>CAUVXB020000002.1:165000-3629589 GCA_963555825.3 Alphaproteobacteria bacterium | reverse complement strand
TGTCGGCGAGCCAGGGCGCGTCGCCCTCGAGGCTGAGCGTCGCGCCGGCCAACAGTTCGGCGCTGAACGGCTTGACATCGGCCGGATTGGCCAGCCGCCAGCCGGCCGGCGGCGCATCGAGGGCGACGCCGAAGCGCAGATCGCCCGCCGTCGTCACGGCGGCGGCGACGTCGAGCGTCCCGGCAATCGCGTGGGCGAGTTCGTTGGCGCCGTGGTGGCCGCCGAGCAGCGGCACGACGGCGCTGGCGTCCTCGGCGACGGCGACATGATGGCCGCGCTCATTGCCAGGCGTCGCCGCGGCGATGGACCAGGACCATCGAGAAATAGGGCGCCGTTTCGTCGTCGACCTGGTCGAGGCGCAGGATGCGTTGGCTCGCCATGGTCGCGTGCTCGACGTAGCGCGCGTTCTCGGCCAGGCCGAGTTCGTCGAGCACCCGGCGCAGCTTGGCGAAGTGACGGCCGACCTTGATGATCGCCGCGGCGTCGCACGCCGCGATGCGCGCCTTGAGATCATCGGCCTCGATCGGTGCCGGGATGATGCTGAGCACGTCGTTGCGCGCGGCGAGCGGCGCGCCGAGCGTCGTCGAGCACGCCATCAGCGACGAGACGCCGGGCACCACCTCGACCGGGTAACGCTCGACCATGCGGCCGAACAGATACATGAACGAGCCGTAAAAGAACGGGTCACCCTCGCAGATCGCCGCGACGTCGCGCCCGGCCTCGAGGTGACCGCCGATCTCGGTTGCCGCCGCGTCGTAGACGTCCTGGGCCGGAAAGCGTTCGGCGACCATTGGGATGCGGATGGCGATCTCGGTCTGGCCGCCCGGCAGGTGGGCGGCGACGATGGCGCGCACCAGGCTGTCGCCGTCGGCCGGCGCCGGATAGGCGATGACCGGCGCGGCGCGCAACAGACGCAGCGCCTTGACCGTGATCAGCTCGGGATCGCCCGGGCCGACGCCGAGGCCATAGAGCGTGCCGGTCATGATTTGATCGCCGTCCACTGGGTGACCGCCATCAGCGCGCGCCAGCCCGACAAGGCGCCGAGCGGCTCGGCGCGCGACACGGCTATGCGCGCGAGTTCGCCGCCGAGCCGCTCGCGCCACTGGAACAGCGCCTGCTCGCCCTCGACGGTCACCACGTTGGCGACCAGCCGACCGCCGGGGCCGAGCGCCTGCCAGCAGGCCTCGACCAGCGTCTCGTCGGCCACGCCACCGCCGATGAACACGGCGCCGGGCGCCGCCAGGCCGTCCAACGCGGCCGGCGCGACGCCGGCGACGATCTCGAGCTGCGGGACGCCCAGCGTCGCCGCGTTGGTCTCGATCAGCGCGCGGCGCGCGGCGTCGTGCTCGATCGCGATGGCGCGGGCGTTTCGCGCGGCGCGCAGCCATTCGATGGCGATCGAGCCGCAGCCGGCGCCGACGTCCCACAAGAGCTGGCCCGGCGCGGGGCCGAGCGCGGCAAGCGTCGCGGCACGCACCTCGCGCTTGGTGAGCTGGCCGTCATGCGCGAAGGCGTCGTCGGGCAGACCCGGCACGCGCGGCAGATGGGCCGCACCGGGCGCCGCGACGCACTCGACGGCGATGGTGTTGAGGTCGGCGATGCGGTCTTGCGTCCAGTCGGCAGCATGGGCCTCGACGCAGCGCTCGACCGTGCCGCCCATCTGCTCGAACGCCCACATTTGGCTTTCGCCATAGCCCCGGTCGCGGAGCGCCCGGGCGACCTGGCCAGGCGTCGCCCCGTCATTGCTCAGGATCAGCAGCCTGGCGCCGGGCTGGATGTGGCCGTTGATCAAGGCGAGCGGGCGGCCGTGCAGCGTCAGCGTCTCGACCTCGGCGAGCGGCCAACCGAGCCGCGCGCAGGCCAGGCTGAACGCCGAGGGCGCCGGCACGATGGTCATCTCGTCGATCGGCACACGCCGGGCCAGCGTGACGCCGATGCCGAAGAACATCGGATCGCCGGTCGCCAGCACGCAGACCGGCGTGCCGCGCAAGCCGGCGATCTCGTCGACCACGGCGTCGAGCGGCGTGCGCCAGCGAATGCGACGGCGGCCGTCGTCGGGCGCCATGGCGAGGTGGCGGTCGCCGCCGACCAGCACTTGCGCTCCATCGACGAGGGCGCGGGCGTCGACCGCGAGGCCGTCGAGGCCGTCCTCGCCGATGCCGACGATCGAGAGCCAGCGAGTCACGGCGCCTCGCCCGCGGCGATCGCGTTGACCGCCGCCGCGGCGAGCGCGCTGCCGCCGCGCCGGCCCTTGAGCGTCAGGTAGGGGACGTCGATGTCGGCGTCGATCAGTGCCGCCTTCGACTCGGCGGCGCCGACGAAGCCGACTGGGAATGCGAGGATCGCGGCCGGTTTCGGGGCGCCCTCGGCGAGCCGCTCGATAAGCCGGAACAGCGCCGTCGGCGCGTTGCCGATGGCGACGACCGCGCCCGCGAGATGCGGCGTCCAGAGCTCGACCGCTGCGGCCGAGCGCGTCGTCGCCTGCGCGGCGGCGAGGTCCGCGACGCGCGGATCACCGAGCATGCAGATGACGTTCGCGTTGCCGATGATGCCCTCGGCGACCATTTGGGCGTCGGTGATCACCGGTGTGCCGGCCGCGATGGCGGCGCGCGCCTGGCCCACCACATCGCCCGACCAGGCGAGGTCGGCCGTGATGTCGGGCATGCCGCAGGCGTGCACCAGGCGCACGGCGACCTCGGCCAGTTCAGCGGGCAGGCCGCCGAGGTCGGCTTCGGCGCGCACGATGGCGAAGGAGCGCCGGTAGATCGCTTGCGGGTCGCGCAGATAGTCGAGCGTCACGGCGGGTTACGCTCCGTTTTTCTTCATGCTGACCGGTCCGAGCGGGTGGTCGGCGTGCGGGTAGGGGTGGTGGCCGTGGTCGTGGCTGTGGCCATGGTCATGGCCGTGGCCGTGGCCGGCGCCGACGCCGACGCCGATGCCTTCGACGTGGTGGTGATGGCTTTCCTGCTTGAGGCCGACCTCGTCCTCGAAGCCGAGCACCTGCTCGCGGTACTTGCAGAGCTGGCAGTTCATGGCGTTCGCCCCAGCCAGGATCTCCTCGACCCGCTCGGCGAAGGCGTCGAGCACCAGGGGGTGGTCGTTGAGGTAGGGCGCCTTGATGAACTCGATGTCCAGATGCCGCGCCGCGACCCGGTCGGTGTAGTGGTATATGCGCTGAACCAGGATGCCGGTGAACAGAAAATAGGGAAAGACGACGATGCGCCGGTAGCCGAGCCTGGCGGCGTGTTCGAGCGCCGGCTCGACGAGTGGGAATGTGACGCCGGAGTACGCCGTCTCGGCCCAGCCGAAGCCGAGGCCCTCCCACAGCAAGCGGCAGACCTTCGAGATGTTCGAGTTGGCGTCTGGGTCCGAGGCGCCGCGGCCGACCACGACGAGCATCGTCTCGTCGCGCGGCACGTCGCCGCCGGCCGCCGCGAGCGCCTGCTCGACGCGGTCACCGGCGGCGCGGATCAACTTGTGGTCGATGCCGAGGTCGCGGCCGAAGATGATCTCGATGTCGGGGTGCCGCGCGGCATAGGTGTTGAGCACCGAGGGCACGTCGTTCTTGACGTGGCCGGCGGCGAACAGCATGCCGGGGATAGCGAGGATCTTCTTGACGCCGCGGCCGCGCAGCGCGTCGAGCCCGTCGCGGATGACAGGCGTGGCGAACTCGAGGAAACCGCTTTCGACGTCGTAGTGCGGCAGGCGCTGCTCGATGCCGCGGGCGACCGCCTGGAACTCGCCGACGGCGCCCGCGTCGCGGCTGCCGTGGCCGCACACCATCACTCCGGTCTTGGACATGCTTTTCTCCTATGCCGCTTTGGCAATATGTTGAGAGACGCGCGCTAATACCAAGGAGCAGTGATAAAGGCCCCTACAGATCGCGTCCGCTTTTCGCCGGTGAGGCAAGGGAGCCGCGGGCGATGCAGCGCATCGGCTAGGCAACCTGGCGCCCTCCGGCGATAAGCGGCCGCGACCCGAAGGGCGGCTTGCCGAGGCTCTCGCCCGCTATCAGACTGGCGGACGTCGTTGCGCCCATCTTGCGATGCGCTGCATCGCCGCGACGGGCGCGCCTAGCCGAGAACCACGGCAAGCCGTCTCTAGGGGTCTTTATCACTGCTCCTTGGTATAAGGCGCGTGAACCGATTGTCGATGCAACGAGACGTTTCCCGAGATGTTCATCGCCTGGCTGCCGCCATACAACGGCTTCACCGAACTCGTCGCGGTCATTCTCGCGGCCATGGCGCTCGACGTGCTGATCGGCGACCCGCCGTGGCTCTATCGCGTGGTGCCGCATCCGGTGGCCGCGATCGGGCGTTTGATCGGCGCACTCGACGAGCGCTGGAACGACGCGGCGTTGGGCGATGAAATCCGGCGCCAGCGTGGCGTCACGCTCGCCATCGTGGTCACCGCGGGCGCGTTCGCGCTCGCCTGGATCATCGGCTATGCGTTGGGCCAGATATCCTGGGGCTGGCTGCTCGAAGCGCTGCTGGCGAGCGCCTTGCTGTCGTTTCGCGGCCTCTACGACCATGTCCGCCGCGTCGCCGAGGCGCTCGAAGACGGGCTCGGCCCGGCGCAGACCGCGGTCGGCCATATCGTCGGGCGCGACCCGGCGAGCCTCGATGCGCATGGCGTCGTCCGCGCGGCGATCGAATCGACCGCCGAGAACTTCGCCGACGGCACCGTCGCGCCGGTCTTCTGGTACCTGGTATTGGGCCTGCCCGGCCTGGTCGCCTACAAGGCGATCAACACCATGGACAGCATGGTCGGCTATCGCAGCGAACGTCACGAGACGTTCGGCCGGGCCGCCGCCAAGCTCGACGACGCGGTTAACTTCTGGACGTCGCGCCTCGCCGGGCTGCTGTTCGTGTTCGCCGCCTACGTACTGCCCGGCGCCGACGCGTCGGGAGCCTGGCGCGCCATGCGGCGCGACGCGCCCAAGCACCGTTCGCCCAACGCCGGCTGGCCCGAGGCTGCCGTCGCCGGCGCGCTCGGCCTGGCGATCGCCGGGCCGCGGCGCTATGGCACGCGGATCGTCGACGATCACTGGATGGGCGACGGCCGCAGGCAAGCGACCGCGGCAGACTTGCGCCGTGCGCTCGCGCTCTACCTCGCGGCCGGCGCGGCGCTGGCGCTCGCCGTCGCGATCACCGTGTTGCTCTAAGCGCACGACACTCAAAACTCGATGCCTTTCTGCGCCTTCACGCCGGCGCGGAACGGGTGCTTGATCATGGTCATCTCGGTGACCAGATCGGCGGCCTCGATCAGCGGCTCCTTGGCGTTGCGCCCGGTGACCACGACGTGGAGATCGGCGGGCCTGTTCGCCAGCGCCTCGACGACCTCGTCGAGCGGCAGATAATCGTAGCGCAGCACGATGTTCAGCTCGTCGAGAATGACCATGTCGTAAGCCGGCTCGGGCCCGCGCGACGCCTCGATCATTTCCCGCGAGACGGCCCAGGCCCGCTCGGCGGCGGCGATGTCGCGCGCGCGGTCCTGGGTCTCCCAAGTGAAGCCCTCGCCCATGGTGCGGATCGTCACCTGATCGGGGAAGTGCTCCAGGACGCCGCGCTCGCCGGTCTGCCACTTGCCCTTGACGAACTGGACGATACCGACCTTCATGCCGTTGCCGAGCGCGCGCACGGCAAGCCCGAAGGCCGCCGTCGACTTGCCCTTGCCCTTGCCGGTGTGGACGATCAAGAGGCCCTTCTCGATCGTCTTCGTGGCCAGGATCTTGTCGCGCGCCGCCTTGCGCTTGACCGCCTTCTCGTTGGCGCGGCGGTTGACCTCGGCTTCGGTCGGATCGCTCATGTCGTTTCCTCCAGGGGCTGGGCGGCATAGTCTTTTAGCCGCGCGAAGGCCGAGTTCGAGCGCGGCCGCCAGAGCCCGCGCTCCTGCGCCTCAATCAGTCGCTCGGCGATGTCGCGCGCCGCCGCCGGGTTGTTGTCGAACAGGAACGTCCGCACCGCGTCGTCGCCCAGATAGGCGTCGAAGACGGCGTCGAAATGATGGTCGCGCACCGCGTGGGCGGTCGCCGCGAAGGCGAACATGTAATCGACCGTCGCGGCCATCTCGAAGGCGCCCTTGTAGCCGTGGCGCATGACGCCGGCGATCCATTTCGGGTTGACCACGCGGGCGCGCACGACGCGGCCGATCTCGTCCTCGAGGGTGCGGATCTTGGGGCTCTCGGGCCGCGAATGGTCGTTGTGGTAGACCACCGGCTGCCGGCCCGAAAGATGGCGCACGGCCGCAGTCATGCCGCCCTCGAACTGGTAGTAGTCGTCCGAATCGAGCAAGTCGTGCTCGCGGTTGTCCTGGTTGTGGGCGACGATCTCGGTGTCGCCCAGCAGTCGCTCGAACTGGCGGTGCTCGGCGGCGCCCTCGGTGCCGGCGCCATAGACGTAGCCGCCCCAGGCGATGTAGGCGCGCGCCAGATCGGCGTCGCTCTGCCAACCGCGCTCGTCGATCAGGGCCTGGAGGCCCGCCCCGTATGCCCCGGGTTTCGAGCCGAAGACGCGGAACCCCGCTCGGCGCGCCGCCGTCTCGGGGTCGAGGCCGTCGGCCGTGAGCCGCTTGGTATCGTCGCGCACGCGGGCGGCGAGCGGGTTCATCGCCACCGGCTCGTCCAACGCCGCGACCGCGCGGACGGCCGAGTCGAACAGATCGATCTGTGCCGGGAAGGCGTCGCGGAAGAAGCCCGAGACGCGCAGGGTGACGTCAACGCGCGGCCGATCCAGGACGCTCAGGGGCATGATCTCGAAACCCGTGACGCGGCGCGACGCGGTCTCCCAGCTCGGCTGCACGCCCATCAGCGCCAGCGCTTGAGCGATGTCGTCGCCGCCGGTGCGCATGTTCGAGGTGCCCCAGGCCGAGAGCGCCAGGCGCTTGGGCCAGGCGCCGTGCTCCTGGCGGTGGCGGTCGAGCAGCATTGAGGCCGACTTCCAGCCGAGCAGCCAGGCCGCCGGCGTCGGCACGGTGCGCGAATCGACCGAGTAGAAGTTGCGCCCGGTGGGCAGCACGTCGGGCCGGCCGCGCGTCGGCGCGCCCGACGGGCCGGGCTCGACGAAGCGGCCGTCCAGCGCGCTGAGCAGCGCACGCGTTTCGGCTGCGCCGCTCGCCGCGACGGCGGGGCGCAGCGTGGCCGCGATTTCGTCGAGCACGGCGGCGCTGCGCGTCCAGGCCGGATCGGGCGCCGCCTCGCCGGCGACCAGGCGCTTGGCCAGCGCTTCCAGGCGCTCGACCGTGTCGCCGTTGCTGCGCCAGGTGGCCGGGCCATCGAGCGCGGCCGGACGCGGCCCGGTCCAGGCGTCGCCCATGACGCAATCGAGCGGGTCGTACCCTTCGGTCAGCTCCAGATCGGCGGCGAGGGCGCGGATCAGCGACGCGGCGCCGTCGCCGCGCGGCAGCCGCGCCAGCGCGACCAGCAGGTCGGTCAGTTGTTCGCCCTCGGGCGCCACGCCCAGCACATGCAGGCCGTCGCGGATCTGCATCTCCTTCAACTCGCACAGATAGTTGTCGAGCTTGCCGATCGCTTGCGCCTCGTCGTCGCCCGGCCCGATGCCGCTGTCGAGGTCGAGGCCCGACGAGCGCGTCGCCTCGATGATCTGGGTGCGCAGCAGCGCGAGGCGGCGCGGGTCGAGCCCCGAGGCCTCGTAGTATTCGTCGACCAGCAGCTCCAAATCGGCCAGCGGGCCGTAGGTCTCGGCGCGGGTCAGCGGCGGCGTCAGGTGGTCGATGATCACCGCGGCCGAGCGCCGCTTGGCCTGGGTGCCCTCGCCGGGGTCGTTGACGATGAACGGATACAGATGCGGCAGCGGGCCAAAGGCGGCTTCCGGATAGCATTCTTCCGACAGCGCCACCGCCTTGCCGGGCAGCCATTCCATGTTGCCGTGCTTGCCCATGTGTACCGCCGCGTGGGCATCGAAGTCGCGACGCAGCCAGGCATAGAACGCGAGATAGCCGTGCGGCGGCACCAGGTCGGGGTCATGGTAGGTCTTGACCGGGTCGATGTTGTAGCCGCGCGCCGGCTGGACGCCGACGACGACGTTGCCGAAGCGCAACACGCCGAGCACGAAAGCGCCGTCGGCGACGAAGGGGTCGTCCTCGGGCGGTCCCCAGGCGGCGGTGACTTCGTCACGCACTAGCGCGGGCAGGGTGGCGAAGAAGGCACGGTAGGCGTCGAGCGCGAGGCGTTCGCCGCCCACGCGGTCGCGCCGGCCGTCGAGCGCGTTGGTCGGCCCGGCGGCGAGCCGCGCGATCAGTGCATTGCCGTCGGCCGGCAGCTCGCCGACGGTATAGCCGGCGCCGGCCAGCGCGCGCAGCACACCCAACGTGCTCGCCGGCGTGTCGAGCCCGACGCCGTTGCCGAGCCGGCCGTCGCGGTTGGGATAGTTGGCCAGGATCAGCGCGACGCGGCGCGCGGCGGCGGGCGTGCCGGCGAGGCGCAGCCAGTTGGCGGCGAGGCGCGCGGTGAATTGGATGCGGTCGGGCCGTGCCGCATAGGCGACGATCGAGCTCTGCGTCGCCGGGTCGTAGCGCGCCTCGGACTTGAACGAGACGGCGCGGCTCAGCACGCGGCCGTCGACCTCGGGCAGCGCGACGTTCATCGCCAGGTCGCGCGCCGAAAGCCCGCGCGCACCGCCGGCCCAGGCCGCCTCGTTGCCGCCCGAGAAGACGACCTGCAGCACTGGGCAGCCGGGTCCGTCGAACGGCGTCTCGCGGCGCGCCTGGCCCGGGCTCGAGACCGCGAAGCCGGTCGCGTTGAGGATGACGCCGGGCGGCGCGGCGCGGAACAACTCGGCGACCAACTCGGCCGAGACCGGTTCCTTGAGGCTCGAGACGTAGATCGGCAGCGGATTGACGCCGGCGTCGGCGAGCGCCGCGATCAGGCCGTCGACCGGCGCCAGGTTCGAGGCCTGCAACAGCGCGCGGTAGAAGACGATCGCGGCGACAGGTTGGTTCTCGGTCCACTCCGCCTGCAATGTCGCGAGCCCGGGCTGTGCCGCGCCCGGCCAGTAGAGCCCGGCGCGCAGCACCGGCGCCGGCTCGCGCCAGTCGATCTGGTGGCCGACGAGATCGGCGGCGTAGGCCAGGAAATTGCGCGCGTTGCCGGGCCCGCCGTGGACGCAGTACTGCCACAGCCGGTGGCAGACCTCGCCGGGCAGGCGGCACAGCCCGGCGAGCTCGGCGTCGGGCTGGTCGTCGCCGGGCAGCATGGCGAGCGCGATGCCGCGCGAATGACAGGTCTCGACGACGCGCTCGACGCCATAGGGCCAGTAGCTCGTGCCGCCGAGCAGGCGGACGACGACCAGCTTGGCGTGGCCGATGACGTCGTCGGCGTAGGCGTCGACCGACAGGTTGTGCATCAGGTTCAAGAGGTTGGCGAGGCGCAGGCTGGGCAGCCCGTCACCGAGACCCGCATAGGCCTGGGCCAAGCCGGCGAGCTCGGTGTCGGCGGCCGACAGGACGACGATGTCGCCCGGCGTCTGACCGAGATCGACCGCCTCGGTGCCATCGACGATGCCGCCCGGTTGTGCGGCGAGAAGGTGCATGGCGCGCCCGACTTAAGCCTTGAGCGCCGCGGTGATGGCGGCGGCGTCGAGGCCGCGCTCGCCGATCACCACGAGGCGGCTGACGCGCGGCTCGCCGGCCCGCCAGTCGCGGTCGTAGTAGTGCTGCAGGCGGCTACCGACGCCCTGGACCAAGAGGCGCATGTCCTTGCCGTCGACCGCGACGAAGCCCTTGATGCGCAGGATGTCGTGTTCGGCGACGATCGGCGCGAGGCGCTCGATCAGGCCCTCGGGCGTCGCCACCGGATCGAAGGCGACGACGAAGCTCTCGAAGTCGTCGTGCTCGTGGTCGTCGAGGCCGTCGTGCACCGACGGCCGGGCGTCGAGGTCGTCCTCGGCCGCCGCGCCGAGGCCCAAGAGCACGTCGGCGTCGATCGCGCCGTGGCGCGCGCGCACCGTCTTGACCGCCGGGCGGAGCCGCGCCGCGACGTCGCGGCTGACGCGTTCGAGATCGTCGGCGTCCATCAGATCGGTCTTGTTGAGCACCACCATGTCGGCGCAGGCGAGCTGGTCCTCGTAGAGCTCCTCCAAGGGCGCGTCATGGTCGAGCATCGGGTCGGCGGCGCGCTGGGCGGCGACGGCCGCCGGGTCGTCGGCGAAGCGGCCCTCGGCGACGGCGGCGCAGTCGATCACCGTGATCACCCCGTCGACCGTCAGGCGGGTGCGGATCTCGGGCCAGTTGAAGGCCCGCACCAAGGGTTTCGGCAACGCCAGGCCGGAGGTCTCGATGACGATGTGGTCGGGCTTGTCGTCGCGCGCCAGCAGCGCCTCGATGGTCGGCACGAAGTCGTCGGCGACGGTGCAGCAGATGCAGCCGTTGGCGAGTTCGACGATGTCCTGGCAGCTCTCGTTGCCGCAGGCCTCGAGCACCTCGCCGTCGACGCCGAGGTCGCCGAACTCGTTGATGATCAGCGCCAGCTTCCTGCCGTTCGCGGTCGCCAACAGATGGCGGATCATGCTGGTCTTGCCGGCGCCGAGGAAGCCGGTGATTACCGTGGTGGGTATTTTCGCGGTCGAGCTCATGGGCGGGCCTCGGGTGACTTGAGGTGAAGCGGCAGGCCGGCCGCGATGAAGACGACCGATTGGGCGGCCACCGCGATGGCTTGGTTGAGCCGCCCGGCGGCGTCGCGGAAGGCGCGCGCCAGCGCGTTGTCGGGCACGATGCCGAGGCCGACTTCGTTGGACACCATGACGACCGGGCCGGTGAGGGTGGGCAGCGCATCGCTCAACGCCGCGGTCTCGGCGTCGACGTCGCGCCCGGCGTCGATCAGGTTGGCGAGCCAGAGCGTCAGACAGTCGACCAGGACGGCGCGGTCGGCGGCGGCGTTGTCGCGCAGCCCGGCGACCAGCTCGAGCGGCGCCTCGACGGTGTGCCAGCGGTTGACGCGGCGCGCGCGGTGATCGGCGATGCGGGCGGCCATCTCGGCGTCGCGCGCCTCGGCCGTCGCCAGATAGACGCAGGCGCCATCGACGCAGGCGCCCGGCTGGCTCTCGACCAGGCGCTCGGCGAACCGGCTCTTGCCTGAACGGGCGCCGCCCAACACGAGCGTCAGGCGCGGCAGCGCGGCGGTGGTCGCGGACATGGGCCGATCCTCCCTCCGAGGACATCGTTGCGTCGGCCTGAGGAAGTGTCCTGGCTCGGGGTCGTCGGCTCCGGCGCCTTCCCAACGCTTGCGCATCAGTGGCCGCTGCCGGAGCCTCGCCGCTTACAGTTGCGGGGGCAGCGCCGGCCTGGCCCCTTTCGGGGCGTCACCGGCTTCCTTCCATTCGGGCGCGGCACTCTAGCACGCGGCGTTCCGCCGGCACCAGCGCGGCGTTGCGGAATCGGCGGGTGTTTCGGCTTGAAAATCGATGCGGCTCGAAAGCACGACGCGGACCCGAATGTCTTGTGTGGATGGCTCCCGCGTTGCAAGGACTTTTTTCGGCGTAGCGACCTAGTCAGGTACAGTCTTGTGTCCGGCCTGTTGATGCGGTTTTGTTGAACCGCTGGCCCTGATGGTATCCGTGGATCGGGTCCCTATCTGCTTAGCGGGCTCGAACACCCAGGACGTTCGTCGGGTTGTCCCGATCCCCGGTCTGACCGGTTCGCCATCACGTCTCGTCGTCCTTGCAATCGTCGAAAGGCGTTGTGCCTTCGAGCGATCAATTCGTCATGCGGTCCTCTCAGTTGCGGGTCGGTGAGCGCGGTAGGCCTCGCCACGGGTCATGATGACCCAGGCGATCCGCGCGGCCTTGTTGGCCATGGCCACGGCGACCAGCTTGTTGGGCTTGCTTACCAGCAAGTTGGTGATCCAGGGGTGAACCTCGGGCTTGCGCCGTGCCGATTGAAGCTGTGATGTCATGCCGATCACCAGCAGACGGCGAAGATAGCGGTCCGCCATCTTGGAGATGCGTCCCATGCGATCCTTGCCGGCGCTGGAATCGGCCTTGGGCGTTAGCCCGAGCGAGGCGGCAAACTGGCGAGCCGATGTGAACCGGTGCGGATCGGTGACCGAGGCTGCCAGCGCCGAGGCGGTGATGTAACCAATCCCCGGAATGGTCGCGAGCCGTTTGGCCAGGTCGTTGCCGCGGAACCAGGTCTTGATCTCGCCCTCGATCATGGCGACCCGGGCTTGCAACTCGCGGATCTGCTCGGCCAGGGCAATGACGATCTTGCATGCCAGCGGGGGAATGTCCGGCACCACTCCTTCGACAAGCTGATCGACGAGCCTCAGCGCGTGATGAATGCCTTTGGCCAGCACGATGCCCAACTCGGCCAGCTGGGACCGGATCATGTTGACCAGCTGGGTGCGCTGGCCGACCAGCAGATCCCGTGTTCGGTGGAGCGCCAGGACCGATTGCTGCTCGGCCGACTTGATCGCGACGAACCGCATCGTGGGGCGCGTCACCGCCTCGCAGATCGCCTCCGCATCGGCGGCGTCGGTCTTGCCGCGCTTGACGTATGGTTTGACGTAGATCGGTGGCATCAATTTCACCTCGTGCCCCAATGCCTGGAGCTCGCGGGACCAGAAGTGGCTCGTGCCGCACGCCTCGATACCGATCAGACACGGTTCCAGCTTGCCGAAGAACGGCATCATCTGGCGCCGGCGCAACGATCGGCGGACGATGACCTTGCCGGTGCTGTCAATGCCGTGGACTTGGAAAACGTTCTTGGCCAGATCGAGGCCGACGGTAGTAACTTTCATGGCGGATAGCTCCTCTTGCTCGTGGTTGATAACAACCACCACTTCGGCACCTCGGTGCCGGGAGCGGGAGCCATCCACCCCATCTGTAATTGGTTAATCCCGGACCCAATGGCCGTACCGAACGATGACCGCTTGCGGGCGATAAGCCGGCATACGGGCCCGCTTCAGGCTTTCGAGCCGCATCGAATTTCAAACCGAAACAACGCCGTTAACGTCGGCTTTTCAGCGGATCATGTCTGCTTTGCGCCCCACAGTAGACCTTGGCGCGCGGTCATCGACACAGTCGCCCCCGACCCGGAGCGGCCTATTGCAGATCCCTGCTATCGGCCGGCAGTATCATCCCGCATGGCAAACCGCCTCGATATTGTAACCGTCGGGATCAAGCAAGAACGCTGCATAGTAGTGTGGATGATAATGGGTGCGAAGTTTCGGCGCTCCATTGTCGATTCCGTCGGCGGCCAAACCAGCGGCGAAGAATGCGTCGACATCCGCCCGCGAAGCAGCATTGAAAGCGACGTGGACGCGCGGTGTAATGGGAATGCCTTCGGACAGCCAGAAATCACCGCCCGGATCGGCGCTTTTGCCCTGTCCTTCGTGAACGCCAAAGCTGATCGCGTTAGGACTGTTCTTACACAGAACATAACCGAGTGCCGCCAAGGTTTTTGAGTAAAATGCCTTACTTTTTTCGATGTCACTGACGGTGATTCCCATATGGTCGATCATCGATTGCCCTCATAAATCGAGAAGTTTCTGTAGCTTGTCGGGATCGTCCTACGGCGCGCGCGCCGTGCAGCACCAGGCCGTTGACCGCATGGGCCAGCGCGAAGCCCGGGTCGGCCTCGACCGCCCCCTTGAGGCCCGGCATGACCGCCGTCATCTTACGGCACGATGGCGGCGCGCAGCACCGAGCGGTCGGCCGCGCGGGCAAACGCTTCGTCCATCTGGTCGAGCGAAAACTTCGAATCGACGATCGCCGCGAACGGAAACCGCTCGCGGTTGCTCATCACGAAGTCCAGTGCCTGGATCAGATGGCGCTGTATCGCACCCGGTTCCTTGGACACAAGTTTGTCTCATGCGGCGGGCCTGAGTGACATCGCGGTGTGCCACGCCTGACGAGCTTGAGCGGGGCTCAGGTAGCCGTTCTTCTCCACGATCCACTGGGCATTGTACTGTTCGACGAACCCGCGGACGGCGTTCCGCAGCTCCGCGATGTTGCGGTAGATGCGGCCATGGATGATCTGTTCCTTGAGCGTGCGATTGAACCTCTCGGCGACGCCGTTGGTCTGGGGCTGTTCGACGAAGGCGTAGGACGGCTGGATGCCCCAGAACTTGATCTGGTTGGTGAAGTGGTCCGACAGATACTGGGAGCCGTGATCCATCCGCAAGGCCAGCCCCCGCGCCGCACCGGCGGAGGTCGAGGCATACAGCCTCGCAAGCCCCATGGAGATCGGCTGAAGGGCGGCGAAGCGGTCGCCTCGCTTGCACACATGCCAGCCGACGCACTCGGCGTTCCAATGCTCGATGGCGGTGAATATCCAGCCCCAGCCGTCGTCCACCGTGAACACCCGAACGCCGTCCGTGCCCCACATGAGGTTGGGGGCATGGGTGATGATCTCACCGACATGGGGATTTCCGCCACGGCGGCGGCAGCGATGGGGCGAGAGCAGGTTGTTCTCGCGCATCACCCGGAGCCCCCGCTTGCGGGAAACACGGATGCCACGACAGACCCGAAGCCGAGCCCAGACCTTGCGGTGTCCCTCGCCCTCCCAGGGGGATGCCTCCAGGTCGGCCTCGATGGCCACCAGCAGAGCCTCGTCCGAGATCGAGGGCTTCGGTCCCCGGCGCTTTGCTGGTGGGCGCTCAGCGGTGGCCTGCTGCCGGGATTTCATGGCGTAGAACGAGGAACGGGCAAAACCCCAGGCCGCACAGACCCGCTGGAGGCCGTAGGCCAAACCCGTGCCGGGAGAGGTGGCGGCACTCATCGCCGCGACCTCCGCCGCCCCAAAGGGCCGGACGTCTCCGTCTTGGCCTCCAGCAGTTCCACCTGCATGATCAACTCCCCGATCCGCTTCATGGCGATGTCCAGTTCCGCCTTCACCGGATCGCCCTTGCGTTCCTTGAGCGAGGCATCGATCCCGGCGATCGCCTTCTCACGCCACTGCTCGAGCCGGAAAATCTCCACGCCCAACTGCCGCGACAAAAGTTCCACCGGCTCGCCACGCAAAAGCCGCAGGGCAACCTCACGCTTGCGCGTCACCGTCCACCGCTGGCCAAGTCCCAGCGGGCCTGCCGGCGAAACCTGGCCCGGGGAAAACGTGGACGAGCCAAGCTCGCCCTCGTTTACCACAGGCCCATCAACAGCAACTTTGTTCTCAAAATTGTCGGTCATGTTCCGGTCCTCCTTGGACACTTCGATTAAGCCAATTCTGTGTCCAAGGAAATCGGGTCCGACTCAGGGCGATCTTGTCGTACTCGCGCAGGAAGGTCGGCAGCTTCAGCGTCTTGAGGTGGTGGGCGAGCAGCACTTGCGGTGTGTCGGTCATGCGCCGAGCCCCGACAGCAGGCTCATGTACGACTTGGCGGACGTCATCGCGACCCGGGCGCGCGGCAGATACGGATAGACGTCGAGGTTGAGCCTGGGCGGCCGCCGCTCGATGCGGCACAGTACCAGGTGCTTCACCGCATCAAAGCCGATTGCGCCGAGCCGCAGGGCGTCGCCGACCGCACCCTCGACCTCCTCGAGCCGGAAGGTCTCCAGTAGACGGAGCACCTGGACGTACTCGCGCTTGCCTGCCTTGCCCATACGAGCTTCGAGGAGCCGCCGCAGAGTGATGAAGGCCTCGGGCAGGTCCCAGCCCGCCAATGGCGCGGCCTGGTCGAGGGCGCCGATCTTCTGCTCGATCAAGGGCAGGTAATGCAGCGGGTCGAAGATCAGGTCCTCGCTGTCGTAGGACCGGCGGTGCCGGGCGATCACCTCGGCCCCGCAGCTGATCACCACCTCATCGACGTAGCCCCGGATGAGCACCTCACGGTGGCCGTAGGCCACGGGCACGGAATAGTCGTTGCTGCGGTAACGCACCAGCGACAGCGAACTCGCCCGTCCAGGGCGCTTATCGCAGGCATCATAGGGAGCAGGCGGCAATGGCAAGAGAACTTGACGATCCCGCTCGAGACGCTCGCCGATGGTCTCCTTGTGGCCCCGCAGCCGCGCCGCCTGGCGCCGGCGGCACTGTTCGGCGAGAGCATCGTTGAGGGCCGCGAAGCTCTCGGCACGCGGGACGGGGACCAGGAAGTTCCGCCGGATGAAGCCGACCAGTCCCTCGACCTTGCCCTTGTCGTTGCCCTTGCCCGGCCGGCCGAACCTGTCCTCGAACAGATAGTGGGACTGAAGCTCCGTGAAGACGCGCGTTCGCTGCCGCTTCCCATCGCCCAGGATCCGGGCAACCGCCAGCTTGGTGTTGTCGTACAGGATGGATCGGGGGACGCCGCCGAAGAAGGCAAACGCCGCGTTGTGGCCATCGCAGAATGCTTCGGTCGTCTCCGCCGGATAGGCCGCAACAAAGCAACCATCACTGTGGGGAAGGTCGAAGGCAAGGAAGTGGATCTTCCGTAACGCGCCGCCGATCACCGCCATCGCTTCGCCGAAGTCCGCCTGGGCGTGACCGGGGGAATGGGAGAGTGGCACGAACACCTCACGCGACCGAAGCCCCTGCTCACGAACGTAGTCCTTCACGATGGTGTAGCCGCCCGTGAAACCGTACTCGTCCCGGAGGCGGTCGAAGATGCGCTTCGCAGTGTGCCGTTGCTTGCGGTGGCTGGTCCGATCGTCTTCCAAGATCCGATCGATGATTCCCGTGAACGGACCCAGCTTTGGCCGCCTCGGCGGCGCGCTTCGGCGATACCCTGGCGGCACCGAGAACGACAGCATCTTACGGACCGTCTTGCGGTCTACACCAAACACCCGCGAGGCCTCGCGGGTGCTCATCCCCTCGACATGACACGCCCGCCGAACCCGTGCGTACAACTCCACCCGATACATCCCCCCCGCCTTCCAGTCAGAGCAACCCTGACAGAAGGCTATACGCGGTCCCATTTTGGTCCGCCGCAGCCGGATCGACCGGCCGCTTCAGTGGGGGATTATTGCTCTGCCGTTCTCAGACGGGGCATGAAGGGCCATTGGATCGCGCGCATCGACGTCACCGAAGAAGCGCTCTACCCCGAATATGGCAAGCGCGCACTGTCGGCGATTTCGAAGTTCGGTCGTCGTTTCGCTGTTCGCAGTGGCGCTGCTCGTCACCGTGGCGCTGACTTTAGGCCGACAAATGTGCCTCCCGAGTGGGTCCAGACGTGCCAACACCCTATTTCGGGCCAGAGAATTCTGGCCAGAAATAGGGTGTTTACTCTTAACTGGAAAGCCGAACCCGTTAGCGGTTCAGGTACTGCAACTCCATCTTGTCCGCCACGTCCGGCAAGGGGAAGTCTTCATGCAATGTCTTCACCATGCCAAAGGCCATGAAGAGCAGCATAATCGCAATCGGCAGGCCGGCGACGATTGATGCTGTTTGAAGGGCTCCGAGACCGCCTGCGAGCATGAGTACTGCGGCCACCACACCCGACGTCACGCCCCAGAAAATCCGGAACTTGACCGGCGGGTGTTCATCGCCCATGGACAACATGGTGCACATGACAAGGGTACCGGAGTCCGACGATGTCACGAACCAGGACACCAGTAGAATGGTGACCAAAATCGTTATTGGTGTGGTCAGCGAATCGTACCCGAAGCCGGCGATGGTTTCGAATACGCCGGTTGCGTAGTCGTTGTTTACGGCATCGACGATTCCGCCACTGCCAAACAGATCGACGCCCGTCGCGGCGGAGCCGAATGCGCCCATCCACAAGACGACAACCGTCGTCGGCAGCAAGAGCACGCACAGGCAGAATTGCCGGATTGTGCGACCCTTGGATATGCGCGCGATAAACAGGCCAACAAAGGGGCACCAAGCGATCCACCAACCCCAATAGAAGATCGTCCACCAGCTCTGCCACTGCCGTTCGGGGTCGGGATCGATCCAGAAGCCCATGGGAATGAAATTCCAGATGTAATCGCCGAAGCCCGAGATCACCATCCCCAGCATAAAGGCCGTCGGCCCGAGGATAAAGAACAGCAAGAGCAAGCCAACGCTGGCCCAAACATTCACCTCGCTGAGAATACGGACACCCTTTCCCACACCGGAAGCGGCAGATGCCGTGCCCATCGCTGTTATGATGGCGATTAGGATCAATTGGTTGGTCTGAGAGCTGTCCATCCAGCCCAGCCTTTCCATCCCCGCGGCGATCGGCGGGACACCCAGACCGAGCGATGTCGCCAGGCCAAAGATCGTTCCGAACACACCTACGAGATCGACCAGGTGTCCCCAGGGGCCATAGATCTTGTCCTTTAGGATCGGGTACATGGCCGACCTCAACGACAGGGGCAGGCCCTTGCGGTAAGCGAAGTAGGCAAGGCTCAGTCCCACCAAGACGTAGAGCGCCCAACCGTGTAGCCCCCAATGAAAATTGGTGACAAGGATCGCCGAGGCAGCGGCTTCCACGGTGCCCGGCTCGATCCCTTCGCGCGTCAAAAATGGGGTGCCCTGGATGTGATACATCGGCTCGGCGACGCCCCAGTAAATCAAACCGGACCCCAGACCGGCAGAGAACAACATGCAAATCCACGAGAAGGTCGAGAAGTCCGGCTCATCGTCGTCTTGCCCCAGCTTTACGTTGCCAAAGCGGCTGCAAAGCAGCCAAAAGACGAAAAACAAGACCATGGTCACAACGAAAACATAAAACCAGTCAAGGGTATTTATGATGAAGTCCTTGCCTTTGCTAAATACTTCAGCTGAGAACTCAACATCTTGGACCGTAAAGCCTACAAACCCAATGATCATGACCATCGACAAGATGGCCATGATGGCGTTCATGCCCTTGAAAAGCCCCGATTTTGCCACCAGATCATCTGGCGGCACGTGAGTTTCAACGCTCATAATCGATTCCCCTATGTCTGGTAACGTTTCTATCGCACGGTGCCGGAAGGGCCCTGTTGGGCGGCTTCAGCGATCCAGGCGTCGAATGCTTCTTCCAAAACCGCGTGATTTTCAGACCACCACTGTGCGTCTGAAAGAATCGAGACTTTGTTGTCATAAGCTGGTCCGTTCGGCAACTGTGCCAGCACGTCATCGGAAATCAGTGCAAGCGATGATCGCCGCGTCGGCCCGTTAGGCAGATATCCGACCATCTTCGCCAGGGACTCCGAGCTGCTGGCAAAGCGGATGAATTCGATTGCTTCTTCTTTGTAGCGGCTGCCTTTTGGAATCCCGAAAAGATCGAGCTCGATCACCCGACCGTCCCACACGACCGAAAACTTCGCCCCTTTTTCACGCGAACCTATGGCGCCGGTCGTCGCCCAGACAGCGGACATGACGACGTCATTGCTGTTCAAAAGGCGCACGGGTTCCCGTCCTTTCGTCCAAAGCACGAGGCTTGGCTTGATCGCGTCCATTTTCGCCAAGGCGCGCTTGATACCTTCCGGCGTCTCTAGAACGCTATAGACCTCGTCCCGCGGCACACCATCAGCTATGAGCGCCCACTCCATTGTTACCGTCGGATCATCCCGAATGGCACGGGGACCGGGGTAGGTTTTGGTATCGAAAAAATCCGCGATAGAAGTCGGCGGATTATCGCCGAAGGCATCTCTGTTGTAGCCGAATATTGTCGCCCAGACGATAACTCCAACACCACAAGGGTTCAGGGAGCCTTCGACAAAGTCGTCGCGAAATCCAGTGCCGTCGGCACCATCGGGAAGCTCGATATCCTCGATGTTTTCCAACAGCCCCTCGTTACAGGCACGCAGGGAATCCGCCTGTGTCAGATCGACCACGTCCCAGGTAACATTTGCGGATTCCACCTGATCGCGAATCTCATCTATGCCACCGGAATAGTGCTCGACATTGACCCTCGCTCCGGTCGCCTCTTCGTAGGGGCGAACAAAGCCCAGCATTTGACTGCGCATATAGGGCCCAGTCCAGGACGTGAATGTGATCTCGTTTCTCGCACCCGCCGACCCAGCGGTGGTTTCCTGAGCATAGGCCCCGCCCCAGGTTATCGCGGCCCCTAAAAGAGCCACAGCAGCAAGCCTGCTGCACAGGTAATTATATCGATACTGGTTCATCTGCTTCTCCCCGTACTTTTTTCGAGTTCATCTGACTGCAGTTACAACCCAATCGACACACATGTCTTTGACAGGTTATTTCAAACAATACTTTCTGCTTTCCGACATTCTCCAGATGACATCGAAATTCATGGAAATCCTACCATTGACTCACCGCCAAGGGAACGGCATCCCTTCCGCAGCCATCCGATGGCTTGATTCTGGAGATTGGTCCTCGTCCGGAAGGCCATTACCCGGATTTTCCGCCATTCAGACAGACCCCTCCTGTCGTTTTCACCTGGCCATCGATTTTCCCGGCCTACACCGGAACGGGTCTTCGTCGTAGATCATCGATCAGACTCAGGATATTCCGGAACAGTTCCCTCGGCACCGCGACCTCGGCCAATTGGAACGTGACGTAGCGGCCATGGCTGACCACCTTGGCGCCGATCTTGACCAGCTTCTCCCGTAGCGTGGTCAGCGACCAGTGCTCGATCTCCTTCGGCAAGGCCAGCATTCGCATGAAGTTGGCGAGATTGTAGGCCAGGGCATGAAGCTGGAGCCGGACAGCATTGTCGCGGAACTTGCGGCACGACAATCGCGTCCATTTGATCGCGTTCTTGCCTTCCTTGATGTATTGCTCCGCCTTGCCCCGCTGATTGTAGAACCAAGTCACCCGCTCGGCGGAACGGGACAAGTTGGTGAGGATGAAGCCGACACGGGGAACCAGTTCACCGGGATGCCATTCAACCTTGGCCACGACACGACGCTTTCTGTCCCAACTTCCAGCCCGGTAGCTGAAGCTGGCGTAATAGCGCCGCACATGGTTGGGCGGACGACCGACGGGGCGGGTCAGCAGGTGGGCAATGCTTTCCTGAAGAATTTGGTTCTTCGGCAACCGGATCGCGTAGAGAAAACCCTCACTTTCCAGGAACTCGTAGATGTCCGGTGCGGCAAAGGCGGCGTCCCCTCGGAAGTAGCGGCGCAGGTTCCGTTCCCGATAACGCTCAACGACCGGTTCCAGAACCTCACGCCAACCGTCGGCACTGTGGACATTGCCGGGGCGAAGGGAACACCGCTCCAGATCGCCGAACTGGTTGAACAGGAATAGTGGATGGTAGCAGGTGCAGCCGAAGTGACCATTGTACGCCGCTCCCTCTTGTTCGCCATGGGTCGGGCTGACGCTTGAGTCCATGTCGAGGATGATCATCTTCGGTGGGCGGCGGTCATGAACCTTGTCGATCCACGCCCCGTTCATCCCAGCCAGGACTTCGATGTTCGCATCGGTCGCCAGAAGCTCCGTCTCGAACCGCCCCATCTGGCTGGTGGACGCGGCCTGTCTGTCCACGGCCTTGCCACCAACAATCCACCGCATGGCGGGATCACGTCCGAGACGGTCGGCGTCGTTTACGTCCTCATAACCACCAAGGCGACCAAACACCGACTGACGGAACTGCCCCGTCATGCCGTGCCATCCGTTCTTGCCGGTACGGCTGTCCTGAAAAATATCCCCGGCAACCTCGGTCAGGCCAAGGGCATCATCAAGCTCCCGATAGACCAGCAACCCGCCGTCGGAAGTGATCTGGGAGCCGTGAAATTCGAGCTTCAGGCGGCGGTCGAAATCGACCCGAAGGCCGTCCCGTTTCGATTCACCCATCGGGTGTGCCATGCAAACCACTCCATCAACGCCTCAACATATTGATTCTTATAGCAGAATCTCCATCTCAGGGCATCGAATATCGAGTTCACTTGGGAAATGGGGGCTCAATCGGGTACGTTCGAGCCGCCGGCTGGAGGCCGAGAGCAAGCGTAATCTCGAAGTGATCTGGCTGTTGCGGCGTTTGTCGCCGGACTTCAAGACGATCGCCGATTTCCGGCGGATCAATCGGGCGGCGTTCCGCCAGGTGTTTCGGGAGTTCGTGAGGCTATGCCGCGAACTGGAGCTGTTCGGGCGCGCGCTGGTGGCAGTCGACGGTACTCGGATCAAGGCAGTGAACAGCCGGGAGCGGAACTTCACGAAGGCCAAGCTGGAGAAGGCGTTGGCCGAGAGCGACGAGAGGTTGTCGCGTTATCTCGACCGGCTCGACGAGGCCGACGGGCAGGACGATGACGGCACCGGCGGCGGCGAGATGGAGAATATCCAGGAGAAGATCGCTGCGATCCAAGGGCGGCGTGAGCGGTTTGAGGAACATCGCGACGCGCTGGCTGCGAGTGGCGAGGACCAGCTCTCGTTGACGGATCCGGACAGCCGGGCGATGCACGCCGCGACCCGGGTCGGTGTCGGCTACAACATCCAGATCGCGGTGGACGCCAAGCACAAACTGATCGCCGAGCAGCAGGTCCATAACAAAGTCAGCGATCTCAGTCTATTGGCCGAGACGGCGGTGGCGGCCCGGCGGAACCTGGCCGTCGATCGGATCGACGCGGTCGCCGACGCGGGCTACTTCAAGATCGAGGATATCGAGGCCTGCGAGAATGCCGGCGTCATGCCGCATGTGCCCAAGCCACAGCGCGGATCAACGGTGAGCCAGGGGCTCTTTCCCAAGGAACGCTTCCGCTATGACGGCGGCGAGGACATTTACATCTGCCCCAACGGCCAACGCCTGGCGCTACACAGCGAGCGCAAGCGCCGCGATCTCTTCTTCGCCAGTTACGCCAATCGCGCCGCGTGCAAGGAGTGCCAACTCAAGTCGAAGTGTACGAAAAGCGCCTTCCGTCGAGTCCTGCGCTATGTCGACGAAGCGATCCTGGAGCGCATGGCAGAACGATTGGCGGCCCGCCCGGAGCTGCTCGATGCGCGCCGTGAAAGCGTCGAGCATCCCTTCGGCTCAATCAAACAATGGATGGGCCAGGGTGCCTTCCTGACCCGGCGGCTGGAAAACGTGCGCGGCGAGTTCAGCATCACGACGCTGGCTTACAACATCCGCCGCGCGATCTCGCTGGTAGGTGTTCCCGCCTTGATCGCCGCCGCGAGGGCATGAGACGGGAATCAGGCCAAAATCGAGCACCGCACATCGATCCACGGAGGCTTGGAGCCCCTCCGCGGGGCTACCGGCGCCAAACCGCCAGATTACGTGGGATCGCCGCAAATCATGCTGACCTAAACCTCCATCCCCGCCCCCGCCCGAGTTTTCACACGGTCTGGATCGTGAAGGACTATGCGCGCGAACATCACCGCCGGCGGCGGGAGATGTTCGTGCCGCCGATCCATCCACCGGGCCATGGGCAGGCGGACTTCGGCGCGGCGCGGGCGGTGATCGGGGGTGTGGCGCGCAAGGCGCACTTCTTCGTCTTCGATCCGCCGCACGGCGACGCCTGCTATGTGCGGGCCTACCCCGCGGCGACGGCCGAGGCGTGGATCGACGGGCATGTGCATGCCTTCGCCTTCTTCGGCGGGGTTCCGCAATCGGTGCTCCACGACAACGACCGCTGCCTGGTGTCGCGCATTCTGGCGGACGGGACGCGCGGGCGGGCGCGGCTCTTCGGCGGGTTCCCGTCGCATCACCTCGTGTGCGATCGTTACGGGCGCCCGGGCAAGGGGAACGACAAGGGCGCGGTGGAGGGTCTGGTGGGCTTTGCCCGGCGCAGCTTCATGGTGCCGCTGCCGCGCTTTGCCAGTTGGGACGCGTTCAATCGGCGGCTCGAGGAGCAGTGTCGCCGCCGCCAGGGCGATATCCCGCGCGGGCACCGAGAGACCATCGGAGAGCGCCTGGTGCGGGACCTGGCGGCCATGGCCGCGCCGCCGGCGGCGCCCTTCGAGGCCTGCGCCCAGGCTCCCGGGCAGGTCAGCTCGCGGTCTCTGGTCCGTTACGAGACCAACGACTACTCGGTGCCGGTGGCCCATGGCCATCGCGACGTCTGGGTGCGCGGTTACGTCGACCGGGTGGTGATCGGCTGCGGCGGAGAGGTCATCGCCCGCCATCCCCGGTCCTATGAGCGTGAGGACACGATCTTCGAGCCGATCCACTATCTGCCCCTGATCGAGCAGAAGATCGGCGCGCTGGATCAGGCGGCGCCGCTTGCCGGATGGGACCTGCCGCCCGCGTTCCAGACCCTGCGCCGCCTCATGGAGGCACGCTCGCCCAAGGCGGGGCGGCGGGAGTATGTGCAGGTCCCGCGGCGGCTGGAGAGCTTCGGGCTGGAGGATCTCCATGGCGCCGTGAAGGACGCCCCGCGCCTGGGCGCCATCGGCTTCGACGCGGTCAAGCATCTGGTGCCGTGCCGGGTCGAGAAGCGCCCGCCGAAGCTCGACCTCGACGTCTACCCGTATCCGCCGAAGGCCACCGTCGGCAGGACCTCGGCCGCCAGCGACATGTGCCTGCTGTCGGAGGACGCGGCATGACGGACAGGCCCCACATCCTGCTGGCACACCACCTCAAGACCCCGAGGCTGCCGACCTTCCCGCGGGAATACGAGAAAGTGGCGCGCCAGTGCGCGGCCGAGGGCCTGGATCATGTTCGGTTCCTGGCCCGGCTGGTGGAGCTGGAACTGATCGATCGCGAACGGCGCATGGTCGAGCGGCGCATCAAGGCGGCGAAGTTCCCGGTCGCCAAGAGCCCCGACAGCTTCGACTTCAAGGCCATCCCCGCGCTGAACAAGGCGCGGGTGCTGGAGTTGGCGCGCCGCGAGTGGATCGAGCGGCGCGAGAACGTCATCGCCCTGGGCCCGAGCGGCACCGGCAAGACCCATGTCGCCCTGGGGCTCGGACTGGCCGCCTGCCAGAGGGGCCTCTCCACCGGCTTCACCACGGCCGCCACGCTCGTGCACAAGTTGATGGAAGCCCGCGACGAGCGCCGCCTCCCGCGGCTCCAGAAGCAGATGGTCGCCGGCACGCTGCCGATCATCGACGAGTTGGGCTTCGTGCCGCCGAGCAAGACCGGCGCCGAGCTTCTGTTCGAGCTGATCTCGCAGCGCTACGAGCGGGGCGCCACGCTCATCACCTCCAACCTCCCCTTCGACGAATGGACCGGGACCTTCGGCTCCGAGCGCCTGACCGGGGCGCGGCTCGACCGTCTCACCCATCACGTCAACATCCTCGAGATGAACGGCGACAGCTACCGCCTCAGCCAGAGCCGCGCCCGCGGAAACAGCGCCGATAGCTGAACCGCGGCGCGCCGTCGCGCGGCCCCGGCCGGCAACGCGCCCCTAAGGCCCGGGTGGCGAGACTAACCCCAACCCGACAAACCATGCCGCCCCGCGGGCGGCCGGCGGGCGCGGACCGCTTGAGCCCTGCATGGCTCCGCTGCCCGCTCCCGCCGAAAAACCCTCGCACCGCATCTCCGAATCCCAATCTCACGCCAAGCTCAGCCCACCAGCCCAGGTGGCGGTCTTTTGCCCCGCCCCTTGGCCGAATCTTCAACCGGCGTTGACACCCTTGCCGGACAATAAAATGTCCCTGCCTCGACGAGGTGCTCGTCGGCAAGGTGGGCGTTGCCCGCCGTGGTCCGGTGCCGTCGGTGCCCGAGCAACTTGCCGACCAGGGGCAGGTTTTCGCCAGGCATGATGGCCTGGCTGGCTGCGGTGTGGCGAAGGTCGTGCAGGCGCAGCCTGCCGAGCCTCGCGTGTTCGCAGACCGCCCGCCAGCACGCAGTCAGGTGAGGCGGGCCATTGCGTGCGGCAGTCCTCTTGAGGGTCGGGCGGGAGCTACGTCAGAGATGCGCCCGTGAGCGCTGGAATTGGATTGAATTCGCTTGCATTTTGCTTACGGAGAAAATGAAAACATACAAATAATGAATTAAATCAGCGATATAAGATCATAGATCACGAACCCGGTCAATTTGTCATCCCAGGCGATCCAGGGTTTATCCGCGGGCTCCATCGCCTCGACAGCGCGTTTGGTCAAGGTCAGCTTGTTCAGCGCGACACGTTTACCGGTATGTTTTGGCATCCTCCGATTATGGCTAGCGCGGGTATATTGTCAACACTCAAACCAACACAAGAAAGTAAACTACAGGCGCTTCCTGACATCCCATGACGGTTAAAGAGGCTATATGCTATTCCATAACACATTGAAAAGTACCTATAATGTCATGTTCTGATAACCCCTGACATCTCCTGTCAACGTTTGCAGGTGAAACGAATAACATGATCGACAAGGCACGCAAGATCGGAATCCCCGTCCTTCTCGTTATGCAGAGCTCTGCATAACGAGCATAATGCCGAGTAGTTGCTAATGCCGAGTGACGTGCGGGGAACGGCTTGTCCGCGCCGATTTCCCGCCGATTCGCTCGGCATTAATTCTGGCAGTCAGTTCCCGCCGAGAACCCTCATCAGGCTGTCCTTCAGACCCGGGAAGTTCCCCGACCGGATGGAAGGCGGTGTGTTGATCTCAAGGATTGCCAGTTTCTCGGCCGGGCTCGCGCGGACATACGTTTCGGTGATCTTGATGTCCGCATGCCCGAGCCACAACGAGACCTTCCGTATATCGTCGGTGGCATGCAGGATCGTCATTGCCGTCGAGTGACGGAGCACATGCGGGGTCACCCGCTTGGTGTCGATCGACGGGACCTTCTGGGCCGCCGTGGCGACATGCTGCTTGAGGATGTATGCGAAGCCGTCCGTGCTCATTGCCCGCCCCCGTGCGTTGAGGAACAGGTAGCGGTTGTTGACGGCCGGCCGGACGTCGAGCCACTCATTGAGGACGGTTTTCGTTTCCCTCCACAGCGGCAGTTCGCGCTCGCGCCGCCCCTTGCCCAGGACGCGGATAGTCTCAAGCTGGGAACCCGACAGGCTGTCGAGGGTGAGTCCGGTCAGTTCCGACACCCGCAGCCCGGCGGCGTAGCACAGGTGCAGCATCGCGCGGTCGCGCAAGCCTGCCACCGTTGCGGTATCCGGAGCATCCAGGATCGCCTGCATCTCGGTCCGGTCGAGCCAGTCGATCAGGGGCTTGTCGGCGCGCTTCTGCGGGATGGCGCGCACCTGCAATGCGTGGTCGAGGCAGCTCGGGACACGGTATTCCACGTACCGGAAGAAGGACTTGATGGCGGCGAGGCGGATATTGCGCGTGCCGATGCTGTTGTTGCGAACCTTCTCCAGGGATTCGAGGAAGGCCAGCAGGAGCGCCACCGTGAAGTGCTCGATTTTCAAAGCACAGGGGCGGACTTTGATTTGCTCCGCCGCGTAGAGGACGAGCAGCCGGAAGCACTCGGTATAGCTCTGCACGGTGTGTCGGCTGAAGCGCCGCTCGTTGGGCAGGTGCTCCTGCAGGAAGGCGGTGAGATGGGGGGCAAGATCAGTCATCGGACCCTCCATTCGCGTGAGCCTGCTGCGCGGCCTCGGCGATGCCGCGCAGCAGGACCGGGGTCGATTCCAGATACCAATAGGTGCTCGAGACCCCGACATGGCCGAGGTAGGTGGCGAGGGCCAATATGTGACGGTCCGGGTTGACGCCGGGAGCCAGGTTCTCAAGTGACCGGACGGCGAAAGAATGCCGTAGCGAGTGCGGGGTCGGTCCTCGTGCCGCGTCGGGTTCCCGGATTCCCGCTTGCTCCGCGATTTTGCGGAAGACGTGATCCGCATACTGTCTATGTGGGCACCGGCCGGTGGCGATCACGAACAGATGCCGGTCTGGAGTTTTCTCCTTGAGTCGTGCATCCAGATAGCGGTTCAGCGCATCCCAGGTGGTCGGGTGCAGCGCGACCATCCTCGTCTTGCCGAACTTCGTGTCTCGGATGACGAGGCCGTCAGGCGTGATGTCGTCCAGCGTCAATGCGAGGGCTTCGCCGATGCGCAGGCCGGTTGCGGCGATGAGACCGAACAGGTGGTGCCAGGTCAGCGGGGCGATGGTGCCGACGGGCCGCATGGACAGTGCCGCTGTCAGCAGTTTCTGGATGTCCGGGACCGATACCAGGTACGGCTGCGGTCTCCTTTTGGACAGATGACCTAGAGCATCACGGGGCGGCACCTCGTGACGTGGGTCCTCGGCATGCAGCCAGCAGGCCATGGCATGGACCGCTCGCAGCTTGCTCACTCGCTCGTTTCGTGACGCCGCCGCCGATGCCGATGCCCATTCGAGGGCTGTCTCGTAACGGATGAATGTTTCGTCACGGCCCTCGGCGAACCGCGCAAAGCTCCGCAGTGTCGTCCCGCTCCGCGTGAACCGGTAACCGACCCTTTGCTTCATCGCGACAAAGCGCTCGATATGCTCTGTGATGGTGGCTTTCTCCGTCATGCCTCGATCCCTCCGATCCAGGGCTGGGCGATCTCCTGCAACATGACCGCATCGGTCTTGGCGTAGATCATGGTGGTGTCGGGGGAGGCGTGCCGGAGCAGCGATTGGATGACATCGAGCGTTGCTCCCGACCTGAGCAACGCTGTCGCCTGGGAGTGGCGGAACGCATGCGCACCGCGACCGGCGAAGGTCTTGACCCCGACGCGGTCGAGTGCGCGTTCCGCCACAGCACTGACGGTGCTTGAGTCGGTGAACGGTCGACAGGGTGCGTTGACGCAGAGGAACACCTTCTCCTCATCCACCCTTGGCCGCACCGTCGCGATATAGGCATGGAGCGCGTCGCCGGCATCCTGGGGCAGCGGCAGAGCCGTCTGCCGTCGTGACTTTCCCGAGACACGGATCTCGGCCCTGTCCCAGTCGATATCGCCGAGGCGCAGGGCAACGATGTCCCCTGCCCGCAGTGCAAGTCGTGCCAGAAGCAGCAGGATCGCCCGGTCGCGTACGCCCATAGGGTCATCACCGCAGGAGGCGATGGTGCGCGCGACATCGTCGGCCGGGATGTACCGTGGCAAGGTTGACAACCGCCACTGAGGCACCGTCGGCACGGCCCCGACCAGCGCTGCCGCGATGCTGCCTTCCGATACCAGGAACCGAAGGTACATGCGCATCACGGTTGTCAGCCTCTGGGCGTAGCTTCGCGACCAGGGCTCCATATGCTCGAACAGCACTCGCCGGATCAGTGCCGCGCCATAACCCCCGGGATCATCTCCAAGGTGAGGCAGCATCTCTGCGATCAAACGGACATGCTGGCGTATAGTCCCCGGGCAGATGCCGCGATGGCGTTCAAGCCACACGGCGTACCTCTCAAGGCGAGCGGACGGCGCCTTCTCGCCCGGGAACGGCTCCAGGGGTTCAATCCGCCCGATTGCGACGAGATGCTTCAGGAAGCCGCGGACTTCGGTTCGGTAAGCGGTTCCGGGTGACTGCGTTTCGTGGCCGCAGAACATCCCGGGGATTGAGCAGACGAACTGCCTGTTCCGGAAGCGTGCATAAATATCCGGTGTCAGATCGCGCAGGCGGATCCGTGAGAGGTGGAGCCAGACAATGAGACCGGCGCAGCCGTAACGGTACAGTTTGATGGTTGCGGTCGCATATCTACCGCGGCGCAAGCCCGCGAGGAACGCGTCCAGCAACTGGAAATTGTCGTCCAGCTCACCCGGCGTCTCGATCCGCCCCGTCCGCTCAAGGAAGCGGATGAACGTCATGAGTTTGGGCGACGTGCGGCCCTTGCGCCAGCGGCGAGGCCGGACAGGTGCGGACGATGCGGCACAACGGCAATCGTGCCGCAGAAAGCGGTCGATGACTGTGGCGTCGACTGTTTTGAGCGCGATACCGGTGAGCTCAAGCCAGATCAGGAAGTGACGGGCGGCATACCGGTACTTGGGGAACTGACCTTCAGCAATCTCGCCGCGACGACGAAGATCGTCAATGAACGCGAAAATGCTTGCGTCGAAGCCGGCCAGTGCTGTGGTCCCCAGCAGGGGCCGGCGGTTGGGTGTCGAAGACATTTGTTGTCGTCCTCCATCTGATCGAAAGGGAGGACGACTTTGCCGGAAAACTGACTACCAGAATTAATGCCGAGCGAATCGGTGGGAAATCGGCGCGGACAAGCCGTTCCCCGCACGTCACTCGGCATTAGCAACTACTCGGCATTATTCTCGCCGCCGCATAACGGCACCCTTCAGGGTCGGCCCCCGCCATCACACAGCGGAGGTCGGCCCCTTTTTTATGCCGGGTGCATAAAGTCACGGCCCATGGCGGGGCGCTTCGCGCCACCGCCAATTGTGCGAGCTTACGCTCGCTGTCGGCTCCTCGTTCTTCGAACGATGCATCGCCGCCTCACGGCACGGCGCTTCGCGCCATCGCCGTACGCGGGCGCTGACGCGCCACGCCATCGCCCGGCCCATCCCCCATTGCCACTTCATTATCCGCATCCCGAAAACCGCCACGACGGACCGCCGTTCTTCGGACCGCGGTTCGTTGATTCGCGAACCCATATGCGCCGTCGTTCGGCTCAGAACGGATCACTGCCTTCTTCCGACACCATGGACCTGGCGGCCTCGGCAACCTTCCTTCCCGGCAATACGCCCTTGTCCAGAAAGGTCCGCAGACTGCGCTCCGTGATATCGATGCCGCCCGATTTCAACACTTCATGCATCTGAGCCACCGTAACCCCCTTGGCCTGTTGCTCGACCAATCGCTTCCGCAAACGGTCCAGCACATCCGTCAGGCTCAGCTTAGGCGGCACAAGTTTCGCCAATTCACCATCTATGGCATTGAAGTCGATATCCGCTTTGTTGAAGCGTTTCGCAGTCATATTCCGTCTCCCTCCGCCATTTCAGGATTCGTAATCAAGCCCAGATGCATTCGTCGGCTATCCGATCACCGTTCTGAGGAATAAGAGCCTTGGCAATCCGAAACACCGGCCATGATGGTCCGTGCGCTTGCCTAACCTCCCCCGAATGCAACAGCGCGAAAATCCTGCGGATGCCAAACCTGCGCGCCGTCCCTGCGGCGTGTCAAAAAATCCCTTGCAACCTTGAACGATATGCGTATGCTCGGTCGCGAACGAGAGCGAAATGGCGTTTGTTACTTCTCACACCTCTGCACCCTAGTGCACTGCTTATAGCTAGGTGTGGAGTGAAATGTCTGAGATATCAGGATTCGCAAAGCCGTTTACGGTAACCCGCTGAAGCGTTAATGAACCTTCGAGGTTGGAATTGTGTACACGCCAATATTCATATCCCGTGTGTGCGCAAATATTGGTATCGCCGCCGTTGACCATGACGTAGCGGAGGCCGCGTCATGGTAGCGACGCTGGCCCAGGCGGCCTCGGCCGCGTATTACCTTGAGAGCCAGCGCTCTTTTCGACATCCCAACGAGTACTACACGGCGGGTGAGGAACCCGACGGCGTATGGTTCAACCCGAAAGGCTTGTTCGGACTTGCCGACGGCAGCAAGGTCGACAGCGTCGACTTCCACCGGCTTTATAACGGCTTCGCACCGAACACCGGAGGCAAGCTCACACAGAACGCGGGAAGCGAGCGACGCTCGGCGGGTCTCGACATGACCTTCAGCGCCGACAAGAGCGTCTCGGCCTTATGGGCCTTAGCCGATCCCGAGCTGCGATCGGAGATCGAGCGGACGCATAACGATGCGGTACGGGTAGCACTGGAAGAAACGGTGATGCGCCATTGCGCCTATACCCGTATCCGTAACCGGGATGGCGATATCGAAGTGCTGCCAGCCGATATCACGGCGGCAATGTTCCAGCATGGGACCAGCCGCGACAACGACCCGCAGCTTCATACCCACTGCGTGATCTTCAATGCTGCCCGGACACTCCGGGATGGCAAGTACCGGGCGTTGCATCAACACCCGGTCTACGCCTGGATGAAGGCGGCGGGAGCGGTCTACCGCAATACGCTCGCCTGGAGCCTGCAAGAACGCCTCGGCATCCGCATGGAACAGTATGGCAAGGATGGAGAGTTCACGCGGGTCGCAGGCATGCCCGAGGACCTGATCGGACACTGGTCCAAGCGCCGGGCGGCGATTATCGAAGCGGCCCGGGAGATGGGCTTTACGGTCGAGGGCAACGCACCACGGGCAGCAGCAGCGAACAAGATCACGCGGGCCGGAAAGTCTCCCGACAATGATCCGGAGATTCGCCACCGGCGCTGGCGAGGCGAAGCGGAGGGGTATGTCGAGCGCGAAGTGCTGATTGCCTCGATACTGGGCAAGTCGGAAGAGATTACCCAAGAGCAGATTCGGGCGCTGACAGAAGTCCTGGAAGACCTGCCGTACCGCCTTACGCGCGAGGAAGCAGTCTTCCGCCTGCCCGACATCGTCGAGCGGGTGGGCAATGCCACCGCCGGGTTGTTGAACCATGAGGCGGTAGCAACAAGCATCGAACGTGTGCTTCTAAGCCCCGAGGTCTTGCGCCTGACCCGCCCGCCGCGTTCGGCTGAGGGCCGGGCCGACATGGCGCACACCAGGCTGTATTCAACCCGTCACAACCTGCATATGGAGATGGAAGTCAGGGACATGGCGGCAGGCATGGCCGCCGATACGGGACATTCCTTGTCCGCCGAGGCCATCGAGGCAAAGGTAGTGGGGTTGCTGAAGGCGGGTTATCCACTGAGCGAAGAACAGATCGCGGCGATCCGGTCGGTTACCGCATCCGGGGGCCGGGTCGCCATTATCGAGGGAGCAGCGGGCTCGGGCAAAACCACGACGCTGCGGCCCATCGCCGATCTCTACCGCGAACACGGGAGCGACATCATCGCCACCGCCGTGGCCTGGCGCACGGCGGTGGCGCTCGGCAATGACGTTGATGCGCGTCCGTTCTGCGTCGACAAGCTGCTGCGTCTTGCCGCGCGGGGCGGGATCGATATCGATGGAAACACCACCATTATCGTCGATGAGGCGGGAATGCTATCGACCCGTCAGGCGCATCATATTCTCCAGCTCTCCGAACGCCACGGAGCAAAGATCGTCTTCGCGGGCGACACACAACAGCAACAACCGGTGGAAGCGGGACCGGGGCTCAGGTTGATCCGGGACGCCGTTGGCAGCGTGCGGGTGGACCGCATACGGCGCCAGAACGCGGACCTGGAGGATATCCTGACCCATATCCAGGGGGAGACACCTGAGATGGCACGGCTCCTGGCGAGTTCGATGGCAGAGGAGAGGCGCACCAGAATTCTTACGTACTGCGAGAACATGAAAGGAAAACTTATTTTTACGCCGTGGCAGGTCGCTGCTTCCGAGGCGCTGCGCGACGGCGATGCGGCTTCAGCCATTGCAGCCCATCACCTGCGTGGTCGGTTCCATATCGGGTACGACGAAGAAAAGACTTTGACCGGCCTGGTCGATGACTGGGACCGCTACCAACGGGCGAACCCAGGCAAATCAAGCGTGGTGCTGGCGCGCACACGGGCAGAAGTGAGGGCACTGTCGCATCTGATGCGTGAGCGCCGGTTCGCTTCGTTGCCGGATGGGGAACGGGCCGATATGGACCGGGCCCATGCGGACCGGGTGACGGTGATCGTCAGCAGGGGCACGGAAGACGAACGGACGGCCTCGCCGCTGGAGATCGCGCGCGGCGACCGGCTGCGCATCGGCGCCACGCACTGGGAGAAGCAGCTGTTCAACGGCACCGTGGTCACGGTGGAGGACTTCAAGGTTGAAAGGGGCGCGGCCGGAACGGAGCCGAGTGTTCTGATATCGGCGCGCACCGAGGATGGGCGGTCCGTCTCGTTCCATCACGACGAAATTCGCGACTGGTACGGCAATATCCGTCTCGATCACGGCTATGCCCTCACTATTACCTCCGCCCAGGGGCTGACCGTGGACCGGACGTTCCTGCTGGCCGACGCGAGGCCCTCGCGCGAGACGATTTATCCCGCCGCAACGCGCCATCGCGAGAGGCTCGACATCTACGTCAACCGGACGCCGCTCACCCTTGATATCGCTGACAGGCGAGCCGACAACGACCGGGAAGTTGCGGTGACGGACACCGAGATCCGGGCGTATCTGGCCGAACGCTGGTCGCGCTCGCAGCCCAAGGAAGCGGCGCTCGACTATATGGCCGACGCCATATGGGAAGACCGCCGGGAGGATGTCCGGGGGGACAGAAGCCGCTCCCCTGGCGAAGCCCAGGGCGAGGCGGGTGATATCCGCGCAGCTGCGAACGACAACGCGTTGGCTCGCATCGCGCGGGATGTTCGGCGCACTGCCTTCGGCTGGCGTCACGCCCAGACGGTGAGCACTTTCGTCGATGGCCGAAGAGAGGTTCTCGCGGCATATGACGATCTCCGCGAACGGACCCGCATTGAAGGCGATGCCGTGGCGCTCAGCGGAGCCTACCGCGAGACGCTCACCCGCCATGCCGCGTTGCAGAAACAGGCAGCGGCCTTTCGCGCCCGGCCGGACGACTTTGCGTCCCTGCTGGCCGAGCGCGGCGGCATTGCCCGCAAGGACCTCGACGCCTTCGAGGAACTCCACGCTCGCGCACGACGCCACCAGCGAGCGGCCACGATGCGGCACGTGCATCGGATAAAGAAGGAAGCGGAACAGGAGGCACAACAACCGAAACCCGAATTGCGGCAAGGAGAGCTGGCGCTGAAGGGCGGCCGCGCCGATGCGCCCAGGCGCGCCGATACGATGACGCGGGACACGGCCGGGATGCAGTCTTCGGATCGTGACGCGGCGTCGACCCAGTACTTCGACACCGTCCCGCCGGTCGAAGCCGAAGATTACCCCTGGGCACATGCCGCGGCCGCGCAGGAGGATGTGCCGCCGCTCAGGCTGGACCAGGAGGATCCCCCCAAGCCGGACTGGCATGCGGCTTACGAAGCATTGTGGCGGGACTGGAGCGAACTGATCGAACGCGTCCGGCAAGCCGGAGAGCCGTTATTCTACGCCAAGGGATACGTGGACATCATCCCGCGCATCCGGGAACTGACGGAGAACCCGGATATCCCGGCCGGGACACGGGCGCCGATGATCGAGGCACTTGAAAATCACCAACGGGATCTCTCAGCGCGCCAATACGTCGAGGACTATCTTGACGCCGCCGAACGGCACATGGACACGCATGCTTCCCTCCAGCGCGTCGCCGATGGCCTCGGCGTTCGGATCGTTGAGGTATCGGATCACCTGGGCTGGAGGCAGGAAGCGGACCGTCTGACAGAAGCGGCCGAGGCCATCCTCGCGGACGGCGAGAGGTATGGCGTCCATCTCGACAATATGGGAACCGGTAGGGTGCGCATGGAAGGGGAACTGTCACGGCTGCGCCGCGTCATCCGGGAGGATGGCGAATATGCCTCCGCAGTCAAGACACCGGAACCGCACGGCGAACCTGCGGATACACGGGAGAAAGCCGAACAACCGGAGCCCGCGAAGCGGGCCTGGGTGCCAGACTACGAAGCCTTGCGGCAGGACTGGAACAGCCTCATCGAAAACGCCCGGCAAGCCGGTATCCCATTATTCTACGCCAAGGGCTACATGGACATCGTCGCGCGCATCCGGGAATTGATGGAGAACCCGGATATCCCGGCCAAATCACAGGCGCCCTTGATCCAGGTGCTTGAGAACCACCAGCACTATCTCTCGACCCGCAAACAGATCCTTGAGTATCCAGGCGAAGCGCAACGGCAGATGGATGCGCGCGCTTCTCTCCGAGACGTTGCGGCGGATCGGGAAAACGAGCTGACCGGGGTTTCGGCCTACCCGGACTGGCGGCAGGAGGCCGAGCGCCTGACGGCGGCAGGCGAGGCCATCCTCTCCCGCAAGGAAACCTATGGCGCCCATCTTGACCGGCTCGTGGAAGCCAGGACTCACATGACAAGGGCGCTATCGGCGCTTCGCGAGGTGATCCGGGATGATGACAAGGAGTTGGCCGAACGGCAGGCGCGCGAGCTGCGGCGCCAGCAAAACCGCCACTGGGTCGGTCCCCGGTTTGCGTCGGTTGACGATGCGCCAGTTCCGGGGCAGGTCGGGACTATCGGCGCCGAGCCTGTGCGAACTGCGTTCTCCCGCTTCGGCCGCGCCGTGGGCCACCTCGTCGGCGGACAGGGCTACCACGATCGGCTACGGACCGCGGCCTTCGCACGGGAGGTCCTGCAACGCTCGCAGGTACTGAAGCGGGACTGGAACCGCCAGGTGGAGCGCGCGGCAGAAGATGGCGTCCACGTCATCTACACGGACGGCTACGATCGTCTGCACAAGGAGCTGGACAGCGTCTCCAAGAACATGCTCCTGGATCGCGGTGTTGAATCGGAGATAAGCACGGTGCTCGCTCAGATCGGCAAGGTAGTGTCAAACCGCAACTACTTCGACAGTTGCCGCGAACACATGGCGGGCCAGATGGACCGCCGCCAGGCTCTGGAGGCCAAGGCGGCCAAGCGGGGCGTGGCGGTTCCCAACCATGAGGACTACGACACATGGCGGAACGTGACCGACTTTGCGGTGGGCCGTTGTGAAGGACTCATGGACGACCCGGTGAATTACGGCATCCACCTGGATTACATCGCGCTCCGGGAAGAGAGCCTCGGCTCAGCGCTCACGCGGGTGCGCGACGTGCTTGAAGATGACGACCGGCACCTCGCGGCAACCCTGGCAGGACAACGCGCGGGTGAGAGCCTCCAGATGCGTGACGAGCGCGTCTCCCGCCTCCTCGACGATCCGGAGAAGCTCCGGGAGTTGCGGCAACAGCGCGCCGAGCGCAAGGCCGAAAGGCAGCAGCAGAGCAAGGGCCGGTATTGGAGCATGCGAATCTAGTCCGGCCTGGTCGCGCTGGCGACCAGATCGCGATAGCGTCGTTCATCGGACGAAGGGAGTCCCCGACACGACAAGACCAAGGTGCGATGGAGTGGACGCCCCCATCTAACGGCGTCATAAGCGCCAGGAAGAAACGCACGCAGGGTGCATTCGATCAACGAAGGAGAATGGAATGGACGCCTCCCACCCCTGATGTCGGACGACGGGAGGACTGAGGTGGACCCTCACGGGCCGGCGGCATCAAAATGCCAAGTGGGAAGAGCAAGCTCTTCGCAGGCAAACCGGAGGATCCGAGATGAAGACTAACAGAACGGTCGTGGGTGTGGATACGGCGAAGCGGGTGTTTCAACTGCACTGGGTGGATATAGAGACGGGTGAGATCGTGGATCTGAGGCTGACGCGCGCGAAGTTCCTGGAGCACTTCGCTAACCGCGCGCCTTGCCTGGTGGCGATGGAGGCCTGCGGCGGTTCGCAGCATTGGGCACGCAGCCTGCAGGAGCTCGGTCACGAGGTTCGGCTGTTGCCGGCGAAAATGGTCCGGCCCTTCGTGGGCGGCAACAAGAACGATGCGCACGACGCACGCGCGATCTGGACGGCGGTGCAGCAGCCGGGCATCAAGACGGTCGCGATCAAGAGCGAAGAGCAGCAGGGGATCCTCGCGCTGCATCGCATGCGCCAGCAGCTGGTGAAATACCGCACTGCGCAAATCAATGGTCTGCGCGGCCTGCTGACTGAGTATGGCGAAGTCATGCCGCAAGGCCGTGCCGGGATGAGGCGTGGGATCGGCATTGCGCTGGAGCGGGTCTCTGAGCGTCTGTCGGCGATGGTTGTGGAGACCTTGCGCGAGCAATGGGCACGCGTGGGCCGGCTGGATGAGGAGATCGGCGAGATCGAACGGCGTCTCAAGCTGTGGCATCGGAACAACCCAGCCAGTCGGCGGATCGCTGAGATCCCCGGCGTCGGGGTGCTGACCGCGACGGCCACGATTGCCGCGATGGGCGATCCCTCTGCATTCAAGTCCGGCCGGGAGTTTGCCGCCTGGCTCGGGCTGGTGCCCCGCCACCGCGGCACCGGCGGGCGGGTGCGCATGCTCGGCATCTCAAAGCGCGGGGACACTTACCTTCGCACGCTGCTGATCCATGGCGCTCGTACGGTACTCAACAAGGCCAAGGCGCCGCCCGAATGGGCGTTGCGCTTGGCCGAGCGGCGGCCGGCGAACGTCGTCGTCGTCGCTCTCGCCAACAAGACGGCGCGCACGATCTGGGCCTTGCTGGCCCATGACCGGACGTACCAACCGACATTCGTCAGCCAGGCGGCCTAAGCGCGTTTGACGACAGTAATCAGGAATCGAGACGGGAGGTAGCACATCAGAAGGTTGCGCAAGGTACGACAAGATGTGATGGCGAACAGGTCAGACCGCGGTCCGCTCAGCCTGCACGGACGCTCGGGCAACAAGCCCATGAGGAGAATGAGGCGCGGATCGGCTGATTCCATCAGGGCCAGCAGGCCAAAGGCCTGCACCAACAGATCCTATGCAGGCGAGCGGTGACTGGGACGGGTACGTTTTCAGGGCTGTTCAACGCTCATTACTTCGTGTGATAGCTGAACAACCGGTCGAGTCCGCCGATGGCATTTCGATATCGCGCGTCGGTCATGTTGGCGACGTTGTTGGCGCGCATGATGTTGGCGGCGAAACTGCGGATGCGAGCGAGAATGCCGGGGTTTTTGCGGACGCGACAGGCGTCCTCGCCCATGGTGACATCACGCGGATAGTGGTGCCGGTTTTCAATCCCCCAGTGTGCCCGGATGGCGCCGCCGGCGGCGTGGGCGGAGAACACGGCGTTCGACACGTGGTAGGAGGTTTCGCTGGCCAAGTTCCAGAGGCCGGTCGCGGTGTCGCGTTCGAGGCGGCGGCGGTGGACCCGAATGACGGCGGCGATAAAGGGTGCCCATTCGGTGTCGCGGAAATGGGTGCCCGCATCGAAGACCTCGACGTGGCGCGTCTCGTGTCGCGCCCGCGCGGCGTCGATGGTCTCATGGCGGTCGAGCGGCTCGCGCTCGTCGCATAGCCGTTGCACGTCGCCGAAAAGGGTCGGCTGGTTGGCCTTCACCTGGGCGATGAGGCGCAAGCTCCTTTCAGCGGCGCGTTCGAAGGTTTTTTTGACAATGCAGCGCATCCACGGTGACCACGCTGTTGGCCAGCCCGAGTTCGCCGAGCAGGCGCTGGACGGCCGGGATCTCGTTGGACTTGTCGTCGATCTCGAGATGGCCCAGCACCAGGGCGCTATCGGCGGCGAAGGCGCTGACCAAGTGGGCCGGCCGGGTGTCGGTGAACTTGTCGAAGCTGCCGCGCAACGTCTTGCCGTCGAAGGCGACCACGCGCATGCCTTGGCACGCGGCGCTCTCGTTGAGGATCTGCGCGTGCAGACGGAACACCTTCTCGACGTCGGCCGCCGCAAGACCCTGAAGGATCCCGCGCACCGTAGTGTAGGCGGGTGCGCGCCTCCAGTTCAGCTCGAAGGTCTCCTTGAGCCGGTGCAGGTGGACATCGATGAAGCTGTGGATCGCGCGGTAGGAATTGGCCCCCGCCATGACCGCGAGGATCGAGAACAGAAACACGTGGGGCAGCCCGTAAAGCTTGCCTTCAGCCCGACGGGGATCGGCGATACCGCCCAGCATGGCGAGAAGGTGGGTGAATGCGGTGTCCATGGCAACCGTCCTTGGTTTCGGTTGCCAGCGATAGATTCACATGGATCGTGCCGAGAGAACCCCACATCTTGTAGCCAAACCCATTATGCCTCCAACCTGTGGCATATCGGACTCACCTCAAATCGAGAGCGCTGAACTGCCCTGGGTGTGTTGGATATCTCTCTCGATGTATCCGGTCAAATGAAGTGATTCGGGTTCCGGAGCTTTATGCCGATTATCATGCGGCCACGTGACCAGACGGAAGTCTTCCCCTGAGCTACAAAGAGAGATCGCCACCCGACGGTCTCGAATTTTGGACTGCAACCGCAAAGCGGCAACGACCAAAGTTACAAATTTGATATCCGACGCTCTGGCCCGATTTGTCTCCTTGGGGTCAGGTACGGACTCCGGCGGCTACCCTCGGTTTCGTCTGCTTTCGGGGGTAAAGCAGACTTCGATTTCGGGCGGCCGGACTTCCGATTCTAGCCAGAGTCGGACATTAGCGGTGCGTTAAATCACACCGAAAAATGGAACTTAGGAGCCGGCGGGTGGGAGCCGTCCACTACGTCACAAGAAGACTTTCGTTACTCCACAATGGCACCATATTTTGGTACTTCGCGATGCCTCCAAGTGGGAGCCGTCGACTGTATCAAGTGTATTGTAGCACGTTATCGGGAACGGAACCTGCGCCGCTACTTCCGAGGGGACGCCGCCTTTGCCGCACCGGACATCTACGAGCTCCTGGAAAGTGAGGGTTTTCTCTACGCGATCCGGTTGCCGAAGAACCAAATTCTTCAGGAAAGCATTGCCCACCTGCTGACCCGCCCCGTCGGTCGTCCGCCGAACCATGTGCGGCGCTATTACGCCAGCTTCAGGTATCAGGCTGGAAGTTGGGACAGGAAGCGGCGCGTGGTGGCCAAGGTGGAATGGCACCCCGGCGAGTTGTGCCCCCGCGTCGGCTTTATTGTCACCAACCTGTCGCGGCCCGCCGAACGGGTGGTGGCGTTTTATAATCACCGTGGGACAGCGGAGCAGTACATCAAGGAAGGCAAATACGCCATCAAGTGGACCCGGCTGTCATGCAGCAAGTTCCGCAACAACGAGGTTCGGCTCCAGTTTCACGCCCTGGCTTACAATCTGGGCAACTTCATGCGGACGCTTGCATTGCCGAAGGAGGTGGAACACTGGTCGCTGACCACGCTACGGGAAAAGCTGGTGAAGATCGGGGCCAAAGTTGTCCGCCATGGCCGTTATGTCACGTTCCAACTGGCCGAGGTCGCCGTGTCGAAAATCTTGTTCCAGAAAATCTTGGCCTTGATTGATGATCTACGCCGAAGCCCCGTTCCGGCGTAGGCCGAGGAAATTGACGGCAAGGTGGAAAAGACAGGAGAGGTGTGTCTGGATGGTGGAAATCTTTGCCAAATGGCCTTCCAACAACGGCCAAATCATCAAATCGGGGCTGCCGAATGACCGCAGAGCGAAATTCCTTTCATCGGTGGTCGGGGTCGCCTACGATTTGCTACGATACGAATGCTATCTGGGAAATATCGGATCAAACGCAGAAAGGAAACGGAGATGCGTGTTTCGAAAGGACTGAGAAGTCTGGGCGCCGTAGCGCTTTGTTTTGCTGTATTCTTTGTGCCAACAATTGCGATGGCTCAAGACAAGCCAGACACTGAGGCCAAGGCAATCGCGATACGCCAAGGTTATATGAAGCTCGTAGTTTGGGAGGCGGGTCCGCTGTTCGGCATGGCAAAGGGTGAAGTGTCATACGACGCCGATGCAGCGAAGACACACGCAGCAAATTTGAAAATCATCTCACAATATCCGGTGGCAGGATTGTTTATGTCCGGCACATCAAATGCGGACCGTCCCGGAAAAACCCGCGCACAACCGAAAATCTGGGAGGACATGAACGAGTTCGCCAAGGCATTCACTGATTTTCAGGGTGCGGTCGCTGCCCTCGGCAATGAGGTTGGTAACGGACAGCCGGCGCTCGCTGCTGCAGTCGGTGCGCTCGGCAAAACATGTGGCGGCTGCCATAAACCATTCCGGGCCAAGGAATTCTGACTGGAGGAACTCCACCAAAACTGACATTCTCTAGAACGTTGAAGGCGCCGAAAAAAATCTTCAGCGGATGCCGAGCGTTGGTGCGACATATGTGATGGTAACCTTCAAGCTGCATTGACCCGTTTCACGATTCTCCGCGAAGGACGGTCGCGCGAGATCGCGATTGGATGTCACGATACGTCCCGGATCGTGAAGACCTGATTTTGTGACGGTTGCCACATCTGGATAGGGGCGGTCATGCAAAAATTTCTGATCGCGCTAGTTTTGCTTGGTGCAACGGGCCTGATTATCGTTTCAGTCCTTACTAGGCCGCAGATCATCTCAGCTCGCGATCTGCCGGCAGATGGCGGCGATCCTACCAGGGGCGAGTATGTCTTCCATGCATCGGGGTGTGCCTCATGCCATGCCGCTCCCGGCGCCAAGGGCGATCAAAAGCTCGAGCTTACCGGCGGTCTGGGCCTCAAAACTCCATTCGGCACCTTCTATGCGCCCAACATCTCAACCGACAAGACACATGGCATCGGCGGTTGGACCACCGCGCAATTTCTCAATGCCGTGATGCGCGGAGTATCGGCTGACGGCAGCCATTACTATCCGGCATTTCCCTATATGTCGTATCAGCGAATGAGGGTTGCCGATGTTGTGGATCTTAAAGCCTTTTTCGACACATTGCCTGCCATGACCAACGATGCGCCACCACACGATCTGCCGCTGCTATTCCGCTGGCGCCGTGGGCTTGGACTGTGGAAGATGCTGTTCATGGATTATGAACCCTTCACCCCCATTCCGAACGCCGACAGGCAGGTAAACCGTGGGGCGTATTTGGTGAATGGACTCGGTCATTGCGGTGAATGCCACACACCGCGCAATCTCGTTGGCGGACCGGAAGCGGGTTGGGCCTTCGCAGGGGGACCAGAGCCTGATGGCAAGGCCTTCATTCCCAATATCACACCGCATGAGCAAGGCATCGGCGAATGGTCGATCGACGATATCGCCATTGCACTCAAGACCGGGATACTGCCAGATTTTGATACGTTCGGTGGTTCCATGATCCAAGTGCAGGAGAACATGGCAAAACTGACTGACGAAGATCGTGAGGCTATCGCAGCTTACCTTAAATCGCTCCCGCCAAGGCCGAGCCGCTGGAAGAAAAAGAAAAGCGGAGAATCCTGACGCACACTCTCCCGTAGCCATCAGCCCATTCATACGTGATTTCCGAAGTGGGTTAAAAGTGGAATTCCCAAGCCAGGAAGCGTGCAGTGACGACGATCTCTTGTCATCCGCCATATCTGAGCGCCAAGCGGTCGTTCTGCCGCGTGCGTTCCTCGGCATCGCTGATGAGCCGTACGACTGTCAATGGCGGAGCGAAAAGGGACCACCGTGGCGGTGTAAGAAGGGACCACTTGGCGGCTGCGGGCTTGTCCCCTAGTCCATGGGAGGGCCCCGCGTGCGACGCGGCGTGCCCTCAACAGGCCGACGCGGCGGCGCGCGCGGGAGGGACCTGTGGGCCCACGGGGTCAAGCGTGGGTTGGGTGGTCGGTTCAGTTCGCCGTCGGGGTTTGACGCCTGCGGCTCTGGTTGAGCCTGTAGCTCTCGCCATTCATCTCGAGGATGTTGACGTGGTGGGTGAGGCGGTCGAGGAGAGCGCCGGTAAGCCGCTCGGAGCCGAACACCTCGGTCCATTCGTCGAAGGGCAGATTGGTGGTGACCAGGGTCGAGCCCCGCTCGTAGCGCTGGCTGAACACCTCGAACAGGAGCTCGGCACCGGTCTTGGACAGCGGCACGAAGCCGAGTTCGTCGACGATCAGAAGCTTGTAGGTGGCGAGCTTCTTCTGGAACCTCAGCAGCTGCTTGTCATCGCGGGCCTCGATGAGCTCGTGGACCAGTGCGGCGGCGGTGATGAAGCCGACCGAGAGGCCCTTCTGGCAGGCCGCCAAGCCGAGACCGAGGGCGATGTGGGTCTTGCCGGTGCCGCTGTTGCCGAGCGCGATGAGGTTCTCGCGGCGCTCGATGTACTCGCAGCGGGCCAGCTCCAGGACCAGCGCCTTGTTGAGCGAGGGGATGACCTTGAAGTCGAAGCTATCGAGGCTCTTGATCACGGGGAAGCGCGCCGCCTTGATGCGCCGCTCGACCATGCGGCGCTCGCGGTCGATCAGCTCGAGCTCGGCAAGACGCAGAAGATAGCGAACGTGGTCGACGCCTTCCGAGGCACACTGCCGGGCGATCTTGTCGTACTCCCTCAGGAACGTCGGCAGCTTCAGCCTCTTGAGGTGGTGGACGAGCAGCACCTGCCGTGTGTCGGTCATGCGCCGAGCCCCGACAGCAGGCTCATGTACGACTTGGCAGACGTCGTCGCGACCCGGGCGCGCGGCAGATACGGATAGACGTCGAGGTTGAGTCTGGGCGGCCGCCGCTCGATGCGGCACAGTACCAGGTGCTTCACCGCATCAAAGCCGATTGCGCCGAGCCGCAGGGCGTCGCCGACCGCACCCTCGACCTCCTCGAGCCGGAAGGTCTCCAGTAGACGGAGCACCTGGACGTACTCGCGCTTGCCTGCCTTGCCCATACGAGCTTCGAGGAGCCGCCGCAGAGTGATGAAGGCCTCGGGCAGGTCCCAGCCCGCCAATGGCGCGGCCTGGTCGAGGGCGCCGATCTTCTGCTCGATCAAGGGTAGGTAATGCAGCGGGTCGAAGATCAGGTCCTCGCTGTCGTAGGACCGGCGGTGCCGGGCAATCACCTCCGCGCCGCAAGAGATAACGACCTCGTCGACGTAGCACCGGATCAGCACCTCGCGGTGGCCATAGGCCACGGGCACCGAGTAGTCGTTGCCCCGGCAGCGCACCAGCGACAGCGAGCTCACCCGTCCAGGGCGCTTGTCGCAGGCATCGTATGGTGCCGGGGGTAGAGGCAAGAAGGCTTCCCGGTCCCGTGCGAGGCGCTCGCCGATGGTCTCCTTGTGACCCCGCAGCCGCGCCGCCTGGCGCCGGCGGCACTGTCCCGCGAGAGCATCGTTGAGGGCCTCGAAGCTCTCGGCCCGCGGGACGGGGACCAGGAAGTTCCGCCGGATGAAGCCGACCAGTCCCTCGACCTTGCCCTTGTCGTTGCCCTTGCCCGGCCGGCCGAACCTGTCCTCGAACAGATAGTGGGACTGAAGCTCCGTGAAGACGCGCGTTCGCTGCCGCTTCCCATCGCCCAGGATCCGGGCAACCGCCAGCTTGGTGTTGTCGTACAGGATGGATCGGGGGACGCCGCCGAAGAAGGCAAACGCCGCGTTGTGGCCATCGCAGAATGCTTCGGTCGTCTCCGCCGGATAGGCCGCAACAAAGCAACCATCACTGTGGGGAAGGTCGAAGGCAAGGAAGTGGATCTTCCGTAACGCGCCGCCGATCACCGCCATCGCTTCGCCGAAGTCCGCCTGGGCGTGACCGGGGGAATGGGAGAGTGGCACGAACACCTCACGCGACCGAAGCCCCTGCTCACGAACATAGTCCTTCACGATGGTGTAGCCGCCGGTGAACCCGTACTCGTCCCGGAGACGGTCGAAGATCCGCTTCGCCGTGTGCCGTTGCTTGCGGTGGCTGGTCCGATCGTCTTCCAAGATCCGATCGATGATTCCCGCGAACGGACCCAGCTTTGGCCGCCTCGGCGGCGCGCTTCGGCGATACCCCGGCGGCACCGAGAACGACAGCATCTTGCGTACCGTCTTGCGGTCCAGCCCGAACACCCGCGAGGCCTCGCGGGTGCTCATTCCCTCGACACGACACGCCCGCCGGACCCGCGCGTACATCTCCACCCGATACATCCCCCCGCCTTCCAGTCAGAGCAACCCTGACAGAAGGCTATACGCGGTCCCATTTTGGTCCGCCGCAGCCGGATCGACCGGCCGCTTCAGTGGGGGATTATTGCTCTGCCGTTCTCAGTTTGCTGTCCGGCCCGGTTATTTCATTTTCATGACCCGGGCGCGCGCCCAGGCGGAGAGGGCCTCCGAGACCAGCACCAAGGCGAGAATGGAGAGCAGGATCGCGGCGACCCGTTCGGTCTCGATCTGGAGGATGTTGCGCTTCAGGTACCAGCCCATGCCGCCGGCGCCGAAGAAGCCGACCACCGTGGCCGCCCGGAACGACACGTCCCAGGTATAGATGGCGATGCCGGTAAAGGCGACCCGGACCTGGGGGAAGACGCCGAACAGCATGATCTGAAACAGATTGGCGCCGCTGGCCCGCATGGCGTCCACCAGACCCATATCGATAGCCTCGATCTCCTCGGCGAACAGCTTGCCGGCAAAACCGGTGCAGAAGAACATCAGCGCCATGACGCCCGGCAGCATGCCGAAACCGATGATGGTGACGAACAGGATCGCCCAAATCATCTCATGCACGGCGCGACAGGCCATGGTGATGAGCCGCGCCACCGGATAGACGAAACGGCGGCTCGGGGTCATGTTGTAGGAACCGAACCAACCGAGCGGCACCGACGCCAGGAGTCCGAACAACGCACCCAGATACGCCATCTGAACGGTCTCGATGACATATTCCAAGTAGTCCCGGTCCATGATGTATTCGATGTCCGGCGGATAGTACCTGTTGGCGAGGGTCGAGCCCATGCGCCCAAACATGCCGAACAAACGATCCAGGGGAATTTCTAGGTACTCGACCGTATAGACGAGGAAAACCAGTATGAAGACCCAAACGCCGTAACGGATCACCGAGTCCGGATACTTGAAGCGGCGCCACTCCCGCTGTGGTTCCACGGCCCGGCTCATCAGATCACCGCCTTTCGGGAGTAATAAGAAAATACCTCGCCCAGCAGAATCAGGAACAGGATGGCGATAATGACCGAGGTCACGCCGTAGTAGTTGAAGGTGTTCATCTGCCGGAAGAAGACCAAACCCAGACCTCCGGCGCCGACCAATCCCAGGATCGCCGAACGGCGGATGTTGATTTCCCATTCGAAGACGACGACGCTGAGCACCTGGGGCAGCACCTGGGGCAGGATGCCGTAGATCATCACCTGGAAGTCATTGCCGCCGACCGCACGAATCGCTTCCACAGGCCCCGGGTCGATATCCTCGATGGCCTCGGCGGACATCTTGGCGATAAATCCGATCGAACGGACGGCCAGGGCGAGAACCCCGGCGAGGGCGCCGAGGCCGACGGCGGCGACGAAGAACAGGGCCCAGACGATCTCGTGAATGGAGCGGCTGAGGGTCATCATCAGGCGCGCCAGGGGATAGGTGATGGGTTTGTAAGGCGTGATGTTGTGGGCCCCGAACCAGGCCGCGGGAATGCACAGAAAGACCCCCAGCAAGGTCCCCAGACAGGCGATCATCAGGGTTTCGATGGTCGGCCCAATGAGCGATGGGAACAGTGAAAAATCGATTCCGATGAAGCGGTTGGCCGCTTCGATCACTTTCCCCACGGAGCCGATCCGCGCCCAATCCGTGTCCTCGATCACGGTGACTTTGATGCTCCACACCACCATGATCAAAAGCAGCACATAGAATGCGCCCTTGGCGTAGCGGTTCTGGCGCCGCGATCGAATGATATCGTCGACCGTGGGTCTGGGCGCCGGTGATTCCTGGGCGTCGCGCGTGGCCATCTACAGAACTTCCATGGCGTAGATTTCGTCGAGCTTGGCCTGGTCCATTTCCCCGGTCGGGCCGTCGAACATCTTATTGCCGTCCTGGAGGCCGATAATCTTGTTGCAGAACTCCATGGCCAATTGCACATCGTGAATATTGCACAGGCACGGCACCTTGAGTTCCGTGGCCATCTGTTTGATAAGCGCCATGACCTCGCGGGAAATCTTCGGGTCGAGGGCCGAGGTGGGTTCATCCACCAGCAGCAGTTTCGGGTTTTGCATCAGGGCCCGGCAGATGCCCACCCTTTGGCGCTGTCCGCCGGAAAGCTCGTCGGCGCGTTTGTCCACGTGCTCCGACAATCCGACCCGATCGAGAAGGTCCAGGGCATGCTGAATATCGCTGCGCGGGAAGGTGCGGAACAAGCTGCGCAGATTGCTGGTGTAGCCGAGGCGGCCGGACAGCACGTTGTCCATGACGCTCATGCGGTCGATCAGGTTGAATTCCTGAAATATCATGCCGATATCCCGCCGCAGCCTGCGCAGTTGGCGGCCGGGCAGTTTGGTAATCTCGCGATCGCAAAATATTATTTCGCCGCCGCTTGGCTCCACCAGCCGGTTGATGCAGCGGATCAGGGTCGATTTGCCGGCGCCGCTGGGGCCGATGATGGCAAAGAAATCATCATCCTCGACGCTAAATGAGACGCCTTTCAGAATTTCCGGGCCGCTGGCGGAATAACGCGCGTGAAGATCGCGGACCTCCAAAATCGCCATGCGCCACCCCCGGCCAGAAAAAATTGTTACCGAACCGCTGGGATCGAAGGGAGGAGCCGGCCGGAGCGGGAAAGTGCTTCGCTCCGGCCGGCCGCCACCAATTCAGCCCGAGTTCGCCTTTTTCTTGCGCTCGTCCTTGGCCTTTTTCAAGGCGCGAATGATGTTGTAATCATCGGACGTCATGCGGACGAAGGTATTGGATTTGACGTTGTCGAGGAATTTTTTGGCCCCGGGCTGGTCCTTGAGGCCCAGGAAAGTGTCCTCGATATTCTTCTTGATATCGTCGCACAGGGTATTGCGGTAGACGAAGGGGTCCTGCGGGATCGGATCGGACTTCCACAAAACATTGAAATCGCCCAGCGCCACTTCGCTCTTATCAACCACGTTGTCGAAGCGGTGCGTGGCGACGAAGGCCGCGTCGACCTTGCCCTGGTGAACCGCCACCGTGGAAAGCTCGTGGCTGCCCGTGTAAACGACTTTGCCGAAATAATCGTCCAAGTCCATGCCGACGGTTTCGGAGAATACCACACGCGGCATTAAATTGCCCGATGTGCTGCCCGGGTCGGTGAGGCCGAGCACCGATCCCTTGAGGGACTCGATGGTGGTGAACCCGGAACCCTTCTTGGTCACCAGAACACCGCGATAGCCGGGGCCTTCCTCCTGAAGGTGGCCGGGCCGCTTGGCGTAGGTGGCGAAGACCTCGATGTTGGGGTCCTTGTTGTTGGCGATGACGTAGGTGTAGGGACCGAGAACGCCGACATGAACGAAACCGCTCAACATGCCTTCGACAACCGATGCGTAGGACGTCGGCATGAAGAACTGGATTTTCTTGCCGGTCATTTCGGCCATGCGGTCGGTGACCGGTTTGTAGAGCTGCAGTTCCGCCACGGTCTCCTCGGTCGGGATGATGGCGAAGGTCAGGGCGTCGGGGTTCTCGCATTCGGCCGCCGCCAGCACTTGTCCGGACAAACCGAGCGAGAAAACGGTCGCGGCCGTCCAGGCGATCGCCCGCCGGGCGCGGTTTCTGCGTGGGTCATGAGATTTGTAATCGGTACACATGGTTGCCTCCTGTTTTTTTGGCACGAATTAGATGTCGGCGCGCGGATTTAATCTCCCGGTCACCTTTTGTCAGCGCCTAGACTCTCGGTCACACGCTCCTGCGATCCGATCAAATTGCGTCCTCTTTCACCGGTCATGGCGGATTCGATCAACTCCTGCCACTCCCCGTCATCGACCCCGTAGTCCGCCTTGTCGACGGAGACACCGAGATTGACGAGAAATTCCTCCAGCCGGTCCGCGCCGGCCGGCAAATTCGATCCGAAAATACGCCCCAATCCGGTATCGCAGGTCAGATCGGCGCCGATCACGCTCCGCATCACCATGGGCAGACTGAACGAACAGGCGATGCCGTGCGGCGTGCCGTGACTCAGGGTGATGGGGTAGGAAATGGAATGGGCCAGCGCGGTTCTGGTGTTGGAAAACGCCAGTCCCGCAAATGTCGCGGCCCGGGCGATCCGGGTGCGGAGGTCCAGATTGCTCAGATCGTCCACCAACTCGGGGAGAGTATCCAGGATTTCCCTCGCGGCGGTGACCGCATGGTTCGTGGAAACCGGATTGCCGTTCACATTCCAAATGCTCTCCCGGGAATGGGAAAGAGCATCCAGCGCGGTGCTGACCGTCAAAGCTCGCGGCATCGCCACCATCAGTTCGGGGTCGATCAATGCATCGGTAGGATACAAGGACAGCCGCGACAGGGAATACTTGCGCTTGAAATCCGTATCCCACCCGCTCGCCCATGAGGTGAGTTCCCTTCCTGTTCCAGCGGTGGTCGGGATCGCGACAATCGGGGTCGCCGTCAACGCGTCCTCGCCCGCGCCGTCTTCGAGAAACCGTTTGACGGCGCCGAAACCATTGCCGCCTGCGGCGACCACCTTGGCGGCGTCGATAACCGATCCCCCGCCCAGGGCGACTATAACTTCCGGGACCGTTTCGGCGGCGGCAAATCGGTCGCAGGATGCGGTCAGCATGTGGAAGTCCGGGTTCGGGACCACATTGTCGATGGTGAGCGTGGCCGGACCGGCGAGCGCGGCAGTGCGCTGGGCGAAGCCATGAAAAATCGGCTCGTCATAGGTGACGAGGCAATAGGTGCGGCCCTGAACCAGATCGCCGATCTCGTCGAGCGAACCAGCGCCGAACTTGATTCGGACGCTATTTTTGTAACTCCACATACCGCCTCCCACCCATCGGCGCCGGTGGAGATTCTTGTTTTTTCGCCGCTCATGGAATCGCCGAAGGTCTGTACAGTGTGCCAGATTTCCGTATATTGGTCTAATCCGACATTCCCCATATACCATCCAAATTCGTGGAAATCGTACCACTTTCCCACCGCCAAGGGAACTGTATCCCCTATGCAGCCATCCGATGGCATGATTTTGGTAATCGGCCCGCGCTTGGAAGGCCACTCGGTCATTTTTCTCGCCATCCAGACACACCTCTCCTGTCGCTTTCTCCTCGCCGTCGATTCCCTCGGCCTACGCCGGAGCGGGTCTTCGTCGCAGATCATCAATCAAGCTCAGGATTTTCCGGAACAGGTCCCTCGGCACCGCCACCTCAGCCAATTGGAACGTAACGTAGCGGCCATGTCGGACAACCTTGGCCCCGATCTTCACCAGCTTGTCGCGCAACGTCGTCATCGACCAGTGCTCCACCTCCTTCGGCAAAGCCAGTGTCCTCATGAAGTTGCCCAGATTGTAGGCCAGGGCGTGAAGCTGGAGCCGAACGGCATTGTTGCGGAACTTGCGACATGACAGACGGGTCCAGTTGATGGCGTTCTTGCCTTCCTTGATGTGCTGCTCCGCCGTGCCACGGTGATTATAGAACGCCACCACCCGCTTGGTAGGGCGCGACAGATTAGTGACGATGAAACCGACGCGAGGAACCAGCTCGCCGGGGTGCCACTCCACTTTGGCCACGACACGGCGCTTCTTGTTCCACGATCCGGCCTGATAGCTGAAGCTGGCGTGGAAACGGCGAACATGGTCGGGCGGGCGACCGACAGGTCGCGTAAGCAGATGGGCAATGTTCCGCTGGAGAATCGCGTTCGCTTTGAGGCGGATGACGTAGAGTAATCCCTCGGCTTCGAGATATTCGTATATCTCCGGTGAGGCGAAGGCGGCATCGCCACGAAAATACAGCCGCACCTTCCTTTCCTTATAGCGCATCACCACCGGCTCCAGAACATTCCGCCATCCGTCGGCACTGTGAACATTACCGGGGCGCAGGGAACATCTCTCCAAGTCGCCGAACTGGTTGAACAGGAATAGCGGATGGTAGCAGGTACAGCCGAAGTGACCATTGTACGCTGTTCCCTCTTGTTCGCCATGGGTCGGGCTGACGCTGCTGTCCATGTCGAGAATGATCATCTTCGGCGGATGGCGGTCATGAACCTTGTCGATCCACACCCCGTTCATGTCGACCAAGGCTTCAACGTTCTCGTCGGTGGCCAATAGCTCCGTCTCGAAGCGTCCCATCTGGCTGGTGGAAGCGGCCTGTCTTTCGATGGCCTTGCCGCCAACAATCCAGCGCATGGCGGGATCGCGTCCCAGACGGTCGGCGTCGTTCACATCGTCATAGCCGCCAAGGCGCCCGAAAACGGACTGGCGAAACTGACCCGTCATGCCGTGCCATCCGTTCTTGCCGGTACGGCTATCCTGGAAAACACCCTCGGCCATCTCAGTCAGGCCGAGGGCATCGTCAAGCTCCCGGTAGGCGAGCAACCCGGCATCAGAGGTGATCTTGGAACCGTGGAATTCAAGCTTCAATCGACGGTCAAAAACGACCCGAAGGCACCCCGGTTTCGATTCACCCATCGGGTGTGCCATATCCGCCGCTCCATGTATGCTACAACTTCATGATTCTTATAGCAGAATCGCCTTCTCGCCGCACTGGATATCGACGATACTTGGGAAATGCGGGTCAATACGGATCAGGGCAGCCAGTTCACCAGCCTCGACTTCACCGGCGTGCTCAAGAACGCGAGCATCCGCATCTCCATGGACGGTCGGGGCCGCTGCATGGACAACATCTTCATCGAGCGCCTGTGGCGGTCTCTCAAGTATGAGGCGGTCTACCTACACGAGCTCACCGACGGCTTCCACGCCGAACGGGTCATCGGCGAGTGGATCGGCTTCTACAACACCGAGCGGCCCCATTCGTCCCTCGACGGTCAAACGCCGGCCGAGGCCTACGGGGCCGGTCAACCTGTGGATATGATGGACAAGGCTCGCGCCTTGCCCACATCCCCACAGGCTCAACAACAGCAACAGGATGTGATAAAAAGGATTTTGGCAGCATGATCAAACAACGGAATACACCTTAACCGCGCTGCCAAACTGTCCAACAAAGTGGGACCACCTCAAACAGTCCCATTTGTTTTGATGACGGACACAGATAAAAATTATATCTTATGGAACAACCCACTGCTGTCCGGTTAACTGAGCGGTGCTGGCTTTGAGAGCCAGGATTTCTGCGGGGTTTGAAGCGAAAATGCATGGTGTCGATTTGAATTGGATGGAGCACTTTTCGGAGTTTCTCCGAGGAGATGCTCATGAACACCGGCAAGACCCTGTTCGCTCAGCTCATGGACTTCCTGCCATGGACTACTTTCACGCGGATCGTCGACCGGTATGGCGGCGATCACCGGGTCCGGACGCTTTCCTGCGCCGAGCAATACCGGTCCATGGCCTTCGCCCAGCTGACCTACCGGGAAAGCCTGCGCGACATCGAGACCTGCCTCTCGGTCCACGCATCGAAACTCTATCACATGGGCTTCCGCCAGCCGGTCCGGCGCTCGACGCTGGCCGATGCCAACGAAAGGCGCGACTGGCGTATCCATGCGGCGTTGGCCCAGCGGCTCATCACCCAGGCGAGGACGCTGTACGTCGACGAAGAACTGGGGTTGGACCTGACCAATACCGTCTACGCCCTGGACTCGACGACCATCGCTCTGTGCCTGTCGGTCTTTCCGTGGGCGCACTTCCGCACCACCAAGGCGGCGGTGAAGATGCACACGCTGCTCGACCTGCGGGGCAACATTCCGAGTTTTATCCACATCTCGGATGGCAAGCTGCACGACGTTCATGCCCTCGATATGCTCTTGCCGGAAGCCGGAGCCATCTACGTCGTGGATCGTGGCTACGTCGACTTTGCCCGCCTTTATGTGTTGCACCAAGCCGGGGCCTTCTTCGTCACGCGTGCCAAGTCGAACATCGATGCTCATCGCGTCTATTCGGCGCCGACGGATCGCTCGACCGGCATCATTTGCGACCAGACCATCTCCCTGGACGGCTTCTACACCCGTCAGGATTACCCCGAACTTCTGCGGCGCATCCGCTTCAAGGACCCCGAGTCCGGCAAGACGCTGGTCTTCATCACCAACAACTTCTCGCTTCCGGCCGCCACCATCTGCGCGCTCTACAAAAGCCGCTGGCAGGTGGAACTCTTCTTCAAGTGGATCAAGCAGCATCTTCGGATCAAGCAGTTCTACGGCACGTCGGAGAACGCGGTGAAGACGCAGATCTGGATTGCCGTCTCGGTCTACGTCCTCGTCGCCATCGTCAAGAAGCGCCTCGACCTGGACGCCTCGCTCTACACTTTGTTACAGATCCTCTCGGTGACCCTCTTCGAGAAAATGCCCATACATCAAGCACTTGCGGGAGACGAAAACAGATGCAACGCTTCGCAAATAACCAACCAATTGAATTTATTCGATTTTTAACCGGACACTAGTGGGAACAACCCCCTATTTATTCCCACACATTGTTTGAGAACGGACGGGACGTTGCAGACGCTTGTGGGATGGCCCGCGCTCGCAACCCGCGAACCTATCATTGTTATTCGGCGCGGAAAATTGACCCCTAGAATCAGGGTATCTCAAAGGATAAGCGCGCCGATCAGCGTCAAACATGCGCCCCGAATAACAAATGATAGTTGCCGCCACGGGCAGGCCCGTGTGCAATGGCCTTGTTATCGGTAAAATGTCCAGCAGCTCGCGAAGGGGCGACGCCAACGACGTTGACCACACAGAACGAAAATGACATCAAGGGAGCACCCAACGGCGACCACCACGACGCCAAATTCGACCTCCGGCCAAAGTGGCCGTTTTGGATCGGAATCAGTGGCCGCTTTCGTCGGAATGCGCAAGAACTCATGATGCTAACGGACGCACACCTGGAGCAATTCCGAGACGATGGGTTCCTCATCCTGCCGTCGTTATTTTCGCAGTCGGAAGTCGAGATCCTGAAGGCGGAGCTGCCACGGTTGTTTGCGGATCGTCGGCCGGAAAACTTCAGGGAGAAGGAGAGCGACGCCGTGCGCACGGCGATGGCCCTGCATCAACGCAGCGACATTTACGCCAACCTGGTGCGCCACCCCCGCCTCGTGGTGCCGGCGACACAGCTCCTGGGCGAGGATCTCTATATCCAACAGGTCAAGGTGAACGCCAAGGAGGCGTTCTCCGGCGATGTCTGGCAATGGCACTACGATTTCGCAACCCATCGCGGGGAGGACGGTGTGCCGGAACCGCTGGCGCTGAACCTCCATATCCTTCTCGACGAGGTGACGGAGTTCAACGGCCCGCTGGTCTTCATCCGGGGTTCGCACAAGCGTGGCCCCGTGCCCGCGACGCTCGACACCGATACCACCAGCTATCCGCTCTGGGTGATCGACAACGATACCGTCGCTGGCCTGGTGGCCGAAGGCGGACTGGTCTCCGCCAAGGGGCCACCCGGCACGGCGCTTATCTTCGGGGACACGCTGGTGCACAGTTCGTCGATCAACATGTCGCCGTGGCCCCGGATGATCTTTTCGTTGATCCTCAATCCGGTCTCCAACGCGCTGACACGTCATCAGCGGCCCGACTATCAGCATCATCGGGACCTGAGCCCGGTCGTACCGCTGACCGACAACTGTCTGCTTGCGGGGGCCGCGGCGTGAGTGAACCTCACGCCGGTTACTTCACGGCGTCACTGGCCGACACGGACCCGGACGTAGCAACGGCGATCGCCGACGAGGCGGCGCGCCAAAACGACCAGATCGAGCTGATCGCCTCCGAGAACATAGTCAGCCAAGCGGTGCTCGAGGCCCAGGGATCGATCCTCACCAACAAGACCATCGAGGGCTATCCGGGTCGGCGCTATCACGGTGGCGCAACGAACGTCGATGCCATCGAGAGATTGGCCGTGGATCGCGCCTGCCGGTTATTTGGTTGCACCTTCGCAAACGTGCAACCGCATTCGGGAAGTCAGGCCAACCACGCCGTCTTGCTGGCGCTTATTCGACCGGGGGAGACACTGCTCAGCATGGATCTGGCCTCGGGCGGACATCTCAGTCACGGGGCCGCCCCCAACCTTTCGGGCAAATGGTTCGACGTGCAGCATTACGGTGTTCGACGCCAGGACGGCCTGATCGACTACGACGAGGTCGAACGCCTGGCGGCGGCGCACGCTCCGAAGTTGATCATCGCCGGTGGGTCGGCTTATCCGCGCACGATCGATTTCGAACGGTTCCGCGCGATCGCGGACGACTGCGGCGGCGCCCTCCTCGTCGATATGGCGCACTTCGCAGGACTTGTTGCCGGAGGGGTTCACGCAAGTCCAATCCCACATGCCGATGTGGTTACGACCACGACGTACAAGAGCCTTCGCGGTGCACGCGGCGGACTGATCCTGACCAATGACGAAGCATTGGCCCTGAAACTCGATTCGGCTATGTTCCCGGGGCTGCAGGGGAGCCCTCTGCTCCACGCCGTCGCGGCGAAAGCCGTGTGCCTCGGCGAAGCGCTGAGGCCCGAATTTAAGATGTATGCGAGGCGGGTGCTGGAGAATGCCCGCGCTTTGGCCGAGACCCTCGTGGCAGGCGGGCTTACGGTCGTAACTGGCGGCACAGACACACCGCTCATGCTCGTCGATCTACGGCCGCTCGAACTGACCGGTGATGTCGCCAGCGAGAGCCTCGAACGCGCCGGCCTGACCGCCAACAAGAATGCCATTCCGTTCGATCCGAAGCCGCCGGCTGTGACCTCGGGCTTGCGCCTTGGTGTGTCGGCGGGGACCACCCGGGGCTTCGGAACGCAGGAATTCACGCTCATCGGCGAGACCATCATCGACGTCCTGGAAGGCCTGCGAGCTTCTCCTGCTGGCAACGACACTGTGGAAACCAATGCACTGGCACGTATCAACGTGCTGAGCCAAGCTTTCCCGATTTACGGGCATTGAGAGATCAAGACAATGCTTCTCACCGAAGATCAAAAGCGGCGCTACGAAGATGATGGGTTCCTGCAGGTTGAAGGGATTTGTCAAGTTAACCGGATTCACTCCCAAATCGGGCGATGTCCCTATCTCTGTTGAAATTCGTGGGGCAGGCGTCGCTGGTTGATGATGCTATGCTGCCTTCATGATGGTTTCAATGGCACTGTCGGCCTGAGCCTTTCTCAAGTGTTCCTGGAGAGCATTTCGGAGGATGGGCAGCTGACGATAGGCCTTGAGGCGACGGAAGGTTTTCTGGGCCTCCAGCAGGCCGGCGGCGGTCCATCTGAGCGCCATCTCGGCGTGTCTCCAGCGTTTGACGTTGCGGGTGACCTGGCGCACCGTGCCGAGCGCGTTCTCGACGATGTTGGTGCAGGCGAGCGAGCGCCGGAGTTCGTGCGGCAGGCCGAGGCGGATGACGGTGAGGATCTCGTCCAGCCCCTCCAGGATGCTGCCCGAGACGCCCGGTTCCTCATGCTCCAGACGCCGGGCCAGGTTGCGCAGCAGCCGTTCGGCCTTGTCTGCGTCGTCCTGGTCCCAGGCCTGACGGAGCGCCTTCTTGACGCTTGCATGCAAATGCAGGGGCAGGCGCTCGATGATGTTACGGCCCTTGTGGACCTGGCAGCGCTGGATGGCGGCGGCCACACCGAAGGTGTTGCGGATCGCTTTGCTGAGCGCCTTCGCGCCATCGACGATGAACAGCCGGGGCAGCGTCGGATCGAGCCCCCTGGCGAGGAGATTGTCGAGCAAGGCCTGGACGACGACAGTGTTCTCCGTCGCCCCCTCGACCACGGCCAGGACATGCTTGTCGCCGTTGCCATCGACGCCGATCGCCGCCACCAAGACATGGTCGCCGACATGCAGACCGTCGATCTGGATGACCAGCAGGTCGAGCTCCGAGAGGTCCGAGGCGAGCCAGGCCTTCATCTTCTTGCGCGACAGCGCCACAAAGCGCCGGGAAACGGCCGACTTCGAGGTGCCGTCGCCACGCGCTTTCGCCAGGTCGCCCTCGGGCAGACGGACCGCGCGGTGGTACTTGCGGGTCGACACGTTCAGGACCATCAGGTTGAGCGCCCACTCGAGCAACAGGTTGCCGTCGCGCAGCACCTGCCAGCTCTCCAAACCCACCTCCTTGCCAGCATGGTCGCGAACCCGTGGCCGCTGCACTTTCACGCGGCCGCCGTGGTAGCCGATCTCGCTCTGCGTATGGCCCCAGCGATAACCCCGACGGTTCCCATGGCGACGATGTCGGGCCCCGCACACGGTCGTGGCGTCCTCCTCCATCATCTCGGCCAAGGCCTCGACCCCGGCCAGGAGACAGAACCGATCCACGCTGAGACGGACTGCGTCCATCGCGTCTGCCAGCGGCGGCATAGGAAACGAGGTGGCAAGGGCTTTCGGGCTACTGGAACTACGGATATTCTTTCCCATGGTGTCGTTCTCCCTCTTGGGTTTGCAGCACCCGGAGCCTAACGGCTCCAGGAGAGCGACACCTACCTCAACTTTTCAACATCGACCGGGACATCTCCTACCACAGGCCCATCAACAGCAACTTTGTTCTCAAAATTGTCGGTCATGTTCCGGTCCTCCTTGGACACTTCGATTAAGCCAATTCTGTGTCCAAGGAAATCGGGTCCGACTCAACGCCTCGTGCCGGCGCCATGTCCGATCCTATGCCCATGCGAACATCGCCACCGCGAGAAGCATAATGCAAACCGCCATCAACGCGGTCGATGACTCCGAGGACGTCCGAGCGATCGTCAAAAGCGGCAGCACTTGTTAGGGGTTAGGGGGAACCGCAAGGGGCGAACAGTTCCGCGCCCCTTGCGGCGCCCAGCCAGGGCGCTGCGGTTCGGGGCCGCGTCGGCGGCGGTGGCCTACAAAGCGGTGCAACGGCAATGGGAACACGCCTCCGGCATATTCACCGGCCCGGTTTTCATCGGCGGCGAGAGCTTCCGCAAGAACAGCTCCGTCACGAAGACGTCGCCGACCAAGGAAGGAACCCATGCCATGACCCACTTCGCTCGACATTTCGGCGCAGCGCTCGTATGCGCATTTCTGTGGCTCCCCGTCTCGACCGCTCAGGCGGCGGTGTGCAATCTGATATTCGAAGCGATCCCGAGCAAAGACGCGGGCCCGATCATCGGCGGAGGGGTGAACCACATTCTGGCGACAAAGAATTTCGCAAGCTGGAGTGAATTTACCCAGCGGCAAGCGATAGTCGTTGCCGCGTTTCTCGAGAAAAATTTTGACGATAAAGCCAAATTTGGCACGCTGACCTATGGGCTCGGCGGGTTCGAAGGCAAATCGAGTCCCAATGCATCTATAACGGTTGAATTCAAGGAAAAGCTGGAGGGTGCCGCGCTGGGCAAGGCGATCAGCGTGATCACGGCGGCGGTTGGGTACATGCTGATTCAAGACGGCACGGTGGCGAACTGCGACAAGCCGGTCGCCAAAAAGGGGGGATCGCTGCCGCTGTACAGCGTTTCGCCTGGCAAGGGTTTCCAGACCGAGGACCCCAGCAGTTTTGTAAGGACCGTGTACAGCGCAATTGTCGTCGCCAACGACAAACTCGACATCGGCTATACCTTCACCGGCAAGCGCATGCTGATGCTCGATTTTGGCGGGCTTACCGGGCAGCTCGACAAAGCCAACTTTCATCTCAAGGACGTGTTCACGGTGGCGGTATCATTCACGTATAAACAAGTTGGCGATCAGCCGTCGATATACATAGCCAACAACTGGGTCGAGGATCCCGAAGGGTTGTCGCTGCTTAAGTACAATAGTGTAGATCTCCGTACCGAACTCGGGCCTGCCCAAAAAGCGTATATCGTCGCCCTGCGGGACTTTGCGCTCGGGAACTAAGACAGCCAGCAGCGCTCCCCTCAAGGACGTCGCCGACCGGCGTGGAGCCGGCGCTGCGTTTCGCTCATCGCGGTCCGTTACGGCAGCCGGCGCCCCGCTCATTGCGACGCCTTGTCGCCAAGCTGCGCGCCGCGATGGCCGCGCGGGACCACGAGCCCTGAGGTCGCCGGCGAACAGGCCGACGCAGACCTCTACTCGTCGAAGAACAGCAGCGCACGGGTCTCGATGCTCTCTCGCGCGGGCGCGTCGTCGGGCGTCGTCGGGTCGTCGAAGCCGGTGTGCAGCGAGAACCGCGCGCGGCCGTCCCTCGCCGAATCGAAGCATTTAATCAGCACCGCCTCGTCGGCGGTCATGCGCGGGAAGTAGTACCAGCGGTGATCGGGGTTGCGCAGGCCGTGGTAGATCTCGCCGGTGCGGTCCTCGTAGACCAAATCGACGGCCACCAGGTCGCCGGGCGCGATCGACGACGCGTCGACCAGCCCTAAGGGCGACGACAGCACCGGCCCGCTGATCGGCTGCCAGACGTTGACTTCGATATAGCGGTGCTTGAGCGCCTCTTCGGCCTCATCCGCCGGCAGCGAATCGCGCACCTGGCGCGGGCCCGATTTCTCGGTGTAGTCGTTATGTGTCAGGCGAACCGGCGCGCGCTCGGCCTTGGCGCCCGGCTCGCCGCCGCCGTCGGCGCGCCGCGTGTGGTCGAAGATGACGACGCGCGCCGCCCCGGTCTCCCGCTTGAGCAGTTTCTCGAGCTCGGGATAGTAGACGGCGCGCACCTCATCGTCGTCGTAGAAGTCGGCGACCGCGGTCTCGTGACGCACCAGCTCGAAACCCTCGCGGTCGAGCGACAAATCCCGCGCAACCCGGCGGCCGTTATGCATCGCCACGGTGAACGGCCGGTAGTTGCCCTCGCGCCACGGCAGCGCGCTGCCCGGCGGTGGGTTATGCGTGACCGGCTTGACGTCCAGATCGGCGAGATAGACGACCGGCGCGTCAAGATGGCCGGTCTCGGTGCGGGCGGCGGCGGCGGTCATCGCGGGCTCCTCCATCGACCGGGAACGGCAGCGGCCATTCCCGGCGCGTTCGACCAGACATCAGACCATATAGGCGACGTCTCGCGCCACGGCAAACGAGGATTGCTCGGGCGTCGCATCAGAATCCCTCAACCATCGATAACTTCTTCCAGCCCGCGACTGCGGGCCGCCGACCGTTCGGCGAGAGCCTGCACGGCGATTGAGCGCAGGTCATCATTACGCAGTAATGACGACCGGAACACAAACTACTCCTCGAAGAAGGCCAGCACGCGGACTTCGATGCTCTCGCGCGGCGCGGCGTCGGCCGGCGTCGTCGGGTCGTCGAAGGCCGAGTGCAGGGTGAAGCGCGCGCGGCCGTCCTCGGCCGAATCGTACCCCTTGATCAGGATCGCCTCGTCGGCCGCCATCTCGGGGAAGTAGTACCAGCGGTGATCGGGGTTGTAGGCGCCGTGGTAGATCTCGCCGACGCGGTCGTCGTAGACCAGGTCGACCGGCACCAGGTCCGCCTCCGCGATCGACTGGGCGTCGATCAGCGCCAGCGGCGTGCGCTCGACCGGGCCGGTGATCGGCCGCCAGACGTTGATCTGGGCGAAGCGGCCCTGCAACCGCCGCTCGGCCTTGTCGGCCTCGAGCAGGTCGCGCACGCGCTGCGGCCCCGACTTCCGGGTGTAGTCGTTGTGCACCTGACGGACGCCGGTTTTGGCGATCTCGCCGTCCGGGTTGGTGGCGCCGTCGATGCGCGTCGTGTGGTAAAAGATGACGACCTTGGAAGCCCCGGTCGCCTCTTTCACCAGGCGCTCGATCTCGGGGTAGTAGACGGCCTGCACCTCGGCGTCGTCATAGAAGTCGGCGACTGCGCTGTTGTGCCGCGTCAGCACGAAGCCCTGGTCGTCGAGCGAGAGATCGCGGGCGATCGCGCGGCCGTCGTGGACGCGGACCGTTTCGGTCCCCGACGTGCCGGTCTCTGTCTGTTGCTCATTATCAACGTCATATTTGTAGCGAACCGGACGTTCACTGGTCTTGACCGTGTAGGTCAACTCGGCCTCGACGTAGTCGGCCTCGGCATCGGTCGTGGCGGCGGTAAAGGGCGCGGCGGTGCGCGCCATCTCGGCCAGGGGGGCGTGGGTGGTCGTCATATCATCCTCGGGCTTGTGAGAATTGCTATGGCAATGCTCATGGGGGTTGTTCTGTAACCCAGGATATGGGGCCCTATAGCCGCCCCTACAAACGACGATTGCTCAGCACATACCTTAGAATTATTTGTCTATCCGCGGTGTCGCCATTGCTACTCAAACATCGAGCCCCGCCTTGCGGTAGCCCTCGAGCCAGTGATCGGCGTCCTCCTGACGGGCGCACATGCGGACATGGGCGTGGACGAATTCGGCGCCGCTGTCTCCCGCGGGCCGCGTTTCCCGGTATTTCGCCACCGTCGCGCGCGCGTCGTCCATGCGGTCGGCCTGCGCATAAGCCGCGGCGATTTCGGCCAGCATGTGCGGCGGCGGATCGTGCCACCCCTTTATGCTCCCGATCGCGTCTTCGTAACGCCGTGCCATGTAATAGGCGTCGAAATAGTACTCCCGCATGGCATCTCCCGCATAGGGATCATGCCGCGACACCAGGCGCATCCAATCCAGCGCGTCCTCATGGTCGCCGAGATAGGCCAGGGTGAGACTGGCCATGAGCATGACGAGATAGTCGTTGGGATTAAGCGAAATGGCCTTTTCGATGTGACGTCGCGCCAGGTCGTGCTCTCCCACCATGACGTAGGCCCCGGCGGCCACGCCCAGGACCGCCGGATCGTTCGGGTCGATTCCCATCGCCTTTTCGGCCAACGATCGAGCCAATTGCGTGGCTTCGTCAGCGGACGCGCCATGGGCGTAGACGCTGTATGCATGCCACGTCGCAAGCCGTGTGTACGCGCGGGCGCACAGTGGATCGATCTCGATCGCCTTTTCGAACAGCGCACGTATCTCGGGGCTGCCAAATTCCTGAGATATGAGCCATTCACCACGCAGCACGTAATCGTAGGCGGTCAGGTTCTCGACCGGCTTGCGCCGGGCGCGCTGTGTCGCCGTGGCATCGAGCTGGCCCGGCACCGCCGCCGCAATCTCGCCCACCAGCTCATCCTGGACCGCGAAGATGTCCTCGAGGTCGCGGTCATAGCGCTCCGCCCACAGGTGGTTGCCGTTCGCGGTCTCGACCAGCTGGGCGGTGACGCGTACCCGGTTGCCCGCCTTGCGCACGCTGCCTTCGACGACGTACTGCACGCCGAGGTCGCGGCCGACGTCCTGGATCTTGGGTGATTGGCCCTTGTAGTGGAACGACGAGTTGCGGGCGATGACGAACAGCGAGTGGAAGCGCGACAGCTCGGTGATGATGTCTTCGGTGATGCCGTCGGAGAAATATTCCTGCTCCGGGTCGCCCGACATGTTGACGAAGGGCAGCACGGCGATCGAGGGCCTGTCGGGCAGCGGCGGGCTGTGAGTCGATTGGGTCATAGCGTCAGCAGTGTCTCCAGCAGCGACGACACGATACACCCGAACCGGCTCGGCGATGTTCTTGACCTCGCGCTCGCCCAAGTTCTCGAAGGCCGCCTCGACCTTACCCTTGACCTGATCGTAGACACTGCCCGAGAGGCAGACGCCGCCCGGCTCGGCGATCTCCTGCAGCCGCGCGGCGACGTTGACGCCGTCGCCGTAGATGTCGTCGCCGTCGATGATGACGTCTCCCAGGTTGACGCCGATGCGGAAGACGATGCGCTGGTCCTCGGCCAGCGCGCCATTCGCCTCGGCGACCGCATGCTGAATTTCGACGGCGCAGTCGACGGCGCCGACGACGCTGGCGAACTCGACCAGCGTGCCGTCGCCCATCAGCTTGACGATGCGCCCGCCGTGCGCCGCGATGACCGGATCGATGGCCTCGGCGCGCAGCGCCTTGAGGCGCTCGAGCGTGCCCGCCTCGTCGGTGCCCATCAACCGCGAATAGCCCACGACATCGGCCGACAAGATCGCGGCGAGCCTGCGATTGACGCTCATTCCGGCAATCCCGCCTTGCGCAGCGCTGCCGCCAGGTCTTCGTTCCGTGACGGGTTCTTGTAATGGACGCGCGACAAATAGTCCGAGATCGTGAATTCGGGGTTCCGTTCCAGCACGGCTTGCGCCGCTCGTTGGGCCTCCGCGGCCATGTCGCTTTCGGCGCAAACGGCGGTCCGCAAGACCAGACCAGACAGATAGTCTGGATGTCGTTGCACCAGTTCCACGGCCGCCTCGAGTGCCCGATCGAGCCGCCCGGTCATGCGGTAGGCCTGCACGCGGGCGTGGCCGAACCAGTTCGGATAGGTGGGGTTGAGGCGGATCGCCGACTCGATGTGTTCCACGGCCTCGCCGGGCCGGTCGGCGGCAATCAGAGTCGCCGCCAAAAAGGCCTGGTTGATGGAGTCATTCGGCGCTAGCTCCAATGCGCGAGCCGAGTTGACGACCGCGTCGTCGAATTGTCGGCGCGAGCGTTGAATGGAAGCCAGCAGAACATGGCCCGGGGCGCTATCCGGGTTGGCGGCCAGAATGCGTTCGCCCATTTCCTGTGCTTTGGCGAAGGCGGCCTCGGGATCCGGCACCCAATTCGAACTCGCCAACTGATCGTTGCAATGACCCACCGACGCCATGATGATTTCGTCATCAGGCTCCAACTCCAGCGCCTTCTCGTTCAGCTCCCTAGACTTGAGCATTCCTTCCTTGGTGAACTTGAGGAATTCGTGCATGGCGCGCGCCGTGAGCTGCCACGCTTCGAAGTTCTTGGAACCGCCCTGCCAGAGCTGCGCGTAGTCGCCCATCACCAGCTCGGCCTGCAAGGCCACGACGATGTGGCGGGTGATCTCGTCCTGCACCTCGAAAATGTCCTCGACCTTTCGGTCGTAACGTTCGGCCCAGAGATGGCTGGCGTCGGCGGCATCGATCAACTGCGCGGTGATGCGCATCCTGTCGCCGCCGCGCCGGACACTGCCTTCGAGCACGAATTGCACGCCGAGTTCGGCGGCGACATCCTTCACGCTGACGGATTTACCTTTGTACGCAAACGTCGAGTTCCGCGCGATGACGGCGAGGCCTGGAAATTTCGACAGCGTGGTGATGATGTCTTCGGTGATGCCATCGGCAAAGTATTCCTGCTCGGCGTCGCCCGACATGTTGGTGAACGGCAGCACGGCGATCGACGGCTTGTCGGAAAGCGCCGGCGTATCCTTCGTGCCCGCCTTCGCGGGCCGGCGGGCCGCGCCGCCCTCGGGCCAGTGGTAGACGCGAACCGGCTTGGCGATGTTCTTGAGTTCGTGCTCGCCGCCATCTTCGAAGCCGATGTCGATTTTTGCCTCCGCGTGCTCGTACGCGGTGGCGCTAAGGGCGACGCCGCCGGGCGCGGCGATCTCCTGTAAGCGTGCCGCGACGTTCACCCCGTCGCCGTAGATGTCGCTGCCCTCGATGATCACGTCGCCCAGGTTGATGCCGATGCGCAGATCGATGCGCCGCTCCACTGGTGTCTCGTCACCGCGGCCGGCGAGCGCCCGTTGCAGGGCGACCGCGCATTGGACGGCATCGACGACACTGGCGAACTCGACCAACGCCCCATCGCCCATCAGCTTGACGATGCGGCCGTTGTGCGCGGCAATCTTGGGTGCGAACAGGTCCTTACGCAGCGCCTTGAGGCGCTCCAGCGTGCCCGCCTCGTCGGCGCCCATCAGCCGCGAAAATCCGACGACGTCGGCCGCGAGAATTGCGGCGAGCCGGCGCTGCACGCTCATTCGGTCAGCCCGGCCTTGATCAGGCCATCGACGTAGTGCTGGCGGTCGCGCTGGTGCTTGATCTTCAGCGCCGTGTCGGCGAAGTCGACCGACAGGTCGGGCTTGATGGAGCGCGCGCGCGCCAAGGCCTGCTTCGCCTCGTCGGCGCGGCCGAGGTGGCCGAGCGCCGAGATTTCCGCCATGTTCGCCCAGATCGCCGAGTTCGGCTGGTGTTGCGCCTGGCGCGCGCACTCGACCGCCTCCTCGTGCCGGTCGAGCATGGAGAGCGCGATCGCCTTGCTCGCCAGGAACGCCCACATGATCGGATCGCGCGGGCTCAGCCGGATCGCCTCGTCGTGCGACACGATGGCCTCTTTGGGCCGGCCGGCCTGCCACAGCGTGTGGGCGCGGCCGAAATGCGCGTTGGCATAGTTGGGCGTCAGCGCGATCGCCATGTCCAGCGCGGTGAGCGACGCGTCGTGCTCGCCCGCCAGGAGATAGGCGCGGCCGAGCGCGACATGGGCGAACGGATCGGTCGCGTCAATCGAGACAGCGGTTTTGCCAATCTTGACCGCCCGTGCGATCTGTTCCTCCGGGTCGTCCACCAGGCCGAGGACGACGCTGTAGTAAATGGCGTAGGCCCAACCGGCGTAGGCCGACGAGAAGTTCGGGTCGAGATCGATGGCCCGTTGGAAGAACTCCTGGGCCTTGGCATTGTCATCCCGCTCGTAGCGGAACACGTGCCAGAGGCCGCGCTGGTAGGTTTCCCAGGCGTCGAGGCTCTCAACCGGCTTGCGTTGCGCGCGCTGACGCTCGGCGGTCGCGAGCTCGGGTTCGATCGCCGTGACGATCGCCCGGGTGACCTCGTCCTGGACCGCGAAGATATCCTCGAGGTCGCGGTCGTAGCGCTCGGCCCAAACATGGTTGCCGGTCGCCGCCTCGACGAGCTGCGCGGTGATGCGCACGCGCTTGCCGGCGCGCCGCACGCTGCCCTCGACGATGTACTGCACGCCGAGCTCGCGGCCGATCGTGCGCACGTTGACGGCGCGGCCCTTGAACTCGAACGACGAGTTGCGCGCGATGACGAACAGCGAGCGGTACTTCGAGAGCTCGGTGATGATGTCCTCGGCGATGCCGTTCGAGAAGTATTCCTGCTCGGGGTCGCCTGACAGGTTGTCGAAGGCGAGCACGGCGAGCGACGGCTTGTCGGGCAGCGCGAGCGGGGCCTCGCGCGCCGGGCCGGCGACGGCGTGCGCCCAGCGGTAGGCGCGCACCGGTTCGGCGATGTTCTTGACGTCTTGGGCGCCCATGTCGTCGAAGGCGGCATCGAGCTTGCCCTTGATCTGTTCGAAGACGCTGCCCGAGATGCACACGCCGCCCGGCTCGGCGATCTCCTGCAGCCGCGCGGCGATATTGACGCCGTCGCCGTAGATGTCGTCGCCGTCGATGATGACGTCGCCAAGGTTGACGCCGATGCGGAATTCGATGCGCTGGCCCTCGGCCATCTCGCCGGCCGCCTCGGCGACTGCATGCTGAATTTCGACTGCGCATTCGACGGCGTCGACGACGCTGCCAAACTCGACCAGCGCGCCGTCGCCCATCAGCTTGACCATGCGGCCGTTGTGCTCGGCGATGGCCGGATCGACCGCCTCGGCGCGCAGCGCCTGGAGCCGCGCAAGCGTGCCCGCCTCGTCGACGCCCATCAGCCGCGAATAGCCGACGACATCGGCCGTGAGTATCGCGGCGAGCCTGCGCTGAACGCTCATTCCGCCAGCCCCGCCTTGCGCAGAGCGCCCAGATAACGCTCGCGGTCGACCGCTCGGGTGAACGGGTGGATGCGGGCGGCCTGGTCGAGCGACGGGTTCACGGTCAGGCGCTCGAAGGTCGCCACGGCCTCGGCCGCCTCCTCGGCCTTGCCCAGCCGTGCGCATGCCGCCGCCAGGTCGAGGTAGGCGGTGTTGCGTTGCGGCTGGGCGCGGATCGCGGACTTCGCCCAATCGAGCGCGTCGTCATAACGTTCGTCCATGAAGGCCGCGACCGACTGAATGCCAAACCAGAGGGTGATCATCGGGTCTCGCGGGCTCAGGCGGATCGCCCGGTTGACGGTTTCGAGTCCGCGCTCGGACTCGCCCAGGTAGATCTGCGTCCTGCCGAGGATGGAATAGGCGTGCGGGGCGTTGGGGTTGAGCGTGATCGCCTGTTCGAGGTGAGGGACCGCGTCGTCGTGCCGGCCGGAGTAGAGCGCGGCGGCGCCGAGCAGGGCGTGGGCGTAGGCGTCGCGCGGGTTGATCGCGACCGCCCGCTCGGCGATCCCTATCGCCTTGGCCATCGCGTGTTCCTGATCGTCGCTCAGGCCGTAGACCCAATCGCGCAGGTAGGTGAACGACAGGTCGGCCAGTCCGAACGAAGTCTCCGGGTCGAGCTCGACGGCCTTGAGCAGCAACGACCGCGCCTCGACGTTGTCCTCCTTGGAGAACTGCGTGACGTGCCAGTGCGCGCGGGTCACCAGCTCCCAGGCGTCGAGACGCGGCACCTCCTTGCGTCGCGCGCGCTGCATCTCGGCGTCGAGAAACTCTGGCGCCACCTTGCCGACGATCGACTGGGTGATCTCGTCCTGCACGGCGAAGATGTCCTCGAGCACGCGGTCGTAGCGTTCGGCCCAGACGTGGTGGTCGCCGACCGCGTCGATCAACTGGGCGGTGATGCGCACCCTCTCGCCCGCCTTGCGCACGCTGCCTTCCAACACATATTGAACGCCCAGTTCGCGCGCCGCCTGCTTCACGTCCACCGCCTTGCCCTTGTACGTGAAGCTCGAGTTGCGCGAGATCACGAAGAACCAGTGGAAACGCGACAGCGCAGCGATGATGTCCTCGGCTATGCCGTCGGCGAAGAATTCCTGTGCCGGGTCATCGGACATGTTGTCGAACGGCAGCACGGCGATCGACGGTTTGTTGGGAAGCGCGAGCGACGCCGCGACCGGCGGCGCGGTGAGGCATCCTGCCCAGCGGTAAGCACGCACCGGTTCGGCGATGTTCTTGACGTCTTGGGCGCCCATGTCGTCAAAGGCGGCATCGAGCTTGCCCTTGATCTGTTCGAAGACGCTGCCCGAGATGCACACGCCGCCCGGCTCGGCGATCTCCTGCAGGCGCGAGGCAACGTTGACGCCGTCGCCGTAGATGTCGTCGCCCTCGACAATGACGTCGCCCAGGTTGACGCCGATGCGGAAGACGATGCGTTGGTCCGCGGGCAGCTCGCCGCCCGCCTCGGCGACCGCGTTCTGGACCGCGACCGCGCAGGCGACGGCGTCGACGACGCTGCCAAACTCGACCAGCGCGCCGTCGCCCATCAGCTTGACCATGCGGCCGTTGTGCTCGGCGATGGCCGGATCGACCGCCTCGGCGCGCAGCGCCTGGAGCCGCGCAAGAGTGCCCGCCTCATCGGCGCCCATGAGCCGCGAATAGCCGACGACGTCGGCCGCGAGAATCGCGGCGAGCCTGCGTTCGACGCGCGCCTGGGTCACGTCCTCCTCCGAATGCTTATTTGAGCTATTGTCAAAAGTTGACGGGGCGGTAAAAAGTCGATTCCTCATGAGAGTCGGCTGGATTATAATTGTGCATGTTTACTTTACGCGACCGACGGACTGGGGAATTGTTTGATCGCTGGTCCGATTTCGGGGACAAACGTCGGCGCCTGATGGAGCAATCCTGGGCCGGGGTTTTTCGGAACCATCTGCTTGTCGAACTTCCGGTTGACGATCTTTGCCGTCACCTTGATGAACGCATGGGCCGACCATCGAAGGATCTACACGTTGTCATCGGGGTCTTGCTTTTGCAGCAGCTGCACGATCTGAGTCGGACCCGATTTCCTTGGACACAGAATTGGCTTAATCGAAGTGTCCAAGGAGGACCGGAACATGACCGACAATTTTGAGAACAAAGTTGCTGTTGATGGGCCTGTGGTAAACGAGGGCGAGCTTGGCTCGTCCACGTTTTCCCCGGGCCAGGTTTCGCCGGCAGGCCCGCTGGGACTTGGCCAGCGGTGGACGGTGACGCGCAAGCGTGAGGTTGCCCTGCGGCTTTTGCGTGGCGAGCCGGTGGAACTTTTGTCGCGGCAGTTGGGCGTGGAGATTTTCCGGCTCGAGCAGTGGCGTGAGAAGGCGATCGCCGGGATCGATGCCTCGCTCAAGGAACGCAAGGGCGATCCGGTGAAGGCGGAACTGGACATCGCCATGAAGCGGATCGGGGAGTTGATCATGCAGGTGGAACTGCTGGAGGCCAAGACGGAGACGTCCGGCCCTTTGGGGCGGCGGAGGTCGCGGCGATGAGTGCCGCCACCTCTCCCGGCACGGGTTTGGCCTACGGCCTCCAGCGGGTCTGTGCGGCCTGGGGTTTTGCCCGTTCCTCGTTCTACGCCATGAAATCCCGGCAGCAGGCCACCGCTGAGCGCCCACCAGCAAAGCGCCGGGGACCGAAGCCCTCGATCTCGGACGAGGCTCTGCTGGTGGCCATCGAGGCCGACCTGGAGGCATCCCCCTGGGAGGGCGAGGGACACCGCAAGGTCTGGGCTCGGCTTCGGGTCTGTCGTGGCATCCGTGTTTCCCGCAAGCGGGGGCTCCGGGTGATGCGCGAGAACAACCTGCTCTCGCCCCATCGCTGCCGCCGCCGTGGCGGAAATCCCCATGTCGGTGAGATCATCACCCATGCCCCCAACCTCATGTGGGGCACGGACGGCGTTCGGGTGTTCACGGTGGACGACGGCTGGGGCTGGATATTCACCGCCATCGAGCATTGGAACGCCGAGTGCGTCGGCTGGCATGTGTGCAAGCGAGGCGACCGCTTCGCCGCCCTTCAGCCGATCTCCATGGGGCTTGCGAGGCTGTATGCCTCGACCTCCGCCGGTGCGGCGCGGGGGCTGGCCTTGCGGATGGATCACGGCTCCCAGTATCTGTCGGACCACTTCACCAACCAGATCAAGTTCTGGGGCATCCAGCCGTCCTACGCCTTCGTCGAACAGCCCCAGACCAACGGCGTCGCCGAGAGGTTCAATCGCACGCTCAAGGAACAGATCATCCATGGCCGCATCTACCGCAACATCGCGGAGCTGCGGAACGCCGTCCGCGGGTTCGTCGAACAGTACAATGCCCAGTGGATCGTGGAGAAGAACGGCTACCTGAGCCCCGCTCAAGCTCGTCAGGCGTGGCACACCGCGATGTCACTCAGGCCCGCCGCATGAGATAAACTTGTGTCCAAGGAACCGGGTGCGATACAGCAGCTGCACGATCTGAGCGATGCAGAGACCGTCGAGGCCCTGGCCTTCAATATGGCGTGGCACTATGCCTTGGACGTGCGCAGCGAAGCGGACAGCTATTTCTGTGAGAAAACCCTGCGCAACTATCGCCGTCTGTTTATCGAACAAGGTCTCGATGAATTGCTGTTCCGGTGTTTGACGGATCGGCTGGTGCAGGGGTTCTCTGTCGATACCAGCCACCAACGCATGGATTCGACGGCCCTTCGTTCGGCAATGCGGGCGCTGACACGACTTGGTATCGTTGTTGAGAGCATCTCGAAGTTTGCCCGTGAGCTTGAGCGATATCATCCCGGTCTGCACGAGCAGATCAGCAAGGAGGTGATCCGCCGCTATGTCGATCGCGAGGGTAATGGCGCGTTCGCGAATACGGCGCCGAGTGTTTCAAAACGGCGCCTCGGCGAAGCGGGTCAGTATCTCCTAGCCCTGGTGCTGCAATTCCGTGACACGGCGGCGGCAAAGCTTTCCAGTTTTGCGATCCTGGAGAGGGTTCTGCGCGATCAGTTCGAGATCGTTGATGATGAGTATGGCGATCGTGACGCAACGCGCGCCGCGATTCGAGATCCAAAGGATGTGCCGTGCGATACCGTCGGCAATCCGGCCGACCCGGACGCGAGCTACAACGCGCACAAGGGTCAAGGATACATGGCGCAGATCGTCGAAACCTATTGTGAAGATGTCATACCGACTCCGCCTGAATGATTCGGTTGCGACGGATTCCCGTTGGAATCGGAAAGGGTTAGGATCCGTAGTCATGATTCGCGGAGGGGCGGGACATGGCGCATGTCGAGGAACATTTGCAGCTTTCTGAGTTGGAGGGACGGTATCGCTCGGCGTCGGAGGCGACGGAGGCGCGGCACTTCCAGGTGATCTGGCTTTTGGCCAAAGGCCATACGGTTCGCGAAGTGTCGGAGATGACGAGTTTCGGCCAACGCTGGCTCGAACAATTGCTTTCTCGCTACAACAAGCTCGGCCCGTCGTCGCTGGGCGATCGTCGACGCTCGAACGGCTCCGAGGCGACGATCCTGAAGCCGGAAGTCCTGGCGGTGTTGAAAGAGCGCCTGAAAAAGCCGCCGGCGGACGGCGGCTTGTGGTCTGGGCCGAAGGTGGCGGCTTGGATGGCGGGCGAACTGGGCTTGGAGACGGTGGCGCCGCAACGGGGCTGGGAGGCGCTGAAGGCAGTCGAGTGGAGTTTGCAGGTGCCCAGGCCGAACAACCCCGGGGCGGCGAGCGAGGAAGAACGCCAGGCGTTTAAAAAAAACTTCACCGCCTGGTCGCGGAAGAAGCCGAGCGCCACCCCGGCACGCCGATCGAAGTCTTCGCCAGCGACGAACACCGGCTCGGTCTGAAGCCATTGGCCCGGCGCTGCTGGGCGCCGCGCGGGATGCGCCCGGTGGCGCTCGGCCACCACCGCTTCAAATGGCTCTACGTCACCGCCCTCGTCTCGCCGACCAGCGGAGAGACCTTTTGGTACATCTCCAATTGTGTCTCCAAGCCATTCTTCGAGAAGCTGCTCGCCCTCTTCGCCCGCGAGGCCGGCGCTGGGCAGAGCCGCATCATCATCCTGGTGATCGACGGCGCCGGGTGGCACACGGCGCCGAACCTCACGGTGCCGGAAGGCCTCCACCTCGTCTACTTGCCGCCCTATACGCCCCAGCTGCAACCGGCCGAATGTCTCTGGCCCGTACTCGACGAGCCGGTCGCAAACAGACACTTCGAGACCATCGAGGAACTCGACGCCGTCGTCGCCCGGCGCTGCCTCACTCTCGATGCCAATCCCGAACTCTTCAAGGGGCGTATCGACTTCCACTGGTGGCCCAAAACCATCTATCCGAACTGATCAGCCGGATGCGGTATCAGTAACGAGGCGGTTGCCGCGACACCGGACCTCATCACCCACGTGGAGGTCCACAAGATGACGGTGCATGACGGCCATCGCTTAGCCGATGCGCTGGATGATCTGAGCGAGCGCGCGCTGACGCCGGCGGTGATGCTGGGTGATTCACATTACGGTTCCAGTGACAACATGGCTCTGACGCGCGAACAGAACATCAATCTCGTGGCGCCCGCACGACCGCCGAAAGGCGCCGTCTCGGGACGGTTGACGTTGGAGGATTTCACTCTCAACGAAGAAGGCTTGGTCTTGCGCTGTCCCAATAACGTCGAACCGGTTTCAGCCTCGCTCGCCAAAGCCAAGCTGCAGGCCCGTTTCGACCTCTCCATCTGCCAAAAATGTCCCGATATACTGCGATGTCCCGTGCAGGCGGCCAAGCGTGACGGCCAATTTTCCCGCTTTCAATATACCCCGGCCAGGGCTGCCAACCAAAAGCGCCGGCTTTATGAACAAAGCGATGCCTTCCGCAACGTCTACAGATGGCGGGCCGGCATAGAAGCGACCATGTCGCGATTAAAGTACCAGATGAACCTGGCTCACCTACGCATTCGCGGCATGCCGGCCATGCGCTACGTGGTCAATCTGCGTGCCCTCGGCCTCAATATCCGACGCTGCGCGGCAATCGCACCATAAAAAACGAAGCCAAGGAGAAGCCAAGGGTAGGTAATATCAGGTTTTATCCACCAGCAACGCGGAGACAGGCAAATATTCTTCACCGAACCGCAAAGACCTGTACAAGCACGCCATCGGCCAACAACTTTTTACCGCCCCGTCAAAAGTTGTGTATGGGCTGATCATGCGGCGGCGCGATCCTGGCGTTCTCCATCTACGAATTTGACGCCGCGAATGATCTCGGCGAGATGGTTCGATCCATCGAGTTTTCTCCATTTTCTCTGAGCGCACTGGCATAGTTTGAAGACCATGGCCATCGCCGTCTTGCGCGACAGGCAGCCCTTGGTCCGGTAGGTGCGCAGACGAACCGTGGCGAACGTGCTCTCGATGGGGTTGGTCGTGCGTACATGCTTCCAGTGCTCGGCGGGGAAGTCGTAGAACGTCAGCAGGACGTCGCGGTCCTTGGCCAGGCAGGCCGCGGCCTTGTCGTACTTCGGCCCGTAGGCTTCCAGGAAGAAGTCGAAGGCGCTCTCGGCATCCTTCCTGGTTTCGGCCATCCAGATGTCTTGCAGGCGCCCCTTGGCTTTCTTTTGCAGACCCTTGGGCAGCTTGTTCAAGACGTTGCCCGTCTTGTGAACCCAGCAGCGTTGCTCGCGGGCGCCTGGGTAGACTTGGCGGAGCGCCTTCCAGAAGCCGAGCGCGCCGTCGCCGAGCGCCAGTTGCGGACCCATTTCAAGGCCGCGCCGCTTGAGATCGAGCAGAACTTCGAGCCAGGACTGCTCACTTTCGCGATAGCCGTCGGCGATGGCGATCAGTTCCTTCTGTCCCTTGTCCGTGGCCCCGACGATCACCAGGATGCACTGCTTCTCTTCCTCCATGCGGGCGCTGAAATAGATGCCGTCCACCCAGAAATAGACGTAGCGCTTGGCCGTGAGGTCGCGCCGTTGCCAGCGCTCCGCCTCAACCCCCCAGACCTCTTTCAGCCGGGTGATCGTGGAGGCCGAAAGCCCCGGCGCGGAGCTCCCCAGGAGCGCCGCCAAGGCTTCCCCGAAGTCGCCGGTGGAAATGCCCTTCAGATACAGCCATGGCAAAAGGTCTTCCAGGCTCTTGGCGCGGCGCAGATAGCGCGGCAGGATCGCCGACGTGAAGCGGATGGCGCCGTCCCCCCGGTCCCGCACACGGGGTTGGCGCACGCTCACCGGGCCGATCCCGGTCTGGATGAAGCGTTCCGGCAGATATCCATTGCGGACAACCCGGCGGCGGCCGGCGGCGTCAACAAGCGCCGCATGGCTACCCAAAAACACGGAGACCTCGGCCTCAACGGCTTGGGCCAACAACTCGCGAGCTCCAGCTTGTAGGACTTCCGTCAACGGATCTTTCTGAAAATCAGATGGGTTTTGAAAAGCAACAACGGTATTCTCTTTCATGGCGTATCCTTCCTTGGCTTAGCTCAAGTGGTGACATCAACAATCACCAGGATACGCCGCCTTCATTTCAACGCCGTACACAAGATTCGGTTATAGCTCTGCTTATTTGTTTTGCAGGCACTCTAGGGAGTGGTCAGGAAACCTGTCAATCCAACCGCGTTCGTGATATGCCGCGCCCAACCAAGATTTCGCTTGCGCCAGCCGGCGACGGCTTGTTCATTTGGGCTAATACTAAATCCAACGAGACGACTTTTTCGGGCGCCGCCGCCAGGAGGACATCCATGACCGAGACCCTTTGTTTCCACATCAACGGCCGGAAGGTCGCCGGCGAGAGCGGGCGCTTCGGCGACGTCTTCAATCCGGCGACTGGCGAATGCACCAAGCGGGTGCCGTTCGCCAGCGGCGCCGAGGTGCGCAAGGCGGTCGAGGCGGCGCTCGCCGCGCTGCCCGGATGGTCGACGACGACGCCGATCTCCCGCGCGCGCGTCATGTTCCGCTTCAAGGAGCTGTGCGAGCGCCACATCGACGAGCTCGCCGAGCTGATCTCGTGCGAGCACGGCAAGACACTGTCGGACGCCAAGAGCTCGGTCCAGCGCGGCATCGAGATGGTCGAGTTCGTGACCGGCATACCGAACCTGCTGAAGGGCGATTTCACGGCCAACGTCGGTACCGGCGTCGACGGGCTTTCGACGCGCCAGCCGATCGGCGTATGCGCCGGCATCACGCCGTTCAACTTCCCGGCCATGGTGCCGATGTGGATGTTCCCGATGGCCATGGCCTGCGGCAACACCTTCGTCTTGAAGCCATCCGAGAAGGACCCGTCGTGTTCGCTGCGCCTTGCCGAGCTGATGGACGAGGCCGGCGCGCCGCCCGGCGCCTTGAACGTCGTTCACGGCGACAAGGAGGCGGTCGACGCCATCCTCACCGACCCGAACATCGGCGCCGTCAGCTTCGTCGGCTCGACGCCGGTCGGCGAGTACGTCTATCACACCGGCACGTCGCACAATAAGCGGGTCCAGGCCATGTGCGGCGCCAAGAACCACATGATCGTGATGCCCGACGCCGATCTCGATCAGGCGACCGACGCGCTGATGGGCGCCGGCTACGGCGCGGCCGGCGAGCGCTGCATGGCGATCTCGGTGGCGGTTGCGGTCGGCGACGGCGTCGGCGACGCCCTAGTCGAGCGCCTGACGCCACGCATCGAGGGGCTCAAGATCGGCCCCTATGACGACCCCGACGCGGATATGGGTCCGCTGGTCACCAAGGACCACTACGACAAGGTCAAGGGCTACATCGATCTGGGCGTCGAGGAGGGCGCCGAGCTCGTCGTCGACGGCCGGGGCCACAGCCTCCAGGGTTATGAGGGCGGCTATTTCATGGGCGGTTCCCTGTTCGACCGGGTGACCACCGACATGCGCATCTACCAAGAAGAGATTTTCGGCCCGGTGCTTTCGGTGGTGCGCACCGACGACTACGAAAGCGCGCTCGGCATGGTCAACGACCACGAGTACGGTAACGGCACCGCCATCTTCACTCGCGACGGCGACGCCGCCCGCGACTTCGCCCAGCGGGTCAACATCGGCATGGTCGGCATCAACGTGCCAATCCCGGTACCGGTGGCCTATCACAGCTTCGGTGGTTGGAAGCGCTCCATGTTCGGCGACCACCACATGAACGGGGCCGAAGGCGTGCGCTTCTATACCAAGGCGAAATACGTCACCTCGCGGTGGCCCAGCGGCATTCGCGCGGGCGCCGAATTCGTCATGCCGGAGCTCAAATAGGGCGCAGCCCAACGCACTGGATCGGCCGTGGGCGATGACCTGCCAAGCACCTACCGAGCGCTGATCCGGAGCGGCGAGATCGAGCGCAAGCGCCGGATCCATGACCACGCCCATCGCCGGCGCAGTCGTTTGCACCGGGACCGCGGGCGATGCCCGCGGTCCATTTCATGCAATTGCGCCGGTTAGTCTTCTTCAGACCAGAAGCGTTCGGTGACGATCTTGTCTTCGGTGAAGAACCTAACCGCCGCGACGCCCTGGGTCTTGATGTCGGCGAACTGCGACTGCTTCATGCCACCAAACGGCAGGTAAGCCACCGGCGCCGGAATGCCGACGTTGATGCCGATCATCCCGCTCTGGGCCTCGATCTTGAATTTGCGCGCCCAATAACCGTTCTGGGTGTAGAGCGAACAGCCGTTGCCATAGGCGTGGTCGTTGATAATCCGGATGGCGTCATCCAGGGTATCGACGTTCATGATCGACTGCACGGGTCCGAAAATCTCGATGTTGTGGATTTCCATTCCCTCCTTGACATCGGTGAACACCGTGGTGCCCAGGAAGTGTCCGTTCTCGCAACCGGGAACCACCAGACCGCGCCCGTCGAGGACCAGATTGGCGCCTTCCTTGACGCCGGTTTCGATCATCTCCTCGACGAATTTCTTGGCCGTGGCCGAGACCATCGGGCCCATCACCATCTGCTCGTCCGCCACCTTGGGGTCCAAGGGGTCGGCGACGACCACATCCTTGGCCGCCTGAATGTACTTGGGGAGAATTTCTTCGTGAATCTTCTTGCCAACGGTGATGACGACCGAAGAGGCCATGCAGCGCTGGCCGGCGCAACCGTAACCCGAGGTGATCAGATTGCGGATGACGTCGTCGACCTTGGCGTCTTCCATCACCACCAGATGGTTCTTGGCTGCGCCCATGGCCTGGAAGCGCTTGTTCTTGGCGGCGCACTTGTTGGCGATGATCTGGCAGACCGGAGACGAACCGACGACCGAAACGCCCTTGACGGCGGGATGCTCCATAAAGGCGTCAGCCACCACGCGGTCGCCGCACACCATGTTGAACACGCCCTTGGGGAAACCGCATTGATCGATGTACTCGGTGATCAACTGCATGGTCAGGGGGACCTGCTTTGAGGGCTTCAGCACGAAGGTGTTGCCCGACGCGATGGCGTAGGGCAGGAACCAGAAGGGAACCATACCGGGGAAGTTGAATGGCGCGATCATGGCGAAGACGCCCATGGGGAGGCGGATGACCTCACCGTCGACGCCCGGCGCCGCTCCGATCAGTTTGTCGCCCTGCTGCATGATCGGCATGCCGCAAGAGACTTCGACGTTCTCCAGCGTGCGGGCTATCTCGGCCCGCGCGTCGGGCAAAGACTTGCCCATTTCCTCGGACAGGACGCGGCAGATTCTTTCATGGTTGGCGCGAATCAATCCGGCAAGCGTGAACAGCGGGGCCACCCGTTTGTCGACCGGAGTGGCGGCCCAAGCTGGAAATGCAGCGTGGGCGGCGTCAATGGCTTCGTTGGTTTGCTCGGTGCTGGACAGGGGAACCTCGCCGATGATCTCCCCGGTGCTGGGATTTTCGATGTCCAGCCATTTGCAGTCCTGGGGTTCGACCCATTCACCGTTCACGTAGTTTCTAGCCTGCTTTATGTCTACGTTTCTAATCGATTCTTGGACATTCATGTCCTCCTCCTTTCAGCGGTATCCCTCAAAGCCTTGATTTTAAAGGGTGGCATCTCGTCAGAAGATCAAGGAAGATGAACGAAAATCACCCCGAGGCCCACTCACCAAGTCGCCGATTGAAACTCGATGTATCCGACATTTCCCAGATAACTTTCAAGTCCGTGGCGATCGTAACGAAATGGCACCGCCATTGGTATTGTTTTCCTTCCGCAGCCATCCGATAACCTGATTCTGGTGAAACTGGACCAGCGCGGCGGGCTCATCCATTTGACGGGAGAAATACAGAGAGTGGACCATGGCTCGGGCATGGGCGACGACCCGCTGAGTGCCTACCGGGCGCTGATCCGGAGCGGCGAGATCGAACGCGACACAGCCCAGGAACTGGCCGCCGAAAAGCTCAACCTGCTGCACCGCCGGCTCAAGACATACACCCCGCCCGAGGTTGGCGGTACCGGCCTGCTCGCGCGCCTCGGCTTCGACCGGCCGGCCGAGCCCGCCGCGCCGCCGAGCGGCCTCTACATGTTCGGCGGCGTCGGGCGCGGCAAATCGATGGTCATGGACCTGTTCTTCGACACCGCGCCGGTGGCGCGCAAGCGGCGCGTCCACTTCCATGCCTTCATGCTCGAGGTCCACGAAAGGATCCACGCCTGGCGCAAGGAAGGGCGCGCGAGCGGCACGCGCATTGGCGCCGACCCGATCCCGCCGGTCGCCGACGCGCTGGCCGCGACGGCCTGGCTATTGTGCTTCGACGAGTTCCAGGTCAACGACCCGGCCGACGCGCTGATCCTCGACCGGCTGTTCTCGGCGCTGTTTGCGCGCGGCATCGTCGTCGTCGCGACATCGAACACGGCGCCAGGCGCGCTCTACGCCGGCGGCCTCAACCGCGACCGCTTCGAACCGTTCATCGAGCTTCTCGCCGAACGCCTCGACGTCTTCGAACTCGACGCCGGCGTCGACTACCGACGTGGCTCGATCGAGCGTATGCAGGTCTACTTCACGCCCCTGGACAAGGCCGCCGGCGCGGCGCTCGACGCTTGCTTCGCCCGCTTGGTCGAAGGCCGTGCCGCCGCGCCCGACCGCATCGCGCTCAAGGGCCGCGTGCTCGCGGTGCCCGCCGCGGCCGACGGCGTCGCCCGCTTTCGCTTCGCCGATCTCTGCGAGAAACCGCTCGGCGCCGCCGATTATTTGGCGATCGCCGGGCTCTATCACACTCTGGTGCTCGCCGACGTGCCAGCGCTCGGTCCCGCGAAGCGCAACGAGGCGGTACGCTTCGTCACGCTGATCGACGCGCTCTACGAGCATAAGGTCAATCTGGTGTGCTCGGCCGCCGTCGCGCCCGACGCGCTCTACCCGAAGGGCGACGGGGCCAAGGCCTTCGAGCGCACCGTCTCGCGGCTCTACGAGATGCAGTCCGACGCCTATCTCGCGGCGCCGCACTTGACGTGAGCGGATGCACGCGGACCAACAGACCATGTCGCGGGGGGATTCTCTGCCGCTGATTTGTTCGTAGCAACTGATGATCGCATTTTTTGATAATATTACATCCAAATGCAGTACAATGTCCCAGTGCTACCAAGGGTCGCTCGCGAACGAGCGGATCAAGGCCAAGATCAGGCATCAATGGCGCGTCCAACCATAATCGTCTGCCAGCAATTGTGGGCACTATCGTGTCGCCGCAGCCTATTTCGTTGGATTGCGCACGAAACGGAGTGGTGAATCATGGATGCAATGAACTGGACTGAATTTGTACCGACCGCAATCGAAGGTGCTCTGCAGGATTTCGCCGGCACGTTCGGCCCAATTGCGGCAGCACTCGCGTCAGTCGGCGTGTTGGCAATGGCGTTGATCGAGTTTGGCAAAAAGGTGCTGGGTCTTCGCCGCTGGTGGAATGAGCAATGGATTCGGAATTGGTTGAAGCGACGAGCGCCCGGATCGATAACCACGAGTGATGGAACGACGGTGGAGTTATCCATCGACGTTGTGCTCGCGCAGCTCCATGAGCTTGCGACGGCAGGCGATCAATGGGCGCTTTACGATCAACGCGTCGAGAAGTTGGCCGGACAGATCAACGCCGCCTTGCAAATGGCTCTCGAGACACCAGACCGCTATCGCGCGCTAATCATAACCCTCGCGAGGAATGCCGATTCGTCGGATTTCAAAATTCTATTCGGTGGCCGTCCTGATGTTTCGCCCAAGGAGGGAGACGAACCGTCCACGGAGCGACGCGAAGAGGTGCACAGGGAACTGGAGCGTTACGTCGAGGCGCGAAATCGGATCGCCAGTCACTTCCAGCGAAGCCTCGATGGCATCATGATCGCGATGACATCTCAATGGAGCCGACGCCTGCATGTTTGGTCGGTAGTCGTAAGTGGCCTGTTCATATTCCTCGGCGCAGGTGTGTTTGGCGGCGGCTCCACATCGAGTTTGGGGGATCTTCTCCTCTGGATACTCGTGGCGGTCGCTGGCGGACTTTTGGCGCCGATGATCAATGATTTCTCGAAGGTTCTAAAGCCAAAGAGGGGATGAATTACGTGTTCGGCGCCGCCTACGAGCTGTCGGTACGCATTGCCCAAACTGGCGGACCGGTACGACCGAGTGTAGAACATCCGCCGCGATTCGCGGCGCCGCCGAGTGGGCACATCGTCTTACTCGTGCACGGTTACAACAACAACATGGCCGATGCGCGAGCCGCGTACAGCAATTTTCTCGATAATCTTGACGCGCTGTTATCTCGCGGGGACATTCGGACAGGCGGGGCCAAACCAGATGTTGGTAAGTTCTTCTGGCCGGGCGATGCCGATCTCTGGATATTCTCATTCTTGAGCTATCCGACCGAAATTTCCGACGCAAAGGAATCCGCCCAGGTGTTCGCGAGATTCCTGGCGGGAATACCTGGACTTCGGGAGGTCAGTTTGGTCGGCCATTCAATGGGCTGCCGCCTCGTCCTGGAGATGCTTTCGTTGTACGCCCGGGGAGATGCACCGGGCTTCCCAAAAGTACGTTTTCTACTTTTGGCCGCCGCTGCCGTTCCGGTTGAATTGGTCGAGAGCGGAGGAGAGCTACGGGCAGGTGTCGTCCGCGCCGATCCCCGCGTCCTTGTGCTGTATTCTCCGGACGATCCCGTTCTGCGTTTTGCTTTTCCCGCCGGGCAGAGTCTTGCGTTCGCAATGGGTCCAGGCTGTGTAAAAACGTCGGAAAATACCACTAACAGGAGAGTGCTCGGTCAATTCTTCTAAAGTGCCCTCTGATAAGATGTTGATTTTGTTGAGTTTAGAAATTCGAGAAGTTAGAGAAAATCGTGCCAATAGCGCTCGGGGGCGGTTTTTACACAGCCTGGGTCATGAGTCCAAGGCCTATTTTTCGGCTGTTGGTTTGAACGGCAGCCCACAAAGCTTCGGTAGCTCACGAAAGCAGCTGGTTGGTGCGCGCCACGGTGACTATTGGCCAAGCGAGTCCGTGGCGCGCGACCTGATGACATTGTTGGGCGTCCCGACGCGGCATGAAGTGCCTTCCCAAGCGGAGCCAGTTCATCGGATGCCGGGATATCGGGCCCCCGATCGCCATTCGCTTCGCAATCATATTCTCGGTAGGTAGGCGACACACCCTTCGTTCATGTGCCTAATACCAGTGAGCGCCTGAATTGACTCTCGGGATATTCATTGATGGCGGATGATGGCGGATTGTGATTCTATGGTCTCCCACCAGATGTGGGGGATGTCATGGGATCAGCACTCAAGATACGGGATGATTTGACGCCTTTGGAGCTTCGGCGCTGGGCTCGCGTGGAATCGTACGGTCGAGCGGCGGCGCGGGCCTATGGGATCGCGAATGCTTTGGAGGAGATGCCCCGGGCTGATGCCGCGCGGCTTGCGGGGATGGATCGCCAAACGCTTCGCGACGCGGTTGTTCGTTACAATGCAAAGGGATTGGAGGGGCTTCACGACCGTCCAAAGGGCTACTCGCCGCGGCGGCTGACGGCAGACGAGGAAGCGGCGCTGGCGGCGGTCATCATCGCCGGGCCGGAGCCTGAGCGCGACGGGGTTTGCGCCTGGACCCGGGCCGATCTGTGCCGCTGGCTGGAGGAGCGCTTCGCCAAGACCTACCACCCCTCGAGCATGACCCGGGTTCTACGGCGGATGGGATTTTCCCGCCAGAAGGCGCGCCCGAGCCACCCGCGAAGGGACGCCGAAGCGCAGGAGCGCTTCAAAAAAGGGGGCTTCGCGACATCCTGAAGGCGACCGCCGCGGCGCATCCCGACAAGCGCCTACAGCTGTGGTTTCAGGATGAAGCGCGCGTCGGCAACAAGGGCCGGGTGTGTCACCGGTGGTGGCGCAGGGGCGAGCGTGCCCCCGGGACGCGTCAAATCGGCTACCAGTGGGCCTACATCTTCTCCGCCGTGCGCCCGGACACCGGCGACGACGTCACCCTGGTGATGCCGAGCGTCAACGCCAAGGTCATGGACCTGTTTCTCGCACACTTCGCCGATACCCTGGACCAGGATGCGCACGCCGTCATGATGTGCGACGGCGCCGGTTGGCACGACGAGCGCGCCCTCACCGTCCCCGACAACGTCACCTTGGCGCTGTTGCCGCCTTACAGTCCCGAACTCAACCCCGTCGAGCGGGTTTGGCTCTACCTACGCGAACGCTTCCTATCGCTCCGCGTCCTCGACGACACCGAGGCCATCATCGACGCCTGTTGCCAAGCATGGATCGACCTCATCGCAGAACCGGATCGTATGCGAACCCTCTGCGCCTATCCATGGATCATGAAGGTGATTTCATAGGCTCACTGGTATAAGCCCATTTGGCCCGATTCGAATTGAGTCTTGCGACGACATTTTTGGGCCACTTGCGGCGTACCGGGAAAGGGAGTAGGTAGCGTGCGGCGGCAAAACGGGGCACCGGTATCATGGCACGCAACAAGCTCGCACTGATCGGCGGCGGCAATATCGGTGGCACGCTCGCCCATCTCGCCGGCCTCAAGGAACTCGGCGACATCGTCGTCTTCGACATCGTCGAGGGCCTGCCCCAGGGCAAGGCGCTCGACCTCGCCCAGAGTTCGTCGATCGAGGGCTACGACGCCCGGCTTTCGGGCGCCAACGACTACGCGGCCATCGAGGGCGCCGATGTCGTCATCGTCACCGCCGGCGTCGCGCGCAAGCCGGGCATGAGCCGCGACGACCTCTTGGCGATCAACACCAAGGTCATGCGGGCGGTCGGCGACGGCGTTGCGAGCCATTGCCCGGGCGCCTTCGTCATCTGCATCACCAACCCGCTCGACGCCATGGTCTGGGCGCTGCAGAAGATCACCGGCCTGGCGCCCAACATGGTGGTCGGCATGGCCGGCGTGCTCGACGCCGCGCGCTTCCGCTCCTTCCTGGCCGACGAATTCGGCGTCTCGGTCGAGGACGTCACCGCCTTCGTGCTCGGCGGCCACGGCGACACCATGGTGCCGCTGGCACGCTATTCGACGGTTGCCGGCATCCCGCTGCCCGACCTGGTCGCGATGGGCTGGACGACCCAGGAGAAGCTCGACGGCATCATACAGCGCACGCGCGACGGCGGCGCCGAGATCGTCGGCTTGCTTAAGACCGGCTCGGCGTACTACGCGCCGGCGACGGCGGCGATCGCCATGGCCGAGGCTTATTTGAAGGACAAGAAGCGCGTGCTGCCATGTGCTGCGCATCTGACCGGCCAGTACGGCGTCGACGACCTCTACGTCGGCGTGCCGGTGGTGATCGGCGCCGGCGGCGTCGAGCGCATCGTCGAGATCGAACTCGACGCCGAGGAACAGGCGATGTTCGACGCCTCGGTTGCCGCTGTGCGCGGTCTCTGTGAGGCGATCCCGCTGTAATACCAGTGAGCGCCTGAATTGACTCTCGGGATATTCATTGATGGCGGATGATGGCGGATTGTGATTCTATGGTCTCCCACCAGATGTGGGGGATGTCATGGGATCAGCACTCAAGATACGGGATGATTTGACGCCTTTGGAGCTTCGGCGCTGGGCTCGCGTGGAATCGTACGGTCGAGCGGCGGCGCGGGCCTATGGGATCGCGAATGCTTTGGAGGAGATGCCCCGGGCTGATGCCGCGCGGCTTGCGGGGATGGATCGCCAAACGCTTCGCGACGCGGTTGTTCGTTACAATGCAAAGGGATTGGAGGGGCTTCACGACCGTCCAAAGGGCTACTCGCCGCGGCGGCTGACGGCAGACGAGGAAGCGGCGCTGGCGGCGGTCATCATCGCCGGGCCGGAGCCTGAGCGCGACGGGGTTTGCGCCTGGACCCGGGCCGATCTGTGCCGCTGGCTGGAGGAGCGCTTCGCCAAGACCTACCACCCCTCGAGCATGACCCGGGTTCTACGGCGGATGGGATTTTCCCGCCAGAAGGCGCGCCCGAGCCACCCGCGAAGGGACGCCGAAGCGCAGGAGCGCTTCAAAAAAGGGGGCTTCGCGACATCCTGAAGGCGACCGCCGCGGCGCATCCCGACAAGCGCCTACAGCTGTGGTTTCAGGATGAAGCGCGCGTCGGCAACAAGGGCCGGGTGTGTCACCGGTGGTGGCGCAGGGGCGAGCGTGCCCCCGGGACGCGTCAAATCGGCTACCAGTGGGCCTACATCTTCTCCGCCGTGCGCCCGGACACCGGCGACGACGTCACCCTGGTGATGCCGAGCGTCAACGCCAAGGTCATGGACCTGTTTCTCGCACACTTCGCCGATACCCTGGACCAGGATGCGCACGCCGTCATGATGTGCGACGGCGCCGGTTGGCACGACGAGCGCGCCCTCACCGTCCCCGACAACGTCACCTTGGCGCTGTTGCCGCCTTACAGTCCCGAACTCAACCCCGTCGAGCGGGTTTGGCTCTACCTACGCGAACGCTTCCTATCGCTCCGCGTCCTCGACGACACCGAGGCCATCATCGACGCCTGTTGCCAAGCATGGATCGACCTCATCGCAGAACCGGATCGTATGCGAACCCTCTGCGCCTATCCATGGATCATGAAGGTGATTTCATAGGCTCACTGGTATAACACGCCCAGCCCGGACTTCTCACCATGGACAGGTGCGTCATCGCGTCGGGCGGTCGCCGATCCGCCAGGAGTAAGGCCGCGGAGCGTGGCCTGGGCCACGGTCAAGGTCTTCGACGCCGCGGGCGGCCCGCCCGGCGCGACCCTTAAGGGCGGCGGATCTCGGACGACAGGACCGCGTCAAAGCGCTTGCCCGATGCGCAAGCATCGCGCCGCGCGCTTTTCCTAGCCTGTCGTCCGATATCCGCCGTGCCGCACCTGTCCATGGTGAGAAGGCCGGGCCAGTTTTCCCCGGCGGTTCAGATGTTTCCCCGTCACAACGGGTTGCGCGGGGATTTTCGAGTGCTAAAGTAGATCGCGATCGTAACCGCCGGGTCGTCTGTTCCGCCCAAGAACAGGCGTCAGTAAGGTCCGAATGAATATTCACGAGTATCAGGCCAAGGGACTGCTCGCCAAATACGGTGTGGCGGTGCCGCGCGGCGGCGTCGCGTTCTCGGTCGACGAGGCGGTCAAGGTGGCCGAGGATCTCGGTGGCCCGGTCTGGGTGGTCAAGGCGCAGATCCACGCCGGCGGCCGCGGCAAGGGCGGCGGCGTCAAGCTCGCCAAGTCGATCGACGAGGTCGCGAGCCTCGCCGGCGAGATACTGGGCATGACCCTGGTGACGCCGCAGACCGGCCCGGCCGGCAAGGTCGTCAAACGCATCTACGTCGAGGAAGGCTGCGACATCGCGCGCGAACTCTACCTCGGCATGCTGGTCGACCGGGCCTCGGGCCGCATCACCGTGATGGCCTCGACCGAGGGCGGCGTCGAGATCGAGGAGGTCGCCGCGGCGACGCCCGAGAAGATCATCAAGGTCGCGATCGACCCGGCGATCGGCCTGCAGCCCTATCACGCGCGCCAAGTCGCCTTCGGCCTCGGCCTCGAGGGCAAGCAGGTGTCATCCGCGGTGCGCTTCCTCTCGGGCGCCTATACCGCCTTCCTGGCGACCGACGCGTCCATGGTCGAAATCAACCCGCTGGTCGTCACCGGCGCCGGCGAGGTCATCGCGCTAGACGCCAAGATCAACTTCGACGACAACGCGCTGTTCCGCCACAAAGACATCGCCGAGATGCGCGACGAAGACGAGGAGGATCCGACCGAGTTCGAGGCCTCGAAGCACGAGCTCAGCTATGTCAAGCTCGACGGCAACATCGGCTGCATGGTCAACGGCGCCGGGCTCGCCATGTCGACCATGGACATCATCAAGCTCTATGGCGGCGAGCCGGCCAACTTCCTCGACGTCGGCGGCGGCGCGACGCAGGAGCGCGTGACCATCGCGTTCAAGCTGATTCTCACGGACCCCAACGTCGAAGGCATCCTGGTCAACATCTTCGGCGGCATCATGCGCTGCGACGTGATCGCCGAGGGCGTCGTCGCGGCGGCGCGCGAGCTCGACCTCGCGGTGCCGCTGGTCGTCCGCCTGGAAGGCACCAACGTCGACCTGGGCAAGAAAATTCTTGCCGAATCGGGGCTCGCCGTGGTCTCGGCCGACAACCTCGCCGACGCCGCCGAAAAGATCGTCAAGGCCGTCCAGGAGGCCGCGTGATGGCTGTTCTCGTCGACCAAAACACCAAGGTGATTTGCCAGGGCTTCACCGGTTCGCAAGGCACCTTCCACTCCGAGCAGGCGCTCGCCTATGGCACCCAGGTAGTCGGCGGCGTGACGCCGGGCAAGGGCGGCACCACGCATCTCGACCTGCCGGTGTTCAACACGGTCGCCGAGGCGGTCGCGGCGACCGGCGCCGACGCCTCGGCGATCTACGTGCCGCCGCCGTTCGCGGCCGATGCCATCCTCGAGGCGATCGACGCCGGCGTGCGCCTGGCGGTGTGCATCACCGAGGGCATTCCGGTGCTCGACATGGTGCGCGTCAAGCGCGCGTTGAACGGTTCCGCCAGCCGGCTTCTCGGGCCCAACTGCCCGGGCGTCATCACGCCGGATGCCTGCAAGATCGGCATCATGCCCGGCCACATCCACCTGCGCGGCAGCATCGGCATCGTCTCGCGCTCGGGCACGCTGACCTACGAGGGCGTCGCGCAGACCACCGCCGCCGGGCTCGGCCAGTCGACCTGCATCGGCATCGGCGGCGACCCGATCAACGGCACCGACTTCATCGACTGCCTCGAGCTCTTCCTCGGCGACGACGAGACCGAGGGCATCATCATGATCGGCGAGATTGGCGGTTCGGCCGAGGAGGAGGCCGCCGAGTTCCTGCGCCGCGACAAGCGCAAGAAGCCGGTCGTCGGTTTCATCGCCGGGCGCACCGCGCCGCCCGGCCGGCGCATGGGCCACGCCGGCGCGATCATCGCCGGCGGCAAGGGCGGCGCCGAGGACAAGATCGAGGCGATGAAGAGCGCTGGCATCGCGGTCGCCGATTCGCCGGCCAGTCTCGGCAGCACGATGTTGAAAGTGATCAAGGGATAGCTCGGAGTTCTCACCATGGACAGGTGCGGCACGGCGGATATCGGACGACAGGCTAGGAAAAGCGCGCGGCGCGATGCTTGCGCATCGGGCAAGCGCTTTGACGCGGCCTGTCGTCCGAGATCCGCCGCCCTTAAGGGTCGCGCCGGGCGGGCCGCCCGCGGCGTCGAAGGCCTTGACCGTGGCCCGGGCCACGCTCCGCGACCTTCTCCTGGCGGCTCGGCGACCGCCCGACGCGATGACGCGCCTGTCCATGGTGAGAACGCCGGGCTGGCCGGCGGTCAACGACCGGTTAGGGAAGACATGCGAAGCACACCCAATTCACTACGGTATTAGGACCATGGGACAATTGCTCGAAGAGACGTCTTTCCTCTACGGCGCAAATTCGAATTTTATCGAGGATCTCTACGCCCGTTACCTGAGCGATCCAAAAGCGGTGGATTCGAGCTGGCAGAACTTCTTCGCCGGGCTCGGCGAGGACATACCCGCGGTGCTTGACGAGATGCGCGGCGCCACCTGGGCGCCCCGCATGCCCGCCGGCACGCCCGAGGACGACGGTTTCAACGGCCAGGCGGTGGCGCGCGAAGCGCCGGCCGCGGCGGCGGCGGCCCCGGCGATGGACGCCGAGGCGATCCACGAGGCGACGCGCGACAGCATCCGCCTGCAAGCGCTGATCCGCGGCTACCGCGTGCGCGGCCATCTGATCGCCTCGCTTGACCCGCTCGGCCTCGATGGCGAGAAGCACCATCCCGAGCTCGATCCGGCGACCTACGGCTTCACTGCCGATGACCTCGACCGCGAGATCTTCACCGACGGCGCGCTCGGCCTCGAGACGGCGACGCTGCGCAAGGTGCTGACGGTGGTCAAGAAGACCTATTGCTCGAAGGTCGGCGTCGAGTTCATGCACATCCAGTATCCCGACCAGAAGTCGTGGATTCAGCAGCGCGTCGAGAGCACGCGCAACACCACCCAGCTGACCAACGACGAACAGAAGAAAATCCTCTCGCAGCTCTACGAGTCCGAGGGCTTCGAGCGCTTCCTGCACATCAAGTACGTGGGCACCAAGCGGTTCTCCCTCGAGGGCGCCGAGAGCACCATCCCGCTGATCGAGGCGGTCATCGAGAAGGCCAGCGAGCTGGGCGTCGAGGAAATCGTGCTCGGCATGCCGCACCGCGGCCGGCTCAACTTGCTGACCTCGGTGATGACCAAGTCCTACGCCGCGGTGTTCTCGGAGTTCCAGGGCGAATCGGCGAACCCGGACGACGTCCAGGGCTCGGGCGACGTCAAATATCATCTCGGAGTATCGGCCGACCGCGACATGCCGGGCGGCCGCTCAATCCACCTCAGCCTGACGGCCAACCCGTCGCACCTCGAGGCGGTCAACCCGGTGGTCGCCGGCAAGACGCGCGCCAAGCAGAACCAGCGCGGCGACGAGGAGCGCAAGCAGGTCATGGGCGTCCTCTTGCACGGCGACGCGGCGTTCGCCGGTCAAGGCCTGGTCGCCGAGACGCTCGGCCTGTCGCAGCTGCGCGGGCACCGCACGGGCGGCACCATCCACGTCATCGTCAACAACCAGATCGGCTTCACCACGAGCCCGAAGTATTCGCGCTCGTCGCCCTATCCGTCGGACGTCGCCAAGATGGTCCAGGCGCCGATCTTTCACGTCAACGGCGACGATCCGGAAGCCGTCGTGCACGTCGCGCGTCTGGCCGTCGAGTTCCGTCAGCGCTTCAACTGCGACGTCGTAATCGACATGTTCTGCTACCGCCGCCACGGCCACAACGAGGGCGACGAGCCCGCGTTCACCCAGCCGTTGATGTACCGCAAAATTGCCCAGCACCCGACGACGCGGCAGCTCTACACCGAGAAGCTGATCGCCGACGGCGCGCTGACGCCGCGCGCGGCCGAGGCGCTGATCCGCGAATTCAACGAACGCCTCGAGGCCGAGCTCGAGGGTTCCAAGGGATACAAGCCAAACAAGGCGGATATGCTCGAAGGCGTCTGGGCCGGCTTCGAGCAGGCCGAGGCGATCGGCGCGCGACGCGGCGAGACCGCCGTGCCGGTCAAGGAGTTGAAGGAGGTTGGCGCCTCGATCTCGGCCAAGCCGGAGCATGTCAACATCAACCGCAAGGTCGAGCGCGTGCTCGATGCGCGGCGCAAGATGATCGAGACCGGCCAGAACGTCGACTGGGCGATGGCCGAGGCGTTGGCTTACGGTACGCTGTTGTGCGAGGGCAACGGCGTGCGCCTGGTCGGCCAGGATTCGGGCCGCGGCACCTTCAGCCATCGCCATTCGGTGCTGGTCGACCAGACCAACGAGACGCGCTACGTGCCGCTCAACCACATTCGCGAGGACCAGGCGACCTACGAGGTCATCGACAGCATGCTCTCCGAGGCCGCCGTGCTCGGCTACGAATACGGCTACGCGCTGGCCGACCCGGAGACGCTGGTGTTGTGGGAGGCGCAGTTCGGCGACTTCGCCAACGGCGCGCAGGTCATCATCGACCAGTTCCTCGCGCCCGGCGAATCGAAGTGGCTGCGCATGTGCGGCTTGGTCATGCTGCTGCCGCACGGCTACGAGGGACAGGGGCCCGAACACTCGTCGGCCCGGCTCGAGCGCTTTCTGCAGATGTGCGCCGAGGACAACATGCAGGTCGTCAACTGTTCGACGCCGTCGTCGTATTTCCATGCGCTCAGGCGCCAGCTCAGGCGCAAGTTCCGCAAGCCGCTGGTGGTGATGACGCCGAAATCGCTGCTGCGCCACAAGCGCTGCGTTTCGCGGCTCGCCGACTTCGGCCCGGGCACCGCGTTCCATCGCGTGATGTACGAGAACGAGATGCCGGCGCCCGACGATGAGATCAAGCGCGTCGTGCTGTGCACCGGCAAGGTGTTCTACGATCTCGAGGCCGAGCGCGACGCGCGCGAGCAGTCGGACATCACCATGCTGCGGCTCGAGCAGATCGCGCCGTTCCCAGAGAAGGCGCTCGAGGCCGAGCTCGCGCGCTTCCCCCAGGCCGACATCGTCTGGTGCCAGGAAGAGCCGCAGAACATGGGCGCGTGGACCTTCGTCGCGCCGAAGATCGAGGCGCTGCTGTTGAAGCTCGACGGCGCGTGCAAGCGGCCGCGTTATGCCGGCCGCACCGAGGCGGCCTCGCCGGCGACCGGGCAGAACAAGGTGCATCTGGCCGAGCAGGCAGCGTTGGTCAACGACGCGCTAACCATCTGAGCCGACACCGGGAGGGTCGAGGCGACAATGAGCGTTGAAATCAAGGTGCCCGCGCTGGGCGAGTCGGTGACCGAAGCGACCGTTGCAAAATGGTTCAAGGCGCCGGGCGACGCTGTCGCCGCCGACGAAATGCTGGTCGAGCTCGAGACCGACAAGGTCACCATGGAGGTGCCGGCGCCGGCTGCCGGCCGGCTTGCCGAAATTCGCGTCGCCGAGGACGAGAACGTCGAAGTCGGCGCGGTCCTGGGGCTGATCGAGGAAGGCGCCGCCGGCGAGGCCGCAGCGCCCACCTCAGCGCCCGCCGCCGAGCCCGAGCCCGAGGCGCCGGCCGCCGAGATGCCGCTGTCGCCGGCGGTCCGCAAGTTGATCGACGAGAACGACCTCGATCCCGCGGCGATCGCGGCTACCGGCAAGGGTGGTCGCCTGACCAAGGGCGACGTGCTGAAGGCGCTCGAGGGCGCGGCGCCTGCCGCGCCGGCGCCCGTGCCGGTGCCTGAAGCCGCCCCGGCGGCCAAGCCGGCGCCGGCGCCGTCGGGCCCGCGCCCGGACGCCGACCGCGAGGAGCGCGTGCGCATGACGCGGCTGCGCCAGCGCGTCGCCGAGCGGCTCAAGGAGGCGCAGAACACGGCGGCGCTGCTGACCACCTTCAACGAAGTCGACATGTCGGCGGCGATGGCGCTGCGCAAGACCTATCGCGACGCCTTCGAGAAGAAGCACGGCGTGCGCCTCGGCTACATGTCGTTCTTCGTTACGGCGGCGATCGTCGCGCTGAAGGAAATCCCGGCGGTCAACGCCGAGGTCGACGGCACCGACCTGGTCTACAAGAATTACTACAACATCGGCGTCGCCGTCGGTTCGCCCCAGGGCCTCGTCGTGCCGGTGCTGCGCGACGCCGACCAGATGAGTTTCGCCCAGATCGAGAAGGCCATCTACGACGTCGCGGTCAAGGCGCGCGACGGCAAGCTCGCGCTCGAGGACCTGATGGGCGGCACCTTCACCATCTCGAACGGCGGCATTTACGGCTCGCTGCTGTCGACGCCGATCCTCAATCCGCCGCAGTCGGCCATCTTAGGCATGCACAAGATCCAGCAACGGCCGATGGTGGTCGACGGCGAGATCGAGGCCCGGCCGATGATGTATCTGGCGCTGAGCTACGATCACCGCATCATCGACGGTCGCGAGGCGGTGACCTTCCTGGTGCGCGTCAAGGAGTGCATCGAGGACCCCGAGCGGCTGCTGCTCGACGTCTGAGTCGAATCAAACACGCCGCGGCGTCGAATGCGCGGCGACAGGGGGAGGGATATGGCAAACGACAGCTTCGACGTGGTGGTCATCGGCGGCGGACCGGGTGGCTACGTCGCCGCGATCCGCGCCGCGCAGCTCGGGCTTTCGACCGCCTGCGTCGAGAGCCGCGGTACGCTCGGCGGTACCTGCCTCAACGTCGGCTGTATCCCGTCCAAGGCGCTGTTGCACGATTCCGAGCTGTTCGAGATCGCCGGCCATCACCTCGGCGCCCACGGCGTCAAGGTCTCGGGCGTCAAGCTCGACCTGCCGGCGATGATGAAGCGCAAGGAGGGCGTCGTCGGCGACCTGACCAAGGGCATCGCGCATCTGTTGAAGAAGAACAAGGTCGACTACGTCGCGGGCGCCGGTCGGGTATCGGGCAAGCGCGAGGTCACGGTGACACTCGCCGACGGCGGCGAGCGGGTGCTCGGCGCGGCCAACATCATCGTCGCGACCGGCTCCGAACCGATGCCGCTCAAGGGCGTGCCCGTCGACGAGAAGCGCATCGTGTCGTCGGCCGGCGCGCTGGCGTTGCCTAAGGTGCCCAAGCACATGGTCGTCATCGGCGGCGGCTATATCGGGCTCGAACTCGGCTCGGTGTGGCGCCGGCTCGGCGCGCGGGTCACCGTGGTCGAGTTTCTCGACCGCATCACGCCGGGCATGGACGGCGAGGTCTCCAAGCAGTTTCAGCGCATCCTCGGCAAGCAGGGCATGACGTTCCGGCTCAAGACCAAGGTGACCGGGGCCAAGGCCGGCGCCAAGGACGTCACGCTGACCGTCGAGCCGGCCGCGGGCGGCGAGGCCGAGACGATCAAGGCCGACGTCGTGCTGCTCTCGATCGGCCGACGCGCCTTCACCGACGGCCTCGGCCTCGAAGCCGTCGGCGTCGTGCTCGACGAGCTCGGCAGGGTGATGATCGACAGCCACTTCCGCACCAACGTCGACGGCATCCACGCGATCGGTGACGTCGTCGCCGGGCCGATGCTGGCGCACAAGGCCGAGGACGAGGGCATGGCCTGCGTCGAGATCATCGCCGGCCAGTCGGGCCACGTGAACTACGACACCATTCCGGGCGTCGTCTACACCTGGCCCGAGGTCGCCACGGTCGGCAAGACCGAGGAAGAGCTCAAGGCCGCCGGCGTCGACTACACGGTGGGCAAGTTCCCGTTCATGGCCAACAGCCGGGGCCGCACCAACGCGCAGACCGACGGCTTCGTCAAGCTGCTCGCCGACGCCGCGACCGACCGCGTGCTCGGCGTCCACATGATCGGGCCGGACGCCGGCGAGATGATCGCCGAGGCGGTGCTGGCGATGGAGTTCGGCGCCTCGGCCGAGGACATCGCGCGCACCTGCCACGCCCACCCGACGTTGTCGGAGGCGGTGCGCGAAGCGGCGCTCGCCGTCGCCGCCCGGCCGATTCACATCTGACCCAACCTTGACCCCGCCCGCCGGCGAGAGACTCTCCGACCGCAACCTGCTCCTCGTCATGTGCGCCGCCGAGGTGTTCGGCATGCTGGGCATCACGACGTTCTCGGCGCTGCTGCCGACGATGCAGGCCGAATGGACCCTGAGCTACGCCGACGCCGGTTGGATCACCGGCATCTATTTCGCCGGCTACGCGCTTTCGGTGCCGGTGTTGGTCAGCCTGACCGACCGGGTCGATCCGTTGCGCATCTACCTGTTGTCGACCGCGCTGGGGGCCTCGAGCCTGCTCGGCTTCGCGTTGATCGCCGACGGCTTCTGGAGCGCGCTGATATTCCGCACCCTCACCGGAATCGCGCTGGCCGGCACCTACATGCCCGGCCTCAAGGCGCTCACCGACCGCATCGAGGGGCCGGGCCAGCCGCGCGCCGTCGCCTTCTACACCTCGAGCTTCGGCATCGGCACCAGCCTTTCGTTCCTGGTCGCCGGCGAGGTCGCGACGCTTTGGTCGTGGCAGTGGGCCTTCGGCGCCGCCGCTCTCGGCGCGCCGGTCTCGATGGTGCTCGCCGGCTGGGCCTTGACCGTGCGCCGTGGCACGGCGCATCCGGCGCCCGAGACGCATCTCCTCGATTTCCGCCCGGTGCTGCGCAACCGCGAGGCGATGGGCTACATCCTGGCCTACGCGGCGCACAACTGGGAACTGTTCGGCCTGCGCGGCTGGATCGTCGCCTTCCTGGTCTTCAGCCAGACGCTGCAGCCCGGCTATGGCGGCTGGAACGTCACGCTGATCGCGACCCTGGTGGCGCTGATCGCGGTGCCGTCGAGCATCATCGGCGGCGAGATCGCCATGCGCTTCACGCGGCGGCGCTACGTCTCGACGATCATGACCCTTTCGGCGCTGCTCGCCGCGCTCTATGGCTTCACGGCCGGCTTGCCGTTCCCGCTGGTCGCCGCGTTGGCGATGGTCTACGGCATGTTCGTCACCGCCGATTCGGCGGCGATCACGACAGGCGCCGTGCAGGCCGCGCCGAAGGGCGGCCGTGGCGCGGTGATGGCGGTGCATTCGGGGCTCGGCTTCGTCGGCGCCTTCATCGGCCCGCTCGCCTTCGGCGTCGTGCTCGACATCGCCGGCGCCGACCACCTCGCGGGCTGGGGCCTCGCCTTCGCCAGCCTCGGCGTCGCCGTCTTCATGGGCCCGGTCGCGCTGGCGCTCCTGGCGCGCCGCATTTAAACGTAAGCAGTATATATTTATCAATACGTTGCCAGCGTAATTAAATATATACTGCTTACGTTTAAATTAGTGAGCTGCTTCAAGCAGGTGGTGGCGCAGCAGGACGAGGCGATCGTTGCCCCAGAACAGGCGTTCGCCGGCGAAGAAGGTCGGTACGCCGAAGGCGCCGCGCGCCTGCACGGCGTCGACCGTTGCGACGAGTTCGGCGTCGAGGCTGGCGTCGGCGAGCGTCGCGGCGAAGGCGTCGCGGTCGAGGCCGACGTCGTCGGCGAGCGCTGCGTACACCGTTTCGTCGATCACGCCGCCGTCGACGAAGACCTTGCGAAACAGCGCGTGGCTGTATGGCACGACGGCGCCGAGCCGTTTGGCCGCGCCCGCCGCGCGGGCCAGCTCGGCTGACAGATAGTCATCGAAATTCGGCTCGTTGTAGGGCACGCCGTAGAAGGCCGCCCAGCTCTCGGCGTCGTATTGCCGGTAGGCCCAATCGTATTGGCCCGAGATGACGCTGCCGTCGAACGGGTCGCCGCCGCCGCGCGGGATCAGGGCGCGGCTGTCGATCGGGTGCCATGCGACGCGGCAGCCGGTCGCGGCCTCGAGCGCGGCGATCTGGGTCGCCGCCAGATAGGAATAGCGGCTGCCCAGGCCATAGTAGAAGTCGACGATCACCTGGCCGGTCATCCGCGCGCCTTGGGGTGCGCCGCGTCGTAGACCCTGAGCAGGCTCTCGGCGTCGACTTCGGTGTAGCGCTGGGTGGTCGAGAGCGAGGCGTGGCCCAGCAGCTCCTGGATGGTGCGCAGATCGCCACCCTCGGCCAGCAGGTGGGTCGCGAAGCTGTGGCGCAGCGCGTGCGGCGTGGCATTGGCCGGCAGACCGAGGAAGCCGCGCAAACGGCGTAGTCGCGCCTGAACCACGCTGGCGTTGAGCCGGCCGCCGCGGGCGCCGACGAACAGCGGGCCGTCGTCGCCGGGCTGGTAGGGGCAGGCGGCGAGATAGTCGGCGATCGCGGCGCGCACCACCGCGAGCAGCGGCACGACGCGCTGCTTGTCGCCCTTGCCGGTGATGACGATCGCCGCGTCGCCGCGCCCGGCGCTGGGCAGGGCGCCGCGGTCGAGACCCAACGCCTCGCCGATACGCAGGCCGGCGCCGTAGAGCAGCGCGATCAGCGCCCTGTCGCGTTTGCCGATCCATGGCGTCGAGCCGAGCTCACCGACCGCCTCGAGCGTGGCGCGCGCCTGGTCGACGGTCAGTGGCCGTGGCGCCGGCCGCTGGTGCTTGGGCGTGCGTAACGCTGCGACCGCCGGGTTGTGCGCCAGCCCCTCGCGGTCGAGGAAGCGGAAGAAACCGCGCACCACGGACAGTGCACGGGCCCGTGAGGCGGCGCTCAAGCCGTCGCTGGCGCGCCGCGCGAGCCAGCTGCGGAAGTCGGCGGTACGCAGCGCATCGAGATCGGCCAAACCCGGCTGGCCGCCCAAGTGCTCGGCGAGGAAGGCGAGGAAGCCGGCGAGGTCGCGGCCGTAGGCGTCGAGCGTATGCGCCGAGGCACGCCGCTCGTCGGCCAGCCAGCGCCGCCAGCGCTCGACCGCCGCGGCCAGGTCGGCCCGGACGGAAAGCTCGATGGCGGATGCAGGGGTCATGCGATGACCAGTCCGATTACTCCGGGTCGCGGCGCGCCGCCGCGACATATACTTACGCGCGGCGCACCGCCGCGACATATACTTACGCGCGGCGCACCGCCGCGACGGTTACTTGCGCGCGGCCGCCGGCAGGTCGAGCCAGGTGCGCATGCACAGCTCCAACGCGCGGGCCAGGAAGCTGATCAGCTCGGCGCTGCGGCCACTACCGAAGCGGCCGGTGCGACGCGAACCGAGTGCCAGCAGGCAGGCCGGCGCGGAGTCGCCGAGCGTGATACGCGCCAGCGCGGCCGAGCGAACCAGCCCGGCGCCGGCGCCGAAGACGCTCGCGTCGCCGGCATTCTCCCGGGCGCAAACCATGTCGCGCTCGGTGCCGAGCACGGCGTCGATGATGCCGGGTTCGACACACAGCACGCGGGCGCGGGCGTCGCTCGGCACGCTGTCGGCGCAATTCTCGACGCACAGCGTCGAGACGTCGAGGTCGAGCAGCGACAGGAAGTCGACGGTAACGACCTCGATCAGATGCTCGAAGGTCGTCGCGCCGAGCATGGCGATCGCCGCGGCGTGCACCTGGCGCTGTTTCGACAGGCTGCGCCGGCTGGTCGAGACGAGGGCGGATTGCTCGTCCCGCAGCGCGCCGATCTCGCTGCGCAGCCGGTCGATCATGAAGGTCTGCATATCGACCACGCCATCGCCGTCGCCGGCGATCCGTGACGGCGGCGCCAAGGCATCGAGCAGCTCGGGATGGTCGATCAGGAAATCGGGATGGCGCTTCAGATAGGCGGCGACCTGGTCGGCGCTGGCGCCCGGTGCCGTGTCGAGGGCGGCGGTGTCGGTGGGCGATGCCATGGCGCGCTCCCGCTGCCCCGCTACCCGGCGATGATCGCCTGGCCGGTCTTCTGCCAGTCGGCGAGGAAGGCGGCGAGGCCTTTGTCGGTGAGCGCATGGTTGGCGAGCTGGCGCAGCACCTTGGGCGGTACGGTAGCGATGTCGGCGCCGATACGCGCGGCCTCGACGACGTGAATCGGATGGCGGATCGAGGCGACCAGGATCTCGGTTCGGAAGCTGTCCGAGTAGTTGTCGTAGATCTCGCGGATCTCGGCGACCAGGTTCATGCCGTTCTGGCCGATGTCGTCGAGCCGGCCGACGAAGGGCGAGACGAAGGTCGCGCCCGCCTTGGCGGCGAGGATCGCCTGGGCCGCCGAGAAACACAGCGTGACGTTCACCTTGATGCCGCCCTGGGTCAGGCTCCGACACGCCTTGAGGCCGTCCCAGGTGAGCGGCACCTTGACCGTGACGTTGGGCGCCACATCGGCGAGCTTGCGGCCCTCGGCCAACATGCCGTCGGTCTCGGTGGCGGTCACCTCGGCGCTCACCGGCCCCTCGACAAGCGCGCAGATCTCGGCCAGCACCTCGAAAAAATCGCGCCCCGACTGGGCGACCAGCGACGGATTCGTGGTCACGCCGTCGAGCATGCCGGTGGCGGCGAACTCGCGAATTTCCTCGACGTCTGCGGTATCGACAAAAAACTTCATGCACTCAGCCTATCGCTCTTTTCGCCGATGCGCGACAGGCTTGCGCGCAATGCTTGAAGCCCATCGCTTCGACCGCCACAGTGTAGACCATGGCTTTGCGCCGCACCAGTTCCCCCGACGCCGGCGAAATCACGAATTCCGGCGATCGTCGTGTCAGCGTCCTGTTGCCGCTGCCGCTCAGCGAGGCCTATGACTACTGGCTGCCCGGTCATCTTGCGGCGCCGCCGGGCAGCTTCGTGCGCGTGCCGCTTGGCCGGCGCGAACTGGTCGGCGTCGTGTGGGGCGAAGGCGGCGGCCACGTCGCCGACGAGAAGCTCAAGGATGTCCGCGCGCGGCTGCCGGCGCCGCCGATGACCGCGCCGCTCAGGGATTTCGTCGACTGGGTCGCGGGCTATACGCTGACGCCGCCGGGCGCCGTCTTGCGCATGGCGATGAATGTACCCGAGGCGCTCGAGCCGCCGCGGCCGCGCACCGCGTACGGCAAGGGTTCGATCGAGCCCGAACGCATGACCGCGGCGCGCGCGCGCGTGCTCGCCGAAATCGCCGACGGCCCGCCGCGCCCGGCCGCCGAGCTGGCGCGCGCCGCCGGCGTCAGCCCGGGGGTCGTGCGCGCGCTGGCCGACGCCGGCGTGCTCGAAAGCGTTCTTCTGCCGCCGGGCGCGTTGTTCGAGACGCCCGACTGGCGCCACCCGGGGCCCGCGCTGTCGGCGGCGCAAAGGGTCGCGGCGGACGATCTCGCCGGCAAGGTTGGCGCGGCGCGTTTCGGCGTCACGCTGCTCGACGGCGTCAACGGCGCGGGCAAGACGGAAGTCTATTTCGCGGCCATTGCCGGTGCCCTCGAGCGGGGCCGGCAGGCGCTCGTGCTGCTGCCCGAAATCGCGCTCGGCGCGCAATGGCTGGCGCGCTTCGCCGCCCGCTTCGGCGCGGCGCCCGCCGAATGGCACTCGGAACTGACCCATGCCCGGCGGCGTGACACCTGGCGCGCGGTCGCCGAAGGTGCGGCGCGCGTCGTCGTCGGCGCGCGCTCGGCGCTTTACCTGCCGTTCTCCGAACTCGGCGTGATCGTCATCGACGAGGAACACGACGCCTCGTTCAAGCAGGAGGATGGCGTCATCTACCACGCCCGCGACATGGCCGTGGTGCGCGGCCGGCTCGAAGGCGTGCCGGTCGTGCTGTGCTCGGCGACGCCGTCGCTCGAGACCGTGATCAACGTCGAGGCCGGGCGTTACGACCGCCTCGGCCTGCCCGACCGGCACGGCCGCGCGACGCTGCCCACGATCGAGGCGGTCGACATGCGCGACGCGCCGCTGGCCGCCGGCAGCTGGGTCTCGCCCGTTCTGAGCGAGGCGCTGACCGAGACCTTCGAGGCCGGCGAGCAGGCCATGCTGTTCCTCAATCGCCGGGGCTATGCGCCGCTTACGCTGTGCCGCGCCTGCGGCTTTCGAATGGGCTGCCCCAACTGCACGGCATGGCTCGTCGAACACCGCCATCTCGGGCGCCTCGAATGCCATCATTGCGGTTATGCGGCGCGGCTGCCCGACGACTGCCCGAGCTGTGGCGCCGAGGACCGTTTCGCCGCCTGTGGTCCGGGCGTCGAGCGCCTCGCCGAAGAGATCGCCGCGCTGTTCCCCGAGACGCGTCTCGCGGTCATGGCGAGCGACACGGTCGGCGGCCCGGCGGCGGCGGCCGAGCTGGTGCGTCGCGTTGCGGCGCGCGAGATCGATCTATTGATCGGCACCCAGATCATGGCCAAGGGCCACCATTTCCCGCTGCTCACCCTGGTCGGCGTGGTCGACGCCGATCTCGGCCTGGCGGGCGGCGATCTGCGCGCCGCCGAGCGCACCTACCAGCTTTTGCACCAGGTGGCGGGCCGTGCCGGCCGCGCCGATCATCCGGGCCGCGTGCTGGTGCAGACATACATGCCCGAGCATCCGGTCATGCAGGCGCTGGTCGACGGCGACCGCGACCGCTTCTTGGGGCTCGAGGCGGCCGACCGGTGCGAGCGCGGCATGCCGCCGTTCGGCCGGCTCGCCGCGGTCATCGTCTCGGGCCCGTCCGAGGACGCGGTCCGGCGTCTCGCGCGGCGGCTGAGCCGGACCGCGCCGCAGGTCGTCGGCGTCGAGGTGCTCGGCCCGGCGCCGGCGCCGCTCGCGTTGCTGCGCGGCCGCTACCGATACCGCCTCCTGATGAAGACGCCGCGCGAAACGCACATCCAGCGTTTGCTTCGCGAATGGCTCGGCGGCGTCAGCCCGCGCGGTGGCCTGCGCGTGCAGATCGACATCGACCCGTACAGCTTCATGTAATACCAAGGATCAGAAATAGAGACCCCTAGAGACGGCTTGCCGTGGTTCTCGGCTAGGCGCGCCCGTCGCGGCGATGCTTGGCATCGCAAGACGGGTGGAACGACGTCCGAATGCCACGGCAAGCCGCCCTTCGGGTCGCGCCCGCTTATCGCCGGTGGGCGCCAGGTTGCCTAGCCGATGCGCTGCATCGCCCGCGGCCTCCTTCCTACCCGGCGAAAAGCGGCCGCGATCTCTAGGAGCCTCTATCACTGACCCTTGGTATAGGCGTCCCGAAGCCGCCCGCGCGGGCGATGTTGCATCGCCGAAGGTCCTATGTTAGCAACACTCTGTGGGCTAGGTGTCCGCCGCGGCCGGGCTTTTGGTACGAGCGCGTGTCGTGTTGGGAGGACGGCAAAAAGTTCGCAAATTTTCTCTTGCGGAGACGTTGGAGGTAATCCGGCGTGGCGACAGATGTCAGTGGGGTAGCCGGTCTCGCCGGGCGGTATGCAGCCGCCCTGTTCGAGCTGGCGGCTGAAGACAAGGCGATCGACGGGGTCGCGGCGGATCTTGCCGCGCTTGGCGATATGCTTGTCGAAAGCGATGATTTGCAGCGGCTGGTGCGCAGCCCGGTGCTGACCCGCGCCGAGCAATCGCGGGCCGTCGCCGCGCTCCTCGAGCGCGCCGGCGCAACCGATCTGACACGCCGCTTCATCGGCCTGCTGGCCGAGCGCCGGCGCCTGTTCGTGCTCGCCGACATCGTCGCCGCCTTCAACCGATTGCTCGCCGCACACCGCGGCGAGGTCCGCGCCGAAGTGACCGCCGCGGTCGCGCTCGACGACGGCCAGGTGAGCGCCATCGAGGCAGCCCTCAAGCGCGCCATCGGCGGTGACGTCGCGGTCGAGACCACGGTCGACGACGCGCTGCTCGGCGGCCTCGTCGTACGCGTCGGCTCGCGCATGGTCGACACCTCGATGCGCACCAAGCTTCAAAGATTGCATCTCGCGATGAAAGGGATCGGATAATGGATATCCGCGCCGCGGAAATCTCCGCGATTATCAAGGAGCAGATCGCCAGCTTCGGCACAGAGGCCGAGGTCGCCGAGGTCGGCCAGGTGCTCTCGGTCGGCGACGGCATCGCTCGCGTCTACGGGCTCGACCAGGTGCAGGCCGGCGAGATGGTCGAATTTCCCGGCGGCATCAAGGGCATGACGCTGAACCTCGAGGCCGACAACGTCGGCGTCGTCATCTTCGGCGACGACCGCGACATCAAGGAAGGCGACATCGTCAAGCGCACCGGCGCCATCGTCGACGTGCCGATCGGCAAGGGGCTGCTGGGCCGCGTCGTCGACGCGCTGGGCAACCCGATCGACGGTCGCGGGCCGGTCGAGACCGAGGAGCGCGGCCGCGTCGATGTCAAGGCGCCCGGCATCATCCCGCGCCAGTCGGTCTCCGAGCCGATGCAGACCGGCATCAAGGCGCTCGACAGCCTGGTGCCCGTCGGGCGCGGCCAGCGCGAGCTGATCATCGGCGACCGCCAGACCGGCAAGACCGCCGTCGCGATCGACACCATCATCAACCAGAAGACGATCAACGAGGGCGACGACGAATCCAAGAAGCTCTACTGCATCTACGTCGCGATCGGCCAAAAGCGCTCGACCGTGGCGCAGATCGTCAAGACACTGACCGATTACGACGCGATGAAATATACGATCGTCGTCGCCGCCACGGCGTCGGAGCCTGCGCCGCTGCAGTTCCTCGCGCCCTACGCCGGCTGCACGATGGGCGAGTACTTCCGCGACAACGGCATGCACGCACTGATCATTTACGACGATCTGTCGAAGCAGGCGATCGCCTACCGCCAGATGTCGCTGCTGCTGCGCCGCCCGCCCGGCCGCGAGGCGTTCCCCGGCGACGTCTTCTATCTGCATTCCAGGCTTCTGGAGCGCGCCGCCAAGATGAGCAACGAAAACGATGGCGGTTCGCTCACCGCGCTGCCCATCATCGAGACCCAGGCTGGCGACGTCTCGGCGTACATCCCGACCAACGTGATCTCGATCACCGACGGTCAGATCTTCCTCGAGACCGAGCTGTTCTATCAGGGCATCCGACCGGCCATCAACGTTGGCCTGTCGGTCAGCCGTGTCGGTTCGGCGGCGCAGACCAAGGCGATGAAGCAGGTCGCCGGCTCGATCAAGCTGGAACTGGCCCAGTACCGCGAGATGGCGGCCTTCGCTCAGTTCGGCTCGGACCTCGACGCGTCGACCCAACGGCTCTTGAACCGCGGCGCGCGGCTGACCGAGATTCTCAAGCAGAACCAGTACACCCCCTATCCGGTCGAGGAACAGGTGGTGGCGGTCTACGCCGGCGTGCGCGGCCATCTCGACGGCCTCGAACTCGGTGTCATCACGCGCTACGAGGCGGAATTGCTCAACGAGGTGCGCGACAAGCACGCCGACGTGCTGGCGACGATCCGCGACGAGGGCCAGATTTCCGACGAGACCGAGGAGAAGCTCAAGGGAATCGTCGAAGCCTTCACCAAGTCCTTCGCCTAGGAACCGAGACGCCGGAAACGGGCAGCCCATGGCCAACCTCAAAGATCTCCGCATCCGGATCAACAGCGTCAAGTCGACGCAGAAGATCACCAAGGCGATGCAGATGGTCGCGGCGTCCAAGCTGCGCCGCGCGCAGGAGGCCGCCGAGGCCGCGCGACCCTACGCCGAGCGCATGGAGCGCATGTTGCGGGCGATCGCGGTCAGCGTTGGCAGCGGCGAGAACGCACCGCGCCTGCTCGCCGGCAGCGGCGCGGATCAGACGCATCTCTTGATCGTCACGACCTCGGACCGTGGCCTGTGCGGCGGCTTCAACTCGTCGATCGCGCGTGCCGTGCGCGGCCGCATCGCCGCCCTCAGGGAAGACGGCAAGACGGTCAAACTGCTCTGCCTCGGGCGCAAGGGGCGCGACCAGCTGACGCGTGACTTCGGCAGCTTGATCGTCGACACCATCGAGGAGCTCGACCGCGGCGGCCTGCATTTCGACAAGGCGCTGGCGATCGCCGAGCGCATCGTGGGCATGTTCGACGAGGGCGAGTTCGACGTCTGCACCGTGGTCTACAACCACTTCGAGTCGGTCGTCAGCCAGAAGGTCACCGTGCAGCAGTTGGTGCCCTATGGCGTACCCGACGACGGCGCGACCGACGAGGCGGCGAGCGACGAGGTGCGCGCGATCTATGAATACGAGCCCGACGAAGAGGAAATCCTCGCCGATTTGCTGCCGCGCAACCTCGCGGTCCAGATCTACCGCGGGCTGATGGAGAGTTCGGCGAGCGAACAGGCGGCGCGAATGATGGCGATGGACAACGCCACGCGCAACGCCGGCGACATGATCGAAAAGCTATCGCTGGTGTACAACCGCACACGTCAGGCCGCGATCACCAAGGAACTGATTGAAATCGTGACCGGCGCCGAGGCGCTGTAAGGCGCACGGCCGGTCACCAAGCACACGACATGCCCAAGGGAGCGACATTATGAAGAACGTTGTCGGCCAGATCAGCCAGGTCATTGGTGCCGTCGTCGACGTCAAGTTCGAAGGTGACCTGCCGGCCATCCTCAATGCGCTCGAAGCCGAGAATCAGGGCCGACGCCTGGTGCTCGAGGTCGCGCAGCATCTTGGTGAATCGACGGTCCGCACGATTGCCATGGACGCGACCGAGGGCCTGGTGCGCGGCCAGGAGGTCGTCGACACGGGCGCCTCGATTACCGTGCCGGTGGGACCCGAGACGCTGGGCCGCATCATGAACGTGATCGGCGAACCGATCGACGAACGCGGCCCGATCAACGCCAAGCGGACCGCGCCAATCCACGCCACCGCGCCGGCGTTCGTCGACCAATCGACCGAGGCCGAGATCCTGATCACCGGCATCAAGGTCGTCGACCTGCTGGCGCCCTACGCCAAGGGCGGCAAGATCGGCCTGTTCGGCGGCGCAGGCGTCGGCAAGACCGTCATCATCATGGAGCTGATCAACAACATCGCCAAGGCGCACGGCGGCTTCTCGGTGTTCGCCGGCGTCGGCGAGCGCACCCGGGAGGGCAACGACCTCTACCACGAGATGATCGAATCCGGCGTCATCCAGCTCGACGGCGACGGCTCGAAGGCGGCGCTGGTCTACGGCCAGATGAACGAGCCGCCGGGCGCGCGGGCGCGGGTCGGCCTGACCGGTCTGACGCTGGCCGAGTACTTCCGCGACGAGGAAGGCCAGGATGTGCTGTTGTTCATCGACAACATCTTCCGCTTCACCCAGGCGGGCTCCGAGGTCTCGGCGCTGTTGGGCCGTATCCCCAGCGCGGTCGGCTATCAGCCGACGTTGGCGACCGATATGGGCAACCTGCAGGAACGTATCACGTCGACCAACAAGGGCTCGATCACCTCGGTGCAGGCGATTTACGTGCCTGCCGACGACCTGACCGACCCGGCGCCGGCGACGTCGTTCGCGCACCTCGATGCGACGACGGTGCTGTCGCGCCAGATCGCCGAACTGGGCATTTATCCCGCCGTCGATCCACTCGATTCGACGTCGCGCATGCTCGATCCGCGCATCATCGGCGAGGAACACTACACCGTCGCGCGCGAGGTTCAGCGGATTTTGCAGACGTACAAATCGCTTCAGGACATCATCGCCATCCTGGGCATGGACGAGCTGTCCGAAGAGGACAAGCTGACGGTTTCCCGGGCGCGCAAGATCCAACGATTCATGTCGCAGCCGTTCTTCGTCGCCGAGGTGTTCACCGGCACACCCGGCAAGCTTGTTCCGCTGGCCGACACGATTTCGGGCTTCAAGGCGGTCTGCGCCGGCGAATACGACGACTTGCCCGAGGCGGCCTTCTACATGGTCGGCACCATCGAGGACGTGGTCGAGAAGGCTAAGCGGATGGCGGCGGAGGCCGCGTGAGGCGCGCGCCATGAGCGACGACAAAGTATCCTTCGAACTCGCCTCGCCCGAGGCTCTGCTGGTCTCGGCCGCGGTCGACATGGTTGTCGTGCCGGGCGCCGAGGGCGACTTCGGCGTGCTGCCCGGCCACGCGCCGTTCATCTCGACCGTGCGCGCCGGCGTGATCGATGTCTACGACGGCGACAAGATCGATCAGCGCATTTTCGTCGCCGACGGCTTCGCCGAGGTCAACGAGCGGGGCTGCATCGTGCTGTCGAGCGAGGCGTATCCGATCGATGAGCTCGACCGTGGCGAGGTCGAGGAGCGACTCAAGGCCGCCCAGGACGAGCTGACCGACGCCGACAACGACGACGAGCGCGTCAAGGCCGAGGCCGAGATCGCGGTCTGCGAGGCGATGCTCGTGGCGATCGCCTAAAGCATGCGCGGCGATTGAGCGCAGGTCATTTTCACGAAGTGAAGGTGACCGCACAATGATCTGGCGCGGTTGCGCGACGCGCCGTAGCCGAGGCAACCGCAAACGTGATGCCGCTTCGGTCACGCCATGGCGCCCAAGGCGCTCGGCCGCGACGCCGGGGAGTCGTTCGATCGGGGGGCTGGCGCGTATCGCCTGGTGGCTGATGCAGCATCGTGCCCGGCGGCTCGCCGCGGTGTGAGCCCGACAATCAATCGCCGAGAGAAGACCGATGGTCGAACGCGCCAACGAACGCACCGCCTATTTCAACGGCCGCTATGTACCCGAGAGCGAAGTGTTGATCCCGTTTCGCGACCGCGGCTTCATATACGGCGAGGCGGTCTTCGACACGGCCCGCACCTTCGGCCACGAACTCAGGCAGATGGACGAGCACATCCAGCGCCTCTACCGCTCGCTCGCCTATATCGGCATCGACCCGCATCATACGGCCGACGAGTTCCACGAGATCACCCAAGAGGTCGTCAAGCGCAACCGCCACCTGGTCGCCGACGACGAGGACTACTGGGTCTTCATCCGCGTCACGCCGGGCAGCGGCGACCCGTTCTTCGGCGACGGCGGTGGCGGCCCGACGGTCATCGTCGACTGCACGCCGATCCCCTTCGCGGCGCGCGCGCGTTACTTTCGCGACGGCTTGCACGTCGCGACCTCGTCGTTCCGCCGCACGCCGCCGTCGGCGCTCAGCCCGCGCGCCAAGACGCAGAACTACCCCAACCTGATGATGGCCGACCGCGAGATACGCCAGCGCGACGCCGAGGCCTGGGCGATCCTGTTGGACGAGAACGGCAACCTGTGCGAATGCCTCGGCAGCAACATCTTCGTCGTCCGCGACGGCCGCCTGCTGACGCCCCGGGAACGCTACGTCCTGCCGGGTGTCAGCCGCGCCAACGTCATGCGGCTCGCCGGCGAAGCGGGCATCGACTGCCGCGAGGCCGACATCGATCTGTTCGACGCCTACGGCGCCGACGAGGTGTTCTTGACCTCGACCAGCCTGTGCATGGTGCCGGTCTCTTCGGTCGACGGCCGCGGCCTCGGCGGCGCCGTGCCTGGCCCGGTCACCGCCCGGCTGATCGACGCCTACAAGGCGTTCCTCGGTTTCGACTTCGTCGACCAGTACCTGCGGCGGTTGAACTAGCCCGACCGGTTCAACGGCAGGGGAAGGCTTCCTCGAGCGCCATGGTGACGACGATCACGGCGGCGAAATGCCGCAGCTCGGGGTGCCGATCGATGTAGCCCGTCACCGTCTCGACGAGCCGCGGCACCGAGGTGCCGCCCCTGAAACACGCGCGTATGCCCGCGACCCGTGCGTCGTCGCCTAAGAAGACGTCGGCGACGGCGACGATGTAGCCCCGGCAGGCCGCCCGGCGCGCGTCGTCGTCGGAATGGCATTGCAGCTCAAGCTCGACACCGCTGTCCCAGAAGCCCGACGCGTGCGTCTCGCCCGCCAACACCAGGAACGCCAGCACCGCGATCCATCTGGCCATGGCCACCTCCTCTGCAGGGGAGGCCCCATCATATACCCATGTGGCGGGCATGACCCGGCATGGCGCCATCGACCGGGCTACGGTCAACACAGGAGCGCGCGGAACTCCGCGATGACTGCTTCGTAGACCGGGCGCTTGAAGGGGATGATCAGGCGCGCCAGTCGACCGGATTCCATCCAGCGCCAGGCGGCGAACTCGCGCTGGTGGTGGGTCTCGAGGTCGAAATCGGCGTCGGCGCCGGTGAAGCGCAGGGCGAACCACTTCTGCCGCTGGCCGCGGTAGCGCCCCTGCCACACCCGCGCGGCCACCTCGGGCGGCAGGTCGTAGCTCAGCCAGTCGACGCTTTCGGCGACGATCTCGGCCTTGTCGGTGCCGGTCTCCTCGGCCAACTCGCGCAGCGCCGCGGCGCGCGGCGTCTCGCCGGCGTCGATGCCGCCCTGGGGCATCTGCCAGGCATCGTCGCCCACGCCGACGCGGCGGCCGACCCAGACCTCGCGGCGGTCGTTGATCAGCATGATGCCAACGCCCTTCCGGTAAGGCCGCCGATCGGTCACTGGAGCGCCTGCCTGTTGATCAGGGCGCTGATCGGCGCGAGTACGAAGCCGCGCTCGGCGAGCGTCGGCAGCCAGTTGGCGAGCCGCTCGAACGTCACCGGATAGGCGCGGCCGATAGCCACAGCATAGCCGGTGTCGCGCGCGATCGTTTCGATTTCCGCGAGCCGCCGGTCGATCGCGTCGCGCGATGCGTGGTCGTCGAGGAAACGGTCGTTGATCGCGCGCGGCAGTCCGATCGACGAGGCCAGACGGGCGGCAACCGAGTGCGAGGTCGTGCGGCCGTCGAGGAAGATCAGGCCGCGCACCTTGAGCGCGGACAGCACCGGGCGCAGCGCGTCGGGCGAGGCGGTAAAGCGCGAACCCATCGAGTGCATTACGCCGACGAAGCCGATCGCGCGCCCCAGATGCCATTTGAGCAGCGCGACGTTCTCGGCGCTGGTCAGCGAGGTCAGCAGCGTCTGCGGTCCGGGATCGAGCGCCGGATAGTCGAGCGGTTCCATCGGCAGATCGATCATGACCTCGTGGCCGGCGGCGCGCGCCTTGTCGACCCAATCCTGTAGGTTGCGGCCTTGCGACGAAAAGCTCAGCGTCACGCCGCCCGGCAGCAGGATCGCGGCGCCCGTCGCCGAGGCACTGGTGCCCAAACCGGTGACGACGATGGCAATGCGCGGCGTGCCGGGCGGGGCGTCGAATGGCCGCGCATAGGTGAGCCATGCGTCCCGGGCGGCGATCTCGACGCCCGGATCGTCGGGCGGCGGGGGCGGCGCCTCGGCCGGTTCGATTGCGGCCGGCACCCGCAACGCCGCCAATTCGATCATGGTGTCGTCCGGCGCACTGGCCGGTGGTTCGAGCAATACGGTCACCGCCGAGAGCGGTGGCGCATGCGCGCCGGTCGACACCGCCATGGAATCGAGCACCAGCCAAAGCCCAACGCCTGCGCCAAGCGCGGCGATGGCCAGAGCGATGAGCGTCGGCGCCCGCGGGGCGCCCTGCGATGGATGCCTCGGTGACATGTTCACAACCGCGGCGCCGCCGCCCTGGTGGCGGCGGGTGGATTAGTAAGCGATTTTTCCGCCGAATAGGGACAGGCCGTGCAGCAGGTCGAGCGCGCGAACCAGCTGATAGTCCTGCAGCGTCTGCTCCGAGCGGCCGGTGGACTCGGCCTCTTCACCCTCGGCAGGCATTTCGTCACCGTTCAGCTCTTCCTCGCTGGCGAGGCGGTTGCGCAGCCCCGCCTCGGTGCGCCCCGACTGCTCGATGGCCTCGATGCGCGCCGCCTCGACGACGATGTCGGGCACGATGCCCTTGGCCTGGATCGAGCGTCCCGATGGCGTGTAGTAGCGCGCCGTGGTCAGCCGGATGGCGCCGTGGCCCGACAGCGGGATGATCGTCTGCACCGAGCCCTTGCCGAATGAATCGGTGCCCAGCACCAGGGCGCGGTTGTGGTCCTGCAGCGCGCCGGCGACGATCTCGGACGCCGACGCCGAACCGCCGTTGATAAGCACGATGACGGGCAGGCCCTCGGCGAGGTCGCCGGGGGCCGAGTTGAAGCGCTGGATCGAGTCTGCGCGCCGGCCGCGCGTCGAGACGATCTCGCCCTTGTCGAGGAAGAGGTCGGAGACGGCGACCGCCTGATCCAAGAGGCCGCCCGGATTGTTTCTGAGATCCAGCACGACGCCGGTGACCGTCTCGCCGAGCTCCTCACGGATCTTCTTGAAGGCCTTCTTGACGCCCGATTCGGTCTGCTCGTTGAACGAGGTTATGCGAACGTAGGCGGCGTGGTCCTCGATGCGCCAGCGCACCGATTGAATTCGGATGATATCGCGCGTGATTGTGACGTCGAACGCGTCGGGTTCCGAATCACGGCGGATCGTCAGCACGATATCGGCGCCCACCGGGCCGCGCATGTGGTCGACCGCCTCCGACAACGTCAAGCCCATGACCTGTTCGCCATCGAGGTGGGTGATGAGGTCGCCCGCCTGGAGCCCGGCACGGAACGCCGGCGTGTCGTCGATCGGCGAGACCACCTTGACCAAGCCGTTCTCCATGGTGACCTCGATGCCGAGGCCGCCGAACTCGCCCTTGGTCTGCACCTGCATATCCTCGAACCGCTCCGGGTTGAGGTAGCTGGAGTGCGGATCGAGCGATACCAGCATGCCGTCGATCGCCGACTCGATCAGTTCCTTGTCGCTGACCTCCTCGACATAATCCGAGCGCACGCGCTCGAAGACGTCGCCGAACAGGTTGAGCTGGCGGTATGTCTCGGAGCTCGCCGCGTCCGAGCCAGTCGGCCACGACAGGAGCGCCACCAAAGCCAGGGCGCCAATCGAATTTCTACCCATTATCCACTAACCTTTCTCTCGCTTGCCGCCAACCAGGGGAGCGGGTTGATCGCGTCGCCGTTGTAGCGCAGCTCAACGTATAATTTCGGGCCACCATCGGTGGGCCGTCCCATCGCGCCGACCGCCTCGCCGGCCAGCAGCCATTGGCCGAGGACGACGTCGATACGGGAGAATCCCGCAAGCAGCGTATGATATCCCTCACCGTGATCGATGATCAAGAGCTGCCCGTAGCCCCGGTAGGGCCCGGCGAAGGCGACCCGGCCGTCGTAAGGTGTGACGACGACGGCGCCGGCGCGTGTCTCGATGGTGATGCCGTGCGCCCGCTCGCCGTTCGCGTCGGTCTGGCCGTAGGCGCCGACCAGCCGGCCGCGCGCGGGCAGCGGCAGGGTGCCGCGCGCCTGGGTGAACGAGCGCGTGCCCTCGGGCGCGGTAAAGCCGGCGGGCGGCACGGCGGCGGCCATCGCCGTCTCGGGCGCCGGGGGCGGCGCCTCGACGGCGGGTTTCGACTGCGGGGGCGGCGGCGCGGTGGCGGCCGCGGCGGCCAGCTTGGCCATCAGTTCGCGCAAGTCGGTGGCCTCGGCGGCGAGCCCCGCGACGCGGGCCTCTTGTGCGTGCTGCGCCTCGAGCGTGCGGCCGCGCAACGCGGATTTCCGGGTGAGCAGCGCGTCGACTCGCTTCTGCTCGGCCGCCAGCGCGCCACGCGTCAGGGCCACGCGGTCGCGCTCGGCGCCGATCTTGGCGCGCAGGCCGGCGAGCGCGATCAACTCGGCGGCCAACAGATCGGCGCGGCCCTCCAACGCCAGCACCGCGGCGCGCAGCAGCCGGCTGGTGCGCACCGTGTCGGCCAGCGCCACCGGCGTCGCGATGACCGCCTCGGGTGGCAGCAAGGCGAGCCGCTCGAACGCGCCGAGCGTCGCGATCAACTCAACGCGGCGCCGACCGAGCGTCGCCGCCGCCGCACTCTCCTCGCGGGTCAGCGCGGCGAGGCGCACCTCGAGCGTGGTGAGCGCTTCCTCGCTGTTCTGTACGGCGCGCGCGGCGGTCACCAGTTCGGCGCGCAGGGCGATGATCTGCTGCTCGATGGTCTCGGTTTTGGCTTCCAGCGCGCGTTCCTTGTCGCGGCCCGCCTCGAGCGCGCGTTCGACCGTGCCAAGTTTGTCGTCAACGCCGTCGGCCGCTTCCGCCGCAAACGCGGCGAGCCCCGTGGCGAGCGCGAAAGCCATCGTCATGGCGCGTCGCATCGACATCAGCCGCCTTGCCCCGCCGCCGCCGCGCTCGGCGCCGGCACGAGCAGCGATACTCCGGTCATCTCGCTTGATTGCGCGAGACCCATGAGCGCGAGCAGCGTCGGCGCGACGTCGGCGAGCCGACCGTCGCGCGTCGCGATTTCGCCGGCCGCCGGGCCGACGACAACGAAGGGCACCGGGTTCGAGGTATGTGCGGTGTGCGCCTGCGCGGTCGACGCGTCGCGCATCATCTCGGCGTTGCCGTGGTCGGCGGTGATGGCCAGCGCGCCGCCCGCCGCCTCGACCGCCGCGGCCAGCCGCCCGAGACAGGCGTCGACCGTCTCGACGGCGCGCATCGCGGCGTCCATGTTGCCGGTGTGCCCGACCATGTCGGTGTTGGCATAGTTGACGACGACGAGGTCGAAACGGCCGCTCTCGATCGCGGCGATCAGCTTATCGGTTACCTCGTGGGCCGACATCTCGGGCTGCTCATCGTAGGTCGCGACCTTGGGCGAGGGAACCAGGATGCGTTCCTCGCCGGTGAACGGCGTCTCCTTCCCGCCGTTCAGGAAGTACGTGACATGGGCGTATTTTTCGGTCTCGGCGATGCGCAGCTGGGTCAGCCCGGCGTCGGCCACGATCTGGCCCAGAATGCCGCTGAGTTCGCGCTGCGGAAACAGCGCGGTGAGGTATGCGTTCAGCGCCGCGGAATACCCGGTCATGCCGCAGGCCGCGGCGAAACGCACCGTCCGGGGCCGCGCGAAACCGTCGAACGCCGGGTCGACCAGCGCGGCGAGTATCTGGCGCACGCGATCGGCACGGAAGTTGCCGACCACCAAGCCGTCGCCGTCGACCATGCCGGCGTAGTCGCCGATCACGGTCGGCGCGACGAACTCGTCGCTTTCGCCGCGCGCGTAAGCCCCGGCGATCGCGGCATCCGCGTCGGCCGCCTTCTCGCCCGCGCCCAGCACCAGTGTGTCGTACGCGTGGGCGACGCGTTCCCAGCGCTTGTCGCGGTCCATCGCGTGGTAGCGCCCGCCGACCGTCGCGATCGCCACGCCGGGCACGCCGGCGGTCGCGGCGGCGAAATCGGCGAGGTAGCCGCGCGCGCTGCGCGGCGGCGTATCGCGGCCGTCGAGCAGCGCGTGCACGGCGACCGGCACGCCGGCCGTGGCGACGGCGCGGGCGAGCACGGCGATCTGGTCCTGGTGGCTGTGCACGCCGCCCGGCGAGATCAGGCCGATCAGATGGCAGGTGCCGCCGGTCGCGCGCAGCTTGGCGACGAAATTGGCGAGCGCTGGGTTGCTGTCGAGCGTGCCGTCGGCGGCTGCGCGGTCGATGCGCGCGAGGATCTGCGTGACGACGCGGCCGGCGCCGATATTCATATGGCCGACCTCGGAATTGCCCATCTGGCCGTCGGGCAGACCGACATCGCTGTTCGAGGCGTCGAGCAGGCCGTGTGGGCAACGCGCCACCAATCCATCCCAGACCGGCGTCCGTGCCTGGGCGATGGCATTGTCGTCGTGCGTGTCGCTGTGGCCCCAACCGTCGAGGATGCACAGCACGACCGGGCGGAAGCGTTCGTTCATGCGGCGGTTATATAACAGCAACGGGGAGCGGCGGATAGCGCCCCGAAGGGCTGTCGTCGGGCGCGCAAGGCGTCGTCAGACGCTGGCGGCCGCGCTGTGCTCGGCCTCGTCCGGCGCCACCGCCCACATTTTCTCGAGGTTGTAGAAGGTGCGGATCTCGGGGCGGAACAGGTGCACGATGACGTCGCCCGCATCGATCAGCACCCAGTCGGCGCGCGCGCGGCCTTCGACGCCCGGCGTGCCGAAGCCGGCGTGCTTGAGGTTGACGATGAGGTTTTCGGCGAGCGATGCGACCTGGCGCTGGGAACGGCCGCTGGCGATGACCATGAAATCCGAAATGGTCGTCTTGTCGGCGACGTCCATGACGATGATGTCTTCGGCCTTGCCGTCGTCGAGCGTCGTATTGATCAGATCCAGCAGGGTCGCCGATGGGATCGCCGCGTCGCTCTTGGCGGCTGTTTTGCGTGACTTGGCTATGCTCGTCTCCCTCAGTTTGCGCCGTCGGCGCCGTTCCTTTGCCCTGCGCGCGCATCGCGTATGCCCGTCGCCGAGGCGGGGTGCGGCTTGCCGCGAATAAATACCCACGCCGGCGGCTCGGTGACGGCGAGCGATGTCGCCCGTCGTGCATCGAGGCGGGCCCGCCGGAAGCGGCGCGCCGCCTTTCCCGCCAACGCACTATAAGAATAGGTCGACCGGTCGATGACGGCAATGGGTGCGCTGGTAAAGATTTTCGGCCAGTCTTTCCACTGTTCGATCTGCGCCAGGTTGTCGGCGCCCATCAGCCAGACGAAGGCGTGGCGCGGAAAGCGGTGGCCCAACGCGGCGAGCGTATCGGCGGTATAGCGGGTGCCGAGCCGGCGCTCGATGTCGGTGACGCGGATGCGCCGGTGCCGGGCGACGGCGCGCGCGCCGTCGAGCCGGCTCGCCAGCTCGGCCATGCCGGCGCTCGGTTTGAGCGGGTTTTGCGGCGACACCAGCCACCACACCTCGTCGAGCGCGAGGCGCTTGAGCGCCAAGAGAGAGACGTAGCGGTGCCCGTCATGCGCCGGATTGAACGACCCGCCGAGCAGACCGACGCGGCGGCGGCGCCTGGGCGCGACGGGCGGCTTTAATTGTCGCGCGGCCACGCGTAGGTATCCTGGCAAACCGCGCGATAGCTGGCGTCGAGCGCCGGCGCCATGAGCAGGATCGCGGCGATGCGGCGGGCGATGCCGGTCACTTCGCGCACTTCCTCGGTGCGCAGCGGCCGGCCCAACAGGTCGAACTCGCGGTAGGACAGCCACTTCTTGATGACTTGATAACCGCCGAGGGTGTAGCGCCACACGCGCGCCGGCACGTTGCCCCAATACGCCGTGTCGTTGAGATGAACGTCGTAGGTCGTCTCGCCGAGCAGCGCCAACGCCTCGTCCGGCGCCATGCCGAGCGCTGTGGCGCCTCGGGCGATCGCCTTGCGCTCCTCGTCATCGTAGTCGCGCTCGCGTGCATCGCCAGGCCCCGGCATGGTGACGTCGTTCTGGCCCGCGTATCCCCAGCGCGCGGCGAGCTTCAGGTCCTTCTCGGAAAGCTGGCCGCCGCCGACGCGGGCCGCCGCGCCGATCGCCTTGATCTCCGCGCGGATCGCTCCCGAGGACACGCCGTCCGCGGCCGCGCCCGGGTCGAGTAAATCCGCCAGCTCGCGCCCCAACTCGGCCGATTGCAGAAGCGCATCCGTCGACGCCGGTAACGTCACCCTGGGCCAATCCTGACGTAATGCACCCGCATTGTCAGTTCGATAGGCTGGAGTGTTTAGCGTGGCGAGCGCATGATAGAAGAGGTCTTGTTCATTCGCGTCGGCCGTTTCCAAATAGTCCGTGGCATTTGGTGAGAGGTTCGGTTCGAGCTCGTCGCTCTGCAGTAAAAGTCCGCTTCCCGCATTTCGCTTCAGGTAAAGAGGAAAATAGCTCGATAACCCATTTCCGAAATTATCTGCTAGCACACGAACCAGATAACCTCTGTCGAAGTTTCCCTTTATCTGCCTTCCCCGAGCCTCGATCCAAGGGTGCTTTTGGTCGACGTGAGGGATGTAATTCGCCCGGTTCCTGTCCAGCAATCTTGTCTCCGGTTCCCAGTAAAGCCATCTTTGATCGAAGGGCCGATAGCAATATCGGACAATGCCGTCAGGGCGAAAGCCGCGACGAATTAGAAATTCTCGAGTCTTTTTTGCATCAAATCGCGCCGTATCGGTCATCAGCGCCGGGTCGAACTTAGCAACCTGTGTATCGCACCCGGTTCCTTGGACACAAGTTTGTCTCATGCGGCGGGCCTGAGTGACATCGCGGTGTGCCACGCCTGACGAGCTTGAGCGGGGCTCAGGTAGCCGTTCTTCTCCACGATCCACTGGGCATTGTACTGTTCGACGAACCCGCGGACGGCGTTCCGCAGCTCCGCGATGTTGCGGTAGATGCGGCCATGGATGATCTGTTCCTTGAGCGTGCGATTGAACCTCTCGGCGACGCCGTTGGTCTGGGGCTGTTCGACGAAGGCGTAGGACGGCTGGATGCCCCAGAACTTGATCTGGTTGGTGAAGTGGTCCGACAGATACTGGGAGCCGTGATCCATCCGCAAGGCCAGCCCCCGCGCCGCACCGGCGGAGGTCGAGGCATACAGCCTCGCAAGCCCCATGGAGATCGGCTGAAGGGCGGCGAAGCGGTCGCCTCGCTTGCACACATGCCAGCCGACGCACTCGGCGTTCCAATGCTCGATGGCGGTGAATATCCAGCCCCAGCCGTCGTCCACCGTGAACACCCGAACGCCGTCCGTGCCCCACATGAGGTTGGGGGCATGGGTGATGATCTCACCGACATGGGGATTTCCGCCACGGCGGCGGCAGCGATGGGGCGAGAGCAGGTTGTTCTCGCGCATCACCCGGAGCCCCCGCTTGCGGGAAACACGGATGCCACGACAGACCCGAAGCCGAGCCCAGACCTTGCGGTGTCCCTCGCCCTCCCAGGGGGATGCCTCCAGGTCGGCCTCGATGGCCACCAGCAGAGCCTCGTCCGAGATCGAGGGCTTCGGTCCCCGGCGCTTTGCTGGTGGGCGCTCAGCGGTGGCCTGCTGCCGGGATTTCATGGCGTAGAACGAGGAACGGGCAAAACCCCAGGCCGCACAGACCCGCTGGAGGCCGTAGGCCAAACCCGTGCCGGGAGAGGTGGCGGCACTCATCGCCGCGACCTCCGCCGCCCCAAAGGGCCGGACGTCTCCGTCTTGGCCTCCAGCAGTTCCACCTGCATGATCAACTCCCCGATCCGCTTCATGGCGATGTCCAGTTCCGCCTTCACCGGATCGCCCTTGCGTTCCTTGAGCGAGGCATCGATCCCGGCGATCGCCTTCTCACGCCACTGCTCGAGCCGGAAAATCTCCACGCCCAACTGCCGCGACAAAAGTTCCACCGGCTCGCCACGCAAAAGCCGCAGGGCAACCTCACGCTTGCGCGTCACCGTCCACCGCTGGCCAAGTCCCAGCGGGCCTGCCGGCGAAACCTGGCCCGGGGAAAACGTGGACGAGCCAAGCTCGCCCTCGTTTACCACAGGCCCATCAACAGCAACTTTGTTCTCAAAATTGTCGGTCATGTTCCGGTCCTCCTTGGACACTTCGATTAAGCCAATTCTGTGTCCAAGGAAATCGGGTCCGACTCAAACTTAGCAACCTGCTCGTCGGTCATGTTGGGATCGAAGTAGAGCGACATGCGTTGTTCGAGCCGGGCGCGGTCAATGTCGACGAGGGCCTGGTCGCGGCTGGTCTTGACGCCGGGAAACGAGACCGGGAACAACTGGGGCAGGAGGGGCCAGTCGAGGTAGTCGGGCGCGACGCGTGTCGGCATGACCGGGAGGCCCAACTCGATCGGCGGCGTCACTGTCTCGTAGAGCGTGTGGTCTTTCTGCTCTGCGGTGGCGCGCAGTTCGGCACGCTTTTCCTTGCCCCACAGGTGGCGGAAGTGGACGCTGTCGCTCGGCGCGTGGTCTTCCTTTCGGACCATCAATGCGATCGCGGTGCCGACTTGGATACCTGCGGGGTTGCGTTCAGTCGAGAAGATGCTGGGGTCGGATGCGCCGTCGGGCGTCAGCTTGCCGGTCTTGTACTTGTCGCCGTTGAGACAGTCGATCCAGATTCGGTCGAAGGCTTCGAGGTAGCGCTCGCGCATACCCGTGAACGACAGTCCGTCGAGCCATGAATAGTTCGAGATGAAGCAGACGACTCCGCGGCCGGTGCGTTCGACGATGCGCCGCTCGGCCATGCGGAAGAAGCGGACGTAGAGGTCGTTGAGGCCTTGTCCCTCGGGGGGCCGGACACGCTTGACGGTGCGATAGGCGGTGCTCAGATCGCGTTCCTCGGCGACGGCCATGCCCGCGTATCCGTAATACGGCGGGTTGCCGAGCACCACGGGGACCGGCTTCTGCTCCTTGACCTCTCCCGCCCGGTCCATCTCGTTCTCGAGTTCGGGGAGCGGCAGATGATGGTCGCGCTCTTCGGGAGACTGCCAGCCGGTCAGCGCGTTGGTCAGGTACACGGCGGCGCGTTCGACCTCTTCGGTGCCGCGTGCGAAGCGCTTACCGAGCTCGACGCCCAGCCCTTCGAGCAGCAGGTTGAGTTGCAGATGCGCGACGACGAGGGGCGCAGGCAGCAACTCGAAGCCGAAGACCCGGTCGAGCGCCGCGGCCTTGATGTCGGCGCCGATCAGCGCATCCTCGCCCTTGGCGCGCAGCGTCCGCTCGATGCGCTTGAGCACGGCGACCAGGTACGAGCCGGTGCCGCAGCAGGGATCGAGCACGTAGACGCTCGGGTCGGCGAGGCCGTCGGCGATGTCGAGTTCGGTGCGCAACACCGTGTCGACGCGCTCGACCATGTACTCGACGACCTCGGGCGGCGTGTACCAGACGCCGAGCTGCTTGCGCAGCGTCGGATCGAAGGCTTCCAGGAAGGGTTCGTAAAAGTACAAGACGGCCTCTTCCTCGCGAAAATGCGAGAAGAAGGCGGCTTCATCGACGCGGTGGAGTGTGATCACCGCCCACTCCATGATCTGGTCGAGCTTCAGGGGGCCGAGCTTGGCGGGCGAGTTGACCTGTTCGAAGAGTGCGCGCAGGACCGGCAGGCGCATGTGCCAGTGGGCGCTGCGATAGTCGAAGCCCTTGCGCTTCTCGGGATCGCCGGCGTGCTGCTTGCACCACAGCACCCAGGCCGAGAACAGGCCATAGAACAGAGTCTGCACGAGGGTCGAGAGGAAGAAGTGGCGGCCCTTGTCGGCCTCGAAGGTCATGCCGAGCGCTTCTTCCAAGGATGAGCGCAAGAGATCGAGGGCCTCCATGTCGCCGGCGTCGTCGAGACGCGCCAGCGCGTCGCGGGCGTAGGACGCGAGAAACCACGCGACGTCCCGCGGCTGGCTCAAGCGCGCATTGTGCAACAAGATACGTTTGAGGAATTCCTCGAATTGCAGCGCGACGCTCGCGGCGGTCTTGCGCGGGGTCGCCACCATCTCCCAGAACGCATCCGGCGACTCTGCTAGGCGGAAGTATTCCAGTTCGACGCGCTGACCCCGCGCGTCGCGGCCGATCAGGCGGAACGAGCGATAGTTGGTGATCAGCACCAGGCCGTAACGTTCCCAGTACTTGCCGATTTGCGCGGTCTCGCCGACGAGCCCGACCGATTCATTCACACCCTTGACTTCGATGACGCCCCGCTCGGGCAGTTGATCCGGTACCGGGTCGCGTAACGTCGCCTTGCGGAGCTGATTGGCCGTGTAGAGGCCGAAATCGGGGTGTCCCGCTCCCATGTCCTTGAGCTGGCCGATGCAGAACACTTTTGGTTTGCATTTGCTGCCGAGGGTATTGAGCGTCTCTTGGAGCGCCTCGTAGTAGGTCAGCTCTTCGGTCGCCGCGCCGAGCGAGCGAATCTGCTTAATCTTGCCGAGATAGGCTTCAAGCAGGGTAGCCACTGGGAGTCACGTTTGTTGCGACGGAAACTTCGGGGACATGGAATCGCGCCGGAGTCCGATTGTCAAATGGCACGCGAGAGCACGAAAGGGTTGACGTCCACTCAGGGGCGGACTTGGCCGGCGCCGCGGACGATGTATTTGTAGCTCGTCAGCTGCTCGACGCCTACGGGTCCGCGGGCGTGCAGCTTGCCCGTCGAGATGCCGATCTCGGCGCCCATGCCGAACTCGCCGCCGTCGGCGTATTGGGTCGAGGCGTTGTGCAGGATGATGCCGCTGTCGAGCCGCGCGATAAAGCGCTCGGCGGCGGCCGCATCCTCGGTCACGATCGCCTCGGTGTGGTGCGAGCCGTGGCGCGCGATGTGGTCGATCGCGTCGTCGATATCGTCGGTCACCTTGATCGACAGGATGGCGTCGAGATACTCGGTATCCCAATCCGCCGCGCTCGCCGGCGCGACGCGGGCATCGATCGCTTGGGTCTCGGCGTCGCCGCGCACCTCGCAGCCGGCCTCGATCAGCGCGTCCAGAATTCCCGGCAATTGCTCGACGGCGACCGCCCGGTCGATCAGCAGCGTCTCGGTCGCGCCGCAGATGCCGGTGCGCCGCATCTTGGCGTTGACGACGATATTTCGCGCCATCTGCGCGTCGGCGGCCTCGTGGACATACGTGTGACACAGCCCATCGAGATGGCTGAACACCGGGATGCGGCTTTCGGCGCGCACCCGCTCGATCAGGCCGCGGCCGCCGCGCGGCACGATGACGTCGATGACGTCGGCCATGCGCAGCATCTCGCCGACCGCGGCGCGGTCGCGTGTCGGCACCACCTGGATGGCGCCGAGAGGCAATCCGGCGGCGGCGAGGCCGTTCGCGAGGCATTGGCCAATCGCGCCCGACGAATGGAAGCTCTCCGAGCCGCCGCGCAGGATCACCGCGTTGCCCGCTTTCAGGCACAGCGCGCCAGCGTCGGCGGTGACGTTGGGTCGCGATTCGTAGATCACGCCGATGACGCCCAAGGGCGTGCGCACGCGCTCGATGGCCAGCCCGTTGGGCCGCGTCCAGCTGTCGATGACGACGCCGACCGGGTCGTCGAGTTGGGCGATGTCTTCGAGGCCGGTGGCCATCGCTTCGATGCGTTCGGGTGTGAGGGCGAGGCGGTCGAGCAAGGCGCCGCTCAGCCCTTTGTCGCGCGCCGCGGCCATGTCCTTGGCGTTGGCCGCGAGCAGGTTGTCGGCGGATGCGCGAATCTCGGCCGAGGCGGCGCCGAGCGCGGCGTCCTTGGCATCGCGCGGCGTGGTCGCCAGCACTGCCGCGGCGTCGCGCGCGGCGGCGCCGATGGCGGCCATCTCGGCACGCAGGTCGTCGCTCTCGACCGATTGCAGCGCTGTCATGATCCCGGTTCCTCTAAAGAAGCGCCAAATCGTCGCGGTGGATCGCTTCCTCGCGCCCACGGTAGCCCAGCAGGGCGGTGAATTCACTGCTTTTGTGGCCCGCGATGCGGCGCGCGTCGGCCGCCGAATAGGCGCTCAGGCCGCGCGCCAGCTCGGCGCCGTCGGGGCCGACGACGCTGAGCGCGTCGCCTCGGCCGAACTCGCCCTCGACCGCGACGACGCCGGCCGGCAGCAGGCTCTTGCCTCGGCCCAGCGCGGCCACCGCGCCGGCGTCGATGACCAGGTTGCCGGCCGGCTTCAGGCTGGCCGCGATCCACTGCTTTCGCAGCGCGCGCGGGTTGGCGTGGGCGATGAACCAGCTGCAGCGCGCGCCGGCCTCGATGGCGGCCAGCGGGTTCAAGGGCTTGCCGTCGGCGACGACCATGTGGCAGCCGGCCGCCATGGCGATGCGCGCGGCGGCCAGCTTGGTGACCATGCCGCCCGAACCGACGTCGGGGTTGGGGCGGCCCGCCATGGCCTCGATCGCGGGCGTCAGTTCGGCGATCTCTGGGACCCACGCGGCGGCCGCGTCGAGGCGTGGATCGGCGGTATAGAGCCCGTCGACGTCGGACAACAGCACCAACGCGTCGGCGCTGACCATCTGGGCGATCTTGGCCGCCAGGCGGTCGTTGTCGCCGTAGCGGATCTGCGCCGTCGCCACGGTGTCGTTTTCGTTGATCACGGGCACCGCGGCGACACGCAGCAGCTGGTCGATGGTCGAGCGGAAGTTGAGGTAACGGCGCCGCTCCTCGGTGTCGCCGAGCGTCACCAGCACCAGGGCGGCGGCGGCGTCATGGCGTGCCAGGGTCGCCTCGTAGGCGTGCGCCAGGTGGATCTGGCCGCAGGCCGCGGCGGCCTGGCTCTCCTCGAGGCGCAGGCTGCGCTGGCTGGTCAGGCCGAGGCGGCGGCGGCCGAGCGCGATGGCGCCCGACGAGACGATTACGACCTCCTGGCCGCGCTTGCGCATCGCCGCGATGTCGTCGGCCAGCGCGTCGAGCCAGTCGCGGCGCAGCGCGCCAGTCGCGGGCTCGACCAGCAGCGCCGAACCGATCTTGACGACGACGCGCCGCGCGCCGGACAGGCGCTCGCTCATCGCGCCGCCTCCTCGAGCACGGGTTCGTCGGGGGCCTCTGCGCGCACTGCCTGGACGTGTCGATTGAGGCCGCGCAGCAGCGCCCGCACACCCGTGCCCGAAACGCCCGAGACGATATGGACGTCGGCCCCGGCGGCCGCCGCGAGCCGTCGGTGGCGGTCGGCGATCTCGCCCGCGTCGAGCGCGTCGCATTTGTTGAGCGCGACGAGCGCCGGCTTGTCGACCAGGCCGTGGCCGTAGCTCTCGAGCTCGGCGCGCAGGACGCGGTAATCCTCGGCGATATCGTCCACAGTGCCGTCGACCAGATGGCACAACACGACGCAGCGCTCGACATGGCCGAGGAAACGGTCGCCGAGCCCGGCGCCCTCGTGCGCGCCCTCGATGAGGCCGGGGATGTCGGCGACGACGACGACATCGTCGTCGATCTCGGTGACGCCGAGCTGCGGGTTGAGCGTGGTGAAGGGGTAATCCGCGATCTTCGGTCGGGCACGCGAGATGGCGGCGAGCAACGTCGACTTGCCGGCGTTGGGCAGGCCGACCAGGCCGATGTCGGCGATTAGCTTGAGGCGCAGGCGGAGCCACATCTCCTGGCCCGGCCAGCCCGGATCGGCGCGGCGCGGCGCGCGGTTGGTGGAAGACTTGAAATGCGCGTTGCCGAAGCCGCCGTCGCCGCCCCGCGCGAGCACGATGCGCTGTCCCTCGCGCACCATGTCGGCGATCAGCGTCTCGCCGTCGTCGGCGAATATCTGGGTGCCGACCGGCAGTTTGAGCACGGCGTCGTCGCCCGACGCGCCGGTCCGGTCGCGCCCGGCGCCCGGGCGGCCCTTTGGCGCCTTGATGTGCTGGCGGTAGCGAAAGTCGACCAGCGTGTTGAGGTCGCTGTGGGCGATCGCCACGACGTCGCCACCGCGGCCGCCGTTGCCGCCGTCGGGGCCGCCGTACTCGATAAACTTCTCGCGCCGGAAACTGTGGCAGCCACTACCGCCATCGCCCGATCGGATGTAGACCTTGGCCTCGTCGAGGAATTTCATCGACGCCTCGTCATGGCGAAAAAGAAAAAGGGGGAATGAACAACCATTCCCCCGACAATCACATGACTATCGGGTGTCTAGCCCGGAATTCTCACTATGGACAGGTGCGGCACGGCGGATATCGCACGACAGGCTAGGAAAAGCGCGCGGCGCGATGCTGTCGCATCGGGCAAGCGCTTTGACGCGGCCTGTCGTCCGAGATCCGCCGCCCTGCGGGTCGCGCCGGGCGGGCCGCCCGCGGCGTCGAAGGCCTTGACCGTGGCCCAGGCCACGCGCGGCGGCCTTCTCCTGGCGGATCGGCGACCGCCCGACGCGATGACGCGCCTGTCCATAGTGAGAACTCCGGGCTTAGCTCGGCGGGACCACCGAGACGACCGGACGGTCGCCGGCGCGCCGGCGGAACGCGACATGGCCGTCGATCAGCGCGAAGATCGTGTGGTCGCGGCCGATGCCGACGCCAGTGCCCGGATGATACTTGGTGCCGCGTTGGCGGATGATGATGTTGCCGGCGATGACCGCCTCGCCGCCGTACTTCTTGACGCCCAGCCGGCGCCCCGCGGTGTCGCGCCCGTTGCGCGAGCTGCCGCCTGATTTCTTGTGAGCCATTACGAAGTCTCCTCGCCGTCGGTGGCCGCTGGCTTGGCCGCCTTCTTGGTCGCCGGCTTCTTGGCCGCGGCCTTCTTGGGCGCCGCCTTCTTCGCCGTCTTGGTCTCGCCCGCGTCCGTGGCGGGTGCCTTCTTGGTCGCGGCCTTCTTCGCCTTGGGCTTCGCCTCGGCTGCGGCCGGCTCTTCCGTTGCGGCCGCCTCGACGGGTGCCGCCGCGGCCTCCGGCGCCGCCTGCTTCTTGGCCGCCTTTGCGCCGATGGCTTGGATGTCGGTGATGCGCAGCACCGTCAGGTCCTGGCGGTGGCCCTTCTTGCGGCGATGATTTTTGCGCCGCAGCTTCTTGAAGACGATGATCTTGGGGCCGCGCCCTTGCTCGAGGATCGTTGCCTCGACGCGCGCGCCGTCGACGAGCGGCGTACCGATGGTCGTCTCGGCGCCCTCGCCGACCATCAGCACGTCGTCGAAACCGATCGTCTCGCCGGTCTCGCCGGGGAGCTTTTCGACGCTGATCACGTCGTTCGCGGCGACCTTGTATTGCTTGCCGCCAGTGCTGATCACTGCATACATCGAACCTGCCCGCCTGAGCCGGATAAAGTCAACGCCAACCGTCCTTGGGTGGAGAGCCGCGACTATACCCACGGCTTTGCGCCTGTCAACGGCTTTTGCGCCGAAAACAGGCGCTCAGGCGGCGCGTCCGCGCTTGCCCGGGGGCCGCTGTTCGGCGCCCTTTCGCGCCGCCCTCGACGGGCTCGGCCCGGCCAAAGGCCGGAGTCGACCCAACTCGGTCTTTCTTGATCGGCGAACAGAACGTCGGCTTTTGGATCCCAGACCGGTCATCTGCCACCGGCCATCGGTTAGGGCGAAAGTAGCCATACGAGGACATGTTCATATAGGCCCGCCCGAGGCGAATCATCACCCGAAATCGGTTTCCATCGAATCACGATCCCTCAACAAAGCAGAAAACTGGCTCCCCCGAGATAGTTTAGCTCAACTAATCTTCACGCTTGGAGTCATGGTTTGTTGTGATGAGGCTGCGGCTGTAGGTTTACTGATGCAAAGCCACCTGGAGATCGGCTGACAAATGACGTCGACCATAGTTGAAAAAATCTTAGCAGAAAAGTCCGGCCTCGAGCGAGTTTCGCCTGGAGAGATCATAACCTGCAAAGTGGACTGGCTAATGCTCGACAGCTTCGATGGCCATCTTATCGAAGCAATCCACGAGATCGGCCTGTCCAAAGTGTTCGATCCGCAGCGGGTTGTGGTCATTCACGATCATGAGGTGCCTCCTTCGTCATCCGCGGTTGCGACAATGTATGCAAACTCAAGAAAGATGATCTCCAGGTTCGGCATTGCCAACTTTTTCGATATGGGCCGTCACGGCATCTGCCACCAGTTCTTTGTCGAGCAAGGCTTCGCATTGCCTGGTCAGCTGGCGATCGGAAACGACTCGCATTCGACCACTTACGGCGCGTTGAACATGGCGAGTCGCGGCGTGCTCCAAGAAATCATCTACGTACTCGCCAAAGGGGAGCTCTGGTTCAAGGTGCCCGCGACCGTTTCAGTATCCCTGAACGGCAAGTTGGCACGATGGATATCATCAAAGGATGTCATTCTATACTTATGTCACAGGTTTGGCTTCCGCCCCTTCCTGAACCGCGCCATCGAGTACAGGGGAAGCGCACTGAAGGACCTCTCGATCGAAAGTAGGATGGTACTTTCGAACATGGCTGTCGATCTGGGTGCAGAGTTCGCCCTATTCGAGTTCGACGACATCGCCAGGAGATTCCTGAATGGACGAGCACGCCAACCCTTCAAGCCAGTTAGGTCGGATCCAGGTGCCGCCGTGGAACGCTCCATCTATCTGGAATTGGGTGAGATTCAGAGCCTCGTCGCGGGCCCTCACAATCTGTTCAAGGTAACTCCGGCGCGAGATCTCTCTGGTGTTCGTATTGATCAGTCATTTCTGGGAAGTTGCACGAATGGACGTATGGAAGATATGGAAGTCGCCGCCAGCATCCTGCGTGGCCGCAAGATCGCCAATCATGTCCGGATGATAGTTACCCCGGCGTCGCAGGCAGTTTTCCGTGAAATGGCGAGTTCTGGCTTGATGCAAATCTTTGTAGATGCCGGGGCGATCGTTACAAACTCTACGTGCGGCGCTTGCATGGGGCTGAGCATGGGTGTGCTCGGAGATGGAGAGGTCTGCATCGCGTCAAGCAGCCGGAACTTCAAAGGCCGGATGGGCAGCCCGAGCGCCGAAGTCTATATAGCGTCGCCGGCGACGGTTGCGGCCAGCGCCGTCGTGGGCGCTATCACCGACCCGGCGGCGATTTAGGTGGCGACATGGGCACAATGAAGCCAGCGGGACGCGTCTGGGCATTCGGCGACAATATCAGCACCGAGTACATGATGCCAGGGCACGTGATGCTCTCGAAGATGAGTGAAGAGGAAGCAAAACGTCACTGCATGCGCGCGATAAGGCCCGAATTCTCAGAAAACGTGGTCAGAGGCGACATAGTCGTCGCAGGTGAAAACTTCGGGTGCGGTTCGAGCAGGCTCGGATCCCGCCTCCTCCAGGCGGTTGGGGTCTCTTGCGTGGTTGTAGAGTCCTGCGCCGGAATCTTCATGCGAAATGCTATCAGCGGAGGCTTGCCGGTGATTGAGGTGACGGATGCGCGCGAGCGCTTCCGGGACGGCGAGCTCTGCTCGATCGACCTCCAGGCAGGTGCGATTGCAAACCAGTCAACCGGCGCCAAATTCACTTTTCCAGCGTTCCCCGAGGACGTCCTCAGGATATTGGAGGTCGGTGGCATTGTGCCTTTGCTGAAGTCGGAGCTGCGGAGGCGCTGATGCGTAGAGATCCTGCGTTCAATCAGCGTGACAAGGAGATGAAGGCATGTCGAACATCCTAGTGCTGCCCGGCGACGGGGTCGGGCCGGAAGTCGTTGCCTGCGCGATTCGGGTCTTGGAGCACTTGGCAAATCGAGAAGGCTTTGAACTTGCATTCACATATGGAATGGTGGGTGGCGCTTGCTACGACCGAACGGGGTGCTTTCTGACGGACGAGACGCTAGAAGAAGCCCGCGAAGCTGACGCCGTCTTGTTCGGATCAGAAGGCGGTCCCAAATGGGATGGCTTGGAGCTCGATGGTCCGCCCGAGGCAAGAAGCGGCCTGGCGCGGTTGCGCAGGAAGCTCAATCTATTCGCTAATGTGAGGCCGATCAGGCCGATGAAGTCGGCGATCGACGCTTCCACACTCAAGCCAGAAGCTATCGCTGATGTCGACTTCATCATCTTGCGAGAGCTCTGCGGTGGAATCTATTTTGGCGCGCCCCGCGGAATATCGCGTCAGGACGACGGCCATAGGATTGCGACGGATACCCTGACCTATGCCGAGTGGGAGATCGAGCGGATCGCCCATGTCGCATTCTCTCTCGCACAGCGGCGCAACAGCAAGCTGGTGTCCGTCGACAAGGCGAATGTGCTGGAGTCGAGCGTGCTCTGGCGACAGATATTCTCGGACCTGAATGAAGCTCGCTATCCCGACATAGACCTTGAGCACCAGTATGTAGACAATGCAGCCATGCAACTCGTCCGGAATCCGAGGCAGTATGATGTAATCGTCACGGAGAACCTTTTTGGCGATATTCTATCGGACGGAGCCGCGATGATCACCGGCTCACTCGGAATGCTGCCATCAGCCTCGCTCGGCGCGCGTCCCTGCGATGGCGGACAGTTCGGTCTGTACGAACCGGTTCATGGAAGCGCGAATGATATCGCCGGACAGGGCCTCGCCAATCCGCTCGGCGCAATCTTGAGCGCGGCCATGCTGCTCGAATACTCTCTTGACCGCTCTGATCTCGCGAAGGAAATCGAGCTGGCCGTATCCGCGGCCCTGGACAACGGTTTAAAGACGCCGGACATGAGAGGGAGCTCAAGCTCCAGCGAAGTCGCTGACGCCGTCATTGCCGCCTTGTAGGATAGGAGCTAGCTGCTCGACAATCTCAAGAAGCCGAATATCTCCCAGGCGCGGTCCGACAATCTGGACGCCTATGGGCAGTCCGTTTTGACCCTTGCCTACCGGGACGGCAACACATGGAGCGTGCAAGAGCGTCCAAATTGAGCACATAACCCAGTCGCCTGTGTCATATCCTTTCGGAGGTTCGCCGATCGCAGCGGGCGTAATGATGCAGTCCAAATCAGCGCCAAACATCGAGTCGAACATGGTTCGGCTGCGGGCGGCATGGTCAATGCACTTCAGGTAGTCTTCGGGCGAGATTCTTGCTTCGTCCGCCATAATTTCCTGGAAGTCCGCTTCCATCCTTCCACCAGTACGAAGGTATTCAGGTAGGAGATGAATTCTCGCTTCATGGCGCGCGATGACTTCATGCGAATGGTTCAGGCATCTGAACTCAGCCGGCGACTCGACCTCGACCACGGAGATCTTCTCGCACTTCAGGGCTGCGATGGCGGATTGGACCACATTCCGACAGTCGGGGCTTGTCATGTCCCAGTTGTGCGTCCGAGCGATCCCGAGCCGGAGCGCGTGGGCTCTGACGTCGACGCGCTCTTCGGCGCCGGCGAACTGAAAGGCCCGTGCAAGCAACGAGAAGTCCCGCGGGTCTCGACTGTACCAGCCAATCGTATCGAGGCTGGGGCAGTTCTGCCAGGCTCCGGTCCACGGGATCAAGCCATGTGTCGGCTTATAACCATAGATCGCATTGAATGATGCAGGTCTGATATGAGAGCCATAGGTCTGCGTGCCGATGCTGAGTGGCACGTGGTTGTCGGCAACCGCCGCGGCGGAGCCGGAGGACGAGCCTCCTGGCGTGAATCGTGGGTCCAGTGGATTCCGGGTTCGAGGGATCCGACCGCCCCATGCGAGCTCGACCGTTTCTGTCTTTCCCAGGAGCAGCGCCCCGCACGATCTGGCGATGGCGACACAGCTCGCATCTTCGCTCGGCTGATATCCGATGCGGTGAGCCGAGTTGCCGCTCGTCGGCATGTCGGCAGTATCGATGACATCTTTCACGCCGAAGGGAATTCCGTTGAGGACACCGACCGGCCCGCCCGCGAGTCTCTTATTATCGAGCTCTCTTGCGTCGCGCACGGCTTTTTGCGGATCGATCCACGCCCAAGCCTTCACGATGTGCTCACGCGCCTCAATTCGGGCCAGGCAGGAGCGGACCAGCTCCTCCGCGCTGAGCTTCTCAGAAGAGATGAGCGCAATCGCATCGGTCGCGCTTAGATCGCAAGGCTCCATTGCTTTCTCCAGTTGTAGGACGGAATAGGCTGAGTGTACCGGGTCCAACGCCGGTCTGAGCTATGGGCATCGGCGGCTCGCCTCCCACTTTGCAGTGGATGCGCCGTATGGGCCCGCCGCACGGTCCCAATGGAACGCTGTGTCGGCGACGCTCAGTGGAGCTCGAAGCCGTTTCGCCGGCCCCCAGAATGTGCCCTCGGCATACGACGGCTCCTCGTCTTTGTACGCAGGCCGAGACTGATCATCCGCGCTGCACGCTCCGCAACCCGTCAGCAGCGCCGCCATCTGCGCGAGAGAACTTCGGACAATAACACCGCTGCCCGTGGAGAGGCGGTTCACCAGTCCGCGAATCGTCGCCGCCGCCAGAAGATAGCCAACTGAATGGTCCAGAGCCGATACCGGCAGCATTACCGGCTTATCGGCGCCCGTTGCTTCCATGCCCGTCGCCGCGACGCCCGTACTCATCTGGACGACGGTGTCAAAGCCGCGGCGGTTCGTCCATGGCCCGTTCCAACCGTAGGCGTTCAGCGAGACGTCGATCAGTCCGGGTCGAATCCTTTGGCGAGACGTCGCATCGTAGCCCAGCTTCGGCAAAACGTCCGCGCGCAGGCCATGAACAAAGACATCAGCCTGGCTTAGGAGACGCTCGAATTCCTGTTTGCCACAGGCATCACTCAGGTCGAGAAAGGCACATTTTTTTCCAACTGATAGATCGGGCTCCAAGGCAAGCTCGCGCCATCCCGGAGCAGCGAGATGCAGGACCTCAGCGCCGAAGCCCGCGAGCAATCGGGTGGCGACCGGGCCTGCAACGATGCGCGTCAGGTCGAGCACCCTGACGCCCGTAAGAGGCCGATCTCGAACGAACGCGAGCCCTGGCACGGGAGATCTCATGCCAGGCTCGACGTGGACCACCGCCTCCGCGGAGTTGGCCACAGCTTGGGGATGCCGCTCCCAATCGGAGAGCTTCCGCATTGCGGCCGCCGAACCGCCACTCTCGACAATGTCTGTCTCTATCGTGATCGAATCCCGTGTCGTGACTACCGCAGCGACTTCTTTCGGATTACTGTTCGTCCCAAGGACATGTCGCACCGCCGCAGAGTGCTTGGGAAGATATGCATGTACTCTGATCCAGCCATCTTTGGCTCGATAGTTGCCGGAGATGGCGTCCCACTGCGGAGGCAGTGTCCAGCCAATTGGGCGAACGGTTGAGTCGAACCACAAAGACGTCAGCCTTCGGTCAACGATTACGTTCGGCCGTTCGCCGGCGTGGTGCTCGATCAGCTCGGCTATGGCCATGCCAGCGCACCCCACCATGGCTGAGGCGAGATCGTCGACCGGATAGACGGATCGCAACTCTCCGTCGTGTGAGAAGGCTACGCTCCCTAGTCGGTCGTGGTCGCCGCCGAGCGCCGTCCATGCCTCGTTGAGCGTGCGCTGGGTTTGACTGACTGTCCCCATGTCCTTCCACGATTCCGGAGGACGGCTCCGTCGCACCGCCCGACCCGCTATTCTCCGCGTTAGAGTGGACCTGCATTGCGGTTGACGGCAAGCGAGATTTTCGGCTTAGTGTATTAGCTGAGCTAAACTGAGCCGCATAATATTTCTCCACACGGTCGCTTCGACATCGGCCAGCGGACTGTTCCCTTGAGGTTAACAATGAGTGTGAGACTTCCACCTCTCCAGTGGTTTCGCTATTTCGAGGCCGCCGCGCGACATAGGAGCTTCAAGGCGGCGGCGGGCGAGCTAAACGTCACACCCGGCGCAGTCAGCCAGCACGTAAAATCGCTGGAGGATTTTCTGGGCCGTAAGCTGTTTGAGAGGCGGTCGAGAGAGGTCGTGTTGACGGAAAGCGGCGTCAGGCTCGGGCTCGCAGCGACTCGCGCCATTATGGAGTTGTCCGAGGCGGTTCGCGATATCGACGACTCCAGGGTCAAGACTTCGATCAAGGTGCAAGTCGGCCCATTTTTCTCCGCTCGCTGGCTCACCCCGCAGCTCAACCGGTTCGGCGAAGCAAACCCAGATGTCCTTGTTGAGCTTCGTCACTCTCTTACTAGCGAGACCCCGGGCCATGAAATCGATTTGTCTATCCGCTGGGGTACAGGGGGATGGCACGCACCCATCGTGCGAGAGCTTATGTCGCTCGATATGCAACCGATATCTGCGCCGAGCTTAATAGGATCAGCGGCTCAAGCCAATGCGGATTGGTTCGCCAAGTATCCGCTTTTGCATGTCAGGGATCGTGATGACTGGCGTGATTGGTTGGCCGCCGCAGGCCTACCGACGGGCTTGGCCAACAATGGGCCGGTTTTCGACGAGCCCAACGTCACTGTCGAAGCGGCTGCTGCGGGGCTGGGTATTGCAATTGGCTATCATCCTCTCATCGATGCTGACCTTTCTTCGGGGCGCCTCATTGCCGCGCACAGTAAAAAGGCCCCATCGCGAAAGAAGTATTATTGTGTTGTTGCATCCACTAAGGCGTACGAAGACACTGCCGTCCGTCGCTTTTTCGACTGGCTCGTGGCTGAATGTGACAAGCGCTCCAGGAATAGCGCTCAGTAGGTCAAGCTGCAATCTGCAAACGCCTTCGGACGGATTGGCTACCTGTGAGAATTCTTGCTGTCTAGAACGATGGAAGCGGCTCCTTGATCATAACTTGGCGCCCTGGGACGGCGCAGTGATCGATCGCTAGCTCACGCAAGCCACAATTCCTCATACCTGCCGCCAACCCAGAAAATTCGGCTTCGGGTCAACTTTCACCGTCTGCGCGGTGAACCTTAATCGACCGCTTTCTGATCCTAAACCGGCCCTGAGGGTAGCAGACTCGACCGACCGCACCTGGCCGATGATTGCCGTTTGGCAATAGCCATACCTATGGGCCGGCTTGGGTTTTGGTTGCGTGGAAACGTTTGCGAAGATCGTCAGAGCGCAAGATTGATTCGCAATGCATCTTACTAGCGCATTAACGCTTTACCAAACCCGTACCCTCAGTGCGCCAGAGCCTTTATCGACGGGGCGATTAACATCTAGGACCATCGGCGACGGCACCGCCCTCGACGGGCTCGACCGACACACTCGAGACGCGCGGCGGAAACGCGACCGCCGCTCTCGGCGGCGGGCCGCCGGCGTGGTCGAACGGGGCGGTCTCGAAATTCCATTCAAGCCGTATTGGTCCGTCTCGGACCGTGCTGCATCGTCCGGGAATCCGCCATTATTATGGGTTCTCACGCCCGTCCCGTCATGATCCATATCGACCCGTATTGACTGAGTCGTGACCATTTTGTGACCATCCATGCGAAAACTCGGCCATGCGAAAACCCGGCCATGCGAAAACCCGGCCATGCGAAAACCCGGCTCGGGTCACGCCGCATTCGGTCGCCTTGAAGCTGCGACCCGCCAGGTTGACCGGGAGGATGGGCGTGATAATAGGGTCGTCGCGCCATCGATGGACGTACACGGGTAACATTTTTGCGGACTCTCGAATGTCGGGTCCCGGCGACAGGCTGACCTTGGGCGAGTGACGCTGCGAGGACCGCTCTCTGTTCGAAAGCAGACGCGAGTATCGTGAAATTTGGCAATGGGGCTTTTAGGTCTGGTTACCGCTCCGAAGCGGACATCGCACGCCGCCTCCGCCAATGTCTCCTTATATGAGGCGTTTGCTGTCAAGGTGGATTTAATCTACGCCACATGATCGTCTCTTCCATTGGTTATGGCTTTGTATCCAGGGCGGGTCTTGCGATGAGTTCCATGTTTCGTGCGAGTGATCGCATCACCTTATATCCGGCAGCTCCGATCCGGCTTGCCACAATGCTGTATACATGGACCATCACAGGACGGGGATGGGACTAATCTTGTGGACGGCACCTTCGCCAAGGAGACATGCAGTCACACATCCAACCTGCCAACAAGCGTTCCCATCGGGGAATGAAGCCCGTTAGAACGCTGAGCTGATCCGCAGTCCTATTTGACGACAGCACCCACCGGGATCAGCCCGGTTTCCAGATACCGCCAAAGCGCGATCGCCAGTTTGCGGGCCAGGGCGACGATCATGACGCGCCTGATGCGCCCCTTCTGACCTTGGGTGCGGTCATGGAACCACTGGGTCAGAGCGCTATCGGGTTGATGGCGGACCCAAAGCCATGCGGCTTCGATCATGGCAACCCGTGCCAGCCGATTGCCCGCCTTGGAGATGCCTTGGCTGCGGCGCCCGTCGCCGCTGTCATAGGCACTGGGCGTGATCCCGATATAGCTTGCCACCTGTCGGCGATTGGCGAACTGGCGATAATAGACTTCCCGTGCGAGCGTCGTGGATAAGGCCGGGCCGAGGCCCTTTAAGCGCAGCAGCTGGTGACGCTTGCTTTCCGTGGCCACACACGGTGTCGGCGCTTGATCACGCTCACGCTCGACCTCGACGATCTGCGCTTGGACCTGGGCCAGTCTCGCGATCTCCCGCGCGATCTCGCGGCCGAGACGGTCCGGCAGGGGTCGGCCGTCTCCGGTGACCAGCGCCGCCGGTGTCAAGGTCTTGTAGCGCGCCTTGACATTGATGCCGCGAATGCCCTGACCGAATAGCAGACCCTTGATCCGGTTGATGTGGGCGGTTCGCTCGCGGACCAATCGGTCACGTTCCCGATGAGAGCGGCGAAGGTCCTCCTCCGCGACGCTCGGAATCACCACCATGGAGCAGACATGACGCTCGCCGCGGCACCAGGCGATCAGCGTATGAAGAATATTCTCGACATCGATGCGGTCGGTCTTCACCCGCCGCGCCCGGCGGTTGACCCGCAAGCTGGCCGGCTCCATGACCAGACACTCGATGCCGCGCTGCTCGAGGAACCGCGCCAACCAGAAGCCGTCGTAGCCGGCCTCGTAGCACAGCGTTATCGTCGGCGTTCGACCCGTCACCTTGACCACCCGGTCCCGCGCCGCGTCCAGCTTGGCCATCAGTCCTTCAGCGTCGCCGCCCTTGATCGGATGCAAGCTCGGATTGCCCCGCCCCGGAGCCTGGATCGCCAAAAGCCAGCTGTTCTTGCTCAACTCCAGTGCCGCATAAATAGCGTGTTCATTGGAGGTCGATACCGGAAACTGTGCCATCGTGTCGCTCCTTCTGATCGAGGTTGAAATAATCGAAGGAGCTTGAGGCTGCGTCCTTCAGCCTCATAGCATCTTGTGACCCAGCCTGTGTGAAAACGTCGATGGTGTTATGATTCTCTTGTGCTTTGGCGGGAGGGTCTGATGAAGCGTTTTGTGGAGGGTGTCGATCGCAGCCAGGGCACGTTGTTTCCCGAGCGCCTGGAAGACTGGATCGGCGAGGACAACCCGGTTCGGGCGATCGACGTCTTCGTCGATGAGCTCGATCTTGGTGGTCTGGGGTTCGACCGGGTCGCGCCGCTGGCGACCGGCCGGCCGGCCTATCATCCTTGCGATTTGTTGAAGCTCTACATCTACGGCTATCTCAACCGGGTTCAGTCGAGCCGTCGGCTCGAGAGGGAGGCCGGGCGCAATGTGGAAGTGATGTGGCTGGTCGGCCGGCTGGCGCCGGATCACAAGACGATCGCCGACTTCGGCCAAGGACAATGGTTCTGCGATCCGCCAGGTCTGTGCCCAGTTCATCGCCCTGTGCCGCCAACTGGGGCTGTTTGCCGAGGCGAGCGTGGCGATCGATGGCGCCAAGTTCAAGGCGGTCAACAGCCGGGACAGGAACTTCACGCGGGCCAAGATGGCGCGGCGGGTGGCGCAGATCGAGGAGAGCGTTGCGCGCTATCTGCAGCAACTCGACAGCGCCGACCGGCAAGAGCCGTCGCTGGCGCGCACGACCAAGACGACTCGTCTGGCCGACAAGATTGCGATCCTCAAGGAGGAGATGCGGCGCCTGAAGGCGCTTGAAGTCGAGAGGCGTGCGAGCCCGGACCAGCAGGTCTCTCTGAGCGATCCCGATGCCCGCTCGATGGCGACGAGCGGCCGGGGTTCCGGCGTGGTGGGCTACAACGTTCAGGCCGCCGTCGACACCAAGCATCACCTGATCGTCGCCCACGAGGTGACCAATCAGGGCACTGACCGCGCGCAACTCTCAGCCATGGCCAAGCAGACCAAGGCGGCTCTGGAGACCGACGAGCTGGATGTCGTTGCCGATCGCGGCTACTACAACGGCAAGGAGATTCTGGCCTGCGATCAGGCCGGCATCACCGTCACGTTGCCTAAGCCGCTGACCTCTGGAGCCAAGGCCAGGGGCCGCTTCGGCAAACAGGACTTCGTCTATCTGGCCGCCGACGATGTCTATCGCTGCCCGGCCGGCGAGCGTTTGGTCTACCGCTTCACCAGCCAGGAGAGGGGGCTGAGCATGCGGCGCTACTGGACCAACGCCTGTCAGGGATGCGCCATCAAGCATCGCTGCACCACGGCCAAGCAGCACCGCATCACCCGTTGGCAGCACGAACACATTCTCGAGGCCGTCGAGAGGCGGCTCGACGAGCACCCGGAGGCGATGCGTCGGCGGCGCGAGACGGCCGAGCATCCCTTCGGCACCCTCAAGGCCTGGATGGGCGCGACGCACTTCCAGATGAAGACGCTGAAGCGGGTGAGGACCGAGATGGCCTTGCACGTGCTGGCCTACAATCTCAAGCGCGTCATGAACATCATGGGCATCGACCCGCTGATCGCGGCGATCAGGACGGCATAGCGCCCCTGCGCCGACAATTACGCCCATACCCGGCCACATCGCGGCTCACAACGGCGCCAGCCGGCCGAAAAGCCCGCACGAGCGGCGAAAATCCATAATCCCGGAAAACACGTCCCGACTGATCATCCAAACCCAAAGACGCGCCACACAGAAATAGCAGCAAACGTTCTCACACAGGCTGGACCCAAAGCGGTCATTGGGGCACGGAGCAAAAGGCCGACCGTGGACTCGACTTGCCGACCTGATAGCGCGACCATGACGTTCGAAAATCGATAACAAGAAAACCAGGAAGGACGTGATGGGAGAGAAGACGATGCCCGTGACGGGCGGTTGCTTGTGCGGGGCTGTCACGCGCCCGCGACGGCGGCCGACCCGCTTGAGTTCACATTCAGCGTCACGCGGGGCGATTCGGAAAGTGCGGCGCTGATCAGCCGCGAGAATCCCGTCGGTCCAATCGGTTTCGACGTCACATACCCGCCCGACCCGATCATCCCGACCGAGATCGTGAGTCTGTTGCAAACACGGGTAAACTTTAATTGGCAGCTCAATGCACCAGTTCATATTGGTCGAACCGGCGACTGCCAAAGCGGCGCCGATAGTCGCTGGGTGTCAAACCTGCCTTGCGCTTGAACAGCCGCCGGAACGACGACGGGTCCTCGTAACCTACCTCGTGCCCAACATGATCGATGGTGCAGTCGCTCATCTCGAGCATTTCCTTGGCTTCCTCGACCCGTAAGGTGTGGACATAGTCCATGGGGCGATACCCGGTCGCGCGCTTGAACCGGCGGGCGAACGTCGTCGGCGGCAGCCCCGAACGCTCGATCATCGCCGAGACCGGGTCCAGAACGGCGTAATGCTCGGCGAGCCAAACCTGGCAGTCGTTCACGACAGCATCATCGTGTTGAATGCGATGAAGACCAAAGGCTGTCGGAAGCGTTTGCAGCGCCGGGCTCCCTTGACGCTCGTAAGGACTCGCCCTAGCTTGCGATTACGCGCCGATTTGACCTAATCAGATTGCGGGCGCGTTATAAATGCAGCTAAAGCGATCGGATAACCGCCCAGCTTAGCTGCGGCGGATTTTTTGTCGGCTTGGCCCGGCCGTGTCGTATCCAAAATACATGGCCAGGCCCTGGGGCTGATTAAAACATTGGGAGGGAGAACGATGAAAATGCTTCTTATCGGGGCAGTGGTCGTCATCATTGGGCTGCCCAATCTAGGATTTGCCGCGACTGAGGCCGAAAAGGCTGCGGCGGCTCTGAGACAGGCCGCCGTCGTCGGTGCGGAACTGAGCACCATTGCGAAGCATCTCCAGACTCGACCGAAGACGGCAATCGACTTTTCGAGCGTCAGCGGCGAGTACTGCTTCAACGCTGGTCTCGGCAAGGGCGGACACATGACCCATTACGCGATCGACCCTTCCGGCACCACGGAAGACGTGATCGACTTTGTGAATGCCAAGCCGCTGGTTGAGGCGGGTATCAATGTCGGGGATCTGCCTAGGTTCCCAGGTCAACTGGGCAGCATGAAATCGAACCAGTGGTACTTCTTGGCAGCGAATGAATTCGAGCCTCACCACGGCAAGGCGTTTCCCATTCCGCTGTTGATCAAGGCGAGCAATCTCGATTAATGGCCGCCGATTGATCAGCAATTGGTTAGGGAGCCGGGGGGCGGGCGCGTAAGTGTGCCCAGCGCCGCGGCCGATCCGACGCGACCACCATCACAATGGGGCGTCGCTGCGCTCGGCGTTTTTGTCCTCTTTGGCGGCGCGCTGGCGCTCGGGCTCGACAGCCCGAGGCTCGGCGCGCTGTTGGTCGTCGGCGGGCTGCTCGGAATGAGCCTCTATCACGCCGCCTTCGGTTTCACCGCGGCCTATCGCAACGCCATCACGCACCGCGACATTTCGGGCGTCGCCGCCCAGGTGGTGATGCTCGGCGCCGCGATGCTGCTGTTCGCGCCGGTGCTCGCCCAGGGCCAGGTCCTGGGTCACGGGGTGGTCGGCGCGGTCGCGCCGGTCGGCGTCCAGGTCGCCGTCGGCAGCTTGCTGTTCGGGCTCGGCATGCAGCTCGGCGGCGGCTGTGGCTCGGGCACGCTCTACACGGTCGGCGGCGGCAGCACGCGCATGGTGGTCACCTTGGTGGCCTTCTGCTTCGGCGGGTTGTGGGGCAGCCTCGACATGGACCTGTGGGCCGCCGCGCCGCGCTGGCGCAGCGTGTCGCTGGCGCAGGAATTCGGCTGGCCGCTCGCGCTGGCGCTCCAGTTTAGCGTGCTGGCGGCGCTCTGGCTGGGTCTCAGGCGCTGGGCCGGCGGCGCCGCGCAGCGGCCGCTGTGGGGTGACGGGCTCGACTGGCGGTGCTTGCTCCACGGGCCGTGGCCGCTGCTGCTCAGCGCCGGGCTGCTGGCGCTGCTCAACTGGGTGACACTGCTCATCGCTGGCCATCCGTGGACGATCACCTGGGCGTTCACGCTGTGGGGCGCCAAGACCGCCCAGGCGCTCGGCTGGGAGCCGGCGGCCAGTGCCTTCTGGAACAGCGGCTTCCCCGCCCGGGCGCTGGCGCGCGGTATATTCCAGGATACCACCTCGGTGATGAACCTCGGCATCGTCCTCGGCGCGCTGACCGCCGCTGGGCTCGCCGGGCGCTTCGCGCCGACGCTCCGCATCGCGCCGCGATCACTCGTCGCGGCGGTTGTCGGCGGGTTGTTGATGGGCTACGGCGCGCACCTCGCCTTCGGCTGCAACATTGGTGCCTTCTTCTCGGGCGTCGCCTCGACGAGTTTGCACGGCTGGCTGTGGATCGTCTGCGCGCTCGCCGGCACCTGGATCGGCGTGCGCCTGCGCCCCGCCTTTGGCCTGGGTTCCTGACGCGCCGGTCAGCCGCCGTGGATGCGACTGTACTCGGCCAGCTCGAAGCCGATGAAGTTCTCGACCATGCCGCGCCAGATGGGCTCGGCTTGGGCAAGGATTAATCGACTTCTCGCTCCCACTCGTAGGTCTGCTGATGGCTGAGGGTGTTGAAGAAGTCGCGAATATTCGATTTTGAGCCTGAATCGGCCGAATTTTCGAAATCGGGAGTTTCCTAAGCCGTTGATTTCATTGAAATCAAAATTTCGTTGGTTCCAGGGAAATCACGAAATTGGACCCTCAACCGACTTCTTCAACACCCTCGGCTAATTGCAGACATTAGACGAACCACGCTGCGACGTCCGGTTTCCGCTCAAAAGCAGACGCGAGTTTCATGAAATCTGGAAGTCGCGCGATTTAGGTCTGGTTACCGCTCGAAAGCGGACGCCGGAGACGGGCTCGCTGGACGTCTGCTGTTGACCCAGACTGTGTAAAAACGTCGATGGTGTTATGATTCTCTCGTGCTTTGGCGGGAGGGTCTGATGAAGCGTTTTGTCGAGGGTGTCGATCGCAGCCAGGGCACGTTGTTTCCGGAGCGCCTGGAAGACTGGATCGGCGACGACAACCCGGTTCGGGCGATCGACGTCTTCGTCGATGAGCTCGATCTTGGCGGCCTCGGGTTCGACCGGGTCGAGCCGCTGGCGACCGGCAGGCCGGCCTATCATCCTTGCGATTTGTTGAAGCTCTACATCTACGGCTATCTCAACCGGGTTCAGTCGAGCCGTCGGCTCGAGAGGGAGGCCGGGCGCAATGTGGAAGTGATGTGGCTGGTCGGCCGGCTGGCGCCGGATCACAAGACGATCGCCGACTTCCGCAAGGACAACGGCCGTGCGATCCGCAAGGTCTGCGCCCGGTTCGTCGCGCTGTGCCGGCAACTCGGGCTGTTCGCCGAGGCGAGCGTGGCGATCGATGGCTCGAAGTTCAAGGCGGTCAACAGCCGGGACAGGAACTTCACGCGGGCCAAGATGGCGCGGCGGGTGGCGCAGATCGAGGAGAGCGTTGCGCGCTATCTGGACCAGTTGGACAGCGCCGACCGGCAAGAGCCGTCGCTGGCGCGCACGACCAAGACGACTCGTCTGGCCGACAAGATCGCGATCCTCAAGGAGGAGATGCGGCGCCTGAAGGCGCTTGAAGTCGAGCGGCGTGCGAGCCCGGACCAGCAGATCTCTCTGAGCGATCCCGATGCCCGCTCGATGGCGACGAGCGGCCGGGGTTCCGGCGTGGTCGGCTACAACGTTCAGGCCGCCGTCGACACCAAGCACCACCTGATCGTCGCCCACGAGGTGACCAATCAGGGCACCGACCGCGCCCAGCTCTCAGCCATGGCGAAGCGGACCAAGGCGGCTCTGGAGACCGACGAGTTGGATGTCGTTGCCGATCGCGGCTACTACAACGGCAAGGAGATTCTGGCCTGCGATGAGGCCGGCATCACCGTCACATTGCCTAAGCCGCTGACCTCTGGAGCCAAGGCCAAGGGCCGCTTCGGCAAACAGGACTTCGTCTATCTGGCCGCCGACGATGTCTATCGCTGCCCGGCCGGCGAGCGTTTGGTCTACCGCTTCACCAGCCAGGAGAGGGGGCTGAGCATGCGGCGCTACTGGACCAACGCCTGTCAGGGATGCGCCATCAAGCATCGCTGCACCACGGCCAAGCAGCGCCGCATCACCCGCTGGCAGCACGAGCATGTTCTCGAGGCCGTCGAGAGGCGGCTCGACGAGCACCCGGAGGCGATGCGTCGGCGGCGCGAGACGGCCGAGCATCCCTTCGGCACCATCAAGTCCTGGATGGGCGCGACGCATTTCCAGACGAAGACGCTGAAACGGGTGAGGACCGAGATGGCCCTGCACGTGCTGGCCTACAATCTCAAGCGCGTCATGAACATCACGGGCATCGACCCGCTGATCGCGGCGATGAGGACCGCATAGGCCTCTCTGCGCCGCAAATTGCGCCCATATCCGGCCAAATCGCAGCTCACACCGGCGCCAGCCGGCCGACAGGTCCGCACGAGTGGCGAAAATCCTTAATCCCGGAATACCCGCCGCGACGGATCATCGAAGCCAAAGACGCGCCGTACAGATCACGCAGCAAACGTTCTTACACAGTCTGGACCCCGAGCGGACATTCGCGAAACGCGCGGCTCCATGTGCTACCGTACCTGAGAATGTTTGTAGTTTGTCTGGCAGGCCAATCAGTAGCAACGGGGGAGATAGGCCAATCAGCAAGGCATAGGAGGTCGAGCCGATGGCCGAAGAAGAGAGAAGCGGCCAGGAGGAGGTCAGCCGAGGTATAGCGAACGAACTCGTCGAATTCGCGAACAACAAGCTGGAGGCCGGAATTCATCCGATGGTTGTCGCGTCGGCTTTGCGTCATGCCGCGGCAAACTTCACGGCGTTTGCCTTCCGCGCTACCGACGATCCACTCGACACCGAGGGCATAATGGAGGATTTCCTGCGGTTCCTTCAATTTTATGACAGCCGCCATCGAGGCGAGGCGCGTCCGATGACGGGTCTGGAAAGACTTGTGAATCAAGTCGAGAGGGAATAGCTGGCAACGGATCGATGGTTACAGGACGCGCATCTCCTCGGGTGCTTACCCCGCTCCCCGCCCTGGCCGCGGCCGCTTGGGCTTGGGTCGAAGGTGTGACATGCTCCACCGTCACCGGATTCTCCGGGGAGGTCTGGTTCACGCCGGTTAGCTGACATTGAGGCCGTGAAGTTTCAATTCTGAGCTTTGGAGGTCCGGTTCCCGCTCGTAGGCGGACCCTGGCGCCGAGGAGTTCGGAGACTCGACCTTCGATGTCTGGTTCCCGCGACAAAGCGGACCCCGGAAGCGACGTGGCTCGACGAAGCGCGGCCAGAAGCCGGCAAAGTTGCCCGATCTTCCATGGACGTGCCGTTCTTGCTACAGTGGCACAATATTTGGGAGGCCCCTGGGGTCGGTTCATTTGCCTCGCCATGTCGAGAATGACTATCGTGAAGGCCACGATTAGCCCGCTTGATCCGGCCCGTACCAGCTTCACGGCCGGGCCAGCGTCCGGAGGGGATGCGATGCCGGCATCGAGCAGCTATCGGGCCGTCGGCGAGGTCGCCAGCTTCGAGCTGCCTGTCGCGGGCGGGCCGGCGCCCGAGGCTATCGCCGCCTACAAGCGTGACGGCGTGATCTGCTTGCGCGGCGCCTTCGGGCGCGACTGGCTCGACGTGATCGAGAGTGGCATCGAACAGGCCATGGCGCTGCACGGCTCGAGCGCGGGAAAGGTAACGCCCGAGGGGGGCGAGGGGTTCTTCTACTATGACTCGGTCATGTGGAAGGAGGTCGAGCCGTTCCGGCGCTTCATCTTCGAGTCCCACGCCGCCGACCTCTTCTGGCCGCTGCTCGAATCCAAGAGCCTGAACTTCTACTACGACTTCCTGCTGGTGAAATCGGCCCATTGCGCCGGCGCGGCGACGCCCTGGCACCAGGACCATTCCTACTATCCGCTGAACGGCACCAAGATCATCAACTGCTGGACGGCGCTGGACGCCATTCCGCCCGAGACGGCCCTGCGCTTCGTCAGAGGCTCGCACGCCGAGGGCACGGTCTATCGCGTCATCCCGTTCGGCCCGGGCCTTGAATACACCAACACCATGACAGACCGGCCCCTGCCGCCCGATTTCGACGCTGAACCCGACGCCGAAATCGTGAGCTGCACAATGGAGCCCGGCGACACCCTGGTGTGGAACTCGCGCACCTTTCACAGCGCGCCGGGCAACAGCCTCGACCGCCGCCGCGCCGCGCTCTCGACCAACTGGGCGGGCGACGACGTCACCTACAACGACATGCCCCAGAGCTCGGACCCCTCGCAGCGCGGCGAGAACCTGGTCCACGGCGGGCCGATCACTTGCAAGACCTTCCCCCTGGTGAGAAGCGCCTCCTGAACCGGCGTGCCGAAGCCGGCGCGGGCTTGTGGCATGGTGGGGCCAACGATGAAGCGGGGGCGTACATGATCGAATTCGATGATTTCGTGCTGGTGATCGCGAAGCCGAGCCTCTACGACCATTGCCGCGGTTTTGCCGGCATTGGCATGCCGCATTGCCGGGTCTAACGGCGAGACTCGAATGTCGGCTTGTGGCTCAGGCTGTGTAAAAACGCCGGCAAATCCCACTAACAGGAGAGTGTTCGGTCAATTCTTCGAAGGTGTCCTCTGATAAGATATTGATTTTGTTGAGTTTAGAAATTCGAGAATTCAGAGAAAATCGTGCCGATAGCGCTCGGGGGCGGTTTTTACACATGGCGTAACTCGGGGATCGGGCACTGCTCTCCTTAATGTAGCAACGACCGGCATGGGCCGGGCGAGCACACTGAAAGAGCAGGAGAGCAGCTATGGAACTGTATGTTGGAATGGATGTATCGCTCAAGGAGACCTCGATCTGCGTGGTCGATGACAACGGCGAGATCGTGTCCGAGGGCGTGGTGATCTCGGAGCCGGCGGCAATCGCGGCGTATATCAGGACAACGGCGCCGCACGCAAAGCGCATCGGTCTGGAGACCGGTCCGACGACGACCTGGCTGTGGCATGAGCTCAGGGCGCTCGGCTTGCCGGTGATCTGCATCGATGCGCGTCATGCCAAGGCGGCGCTGTCGATGCAGATCAACAAGAGCGACCGGAACGATGCCGCCGGGATCGCGCGGGTCATGCAGTGCGGTTGGTACAAGGAGGTCCAAGTCGAGCGTGGCGTGCCACGAGATACGGGCCGTCCTGAACAGCCGGGCCCAGTTGGTCAAGATCAAGCGTGATCTCGAGAACCAGATCCGTGGCTTGCTCAAGAACCTCGGCCTCGTCATCGGCAAGGCGGGCGGCAATGTCTTCCGTCGCCGGGTCGAAGAGCTGCTTGGCGGGCAGGGTCTTTTGTCGGAGGCCGTTCGGCCCCTTCTGGAAGTCCGCGAGAAGGTCGGCCGAGAGATCGCCGCGCTCTATCGCAAGCTGCTGGGCCTGGCGCGGAACGACGAGGACAGCAGACGTTCCATGACGGTTCCAGGCATCGGGCCGATCACCGCCTTGGCCTTCCACTCGGCGATCGACGAGCCGAGCCGCTTCCGACGTTCCCGGAGTGTCGGCGCGTACATCGGGCTGACGCCGCGCCGCCATGCTTCCGGCGAGGTCGATTGGACGGGGCGGATCTCCAAATGCGGCGATCGAATGCTCAGGACCTACCTCTTCGAGGCGGCCGGCGTGCTGCTCACCCGGGTGCCGCGATGGTGCGCGCTCAAGGCCTGGGGTCACAGGTTGTGGAAACGCATCGGCTTCAAGAAGGCCAAGATCGCCGTGGCACGGAAGCTGGCGGTCATCCTCCATCGCATGTGGCGTGATGGAACGGACTTCATCTGGTCAACCAAGGAGGCGGCCGCATAGGGAAACAACGTCCAAGCATTCCGCGAGAGCGGAACCGATGTCCCTGTCGGGACGGCGGCGTCGGCGAGATCGATCCAGGCTTTGCGATGCCTCACCGAGGCAAGCGCGCTTCACACATTGATCCGCCAACGTCCTCCAACGCCATCATGCGGAGGGCCGAGCCCCTACCGCGGAGAGAACAGTGAACCCGGCAGGTACGTCACGGAGAGCTTGACAACCAACCCCCGAGTTAGAGAACAGCCTGGACCCGTAGCGGCCATTGTTGCTCGAGGCGACGTCGCCCCGACGACCGCGCGGCCTTACGCGGGACTCAGATCTCCCCAGCCGATGATGCGCTCGATTCGAATGGCGACGACCGGGAGATGTTCGATCCGCATCTCGCGGAGCTGGCGATAGCGGGCGCGCAGCCGGGACTGGGCGCGATCGTGCTCGTCGCCCGCCTCGAGGATGTCCGCGCGTCCCTGCACCATGACCCAGCCGAGCCGGCTCCAGTCCTCGTCGTAGCGGTCCACGACGAGCGCGACATGGTGATTTTGCCGAATGTTGGAGAGCCGCTTGAGTCGCGTCCCGCCGCTGCGTTTGGGTTTCGCGTCGATGGTGAAGTAGAGGCTGTCGTCGGCCAGCGCATAGCAGACCGGCACGACATGGGGCCGGCCTTCGGCATCCGCCGTTGCCAGCCGGGCGACCCGCTGCGCGTCTAGAAACCGTCGTCGCTCATCGGCTAACATGCGTTCGACACCACCGTCATCACCTCGGGCCATAGGAGCCGCCACGATGAAGATTGGCATGGGAATTCCGGAAACCGGTCCGCAGGCCACGCGGACATCGCTCGACGCCTGGATCGAGCGGGCCGAAGCGCTCGATTATTCGCATATTAACGTATCGGACCACATCGTGATACCGACCGCCATCGGCTCGGCCTATCCCTATTCCGAGACCGGCGACGTCAGCGGCTGGGGCGAATGCGTCGATCAATTCACCTATCTGGCCTACCTGGCCGCCATCACCACGTCGTTACGCCTGCTCGCCTCGGTGACCGTCATCCCCATGCGCGGCGCCGTGCACACCGCCAAGGTCGTCTCGACCATCGACGTACTGTCGGGCGGGCGCATGATCCTGGGCATCGGCGTCGGCTGGCTGGCCGAGGAGTTCGAGGCCATCGGCGCTCCGCCGTTCAAGGACCGAGGCCGGGTCACCGACGAGTACCTGCAGGCGTTCAAGGCGCTATGGACCGAGGACGACCCGCGTTTCGAGGGCGAGCACGTCCGTGTCGCCGACGTCATATTCGAACCCAAGCCGGTGCAGCAGCCTCATCCGCCGATCTGGGTCGGCGGCGAGAGCACGCCCGCCATGCGCCGCGCCGTGCGTCACGGCGACGCCTGGCATCCGATCTACTCGAACCCGCGCCATCCGCTCGACACCTTGGCGCGCATGGCCGACGCCATCAAGCGACTGCGCCGGCTCGCCGAAGAGAACAACCGCGACCCCGCGAGCGTCGGGATCGCCTATTGCGGCAACTGGACGGCCGAGCCGGCGACCGCCGACGACGGTCAGCGGAAACTCCTGACGGGCGCCGACCGGGACGTCGCCGAAGACATCCAAGCCCTCGAAGAGCTCGGCGTCGGCGACCTCGTGCTCGGCTTCCAGCGCGAGTCGCTGGACGCGTCCCTGGACAACATGCAGTACTTCGCGGACGAAGTCTGGCGCCTCGCCGAATAGCGGGCTAGCTGTCTGGTCGCCTAGCCCAGACACGCGCGCCTTCGGCCACCGCTTCGGCGAGCCGCCAGGCGTGTTCCGAGACGCTGTGGAAGAGCACGAGGATATCGATCATCCCGTTCCCCCTAGTCGTCATTGCCCGCGGCGGGCATCCGGATGAGCGAACTCGCGCAGCCTTCCGAGTCGGGGACGTCCCGCTCTTATACCAAGGAGCAGTGATAAAGACTCATAGAGATCGCGTCCGCTTTTCGCCGGGTAGGAAGGGAGCCGCAGGCGATTCAGCGCATCGGCTAGGCTTCCTGACGCCCTCCGGCGATAAGCGGCCGCGACCCGTAGGGCGGCTTGCCGAGGCCCTCGGACGTCGTTCCGCCCGCCTTGTGATGCGCTGCATCACCGCGACGGGCGCGCCTAGCCGAGAACCACGGCAAGCCGTCTCTATGGGTCTTTATCACTGCTCCTTGGTATTATTCGGCCGCGCGCTGGCCGCGGCGGCGCCGCGTGACGGGGGGCGTGACGAGGGGGATCAACGATGGCGCGGTGGCGGCGGCATCGACGCGCGTGCGGGGTGGCCGGCCATAGAGCGTCGTGCGCTGCACCGGCTCGCGGCCGGCGCCTCGGATCAGAGCCACCATGGACCCGGGCGCAAGTTCCTGGCCGTGAGCGGCGCCGGCGGCGCGGCTGATCGATTCGTTCATCAACGTGCCGCCCATGTCGTTGACGCCGGCCCGCAGGCAGGCGGCCGCGCCATCGGGCCCCATCTTGGGCCACGAGGCCTGGATGTTGGTGATGTGCGGGTTGAGCGCGAGTCGCGCCACCGCGTGCATCAGCAGGCTTTCGCGGAACGTCGGGCCCTTGCGCGCGCCGCCCCTGAGATAGAGCGGCGCCTCCATGTAGACGAAGGGCAGCGGCACGAACTCGGTGAAACCGCCAGTCCGCGCCTGAAGGTTTCGCACACGCAGCAGGTGGCGTGCCCAGTTCTCGGCCGCGTCGACGTGGCCGAACATGATCGTGGCGGTGCTGCGCAGGCCCAAATCGTGCGCCGCCGCCATGACCTCGAGCCACTGCGCCGTGTTCACTTTGTCGGGGCAGATCACGGCGCGGACCTCGTCGTCGAGGATTTCGGCCGCGGTTCCGGGCAGTGAGCTGAGCCCGGCCTCGCGCAGTCGCGCGAAGAACTCGGAAAGGCTCAGGCCGAGCGTCTCGGCGCCGTGCCAGACCTCGAGCGGCGAAAAGGCGTGGACGTGAATGTCGGGCGCCGCCTCCTTCACCGCGCGGCAGATGTCGAGGTAGGTTTGGCCGGTGTAGGCGGGATGGATGCCGCCCTGCATGCAGACCTCGGTGGCGCCCCGCGTCCAGGCTTCACGCACCCGCCTGGCGATCTCGTCGAGGTCGAGGTCGTAGGGCCGGCCCCTCAGGTTCTCGCTCAACTTGCCCTTCGAGAAGGCGCAGAAGCCGCAGCGATATTGACAGATGTTCGTGTAGTTGATGTTGCGGTTGACGACATAGCTGACGACGTCGCCGTTGACCGCCGCGCGCAACTCGTCGGCCGCGGCGCAGACGGCGTCGACGTCGCCGCCCCGGGCGCGGAACAGCCGGACGATGTCGGCCTCGCCGAGCTCCCCGCCGTCCGAGGCGCGGGCGAGGATCGCATCGAGATCGCGGCTGCTGCGCGCGGTGGGCGCCGCCCCGATGGGGAGCGCCTGACCGCCGCCGGGATGCCAGGGGTCGGTCCGCGCGAAGCCCTCGCTGTCGACGGCGTGCAGCACGGGAAGGCGCAGCGCCTCGTCGAGCCAGCGCTTACCGTCGCGCGCGTAGGCCGGGTAGATTGCCAACCGCTCGGTCAGCGCCTTGCCGGCCGCCGCGGTCTCCTCGGCCAGCCGTTCGATCGCCGGCCAGGGCGCCTCGGGATTGACGAAGTCCGGCGTGACCGGCGACACCCCGCCCCAGTCGTCGACACCCGCGGCCACCAACCGGGCCGCCGCGCCGGGGCTCAGGTTGGGCGGCGCCTGGATGGTCGTCTCCGGGCCGAAGATGAGGCGCGCGACGGCGATGCTCCACAACAGCTCGTCGAGGTCCGGCTCGGTCACGCCGGCCATGCGTGTACCGGGCTTGGCGCGGAAGTTCTGGACGATGATCTCCTGGATATGGCCATAGCGCTCGTGCAACCCGCGCAGTGCGAGTATTGATTCGATGCGCTCCCGCCTCGTCTCGCCGATGCCGATCAGGATGCCGGAGGTGAACGGCACCCGGGCCTCGCCGGCCAGCCGGATCGTTTCGAGGCGCTTTTCCGGCGCCTTGTCGGGCGAGCCGTAGTGGGGCCCGCCCTTGGCGCAAAGCCGCGCCGAGACGCTTTCCAGCATCAGCCCCTGCGACACCGAGACGGCCCGCAGGGCGGCAATGTCATCGGCGTCCATGACGCCGGGATTGACGTGCGGCAGCAGGCCGGTTTCGCGCAGCACCAGCCCGGCGACCTCGGTCAAATAGGCGATCGTCGTCGAATGACCGAGCCGCGCCAGCTCTTCGCGCGCCGCGCGGTAGCGCAGCTCGGGCTTGTCGCCGAGAGTGAACAATGCCTCCTTGCAGCCCGCCGCGGCGCCGGCCCGGGCGACGGCCAGCACCTCGTCACGGGTCATAAAGGCGCGTTCGCCCTTCCTCGGCGGCTGCGCGAAGGTGCAGTAATGGCAGACGTCGCGGCAAAGCTGGGTCAGGGGAATGAACACCTTGCGCGAATAGGAGACGACGTTGCCGTGACCGACGTCGCGGCGCTCGGCGGCGGCGCGCGTCAGCGCCGCGATGTCGGTTTCGCCCGCCAAAGCCAGCGCATCGTCGGGCGTCATCCGATCGCCCGCCGCCGCGCGGTCGAGCGGTCCGGCGGCCGCGTCGTCGCCGGATCGGCGGCGACCGAGCCGCACCGCACCGCCGTTGTGGCCGAGATAGCGGTGCGTCAACTTGTCGCCAGGCTGCGCCAGCAGCTGCTCGAGATCGGTCGGCGTGTCGACGTCGAGGCCGAGTCTCGCGAGGTGGACGACACGCGGCGCGATGCCCAATCTCCGCGCGGCGTCGAGGTGTTTGGCGAAGCTGTCGTCGCCGAAGGCGAACGCCATGACATCGGGCGGCGAACAGGCGATGCAGTTGGAACCCCGGTCGTCACGGGCGGGAACGATCGTCATCGCGGGAGCCGTGCCGTGCGCAGCGAGGACCGCTTCGATGTCGGCCGGCGTGACAAGCGGGACATCGCCCGGCACCGTGATCATGCCGGCGACGCCCTCGGCCGCCAACGCCTCGGCCGCCGCTCGCACCGCCGCGGTCTGGCCGCGGTCCTCGTCCTCAACGATCAACCGCGCGCCGTAGCGCCGCGCCAGGGCGGCGATGTCGGCGTCGCGCGACACCACGGCGACGCCGTCGAGGCCGCGCACCGCCGACAGCGCGGCGAGGACGTCTTCGACCATGGCACGGAACAGCGCGCGCCGTTCGCGCGGACTCAACACGCCGCCCAACCGCTGCTTCGCGTCGTCGAGAGACTTGACTGGAAGGACTGCCCACATGGTCGCGCGTTGCTCAATCTCCGCCTGGTGGCGGATAGTGTTGCACGCCAGCATCGACAGGAGAATCGAAACCTACGCGTCGTGGCCAGATTCCCTTGCCGGCTTCCCGTGTTCGCGGAGTTCGCTGGCGAAGCCAAGCACGGCCCGCGCTAGGCTCTCGCGATCGCCTAGGCTCTCCATGACGGTACGAGTGACGAGGACGGCGATCCCGGCCGCGCGTAAGTCGTCGGCGGCATCCGCGTCCGCGCAGTCGATGACGAAACCGTCGAGCAGCTCGCCATAGTGGGCCGCCACCGCGGTTGTCGTAGACGGTCCGCCGAGTTCGCGCATCATTTTCGCCGTCGGCCCCTTGATCGCGCGCCCACCAACGATCGGTGACACGGCGATAACCGGCGCGGCGCACGCCGCGAGCCGATCACGCACCTCGGGAAGCGCCAGGATTGGGTCGATGCTGATGAATGGGTTCGACGGGCAAATCAGTATGCCGCCGAGGCCCGGATCGGCGAGCGCGTCGAGGAACTGCGGTTGTGGCCGCGCCGCCTCGCTGCCAGAGAAACGGAATCCCGTCACCGCCGGCGCGCAGCGTTCGCGCACGAAGTAGTGCTGGAAGTCGAGGGCGCCGTCGGCGGTCTCGACGACGGTGCGGACCGGATCGTCGCTCATCGGCACGATGCGCACGGCGACGCCCAGCCGGGCGCTCAGATCGGCGGTAATGGCGCTCAGGCTCTCGCCCGCGCGAAGGCGCCGGCTGCGCTCGACGTGCATCGCGAGATCGGCGTCGCCGAGCCGGAACCAAGTCTCTCCGCCGAGCGCCTCGAGCGCCGCCATGAACGTCCAGGTCTCGCCAGCGCGGCCCCAGCCGGTCTCCGGATTGGCCAGGCCGGACAGCGTGTAGACCAACGTGTCGATGTCGGGCGAGACGTGAAGGCCGAGATGTTCGAAGTCGTCGCCGGTGTTGGCGACCACCAGGAGACGCGCGGGATCGAGGATCCGCGCCAGCCCGACGACCAGCTTGGCGCCGCCGATACCGCCCGAGAGCGCGAGGCACTCGACGCCGGAACCCCTCGCGGCGGTCATCCCACCGTCACGGCAGGATCAGGCCCGCCGCCGACACGCAGATGCGAGTCCCGACACATGACACGAACTTCCCCGACTTCAGAAACAACCATTCGACCGACCGGGAGAGTGGACATTCGACGCGAGGCCCTGCGAGGATGTCGGGTGGCGTAAGCCGCCACAAGCGAATTCGGCTCAACAAGGGGTATCGCGATGGCGAAGATGTCGGACATCAGCATCATGTTGTTCCCCTGGGGCGCGCAGAACCCTTCGGTCGGCGAGATCGTCGAAGCCGCCAGGCTGGCCGAGGACCTTGGCTTCTACTCGGTCACCCTGCCGACCCATATGACCCTGCCGCCGGGCTGGCTCTTCACCACCTTCCCGAACCGCGACGTCCTCGACGCTCTGGTCGTCCTGCCCGCCATCGCCCAGGCGACCTCGACGATCAAGCTGGGCACCAACTCGATCCTGCTGCCCCTACTGCCGCCCTATCAATGGGCCAAGTACCTGGCGACCCTCGACGTCATGTCGGGCGGCCGGGTCATTGCCGGCGTCGCCATGGGCTGGTGGGAGGAGGATTTCACATCGATGGGCGTCGACCGGCGCAAGCGGGGCAAGATGTTCGACGAGCAGCTCGAGGCGATCACCCGGCTGTGGACCGAGCCGACGACGACGTTCGAGGGCGAGCACTACCAGTTGGCCGACATGACGCTCGAGCCCAAACCGGTGCAGAAGCCCTATCCGCCGATCTGGATCGGTGGCGGGGTCAAGTCGATCGAGCGGACCGCGCGCTACGGCGAATACATCGTGCCGTTCTGGCCGACCGAGGACGAGGCCAGCTCGTTCTGGCTGCCCAAGCTGTGCGAAGCGGGGGCGAAATGGGGCAGCGACCCGAAACTCGCCGCCTTCACCTTCGCCTATGTCGCCAAGGACGAGAACGACTTCCAGGCCAATCTGCCCAAGCTCCGCAACGGTGTCGCCTTCCAGGACCCGAGCACCGATCCGCTGGCGGTGACGATCAGCGGCTCGCCGGCGCGTTGCGCCGATCGAATGAACGCGCTGATGCAGGCGGGCATCTCCCATTTCGTCATCGAGTTCCAGTTCCACGGCCTCGAGCCGGTTTCCTTCGGCATGAAGCAGATGGAAAAATTCGCCATGGACGTCGCGCCGCTGCTTTAGATCGCGACCCGCGTTCAGGACCGGAATAGATCCTCGGCCTCGGGCCGAATGAGATATGCCGCGGACTGCTCGGCGCCACGGCGGTCGAAGCCGCGGATCAGCACCACCGGCGTGCCCTCGTCGGCCTGGCCCTGCACCAGCGAGGCGGCGGCGGCCAACTCGTCGGCCACCGCCTCGATGCTGACCTCGAGCGGCCGGCCGAAGAGATCGGGCCGCCGACGCTGATCGTCGAGCACCGGCAGCCCGGCGGCGCCCAAGGCGATGCCCGCCGTGCCGCGGCGCCAGGCGCGGCCGACGCTGTCGTTGATGATGATGGCGACGTCGACGCCGGCCCGCGCGCGCACCGCCTCGCGCAAGGCGCGACAGGTCGCGTCGGGGTTTTCAGGCAGCAGCAGCACGCGTTCGGCGTCGCCGTCGGGCGCGACGTTCGACCGGTCGATCCCGGCGTTGGCGAGCACTACGCCGAGACGATGCTCGACCACCAGCACGCCCGGCCGCCAACGCAAGACCTCGCGCGATTCGGAAAGGATCAGCTCGACCAGCCGCGCATCCTTCTCGCATTTCAACGCCAGATCGCGCGCGCGCGCCGACGGCGTGACCGATCGCAGGTCGACATAGCGGTCTTCCGCCTTGGAAATGATTTTCTGGGCGACGACGAGAACATCGCCGTCCTTCAGCGTGACACCCGTGGCCGCGAGACCGTCGGTGATCAGCGTCGCGAGGTCGTCGCCCGGCTCGACCAAAGGAAGGCCAGCCAGTGGCGTGAGCTCGATCTTGGCGGTCGCGCGGCTCATCGGTCGATCGATCCTCCGAAATCCTCTTCGCGGCCATCGAAGACGACCGCCGTTTCAATTCAATTCGCAAAATTGCGCATTCGTGTGAGACTGGCAAGTCGCGGACACGACGGACGGACCTATCGACGCGGTGAAAAGGTTACGGCATGCAGCTTGGAATGATCGGTCTCGGGCGGATGGGTGCCAACATGGTCCGCCGCCTGTTGCGCGACGGGCACGACTGCGTCATCTACGGCCGACGCCGCGCCAGCGTTGAGCCGCTGGAGGCGGACGGCGCGACCGGCGCCGCGTCGCTCGAAGATCTGGTCGCCAAACTGGAACCGCCGCGCGCGGTTTGGATCATGCTGCCGGCGGCTATCGTCGACGAGACCGCGCGGGACTTGGCGGCGCTGATGGCGCCCGGCGACATCATCGTCGACGGCGGCAACTCGCATTACCGAGACGACATTCGCCGCGCCCAGGCGCTCGGCGCCGAGGGTATCCATTATCTTGACGTCGGCACCAGCGGGGGCGTGTGGGGACTCGAGCGCGGCTATTGTCAGATGATCGGCGGCGACGAGACCGTGGTGCGCCACCTCGATCCGATCTTCCGGTCGTTGGCGCCGCCGCTCGACACGGCGCCGCGCACGCCGGGACGCGAGGCCATCGGCGGCACGGCCGAGCACGGCTACCTGCATTGCGGGCCGCACGGTGCCGGCCACTTCGTCAAGATGATCCACAACGGCATCGAGTACGGCATCATGGCCGCCTATGCCGAAGGCCTGAACATCCTGCACAACGCCGACATCGGCAAGCGGGCACCAGCGACCGCCGACGCCGAGACCGCGCCGATCGAGAATGCCGAGGCGTACCGCTATGACTTCAACCTGGCCGACATCACCGAGCTGTGGCGGCGCGGCAGCGTGGTCGGCTCGTGGCTCCTCGACCTGACGGCGCGGGCCCTGCTCGAGGACGCCGAGCTGTCGGACTTTTCGGGCCGCGTCTCGGATTCGGGCGAGGGACGTTGGACGCTGCACGCGGCGATCGACGAGGGCGTGCCGGCGCATGTCCTCTCCGCGGCGGTCTACGAACGCTTCAGTTCGCGTGGCGAGGCCGATTTCGCCAACAAGGTCCTGTCGGCCATGCGCTATCAGTTCGGCGGGCATGTGGAGAAGGACAGCTGAGCGACCTGGATCTCCGCGTTTTCGCCGACGCCGATACGGCTTCCGTCGAGGCCGCGGGTTTCATCGCCGCCCGCGCCCGGCGCGCGGTCGCCGCCCGCGCCCGGCGCGCGGTCGCCGAGCGTGGCCGCTTCGCGCTGGCGCTAAGCGGCGGCAGCACGCCGATTCGTATGCTGCGGGCACTGGCACGCGAGGACGTCCCCTGGGATCGCGTCGACCTGCTGCAGGTCGACGAGCGCGTCGCGCCGTATGGTGATGCGGACCGCAACCTCACCGTCTTGCGCGAGAGCTTGACCGTACCGGCGCGGGTCCACCCGATGCCGGTCGAGCGCGATGATCTCGACGCGGCGGCAAGGCGCTATGCCGAGACACTGGCGGCGGTGGCCGGCTCGCCGCCCGTGCTCGATCTCGTGCACTTGGGTCTCGGCGGCGACGGCCATACCGCGTCGCTGGTGCCCGGCGATCCGGTGCTCGACGTCGGCGATCGCGATGTCGCGATCACCGGGCCATACCAGGGTCGACGCCGCATGACCCTGACCTATCCGGCGCTCGACCGCGCGCGGCAAGTGGTCTGGCTGGTGACCGGCGAGGACAAGGCCGCCATGCTGGCGCGCCTGCATGATGGCGACGCGGCGATTCCGGCGGGTCGCGTCCGCGCCGCGCAGGCGGCGGTGTTCGCCGATCACGCTGCCGCGGCGAAGATTGTATGATTGCTGTCGAATCGAAAATCCGCGCGTTGCGCGATGACTTGGAGGGTCTCGAGAGGTGTTGACACTGGGATACAAGGCGTCGGCGGAGCAATTCGGGCCCTGCGAACTGCTCGACTTCGGCGTCATCGCCGAAGAGGTCGGCTTCGACTCGGTATGGGTCAGCGATCACTTCCAACCGTGGAAGCACAGCGACGGCCATGCGCCCCATTCCTTTACTTGGCTGGGCGCGCTCGGCGCGCGGACCTCGCGCGTCATCATCGGCACCAGCGTGGTCACGCCGACCTTCCGCTACCATCCGTCGATCGTCGCCCAGTCGGTCGCCACCCTCGGCGTGCTCTATCCGGGCCGCGTCGTGCTGGGCGTCGGCACCGGCGAGTCGCTCAACGAGGTGCCGGCGATCGGCATCGAGTGGCCGAAGTTCAAGGAGCGGTTCGGGCGCCTGAGGGAGTCGATCGAATTGATCAAGCGGCTCTGGGCCGAAGAGCGCGTCACCTTCGAGGGCGAGTACTATCGTACCGCCAACGCGACGATCTACGATCGTCCCGCCGCGCCCGTGCCGATCTACGTCGCGGCCTCGGGTCCGACTGCGGCGCGGCTCGCCGGGCGTGTCGCCGACGGCTTCATTTGCACCAGCGGCAAGGCGCCCGAGCTGTACAGCGAGACACTGCTGCCGAACGTCGAAACCGGCCTCGAGAAGGCCGGCCGGTCACCGGACGGCATTGAGCGCATGATCGAGATGAAGGTCTCCTTCGACAGCGATCCCGAGCGCGCCCTCGAGGACACCCGCCACTGGGCGGCGCTCGCGCTCTCGCCCGAGGAGAAGACAGGGATCGAGGATCCCATCGAGATCGAGGCGCTGGCCGCCGCCTTGCCGGTCGAACGGGCCGCCAGCCGTTGGATCGTCTCGACCGATCCCGACGCGCATATCGAGATGATCGCGCCCTATATCGAGCTCGGCTTCACGCATCTGGTGTTCCACGCCCCCGGTCCCGATCAGGAACGCTTCTTGCGCCTCTATGCCGAGCAGGTGCTGCCACGGCTGCGCGAACGCTATGGCTGAGGAGGACGCGAAGATCATGACAGACGCCGAAATCGACACCATCCTGCAGGCGACCGTCAATGCGATCCTCGCCACCAACCGGCGTAACGGTGCGCCTCACCTCAGCCCGATCTGGTACCTCTACGAGGACGGCCGCTTCCACATCAGCGTCGGCGCCGATAGTGTGAAGGCCCGCAATGTGAGGCGTGACCCGCGGGTCAGCCTGTGCATCGACGAGGGCCATCCGGACGGGCAGGCCGTCACGGTCTACGGCACCGCCGAGCTGGTCGAGACGGAGAGTGCGTGGCGCGGCGACGTCACCTGGCGCATCATCCTGCGCTACCACGAGACCGAGGCCGACGCGCGCCACTACGACGAGACCAAGCCCGATTGGGGACCGTCGGCGTTGCTCGTCGTGACGCCCGAGAAGGTATTCGGCCACGATGCCGAGTAACACCAAGGACCAGATAGCGGGGACTGGCAGCTGAGAGGCGGAGTATGAACGACACGCGAGGCCGCATGAAGGTGGGGTTGCGCCTGCCGACGAGCGAGAAGGACTTCGATCCGACGGCGCGCTGGTCGGACATCCGCGACCTCGCGATGGCGGCCGAGGACGTCGGCTTCGATTCGCTCTGGGTGGTCGACCACCTGCTGTACCAGCTCGAGGGCGCGAGCGAGCCCGACGGGCTGTGGGAAGCCTGGTCCGTGCTGGCCGCCCTCGCGGCCTGCACCGAGAGGGTCGAGCTGGGCACGCTGGTGCTCGCCATGGGATTCCGCAACCCGGCGCTGTTGGCGAAAATGGCCGACACCGTCGACGAAATCTCGGGCGGCCGGCTCATCCTCGGCGTCGGCGCGGGGTACCACGAACTCGAGTACCGCGCCTTCGGTTTTCCTTACGACCATCGCTTCGCCCGCTTCGAAGAGGCGCTCCAGATCGTCCACGGCCTCTTGAGGACGGGCGAGATCGACTTCGACGGCACCTACCACCAGGCGCGCGACTGTGTACTCAAGCCGCGCGGCCCCCGGCCCGAGGGCCCGCCCATCCTGATCGGCACCAAGGGGCACAAAATGCTCCGGCTGACGGCCCGCTATGCCGACATGTGGAACGCCTATTGGGAGGGTGTGGGTCTGGTATGGAAAATCTAAGTCATTGATTTAGTGCGTTTTTTGTGTCGAGACGAACGGCCGAAATCGGCTATTCGTGACAATGGGCCGCTCCAAGGCAGGATTTTGTCACGACGGCAGGGTCGAGCAGGGGAAGGTGGGAACGCTCCGCACCGCCAGAAGCGGTACGATGCCGTGTCTCGAAACCCAACATCGGGAGCATTCCCATGGCAGTATCCCCGCCTCCGGCGCCTTCGTCCATCGATCTTTCCGGCCTGCCTCCTCGGGTCGTCGAGGCGGCCGCCCGGGTGCTCGCACTGTGTCGCGAGGAGCTTCGTTCCGAGCCGCGCCCCGAGGCGCCCGAGGAGGTCGAGTTGCGGGTGCGTGAGGCCACGAACGAGTTCGCTCGCGATGTCATGGGCGCCGTCATCGAGAACCGGGACGATGGCGCTTCCCGGATCGAGCGGGACGGGCAGAGCTGGTTCCGGGTCGCGGTGACGCCGAAGACGATCATGACCTCGCTCGGTCCGGTGACCTACCGGCGAGCGCGTTACCGCAGCGGCGCGAGCGGGGCATCGCCGGTGCCGGTCGACGAGAGCCTGGGCCTCGTCGACGATTACCTGACGCGGCCGGCGGCCGAGCTCGGTCTGCTGATGATGGGTCACTGCACGGCCCGGGAAGCGGCGGCGTTCTTTGCGAAGACCGGCGCCATGACGCCGTCGGTGAGCACCCTGCAGCGCCTGACCCTGAGCATGCACGAATGCTGGGAGAGCCTCGGCCCGGAGACGCTGGGCAGCATCCGTGAGGCCGAGGGCATACCGCAGGACGCGACCACCGCCTCGGTCTCCCTCGACGGCGTCATGGTGCCGCTGAGACCCGGCGAGGACGGTCGCGCCAAGGCCTCCTGGCGCGAGGCTGCCTGCGGCACGGTCTCCTTCCACGACGCCGAGGGCAAGCGCCTGAAGACCCTCTATCTCGGCCGCATGCCGGAGAGCGGCAAGCTCACGCTGAAGGCGCAGCTTGCAAGCGAAGTCGCACACATCAGGCGAGCACGCCCCGAGATCGGGATCGTCGCTATCGCCGATGGCGCCGCCGACAACTGGACCTTCCTGGAGACCCTGTCGCCCGAAACCGAGGTGATCGACTTCTGGCATGCTTGCGAACATCTGCAAACCGCGTCCGACCATGCCGTGGCGCCCGGCTGGTTCGAGAAGTACCGCGAGATCCTCCGTCACGATCCCCGTGGCGTCGCCAAGGTGATCCGGGCGCTGCGCCACCTTCGCGATGCCGCCGCTGCGCCGGACCGGGCCGAGACCGAGCGGGAACTCGCCTTCTTCCGCAAGCATCGCCATCGCATGCGCTACCACGCCCTGAAGGAAGAGGGCATCGCCATCGGCTCAGGCGTGGTCGAAGCTGCCAACAAGACCCTGGTGACACAGCGCATGAAGCGCTCCGGCATGCGCTGGCGGATCGTCGGCGGACAGGCTGTTCTGACCTTCCGCGCCCTGATCAAATCCGGCCGCTTCGAGCGGGCATGGAAGGCCCTGATCAGCGCAACCGACACACCGGCCAACGACAACATCAGTCCACGTGCAGCAGCCATGGCAATCGCTGCCTGAACTCAACGAACCAAGCCGCAGACATCACTGCCATGCGAGACTCGCACCCTATTGGGACGACACGGGCAACACGCCCGAGGGCGCCGAGCGTTTCCTGGCGATGGTCGACGAGGCCTGCCAAGACGTCGGCCGCGACCCGGCGACCCTGGAACGCACGATCACGGTGCTCGCGGCCGACCCCGACGCCCGCCCCTGGTGGAACGACATGCCGACCGGCGACCAGGAACGGCCGCTACGGCCAATTTGCGGCGAGCCCGCCGAGATCGCCGAGGCGCTGCTGGCCTACCGGCCCCGGGGCATCACGCATGTGCAGATCAACATGGATCAGATGACGACGGCCGCGATCGAGCAGTACGCGCCCGTGCTGGCGCTGCTCGACGAGGCCGCCTAAGCCGAACAGGAACCAGGAGGAGCTGACCAATGCCCGACACGCAAGATCGCATCAAAGTGGGGCTGCAGATTCCCATAGGCCATGAAACCGGCGGCGATTCCATGCGCTGGTCGGAAATCCTCGACATGGCCAAGCTGGCCGAGGACGTCGGCTTCGATTCGCTCTGGGTCGTCGATCACTTCCTCTACCAGCTCGCTGACGGGCGCGAGCCGATCGGGCTGTGGGAATGCTGGTCCCAGATTTCCGCCCTGGCCGCCTGCACCGAGACCGTCGAGTTGGGCACCTTGGTGCTCGGCATGGGGTTCCGCAACCCGGCGCTGTTGGCCAAGATGGCCGACACCGTCGACGAGATCAGCGGCGGTCGGCTCATTCTCGGCGTTGGCGCGGGCTATCACGAGCTCGAGTATCGCGCCTTCGGCTACCCCCACAACTACCGTTACAGCCGTTTCGCCGAGGCGATCCAGATCGTCCATGGCCTGTTGAAGACCGGCGCGGTGGACTTCGCTGGCAAGTACTACGAGGCGAGGGAATGCGTGCTCAAGCCACGCGGGCCGCGGCCCGAGGGCCCGCCGATCATGATCGGCAGCATCGGCCCAAAGATGCTCAAGCTGGTGGCGCGCTACGCCGACGTCTGGAACTCGTACTGGGACGACGCGACGAACAGCCCGCAAGGCGCCGCCCGCTTGCGCGAGATCGTCGACGAGGCCTGCAACGAGGCCGGCCGCGACCCGGCGACGCTGGAGCGCACCGTCACGGTATTGACGGCCGACGCCGATGCCGATCCCTGGTGGAACGACATGCCGTTCGGCAAGGAGGACATGGCGATCACGCCCATGATCGGCGGGCCCGACCAGATCGCCGAGGAGCTGACGGCGTACCGCCGCGAGGGCGTCGCGCATGTGCAGATCAACATGGACGCGATTTCGACGAAGGCGATCGAGAAGTTCGCGCCCGCGCTGGATCTGCTCAAGAAGGCGGCGTGACGCCGACGCGAACAGGGAGGAGCGAAAACATGAGCGCCACGGAAGACCGCATCAAGGTAGGGCTGGACCTGCCGACCAGCGACAGGACCGGCCTCGGCTGGTCGGCGCTTCGCGACATCGCCATGCTTGCGGAAGACGTCGGCTTCGATTCGATCTGGCTCGACGACCATCTCCTCTATCACATGAGAGACGCCGCCGAGCCGAACGGCAACTGGGAATCCTGGTCGATGCTGAGCGCGCTCGCCGCCTGCACCAAGACCGTCGAGCTTGGCAATCTGGTGTTGGGCATGGGTTTTCGCAACCCGGCGCTGTTGGCCAAGATGGCCGACACCGTCGACGAGATCAGCGGCGGCCGGCTGATCCTGGGCGTCGGCACGGGCTATCACGAAGTCGAATACCGCGCCTTCGGCTATCCCTACGATCACCGCTATAGCCGGTTCGCCGAAGCGATCCAGATCGTCTCGGCGTTGCTGAAGACCGGCGAGGTCGATTTCGACGGCACCTACTACCAGGCGCGCGACTGCGTGCTCAAGCCGCGCGGGCCGCGGCCCGAGGGCCCGCCGATCATGGTCGGCACCAAGGGCCCCAAGATGCTCAGGTTGACGGCCAAGTATTGCGACATATGGAACGTTTATTGGACGTCGACCAACAACACCCCCGACGGCGTGCCGCCGTTGCGCGAGCTTGTCGACGAGGCCTGCGTCGAGGTCGGGCGCGACCCCGCGACGTTACAGCGGACGGTCTCGGTGTTGGTCGCCGAACCAGACGCCGATCCGTGGTGGAACACCTTGCCGACCGGTCACGACTACAAGCCCCTCGAGCCCTTGGTCGGCGAGCCCGCGGAGATCGCCGAGGGGCTGAGCGCGTATCGGGCCGAGGGAATCGCCCACGTCCAGGTCAGCATCGACAACATATCGACGGGGGCGATCGAACGGTTCGCGCCCGCGCTCGAGCTGCTCAGGAAGGGGGCTTAAGGCCCGCGCAACGGCGAGGAGTCCGCGAGCAGATGGCGCCGCTGCTTTAGTCGGCTGGCAAACTCAACGCGTCGTGGCAGTTCGCAGCGATCGAGAGGAGTTCAAATGACTATCGACATCGCCGCCGTCGACGCGCTGTTGACCACCACGCGAGGCGTGCGCCGGCGGCTCGACTTCGACAAGCCGGTCGACCCGAAAATGATCGAGGCCTGCATCGAGATCGCCTTGCAGTCGCCAGTCGGCTCCGCCGCCACGCCGCGGCATTTCATCGTCATCACCGACCAGGCGAAGAAGACGGCGGTGGCCGATCTCTATCGCAAGGCCTGTTATCCCTATCTGGATGAGCGGGACGCGTTCGCCGACACGATCGACGATCCGGCGCGGGCCGACCTCGTCCGCAAGAACCTGGGCCTGGCCCGCCGGCAGGCCGATGAGCTCGACCGCAACCCGGCGCTGATCATCCTCGCCATCGACGGGCGCCCCGAAGGTGAGGACGCGGCGTCGCTCGGCGGCATGTACGGCTCCATCCTGCCCGCCGCCTGGTCGTTGATGCTAGCGCTACGGGCGCGTGGACTCGGCTCGTGCTGGACGACGCTTCACCTCCGGTTCGAACGCGCGGTCGCCGAGCTGCTCGGCGTGCCCGACGACGTCACCCAGGCGGTGCTCCTGCCCGTCGCCTATTTCACCGGCGAGACCTTCAAGCCCGCCAAGCGGCTGCCGGCGGCGGAACAGACCCACTGGAACGGCTGGGGCCAGCGCCGCCCGGTCTGAGGCGCAAGGCGGCGGGCCCGTGTGCCTCGGTCAGCCGCCGTGGCGCTTCTTGAGGTCGGGGATCACCTCACCGATGATCGTCTCGAAGGCCGGATACTGTTCGGTCAGCGTCGGGTAGTAGAGGCCGAGCTCGGACATGCCAGCCTCGATCAGGCTCTCCGCCATGTCGACGAAGAGGTTGGTGGATTCGTAGTAGCTGACCGCCCCGCCGCTCGCCCGCGAGCTCGGATCGAACATCTGATACGAATAGCGAAGCTCGGCCGGGTCGCGGTCGATGGCGGCCAGGTTGTCGTTCATGCGGGCGACCCGCTCGCGGGTCTCGGCAAGCTGTTCGGCGAATGTCTCGGCGAAGCTCAGGCTGTTCCAATTATCGGCGTATTTCGCCGCGATCCGCATCATCACCGGGCGCAGCGCCGCGATGACGATCGGCGGCCTGGGCGACTGCACCGGCCGCGGGTTCATAACCGCGTCCTTGACGCTGTAGTACTCGCCCTCGTAGCTCGCGACCTCGTTCGACAGCAGCCGATCGACGATCTCGACATAGTCGGGAAAGCGGCGAACCCGTTCCTTCTCGTCCCAGTTCTCGACGCCGATCATGCCGCAGGACGGATCGATCGGCAGGCCGACGCCGAGGCCGACCTCGAACCGGCCGCCGGAGATGTGGTCGAGCGTCAACGCCTGGCGCGCCAGCATCGCCGGGTTGCGAAGCGGGATTTGCGTGACATAGGTCGCGAGCCGCATGCGAGACGTTTCCCGGGCGATCGCCGCCAGCGTGGTCCATGACTCGAGCCAGGGCCGCGGCGGATTGGTCCAATCGACGAAGTGGTCGCCCGTCGTCGCCATGTCGATACCCAGGTCCTCGACATGCTTGAAGCGCTTGAGCACGGTGTCGAAATCGCCACTCGGCATGATCGCGACTTGAAAGCGCAGATCGTGGCTCATCCTCGGTCCCCCCTACGGTTGACCGGCCGGCGTCGCCGCGCCTGACCGGTCGGCTAGAGTAGAGCCCTTCAGGCCGCTGTCAAACCCTGCGGCGCGTGGACTCGCGTGCCGCGCTTCCCTAGACTGACCAGGGACCCCGGCTCTCGGAACGAACAGTAGCGAGGCGAGCAAGATGACGGACATACAGGCGCGGCCGTTGAAGGTCGGACTCATTCTGCCCGAAAGCGAGAACGACATGGGCGGCAAGACAGCGCGTTGGCAGGACTACGTCACCATGGCCGGCCTCGCCGAGGACATCGGGGTCGATTCGCTCTGGTTCGTCGATCACTTGTTGTACCGGGGCGATGCGACCGAGGCGGAACAACAGGGCGTCTGGGAGTGTTGGACGATGCTGACCGGACTGGCCGCCATCACCCGCCGCGTCGAGCTCGGCTCGTTGGTCACCCCGACGTCGTTTCGAAATCCGGCCGTGTTCGCAAAGATGATCGATGCGGTCGAGGAAATCTCGGGCGGTCGGGTCATCCTGGGCCTTGGCGCGGGCTGGCACGAGGACGAATACCGCGCCTTCGGCCTGCCCTATGACCGTCGCGTCTCGCGTTTCGAAGAGGCGTTCACCATCATTCGCTGCCTGCTTCGCGACGGCAAGGTCGACTTCGACGGCACCTACTACTCGGCGCGCGACTGCGAGATCTGCCCGCGCGGCCCGCGCCCCAAAGGTCCGCCGCTGATGATCGGCTCCAGCGGCCCGCGTATGCTGTCGATCACCCTGCCGCATATCGACAGTTGGAACGCCTGGCTCTGCGCCGGCGCGAGCAGCGCCGACGAGGTGCCAGCGCGGCGCGACGTCGTCGACGAGGCATGCCGCGCGGTCGGGCGCGACCCGGCGGAAATCGGGCGAAGCGTGTCGATCACGGTCGACCAGACGGGCGCCCATGACATACCGACTAGCATGGCGCCCAACACGGCGATCCCCTTGAGCGGTTCACCAGAGGAGATCGCAGACGGCATGCGCGCTTTTGCCGCGCAAGGCATCGACCATCTGCAAGTCTCTTTGGCGCCCAACACGGTCCAAAGCATCGAATCCTTCGCCGCCGTGCTGGACGCGTTCGACCGATAGACCGCGCGCCGCGCGACCTGCGTCGGTCAGTCGGCCCAGGGCGGGCGCGCACCCCATCGGTCCCAGTGGGTCGTATCGGCCGTCTGGTAGCGCCGCGTCGGGCCGAAATTGCCGCGCGGATAGCCGAGCGGGATGCAGCAGTGGAAGGCGGCGTCGGCCGGCACGCCTAACATCTCGGTGACGCGGTCCATCACGCTCGGGTGGAGCGTCGTCAGCACCGAACCGATGCCGAGCGCCCGTGCCGCCAGCAACAGGTTCTGAACGCCCGGCAGCACCGAGCTCGCCGCCGCCGCGCCCATCGCGTACGCCAGGATGACGACCGGGGCGTGGCGCATCTCGCGCGCCAGCAGCGCCGCCATTCGGTACGGCGACTCGGCCGGGATGTCACTTCCGGGCTCCCAACCGTAGTCGTCCTTGCGCTTGGCCCACCACGCCTCGTAATAGAGTTCGCCGAATTCGGCGATGCGCTGCCGATCGCGAATCACCAAGTAGCGCGCCATCTGCGCGTTCGCGCCGCTCGGCGCCTTGGACGCCGCATCCAGCACGATCTTCAATTGCGCGTTGCCGATCGGCCGGTCGCGGTCCAGGCGCCGGATCGCGCGCTGGCTGAACATCGCCTCGCCGATCGGCATGTTCAATTCGGCAGGTGCATTCAATCTGACCATTTTCATGTCGACCGGTCCCTCCTCTAATCGCCGTTGTGCCCGTTTCCATAATAGTAATGACTATCGAAGCCCAGTTAGTGCGGGAATAGGGGCCTATAACGACGCCGGCAATCGCCGTGTACGAAAGGGCACCGTTGGTCTTCTCCTGGCTGAGGCTGTTGAAAAATCGGTTGCGGAACCAAACTCGACAGTTTTCCGGAACCAATGAGAATTCGATTTCAATGGAATCAAAGACTAAGGAAAACACCGATTTCGGAGAATTGGCCAATTCAGGCTCGAAATGGATGTTTCGGGACTTTTTCAACAGCCTGAGCCAAAAGGAGACAGTGCGCCCCGACGCCGTGGTGAGCACGGCGGGCCGGGCGGGAGTCGGACAGGGCCATAGTACCGTTGAGGCCGGGTAATGCCGGCGGAGGAAAGGGCCCTGACTTCTGGTGCGCTTTTGAAGAGGCCGAGGATCGGTGATTGGCGATGAGCCACATTCGGGGCAGAAGCCGCGTTCGGCGAATTCGGACGACTTGTAGTATTTGATCTCGCCCTCGGTACAGTGAAAGTCGCTGATTTTGAAGCCTGCCCAAGACGTGAGAACACTACGGCTCCACTGCTGACACATTTTGCAGTAGCAACAAGCCGTATTGTTTGGTTGCCCGCTTACCTAGAAACGCACGGCGACACACGGACCGCCGCCGGTCGCTGGCGTCGTTCGTTCACCCATGATGACCCCCCTCTAATTGGCTACATCCAGCCGAGCTCCTTCAGGGTCCATGACGCGTTCCAGACCTTGTACATTTTCGCGACCTTGCCCTCGTCGTTCATGGTCAGCGCGTAAACATAATCCGTCTTGGTTTGCTTGTTGGTCGGCGGAACAGGTCCACCATCGCCCACATGGGTCCCCGTGATGGTGGCGTAATAAATGGCCATCTTGTTGGTCTCGTCATAAGACGAGCCGTTGATCTCGTAAACGCAGCCCTTGAGGGGACCTTCTCCGAGGCCCTTCATCCATTCGCAGTAGGCCTCGACGGTAGCGATGTCCGCGAGCGGTTCGCATTGCCCGGTGAACGGAGCCCCGTCCGCGACGTAGTCCCTGCATCCCTCCCAACCCTCCAGCGATTCGCAGGCGTGGAAGAACTTGGTCGCGGTTTCAAATGCTGACATTTTGCCCCCTTTTAACAATTCGCCCTGAATGGCGATCTAATCATCAGAACAGTTTAAGGGTTTGTTGCCCGAGTCGACCAGCAGCATCTCGAGGCCCGCCGCCCCCAGGAACCGCCGGTTCACTTCCTCGGCGCCAAGGTCGCCACGCCGTTCCACGTAGGCTTGGGGTGAGCAGAAGGGCGACAAATCGAGCACCGGCGCGCACCAGCGTCGGATAGCCAGGGCGATGGGCTTGTCCCAGTGGCTCGTCCCCGAGGGTGCCCGCGCGAAGCTCTCGCTCATGAGGCCCTCGAAGGACGCCGCCGACAGGCTGATGGGCACGACCCCGTGACAGTGATGGTCGATGAGGGAGACCTCGGCACGAACCTCAGCAGACATCACCAAGCCTTTGATGCGCCTCGGCGAACGCGACGGTCTCGCCGGCCCGCTGCCGCTCTGATCAGCACCGGAGTCGGCGAAGCACGGCCGCGATCTTGCGCACCACGGCAAGCCGTCCGCCCATCCACGTTGATTTCGGCATCACACGGCGCCAATCTGGCGATCGAGCACGTTCAGCGCTTCGTCGAAAGCGTTCATAGCGAGGTCTATCTCGTCCTCGGTGATCGTGAAGGGCGGCGCGACCTGGACGGTGTTGGGAGGGACGCCGCCCAGAAAGACCCCGCGTTTGGCGCATTCGCCGGAAATAATGTAACTTGGGTAATTGGAGAGATCACCGAGGTAGCCTGTAAAGCGGTCTTCCGGAACGATCGGTTCGCCTTGTGCGTTAACAAGGTCGACGGCATAGTAGAGGCCGCGGCCGCCGAACCGCCCAACACAAGGGTGCTGCTTCTGGATCTCCCGAAGCTTTCCCTCGAGGTAGCGTCCGAGCCGAGTCACGCGCGGGACCACCTCCTCCTCGATCATGGTCTCGAGATTGCCCACGATCGACGCGCAAACGAGCGGATGCGCCTCGTTCGTGCTACCGCTCCACCAGCGCGCTCGTTCGAAGAACTCGGCAATGGGCCGGCTGGCAACGACACCGCCGATCGGCAACGCACATCCGTTCAGGCTCTTGCCGACCACCATAAGATTAGGCTCGATCCCTTCATAGAGCTGGTAGCTGAACCATTCTCCGAGTCGGCCGAAGCCACATAGGACCTCATCGTCGATCCAAAGGATTCCGTACCGCTTGGTGAGCTCGCGCAGCTCGGGCAGATACCGGTCGTGCGGTAGATAGGCACCCGCCCCGAACATCGTTTCGGTGATGACGGCCGCAATGTTCTGGGGCCCTACTGCCTGAATTAAATGCTCCGTGGCGGCAAGCGAGGGCAACGCGCCGTCACCCTCCCAGTCGTGAAACTCGGGCGCGGGGATCGGCATAAAGCCCTGGCTGGTAAAGCCCGGCACGTCGCGAATCTCGTCGGGACTGTCCACAGGAGTGACGTTGGTGCGGAAGCCTCTGAGCATGGTCGCACCAACCGTCATCCCGTGAAAGGAATGAACGGGTGTGGGTCTGGTATGGAAAATCTAAGTCATTGATTTAGTGCGTTTTTTGTGTCGAGACGAACGGCCGAAATCGGCTATTCGTGACAATGGGCCGCTCCAAGGCAGGATTTTGTTACGACGGCAGGGTCGAGCAGGGGAAGGTGGGAACGCTCCGCACCGCCAGAAGCGGTACGATGCCGTGTCTCGAAACCCAACATCGGGAGCATTCCCATGGCAGTATCCCCGCCTCCGGCGCCTTCGTCCATCGATCTTTCCGGCCTGCCTCCTCGGGTCGTCGAGGCGGCCGCCCGGGTGCTCGCACTGTGTCGCGAGGAGCTTCGTTCCGAGCCGCGCCCCGAGGCGCCCGAGGAGGTCGAGTTGCGGGTGCGTGAGGCCACGAACGAGTTCGCTCGCGATGTCATGGGCGCCGTCATCGAGAACCGGGACGATGGCGCTTCCCGGATCGAGCGGGACGGGCAGAGCTGGTTCCGGGTCGCGGTGACGCCGAAGACGATCATGACCTCGCTCGGTCCGGTGACCTACCGGCGAGCGCGTTACCGCAGCGGCGCGAGCGGGGCATCGCCGGTGCCGGTCGACGAGAGCCTGGGCCTCGTCGACGATTACCTGACGCGGCCGGCGGCCGAGCTCGGTCTGCTGATGATGGGTCACTGCACGGCCCGGGAAGCGGCGGCGTTCTTTGCGAAGACCGGCGCCATGACGCCGTCGGTGAGCACCCTGCAGCGCCTGACCCTGAGCATGCACGAATGCTGGGAGAGCCTCGGCCCGGAGACGCTGGGCAGCATCCGTGAGGCCGAGGGCATACCGCAGGACGCGACCACCGCCTCGGTCTCCCTCGACGGCGTCATGGTGCCGCTGAGACCCGGCGAGGACGGTCGCGCCAAGGCCTCCTGGCGCGAGGCTGCCTGCGGCACGGTCTCCTTCCACGACGCCGAGGGCAAGCGCCTGAAGACCCTCTATCTCGGCCGCATGCCGGAGAGCGGCAAGCTCACGCTGAAGGCGCAGCTTGCAAGCGAAGTCGCACACATCAGGCGAGCACGCCCCGAGATCGGGATCGTCGCTATCGCCGATGGCGCCGCCGACAACTGGACCTTCCTGGAGACCCTGTCGCCCGAAACCGAGGTGATCGACTTCTGGCATGCTTGCGAACATCTGCAAACCGCGTCCGACCATGCCGTGGCGCCCGGCTGGTTCGAGAAGTACCGCGAGATCCTCCGTCACGATCCCCGTGGCGTCGCCAAGGTGATCCGGGCGCTGCGCCACCTTCGCGATGCCGCCGCTGCGCCGGACCGGGCCGAGACCGAGCGGGAACTCGCCTTCTTCCGCAAGCATCGCCATCGCATGCGCTACCACGCCCTGAAGGAAGAGGGCATCGCCATCGGCTCAGGCGTGGTCGAAGCTGCCAACAAGACCCTGGTGACACAGCGCATGAAGCGCTCCGGCATGCGCTGGCGGATCGTCGGCGGACAGGCTGTTCTGACCTTCCGCGCCCTGATCAAATCCGGCCGCTTCGAGCGGGCATGGAAGGCCCTGATCAGCGCAACCGACACACCGGCCAACGACAACATCAGTCCACGTGCAGCAGCCATGGCAATCGCTGCCTGAACTCAACGAACCAAGCCGCAGACATCACTGCCATGCGAGACTCGCACCCGAATGAACCTGGATAAGGATGATAGGACGCCGGGTATACAAGCGCGCCATGTCCATCGCGCACCCGACTCCCTCTGTTCCCGAGCAAAGGAACCGCACGCGCCCGGCCCAACCTTTTTCACCGCCCAGGATGTCGTCGATGACAAGTTTTGAGTCGGACCCGATTTCCTTGGACACAGAATTGGCTTAATCGAAGTGTCCAAGGAGGACCGGAACATGACCGACAATTTTGAGAACAAAGTTGCTGTTGATGGGCCTGTGGTAAACGAGGGCGAGCTTGGCTCGTCCACGTTTTCCCCGGGCCAGGTTTCGCCGGCAGGCCCGCTGGGACTTGGCCAGCGGTGGACGGTGACGCGCAAGCGTGAGGTTGCCCTGCGGCTTTTGCGTGGCGAGCCGGTGGAACTTTTGTCGCGGCAGTTGGGCGTGGAGATTTTCCGGCTCGAGCAGTGGCGTGAGAAGGCGATCGCCGGGATCGATGCCTCGCTCAAGGAACGCAAGGGCGATCCGGTGAAGGCGGAACTGGACATCGCCATGAAGCGGATCGGGGAGTTGATCATGCAGGTGGAACTGCTGGAGGCCAAGACGGAGACGTCCGGCCCTTTGGGGCGGCGGAGGTCGCGGCGATGAGTGCCGCCACCTCTCCCGGCACGGGTTTGGCCTACGGTGTCAATGGCGGAGCAAAAAGGGACCACCTCGGCGGTGTAATACCAGTGAGCGCCTGAATTGACTCTCGGGATATTCATTGATGGCGGATGATGGCGGATTGTGATTCTATGGTCTCCCACCAGATGTGGGGGATGTCATGGGATCAGCACTCAAGATACGGGATGATTTGACGCCTTTGGAGCTTCGGCGCTGGGCTCGCGTGGAATCGTACGGTCGAGCGGCGGCGCGGGCCTATGGGATCGCGAATGCTTTGGAGGAGATGCCCCGGGCTGATGCCGCGCGGCTTGCGGGGATGGATCGCCAAACGCTTCGCGACGCGGTTGTTCGTTACAATGCAAAGGGATTGGAGGGGCTTCACGACCGTCCAAAGGGCTACTCGCCGCGGCGGCTGACGGCAGACGAGGAAGCGGCGCTGGCGGCGGTCATCATCGCCGGGCCGGAGCCTGAGCGCGACGGGGTTTGCGCCTGGACCCGGGCCGATCTGTGCCGCTGGCTGGAGGAGCGCTTCGCCAAGACCTACCACCCCTCGAGCATGACCCGGGTTCTACGGCGGATGGGATTTTCCCGCCAGAAGGCGCGCCCGAGCCACCCGCGAAGGGACGCCGAAGCGCAGGAGCGCTTCAAAAAAGGGGGCTTCGCGACATCCTGAAGGCGACCGCCGCGGCGCATCCCGACAAGCGCCTACAGCTGTGGTTTCAGGATGAAGCGCGCGTCGGCAACAAGGGCCGGGTGTGTCACCGGTGGTGGCGCAGGGGCGAGCGTGCCCCCGGGACGCGTCAAATCGGCTACCAGTGGGCCTACATCTTCTCCGCCGTGCGCCCGGACACCGGCGACGACGTCACCCTGGTGATGCCGAGCGTCAACGCCAAGGTCATGGACCTGTTTCTCGCACACTTCGCCGATACCCTGGACCAGGATGCGCACGCCGTCATGATGTGCGACGGCGCCGGTTGGCACGACGAGCGCGCCCTCACCGTCCCCGACAACGTCACCTTGGCGCTGTTGCCGCCTTACAGTCCCGAACTCAACCCCGTCGAGCGGGTTTGGCTCTACCTACGCGAACGCTTCCTATCGCTCCGCGTCCTCGACGACACCGAGGCCATCATCGACGCCTGTTGCCAAGCATGGATCGACCTCATCGCAGAACCGGATCGTATGCGAACCCTCTGCGCCTATCCATGGATCATGAAGGTGATTTCATAGGCTCACTGATATAAGAAGGGACCGCTTGGCGGCTGCGGGCTTGTCCCCGTAGTCCACGGGAGGGCCCCGCGCGCGACGCGGCGTGCCCTCAACAGGCTGACGCGGCGGCGCGCGCGGGAGGGACCTGTGGGCCCACGGGGTCAAGCGTGGGCTGGGTGGTCGGTTCAGTTAGCAGTCGGGGTTTGACGCCTGCGGCTCTGGTTGAGCCTGTAGCTGTCACCGTTCATCTCGAGGATGTTGACGTGGTGGGTGAGGCGATCGAGGAGCGCGCCGGTGAGGCGCTCGGAGCCGAACACCTCGGTCCATTCGTCGAAGGGCAGATTGGTGGTGACCAGGGTCGAGCCCCGCTCGTAGCGTTGGCTGAACACCTCGAACAACAGCTCGGCGCCGGTCTTCGACAGCGGCACGAAGCCGAGTTCGTCGACGATCAGAAGCTTGTAGGTGGCGAGCTTCTTCTGGAACCTCAGCAGCTGCTTGTCATCGCGGGCCTCGATGAGTTCGTGGACCAGCGCGGCGGCGGTGATGAAGCCGACCGAGAGGCCCTTCTGGCAGGCCGCCAGGCCGAGACCGAGGGCGATGTGGGTCTTGCCGGTCCCACTGTTGCCGAGCGCGATGAGGTTCTCGCGGCGCTCGATGTACTCGCAGCGGGCCAGCTCCAGGACCAGCGCCTTGTTGAGCGAGGGGATGACCTTGAAGTCGAAGCTGTCGAGGCTCTTGACCACGGGGAAGCGCGCCGCCTTGATGCGCCGCTCGACCATGCGGCGCTCGCGGTCGATCAGCTCGAGCTCGGCGAGTCTCAACAGGTAGCGGACGTGATCGACGCCTTCCGAGGCGCACTGCCGGGCGATCTTGTCGTACTCGCGCAGGAAGGTCGGCAGCTTCAGCGTCTTGAGGTGGTGGGCGAGCAGCACTTGCGGTGTGTCGGTCATGCGCCGAGCCCCGACAGCAGGCTCATGTACGACTTGGCGGACGTCATCGCGACCCGGGCGCGCGGCAGATACGGATAGACGTCGAGGTTGAGCCTGGGCGGCCGCCGCTCGATGCGGCACAGTACCAGGTGCTTCACCGCATCAAAGCCGATTGCGCCGAGCCGCAGGGCGTCGCCGACCGCACCCTCGACCTCCTCGAGCCGGAAGGTCTCCAGTAGACGGAGCACCTGGACGTACTCGCGCTTGCCTGCCTTGCCCATACGAGCTTCGAGGAGCCGCCGCAGAGTGATGAAGGCCTCGGGCAGGTCCCAGCCCGCCAATGGCGCGGCCTGGTCGAGGGCGCCGATCTTCTGCTCGATCAAGGGCAGGTAATGCAGCGGGTCGAAGATCAGGTCCTCGCTGTCGTAGGACCGGCGGTGCCGGGCGATCACCTCGGCCCCGCAGCTGATCACCACCTCATCGACGTAGCCCCGGATGAGCACCTCACGGTGGCCGTAGGCCACGGGCACGGAATAGTCGTTGCTGCGGTAACGCACCAGCGACAGCGAACTCGCCCGTCCAGGGCGCTTATCGCAGGCATCATAGGGAGCAGGCGGCAATGGCAAGAGAACTTGACGATCCCGCTCGAGACGCTCGCCGATGGTCTCCTTGTGGCCCCGCAGCCGCGCCGCCTGGCGCCGGCGGCACTGTTCGGCGAGAGCATCGTTGAGGGCCGCGAAGCTCTCGGCACGCGGGACGGGGACCAGGAAGTTCCGCCGGATGAAGCCGACCAGTCCCTCGACCTTGCCCTTGTCGTTGCCCTTGCCCGGCCGGCCGAACCTGTCCTCGAACAGATAGTGGGACTGAAGCTCCGTGAAGACGCGCGTTCGCTGCCGCTTCCCATCGCCCAGGATCCGGGCAACCGCCAGCTTGGTGTTGTCGTACAGGATGGATCGGGGGACGCCGCCGAAGAAGGCAAACGCCGCGTTGTGGCCATCGCAGAATGCTTCGGTCGTCTCCGCCGGATAGGCCGCAACAAAGCAACCATCACTGTGGGGAAGGTCGAAGGCAAGGAAGTGGATCTTCCGTAACGCGCCGCCGATCACCGCCATCGCTTCGCCGAAGTCCGCCTGGGCGTGACCGGGGGAATGGGAGAGTGGCACGAACACCTCACGCGACCGAAGCCCCTGCTCACGAACGTAGTCCTTCACGATGGTGTAGCCGCCCGTGAAACCGTACTCGTCCCGGAGGCGGTCGAAGATGCGCTTCGCAGTGTGCCGTTGCTTGCGGTGGCTGGTCCGATCGTCTTCCAAGATCCGATCGATGATTCCCGTGAACGGACCCAGCTTTGGCCGCCTCGGCGGCGCGCTTCGGCGATACCCTGGCGGCACCGAGAACGACAGCATCTTACGGACCGTCTTGCGGTCTACACCAAACACCCGCGAGGCCTCGCGGGTGCTCATCCCCTCGACATGACACGCCCGCCGAACCCGTGCGTACAACTCCACCCGATACATCCCCCCCGCCTTCCAGTCAGAGCAACCCTGACAGAAGGCTATACGCGGTCCCATTTTGGTCCGCCGCAGCCGGATCGACCGGCCGCTTCAGTGGGGGATTATTGCTCTGCCGTTCTCAAACCAGATCAAGTTCTGGGGCATCCAGCCGTCCTACGCCTTCGTCGAACAGCCCCAGACCAACGGCGTCGCCGAGAGGTTCAATCGCACGCTCAAGGAACAGATCATCCATGGCCGCATCTACCGCAACATCGCGGAGCTGCGGAACGCCGTCCGCGGGTTCGTCGAACAGTACAATGCCCAGTGGATCGTGGAGAAGAACGGCTACCTGAGCCCCGCTCAAGCTCGTCAGGCGTGGCACACCGCGATGTCACTCAGGCCCGCCGCATGAGACAAACTTGTGTCCAAGGAACCGGGTGCGATACACCGCGATGTCACTCAGGCCCGCCGCATGAGACAAACTTGTGTCCAAGGAACCGGGTGCGATACATCGATGACAAGTTTTGCGGCCCGCGCGCGATAATCGGTGGCCAAGGCCATCATCACATGGCCGTAGCGCTCCATGGCTCGTCTTATTTCCTCGTGTACACGCGGGTGCCTGTGACCCATGCTGTCGGAGACGAACTGGCTGCGGAAATCGAGCAGCCGGGTGCCATCTGCCAAATAAAGATAATTGCCGTCCGTTCTCTCGACGCCGGTGAAAACATATTCGTCCTCGGCCACCCAGCTGTGCAAGTAATAGCGCCGGTCCCAGCGCTCAATCTGCTGCCAGTCGATTGGCACATTCGACGTGGGATATTTTGGCGGAGCGTTTTCACTCATTGTCGAATCCTCCCCTGATTAACGCATCGGCCGGAAAGTCTATTGGCTCCGAATGACTGGCTCATAAGGATAGCCTAACTCCAGCGGCCCGATCTAGCCCGGATTATTCACGGCGCGCTGTGAAAGGGTCGGTGAGCGTAAATTAAACTGTTGAGATTCCGTATGATTTTGATGCTGAAACAAGATCACATGGCAACCGGAATATCCAGCTCACCATGAACCTGTCGTTCCTGAAAATCCAATATAGCGCATAACCCGGACCGGGTCGCCTGCTCGATGCGCCCGCCTGGGATAAATCGAACGTTGATGAGCGTGCGCCTAACGGGTAAAGGCCATTTCGTCGAATGCGGCCGGTTTGCTCAAGTCCCTACATACGATTGACCGTATCCGCACTAAGGATGTTGATTCGCCGCAGCCGGGTAGGTTCGGATCAGGCTGCCCGCCGTACGTTACCGTGATTCAGTCGGCCGAACTGCGGGAACGCGACGATCTTCCTTGCACCGGCAGGCTGGACCGGTCGCCCGTTGGGTGCGTCCTTTCCCAGCGACAAGTATGTACGAGAGCGATGGAAGGAGGCGAGGTATGACGTGCGAATTCGCTGCAGGTGCCGCTCGTTGAGGACGATCACGTGGTCCAAGCACTCTCGCCTGATGGACCCGATCACCCTTTCGGCAAACGGATTCTGCCAAGGCGACCGTGGGGCGGTTACGACCTCCTCGATGCCCATGGCTAAAATGCGAGCACGAAACACGCCGCCGTACACGCTGTCGCGATCCCGGATCACGTGGCGTGGTGCCGTGTCCCACGGGAAGGCTTCGCGGATCTGCTGTGCCACCCACGCCGCGGTCGGGTTTGCCGTCACAGCGAAATGCACGATCCGCCGGCGATCATGATGGAGCACGACGAAGGCGAAGAAGAGACTGAACGCCGCCGTGGGCACCACGAAGAAGTCGATCGATGCGAGACAGCCCACATGGTTTCGGAGAAAAGTCCGCCAGGTTTGCGAGGGTGGCTTCGGATGGCGCACCATGTACTTGGACACCGAGGCCTCCGACACCTCGATCCCCAGTTTCACCAGTTCGCCGTGGATTCGGGGAGCGCCCCAGAGCGGGTTCTCCCGGCTCATCCGTCGAATTAGGTCGCGAACCTCGCGCGGAACCGGTGCCCGCCCTCCTCTCCGCCGCCGCGACTTCCAGGTCCAGAACAAGCGGAATCCCTTGCGGTGCCAAGTGATGACCGTCTCGGGCTTCACGATCACCAGCGTGGCCCGCCAAGCTGGCCAAAGCCGAGAGAGCAACACCCAGAACAGACGATCTGCCGAACGGAGCGACGGCCGCGACGAGATTCGCTTCATCGTGGCGAGTTGCTGGCGTAGCGCAAGGACTTCCAACTGAAGCGCTACGCGGCTGCGGAGAGCGTCACGGAGAGTGGCCAGGAGCAGAAAGGCGATCGTTGGCATGCCAGAGAAGGTATCCGGCGTTCGGCGGAAAGACCAAGGATTCTGTGCGGTACGAGGTTTTCAGGAGGGACAGGACCGCTTGACACGGACATTGGGCGACTTCGCCAAGATCGTCGAGGTGTTCGACGCACGCGGTGTGTCGTTCGTCTCGGTAACCCAGCAGTTCAATACGACCACCTCGATGGGGCGCCTCACGCTCAACATGCTGCTGTCCTTTGCGCAGTTCGAGCGCGAGGTCACCGGCGAGCGCATTCGCGACAAGATCGCCGCCTCGAAGAAGAAAGGCATGTGGATGGGCGGCCTGCCGCCGCTCGGCTACGACGCGGCGGACCGGAAGCTGGTGGTCAACCGCCACGAGGCCGAGACGGTCCGGCACATCTACCGCCGCTATGCCGAACTGGGCTCGGTGCGTACACTCAAGGAAGCGCTCGACAGAGACGGGTTCGTCAGCAAGATCCGCATCGACAAATACGGCCGCCGGACCGGCGGCATGCCGCTCGCTCGTGGCGCGCTCTATCTAATGTTGCAGAACCGGATCTATCGCGGCGAGATCGTCCACAAGATGCTATGAGGCTGAAGGACGCAGCCTCAAGCTCCTTCGATTATTTCAACCTCGATCAGAAGGAGCGACACGATGGCACAGTTTCCGGTATCGACCTCCAATGAACACGCTATTTATGCGGCACTGGAGTTGAGCAAGAACAGCTGGCTTTTGGCGATCCAGGCTCCGGGGCGGGGCAATCCGAGCTTGCATCCGATCAAGGGCGGCGACGCTGAAGGACTGATGGCCAAGCTGGACGCGGCGCGGGACCGGGTGGTCAAGGTGACGGGTCGAACGCCGACGATAACGCTGTGCTACGAGGCCGGCTACGACGGCTTCTGGTTGGCGCGGTTCCTCGAGCAGCGCGGCATCGAGTGTCTGGTCATGGAGCCGGCCAGCTTGCGGGTCAACCGCCGGGCGCGGCGGGTGAAGACCGACCGCATCGATGTCGAGAATATTCTTCATACGCTGATCGCCTGGTGCCGCGGCGAGCGTCATGTCTGCTCCATGGTGGTGATTCCGAGCGTCGCGGAGGAGGACCTTCGCCGCTCTCATCGGGAACGTGACCGATTGGTCCGCGAGCGAACCGCCCACATCAACCGGATCAAGGGTCTGCTATTCGGTCAGGGCATTCGCGGCATCAATGTCAAGGCGCGCTACAAGACCTTGACACCGGCGGCGCTGGTCACCGGAGACGGCCGACCCCTGCCGGACCGTCTCGGCCGCGAGATCGCGCGGGAGATCGCGAGACTGGCCCAGGTCCAAGCGCAGATCGTCGAGGTCGAGCGTGAGCGTGATCAAGCGCCGACACCGTGTGTGGCCACGGAAAGCAAGCGTCACCAGCTGCTGCGCTTAAAGGGCCTCGGCCCGGCCTTATCCACGACGCTCGCACGGGAAGTCTATTATCGCCAGTTCGCCAATCGCCGACAGGTGGCAAGCTATATCGGGATCACGCCCAGTGCCTATGACAGCGGCGACGGGCGCCGCAGCCAAGGCATCTCCAAGGCGGGCAATCGGCTGGCACGGGTTGCCATGATCGAAGCCGCATGGCTTTGGGTCCGCCATCAACCCGATAGCGCTCTGACCCAGTGGTTCCATGACCGCACCCAAGGTCAGAAGGGGCGCATCAGGCGCGTCATGATCGTCGCCCTGGCCCGCAAACTGGCGATCGCGCTTTGGCGGTATCTGGAAACCGGGCTGATCCCGGTGGGTGCTGTCGTCAAATAGGACTGCGGATCAGCTCAGCGTTCTAACGGGCTTCATTCCCCGATGGGAACGCTTGTTGGCAGGTTGGATGTGTGACTGCATGTCTCCTTGGCGAAGGTGCCGTCCACAAGATTAGTCCCATCCCCGTCCTGTGATGGTCCATGTATACAGCATTGTGGCAAGCCGGATCGGAGCTGCCGGATATAAGGTGATGCGATCACTCGCACGAAACACGGAACTCATCGCAAGACCCGCCCTGGATACAAAGCCATAACCAATGGAAGAGACGATCATGTGGCGTAGATTAAATCCACCTTGACAGCAAACGCCTCATATAAGGAGACGAGCTACCCGGGCAAGCATGCGGCGATCATCGATGAGGCGCTCTGGAACCAAGTCCAGCAGCGGCTCGCCGCCAATCGCGTCGAGCGCCAATCCGGCGCCAATGCCGCCGAGCCGAGCCTGCTCGCCGGTCTGATCTACGACGATGTCGGCGAGCGGATGACGCCGACCCACGCCAACAAGAAGGGACGCCGCTATCGCTACTATGTCAGCCAATCGCTCATCAAACGTGGGCGGCCAAAAAGGTCGGATGCGGGGCGACGGGTTCCGGCGGGCGACGTCGAGCAATTGGTGACGGAGCGCATCACTGGATTCCTACGTGACGAAGCAGCGGTCTTCGACGCGATCGAACCCTTCGTCGAGGATGTCAATGAGCGTCGATCGATCTTCACCCAGTCCGCGGATATTGCCGGGCGCTGGCCGAACCTGGAGCCGCCGGAGAAGCGTCGGATATTCCAGACCCTTGTCGCGCGGATCGAGGTCCGGCGCGAGAGCGTGAAGATTCGGGTTCGACCTAGCCGAATCCCGGAGGTCGTGATTGCCAACAGCGAGATGATGCGGATCGACCAGGCGGCGGCAGATGTCGAGCCGACGCTCGACCTCGACGTCTCCGCAAAGCTGAAGCGGGCGGGCATGGAGATCAAGTTGCTGATTGACGGTGCGGGCGACCGGTCGCGGAGAACACCGGACCGCAGCATGCTGCGGCTCCTCGCCCAGGCGCATCGCTATCGCGAGATGATGCTCGAAGCCCAAGGTAGCACGATGAGCGATCTCGCGCGGCAAGCCGGTGTCGGGCGTCCCTACTTCTGCCGCACCGTCAGGCTCGGCTTTCTCGCCCCGGATATCGTGAAGGCGGTGTTGCGCGATCGCCACCCTCCTGAACTCACGGCAAAACAGCTCTCACTGCGTACCAAGCTGCCGAGCGTTTGGCAGGACCAGATCTCGGTCCTCGGGATCACTTGACGGGCGCTATTCCGAAAGCAACCCAACGCCTCTCGCCTGCCTAGCAAATCACGCCGTACTTCCGGATGGGATGAGGCTCCGCGGTGCCCGCAGCGGGCCACTTGGGGCACCACCAAAACTGGCGTAAGAGACTTCGGCGCAGTCAGCCGCCCGTTTGCGGCACCTCTCCGGTCTCACTAAACCACAGCTGGACTGCGCTGTCGGCCTAACTCGCGGAAACTACGCGAAGATTCCCAAGATATCGAGAATTCCTAAAAGTGACGTAATATTAACTACTTAGATGTGGCGGAGGGACGGGGATTCGAACCCCGGACACCTTTCGGTGAACACGCTTTCCAGGCGTGCGCCTTAAACCACTCGGCCATCCCTCCTGTCGCGCCAACGGCGGCGTTGCGCCGGTCTGTATAGCGGAGCATGCAGCCATACGCTAGGGTGGCTGCACGGCTGCGATCGGGGGGCGGCGGTGCGCGCAAGATTAAGGAAGATCGGCGGTGTCATCGGCTGGCTGTTGTGCATCGCCGCGCTGGTCGCGTTCGGCGCCGAGTTGGCGCGCTATTGGAGCGAAGGCGTCTACCAGTCGATCCCCTTCGCCGAGCCGTGGAGCTTGATCCACGCCAACAGCCTGGTCGGCTTCGGCGCCTTCGTCGAAAAATCGATCAGCCCGGCGCTCTGGACCGACGTCATCGTGCCCTTGCTCAGCCTGCCCGCCTGGCTCGTCCTCGGCGTGCCCGGCGGCCTGCTGGTCTGGCTCTGCCACCTGCGCCGCAGGCGCCGTCGGAGGCGTCGGCGCCGCTAGGTCGACACGCTCAGTTATCGCCTGTCTTGAGCGCGGCGAGGAAGGCTTCCTGCGGGATCTCGACCTTGCCGAACTGGCGCATGCGCTTCTTGCCTTTCTTCTGCTTCTCCAAAAGCTTGCGTTTGCGCGTGACGTCGCCGCCGTAGCATTTCGCGGTGACGTCCTTGCGCAGCGCGCGCACGGTCTCGCGCGCGACGATGCGCCCGCCGATCGCGGCCTGGATGGCGACCGCGAAGAGCTGGCGCGGGATCAGCTCCTTCAAACGCAGGCAGAGAGCCCGGCCGCGCTGCTCGGCGGCGTTCGAATGAACGATGATGGCGAGCGCGTCGACCGGATCGCCGTTGATCAGGATGGCGAGCCTGACCAGACTGCCGGGCCGGTATTCCTCGATATGGTAATCGAAGCTCGCGTAGCCGCGCGACACCGACTTGAGCCGGTCGTAGAAGTCGTAGACGACCTCGTTGAGCGGCAGCAGATAGACCACCATGGCACGGTTGCCGGCGTAGGTCAGATCGATCTGCTCGCCGCGCCGCTCGGTGCATAGCGCCAAGACGCCGCCGAGATGCACGTCGGGCACCAGGATGGTCGCCTTGATCCAGGGCTCGTCGATATGGTCGATCTGCACCGGGTCGGGCATGTCGACCGGGTTGTGCAGCTCGAGCGTCTGGCCCGCGATCGTCTCGACGCGGTAGATGACGCTCGGCGCGGTGGTGATCAGGTCGTGGTCGAACTCGCGGGTCAGCCGCTCGGTGATGATCTCGAGGTGCAGCAGGCCCAGGAAGCCGCAGCGGAAGCCGAAGCCGAGCGCGGCCGAGGTCTCGGCCTCGTACTCGAAGCTGGCGTCGTTCAGGCGCAGCTTGGCGAGGTCCTCGCGCAATCGCTCGTAATCGGCCGAATCGAGCGGAAACAAACCGCAGAACACGACCGGCACCGAAGGTTTGAAGCCGGGCAGCGCCGCGGCCGGCGGCTTGCTGTCCTCGCAGATCGTGTCGCCGACGGCGCAGTCGGCGACCGCCTTGATCGCCGCGGTCAGGAAGCCGACCTCGCCGGCGTTAAGCGCGTCGACCGCCAGCGGCTTTGGCGTGAAGACGCCGACCGTGTCGAGCTGGTAGACCGCGCCGGTGCGCATCATGCGCACCTTCATGCCCTTCTTCATGACGCCGTCGACGATGCGCACCAGCACGATGACGCCGACATAGGGGTCGTACCAACTGTCGACCAACAGCGCCTTCAGCGGCGCGTCGGGCGCGCCCTTGGGCGCCGGCAGGCGGCTGACCAGCGCCTCGAGCACGTCATCGATGCCCTGGCCGGTCTTGGCCGAGATCTCGAGCGCATCGGCCGCGTCGAGGCCGACGACGTCCTCGATCTCGCGGCGAACCCGGTCGGGTTCCGAACCCTGCAGGTCGATCTTGTTCAGGACGGGCACGATTTCATGGTCGTTTTCGATCGCGAGATAGACGTTGGCGAGCGTCTGCGCCTCGACGCCCTGGCTCGCGTCGACGACCAGCAGCGAGCCCTCGCAGGCGGCGAGAGACCGGCTCACCTCGTAGGTGAAGTCGACGTGGCCCGGCGTGTCGATCAGGTTGAGCACGTAGTCGTCGCCGTCGGCGGCGGTGTAGTCGAGCCTGACGGTCTGCGCCTTGATCGTGATGCCGCGCTCGCGCTCGATCGGCATGGTGTCGAGCACCTGCGCCTGCATCTCGCGCGCCGTGAGGCCGCCGCAACGCTCGATCAGCCGGTCGGCGAGCGTCGACTTGCCGTGGTCGATATGGGCGATGATCGCGAAGTTCCGGATATGCGCGAGGTCGGTCATGATATGGGGGCTATGCTAACGGGCGGCGCGACCATAGGGGCGGCGCAGTCCGAGCGCAACCATGGCCGTCACGCCGGTTTGAAGACCATCAAGGCGAAGATCGCGACGACAGCCCCTGGTATCCGACAATGCGGCTGATTCGCCGAGAGCTCCCTGGCGATTGGCCGGGCGTGTTCGATCGGGCCGGTCACGAGCTTTCGATCATCGCGGCATCGCGGTGAAACCTCGACGACCGGGAAAGCGGCTCGAGTCTCGGCGTTAGACTCGGTTAACCGTGTTCCATAGACTGCAAACCATCATCGAAACGGACCGGGGGGACTGCCGTGGCACGGGCGGCCTCGCGTCCTACCTCGACGGCCTGCGCAAGGCGGGACTGGAATAGTGAGCGACCCGCGTTCTAACCAGGCTTTCCGCGCCGTTCATGACATTCCTCGCAATGTCGGGGCGTCGCGTCAGCGGACGGCGGCGGAGGCTCTCGCATCAACGATGGGCGCCGGGCAGACGGCGGCGTCTTAGGGGCGCTCGCGGTTGCCGGGATCGTTGACGAAGTGGCGCAAGGCGTCGGGCATCGCCGCGACCAGCAGCTCGCCGCCCTCGACGTGCATCTCGTAAGTGTTGAGCGGGATCTCGCCGGGCCCGCCGAGCGGCTTGCCGGTCTTCACGCTGTAGACGGTCGAATGCTGCGGGCAAGTCACCCGGTCGCCGTCGAGCGTGCCGTCCGACAGGTGCACGCGCTCGCCCAGATGCTGGTGCCCGTCGCCGCTCTCGACGTCAGTGTGCCCGGCGAACTGGGGCACGCAGGTGCAACGGTCCGCGAAAGCGAAGTAGTCGCCGCCGACGTTGGCGATGGCGATATCGGCGCCGTCGATCACGACGGCCTTCATGACACCAACGGCGACGTCGCCGGCCTTGGCGGCGCTAATGAAATCGGTCATCTCTTGCAGCCCTTTGGTGGTCGATCGTCGGCCTATCCTAACACGAAGCGACCGCCGCGTGGCGGCCTGCGCCGGGCCAGCCCGAATTTATCACCATGGCCGGATTTCTCACCATGGCCGGATTTATCACCATGGACGGTCTGGGCCGCCGCGCGCTAGACGATGGCGGCGCCGACCGGCCAGATCGGACCACCGGGCACCCGAGCGCAGCACCCACAAAACGCCGTTCACAAACAGACGGTTATCAGCGTCCGTGCGGCCCGGATCGCCGATCTTAGGGTGCAAAGGGCTGTTCATCGAGATTCCGGCGACAGGCGTCGATCAACGCGCGGGCCGGGGCATCATCGATATCGGCGATCGGCTAACGACCCGAATCGACGATCCGACCTGCATCCATCACCAACCCTCCCGCCTAGCGGGCGAGTACCTTCGCGATCGAGATTCCCCGGAGAGTACGTTCAACAAGCCCATAACCGTAGCGAATTCGGTGTCGAGAGCTTCCGGCGAAGATCGCGAAGCCATCGAGGAGCATTGTCAGCTCGGCTCCAAGCGCGTCGGACAGTCGAGCCTTGATCGCGGCAATTAGGTCGCGGGAACCAGACACCCCTGGAATTCGGATTCGGGCTGTCCTAGCTAAGGGCGTTTCTGTCTCAAAATAATCCATGTCTTCAATTGGTTAAGCAGTTCTCGGTGGTCACCTCCGTTGAACCGCCATTCGCACTCCTTGAGGAACAGGTGAAAGCTCTGTTTCGGGACGCCATTGAAGCGCCGTAAATGCCGCTTCGCCTGGTTCCAGAAGTTCTCGATCCCGTTGATATGGCTCCGCTCGTCGACGAACCGCTCCGAGTGATTGATCCGAACATGGTGGAAGTCCGAAACGTCCAGGGCATCATAGCTCGAAAAGCCGTCCGTATAGACGATGCTGTCAGGCCGGATCATACGCTCCATAATCGGCATCAACGTGGCAGTCCGGGCATTGGGAATCATCGCCGTGTAGACCTTCCCACCTCGCTTCAAAAGCCCGAAAACCGGGACTTTTCCGCCAGCGCCTCGACCCCGCTTGCCTTTGCGGCGGCCGCCAAAATAACTCTCATCAACCTCGATCTCTCCGGCAAAAGGCGAGGCCTTCTCCATTTCCTCGGCAATCACCTTGCGAAGCCGAGTATAAAACGAGGCCGCCGTGTTCCGGTGGACGCCAACCAGTTCGGCTGCTGCCCGAGCCGTCGTACCCGCAACGAAGTGCTCAATCAGACGACCGCGCCTCCAATCACTGAGCCGGCTTTTCCTCTCGTACATCCCGCCATCCTAGCCTAAGCATGCCGCTTAGCTAGGACAGCCCCTTCGGATTTTCCGGACGCTAACGTCTGCTGACGAGCGGGAGGCGGTGGACTCATGAGCAAGCAGAACCAGTACGGCGACGCCGTTATCGAGGGTATGGAGAAGCTCTTCGGCGATGGCTTCCTGTCGCCCGGCGGGGCGGTCGAGGTGCACGAGATGCTCGACGGTATCGAGATCGCCGGTCATGACGTGCTCGACCTCGGCTGCGGCATCGGCGACGCTCATGCTGGCGCGCGACTACGGCGCCGGCCACGTCACCGGGGTCGACGTCGAGGCCGATTCAATCGCCCGCACGGCCGCCAAGGTGGCGGCGGCGGGCCTGGCCGACCGGGTGACGCTGATGGAAGTGACACCGGGGCCGCTGCCGCTGTCGGACGCGCGCTTCGATGCGGTGTTCTGCAAGGACGTCGCCTGCCACATGGCCGACAAGGCGCCTTTCTTCGCCGAGGCCTTCCGCGTGCTGAGGCCCGGCGGCCAGTTCCTCTGCACCGACTTCCTGGGCGAGGGGGACGGCGCGGGCGCGGTCGACCTCGACGACTATGTAACGAAGATCGCGGATTACGGCCTGACCTTCTGGTTCGAGCCAAGGTCGGTCTATGCGGCCGGCCTGGCCGCGGCGGGGTTCGACCCGGTCGAGCACCGCGACAACAGCGCCACCACGATACGAGCGACCCGCCGCGAAACCGAGTTTCTGGCGAGTCCCGCTTCGACGGGGCTGAAGCAGGCCTTGGGCGACGAGATGTTCACCGTCCGCATCGAGGCCAGCGGCATCCGCCTACGGGCGCTCGAGAGCGGCGGTTTAAGACACGGCCACTTCCGCGCCCGGCGTCCGGGCTAGTTCATCGTCCGGTCGACCGAGGCGTACGGCGTCCGCTCTGGAGCGGAAAGCGGACCTCGCGGTTCAGCCTCTCCAAGGTCTGCTCGTAGCCGAGGCTGTTGAAAAAGTCGGTTGCGGAACCAAACTCGCCAAATTCCCGGAACCAATGAGAATTCGATTTCAATGAAATCAAAGGCTTAGGAAAACACCGATTTCGGAGAATTGGCAATTCAGGCTCAAAATGGATGTTTCGGGACTTTTTCAACAGCCTCGGCCAGAAACGGACATTTGTAGACCGGGGTGGACGGCGTTTCGATGGGGATTGCATCAAGCGACTCAGACCGAAGCCCTGGCATGACGACACGCGCGCCCGCCGAAGCCGCGCGTAAAGCTCCGTTCGACACATCCCCCCGACCCGCAGTCAGCCACAAACTGATTGAATGCCATACCCGATGTATTTGTATGCCGCCGCAGTCAAATCTAGCGGCCGCTCTGGTGGCAATTTTTGCACCGTCTTTCACACATTGTGAATGACGCTCGATAGCGTCATACTGACTGCGTTGCTAATTCGTATCTGAAAGGGAGGCATACGATGAAAGCACGTTTCACAATTTTACCTGCTCTCGCGTTGGGGCTCGTCATCGCACTCGCGACGCCGCAAGTTTCCGCGGCCGAGACCATTGTATGGAAAATCCAGTCGCTGTTCCCCGCCGGCACCTCGGACTATGCGGTGTTCAGGGACTACTTCGTTCCGTTGGTGGAAGAAATGAGTGGCGGCCGGCTGGTCATCAAGCCGTTCGCGGGGGACTCCATCATCAAGAACAAGGAAGCGCTCGATGGTGTTGCCGCAGGCACGTTCGAGGGCGCTCAGCAGTCGCCGGCATACTGGACCGGCAAGGACCCGGGCTTCGTCTTCGTGCGCAACGCCTCGGCCGGCTTTGAGATTTTCTGGCAGTACCAAGCCTGGCTCGACACCGGCGGCGGCATCGAGCTGGCGCGCGAACTCTATGCCAAACAAGGCGTGCATCTGATCGCCCTGACGCTGCGTCCCGGCGAGTCTCTCCACTTCAAGGGCGTGGTGCGTTCGCTCGCGGAATTCAGGGCGATGGCGCCCAAGGTGCGGACGATTCCCGGTATCCCGACGGATCTGTTCGCCGCCATGGGCGGCTCGCCGCTCTACATGTCCGGGTCCGAGGTCTATACGGCGCTGGACAAGGGCGTCATCGACGTCGGCGAGTGGACCGGTCTTGCCGCCAATTACGGCATCGGCATGCACGAGGTCAGCGACTCGTTCCTCTATCCGTCGTTCCACAGCCCGGTCGGCGTCGACGACTTCTTCGTCAACCAAAAGGCATGGGATGCCCTGCCTGGCGATCTCCAGGCGATCGTCGAGGCCGCCGCGCGCAGTTGGTCCACTCAGCAGTGGGAGACCATGTACCTGGCCGATGCCGAGGCGTTGCAGTTGTATGCCGAAGCCGGCAACGTGCACGTGGTGTGGTCCGAAGACGACATGAAACAGATCCGCGTGATGGCGCGGGAAGCCTGGGGGATCTGGCGCGACAAGTCGCCGATGGCCAAGAGGATGTTCGAATCCCAGGTAAGCTTCATGAAGAAGCTCGGACTAATAGACTAGAACTGTCGAGGGACGGAGCGGCCCTTTCGGTGAAGGCCGGCGGGGCCGCCCCCCTTCTTTCATTTAGCATCCGGTAACACCGATGTTGGCACTCGACCGGCTGCTCGCCGCCATCGACTTCGTCAGCGAGTGGTCGGGCAAAGCGATCGGCTTTCTCATCCTGCCGATCGTCAGCGTCATGGTCTTCGAGGTCATCTCCCGGTACGCCTTCAACGCTCCGACCATATGGTCGACGGACGTTGTCATCATGCTCGCCGGTACCCTCTACATCATCGGCGGCGCCTACACCCATTTCCTGCGCGGCCATATTAGCGTGGATACCCTCTACGACCTGCTGTCGCCGCGGTGGCAGACGATAACCAGGGTGGTGCTGCATTTCCCGTTGTTCGTTCTCTACATCGGCGTCCTGCTGTGGGTCGGAACGGAGTTCTGGTGGGATTCGATGATGGATGGCGAACACGCCGGGACCCTATGGAATCCCCTGGTGTGGCCGTTCAAGCTGATGGTCCCGTTGGGGGCGCTTCTCATCATGCTCCAAGGCCTGGCCCAGTTCACCCGTGACATCCGGGCTCTGGTGACGGGAGAAGGCCTGTCTGTCAGCGCCGCCGCGGAGGTCGACAAGGAGCTATGAGCGTTCAGGTCATCTCCGTCATGATGTTCGGCGGGCTGATCACCCTGCTCCTCGCCGGGGTGCCGATCGCCTTCGTCTGCGGCGCCATGTCGGTGATCACCATCCTTTTGGTGATGAGCCCGGACGCCTTCTACCTGGTGGTCTCCCAGGTCTGGAGCGAGATGAACGAGTTCAGCCTGGCGGCCATTCCGCTGTTCATTTTCATGGCCAGCGTCTTGGAGCGCTCGGGCATCGGCGAACGATTGTTCACGGCGATCCACGTGTGGACCGGTCCGGTCCCCGGGTCCCTCGCCGTGACCACCATACTCGCCACCACCGTGCTCGCCGCCATGGTCGGCATCGTCGGCGCCGGCGAGGTGCTGATGGGCATGATCGCCCTGCCGGCCATGCTGAAGCGCGGCTACAGCAAGGGCCTGGCGCTCGGCTGCATCCTCGCCGGCGGCGGCCTGGGTCAGCTCATTCCGCCCGCGGTGATGCTCATCGTCTATGGCCTGGTCGCTAACGTTTCCATCGGCAAGCTGTTCGCCGGCGGGCTCGGCGCCGGGCTGCTTCTTGCCAGCCTCTATATCGGCTACATCCTGCTCCGCAGCTATCTCCAGCCACACCTTGCGCCACCGGCGCCGATCGAGGAACGTTCGGTTCCTATCGGGCAAAAGATCGCGGCGCTGCGCGGCGTGATCCTCCCGCTGATCCTCGTGTTGGCCGTCCTCGGCTCGATCTTCCAAGGCGTCGCGACGCCCACCGAGGCGGCCGGCGTCGGCGCCCTCGGCGCCCTGTTGAGCGCCGCCGTCCACCGCCAACTTACGTGGCCGAACGTCAGGGACGCGGTCCATCGCACGACCCGCGCAACCTGCATGATCCTGTGGATTTTCTTCGCCGTCACGGCGTTCAGCAGCGTCTTTACCCTGGCCGGCGGCGGCGAAATGATCGGCGATGCGATCCTCGATCTGCAGCTCGGTCGGTGGGGCACCCTCATCGCGATCCAGGTGTTCTACATCATCATGGGCGTACCCATGGACTGGCTCGGCATCCTCCTGATCACCGGCCCGGTGGTGATTCCAATCGTCAAGGATCTGGGATTCGATCTCATTTGGTTCGGCATACTATTCGACGTCAACATGCAGATCGCCTACCTGTCGCCGCCCGTGGGCGCGGCCATGTTCTACCTCAAGTCGGTTGCCCCGTCGGACATTTCGATGGGCGACATATTCCGCGCCGCCATACCGTTTTGCGGGCTGCAGCTCATCGGGCTCATTCTCATCATGGTGTTCCCCGAGATCGTTATGTGGCCGGTCAGGTTTCTGGTCGGATAAGCGTCGGGGCACGTCGGCCTACGCCTCGAAGGACGACACCTTCACGCTAGATCGTTTTCCGATCAATTAGGCTTATACCCTGAGTTAGCGAAGAAGTTTGCGCATTCCGCTGGCGGGAATAGCTCGATTGCCTCGGCGATGGCGGCCCAGAGATCATCGACGCTGCGGGCGGCGGTCTTTCTGAGGAAGGCCTTGAGCTTTGCGAAGGCTTGTTCGATGGGATTGAAGTCGGGTGAGTACGGCGGCAGGAAAACGCGTCTGGCGCCAGCCGTCTCGATGGCCTCTTTCACACCGGAGACCTTGTGGGCGGGCAGGTTGTCCATAATCACCAGATCGCCCGGCGTCAGTGTGGGAGCCAGGACGTGGGTCACATAGGCGAGGAAGGCAGCCCCGTTCATCGGCCCGTCGAGGAGCATGGGAGCGGTGAGATCACCCATGCGCAGACCGGCGGTGAAGGTGGTTGTCTTCCAATGGCCATGGGGCACCGCGGCGCGGCAGCGCGTCCGACGCTTGGCCCGGCCACGCAGGCGCGCCATCTTGGTCGAGGCGCCGGTCTCATCGATGAACACCAACCGGTGGGGATCGAGATCGGCTTGCCAGGCGAGCCAGACCAGCCGGCGCGCCACCACGTCAGGCCGATCTTGCTCGGCGGCGTGCGCGGTTTTTTTTGAAGCTGATCCCCCGGCGCTCGAAGAACCGCCACAAGCTACCGATGCCCACCGAGACGCCGCGCTCAAGCAGCAAAGCTTGCAGCTCGGCCAGCGTCACATCCGGTCTCTCTTCCACCGCAGCCAGAATAAAGCCGGCCTGCGCCTCGATCCGACCCGAGCGACGATCGCCGCCCTGCGGCCTGGCGCCAACTTCGCCACGATCACGCCATCTGCGAACCCAACGGATCGTGCTCGATACACTCACCCCAAATCGCGATGCCGCCTGGCGGCGGGAGGCTCCCGCATCGACCGCTTCGACCACCCGCACACGAAGATCGTCAGAAAGGCTCTTCACCATACATGCTGGCCTCCTATCCCAGCACGTAGGATGAATCACAAAACCGACCAAAAGGGAATCCCTTAAGACTCAATCAGATCGGAAGACGCGCTAGTGTCCCGATTCCGAAGTTCGCATGATTTTCGCCTGCTGTTCAGCGATTTCGATTGTTCGGAGGCAGAAGCGCTGGATGGCGCCGAGGATGTCATCGGCGGATTTGGTCCATTTGAAGGGTTTGGGGTTCTGGTTTGTCGTGTCGATGTAGTCGAGGATGGTGCGCTCCAACTCCTTGGTGGAGCGATGGACGCCGCGCCTGATCTGCTTGTCGGTCAGCAGCCCGAACCAGCGCTCGACCTGGTTCAGCCAGGAGGCGCTGGTGGGTGTGAAATGGGCCTGCCAGCGCGGCCGTTTGGCGAACCAGTCGCGGATCGCCTTGGTCTTGTGGGTCCCGTAGTTGTCCATGACGATGTGGATGTCGAGATCAGCAGGGACGTTCGCCTCGACGAGGTCGAGGAATTTGCGGAACTCTCGGGCCCGATGGCGCGGGAAACATTTGCCGATGATCTCTCCCGTGGCGATGTCGAGGGCCGCGAAGAGAGAGGTCGTGCCGTGGCGCTTGTAGTCGTGGCTGCGCCGCTCCGCCTGCCCGGGGCGCATCGGCAAGAGGGGCTGGGAACGGTCCAGGGCCTGGATCTGGCTCTTTTCGTCGACACAGAGAACCAGGGCACGATCCGGCGGCGCCAAATACAGACCGACGATGTCGCGGACCTTCTCCACGAAGAAGGGATCGCTCGACAGCTTGAAGGTCTCCGAGCGATGCGGCTGCAAGCCGAAGGCCCGCCAGATGCGATGAATGGTCGAGGGCGCGTGGCCGCTCGCCCGCGCCATCGAGCGAAGGCTCCAATGGGTCGCGTCCGGCGGCGTCTCTTCCAGCGTCAGCCGGACCGCTTCCGCGATGGCGTCATCGCCGATTTGACGCGGCGCGCCGGGGCGGGGTTCGTCGTACAGACCGTCGAGGCCCTCCGCCGCATAGCGGCGACGCCACTTGCCCACGGTGTCCGCGCTCGCCTCGAGACGAACGGCGATCTCCTTGTTCTCCAACCCTTCCGCCGCCGCCAAGACGATCCGAGCCCGCCGCGCAAGCCCCTGCGACGTCTTGCGACGACGAGACAGCGCCTCCAATTCGGCGCGCTCGTCATCGCTCAAAGAGATCGTCACCGCCACTCTCGCCATCAATCGCGCCTCCTAAAAACAAATAGAGACATAATCATATCAATTTATCGATCAGGACACTAGCTAACAAGCGTCAAACTCTCAACAGAATTTGGTCCGCTTCACCGGTGGGATGCTCAGCTTGGAGACCCTCCGCCCAGAGTCGCATAGCGGTTTCTGCAATGCTTTCTCCATGACCATCAACCACATTTCAGCTATCGAATGCCTCGTCGAGGATTGCGGATGGGAATCCGTCATGGAGGGCCTCATGGAACAGGCCGTGAAAGCACCCCACGAGCGCCTTGACGAACTCGCAGACCTTCTGGATGCCACAATCGCGGTCAATGAGGGAAAAGGGCGGCTGTTCGTCCTGTAGCCCGATCTATTCTTCTTGACGGCCGTGTGGCGGATTGGCGAGATAGGGAGGGGTCACGAAAGGAGAAAAGAAATGAATGTGAAGGCTATCATTCTGGTCGGTGCGGCGATTGGGCCTATTTCTTTGGCAGGGTGTATAAATATGCCCACACCAGCATCGCAAATTACGGGTTCATAAACCTCAGGCCTTATACCAGTGAGCCTATGAAATCACCTTCATGATCCATGGATAGGCGCAGAGGGTTCGCATACGATCCGGTTCTGCGATGAGGTCGATCCATGCTTGGCAACAGGCGTCGATGATGGCCTCGGTGTCGTCGAGGACGCGGAGCGATAGGAAGCGTTCGCGTAGGTAGAGCCAAACCCGCTCGACGGGGTTGAGTTCGGGACTGTAAGGCGGCAACAGCGCCAAGGTGACGTTGTCGGGGACGGTGAGGGCGCGCTCGTCGTGCCAACCGGCGCCGTCGCACATCATGACGGCGTGCGCATCCTGGTCCAGGGTATCGGCGAAGTGTGCGAGAAACAGGTCCATGACCTTGGCGTTGACGCTCGGCATCACCAGGGTGACGTCGTCGCCGGTGTCCGGGCGCACGGCGGAGAAGATGTAGGCCCACTGGTAGCCGATTTGACGCGTCCCGGGGGCACGCTCGCCCCTGCGCCACCACCGGTGACACACCCGGCCCTTGTTGCCGACGCGCGCTTCATCCTGAAACCACAGCTGTAGGCGCTTGTCGGGATGCGCCGCGGCGGTCGCCTTCAGGATGTCGCGAAGCCCCCTTTTTTGAAGCGCTCCTGCGCTTCGGCGTCCCTTCGCGGGTGGCTCGGGCGCGCCTTCTGGCGGGAAAATCCCATCCGCCGTAGAACCCGGGTCATGCTCGAGGGGTGGTAGGTCTTGGCGAAGCGCTCCTCCAGCCAGCGGCACAGATCGGCCCGGGTCCAGGCGCAAACCCCGTCGCGCTCAGGCTCCGGCCCGGCGATGATGACCGCCGCCAGCGCCGCTTCCTCGTCTGCCGTCAGCCGCCGCGGCGAGTAGCCCTTTGGACGGTCGTGAAGCCCCTCCAATCCCTTTGCATTGTAACGAACAACCGCGTCGCGAAGCGTTTGGCGATCCATCCCCGCAAGCCGCGCGGCATCAGCCCGGGGCATCTCCTCCAAAGCATTCGCGATCCCATAGGCCCGCGCCGCCGCTCGACCGTACGATTCCACGCGAGCCCAGCGCCGAAGCTCCAAAGGCGTCAAATCATCCCGTATCTTGAGTGCTGATCCCATGACATCCCCCACATCTGGTGGGAGACCATAGAATCACAATCCGCCATCATCCGCCATCAATGAATATCCCGAGAGTCAATTCAGGCGCTCACTGGCATTAGATATGAGGAATTTGAATGTTCGAAATTATCGGTGGAATTGGATTCATTAGCGAGGAGAGAAAATCAATTGGTTGTCGCGCAAGAGCAGAGAGTTAAGTCGAGTCAAATGCAGGCATTCTGGTGGGGGTTCGGTCAAGGCGACGGAATGGAAGCATCTGAATTGGCAAATGTGCGCGGAGAGAAAGAAGCAGTACGTAAAGCGATTGCTCTGAAAAGCTGTTGAAGGTATAGCGAATCTCCGGGATGGGTCACCAGCGGACGTTAGGCGGCGACGCTTCCGGCGTCTGCTTTCTCGCGGGAACCGGACATCACAGGGTTAGATTGGAATTTTCGCTGCGCTAGCGTCGGCTATCAGGCGTGAAACGGACGTCGAGGTTCAGCGTTTCGATGGTCCGTCCACAGCCAGGGCGACATCAGGGAACGAGCTAGGGTGATCGCGATTTGATCCAACCCATGATGTCCGAAACCACCCTTTCCTCGATGCCCGCGAAACCGTGGTGATGGAAGGCCTGACAGACCTTGCCTTTTACGCCGCTGCCGCCCTCGTACCACATTACGGCCAACGGCTCGGCGTGTTCCAGTCTTGCCTTTAGTTCACCAACCAGGCCGGGCGGAGTAACCGAACATGCGTCCTTTCGGTGATGTGCGATCAACACCGGCATCTCTATTTTTTCTAAATCCATCGTAAGCAGGTAATCGCCACCCCACCGGGAGTTGTACGCCAGCATGCTGGCTGTAAGTACGATGCCGTCGGGCTTGTCCGACGATAACCGCAGCGCCGAATTTGCCACCGAATTAGTGCCCCGGCTGGTGCCAATCAGCCACACCGGAAGTCCGAATTCCGCCTGTATCGCACCCGGTTCCTTGGACACAAGTTTGTCTCATGCGGCGGGCCTGAGTGACATCGCGGTGTGCCACGCCTGACGAGCTTGAGCGGGGCTCAGGTAGCCGTTCTTCTCCACGATCCACTGGGCATTGTACTGTTCGACGAACCCGCGGACGGCGTTCCGCAGCTCCGCGATGTTGCGGTAGATGCGGCCATGGATGATCTGTTCCTTGAGCGTGCGATTGAACCTCTCGGCGACGCCGTTGGTCTGGGGCTGTTCGACGAAGGCGTAGGACGGCTGGATGCCCCAGAACTTGATCTGGTTGGTGAAGTGGTCCGACAGATACTGGGAGCCGTGATCCATCCGCAAGGCCAGCCCCCGCGCCGCACCGGCGGAGGTCGAGGCATACAGCCTCGCAAGCCCCATGGAGATCGGCTGAAGGGCGGCGAAGCGGTCGCCTCGCTTGCACACATGCCAGCCGACGCACTCGGCGTTCCAATGCTCGATGGCGGTGAATATCCAGCCCCAGCCGTCGTCCACCGTGAACACCCGAACGCCGTCCGTGCCCCACATGAGGTTGGGGGCATGGGTGATGATCTCACCGACATGGGGATTTCCGCCACGGCGGCGGCAGCGATGGGGCGAGAGCAGGTTGTTCTCGCGCATCACCCGGAGCCCCCGCTTGCGGGAAACACGGATGCCACGACAGACCCGAAGCCGAGCCCAGACCTTGCGGTGTCCCTCGCCCTCCCAGGGGGATGCCTCCAGGTCGGCCTCGATGGCCACCAGCAGAGCCTCGTCCGAGATCGAGGGCTTCGGTCCCCGGCGCTTTGCTGGTGGGCGCTCAGCGGTGGCCTGCTGCCGGGATTTCATGGCGTAGAACGAGGAACGGGCAAAACCCCAGGCCGCACAGACCCGCTGGAGGCCGTAGGCCAAACCCGTGCCGGGAGAGGTGGCGGCACTCATCGCCGCGACCTCCGCCGCCCCAAAGGGCCGGACGTCTCCGTCTTGGCCTCCAGCAGTTCCACCTGCATGATCAACTCCCCGATCCGCTTCATGGCGATGTCCAGTTCCGCCTTCACCGGATCGCCCTTGCGTTCCTTGAGCGAGGCATCGATCCCGGCGATCGCCTTCTCACGCCACTGCTCGAGCCGGAAAATCTCCACGCCCAACTGCCGCGACAAAAGTTCCACCGGCTCGCCACGCAAAAGCCGCAGGGCAACCTCACGCTTGCGCGTCACCGTCCACCGCTGGCCAAGTCCCAGCGGGCCTGCCGGCGAAACCTGGCCCGGGGAAAACGTGGACGAGCCAAGCTCGCCCTCGTTTACCACAGGCCCATCAACAGCAACTTTGTTCTCAAAATTGTCGGTCATGTTCCGGTCCTCCTTGGACACTTCGATTAAGCCAATTCTGTGTCCAAGGAAATCGGGTCCGACTCAGTCCGAATTCCGCCCGCAGGTGCTTGACCACTGTGCCGACGTCCTTGGCGTGATCCTCAGTGCTCCTGAACCCATGAAGGCCATATCTCTTGTCTGTCGGCGCGTCGATGACGGCGGTAATGGCACCATGATTTAAGAAGTGCTGTCGGGAGCGGATAAGGAAGTTTCCACTTCCCCATCCCAAACTGCCGCTCTCTGAGATCTTCATCACCCCCTTGCCGCCGGCAAACAGGACCACCGTGACCCACGGGTTGTCTCCCTGTTCAACCAACAGCCGCGTGGTCTCTCCACGGGATAGTACGTCCTGAACCTCAGCGGACAGCACAGTCGAAGAAATGAGAAACGTTAGAAGTGAAAGACTGAAAATTCGCATCGTAACTCCCCAATCACGTCGCCATGAAATTTCGTCGCGCCTTGAACATCCCGGTCGACACTCATCCCTTTGATCAGCCGATCGGGGCGGCACGGTATCATGAAGAAGATATCAAATATCCAAAGCGCCGAATGTCCGAGTTGGGATGTCGCCTCATTGGCCTGAGCAGTCATGGGCAGGCCGTCTCGAAGCGGATCGATGGTGCCATGCGCCGACGTTGGGTTACGCCTTGATCGATGGTGCGTTGACCGTCCGGTTCGGGTCGGGGAGAAGGCATCCGAGCGTCCGATGATCCGTGCGGCCATCGGCCACGGCCCGAGAATTACGCGTCCGGACCGCCGGGGTTGCTCAGCTCGAGACGGCTGACGGCGTCGCCGCGGGCGCGCAGGCTCGCCCAATGGGCGCCGGCGCCGGGCAGGTAGGCGGCGACCATGGCCGGGTAGACGGTCTCGTACCACAGCGCGCCGAGCTCGCGGACGTCGGCGTCGGCCCAGGCGTCGTCCTGGGGGGTGTCGCCGATCTCGACGACGACGCGTGCGGCCGAGGCCTCGACCTCGGCCGACTCCCAGACCAGGGCCAGCGGCAGGTCGTGGTGGCGGACGAATGCGGCGAGGCCGGCCTCGATGCCGGCCGTCTCGTGGCGTTGCCTGAGCAGGCGGCCGCGCTCTGCGCCCCAGCGCTCCAGCGCGTCGACGACGGCCGCGCGGCCCGCATCGCCGTGGCGCTCGATCAGCGGCCGGGCCAGGGTGAAGTAATGGCCGCCGAGCAGGCGGTTGCTGCGCTTCAGCGCGAGCCAGGCGTCCTCGAGTTCGCCCGACGGCTGGTAGTCGCGCGCCAGCTTGCGGCCAAGCGCGTCGGACTCGCCCAGCTCGAGGGCCTCGGCGCCGGGCGGCATGATCCACTGGAAATGGCAATGGTCGTCGCCCTTCATCATGTTCTGCGGGATGACCACGTTGCCGTCCGGGTGGTAGGCCGAGGCGCAGGCCTGGTGGAATTCGTCGCAGTAGACGTGGCCCCACTGGAAGAACTCGGCGTCCTGCCACGCCTCGGCGGCCGGGCAGTAGGGCACATCGAAGCGGACGTTGCACGGCTCGAAGGTGCCGCTCTCGTCCATGTCGTCCTTGATCACGTAAGTGCTGGCGTTGTCCCAGCAGCCGATCAGCGTCGCCATGCTGATGTCCTTGCCGAGCGCGTGATGCGCCGCGCGCATCTCGCCACCGCGCCACTGCCCGTAGGCGCGCAGGCCGAGCCGCACGGTCATCTCGCCGTCGCGGCCGAAGCGCTCGATGGTCGCCTCGGCAAAATGCATGTAGATGCGGCCCTGGCTCGCCAGCAGGGTCTTGATCGCCGCGACCAGGTCGTCGAGACGCGCGTCGTTCGGCATGCTCATCATGGCGGGTTCCCCTCGGCCCGGTTAGCATCGACAGCCGAACCTTAGCTCGCTTTAGAGGGCCGTTCCATGGTTGCCGAACGCCAGGCCGGCCGAGTGCTACACGGCGACGCGCGGGCGGCCCGAGGCCGTCGCCTTGACCAGACAATCGACGAGAATTTCGCGGCCTTCGACGATCGCCGCGTTGTCCTTGCGGCTCAGCCTGATCTCGATGTCGCCAGCGCCGGCCTCGATGGCGCGGCGGCGGGCATCGGCGGTCAATGCCTGTTCGCTGAACGACACGGCGGCGTCGAGCGAGGTGAAGTCGTTCGGCGCGTCGGCCATGTAGAGGCGGAAAACGCCTTCCTCGATCTGCGCGATCAGGGCTTCCGCCGTCACCCGGACATGGCCGACCACCGCGCCGATCGCATTCGCGACATCGGCGTGTTCGGGTATCAGCGCCGTGGTCCGCAGCCGGTCGGCGACCTCGGGGTAATAACTCGGCGCGGCGGCCCCGAGGCCGATCAGCGGCACGCTCAGGCGCAGTTGGAAATCGATCAGTCGGCCGGGATCGTCGCGCACCGAGGCGGCCAGCAGGACGCCTGCCATATGCGTCGCCGCGAAGCGGTCGTTCGCCAGACTGGTTTCGAGCAGGGTTTCGGCCGAGGTCCGAATCAGCGTGTCGATGATCCAGGCGCTCAGCGCCTCGGCGTTGGGCGCGATGGCCGTGCCCAGGCTGTCCTTCTTGCGCGCGAACAGGGTCGCCGCCTTGCGCGCGGCGTCGGCGTCCCACGCGTCATGCTTGCCGAGCACATGGGCCGCGTCGCTCGGCGTCAGGCCCGACACCATCGCCAACCCGCAGGCGACCAGGTGATCGAGCGCCCGCCGACGGCGCGGACTGGTCATGACCGAGCCGAGCGGAAGCGGGTCGGCCAGCAGCAGCTCGAGAAGTTCCGTCTCGCCCGGCTGCAACGCAGCCAGATGGGCGCTCTCGCGGCCCACCGCCATGGCGAACCGCCCGTCCGTTTCGTCGACGCGCGGCTTCTTGAGCTGCCGATCGAGCGTGCCGTGGACGAGGTCCGCATGTTGGGCAGCGAAGAGGCTCAGCGGAACCAGCCGCCGCGGCCCGAGCTTCAGGGTCGTCTGCAAGCCGACCTGCAGCGTCTGTACGTCGCTGTCGCCGCCGAGCCCGATGGTGTGCATGTCGACCGCCTCGACCATGGTCCGCCAGCCGCCGACCGTCGCGCCATCGGTATCGAGGCGCGGCTGGCCGTCGGTGAGGATCGCGATATCGGTCGTCGTGCCGCCGATGTCGGACACAACGGCGTCCTTCGCGCCGGTCAGATAGGCGGCGCCGACCAAGCTGGCCGCCGGGCCCGAGAGGATGGTCTCGATCGGCTTGACCTTGGCGACCTCGGCCGAGATCAGCGCGCCATCGCCTTGCACCACCATCAGCGCCGCATCGATGCCGCGCGTGTCGAACAGGGACTCAGTGGCGCCGATCAGGTGGTGGATCAGATTGATGAGCCGCGCGTTCAGCACGCAGGTCAGGGCACGCTTGGGGCCATCGAGTTTGCTCGAAAGCTCGTGTGAGCAGGTGACCGGCCGGCCGGTCACATCGCGGATCACCTCACGCGCCGCGATTTCATGCGCCGGGTTGCGCACCGCGAAGCGGCCGACGACCGCGAAGCCCGAGACCTGCCCCTCGAGTGCGTCGAGCTGGGCCTTGAGGGAACCCGCGTCGAGCGGGCACAACGGCTGGCCATGCGCGTCATGGCCGCCGTCGAGCAGAATGACCGGGCTGTCCTTCATGGTCGCCGCCAGGCCGTATTTCGAAAGCGCCGACGCGGCGAAGCCGACGAGCACCAGGCAGACACGGCCGCCCTGGCCCTCGACCAGGGCGTTGGTCGCCAGCGTCGTCGACAGCGAAACCAGCGCGATCTCGGAAGGCGCGATGCCCGACTGCGCCACAACGGCGTCGATCGATTGGCCGATGCCGACCGAGAGGTCGTGGCGGGTGGTCAGCGACTTGGCGGTCGCCACGACGCCGGTTTCGTCATCGAACAGCACCGCGTCGGTGTAGGTGCCGCCGGTATCTATGCCGAGCAAAAGAGGCATCGTCGTCTCGCTTCCTTTCGGAACCTACCCCTTAGCGCCTTGTGGGCCGAATGCTCGGTGCGTCGGCGGCGCTAGGCGCCTCGAGGTGAAGCTCCAAGGCTTCCTTCAGGTTCTCCAGCGCCTCGTCTGCGCCGTGTCCCTGGCTGGCGACATCGACGTCGAGGCACTGGGCGACGACCCAGTCATCCTCTCGCCACAGGCTTGCCCTAAATCGCTTCCTCATCGCACTCACCCGATCCATCGCTAATTTCAAAGTTGCTCTCGTAGTTTTACGCGACCTTCACGATAGATTCCTGCGATGAATGGCGGTTCGTTATCACTCAAATATTTCACCATTCGCGGCACTGCCTGATCAATAATTTCCACGATTTCGGCGCCATTGAGGCTGCCGGAAGTACGAAGGACGAAAAGCGCAAGTTTCGCTTGTGCCACCGCTTGTTTCTCTGCGGTGCGGTTTTGGATTCTCTTGTCTCGCGTGACGGCTACCCAGCCGCGGTCCGCGATCTGTTGCGTCCATTCGGAATCGGGGAGACCTTTTGGAACACTTCCTGGTTCGCTGGGAATTCGAACTTCATGGCCGTGTGCACGCAGCAATTTGGCGATGCGGTGCCCGCCGACACATTCATCAAGGAATATTACCAGCGATTCAGGCGGCGATTGGAAGTTCGCACCGGATCGCTTCTTGGATCGCTTCTGGCCCACAGCCATAGTCCGATACGAGGTCCTGAATCGAGTCACCAGCCTTGAAGCGCTCTGCAACAACTTCGACAGCGATTCGTGTTTGGTCGATCACTGCCCGTCCGCCGCACACTTCGGGATCGATAACGATAAGCTTCGACGTCTTTGAGGTGGCCTTGCGCGTATATGGGAAAAGACGAATCGGCAAATCTCGATCATCCCATTCGATCCGGATGAGCGCATCTTCAAGAATCGCACGCATGCCCATCTGCCCCTGTTGGCGGGCATTAATGAGCTGGCCAAGGTGCTCAACGAACAGGCTCACGCCGTCGGTCTGGAAACGATGGTTTGCAAGCGGCTGCGATACATCCATCTTCTTCTCGACGAATTTAAGCGCCGTTCGAACGTTGGGCATGGATATCCGGTGCTTGCGGCGTATGGCGCCGAGAACGTGTAACTCAACCAGATTGATAAACGACAACAGGAGCGGGCTTGGTTGTGCCGGTTTAATCAGAGAGGCATATTGCTCGCGACCCAAACACCAATACCTCACGGTAGAGACGGGGACAACAATGTAATGCGCCACCTCACCCGGGCTGTACCCAGGTAGTCCGCGAGCCGGCGCGCCTACATTTGTGTTCCGTTCGAGCATGATCCGGTTAAGTATAGCTGTTGAGCCGATTCAGTCCTAGTACGTTCAATACTGGGTCGAATTTCGTAATCACGTGCCAGTTGCAAACGTATAAGCACTATGCGTTGCCGTTCCTAGAGGCAATGTAAGTCGCTACCCCCTCAGCACGCCCCCCGTCGCTTTTTCGACCGCGGCGGTGATCTTCTTCGAGACAGCCTCGATGTCGGCGTCGGTCAGCGTGCGCTCGGTCGGCTGCAGGGTGACCTCGATGGCGAGCGAGCGCTTGCCGTCGCCCAGCTCGGATCCTTCATAGGAGTCGAACAGCCGAACGGCTGCGATCAGCGCCTTGTCGGCGCCCCGCGCGGCGCGCGCCAGGTCGTCGGCGCGCACGCCCGCATCGACGACGAAGGCGAAGTCGCGGCGCAGCGACTGAAACGGCGACAGCGTGACCGGCGGCTTGGCGCGCGTCGTCTTGGCCTTGGGCGCCGGGATGGCGTCGAGCATGACCTCGCAGGCGACCAGCGGGCCGCCGACGTCGAAGTCGGCCGCGACGCGCGGGTGCAGCTCGCCGAAATGGGCCAGCACGGTGGGGCCGAGCCTGAGCGTGCCCGAACGGCCCGGGTGGTACCACTCAGGCCCCGGCGCGCCGACCTGGACCTTGGCCGCCGGGCCGCCACAGGCGGCGATCACGGCGAGCGCGTCGGCCTTGGCGTCGAAGGCGTCGACCGGGCGCGGCGCATCGCGCCAGTGGCGCGGGGCGGACGCGCCGGCGCGCACCACGCCGGCCGCGATGTGTTGGCCGTCGGGCGTGTCGTCGGCATAGGTCTGGCCGACCTCGAACAGCGCGACGCGGTTGAAGCCGCGGTCGATGTTGCGCCCCGCCGCGGCGATCAGGTTGGCGATCAGGCTGGGCCGCATGTCGGTCAATTCGGCTGAGATCGGATTGGCCAGCTTGAGATCGCCGCCGCCGCCGCCGAACGCCTCGGCCTGCGCCGCCGGCAGGAACGACCAGGTGACCGCCTCGGCCAGGCCGCGCGCCGCCAGCGCCCGCTTGGTCCAGCCGACGCGGCGCTGGGCGGTCGTCAGCACCGGCGCGGCGACGCCGTGCTCGCGCGGCATCGAGACTTCGGGGATGCGGTCGAAGCCGTAGACCCGCAGCACCTCCTCGACGACGTCGGGCTCGACCTCGATGTCGTGACGCCAGCTCGGCACAGTGACGTGCTCGCCGTCGATCTCGAAGCCGAGCCGGCCGAGGATGTCGTAGCAGGCCGTGGCGTCGAGCGCGATGCCGCCCAGGCTCTCGACGCGCTCGGTGCGGAACGGCAGCCGGCGGCGCGCCGCGGGAATCTCGCCGGCGACGAAGACCTCGCTCGCCTCGCCGCCGCACAGCTCGAGGATCAGCCGCGTCGCGATCTCGGCGCCGGGCCGCATGAAAGCCGGGTCGGTGCCGCGCTCGAAGCGATAGCGCGCGTCGCTCTCGATGCCCAGCGTGCGGCCGGTCTTCGCCGTGCGCAGTTGGTCGAAACAGGCGATCTCGAGCAGCACCTCAGTGGTGTCGGCGGTACAGCCGGTCGCCGTGCCGCCGATCACGCCGCCGAGCCCGATGACGCCGCTGTCGTCGGCGATCGCCGTGACCTGATCGTTGAGTTGGTATTCGCGGTCGTCGAGCGCCGCCATGCGCTCGCCGTCGCGCGCCAGACGCACGCGGACGTCGCCCGCGAGCTTGCCGGCGTCGAAGACATGCGCCGGGCGGCCCAAGTCGAGGGTCAGCCAGTTGGTGATGTCGACCAGCGCCGAGATCGGCCTTAAACCCACCGCGATCAGCCGGTCGCGCAGCCATTTCGGGCTCGGCCCGTTGGTGAGCCCGCGGAAGTAGCGGCCGACGAAGGCCGGGCAGGCATCCGCAGTCTCGGCGTCGAATTCGAGATGGACGGCGACCGGGCTCTCGAAGCCGCCGGCGATCGCCGCGTCGTCGAGCGGCGCCAGCCCGCCAATGCCGGCCGCCGCCAGGTCGCGGGCAATGCCGCGCACGCCCAGGCAGTCGCCCCGGTCGGGTGTGATGGCGATGTCGATCATCGGATCGTCGAGGCCCATCAGCGGCGCGACGGGCGCGCCGAGTGGTGCGTCGTCGGCCAGCTCGATGATCGTGTCGTGCTCGTCCGAAAGGCCCAGCTCGCGCTCGGACAGCAGCATGCCGTTGCTCTCGACGTCGCGGATGACCGACTTCTTGAGCTTGAGGCCGGTACCCGGGACGGTCAGTCCCGAGGCAGCGAAGACGCCTTTCATGCCACCCCGCGCGTTGGGCGCGCCGCACACCACCTGGACCTCGCCGGCGCCGGTGTCGACCCGGCAGACCGAAAGCTTGTCGGCGTTGGGATGCCGCGTCGCCTCAATGACATAGCCGACGGTGAAGGCGGCAAGCGCCGCGCCCGGGTCAACCACGTCCTCGACCTCGAGGCCGAGCGCGGTGAGGCGGGCGACGATCTCGTCGAGCGTCGCCTCGGTCTCGAGATGGTTCTTGAGCCACGAAAGCGTGAGCTTCATCGCGTCAGCCCCCCGCCCAGCGTCGGCGTATCCAGCGCGGCGAAACCGTAGTGCCTGAGCCAGCGCAGATCGGCGTCGAAGAAGCTGCGCAGGTCGGCGATGCCGTACTTCAGCATGGCGATGCGGTCGATGCCGACGCCGAAGGCGAAGCCCTGATACTCGGCCGGATCGACGCCGCAGTTGGCCAGCACGTTGGGGTGCACCATGCCGCAGCCGAGGATCTCGAGCCAGGAGTCGCCGGCGCCGATCTTGAGTTCGCCGCCATCGCGCGTGCAGCCGATGTCCATCTCGGCCGATGGCGAGGTGAACGGGAAGTAGCTCGGCCGGAAGCGCACCGGCAGGTCGTCGACCTCGAAGAAGGCGCGCACAAAATCGTGCAGGCAGCCCTTGAGGTGTCCCATATGCGTCGTGCGGTCGACCACCAACCCCTCGACCTGGTGGAACATCGGCGTGTGCGTCTGGTCCGAATCGCAGCGATAGGTGCGGCCCGGCGCGATGATCCGCACCGGCGGCGGGTTGGCCTTGAGATAGCGGATCTGGACCGGCGAGGTGTGGGTGCGCAACAGCTTGCGCACGCCGTCGGCGCCTGGATTGAAATAAAAGGTGTCGTGCTCCTGGCGCGCCGGGTGCTCGGGCGGGATGTTGAGCGCCGTGAAGTTGTGGAAGTCGTCCTCGATATGCGGCCCCTCGGCCAGCGCGAAACCCATGTCGGCGAAGATCTCGACGATCTCGTCGAGCACCTGGCTGACCGGATGGACGCGGCCTTCGGCTTCGGGTGGCGCGCTCAGCGTGACGTCGAGGCTCTCGCTGGCCAGCCGCGCATCGATCGCCGCCGACGTGAGCGCGGTCTTGCGCGCCTCGATCGCCGCCACGACCGCGTCCTTGACCGCATTTAGCGCCGCGCCGGCAGCCTTGCGCGCGTCGGGCGCCAGCTCGCGCAGGCCCTTCATGTGCTGGGTGAGAACGCCCTTCTTGCCGAGCGCGGCGACACGCGCGCGCTCGAGCCCGTCGAGGTCGGTCGCCTCGGCGACTTCGGCGAGCAGCCTGTCGCGCAGTCGGTCGGCGTCTTCCATGTCGTTTCGTTCACCCCCTTCTGCCAAAGAAGAAGGGGCCTCTCATGTGGGAGGCCCCTCCTCGTATCGTCGAGATGTGGCCCCGTCAGGCCGCGTCGGCGAGCGCCGATCGCGCCTTTTCGACGAGCGCGCTAAACGACTCCGGCTCGCGCACCGCGAGGTCGGCGAGCACCTTGCGGTCGATGCCGACGCCGGCGCGGCTGAGGCCGTGCATGAAGCGCGCGTATGTCAGGCCGCGCTCGCGCGCGCCTGCGTTGATGCGCTGGATCCACAGCGAACGGAAGTTGCGCTTGCGCGTGCGCCGGTCGCGATAGGCGTATTGCAGCGCCTTCTCGACCCGGCCGAGCGCCAGGCGGAAGCAGTTGTTGCTGCGGCCGCGGTAGCCCTTGGCGAGCTTGACGACCTTCCTGTGACGGGCATGGGCGGTGACGCCCCGGCTTACTCGAGCCATCGATCGCTCTCCTTAGCCGTAGGGAAGAAATTTTTTGATGATGCGCGCATCGACGCGGGACACGAGGCTGGTGCCGCGCGTGTTGCGGATGACCTTCTGCGAACGCCGCCGCATAAAGTGGTTCTTGCCGGCGTAGTTCTTGCGAAGTTTGCCGGTGGCCGTGAACGAGAAGCGCTTCTTGGCGCTGCTCTTGGTCTTGAGCTTCGGCATTTTCCTGTCCTTGGTTTGGCGGTTGCCAGGTGTCGTTTTGAGCAGCTGGGCATGCCGTCGGCCGCACCACTCGAATTCGAAGCCGCCTTATAGCGACCGCCCCGTGCAATTGCAAGCATGCCGAGGTCGGGGTTGTGTCCCGGTCTGAAATTCCGCCGGGCCGACGCCCGGCATGTCGGCCATTCAGCGGTTCATGTTTTCTTCGCGCCCGACGGCGGATCTCGACGCACGCGCAGCGCTACGGCCGTTCATGAACCCAAACCGACATTGAGAATCCGGGACCGATCAGGGCAGACGATGTTGCTCTTGCCATTTCGCCCTGAGAAACTTGCCCTCTCCAGCGAACCGCTCGCCGATGGGCTTGCAATCGACGATTCGGTCGATGCGGAAGTGCCTGAAGTCGGACCTGAGCTCGCACCAAGCCGCTAGCACGACGACCTCGATGTAGTAAAGAAGCGCGATCGGCAGGACTGTGCGTTGCGTGCGCTTGCCATCAGCGTTTGAATAGGTGAGCCGGACCTTTTCCTCCTCGCGAACGGCTCTGCGGAAAACCCGCAGATCGACGCGCGACTGAGGAATGGCATTCCAGCTCGAGGCGTAGAACGGCCAACCCTTGAGATCGGGCTCGCCATCGCCGGGGAGAACCGCGCCGATCTTCTGGCCGGCGCTTGCCGCCGCTGACTGAAGACCAGCGTCCCCGGTTCGCCCAAGAAGCGCCAAGCCGACGACAATCGCCTCGACTTCCTCGGCCGTGAACATCAGCGGAGGCAGGTCGAATCCTGGGCGCATCACGTAGCCGACACCGGCCTCCCCCTCGATCGGCACGCGCGTGGCTTGCAGCGCGGCAATGTCGCGATAGATGGTCCGCTTCGTCACTTCGAGCACGCTCGCAATGGCGCTTGCGGTCAGGGGCGCCTCGGCGCTCCTGAGCAGCTGAATGATCTCGAACATGCGGACGGACCGGCTCAATGCGAGGCCTCCTTGTGGTCGAGTATAGCATCACTGCTGACACATAGCTGTCAGCAACCTCCCCCTATGATGGCGGACCGCAGCCAGTGGAGGAGGCCGATTTGGGCAAACCAGCCGGCCGTCGCGACGGACATCTGTTGGGCGTTCTTCTTGTGGTCGCCTCCGCGCTCGCATTCAGCCTTGCGGGTGTTCTGACGAAATCGATTGCAGCGGACGCGTGGACGATAGCTTGTTGGCGCGGACTCCTGGGCGGAATGTTGATCGCGCTTTACGTCGCGTGGTTGGGCCGTGCCAAACCCCCGCGTGAATCGTTCCGCTTGGGCTGGCGAGGATGGCTCCTCGCGTGTGTCGGCAGCGTGGCGAGCTTGGCGTTCATCTTCGCTTTCAAATTGACGTATATTGCGAATGTTGCGGTGATCTATGCCACGGTTCCGTTCATGGCGGCAGGCCTCGCTTGGTGGCTACTTCGCGAGCGATTTCAGCGGCGAACGGCAGTTACTACCGCCTTTTCGCTCTTAGGGGTGGTCATCCTCGTTGCGGGAGGACCCGCTTCTGGCAAACTGGTGGGTGACGCCGTTGCGCTCTTCATGACATTGGGCAACGCGCTCTACATGGTGCTGATCCGCGTGTTTCGAGACAGTCCAGTGGTCCTGGCGGGCGGCGTGTCGGCATTCCAACTGTTCCTCGTTGGCTGGTTCGTTGTCGATCCCCTCGCGGTATCACAACAGGACGCGGTACTCTTGACCTTATTCGGCATTTCTTGGGCCCTCGCGGTCGTGCTGTGGACGGAAGGTACAAGACTGATCCCGGCGGCGGAGGCCGGCCTTCTCGGCGCCGCGGAAACGCCATTTGCGATTCTGCTCGCTTGGTTGCTGCTTGCAGAGCTACCGCCGCTTGCAAGCTTCGTTGGCGGCGGCATCGTCCTCACCGCTGTGTTTGCACATGCCGCCAGAGATATTGCACAAGGGGCTGTCCTAGCTAAGCGGCATGCTTAGGCTAGGATGGCGGGATGTACGAGAGGAAAAGCCGGCTCAGTGATTGGAAGCGCGGTCGTCTGATTGAGCACTTCGTTGCGGGTACGACGGCTCGGGCAGCAGCCGAACTGGTTGGCGTCCACCGGAACACGGCGGCCTCGTTTTATACTCGGCTTCGCAAGGTGATTGCCGAGGAAATGGAGAAGGCCTCGCCTTTTGCCGGAGAGATCGAGGTTGATGAGAGTTATTTTGGCGGCCGCCGCAAAGGCAAGCGGGGTCGAGGCGCTGGCGGAAAAGTCCCGGTTTTCGGGCTTTTGAAGCGAGGTGGGAAGGTCTACACGGCGATGATTCCCAATGCCCGGACTGCCACGTTGATGCCGATTATGGAGCGTATGATCCGGCCTGACAGCATCGTCTATACGGACGGCTTTTCGAGCTATGATGCCCTGGACGTTTCGGACTTCCACCATGTTCGGATCAATCACTCGGAGCGGTTCGTCGACGAGCGGAGCCATATCAACGGGATCGAGAACTTCTGGAACCAGGCGAAGCGGCATTTACGGCGCTTCAATGGCGTCCCGAAACAGAGCTTTCACCTGTTCCTCAAGGAGTGCGAATGGCGGTTCAACGGAGGTGACCACCGAGAACTGCTTAACCAATTGAAGACATGGATTATTTTGAGACAGAAACGCCCTTAGCTAGGACAGCCCGTTGCACAAATTAGTACGAAAAGCAGATGAGGTTGGTTTTTTGGACTCGATTACAGATAGGGATTACGATTCGGGATTATCCCCTGAGCTCAGCTAAACCACCAACGTTCGGTAGCCTTGGCGCCGTCCATGCCCCAGGCAGGAATCAACTCATCAGGAATGGCCACATTATCGCGGGTGGCAGCGAGGTGACTTGCGAACAGCGGTATGACCGCGCCGCCTTCATCGTGAAGGATTTGCTGTAACTCCACGTACATTTCATGGCGCCGATTGTCGTTTTGCTCGGACCGTGCAACCACCAGCAGCTTGTTGAACCGCTCGTGATTCCAGAAGGTTTCGTTCCAGGCCGAACCGGCAGCGTAAACGGTCGACAAGATCCAGTCCGCGGTGACGTGCCCGCTCCAATATGACATGCGCCAGCCATTCTTCATCCACACCTTGCTCCAGTATCCGTCGTCGGGCACGCACTGTACGACGTTGATGTCGATACCGGCAGAGGCGGCGTGCTCCTTGTACAGGAACGCCGCATCGACGGCGCCACCAAATGCCACGCCGGCGGTGGTCAGATCGACTTTCATGCCGCTCAAACCAGCCTGACCTAGATGCCATTTGGCCTTGTCGGGATCGTATTTACGTTGCGGGATTTCTTTGGCGAAGTATCGATGGCCGGGACCGATGGGGGTGTCATTGCCGATTACGCCGTGGCCGCGTTGCACTGTCTCCAGAATGGCATCCCGGTCGAGCGCATGTTTCAGCGCCAGTCGAACGTGGTTGTCGTCGAACGGCGCCTGATCGGTGCGCATCGACATGGCGTAATGGCGGAGCCCTGTGGTCTTGATTACATTGATACTGGGAGTCTTCTCCAGAAGGTCTACCGTTTCGAGGTTGACGTGATCCATGACGTCAATGGTGCCGGCCTTGAGCGCGTCGGTTCTGGCACCAACGTCGTTCATGGCAAAGGTTTCGACTTCGTCAAAATGGGCTCTTCCTTCCTTCCAGTAGTTCGGGTTGCGAACATTGAACGCGCGGACGCCAGGCTCCCACTCTTTCAAGATGTAGCCGCCGGTGCCGATGCTCTTTTCATATTCTTTGCCGGTGGTGCCAACAGGAACGATGGACAGGTGATAGTCACCTAGGATGTAGGGGAAGTCGGCGTTGCCGGCTTCGAGCTCGAACACCACCGCGTTCGGGCCATCCGCCTTGACGCTCTTCACCGGCTTCACAATACCGCTGACCGCCGACTTGGAGTCTTCACCAAGGTGCTGTTGTATGGTGTAAACCACGTCATCTGATGTCAGGCTCTTGCCATTGTGAAACTCGATGCCTTTACGCAGCTTGAAATGCCACACGTCTGCCGCACTGGAAGATTCCCAGTTCTCGGCCAGTTCGCCGACGGCTTCGTGTTCGGTATTCAGCTCAACCAAGCAGTTGCGAGTCTGACCGAATGACACCTCGGCTGGGAACGTGTCCGTGAGCTGACCGGGGTCGAGCGAATCGGAGGCGCTGGCGCCGTTCAGACCGAGTCTGATGCGCCCCCCCTTCCTTGGTGTCGCGGCGATTCCATTATCGTTCGTCATAAACACCCCTCTCCTTCGTTGGTGAGAACAGGCCCCGTGAGCGGGCCATCCCGGCGCCTATCCGGATACAGGCCTGCAAGCTCTTGATTTTGCGCGCTCTCTGAACATTGATCCGCGATTCAAACTCGTGACTCCTCCACCAAGAGCGAACGCCTCACCAGGAACCCAGCGGTGATTCCACCTAAGCAAGGTCGGTCTAACTACCATGGGTCTAGTGACAGCGTGCTGTCAGCAGTCTGGCCTGATTGATGTCTGATACCAGTGAGCCTATGAAATCACCTTCATGATCCATGGATAGGCGCAGAGGGTTCGCATACGATCCGGTTCTGCGATGAGGTCGATCCATGCTTGGCAACAGGCGTCGATGATGGCCTCGGTGTCGTCGAGGACGCGGAGCGATAGGAAGCGTTCGCGTAGGTAGAGCCAAACCCGCTCGACGGGGTTGAGTTCGGGACTGTAAGGCGGCAACAGCGCCAAGGTGACGTTGTCGGGGACGGTGAGGGCGCGCTCGTCGTGCCAACCGGCGCCGTCGCACATCATGACGGCGTGCGCATCCTGGTCCAGGGTATCGGCGAAGTGTGCGAGAAACAGGTCCATGACCTTGGCGTTGACGCTCGGCATCACCAGGGTGACGTCGTCGCCGGTGTCCGGGCGCACGGCGGAGAAGATGTAGGCCCACTGGTAGCCGATTTGACGCGTCCCGGGGGCACGCTCGCCCCTGCGCCACCACCGGTGACACACCCGGCCCTTGTTGCCGACGCGCGCTTCATCCTGAAACCACAGCTGTAGGCGCTTGTCGGGATGCGCCGCGGCGGTCGCCTTCAGGATGTCGCGAAGCCCCCTTTTTTGAAGCGCTCCTGCGCTTCGGCGTCCCTTCGCGGGTGGCTCGGGCGCGCCTTCTGGCGGGAAAATCCCATCCGCCGTAGAACCCGGGTCATGCTCGAGGGGTGGTAGGTCTTGGCGAAGCGCTCCTCCAGCCAGCGGCACAGATCGGCCCGGGTCCAGGCGCAAACCCCGTCGCGCTCAGGCTCCGGCCCGGCGATGATGACCGCCGCCAGCGCCGCTTCCTCGTCTGCCGTCAGCCGCCGCGGCGAGTAGCCCTTTGGACGGTCGTGAAGCCCCTCCAATCCCTTTGCATTGTAACGAACAACCGCGTCGCGAAGCGTTTGGCGATCCATCCCCGCAAGCCGCGCGGCATCAGCCCGGGGCATCTCCTCCAAAGCATTCGCGATCCCATAGGCCCGCGCCGCCGCTCGACCGTACGATTCCACGCGAGCCCAGCGCCGAAGCTCCAAAGGCGTCAAATCATCCCGTATCTTGAGTGCTGATCCCATGACATCCCCCACATCTGGTGGGAGACCATAGAATCACAATCCGCCATCATCCGCCATCAATGAATATCCCGAGAGTCAATTCAGGCGCTCACTGGTATAAGAAGGGACCGCTTGGCGGCTGCGGGCTTGTCCCCGTAGTCCACGGGAGGGCCCCGCGCGCGACGCGGCGTGCCCTCAACAGGCTGACGCGGCGGCGCGCGCGGGAGGGACCTGTGGGCCCACGGGGTCAAGCGTGGGCTGGGTGGTCGGTTCAGTTAGCAGTCGGGGTTTGACGCCTGCGGCTCTGGTTGAGCCTGTAGCTGTCACCGTTCATCTCGAGGATGTTGACGTGGTGGGTGAGGCGATCGAGGAGCGCGCCGGTGAGGCGCTCGGAGCCGAACACCTCGGTCCATTCGTCGAAGGGCAGATTGGTGGTGACCAGGGTCGAGCCCCGCTCGTAGCGTTGGCTGAACACCTCGAACAACAGCTCGGCGCCGGTCTTCGACAGCGGCACGAAGCCGAGTTCGTCGACGATCAGAAGCTTGTAGGTGGCGAGCTTCTTCTGGAACCTCAGCAGCTGCTTGTCATCGCGGGCCTCGATGAGTTCGTGGACCAGCGCGGCGGCGGTGATGAAGCCGACCGAGAGGCCCTTCTGGCAGGCCGCCAGGCCGAGACCGAGGGCGATGTGGGTCTTGCCGGTCCCACTGTTGCCGAGCGCGATGAGGTTCTCGCGGCGCTCGATGTACTCGCAGCGGGCCAGCTCCAGGACCAGCGCCTTGTTGAGCGAGGGGATGACCTTGAAGTCGAAGCTGTCGAGGCTCTTGACCACGGGGAAGCGCGCCGCCTTGATGCGCCGCTCGACCATGCGGCGCTCGCGGTCGATCAGCTCGAGCTCGGCGAGTCTCAACAGGTAGCGGACGTGATCGACGCCTTCCGAGGCGCACTGCCGGGCGATCTTGTCGTACTCGCGCAGGAAGGTCGGCAGCTTCAGCGTCTTGAGGTGGTGGGCGAGCAGCACTTGCGGTGTGTCGGTCATGCGCCGAGCCCCGACAGCAGGCTCATGTACGACTTGGCGGACGTCATCGCGACCCGGGCGCGCGGCAGATACGGATAGACGTCGAGGTTGAGCCTGGGCGGCCGCCGCTCGATGCGGCACAGTACCAGGTGCTTCACCGCATCAAAGCCGATTGCGCCGAGCCGCAGGGCGTCGCCGACCGCACCCTCGACCTCCTCGAGCCGGAAGGTCTCCAGTAGACGGAGCACCTGGACGTACTCGCGCTTGCCTGCCTTGCCCATACGAGCTTCGAGGAGCCGCCGCAGAGTGATGAAGGCCTCGGGCAGGTCCCAGCCCGCCAATGGCGCGGCCTGGTCGAGGGCGCCGATCTTCTGCTCGATCAAGGGCAGGTAATGCAGCGGGTCGAAGATCAGGTCCTCGCTGTCGTAGGACCGGCGGTGCCGGGCGATCACCTCGGCCCCGCAGCTGATCACCACCTCATCGACGTAGCCCCGGATGAGCACCTCACGGTGGCCGTAGGCCACGGGCACGGAATAGTCGTTGCTGCGGTAACGCACCAGCGACAGCGAACTCGCCCGTCCAGGGCGCTTATCGCAGGCATCATAGGGAGCAGGCGGCAATGGCAAGAGAACTTGACGATCCCGCTCGAGACGCTCGCCGATGGTCTCCTTGTGGCCCCGCAGCCGCGCCGCCTGGCGCCGGCGGCACTGTTCGGCGAGAGCATCGTTGAGGGCCGCGAAGCTCTCGGCACGCGGGACGGGGACCAGGAAGTTCCGCCGGATGAAGCCGACCAGTCCCTCGACCTTGCCCTTGTCGTTGCCCTTGCCCGGCCGGCCGAACCTGTCCTCGAACAGATAGTGGGACTGAAGCTCCGTGAAGACGCGCGTTCGCTGCCGCTTCCCATCGCCCAGGATCCGGGCAACCGCCAGCTTGGTGTTGTCGTACAGGATGGATCGGGGGACGCCGCCGAAGAAGGCAAACGCCGCGTTGTGGCCATCGCAGAATGCTTCGGTCGTCTCCGCCGGATAGGCCGCAACAAAGCAACCATCACTGTGGGGAAGGTCGAAGGCAAGGAAGTGGATCTTCCGTAACGCGCCGCCGATCACCGCCATCGCTTCGCCGAAGTCCGCCTGGGCGTGACCGGGGGAATGGGAGAGTGGCACGAACACCTCACGCGACCGAAGCCCCTGCTCACGAACGTAGTCCTTCACGATGGTGTAGCCGCCCGTGAAACCGTACTCGTCCCGGAGGCGGTCGAAGATGCGCTTCGCAGTGTGCCGTTGCTTGCGGTGGCTGGTCCGATCGTCTTCCAAGATCCGATCGATGATTCCCGTGAACGGACCCAGCTTTGGCCGCCTCGGCGGCGCGCTTCGGCGATACCCTGGCGGCACCGAGAACGACAGCATCTTACGGACCGTCTTGCGGTCTACACCAAACACCCGCGAGGCCTCGCGGGTGCTCATCCCCTCGACATGACACGCCCGCCGAACCCGTGCGTACAACTCCACCCGATACATCCCCCCCGCCTTCCAGTCAGAGCAACCCTGACAGAAGGCTATACGCGGTCCCATTTTGGTCCGCCGCAGCCGGATCGACCGGCCGCTTCAGTGGGGGATTATTGCTCTGCCGTTCTGACAAGCACCGTTCCGTCGTGGCTCACGACGGCGGCGGTGTGCAGGTCCTGGTGGGTGTCGACGCCACCGATGATCTGGATGTTGTCGGCTGTTGTAGTCGCCATGTCCGCCCCCTGGTCTATGATGGGTGGAGGGGTTGGCTCCGAACTCAGCCGATGTCGGACACGACAGTGACGGGGCGCCCAAGGCCGGGCTCTCATCAGGTCACGATGTCGGTCGAGGTCGGAACCTCAACCGGTTGCCCCCGGGTGGCCGACATGTCCGGGGAATGACATCTCGGTCGATCTGAGTGTGGGTCAAGCCACCCAAGGGCGGCCGGCCCTATCAGTCTAGATGCGTCTATCGCTGTGCGGGTCAGGTCACTCCGAGGGAACCGGCCCGCAGATACTCACTATCGCTATGGTGGATCACACCGGCGCCAGGTTGGCGCAGCCCGATAGCACGGTTAAGCGCCCTGAGCGGCAGGTCGCTGGTCATGCGAGCGCCCACGGCCCAGCCGATGACGCGCCGGGAGTAGAGGTCGAGCATGACGGCCAGGTACCGCCAGCCCTGTGCCGTCCAGATATAGCTGATGTCGGCAGCCCATTTCTCGTTGGGTGCCTCGGCGGAGAAGTTCTGGTCGAGAAGGTTCGATGCGACGGCCTTGTTGTGCTGGCTGTCCGTCGTCTTTTTGAACTTCTGTTTCCGTTTTGGAGACAACCCATTTCCCCGCATCAGCCGAGCCACCCTATGGCGTCCAACCTCGATCCCATTCTCGGCAAGCTCGTGATGGACCCGCTCTGCACCGTAGCTCTCGCGGCTGCGCCGAAAGGCTGCCCGGACATGGGCGAGTAGAACCATGTCATCGAGCTGTCGCTGGCTTGGGCCGCGATTGCGCCAAGCGTAGAAGCCTGAGACGCTGACCTGCAGCAGTCTGCACAGGCGGAATATCGGCATCGCCAACCCGGCCCTCTCCGCGTCGATGAACCGGAACCTCATCGACTTTCCCTGGCGAAGAAGGCCAGCGCTTTTTTTAGCAGATCACGTTCCTGACGGGCCAGATCACGCTCTCGGCGTAGGCGGGTAATCTCCTTCGCTGCATCCTCATGCGGACCGGAAAGCAAATCCTCCGCACGCAATTCTGTGACCCAGCGTCCGAGCGCGCTGACACTGATCCCTAGATCTCCTGCTATCTGCCGCTGCCTGCGCCCGCTCGTCTGTAAAAGACGGACGGCTTCTTCCTTGAAGGCCCGATCAAACCGCCGGCCCTTGTTCCCATTCTGCTTCGACATTTGCACCTCCTGCGATCAAAATCCTATCGCAGGACGTCTCCACTTTCGTCAGCAGGGTCCAGCTCGACCCCCTCGACCAGGAGTGGAGCCGTCATGCCGGCGTAATCGACGAACAGACGCTCGCCGGGACGGCGGTTCTGGCGCATCGTCACGTCCCGGCGCGGCCGCCATTCCCGGAACCGGCGGCACCAGGTCGGATAGCTCATCCTGTCGGGATGCGTCTCGCGCCATTCCTCCCACAGCAGCATCAGCGTCATGCCACGGCCGGACAGGTCTTTCTCGACCTTCGCCCAGTCCACCTCCGGCCAATCCGAAGCCCGGGATATCCGATAGAGCGCCGCCTCCAGGACCTCCTCGTCCAGGTCGCGGGCCTCCAGCCAGCTCAGCCCGGAGGCGGCGAACCGCTCCAGGGTCTGCGCCACCGAGCGCCGTGCAAGACCGCAGTGGGTCGCGATGGCGCGGGCGCTGCGGCCCTCGTCGAAATGAAACGCAAGAATCTTCTTCACCTTTCTCATCGCCAACCTTCCCCGTGCCATCGCATCCCCCTCGGACACTTCGCGAAAATCCGAGACGTAGGACGGCACACTGAGTCGAACCAAAATCCCCCGCCCCGAAGGGGTGGCTACTTTGGTGAGAATCGGTGGCTACTTTGCCTGATATTGGGTGGCTACTTTCGTGAGATTCGGCAAGAGCCGGCAAACTTTGTGTCGGTAACACGCGATATGTCCGGTTTATGTACCAGATGATCTGTCCGGTTTTAGAACGCCTCCAAGCCATGGAGGGAGGCGATGCGTCGGACGGAGCAGGTACAGGGACTGAGATTGATGAAGTTCGAGGAGGTTTACGGGCGCACCCATCGGGGTGGCTTGAGCCAGGCGGAGGCGGCGGAGGTTCTGGGTGTCTCGGAGCGCACCTTCCGGCGCTGGCGCGACCGCTACGAGGCGGAGGGAGCCGACGGTCTCTACGACCGCCGCCTGGGCCGCCTCTCGGCGCGGCGCGCGCCGGTGGACGAGGTGGCGCGGGTGCTGGAGTTGTTCGACACCCGCTACTGGGACTTCACGGCCAAGCACTTCCACGAGAAGCTGGTGGCCGATCACGGCTTCAAGCGCAGCTACAACTGGCTGCGGCTGAGCTTGCAAGCCCATGGGCCCAGGCGTGGGGCGCACCGGCGCAAGCGGCCGCGCCGTGCCCTGCCCGGCATGATGTTGCACCAGGACGGCTCGAGCCACGAGTGGGTCCCCGGTCGATGGTGGGACCTGATCGTCACCATGGACGATGCGACCAGCGATATCTACTCGGCCTTCTTCGTCGCCGAAGAGGGCACCATGTCGAGCTTCCAGGGGGGTGTCCGAGGCGATCCGGGCCAAGGGCCTGTTCTGCTCGCTCTACGCCGACCGCGCCAGCCACTACTGGAACACGCCCGAGGCCGGCGGCAAGGTGGACAAGGACACCCCGACCCAGGTCGGCCGCGCCCTGGCGCAGCTCGGCATCGAGTTGATCCCGGCCTACTCGCCCGAGGCAAGGGGGCGCTCGGAGCGCATGTTCGGCACCTTGCAGAAGCGCCTGCCCCAGGAACTCAGGCTCGCCGGCATCACCGACATGGTCGAGGCCAACCGCTTCCTCAAGGAGGTCTTCCTGCCACAACACAACGCCCGCTTCGCGACCCCGGCCGAGGACCAGGGCACTGCCTTCGTCCCCTTCACCGGCGCGCTCGACGACATCCTCTGCATCCACGAGGAACGCACCGTCTCAAACGACAACACGGTGCGCTACAAGCGCCTGGCACTTCAGATCCCCGCCGGCCGCCACCGCCGCCATTACGTCAAGGCCAGGGTCCGCGTCCACGAATACCCCGACGGCACAATGGCCGTCTTCCATGGACCGCGATGTCTGGCGCGATACCACGCCGATGGCCAACCGATCGACAGCCAAACCCGCGAGGCCGCGTGACCCGCTTCGACGCGACCGACCGGCGCCCTGTGGACAAGTGGACAGCCGCTCCGCGACCGACCACTTCCCCACAGGGCCAGAAACCGCAACAGAAGCGGTCAACTCATATGGTACATAAACCGGTCAACTCAGAATGTTCTCGACAGAGCCGGCAAACTTTGCAATTTACGTGAATTGATCTCGTGTGGTCCAATAGCCGCAGCGTGACATACGAGGACCTCGACAATGAAAAAATCCGGATCGTGGACCGTAGCTGGAGCACTTGTGACCCTGGCCTTGCTCATCGGCATGTCTGTGCACGCTTACCGGCTAAGCCAGGGCGTGGCGGTACAGGAAGCAGCGCTCGAGAGGGCGAAAGAGCAGTTCGACGCCAAGCTGCAGGAGGCGTCTGAAAAACTGGATCGGGCGCGTCAAAGTGCAGAGCAAGCAGCAGCAGAACGCGATCGTCTGGCCGCTCAGATCGCCACCATCACCACCGCAAGCAATAGCCTAGGCCAGCAGCTGTCGGAAAAAAGCAAACAGATTGAACAGCTCGAAGCTTCCCTTGCCGAGACCCGGCAAACGCTTGCCCGTGCTGGAGAAGACCGGCGACAGCTCGATGAGGTGGCCGAGTCTCGAAGCGGCCGGATTACCGAGCTCGAATCAGATCGTGAGCGGCTGCAAACCGATTTGCGGACCGTTGAGTCTGATCTCGAAAGCACCGCGGCGCGGCTCGAAGAGAAGGCTGTGATGCTGTTATCCCTCGGGGCTGCGCAGCTGCAGGCCCGACAGGCGCTCGACAAGGCCGAGTCGGCATCCGAGGCGCTCAACCGCGAACTGAGCGCATCGAGGGCGCGAGGCGACGAGTTAGAGGCTAAGAACTCGGTCCTCCGGCGTCAGCTCGAGCAAGAAAACATAACGAATGCACAAATGTCGAGTGACCTCGACGGTCTCAGACTTGCCTTCGCCGAGCTCGAGGCACAGCTGCGCGAACGTGAGGCCAAGGTGACGAGGCTCACCGGCACGCGCGACGTCGCCAAGGCATCGGTCGAGTCGCTGGCGAGCGAGCTCGAAGTCTCCCGCGGTCAGATTCAGACACTCGAAGCCGCGACAGCCGCTTTGCAGACCGAGCTCGCGGAAGCTCGGGCCGACGCTCGACGACAAGTGGCGGACGTCGAGAACCTGCTTTCGACATTGGAACAGCAGCGCTCCGAGCTAGCGGAAACACAGTCCTTGCTCGCGGCTCGAAACGCCTCGGTGGCGGAACAATCGCGTTCGCTCGAGTTTGCCGAAATGTCGATGCAGGAGCTAGAAACCACGCTTGGGGTGGCCACCGCTCGAGTGATGGAGCTCGAAGCTCTCAACTCGCAGCTCGAGGACCACCTGGGCAGTGCGCGAAGCTCCGTCCAGCAGCTCACTGCCGAGACTCGACGATCCGAATCCGAGGTGGCCGAGCTAAAGACGCAGCGATCGAGGGTGCTCGGCGAACGCGACGAGCTCAGCCGCCAGCTGCAGACACAACGCCATGCCCTCAGCGCGAAAGAGGACGAGCTGGCCGTATTGCTAAGCCAGACCAATCAGGCGATAGCCCAGAATCAGGAGTTGACCCGTCGCAACGACGAGCTCAAGCACGCACTCGCGCAGGCGACGTCGGATGGCGATCGTCTCAGGCTAGAGCTGTCGACAAGGACCGTGGAAAGTGATCGGCTTCGTGAAGAGCTTAGCAAGCTGGAAGACACCGCGACCGATCTCGAACGCGAGTTCGCGCTGACGAGCGGAGACCTTGAGCATGCCCGGTCCAAGGCGGCGGATCTAACCCAGGAGTACGATCTGCTGCTGAGGCAAAGCGCCAATGTCAGTCGTCTCAACGAATCTCAGCGCCAGCAGCTTGAAAGCGCCCGTCTCGCGATCGAAGTGGCCCAGAGCGGGGTGGCGAGACTCACTAATGCGCGGGGCATCTACACCGTCCAGGAAGGGGACTCGCTCTCGAAGATCGCCGTATTCTTCTATCGAAATGGCCACCTGTGGACGAGAATAGTGAAGGCGAACCATCATCTCATCGGCGATGATCCCGATCTCATCTTCGCCAAGATGGTGCTGATCATCCCGTAGAACGAATCTTGCCTATCCGGTTTACACCCACACCCACTAGGGCTAGAATGGGCGCAAACCGGATATAGGGGAGCGCGCCATGGATGTTCTCGACCGCGCCGATCTCCCATTCCCGCATTCGCTACCCGAGTTCCAGCGACTTTTCCCCGATGATGCGGCCTGCGCCGCCTACCTGGAGAAAGCCCGCTGGGGAGACGGCTTTGCCTGCCCGCACTGCGGCACGGCGGGAGAGCCGTTCCACTTTGAAAACCGCCCTGGCGTCCTGCGCTGCCGCAAGTGCCGCCAGAACACCGGGCTGACGGTGGGAACAGTGATGGAGCGTAGCCACACTCCGCTGAACGTCTGGTTCTGGGCCGCTTATCTGGTCGCCAGTCAGACGCCCGGCATGTCCGCCGTGCAGTTTCAGCGGCAACTTGGTCTTTCGCGCTACGAGACGGCCTTTCAAATTCTCCACAAGCTCCGCTCGGGCATGGTGCGGCCCAACCAAGACAGGATCGGTGGACAGCCCAAGAACCATGTTGAGGTGGACGAAACCTGGGTTGGCGGGCGAACGCGTGGGGAAGGCCGTGGTGTTCACCACAAGGTTCCCGTCTCCTGTGCCATCGAGGTGCGTCATCGAAAGCCGGGCACCAAGCTCGACAACCGGAAAGACGGACGCTATGCCGGACGCGTTCGGCTCGCCGTCGTGCTCGACCGTAGCGCCGAGTCGCTCTGTGGGTTCGTCGAGAGCACCGTCGCGCCGGGATCGCTGATCGTTACTGACGATTGGAGCGGCTATGCTGGCCTCGGTAAGCGCGGCTATGAGCACTTCGCTGTTGCCGAGTGTGGTGATCCAGAGGTTGCCGAGCAATACCTGCCGATCATCCATCTGGTTTTCGCCAACCTGAAGACGTGGCTGATCGGTATCCACCACGGCGTTAGCCACCAGCACCTACAAGCCTACCTCAACGAGTTCACCTTCCGCTTCAACAGGCGGTTCTACCCGTTCAACGCCTTCCGCTCATTGCTCGGCATCGCGGGCGACACCTCTGCTCCAACCTATGCCGAGCTTTACTCGGGAGAGTGGCGGCACCCTACATGTAGCGGTCATGGGCGTTAACCGGATAGGCAAGGAACGAATGACCCCGGTACGGTCTCCGTCTTGCTCGGTACCGGCATGCTGCTGATCGGCGGTGGACGGCTGACGACCACCGTCGGCGTCAGGGCTGGGGTCGAGCAGTTTCACGATCACCTGATCGGCATGCTTCGGCGCCCTCGCTGTCTCGCCGCCCACCGGCCGGACAGCGGAAATCGGCCGCGCACGGCCGGCGACGGCGGCAGGTAGCCAAAGGACTCAGCCGTTCGCGCGCCATCTCCGCCAACGGCATCTTCGGTAACCGACCTAATGGCTACTTGTCTTTCCGGGACTCCGGAACCCCCGCCTTCTTCGCCGCGTCATGCTGTTCCAACCGTTGTGTCGGGTATCGAAGCCTCCTCCACTGCCGAGAAGGCCACATAGACTGGACCCATCCAGGAAAAGTGGAGGCGCCCTACACCGTTTGCATTGCTTCTGCCTCGAATTTGACGGGGCTTGTGAAGTCCAGCGTCGAGTGCCGACGGACTGGATTATAGAACCCATCGATGTATCCGGCTATGGCAGTTTCAGCTTGGCTTCTTGACATGAACACAGTCCTCCAGATCAGTTCTGACTTGATGGTTTTGAAGAAGGTCTCGACGACGGCGTTATCATAGCAATTTCCCTTACCGCTCATTGAGGCGAGGAAACCGAGTTCACCGAGGCGCGCCTGGTATGCGTCTGAGCAGTACTGGGCGAGTTCAATCGGTCGTCGCAACACTCTGGCATAGGAGGTTGCTATGACGGTACGCAGACGGCGGTCGGATCGGTCTGGACGGAGCAAGTTGCATTCGCCAGGTCGACCGGACTCGGCACGGCGTGAGGAGCTTGTTCGGTTCTGGGCAGCGATTGCGACGGGGCGTTCGAGCGAGGACGCGGCCCGAGATGCCGGTGTATCCCCTCCGGTAGGCTCGAGGTGGTTCCGGAGGTCGGGCGGCATGCCACCATCACATTTATCGCAATCGGCCAAGCCGCTGTCAGGACGTTACCTGTCTTTCGAGGAACGTGAGGAGATTGCTCTTCTGCGCGCCCAGGGAAGAGGCATACGTCATATTGCTTGCCGGCTGGAGCGAGCACCGTCGACGATCTCCCGCGAGGTGCGGCGCAACGCGGCGACCCGAAGCGGTGGCCTGGACTACCGAGCAACGACGGCGCAGTGGCATGCTGATCGATCCGCCAAAAGGCCGAAGCCAGCCAAGCTGGCAACGAATGAGGCGCTGCGGCGCTATGTGCAGGATCGGCTTGCGGGTCGGATCTCGGCACCGGATGGAACGGTGATCGAGGGGCCACGCGTCGTCTGGAACGGTCGTCGGCATGGGCCGCGGCAGCACAGGCGATGGGCCAGGGCCTGGAGTCCTGAGCAGATCGCGCACCGTCTTCGGATCGACTATCCTGGGGACGGGCCCGAGGATCAAGCGATGCGGATCAGTCATGAGGCGATCTATCAGGCGCTCTACGTACAGGGCCGCGGCGCACTCCGTCGTGAGCTGACCGCCTGCCTTCGCACGGGAAGGGCACTGCGCGTGCCTCGGGCACGTAGCCGCCGGCGGGGCAAATCCTTCGTCACGCCTGAGATCATGATCAGTGAACGATCGGCGGAAGCAGCTGATCGGGCCGTACCCGGACACTGGGAAGGTGACCTGATCATCGGCTTGGGCAGATCGGCGATCGGCACTCTGGTGGAACGCACCACGCGGTTCACAATGCTGCTGCATCTTCCCCGAATGGAAGGCCACGGCACCGTCCCGCGCGTGAAGAACGGGCCTGCGCTTGCCGGTCATGGGGCTGAAGCGGTTCGCGATGCCATCGCCCGGACGATCACGACATTGCCAGCGCAGCTTCGCCGCTCGCTGACCTGGGACCAGGGAGCAGAGATGGCCAGGCATGCGGATCTGCGGATCGCAACCGGCCTTCCCGTCTACTTCTGCGAACCGCACAGCCCTTGGCAACGCGGAACGAACGAGAACACCAATGGACTGCTTCGACAGTACTTCCCGAAAGGAACCGATCTGAGCGTACACAGTCCGGACGTACTCGCAGTTGTTGCTGACGCGCTCAATACACGGCCCCGCAAGACCCTCGGATGGAGAACTCCCGCCGAAGCTCTGGACCAGTGCTTGCAGGCCAGTCAAACTGAACGTGTTGCGACGACCGGTTGAATCCGCCCTGCGAGCCGCGATCCGAATGGTGGATGCAGCCCGCCGGGGGCCGCCGCGATCGAATGGCCGCTTTGAGCGCCGCTATGGTGAGACGCGCATCGATCGATCGGCTGATCGCATAGCCCACGACCCGGCGCGACCAGGCATCGAGGATGACCGCGACATAGACGAAGCCGACAGCGATCGCGACGTAGGTGATGTCGGCGACCCAGAGCTGGTTCGGCCCGTCAGCCGTGACGTCCTTGGCAAGGTTGGGGAAGATCGGCCCGTCATGATCGCTGTCAGTGGTGGCGACGAAGCGCTTGCGGCGCCTGGGCTGCAGGTCGTGTTCGCGCATCAGACGGCGGACCTTCTTGCTGTTGACGATGATGCCTTGGTGGCGCAGCGCGGCACCGACACGGCGATAGCCGTAGGCTTCGAACTCCTCACAGATCGCCTCGATGCGGGCGACGATCTCGGCCTCGTCGGCCGTGGCCACCGGCGCGTCGTAATAGGTCGAGCGTGGCAGGCCCATCAGTCGGCATCCTTGGGCGATGGAGAGACCATCGGGCCGGCAATCACGGATGTAGTCGCGCTTCTCGGCCGGGGTGCGCTTTTCAGAGCCCCTTTTAGAAACTCGATCTCCAGCGCCTGCCGGCCGACCAGGCGCTCGAGGGCAGCGATTTTCGCCTCGTATTCCTGCAGGAGATCGGCAGCCTCGGCATCTTCGTCGTAGGTGCCGGCTTCCAGCTTCGCCACCCAGACACGGATCAAGTTACGCGAGACGTCGTGGCGCCGGGAGAGCCCGTGAAGGCTCTCCCCGGCGAGAAACTCCTGCGCCACCTGCCGCTTGAATTCGATACTGTATGTGCGGTGCTTTGCCATGGCTTTCATCCTCTGAAAGCCCGGCGTCCCCGGTCAACTCCTTATACATCACCTGTCCGGGTCCAGGGGCGCACTCCATTTGTCGATCGAAAATTTCTCACTTTGGGCGTGCGGTCGTACCCCCAGACGCAGTGTTTGGGGGTACGGACTTGGTCGAGCTGTAGGTAACCGGGTTGGCGCAGCGACCGCCAAGAGTCTGGCGGCGACAACCCGGTTATCCACAGCGGGCGGGTGTCACCGCTCCTGTCTCCGTTTGAGTCGGCGATCACTCGGCGGCTCTTTTCCTGCGTCGATCCGAGCCGGACTGCAGCAGGTTCTGATGATCCTTCATCCGGTAGCTGTTGCCTCGGATGTTGACGATATGGCAGTGGTGCACAAGGCGGTCGATGAGAGCCGCCGCCATCACCTCGTCGCCCAGCACGCCGCCCCAGTCCTCGAAACCCTTGTTCGACGTCAGCACAGTCGACGCCTTCTCGTGCCGGGCGTTGATGAGCTGGAAGAAGAGCACGGCGCCGTCCTGGTTGACCGGCAGGTAGCCGATCTCGTCGACCACCAGCAGAGCCGGATGGGTGAGCACGCGCAGCCGCCGGGTCAGATTGCCGGCGGCCTTGGCCTCGGTGAGGGACTCGATCAGCCCCGCGAGCGTGCCGTAGTAGACGCGCCGGCCGGCCTCGGCCGCCGCGATCGCGAGGCTGATCGCCAAGTGCGTTTTCCCGACGCCTGGCGGGCCGAGCAGGATCACGTTCTCGCCGCGGTCCAGGAAGCCGAGCTCGTGCAAGCTCTCGATCTGCTCGCGCTTGATGCTGGGCTGGAAGGCGAAGTCGAACTGATCGAGCGTCTTCACAGCCGGCAGCCGCGAGGAGCGCATGGCGGTCTGGAGACGACGGTTGTTGCGCAGCACGATCTGGGCGTTCAGCAACTGCTCGATGGCCTCGGCCGCCGAGATTGTGCCGCCGTCGGCGTCCGAGAGGATACCGTCGACGGCCTCCAGCGCGCCCGGCATCTTGAGGTCCGCCAGCATTGCCCGCAGCCGGTCGCGCCGGGCCGGCGCCGGAGCGTTCATTGCAGCGCCTCCGTATAGATACTAAGCGGTCGCCGCTCGACCTTCACGGTTGCCGGCAGTCGCCGCGGCGCGGGCTCCGGAGCATGCCGGGCGCCGAGACGTCGATAGGGATGGTTCGCCAAGGGGAGAAGCACCGCCCGCTCGTCGCGCTCGAAGCGGTCGACAGGACGCTCCCCGGTCGTGGCATGCCGGCGGACGTTGGCTGTGCCCTCCAGCCAGCGCACGGCCTGCTCGTTGAGATCGTTGTCATTCGCAAACGAGCGGCCGTAGAAGAAGCTCTCGCGGATGTAGCGGATCGGGCGCTCCACTTTGCCCTTGGTCTGGGCCCGATAGGGTCGGCACGAGCGCGGCATGAACCCCCAGTGCGCGGCGAACCGCAGGAACTCCTCGTTCAGCACCAGGCCGCCGCCGGCCCCGCGGTCGTCGGACAGCACCACGGCGCGCATCTGGTCGAACAGCAGCTCCTCCGGAACCCCGCTGAACCGGTCGAAGGCGCTCTCCAGACCTTCCATCAGGACCGGCATGGTCTGCCGAGTATAGAAGTGCAGCCACAGCAGCCGGGAGTAGCCGAGGACGATCACCAGGGCATGGCGCCGGCCCCAGGGTAGCGTGAACGTACCGAAGTCCACCTGGCCCTGATGCCCCGCCGGCGTCTCGAACCGGACCAGCGATTCAACCGGTTCGCGCGGTCGCGTCGCACGCACGTAGTCGTTCACGCGAGAGTAGCAGCCCGGGTAGCCCGCAGCGCGGACCTCATCGAAAAGCCGCTTCGCCGACAGCTTCGGGAACGCCTCAAGACGGGCGTCGATGATTGCCTTGTAGGGGGCCAGCTTGTGGGCCACCGGCGGACGGGGCGAATACCCTCGCGCACCGGCGGCCAGATCCCGGTCCAGTTGGCCGGTATCGACCCAATTGTGGATCGTCCGACGATTCACCCCGAACCGCCTCGACAGCTCCGCCTTCGAGACGCCCCGGTCCAGATAGTGCTTCAATAACATCCTGATCTCCCATTTGTACATCCGCGCACCGATCCCGTTCTGTTGGCAAAGCCAACAGAACGGCCCGATACGCCTTCAGCGACAAGCCCAAAGTGAGAAATTTTGGGTCGTTACAAATGGGAAATTTACGGTCGTTACCAACACACGTCAGCCGACATGCTCAATGACAAGGTGCTGCCGTTCTATGAGCAGCACGCGCTGCCGGTGTGAGAACGGCAGAGCAATAATCCCCCACTGAAGCGGCCGGTCGATCCGGCTGCGGCGGACCAAAATGGGACCGCGTATAGCCTTCTGTCAGGGTTGCTCTGACTGGAAGGCGGGGGGGGATGTATCGGGTGGAGTTGTACGCACGGGTTCGGCGGGCGTGTCATGTCGAGGGGATGAGCACCCGCGAGGCCTCGCGGGTGTTTGGTGTAGACCGCAAGACGGTCCGTAAGATGCTGTCGTTCTCGGTGCCGCCAGGGTATCGCCGAAGCGCGCCGCCGAGGCGGCCAAAGCTGGGTCCGTTCACGGGAATCATCGATCGGATCTTGGAAGACGATCGGACCAGCCACCGCAAGCAACGGCACACTGCGAAGCGCATCTTCGACCGCCTCCGGGACGAGTACGGTTTCACGGGCGGCTACACCATCGTGAAGGACTACGTTCGTGAGCAGGGGCTTCGGTCGCGTGAGGTGTTCGTGCCACTCTCCCATTCCCCCGGTCACGCCCAGGCGGACTTCGGCGAAGCGATGGCGGTGATCGGCGGCGCGTTACGGAAGATCCACTTCCTTGCCTTCGACCTTCCCCACAGTGATGGTTGCTTTGTTGCGGCCTATCCGGCGGAGACGACCGAAGCATTCTGCGATGGCCACAACGCGGCGTTTGCCTTCTTCGGCGGCGTCCCCCGATCCATCCTGTACGACAACACCAAGCTGGCGGTTGCCCGGATCCTGGGCGATGGGAAGCGGCAGCGAACGCGCGTCTTCACGGAGCTTCAGTCCCACTATCTGTTCGAGGACAGGTTCGGCCGGCCGGGCAAGGGCAACGACAAGGGCAAGGTCGAGGGACTGGTCGGCTTCATCCGGCGGAACTTCCTGGTCCCCGTCCCGCGTGCCGAGAGCTTCGCGGCCCTCAACGATGCTCTCGCCGAACAGTGCCGCCGGCGCCAGGCGGCGCGGCTGCGGGGCCACAAGGAGACCATCGGCGAGCGTCTCGAGCGGGATCGTCAAGTTCTCTTGCCATTGCCGCCTGCTCCCTATGATGCCTGCGATAAGCGCCCTGGACGGGCGAGTTCGCTGTCGCTGGTGCGTTACCGCAGCAACGACTATTCCGTGCCCGTGGCCTACGGCCACCGTGAGGTGCTCATCCGGGGCTACGTCGATGAGGTGGTGATCAGCTGCGGGGCCGAGGTGATCGCCCGGCACCGCCGGTCCTACGACAGCGAGGACCTGATCTTCGACCCGCTGCATTACCTGCCCTTGATCGAGCAGAAGATCGGCGCCCTCGACCAGGCCGCGCCATTGGCGGGCTGGGACCTGCCCGAGGCCTTCATCACTCTGCGGCGGCTCCTCGAAGCTCGTATGGGCAAGGCAGGCAAGCGCGAGTACGTCCAGGTGCTCCGTCTACTGGAGACCTTCCGGCTCGAGGAGGTCGAGGGTGCGGTCGGCGACGCCCTGCGGCTCGGCGCAATCGGCTTTGATGCGGTGAAGCACCTGGTACTGTGCCGCATCGAGCGGCGGCCGCCCAGGCTCAACCTCGACGTCTATCCGTATCTGCCGCGCGCCCGGGTCGCGATGACGTCCGCCAAGTCGTACATGAGCCTGCTGTCGGGGCTCGGCGCATGACCGACACACCGCAAGTGCTGCTCGCCCACCACCTCAAGACGCTGAAGCTGCCGACCTTCCTGCGCGAGTACGACAAGATCGCCCGGCAGTGCGCCTCGGAAGGCGTCGATCACGTCCGCTACCTGTTGAGACTCGCCGAGCTCGAGCTGATCGACCGCGAGCGCCGCATGGTCGAGCGGCGCATCAAGGCGGCGCGCTTCCCCGTGGTCAAGAGCCTCGACAGCTTCGACTTCAAGGTCATCCCCTCGCTCAACAAGGCGCTGGTCCTGGAGCTGGCCCGCTGCGAGTACATCGAGCGCCGCGAGAACCTCATCGCGCTCGGCAACAGTGGGACCGGCAAGACCCACATCGCCCTCGGTCTCGGCCTGGCGGCCTGCCAGAAGGGCCTCTCGGTCGGCTTCATCACCGCCGCCGCGCTGGTCCACGAACTCATCGAGGCCCGCGATGACAAGCAGCTGCTGAGGTTCCAGAAGAAGCTCGCCACCTACAAGCTTCTGATCGTCGACGAACTCGGCTTCGTGCCGCTGTCGAAGACCGGCGCCGAGCTGTTGTTCGAGGTGTTCAGCCAACGCTACGAGCGGGGCTCGACCCTGGTCACCACCAATCTGCCCTTCGACGAATGGACCGAGGTGTTCGGCTCCGAGCGCCTCACCGGCGCGCTCCTCGATCGCCTCACCCACCACGTCAACATCCTCGAGATGAACGGTGACAGCTACAGGCTCAACCAGAGCCGCAGGCGTCAAACCCCGACTGCTAACTGAACCGACCACCCAGCCCACGCTTGACCCCGTGGGCCCACAGGTCCCTCCCGCGCGCGCCGCCGCGTCAGCCTGTTGAGGGCACGCCGCGTCGCGCGCGGGGCCCTCCCGTGGACTACGGGGACAAGCCCGCAGCCGCCAAGCGGTCCCTTCTTACACCGCCGAGGTGGTCCCTTTTTGCTCCGCCATTGACATTCCCCGCCGAGCACTGGAAGCATGTACGCACGACCAACCCCATCGAGAGCACGTTCGCCACGGTTCGTCTGCGCACCTACCGGACCAAGGGCTGCCTGTCGCGCAAGACGGCGATGGCCATGGTCTTCAAACTATGCCAGTGCGCTCAGAGAAAATGGAGAAAACTCGATGGATCGAACCATCTCGCCGAGATCATTCGCGGCGTCAAATTCGTAGATGGAGAACGCCAGGATCGCGCCGCCGCATGATCAGCCCATACACAACTTTTGACGGGGCGGTAAAAAGTCGATTCCTCATGAGAGTCGGCTGGATTATAATTGTGCATGTTTACTTTACGCGACCGACGGACTGGGGAATTGTTTGATCGCTGGTCCGATTTCGGGGACAAACGTCGGCGCCTGATGGAGCAATCCTGGGCCGGGGTTTTTCGGAACCATCTGCTTGTCGAACTTCCGGTTGACGATCTTTGCCGTCACCTTGATGAACGCATGGGCCGACCATCGAAGGATCTACACGTTGTCATCGGGGTCTTGCTTTTGCAGCAGCTGCACGATCTGAGCGATGCAGAGACCGTCGAGGCCCTGGCCTTCAATATGGCGTGGCACTATGCCTTGGACGTGCGCAGCGAAGCGGACAGCTATTTCTGTGAGAAAACCCTGCGCAACTATCGCCGTCTGTTTATCGAACAAGGTCTCGATGAATTGCTGTTCCGGTGTTTGACGGATCGGCTGGTGCAGGGGTTCTCTGTCGATACCAGCCACCAACGCATGGATTCGACGGCCCTTCGTTCGGCAATGCGGGCGCTGACACGACTTGGTATCGTTGTTGAGAGCATCTCGAAGTTTGCCCGTGAGCTTGAGCGATATCATCCCGGTCTGCACGAGCAGATCAGCAAGGAGGTGATCCGCCGCTATGTCGATCGCGAGGGTAATGGCGCGTTCGCGAATACGGCGCCGAGTGTTTCAAAACGGCGCCTCGGCGAAGCGGGTCAGTATCTCCTAGCCCTGGTGCTGCAATTCCGTGACACGGCGGCGGCAAAGCTTTTCAGTTTTGCGATCCTGGAGAGGGTTCTGCGCGATCAGTTCGAGATCGTTGATGATGAGTATGGCGATCGTGACGCAACGCGCGCCGCGATTCGAGATCCAAAGGATGTGCCGTGCGATACCGTCGGCAATCCGGCCGACCCGGACGCGAGCTACAACGCGCACAAGGGTCAAGGATACATGGCGCAGATCGTCGAAACCTATTGTGAAGATGACAGTAACGAGGCGGTTGCCGCGACACCGGACCTCATCACCCACGTGGAGGTCCACAAGATGACGGTGCATGACGGCCATCGCTTGGCCGATGCGCTGGATGATCTGAGCGAGCGCGCGCTGACGCCGGCGGTGATGCTGGGTGATTCACATTACGGTTCCAGTGACAACATGGCTCTGACGCGCGAACAGAACATCAATCTCGTGGCGCCCGCGCGACCGCCGAAAGGCGCCGTCTCGGGACGGTTGACGTTGGAGGATTTCACTCTCAACGAAGAAGGCTTGGTCTTGCGCTGTCCCAATAACGTCGAACCGGTTTCAGCCTCGCTCGCCAAAGCCAAGCTGCAGGCCCGTTTCGACCTTTCCATCTGCCAAAAATGTCCCGATATACTGCGATGTCCCGTGCAGGCGGCCAAGCGTGACGGCCAATTTTCCCGCTTTCAATATACCCCGGCCAGGGCTGCCAACCAAAAGCGCCGGCTTTATGAACAAAGCGATGCCTTCCGCGACGTCTACAGATGGCGGGCCGGCATAGAAGCGACCATGTCGCGATTAAAGTACCAGATGAACCTGGCTCACCTACGCATTCGCGGCATGCCGGCCATGCGCTACGTGGTCAATCTGCGTGCCCTCGGCCTCAATATCCGACGCTGCGCGGCAATCGCACCATAAAAAACGAAGCCAAGGAGAAGCCAAGGATAGGTAATATCAGGTTTTATCCACCAGCAACGCGGAGACAGGCAAATATTCTTCACCGAACCGCAAAGACCTGTACAAGCACGCCATCGGCCAACAACTTTTTACCGCCCCGTCAACTTTTGACAATAGCTCTCGCTTTCGAGGCGGTCGCCGAGGAGGTGTTCGCGTATTACCGGAGGCACTGGAAGCCGCGCACGCTCGCCGTCAACCTGAACTACTACGAGAACAATATCCAGCCATGGTTCAAGGGGCGGCCGGTCGCCGGCATTACGCGGCGGGATGTGCTGGAATGGTTCGAGTCCCTTCACGCGAAACCGGCCTCGGCTAACCGTTCGCTGCCGGTGCTATCGGTCATTCTGCGGCAGGCCGAGGTATACGGATACCGACCGGAGGACAGTAACCCTTGCAAAGGTTGTATCGCACCCGGTTCCTTGGACACAAGTTTGTCTCATGCGGCGGGCCTGAGTGACATCGCGGTGTGCCACGCCTGACGAGCTTGAGCGGGGCTCAGGTAGCCGTTCTTCTCCACGATCCACTGGGCATTGTACTGTTCGACGAACCCGCGGACGGCGTTCCGCAGCTCCGCGATGTTGCGGTAGATGCGGCCATGGATGATCTGTTCCTTGAGCGTGCGATTGAACCTCTCGGCGACGCCGTTGGTCTGGGGCTGTTCGACGAAGGCGTAGGACGGCTGGATGCCCCAGAACTTGATCTGGTTGGTGAAGTGGTCCGACAGATACTGGGAGCCGTGATCCATCCGCAAGGCCAGCCCCCGCGCCGCACCGGCGGAGGTCGAGGCATACAGCCTCGCAAGCCCCATGGAGATCGGCTGAAGGGCGGCGAAGCGGTCGCCTCGCTTGCACACATGCCAGCCGACGCACTCGGCGTTCCAATGCTCGATGGCGGTGAATATCCAGCCCCAGCCGTCGTCCACCGTGAACACCCGAACGCCGTCCGTGCCCCACATGAGGTTGGGGGCATGGGTGATGATCTCACCGACATGGGGATTTCCGCCACGGCGGCGGCAGCGATGGGGCGAGAGCAGGTTGTTCTCGCGCATCACCCGGAGCACCCGCTTGCGGGAAACACGGATGCCACGACAGACCCGAAGCCGAGCCCAGACCTTGCGGTGCCCCTCGCCCTCCCAGGGGGATGCCTCCAGGTCGGCCTCGATGGCCACCAGCAGAGCCTCGTCCGAGATCGAGGGCTTCGGTCCCCGGCGCTTTGCTGGTGGGCGCTCAGCGGTGGCCTGCTGCCGGGATTTCATGGCGTAGAACGAGGAACGGGCAAAACCCCAGGCCGCACAGACCCGCTGGAGGCCGTAGGCCAAACCCGTGCCGGGAGAGGTGGCGGCACTCATCGCCGCGACCTCCGCCGCCCCAAAGGGCCGGACGTCTCCGTCTTGGCCTCCAGCAGTTCCACCTGCATGATCAACTCCCCGATCCGCTTCATGGCGATGTCCAGTTCCGCCTTCACCGGATCGCCCTTGCGTTCCTTGAGCGAGGCATCGATCCCGGCGATCGCCTTCTCACGCCACTGCTCGAGCCGGAAAATCTCCACGCCCAACTGCCGCGACAAAAGTTCCACCGGCTCGCCACGCAAAAGCCGCAGGGCAACCTCACGCTTGCGCGTCACCGTCCACCGCTGGCCAAGTCCCAGCGGGCCTGCCGGCGAAACCTGGCCCGGGGAAAACGTGGACGAGCCAAGCTCGCCCTCGTTTACCACAGGCCCATCAACAGCAACTTTGTTCTCAAAATTGTCGGTCATGTTCCGGTCCTCCTTGGACACTTCGATTAAGCCAATTCTGTGTCCAAGGAAATCGGGTCCGACTCAACCCTTGCAAAGGTATCAAGCGTTACCGCCGCCGCGCGCGGGAACGCTTCCTGTCGCCGGAGGAGATCCGCCGCGTCGTCGAGGTTCTGAACCGGTATGACGAAGCGCGTCCGTTCCAGGCGGCCGTTATCCGGCTGCTGTTACTGACGGGGTGCCGCAAGGGCGAACTTCTGACCCTTAAATGGCGGGATTACCGGGAAGGCAAGCTCTTCCTTCGGGATAGCAAGAGCGGGCCACGCACGGTCTGGCTGTCGTCTGCCGCGCGGGAGGTCCTGGACCGGCTGCCGAGGAAAAGCGCATGGGTCTTTCCCTCGCATTGGCGGAACTTGGACCATCTCTCGGGAATCACCGATTTCTGGCAGGACGTGCGGACGGAAGCCGGCCTTCGGGATGTCCGGCCGCACGATCTGCGGCACACCTACGCCAGCATTGCCCTCATGCATGGCGAAACTGTGCTGACCATAGGCCGGTTGCTGGGGCACGACCATCCGGGAACCACGCTCAAATACACCAACTTCGCCGATGCGGCGGCCCGTGAGGCGGTCGATGCCGTCTCGTCGGTCCTGCGGAGGGCATGAGCCATGGCAAGGAGGATCAAGCTGACCGATGCGAGGATCGGCAAGCTCAGAGCCGGGGATGTCGAATACACGGTTTGGGACACCCGTATCTTGGGGTTCGGGGTCCGGATCAGGCCGACGGGGCACAAGAGCTACGTGTATCATCGTTATGCCGAAGGCCAATCCCGGAGGTTCACGCTTGGGCAGGTAGCGCTCGGGAGCGTCGACGAGGCCCGGCGCGACTGCATGGAGGTCTGGGGAATAATGCAGTCGGGTGGGCGGGCGGAAGGCGCCGACGACGCGCAGGCTCCACTGTTCCGGGACTTTGTCGCGGGGTCGTGGAGAGCGGCGTGGTATGAGCCCTGTAAACCATCGACAAAGACGTCAAAAGACTGGGCCTTGAACAATCAGCTGCTGCCCGTTTTCGGCGCCATGCCGCTCGACGGGATCGACAGGACAGGTGTTATCCGATGGTTCGAGGGGTACAGTGCAACAGCACCCGGCGGCGCGAACTCGGCGTTGCTCGTGTTCCGGCAGATCATGAACCATGCAATTTCCCGGGGACACATCGAGACCAACCCGACCCGGGGCGTAAAGAAGAATCCGCGCCCCAAGCTCACCCGCTTCCTGTCGCGCGAGGAAATCGGCCGTCTCCATGAAGTGTTGGACGGATACGAACCCAGACGGCCTTCATGCAAGGCACAGGCGGACATCATTCGCCTGCTGTTGCTGACCGGTTGCCGCTCGGGCGAGATGTTGAAGCTGCGGTGGCGGGAAGTTGAGGACGACACCCTTGAGCTCGAGGACAGCAAGACCGGCCCGAGACAAGTGTTGCTGAGCCCGGAGGCGCGCGCCATTATCGAGCAGCAGCCAAGGTCGGGAAGCCCCTGGGTGTTTCCCTCACCGGTGAATCCGGCGCGGGCGCGCGTCGATCTCAGCCTGTGGAAGAGGGTGCGGAAGCTGGCCGGTATCGAGGATGTGCGCCTTCACGATCTCAGACATACATTTGCCAGTCAGGCGGCGATGCAAGGTATTCCGCTGCCGGTGGTGGCGCGTCTGCTCGGCCACGCCCAGGTGCAAATGACGCTGCGCTACGCGCACGTCAGCGACCGGGACGTCGAGGCCGCTGCCGACCGCATCGGCGGAGTGATGGCGAGGATCATGAACAGAGCGCCCACCGTACCGGAGCCTGCACCATGAAGGCTTCCATCTGCAATCGACGGTGCGGTGTGTCTCTGGACCAGAGCGCCTGGGATCGAAAGGCTCAATGTTGACGCTGGGGGTGGCGGGATCATCACTCTGCATTGGAAAATAACTGCCGACCGCGCTCATTTGGGGACACGCCTGTCGTGACGCTTTTCTCGGCCTCACAAAAACCTACGAAAAGCACAGCATTTCGATCCGATTCTACTAACGCAGCCGACTAAATCTTTTGGGAGCACGAAACATCCCCCTTCTGTTGGAACTCGTCGGGCAACGATAGAATCCCGAAATTTATCCTCTTACCCCGCATTTCCCAAGCGACCGCTTCGCCTGATGCATGATTGGCACGATTCTGCTATAAGAATCACTGGCTTGAGGGTGTCGGAGGGTGGCTCGGATGCGGAACCCAGAGGGTGAATCGGATCATGGGCCACTCCGGCCCCTTTACGACCGCCGCCTGAAACTGGAGTTCCACGGATCGCGGGGGGCCTCCGATGCGGGGTTGCTCGCTTATCGCGAACTGGACGATGCGCTCGGGCTGACCGCACTGGTGTTGATCGGCGCATGGGTTCGGTGCCGATCGGCGCGGTAATCCATTGATCTCGCTGGATTGCGAGGGGTCAACAAGGCGCGCTTAACAACAGACAATCGGACTGGACTACTCAACGGGGGCAGACCAGCGCTACCGGTAAAGACAATCTCCGTGTTAGACGAAGCCTGGCAACATGGGGCGACGACTTCCCCCAAAGCCTCATCGCAGGATAAATTCATCTATCCGATTCCCCTGACATTCTACCCCCCATTTCCCAAGTGAACTCGATATTCGATGCCCTGAGATGGAGATTCTGCTATAAGAATCAATATGTTGAGGCGTTGATGGAGTGGTTTGCATGGCACACCCGATGGGTGAATCGAAACGGGACGGCCTTCGGGTCGATTTCGACCGCCGCCTGAAGCTCGAATTTCACGGCTCCCAGATCACTTCCGACGGCGGGTTGCTGGTCTATCGGGAGCTTGATGATGCCCTTGGCCTGACCGAGGTTGCCGGGGATATTTTTCAGGACAGCCGTACCGGCAAGAACGGATGGCACGGCATGACGGGGCAGTTCCGTCAGTCGGTGTTTGGTCGCCTTGGTGGTTATGAGGACGTAAACGACGCCGACCGTCTCGGACGTGATCCCGCCATGCGGTGGATTGTTGGTGGCAAGGCCGTGGACAGACAGGCCGCGTCCACCAGCCAGATGGGGCGGTTCGAGACGGAGCTTCTGGCGACCGATGCGAACATCGAAGTCCTGGCTGGGATGAACGGGGCGTGGATCGACAAGGTTCATGACCGCCGCCCACCGAAGATGATCATCCTCGACATGGACTCAAGCGTCAGCCCGACCCATGGCGAACAAGAGGGAGCGGCGTACAATGGTCACTTCGGCTGCACCTGCTACCATCCACTATTCCTGTTCAACCAGTTCGGCGATCTGGAGCGGTGTTCCCTTCGCCCCGGCAATGTCCACAGTGCCGACGGTTGGCGTGAGGTTCTGGAACCGGTCGTTGAGCGTTATCGGGAACGGAACCTGCGCCGCTACTTCCGAGGGGACGCCGCCTTTGCCGCACCGGACATCTACGAGTTCCTGGAAAGTGAGGGTTTTCTCTACGCGATCCGGTTGCCGAAGAACCAAATTCTTCAGGAAAGCATTGCCCACCTGCTGACCCGCCCCGTCGGTCGTCCGCCCAACCATGTGCGGCGCTATTACGCCAGCTTCAGCTACCGGGCTGGAAGTTGGGACAGAAAGCGTCGTGTCGTGGCCAAGGTTGAATGGCATCCCGGTGAACTGGTTCCCCGTGTCGGCTTCATCCTCACCAACTTGTCCCGTTCCGCCGAGCGGGTGACTTGGTTCTACAATCAGCGGGGCAAGGCGGAGCAATACATCAAGGAAGGCAAGAACGCGATCAAATGGACGCGATTGTCGTGCCGCAAGTTCCGCGACAATGCTGTCCGGCTCCAGCTTCATGCCCTGGCCTACAATCTCGCCAACTTCATGCGGATGCTGGCCTTGCCGAAGGAGATCGAGCACTGGTCGCTGACCACGCTACGGGAGAAGCTGGTCAAGATCGGCGCCAAGGTGGTCAGCCATGGCCGCTACGTCACGTTCCAATTGGCCGAGGTCGCGGTGCCGAGGGAACTGTTCCGGAATATCCTGAGTCTGATCGATGATCTACGACGAAGACCCGTTCCGGTGTAGGCCGGGAAAATCGATGGCCAGGTGAAAACGACAGGAGGGGTCTGTCTGAATGGCGGAAAATCCGGGTAATGGCCTTCCGGACGAGGACCAATCTCCAGAATCAAGCCATCGGATGGCTGCGGAAGGGATGCCGTTCCCTTGGTGGTGGAACGGTGGTATGATTTCCATGAATTTGAAGGGCATCTGGGGAATGTCGGTCTACTGGTCTGGAGGGTTCTATATGGGAAATCCCAGCCAAGGAAATTAGGAGCGGGAGGATCTCAAGACCCCTCGAGGAACCGGAGAGAATGGGGTGGATTCCAGATGATGCAAACCCGGCATGCATTCAAATTCTTTGCCATAGTTCTATTGGCCACCATCGGCCCTCCCACGGCCGGGAAACCCACGGCCTCAGAACCAATCGAACGCGCTAGAGCCGTTGTCGAAAACACAACCGCGAGGCGGGGGGAGCTGAAATATTTAATGAGCCAAGTCGAGCGGGCCATCGTCCGCCTTACCGAGATCGAAGCGCAAAACGAAGCGCTACGAGCAAAGAACACTATGCTCCAATGGCAACTTGGCGAAATCAGCGATGCGCACCGCACACTAGAAAAATCCTCCCTTGCCGCCACACGTGAAATGCAGCAGCAACTCGCTGCAGTAACTGAAGAACTAAAAAGTGAGCGGGGCGTCAGTGGGGCACTCGTGGTCGAGGCCAGTGCGCTCAAGCAACAGCTCAATAAAATGACCAGCGCTCGAACGACGCTTGAGAACGAATTCAAATCCGCCAAGCAACGGACCAAACAACAATTGAACGACCTTCAGCTTCAACTCGCGGCGTTGACGGTTGAGATGGAGAGCGAACGCGCTGTCCGCGACGCTCTCGCTCGGCAGGGCAACACCCTAACCGAGACCGTGTCCGCGCTCCGTCGAGAACGCTCCGCCCTCAATGCCGATCTAAAATCCGCACACGCTGCGATTGACCTGGGCACCAGCGAGATCGGTCGGCGGCAAGCCGAGATTGTGACCCTCAGCAATCAAGTTGCGGCGCTCCGCGCCGACCTTAAGGAATTCAAGGCCGCGCTTGCACAGGCGCGGATTCGCGAGGCTGCCCAGAAAGAAAATAACGATGAGCTTGGCCGGCGGTTGAACGCAGCACTTGCCGGAAGGGTGCGGGAACTCGCAAAGTATCGGTCAGAGTTCTTCGGTCGTCTGCAGGACGTGCTCGGTGACCAAAGCGATGTACGCGTGGTAGGCGATCGTTTCGTGCTTCAGTCCGAAAAACTATTTGCATCGGGCTCGGCGCGGATCGGCAAATCCGGAACGCGGAAACTCAACCAACTCGCCCTCGTGATCAAGCAGTTAGCGGCGCTTATTCCTGCAGATGTCGATTGGATACTGCGCGTTGATGGCCACACTGACCGAGCTCCCATCGTTACCGAGCATTTTTCATCGAATTGGGAGTTGTCAACCGCCCGCGCGGTATCGGTTGTTGAGTTCCTGGTAGGCGTAGGTATCGCGCCCACCCGATTAGCTGCGACCGGCTTTGGTGAATTCCAACCGATCGATGATCGCGGCGACGAAATAGCTTATCGCCGAAACCGTCGCATCGAGTTCAAGCTCACTCAAAGGTAGACTAGTCCGATACCCGGGCGGCCGTTGCCCGGACAATAGCAGTCCGCTACCTCCTCGTGCAGCCAGCCCAGATCGAGAACACGGTCCACACGGGCCAGGACGTGATCCTTGGGCACCAGCTGCTCAAGCGAACCGACATGCGACGTCGCGATCGGGGAAGAGGATCACGACCGCCTGATGCCGGATTGGCACGATTCTGCTATAAGAATCACTGGCTTGAGGGTGTCGGAGGGTGGCTCGGATGCGGAACCCGGAGGGTGAATCGGATCATGGGCCACTCCGGCCCCTTTTCGGCCGCCGCCTGAAACTGGAGTTCCACGGATCGCGGGTGACCTCCGATGCGGGGTTGCTCGCTTATCGCGAACTGGACGACGCGCTCGGGCTGACCGCACTGGCGGGCGGCGTGCTCGCGGATAGCCGTACGGGCAGGAACGGCTGGCACGGCATCGTCAGTCTCCTTCGCCAGTCCGTCTATGGCCGTCTCGCCGGCTACGAGGATGTCAACGACGCCGACCGGCTCGGGCGTGATCCCGCGATGCGCTGGATCGTCGGCGGCAAGGCGGTCGAGCGCGGCGGGGCACCGACCAGCCAGATGGGGCGGTTCGAGACCGAGCTGCTGGCGAACAACGAGAACCTCGCGGCCCTTGCGGACCTGTCGGGGATGTGGATCGACCGGGGTCACGACCACGATCCGCCGAGGCGCGTCGTGCTCGAAATGGACAGCTCCGTCAGCCCGACATTCGGTGAGCAGGAGGGCACGGCCTATAACGGCCACTTCGGCTGCACCTGCTATCACCCGCTGTTCGTGTTCAACCAGTTCGGCGACCTGGAGCGTTGCGCGCTGCGCCCCGGCAACGTGCACAGCGCCCACGGATGGCGTGACGTCCTGGTACCAGTGGTCGAACGTTACAAGGAACGAGCCATCCGCCTCTACTTCCGCGGCGATGCGGCCTTCGCCTCACCGGAGATCTACGACTACCTCGAAGCCGAAGGAATGCTCTACGCCATCCGGCTGCCCGCCAACAAGGTGCTGCAAGAGAGCATCGCTCATCTCCTGAAGCGCCCCGTCGGCAGGCCGCCCAAGGACGTGCGCCGGTATCATGCCAGCTTCAGTTATCAGGCCGGAACCTGGGACAAGCCCCGCCGCGTCGTCGCCAAGGTCGAGTGGCATCCGGGTGAGTTGTACCCGCGGGTCGGGTTCATTGTCACCAACCTGGGCCGCCCCGCCGAGCGGGTGGTCGCGTTCTATAATCAGCGCGGCACGGCTGAGCAATGGATCAAGGAGGGCAAAAACGCGATCCGGTGGACACGCCTGTCGTGCCGCAGGTTCGACCACAATGCCGTTCGCCTCCAGCTTCACGCGCTCGCCTACAACCTCGGCAACTTCATGCGCACCCTCGCGCTGCCCGATGCCGTGGAACAGTGGTCACTGACCAGCCTGCGAGAGAAGCTCATCAAGATCGGAGCGAAGATCGTGGAGCTATTGTCAAAAGTTGTGTATGGGCTGATCATGCGGCGGCGCGATCCTGGCGTTCTCCATCTACGAATTTGACGCCGCGAATGATCTCGGCGAGATGGTTCGATCCATCGAGTTTTCTCCATTTTCTCTGAGCGCACTGGCATAGTTTGAAGACCATGGCCATCGCCGTCTTGCGCGACAGGCAGCCCTTGGTCCGGTAGGTGCGCAGACGAACCGTGGCGAACGTGCTCTCGATGGGGTTGGTCGTGCGTACATGCTTCCAGTGCTCGGCGGGGAAGTCGTAGAACGTCAGCAGGACGTCGCGGTCCTTGGCCAGGCAGGCCGCGGCCTTGTCGTACTTCGGCCCGTAGGCTTCCAGGAAGAAGTCGAAGGCGCTCTCGGCATCCTTCCTGGTTTCGGCCATCCAGATGTCTTGCAGGCGCCCCTTGGCTTTCTTTTGCAGACCCTTGGGCAGCTTGTTCAAGACGTTGCCCGTCTTGTGAACCCAGCAGCGTTGCTCGCGGGCGCCTGGGTAGACTTGGCGGAGCGCCTTCCAGAAGCCGAGCGCGCCGTCGCCGAGCGCCAGTTGCGGACCCATTTCAAGGCCGCGCCGCTTGAGATCGAGCAGAACTTCGAGCCAGGACTGCTCACTTTCGCGATAGCCGTCGGCGATGGCGATCAGTTCCTTCTGTCCCTTGTCCGTGGCCCCGACGATCACCAGGATGCACTGCTTCTCTTCCTCCATGCGGGCGCTGAAATAGATGCCGTCCACCCAGAAATAGACGTAGCGCTTGGCCGTGAGGTCGCGCCGTTGCCAGCGCTCCGCCTCAACCCCCCAGACCTCTTTCAGCCGGGTGATCGTGGAGGCCGAAAGCCCCGGCGCGGAGCTCCCCAGGAGCGCCGCCAAGGCTTCCCCGAAGTCGCCGGTGGAAATGCCCTTCAGATACAGCCATGGCAAAAGGTCTTCCAGGCTCTTGGCGCGGCGCAGATAGCGCGGCAGGATCGCCGACGTGAAGCGGATGGCGCCGTCCCCCCGGTCCCGCACACGGGGTTGGCGCACGCTCACCGGGCCGATCCCGGTCTGGATGAAGCGTTCCGGCAGATATCCATTGCGGACAACCCGGCGGCGGCCGGCGGCGTCAACAAGCGCCGCATGGCTACCCAAAAACACGGAGACCTCGGCCTCAACGGCTTGGGCCAACAACTCGCGAGCTCCAGCTTGTAGGACTTCCGTCAACGGATCTTTCTGAAAATCAGATGGGTTTTGAAAAGCAACAACGGTATTCTCTTTCATGGCGTATCCTTCCTTGGCTTAGCTCAAGTGGTGACATCAACAATCACCAGGATACGCCGCCTTCATTTCAACGCCGTACACAAGATTCGGTTATAGCTCAAGATCGTGCGCCACGGGCGCTACGTCACGTTCCAGATGGCCGAGGTTGTCATTCCTCGTGACCTATTCGCCGACATCCTGCGCCGTATCGACCGGCTCAGACCGCCGCCAGCCCCGGCATGAGCGACGGCACCCCGTTCCTTCGCGTCGCCGCCGACAGGATCGGTGCGCCCGGATCGTCGGCAAAAATGCCATTCCGCGCCACCAACGCCGCCAATTGATCCTCAATCATCCGGATCGGCGCGAAGATGGCCGTCATTCGAAGGCGAATTGAACGTCGAGCGGTTTCGAGTCACACTCAACGGGCTGGGAGGGTTTCATATGGGGAATCCCGGCTAATCAGACGGCAGCAACGAGAGGCCGCGTGATGAGCGATCAGGCGGCGGGCGGGTAGCCAGCCCCAATCGTGGGCCACCAGCCCCACTGATCGCTGTCGCGCAAGCATCATCATACGGGGATCACCGCTTTTCATGAGCTGCTTGCGCACTCCCGGCCCGAGACCGTCACCTCAGCTGTCTGCATGAAGTGATGGGGCAGGCCGTATCCCGAGAGCTTCATCAGCGCCAGCGCGTGATCGACGCCTGCCTTCTGCGGCTTGGTCAGCGGCAGGGTGTAGCGCACCTACATCCCTTAAGCACTTCGCGAGCTTGTACAATAGGTTGGGATACCCATTCTGCTAGCATTGCCGGCGGTTGGGAGAAGCCATCCCGGGAATCCCAGCTTACATGTCATCTTACGATTTTAGATTTGTCTATTTCGAACATTGAACCGTGCCTATCCGGTTAATGCAGACACCTACTATATGTAGGATGCTTTGACTCGCCATTTTACGCCCACAATCTACCCCTAGTGTGTGTATGCGTAAAGCGGATAGGCACGCATTGAACATATTGCATCAAAGTGTTCAGAGAACTCATTCAGCATCCGTAGTTGACAGCGTCTCGGTTCAAAGTCGTACTAAAAGTACGCATCTATTCGAGTTTTCAACTCTTTGATCTTACCTTCCGAGACAGGCAGGACTGTCGGATGCCGCGAACCATCCTCAGAATGAAACATACCGCTTATCGTTTCTCGTAAGTCTCCGAAATACGACATATCGTCATGGTTGATCAGAATGAGGATGTTTGGAACATCACGGCTCGCGTTTACAGCGTCAAATTGTGATGTGGCTTTTTCGACGATGCGTGACAGGCGATTAAACACTGGATCCTTTCGGTGCCCCCCGACAATCTCTCCATTGGTGGCTTCCTCAAGCTGTGTATCAAGCCAATCGTCCTGCGGCGATTTAACTTCACAAAATGCCAAGAGATTTTCACCACGCATCACCCGAAAATCAGGGGTCTTTCCTTTGGGAATTATATACGTGTTTACCCAGGAGCCGAATTATCCCTCCTTTGAATCTCGTGCCTCCGTCGCCTTCATGTAATCCCATTCTTTCTTGGGTTGGCCTCGCATGATCGCCCGCGCGATGTTCTCCGCCGTGTCGGGGATCGGCTCAGGCATGATGTTCTTTACTGGTCGGCCGCGTGGTGCGGGCTTGTTCTTGGTGCCGAGCATGTCAGGCTCTCCTCATTTATGGAAGCCACGTCGATCTTTTGAGTACGCTTTGATGGCTCACGTCCCATCGCCGATGTTCGACTTCCCATTTCCAAATGCCTCTCGAGGTTTTGCTAAACTGTAATGTGCGGTAGCATCCCGCACAAACTTTCCTGGGACAAAAGTGAAAAATCCGCGATTTGCCAAGGGGTCTAGGTCTTTCTTTGATGTTGCCCACGTTTTCCCAGTCAACCGCTGGGCCTCGGATACGTTAATGGTCTGATTATGAAAGGCATAGGCAAGAATAGCAATTTCATATTGAACTCCGGTCGAGCCTCAGGACACCCCTGTACATGAATTTTTTCTAGACTATTAAGCCTGTCCTCGCCTAGGTCTGAGCATCCGCTGATGGTTCCATCATTTTCAACACCAAGCAGTAAGACCCCACCGTCTGAAGTGTTGCTATACATGCTTAGATATTCTGTGATTCTGTTGAAGTCGATTCTTGACAACGACTTGAACTCAACGCGCCTATTCTCGACTAGACGCGAAACAAGCCCAGAGTTCATCTGAAGCCATATATCTCGTGGCGTTCCGAGCTTTAGAAGAACGTCTGGGGGGGGGGGGGGCCCGAAAGCGGGAGGTTTAATTGCGCGGGCTCTGTCATGCTATATGTAGGGTGTCGAGGGCGCCTCAACACACTATATGTGGTGTGTTGAGGCGCCCTCGACACCCTGTTCTTCCTCCACCACGCCTTCGATAAGTGCCGATTTAGTGCTATTGAATGTTAGCCACCAAGTCCCGATACATTAGCCGCTTTCCTACCATCCCGGCAACCACCGCCTGCATTTGCTCGATGGTATCGGCGCGCCGGTCATTGTGCCGCCCAGCGAATTCGCTTACGTAGCGATCCAGGTGCTTCTCGCTCATGTGATGGTAGGTTCCATGATAGCCGCGCTTTAGAAGCGCCCAAAACGACTCGATTCCTTGAGTGTGAGCCATCCCGTTCACATACTCGCTGACGCTGTGCTTCACGGTTTCATGCTCAAACGGCATTCCCTGATACCCACCGTGATCGTCCGTATAGACAGTAGCTCCCTTGGCAGCGCGCTCGCCGACGAAGCCCTGAAGCGTCTTGGCGTCCGTGTTGCCAACCACAGTGGCGCTCACTGCGTTGGTCGCGCGATCCTTGGCTCCGACGACGATGGCCTTGCCGACGCCACCACGGCCCGCGTGCAGCTTCTTGTTGGCGTGCTTGTTCTTTTCCTTGCCACCGATGAAGGTTTCGTCGACCTCAACCGGGCCAGAGAAGAGCGACTCCGGGTCGCTCCACGACTCTCTGATCCGGTGCGCTAGGTGCCAAGCGGTTTTCTGTGTGATGCCCAAGTCGCGGTGAAGCTTCATGCTGGACGTGCCCTTGATGCCCGTCATCATCAGATAGATCGCCATGGCCCATTTCTGAAAACCGAGCTTGGACCCTTCCATGAGCGTACCGAGCTTGACCGAGAAATCCTTGCGGCAGTCCCGGCAACGATAGGGCTGCGGCTTCCGTGTTTCGCGTTCCTGCACGTTCAGTGAGCCACAGCATGGGCAGTGCACGCCATCCGGCCAGCGCGTTTTGACAAACCAGCGCTCGGCTGTCGTGTCATCAGGGAACATATGCGCGAGCTCGATCAGCGCGAGACCTTTGCGGTAGTGCTGCCGGGGGCGTTGTGTGCCATTTCTCTGTCTCCTTTTATAGAAACAGTTTACCCATATTCAGGATGATGTCAAGCCGTTCCGGGCAGGAAATTACCAAAAGGTAGGCAAAAGGTAGGATTGCCGCCTAGGCGGTCATATCGGCAAAGCCGTAGGCCGAGCAGTGGCACAATTTGTATTGAATCGTTAAGGAAGATGTGATCAAATTCACATCATGGAAGTCACCGCCCTACAGGCTGGTCGGAAAATCTGCGAAGCTGGAGACTGGGAATTCTCCAACTTGGCAATTCAAAAACTTCTCTACATCGCTCATATGTGGCGGTTGGGCGAAAGAGACGAGCCCTTAATCTGCGAGAATTTTGAAGCGTGGGATTTTGGCCCCGTAGTTCCCGTCCTTTATCACAAAGTAAAGGCATTCGGGAGCAGACCAGTGCAGAATGTGTTTTGGTCCGAAGATAATATTTCTGACAGCTACGAGGGGAATCTACTTGCGGATGTGGTCGCTGGATTGGGGAGAGAGCGGACCAGCAAGCTAGTCGCAATTACCCACTGGGAAGAAGGGGCTTGGGCTGAGCACTACGTGCCTGGGTTGCGAGGAGTAGTCATCCCAAACAAATCTATTAAGGCGGAATATGAGCGACGAAAATCGGCCCAAAAATCTGCATGAAGAGTTCTACCGTTCGGTAGTCGCTACAAAGAGTGACGAAGGGGCAGGCGCGCTCGAGAAAGCCATTGAGTCCGAACGAGACAGCCGCCGGGAGGAACGCTTCTACTGGATTTTGGCTCTTATAGTTGTCATTGATATCGCTGCATTCCAGCACTTGGATTGGGTGCCCTCTATTTTAGTTTTCCTTTTGGAGATCATTGGACTAATTGGTATGGCGAAATGGCTTGGCGTTGATGCCGTCGCTGTCCTATTGGAGCGGACTTACAGTCGTATCAGTCTGCCAAGGCGGTCAGATAAGCAGCGTTGACGCGGCCTCTTGGGTAAACACGTATATAATTCCCTTTCCTTTTCGTCTCTCTGCTTTGGTGAACCGCTTCGGTGTCAGTCCATGTGACTGCAATAATTTTGCTGCGATATCTAAATCCACACGTTCTTCCGGCTTCACGGGCAATCCTGTACTCGCATATTGCGGCCTCCAGTGAGGTCCGTAGATTAGTGGTGATTTTTCCCCATACTCCTTGAACGGAGCAAAACCTTACCAAATGAGCTAACCGTCAGATGGTGAGTCGATCTCGATTTCATGCTGCGAGTATACGTCCCCTCCAGTGACACTCACCGTGGCGGTCGAATCGTCCGAAGAGCCGCCGGCAGGCTAGCGTGGCCGCGTTTCCTTCTCTCTGTCTACGTTTCCCGCGGCCACGTCCTCAAACTGTACGACGACGGCCGGAGCCTCCAGCAGCCCGAGCATGCGAATGCCGTTGACCGGACGTGTGGAAACGCAATTGGCGGGATCGATGATCAGACGAACCTCGTCAGTTTGTTCCGCCTCAAGCCCGGAAACGAGGGCAAGGATAAAGTCCTTCCCGCGCTCCTTCGCCCGCTCGTATTCCGAATTCGACATCTCAATCGAGGATTGCGGGCCGCGACCGGTCGCCTTCAGCTCCACGAACGTTTTCCAGTTGATCGCACCGTCTGCGCCGACGCCGTGTCTCTTCCTGAAATCCACTAGGCGCTCATCTTGAGAGGTGTTCAGCGCCTGCTCCAGTATTTCCCACCCGCGCTGCTCCAGATCCGCATTGGTGTAGGCGACGAACGAGGACGACTGTGTCGACGAGGGCCGACTTGCTTCAGGCGCCGTAGAGCTCAAGGGCCGTTGCTTACCTGACCTGGCAGGCTTGGGCGGACTGCCGGGATTGACCTTCGCACCTGCAATCGCTCCGATGGACTCCTTCAAGGTTCGGGGCTTGCTGCCCGGGGACCGACTTGCGGGGGCGCTCACCTTTATCCTGACCTTGGGGGCAGTATTGATCTTCTCCGCCTGCTCCTCGAGTGCCTCGTTCAGGGTCTCATCAGAAGCGAGGCGAATGCCCTCCGTCCTGAACTCCATGCTCTCCTGCCAGGAGACGAACCATTCGGCTTCGATGCTCCGGCTGATATCCGCCGGGAAAAGGGACGCAATGGCGCGGCCGCCATTTTCTCGCTTCGGCAGCGCATCCACCCAGACGTGAAGTTCGGCAGGATGGCCGGTCAACAAGGCCCGCCGTTCAATCCGCACGGGCTTCGCTGATAACGCTTCGTCTTTCGCCTCCACCGCTATCGGCTGATCATAGACAAACAGCGGTATAGCCTTAAGCTGGTCCTGAGTCGGACCCGATTTCCTTGGACACAGAATTGGCTTAATCGAAGTGTCCAAGGAGGACCGGAACATGACCGACAATTTTGAGAACAAAGTTGCTGTTGATGGGCCTGTGGTAAACGAGGGCGAGCTTGGCTCGTCCACGTTTTCCCCGGGCCAGGTTTCGCCGGCAGGCCCGCTGGGACTTGGCCAGCGGTGGACGGTGACGCGCAAGCGTGAGGTTGCCCTGCGGCTTTTGCGTGGCGAGCCGGTGGAACTTTTGTCGCGGCAGTTGGGCGTGGAGATTTTCCGGCTCGAGCAGTGGCGTGAGAAGGCGATCGCCGGGATCGATGCCTCGCTCAAGGAACGCAAGGGCGATCCGGTGAAGGCGGAACTGGACATCGCCATGAAGCGGATCGGGGAGTTGATCATGCAGGTGGAACTGCTGGAGGCCAAGACGGAGACGTCCGGCCCTTTGGGGCGGCGGAGGTCGCGGCGATGAGTGCCGCCACCTCTCCCGGCACGGGTTTGGCCTACGGCCTCCAGCGGGTCTGTGCGGCCTGGGGTTTTGCCCGTTCCTCGTTCTACGCCATGAAATCCCGGCAGCAGGCCACCGCTGAGCGCCCACCAGCAAAGCGCCGGGGACCGAAGCCCTCGATCTCGGACGAGGCTCTGCTGGTGGCCATCGAGGCCGACCTGGAGGCATCCCCCTGGGAGGGCGAGGGACACCGCAAGGTCTGGGCTCGGCTTCGGGTCTGTCGTGGCATCCGTGTTTCCCGCAAGCGGGGGCTCCGGGTGATGCGCGAGAACAACCTGCTCTCGCCCCATCGCTGCCGCCGCCGTGGCGGAAATCCCCATGTCGGTGAGATCATCACCCATGCCCCCAACCTCATGTGGGGCACGGACGGCGTTCGGGTGTTCACGGTGGACGACGGCTGGGGCTGGATATTCACCGCCATCGAGCATTGGAACGCCGAGTGCGTCGGCTGGCATGTGTGCAAGCGAGGCGACCGCTTCGCCGCCCTTCAGCCGATCTCCATGGGGCTTGCGAGGCTGTATGCCTCGACCTCCGCCGGTGCGGCGCGGGGGCTGGCCTTGCGGATGGATCACGGCTCCCAGTATCTGTCGGACCACTTCACCAACCAGATCAAGTTCTGGGGCATCCAGCCGTCCTACGCCTTCGTCGAACAGCCCCAGACCAACGGCGTCGCCGAGAGGTTCAATCGCACGCTCAAGGAACAGATCATCCATGGCCGCATCTACCGCAACATCGCGGAGCTGCGGAACGCCGTCCGCGGGTTCGTCGAACAGTACAATGCCCAGTGGATCGTGGAGAAGAACGGCTACCTGAGCCCCGCTCAAGCTCGTCAGGCGTGGCACACCGCGATGTCACTCAGGCCCGCCGCATGAGACAAACTTGTGTCCAAGGAACCGGGTGCGATACACCTTAAGCTGGTCCCAGCTAATCGCAATTTTCGCGCGCGTGGCAGGATCGTTACGCGCCAGTTCATCGGACAGATGCTCGACCGCCTGCCCGAACCGGGCGCGCATAGCTTCACCCTGTTCCTGCGCCCGAGCCGTGTCGTCAACGACCTGCAAGGTAGGATGCAGTTTCGTTACCCGGGTCATCTCAACGAGATTCGGTAGGTCACGCACGTCGCATGGCGGCGTCCAGAAGCGGCGTCCGGGCAGGGTCTTCGCAAGCTCGCCTCGTAACTCCGGATCGTCTGCGAAATAGATCGGCCGCTCTACTTCCCAGCTTTCAGAACAGACGAGGGGAAGTTCTTTCAAACGGTTCTTCTGACCACGGCTGGCCGAAGGCAGCAAAGGCTCCATGTACCGGAATATGTCGATGAGGATGGCGATCATCGATGCCGTGTACGCTTGGGCTGCGAGCGAACGGCAATATCCTATGCAGTCGTCCAGTGACGGTTCGCGCACGTCCAGAACCGACCATAGATCGGAGCAGGCCGGGCCGCCAGGGACAAAGTTGCCCCGGTCGTGAAAAATGTCCTTGCCCTTGAGCAGATTGGCGGGTCTGTGCCAGACACCACCGCCACTGTGGATCAGGCCCGTCCCTTCCGAGAACCGGGCACGGAGCGCCTGCACGGTCATGTCGCCGATCCGCGTATTCCAGGAGGCGGACTTCGGACAGATCCTCGCGATGTTTCGATAGATCTGAAGAACATTCCCATCGTCGACGGGCTCCTCTCCGTCGCGAATGCTGGCGAGATGTTCGATCAGATCGCTGAGGCGAACATCGGTGATCAATCCGAGTGCTGCGGCGAAGTCGTTCCCGATATCCCCGGGCTCGACGCCGACGGCAAACGCGCTGCTTGGGTAGAGCGTCTGCGTTTCGGCTGTTTTGATGACGGCCGATGCAGGCGGCACCGGCTGTCCACGCCCGACCGCGATCCACGGCTCTTCGCGAAGATCGATCAGCCAGTCAGCCGTGACGGGCGCCTTGTCATAGCTATGGACGCGGGCATGATGCCGGGAGGGGACCTTTTTGTTTTTACCGTAGACGCGTTCCCAGTTGCGTGAAAGTGCGCGAAGCAAGGCTGGACTTCTGACCCTGGCTTCCTTCTTCTGGAGCTTTTTCAGCGCCACCAGGATCCGTGTCAGGTCCGGTGACGTGAAATCATGCGTGACTTCCTCGGCACCCGCCGAGCAAAGTTCTTTTTCGCGCGTCGGTCGACCCCAGCGAATGGTGTCGGTTTTCACCAGGCGAGGCGTGCACTCGACCCCGAGCAGCATCAGGAATTTGCGCGGCCCACGAGATATCGTGCCGTCCGCCCGGCGGCGTGAGGTTCTCGTCGCGCCGGTCTTGAGCTGATCGTTGTAGCGCGCTGCGACCCATTCTATGTCGGGAATCGTGCCGGCCGCCGTCGGCCAGTTCGGATTGTCGCTGTCCAGCGTCCGGCACAGATAGGCGTTCACCGGAGAGACTTTTCGCTTCTGCCGCTTGCCACCCATATAAACATAGCCGTCGAGCAAAAGAGCCGCGCCGACACTATAGCCGATTTCTGCTGCGCTCCGGTCGGAGAGTTCGTCGAAGCGGTCGCGGATTTCCCTGAGCTCCTCGTCCCCGATGTCTACAGGTTCCTCTACGAAGCGCTCTGCAAGGGCGGCGAGTTCGATCGCAGCATCGATATGCGCGGTGAAAGCGGCGTGTTTGTCCAGCCATTCGATGGCCTGCTTGCCGGCCACGCTCCGCCCGTAAGCCTCGTGGAGCCGGTCCAGAAGCTTCCAACGGGCAGAGAAGTCCGAAATGGCATCGCCGACAACAAGCGGGCGGGCGGTATCGGCCTCCCGCTGGCACGGAACCGGTCGGCCGTCATCGGTCAACCAGTAGGGTATGCCGAAAAGTTCATCGTCGGCAGGATGATTGGCCGTGAGGCGCTGTGAAGCCTCGACCCACCAGACCGGATCCTTTCCTGCGAACAAGCCACGCGTGAACCCGTCAAGCAGTTCGGCTGTCTCGACCTTCGCGGCGACCTCTAGTTCCTGCAGGACCTCCCGCCATCTGCCCCTCTCGTCCCGAACATCGGTCGGCAGCGCGCGGCTCTCCTGGACCAGCGATTCGATATCCGCTGCGGCCAGCAGTCCACTTAGCGATTCATCTTCGTAGGCGAGATTGGACAGCGGAACATGTTCCTGCACGACGGCGACCAACCCGGTCGCACCGACCTCATTCCGAACGCGCTCGAATGCGGCATCGAAATGACCTCGTAGCCAGCGATCCGTCTCGTCACCGACTTTCTCCCGTTGAAGCGGGATGAGCTTCCATGCGGTCACCGGTTCATGGACAAGCAATCCGGCAGCGACATCCCCCAACAGGTCCGCGCAGCGGTCTATCAGCCAGTTATTCCAGTCGTTTTGAATAAGTTTCTCTCGCGCGGTGCTCGGGTCGAACTGGGCGTCGAGCGAGAGGTTCAACGCGACCGGAACGCGTGTCTTGAGTCCGATATACAGACTACCTCGCGACGGCTGATCTGGCACCGCCACCGAAATCTCCGTGGTCTCGCTTCTTGCCTTGTGCGCGGGTTTCAGATGAGCTGGAACGGAAACTGTCGCGTTCCAGACTCGCCATTCGCGGTCCCGTCCGCGGACATGGCGGTGGCGGATTGCGAGAACCGGCTCATGCAACGGGTCGAACGAGGCCGGCTCCCAGCCGCCCTTCTCAACCGCTCTGTCAAGGAGCGCTTCGCCTTTGACCGCACACCAGCGGAACCGGCTGACGAATCCCAGGAAGATGAGGCCATCTTCTTCCCATGCCTCGAACCAGCTTCTCAATTCCTCTTCGGCGAAGTTCTCGCGCAGATCCAGGACTAGGAGCGTGTCCCTCGCGGGGCTGTAGAAGCCCGGCAGGCCGGGCTCCTGCTCGACCCGTTTAAGCGAAAGTTGGTCGCCTGAAAAATGATAGGGAGCGGAGTGAATGGCGATCGCATCGGCGATCCGCTTGAGCGTCTTCAATCCGATCCCGAACCGTCCCCGTTGATCGACCCGGTGCGTCTTTGTCGTCAGGAACGGAAGGGCCATGGCGAGCACATGCTGGCAGGTGACCGGCTGACCATCATGGACCACCAAGAGTTGCGACTTGCCGTTTTTCTTCCGCAGCGTAAACCGAACTTCGTCGGCGCAGACGTCGTCGGCAATCTGAATGACTTCGACTAGCCCCTGGAACGGAGCGACATTCAGATCCTCGGCAGCCGTAGCGGCGCTGCGCATCATCTTTTTGATCGCGCCGGGAGAACTGGCGAGCGCCGCGGTTAATCCATCGATGACCGCCGCCGCAAATTCACCCGTACGAGGATCGTGTATTTCATCCACGCTGGGCGCGTCATCCCAGATGAGCCGAGCCGCTTCCTCGCCCATCACGGCATCGCTGGCGCGCATGCTAGCGGCAGAGATTTCCACAGAATCAGACACTCTCATCATCATCAAATTCTAGATGAACAAAGCTTGCCTATCCGGTTAACGCCCATGACCGCTACATGTAGGGTGCCGCCACTCTCCCGAGTAAAGCTCGGCATAGGTTGGAGCAGAGGTGTCGCCCGCGATGCCGAGCAATGAGCGGAAGGCGTTGAACGGGTAGAACCGCCTGTTGAAGCGGAAGGTGAACTCGTTGAGGTAGGCTTGTAGGTGCTGGTGGCTAACGCCGTGGTGGATACCGATCAGCCACGTCTTCAGGTTGGCGAAAACCAGATGGATGATCGGCAGGTATTGCTCGGCAACCTCTGGATCACCACACTCGGCAACAGCGAAGTGCTCATAGCCGCGCTTACCGAGGCCAGCATAGCCGCTCCAATCGTCAGTAACGATCAGCGATCCCGGCGCGACGGTGCTCTCGACGAACCCACAGAGCGACTCGGCGCTACGGTCGAGCACGACGGCGAGCCGAACGCGTCCGGCATAGCGTCCGTCTTTCCGGTTGTCGAGCTTGGTGCCCGGCTTTCGATGACGCACCTCGATGGCACAGGAGACGAGAACCTTGTGGTGAACACCACGGCCTTCCCCACGCGTTCGCCCGCCAACCCAGGTTTCGTCCACCTCAACATGGTTCTTGGGCTGTCCACCGATCCTGTCTTGGTTGGGCCGCACCATGCCCGAGCGGAGCTTGTGGAGAATTTGAAAGGCCGTCTCGTAGCGCGAAAGACCAAGTTGCCGCTGAAACTGCACGGCGGACATGCCGGGCGTCTGACTGGCGACCAGATAAGCGGCCCAGAACCAGACGTTCAGCGGAGTGTGGCTACGCTCCATCACTGTTCCCACCGTCAGCCCGGTGTTCTGGCGGCACTTGCGGCAGCGCAGGACGCCAGGGCGGTTTTCAAAGTGGAACGGCTCTCCCGCCGTGCCGCAGTGCGGGCAGGCAAAGCCGTCTCCCCAGCGGGCTTTCTCCAGGTAGGCGGCGCAGGCCGCATCATCGGGGAAAAGTCGCTGGAACTCGGGTAGCGAATGCGGGAATGGGAGATCGGCGCGGTCGAGAACATCCATGGCGCGCTCCCCTATATCCGGTTTGCGCCCATTCTAGCCCTAGTGGGTGTGGGTGTAAACCGGATAGGCAAGGAACAAAGGAACACCGTACACTCTGCTGTCGATCTTCTGACGGACGGCATCGGATCTTCTGCTTCATCACCTGCCGTGCGGAGGAAACTACGGATTCATCCGACATTCCCCAGATGCCCTTCAAATTCATGGAAATCATACCACCGTTCCCTTGGCGGTGGAACGGTGGTATGGACCCTGCTGACGAAAGTGGAGACGTCCTGCGATAGGATTTTGATCGCAGGAGGTGCAAATGTCGAAGCAGAATGGGAACAAGGGCCGGCGGTTTGATCGGGCCTTCAAGGAAGAAGCCGTCCGTCTTTTACAGACGAGCGGGCGCAGGCAGCGGCAGATAGCAGGAGATCTTGGGATCAGCGTCAGCGCGCTCGGCCGCTGGGTCGCAGAATTGCGTGAGGAGGATTTGCTTTCCGGTCCGCATGAGGATGCAGCGAAGGAGATTACCCGCCTACGCCGAGAGCGTGATCTGGCCCGTCAGGAACGTGATCTGCTAAAAAAAGCGCTGGCCTTCTTCGCCAGGGAAAGTCGATGAGGTTCCGGTTCATCGACGCGGAGAGGGCCGGGTTGGCGATGCCGATATTCCGCCTGTGCAGACTGCTGCAGGTCAGCGTCTCAGGCTTCTACGCTTGGCGCAATCGCGGCCCAAGCCAGCGACAGCTCGATGACATGGTTCTACTCGCCCATGTCCGGGCAGCCTTTCGGCGCAGCCGCGAGAGCTACGGTGCAGAGCGGGTCCATCACGAGCTTGCCGAGAATGGGATCGAGGTTGGACGCCATAGGGTGGCTCGGCTGATGCGGGGAAATGGGTTGTCTCCAAAACGGAAACAGAAGTTCAAAAAGACGACGGACAGCCAGCACAACAAGGCCGTCGCATCGAACCTTCTCGACCAGAACTTCTCCGCCGAGGCACCCAACGAGAAATGGGCTGCCGACATCAGCTATATCTGGACGGCACAGGGCTGGCGGTACCTGGCCGTCATGCTCGACCTCTACTCCCGGCGCGTCATCGGCTGGGCCGTGGGCGCTCGCATGACCAGCGACCTGCCGCTCAGGGCGCTTAACCGTGCTATCGGGCTGCGCCAACCTGGCGCCGGTGTGATCCACCATAGCGATAGTGAGTATCTGCGGGCCGGTTCCCTCGGAGTGACCTGACCCGCACAGCGATAGACGCATCTAGACTGATAGGGCCGGCCGCCCTTGGGTGGCTTGACCCACACTCAGATCGACCGAGATGTCATTCCCCGGACATGTCGGCCACCCGGGGGCAACCGGTTGAGGTTCCGACCTCGACCGACATCGTGACCTGATGAGAGCCCGGCCTTGGGCGCCCCGTCACTGTCGTGTCCGACATCGGCTGAGTTCGGAGCCAACCCCTCCACCCATCATAGACCAGGGGGCGGACATGGCGACTACAACAGCCGACAACATCCAGATCATCGGTGGCGTCGACACCCACCAGGACCTGCACACCGCCGCCGTCGTGAGCCACGACGGAACGGTGCTTGGTACCGAATCGTTCTCCACCACCCGAGCCGGCTACCGGGCGATGCTTCGCTGGTTCCGCTCTCATGGCGAGCTGCTTCGTGTAGGAGTGGAATCCACCGGTACCTACGGAGCCGGCATCACCCGGCACCTGGCACTCTCGGGTATCCCCGTGCTCGAGGTGACCGGGCCGGACCCAGCCAGCCGAAGAGCCAAGGGCAAGGACGACGCCCTGGATGCGATCTCCGCGGCCGAGGCGGCGCACACAAGACGCCGGGTCCAGGTGGCCGAAGACCGTTCCGGCACCGTGGAAGCCCTGCGGGTGCTGCGAACAACGCGAAAGACGGCAATCAAGTGCCGCCGCGCGGCCCTGCAGCAACTCCACAACACCATCGTTGCCGCACCGGAGGAAGTGCGTGACCAGGTCCGCAACCTCACCCGCATGCAGCGCCTGCGTACCTGTGCGGCCTGGAGGCCGGACACGGTCGGCTATCGAGACCCGGTGGTCGCGACCAAGCTCTCCCTGAAGTCCCTCGCCCGCAGAATCCTCGACATCAACGACGAGATCGCTGAACTCGACCGGTTCATCGTCCCCTTGGTCGAGGAGCTCGCCCCCAGTCTGCTTGAGCTCGAAGGCGTGGGCACCGAGAACGCAGGCGCAGTAATGGTCGCCGTTGGGGATAACCCGGATCGGCTCCGCTCCGAGGCGAGCTTCGCCATGATGTGCGGCGTCTGCCCGATCCCCGCATCGAGTGGGAAGACGCAACGCCACCGTCTCAACCGCGGAGGCAACCGCCAAGCCAACTCCGCCCTGCACATGGTCGTCGTGTGCCGAATGCGAACCGACGAGCGGACCCGAGCCTATGTCGCTCGCAGGACCCTGGAGGGGCTGTCCAAACGCGAGATCATGCGCGGCCTGAAGCGTTACGTGGCCCGCGAGATCTACCGCGTACTCACCGCCCCATCGAGTGCTTGACAAACATGAGAGCGTCAGTTCGTGCTGAGCCAGCGTGGCGTTTCACGGTAACTAGGAATCTGGATCCCAATGAACACCTTCCCTGCCGTCGCCCTCGGGTGAAACCAGCATGTGACCAGGCAAGGGCCAGCGAGTGCTGTGGGATCCGATCTTATATGGCACCATGGTCTCTGTGATCGCCCAACTCTCTTCTTTTCGAGTGGTCGCCTCAGGCACAAAATAGTTCCCATAGACCCACCGCAGTCGCGAATTCCGTAGCGCGAAGGAGCGGGCCTGGAAAGTGTTGAGAATGTGGCGCAGGGAATCGACATTCGCGCCAGCGTTGCTTTCAACACCAATATGGATCACGCCTGGCCGATCGGGCGGCAACTGACCCTCGGCCTTTGCCAGGACACCGCGGAAGTGTCGGGCCTTTTGACGCACAGCCGCATCCGAAAGACTGAGCCAACTGATAACGCTTGCCTGTGTCAATGGCGGAGCAAAAAGGGACCACCTCGGCGGTGTAAGAAGGGACCGCTTGGCGGCTGCGGGCTTGTCCCCGTAGTCCACGGGAGGGCCCCGCGCGCGACGCGGCGTGCCCTCAACAGGCTGACGCGGCGGCGCGCGCGGGAGGGACCTGTGGGCCCACGGGGTCAAGCGTGGGCTGGGTGGTCGGTTCAGTTAGCAGTCGGGGTTTGACGCCTGCGGCTCTGGTTGAGCCTGTAGCTGTCACCGTTCATCTCGAGGATGTTGACGTGGTGGGTGAGGCGATCGAGGAGCGCGCCGGTGAGGCGCTCGGAGCCGAACACCTCGGTCCATTCGTCGAAGGGCAGATTGGTGGTGACCAGGGTCGAGCCCCGCTCGTAGCGTTGGCTGAACACCTCGAACAACAGCTCGGCGCCGGTCTTCGACAGCGGCACGAAGCCGAGTTCGTCGACGATCAGAAGCTTGTAGGTGGCGAGCTTCTTCTGGAACCTCAGCAGCTGCTTGTCATCGCGGGCCTCGATGAGTTCGTGGACCAGCGCGGCGGCGGTGATGAAGCCGACCGAGAGGCCCTTCTGGCAGGCCGCCAGGCCGAGACCGAGGGCGATGTGGGTCTTGCCGGTCCCACTGTTGCCGAGCGCGATGAGGTTCTCGCGGCGCTCGATGTACTCGCAGCGGGCCAGCTCCAGGACCAGCGCCTTGTTGAGCGAGGGGATGACCTTGAAGTCGAAGCTGTCGAGGCTCTTGACCACGGGGAAGCGCGCCGCCTTGATGCGCCGCTCGACCATGCGGCGCTCGCGGTCGATCAGCTCGAGCTCGGCGAGTCTCAACAGGTAGCGGACGTGATCGACGCCTTCCGAGGCGCACTGCCGGGCGATCTTGTCGTACTCGCGCAGGAAGGTCGGCAGCTTCAGCGTCTTGAGGTGGTGGGCGAGCAGCACTTGCGGTGTGTCGGTCATGCGCCGAGCCCCGACAGCAGGCTCATGTACGACTTGGCGGACGTCATCGCGACCCGGGCGCGCGGCAGATACGGATAGACGTCGAGGTTGAGCCTGGGCGGCCGCCGCTCGATGCGGCACAGTACCAGGTGCTTCACCGCATCAAAGCCGATTGCGCCGAGCCGCAGGGCGTCGCCGACCGCACCCTCGACCTCCTCGAGCCGGAAGGTCTCCAGTAGACGGAGCACCTGGACGTACTCGCGCTTGCCTGCCTTGCCCATACGAGCTTCGAGGAGCCGCCGCAGAGTGATGAAGGCCTCGGGCAGGTCCCAGCCCGCCAATGGCGCGGCCTGGTCGAGGGCGCCGATCTTCTGCTCGATCAAGGGCAGGTAATGCAGCGGGTCGAAGATCAGGTCCTCGCTGTCGTAGGACCGGCGGTGCCGGGCGATCGGAGATGTCCCGGTCGATGTTGAAAAGTTGAGGTAGGTGTCGCTCTCCTGGAGCCGTTAGGCTCCGGGTGCTGCAAACCCAAGAGGGAGAACGACACCATGGGAAAGGATATCCGTAGTTCCAGTAGCCCGAAAGCCCTTGCCACCTCGTTTCCTATGCCGCCGCTGGCAGACGCGATGGACGCAGTCCGTCTCAGCGTGGATCGGTTCTGTCTCCTGGCCGGGGTCGAGGCCTTGGCCGAGATGATGGAGGAGGACGCCACGACCGTGTGCGGGGCCCGACATCGTCGCCATGGGAACCGTCGGGGTTATCGCTGGGGCCATACGCAGAGCGAGATCGGCTACCACGGCGGCCGCGTGAAAGTGCAGCGGCCACGGGTTCGCGACCATGCTGGCAAGGAGGTGGGTTTGGAGAGCTGGCAGGTGCTGCGCGACGGCAACCTGTTGCTCGAGTGGGCGCTCAACCTGATGGTCCTGAACGTGTCGACCCGCAAGTACCACCGCGCGGTCCGTCTGCCCGAGGGCGACCTGGCGAAAGCGCGTGGCGACGGCACCTCGAAGTCGGCCGTTTCCCGGCGCTTTGTGGCGCTGTCGCGCAAGAAGATGAAGGCCTGGCTCGCCTCGGACCTCTCGGAGCTCGACCTGCTGGTCATCCAGATCGACGGTCTGCATGTCGGCGACCATGTCTTGGTGGCGGCGATCGGCGTCGATGGCAACGGCGACAAGCATGTCCTGGCCGTGGTCGAGGGGGCGACGGAGAACACTGTCGTCGTCCAGGCCTTGCTCGACAATCTCCTCGCCAGGGGGCTCGATCCGACGCTGCCCCGGCTGTTCATCGTCGATGGCGCGAAGGCGCTCAGCAAAGCGATCCGCAACACCTTCGGTGTGGCCGCCGCCATCCAGCGCTGCCAGGTCCACAAGGGCCGTAACATCATCGAGCGCCTGCCCCTGCATTTGCATGCGAGCGTCAAGAAGGCGCTCCGTCAGGCCTGGGACCAGGACGACGCAGACAAGGCCGAACGGCTGCTGCGCAACCTGGCCCGGCGTCTGGAGCATGAGGAACCGGGCGTCTCGGGCAGCATCCTGGAGGGGCTGGACGAGATCCTCACCGTCATCCGCCTCGGCCTGCCGCACGAACTCCGGCGCTCGCTCGCCTGCACCAACATCGTCGAGAACGCGCTCGGCACGGTGCGCCAGGTCACCCGCAACGTCAAACGCTGGAGACACGCCGAGATGGCGCTCAGATGGACCGCCGCCGGCCTGCTGGAGGCCCAGAAAACCTTCCGTCGCCTCAAGGCCTATCGTCAGCTGCCCATCCTCCGAAATGCTCTCCAGGAACACTTGAGAAAGGCTCAGGCCGACAGTGCCATTGAAACCATCATGAAGGCAGCATAGCATCATCAACCAGCGACGCCTGCCCCACGAATTTCAACAGAGATAGGGACATCGCCGGGCGATCACCTCGGCCCCGCAGCTGATCACCACCTCATCGACGTAGCCCCGGATGAGCACCTCACGGTGGCCGTAGGCCACGGGCACGGAATAGTCGTTGCTGCGGTAACGCACCAGCGACAGCGAACTCGCCCGTCCAGGGCGCTTATCGCAGGCATCATAGGGAGCAGGCGGCAATGGCAAGAGAACTTGACGATCCCGCTCGAGACGCTCGCCGATGGTCTCCTTGTGGCCCCGCAGCCGCGCCGCCTGGCGCCGGCGGCACTGTTCGGCGAGAGCATCGTTGAGGGCCGCGAAGCTCTCGGCACGCGGGACGGGGACCAGGAAGTTCCGCCGGATGAAGCCGACCAGTCCCTCGACCTTGCCCTTGTCGTTGCCCTTGCCCGGCCGGCCGAACCTGTCCTCGAACAGATAGTGGGACTGAAGCTCCGTGAAGACGCGCGTTCGCTGCCGCTTCCCATCGCCCAGGATCCGGGCAACCGCCAGCTTGGTGTTGTCGTACAGGATGGATCGGGGGACGCCGCCGAAGAAGGCAAACGCCGCGTTGTGGCCATCGCAGAATGCTTCGGTCGTCTCCGCCGGATAGGCCGCAACAAAGCAACCATCACTGTGGGGAAGGTCGAAGGCAAGGAAGTGGATCTTCCGTAACGCGCCGCCGATCACCGCCATCGCTTCGCCGAAGTCCGCCTGGGCGTGACCGGGGGAATGGGAGAGTGGCACGAACACCTCACGCGACCGAAGCCCCTGCTCACGAACGTAGTCCTTCACGATGGTGTAGCCGCCCGTGAAACCGTACTCGTCCCGGAGGCGGTCGAAGATGCGCTTCGCAGTGTGCCGTTGCTTGCGGTGGCTGGTCCGATCGTCTTCCAAGATCCGATCGATGATTCCCGTGAACGGACCCAGCTTTGGCCGCCTCGGCGGCGCGCTTCGGCGATACCCTGGCGGCACCGAGAACGACAGCATCTTACGGACCGTCTTGCGGTCTACACCAAACACCCGCGAGGCCTCGCGGGTGCTCATCCCCTCGACATGACACGCCCGCCGAACCCGTGCGTACAACTCCACCCGATACATCCCCCCCGCCTTCCAGTCAGAGCAACCCTGACAGAAGGCTATACGCGGTCCCATTTTGGTCCGCCGCAGCCGGATCGACCGGCCGCTTCAGTGGGGGATTATTGCTCTGCCGTTCTCAGATGGCGGTGTGGCGTCCAAAGTAGGCGTCGGCTGGAGTTACGTTGCCGATGCTCTCGTGGTAGCGTTGGTTGTTGTAGTGATCGACGAAGGCGCTGATCTGGTTTTCGAGATCGCCGGGTAGATAATAATTTTCAAGCAGGATCCGGTTCTTCAGCGTTTGATGCCAGCGCTCGATCTTGCCCTGGGTTTGCGGGTGATACGGTGCGCCCCGAACGTGATCCATACCGTGGTCCTCGAGCCATTCAGCCAGATCGCCGGAGATATAGGACGAGCCGTTGTCGCTGAGCAGCCTCGGCTTGTGGACGACATTGGGGCGATTGCAGCCTGAGGCTTCTAGCGCCAACTTCAGTGTTGCCGTCACATCGTCCGCCGTCATGTTGGTGCAGAGCTTCCAAGGGCATTGTCACGTTAACAGCGTGGCTTCGGCACGGCCGGTGCTTTAGCGTCTCTGGATGTGCAAGATATCCTACCGTCGTCACCGCTTTCCACCGGTCATCATCCAGCATGCCGTCTGGCTCTATTGCCGTTTCACGCTGAGCTATCGGGACGTTGAGGACCTGCTTGCCGAGCGTGGTCTCGACATCTCGTATGAGACAGTTCGAAGATGGGTCTTGAAATTCGGTCGGGCCTATGCGCGGCGGATTCAACGTCGGCGGCCACGACCGACCGAACGCTGGCACCTGGACGAGATGGTCGTCGTAATTCGAGGGAGGCAGTTCTATCTCTGGCGTGCCGTGGACAGTGAGGGCGAAGTCCTGGATTTCCTGGTTCAATCCCGCAGGAACGCTCGGGCGGCAATTCGGCTGATGCGGAAACTCTTGAAGAAGCAGGGCTTCGCGCCGGCGACGATTGTAACCGATAAACTCCGCTCCTACGGCGCCGCGATCCGTTTGCTTGCCCTCTCGGCTCAGCATGAGCAAGGCCTGCGAAAGAACAATCGGGCAGAAAATTCACATCAGCCGGTGCGACGACGAGAGCGAAAGATGCAGCGGTTCAAATCGCCCGCGTCCGCGCAGCGGTTCCTCGTCGTCCATGCGACCGTCTACAACCTCTTCAACGTCCAACGCCATCTGGTCTCCCGCCGAACACTCCGCCAATTCCGCGGCGACGCGATGAGACAGTGGCGGCAAGTGACGACCGTTGCATAATCTCCGGCGTCGGCGCCCACAAGCTGGCCAAATGGCGGTTAACGTGACAACGCCTCACCAACCTGTCGCGCCTCGCCGAGCGGGTGGTGGCCTTCTACAATCAGCGAAGCAAAGCGGAGCAGTACATCAAGGAAGGCAAGAACGCGATCAAATGGACGCGGCTGTCGTGCCGCAAGTTCCGCGACAACAAGGTTCGGCTCCAGCTTCACGCCCTGGCTTACAATCTCGCCAACTTCATGCGGACGTTGGCCTTGCCGAAGGAAGTGGAGCATTGTTCTCTGACCACGCTACGAGAGAAGCTGGTCAAGATCGGGGCCAAAGTTGTCCGCCATGGCCGGTACGTCACGTTCCAATTGGCCGAGGTGGCGGTGCCGAGGAGCTTGTTCCAGAAAATCTTGGGCCTGATTGATGATCTACGACGAAGACCCGTTCCGGCGTAGGCCGAGGAAATTGACGGCACGGAGAAAGCGACACGGGAGGTGCGTCTGGATGCCGGAAAATATGGACAAATGGGCTTCCGGAAACAGGAAAATCGCGAAATCAGGTCATCGGGTGGCAGCGGAAATAATTCCATTCCCTCGACGGTGGCACGGTAGTACGATTTCGGCGAACCTGGAGGCTATCTGGGGAATGTCGGATCTATAGTTTGGGTTTTGTGAGAGCTAACCTTGGCAAATCTTGAAGCTTGTCCAACTTGCGGCAACCAGACGTCAGAGAACGCGCACCAGTGCCCGGTGTGTGGCGAACCATTAGGTGCGGGCTGGGCGGAGGCGGTTAGAGAGCGGAACAGACAGGCGGCGGAGGCGGCGAGGCTCGCCGAGGAAAAAGGCGCCGTGACTCTCAAAAGGTCCAAAAGGAAGAAACGGCTATTTTGGGTCCTTGCCGCGACGATCGTGGCGGCCCTGTTTATCGGATCAGGAATCTACGGCGACTACCGCCTGAGAAACCTCAAGGAGATTGACCCGGCCGCTTACCAGAACAGGATAAATGCACTTGAGGCTCAGGTCGCGAAGGTGCTAGCGTCTGAATTCGATGAGAACATCCGCTTGTACAAAGAGTTGCAAAATCTGAACCCGGAGAACAATCGGTACGCCGAGAAGATCTCCTATTACCGAGAACAAAAGACGGCCGCCGCGAAAGCCGCCAAGGCCAAGAAGGTCGCCGCCGAAGCAGCAGCAGCAGCAGAAAAGAAGCGTAATGGGTTTCACTGCCTCAGCAGTTGGGACGGTTCCCACAGAGAGGTCCAAACATACGTGGAGAAGCGGATGCGCGAACCCGACAGCATCGAACACATCGAGACGCGGATTACGCCGGTCAACGAAACGGGAAAGCACACGTTGATCATGAGATATCGGGCCAAAAACGGTTTTGGGGGCATGTCCGGTGGTGTCGCCATAGCGACGATTAACAATGCCGATTGCTCGGCAGCGGTCGTGTCAATCGAATAGATTGCGTCACGGCCTGCTTTCCGCCTGCAAGTGTCAATCGGCGTGCAATATTGACCTATCCCTGGAGTGGGCCCCTGGGGTCGGACGGTTTCATGTGGCCGATTTGAGACAGCAGATCCTCGACCTGCCGCAGCGACAGCGGGAACCGAACATACATCATCACAGCGAGCCGGATGATCTCGGGTGAACTGTTGAAATATCGGAAGGGATTTTGCATTTCTAGACGCTAGCAGTGTGTCGGACTTGCGCGTTGGATTTCGGTGTTGAGTGATTTCGCTGTCGTCTGTCAGAGGCGCGATCGAAGTTCGGCGAAACCGCGAGGATGTGTTCGGACGGAGCGATGGGGCGGCGGATCTCCGAGGCTTCTGGGCTGTGGCCGGGCTTTTGGATCGGCCTGTCGGGCCAACAGCGCCGTCACACGGCCATCTCCAGCTTGAGCTTGTGCAGGCGCTTGCAGTTGTAGGCCAGCGTCACCAAGTCCCACTCGCCGGCCATCTTGTCGAGGCCGCGCAGCGAGAAGCCGGTGAAGCCGAGCACCGCCATGATGATGCCGTAGACCGGCTCGACGGTCTGCTGGCGCAGCCGGTACAGCGCACGGCCGTCCTCGCTGGCGAGTTTCGCCGTCATGACCTGGAGCCATTCGGCCTTGGGTTCCTTCACCGGCGCCTCGGCCTTGGCCGGACGGAAGTCATGGCGCCGTCGGCGGCCCTCGGCGGCTGTCGACACCAGGGCTTCGATACCACTCTCGGCAAGCGCCGCGACCTCGTCGCCGTTGGCATAGCCGTTGTCCGCCAGCACCGTCGCGGGCCGGCCGAGAACGGCCGGGATCGCCGCGATGTCCGCCACCAGCTCATTGCGGTCGCTGGCGCAGTTGGTGACCCGGGCGCCCACGATCAGCTGAGAGCCCCCGGCATCCACCACGGCTTGAGCGTTATAGGCCTGGCGGTACTCGTGCTGCTTGCTCTTGCGCATCAGCCGGCTGTCTGGATCGCTCAGATTGCTCTGCTCGTCGGCGCGCGGCGTCTCGTCTGGCGGCTTCGGGTGCTTGCCCTTGGCCCGGCCGGTGCGCGTCTCGCGCGCCGCCACCTTGGCCTCGTAGTCCGCCCGCTCGGCCTCGGCGCGCGCCTTGGCCCGAGCCTCGAGGCGCCGACACGCCGCATCCAGCCGATCGCACAAGGCCTCCCTGCGTGCGATCTCCTTGGGCAGCGCCTGGGGGTCGTCCTCACCCTCGCCGTCGGCCGCCGCGGCACGCTCCATCAGATCCGTGATGTCCAGCTTGAGCTGATCGATCAGCTCGCCCGCCCGCTCATAAGTCACCGAACGGTGCTTGCTCGCAGAGGCCTCGAACTTGCTGCCGTCGACGCTGACAAGCCCGACCTTGACAAGCTTCAACTCCTTGGCCAGCAGCAGAACCTGCAGGAAACTCTCGCCAAACGCCGCCAGGGGCATTGTCACGTTAACAGCGTGGCTTCGGCACGGCCGGTGCTTTAGCGTCTCTGGATGTGCAAGATATCCTACCGTCGTCACCGCTTTCCACCGGTCATCATCCAGCATGCCGTCTGGCTCTATTGCCGTTTCACGCTGAGCTATCGGGACGTTGAGGACCTGCTTGCCGAGCGTGGTCTCGACATCTCGTATGAGACAGTTCGAAGATGGGTCTTGAAATTCGGTCGGGCCTATGCGCGGCGGATTCAACGTCGGCGGCCACGACCGACCGAACGCTGGCACCTGGACGAGATGGTCGTCGTAATTCGAGGGAGGCAGTTCTATCTCTGGCGTGCCGTGGACAGTGAGGGCGAAGTCCTGGATTTCCTGGTTCAATCCCGCAGGAACGCTCGGGCGGCAATTCGGCTGATGCGGAAACTCTTGAAGAAGCAGGGCTTCGCGCCGGCGACGATTGTAACCGATAAACTCCGCTCCTACGGCGCCGCGATCCGTTTGCTTGCCCTCTCGGCTCAGCATGAGCAAGGCCTGCGAAAGAACAATCGGGCAGAAAATTCACATCAGCCGGTGCGACGACGAGAGCGAAAGATGCAGCGGTTCAAATCGCCCGCGTCCGCGCAGCGGTTCCTCGCCGTCCATGCGACCGTCTACAACCTCTTCAACGTCCAACGCCATCTGGTCTCCCGCCGAACACTCCGCCAATTCCGCGGCGACGCGATGAGACAGTGGCGGCAAGTGACGACCGTTGCATAATCTCCGGCGTCGGCGCCCACAAGCTGGTTACACGGTGGTTAACGTGACAACGCCCGCTGGAGCCCTCGAAGCGCTCGCGCGGGTCGACATTCGGATCCAGGTAGTAGTTGGCGATCATTCCGTGCCGCGATGGCGTGGAACCGGTCACCAACGAGGGCAGGTTGACATAGGTCTCGGTGAAATTGTCACCGGAAGTGAGGTGGCGAGATCCCATGCCCGGATTTACTCTAGTCCTTTAATGTGGGGTCGAGCCGGTCGCGGACCCAATCGCCCAAAATGCTCATTGCAAGCGTCGCGAGGAAGATCGCGAGGGCGGGGAAGACGGCGATCCACCACGCGGTCAGCAGGTAGTCCCGACCGAATCCCACCATGTTCCCGAGGCTCGTCAGCGGTGGCTGTATGCCGAGGCCGAGGAAGCTGAGGGATGTTTCCAACAGAATGGTCTGCGGGAAGTTGAGCGTCATGTTGACGATCAAGGCATTGGCTATATTCGGCAGGATGTGCCGCCCGTAAATCCGCAGGGGCCCGGCGCCCAGTGTCCGCACGGCGACGGCGTATCCGTGGGTGACCGCCGACAGGGTCAAACCGCGCGTCAGGCGCGCATACCGTTCCCAGCCGTAGATCCCCATAAGCCCGATGAAGAGCGTGAGGCTGTTGCCGAGTGTCGCCACGACCGCAAGCGCCAGGATCATGAACGGAAGCGCCGCCTGAAAATCGATGGCGGCCATCACCAGGTCATCCACCCAACCGCGGAAATGGGCCGCCATGAAACCCAGGGTGGTGCCGAGTATGGCGCCGATCACCGTGCCCAGCAGCGCAACGAACAGGCTCATGCGCACGGAGGAGATCAGGCGGCTGAGCATGTCGCGGCCCAGGTCGTCAGTGCCCAGGAGGTGTACCACGCTGCCGCCTTCGGCCCAGAACGGCGGGACGAGGCGCCCGCGTAGGTCGATCGCCTGGTAGTCGTAAGGCGCGATCCAGTCGGCGCCGAGCGCCACCACGATCAGGCCGAAGAGAGACATGGCGGACAGCACGACCATGAACGGAAGGTTCCGGATCGAACGGATGATCCCGCCGCGCTTCGCGATCTCGACGCTTGCTGTCGCTTCAGGCCGTTCGGTCATCCGCGCGCCTCCTAATCACCGGTTCTCAGGCTGCGCACCCTGGGGTCGAGCCAGCCGTACATGATGTCGATAACGAGGTTCGTGGTGACCATCGATACCGCGATCAGGATCATGATGACTTGGACCACCGCCGTGTCCCGGTAGCCGACGGCGGAAACCAACAAGCGCCCGACACCCGGCCAGGCGAACACGTTCTCGGTGATCACGCCGCCCGCGATCATCGAGCCGACGAAGAAGCCGGCGATGGTGACCGTGGGAATCGCCGTGTTCGGCACGGCGTGCCGCCGCACGGCGGTGGGCCACGGGATGCCTTTGGCGAGTGCGGTTCGCATGTAAGGCTGGTTGAGGACTTCGAGCATGGCCGAGCGACTGAAGCGCGCGAAGATGGCCGCGTCGGCGGTCGACATCGTGATCACCGGCATGATGTAGTGCAGCCAGGTCTCGCTCCCCGCGGTCGGCAGCAATCTCAAGGTCACCGAGAACAGCAGGATGAGGAATATACCGACCACGAAGTTTGGCAGGCTGAAACTCATGACGGAGACGGCCATGGTGCCACGGTCGATCCAGCTGTTGCGGTGCAGGGCCGCGTAAATGCCGGCGGGAATACCGATCCCAAGGGTGAGAATGGTCGTCGGCACCATGAGGGCCAGGGTCTTCGGGACGCGATCGAGCACGACCTCCAATGCGGGCCGCCCGTCGACCAAGGAGATGCCGAAATCGCCCTGGAGCAGATTGCCGAAATAGATCAGGTATTGCTTCCATATCGGTTGATCGAGCCCCCATCGCCGCCTGAAGGCTTCGATCGCCTCCGGGCCGATGTCGACGCCGAGGATTTCGATCGCCGCATCACCCGAGATTCGAAGGATTATGAAAACGAAGGTGACGACGGCCCACACGGTGAGCAGTGCGCGGAAAATCTTCTGCGCATAGAACACCAGGGACATCAGCCGATCTCCCCGCTGACCAGGTGACACGCGACCATGCGACCGCCGGGGTAGGTGATCATTTCCGGCGCCCGTTGGCCGCACAACGGAGCGCTGAAAGGACACCGCACGTGAAACCGGCAGGCCGGCGGCGGATCGATCGGGCTCGGAGGTTCGCCCTCCAGGAAGATGTGCTCACGCTCCATCCCCGGTTCCGGAATCGGGATCGCCGAGATCAGCGCCCGGGTATACGGGTGTTTGGGGGATTCGAAGAGCTCCGTGACGGACGCCATCTCGACGATCTGCCCGAGATACATCACCGCGACACGATCACAGAGGTAACGCACGATGCTGAGATCGTGACTGATAAAAAGAATCGTTAGGCCAAGCTCGGCGCGCAGGCGTTGCAGCAGGGTGACCACCTGCGCCTGGATCGAGACGTCGAGCGCGGAGATCGGTTCGTCGCAGATCAACAGCTCCGGTTCGAGAATGAGCGCGCGGGCGAGCACGACACGCTGGCGCTGGCCGCCGCTGAGCTCATGGGGGTACTTCGCCAGCTGCTCGTCGAGCAGCCCGACCGAATGAAGCAGCCTGAAGGCCGTTTCCTTGCATTCCAATGGCGTGCCCATGCGATGAATCTTCAGCGGCTCGATCACCTGATCGATCACCTTGATACGCGGATCGAGCGCGCCAAGAGGATCCTGGAACACATACTGAATCCTCTGGCGCATCTCGCGCCATTCTCGTTCGGAGAGCGCCGTCAGGTCGATGCCGTTGAGCCTGACGTGGCCCGCTTGCGGAGGATGAATGTTGAGGATGGCCTTGGATGCCGTGGACTTACCGCATCCGCTCTCCCCCACGATGCCGAACACTTCGCCCCGCTTCACCTCGAAGGATATGCCGTCCACGGCCTTCACGGTTTGCCGTTCGCCGAAAAGGCTGCGCCGGCCGGCACTAAAATGACGCGTGAGGTTCTCGACCTGGAGGACCGGCATGTCGTTCGGATCGGCGATGTAAGAGGCCGTCACGCTCGTCACCCGGACCGCTCGGCGCTGTTCGTCGCGGGATGAAAGCACATAAATCCATGCCCCATCGTATCGCGCTCGAAGCTCGGTTGTTCGCGGCCGCAAGCCTCTGTCGCCCGGGGGCACCGTGGCTGGAACGCGCAGCCCGGGGGCATCGCGAAAGGCGAGGGCACCACGCCTTCGATCGGCTGCAGCGCTTTCACCTCCCGATCTATCCGTGGCCTCGAATTCAAAAGCCCCAGGGTGTAGGGATGACGCGGTGCCTTGAACACCTCATCGACGGTTCCGGTTTCGACGACGCGGCCGCAATACATCACCGCAACGCGATCGCAGGTCTCGGCCACGACGCCGAGATCGTGAGTGACCAGAATAATCGACATGCCGCGGTGATCTCTCAGATCCCCGAGCAAACGAAGGATCTGCGCTTGAATCGTCACATCGAGCGCCGTCGTCGGCTCGTCGGCGATCAACAGGCTCGGATTGCGCGCGAGCATCATGGCGATCAGGGCACGTTGATTCATCCCGCCCGAGAGCTGGTGCGGATACTCGCGCAGCCGCTCGGCCGGTTCGGGGATGCCGACCTCGCCGAGAAGCCGGATCGATTCGCTCTTCGATCGTTCGTCGTTCGAGGCGGCGTCGTCAGCGGGCGCAGCGTCCAACCGCAACGCCTCGCGGAGTTGTTTTCCGATGGTTTGCACTGGATTGAGCGAGCCCATGGCGTCCTGGAAGATCATTGCGATCTCGCGCCCGCGTATCCGCGTGATCCCTGCTTCGTCGAGTTGAAGCATATCCTGGTCGTTGAATTCTATGCGGCCCTCCAACACGGCGTTGGGGCCGAGGAGCTGCATGATCGAAAGGCAGGTCAGGCTCTTGCCGCTGCCACTCTCTCCGACCAGTCCGAGAATCTCGCCATCGCCAACCTCCAGATCGACGCCATGGACGACGTGCAAGAGCGTCGGCGGAATTCCGAACGAAACCGTCAAGTCGTGGATCCGTAGCATCTGTCCGCCGTGTGCTGCCCAGACCTCAACCGCCGAGGCGCCTGCCTTCCGGCGCCTCGTGACGGTAAGGCAGTGAAGGCGGTTTTGGTCCCGCCTCCACGCCTTGCCTAAGGTGCTGCGACTCCTAGTCTATACTGATAGAGCCCGCGCGAAAATCCATGAACGCGGTGCCGTACGGTTCCCAGCTGACAGCATCCTGCTTGCCGTAATACATCGGCAAGACATGCAGATAGGTCGCCGGAGGATCTTTTTCGAATATTTCCAGCATCTCCGCCATGGCGTCGTGCCGCGCATCTTGATTTGCGGTCATGAGCACGTCACCCAGCTCGTTGAACCTCGCGTTCTTCCAAAAATCGTTGCGCTGGAAAAACCCGTTCGGTCCAAACATCCGAAGCAGCTGGCCGATCGGATCCGGATAAACGGCGGTGCTCGACCAGTTGATGACGCCGCGTCCTTCGTCGGCGGTCGCATCCTCGATCTGAGACCAATTCTCCATCAGCTCGATCTTGACGTTGAGACCGACGTCCTTCCACATCGCCGCCAGGACCTGGGCGGTAGAAACCTCGTTGGTGTAGTAATCCTGGAGGTAGCGGTACGAGATCTCCTCGCCATTGTAGCCGGCCTCTTTCAAGAGCGCCCTGGCCCCGTCCGGATCGAATTTGCCGCCGGCATGATCGGCGATGTACATCGTCCCGAAGCTCTTCATTTGCATGCCGTTCGGAACCACCGTACGTCCGCTATAAAGCGTATCGACGATCAACTGCCGGTCTATCGCCATGTTCATGGCTTGGCGAACGCGCGGATCACTGAGTGCCGGGTGGCGCGTGTCATAGGGGATGATCCGGATATTGTTGATCGGACCGCCGGCGATTCCGGTCCCGGCATTGTCGGCGATCGTCTTGAACTGATCCGGCCCGATCTCGGTGATGATGTCGTATTCACCGGTGAAGAGACCGGCCACGCGTGCCGCCAATTCCGGAACGACCCTCAAGGTGAAGGACTTGAGCGGCGCCTTTTCGCCCCAGTAACCATCGAAGCGTTCAAACTTTTGAAACTCGTCCGCCGTGAACCCGACGAGCTTGTAGGGGCCCGTGCCGACCACGGTCTGTCCCCATTGTTCCCAACTCTCCGAGGCCTTGTACGCGTCTGCGCAAGGGACTTGGCCCATCCAGTTCGCGAAACGCAGTGCGAGGAGCGGGTCCGGTTCATGCGGGATGATGTGAGCGGTATGGCTGCTGACCGCCTTTACCTCTTTGATCGAGCCCATATACTGAACAGCGTTTCCGTGTCCGGGCGCGTCTTCCGCATTGTAGCGCGCCGCGCCGAGCATGTACTCGATGTCTTCGGCATTGAAGTCCTCGCCATTGTGGCATTTCACCCCTTTGCGGATGTTCACGATCAACGAGCCGTCGTCGTTAACGCTCCAGGTTTCGGCCAGGCCCGGCTTCAATTTACCGGTCGTCGTCATACTCGAGCAGTGTCTCGACGAGGTTGTTCGAAACGCGTTCATTCACGTTCGAATTCGATCCCATCGGATCGAGGTGCGTCGTGAGCTTGGTGACGGCCACGATGATGTCGCTATCGCCCCCCGCCCAAGCCGGTGTGATTTGTTGAAGCCCAATGCCGGCCATGGCAAAGGCCGACGCCATGACGATTGATCGAAGTGCGTATCGTCTGTGAACCATGTCCTCCTCCTAGTTTGACTGGGATTCCGCTGATAACTTCCCCAGTTGCCGACGATGGTAGCACTATGGGCGTCCCACCGCGAATCCGGATGTGGCTCCTGTCGATAACACGTGATATGGCCGGTCAATGTAACAAATGATCTGTCCGGCATTAGAACTCCTCCAGAAAGTGGCGAAGCTGATGCGCCGGACAGAGCAGTTACAGGGGTTGAGATTGATGAAGTTCGATGAGGTTTACGGACGCACCTACAGGGGTGAGTTGAGCCAGCTGGAGGCAGCCGAGATCCTGGGCATGTCCGAGCGCACGTTCCGACGCTGGCGCGATCGCTTTGAGGCCGAGGGCGCGGAGGGTCTTTACGACCGCCGCCTGGGTCGGGTTTCCGCGCGCCGCGCCGGGGTCGACGAGGTGGTGGCACTGTTGGATCTGTTCGATACCAGGTACCGGCATTTCACCGCCTGGCACTTCTGGGAGAAGCTGGTTGCAAAGCACGACGTCACGCGCAGTTACAACTGGGTGCGGCTGACGCTCCAGGCGCACGGCCGGATCGCGCCGGCGCCGCGGCGCGGCGTGCACCGCCGCAAGCGGCCGCGCCGGCCGATGGTCGGCATGATGTTGCACCAGGACGGCTCCGCGCACCAATGGGTGCCGGGTCAGTACTGGGACCTGATCGTGACCATGGACGATGCCACTTCGGAGATCTATTCCGCCTTCTTCGTCGCCGAGGAGGGCACCATGTCGAGCTTTGTGGCGCTGCTGGAGGTGGGGTCGGCCATGGGGCTGTTCTGCTCGCTTTATGCAGACCGGGCCTCGCACTATTGGCACACGCCGGAGGCCGGCGGCAAGGTCGACAAGGACAATCCAACCCAGGTCGGACGTGCCCTGCAGCAACTCGGTATTGAGCTGATCCCGGCCTATTCGCCGGAGGCCCGGGGCCGCTCGGAGCGCATGTTCGGCACCCTGCAGAAACGCCTGCCGCAGGAACTCGAGCTCGCCGGCATCACCGATATGGCGGCCGCCAACCGGTTCCTGAAAGAGGACTTCCTGCCGGCCCACAATGCCCGCTTCGCCCGGCCGGCCGAGGACACAGGCTCCGCCTTCGTGCCGTTCGCCGGCAACCTGGCGGACATCCTCTGTGTGCAGGAGGACCGTGTGGTCGGCAATGACAACACGGTGCGCTACAAGAACTTGAGCCTGCAGATCCCGGCAGGCCGCCATCGCCACCACTACGTCAAGGCCAAAGTGAGTGTGCACGAATATCCCGACGGCGACCTTGCCGTCTTCCATGGCCAGCGCTGCCTGGCCCGCTACAAGAAAGACGGCACGCCGATCGAAAGCAGCGAAAGGCGGGCCGCGTGATCCGCTTCGACGCGACCGGCCGGCGCTCTGCGGATAAGTGGACAGCTCGACTGCGGAGCTATTGTCAAAAGTTGACGGGGCGGTAAAAAGTTGTTGGCCGATGGCGTGCTTGTACAGGTCTTTGCGGTTCGGTGAAGAATATTTGCCTGTCTCCGCGTTGCTGGTGGATAAAACCTGATATTACCTACCCTTGGCTTCTCCTTGGCTTCGTTTTTTATGGTGCGATTGCCGCGCAGCGTCGGATATTGAGGCCGAGGGCACGCAGATTGACCACGTAGCGCATGGCCGGCATGCCGCGAATGCGTAGGTGAGCCAGGTTCATCTGGTACTTTAATCGCGACATGGTCGCTTCTATGCCGGCCCGCCATCTGTAGACGTTGCGGAAGGCATCGCTTTGTTCATAAAGCCGGCGCTTTTGGTTGGCAGCCCTGGCCGGGGTATATTGAAAGCGGGAAAATTGGCCGTCACGCTTGGCCGCCTGCACGGGACATCGCAGTATATCGGGACATTTTTGGCAGATGGAGAGGTCGAAACGGGCCTGCAGCTTGGCTTTGGCGAGCGAGGCTGAAACCGGTTCGACGTTATTGGGACAGCGCAAGACCAAGCCTTCTTCGTTGAGAGTGAAATCCTCCAACGTCAACCGTCCCGAGACGGCGCCTTTCGGCGGTCGTGCGGGCGCCACGAGATTGATGTTCTGTTCGCGCGTCAGAGCCATGTTGTCACTGGAACCGTAATGTGAATCACCCAGCATCACCGCCGGCGTCAGCGCGCGCTCGCTCAGATCATCCAGCGCATCGGCCAAGCGATGGCCGTCATGCACCGTCATCTTGTGGACCTCCACGTGGGTGATGAGGTCCGGTGTCGCGGCAACCGCCTCGTTACTGTCATCTTCACAATAGGTTTCGACGATCTGCGCCATGTATCCTTGACCCTTGTGCGCGTTGTAGCTCGCGTCCGGGTCGGCCGGATTGCCGACGGTATCGCACGGCACATCCTTTGGATCTCGAATCGCGGCGCGCGTTGCGTCACGATCGCCATACTCATCATCAACGATCTCGAACTGATCGCGCAGAACCCTCTCCAGGATCGCAAAACTGAAAAGCTTTGCCGCCGCCGTGTCACGGAATTGCAGCACCAGGGCTAGGAGATACTGTATCGCACCCGGTTCCTTGGACACAAGTTTGTCTCATGCGGCGGGCCTGAGTGACATCGCGGTGTGCCACGCCTGACGAGCTTGAGCGGGGCTCAGGTAGCCGTTCTTCTCCACGATCCACTGGGCATTGTACTGTTCGACGAACCCGCGGACGGCGTTCCGCAGCTCCGCGATGTTGCGGTAGATGCGGCCATGGATGATCTGTTCCTTGAGCGTGCGATTGAACCTCTCGGCGACGCCGTTGGTCTGGGGCTGTTCGACGAAGGCGTAGGACGGCTGGATGCCCCAGAACTTGATCTGGTTGGTGAAGTGGTCCGACAGATACTGGGAGCCGTGATCCATCCGCAAGGCCAGCCCCCGCGCCGCACCGGCGGAGGTCGAGGCATACAGCCTCGCAAGCCCCATGGAGATCGGCTGAAGGGCGGCGAAGCGGTCGCCTCGCTTGCACACATGCCAGCCGACGCACTCGGCGTTCCAATGCTCGATGGCGGTGAATATCCAGCCCCAGCCGTCGTCCACCGTGAACACCCGAACGCCGTCCGTGCCCCACATGAGGTTGGGGGCATGGGTGATGATCTCACCGACATGGGGATTTCCGCCACGGCGGCGGCAGCGATGGGGCGAGAGCAGGTTGTTCTCGCGCATCACCCGGAGCACCCGCTTGCGGGAAACACGGATGCCACGACAGACCCGAAGCCGAGCCCAGACCTTGCGGTGCCCCTCGCCCTCCCAGGGGGATGCCTCCAGGTCGGCCTCGATGGCCACCAGCAGAGCCTCGTCCGAGATCGAGGGCTTCGGTCCCCGGCGCTTTGCTGGTGGGCGCTCAGCGGTGGCCTGCTGCCGGGATTTCATGGCGTAGAACGAGGAACGGGCAAAACCCCAGGCCGCACAGACCCGCTGGAGGCCGTAGGCCAAACCCGTGCCGGGAGAGGTGGCGGCACTCATCGTCGCGACCTCCGCCGCCCCAAAGGGCCGGACGTCTCCGTCTTGGCCTCCAGCAGTTCCACCTGCATGATCAACTCCCCGATCCGCTTCATGGCGATGTCCAGTTCCGCCTTCACCGGATCGCCCTTGCGTTCCTTGAGCGAGGCATCGATCCCGGCGATCGCCTTCTCACGCCACTGCTCGAGCCGGAAAATCTCCACGCCCAACTGCCGCGACAAAAGTTCCACCGGCTCGCCACGCAAAAGCCGCAGGGCAACCTCACGCTTGCGCGTCACCGTCCACCGCTGGCCAAGTCCCAGCGGGCCTGCCGGCGAAACCTGGCCCGGGGAAAACGTGGACGAGCCAAGCTCGCCCTCGTTTACCACAGGCCCATCAACAGCAACTTTGTTCTCAAAATTGTCGGTCATGTTCCGGTCCTCCTTGGACACTTCGATTAAGCCAATTCTGTGTCCAAGGAAATCGGGTCCGACTCAGGGCTAGGAGATACTGACCCGCTTCGCCGAGGCGCCGTTTTGAAACACTCGGCGCCGTATTCGCGAACGCGCCATTACCCTCGCGATCGACATAGCGGCGGATCACCTCCTTGCTGATCTGCTCGTGCAGACCGGGATGATATCGCTCAAGCTCACGGGCAAACTTCGAGATGCTCTCAACAACGATACCAAGTCGTGTCAGCGCCCGCATTGCCGAACGAAGGGCCGTCGAATCCATGCGTTGGTGGCTGGTATCGACAGAGAACCCCTGCACCAGCCGATCCGTCAAACACCGGAACAGCAATTCATCGAGACCTTGTTCGATAAACAGACGGCGATAGTTGCGCAGGGTTTTCTCACAGAAATAGCTGTCCGCTTCGCTGCGCACGTCCAAGGCATAGTGCCACGCCATATTGAAGGCCAGGGCCTCGACGGTCTCTGCATCGCTCAGATCGTGCAGCTGCTGCAAAAGCAAGACCCCGATGACAACGTGTAGATCCTTCGATGGTCGGCCCATGCGTTCATCAAGGTGACGGCAAAGATCGTCAACCGGAAGTTCGACAAGCAGATGGTTCCGAAAAACCCCGGCCCAGGATTGCTCCATCAGGCGCCGACGTTTGTCCCCGAAATCGGACCAGCGATCAAACAATTCCCCAGTCCGTCGGTCGCGTAAAGTAAACATGCACAATTATAATCCAGCCGACTCTCATGAGGAATCGACTTTTTACCGCCCCGTCAAGATTCAGCTATAGCTCATCTTCCGGACCCGGGCGGCGGTCGCGCGGTTCAGCGACGCCAAATCATGGAAGACATGGTTGCGCAGCGGCGCCAGGACCCTACGCTCAACGTGAAGCACTCCTTGTTCGACGAGTCCCTTGTCGCGCGGGCGCCGGACCCGCGCCGGCAGGCCCTGGACGCCGTAATGTTCGAGCAGATCGGCATAGGTCTCGTTCAGGACCGGCTCGTAGCGCGACGGCTGTGTCACCGCCGGCTTGATGTTGTCCGGAACCACCAGCCGCGGCGCCCAGCCCATGTCCTCGAAGCAGCGCACGTGCGAGGCGCACCAGTCCTCAATCTTCTGGGTCAGCGTCGCCTCGGCGTAGAGCCGCCCCGACACCCCCATCGAGGCCACGAACACCTGCGCCTCGTGCTCGACCCCCTCGACCAGGAGTGGAGCCGTCATGCCGGCGTAATCGACGAACAGACGCTCGCCGGGGCGGCGGTTCTGGCGCATCGTCACGTCCCGGCGCGGCCGCCATTCCCGGAACCGGCGGCACCAGGTCGGATAGCTCATCCCGTCGGGATGCGTCTCGCGCCATTCCTCCCACAGCAGCATCAGCGTCATGCCACGGCCGGACAGGTCTTTCTCGACCTTCGCCCAGTCCACCTCCGGCCAATCCGAAGCCCGGGATATCCGATAGAGCGCCGCCTCCAGGACCTCCTCGTCCAGGTCGCGGGCCTCCAGCCAGCTCAGCCCGGAGGCGGCGAACCGCTCCAGGGTCTGCGCCACCGAGCGCCGTGCAAGACCGCAGTGGGTCGCGATGGCGCGGGCGCTGCGGCCCTCGTCGAAATGAAACGCAAGAATCTTCTTCACCTTTCTCATCGCCAACCTTCCCCGTGCCATCGCATCCCCCTCGGACACTTCGCGAAAATCCGAGACGTAGGACGGCACACTGAGTCGAACCAAAATCGGCCGCCCCGAAGGGGTGGCTACTTTGGTGAGAATCGGTGGCTACTTTGCCTGATATTGGGTGGCTACTTTCGTGAGATTCGGCAAGAGCCGGCAAACTTTGCAATTTACGTGAATTGATCTCGTGTGGTCCAATAGCCGCAGCGTGACATACGAGGACCTCGACAATGAAAAAATCCGGATCGTGGACCGTAGCTGGAGCACTTGTGACCCTGGCCTTGCTCATCGGCATGTCTGTGCACGCTTACCGGCTAAGCCAGGGCGTGGCGGTACAGGAAGCAGCGCTCGAGAGGGCGAAAGAGCAGTTCGACGCCAAGCTGCAGGAGGCGTCTGAAAAACTGGATCGGGCGCGTCAAAGTGCAGAGCAAGCAGCAGCAGAACGCGATCGTCTGGCCGCTCAGATCGCCACCATCACCACCGCAAGCAATAGCCTAGGCCAGCAGCTGTCGGAAAAAAGCAAACAGATTGAACAGCTCGAAGCTTCCCTTGCCGAGACCCGGCAAACGCTTGCCCGTGCTGGAGAAGACCGGCGACAGCTCGATGAGGTGGCCGAGTCTCGAAGCGGCCGGATTACCGAGCTCGAATCAGATCGTGAGCGGCTGCAAACCGATTTGCGGACCGTTGAGTCTGATCTCGAAAGCACCGCGGCGCGGCTCGAAGAGAAGGCTGTGATGCTGTTATCCCTCGGGGCTGCGCAGCTGCAGGCCCGACAGGCGCTCGACAAGGCCGAGTCGGCATCCGAGGCGCTCAACCGCGAACTGAGCGCATCGAGGGCGCGAGGCGACGAGTTAGAGGCTAAGAACTCGGTCCTCCGGCGTCAGCTCGAGCAAGAAAACATAACGAATGCACAAATGTCGAGTGACCTCGACGGTCTCAGACTTGCCTTCGCCGAGCTCGAGGCACAGCTGCGCGAACGTGAGGCCAAGGTGACGAGGCTCACCGGCACGCGCGACGTCGCCAAGGCATCGGTCGAGTCGCTGGCGAGCGAGCTCGAAGTCTCCCGCGGTCAGATTCAGACACTCGAAGCCGCGACAGCCGCTTTGCAGACCGAGCTCGCGGAAGCTCGGGCCGACGCTCGACGACAAGTGGCGGACGTCGAGAACCTGCTTTCGACATTGGAACAGCAGCGCTCCGAGCTAGCGGAAACACAGTCCTTGCTCGCGGCTCGAAACGCCTCGGTGGCGGAACAATCGCGTTCGCTCGAGTTTGCCGAAATGTCGATGCAGGAGCTAGAAACCACGCTTGGGGTGGCCACCGCTCGAGTGATGGAGCTCGAAGCTCTCAACTCGCAGCTCGAGGACCACCTGGGCAGTGCGCGAAGCTCCGTCCAGCAGCTCACTGCCGAGACTCGACGATCCGAATCCGAGGTGGCCGAGCTAAAGACGCAGCGATCGAGGGTGCTCGGCGAACGCGACGAGCTCAGCCGCCAGCTGCAGACACAACGCCATGCCCTCAGCGCGAAAGAGGACGAGCTGGCCGTATTGCTAAGCCAGACCAATCAGGCGATAGCCCAGAATCAGGAGTTGACCCGTCGCAACGACGAGCTCAAGCACGCACTCGCGCAGGCGACGTCGGATGGCGATCGTCTCAGGCTAGAGCTGTCGACAAGGACCGTGGAAAGTGATCGGCTTCGTGAAGAGCTTAGCAAGCTGGAAGACACCGCGACCGATCTCGAACGCGAGTTCGCGCTGACGAGCGGAGACCTTGAGCATGCCCGGTCCAAGGCGGCGGATCTAACCCAGGAGTACGATCTGCTGCTGAGGCAAAGCGCCAATGTCAGTCGTCTCAACGAATCTCAGCGCCAGCAGCTTGAAAGCGCCCGTCTCGCGATCGAAGTGGCCCAGAGCGGGGTGGCGAGACTCACTAATGCGCGGGGCATCTACACCGTCCAGGAAGGGGACTCGCTCTCGAAGATCGCCGTATTCTTCTATCGAAATGGCCACCTGTGGACGAGAATAGTGAAGGCGAACCATCATCTCATCGGCGATGATCCCGATCTCATCTTCGCCAAGATGGTGCTGATCATCCCGTAGAACGAATCTTGCCTATCCGGTTAACGCCCATGACCGCTACATGTAGGGTGCCGCCACTCTCCCGAGTAAAGCTCGGCATAGGTTGGAGCAGAGGTGTCGCCCGCGATGCCGAGCAATGAGCGGAAGGCGTTGAACGGGTAGAACCGCCTGTTGAAGCGGAAGGTGAACTCGTTGAGGTAGGCTTGTAGGTGCTGGTGGCTAACGCCGTGGTGGATACCGATCAGCCACGTCTTCAGGTTGGCGAAAACCAGATGGATGATCGGCAGGTATTGCTCGGCAACCTCTGGATCACCACACTCGGCAACAGCGAAGTGCTCATAGCCGCGCTTACCGAGGCCAGCATAGCCGCTCCAATCGTCAGTAACGATCAGCGATCCCGGCGCGACGGTGCTCTCGACGAACCCACAGAGCGACTCGGCGCTACGGTCGAGCACGACGGCGAGCCGAACGCGTCCGGCATAGCGTCCGTCTTTCCGGTTGTCGAGCTTGGTGCCCGGCTTTCGATGACGCACCTCGATGGCACAGGAGACGAGAACCTTGTGGTGAACACCACGGCCTTCCCCACGCGTTCGCCCGCCAACCCAGGTTTCGTCCACCTCAACATGGTTCTTGGGCTGTCCACCGATCCTGTCTTGGTTGGGCCGCACCATGCCCGAGCGGAGCTTGTGGAGAATTTGAAAGGCCGTCTCGTAGCGCGAAAGACCAAGTTGCCGCTGAAACTGCACGGCGGACATGCCGGGCGTCTGACTGGCGACCAGATAAGCGGCCCAGAACCAGACGTTCAGCGGAGTGTGGCTACGCTCCATCACTGTTCCCACCGTCAGCCCGGTGTTCTGGCGGCACTTGCGGCAGCGCAGGACGCCAGGGCGGTTTTCAAAGTGGAACGGCTCTCCCGCCGTGCCGCAGTGCGGGCAGGCAAAGCCGTCTCCCCAGCGGGCTTTCTCCAGGTAGGCGGCGCAGGCCGCATCATCGGGGAAAAGTCGCTGGAACTCGGGTAGCGAATGCGGGAATGGGAGATCGGCGCGGTCGAGAACATCCATGGCGCGCTCCCCTATATCCGGTTTGCGCCCATTCTAGCCCTAGTGGGTGTGGGTGTAAACCGGATAGGCAAGGTTTCTTCGACTGAGATACTTAGCCGAGTCTTGTTTGGCATATTCCCCTCGGTGTCTGGACTTACAAATTCTTAGTTCGCGAAGGCCCGTCAGGGAGCGACTCTACTCTGCATGACCTTCTTGCCTCCTATGCGATCCGGCATCCTGGCTGGTAGCGGCGCGACCCCCAACCCGGCGCACGCCTTGGGTTTTCCTGACGCCGGTCGGACAGTTCGTAGTGTGTCCGTCATCGTATAGAAATCGCCCGGGTTCCATATGCAGATTGCTCATGGCGCTCCCAGTCGCGGTCTGCTCTCGTCGCACCGTCATGACCCCGGACCCGCATTCACGGTATCCTTCAGCGTCTTCCCCGCCTTGAACGTCGGCGATGTGGACGCCGATATCGCAACGGCCTCGCCGGTCCTTGGGTTGCGTCCGGTATGAGCCGGCCGGCTCCTGGTGCCGAAGGTTCCGAACCCCGGCAGCCGGACCTCCTCGCCATCGGCAAGAGTTTCGCCGATGATCGCGAACACACCGTCCACCACGTCCCTTGCAGCGCCCTTGCTCAGCCCCGTGCGGGCAGCCAAACGGTCGGTCATCTCCGTCTTGTTCATCTCGTCACTTCCCACCGTGATGCTGTGCCGTTCCGCCATTCCAGGATGACACATCGCCCGGTTCCAGACACCGACTACCACGAATTCCCGCCTGCTGCGACGCCCGGCAGCACCTCGCCGCATCCGTTCCGTCGTCGCCGATCCGCCGGTCAGTGCGCACCGCAGCAGCTCTTGTATTTCCGGCCCGAGCCGCAGGGGCAGGGCTCGTTGCGCCCCACCTTGCGCCCGGACCCCGACGGTTCGTTCAAATCCAACCCCGCAGGCTACCCCGCCGGCCCCCTGTTGCGTTTCCCGACCTGCCGGGACTTCCTCCATGCGTTCAGGTTGCGCACGAACTCCGGGATCAGCCCCGGCGCCAGCCGCCCGAGCTCCTCTTCCGCCTCTTCCGTCAGGTCCGACCGGCCGTAACAGGAGTCGCTCATCCCCACGACCCCTGGAACCCGGTTGCGGGCCGCGCTTCATCCTGTCGGCGCCGCGCTGGTCGGCTCGGTGCTGCGCTTCAACGCGATGCAGCTCATGGGCGCGGTCGGCGTCGGCATCGCGGCAGGCGCCGGCACCGGCATCGTCACCGGCCTGGTCGGCACGGCGATTGGCGGTCAGGCTGAAGCTGGGCAAGGCCGAGGCGGAAGCGGCGGTCGACACCGTGTTCGAGGCGATCGGTGCATCCCTGGCCAGGGAAGAGTCCGTGCGGATCGCCGGGTTCGGCACATTCGCGACGCGGAGCCGGGAGGCGCGTACCGGAAGAAATCCGGGAACCGGGGAGGCGGTCGCGATACCGGCCTCGAAGGCGCCGTCGTTCAAAGCGGGCAAGGCGTTGAGGGACAGCGAGCGCCGCCGCGAGCTGCCCGCCGGTGCCGCCGACGATGTCCTGCACCGTGTCGAGCGGACTCCCGAAGGTGGTGTCGGTGGTGGCAAGCGCCGCGTCGGGCCCGGCCAGTAGGGCAGCCACCGTGAACGCCGCCACGGCGGCCGTGCGTAGAGCGTCCGCGGCTCCGTTCCTCGCCGCGCCCTTCATCGGACCGCTGCTGGCCGAACGCCGGAGCCTCCTGCACATCGGCGACACCGACGACAACCCTCGTATCGGTGAAGAGGTCGCCGTCGCTCGCCCGCACCGTCAGCTCGAACGAACCCGTGCCCGCCTCGAAGTCCTCGCCCGCGCCCACATAGAACAGCTCGCCGCTGGCGGCGTCGATCTCGAACAGGCCCGAGGCGTTGCCGCCCTCGAGGCTGTAGCTGAGCGCCGCGCCGTCCGGGTCCGCCGCCGCGACAGTGCCGAGCGACACCCTGTTCGTACCGCCATCGCTGTTCTCCGTCAGGTCGAAGGCGTAGCCCTGCTGGCCGAACGCCGGAACCTCCTGCACGTCGGCGACGCCGACGACAACACTCGTATCGGTGAAGAGGTCGCCGTCGCTTGCTCGCACCGTGAGCTCGAACGAACCGGAGCCGGTCTCGAAGTCCTCGCCCGAGCCCGTGTAGAACAGCTCGCCGCTGGCGGCATCGATCTCGAACAGTCCCGAGGCATTGCCGCCCTCGAGGCTGTAGCTGAGCGCCGCGCCCTCGGGGTCCGTCGCCGAGACCGTGCCGACCGCCACCCGATTGGTGCTGCCGTCGGCGTTCTCCGCCAGCGCGAAGGCATAGCCCTGCGTGCCGAAGACTGGGGGCTGCGGGACTACTTGCTGCTGCGCTTCGGGTGGTGCGTTCTCTGTCACCTCCAACGTGTAGGTGCCGCTATCGTTGAAGTAATCGGAATCGCCAGCCCTGATGTAGTGCGCGCCGCTCTGCTCCGCCGCGAATACCACGCGGCTGTTACGGCCTTCGCCACTGTCATCCTAATGGCGAAACCCTGATGTCCTTTGGCGGTATCCTGCAGGATGGAAAATTTGATCCACCTTCTTCCGCGTCTAACGAAGGCCGCCTGTTTCTCGCCCTGTACAACTGCCTGTATTCGTGCTGCTGGTTGATTGGCGCGATGCTCGATTTCGACATTCTTTGCGAACACATCCGCATCGGCGCGCCGCCGCCCGACGATCATCCCCTCGTCCAAGAAAGGACCTTGGTAGATCGCGTGGTCGACAGCGTATTGAAGGAGTCGAAGCCATAGCCGAACAATTCACCGCACGGTAACCTTCATCATCTGTGCCGCTCCTTGCCAGTCCATAGCCCGCACGTCATACGTGTTGTCGTCGAAAGACGCACTGATCCCCGAGACCTGAGCCCCTTGGCTCCCTCGTCTGATCGGAAAGTCCATCGCCGACGAGACGCACATGCGGCAATCCAGGTTCAGTGAAGAGCAGTTCATCGCGATCAGCGTTGAAGACAACGACAAGTAGGCCGTGAGGAATAGCTGCTCCAGTTGCGCCCTTCGGAGATCTACCTGACCCCTTGTGCAGAATGGATTGGGATCCACAGCACTGTTGTGATATAACCTCTGCACTTGTTCATTGTAGCAGAGCCAATGTCACCTAATCCGACGAAACAGCGCGACATGGTCCTGTGTCTCTGTCGCCAGAGGGGACTAGTCCGCATGCGCGATCTTCGCAACGCTGGCGTTGGGCCCGAGACCGTTGCCCGGCTGGTTCGCGAGGGCGTCGTGGCGCGCGTTGCGCGCGGCCTCTATCAGTTCGTCGACGCGATTCCGGATCCCCGACGCAGCCTTGCAGAAGCCTCAGCCCGCGTACCCAGGGGAGTGATCTGCCTTACATCCGCGCTCCAGTTTCATGAACTGACACTCCAAATGCCCTCCGCTGTCTGGATCGCCATCGACCGCACCGGATGGAAGCCCAACGTCGAATACCCCCCGGTCCACTTCGTGCGATTCAGCGGCCACGCCCTCGCGGGAGGGGTGAAGCGGCATCTCATCGAGGGTATTGAGGTCCCAATATTCGAGCCCGCCAAGTCGATCGTCGACTGCTTCCGGTATCGCAACAAGATCGGACTCGACATCGCGCTGGAAGGACTCCGCGAAGGACTCCGCAGCGGGCGCGTCACACCCGACCAGCTCTGGGAATTCGCTCGCACGGCGCGTGTCTGGTCCGTGATGCGGCCCTATGTCGAAGCGATGGTCGCCGATGGCACGTGAGCTTCGCAATATCGGCGCCTCTGTGCGCGCCCGACTGCTCGCGCGCGCCCGCGTCGAACAGACCGATTTTCAAATTCTCCTTACCCGTTACGCGCTCGAGCGATTGCTCTACCGACTCAGCGTCTCCGACCAGCGCGAACGGTTTGTCCTGAAGGGTGCGATGCTCTTCGCAATCTGGCAGGACGATCCCTTCCGACCGACCCGTGACCTTGACCTGCTGGGTCATGGCGATCCCGATCCCGCAATGGTTGCGGCAAGCATCCGCTCCATCTGTTCTGTGGAGGTACCCGACGATGGGGTCGTCTTCGACGTTGCAGGCGTCGAAGCCGCTCCAATCCGCGACGAAGACGAATATCCCGGTGTGCGCGTCAGAACCGGCGCAACCATCGCCGGGGCGCGACTGCCCATCCAGATCGACGTCGGTTTTGGCGACGTGATCACGCCTGAGCCAATCGAGATCGAATACCCGGCCCTTCTCGACGCGCCCGCGCCTGTCCTACGCGCTTATCCCCCTGAAACGGTCGTCGCCGAGAAGACTGAAGCGATCGTCTCGCTCGGTATCGCGAACAGCCGCATGAAGGATTTCTACGACCTCTGGATGATCGCGCAGACATTCGCGTTCGAAGGCGACAACCTGGCGGACGCCATCCGTCGGACCTTCGAGCGACGCCGAACCCCCTTGCCGGAACAAGTACCTGTCGGCCTCAGCGATAGTTTTGCCCTTGAGAAGGAAGCCCAGTGGCGGGCCTTCCTGGCGCGCGACCGGCTCGCAATAGCGTCCGCTTCACTCGTCCAGGTCAACAATGATCTGCGCACCTTCCTGCAGCCCGTGCTGGCCCGCACAGAGGTTGCCTCGTGGCCTCCCGGAGGCCCCTGGACTGAGGTGGAGTGCCGATGATCGGAGCTATAACCGAATCTTGTGTACGGCGTTGAAATGAAGGCGGCGTATCCTGGTGATTGTTGATGTCACCACTTGAGCTAAGCCAAGGAAGGATACGCCATGAAAGAGAATACCGTTGTTGCTTTTCAAAACCCATCTGATTTTCAGAAAGATCCGTTGACGGAAGTCCTACAAGCTGGAGCTCGCGAGTTGTTGGCCCAAGCCGTTGAGGCCGAGGTCTCCGTGTTTTTGGGTAGCCATGCGGCGCTTGTTGACGCCGCCGGCCGCCGCCGGGTTGTCCGCAATGGATATCTGCCGGAACGCTTCATCCAGACCGGGATCGGCCCGGTGAGCGTGCGCCAACCCCGTGTGCGGGACCGGGGGGACGGCGCCATCCGCTTCACGTCGGCGATCCTGCCGCGCTATCTGCGCCGCGCCAAGAGCCTGGAAGACCTTTTGCCATGGCTGTATCTGAAGGGCATTTCCACCGGCGACTTCGGGGAAGCCTTGGCGGCGCTCCTGGGGAGCTCCGCGCCGGGGCTTTCGGCCTCCACGATCACCCGGCTGAAAGAGGTCTGGGGGGTTGAGGCGGAGCGCTGGCAACGGCGCGACCTCACGGCCAAGCGCTACGTCTATTTCTGGGTGGACGGCATCTATTTCAGCGCCCGCATGGAGGAAGAGAAGCAGTGCATCCTGGTGATCGTCGGGGCCACGGACAAGGGACAGAAGGAACTGATCGCCATCGCCGACGGCTATCGCGAAAGTGAGCAGTCCTGGCTCGAAGTTCTGCTCGATCTCAAGCGGCGCGGCCTTGAAATGGGTCCGCAACTGGCGCTCGGCGACGGCGCGCTCGGCTTCTGGAAGGCGCTCCGCCAAGTCTACCCAGGCGCCCGCGAGCAACGCTGCTGGGTTCACAAGACGGGCAACGTCTTGAACAAGCTGCCCAAGGGTCTGCAAAAGAAAGCCAAGGGGCGCCTGCAAGACATCTGGATGGCCGAAACCAGGAAGGATGCCGAGAGCGCCTTCGACTTCTTCCTGGAAGCCTACGGGCCGAAGTACGACAAGGCCGCGGCCTGCCTGGCCAAGGACCGCGACGTCCTGCTGACGTTCTACGACTTCCCCGCCGAGCACTGGAAGCATGTACGCACGACCAACCCCATCGAGAGCACGTTCGCCACGGTTCGTCTGCGCACCTACCGGACCAAGGGCTGCCTGTCGCGCAAGACGGCGATGGCCATGGTCTTCAAACTATGCCAGTGCGCTCAGAGAAAATGGAGAAAACTCGATGGATCGAACCATCTCGCCGAGATCATTCGCGGCGTCAAATTCGTAGATGGAGAACGCCAGGATCGCGCCGCCGCATGATCAGCCCATACACAACTTTTGACAATAGCTCCGATGATCGGCAAGCTCCTCGGTCACACGCAGGTTCAGACTACCGCTCGCTATGCGCACCTGGCGAACGAATCTGTGAAGGCGTCAGGTTCTCGGGTCGGAGACAGCATCGGTACGCTCATCACGCCTGTCGTGCCCTAATGGGTGAACTGCGATGGGTTGCATCGACCTGGAACCGGCTACACGACTCCGCGGAACGAGCACGATGAGAGAAGAGCAAGCAAGGATCCGCCATGCCTGAACTCGTACCCGAGGGCCCGAGGATCCCAGTCCACCTCATGAATGAGGTCGATGAGGGTTCGGTGGTGTTCTTCTGCGGTGCGGGGGTTTCGGTCGGGGATGGGTCGAATCTCCCCAACTTCGAGGAGCTGGTGGAGCACGTCTACGAAGCGAACCGAATCGAGGCCGATGAAGTCGAACACGAGGCACTTCACCGCAATGAACCGGATCGAAGCCGCCGGAGACCACAATTCGACAAGGCGCTCAGTCTGCTGGAGCGAAGCGATCGGCTGGGACCTGAGGCGCTGCGTGGAACTGTCATCGAGCGGCTCTCAAGACCTGCAACGGCTCCCCTTCGGGTCCATGAGGCGCTACTCACCCTGTCGAGGACCGAAGGAGGGACGCGCCTCGTTACAACGAACTTCGACAACCGGTTTGTCGAAGCCGGAGAAGCGAATCTCAGCGTCGATGCCGCCCCAAAATTGCCCGTGCCAACGCGGTACAACTGGTCAAGCCTCGTGCACCTGCACGGACGCATCGTGCCCGACGAGGGCGGAGCGAACCTCGTCCTCACTGCGGCCGATTTCGGGCGTGCATACCTGACCGAGCGCTGGGCGGCTCGGTTCGTCACCGAACTCTTCCGCGAGTTCACCGTCGTCTTCGTCGGGTACAGCGTGGCCGATCCGGTCATGAGCTACCTGGTCGATGCTCTTGCCGCCGAGCGCGACAAGGGCGCGCGCTTCGCAAACGCCTATGCGTTCGCACCCCACAACGGCACACCCGAAGGCAAGAACAGGGCACGCGACAGCTGGCATGCGAAGAACGTCAGGCCGGTTCTGTACGACGACCGGGAGGGGCACCGCCTCCTGAGCGAGACCTTGATCGCGTGGGCCCGGATCCGAAGCGACCCCTTCCATGCCCGTCCACAGATTGCGCTCAACGACATCGGCATACTCCCGGCGGGACCGAACGACCCTGTGGTCGAACGCGTCGTCTGGGCATTGGAAGATCCGGTGGCTGCGGCGGCGCTTGCCGAAGCGCCGCCTACCGTTGACGAAGGAGACTTCCCCAAGATCGAGAGATGGCTCGACGCGTTCCAGGAGGCGGGCCTGCTGTCGTGCGATGCCGCTGACGCGAACCCGGGCGCAGGAGCTGAGGGCCCCGCGTTCGTGCGGTTGGTCGATAGCGGATATCAGTCCCAGAACCCCAACACGTTGGACACTACGAGGCGCTGCCTCGCGTACTGGATTGCTCGTCACCTGCACGTGCCGCAGGTCCTCGCCTGGATGTTGAAGAACGGCGGACGCATGCACCCGGCTCTGCGGGACATGGTTGAGGCGAACCTCAGCGACGCCAAGTCACCCATCCCGCCGCGACTCAGGCTTCTTTGGACGATCCTGTCGAACTACGAACCGAGAAACCTCAGGGGAGTCCTCTGGAGCTCCAAGCACTACTTGGCAGCGGCCTCCGACCCAGAACGGCGCCGCGTCGAGGATGAGGTCATTGCGGATCTGGCACCAGAACTCATCGTGGTCCCGGGGCCTACCACCCACGTCCAATTCGCACGGTACTTCGACGGAAACACGGAACCCATCGCGCCCATCGACGCGTGCGGCCATCCGAAGCTGGTGGTCGGAGGCGAGAACACCGAGTTCTATGTTGAGAGGATCCTCCGAAAGGAAGGCGTACTCGCGCGCCACGCGGAGAGGCTGACGACCCACCTCGAACAGGCGCTCGCGCTTGCAGAGGAAGACGACGCGATCTATTCGGATTCATCTTTGTGCCGGGCTTCGATCAAGGCACATGACCAGAACCGGCACCGCGAGACTGGGGGCTTGGGCCATCTGATTGACCTGGTGCGGGATGCCTATCTTGAGGTCGCTGCAATCGTAAGCGTTCGTTCAGGCCGTGGAATGGGTCCCGTCAAGCGCATCTCCCACGTTGAGGCGAGGCCCCACAAGGTGCTGTCTTTCTGCTGGTAACGCGATTTGCCATGCGCTATCGTCGTGCGCATGGTGGTTCTGGACGAGGATTTTGGCACCAACCTGACGCTGGTCGAGGGTAATGGCGGGGTCCGGTTGTCCCCCGTGTCGGTGCCGGAGCACGCGCCGCGCGACTGGCGGTCACAGTGTGAGCGGGAACGGGCGCGGGCGGACGCGGCCGAAGCGCGGGCGGAAGAGCTGCGCTGGGCGGAAGTGGCCGCCCGCAGCGATGGCGGTTCGTGGAAGTCTCGGTTCAAGGCCTGCCGGCGCAGGCTGAGTGAGGCCGTCGAAGAGACGAAGGAAGCCCGCCGCACGGCAAGGGACGTGCCGTCCTTGCAGGCGGAAGTGGCGCGCCTGGAGACGCTCCTTTCTGAAGCCGGCATCGCGTCGGCCTTCGATACGGCCGGGGCGCTGCGCAAGGAGAACGCCCGGCTGCGCAAGGCCCTGGCGGCATCGAAGGCCCGTGAGGGCGCGACCGGGCCGTGGCCCGCTCCGCCCCGGCGGCGCACCGTCCTGGAGCCTTCCCCGGACCAGAAGGAGACCGTCAGGTCGCTTCGCACGGAACTCCGCCGGCTCGACAAGGAGGTGGTCCGGCGGGACAAGGAGAACGCCCGGCTGAACACGCGCCTCGACCAGGAGAAGGAGAGGACGGAGCGCATCAGGGAGACCGCGAAGAAGCTGTCCAGCGAGTCCCTTCGGCTCCACCGGGAGGTGAGGATACTGGGCGACGCCGAGGCCCGCGCCCGGTCGCTGTCCGACGAGGTTTTCTGGCTGCGCCATGCCCTGGAGGTGTCCAAAGCCGGTAAGGAGAAGTTGAAGGCCCGGCTCGCCAAGCTTCGGGCGGCCGGGGCGACGCTGTCGAAGCTGCCGTCCGACGAGGCTGCTCAACTGCGCGCGGCGTTGAGGCGATCGCGGCGCCAGAAGACGACGATCGAGGCGCTGCGCAAGGACAACGGCCGTCTGCGCAGGACCATGCGGAAGTTGGAGACCCGGAAAGCGGCGCTGGAGGTTCAGCCTGCCAAGCTTCGCGCGATCAGGAAGGCACTCGAGGCCGAGCTTGCCGGGCTTCGAGCGGTCAGGAAGACGTTGTCGAAGTCGCTGTCCGTTGCAGACGCCGATCTCCGCAGGGCTCTGCGAAGGTCGCGGCGCCAGAAGGCTACGATCAAGTCGCTGTCCCGGGAGAACGCCCGCCTGCGCAAGGGCGCGAAGACGTCGCGGAACCGGATCGAGACGCTGGAAGTCCAGCTTGAGAGGCTTCGTGCGACCGGGGCGGTGCTGTCGAGGGCGCTCTACGGCCGCAAGAGCGAGCAGCAGGACAAGCCGGGCTCGGAACACAAGCGCGGCCAGCAGCGCGGCGCGCCCGGCCACGGCCGCACCCAGCGGCCCGGGCTCGATGAGCGCACCGAAGAGCACAACCCGCCGCCGGATGCGTGCGTCTGCGGCCGGTGCGGGCAGCCCTATGCGCCGAACGGCGCCGAGGAATCCACCCTCGTCGAGATCGAGGTCAAGGCCTACAAGCGCGTGATCCGCCGTCCGCGCTGGCGCCGGACCTGCGAGTGCGCGTCGTCGCCCATGGAAGTGTCGGCGCCCCCGGTGCCGCGGCTGTTCCCCAGGACGCTCTACGGGACCAGCTTCTGGGCACGCTTCCTGTTCGAGCACTGTGCCTGCTTCCGCCCCGTGCACCGCGTTGCCGCGTGGATGTCCGCCCAAGGGCTGACGGTCTCGCCGGGGACGCTGGCCGACAGCCTGAAGCGGTTCGTGCCGCTGCTCGAGCCGCTGGCCGAGGCGATCCTTGCGCACCAGAACAAGGCGGCGCTGCGCCATGCCGACGAGACCAGCTGGCGCGTCCAGGAACTTCGCGGGGAAGACCGCTCGAGCCGCGCCTGGCTGTGGGTCTCGGTCAGCAATGACGCGGTCTCTTTCCATATCGACCCCTCGCGCAGCGCCGAGGCGGCGCAGAAGCTGTTCGGCGACGCTCTCCTCGACACGGTCATCGTCTGCGATCGCTATAGCGCCTACAAGCGACTCGCTCGCCTTCGCGAGGGCAAAGTGACCCTTGCATTCTGTTGGTCCCATATGCGCCGCGATTTTGTCGAGTGCGCGGCCGGCCAGGTGAGACTGACGGACTGGTGCCAGGGATGGATCGAGCGGATCGCGTCGGTCTACCGCCTGAACGAGGCGAGGTTGGCTCATTACGACCCCGTGATCAAGCGCCAGACGCCGGCGTTCGACGCGGCGCAGGGCGCGTTGAAGGCGGCGCTCGACGGCCTGTTCGCGGAGGCCGCCCGGGAGTTGGCCGGCCTGCCGGACCAGGCGCGCCAGGGCAGGGCGCTGCGCTCGCTGCTGAACCATCGCGAAGGGCTGAGCGTGTTCGTCGACCGCCCGCAGGTGCCTCTGGATAACAATCGCGCCGAAAGATTGTTACGAGGTCCGGCCATAGGGCGACGGCTGTCGTTCGGTTCCGACAGCGAGGACGGCGCCAGGTTCACGGCGATCATGTACTCGGTGGTGGGCACGCTCTCGATGAATGGCATCGACATCCTGAGCTGGCTGGACACGTGGCTCGCAGCGTGCGCGGAGAACGATCGCAAACCGCCGGACGACCTGTCGCCGTGGCTGCCATGGTCGATGAGCGAGGAGCGCAGGCGCGAACTCATGGCGCCGGCGTGACCGGCGCGATCGAGTGCCGTTATTACGGCCGCGACTTCACCGCCGGGGAAATGGCGCTGCTGCGCGCGCTGATCGCCGGGCCGCCGCCGTTGAACCGCCATATGCTGTCGAAGGAGTTCTGCCGGCGCATCGGCTGGTTCAAGCCCGACGGCGGCCTCAAGGACATGATGGCCAGGGTCGCCATGCTGGCCATGCACAGGGACGGCCTGATCGCCCTGCCGGCGCCGCAGGGACGGCAGAACCGGCCCGGGCCGATCGTCTTCGGGCCGGACACCGAAGCGCCGCTGTTCCCGGCCCCGACGACCCTCGACAAGGTCCGTCCGCTCGACCTGCGCCCCGTCGTGCGCGGCACCCGGGAGAGCAAGCTCTGGAACGAGTTCGTCGCCCGCTACCACTATCTCGGATACAAGACCCTGGTCGGCGCCCAGATGCGCTACGCCGTCCACGACCGCGACGGCTGGCCGCTCGCCATGCTCGGCTTCTCCACCGCCGCGTGGAAGCTCGCCCCGCGCGACAACTTCATCGGATGGACACGGCAACTGCGCGAGAAGAACCTTCCCTTCGTGGTCGACAACCCGAGATTCCTGATCCTGCCCTGGATCAATATCCCCAACCTGGGTTCGCACATCCTGGCCATCATCCGCCGGCGCCTGCCCGATGACTGGACCGAGCGCTACAACACCACGCCCGTGCTCATCGAGACCTTCGTCGAGACCCCGCGCTACACCGGCGCCGTTTACAGGGCCTCCGGCTGGACCCGCGTCGGGACCACCCAGGGGCGCGGGCGCTACGACCGGGACAGGCAGTCCGACAAGCCTAAAAAGGATGTCTGGCTCCGGCCCCTGCGACGGGATTGGAAACGCACCCTCAATCGCTAAAATCGGCCGGGGCGAATGGAAACGCCCGCGCTGATTCCACGGCCTGAACGAACGCTTACCTGCAATCGACCGTGCACGCGCGGAAAACCTGCTCCGTCGCTGGGTGCTGTCCCGCAAGCCACTATTCACAAGGCTTGCACTTCACGCCCTGACCGAGGATCCGAAGTCCGATATCAATCTGGCGAGGACCCTTCTCCTCACTCGCCGACCGCGTGGCGTTTGGAACTGGGAGCTCCAGCGGGAGGTGTTGCGCTTGTTCCGCAAGGCCGGAGCAAGGCTGCCGCGGGACCTGCGCGTCGAAATCGTATGTGCGATTCACGAGGGGCCGAAGCCGAAACCGAGGAACCCGCCACCGAACTACCCCGCATTGATCCGCCGTGAGCAGGCCTTGCGCCTGCACAAGCTCTCGGTCTCCGGGGCGCGGCTCGACAAGAAGTCGAGAGAGCTCGCCGAAGGATTGGAAGTAGAGCGGGACGCTGACGCGGAGCGTGACGAGTTTCTACGCTGGCGGGGCGAAGCACGATGGATTGGCGATGAGGAGTTCGCGCCCCAGGACCTGCTCGAGGGAACGGTGGCGGACGTTGCGAGGGCAATCCGGGACGAGAGCGCGAGCCAGGACCAATTCCGCGGTCTTGCCCGCGCACAGCCCGAGAAGGCAATCGAGGCCCTGGAGGAACTCGCGGCGGAAGGAACGTGGCGGGCAGATTTTTGGAAGTGGTTCCTGTGGTCCGTTCCAAACTCACCGGAAGGAGAGGAGGCAGACATCCGCCTTCACGAACGCGCCGCCCGATGTCTTGTGAATGCTCCGGATTGGCTGTTTGACGAAGTAGAAGACGCGGTCGCCGAACTCGTGAAGGAACTGGCAAGGACCTACGGGACGGACCGCGAAGGAGAAATCGCCGAACTGTGGGAAAAGGGCTGGAACGCCGTCCGTAGGCGGGCACCCGCTCAAATCGTCGCGTTGGACGAGCCACTCACCGATGCATTGAACGACGCAGCAGGGAAACTCGCCGACGCGGCACTCGCTCGACTATCGAAGCATCGGCCCAGAGTCGGCAATCGCCTTCCGGAACCCGTGCGCGGATACTTCAACGCGATCACCGAGGAGCCAAGCGGACACCTCGGCCGAGTGATGATTGCTACGAGGCTGCACTACCTGTACGCCGTCGATCAGGACTGGGTGAGCGAGAGACTGATTCCGCGCTTCCGTCCGGGGGAGTCATACCAACGGCACTAATTATTGACCTGAAATCGCCCAATCTCTCATTCCGATGGACATGATCGTCTCGGGCTGGTCGATTAGTTTGTTCCAGGCTTGGCAACCGGCCTCGATGATGGCGTCGTAATCTTCGAAGACGCGGTTAGAGAGCCAATTCTGGCGGAGGTATTGCCAGATGTTCTCGACCGGGTTCAGCTCGGGCGAGCGCGATGGCAGCAGGATGATGGTGAGGTTCTTGGGGACCTTGAGCTGGTCGGTGCTGTGCCACCCGGCGCGGTCCATCAGGACGACGCCATGGGCCTTGGCGGCGACGTTGCAGCTGATCTCGTCGAGATGCATCTGCATGGCGGCTGTGTTGGCGAAGGGGAGCATGAGAGCGGCACCCTTGGCTCCCATGGGACAGATTGCGCCAAAGAGGTAGGCGTTCGTGTAGCGCTGATCGGCGGGCAGGCGTGGCCTTGTTCCCTTCTTCGCCCAAATGCGCACACGCCCGTTCTTCTGTCCCAGCCTGGCCTCGTCTTGGAACCAGATCTCGACCCGCTTGGTCTTGGGCAGACCGGCTAGGTGGGCAGCGAGCGTGCGGGGGAAGTTTTTTTGAACGCCTCGATCACCCGCTGGTCCTGCTTGGGGTGCTGCGGCCGGGCGCTGATGTGGGAGAAGGACAGCGCGACGAGAAGGTCGGAGATCGCCCGCTCGCTATAGATCACGCCAAAGCGTTCTTCGATCACCCGTTTCAGGTCAACCCGCCGCCAGCGAACCACACCGTCAATCTCTGGATCGGGGCCCGTTTCGACGATCACCGACAGTTCGCCCATCTGCTCGTCGGTCAAGAGCCGGGGGCGGCCCGCACCGGGACGGTTCTTCAAGCCGTCTGCCCCTTCATCGTTGAAGCGGTGCGCCCAGTCTCTCAGCGTCTGGCGATCCATGCCGCCGACCTTAGCGGCTTCCGCTCGGCTCATGCCGTCGTAAACCGCCGCCAAGGCCAAAAGCCGGCGAACTTGGCGGGGATCGCGACTGTGCTTGGCCAAACACCGGAGCTCAATGCTGTCGTAGTCGTCCCGAAGAGCAATGCATACTGACATGGCGAATCTCCTTCGCCGCAGCCTTGAATCACATCCAGCCCAAAAAGGGAATCCCTTGCGAGTCAGAATTTTGCGCCGTTGGTATCAGAGGAAGCGAACAATCTCTGGTACGCATACGGCTGGTCGCGGACCATCGGACCTGACCTACTCCTCGCTCTCAAGCAAGCCTTCATCGACCTTTTCCGAGCGGGCAATCTGAATGCCCGCACCGAACGCAATCTCACTCTGTTGTTCATGACGATCTGCCTTGAGGCTCCCGGCGAACTGACCGGTGAAGAAGTTCACGTTGTAGTGGGAGTGATGTCGGAAGCCGCTTTGACGACGGTTCTCGCCAGCCTGCAGGAGCGGCTGAAGGGCGAAGCCGCGGAGCGGGCGGAAGTCTGGAGGGAGAAGGTGGGTCGGTGGCTTCGGGCGTACTGGCCTGCGCGAGCTGACCGAAACACTCCGGGAACAGCGACGGCGATGGTGGACCTGCTTGCGGAGTGCGGGGACGCATTTCCCGACGCCACCGACTGGGCCCTCGACTACCTGCAGCCCATCGACACGAACTTGTTTCGCCTTCGCGAGAGCGGACAGGCGACGTCGCGCCCTGGACCGACACTCGAGATCCTCAGCAGGGTCATTGGTCCCGAAGGGATTGCTCCGCAATACCGATACACACTTCGCGAAATTCTTGATGAGATGGGGGAGGCGGACGACGAAATGCAGGGCAACGTTCGTTTTCAAAGGTTGTACCGACAGGCGGCCGAGTAGGCGCGAGTCAGGCGACTGCGGCGCGCGATCGCCATCTTGACGAGAGAAGAAGTGATGGATCGGGATAGGGGGGCGCCTCACGGCGCCACCCCTCCCACACCACCGGGCATACGGGTCACGTACCACGGCGGTTCGGCGGATTAAGCGGTCGGTTGGGGGACGAGGGACGGCAGACCGAGTTGGCTGAAGAAGGCGTTTGACATGGCGATGGACAGCGCGGGGCTGTTGCTCAGGCGCCAGGGGCCACAGGCACTCCCGGCGGTCTGCGCGGCCAGCACATGGCCGACGTCGCGTCTGCGGAGTTCCGCATAGCGCTTCGGCCCGCGTCGCCATTGCTGCCAAACGACGGCACGAAGCCGCCGCCGCACCCACTGGTCAAGGCTTCGAAGCGTGGACGGTGTTTCGCAGAAGCCGAAGTAGCCGTGCCATCAGCATTGTCAAGTTAACTGATTACAGGCTGTTTTCGGCATTTCTCCACGAGACTAAGCCATTGAAATTGCGTAAAGTAGCCATCGACAATTTACGGAGATTTCGGAGTGAATCCGATTAACTTGACAAAGCCGCTTGAGTGCTGCTTTCTTGTTCCTCCGGGACTGAACCAGGATATCCAGCACCTCACCCTCGCTGTCCACCGCCCGCCATAGATACATCCGTTTTCCGTTGATGGAGGAAAACACCTCATCAAGGTGCCACCGGTCGTCTGGTCGAGGGCGTGATTGTCTCAGTTTTCGGGCATAGGCCTGCCCAAACTTTAAAGCCCAGCGCCGTATCGTCTCGTAAGAAACATCGACACCACGTTCAGCGAGCAGATCCTCCACATCGCGGTAACTGAGCGGAAACCGGAAACACAGCCAGACGGCGCGCTGGATTATCTCTGCAGGAAACCGATGTCGGCGGTAGCTGATCTTGTTCATAACAGGAAGCTACTCGCCACCCGCAGCTGACACCAGCCAGTTACCGTGACAGCACCATCGGGAGTTTTGCGCTGTAATGGGCGGAGCGGCGCGCCGGCAGTTGCAACCCGCCGGGCCGGCGCGGGACGGCTTCACCGCCGATCGGATGGACGACGGGGATGGTGCAACGTAAGGGGAGATCCGGGCGGTCCGGCGACGAACCGGCAAAGTACGGTGTGGACCGGTCGGCTGGAAACGTTTCGGATGCCTTAGCCGGCGGTAACCGGCCGGGCTCGCTTGCCCTGCCCGCCGACCTGGGCCGTTCGCTACGCTATCTCGACGACGCTCAGCTGGACCGGCTGCTGGAGGCGGCCGGCCGGCGCAGAGGCGCGCAGGCGCGGCAGGCTGGACGGCAAGACGGCTGGAGGGGGAACGCGCGGAAAGCCCGCTCCGGTGACGCCCGGCCAGGAGCGGCTGATCCTCGCGGCGTTCGAAGCCGGCCTCAAGCCGGCGGCGATCGCCCGGGAGTTTCGCCTGTCGCGCGCCCAGGTAGACGGCGTGGTGGCCGCCGCGAAGCAGCGTCGCCGGTAACCGGGTTCCTCGAATGTACAGAAGCGGGGCGTTGCGCGGCAGCGCGCGCATGATCCGGCACAGGATTTGGATTGCGGAATATCGCGCCGAACGGCGCAACGTGATACTCACGCCGCACAGCGCAGGATTTCAGCGAGAACGGGAGCGCATGGATGAACAAGTCGGAAATCGTCGGCCGCGTGGCAGATCGGATTGGAATGAACCAGTCAGCGGCCGGGGATGCGGTAGACGCCGTCTTCGAGGCGGTGAGCGAGAGCCTGGCAAATGGCGAAGAAGTGCGGATCGTCGGATTCGGGACGTTCACGACGAAGAGCCGGCCCGCCCGTACCGGGCGCAATCCGCGGACAGGCGAGAGCCTGGAAATACAGGCGTCGACGGCGCCGGCATTCAAGCCAGGCAAGGCCCTCAAGGATGCCGTGAATGACGGGAATGGGTCGTGAAACGGGCCTGGCCAAGGATCAGGGACAAGCGAGGCCAGGGATGTCAATGGCGGAGCAAAAAGGGACCACCTCGGCGGTGTAAGAAGGGACCGCTTGGCGGCTGCGGGCTTGTCCCCGTAGTCCACGGGAGGGCCCCGCGCGCGACGCGGCGTGCCCTCAACAGGCTGACGCGGCGGCGCGCGCGGGAGGGACCTGTGGGCCCACGGGGTCAAGCGTGGGCTGGGTGGTCGGTTCAGTTAGCAGTCGGGGTTTGACGCCTGCGGCTCTGGTTGAGCCTGTAGCTGTCACCGTTCATCTCGAGGATGTTGACGTGGTGGGTGAGGCGATCGAGGAGCGCGCCGGTGAGGCGCTCGGAGCCGAACACCTCGGTCCATTCGTCGAAGGGCAGATTGGTGGTGACCAGGGTCGAGCCCCGCTCGTAGCGTTGGCTGAACACCTCGAACAACAGCTCGGCGCCGGTCTTCGACAGCGGCACGAAGCCGAGTTCGTCGACGATCAGAAGCTTGTAGGTGGCGAGCTTCTTCTGGAACCTCAGCAGCTGCTTGTCATCGCGGGCCTCGATGAGTTCGTGGACCAGCGCGGCGGCGGTGATGAAGCCGACCGAGAGGCCCTTCTGGCAGGCCGCCAGGCCGAGACCGAGGGCGATGTGGGTCTTGCCGGTCCCACTGTTGCCGAGCGCGATGAGGTTCTCGCGGCGCTCGATGTACTCGCAGCGGGCCAGCTCCAGGACCAGCGCCTTGTTGAGCGAGGGGATGACCTTGAAGTCGAAGCTGTCGAGGCTCTTGACCACGGGGAAGCGCGCCGCCTTGATGCGCCGCTCGACCATGCGGCGCTCGCGGTCGATCAGCTCGAGCTCGGCGAGTCTCAACAGGTAGCGGACGTGATCGACGCCTTCCGAGGCGCACTGCCGGGCGATCTTGTCGTACTCGCGCAGGAAGGTCGGCAGCTTCAGCGTCTTGAGGTGGTGGGCGAGCAGCACTTGCGGTGTGTCGGTCATGCGCCGAGCCCCGACAGCAGGCTCATGTACGACTTGGCGGACGTCATCGCGACCCGGGCGCGCGGCAGATACGGATAGACGTCGAGGTTGAGCCTGGGCGGCCGCCGCTCGATGCGGCACAGTACCAGGTGCTTCACCGCATCAAAGCCGATTGCGCCGAGCCGCAGGGCGTCGCCGACCGCACCCTCGACCTCCTCGAGCCGGAAGGTCTCCAGTAGACGGAGCACCTGGACGTACTCGCGCTTGCCTGCCTTGCCCATACGAGCTTCGAGGAGCCGCCGCAGAGTGATGAAGGCCTCGGGCAGGTCCCAGCCCGCCAATGGCGCGGCCTGGTCGAGGGCGCCGATCTTCTGCTCGATCAAGGGCAGGTAATGCAGCGGGTCGAAGATCAGGTCCTCGCTGTCGTAGGACCGGCGGTGCCGGGCGATCACCTCGGCCCCGCAGCTGATCACCACCTCATCGACGTAGCCCCGGATGAGCACCTCACGGTGGCCGTAGGCCACGGGCACGGAATAGTCGTTGCTGCGGTAACGCACCAGCGACAGCGAACTCGCCCGTCCAGGGCGCTTATCGCAGGCATCATAGGGAGCAGGCGGCAATGGCAAGAGAACTTGACGATCCCGCTCGAGACGCTCGCCGATGGTCTCCTTGTGGCCCCGCAGCCGCGCCGCCTGGCGCCGGCGGCACTGCTGTATACATGGACCATCACAGAATCGCCGTGGACGGCACCTTCGCGGCGAGAGCATCGTTGAGGGCCGCGAAGCTCTCGGCACGCGGGACGGGGACCAGGAAGTTCCGCCGGATGAAGCCGACCAGTCCCTCGACCTTGCCCTTGTCGTTGCCCTTGCCCGGCCGGCCGAACCTGTCCTCGAACAGCAGCGTAGTGGGACTGAAGCTCCGTGAAGACGCGCGTTCGCTGCCGCTTCCCATCGCCCAGGATCCGGGCAACCGCCAGCTTGGTGTTGTCGTACAGGATGGATCGGGGGACGCCGCCGAAGAAGGCAAACGCCGCGCCCGGCGGTTGACCCGCAAGCTGGCCGGCTCCATGACCAGACACTCGATGCCGCGCTGCTCGAGGAAGCCGTCGTAGACAGCGTTATCTCGGCGTTCGACCCGTCACCTTGACCACGCGTCCAGCTTGGCCATCAGTCCTTCAGCGTCGCCGCCCTTGATCGGATGCAAGCTCGGATTGCCCGCCCCGGAGCCTGGATCGCTGTTCTTGTCAACTCCAGTGCCGCATAAATAGCGTGTTCATCGATACCGGAAACTGTGCCATCGCAGAAATGCTTGAGGCTCAGCCTCGTCATCCCCCGCAGCCGCGCCGCCTAGGCACTGTTCGCAGAGCATCGTTGAAAGGGGACCAGGAAGTTCCGCCGGATGAAGCATCAGTCCCTCGACCTTGCCCTTGTCGTTGCCCTTGCCCGGTCCGGCCGAACCTGTCCTCGAGATAGTGGATCTCCGTCGCGCGTTCGCTGCCGCTTCCCAACGCGCCGCCGATCACCGCCATCGCTTCGCCGAAGTCCGCCTGGGCGTGACCGGGGGAATGGGAGAGTGGCACGAACACCTCACGCGACCGAAGCCCCTGCTCACGAACGTAGTCCTTCACGATGGTGTAGCCGCCCGTGAAACCGTACTCGTCCCGGAGGCGGTCGAAGATGCGCTTCGCAGTGTGCCGTTGCTTGCGGTGGCTGGTCCGATCGTCTTCCAAGATCCGATCGATGATTCCCGTGAACGGACCCAGCTTTGGCCGCCTCGGCGGCGCGCTTCGGCGATACCCTGGCGGCACCGAGAACGACAGCATCTTACGGACCGTCTTGCGGTCTACACCAAACACCCGCGAGGCCTCGCGGGTGCTCATCCCCTCGACATGACACGCCCGCCGAACCCGTGCGTACAACTCCACCCGATACATCCCCCCCGCCTTCCAGTCAGAGCAACCCTGACAGAAGGCTATACGCGGTCCCATTTTGGTCCGCCGCAGCCGGATCGACCGGCCGCTTCAGTGGGGGATTATTGCTCTGCCGTTCTCAGTCGTAGACGTCGCTCAGCGCCTCTCCGGGCTTCGGGCTCGTTATCACCCACGAATTGCCGTCCTCGCGCGCCAGGCCCTGCAGCACCGCGATCGCCGGGTCGCCCAGATGGACGATCTTGGCCCCGGTCTTGCTGTCCGGCAGGCGCAATTCGCCCCGGTCCAGATCGACGTATTCCCATCGCAGTGTCAGGATCTCTGCCTTCCGGCATCCCGTCAGCATCAGCAGGCGGATCGCAGCAATGGCCGACGGCCGTTCCGATCCCTCCCGCTCGACCTCCCTCAGCACCTCGCCCAGGCGGCGGTATTCCTCGTCCGAGAGAAACCGCTCGCGCCGCTCTTCCCGGAAATGCTTGATGTTCCGGCACGGGTTGGAGGCGTCCGGGCGCATCTGCCAGAGTTCCGCCACTGCGAACATGCGCGACAGCGTCGCCAGCATCCGGTTGGCGTTCGTCGGGGTCGCACGCATGTCGTGGTGCAGGGACACCACATCGATGCGCTGGACGTCCGGTACCCGGCGCGTGCCCAGCCGGGGCAGGATGTAGCCCTCGACCATCTTGCGGTATTGCCGCTTCGTATTGGGCTTGCAGTGGTCGGTCACGTATTCGTCGAGAAAGCGCCGCCCCAGTTCGGCGACGGTCGGCGCCTTGGCGTCCCGCAGGTCGCGCCCCGACAGGTCCTTGCCGGTCCTGGCGGCGGTGACGATCTCGGCGGCCCTGGCCCTGGCGGCGGCCGGTGAGATCGCTCCGTGCGGCCCGATGGTAACTTTCACGGCCCGCCCGCGGTCGCGGTACTTGACGATATAGGTCTTGCGTCCCGAGGGACGGACGCGGACACCGAAGCCCTTTATATCATGATGCATTAATTCTCCCGCATCGCCACGGCTGCGCAGAGATGCGCAGGAGTGCGATAAAGTAGCGGTTCTCCTATGTTTCTAGAAGATTTTCGCTGCCATTTCCCGCTTGCGTCCCTGTCAGGGACGCGCCATGATGCGCCCCGGTTTGAGGGCGGTCGCTTGCATAGTGCTTACGGATCGTCCGGGCGGCAGAACGAGAATAGCCGGAAACGCCATGCCGAGACGCCAGGAACGGGTTATCACCAAACGCACCGTCGACGCGTTGTCGGTCGAGCATCGCGACGCCGTGTTCTGGGACCGGGACCTCCCCGGCTTCGGCATCAGGGTCTATCCCTCTGGCCTAAAGAAATACGTCGTCCAGTCGCGCGGCCCCGGCGGGTCGAAGAGGGCGACGCTTGGACGGCACGGGAAACTCACCGCCGACGAGGCGCGGCGCCAGGCGGCGGAGGCCATCGACCGCATCAAGCGGGGCGAGGACCCGATACCCCCTCCGCCGGAGCCCGAGCCGACGATGGCCGTTCTCGCCGAGCGCTACATGCGCGACTACGTGCCCTCGCACTGCAGGGCGTCGAGCGCGGAGGTCTACCGGCGGGCGCTCGACAACCACATCCTGCCGGCGCTGGGCGGGATGCCTGTGGGCGAGGTCGGGCGCGAGCAGGTGATGGAACTGCATTACGCGATGCGCGGCGCGCCCCATGCGGCGAACGCGGTGCTGAAGATCGTGGCCAAGGTGCTGTCGCTGGCCGTCGAATGGGGCCTGCGGGAGCACGGGCCGAACCCATGCCGGGCGGTGCGCAAGTACCGGACGCACCCGCGTGAGCGGTTCCTGACCGACGAGGAGTATTGCCGGCTCGGCCGGGCGGTCGATGAGCTGGAGGCGAAGCGGACGGTGTCGCTCCATGCGGCGGCGGCGATCCGGCTGCTGGTGCTGACCGGGTGCCGGCGCAACGAGGTGCTGGAGCTCAGGTGGGACGACATCGACCGGACGGTGGGGGAGCTACGGCTGCGCGACGGCAAGACCGGCGCGCGCATGGTGCCGCTGACACCCGCCGTGGCCGGCGTGCTGGAAGATATTCCCCGGGTTCCGGACAACCCGTGGGTGATCGCCGGGCAGAAGCCGGGCGCGCGCATGACCAACGTCAACGATCCGTGGCTGATCGTACGTGCCCGGGCCAGGCTGGACGACGTGCGCATCCATGACCTGCGGCATTCCTGGGCGAGCCGTGCGCTGGCGCTCGGCGAGAGCCTGAGCATGATCGGGAAGCTGTTAGGCCACAACAGGATCGAGACCACCGCGCGCTATGCGCATCTCGCGCGCGACACCGAGAAGGCCTCGGCGGCCAAAGTGGCCGGCAGCATCGGCGCCGACATCCTGCCGGCGGACGGCGCGGAGGCGGCGTAATGGCCAAGCTGAATCGGCGTTCGATCTCCCGGCGCACCGTCGAGGCGCTCAAGGTCGAGAAGGACACGGTGTTCTGGGATCGGGACCTGCCGGGGTTCGGCATCAGGGTCTACGCCTCGGGCACGAAGATGTACGTCGTGCAAAGCCGGACGAAAGGAAAGTCGGTGCGGGTGACGGTGGGCCGGCACGGGGTGATCTCCGCCGACGAGGCGCGGCGCCGGGCGGCGCGGATCGTCAACCGGATCAAGGCGGGCGAAGACCCGATACCGGAACCGCTGCCGGCCCGGCTCGCGGGCGGGCCGACGGTGGCCGGCTTGGCGGCGCGCTACATGGAGAAGCATGTCGCGGTGCGCTGCAAGCAGTCCACGGCGGAGGGCATCCGGGGGCTGCTCGGCAAGTACATCGTGCCGGAGTTCGGCAAACTCCCGCTGCTCGCGGTGGAGCGCGAGCGGGTGGCGGCGTTCCACGTCCGGCTGAACGGGGTTCCCTACGCGGCGAACCGGGCGGTGGCGCTGATGTCGCGCATGTATGCGATGGCCGCGGACTGGGAGATGGTCCCCGACGGCACCAACCCTTGCCGGTCGGTGCGCAAGTACCCGGCGCGCGGGCGCGAGCGGTTCCTGACCGACACCGAGTTCCGCCGCTTCGGCGAGGTTCTCGGCGAGGCCCCCACCGAGGGCGGGGTGTCGGTCCATGCCGTGGCGGCGATCCGGCTGCTGATGCTGACCGGCTGCCGCAAGAGCGAGATCCTGTCCCTGCAATGGACTGACATCGACCTCGAGGCCGGCGAATTTAGGCTCCGCGAAAGCAAGACGGGCCCGCGCGCGGTGCCGCTGTCGCCGCCGGCGGCGAAGGTGCTGGCGGAACTGCCCCGGGTTCCGGGCAACCCCTGGGTAATCCCCGGCCAGAAGCCGGACACGCACATGACCAACCTGGACGACCCGTGGCGGATCGTGCGGGAGCGCGCGGGGGTCGAGAACGTCAGGATTCACGACTGCCGGCATTCCTTCGCGTCGAGGGCGCTGGCGCTGGGCGAGAGCCTGCCCGTGATCGCCAAGCTGCTCGGGCACAGCCAGATCCGGACCACCGCCCGGTATGCGCATCTGGCGCGGGATTCAGTCAATGCACGCGTCACCAATATAGAATAATGTTGTGATTGGCCGGTGTGGGCGATCGCCCGGGCCCCGAGGAGGAATCTGAGGCGGAGGAAATCAGTAAGAGGACCGCATGCAGCAGCCAGTGCGCTTGTCTTTCCGGCTGTCCGACTTGCGGACAGCGGTCTGCGATTCCCCCAAATTGGTCGCGGCCGTGTTGTTGGCCGCATTGATACCGCTCGCCGGCTGTGGCACCGCATCGCCGCCGACACGACAGGCGGATATCTGCGAGGTGTTCCGGCAGTACCCCGACTGGTATGACTATGCCCGGAAGTCCGCAAGCCGCTGGGGAACACCGATCCACGTGCAGATGTCGTTCGTGCGCCACGAATCGAGTTATCGGGGCGACGCCCGGCCGCCGCGCCAATGGCTCTGGTTCATACCGCTCGGCCGTCCGTCTTCTGCCAAGGGCTATGCGCAGGCACAGGATCCGGTCTGGAACGAATACCAAGCGGAACGGGGACGTCTGTTCCGCAGCCGCGGCGACATGGAAGATGCCCTGGACTTCATCGGCTGGTACAACCACCGAACCAGACGTCAGCTCGGCATACCCCTCACCGACGCGCAGCGCCTCTACCTCGCCTACCACGAAGGGCAGGGCGGATATCGGCGGGGCACCTGGAGGGACAAGCCGAAGGTGCAGCGTGCCGCCCGGCGGGTCGCTGCGACCTCGGATCGTTATAGAGCGCAGCTTGTGCGCTGTGAATCCAGCTTTCGGTGCGACTCCTGGTATCAAGTCTGGCCGTTCTGCCGCTAATCGCCGATCTGCACCCTCGCGATATGCGGGTGCACTAGCGCGTATGAATCCGCATGCCAAGTGGAGAGTTTTTACGTTGAAGGGAGTCGAAACTACATGGGCGGCGTCATCGCGCGCGAGGACCTCTCGGCCGGGTTCGGCGGTACCCGCTGATCCCTTCGGTCTCGGCGGTGCGACGCTCGCTGCTTTGCTAGGGCGGGCCCATCGCCCCTTCTTGCACGGCGAACCGGACCGCGCTGGCTCCAGCCTGGCGATGCCGCTGTGATGAGCACCAGCGCGATCAGCGTGGTAAAGATCATGAAATAGCCGACAGTCGCAATCATCAAGGGCAAGGTCGAGGCTCCGGTGAAGACGGGCACGGCGCAGGTTCCTGGTGATCCTCCCCCATCGAATTGGTCCATCCTTGGGTTTGGGAATGAGGAGGATCAACGATGGCAAGGAAGCGTTACAAGCCGGAGGAGATCGTCAGCCTGCTGCGGCAGGCGGAGGTTCTGCACGGCCAGGGCATGTCGATGGCGGATGCGATCCGGCAGTTGGGGATCAGCGAGGTCACTTACTATATCTATGGACGGCTCTCCCGTTGCAAGGGATGTTGATCTGAGGTAGGCATCCGCCGAAGGCTGCGGGGTATTTGGGGCTGAGTTTGGTGGCGGCGCATTTCCGGTGAGGAAGCGCTAGGCGGAGGTCTCGGCCTATGCGGCCTGATCGTGCCGCTGGCTGTCTTGCCAGTTCCACGGGAGGAGTTGAGAACGGCGGCGCAATAATCCCCCACTGAAGCGGCCGGTTGATCCGGCTGTGGCGGACCAAAATGGGACCGCGTATAGCCTTCTGTCAGGGTTGCTCTGACTGGAAGGCGGGGGGATGTATCGGGTGGAGATGTACGCGCGGGTCCGGCGGGCGTGTCGTGTCGAGGGAATGAGCACCCGCGAGGCCTCGCGGGTGTTCGGGCTGGACCGCAAGACGGTACGCAAGATGCTGTCGTTCTCGGTGCCGCCGGGGTATCGCCGCGGCAAGCCGCCACGGCGGCCGAAGCTGGGTCCGTTCACGGGGATCATCGATCGGATTCTGGAAGACGATCGGACCAGCCACCACAAGCAACGGCACACGGCGAAGCGGATCTTCGACCGTCTCCGGGACGAGTACGGGTTCACCGGCGGCTACACCATCGTGAAGGACTATGTCCGTGAGCGGCGGCTTCGGTCGCGCGAGATGTTCGTGCCGCTCGTCCATTCCCCCGGTCACGCCCAGGCGGACTTCGGCGAGGCGATGGCGGTGATCGGCGGCGTGGCGCGCAAGGTCCACTTCCTTGCCTTCGATCTTCCCCACAGTGATGCCTGCTTCGTGAAGGCCTATCCGGCGGAGACGACCGAAGCATTCTGCGATGGCCACAACGCGGCGTTTGCCTTCTTCGGCGGCGTCCCCCGATCCATCCTGTACGACAACACCAAGCTGGCGGTTGCCCGGATCCTGGGCGATGGGAAGCGGCAGCGAACGCGCGCCTTCACGGAGCTTCAGTCCCACTATCTGTTCGAGGACAGGTTCGGCCGGCCGGGCAAGGGCAACGACAAGGGCAAGGTCGAGGGACTGGTCGGCTTCATCCGGCGGAACTTCCTGGTCCCCGTCCCGCGTGCCGAGAGCTTCGCGGCCCTCAACGATGCTCTCGCCGAACAGTGCCGCCGGCGCCAGGCGGCGCGGCTGCGGGGCCACAAGGAGACCATCGGCGAGCGTCTCGAGCGGGATCGTCAAGTTCTCTTGCCATTGCCGCCTGCTCCCTATGATGCCTGCGATAAGCGCCCTGGACGGGCGAGTTCGCTGTCGCTGGTGCGTTACCGCAGCAACGACTATTCCGTGCCCGTGGCCTACGGCCACCGTGAGGTGCTCATCCGGGGCTACGTCGATGAGGTGGTGATCAGCTGCGGGGCCGAGGTGATCGCCCGGCACCGCCGGTCCTACGACAGCGAGGACCTGATCTTCGACCCGCTGCATTACCTGCCCTTGATCGAGCAGAAGATCGGCGCCCTCGACCAGGCCGCGCCATTGGCGGGCTGGGACCTGCCCGAGGCCTTCATCACTCTGCGGCGGCTCCTCGAAGCTCGTATGGGCAAGGCAGGCAAGCGCGAGTACGTCCAGGTGCTCCGTCTACTGGAGACCTTCCGGCTCGAGGAGGTCGAGGGTGCGGTCGGCGACGCCCTGCGGCTCGGCGCAATCGGCTTTGATGCGGTGAAGCACCTGGTACTGTGCCGCATCGAGCGGCGGCCGCCCAGGCTCAACCTCGACGTCTATCCGTATCTGCCGCGCGCCCGGGTCGCGATGACGTCCGCCAAGTCGTACATGAGCCTGCTGTCGGGGCTCGGCGCATGACCGACACACCGCAAGTGCTGCTCGCCCACCACCTCAAGACGCTGAAGCTGCCGACCTTCCTGCGCGAGTACGACAAGATCGCCCGGCAGTGCGCCTCGGAAGGCGTCGATCACGTCCGCTACCTGTTGAGACTCGCCGAGCTCGAGCTGATCGACCGCGAGCGCCGCATGGTCGAGCGGCGCATCAAGGCGGCGCGCTTCCCCGTGGTCAAGAGCCTGTGCCTCCCATTTATCTCATCCGGGGTGCATCAAGAACGCCGACCGGTCCGCCGGCACTGGTGATGGCACCATCTTCGCTGTGAGGCGGGCATAGTCATCTTCGGAAACGACGCCCACATCGATCGGCAACCGGCTTGGGGGGCCTTGCCATAGTAAGACGGATTGCTGAGGTTACGGCGACCCCGACGGCGTCAGAATCATCGCCGCAAGCCGATTATACGATAGCCGGTGCCAGTCAGGCCGCCAACCGCTGGTACCGATGATGCAGCCCGCCGACCTGTGGAAACGCCACGATCTTCCCGGCGCCAGCCGGCTGAACCGATCGCCGTTCAGGGGTATCCTTGCCTAGCGCCAGGTGCGTGCGGGATCGCTGGTAGTAGTCGATGTACGACAAGAGTATCGCCCGCAGATGCCGTTCGTTTAGAACGATCACGTGATCCAGACACTCTCGCCTGATGGACCCGATCACGCGCTCAACGTACGGCGACTGCCACGGCGATCGCGGCGCCGTCACGACCTCTTCGATGCCCATCGCCTTTATCCGCGAACGAAAGGCAATACCGTACACACGATCCCGATCTCGGATCATATACCGTGGTGCTGTCTCCCACGGAAAGGCCTCCCGGATCTGTTGCGCGACCCACGCCGCAGTCGGGTGTGCCGTGGTGCCGATGTGAACAATCCGCCGACGCTCGTGCCGCAGCACAACGAGCACGAATAGAAGACTGAACGTCGCGGTGGGTACGACGAAGAAGTCGGTCGACGCTAGGCACCCGACGTGGTTCTCGAGGAACGTCCGCCATGTCTGCGAAGGTGGCTTTGGATGGCGCGGCATGTACTTGGACACGGCCGCCTCGGAGACCTCGAAGCCGAGCATCCTGAGCTCACCGTGGATTCGGGGAGCGCCCCACAACGGATTCTCCCGAGACATCCGGCGGATAAGCCCTCGGAATTCGCTCGACACGGGCGGTCGTCCCGGCTTCCCCCGTCGCGACTTCCGGGTCCAGAAACGTCGGAAGCCCTTTCGATGCCAGCCGATAACCGTCTCCGGCTTGACGATCACCAGGATCTCCCTCCAACCCGACCACAGCCGAGACAGGACGACCCAGAAAAGGCGATCGGCCATCCGAAGCGATGGCCTGGCTCCTTTCCGATCTAAGGCGGCAAGCTGCTGTCGCAGGGCAAGGTTCTCAAGATGCAACGCCGCGCGGCTGAGGAAAGCCTCACGGACCATGGCAAGGACAATTCGAATGGTCGTGCACATGTCGGAGACGCTATCCGGCACAAGCCGGGAATACTAGGATTTCTGCGGCAGATAGGATTTATGGGAGCCACAGGCGGTTCCGGGGGCGGGCGATCCGGTCCGCCGCCGCCGCGAGATCGAGCGGCGCGGATACCGCGACCACCGTTTTCACCATTGCGGGAAGGTAGGGAGCCGAGGCAAGACGGAGGGCGAGGGCGCCGCCCAGGGAAAAGCCGACGATGGCGATGCCCCGGTCCCGGATGCCCGGGTCGAGATCGGCCACTGCCAAGCAGGCGTCGGCGAGATCCCGCACCCGGTCCATGTGATAATGGCCGCGGGCAACCGACCGGCCTGGAGGCGCGCCCCGAAGGTTGAGGCGGACCACCGGGGCGCCGCTTGCCAGCCACGCGCCGGCCGATTGCAGCACGTACCGGCTCGCCTCACAGCCCGTGAGTCCGGGCACGAGAACCATGGCCGGCACGGGTTTCCGTCCAGGGTGGAAGCGGGCGACAAGGCGGTCCCCGCTTCCGTCACGGAGGGGGATCTCGAAGCGTTGGCCGGATTCCGCTGGGATTCCCGCAAGCCTTCCAGGAAGAACATTTCGTATTGTCTGAAGGTCGGCCGTGACCCACGGCCAGCGAGGCCGGAAGGAGGGAGGTGCGTTCATCCGCCGAGAGGAGGCAGGCTCTTCGGACTGTGCCTATCAAGCTCGACCATGTGCCAAAACCCAAATCCCGCCTGTTGAATCCAAATCATCATGTAGTGTATTCGGCATCGGCGGCGGTGGCTGTGTAGGTCGGGAGAGCGACTCGCCCGAATGACGCCATTTGCGGGGCCACAGCTCCCCTGATTTTGCGATGCATTCTATCGGGTTCGTGCCTTCCTTAGCCGCCCCGCGGAATCGTCAGCTTGCCTTGCTCGACGAGCGGCCCCGCTTATGCTCCGCCGATGCCGGGCTCCGGCTCTCCCGGGCGTGGAGGCATGGGTTGGATGGGACAGGAGCGGCGTGGAGAGAAAGCGGGCGGCAGACTCGTGACAGGCCGGGAAACGAAGGAGGGACGCCGAAGTGTATCGCACCCGGTTCCTTGGACACAAGTTTGTCTCATGCGGCGGGCCTGAGTGACATCGCGGTGTGCCACGCCTGACGAGCTTGAGCGGGGCTCAGGTAGCCGTTCTTCTCCACGATCCACTGGGCATTGTACTGTTCGACGAACCCGCGGACGGCGTTCCGCAGCTCCGCGATGTTGCGGTAGATGCGGCCATGGATGATCTGTTCCTTGAGCGTGCGATTGAACCTCTCGGCGACGCCGTTGGTCTGGGGCTGTTCGACGAAGGCGTAGGACGGCTGGATGCCCCAGAACTTGATCTGGTTGGTGAAGTGGTCCGACAGATACTGGGAGCCGTGATCCATCCGCAAGGCCAGCCCCCGCGCCGCACCGGCGGAGGTCGAGGCATACAGCCTCGCAAGCCCCATGGAGATCGGCTGAAGGGCGGCGAAGCGGTCGCCTCGCTTGCACACATGCCAGCCGACGCACTCGGCGTTCCAATGCTCGATGGCGGTGAATATCCAGCCCCAGCCGTCGTCCACCGTGAACACCCGAACGCCGTCCGTGCCCCACATGAGGTTGGGGGCATGGGTGATGATCTCACCGACATGGGGATTTCCGCCACGGCGGCGGCAGCGATGGGGCGAGAGCAGGTTGTTCTCGCGCATCACCCGGAGCACCCGCTTGCGGGAAACACGGATGCCACGACAGACCCGAAGCCGAGCCCAGACCTTGCGGTGTCCCTCGCCCTCCCAGGGGGATGCCTCCAGGTCGGCCTCGATGGCCACCAGCAGAGCCTCGTCCGAGATCGAGGGCTTCGGTCCCCGGCGCTTTGCTGGTGGGCGCTCAGCGGTGGCCTGCTGCCGGGATTTCATGGCGTAGAACGAGGAACGGGCAAAACCCCAGGCCGCACAGACCCGCTGGAGGCCGTAGGCCAAACCCGTGCCGGGAGAGGTGGCGGCACTCATCGCCGCGACCTCCGCCGCCCCAAAGGGCCGGACGTCTCCGTCTTGGCCTCCAGCAGTTCCACCTGCATGATCAACTCCCCGATCCGCTTCATGGCGATGTCCAGTTCCGCCTTCACCGGATCGCCCTTGCGTTCCTTGAGCGAGGCATCGATCCCGGCGATCGCCTTCTCACGCCACTGCTCGAGCCGGAAAATCTCCACGCCCAACTGCCGCGACAAAAGTTCCACCGGCTCGCCACGCAAAAGCCGCAGGGCAACCTCACGCTTGCGCGTCACCGTCCACCGCTGGCCAAGTCCCAGCGGGCCTGCCGGCGAAACCTGGCCCGGGGAAAACGTGGACGAGCCAAGCTCGCCCTCGTTTACCACAGGCCCATCAACAGCAACTTTGTTCTCAAAATTGTCGGTCATGTTCCGGTCCTCCTTGGACACTTCGATTAAGCCAATTCTGTGTCCAAGGAAATCGGGTCCGACTCAGAGGGACGCCGAAGCGTGTGTGCGAAGCCGCGGGGAACACGGGCGGGGCGTTTCGTGCTGGATGTCGTTCACGATCGGGTCGACCGGCAACATCGAAGCCATCGCGCGCGACGGCGGGATCATGTTTCGCGACCGTCATGGCAGGTGAGATTCATCGCCGGCGTGACGGCGAGGATGCGGGCAGCGGCATCGAGTTCAGGTCCCGATTCGACGATATGCCCGGCGGCGCGCGCGGCCTCGGCGTAAATTGACAAGGAATAATTGGCGGTAAAGTGAATATCGCGCTCTATGCCGAGCCCGAAGGGTCCCCGGTATTGGGCCAATTCGAGCAAACCGATTGACCCTGATTCGGGTGTGCCGAAGCCCAAATCAGGGGATTTATGTAGGTGAGTGCGCGCCGCCAGATGCGACGCTGCATCTGCGGTCAATTCTCCGATGTGTCCTGTAGACACTGGAACATAGCGTCATAGGCTTCATCGTACAGCGTAAACCAACCTTCCGCTGTATGAATGTCAATGGCGGAGCAAAAAGGGACCACCTCGGCGGTGTAAGAAGGGACCGCTTGGCGGCTGCGGGCTTGTCCCCGTAGTCCACGGGAGGGGCCCCGCGCGCGACGCGGCGTGCCCTCAACAGGCTGACGCGGCGGCGCGCGCGGGAGGGACCTGTGGGCCCACGGGGTCAAGCGTGGGCTGGGTGGTCGGTTCAGTTAGCAGTCGGGGTTTGACGCCTGCGGCTCTGGTTGAGCCTGTAGCTGTCACCGTTCATCTCGAGGATGTTGACGTGGTGGGTGAGGCGATCGAGGAGCGCGCCGGTGAGGCGCTCGGAGCCGAACACCTCGGTCCATTCGTCGAAGGGCAGATTGGTGGTGACCAGGGTCGAGCCCCGCTCGTAGCGTTGGCTGAACACCTCGAACAACAGCTCGGCGCCGGTCTTCGACAGCGGCACGAAGCCGAGTTCGTCGACGATCAGAAGCTTGTAGGTGGCGAGCTTCTTCTGGAACCTCAGCAGCTGCTTGTCATCGCGGGCCTCGATGAGTTCGTGGACCAGCGCGGCGGCGGTGATGAAGCCGACCGAGAGGCCCTTCTGGCAGGCCGCCAGGCCGAGACCGAGGGCGATGTGGGTCTTGCCGGTCCCACTGTTGCCGAGCGCGATGAGGTTCTCGCGGCGCTCGATGTACTCGCAGCGGGCCAGCTCCAGGACCAGCGCCTTGTTGAGCGAGGGGATGACCTTGAAGTCGAAGCTGTCGAGGCTCTTGACCACGGGGAAGCGCGCCGCCTTGATGCGCCGCTCGACCATGCGGCGCTCGCGGTCGATCAGCTCGAGCTCGGCGAGTCTCAACAGGTAGCGGACGTGATCGACGCCTTCCGAGGCGCACTGCCGGGCGATCTTGTCGTACTCGCGCAGGAAGGTCGGCAGCTTCAGCGTCTTGAGGTGGTGGGCGAGCAGCACTTGCGGTGTGTCGGTCATGCGCCGAGCCCCGACAGCAGGCTCATGTACGACTTGGCGGACGTCATCGCGACCCGGGCGCGCGGCAGATACGGATAGACGTCGAGGTTGAGCCTGGGCGGCCGCCGCTCGATGCGGCACAGTACCAGGTGCTTCACCGCATCAAAGCCGATTGCGCCGAGCCGCAGGGCGTCGCCGACCGCACCCTCGACCTCCTCGAGCCGGAAGGTCTCCAGTAGACGGAGCACCTGGACGTACTCGCGCTTGCCTGCCTTGCCCATACGAGCTTCGAGGAGCCGCCGCAGAGTGATGAAGGCCTCGGGCAGGTCCCAGCCCGCCAATGGCGCGGCCTGGTCGAGGGCGCCGATCTTCTGCTCGATCAAGGGCAGGTAATGCAGCGGGTCGAAGATCAGGTCCTCGCTGTCGTAGGACCGGCGGTGCCGGGCGATCACCTCGGCCCCGCAGCTGATCACCACCTCATCGACGTAGCCCCGGATGAGCACCTCACGGTGGCCGTAGGCCACGGGCACGGAATAGTCGTTGCTGCGGTAACGCACCAGCGACAGCGAACTCGCCCGTCCAGGGCGCTTATCGCAGGCATCATAGGGAGCAGGCGGCAATGGCAAGAGAACTTGACGATCCCGCTCGAGACGCTCGCCGATGGTCTCCTTGTGGCCCCGCAGCCGCGCCGCCTGGAGCTATAACCGAATCTTGTGTACGGCGTTGAAATGAAGGCGGCGTATCCTGGTGATTGTTGATGTCACCACTTGAGCTAAGCCAAGGAAGGATACGCCATGAAAGAGAATACCGTTGTTGCTTTTCAAAACCCATCTGATTTTCAGAAAGATCCGTTGACGGAAGTCCTACAAGCTGGAGCTCGCGAGTTGTTGGCCCAAGCCGTTGAGGCCGAGGTCTCCGTGTTTTTGGGTAGCCATGCGGCGCTTGTTGACGCCGCCGGCCGCCGCCGGGTTGTCCGCAATGGATATCTGCCGGAACGCTTCATCCAGACCGGGATCGGCCCGGTGAGCGTGCGCCAACCCCGTGTGCGGGACCGGGGGGACGGCGCCATCCGCTTCACGTCGGCGATCCTGCCGCGCTATCTGCGCCGCGCCAAGAGCCTGGAAGACCTTTTGCCATGGCTGTATCTGAAGGGCATTTCCACCGGCGACTTCGGGGAAGCCTTGGCGGCGCTCCTGGGGAGCTCCGCGCCGGGGCTTTCGGCCTCCACGATCACCCGGCTGAAAGAGGTCTGGGGGGTTGAGGCGGAGCGCTGGCAACGGCGCGACCTCACGGCCAAGCGCTACGTCTATTTCTGGGTGGACGGCATCTATTTCAGCGCCCGCATGGAGGAAGAGAAGCAGTGCATCCTGGTGATCGTCGGGGCCACGGACAAGGGACAGAAGGAACTGATCGCCATCGCCGACGGCTATCGCGAAAGTGAGCAGTCCTGGCTCGAAGTTCTGCTCGATCTCAAGCGGCGCGGCCTTGAAATGGGTCCGCAACTGGCGCTCGGCGACGGCGCGCTCGGCTTCTGGAAGGCGCTCCGCCAAGTCTACCCAGGCGCCCGCGAGCAACGCTGCTGGGTTCACAAGACGGGCAACGTCTTGAACAAGCTGCCCAAGGGTCTGCAAAAGAAAGCCAAGGGGCGCCTGCAAGACATCTGGATGGCCGAAACCAGGAAGGATGCCGAGAGCGCCTTCGACTTCTTCCTGGAAGCCTACGGGCCGAAGTACGACAAGGCCGCGGCCTGCCTGGCCAAGGACCGCGACGTCCTGCTGACGTTCTACGACTTCCCCGCCGAGCACTGGAAGCATGTACGCACGACCAACCCCATCGAGAGCACGTTCGCCACGGTTCGTCTGCGCACCTACCGGACCAAGGGCTGCCTGTCGCGCAAGACGGCGATGGCCATGGTCTTCAAACTATGCCAGTGCGCTCAGAGAAAATGGAGAAAACTCGATGGATCGAACCATCTCGCCGAGATCATTCGCGGCGTCAAATTCGTAGATGGAGAACGCCAGGATCGCGCCGCCGCATGATCAGCCCATACACAACTTTTGACAATAGCTCCGCCGCCTGGCGCCGGCGGCACTGTTCGGCGAGAGCATCGTTGAGGGCCGCGAAGCTCTCGGCACGCGGGACGGGGACCAGGAAGTTCCGCCGGATGAAGCCGACCAGTCCCTCGACCTTGCCCTTGTCGTTGCCCTTGCCCGGCCGGCCGAACCTGTCCTCGAACAGATAGTGGGACTGAAGCTCCGTGAAGACGCGCGTTCGCTGCCGCTTCCCATCGCCCAGGATCCGGGCAACCGCCAGCTTGGTGTTGTCGTACAGGATGGATCGGGGGACGCCGCCGAAGAAGGCAAACGCCGCGTTGTGGCCATCGCAGAATGCTTCGGTCGTCTCCGCCGGATAGGCCGCAACAAAGCAACCATCACTGTGGGGAAGGTCGAAGGCAAGGAAGTGGATCTTCCGTAACGCGCCGCCGATCACCGCCATCGCTTCGCCGAAGTCCGCCTGGGCGTGACCGGGGGAATGGGAGAGTGGCACGAACACCTCACGCGACCGAAGCCCCTGCTCACGAACGTAGTCCTTCACGATGGTGTAGCCGCCCGTGAAACCGTACTCGTCCCGGAGGCGGTCGAAGATGCGCTTCGCAGTGTGCCGTTGCTTGCGGTGGCTGGTCCGATCGTCTTCCAAGATCCGATCGATGATTCCCGTGAACGGACCCAGCTTTGGCCGCCTCGGCGGCGCGCTTCGGCGATACCCTGGCGGCACCGAGAACGACAGCATCTTACGGACCGTCTTGCGGTCTACACCAAACACCCGCGAGGCCTCGCGGGTGCTCATCCCCTCGACATGACACGCCCGCCGAACCCGTGCGTACAACTCCACCCGATACATCCCCCCCGCCTTCCAGTCAGAGCAACCCTGACAGAAGGCTATACGCGGTCCCATTTTGGTCCGCCGCAGCCGGATCGACCGGCCGCTTCAGTGGGGGATTATTGCTCTGCCGTTCTCAGTCTCCCAGGAGTCAGCCTCTGCGTCGTCGCTGGGACTGAAGAACGCGGCGCGCAACAATCGGGCGAGTTCCTCGGGCGCGATATCGCTGTCCGCCGTCACCAGGGGCAGTGCGTCATGGACCGATGACCAGGCCTCGCCCGCGAAGGCGAGATCGGCGGAGACGGCGATGGTGTCGCATTTGCGAAAGCAAAGGCGCGGCGATTTGGGCGAATGCAGAACATTCAGGTGCATCACGATGGTCTCGGGCCGTTCCGGCTCGCAACCGTTCTCCCCGCTGATGAAGTAATCCAACGAACGAACGGCGCCATCCACGGTGACGAGGGTCTCGATGCCGGTGACGCGCGCGAGCGTGTCGTACCAGGGATAACCCTCGAAACGCGGCTCGGGGGCTAACAGCCGGAGCGCGGGCTTCGATTCATCCTGGAGTCCGGTAAGGCCGAAGGCGCGATGAAGCGCCTGGGCCTCGGGCGGCTCGGGGTCGGCCTGCATTACCAGAGTGTCGGAACCCACCGCCGTAAAAGCGGACCGCTCGTCCCAATAGTCGGTGTCAGCGATAGCAGGACGCCAGGGATGCAGCTCGGCGGGCGGCTCGGGCATCTCGATCCCGGCCTCTTTCGCCCTGTGCCAGTCGGTCCAGGCAGCCCGCGGGGCCGGATCGGCCTGCGCCATGGCGCGGTAGACGGCAAGCCGCGCAGCCTCGCGCATCTCTTCCAGAAACTGGGTCTCTACCGCTTCCTTTCTCGCGGCAGGACCAGTTCCAGATCGGGGCAGGAGTCGATGTCGGCCCGCGCCGACCAGACGCCGCCTTCCACGGTGTCGATCTGGGGCAGGCGCACCGGCAGGGTCAGGCCGTGAAAGTTGACGTCGGGGACTGAGAACGCCGGAGCAATAATCCCTCACTGAAGCGGCCGGAGAGTCTGGTTGCGCCGGAGCAAAATTCCGTCAGCGATAGCCCTTTGCATTTTGGAGCGAAGGGTGGGGGATGAAGCGAGTGGAACTGTATGGGCGGGTTCGCCACGCGGTAATGATTGAGGCTCTGAGCCAACGCGAAGCGGCTCGTTGTTTTGGGATCGACCCGCGCACGGTCAGGAAGATGTTGAGCTATTCGGTGCCACCGGGTTATGTCCGGACGCGGCCTCCGGTCCGCCCGAAGCTCGATCCGTTCATCGGTATTATCGACCGTATCCTGGAAGAGGATAAGGATCGTCCGAAGAAGCAACGTCACACATCGAAGCGGATATTCGAGCGGCTGCGTGATGAGTACGGCTTTACGGGCAAGATCACCATTGTGAAGGACTACATCTGCGGTGTCCGACAGCGCCGGCGGGAGATGTTTGTTCCGCTGACGCATCCTCCCGGCCACGCCCAGGTTGATTTTGGCGAGGCCCTGGCCGTCATCGGCGGCGTGGAACGCAAGATCCACTTCCTGGCGATGAGCCTACCCCACTCGGACGCCTGCTTTGTGAAGGCCTATCCGGGGGAGACCACGGAGGCCTTCTGTGACGGCCATGTCTCGGGGGTCTCCTTCTTCGGCGGTGTGCCGCGCTCGATCCTTTATGACAACACCAGGATTGCGGTGGCCCGCATCCTCGGTGACGGCAAGCGTCAGCGGACACGTGTGTTCAGCGAGTTACGATCCCATTACCTGTTCGAGGACCGCTTTGGCCGCCCCGGCAAGGGGAACGACAAGGGCAAGGTCGAGGGGATCGTCGGCTATTGCCGCCGGAACTTCCTGGTGCCGATGCCAAGGTTCCGGAACTTCGATGATCTCAACACGCATCTTGAAGCCTGCTGCGCCAAGCGATGGGCGGAACAACTGCGTGGCCACGACCAGACGGTCGGCGAACGCCTGGAACGGGATCGTGCGGTTCTTCAGCGCCTTCCCGCAATCGCCTACGACGCCTGCGACAAGCGCCCGGGGCGGGTCAGTTCGCTGTCGCTGGTGCGCTATCGCGGCACCGATTACTCCGTCCCCACACGGTTCGGCCATTGCGAGGTGCTGGTCCGCGGCTATGTCCACGAGGTGGTCATCAGTTGCGCCGCAGAGGTGATTGCCAGGCACCCGCGTTCATACGAGCAAGAGGACTTCGTCTTCGATCCGCTGCACTATCTGTCCTTGCTGGAGCAAAAGACCAACGCGCTGGATCAGGCGGCTCCCTTGGCCGGCTGGCTGTTGCCGCCGGTGTTCGGCGATCTCCGCCGCCTACTTGAAGCGCGGATGGGCAAAGCCGGGAAGCGGGAATACGTCCAGGTGCTGCGGCTAATCGAGAGCTTCTCCCTCGACGATGTGCGAGCCGCCATATCGGAGGCGCTGGAGCGCGGCGTGATCGGCTTCGATGCGGTCAAGCACCTGGTGCTGTGCCGGATCGAGAAGCGGCCGCCACGCTTGAACCTGCTGGCCCATCCCTATCTGCCGCGCGCCGAGGTGGCAACAACCTCGGCCCGCTCGTACATGGGGCTCCTGAAGGGGGCAGCGCCATGAGCGATACGCCACAGCTCTTGCTGGCCCATCATCTGAAGGCCCTCAAGCTGCCGACCTTCCTACGGGAATACGACAAGCAGGCCCGCCAATGCGCTGCCGAGGGCGTCGATCATGTGCGTTACCTTGTTCGCCTGACCGAACTGGAGTTGATTGATCGGGAACGCCGCATGGTCGAGCGGCGGATCAGGATGGCCAAGTTCCCCGCCGTCAAAAGCTTGGACAGCTTCGACTTCAAAGCCATGCCATCGCTCAACAAGATGATGGTTCTGGAACTGGCGCGTTGTGAATACATCAAGCGTCGTGAAAACGTCATCGCACTTGGCAATAGCGGCACCGGCAAAACCCATATCGCCCTCGGCCTCGGTCTGGCGGCTTGTCAGAAAGGCCTCACCGTCGGCTTTATCACGGCGGCGGCTTTGGTCCACGAGCTCATCGAGGCCAGGGACGAGAAGCGCCTGTTGCGGTTCCAGAAGCAGTTAGCAAAATACAAGCTGCTGATCATCGATGAGCTCGGCTTCGTGCCGCTTAGCAAAACCGGGGCCGAGTTGTTGTTCGAGGTGTTCAGCCAACGTTACGAAGGCGGCTCCACCCTGGTGACCTCCAATCTACCGTTCGATGAGTGGACCGAGGTGTTCGGTTCCGAGCGCCTGACTGGGGCGTTGCTGGACCGGCTCACACACCACGTTCATATCCTGGAGATGAACGGCGACAGCTACCGTCTCAACCAGAGCCAAAAACGGCGGAAACCCCCAAAAACCTGACAACCCAGCCCATGGTTGACCCGGTGGGCCCACAGGCACCTCCCACGCTGCTTCGCTTCGCGTAACGCAAGCGCTACACGAAGCAGCGCGGGTCCCTCCTATGGACTACCGGGACAACCGCCAACGCTGGACTGAATCGCATCAAGTGGTGCATTTTTACGCCGGCCAGTGGTGTACTTTTACTCCGGCGTTGACACCGCAGCGCTTCGAGCGTATCCGCCCCCTCGGCCGGCTCGCCGGTCTCCCGGTTCCACAACTTCCACGGTGTGCGCGACATCAGCGCTTCGGCGAACAGCGCGATGACGTCCGGGTCATCTGGGTTGGCGGCATGGACCTCGCGCATCGCGTCCGCATAGGCGTCGTCCCAGGCGCGGAACTCGCTAGCGCCGACGGCGTGCCGCTTCGGAAACTTGACCGATACCGCGCCGATCAACGCCTGCTCGACCGGGGTTGCATTCTGCGCGCAGGCGCGGGCCTTCTGAACCGCCGCCTGACAAGTCGCAACGGCCGCTTCGGCTTCGTGCGGGCTGAACATCTCCCAGGGCATGTTGTAGAAGGGCCCGCTGGCGAATGCGATGCCCCAATAGGCCATGGCGCATTCGGGATCGAGCGCCGCGGCTTGCCGGAAGCAGGCGACGGCTTCCTCGTGGTTGAACCCGTAGATCCAGTTCAAACCGCGATCGAACCAGATTTGCGTCTCCGCGTTGTCTGTGGCGATGGGCCGGGAGTAGCGGCCCAGATCGAAATAGTCGTCCATACCGGTTTCGTACCCGATCCCGCGTTATTGCGCACGCGTTGTCGTCACCTGAACCGCCATGCCTGGGTGCGTTTCAGGACACCCTTCGAAATCGCGACATGGATGAGCCGCGCCACGGCGTTGGTGTAGAAGATCATCATCCCCATCGCCGCCGCGGGCGCAACATCGCCGGCACCCCCAATCTCGAAGCCGCGAAGACCCTGATGGACTGGTCGATCTCGAGTTTCGAATCGACGAGGAGAGCCCCGACCATTGAGTGGCCTGTTGTTCGCGATTTTTGGGCCAAACGGCAAAAAACCACAATAAATCTTGACCGAACAGTCATGAGCACATTAGGATTCGACCGCCAAATTTGCTGCGCTACCGGTGAGCACAAGTGGTCATCTGGGGAATTTCTGCTAAGTCATGGCAGTCGAGATGCGCGCAAGTCGGCATGCCCCGCACCGGGCTAATCACAGGGAGAAACATAGCCATGAAACACGAATTCGGTAGACGACTCGCCAAGCGTTTCTGGGGCATCGCCGCCGCCGGGCTGTTCGCCGTCGGCCTCGCCGGCAATGCGGCCGTGGCCGATACGACGCTCACCGTCTACACGGCGCTCGAAGCCGAAGAGCTCGAGCCCTTGCGGAAGGCGTTCCGCGCCGAGCACCCGGATATCGACATCAATTGGGTGCGCGATTCGACGGGCATCATCACGGCCAAGATCCTGGCGGAGATCGACGCCGGCAACCCGCAGGCCGACGTCTTCTTGGGCACCTCGGCGACCAGCCTCCTAGTGGTCGACGAGAAGGGCATGTTGCTGCCCTACGCGCCGAAGGGGCTCGACAGGCTCGATTCCAAGTTCCGCGATTCCAGGAACCCGCCGCACTGGGTCGGGATCGACGCCTATGCCGCGGTGGTCTGCTACAACACCATCGAGGCGGAAAAGTTCAACCTGCCCAAGCCTGTCTCGTGGCAGGACCTGCTTGACCCGGTTTACAAAGACCATCTGGTCATGCCCAATCCGAACTCGTCAGGCACCGGATTCCTCACCGTATCCAGCTGGCTGCAGCTGATGGGCGAGGACGCGGCGTGGACGTACATGGACGCACTGCACCAGAACATGGCGCGCTACACCCATTCGGGGTCCAAGCCGTGCCGGCTGGCCGCCGCGGGCGAGTACCCGATCGGCATCTCCTTCGCCTTCCGCGGCGCCAAGCTCATAAAGAAGGGCGCGCCGCTCAATCTCATCCTGCCCGAGGAAGGGGTCGGCTGGGAGGTCGAGGCGAGCGGCATCCTCAAGACCTCGAAGAAGATCGAGGCGGCGAAAACGCTGATGGATTGGCACATCTCGCCGGCGGCGATGAAGGTGTACAACGACTTCCTGCCGCTCCTGGCGATCCCCGAGATCGCCGAGCCGGTCGAGCACTTCCCCGAGAACATGCTCGACATGATGATTGAGAACGATTTCGGTTGGGCCGCGAGCAACCGCAAGCGCATACTCGGCGAGTGGCAGACGCGCTACGACGTCAAGTCCGAGCCGAAGGGCTAGGCGCGTCGTCGAAGCGTATACCGTTCTCCGGTCGGAGAGCGACCCGGCCGCTTTGTGAGACCGACGGGGCGGCCGGGCCTCCTATTCTGGTTTGAGGGCGGCATTGCCGGAGCGCGATGGCCCAGGAAACGATAGACACGGCGACCAACGATAGCCGGCCGTACCTGAATCTCGAGCATCTCACGAAGATGTTCGGCGCATTTACCGCGCTCGACGACGTGAGCCTCGACGTCTACGACCGCGAATTCGTCTGTTTTCTGGGCCCGTCTGGTTGCGGCAAGACGACGCTGTTGCGCTGCATCGCCGGGCTCGACATCCAGACCCAGGGGCGCATCGTCCAGGCCGGCGAAGACATCTCGACCTTGCCGCCGACGGCGCGCGACTTCGGCATCGTCTTCCAGTCCTATGCCTTGTTCCCCAATCTCACGGTTTACAAGAACCTGGCGTACGGGCTCGAAAACCGGCGCATGAAGAAGAAGGAAATCGCCAAGCGCGTGGAAGAGCTGCTCGGGCTCGTCGGGCTGACCGGACAGGACGAGAAATACCCTTCGCAGCTTTCGGGTGGTCAGCAGCAGCGCGTCGCTCTGGCGCGGGCGCTCGCGGCGCGGCCGGGCCTCTTGCTGCTCGACGAGCCGTTGAGCGCGCTCGACGCCAAGGTGCGCGCCTATCTTCGGCACGAGATCAAGGAGCTGCATCGCCGCCTCGAGGTCACCACGATCATGGTGACCCACGACCAGGAGGAGGCGCTGACCATGGCCGACCGCGTCGTCGTCATGGACCAGGGCGTCATCGGTCAGGTCGGCACCCCGGTCGAGATTTACCGCAATCCGGCGACCCAGTTCGTCGCCGACTTCGTCGGCAAGATGAACTTCCTGCCCGGCGTCGTCCTCGCGCTCGATCGCCTGCGCGTGGGGCGAATCGAGCTTCGGTGCAGCAACGGCCTCGACGGGCTGGCGCAGGACACGGCGATCACCGTGTGCGTCCGGCCCGAGGACCTCTCGGTGCGCGGGTCCGCGGGCGATGTGCCCAACGCGGTGGCGGTACGCGTCGATGTGCTCGAGTTCCTGGGCGCCTTCTACCGGGCGACGCTCGCGGTCGAAGGGATCGACGACCAGTCGATCATCGCCGACTTTCCGCCCCACCTCGTCGGCGAGCTCGGCATCCGCGAAGGCGCGGCGCTCGCGGTCGTCTTTCCCGACGACCGCATCCGCGTGTTCACCGCTCTATAAGGAGGCGAACCGTGGCCGAGATCGCCGTCGCCCGCGCCGCGCCGCTTCGTCCCAGGCTCAGCCGTGACGACCTGATCCAGGGCGCCGGCCTCGTCGTCCTGGCGCTCGTGCTCGCCGGGGCGGTGTTCCTGCCGCTTTACGCGATGCTTTCGAAGAGCTTCGAGGACGCCGACGGGCACTTCGTCGGATTCGCCAACTACGTCGAATACTTCGGCACGCCGGCGCTGGTGACCTCGGCGCAGCACACCATCACGATCGGCGTGTTGACCATGGTGATCACCGTCACGCTCGCTTTCATCTACGCTTACGCGCTGACCCGCAGCTGCATGCCGTTCAAGGGGTTCTTCCGCGGCGTCGCGATGATCCCCATCCTGGCACCGTCGCTGCTGCCGGCGATCTCGCTGGTTTACCTATTCGGCAACCAGGGCATGATCAAGGAGGTGCTGGGCGGCTACTCGATCTACGGGCCGATCGGCATCGTCACCGCGCTGTCGTTCTGGATCTTCCCGCACACCGTGATGATCCTGACAACGGCGCTGTCGACCGCCGACGCGCGGCTCTACGAGGTGGCGGTCGCGCTGCGCACGAGCAAGCTGCGCATCTTCTTCACGGTCACCCTGCCAGGCGCCAAATACGGCGTGATGAGCGCCTGCTTCGTCGCCTTCACTTACGGGATCACCGACTTCGGCGCGCCCAAGGTGATCGGCGGCTGGTACAACGTACTCTCGGTCGATATCTACAAGCAGGTGGTCGGCCAGTGGAACTTCCAGATGGGCGCCGTGGTCAGCGTCGTCCTGCTGTTCCCGGTCATCCTCAGCTTCATCGCCCAACGCCTGGTGCAGCGCCGCCAGGTGGCGCAGATCTCGGCGCAGTCGGTGCCGCTCGAGCCCAAGCCGAACCGGCGCTTCGACCTCATCATGCTGGCCTACTGCCTGGTCATCACGTTCATCCTGATCGGCGTCCTGGCGGTGTCGGCCTATGCGTCGTTCATCACGTTCTGGCCCTACAACCTCAGCCTCACGCTCGCCAACTACCAGTTCGACCTGATGGACGGCGGCGGCTGGGCGGCCTACCAGAACAGCCTCATCATGGCGGTGTGGGTGGCGGTGCTCGGCACCTTGATCATCTTCACGGGCGCCTACTTCATCGAAAAGTCGCGGCGCTACACCAGGTTCCGCTCGGTGCTGCAGTTCATCGCCATCGTCCCGCTCGCCGTGCCCGGCATGGTGCTCGGTCTCGCCTACATCTTCTTCTTCAACCCGACGACCTTCACCATCCCGCTGACCGGCATCGAGCTCGCCAACCCGTTCAGCTTCCTCTACGCGACGATGGGCATCCTGGTGATCTGCACCATCGTGCACTACTACACGGTGCCGCATCTGACGGCGATGACCGCGCTCAAGCAGATGGATGCCGAGTTCGAGGCGGTCTCGGCCTCGCTCAAGGTGCCGTTCTACAAGACCTTCGCGCGGGTCACATTCCCGGTTTGCCTGCCGGCGATCCTCGACATCTCGATCTATCTGTTCGTCAACGCCATGACGACGGTCTCGGCGGTCGTGTTCCTGTGGGGGCCGGAGACGCATCTCGCTGCGGTCGCCGTCTTGAACATGGACGATCAGGGCGATATCGCCGCGGCGGCGGCGATGGCGATGATGATCGTCTATACCTCGGCCGGCGTGCGCATTCTCCACGGCCTGGTGACGCGCGGCGTGCAGCGCCGCAGCCAAGCCTGGCGCCGGCGCGAAACCGTCGCCGAAACCGTCGGCGCGTAGGGCTCCAGCATGCCCTCGGCCTTGAGCAGCAACAGCGAAGTGCCGGCCACGCCCCAGGCCACATCGGCCTGCGGGTTGTTCTTCTCCGCCAGCAGCTTGGCGGTGACGATGCCGGTCGAGTCACGCACCCAGTTGATGGTGATGTCCGGGTGATCCTGGCTGAAGGTCTCGGCGTAGCGCTTGAGATCCTCGGCCTCGACGGCGGTGTAGACGGTGAGCTCCGTCCCCGCCACCGCGTTCGAGGCAACGAACAGACCGGCGGCGATTACGCCCCAGGAGTTTTGTGAAAGCTCATGATGTTCGGCCTCCCTTTGGTCAGTGTTATGTTCTTGTTTGTTCAGAGAGACGGCTCCGGTCGACGGTCGGATAAGGACCGCGGTTCCAGAGAGCCTCGTCTGGGTGTTGTCAACTTAACGAAGGCAGGTCGCAGTTGAACGTCTGAACTGAGCGGCTCAAGCAGCAGCGGTCACGGTCCGCCACGTGTTCATCGCGTCACCGCGGAATTGGCTCATTGTCTTGCGAGTGATCAGATGACGTTGGACATTGAAGGTGTTGTAGATGGCGGCGTGGGTGGAGAGAAACCTTTGCGCCGATCCTGATGACTTGAAGCCCTGCATCCTGCGTTCTCGTTGTCGAACCGGCAGGTGCGAATTCTCCGCCCGATTGTTGCTCCGTCCGCCGGTAACGTGTTTCCCCGTCATGTTGAGATCACGCAATGCTGCCCCGTAAGATGGCAGTTTATCGGTCACCACCTTATTCGGCGCATACCCCTGCTTCTTGAGCAGTTTGCGCATCAGCTTGAGTGCTGCTTTCTTGTTCCTCCGGGACTGAACCAGGATATCCAGCACCTCACCCTCGCTGTCCACCGCCCGCCATAGATACATCCGTTTTCCGTTGATGGAGGAAAACACCTCATCAAGGTGCCACCGGTCGTCTGGTCGAGGGCGTGATTGTCTCAGTTTTCGGGCATAGGCCTGCCCAAACTTTAAAGCCCAGCGCCGTATCGTCTCGTAAGAAACATCGACACCACGTTCAGCGAGCAGATCCTCCACATCGCGGTAACTGAGCGGAAACCGGAAACACAGCCAGACGGCGCGCTGGATTATCTCTGCAGGAAACCGATGTCGGCGGTAGCTGATCTTGTTCATAACAGGAAGCTACTCGCCACCGAGCTATACCCGAAAGTTGACGGGGCGGTAAAAAGTCGATTCCACATGGGAGTCGAGGTCCTTATGATGGTGTATGTTTACTTTACGCGACCGACGGACTGGGGAATTGTTTGATCGCTGGTCCGATTGAGAACGGCAGAGCAATAATCCCCCACTGAAGCGGCCGGTCGATCCGGCTGCGGCGGACCAAAATGGGACCGCGTATAGCCTTCTGTCAGGGTTGCTCTGACTGGAAGGCGGGGGGGATGTATCGGGTGGAGTTGTACGCACGGGTTCGGCGGGCGTGTCATGTCGAGGGGATGAGCACCCGCGAGGCCTCGCGGGTGTTTGGTGTAGACCGCAAGACGGTCCGTAAGATGCTGTCGTTCTCGGTGCCGCCAGGGTATCGCCGAAGCGCGCCGCCGAGGCGGCCAAAGCTGGGTCCGTTCACGGGAATCATCGATCGGATCTTGGAAGACGATCGGACCAGCCACCGCAAGCAACGGCACACTGCGAAGCGCATCTTCGACCGCCTCCGGGACGAGTACGGTTTCACGGGCGGCTACACCATCGTGAAGGACTACGTTCGTGAGCAGGGGCTTCGGTCGCGTGAGGTGTTCGTGCCACTCTCCCATTCCCCCGGTCACGCCCAGGCGGACTGAGGTGGTCCCACTTTGTTGGACAGTTTGGCAGCGCGGTTAAGGTGTATTCCGTTGTTTGATCATGCTGCCAAAATCCTTTTTATCACATCCTGTTGCTGTTGTTGAGCCTGTGGGGATGTGGGCAAGGCGCGAGCCTTGTCCATCATATCCACAGGTTGACCGGCCCCGTAGGCCTCGGCCGGCGTTTGACCGTCGAGGGACGAATGGGGCCGCTCGGTGTTGTAGAAGCCGATCCACTCGCCGATGACCCGTTCGGCGTGGAAGCCGTCGGTGAGCTCGTGTAGGTAGACCGCCTCATACTTGAGAGACCGCCACAGGCGCTCGATGAAGATGTTGTCCATGCAGCGGCCCCGACCGTCCATGGAGATGCGGATGCTCGCGTTCTTGAGCACGCCGGTGAAGTCGAGGCTGGTGAACTGGCTGCCCTGATCCGTATTGAATATCTCCGGCTGGCCGTAGCGGGCCAGCGCGTCGCCCAAGGCCTCGGCGCAGAATCCAGCGTCCATGGTGTTCGACAGCCGCCAGGATAAAACGTGGCGCGTCGCCCAGTCCATGATCGCTACCAGGTACAGAAAGCCACGCTGGACGGGGATATAGGTGATGTCGGCGCACCAGACCCGATTGGGCTGGTCGATAGCCATCCCTTTGAGAAGATAAGGATAAATCCGGTGCATGGGATGCGGCACGCTGGTTCTCGGCGCCTGATAGATCGCCTCCAGGCCTATCAATCGCATCAACCTGCGAACCCGGTGACGGCCGACGCAAACGCCGTCCCGCCGCAACTGGCGGACCATCTGGCGGCTGCCGTAGAACGGGTACTTCATGAACAACTCGTCGATCCGACGCATCAGCGCCAGACTCGAAGGGCTCTCCCCCCTGGGCGCATAATAGAACGAGGACCGGCCGATCGAAAGCAGGCGGCATTGACGGCTCAAGCTCAGCTCGGGGGCGTCGCGTGTGATCATCGCCTTGCGCTCCCCCCGGCTCATCGCTTGAGCCCTCTGGCTAAAAAATCCCGTTCCACCGTCAGCTCGCCGATCTTGGCGTGAAGGTCGCGGACCTCGGATTCATGATCCCGGCAAGCGCGGTTGGCGCCGTTCGAAAACACTTCGCCCAGACCGTCCACCGCCTGGCGCTTCCAGGCGCTCACCTGGTTCGGATGCACCTTGTGCTTGGCCGCGATCTGCTGGATCGTCTTGTCGCCCCGCAGCGCTTCCAGCGCCACCCGGGCCTTGAATTCCGCCGTAAACCGGCGTCGATTCGTCATCTCGTATTCCTCCGTTATCCGGTGGAATACACCTTAGCTCCCTGTCCGATTTTCTGGGACCACCTCAGACTTCGGCGAAGCGATGGCGGTGATCGGCGGCGCGTTACGGAAGATCCACTTCCTTGCCTTCGACCTTCCCCACAGTGATGGTTGCTTTGTTGCGGCCTATCCGGCGGAGACGACCGAAGCATTCTGCGATGGCCACAACGCGGCGTTTGCCTTCTTCGGCGGCGTCCCCCGATCCATCCTGTACGACAACACCAAGCTGGCGGTTGCCCGGATCCTGGGCGATGGGAAGCGGCAGCGAACGCGCGTCTTCACGGAGCTTCAGTCCCACTATCTGTTCGAGGACAGGTTCGGCCGGCCGGGCAAGGGCAACGACAAGGGCAAGGTCGAGGGACTGGTCGGCTTCATCCGGCGGAACTTCCTGGTCCCCGTCCCGCGTGCCGAGAGCTTCGCGGCCCTCAACGATGCTCTCGCCGAACAGTGCCGCCGGCGCCAGGCGGCGCGGCTGCGGGGCCACAAGGAGACCATCGGCGAGCGTCTCGAGCGGGATCGTCAAGTTCTCTTGCCATTGCCGCCTGCTCCCTATGATGCCTGCGATAAGCGCCCTGGACGGGCGAGTTCGCTGTCGCTGGTGCGTTACCGCAGCAACGACTATTCCGTGCCCGTGGCCTACGGCCACCGTGAGGTGCTCATCCGGGGCTACGTCGATGAGGTGGTGATCAGCTGCGGGGCCGAGGTGATCGCCCGGCACCGCCGGTCCTACGACAGCGAGGACCTGATCTTCGACCCGCTGCATTACCTGCCCTTGATCGAGCAGAAGATCGGCGCCCTCGACCAGGCCGCGCCATTGGCGGGCTGGGACCTGCCCGAGGCCTTCATCACTCTGCGGCGGCTCCTCGAAGCTCGTATGGGCAAGGCAGGCAAGCGCGAGTACGTCCAGGTGCTCCGTCTACTGGAGACCTTCCGGCTCGAGGAGGTCGAGGGTGCGGTCGGCGACGCCCTGCGGCTCGGCGCAATCGGCTTTGATGCGGTGAAGCACCTGGTACTGTGCCGCATCGAGCGGCGGCCGCCCAGGCTCAACCTCGACGTCTATCCGTATCTGCCGCGCGCCCGGGTCGCGATGACGTCCGCCAAGTCGTACATGAGCCTGCTGTCGGGGCTCGGCGCATGACCGACACACCGCAAGTGCTGCTCGCCCACCACCTCAAGACGCTGAAGCTGCCGACCTTCCTGCGCGAGTACGACAAGATCGCCCGGCAGTGCGCCTCGGAAGGCGTCGATCACGTCCGCTACCTGTTGAGACTCGCCGAGCTCGAGCTGATCGACCGCGAGCGCCGCATGGTCGAGCGGCGCATCAAGGCGGCGCGCTTCCCCGTGGTCAAGAGCCTCGACAGCTTCGACTTCAAGGTCATCCCCTCGCTCAACAAGGCGCTGGTCCTGGAGCTGGCCCGCTGCGAGTACATCGAGCGCCGCGAGAACCTCATCGCGCTCGGCAACAGTGGGACCGGCAAGACCCACATCGCCCTCGGTCTCGGCCTGGCGGCCTGCCAGAAGGGCCTCTCGGTCGGCTTCATCACCGCCGCCGCGCTGGTCCACGAACTCATCGAGGCCCGCGATGACAAGCAGCTGCTGAGGTTCCAGAAGAAGCTCGCCACCTACAAGCTTCTGATCGTCGACGAACTCGGCTTCGTGCCGCTGTCGAAGACCGGCGCCGAGCTGTTGTTCGAGGTGTTCAGCCAACGCTACGAGCGGGGCTCGACCCTGGTCACCACCAATCTGCCCTTCGACGAATGGACCGAGGTGTTCGGCTCCGAGCGCCTCACCGGCGCGCTCCTCGATCGCCTCACCCACCACGTCAACATCCTCGAGATGAACGGTGACAGCTACAGGCTCAACCAGAGCCGCAGGCGTCAAACCCCGACTGCTAACTGAACCGACCACCCAGCCCACGCTTGACCCCGTGGGCCCACAGGTCCCTCCCGCGCGCGCCGCCGCGTCAGCCTGTTGAGGGCACGCCGCGTCGCGCGCGGGGCCCTCCCGTGGACTACGGGGACAAGCCCGCAGCCGCCAAGCGGTCCCTTCTTATATCAGTGAGCCTATGAAATCATTTTCATGATCCATGGATAGGCGCAGAGGGTTCGCATACGATCCGGTTCTGCGATGAGGTCGATCCATGCTTGGCAACAGGCGTCGATGATGGCCTCGGTGTCGTCGAGGCCGCGGAGCGATAGGAAGCGTTCGCGTAGGTAGAGCCAAACCCGCTCGACGGGGTTGAGTTCGGGACTGTAAGGCGGCAACAGCGCCAAGGTGACGTTGTCGGGGACGGTGAGGGCGCGCTCGTCGTGCCAACCGGCGCCGTCGCACATCATGACGGCGTGCGCATCCTGGTCCAGGGTATCGGCGAAGTGTGCGAGAAACAGGTCCATGACCTTGGCGTTGACGCTCGGCATCACCAGGGTGACGTCGTCGCCGGTGTCCGGGCGCACGGCGGAGAAGATGTAGGCCCACTGGTAGCCGATTTGACGCGTCCCGGGGGCACGCTCGCCCCTGCGCCACCACCGGTGACACACCCGGCCCTTGTTGCCGACGCGCGCTTCATCCTGAAACCACAGCTGTAGGCGCTTGTCGGGATGCGCCGCGGCGGTCGCCTTCAGGATGTCGCGAAGCCCCCTTTTTTGAAGCGCTCCTGCGCTTCGGCGTCCCTTCGCGGGTGGCTCGGGCGCGCCTTCTGGCGGGAAAATCCCATCCGCCGTAGAACCCGGGTCATGCTCGAGGGGTGGTAGGTCTTGGCGAAGCGCTCCTCCAGCCAGCGGCACAGATCGGCCCGGGTCCAGGCGCAAACCCCGTCGCGCTCAGGCTCCGGCCCGGCGATGATGACCGCCGCCAGCGCCGCTTCCTCGTCTGCCGTCAGCCGCCGCGGCGAGTAGCCCTTTGGACGGTCGTGAAGCCCCTCCAATCCCTTTGCATTGTAACGAACAACCGCGTCGCGAAGCGTTTGGCGATCCATCCCCGCAAGCCGCGCGGCATCAGCCCGGGGCATCTCCTCCAAAGCATTCGCGATCCCATAGGCCCGCGCCGCCGCTCGACCGTACGATTCCACGCGAGCCCAGCGCCGAAGCTCCAAAGGCGTCAAATCATCCCGTATCTTGAGTGCTGATCCCATGACATCCCCCACATCTGGTGGGAGACCATAGAATCACAATCCGCCATCATCCGCCATCAATGAATATCCCGAGAGTCAATTCAGGCGCTCACTGGTATTACACCGCCGAGGTGGTCCCTTTTTGCTCCGCCATTGACACTTGTCTGCGTCGTCCTGGTCCCAGGCCTGACGGAGCGCCTTCTTGACGCTCGCATGCAAATGCAGGGGCAGGCGCTCGATGATGTTACGGCCCTTGTGGACCTGGCAGCGCTGGATGGCGGCGGCCACACCGAAGGTGTTGCGGATCGCTTTGCTGAGCGCCTTCGCGCCATCGACGATGAACAGCCGGGGCAGCGTCGGATCGAGCCCCCTGGCGAGGAGATTGTCGAGCAAGGCCTGGACGACGACAGTGTTCTCCGTCGCCCCCTCGACCACGGCCAGGACATGCTTGTCGCCGTTGCCATCGACGCCGATCGCCGCCACCAAGACATGGTCGCCGACATGCAGACCGTCGATCTGGATGACCAGCAGGTCGAGCTCCGAGAGGTCCGAGGCGAGCCAGGCCTTCATCTTCTTGCGCGACAGCGCCACAAAGCGCCGGGAAACGGCCGACTTCGAAGTGCCGTCGCCACGCGCTTTCGCCAGGTCGCCCTCGGGCAGACGGACCGCGCGGTGGTACTTGCGGGTCGACACGTTCAGGACCATCAGGTTGAGCGCCCACTCGAGCAACAGGTTGCCGTCGCGCAGCACCTGCCAGCTCTCCAAACCCACCTCCTTGCCAGCATGGTCGCGAACCCGTGGCCGCTGCACTTTCACGCGGCCGCCGTGGTAGCCGATCTCGCTCTGCGTATGGCCCCAGCGATAACCCCGACGGTTCCCATGGCGACGATGTCGGGCCCCGCACACGGTCGTGGCGTCCTCCTCCATCATCTCGGCCAAGGCCTCGACCCCGGCCAGGAGACAGAACCGATCCACGCTGAGACGGACTGCGTCCATCGCGTCTGCCAGCGGCGGCATAGGAAACGAGGTGGCAAGGGCTTTCGGGCTACTGGAACTACGGATATCCTTTCCCATGGTGTCGTTCTCCCTCTTGGGTTTGCAGCACCCGGAGCCTAACGGCTCCAGGAGAGCGACACCTACCTCAACTTTTCAACATCGACCGGGACATTGAGGTGGTCCCAGAAAATCGGACAGGGAGCTAAGGTGTATTCCACCGGATAACGGAGGAATACGAGATGACGAATCGACGCCGGTTTACGGCGGAATTCAAGGCCCGGGTGGCGCTGGAAGCGCTGCGGGGCGACAAGACGATCCAGCAGATCGCGGCCAAGCACAAGGTGCATCCGAACCAGGTGAGCGCCTGGAAGCGCCAGGCGGTGGACGGTCTGGGCGAAGTGTTTTCGAACGGCGCCAACCGCGCTTGCCGGGATCATGAATCCGAGGTCCGCGACCTTCACGCCAAGATCGGCGAGCTGACGGTGGAACGGGATTTTTTAGCCAGAGGGCTCAAGCGATGAGCCGGGGGGAGCGCAAGGCGATGATCACACGCGACGCCCCCGAGCTGAGCTTGAGCCGTCAATGCCGCCTGCTTTCGATCGGCCGGTCCTCGTTCTATTATGCGCCCAGGGGGGAGAGCCCTTCGAGTCTGGCGCTGATGCGTCGGATCGACGAGTTGTTCATGAAGTACCCGTTCTACGGCAGCCGCCAGATGGTCCGCCAGTTGCGGCGGGACGGCGTTTGCGTCGGCCGTCACCGGGTTCGCAGGTTGATGCGATTGATAGGCCTGGAGGCGATCTATCAGGCGCCGAGAACCAGCGTGCCGCATCCCATGCACCGGATTTATCCTTATCTTCTCAAAGGGATGGCTATCGACCAGCCCAATCGGGTCTGGTGCGCCGACATCACCTATATCCCCGTCCAGCGTGGCTTTCTGTACCTGGTAGCGATCATGGACTGGGCGACGCGCCACGTTTTATCCTGGCGGCTGTCGAACACCATGGACGCTGGATTCTGCGCCGAGGCCTTGGGCGACGCGCTGGCCCGCTACGGCCAGCCGGAGATATTCAATACGGATCAGGGCAGCCAGTTCACCAGCCTCGACTTCACCGGCGTGCTCAAGAACGCGAGCATCCGCATCTCCATGGACGGTCGGGGCCGCTGCATGGACAACATCTTCATCGAGCGCCTGTGGCGGTCTCTCAAGTATGAGGCGGTCTACCTACACGAGCTCACCGACGGCTTCCACGCCGAACGGGTCATCGGCGAGTGGATCGGCTTCTACAACACCGAGCGGCCCCATTCGTCCCTCGACGGTCAAACGCCGGCCGAGGCCTACGGGGCCGGTCAACCTGTGGATATGATGGACAAGGCTCGCGCCTTGCCCACATCCCCACAGGCTCAACAACAGCAACAGGATGTGATAAAAAGGATTTTGGCAGCATGATCAAACAACGGAATACACCTTAACCGCGCTGCCAAACTGTCCAACAAAGTGGGACCACCTCACATCTCCTTAGCCAGATGTCCGGGGGATATCCATACTTCATTCAATTTATCTGCAGAGAATACTTTGATGTTTGGCTGAGTCAGCACGACAAAGGGGAGGCGATGTCTGTTGTTAACGCGGATATTTTAAGGAAGCTAGACACAGATTTTTTTGTGGACCGCTGGTCACGTGCTACAGACCGACAGTGAGGTGGTCCCACTTTGTTGGACAGTTTGGTGAGTCGGACCCGATTTCCTTGGACACAGAATTGGCTTAATCGAAGTGTCCAAGGAGGACCGGAACATGACCGACAATTTTGAGAACAAAGTTGCTGTTGATGGGCCTGTGGTAAACGAGGGCGAGCTTGGCTCGTCCACGTTTTCCCCGGGCCAGGTTTCGCCGGCAGGCCCGCTGGGACTTGGCCAGCGGTGGACGGTGACGCGCAAGCGTGAGGTTGCCCTGCGGCTTTTGCGTGGCGAGCCGGTGGAACTTTTGTCGCGGCAGTTGGGCGTGGAGATTTTCCGGCTCGAGCAGTGGCGTGAGAAGGCGATCGCCGGGATCGATGCCTCGCTCAAGGAACGCAAGGGCGATCCGGTGAAGGCGGAACTGGACATCGCCATGAAGCGGATCGGGGAGTTGATCATGCAGGTGGAACTGCTGGAGGCCAAGACGGAGACGTCCGGCCCTTTGGGGCGGCGGAGGTCGCGGCGATGAGTGCCGCCACCTCTCCCGGCACGGGTTTGGCCTACGGCCTCCAGCGGGTCTGTGCGGCCTGGGGTTTTGCCCGTTCCTCGTTCTACGCCATGAAATCCCGGCAGCAGGCCACCGCTGAGCGCCCACCAGCAAAGCGCCGGGGACCGAAGCCCTCGATCTCGGACGAGGCTCTGCTGGTGGCCATCGAGGCCGACCTGGAGGCATCCCCCTGGGAGGGCGAGGGACACCGCAAGGTCTGGGCTCGGCTTCGGGTCTGTCGTGGCATCCGTGTTTCCCGCAAGCGGGTGCTCCGGGTGATGCGCGAGAACAACCTGCTCTCGCCCCATCGCTGCCGCCGCCGTGGCGGAAATCCCCATGTCGGTGAGATCATCACCCATGCCCCCAACCTCATGTGGGGCACGGACGGCGTTCGGGTGTTCACGGTGGACGACGGCTGGGGCTGGATATTCACCGCCATCGAGCATTGGAACGCCGAGTGCGTCGGCTGGCATGTGTGCAAGCGAGGCGACCGCTTCGCCGCCCTTCAGCCGATCTCCATGGGGCTTGCGAGGCTGTATGCCTCGACCTCCGCCGGTGCGGCGCGGGGGCTGGCCTTGCGGATGGATCACGGCTCCCAGTATCTGTCGGACCACTTCACCAACCAGATCAAGTTCTGGGGCATCCAGCCGTCCTACGCCTTCGTCGAACAGCCCCAGACCAACGGCGTCGCCGAGAGGTTCAATCGCACGCTCAAGGAACAGATCATCCATGGCCGCATCTACCGCAACATCGCGGAGCTGCGGAACGCCGTCCGCGGGTTCGTCGAACAGTACAATGCCCAGTGGATCGTGGAGAAGAACGGCTACCTGAGCCCCGCTCAAGCTCGTCAGGCGTGGCACACCGCGATGTCACTCAGGCCCGCCGCATGAGACAAACTTGTGTCCAAGGAACCGGGTGCGATACAGTTGGACAGTTTGGCAGCGCGGTTAAGGTGTATTCCGTTGTTTGATCATGCTGCCAAAATCCTTTTTATCACATCCTGTTGCTGTTGTTGAGCCTGTGGGGATGTGGGCAAGGCGCGAGCCTTGTCCATCATATCCACAGGTTGACCGGCCCCGTAGGCCTCGGCCGGCGTTTGACCGTCGAGGGACGAATGGGGCCGCTCGGTGTTGTAGAAGCCGATCCACTCGCCGATGACCCGTTCGGCGTGGAAGCCGTCGGTGAGCTCGTGTAGGTAGACCGCCTCATACTTGAGAGACCGCCACAGGCGCTCGATGAAGATGTTGTCCATGCAGCGGCCCCGACCGTCCATGGAGATGCGGATGCTCGCGTTCTTGAGCACGCCGGTGAAGTCGAGGCTGGTGAACTGGCTGCCCTGATCCGTATTGAATATCTCCGGCTGGCCGTAGCGGGCCAGCGCGTCGCCCAAGGCCTCGGCGCAGAATCCAGCGTCCATGGTGTTCGACAGCCGCCAGGATAAAACGTGGCGCGTCGCCCAGTCCATGATCGCTACCAGGTACAGAAAGCCACGCTGGACGGGGATATAGGTGATGTCGGCGCACCAGACCCGATTGGGCTGGTCGATAGCCATCCCTTTGAGAAGATAAGGATAAATCCGGTGCATGGGATGCGGCACGCTGGTTCTCGGCGCCTGATAGATCGCCTCCAGGCCTATCAATCGCATCAACCTGCGAACCCGGTGACGGCCGACGCAAACGCCGTCCCGCCGCAACTGGCGGACCATCTGGCGGCTGCCGTAGAACGGGTACTTCATGAACAACTCGTCGATCCGACGCATCAGCGCCAGACTCGAAGGGCTCTCCCCCCTGGGCGCATAATAGAACGAGGACCGGCCGATCGAAAGCAGGCGGCATTGACGGCTCAAGCTCAGCTCGGGGGCGTCGCGTGTGATCATCGCCTTGCGCTCCCCCCGGCTCATCGCTTGAGCCCTCTGGCTAAAAAATCCCGTTCCACCGTCAGCTCGCCGATCTTGGCGTGAAGGTCGCGGACCTCGGATTCATGATCCCGGCAAGCGCGGTTGGCGCCGTTCGAAAACACTTCGCCCAGACCGTCCACCGCCTGGCGCTTCCAGGCGCTCACCTGGTTCGGATGCACCTTGTGCTTGGCCGCGATCTGCTGGATCGTCTTGTCGCCCCGCAGCGCTTCCAGCGCCACCCGGGCCTTGAATTCCGCCGTAAACCGGCGTCGATTCGTCATCTCGTATTCCTCCGTTATCCGGTGGAATACACCTTAGCTCCCTGTCCGATTTTCTGGGACCACCTCAACAGAGAGAGTTAATGGAAGTCATTGCCTCCCTACCAAACTGCGTTTCCGAGTTTACGGTCCAAGAGGTGGCAGACCTATCGAAATCCCGACCGGCAAAGCCCTTTAACAGTAGCCATATTAACCAGATGCTAGTGTCACTTAGCGATGCCGGTCTCGTATACAAAAACAGATATGGCAAATACCTGTTTGCCGTGCCACTTTTGTCAAGTTTCATCAAGCGGCAAATGAAAGAAGAGCGGTCTACTCTTCCCGCTTGACCTTCCACCGCGCATTTGCCGCTCTCTCGGCGATTTCTTTACGTCGCTCAGGGGTTAGAGCCTTGGCTCGGGCCTTGCCGCCCTTCAAGCCACCAGCCCTCGCGAACGGGTGTGGGTCTGGTATGGAAAATCTAAGTCATTGATTTAGTGCGTTTTTTGTGTCGAGACGAACGGCCGAAATCGGCTATTCGTGACAATGGGCCGCTCCAAGGCAGGATTTTGTTACGACGGCAGGGTCGAGCAGGGGAAGGTGGGAACGCTCCGCACCGCCAGAAGCGGTACGATGCCGTGTCTCGAAACCCAACATCGGGAGCATTCCCATGGCAGTATCCCCGCCTCCGGCGCCTTCGTCCATCGATCTTTCCGGCCTGCCTCCTCGGGTCGTCGAGGCGGCCGCCCGGGTGCTCGCACTGTGTCGCGAGGAGCTTCGTTCCGAGCCGCGCCCCGAGGCGCCCGAGGAGGTCGAGTTGCGGGTGCGTGAGGCCACGAACGAGTTCGCTCGCGATGTCATGGGCGCCGTCATCGAGAACCGGGACGATGGCGCTTCCCGGATCGAGCGGGACGGGCAGAGCTGGTTCCGGGTCGCGGTGACGCCGAAGACGATCATGACCTCGCTCGGTCCGGTGACCTACCGGCGAGCGCGTTACCGCAGCGGCGCGAGCGGGGCATCGCCGGTGCCGGTCGACGAGAGCCTGGGCCTCGTCGACGATTACCTGACGCGGCCGGCGGCCGAGCTCGGTCTGCTGATGATGGGTCACTGCACGGCCCGGGAAGCGGCGGCGTTCTTTGCGAAGACCGGCGCCATGACGCCGTCGGTGAGCACCCTGCAGCGCCTGACCCTGAGCATGCACGAATGCTGGGAGAGCCTCGGCCCGGAGACGCTGGGCAGCATCCGTGAGGCCGAGGGCATACCGCAGGACGCGACCACCGCCTCGGTCTCCCTCGACGGCGTCATGGTGCCGCTGAGACCCGGCGAGGACGGTCGCGCCAAGGCCTCCTGGCGCGAGGCTGCCTGCGGCACGGTCTCCTTCCACGACGCCGAGGGCAAGCGCCTGAAGACCCTCTATCTCGGCCGCATGCCGGAGAGCGGCAAGCTCACGCTGAAGGCGCAGCTTGCAAGCGAAGTCGCACACATCAGGCGAGCACGCCCCGAGATCGGGATCGTCGCTATCGCCGATGGCGCCGCCGACAACTGGACCTTCCTGGAGACCCTGTCGCCCGAAACCGAGGTGATCGACTTCTGGCATGCTTGCGAACATCTGCAAACCGCGTCCGACCATGCCGTGGCGCCCGGCTGGTTCGAGAAGTACCGCGAGATCCTCCGTCACGATCCCCGTGGCGTCGCCAAGGTGATCCGGGCGCTGCGCCACCTTCGCGATGCCGCCGCTGCGCCGGACCGGGCCGAGACCGAGCGGGAACTCGCCTTCTTCCGCAAGCATCGCCATCGCATGCGCTACCACGCCCTGAAGGAAGAGGGCATCGCCATCGGCTCAGGCGTGGTCGAAGCTGCCAACAAGACCCTGGTGACACAGCGCATGAAGCGCTCCGGCATGCGCTGGCGGATCGTCGGCGGACAGGCTGTTCTGACCTTCCGCGCCCTGATCAAATCCGGCCGCTTCGAGCGGGCATGGAAGGCCCTGATCAGCGCAACCGACACACCGGCCAACGACAACATCAGTCCACGTGCAGCAGCCATGGCAATCGCTGCCTGAACTCAACGAACCAAGCCGCAGACATCACTGCCATGCGAGACTCGCACCCTCGCGAACTCGTTCGCCGGGGGAACCTCCAGGGTTGTCTCCGATTCTCCGGTTGCCACATCCACGATGTGCTTGGCGAGCTGGTTGGTGTCGCGTGGTCTCTTGGGTTTGGCCATGTCAATGAATATGGCATGCCTCATCCCAAACGGCTAGAGTCAAGTCAATGGCTGAGAAATTCAAACTGACCCACTACCAATTATCCCGACTACTTGACACTCACCCCTGGCGAGGGCACGGTGGGGGTGAGTGTCAAGTAGTCGGGATAATTCCCAAACGATTGAGTCACTGCACTAGAAGCCACAGTCATCGCGCGTAACCATTGCAGCGCCAATTGCGCGACCGTTACGTTCCTCGTAGACTTCTTGGATAGAGCCTCCCGCACGCAGGATCGGCTCAAACGCGGGTCATGCGCAGATGCCATTGCGGCTGCGAGCTGCGAATTCCTCCGTCAACCTCATGCCTGCGAGATCGACAACGTAGATTCGCCGCAACTGCGTCCCAGCAGCCTCCATCCGTGCGAGCGTCGTCACTTCGTCTACGGTGATTGGCGTTTGCGCCTCAGCAGCCACGAGGCGCAACGTCTCCTCAAGGCCGTTCGAGCGGATCATGGAGTCGATCACCGCTTGCTGTGACACGGGCTCGATCTGAGTTTGCGAATCCATCACGCGACCTTGTTCCTCAATGTAGACGGTCACGCCAAAGGCAGTCGCAAGCAAGACGAAGCCGGTTACGACGCCAAGCCCGCCCGATAGCAGCGGTATCGTCGGGGTGCGGTTGGCTGACATCACGTTCTTCGAAGGGGTCAGCAGGAGCCAGAAGTTCGCAATCGGGATGAAGGCGAGAAATGCCATGCGACCGTGCCCGTAGGCATCGTGAGAACGCGCTATTGCGATGCGACAGAAGAAGTATCCACCTGCGATTGACGCTGTAAGCGAGATTGCCATGAGCACCTACAAGTAGCCACCCGTCATGGCGGGGATCGACTGGAGCCAGACGATTTGCACGGCGGAGACCGCGAAGAAGATCAGTGCTGAATAGGCGAAGTATGTCGTGCGAGCGATCTCAACTTTCGACCGCGTAATGATTGCCGCGATGACCGCCCCGACAATGGTCAAACCGAGGCCGATTCCTTTGAGGGTATCCTCGCTCTGGATAACGAATTGGATGGCAAGATCTTCGAGCATGGTTTTCCCCGCGTTGCGCAGTCAAGTCCGAGAGTTACTGTGGGCGCCGTCGGTCGCGCGACCTGCTTAATCCGCTCGCCACCCTACCGGCCGCGAAGGTGAACAAGAAAAAGGCCTTGGGATTACGCCCAAGAAACAACGCCCTCACAATTTCGGCTCTCCGCCATCTAATAGCTTACATGCTTGCTGACAAGTTCGGTGCTCCAAACCGACTTCGCACGCATTACCGCCAATGTGGATCAAACACTGCGACCGGGCTCGCTTTGACCATCGAATTTGACGGTGTCACAGAGCTCCCTGCGGTCCCAGAGACACACCCTGTCGTCGATTTCAGACAGCAGCCTTTATGGCGCAAGCTCCGACCGAACGGGCGATCTATTCATGATGCCCGCCATCACCCCGCCGATACGCTCCGCGGCGGCCTCGACGTCCCGGTCGCTGACATGCGCATAGCGCAGCGTCATTTGCACCTGGGCGTGGCCGAGTAGACGCGCCACCACCGGCAGCGGAATGCCCTGCATCGCCGCTTGGCTGGCGAACGTGTGCCTTAAATCGTGAATTCGTACCCCTTCGAGCCCGGCCAGCTTCCGCACCCTCTTCCACAGGCTGAGATCGACGCGCGCCCGCGTCGGATTCATCGGCGAGGGAAACACCCAGGGGCTCCCCGACCGCGGCTGCCGCTCAATAACGGCGCGGGCATCGGGACTCAGCAGCACCTGTCTCGGCCCGGTCCTACTGTCCTCAAGCTCCAGCGTATCGTTGCCAACTTCCCGCCACCGCAGATTCAATATCTCGCTCTTGCGGCAACCCGTCAGCAACAGCAGGCGAATGATGTCCGCCTGTACGTTGGATGAGAGTCGCCTAGCTTCGTACCGGTCCAGCACTTCATGGAGACGGCCGATTTCATCGCGTGACAAGAAGCGGGTGAGCTTGGGACGGGGATTCCTCTTTACGCCCCGGGTCGGGTTCGTCTCGATGATGTTGCTGAAGTCCGAGGTCTTGAGCTTGAGCGTGACGCCTTCGCCGGCGATGCCGGCTGTCTTCATGCGCCGCGCCACCGTCTCGGCGAGCTGCCACAGGATCGCACGCAGCTTCTCCAGATCGGAGAGGTCTTCGTCGAGGGTGGTCTCCGATGACATGCTCTTGGTCTCGCGGCCGGGGTTGACCGGGCGTTCGTCCTCGCCCCGGGCGCACAGCGACAGCCGTTTGCCGATCTTTCCGTAACGGGCGACAAGCTCTGCCTCCTCGGCGCGGGCGAGTTCGCCGATCAGCGTGATGCCGTCCCCAGCGAGGCGCTGCCGCAGAGCCGGGCCCACTCCCCACAACAGCCCGACCTGCTTGTCTGCCAGAAAGGACTCGGCCTCGGCCCGGCCGATCACGGCGAAGCCGCGCGGCTTGTCCAGGTCCGAGGCGATCTTGGCCAGGAACTTGTTGTAGCTGAGCCCGATGGACACGGTAATGGCAAGTTCTTCTTCTACCCGGCGCGCCAGCGCAGCCAGGGTCGTGGCCGGGCTCGCGCCATGGAGGGACTCCGTGCTGGCGAGGTCCATGAATACCTCGTCGATGGAGAGCGGCTCCACCAGGGGCGTCAGGCTCAGCATCATCGCGCGGACCTCGCGGCCCACGGCCGTGTACTTCTTCATGTCGGGCTTGATGACGGTGGCGTCGGGGCAGGCTTTAAGGGCCTTGAACATCGGCATGGCCGAGCGGACGCCGTAGGTGCGGGCGATGTAGCAGCAGGCGGCGACCACGCCACGGTGGCGACCGCCGACGATCACCGGGACATCACGCAGTTCCGGTCGGTCTCGTTTCTCGATGGCGGCGTAGAAGGCATCGCAGTCGAGATGGGCGATAGCGAGATCATGGAGTTCCTGGTGGCGCACAACCCGCACGGAGCCGCAGGCCGGGCAAGCCTCGGCGTCAAGGGGCGGCTCGCGGCCGCAGTCGCGGCACAGGGTTTTCACGGAACAATCATAGGACACGTGTCGGCAGACGTGAAGATATCCGCGCGCTCCCGGACGCTGCAAAGCAAGCGGTGCACCAGTGGGTGTGCGCGACGGCCATGATCCCAGGTTCAGCCCGACTGGTCATCGTACGTCTTCGCCCGAGGCGTGGCTCCGATTCGCCGCGCCGTTGCCTTCCACAGCGGTCCATGGCCTGCCTCGGGTCCGGGCTGGTAGCGGTGCCGGTGTTCTCAGAGGCGCAGTTGGGGGATTAGTTGCATCGGATCGGGATGCACCAGGGTCTGGAGGACGTTCCAGCCTTGCTTTCGGGCGGTGGCGATGACGGCACGCATTCTGGCGAAGTTGTAGGCACCCCTCTCGGAGCGGAAGCCACCGGAGATCTTCTGGCGCAGCTTGGCCATTCGGAGGTCACGTTCGGCCTCATTGTTCGTAAACGGCGTGCGCGGGTCGGTGAGGAATCGCAGGCATCCCTCCTTGTGCTTGCGGAGGCGGAGCGCGAGGTTATGACCGATGCGGCGTTTCTTTCGTCCGCGCTTGCCGGTCCGGAGCGGCGGCTGCGCCTCGTGGAAGGCGATGGCGTGGTCGAGGATGCGGGCCCAGGCCCGCGAGATCCGGGCCACCAGGGAGGCGGGCACGTCGCGGCCGTTCTCACGGGAGAAGCGGGTAGCCCTGTGTGCGCGCTCAAGGAGGCGGTGCATGCTCTTTGCCCAGTCTTCCTTCTCGATGTCGATCAGGGCCTGGAGTTCGCGCAGGTGATGGGCGTTGCAGGCGCCGTGGCGCACGCCCTTGAGGGTGAAGTAGGCGGCGTAATCGTCATGGATGAGGATGCCTTCGAGGTCCTTTTCGACATCGCCGCGTCCCGCGCCGATGCGCAGGACGGTCAGGAATGGGGTGCACAGCACGTGGAGCCAGCGGGTACGGGCGGCGATCCGCAGGCCGGTTTCGTCGAGGTGCTTGACCGGGACCGCTGTGCGGATCACGTCTGCGACATGGGCGAGGAAGGGCTCGAAGCGCCTGGCGGTTCGCCGGCCCATGGCGGTGATCGTGGCTGTGGAGATGGACACTGCGAAGAGGTCGCTCATGAGTTCGGCCAAGCGCTTCTCGGGAACGAACTGGGCGTACAGCAGGTAGCTCACCCAGGCGGTGATGCGTGGCCCGTACTGGACCGGGGCGGTCATGCCGTCCGGGAAGACGGCTCCTGTCACGGTGGCGCAGGCGCCGCAGAGGCAGCGATGGGCGCGGTGTTCGGTGACCTCCAGGGGGCGTGGCTCGGGCACATCGAAGACCTGTCGACAGACGGGCGCGCGGTGACGGTCGGCGTCCGACAGCGGTGCGCCGCAGCCCGAACAGGCGGAGGGGTCATGATCCACAACATGGTCCGGGCTCTCGGTCCGCGCCAGCGTCGTTCCCTTGTGGCCCGGCTGGCCGCCGCTTGGCCTGCCGGACTTGCCGCGCTGGCTTCGGGTGCGCCTCTGGGTTCCGCTCTTCTTGCGCAGGCCGTCGCTGGCGGGCGGCTTGCTGCTGGTGGTGCTGTCAAGCGCCGCGCTCCGCTCGAGCTCGGCGATGCGGTCCCGCAGGGTCGCGTTCTCCCGCTCGAGCGCGGCATTCTCCCGGACGAGCGCCGTGGCCAGGCGCAACAGCCCCTGGCCCCATTCCCGGAAGGCCTTGACGACTGTGGTTGCGAAGGATGAGGGGTCAAGAAGATCTTGCAGGCACGCGAAGGCCTCGTCATGGGCGGCGAGGTCCTCGTGCCAGCGCGACAGCGTCACGGGTCCTCGGCATCGACGGCCATCATGGCGGCCAGCACCGCGAGGCGTTCGCCCGCCGGCAAGGCCTTGTAACGCCGGCCCCAGTTGGCCGCCTTACGCTTGATGCGCTGGCGGTCGGTGAAGTTCCGGCCTGCGTAGCTCGCCCAATGCACCCGGTCGGGCGCGAAGTTGAACCACACGACCTCGGTCCGCACCTGGGCCTGGGTCGTCACCTGCAGCGCCAGACTGCGCCAGCCCGCCAGCATCTCGTCATAGAGCGCCGAGGGATGGCCCGAGACCATCACCTGGCAGGGCAGATCCTTGAGCAGGTCCAGGAGCGCGACATGGTCGACCTCCTCGTAGTCGAAGCGATAGCGCCGTGCCGAACGGCGGGTCGCGTGCAGATAGGGGGGATCGCTGTAGACCAGCTCCGGGCCCAGAAACGGGAACGAGGCCAAAAAGGCATGGGCACAGCCATGCACCAACTCGACCGGGTAGTCACAGGCAAAGGCCTCGAGCGCCTGCGCATCGCGGTCGATGCCGATCGAGCGCACGCCCGTTGGCTTGCGCTTCATCAGCGCACCGCCCCCCAGGTGGCTCTCGATGTAAACGCTGTGCGGCGGCATCAGCGCAATCAGCGCCTGGCACAGACCGCTCGTCGCCTTCGACCCAAAATATTCCACGCGCCGCTCCCGTCACACGAGAGCGCAACCCATAGACGCCCGATTCTATGGAGTCAAGAGACGATCAACGACGCGGCGGCGGAAACCCGGCCCCGGCGACCACCTACATCATCCTCTCGCGGTCAGGAGCGGGGTACCTGGGTAGTTACCAATAATTAAGTATCACGTCCCCTTAATTGGTCTCCTTAATTGGTGCATACGCCTCCTTGATTGCGCGGGGCACCTGCGCCTGGCGAGGTGCCGGCTCAGGCGGCGCCGTAGCGGCGGTTAAGTTCGGCCTCGTCGGCCTCGGCGCCGCGGAACAGTAGCTTGTGGCGGCGCCGCGCGATCTCGGCGACCAGCGCCAGCGCCGCCGGATCGAGATCGGCGGCCGGCCGCGCCTCGGGCTCGAAATGGCCGCAAGTGTCGGCGCCGCGCACCAGCAACGCCATGTCGTTGTCGATCGCGGTCTGGCGCACCTCGGGCGCGATGAACTGGAAGTTGAGGCCGATGCGCCGCTCGTCGGAATGGCTCGGGTTCGAGCCGTGCACGACGCGGCCGTGATGCAGCGACATCTGACCCGGCGCGAGCCGCATATCGACCGCGCTGTCCTCGTCGATCTCGGCGGCGATGGTCTGACCCCGGCTCAACAAGTTGTCGGCCTCGAAGGTGTCCGCGTGCGGCAGAATGTCCTGCGCGTGGCTGCCCGGAATGACGCGCATGCCACCGTTCTCGGGCCCGACTGGCGAGAGCGCCAGCCACACCGAGACGACACCCTCGGCCGGCTCGACGCCCCAATAGGTCAGGTCCTGGTGCCAGCTGATGAAGCGGTCGTCATGGGGCTCTTTGATGATGAAGGCGCCGTCCCACAACAGAAGGTTCGGCCCGATGACGTCCTCGGCCGCGTCGAGCAGCGCCGGGTGATGCGCCAACTCGTCGGCGAGCAGCATCGTCAGATACGGCTTCATGGCGTATTTCATCTTGCCGTGCTCGGCCTCGAACGCCTCGAGCCGGCGGCGGCAGTCGAGCGCCTCCCGCGGGTTCAGGATGTCGATCGGAAAGACGAAACCGTCGTCGTGATAGCGGCGCAGCTCCGCGTCCGACAGATGCTTGCCCATGGCGCACCCCGCTTGTCCGGCGTCTCTCGCGCCACCGTCATCGAGAGCCGGCCCCGCGTCAACACAAAAATGCACGCGCGCGTGCCGGCGCTATAGTGGTGGTCATGGGCGACGGCGATTACACCGAGGCCGACTTCACCGGCCAGCAGATCGTCTGGGGCGAGGGCTACATGTCGCCGGGCGGCGCCGCCTTAAGTGACGTTGCGCCCAAAACCCAGACAGGCATTCTTCATTTATGCGGCCTGAGCGATGTTCATGTGCCTCCGGGCCTATGCCGACGTCCGGTAGACCGCATCGACGAAATGGGCGCTTGAATTATATGCGGCATTGCCGCATATTGGGCGTTGATGCAGCTCTTCGTTACCCGCACTTATGAACGGGCCATTCGCAAGTTGATCTCGGAGGAAGCCCGGAAGGAAATGGAGGCGGCGATCGCCGCCGACCCTGACGAAGCGCCGGTCATTCGGGGAACGGGAGGCATTCGCAAATTGCGATGGGCGGGTTCCGGCCGGGGCAAGCGGGGCGGCATACGGACAATCTACTTCTACCATTCCGGCCCGGAAGCTATCTATTTGCTGACGGCTTACGCTAAGGCAGATCGCGACGATCTGACCTCGGCGGACAAGAAAGTGCTGTCACGGCTGGTGACCGCAATCAAGAAAAGGGGGACGGAATGAATATGGAACGAACTCAGGTCGGTCGCGAGGTCGAGGCGGCACTGAGCGAGGTTCTTGCCCATGTGCGCGGCGAGGTTGATCTGCCGTGCCGGTTCGTCGACGACCCTGCCGCCGAGCGGATCCTCGCGCTTCGCAAACGCTTGGGGCTGAGCCGTCAGAAGTTCGCGGATCGTTTTGGTCTCGATGCGCGCGCCTTGCAGGATTGGGAACAAGGCCGCCGCGTTCCGGATCGTGCCGCCCGTGTCTTACTGACTGTCATCGACAGTGATCCGGAAGCTGTCGTGCGGGCGCTCGGCAAGTAAAGGAGCAAACACCGAGTGCCTCATCCCTGGGTGAGAGCACGATTCTTTTCGTGATCACCCAAGAGATTTCCGCCGATGCTTCCGGTGATGCGGGCGGCGGCGGTCTGGATGGAGTCCCTGGCGAGGTGGGCATAGCGGGCAGTCGTTTGCACCTGGGTGTGCCCGAGCAGTTTCCCAATCATAGTCAGGCTTTCGCCGAGAGCCAGCGCGCGCGAGGCAAAGCTGTGGCGCAAATCGTGGATCCGCACGCCCTCAAGGCCCGCCTGCTTGCGGATGCGCCGCCATGGGCGTTGCAGATCGGTGAGGTGAGAGCCGGGGAGGCGGCCCGCGATGACCCAGGGATTGTCCTCGTCACGGGGAATGGATGACAACACCGCGCGGGCTTCGGGACCCAGTGGCACCACCCGTCCGCCGGTCTTGGCATCGGGAAGCTCGATACAGTCGTCCTTAACGTACTCCCAGCGGAGATCCCGGATTTCCGACATCCGGCAGCCCGTCAGCAGAAGCAGGCGGAAGGCGGCTACTGCCGAGGGCATCTCTTCCTCGACATCGCGCAGGACCTGGCCCAACCGCTCGGTCTCTTCCGGCGACAGGAACCGCTCCCGCTTGTGCTCCTTGTAGCGCTTGACATGCCGGCAGGGATTGGAGCCGTCGGGGCGCCAGCCCCAGACTTCGGCGAGGGAGAACATCTTGGACAGCACCCCGAGCGTCCGGTTGGCCTGATAGGGCTTGTCCCGCAGGCCGTGATGCAGTGCGGCAATGTCCTTGCGCTGCACCTCTGGAACCCGCAACTCCCCGATCACGGGGTCGACAAACAGCCTCACCGAACGGCTGTACTCTTCCCGGGTGCTCGGTTTGCAGTGGACCGGGACATATTCCTCCAGGAACCTGCGCCCGAGATCAGCCATGCTTGGCTCAGCCTCGCGTCGGGCGTCTGCGTCGCGTGGATCGATGCCTTTCTTCGCACAAGCCAATATCTCCAGCGCGCGGGCGCGCGCCTGATCCGGGTTCAGCGGTCCGTGAGGGCCGATGGTGAACCAGCATAGTTTCCCGGCGATGCGGGTCTGGACGACGTAGCTCTTGCGTCCCGAGCGCCGAACACGCAGGCCGAATCCGGTGAGTTCTCCATCCCAATAGACGGCATCCGTCCCACCGGCCTTGACGGCATCGACCGAGCGCTTGGAGATACGGGGGATGCGGTTTGCCACGGCATTGCTCCTTGACGGGAGAGGGAACCTGTATCACCATGGCTAACTATTGGCAAACACTTTCAGGTAAACCAGAGCGCATCCCTGTGTACGTCTGTCGTAGAGAGAATCTCCGAATGCCGTGTAATACTGCGATTTATCATACTCCTGCGCACGTGTGCGCACCCCTGTCTGCCATATGTAACGAGACTCATAACCTGAAGGTCGTTGGTTCAAATCCAACCCCCGCAACCAACATAAACCCCTGTAAACAATAATTTTTCCGGGGGTTTTTGATTCCGGCAACCTAGCAAGCATAGCATGTTGGGAATCTATTGGGAATCACGAGGAATGCAATCACAGCGCATGTCTGTCGTCGTAATGGGGGCCGGGTAGGAGGGGTCGTCGCCGAGCTCCTCCCCCAGGGTAAGTGTTCGGCGAAGCCGTGGAATTGTCCGGCTGGCGCGCGAGGTCGGGGGCCGCAGCCGGCGGGTTTCCGGTCAACGCGGCCGTTCTCCGCCTCCGCCCGCCCGAACCATCACGGCTTCGCCGAACACTTACCCCCCAGGCCCCCAGGTAAGTGTTCGTTCAGTAATAGGTCTGCTGAGAAATCCCCGCCTTGCGGCAAACCTCCTCGACGCTCGTTCCTTCCTCCGCCTGGCGCAGTATGAACGCAATCTGCTGTTCGCTGAAATTCGACCTCTTCACGGCTCGCTCCCCGAACCTTTCCGGGTCTCCTTGCGCAGCGCCTCGATCGTCGTCTTCTGGCGCCGCGATCGCCTCAACGCCGCGCGCAGTTGGGCAGCCTCGTCGGACGGCAGCTTCGACAGCATCGCCCCGGCCGCCCGAAGCTTGGCGAGCCGGGCCTTCAACTTCTCCTTACCGGCTTTGGACACCTCCAGGGCATGGCGCAACCGAGAGTTTTCTCACTATCCGTGGTCCATATCCCGGGAAGCAGGTCAAGGTCAGGATGCCACGTAAACGACATAGCGATCGACAAAAATGGGAAATTTTCAGTCGCAATTGACACCGCTCTCGCACTCACTTGTCTCTGCCCTGTCCCCCGGCCGGTCGAGAGCGCCAAAGCAGGCAAGATCATCGCCCTCCCACAGGTTGGCGGACTCCACCATCGTTACGAGCGACTCGCCGCCTGAACGCCGATCTCACCACTGCGGACAACAATCACATCGCTCCGCTGGCGGGTTCCGTCCCTGTGGCCGGCAAGCGCGGAGATGTAGGATCGACTGGCGCATGGCACCTGTCGGCGCAGGACCCTTTTATCCTGACATCGAATCTGCTCGTCCCCTTCCACGCGAGGACACAAGTTCCCCGTTGTCAGCCACCGGTTTGAGTTTTTGGGAGGGACAGGCGCGTCCGGCAGCCCGCCAGGTGGATGAGCTGCTCGAACGCCCGCGAGGAGAAGGCGCGACATGAGCAGCTCAACCCCCGCGACACCGTCGATATCCGGAATGCTCGCGTTGTCGCTGAGCGATTCGGAAATGCGTTCGCTCGATCGCTTCGATCCCTTCACGGGCTGGTCCGCGCACTTCGATCGGTACGATGAGGTCCGCAAGCGGCACGGGCAGAGAGGCGGACAGCGCCACGGCGCGGTGCTACGCTGCGCGGCATGACATCGCGCAAGACCCTGTATCTGGCCAACCCCTACGGATTTTCCGCGCAGCAGCGCGGCGGCCCGCTGACGGCGCTGGTGGCTGCCCTGGAGGCGATGGGCGCGGAGATCTGGGAACCGTTCGCCCGCAACAACCAGATCGACCGGGCGGGCACCGGCTGGGCCTGGCGGATCGGGCAGGCCGACCTTCGCGACGTGCGCGAGGCGGACGGGCTGTTTGCGGTGGTCAACGGCTGTCCTCCGGACGAGGGGGTGATGGTGGAGCTTGGCATGGCGATCGCCTGGGGAAAGCCCGTATTCCTGTTCCGTGACGATTTTCGCCGCTGCACCGACAGTGAAGCCTATCCGCTGAACCTGATGGTGTTCACCGGCCTGCCGGAGGCGGGTTGGGAGGCCTGGTGGTACGGCTCGGTCGAGGAGATCGCCGACCCCGGCAAGGCGCTCGCGCGGTGGCTCGCGACGGACGCGCCATCGGCCGAATGAAGGCTCTTGGCAAGCCCCGCTGCAAATGCACGGCTGCGCGCGCATCCGCATGGCCACGAAGGGCGGCACCGGAATGAGCAAGGGATTCGGCAAAAACGGCGAGGCCGCAACTGTCGATAACACGTGATATGGCCGGTCAATGTAACAAATGATCTGTCTGGCATTAGAACTCCTCCAGAAAGTGGCGGAGCTGATGCGCCGGACAGAGCAGTTACAGGGGTTGAGATTGATGAAGTTCGATGAGGTTTACGGACGCACCTACAGGGGTGAGTTGAGCCAGCTGGAGGCAGCCGAGATCCTGGGCATGTCCGAGCGCACGTTCCGACGCTGGCGCGATCGCTTTGAGGCCGAGGGCGCGGAGGGTCTTTACGACCGCCGCCTGGGTCGGGTTTCCGCGCGCCGCGCCGGGGTCGACGAGGTGGTGGCACTGTTGGATCTGTTCGATACCAGGTACCGGCATTTCACCGCCTGGCACTTCTGGGAGAAGCTGGTTGCAAAGCACGACGTCACGCGCAGTTACAACTGGGTGCGGCTGACGCTCCAGGCGCACGGCCGGATCGCGCCGGCGCCGCGGCGCGGCGTGCACCGCCGCAAGCGGCCGCGCCGGCCGATGGTCGGCATGATGTTGCACCAGGACGGCTCCGCGCACCAATGGGTGCCGGGTCAGTACTGGGACCTGATCGTGACCATGGACGATGCCACTTCGGAGATCTATTCCGCCTTCTTCGTCGCCGAGGAGGGCACCATGTCGAGCTTTGTGGCGCTGCTGGAGGTGGGGTCGGCCATGGGGCTGTTCTGCTCGCTTTATGCAGACCGGGCCTCGCACTATTGGCACACGCCGGAGGCCGGCGGCAAGGTCGACAAGGACAATCCAACCCAGGTCGGACGTGCCCTGCAGCAACTCGGTATTGAGCTGATCCCGGCCTATTCGCCGGAGGCCCGGGGCCGCTCGGAGCGCATGTTCGGCACCCTGCAGAAACGCCTGCCGCAGGAACTCGAGCTCGCCGGCATCACCGATATGGCAGCCGCCAACCGGTTCCTGAAAGAGGACTTCCTGCCGGCCCACAATGCCCGCTTCGCCCGGCCGGCCGAGGACACAGGCTCCGCCTTCGTGCCGTTCGCCGGCAACCTGGCGGACATCCTCTGTGTGCAGGAGGACCGTGTGGTCGGCAATGACAACACGGTGCGCTACAAGAACTTGAGCCTGCAGATCCCGGCAGGCCGCCATCGCCACCACTACGTCAAGGCCAAAGTGAGTGTGCACGAATATCCCGACGGCGACCTTGCCGTCTTCCATGGCCCGTGCTGCCTGGCCCGCTACAAGAAAGACGGCACGCCGATCGAAAGCAGCAAAAGGCGGGCCGCGTGATCCGCTTCGACGCGACCGGCCGGCGCTCTGTGGATAAGTGGACAGCTCGGCTGCGCCGACCTGACCACTTCCCCACAGAGCCAACATCCACAACAGAAGCGGTCAAATCATATGGTACATAAACCGGTCAATTCAGTTTGTTATCGACAGCGGATAGGCACACAATAGACCAACCGTCACGGCGCTTGCCATCGCTTCCGATATGGAAGCCATCGCGCAGTAGTTCGTCGATGCAGCGGAGATCGCCTACGATCCCGTGAAGTTCGGCAAATCGCGCGTCGTCATCCATGGCGCGATAATGCCTCACGGCAACCAGCCGCCGCAACAATGACTCGCATCAGGCCAGGACCACACGCTCGCACGTAGACACTAGCCCGCATTGCCCAGATGACCCTGTGATTTGACGACATCGTACCCGGATTCTGGTATAAGAATCATTACGTTATAGGCAGATTTGGGGTGTTGATATGGCTCACCCGATGGGTGAAAGGGAAGCAGGGGTTTTGAGGCTCGGTTTTGACCGTCGGCTGAAGCTGGATTTCCACGGTTCCAAGGTCACTTCCGACGCTGGGTTGTTGCCGTACCGGGAACTGGACGATGCGGTCGGACTGAGCGAGATTGCCGGGGACGTACTCACGGATACCCGTCGTGGGAAGAACGGTCGCCACGGTCTTGTCGGGCAGTTCCGCCAGTCCGTTTTCGGACGCCTTGGGGGGTACGACGACGTGAACGATGCCGACCGGCTCAGCCTCGACCCGGTCATGCGATGGATCGTCGGCGGCCATGCTGTCACGAAACAGGCAGCCTCGACCAGTCAGATGGGGCGCTTCGAGACGGAGGTTCTGGCCACCAACGCGAACGTTGAAGCCTTGGCCAATCTTTCCGGGCAATGGATCGACAAGGTTCATGACCGGCACCCGCCGACGAAGATCATTCTCGACATGGACAGCAGCGTCAGCCCGACCCACGGCGACCAGGAAGGAACGGCCTACAACGGACACTTTGGATGCACTTGCTACCACCCTCTATTCCTGTTCAACCAGTTCGGCGATCTGGAACGGAGTTCCCTCCGTCCCGGCAACGTCCACAGTGCCGATGACTGGGAAGGCGTGTTGAAGCCGGTTGTCGTTCGCTATAAGGGTCGGAAGGTACGACTGTATTTCCGGGGCGATGCCGCCTTCGCCTCGCCGGAGATTTACGATTACCTCGAAGCCGAGGGCTTCCTGTACGCGATCCGCCTCAAAGCCAACAAGGTTCTCCAGGAAAGCATCGGCCATCTGCTCACGCGACCTGTTGGCCGACCGCCGAACCATGTGCGGCGCTATTACGCCAGTTTCAGCTATCAGGCCGGAAGCTGGGACAGGAAGCGGCGCGTGGTGGCCAAGGTGGAATGGCACCCCGGCGAGCTGGTTCCCCGTGTCGGCTACATCGTCACCAACCTGTCGCGGCCAGCCGAGCGGGTGGTGGCCTTCTACAATCAGCGGGGCAAAGCGGAGCAGTACATCAAGGAAGGCAAGTGCGCGATCAAATGGACCCGGCTGTCATGCCGGAAGTTCCACGACAACGCCGTCCGGCTCCAGCTTCACGCCCTGGCCTACAATCTTGCCAACTTCATGCGGACGTTGGCCTTGCCGAAGGAGGTGGAACACTGGTCTCTGACCACGCTACGGGAGAAGCTGGTCAAGATCGGTGCGAAAGTGGTCAGCCATGGCCGGTACGTCACGTTCCAATTAGCCGAGGTGGCGGTGCCGAGGGAACTGTTCCGGAAAATCCTGAGCCTGATTGATGATCTACGACGAAAACCCGTTCCGGCGTAGGCCGAGGGAATCGACGGCGAGGTGAAAAGTGCGGGGGAGGTACGCCTGGATGGCGGAAAATATGGGAAAAGGGCCTTCCGGGCACGGCCAACTCACCAAAATCAGGCTATCGGACGGCTGCGGAGGGAAAGCCATTACAACGGTGGCGCAATTTGAGTATGATTGCCATGGATTTGAAGGCTATCTGGGAAATGTCGGTTAAGTTGACAGCACCCTCGTTCACCCACCACGACACCCGTTCTCTGAAGCCACGCTTGAGCGTCTCCCTCAGCTCTTCAGGCATCCACCGCGACTCGTCGCACAGCAGCCATATCAGGCACTGGAAGCCATTGAAGACCTGACGGGAGTAGGATCCGTCGTGGCAATTCACGAACTCGTAGCTCATCTCGCCCGGCGTATAGTTGCCGTAGGTCGGATGCCGCCAGGCGACAAAGTCTCCACACAGTGGCTGGTTGCCGTCCACAGTGTCTGCCCCGCCATAGCGAAACGCATCGCAACTCGACGTCCTGTCCGGTGAGGTCAGTTCGTCGAACGCTTCCCTAAACTCACCATCAAATCCCGGAATGGTCAGCTGTGGAGCATAGAGTGCCAGCGTTGCAGGATTTGCCTGCGCACATTCGACAAGACCGGGCCATTGTCGAAGGTAATCGTGCACCAATTCCGGGTGCGTCAACTGGCAAATCTTCCGCTCCCTGCCATCCTGCGCCCAATCGAGCTGCAGTGCCGTCCAGGCGATGTTCGCTCCTCGCTCCGCGGCTCGGGAGCCCGCAGGATAGGGCAGCGGAAAAATCCACCGCCATTCCAGATTCAAATCGGGGTACAGAAACCGGCCTTCCTTGATCTCGACAATGTCGAGCCACCACTCATCGGTGACGACCGGTGGCGACAGTCCCTTCTCAATGAGAATGTCCCTTGCTGCCACCAACGGACTGCCGTCCGGCTGAAGCTTCTTCAGCAGCTGCCCCACCACGTTCGCCATCCCCGACGCGGATACCGCCGCGCGAAGATCGGCAAGGGGGGGCGAGAACGCCACGACCTCGTCGCGATCCACATGGTGCCAGATCGGCAGGATCACCCCGCGGTCCTCCGCCATCTCACGGGCCACCAAACCATTCAGCTCGCGCCTCGGCCAGCGCTTGCGAAAGAAACTCGGACTGAGCACGACTATGCCGTAGTGCGAGGCGGCGAGACCTCGATCGATCGCCTCGCGCAGACTGTCCCCAACCTCGAGCGCAAATTCGTCGTACCACACCTCCAGGTGATGGGTTCGCAGCGCTTCCGCCAGCAGACGGACGAACTCGTCCTTGTCCTCGCTCGCATGACAGATGAAGACGTCGTGGAGCTTCGTTGCGGCCGATCGATCAAGATCCATCCCCGTCATCCTTACATGGACCGCAGCCCGCTGAGGTAACCTGCGCCGAACCCCTTCTCGGCCGCGCGGTCACGAGAGCCTGTCGCAGTGCACGCCTGCGCGTGCACGTCCTGCCCGGCATCTCTAGCGATTCCGCGCTCGACCGGCCCTCGACTGCCGTGCGGTCCCACCCGCCGCCGTCCCCGCCCACACCGGCCAGTGTCAACATGGCCTCTTGTCGGTGAAGCCCCTGTCAACGCCCCACACGCCCGCGTATTCCTCTTTGCCATCCCTGTCCATCACGATGCGATTCTATCCGCCACGCGCATGCCGCTCCCACAGTCGACCGGCGTGCCGGTTAAGTCCGTCGCCGTAACATTCCGTCCCTGCGAGGGCGTTTCCCTCAACCAAAGCGCCACGGATTCTCCTGGCACCTGATCCGCGGTTCCCAGCCGTTCGGCGCCTCCCCTCACGCTCCCCATTCCTCCGCCACCGATCCGGAACAGGCTGATACGTGTACATACCTAACCACTATCCCGGCGATCCGCCGCAACGGCGGTCTAGGAATCCGATTCTTCCTTCTGCCCTCGCTCACCATCCATCGGTCTGCGTGATACAGAAAGATTTCTGGCCCATGATCCAAAATTCGTAGTCGCCAACTGAGATTTGTCCAATTTCCGCCCGACAGCCTCCTGCTCGCTGAACATGTCAATCACGTTAAGCCCATCTGAGGTTGGAAGACCGTCCTCTGGCCAGTATGGTAGCGCCACGAAATCCTTTTCTTGGTGGAAGACCATAACAAATAGCCACCCTCCTTTACTGGTGGCGAAAGGACCACCAACAGTGCCTGCAAGAGAACTATAACAATCATTACCCTCTTCACCTACAGTGCCCCCAATCGAAGAAGAACTATTGAATCTCCGTGACAGCCAACCGACCAATGAACCGAACGGAATATTTGCTTCCTTTGGATTCATTACAAGTTTATCAATCGGCTCTGTCCCTCCGCACGATAGGAAGACAGCATTGTCACCCCGCATGGGAACTATCCAAAATGGAAGGCTCCCCGTCCGACACATGAATACTATTGGTCTATCGAGTTTACGATAATCGCTGGAATCAAGTCGCATTTTTCCAATGAACCCGCCTTGGAGTATCTTCTTTTCAGGGTTCATTATCTGTTCCCTGACCGGCTGAAGCCCAATATTCTCAGCAAATTTATACCCATTCGCACCCATTAGAGAGAACACCATCAGCCCGCTTTCCCGCCGCCACCTGGGCCTTGACCATCACCGGCCCGAGCGCGGTCGCGGCCCGTTCCGCTTCGTCTGCGCTGCGGGCCAGGCGGCCTTCGGGAACGGCGATGCCGGCCCCGGCCAGGAGCGGCTTGGCAGCGTGCTCCTCGAAGTTCATGGGGTCCCGTACTTTTCCCAGTGGGGGCCGAAAAGCTCCTCTTCGCTGGGCTTGTCCTCGGGGATTTCGCGCACCAGGTGGGTGACGTTGATGAAGTGCCGGTAGTTCAGGTTCTCGCTGATGGAGTTACCCGCCCAGGTGCCGCAGCCCATGGACAGGGTGAAGTTGAGGCCGTTGGTGAAACTGCCCCCGTTGCCGAAGGTATGGGCCTGGTTGACCAGCACCCGGACCACGTCCAGGTCCCGGGCCAGGCGCCGGATATGGCCCTCGTCATGGCCGTGGATGCCGACCGAATGGCCCTTCCCGCAGACCTGGAGCACGGCCAGGACCTGGTCGAAGGCGGCGTCGAAATCGGCCGCCCGATAGACCGTGAGCACCAGGGACAGCTTCTCGTCGGCAAACGGGCTGTCGGCGCCAACGTCCTCGACCATGAAGAACTTGGCCGTCACGGGGGCGCCGCCTAAGCCGCATTCGGCGGCGAATACCGGGGCGTCCTTGGCGATCACACGGCGGTTGAGATGGCCGTCGGTCCACAGCGTGCGCTCGATCATCCCCTTTTCGTCCGCCGAGCACAGGTAGCCGCCGGCGGCCTCGAGGGCGGCCAAGGCATCGTCATAGACGTCGTCCAGGATAATGACCGAGTTCTCCGACGAGCAAGATGTGGCGTTGTCGAAGATCTTGGAGGCGCAGATCTTTTCCGCCGCATCCTTGAGATCGGCGCTGGAATCGATGATCACCGGAACGTTGCCGGGTCCCACCCCGATGGCCGGCGTGCCCGAGGAATAGGCCCGGTGCACGTTGTTCCGCGACCCCGTGACCACCACCAGGTCCGAGGCTTCCATCAGGGCCTGGGTCATGGCCTTGTCCACCGGCGGCCCCAGCACCTGCACCAGGTCAGGCGGCGCGCCGATCCGTTTCAACTCGGCCCGCATGAATTCCACCGTCAGCGTCGTCGCCCCCAGGCCGGCCGGGCTGGGGGCGATGATCGCCGCGTTCCCGCCCTTGACGGCGAACATGGCCTTGTTCACGGGCGTCGCCGCCGGGTTGGTGGACGGCGCCACGGCGCAGACAACGCCGACGGGCTTGGCGTACTTGACGATGCCCGTCGCCTCATCGTCGTCGATGACGCCGACGGTGCGCACCCGCATGAGATCGCGCAGGCAGCCGAAGGTCTTGCGCCGGTTCTTGACGACCTTGCTTTCCACGTTGCCGAGGCCGGTGTCGCGGACGGCGATTTCGGCCAACTGGCGCGCCCGGCCCGGCTCGTAGATGGACCAGGCGATGGCGGTCACGGCCTCGTCCACCCGGGCCTGATCGGCGCCGGCGAAGGCGTCCATGGCGGCGCGGGCCTTTTCCACGAGCCCTTGGACGACGGCCTCGGGGCTGTCCGCGGCGGCGGATGATTTCAGGTTCACGGTCGTTTTCTCCGGTCTATCTGCCGGCAAGATGGACCCGGAAGCCTCAGCGTTCAATCCTCTAGCGGCGTCCCCTGAGCGCACTGATCACGTTGGCGACGATGGTGGCGAGCGCGGCGAACACCAGGACGGCGACGATGGGCCGGCTGATGAACTCCCACATGTCATAACTCACCATCTGCATGGATTGGGCGAAGTTCTGCTCACCCAGCTTGCCCAGGATGAGGCCGAGGATGATGCCGGCCACCGAATATCCGGTGCGCCTGAGCAGGTAGGCGAGGAGACCGGCGGCGAACATGACAAGCACGTCCATGGGCAGGCTGCGCACCGCGTAGGCGCCGACGGTGGACATAAGCAGGATCGCCGGCGACAGGTACTGGAACGGTATTTTCAACAGGTGCAGCACCGTCTTGGTTTCCACGAATCCCAGCACCAGGATGGCGATGTTGGCGTAGAACATGGCGGCGAAGACGACCCACACCAGGTCGCTGGTATTGATGAAGACCAGGGGTCCCGGCTCGATGTCGTGCATCTGGAAGACGCCGACCATCATCGCCGTCAGCGCCCCGCCCGGCAGGCCCAGCGCCAGCAGCGGTATCATGGCGGCGCCCGTGGCCGCGTTGTTGGCGGTCTCGGACGCCACCACGCCTTCCAGTTCGCCCTTGCCGAATTTCTCCGGCGTGTTCGACCAGCGGACGGCCTCGTTGTAGCTGAGGAAGGCGGCCAGGGTGGCGCCTATGCCGGGCAGGATGCCGGCGAAAAAGCCGAGCACCACCGACCGGGCGACGGCGAGCTTGAGCTTCCAGAATTCGGCAAGGGAAGGAAAACTGGTGGCGAACTTGGGCATGTCGTAGATGCCCTTCACCCGTTTTTCGGCTTGCACGAAGACCTCCGAGACGGCGAAGAAGCCGAGGATGATAGGAATGAAGTGAAGGCCCGCCAGAAGATAGACAAAGTCGAAGTTGTAGCGTTCGATGCCGGCCACCGGGTCCAGTCCCACGGTCGCCAACATCAGGCCCAGCAACACCGACAGCCAGCCCTTCCACAGGGACTTGGCGCCCACCGAGGAGGCGACCGCGATGCCGAAGAAGACCAGGGCGAAGATTTCCGGCGGGCCGAAATAGACCACTGCCACATCCGCCAGCAAGGGCGTCGCCGCCATCATCAGGAGGACCGAGCAGGTACCGCCGAAGGCCGAACAGAGCACCGCGGCGCCGATGGCCTTGCCGGCTTGGCCCTGTTGGGTCATGGGATAGCCATCGAAGGCCGTCGGCGCGTTCTCCGGGGCGCCCGGTATGTTGAACAGGATGGCCGTCACGGCGCCGCCGTAGGTGCCCGAACAATAGAGCACCGAATAGAACATGATGGCATCGCTGGCCGTCAGCAGTCCCGAGAAAGGCAGGAAGATGGCGGCCAGGGTCAGCATGTTGATGCCGGGGATGGCGCCGAACAGCAGCCCTCCGATCAGCCCGCAGAAGAATATGAGGACGCTGAGGGGGCTGCTGAACAGGGTCAGGCTGCCGTCGATAAAATTTTCCATGGTATTTTCCGGGCGGCGCTCAGCGGATGAGGACGATCAGCCAGTTGCTGAAATCGTAAAACCCGGGCCAGTAGCCGGTGGGCAGGCCGACGTAGAGTATGCGGGTGAAGGTGAAGGTCACGACAACGTAGATGACCAGGGGCACCACGATCAGCGGCCGCGCCTGGCGGACGCCGGTCATGTAGAGGTAGGCGGCGAGAAACAGCGGCGTGGTGAAGTAGTACCCGGTGCCGTTGAGCAGGCTGGCATAGACGATGGGGAGGGCCAGGGTAATTCCCATGCGGACGTAGAATTGGAACCCGTGTTGGGAACTCTTGACGAATTCGCCGGTATCCTGATGACCGGCCGGCTGGCCCGCCTTCAGGTCCTGCAGGAGCTGGCCGACGGCGGCGACGACGATCAGCCCGATCACCACCCGGGGCCAACCGGCGGCCCCGAACTTGTACATCTCTATTTCCCGGTCGAAGGTGAAGGTCATGGCGTAGGCGAACGCAGCGAAACCGATCCACACTGCCACTTCGAACCATTGGCCGGGGGTCAGTCGGCTCATGGATGTACCCCTTCAAGTCGAACTCCGGCGGGGGGATTCCCCACCGGAGCCCTGTTGCGGAAAGTTCAAGGAGCAGGGGTTACTTGATCAATCCCATTTTCTTGAAAACCCTCTCGTAGACTTTCATGGTGTCGATGATCAGCTTCTTGGCGCCTTCGGTGTCCCGAAAACTGGGAATCAGGTCCATGTACTTCTTCTTATTGAAGGCCTGGTAGCTGTCCGTGTGGAAACCCTTCTGGAAGGCCCACTGGAGGTACTTCACCCGGTCCGCCGGCGCGTTTTTGTTGACGTAGAACCCGCGGAATCGCATTAGCGGCTCGAAGGTGAGTCCCACGTCCGTCATCGAGGGCACGTCGGCGAATGCCGCGGGACGCTTAAACAGCAGGGACAGGATAGGCTTGAAGTCGCCGCTTTCCAGGAACCCGCGGACGTCGCCCGGTTGCTCGAAAAGAGCGTCAACCTGGCCGCCCTTGAGGGCCGCGTACCTGGGGCCACCCTTGTCGAAGCTGATCTGCTGCACCTTGAAGCCGAAGTGGCTGGCGATGCGGTTCATGTTGATCCGCTCCATGGAGCCCTCGCCCGAGACATTGGCGATGGTCGACTTGCCGCCCTTGCCCTTGACGAACTTGACGTAGGAAGCCCAATCGTTGAAACGGGTCTCTTCGGCCCGGATGTAGATTTGGCTGAAGGTGATCTGGGCTATGACCAGGGGAATGAGGTCCTTCGCCGGGTGAATCTTGGACTTGCCGATGACGTAGGCGCTGGACGCGTCGTCAATGTGCTCCAACACCGTGTAGCCATCGGCCGGCGCCGCCATGTAGGTCTTGAGCCCGACCATTCCGGAACCGCCAGACTTGTAATCGGGCGTGATGTCGATGCCGGCGGCGTCCTTGACGCCCTGGATCATGGCGCGGGAAATCTGGCCCGAACCGCCGCCGGGACCGTAAGGCACGATCATGGAAAGGGGCCGTTCGGGAAAGCCACCGGGCTTCTCCATCATGTCGGGCAGCCCGGCCGCTCCGAGGCCGGTCGGTGCCACCATGGCGAAGCCCACCGCAAGGATGGAAATCGTCGCCAGAATTTTGTTGCGAAGATGCATTTTGAACCTCCCTATTCTCTGTTAAGCATCATTGATTGATTTACATAAATCACTGTTTAGCATGAGTCACCGTTCAACATGAATCGTTCTTTAGCCGGGATTCCCCAATTGGCTCTCCCAGGTTGGCGATGATGGTAACAGGATGCGCTTCCCACGGCGACTCCGGCAGTAAACCGGCGCGCCAAAACGGGCCCCGCTCCATATCTACCTGATTTGGAGACGGGAATCGCTGTCCAGGCGCCATTTCATGCACTAAGGGCGGGGCTTGGCCTTCGTCGGACACAGCTGTGCTGTCGGCCGATCTGGATTCTGGTGGGTGGGCCGTCGTCATGGCGGCAACGGCGCCGGCCGCAGGCCGTCAATGAGGCGCAGGATCTCAGCGAACAGGGCTCTTGGGACGGCGACCTCCGCTAGTTGGAAGGTGACGTACCGCCCGTGACTGACCACCTTCGCGCCGATCTTCACCAGCTTCTCCCGCAGCGTGGTCAACGACCAGTGCTCGACCTCCTTCGGCAAAGCCAATGTTCGCATGAAGTTGGCCAGGTTGTAGGCCAAGGCGTGCAGCTGAAGTCGCACCTCGTTGTTGCGGAAGCTGTGACATGACAGCCGCGTCCAGTTGATCGCGTTCTTGCCTTCCTTGATGTACTGCTCCGCTGTGCCCCTGCCGTTGTAGAACTTCGTCACCCGCTCGGCGGGCCGCGACAGGTTGGTTACGATGAACCCCACACGCGGAAAAATAGCTGGCCCGGATGCCACTCGATCTTGGCGACCACCCGGCGCTTGCTGCTCCACGAACCTGCCTGATAGCTGAAGCTGGCATGGAAGCGGCGAACATGGTTGGGCGGGCGACCGACGGGGCGGGTCAGCAGATGGACGATGCTTTCCTGAAGAACCGCGTTGGCCTTGAGACGGATGGCGTACTTGTAGCCCTCGGCTTCCAGGAACTCATAGAGATCCGGTGAGGCAAAGGCTGCATCGCCTCGGAAGTAGCGCCGCAGCCTGCGATCCCGATACCGGGCGACCACGTGTTCCAGAACGTCGCGCCAGCCATGAGCGCTATGGACGTTGCCGGCGCGCAAGGCGCATCGCTCAAGATCGCCGAACTGGTTGAACACGAAAAGAGGGTGATAGCAGGAACACCCGAAATGGCCGTTGTAGGCGGAGCCCTCCTGACCACCGTGGGTCGGGCTGACGGAGCTGTCCATGTCGAGGATGATGATCTTCGGTATCTTGCGATCATGAACCCGGTCGATCCATGCGCCGGGCAGATAATTTAGCACGGCAAAGTTCTCTTCCGTTGCCAACCACTCCGTTTCGAAGCGCCCCATCTGACTGGTCGAGGCGGCACGACGATCAAGGCCCTTGCAGTCGACGATGGCTCGCATCGCCGGGTCGAGCGACAGTCGCTCGGCATCGTTGACATCCTCGTATCCGGCCAAGCGGCCATAGACCGATTGCCGCAACAGGCCCGTCAGCAGGTGGCGCGTATTCTTGCCGCGCCGCAGGTCCGACAACGCCGCGCCACCGAGGTTGGTCAGGCCGAGAACATCGTCCAGCTCGCGGTAGGCCAGTAGGCCAGCGTCCGAGGTGATCTTGCTGCCGGGGAATTCCAGCTTCAGGCGACAGTCGAAATCGACCCGAAGAGGCTCCGGTTTCGCTTCACCCATCGGGTACGCCATTGCCGAGCCCCCTGTATCGCCTCAATGTATTGATTTTTATATCAGAATCGGCGTCCAAAGTATGTGAAATTGTTATCTATCTGGGAAATCCGGGAACAAATGTCCCGCATCGGGTCGACTTCGATATCGAAGAACAGTTCGCAGTCATAGGTTGGCAGATTGACCGGCTCCCTCAGGAAAGGCTTGGCGTCTCTGGCCGTGAGAAGCGTGGCACGGTCATGAAACTTTAAGGCCATATACCCAAGGAGCGCCTCGCGATCAGCCCGCAATGCGGCTTCGCCACCTCGATCGGCGGCAACGCGCTGACCATCGACGAGCAAAGCGCCAAGCTCGCGGTGCTCTGCGAAACGGCCGAGAAGGTGTGGGGGTAGGGGGCGCGGATCTCGCGAATGAAACGGGCCGCGACGGCGGCCGCGGCCCGTTAAGCTCGAATTTTGGCGCGTATTGTCGCCGCCGCTACTCGGCGGCCGGTTTCGCGCCCGACGAGGCGCCGCCGCCGCTGCCCGACGAGGCGCTTCCGCCACCGCCGCCGCCCGACGAGGCGCTGCCGCCGCTGCCCGACGATGCGCTGCCGCCGCTCCCGCCGCTGCCCGAGGCGGCCGCCGGCGCCGGGCTGGCCGCGGGCTTGACCGCGGCGACCTTTGGGGCGGCCGAGGCGCCGGTCGAGTCGACCCTGTGGCAGCGGCCCTCGAGCGTCGCGCCTTCCTCGATCGAGAGCACCTGGTAGGTGATGTCGCCGTTCATGACCGCGGTCGCGGCGATCGACACCGAGGCGGCGGTCACCTGGCCCGACAGCTTGCCGCAGATGCGCACCTTCTCGGCGGTGATCGAGCCCTCGGCATGGGCGCCCTCGCCGACGGTCAGCGAGCGGCTGTTGATGTCGCCCACCACGGTGCCGTCGACCTGGATGTCGCCGGCGCTTTCGAGATTGCCGACGACCTTGAGGTCGGCGCTGATCGCCGAGGTCTCGCCGCTCGCCTTGCCGGCGCCGCGCGCGGACGTGTCCTTGTCGGACTTGCCGAAGCCCCGCGCGGGCTGCGCCGGGCCGCTCTCTGCCTCTTTCTCGCCTTTGCCAAACATGTCCCTCATCCCTCGCAACTTGATTGAAACCCGGGGCGCGGATGCCTGCGCCGTTGCCGTTACCATACCGCCTTGGGCGGTATTTCGAAAGTTCTATGCGTCGCCGGCGTCTTGCTCGACGCCGCGGTTGGCACTGCGCTCCTCGAGGTAGACCTTGGGCCGCCACGGCCGGGGGCCCTCGATCAGCGCGCCTTCCTCGATCTCGATCTCGGTGTGGAAGACGCTGCCGACGACCCGCGCGGTCGCCTCGATGAACACCACCGGCGCTTCGATGCGCCCGTCGACCGAGCCGGCGATCTGGACCTCCTCGGCGACGATCACGCCCTCGACATGGGCGGTCTCGCCGACCGTGACGAAGTTGGCGTAGATATCGCCCTCGACGGTGCCGTCGATGTGGACGTGGCCGTCGCTTTCGAGCTCGCCGACGATCTTCATGTCGGCGGCGATCACCGTGTTCGGGCGCTTCTTGCGGCTGAAGAAGGCAAACGGCCCGCCGCCCGTTGCGCGCGTGCCGCTTTGGTCAGTTTTCGAGATCATCCGCCTGGGCCCGCCGGATCGTCATGGTCGCCGACAGAGTAACCCCACGGGCGTTCCGGCGAAAGCCCGACGCGCGATGGTCTCGGCGCGGCAAAGGTATTATGATGGCGACAGCGGCGCGTCGGCGGCGCGTTGCATCGGTAAGGGGAGGCGCGATTATGGTCAGTTTCGTCATCGACGAGGCGCTGCTGCGCAAGTTGAGCCCTGAGGCGCGGCGCGAGATTCTCGACCTTGTGCACAATGAGGCGGATCGGCTGGCCGAGGGCGCCAACGGCCTCGATTGGGATCCCGAGGGCAACACCTCGTACCTGTGGCTCCCATAAATCCTATCTGCCGCAGAAATCCTAGTATTCCCGGCTTGTGCCGGATAGCGTCTCCGACATGTGCACGACCATTCGAATTGTCCTTGCCATGGTCCGTGAGGCTTTCCTCAGCCGCGCGGCGTTGCATCTTGAGAACCTTGCCCTGCGACAGCAGCTTGCCGCCTTAGATCGGAAAGGAGCCAGGCCATCGCTTCGGATGGCCGATCGCCTTTTCTGGGTCGTCCTGTCTCGGCTGTGGTCGGGTTGGAGGGATATCCTGGTGATCGTCAAGCCGGAGACGGTTATCGGTGAGAACGGCGGCGCAATAATCCCCCACTGAAGCGGCCGGTTGATCCGGCTGTGGCGGACCAAAATGGGACCGCGTATAGCCTTCTGTCAGGGTTGCTCTGACTGGAAGGCGGGGGGATGTATCGGGTGGAGATGTACGCGCGGGTCCGGCGGGCGTGTCGTGTCGAGGGAATGAGCACCCGCGAGGCCTCGCGGGTGTTCGGGCTGGACCGCAAGACGGTACGCAAGATGCTGTCGTTCTCGGTGCCGCCGGGGTATCGCCGCGGCAAGCCGCCACGGCGGCCGAAGCTGGGTCCGTTCACGGGGATCATCGATCGGATTCTGGAAGACGATCGGACCAGCCACCACAAGCAACGGCACACGGCGAAGCGGATCTTCGACCGTCTCCGGGACGAGTACGGGTTCACCGGCGGCTACACCATCGTGAAGGACTACGTTCGTGAGCAGGGGCTTCGGTCGCGCGAGATGTTCGTGCCGCTCGTCCATTCCCCCGGCCACGCCCAGGCGGACTTCGGCGAAGCGATGGCGGTGATCGGCGGCGCGTTACGGAAGATCCACTTCCTTGCCTTCGACCTTCCCCACAGTGATGGTTGCTTTGTTGCGGCCTATCCGGCGGAGACGACCGAAGCATTCTGCGATGGCCACAACGCGGCGTTTGCCTTCTTCGGCGGCGTCCCCCGATCCATCCTGTACGACAACACCAAGCTGGCGGTTGCCCGGATCCTGGGCGATGGGAAGCGGCAGCGAACGCACGTCTTCACGGAGCTTCAGTCCCACTATCTGTTCGAGGACAGGTTCGGCCGGCCGGGCAAGGGCAACGACAAGGGCAAGGTCGAGGGACTGGTCGGCTTCATCCGGCGGAACTTCCTGGTCCCCGTCCCGCGTGCCGAGAGCTTCGCGGCCCTCAACGATGCTCTCGCCGAACAGTGCCGCCGGCGCCAGGCGGCGCGGCTGCGGGGCCACAAGGAGACCATCGGCGAGCGTCTCGAGCGGGATCGTCAAGTTCTCTTGCCATTGCCGCCTGCTCCCTATGATGCCTGCGATAAGCGCCCTGGACGGGCGAGTTCGCTGTCGCTGGTGCGTTACCGCAGCAACGACTATTCCGTGCCCGTGGCCTACGGCCACCGTGAGGTGCTCATCCGGGGCTACGTCGATGAGGTGGTGATCAGCTGCGGGGCCGAGGTGATCGCCCGGCACCGCCGGTCCTACGACAGCGAGGACCTGATCTTCGACCCGCTGCATTACCTGCCCTTGATCGAGCAGAAGATCGGCGCCCTCGACCAGGCCGCGCCATTGGCGGGCTGGGACCTGCCCGAGGCCTTCATCACTCTGCGGCGGCTCCTCGAAGCTCGTATGGGCAAGGCAGGCAAGCGCGAGTACGTCCAGGTGCTCCGTCTACTGGAGACCTTCCGGCTCGAGGAGGTCGAGGGTGCGGTCGGCGACGCCCTGCGGCTCGGCGCAATCGGCTTTGATGCGGTGAAGCACCTGGTACTGTGCCGCATCGAGCGGCGGCCGCCCAGGCTCAACCTCGACGTCTATCCGTATCTGCCGCGCGCCCGGGTCGCGATGACGTCCGCCAAGTCGTACATGAGCCTGCTGTCGGGGCTCGGCGCATGACCGACACACCGCAAGTGCTGCTCGCCCACCACCTCAAGACGCTGAAGCTGCCGACCTTCCTGCGCGAGTACGACAAGATCGCCCGGCAGTGCGCCTCGGAAGGCGTCGATCACGTCCGCTACCTGTTGAGACTCGCCGAGCTCGAGCTGATCGACCGCGAGCGCCGCATGGTCGAGCGGCGCATCAAGGCGGCGCGCTTCCCCGTGGTCAAGAGCCTCGACAGCTTCGACTTCAAGGTCATCCCCTCGCTCAACAAGGCGCTGGTCCTGGAGCTGGCCCGCTGCGAGTACATCGAGCGCCGCGAGAACCTCATCGCGCTCGGCAACAGCGGCACCGGCAAGACCCACATCGCCCTCGGTCTCGGCTTGGCGGCCTGCCAGAAGGGCCTCTCGGTCGGCTTCATCACCGCCGCCGCACTGGTCCACGAGCTCATCGAGGCCCGCGATGACAAGCAGCTGCTGAGGTTCCAGAAGAAGCTCGCCACCTACAAGCTTCTGATCGTCGACGAACTCGGCTTCGTGCCGCTGTCGAAGACCGGCGCCGAGCTGTTGTTCGAGGTGTTCAGCCAACGCTACGAGCGGGGCTCGACCCTGGTCACCACCAATCTGCCCTTCGACGAATGGACCGAGGTGTTCGGCTCCGAGCGCCTCACCGGCGCGCTCCTCGACCGCCTCACCCACCACGTCAACATCCTCGAGATGAACGGTGACAGCTACAGGCTCAACCAGAGCCGCAGGCGTCAAACCCCGACGGCGAACTGAACCGACCACCCAACCCACGCTTGACCCCGTGGGCCCACAGGTCCCTCCCGCGCGCGCCGCCGCGTCGGCCTGTTGAGGGCACGCCGCGTCGCACCCGGGGCCCTCCCATGGACTAGGGGACAAGCCCGCAGCCGCCAAGTGGTCCCTTCTTACACCGCCACGGTGGTCCCTTTTTGCTCCGCCATTGACACCTTCCGCTGGCACAAGACAGCCGATGAGATCCTGGCGTCCATCAAGCGCTTCTGCCTCAGGACCCTCGAAACCGCTGCAGCCGCAACATCATAACGGTACGAACTTTGGAATCAGGACACTAGGTAGGGGGAAATCACTCTTAGGTGCGCGCGAATCTATTGGCAGGCGAAATACCGGATATGGTATATAGCAATCATGAGAGACCGAAATTTGCTATTCTTTGAAGAAGACTTGGACGCGCAGCTTCGAGGACGGCAGGAAACTGTTCCTGAAGCTGTTAACCGGATACCGAAAGATCAATTCCTGATCTCAAACGATCAGGAATTGGTCGACCATGTGGTCGCTGGATTGACGGCAGAGCCACTTGTTCTTTGCGAAGACGCGACGATCATGAGTCAGAACGAGACGCAGGTGGATGTTTCCGGCGATTCTATGCGGATGTTTATACCTGATCGCAGTAGCCCATTTTATATTCCGGGAACCCGCGTGGATATCGACATTCCCTTCAAGGGGGAGGAGTGGATATTTCGGTATCGGACCAACCCGTGGTCCTCAGTATTCCCGCGAGCAGAAGTCCGACGGGGTCAGTTGCGCCTCTCTATTTCACAGCCGCACGACGCCGACTCCGCCAAGTTCAAGTCGATTTACGAGCGGGAGTTGAATCTGATCCGTGAGTACGTGGATCACTCGCACAAGCAGGTAGTTGTCTATAACGAGAGTCTACCCAACTTAGTGCAGCAGTCGGTCAATCATCGTCGCGACCGAATTGGACGTCATAATAACATCGCGGCTTTGCTCGACATACCGTTGGCCACACAACCTGGCGTACCTTCCATTGAGCCAGTGAAGGTGGAAATCCGACGTCCTCCGGCTTTGCCCCAGGTACCTAAGTCGGGTCTTGCGCCAGAGCCGGGGATCACAGACGAGACCTACGGGCATAACCTTCAGTTCATTCGACACCAAGGACGCACGTTCGAGCGGACGCCCAGCACCTATGCCGTGCACGGTGAAGAAGACTTGCGCAACATCATACTGGCGCAGTTGAACGGGCACTTTCATGGTGATGCCGTGGGCGAGGCGTTTCGAGGTAAAGGCAAGACAGACATCTGCATCGAGCAGGACAATCGCGCTGCCTTCGTGGGGGAGTGCAAGCTGTGGACAGGTGCAGCGGGTCTCACTGCAGCGATGGACCAGCTTCGAGCTATGTCCGAAAGTTGGTGACGGAGCTATCAGGCGGCGTGTTTGGTTATCTTGATTCCGTCCTTGAACGGCACTCCTTCGACGAGTTCGGCGAGTTGATTTGATCCGTCCAGCTTCCGCCATTTCCGCCTGGCACTCAAGATCAGTTTGAAGGCCATGGCGAGCGCCGTCTTGCGGCTCAGGCACCCCTTGGTCTTGACGGTCCTCAGGCGCACCGTGGCGAAGGTGCTTTCGATGGGGTTGGTGGTGCGGATGTGCTTCCAGTGCTCGGCCGGGAAGTCGTAGAAGCTCAGCAGGCGTTCACGGTCCTTGACCAGGCGCTCTGCGGCCTTGTGGTATTTTGCGCCGTAGGCTGCGATGAAGAAGTCGAAGGCGGCTTCGGCGTCGGCCCTAGTCTCGGCCATCCAGATGTCGTGCAGATGGCCCTTGGCTTTGGCCTGCAGGGATTTGGGCATCTGGTTGAGCACGTTGGCGGTCTTGTGGACCCAGCAACGCTGCACCCTGGTCTCTCCGTAAACCTCGCGTAGCGCCTTCCAGAAGCCCAAGGCGCCGTCGCCGACGGCCAACTCGGGGCCGGTCTCCAAGCCCCGGCGCTTGAGATCAAGCAGCAGTTCCTTCCAGCTTTGCGCGCTCTCTCGATAACCGTCGACCATGCCGACGATGTCCTTGTTGCCCATGGCGTCGGCGCCGATGATCACCAGAACACACTGTTTGTCATGGTCCATGCGAGGCGAGAAGTAGACCCCGTCGGCCCAAAAATAGACGTAGCGCCGAGCCGAAAGGTCGCGCTTTTGCCAGGCTTCGTATTCGTCCCACCAGACCGCTTTCAGCCGGCCAATGGTGCTGGCCGTCAGGCCCGGCGCGTCCGGTCCCAGCAGCGCCGCCAGGGCCTCCGAAAAGTCGCCGCTGGAGATGCCCTTCAGATAAAGCCAGGGCAGAAGCGCCTCGACCGACTTGGCGCGCCTGAGATAAGGCGGCAGGATCGATGACGTGAAACGGATGCGCCCGCCCGTGGCCTGTGGATCTCGGTCTCGCACTCTTGGCCGCTTCACCGTCACAGCTCCGATCCCGGTCTGAACCTCGCGTTCCGGCATGTGCCCGTGACGGACAATACGGCGCCGGCCCGAAGCGTCGGTCAAATCGGCATGGGCTTCAATATGGGCGGCAACTTCCGCTTCAATCGCCTGGCCAAGCAACTGCCGGGCGCCGGCGCGCAATATCTCCGTCAGCGGATCGTCGGAAAATGACTCTGGCTGGCGCAACGCAACAACTGTATCGTCTTTCATGGCGTATCCCTTTCTTCGGAAAATTGGCGTCTTCATCAACGCCAGGATACGCCGCCTTCATTCTCCATCACCAAGATTCAGCTATAGCTCACCAGCTTCTCGGCTACCTGACTTGGCGTGACAGTAAAGCCGCTTTGATCATGTTCAACGTGAAGAACAAGGACTTCACGAATATCCTCAACGTAGTGCCCGAGACGCTTCGCGCTCATCCACTGTTCCTGCGTGACGAGGCTTGTTCCGAAGCCGGGGAATGAATGGGGGTGCAGATGCGTAGCGCCGAGAATGAGGGGCGACGTGTCACTGTTCAGGCGTTTGTCTTCAACTTGTTCCAAGACAGTGGTGCACGGACACGAGCGCTTTGAGGTCTGAGCGCATCAACGACGGGCGCCGGGTTGCTGCTGTGTGTTGATGCCTCCAACGGGGAGGATCAATCTCATGCCATGCGCCGTCACTGGGTGTGCCTCCCATTTATCTCATCCGGGGTGCATCAAGAACGCCGACCGGTCCGCCGGCACTGGTGATGGCACCATCTTCGCTGTGAGGCGGGCATAGTCATCTTCGGAAACGACGCCCACATCGATCGGCAACCGGCTTGGGGGGCCTTGCCATAGTAAGACGGATTGCTGAGGTTACGGCGACCCCGACGGCGTCAGAATCATCGCCGCAAGCCGATTATACGATAGCCGGTGCCAGTCAGGCCGCCAACCGCTGGTACCGATGATGCAGCCCGCCGACCTGTGGAAACGCCACGATCTTCCCGGCGCCAGCCGGCTGAACCGATCGCCGTTCAGGGGTATCCTTGCCTAGCGCCAGGTGCGTGCGGGATCGCTGGTAGTAGTCGATGTACGACAAGAGTATCGCCCGCAGATGCCGTTCGTTTAGAACGATCACGTGATCCAGACACTCTCGCCTGATGGACCCGATCACGCGCTCAACGTACGGCGACTGCCACGGCGATCGCGGCGCCGTCACGACCTCTTCGATGCCCATCGCCTTTATCCGCGAACGAAAGGCAATACCGTACACACGATCCCGATCTCGGATCATATACCGTGGTGCTGTCTCCCACGGAAAGGCCTCCCGGATCTGTTGCGCGACCCACGCCGCAGTCGGGTGTGCCGTGGTGCCGATGTGAACAATCCGCCGACGCTCGTGCCGCAGCACAACGAGCACGAATAGAAGACTGAACGTCGCGGTGGGTACGACGAAGAAGTCGGTCGACGCTAGGCACCCGACGTGGTTCTCGAGGAACGTCCGCCATGTCTGCGAAGGTGGCTTTGGATGGCGCGGCATGTACTTGGACACGGCCGCCTCGGAGACCTCGAAGCCGAGCATCCTGAGCTCACCGTGGATTCGGGGAGCGCCCCACAACGGATTCTCCCGAGACATCCGGCGGATAAGCCCTCGGAATTCGCTCGACACGGGCGGTCGTCCCGGCTTCCCCCGTCGCGACTTCCGGGTCCAGAAACGTCGGAAGCCCTTTCGATGCCAGCCGATAACCGTCTCCGGCTTGACGATCACCAGGATCTCCCTCCAACCCGACCACAGCCGAGACAGGACGACCCAGAAAAGGCGATCGGCCATCCGAAGCGATGGCCTGGCTCCTTTCCGATCTAAGGCGGCAAGCTGCTGTCGCAGGGCAAGGTTCTCAAGATGCAACGCCGCGCGGCTGAGGAAAGCCTCACGGACCATGGCAAGGACAATTCGAATGGTCGTGCACATGTCGGAGACGCTATCCGGCACAAGCCGGGAATACTAGGATTTCTGCGGCAGATAGGATTTATGGGAGCCACACGCGGTTAGAGAGCCAATTCTGGCGGAGGTATTGCCAGATGTTCTCGACCGGGTTCAGCTCGGGCGAGCGCGATGGCAGCAGGATGATGGTGAGGTTCTTGGGGACCTTGAGCTGGTCGGTGCTGTGCCACCCGGCGCGGTCCATCAGGACGACGCCATGGGCCTTGGCGGCGACGTTGCAGCTGATCTCGTCGAGATGCATCTGCATGGCGGCTGTGTTGGCGAAGGGGAGCATGAGAGCGGCACCCTTGGCTCCCATGGGACAGATTGCGCCAAAGAGGTAGGCGTTCGTGTAGCGCTGATCGGCGGGCAGGCGTGGCCTTGTTCCCTTCTTCGCCCAAATGCGCACACGCCCGTTCTTCTGTCCCAGCCTGGCCTCGTCTTGGAACCAGATCTCGACCCGCTTGGTCTTGGGCAGACCGGCTAGGTGGGCAGCGAGCGTGCGGGGGAAGTTTTTTTGAACGCCTCGATCACCCGCTGGTCCTGCTTGGGGTGCTGCGGCCGGGCGCTGATGTGGGAGAAGGACAGCGCGACGAGAAGGTCGGAGATCGCCCGCTCGCTATAGATCACGCCAAAGCGTTCTTCGATCACCCGTTTCAGGTCAACCCGCCGCCAGCGAACCACACCGTCAATCTCTGGATCGGGGCCCGTTTCGACGATCACCGACAGTTCGCCCATCTGCTCGTCGGTCAAGAGCCGGGGGCGGCCCGCACCGGGACGGTTCTTCAAGCCGTCTGCCCCTTCATCGTTGAAGCGGTGCGCCCAGTCTCTCAGCGTCTGGCGATCCATGCCGCCGACCTTAGCGGCTTCCGCTCGGCTCATGCCGTCGTAAACCGCCGCCAAGGCCAAAAGCCGGCGAACTTGGCGGGGATCGCGACTGTGCTTGGCCAAACACCGGAGCTCAATGCTGTCGTAGTCGTCCCGAAGAGCAATGCATACTGACATGGCGAATCTCCTTCGCCAGCCTTGAATCACATCCAGCCCAAAAAGGGAATCCCTTGCGAGTCAGAATTTTGCGCCGTTGGTATTACGCGTTATAGTGCACCGACTGCGCCATAGGCCGTGGGTTTGAGATGAACGAGAAGACCGAGAAGACGACGGAAAACGTGCTTTTCATTACCGCAGATCAGTGGCGGGGCGAATGCCTCTCCGCCCTCGGCCATCCGGTCGTGAAAACGCCGCATCTGGACCTGTTGGCGGCCGAAGGCACCTTATTTCGCCGTCACTACTCGCAGGCGACATCGTGTGGGCCGGCGCGCGCGAGCCTCTACACAGGCCTCTATCTGCACAATCATCGCTCGGTGATGAACGGCACGCCGCTCGATGACCGCCACGCCAATATTGCGCGCGAGGCCCGCAAAGCTGGCTACGATCCCGCCCTTTTCGGCTATACCGATATCAGCGCGGACCCGCGGGGCCGGGAAACGGACGATCCCGAACTCAGAACTCGAACCGGATTGTTGCCGGGAATGGCGCCAGTGGTCCGTATGGACGCCGACTTCCTGCCGTGGATCGAAGCGTTGCGGCAACGGGGGTATGAGGTCGAAGACGATCCTCGAGCGCTTTTTCGGCCCAACAGGGAGGGCATCGATCCGGCGCGAGGCCGCACCTTCGCGCCGACGTGGTACCGGGCGGAAGACAGCGGTTCGGCCTTTCTGACCGACGAGGCGATGGCCTATATCTCGGCTCGCGACACGACACCCTGGTTCGTCCACATCTCCTATCGGTCGCCGCATCCGCCCTTTATCGTGCCAGAACCCTACAATGCTCTCTACGATGCCGCCGAGGTGCCGCTGCCGGTTCGCCATGCGACGCCCGAGGAAGAGGCCATGCAGCATCCCTGGGCCCGCTTTTACCTCTCGAACCAACTGGACTCGCCCTATACCCATGGCGCCTCCCTCAAGGAATATCTTGACCTTGACGAACGCGAAATCCGCCAGATCAAGGCGACCTATTACGCCATGATGACAGAGGTCGACGCGCAGATCGGCAGATTGATCGCGCACCTAAAAGAGAGCGGGGCTTGGGAGCGAACCCTTATCGTCTTCACCTCGGACCACGGCGAACAGTTGGGCGACCATTGGATGATGGCGAAATTCAGCTACTACGAGCAGACCTACTTCATTCCCCTGATCATCCGTGATCCGAGAGCAACGAGCGACCCGGGCCGTGGCAAGACGATCGACGCCTTCAGTGAAAATATCGATCTCATGCCGACGATCCTGGAGTGGCTTGGCCTCGAGGTCCCCGTCGCCTGCGACGGCGAGCCGCTGCTCCCCTTCTGTCAGGGTCAGGACGTCCAGAATTGGCGCACGGAGGCGCATGCGGAGTTTGATTTTCGCCATTTTCCAGGACCTGACGATGGCCGAGAATTGGGACTGACTCCCGATCAATGCACCGCTAATCTGATCCGGGACAGGCGTTACAAATACGTCCATTTTACCGGCCTGCCACCGCTCTTTTTCGATCTGGAAAATGATCCCCACGAATTTCACAATCTCGCCGGTGATCCCAACTATCACGGACTGGTGCTCGAATACGCGCAAAAAATGTTGAGTTGGCGCATGAACCATGACGAACGGACCCTCGCCAACATGCGGCTCGGGCCGGGCGGCATGGTCGAACGCCGCCCGCCGCGCCGGCGAAGACAAGAAACCGTCGCAGATTAGGAGACTGATGGTAGCGCCGTGCCGGCCCGCAACTGGAAATTAAAGAGGGTTAGACCGCGTCACTATGTATTGCTACAGGCCAAGGACGCTCTGTCTGCAGCGCATTTCCTGATTTCCCTATCGATCGACGATGAAAGCGAATACGTCCGGTTTCGTGCGCCTAATTCTGTCGACGACAGGTTCGTTCACCATCGCTCGCCGGTCAAATACGACGAAAACAGTGCCGAGAAAAACATCGTAGAAACCATATTGAAGAACGAGTTGCCGCCGCTGGACGTGGCTATTTCGTTCGATGATCTCTTCGCCGATGTCGGATTTCACGATGATACGGAAACGCAAATCCCGTCGATTGACGACTATTGGGAATTTGGCGAAGGCGATCCGACATAGACTCTGAACGCGCGTGCCGTACCGTTTTGGCCTGACGCAGGCTTGTGCGTTTCGGCGATGTAGAGAGTGCTGACCTGATCTGGTCCCACATTGTTGGACAGCTTGGCAGCGCAGTTAAGGTGTATTCCGGTTCCTGATCATGCTGCCAAAATCGTGTTTATCACATCCTGCTGCTGTTGTTGTTGAGCCTGTGGGGATGTGGGTATCGATTGACGAAATGACCGGCATCCAGACGCTTGAGAGGGTGTCCCCCGACCTGCCCATGCGACCGGGCAAGGTGGAACGACACGAATTCGTGAGAACGGCAGAGCAATAATCCCCCACTGAAGCGGCCGGTCGATCCGGCTGCGGCGGACCAAAATGGGACCGCGTATAGCCTTCTGTCAGGGTTGCTCTGACTGGAAGGCGGGGGGGATGTATCGGGTGGAGTTGTACGCACGGGTTCGGCGGGCGTGTCATGTCGAGGGGATGAGCACCCGCGAGGCCTCGCGGGTGTTTGGTGTAGACCGCAAGACGGTCCGTAAGATGCTGTCGTTCTCGGTGCCGCCAGGGTATCGCCGAAGCGCGCCGCCGAGGCGGCCAAAGCTGGGTCCGTTCACGGGAATCATCGATCGGATCTTGGAAGACGATCGGACCAGCCACCGCAAGCAACGGCACACTGCGAAGCGCATCTTCGACCGCCTCCGGGACGAGTACGGTTTCACGGGCGGCTACACCATCGTGAAGGACTACGTTCGTGAGCAGGGGCTTCGGTCGCGTGAGGTGTTCGTGCCACTCTCCCATTCCCCCGGTCACGCCCAGGCGGACTTCGGCGAAGCGATGGCGGTGATCGGCGGCGCGTTACGGAAGATCCACTTCCTTGCCTTCGACCTTCCCCACAGTGATGGTTGCTTTGTTGCGGCCTATCCGGCGGAGACGACCGAAGCATTCTGCGATGGCCACAACGCGGCGTTTGCCTTCTTCGGCGGCGTCCCCCGATCCATCCTGTACGACAACACCAAGCTGGCGGTTGCCCGCATCCTGGGCGATGGGAAGCGGCAGCGAACGCGCGTCTTCACGGAGCTTCAGTCCCACTATCTGTTCGAGGACAGGTTCGGCCGGCCGGGCAAGGGCAACGACAAGGGCAAGGTCGAGGGACTGGTCGGCTTCATCCGGCGGAACTTCCTGGTCCCCGTCCCGCGTGCCGAGAGCTTCGCGGCCCTCAACGATGCTCTCGCCGAACAGTGCCGCCGGCGCCAGGCGGCGCGGCTGCGGGGCCACAAGGAGACCATCGGCGAGCGTCTCGAGCGGGATCGTCAAGTTCTCTTGCCATTGCCGCCTGCTCCCTATGATGCCTGCGATAAGCGCCCTGGACGGGCGAGTTCGCTGTCGCTGGTGCGTTACCGCAGCAACGACTATTCCGTGCCCGTGGCCTACGGCCACCGTGAGGTGCTCATCCGGGGCTACGTCGATGAGGTGGTGATCAGCTGCGGGGCCGAGGTGATCGCCCGGCACCGCCGGTCCTACGACAGCGAGGACCTGATCTTCGACCCGCTGCATTACCTGCCCTTGATCGAGCAGAAGATCGGCGCCCTCGACCAGGCCGCGCCATTGGCGGGCTGGGACCTGCCCGAGGCCTTCATCACTCTGCGGCGGCTCCTCGAAGCTCGTATGGGCAAGGCAGGCAAGCGCGAGTACGTCCAGGTGCTCCGTCTACTGGAGACCTTCCGGCTCGAGGAGGTCGAGGGTGCGGTCGGCGACGCCCTGCGGCTCGGCGCAATCGGCTTTGATGCGGTGAAGCACCTGGTACTGTGCCGCATCGAGCGGCGGCCGCCCAGGCTCAACCTCGACGTCTATCCGTATCTGCCGCGCGCCCGGGTCGCGATGACGTCCGCCAAGTCGTACATGAGCCTGCTGTCGGGGCTCGGCGCATGACCGACACACCGCAAGTGCTGCTCGCCCACCACCTCAAGACGCTGAAGCTGCCGACCTTCCTGCGCGAGTACGACAAGATCGCCCGGCAGTGCGCCTCGGAAGGCGTCGATCACGTCCGCTACCTGTTGAGACTCGCCGAGCTCGAGCTGATCGACCGCGAGCGCCGCATGGTCGAGCGGCGCATCAAGGCGGCGCGCTTCCCCGTGGTCAAGAGCCTCGACAGCTTCGACTTCAAGGTCATCCCCTCGCTCAACAAGGCGCTGGTCCTGGAGCTGGCCCGCTGCGAGTACATCGAGCGCCGCGAGAACCTCATCGCGCTCGGCAACAGTGGGACCGGCAAGACCCACATCGCCCTCGGTCTCGGCCTGGCGGCCTGCCAGAAGGGCCTCTCGGTCGGCTTCATCACCGCCGCCGCGCTGGTCCACGAACTCATCGAGGCCCGCGATGACAAGCAGCTGCTGAGGTTCCAGAAGAAGCTCGCCACCTACAAGCTTCTGATCGTCGACGAACTCGGCTTCGTGCCGCTGTCGAAGACCGGCGCCGAGCTGTTGTTCGAGGTGTTCAGCCAACGCTACGAGCGGGGCTCGACCCTGGTCACCACCAATCTGCCCTTCGACGAATGGACCGAGGTGTTCGGCTCCGAGCGCCTCACCGGCGCGCTCCTCGACCGCCTCACCCACCACGTCAACATCCTCGAGATGAACGGTGACAGCTACAGGCTCAACCAGAGCCGCAGGCGTCAAACCCCGACGGCGAACTGAACCGACCACCCAACCCACGCTTGACCCCGTGGGCCCACAGGTCCCTCCCGCGCGCGCCGCCGCGTCGGCCTGTTGAGGGCACGCCGCGTCGCACGCGGGGCCCTCCCATGGACTAGGGGACAAGCCCGCAGCCGCCAAGTGGTCCCTTCTTACACCGCCGAGGTGGTCCCTTTTTGCTCCGCCATTGACACCCGTGCAGCCGTATGCAAACAGGCCGGCCAATCCCTTCCAGGTTCAGAGACGCACACCATGCCGTCGATTGCAGACGGAAAATTTCATGGCGTGGGCTCCGGCCGAACTGGCGATCGGTCCATGATACCAGCCATCACCCCGCCGATGCGCTCGGCAGCGGCCTCGACGTCCCGGTCGCTGACGTGCGCGTAGCGCAGCGTCATTTGCACCTGGGCGTGGCCGAGCAGACGCGCCACCACCGGCAGCGGAATACCTTGCATCGCCGCCTGACTGGCAAATGTATGTCTGAGATCGTGAAGGCGCACATCCTCGATACCGGCCAGCTTCCGCACCCTCTTCCACAGGCTGAGATCGACGCGCGCCCGCGCCGGATTCACCGGTGAGGGAAACACCCAGGGGCTTCCCGACCTTGGCTGCTGCTCGATAATGGCGCGCGCCTCCGGGCTCAGCAACACTTGTCTCGGGCCGGTCTTGCTGTCCTCGAGCTCAAGGGTGTCGTCCTCAACTTCCCGCCACCGCAGCTTCAACATCTCGCCCGAGCGGCAACCGGTCAGCAACAGCAGGCGAATGATGTCCGCCTGTGCCTTGCATGAAGGCCGTCTGGGTTCGTATCCGTCCAACACTTCATGGAGACGGCCGATTTCCTCGCGCGACAGGAAGCGGGTGAGCTTGGGGCGCGGATTCTTCTTTACGCCCCGGGTCGGGTTGGTCTCGATGTGTCCCCGGGAAATTGCATGGTTCATGATCTGCCGGAACACGAGCAACGCCGAGTTCGCGCCGCCGGGTGCTGTTGCACTGTACCCCTCGAACCATCGGATAACACCTGTCCTGTCGATCCCGTCGAGCGGCATGGCGCCGAAAACGGGCAGCAGCTGATTGTTCAAGGCCCAGTCTTTTGACGTCTTTGTCGATGGTTTACAGGGCTCATAACACGCCGCTCTCCACGACCCCGCGACAAAGTCCCGGAACAGTGGAGCCTGCGCGTCGTCGGCGCCTTCCGCCCGCCCACCCGACTGCATTATTCCCCAGACCTCCATGCAGTCGCGCCGGGCCTCGTCGACGCTCCCGAGCGCTACCTGCCCAAGCGTGAACCTCCGGGATTGGCCTTCGGCATAACGATGATACACGTAGCTCTTGTGCCCCGTCGGCCTGATCCGGACCCCGAACCCCAAGATACGGGTGTCCCAAACCGTGTATTCGACATCCCCGGCTCTGAGCTTGCCGATCCTCGCATCGGTCAGCTTGATCCTCCTTGCCATGGCTCATGCCCTCCGCAGGACCGACGAGACGGCATCGACCGCCTCACGGGCCGCCGCATCGGCGAAGTTGGTGTATTTGAGCGTGGTTCCCGGATGGTCGTGCCCCAGCAACCGGCCTATGGTCAGCACAGTTTCGCCATGCATGAGGGCAATGCTGGCGTAGGTGTGCCGCAGATCGTGCGGCCGGACATCCCGAAGGCCGGCTTCCGTCCGCACGTCCTGCCAGAAATCGGTGATTCCCGAGAGATGGTCCAAGTTCCGCCAATGCGAGGGAAAGACCCATGCGCTTTTCCTCGGCAGCCGGTCCAGGACCTCCCGCGCGGCAGACGACAGCCAGACCGTGCGTGGCCCGCTCTTGCTATCCCGAAGGAAGAGCTTGCCTTCCCGGTAATCCCGCCATTTAAGGGTCAGAAGTTCGCCCTTGCGGCACCCCGTCAGTAACAGCAGCCGGATAACGGCCGCCTGGAACGGACGCGCTTCGTCATACCGGTTCAGAACCTCGACGACGCGGCGGATCTCCTCCGGCGACAGGAAGCGTTCCCGCGCGCGGCGGCGGTAACGCTTGATACCTTTGCAAGGGTTACTGTCCTCCGGTCGGTATCCGTATACCTCGGCCTGCCGCAGAATGACCGATAGCACCGGCAGCGAACGGTTAGCCGAGGCCGGTTTCGCGTGAAGGGACTCGAACCATTCCAGCACATCCCGCCGCGTAATGCCGGCGACCGGCCGCCCCTTGAACCATGGCTGGATATTGTTCTCGTAGTAGTTCAGGTTGACGGCGAGCGTGCGCGGCTTCCAGTGCCTCCGGTAATACGCGAACACCTCCTCGGCGACCGCCTCGAAAGCGATCTCTGCCGGCTGTGCGGAGACACTCTCCCGCCCTTTCCCGACACCCGCCAACATTGATCGCGCTTGCGACCGGGCCTCGGCTTCGGGCATTGCGTCGGCATCGCCGATCTTCGTCCAGCGGCGCCGGCCTTCGTATTGCGTTTGCAGGAAGTAGCTTTTCTTGCCCGAAGGCAGGATCCTGACCCCGAAGCCTTTAAGGTCGATATCGCGGATATCGTAGGTAGAGTTCCGTGGCTTTAGATGGTCGACACGATGCTGGTTTAGGGGAAGATTGCGCATGGCTTTTTCTCCGGTTTCGAGTTGCACCCGGGGCAGGTTTTCGGTCCATGCCCCGAGAAGAACTAGAGAAAAAGCGGTGTTTAATGGTTAGTTTTGCTTGGATTTTACTGTGCACATTCTGTGCAGAGGTGTGAGAAGGTTATTATTACTCGTTACGTTTCGCGAGAGGATATAGACTGCATAATCGGAGATCAAGGGGAATTTGGCCCTGCCTTGGAACGGGGCGGCACATTTGTAATTGACCGGTCGAAGGGTGGAATTGACCGGCTGTCGGGCCAATGGCAGAATCCGGGCCTGATTGCGAATTCTGGAAACAGCGGGGAGATGGACGATGCCGGCGAAACGCTTCAACGAAGCGGATATCGACTTCGATGCCATGGATGGCGAATTGGCGAAACTTGTGCCGCCCAAGCTGAGCCTGACGGATGTGCTGGACCGTTTGCGGAAGCGATTGGTCGAGCAACAGGCCAAGGGGGTTACGGTGGCTCAGATGCATGAAGTGTTGAAATCGGGCGGCATCGATATCACGGAGCGCAGTCTGCGGACGTTTCTGGACAAGGGCGTGTTGCCGGGAAGGAAGGTTGCCGAGGCCGCCAGGGCCATGGTGTCGGAAGAAGGCAGCGATCCGTTCTAACTGGAATGAAGGCGCATATGGATCCGCGAAGCGGCGATACGACGTTCGGAGAACGGCGGGTCCGTCATCGTGGTTTGAGGGGTGCGAACAATGAAGTTTCAGTGGGGGATGGCCGGGCGATGGCGTGGCGCGTCAGCGCCCGCGTACGGCGATGGCGCGAAGCGCCGTGCCGTGAGGCGGCGATGCATCGTTCGAAGAACGAGGAGCCGACAGCGAGCGTAAGCTCGCACAATTGGCGGTGGCGCGAAGCGCCCCGCCATGGGCCGTGACTTTATGCACCCGGCATAAAAAAGGGGCCGACCTCCGCTGTGTGATGGCGGGGGCCGACCCTGAAGGGTGCCGTTATGCGGCGGCGAGAAGGACGGGGATTCCGATCTTGCGTGCCTTGTCGATCATGTTATTCGTTTCACCTGCAAACGTTGACAGGAGATGTCAGGGGTTATCAGAACATGACATTATAGGTACTTTTCAATGTGTTATGGAATAGCATATAGCCTCTTTAACCGTCATGGGATGTCAGGAAGCGCCTGTAGTTTACTTTCTTGTGTTGGTTTGAGTGTTGACAATATACCCGCGCTAGCCATAATCGGAGGATGCCAAAACATACCGGTAAACGTGTCGCGCTGAACAAGCTGACCTTGACCAAACGCGCTGTCGAGGCGATGGAGCCCGCGGATAAACCCTGGATCGCCTGGGATGACAAATTGACCGGCTTCGGCATCCAGGTGCATCCCTCCGGCATCAAATCCTTCTTCGTCAACTACCGCACCGGCAACGGTGGCAGAAAGGCATCCAACAAGCGTGTCGTTCTTGGCCGCTTTGGCAGGATGTCTCCCGAGCAGGCGAGGCGTCTCGCCCATCAGGCACTGGGCAAGGTCGCTGGTGGCGCCGACCCGGCAGGCGAGCGTGCCGAGGTGCGCGGCATGCCTCTTCTCAAGCAGGCCTTCACCGATTACATGGCGGGTAATCCCAACCGGGCGGCGGGCACCGAAAAACTGTACCTTGAACAGTTCGCCCGCTATCTCGGCGGCTGGCAACTGCGTCCCCTTGACAGCATCACCCGGCGGGACGTGGAGGATCGTTTCAGCCGCCTCACGGAAGATCACGGCTGGGCCTGCGCCAACCGGGGAATATCGCTCCTGGGTTCGATATACCGCCGGCCCTGCGTCGATTTCGAGGGCCTGCGCAACCCGGTCGACCTGTGGCGCGCCGGAGGCGGCAAGTATCATCGCCCGAAGCGGCGCAAGATCTCCGCACCCGCTGAGGTGCTGCCGCGCTGGCGGGCGGGCATCGAAGCGGTGGTGGCGACGCCGAAGGTCCGGGATGCATTCTGGTTTGGGCTCTATACGGGAATGCGCCTCAACGAGGTGCTGTCCCTGCAGTGGGAACGAGTGGACATGGCGGGGCTTGTCTTCCGGGTCGAGGAGACCAAGACCGGTGAGCCCCTGGAACTGCCCATCACCCGGCAACTGGCGGCCATCCTCGAACGCCGCAACCGGGAGAGCGAAACGCTACCGGGCGATCTTCGCGGCTGGGTGTTCCCGTCCTCAGCCAGAGCAGGCCACATCTCTGACCTCAGTCAATTCTATGCGCGAATCGGAACGGCGGGCGGCACGAAGTTCTGGTACCACGCACTGCGGAATTGTTTCATTACCGTCGCCGAGCGCGACCTGCTGCTGCCGCTGTCCTTGACCAAACGGCTTGTCAACCACGCCCGGCCCAACGACGTCACCGAGGGCTACGCTGCCGACTGGACCATCGGGCAACTGCGGGAACCGGCTCAGCGCATCGCGGATCGGATCGAGGCGCTGATGAACGATTGCCCGGCCAAAACGGCCACGGCAAGCTCCATCGGCAGGCCCCGCGTGCCGCACTGGATCAGTCCGGAATGACGAAACCCTCCGGAAAACGTATCGCGTTGAACAAGCTGTCCTTGACCAAACGCACTGTCGAGGCGCTGAAGCCCGCCGCCAAGTCCTGGGTCGCCTGGGATGACACCTTGACCGGGTTCGGTATCCGGGTGCAGCCCACCGGCCTCAAATCCTACATCGTCAACTACCGCGCTGGCGACGGTGGACGAAAGGCGCCCAACAAGCGCGTCGTTCTTGGCCGCCACGGCGGGATAACGGCCGAGCAAGCCCGGCATATGGCGCGGCGGGTGTTGCGCAAAGCCGGCGACCGTCCGGTGGGCGGGCGCGCCGAGGCGGGCGGCATGCCCCTGCTCGAGCAAGCCTTCGATGACTACATGGCGGTCAATCCCAAACGGACCGCGCGCACCAATAAACACTATCGCAACATATTCGGCTATCTCGCCGACTGGCGCATGCGTCCGCTCGACGCCATCGGCCGCCGGGATGTAGAGGACCGTTTCAACAGCCTCACCCGGAATAACGGTTGGGCGCCGGCCAACATGTCGATATCGCTCCTGGGTTCGATCTATCGCCGGCCCTGCGTCGATCTCGAGGGCCTGCGCAACCCGGTCGAGCTGTGGCGCGCCGGCGGCGGCAAGTATCATCCCCCGAAGCGGCGCAAGATCTCCGCTCCGGCGGAGGTGCTGCCGCGCTGGAAGAAAGGCATCGAGGCGGGGGCCATCGCGCCGGTTGCCCGGGACGCGTTCCGGTTCGGGCTGTATACCGGCATGCGCCTGAACGAGGTGTTGCCGCTCCGGTGGGAGCGGGTGGACATGGCGGAGCTTGTCTTCCGCGTTGACGAGACCAAGACCGGCGCGCCCCTGGAACTGCCCATTACCCGGCAACTGGCCGCCATCCTCGAACGCCGCCGGGCAGTGATCGCGACCCTCCCGGGTGGGCTTCGGGACTGGGTGTTCCCGTCCTCCGCCAGCGCCTCGGGCCATGTCGTCGACCTGGCTCATTTCTACCGGCTGATCGGCGAGACGGGCGGCACGAAGTTCTGGTACCACGCTTTGCGGAATTGTTTCATCACGGTGGCAGAGCGCGACCTGCTGCTGCCGCGCACTTTGACCAAGCGGCTGGTCAACCACGTCCGGCCCAACGACATCACCGAGGGGTACGCGGCCGACTGGACCATCGGGCAACTGCGCGAACCCGCGCAGGGCATCGCTGACCGGATAGATGCGTTGATGAACGCAACCGCCGCGGCGGCTCCGTCAAACCCGCCATAGGTGGAATCAATCCCTAAAATGCCGCAACACGGTATGCCGGGCACGCTGCATGATGCTTGAGATTCAACGGGCAGGATTTTCGATTTTGCACGTATTCGAACTTGTTGGGCGCAGCCCGAAGTCCCCACTTGAGCACGATTTCGGTGTTGCCGGAGATTCAGCAGGCCGTGAGGCGCGAAGTAGGTGACGAACCGGCTCGCACGAACCCCGAGGCTTATCAACTGTGGCCCGACTCTTCATGGCTTCGTCTCCCATGCAACGGCGGCGGTTCTGTGGGACGGCACCGGCCTCGTGGTCAAGCGGGTCGAGGTCCTGCCCAACGCCGATCCGTCCCGGCTCAGGTTGATCTCCGCTAAATGAGCAGCACAGGTCGGACTGGTCTTGCTTCGGTTTAGTGGAGAGCTGATTGCTCACTCTCGGCCCGCCATCTCGAAGTGGACCGGGCTCTGGTACAGCCGCGCAGCTTATCCTCCATCGAGGCGAGAAAGAATGGAGCGCTTACTATACCTCGTTGCGATTTGCCGAATTTTCCCGTATTTTCTCATAGGGAGTCGTTTCCGTGGGCATGCCATGAATACCGATATCATGACCATCAAAGAAGTTGCTGCGTATCTGAAGCTGACGGAGAAGACCGCATACCGTTTAACCGCCGAAGGGAAGATACCGGGTTTTAAGGTTGGTGGATCATGGCGGTTCAGGCGAAGTGAAATAGAACGGTGGATTGATGAGCGATCTCGGCACAGAAAAGGGAAAGGGTAGACCAACTCTATGAGTTCTTACCCGCCGTTCCATAGCCAGTATTTGGCGCACCGCATAACCTTGGAAGGGAGTGGCGACGAGGCATTTGCAAAGTCGCTCTCGACCGCACGTGTTGATATGAACCCGCATCAGGTGGATGCGGCGCTGTTTGCTCTGCAATCCCCGCTATCGAAAGGTGTGATACTTGGCGACGAAGTTGGTCTTGGAAAAACCATTGAGGCATGTCTGGTCATTGCTCAGAAATGGGCCGAGCGGAAACGCAAGGTTCTGCTTATCGTTCCAGCTTCGCTCCGTAAGCAATGGGCTCAGGAGCTGCGTGAAAAATTTTCGTTCGATAGCGTCATTCTAGATGCCAAAACCTACCGAGAACGCTTGAGATCAGACGTTCGTCGCCCCTTCGAGGCAGAAAATGCAGTGGTTATCGTTTCCTACGAATTTGCAGCAGGAAAAGCCGATGACGTTGCCGTCATAGACTGGGATTTGGTGATCTACGATGAAGCGCATCGCCTCCGCAATGTTTATAAGAAAAGCGGGTCGAAACGTGCGAAAAAATTGAAGGAAGCTCTGCAACGCCCATTCAAGATGCTTCTTACCGCGACGCCCTTGCAGAATTCTTTGATGGAACTTTTCGGGCTCGTCTCCATGATCGACGATCATCATTTTGGCGATCAATACTCGTTCCGTACCATGTACACCGACGCGAGGGCCAGCCCGGCAACTCTTTCTGTTCTCAAGAGCAGGCTTGCTCAGGTTTGCCTGCGGACATTACGACGACAGGTGGTCGAGGCCGGGCACATTAATTTCACCAAGCGTATTGTTCGCACCTTCGACTTCGAATCTGGCAACGAAGAAGTGCTTCTTTATGAACAGGTCTCTGCCTTTCTACAGCGAAAGGATACCATCGCGTTCGGCGACCGGACTAATCACCTTGTGTTGCTGGTTGCCCGAAAAATTCTTGGCTCCTCCACCTTTGCGATTTCGCAATTTCTGCAAGGCATCATCACGCGCCTTGAAGAGAAGAAGCGAATTGATGAGAGCGTGCTTGATGACATCGATACCGTCGATGAACTGGCCGAAGAATGGGGGGAAGAAGAGGGAACAGGGACGACAGGCCCGGCAATTGATCCCGAATTGTGGGAAGCGGAGATTGCCGAACTGAAAATTTACCGGGATCTTGCGCTTTCTATTGGCTCAAATGCCAAGGGCGAGAAATTGGTGGAAAAGCTCCCCGAAATTTTAGCTGAGATCGTTAAGCGCGATGGCCAAGAAAAAGCAGTCATATTTACGGAATCGGTTCGCACCCAAAAATATTTGAGCGAGGTGCTCGCTGCGAACGGCTTTGACGGTCGGATCGTACTAATGAATGGCTCAAACAATGACGCCGGAAGCAAGGCCATATATGCAGATTGGTTAGAGCGTCATCAAGGTACTGATGCGGTCTCAGGTTCTAAGAGTGCGGACATGAAGGCTGCAATTGTCGAAGCGTTCAAGGGTGAAGACAAAGGGAATTATCCCTACTACTTGACGCTCCCGGCCCGGTCGGCTAGCGTCGGGGCATGGGACAGTGGCTCAAAACCATTACTTTTGGTTTCGGCGTGGCCGTCGCGACGGCCGCCGTGGCGCTCATGATGGAACCGTGGCTTCCGCTGGGGGATTGGCGGTGGGCAATCGTGGCGGTAGCAGCCTTTGTGCCGGCTGCCATAGCTCACAGACGAAATATTGGTTCGGCCATAAAGGGGTTAAAGCTTTTTGGTGGGAAGGAGCGCTTCGCGGCTGATGCGAGACCTGCTTCGTTCCATCTCATGACATCGACAGCGACCGTGAGCGTCAGGCCGCCACCTTGGAGCAGGCCGATCCTTCGGATGCGATCTGTATGGAGACGACGGTGGGGCTCGCGGCTGGTCAACAAGCGGCTGCAAAACGTCCCGGATCTTCAACGGTGCTTGGATGAGCTGATCCGATACAGCGGTCAGGAATTCCCTGCCAAAGTTACGGCTCGGGAAAAAGGGCAGTCGAACGCTCTCTTGTTTCACCTAGAGCGGGCCTGCCACGTTCTCGACAAACAAGGCGAGTCCCATCCCAAGATCGAAAAGGGGCTGACCGTGACGAACCATACAGAATGGATTGAATTTCTTGCCAAGCGTCTCGCTCAAGCCGATGCCCGCTAACTTCGCCAGCGGGACGGTCTGGACCGGCGACAACCTGCAACTGCTCTGCTCTGGCTGTAATCGCAGCAAGGGCGGGCGCACAATGGCCGAATGGAGGGCTGCAACATGAAATACATGCCGAAGCTTGATCCGAAGGTGGATTTGGTTGGCGCGACGCCCGAGACGCTGGCGCGCGCGCTGTTCCGCCGTGTCGAACCGTTACGACCGGCCCGCGTTCGAAAGCCCGTTGCCAGCGATGAGGTCGCGGTAGAGAAGGTTGCGGCCGACAAGCCGCGCAACAGTATCCCGCATCTGCGCAAGCGTCCCTGACTCGCGGATGTTGTGCTTACCAGCGAACTCCTGGACGTAACGATCAAGATGCTTCGGGCTCATCTTGTGGAACGTTCCCTTGTGAGCGCGTTTCAGCATCGACCAGAACGACTCGATGCCGTTGGTGTGCGCCATCCCGTCAACGTATTCGCCGACGCTGTGCCGGACGCTCTCGTGCTCGAACGGCATTCCGTGATAACCGCCGTGATCGTCGGTGTAGACCGTGGCATCGGGGGCGGCATGATCGGTGACGAACCCCTGCAATGTCTTGGCATCTGTGTCGTCAACGACACGGGCCGTCACTTTGTTGCTGTCGCGGTCTTTCATTCCAACCACGGCAGTCTTTCCAACCGCGCCACGTCCGGTGCCAGCCAACTCTTTGCGCTTAGCCTTACTCATGTTCTTGCGCTTGCCGCCAAAGTAAGTCTCATCAACTTCGACCGGCCCGTCGAAAGGCCCGCCGTACTCGCCCGCCCACGCTTCCCGGATACGGTGCAGCATGAACCAAGCGGTCGATTGCTTGACGCCAATATCTCGGGACAGCTTCATCGAAGAAACCGACTTGAGGCTCGTCAAGCAAAGATAGATCGCGATAGCCCACTTGCGCAACGGCACGTTGGAGCGCGCGAGAGGCGTGCCCGTTCGAACGGAGAAGTAGGAGCGGCAATCCGTGCACCAGTAAGGCATCGGCTTGGCGTTCGGAACCTCGCTGGTTCGGGTCGATCCGCACTTGCCGCAATGCCGCTCACCGTCAGACCAGATCGCCGACTCGAGCCATGCCGTTGCGGCTTCTTCGGTCGGGAACATGTCCATCAACTGGACAATGGTGAGCCCTTCGCGGTGCGCTTCGCCCGGTCCCTTTTTCGCCATTTCCATTCTCCCTTGCGACACTTTGAATATAGGGAGTCAGGGTAAAGATGTCAAGTAGTAGGGATAATTCCCAAGACAAAAGCATATTGGTCTCAACGGAGTCAGGTGCCGAGGGCATCAACCTGCAATTCTGTTCCCTTGTCGTGAACTTCGATTTGCCATGGAATCCGCAAAGGATAGAGCAGCGGATCGGTCGTTGTCATCGATATGGCCAAAAGCTCGACGTAACGGTGGTCAATCTTCTCAATCGTAAGAACAAAGCCGAAGCGCGTGTCTATGAATTGCTGGCGAAGAAATTCAAACTGTTTGAAGGGGTCTTCGGCGTAAGTGATGAGGTATTAGGCGCAATTGAGCGCGGCATTGATTTCGAGCGCAAGGTACTGGAGATCGTGCAAGAGGCCCGCAGCGACGAGGAAGTGCAGCTTTCCTTCGACATGCTTCAGGAAGAGATGGAGGAAAAGATCGACGCCGATATGCTGGATGCTCGCAAAAAGCTGATGGAGCATATGGATCAGGATGTTGTCAGTCGCCTGAAAGCCCGCAAGGGCATCATCGATGGGTCGTTGGATGAGTTCACCCGGCGACTGATCACCGTTGCCCGCGCCGAGTTGCCTGATGCGAATTTCCACGGCGATCAGAGCCCACGCTTTGACTATCAAGGAAATACCTACACAACGGAATGGCCGCTTGCCGATGAGGAAGGCTGGCAATTCTTTCGGCTGGCTGATGGGAATTTGGCAGAAACTTTGGTCAATCAGGCTAAGGAACGGGAGATTGGCCTTGAGTGCTTGCGATTTGACCATTCAGCCTATCCGAATGTAATAGCCGACGTGAGAAATTTGGGCGGCAAAGCTGGTTGGTTGAAGCTGTCAAAACTCACTATCAAAACCCCTCAATCTGTCCGTGAGCATATCGTTGCAGCGTGTATCACAGATCAGGGGGAAGAAGTTCACCCTGAAACCGTGGACCGCCTTTTCTTGGTCCCAGCGACCGACAATGGTTCTCCGACAACATCTATTCCAGACAGCACGTTGTTGGGTGTCGAAGCAGCGCAACAGCAGGCAATTATCGAGGAGGCCCAGCAGCAAAATGCCGAATGGCTGGATGCGGAAACGGATAAGCTCGATGCCTATGCCGATGATCTTGAAAAAGCGGCGGAGGTTGAGATCAAGGAAATGGATGAGGAGATCAAAGCAGCCAGAAAAGCGCTGCGGACCAACATAGCGATGGCAATGGCTGACAAGTTGAACGAAAAAAGGCGCATTCAGCGGCTGGAAGGCAAACGCGATGAAATGAAGCTCAAGACCTTTGAGCGGCGTAAAAATATTCGTGATGAAGTCAATCAGATGCTGGATGACATCGCGCAAAGTATGGATACGGCACCTGTTCTGGAACCATTATTCTCAATCCGTTGGGAGGTCGTGGCGTGAGCAGAAAAAAGCAGAAGTTGGAGCTGACCTGGATTGGAAAGGATGAGCGTCCGAAATTGGAACCACGCATCCTTATCGAAGACCCTGAGCTGTCTTGCCACGCTAAAGAGCGACAGTCTGAAGACGACATCTTCGATAATATTCTCATTCACGGCGACAACTTGCTGGCGCTAAAGGCCTTAGAAGCAGAGTACACTGCTAAGGTGAAGTGTATCTATATCGATCCCCCTTACAATACGGGTAACGCTTTCGAGCATTATGAAGATGGTTTGGAACACTCAATTTGGCTCTCGTTAATTAAAGACCGATTGGAAATATTACGAAATCTGCTTTCTGATGACGGTTCGATTTGGATTAATATTGATGAGATTGAAGGCCATTATCTAAAGGTGCTTTGCGACGAAATCTTTGGGCGAATTAATTTCGTCAGACAAGTTACATGGCAGAAAAAGTATAGTGTCAGTAACAACTACAAAGGTATCGCGTCAATTTGCGATATTATTTTGATTTACCGAAAATCAGAGGCGTTTCAGAATAACCTGCTCCCGCGATCTAGCGAGGCGGTATCTCGATACTCGAACCCTGATGACGACCCAAGAGGGCCGTGGAAGTCCGTAGACTATTTGAATCAAGCTACCATGGAGAAACGCCGTAATTTGGTTTACGACATTGTGAACCCATTCACGCGCGCAATCGTCAAGAACAAAGTCAAGGCCTGGAAATACGACAGAGGTACTCATCAAAAACATGTGGACGAGGATCGACTTTGGTGGGGATTAAAAGGCGAAAACAGTGTTCCTGCCCTAAAGAGGTTCTTGTCAGAGGTTAGAGACGGCATGACGCCACATAATTGGTGGCCACATTCAGAGGTTGGGCACACAGACGAGGCAAAAAAAGAAAGCATTGCTCTATTTGGGGCTTCGAAGGTTTTTGACACTCCAAAACCAGAGCGTCTCTTAAACAGAGTTCTCCAAATTGCTACGAACCAAGGTGATCTAGTTTTGGATTCCTTCGCAGGTTCCGGCACAACGGGAGCTGTCGCCCAAAAGATGGGGCGCCGCTGGATAATGGTTGAACTAGGTGACCATTGTATTACCCACGTCGCTCCACGGTTACAAAAGGTCGTCGAAGACGATGATCCTGGAGGGGTTACCGACGTTTCCAATTGGAGGGGCGGCGGTGGTTTCCGCTATTACCGTCTCGCTCCATCACTTCTCGAAAAAGATAAATACGGCAACTGGGTCATCTCAAAAGAATATAATTCAGCGATGCTGGCCGAAGCGCTCTGCAAGAATATGGGTTTCGTCTATGACCCCTCGCAGGATAAAAACGAATACTGGCGGCATGGGCATTCCACGGAGACCGACTTCATCTTTGTGACCACGGCGTCCATGACTCATGCGGCACTGAAGAAACTTTCGGAAAATGTGGGACCGGATCGCAGCCTGCTTGTTTGCTGCAAAGCCTTTAACGCGGAGGCGGATGCTTTTGATAATTTGACCATTAAGAAAATTCCTCATGCCGTGCTGTCCAAGTGCGAATGGGGGAAGGATGATTACAGTCTGAATGTCGCCAACTTGCCTATGGCGAAAAGTGATGAGGCAATCGAGCGGGAGAAAATGGCAGAAGAGTTACCCCTCTTCGGAAAGAAGGAGGGCTGAGCCATGGTGAGTGATGAACGGATACAGCGCCAGATCACCCAGCGCCTTTCCCTGCGTTCGCCGCAGGAGCAATCGCTCGCCATATTGGCGGATGTCGTTTCGAAGATTGAACTCTCAAAAGACACAGACCTTGCCGCAGCATTAGAGACCATTCAGGCGAGCTACCCAAGCGTAACTGATTTCGAGCGGGACTTTCCGTCACTCTGTTTTGCGTTGGCAACCGGCGTCGGTAAGACTCGCTTGATGGGGGCCTTCGCAGCCTTCTTATTCCTGACGGAGCGCTCACGCCATTTCTTTGTGCTCGCGCCAAACACAACGATCTATGACAAGCTGATTCAGGATTTCACGCCTGGCACGCCCAAATATGTGTTCAAGGGCATTTCTGAGTTTGCCCAGAACCCACCGCTTCTGGTGACGGGTGACAATTGGCACAATGGGCGCGGGGTTCAGGGCAGCGACCTATTTGGAAATACACCGATAATCAATATTTTCAATGTGGATAAGATCAACAAGGACAAGGGTCGGATCAAAAAGCTGCACGAATATATCGGTGAATCCTATTTCGATTATCTCGCGGGACTTCCTGATCTTGTCCTGATGATGGATGAGGCGCACCGATATCGCGCCAAGGCTGGCATGAAGGCGGTTGCAGAGCTGAAGCCAGTACTAGGGCTAGAATTGACCGCCACACCTAAGACGGTGGGCGCAAAATCCACTTCATTCAAAAACGTGATCATTGACTATGGCCTGGGCAATGCCATGGCGGATGGATTTGTCAAAGAACCGGCAGTGGCGACGCGCGCGAATTTTGATCCAACTTCGGTCACGCCGGAGCAGCTTGAGCAAATCAAGCTGGAAGACGGAATTCACTATCATGAACATGTGAAGGTGGAGTTGGATATATACGCACGCGACAGCGGAAAGCCGAAAGTCCATCCGTTCATGCTCGTCGTCGCGCAGGAAACAACGCACGCGAAAGCACTCCGTGAGCAGATAGAAAGCGATGATTTTTTTGGCGGTCGCTATAGGGGCAAGGTAATCGAAATTCATTCAGCGCTTAAAGGCGAGGAAAATGATGAAGCCATGCAGCGCCTTGTCGCGTTGGAACATGATGCTCAGACCGATGTCGTCATTCATGTGAACAAGCTGAAGGAAGGTTGGGACGTCAACAACCTTTATACAATTGTACCACTTCGCGCTTCGACCTCCGATATTCTAACCGAGCAGACCCTTGGGCGCGGCTTGCGGTTACCTTACGGAAAGCGAACAGGCGTTGAAACCGTGGACACGCTGACCGTTATTGCCCATGACCGTTTTGATGAAGTTATCAGGCGCGCGCAGGAGGATGATTCACCTTTTGCTATCAAGAAAATATCCATTGGTGATGAGGCAGACGTATCAGGCGCAGGGGCGAATGTACTAGAATCGCCGACGGTGCTGGACAGCATATTGACGGGGGCCGATGCCGGTATGCCTGGGCTATCCAGCCCCGAGCAAGCGCCGTATGTGTTCGAGACACCGCAGGAGCAGCGGGCCGCCCAAACCACCATTGAACTTATCCAGCACCAGTATGAGCGTAAGCTAAAACGCGGCGTTAGGCAGTTAAATGAGCCAGAAGTCCGCAAGGAAATTGCAGCAGCGGTAAAGGAGGCTTTGAAGCCTGCCCAGGGCGAACTTGAAGGCGTCGCCAAAGAGCCAGATTACGACAAGATTGTTGAGGTCGTGACGTCGAAAATTGTCGAGCTGACGATTGAAATTCCGGAAATCGTTGTCATCCCGACCCGTGAGGTGACGTTCGGCTACAAGGAATTTGACCTTGACGGGCTTGAGGCAATTTCGAAGCAGCCGATTTCCGATGAAATTATGATTACAAATATGCGGACGGAGGCCCGAACATTCCTCGCGCGTTCCTTCAAGGGAGCAGGCGAGGAAGTCGTGGAAAACTATATTGTTCGCCACCTCATCGAATTTGATCAGGTAGATTACGATAGCCAGGCGGATTTTCTGTACAAACTGGCAGGGCAGATGGTTGAACGCATTCGGTCTTACCTTACAGAGCCGGAGGATGTGGAGAATGTGTGCCTTGTCCATGGAAAGGAACTGGCCCGGTTCATTTTTGAGCAGATGAAGGAGCATTATTGGGAAACGCCTACAGATTATCGTGCCACCATCTCACGTGGGTTTCAGGTTCTGCGGCCACAGGCCTTCAATGTCTCCGATCCTACGAGGGTGAAAGATTTCAATCGCCCCATCATGCCTCTTGGGGATACGAAGAAGCACGTCTTCATGGGCTTTCAGAAATGTTGCTATCCGTTCCAGAAATTTGATTCCGATGATGAACGGCGTTTTGCAGTCCTCGTTGATGCTGACCACGAAATGAGCGTGATGCGATGGATGAAGCCAGGAGCCAAGCAGTTCCAGATCGAGTATCTGGCGGGCAGGGGGTACGAACCGGATTTCGTTGTCGAGACCGAGGCCGAAAAGCTCATCGTCGAGGTAAAAGCCCGCAATGAGATGACGAATGAGATCGTTCTCGCCAAAGCGCGAGCCGCCGGTGAGTGGGTCGGTCACGCAAATGCCCATGCGGCCGAGAATAGTGGCAAGCCTTGGGTCTACGCCCTCGTGCCACATGACGAAATAAAGGAGAGTTCAACGCTTGCAGGCCTGATGGCCGCACACCGTATGGGGTAGCCGCTACGTTCGATGAGCTTTACTTGGAAAACAGGCTGTTGTGCCGAGACATCATCGGAGAACCCGAAGCTTCGTAGGGAGTTGAACCCTGATTAAGCATTGAGGAAAAGTAATATGGATGCAAAGGCACATGATCTGAATTTTGTCCTTGGACAGAAGCAACATTGGGTAGTTCCAGTGTATCAGCGGCACTACGAGTGTGGGAGATGTCCCGGTCGATGTTGAAAAGTTGAGGTAGGTGTCGCTCTCCTGGAGCCGTTAGGCTCCGGGTGCTGCAAACCCAAGAGGGAGAACGACACCATGGGTGAGAACGGCAGAGCAATAATCCCCCACTGAAGCGGCCGGTCGATCCGGCTGCGGCGGACCAAAATGGGACCGCGTATAGCCTTCTGTCAGGGTTGCTCTGACTGGAAGGCGGGGGGGATGTATCGGGTGGAGTTGTACGCACGGGTTCGGCGGGCGTGTCATGTCGAGGGGATGAGCACCCGCGAGGCCTCGCGGGTGTTTGGTGTAGACCGCAAGACGGTCCGTAAGATGCTGTCGTTCTCGGTGCCGCCAGGGTATCGCCGAAGCGCGCCGCCGAGGCGGCCAAAGCTGGGTCCGTTCACGGGAATCATCGATCGGATCTTGGAAGACGATCGGACCAGCCACCGCAAGCAACGGCACACTGCGAAGCGCATCTTCGACCGCCTCCGGGACGAGTACGGTTTCACGGGCGGCTACACCATCGTGAAGGACTACGTTCGTGAGCAGGGGCTTCGGTCGCGTGAGGTGTTCGTGCCACTCTCCCATTCCCCCGGTCACGCCCAGGCGGACTTCGGCGAAGCGATGGCGGTGATCGGCGGCGCGTTACGGAAGATCCACTTCCTTGCCTTCGACCTTCCCCACAGTGATGGTTGCTTTGTTGCGGCCTATCCGGCGGAGACGACCGAAGCATTCTGCGATGGCCACAACGCGGCGTTTGCCTTCTTCGGCGGCGTCCCCCGATCCATCCTGTACGACAACACCAAGCTGGCGGTTGCCCGGATCCTGGGCGATGGGAAGCGGCAGCGAACGCGCGTCTTCACGGAGCTTCAGTCCCACTATCTGTTCGAGGACAGGTTCGGCCGGCCGGGCAAGGGCAACGACAAGGGCAAGGTCGAGGGACTGGTCGGCTTCATCCGGCGGAACTTCCTGGTCCCCGTCCCGCGTGCCGAGAGCTTCGCGGCCCTCAACGATGCTCTCGCCGAACAGTGCCGCCGGCGCCAGGCGGCGCGGCTGCGGGGCCACAAGGAGACCATCGGCGAGCGTCTCGAGCGGGATCGTCAAGTTCTCTTGCCATTGCCGCCTGCTCCCTATGATGCCTGCGATAAGCGCCCTGGACGGGCGAGTTCGCTGTCGCTGGTGCGTTACCGCAGCAACGACTATTCCGTGCCCGTGGCCTACGGCCACCGTGAGGTGCTCATCCGGGGCTACGTCGATGAGGTGGTGATCAGCTGCGGGGCCGAGGTGATCGCCCGGCACCGCCGGTCCTACGACAGCGAGGACCTGATCTTCGACCCGCTGCATTACCTGCCCTTGATCGAGCAGAAGATCGGCGCCCTCGACCAGGCCGCGCCATTGGCGGGCTGGGACCTGCCCGAGGCCTTCATCACTCTGCGGCGGCTCCTCGAAGCTCGTATGGGCAAGGCAGGCAAGCGCGAGTACGTCCAGGTGCTCCGTCTACTGGAGACCTTCCGGCTCGAGGAGGTCGAGGGTGCGGTCGGCGACGCCCTGCGGCTCGGCGCAATCGGCTTTGATGCGGTGAAGCACCTGGTACTGTGCCGCATCGAGCGGCGGCCGCCCAGGCTCAACCTCGACGTCTATCCGTATCTGCCGCGCGCCCGGGTCGCGATGACGTCCGCCAAGTCGTACATGAGCCTGCTGTCGGGGCTCGGCGCATGACCGACACACCGCAAGTGCTGCTCGCCCACCACCTCAAGACGCTGAAGCTGCCGACCTTCCTGCGCGAGTACGACAAGATCGCCCGGCAGTGCGCCTCGGAAGGCGTCGATCACGTCCGCTACCTGTTGAGACTCGCCGAGCTCGAGCTGATCGACCGCGAGCGCCGCATGGTCGAGCGGCGCATCAAGGCGGCGCGCTTCCCCGTGGTCAAGAGCCTCGACAGCTTCGACTTCAAGGTCATCCCCTCGCTCAACAAGGCGCTGGTCCTGGAGCTGGCCCGCTGCGAGTACATCGAGCGCCGCGAGAACCTCATCGCGCTCGGCAACAGTGGGACCGGCAAGACCCACATCGCCCTCGGTCTCGGCCTGGCGGCCTGCCAGAAGGGCCTCTCGGTCGGCTTCATCACCGCCGCCGCGCTGGTCCACGAACTCATCGAGGCCCGCGATGACAAGCAGCTGCTGAGGTTCCAGAAGAAGCTCGCCACCTACAAGCTTCTGATCGTCGACGAACTCGGCTTCGTGCCGCTGTCGAAGACCGGCGCCGAGCTGTTGTTCGAGGTGTTCAGCCAACGCTACGAGCGGGGCTCGACCCTGGTCACCACCAATCTGCCCTTCGACGAATGGACCGAGGTGTTCGGCTCCGAGCGCCTCACCGGCGCGCTCCTCGATCGCCTCACCCACCACGTCAACATCCTCGAGATGAACGGTGACAGCTACAGGCTCAACCAGAGCCGCAGGCGTCAAACCCCGACTGCTAACTGAACCGACCACCCAGCCCACGCTTGACCCCGTGGGCCCACAGGTCCCTCCCGCGCGCGCCGCCGCGTCAGCCTGTTGAGGGCACGCCGCGTCGCGCGCGGGGCCCTCCCGTGGACTACGGGGACAAGCCCGCAGCCGCCAAGCGGTCCCTTCTTACACCGCCGAGGTGGTCCCTTTTTGCTCCGCCATTGACACGCGGAAAGGACGGCGGAGAAAATCCGCCGTTCCGATCAGGTCTGCGGCAATCTGCAGGTATCCATCGCGACCAACAGTTTCGATACCGCCGCCCCGCAATATACGACCGCCGCATCGGCAGCGTTCCTGACGCCAACCGCCGACAGCCGCGTTATCGTCGTGGCAGCGTTGCGAATATTCGAGCGCCTCTGGCGCGAGGGCTTTGCCTACCGCAAGGCCGGCGTGATGCTGCTTGACCTGTCGCCGGCCGGCGAGCTGGTTGGATCGCTGTTTGAGGACGGTCCGTTGGAGAACGGCCGCTTGATGCAGGCGGTGGATCGGATCAACGGGCGGTTCGGGCGGGGCTCGATCGGCCTCGGTCTCGCGGCCAGAACTGCGGAGTGGCGGATGCGCCAGGAGCGCCTGTCCCCGCGCTACACCACCCACTGGCGGGACTTGGCGGCGGCGAATACTGGACCGGTCACGCCGCACGCCGAAGCCGCTAAATCCGGCATTCCGGCACTATGAGGGGAACCGTTCCGGGATTGAAACTGCGGCGGGCAGAAACCCATCGTCGCGCTGTACCTATCCGCCGCGCGAACGCGCTGCTGTCCGCCATGGTGACGCGCAGCTCATCATGCTTCTTCAGGTAGAACGCAGGGGCTCGCGGATATCCCGGTGATCATCGGCCATCGGCCACGAGAACGTACGGTGACGCTTCAATAGCCAACGGCTAACGAGCGCCTCGCTCAAACGCAGGCAAAGAACGTAACAAAGTCTGCCGGTCTCCCGATCGTCCAACTCTCGCGGCACAAAGAGCGCGGATACACATGGTTTTGCGGCAAACCCTGCCTATATGGTCGTGTCCCAGGACGTGGTGTAGGAGTTGTTGGAGCCTCTGGTAGCTGTGGGTAGGCGGCTTGCCGTAGCGACCGCCGAGAGTCTGGCGTAGGCAAGCCGGCTATCCACAGCGGAGGCCATCGCGGTTCCGGTTTAGGGTTGGGCTAGTGCGAACCAACCTGACCCGAAGGAGAACCACGATGACCCAGGACATGATGACCCTACGCGCGCTTTTGGAGAAGAGCTCCGATGCCGATCTGCTTCGCGAGATGATCGGCTTCACGGCCGAGCGGCTGATGGCACTGGAGGTCGAGGGCCTGACCGGCGCCGCTCACGGCGAGCGCTCGGCGGATCGTATCACCCACCGCAACGGCTACCGCGACCGGTCCTGGGAGACCCGGGCCGGCACGGTCGAGTTGAAGATCCCGAAGCTGAGGAAGGGGAGCTACTTCCCCGGCTTCCTGGAGCCGCGGCGGATGGCCGAGAAGGCGCTGGCTGCGGTGATCCAGGAGGCCTACATCCAGGGCGTGTCGACCCGCTCGGTCGACGATCTGGTTCAGGCGATGGGGATGTCGGGCGTCTCCAAGAGCCAGGTCTCCAGGCTGTGCGGCGAGATCGACGATAAGGTCAACGGCTTCCTTGATCGACCGCTGGAGGGCGACTGGCCCTATCTGTGGCTGGATGCGACTTATGTGAAGGTGCGCCAGACCGGACGCATCGTCTCGGTCGCGGTGACCGTGGCTGTGGCCGTCAACGACCAAGGCCGCCGCGAGGTCCTGGGCATGGCGATCGGCGCGTCGGAGGCCGAGACCTTCTGGACTGAGTTCCTGCGCTCGCTGGCCCGGCGCGGGCTGCGCGGCGTGAAGCTGGTGATCTCCGACGACCACAAGGGCCTGAAGGCCGCCGCGACCCGGATCCTCGGCGCCACCTGGCAAAGATGCCGCGTGCACTTCGCCCGCAACCTGCTGGCCCATGCCGGCCGCCAGGGTCGGCGCGTCGTCTCCGCCTTCGTCGCCACCGCCTTCGCCCAGGAGGACGCCGACAGCGCGAAGGTCCAGTGGCGTCAGGTCGCCGACCAGCTCAGGCCCAAGGTCCCCAAGCTCGCCGCCCTGATGGACGAAGCCGAGCACGACGTCCTCGCCTACATGAGCTTCCCCAAGGAGCACCGCCAGAAGTTGCATTCGACCAACCCGATCGAACGGCTCCATGCCGAGGTCAAGCGCCGCACCAACGTCGTCGGCATCTTTCCCAACGAAGACGCCATCACACGGCTCGTCGGCGCCATCCTTCTCGAGCAGAACGACGAGTGGGCCGTCTCAAGGAGATACATGACGCTGGAATCCATCGCTCCGCTGGGCGATGGTGTCCCCATCACGCTGCCCACCGTGGCAGCCTGAACGTCCCGGCCCTACCCGCCGGGAGCCGCGTAGAGCGCAACGCTCTTACACCACCTGCCGGGACACGATCGCCTATATTTGGGTCATAGACATTCGACGCAGGAGCATATCCATGAGAACGAGAACGAAGGGCTGATCGGAATAGGCATCGCCGCGGCTATCGGCGGCATCGCACTCGCGGGCGCGAGCTACGCGGAACGCGGTCATGGCGGCATGGGTTTTTTCGCCAAAGGACAGTTCGCACTCATGGCGATGGAAATAATCGATTCCATCGACACCGACGGTGACGGCAAGCTCAGCCAGGCGGAGATCGACAAGGTGCGCGATGACCGTCATGCGGCCCACGATGGCGACAGCGACGGCAACCTCAGCCTCGATGAATTCGCCGGCGTCTGGCATGAAACCACGCGCCCGCTCACCGTGCGCGCCTTCCAGATGCTGGATACGGACGGCAACGCTGTCATCTCGCGCGCGGAGTACGACAGGCCGTTGGCCAACATCGTCGAGCGGCTGGACCGCAACGACGACGGCAGGCTGTCGATGAGTGACCGGTGGCGCCACCGCCGGGGGCCGCAAAAGCGTAACAACGCCAATTAGGCGGCATGCGCCGGCCCTCCAGGTGCGGGCTATTGCCTCCCGTAGCCCACACCGCCAGCCATCGGCTCTTGCACCGAACGCAACATCAATACGATTTCGGACAATCGATTGCGGCCGATTGCGGCCGATTGCGGATACTTCCGGCCTGACCGGCAACGCCAATAACCCTGGAGGTTCAAATGTTCGGCAATCCCTCGTTGAACACCCGCATCGCCGTCGGCAAAACGCTCGGCGCCCTGCTCGGCCTTGCGGGATTTATCTACCTCACTGTCTATCCGGTCGGCGATGACAGCCTGCTGCGCTGGGGAATATTGCTCTGGTACACGACGCTGGGCGCGATCATCGGCGTGATCGGCGGCTACACGCGGCCCCCAATGTTGAAAGTGCCGATGCCGTGGTAGTTTCTGGCACCCCTTTTGGGGGCATGGATGAACTTCGTGCTGACGTTCTTTGCCTATGACACGCTGGCCGACGCCATTGCGTCCGTGTTCGGTCCGGAGGGCATCTTGTCTTCCCCGTTCTGGTTTGTCGCCGAGGGCGCCATCGCCGGGCTCGTCATCGGCTTCGCCGCCACACGGTTCGGTGGCGAGGGACCCGAGACCGTTGCCCAAACCGCGGCCGTCCGGTAAATCGGCGACCACTCGTGCCGCTCTGCCAGGGCAACGCGTTTGTAACGTGAACGGGGAAAAAGAGGCCGTTCAGGGGACCGGCTAAAGGCCGGTTATGCTTGGCCGTCAAGGCGCGTGAACGGGAAACCTGCACTCGATCGCCTTGTTCGTCCGTCTCGCATCCTCCGCGCAATCGACGATCGTGCGGCCGTAGTTCTGCCAGATGTGGGCGCTCCAGCCGCTGGTCGGATCGTGGAGCGGCACGATCTGGAATTGTTGCTCAAGCAGCACACCGAGCATAAAGAAGGCGGGTACGGCGACGGCCAGCGCGAGCGCCGACAATCGAAAGCGATACCGGCGCTGCGTGTCTGCCCAGCGGTGGAAGTCGGCCGTGACTTTCCGATTATTGTCCTCGACACATTTCGCGGTTTCGCCTGTTGCGGCTTCCCGCGCAGCCAGCACCTTATCGAGCGCGGCTCCGGTTTTCTCCGCCCCGGACGCGAACTTCTCCATGGCAAGGGTAAGCTCGTCGACTTTCCCACTTAGCTCGACCAAATTAACGCCCGGTTCCTTGCCGAGGCGCGCGCAAATGCGGCGCGTCAGATCAAGGACGTTTGCAAGTGTTGCGATTTCATCGGCCGGGACGCGTTCCGGATCGGGGTCGCCCCCAGTACCGCCGCCCGGCAGATCCTTCGCGCCATCACTTCCGGCTGGCTGAGATGGATCGCCCGTGTTCGCCACGAGGCTCTCCGATGCTGTCTCCCCGCGATCCTCACCCGGGACTTCCCCGGCGGGCGCCGCGCTTCTCGGAGCGCCAATTGCCGAAGCGCGTGTCCATCCGGCGGGCCTTAATGCTTCATTGGCCCCAGGATCGCGATTGCCTGCCAATTGTTCAAGTTTCTCCGTCATAACGCTTTTCCTCCAAAGGGCAGTTTGAATTGCGGCCACACCCGCTTTGTGTTGGCCTTTTCCGCGCGTTCTTTGCGGATGACGAACGGGTTGGGATCGGCAAGATCGCGGGAATCCCAACGGCGCCAGTAGTGGGCGTGATGGAGATGCAGCGCATCGCGCGGCATGTCCTTGGGCGAGGCGATGACGTATTGGTGGTCGGGGCCAAGCGTCATGAGTTCATCGGGGGTGATCAGGCGCTCGCGCACCAGGGCGCGGGATTCGCCGGCCTGCCATTGCGTGTTGGCGGTGACGATGCGGTTCTCGGCGATGGTGCCGGAGCGGTTCTCGGTCCTGGCCTCGAAAGTGGCGGTGCCGATGGCCCTGGAGAGTTCCTCCGCGCCCTCGGCGTCGGTGCGCGGGAAGCCCAGGATCTGGACCAGTTCGGCCAGATGCAGGAGCGTTTTGCGGTGCTCCTTGCCCCAGGTCGAATCGAGCGCCGAGATCGACTGGGCGAAGCACCAGAAGTGGACGCCCTTGCCGGCGGCCATGGTGTAGCCGTCCATGACCGGCTTGAGGTAACCAAGCCGCGGCATCTCGTCGATGACGATAAGAAGATCACGCTCAAGCGGTTTGATACCGGCGACGGCGTTGGGGATGGCGACCCACAGGCGCAGCCAGCCCTTGACGTGCTCGATGGTCTCTTCCGGCGCAACGACGAAGAGGTCGGTATCGCCCTCCGCCAGATCCAAGGGATCGAAGCTGGAGGTTTGCGTATGGGCGAGCAATTCAGGGTAGTTCAGGAAGGCGAGCTGGTTGGCGATGGTCATGAAATTGCTGCCGCCTTCCTCATCGCCGACCTGGGCCTGGCGCTCAACCGCGATATGGGTGAGCCCGCCGGCAAAGCGGTCCATTGAGGCCACCCCCTCGGCAAAATCATCCCTTTCCTTCGGTGGCATCGAGAGCAACTCGTAAAGAGTGGACAGGTTTTGCCTCTCGGCCGGTTCCTGGAAACGAACCCATGCCATGTAACCGGCGATGATCGCGCGGGCGGATTCGTAGAAATGCCGGCCGCTGTTATGCGCGTCCGGGCGCGGCGGCGTGAGCAGGGCATCGAGCAGCACGTTGATGTCGCGCACGGCGAGGCTTTCATCGTCTCGAATAAAGTCGAGCGGGTTGTAGGACGCGCTTTCAACGTCAGGCAAATGGGTTTCCTTGAACTTCTTGTGCTCGGCCACCACCCTGAAGGGATCGATCAGCAGAACCCGGCGGCCCAGCTCGCGCCTGCGCCGGGCGGCGATACACCAGAGCTCGCCGCGCGGGTCAATAGTGACCGTCGATCCCTGGAACCCCCGGTCGCCGGGCGACAGCAGGTTAAGGGCGATGAGAGCGCCCTTGCCGACGCGGGGCGGGGCCACGGTGATGGCGGAGCCTTCCAGGGACCAGCCGATCAGCTTGGCGTTGCGGCCCGCGCCCCACTGGCCGAGCAGGATGCCCCGGCGTTTGGCGAGGCGGCGCAGACTGTTCCCCGCACGCGCGGGGATGAACCGCCCACCGGATCCGGGAAAACGGCGGTCGCCGCCTGTTCCCCGCACGCGCGGGGATGAACCGGTAATCATCGTAGCCGATGAAATCGCCATAGTCTGTTCCCCGCACGCGCGGGGATGAACCGCCTGCCCGGTCTTCGGGCTGGTCAACGGAGCGCTGTTCCCCGCACGCGCGGGGATGAACCGGACGATAGCGGGCTGGGCGACATCATCGATTACTGTTCCCCGCACGCGCGGGGATGAACCGGTGCCGCTTCCCGGCGAGGCGCTGGCCGACACCTGTTCCCCGCACGCGCGGGGATGAACCGACCGACTTGACGACTGACGTTACGGTGACGATCTGTTCCCCGCACGCGCGGGGATGAACCGTCGTATGTGTTGGCGATATCGTCCCACGTTGCCTGTTCCCCGCACGCGCGGGGATGAACCGTAGACCAGCGTGCCGGAGCGATACGGGCTTGCCTGTTCCCCGCACGCGCGGGGATGAACCGGCGTCGACCCTGTCCTGCACCCGAAGGTCAATCTGTTCCCCGCACGCGCGGGGATGAACCGGTCTTGTTCGGACCCGGTGTTTAAGTACTTGACTGTTCCCCGCACGCGCGGGGATGAACCGATTGTAGGATATATCAAATTGCGGGATCTAAGCTGTTCCCCGCACGCGCGGGGATGAACCGGTGGAGGAGAACCCCGAAGATACAGCTGAGATCTGTTCCCCGCACGCGCGGGGATGAACCGTCGTCGGCTCCAGAACCGCCCGATCCGGTCGACTGTTCCCCGCACGCGCGGGGATGAACCGGCTGGCGGGGGGATGTAGAAATGGGCAAGTCGCTGTTCCCCGCACGCGCGGGGATGAACCGGCGCCAACCAGTTCTGGCGTTTCATCGCCAAGCTGTTCCCCGCACGCGCGGGGATGAACCGCGTTCGCCGCGATCCACGGCGGCCACCTCGATCTGTTCCCCGCACGCGCGGGGATGAACCGCCGCATGACCAAGTCCGCCGGCCGCTTCATCCCTGTTCCCCGCACGCGCGGGGATGAACCGTAAACGTGTCTGGCGACACCATGACGGGTGAGCTGTTCCCCGCACGCGCGGGGATGAACCGTCCTGACGCGCGACGACCAGTTCCCGCATCAGCTGTTCCCCGCACGCGCGGGGATGAACCGTAGTCAACCGTATCGTTGTGACGGCGGATCGTCTGTTCCCCGCACGCGCGGGGATGAACCGTTCTTAGCGCGGCGATGAACCGTATCTCATTCAGGTTGCAACAATCGTTGAGGTCTGTTCCCCGCACGCGCGGGGATGAACCGCCGATGAAGTTGCCGTAATCGCCCTGGTGCTGCTGTTCCCCGCACGCGCGGGGATGAACCGGTGGGCAACTCATGGCGTGAGCGACACTGAGCCTGTTCCCCGCACGCGCGGGGATGAACCGTTGTTTAGACGACTTTTCACCAACCGACCGATCTGTTCCCCGCACGCGCGGGGAACCGAGACTTCCACGAACCGCCATCGCTGCGGGCGGCCACTTCCGCCCAGCGCAGCTCTTCCGCGCGCGCTTCGGCCGCGTCCGCCCGCGCCCGTTCCCGCTCACACTGTGACCGCCAGTCGCGCGGCGCGTGCTCCGGCACCGACACGGGGGACAACCGGACCCCGCCATTACCCTCGACCAGCGTCAGGTTGGTGCCAAAATCCTCGTCCAGAACCACCATGCGCACGACGATAGCGCATGGCAAATCGCGTTACCAGCAGAAAGACAGCACCTTGTGGGGCCTCGCCTCAACGTGGGAGATGCGCTTGACGGGACCCATTCCACGGCCTGAACGAACGCTTACCGTTCGAGTAAGCGTTCGTTCAGGCCGTGGAATCAGCGCGGGCGTTTCCATTCGCCCCGGCCGATTTTAGCGATTGAGGGTGCGTTTCCAATCCCGTCGCAGGGGCCGGAGCCAGACATCCTTTTTAGGCTTGTCGGACTGCCTGTCCCGGTCGTAGCGCCCGCGCCCCTGGGTGGTCCCGACGCGGGTCCAGCCGGAGGCCCTGTAAACGGCGCCGGTGTAGCGCGGGGTCTCGACGAAGGTCTCGATGAGCACGGGCGTGGTGTTGTAGCGCTCGGTCCAGTCATCGGGCAGGCGCCGGCGGATGATGGCCAGGATGTGCGAACCCAGGTTGGGGATATTGATCCAGGGCAGGATCAGGAATCTCGGGTTGTCGACCACGAAGGGAAGGTTCTTCTCGCGCAGTTGCCGTGTCCATCCGATGAAGTTGTCGCGCGGGGCGAGCTTCCACGCGGCGGTGGAGAAGCCGAGCATGGCGAGCGGCCAGCCGTCGCGGTCGTGGACGGCGTAGCGCATCTGGGCGCCGACCAGGGTCTTGTATCCGAGATAGTGGTAGCGGGCGACGAACTCGTTCCAGAGCTTGCTCTCCCGGGTGCCGCGCACGACGGGGCGCAGGTCGAGCGGACGGACCTTGTCGAGGGTCGTCGGGGCCGGGAACAGCGGCGCTTCGGTGTCCGGCCCGAAGACGATCGGCCCGGGCCGGTTCTGCCGTCCCTGCGGCGCCGGCAGGGCGATCAGGCCGTCCCTGTGCATGGCCAGCATGGCGACCCTGGCCATCATGTCCTTGAGGCCGCCGTCGGGCTTGAACCAGCCGATGCGCCGGCAGAACTCCTTCGACAGCATATGGCGGTTCAACGGCGGCGGCCCGGCGATCAGCGCGCGCAGCAGCGCCATTTCCCCGGCGGTGAAGTCGCGGCCGTAATAACGGCACTCGATCGCGCCGGTCACGCCGGCGCCATGAGTTCGCGCCTGCGCTCCTCGCTCATCGACCATGGCAGCCACGGCGACAGGTCGTCCGGTGGTTTGCGATCGTTCTCCGCGCACGCTGCGAGCCACGTGTCCAGCCAGCTCAGGATGTCGATGCCATTCATCGAGAGCGTGCCCACCACCGAGTACATGATCGCCGTGAACCTGGCGCCGTCCTCGCTGTCGGAACCGAACGACAGCCGTCGCCCTATGGCCGGACCTCGTAACAATCTTTCGGCGCGATTGTTATCCAGAGGCACCTGCGGGCGGTCGACGAACACGCTCAGCCCTTCGCGATGGTTCAGCAGCGAGCGCAGCGCCCTGCCCTGGCGCGCCTGGTCCGGCAGGCCGACCAACTCCCGGGCGGCCTCCGCGAACAGGCCGTCGAGCGCCGCCTTCAACGCGCCCTGCGCCGCGTCGAACGCCGGCGTCTGGCGCTTGATCACGGGGTCGTAATGAGCCAACCTCGCCTCGTTCAGGCGGTAGACCGACGCGATCCGCTCGATCCATCCCTGGCACCAGTCCGTCAGTCTCACCTGGCCGGCCGCGCACTCGACAAAATCGCGGCGCATATGGGACCAACAGAATGCAAGGGTCACTTTGCCCTCGCGAAGGCGAGCGAGTCGCTTGTAGGCGCTATAGCGATCGCAGACGATGACCGTGTCGAGGAGAGCGTCGCCGAACAGCTTCTGCGCCGCCTCGGCGCTGCGCGAGGGGTCGATATGGAAAGAGACCGCGTCATTGCTGACCGAGACCCACAGCCAGGCGCGGCTCGAGCGGTCTTCCCCGCGAAGTTCCTGGACGCGCCAGCTGGTCTCGTCGGCATGGCGCAGCGCCGCCTTGTTCTGGTGCGCAAGGATCGCCTCGGCCAGCGGCTCGAGCAGCGGCACGAACCGCTTCAGGCTGTCGGCCAGCGTCCCCGGCGAGACCGTCAGCCCTTGGGCGGACATCCACGCGGCAACGCGGTGCACGGGGCGGAAGCAGGCACAGTGCTCGAACAGGAAGCGTGCCCAGAAGCTGGTCCCGTAGAGCGTCCTGGGGAACAGCCGCGGCACCGGGGGCGCCGACACTTCCATGGGCGACGACGCGCACTCGCAGGTCCGGCGCCAGCGCGGACGGCGGATCACGCGCTTGTAGGCCTTGACCTCGATCTCGACGAGGGTGGATTCCTCGGCGCCGTTCGGCGCATAGGGCTGCCCGCACCGGCCGCAGACGCACGCATCCGGCGGCGGGTTGTGCTCTTCGGTGCGCTCATCGAGCCCGGGCCGCTGGGTGCGGCCGTGGCCGGGCGCGCCGCGCTGCTGGCCGCGCTTGTGTTCCGAGCCCGGCTTGTCCTGCTGCTCGCTCTTGCGGCCGTAGAGCGCCCTCGACAGCACCGCCCCGGTCGCACGAAGCCTCTCAAGCTGGACTTCCAGCGTCTCGATCCGGTTCCGCGACGTCTTCGCGCCCTTGCGCAGGCGGGCGTTCTCCCGGGACAGCGACTTGATCGTAGCCTTCTGGCGCCGCGACCTTCGCAGAGCCCTGCGGAGATCGGCGTCTGCAACGGACAGCGACTTCGACAACGTCTTCCTGACCGCCCGAAGCCCGGCAAGCTCGGACTCGAGTGCCTTCCTGATCGCGCGAAGCTTGGCAGGCTGAACCGCCAGCGCCGCTTTCCGGGTCTCCAACTTCCGCATGGTCCTGCGCAGACGGGCGTTGCCCTTGCGCAGCGCCTCGATCGTCGTCTTCTGGCGCCGCGATCGCCTCAACGCCGCGCGCAGTTGAGCAGCCTCGTCGGACGGCAGCTTCGACAGCGTCGCCCCGGCCGCCCGAAGCTTGGCGAGCCGGGCCTTCAACTTCTCCTTACCGGCTTTGGACACCTCCAGGGCATGGCGCAGCCAGAAAACCTCGTCGGACAGCGACCGGGCGCGGGCCTCGGCGTCGCCCAGTATCCTCACCTCCCGGTGGAGCCGAAGGGACTCGCTGGACAGCTTCTTCGCGGTCTCCCTGATGCGCTCCGTCCTCTCCTTCTCCTGGTCGAGGCGCGTGTTCAGCCGGGCGTTCTCCTTGTCCCGCCGGACCACCTCCTTGTCGAGCCGGCGGAGTTCCGTGCGAAGCGACCTGACGGTCTCCTTCTGGTCCGGGGAAGGCTCCAGGACGGTGCGCCGCCGGGGCGGAGCGGGCCACGGCCCGGTCGCGCCCTCACGGGCCTTCGATGCCGCCAGGGCCTTGCGCAGCCGGGCGTTCTCCTTGCGCAGCGCCCCGGCCGTATCGAAGGCCGACGCGATGCCGGCTTCAGAAAGGAGCGTCTCCAGGCGCGCCACTTCCGCCTGCAAGGACGGCACGTCCCTTGCCGTGCGGCGGGCTTCCTTCGTCTCTTCGACGGCCTCACTCAGCCTGCGCCGGCAGGCCTTGAACCGAGACTTCCACGAACCGCCATCGCTGCGGGCGGCCACTTCCGCCCAGCGCAGCTCTTCCGCGCGCGCTTCGGCCGCGTCCGCCCGCGCCCGTTCCCGCTCACACTGTGACCGCCAGTCGCGCGGCGCGTGCTCCGGCACCGACACGGGGGACAACCGGACCCCGCCATTACCCTCGACCAGCGTCAGGTTGGTGCCAAAATCCTCGTCCAGAACCACCATGCGCACGACGATAGCGCATGGCAAATCGCGTTACCAGCAGAAAGACAGCACCTTGTGGGGCCTCGCCTCAACGTGGGAGATGCGCTTGACGGGACCCATTCCACGGCCTGAACGAACGCTTACCGGGGAAAATGCGAACCGGAACAGAGGCAACATAAATTGCACGTCGAGGAATTGAATTACGTCGTATTATCAACGGGTTATGATAAGAGTGTCAGGACGTCTTGGCTCTGGGGAATTTTTGGCGTCCGAACCCACGAAGATCATGCTGCCGATTTCGGACCAGGGGGCGGGCTCGAAGCAGCCGGCGTCCATCAATTCGCGGTGTAGCCCGTAGTAGAGACTGTCCGCTTCGGACGACGCCATTGTGCCGCCGTGGTTGCCGGATACGCCGTCTCGGGCGCCGAAGCCAACAAAGACGTCGTTGGACCGTGTGGCGCTTGACGCTGCCATGGTTTCGACTCTCCTTGTTGCAGTTGGTTAAGCACGCCAGGGCGATGCCCCATGCCGCCAGCGAAACGGCCCGGGATGGAAATTCATAATTTCTGGAATACCCGGCGGCGCGTCCGAGCCGGCGGTCAATGCACGGACGCCCGGCGTCGCTTAGGCGAGGCCGAAAATTCCTGATAACCGGGTTTTCCGGTAAACCGGCGCGGGCGGTGAAATTTTATTGGAGAGCGAGCCGTCCTACAGACCCCAAAGTCGCCTGGGCAGGAAGACGTCCCGTCGATTTCCGATGATATCCCGGTCCATCAGCGTCCGCTAACCGCTCCAACCCGGCCATCGGGAGCGCGATCGACGGATGTCCACACATGACTTCTTTGCAGACATCGGTGATGTCAGGCTCTTGGTGGTACGAGTGACCTAATCCGAATCTACCAAGTTCGCGGTATGGGATGCTTAGCGATCGCGGCAGTTATTACGAATGGTCTCAGTGGCTGGCGATGACGTAGTCGCGCAGGACGCGCGTCTCTAATTCGGATTCGTCGAGACGGTGCTTCACCACGTCGCCGATGCTGATCATCCCCTTGAGCGCACCGTCCTCCATCACCGGCAGATGGCGGAAGCGGCGTGTCGTCATGACCCGCATGACTTCGGAGATGGTGTCGGTCGGCTTGCACGAGACGACCTCTCTGGTCATCAACTCGCGCACCTCCATGTCGAGCGCGCGGGCGCCGTTGACGGCGATGCCGCGAATGATGTCGCGTTCCGAGATGACACCGACGACGTTGTCCTTGGCGTCGCGCACGAGCACCGCGCCAATGCGCTGGTAGTTCAAGAGGCGTGCCGTCGCCGCCACCGTCTCGGCGGGTCCGGTCGCGATCACCTCGGTTCCCTTAGCATTCAGTATGTCGGAAATGTGCATCTTTGACTTCCTTGGGCGAGTCCGCGGAGGCGCCGTCGAAAACGTATGAAACACGACGTTTCAACGACATCGAAACGATTCACGCGCCGCAAGTCGCAACACTGGAGAGTCACGCGGCGCGTTCGCCACCGCAGTGCATTGCAATGCTTTACGATCATATAAACGGTTCTTCGACGTTTCAAATGGAATCGGAGAGGTTTCCGAGTGGCGCAGCGATTAGATAGATCATGAAGGCGGCGGTGTCTCGGTAGCGAAGGCGGTCAATCGAGTCTGACGGCGACACCTCACCGTCAGGTTATGGCTATGCGCTGACGTCGGGAGGCATGAGTGGCGGCGTCTGCTTCCGGCTCGCAAGTGGATGATGGGGAGTCGCGATTGGGGGCGCTTGACGTCGCGGTCTTTGGCTATGCGCCCTAACGATTGGCCGGCCGGTCGGCGCCGATGACCAGGGCGTCGACGGCGATGCAGTCGGTCTCGGTCACGACGACCGGATTGACGTCGAGCGCGCCGATCGTGTCGCCCAGCGTCGCGACGAGCACCGAGAAGCGGGCGAAGGCGTCGGCGAGGCCCGCGATGTCGGCGGCCGGCGCGCCACGCACGCCGTCGAGCAGCGGACGGGCGCCGAGCCGGTCGATCAGACGCCGCGCTTGCGTCCCATCGACCGGCGCGAGCGCGAAGACGCGGTCGCGCAGAACCTCGATCAGCCGGCCGCCGCTCGCGATCAGCGCGATCGGCCCGAATTGGGCATCGTTGACCATGCCGAAGGCGAGCTCGACGCCGCCGGCGATCATCGGCGCGAGACTCGCGCGCGGCCCGAGGCGCCCGGCGAGGTCGTCCCAGGCGCGGGCCACCGCGTCGGCGTCGCCGAGGCCGAGGTGAACCCCACCGACCTCGGTCTTGTGTTGGATGCCGGCCGCCGCGGTCTTCATGACCAGCGGATAACCGAGCGCCTCGGCCGCGGCGAGCGCCGCCGCCCGGTCCTCTGCGATGCGCGGTTCCACTGCTGCGACGCCGAAGTCGCGCAGCAGCCCGAGGCTCTCGGCCTCGTCGAGCACGGCGCCGCAGGCGAGCCGGCCGCGCCAGCGGTCGACGACGCCGTCCGGCGGACCGGTCGGCGGCCGCATCTCGCCGCGCGCGTGGAAGTCCCGGTAGGCGAGACAGTGGCGCACCGCGTCGAGCGCGCTCTGCACGCCGTTGACCAGCGGCACGCCGGCGTCGGCGAGGCGCTCGGCGATGCCCCAGTTCCGGGTGCCTGAGAAGCTGCTCATCACGACCAGCGGCGTGTCGTGGGTTTCGGCCCTGCGCAGGGCGACGTCAACGAAGGCGGGGAGATACTGGAAGTCGTCGCGCGCCTCGAACTCGAACAGGCCGATCGCCGCGTTCGCATCCGCCATCAGATGGCCCAGGCAGTCGTCGAAGATGGCGGTGAACTCGGGCGTTAGCGAGCCGGCGGCGTCGACCGGATTGATCGGCGCGAGATGGCCCGGCAGGCGCGCCTCGAGCTTGGCTGTGGTCGCCGGCGCAAGTGCTGCGAAACCGACGCCGAGGTCGTCGGCCAAATCGATCATCAACTCGCGCAGGCCGCCTGAATCGGTCAGCGCGACGAGGCCGCCGTTGCGCGGCCGCTTGGCATGGGCGAGCAGCTGCGCGGTCGCCATCAGCTGATCGAGCGTCGCGACGCGGGCGACGCCATAGCGCTCGAAGACCGCCTCGTAGGCCGCGTCGTCGCCGGCGATGGCGCCCGAATGCGTCGCCGCGAACCGGGCGCTCGCCTCGGTGCGCCCGACCTTGAGCACCACGACCGGCACGTCGCGCTCGCGCGCCTTCTCTAACGCCGCGACGAAGCCCGCCGGGTCGCGCACCGTCTCGAGGAACAGCGCGAGCACCCGTGTGGTCGGCATCGCCAGCGCATAGTCCATGTAATCGGAGACCGACGCGTTGATCTCCTGGCCCGGCGAGACGATCAGGTTGAAGCGGTAGCGCGGATCGTTGGCGGCGAGCAGCACGAAGACCGAGCCCGAATGGGCGATCAGGCTGATGCCGCCGGGCTTGCGGTCGGGCGGCGCCTGGAAGCTGACATGGGTCCTGGCGTCGAAGTTGTAGTAGCCCATGCCATTGCCGCCGAGCACCGGCACGCCGGCTTGCGCCGCCTTGGCCGCAAGCCGCGCGCGCAGCGCGTGCCCGGCGTCGGCCTTATCGAACAGGCCGTCGAAGAGGACAATCGCGCCGGCGCCGGCGGCCAGGGCGTCGTCGAAGGTCGGTTCGATCTGGCGCGTGCCGACGCCGAGCACCGCGAGATCGGGCGGTGACCCGATCGCGCCGATCGACGCGTGGCACGGCACACCGTCGATCGTATCGTACTTGGGATTGACCAGATGGATGTCGCCGGCGAAGCCGTTGTCGCGCAGCACGGCGATCATGTCGTTGCCGATGCTGCCCGGCCTGGGCGACGCGCCGACCAGGGCGACCGAGCGCGGCGCCAGCAGGGACGCGAGGCGGTGGACGTTGGTCATCGGTTGGCTCGGCGGGGCTAGTGGATAGAATTCAACATAGGGTGCCCATACGATCCCATATCCCGGTTTCTCGGCAGGAGAGCGCGCGCCGGCGATGCCGAAGCATCGGCAAGGGTGTTCGACGCCCCGAGAAGCCGGGATATGGCACCCGCAGGGCGGCGTCCCAAGGCCGCCGGATGCGTTGCCCGATGCTTGTGATGCTCCAGCATCACCGCACATCGGGCGCCTTTCCGGACGACCTTGGGACGCCGTCGTATGGCTGCCATATGTTGGATTCTATCCACTACGTCGCCATGAAGCCGCCGTCGGCGACGATCGTCTGGCCGGTGATCCAGTCGCCCGAGCGGGCGGCCAGGAAGACCGCGGCGCCGGCGATGTCGTCGGGCTCGCCGAGGCGACCGAGCGGATAGCGCTCTACGGCGCGCGCCGCCAACTCGGGGTCTTCCCACAAGGCGCGGGCGAAGTCGGTCCGCACCAGGCCGGGCGCGATGCAGTTGACGCGGATGTTGTCGGGCCCCCATTCGACCGCCAGATTGCGCGCGAGCTGCATGTCGGCGGCCTTGGAGAGACCGTAGATGCCGATCGCCGCATTGCCCTTCAGGCCACCGATCGACGAGACGATGATGATTGACCCGTCGCGCCGTGCGGCCATCTGCGGCTGCACCATGTTGCAGAGCCACAAGTTATTCTTGACGTTCGAGTCCATGATCTTGGCGTAGGCCTCTTCGGTCACGCTCCGCGCCGGGCCGTAATGCGGGTTCACGGCCGCGTTGCAGACCAGCGTGTCGATCCGGCCATAGGCCTCGAGGGTCGCATCGACCAGCGCCTGGAGCTGGTCGATATGCGAGACGTTGCAGGCGACGCCCAACGCCTCGCCGCCGGCGTCGATGATGGCTTGGGCGACCGCGTCGCAGCGATCCTGCTTGCGGCTCGAGACGACGACCTTGGCGCCGGCCGTGGCCAGCGCCTCGACGATGGCGCGGCCGATGCCCTTGGTCGCGCCGGTCACCAGCGCCACCTTGCCCGTCAGATCGAACATCGTCACCTCCGTCACGCCGCATGTTTCGCCCGACAGCGATTGAACATCGCCTGGCTGCTGTATAGCATCGGAAGACTGGGAATTAGAACCACGGCACGATCATGAACCTCGATTTGAGCGACCACGACCTGGCTTTCCGCGACGAGGTGCGCGCGTTTATCCGCGGCGCCCTGCCGGCCGATATCGCGCGCAAGATCGACGACGGCCGCGACTTCGCCAAAGAGGACTATATCGCCTGGCAGAAGATCCTCAATGAGCGGGGCTGGATGGCGCCGTCGTGGCCCATCGAGCACGGCGGCACCGACTGGACGGCGGTACAGCGCTATATCTTCGAAGCCGAATTGGGCGCCGCCGGCGTGCCCGCCGTCGTCTCGTTCGGCGCCGGCATGGTCGGGCCGGTGATCATCGCCTTCGGCACCGAGCAGCAGAAACAGCGTTTCCTGCCGCGCATCCTCGCGAGCGAGGACTGGTGGTGCCAGGGCTACTCCGAGCCAAATGCGGGCTCCGATCTGGCCTCGCTCAAGACCCGCGCGGTGCGCGATGGCGACGACTACGTGATCAACGGCGCAAAGACCTGGACGACCTGGGCGCAGTACGCCGACATGATGTTCTGCCTGGTGCGCACCGATTCGTCGGGCAAGAAGCAGCAGGGCATCTCGTTCATCCTGATCGACATGACCAGCCCGGGCATCACCGTGCGCCCGATCATCACGATCGACGGCGGCGCCGAGATCAACGAGGTGTTCTTCGACGACGTCCGCGTGCCGGCCGCCAACCTGATCGGCGAGGAGGGCAAGGGCTGGACCTACGCCAAATACCTGTTGGGTCACGAGCGCATGGGCATCGGCGAGGCACCGCGCTCGAAACGCCAGCTCGCCAGGCTCAGGAAGATCGTCGCCGGCGAGCAGGCCGGCGGGCGGCCGCTGATCGAGGACCCGCGGTTCCGCGACAAGCTGAGCCATCTCGAGATCGAGCTGATGGCGCTCGAATACACCAACCTGCGCGTCATCGCCGACGAGAGCGCCGGCAAGGAACCCGGGCCCGAGGCCTCGCTGCTCAAGATCCGCGGCTCGGAGATCCAGCAGCGCGTCACCGAGCTGATGTTCGAGGCGGTCGGCCACTACGCCTTCCCCCATGTCCCGGGCGCCATGGAGGAGGGCTCGAACGAGCCGCCGATCGGGCCCGATTATGCGGCGATCGCGGCGCCGGCCTACTTCAACTACCGCAAGACCGCGATCTACGGCGGCTCGAACGAAATTCAGAAGAACATCATCGCCAAGGCCGTGCTCGGCCTGTAGGGGCGGGTTTCAAACCCACCGCTACGAGGGTGGCCGGGCGCCGGTGGCATCGGTAGGCGCACATCATGGATTTTTCGCTGTCATTCGATCAGCGGCTTCTCAAGGACAGCCTCGAGCGTTTCGTGCGCGAGGACTACGACTTCGCGACACGCCGCGCGGCGTCGGCAGCGGACGAGGGCTTCGACCGCGCGACCTGGGCGCGCTTCGCCGAGCTCGGCTGGCTCGCGGCGACCCTGCCCGAGGAGTTCGGCGGCCTTGGCGGCGGCGCGGCCGAGACGATGGTGCTGATGGAGGGGTTGGGGCGCGGCCTCGCGGTCGAGCCGTTCGTCCCCTCGATCCTGCTCGGCGGCGGGCTGATCGCGCTCGGCGGCACCGCGGATCATAAAGCGGAACTCCTGCCTTTGCTCGCCGAGGGACGCCTGCTGCTCGCCTTCGCCTATGCCGAGCCGACGTCGCGCTACGATCTCCACGATGTCACGGTGAGCGCCCGGCGCGACGGCGACGGGGTCGTCATCGACGGCGCGAAATGCGTCGTCATGGCCGGCGGCAGCGCCGACAAGGTCATCGTCTCGGCGCGCTCAGCCGGCGAGCGGCGCGACACCGATGGTATCTCGCTATTCGTGGTCGAGCGCGGCGCCGAGGGATTGTCGGTGCGCGATTACCCGACCGTCGACGGGCTGCGCGCCGCCGAGTTCGGCTTCGAGAACTTGCGCGTGCCGGCCGACGCGCTGATCGGCGAATGGGACGCCGGCCTGCCGCTGATCGAGCGCGTCGTCGATAAGGCCACCGCGGCGATATGCGCCGAGGCGCTCGGCATCATGGCGGTGCTCAACGAGGCGACCCTCGAGTACTCCAAGACGCGCGTCCAGTTCGAGCAGCCGATCGGCAAGTTCCAGGCGCTGCAGCACCGCATGGTCGACATGTTCATCGCCTATGAGGAGACCAAGTCGCTGGTCTATCTGGCGGCGATCAAGGCCGACGACGCGGACCCGGTCGAGCGCGCCAAGGCGGTCTCGGCGGCCAAGGTGCAGGTCGGCGAGGCGGGTCGCCTGATCGGCCAGGAGGCGGTGCAGATCCACGGCGGCATCGCGATGACCGACGAGTACTACGTCGGCCACTACTTCAAGCGCCTCAGCATGATCGACCGCCAGTTCGGCGACGCCGACCACCACCTGAAGCGGTTCGGCGGGCTTTAGCGACTGCCGGGATGCACCGTGCCGGAGAATGGCCTCCCGGTTCGTCCGGATGGCGTCGTTTCAAAGAATGCTCTCGACGAAATACTGTTCCGGCCTGGCGATCAGCCGGGCCGGGTTCGGCGCCATGGCCTTGCGCTTTTGGGATGCGTAGTAGGCGCTTTCCTTGGCCGCCCAACTCTCGGAACCGTCATAGCCGATCAGCCAGGCAAATTGATTGGTCTCCTCGATGATCCACGCGTCGTACACCCGAAAGCCGTGTTCCAATCGCAGCGGCAAGACGTTCGCCTTCCACTCCTCGGCAAACTGCCGAAGGCAGCCACTGTTGATCGTGTAAAGACGTAGCTGGACAGTCATGGGCTCCCCCCAATCGACGACGGGCCATTGGCGACGTTGATGTTATGCGATTTGAGCGCGATCGGGCACCAATCGCGCCGCCAAGCGAGATGCGGCGATCTCGCGGCCGACGTTTTCGCGGACCAAATGGGTGGATCGGTTCGCCCGGATCGGTGACGGTAGTCTCGCCTGATCCCGGTCAAATATTAAGCGGAGCTTGCGTCCGTCGTCTCGGACGGCGGTTCTCATGTGGCGGCGAGGCGGCGCGCGACGATGACCAACCCTGGCCGCAACTGCGAATTGCCCATCAATATGATGTGGTGTAAGGTTGTGCCTGTTCCGCTGACCGTTTGCGGGGTTGCCACGGCGGTCGCGGTTCAGTGTGTATGTTACGTTTACGGTTGGGGGAATCGTGGACACCAACAGGATTGACGATCTTTTCGTTCGGCGGGGTGTCGCCCGCGTTCGTAGGGCCGGCCAATGGGCGCGCCCTTGCCACCAAACACTCTTGGCCTTGACGGCGCTGGCCGCGGCGTTCGTGATTGCCGCGACCGCGGCTTTGGCGCAGACCGAAATCACCGATCAGCCCGAGCGCGAGACGACCGCCGCCGAGCAGGCGCGGCGCGCCGCCGAGCTGGCGCGCGACCTCCAGGACACCGGCGCGTTCGAGCCGGTGACCTACGCCGAGGTGCTCAAGGATCCCGACAACGTCGAACTGGGTTTCCGATATGCGCGGACCCAGGTGCGGGCGGGCAACCTTCATGGCGCGGTCACCACGCTGGAGCGCATCCTCTTGGTCGACCCGGGCCTCGTGCAAATTCGGCTGTTCTACGCCATCGTGCTGTTCCGCCTCGAGAACCTGAACGAGTCCCAGCGCGAGTTCGCGGCCGTCGCCGCGCTCGACATCCCGGCCGACGTGCGCGCCGACGTGGAGGGCTATCTCGCGCGCATCCGCTACCTCCGGCAGAGGACGCGCTACACCGCGTCGCTTAGCCTGGGCGGGCAATACGACCGCAACGTCGACGCCACGCCGGATTCCCGTTCGGTGCTGATCGGCGGCAATGAGTTCCTTCTCGTCGACAAGGTCGAAGAGGACGACTTCGCCTTGCTCGGCATCGGCAGCATCCGCGTCGACCACGATCTCGGGTATCAGGAGCGCCACGAGCTGTTCGGCGTCCTGACCTACTACCATGACGAACAGGTCGAGCAGGACACCTTCGACCTGGAGAGCTTCACTGTCGAGGCCGGCGGCGTCTATCGCAGCGGGCCATGGGGCGTGAGCATCATTCCCACCGTGTTCTTCACGCATCAGCGGCTGTCGCACGCGAACTTCTACCAGGACTACGGCCTCGACCTGAGGTTCGAGCGGAGCTTCGGGCCCCGGCTGACCGTGTTCGCCAGCGCGCGTATCTCGGATCAGGACTTCACGGGAATTTCCGAAAACCCCGGGGCGACGGCACGCGATGGCCGTCAAATCGAGGGCAGGGTCGGCGCGAGCTATGTGATGTCGCCGACGATGCGCATTACCGGCGACTATCTCCGCTTCGACAAGAACGCCGATCTCGACTTTCTCGGCTACGACCGCGATCAGGTCCGGCTATCGCATACTTGGCTATTGGGCGGCGGCCAGTTTCTGTTGACCAACGTCACCTACCAGCGCGACCGTTACGACGAGGCGTTCACGTTCGTCAGCGGGCTTACGCGTCACGACGATATTTACCGCGTGCGCGCGACCTACGGCGCGCCGTAGGGCTTCCTGTTCGGTCCCGGCAAGATTTGGCGCGAGCTCGAGGACGTAACCTTGAGCGGGTCGATCGAGTATCTGAAATCCAGTTCCAACATCCTGAACTTCGACTACAAAAACTTGGGTGTCCAGGCGTTGTTCACCAAGACGTGGCGGTTCTGAGCATTTGGCCGACACCGTGGCGAACGCATGGCAACGACGAATGGGAGACGACGGAACATGAAAGCCATTAATTTGAGCACCGCATCCGTGGCGCTCGCGGCGTTGCTGTTCGCCGACGCGGCGGAGGCCGCGGTCCAGGCGGGCGTCTCCGCGGCGGTGCGCGGCAAAGTCGACGTGACCCCGGTCGTCGAACAGGTGGTGCGGCCGATCGGCAGCGGCGAGGACGTCTTCCTGGGCGACGGGTTGAAGAGCCACGAGCAATCGGGCATGCAGCTCATGCTGCTCGACGAGACCAGCATCACGCTCGGGCCAAACGCCGACCTCACGGTCGACGAGTTCGTCTACGACCCGGCGACCGGCATCGGCGAGGTCACGGCATCGCTCGCCACGGGGGTGTTCCGCTTCGTCACCGGCAAGACCTCGCAAGGCTCGGACAAGGCCATGACGTTGAAGGTGCCGTTCGGCGTGATCGGCGTGCGCGGCACGATCGGCGCGGTGCGCAACGACGCGGCGGGCTCGTTGATCGTCCTGTTGGGCCCCGGGTCGAAAAACAACGCGGACGAACCTTCAGGCGCCCTCGACGTCACCGCCCAGGGCAAGACGGTGTCGCTCACGCGGCCGGGCTTCGGCACGATCATCGCGGCCGGCCAACCACCGATGCCCGCGTTCGAGGTTAGCGACGAGCAAGTGGCGTCGATCCTGGAGGCGTTGGTGGCGCCGCTGCCGACGCTGCCGCCTGAGCTGGCGCCCTCGGTCCAAACGGCGGTGCGCACCGCTAAACAGGACATTGCCGCGGCCAAGGAGACGTCCGGCTCGACGGGAGACGCCAATGAGCAGCTGGACGATCTCGAAGATCCGATCAATCCCTCCGAAATCGTGTGTTCCTTCTGCGGGCAGGTGCCACCTCCGTTGCCCTCTATTGGGAACGCCTCGTTTTCGGACTCTGGTGTCCCGTTGACTGACGGCGGCACCTACAACTTCAATTTTAACGTCACCTTCGACCCAATAAACCCAAACATATCAGGCGCCTTTCAGGTCCAGAATACACCCACTCTTGGCGGCGGCTCGCCCGCAACCAGTCCTAATTTCAATTTCAACCAAGATTTCGACCCATCAGCCGTCCCGGCATTTCAATTCCTCGGTGCTGATCCTGATTGTGATCTTGATTTCAACGTCTTGCTAGCCAGTAGCAGTAGCGCGGCCAACAGTGTGTTCATTATCAACAATGCTACGGGCCAAACCACGACTGGCTCTACCACGACTGCGGCGCAATAGGGTTTGAATGACCGCTCCTGACGGTGCGGAAGCAGACTCAGGCTAGTGTCCTGATCGATAAATTGATATGATTATGTCTCTATTTGTTTTTAGGAGGCGCGATTGATGGCGAGAGTGGCGGTGACGATCTCTTTGAGCGATGACGAGCGCGCCGAATTGGAGGCGCTGTCTCGTCGTCGCAAGACGTCGCAGGGGCTTGCGCGGCGGGCTCGGATCGTCTTGGCGGCGGCGGAAGGGTTGGAGAACAAGGAGATCGCCGTTCGTCTCGAGGCGAGCGCGGACACCGTGGGCAAGTGGCGTCGCCGCTATGCGGCGGAGGGCCTCGACGGTCTGTACGACGAACCCCGCCCCGGCGCGCCGCGTCAAATCGGCGATGACGCCATCGCGGAAGCGGTCCGGCTGACGCTGGAAGAGACGCCGCCGGACGCGACCCATTGGAGCCTTCGCTCGATGGCGCGGGCGAGCGGCCACGCGCCCTCGACCATTCATCGCATCTGGCGGGCCTTCGGCTTGCAGCCGCATCGCTCGGAGACCTTCAAGCTGTCGAGCGATCCCTTCTTCGTGGAGAAGGTCCGCGACATCGTCGGTCTGTATTTGGCGCCGCCGGATCGTGCCCTGGTTCTCTGTGTCGACGAAAAGAGCCAGATCCAGGCCCTGGACCGTTCCCAGCCCCTCTTGCCGATGCGCCCCGGGCAGGCGGAGCGGCGCAGCCACGACTACAAGCGCCACGGCACGACCTCTCTCTTCGCGGCCCTCGACATCGCCACGGGAGAGATCATCGGCAAATGTTTCCCGCGCCATCGGGCCCGAGAGTTCCGCAAATTCCTCGACCTCGTCGAGGCGAACGTCCCTGCTGATCTCGACATCCACATCGTCATGGACAACTACGGGACCCACAAGACCAAGGCGATCCGCGACTGGTTCGCCAAACGGCCGCGCTGGCAGGCCCATTTCACACCCACCAGCGCCTCCTGGCTGAACCAGGTCGAGCGCTGGTTCGGGCTGCTGACCGACAAGCAGATCAGGCGCGGCGTCCATCGCTCCACCAAGGAGTTGGAGCGCACCATCCTCGACTACATCGACACGACAAACCAGAACCCCAAACCCTTCAAATGGACCAAATCCGCCGATGACATCCTCGGCGCCATCCAGCGCTTCTGCCTCCGAACAATCGAAATCGCTGAACAGCAGGCGAAAATCATGCGAACTTCGGAATCGGGACACTAGCTGAACTTCGGAATTACCTGGTGCCACGTCTGTCGACCGCTCCGACGTCGATATCGGAGACGCGTTCGCTCGACGTCGCCTAACGGTCCGTGGCGGATACCGATCGGCTTGTCAGGTTTCGCACGGCTGTGAGGCGGACGCGGATTTCGGTTCGTTGACGCGGATTTCGGTTCGTCGATGTCGGGTTTCGCCGTGGCCCTCGTGGCCGCCACGATTAGTAGCGGTGAACCTGGGGCATTCGTTTCGCCGGCTTCTTGGTCTTGGCAACCGATTTCGCGGTGGCGGCTGCCTCGGCGGCTTCCTTGTCGGCCGCTTCTTTGGCCAGTCGCAGGCCCCGCAGCATCGCCACGTGTTCGGCGACCTCTTGCCGCGCTTTTTCTTTTTCCTTCAGGGCCTGCTTTGCCTTCTTCTGGGTTGCCGCGAATTGCTCTTCGGCCCTCGATTTTGCTGATCTCCGCATTGAGACAATCCTCTGCTTCGGTTCGACGCCGTCACGGGCGGCTACGTTCATCCCGCAGCGCAGTAGGGGCCCCCCGCGGGCTGGTGCGCGAAATCGGATACGGCCGGTCGCGTCGCGCCGTATTCAATCAATCTTCGAATATAGTATCGTCGAAGGAATAACTACGGGTCGGACGACCCAATTCCTTCGGTCCGCCGGGCGATCGTTGCAATTCGTGTCGCCGACGGTGCTCGGCAGCCGCCCCCAACCGGAGTCGGAGGCGGCGCCTAGTGTCGTTAGTCGACGATGGACAGGTTCTCGGCGGAAGATTTGCCGTTCTGTCCGGGCTGAAGCTCGTAGGAGACCTTCTGCCCTTCGTTAAGCGAAGTCAGACCGGCGCGCTCGACGGCCGAAATGTGCACAAAAGCGTCCTTCGAGCCATCTTCCGGCTCGATGAAGCCATAACCCTTGGCGGGGTTGAACCATTTCACAGTGCCTGTAGGCATAGTCGTTTCCTCTAACAGGGATATTAAGTTCGCGCCTCACACCACGTGACGGCGCGCTTCGTTTAACGTCCACATTGTCAGGGGGTAACTAAGCGATTCGGCGTACCGGTCATTCAGGTAGCACCATAACGAATGCAACACGTATGCCGGAAAAGTAATTCATACCGTGGAAATGTCAATGAATTGCGAAACCGCCATCACTGCGCCCCAACCGTTGCGCCCCATCCCGGCTCCACCCGACCCATGTCGCAGGACGTCCGCGCTAATCGTCCCACGCCTGATAGGCGAAGCGGAAGGCATCCGCCTCGGGCACGATGAAGCCGATCGAGGGCGACGGGAAATGCGCCGTCAGCACCAGCACATTGGTCTCGCAATAACGCTCGAGGAAGGCGCGCCGGGTCGCCGCCGTCGCGACCGGGTCGACGCAGGCCGACGAGCTCCATTCCGGGTGCGCGCACTGGACAGGGCTGTGCATCGCGTCGCCGCACATCACCGCCTCGGCGCCATTCGACGCCAGGTGGATGCCAACGTGGCCCGGCGTGTGGCCCGGCAGCGGTTCGAGCCAAACCTGGTCGTCGATCGCGTAATCGGTCTCGACCATGACCGCCTGCCCCGCCGCGATCACCGGCAGCACGCTTTCGACATAGCTCGCCCGCGCCCATGCCTCATGTTCGGCCCTCCAGTGGTCGATCTCGGTACGCGCGAAGACGTATTTGGCGTTGGCGAAGCTCGGCGCCCAACGGCCGTCGACGAGCCGGGTGTTCCAGCCGATGTGGTCGGAATGCATATGCGTGCACATGACGAAGTCGACCGCCTCGGGCGCGACGCCGGCGGCCGCGAGGTCGGCAAGATAGCTGCCGCCCGTGCGCATGTGCCACGGTTTATGCCACTCGTTGGTCTTGTGGTCGCCGATGCAGCTGTCGATCAAGATGGTGTGGTGACGCGTGCGGATGATGTAGCTCTGCACCGGCAGGATGGCATAGCCCGACGCCGGGTCGATCGCGCCCGTCGCCTCGAGCCAGTGGCGATGTGGCGCGATCGCCGCCGCCGTCGCTTGCGGAACCAGTTCCTCGAGCGGGAACTCGGGCCGATCGCTCTCGACGATACGGCCGAGCGTGAGGTCGCCGAGCGCTCGCTTGTCCATGCGGTCGCCCAATAATGTGGCCGTTGTTGGAAAAGCCGGCCGCGCCTCAGCCGTTCCACACGCCCTCGGACCTCAGGTCGGCCATCGTCGCTTCGACGCTCTCGGCCATGATGTCGACCATGCGGTCGATCTGCTCGCGGTTGATCGTCAGCGGCGGCGAGAAGACGCACAGGCCGCCCAGCGGCCGCAGGATCAGGCCACGCGCCTGGCAGTGCTGGTCGACCCGCTTGCCGACGTCGACGCCTTCGCCGAACTTGGCCTTGGTCTCCTTGTCGGCGACGCATTCGATGCAGCCCATCAGGTGGCTGCCGCGCACATTGCCGACCAGCGGCAGTTCGTAGAGTTCCTCGAGGCGCTGCTGCATGTAAGGCCCGACCTCGCGGACGTGAGCGCAGATCTCCTCGCGCTCGATGATCTCGATGTTCTTGAGCGCCGCGGCGCAAGACACCGGATGGGCCGAATAGGTGAAGCCGTTCGAGAAGTACTCGCCCTCGGAATTCTCGCCGGCGACGTCGTCGTAGAGCCGCCGCGAGATGATCGTCGCACCGAGCGGCAGATAGCCCGACGTCAAACCCTTGGCGCAGGTGATGATGTCGGGGACGATGTCGAAGACGTCCTCCGAGGCGAAGAAGTGACCCAGGCGGCCGAAGCCGGTGACGACCTCGTCGGAAATATAGATCACGTCGTATTTGCGGCAGACCTCGAGCGTGCGCGCATGGTAGCCCGGCGGCGGCACGACGACGCCGCCCGAGGCGAGGATCGGCTCGGCGATGAAGCAGCCGACCTTGTCGGGCCCGAGCTCGACGATCTTGTTCTCCAGATCGGCGACCTTCTCTTCGCAGAAGTCCTCGATGCTCTGGCCGTCGGCCCGGCGGTAAGGGTTGGGCGACGGCAGATGGTGGATGGTGTCGGTGATGAAGTCGAAGCGGCCCTTGTCGGCCGGCTTGCCGCATAGCGACGCCGCGAGATAGGTCGAGCCGTGGTAGGCGTCCTCGCGGCTTATGATGTGTTTCTTTTCGGGCTTGCCCTTCATGTTGAAGTAGAACTGGACGAAGCGGATCGCCGAGTCGACCGCCGTCGAGCCACCGGTCGTGAAGAACACCTTGTCGAGGTCGCCGGGCGCGAGTTCGGCGATCTTGGCGCCGAGCTCGGCGGCGGGCGGCGTGCCGAGCGCGCCGAACGGCGAGTAGTACGGCATGCGGCGGATCTGGTCGGCGACCGCGTCGGCCATCTCGTCGCGGCCATAGCCGATGTTGACGCACCACATTCCGCCGGGGCCGTCGATGAACTTCTCGCCGTCGGAATCATAGATGTAGATGTTGTCCGATTCGGCGAGGATCAGCGAACCTTCCTCGTGCTGGTCCTTGAGCGCCTGCCACGGATGCACGACATGCTCGCGGTCCTTGTTCCACAGGTCTTCTGTATCGTACGGAAAGTTGCGTTCCACGGTGGTCCCCTGAATCTGGTTGGCCGGTGTCGGCCCCAACCTACCGCCCAGCCCGGTTTCCGGCAAGCGATGGCCGACCTGCGGCAGGCGCATGGCTGACCCGGCGAAGATCGGCTGGCCCGCCGGTCGCGGCATCGTGTATCATCCGCCGCCGTTCGCGGCAGCCATCCGTCGGGGAGACCGGTCCGCCGTGGTCAATAATCATCGCCTCGCGCCCTTGCTGGCGCCGCGCTCGATCGCCGTCGTCGGCGCCTCGCCGACGTCGACCAGCGTCGGCAACCAGTTGATCGTCCAGCTGCGCCGCGGCGGTTTCGACGGCGATATCTACCCGATCAACCCGAAATACGACGAGATCGAGGGCCTCGCCTGCCTGCCCTCGCTCGCCGATCTTCCCGGGCCGATCGATCACGCCGTGCTCGGCGTCGGAAGCCCGCGCATCGAGGCGCAGCTCGCGCTGGCCATCGAGCACGGCGCCCGCGCGGCGACCATCTTGGCCAACTGCTACATGGCGGATGATGGCCATCCACCGCTGTTGGATCGTCTCAGGCGCCGCGCGCGCGAGGCCGGCATCCAGATCTGCGGCGGCAACTGCATGGGCTTCCTGAACTTCGAGAGCAAGGTCCGCGTCTCGGGCTATGCCATCGGACCCGACGACGGCACGCCCGGCGCGGTCGCCTTCATTTCGCATTCGGGCACGGTGTTCGGCTCGACCCTCAACTGCACCGAACAGCTCGGCCTCAACCTGGCGGTCTCGGCCGGTCAGGAATTCGCCACCTCGGCGGCCGACTATATCGACTATGCGCTCGAGCTGCCGAGCACTCGCGTCGTCATGCTGTTCCTCGAGACGGTGCGCGATCCGGCGGGCTTCGTCGCCGCGCTCGACAAGGCCGCCTCGCGCAACATTCCTGTCGTCGTGCTCAAGGTCGCGCGCACCGAGGCGAGCGCGGCGATGGCGGTGACCCATTCGGGCGCCATCGCCGGCAGCGACGCCGCCTTCCAGGCGGTCTGCGAACGCCATGGCGCGCACCGCGTCCAATCGATGGAAGAGCTGTTCGCGACCGCCGCGCTGTTCGCCCAGCCCAAGCGGCCCGGGCCCGGCGGGCTGGCGGCGATCCTCGATTCGGGCGGCACGCGCGAGCATCTCGTCGATCTCGCCGACGACATCGGCGTGCCCTTCGCCGCGATCAACGAGACGACCCGCGGTCGGCTCGCCGCGCGGCTCGAATACGGCCTCGAGCCGGTCAATCCTTGCGACGCCTGGAGCACGCTCGACGATTTCGAGGCGACCTTCGCCGAGTGCTTCGGCGCGCTGGTCGACGACCCCGACACGGCGATCGGCCTGTTCTTCACCGATTTGCGCAACGGCAGCTGGCTGCACGACGTCTATTCGCGCGCCATCCAGTCGGCCGCCGCGGCATCGCCCAAGCCGGTGGCGGTGGTCAGCAACAACACCTGGGTGCCGCACGACCAAATGGCCGCCAAAATGGTCCGGAACGGCATCCCGGTGCTCGACGGCACCGGCGCGGCGCTGGGCGCCGTGCGTCACGCCTTCGACCGCCGCGACCGGCAGGCGCGGCCCGCGGCTAAGCCGCCCGCGCCGCCCGACCCGGCGGTCATTATGCGATGGCGCGACCGACTCGACGATAGCGCGCCGCTCGACGAGGCCGAGGGACTGGCGATGCTCGCCGATTTCGGCGTGCCGGCGCTCGCCAACCGGATCGTCGAGAGCCGCGACGGCGCGCTCGGCGCAGCGCAGGCATTCGGCTATCCGGTCGTTGAGAAATCAGCGATGCAAGGCGTCCTGCACAAGTCCGATGTCGGCGGCGTCAAGCTGGGACTCGACGACGCCGAGGCGCTCGGCGCCGCCTACGACGATCTCGCGGCGCGGCTTGGCCCCCGCGTGCTGATCGCGCCGATGGCCACCGGCGGTGTCGAGCTGGCGCTCGGCGTCACGCACGATCCGCAGTTCGGCCCGCTGGTCATGGTCGGCGCCGGCGGTGTGTTGGTCGAGCTGATGGATGACGCCCGCTTCGCCCTGCCGCCGTTCGACGCCGACGAGGCGCGCCGCCTGATCGAGGGCCTGCGCGTACGCCGCTTGCTCGATGGCGTGCGCGGCGCGCCGCCGGCCGATGTCGATGCCGTGGCCGAGACGGTCGCGCGATTCTCGGTGCTCGCCGCCACGCTCGGCGACCGGCTCGCCGAGGTCGACGTCAACCCGCTGATCGCCGGCGCGAGCGGCTGCATGGCGGTCGATGCCCTGGTCGTCGCACGGCCGAACCCGACGGAAGGATGACGACATGAGCTGGATAAAAACCGTCCCCTACGAGGAGGCCAGCGGCCGGCTCAAGCAGCTCTACGATCGCGTCAAGGGCCCCGACGACAACGTCGACAACATCATGATGTCGCACAGCCTCAGGCCGCACACCATGGAAGGCCATATGACGCTGTACAAATACGTCCTCCACCATTCCGCTAACACCGTGCCCAAGTGGTTCCTCGAGGCGATCGGCACCTACGTCAGCCGGCTCAACGGCTGCGATTATTGCGTCGAGCATCATTTCGAGGGCATGCGCCGGATCCTCGGCGACGACGCGCGCGCCACCGCCATACGCGCCGCGCTCGACGGCGACGATCTCGGCGACGTCTTCGACGCGCGCGAGGCGAGCGCGCTGCGCTACGCCGAGGCGCTGACGCGCCGGCCGACTTCCGTCACCGAAGCGATGATCGACGACATGCGCGGCGCCGGTTTCGACGATGGCGAAATCCTCGAGATCAATCAGGTCACGGCCTATTTCGCCTACGCCAACCGCACCATCCTCGGCCTCGGCTCGACGACCGAGGGCGACGTGCTCGGCTTGTCGCCGAGCGACGCCGACAATCCCGACGACTGGTCGCATACTTAATACCAAGGATCAGTGATAAAGACCCCTGGTATAAGGCAGCATCATGACTGAACGCATTACCGCCGACCTCATCCTGGTCAACGGCAAGGTGGCGACGATGAACGCGCAAGCGCGTTTCGCCGAGGCGATCGCGGTGCGCGACAGCCGCGTGCTGGCGCTCGGCACCAGCGCCGAGATCGCGGCGCTCGCCGGCGCCGACACCGAGGTCATCGACCTCGCCGGGCGCACCGCGATCCCCGGCATCATCGATTCACACTGCCACCCGGACAGCCACGCGATCATGCTGTTGAAGCAGCACGATCTCGGCTGGCCCGGCATGCAATCGCTCGACGACGTGCTGGCGACGATCGATGCGCACACGTCCGAGAGCGACCCGGACGCGTGGTTCGTCGGTTACCGCTACGACGACAACAAGCTCGGCGGCGTGCCGACGATCGCGGCGCTCGATGCGGCGAGCAATGGGCGCCCGACCTATATCCAGCGCACCGACGGCCACGTCGGCTACGCCAACAGCCGCGCCTGCGCGCTGGTCGGCTATGACAAGGACACGCCCGACCCGCCGTTCGGCCGCATCGACAAGCACCCCGACACCGGTGAGCTGACCGGGCTGATGCGCGAGACCGCGGCGCACCGCTTCCGCGGCCTGATCGGCGCCGAGAACACGGTCGAGGACTACGTACTGGGCTTGCCGCCGCTGTTCGAGACCTACTTGGCCTACGGCGTCACCTCGCTGCACAACTCGCTGACCGCGTCGAAGTCGATCCGCGCCTATCAGATCATGAGGGAAACGGGGAAGCTTCATCTCCGCGTTGGCATCATAGCCAACGGATTCGAGCCCGGCCTGATCGATTCGTTCATCGCCGCCGGTATCCGCACCGGCTTCGGCGACGAGTGGCTGCGCGTCGTCGGCGTCGAGTGGTGCCCTGACTGCTCGACCTCGGGGCGCACGGCGTACTACTACGATCCCTATGTCGGCACGCCGATCCCAGGCGAGCCTGTGCCCAACCACGGCATGCTGCTGCACGACCCCGACGAGCTCAAGGCGCTCGCCATCAAGGCGCACACGGCCGGTTTGCGGGTTTGCATGGACGGCGTCGGCGACCACGGCATCGACGTCGTGCTCGACGCCTACGAGGCGGCGCTCGCCGCGCACCCGGTCGCCGACCACCGCATGCGCGTCGAGCACTGCTGCTACGTCACGCCCGAGATCCGCGCCCGCCTCAAGAAGCTCGGCGTCATCGATTCCTCGGCGACCGGCTTCATGCACGACCTGGGCGACGCCTACATCGACAACCGCGGCGCCGCGGCGATGGAGCACATGTGGCCGCACCGCACGCTGATCGACGAGGGCGTGGCGTCGCCGGGCCATTCCGACGCGCCGGTGTGCAGCCACAACCCGTGGCGCGCCATCTGGTCGATGGTCAATCGCAAGACCGACACGGGGCGCCCGATCGGGCCCTCGCAGGCGATCACGGTCAGCGAGGCGCTGCACGCCTACACCACGCTCGGCGCCTATGTCGGGGGCGAGGAGGACCTCAAAGGCTCGCTGGAAGCCGGCAAGCTCGCCGACATCGCCGTACTCGACCGCGACGTCTTCACCATCCCGGCCGACGAGCTGCGCGAGACCCAGACCGACCTCACCATCGTCGGTGGGGACGTGAAGTTCCGGCGCTAGGGGGCGCCGCCGCAGAATGGCGCAGAACATTGCTTACCCGGCCCACGCCGAAACAGACGATCCAGAACACCAACACGGCGAAGAAGAACCCCTCCGCCTCCGTGCCCCGCCACTGCGGTCTCGTTACCGTGCCAAGCATGACGAGCAAAAGATCGCGGCCGCCGATGATCGATACCAGGGTCGTCGCCTTGAAGACGCGGACAAAGACATCCAGCACGTCGGCAACCGAATTACGCCAGTCGATCGCGCGCCAACCGCGAGAGACAGGGCCTTGAGCCGGAGAAACGCCGTCACTGTCGCGCGCGGGACGCGTGTCGAAGGCATACGCGATCAAGGCAGCGGCGAACAGCGTCAAGCCGACGATGCTCATGGTTTTGCGGCCAAATGTATCGGCGCTGGTCAACAGCGGCAGAAGCTGTACGACGGCAAAGATCACCAAGACGAGTGGTAACCGGAGCACCAACCAGCGGAAAATTCGGTCGGCCCAGACGAAGGTCGGTAGGCCGCTGCGCCGCGCCCTCGCGAGCTCGATGCCGACGGGAACCGCCACCGCTGTCGACACCAACGCCATGAACAAATTCTGCCAGAGCCCGCTGAGGAATCGTTCGGCGTTCGCCGCCACCACAACCCAACATGCACCCTCGCCTGAGCAGTCTTCGGGGCCGGTCCCCGAAAAATTGGCCTCAACGAACGACCACTGCATAAAGGGGACGACGAGCGCGTAGACGGCGTACGCCCCCACGGCCGACCAGAGCACGACCCGGGCAGCTACCATCGGCTTCCAGGTTTTCGCGCCGACGCGGCCCTGGTGCGGCAGCGTCGGGACCGCCTCGGTGGCCCCGAGGTAGGCGCCGATGGCGCGCGCAAATCCCGACCCAACCGAGTCGATCACCAGATAGATGGCAGCCGCGATGGTCAGCATTTCGATCATCTGGCCCGTCTTGTCGATGATGGCCATACTCATCGTGAATAATTCGACATATCCGAGAGCGGCGGCGAGGGATGAATTGCGGAGGAGACGCAAGTATTCCACCGTCAGCGCCGGGGTTGCGGAATCGCGCTTGCCTTCACGTCCAAGGCCGATTGGATGGTCTTCGCCGACCCTTGTGCGTCTACCGTCCCGCACTATCGTGGCAATGAAGCCCGCGCTGTAGGTAGAGAGACCGACCACCAGCGCGGCCATGGTAGGCGGTATGTCGAAGCCGCCGACGACGTTGAAGCCCCGCAGCACCGGGTATTCCCAATTTGCGAGGCCGAGCCAGACCAGCACGCCGAGTATGATGAATACAGCCCCGGCCAACAAGAGCGATCCGACAAAACGGCCGCCGGTCGTGGACGCCTGGACCGACGATGCGAGGCGACGACGTCGCGCGCGGCGCAGGGCAAGCATCACCAACAACGCGGCGGCGAACCCGAGCAGCGCGGCCAGCACCCACAATTCTTGCACGCTCAACGCGGGACGCGGAAAATACAAGCCTCGATTGTTTATCGTAATAAAATCTAAGAATTTTACACTTTCTTTAGCTCTAGGGAATTTCGAAAACACAGCGAAATAGAAGAACAGTATTTGCACCAAAACTGGAACCTTCGTGACGAATTCGGTGTAGGCGCTCGAGACTGTCGATACGATCCGCCATCGGCTCGCCTGACCAAATCCGATTGCCGCACCCAGCACGGTCGCGACCGTGCCGCCGAGGAGCGCGACGACGAGTGTGTTCGTAAAGCCTACCGCCAATGCGCGCAGGAAGCTCGCCGAAGGGCCAAATCCGAGGATTGTCCAATCGACGTCGAATCCGACCGCATTACCGAAAAATCCGAAGCCCATCGTCACGCCCTGCGCCGCGAGATTATCCGCGGCATTCTGGACGGCGAACACGCCGAGAATGGCGCAACCGACCAGGAACGCGGCCTGGAGCATGACACGTCGCACAATCATAGTAGGAATTGTATGGCAATCGAGCCCCGCGCCAAACCTCGATGTGGCCGCGTGGTTCTTCTTGCCCTCTCGCCTACTCGATCGCCGACTTGAAGTCGGCCCAAGCGATCGTGCGGCCGGGGAAGGCGACGTTGCGGAATGGCCAGGTTTCGGCGAGCCAGTCGCGTACGGCGTCGAACAGATGTCCGTCGAGCCCTTCGTCGACGGCGCTCGCGCGTACCCAGAGGAAGCACATCGCGTCGTAGCCGGCGGCCAGGCTGGGATAGATGTAGACGCAGCCAAGACAGACGCTTTCGTCGAGGCTGACGACGGTGTAGCAGAACGACGCGCGTTTGTTGAACTCGGTCTCGTGCCAGCCGAGGTCGGCGAGGTCGCGTTCGCGGGTCAGGCCGACGGGCCACTGGTTCTCGGGACCCAGCTTGGCGCGCAGGTAATCTGTGCTCGACGTCACCGCCTCGAAGTCGATGTCGAGGTCGGCGATGGTCAGTTGCCGCAAGCGGACGCGCGCCGTCTCGAGCACCGCCGGCACCATGAAGTCGTCGGGGACGAAGCCCCGCTGATAACGCACCGGCGGGGCCGCCGGCCCGGGCTCCGAGAGCCTAGTTCTTCGACTTGTCGACCAGGCGGCCTTCGGCGATCCAGGGCATCATGGCGCGCAGCTTCTCGCCGACCTCCTCGATCTGGTGCTCGGCGGCGCGCCGGCGCATCGCCTTGAAGCTGACTTGGCCGGCGTGGTTCTCGAGCACCCATTCGCGGGCGAACCTGCCCGACTGGATGTCGGCGAGCACGCCGCGCATGTTCTCGCGCACGTGGGCGTCGATGACGCGCGGCCCCGAGGTGTAATCGCCGTACTCGGCGGTGTTCGAGACCGAGTAGCGCATGTTGGCGATGCCGCCCTCGTAGATCAGGTCGACGATCAACTTGACCTCGTGGACGCATTCGAAATAGGCCATCTCGGGCGCATAACCGGCCTCGACCAGGGTCTCGAAGGCGTTCTGGATGAGCGAGGTGAGGCCGCCGCACAACACCGCCTGCTCGCCGAACAGGTCGGTCTCGCATTCCTCGCGGAAGTTGGTCTCGATGATGCCGGCGCGGCCGCCGCCGATCGCCGCGGCGTAGGACAGGCCGATCTCGTGCGCGCCGCCGGTGGCGTCCTGTTGGACGGCCAACAGACAGGGCACGCCGGCGCCGCGCTCGTATTCGGCGCGCACCGTGTGGCCCGGCCCCTTTGGCGCGACCATGAAGACGTCGAGGTCGGGCCGTGGCTCGATCAGCCGGAAATGGATAGCCAGGCCATGGGCGAAGGCAATCGCGGCGCCTTCCTTGAGATTGTCGCGCAGATCGTCGTCGTAGAGCGCGCTCTGCAGCTCGTCGGGCGCCAGCACCATCACGACGTCGGCCCAGGCGGCGGCCTCGCCCGGCGCCATCACGGAAAAGCCCGCGCCCTCGGCCTTGGGCCGCGAGCCCGAGCCGGGACGAAGCGCGACGACAACGTCGGCGACGCCCGAATCGCGCAGGTTGTTGGCGTGGGCGTGGCCTTGGCTGCCATACCCGATGATCGCGACCTTCTTACCCTTGATCAGGTTCAGGTCGGCATCGCGATCGTAATAGACACGCATGTTTGCATCCTCCCGGGGGACATCCCCCGTCGTATCGGGTTGAGTGTTAGCCCGGCGTTCTCACCATGGACAGGCGCGTCATCGCGTCGGGCGGTCGCCGAGCCGCCAGAAGAAGGCCGCCGCGCGTAGCCTGGGCTACGCGCAAGGCCTTCGACGCCGCGGGCGGCCCGCCCGGCGCGACCCGAAGGGCGGCGGATCTCGAACGACAGGCCGCGTCAAAGCGCTTGCCCGATGCGCAAGCATCGCGCGGCACGCTTTTCCTAGCCTGTCGTCCGATATCCGCCGTGCCGCACCTGTCCATGATGAGAACTCCGGGCTAGAACGGCTCGGCGCCGCGTGAGATGGCAACGACGCCGGTACGCGAGACGTCGACCAGGCCCAAGGGAACCATCAGATTGATGAAGGCGTATATCTTCGACGGCGCGCCGGTCATCTCGAAGACGAAGGAGTCGTTCGTCGAATCGACGACGCGGGCGCGAAATATGTCGGCGATACGCAGCGATTCGACGCGCTTCTCGCCGCTGCCGGTGACCTTGATCAGCGCCAGCTCGCGCTCGACATGGGGTCCCTCGACCGTGAGATCGCTCACCTTGTGCACCGGCACCAAGCGGGCGAGCTGCGCCTTGATCTGCTCGATGATCATCGGCGTGCCCGAGGTGACGACGGTGATCCGCGACAGATGACTGGCGACATCGACTTCGGCGACAGTCAGGCTGTCGATGTTGTAGCCGCGGCCCGAGAACAGGCCGATGACGCGGGCGAGAACACCCGCCTCGTTGTCGACGACAACCGCGATCGTGTGGCTTTCGACTTCAAGTTCCACGACGTCCCCCTGTGCCGGCCGCACGCCATTCGTGCGCCGGGCACCGACCTTTGCTTGCACCATGACGAACTCCGCGGCTAAACCAGCACCATGCCGTCTTCCGTGGGCTGGCCGTCGACGGCGTCGCCTGCTCCCAGCTTCATTTCGTAATGCGCGGCGCCCGCCGGGATCATCGGATAGACGTTCTCGTCGGGGTCGACGACCATATCGACGATGACCGCCGAGTCGGTCTCGATCATTTCTGCGATGACGTCGTCGACTTCTTCCGGCTTGGTCGCGCGCAGGCCCTTGGCGCCGAACGATTCGGCGAGCTTCACGAAATCGGGCAGCGAATCCATGTAGGTTTCCGAATAGCGGCCACCGTGGAAGAACTCCTGCCACTGGCGCACCATGCCCATGTACTGGTTGTTCATGATGAACACCTTCACCGGCAACCGGTACTGGGCCAGGGTCGACATCTCCTGGATGTTCATCAGGATCGATGCCTCGCCGGCGACGTCGATGACCAGCGCGTCGGGGTGGGCGATCTGCACGCCCATCGCGGCGGGCAGGCCGTACCCCATGGTGCCCAGCCCGCCCGAGGTCATCCAGTGGTTGGGCTTTTCGAACTTGAGAAACTGCGCCGCCCACATCTGGTGCTGGCCGACCTCGGTGGTGATGTAGACGTCGCGCTCCTTGATGTGCTCGTAGAGCCTCTCGAGCGCGTATTGCGGCTTGATCAGCTTCTTCGAGTTCTTGTAGGCAAGGCTCTTCTTCTTGCGCCACTTTTCGATCTGCACCCACCACGCCTCGATCGCGCTGGCGTCGGGCCGGCGCAGCTTGCTCTTCCAGAACTTGGTCATGTCCTCGAGCACATAACCGACATCGCCGACGATCGGCACGTCGACGTGGACGTTCTTGTTGATCGACGACGGGTCGATGTCGACGTGGATCTTCTTCGAGCCCTGCGAGAAGGCGTCGAGGCGTCCGGTGATGCGGTCGTCGAAGCGCGAGCCGATGGCGAGCATGACGTCGCACTCGGACATCGCCATGTTGGCCTCGTAGGTGCCGTGCATGCCGAGCATGCCGAGGAACTGCGGATCGGACGCCGGATAGGCGCCCAGGCCCATGACCGTCAGGGTCACCGGATAGCCGGTCATCTTCGCGAAGTTGATCAACAACTGCGACGCCGCGGGCCCCGAGTTGATGACCCCACCACCGGCATAGATGATCGGCCTCTTGGCGCTCGCCAGCAGCTCGACCGCCTGTTGGATATGCGTCGGGTCGCCCTTGACCGTCGGCTGGTACGACCGGTGCACCGCGCCGGCGTGGTTCTTGTAGGTTCCTTCGTTGATGACGATGTCCTTAGGGATGTCGACGACCACGGGGCCGGGGCGGCCGGTCTTGGCGACGTAGAACGCCTCGTGGATGATGCGCGACAGATCTTCGGTACGCTTGACCAAATAGTTGTGCTTGGTACAGGGCCGCGTGATGCCGACCGTGTCGGCCTCCTGAAAGGCGTCGTTGCCGATCAGATGGGTCGGCACCTGGCCGGTCAGGCAGACCACGGGGATGCTGTCCATCAGCGCGTCGGTCAGCCCGGTGACGCAGTTGGTCGCGCCCGGGCCCGAGGTGACCAGCACGACGCCGACCTTGCCGGTCGAGCGCGCGTAGCCCTCGGCGGCGTGCACGGCCGCCGGCTCGTGACGCACCAGGATGTGACGCAGGCTGTTCTGCTGGAACAGCGCGTCGTAGATCGGCAGCACGGCGCCGCCGGGATACCCGAATACGACGTCAACGCCCTGGTCCACCAGAGCCTTGATCACCATTTCCGCGCCGGTCATTTCGCCGTTGGCCACCGTTTCATCCTCCGCTCGCGCCGCATGTTGCGCCGCACACAAAAATCGTGCTCGCACGCACATACAAAATTAAGGGCATGCACCCCCATCGACGCCCGCCAAGGCGTCGCCAGAAGGCAAGAAACCTAGTCGCTCGCCGGTAGGCGGTCAACCAGAAACCGGCCAATCTCCGCCACGGTGTCGGTGTCGGAATCGCCCGGATAGAGCGCCTCCAGGGCCCAGTCGGCGACCATCTGATGGCGAAACCAGGTAAGCTGGCGCTTGGCGTAACGGCGCGTCGCTTGTTGCGCCGCAGCAATCGCTGTCTCGAGAGTGGCCTCGCCGGCGAGGTGGCGGGCGATTTCGGGCACGCCGACCGCTTTCATGGCCGGCAGATCGGCCGCCAACCCGAGGCCCAAGAGCGCCGCCACCTCGTCGAGCACGCCACGCTCGACCATCGCCGCGAAACGCGTGTCACAGCGTTCGTAAAGCGCCGCGCGCGGCGGCATCAGCACGAGACGCACGAGCCGGCCGGCGAGCCCGCCGTCGCCGGTCTGCCGGCGCTGCCATTCGGCGAGCGACGCGCCGGTCGCCTCGATCACCTCCCAGGCGCGGATCAGCCGATGGGTGTCGCCCGGCGCGAGCCGTGCCGCCGCTTCCGCGTCGCACGCGGCGAGGCGGGCGTGGAATGCGGCGCCGCCGAGACGGGCGTGCAGAGCGCGCGCCGCGGCGCGCACATCGGGCGGGATATCGGGCACCGGTGCGAGTCCGTCGGTCAAGGCACGCAGATAGAGCCCGGTGCCGCCGACCACGATGGGCAGCTTGCCGGCATCGCGCGCGGCGACGATCTCGGCCAGCGCCATGTCGCGCCAGCGCGCCGCCGAACATGCTTCGGCAGCCGGCACCACGCCGTAGAGTCGGTGCGGGACGACGGCGGTCTCGTCGGGCCCTGGACGCGCGGTCAGGATGTTCAGCTCGCGGTAGAGTTGCATGCTGTCGGCGTTGATGACGACGACGCCGTGCGCCCGCGCGATGTCGAGGGCGAGGCGCGACTTGCCGCTCGCGGTCGGCCCGGCGAGGATGACGATGCTATCGCTCACGGCGCGCCGTGGCGGCTTGCCAAGCCGGCGTCGGCTCCATACCTTGCCGCCATGTCGAACGTCCTCACGCTGATCGCCGCGCCTTCGGGTCGCGCCATCGACTATAGCACGATCGCCGCCGCCCAGGCCGTGCTGAGCGAGTGCGGCGCGGCGCCCGCGGCCCGCGTCGACTGGCTGGCGCCCGGCGTCGCCTGCGACATCGCCTTCGAGGGCGGCGAACCGGCCCAGGCCCAATCCGCGGTCGGTAAGCGCTTGGCCGGCGCGCCGGTCGACGTCGTCGCCCAGCCCTCTCGCGGCCGACGCAAGAGGCTCCTGGTCGCCGACATGGAATCGACCGTCATCGCCAACGAGTTCGTCGACGAGCTGGCCGAGATGGCCGGCGTCGGCGCGGCGGTCGTGACGATCACCGACCGCGCGGTGCGTGGCGAGCTGGAGTTCGCCGCCGCGTTGGCCGAACGCGTCGCCATGCTCGCCGGGCTGACGACCGCCGAGCTGGAGCGCGCCTACCAGGCGCTCGACGTCGAGCCCGGCGCGCGCGCCCTGGTTGCGACCATGGTCGCCGGTGGCGCCCACGCCGCGCTGGTCTCGGGCGGCTTCGGCTTTTTCGCCGACCGGGTGCGCACCGAGCTCGGTTTCGACAGCGTCGTCGCCAACCAACTCGAAATCATCGACGGGCGGCTCGCCGGCCGCCTGATCGCGCCGATCGTCGACCGTCAGGCCAAGCGGACCCGGCTCGAGGCGCTGGCGAGCGAACTCGGCATCGACGCGAGCGAGACGATCGCGGTCGGCGACGGCGCCAACGACCTCGACATGCTGGCCGCCGCCGGCATCGGCGTCGCCTACCGCGCCAAGCCGGTCGTCGCGGCTAGCGCCGACGCCCGCATCGACCACGGCGACCTGACCGCGCTGCTGTACATTCAGGGTTACCGATCCGAGGAGATCGACGCCCCTGGCCCGCTCGTATCCGACGACTGAGCCAGACCGGCAACCGGCAACCGGCATCGGCGCCACGTCGTTAGACTCGGTTGGACGGCTTCCGTAGACTGCACCCAACAACGAACACGGGGTATGCGGGTGGCAAGGCAGGGTGTCGAACGCCGGCTTGCGGCGGTCCTGAGCGCGGATGTCGTCGGCTATAGTCGCCTGATGGGCGACGACGAGGCCGGCACGCTCGCCGTGCTGAAGGCCCACCGCGCCGAGTGCGTCGACCCCGAGATCGCCGCCTATCAGGGGCGCATCGTCAAGCTCATGGGTGACGGCGCGCTGGTCGAGTTTCCGAGCGCCGTCGCCGCGGTCGAATGCGCGGTCGCGGTTCAGCGCGGCATGGCGGAACGCAACGCCGAGGTGCCCGAGGACCGGCGCATCGCGTTTCGCATCGGCATCAACCTGGGCGACGTGATCATCGATGGCGACGATATCTACGGCGATGGCGTCAATGTCGCGGCGCGCTTGCAGGAATTGGCCGATCCGGGCGGCGTCTGCGTCTCGGCGAACATCTACGAGCAGGTCGAAGGCAAGCTCGACGTCGCCTTCGACGACCGCGGCGAGCAGACCGTCAAGAACATCGCCAAGCCCGTCCGCGTCTACGGCGTGAACGACGGCGAGGCTGGAACGCCGATCGGTCAGCCGCCGCCGCCGCTGCCCGACAAGCCGTCGATCGCGGTGCTGCCGTTCGACAACATGTCGGGCGACCCCGAGCAGGAGTACTTCTCCGACGGCATCACCGAGGACATCATCACCGAGCTGGCGCGTTTCCGCTCGCTGTTCGTCATCGCGCGCAACTCGTCGTTCTCGTTCAAGGGGCAGACGATCGAGGCCAAGGAAATCGCCCGCCGGCTCGGTGTCCGCTACCTCGTCGAAGGCAGCGTGCGGCGCGCCGGCAATCGGGTGCGCATCACCGCGCAGCTGATCGACGCGGCCCATGACACGCATCTCTGGGCCGAGCGCTACGATCGCGAGCTGGAGGATATCTTCGCCGTCCAGGACGAGGTGACGCATGCGATCGTCACGGCGATCGAGCCCGAACTGGTGAGCGCCGAGCGCGAGCGCGCGCGGCGCAAGCCGCCCAACAACATGGATGCCTGGGAGTGGTGCCAGCGCGGTCTCTGGCACCTGTACCATTACGCCTCGGAAGAGAATGCCACTGCCCAGGAGATGTTCCACCGCTCGATCGAGCTCGACTCGGGCTTCGCGCAACCCCATGCCGCGCTCGCCTATTCGCTCTTTGTCGAGCTGCTGATGGGATTCGTCTCGGATCCGGGCGACACGCTGACCCAGGCGCACGAGGCGGCGAAGACGGCGGTGACGCTCGACGACAAGGATTCGTTCAGCCATTTCGTACTCGGCCGCGTATACACGATGCTGGGCGAACACGACGCGGCGATCGACGCGCAGGATGTGGCGGTGGCGCTCAATCCCAATGCCGCGCTCGCCCATTACGGGCGCGGATACGTGCTCACCTTGAGGTGGTCCCAGAAAATCGGACAGGGAGCTAAGGTGTATTCCACCGGATAACGGAGGAATACGAGATGACGAATCGACGCCGGTTTACGGCGGAATTCAAGGCCCGGGTGGCGCTGGAAGCGCTGCGGGGCGACAAGACGATCCAGCAGATCGCGGCCAAGCACAAGGTGCATCCGAACCAGGTGAGCGCCTGGAAGCGCCAGGCGGTGGACGGTCTGGGCGAAGTGTTTTCGAACGGCGCCAACCGCGCTTGCCGGGATCATGAATCCGAGGTCCGCGACCTTCACGCCAAGATCGGCGAGCTGACGGTGGAACGGGATTTTTTAGCCAGAGGGCTCAAGCGATGAGCCGGGGGGAGCGCAAGGCGATGATCACACGCGACGCCCCCGAGCTGAGCTTGAGCCGTCAATGCCGCCTGCTTTCGATCGGCCGGTCCTCGTTCTATTATGCGCCCAGGGGGGAGAGCCCTTCGAGTCTGGCGCTGATGCGTCGGATCGACGAGTTGTTCATGAAGTACCCGTTCTACGGCAGCCGCCAGATGGTCCGCCAGTTGCGGCGGGACGGCGTTTGCGTCGGCCGTCACCGGGTTCGCAGGTTGATGCGATTGATAGGCCTGGAGGCGATCTATCAGGCGCCGAGAACCAGCGTGCCGCATCCCATGCACCGGATTTATCCTTATCTTCTCAAAGGGATGGCTATCGACCAGCCCAATCGGGTCTGGTGCGCCGACATCACCTATATCCCCGTCCAGCGTGGCTTTCTGTACCTGGTAGCGATCATGGACTGGGCGACGCGCCACGTTTTATCCTGGCGGCTGTCGAACACCATGGACGCTGGATTCTGCGCCGAGGCCTTGGGCGACGCGCTGGCCCGCTACGGCCAGCCGGAGATATTCAATACGGATCAGGGCAGCCAGTTCACCAGCCTCGACTTCACCGGCGTGCTCAAGAACGCGAGCATCCGCATCTCCATGGACGGTCGGGGCCGCTGCATGGACAACATCTTCATCGAGCGCCTGTGGCGGTCTCTCAAGTATGAGGCGGTCTACCTACACGAGCTCACCGACGGCTTCCACGCCGAACGGGTCATCGGCGAGTGGATCGGCTTCTACAACACCGAGCGGCCCCATTCGTCCCTCGACGGTCAAACGCCGGCCGAGGCCTACGGGGCCGGTCAACCTGTGGATATGATGGACAAGGCTCGCGCCTTGCCCACATCCCCACAGGCTCAACAACAGCAACAGGATGTGATAAAAAGGATTTTGGCAGCATGATCAAACAACGGAATACACCTTAACCGCGCTGCCAAACTGTCCAACAAAGTGGGACCACCTCACCTTGATCGGCCGCGCCGAGGAAGCGCTCGGCGCATATGACGAGGCGCTCCGTCTCAGCCCGCGCGACCCGATGGCCTTCGCCATGATGACGATGCGGAGCCTCGCGTTGACCCTGCTGCGGCGCCACGAGGAGGCGGTGGAATGGGCGCGCCGGAGCCAACACCAGCCGAGCGTGGGCCACGTGTTTTGGCTGCACGCCCACGAAGCCGCGGCGCTGGCCCATCTCGGGCGCGTCGACGAGGCCCGCGCGGTGCTCGCGCGCGTCCACGACCTCAACCCGAATGTCTCGGTGTCATTCATCGACGCCGTCCTGCCGTTCAGGAGCCCGGCCGACCGCGACCACTACATCGACGGCCTGCGCCAGGCCGGCCTGCCCGAGTAATACCGACTCCGCCTGAATGATTCGGTTGCGACGGATTCCCGTTGGAATCGGAAAGGGTTAGGATCCGTAGTCATGATTCGCGGAGGGGCGGGACATGGCGCATGTCGAGGAACATTTGCAGCTTTCTGAGTTGGAGGGACGGTATCGCTCGGCGTCGGAGGCGACGGAGGCGCGGCACTTCCAGGTGATCTGGCTTTTGGCCAAAGGCCATACGGTTCGCGAAGTGTCGGAGATGACGAGTTTCGGCCAACGCTGGCTCGAACAATTGCTTTCTCGCTACAACAAGCTCGGCCCGTCGTCGCTGGGCGATCGTCGACGCTCGAACGGCTCCGAGGCGACGATCCTGAAGCCGGAAGTCCTGGCGGTGTTGAAAGAGCGCCTGAAAAAGCCGCCGGCGGACGGCGGCTTGTGGTCTGGGCCGAAGGTGGCGGCTTGGATGGCGGGCGAACTGGGCTTGGAGACGGTGGCGCCGCAACGGGGCTGGGAGGCGCTGAAGGCAGTCGAGTGGAGTTTGCAGGTGCCCAGGCCGAACAACCCCGGGGCGGCGAGCGAGGAAGAACGCCAGGCGTTTAAAAAAAACTTCACCGCCTGGTCGCGGAAGAAGCCGAGCGCCACCCCGGCACGCCGATCGAAGTCTTCGCCAGCGACGAACACCGGCTCGGTCTGAAGCCATTGGCCCGGCGCTGCTGGGCGCCGCGCGGGATGCGCCCGGTGGCGCTCGGCCACCACCGCTTCAAATGGCTCTACGTCACCGCCCTCGTCTCGCCGACCAGCGGAGAGACCTTTTGGTACATCTCCAATTGTGTCTCCAAGCCATTCTTCGAGAAGCTGCTCGCCCTCTTCGCCCGCGAGGCCGGCGCTGGGCAGAGCCGCATCATCATCCTGGTGATCGACGGCGCCGGGTGGCACACGGCGCCGAACCTCACGGTGCCGGAAGGCCTCCACCTCGTCTACTTGCCGCCCTATACGCCCCAGCTGCAACCGGCCGAATGTCTCTGGCCCGTACTCGACGAGCCGGTCGCAAACAGACACTTCGAGACCATCGAGGAACTCGACGCCGTCGTCGCCCGGCGCTGCCTCACTCTCGATGCCAATCCCGAACTCTTCAAGGGGCGTATCGACTTCCACTGGTGGCCCAAAACCATCTATCCGAACTGATCAGCCGGATGCGGTATAAGTTATCGGCGAAGGCACGCCGGCGTCCGCGCCATGCTTCCGGCAGGTCAAAACTGAAAGTGCATGGCGCCCGAAGTCCGGACAACCGGGCGACTGAAAACCGACACCGAATACGATACAGGAACCTAAAATAATGTTTTTCAATTTGCTGTGGCGTGGCGAAATTCCCTTGGTACGCACCTATTGGGTGTTTGGGGTTCTCTTCTACAGCCTGCTGGAAATACCCAGTTATCTCATTGTCCCGGCAATCTCGAACTCCCCCGACGTAGAGCCGTCAGCGTCATTTGTATTTGGCATGACGGCCTATGCCATTTTTGTACTCGCGTACACGGTGTTCGTATCCGTCGCGATATGGCGAAGTGCCGGAAATTACAAAGGATCAGAAATCTGGGCGGTTCTGGCCAGAGTAATGGTCGTAATCGGACTGATCCAAGCGGCATTTCAGATAGTAGCGGTGTAGAGCCAGCAGGCGGAGGCGACTGGTCATCCAGCGGGACCAGATTCGCTATCAGTGGCCGCTGGCTTGCGGCCATGCAGTCACGCCGGCATCCGGCCGACGGGATGGTCGGCTACAGCGTCGGTCGCCGCTCGGGCGTGTCGAGCCAGGGCTTGGCGCGCTCGAAGGCGGCGGCGGCGCGGAACACGCTGACGTCGTCGTAGGTGCGGCCGACGATTTGCAGGCCGGTCGGCACGCCGTTGGCGGCATGGCCCGAGGGCACGCTGATCACCGGGTAACGGCTCATCACGTTGAACGGATAGGTCATCACCCAGCCGAGCATCGGTTCGACCTCGAGGCCGTTGATCTCGACCGGCTCTCGGGTCGAATCGTGGTCGGCCGGCACCGCGGCTAGCGCCGTCGTCGGGCAGACCAGGACATTGTAGCGCTCGAGCACGGGCCCAAGCGTCGCGTACATCTCGTCGGCGAAGACCATGGCGTCGAAGAACGCCTCGGCGGTCGTGGTGCGGGCGAACTCGGCGAAGGCGCGGGCATAGTTGGTCATGTCGTAGCGATGGCGCGCCAGATACTTGACCATCGAGTTGCCGAACAGGTGTCCCAAGTGTGTCATCGCGACGCTGAGAACCTGCCACGACCAGCCGAGGTCGACCGCCTCGACGGTGCAGCCGAGGTCGCGGAAGACGTCGAGCGCGGCCTCGGTGTTGCGCCGCACGTCCGGGTCGACCTCGCAATAGCCGAGGTCGATCGAATAGGCGATTTTCCAGCCCTCGATGCCTTTGAGCTGGGCCGGGATGTTGAGTTTCGGCCGCAGTGTCGCGATGTCCCTGGGGTGCGGGCCGGCGATGACGTTCTCGAACAATGCGCAGTCGGCGACGCTGCGCGCCAGCGGGCCCTCGTGGCAGTAGAAATCGAGGTTGAAACCGGCGTCCTCGGGCACCCGGCCGTAGGGCGGCTTGAAGCCGACGACGCCGCAACACGACGCCGGAATGCGGATCGAGCCGCCGATGTCGGAGCCGTTGGCGAGCGTCGTCGTGCCGGCGGCGAGCTGGGCCGCCGCGCCGCCCGACGAGCCGCCGGGTGTGAAGTCGGGGTTCCACGGGTTGCGCGTCACGCCCCAGAGCTTCGAGTGCGTCACCGCCGCGCAGCCAAACTCGGGCGCGGTCGAGCGGCCGTGGATGATCGCGCCGGCGCGCTTGATGCGCTCGACGATGCGCGCGTCCGCCTCGTCGATGTTGTCCTTCATGATCAGCGAGCCCGAGGTCGTGCGCTCGCCCTTGATCGCGGTCTCGTCCTTGATTGACCATCGGGATGCCTTCGAGCGCGCGCGTCCGCCCGTCGGTCTTGGCGTAGCGCGCCTCGGCGGCCTTCGCCTGGTCGAGCGCGCGGTCGAAGAACGTGTAGGTGAAGGCGTTGATCGTCGGATTGACCGCCTCGGCGCGGTCGATCACCGCGGCCATCAGCTCGACCGGCGACAGCGTGCGCGCCTTGAAGCGCGTGATCGCCTCGGTCGCCGGCAGATAACAGAGCTCGTTGTCGGACATGGTGCGCCTCCTTGGACATCGAAGCCGGTTCAGGCGGCGCCCCCAACATCGGTCATCGATCCGGGCCGGTCTCGGGAAATGCTAGCACGGTGTCCGACGCGGTCACCGTGCGAAATTCGCGGCCCGGTCACGCGCCGACGGCGTGGGCCCGGTCAATCGGGTCGCAGTGCCAACTCGCGCAGCTTCTCGTAGAACGGCAGGTGATGGGCGAGATAGGCGTTGAGCTGCGGCGCGGCGGCTGCGGCGGCCTCGAACTCGGCCCGGCGCACCGCCGTGTCCTCGGCCGAATAGTTGCGAATGGCGCCGCTCGTCGCGACCGTCTCGTGCCAGCCGGCGACCTGCTGCCAGTCGTCGGGAACGTCATCCGACGACCATTCGAAGGCATCCGCGACGGGCGTCAGGCCGACGCGCCGCCAATAGGCACCGATCATGGCTTGCGGGTCGCGCTGGACGCTCTCGGCCTCGACCACGATGGGCGTCTCGCCGGTCGTTTCGATGAGCCAGGCGACGTGGCGCCACAGGGCCTCGAGACCGATCTCGTCGCGTGTCACGCCCGGATCGAGCTTGTGGTGGGACACGATCGCACTGACCGGGTTCCGGATCAGGAAGCTGTGGGTGATGCGCCCGGCGAACGCCGGGTCGTCGAACAGCGTCGGCACGATGTAAAAGCTCATGTCCTTGATGAAGACCGCGCCATCGTCGGCGGCGGCGAGTAGCATGTCGCGGATATCGGCGTAGGTCGTCGGGGTCTCGGGATCGATGTCGTAATGCGGCAGTTCGCGTACCGCGCGGTCGATGTAGTAGTGGTGGAGGAACGGCTCGTGGAAACACGCGCAGTCGCCGCGCTCGCGCATGACGCGCTCGATGACCGTCGACATGGAACGCGGATGGCACCACAGCGCGATGATCGGGTTCATGTCGCCTCGCGCCACTCCCTAACCCACCGCCGACCAGTCGAAGGCCGCGAGGTCGTCGACGACGCAATCGGCTTGGGAGAAATCCATCGACGCGGTCATCGCGTGGGGCCAGGCGATCACCGTCATGCCGGCGGCCTTGCCGGCGGCGACGCCGGTCGGCGTGTCCTCGACGACCAGGCAGTCGGTCGGCGCGCAGCCGATGCGCCGGGCCGCCTCGAGATAGAGGTCGGGCGCCGGCTTGCCCTCGCGCGCATCCTCGCGCGCCAGCCAGGCCGCCAGATGGGCGCCGGCGCCGATTGCGGCGATGTTGGCGTCGACGATGCGCCGCGGCGACGACGAGGCGGCGGCCATCGGCACGCCGCGGCCGGCCAACGCGGCGATCAACTCGGGCGCCGGCGCGCGCGCCATGTCGGGGCGCACGCGCTCGACGTAGTCGTCGATCAATTCGGCCAGCAGGTCGTCGAACGCGACCCCCATCGCTGGCAGGCCAGGGATCATGCGCCACATCTCGCGGAAGCTGACGCCCAGGGAACGACGGCAATCGTCGTCGGAGAAGGCGTAGCCGTAGCGCGCGCAGGCGCCGACGATGTTGTCGAAATGCAGCGGCTCGCTATCGATCAGTACGCCGTCGATATCCCACAGGACGGCGCGGTAACGCGCGTTCATCCGCGGATCAGCCAGAGCGCGACGACGCCGAGGCAGGTCGAGGCGAGGCCCGCCGAGCGCAGCCACGACGCGGGCAGTTCGAGCGCCTGCTCGATCATGCGTTTCATGCCGTCGGGGAACAGCGCATAGAGCGCGCCCTCGATGACGAAGACCAGACAGAGTGCGCTTAGGAAATCGAGCATGGCTCCTCGCGATGGTTGGGCGCGCGCCGGGCTAACTTCATGGCTGGCTGGCGACCAGGCGGCGCGCCAGTTCGGGCATCCATTCGGCATCGAGGTTGGCGAAGGCGAAACGCAGGAATTCGTCCTGGCCGGGCCCGAACATGGCGCCGGGCAGACTGAGGACATTCTGCTCGTCGGCCAGCCGGCGGGCGATAACGGCGCCCGGGACGCCCTCGAAGGGGTGGCGCAGATAAGCGAAGAAGGCGCCGGCGCTGATCAGCTCGTAGGCCAGGTCGTTGCGCGAGAAGGCGCGGCGCAGCGCCTCGGCGCGGGCGTCCATCAGCGCGCGCTTCTCGGCGCGCCAATCGGCCAGGTTCTCGATACCGAACAGCGCGGCGTCCTGGGCGATGCGCGGCGCGCAGATCGAGACGCAGTCCATCGCCTTGGCGATCTCGCCGATCAGCCGCGCGCCCGAGATCACCGCGCCGACACGATAGCCGGTCAAACTGTAGACCTTCGAGAAGCTGTAGAGATGCACCAGCGTCTCGTCCCAGCCGTCGCGCCCGAACAAGCCGTGCGGCGGCACAGCCTCGGTCAGGAAATCGCGGTAGGTCTCGTCGACCACCAGCGCGACGCCGCGCGACCGCGCCAGCTCGAAGAACGCGTCGAGCGCGGCGGGCGGATAGACCGCGCCGGTCGGGTTGTTTGGCGTCACCAGCACGATGGCGCGCGTCTTACGCCCGATCAGCGCCGCGGCGTCGGCCGCGTCGGGCACGCCGCCGCCCTCGGCGTTGAACGGCAGATGCACGGCCGTGATGCCGAGCATGTCGAGCCACATCTGGTGATTGAAGTAATAGGGCGCCGGCAGAATGACTTCGTCACCGGCGCCGGCGAGCGCCATCGTGGCCAGGCAGAAAGCCTGGTTGCAGCCCGCCGTGATGCAGACCTGGGCCGGCTCGATCGACGCCGCGTAGATGGCGCTGGTCTGGCCGGCCAGCGCGGCGCGCAACGCCGGAGTGCCCTCGATTTCGGTATAGCGCGCCGTCTCGGGCCGCCCGACGACCTCGGCCAGATGCGCCGTGAGCGCCGCGTCGGGCGGGTAGCCGGGCAGGGCTTGCGCGACGTCGAGCAAGGGCTTGTCGGCCGGGAAGGTTCGGCCTTCGACCCAGCCCTGGGCCTCGGCGATCGGCGGCGCGGCGACGGCGCCGAGCAGCGGGTTGACGGAATAACTCATCGGACGGGCGCGCCCCTCGCAATGCCCCGGGGCGCGCATAATTCATCCTCGGTTGCCGCGGCGTCAAGCACCGCTCGATATACTGCACGCCGTTTTGTCCAAATTCGGCGCCGCCTCGATATGCGATACCGTCGCCTGGGCCGCAGTGGCCTGTTCGTTTCCGACATCTGCCTCGCCGCCATCGAGGCGGTGCACGCCGAGGGCAAGAACCCGGCATTGTAAGGCGCGCCGCGTCCCCGCCGAACGGTTTCACCGCAACGGCCCCTAGAAACGGTGTCTGACACCGCCCTAAGTTATTGACAGAATAAACGGGGTCAGACACCATATTTATCATTTGATTGAAATACTATTTAAAGGTGTCGGACACCTGTAATAACGACTCGCGGACCGGGCCCCCGATCGATGTCATGGAATCGGCCACCACAATCCGCCATCAAAAGTGTCTGACACCATGCTAAGTAACTGGCTAGACTTCATAGAAATGGTGTCTGACACCTTTTATATAAGCCTTTTACGTAACCTCCGGTCGGCAGCTTGGGGCGCGGCGCCGGCGCTATTCGTTGGTGAGCGCGTCCGCGCCGCCGGCGACGTCGCCGAAGAAGCGGAAGAAGTCGCCCTCCGGCGGGCCGACGTAACGTGTCGATTCGCCGATCAGGCCCTCGCGCATGGCGTTCATCGAGACCCAGAAGTCGAAGAACTCCTGGTCGCGGCCGTAGGCGTCGTTGTAGGTCGCCTGCGCCTCGGCCTCGCCCTCGCCGCGAAGGATCTGGCCGGTGCGCTCGGCATGCGCCTCGATGATCGTGACCGCCTTGTCGGCCTCGGCGCGGATGCGCTTGGATTCCTTCTCGCCCTCGGCGCGGATCTTGCGCGCTTCCTGCTCGCGCTGGGTCTGCATGCGGCGGAAAATCGCCTGACTGTTCTCGTCGGGCAGGTCGATGCGCTTGATGCGCACGTCGATGACGTCGATGCCGAACTCGACGCTCTGCGCCTTGACCAGGTCGGCGATGATCTGCATCAGGCGGGCGCGCTCGGGCGTCAGCAGCGTCGCCAGCCCGACCTCGCCGAAGGTCGCGCGCAGGTTCGCGTTGATGACGTTGCCGAGCCGCACTTCCATGCCGAGCTCGTTGTTGACGGTCTGGAAGAACTTGAGCGGATCGACGATGCGGTAGCGCGCGAAGGAGTCGACGACGAGCTGTTTCTGGTCGAGCGTCGGCACCTCTTCGGCGCGCGCGTCGAAGTCGAGCACGCGCTTGTCGAAATAGACGACGTCCTGCACCATCGGTATCTTGAAGTGCAGGCCGGGCTCGTTGACCAGCCGCTTGACGTTGCCGAACTGCAGCACCAGGGCCTGTTTCGCCTGATGCACGGTGAACATCGACGACATCGCCGCGAAACCGGCGACGACCAGCGCGATGATGATCGCGAGATGGGTTGGGCGCATGATCGATCCTCTCCGCTCAGCCGCCGGACGGGCGCGAGCGCGTTAATTGGTCGAGCGGCAGGTAGGGCACGACGCCCGAGCCGCCCATTTGGTTGTCGATCAGCACCTTGTCCATGTCGCGCATGATGACCTTCATGGTCTCCAGGTAGATGCGCCGCCTGGTGACGTCCTTCTGCTGCAGGTACTCCGCGTAGACCGACAGGAAGCGCTGCGACTCGCCGGTGGCGATGGCGATCTTCTGCTCCTTGTAGCCCTCGGCCTCGTTGACGATCTTCTCGGCCTCGCCCTCGGCGCGCGCCACCACCTCGTTCAGGTAGGCCGTCGCCTCGTTGACCTTGCGCTCCTTGTCGGCGCGCGCCGCCTGGACGTCGCGGAAGGAGTCGAGCACGATGCCCGGCGGGTCGATCTTCTGGAGCTGCACGTCGGTCACGTCGATGCCGGAGCCGTATTGGTCGAGGATGCGCTGGACCAGCTCCTGCGCCTCGCCCTCGATGCGGACGCGCCCCTGGGTGCGCGCGAACTCGAACCCGGACTTGCCGATGATCTCGCGCAGCGCGCTCTCCGAGGCGTCCTTCACCGTTCGGTCGGGGTTGCGGAGGTTGAACAGGTACAGCCCGGCGTCCTTGATCCGCCAAAAGGTGACGAAGTTGACGTCGATGATGTTCTCGTCGCCGGTCAGCATCAGGCTTTCCCGGGGCACGCTGCGCACCATGTCGGTCTGGCGCTGCTCGCCGCCCGAGGTAAAGCCTACCTCGGTGCGGTTCACCCGCGTCACCTTGGGCCTGAAAATTTCGCCGATCGGCGCCGGCAGGTTGTAATTGAGGCCCGGCTGGGTGGTGCCGACCCATTCGCCGAAGATCAATGCAACGCCTTGCTCCTCGGGCTGCACCCGGTAGAACCCGGTGGCGAGCCAGCCTAGCAGCACGACGACGATGATGACCAGAATCCCGCGCGCGCCGCCGACGCCGCCGGGAATCAGCCTGCGGACCCGGTCCTGGCCCTTGCGCAGCAGCTCCTCGAGGTCGGGCGGTCGCGGGCCCTGTGGGCCGCCGCCCCAGGGACCCTGGCCGCCGCCACCACCGCCTTGATTACTCCACGGCATCTACCGGCTCCGATCGTTCTGATTTCATGATCATGGGCTTGTTGACGTATGTCCCCGCCTTATATGACAGCTGGCCACGGCGCGCAACGTATCATGGCCCCACCCCAGCCGGACCGGGCCGCGCGCGACGCTCGCCGGGGGGCAACAAATTGTCTACACTCGCGCGCCCGATACCCGAGTGATGGAGTAACAAATATGTCGGCGGTGACCGAAGTACAAGTTCTCGACGCCCTGAAACGCATCGTCGACACCAATCGCGGCGCCGACGTGGTCAGCCTCGGCATGGTCTCGGGCCTCGTCGTCAAGGGCAGCAACGTCGGTTTCGCGATCGAGGTCGATGCCAAGGAGGGCGAGCACATGGAGCCCTTGCGCAAGGCCTGCGAACAAGCCGTGTCGGTGCTGCCCGGCGTCACTTCGGTGACCGCCGTCCTGACCGCGCACCAGGACGCGCCCGAGCCAGCGCCCCAGGCGCCGCCACAGCCACCACAGCCGCGCGCGGCGCCGCCGGCCGGCGGTGCGGGCGACGAGAAGCCGCTGATCCCGGGCATCGACGCGATCGTCGCCGTCGCCTCGGGCAAGGGCGGCGTCGGCAAGTCGACGACCACGGTCAACCTCGCGCTGGCGCTGGCCGCTTCGGGCAAGAGCGTCGGTATCCTCGATTCCGACATCTACGGCCCGTCGATGCCGCGCATGCTGGGCATCTCCGGCCGGCCCAACTCGCCCGACGGCCGCCGCCTGCACCCGATGGAGAACTACGGCGTAAAATGCATGTCGATGGGCTTCCTGGTCGAGGAAGACACGCCGATGATCTGGCGCGGCCCGATGGTGATGAGCGCCATCGAGCAGATGCTGCGCGACGTCGAATGGGGCGAGTTGGACGTGCTCGTCGTCGACCTGCCGCCGGGCACCGGTGACGCCCAACTGACGCTGGCCCAGCGCGTGCCGCTGACCGGCGCCGTGATCGTCTCGACGCCGCAGGACATCGCGCTCCTCGACGCGCGCAAGGGGCTCAATATGTTCCGCAAGGTCGAGGTGCCGGTGTTCGGCATCATTGAGAACATGAGCTATTACATCTGCCCCAAATGCGGCGATCGCGCCGAGATCTTCAGCCACGGCGGCGCGCGCGCCGAGGCCGAGCGGCTCGGCACCGAATTTCTCGGCGAACTGCCGCTCGACATCGCGATCCGCGAGACGTCGGACGCCGGCCGGCCGATCGTCGTCACCGACCCCGACAGCGCCCTGGCCAAGACGTACCGCGTAATCGCCGCGCGCATCGCCGAGAAGGTCGACGCGGCGCTCGGCGCCGGCGGCCGCGCCGCGCCCCGCATCGTCATCCAATAGACCCGTCGCAACGCGACGGCGGCTGGATTCGTTCGGACTACCAGCCTGCGCCAGTCTTATTGGGACAAGAGGGGGGCCGCCGCCCCTGCGGCGAAAGCAAGCGCGGCGATTGAGCGCAGGTCACCGAAGGTGACCGCACAAAAGGCTGACCGCGCAAAACAACTACGCTTCCCGCCCCAGGATCGCCATCAGCTCGCGCCACTCGCGCGGCGGAAGCCCTGAATCCTTCTGCGCGACGTCCTCGCCGGCGATCAGCCGCTTGACCACCACGAGCCCGGCGGCCGACATCTCGACGCCGCCGACGCGGTAGTCCATGAACGCCTCGTGGACCAGCGGCACCCAGCGCGCCAGCGTTTCGATCATGGCCTCGGCGTAGACCCTGATCTCGTACTGCGCGTGGTCGTCGGCGCGCAGGCTGAGGAAGTGCATCAGGTTGAACAGGTCGATCTTCCAGTACCACTGGGTATAGAAGCCGAGGTTGAGGTTGGCGCGCGCCAGCTCGCGGGCGAGCCCGGTGCGCGCCGGATCCTGCACCGTGCCGGCCTCGTCCTCGTTGAGCATCTCGATGTAGTGCGCGTAGGCCTCGGCCGCGTCGGACTTCAAGATATCGAGCACCCGCGCGGCCTCTTCGCCCTCGAGCACGTCGCCGCGGCCCTGGCGGTTGGCCGCCGACTGGCTGGCCAGCTGTTCGACCGCCGGCACGTAGAACTCGTTGTCGAGGATCGAGTAGCGCGCCGAGTACTCGTTGACGTTGGCGGTGCGGTGGCGGATCCACTGGCGCGCGACGAAGATCGGCAGCTTGACGTGGTACTTGATCTCGCACATCTCGAACGGCGTGGTGTGCCGGTGGCGCAGCAGATAGCGGATCAGGCCGCGGTCGGTCGAGACCTGCTTGGTGCCCTTGCCATAGGAGACGCGCGCCGCCTGCACCACCGCGGCATCGTCACCCATATAGTCGACGACGCGGACGAAGCCGTGGTCGAGCACCGGGATCGGCTGGTAGAGAATCTCTTCGAGCGCCGGCGCGACGACGCGGCGCGTGGTATTGGTTTCGGCGCGCGCGGCGTCGATTTCGGCTTGCTGTTCGGGGGTCAGGGGCATCCGGGACTCGAAGTTACTAGACTAGCGACGGCAGATTAGCCGGTCGCTCGATCCAACGCCATATCCCTCGGCCGCTGGGGGCATCTTTTCAAATCGGCCGCCAGCGCCTATATTGGTCATGTCGACTTCGGTCGACTATGGCGATAAACGCGGCTCGGAATAAGCGTAGCGGACCCGGGGGCAGTACCCGGCGCCTCCACCAGTTTCGCCGCGGGGCTTGCGCGCTCCGCGGCACACCATGGGGGCGAAACAGGATCGACGCGCGTAGTAAAGGGGTATGCTTTCGCCCGGCATGATACCACCGTTATCGGGTCGAAAACTACAGATGCCAATGACAACGACAAGTTGGCTCTCGCTGCCTAGTTAATCTAGGCAAGCGCGGTCCGGGGGGCACCGGGCAACAGAAGCCCCCCACTTTTTTTGTCCGTGCGGCGGGGGCGCGGACCGGTCTGGGAGGCCGCGGAGACGATGAGCAAGGATCTGATGGGCTACGACAAGCTCGTCGAGGACGCGCTACGCGGCGCCATGGTCGCCGCGCTCAGGCAAGCCGCCGAGCAAGGTTTGCCGGGTGACCACCACTTCTATATCTCGTTTCGCACCGACGACCCGGGCGTCGACATCGGCGACCAACTCAAGGCGACCCACCCCGAGGAAATGACCATCGTGCTGCAGCACCAGTACTGGGACCTCGAGGTCGGCGATCGGGCGTTCTCGGTGGCGCTCAGCTTCAACCAAATGCGCCAGAAGTTGACCGTGCCCTACGACGCGGTCACCGCCTTCGCCGACCCGAGCGTCAAGTTCGGCCTGCAGTTCCAGGGCGGCGCCAATGCCGGAGAGGCCGGCGCGCGCATCGATCCCGCCGAGCCGCCGGCGGACGACGACACCGCCGACACGCCGGCAAGCCAGTTGACCGCCGACGTCGTCGCGCTCGATTCCTTCCGCAAGAAATAGCCAGTCAATATGGCGCGAGACGCCTACGCCGACTTCGTGCTCGAGCAGCTCGAACCCCTGGGCGGGGTTGGCGCGCGGCGCATGTTCGGCGGCGTCGGGCTGTTCCGCGACGCCCTGATGTTCGGCCTGATCGCCGCCGACACGCTCTACCTCAAGGTTGACGACGAGAACCGCGGCAATTACGAGGCGGCCGGCGCGGGCCCCTTCCTCTATACCCGCGAGGGGCGCGAGATCGCGCTGTCGTACTACGAGGCGCCGGCCGAAATGTTCGACGATCCGGACGCGCTGTCCGATTGGGCGAGGCGCGCCTACGAAGCGGCGTTGCGGGCGAAGAAGTAGCCGACGCCTGGGGACTCGCTGCCCTGCCCTGTGCTTAAATGGCCGGTGACCTGCCACCCGAGCCGGGAGAGAGCCGCCGATGTCCGACTACCGCACCGAAACCGATTCCTTCGGGCCGATCGAGGTGCCCGCCGACCGCTATTGGGGGGCGCAGAGCCAGCGCTCGCTGCACAACTTCAAGATCGGCACCGACCGCATGCCGGCGCCCCTGGTACGCGCCTACGGCATCGTCAAGCGCGCCGCGGCGACGATCAACGCCGAGGTCGGCAAGCTGGACCGGGGTCTCGCCGACGCCATCTGCAAGGCCGCCGACGAGGTCATCGACGGCACCCTGGTCGATCACTTCCCGCTGGTCGTCTGGCAGACCGGCTCGGGCACCCAGACCAACATGAACGCCAACGAGGTGATCGCCAACCGCGCGATCGAGATGCTCGGCGGCGCGCTCGGTTCGAAGGACCCGGTGCACCCCAACGATCACGTCAACATGGGCCAGTCGTCCAACGACAGCTTCCCGACCGCCATGCATATTGCCGCCGTCGAGGAGATCCACCACCGATTGGTCCCGGGGCTGAGCCATCTACACAGCGCGCTCGCGGTCAAGGCCGAGGGCTTCGCCGACATCATCAAGATCGGCCGCACGCATCTTCAGGATGCGACGCCGCTGACGCTCGGCCAGGAGTTCTCGGGCTATGCCAAGCAGATCGAATACGCCATCGCGCGCGTCGAGGGCACGCTGCCCCGGCTCTATCAGCTCGCCCAGGGCGGCACGGCGGTGGGCACCGGGCTCAACAGCACGATCGGCTTCGCCGAACGCTTCGCCGAAGAGGCCGCGACGATCACCGGCCTGCCCTTCGTCACCGCCGAGAACAAGTTCGAGGCGTTGGCCGCCCATGATGCGCTGGTCGAGGCCTCGGGCGCGCTCAACACCGCGGCCTGCTCGCTGATGAAGATCGCCAACGACATTCGGTTGCTCGGCTCGGGCCCGCGCTGCGGCTTCGGCGAGCTGGCGTTGCCCGAGAACGAGCCCGGTTCGTCGATCATGCCGGGCAAGGTCAACCCGACGCAGTGCGAGGCGATGACCATGGTCTGCGCCCAGGTCATGGGCAACCACGTGGCAGTCACTGTGGCCGGCTCGAATGGCCATTTCGAACTCAATGTCTTCAAGCCGGTGATGATCTACAACCTGCTGCACTCGATCCGCATCGTCGGCGACGCGGCGGTGAGCTTCACCGACAACTGCGTCGCCGGCATCGAGGCCAACGTCGAGCGCATCACGTCCTTGCGCGACCAATCGCTCATGCTGGTCACCGCGCTCAACCCCCATATCGGCTACGACAACGCCGCCAAGGTCGCCAAGAAGGCGTTCGCCGAGGGCACCACGCTCAAGGCCGCGGCGGTCGCGCTCGGCCTGTTGAGCGAGCAACAGTTCGACGAATGGGTGCGCCCCGAAAACATGATCGGCCCGACGCCGTAACGCGCCATGCCTCAGACGTTGCGCAAACGCTCGGTCGTGATCGCCGGCCACCGCACCAGCGTCTCGCTCGAGGACGCCTTCTGGCAGCCGCTGCGCGAGATCGCGACCCAGCGCGGCGTCTCGCTCAACACACTCGTCGCCGAGATCGACGACGCGCGCACCGGCAACCTCTCGAGCGCGATCCGCATCCACGTCCTCGACTGGATGCGCCGCCGATGCGACCGGCGTTAACGCGCGCTAGTTTTCGGTCGTGCTGATGATGCCCTGAAGGAAGCTGTCGAGCGATGGCGCCGGGTCTTCCTCGGGCGCCGGTTCGGGAGCGGGTTCAGGCAACGGTTCAGCGAGCGCAGGCTTGTCGGGCGGCGGCGCGGGCGCGGCGACCTCGAGCACCGCCGGCGCGGTCTCGTCGGCAGCTTCATCGGTGGCGGCCGCTTCCATCGCCTCGACGGCGCGTGGATCGAGTGGCGCCTCCGGGGTCTCAGCCGTTTCGGCAGCCTCTTCGATGGTCTCGGCGGGCACTTCCTCGACCGGCGCGTCGATCACGACCGGTTCCTCGGCAGGCGCGTCGGCCGCCTCCGGTTCCTCGGCAGGCGCGGGCAACGGCGCGGCGCTGATCAGTTTTTCGGCGATGTACGCCTCTAGGGCGTCGGAACGCCATGCGGCCTTCGGGTCATCGATCGGACCGCTCAGCGACAGTTCCATCGGCGGCGCGTCGGCGTGGCTCGCCAGCGCCGCCGACGCGGTGAGTTCGAGACGCCATCGCGGCAGGTCGACGCTCGCCTCGGCATCGACCACGGCGCCATCGAGCACGGCGCGCAGATCGTCGGTTCGGATGACGCCGCGGTCGGCGGTGAAACGCCCGTCGAGGCTTTCGATCGCGGTCGCGCCGCCCGCCATCACGGCCCGGGCGAGCGCGGCGAAGGCGGCCGGGCTGTCGACGCCGCCGAGTCCGGCGTCGAGACGTCCGAGGTCGATGCCCGCGAACGCGCCGCCCTGGCCCGACAGCGTCGCCTCGCCGGCGAGCCTCGAGACCAGTTCGAACGCGTCACGCCCCTTGGCCAGGAAGGCGCCCGCGATGTCGACCCGCCCGCTCAGCGCGTCGGTCCCGGCGAGATCCCGTGCGAGTGACGCCAGATCGGCGTCGTCGAGAGCAAAGGTCACATCGACGCTCGGCGGTTCGGCGTTGGCGATCGCCGCCTGGATGTGCGCCGGACCGCCGTACAACCGGCCGGTCAATTCCTCGACCTCGAGCACGCCGTCGGTGAGCGTCATCTGGGCCTTCGCGCCGTCGATGCGCAGTGGCCCGAGCACCATGGCCTGGGCGGCGAGGCTGGCCCGGCCGTCGACGAGATCGAGCCCGGCGAGCGCGATTGGCCGGCGCGACCAGTGCTTGTCGTCATCGGCCGGCGGGGTGTCGCTCGACGCACCGAACAGCGGCCCGACGGCGACCTCGCCAGCCGTGAGCGTGGCGTCGAGGTACGGGCGGGGGCCGTCCCAGCGCGCCGTGACGGCGCCGGTAAAGCGGTTGGGTCCGATCGTGGCGTCGAACTCAGTGGCGCGGGCGCCAACGCTGTCGCCGGTCACGCGGGCGGCCAGTTGCACCGCGTGCGGCGCCGCATCGGCGGACGCGTCGGTTCCATCGATGGCGGCGATCAATCCCATGAGGCTGGGATGCGCAAGCGTCACGGCGAGATCGTAGGCAGGCGCTTCCGCGAGGCCGCCGATCGTGCCCTCGGCGTGGCCGGTCGCGCCGTAGGCAGCGACCTCGAGCGTTATCTCGAGCGCGTCGAGACCGCCCTTGACCAGCGCGTCGAGCGTTACCGGCCCGGCGCGGCCCGGCGCGAGATCGAAGCCGAAGCGTTTGGCGAGCGCCGCGAGGCTGTCGCCCGTCACGCCGACCCTGGCGTCGACGACCGGCGCGTCGCCGATCCCCGACACGGTGCCGGCGAAGCTGACCTCGCCGCCCTCGAGGCCGACGCTGGTGTCGAGCGTCAGCGCCGTGGCGGAGCCTTCGACGCGGCCGCGCAGGATGACCGTCCCGAGCGCGCGCGGCACCGCAGCGGGCATGACGTCGAGTGCGCGCAACAAGGGCGCGGCGTCGCGCGTCTCGGCGTTGTAGGTCAGGTCGAAGCTGCGCCCGGCGTCTTCGAGGACGCCGCTGATGACGCCGCTGACGCCCGCGAGATCGGCGACCGTCAGGCTGCGCAGGGTCAGCGTGCCGCCGCGCATGCCGGCGTCGATCTCGAGCCCCGACATCGGCAGCGAGCCATAGACCAGCTTGCCGATGTGCGCCTTCAACTCGCCGGCATACGGCATCAACGGCTCGAGCGGCCCGGCCGCGCCATCGGCCGATGACGCGGCGCCGGGGACCGGCATATAGGCCTCGAGATTGATTCGATCGATCATCACGGCGGCGTTGAACGACGGGCGCCGCCCGAGCCCAAAATTCACGCCGCCGCTGATCCGCGACAGATCGATGCGCAGATCGATCGCCGAAAACTGCGCCAGCTTGGGCGTGACCGCCAGCTTGGCCGAGAAGCTGAGTTTCCGCAGACGATCGGCCGGTACGGCATCGGTCGGGTAGCCGAGCCAGTCGAGCGCGGCACGCAGATTGTCGGCCGATGCTTCGACCTGGCCATCGAAGCGCGGCGCGCCGTCGACCGTTTCGAGCACGCCGAACAGCGTGAAATCGGAGCCGCCCGGAAGCAGCGCGGACGCCTGCTGAACTACCAGCGCGGCGTCCTCGAGCGCCGCGACAAACTGCGCCTGGCGTACCACCGAGCCGTTGTAGACCAGCCCGTTGATGCGCAAATCGAGCGTCGCCTCGAGGTCGGCGGGCAGCGCTAGCGCGGCGAGCGAGGCGATGCCGGTCGCCGCGCCGCCCCCGTCGGCCGGCGCGTCGGCGAGGAAGCGGTCGACGTCGATCCGGTTGAAGTCGAGCGCGACGTCGATCCGCGGCACGTCGCCGAAACCCAGATTGACCGCGCCGCCGCCACGCACGCCGCCAAGCTCGAAAGCGATGTCGTTGAGCGCCGCGTCGCTGGCGCTCGCCTCCAGCGTGCCACCCAGCGTGAAGCGACGGTTCAGGAACAACGGTGCATCCGGATGGGCCGCGAGTTCGGGCGCCAACGCTGCGATAACGGGGGCCAGCGTGTCCACCTCGACCTTGAGCCGGCCGCGAAGATCGCTATAGGCGGTGACCAGACCGAGCGAACCGGTGAAGGCGAGCTTCGCCCCCCCGGCGCTGGTCGCCAGGTCGACCGTCACCGGAATCGGACTGCGCGCGAACCCGCCGAACGTCGCCGCGACGTCGATCGGCAGGCCGCGCGCGACCAATTTGCCTTCGAGGCGATACGGCCCACCCGGCGCCTCGGCGAAGGCAATGAGATTGATGTCGTCGAACCGCTCGACCAGCGTATCGGCACCATCGCGATAGGCGATCTGGGCGCCCTGGACGACGATCTTGTCGAGGCTCACTGTGACGCCATCGCGGACCGCGGTGTCGATCGCCAAATCCCAGTTCAGCCGTCCGTCGGCGAGACGCTCCAGCTCGAGTTTCGGTTCTAAGAGGACGAGACGCTTGATCCTGATTTCCCGGCTCAGCAGCGGCCACAACGAGACGCGTACCTGGGCCGCCTTGACGCGCAGCATGTCAGGCGCCACGCCGCCCGGCACGTTGGCGAGTCTCAATTCCCTGACCGTGATCGTGGGCGTCGGAAGTATCGCGAGGTCGATCGCGCCATCGATACGCAACGCACGACCGGTCAGCGCCATCACCTCGGCGGCGATTTCGCGTTTGTAGTTATTGAGATCAATGAGATAGGGGACGACGACCAGCGCCACGACGGCGAGCCCGAAAATCCCGAAGACGGCGAGAGCGGCCTTTTTCACGACAAGTCGTCCGTCAATTTCGCCAAAATACCGTGCGCGGCGTGACATGGGCGGTTGCGCGTCCGTCCATATGCGTTAAGCTAACCGTCGGGCAAGGAGCCATCAACAAGTCGGTGGTTGTGGCGATGTCGGACAGGGCCTGAACATGGGAGATGTAGTCAATCTCGGCCACTATCGCAAGCAGCGCGAACGCGCGCTCGCGAACAAGAAAGCCGCCGCGAAACGCGCCAAATTCGGCCGCAAGAAGGTCGACCGCGACATCACGCTGCAGGAGAGCGACCGCGCCCAAAACGACCACGACGGCAAGCGCATCGATCACGGTCCCGGTGACGACTCGACCGGTTGAGCGTTCGATCCCTCGCGACTGAGAACGGAAGCGCGGCGCGGTAACGCCGCGTATTTTGTCTGACCGATGGGCGCTGACGAGGCGCTAGCTACGCCGCGATCGAGCCGTGGTGGAGTGCCTTGATATACAAACCAACCGCCGTTTCGAACCCGTAGGCCAAGGCGTCGGCGGTGAAGGCGTGGCCGATCGAGATTTCGGCGAGCCACGGCATCGCCTGTTGCAGCTTGGGCAGGTTGTTGAGATCGAGATCGTGCCCGGCGTTGAGCCCGACGCCGAGGTCGAGGGCCGCGCGGCCGGCACAGACGTAGCGCTCGAACACCGCCTCGCCCTCGGGCGTTCCGAAGGCGTCGGCATAGGGCCCGGTGTAAAGCTCGATCCGGTCCGCGCCGACCTCCTTGGCCTGGTGCACCACCTCGACGTCGGCTTCGACGAACAGGCTGACCCGAATGCCGAGATCGTGCAGCTCTGCGATGATCGGGCGGAGCCGCCGCGCGTTGCCGGCGATGTCCCAGCCCTGGTCCGAGGTGGCGGCGTCGGGCGAGTCCGGAACCAGCGTCGCCTGGGTCGGGCGGACGCGCCGGATCAGCTCGATGAGCTCGGCGACCGGATTGCCCTCGATGTTGTACTCGATCGCGCCGCCGTACTCGGTAGCCAGCAGCGCGGCCAGCTCGGTGACATCGGTCCGGCGGATGTGGCGCTCGTCGGGACGCGGGTGGACCGTGATGCCGTGGGCACCGCCGCGGATCACCGCGCGCGCCGCGTCGAGCACGCTGGGCCGTCCGGTGTGGCGCTGGTTGCGCAGCAACGCGACCTTGTTGAGGTTGACGCTCAGCTTCGTCATGGTGCCGTCCTTCGGTCCGCGCGCCGCGTTCAAGTGACGAGACGACGGATTCTATTGATACGGTAACAATTCGTCTATACTGTGTAACAATCATTGTGCTGAAGGCGCGACGATCATGTCAATCACTATATTATTCTCGTAACAATGTGGCATCCCACCATCGCGAACGGCGCGGGGCCGGTCTACCGCCAAATCGCCGACGCCATCGACGCCGACCGACGCGCCGACCGTCTGGCGCCCGGCGCGCGGCTGCCGACGATGCGCGACCTCGCCCAGACGCTGGGTATCACCGTGGGTACGGTCAACCGTGGCTATCGCCTGGCCGAGCGGCGCGGTTCGGTCGTCATGCATGTCGGGCGCGGCAGCTTTGTCGCCGAAGCGCCGCGCTCGTTTGCCGTGCCCACGGCGGTAGCGGCCGGCGACTCCGAGGTCGACCTCAGCTTCAACCGGCCGCCCCCGGTCGAGCTCGCCGGCGCGTTGCGCCGGGTGCTCGCCGACATCCAACGCGAGGCCGACGCGCACAGCCTGCTCGACTACGGCCCGGCCCAGGGCCGCGCGCATCACCGCGAGGTCTTCGCGCGATGGGCCGGCCGGCGCGGCGTCGCCGCCGACGCCGAGCGCATCATCGTCACCACCGGCGCGCAGCAGGCGCTCTCGGTGGCGATCGGCACGCTGACACGGCCGGGCGACGCGGTGATGGTCGAGTCGCTGACCTATCCCGGGCTCAAGAATTTCGCGCGGCTGTTCGGCTTCACGCTGCTGCCCGTCGAGATCGACGACGAGGGCCTCGACCCGGACGCCTTCGAGGCGGCGTGCGAAGCCTCTGGCTCGCGGCTGCTGTTCTGCATGCCGCATGCGCATAACCCGACGACACGCACCTTGGCGGCCGAGCGCCGGCGCCGCATCGCCGAGGTCGCCGCGCGGCGGCGCGTGCTGATTATCGAGGGCGATGTCTACGCGCGCGGCGCGACGTCGAACTTCGAGCCGTTCGGCGCCGTGCTGCCCGACCAGACGATCCACATCACCAGCCTGTCGAAGACCGTGGCGCCGGGCCTGCGGGTCGGCTTCATGATCGCCCCGGCCGCGCTGGTCGCCGACCTCGTCGCCACCAGCCAAACGATCTCGTGGATGGTATCGCCGTTGGTCGTCGAGCTCGCCTGCCGCTGGATCGACGACGGCACGGCCGACGAGATCGCCGACCGGCGGCGCCTCGCATCGCACCGCCTGCACGCGCTGGCGCGCGATCGGCTTGACGGGCTGCGCCTGGAGCACGATGCCGACAACCCGCATCTGTGGCTGTCGTTGGCGGCGCCGTGGACCGGGCGAGACTTCGCGGCCGCGGCAGCCGCCCACGGCGTCGTCGTCACGCCGGCCGAGGACTTCGCGGTACGGCCGGGCGCCGGCCCCGCCGCGGTCCGGTTGTGCCTCGGCGCCGCCGAGGACGACGACGCGCTGGCCCGGGGACTCGCCGTCGTCGCCGAGCTGGCGCGAGGCGCGCCGCGCCCGGCCGGTTTCCAAGTCTGAGATGATACCAAGGACCAGTGATAAAGGCCCATAGAGATCGTGTCCGCTTTTCGCCGGGTAGGAAGGGAGCCGCGGGCGATGCAGCGCATCGGCTAGGCTTCCTGACGCCCTCCGGCGATAAGCGGACGCGACCCGAAGGGCGGCTTGCCGAGGCTCTCGGACGTCGTTGCCCCCACCTTGCGATGCGCTGCATCGCCGCGGCGGGCGCGCCTAGCCGAGAACCACGGCAAGCCGTCTCTATGGGTCTTTATCACTGGTCCTTGGTATATGGCGGGCGACAGGCCGCGCCGCGCGACGTCAGACGCGGATGACTTTTCCGGGATTCATGATGTTGTCGGGGTCGAGCGCCTGCTTGAGCAGCCGCATGACGCTGACCGCCTCGCCGTGCTCGGCCAGCAGGAAGTCGAGCTTGCCGTAGCCGATGCCGTGTTCGCCGGTACAGGTGCCGTCCATGGCGAGCGCGCGCATGACCATGCGTTCGTTGAGCCGTTTGGCCTCGGCGACCTCGACGGCGTCGTCGGGATCGATCAGATAGATCAGGTGGAAGTTGCCATCGCCGACGTGGCCGACCAGTGGCGCGACGACCGACGACGCCTCGAGGTCCTTGCGCGTCTCGGCGATGCATTCGGCGAGACGTGAAATCGGCACGCAGACGTCGGTGGCGATGCCCTGTTTGCCGGGCGCCAGCGCAAGCGTCGCGAAATAGGCGTCGTGGCGCGCCTGCCACAGCTTGTTGCGCTCCTCGGTCTTGGTCGTCCAGCGGAAGTCGCCGGCGCCGAAATCGGCGGCGATCGCCTGCACCGTCTCGGCCGGCTCGGCGACACCGGCCTCGGTGCCGTGGAACTCGAAGAACAGCGTCGGCGCCACCGCGTTGTCGAGCCCCGAATAAGCGTTGACCGCCTCGACCGTCAACTCGTCCAACAGCTCGATGCGCGCCACCGGCACGCCTGACTGGATCGTCAGGATGACCGTGTTGACCGCGTCGTCGATGGTCGGGAAGGCCGACACCGCCACCGAGACCGCCTCGGGGACGCCGTAGAGCCGGAGCGTCACCTCGGTGATCACGCCGAGCGTGCCTTCCGAGCCGACGAACAGGCGGGTCAGATCGTAGCCCGCGGCCGACTTGCGCGCGCGCCGCGCGGTGCGGATGACGCGTCCGTCGGCGAGCACCACGGTCAGCGCCAGCACGTTCTCGCGCATGGTGCCATAGCGCACCGCGTTGGTGCCCGAGGCGCGCGTCGCCGCCATGCCGCCGAGCGAGGCGTCGGCGCCCGGGTCGATCGGGAAGAACAGACCTGAATCGTGGAGGTGCCGGTTGAGCTGCTTGCGCGTCACGCCGGCCTCGACGGTGACGTCCATGTCCTCGGCGTCGACGCGCAGAATTTTGTCCATCTGGCCGAGATCGATGCAGACACCGCCGTGGAGCGCGGCAATATGGCCTTCGAGCGAGGTGCCGGTGCCGTAGGGCACGACCGGCACGCCGTGACGCGCGCAGACCTTGACGATTTCCACGACCTCATCGATGGTATGCGGGAAGACGACGGCGTCGGGGTCGTGGCCGGCGTGATAGGAGACGTCCTTGCCGTGGTGCGCGCGCACCGCGCCCGACGTCGAGACGCGGTCGCCGAAAAGCTGGCGCAGAGCGTCGAGAATCCGGTCGGTCACGGCCACGTTCGTCGTCATGGTTTTAACCTAGGGCGACCGACGCGCGACCGCAACGTCGCGCCGCGACGCGGGCTCGGTCACTCAACGACCTGGAAAAAGAGGCTGTCGGCGCCGCTCTGCTCGGCGCGCACGTGCACCCGCTGGCCCGCCGTCACCGCGACGGGCGCGAGGAAGCGGTAGAGCGAGGCGTGCCAGTGCGAATGGCCGCCGGCACCGCCCGGGCGGTTCTCAATGGTGATCTCGTCGTCGATGGCGAGGCGGATCCACTGGACCAGACCGACACAGGTTCCCTCGTCCAGCGCCTCGAAGGCGATCGTCCGCGGTGGCTCGAAGGCGATGTCGGCGGTGAAGTCGTACGCGAAGACGGCCTCGGGCCGCGACAGGTATTCGACGCTGAAACTGCCCTCGACCAGAGTGACACGGAGCGGCGCCAGCGTGTTGAAGGCGCTCAGGTCGAACCCCGACACCTCGTCGACGGTGACGAACTTGCCGAGGCCCTCGGCGCCGACCAGGGCCGCCATGATCGTGCCGCCACGGGGGATGACCTGGCCGCCCGGCTCGAGCAGCTCGCGGCGCGCGTGGTGCAGGGATTCGGCGACGCCCTCGCCGATCAGCCCGTCGCTGATGATTTCCGCGATCAGCAGGTCGCAGCGCGCGTCCAGGTCCTCGCCGACGGCGACCTCGGTCGAGCCCTTGGCCAGCACGGTCACCCTGTCCGCCAAGCCGTTGGCCTCGACCACAGCGCGCGCCCGCTCGGCGATCTCCGGCACCACCTCGCAACTGGTCACCCGGGCGGCACCGGCGCGCGCCGCCATCATGGCCAGCAGACCCGAACCCGTGCCGACCTCGAAGACCCGCGACCCGGGCGTTACCGCCTTCTCGATGGCCTGCTGGAAGACAGCGTTGCGCGGCCCGTCGTTCATCATCGGGAAATGCCAGGCGGGCACCACCTGGGCCAGCGCCTCGGCGCGGGCGTGGTGGTATTGCATGGCCTCGGGGCTGGCCTCCAGCGCCGCGTCGAAATGCCCCAGCGCCGGACGCGGCTGGGCCTGGCGCCGCAACAGGACGCCAAGGTTGTAATGCGCCTCGGCGTAGTCGGGACGGACGGCGAGGGCATGCTCGAAGGCGGCGCGGGCCTCTTCGCGCCGGTCCAGGGCGAGCAGCGCCGAGCCCAGGTTGTTGTGGGCGCCGGCGTGATCGGGCTGGAGCGCCAGCACCCGCCGATAGGCCATTTCCGCCTCCTCCGGCGTCTCCAGCGCCAGCAAGGCGTTTCCCAGGTTGTAATGGGCCTCGACGGCGTTCGGGTCGATGTCGGCGGCGCGGCGAAACGCCTCGGCCGCCTCGTCCATCCGCCCCGTCGCCTGCAGCGTGTTGCCCAGGTTGAAGTGGGCGTCGCCAAAATCGGGCATCAGCGCGATGGCCTGGTGGTAGGCGGCGAGCGCGGCGTCGAACTCGCCCCGCGCCTTGAGGACGTTGCCCAGGTTGGCGTGATAGCCGGGATTGGTCGAATCGGCCGCGATGGCCTGGCCGATGAGCTCGGCGGCAGCCTCGTGACGGCCCGACTGATAGGCCAGAACGCCGAGGAAATGCAGCGCGTCGGGCTGGCCGGGCCGGGCGGCGAGAACCCTGCGGTAGAGCGCCTCGGCCTCGGCCAACCGGCCGGCCTGGTGGTGCTTGACGGCAACCCCGAGCATGGCCTCGACGTCGCCGCCGCCGTCACCCGCGGCGCGTCTCGGGCGGCGCTGACGCTTCGCCTGCTGGCGCCGTTCCTTGCGGTTCATCCTGGTCTCGCTGTGCAGCCGGCTGGGCGCGGCCAGTATTGGCGGGAGCGGATGCCGGTGCAAGGCGATTCCCGTCGCCGCGCGCCCTCCCGGCGCTTTCGCTACCGCGCGGCGATCGGCTATCATCCCGCGCCATGACGATAGATGCGCCGCTCACGACCTACCAAGGCGACGTCGAGCCCGCGTGGATCGACCTCAACGACCATATGAACGTGGCCTATTACGTGCTCGCTTTCGAATACGGCACCGACGGGCTGTACGACTTCGTCGGCGTCGGCCCCGACTACATGGCGGCGACAAACTGTTCGATGTTCGCGCTCGAGACGCATGTCAACTACCGGGGCGAACTGCGCTTGGGCGAGCGGTTCCGGGTCACCACGCACCTGCTCGGCTTCGACGACAAGCGACTGCATTACTTCAGCCGCATGCACCATGCCGAGAAGGGCTTCCTCGCGGCGACGACCGAGTTGCTGTCGATCCATGTCGATCTTTCGGTGCGCCGCTCGGCGCCGTTTCCAGCCAAGATCGCCGGCTGGCTCGAAGAGATTCGGGCGGCGCACGCCGATTTGCCACGCCCCGACGAGGTCGGCAGCGTCATCGCGCTCAAACGGCCGAAGACGGGCTGATACCAAGGATCAGTGATAAATTTTGGCCTTTCCGCGCCGCGCCGCGCGGGCTACTGATTCATTGTGGAACGCCTGGAACTCAAGTCGGTTCTGACGAGCTGGCGAAAGTCGCTGCGCAACGAACAGTTCATCCTGTCGCTGCTGGCGGTCGTCATCGGCGCGCTGGCGGGCTATGGCGCGATCGTTTTCCGCGAGCTGATCGCCATGATCCAGCTCTTCGCCTTCGGTTCCGATTCCGATTATCTGCTCAGCATCTCGAACTATTTGCCCTGGTGGCAGCTCTTGCTGGCGCCCGTCGCCGGTGGCCTGCTGGTCGGGTTGTTCGTCCACTTCGTCATGCCGGGCCGGCGCAATCATGGCGTCGCCGACGTCATCGAGGCGGGCTCGCTGCGCGCCGGACGCATGGCGCTCGGCACCGGCATCGGCGCGGCGCTGGCGGCCGCCACCTCGATCGGCTTCGGCGCCTCGGTCGGCCGCGAAGGTCCGGTGATCCATCTCGGCGCGACGATCGCGGCATCGATCGCCAAGCGGCTCCGGCTCAACCGCAACGCCGCGTTGACGCTACTCGGCTGCGGCGTCGCCGCGGGCATCGCGGCGTCGTTCAACGCGCCGATCGCCGGCGTCTTCTTCGCCCTCGAGGTGGTCATCGGCCACTATGCGCTGGCCGCCTTCGCGCCGGTCGTCATCGCGTCGGTCGTCGGCACCATCATCGCCCGCATGCAGTTCGGCAACTTCCCGGCCTTCGTGGTGCCCGAGTTCGGCATCGTCTCGTTCCTCGAATTTCCCGCCTTCGCCATGCTGGGGCTGGTCTCGGCGGCGGTCGCCGGCATCTTCATGTGGTCGATCATGTTCACCCAGGACACCATGGCGCGGCTGCCGATCCCGCCCTGGTCGCGGCCCGCGGCGGGCGGCCTCGTGGTCGGCGTCATCGCGGTCTTCTTCCCGCAGGTGCTGGGCGTCGGCTACGAGGCGACCGACCTCGCGCTGCAGGTCGAGCTGTCGCTCGCGCTGCTGATCGTGCTCGCCGTCGCCAAGGTGGCGGCGACGGCGATCTCGCTCGGCTCGGGCTTCGCCGGCGGGGTGTTCAGCCCCTCGCTGTTCATCGGCGCCATGGTCGGCGGCGCGTTCGGCAGCATGGCCGGCACGGTGTTCCCCGAGCTCGCCACCTCGCCCGGGGCCTATACGATCATCGGCATGGGCGCGGTCGCTTCCGCCGTGCTCGGCGCGCCGATTTCGACCATCCTGATCGTCTTCGAGATCACCGGCGACTACGGCATCACCATCGCGGTGATGATCGCCAGCGCCGTCGCCGCCGTGGTCACCCGACGTATTCCGGGCAAGTCGTACTTCCACTGGGTGCTCGCCCGCCGCGGCGTCGACGTCGCGCGCGACCGCGCCGCCGGCCTGTTACAGACCATGTCGGTGCGCGAGGTGATGAACGAGACCGTGCGCCGCGTGCCGCGCGAGATGAAGATCGACGAAATCCGCGAACTGCTGCGCGTCGATCCGCACGGCGTCTTCTTCGTCGTCGACGGCGACGCGCGGCTGTGCGGCTCGCTGACCTTCGACGAGCTGAGTGAATTCGCCTTCGCCGACGGCGCCGACGGGATCGTCAACGCCGAGCACATCGCGCGCGAGCACGGCGCCGCGGCGCTCGCCGACGACAGCCTCGAGCACCTCCTCGAGGTGATGGACGCCGAACAGACCGAGCATCTGCCGGTCGTCGACGGCACCGCGACGCGGCGCGTCATCGGCGTCGTCCACCGCACCGACGTGCTGATCGCCCACAACCGCGCGCTGATCGCCGATCACCATCAATAATTGGCGCGTTTTTGTACGGTCATCTTTGCTTTGCAAAGACGACCTGCGCTCAGTCGCCGCGCTTGCTTCCGCCGAACGGTCGGCGGCCTGCGGTCGCAGGCTGATGGGTCATTACGGCGGAATCGTCGATGGTGAAAAATTCCGGCTAATGGCGTCGCCGAGGCGTGCATTCCGCGTCGTCGGGCGCTATATAGTTGCTGCCCATGTCCGACCCGTTCGACCTTTCGAGTTTCGATGACGACGAGCCTCCCGCGCCTGCCGGCGCGGCGCCGGCCGCCCCGTATTTGGCCGAGTTGAACGAGGCCCAACGCGACGCCGTCGAGGCGACCGAAGGGCCGGTTCTGGTGCTCGCCGGCGCCGGCACCGGCAAGACCCGGGTGCTGACGACACGCATCGCGCATATCCTGATCTCGGGCCGCGCCTGGCCCGGCCAGGTGCTCGCCGTCACCTTCACCAACAAGGCGGCGCGCGAGATGGTCGGCCGCGTCGCGTCACTCATCGGCCAGGACGTCGAGGGGCTGTGGTTCGGCACCTTCCACGCGATCGGCGCGCGCATCTTAAGGCGCCACGCCGAGCTGGTCGGCCTCAAGCCCAACTTCACGATCATCGACACCGACGATCAGCTGCGCCTGATACGCCAGATCCTCGCCGCCCATGACATCGACGAGAAACGCTGGCCGGCGCGCTCGCTCGGCGCCATCATCCAGCGCTGGAAGGACCGCGGCCTGACGCCCGACAAGGTCGATGCGTCCGACGCCGGCGACTTCGCCAACGGCCGCGCCGTGCGGCTCTACCGCGCCTATCAGGAGCGGCTCGCGGCGCTCAACGCGGCCGACTTCGGCGATCTCTTGCTGCACTGCCTAACGCTGTTCACCACCGACGCCGAGGTGCTGCGCGACTGGCAGCGGCGCTTCCACTACATCCTGGTCGACGAATACCAGGACACCAACGTCGCCCAATACCTGTGGCTCCGGCTGCTCGCGCAAGCGCACAAGAACATCTGCTGCGTCGGCGACGACGACCAGTCGATCTACGGCTGGCGCGGCGCCGAGGTCGGCAACATCCTGCGCTTCGAGCACGACTTCCCGGGCGCCAAGGTGCTCCGGCTCGAGCGCAATTACCGCTCGACCCAGCCGATCCTCGGCGCCGCCTCGGGCCTGATCGCGCACAACGAGGGCCGGCTCGGCAAGACGCTGTGGACCGATACGCCGGGCGGCGAGAAGGTCATCGTGCGCGGCGTCTGGGACGGCGACGAGGAGGCGCGCGTCGTCGGCGAGGAGATCGAGTCGCTCGAGCGCAAGGGCCACAAGCGCGCCGAAGTCGCCGTGCTGGTGCGCGCCGGCTTCCAGACGCGCGCCTTCGAGGAGCGCTTCATCACCATCGGCATGCCGTACCGGGTGATCGGCGGCCTGCGCTTTTACGAGCGCCAGGAGATCCGCGACGCGATCGCCTATATGCGCGTCACCGTCCAGCCCGACATCGATCTCGCCTTCGAGCGCATCGTCAATGTGCCCAAGCGCGGCCTGGGCGACGCCTCGCTGCGCGTCGTCCACGAGCTCGCCCGGGCGCGCGGCTGGCCGCTGACCCGGGCGGCGCGCGCGGTGATCGAGACCGACGAGCTGCGCCCCCAGGCGCGTGCATCGATGGGCAGGCTGATCGACAGCATCGACCGCTGGCGCGGCCTGTTGGGCGACCTGCCGCACGCCGAGGTGATCGAGATCATGCTCGACGAATCGGGCTACACCGCGATGCTGCAGAACGACAAGTCGCCGGCGGCGCCCGGCCGGCTCGAGAACCTGACCGAACTGGTCCGCGCGATCGTCGAGTTCGAGACGCTCGAGGCCTTCCTCGAGCACGTCAGCCTGGTTATGGACATCGACGATCGGGCCGACGGCGACATGGTCAACATCATGACGCTGCACAGCGCCAAGGGCCTCGAGTTCGACACGGTGTTCCTGGCCGGCTGGGAGGAGGGTCTGTTCCCGCACGAACTCGCGCTGCAGGAAAACGGCGCCAAGGGGCTCGAGGAGGAGCGCCGTCTCGCCTATGTCGGCATCACCCGGGCGCGCCAGCGGGTGCAGATCTCGCACGCCGCCAACCGGCGCATCTACAACCAATGGCAAAGCAGCATCCCGTCGCGCTTCGTCGACGAGCTGCCCGACGAGCATGTCGAACGGCTCGCGGCGCCCGGCCTCTACGGTGGCCTCAACGAGGAACCCGGCAATTTCTCCCGCGCGCTGGGCGGCTGGTCGCGGCGACGCAGGCAACCGGCGGCCGACGCGGTGAGCTACGACGCGGTCGACCACGCGCCCGACACCTTCGCGCCCGGCGCCCGCGTGTTCCACCAAAAATTCGGCTACGGCCGGATCAGCGCGATCGACGGCAACAAACTCGAGATCGTCTTCGACAAGGCCGGCGCCAAGAAAGTCATCGACAGCTTTGTCCGCCCGGCGTGACGTGCCCCGCGCCGCCGGCATGTGGCGCATCGCACTGAGCGCGTCTGAAGCCCAGGTCGCCGGCTTCGAGGCGGCGCTCGCCGACGGCGCCATCGCGGTGTCGAATTTCGAGGAAGGCGCCGACTGGACGGTCGAAGCGCTGACCGCCGCCGCGCCCGACGCCGCGGCGCTCGAGGCGCGCGTCATGGTCGCGGCGGCGGCGCTCGGGGTGGCACCGCCGGCCGTGGCGATCGAAGTCGTGCCCGAGACCGATTGGCTGGCGGCGACGCGCGCCGCTTTCCCGCCGATCCGTGCCGGGCGTTACTACGTTCACGGCAGTCATCTGCCGCCGGCCCGTGGCGGCCCGATCGACCTCGAGGTCGATGCCGGACCGGCCTTCGGCTCGGGCGAACACGAGACGACGCGCGGCTGTCTTCTGGCGCTCGATCGCCTGGCGCGGCGCCATACCGTTCGCCGCGCGCTCGACCTCGGCTGCGGCACGGGCATCCTGGCGCTCGCCATCGCCAAGACCTGGGGCGCCGACGTGATCGCCGCCGACATCGACGCCGCCGCGGTGCGCACCGCGCGCGAGAACGCACGCCTCAACCGCGTCGCCGGTCTCGTCCGCGTGACGGTGAGCGACGGCATGCGCGCCGCGCCGCTGCGCACGCGCGCGCCCTACGACCTGATCGCCGCCAATATCCTGGCCCGCCCGCTGATCGCGTTCGCGCCGGGGCTTGCCGCGCGTCTCGCACCGGGTGGCGTCGTCGTGCTGTCGGGCCTGCTGGCGCGCCAGGAACGCGCCGTGCTCGCCGCCTATCGCGCCCGGCGCCTCGCATTGGTCGAGCGCATCGCGCTGGCCGGCTGGCATACGCTGGTGCTGAGGTCGTCCAGACCAGGCGGTTGACCGCGGAACGCTACGGGCGCAAGGTGAGACAGGCGTCGGCGAAGGAGGCGCAGCATGAAAATTTACAAGGGCGTTCGCTCGCCACAGGGCTGCGCCGTCACGGTCGACGACCAGCCCCTCGATCCCAGGATGGACCTCGGCCGATCGTCGGACGGCGGCTTCGAGTGGGGTTACGAGGGTGCCGGCCCACGGCGTCTCGCGCTGGCCCTGTTGGCCGATCACTGCGGCGACGCCCAGCAGGCGTTCGATAACTACCCGGTCTTCACCGAGACGGTGATCGCCGAGTTCAAGGGCGACGAGTGGTCGATGACTTCCGAGCAGGTCCAGGCGGCGATCGACCAGGTCGTCGTCGTGCCGATGGGGCTGCAGGAGCTGTTCGCCCGGGTGCGCGGCGAGCGTTGAGCGCGCAACAGCCTCACTGATCCTTGGTATCACCCGTCGGTAGGATTTCGGCTGGCACGAGTGCCCGGAAATGGCCGCCGACGATCAGTGATTTGACCGCCTCGATGCTGGGCGCGAAGAATCGGTCCTCGTCGAACGGCGGCGCCACGCCGTGCACGCTGTCGACAACGCCTTCGAGCACCGCGCTCGCGCGCAGCGGACGCCGCAGGTGCACGCCCTGGCACGACGCCAGCAGTTCGATCGCGACGATGCCCGCCAAATTGTCCGCCATCTCGGAGAGCCGCCGCGCCGCGTGGGTCGCCATCGAGACATAGTCTTCGAAATTGGCCGTCGTCGGCAGGCTGTCGGTGCTGCGTGGGTTGGCCAGGGCCTTGTTCTCGCTGGCCAGCGCCGCCGCCGTGACATGGGCCACCATGAAACCGGAGTTGAGCCCGCTTTCGGCGGTCAGGAAGGGCGGCAAGCCGCTCATGTTGGCGTCGGTCAGCAGCGCGATGCGCCGCTCGGACATCGAGCCTGTCTCGGCGAGCGCGAGCGCCATTACATCGGCCGCCATGCCGACCGGCTGGGCGTGGAAATTGCCGCCATAGAGGATGTCGCCGGTATCGGCGAAGATCAGCGGGTTGTCGGTCACCGCGTTGACCTCGCGGCCCAGCGTCTCGACGGCGAACCGCATGGCGTCGAGTGAAGCGCCCATGACCTGCGGCTGGCAGCGCAGGCTGTAGGGGTCCTGGACGCGTCCCGCGGCGGCGTTGGCGGCGCGAAATTCGCTGTCCTCCAGCAGGCCGAGATAGACCGCCGCGAGGTCGGCCTGGCCACGCTGGCCGCGCACCGCGTGAATCCGTGGATCGAACGGCCCGGCGCTGCCGAGTGCCGCCTCGACACTGAGCGCGCCGGCCAGGATCGCCGCGGCGTAGGCGTTCTCGAGGGCGAACAGACCCTCGAGCGCCAGCGCGAGCGAGACCTGCGTGCCGTTGACCATGGCGAGCCCTTCCTTGGGCGCGAGCGTGAGCGGCTCGAGCCCGAGGCGCGCCAGCGCGGCATCGGCGGCGAATGTCGCGCCGTCGATGCGCACCTCGCCGACGCCGATCAGCGCGACCGCGAGATGGGCGAGCGGCGCGAGGTCGCCCGATGCGCCGACCGATCCTTTGGACGGAATGCACGGCTGGGCGCCGCCGTTGAACAGGCCGATCAGCGCATCGACCAGCGCCAGGCGCACGCCCGAGTTGGCGAGACCGAGCGTATTGATCTTGAGCAGCATGATCCGGCGCACCACGCGGTCGGGGAGAAGCGCGCCGGTGCCGGCGGCGTTCGACAGCACCAGCCGGCGCTGCAGTTCGCTCAACTGGTCGTCGGCGATGACCGAATCCGAGAGCGTGCCCATGCCCGTGTTGATGCCGTACACGCGCCGGTTGTCGTCGATCACCCGGCCGACGACGGCCAGCGCGGCCTCGACCGCCTCGCGTCCGGCCGCATCGAGGACGATCTTGGCGCCCGGCTCCGACAGCCGGCGAACGTCCGCGATGGTCAAGCGGCCCGGTGTCAGCTCGAATGTTTCAACGCTCATGGCTCACGCGCCCCGTTGGTTCACAGCTCGGCCATGACGGCCATCGAATCGGTGATAAAGCCGTCGGTCCCGATATTGTAGACCGTCGCCGCGCGGCAGAAATCGGGTGACGTCGTGCCCGCGCAATCCTCGACTAACAGGCAGTCGTAGCCCAGGAACAACGCGTCCTGCAGCGTGCACATGACGCATTGGTCGAGGTTGACGCCGCCGAACAACAGGGTGGTGATCTGCATGTTGCGCAGGATGCTGTCGAGCGGCGTGTCCCAGAATCCGCTGACCCGGTACTTGTCGACGAAGATGTCGGTCGGGCCAGCCTCGAGCCCGTCGACGATGGCCGCCGCCCAGCTGTCCTTCTGCAGCACCGGCGCGCCGCTGCCCGGCAACGGGTCGCCGATGCCGACGCCGCGCCCCGACGGGTTGAAGCCGTAGAGCAGCGAGGGACTCAGGTTGAGCCGGTCGGGCCGGTTGCCCCAATTGACCCAGACGATCGGCACCGTGGCGCCGCGCAACGCCGGCAGCAAGACGCGCAGCCGGTCGATCGGCGCGCGGGTCGACGCGATGTCGATACCCTGCTGGTCGACCCAGCCGCCTTCGGCGCAGAAATCGTTCTGCATGTCGATCGCGACGAACGCCGATCGTGCCAAGTCGATGATCACCCGCTTGGGCCGCGCCGCCACGCTTAGCGGCCGCGGTTCGATCGGCGGGCGCGTGGTGTCGACGACATCGTCGGTGACGCGCCAGCGGTTGGCGCGCGCCGAGCCGATGGAAACCGTGTCTTGCATTGAAGTCATGCCGCCTCCGCCATTTCGAGGAACGCCGCGTGTGGCGCCGTCACCATAGCGCGCCCCGTTCGGCGGGCCAATCGGGGGATTGCCAGACACGACGCCAGCCCCCTATCGTTCACCAACGGCAGGCACAGGGAGGGACGACCGATGGGCGACACGAAACTGGTGCGTGGACGCTGGATCGTCACGGGCGGTGGCGAGGCCGACGCGGTGCTGACCGACGCGGCGGTACGCGTCGAAGGCGGCACGATCGCCGAGCTCGGCGATTGGGCGACGCTGCGCGCCAACCACCCCGACGCGACGGTCGTCGGCTCGGAACGCGTCGCGATCATGCCCGGCATGATCAACGCACACCATCACTCGAACGGCGTCTCGGCGATCCAGCAGGGCGTCCAGGACCGGCTGCTCGAGTCCTGGCTGTTGTCGCTCAGCCTGAAGCGCGGACTCGAGCCGCGGCTCGACACCCTGTTGAGCGCCGCGCGGCTGCTCTGCACCGGGGTCACCAGCGTGGTCGACTTCCACAGCGACCACGGCACCGTTGAATCCTACGCCGCGAACGCGCGCCAAGCACTCCAGGCTTACGACACCGCCGGCATCCGGGTCGCCTTCGCGGCCGGCTTTACGACACAGTGTTTCCTGGTCTCGGGCGCCGGCGAGGACGAGACATTCCTCGCCAGCCTGCCCGACGACGTCCGGGGCTTCGCCGCGCGCCGCATCCCGCCGGCCGAGTACATCGACGAGGACGACTATTTCGGCGTCATCGACGACCTGTGGCAAGCCTACCACGCGCATGACCGCATCGACGTCTGGTTCGCGCCGCCCGGCCCGCAATGGGTCTCGGACGCCTTCATGCAGCGTATCGCCGCCCAAGCCGAGGCGTATGACGTCGGTGTGCAGACCCACGTCACCGAATCGCTCTACGAGATGCTTCATGGGCCGCGCTACTACGGCAAGCCGACGCTCCATCACCTGCACGATCTGGGCGTGCTCAGCCCGCGCTTCTCGATCGCACACGGCGTCTGGTTGACCGAGCCGGAGATCGATCTGCTCGCCGAGACCGGCGCGGCGGTCTCGCACAACCCGAGCTCGAACTTGCGGCTGCGCGCCGGCATCGCGCCGCTCAACGCGCTGCTCGCGCGCGGCGCGACGGTGGCGCTGGGCATGGACGGCACGACGATCAACGACGACGAGGACTATTTCGACGAGATGCGCCTCGCCATGCGCCTGCACCGCACGCCGCGCTTCGACGGGCCGGCGCCGACGCCGGAACGGATCCTCCACATGGCGACGGCGGGCGGCGCCCGCTTGCTGCGCAAGGCAGACACGCTCGGCGCCATCGCGCCCGTGTCAATGGCGGAGCAAAAAGGGACCACCTCGGCGGTGTAAGAAGGGACCGCTTGGCGGCTGCGGGCTTGTCCCCGTAGTCCACGGGAGGGCCCCGCGCGCGACGCGGCGTGCCCTCAACAGGCTGACGCGGCGGCGCGCGCGGGAGGGACCTGTGGGCCCACGGGGTCAAGCGTGGGCTGGGTGGTCGGTTCAGTTAGCAGTCGGGGTTTGACGCCTGCGGCTCTGGTTGAGCCTGTAGCTGTCACCGTTCATCTCGAGGATGTTGACGTGGTGGGTGAGGCGATCGAGGAGCGCGCCGGTGAGGCGCTCGGAGCCGAACACCTCGGTCCATTCGTCGAAGGGCAGATTGGTGGTGACCAGGGTCGAGCCCCGCTCGTAGCGTTGGCTGAACACCTCGAACAACAGCTCGGCGCCGGTCTTCGACAGCGGCACGAAGCCGAGTTCGTCGACGATCAGAAGCTTGTAGGTGGCGAGCTTCTTCTGGAACCTCAGCAGCTGCTTGTCATCGCGGGCCTCGATGAGTTCGTGGACCAGCGCGGCGGCGGTGATGAAGCCGACCGAGAGGCCCTTCTGGCAGGCCGCCAGGCCGAGACCGAGGGCGATGTGGGTCTTGCCGGTCCCACTGTTGCCGAGCGCGATGAGGTTCTCGCGGCGCTCGATGTACTCGCAGCGGGCCAGCTCCAGGACCAGCGCCTTGTTGAGCGAGGGGATGACCTTGAAGTCGAAGCTGTCGAGGCTCTTGACCACGGGGAAGCGCGCCGCCTTGATGCGCCGCTCGACCATGCGGCGCTCGCGGTCGATCAGCTCGAGCTCGGCGAGTCTCAACAGGTAGCGGACGTGATCGACGCCTTCCGAGGCGCACTGCCGGGCGATCTTGTCGTACTCGCGCAGGAAGGTCGGCAGCTTCAGCGTCTTGAGGTGGTGGGCGAGCAGCACTTGCGGTGTGTCGGTCATGCGCCGAGCCCCGACAGCAGGCTCATGTACGACTTGGCGGACGTCATCGCGACCCGGGCGCGCGGCAGATACGGATAGACGTCGAGGTTGAGCCTGGGCGGCCGCCGCTCGATGCGGCACAGTACCAGGTGCTTCACCGCATCAAAGCCGATTGCGCCGAGCCGCAGGGCGTCGCCGACCGCACCCTCGACCTCCTCGAGCCGGAAGGTCTCCAGTAGACGGAGCACCTGGACGTACTCGCGCTTGCCTGCCTTGCCCATACGAGCTTCGAGGAGCCGCCGCAGAGTGATGAAGGCCTCGGGCAGGTCCCAGCCCGCCAATGGCGCGGCCTGGTCGAGGGCGCCGATCTTCTGCTCGATCAAGGGCAGGTAATGCAGCGGGTCGAAGATCAGGTCCTCGCTGTCGTAGGACCGGCGGTGCCGGGCGATCACCTCGGCCCCGCAGCTGATCACCACCTCATCGACGTAGCCCCGGATGAGCACCTCACGGTGGCCGTAGGCCACGGGCACGGAATAGTCGTTGCTGCGGTAACGCACCAGCGACAGCGAACTCGCCCGTCCAGGGCGCTTATCGCAGGCATCATAGGGAGCAGGCGGCAATGGCAAGAGAACTTGACGATCCCGCTCGAGACGCTCGCCGATGGTCTCCTTGTGGCCCCGCAGCCGCGCCGCCTGGCGCCGGCGGCACTGTTCGGCGAGAGCATCGTTGAGGGCCGCGAAGCTCTCGGCACGCGGGACGGGGACCAGGAAGTTCCGCCGGATGAAGCCGACCAGTCCCTCGACCTTGCCCTTGTCGTTGCCCTTGCCCGGCCGGCCGAACCTGTCCTCGAACAGATAGTGGGACTGAAGCTCCGTGAAGACGCGCGTTCGCTGCCGCTTCCCATCGCCCAGGATCCGGGCAACCGCCAGCTTGGTGTTGTCGTACAGGATGGATCGGGGGACGCCGCCGAAGAAGGCAAACGCCGCGTTGTGGCCATCGCAGAATGCTTCGGTCGTCTCCGCCGGATAGGCCGCAACAAAGCAACCATCACTGTGGGGAAGGTCGAAGGCAAGGAAGTGGATCTTCCGTAACGCGCCGCCGATCACCGCCATCGCTTCGCCGAAGTCCGCCTGGGCGTGACCGGGGGAATGGGAGAGTGGCACGAACACCTCACGCGACCGAAGCCCCTGCTCACGAACGTAGTCCTTCACGATGGTGTAGCCGCCCGTGAAACCGTACTCGTCCCGGAGGCGGTCGAAGATGCGCTTCGCAGTGTGCCGTTGCTTGCGGTGGCTGGTCCGATCGTCTTCCAAGATCCGATCGATGATTCCCGTGAACGGACCCAGCTTTGGCCGCCTCGGCGGCGCGCTTCGGCGATACCCTGGCGGCACCGAGAACGACAGCATCTTACGGACCGTCTTGCGGTCTACACCAAACACCCGCGAGGCCTCGCGGGTGCTCATCCCCTCGACATGACACGCCCGCCGAACCCGTGCGTACAACTCCACCCGATACATCCCCCCCGCCTTCCAGTCAGAGCAACCCTGACAGAAGGCTATACGCGGTCCCATTTTGGTCCGCCGCAGCCGGATCGACCGGCCGCTTCAGTGGGGGATTATTGCTCTGCCGTTCTCAATCGACGTCTGGTTCGCGCCGCCCGGCCCGCAATGGGTCTCGGACGCCTTCATGCAGCGTATCGCCGCCCAAGCCGAGGCGTATGACGTCGGTGTGCAGACCCACGTCACCGAATCGCTCTACGAGATGCTTCATGGGCCGCGCTACTACGGCAAGCCGACGCTCCATCACCTGCACGATCTGGGCGTGCTCAGCCCGCGCTTCTCGATCGCACACGGCGTCTGGTTGACCGAGCCGGAGATCGATCTGCTCGCCGAGACCGGCGCGGCGGTCTCGCACAACCCGAGCTCGAACTTGCGGCTGCGCGCCGGCATCGCGCCGCTCAACGCGCTGCTCGCGCGCGGCGCGACGGTGGCGCTGGGCATGGACGGCACGACGATCAACGACGACGAGGACTATTTCGACGAGATGCGCCTCGCCATGCGCCTGCACCGCACGCCGCGCTTCGACGGGCCGGCGCCGACGCCGGAACGGATCCTCCACATGGCGACGGCGGGCGGCGCCAGCTTGCTGCGCAAGGCAGACACGCTCGGCGCCATCGCGCCCGGTTTCGCCGCCGATCTGGTGCTGATCGACTTGGCGCGCGTGACCTGGCCCTGGATCGCGCCCGAGATCGATCCGCGCGAGCTGCTCTTGATGCGCGCCGACGCCGGCGATGTCGACACGGTGCTGGTCGGCGGCGAGGTCGTGCTCAGCGGCGGCCGGCCGACGCGCTTCGACATCGACGCGGTCGGACGCGAGGCCGCTCAGGTGCTCGGCGCTCAAGCCTACCGCTCGGAGGACGCCGCGCTGATCGAACGGCTGCGCCCCCACGTCGAGGCGTACTACCAGGCATGGCCGGTCCCCGACCTGACGCCCCATACCATCTACAACGCGCGCGGTTGAGCCGATCGCGCGCGACGTCAGACCACGGCGCCGGCGCGCCTCGGCAGCGGGACGTCGCGGTGGACATAGACGCCGGCCAGCAGGCCGAAGCCGATCATCAGTGACAGCAGCGCCGTGCCGCCGTAGGAGACCAGCGGCAGCGGCACGCCGACCACCGGGATCAAGCCGGTCACCATGGCGATATTGATGAACACATAGACGAAGAACGTCGTCGTAATGCCGAGCCCGACCAGGCGGCCGAACTGGCTCGTCGAGCGCAGGCTGATGGCATAGCCGTAGATCAGGATCAGCAGATAGAGGCCCAGAAGCACGAGCCCGCCGATCAGGCCGAATTCCTCGGCCAGCATGGTGAAGATGAAGTCGGTCTGCATTTCGGGCAAGAAGCTCAGGTGGCTCTGCGTGCCGCCCAGGAAGCCCTTGCCGGCCAGCCCGCCCGAGCCGAGCGCGATCTTCGACTGCAGGATGTGATAGCCGGCGCCGAGCGGGTCGCGGTCGGGGTTGAGGAAGGTCAGGATGCGTTCCTGCTGGTAGCTGCGCAGGAATTGCCAGCCGAGCGGTATCACCGCGACGCCGGCGCCGAACGCCGCGACGAACATCCACAGGCGCACGCCGGCGAGCAGAAACAGCGCGCCGCCGATGACCAGAACCAGGACCGCCGTGCCGAGGTCGGGTTGGCGCAGCATCAGGGCCGCCGGCATCAGCACCAGCACGAGCGGTGGCAGAATCAACAGCGGTCGGCGCACCTCCTCGAGGGAAAGGCCGTGAAAATAGCGCGCCAGCGCAAGCACGAGCGCGACCTTCATGATCTCGGACGGTTGCAGGCGAAACAACCCGAGATCGATCCAGCGCGTCGCGCCGCCGCCGACCGCGCCGATGACCTCGACCATACCGAGCAGGACCAGGCCGATCGCGTACAAGGCGTACGCGTAGCGCAGCCATATGCGGATATCGACCAAGGCGATGATGATCATCAACACGATGCCGGCGCCGAAGCGTTGCATCTGGCGCGCCGCCCATGGATCCCAACTGCCGTTGGCCGCCGAATACAGCATGGCGAACCCGAAACAGGCGGTCAGCGACAGCAGCAGGATCAGACCCCAACTGATGTGCCGGAGTTTGACGCCGAGGGGTATGCCGTTCGCGCTGGTCTCGTTGCTCGTCATCGGTTCGACGCCCTCACGCGTCGCCTGAGCCCGGCGCGTCCCCGACGAGCCGCCCGGGGATGTCGTCACTGCGCGCCGGATCGCGCCGCTGGGTCTCGAGCAGAATGTCGCGCGCAATCGGCGCGGCGGTGCGTGCACCCGAGCTACCGTGCTCGACGACCACGGCGATCGCGTAGCGCGGCGCCTCGACCGGCGCGAAGGCGACGAACAGCGCGTGGTCACGCTCGGTCCACGGCTTCTCCACGTTCTTGCGCACGCCCGACTTGCGCTCGGCCTTGGAAATGCGGCGCACCTGCGAGGTGCCGGTCTTGCCGGCGAGCGCCATGCCCGGCTCTTCGATGCGCGCGCGGAACGCCGTGCCGTAGGGGCTGTTCGACACCCTGTCCATGCCTCGCGTAACGACGGCGAGCGCGGACGGCGACAGTCCTATGGAATCGAACACCGGGGCGGCAACATCGACCGCCGCGGCCGTCGGCTTGCCCTGTCGGCGCAACAGGCGCGGCGTCACCGCCACGCCGCCGTTGGCGAGCCGCGCCACCATGGTGGCGAGCTGCAGCGGCGTCGCGAGCAGGAACCCCTGGCCGATACCGACGACCACCGTCTCGCCTTTTTGCCAGGAGCTGCCGATGTAGGCGAGCTTCCAGGCTCGATCGGGCACCAGCCCGTCGGCCTCGCCGGGCAGGTCGATACCGGTCGCCTGGCCGAGGCCGAGGCGGCGCGCCATCTCGGCGATGCGATCGATGCCGATGCGCCGCGCAATATCGTAGAAATAGAGGTCGCAGGACTGCTCGATCGCATCGATCATCCGGCGTTCGCCGTGGCCATAGCGCTTCCAACAGTGAAAGACGCGGTCGCCCAGCTCCATCTCGCCGCTACAGGTGACCTTGTGATCGGGTCCGACGACGCCGTTCTCGAGCGCCGCCAGCGCGACGACCATCTTGAAGGTCGAACCGGGCGGGTACTGGCCGGCGATGGCCTTGTTGGAGAGCGGCTTGCGCGGGTTGTGCAACAGCGCCTGCCAAGCCGCCTGGGTCATGCCTTCGTTGAAGGCGTTCGGGTCGAAACTGGGCGTCGAGGCGAGTGCGAGCACGTCGCCATTGTGAATATCGAGCACGGCGACGGCGGCGCTTTGTTCGGCGACCCGCTCGGTGACATAGCTCTGCAAACCGATATCGATGGTCAGGGAAACGTCGTCGCCCGGCTCGCCGTCCTGGCGCGCCAGCTCGCGAATCACTCGGCCATAGGCGTTGACCTCGACCTGGCTGTTGCCGGCCGAACCGCGCAGCGCCAAATCATAGGTCTTCTCGATGCCCGACCGGCCGATCCGGAAGTCGGGCAGCTCGAGCAGTGGTTCCCCGGTCAGATCGTCCTCCGACACCGGCGCGACGTAGCCCGTGATGTGGGCGGCGGTCACGCCCAGCCCATAGTATCGGCTTTGTCCAACGTCGATGATCACGCCGGGCAGGTCCGGGGCGTTGACCTCGACGCGCGCGACCTCGGCCCAGCTCAGGTTCTCGCGTACGGTGATCGGTACGAAGCCCCGCTTGCGGTGGCTTTCGCGCAGAACTTTTCTGTACTCCTGTTCGCTGATCGGGATCAGCTTGCCGAGCCGGTCGAGCGTTGCCTCGACGCTCGGCGTCTGCTCGGAGACCAGCACGACGCGATAAGTGAGCCGGTTGCTCGCCAGCAACACACCGTTACGGTCGAGGATGCGCCCGCGCGGCGGCGGCAGCAGGCGCAGATTGATGCGGTTGTCCTCGGCCAGTGTCGCATAGCGGTCGGCCTGGACGACCTGCAGGTAGTAGAGCCGCCCGACCAGCGCACTCATCAGGCCGAGCTTGCCGCTGGCCAGCAGCAGAGCGCGCCGGTTGAGAACCTTGGTCCGACCGTGGTCCCTCGGTTTCATCTCACACAGGCCGCAACAGGAATTTCTGGGCGCGCGCCAGGAGCCAGGCGATGCAGGGATACAGCGCGACGGTCAGCATGAGCTGGAAGCCGAACGGCCGCGCCGACAGCAATGTGCCCGAATAGATCGTCGCCAGCAGGTACGTCGCCGTGATCGCGCCGGGCGCGATCACCAGGAAACCCCACCATTCGACCATGAAGGTCCTGCCGCTGAAGAAACGGTACTGGGCCATCACCAAGCCCTGCACCGACAACAGCACCAGCGAGGTCATGCCGAGCGGCGCGCCGCTCAAGGTATCCTGCACGACGCCGATAATGAAGGTCGCCGCGATCGGCAACAGGTCGGGCCGGTAGACGGACCAGTAATAGACCGCCATCAGGGTTAAAGCCGGGGTGATCGGGCCGCTGCCCGGCACCGGGATCGGCAGCACGCTGATCAGCACCAATCCGATCGTCAGCACGAAGGGGCTCAGGCCCCGCAGCCCGCGGTCGAGGTAGCCCCAGACGGCCGTCGTCATGGCAGCGGCCCGGCGCGGCCCGCGGCACGCGTCGTCGGCAGCATGCCGGGCAGCACGTAATCGAGGACGCGCACGTATTCGAGCTTGCCCCAATCAATGAACGGCTCGACCAGAATCACGCCGTCCGCGACCGACGCGACGATGCCGACCGGCAAGCCGGGCGGCAGCATGCCGCCGCGCCCGGTCGTGACGATTCGGTCGCCCGGCTTGAGACCGGCGTCGACCGGCAGAAAGTCGAGTCTGGGGTTGTCGGAATTGTCGCCCGCCAAGATGCCACGCACGCGCGACGTTTCAGCGGCCACGGGGATCCGAGAGTTGAGGTCGGTGAGCAGCAGAACGCGGCTCGATCGCTCGCCCGTGCTGACGACGCGGCCAACCAGCCCGTCGCCGTTGACGACGGCCTGACCGTTGCGCACGCCATCGGCCGCGCCTGCGTTGAGCAGTTGGCTGCGCACGAAGGCGCCACTCGAATCGCCGATGACCCGGGCCGAGATGAAGACCGGCTGCGGATCGGCGACGAAACCCAGAAGGTCGCGAAACGCGATGTTCTCTTGCTCGAGAAGCCGCGCCGCGTCTTGCCAGCTGCGCAGACGCTCGTTCTCGGCGCGCAGACGGGTGTTCTCGCTGCGCAGATAGACCAGGTCGTTGACCGTGTCGACGACGGTGTTGACGCTGGTAAGCGGATGCGTCAGCACCTCGAGCACCGGCATCGCGGCATCGGTGATGGTGACGCGCAGCCGCTCGACGACCGGCGAGTCGGCCTTGCCGAGGATCATCAGGGTGAGCGCGGTGCCGGCCAGAAGCACGAATGCGAATCGCTGGAGCCATCCCTTGATGGTTCCCGTGATGTTGCTGACACGGATCGAGCCGCGCTTTTGTCTTGTCGTCGCCAACCGATGTCTGCCTTAAGGCGCCCCCTTGATCGGTCGTTGGCGGCCTGCGCCGCCGGTTAGGATTCGTAATGGTTGTAGAGCACGTGCTTCAGCGTTTTCAACTCCTCGAGGCATCGTCCGGTGCCCAGAGCGACGCAGGACAACGGCTCGTCGGCGATCGAGACCGCGAGGCCCGTCGCATGCCGGAGCACGAAGTCGAGGTTGCCCAACAACGCGCCGCCGCCGGTCAAGACGATGCCCTTGTCAGCGATGTCTGCGGCCAGCTCGGGCGGCGTCTGCTCGAGCGCCACCTTGACCGCTTCGATGATAGCGCCAACCGGTTCGGCCAGGCTTTTCGAGATCTGGCGCTGGTTGATGACCAGTTCCTTTGGCACGCCGTTCAACAGGTCGCGGCCCTTGATCTCCATCTCCTTGCCGTCGCCGTCGGACGGCGGACAGGCCGAGCCGATCTGCTTCTTGATGCGTTCGGCGCTGCCTTCGCCGACCAAGAGGCTACTGTTGCGTCGGATGTAACTGATGATCGCCTCGTCCATCTTGTCGCCACCGACGCGCACCGAACGCGAGTAGACGATGCCGCCGAGCGACAAGACGCCGACTTCGGTGGTGCCGCCGCCGATGTCGACGACCATCGAGCCGGTCGCCTCGGTGACCGGCAGGCCGGCGCCAATCGCGGCGGCCATCGGTTCCTCGATGAGGAACACGCGCCGGGCACCAGCGCTCTCCGCCGAGTCCTCGATGGCGCGGCGCTCGACCTCGGTCGAGCCGGTCGGCACGCTGACGATCATCTGCGGCCGGGCGAAGCTGCGCCGGTTGTGCACCTTCTTGATGAAGTGGCTGATCATCTCCTCGGCCACCTTGAAGTCGGCGATGACGCCGTCGCGCAGCGGCCGGATGGCTTCGATGTTGCCCGGCGTGCGGCCGAGCATCTGTTTCGCCTCGTCACCGACGGCGAGCACCTTGGACTTGCCGCGCGAATGGACCATGGCGACCACGGAAGGTTCATTGAGAACGATGCCGCGACCCTTGACGTAGACCAACGTATTGGCCGTGCCAAGGTCGATCGCCATGTCCATACCGAGAAAATGCGAAAACATCGAAATTGGCGTGATCCTTCCAAATAGCGGGCCGCTGAACGCCGATCGCACAGCGGCCCGACTGATCCTCTCCTTGGCGGCCGACACGGGCCGCCCGTTGGTTATGCGCTCAGCGCGGCTGGCGCGGTCTTCTCGCGCTTCACCATCAGCTTGTTGAGCGCCGCGATATAGGCACGCGCCGACGCCACCAGCGTGTCGGTGTCGGCGCCCAGCCCGTTGACCGAGCGGCCATTCTCCTCGAGCCGCACCGTGACCTCGGCCTGTGCATCGGTGCCGCCGGTCACGGCGTGGACCTGATAGAGCGACAGTGTCGCGTTGTGCTCGAACAACTCGCCGATGGCGTTGAAGATCGCGTCGACGGGCCCGTTGCCGGTCGCCGTCGTCGAACATTCTTCGTCGTCGATGTCGAGTACCAGTGTCGCCTGCTGGGGCCCGATCGAGCCGGCGATGACCTGCAGCGAGACGAACTTGATGTACTCGATGCCGTGGCCCATCTCGTCGTCGACAATGGCGGCGATGTCCTCGTCGAACACGTCCTTCTTCTTGTCGGCGAGGTCCTTGAAACGCTGGAAGGCGTCTTCCAGGGCGTTGTCGCCCAATTCGTAGCCCATCTCCTCGAGCTTGCGCTTGAAGGCGTGGCGCCCCGAATGCTTGCCCATGACCAGCGACGACTTCACCAGACCGATCGATTCGGGCGTCATGATCTCGTAGGTGCCGGCGTGCTTGAGCATACCGTCCTGGTGGATGCCGGCCTCGTGCGCGAAGGCGTTGGCGCCGACGATCGCCTTGTTGGGCTGGACGTTGAAGCCGGTGATCGAAGACAACAGCCGCGACGCCTTGGTGATCTGCTTGGTGTCGATGAAGGTGGTGTAGGGCATCAGGTCGCGGCGCGTCCTGAGCGCCATGACGATCTCCTCCAAGGCGGCGTTGCCGGCGCGCTCGCCGATGCCGTTGATCGTGCACTCGGCCTGCCGGGCGCCGGCGTTGAACGCGGCCAGCGAGTTGGCCACCGCGAGCCCTAAGTCGTTGTGGCAATGGACCGAGACGGTCGCCTTGTCGATGTTGGGCACGCGGTTGAACAACATGGCGATCAGCGCGCCGAACTCGTCGGGCGTCGCATAGCCCACCGTGTCGGGGACGTTGATCGTGCCGGCGCCGGCGTCGATCGCCGCCTCGACCGTGCGGCACAGGAAGTCGTGATCGCTACGCGTGGCGTCCTCGCAGCTCCACTCGACGTCGTCGCACAGGCTGCGCGCGTGAGTGACGCTCTCGATGACCGCCTCGTAGACCTGCTCGGGCTCCATCTGGAGCTTGTACTTCATGTGCAGCGGGCTGGTCGCGATGAAGGTGTGGATGCGCTTGCGCTCGGCCGGCTCGAGTGCGTCGGCCGCGCGGTTGATGTCCTTGCGCGAGGCGCGCGCCAGACTGCACACGGTCGAGTTCTTGACGACCTTGGCGATCTCGTGGACCGCCTCGAAGTCGCCGTTCGAGGCGATCGCGAAGCCGGCCTCGATGACGTCGACGCCCATGCGCTCGAGCAGCTCGGCGATGCGCAGCTTCTCCTCGATGTTCATCGAGCAGCCGGGCGATTGCTCGCCGTCGCGCAAGGTGGTGTCGAAGATGACGATTCGGTTTTTGTCGTTACTCGTGGTCATTTTACTGGTCCTTCATATGCGGATGTCCGAAGTAGATCGCAAATCGAACTCCCCTGAACGGCCGCGTATGCGGCTTTCATCCGTTCAGGGGCCGATAAGTCGAAGGACCGCGTGACACCGAGGCAGAACGGCGGTGCACGACGAGACCCGGCACGTGGCGAACCACGCGCTCGTGTTGTCCCGGATCGATGTCGTCTGCGTCGTCATCTTGCCCGCAAAGAAGGTAGATAAAAATACGCCGCCGCCACTTCACGACAGCGGCGGTAACAATAGATGATTCCGCGCCGGAAAAGCTAGCATTTTGTCGATTTACGGCACGCCGCGCTGCACTGCAGCAAATTCCTATTGGCCGAATCGACTATCGCCGCGGTCGTGAAGCCGTATCGACGGCGGCGGCCGCCGCGATGGCGAGCCGGCGCCGCTACGATTTGCACCACGCCATCGTGACGTCGCCTTCGGGGTATTGGGGCGTCCCGTCTTCGAGGCATACCCAGGGCAGTTTCGTCGCGGTGTAGCAGTGACTGTCGGGTTGGACCGCCTCCGGACGATCGAGGCTTCCGATCAAGACCGTGAATCCGTCACCCGCCGTCTCCCAGGTGAGTGTGCTGCCGCATCGCGCGCAAAAGCCGCGACGCACTTTCGCCGAGGAGCGGTAATAGGCGGGCTGCCCGCTTGTCCATTCGAAGGTGTCCTCGGCGAACAGGACACCGACCGTGTACGGCGCGCCGGACTGCTTGCGGCATCGGCCGCAATGGCACGCCCCGGCCCACCGAGGATCCTCGCTCGCCCGATATCGCACGTCGCCGCACAGGCATCCTCCGATCCATTCCATGACCACTTCCTCGCTCGGCTGGCAGGCAGGCATGGTCAGTCTATCACGGAAGAGTTGGCGAACCGGGACTGCCCGCTATCCACCCCGTCGTCGCGGCTCGGTCACGCGGTCAGTCCCGCCGCGCGCAATCCGTCGAGATAGGGACCGAGGCCGTCCAGCTGCGTGGTCGGCAGAGTCTTGATCACGTAGGCCAGGGAGAGGTCAGGCTTTTGCTTGAATGCCGACGCAAGGGCGGCCTCGGCCTCTTCGGTCTTGCCGAGATTGCCGAGCGCGGCAGCGAGCGCCGCATAGGGCCAGTATCCGCCGCCGACCGCCTGCGGCCTGCGAACGGCGCGCAGCGCCCACTCGGCGGCCGCCTCGTGTTGGTGCTGGAGGGTGCAGCTGAACGAGCGGATCGTTTCGGTCGCGAACAACAGCGGATCGTGCGGGCTGAGGCGAATGCCTCTGTCCAGCATATCGGCGGAATCCTCGAGCCGGCCAGCAAGCGCGAAGGCGAATCCGAGTCCGTGACAGGCTTGGGCAAAGCTGGGATTGAACTCGAGCGACGTTTCGAGCGCGGCAATCGACGCGTCGTGCTTGCCCTGCACCATGTAAACCCGACCCTGCGCGAAGTGGGCCACCGGTTCCTTGTCGTCCAGCGCGAGGGCCTCGTTCGCCGCGGCCAGGGCCGACGCAAGACAGGCCCCCGGAGCCTCGGCATAGCCGAGGATCACGTCCAGGAAATGAGCGTATGACTCGTAGGCATAGGCAATGGCGAAACCGGGGTCGAGTTCCTGCGCCCGCCGCAACAGGCTCTGGGCCTCGGCATTGTCGTCCTTGGTGAAACGCCACATGTGCCACAAGCCGCGTTGATAGCTCTCCCATGCATCCAGGTTGTCGGGCGGCTTGTGCGCCGCCCGCTCGCGTTCGGCGGCGCTCAGTTCGGGTTCGACGGCGCCGACGATGGTCTGCGTCATCTCGTCCTGAAGCGCGAAGATGTCGGCGAGCTCGCGGTCGTAGTGCTCGGCCCAAACGTGGTTGCCGGTCGTCGCGTCGATCAGTTGGGCGGTGATGCGCACGCGATTTCCGGCCTTGCGCAGGCTGCCCTCCAGCACGTAGCGCACGCCGAGGTCGCGAGCGACCTCGGTCACGTTCACGGCCCGGCCTTTGTAGGTGAAGGTCGAATTGCGCGCGATCACGAAGAACCAATGAATCCGCGATAGCGCCGTGATCAGATCCTCGCTGATGCCGTCGGCGAAATACTCCTGTTCGGGGTCGCCCGACATGTTGTCGAACGGCAGCACCGCGATCGACGGTTTGGCGGACAACGCGGGCGCCGCAACGACGTCATCCTCCGAGTCGATCTCGCCGGCCGCGTGAGCCAGCTCGACGCGGAAGACACGTATCGGATCCGGGATATTCTTGACCGCGTGCTCGCCCATGTCTTCGAAGGCGACGTCGAGCCTGCCCCGCGCCTGGCGATACGCATCGTCCGACAGGCAGATGCCGCCCGGCTCGGCCAGCGCCTCGATGCGGGACGCAATGTTGACGCCGTCGCCATAGATGTCGTCGCCCTCGATGATCACGTCGCCCAGGTTGATGCCGATGCGGAATCTGATTCGCCTGTCCTTCGGCACATCGCGATTGCGCTCGGCCATGCCGCGCTGAATGTCGATGGCGCAGGCGACGGAATTGACGACGCTCGCGAACTCGACCAGCGCGCCATCGCCGATCAGCTTGACGATCCGGCCGTGATGTTCGGCAATCGTGGCATCGACGAACTCGGCGCGATGCGCCTTGAGCGCAGCATGGGTGCCGGCCTCGTCGTCGGCCATGAGTCGGCTATAGCCAACGACATCGGCCGAAAGGATCGCGGCGAGCCGCCGTTCGACGTCCTCCCGTGACACGACAGTCCCCCTGAGACCGATGAATTTTCGGGTTAATTCTAAATGAGCTGGGCGGCCAAGTCTAACGAGCCGGATGGCGGCCGACGGTGGGTAGGTACCCTTGGCGCGCGCTCACACTCGGTAGACGTACTCCTTGTCGGCGTCGCGTTCGCAGTCGGGCGGATAGCTGGCGCGCTTGTCGGCATAGTACTGCGCGCGGTGGTCGCCGGCGGCGGCGCGGTTGTAGGTGACGTAGAGCACGCGGCGCGGCGCATCGCTCAGATTGGCCGCCGAGCGGTGCGGCGTGAAGCAGTCGAAGAACACCGCGTCGCCCGGTTCCGTGGGCACCGGCTGGAAGTCGACGCCGACCAGCGGGTCGTCGCCGAGCGGCTGCCACATCTCGCCGAACATGCCGCGCATGTGGTGGCCCGCGGCGACCTCGAGGCAGCCGTTCTCGACCGTCGCCGCGTCGATGCCGACCAGCGCGGTGACGAACATCTCGGCGTATGTCTGCCAGCCTGCCTGGATGTCCTGGTGCGCCTCGAAACCGCCGGCGCCGGGGAGCTTGAAGTTGACCTTCTCCTTGAACAACACGGCAGGGCCGCCGAGCAGCTCGGCCGTCCGGCCACGCAGCGCAGCGCCGTTGATCAGCCGATCGAAACCCTCGTGGTAGGGGCAGAAGTTCTCGATCCGGTTCAACAGGCGCGCGCCGGGCTGGGTGAGGCTACCGTCGAAGTATTTCATGTGCTTGCCGGGCGTCTCGGGCCACGCCTGCAGCGCATCGGCCCAGCGGGTCACCTCGGCGATCTCGGCGGCGCCCAACAGGCCGCGCACGACGATGAAGCCGTCGCGGCGCCAGGCGGCGAGCTCGACGTCGGTGAAATGGCGGTGTGTCGTCATACGCGGATCAGGCCCTGGTAAATACTGCGGACGCCGAGCGGTAATATAGGATGCCCGCGGATCAACCAAGCGAACTTTGCTCTGCGCGGCAATCTCGCCGATACTCGGTCCGAACCGAGGGGGGAACCGCGAGTGGACGACACCGTCGCCTTCATGACCGCGAGCGAGCTGGTCGCGTGCTATCGCGCCGGCGATCTCTCGCCGGTCGAGGCCACCGAGACCGCGTTGGCGCGCCTCGAGCGGTACGAACCCGTGCTCAACGCCTTCCAACTGGTCGACGCCGAGGGCGCCCGCGCGGCCGCGCAGGCCTCCGAGGACCGTTGGGCCAAGGGCGCGCCGGCGGGACCACTCGACGGCGTGCCGCTGACCATCAAGGACATCGTGCTGACCCGGGGCTGGCCGACGCTCAATGGCTCGCTGACCGTCGATCCCGACCAGGCCTGGGACGTCGACTGCCCTTCGGTCGCAAGGCTGCGCGAGGCGGGCGCCGTCATGCTCGGCAAGACGACGACGCCCGAGTTCGGCTGGAAGGGCATCACCGATTCGCCGCTCGCCGGCGTCACGCGAAGCCCTTGGAACCCGGCGCATTCGCCGGGTGGCTCGTCGGGCGGCGCCGCGGCCGCGCTCGCCGCCGGCATCGGCAATCTGGCGCACGGCACCGACGGCGGCGGCTCGATCCGCATCCCGGCGAGCTATTCGGGCCTGTTCGGCCTCAAGCCGAGCTTCGGCCGCGTGCCGCACGCGCCGCGCGAGAGCCCCTACACGACACTGTCGTCGAACGGCCCGCTGGCGCGCAGCGTGTGCGACGCGGCGCTGATGCTGGGTGTCCTGGCGCTGCCCGATACGCGCGACTGGTACGCCATCGAATACGTCGCGCGCGACTGGCTCGACGGCATCGACGACGGCATTCGGGGCCTTCGTATCGGCTACGCGCCGGAACTCGGCGGCGCCCAGCCACAGCCCGAGATCCGCGCGCTGGTCGACACCGCCGCCGCGCGCTTCGCCGAGCTCGGCGCCACGGTCGAGGAGGTCGGCCCGGTGTTCGAGCCGCTCCGCCCGCGCTTCGAACAATACTGGGTCGCCGGTTTCGGCCACATCCTGCGCGGCATCCCGGCCGAGAAGCACGCGCTGCTCGATGCCGGCTTCCGCGCGCTCGCCGAGCGCGGCCTCTCGGTCGGCCTCGCCGAGTATGAGGCGGCGGTTGCCGCCCGAACCGCGCCGGGCGATGCGATGAGCGCCTTCCACCAGCGCCACGATCTGCTTCTGACGCCGACCATGCCGACGCCGGCGCCGCCGGCCGAGACGATCTATCATTCGGCCGGCTTCGACCGCTGGAGCCACGCGACGCCCTACACCGTGCCGTTCAACCTGACCGGCCAGCCCGCCGCGTCGATCCCCTGCGGCCTGACCGGCGCCGGCCTGCCGGTCGGCCTCCAGGTGATCGGCTCGCGCTTCGCTGAAGCCGTCGTGCTGCGCGCGTGCCGCGCCTACGAGGCCGCCCACGGCCTCGCGCAGCCACACGCCAAGCTGCTCGCAAGCCTCGCGGCGATCGGCGCGTAGGTTCGAACCGTTGATCGCTTCCCGATAACAACGGGGTCCGACACCATTTAAGCATTTGATTTGTCTCTATAACTCTGTCTATTAATGGTGTCTGACCCCATTATTGAAAGGCCTGACTGTTTGTGGCGCTTTCCGGTCGTGGCGCTTCATTGTCGGTCGACCCTAAAGCTCGGCGATGACGAAGAGGTAGTCGCCCTTGTCGTGGGCGTAGGAGGCGACGGTCGCGTCGATGGCGCCGGTCTCGATGTCGGCGGCGAGTGCCGCGAGGCCGCGCTCGAGTTCGTCGGGCGGGCAGAGGCCGCGCGCGAAGGTCGAGATACCCGCGCGCACCGCCGGATCGAGATAGAGCGCCGGGCGGTGCTTGCCGGCGTAGAGGAACAGATCGGTCAGGTCCTCGGGCACCTCGAAGGGGTCGCTCGCGATGCGCGCGAAACCGGCCGCCGTCAAGTCGCCGCGGATGGCGTCGAGGGTCGGCATGTCCGCGGCCGAACGCACGATCGCCTCGGGGAAATACCAGTTGAGCCAGTAGCCCGCCATCTGCGCCGGCGTCGCGGTGAGGATGACCAAGCGACCGCGCCCGAGCACCCGCGCGACCTCGGCGAAGGCGGCGCCAACATCGCCGAAGTGGTGGATCGCGAACGAGCACATCACGCCGTCGAACGAACCGTCGGCGTAGGGCAGGTCCTCGGCCCGGCCTTTCGACCAGGCGATCCCGGGCGCCTTGGCGCGCGCCGCGGCGAGCATGACGTCGGAGGTGTCGATGCCGGTCATGTCGAGGCCCCGGGCGGCGAGCGCCGCGGTATAGTTGCCGGTGCCGCAGGCGAGGTCGAGGTAGCGCCCGCCCGGCACCGGCGCCAGATGGCCGATCAATCGTTCGACGAGGCGCGGATCGGCCCGTCGCGTGCCGTCATAGCCCTCGCCGATCGCGTCGTAGGTCGCCGCCATGCCACTCAAATGTCGGCGAGCAGCGGCGCGTATTCGCCGAGAAAGTCGTCGACCGCCGCGACCAGGCCGTCGCCGTCGGCGTCGGTCATCGGCAGCGACAGCGTGATCATGCCGCGGCGCGCGAGGTATTGGCCGCACGCCAGCATCTCGAGGTGGAAGAGGCCGCGCGCGGTGTCGTTTCCGGCGCCCGAATCGGCCGGCGAGCGGATCGGCCCGGCGCGAAAATGCACCGTCATCATCGAGCCGAGCCCGGTCACCTGCACCGGCAGGCCGCGCGCCTGCATGACGCCGTTGAGGCGCTCGCGCAGCGCGTCGCCCCTGGCGTTGAGCGCGGCGCAGGCCTCTGGCGTATAGACCTCGGTGATGCCGGCGAGGCCGGCGGCCATGGTCAAGACGTTGTTGTTGAAGGTGCCGGCATGCGGGAACGCGTCCGGCGTCGTCGGGTTGAAACGGCCCATGATGTCGGCGCGGCCGCCGAACGCGCCGAAGGTGAGACCGCCGCCGAGATATTTGCCCAGCGTCGTCATGTCGGGAATGATGCCGTGCGCTTCCTGCAGCCCGCCGGGCGCGAGGCGCGAGGTCATCACCTCGTCGAACACCAAGACGATACCGTGGCGCGTGCTCGCCTCGCGCAGGGCGGCGAGGTAGTCGCGGTCGGCCGGGATGGTGCCGCCGCCGCCCATCATCGGCTCGACGACGATGGCCGCCAGATCGTCGGCGTTGCGCTCGATCAGGGCGAGTGTGCCCTCAATGTCGTTGTATTGCGCCATCACCATGGGGAACGGCACGTTGAGCGGCGAGCCGGCGCCGGCGAAATAGAACACGCCGCCGTGGTAGCCGCCCTCGATCGCCATCACCTTGGCGCGGCCGGTGTGGGCGCGCGCCGCGCTCAGCGCCATCAGGTTGGCCTCGGTGCCCGAATTGCAGAAGCGCACCAGGTCGAGCGACGGGATGCGCGCGCACAGCGCCTCGGCGAGCCGGCCCTCGAGCTCGTTGTGGCCGCCGAGCACGATGCCGTCGGCCAACGCGCGGCTGATCGCCGAGGTAATGATCGGGTTCGAGTGACCGTAAAGGCCAGCGGTGTACTCGACCAGGAAGTCAGTGTAGTCGTGGCCGTCGACGTCCCACACCCGCGCGCCCTCGCCGCGCGCGATGGTCAGCGGAAACGGCGGCCAGTACAGCACCGTGCGTGTATTGCCGCCGGGCATCACGCGGCACGCCTTCTCGATGCGCGCCTTGCTGCCGGGGTTGGCGGCGACGTAATGCCGTTCGGCGTCGGCGAGCGCCGAATCGAGATCGATGTTGCGCAGGGCCGTGATGGCCATTATGTCCTCCCTAATGCCCGACCACAGTAGCGCGCGGGGGCCACGCGGGCCAAGCGCGATCGAGGGAGGCGCCGACATGACCGACCGCGTCGAAAAGACCGACCAGCAGTGGATGCACGAGTTGACGCCCGAGCAGTTCCGCGTCTGCCGCCTGAAGGCCACCGAGCGGCCGTTCACCGGCAAGTACAACAACGCCAAGCAAGACGGCACCTACCGTTGCGTCTGCTGCGGCAACGCGCTCTACCACTCGACCACCAAATTCGATTCGCGCTCGGGCTGGCCGAGCTTCTTCCAACCGGTCAGCGAGGACGCGGTCAAGACCGAGGACGACGTGAGCCTCGGCATGCGCCGCACCGAGGTCATGTGCGCGCGCTGCGACGCGCATCTCGGCCACGTCTTCGACGACGGCCCCGAACCGACCGGCCAGCGCCACTGCATCAACTCGGTCGCCCTCAAGCTGGTGAAATAGGGGCGCTTACCCTAGGCAATACTTCATCTCGGTGAAGCGGGCGCGGAAGGCCGCCACGCGTTCCGCCCAGTGGCCGTCCGGCCGTTCGTCGCCCTCGGCGACGATCTCGGCGATGAGGCCGGCGAGCTCGCGGAAATCGTCCTCGGTCATGCCGTAGCGCGTCATCTCCTGGGCGCCCATGCGCACGCCCGAGGCGGCGGCGAAGCTCGGGTCGTCGTGATAGGCCTGCGGGTTGGTGATGACGTTGTTGGCCTCCAAGAGGCTCGCCGCGTGCTCGCCCTTGGCGCGCGCGGTGCGCAGCAGCACCTGGTGGGTCTCGGTGAAATCGCAGGCCGGATCGCCCTCGATGCTCAAGCCCTGGTCGGCGAGCGCGCGGGCGAAGGCCTTGGCGTTGGCGACGACTTGGCGCGGGTAGTCGTCCCTGAAGTTGATCATCTCGTAGGTCGCGCCGAGGAGCCCCAACAGCGTCCCCAGATGGTGGTTGCTGACATGGCCCGGGAAGGCGCGCAGCTCGATGAAGCGCCACCACGCCTCGAACGGCGAGCCATGCGCGACGTTGCTCAAAATCACGCCGCGCTGGGGCCCGAAGAAGGTCTTGTGGGTCGAGCCGGTGACCACGTCGGCGCCCTCGGCGAGCGGGTCCTGATAGGCCGGCCCCAAGAGGCCAAGGACGTGGGCGCCGTCGTACATGATGAACGGGCGCTTGGGGTTGTCCTCGCCGAAGGTATCGTGGACGAAGCGGGCGATCTCGGCGACCGGCTCGGTGTGGATGATCACGCTGCGGCCGAAGACGATCAGCTCGGGCCGGCTCTCGGCGATCAATTGCTTGGTGCGCTCGACGTCGATGCGGTGCGCATTGTCGCGCTCGATCGGGAAGTGGACGATGTTGGGCTTGCCGGTCTCGGGGTGCAGCTCGACGTAGTTCTTGAGCGCGCCGGTCGGCTGCGCGCTCAGGTGCCCGCCCTTGTTGAGGTCGTGCACCATGACGGGACCCAGGCGCAACAGCTCGCGGCCGCCGTGGCGCCGGTTCTTGAACTGCTTGAGCGCGTCGTAGACCGTGTCGTTGGCCATCTGGCCCGAGATGACGCGCGGCTCGACCCGCGCGCAGCCGAAGAAGGTCGCGAGCGCCGCCTTGAGTTCCTCCTCCTTCTCCATGATGAAGCGCGTGCCCTTGTAGTAGCGCACCTCGGGCGCGTCGGGGCCGAGCGAGAGCAGACGGTTGTGCTCGTTGTAGCGCGCCGCCGGGTCGGCCGCCGAGAGCCCCTCGACATAGGCCGAGACGGGCTGCTCCGAGGGGATCAGGTTGACGCAGTCGGCGCGTCGCCAGCGGGTGTTGTCGGCCGCCTCGGCGACAAGCGCCGTGGCCAGCGTCTCGACATCGCCGGCGGCGACCGGCGCCGACGCGCGGGGCGCGATGAAGCCCGAATAGGCGCGCGCGAAAGGCGCGGCGGGCCACAGATTCTTCTCGACCAGCTCGGCGTCGACCGAATTGCCGCGCTCGTCGACCACCTGGACGACGACCGGCCGGTCGGTGCGGTAGTGGCGGTCCGAGGCGATCAGCGCGAGGCCGATCGGCCGCAGCTCGTGCGTGTCGGCGGGCCGCGCCGTGAGGCCCTCGCCGGCGAAGCGCGTGTAGGGCACGCTGGTGCCCGAGGTGATGGCGCCGACCTCGGTGCCGTCGTGGACCACCTTCGAGCCGGCGCGCAGCGGCCGCTTGCCCTCGAACACGGCGATCGGCTGAACCAGGCGCGTGAGCAAGCGCTCGGCGGGCGGCGCGTCGATCTCGTGGCGCTTGATCAGGGCGAACTCGTAACGCTGGCGGTCGAGCGCGGCCTTGCCGATGTACTCGCCCGCGCCGGGCGCGCGCACGCCGATGGTCGCCGCGGCATTGGCGAAAATGGGGATCTCCGCGCCGTCCGCATCCAGGCCGAGCTCGTGGCCATAGAGCGGCAGGCCGGCCTCGAGGCGCAGCGAATCGCGCGCGCCGAGACCGGCCGGCGCCGCGCCCAGCGCGATCAGCGTCTCCCACAGCTCGATCGCGTGGTTGCGCTCGGGGAACAGCTCGAAGCAGACCGATTCGCCGGTATAGCCGGTGCGCGCGACGATCAGCGGATGGCCATCGACCGTCGCCGTGGCGAGCGCGTTGCGCTTGTTCTCGGGCAGCGCGGAGGGCCCGATGACTTGCTCGAGGATATGCGTCGATTCGGGGCCTTGCAGGGCGATCATGCCGAGCGCCTCGCTGACGTCGGTCATGCCGGCGGCGTCGCCGCCGTGATTCGTGAGCCAGTCCCAGTCCTTGGCCCGGTTGCCGGCGTTGACGACGAGCAGGAAGCGTTCGTCGGTGAGCTTGTAGAGATAGGCGTCGTCGACCGCGCCGCCGGCCTCGTTGGCGATGAAGCTGTACTGCGCCTGGCCGGCGTCGAGCGCGCGCGGGTTGTTGGTCAGCGTGCGCGCCAGGAAGTCCTCGGCGCCGGCGCTGGCCAGCTCATAGCGACCCATATGCGAGACGTCGAACAGCCCGGCGTGGCGGCGTGTCGCGAGATGCTCGCGGATCGCGCCGGTCTTGTACTGCACCGGCATGTCCCAGCCGCCGAACGCGACCATCTTGCCGCCGTTGGCGGCGTGCCAGTCGTGCAGCACCGTATGCTTCAGCGCGCTCGCGTCATGCTCCGACATCGTCCGATCACCTGCGCGACACATCGCGGGCCCCCTCTGCGTGGCGCCTTCGATATTCGCTCGAAGTCTACAAACCGCGCCTCTCGGAGTCTAATCGCCCTGGCGGCGCAGACGATTGGCGGTCTCGTCTATTGGCAGAACGGCGCCAGGTCGTCGGCGAGGCGGACCATGCCTTCGGTATCGTATTGCCTGGAAGCGCCGCCATCGGCCAGGCGGATACCCGTCATGCCGTTGGGCATCAGCACGACTTGGTTTCCGCCGTAGCCCGACATCTCGGGAATCCAGACCAAGCATCCATCCTTGCCGCGGAACGGCATGTACCAGAACGACATGTGATAGTGGAATTCGCCGAAGTCGTTGTGCCAGTTTACCGGCAATCCCGGGGCGGCCGGGCTCGGGAACACCTCGCGCAGCTTGGTAGCGCTCAACAGTTGCCGTCCCTGGTGTTTGCCGCCGGCGTGCAGCAGTTCGGCAATTGTCGCCATCTCGCCCACGGTCGGAAAATAGCCCCAGCCCATGATCGGCATGCCACGCCCGCCGTCGGGTTCGCGCGTATGCATCATCGGCGCATGGAGCACGCCGATGGGCTCGAGGACCTCGGCCGCGACCATGTCCCAAAGGTGCGCGTCGGGGCCTTCCCGGCGCTTGAGGAGCGCGTCCATCGCGGCCGCGAGCGTGAATGTATGGCCGCCGTTATAGCTGCCGACCTCGCCGGGATCCCACGAATAGTTGCCGGCGGAAAAGACGGCGTTCAATCTGGCCTTGGCCGATCGCGCGTACCAGAAGCGGCGCCGCGCCATGCTCCCCCTATCGCCGTGAAAATCGTACGACTCCGACCCCCGGTTTAGCGCCTTGTCGCCGATCCCCGTCGCCATGTTCAGGGCGTCGGCGAAGGTCACCTCGTCCCAGCCGTCATGGTCGGCCGTGACATCGAGATAGTCGGCGATCTTGAAATCGAACACCGCGTCGCCATACTTCTGAGCGAGCCTGAGCAGGCTGAGCGCCCCACCCAGGCTCTTGGTCACTGAATAGACGCCGTGGCGCATCTCGCGGCAGTAGGGGTAGTCGCCGAAGCGCGTGCGGCACGGCTGAGCATAGAGAACACCATCGACAACGAGGCCGCTGACCGTAACTTGATACGCGTAGCCGTCGAAGTCGGCCAGCAGACTTGGATCGGATACGCCCTCGAGCGCCGACCACGGCCTCATCGGGATGTGCTGCGCGCGTTCCCGGGCGAATCGCTCTTCGAGGGTCCGCCGGTTCGCGATCGGGCCGGGCTTGTACGCCAAGGGGACTTGCGCCCAGCCGTCGAGCTCGCCCCAGGGCGCGGCTTCCTGAACGACCTGGATCCGCAGCGCCGACACCTCGGTCTCGTTGTAGAGGAAGCTCGCGATGCCGTTGTGGCTGTCGTTGCGGCGCTTGCCCGTCAGGGTGAAGGGAAAGGAGGCACGCGACCAGCCATCGTCGCCCGGTTCGGACCACACCCGGCCGGGTGAAAGAACGAGGTTCCAAAGGCTGATTCCGCCCGAAATGAAGCCACGCTTGGTCGGCACCAAATTACCGCCATGGCTGAAAAACTCGACCGAGAATGCCGGAAACCGGCCCTTCACCGAATGAGACTGCGTCTCGGGCACCTCGAGGACGCCCGAGAGCGCATGCAGTGCGTCGGCCGACGGTCCCACGGGCATGAAGTTAGCATTGTGAACCAGTCCAAAGTTTTCCCACGCATCGGGCGCAAGCTCTTCGACGGTCAGATGGTCCCGTCGTTCACCGGGCGCCTGAATTGCGGCCAACGCGTCGCGCGACGCATGCACGATGCACAGGATGCCCAGCATCGCGGCCACGACGGTTCGTGCGTAAGATCGGCAATCGCTCATTTCTCGTCTCTATTCGTCTCCAGCGTCGGCCGCGTGGTACCCAACGCATGGTTGGGAAATTGCGGTTCGTGCTCTCACGGGCGTCACCACGTTTACGCGGATCGTATCACATCGACATCGCGTCGAAGTTGGCGCGGCCCGGCTCATGGCGCCGGTGTCGGGCGGGCTGGCGGGACGATGTCGATGATCAGCTCGGACGGCTCGGCCGGTTCGTAGTCGGGATCGCCGACCGCCTCGAGCGGGATGCTCTTGGCGCGTGCGTAAAGCAAGTCGCCCCGGACGGTGTCGTGGCGGATATAGGCGTCGAAGATCGCCGCGGTGCGGCGGTCGACCGGCAGGCCATGCGTCTCGGCGAACTCTTCGAACGCGGTGATCGAGACGACGCAGGGGTTGGGCGCGGTCGGGTCGTGCAGACAATCGCGCTGCAAGTTCACGGCCGGGTCGAGACCGAGCGCCATCACTTCCAATCCAGGACCGGTATATTCGGCCTCGGGGATGCCTTTGGCGGCGCGGAACAGACGGTCGCCGCGGCGGTAGTTGCCGCGCGCGTAGGCTTGAAACATCCTGGCGCTGACCCGCGAGAGGCCGAGCCCATGGCGTTCGGTGAACTCGCGCCAGATCTCGATCGTCCCGGGGCACAGATTGGGTCGGTAGTAGTTGAACTTGCAATTGTCTTCCCAGACGTCCTTTTCCCCATAGTGCTTTCCAAGGGCGACCTGGACGAGTTCGGCGACCTCGGTGCCGACGCCTGCGTACGTCGGCAATGTGTAGCCCTTGGCGCGGGCGTAGAGACGGTCGGCGCGGGCGTACTCACCGCGCACGAAGGCATTGAACATGTACGCCGTATCGACACTGATCGGCAGGCCTTCACGCTCGGCGAATTGGAAGAACAGTGGGATCGATTCGACGCAGACCTGCGGCGAATGATAGTTGTGCACGCAATCGCGCTCGTCGTAGGCCTTGTCCAGATTGAATTCGGCGAATTCGCGCGCGATGTCGGGGAAGTAGGAGTCGTTGGGCACCAGCGGCTCGCCGTAGCGCTCAAAGTCATAGACCTCGTTGGTGAACGTCGGGATCAATTCGACCAGCACCTCGGCGCGGTCGTTGCGGCCCTCGAGGCGAAATTCCCTGACGTTCCAGCGATACTTGATCCTGACATTCACCCGGTTGCCGGCGCGCGCGACGATCTCGATGTCGTGAATGCGGTCCATCTCGCTTCTGAGATGCGCATCCAATCCCTGATACACCGTCTCCGATTTGCGATACACTAGCAGGCTATCGTAGTAGTTGCGGATCGCCTTGCGGAATGCCTCGCTGGTGACGATATCGGCGTCGCTGATCTGGTCGAGCCCCACTATGGCCAATCCGTTCTCGACGCTCTCCGTTCTCGGCTCGATTTCCTGGTTGCCCAAGCCGTGGAACTGGAGCACGCGATAGATCGGCCTTGGGCCGCGACCGTCGAGGGCGCGCAGATCAGCATCAAGAACAATGCAACTGAACTGGCAACCGGTATCGTCCGCTGCAATCGCCGCTGTGATTGGGCGGCGACGTCGGGCCGACGCCGCAGCCACCGCCATGGCGACATAATGCCGGTGACGTCCGAACCTATGGAAATTCGGTCAAGAGCGCGTCCACCAGCGCTATCCCAGATGGCACGCCAAGCACTCGGTAACCGGCTTGTACGCGTCGGCCGGGACGGACGCGGCGCCATGCTCTAGGTCCTCCCTAGTCCCCCCACGATTTTAGTGATCGTCGATTTCGCCCGAGCCATGGCAGGCTTGGCACTTGCCGTCGTCCGTACGGCGAAACGAATACCACGTACTGCAATGCGGGCATTTCGCCATGGCGTGAGCCGTGGTCGCCCCTTCGGTCGTCGATCACTGAACCGAATGATTGTAACAGGCCGCGAGGAAATTGCGAAACCGGCGCGCCTCAGGCCGTGGCCTGGCGCAGCTCGATGACGTTGCGGTCGGGGTCGCGGATGAACAGCGAGATACCTTCGCCGAAACGCGCCGGGCCCTCGGTGATCTCGATGCCGAGTTCGGCGAGCGCCGCCGCCGTTTGCTCGGCCGAGGCGATCTGCAGCGCGACGTGGGTGTAGCCGGGGTATTTGGCGTCGACGTCCATCAGCACGTTGCGGCCGTCGTTGGTGTCGTTGGCGTTGACGATCAGGTTGATCTCGACGCCGTTGCCGTTGTCGAGGATGGCCACCGGCTCGGGGCCGCCTTCGTAGGTCTTCACGAAGCCGAAGTGGCCGTAAAAGGCGACGGCGCGGTCGACGTCGGCGACACGGATGCCGATGTGGTTGACGCGTTCGATCTCGATCATGTGGTCCTCTGCAATCTGTTCCTCGAATCGATCGGGCGAAGCCCACAATTCCAAGGATCACAACCGTCTTGGAAGCAACGGGGTATCCGGGCTAGTTTGCCACACTCGATGATACCGCGCGAAAGGTCCGTCCATGTCCAAGCCCGAACCAAGACCTGCCAAGATCCACCTCGACGACATTCCGTGCCGCGCGTCAGAGGACGCGCCGACAAAGGTGCGCATTCAGCGCCTGATCACGCGGGGCCGCCACGGCTCCGAGCTGACGCTCGGCGTCTCGACGCTCGATCCCGGCGAGCGCACCAACCGCTGGTCGTCGCGGCCCGAGAACGACGCCGGCCCCGGCGAGCACTGGTACGGCCCGGTCGAGGAGACCTACTACTGCATCCGCGGCAACCTGTCGCTGACCTGGGACGAGGGCGTCATCGAATTCGGCCCCGACGATGCGGTCTACCTGGCGCCCGGCTGGCATTACCAGCTCGAAAACACGGGCGACGAGACCGCCTTCTTCGTCTACAACATGTACCCCTCGCAGGAATGACGGGCGCCGACCCGCCACCAACGACGGATCCCCGATGAGCCAGACCGACACCCGCGCGTTGATCGCCGAGTTGCGCCGTATCGCCTATGCCGCCGGCGACGTCATCATGGGCTTCTACGACGGCGGGACCGCCGTGCGCGCCAAGGCCGACGCCTCGCCCGTGACCGACGCCGACGAGGCGGCCGAACGCCTTATCGTCGAGGCGCTCAGGGCGTTCGCGCCCGATATCCCGGTCGCGGCCGAGGAGATGGCGGCGGCCGGCGACCTCCCGGCGCTGGGCAGGCGCTTCTGGCTGGTCGACCCGCTCGACGGCACCAAGGAGTTCATCAGCCGCAACGGCGAGTTCACCGTCAACATCGCGCTGATCGAGGACGGCCGGCCGACGCTCGGCATCGTCACCGCGCCGGCCATTGGGGTCGGCTACACCAGCGACGGCGAGCGGGCCTTCGTCGAACGCGGCGCCAGCGCGGCGCAACCGATCGAGGCGCGCGCGCCCGCCGCCGACGGGCTGGTCGCCGCGGTGAGCCGCTCGCATATGAACGCGGAAACCACCGATTATCTCGCCGGTTACACGATCGTGGATGAGCGCGTCGGCGGCAGCTCGCTGAAATTCTGCCTGGTCGCCGAGGGCGTCGCCGACATCTATCCGCGGCTCGACCGGACCATGGAATGGGACACCGCCGCCGGCCATGCCGTGGTCGCCGCGGCGGGCGGCAGCGTGCGCACCCTGGACGGCGCCGAGCTGAGCTACGGCAAGCCGGGCCTGGAGAATCCGTCGTTCGTCGTGCGCGGGCGCGATGATCGCGGTCGCGATGATGTAGACTGACGCGTTCGAACCGACCGGAGCATCCGCGTGGCGCCAGCCCAAGCCGAGATCGTCGCCGCCGAACCCGCCGCCATCGCACGCGCGGCCGGGCTGCTGCGCGCCGGCCGACTGGTCGCCTTCCCGACCGAGACGGTCTACGGCCTGGGCGCCGACGCGACCAGCGACGCCGCCGTCGCCGCGGTCTACCGGGCCAAGGGCCGGGCGCGCGAGAACCCGCTCATCGTCCACGTCGCGGCGCCCGCCGACGCCGCCCGTGAGGCGCTGCTCGACGACCGCGCCGAGCGGCTCGCCGCGCGTTTCTGGCCCGGCCCACTGACCCTGGTGCTGCGCCGCCGCGCCGACACGCGCCTCTCGCCGCTGGTCAGCGCCGGGCTCGACACGGTGGCGATCCGGGTGCCGGCGCACCCGACCGCGCTGGCCCTGCTCGCCGAGACCGGCCGGCCGGTCGCAGCACCCAGCGCCAACCCGTCGGGCGGGCTGAGCCCGACGACGGCGGCCCATGTCGCCGCGCGCCTCGGCGATCGCGTCGCGCTGATCCTCGACGACGGCCCCTGCCCGCTCGGCATCGAATCGACGGTGGTCGACGCGAGCGAACCTGATGTCGTGCGCTTGCTGCGTCCGGGCGGCGTGACGCATAGTGAAATCGAGGCCGAGATCGGCCCGCTCGGCGGCCCCGGTGACGGTCCGGCGCGCTCGCCCGGCATGATGGCGAGCCACTACGCGCCGCAGCTGCCGCTGCGCCTCGCGGCCCGCGACATCGCCGCCGGCGAGGCGCTGCTCGCGTTCGGCGCCGCCGCGCCCGACGGCGCGGCCGAGACGTTGAACTTGAGCGCGTCGGGAAATCTCGACGAGGCCGCCGCCAACCTGTTCGCCATGCTCCACGCGCTCGACCGGCCCGAATTCACGGCGATCGCCGTCGTGCCGATCCCAAACGACGGCCTCGGCGTCGCGATCAACGACCGGCTGGCGCGCGCCGCGGCGCCCCGCGCGGTCGGCGCGGCCCGCGCGGCCGGCGAGGACGCCGCCTGATGCCGCCGACCCCCACCAACGCCGCGTTGGCGCGCATCAAAGACATCGTCGGGCCGGCCGGCTGGACGGCGGACCCGCACGACATGGCGCCCTTCCTGGTCGAGCCGCGCGGCCTGTTCCACGGCAACGCGGCGCTGGTCGTCCGACCCGCCGGCGCCCAGGAGGTTTCCGCCGTGGTCAAGGCCTGCGCCGAGGCGGGTGTCGCCATCGTGCCGCAGGGCGGCAACACCGGTCTGGTCGGCGGCTCGGTGCCGCACGAGCACGGCGACGAGATCGTCCTGAGCCTGGGCCGCATGGCCGCGGTGCGCGCGGTCGACCCGGTCAACGACACGATCACCGTCGACGCCGGCTGCATCCTGGCAGAAGTACAGGCCGCGGCGGCCGCCGCCGACCGCTATTTCCCGCTGAGCCTGGGCGCCGAGGGCAGCTGCCGCATCGGCGGCAACCTGTCGACCAACGCCGGCGGCACGGCGGTGCTGCGCTATGGCAACGCGCGCGACCTGGTGCTCGGCCTCGAGGTCGTGCTGCCCGACGGCGAGCTGTGGGACGGCTTGCGCGGCTTGCGCAAAGACAATACCGGCTACGACCTGAAGCATATGTTCATCGGCGCCGAGGGCACGCTGGGCATCATCACCGGCGCCGTGCTGAAGCTGTTCCCCCGGCCGCGCCACGTCGAGAGCGCCTTCGTCGGCGTCGACGACCCGCACGCCGCGGTCGAGCTGTTCCGCCGCGTGCGCGACGCAGCCGGTGGCGCGCTGACCGGCTGCGAGCTGATCCCGCGCATCGCCATCGACTTCACGCTGCGCCACATGACCGGTCACCGCGACCCGCTCGCCGAACCGCATCCGTTCTATGTGCTCTTGGAGCTGTCGGCGCTGGCCGGTCCCGAGCGCCTGCGCGACACCCTCGAGGACGCGCTCGCCGAGGCCATCGAGGACGGTGTCGCGCAAGACGCGACGATCGCCGCCAACGCCGAGCAGGCACGCTCGTTCTGGCGCATCCGCGAGGACATGGTCGAGGCGCAGAAGCCCGAGGGCGGCTCGATCAAGCACGACGTTGCGCTGCCCCTGTCGCGCTTCGCCGATTTCATCGCCGAGGCATCGGCCCTGGTCGAGGCGCGCATCCCGGGCATCCGCGTCGTCGCCTTCGGCCACCTCGGCGACGGCAACGTGCATTTCAACCTGAGCCAACCGGTCGGCGCCGACACCGAAACCTTCCTCGCCGAATGGGGTCAAATAAACCGCGCCGTCCATGACATCACGATGGCGATGGGTGGCTCCTTTTCGGCCGAGCACGGCATCGGACGCTTGAAGCGCGACGACCTGAAGCGCTACAAATCGCCGGTCGAGATCGCCCTGATGCAGCGCCTCAAGCAGGCGCTCGACCCGCAGGGCATCATGAATCCGGGCAAGGTCGTCTAGTGGATAGAATCCAACATATGGTGCCCATACGACGGCGTCCCAAGGTCGCCCGGAAAGGCGCCCGATGTGCGGTGATGCTGGAGCATCACAAGCATCGGGCAACGCGTCCGGCGGCCTTGGGACGCCGCCCTGCGGGTCCCATATCCCGGCTTCTCGGGGCGTCGAACACCCTTGCCGATGCAAAGGCATCGCCGGCGGGCGCTCGCCTGCCGAGAAACCGGGATATGGGATCGTATGGGCACCATATGATGGATTCTATCCACTAGGGGGACGGATGACGGGCTACGATGCACCACTCGCCGACATGCGCTTCGTGCTGCACGAGCTGGTCGACGCCGCCACGCTGACCGGGCTCGGCGGCAACGGCGCGCTTGAGGCCGGCGACATCGACCGCGTGCTCGACGAGGCCGCCAAGTTTGCCGGCCGCGTGCTGGCGCCGCTCAACCGGCCGGGCGATCTGGCCGGCGCGCGCCTCGCGAACGGCGTCGTGCGCATGCCCGACGGCTTCGCCGACGCCTATCGCCGGTTCGTCGCGGGTGGCTGGAACGGCGTCGCCGCCGACCCGGCATACGACGGCCAGGGGCTGCCCAACGCCGTGGCCACCGTGCTCGCCGAGATGTGGGACGCGGCCAACATGTCCTTCGCGCTGTGCCCGCTGTTGACCCAGAGCGCCATCGCCCTGCTCGCCGCGCATGGCTCCGACGACCAGAAGGCGGCCTATCTGGCCAAGCTGGTGTCGGGCGAATGGTCGGGCGCCATGTGCATGACCGAGCCGCAGGCCGGCTCGGACGTCGGCGCGCTGACCACGCGCGCCGTGCGAAACGGCGATCATTACCGCCTGAAGGGAACCAAGATCTTCGTCACGTACGGCGACCACGACATGGCCGAGAACATCGTCTACATGGTTCTCGCGCGCACGGCGGGCGCGCCGGCCGGCTCGCGCGGCGTGTCGCTCTTCCTGGTGCCCAAGGTAATGGTCGGCGCCGACGGCGCGCTCGGCGTGCACAACGACATCAAGCTGCTCTCGATCGAGCACAAGCTGGGCATTCAGGCGAGCCCGACCTGCACCCTGGCGTTCGGCGAGGGCGACGGCGCCGTTGGCTATCTGGTGGGTGAGGAAAACCACGGCATCGCCTGCATGTTCACGATGATGAACGAGGCCCGGCTGGCGGTCGGGCTGCAGGGCGTCGCGGTCGCCGAGCGCGCCTATCAACGGGCCCGTGCCTATGCCGTCGAGCGGCGCCAGGGGACGCGGCTCGGCGACGGCAAACCGGCGCGGCTGATCGACCACCCCGACGTGCGTCGCATGCTGATGATCATGAAGGCGCAGATCGAGGCGATGCGCGCGCTGGCCTGCCACGTCGCCGCCGAGGGCGACGTCGCCCGGCGCCACGCGGACGCCGAGACGCGCGCCGCCAGCGCGCGCCGCGTCGGGCTGCTGACGCCGGTCATCAAGGCCTATTGCGGCGATACCGGTTTCGAGGTCGCGTCGCTCGGCGTCCAGGTGCACGGCGGCATGGGCTATATCGAGGAGACCGGCGCGGCGCAGGACCTGCGCGACGCGCGCATCGTGATGATCTACGAGGGCGCCAACGGCATCCAGGCGCTCGACCTGGCGCGCCGCAAGCTGATGGCCGACGACGGCCGCGCGATCGGCGAGTTCCTCGCCCGTCTCGCCGACACGACGGCGCGCGTCGAGGTGGCCGGCGATGGACTGACCGGCTTCGCGGGCCCGCTCGGCAGCGCCGCGACGGCGCTCGAGAGCGCGACGCGCTGGCTGCGCGAGACCTGGGGCCACGACCCGGAAAGCGCCGCCGCCGGGGCGACCGATTATCTGCGCATGCTGGGCCTCGTCGCATGCGGCCAGATGATGGCCGAGGCGGCGATCGTCGCCGGCGAACGCCTCGCCGAGAGCAACGCCGGCGATACCTTCTACCGGACCAAACAGGCCACCGCGCGCTTCTACATCGACCGCCTGCTGCCCCAGGCCGAAGCACTGCTCGGGCCGATCACCAGCGGCGCCGCGACACTCGCGGCGCTCGGCGACGACGACGTCTAGCGGCCGACGCACGTGTCGACAGAATTCGTTCTCAGCCCGCGATTCCGGCGCTCGCCCTTTTACGAAGCGACCGTGCGCCACGGCGTCAAGGGCTTCAGCATCTACAACAAGACCTATCTGCCGATGGGGTTCACGGATCCCGAGACCGAATTCTGGCAGCTCGTCGACGGCGTTGCGTTGTGGGACGTCGCCGGGCAGCGCATCGTCGAGATCAGCGGTCCCGACGGTTTCGCCTTCGCCAACCTGCTTGTGCCCCGCGACCTGAACAAATGCGCCGTGGGCCAGTGCAAATACGTCGTCGTGACGGCGCCCGATGGCGGCATCCTCAACGACCCGGTGCTGCTGCGCCTCGAGGAGAACCGTTTCTGGCTGTCGCGCGCCGATTCGGACATCCTGATGTGGGCCCAGGGCGTCGCGGTGTTCGCCGGCATGGACGTCGAAGTGCGCGAGCCCGACGTCGGCACGCTGCAGCTGCAGGGCCCGAAGTCGCGCGACGTCGCGGTCGCGCTGTTCGGCGCGGACGTCGCCGAGCTCGCCTATTACGACCTCGTCGAGACCGCGCTCGACGGCATGCCGCTGGTCGTCGCGCGCACCGGCTGGAGCGCCGAGCTCGGCTACGAGATCTACCTGCGCGACACGGCCCGCGCCGACGAGTTGTGGGAGGCCATCATGGCGGCCGGCTCGGCCCACGGCATAGCGCCCGGCTGCCCGTCGCGCATCCGCCGCATCGAGGCCGGTATCTACGACTACTCGGTCGACATCGACGCCGCCACCAATCCCTTCGAGGTCGGGCTCGGCCGGCTCGTCGATCTCGACCAGGAGAACGACTTCATCGGCAAGGCGGCGCTCCGGCGCATCGCGGCCGAGGGCGTCACGCGCAAGCTCGTCGGCATCGAGGTCGATGGCGCACCGCTGCACTACAACGATTACCGTTGGCCGGCGACGCGTGGCGCTACGGCGATCGGCCATGTCACGTCGTGCGTCTATTTGCCCCGGCTCGAGAAGAACATCGGCTTCGCCATGCTCGACCTCGCCCACAGCGCGCTCGGCACCGAGATCGAGGTTGCGCCGCCCGACGGGCCGCGCCGCGCGGTGGTCGTCGAGAAACCATTCTTCGACCCAAAGAAGCACCTGTCGCGCGACTAATACCAAGGATATATCATGACGAAACTGGACGGCAAGGCCGCGCTGGTCAGCGGCTCGGGGCGCGGCATCGGCCGCGCCATCGCGCTCAAGCTGGCCGCCGAGGGCGCCAGGCTAGTGGTCAACGACCTCGACGAGGGGCCGGCCGCCGAGACGGTCGCCGCGATTACCGCCGCGGGCGGTGCGGCGGTCGCCTGCAACGGCGACGTCACGGCCGACGACTTCCCGGACCGCTTCGTCGCGACGGCGCTGGATGCCTACGGCGCCATCGACATCATCGTCAACAATGCTGGCTACACTTGGGACAGCGTCATCCAGAAGACGTCCGACGCGCAGTGGCAGGCGATGATCGACGTGCATTTGACGGCGCCGTTCAAGATCATGCGCGCGGCGGCGGAATTCATCCGCGGCGCCGCCAAGGAAGAGATCGCGCAGGGCCGGCCGGTGCATCGCAAGGTGGTCAACATCTCGTCGATCTCGGGGCTCTACGGCAACGCCGGCCAGGCGAGCTATGGCGCCGCCAAGGCCGGCCTGATCGGGCTGACGCGCAGCATGTGCAAGGAATGGGGGCGCTACAACGTCAACGTCAACTGCGTCGCATTCGCGCTCATCGAATCGCGGCTTACCCAGCCGCTCGACGGCGAGGCGGCCGAAATCGACGTCGCCGGACGCGCCATCCGGGTCGGCATCCAGCGCGACCGGCTCGAGGCGCTGAATGCGACCATCCCGCTCGGCCGCGCTGGCACGCCCGAAGACGCCGCCGGCGCGGTCTATCTGATGTGCACGCCCGAATCCGACTACATCTCGGGCCAGGTCCTCGTCGTCGGCGGCGGCCTCTTGATGTGAGCGGCGGTGTCATTCTGCGGTCGCCGTCGCGCCGTGACAGTGCGCCGTGCTCGATCGCCGGGCGCGCCGTCGACCCCGACGACCAGGACCGGGTATGTACGGCGCTCCAAGATACGATCCCATTAAACGGGGTCAGACTCCGTTTTCTATGTTGTTATCAATCAATAATAACGGAGTCTGACCCCGTTAATTCTGGGATCGGTCCAATCACACCAGCCCGCGCCAGTCTTATTGGGACAAGAGGGGGGCGCCGACCGTTCGGCCAGCTTTGATTCCATAAGATTGGCATGCGCGGCGATTGAGCGCAGGTCATAATCGCGCAGCGAAGATGACCGCACAAAAAGCTAACGCGCCACGATGATGATCACGATGCCGGCCGTCAGCACCAGCGACCAGGCGATGCGCGGCGCCATGCCAGCCTCTTTCAGGAAGATGCCGCCGATCAGCACCGAGATCGGGATCGAGGCCTGACGCACCGAGGTCACCGCGGCGACATTGCCGCCCATGTGATAGGCGCTGAGCAGCAGGAAATAGGACGCGTAGGCGAGCACGCCGACGGCGAGGTGGCGCAGCGGCCGCGTCTTCCAGCCGACCAGGAACCGGTGCCAGGCGGCATCGTCGCGGCCTCGATGGAGGTACCAGAGAAATGCGGCGAAGAATGGCACGCTGAGCAGCGTCGACCAGAAGAACATCAGCATCGGCGCGACGCGCTGCACGCCGTGCCAGTCGGCGATCGAAAAGATGCCCGAGCCGACCATCGCCAGCGCCGCGAGCGTCAGCGTGAGCGGGTCGTCGAGCAGCCGTGCGCCGCGCCGGTACTGCAGGAAGAATGCGCCGACCAGCACCAGCGCAATGCCGGCGAGCAGCGTCGCGCCATAGCGTTCGCCGAGGAAGAAGAAACCGACGAAGACGATGAACAACGGCGAGGCGCGGACGATCGGGTAGTAGACCGAAAGCTCGCCGCGCCTGAGCGTCAGCACCAACGCGACGCCATAGAGCAACAAGCCGCCGCCGCTGATCAGCGGGAACGGCCAGGCGCGCATGAACGACATGAGATCCTCGCCGACCAACAGTGCATGGCTGCCGGCGATCGTCGTGGTCACACACAACAGCGAGAAGAAGATCCATTCCGGATGATCGTCGTCCTTGGCGATGGCGTTCCAGATCGGATGCAATGCCGCCGAAACGAGCACCAGCGCGGCGACGGTGAGTTCCAAGGGGTCTGCCTCGACTCGTTATTGCGCGGCCGGCCTCGGACCGGACCCGCCGGTCACGCCGGATCGCGGCAAAGCGACTGGCAGAGGCAATGGACGCCGCCGCCCAGGGTGAACATGGACATATCCGGATCGTAGACCTCGAACCCCAGATCGCGAAGTTTCCGGTTGAGCGTGACGCCGCCCTTCATGGACAGCACCCGCTTGTTGCCAAGCGACGCCAGATTGACGCCGGCGCCCTCGTAAATTCGCACCATTTCGGCGTGCTGGGCCATGGCCTCCCGCAAGTCAAACTCGACGCCCATTTTCTCGGCGTTCTTGAGGGTGCGCCGGGTGATCCGGCCGGCGTCAATCCAGCGAAAGTATTCGGGGCGCCCCAAGAGCACGTCGCGCAGGGGGCCGTAGTCGTTATCGATACCCCAGCGGGACTGGGCCTCGACCGTGGCTTCGTTGATGGTCGTGTCCTCCGACGATTCGGACCAATGCGCGGGACCATGATACGACGAAGAGCCGCAACGTCGAGGCCAGCCGATCATGCGGCCGAGCCGGCGGCCGGCCGGTCACATGTCCTCGCCTGCTTCGAGCGGGCGGTTGATGCCGCGCATGAAGACCGCCAGGAGGCAGCCGTCCGGCGCGTGCGAAGCGTGGCGCGAACCGGGCTCGAAGCTGACGAAATCGCCGGTCCGGAACACAGCGCCGTCATTGTCGATCAAAGCGCCCTCGAGCACGACGAACTCCTCGTAGCCGGTGTGCTCGTGCGGCAGCGACCGGCCGCCCGGCTCGAAACGGATGAGGAAGCAGCCCTGGCCGCTCTCGGCGTCGTAGCTGATCGACAGCCACGACAGCTTGGGTATCGGGTCGCCATAGCGGTCGAAGGGGACGAAGGCGGCGTCGCCGGTGGCGATGACCCGGCGGTCGGCGCGCGTGGGGCTCGACATGATCGGCATATCTCCCGTACGATTTACACCAAGGATCAGTGCAAGAATGATGACGGCTCGCGGGCCGAAAGGGAACAGGCGTGAAGCCGGACCCGCGGCGCCGAAGGGGTGTGGCAGATGAATGATCAAGTGGCGCCGCCGGCGCAACAATCCGAACTCGACGATTTTCTCGCGCGTCATCCGGACGTCGCGGTGATCGACGCCTTCGTCTCCGACCTGTCGGGCATCCTGCGCGGCAAGCGGCTGAGCCGCACCGACGCCAAGAAGCTCTACGGCGAAGGGCTCCTGCTGCCCGGCACGACGTACCTGCTCGACGTCACCGGCGGCTCCTGCGACCCGGGCGGCCGCGGCTTCTCGGACGGCGACCCGGACCACGTGCTCAAGCCGGTGCCCGGCACGCTAGCGCCGATCCCCTGGGCCAGCCGGCCGAGCAGCCAGGTGCTGTTGACGACCTTCGAGCCGGACGGCAGCCCGTTCGTCGCCGACCCGCGCCACGTGTTGGCCGGCGTCGTCGAGCGCTTCGCCAAGGACGGCCTGACCCCGGTCGTCGCGGTCGAGCTCGAGTTCTACCTGATCGACGCCCAGCGCGCCGCCGACGGCATGCCGCAGGTGCCGATCATGCCGCGCACCGGGCAGCGCGCCGATTCTCTGCAGGTTTACGGCATCGCCGAGCTCGACGACTTCGCCGAGCTGTTCGCCGAGGTCGCCGCGTTCTGCGCCGCGCAGAACATCCCCGCGGCGGCGGCGAGCGCCGAATTCGCGCCCAGCCAATACGAGATCAACCTGGTGCACACCGACGACCCGCTGGCCGCGGCCGACCACGGCGTGCTGCTGCAACGCGTCATCAAGGCGACGGCCAAGCGCCACGGCGTCGAGGCGACCTTCATCTCGAAGCCGTTCGTCGAGCGGTCGGGCAGCGGCCTGCATTTCCACGTCAGCCTGCTCGATGCGGCCGGCCGCAACGTCTTCCAGGACGGCGAGGCGCCCGAGGGCAGCGCCGCGCTGCGCCACGCGGTCGGCGGCATGGCGGCGACCATGTCCGAGGCGATGGCGATCTTCGCGCCCAACGTCAATGGCTACCGCCGCCTGGCGCCGGGCGCCTACGCGCCGCACGCGCCGACCTGGGGCGTCAACAACCGCACCGTGGCGATGCGCATCCCGGGCGGCTCGGGCGCCAACCGACGCATCGAGCACCGCGTCGCCGGCGCCGACGCCAACATCTACCTGGCGCTGGCGAGCGTGCTGGCCGGCATCCACCACGGCATCGAGAACGCGCTCGACCCCGGTCCGCCGATCACCGGCTCGGCCTACGAGCAGGTGCCGCCGGCGCTGCCGCCGACCTGGCGCGACGCGCTCGACGTCTTCAAGGCGGCGGAAATTCTGCCGAAATATTTCGGCGCGGAATACTGCCTGCTCTACCACGCGGTGAAGCAGGGCGAGATGGCGGCATACCTGGCGCGCCCGACCGCGCTGGAATACGCCTGGTACCTGCGGACCGACTGAGGCCGGCGCCTACGCCAGCACCACGGCCGCGCCGTTGATGCTGACCATCAGCATGTCGCTGGTCTGGCCTATGAACTTGTCGTCGAGATCGATGCCGACGACGGCGTTGCCGCCGAGTCCGACCGCCTCGGCGACCATCTCGTCCATGGCCACCTCGCGAGTGCTCCTCAATTCCTTCTCGTAGCGCCCGGCGCGGCCGCCGACCAAGTCACCGATTGTGAAGAACAGGCGGATGATGGTGTTGCGGCCGAGCACCGCATCGCCCGAGACGATATTCAGTTATTTCTTGATCTGGCGGCCCCCGATCGACGGTGTCGTCGATATGATCATGGCCTACTACCCTAGTCTGATCAAGAAAACGAAACGTTGAACCACAGAGACACAGAGACGCAGAGGGTGAAAAACAAGCTATTGTTTTTGTTAAGTTTTCCTCTGTGTCTCTGTGGTGAATCGTCTTGGTCAGCCGACCGACTTGGCGGCGGTGCACAGGTTGGCGAGTTTGGCGCGAGCGATGTCGCGGCCGAGCATGCCGAGGCCGCAGTCGGGCGCCGCGATCAGGCGATCGGCCTCGATATGGCCGAGCGCATCGGTCAGCCGCCCGGCGATTTCCTCGACCGTCTCGATGCGCGTCTGGGCGATGGCGACCGCGCCGAAGATGACGCGGATCGTCTTGAACCGCTCGAGCAGCGCCAAGTCGTTGTGGCGGTGCGCGTCCTCGATCGAGACGGCCTGGATCGAGGTCTCCTCGAGCGCGTCGGCAAGCGTGAAATAGGCGTCCCGGTCGGCCTTGAGATAGTCGGGCTGGTCGAGCTTCTCAGGGTACCCGCAGCACATGTGCATGGCGCGGGTCACCGTGTCGGGCACGCCGTGGAAGCAGCGCTCGAGGTTGTCCATGCCGTAGGCCAGCGCCTTGTCGGGCCAGCGCGCGAACAGCGGCTCGTCGACCTGGATCCAGCGGCAGCCCGCCTCGGCAAGCGCGCGGATCTCGGCGTTGAGCGCCGCGGCGACGTCGATGCCGACCTTGCTCTCGTCGCCGTAGTAGTCGTCGGCGATAGAGTCGGTGACGGTCATCGGCCCCGGCACGGTGACCTTGACCGGTTTGTCGGTCATCGCCTGGACGATGCGCCATTCGTCCGGCAGGAAGTGCTCACGCGCCCGAATCGGTCCGATAATGGTCGGCACCCGGGCGGTCCAGGCGCCGGTGCGCATGGCCTTCTCGGTCAGGCTCTCGAAGTCGATGCCGTCGAGGTGGCGGCAGTGATAGTGGATGTAGTCGTCGCGCCGGATCTCGCCGTCGGTCGGCACATCGATGCCGGCCTCGACCTGATCGCGCACGACCTGCTCGGCGCCGCGCACCAGTTTTTCCTCGAGGTCTTCATCGGCCTCGCGCATGAACTCGGTGTATTTGGTCGTCGGGTCGCCCGCGCCCGGCCCGCCTTCACGAAACCAATCGGGTATCTCGACGTAGTCGGGCTTCGGGTAGGCACCTATTGTCGTCGTCAGTAGCGGCATCGCGGCCTCCGTTAAACCGTCCTCGCGGACCGACTGTACGCCCGCGAAAAGCGGTGCGACAAGCGCTATTCGGCACCGCCGCGACCAATTCGAACAGCCGCTTGGCTTCCATGCCTGAACCCATTAAATTCGCCGGTCGGGGGACGGGCACAACGTTAACGCGTTGTGGCCGTGACCCGCCGGGCGTCGTCGCACGCCGGCGGCGTCCGGCACCCGATTGAGGTGACAGTATACCTCGCCGGTCTCGCCGCCGTTGCCCGAACCGTGGCTTGCGGGTCGGCGTGACGTAAATAGAGCGTCAGGGGGCAGGGTGGCCGAACCAATCATCGATACCTCGCCGATGATCGCCGACGAGGTCAAATTCACGACCTGTTATCAGTGCGCCTGCCGCTGTGGCATCAAGGTGCATTTGCGGGACGGCGCGATTCGCTACATCGAGGGCAACAGGGATCACCCGGTCAACCGCGGCGTCCTGTGCGCCAAGGGCACCGCCGGCATCATGACCCAGACCTCGCCGGCGCGGCTGACCAAGCCCTTGAAGCGAGTCGGTCCGCGCGGCGCCGGTGAGTTCGCCGAGATCGAGTGGGACGAGGCGCTCGAGATCGCGGTCGGCTGGCTCGGCGCGGTCCGTGACAGCGACCCGCGCAAACTCGCCTTCTTCACCGGACGCGACCAGAGTCAGGCGCTGACCGGCTGGTGGGCGACCCAGTTCGGCACGCCCAACTACGCCGCGCACGGCGGCTTCTGCTCGGTCAACATGGCGGCCGGCGGGCTGTATACGATTGGCGGCTCGTTCTGGGAGTTCGGCGAGCCCGACTGGGAGCTGACGCGCTATTTCATGATGTTCGGCTGCGCCGAAGACCACGATTCGAACCCGATCAAGATCGGCCTCGGCGTGCTCAAGGGCAACGGCGCCAAGTTCGTCGGCGTCAACCCGATCAAGACCGGCTATTCGGCGATCGCCGACGAATGGCTCGGCGTGCGGCCGGGCACCGACGGACTGCTGATCTTCGCACTGATCCGCGAGCTGCTGCTCGCCGACAAGGTCGATTTCGCCTTCCTGGCGCGCTACACCAACGCGCCCTGGCTGGTCATCCAGGATCCGGGCGCGCCCGACGACGGCCTGTTCGCGCGCGACGCCGACGGCAACCTGCTGTGCTGGGACGGCCGCGACAAGGCCTTTGCCAACGCGCTGGCCGCCGACGTCACGCCGGCGCTGGTCGGCGCGGTCGAGCTGGCCGATGGCCGAACCGCCGTGCCGGTCTTCGAGCTGCTCGCCAAACGCTATCTCGACGCGCGCTACGACGCCGGGGCGGTGGCGCCCGAGATCGGCGTGCCGGCGGCGACGATCCGGCGCATCGCCGCCGAGCTGGCGCACGCCGCGTTCGAAGAGGAGGTCGTGCTCGACGTCGCCTGGACCGACTGGGCGGGCCGCCGGCACGACAAGATGATCGGCCGGCCGGTCTCGTTCCACGCCATGCGCGGCATTTCGGCCCATTCGAACGGCTTCCACACCTGCCGCGCGCTACACCTGTTGCAGATGCTGCTGGGCAGTCTCGACTGCCCGGGCGGCTTCCGCTACAAGCCGCCCTTCCCGCGTCCCATCCCGCCGGCGCCCGCGCCCGCCGGCAAGCCGGCCGACGTCAAGCCCGGCCAGCCGCTGGCCGGCGCGCCGCTCGGTTTCGTGACCGGGCCCGAGGACCTACTGCTCGACGATGACGGCCGGCCGATGCGCATCGACAAGGCGTTCTCGTGGGAGGCGCCGATGTCGGCCCACGGCCTGATGCACATGGTCATCACCAACGCCTGGAACGGCGATCCCTATCCGATCGACACGCTGTTCATGTTCATGGCCAACATGAGCTGGAACTCGACCATGAACACGGTCGGCGTCATCGACATGCTGACCGACATCGACCCGGCGACCGGCGACTATCGCATTCCGCATATCATCTACGCCGACGCCTTCTTCTCCGAGACGGTCGGCTATGCCGACCTGGTGCTGCCCGACACCACCTATCTCGAGCGCTACGACGCGATCTCGCTTCTCGACCGGCCGATCTCGAGCGCCGACGGGCCGGCCGATGCGATCCGCCACCCGATCGTCGCGCCGGACCGCGACGTGCGGCCGTTCCAGGACGTGCTGCTCGACATCGGCGCACGGCTCGGCCTGCCCGGCATGACCGCCGACGACGGCACGCCGCGCTTCCCGGGCGGCTATGCCGACTACATCGTCAACCACGAGCGCAGACCCGGCGTCGGCACGCTGGCCGGCTGGCGCGGCGCCGACGGCACCGAGAAGGGACACGGCGCGCCCAACCCCGCGCAGCTCGATCGCTATATCGAGAACGGCGGCTTCTGGCGCGACGCGTTGCCCGACGACCAGCGCTATTTCAAATTCGCCAATCGCGGCTATCTCGATTACGCCGCGCGCATGGGTTTCATTCCGAGCGCCGAACCCGTGATCATGCAGATCTACTCAGAGGTGCTGCAGAAGTTTCGGCTCGCCGCGCGCGGTCACGGGCCGGTCCAGCCGCCCGAGGAGCACCGCGAACGCGTCGAGACCTATTTCGACCCGCTGCCGATCTGGTACACGCCGTTCGAGGAGGCCGCCGTCGACACCGCGCGCTATCCGCTGCACGCGCTGACCCAGCGGCCGATGGCGATGTACCACAGCTGGGGCTCGCACAACGCCTGGCAGCGCCAGATCCATGGTTACAACCGGCTCTACATCAACCGCGTCACCGCCGAGACGCTCGGCATCGCCGACGACGACTGGGTCTGGGTCATCAGCCACCACGGCCGCGTCAAGGGCCGGGTCAAGCTGATGGAGGGCGTCAATCCCGACACGGTGTGGACCTGGAACGCGATCGGCAAACGGCGCGGCGCGTGGAACCTCGCGCCCGACGCCGCCGAGGGCACCCAGGGCTTCCTGCTCAATCACGTCATCTCCGAACTGTTGCCCGAGCGCGACGACGGCTACCGCTATTCGAACTCGGATCCGGTGACCGGCCAGGCCTCGTGGTTCGACCTGCGCGTGCGCATCGAGCCCGCGGAGGCGGCCGAGGCGGCCGAGAACGCCATGAGCGCGCCGCAGTTCGACGTCATGACGCCGCCGGACGGCCTGGCGAAGCGGCCCGACATCCTGCGCTACGGCAAGCATTTCCGGCAGCGCGGCGGCGGGCAAACGACATGACCAGTCTGCCGAAAAACCGCGGCGACAAGGCGCTCGGGCTGGTCATCGATCTCGACATCTGCGTCGGCTGCCACGCCTGCGCGATCAACTGCAAGCAGTGGAACTCGGGTGGCCACGCCGCGCCGTTGCCCGACGACAACCCCTACGGCAAGGACCCGAGCGGCGTCTGGTTCAACCGCGTCCATACCTTCGAGGCGGGCACCGGCGCGCAGAGCCGCACCGTGCATTTCCCGCGCTCCTGCCTGCACTGCGAAGAGCCCGCCTGCGTCACCGTCTGCCCGACCGGCGCCTCGTACAAGCGCGCCGAGGACGGCATCGTGCTGGTCGACGAGGACAAGTGCATCGGCTGCAAGCTGTGCTCCTGGGCCTGCCCCTACGGCGCGCGCGAGTACGACGCCGACGACGGCGTCATGAAGAAATGCACGCTGTGCATCGATCGCATCTACAACGAGAACCTGGCCGAGGTCGAGCGCGTGCCCGCCTGCGTCAGCACCTGTCCGGTCTCGGCGCGCCATTTCGGCGATCTGGCCGATCCCGATTCGGCCGTCTCCAAGCTGGTCGCCGAGCGCGGCGGCTACGACCTGATGCCCGAGATGGGTTACAAGCCGACCAACAAATACCTGCCGCCGCGCGCCATGAACAAGGCCGCCGGCGAGGTCGCGCCGCTCGCCGCGCTGGACCCGGTGGGCACGCCCGAGGGCAAGTTCCTGCAGTGGGTCGATCGCCTGTTCTCGCGTTGACCGGTTAGGCGCCCACCATGCACCCGGCCTATTCCGTCATCGCCTTCACCACCGCCTCGGGTGCCGGCTACGGCCTGCTGTTCGGGTTGGCGCTGTTCACCCTGATCGGCGGCCTGCCCGAAGATCTGGCCTTCTGGCTTGGCGGCGCGGGCCTCGCCTTCGCCATGGTGACCTTTGGCCTGCTGGCGTCGACCGCGCATCTGGGACACCCCGAACGCGCCTGGCGCGCGCTGTCGCAATGGCGCTCGAGCTGGCTATCGCGCGAGGGCGTCGCCGCCCTGCTGACCTATCCCGTCGCCGGCCTGTTCGCGCTCGACCGTCTGTTCGCGGCGCCCGGCGGCGACCTCGACGGCGCCGCTCTGGTGCTCGCGCTCGCCACGCTCGTCATGTGCGCCGCCACCGTCGCGTCGACGGCGATGATCTACGTCAGCCTCGGGACGATCCGGCGCTGGTCGAACGGCTGGGTGCTGCCCGGCTATCTGTTGCTCGGCCTGGCGACCGGCCTCTTGTGGCTCAACCTTCTGGTCGTCGCGTTTGGCGGCGGCCATTTCGCGCTCAGCTGGCTGGTCGTCGCGGCGTTGGCCGCCGCCGGCCTGGTCAAGATCGCCTACTGGTTTTCGATCGACAGGGACGCCGGCGGTCCGACCCCGGAATCGGCGACCGGCCTCGGTGGTCTCGGGACGGTGCGCCTGCTCGATGCGCCGCACACCGCCGAGAACTACATTCAAAAGGAGATGGGGTACGTCGTCGCGCGCCGACATGCCGACAGGCTGCGCCATACGGTGATGCTCGTCGGCATCGCCGCGCCGATCGTCCTGATCGTCGCCGCGCTGGCGTTCGACGCTGACTGGGGCGTCGTGCTGTGCGCGCTTTTGGCGGCCGCTGCCGGCAGCCTGGGCGCCGTCGTCGAGCGCTGGCTGTTCTTCGCCGAGGCCAAGCATAGCGTGATGCTTTATTATGGCGCGCCGAACGCGTGATCGGCGCGCCTCGCGCGTCATGACTCATTGAAACGGGACACGAATTCGGCTTCGGTCGACGGCGCCGCTAGACGGTCACACCAATGTCGCGACAGGGACGCATCACTAGTGTATAAGCAATTCTCGTGGTTTTTACTTGTTCGTCAATTTTGACCGGCCCATAAACAAGCATCATGGGTATTTGTCCGGTTCGTAACCACCGCGCCACGCCGGCTTGATGCATATCTACCTGCCCATAGCCGAGATGTCGGCAAATATTTTCCTGTTGCTGGGAATGGGCGGTGGTGTCGGTTTTCTCTCTGGACTGTTCGGCGTCGGCGGTGGCTTCCTGATGACGCCGCTGCTGATCTTCATGGGCGTGCCGCCGGCGGTCGCGGTCGGCACCGAGGCGAACCAGATCGTCGCCGCCTCGGTCTCCGGCGTCATGGCGCATTGGCGGCGCGGCAACGTCGACTTCAAGATGGGCTCGGTGCTCATGGTCGGCGGCTTCGTCGGGTCGACGCTCGGCGTCGCGCTGTTCTCGGTGCTGCGCGAGCTCGGCCAGATCGAGCTGGTTATCTCGCTCTGCTACGTCGTCTTCCTCGGCGTCATTGGCGCGCTCATGGCGGTCGAGAGCGGCCTCGCCATCGCGCGCGACCGGCGCCCCGCCGGGACGCGCGGCCGGCGCAGGTTGCACCAGCATTACTGGGTGCACGGCCTGCCCTTCAAGATGCGCTTCCGGCGCTCGAAGCTTTACATCAGCGTGCTGCTGCCGCTCGGCGTCGGCTTGGTCGTCGGCATGCTGGCGGCGATCATGGGCGTCGGCGGCGGCTTCGTCATGGTGCCGGCGATGATCTATCTGCTGGGCATGCCGACCTCGGTGGTCGTCGGCACCTCGCTGTTCCAGATCATCTTCGTCACCGCCAACGTCACCTTCCTGCAGTCGGTGCAGAACCAGACCGTCGACGTGGTGCTCGCGCTGCTGCTGCTCGCCGGCGGCGTGATCGGCGCGCAATTCGGCACCCGCGCGGGCGCCCATCTCAAGGGCGAGCAGATGCGCGGCCTGTTGGCGCTGATGGTGTTGGGCGTCTGTGGCAAGCTGGTCTACGACCTCCTGAGCACGCCGGCCGATATGTTCTCGATCGGCGTGCTGGTGGCGCACTGATGGCCCGGCGTCTCAGCTTCGCAATCGTCGTCGTGGTGCTCGCCGCGCTCGCCGGGCCGGTCAATGCCCAGCCCCTGCTCGCCGATCTGTTCAAGCACCGCATCACCATCGATTCCGGCTTCACCGGCGCCGACGTGCTGCTCTACGGCGCGATCGACGGCGAGGGCGACGTGGTGATCGTCGTGCGCGGCCCCGAAGAGCGCGTCGTGGTGCGCCGCAAAGACCGCGTCGCCGGCCTGTGGATCAACGTCGATGATGTCGAGTTCACCGGCGTGCCGGCGTTCTACGCCGTCGCCGCGAACCGCCCGCTCGAGGATATCGTCCGGCCCTCGTTCATGGGGCTCTACCAGATCGGCCTGACGTCGATCCGGCTCGACACTGCGGACGCGCGGCCCGATGAGGAGATCGAGCCGTTCCGCGCGGCGCTGCTCCGTAACCGCGTGCGCGACGGCCTGTTCACCGGCGAGGTCGGCAAGATCGAGTTCCCGGGCGAGACGCTGTTCCGCACCCTGGTGCACTTCCCCGCGAAGGTGGCCGAGGGCTCATACACGGCGCAGATTTTCCTGATCCGCGACGGTGTGGAGGTCAGCGCCGAGACGATCCCGCTGTTCGTCAACAAGACCGGCTTCCAGGCCGAGGTCAACTACCGCGCCCACACGCAGCCGGCGCTCTACGGCCTGGCCGCCATCCTGCTCGCCCTGTTCGCCGGCTGGATCGCCGCCGTCGCATTCCGCAAGGGTTAGAGGGCAGCGGTCAGGCCGCCGTCGGCGGTCAGCACGTGGCCGTTGACGTAGGACGCGGCGGGCGAGGCCAGGAACACCGCGACGCTCGCGATCTCTTCGGCCCGGCCCCAGCGGCCGAGCGGCGTGCGCCGCTTGATCAATTCGTCGAATTCCGGGATGGCCTCGGCGTCGGCGGTCATGTCGGTCGAGATGTAGCCCGGCGCGATGGCGTTGCAGGTCACCCCCTTTGGTCCGAGCTCGACCGCCAGCGCGCGCGTCAGCGAGGCGATGCCGCCCTTCGATGCGACATAGGCGGGCACACCGGTGCGCGCGATGACACCCATGATCGAGCCCATCATGATGATCGTGCCCGAGCCTTGTTCGACCATCGCGCGCGATGCCGCGTGGGCCAGCGTGAAGGCGGCCGTCAGGTTGGTGTCGATGATGCGCTGCCAGTCGTCGATCGTCACGTCGTCGAGCGCGCCGCGGCGGACGATGCCGGCGTTGGCGACGAAGACGTCGAGCCGGCCCAACCGCGCGGCAACGCCAGCGACCGCGTCCGGCGCATTCGCGCCGGTAACATCGAAAGGCGCGGCCGAGGCGGCGAGCCCGTCGTCGGCAAGCTCGGCGACGCGGACATCGACGGTTTTGCTATCCCGTCCGTTAATCACGACATGGGCGCCGGCCTCGGCCATGGCGCGCGCCATCGCCCAGCCGAGACCGCGCGAGGCGCCGGTGATCATCGCGACCTTGCCGTCGAGTGAGAAGAGATCAGCCATCGTCGAATTCCCCATGCTTTGCCTTTGCCGGGCTGGCCCCTACACAGCGGCCGCTGTCCGCCTATGTTAGTTACAGAGCATTCGAGCCACACACCAGCGGGAATAAACCATGACGCAAGATGCTGCACCGCTCACCCGCCGCCGCCTGATCGGCGCCTCGCTCGCGGCCGGCGGCCTCGTTGCCGCGCGGGTCTCGCCGGCGCTCGCCGCGCTCGGCGTGGCGACACCGCCGCAGACCATGGGGCCATTCTTTCCGCGCGAGAAACCGCTCGACGTCGACAACGATCTGACCCGGATCGGCGCCGGCGGCTTGGCCTCGGGCACGCCGATCCACGTCGTCGGACGCGTCGTCGACAAGGGTGGGCGCGCCGTCACGGGGGCCGTAGTCGAGATCTGGCAGGCCGACGCCAACGGCCGCTACCACTACGTCGATGACGGCCGCGGCGTCCCGATGGACGCCAACTTCCAAGGCTACGGCCACGACACGACCGACGACGAGGGCGCCTACCGCTTCCTGACGATCCAGCCGCCGCCCTACCCGGCTTCGGCGTCCTGGATGCGCCCGGCGCATATCCACTTCCGCGTCTCGGGTCCGGGCTTCGAGCGGTTGGCGACACAGTTGTACTTCACCGGCGACCCGCATCTCGAGACCGACAACGTCTTCAACGCGATCCGCGACCCGGTGCAGCGCGCCAGCGTCGTCGTATCGGTCGAGGCGCCCGAGGCCGGTCTCGAGCCCGCCGCCGGCGTTTGCCGCTTCGAGATCGTCCTCGGCAACCCGGCGTAAGCGGCCGGGCCGAAGTCAACCTGCCGGCCGGCCGGCGCGCCAGTCGCGCAGGCGCTCGACGCCCCACCAAGCGGCGAGCAGCACCGCGATGGCGAGCGCCATGCCCGAGGCGGGGATCGGGCTGGTGCCGAAGTAGCCGATCGAGGCGACCAGCAGCGCGGCGCCCGAGGCGATGGCGGCGACCGTCATGCCACGCGACAATCGGAGCCGGCGCCCGCCGATCGCGACGATGCCGACCCACAGAAGGATCGCGCCGGCCGCGCTGGCGAACAGTGCGGTCTTGTCGATGCCGCCCGAGACGTAGCGGATCGAGAACGCCGCGTCCTCGGGAGATTGGTTGGCATAGAGCTTCTCGAATGAGAAGCGGATGCCCTGGGTCGGCACGGTGATCCTGAGCGGCTGGCCCATCTGCGTCTGATAGGCGGCGCGCGTCACCTCGTCGACGCCGACGATCCGCGGATTAACCCAGGCGCCGCCGACGACGACGTCCATCGTGCTATCGGGCTCTTGATAGCGCGGGCCGACCGGCAGGAAGACGTCCCAGCGCGTGTGGGTCACCACCATGTCGGGACGCGGCAGGCGGCTCGACACGGCGCCGAGCTGGCCGATGCCCTCGACCGGCGTGGCATAGACGATATCGACCGGAAAGCCCTCGGAAGAATTGATCATCCTGATCAGGATCGCCGTGCCGTCGTCGTTCCCGCCGCTGGCATAAGCGGGCTTCTCGGGCTTGCCGTCGACGAACACCGACCAGACCTGGGACTTGGGCGGCAGCGCCAGGCGCAGGAACTGCCGGCGGCTGTTGCGCACGGTCAGGCGCGCGGTGGTCACAGCCAGCCCGTCACAGGTGAACAACGACGAGTAGTCGGCGCGCTCGATGGCCGCGACCTGAACGTCGATCTCGCGGTACCGGGTGATCTTGAGCGCCAGCTTGAACGGCGGCTTGGCGTGCACGTAGCGGTAGGCGAGCAGGATCGGGTTGGTCGTCTTGAGCACCAACTGACGGGGCAGCTCGTTGACGTCGACGTTCGAAAGCTGCTCGGCGACCGCCGCGTGCACCTCGACCGCGGTCAGCGCCTCGACCGCGATGCGGCCATGCTCGACCTCGGCCTCCATCACCGAGATCGTCGGCACGGCGGTCCGCGGCGCCTCGGGGTCCATGATCCGCTCGTAGCTGACCTCGATGCGGAATTGGCCCTCCATCTCGCGGGTGAACTCGATCTCGATCGCCTGGCCGCCGTCGATCTCACGCTCCTGGTGCGAGCGCAGCGACGGACCGGCGACGCCCAGGATGTTGACGTTGTCGGGCAGGCGCAGCTGCAATTCGACTATGCTGCCCGACTTGACGTCGATCTCGATCGTCGCCGAGCCCTTCATGATCACCTCGCCGAGCGAGATCAACGTGTCGACCTGGGCGTCGAACTTGCCCTGCCGGCGCTCGGGTGCGACCGCGCTGACGGTGAGCTCGGGCATCGGGTCGATGTACTTGTAGGTATGCGCCACGGTCATCGCGATCTGGTTGCGAATGAACGCCGGCAGCTGATTCTCGCCGACCGGCGAGACGCCCGTCTCGGTGACCGGCTTGAGCGCCAGTTCCTGGCCCGATAGCAACGCCACCATGCCGCGCTGGCGATGCACATTGACCGCGCTCAGCACTGGGACGCTGAACGGCTGGCGCGCCGCCGCGCCGGCGCCGAGCAGCCGTTCGTAGGCCACCTCGAGGACGAATTCACCACTCACCGCCAGTTCGAGGAAGACGGTGATCTTCTTGCGCCCTTGCGTTTCCGAGGCGGTGACAGACCAGTCCGACACGCCGCCCGCCGGCGCGACGATGCTGTTGACCTGGGCGTCGTCGGGGATCTCGAGTTCCAGCAGGTTGGTCTCACCGTGTGTGATCTCGTAGACCACGGTGCCGCGCCCGTGCAGCACGCCTTCCTCGGCGTGGACGACGTGATAGAGGCTCGCGTTGGCGCGCACTTGGGCGCGCAGATGCTCGGGCACGGCGTCGGTCCAGGTGAACACCACCGTGCCGCTCATCGGGATGAACACGGTCGCCCGGGTCTCGTCGTCGCGCTCGGTGGTGACGACGTTGGCGCCGGGGGTAACCTTGACGTCCTTGCGCCCGGGCAGCACCAGATCGAAACGCGAGACCGGGATGCGCGGGATGTCGAGGCGTGCCTGGGGCGGCCCCATGTCGGTGGCGACCGGAACCAGGAATTCGACGCGCACGTCGTGGAGGCCGCGGCCCTCGAGCACGGTGCCGAAGCGCGCGTCCTTTTCGAGCACCGTCGCCGGCGCGCCGTCGACGCGGATGTCGATCAGCGTGACGCTGGTCGGCATCAGCGGCAGATCGATCTGGCCGTCGCCGAACACCTCGACCTGGAACTCGGCGGTCCAGACCAGGGCGTCGCCCGAGAGCGCGCCGCCGTAGACCGCCCGGCTGATGACGTAGGGCCGCGTCGTCGGCGCGCGCCACGAGACCAGAATCGACGAGGTCGCCGGCACGCTGGCGGTGAAGCGCGTCACGCCATCGCCCTCGTCGGAGTGCAGGTCGGCCGCCGGCACGACGGCGAGGTCGACGCCGGTTCCCGGATAGACCAGGTTGAAGTCGGTCGCCGCGGCGACCGGCACCGGCAGCGCCAGCACATAGCCGGCGTCGGAGCGCCTGGCGTCGACCCCGTAGCTCAGCCGCATGGTGACGACGCCGGCCTTCTCGGTCGACCAGGCGAGGCCCTCGGGGCGCTGCACGAGCTGCACCATGCGGCCGTCGACCGTGGCAAGCTTGAGCGCCGCGCCGGGCGGCAGAATAGGCACCAGTGCCCACTCGTCCTCGAAGGTCTCGATCAAGACGGTGACGTCGACGGTGGCGGTGATACGGCCATCCTGGTCTCTGACGTCGACGGCGACGTGCGCCTGGCCGATCGCGTAGGGCGCCGGCGCGCCGCGCGGTTCCTGATTTAGCTGATTGATCATTTGGGTGTAGGCGGCGAGCGGAACGCGCACCTCGCCCGACGAGCCGGGCGCGCTTTCCTGGGCGAGCGCGAACGGCGCCAGAAACATGCTGAAAACGACGATCAGTATTCTCATGATGCAATCCTTACCGCCGGACAAGCCGGCTTCCTTCGTGTGTTTGTGCAAATTCCGCATCCCCATGGCGCCGTTCATTCGGTCGACGGCTGCAATTTTCGATAGGCCGTGAAGCGCAGGGAATCGGCGAGATAGCCGCGCTGAACGGGATCAGCGCCGGCGCCAGATTCCAGGACCGCCAAGTAGTCGTCCAGCATCGCCTCGTCGGCCACCAGCTCCGCGTCGGTCGACCAGCTGGCGACCTCGAGGCGAAGCCCGTAAATCAGTTCGCGGAGCGTGGCGACCAGCGCACCGACCTCGCGGACATCGCCGGCCCGCATGGTGTCGCTCGCCCGCCGTGTCGCGCGCGACAGTTCCCAAGCCGCCAGATTCTTCAGCACATTGCGCTCGAGCGGGCCTTGCGCGGCCGGCCCGGCGTCGATCGTCAGGTGGGCGCTGGCGATGCCGTTGCGCAGGTAGACGACGTCCTTGTAGCGCGCTGTCACGTCGGCGATCGGCCCGGGGCCGTCGGCGACGACGTCCAACAAAATCACATGCGCGTCGCCGGCGTAGAACGACGGGATGACGATCTGGATGCCCTCCTCGTCGTCGCCCCGGTCGGCCTCGATGCCGAGGTTGCGCGCGAGCCGTTGGTCGAGCGCCTGCTCGGCCTCGCGCACGCGCTCGGCCTGCAACACCTCAAGCCGGTGCGAGCCGAGCACCTCGACGAGTCTGACGCCCGGCGCGAGCCGGATGCGCAGCCTGACGGCGCGCGCGACGGCGCGGCTGGCGGCGTGCAGCTCGCGGTCGATCAGCGCGTCGGCCTGATCGGCGGTGTCGAGGATGCGGCGGTTGCCCTGGCCGGCCGCCACCAGACGGTCGACGTCGTCGAGATCGGCCCGGTCGGACAGGCGCACGACGCTGAGCGGCACGCCGCCGACGGCGTTGGCATGAACCAGGCCTTCCAGCGCCTCGAGATCGCCGGCGATCGACGACCCGGTCGCCAGCAGCACCAGGCTGGCGCCGAGCACGGCGTTCGGGTCGTCGCCCTGGCGCACGCTTTCGCTCGCCAGCGCCACGGCGTCGATCAGATCGATGCCCTCGGCCCCGGCGGCGGTCCGATCGCCGAATAGCTGCTCCATCGCGACGCGCAGGGGGCCGTGACGGAACTGCTCGGGCGACACCAGCATGCCGCCGGCGGGGCCAGCGACGGTGAGCGAGAAGCGATCGCCCGGCTGGCGGATGCGCTCCAGGGCGGTAATCAATGCGCGAACCCGCGCGTAAACGCGGTCGTCGCCCGGCTCCCGCGCATCGACGACCAGGCCGATGTTCATCGCCGGCCGGTGGCCGCCGTGGCGTTCGGCGCCTTGAGACCGACCTGGACGCGCATCCGGGTCGGCCCCTGGATGCCGCTTGTGTCAGCGTGCAGATAGACCGCCAGCGCCGCCTCGGTGGGCGCATCGAAAGGCTGCGCGACCTGCCGGGCCGCCTGCTCGAGGCGCCGCTCGGGGCCGAGCGACGCGCGGTCCCAGCCGCGCAGCCGCGACGCCAGCAACCGCATTGCGGAATCGCCCGGGATATAGCTGTTCGCCCAATAACCGGTCGCCGACTGGAAGGCGAGCCCCTCGATCCTGTCGTAGCCGTCGAGGAACGCCCGCGCCCGGGCCCGCGCGGTCTCGGGATCGTATGCCCGGTTCTGGCGATAATATGCGCCGTATCCGAAGGCCGTCGTCGGCGCCGTAGATTTGTAGAGGTCGTCGTATATGGCCTGGGTTTCGGCCGCCGTCTGCTCCTCGGCGGGCACCATACGTTGACCGGTTTCTTGGCCGGTCGATGACGAACGTATGTTGGGCTTCAATATGTACTTGAGTTTAATCTCGTACTCCGACTCGTCCAAGCGCACCGCCCGGTCCTTGGAGAGCGATTTCCGTTGACCGGCCGCCTCATCGGCCGAGGTTGCACCACCGCCGCTCGACAAGTCGTCGAAACCAAACGTCGACGCCGGTTCGTCCTCGCCAGCCGCACGCTTGGACGCATTCTCGGGCGGTGCGCTCGGCTCGGGCATGATCGTCGCCCCGGATGCCGACGTCGACGTCCCAGCGCCGCCGACCACGGCGAGTTCGTTCGATTCGACAGCGAAATAGTCCTGCGGCTCGGGCACAGCGACGACCACCCCGCGGAAGACCTCTTCCGTCTTCGTCTTGGCTCCCTGGGAGCGCGTGTCCGGTGCGTCGGCATCGGCGTCGTCGCGCTGATTCTTGGCTTCCTCGGACCGCTCCAGTCCGGCGATCTGCGACTCGCTTTCGGTGTTGCGAAGCTGCCCTTCTAGGCGAGCGACGACGTCGGCCTCCTTGCGCCGCCGTTCATCCTCGACCTTGTCGAGCGGCGCGTTGGCAAAACTCTTCTCGGCGGCGAGTCGACCGCCTTCCTCAGGGCTCGGCGATTCGGCCATGTCCGCCGGTTCCGGCATGGCGTACAAGAACTGTTCAGTCGACTGCGTATTGTCGGTGATCACGCGGTGCGCCTGCTTGGCAGTCTCGGCGCCTTCGCTGACGACACCACCGGTGCCCGACGCGCCGCCGGCGCTCTGGTCGTGTTTGCCGTCGGTCGGCTCGGTGGCAGGAATTGGCGTCTCGACACTTCCAGTGATCACCGACGCAAATTTTTCCTGAGACTCTATTGAATCCATCAGGTGGTTCGTCAGGCCGATGGTGGCGAGGATGACGACAGAGGCGGCCAGCGCGCCGGCGAGCCGAAGCCGCCGGGGACTGCGCCGCGCCGGCGTTTGCTCGACCGGACCGGCCGCGCGCACCGCGCTGAGCGTGTCGGCGACCAACGCGTCAGGCGCGTCGTAGGCGGGCATTTCGCCGAGCGCGGTCTCGACCCTCTTCAGGCCGGCCAGGAAGCGAGTGCAGTCGGCGCAGCCCTCGACGTGGCGCGCGGCCTCGGCGTCATGTTGCAAGAACTCGGCGCCTTCTTCCGCCAGGCGCCGTTGCGTGGCGTCACAGCTGTTCATGTTGATCTCCAATCGGGCCGGCCGCGGCGTCGCGGCGGGCCATCGCTTCGACCAGGGTCAGGCGCGCGCGGCGTAGATGCGTCTTGACCGTGTTGACAGGCATATCGAGTGTCTCGGCGACTTGGCGCTGCCCAAAGCCGGCGATGGCGGTCAGCAGCAGGACTTCGCGTTGGGCGGTGGGCAGCGCGGCGATGGCGCGTTCGAGCCAGGCGACCGTCTCGCGCGCCTCGGCGACCTGCTCCGGGCCCGGCCGCGGGTCGGCGGTTTCCGGCGCCGCGTCGTCCGAGGTCTCGGTTTCGTGGGCGCGCCCATCGCGCCGGTGGTTGCGCACCGTGTTGGCGACGATGGTGAAGATCCACGGCGCCAACGGGCGGGCCGGTTGGTACGATCCGGCGGCGGCGTGAACCTTGAGGAAGATGCCCTGAAAGACATCGTCGCGGTCGCCCGCCGCGACGCCGAAGCGCACCAGAGCCGAAGCGCACCAGATAAGTGTAAACCGGGCGCCGATAGGCCTCGAGCAGGGCCGGGAACGCCGCCGCGTCGCCGCGACAGTGTCGCGGCAGCCAGGTCCGCTCTTCGAGGTCGACGACCCGTTGTTCTTGGCCGGGATCGTCGCTCGCCAGATCGCCTGATCGCGCTGTCACGAGGCCATGCACCTTCTACGCCACCGAATTGCCCACATCATTCAACAGTACACCGGGGCACGGCAAAGGTTTCACGCCGGCCCTCGATCGGAGGCCGGCGGGCGGCGTGGTCGGGCCTAGCGGATCACGAGGTAGCCGGAACGGGCCTTGTTGAGGATCTCCCGCCCGTCGTCGGCGACCCGGACGAGATCGCAGTGGCGCGGCGCGCCGATGTTCTCGGCGAAGGTGAACGGCTCGACCGTGAAGACCATGTTCGGGACCATCGTCCGGTCGTTGTAGGCGCGCAGGTTCATCCGGTCCAAGCGGCCGTCCCACTCGGTCAGCAGGCCACGGCCGAGTCCCGCGCCCGACGGCGCGACGGCGAACCCGGCGGCCTCGAAGACCGCGCGGGAAACCCGGTCGACCTCGCTCATCGGCGTGCCCGGGCCGATCGCCTCGAAGGCGCGCTGCTGCGCCTCGACGATGGCGGTGTTGAGGCGCTGGGCGTCGGCCGGGATGTCGCCCAACGCGATGGTCCGCTCGAGCGCGCCCTGGTAGTTCCAGACGTAGGCCTCCATGACGACGCACATCAGCTGGCCGGCCTCGAGCGGCGCGCCGGTCGACGCGGTGTGCGGCTCGAGCGTACGCAGGCCCTGCTGGCTGTAGCAGTTCACGCGGACCTCGGCGGCCGGGTATTGCGTCGCCGCGAACTCCATCATGGCGACCATCGCGCGGCCCGCCAGGACGATTTCTGCCATGCCGAGCCGGGCGGTGTCGAGATAGCGCGTCATGCCGTGATCGAGAATGTCGGCGACGGCGCGGACATGGCCGAGCTCCTCATCGGAGAACACCGCCTTCTCGTCGTCCAATATCTCGGAGACGTCGACAATGTCGACGCCGTCCAGCAGGTCCCGGAGCATGTCGAGTGTCGCCGCCGGCGTGCCGTTCGCGTCGACACCGATGCGCCGCGCGCCGAGCGACGTGATGACATCGGCGGTCAGCCTCAGGCTCGCGTTCACATTGGGGCCGTCGAGGTCGGAATAGGTGCGGACGTCGTCGATCGGCGCGTATTTGCGAATGCGCGCCAGCTCGCCGCCGGCGGCGACGATCGTCGGATCGCCGTCCTTGGGCAGGATCGCGATCGTCGGCCGGCCCCAGCCCAAGATCGGCACGCCGGTCAGGTAATAGGCGTTGAAGAACGAGAACGCGACGACCGCGTCGGTATCGGTCATACGATCGCGGACCGCCTTATGCCTGCGAGCAATCTCGGTCGCGGAGAAAATCGCCATCTGGGCCACCCTTCGCTGCGAGGCATTCGACAAGTTTGGCTACCTTGTATCAGTTGTTTCCGTCATCACAGCGCGATTTTCGATCTGGCGGGAATGGTCAGCGGCCCGCTCGGTCTTTCGTTGTAGATGGATGGCAATAGCGGTAAGCTTTCTTGGAAGCGCGCAAGATAAATCCGCCGAGGACGCGCCGAGCTGGGGGAGGCAGGGCTATCCACGGAACCTTTATCACGGTCCTCGGACTGACCGGGCTGTTGGCGATCACCAGCCTATTGTTGCCGGTCGCGCGGCGCCTCGACTTTCCCTTCACGGTGCTGCTGGCCGCCCTCGGCATCGTCTTCGGCTTCACGGTCCAGGCGCTCCACGACGTCGAGGGCATGGGCATCTTGGGCGACTTCTTCGCCGCGCTCGACGGCTTCTCGATCACGTCCGAGGCCGTGTTCTTCATCTTCCTGCCCGCCCTGGTGTTCGAATCGGCGCTCTCGATCGACGTGCGCAAGCTCTTCGACGACATCGGCTCGATCCTGCTGCTCGCCATCGTCGGGTTGTTGATTTCGACCTTCGTCGTCGCCGGCGCGATCTATCCCTTCGCCGATGTCTCCCTGGTCGTCTGTCTGTTGCTCGGCGCCATCGTCTCGGCGACCGACCCGGTCGCCGTGGTCGCCATCTTCAAGGACCTGGGCGCGCCCAAGCGGTTGGCCATCCTGGTCGAGGGCGAGAGCCTGTTCAACGACGCCACGGCGATCGTCTTGTTCGGCATCCTGCTCGCCATGATCGAGGGCGGCGCCGAGGCCGATCTGCTCGGCGGCGCGATCGCCTTCGTGCGCGTCTTCCTGGGCGGCGTCATCGTCGGCTACATCTTCGCCCACGTCATTTGTTGGGTGATCGGCCGGCTCCATCGCGTGCCACTCGCCGAGATCACGTTGACCGTGAGTCTCTCTTATCTCTCCTTCGTCCTCGCCGAGCACTACCTCCACGTCTCGGGCGTCATGGCGGTGGTCACCGCGGCGCTGGTGGTCGGCTCCTACGGCCGCACGACGGTCTCGCCGGCGACGTGGCACGGATTGGTCGAGATCTGGGAACAAATCGGCTTCTGGGCCAACTCACTGATCTTCGTACTGGTCGGCCTGGCGGTACCGGACGTATTAGCGCTCGGCATCGAAGAGATGGGCTGGGGAACGATGCTCGGCCTGCTCGCCGTCCTGATCGTCGCCGCGATCGGCGTGCGCGCCGCGATCCTCTATGGCCTGCTGCCGGTTTTCGTCGCCGCCCGGCTGGTCGGCGATGTCAGCCGCGCCTACACCACGGTCATGTTCTGGGGCGGCCTGCGCGGCGCGGTGTCGCTGGCGCTGGCGTTGGCGATCCTCGAGAACGAGGCGCTGCCGATCGAGCTTCGCACCTTCGTCGTCGTGCTGGTTACCGGCTTCGTCATGTTCACGCTATTCGTCAACGCGGTCACCATGAAACCGCTGCTGGCCATGCTCGGCCTCGACAAGCTGTCGCCCGGCGACATCGACACGCGCAACCGGGTGCTCGCGATGTCGCTCTCGGCCATCCGCGACGATTTGCAGGTCGCGGCGCGCGATTACGATTTCGCCGATGGGGTCGTCGACGAGTTCGCCGGCCGCTACGACGCGCGGCTCGCCGAGATCGAGGCCGAAATGGCCGGTACCGGCGAGATCTCCGAGGCCGACCGCGTCAAGACCGGCCTCACCGCGCTGATCAGCGACGAACGCAGCCTCTACCTCAACTATTTCACCCAGGGTTTTATCTCGCCGACCATCGCCCGGCGTCTGTACGGACAGGCCGACACGATAATGGACGGTCTCAAGGCGGGCGGCGTCGAGGGCTATGATGCCGCGGTCGAGGAGACGCTCGGTTTCACCAGGTGGTTCCGCATGGCGCTCAACCTGCAGCGCATGTGCGGCGTCACGCGACCGCTGGCGAACGGGCTGGCCGACCGCTTCGAGCGGCTGCTCGCGACCCAGATGGTGGTGCGCGAGTTGATCGTCCATAACCGCGAGCGCATCGCGCCGGTCTTCGGCGCGGCGATCGGCAACGAACTCGGCGCGGTGCTAGAGCGGCGCCTGGACGCCACACGCCAGCAGCTCGAGGCGCTCCGCCTGCAATACCCCGAATACGCCAAGACGTTGCAGGAACGACTCATCGAGCGCGTCGCGTTGCGTCTCGAGGACACCAATTACAGTTCGCTGCTGGATCAGGCGATCATCAACCAAGAGGTCTATTCCGACCTCGAGGCAAAGATGCGCACACGCACCGACGCGATCGACAGCCGGCCGCGCCTCGACCTCGGCCTCGAGCCCGAGAAGCTGGTCGCCAAGGTGCCCTACTTCGCCGACCTCGACGCGGCGCGCATCAAGGAGATCGCCAATCTCCTGAAGCCCCAACTCGTGCTGCCCGGCGAGCGCCTGGTCAGCAAGGGCGACGCGGGCGACGCCATGTATTACATTTCGACCGGCGCCGTCGAGGTCGACATCCAGCCCGAGCCGGTACGCCTCGGCAGCGGCGATTTCTTCGGCGAGATCGCGCTGTTGAAGGATACACCGCGTATGGCGGACATCACGGCACTCGGTTACTGCCAAGTGCTGGTGCTCTACGTCAAGGAGTTCCGCACCCTGCTCAACGACAATCCGGATATTCGCGAACGCATCACCCAGGTCGCCGAGGAACGCCTCGCCACTCTCGACGAATAGGTTCCTATTTCAGAGCGGCCGCAAGCAGGAACTCGACATTGCCGTCGGCGCCCGTAATCGGGCTTTCGATGGCGCCGATCACCCGCCACCCGTCGCGTCCATCGAGCCAGCCGCTGATCCGCTCGCGCACGGCTTCGCGTACCGCGACATCGCGCACGATGCCGCCCTTGCCGACGCGCGCCCGGCCGGCCTCGAACTGCGGCTTGATCAGCGCGACCAGCCAGGCGCCCGGCTCGGCGAGCGCGAGCGGCGCGGGCAGCACGGTCTCGAGGCCGATGAAACTTGCGTCGCAGACCACCGCCGCAACCGGCTCGGGCACCTCGCCGGCGCCGAGATAGCGCGCGTTGACGCCTTCGAGCACGACGACGCGCGGGTCTTCGCGCAGCTTCCAGGCGAGCTGGCCGCGGCCGACGTCGACGGCGTAGACCTTGGCCGCGCCGCGCGTCAGGAGAACGTCGGTGAAGCCGCCCGTCGAGGCGCCGACGTCAAGCGCAACTCGACCGGCCGGGTCGAGACCGAAGTGGTCGAGCGCCCCGATCAGCTTGACGCCGCCGCGCGAAACCCATGGATGCGGTCGGCCGCGCACCTCGAGCGGCGCGTCGGTCGGGACGCTGGTGCCCGATTTGTCGAGCCGCTGCTCGCCGCGAAACACGCGGCCCGCCATGATCAGCGCCTGTGCCTCGCCGCGGCTCGACGCCAGGCCGCGCTCGACGAGCAGCCTGTCGAGACGCTGCTTGGTGGCCATCGCTCAGTGACGCCGGTCGATGACGAAGCGGGCGGTCGCGGAAAGCAGCGCGGCCCTGTCGCCGAACACCGCGAGCCGCGCGATCGCGCGGTCGACGGTGGCGCGGCCGTGCTCGCGCGCACCCGCGACGCCGAGCAGGCTGACGAAGGTCGCCTTGCCGGCGTCCGCGTCCTTACCGACCGCCTTGCCCATGACGGCCTCGCTGCCCTCGACATCGAGCAGATCGTCGGCAATCTGGAACGCCAGCCCGAGGTCTCGGCCGTAACCGACGAGCGCCGCGCGCTCGTCGTCGGTCGCCTCGCCGAGGATCGCGCCGGCTTCGCAGGAAAAGGTGATCAGCGCGCCGGTCTTGAGCGCCTGCAGGTGGCTGATCGCATCGAGATCGAGCGTCCGGCCCTCGGCCGCGAGGTCGATCATCTGGCCGCCGACCATGCCGCGCGCGCCGGCCGCCGCCGCGAGCCCCGCGGCCAGCCGGCAGCGCACCGCCGCGTCGGCGTGGGTCTCGGGCGCCGCCAGCACCTCGAAGGCCAGTGTCAGCAGGCCGTCGCCGGCGAGAATCGCGGTCGCCTCGTCGAAGGCGACGTGGCAGGTCGGCTGGCCGCGCCTGAGGTCGTCGTCGTCCATCGCCGGCAGGTCGTCGTGCACCAGGGAATAGCTGTGGATCATCTCGACCGCGGCGCCGGCGCGCAGCGCGGCCGCGCGCGGCACGTCGAAGACGTCGGCGCCGGCGACCACCAGATGGGGCCGCAAGTGCTTGCCGCCGGCGAGCGTCGCATAGCGCATCGCCTCGGCGACGCGCGCCTCGGCGCCTTCTGGCGCGGGCAGCAGCCCATCGAGGGTCGCGTCGACCGCGGCCGCGGTTTCGCGCAACGCGGTCTCGACGTCGGTCAAGGGGGCGTCCTCAGTCCTCGTCGGCCGGTTTGGTGCCGAGCGTGCCGTCGCCGGCGGCGACGATCTTGTCGACCTTCTGCTGAGCGTCTTTGAGCTTGGCCTCGCAGTGGCGCTTCAAGAGCGCACCGCGCTCATACGACGCGATCGCGCCGTCGAGCTTGCCCTCGCCCGATTCGAGATCGCGCACGATGTCCTCGAGCGTCTTGAGCGCGTCCTCGAAGCTCATCTTGGCGATGTCGTCCGGTATCTCAGTCTTGGCCATCACGCCCCCTTCCCTGGCGCCGGAAGTGTACGCACCGACCCGTTGGCTGACAACACCACTTCGCCCGAAATTCTCGCCAAGCAGGCCGGCGGCACGGCCGATATCGGGCGACAGGCGAGGAAAATCAGGCGAATAGTTAAGGCGACGTGATACTTAATTCACACCAATTGAGTATACTGTCACCGTATAATTAATTATCACGTCCCCTTAATTGCAATCGGTCCTAATTCAAACCCGCCGATCGAAATCCGTCACCGCGTGGGTCGCGCCTGTCCATGGTAAGAATTCCGGGTTATGCCGCCATCAAGGCGCGGACGTGGGTCGCGCAGGAGCGCCCCAGCGCCGCCAGATCGTAGCCGCCCTCGAGCGTCGAGACCAGCCGGCCGTCACAGCATTCGTCCGCCGCCTTTGCGATCTCGGCCGTCGCCCATTGGTAGTCGTCCTCGGTGAAGCGGAGCTGCGCAAGAGGATCGTCGACATGGGCGTCGAAACCGGCCGAGATGCACACCAGATCGGGCCCGAAGGCGCGCAACGCCGGCAGAATCTCACGCGTCATCGCCTGGCGGAACTCGTCCGAGCCGCTGCCCGCCGCGAGCGGCATGTTGACGATGTTGCCGACGCCCGTTTCGTCTCGCCCGCCGGTACCGGGGTAGAAGGGATACTGGTGCGTCGAGGCGTAGAAGAGGTCGGCGTCGGCGGCGAAAATCGCCTGGGTGCCGTTGCCGTGGTGGACGTCGAAGTCGATCACGGCGACACGACCGAGCCCATGGACGGTGCGCGCGTGCGCCGCGCCGACCGCGACGTTGTTGAACAGGCAAAAGCCCATGGCCCGGGCCCTTTCGGCGTGATGGCCCGGCGGGCGCACGGCGCAGAACGCATTGCGCGCCTCGCCGCCGACCACCGCGTCGACCGCCGCGCAGACCGCGCCGGCGGCGCGCAACGCCGCCTCGCCCGAGGCCGGCGAGACCGCCGTGTCGGGATCGAGATGCACGCGGCCCGTTGCTGGAATCGCGGCGAGCACCGTCTCGACGTAGTCGGCGTCGTGGACGCGTTCGATCTGGGCGCGTTCGGCGATTGGCGCTTCGCGTCGCTCGACGCCGACGAACTCAGGCGCGTCCAGCGCCTCGATCACCGCCTTCAGGCGGCCGGGAGATTCCGGATGATATGGCCCGGGGGCGTGCTGAATACAGATCGGGTGGGTGTAAACGATGGTCGTCATGGGACCTCGTAGCGCTGCCGGTGACTTGACATCTTCGCCCAAGAACGTAGGTATGCCTACTGTTCCATAGTCGTCGGCCCGGCGCCAGCCCAATGACCCCTGGCGGCCTGGCGTTCTCGTTTGGTCCGGTACGCCTGGTTGATGTACACTCCGCGCGCCATGAAAGCTCCCTTTCTCGCGATTGTGACGGCATTCGCCGCCGCGCTGCCGGCGCTCGACGTCCGCGCGCAGGGCACCGACGGCGACGCCCCGGCGACCGCGGTGGTCGTCGACGCGGTGACGCGCGAGCCGCTGGTCCAGGCGTTCACCGTGATCGGCCGACTGGTCGCGCGCCAGCGCGGCGTCATCTCGGCGAACACGCGCGGTTCGCTGGCCGAGATGCGCGTCGACATCGGCGACCGGGTCGCGCGGGGCGACGTGGTCGCACTGATCAACCCCGATCGATCGATCTGGCGTCGGGACCTCGCCGCCGCCGAAGTCAAGGCGCAGCAGGCGATGCTCGCCAGCGCCGAGGCGCGGCTCGCCGTCGCCGAGGCGAGCGTCGTCACCGCCGATGCGCGGCTCGCGCTCGCCACCCAGGAACTCCAGCGTTTCGAGAATCTGCGCAGCTCGGCCGCCTACTCGCAGGCGCGCCACGATGACCAGCGCCAAGAGGTCGTGGTGGCGGCCAGTCAGGTCGACGAGGCGCGCGCCCAGTCGCACGAGGCGCTGTCGCGGATCGACCAGGCACAGGCCGGCATCCTACGCGCCAGGGCAGCACTGAATCTCGCCGCGGACGATCTCGCCAACACCCAGGTGCGCGTGCCCTACGACGGCGTAGTGACGCTGCGCCACACCTCGGCGGGCGCCTTCCTCGACGTCGGCGATCCTGTCATTTCCCTGGTCAACGACAGCGATCTCGAGGTCGAGGCCGACGTGCCCTTCGACCGAATCGCGGCACTGACGCCCGGCACCGAGGTCGACTTCCGGCTCGATGACGGCAGCGCGCACCGCGCCGTCTTGCGCGCCGTCGGCGTCGAGGAGAACTCGAAGACGCGGACCCGCTTGGTGCGCTTCACACCGCGTTTCGACGGCGGCACGCGGGGCCTCGCCGATGGCCAGTCGGCCTCGATCGACCTGCCGATCGCCAAGCAGCGCGAGATCGTCTCGGTGCACAAGGACGCGGTGACCCGCGCGCAGGGGCGCGCCAGCGTCTTCGTCGTCGTCGACGGCATCGCCCAACCGCGTTTCGTCGAGCTGGGCGAGGCATTCGGAATGCGCTTCGAGGTGCTCGACGGCCTGCAACCCGGCGACCGCGTCGTGGTCCGCGGCAACGAACGTCTGATGCCCGGCCAGGCGGTCACATTCGATGGGGCCAGTTAGGTGGACCTGATCCGCGCCGCGATCGGCCGACCGATCGCCGTCATCGCCGCCGTCATGATGGTGGTGATGTTCGGCGTGCTGGCGCTGCGCATCATCCCGATCCAGCTCGCCCCCGACGTCCGCCGGCCGGTCATCACGATCACGACCAACTGGGCAGGCGGCGCGCCGGCCGAGATCGAGCGCGAGGTCGTCAACCGCCAGGAAGAAGTGCTCAAGGGCCTCGAGGGCCTGGTCGAAATCGAGGGCCGGGCGCAGGACGGCCGCGCGCGCGTCAAGCTCGAGTTCCGCGTCGGCCAGGACATGAACCGCGCGCTGTTGCTGACCGCCAACCGCCTCGACCGGGTGAGCGGCTACCCGGAAGAAGTCGACGAGCCGACGCTCAGGACCGCCGGCGCCGAGGACCAGTCGATCGCCTGGTTCGTGCTCAACCGCGTCGAGGGCAACGAGCGCCCGATGAACACCTACGGTGACTTCGGCTTGGACATCATTCAGGACCGCCTCGAGCGCGTTCCCGGCGTCTCGCGCGTCGACGTCTACGGCGGCAGCGAGCGCGAGTTGCGCATCGTCGTCGATCCACAGAGTATGGCGCGTTTCGGCCTGACCGTGCCCGACGTGATCGCCGCGCTGCGCGCGGCCAACCTGTCGGTCTCGGCCGGCGATGTCGACGAGGGCAAACGGCGCTATATCGTGCGTGCCGACGCCGAGCTCAATTCGCTGCCCCGGGTACGCAACGTCGTCTTGCGCAGTGTCGAGGACGCCCAGTCGGGCCGCTTCGCGCGGGTCACCGTCGGCGACATCGCCGACGTCCGCTTCGACTACAAGGATGCCACCTCGTACATCCGCTACAACGGCGATGTGTCGATGGCGATGAGCGCCAAACGCGAGGCCGGCGCCAACGTGATCGAGACCATGGCGGGCATCCGCGAGGCGGTCGAAGAGCTCAAGGCGGGTCCGCTCAAGGCGGCCGGGCTGAAGTTCCGGCATGTCTACGACGAGACCGTCTACATCAACTCGGCGATCGATCTGGTGCGCCAGAACATTTGGATCGGCGGCGTCCTGGCGGCGATCATCCTGCTCTTGTTCCTGCGTTCGCCGCGCGCCACGCTGATCATCTCGCTGGCGATCCCGGTCTCGGTGATCGGCGCCTTCGTCGCGATGGCCGCGATGGGCCGCTCGATCAACGTCATCTCGCTCGCAGGCATCGCGTTCGCGGTCGGCATGGTGGTCGACGCCGCGATCGTCGTTCTGGAGAACATCTATCGGCTGCGCGAGCAGGGCGTGCCGCGCCGCGAGGCCGCCTACAATGGCGCCAAGCAGGTCTGGAGCGCGGTGCTCGTCTCGGCGCTCACCACGGTCATGGTGTTCGTCCCGATCCTCGTGCTCGAGCTCGAGGTCGGCCAGTTGTTCCGTGACATCGCGGTGGCGATCTCGGTCTCTGTCCTGCTTTCGCTGCTGGTCTCGATCACTGTCATCCCGGCGCTCGCCAATCGGCTGCTGGTCGAGGGCGAGCAGACGCGCATGCCGCTGCCCGGCATCGACGGCTTCGCCAGGCTGTTCTCGCGCTCGGTGCTCGGCTTCACCCGCCAAGTAACGCTCAGCCGGCTCCTGTCGCTGGTCGTCGTCGGCGTGATCTGCGCCGCCGCCGCAACGGCGAGCTACCTGTTCTTGCCGAAACTCGAATACCTGCCTTCGGGCAACCGCAATCTGGTGTTCGGCTATATTCTGCCACCGCCGGGCTACAATCTCGAGACGACCACGGCGATCGCCTCGAAGATCGAAGCGGCGACGCGGCCCTACTGGCGGACCGAGACCGGCCCCGAATCGGCGCCCGGCGAGCCACCCAAGATGGATCGATTCTTCTTCGTCGCGCACCACGCCTCGACCTTTCTCGGCGCCGCCGCGGTCGACCCCGATCGCGCAAAGGAGCTGATCCCCATCCTGCAGGCGGCCGCCTTCCGCGAGCCCGGCACCTTCGGCTCGATCAGCCAGTATCCGCTGTTCGGGCGCAGCATCGGCGGCGGCCGCTCGATCGACCTCGACGTCTCGGGGCCGGACCTCGAACTCACGCTTGGCGCGGCGCGGCGCGCGATGGGGCTGATCGCCGCCGCCTTGCCGCGCGACGAAGGCAACCAGTACCGGCCGATCCCCGGGCTCGAACTGGGCGCGCCCGAGGTGCGCGTGGTGCCCGATCCGGTGCGCGTCGCCGACAACGGCCTGACCGCGATCGGCCTGGCGCAGAGCGTCGACGCCTTCAACTCGGGCCTGCGCGTCGCCGAGGTGACGGTCGACGGCCGGCGCATCGATCTTACCCTGCAGGGTCCTCAGAACCACATCGCCGAGACCCAGGGCATCGGCCAGATCCCGGTGGTCACCGCCTCCGGCCTGATCCTGCCGCTCAGCTCGCTCGCCGACATCGAGATGACCGTGGGGCCGACCGAGATCCGCCACCGCGAGCGCGTCCGCACGGTGACACTCAAGATCAACCCGGCGCCGGAAATTCCGCTCGAGACGGCGATCGAGACGCTGCGGACGATGGTCATCGCGCCGCTCGAGCGCGACGGGCTGCCGGGCGGTGTCCGGCTCAAACTTTCGGGCACCGCCGACAAGCTGACGCAGACTTGGCAGTCGATGAAGCTGTTCATGTTGATTGCGCTCGCCATCACCTACTTGCTCATGGCGGTGCTGTTCGAGAGCTTCGTCTATCCGCTGATCATCCTGTTGTCGGTGCCGCTGGCCGCGGCGGGCGGCGTCGGCGGCTTGGTCGCGCTCAATCAGGTCGTCTTCCAGCCCTTGGACATGCTGACCATGCTCGGCTTCGTCATTCTGATCGGCATCGTCGTCAACAATGCGATCCTGTTGGTCCACCAGACGCTATACCTGATGCGCGACGAGGGCCTGGCGGCGGGCGACGCGATCCAGGAGGCGACGCGCAACCGGCTGCGCCCGATCTTCATGTCGACGCTGACCAGCGTCGTCGGCATGCTGCCGCTGGTGCTGTTCCCGGGCGCCGGTTCCGAGCTCTACCGCGGCCTCGGCTCGGTGGTGGTCGGCGGCCTGGCGCTCTCGGCGTTACTGACGCTGGTCATCGTGCCGCCGCTGATGAGCGTCTTCCTGGGCGTCAGCGCGCCCAAGCCACACGAGACCGAGCCGGTCACCGAACCGGCCGCGCCGGCGCCTGAGCCCGTCCTGGCCGAACCGGCGCCGGTCCGCGCCGTCGCCGGCGGCGGCGCCGAGCCCGAGCCCGGCGTCGACGACAACGTCGTCACCTGGCCCAAAGACGGCCGTCCATAGTGTTGGCGCGCCGGCTGTTCGCGGCGGCAGCCCTTCTTCTCCTATTCGACGGGACCGCACACGCCGAGGCGGCCTGCGACGCCCCTGACCCCGTCTGTGCCGCCCGTGGCACGGTCTACGCGATCTCGTCGTTCGACCCGCTGGCGAGCGCCGTGCTGGTCGCGCCGGACCTGCTGGTCACCAATCGCCACGTCGTCGCCGACCAGACGCGCGTCGTCGTTCACGGCAAGGACGGGGCGGCGCTCGCCGGGACGGTCGTGCCGACCATCTTCGCGGGCGATCTCGTGCTGGTTTCGGCGCCCGGCCTGGGCGGCATCGCGGCGATGCTCGACGAGGCGCGCGCCGGCGCGCTCTACGCGGTCGGCGCCGACGAGCTGGACGGGACGATCCGGGTCTATGCGCCGGGTGCGATGGTGGCGCCGCCGGCGGCGGGCAAGCCGCTCGCGCGGTTGCACCATTCGGCGTACAGCCAGCCGGGCAACTCGGGTGGCGGCCTGTTCGACGAAGACGGCCGGCTGGTCGCCATCATCACCGGCGGCGGCGAGGGCCGTAACGACGCCATCCCGGCCGCGCGGCTGGCCGAATTGCGCGCCATGAGCGGGCCCGAGCATGCCGATGCCAGCGCCGCGCTCGGCCGCGCCTACCGCGACTGTATCGAAGGCCTTGAGGGCGCCGTGCTCGACGCGCTCGACACGGTCTGCCGGGCGAGCGGCAACCGCCAACTCATCGAAAACGCCGGCCGGACGTTCGGCGAGGCCGGGCGATACGTCACATCGGCCGCGCTGTTCCGCGCGGCGCTGGCGATCGACCCCAACAGCCTGAATTCCGCGATCGGCCTCGCCGTCACGCTGCACCGTGACGATCTTTGGGACGAGGAAGCCGCCATCCTGCGCGACGTGGTCGCGGCCGTGCCCGATGACTTCGCGATCCTGCGCATGGCCGTGCAGGCCGGCAAGTTCGCCGAGGACGTCGTGCTGATCGAGCGCGCGCTGGCCGGCATCGAGGCGCATTTCCCCGACGCACTCGACGCGGCCAGGGCATTCGTCGAGAACTAGAGGATTATCCGATCGATCGGACCCGGTCAGACTCTACCGGCCTGCGCCAGTCTTATTGGGACAAGAGGGGGGCCGCCGACCGTTCGGCGGAAGCTAGCGCGGCGATTGAGCGCAGGTCACCTTTGGGTGAGCCAAAGATGACCGCACAAAGAAAGGAGACCGACATGGCCGAATTCGACGCCGACGCATTCCTGCGCCGATTCGCCGAGGTCTGGCAGAACCACGACGTCGAGGGCATCGCCGAGATGTTCACCGAAGACGCGGTCTTCGAGGCGTCGTTCGGCCCCGAGGCGCATGGCGAGCGCGCCGTCGGCAAGGATGCCGCGACGCGGCTCGCGGCATCTGTCTTCGAACGCGTCCCCGATGTCGCCTTCGCGCCGATCCGCCATCACGTCACGCAAACCTTCGCGGTGATCGAACAGGTCCAATCCGGCACGCCGGTCGGCGGCGCGCGCTTCGAGACCGATATCGTCGATCTGCTGACCTTGCGCGACGGCAAGATCGCCGCCAAGCGGACCTACCGCAAGGCCCGGCTCTAGCGCCGTCAACGACGAAAAAATATATACTGCTTACGTTTTATAAACGTAAGCAGTATATATTTAATGGCTTAGGCTGGGACCTTCCGGTCGAGGTGGCGGTGGTCGCCGGTGCGCAGGTGGCACGACGCCAGATGATGGTCGCCGGACTGGGTCGCGCGCAGCGTCGGCATCTCCCGCACGCAGACGTCGGCGGCGATCGGGCAGCGCGGGTGGAAACTGCAGCCCGACGGCGGATTGAGCGGGCTCGGCACGTCGCCCTCGAGCACCAGACGCCGCCGGCGCCGGTCGGCGCCCGGGATCGGCACCGCCGAGAGCAGCGCTTGCGTGTAGGGATGCTGCGGGTCGCGGTACAGCGTATCGCGATCGGTCACCTCGACGACGCGGCCGAGATACATCACCGCGACCCGGTCCGAGATGTGCTCGACAACCGCCAGGTTGTGCGAGATGAACAACAGCGTCAGGTCGAGGTCGCGCTGCAGCCCGCGCAACAGGTTGAGCACCTGGGCCTGGACCGAGACGTCGAGCGCCGAGACCGGCTCGTCGCAGACGATGAACTTGGGCCGCATCACGAGCGCGCGCGCAATGCCGATGCGCTGGCGCTGGCCGCCCGAGAACTCGTGTGGGAAGCGCTGCGCATGCGCCGGCGTCATGCCGACCAGGCGGAGCATCTCGGAGACCCGCTGGTGGCGCTCGTCGGCGTCCTTGACGCCGTGGACGATCAATCCCTCGGCGATGGAGTTGCCGACCGGCGCGCGCGGGTCGAGCGCCGAATAGGGGTCCTGGAAGATGATCTGGACCTGGCTGCGGAACGGCTTGAGCGCCTTGTGGCTCAGCCCGGCCATGTCCTGGCCGTCGAAGATGATATGTCCCGAGGTCGGCGCCAGCAGCTGGACCAGGACGCGGCCGAGCGTCGACTTGCCGCGACCCGATTCGCCGACCAGGCCGAGCGTCTCGCCCTTCTCGATGGTCAGCGAGACGTCGTCGACCGCCTGCACGTGGCCGGTCGTCCGGCGCAGGATGCCACCGTGCACCGGGAAGGACTTGACCAGGTTGCGGATCTCGATCAGCGCCGTCATGACGCATCCCCGCGGTGCAGCCAGCAGCGCACCTTGTGATCGGCGCCGACATCGAGGAGGTCGGGCGACTGCTCGGTGCAGATTTCCAGTGCGTGCTCGACGCGCGCCCGGCAGCGCGCCGCGAAGCGGCAGCCGACCGGTAGGTTGACCAGGTTGGGCACCGTGCCGGAAATCACCGCGAGCTCGTCGCGCACCTCGCCCAACACCGGGATCGAGCCGATCAGCGCCTGGGTGTAGGGGTGCTTGGGTTCGAGGAACAGGGTCTTGACATCGGTCTCCTCGACGATCTCGCCGGCGTACATCACGGCGACCCGGTCGGCCATCTCGGCGACCACGCCGAGGTCGTGGGTGATCAGCACCGTCGCCATCGACGACTCGCTCTGCAGGACGCGCATCAGGTCGAGGATCTGCGCCTGAATGGTGACGTCGAGCGCCGTGGTCGGCTCGTCGGCGATCAGCAGCTGCGGCTCGCAGGCGAGCGCCATGGCGATCATGACGCGCTGCGCCATGCCGCCCGACATCTCGTGCGGATAGGCGGTGGCGCGGCTTGCGGGATCGGGGATGCCGACCCGCTCGAGCATGTCGACGGCGCGCTCGAAGCCCGCCTTGCGCTTCATGCCGCGGTGGATTTCGTAGACCTCGGAAATCTGCAAACCGACCTGGAACACCGGATTGAGCGACGAGGTCGGGTCCTGGAAGATCATCGAGATGTTCTCGCCGCGCAATTCGGTCATCTCGGCCTTCGAGAGCGCCAGCAGGTCACGCCCCTCGAACAGCACTTCGCCGGTCTCAATTCGGCCCGGCGGCGGCACCAGACGCATGGCCGAGAGCGCGGTGACGCTCTTGCCGCAGCCCGATTCGCCGACGATGCACAGCACCTCGCCCTTGCCGACCGAGAAATCGATGCCGTCGACCGCCTTGGCGACACCGTTGCGGGTGTGGAACCAGGTGCGCAGGTTGCGCACCTCGAGCAGCCGCTCGCGGTTGCCGGGCGCGACGGCCATCAATCGTTCAGCCTGGGGTCGAGCGCATCGCGCATGCCGTCGCCCAACAGGTTGAAACCGAGCACCGTGATCATGATCGCGAAGCCGGGAAAGAACACCAGATGCGGCGCCGAGAACACCTGGTTGCGTTCGGAGCCGAGCATGGTGCCCCACTCGGGCGTCGGCGGCTGGGCGCCGAGGCCGAGGAACGACAATCCAGCGGCGTCGAGGATGGCGCTGGCGATGCCGAGCGTCGAGAGGACGACGATCGGCGTCATCGCGTTGGGCAGGATGCGCACCACCAGGATGCGCATGTGGCTGGCGCCGATGGCGCGCGACGCGGCGACGTAGTCGAGCTCCTTGATCGACAACACGCTGGCCCGCATGACGCGGGCATAGGCCGGCAATGTGACGATAGATATCGCAAGCAACGCGTTCTCCAGGCCGGGCCCGAGCACGGCGACGATCGCGATCGCCAGCAGCAACGCCGGGAAGCCTAAAATGACGTCCATCACGCGCATGATCAGATTGTCGATCCAGCCGCCCCAATAGGCCGCGATGGCGCCCAGGATGACGCCGCAGGTCAGCGCGAAGGCGACCGTCGTGAAGCCGATCGAGAGGCTCCACCGCGCGCCGTAGATGACCCGACTGAACTGGTCGCGGAAATTGCCGTCGACGCCCATGATGTGCTGCGGTTTGGCCACGTCGCAGCCCAACGCGTGGATGCAGGGCGCCTCGCGCTTCTTGACCTTCTCGAGGCCGATCAGCACCTGATGCGGGTCGTAGGGCGCGAGCAGCGGCGCGGCGATCGCGGTGAACGCCATCATGCCGACCAGGATCATGCCGACGATGCCGGTCTTGCGGCGGAACAGCCGCTTCAGCGCGGTCTTCCAGAGCGCCGTCGGACTGCCGAGCAACTGCTCCTCGTCCATCGGCTCGGCGAAGGCCGCGGCGGTGCCCTTGAGCGAGGTAAAAGTCATTTGAGTCTGATCCTGGGGTCGAGGAAACCGTACGACACGTCGACGATCAAATTGATCACCATGTAAGAGACCGCGATGACCACGGTGAACGCCTGGATGATCGGGTAGTCGCGCGCGGTGATCGCCTCGAACAGCATGCGCCCGACGCCGGCCAGCCCGAACACCGTCTCGGTCAGCACCGCGCCGCCGAGCAGTGCGCCCATCTGCAGCCCGAGGATCGTCACCACGGGAAGCAGCGCATTGCGCAGCGCGTGGTTGAACACCACTTGGCGCTCGATGACGCCTTTGGCGTGCGCCGTTCGCACGTAATCGCGCCCGAGCACCTCGAGCAAGCTCGAGCGAGTCATGCGCGCGATGATCGCCATCGGGATGGTCGAGAGCGCGATGACCGGCAGCACCAAGTGGCGCGCGGCGTCCTTCAGCACCACCCAGTCGCCGGTGATCAGCGAGTTGAACAGGAAGTGGTTGGCGACGAACTCGAGGAGCTTGGCCTTGGCCGTGCCGGCCACCACCTGCCATTGCCAGACCTCGAAGAACGGCACCGAGGTGAGGCCGGCGGTCAGCCGGCCCGACGGCGGCAGCCAAAAGGGCGTGCCTTTGAAGACCAATGCAAACAGGTAGGCGAGCATGAGCCCAAGCCAGAAAACGGGCATGGATATGCCGATATTGGCCACGATCATGGTGGCGACGTCGACGCCGGTGTTGTGGCGCATCGCCGAGACGATGCCGAGCGTCACGCCGACCAGGACGGCGACGATCAGGCCGCCGACCGCCAGCTCGATGGTCATCGGCAGGCGCTCGACGAGGATCTGGGTGACCGGCCGGCTGAAGCGGATCGACGTGCCGAAGTTGCCCTGCATGACGTCGCCGATGTAATAGCCGAACTGGACGTAGACCGGCTTGTCGAAGCCGTGCTCGCGGGTGAACCGCTCACAGACCTCCTTGGTCGCCTTCTCGCCCAGGATCGCCTTGCACGGGTCGCCTGGGATAGCCCTTGCCAGCACGAAGGTGACCAGCAGGATGCCGAACAGCACGGGGATCGACATCAGAACGCGCCGGGCGATGTATCCAAGCATCGGCGGAGATTACTTTCCGTAGGTAGCTGAAAAATGGAACGCGCGGTGCCGTTGCACCGCGCGTCCCTTACTGTTTCCGGGTCGTTGGCGCCCGGTTACTCGGCGTTGATCAGGCTGTCCCACAGGTACGTGTAGTACTCGAAGGCGCCCGTGTTGCCTTTGTGGTTGGGGTTCTTGGCGTCGATCCCGGCGGCCCACGACGCGATCACGTCGTTGGCGTCGAGGTCCGAGCCGTCGTGGAACTTCACACCGTCACGCAGTTCGCAGACCCAGATGCTGGCATCGTCGTTGGCCGTGCAACTGGTGGCGACCCGGGGCTCGGTAGCACCCGAATCGATGGCGTAACCGAGCAGCGGCTCGACCACCTGCTGGCACACCGAGAGCGACTCGCCGTCGGTCTCGTCGGCACAATACATGCTGATCGGCTCGGCGTTCTGCATGAACACGAAGGTGTCCTTGCCGGGGTCCGCCTTGTGGAAGAGTGGCGCGCCGAACGGGCGGAAATGCGCGTTCTTGACGCTCTTCAACGCGGCCGACGCGGACGCGCCGTTGGCGATCGGAACCATCGGCACGATTGCCTTGATGGCGTTGTTGGCCTTCGCGTAAAGCGGCGCGGCCTTGTCCAGATCGGCGATCGTCGACGCCTCCTGGAGAATCTCGTAGATCTCGGGGTGCGTCGTGCCGTATTGCGGGTTGTTCTTGGAGAAGTGGAAGTCCAGGAAGTTCGTCACGTGCGGATAGTCGGCGCCCCAGCCGAGGAGGTAGAAGCCGTCCAGCCGACCGTTGGTCGATTCGTCGATGAACTGACCCGACTCCATGACGACGACCTCGGCCTCGATGCCGAGATTGTCGCGCAGCTGGGTCTGGAACTCGACCGCGACGAGGCCCGGCTCCGGCAGATAGCCGCGGAACACGTCGCGAAAGAAGATCTTGGTCTTGAAGCCGTTCGGATGACCGGCTTCGGCCAGCAGCGCCTTCGCCTTGGCAAGATCGAAGTCGTACCACGCCTCGCCCTCGCAGCCGTTGTCGATCGAGCACGGCGTAAAGTGCGTCGGGACCTGCGAACCGGTGGCGAAGAAGTTGTCGACGATGCGCTTGCGGTCGATGCCCATGGCCACCGCCTTGCGCACCCTGACGTCGTCGAACGGCTTGAAGGTGTTCGTCATCGCCAGATACAGGATGTTGGGATTGGTCACCGGGATGAACGTCAGGTCCGGATCTTCCTTTATCGAATCGTAATCGTCGGGGCTCGGGTTCGTGATCTGGTCGACCGTGCCGGCGCGCAGCTCGATGAGCCGGCCAGCACCCGATTCCGCCCAGCGGATGACAAGCGTCTCGAACGACGGCTTGTCGCCCCAATAGCCGTCGAAGCGCTTGAAGATGATGCTGTCGCCGCGCGACCACTTCTCGAGCTTCCAGGGGCCGGTGCCGATCGGGTGGTCGAGGATCGCGCCGCCGCCGCCGGTCGCGGCGATATGCTCGGCCGGCTGAACGCCGAACGGCGTGAACGCCACCTTGGCCTCGAACGCCGGGTCCGGATCGCACAGCGTGAACTTGACGGTCAGGCGGTCGGTCGCCTCGATCGACTTGACCTAGCCGCCGTATTCGCAGTCGGCCGCCGATACGCTGTCACCCTCGAACGCGCTGGCCTGGCCGGCCAGAAACATGGTCGCGAGGACCGCTGCGGCGGAGCCAATCAATTTGGGTTTCAACATTAACCTAATCCTCCCTTACGTGACGAGTTACGGCCGGTTGAACTGATGCAATTCCGGCCTGCTTAGCCCTCGAGTGTCCCAACAATCGATTTAGGCCACGTCGGCGGGCTTTCTCAAGCTGTTTTCAATGATGGCATGCCGAGGCGGCGTTCGCGCGGAACGCCACGCCACGGTTCGCATACCTCGATTTCGCCTCCCGTTGGCTGCTTACTCGATTGCCGCCGCGCCAAGGTCTCGGCGCCCGGCTTGACGGCGGCGTAAATTCCCGACGCAACAACGCAACCGGGAATCGGCCGTCATCCTACGTCTGGCTCAAAGGAGCGTCAACAACGGCGCCCTCGCCGCTTTTGGCGGTTGACGGCGGTCGTCGCCGCTTCGATACTGGACGGTAGCGTAACGATAACATCAAGAATCCAATTGGGGGAGGTAATACCGTGAAAGCGTCCGATCTGTTCGTCCGCTGCCTCGAGAACGAAGGCGTCAGCCACATCTTCGGCATCCCCGGCGAGGAAAACGCCGACACGATGATATCGCTGATGGACAGGGTGCGAGTCTCGCATGGCAGTGATGTCTGGGGGCTTGGTTCGTTGAGTTCAGGCAGCGATTGCCATGGCTGCTGCACGTGGACTGATGTTGTCGTTGGCCGGTGTGTCGGTTGCGCTGATCAGGGCCTTCCATGCCCGCTCGAAGCGGCCGGATTTGATCAGGGCGCGGAAGGTCAGAACAGCCTGTCCGCCGACGATCCGCCAGCGCATGCCGGAGCGCTTCATGCGCTGTGTCACCAGGGTCTTGTTGGCAGCTTCGACCACGCCTGAGCCGATGGCGATGCCCTCTTCCTTCAGGGCGTGGTAGCGCATGCGATGGCGATGCTTGCGGAAGAAGGCGAGTTCCCGCTCGGTCTCGGCCCGGTCCGGCGCAGCGGCGGCATCGCGAAGGTGGCGCAGCGCCCGGATCACCTTGGCGACGCCACGGGGATCGTGACGGAGGATCTCGCGGTACTTCTCGAACCAGCCGGGCGCCACGGCATGGTCGGACGCGGTTTGCAGATGTTCGCAAGCATGCCAGAAGTCGATCACCTCGGTTTCGGGCGACAGGGTCTCCAGGAAGGTCCAGTTGTCGGCGGCGCCATCGGCGATAGCGACGATCCCGATCTCGGGGCGTGCTCGCCTGATGTGTGCGACTTCGCTTGCAAGCTGCGCCTTCAGCGTGAGCTTGCCGCTCTCCGGCATGCGGCCGAGATAGAGGGTCTTCAGGCGCTTGCCCTCGGCGTCGTGGAAGGAGACCGTGCCGCAGGCAGCCTCGCGCCAGGAGGCCTTGGCGCGACCGTCCTCGCCGGGTCTCAGCGGCACCATGACGCCGTCGAGGGAGACCGAGGCGGTGGTCGCGTCCTGCGGTATGCCCTCGGCCTCACGGATGCTGCCCAGCGTCTCCGGGCCGAGGCTCTCCCAGCATTCGTGCATGCTCAGGGTCAGGCGCTGCAGGGTGCTCACCGACGGCGTCATGGCGCCGGTCTTCGCAAAGAACGCCGCCGCTTCCCGGGCCGTGCAGTGACCCATCATCAGCAGACCGAGCTCGGCCGCCGGCCGCGTCAGGTAATCGTCGACGAGGCCCAGGCTCTCGTCGACCGGCACCGGCGATGCCCCGCTCGCGCCGCTGCGGTAACGCGCTCGCCGGTAGGTCACCGGACCGAGCGAGGTCATGATCGTCTTCGGCGTCACCGCGACCCGGAACCAGCTCTGCCCGTCCCGCTCGATCCGGGAAGCGCCATCGTCCCGGTTCTCGATGACGGCGCCCATGACATCGCGAGCGAACTCGTTCGTGGCCTCACGCACCCGCAACTCGACCTCCTCGGGCGCCTCGGGGCGCGGCTCGGAACGAAGCTCCTCGCGACACAGTGCGAGCACCCGGGCGGCCGCCTCGACGACCCGAGGAGGCAGGCCGGAAAGATCGATGGACGAAGGCGCCGGAGGCGGGGATACTGCCATGGGAATGCTCCCGATGTTGGGTTTCAAGACACGGCATCGTAGCGCTTCTGGCGGTGCGGAGCGTTCCCACCTTCCCCTGCTCGACCCTGCCGTCGTGACAAAATCCTGCCTTGGAGCGGCCCATTGTCACGAATAGCCGATTTCGGCCGTCCGTCTCGACACCAAAATCGCACTAAATCAATGACTTCGATTTTCCATACCAGACCCGCACCCGATGGACAGCCACATTAGATTCATCCTGTGCCGCCACGAGCAGGCCGCCGCGTTCATGGCCGACGTCTATGGCCGACTCACCAGCAGGCCGGGCGTGTGTCTCGGCACGCTGGGCCCGGGCGCGACCAACCTGGTGACCGGTGTCGCCGACGCCAACATGGACCGCGCGCCGCTGGTCGGCATCATCGGCCAGGCGAACACCAACCGTCTGCACAAGGAGAGCCATCAGGCGATGGACGCGATCACCATGTTCTCGCCGATCACCAAATGGGCACAGACGGTCTTCCACCAGAACAACATCCCCGAGATCGTCCGCAAGGCATTCAAGCTGGCGGTCGCCGAGAAGCCCGGCGCGACGATCATCGAGCTGCCCGAGGACCTCGCCGAGCACGAGGCCGAAGGGCAACCCTTGGAGGTCGTCAAGACGCGGCGACCGGCGGCCGATCACAAGGCGGTCAGCCAGGCGGCCGAGATCATCGCCGGCGCCAAGAACCCGATCATCCTGGCGGGCAACGGCGCGGTGCGCAAACGCGCCGCCCAGCAGCTCGAGCGCCTGGCGCACAAGGCCGGCATCGGGGTGGTCAACACCTTCATGGGCAAGGGCGCGGTCGGACGCAGCGACCCGCATTGCCTGTTCACCATCGGCCTGCAGGGGCGCGACCACGTCAACGCCGCGCTCGACGAGGCCGACGTCGTCATCTCGGTCGGCTACGACCTGGTCGAGTACGCGCCGCATTTCTGGAACAAGCACGGCGGCAAGAAGATCATCCACATCGACTTCTGGGCCTGCGAGATCGACGAGGACTACCACGTCGACGTCGACATCGAGGCCGACATCGCCGACGCCTTGTGGCAGATCAACGAGGAGCTCAACGACAAGCACGGCGATCACCTGCCGCTGTGGGACATCAACGACCGCGCCGCGCTGCGCCAGACCATCCTCGACGACTTCGCCATGGAGAAGGACGACACCTCGTTCCCGATGAAGCCGCAGAAGGTGCTGTGGGACGTGCGCGAGGTGATGGGCCCCGCGGACATCCTGTTGTCCGACGTCGGCGCCCATAAGATGTGGATCTCGCGCTACTACCAGTGCGACGAGCCAAACACCTGCCTGATCTCGAATGGTTTCTGCACCATGGGCTTCGCCTTCCCGGGCTCGATCGGCGCCAAGATCGCCTTCCCCGACCGCAATGTGGTGTCGATCAGCGGAGACGCCGGCTTCTTGATGAACGTGCAGGACCTCGAAACGGCGGTGCGCTACAAGCTGAACGTCGTCGCCATCGTCTGGTGCGACGAAGAGTACGGCCTGATCAAGTGGAAGCAGCAGAACTCGTTCGACGGCAAGCACTCGAAGCTCGATTTCTCCAACCCCGACTTCGAGAAGCTCGCCGAGGCGTTCGGCCTGTGGGGCAAGACGCTGACCGCGGCCGACCAGCTCAAGCCGGCGCTCGAGGAAGCGTTCCGACAGGAGGGCCCGGCACTGATCGCCATCCCGATCGACTACGCCGAGAACATGAAGCTGACCAAGCGCCTGGGCGAACTCGCCTTCACCATCTGAGCGGCGCGGCGGCGGGGTGGCGCGCGCCGCCCCGCCGGGTCAGTAGGCGACCGGGATCGGGTCGAGGCTGCGCCAGAGGTACCAGGTCGCGACCGTGCGCCACGGCCGCCAGGCTTCGGCAAGGGGTTCGATCGCCGCCTTGGCGAGCTTGCCGCCGTCGCCGTAGTGCAACCCGGTCGCGCGCTGCAGGCCGATGTCGTCGAGCGGCAGTACGTCGGGCCGCATGAGGTGAAACATCAGGAACATCTCGGCGGTCCAACGGCCGATCCCCTTGACCCGGGTGAGGTCGGCGATGAGCGCCTCGTCGTCCTGTCCGCGCCAGCCCGCCGGATCGAGCGAACCGCACAGGAATTGGCTCGCCAAATCCTTGAGATAACGGGTTTTTTGCCGTGAAAGACCGCAGCCGAGAAGGCTGTCGTCAGTGGCCGCCCCGAGGGTCGCCGGGGCGACCGCGCCGAATTTCCGTTCGAGGCGCGCCCACACGCTCGACGCGGCGACGACGGAAATCTGCTGGCCGACGATCGAGCGCGCCAGCGTACCGAAGGGATCGTCGCGCGACACCAGCGCCTCGGCCGGGTAGGCGGCGATCAGTCGCGCCATGACCGGATCGGCCGCGCGCAGCGCGGCGACGGCGTCGGACCAATAATCGGGCGTCATGGCGCGTCGGCGATCTCGATCGTTGGACGGGGTCACGCGCCATCCGGCGCTTGCGCGCGGCGGACGGCGCGGCGCATCATAGGGCCTATCGCGGCGTCCGCCAATCGGGCCGTGGTCATCGGAAATGACGGTCATGCGCGCCATCGCCCTCGCCCTCGCTCTCACTGTCGTCGTCATGCAGTCCGCGCATGCCGATTTCGAAGCCGGCTGGGACGCCTACCGATCGGGCGACCGCGAACTCGCACTCGCGCTCTGGCTGCCGCTCGCGCGCGGCGGCGACCTCGACGCCATGTACAACGTCGCGGTACTCCACGAGAACGGTTTCGGCGAACCCGACGATGCCGTCCGCGCCATCGAATGGTACCAGCGCGCGGCAAAGACGGGCTTCACCGCCGCGCAATTCCGTCTTGCCCGCGTCTTCGACGACGGTGTCCTGGTCGACGCCGACCGGGACAAGGCACTCGCCTGGTACCGCAAGGCGGCCGATCTGGGCATGGCCGAGGCGCAGTTCACGCTCGGCCTGTCGTACGAGACCGGTGACGGCGTCGCGGCCAACCCCGGCGTCGCCGCCGAATGGTACCGGGCCGCCGCCGACCAGGGCTTCGCGGCCGCGCAGCATAACCTGGGCGAGCTGTATCAGCAGGGCCTCGGCGTGGCGAAGGACGCCGCGCGCGCCGTCGAGTGGTTCGAGCGCGCGGCCGAGGCCGGTTTCGCGCCGAGCCAGAACAATCTGGGCTTCATGTACGAACGCGGCGACCAGCTGCCGCTGAGCACCGAGCAGGCGGTGCGTTGGTACCGTGCCGCCGCCGAGCAGGGCCTCGCCATGGCGCAGGCCAATCTGGCGATCATGTTGAGCTATGGCGTCGGCGTCGCGCGCGACCACGCCGCCGCCGCGCGCTGGTACCGCGCCGCCGCCGAGCAGGGCGACGACGAGGCGCGGGTCAACCTCGCGTTCATGCTGGCCAATGGCCAGGGGCTCGAGCGCGACACCGTCGAGGCCTTCGCCTGGCTGATGCTGGCGGCGGAAGCCGGCGCCGAGGTCGCCGAAGCGCACCGCATCCAGCTGGTCACCCGTCTCGACGACGACCAGCTCGCGGCGGCCGAGGCGCGCGTCACCGCGTTGCGGCGCGAGAGCGCGGCACGGACGACCGCGCCGCAACCAGTCCGCGCCAAGGAGACCGCGGAGTTCGGCCGCATCGAATTGACCGCGCAACGCCGGCTGGTCACGCTCGGCCTATACGACAGGGCGGTCGACGGCATCGTCGGATGGGGCACCCGGCACGCCGTGCGCGAATTCCAGCGCGGCGCCGGCCTCGAAGTCGATGGCAAGATTACGCCCGAGTTGCTGCGCGTCTTGGACGACGCCGTCCGACGCTTCACGACGAGCGCCGGCGACGCCTCTTGAACGATTGTTTGCGCCGGCGACAGAATTATAGGGGTCAGACACCATTATAACGGAATGGAAACATCGAAATAAAAGGTGTCTGACCCCTATATTTACCGACTCCAAGATCTGGCTCTGCGGACGGCCTAGGCCTCGCCGAGGTTGCGTAGGCGCATCCAGGCCATACGCGCGTTGATGCCGAGCGTGAGCGCCGGCTTGGGCGGCAGTCGGTTGGGCCCGGCCAGCGCCTTGGCGTCGTCGATCAGCGTCGAGCCTCCGCCGGCGGCGTATTCGGCGAGCAGCCCGCCCGAGATCGTGCCGCGCGCGATGCCGACCCCGTTGTCGGCGCCCGAGGCGAAGACGCCGGGCGCGAGGCGGCCGAAGACACCCTGCTTGTTGCGCGTCATGCAGATGACACCGCCCCAAGTCTGCTCGAGTTCGAGGTCGGCGAAGGCGGGGAAGCGCTTGGCCTGGCGGTTTTGGTGGGCGTTGCGCAGGCGCCGCCGGAAACCGTCGTCGATGCGGAAATCGCCGGCGTGGCGGACGACGTTGCGGAACAATATGCGCTGGCCGCGTGTTCGGCGCAGCGTCGAGCCCATCGATACGCCGGGCGTCAGCGCCCACTCGCGCGCGCCCGGCATGGCCGCCTGCTCGGCCTCGGTCAGCGGGCGCGACAGGCTCGCGCAGGCGAGCATCGGGAAGGTCTCGCCCTCGAGGAAACCCAGCGCCGTCGTGTAGGCGTTGGTCGCGAGCAGCAGGTTCGGCGTGGTGATCGTCCCTTGGGCGCATTCGACGCGCACCGGCACACCCGGCGTGACGCGCGTCACCGGCGACTCCTCGATGACCTCGACGTTGGCCGGCATGGTCGCGGCGAGGCCGCGGCACATCGCCGCCGGGTTCATCAGGACGGTGCTGGGCACGCGCACGGCGGCCGAATAGTGGTTCGTGCCGACGATCTCGGCGATGGCGTCACCGTCGAGCCATTGGAAGTCGTCGCCGGCCTGCTCGAGCAGCCGGCAGGTGTTCGCCAGCGCATGCGTGAACCGCGTGCCGACGACCGCGTGGAGGTGACCGATCTCGGACCACTCGCATTCGATCTGGTGATCTCGTACGACGCTCTCGAGCTGTTTGCGTCCGGCGCGCACGATGCGCGAGACGCATTCGTTGTGGGCCTGGTCGAGGCCCTCGGTCAGATGGGGCGTGTCGATGATGAAGCCGGCGTTGCGCCCCGAGGTGCCGTAGCCGGCGCGGAGCGCTTCGAGCAGCACGACGCGCGCGTCGGGAAACAGCTCGCCGAGCCGCCGCGCCGCGCCGAGCCCGGTGACACCCGCGCCGGCGACTACCCAGTCGGCCGTCTGATCGCCGACCAGCCGCGTCGCCGGAGGCGGATCGGGCAGTATGGTGTACCAGCCCGAACCTTGCGACGGATCGGTCAGGAGCGGGTCGCGCGGCGACATGTCTAGCGCTTCCTGGCCAGCGTTAGGCCATCGGCGAGCGGCAGCAGACTGAGGCTGACGCGGTCGTCGGCGTGCAGCTTTTCATTGAAGGCACGGATCGCATTGGTGTCGTCTTCGTCATTGGACGGATCGGCGACCGCGCCGTTCCACAGCACGTTGTCGACGGCGACCAGGCCGCCCTGGCGCAGCAGCTGGAGAACGCGCTCGAAATAGTCGGCGTACTCGGTCTTCTCGGCATCGATGAAGGCGAAATCGTAGCTGCCCGCCCGGCCGTTGGCGAGCAGCGCGTCGAGCGTCTCGATCGCCGGCGCGAGGCGCAGGTCGACCTTGTCGGCGACGCCGGCTTCCGCCCAGTAACGCCGCGCGATCGCCGTCCATTCCTCGCTCACGTCGCAGGCGGTTATGTGCCCGTCATCGGGCAGCGCGAGCGCCACCGCGAGGCTCGAGTAGCCGGTGAAGACGCCGACATCGAGGGTCCGCTTGGCGCCGATCAGCTCGACGATAAGCGCCATGAACTGGCCCTGCTCGGGCGCGATCTGCATGATCGCCATCGGCATCCGCGCGGTCTCCTCGCGCAGCCGGCGAAGCACGTCGGCCTCGCGCAATGACACCGAAAGGATGTAGTCGTAGAGCGCCTCGCTGAGGCCGAGCCTGCCGAGATTCATGACCGGTCTCCCTTGTTCCAATAGACGTTCGAGCCTTGCCCTAGTTATCAGGGGCCCGCCGGCAAGGAAAGCGCAAGCAGCGGCTTGTCGGCGTCCGGTGCGCACGGTAGGCTGGCCGCGGTGCGTTACCCGGGGGGTGATTCGCATCGACACCACGGTGCGAACGGGCGGGGTTGACGAATGAGGATGGGCGGTACGAGCCGGCGCGGGCACACCTGCGTAACGGTGCTCGCGACGATTTTTCTTTCGATGAGCGCGTCGCTGGCGCTGGCGCAAGGCGGCGCCTTGCCAGCCGATGTGGCGCAGGCGCTCGACGCGGCGATCGCGGCGGGCAGCTCGGCCGCCGACAACGCCGCGATCAGCGCCGCCATCGCGCGCGCGCCGTCCCACGACGACGTCGCGGCGCGCACCCAGCTGCGCATCTCGGAGACCGCGATCACCGAGGCGGTGGTCAGCGGCATCGCCCGCCATCCGGGTTCGACCAGCGCCATCGTCGGCGCCGCGATCCAGCGGGCGCCGGGCTTTCGCGACGCCATCGTGCACCGCTCGGGCATCGCCTTTCCCGCTTTCACCAACGAGATCGCCGCCGGCGCCGGCATGGCTCCGCCGCCCGTCCCGCCGGCCTACACGCCGCAGCCGAGCTACGCCGCGCTGGCCACCTACGCGCCCGCATCGGGCTATACTGCGTCGCCCGTCCCGCCGGCCTACACGCCGCAGCCGAGCTACGCGGCGCTGGCCATCTACGCGCCCGCCTCAGGCTATACTGCGTCGCCCGCCTATGCGCCAGCGCCGGTCTACGCGCCCGCGCCCAGCTATACGCAGACGCAGGGCTACGTGACGTACGATCAGCCCACCGTCATAGCCGGCTCGGATCAGGCGACCACGGCGCCCGGCGAGACGGCGATGCGTTCCGAAGCCACCGCGCCGGGCCGGGCCGGGCCCTGGTTCGGCATCTCCGAGGTCCGCCTCGGCGTCCATCATCACGACGCCGGTATCTTCGGACGCAACAAGGAAGACGGCGTCGACGTCTCGGTCGAGGTCCGGTTCGTGCGCTTCACGGGCGGCTTCTGGGACACCATCTGGCAGCCCCGCGCCCACCTCGGCGTCAACATCAACAGCGAGGGCGACACGAGCTCGGCCCACACCGGGCTGACCTGGGACTGGCAGATCTGGGGGCCGTTTTTCGGCTCGTTCGAACTCGGTGGCGCGGTGCACGACGGCGAGACCTCGACCTCCGCGCTCGACAGGAAGGAGCTCGGTTCGCGCGTGCTGTTCCGCGAGGCGCTCGAAATCGGTTACCGCTTCGAAGGGCATCACGCGCTGTCACTGCGCTTCGACCATATGTCGAATGCATCGCTCGCCGACAACAACGAGGGGCTCGGCACCGTCGGCGTGGTTTACGGCTACAGTTTCTGACGACAGCGCCGCGTCCGGTTGCGCCGAAAACCGTTGCGGACTTGGACGAGGGTTATAATGGTCGGTGAGTTTGCAGTAAATATCTGATTTCGCTGCGTAAATTGGATTATTAAAAATGAACGCCCGAAGGGGCCAGCGGGAGGAGACAGGACTATGAGGGGCAGCACCGTCGAACATCAGCTCGAGAACTTCATGAACGGCGTCGTGAGACGCAATCCAGGGGAGACGGAATTTCACCAGGCGGTCGAGGAAGTCGCCGCCACGGTCATCCCCTACACAATCGACAAACCGATCTATACCGAGTATCAGATTCTCGAGCGCCTGGCCGAGCCTGATCGCGTGATCAGCTTCCGGGTTTGCTGGGAAGACGACGACAGCAAAATCCGTACCCAGCGCGGCTATCGCATCCAGAACAACAACGCCATCGGGCCCTACAAGGGCGGCATCCGCTTCCACCCCAGCGTGACCCAGAGCGTTCTCAAGTTCCTCGCCTTCGAGCAGACCTTCAAGAACAGCCTGACCGGCCTGCCCATGGGCGGCGGCAAGGGCGGCGCCGATTTCAACCCAAAGGGCAAGTCGGATCATGAGGTCATGCGCTTTTGTCAGTCCTTCATCACCGAGCTCTATCGCCACATCGGCGAAGACACAGACGTTCCGGCCGGCGACATCGGCGTCGGCGGGCGCGAGATCGGCTATATGTTCGGCCAGTACAAACGCATCACCAACCGCTTCGTCGGCGTGCTGACCGGCAAGGGCATGGAGTACGGCGGCAGCAAGATCCGCACCGAGGCGACCGGCTACGGCACGGTCTACACCATGGAGAACATGCTCGCCGTGCGCGGCGACACCATGGAGGGCAAGAACTGCCTCGTCTCGGGCTCGGGCAACGTCGCCCATTACGCCACCGAGAAGGTCAACCAGCTCGGCGGCAAGGTGGTGACGCTGTCGGACTCGGGCGGCTTCATCCACGACCCCGACGGCATCGACGCCGCGAAGCTCGATTACATCCACGACCTCAAGCAGGTCCGCCGCGGGCGCATCTCGGAATACGCCGACGAATACCCGAACGCGTCCTTCCACGAGGGCGAGCGGCCCTGGGGCGTGCCCTGCGACATCGCGCTGCCCTGCGCGACGCAGAACGAGATTACCCTCGACGAGGCCAAGACGCTGATCGCCAACGGCTGCACTGGCGTCTCGGAAGGCGCCAACATGCCGACCGTCAAGGAAGGCATCGACCACTACATCGAGGCCAAGATCATGTTCGCGCCGAGCAAGATGGCAAACGCCGGCGGCGTCGCCGTCTCGGGCCTCGAGATGAGCCAGAACAGCGCGCGCATCTCATGGTCGGAGGACGAGCTCCAGAGGCTGCTCAAGGACACCATGACCGGCATCCACGAGAGCTGCGTCCAGTACGGTCAGGAAAGCGACACCTACGTCAACTACCTCAGGGGCGCCAACGTCGCCGGCTTCGTCAAGGTGGCCGACGCGATGCTCGCTTACGGCGTGGTCTAACCCCCGCGACCGGCTTGACGACGACGATAGACGGCCGGGGCCAACGCCCCGGCCGGTTTTCTATGCGGCCGTCGATCCGATGGCGTCACCGCCCGACCAGCGGGCGAGCGCGGCGGCGAGCCGGTGCGATATTGAACCGGCGCCGTCGGCATCGCGCACCACCGCCGACCACGCGATCGTCATGCCGCGATCGGTGATCGGCAGGCCGACCAGCCGTCCGTCGGCGATGTCCTGCTCGACCGCCCAGCGCGTCAAGATGCTGATGCCGAACTTGGCGCGCACCAGCTCGACGATGGCGTCGGGCAGCTCGACGCGCATCGAGCGCCGCGGGAACAGGTTGGCCGGCCGCATCAGGAGGTCATGGGCATGGCCCGGCACATGCGTCCAGCTGTAGGTGATGTAAGTCTCCTCGACCAGGTCGTCGGCGACGATGTAAGACCGATCCGCGAGCCTGTGGTCGGGCGCCACGATGGCGATCAGCTCGTCGTCGAACATTGGAATGACGCGCAGGCCCGGGCCCGACGGCTCACCGACCATGACGGTGACGTCGACCGCGCCCTCGGTCAGCATCTCGAACGGCCTCTGCATGGCGTCGGCGACCACGTTGATCTCGACCTCGGGCATCGTCTCGCCGACCAGGTCGAGAAATTCGGGCAGCCAATGGCAGCGCGTGTAGGCGCCGATGCCGAGGCGCGCCACATGGCGGACGCCGTGGGTCGATCGCTCGACCTCGGCCTCGGTACGCTCGAGCCCGACCAACGTGCGCATCGCGACGCCGTAAAGTCGCTCGGCCGCCGGGGTCATGCGCAGGCGCTTGTTCACCCGGCTGAAGAGCGCCGCATCGAGCCGCCGCTCGGCCTCGTGCAAACGATGGCTCAACGCCGACTGGGTGACGCCGAGCAACGCGGCGGCGCGGGTGACGCTGCCGGTATCGGCGATCGCGACCAACATCTGCAAGTGGCGCATATCGAGACGCGGGAACATGGGCTTACTATATCGTGAAGTACATTCATATTATATTTGAAAATTTCGAATTTGATTCATGTGAAGGTCACCCCGATATGCTTGGGTAGAAAACAACCCTGGTAATGAGGAGTACCCAGCCATGACGAATTTCGATCGCTTCATCGACCGCACCGTCCCGCACGGCCCGAGCGGCGTCGACGGCCTGAACAGCTTCGATGTGGCGCGGCTGATCTCGGCTGGCTCCCGCGGCAACAACGCGAGCGGCCTCGATCGCGGCACGCTGCGCGACCTCGGCTACGACCGCAGCACGCGTTAAAGCGTCTTCAATCGAACAGCCCGGCGGAGGCGGTGCCTCCACCGGGGCCAATCGTCCCGAAAAATCTAGAAGCGGTCGATCCGGTACGGCGCGGTATCGATGCTGGTCGGCCGGCCGGCGATCATCTCGGCAACCAGCTTGCCCGAGATCGATCCTTCGGTCAGCCCCAGATGGCCGTGGCCGAAGGCGTAATGCACATTGGCGAAGTGCGGCGAGCGGCCGATCACCGGTAGCGAGTCGGGCAGCGACGGGCGGCAGCCCATCCACTCGGTCGCCGCGCCGGAGTTGATCGCTGGGAACATCTTCTTGACGTGTCCGAGGATCACCTTGGCGCGCCGATAGTCGGGCGGCGCGTCGACGGTCGCGAACTCGTCGGTGCCGGCGGCCCGCAAGCCCATCTCCATCGGCGTCGCGATGATCCCGGCGCCGGGCAGGCCGACCGGTCGGCGCGGTCCCGCGCCCGGGTCCGCAATCGTCACGTGGTAGCCCCGCTCGGCCTCGAGCGGCACGCGGCTGCCGAGACGTCTGCTCAATCGGTGCGACCAGGCGCCGGCGGCGACGACCAGACCGTCGATCGGATGCTCGCCCGCCGCCGAGCGGACGGCGCGCGGCCCGTCCGGGCCGATGTCGACGTCGTCGATGCGCTGGGCGACGATCTCGCCACCGTCGGCGAGGAAGCGTTCGGCCAGCGTCTCGACGACGCGCACCGGGGAGACGACATGGGCCGAATTTTCGAGGAAGACGCCTCGGGTGAACTCGGGGCTCAACGCGGGTTCCATCTGACGCATCTGATCGGGGCCGAGTTTTTCGAATCGTACGCCGCGCGCGCGGCGCATCTGCCACGCCACCTCGGCGTCGGCGAGCTCGGCCGCGTCGCGATAGGCGTAGAGGATGCCGTCCTGGCGCACCAGGTCGGAAAAATCCGCGGAACCCAACAGCTCGCGATAGGCCTCCAGCGTCGGCGCGTTGAGCGCCTTGAGCGCATCAGCGATGGCCTCGACGCGGGATCGCCGGGTGTTGGCGGCGAGACGCAGGAACCATGGCGCCAGCCGTGGCAGATGGCGCCAACGAATGGTCAGCGGGCCGAGCGGGTCGGCCAGCCAGCCCGGCAGTTTGCTCAGCGTGCCGGGCAGCGCGAAGGGCAGCACCGAGGTCGTACTGATGATCCCCGCGTTGCCGAACGAGCATGATCCGCCGGGCGCGACCGGATCGAAGACGGTCACCCGGTGGCCGTCGCGCTGCAGCCAGCGCGCACAGCACATGCCGACGATGCCGGCGCCGATGACGGCGATCGACGATGGCGCCGCCGCCCGTGTGGTTTGCGTGGTCATCGCGCCGCTATACACCATGGCGGTCGCCCGGCGCCAGCACCGCCGCCGACGGGTCGTGTCTCAGTTTGAAATTTGATATGGCTTGAAAGCAAGCGACGGACTCAAATGTCGGCCAATCGTCCGAGAGCGGTCATCGTCTTGGCGCCGCCGTCGAGTCCGGGCGTAGCCAAGATCCAACGCCGCAGTCGCGTTGTTAGGCTCAATCAATCGCCCTATAACACGGCGCCGGAATCCGAATGCAGCGAATTGTGAGGTCGAAAACGATGGTGTTGTCAGCCGATGGTATGACGGCTTGCTTCCAACGCCACGATGTCATTGCCGGCGGGATCGGAAAGCACATCAAGCAGAGGATCGAGGGGACCGTTTTTCAGATTTTCCACGGCGGCGATAATGGCAGTGGCCCGGTGTTCGCACATCCGTTGCGCGGCCAGGGCCTGGAACTTGGCGACCAGGTCGGCGCGGCGCGTCGGCCCGCCCGGCTCGCCCCAGGGCAGGTCGACCCGGGCTTCGAAAATTTCCGATTGGCTGCCGACGATGACCCGGGCGGGCAAAGTCAGCGGGAAATCGGCGGCCAATGCGTCGTGGCACGTGACCGTCACCTTGTTGGCGAACGCCACCGTCGCCGGATTGTGAAGATCGTCCGCCGCCATGGGCAACAGGGCGTTGTCGCCCTTGGTCGCGGCGATGCCGAGGCAATAGGGCAGGCTGTATTGGGCGCTTTCCGGAGACGGCGGGTCGGCCAGATTGTCGAGGTCGGCGGCCTGGCGGAAGGTTTCGACGTGGATGCTATCGATGTGTTCGGCCGCCAGACCATGTTCCGCCATGATCTGCAGCAGGGCTTCGACGGCGCCGTGAATCCAACGGCAGGCCGAGTAGCGCTTGAAATAAGTGTTCATGATCTGGAAGCCGCCGCCCAGGTCCGCCGTAGCGCGACCCGGTTCAAACCGTTCGTTAATATCCAGGGCGTCGCGACACCCCGTAAATCCTTGCGCGGCCAGGTCGGCGGCGTTGAGGCCGGTGACCACCGACCAGGGGATGGATTCCTTGACGTTGGCGCCCATGTCCGAGCTCAGCGTCAGGTCGGCGATGCGTGGCCCATGGTAGGCGGTGATGGCGAGGGCGTGGGTGAGTTGCTCGGCGCTCAGGCCGCGCAGCCGGGCCGCCGCCGTCGCCGCGCCGAAGCCGCTCCAGTTGCCCGTATGATAGGCGGGCCGCCATTCCGATGCGCCGATGCGGGTGCTGACCTCGTAGCCGGCGACGACGGCTGCCAGCAACGCCGGCCCGTCCGCGTTGGTTTCCTGCGCCACGGCCAGGGCCGATGGAATGACCGCCGCCCCCGGGTGGCCGAGCGGGCCGCGATGGCCGTCGTCCAGGTCGAGGATCGAGACGGCGGCGGAATTGACGAAGGCCGCCCCGGTCGGGTGCAAGCGGTCGGCACCGAACCAGACGTCGGCGGGCCCGTCACGATACTGCGCCGAGGCGACCGCCATGATACGCGCCGTGCCCTCGGCGTCGCGGCCGGCCAGGGCGCAGGCGAGCGCGTCGATCAGGCAGTCCTCGGCCTTGGCGATGACGGCGTCGGGCAGGTCGCCAGCGTCGAACTCGAGGGTCCACTCGGCCAGGGTCGCGGCAGTCCAAGGGGTCATCCATCCGTGACTTCGTGCTGTCACCGGAGATTGCACCCAAAATCGCCCACGGCGACTCGACCCGCGTCCTTCAGCGCCTGGGCGTAGCCGAGGATCAAGCCCGAGCAGGCATCGACCTGGGGCCGAGACATCGGCCGCTCTTGGATGTCGAGGCCGATGGCATCCACCACGTACTGGCAGTCCCTCCCGTATACCGTCGAAGAAACCGATACGATCCCCCCCTCGAACGAGAAACCATACAGCGCCGTGCGGGTCGGGTCGGCGGAACAATCGGCAACGTCAGTCGGCCACTTGGCGAGGGGCACGAGGTCGGCTGGATTGCCACAGGGGCAGTCCGGGGATTGGGCGCGGGGGTGTCCTTGCATCGCTAGGATGAGCGCCGCCGCCATCAAGGCCATCGTCATCCTGTTTGTCATCCTGCTCTCTCAAATTCGTCGGGACCCTGTGTCAATGGTCGGTTGCGCCCCCGGTCACACCACACCCGTATCGGCTGTCCGTCGTCTATGTCGGACATCGACGCCGACGCAGCCTTGACGATGACGGCGTCGGGCAGGTCGTCGGTGTCAAGCGCGAGGGCCCACTCGGCCAGGGTCGCGGCGGTCCAGGTGGTCATCTGTCCGTGACTTCGTCTCGCCGGACGACAAACACCGAGCAGGCGGCATGATGGACGACGCGGGCGGCGGTGGTTCCCAGCAGATAGTCACCGACATTCGGCTTGTGGGATGCGACGATGATGAGGTCGGCGCCGATGTTGGCGGCGTGGGCCAGGATTTCCTGATAGACGTCGCCGAATCGGACAGACACGGCGGCGGCGCCTTCGGCCAGATCGACCCTCGCCGCCAAGGCGGTGAGGTCCTTCTCGATCTTCTCGGAAGCCATCGATTCGTAACTCTCGGGGAGGAACTGCGAAACCACGGCGGGCGCGGCGCCGATGACATGCAACAGGTGCAGCTTGGCGCCTTGGGCATTGGCGATGCCCGAGGCAACGCTCAGCAGATCGTCGATGTGTGTGTCGTCTTCCAGATCGACGGCGACGAGAATATTCTTGAACATGCTTGCTATCCTTCCGCGCTAATCGCCATCAACGCTTGCCGAGCCGGAAGTCGCTTCGAGGCGTTGTGCCGTCACCTGCATGAAGATCACTGGCGCCGCAACGACGAGCGCTGTGAGGTCGCTTCCCCATCCGGGGGCGACCATCAGCAGGCCCGAGATAGCCATGACCGCCCGCCACATCCCGTTCAACGGCGCCAGGAAGTAGCCTGAAACCGCCGTCGCGATGGCGAAAATACCAAGCGCGCAGGTCAGGGAAACATGGAGAAAGGACACCAAGGTGAAGTGTTCCGGAAGCACGATCAGCATGGTCGGCGCGTAGACGAAGACCATGGGCACCATCAGCTTTCCGACGCCGAGCGTGAAAGCGGTGCAGCCGGTTTTGAACGGATTCGCTCCGGCGATGCCCGCCGCCGCGTAGGCCGAGGCGCAGACCGGCGGCGTGATCTCCGATATCACACCGTAGTAAAGTACGAACATATGCGTCGCCAGCACCGGCACGCCCAATTGCGCCAGCGCCGGTTGGGCGACGGAAACCAGCATGATATAGAGCGCCGTCGTCGGCAGGCCGGCGCCCATCAGGATGCACGCGATGGCGATAAAGACCAGCGACAGGAACTGTTGCATGGAGGCCTGCGAGAATACGTCGAGCGGAATCCAGCCGATTACCGAGTAGAACATCTCGGCCATGTCGCGGGCGCCGGTGGTGACCATGAAGCCGAGGCGGAATGCGATGCCCGTGGTGTTGATGACGCCGACCACGATGCCGACGGCGGCGCAGGCGGCGCCAACGGCCAGGGCGTATCCAACGCCGACATGGAAACTGTCGAACAGCTCTTTCATACTGTGGCGTTGGCCCTTGTGCATGAGACTGAGGATTAGCAATCCGCCAAGAACGCCGCCCATAACGGGCGAGAAGGCGTCGATCGACACCCGCCACAGGATGTAGGCCATCAGGGCGGCCGGAAGGATCATCGTCGCGGGCTTCTGGAACGACGAAAAGCCGACGACGATGCAGAAAGTCAACCCCATGAAGGCGGCCATGTTCGGCGAATAACCGGTGAACAGCGTGATCAGAAGCGCCGCCAGCGGCATGACCGTATACCAACGCTCCCGCCAGATCTGGAGGAACTTGGGCAGCTGGTCCTTGGCATAGCCCTTTAGGCCAAGCCGCTTCGCCGTGAAATGGACGATCGAAAGAACGCCGATGTAGTGCATGGACGCCGGCACAATCGCCGCGATGACGATGGTCGTGTAAGGAACCTCAAGGAACTCGGCCATCAGAAACGAGGCGGCGCCCATGATCGGCGGCGTAATCTGGCCGCCGGCGCTGGACGCGGCCTCGACGCCGGCGGCGAAGTGACCGGGATAGCCGAGGCGCTTCATGTTGGGAATCGTCAGCGAGCCGGTGGAGACCGTGTTGGCGATCGACGAACCGGAGATGGTGCCGAAGAACGCCGACGACACCACGCTCACCTTGGCCGGGCCGCCGGTGTACTTTCCGGCCACGACCATGGCGTTGTCGATGAAGAACCGGCCCAATCCCATGCGCTGGGCAACGATGCCGAACAACACGAAATGGAAGACGACCGTGGAGACGACCCACAGCGTCACCCCGAAGATACCTTCCGCCGGGAAGTACATGTTGTTGATGAACTGCCGCCAGTCGACGCCTGGATGCTTCAGAATCTGAAGCGGCATATACGGACCGAGCAATGCGTAAAGAATAAACGCAATGATGATCATCGGCAGCACGAAACCCAGCGCCCGGCGCGTGATCTCGAGCACCAGCACGATGAGCGCCGTGCCGAAGATGAGGTCGAGCCAATGGGGATCGCCCTGGCGCAATGCCTGCTCGGATACATCCAGGCCGAAGGCGGTCAGTCCCGTCCACGACAGCGCCAGGAAAAGCGCCGCCGCGACGCCGACGGCGGCGCACACCCAGTCGTAAACCGGAACATTGCCCCAGCGCCACCACGTGTTTTCCTGGAATTCGAGCGCGCTCTGGGTGCGCATCAGCGGAAATCCGAGAAAGATCATGATGAACAGGCCGGCGAGGTGGATTCCCATGTGCTGGTGGTCGACCGGCGTCCCGAAGCCCGCGGTATATATATGATAGAAGGCGAAGGCGATGGCGACGTAATAGAGCACCCGCGCCAACGCCGGGCCATTGTCGCGGGTGACGAGGGACGAGTCGTATTGTTTCTCAAGCGCCTCGGTCGCTTCGATGTCGAGTGTGCCGGTCGGTTGCTCGACCATTGCAATTCCCCCTTGGTCCCCTACCCGACGGTCACCTGATGCCGCCACGAGTGATGGATTTACGCTTCCGCGACGCGAAAACGACAATCTCCCGAGTCGAGAGGCAACCGACTGGCGGGGTTTGACGGAACACTGTCTCTGCCCCGCCAGTCGGACAGCCGAGTCTTCGGGAGCGATACAACTAGTTCAGCATGCCAATTTCTTTGTAGTACCGTTCCGCACCGGGGTGGAGCGGAACGTCCAAAGCAGCGACGCCGTCAAGCGCTGTTTCCACGCGAATGACCTTGCCCTTGGCGTGGCCTGTATCGAGCAGCTTGCGGGTCGTGTCGTTCCACAACGCCTTGGTGATGGCGTAGATCAAGTCTTCGTCTTGATCGATACTGGTCACCAGGATGCCGTTCACGGCGACCGTATTGACGTCGTAATCGATGCCCGCATAGGTGCCGGCCAGAATCGTCGATTGGCCGTAATAGGGCAGGATTTCGTTCACCGCCTTCACTTCGGCATCTGAGAAAGAGTAAATCTCCATGCCTTTCGTGTTGTCGAGCTGGATCATTGCGGCGACCGGTGTGCCGGCGACATACAAGTAGGCGTCCAGATGCCCATCGGCGATCCGTTCGGCGCTTTGCGAGTTGTTGAGCTCGGCCTCGTCGATGTTGTCACGGTTGACGCCATGTTGCCCGAGAATCATCTCGACGGCGATCTGGGTGCCGGAACCGGCCTGGGCAATGCCGACTCGCTTGCCTTTCAAATCCGCTAGCGAGTTTATTTTCATGCCCTTCTTCATCACCAAGTGCATGTCTTCGGGATACAGCTTGGCGATAATGCGAATGTTTGGCTTCGCCTTGCCCTCGAACTTGCCCGTACCGTGATAGGCGAAATAGAGCGTTGCCGCACCGGTGAGGCCGGCTTCCATCTGGCCGGAATTGATCGCGGTGACGTTGTGGGCCGACGCATTGGTCGATTGGGCGATGGCGATCAGGCCCGGCACGCCGCAGCTACCGCCCTGCTCGCAGGTCTTCCCCGAACCCGGCGGGTTGGAAATGGCGTTGGCGATCAATCCGCCGATCGGAAAGTAGGTACCGCCGGCACCGCCGGTTCCGATACGGAAGAATGTCATTTCTTGAGCTTGCGCCGCGGCGCCGGCCATGAGCACGCCGGCGAGGGTCGCAACGACGAGTTTCGAATGGAATTTCATGGAAGTCACTCCCTTAGTTCGATGATTTGATGGCGTATCCCCATACGATCCCCGCACCGTCTCCCGCGCGCGTGGACCGAATCGCAAAATACACCGAGGTATGTTAGGGAGACGCATTTCATAAAAACAAATTATTAAAATTGCTATATCAATAGATTTAATTGATACTATGTCTTTCCAAATGGTCGAGAAATCTGGAGATTGCATTGAATTTCAAACAGTTGAATGCTTTCCGGGAAGTCATGCTGACCGGCTCTGTTTCGGAAGCGGCGCGGAACCTTTACCGTACTCAGCCGGCCATCAGCTCGCTAATCGCAGGTCTCGAGGACGATATCGGGTTCAAGCTGTTCGCGCGCCGCGGCGGCCGCCTGCATCCGGTGCCCGAAGCCCATTACCTGTTCGAGGAGGCAGGCGAGATCATCGGCCGCCTGGATGTCGCGGAGCAGACCATCAAGAGCGTCCGCGATCTCGATCGCGGCACCATCCGAATCGCTTCCATGGCCGGCCCCTCGGTGTTCATGTTGCCCGACCTCATCGGTCGCTTCGTCGCGGGCCGCGAGCAGGTGCAGGTATCGCTGATCACCCGCAGTTCCATCCGGGTTCAGCAGTTGATCTCGGTGCAGCAATACGACATGGGTTTGGCGGACTTGGGCTTCGTTGGCGCAAACCGCTCGCCGCTGGTCGACCATGAGGTCGTAGACTTCGAGTGTCTCTGCGCCATGCCGGCGGGGGATCCGTTGGCCGGTAAGGATTGCGTCACGGCCGCCGACCTGGACGGCAAACCCATGGCGACCCTTCACGCCGACCACCCCACCTTCGCCCATACGGAAGCTGCCTTCGCCGAAATGGGCGCGCGGCTGAACGTGCGTTTCGAAACCGTGTATTTCATCCCAATGTTCACCTACATAGAACGCGGCCTCGCCTATGCGATGGTCGATCCGATGAGCGCCGAAAGCTATAAACTGTTCAGCCGCGGCGCGCCGCGCATCGTCTTCCGGCCGTTCCGCCCGACAATCCATTTGGTCGCCTCGATCATGACGCCGGTGCACCGGCCGCTTTCCAAGCTGGCCCAGTCATTCCACGCTCTGCTGTGCGATGAAGTGGGCCGTATTGGGGAAGCGTATTCGGCGGCTGGGGACGGCGGATGAATTGGGAGCACCCCGTGTATCGGGAAAGTCTGATCGGGTGTGGGTCTGGTATGGAAAATCTAAGTCATTGATTTAGTGCGTTTTTTGTGTCGAGACGAACGGCCGAAATCGGCTATTCGTGACAATGGGCCGCTCCAAGGCAGGATTTTGTTACGACGGCAGGGTCGAGCAGGGGAAGGTGGGAACGCTCCGCACCGCCAGAAGCGGTACGATGCCGTGTCTCGAAACCCAACATCGGGAGCATTCCCATGGCAGTATCCCCGCCTCCGGCGCCTTCGTCCATCGATCTTTCCGGCCTGCCTCCTCGGGTCGTCGAGGCGGCCGCCCGGGTGCTCGCACTGTGTCGCGAGGAGCTTCGTTCCGAGCCGCGCCCCGAGGCGCCCGAGGAGGTCGAGTTGCGGGTGCGTGAGGCCACGAACGAGTTCGCTCGCGATGTCATGGGCGCCGTCATCGAGAACCGGGACGATGGCGCTTCCCGGATCGAGCGGGACGGGCAGAGCTGGTTCCGGGTCGCGGTGACGCCGAAGACGATCATGACCTCGCTCGGTCCGGTGACCTACCGGCGAGCGCGTTACCGCAGCGGCGCGAGCGGGGCATCGCCGGTGCCGGTCGACGAGAGCCTGGGCCTCGTCGACGATTACCTGACGCGGCCGGCGGCCGAGCTCGGTCTGCTGATGATGGGTCACTGCACGGCCCGGGAAGCGGCGGCGTTCTTTGCGAAGACCGGCGCCATGACGCCGTCGGTGAGCACCCTGCAGCGCCTGACCCTGAGCATGCACGAATGCTGGGAGAGCCTCGGCCCGGAGACGCTGGGCAGCATCCGTGAGGCCGAGGGCATACCGCAGGACGCGACCACCGCCTCGGTCTCCCTCGACGGCGTCATGGTGCCGCTGAGACCCGGCGAGGACGGTCGCGCCAAGGCCTCCTGGCGCGAGGCTGCCTGCGGCACGGTCTCCTTCCACGACGCCGAGGGCAAGCGCCTGAAGACCCTCTATCTCGGCCGCATGCCGGAGAGCGGCAAGCTCACGCTGAAGGCGCAGCTTGCAAGCGAAGTCGCACACATCAGGCGAGCACGCCCCGAGATCGGGATCGTCGCTATCGCCGATGGCGCCGCCGACAACTGGACCTTCCTGGAGACCCTGTCGCCCGAAACCGAGGTGATCGACTTCTGGCATGCTTGCGAACATCTGCAAACCGCGTCCGACCATGCCGTGGCGCCCGGCTGGTTCGAGAAGTACCGCGAGATCCTCCGTCACGATCCCCGTGGCGTCGCCAAGGTGATCCGGGCGCTGCGCCACCTTCGCGATGCCGCCGCTGCGCCGGACCGGGCCGAGACCGAGCGGGAACTCGCCTTCTTCCGCAAGCATCGCCATCGCATGCGCTACCACGCCCTGAAGGAAGAGGGCATCGCCATCGGCTCAGGCGTGGTCGAAGCTGCCAACAAGACCCTGGTGACACAGCGCATGAAGCGCTCCGGCATGCGCTGGCGGATCGTCGGCGGACAGGCTGTTCTGACCTTCCGCGCCCTGATCAAATCCGGCCGCTTCGAGCGGGCATGGAAGGCCCTGATCAGCGCAACCGACACACCGGCCAACGACAACATCAGTCCACGTGCAGCAGCCATGGCAATCGCTGCCTGAACTCAACGAACCAAGCCGCAGACATCACTGCCATGCGAGACTCGCACCCGTCTGATCCGGGTCGAAAGCGGCTGTGCCGATGACCGCGCGCCAAGGTCTGCTGTCGCGCGCAACGCGGACATGATCCAAAAAAAGGCCGACGTTTCGGGCACTGTTTCGACTGAAATTCAACCCGAGACACAAACCGCCGCTGGCGGGTCGGTGTTCTATGCCGCCGGCAGGTCGAGCGTGGCGCTGAGGCCGCCGAGCGCCGAGTCCGTCAGGCTGACCGATCCGCCGTAAAGTTCCGCCACGTCGCGCACGATGCCAAGCCCGAGACCGTCGCCGGGCACCGCCTCGTCGAACCGGCTGCCGCGGTCGAAGACGCGGGCGCGGGCGTCGGGCGCGAGACCCGGGCCGTCGTCCTCGACGCTGATCGCGAGACGTTGGCCGCGCCGCGCCAAGCTCACGCGCACCGTCTCGCGCGACCATTTACAGGCGTTGTCCATGAGATTGCCGACCATCTCCTGCAGGTCCTGGTGCTCGCCAAGGAACACGGCATCGGCCGCATCGCCGTCGACGATGACGATCTCGCGGTCGGGGTAGAGGCGCGCCAGCGTGCGGCGCAGTTCCTCGCCGACCGCCCGGGCGTCGGTGCGCGCGCCGATCACGCTGGCGGCGGCGACGGTGCGCGCGCGCGCCAGGTGATGATCGACCAAGCCGCCCATCCTGGTGACCTGCAGGCGCACGGTGTCGGCCAGGGCGCCGTCGCCCTCGGCCGCCGCGTTGGCAATGACCGACAGCGGTGTCTTGAGCGCGTGGGCGAGGTTGCCGATGTGGGTGCGCGCGCGCTCGACGACGGCGGCGTTGTGGTCGAGCAGCGCGTTGAGCTCGTCGGCGAGCGGCGTTACCTCGTCGGGGAAACGGCCGACCAGGCGCGCGGTCGAGCCGGCGCGCACGTCGGCCAGCGCGCGGCGCAGGCGGCGCATCGGCGACAGGCCGTAGTGCACCTGTATGACGACGGCGGCGAACAGGCCGACGCCGAGAACGACGAGCGAGAGCGCGAGCGTCGTGTTGAAGCCCTCGATCGCCGCGCGCGTCTCGGCGACGTCGGCGGCGACGGTGATCTGATACACCGTCTGCGAACGGGGCAGCGTGATGTTGCGCCGCAGGCCCCACAAGGTCTGATCGTTCGGTCCGGTGATGGCGTAGCGTTCGATCGTGTCGGCCGGCAGTGTCCCGCGGTCGATGGCGAGCGCCTGATCCCATAGCGATCGCGAGCGGAAGATCGGCCCATCGGGTCCGGCGATCTGCCAGTACCAGCCCGAGTAGGCGTCGAAGAATCGCGGATCGACGATGACCCGCTTGAGCTCGAGCATGCCCTTTGGCCCGACCCGGCTGACCGCGGCGAGGCGGTCGAGCTGGACGGCCAGCTCGCGCTCGAAGCTCTGCTCGACGTGATCGCGGAACAGGCCCGAAAGCACGAAACCGGCGACCACCAGCGCCGCCGTGATCCACAACACGGCGCCGGCGGCGAGCCGGAAGCCGAGCGAGTTGCCGGTCATTGTTCCTCGGCGCCGCCGTCGGGCGGCGCCATCATGTAGCCCTGGCCGCGCAGCGTCGTGATGACGTCGACGCCGAGCTTCTTTCGCAAGCGGCCGACGAAGACCTCGATGCTGTTGGAATCGCGGTCGAAATCCTGATCGTAGATGTGCTCGACCAGCTCGGTGCGCGATATCACCCTGTTCTGGTGGTGCATGAAATAGGCGATCAGCTTCGTTTCATGCGCCGTCAGCGCGACCGGCGCGCCGTCGACGCTGACCCGCCGGTTGCGCGTGTCCATGCGTACCGGGCCGCACTCGAGTTCAGCGCTCGCATGACCGGCGGCGCGCCGGATCAAGGCACGGATGCGGGCGAGCAGCTCCTCCATGCTGAACGGCTTGGCGACATAATCGTCGGCGCCGGCGTCGAAGCCCTCGACCTTCTCGCTCCAGGTATCGCGCGCGGTCAGGATCAGCACCGGCATGGTCCGGCCGGCCTGGCGCCAGCGCCTGAGCACGGTGAGCCCGTCGACGACCGGTAGCCCGAGATCGAGAATGACGGCATCGTACGGCTCGACCTCGCCGAGGTACTGTGCCTCCTCGCCGTCCTGGGCCACGTCGACCGCATAGTCGGCGGCGCGCAGCGCCTCCGACATCTGGCGCGCGAGATCCTGCTCGTCCTCGACGATGAGCAACCGCATCAGGGTTTCCGGCGCGCGGCGTCGGCGCCGCGACCCGCGATCGAGAGGAAGTTCATGGTCATGCCGTCGAGCTTGAACATCAGGATGTGGCCCTTGCGGGTCATCGCCTTGACCGAATAGACCCAGCGCTTGCGGGATCCCGAGGACCGCGCCTTATTCAGCTCGACGGCCAGCACGCGGCATTCGTAGGCGCCGGTGACCCGATTGAGGATCTGCCCAAGCGAGACGACCTCGCCGGCTTGGTAGGCGCGGCGCGCCTCGTCCTGCTCGCCGGCCCAGCCAGCGCCCGCCGGCGCGATCACGGCCCAGGCCACCAGCAATAGAATGATCGGCCGAAAATTCATGGCGCGCACGCTATCAACAACCAGATGAACCGCAAATGAACGACACGCTCAGCCTCCGTTCAGCTTGACGCCACTAGTTTCGATACCCAGATGCACGCCACCACCAGCCCACCGGCGTGCATGTCGCCGGGCGGGCGACCCCCTCCCGCCCGGCGACGCTCCTCTTTATGCCGATGCAACCGAGTATGTGATATTCTGTCATTCAGGAGTAGCGACGTGAGCCAAAATGGAGATCGTTTCGTGAAGATATTCCCCAACAACGCTGCGGCGCCACGAGCGGTCGCCGCGCCGCACCGCGACATCTATATTGCCCGCCTGTTCGGCGTGCTGACGATGCTGACGATATTCCTGATGTCCTGCGGCGCCTTTGCGCGCGGTGCACCCGACAGTTTCGCCGACCTCGCCGAGCGCTTGACTCCGGCGGTCGTCAACATCTCGACGGCGCAGAGCGTTAAAACGCCGAACATGTCCGACGTCCTGCCGCAGGTGCCGCCCGGTTCGCCCTTCGAAGACCTGTTCCGCGAGTTCTTCGAGCAGCAGCAGCGCGGCAACGAAAACCGCCCCAGGCAGATTACCTCGCTGGGCTCTGGCTTCATCATCGACGTCTCGGGCCTGGTGGTAACCAACAACCATGTCATCGCCGAGGCCGACGAGATCACCGTCGTGTTGCATGACGAGCGCCGCTATCCGGCCGAGGTCATCGGGCGCGACAAGAAGACCGATCTGGCGCTCTTGAAGTTCGAGCCCGACGCGCCACTGACGGCGGTGACATTCGGCGATTCCGACAACGTCCGCGTCGGTGACTGGGTGGTCGCCATCGGCAACCCGTTCGGCCTGGGCAACACCGTGACGGCCGGCATCCTTTCGGCGCGCGGCCGCGACATCAACGCCGGTCCCTACGACGACTTCCTGCAGACCGACGCCTCGATCAACCGGGGCAACTCGGGTGGCCCGCTGTTCAACATGGACGGCGACGTCATCGGCATCAACACGGCGATCTTCTCGCCGTCGGGCGGCAGCGTCGGCATCGGCTTCGCGGTGCCCTCTTCGCTGGCTCATCCGGTGATCGCGCAACTGCAGGAATACGGCCGCACGCGGCGCGGCTGGCTCGGCGTGCGCATCCAGTCGGTCAACGAGGACATCGCCGAGAGCCTGGGTCTCGATGAGCCGCGCGGCGCCCTGGTCGCCGACGTCACGCCGGACAGTCCGGCCGCCGCCGCCGGCATCAAGACCGGCGACGTCATCCTCGAGTTCAACAGCCAGGACATCCCCGAGATGCGCGACCTGCCGCGCATCGTCGCGGCGACCAGAATCGACGAGTTCGTCGACGTCGTCGTCCTGCGCAAGGGCGAGGAGATAACCATCGCGGTCAAGATCGCCGAGCTCGACGAGACCCAGCCGGTGTTCGCGTCGCTGACCACCGAGAGCCCCGAGCCCGAGGCGCCCGAAGTCGAAACGCTCGGCATGACGCTCGTCGCGATCACCGATGAGCTGCGCGAGCGCTACGACCTCGGCGACGAAAACGAGGGCGTCCTGGTCACGATGATCGACCCGAACAGCAGCGCCGCGGCGGAAGGCATCCGGCCCGGCGACATCATCCTCGAAATCGGCCTCGAGCCGGTGAATTCGCCGGGCCAAGCGGCCGCCATCCTCGAGAAGGTCTGCACCGACGAGTGCAAGAAGGTGCTGATCCTGTTCAAGCGCGGCGATGCGCCAAGCTTCGTCGCGGTCGACGTCGATAGAGGTTAGTATTTGTACAGTCATCTTTTAGCGCGGTCACCTGCGGTGACCTGCGCTCAATCGTCGCGCATGCTTCCGCCGAACGGTCGGCGGCCCCCCTCTTGTCCCAATAAGACCGGCGCGGGCTGGCACGATCCAATCGGATCGTGCGGTGACTGATAAATAACGCACGGGGCCGGCCGGCGAAAATTCGCCGCGCCGGCCCTTTGTACTTGCGCTCAAATCTTGAGTGTCTTGATGTAGTCGTCGAGCTTCTGGCTGGCCTCGATCTGGCGGCGTTGCGCCTGGTCGAAGCCCTCCAGGATGGTCTCGAGCTTGTCCTCCTGGGCGTCGAGCTTGCGCAGATAACGCCGGTGCAGATCGCTGCCGGTCGGGATGCGGCCGAGGTTGTCGCGGATGCGCTTTTGCTCCTGATGAATGACCAGGCGCTCGCGCTCGAGTTCGGCCATGCGCTGCTCGTGGCGCACGACCTCGCGCTTGAGCTCGGCGAGCCGCTCGAACGCCTCGCGGAGCTTCGCATCGAGCGCGCCGGTGCTGGCGTAGCGGACGATCTGCGCGAGCGTCAGAGAGGTGATGCCCAACGACTGCGTCACCGGGCGTTCGACCGTGACCTCGAAGGTCGCTTCGGCGCCGGCCTCGATGGCGACCTCGAAACGGTAGCCGCCATCGATCAGATCGATGTCGTCTTCGGCCGGCTCGATCAGCTTCCAATCGGCGTGCCGCGGATGGTCGATCAGCACCGCACGCGCCTCGCGCGCCGGCGCCTTGAGCCGATAGATCGTCGTCTGCCGCTCGATCCGCGTCAGCGCGAAGACGCCGCGGCTGATCGAGCCGCCGAAGATCGAGCGCTTGGTCTTGACGTCTTGCTCGATGCGCGTCTTCTGATCGAGCGCGAAGCCGACCAGACGGTCCTCGCCGGCCGGCAGGGTCGCCAGCCTGGCGTCGCCGACATAGGCCACCACGCCGGTCTTGGCGCTGCGTTCATACAGCGTCAACACGCCGGGCGGCAGGCCGCTCTCGGTGTCGTTGTCAAGCCGTACCGAGGCGAGCGGATGGCTCGCGTGGGTGCGCGGTAGGAAATGGGCGAAGCGCTGCGCCGGCACCTCCTCGTTGACCATCGCGACGACCAACGAATGGCCCGAGGCGACGCTGACCGGCTGCGGCACGCGGAACACAACCTGGGTCGCGGTCTCCTCGCTCTCGGCGGCGTTGTTGAGCGCCAGCGACATCGGCGCCGGCGCCGGCGCCGCGGCGCCGGCCACGGCCATCTCCGCGAAGGCCATGCCGGCCGACGGCTCGGCGGCCATCATCGACAGCGCGTCCATCGCTGCCCGCGCCTCGCGTTCCTTCTTCTGGAGCCCCGCCGCCTGCTCGCCACCCATCAAACCGCCGATGACACCCGTGTCGGGCGGCGGCAGCACGCGGCCGAGCACCTCGACCGGCACTTCGGGGCGGTGCACGTAATAGGCGGTGTAGAGCGCTTGGCGGAAGGTCACCGGGTTGCCCGAGGCGAGCGTCAGCTCGACGCCGTCCCATGCCGTCCCGCTCATGTTCTCGATCACCGCCCAGCCCTGCATGAGCGCGCTCGGCTCGCCGCCCTCGGGCGGCAGGATCAGACGGTAGGTCGCCTTCCACAACGGCGTCGCGACGACATAGGCGACGCGCACCGTGCGCCGCCCCTCGCCGAGCATCTCGACGCTGAGCCGGCGCTTGTCTTGGGCGCGATGGGCGGTGATCGCGGCGAGCGCCTGGTCGACCTGGGCGCCGAGCGCCGGATCGATGAACTCGAGCGTCTCGGCGTCCTCGAGGATGAACTGACGCAGCCCCGAGACGGCCATCAGGCTGACCCGATGGCGCGTGATTGTGCCGCCGTCGCCGGGCAGCCGCGCCACCTCGGGCTCGACCGCGAGCAGGCGGCCCTCGATCAGGCGGTCGCCGGCGATACGCACGCGCGCGCCGCGCAGGGCGTTCAAGAGCGCCGCGCGCGAGACCAACGCCTCGGGCCCGAAGGGCAGGTCGCGGAAGACCTGCGCGAGCGGCTCGCGCCCCGGCAGGCTGATCGCGCCGACGCCGCCCTTGTCGTCGAAGACGACGATGCTTTTGAGGACGTCGTCGACCTGGTCGAGGCGCACCTCGAGTTCGAGTGTCGCGTTGCCGTCGATGACGGCCTCGTGCTCGAAGTATCCGACACCGCCGGTCGACAGCAGCACGCGCTTGAGCGTGAGCTCAGCCGCCGCCGCGTCGGCGAGCGCCATGACAAGGCCCATCGCCACACCGGCGACGCCGGCCGAGACCTTCGCAAATCTGGATTGCATGACCCCTCACCCTGGTTGTCGCCGACAAACCCACGTCCGAGCTTAGCGGGGATGTCTCACCATGGACAGCTGCGCTCGGCCGCCGAATTTGCTCGCCTCGTGGCGGCGAGATGGAGAATAGTCGTCCCGCGTTGCGGCGAAATTGAGGCGCCTTCGCGTCGGCGGCGCGGCAGGCACGGGAGAACGCCGATGGCTAAATTCGATCTCGTCATCCGCGGTGGCATCGTCGTCACCGCCGCCGATACGGTGGTCTGCGACGTCGGCATCGAGGCCGGCAAGGTCGTCGCGCTGGCCCAGCACCTGGCGCCCGGCGCGGCCCCACCACCCGAATAATCACACCAATGTCCAAAAAACGACATCATTCGGCCTCTCGCCTGCGGTATCGTGATTGACAACCCGGGCGCCGCCCAAAAGGATGGTCGCAGACTGTCGGTTCGATGCGACAGCGCCAAACTGGGAAAAGACGCCGTCGGCACGGCGAACCAAAACAGGGAGATATGACGTCATGAAAGAAGTCAGGGAACATGGATATATCCCGACGCTGAAGCGGAACTTCGCGGAGGGCAAGGTCGACCGGCGGGAGTTTTTGCGCACGTCGACGCTGTTGGGCATGTCGGCCGCGGCGGCCTATGCCTTCATGGGCCGGGTGACGGGCGAGAGTTTCGCGCCGCGCGCGGCGGCCCAGACGCCCAAGATGGGCGGTCATCTGCGCATCGCGACGGGCGTCATCGACGTCAAGGATCCGCATACCTTCAGCTGGGGCGCCGACATCGCGCGCGACGTGCTGGAGTATCTGACCAAGACCGGGACCGACAACGTGACGCGGCCCTATCTGTTGGAGAGTTGGTCGGCGTCGGACGACTTGCGGACCTGGACGCTGAACGTGCGCAAGGGCATCAAGTGGCACAACGGGCGCGAGTTCGATGCCGACGACGTGGTGTGGAACATCAACCACGTCTTGGACCCGGACACGGGTTCGTCGGTGTTGGGCCTGATGAAGGGCTACATGATGAACGACGACGGTTCGGCGAAGTGGGACGCCAACGCCGTCGAGAAGATCGATTCGCACACCGTTCGGCTCAACGCGAAGGTCGCCGAGTTGGCGGTTCCGGAACATCTGTTCCACTATCCCTTCCCGATGATCGATCCCGAGGAGGGCGGCAAGTTCGGCGTCGGCGGCAACGGCACCGGGCCGTTCGATCTGGTCGAGTTCGGCTTCAAGCAGAAGGCGGTTGTCGAGGCGCGCAGCGACTATTGGGGCACCGGTCCCTATGTCGACCGGGTGACCTATCTCGATCTGGGCGACGAGCCGTCGGCGGTCTTGGGCGCCTTGGCGTCGAAGCAGATCCACGGCATGAACCAGGGCGACATCACGACGCTGACGGCGATGCAGTCGATGTCGCATGTCGAGATCTACACGGTGCCGACGGCGCAGACCGGCGTCGCGCGGATGCGTCTCGGCAACGCGCCGTGGGACGATCCCAGGGTGCGCAAGGCGATGCGTCTTGCGGTCGACACCAAGGCGGTCAGCGACATCGTCTACGGCGATGTCGGGACGCCGGCCGAGCATCACCACGTCTGCCCGATCCATCCGGAATACTGCAAGCTGCCTGAGATGACGCGCGACCCGGCGGCGGCCAAGGCGCTCTTGGCCGAGGCCGGTCACGCGGGCGGCATCGACGTCGAGATCGCCGGCAAGACGTCGCCCAAGTGGGAGCTCGACGCGGTCCAGGTGATGAAGCAGCAGTGGGCCGAGGCGGGCATCCGGGTGACCATCAACCCGATGCCGTCGGCGCAGTACTGGGAGGTCTGGGACAAGGTGCCGTTCGGCTTCACGTCGTGGACCCACCGTCCGCTCGGCGTCATGGTTCTTGGTCTCGCCTATCGCTCGGGCGTGCCGTGGAACGAGGCGGCCTATGCCAACCCGAAGTTCGACGAGCTGTTGGTCAAGGCCTCGGGCATTCTCGACGCCGATGCGCGGCGCGAGGTGGTCTGCGAGATCGAGACGCTGATGCAGGAAGACGGCCCGATCGTGCAGCCGCTGTGGCGCGGTTCGTTCTCGGGCTGGGACAAGCGCGTCAAGGGCTTCGCCCAGCACCCGACGACCTACATGTTCGTCAACGAGCTGTGGATCGACGCCTGAGCCAACCAACGACACAAATCACGACACGCACCTCGGGGGGCCTTGCGGCCCCCCGTTTTTTGCCCATCCACCACCCGTGACGGGCCTTGCGCCTCCCGGTCTTTTTACCCAATCGCCATGGCCTATCCGCGGCCGGCGCGCATGTCTGCGGGCTCGAGCGCGATCGGGAAGCGTTCGCGGATCTTCGCGTCTGCTTCGGGCGTAATATACTCGGGATAGTGCTCGTCGAGGATTTCGCGCGCCCGTTCGCGCGCCCGTTCGCCGATATCGAGCGAGCCGCCCTCCTGCCAGACGTCCGGCGTGTTGCGGTCGGAGATTTCGGGGTAGAGGTACTCGGTCTCCATCAATAAGAGCGTTTGTTCGCTGCCGAGGTAGTGGCCGGCGCCCAGCGCGCCGTCGCGGATGACCTCGTAGGACAGTGTCTCGTCGGTCACTTCGATGCCGCGGATGGTGCGCTGCACGGCCCCGAGCATCTCGTTGTCGATGACCAGCGCCTCGAACGAGCAGCCCATCAGGCTGGCCTGCATGCCGGCCGCCTCGCCGACGTAGTTGGCGCCCGCGAGACCGGCCAGCGCGGTGGTCAGGCCCTTCTCGAAGCCGGCCTGGTTGTCGGGCAGTTTGGAATCGCTCATGCCGGCGCCAACGCTGGTCGGCAGGTCGTAGAAGTTGCCGATCTGGACCGCCGCCGCGCTGAGCAGCGCTTCCTCGCCCGAGCCGCCCGAGAACGCGCCGGTACGCAGGTCCGAGACCAGCGGCCAGGCGGCATAGACCGTCGGATGGCCGGGCTTGGCGAGATTGGTCACGACGATCGTCGCGAGCGTCTCGGCGGGGATCTGCACCAGCGTGCCGGCCAGCGCCGCCGGCGCCGTCGCGCCGGCCTGTGGCGCGATCGCATAGTCGCCGGGGATGCCGAGGCGGGCGCATTCGAGCGCGACGCGGCTGCCGTCCTCGCCGAAGCGCAGCGGCGACAGGATCGGGCAGCAGCCGATGGTGCAGAACGGCTTCTCGAGGAATGCGCCCTCGCGGCCGAGCGCGATGTCGAACAGCGCGACCAGCTCGGCGATGTCCTCGGGCCGGCTGCCGACGGCGACCGAGAACGACTTCCGCGTCGCCGCCAAGAGAGCGTAGCCGACCGAGATGTTATGGACATGCTCGTCGGCGATGTCGGTGGCGACGACCATCTGGCAGAAGCGGTGCAGGTTGTCGAGCCGGTCGGTCAGGCGCGCCAGGTCGTAGAGGTCGACCAGCGTCGACGGTCGGTACGACTTGGTCTCGGGCTGGTAGATCGTCACCGCCTGGCCGGCGGTCGCGAAATTGACGTTGCTGCCGCCGAGCGTCACGTCGAAGGCCGGATTGCGCGCATGGATCGTGAAGCGGTGGCAGGCGTTCGCGATGATGTCCTCGACCAACGCGCGCGGAAAACACAAGCGCCCTTCGTCGCTTAGCCAACAGCCCCGCGGCAATGCCGTATCGAGCATTTCGGGCAGCGGGTCGCCGACGCCGACGTTCTCGAGCACGTCGAGCGCGGTCTGGTGGATACGCTCGATGTCGCGCGCGCCGAGCGGCTTGAAACTGCCGCCCTTGAGCCCGGGTCCGACGACCTCGCCGCTGGAGCCTTGCGCGCGCAGCTCGCGCCGGGCGGCGCGGCCGCCACTGCGCCGCCGGGTTGTCGCTGCCGTCATGCCCTTATCTCCCTGAACCCCGTGCCAATTCTACTTTCCCTCGAATTCGCGCGCCAGTGCGTCGACGCTCTCGGCGTCGGGATGGAAACGGTACCGCGCGAGATCGATGCGCCCTTCGAGGTCGAATTCGACACCCTCCAGCCGCAGCAGCTCGCGCTGGCGATCATCGGCCTCGCCGTCGGGCGCGCGCACGCTGATGCCGCCCTTGGCGTTGACCACGCGCCACCACGGCACATTCGGGTCGTTGAGCGCGTGGAGCGCGTAACCGACGCGCCGCGCCTGACGTGGCCGGCCGGCGTGCGCCGCGACGTCGCCATAGGTCATCACCCGGCCGGGCGGGATGATGCGAATGATCGCGTAGTAGGTCTGGTACTCGCGCGACGCCATGATGGCTCCAGTGTAGCCGAAACGCGTCCTTGGCGCGCCCCGACGGCTGGCGTAGGCTCGGCCGACGAAGAATACCGGGAGCGCCGAAATGACCGTGACCGAGCCCGCCGCCGAGTACGCCCCAGCCATGCCGACCGTCGATTTGCCGACAGTCGATTACGGGCGCGGCGTCTATGTTTACGATTCGAGCGGCAAGCAGTACATCGACGGCTCGGGTGGGCCCGCGGTGTTCTGTCTGGGCCACGGCAACGCCGAGGTCAACGAGGCGATTGTGGCGCAGATCGACCGTATCGCCCACGGCTACCGCTATACCTTCGCCTCGGACGCGCTCGACGGGCTGCAGGCGATCATCGCCGAATTCTGCGGCGGCGGGCTGACCCGCATGCAGTTCTGCACCGGCGGCTCGGAAGCAGTCGAGTCCTGCCTCAAGGTTGCGCTGCAGTACCACGCGGCCGCCGGCGAGATGTCGCGCCGGCGGATCATCTCGCGCGAGCGCTCGTGGCACGGCAACACGCTGGGCGCACTCTCGGTCTCGGGCTTCAAGGCGCGCCGCGACCCCTACGAGGGCGCGCTGATCGAGGGCAGCCGGCTGTCGCCGGTCAACGCCTACCGGCCGCCGCCCAACGTTCCGCCCGAGAACGTCGCGGCCTATTGCGCGGGCGAGCTGGAACGCGAGATCGAGCGCCTCGGTCCGGAGACCGTCGCGGCCTTCATCTTCGAGCCGGTGGTCGGCGCCGCCGGCGGCGCGGTGCCGGCGCCCGACGGCTATGCCCGGCGCATCCGCGAGATCTGCGACCGTTACGGCGTCCTGATGATCGCCGACGAGGTGATGTGCGGCTCGGGCCGCTGCGGTAGCTGGCGCGCGCTGGAGCACGACGGCGTCGTGCCCGACATCATGTCGGTCGCCAAGGGCCTCTCGGGCGGCTACCTGCCGCTCGGCGCCGCAGTCTACCAGGACTCGATGTACCAGCCTATCATGGCGGCCCATGGCCACATCGCCTCGGGCCACACCTATACCGGCCACACCACCTGCTGCGCCGCCGGCCTCGCCGTGCAGACGATCATCAAGCGCGACAGGCTGGTCGAACGGGTCGCCGCCGAGAGCCCCTATCTGTTCGCGCGCTTGGGCGAGGCGATCGGCGACATGGACTGCGTCGGCGACATCCGCGGCCGCGGCTTCTTCGTCGGCATCGAACTGGTCGCCGACCGCGCCACCAAGGAGCCGTTCGATCCGGCGCTGCAGATGTTCGCACGGGTCCGCGACCGGGGCCTGGAGAACGGCCTGATCTGCTATCCGACCGGCGGCAACGTCGACGGCGTGCGCGGCGACCAGGTGATCCTCTCGCCGCCCTATGTCGCGAGCCGCGCCGAGCTCGACGAGATCGTCGACAAGTTCGCCCTGACCCTTCGCCAGGTCGTCGACGACCTGTAGATCACCACAGAGGCACAAAGGCATCTGTCGTAGAGGCGGGTTTGAAACCCGCCCCTACAGGGATCCCTCGATGAGGCGCATGCGGCGGTCGTAGGCGTTCAACAGCAGCGCAATCAGGAAGCTCAGCAGCATGTAAAAGCCCATCGTCATGGCGACGATCTCGATCGCGTGACCGGCCTGGTTGAGCGAGGTCTGCATGAACAGCCCGACCAGCTCGGGATAGCCGATGGCGATGCCCAGCGAGGCGTTGCGCGTGACGCCCAGCCAGCCCGAGATCAACGGCGGCACGATGGCGCGCATCGCCTGGGGCATCAGCACCAGGCGCATCGTCTGGCCGCCGCGCAGGCCGAGCGCGTGGGCGGCCTCGAACTGGCCCTTGGGCACCGACTGGATGCCGGCGCGCACCGCCTCGGCCTTGTGCGCCGAGTGATAGATGGTGAGCGCGATCAAGAGGATGACGAAGGCCGGCGGCAGGCGCACGCCGCCCGCGAAGTTGAAGGTCTCGAAGGCCGGCACGTCCCAGCCGAGCGGCGTACCGGTGGCCAGGAAGACGGCGCCGGGAAGCGCCAGGACGACGCCCAGCGAGACGACGAAGACGGGGAAGCGCTCGCCGGTCAGGTCCTGGCGCCGTTGCGCCCAGCGGCGGAGCATGACCACCGCGGCGACCGCGACGCCCAAGGCGGCGACCGAGGCCCAGAACATCTCGCCCGGCACCGGCGACGGCACATAGAGGCCGCGGTTGTTGAGGAACGCGATGCCGAGGCCGAGCAGGTCGGTGCTCTGCCTGACCTTGGGCAGAACGAAGAAGATGCTGACGTGCCACATCACGATCTGCATCAGGATCGGCGTGTTGCGGATCAGCTCGACGTAGGCGAGCGCGAGGCGCGATACCAGCCAGTTCGACGAGACCCGCGCGATGCCGACGACGAAGGCGATCACCGTGCTGGCGACGATCGCGAAGAACGAGATGAACAGCGTGTTCAGCACACCGATGAAGAAGATCCGGCCGTAGGTGCCGACGCCCGGCTGGTAGTCGATCAGCTTGAAGTCGGTGTCGAAGCCGGCGGTGACGAACAGGAAGCTGAAGCCGGTCTGCATGCCCCGCGCGGCAAGGTTGTGCGACATCGTCGAGAAGGCGAACCAGGCGAGCCAGGCGAAGCCGCCGAAGACGATGAGCTGATAGCCATAGATTCGGACACGCTCATCGAAGACCGTCCTCGACGGCGGCCGGCTGGCTTGCGATGTGGGCAGTTTCTCCGATGCGGACAAGACGGCTCCCGAGCCTGGACAGGACGAACCAACGGCGATGCGTACCAAGATATCGCGCCGCGACGGGAATCCCAGACTGATTCGCCGCTGCGCATGGCGTGGTTGCTATGGCCGCAACGTCGCGCTGCATGTACGGCGATCGTAGGTTACGCTATCATTGCACGACGATGATTCGAAACATTCGACTCGGTTTCGTGCTCACCGCGATGTGCTTCGGCGCCATCGTGGTGCTCGGCGTCCCGCCCGCCGGCGCCGGGTCGCTCGGCAAGCCCGTCTTCTTCGACAGCGCCGTCTACCCGCCGACCCCGTTCAAGGTCAAAAAGGCCAAGGAGCAAGGTGTCGAGCTGGAACCGACGCCGGCATTGCCAATCTGGGGACATTTGAGCGGGCCGAAGGGTGATGGTCCGTTTCCCACCGTCGTCCTCTTGCACAGCTGTAGCGGACTCGGGACATCGAACGAGGTGTGGACCGAACGGCTCGTCGACTGGGGCTATGTCGTGCTCAACGTCGACAGTTTCGGCCCCCGCGGCGAGGCGAATTGCCACATGCCGCCTAGACCTCCGGGGCCGCTTATGCGTGCGCTCGATAGCCACGGCGCCAAGACCTATTTGACCGGCCTCCCGTTCGTCGACCCTGAACGACTCGTGGTGATGGGCATATAGCAGGGGGCGTCGACAGCCATGCAGGCCATTCACGAACCGACGACCGCCAAGATCGGCGCCAAGCCGTTCCGGGCGGCGGTGGCGCTGTACCCATACTGCGATCCACTCGTCGTGCCGGAAGCGCCACTCTTGATCCTCATTGGCGAGCTCGACGAATGGACACCGGTCGGATATTGCGAGCGGTTCATGATGATGGGCGGCGCCGGCCGCGACGTCGTTTTAAAGATATACCCGGGCGCGCATCATGTTTTCGACCTCAAGGGCACCGATTTTCGATATATGGGACGCATCGGGCGATACGACGCCGAAGCTGCCGAGGATGCGATCGAGCGCATTCGCGTTTTTCTCGCCGAGCACCTGAAGTAACAGGCGTCAGGCGCCGCGGCCCTACCGGTTGAGTGCGCCGAGGAAGCGTTCGAGGCGGTTGCAGGCCTCTTCGAGCACCTCGATCGGCGCCGAGAGGGAAACGCGCAGGTGGCCGACGGCGCTCGGGCCGAACGGGTCGCAGGGCAGCATCGAGACGCCCTCGGCGTCGACCAGGCGGAAGGCGAATTCCTCGGCGCCGAGGCCTGAATCGCGCACGTCGATCATGATAAACATCGAGCCTTCGGGCGGCGTGCAGCGAACGTGGGGCATGGCGTTGACGCGCTCGACGACTAGGTTGCGGCGCGCGTGGAACGCGTCGCGCATCACCTCGATCTCATCGAACTCACCCTGGAGAGCGGTGACCGCGGCATCCTGGATGAACGCCGGGCAGCCGTACAGCATGCACTGCGCCAGATTGGCCATATGCAGCGCCAGCTCGCCCGGCGCGATCGCCCAGCCGAGCCGCCAGCCGGTCATCGCGTAGGCCTTCGACAGGCTGTCAATGACCACCGTGCGCTCGGCCATGCCGGGCAGCGTCACAGGCGAGACATGCTTGCGGCCGTCGTAGGTCAGCGTCGCATAGACCTCGTCGGAAACCAGCCACAGGTCGTGGCGGCGGCAGATCTTGGCGAGCCCCGCGAGCTCGTCCGGCGTGATCATCGCGCCCGACGGGTTGTGCGGAAAGTTGATCAGCACGGCGCGCGTCCTCGGCGTCACCGCTGCCGCGACGTCGTCTGGGTCGAGATGGAAGGCGTTCTCGGCGCGCAGCGGCACCTGCACCAGGGTCGCGCCCGAGGCGCCGACCACCGCGGTGTAGGTGACGTAGAGCGGCTCGGGCACGATGACCTCGTCGCCCGCCTGGGCGATGCACATCATGGTCGAGAACAGCGCGCATTGCGCGCCCGGGTTGACGACCACCGCATCTGGCGAGACCGCGTGACCGGTCAATCTCTCGTGGCGCGCCGCGATGGCCTCGCGCAGCGGCGGAATGCCGGCCATCGAGGTGTAGTGGGTGCGCCCGCCGCGCAGCGCCTCGACCGCCGCCTCGACGATCGGCGACGGCGTGTCGAAATCGGGATCGCCGACGCTGAGGAAGATGACGTCGCGCCCCTCGGCCTGCAGCCGCCGCGCCCGGTCGTGCACCTCCCAGGCGCGCGCGCCCTTGCCGCCGACCCGCGCGACGCGCTCGGAAAACGACATGCCCGACCGACTGTCGGCCGGCCGACCCGCCGGTTTGCGCTGTGATTCCATCGCCATGGTCGTGCCCGATCGCGGGATGAAGTGCAAAGCCCGCGCCGGGACCGGCACGAGCGGCGCGACTATCTCACGAAGCCCATTGCGGGACAAGCGTAGCGGTGCACAGCCCGGAATTCTCGCCAAAAGCAAACCGGCGGCATTGGTTGCCGCCGGTTGGCCAGTGGATTCGATTAACGCCTAGTCTTCGGACGGCAACAGGACGACCGCTTTCTCCGACCACGACAGCCACACCGGCTGGTCGGGAGCGACCATGGTGGTCGAATCCGCGACGTTCTGCATGGCGATCGCGACCGGCGCTTCGCGACCGGGGATATTGACGTAGAGGTGGCTGCGGTCGCCAAGGTAGGCGGTCGGCCCCATGCGGCCTTGGACCACGTTGACTTCGCCGCCCGGCGCTTCCGACGACAGCGCGAATTTTTCGGGCCGGATGGCGACCAGAACGTCGCTGCCGGCGCTGAACGATTGCTCTCTGTTCGCCACGCGCACATTGCCGATCGGCCCCGCGTCGACCGTCGTCGCGCCATTGGAGACGTCGCGCACCGAACCCTCGAAGAAGTTCATGGTGCCGATGAAATCGGCGACGAAGTGGCGACGGGGGTTTTCATACAGCGGCACCGGCGCGTCGATCTGCAGCGCGCGGCCCATCGACATGACGGCGATGCGATCGGACATCGTCAGCGCCTCTTCCTGGTCGTGGGTGACGAACACGAAGGTGATGCCGACCGAGCGCTGCAACGCGCGCAGCTCGAGCTGCATATCCTCGCGCAGCTTCTTGTCGAGCGCGCCCAACGGCTCGTCGAGCAGCAGCACCTTGGGCTGCTTGATCAGGGCCCGCGCCAGGGCGACGCGCTGGCGCTCGCCACCGGACAGCTCGTTGGCGCCGCGCGTGCCATAGCCCGGCAGCTTGATCAGATCGAGCATCTCCTCGACCCTGGCATTGAGGTCGGGCTTGGATAGCCCCGACTTGCGCATGCCGTAGGCGATGTTGCCGCGCACGTCGAGATGCGGGAAGATGGCGTAGTTCTGGAACACCATGTTGACCGGCCGCTCGTGCGGCGGCGTTGCCGACATAGGCTCGTCGTCAATATAGATTTCGCCCATCGTCGGCGTTTCGAAGCCGGCGAGCATGCGCAACAGCGTCGTCTTGCCGCAGCCCGAAGGTCCCAAAAGCGAGAAAAACTCGCCGCGGGCGATCGAGATATCGACATTGTTGACCGCCTTGACCGCGCCGAAATGCTTCGACACGTCGCGGATCGAGATAAAGGACTCGTCAGACATTATCTATACACCCGAAGTCGTCTTGACCTGGACGCCGCGCCGGCGGAACCACTCGGCGAAGCTTACCAGCACGAACGAAGCCACGAGAATACAGGCGCCGAGCGCCAACACGCTCGGCAGCTTGCTTGGGAAGCGCAACTGGCTCCATATATAAACCGGCAGAGTGACGTCGGTGCCAGCCAGGAAGAAGGCCAGGATGAACTCGTCGAACGAGATGGTGAAGCAGAGCAGCAAGCTCGCGATCAGGCCCGGCACCGAGAGCGGAAAGGTCACCCGCCAAAACGTGTTCCAGGCGTTCTCGCCGAGATCCAGCGAGGCCTCCTCCATCGCCTTATCGAAGCCCTCGAGGCGCGAGATCATCACCAGCATCGAGAACGGCACGCTGACCAGCATGTGGCCCAAACCGATGGTATACAGCGACAATGAAAAGCCAGCCATCTTCGACAGGATGAGAAGCGCGATGCCCATGATGATTCCGGGAATGACCAGCGGGATCATGATGAAGGCGACGATCGGGCCGCGCCCCGGAATGCGATATCGCGTCACCGCCTTGGCCGCCAGGGTGCCGAAGATCGTCGCCAGAACCGCGACACAGGTGGCGACCTGGATACTGTTGATCAACGCCGCTATCAGGCCAGGGCTATTCGCCATCTTGCCGTACCACTCGAAGGTGAAACCCTTGAGCGGGAAGGCGATGTAGATCGAGTCGTTGAACGAGAACAACGGCAGGAAGAGCACCGGCACATAGACGAACGCCAGATAGATGACGGCGTAGACGAAGAGGCCGTCGATCCGCCGCTTGCTTAACCCGTAGGTTCCGTAGCCGACGCTGCTGCTCATGCTACCCTCTTTCGCGCGCGATTGGTGAACCACAGGAAGGCGCAGATCAACGCCGTGATCACCAGCATCGAGATGATCGACAGCGCCGCCCCCATCGGCCAGTTGTTGGCCTTACCAAACTGTGATTGGATGATGTTGCCGATCATGATGCCGGTCGTGCCGCCGACCAGCTTGGGCGTCACGTAGTCGCCAACCGTCGGGATGAACACCAACAGGCTCGCGGCGATCACGCCGGGCATCGAGAGCGGCAGCGTGACGCGCAGGAAGCGCATCATCGGGCCATCGCCGAGGTCGGTGGCCGCCTCCAAGAGAGAGCGGTCGATCTTCTCGAGCGAGACGTAGATCGGCAGGATGGCGAAGGCCGCCCAAGCGTGGGCCAGCGTGAGGATCACCGCGTTCGGGTTATAGAGGATCACGCTGATCGGCTCGTCGATCACCCCAAGGCTCATCAGACCGGAATTGATCACGCCGTTATAGCCGAGGATGATCTTCCAGGCGAAGACGCGCAGCAGATAGCTGGTCCAGAACGGTATGGTAATCAGGATCAGCCAGATCATCTTGTGCCGCGTCACCCGGAACGCGATGAAATACGCCATCGGATAGGCAAGCAGGACGGTGGCGATCGTCACCAATCCGGAAATCCGCATCGACTTGAGCAACAACGACGGGTAGATCGGAAGGTCGATGCCGATCGGCCAGGTGATGGCAAACGGCGAAAACTCGATGCCGGGAACCTGAAATTCAATCCCGATACCCTTGAAGAACTTCAGGTAGTTGGCGATGGTCAGCGTGTGATCGATATCGAGGTAGTTCTGTGTCCAGAAGCTGTAGGCGCCCAACAGGCCGACAGGCAGCGCGAGCGCCAGCAGCATGATACCCAGCGTCGGCGACAGGAGCGAAAATCCGCGCAACGGCTCGTAGCGCAGGAAGATCGCCCTCATCCGCTGGTAGAGCGTGAGCTGTACCTCGCCCAGCGCTGGGGCCGGCGCGGTGTGGTCAACCATTAAACGTTGCCTCCATTCTCACACCGTCTGGCAACACGCCTAGGCGCGGTCGGCGAGGGGCGTCGTCCATTCGTTTCGGCCGGCCGCCCGCCAACGCCACTGAGACGGCCGGCCGAATGTGTCGCGGTTAGAAGCCCGCCTTGACCTCTTCGAACATCGCCTGGAGCTCGGGCTCGTTGCCGATCGCCGCCTGGAAGATGCCAGAGTTGATGAGCGCGTCCGGATCGTTCGACAGGCCCCGCGCCGCGAGCTCTTCATCGGTGACGCTGTCGAAGGCCCGGGCGTTGGCGTGGCCGTACCCCCAATTGGTTATCTCCCAGTACCCGGACTCCTTGCTGATGTAGGAGTCGAGTACCGCGTAGGAGCGATCGAGCTTCGCCGGATCGGCCCAACTCATCAGGCTGAGTCCGCAGGTCCAGGTCATGGCGCCTTCCTTGGGCACCATGAAGCGCACCGGCAGGCCCTGGTTGCTGAGCTCGAGGGCCGAGGCGTTCCATGTCACCGCGGCAACCAGCTCGCCCGAGGCGAGCGCCTGCTCGACCTCGGTCATGCTGTTCGAGTAGAAGCGCAACAGGGGAATCTGCTCCTGCAGCGCCTCCTTGGTCGTCGCCACTTCGTCCGGCGTCATGTTGTAGGGATCCTTGGCGCCGATGTAGATCGCCGCGACCATGACACCGTCGATCAGGCTGTCGATCATCGACAGCCGACCGGCGTAGCGCTTGTCCCAAACCAGGCCCCAGGATTCCTCCTCGATATCGACCAGGTCGGTGCGGTAGGTGATCGAGGTCTGGCCCCAGTCCTCGCAGATCCACAGGCGCTTGCCGTCGTGGATCGTGTCCGGAACATTGGTCAGGCTGGGAATCTGCTCCGACCAGTTAGTGAGACGGTCCGAGTCGATTTCAGCCAGCATACCGGCGTCGTTCCAGTGGTTGATCTTGTACGAACAAGGCGCCGTGACGTCGGGATCGAAGCCGGCGCGCATCTTTGCGAAGGCTTCCTCTTCATCGCCCCAGAACGAGAAGTTGGGCTTCTCGCCATAGGCCTCGACGTAGGAGCCCATGAAACCGTCGTCCTCGTACCCCGACCAGGTGAACACCGTCGGGTGGTCTGCGGCGGCGGCGCCGGCCATCTTCGGCCCGAACACCATGCCGATCGACATCAAGCCGGCCGAAACCAGGGCTTTGTTCGTCTGGCGGCGCGTGAGGCGGCCGTTCTCGATCGCCTGCGTGAGCCGTTCCGTGCTTACGTCATTCCAATCCATGTCTGAAAACCCTCCCAAGGTCATTGATTGGCCTCCTCCAGCGGGGAGGCGCGTTCGAATGTGTTGGCACCATTTTGTCACGAATCGGCGCGCAATCAAACCTTCAATACACCGCTCACCAGACAGTTATCCTGCGTCGAGCGGCATGTCTCGGCGCGAAGCTACGCCAGTGCGCTTGGCCGCGTCAACGTCGGGAAGCGAGGGGCCCGAAAGGAAAGGCACCCCCGGGCGCTCGCCCGGGGACGCCTGTCCGGTTCGGCATCGAAAGCGGTCAGACGCCGGACGCCGCCTTCACCTCCTCGAACATTTCGATGTACTTATGGTAAATGTCGGGCGGAATCAGCGAGAAGATGTGGCCGGACGTCAGCATCTCCGCCGGATCGGTGTCGAAACCGAGGTCGATCAACGTCTGGGGCTCGACCAGGTCGAACGCCTTCTGGTTGGAATGGCCGTAGCCGTACTCCTCTATCATCCACTTGCCCGACTCGGGCGACAGCCAGGCGTCGAGGAAGTCGTACATCAGGTCCTCGTCGCCCTGGCCCGTGTTCAACTTCACCAGGCCGCACAGCCAGGTCAGAATGCCTTCCTTCGGCACCATGTACTTGACCGGAATGCCCTCGTTCTTGAGCCGGATGTACGCGTTATTCCAGGCGTACATGGCGACGATCTCGCCGGTCGCCAACGCGTTCTCCGCCTCGGTCTGTTCGCTCCAATAGGAGCGCACCAAATCGACCTGCTTCTCGAGCATCTTGCGGCACTCGGCGATCTGCGCGTCGGCACAGCGGGACGACCCCATGCCGGCACCGGTAGATCTTCGCCGGCGGGTTTGAACGGCGCCGCGCTACGTCCGTCTCCGCGTACGTCGACGCGACTGCGTGGGTGAAGAATACGCCAGGGCCGGTATTTGCGTCAATTCACGCTTCGGTGACGGGGCGGCGGCGCTTGCCGACGCGCGGCGCGCCCAATAGGTTGTGCCGATCATGCGCGCCATCGCAATTCTTGCGCTCGTCGCGGTCATGCTTTCGCCGACATCGGCGCGATCGGGCGATACGGTGCGCCTGATCGTCGACGACAGCTATGGCGCCGACTCCCGGTTCGTCGAAGGCGATGTGCGGGTCGGGCACTACCAGATTCGTCGCGTCAGCCTGCCCTACAAGCGCTTCGCCGCCAAGCTGCTGGCCAACGCCGGCGCCCGTTTGGCCGACGACGCGACGGAACCGGTCGATGCGACCGTGGCGATCACGGTCGACGGGCTCGCCCTCGGCCAACTGTACGATTACGCCGACCGGCTGCAGCGCAAGCGCGACCTTCGATTCATCGCCGCCCGCCTGGTCGGCCGCATCGACTATGCCGACGCTGGCCGCGACTGCGCCGTCGCGTTTTCGGCGCGCGTCGGCCGGACCCACGGCATTCCCATCGTCCCCGACCGCGACCATCGCGAAGCACCGCAGTTCGCGCCCTTCGACGAGGCCATGCGCAGGCCCGGATCGTTCGTCGCGGCGCTCGTCGCGCTGGTCGGCGCGGTGTACGGCGACGCGCCGCTGCACGCCGCGCGCGCCGACCGGGACACCGACGTCGCCGGCTATGCCGCGGCGATCCTCGAATCGGTCGACATGGGCATGCCCGACGTGCATTGCGCGACGCGCCCGTGATCGCCGATTGCCCTGGCCCGGATTTCTCCTCTAGAGCATTTTCCGGTCATCTTTACGCCGTAAAGATGACCTGCGCTCAATCGCCGCGCGGGCTCTCGCCGAACGGTCGGCGGCCCGCGGTCGCGGGCTGGCATATCCCTATCGATTCCGATCGATCGGAATATGCTTTAGACTCCCGGTCATGACGGATCTTGACCTCTGCTACACCCCCGCCACCGAGTTGGCGCGGCGCATCGCCGCGGGCGATCTGTCGCCCGTCGCGGTGATCGAGAACAGCCTGGCGCGTATCGCCGAGGTGAACCCGACGCTCAACTGCTTCTGCTTCACCTACCCGGAAGAGGCGCTCGAGAAGGCGCGCGCCGCCGAGCGCGCGGTCGCCGCCGGCGAGGCGCTCGGCCCCCTGCACGGCGTGCCGATCGCGATCAAGGACCTGACGCCGACCAAGGGCAAGACGACGACGCTCGGCTCGCGCATCCACGAGCACAACGTGCCCGACCACGACGCGGTGATCGTCGAGAAGCTCACCGGCGCCGGCGCCATCATGGTCGGCAAGACGACGACGCCCGAGTTCGCCTATTCGAGCTACACCGAGAGCCTGCTCTGGGGCATCACGCGCAACCCGTGGAACGCCGAGCGCTCGCCCGGCGGCTCATCGGGCGGTTCGGGCGCCGCGGTGGCGTCGGGCTGCGTGCCCTTGGCCGAGGGCTCCGACATGGGCGGCTCGGTGCGCATCCCGGCGGCGCTCTGCGGCATCGTCGGCCTGAAGCCCAGCTTCGGCCGCATCCCCTTCGAGATCCTGCCCAGTCAGTTCGACCAAATCTCGCATTTCGGCCCGCTCGGCCGCACGGTTGCGGACATCGCGCTCTTCCTGTCAGTCACCCAGGGCCCCGACGAACGCGACATCCAGACGCTCAAGCCGGCGCTCGACATTCCGATCCCGCCGCCCGACGACGTCGCGGGTCTTTCCCTGGCGCTGTGTCCCGACCTCGGCTACTACGCGCTCCATCCGGACGTCGAGGCCAACTGCCGGGCCGCGGCGGGCGCGCTCGCCGACGCCGGCGCCGAGGTGCACGATATCTCACTCGACTGGAACGCCGAGATGAACGCCGCCTGGCACGCCCATTGGGGCGTCTACCTCGCGGCCTTTTTCGGCGACGACCTCGAGGCATGGCGCGACAGGATGGACCCCAATGTGGTGGCGCTGATGGACGCCGGCTTCGCCATGAGCGCGGTCGACTTCAAGAAGCTCGAATTCATCCGCACGCGCCAGTGGCAGGTGCTCGCCCCGGTGCTCGAGCGGCACGACGCGCTGCTGTGCCCGACCATGGCGCTGCCCGCCAAGCCGGTCGGCACCGGCGACGAAGACTACGGCGTGGATACCGCCGACGGCCGCTATCACGGCTACGACATGACCGAGGTGTTCAACTACGTCAGCCAGTGTCCGGCGCTCTCGGTGCCGTCGGGTTTTGCCGCCGACGGTTTGCCGACGGCGCTGCAGATCGTTGGCCGGCGCTACAACGACATCTCGGTGCTACGCATCGGCGCCGCGCTCGAGCGCGTCCGCCCCTGGGCCGACAAACGCCCGCCGATATAGACCACTTAGTGCAGGATGAGCTGGTGGCCGACGGCCCGGAACTCGCTGGGCTTCACGATCGACACGTTGGCGACGCGCACCGAATGAAGCGTGGCCTCGATCGATTCGCACCAGTAATCGAGGAAGCGCCGGATCACCGGAAAGTCGGGCTCGATGTCGAGGGTCTGCCAGATGAAGGTCTGCAGAAGGCCGGGGTGGTCGGGCATGTGGTAGAGGATTTCGGCTGTCGTCAGCCGGTATCCCTTGAGTTGGAGGTCGATGTCGTTCATTTGCCGATGCCTCCACAGACACAAGACAAGCGATGAATTGAATGGTGCCGTGATCTTGCTTCGACTGCAATAATTTTGTCGATTTTATTGTGAAGATTAGCACTCGAACAATAGCGCTGCTGATTTCGCCAGAGTAAAGTCGATCGCTTCCGGCGCGGTGGACGCGACTGTCGGCACCAAGAATTGTCACGGCATCGGGTTTTGGGGAGCACCGTCGTATCACCCCTCCTCGACCGGCGAGAAATTTTACCAGCAGCCCTTGAATTGGCGAGTTTCGACGCTTAGCTGGTGATTGGCACTCAACAAGAGTGAGTGCTGGGAATTTGCATGGCCGGTCGCCCGCGACCGTCCGCACGGGAAAACCAGGGGAGAAATCCACATGACATTCAGGCCACTACACGACCGCGTGCTGGTTCGGCGCGTCGAAGGTGAGGAAAAGACCGCATCGGGCATCATCATTCCCGACGCGGCGAAGGAAAAGCCGATGGAGGGCGAAATCATTGCTGTTGGCGCGGGCGCCCGCGACGAAAACGGCGCGCTTCAAGCGCTCGACGTCAAGGCGGGCGATCGCATCCTCTTCGGCAAGTGGTCCGGCACCGAAGTGAAGATGGATGGGGAGGAACTCCTCATCATGAAGGAATCGGACATCATGGGAATTATTGAGTAAGGGATCCAGACATGGCAGCCAAAGAAGTTAAATTCGGCGCTGACGCGCGGGCGCGGATGCTGCGCGGTATCGACGTACTGGCCGACGCGGTCAAGGTGACACTGGGTCCGAAGGGCCGTTGCGTGGTGCTCGACAAGTCGTTCGGCGCGCCGCGCGTGACCAAGGACGGTGTCGCCGTGGCCAAGGAGATCGAGCTTTCGGACAAGTTCGAGAACATGGGCGCGCAGATGCTGCGCGAGGTCGCCTCGAAGACCAACGACGAGGCCGGCGACGGCACGACGACGGCGACGGTTCTGGCCCAGGCGATCGTGCGCGAGGGTTGCAAGGCGGTCGCCGCCGGCATGAACCCGATGGATCTGCGGCGCGGCATCGAGACGGCGGTCGAGGCGGTCGTCAAGGACCTCGGCAAGCGCAGCAAGAAGATCTCGACCAAGGACCAGATCGCGCAGGTCGGCACGATCTCGGCCAACGGCCAGTCAGAGATCGGCGAGATGATCTCCGAGGCCATGGAGAAGGCCGGCAAGGAAGGCGTCATCACGGTCGAGGAGGCCAAGGGCATCGAGACCGAGTTGGAGGTCGTCGAGGGCATGCAGTTCGACCGCGGCTATCTGTCGCCGTACTTCATCACCAACGCCGACAAGATGCTGACCGAGCTGGAGAACCCGTTCATCCTGATCCACGAGAAGAAGCTGTCTTCGCTGCAGGCGATGCTGCCGATCCTCGAGGCGGTCGTTCAGTCGACGCGTCCCTTGGTGATCATCGCCGAGGACGTCGAGGGCGAGGCGCTGGCGACGTTGGTCGTCAACAAGCTGCGCGGCGGCCTCAAGGTCGCCGCCGTCAAGGCGCCGGGCTTCGGCGATCGCCGCAAGGCGATGCTCGAGGACATCGCGGTGCTGACCGGTGGCCAGATGATCTCGGAAGACCTCGGCATCAAGCTGGAGAACGTCACGCTCGACATGCTCGGCACCGCCAAGCGCATCGAGCTGTCGAAGGAGAACACGACGATCATCGCCGGCGCCGGCGCCAAGCGCGAGATCACCGGCCGCTGCGGCCAGATCCGCGCGCAGATCGAGGAGACCTCGTCGGACTACGACCGCGAGAAGCTGCAGGAGCGTCTGGCGAAGCTCGCCGGCGGTGTCGCGGTGATCAAGGTGGGCGCGGCGACCGAGGTCGCGGTCAAGGAGCGCAAGGACCTGGTCGAGGACGCCTTGAACTCGACCCGGGCGGCGGTCGAGGAGGGCGTCGTCATCGGCGGCGGCGTGGCGCTTCTGTACGCCAGCCGCGTGCTCGCCAAGGTGGCGCCCGAGAACGCCGACCAGAAGGTCGGCGTCGACATCGTGCGCCGGGCGCTTCAGGCGCCGCTGCGCCAGATCGCCGAGAACACCGGCCACGACGGCGCGGTGGTCGCCGGCAAGCTCTTGGAGTCGAAGGACGCGAGCCGCGGCTTCGACGCGCAGGAAGAGAAGTACGTCGACATGTACAAGGCGGGCATCGTCGATCCGACCAAGGTGGTGCGCATCGCTTTGCAGGACGCGGCCTCGATCGCCGGCCTGCTGGTCACCACCGAGGCGATGGTCGCCGACAAGCCCGAGAAGAAGGACGCCATGCCGGGCGGCGCGCCCGACATGGGCGGTATGGGCGGCATGGGTGGCGGAATGGGCTTCTAAGCCAAGCTTCCGACACCGACGATCGAGGGCCGCGCCAACCAGCGCGGCCCTCTTTCGTTGGCGCGGCGGTCGGCCAGCCAGCCGCCAAACGAAAGGGGCGTCCAAGCATGGCGGACGCCCCTCGTCGTTCGCCCGCCCGGATCTTCGGGCGGGGCTGTTGTGGTCGAGCCCGGTCAGGCGGCCTTCTTGCTCTCGATCACCTTGTCGGCCGGCGCCGTCGCGATGGCGATGTGGCGCGGCTTCATCGCTTCGGGCACTTCGCGTGCGAGATCGATGGTGAGCACGCCATTGACCAGCGTCGCGCCGGTCACCTCGACGTAATCGGCCAGGCTGAAGCGGCGCTCGAACGCGCGCGTCGCGATGCCGCGATAGAGGTAGGCCGCGCCGTCCTGGCGCGCGCCGCCGAGCTTGCCGGCGACGACCAGCAGGTTCTCCTGCGCGGTGATCTCGATGTCGTCCTCGCCGAAACCGGCGAGCGCCACAGTGATGCGGTAGCTGTCGTCGCCCAGCTTCTCGATGTTGTAGGGCGGATAGCCGACGCCGTTGTCGCCCGCGCGCAACGCGGTGTCGAACAGATTGCTCCAACGGTCGAAACCGACGGACGAGCGGAATAGCGGAGACAGATCGTAGGTACGCATGGGTCAATACCCTCCTTAGGAAGCGATATCTATGGTTTTCCAGCGGGCCCGCCGGTTCATCGGCCGGGTCCGCGATCGGAGCCGAATTCGGCCTCCAACCACAGAATAAGTGGGCGCTACGGGACTTTGTTTCAAGGGGCTCGGAGCACCGGGCGACGACGCGGATTAACTGCCTGTCAGGCTTTTTAGAAGGCTGCGCGCCGCCGCGGCGTCACCGAACGGCTTGTCGGCGCCGAGCGCCGTCTCGAGTTCGTGCCGCGCCTCATCGGGTCGTCCCAACTCGTTCAAGGCGACGGCGAGGCGGTAGTGGATGCGCGGCTCGCCCGGCACCTTGGCGCTGGCCTCGCGCAGCACGCCCGCGCCGCGTTCAGCCTCACCCTCGCGCACCAGGATCCAGCCCAGCGTATCGGCGGTCCAAACCAGCTGCGGCGCGATGCCGTATGCGCGCTCGGCGTAATCGAGGGCGCGTCGGTCGCCGATTTCATGGTAGGCCACGGCGAGTCCGGTCAGCACCAGCGCATTGCCGGGGTCGCCCGCCAGCAATGTTCCGTGGTGAACGATCGCCGGCGCGAAGCGACCGACATCGACCAACGCGGTGGCGAGCAGGAAGCGCGTCGCGTCGTCGTCGGGATTGGCGCCGACCCACCGCTCGAGCGGCGCCAGCGCGCCTCGACTATCGCCCAACGCGTTGCGTGCGTTGAACAACCTGACCGCGATCTGCGCGCTGGGTGCGGCGGCCGATGCACGGGCGTAGGCCTCGGCGGCCTCGGCGTATCGTTCGCCATCCAACAGCACGTCGCCGACCAGCATGGCGCCGAGCCCGGCTGTGACCGGTTCGGCACTGAGTGCACGAGCATAGGCGAGCGCCGTGTCGCGGTGCCCGGTGCGCAGCTCCAACTCGATCGACGCGACGCGGGCGGGAACATAGGCCGGGTTGACGTCGACCGCCTGGCGCAGCGAGCGGCGCGCGCCGGCGTCGTCCTTGGCGGCGGCCTGCGCGGCGGCAAGACGGTGAAGCACCTCGGCCGACTTGGGCGTTAGCGCGACCAGCCGGCGATAGGTCACGATCGCGCCCGTCGCGTCGCCGACGCCGATCCGAGCTCGTGCCAGGGCGTCGAGCGATTCCGGCGTCTCGCCGACCGCTTGCCTGAGCTCGCGCGCGACGTCGAGCGCCTGCGCGCCGTCACGCAGGCCGAGATACAGGTTGATCAGCTCGAGGCGTGGCGCGACCGCGCGGCGATCGGCGTCGCGCGCCTTCTGCAACCAGACCACGGCGTCGCTGACGCGGCCCTCGTCGACCGCCAGACGAGCCAGCCCGGTCATCGCCCCGACGTGGTCGGGCTGGCGTTGCAGGACCGACTGGAAGCCTTCCTCGGCGCCGATCGCATCGCCTTCGATGGCGGCCAGCCGGGCGATGCTGATGCGCGCCGGCAGATAGTCTGCATCGAGCGCGATCGCGCGCTCGAAGTCACGCCGCGCCGCGGCCAGGTCACCCCTGCCGCGTTCGGCCGTGCCCTTGAGGTTGAGCGCCAGCGGATTGTCCGGCAGGCGCCGAAGCAGCTCGCCGGCCGCTTCGAGCGCGGCGTCGAAGTCCTGGTTCCTGAGATGCACGAGCGCGAGCAGGATGCCGGCGTGCGACTTGGTCGGGCTCAACGCGACGGCCGATTCGAGGTCGCCAACGGCGCGACTCGATTGGCCGGTCGCCAGCCGGCTCAGCCCGAGCTGCGCGCGGATCGCGCCGGCGTCGGGCGCGGCCGCCGCCGCGCGCTCGAAGAACGTCGTCGATTTCGAGAACTGGCCATCGAGCATGTAGGCGCCGCCGAGCAAGGCGAGCGTCTGTGGATCGTTCGGCATGGCGACCGCGAGCGGCGTCAGCGTCTCGATCGCCGCGTCGGCCCGCTGCTTCCGGATGTAAGTCGAGCCGAGCATCTTGCGCGCGACGATATGGCCCGGGATCGCTTCCAGGTATCGGGTCAGTTCGGCCGCCGCCTCGTCGAGCCGGTCCTGGGCATAGAAGATCGAGGCGCGCAGGAATATGCTCGGCAGATGGTCGCGGAGCTGGCGTCCGCCCGCGCCGAGCGCCGCCTCGGCTGCCTTGTATTCCTTGCGCTTGGCCGCCAGCAGCGCCGTCAGGTAGAGGGTCGGCGGGTGGTCCGGCGCATAGCGCAGGATGGCTTCGAGATCCGACGCCGCCTCGGCGTCGCGGTCGAGATCGATCAGGGCGGCCGCCCGATCGAGGCGCGCCGCCATGTCGTTCGGGTCGATGTCGAGCGCGCGGCTGAAGTAGGCGACCGCGTCATCGAGGTCGTCGGCGAGTCGCCGCAACTCGCCCTTCAGCACCCACACGTCGCTCGCCTGGGGGGCCAGCAGGAGCGCCGCTTCGGCGAGCTGTTCGGCGGCGCTCAGCGCGCCCTTGGAAATCAGCAGCTGGGCCAGCACGATCTTGGGCCGGGGATCGTCGGGCCGCAGGCCGGTCGCGCGGCGCAGCGACGCCTCGGCGTCGTCCATCAGGCCGAGGCTCATCTGCGCCTGGCCGCGGATCAGCAGGATCTCGCCCTCGACCTTGTCGCCCCGCTTGCCGCTCCGGATGTCGCCGAGCACCTCGTCGAACTTGGCCTGCAACAAAAGTGCCTGGGCCAGCGGAACGATCATGCGCGCCTCGGCGAGGCCGCGCTCGCGCGCTTCGTTGAGCACCGCCTCGGCCTTGCGCGGCGCACCGAGCCAGATACGGCTCTTGCCGAGCGCCAGCCAGGCCTCGAGATTGCCGGGATCGGCGTCGATCGCCTTCTCGAGCTCGATCACGGCGCCCGGGATATCGCCCGCCCGGATCAGGCCATCGGCGTTCGCGAAGTGGTTGTCGGACTGGGCGCTTGCGGCAACGGCGGCCGGCGGCGCGACGGCGACGGCGGCAACCAGCATGAGCCCGCAGGCGAGACCGTAACGGCCGGATACGAATCGACGCAACAACTGGGGCACGCGGCCTCTCCATCGACGCAAGGCGGGCGATGATACATGATTCGCGCCGACAGCCAAGGGGTGGCCGTCACCGCGAGCCGAGTCGCGCGCTATGTTCTTGCCCGACGGCGCGTTACCAGTAAACTCGCGCGCCATGTCCAGCACCGCCCGAGCCACCGTCCATCTGTTGCCCAGCCACGCCAAGCGGCTTCGGCAAGGTCACCCCTGGGTCTATTCGAACGAGCTGCGCATCGACGCCCAGGCCAAGGCGCTGCCGGCCGGCGACATCGTCCGCATCGTCGACGCCGGCGGCGCGCCGCTCGGCTGCGCGACCTTCAACGCTCATTCGCTGATCGCCGGCCGGCTGCTCAGCCGCGACGTCGACGCGGCGATCGACGCGGGCTTCATCGGCGCCCGGATCGAGGCCGCGCTGGCGCTGCGCGAACGGCTCTTCGACACGCCGTTCTACCGGCTCGTCCATGCCGAGGCCGACGGCCTGCCCGGCCTGATCGTCGACCGCTATGACGACGTCTTCGTCTGCCAGCCCAACACCGCCGGCATGACACGCCTGTTCGCCGACCTGCTGGCCGCGCTGGAGGCGCGATTTTCGCCGCGCGCCGTCGTGCTGCGCGGCGACAGCCCGGCGCGCACGCGCGAGGGGCTGGAGCCCGAGAGCCGCGTCGCCGCCGGCGCGCTCGACGGCCCGATCGAGCTGGTCGAGGACGGCGTGCGCTTTCTCGCCGACCTCGCCGAGGGCCAGAAGTCGGGCTGGTACTTCGACCAGCGCGACAGCCGCGCCTTCATCGCGCGGCTGGCGACCGGTCGACGTCTGCTCGACGTCTACAGCCATTCGGGCGGCTTCGCGCTCGCCGCCGCCGCCCGTGGCGCCGCGCGGGTGACCGCCGTCGACCGTTCTCAGGCGGCGCTCGATCTCGGTGCGAGATCGGCCGAACTCAATGGCCTGGCCACGCGATGCGGCTTCGTTTGCGCCGAGGCCTTCGGCGAGATGGAACGCCTTGGCGACGCCGGCGAACGCTTCGATCTGGTCGTCGTCGACCCGCCGTCCTTCGTCAAGAGCCGCAAGGACATCAAGCCGGGCCTGAGGGGCTATCGCAAGATGGCCCGCCTGGCGGCGCGGCTGGTGACGCCGGGTGGCGTGCTGTTCGCCGCGTCGTGCTCGTACAACGCGGCGGCCGACGCCTTCGCCGAGGCGGTGCGCCGCGGCCTGACCGACGCCCGTCGCGAGGGCGCCATCCTGCGCGCCGCCGGCGCGGCGCCCGACCATCCGCAACACGCCGCCCTGCCCGAAACGGCGTATCTCAAATCGTTGACGCTGCGGCTCGATTGACGGCACATACTGTTCCATCCAAACAGTGGGAGGGCCTTCATGGCGCCAAACAAGGTGGTCTCCAGAGACCAATGGGACGAGGCGCGCAAGGCGCTGCTCGGCAAGGAGAAGGCGTTCACCCGCCAGCGTGACGAACTGAGCGCCGCGCGCCGCGCGCTGCCCTGGGTCAAGATCGAGAAGCCTTATGTCTTCGATGGCCTGGGCGGCAAGGTCACGCTCGCGGATGCGTTCGACGGCCGCGGCCAGCTCGTCGTCTATCACTTCATGTTCGGCCCGGATTGGCAGGCAGGCTGCCCGAGCTGCTCGTTCCTCACCGACCACTTCGACGGCGCGATCGGCCATCTGAACCAGCGCGACGTCACCCTGGTCGTCGTCTCGCGGGCGCCGCTCGAAACGCTCGAGGCGTACCGTGCGCGCATGGGCTGGCGGTTCACCTGGATGTCGTCGCTGGGCGGCGACTTCAACCGCGACTTTCACGTCTCGTTCAGCGCCGAGGAGATCGCCTCGGGCGCGGTCGACTACAACTACGCGCGCGGTCCGTTCCCGGTCGAGGAGGCGCCCGGATTGAGCGTCTTCAGCAAGAACGCGGCTGGCGATGTCTGCCACACCTATTCGAGCTACGGGCGCGGCCTCGACGCGCTGATCGGCGCCTATCAGTGGCTCGACCTGGTGCCGAAGGGCCGCGACGAGAGCGGCCTCGCCTTCCCGATGGACTGGGTCCGCCGCCACGACGAATACGACGATTGAGCCGCGCCGCGCCGCGACCATCCATCCGCCTCGCGCGGCAAATCGAAAATATGGAAATAAATGGGGTCAGTGAATTAACGGGGTCAGACTCCTTTATTTAGATTTTTATCAAACACATAAATGGTGTCTGACCCCATTATTGGAGCGTATCCCATGATGGGGCGTGGCATTACTGGGGGCGTGCCATGTGGCGCCGTGCCGCCTAGTCGGCGGGCAGGTCGAGGCGGAAGGTGGTGCCGTCCGCGTCGCTCGCGACGAGGTGGATGTCGCCGCCGTGGGCGCGCATGATCTCGCGCGCGATCGACAGGCCGAGCCCGGTACCGTCGGCCCGCGTCGAGCCGGCGAAGGGCTCGAACAAATGGGCGCGCGCGATGTCCGGCAGGCCCGGCCCGGTGTCGGCGAACTCGATGACGGCGACGTCCTCGTCGCGGCGGCCCTCGATGCGCACCTCGCCGGCGCCGTTCATCGCCTCGACTGCGTTCTGGCCCAGGTTGAAGACGACCCGGAAGAGCTGGTCGCGATCGGCCGTCACGGTGAGGCCGTCGTCGATTTCGACGCGCCAGCGGATCGCGTCGCGCCCCGACAGCGCGAGCGCCTTGCCGACGTCGTCGAACAGGGCCTTGAGTCTCAGGCGTACGCGCTTGGGTTGGGGCTCGCCCGCGCGCGCGAAGCGCAGCGTGTCCTCGCACAGCGCGACGGCCCGGTCGATCGCCGTCGTCAACGCGGTCGACTGACGCTGGATCTCGGGTTCGTCGCTGTGCGCCAGGCGCTCGGAGGCGAGCATCGCGGTGGTCAGAATATTGCGCAGGTCGTGCGTGATCTTGCCGACGGCGGCGCCCAGCGCGGCGAGATGCGCGCGCTGCTTGAGCGCGGCGCGCAGATCGTGCTGCATGACCGTGACCTCGCGCTGGGCGACGCCGATTTCGTCGCTGCGGTCGGTCGCCGGCATGTCGTGCGTGGTGTCTTCGGGCGTCTCGCGGAAGGCCACCAGGCTCGCCGTGACGCGCCGCATCGGCCGCACGATCAGCCAGTGCAGGCTGAGGTAGACGAGCGAGGCGGTCATCAGCGACAACACGATGGAGAGGATCAGGATGCGGCCCGAATAGTCGAACATCTCGGCGCGCATCGGCGCTTCGTCGAGCGTCACGTCGACCAGCACCTTCGGATCGATACGCGCCGTCCCGGTGACGCGCAGCACGCGCTCGCCGGTCTGCGCCAGCGCGACGAAGGCGTCGCGGATCAGGCCGGCCGCGGTCTCCTCGCGCAAGTCGAACGCGGCATCGACATCGGGCGGCGTGCCGAGCATCAGATAGGCGGCGTCGGGCATGCGCAGCGCGATCGAGCGGACCCGGGCATGGCGCAGCAGTTCGGCCTCGAGTTCGGGCGTGATCATTCCGTCGGGCGAAGCCTCGAGCGCCAGCGTCGCCTCATGCGCGGCGGCCAGCCTCTCCTGCAGGAACACCAGGCGGTAGCGCGACACCGACGGCACGTAGATCAGCACCTCGCCGAGCATGACGAAGGCGATGGTCAGCACCAGCAGACGCGCCGACAGGTTACGCGTCAGCCGCGGCATCGGTATCTTCGCGGGAATCGTCATGGGTCGATTATAGGGCAATTTCGCGCCCACGGCCCACCTGGCATGCCCGGCTGCGTCGGCCCGGAATTCTCACCATGGACAGGTGCGGCACGGCGGATATCGGACGACAGGCTAGGATAAGCGCGCGGGCCACAATGAATTAGAGAATCAAGAGAGAATCAAGGGGACGTGATCCTTAATTCAAACTTACTAGGTATACTGTCACCATATAATTAAGTATCACGTCCCCGTAATTCTGCGCGGCGGCCTTCTCCCAGTGGACCAGACTCCGGCCGACGCGATGACACGTCTGTCCATGGTGGGAAAACCGGGCTAACCGAAACGCGCCAGGAAACGGACCAGCTTGCGGGTGCGCTCGCTGAACAGCTGCTCGGTATAGAAGCTCTCCGCGGCGCGCTTGTTGACCTCGGCCAGCGTCGGATAGGGCGCGATCAGCCCGGCCATGGCGCCGATCTTGAGCTTGGCGCGGATCGCTAACTCCCACGGCTGGATCAGCTCGCCGGCGCCCGACCCGACGATGCCGGCGCCCAGGATGCGCCCGCGCGCCGTCGTCACCGCCTTGACGAAGCCCTGTGTCTCGCGTTCCGTGCGGGCGCGGTCGTTCTCGGCGAACGGCCAGCGCAGCACGCGGATGGTCTCGCCGGCTTCGCGCGCCCGGGCTTCGGTCATGCCGACCTGGGCCAGCTCGGGGTCGGTGAAGGTGACCCACGGGACGGCGCGACGATCGACCTTGGCGGGCAGCCGGAACAGGGCGTTCTTGATGACGATGCCGGCGTGGTACGCCGCCATGTGGGTGAAGGCATAGCCGCCGGCGACATCGCCGATGGCGTAAACGCGGCGGTTCGACGAACGCAGCCTGGCGTCGACCGCGATGCCGCGGGGCGTGTAGGCGATGCCGGCGTCGTCGAGGCCGAGACCGTCGACGTTGGCGGCGCGGCCGGCGGCGATCAGCAGATGCGAGCCGTCGATGCGCCGCTCGGTACCGCCCGCCTCGGCGACCACGGCGACGGCGTTGCCGCGACCCTCGACGCGCACCACCTTGGCGCCCTCGTGGATCTCGACGCCCTCGGCGCGCAGCCGCGTGCGCACCACGTCGACCAGCTCGGGGTCGTCGTTGCCCATCAGTGCGAACATCTCGATGATCGTCACACGCGCGCCGAGGCGGCGGAACGCCTGGGCGAGTTCGGCGCCGATCGGGCCGCCGCCGACGATCATCAGATGCTCGGGCGCCTCGGTCAGCCCGAACACCGTCTCGTTGGTCAGGAACGGCGTCCCGTCGAGCCCCGGGATCGGCGGCACCAGCGGCCGCGAGCCGGTCGCCACGACGAAGCGCCGCGCGCGCACCTCGGTGTCGCCCGCCTGGACCCTGCCCGGACCGGTGAAGCGGCCATATTCCTGGACGACATGCACGCCGAGCCCCTCGAAGCGTTCGACCGAGTCGTGCGGCGCGATGCCGGCGATGACGTCGTGGACGTGGTCGTGGACGGCGCCGAAGTCGACCGTCGGCTCGACGCCGTTGACGCCGAACCGCCCGGCGCGTCGGATACGCTCGGCGACGTGGCCGGCGGCGAGCAGCGCCTTGGACGGTACGCAGCCGAAGTTGAGGCAGTCGCCGCCCATCGCGCCGCCTTCGATGAGCGCGGTCTCGGCGCCCATCTGGCTCGCCCCGGCGGCGACCGAGAGGCCGCCCGAGCCGGCGCCGATGACGCAGATGTCGACCTTCAGTTCACGGGCCAAGGTTCAGGCCCCGCCCGAGGTGCCGGCGCCTGGTTTGCGCGACCGCATCTTCTTGTAGACGACCGGTACGAGGGCGAGCAGGGCGAGGCCGATCAATGCCGCGATCATCTGCGGCGTCAGGACGGTGGCCAAGTCGAAGTCGCCACCCTGATCGAGCACGCTGCCCAGCCCGTCGCCAGCGAGCGCGAAGACGAAGGTGCCCGGAATGATGCCGAAGAAGGTGCCGACGACATAGGTCCGCAGGCGGACGCCCAGGAAGGCCGGCACCAGGTTGACGACGAAGAAGGGAAACAGCGGCACCAGCCTGAGCACCAAAAGATAGCTGAGCGCGTTGTCCTGAAAGCCGGCCTCCATCTTCTTCAGCCACGGCCCGGCGCGTTCGCGCAGCCGATTGCCGACCGCGCTGCGCGCGACGATGAACAGTATCGTGGCGCCCAGCGTCGCAGCGAAGACGACATAGCTCGCCGTGACAATCGGTCCGAAAAGAAAACCGCCGACGATCGTCATCATTGCGCCGCCCGGCACCGAAAAGGCGATCGCAACGACATAGATCGCGAAGAAGGTCGCGCCGGCCAATACGGCATTGTCGGCGACGAAGCCGAGCATCGCCTGGCGGTGCTCACGCAGCGTCTCGAAGACGGTCTGGTTGTCGGGGCCGAAAAGAAACAAGGCTGCGATGGCGACCAATAATGCCGCGATGGGCCAAAGTCGCCCTACCGCACTGCCCCTCGGCTGCAGCGTATCGTTCTCGTTCGATGTCATCCGCGGCGTCGCTGTCCCCGGCTGGCGGCTGTGTCCCGACCCTACCACGTGCGCCATGGGGCCGCACCTCCTTCACTCATGGGTGGCTATCCGGCCGACCTCACGCAAGGATCCTGGCCTAGCTTGGTGGATAGAATCCACCATATGGTACCCATACGACGGCGTCCCAAGGTCGCCCGGAAAGGCGCCCGATGTGCGGTGATGCTGGAGCATCACAAGCATCGGGCAACGCGTCCGGCGACCTTGGGACGCCGGCCTGCGGGGGCCATATCCCGGCTTCTCGGGGCGTCGAACACCCTTGCCGATGCAAATGCATCGCCGGCGGGCGCTCTCCTGCCGAGAAACCGGGATATGGGATCGTATGGGTACCCTATGTTGGAATCTATCCACTAGACACACATGTAAGCGCGCGCGACGGCTTATGCCGCCCAGCTGAATGAGTTGTGATGTTTCGTGAAGCGGTCGTCGCCGCCGGAATGCATGGCGCGGCCAGGCACTGAGAATTCGGCGGCGGCCGCAGGGGGGTGCGGCCGCCGCCATTTACGGTCAAGCGATCGGCGCGCCTAGGCGGTGATGCGCTTGACCGCCTCGTCGGTCGTCCACAGGGCGTTCGCCATGTAGCGGAAGTTGGTCAGCGCCGCCTGGTAGCCGTCGCCTTCTGGCAGCATCGCCGCGGCGGTGGCGTCGCGCACCACGGCGACCTCGAAGCCCTGTTCCTGGAGCTCGCGCATATGCGACTCGAGGCAGAGGTTGGCCGACATGCCAGCGAGCACCACCTGGTCGACGCGCTGCTTGCGCAGCTGCAGCACCAGGTCGTTGTTCTCGGGACCGTAGACCTTGTGCGGCGAGGCGATGATCGTCTTGCCGTCGTGGATGTATTCCTTGTACTCGGGCATGAAATCGGCGCCCGAGCCTTCGAAGCCCTCGACCGTGTAGGCGCTCGGCCGGTCGAACATGCCGATCTTGTGCATCAGCTTCTCGAGCGGGCCACTGAACTTCCAGCCATGGTCGGTCGGATAGTAGTAGTGCGGCGAGATCGCCACCGTCATGTCGGCCTGCTTGGCCGCCTTGAACAGGCGCCCGATGTTGGCCACCGTGCCGTTGTGCTCGACGCTCTTGCCGACGACGCCCCAGGTCACGCCGTTGGGGCTCAAGAAGTCGATCTGCGGATCGGTCACGACAAGCGCGGCCCGCTTGACATTGAGCGCGAGATCGGACGGCGGCAGTGCGCCCTCGGCGGGATCGGCATAGGCGCCGTGGGCCGCCTCGGCGCGCCTGACGCCGACCGCAGCGAACGCCGCGGTCGCGGCGATACCGGCCGCCCCAGTCGTGATGACCGAGCGGCGATCGACCCCCTTGTGGTCGTGGGTTTCACACATGGTTGATCTCCTCGAAGATGTTCCGGTCTTGACAAGATGGGCCGATGAAGGTGCTTTTTGGGGTGTCGACGGTGCCCAATCGGCCAAAAGCAGCCGGCGCCGTCGGCCAGGAGAGGACGCAGAGGTCATGCTTCTCGAGAAGCTTCTGGCCGGCCTAGAGGTCGGCGTCGAGCCGTTCGCGGTGTGCGACGTGCGTGGTGATGCGCATCTCGCATTCGATGCCAGCGATACGGCGACGGTCCATTACACGCTGGCCGGCGCCGGCACCATACGCTTGGCCGGCGGTCCCGCGATCGACGCGCGGGCGCACACCTTCATGATCGTGCCCTCGGGCGTCCGCCAGCGCATCGAGGCCGGCGGCGGCGGCCAGGCGACGGTTCCCGCGCTCGCCTGCAGCCCGATGACCGACGGCCTTGAGCGGATCGCCGCGGGCTGCGGCGAGCACGGCCTGATCTTGGCCTGTGGCGCGATCAGCGCGACCTATCGGCACGGCAAGGGATTGTTCGACTATCTGCGCGAGCCAATTGTCGAGGACTTCACCGACAACGGCCCGATTCGCGGCGCGTTCGAGGCCCTGCTCGCGGAACTGGCGTCGCCCCAACCGGGCACCGACGCGTTGAGCGAAGCGCTCATGAAACAATGCCTGGTGCTTCTTCTCAGGCAACATTGCGCGAGCGGCGAATGCCGTGTTTCGTGGCTCTCGGCGCTCGAGGATCCCCGGCTCGGCGCCGCGGTGATGGTGATGCTCGACGATCCCGGCGCGTCCTTCACGCTCGACCGACTGGCCGAAATTGCCGGCATGAGCCGATCCGCGTTCACCATGCATTTCGCCGACGCCTTCGGCCGCTCGGCGATGGACTTCCTGAAGGAGCTGCGCCTCAGGCGCGCGGCCAATACGCTGGCCAACACCAGCTTGCCCGTCAAGACCGTCGCGGCATCGGTCGGCTATGCCAGCCGCAGCTATTTCTCACGCGCCTTCAAGGCCTTCCACGGGATCGACCCGGCCGGTTTCCGCGCCAGAGGCGCGGCGTAACCGGCCGTTATCGGAGAGCGAGAGATGGCCAAGCGCGGATCGCGCCGCTATCTGCCCCGCGTGCTGCTCGTCATGTTCGCACTGGGCCTGGCGGCGGGCGTCGTCGCCGGCCATGCGATCCCCGATTTCGTCGAGCCCCGACTGCTCGACGAACTCGCCGCCATCGGCATCGACGACGCCGCCCTGACGATACGCCGCGTCGGCTGGACGCGGGCGGTCGCCGGCGACATCCGCATCGGCGCCAATGGGGATATCACGATCGGCGACCTCGCGATCGAATATCGCCCTGACGAGCTGATCGCCGGTCGGCTACGCCGCGTTATCGTCATCGGCGCCCGGCTGCGCGGTACGGCCGGCCCCGGCGGCGTCTCGTTCGGTGCCCTCGACGGCCTGATCGCGGCCGATCCGGCGGCGACGACCGCAGCGCCGCCGGTCGACGTCGTCGAGCTGCGCGGCATCGAGGTTTCGCTCACGACGCCGCTGGGCGAGGTGACGGTGTCGGCGACCGGCGAGGCGATTACCGCCGGCGGCGTGTTGCGCGTCTCGGCCGACGTCGCGCTGCGCGGCGCTCACGGCACGATCGAGGGGCGCCTGACCGCCGAGACGACGCCAGGCGACGGCGTCGACGCGCGGTTCGACGTCAACGGCGGTCGCCTCGTGCTGGGTCCAGCCGACGCCGACGGCCTCGCCGGTGCGATACGTTTGGCGGCTACCGGCCGCGCGATCACGCGGCTCGAGGGTCGGCTTACGGCGCGCGCCGTCACCCTGCCCGGCCTGACGTTTGCCGACGCCACGCTCGATCTCGCACACACCGCGGGTCGCCTCGTCGCATCACTCGCCGCGGCCTCGACCGACGACCGACTCGGCCTCAACGGTAGCGCTTCGATCGACGGCCTCAACAGCGCGACACCACGTTTCACGCTCGCGTTCGAGGTGCGTGCGAGCGACCCGGCGGCGCTCGGCGGCGTGCTGGCGACGCTGGACGCGACCGCCGGCACGGGCCGCGCATCGCTCTCGCTGTCGGGCGACCTGCCCGGCCCCGATGCGCTGGCCGGGTTGCTTGCGGCGCGCGACGGGCTCGCGACCTTCGACCTCGCGGGCGGTGTCGACTTCGCCTTTGCCGATGTCGCTTTGCCGGGCCTCGCCGCGAAAGTCACGGCCGACGGCCGCGCCGAGTTGCGCCTGATGGGCGGCGCGCTGACCGCGACGTCGCGCGACGGAATCCGTTTCGAGGTCATCGACGCGGACCAGGACATGCTGGCGGCGGCCGGCCTTGGCGCCGACATCCGCCAGCTGCTGGCCGGCCTGGTCACACTCGACATCGGCGGCAAGGGCCAGCCGCCGCTGTTCGCCTACCTGCGCGCCGACGGCGACGCGCTATCGGCCAGCGCCGCGGGCGGCGTGCGTCTCGTGCTGTCGAGCGGGCCGGTCATTGAGGCGACGCTCGACGCCACGCTGACCGATGGTGGCGCGTCACCGGCGACCTTCATCATCGACGGCGAGGCGATGGTGCGGGATGCCGTGACCGGTTCGGGCGAGCCGCCTCGACCGGCCCTCGGGACCGGCCGCATCGCTTTGGCGCTCAAGGGCGCCCTGGGCAGTTCTGCGCAACCGGCAGCCGCCTTCGATGGTCTCTCGGCGGCGGGTATCGTAACGCTGGCACTCGACGGCGCGGCTTTCCCGGGTCTCGCCACGGGCATCGCGGTCGATGGCGCCGTCGACGTCGAGCTGACGCCGGACTCGGTCTCGCTGACCGCGCCCGAGGGCCTCGACGTCACACTCGGGCGCGCCGATCCCGCGGCGCTCGCCTCGAGCGGCCTCGGCGAATTTGCCGCGACGCATCTCGACGGTCCGCTGAGGCTCGCCCTTGGCGGCGACGGCCGCGCGCCGCCGTTCGTCTCGCTGACCGCCACGGACGCCGGCAAAACGCTCTATGGGGCGACCGGCCTGCGCGTGACGCTGGCCTCCGGCGTGACGCTCGACGCCGAGTTCGACGCGACCGCCGAACTCGACCCGACGGGCGCATTGATCGCCGTGACCGTGCCGCATATCAGGCTTTCGACCGAGCGCCTTGCGCTGGCCGCGTCGAGCGTCACGATCGACCGTCTCAGCGCCAGTCTCGCCGGTACGCCGAGCGCGCTGACCGGCGGCTTCAGCATGGTCGCGCGCGCGACGGTGGCGGTCGACCGCATCGAGGCCGAACGCATCGACATCGAACTCGATGGCCGGGTCGACCTGGTCGGCGACCGGCTAACCGTGATGCTTCGTGACGGCGCCCGGCTCGATGTCGGCGCGCTGCGCGTCGCCGAGATTTTCGAGACCAGCCGCCCGGTATCGCTCCGGCTCGCGCCGTCACCGGTCATCGAGGCCGACTGGAGCGCCGGCACGCTCGCCACGCGCCATCGGATCGGCCTCCTCGACCTCGTCCTCGAAGGCGCCGTGACCTTGCCCGACGGCGGGACGACGGCGATCGTCTTCGTGACCCCGGAATTGACCCTCGAAGGCACGCTTCTGCCGCTCGACGGCAGCTACGAGAGCGTCGTCGCGACGCGTGGCGCATCGCTGCGCATGCCGGGTGAGGATGTCGCGATCGACGGCATCGACGTGACGCTCGACACCCGCGAGGCCGGTGGGCGGTTCGCCGAGTTCGCCGTCGCGCGGCTGCGGCACGGCGGCGGACGCGCCTTCGTCATACCGCTACGGCTGGCCGGCGCGATCGACCGGGCGGGCGACCGGCTCGCGTTCACAGCCACCGTGGACGACGACGCCGAGCGTCTGACCGCACGTCTGACCGGCACGCACGACCTGGCGACGCGCGATGGCCGCCTCGCCTTCGAGATCGAGCGCATCGGCTTCGCGCCGGGCCTGGTGCAGCCGGGTCACCTGTTTCCGATGTTGCAAGGGTTGGTCGACGACGTCGCCGGCGCGGTAGCGGCCGAAGGCGAGATCGCCTGGTCGGACGGCAGGCTGATCCCTGACATCACGCTGCTGATCGAGGACGTTTCGGCGACCGTCGATCAGATCCGCGTCGAACAGGCCAACGCGGTGGTCCGCTTGGACGGCGTCTGGCCGCCGTCGACACATCCCGGTCAGCTCGTTGCCGTCGCCCTGCTCGACGCCGGCCTGCCGCTGACCGACGGCATCGTGACCTTCCAGCTGTCCCCCGAGGGCACGATCGACGTCGAGCACGCGGAATGGCGCTGGGCGGGCGGCACGATCAGCGCCGGCGCGTATCGCATCGATCCGGCCGCCGACCGGCACGAGGTCACGTTCGACGTCGCCGAAATCGACCTCGCCCAGGTCGTCGCGCTGGCCGAAATCGGCGGTCTCGAGGCGACCGGCCTGTTGAGCGGCCGCATCCCGGTCAGCTTCGCCGACGCCGGCGTGGTCATCGCGGGCGGCGTGCTCGAGGCGGGCCCGGAGGGCGGCGTGCTGCGCTACAAACCCGACGCGGCGCCGAGCGCGTTGCGCGAGGCCGGCGAAGGCGCTACGCTGATGCTCGCCGCCCTGGAGAATTTTGAGTATGAACGGCTGCGCGTTACGCTCGACAGAAAGGCCGACGGCGACACCGTGGTGGGGCTCCACCTGCTTGGCGCCAACCCATCGTTCTATGACGGCTTTCCGGTCGAGTTCAACATCAACATCTTGGGCGAGCTCGACACCATGCTGCGGCGCGGCCTCGAGGGCTATCGCATCCCCGACGTCATCGTCGAGCAGCTGCGCAAGTTCGGCGGCTGACGCGCCGGTGAGGCGCTGATGGCGCCGCCCCGCCTGCTGATCGCGCTCGTCGCCGTGGCGCTCGCCGCCGCCTGCGCGCCCACGGTGAAGATCGAGCCGCCCGACAAGCCGATCGTCATCAACCTCAACATCAAGATCGAGCAGGAGATACGTATCAAGATCGAGAAGGACGTCGAGGCGCTGTTCGAGGACGAGGAGGGCCTGTTCTAGGCATGACCGCGATGAAACGAATGACCCGTAGACTGGCCCTTTCGACGTTCGCCCTGGCCGCCGCGCTCGCCTTCGTCCCGGTCACGGCGTCGCGCGCCCAATCGCTCGACGCCGCCAAGGCCGCCGGGCTGGTCGGCGAGCGCGTCGATGGCTACGTCGGCATCGTCGATCCGTCGGCGCCGGGCGGCGTCGTGGCGATGGTCCAGAACATCAACGGCAAGCGCCGCGCCAAATACCAGGGCATCGCCACGAAGAACGGCACCAGCCTGCAGGCGGTCGAGGCGATCGTCGGCAAAAAGCTGGTCCGGCGCGCCAAGCCGGGCGAATTCGTCATGGATTCGACCGGCCGCTGGCACCGCAAGTAGCCGATCTGCGTCTCCCGTCGACGCGAACCATTCGACTCTATTTTGACAGGCGCCCGAGCTTTTCCGCGGCGCGTTTCGTCGCGGCCAGACGCCGTTCAAGGAGCGTGCCCGCCTTTTCGAGGGCGTCGGCTACGAGTTCGGCGGTCGCCTGACGGGGTGAGCCGGACGCGAACGGCGGTTCGGGGTCGTACTCGAGCGACAGCTGGATATATTCGGCGACCGGTGCGCCGAAGATTTCGGCGACCGTGAACAGCGCGAAATCGATACCGGATGTGACGCCGGCGCCGGTAATTCGGTTGCGATCGCGGACGATGCGTTCGGGCACCGGCGTCACGCCGAGAAGGGCGAGCTGATCGATCGATGTCCAATGGCAGGTCGCTCGGTAGCCCCGCAGCAGACCCACCGCCGCCAACACCAATGATCCGGTGCAGACCGAGGTAACGAAGCGGCACACCGCCGCCTTCGCGCGCAGGAAGGCGAGCACCGCATCGTCTGCCATCAGATCGACTTGGCCGGGGCCGCCGGGAACGCATATCAGGTCGAAGGCCGGGCAGGTCTCGAAGGTCGTCGTCGGCGTTATCGCCATGCCACCCACCGCGGTAACCGGATCGAGCGACTTCCATATCAAATGAACCGTCGTGCCGGGCGCGCGGACAAAGATTTCGTGGGGTCCCGTCAGGTCGAGCTGCGTCAGGTTCGGGAACAGCAACAGCCCGACAGAGAAGGCTTTCGGTGCCGCCGATGACAGCTCGTCAACCATTGGCCAAGCCGCCGTCACGGCCGCTTGGCGATGACGTCGATCTCGACGCGCGCGCCCGAGGCGAGCGCGGTGACGCCGACGGTGGTGCGGGCCGGGCGCCTGTCGGCGTCGAAATAGGTTTGGTAGACCGCGTCCATGCGTCGGTAATCTTCGTCGAAATGGGTCAGGAAGACGCGCGCGGCGACGCAGTGATCGAGGCCGACGCCGACGCCGGCGAGCACGCGCGAGAGGTTCTCCATGACCTTGTGGGTCTGCGCCTCGATGCCGTCGGGCAGGCTGTCGGGCTCGAACGCGAGATCGCTGGCGATCTGGCCGGCCAGGAACAGCCAGCCGTCGATCTCGACCGCGTGGCTGTAGGGCGCGACCGGCTTGGGCGCGTCGCTCAACAAGTGAAATACCGGCATGTTCATGGTGATGGCTCTCCCTTGTTCGGTTCTTACCGTCCGTGGCCGCTTCTCGATGCCAGCGAGACGCGCTAGCATAAGGGCATGGCTCGAAGGCTGCACCTGATCGTTCCGATCATCCTGTTGTTCGCCGGCTTGGCGCTGCGCAGCGCCGATCCCGCGGTGTTGGTCGGCTTTCGAGTCCAGATCTTCGATTTCTATCAGGAGCTGAAGCCACGCGAGTTCCAGCCGTCGGGCGTCAAGATCATCGACCTCGACGACGCGAGCCTGGAAAAACTGGGCCAATGGCCATGGCCGCGCCTCCTGCTCGCCGAACTGGTCGAGCGGCTGACCGATGCCGGTGCCGTGGCGATCGCTTTCGACATCGTGTTCGCCGAGCCGGACCGCTCCTCGCCCCGGCGCGCGGTCGAGAGTTGGCCGGTGACGCGCCAGACCGCGGATATTCGCGAGCGTGTCGCCTCGATGCCCGATTACGACGAGGAATTCGCCGCCGCGATCGCCCGATCCAACGTCGTCGCCGGTTTCGTCCTGCTGGGCGACGGCGGGCGCAAGCCGGCGCTCAAGACGGGTTACGCTTACGCCGGCGACGAAGTGACCGACTTCGTGCCCTCCTATGGCGGTTCGGTCACCAGCCTGCCGATCATCGAACAGGCGGCGGCGGGCAACGGCAGCTTCAACAACGTGCCCGAGATCGACGGTGTCATTCGCCGCGTCCCCTTGCTCGTCCAGTACGACGGCGAGATCTATCCGACGCTGGCGGCGGAGGCATTGCGCATCGCCCAGGGCGCGTCGACGATCATCATCAAGGCCTCGGGCGCGAGCGGCGAAGTCTCCTTCGGCGAAGTCACCGGCATCACCGATGTCAAGATCGGCCATGTTCCGGCGTCGACCGACAAGAACGGCCGAATCCTGCTCTACGACACCGGTCATGTCGCCGCCCGCTTCATCCCGGCATGGCAGGTGTTCGAGGACGACTTCGACGCCCGCCAGGTGCGCGACCATATCCTGTTCGTCGGCACCAGCGCGGCGGGTCTCATGGACATCCGGGCAACGCCGCTGAGCCAGTCGATCCCCGGCGTCGAGTTGCACGCTCAGGTGATCGAGCAGATGCTCCTGCAAGACTTTCTCGAACGGCCCGACTACGCGGATGGGCTTGAGCTCGTCTGCCTGTTGGTCTTCGGCTTGATCCTGGTGCTCGTGCTGCCGCGTACCGGCGCCGCCTGGGGTGGCCTGGTGACCGGCATCGGCATCGCCGCGGCGCTCGGCTTCTCGTGGTACGCCTTCGTCGAGCTCCGGCTGCTGTTCGCGCCGATCTACCCGTCGATCATCGCGCTCTTTGTCTATCTCTCGTCGTCCATCATCAGCTATCTGCGTACCGAGGCCGAGCGCGAGCAGGTGCGCAGCGCGTTCAGCCGCTTCATGTCGCCGGCGCTCGTCGAGCAGCTCGCCGAAGACCCGAGCCGTCTGAAACTGGGCGGCGAAATGCGCGATATGACGCTGCTGTTCTGCGACATCCGCGGTTTCACGACGATTTCCGAGCAGTTCGACGCGGTCGGCCTGACACGGCTGATCAACCGCTTCCTGACACCGATGACCAACGTCATCCTCGACCGCCGCGGCACCATCGACAAGTACATGGGCGACTGCATCATGGCGTTCTGGAACGCGCCGCTCGACGACGCCGACCACGTCCGGAACGGCTGCCGATCGGCGCTCGTGATGATGGACCGCCTCGGCCCGCTGAACGAGGAACTGCGCAAGGAGGCCGCCGACGAGGGCCGCACGGACGTGCCGATCAAGATCGGCATCGGGCTCAACACCGGCGAATGCTGCGTCGGCAACATGGGTTCGGACCTGCGCTTCGACTATTCGGTGCTGGGCGACGACGTCAATCTCGCCTCGCGCCTCGAGGGCCAGTCGAAATCCTACGGCGTCGACATCGTGATCGGCGAGAACACGCAGGTTCGGGCCGATGGCTTCGTCACGCTCGAGCTCGACCTCATCCAAGTCAAGGGCAAGACCGTTCCGGTGCGCATCTTCGCGTTGATGGGCGACGAGGCGCTGGCCGACGACACGACGTTCCAGGCCCTGCTCGCCAACCACGGCGACATGCTGGCCGCATTTCGGGGGCAGGAATGGATGCGCACGCGCGCGCTCGTCGCCGAATGCCGCGAGCGCGCCCCGGGACTCGGGCTCGGTCCGCTCTACGACCTCTATGACGAGCGTTGCGACGCCTTCGAAGCGGATCCGCCGGGCGACGATTGGGACGGCGTCTTCGTCGCGACGACGAAATAGCGCCGGGGCCGGCGGGGACCGCGAATCGACGCCGTTTCAGCCCGCGCATGGCGGTCGCAAACCCTACTAAATCCTTGACTATCCATCGATTAATGTAGGGGCTGTCCTAGCTAAGCGGCATGCTTAGGCTAGGATGGCGGGATGTACGAGAGGAAAAGCCGGCTCAGTGATTGGAAGCGCGGTCGTCTGATTGAGCACTTCGTTGCGGGTACGACGGCTCGGGCAGCAGCCGAACTGGTTGGCGTCCACCGGAACACGGCGGCCTCGTTTTATACTCGGCTTCGCAAGGTGATTGCCGAGGAAATGGAGAAGGCCTCGCCTTTTGCCGGAGAGATCGAGGTTGATGAGAGTTATTTTGGCGGCCGCCGCAAAGGCAAGCGGGGTCGAGGCGCTGGCGGAAAAGTCCCGGTTTTCGGGCTTTTGAAGCGAGGTGGGAAGGTCTACACGGCGATGATTCCCAATGCCCGGACTGCCACGTTGATGCCGATTATGGAGCGTATGATCCGGCCTGACAGCATCGTCTATACGGACGGCTTTTCGAGCTATGATGCCCTGGACGTTTCGGACTTCCACCATGTTCGGATCAATCACTCGGAGCGGTTCGTCGACGAGCGGAGCCATATCAACGGGATCGAGAACTTCTGGAACCAGGCGAAGCGGCATTTACGGCGCTTCAATGGCGTCCCGAAACAGAGCTTTCACCTGTTCCTCAAGGAGTGCGAATGGCGGTTCAACGGAGGTGACCACCGAGAACTGCTTAACCAATTGAAGACATGGATTATTTTGAGACAGAAACGCCCTTAGCTAGGACAGCCCGTTAATGTATTTGATCGACCAAATCGCTCGGGGCGGGCGCTTGGGTGTGAAGTCATCGTGCCAGCACGACTGGGGTGCGGGCGAGAGCGTATCAAAGGGGAATACCTCGTGAAGAAGTATCTATACGGCACCACGGCGCTCGCGGCGCTGGGCCTCGCGGTCCATCCTGCAAGTGCCGAGGTCGAGCCGCTTCACATGGAGCTGGGCGGCTATTTCACCTCGTGGTATGGCTATTCGGATCCTGATCGTGCCACCAACGGCAGCTCGCGCGTCGGCGAATTCTCGAGCGTCCAGAACGCCGAGGTGCACTTTCGCATGCGCGGCGAACTGGACAACGGGCTGAAGATCGGCGGCCGGATCGAGCTCAAGGGCGAGACCACCGGCGACCAAGTCGACCAACACTATCTCGTGCTCGCCGGCGGCTTCGGTGAGTTCCGTATCGGTTCGGTCAATTCGGGCCGCTACAGCTATGGCTGGCTGACCGATGCCCCGACCGCGGGAATCGGCATCAACTCGGGCTGGATGAGTGGTTTCGTCGCTCCGTTGAACAATTCGGGTCTGCGTTTCCGCAGCCCGTCGCGCTCGACGGTAATCGAAGCGGGCAACGACGAGCCGAAGATCACCTATTTCACGCCGCGTTTCGAGGGCTTCCAGCTGACCGCGAGCTGGACGCCGCGCGGCCATCTCATCACCGGGAATCTGATCGGCTCGGGCGGCTCGACCTTCTTCTTCACCGGCCCGGCCGACGAGAACATCGTCTACACCAACGGACTCGACATCGGCATCAGCTACGTCAACGACTTCGATGGCATCGGGGTCAGGTTGCAGGCCGGCGCCGCGACGGCGGATGCGCCGCAATTCGCGGAAAACGCCGCATTGGGGTCCGATGTCGACGACTACTTCGCCTACAACGGCGGCATCGCGTTGAGTTATCTGGGCTGGGACATCGCGGCCTCGTTCGCGGTCGTCGAGGAACCGTTGTGCCTGCTGTTCACCGCAACGGCCGTTTTTCCCCCGGGCCTCTGTGCATCGAGCAACGAGGGCGACTCATTCAACATCGGCGTCGGCTATTCGACCGGGCCCTGGCAGCTCACGCTCAGCTACTTCGTCGGCCAGGAAGAAGGTCTCCGCGATTTTCCCGGTCTCGGCAACCAGGGCGACGAGAAAAGCCGGTTCGTCGAACTCGGCGCGAGTTATCTGATCGGTCCTGGACTGAGTACCAGTCTCGCCGTCGTCGGCACCTCGTTCGACGACGATTTCCCCGGGGCGGGCGGCAACAACGACGGCATCTCGGTCGTCTGGGGCATTCACGCCGGATTCTAATTGTGGATTACGGGCAGAGTTTTGTTAGGACAGTTCATGACGCCGGTCGACAAGCGGCGCGCCTCCGAAACGGCGCGCCTGCAAACGTCTCCAGCGTCGTAAACGGAGGGTAAGCGGATGTTTGGGAAAGCTTTTGCCGTCGGCGCCGTGGCGCTCGCATCGATTGCGCTAGCCGCCGGCCCGTTGAACGCCGCCGGTGAAGTCGGCAACGTACATCTGGTCAAGGTATGGGCCTATGGCACGCCGGCCGGCGGTGCGCAGCAGCCGCTCTATCGCGCCGACGACCTGTTCGCCGACGAGCTCGTCGAGACGGTCGAGGACGGCGCGCTTCACATCCGCTTCCTCGACAACACCAAGCTCCGGCTCGGCTCGGCGAGCAGGGTCACGCTCGACAGCTTCGTTTATGACCGCAACACCAACGCCGGCGAGCTGGTCGCCGACCTCGGCGAGGGCGTCTTCCGCTTCATCACCGGCAAATTGAACAACGAAGGCATTGAGATTCGCACCCCGGTCGCCGTGATCGGCGTGCGCGGCACCGATTTCATCGCCCTCGTAACGAGCATTTCGACGATCGTCGCCGTGCTGAGCGGCAGCATCACGGTCACGCCACGTGTCGCCGGCGCTACGACGACGACCGTCGGGGCGGGCCAAGGCGCCACGGTGGACGCCGCTGGCGCGGTCACGGCGGGCGCCGCGGGCCCGATCGACGATACCGGCCTCAGGGACGACGCCGGCCTCGGCTCGCCCGACGACGCCGGCATCGGCGGCGGCCGCGACAAGGACCAGCAGAGCCCCAGCCCGTAATCGCCGGCCGCGCGTGAGCGCGTTCCCGCGTCCCAACGGCAGACATCCGATAGCGGTCGCCGACAGGCGATGGTTCGGCGCGACCGCACCCAACATGGCAGGTCATCCGATCAATGAGGATGGCGACAGATAGACGTGACTTCCTGATATCGGCCGGCGCCGCCGTCTTGGCGGGCGCCGCGGGCGGCGTCTCCAAGCTGCGCGCCGCGCCGCCGCCGTCGGCTTATCTCATCCCCGGCTACAAGACCGCCAAGGCGTACCGCCGCGGCCAGCCGCTGATCGCCGACCGGCGCGCCGCCCGCGCGTTGCCACGCGGCTACGACGGGCCGGTCACCATGATCACGCGCATCGCGCTCGACGCCGACAGCGTCGAACGCGCGCTGTTCCCGATCGTCGGGCACGCCATCACCCTCGACCCGGCCCGCTCGCGCGCCCTGTTCGTCGGCAAGAACGACGACGCAATTCTGGTCATCGACCCGGCGAGCCTCGATCTGACGGCGACCGCCCGGCCCCACGCCGACGGCTTCCTGTTCGGCGGCCACGTCGCCTTCACGGCCGATGGCAAGACGGTCTTCGCGGTCGAGCGGCGCGACCCGGGCGCGCCCTATTCGGGTCGGCCGGCCGACCACTTCGGGCGCATCAGCGTGCGCGACGCCGACACGTTGCGCGTCCTCGACAGCTTCGACTGCGCGGGCATCGCGCCGCACGACATCGCGCTGTTCGACGGCGGCCGGCACCTCGCCGTCGCCAATTACGGCAGCACCGATTGGCCGACCGACGTCGAGGCGCCGACGATGCGCATGCCCTACGGCGTCGAACCGTCGCTGACGATCATCGAGGCCGCCAGCGGACGCCTCGCGCACAAGGAAGTCGCGCCCAAGCGCTTGAACGAGGTGCAACATGTCGCGGTCGGCGGCCTCGACCGCATCGCCGTGCTGCAGTCACGGCTCGCCGCGTTCGATGACGCCCAGCTGGTGCTCCGGGGCCGCGACGACGTCTATTACCCCGAAGCGCCCGACGGCTATGGCCGCAGCTATCTGCCCGTCCCGCTGCTGCACTACGATCTGGGCGCGGCGACGCCCAAGCGCGCGATCGTCATGACCGACGACCCGCTCTTGATGCAACGCGGCCAGACGATCGTCTACGAGCCGACCCATGACGAGATGCTCGTCACCTACGTCGCGTCGCATACGGTGATCGCTTTCGACGCCGCGTCGGGCGCGGTCAAGCACGTCACGCGCACCGACCGCATCGGGCTGCGCCGGCCGCGCGGCCTCGCGTTGCACCCCGACGGCGTCCACTACGTCGTGTCGGGCAGCTGGGAAAACGTTTTCGTCTTCCGCCGCGGCAGCCACGACCTGGTGCGCGAGGCGTGCCGCTACGAGCTATTGTTCGACCACAGCCACCTGGCGATTGTCTGATCCTCGGTATGGCTCACGCGAGCCCCGGGGCGTGGCGAAACGGCAGTTGACCGAGGTCGAGACAGGCGGGTCCCGGCGCGTCGACCTCGATGAGCGCCGCGCACTGCGCCTCGAAAGCGGCGCGGAAGTGGTTCTTGCCCTTGACGCACAAGAGCCGGGTGGCCGCCAGGTCGATGCCGTGCAGTTCGAAATAGGCCGGGTCGTTTGGCGCCCGGCAGCGCTTGGTGACGATGACCGCGATGCCGTCGACGTCGAGCACCGCGGTGCGGCCGAGTTCGACGACGAGGTTGGTCTCCATCGGCCCGCGGTTGACGAAACGCCCGTCGGTCAGGCGCGCGACCTTGGCGCGGGTCTCGACCGGCGGCCCCCAGATCGCCGTCTTGCGACCGCCGAGCGCGACGTCGATGGTCGCGCCGGCGCCGACCCGGTGCGCCGCCTCGACGATGCCGGGATCGTGGAAGAAGGCGAACACCACCGGCCCCTCGGGCCGGGCCTCGATCGTCGCGCGGAACAGTCCCGGGGTATCGCCGATGCCGCCCGACAGCGTGTTGTCGCCTGGGTCGAGCACCGCGACCAGGCCCGGCGCGGCGGCGCGCGCGGCGGCGATGCCCTCGGCCGCTGAAGGCAGGCTGACGTCGAAGCGGGCGCGGCGCGCGGCGAGCGCCGCCGCGACTTCGCGCGCCGCGCGCCGTGCCGCCGCGACGTCGCCGTCGGCATAGGCGAGCACCGAGGCGCCGCCATGCGCGACGTCGCCATAGGCGAAGCCGCCGAAGGCCGAGACGTCGAGCAAGCCGCGCTCGGCCTCGAGCTTGGCCGCGAGCGCGACGACCTCGGCCATCGGACCTTCGGCCGTGCGCATGTTGAAACTGGGCAGCACCGCACCGGTCTTCTCGATCGCACCGACCGGGTCGATCGCGCCCGTGGTCGTCGCGACGAGCAGGCCGAGCGTCTTGGCGCCGGTCGCATCCATGTCGGTGTGGGGATGGGTCTTGTAACCGCAGGCGATGTCGACGAGGGCGATGACCGCCGGATCGAGATTGGCGTGCAGATCGAAACTTACGCCGAGCGGGGCATCGCCGATCGCCGCCCTGACGGCGGTGAGCAGCGCGACGTCGGCGCTGGCGACGCCGTCGGCGAGCAGCGCGCCGTGCAGCGACAGATAGACCGCGTCCCACTGGCCGCCGGCTAAACCGGCGACGATCTCGTCGCGGATCGCCGTGAACGTGTCATATGGCAGTGGCCCTGCGGGTGACGCCGCAGCGCAACGCAGAATGGTGCCCTGCCACGCCGCGTTGCCGTCGAGGAAATCGACGACGGCGCCCATCTCGGTCGCGGTGCCGCAGTAGTGGGCGAGCGCGTCTTCGCCCGCGACCCACTCGCGCTGACGAAAATCATCGAGCGTCGTCGCGTCGGGACAGAATGAATTGCCCTCGTGCCACAGCCGCGCGACGGCGAGGCGTTTCATCGCAGAGGAAGGGCATAATCCGATCGATCGGACTCGATCGGATTATGCCAGCCCGCGCCAGTCTTATTGGGACAAGAGGGGGGCCGCCGACCGTTCGGCGGAAGCATGCGCGGCGATTGAGCGCGGGTCAGCTTTACGCAGTAAAGGTGACCGCACATAGAACTAGCTTCTGAGTTGCTCGTTGTCGGGGTCGTAGGGTGATTCGGGCGTCACGGTCACCTTGTGCATGGCGCCCAACACGTCCATCTCGAGCACGGTGCCCTCGGCGGCCAACGCCGGCGGCACCATGGCGAGCACGTAGGATTTGTCGAGCCTCGCCCCGTAATTGCCCGAGGTCGCGCGGCCGACCATCTCGCCGCCGTGGAAGATCGGGTTGTTGCCGAGCGGGTCGGCATCGGTGACGTCGTGGATCTCGAGCGTCACGAGCTGGTTCTCGAAGCCCTTCTCCTGCCACTTGACCAGTGCGTCGCGGCCGATGAAGTCGCCCTTGTTGAGATGGACGAAACGCTGCAGTCCCGATTCAAAGGCCGAGTATTCGATCGAGAGCTCGGTGCCGACCATGCGGTATGACTTTTCGATGCGCAGCATGTCCATGGCGCGGATGCCGAACGGCTTGATATCGAGATCGGCGCCCGCCGCCATCACGGCGTCGAAGACTTGGTTCTGACACTCGATCGGGTGGTGCAGCTCCCAACCCAGCTCGCCGACGAAGTTGACGCGGGCGGCGCGCACCGGCGTCATGTCGACGACGATGTTATGGGACATGAGCCACGGAAACGCCTCGTTCGAGAGGTCGGCGTCGGTGACCCGGCTCATCAGCTCGCGCGCCTTCGGCCCGGCGATCGCCAGCACGCCGATCGAATTGGTCAGGTTCTGGAACTGGACCGAGCCGTCGGCCGGCATATGCTTCTTGAGCCAGTCGTGGTCGAGCCGTTGGAAGGCGCCGGCCGAGACCAGATAGAACTGATCGGCGGCTTCGCGAATCACGGTGAACTCCGAGAGCACGCCACCCCGGGTATTGAGCGCGTGACAGAGGCCGACGCGGCCGATCTTCTTTGGCAGGCGGTTGGCCAGCAGGTAGTCGAGAAAGGCCTCGGCGCCGGGCCCCGAAACGCGGCATTTGGCGAACGCGGTCATGTCCAGGAGACCGACGTGCTCGGCGACGTGGCGCGCCTCGTTGGCGGCGTGCTCGAACCACTTCGAGCGGCGGAACGACCAGTGGTCTTCCTGCGCGACGCCGGTGGGCGCAAACCAATTGGCGCGTTCCCAGCCGAACTTCTGACCGAACACCGCGCCGAGCGCCTTCAGCCGGTCGTAGCACGGCGCCGTGCGCAGCGGCCGGGCGCCGCCGCGCTCTTCGTCGGGGTAGTGGATGACGAAGACGTTTTCATACGCCTCCTCGTTCTTCTTGCGCAGATACCCCTTGGTCGCGTAATCGCCATAACGCCGCGGGTCGACGCCCATCATGTCGACCGTCGGCTCGCCCTCGACGATCCATTCCGAGAGCTGCCAGCCGGCGCCGCCCGCCGCGGTGATGCCGAAGCTGTGGCCCTCGTTGATCCAGAAGTTGGGCACATCCCAGGCCGGCCCGACGATCGGGTTGCCGTCGGGCGTGTACGCGATGGCGCCGTTGAAGACCTCTTTCACGCCGACCTCGCCGAAGGCCGGCACGCGGTTGATCGCCGCCTCGATATGCGGCTCGAGACGCTCGATGTCTTCTTGAAACAGTTCGAACTCGGCGTCGTCCGAGGGCCCGTCGACATAGCAGCACGGCGCGCCGGCCTCGTAGATGCCGAGGACTAGGCCGCCGCGCTCCTCGCGCATGTACCACGAGCCGTCGGATTCGCGTAGCACGCCCATCTCTGGCAGGCCCTGTTCGCGGCGCGCGAGGATCTCGGGGTGCGGCTCGGTGATGATGTACTGGTGCTCGACCGGGATGACCGGGATGTCGAGGCCGACCATGGCGCCGGTCTGGCGCGCGAAGCTGCCGGTCGCCGAGACGACGTGCTCGCAGGTGATGTCGCCCTTGTCGGTCTTGACCAGCCATTCGCCGCCGGCGGTTCGCTCGATGCCCGTCACCGTCGTGTTGCGGTAGATCTCGGCGCCCCGCTGGCGCGCACCGGTGGCCATCGCCTGGGTCACGTCGGCCGGCTGGATGTAGCCGTCCTCCGGATGGACGATGGCGCCGACCAGGCCGTCGATGTTGCACAGCGGCCAGAGTTCCCCGACCTCGGCGGGCGTCAGGAAATCGACGCGCACGCCGATCGTCGCGGCGACGCCGGCGTACTGGTGGTATTCGTCCATGCGATCCTGGTTCATCGCCAGGCGGATGTTGCCGACTTGGCTGAAGCCGACGTCCTGGCCGGTCTCCGCTTCGAGCGACGGGTAGAAGTCGACCGCGTATTTGTGCAGCTGGCCGACCGAATAGCTCATATTGAACAGCGGCAGGAGCCCGGCGGCATGCCAGGTCGAGCCCGAGGTGAGCTCCTTGCGCTCGACCAGCGCGACGTCCGACCAGCCCTTCTTGGCCAGATGATAGAGTGTCGAGACGCCGACCGCCCCGCCACCGATCACGACCACCCGCGCGTGCGATATCATGCCTGATCCCCTCGTGTCATAGGGGCCCTTGCGCGGGCCTCTCCGAAGACGGCTTTTAGCAGAGGGCGGAGCGCATCACCAGCGATCTCGCGTCGCCGAACCGCCGCGTCGGCAGGTCATCGACGCGGGCAGCGAACTCTGTCACCATGGGCCTCGGCGAAGGCGCCAATGACAAAAATAGGGGAGGCAGACCATGGCCGTAGCACGCGTAACCAAGATTACCGCCGCATCGTCGGAGAGTTTCGACGCCGCGATCCGCGAAGGCCTCGCCCGCGCCAGCGGCACGGTGCGCGGCATCACCGGGCTGCACGTCCTTGAGCAGAAGGCCAAGGTCTCGGACGGGACGATCGAGGAGTATCGGGTGACGATGGAGATCACCTTCGTCCTCGACGGCTGATCGGCGGTCCGTTCAGCGCGCCATCCGGTCGCGGAACCGGTACCACAGGCTGACCCGCGGCAGGAACCAGGGCACGCCGGTGTAGAAAGTCGCGGCCGTCGAGCGGTGTCTTGGCGTCCGGGCCGCGGTCTGTCGTCGATGGGTGCCGCAGCGAGGGACGCTAGGCCTGGCGGCCGCAATACTCCATGCAGTTTCCGCATGACAGCCGCGCGTATTGCGCGTTTGCGCGGGGCCCGGTCGGATCATATCTCCCGTCTCAACAGGATCATCCCGAGTAGAGACGAGACAATGGACACCATCTTCAAGAGCCTTCGCCGCTGGCATTCCCGCACGGTTTCGCGCGGCCAGATCGCGCGTTTCGACGCCGGCACCCTCTATGACCTCGGCGTCGACGGCGGCAACGTCATCCGCGTCGTCCGCGGCCTCAACTAGCCAACCCGAAAGGAACCCCGACATGATCAATCTGTTCACCGAACTCCGCCGCTGGAACGACAAGCATGGCGCGCACGGCGAGCTGGCCCACATGAACGTTAGGATGCTCGCCGATGTCGGCGTGGACCGCGGCGATATTTATCGCGTCGCGTTTGGCGCCCGCTAGCCCGAATTTCTCACCACGGACACGCCATCGGGCGGTGACGTTCAACGCGTCGCCGCCCGAAGTTTTTTGTGCGCCGAACATCTCGTGATATAGGCTAAGCGCAAGGCCCGCGACAGGGCCAGGGAGGGCACGACATGAGCGAGGAAAAAGAGGGCCGCCGGCGCACCCGCGGTGGCGGCCGCGAGGCGCGGCGGGCGGCGCGCCAGCAGCGGACGGTCACCTTTCTGCCATACATCACGCGCAAGTTTCCGGTCACCGAGGTGCTCTCGGACGAGGGCCTCGAGATCATCGAGAACAACGCCGAGACCATTCTCGAGGAGATCGGCATCGACTTCCGCGAGGACGCCGAGGCGCTCGAATTGTGGCGCGACGCCGGCGCCGACGTCCAGGGCGAGCGCGTCCACATCCCACGCGGCCTCGCCCGGTCGCTGATGGCGACCGCGCCTTCGCAGTTCGTTCAGCACGCCCGCAATCCCGAGCGCAGCGTTCAGATCGGCGGCGACGCGACGGTCTTCGCGCCGGTCTACGGCCCGCCCTTCATCCGCAGCCTCGACGAGGGGCGGCGCTACGCGACGATCGAGGACTTCCGGAATTTCGTCAAACTCGCCTATATGACGCCGGCCATGCACCATTCCGGCGGCACGGTCTGCGAGCCGGTCGATATTCCGGTCAACAAGCGCCACTACGACATGGTGTATAGCCACATCCGCTATTCCGATAAGCCCTTCATGGGTTCGGTGACGCATCCGTCGCGCGCCGAGGATTCGGTGGCCATGGCGAAGCTGGTGTTCGGCGACGACTTCGTCGATCAGAACTGCGTGCTGATCAACCTGATCAACGCCAACTCGCCGATGGTCTGGGACGCGACCATGCTGGGCGCGCTCAAGGTCTATGCGCGCAACAACCAGGGCACCGTGATCTCGCCGTTCATCCTGGCCGGCGCGATGAGCCCGGTGACCGTCGCCGGCACGCTTGCCCAGCTCTTGGCCGAGGCGATGTCGGGCATGGCCTTCGCCCAGCTCGTCCGCCCCGGCGCGCCGGTCGTCTTCGGCACCTTCGCGAGCTCGATCTCGATGCAGTCGGGCGCGCCGACCTTCGGCACGCCCGAGCCCACATTGGTGCTGTTCGCCGCAGCGCAGTTGGCGCGCCGGCTCGGCGTGCCGTTCCGCTCGGGCGGCTCGCTGTGCGGCTCCAAGGTGCCCGACGCCCAGGCCGCCTACGAGAGCGCGCAGACGCTGCTGCCGACCCTGCTCGCCGGTACCAATTTCGTGCTGCACGCCGCCGGCTGGCTCGAGGGTGGCCTCGCCTCGTCCTACGAGAAGTTCGTCATGGACGCCGACCAGATCGGCATGATGCAGGTCGTCGGCGGCGGCATCGATCTGTCCGAAAACGGCCAGGCGATGGACGCCATCCGCGAGGTCGGCCCGGGCACGCATTATCTCGGCTGCGAGCACACCCAGGCGAACTTCCAGACCGCCTTCTACCGCTCGTCGATCGCCGACAACAACTCGGTCGAGCAGTGGGAGGCCGACGGCTCGCTCGACGCGGTGCAACGCGCCAACGCGCTGTGGAAGCAGATGCTCGCCGACTATCAGGCGCCCGACCTCGACGCGGGCGTAGACGAGGCGCTGCAGAGTTTCATCGCCGAGAAGAAGGCCGGCATGCCCGACGCCTTCGCCTGAAAGGACCGGCCGCGGACGATCGACGATCTCGATTGGCGTGATAGCATCAAGGAGCTTTTCCTGGATTGACCGCCGCGCGGCGCACCGCGAGGCCGTGCCGACACGAGACTATATGTAAACTTTCTTATAAAATTGACATTAATTATACTGGCATATATAATCACAATCTGACGGCCGGGCGCGGGCCGCCATGGTGGACCCGGCCGTCACCGAGGTGTGATCGCCGACACTGCATTTACTCGGGAGCCGACTAAGCTATCTTCTTGATTAATCCGCCTTGGCCCGTGATGGGGGCGCGGCATCGGGGCATCGCATAAGGAGGCATCTTTCATGCCACACCGGCATTCATCGAACGCCGCGCCAGCGCGCGGCCCCTGGTTCGCTACCGCCGCCGCGGCGCTCCTGGCTCTCGGCGGCTGCGTCGGCACAGGCGGCGGCGTGGGCGGTCCGGCGATCAGCTATTCGTCGATCGAGCCGGTCTACAGTTACCATGAGGTGTCCTACGCCGCCGACGGCCGCGACCTCGAGGTCGTCGTCATGGGCAACCCGTTCGGCGAGACCGGCACCAGCGACGACGCGCTGGCCGACGCCGTGGTCGGCGCCATGCAGGGCCAGCCGGGTTGGATGGTGACCAACTTCACGACCACGCCGGGCGAGACCGCGCGGCCGCTCTATCGCATCGTCTGGATCATCGGCGTCGATGCGGGCACCTCGCTCTACCGCCTGTGCGGGCCGACCAGCGGCATCAACATCGCGGGCTACAATATCGGCGGCTATACGCCAAGCGACGCCGAGCGCGCCGCGCCGCCCAAGCCGGGCAACAAGATGATCGCGGCATTCTGCCGGCGCGAGCGCATGATGACCTATTTGGGCGCGACGATCGGCGGCATCACCTCGCCCGACGATCCGCGCTTCCGCGCGCTCATCCGGACCGCGACGCGTCAGTTGTTGCCCCATCGCGACCCGTCCCAGGAGGGCCAGAACCGCGATTTGGATATCTGATCCTCGGTCAGAAGTACGGCGGGGCGCCTTCCCGCCGACCTCGAACGCGGGTCAGCCCATCGTGATGGCGAGGCCGTATTCTTCGGCCGCGTCCTCGAGGCAGGCCCACAGATAATCGGCGAAGCTGCGTTCGACGTAGATGTCGTAGGCCGGCGCATCCGATGTCTGATGCACCAGAACATTCGCCTTGCCATAGGTCGACTGCGCGCAGTGGCCGGCGCGAAAGACACGCGGGTGGAAGTCGATCGGGCAGCCCTTGGCGAGCACGTCGCGGGCGCGCCGACCGGCCAGCGCGATCACCGTGCGGCCCTCGCTGACGTCGGTCACCGCGACATGGCGGCCGGCGAGCACCGCGCGCAAGGCCTCGGCGGTCTCGTCCTCGTCGCCGGGCGGCGTGACGATCAGCCATTCGTTGGGACCGAGCCAGAGCACCGTCCGCGCGTCGTCGCCGGCGGCCGTGTTTGGCGCGGTCGGCGGCGCGACGCCGAGGACACCGGCGACCGCGTCGCGGAATTTCTTGGTCGGCTCGCCGCGCAGGTCGACCTTGCCAAGAAAACGCCGCTCGCCGAGCGTGACGCCGGCGTCGCCGATGTCGTCGACCGCACGCGCATCGAGATGGCGATGGTCGAGCACGCCCTGTCTGAAGTACGCCTCAACCACGGAGCTTCTCCCCTTCCGGGTCGTAGAAGATCGGCTTGCCGACCACGGCGCGGACGTTCTTGTTGGCGAGCGAGATGGTCACCGTCTCGCCGTGCCGGCCGTGGCCGCCCTTGAGCACCGCCATGGCGATCGAGCGACCGAGGATCGGGCTCCAATAGCTCGAGGTGACGTGGCCCTCCATCGGCATGGGGGGCTTGGCGCGCACCTCGGCGACGATCTGCGAGCCCTCGGGCACGACCTCGCCCGGGTCCTCGGTCAGCAGCCCGACGAGCTGCTTGCGGTCCTCGCGCAGGCAGTCTGAGCGCGTCAGCGAGCGCTTGCCGAGGAAGTCCTTTTTCTTCTTGCTGACGATCCAGCCCATGCCGAGGTCGAACGGCGTGAGCGTGCCGTCGGTGTCGTGACCGACGACGATGAAGCCCTTCTCGCCGCGCAGCACGTGCATCGCCTCGGTGCCGTAGGGCGTGATCTGGTATTTCGCGCCGGCGGTCATCAGCGCGCGCCACAGCGCCGTGCCATAACTCGCCGGCACGTTGATCTCGTAAGCGATCTCGCCCGAGAAGCTGACCCGGTAGACACGCGCGGGCAGGCCAGCGACCGTGCCGTCGCGCCACGCCATGAAGGGGAACGCCTCGGTCGCGAGATCGATGTCGTCGCACAGCTCGCCAAGTAAGCGGCGCGAATTGGGTCCCACGATGGCGACGACGGCCCATTGCGTCGTCACCGAGGTGAGGTAGACCTTGAGTTTGGGCCACTCGGTCTGCAGCCACTCCTCCATCCAGGCCATCACGCGCGGCGCGCCGCCCGTCGTCGTCGTCATATGGTAGTGGTTCTCGCCGACGCGCGCGGTGACGCCGTCGTCCATCACCATGCCGTCCTCGCCGAGCATCAGGCCATAGCGCGCCCGGCCGACCGCCAGCGTGTCCCAGGCGTTGGTGTAGACCCGGTTGAGCAATTCGAGCGCGTCGGGCCCCTGGATGTCGATCTTACCCAGCGTCGTCGCGTCGAAGACGCCCAGGCTGGTGCGCACGGCGAGGCATTCGCGGTTGACCGCGTCGTGCATCGTCTCGCCGTCGCTGGGGTAGTACCAGGCGCGTTTCCACTGGCCGACGTCCTCGAACACGGCGCCGGTGTCGGCGTGCCGCAAGTGCATCGGCGTCAGGCGCGCCGGCTCCCACAGCGGCCCGACCGCGCGGCCGGCGAGCGTGCCGTAGCCGACCGGCGTATAGGGCGGGCGGAAGGTGGTGACGCCGATGTCGGGGATCTCCGCTTCGGCGATCTGCGCCAGGATGGCGATCGCGTTGACGTTGCTCGTCTTGCCCTGGTCGGTGCCCATGCCGGTCGTCGTGTAGCGCTTGAGATGCTCGACCGATTCGTAGCCCTCGCGCGCGGCGAGCGCGAGGTCGGCCGCGGTGACGTCGTTCTGGAAGTCGACGAATTGCTTGACGCCGCGCGCCGCGGGCACGCGCCACAGCGGCCGCAACGGCTCGCTTTCGGGCTCTGGCGCGGCGGGCAGCTTGCGCGCCCTGCCCTTCTTCCGACCGGCGTCGCCAGCCGCCGCCAGACCGGCCTTGAAGCCCTCGGCGAGGCAGTCGGCCAACGCGAAGGCGCCGTTGCAGGCGCCCGCCGAGCGTTCCGCCTGGACCGATTGGCCAGGCACGAAGCAGGCCTTCTCGGCGTCGAAGGCGGGCCGGCCGCGCGACTGCGAGAACAGGTGGATCACCGGGTTCCAGCCACCCGACATGCACACCAGATCGCAGCCGATGCGTCGCGACGGGCCGGCCACCTCATCGCCCGCCTCGTTGAGCCGCGTGACTTCGACCGCGGTGACGCGCTTGGCGCCGTGGGTCGCGGTGATGGCGTGGCCGGCGACGATTTTGACGCCTTGGGCACGCACCGCCTCGACCAGCGGCCCGGCGGGCTCCGGGCGGACGTCGACCACCGCGGCGACGCGCATCCGGCCGTCGATCAGGTCGAGCGCCGCCTGATAGGCGCTGTCGTTGTTGGTGAAGACGACCGCCCGGCCGCCCGGCTTGACCGCGTAGCGGTTGACGTAGGCCTGCGCCGCGCCGGCCAGCATGACGCCGGGCCGGTCGTTGTCGGCGAACACCAGCGGCCGCTCGTGCGACCCGGCGCACAGCACCACCTGGCGCGCGCGCACGCGCCACAGCCGCTGGCGTGGTATGCCGGGCGGCGCCGCGTCGGGGCCGAGATGGTCGGTGACCCGCTCGGCGATACCCAGGTAGTTGTGGTCGTAATAGCCGAACACGGTGGCGCGCGGCAGCAGCGTCACCTCGTCCATGGCCGCGAGCTCGTCGAGCGCCGCGGCGACCCACTCGATGGCCGGCTTGCCCCCGATCTCGGCGCGCGTGTTCAAGAGCGCGCCGCCAAATTCCTGCTGGTCGTCGGCTACGATGACGCGCGCGCCGGTGCGGCCGCCGGCGAGCGCCGCGGCGAGGCCGGCCGGTCCGCCGCCGGCGACCAGCACGTCGCAATGGGCGTGGCGCTTGTCGTAGCGGTCGGGATCGGCCGCCCGCGGCGCCTTTCCCAGGCCGGCGGCGCGGCGGATGAAGTGCTCGTACGTCATCCACAGGTTCCGCGGCCACATGAAGGTCTTGTAATAGAAGCCCGACGGCAGAACGCGCGATATCCGGTTGTTGATCGCGCCGATGTCGTACTCGACGCTCGGCCAGCAGTTGATGCTTTCGGCGACCAGGCCGTCGTAGAGCTCGACCTGGGTGGCGCGCAGGTTGGGTTCGGTACGCGCGCCCTTGCCGAGCTGGACCAGCGCGTTGGGCTCCTCGGCGCCGGCGCTCAGGATGCCGCGCGGCCGGTGGTATTTGAAGCTGCGGCCGACCAGCACGACACCGTTGGCGAGCAGTGCCGAGGCCAGCGTATCGCCGGCGTAGCCGGTGTAGCGCACGTCGTTGAACGTGAAGCCGAGCCGCTGGTCGCGGTCGATCCAGCCGCCCTCGGCGAGGCGCTGGTTCTGCGCGCTCATGTCTCGGCGTCGGGCGGCATCGCACCCATCTTGTAGACCGCGCTGATCTCGTGGCTATAGGTGTCGCGCACGACATTGAACCAGCGCCGGCAGCCCGATGCGTGCATCCAGCGCTCGCGGTGCGGCCCCTTGGGATTGGTGCGCCGGAACAGATAGTCGGCCCATTCGTCGTCGGTCAGCTTCGCGGGCGTCTTCGGCCGCTCGATATGCGCCTCGCCGCCGTAGGAGAACTCGCTCTCGTCGCGCGGCCCGCACCAGGGACAGTCGATCAGGAACATCGCGCCAAGGCTCCTAGTGGGCGACGCCGGCGGCGCCGTGCTCGTCGATCAGGTCGCCCGAGGAGAAGCGCTCCAGGGTGAACGGCCGGTTCAGGCTGTGCGGCTGGTCGTGCGCGATGGTGTGGGCGAAGCACCAGCCCGAGCCGGGCGTCGCCTTGAAGCCGCCGGTGCCCCAGCCGCAGTTGATGTAGAAGCCCTCGATCGGCGTCTTGCCGACGATCGGGCTGGCGTCGGGGCAGGTGTCGACGATGCCGGCCCACTGGCGCATAAGGCGCAGCCGGCTGACGAAGGGGAACAGCTCGATGCAGGCCGCCATCATCTCCTCGATGGTGCGCAGCGCGCCGCGCTGGGCATAGGAGTTGAACGAATCGATGCCCGCCCCCATGACCAGCTCGCCCTTGTCGGACTGGCTGATGTAGACATGCACCGCCCCCGACATCACGACGGTGTCGAGGATCGGCTTGAGCGGTTCGGAAACCAGCGCCTGCAAGGGGTGGCTCTCGAGCGGCAGGCGCAAGCCCGCCATCGCCGCGACGACGCCCGAATGGCCGGCCGCGACCGAGGCGATCTTGTTCGCCGCGATAGTGCCGCGCGTCGTCTCGACGCCGACCACGCGGCCGCCCCGGCGGCGAATGCCGGTGACCTCGCAATTCTGGATGATGTCGACGCCGCGCTCGTCGGCGGCACGCGCGAATCCCCAGGCAACGGCGTCGTGTCGCGCCGTGCCGCCGCGCCGTTGCAACGAAGCGCCGAGCACGGGATAGCGCGCCGTCGGCGAGATGTTGATCATCGGGCAGAGCGCCTTGATCTGGGCCGGCGTCAGGATCTCGGAATCGACGCCGTTGAGGCGGATCGCGTTGACCCGGCGCGACAGGTCGCGCAGGTCGTGCTGGTTGTGCGCCAGGTTCATCACGCCGCGCTGGCTGAACATGACGTTGAAGTTGAGGTCCTGGCTCAGGCCCTCCCACAGCTTGAGCGACTTCTCGTAGATGCCCGCGCTTTCGTCCCACAGGTAGTTCGAGCGCACGATGGTGGTGTTGCGCCCGGTGTTGCCGCCACCCAGCCAGCCCTTCTCGAGCACCGCGACATTGGTGATGCCGTGTTCCTTGGCCAGGTAATAGGCGGTCGCCAGCCCGTGCCCGCCGCCGCCGATGATGATGACGTCATACGCGTCTTTGGGTTCCGGACTGCGCCAGGCGCGCGACCAGTTCTCGTGGTAACTGCGCGCGTTGCGCAACAGGCTCAAGATCGAATACTTGGCCATGGCCATCCCGGAGGTTGCCGCAAATCTGCCGGCGACGCGGCCGCACCGCGTGGGCGCCGAACGCCGTTACATGCCCGAGTGGAACCCGGGACGCAAGCCCGTTTACTCGGCCGCCGCTTCCTTCTTCTTGAAGACCGGCTCGATGGCCCGCAGTTCCTCGACCGGAATGTGGCACCTGATGCGGTGCCCGGGCACCACTTCGACGTTGGGCGGCGGCTCGTTGTCGCAGATGTCGCCGATCTTGCGCGGGCAGCGGGTCGAGAAGCGGCAGCCCTTGGGCGGGTCGATCACGCTCGGAATCTCGCCCTCGAGGCGGACACGCTTCTGCACGACGTCCGGGTCCGGAATCGGAATCGCCGAGAGCAACGCCTCGGTATACGGGTGGTACGGCGGTTCGAAGATCTCCGCCGCCGTGCCGGCCTCCATGATCTGGCCCAGATACATGACCACGATGTGGTCGGCGAGGTAGCGCACCACGCTGAGGTCGTGACTGATGAAGAGCAGTGTCGTGTTGTACTCCTGCTGAACCTCCATCAGTAGGTTGATGACCGCCGCCTGGACCGAGACGTCAAGCGCCGAGACCGGCTCGTCGGCGATGACCATCGACGGGTTGCCGGCAAAGGCGCGCGCGACGGCGATGCGCTGCTTCTGCCCGCCCGACAACTGGCGCGGCTTGCGCGAGGCGAACTCGCGCGGCAGGCGGACGATCTCCAAGAGATCGCCGACCCGCTGGATGACGTCCCGGCGGCGCGTCGCGATGCCGAAGCGTTTGATCACGCGACCGATCGCCGAGCCGACCGAATGGCTCGGGTTGAGCGTGCCGTCGGGGTTCTGGAAAACCATCTGCAGCGCCGCGATGAGCTCGGGCTCGCGCTCCTCGACCGGGATCACCGCGATGTTCTCGTAGTTGAACTTGATCATCCCCTTGGTCGCCGTCTCGAGCCCGGTCAGCACCTTGGCGAAGGTCGACTTGCCGCAGCCCGATTCGCCGACGATGGCGACCGTCTGGCCGCGCCGGGCGCTGAAGGTGAGTCCCTCGTTGGCCTTGATATAGCGCACGCGCTCGCCCGACCTGATCGCCTTGAGCGACGAATCGCGCTGCTCGAAGAACTTGTCCATGTCCTCGACGTGCAGCACCTCGGCCGGCAGGCGCCGTCGCGCCGGGCCCGCCGTCACCTCGAGCGCGGCCGGCTTGTGCTCGATCTCGTCCCAACGGACGCAGCGCACCCGATGGGTCGCGCTGTCCCCGATATCCTCCATGTCGACGCGCTCGACGTCGCAGACGCCGGGCTCGAAATAGTTGCATCGCGGACTGAAATAGCAGCCAGGCGGGCGCTCGTGAGGCAGCGAAACCTGGCCCGGGATCGGCGACAGCGCACGGGCGTTCTTGTCGGCATCGAGGCTCGGAATGCAGTCGAACAGGCCGAAGGTATAGGGGTGCTTGGTCTGCTTGAAGACCTCGTGGATTGTGCCCTCCTCGGCCATTTCGCCCGAGTACATGACGCCGACCCGATCGCACACCTTCACGATCAGGCCGAGGTTGTGCGAGATGTAGATCAGCGTCGTGTTGTACTTCTTGCGCAGGTCGGCGATCAGATCGATGACAGCCGCCTCGACCGTGACGTCGAGCGCCGTCGTCGGCTCGTCGAGCAACAACAGCGACGGGTTCGACAGGAACGCCATGCCGATGACGACGCGCTGCTGCTGGCCGCCCGAGATCTGGTGCGGATAGCGTTTCATGACCGATTCCGGGTCGGGCATGTTGACGTCGTCGAGCACCTTGATGGCCCGCTCGTGGGCCTCCTTGTCGGACAAGCCCTCGTGGGTGATCGGCACTTCCTTGAGCTGCTTGCCGATGGTCAGAGCCGGATTGAGCGCGCTCATTGGTTCCTGGTAGACCATGGCGATCTTGGAGCCGCGCAACTGGCGCATTTCCTCTTCGGACATGTCCGCCATGTCGCGGCCTTCGAAGATGACGTTGCCGCGAACGATCGCGCCGTTGCTGCCCAGATAGCGCATGATCGCCATCGCCACGGTCGACTTGCCGCAGCCCGACTCGCCGACCAGGCCGACGCTCTCGCCGCGTCTCAGGGTCAGCGAAAAGTCGGGCACCGCCGGGATTTCGCCGGACCGCACGAAGTATGAGATGGCAAGATTGTTGATCTGCAGGACCGGTGTTTCGTCGTTCATGGTTGCTAGCCTCCCAGCGGCGTCGCGTCAGTCGCGCATCGAAATTTCGCGCAGCCCGTCGGCCAACAGATTGAAGCCGATGACCAGCGACGAGATCGCCATGCAGGGCAGGATCGACATGTGCGGCTCCGTCACGATCCGCGCGGTGGCGTCCTTGACCATGCCGCCCCAGTCCGGGTCCGGCGGCGGCAGGCCGAGGCCGAGGAAGCCGAGAACGCCGATCGTGATGATCGTGTAGCCCATGCGCACGCAAGCGTCGACGATCAGCGGCCCGCGCGCGTTGGGCAGCAGCTCGACGACCATGATGTAGAGCGGTCGCTCGCCTCTGATCTTCGCGGCGTCGACGTATTCGAGGCTGCGCAGGTCGAGCACCAAGCCGCGCACGATACGGCCGATGCCGGGCGAGGAGGAAAGTGTCACGGCCAGTACGATGTTGAGCGCCGACGCCCCGTACGTCGAGATCAGGATGATGTAGAGGATCAGCACCGGGAACGACAGGATGATGTCGGAAATTCGGCTGACCACCGTATCGACCCAACCGCCGAGGTAGCCGGCCGACATGCCCATCAGGCAGCCGACGAAATAGGCCGCCGCGACGGCGATCGGCGCCACGATCAGCACTGTCCGCCCGCCCCAGATCAGGCGCGACCATAAATCGCGCCCAAGGCGGTCGGTGCCGAGCCAATGCTCGCCCTCGAACCACCCAGGCGCCGCGGCCAGCGCGGTGGTGTCCATTGCGTTGGGATCGTAGCCGGTCAGCCACGGTGCGAGTACCGCGACCAGCACCCAGAAGCTAACCAGGCCCATGCCAATGATCGCGACGGGCGATTCGAGCATCATCTTGAGCCAGCTCGCGATGCCCTTGATCAGGAAGTAGAGGAGCTCGAGAACCCGGTTCAGGAAATCGTAGAGGCCGCCGAAGACCCAGATGACCATGTCCTCGGGCGGCGCGTTCGGGTCTCGCCTGACGGGTGCGTTCGGCTTTCCATTCGTGGTTTGATCGACCATGGCGCGCCCCTATGTGAACCTGATTCGCGGATTGAGGAACATGTAGCCGATGTCGCCGATCAACTGCGTCGTCACGGCGACGACCAGGGCGACGACCGTGGCCGCCTCGATCAGCGCGATGTCGCCGAACAGCGCCGCCTCGAGCAGCATGCGGCCAAAGCCGGGATAGGCGAAGACCACCTCGGTCACGACGACGCCGGTGATCAACCAGTTGATCTGCAGCAGGATGACGGTGAACGGCGCGATCATCGCGTTGCGCAGCGCGTGGCGCATGATCACCGTGCGATAGGGCAGGCCCTTGAGGATCGCGGTGCGTATGTAGTGTTTGGTCATCACCTCGACCATCGAGCCGCGCACCATGCGCGCGACGTAGCCGAAGTCGTAGAGCACCAAAACCGTCACCGGCAGCACGAACTGCGACGCGAGGCCCCATTCGGGCGTCACCTCGAGCGTGCTCGTCCCTGGCAGGAGCTCCAACTTGACGACGAAGATCACCATCAGGAACACCGCGGAAGCGAATTCGGGTATCGATGTCAGCGTGATGCCGGTAAGCGAGAGCCCGCGGTCGAGCAGGCTGCCTTCGCGCATGCCCGACAGCACCCCGAAGATCATCGACACCGGCAGGATGATGGCGAAGGCTACGCCCGCGAGTATCGCCGTATTGTACAGCTTACCCCAAATAATGTCGTTGACCGGCTCCTTGTACAACGACGAATAACCGAAATTGCCGAAGTATTGGTGGCCACGCGAGTCGTCGAAGCCGAGCTTAAGCTCCGGATCCGCCAACGGGTCCTCGATGATACCGGTCAACACGCTAATCCATCGGCCATAGCGAACCGGCAATGTATCGTCGAGTTGCAATTTCTCGAAAAGAAGGTCCTTGGATTCCTGGCTCGCGTAGGGCCCTAGCGTCTTGCTGGCGACGTTGCCCGGCGAGAATTCCATGACGAAGAACACGATGAACGACGCGGCCACCATGGTCACGATCATGAACCCCAGGCGTTTGGCGATGAAGACTGTCATCGGCGCCACTCCCCGTCTGCATTCACGGCTTCGCTTATACTAGGGCGCGATGGTTCGTTCGCCATCGTTGATATAGGCAAGCCCTGCGACACAGGGCCTCGCGAAGCTCTATCGATCAATACTGCTGGACAACCACATCGGAGTCCAGCGGTTACGACCTGCCGCGTCGGCGCCCGGTCGTCATGGCGGCGTTATGAGCCGATTTCGCCCAGCACCGTCATCAGCTTGCGGAGCCGTCCGTTCGGTTTGGCGCCGAGCGGCTTGATCGGCAGCCGCGGCGGTCCCAGGTCGATGCCGCGCAGCGCGGCGCCGGCCTTGACCGCAGCGACATAGCCCTCGGTCTCGAAGAAACGGTTGACCGGATAGAGCTTGCGCCACAGCCGGCGGCCGGCGGCGATGTCGCGGCGTTCGACGACGCAGCGGAACAGCTCGGCGCAGGCCGCCGGGATGGCGTTCGGCGCGCCCCACACCGCGGCCCGCGCCCCGCCCGCGAAGGCGGCCAGCTGGAGTGTGTCCTGGCCGCTCAGCACCTGCAGCCGTCGCCCGCACAGCTCACGGATCTCCTCGGTGTGCGCGGCGTCGTAGGTGGTGTCCTTGATCGCGATGACGCCCTTCATGCGCGACAGCCGCTGGACGAAGCGTGGCGCCAGGCTGTAGCCGGTGCCCGCCGGGTTGTTGTAGAGCAGCACCGGCAGGCCGGCGTCCGCGACGGCCGCGACATGGCTCTGGAACTCGGTCTCGCTGGGCTCCTCGTAATAGGGCCCGAGCAGCAGCACCGCGTCGGCGCCGGCGCTCTTGGCGTGGCTCGCCAATTCGACCGCCTCGACCGTCGTCATCGCGCCGACGCCGACGGTCACCGGCACCCAACCCTTGGCCGCCTTGACGACGGTCTTGGTAACCGCCTTGCGCTCCCTGACCGACAGCGCCGCGAACTCGCCGGTCGAGCCGCCCGGGATGAGCCCGTGAATGCCGTTGTCGATCTGGTCCTTGACCAAGGCCGCGAGCTTCGCGTGATCGACCGCCGAGCCGTCGGCGTTGAACGGTGTGCTCAACGCGACGTGAACGCCGTAGTATTCCATGGCTGACGCCTCCCCTGCCGTCGCGCCGTCTCGCGGTGCGGTCCGAGCCGCATAGTGGCGTCCGGCATCACGGCCTGTCAACGCGTCACCGGTCGGGTCCGCGACCGGTGAAATTGCGTTGGCGGTGCGAACGGCGATACCATGCCGGTCCCGATCACCGCCCAGCGTCACAGCTGACCGAGCAGCCTTGCCATGACCGCGTCCGCCGAACATTCGCCGCCGGCCACGCTGCCGAACGGCGCGACGACCCACGTCGTCGGCGCCGGTCTGGCGGGTCTCGCCTGCGCCGTCCGCCTGGTCGGCGCCGGCCGCCGTGTCGCGCTGCATGAGGCGGCGGGCCACGCCGGCGGCCGCTGCCGCTCGTTCTTCGATGCCGCGCTCGGCTGCAGCATCGACAACGGCAACCACCTGATGCTCGGCAGCAACGACGCGACGATGGCCTATCTCGATGCCATCGGCGCGCGCGACGGCCTGCGCTCGGCGCCCGACGTCGTGTTTCCCTTCGTCGACTTGCGCAACGGCGCGCGCTGGTCGCTGCGCCCCAATCGGGGCCGCCTGCCATGGTGGATCCTGGCGCCGTCGCGTCGCGTGCCGGACAGCGGCCTGGGCGATTATCTCGCCGCCCGCCGCCTCGCCCGCGCGACACCGCGCGAGACGGTGGCCGACGTGCTCGATACGGCGCGCCCCTTCTTCGAGCGCTTCTGGGAGCCAATCGCGGTCGCGGTGCTCAACGCCGCCACCGACGAAGCCGCCGCACGGCTCTTGTGGCCCGTGGTCGAGCTGACTTTCGGCCGTGGCGGCGAGGCGTGCCGGCCCTTTGTCGCGCGCGAGAGCCTGTCGGCCAGCCTGGTCGACCCGGCCGTCGACTGGCTCGTCGAACGGGGCGCGCCGCCCGGCTTCGGCCGGCGGCTCCGGCGGCTCGAGACCGACGCGGCGCGGGTCCATCGCCTCGACTTCGGCGAGACGGCGGTCGACCTCGGCGACGGCGACGGCGTGGTGCTTGCCGTGCCGCCAGCGCGCGTCGCCGAACTGCTGCCCGACATCGAGGTGCCACGCGAAAGCCGCGCCATCGTCAACGCGCATTACCGTCTCGCCGCGCCGGTCCGCTTCCCCGACGGCTCGCCGCTGCTCGGCCTGGTCGGCGGCCACGCCCAGTGGATCTTCCTGCGCGGCGACGTCGCCGCCGTGACGGTGAGCGCCGCCGACGCCATGCTGGATACGCCTGCCGGCGACCTCGCCGAGCTGCTCTGGGCCGACGTCGCGCGCGCCATCGGTACACCCGACGCGCCGCTGCCCGCCTATCGCGTCGTCAAGGAACGGCGCGCGACCTTCGCCCAGACGCCCGACGAGGTCGCGCGCCGGCCACCGGCGCATACGCGCTATGCCAATCTGTGGCTCGCCGGCGACTGGATCGACACAGGCCTGCCAGCGACCATCGAGAGCGCAGTGCGCTCGGGCCACGCCGCGGCGCGACTGGTGCTCGGCGATCGCGCGTAAGGCGGCGTCGTCAGTCGGCGGTCGCGAGGCGGGCCACCGGGCGCTCGTTGATCGGCCAGTGCAACAGCGCGGCGGCCACGCCGAGCGCGACGGCGACCCACCAGACGATGTCGTAGGAGCCCGTCCTGTCATAGACGTAGCCGCCGAGCCAGGCGCCCAGGAAGCTGCCGATCTGGTGGGTGAAGAAGACGACGCCGAACAGCGTCGCCATGTAGCGCACGCCGAAGATCTGCGCCACCAGGCCGCTGGTCAGCGGCACGGTACTGAGCCACAGGACGCCGATCGAGAACGAAAAGGTCATGATGGTGACGTCGGTCACCGGCGTCAGTATGAAGATGGCGATGACCACCGAGCGGGCGAAGTAGAGCCCGCTCAAGAGGTACTTCTTGGAGAAATGACCGCCGAGCACGCCCGACAGATACGAGCCGACGATATTGCCGACACCGATCAGCACCAGCGCGGTGGCGCCGAGCGCCGTGCCGCCGCCCGCGTCGATGATGAACGCCGGCAGATGGGTCGCGATGAAGATGACGTGAAAGCCGCAGACGAAGAAGCCGGCGTTGAGATACAGATAGCCGCGGTGCGACGCGGCCTCGCGCAATGCGTCGCCGAAACCCTGCGGCTTCTCAGCATTGGCGGCGGGGTCGGCGCGCCCGGCGAGCGCCGCGGCGAGCGGCACCATGGTAATGGCCATCGCGGCCATCATCAGCAACGCGATCGACCAGCCGTAGCCATCGAGGAAGATGCCGCCGAGCGGGATGACCAGGACCTGCCCCGACGAGCCGCCGGCGGCGCCGAGGCCGAGGTACAGGCTGCGCCGCTTCTCGGAGACGCTGCGCGCGACGACCGCCATGACCACCGGGAAAGCGGTGCCTGAGAGCCCAATGCCGATCAGGACGCCGGCGCTGAAGGTGAACTCGGACGGCGTCGTCACCTGCGACGCGAGATAGAGGCCGACGACATAGACCGCGCCGCTGACGGCGACTACGCGTCCCGCGCCATAGCGGTCGGCGATCGCGCCGGCGATCGGCTGCGCGGCGCCCCACACCAGGTTCTGCACCGCGATGGCCAGCGCGAAGACCTCGCGCCCCCAGCCGAGGTCGGCGCTCATCGGCTGCAGATAGATGCCGAAGCTGGTGCGGATGCCGTAGGACAGCAGCAGCACGATGGTGCCGCAGAGCAGCACGACAAGCGGCGTGCGCCATGCGACACGCTCGGTAACTGAACTCATGCGGCGTCCCGAAGCTCGATGAACGGTGGCGGGGCGCTATCATCCTGCGTCCCGGCGCCGGCGACAATCGTGCCACGGTGCATGGCAGCCATGCGCGAAATCGCGAATTTCCGGATATTCACAGATCCCTAACGAGGCGCGACGACCTCCTGGCGCTGCGCGCCGAGTCCCTCGATGCCGAGCTCGACGATGTCGCCCGGCGCGAGGTATCGCGGCGGTTTACGCCCGGCGCCGACGCCGGGCGGCGTGCCCGTGGTGATGACGTCGCCCGGTTGCAGCGACATGAACTCGCTGACATAGCTGACCAGATGGGCGACGCCGAAGATCATCTGATTGGTCGAGCTGTCCTGCATGTGCTCGCCGTTCACATCGAGCCAGATGCGCAGATTCTCCGGCTCGGGCACGGCGTCGCGGGTGACCAGCCAGGGCCCGAGCGGAAAGAAGCTATCGGCGCTCTTGCCCTTCATCCAGTCGCCACCCCGGTTCTTCTGGAATTCGCGTTCCGAGACGTCGTTGCCGACGCAGTAGCCGGCGACATGATCGAGCGCATCGGCCTCGGCCACGTTCTTCGCGGTCGTGCCGATGACGAAGGCGAGTTCGGCCTCCCAGTCGACCTTCTCGCCGGTCAACGGCATGACGATCGGGTCGTGGGGGCCGTTCAGCGCACTGATGGCGATCGAGAACAGGATCGGCTCGGTCGGGATCGTGGCGCCGGTCTCGGCGGCGTGGTCGGCGTAGTTGAGCCCGACGGCGACGATCTTGCCGACGCCGGCGACCGGCGGGCCGAGGCGCGGCTCGCCGTCGACGGCCGGCAGCGCGGCGGCGTCGAGCGCGCCGAGGCGCGCCAGTTCGGCCGGCGCGAGCGCCGCGCCGCCGATGTCGGCGACATGGGCCGAGAGGTCGCGCAAGCCACCGTTGTCGTCGATGAGGCCGGGCTTCTCGGCGCCCGCCGGGCCATAGCGAACGAGCTTCATCATCACGCTCCCAAGACTGGGGTTTCCGGCGCGCGCCGCACCGCACCGGTTTGCTGTGCGGTGCAGACTATCCGGCGCACTCGAATTCTGCAAAGGTCGCCGACATGACCAACGAAGAAACCACGCCGCCGGCCGATCCGGCCAGCCTGACCGATCCAGCAAGCCTGAAGGCCATCGTGCGCGCGAATTGGACGGCGCGCAGCACCGCCTGGGACCGGTGGTCGGACACCATCGCCCAGCTCGCCCAGCGCATGAACGCGCCGCTGCTCGACGCCGCCGACCTGGCGCCGGGCCAGGCGGTTCTCGACCTCGCCTCGGGCATCGGCGAGCCGGCGCTCGACATCGCGCGTCGGGTTGGCGAAACGGGCGTCGTCACCGCCACCGACATGGTGCCCGAGATGCTCGTGGGCGCGCGCCGGCGCGCCGCCGAGGCGAAGTTGGCCAACATTCGTTTCGAGATCGTCGACATGGAGGCGCTGCCCTTCGCCGACGCCGCGTTCGACCGGGTCCTGTGCCGCTTCGGCATCATGTTCTCGCCCAGCGCGGACGTGGCGCTGGCCGAGGCGCGGCGCGTCCTGGTGCCGGGCGGACGGGCCGCCTACATGGTCTGGGGACCGCGCGTCGACAACACGATATTCGAGGTCGTCCAGACCGTCGGCGCCGGTTTCGTCGCGCCGCCCGCGCCGGCCGGCGGGCTGACGCAGTTCCGCTTCGGCGAGGCCGGCAGCCTGGGCGCCCTGATGCGCGCGGCTGGGTTCGCCGAGGTCGAGGAGCTGGAGCTCCGATTCGCGCCGACACCGCCTGCCGGCAGCCATTTTTGGGCGCCCAACGTCGAAATGTCGTTCGGCGCCGCGCTCGAGGCGTTGTCGCCGGCGCGTCGCGCGGCGCTCGATGCCGCGATCGACGACGCCTTCGAGACCTATCTGGACGGCGACGTCTACCGCATCACGGCACACGCGCGCGTGGCAACGGGTTTGGCGTAAGGTTCAAACTGGCGCGACGTCGTCGCCATCCTCGTCGGTCGACGGAACGGCCGGCGGTTCTTGCGCCACGCGTCGGCGATGGCTGCGCCGGCTGAAGAAGATCGACACGGCGTAGCCGATGCCGAGCAGCGAGAAGCTGTACCAAGGATAACTGACGATGACAGCGAAGGCGACGCCGACGAACAGCAGCGATGGCAGGAAGTGTTTCTTACGCAGCTTGAGGCCCTTGCCCGAATACATCGGCACCGTGGAGACCGCCAACAGAGCGACCGCGATGACGTGGATCGCGACGTAGGCCGGCTCGCGCAGGAAGGCATCGCCGAACTCGAACGACACCATCATCGGGAACAGCACCATGCCGCCGGCCGTCGGCGCCGGCACGCCGACGAAGTACTCGTCGGCCCAGGATGGCCGGTTCGGGTCGTCGTGGCTGACGTTGAAGCGCGCCAGGCGAAGCGCGATGCAGACCGCGAACAGCAGCGACACGCCCCAGCCCGCGCCGCCGATGTCGTCGAGCGCCCAGAGGTACAGTACGATCGCCGGCGCGACGCCGAAGCACAGGAAATCCGACAGCGAATCGAGCTGCGCGCCGAACTCGGTCGAGGCCTTGAGGATGCGCGCGGCACGGCCGTCCAGGCCGTCGACGATGCCGGCCAGGATGATTGCGCCGACGGCGAATTCCCAACGCCCGACGAAGGCGTAGCGGATCGCGGTCAGCCCGAGGCACAGGCCGAGCACGGTCAGCGCGTTGGGGATCAGCGCGTTGATCGAGAGGCCGCGCAGCCGCGGCCGGCGGCGGCTGCGCAATTTCATCGCACGACGCCGACCGGCGGCGCGGCGTTTTCGCCCGGCGCCTGGTTGCGCGCGATGATCGTCTCGCCGGCGATCGCGCGCTGACCCTCGACGACCGTGGCCGTCATGCCGTCATCGAGGAAGATGTCGACGCGGCTGCCGAAGCGGATCATGCCGAAGCGCTCGCCGACGCTGACCGCTTGGCCCGGCGTCAGATAGCAGACGATGCGCCGGGCGACGAGGCCGGCGATCTGCACGATCGCGACGTCCTTGCCGTCGATCGTCGTCATGCGCACCGACTGGCGCTCGTTGTCCTCGCTCGCCTTTTCCAGGGAGGCGTTGACGAAGCGGCCCGGCCGGTAGGCCAGGCCGGTCACCTCGCCGTCGGCGGGCATGCGATTCACATGCACGTCGAAGACGTTCATGAAGATGCTGATGCGCGGCCGCGGCGCCTCGCCCATGTCGAGCTCAGGCGGCGGCGCGGCCTGCACGATCGGCAGGATCTGGCCGTCGGCGGGGCTCACCAGGATGCCGGGTCCGGTCGGCACGACGCGCGGCGGGTCGCGGAAGAAATAGACGCACCAAACCGTCAGCAGCCCGCCGAGCCAGCCCAGCGCTGGCGTAACGTAGGCGAGCACCGCGGCGAGCACGACGAAGCCGGCGATGAACGGCCAGCCTTCGCGGCGAATGGGCACCAATACCGTGTCGAACACGCGTCAAACCATGGTCTTGTGGGTGCGACGAACCCTTGAGTCTTTAAGACTTCGCGCCGGCCGCGTCCAGCCCTAGAGCAAAATTCAATCGATCAGGAACGGCCGAAATCTACCAGCCCGCGACCGCGGGCCGCCGACCATTCGGCCAGTCTTTATGGGATTAAGATTGGCTTGCGCGGCGATTGAGCGCAGATCACCTCTACGTGACCGCACAAAGAGATGGCCGGACAATTGACTAAGCATCTAGTGTCCCGATTCCGAAGTTCGCATGATTTTCGCCTGCTGTTCAGCGATTTCGATTGTTCGGAGGCAGAAGCGCTGGATGGCGCCGAGGATGTCATCGGCGGATTTGGTCCATTTGAAGGGTTTGGGGTTCTGGTTTGTCGTGTCGATGTAGTCGAGGATGGTGCGCTCCAACTCCTTGGTGGAGCGATGGACGCCGCGCCTGATCTGCTTGTCGGTCAGCAGCCCGAACCAGCGCTCGACCTGGTTCAGCCAGGAGGCGCTGGTGGGTGTGAAATGGGCCTGCCAGCGCGGCCGTTTGGCGAACCAGTCGCGGATCGCCTTGGTCTTGTGGGTCCCGTAGTTGTCCATGACGATGTGGATGTCGAGATCAGCAGGGACGTTCGCCTCGACGAGGTCGAGGAATTTGCGGAACTCTCGGGCCCGATGGCGCGGGAAACATTTGCCGATGATCTCTCCCGTGGCGATGTCGAGGGCCGCGAAGAGAGAGGTCGTGCCGTGGCGCTTGTAGTCGTGGCTGCGCCGCTCCGCCTGCCCGGGGCGCATCGGCAAGAGGGGCTGGGAACGGTCCAGGGCCTGGATCTGGCTCTTTTCGTCGACACAGAGAACCAGGGCACGATCCGGCGGCGCCAAATACAGACCGACGATGTCGCGGACCTTCTCCACGAAGAAGGGATCGCTCGACAGCTTGAAGGTCTCCGAGCGATGCGGCTGCAAGCCGAAGGCCCGCCAGATGCGATGAATGGTCGAGGGCGCGTGGCCGCTCGCCCGCGCCATCGAGCGAAGGCTCCAATGGGTCGCGTCCGGCGGCGTCTCTTCCAGCGTCAGCCGGACCGCTTCCGCGATGGCGTCATCGCCGATTTGACGCGGCGCGCCGGGGCGGGGTTCGTCGTACAGACCGTCGAGGCCCTCCGCCGCATAGCGGCGACGCCACTTGCCCACGGTGTCCGCGCTCGCCTCGAGACGAACGGCGATCTCCTTGTTCTCCAACCCTTCCGCCGCCGCCAAGACGATCCGAGCCCGCCGCGCAAGCCCCTGCGACGTCTTGCGACGACGAGACAGCGCCTCCAATTCGGCGCGCTCGTCATCGCTCAAAGAGATCGTCACCGCCACTCTCGCCATCAATCGCGCCTCCTAAAAACAAATAGAGACATAATCATATCAATTTATCGATCAGGACACTAGTATTCGACAGGCGTGACGAAAATCTGACCGGGGTAGATCAGGTCGGCGTCGCGGATCTGGTCACGGTTCGCCTCGTAGATGACGACGTAGCGCATGCCGCCGCCGTAGATGCGCCGGGCGATGCGCCACAGGCTGTTGCCGGGCTGCACCACGACCCAGACGGCGCCAGCCTCGAGCGGCTCGGCCTCGGCGCGCGAGAACGGCGTCTCGATGCGCGCGACGATCTTGCCGCTCTCGTCGACCTGATCGACGCGCAGCTTATGCAGGCCTGGCAGCACGGTGCCGTCGGGCGCGACGCGCCAGCTGCTTTCGGCGCTGACGGCGGAGCGGCCGATCAGCCGGTTGTCCATGTAAATCAAGACCTCGCCGCCCTTTATGCCGCGCCCGGCGATGGCGAAATTGCCGGTCTGATCATAATCGACGGTGTCGAGCGATAGACCCCCCGTCACCTCGATGCCGCCGCCGCCCGTCCCGGGCGCCTGCAGGATACGGCTTACACCGCCGTCAAGCGGTACCAGAACGGCGAGCGTGCCAAAGGGCGCATCGGTCGCAGTCGGCAATTGGGTCGAGACCGGCAACTGGGTGGAGGCCGGCAATTGGGTCGAAGCCGGCAATTGGGTCGCGACCGGCAATTGGGCGCTCGCCACGACCTCGGGCACGTCGAGCACGACGACGGCGTCCGCCAGGGTCGTTTCGCCGTCCGCCGTCTGTTGGCTCAGCACGAGCTCGCGGGTGCCCGGCGCGATCGCCGTTTCGGGCACCATCACCCATTCGCCGCGGGCGTCCGCCGTCACCGTACCGATCACCGCGTCGCCGTCGCGCACCGTGACCTCGGCGCCCGGCGTCGCGCGACCGGCGATAACCGCGGCGCCCTCGCGGCTGATGTGCACGACGTCGAACGACGGGATGGTGGTCTCGGCCGGCGCGCTCGCCGGCGCCATCGCGTCGGTTTCGGTCGTCGCGTCGGTTTCGGTCGTCGCGGTGGTTTCAGTGGTCGAAGGCGTGCCGGTCGCCGACGTTGCCGTGTCACCCGAGGCGACCATTGGCGCGGCGTCGTCCGGGGCGCCGAGACGGTCCCATAAGAAGATCGCGACGATAGCCAGCGCCGCCACAATCATGACGGCGATGATCGTTCGACGGGAGCTCGGTGCAGCTTGGTCGGTCATGCGCCTTTCTATGGCTCATCATATAGCATCGAACCCGGGGCCGCGCACCCCACAAACCCGTGAAACGATGCCGAAATCGTGATTTTCTACGCGGTTGACGCCCAGCCCGGGCTCGGAAACAATCGCGGCGCTGTGGGGATTAGATTTACTGCGTGGAGGGTAACTTGCGAATTTGCAAAAAACTGCTGGGCGCGGCGGTCTTCGGGGCGCTCGCCGCAATGATCGCGTTCACGACCGTGACGACGGTCGGGGCGGCCGACGAACCCGCCAACGTCATCAAGTATCGCCAGAAGGTAATGTCCGGGATCAGTGCCCATATCGGCGGCATCGCGGCGGTGCTTTCGGGCGAGGTGTCGTACACCGGTCATGTCGCCGCGCATGCCCGCGCGATGCACGATGCCAGCCTGATGATCGACGACATCTTCCCGGCGGGCTCGGGCGTCGGCGAGACCCGCGCCAAGCCGGAAATCTGGCAGAACTGGGCCAAGTTCGAGGCGGCTATCAAGGCGTTCCAGACCGCGGCCTTGGAGCTGGCGCGGGTTGCCGAGACGGGCGACATGGCCGCCGTCGGCGCACAGTTGAACAAGGTCGGCGAGAGCTGTGGCGGGTGCCATAAACCGTTCCGCAAGAAGAAGCAGTAGCGCCGGGGCGCGCAGGCGCCCGGAGTTGCACGTCGCGCGCACCGCCCTCGTCGCTCTGGTCTTGAGCGTGACGGCGGCGGCGGGTGGCGCGCGCGCCCAGCAAACCGACGCGGCGGCGCGCGGCGCATACGTCTTCCGTGCCGCGGGCGGCTGCTCGTGCCACACTAATATCGTGCGCGAGGGCGTCGTGCGCGAGGGCGCGTACCTCGCCGGCGGCCGGCCGCTCAAGACGCCCTTCGGCATCTTCTACAGCCCGAACATCACGCCCGACGCCGCGACCGGCATCGGCGGCTGGAGCGAGGACGATTTCCTGCGCGCGATGCGCCAGGGCATCGCACCCGACGGCGCGCACTACTTCCCGGTGTTTCCCTACACCAGCTTCACCAAGGCGAGCGACGCCGACCTGCGCGACCTCAAGGCCTATCTCGACGCGGTGCCGGCGGTGCGCCAGGTCAACCGCGAGCACGACGTGGCGGCGCCCTATGGCTGGCGCGCCACCGTCGGGCCGTGGAAGTGGCTCTATTTCGAGCCGGGGCGTTGGCGCCCCGACGCCGCCAAATCCGAGACCTGGAACCGCGGCGCCTATCTGGCCAATGCGCTGGCCCATTGCGGCGAGTGCCACACGCCGCGCGGCGCGCTCGGCGGCCTCGACGAGGCGCTGCGTTACGCCGGCGCCAAGGACGGGCCCGAGGGCGAGCCGGCGCCCAACATCACGCCGCACGCCACGACCGGCATCGGCCGCTGGAGCGCCGGCGACATCGCGAAGCTGTTGAAGACCGGTCTCAAGCCCGACTTCGACGACGTCCAGGGCGTCATGGCCGAGGCGATCGAGGCGGGCTACCGTCACCTGAGCGACGCCGACCGCCTGGCGATCGCCGAGTATGTGCTGAGCCTGCCGCCGATCGACAACCGCGTCGAACCGGAAAAGCCCGCGAGCGATTCGCCCTATGACTGAGTCCTTATTGCGACAGCTCGACGGTCATCTCGGCGCCACCGAAGTCGTGCACGCTGTCGTGTGCGCGCAGGCGGACCCGGTCGGTGCCGGCCGGGATCGCGACGCCCGAGAGGCTGCGCGTGAAGGGCTGTTCGTTGACGTGCGGGTGAAGCAGCACCCGGCTGCCGAGCACCGCGCCGCCCGCGCCGACGACGTCCCAGCGGTCGGCGTAGTGATGCCAGCCCGCGTCGGCGTGGCTGACGGTGACGTCGAAGCGCCAGACGCCGGCGCCGGTCTCGGTCGCGCGGACATCGACGACGTCGGCCTCGCCGGCGTGGCCCGCGCTGTACAACGGCGCCGCCAGCAAAGATAGTACGAGCACGCTTGAGGGGAGGAGTTTCTTGGCCACGCTGAACTCGCTTTGTGTCTATTGCGGCTCGTCGAGTACCGTCGACGAGTGCCACCGCGACGCCGCCGCCCGGCTCGGCCGGCTCGCCGCCGAGCGCGGCGTGCGCCTCGTCTACGGCGGCGGCGGCATCGGCCTGATGGGCATCATGGCCGACGCGGCGCTCGCCGCCAGCGGCAGTGTAACAGGCGTCATCCCCCGCCATCTACAAGATCGCGAGGTCGGCCACGGCGCGATCACCGAGCTGATCGTCGTCGACAGCATGCACGCGCGCAAGCGCAAGATGTTCGAGCTCGCCGACGCCTTCGCCGTGCTGCCCGGCGGCATGGGCACGCTCGACGAGGCCCTCGAGGTCATCACCTGGCGCCAGCTCGCGCTGCACGACAAGCCGATCGTGCTGGTCGACAACGCCGGCTATTGGGCGCCGCTCGTGGCGCTGATCGACCACGCAATCGTCGCTGGCTTCGCGCCACCCGCGACGCGCGGGCTGTTCACTGTGGTCGCGACGGTTGAGGGCATCTTCGACGCCGTGGCACGCGCCCCCGAAGCCACCGTGACGACCCACGAAAGTCTTCTTTGACGCCGCCAACGCGGTTCGCTAGGCAGGCGCGGGCGGCGGTGATATCTTGCCCGCCTCGCCAGCCGGAACAGAACCGGCGCCGATTATTCGAGGAGTCGTGACATGGCCAAGATCAAGGTCGCAAACCCGGTCGTCGAGCTCGACGGCGACGAGATGACGCGAATCATCTGGGCGTTCATCAAGGACCAGCTGATCCTGCCCTATCTCGACCTCGAGCTGGCCTATTTCGACCTTGGCATCCAGGCGCGCGACGCGACCGACGACCAGATCACGGTCGACGCGGCCAACGCCATCGCGGAACACGGCGTCGGCGTCAAATGCGCGACCATCACGCCCGACGAGGCGCGCGTCGAGGAGTTCGGCCTCAAGCAGATGTGGCGCTCGCCGAACGGCACGATCCGCAACATCCTGGGTGGCACGGTGTTCCGCGAGCCGATCATCTGCCGCAACGTGCCGCGCCTGGTGCCCGGCTGGACCGACCCGATCGTCATCGGCCGCCACGCCTTCGGCGACCAGTACCGCGCCACCGACATGCTGATCCCCGGGCCGGGCAAACTCACCGTGCGCTTCGAGCCGGCCGACGGCGGCGCGCCGTTCGAGCGCGAGATCTTCGAGTTCCCGGGCGCCGGCGTCGCGCTCGGCATGTACAACCTCGACGACTCGATCCGCGGCTTCGCGCGCGCCTGCCTCAACTTCGGCCTGACGCGCGGCTGGCCGGTCTATCTGTCGACCAAGAACACCATCCTGAAGGTCTACGACGGGCGCTTCAAGGACCTCTTCCAGGAGGTCTTCGACGCCGAGTTCGCCGATCGGTTCGCCGCCGCCGGCATTACCTACGAGCACCGGCTGATCGACGACATGGTCGCCTCCGCGCTCAAGTGGTCGGGCAAGTTCGTCTGGGCGTGCAAGAACTACGACGGCGACGTGCAGTCCGACACCGTCGCCCAGGGCTTCGGCTCGCTCGGCCTGATGACCTCGGTGCTGATGACGCCCGACGGCCGCACCGTCGAGGCCGAGGCGGCGCACGGCACGGTGACGCGGCACTACCGCGAGCACCAGAAGGGCAACGCGACCTCGACCAACCCGATCGCCTCGATCTTCGCCTGGACGCGCGCGCTCGAGCACCGCGCCAAGCTCGACGACACGCCCGAGCTGGCGGCTTTCGCGACGACGCTGGAGCGGGTCTGCGTCGCGACCGTCGAGGCCGGCCACATGACCAAGGACCTGGCGCTCTTGATCGGCCCCGACCAGCCCTGGCTCACCACCACCCAATTCCTCGACAAGCTCGACGAAGGATTGCAGGCGGCGATGGCGTGAGACCGGCGGGCCACGGGCCACCGTTCATCGGTCGTCCGGGCGGGTTTGAAACCCGCCCCTACGCCGCGGCCCATTTGGCGAGGTATTGATCGCAGATCTCGATCAGGCGGTCGCGCCCGAATGATGGGTCGTGGCCGCCGTGGACGACGCTGACCGGCAGTTCGCGCAGGCGTTCCATGGTGACGATGTAGTCGTCGATGCTCGAGTCCTCGAGGTTGTCCAGCAGCGGGCCGTCGTAGATCGCGTCTCCCGAGAACAGGATTCCGGTCGCTTCCTCCCACAGCCCGATCGAGCCCGGCGAATGGCCCGGGATGTGGATCACCTCGAAGGCGCGGTCGCCAAGATCGACGGAGTCGCCTTCCTCGAGCACACGGGTCGGCGGCGCCGGTTCGAGCGTGTGTGCGCCAGGATCGAAGCCCGCGCGCGGGTAGGCGTCGAGCAGCTCCTCGGTATCGAGCACGTAGCCGGCATCCTCGAGCGCCTTCTTGCTTTTCTCGCCGAAATCCGACGTGCGCAGCTTCATGCCGCCGTAGGCGTCGGCGAGGTGCTGCGCCTCGGCGGCGTGGACCAAGCGCTCTTCGAACTCGTGCATGCCGCCGGTGTGATCGAAATGGTAGTGGGTCGCGCAGGCCAGCAGCGGCTTGTCGATCAGATCGCGCGCCGCCTCCTTGAGGCTCGCCAGGCCGAGCGCGGTGTCGACCAGCAGGTCGCGGTCGCGGCCGCGCACATGCCAGACGTTGCAGCGGATCAGCGGGTGGACGTGCGGTTCGTAGATCAGCGTGATGTCGTCGTCGACCCGCTTGCGATGAAACCATTGCTCGGCAATCTGCATCGGCGTCGTGCTCCCGGTTGGTGGCCCCGACATGCTAAAGCATTTTGCGGTCATCTTTACGCGTAAAGATGACCTGCGCTCAATCGCCGCGCATGCTTCCGCCGAACGGTCGGCGGCCCGCGGTCGCGGGCTGGCATATATAGATCGATCCCAGTCGATCTATATATGCTCTATCACCCTCGGCCGCCGCGCGGCGAGCCATCCCCGGCGACCTCTCGGCGGATCACGAAGCTTTGAGCCGGCTTGATTGGCGCGGGCGCTGGCACGGCACATTTGGTTGGTCAGACGGGCGCCGCACTCCGGGGCGTCCCCCAACGAGGAGTCCCAACGATGATCAAGAAAGCCCTTGCCGCCGCCGCCATCGCGACGATGGCGAGCACCGCTATGGTGGCCAACGCGGTCGCCCAATGTGCGCCCAAGACGGTCGCCGACGCCGGCAATCCCTGCGCCGCGGCCAACCCATGCGCGGCGGCCAACCCGTGCAATCCCTGCAACCCGTGCAACCCCTCGGCCGCCTGGTCGAAGGGCGACGCCTACGGCGCGACGCAGACCCACTTCGGGCTGCGCGGCTTCCCGGGCTTCGGCATCAACGGCGGCCGTTAGGGTCGCGCGCGGGCGAACCGCGTCCGTCTAGCCTTCGGTCCCCCTCCCCGCGCGGGAGGGGGATTTCTTTATCAGCTGAGAATCTACGCCGCGATGGCGCGTTCGATGGCGTCGAGCGCGGCGTCGGCCTTGTCGCCGTCGGGGCCGCCGGCCTGCGCCATGTCGGGCCGGCCGCCGCCGCCCGTGCCGCCGAGCGCCTCGGCGCCGACGCGCACCAGCTCGACCGCGCTGAGGCGGTCGGTCAGGTCGTCGGTGACGCCGACGACCAGCGCCGCCTTGCCATCCGTAACGGTGACCAGCGCGACGACGCCCGAGCCGAGCTGCTTCTTGAGCGTATCGGCGAGGCCGCGCAGCTCCTTTGGCGGGGTGCCGTCGAGCCGGCGCGCGGCGAGCTTGATGCCGCCCGCCTCGCGAACCTCAGCGCCGCCACCGGTCGCGAGTCGGTGGCGCAGCTCGGCGATCTCGCGCTCGAGCTTCTTGCGCTGCTCAATCAACGCCTCGATGCGCGCGGGCAGCTCGGCCGGCGTCGTCTTGAGCCGCGCCGCGGCAGCGTGGAGATATTCCCCGTGCTCCTTGAGGTAAGCTTCGGCCGCCGCGCCGGTCAGCGCCTCGATACGCCGGACGCCGGCCGCGACGGCGCCCTCGCCGATGATCTTGAACAGGCCGATCTCGCCGGTGCGCGCGACATGCGTGCCGCCGCAGAGTTCGAGCGAATAGGCCGTACCGCCGTCTGCGCCCATGGCGAGCACGCGCACCTCGTCGCCATAGTTCTCGCCGAACAGCGCCATGGCGCCGGCGGCCACCGCCTCGTCGGGGCTCATGATCGTCGTCTCGACCGTTGCGTTGCGGCGGATATGGTCGTTGACCTCGGCCTCGATCGCGGCGAGGTCCTCGACCGCAAGCGGCCGCGTGTGGCTGAAGTCGAAGCGCAGCCGGTCGGGCGCCACCAGCGAGCCCTTCTGGGTGACGTGATCGCCGAGCCGGCGGCGCAGTGCCGCGTGCATCAGATGGGTCGCCGAGTGGTTGGCGCGCAACAGCGTTCGCCGGTCGCCCTCGATCGCCAGATCGACGACGTCGCCGACGCCGAGCACGCCCTCGGCGACGGTGCCGATATGGACGTGCAGCGCGCCGACCTTCATCTGGGTGTCGGTAATCGTCACGCGCACGCCGGGGCCCGCGCTCAGCACGCCGGTGTCGCCGACCTGGCCGCCGGCCTCGCCATAGAACGGCGTCTGGTTGACGACGATCGCGACCTCGGCGCCGGTCTCGGCGCGCTCGACGCGCGCGCCGTCGACGACCAACGCAAGCACCTTGGCCTCGGCCGTGTCGACCGCATAGCCGAGAAACTCGCCGGCGCCGACGTCGTCACGGATCTCGAACCAGACGCGTTCGGTCGCCGCGTCACCCGAGCCGGACCAGGCGGCGCGCGCCGCGGCGCGCTGGCGTTCCATCGCGGCATCGAAGCCGGCGTGGTCGACCGCCCGACCTTCGCCGCGCAGCACGTCCTCGGTAAGATCGAGCGGGAAGCCGTACGTGTCGTAGAGCTTGAAGGCGAACTCGCCGGGCAGCGCCGCGCCGTCGCCGAGCTTGGCCGTCGCTTCGCCCAAGAGCCGAAGGCCGCGGTCGAGCGTCTGCTTGAAGCGCGTCTCCTCGAGCTTGAGCGTCTCGCTGATCAGCGCCTCGGCGCGGCCCAATTCGGGGAACGCCTGGCCCATCTGGGCGGTCAACGCGGGCACCAGGCGCCACATCAGCGGCTCGACGCAGCCCATCATGTGGGCGTGGCGCATGGCGCGGCGCATGATGCGCCGCAGCACATAGCCGCGGCCCTCGTTCGACGGCATGACGCCGTCGGCCAGCAGGAAGCTCGACGCGCGCAGATGGTCGGCGATGACCTTGTGCGCCGCGGCGTGCGGACCGTCGACCGGCACGCCGGCGGCATCGGCCGACGCTTCGATGATATGGCGCATCAGGTCGACGTCGTAGAGGTCGTGCTTGCCTTGCATCACCGCGGCAATGCGCTCGAGCCCCATGCCGGTGTCGATCGACGGCTTGGGCAGGTCGATACGCTCGGCCTTGGTGACCTGCTCGAATTGCATGAACACGAGGTTCCAGATCTCGACGTAGCGGTCGCCGTCCTGATCGGGGCTGCCGGGCGGGCCGCCCGCGACCGCCGCGCCGTGGTCGTAGAAGATCTCCGAGCACGGGCCGCACGGGCCGGTATCGCCCATCGCCCAGAAATTGTCGCTCGTCGCGATGCGCACGATGCGCTCTTCGGGCAGGCCGGCGATCTTGCGCCACAGCGCGTGCGCCTCGTCGTCGTCGTGGAAGACGGTGATCCAGAGACGGTCCGCGTCGAGGCCGAATTCGCGTGTCACCAGATCCCAGGCGAGCTCGATGGCGATATCCTTGAAGTAGTCGCCGAACGAGAAGTTGCCGAGCATCTCGAAGAAGGTGTGGTGGCGCGCGGTGTAGCCGACGTTGTCGAGGTCGTTGTGCTTGCCGCCCGCGCGCACGCATTTCTGCGAGGTCACCGCGCGGTCGTAGCCGCGCGTCTCGGCGCCGGTGAAGACGTTCTTGAACTGCACCATGCCGGCGTTGGTGAACAACAGCGTCGGGTCGTTGCTGGGCACCAGCGGGCCCGACGCCACGACCTCATGGCCGTGACGGCGGAAATACTCCAGAAACGCCGTGCGAATGTCGTTCGCGGTCTGCATCGCTCCTGCCCCTCGCGCCAGTCGAGGCGACCGGCGGGATACGCCATTTACAACCGGCAGCCCCGGCTGTCCACAGTCACGGTTGGGAATGCGGTGCACAAATATCCAACGCGATAGGTTGCGTCACGTCCCACCGAACGCGCGCCGACGGACGCGACTATTGTGCAACACCAACTAATACAAGCGGCACTGCAGGCACACCACGACCCTCGCGGATGAGATTGTATAGCTCTCTCTCGTAGTAGGATGGTCCTGACGACATATGCGCTTGGAGTTCTTTCGCCGGCAATATCTCGACGCCCACATCGATTATGTCCCCGACGAAGAACGCCATGTGCTTGACGAACAGATCGAACGCCACGAAAGAGTATTTGCCGAACTGAACTTCAACGGCGACGCGTTCTTTCTCGAAGTCGGTTTGGTTGTATGAGTAGATTGGCGTTACGCCCGCGGCTTCAATCTCCTTCTTTTGTTGGTCCTGGGGCATATGCATCGTCTTGCGAATTAGTTTCGCGTCTCCCGTTACCCAATACGACGTCCGGCGCTCCGTCCAGCCCAGTGCCTTGAAGGCCGCCTTCATGGATTTATACCAAGGAGCAGTGATAAAGACCCATAGAGACGGCTTGCCGTGGTTCTCGGCTAGGCGCGCCCGTCGCGGTGATGCAGCGCATCACAAGGCGGGCGGAACGACGTCCGAGGGCCTCGGCAAGCCGCCCTACGGGTCGCGGCCGCTTATCGCCGGAGGGCGTCAGGAAGCCTAGCCGATGCGCTGAATCGCCTGCGGCTCCCTTCCTACCCGGCGAAAAGCGGACGCGATCTCTATGAGTCTTTATCACTGCTCCTTGGTATTATTCATCTCTATCGGAGCATACAGCAACTTGCCCTCCATCCCTCGCTCCTTCGAAATTTTCGTCTTGCAGGCTTCCGCGTCTACAGAATCGATAACGTTCTGAATTTCCTCCCAAAGGTACGGTTTGTGGACCTGAAGAAATTCTAAGTCATTTAGGTGCGAGTAATGGTCGGCGATTCTCACCGATGGCCGCCATAGGGTTTGCTCGGGTCGTATACCGGCCGATTCATTGGCCGGGTCTTCAGGCTGCCAGCGCGTAGCTCGTTTAGCCGCTGCCACGCCACATCGACATACTGCTGGACGATATCGCAACCATAGCCGACCCGTTGGTGCTTCACGGCCGCTACAATCGCGCTTCCGACCCCCATATAGGGATCGAACACCCAATCGCCGCAATTAGTCATCGACAGAACCAAGCGTTCGACTAGGTCGACTGGGAACTGACACGGATGAATTGTCTTCTCAACATGGTTGTTCTTAACGTTAGGAATCACCCAAACGTCACTCGGATTTTTGCCATTCGGGTTCCCTGACAACTGTCCACGCTTGGGGCCTTTGAAGTACTTCTTATTGGGGTACTTTGATGGAATCCGAATCGGGTCGAGGTTGAAGGTGTAGCAATCCTCTTTGGTAAACCACATGATGGTCTCGTACCGGCCCGAGAGCCGTTTCGAGCAATGCAAGCCATGCTCGAAGTGCCAAACAATTCGATTTCTAAGCTTGAACCCATGGCTCTTGAAGATGGGATAGAGAATGGTGTCGAGCGGCACCACTTCACCCTTGTCGACATGATTGCCGACCTGCCAGCAAATTGACCCCTCGCTGTGCGTGAGGCGAACACATTCGGAAATTACGCGGGTCTGCTGCTCTACATATGCGTCGAGATGTGAGCGCCGCTCGTACGATTTGCCGATGTTGTAAGGAGGCGATGTAACGACGAGCTTCATACACCCGTTGGGAAGACGCCGCATGAAGTCCAGGTTGTCTTCGCACGCCATATGGGCGTCCGCCACCGCCGGCGCAGCTACCGTGTCACTACGCTCGACATTGGCCCTGCCAGCATCTTCACGGGTTAATTCGGGGAATAGAACATTTTGTTCCATTGGCATCTCCTCCCCCAACATATAGCAGTATCGTTGGACCTCCCAGCGAAAATGACCCGCCCACTGCGACACAAGATTCTCGACCGCAATTTACGGCGGGCTTCACCAGCGTTCCCATTCACAGTGGCCCTAGAGTCGCCCTAGCCCTCGTTGGCGGCGGTCTCGGCGGGGTCGGGCGCGGCGAAGGCGGCCTCGGCGTTGAGCCCGGCGTCCTGGCGGATCGAGCGCTCGATGGTGCCGGCGACGTCCGGGTTGTCCTTGAGGAACTGCTTGGCGTTCTCGCGGCCCTGGCCGATGCGCTGGCTGTCGAACGAGAACCACGAGCCCGACTTCTCGACCACCCCGGCCTTGACGCCGAGGTCGAGGATCTCGCCCACCTTCGAGACGCCCTCGCCGTACATGATATCGAACTCGACGATGCGGAAGGGCGGCGCCAGCTTGTTCTTGACGACCTTGACGCGGGTCTGGTTGCCGACGATCTCGTCGCGGTCCTTGATCGCGCCGATGCGCCGGATGTCGAGCCGCACCGAGGCGTAGAACTTGAGCGCTTGGCCGCCCGAGGTGGTCTCGGGGCTGCCGAACATGACGCCGATCTTCATGCGGATCTGGTTGATGAAGATGACGGTGCAGCGCGAGCGCGAGATCGACGATGTCAGCTTGCGCAGCGCCTGGCTCATCAGCCGCGCCTGCAGGCCGACGTGGACGTCGCCCATCTCGCCCTCGAGTTCGGCGCGCGGCACGAGCGCCGCCACCGAGTCGATGACGACGATGTCGATGGCGCCCGAGCGGACCAGCGTGTCGGTGATCTCGAGCGCCTGCTCGCCGGCGTCGGGCTGCGAGATCAGCAGCTCGTCGATGTCGACGCCGAGCTTCTTGGCATAGCCCGGGTCGAGGGCGTGCTCGGCATCGACGAAGGCGCAGGTGCCGCCCAGCTTCTGAGCCTCGGCGATCATGTGCAGCGCCAACGTCGTCTTGCCCGAGCTTTCGGTGCCGTAGATCTCGACGACCCGGCCACGCGGCACGCCGCCGATGCCGAGCGCGATGTCGAGCCCGAGCGAGCCGGTCGGGATCGCCTCGACGTCGACCACGGTGTCGTTCTGACCGAGCTTCATCACCGAGCCCTTGCCGAACGCGCGCTCGATCTGACTGAGCGCCGCCTCCAGTGCCTTCTGCTTATCCATCTCGTCCTTCCCGACGACCCGCAATGCCGGCTCTGCCATGATGCCACCTCCGTTATTCCATAGCGCTCGGAAGAGCGCAACGGCAATAGTTGTACATAGTTTGTTCCGTTACGCAACAAATTTGTTAAGTTGTTGATTAGAAACCAATATTCTTGATGGGTTCGGTGAACGTTCAGTCAACTGTCGGAGTCGCCGACGGTGTGACCCTTCGGCACCCCTGTGGCTCAGGCGACCCACTCCGAGACCGGCGCGCGGGCCTCGTGCAAGGGCTGACAGACGACGTCGACCAGCGCCGGGCCGCCCGAATCGATGGCCGCGCCGAGCGCCTTGCGCAGCTCGCCGGGCTCGGTCACGCGCCAGCTCTTGACGCCATAGGCCTCGGCGACGCGGGCGTGATCGGTCGCCGTGAAGTCGACCGAGAAGTAGCGGCCTTGGTAGCCGGCACGCTGGCCCGCCTTGATCCAGCCGAAGGTCGCGTTCGAGACGACGACGAAGGTGACGGGAAGCCCGAGCCGCTGGACGGTCTCGAGCTCGCCGGCGACGAAGCCGAAGCTGCCGTCGCCCATCACCGAGACGACCGTGGCGTCGGGCCGCGCGAAGGCCGCGCCGAGCGCCGCCGGCAGCGAATAGCCGAGCGCCCCGTGGGCGCGGTTCGAGAACATGTGGCGCCCGGTGCGCGCGACCCGGTAATAGCCCGCGAGGTAGGGACACGGCGTCCCCGGGTCGGCGACCACCACGGCGTCCTCGGGCAGCACCGCCTCGAGATCGGCAACCAGGCGCTCGGGCCGGATCGGCGTTTCGTCGGAACGCGCCAGCGCGTCGAAGGCGGCGAACTTCTCGGCCTTCGCCCGGGCCACCGCGTCGGCGCCCAGCGTCCGTTCGGGCGCCGCGTTGGCGCGCCCCTCGATCTCGCCGGCCAGCGCCTCGAGGCACAACCGCGCGTCGCCGACCAACCCGGCCGCGGTCTCGTAGTTGGCGCCGATGACGCGCGGATCGGCGTCGATATGCACGACGCGCACGGCGTCGGGGTCGGGGTGGCGCCAGCGTTCGGTGGTCACCGAGCCGGCGCGCGCGCCGACGAACAGGACGACGTCGGCCTGATCGACGACGGCGCGGGTCTCCTCGGTGCCGCCGTTGCTGCCGACGACGCCGAGCGCAAGCGGGTGGTCGTCGACGATGCTGCCCTTGCCGCTGATCGAGGTCGCGACCGGCGCGCCGAGCAATTCGGCGAGGCGTTGGAGCGCCGCCTCGGCGCCCGAGATGACGACCCCGCCGCCGCAGATGATGAGCGGCCGCGCGGCCGCACCCAACACGTCCGCCGCGCGTGCCACGTCAGTCGCGTCGGGCGCCCCCCGGGTCGCCGGATAGGCGCCGAATTCGCGCTCGGCCCACAGCTCGGCCTCGTCGACCGGGCCGTTCTGGACATCGAAGGGCAGTCCGATATGCGCGGCCCCGGGCCGCGCGGACGTCATCTCGCGAAACGCGGTGCGCACCGCGCCGGGCAGCTCGGCCGAAGAATCGAGCATTGTGTTCCATTTGCTGAGCGGTCGGAACAGCGCCCGTTGGTCGAGCTCGGTCAGCGCGAAGCGGCCGCGCGAGGACACCGAGATGTCGGTCGTGATCGCCAGGATCGGCACCGAGGACTCGTTGGCCTCGACGACGCCGGGCAGGATGTAGGTCGCGCCGCCGCCTGACGGCCCCTCGCAGACGCCGACCTTGCCCGAGACGCGCGCATAGCCGTCGGCCATATAGGCGGCCGAGCGCTCGTCGCGCGTCAGGACGTGGCGCATGCCATGATCGAGCCGCTGCAGCGCGTCGTAGAACGGCAGGCTGGTGTCGCCGCACAGCCCGAATATGACCTCGACGCCATGCAGTTCCAGGAGGCGCACCAGCGCCTCGCCGCCATTGGGCTGGTTCATCGCGGCGGCCTTACTCGGCGGCGTAGCCATACGCCTCGGCGGCGTGCGAATGGCTGATGCGGCCGTCCTCGACGTCCTTCTCGACCGCGGCGCGTGGCCGCTTCTTCGGATCGCCGTAGCCACCGCCGCCGCCGGTCGTCAATCGCACCACGTCGCCCGGCGCGAGGTCGAAGTCGGCCATCGAGGTGAGCGGCATGACCTGGCCGCCACGCCGCACCGACAGGCTGCCGGTGTTACCCGGTTTACCGCCGTCGAAGCCCTTGGGCGGGAACTTGAAGTGATCGGTGTAGATGTTGAGGAAGACGCCGTCCTCGAGCACCTCGACCTCGCGGCTGAATCCGAGACCGCCGCGCCATTCGCCGGGGCCGCCCGAATCGGGCGTCAGAGTATAGGCGCGCATGCGCAGATGGGGGTGGATCTGCTCGATCGATTCGATCGGCGTGTTGCGGCAATTGCTCAGCACGCAATCGACCGCGTCGGCGCCGTCGTAGCCGTGGCCGGCGCCATAACCGCCGCCCAGGATATCGGCGAGCACGCGGAACCCGCCGTCGTCGCGCTGCTGCGAGATGTAGAACGCGGTGGTGCAGTTGTAGCCCTGGGCCGGCACGCGCTCGGGCACGGCTTGCGACAACGCGGCGTGGATCGCATCGAAGGCGCGGTAGGCCGAGGTCATGCGCGCGCGGACCGGCGCCGGCGGGTTGGGGTTGAGCAGGCTGCCCTTGGGAAAATTCAGGTGCAGCGGCCGGTTGCAGCCGTCGTTCGCCGGAATGTCCTTGTCGGGCATGATGCAGCGCACGGCGGCGAAGGCGGCGGCGTGGGCCGACGAGATCGGGCAGTTGAACATGCTCTTGAGCTGCGCGTCGGTGCCCGTGAAGTCCATCCAGATGTCCGAGCCCGCGACCTTGACCTCGACCGCGACGCGCACCGGGTTCGGGTCGAAGACGTCCTCGTCGAGGAATGCCTCGCCCGAATAGACGCCGTCGGGGATCGCCTCGATGCCGGCGCGCACCCGGCGCTCGCTGTAATCCTGGACCTCGGCCATCGCCTGCCATAGGCCCTCGGCGCCGTATTTCCGGGCCAGCTCGCGGACCCGCTCGGCGCCAGTGTAGTTGGCGGCGAACTGGGCATTCATGTCGCCAACGCCGATCTCGGGAACGCGGATGTTGGCGGCCAGGAATTTCTCGAGCATGCCGCCGTTCCAGTCGCGCGCGACGTCGAACAGGATCGGCGGGAACACCAGGCCCTCCTGGATCAGCTCCTTCGCCTGGGTCGTGACGCCCGCGGTGGCGCCGCCGATGTCGAGGTGGTGCGCGGTCGAGCCGGCATAGCCCAACAGCACGTCGCCCTCGAAGATCGGCGTGAACAGGATCAGGTCGTTGAGGTGCTGGCCGCCGTGGTAGGGATCGTTCATGAAAATGCCCAGGCCGGGCGTGACGGTCTCCAGATCGAGCGCCGCCGTCGCCGCCTTGAACGACATCGAGAGCGCCGCGGTCTGCATCGGGATCATCTCGGCCTGGGCGCAGATGTTGCCGCCCGGGTCCAACAGCGCTGTCGAGCAGTCACGCGCCTCGCGCACCACGGTCGAGAACGCCGAGCGTATCAGGTTGGCGCCCATTTCCTCGGCCGCGGCGTGCAGGCCGCGCGCGATGATGGAAACGGTCGTAGCATCCATTGTGTCGGTCACGATACGGTCCTTTCGATCATGATATCGCCGCTCTCGAGCACCCGCGCGCGCCAGCCGGGCGGCACGACGGTCGTCGCCGTCGGTTCCTCGATCACCGCCGGGCCGTCGAGTGCGAAGCCCGGCGCCAGGCTCGCGCGGTCGGCGAAGGTCGCGGTCACCGCCTGGCCGGCCAGCTTGACATCGCCCTCATCCAGCCGGGGCTCGACGCCGGCATCGGCGATCGGCGGCGACAGCTCGGCCTCGTTGCGCTGGGCGACGCGGATGCGGTAGTTGACGCATTCGACGGTGCGGCGCTCGCGGGCATAGCCGTAACGCTGGTTGTGCGCCGCGCCGAACGCCGCCCGGATGTCGTCGCCGCTCGCCGCCGGCCCGTCGAACCAGACGGTCAGCTCATAGGCTTGGCCAACATAGCGCAGATCGAGCGCGATGCGCACCTCGCGGCCGCTCTCCTCGACACCCTGCGCTGTCGCGGCGGCTAACCCTTCCCGCGTCAGTTCAGACATCACCGTGGCGCTCAGCGTCTCGTCGTCGACCGCATGGATGCGCGTGCGCGCCAGATCGATCATCGGGTCGGCGACGAGCAGGCCGAACGCCGAGACCAAGCCCGGCGACCAGGGCACCAGAACGCGGCCGATGCCGAGCTCGTCGGCAACCATCGCGGCGTGCAGCGGCCCGCCGCCGCCATAGGCGACCAGGACATAGTCGCGCGGGTCGATGCCGCGCTCGGTCGAGACCAGGCGCAGCGCCGCGGCCATGTTCGAGTTGACGACGCGCAGGATACTGTCGGCGGCCGCCTCGACGGCGCCGTCGAGGCCGAGCGTCTCGATCGCGCGGCGCGCGCGCTCGGGCGCCAGCGTCATGCGGCCGCCGAGGAAACGCTCGGGCCTGAGGATGCCGGCGACGACCTGGGCGTCGGTCACGGTCGGCGCCTCGCCGCCCCGGTCGTAACACGCCGGGCCGGGCAGCGCGCCGGCGCTCTGCGGGCCGACGGTCAGGAAGCCGCCCGGATCGATGCTCGCGATCGAGCCGCCGCCGGCGCCGACGGTGGCGATGTCGCTCGCCGGGCAGCGCACCGGCAGGCCGTCGATCTTCATCTCCACCGTCGTACCGGGCTCCAGCCCGGGCGCCAGGCAGACGTCGGAGCTGGTGCCGCCCATGTCGAGCGTCACCGCGTTCTCGACGCCCGAGCGGCGCGCGAACCACATCGCGCCGCGCACGCCGGCGGCCGGGCCCGACAGCAGGATGCGCGCGGCGTGGTCGCCGGCCGCGCTGGCCGGCATGATGCCGCCGTTCGACTGCATGATCTGCAGCGCGCCGGCGAAGCCGCGCTGGCCCAGTCCGTCGGCGAGTTCGTCGATATAGCCCTTGACGACCGGCCCGACGAAGGCGTTGACCGCCGTCGTCATGGTGCGCTCGTACTCGCGGAACTCGGGCGATATCTCGTGGCTCGCGGTGACGAAAATGCCCGGCGCGCGCTCGCGCACCAGTGCCGCCGCGGATGCTTCATGGGCCTGGTTGCGGTACGAGTGCAGGAAGCATATGGCGATCGCGCCGACGCCTTCGTCGATCATCGCCTTGGCCTGCGTCCAGACGGCGTCGAGATCGATCGGCCGCACCACCTGGCCGTCCGCCTGGATGCGCTCGGGCACCTCGCGCACGAAACGCCGCGCGATCGGCGGGCGCGGCTTGCGATAGAAGATTTCGTACACGTTGCCTGCGCGGTCGTGGGTGCCGATTTCGATGACGTCGCGGAAGCCCTCGGTGGTCAAAAGCCCGGTCACCGCGCCGCGCCGCATCAGCAGCGCGTTGGTCGCGACTGTCGAGCCGTGCACCACCGCGCGCGCATCGTCGAGCACGACGTCGGCCTCGTCGAGCGCGCTCAGCACCGCCGCGTGGATCGCCTCGGGCGTCGACAGCACCTTGTGCGTCACCAGTGTCGCGTCGCCGCGTCGCCAGACGAGGTCGGTGAAGGTGCCGCCGATTTCGACGCCGACGCGTCCGTCCATGCTCCGCCCCGTCTTGGTTCCACGATCGATCCCGCGCGACAAAACTAGCAGGAAGCGCGGCGCGACGCGAACCCCGCGGGTCGAGATCGGCGCTTTGCCCGGGCGGTAAATCGACTAACATAGGCGGCTCAACAATCCGGAGGCCGCGCGGCGATGGGCGACACGCCAGCCAAGGGCGCGCTATCGATCGAGGCGTTGTGCTGGCGCTGCCAGCCCGACCAGTTCTCATTCGCGTCGACCGACGAGCTCGACGACCTCGACGAGGTCATCGGCCAGGACCGCGCCGTCGAGGCGATCAAGTTCGCCATCGACATGGACCGCCCGAGCTACAACCTGTTCGCGTTGGGCGCCGAGGGCACCGGCAAGCACACGGTGACGCGCCAGTTCCTCGAGGAGCGCGCGCGCCAGGGCGAAGCGCCCGCCGACTGGTGCTATATCTCGAACTTCAAGGAGCACCGCAAGCCGCGCGCGCTGAGGCTCGCGCCGGGCCGCGGCGCGGCCTTCCGCGACGACATGGAGCGCTTCGCCGAGGACCTGGGCGACGCGCTGCGCAGCGCCTTCGAGAGCGACGAGCACCGCACCTCGAGCCAGGTCATCGAGGAGGAGATCAAGGACCGCCAGGAGCGCGCCGTCACCGAGATCGAGCAGGCGGCGAAGGCACGCGGCATCGCCTTGTTCCGCACGCCCCAGGGGTTCACCTTCGCGCCGCTGAGCGAAGGCAAGGTCGTCGCCCCCGAGGAATTCCAGGCCTACCCCGAGGCCGACCAGAAACGCATCGAGGGCGAGATCCAGGAGCTTCAGAAGCTGCTCCAGGCGGCGCTGCAACAGGTCCCGGTGTGGATGAAGGAGACGCGCGACAAGCTGCGCGCGCTCAACCACGAGACCGCGCTGTTTGCGGTCGGCCATCTGGTCGAGGCGCTGCGCGAACGCTACGCCGACGACACCAGCGTGCAGATCTATCTCGACGAGGTGCGCGACGACGTGGTCGACAACGTCGAGGCGATCGTCGCGCCGCAGGCGGCCGAGGGCCAGCCGGGTCCGCCCGGCGCGCACAACCCGGCCGAGGCGCTGGCCCGCAAATACCGCGTCAACCTGGTGGTCGACAACGGCGCGCTCGAGCACGCGCCGGTCGTCTACGAAGACGACCCGACGTATGAGCGCCTGGTCGGCCGCATCGAGCACCGCGCCGAGATGGGCACGCTGTTTACCGATTTCCACATGGTCCAGGCGGGTGCGCTGCACCGCGCCTCGGGCGGCTATCTGATGCTCGATGCGCGCAAGCTGTTGAGCCAGCCGATGGCCTGGCAGGGCCTCAAGCAGGCGTTGCGCGCGGGCAAGATCCGCATCGAGCCGATCGGCCGCGTGATGGGCGCGATCTCGACAGTCTCGCTCGAGCCCGAGCCGATCCCGCTCGACGTCAAGGTCGTCCTGGTCGGCGATCGCATGATCTACTACATGCTGTCCGACGCCGACCCCGATTTCCGGCGCCTGTTCAAGGTCGCCGCCGACTTCGACGAGCAGATCCAGCGCTCAGACGAGAACAACGCGCTGTTCGCCCGACTCGTCGCGACGCTGGCGCGGGCCGAGAAGCTCAAGCCGCTCGATTGCGCCGGCGTCGCCCGGGCGCTCGAGTACTCGGCGCGCCAGGCCGGCGATTCCGAACGCCTGTCGACGCGCCTCGAATCGCTCGCCGACCTGTTGCGCGAGGCCGATTACTGGGCTGGCAAGAACGGCAACGGCCGGATCGGCGCCGACGACGTGCAGCACGCGGTCGACGCCCAGACGCGCCGCCTCGACCGCGTGCGCGAGCGCACCCAGGAGCAGATCAGCCGCGGCACCATCGCGATCGACACCGGCGGCGCGGTGGTCGGCCAGGTCAACGGGCTCGCCGTGCTCCAGGTCGGCGGCTTCGCCTTCGGCAAGCCGAGCCGGATCACCGCGCGGGTCCGCATCGGCAAGGGCGAGGTCGTCGATATCGAGCGCGAGGTGACGCTCGGCGGCCCGCTGCACACCAAGGGCGTCTTGATCCTGAGCGGCTACCTCAGCGCCCATTTCGCGAGCGATCGGCCGCTGTCGCTCTCGGCCAGCCTGGTGTTCGAGCAGTCCTATGGCGGCGTCGACGGCGATTCGGCCTCGTCGACCGAGCTGTATGCGCTGCTGTCGGCGATCTCGGGCGTGCCGATCAAGCAGGGCTTCGCGGTCACCGGCTCGGTCAACCAATACGGCACGGTGCAGGCGATCGGCGGCGCCAACGAGAAGATCGAGGGCTTCTTCGACATCTGCGACGCGCGCGGCCTGACCGGCGACCAGGGCGTCTTGATACCGGCGACCAACGTCAAGCATCTGATGCTGCACCGGCGCGTCGTCGACGCCGCGCGCGACGGCAAATTCCATATTTATCCAGTCGAGACGATCGAACAGGGCATCGAGATCCTGACCGGCATGCCGGCGGGCCAACGGGGCGAGGACGGCGAATTCCCCGAGGGCAGCCTCAACCGGCTGGTCGAGGCGCGCCTCGCCGAGCTGGCCGAGAAGCGGCGCGAGTATGCCCGCGACTCACTCCGGGAAGACGAGACATGATGACACCCGAGACCACGCCCGAAGTCACACCGAGGCCGCGCCGCGTCATCATCGCGCTCGACCCCGAGGCGCAGTGCTCCTCGGCGCTCGAGGCCGCCGCGCGGCTCGCCGCCCAGCGTGGCGCCGAGCTGGTCGGCCTGTTCGTCGAGGACTCGGCGCTGATCGACGCCGCCGCGCTGCCCATGACGCGCAACATCCGGCGCTCGGGCGCCGCCGAGGAAGCGGTCGACGCCCAACGCATGCGCCAAGGCCTCAGGGTCTGGGCGGCGCGCGCCGAGGCGATGCTGAAGGTGGCCGCCGCGCGCTGGCATGTCCAATGCTCGTTCCGCGTCGCACGCGGCGACGTCGCCGAGCGCCTGCTCGCCGAGGCCGGCGATTGCGAGCTGCTGGCGCTCGGCACGGTCGGCCGCCGCTCGGCCGGCGCGCGGATCGGCGGCACCGCGCGGCGCATCGCGGCGGGCGCCAAATGCTCGATCATGGTGATGCGCTGCGAGGGCCTGCGCCACCGCCCCGTGATCGTGCTCTACGAGGGCGCCGCGAGAGCGCTCGCCATGGGCGCCGAGTTGGCCGACATGCACGGCTGCCCGCTCGAGGTGCTCGCCGTCGGCGCCGACGACGCCGCGGCACAAGCCGCCGAGGCCGAGGCCGCCGACTGGCTCGCCGAACACGACGTCGCCGCCACCGTGCACGGCCACGCCGGCCACGACGCGCAAGCCATCTACGCGCTGTTGAGCGATCGCTCGCCCAACGCCATCATCGTCGACCGCCAGGGCGCGCTGGGCCGCCTGATCGACGTCGCCGAAGCCCTCGAACGCCCGACCGCGTCGGTTTTCGTGGTGGGGTGAGAGGTGGCGGGCCGCGTACGGGCGACGTCATCTGAGTATCGCAGAGAACGTCATCGCGATGAGGGAATGATCAAAATGGTTAGGTTTGATGACCTTGTATTGCCGGAATCAGCGAACGCCAGACCAGGCCGGCTCGACCCGGACACAGTCGATATCCTCGAAGCCCTTGCGCGAGAGGTTCGAGAAGAACAGGCCGAAAAGGCCGATGCCCATAACATGTCCAGAAGACAGTTCATGGAGGCTAACTGTTTGGCCAGCCTAGCCGCCCCTGGTGCGCTGCAATCGGCCCTAGCCGGCGAGGGAGATGGTACTATACCCAAAAAACATAACGGGCTGTCCTAGCTAAGGGCGTTTCTGTCTCAAAATAATCCATGTCTTCAATTGGTTAAGCAGTTCTCGGTGGTCACCTCCGTTGAACCGCCATTCGCACTCCTTGAGGAACAGGTGAAAGCTCTGTTTCGGGACGCCATTGAAGCGCCGTAAATGCCGCTTCGCCTGGTTCCAGAAGTTCTCGATCCCGTTGATATGGCTCCGCTCGTCGACGAACCGCTCCGAGTGATTGATCCGAACATGGTGGAAGTCCGAAACGTCCAGGGCATCATAGCTCGAAAAGCCGTCCGTATAGACGATGCTGTCAGGCCGGATCATACGCTCCATAATCGGCATCAACGTGGCAGTCCGGGCATTGGGAATCATCGCCGTGTAGACCTTTGTCAATGGCGGAGCAAAAAGGGACCACCTCGGCGGTGTAAGAAGGGACCGCTTGGCGGCTGCGGGCTTGTCCCCGTAGTCCACGGGAGGGCCCCGCGCGCGACGCGGCGTGCCCTCAACAGGCTGACGCGGCGGCGCGCGCGGGAGGGACCTGTGGGCCCACGGGGTCAAGCGTGGGCTGGGTGGTCGGTTCAGTTAGCAGTCGGGGTTTGACGCCTGCGGCTCTGGTTGAGCCTGTAGCTGTCACCGTTCATCTCGAGGATGTTGACGTGGTGGGTGAGGCGATCGAGGAGCGCGCCGGTGAGGCGCTCGGAGCCGAACACCTCGGTCCATTCGTCGAAGGGCAGATTGGTGGTGACCAGGGTCGAGCCCCGCTCGTAGCGTTGGCTGAACACCTCGAACAACAGCTCGGCGCCGGTCTTCGACAGCGGCACGAAGCCGAGTTCGTCGACGATCAGAAGCTTGTAGGTGGCGAGCTTCTTCTGGAACCTCAGCAGCTGCTTGTCATCGCGGGCCTCGATGAGTTCGTGGACCAGCGCGGCGGCGGTGATGAAGCCGACCGAGAGGCCCTTCTGGCAGGCCGCCAGGCCGAGACCGAGGGCGATGTGGGTCTTGCCGGTCCCACTGTTGCCGAGCGCGATGAGGTTCTCGCGGCGCTCGATGTACTCGCAGCGGGCCAGCTCCAGGACCAGCGCCTTGTTGAGCGAGGGGATGACCTTGAAGTCGAAGCTGTCGAGGCTCTTGACCACGGGGAAGCGCGCCGCCTTGATGCGCCGCTCGACCATGCGGCGCTCGCGGTCGATCAGCTCGAGCTCGGCGAGTCTCAACAGGTAGCGGACGTGATCGACGCCTTCCGAGGCGCACTGCCGGGCGATCTTGTCGTACTCGCGCAGGAAGGTCGGCAGCTTCAGCGTCTTGAGGTGGTGGGCGAGCAGCACTTGCGGTGTGTCGGTCATGCGCCGAGCCCCGACAGCAGGCTCATGTACGACTTGGCGGACGTCATCGCGACCCGGGCGCGCGGCAGATACGGATAGACGTCGAGGTTGAGCCTGGGCGGCCGCCGCTCGATGCGGCACAGTACCAGGTGCTTCACCGCATCAAAGCCGATTGCGCCGAGCCGCAGGGCGTCGCCGACCGCACCCTCGACCTCCTCGAGCCGGAAGGTCTCCAGTAGACGGAGCACCTGGACGTACTCGCGCTTGCCTGCCTTGCCCATACGAGCTTCGAGGAGCCGCCGCAGAGTGATGAAGGCCTCGGGCAGGTCCCAGCCCGCCAATGGCGCGGCCTGGTCGAGGGCGCCGATCTTCTGCTCGATCAAGGGCAGGTAATGCAGCGGGTCGAAGATCAGGTCCTCGCTGTCGTAGGACCGGCGGTGCCGGGCGATCACCTCGGCCCCGCAGCTGATCACCACCTCATCGACGTAGCCCCGGATGAGCACCTCACGGTGGCCGTAGGCCACGGGCACGGAATAGTCGTTGCTGCGGTAACGCACCAGCGACAGCGAACTCGCCCGTCCAGGGCGCTTATCGCAGGCATCATAGGGAGCAGGCGGCAATGGCAAGAGAACTTGACGATCCCGCTCGAGACGCTCGCCGATGGTCTCCTTGTGGCCCCGCAGCCGCGCCGCCTGGCGCCGGCGGCACTGTTCGGCGAGAGCATCGTTGAGGGCCGCGAAGCTCTCGGCACGCGGGACGGGGACCAGGAAGTTCCGCCGGATGAAGCCGACCAGTCCCTCGACCTTGCCCTTGTCGTTGCCCTTGCCCGGCCGGCCGAACCTGTCCTCGAACAGATAGTGGGACTGAAGCTCCGTGAAGACGCGCGTTCGCTGCCGCTTCCCATCGCCCAGGATCCGGGCAACCGCCAGCTTGGTGTTGTCGTACAGGATGGATCGGGGGACGCCGCCGAAGAAGGCAAACGCCGCGTTGTGGCCATCGCAGAATGCTTCGGTCGTCTCCGCCGGATAGGCCGCAACAAAGCAACCATCACTGTGGGGAAGGTCGAAGGCAAGGAAGTGGATCTTCCGTAACGCGCCGCCGATCACCGCCATCGCTTCGCCGAAGTCCGCCTGGGCGTGACCGGGGGAATGGGAGAGTGGCACGAACACCTCACGCGACCGAAGCCCCTGCTCACGAACGTAGTCCTTCACGATGGTGTAGCCGCCCGTGAAACCGTACTCGTCCCGGAGGCGGTCGAAGATGCGCTTCGCAGTGTGCCGTTGCTTGCGGTGGCTGGTCCGATCGTCTTCCAAGATCCGATCGATGATTCCCGTGAACGGACCCAGCTTTGGCCGCCTCGGCGGCGCGCTTCGGCGATACCCTGGCGGCACCGAGAACGACAGCATCTTACGGACCGTCTTGCGGTCTACACCAAACACCCGCGAGGCCTCGCGGGTGCTCATCCCCTCGACATGACACGCCCGCCGAACCCGTGCGTACAACTCCACCCGATACATCCCCCCCGCCTTCCAGTCAGAGCAACCCTGACAGAAGGCTATACGCGGTCCCATTTTGGTCCGCCGCAGCCGGATCGACCGGCCGCTTCAGTGGGGGATTATTGCTCTGCCGTTCTCAGACCTTCCCACCTCGCTTCAAAAGCCCGAAAACCGGGACTTTTCCGCCAGCGCCTCGACCCCGCTTGCCTTTGCGGCGGCCGCCAAAATAACTCTCATCAACCTCGATCTCTCCGGCAAAAGGCGAGGCCTTCTCCATTTCCTCGGCAATCACCTTGCGAAGCCGAGTATAAAACGAGGCCGCCGTGTTCCGGTGGACGCCAACCAGTTCGGCTGCTGCCCGAGCCGTCGTACCCGCAACGAAGTGCTCAATCAGACGACCGCGCTTCCAATCACTGAGCCGGCTTTTCCTCTCGTACATCCCGCCATCCTAGCCTAAGCATGCCGCTTAGCTAGGACAGCCCCAAAAATAAAATCGATTCTCCAGCCACACAGCAAGCTTCTGGATTGGACTACGCCCGTTTGTTCAAACCACTCAAGGAATTGGCTCCGAATTACGCCCCAGCAGACGCACTCGGAATTATACGGTTCGGTTACGGTACAAGGAGAGGATACCATCCCCAAGCCCGACCCACACCCCACAAGGGATTAGATATTGAGGCCGCCAAAGGAACTAATGTACTTGCTGTGGCCTGGAGTGCAGGTTATTTTGAGAAAAAATACAATGGAGGACTGCAGAATATGAGTCGGACCCGATTTCCTTGGACACAGAATTGGCTTAATCGAAGTGTCCAAGGAGGACCGGAACATGACCGACAATTTTGAGAACAAAGTTGCTGTTGATGGGCCTGTGGTAAACGAGGGCGAGCTTGGCTCGTCCACGTTTTCCCCGGGCCAGGTTTCGCCGGCAGGCCCGCTGGGACTTGGCCAGCGGTGGACGGTGACGCGCAAGCGTGAGGTTGCCCTGCGGCTTTTGCGTGGCGAGCCGGTGGAACTTTTGTCGCGGCAGTTGGGCGTGGAGATTTTCCGGCTCGAGCAGTGGCGTGAGAAGGCGATCGCCGGGATCGATGCCTCGCTCAAGGAACGCAAGGGCGATCCGGTGAAGGCGGAACTGGACATCGCCATGAAGCGGATCGGGGAGTTGATCATGCAGGTGGAACTGCTGGAGGCCAAGACGGAGACGTCCGGCCCTTTGGGGCGGCGGAGGTCGCGGCGATGAGTGCCGCCACCTCTCCCGGCACGGGTTTGGCCTACGGCCTCCAGCGGGTCTGTGCGGCCTGGGGTTTTGCCCGTTCCTCGTTCTACGCCATGAAATCCCGGCAGCAGGCCACCGCTGAGCGCCCACCAGCAAAGCGCCGGGGACCGAAGCCCTCGATCTCGGACGAGGCTCTGCTGGTGGCCATCGAGGCCGACCTGGAGGCATCCCCCTGGGAGGGCGAGGGACACCGCAAGGTCTGGGCTCGGCTTCGGGTCTGTCGTGGCATCCGTGTTTCCCGCAAGCGGGGGCTCCGGGTGATGCGCGAGAACAACCTGCTCTCGCCCCATCGCTGCCGCCGCCGTGGCGGAAATCCCCATGTCGGTGAGATCATCACCCATGCCCCCAACCTCATGTGGGGCACGGACGGCGTTCGGGTGTTCACGGTGGACGACGGCTGGGGCTGGATATTCACCGCCATCGAGCATTGGAACGCCGAGTGCGTCGGCTGGCATGTGTGCAAGCGAGGCGACCGCTTCGCCGCCCTTCAGCCGATCTCCATGGGGCTTGCGAGGCTGTATGCCTCGACCTCCGCCGGTGCGGCGCGGGGGCTGGCCTTGCGGATGGATCACGGCTCCCAGTATCTGTCGGACCACTTCACCAACCAGATCAAGTTCTGGGGCATCCAGCCGTCCTACGCCTTCGTCGAACAGCCCCAGACCAACGGCGTCGCCGAGAGGTTCAATCGCACGCTCAAGGAACAGATCATCCATGGCCGCATCTACCGCAACATCGCGGAGCTGCGGAACGCCGTCCGCGGGTTCGTCGAACAGTACAATGCCCAGTGGATCGTGGAGAAGAACGGCTACCTGAGCCCCGCTCAAGCTCGTCAGGCGTGGCACACCGCGATGTCACTCAGGCCCGCCGCATGAGACAAACTTGTGTCCAAGGAACCGGGTGCGATACAGAGGACTGCAGAATATTCTATATCACTACGAACAATTGTGGGTCCGGCCAGCAAAAGATTTTTTTTGAAATCGCAACCATTTACGCCCATTTAAACAAGACTGAACTTCCTGAAAAAGGAGATTATTCTAAATTTTCGTCTAAGATTGCCATGCGGGGAACCAAAATAGGCGAAGTGGGCCATTCCGGCAGGATATACACTGGTACATCCCATCTGCATTTTGAGGTGATAGTGCGGGAGCCCAGGGGCAAAGAACAGTCAAGTAAACCTTGGCATACGCTTAACCCTGCTTTCTTTTGGACGGATTTGGGTAAAGCCAGGTGCTACGGACCCGACTTCCCCCGAAGAGGTAACCAAGAGCTTCTTTCCGGCAAACAAGGGATTCACTTCAGCTATCCGTTACCTTGCATGGGCTAAGGATTAACAGTAAGTGAAATCTCGGATCAAGATTCCGATGTCGTCATCCCCATCGACAAGCCAACCAACGCGCTCCACTACCGAGACAAGCCGATGAGCGGCCAAGCGACTTCGCGCCACGAATATATCTAAGCAGCGCGCCTATTCCACGTTGTTGCACGCGACGGGCGCCGTTATCGCCGCCTCGTCCATTTGCACGGGATGTTTCGGGTCGTAGCATGCCGATTGACGGCGAGGCGGTTTCGGGCGTTTGATAGGGTCCGATGAAACCGTTCGAACCCTATATCGGCGCGATCGAGGAGCGGGTGCGCGAGGCGCGGCTGGTCGACGGCGCGGCGCACCTCTTCGAGACCTTGGCGCGCAACGCGCCGGTCTTCTGTCCCGAGAAACGGCGCTTCCTGAACATCGCCGCCGGCGCCGCCGCCAGCGCCTTCCTGGCACGCCTGCCCGAGGCCCGCGCCACCGAACACAACACCGGGGCGAGCGCGACGTCAGCGGCGCCCAAGCCGGCCGACGACACCCCCGGCGGCCCGTCAAGCGACTGGCAGGCTCGGCTAATGCGCCACGATCCGGTCTACGGACCGCCGTTGTTCATGGACCCGAGGCGAGGGAAGTATCGCGATTTCGTGGACCATCAAGCATGGAGCCCGCGCCGCGTCCCATTTGGAGCGGTAGATTATGTGGCCTCAACCGGGACCCCAATCGTGCCGGCACATTGAGGTGGTCCCAGAAAATCGGACAGGGAGCTAAGGTGTATTCCACCGGATAACGGAGGAATACGAGATGACGAATCGACGCCGGTTTACGGCGGAATTCAAGGCCCGGGTGGCGCTGGAAGCGCTGCGGGGCGACAAGACGATCCAGCAGATCGCGGCCAAGCACAAGGTGCATCCGAACCAGGTGAGCGCCTGGAAGCGCCAGGCGGTGGACGGTCTGGGCGAAGTGTTTTCGAACGGCGCCAACCGCGCTTGCCGGGATCATGAATCCGAGGTCCGCGACCTTCACGCCAAGATCGGCGAGCTGACGGTGGAACGGGATTTTTTAGCCAGAGGGCTCAAGCGATGAGCCGGGGGGAGCGCAAGGCGATGATCACACGCGACGCCCCCGAGCTGAGCTTGAGCCGTCAATGCCGCCTGCTTTCGATCGGCCGGTCCTCGTTCTATTATGCGCCCAGGGGGGAGAGCCCTTCGAGTCTGGCGCTGATGCGTCGGATCGACGAGTTGTTCATGAAGTACCCGTTCTACGGCAGCCGCCAGATGGTCCGCCAGTTGCGGCGGGACGGCGTTTGCGTCGGCCGTCACCGGGTTCGCAGGTTGATGCGATTGATAGGCCTGGAGGCGATCTATCAGGCGCCGAGAACCAGCGTGCCGCATCCCATGCACCGGATTTATCCTTATCTTCTCAAAGGGATGGCTATCGACCAGCCCAATCGGGTCTGGTGCGCCGACATCACCTATATCCCCGTCCAGCGTGGCTTTCTGTACCTGGTAGCGATCATGGACTGGGCGACGCGCCACGTTTTATCCTGGCGGCTGTCGAACACCATGGACGCTGGATTCTGCGCCGAGGCCTTGGGCGACGCGCTGGCCCGCTACGGCCAGCCGGAGATATTCAATACGGATCAGGGCAGCCAGTTCACCAGCCTCGACTTCACCGGCGTGCTCAAGAACGCGAGCATCCGCATCTCCATGGACGGTCGGGGCCGCTGCATGGACAACATCTTCATCGAGCGCCTGTGGCGGTCTCTCAAGTATGAGGCGGTCTACCTACACGAGCTCACCGACGGCTTCCACGCCGAACGGGTCATCGGCGAGTGGATCGGCTTCTACAACACCGAGCGGCCCCATTCGTCCCTCGACGGTCAAACGCCGGCCGAGGCCTACGGGGCCGGTCAACCTGTGGATATGATGGACAAGGCTCGCGCCTTGCCCACATCCCCACAGGCTCAACAACAGCAACAGGATGTGATAAAAAGGATTTTGGCAGCATGATCAAACAACGGAATACACCTTAACCGCGCTGCCAAACTGTCCAACAAAGTGGGACCACCTCACATAGAGGTAGGGCTCAGTATCGAGTTACCAGCCGAAACGCCAAATTGATAAGTGTCTTTTCTACAGCCGCAGACAAAACACGTTACTTTGTCGATCATAGGCATTTGAAGTCGCATTCAACAAACATAGATCCGAATGCGAAGACATGGAAAGAATTGGCAAAAAATAACGTTGGGCTACATACAGTGATGGGGTATTCGGGTCGCACGGGGACTCCCTGGGCGCATTTACATTTGGAAATCGCGAAAAAAGAGCCCACGGAATTCAACGCTGGAGGAAATGTCAAAGCATATGGAAAATGGGAACCACCCGGCATCGACCCCTTCAAGCGCGGGCTCGCGGGCGCCAAGCCGATCTACTATGACGGCAGGACGGCGCTGGCGCCGAACGATCGGTTTATGTTTCAGGGCATCAGCCGGCTCGACCAAATGCTGAGCACGAAATCCGACGACGAGCTGGAGATCGACGCCGAGACGCGCAAGGAACTCACAGCGCGGCTCGACGAGAAGAACGTCGCGCCGATGCAGGACTATTTGCGTCACCAGGTGCTTGAGAAGCACGCGAGCGAGAGCGGCGCGGCGAATTATCGCTTCCTGCCCGGCTCGTTCATGTACAGCCAGATGCTCTGGTTCGCGCGCAAGCCCGGCCAGGAGATCGTCGTCATGCTGCCCTTCATCAACCCGCTGGTTGTCGACACCTACCGCAAACGCAACCCCGGCATCGCGCTGTAGTGGGCCGACCCGCGCCAACTGACGAGCGCGGCGAAGATTTGACTGTCGAGAGGATCGGGCCGTGGCGTTGGAGATGAGAGAGAGCTGCGAGAAATGCCGCCTCGCGCTGGCGCACGGCGACGCGGCCTTCATCTGCAGCTATGAATGCACCTTCTGCGGCGACTGCACGGCGGCGATGAACGCCGTCTGTCCCAATTGCGGCGGCGAACTCAAGCGCCGGCCCCGGCGCGCCGCGCGCGGCTAGCGCGGCTGGCCGACGACATCGACCGCATGCCAACCGCAGGCATCGCGCCATAGGCAAGCCGGCACAGCCGGTGGCCGACGTCATCGTCGTGTTGGGCGCCAGGGCGCTGTCCGGCGGCCGGCCGAGCCGGGCGATACGGCGCCGCGTGGACCACGCCGTGGCGTTGTTCGACGGCGGCGCGGCCGACCGCCTGCTGATGAGCGGCGGCCGCATCGGCGGCTTGCCACCCGAGGCCGAGATCATGCGCGATCTCGCCATCGAGGCCGGCGTGCCCGAGGACCGCATCGAGATTGAGACCGACTCGCGCTCGACGCTGGAGAACGCCATCTTCACGGTACGCATGCTGCGTTTGCGCGGCTGGTCCCGCCCGCTCGTCGTCACCGACTGGCTGCACATGCCGCGCGCCGCCCTGGCGTTCCGCAGCCAGGGCGTTCGCTTTGCGACCAGCGCCGTGACGCGTGGCTGGCGCGACGAGCCGGCGTCGCGCTGGCTCTATTACCTGGCCCGCGAAGCGCTCGCGCTGGTGGGTTACACGGCGCTGATCCTGGCCGGCCGGCACCGTCGCTGAAACAACGCTGGCGCAGAATTCGATCGATTCTAATCGATCGGATTTTGCCAGCGCGCCCATCTTCATCCCAACAAGAGGGGCGCCGCCGACGGTTCGGCCACCCTTGATCCCATAAGAACGGCTTGATCCTATAAAATCGGCTTGATTCCATAAGACTGGCGAGCGCGGCGATTGAGCACAAGTCATCTTTACAACGTAAAGATGACCGGATTATGCTCTAGGACGTCTCGCATCGGGCGTATAGTTGCGTTATTCTGGCGGCGGACAACGCCCATGAGATATTTCGCTTACGTTGCCGCTCTGTTGCCGTGCCTGCTGGCGCCGCCGGCTCATGCCGACGTCGCGGCGGGCTTGGCGGCCATGGAGAGCGGCGACTACGCGGCGGCGTACCGCGAGTTGTTTCCCCTGGCGGATGGCGACGATACCGAGGCTCAAAGGCTCATCGGCGTGATCTACCGCGACGGCTTGGGCGTGGCGGCGAACTACGATCAGGCGATCAAATGGTTCAGCATCGCGGGGGCCTTCGGCTCGCCGGCCGCCCAACTCAATCTCGGCAACATGTACGACTCCCCCCGCGGCGTCGTGCAGGATCACAGAGAGGCGGTCCTGTGGTATCGGCGGGCCGCCGAGCAGGGCTATGCCCTGGCGCAGAGCGAGTTGGGAAAGGCGTACGGCACGGGACGCGGCGTCGAGCGTAACTATGTCGAGGCGGTGAAATGGTGGCGCAAGGCCGCCGACCAGGGCGTCGCCGACGCGCAATACTACCTCGGCGTCGCCTACGAATACGGCCGCGGGACCGAGTTCGACAAGATGCACGCGGTAAAGTGGTGGCGGCCCGCCGCCGAGCAGAACCACGCCGCCGCACAGCGTGCCTTGGGCGACGCCTTTTTGTGGGGCGAAGGCGTCGAAAAGGACGTAATGTTGGCGTATATGTGGTTCTCCTTGGCGACCACCCAGGAGAACGAACGGGCCAAGATCGGGCTCGACTTCGTCGTCAAGATCCTGATGCCCGATCAGCGCGCCCAGGCCATCGAGCTTGCCGAGGCTTGGCGCCAGGCCCACGGCGGGTAGTTTTTATACGGTCGTCCTTGCCTTGCAAGGATGACCTGCGCTCAATCGCCGCGTACGCCAATCTTATCGAACCAAGAGTGGACGAACGGTCGGCGGCGCCCCTCTTCTTATCCCAATAAGACTGGCGCGCGCTGGCATGACCAGATCGATCCCAATCGATCGGGCTATGCGATAACTCAAATTTTGACGGGTTGGAATCGGTTCGTTCTTGCCCGCCAGCCGCCCTCGACGCCCCGATCAGCGTTTCAGTTCGGCCTTGCCGCGCACCGCGCCGCCGACCAGCCAGCTCCACGGATCAGGCATTTCACCGACCGGCACGTGGATCAGGCTCGGGCCCCGCTCGGCGAAGGCGGCATCGAGCGCCGCCGAGAGCTCGGCTGGCGTCGTCGCCTTGTGCGCGCCGACGCCGAAACTCTCGGCGAGCGCCACGAAGTCGGGGTTGGCGAAATCCGTCGCGATGACGCGGCCGCCCCACAGCTCCTTCTGCATTCGTTGCACGTTGCCGAAGGCGCCGTCGGCGAAGACCACGGCGACGACGTCGATGTTGTGCTTCACCGCGGTCGACAGCTCCTGCACGTTGTACATGAAGCCGCCGTCGCCGTTGATCGACAACACCTTGCGATCGGGCAGCGCGACCTTGACGCCGAGCGCCGTGGCGTAGCCGAAGCCGAGCGTGCCCTGATAGCCCGAGGTCAGGAAGCAGCGCGGCCGGTAGACCGGATAGCCGACGCGCGCGACATAGCCGACCTGGGTCAGCTCGTCGACCAGGATGCCGTCTTCGGGCAATGCGCCGCGCAGCACGTCGATGAAACCCATCTGGGGGCCGAGACGCTCGTGCAACTCGGCGATGATGCCGCTCTTGAGCGCGCTCAGCTCGGCCTCGCGCGATGGCCGGGCGCTGTTGTGCTTGGCGAGCGCGGCGATCAGCGCGCCGAGCGCCTGCTTGGCGTCGGCGACGATGCCGACGGCTGGCTTCGACACCCGGTTGATCTCGGTCGGGTCGATGTCGATATGGACGACGGCGAGGTCGTCGTCGATACCCCAGACCATGCGCTGCGGCTGCATCCGCGTGCCGACGGCGAGCACGACGTCGGCCGCCGGCCACAGCGAGCGCGCCATCAGGTGGCTGAGCGCCAGGTAATGGTGATCCGACAGCAGCCCCCTGCCCTGGCGGTTCGATGCGACCGGCGCCTGCAACATCTCGCCCAGCTCGCGCACCTCCTCGGCCGCGCCGAGGGCGCCCGAGCCGACGAAGATCATCGGGTTCTTGGCGGCGCCGAGCAGCCGGGCCGCCTGCTCGATGCCCTCGCCGTCGAGCGGCGGCGGCGGCGTCGCCGCGACCGGGTCGAGCAGATCGACCTCGGCCTCCGACGCCATGACGTCCCACGGCATCTCGACCTCGACCGGGCGCGGCCGGCCGCTGGCGAGTTGGCGAAACGCCTCGTTGACCGCGCGCGGCGCGTCCGACGGATGGTCGATCGATTCGGCCGATTTGGTCAGGCCGCGGATCAGCGCCAGTTGGTCGGGAATTTCGTGCAGCTGGCCGAGGCCACGGCCCTTGGTGGTCGACGGGATTTGGCCGGCTACGGCGAGCACGGGCGTGTTGCAGCCATAGGCCGTGGCGAGCGCCGCGGTGGTGTTCAACAGCCCCGGTCCGGGAACCACGGCGTAGGCGCCGACGCGGCCCGTCGCATGGGCGTAGCCGAACGCCATGTAGGCGGCGCCCTGTTCGTGACGCGAATGGATCACGCGGATCGCGTTGCCCTCGTCATAGAGCGCGTTGAACGTAGCGTCCATCTGCACGCCGGGCAGCCCGAATATGGTGTCGATCCCGTTGTTCCGAAGTGATTTGACCAGCGCCTGGCCACCCGTCATCCGCGCCATCTATCGTGTCCTTTCGTCTCGTCCCGTTTAAACCCGCGCCGCGCCAACATGACGGCTAAAGCCCGCCGGTACAAGCGCGCCACATGGCGCCGAGACCCGGCCGACGGACCGTTACGCGAGCATTGTGTCGCTCGTAGCGTCGAGATCCCGATGCCCCGAGGCTCTAAGCGCTGTTCGCCGACGATGTCTCGGCGCCCGGCTAGCTGGGCGCGCATAGCGACGAGCCGTCATCGCCGTGCTACCGTGCCGCCCGGTATGGTGGCGGCGACAGACATCTCGATGACACGCTCGACAGTGGCGCGACATGCGGCGATCGCCCTGCTCGCCGCGATCGGCGGTCTGTGGGCGACGGCTGGTGTCGGCGGCGAAATCACGACGCGCGAGCGACATCGCGATGCGACGCTGATGGCAATCGCGCCGCAGGCCGGCGCCGAATTCGACATCGCGGTACCCGACGACTCCGCCGCCATCGCACAGCTCGGCGCCGCGCTCGACGCGCTCTACGAAGCCTCGCCGTTTAGCGCCGCCGCCATCGCGAAACTCGCCCGCCACGGCGAAGTGGCCATCGTCTTCGACCCGGCCCATCCGCCGAAGGTCGCGAGCAATTTCACCGGCGTCGTCTTGGCGTCCTTCAACCCCAATCTGTTTGGCGACGCGGACAGCGCGGCACAACGTCGCTTCCCGGTCATCATCGGGCGTTATCTGATCAAACGTTCGCACGAGGAGATCGCCGCCGGGATCGCCCATGAACTGGTCGGCCACGGCACGCAATACCTCGAAGGACGTTTGTACGCGATGGACGAGACCGACCGCGAATGCGAGGCAAACCTGTACACGGAACAAGCCTTCCAGGACTTCGATGCCGACAAGCACACCGCGAACATGGTCGTTTTTCGTCAGCAGCTCGAATGGCGCTGGTGTGCCGGCTTCAAGCGCTACATGGCGGCCGAGACGCCGGACGAGATGGCGCTCTGGAAGCGCCTCGACCCCGACGTGCCCGGGCTGCTCGAAATCTTCGACGACTACCTGGCGGCGCGCGGTGGCTAGCCGCCCGGCGCGCCAAACGCTAAGCTCGACGAGAAAACGGACAGAGGAACGGCGCGATGTTCGATATGGCGGGCTACGTCGAGTTGAAGCATCTGATCGACCGGGTCGAGGCGGCCGGCGCGGCGCTGATGCCCAACGAGACCGAGACGCTCGCCGACCTCAAGGACAAATACGCCGAGCCGCTGACGCCCGACGCGACCGACGTCACCTGCCTCGAGGTTATCATGCGCAATGTCGAGATTCGCAAGCACTACGCGGTTGACGCCGAGAGCCACGCCGGGCGCTCGATCGACTTCAAGGCGACCAAGCGGGGCCACGACGGCTGATCCTAGGTATCGGGGCGCCGACATCGCCGCCTGCTTCGGAACGTGTTACGATCGCCGCCGCGCGTGGGGCGTAGAACGGCGAAATTTGACGAGGGTGGTTGGGGCATGACCGATCAGGAAATCGGGCCCGACGGCATAGAACGGCGCAAGTACAAGCGGTACCGCGTTTTCGAGCCGTGCCGTACGACATACAACGGCAAGCAGTACAAGGGCAGGATCGAGAGCCTGTCGGTCGGTGGCGCGGGTATCGTCCTCGACATGCGGCTCGAAATCCAGCCGCCCAAGGGCACCAAGATCGATCTCTATCTCGACCGCATCGGCATGCTCAGGACCAAGATCGTGCGCCTCTATCCAGGCGGCATCGGCGTCGAGTTCGACATGGAGCAGGAACGCGACAAGCGGCTGATCGCCACGCTGAAACGCGTCATCGACGAATACGACCGCCGCTCGCGCCCGATGGGCGGCTGACACGGAACCGGTCGACGCCCGACCGCCGCGTCACCCCCCCCAGCCAACCATTAAATTTAAGCAGTATACATTTACTGCGAAACCTCTGATCCAAGCCTCGCGTCCGCCGCGACGCGTGTTAAATGTATACTGCTTACGTTTAAAGAAGAGGTTGGGAGGCGGGCGGCGGCGGGCGGGCGACCCCGGTCAGCCGCCCTTGAGCGGCGGCATGATGGCGAGGTCGTCGTTGGCGGCCAGCGCGCGGACCGCGCGTTCGGCGCGCGGCAGAGATTCACCATTGAGCGTCACCAGATAGGACACGTCCGTCGGCATGCCGAGCTGGGCGATGACGTCGGTCGGCGTGGCGCCGTCGGCGACCTCGATGTCGGCGGCGTTGCCGGCGTTGCCGGGCGGCAGGTACTTGCCCAAGAGGCCCGCGGTCCTGACGTGGATTTTCATGCGCCGCGCGTCGCCGGTCAGGCGACGCCCTTGGTGCGATCGAGGTAGGCGTCCATCACCAGATGCGGATCGGCCATCAGCCGTTCCTTCCACGGCCCGAGGGCGATCTTGGTCTGGATCAGCCCGCGCAGGACACCGACGTGCTGGGTCAGCCCCAGTGCCAGCGAGCCGACCAGCAGGTCGCCGTCGAACTCGAGGCGCAGGTACTGGAACCGGTCCTGGTCGACCGCGACCGCGCGATCGCCGCCGTCGACGCCCTGCCACAGGCCGAACGAGCTCGAGATCAGGCCGAGCGTGTTGAGGACGTTCATCGACAGCGAGCCGCGATAGTGCGAGGCGCGCCCGGTCATGTTCCAGGCGGCGACGCGGCCGTGCTCGGAGGCGGTCGGCTGGATCGCGTGGACCTCGCGGCCGCCGGTCGAGAAATCGGGCCCCTGGGCGACGTCGCCGGCCGCATAGATGCCGGGCACGCTGGTCTCCAAGTGCTCGTCGACCAGGATGCCGTCATCGGTCTCGATGCCCGAGCCCGCGAGGAAATCGAGGTTCGGTTTGACGCCGGTGGCGCAGACGACGAACGCGGCGTCGATCGCGTCACCGCCCGAGAGCGAGAGACGCAGGCCGCCGTCGGCCGCCTCGATCTTCTCGACGCGCGTGCCGCACAGCACCTTGACGCCCTTGCTCTCGACCCAGCGCTCGATCATGCCGCCGCCGGTCTCATCCATCATGCGCGGCAGCATACGGTCTTCCATCTCGACGACGGTCAGCTCGACGCCGCGCTCGACCAGCGCCTCGAGGATGATGCAGCCGATGAAGCCGGCGCCCATCAGGACGACGCGCGAGCCCGCCTCGGTGCCCGCCGCGATGCGCCGCGAATCCTCGAGCGTCCAACAGTTCTCGATGCCCGGAAGGTCCATGCCGTCGATCGGCGGCTTGACCGGGCGCGCGCCGGTCGCGATCAGCAGCTTGTCGAAAGCGACGCTGTCGCCGCCGTCGAGTTTGACCGTCTTGTCGCCCGGCGAAATCGACGCTACCTGGCCCTGGCGCAGGGTGATGCCGCCGGCGTCGTAATGGCCGTCGCCGTGGCGCAGGTGCGTGCCTTCCTCGCCGACGCTCTCGGCCAGCAGATAGGGGATCGCCATGCGCGAATAGGGCGGTTCCGCCTCGCCGCCAATGATCGTCACCGAGCCGCCGGGATCGGTCTTGCGCAGCGCTTCCGCCGCGACCACGCCGGCCGGGCCGGCGCCGATGATGACATAGTCCATGACCTGTCCTCGCCAAGCGTTGTCGGGCGGGCGCCAGACGCGCCAACCCGCGTTCTAAAGGTCGAGCCGCGCGAGCGTCTCGCTGGTCGGCACGCCCTCGGGCGTCCAGCCGCGCGCCTCGTAGTACTCGGGCAGCATCTTGCCCAGCTCGTTGACCTTGCCCTTGGCCGTGCCCGACGGAACCGGCACCTCGAGCAGGCGCTTGGGCAGCGTGTCGTCGGCGGCGGTCAGCCCGGCGGCCAGGTTGAACTGGCGTTCGAGGTTCCAGACGCGCTCGCCGGTCTCGCGCACGCGCTCGACCGACCAGTCGCCCTCGCAGGCGGCGTCGATCTGCTTCTGATAGCCCTCGATGCCCCAGGTGCCCGCCGCGAACAGGCACAGCCCGGTCGAGTCGAGGAAGGCGACCTCGTCCTGCGAGTCCTTGCACGGCTGCGCCTTGCCGGCGCCGGTCTGGTCCTCCATGTCGGGGCCGAAGGTGTCGTGCTTGAGGTGGCAGGCGCCGCGGTTCGAGGTCGCGTAGCCGAGCCCCATGCCCTGCAGCGCCCGACTGTCATAGCCGGCGAACTCCTGGCCCTTGACGCTCATCGAGAGTTCCGGATGGCCGTACTTCTCGCACATGCGCTTCGAGCCGAGGCCGAGGATCTGGCCGAAGCCCTCGTATTTGCCGGTCTTCTCGGCCATCACGGTGAGCGCCTCGGCGTTGCCGAAGTTGAGCGGGATGCCGTCGGTGTCGTCGGTCGTGATAACACCCATTTCGAAGAGCTCCATGGCGGCGGCCAGCGTCGCGCCGAACGAGATCGGGTCCATGCCGTGCTCGTTCATCAGGTAGCCGGCGAAGGTCAGCGCGTCGATGTCGTCGACGCAGACCACCGGGCCGAAGGCATAGGCCGTCTCGTACTCGAGCCCGCCCGAGGCGTGGCGGTACTCGGGCCGGTTGACGATCGTGAAGTGGTCCTTGTCGATATGGGCGATGCGCCCGCAGGCGATGGTGCAACCGAAGCATGCCTTGTTGGTGATCAGGTTGACGTGGCCGCGCGCGTTGGCGCGCTCCATCGCCGCCGGGTTGATGTTGCCGGTGCCGTCGAACTGGACCTCGTTGAAGTTGCGCGTCGGCAGGCCGCCGAACTCCTGCATCATGTCGATCATCGAGTTGGTGCCGAGCTCGGTGAGCTCCTTGCGGCCGTCGCTCTCGGCGAGCTGCTGGTGGGTCTCGCGCACGATCTCCATGAAGCGCACGGGGTCGTCGACGGTGACGCCGACGGTGCCGTACACGGCGACCGCCTTGAGGTTCTTCGAGCCCATCACGGCGCCGACGCCCGACCGACCGGCGGCGCGGTGCAGGTCGTTGATGATGCAGGCGTAACGCACGCCGCGCTCGCCGGCGACACCGATCGAGGCGACCTTGAGCCGCGGGTTCTGGTGGCGCGCCTTGAGCGTTTCCTCGGTGTGCCACACGGTCGTGCCCCAGAGGTCGCCAGCCGGCAGGATATCGACCTTGTCATCGACGATGTGCAGGTAGACCGGTTCGGCCGCCTTGCCCTCGACGATCATCATGTCATAGCCGGCGAATTTGAGCTCGGCGCCGAACTTGCCGCCCGAGTTCGAACACGCGATCGCGCCGGTCAGCGGCCCCTTGGTGACCACGGCGTAGCGCCCGCTGGTCGAGGCCATGGTGCCGGTCAGGGGACCGGTCGCGAAGATGAGCACGTTTTCCGGGCTCATCGCGTCGACCTTCGGGTCCATGTTTTCCATCAGATACTTGGTCGCCAGGCCACGCTCGCCGAGGTATTTCTGCGCCCATTCCATGTTGAGCGGTTCGGCCTCGGCGGTGCCCTTGGTCAGATCGACACGGAGGATTTTTCGTTGCCATCCCATCGGGGTATCTCCTGGTGACTTAAGCGCGCGGCTGGGTGTCGGTCTTGACCGCCCAGGCCTTCATGCGGTCATAACCGGTCCAGTCGGCGTCGACATAGACGATCGCGGCGGTCGGGCAGGCCTTGGCGCATTCCGGGTCGCCGCCGCACAGGTCGCATTTGATGACCTTGCCGGTATCGGCGTTGTAGTTCACCGTGCCGAACGGGCAGGCGATGGTGCACACCTTGCAGCCGACGCAGACGTCGTCGGCCACTTCCATGGCGCCGGTTGCCGCGTTCTTGGTGATCGCCTCGACCGGGCAGGCGTGCATGCACCAGGCCTCGGCGCATTGCGTGCAGGTGTACGGAATCGCGCGCCGGCCGTGCTCGAACTCGAACACCTTGATGCGCGACTTGGCCGGATTGAACGAGCCCTCGTGCTCGAACGAGCAGGCCATTTCGCATTGCAGACAGCTGGTACAGAGATCCGGATCGATGAGCAGCGACTTGTGCATCCTGTTCCCCTCAATGGCAGCGTGAGCCACGGAATTTTTTTGTCTGGACGGGGCGCGATTTGCGCCGCCCCGCCCGCCGCCCGGATCGGGCGGCACGACTTCGGCCCCACTCTAATCGGTTCGCCCGGCCAATGGTAGACCCGGAATCGGAGTTTTGGTCGCCTGCGCAACGTTGACAGGCCCGCCGGGCGACACCACCATGGCGCGGCCGGACGATCTATTCACGAGGGCGCGCGCGGGGAAGAACACCATGAAGGTGCTGGGTATCGCCGGCTACAGCGGCAGCGGAAAGACGACGCTCGTGGTTCGGCTGATCCCCGAACTCAGGCGCCGGGGCCATACCGTGTCGACCGTCAAGCACACCCACCACAACGTCGCCATCGACCGCGGTGACGCCGCGTCCCGGGCGCTGCGCGAGGCCGGCGCCGCCGAGGTGCTGATCGCCACCGATGACTATTGGGCGCTGATGCACGAGCACCGCGGCGCGCCCGAGGCGAGCCTGGCCGAGCTGTGCGCGCGCATGACCGGCGTCGACATCCTGCTGGTCGAGGGCTTCAAGCGCCACCGGCACGACAAGATCGAGGTCCATCGCCCGGCGGCGAACACGCCGCTTCTGTGCCTCGACGACCCGCATATCATCGCGGTCGCCAGCAACGCGCCGCTGGCCGACATCGCGCTGCCGATTCTCGACCTCGACGACGTCGCCGCGATCGCGGATTTTATCGTCGGGCGATCATGACCGCGAACGTCGTCGACCGCGCGCAGCAGCAACCAATCCTCGAGCGGTGCCCGACGTCAGTCTCGCGAAAGAATTGTGATTCGCGTACAATCGTCGAGTGCAGCGCGATACCACATCTCGTCAATTACATGCTGGGCGAAAATGCGAAATGAAGCAACGACTGTTCCCTTCTTGACACTGGCCTTGGCGCTAGCCGTTCTACTCGGGTTCTCCTTCCTGGCTCAGGCTGGCCCGCGTGACTATTGCGCCCTTGGTGGTGTCGCCATGAAGAAGGCCGCATTTGACAAGGCGATCGAGTACCTTACCCGTTGTATCGATGAAGCTGACTTGGACGATGACGAGCTTGTGTTAGTGTTGAGCGCCCGAGCAAGTTCGCACGAACTGAATGGGCAGTCCCGGAATGCGATCGAGGACTTAAACCGAGCCATCGAGATCGAGCCCAACGATCCAAATAGTTACGTGAACCGCGGGACTACGCTCTTGAAAGCGGGTTTTCGGACACTGGCCGTCAACGATTTTGATCGCGCAATCGAACTCGGTCCGTCCGCCGCAACCCCCTACTTCCTTCGGGGACTCGCCGAATTCGAACTGGCGCAATTCGTCGAGGCAATTGCCAATTACGATCAGGCGATTCTGCTCGACCCAAATGACACACGTTTTTATGTCCATCGTGCGAACGCGTATACAAAGATCGGTAAGTACGGCATTGCGATCAGCGAATACAGCCGCGCAATCGACCTCAACCCCAATGATGCGGAATTCTATACATATCGTGCATCGGTGTATTTCGAGATCGGCGACACCGCGCGTGGAAACGCCGACCTCGAACGCGCTCTCGAGATAGACCCGGACATGTTGGAACGCTAAGCGCGTGTATCACCGTCTCACGCACATCGATGCCGATTTCATCGTCGGGCGCTGATCAACCGCGCACCGGTGGCCCGTTTTTCGCGTGCCACAGGGCGTCGAGCAGGCCGGCCGCGGAGATCAGCACGACGCCGGTGATCTCGCGCGCGCCGAACGGCTCGCCGGCGAGAATCGCGGCCGAGCCGGCGCCGACCGAGATCTCTGACATGAACAGGACACCGACCAGCCCCGGGTTGAGCAGCCGCGCGCCCCACATCACCAGGAAGCTCGACGGAACGATCAGGACGACCAAGACGGGGACGAGCCAGGGCAGGACGCCGACGACGGTATCGAGGTCGGGGACCGGGCCGGTGCGGCCGTCGGGCAATGCGCAGGCGGCGAACGCCGCGACGCTGCCGAGCACGAAATAGAGAAAGGTGATCTCCTCGGCCTCGTTGAGCTTGTCGGCGCGCAGCCGCACCGCGGTGATCGCCCAGCCGACGCCGGCGCCGAGCGCCAGCCAGTCACCCAGATTGCGCGGCAGCGGCAGCCCCTCATCGATGCCCAGGATGACGAACAGCCCGGCGAAGCCGAGCGCGATCGAGACGAAGCGCACCGGCGTGATCAACTCGCCAAGGAAGACGCGGGCCAAGAGCGTCGACCACACCGGGGTCAGGTAGTAGAGCAGCACGGCGCGCACGACCTCGGTGAAAATCAGCGCGTTGGCGTAGCAGACCATCGAGACCGCCGCGATCGCGCAGGTCAGCGCGAGCCCTCGCCCGCCGGCGACGAGCCGCCGCCAACGCCCGCTAACCAGCGGCAGCCACAATATCGCGGGGCCCAGGAAGTAGGCGAGCGTCGCCCAGGCGCCGGTCACACCGGCCTCGTCCAGCGCGCGCAGCGGAATCCAGAACAGGCCCCACAACGCGCCGCCGAGAAAGACGGCGAGCTTGGCGTTGCGGCCGGAGCCGATGAGCAGTGCCGAGAACATGGCGCGGTGGGTTCCTGGGCCGGCGTCGATCGCCGGCCAGCATAGTTACGTCGGATGATGCACGAAAGCCGCTAGCGAAGGATCGCCGTCCCCAACGCGCGTTTCTTGGCGTTCCACGCGGCGTTGTCGAGGACGACGACGTCGTGGCGCTCGACGATCCGGTCGAGCGCCCCGTTGCGTCTCTCGTGATACTGGGTCAACCGGCCCGCGTCATGGTCGACCTCGACGCCGTCGGCGGACCCGACGCGGGCGCGCACGGCGCTGTCGCCATCGGCGCTCATCAGGGTCAGCACGCGTGCCCAGCCATGGGTGATTCCGAACAGGCCGTAGACCATCATTGTTGCACTGCACAAAGGAACGGAGAGCTATGCAAATATGTCATGTCAGGACTGCAATTGCGGTATTTGTAATCATTCCTTGATTGCCCACATTTGACGCAACGCACAACGCTATTCGAAAAGGGTTTAACGATGCTGCTCCGGAAATACTTCTCGTCGAAGAAACAGGTGCCTGCGGTCGCGCCCCGTCCGGGCAACATCGAGGCCGCCCTGAACCCCCTCATCCTGCTTTGCCACGGACGTGGTTAGAGGAGACTAAAGCCATGAACAACGTTTTCAAGTCGCTCTCCAATTGGCACCGCCGCAACAAGACGATCGCCCAGCTCAATCGGTTGGATGATCGCGCGTTGAACGACATCGGCATGGTACGCGGCAACATCGCCAACACGGTCCGCGGCCACCGCTAGATCACGCCAAACGATACGCCAAACGCAGGACGGCGGCCCCATGGGGCCGCCGTTCGGCATTTTGGCCAAATACCAAGGATCAGGCGCCGCGACCGTACGCCGCGAGCCGATGGCCGGCCAGCGCCGTGATCCGGGCCTCAGTCAATCGTCGCGATAGACCTTCTCGCGCCGTTCGTGGCGCTCTTGCGCGTCGATACTCATCGTTGCGATCGGCCGCGCCTCGAGCCGGTTCAGGGTGATCGGCTCGCCCGTCGTTTCGCAGAAACCGTAGCCGCCGTCCTCGATGCGCCGGAGCGCCGCGTCGATCTTCGAGATCAGCTTGCGTTCGCGGTCGCGCGTGCGAAGCTCGATCGAGCGGTCGGTCTCGGTCGACGCGCGGTCCGCGAAATCGGATTCCTGCGCCGTTTCCTGCTGAAGGTGCTGGAGTGTCTGCGACGAATCGGCAAGCAGTTCCTCGCGCCACGCCAGAAGTTTTAGGCGAAAGTAGTCGAGCTGTCGCGGATTCATGAACGGCTCGTCCTTCGACGGCCGGTACTCTCGAGGCAATGCAGCCGCCATCAATGTCTCCCCAAGACGAACCACCACTTCGATCGAACCCGTTGCCGGGTTTGACGGGCAGCATTTATATGGACCTCGCCGCCCAATCGCAAGCCAAACTATTGTGAATTTGTTACGCCAAGCGGACAGCGCCGTGCGCGGCCTGTATCATGACGCGTCATGAAAGGTACTATCGTTCCCGGCGCGTACGTGCGTCACCCGGCACAGCCCGACTGGGGCACCGGGCAGGTGCAATCGGTCGATGGCCACCGGGTGACGGTCAATTTCGACCATGTCGGCAAGCGCCTGATCAATGCCGCCGTCGTTACGCTCGACGTCGTCGACCCCGACACTTTGGACTAGTGCGCCGGTATTCGCGCGCAACGACCCGGGTGGAACGGGCCTCCGGAGTTTACAAAGTCACGCGAAACTGCAAAGTTCCGGGCCGGAGAAATCAGGGCTTTGTTCAAGGGCGAGGGTCGATGTCGGACGCCACACCGGAACTGCACAAATATAGCCATCCGGGCGCGAGGAAGGGCAAGGCGCGGGCCGCCAATCGCGGCCGCCAGGTCGACGAGACGGCGCTTTTCGAGGTCCGCGCGCTGCTCGGCGATGCGCCGCGCCGCCGCGACCTCTTGATCGAGCATCTTCACCTGATTCAGGACCACTACCATCACCTCTCGGCGGGCCATCTGGCGGCGCTCGCCGAGGAGATGCGCGTGCCCATGGCCGAGGTCTTCGAGGTCGCGACCTTCTACGCCCATTTCGACATCGTCGCCGAGGGCGAGACGCCGCCGCCGGCGCTCACGGTCCGCGTCTGCGACAGCCTGAGTTGCGAAATGATGGGCGCCCAGGCACTGCTCGCGGCGCTGCCCGCGCGGCTCGGTGAAAACATCCGCGTCGTGCGCGCGCCCTGCATGGGACGCTGCGAATGCGCGCCGGTCGCCGAAGTCGGCCATCGCCACGTCGTCGACGCCGACGTCGACAAGATCGCGGCGGTCGTCGAGGGCGGCGCGCACGAGCCGGAAATCCCGCCCTACGTCGATTTCGACGCCTATGTCGCGGATGGCGGCTATCGCTTGCTGCGCGCCTGCCTGGCGGGCGAGCGCACGGCCGATGAGATCATCGCCGCGCTCACCGATTCGGGCCTGCGCGGGCTCGGCGGCGCGGGCTTCCCGGCCGGCCAGAAGTGGCGCTTCGTGCGCCAGGAGCCGGCGCCGCGCCTGGTCGCGGTGAACGCCGACGAGGGCGAGCCCGGTACCTTCAAGGACCGCGTCTACATGGAGAGCGATCCGCATCGCTTCCTCGAGGGCATGCTGATCGCCTGCTGGACGGTCGGGGCGGACGACACCTACATCTACCTGCGCGACGAATACCCCGGTGTGCGCGACGTGCTCAAGCGCGAGATCGCGCGCGTCGAGGCGGCCGGCTTCGGCGCCATCGCCACCATCCATCTCAGGCGCGGCGCCGGCGCCTATATCTGCGGTGAAGAAGGCGCCATGATGGAGAGCATCGAGGGCAAGCGCGGCATGCCGCGCCACCGCCCGCCCTTCCCGACCCAGGTCGGCCTGTTCGGCCGGCCGTCGCTGATCCACAATGTCGAGACGCTCCACTGGGTGCGCGATATCGTCGAGAAGGGCGCCGATTGGTTCACCGGCCACGGCCGCAACGGCCGCAAGGGTCTGCGCAGTTTCTCGGTCTCGGGCCGCGTCAAGCAACCCGGCGTCAAGCTGGCGCCCGCCGGCATCACGATCCGCGAGCTGATCGACGAATTTTGCGGCGGCATGGCCGACGGCCACGATTTCAAGGGCTATCTCCCGGGGGGCGCCTCGGGCGGCATCCTGCCCGCCTCGCTCGACGACGTGCCGCTCGACTTCGACACGCTTCAGGAGCACGGCTGTTTCATCGGCTCGGCCGCCGTCATCGTGCTGTCCCAGGTCGACAGCGCGCGCGATGCCGCGTTAAATCTGTTACGCTTCTTCGAGGATGAAAGCTGCGGCCAGTGCACGCCGTGCCGCGTCGGCTGCGAGAAAGCGGTCGTGCTGATGGACCAGCCGAGCTGGGACGCGCCGTTGCTCGAGGAACTGACAAGCGCGATGATGGACGCCTCGATCTGCGGCCTCGGCCAAGCCGCGCCCAATCCGCTGCTCATGGTGCTCAAGCACTTTCCGGAGGACCTGCGATGACCGACAGCATCGACTTCACCCTCGACGACAAGGCGGTGTCGGCGGAACCCGGTGAGACGATCTGGCAGGTCGCCGAGCGCGAAGGGATCGACATCCCGCACCTCTGCTATTCGCCCGCGACGAGCTATCGGGCGGACGGCAACTGCCGGGTCTGCATGGTCGAGATCGAGGGCGAGCGCGTGCTCGCCGCCTCGTGCATCCGCACGCCGACGCCGGACATGGTCGTCAACACCGCGACCGAGCGCGCCGGCACCGCGCGCAAGATGGTGATGGAGCTGCTGCTCGCCGATCAGCCGGCCAAGGAGAGCGCCCACGACCCGCAATCCGAGCTGTGGCACTGGGCCGACCAGATGGGCCAGCTCGCGAGCCGCTTTCCGGCGCGCGCCGCGCCGCCGGCCGACCCGAGCCACCCGGCGATGGCGGTCAACCTGGATGCCTGCATCCACTGTACGCGCTGCGTGCGCGCCTGCCGCGAGGTGCAGGTCAACGACGTCATCGGCATGGCGTATCGTGGGCACCAGAGCAAGATCGTCTTCGACTTCGACGATCCGATGGGCATCTCGACCTGCGTCGCCTGCGGCGAGTGCGTCCAGGCCTGCCCGACCGGCGCGCTGATGCCGGCGACGCTGTTGGACGCGGCCGGCCTGCGCACCGGCTATGCCGACCGCCAGGTCGACAGCGTCTGCCCCTACTGCGGCGTCGGCTGCCAGATTACTTACAACATCAAGGGCAACGACATCCTCCACGTCGAGGGCCGCGAGGGACCGGGCAACCGTGGCCGGCTGTGCGTCAAGGGCCGCTTCGGCTTCGACTACATCAAGCACCCGCACCGCCTGACGACGCCGCTGATCCGCAAGGAGGGCATGCCGAAGGACGCCTACGACGACATCGATCCGGCCAATCCCTACAGCCACTTCCGCGAGGCGAGCTGGGACGAGGCGCTCGATTTCGCCGCCGCGGGCCTGGCGCACATCCGCGATCGCGACGGCGGCAAGGGGCTCGCCGGCTTCGGCTCGGCCAAGGGGTCGAACGAAGAAGCCTATCTGGTGCAGAAGCTGGTGCGCGCCGGCTTCGGCACCAACAACGTCGACCACTGCACGCGGCTGTGTCACGCCTCGTCGGTCGTCGCACTCTTGGAGACGATCGGCTCGGGCGCGGTGACGGCGCCGTTCACCGACGCGCTCAAGGCCGACGTCATCATCGTCATCGGCGCCAACCCGAGCGAGAACCATCCGGTCGCCGCGACCTTCTTCAAGAACGCGGCCAAGGACGGCGCCACGCTGATCGTCTGCGACCCGCGCGGCCACGCGCTAAAGAAGTACGCGACCCACATGCTGCGCTTCAAGCCGGGCTCGGACGTCGCTCTGCTGAACGCGATGATGAACGTCATCGTCGCCGAAGAGCTCTACGACCGCCAGTACGTCGAGGCCTACACCGAGGGCTTCGAGGCGATGAAGGCGCACCTCGTGGCGTACACGCCCGAGGCGATGGCGCCGATCTGTGGTGTCGACGCGGCGACCATTCGCACGGTGGCGCGGACCTACGCGCGCGCCGAGGCGGCGATCATCTTCTGGGGCATGGGCATCTCGCAGAGCATCCACGGCACCGATAACGCGCGCTGTCTGATCGCGCTCTCGCTGATGACCGGCCAGGTCGGCCGGCCGGGCACCGGGCTGCACCCCTTGCGCGGCCAGAACAACGTGCAGGGCGCCTCCGACGTCGCCCTCATCCCGATGTTCTACCCCGACTACCGTTCGGTCGAGGACCCGGCCATCCAGGCCGAATACGAGGAATTCTGGGGCGCCAAGCTCGACTCCAAGCGGGGCCTGACCGTGGTCGAGATCATGGACGCGGTGCACGCCGGCGTGATCAAGGGCATGTACGTCATGGGCGAGAACCCGGCGATGTCGGACCCCAACGTGCAGCATGCGCGCGACGGGCTCGCCATGCTCGAGCATCTGGTCGTGCAGGACCTCTTCCTGACCGAGACCGCGTTCCACGCCGACGTTATCTTGCCGGCCTCGGCCTGGCCCGAGAAGGACGGCACGGTGACCAACTCCAACCGCCAGATCCAGATGGGCCGCCAGGCGCTCGAGCTGCCGGGCGACGCGCGTCAGGACTGGTGGATCATCCAGGAGATCGCGCGCCGCATCGGGCTGGACTGGAACTATGACGGACCCGCCGACGTCTTCGCCGAGATGCAGCGATGCATGGCCTCGCTCAAGGGCATCAGCTGGCAGCGGCTGCTGGCCGAAAGCGCAGTCACCTACCCTTGCGATTCCGAGGACGTGCCGGGCCACGACGTGCTGTTCGGCGACGGCTTCCCGACGCCCTCGACGCGCGGCAAGATGGTGCCGGCGAAGGTCATCCCGCCCGACGAGCAGCCCGACGACGAATACCCCATGGTGCTGACCACCGGCCGCCTGCTCGAACATTGGCACACCGGCGCGATGACGCGCCGCGCCAGCGTGCTCGACACCATCGAGCCCGAGGCGGTGGCGTGCCTCTCGCCAACCGACCTCAGCCATCTCGGCGTCGAGCCCGGCGAGCTGGTGCGCGTCGCCACCCGTCGCGGCGTCATCGAGATAACGGCGCGGCGCGACGGCAAGGTGCCGACCGGCATGATCTTCATCCCGTTCTGCTTTGCCGACGCGGCGGCCAACATGCTGACCAACGCCGCGCTCGACCCGTTCGGCAAGATCCCCGAGTTCAAATTCTGCGCCGCCCGGGTCGAGAAGGCCACCGCGCAAGCCGCCGAATAGCGGCACGGGAAACCCGCACTAAACCGCGGTTCCGCTGGCGAAAAGGCGCGCGGCGCCCAATATAGAAGTTAACCGCCGATGAACGGTGCGTTCAGGCTGCACTCAGGGCGCGTCTGCTAGGGTCGCGTCTATCGATCGCCGATCGCCCCTTGAACGGAGGCTTGTCATGAGGACCTTCACACTGATCGCCGCCGCGGCCGCCGTCGCATTCGGCCTGTCCACGGCCCCCGCCATGGCCGATTCGTTCTCGTTCAGCTATTCGACGACCTCGCACAAAACGCCGAAACAGTACGGCGGGTCGGGGTACAGCCACGGTTACAAATACGGCAACACATACGGCTACAATCACGGTTACAGGTACAAGAAGCCCTATTTCGGGCGCTATTACGACCGACGCAGCTCCCGCCGGGACAACCGTTACGGCCTGCCCAAGTTCGGCTTCGGTCTGCAAAATTTCGGATATCAAAAATACGGTTACAACAATTACGGCTATCACGCGCCGAAACTCTCAAAGAAAAAGGTGGTCCGGCGCCTCAAGCGGCAGCACTTCTTGCACGTCAAGCGGATCCGCTTTTCGCACGGGTTTTACAAAGTCTGGGCGCGCGACCACTACGGCCGCAAGGTGAAGCTCCGGGTCGACCCCTATAGCGGCCGCATCGTCGCCTGGCGCTACCGCGGCTGAACCGCCACAACCGCGACACTCTCCCGACCTCGACGGCGGCCCCCGGGCCGCCGTTTTGTTTGCTGGGAAAATCTTGACAATTCGCTGAAGAGGTGCAAATTTTCTCTATTATTACGAAATATAGTAAATTAATCCTAAATTCACGTATTTTTGCGGACAACGGGAGAGGTGACGCGTGAACGAACTGGTCGATGCGCTGGGCACAGCGGCGATGATGATCGCCGGTTTCGACACCGAGCTCATCGAGATCGTCGGTCTCAGTCTGCGCGTCAGCCTGACCGCGGTCGGCTTGGCGGCGCTCATCGGCCTGCCGCTCGGCGCGGCGATCGCGCTGTTCCGCTTCGCCGGCCGGGGCGCGCTGGTGGTCGTCTTGAATGCGCTGATGGGGCTGCCGCCGGTCGTCGTCGGCCTCGTCGTCTACCTGATGCTGTCGCGCTCGGGGCCGTTCGGCGTGTTCGGCCTCCTGTTCTCGCCGACCGCGATGATCATCGCCCAGTGCGTGCTGGTGACGCCGATCATCGCCGCGCTGACGCGCCAGGTCGTCGAGGACCTGTGGCAGGAGTACGCCGAGCAGCTGCGCTCGCTCGGCAGCGGGCCCGGGCGCGCCATCCGGACGCTGTTGTGGGACGGCCGCTTCAGCCTGGTGACTGCGGTGCTCGCCGGCTTCGGCCGCGCCAGCGCCGAGGTCGGCGCCGTGATGATCGTCGGCGGCAACATCGACCACGTGACGCGCGTCATGACCACCGCGATCGCGCTCGAGGTCTCGAAGGGCGACCTGGCGCTGGCGCTCGGCCTCGGCATCGTGCTGATCGCGATAACCACGCTGGTCAACGGCGCCGCCGTCCTGATCAAGCATACCTCCGAGCGGCGCACTGCGCGGCCGGCGGTCATTGGCGCGTGAGCCGATGAGCGCGTCCGACAGCATCCTGCCGCTCGAGCTGCGCGGCGTCTGTTATGACGCCGGCGGCCGACGCCTGATCAAGAATGTTTCGTGCCGCTTCTCGCACGGCGCGCGCAGCGTCGTCGTCGGCCCCAACGGCGCCGGCAAGAGTCTGCTGCTCAGGCTCTGCCACGGCCTCTTGACGCCGAGCGCGGGCGAGATCGTCTGGCACGGCGCCGAGGGCCGCGACCCGGCATCGCGCCAGGCGATGGTCTTCCAGCGGCCGGTCATGCTGCGCCGCTCGGTCGCCGCCAACGTCGACTACGCGCTCAAGCTCAAGGGCGTGCCGCGACGGCAACGGCGCGCACGGGTCGACGAGGCGTTGACACGCACCGGGCTGCACCGGTTCGCCGGCACGCAGGCGCGCGTGCTGTCGTTCGGCGAGCAACAGAAGCTGGCGCTGGCGCGTGTCTGGGCGCTCGGTCCCGAGCTGTTGTTTCTCGACGAGCCGACGGCGAGCCTCGATCCGGCGGCGACCCACGAGATCGAAGAATTGATTCAAGGCCTGCACGCCGCCGGGACGCGCATCATCCTGACGACCCACGACTTGGCCCAAGCGCGGCGTATCGCCGACGAGGTGGTCTTCATCCACCGCGGCCGGCTGGTCGAGCAGGCGCCCGCCGAAAGCTTCTTCGAACGGCCGCGCGAGGCGCTTGCCGGCGCCTTCCTGCGCGGCGAGCTGCTGTGGTGGGACGGCGACGACGAAGAGGACCGCGCCCGGCTCGCCGCCCGCGACGACCCGAGGAGACTTCATTGAAGACGCTCCGCCGGCTCGCCGCCGCGGCGCTGGTTGCGTTCGTCGCCACGGGCGCCGCGGCCGAGGCGCCGTTCATCACGGTCGCCTCGACGACGTCGACAAAGAACTCGGGGCTTTACGACCACCTGCTGCCCAAATTCACCGCCGCCACCGGCGTCGAGGTGCGCGTCGTCGCGGTCGGCACCGGCCAGGCAATCCGCGTGGCGCGCAATGGCGACGCCGACGTATTGTTGGTTCACCACACACCCTCGGAGGAGAAGTTCGTCGCCGACGGCTTCGGCGTCGAGCGCTTCGACGTCATGTACAACGATTTCGTCATCGTCGGCCCGGCCAGCGATCTCGCGAGTGTCCGCGGCATGGTCGACGCGGCCGAGGCATTCGGTCGTATCGCCGAGAGCCGATCCGTCTTCGTCTCGCGCGGCGACGACAGCGGCACGCACAAGAAGGAGCTCGGCATCTGGCGCGCCGCCGGTGTCGACGCCGTCAGCGCCTCGGGCCAGTGGTATCGCGAGACCGGCGCGGGCATGGGCGCGACGCTCAACACCGCGGCCGGCATGAATGCATACGCGCTGACCGACCGCGGCAGCTGGCTCAAATTCGCCAACAAGGCCGAGCTCAAGATGCTGGTCGCGGGCGATGATCGCCTGTTCAACCAGTACGGCGTCATCCTGGTCGACGCCGCCCGGCACGACCACGTCAAGTCGGCGCTCGGCCGGCGCTTCATCGACTGGCTCCTGTCGAACGCAGGACAAGCCGCGATCGACGCCTACACCATCGACGGCGAGCAGGCGTTCTTCGCCAACGCGAACGGCGGCGCGCAATGAGCTGGGCGTCGCCGGGCCGGCTCGCGGCCTTCGCCATGGTCGCGGCCCTGGCGTCTTCGGGCCTCGCGGCCGGCGAGCGCGCCTTCGTGCTCGGCGCAACGACGACGACCGCGAATTCGGGCCTGCTCGACCACCTCATCGCGCGATTCACGGCGGAAAGCGGAATCGTCGTCCGCGTGGTCGCCGTCGGCACCGGCGCCGCGCTCAACCTGGGCCGGCGCGGCGATGTCGACGTCGTGCTGGTGCACGACCGCGGCTCGGAGGAGCACTTCGTCGCCGCAGGCCACGGCGTCGCCCGCCACCAGGTCATGCACAACGATTTCGTCATCGTCGGCCCGGTCGACGACCCGGCCGGCATCGCCGGCATGGCAGACGCAGGCGCGGCGCTCGCCGCCATCGCCCGGGCCCGAGCGCCCTTCGTTTCGCGCGGCGACGACAGCGGCACGCACAAGGCCGAAACCAGATTGTGGCGGGCGATCGGCATGGCGCCGCCCGGCGCGTCGGACGACTGGTACGTCGCCAGTGGCAGCGGCATGGGCGCGATGCTCAACATCGCCGCCGCCCGTGGCGCCTACACCATGGCCGACCGCGGCACATGGCTGAGCTTCGGCAACCGCGCCGGGCTCGAGATCTTGGTCGAAGGCGATCCCCGGCTCGTCAACCCCTATGGCGTCATCCTGGTCAATCCGGCGAAGTTCGGCCACGTCAACGCGGCCGAGGGCCAGGCTTTCATCGACTGGCTGACCGGAACCGAAGGCCAGCGGGCGATCGCCGACTTCACCATCGACGGCCAGCAGCCGTTCCTGCCGGACGCCGGCGACGGCGGCGGATGACGCTTCGTCGCCCGCCGGCAATTAGGCGGACCAATTACGCAATTACTACCAATAATTAAGCAAATAATTAAGGGGACATGATACTTAATTATATCGTGACAGTATACGTAATTGTTTTGAATTAAGTATCACGTCCCCGTGATTCGGGGCCATAATTCATGCCGCGTTATAGGTGATCGTGCCGAGGCCTGTGCAGTCGTAGCCGCCGAGCGCGGTGGCGCGCGCGGTGAAGGCGGGCGTGCGGGCGAACGCGAGGAGCGTCTGGAACGGCGGCTCGAAGTAGTCGCGTCGGCGCATCACCAGGTCATAGCGCTCGCGCTGCAGGGGCACGAAGCCGAGCTTCAGGCGATGGGCGGCCGAGGCGACCGCGAGACCGGCGTCAGCCACGCCTTCGAGCACCGCCATGGCGAGCTCGGTTTCGCTCGGCGCCGGCTCGGGCAGCACGTCGAGATCGGTGAGCGCGACACCGGCCGCGGCGAGCAGTTGCTCGAGCAGGACCTGGCTGCCCGCGCCCGGCTGGCGATGGGCGACGCGCAGGCCACGCAGATCGCCGATGCCGGTGATGCCCTTAGGGTTGCCGGGCGCCACCACGATGCCCTGCTCGCGCCACGCCCATTCGACCGCGACGACATGTAGGCCCGCGAGGCTCTCGTGCAGGGCGGCGACGTTGTAGTCGCCGGTCTCGGCGTCGCGCAGATGCAGGCCCGAGATCACCGCCTCGCCGGCCGCCAACCGCTCGAGCCCATCGGTGCTGCCGCCAGGCAGCAGCGCGAGGCCCGTCCCGGCCTCGGCCAGGCACCATTCCAACAGCGGGTCGTGGCTGCCGGCGACGATCGGTGGCGGCGCGGGCGACGGCGTTTCGCCCCGGGCGCCCTCGGCCAGCCAGGCGTCGATCGAGCGCCTCGGGAACAGCCACTTGCCAGTCACCCTGGTGCACGGAATGCGGCGCGCCTTGACCAGGTCGTAGACCTTGCGTTCCTTGATGCGCAGGAAGTCGGCCACCTCGCGGGTGGTCATCATGTCGTCCATGGCGGCGCGCGCCGGCCCGCTCAGCCGGTCCGGCGCGCCGCCACGCTCTCGGCGACGATACAGAGTATCTCGTACATCATGGTGGCGGCGACCAGCGCGGTGTTGCCGGTCGGATCGAACGGCGGCGCCACCTCGACGACGTCGCCGCCCCACAGATCGAGACCCCGCAGGCCGCGCAGCAGCGCCTGCGCCTCGATCGTCGTCAGCCCGCCGACCTCGGGCGTGCCGGTGCCTGGCGCGTAGACCGGGTCGAGGCCGTCGACGTCGAACGAGATGTAGGTCGGGCCGTCGCCGACGACGCGCCTAGCCTCGGCGATCACCGCGTCGACGCCGATCTTGGTGAACTCCTCCATGAAGATCACGCGCATGCCGTTCTCGATCGAGAATGACCAACCCTCCTCGGTGTTCTGGGCGCCGCGAATGCCGATCTGCACGGTACGCTTGGGATCCAAGAGGCCTTCCTCGACGGCGCGGCGGAAAGGCGCGCCATGGGTAAATTTCGAACCAAGGAACTCGTCCCAGGTATCGGTGTGGGCGTCGATGTGGACCATGCCGAGTGGGCGTTCCGCAGCGATCGCACGGAAGATCGGCAGCGTGATCGAATGGTCGCCGCCGGCGCTGATCGGCGCCGCGCCGGCCTCGTGGATCTTGGCGAAGAAGGCCTCGATGTCGTCGAGGCTGGCGGCCAGCTCGAAGCCGTGCACGAAGGGCACGTCGCCGACGTCGGCGACGCTGCACAGCGCGTAGGGATTGATGCGCGAGACATGGTGGATCGCGCGCATCAGGCTCGACTGATTGCGCATCTCGCGCGGGCCGTGACGCGCGCCCGTGCGGTTGGTCACGCCGCCGTCGAACGGCACGCCGGCGAGCGCGATGTCGAGGCCGACGATCTCGCGGATCAAGGGTGCGCGCATGAAGGTCGCGATATCGCTGTAGCGCGGCGCGAACATTGGGTCGTAGTCGTCGGCCACCAGCGGAATCGGTTTCCGGGTCTTGTCCAGCATCGTCGGGCCTCCTTGGATAGGCCCGATATGGTGACAGGTTTGCCGCGGCGATGGAATGCGCTATTTGTCGTCGACCCGGCCGAGGACCGTCATGACCGACCACCCCTTGCGAACGCTCGCCTGCCGCGTCGTCGGCCTCGCCGACGCGACCCACGACACACGCATCGTCAGCCTCGAGGCCGTCGACGGTACGCGCTTTGACTTCGCCGCCGGCCAGTACGCGGTGGTCAGCTTCTCAGGCCTGCCCGGGCGCGACTATTCGATGGCCAACCGGCCCGGCGCGACGCCGATCGAGTTCCACATCCGGCGCATGGCCGGCGCCGGCGCCAGCGCTCACGCGACGCGCGACCTCGCGCTCGGCGACGCGGTCACGATCGAAGGGCCGTACGGCGACGGCTGGCTGCGCACCGACCATGGCGGGCCGATCCTGGCGGTCGCCGGCGGCTCGGGCGTCGCGCCGATGAAGGCGATCGTCGAGACCGCGTTGGCTGTCGGCATGGGCCAGGACATCGACCTCTACTTCGGCGTCCGCGAGGAACGCGACATCTACCTCGCCGGCCACTTCGAGGCGCTATCCGCGGCCTTCGCCAACTTCCGCTTCATCCCCGTGCTCTCGGACGCGCCCGGCGCGACGGCACGGCGGCGCGGTCTGCTCGACGCGGCGATCCTTGCCGACTTCACCGATTTCGCGGGTTTCAAGGCCTATCTCGCCGGCCCGCCGGCGATGGTCGACGCGACCGTCGAGGCGCTCGCCGCCCACGGCCTGCCGCGCGCCGACATTCACGCCGATCCCTTCGTCACCGATGCCGAGAAGCGCGCACGCCAGCGCGCCCGGGACGCGTCGTGAGATGCCTTCCAGGCAGCGCGCCGCGACGCCCTACCAGCTGTTCCTGAGCTCGCGCAGCTTGATGAAGACGGTCTTGGCGTCGGGCGCGTCGGGCAGGTCGGGGAACGCCTCGCGCAGCCGCGCGATCACGCTCGGGCTGTGCAGCCGGAAGAAGGTGTTGATCTCCTTCTCGAGGCCCAGCGTCGAGACCAGCGCGTCGCCCGGGTCCTGGCCGCCGACGTCGGCCAGCAGGCTCTTGGCCTTGGCGTTGTCGGGCTCGCGGTCGAGCGTGAATTCGAGGTTGTTGGTGATGTAGTCGTGGCCCGGGTAGATCAGCGTCGCGTCGGGCAGCTTGGCGAGCTGGCCGGCGAAGGTGTGATAGAGCTCGACCGGATGGCCGCCGCCATGGCAATGGCCGGCGCCGGCGTTGAACAGCGTGTCGCCGCAAAACAGCGCCGGCGTGTCGGTGTGCGACAACAGGCAGACATGGCTCATGGTATGGCCCGGCGTGTCGAGCGCCTCGAGCTCGACCGTCGCGCCGACCTTGATGACGTCGCCGGCGCTTAGGCCCCGGTCGATGCCGGGGATCTTGTCCTTGGCGTTGGCGTGCGCCAGCAATGTCGCGCCGGTCGCGGCGATGACCGCCGCATTGCCGCCGGTGTGGTCGCCGTGCTCGTGGGTGTTCAGCACCTGCGTGATGCGCCAGCCGCGGTCGGCGGCGGCGGCCAGACACTTCTCGTGATCGAGCGGATCGATCGCCATCGCCTCGCCGGTTTCTGGGCAGGCGATCAGATAGTTGAAGTTGCGGTAGGCGTTTCCGGTCCACACCTGCTCGACGATCACGGCGGCTCTCCTTCGATATCTGCGGCATTTCGAATATTCGGGCACTCTACCGCGCGGCACGGACTTTGCGAAGATCGTTCGATGGAACGGCCTATCTCGATCGCGCCGCGCCGCGTATCGCGCCGCCGAAATTCTTGGTTTTGGCGTTCACCTGCGGGCCTTTTATCGAACCCGATCCCGGATCGAACTGCCCCGGCCGGATGGTATGGCCGGGTTGGTCGGCGTTAGCTTCTCGCTTTCTGGCTTTCTGCGCCGCTTTCGCCTTCGCCCGTTGGCGGGCCCTAGCTTTGGTCATGTCGGCTTCGCCCTTCTACGTTGCTAGGTGGAGCGTCGATGGGTCGCGCGCCCATCGCCGTCTCGTTGATCGGTCGGCCGCACCATAGCACGCGGCGATCACGCCGAGCGTCGATCGGCTTTTGTGCGCTGGCGGGGTGCGGTAGCCTAGCGCGGATGTTTGGCTTTCTGGGTATTTTCGGCCGCTCGCGCGAGCTGCGGCAGCTCGACCAGGCGGTGCGCGCCGTGGGTCTGCACCCCCGTCTCATCCCGGATGCGGTGCAGCTAACGACCGTCAAGCTCCTCGCGGAAACAGACACTGGGCGACGCGCCTACGACGCAGCGGCCGAGATGCTCGCATACTGCATGCTCGGTCCGCACGTCTTCACCGGCGACAACGGCGCGGACCTGACCGCCGCGGTGGAAACGCGCCTGGAAGCCGCCTTCGAGGCCGGCGACAGCCTCGACGCCCGCCTCGTCCTGCTGGCGCTCCACGCCGGCGTCATCCAGCCACAGGTGGTCGAGCGCTATCGGCTCGAAGCGGGCTAGGCGAGTCCTTCGAGATAGACCTGCTGGCGGCTGGTTTCAATGGCGCCGGGGCGGGCGGCGCGCACTTGTGCAATGGCGTCGCCGGGCATGGCGCCGAACTCAATCAGCAAGCGGGCGGCGATCGTGCCGGTGCGCCCGAGGCCCGCGCGACAATGGAAAACGACGGTCCGCCCGGCGTCCAGCAGGCCGCGGAGCGCCGGCCCGGCGGTCTCCCAGCCGCTCTCGAAACGTTGGTCGGGCGCGTGCATGTCGCGGATCGGCAGGTGGCACCAGTCGTAGCCGTGCGCCGCGACGCCGTCTCGGAAGGCCACCTCCGAGACGCCGAGCAGCGCGAATTCATGGGGCTCGAACAGCGTCACCATCACCGCCGCGCCGAATGCGCCGATGGTCGCCAGGTCCTCGGCCAGATCGCGCTCGACGTCCCAACCCAGGCCGTGTGCCTCGGTCCGACCGGGACATTCGCACATGCCGATGACGCCGCCGGCGTCGCCGACGGTCACATGGTCGATCCGAAGTGGTTCCTGGCCGCGCATGACGCGGAGCATAGCCCAGATCGACCAGTGCTGCGCGGTTTGCTAGACTTTCGGGATGAGCCGCGCCTTCACCAAGGAACCGGACGGCGACATGGTCGCCGACGACGCGCCCGAGCGGCCGCGCAGCGAACACCCGAACTATGTCACGCCGGCCGGCCTCGCCGCGCTCGAGGCGCGCCGCGCCGGGCTCGCCGCCGAACGCGCGGCGCACGCCGCGGCCGGTCTCCAGGGCAAGCCGGCGCTGGCCCATGCCGAGCGCGAGCTGCGCTATCTGGATGCGCGCATCGAAGACGCCATCGTCGTCGACCCGGCGACGCAGCCGGCCGGCGAGGTGCGTTTCGGCGCGCGCGTCACGGTCGCCGACGATGACGGCGCGATACGCGATTTCACCATCGTCGGCGAGGACGAGGCCGACGCCGCGGCCGGCAAGGTGAGCTGGCTGTCGCCGCTCGCCCGCGCGCTCGCCGGCGGACGCGTCGGCGATGCGGTCACCTGGCGCCGCCCCGCCGGCGACCTCGAGCTCGAGATCACCGCGATCGATTATTCAAGCGACTGAGCCCGCCGTCGCCGCGCCTACCAGCCGCCGCCGCCGCCACCGCCGCCACCGCCGCCCGACGAGCCGCCGCCACCGCCGCCCGACGACGAGCCCGGCGCCGAGGACGACGACGAGATGGCGCTCGAGAACGAGCCGCCGAGCGACGAGCCGAAGCCGCCGATGTCATGCGAGTGGAACGAGTGGCCCGAATACCAGCGCGGCCGGTATTCGCCGCCCTGGCCCGCCTGGGCGAGCAGGCCGGCGAACTGGTCGCCCCATTCGTTCTCGACGTCGAGCGCGATCGCATAGGGCAGGTACTTCTCGAACAGCTCGGGCGTCTGGTCGGGCGGGTGCAGCGCCTCGAGGCGCGCCTGCTCGGCGACCGAGAGGTAGAGCTTGAAACCCTCGATCCGGTCCATCACGCGGCGGCCCATCAGCGTCGGCGCCTTGAGCAGGTGATAGAACACCGCGTCGACGAGGACGACGGCCAAGAGGATGGCGACGGCAAGCGGCGAGGCGACCGTGCTGAACAGGCCGATGCCGACGGCCTCGCCCGCGAGGAAGGGAAGCGCGAACAGCGTCCCGCCGACGGCCGAGCCGTAGCTGCCGCTCATCCAGGCCTGCACCGCCTTGGTGACCAGCATATAGCAGGCGCCAGTCCAAACCGTCAGCCAGATGGTCATGAAGGCCGCTTCGTCGGGCCTCAGTGCGCCGATGACGATCGCGCCGAGCGTGAGCACGGTGATCGCGATGCCGACGATGAAATACGCCAGGTTGCGCTCGAAGTGCTTCGCCTCGAACTCCTCGCCCAGATAGCCCTTCAGCGCTTTCAGCGCGCCCTTGATCTTCTTGTGGTTTATCTGATCGAGAACGATCGAGTCCTTGCTGCCGAACAGTTTCATGCCAAGCTTGGCTTCGCCGACCGTGAGCACCGAGCGGTCGGCCACGGTGCGCTTTAGGGTGTATTCGTCGTCGGCGTCCTCGACGATCGTCAGATAGCCCTTGACCGCCATCGAGACGATCGCCGCGGTGAACGCCTTGTGGTCGTAGCCCATGCGCATGACGTAGCGCGTCGCGGCCGGCGAGAAGTCCTCGGGCGGCTCGAACAGCGGCACGATGGTGCCCTTGTCGGGGTCGCGGCCGACCTTCAGCCAGGCAGCGCAATAATACGCCACCAACACGAGCAGCCCGATGCCGCCAGCCAACACGCTCATGTTGGCGACCAGCAGGTTGCGGGCCTTGTCGGCGATACCGGGTTCGGTGACGACGCCCTTGGGCCAGGAGACGACTATGGTCATGCCTTCCTCGCGCTTGAGCGGCCGCGTCGCGGTGAAGATGATCGCGCCGCTCGCCGCCTGGCGCATCGTGTAGTCAGCGCCCTTGGCGCCCTGGTAGCCGGTGTAGCCGAAGGTGTCGAGCACGAGGGCGCCCTTGGGCAGCGTGACGCGCGCCTCGGCCTGGTCGATCGGGAACGCCCAGCCGTTGCCCGTGACGTTCCAGTAGAGCTCGTCGAAATCCTCGAAGAAGCCGATCTGCTGGTTGGTCGTGTAGGTCAGCGTGTAGCTGTAGCGGCCGGGTTTCAAGATGACATCCTTGTCGCCGATGTAGACCCGCTTGCCGTTGCTGGCATCGCGAATGTGGTAGGGCTCGGTCCGGCCGTCGCGCGTCACCGACAGCACGTGGAAGCCAACCCGGACGGTGTTGCCGAAGCGGTCCTGGTAGGTCGTCGGGAACTCGCGGTAGATGCCGCGCTTGATTTGGTTGCGCGCCGCGCGCACGACGATCGTCTCGGTTACCGTCATGGTGGCGTCGGCGTGGACTTCGATGTCGCTCCTGAAGCTGAGAATGCGCTCGTCGCTCGCGGCGCCGGCCTGCGCGGCCGCGAACGACGCGAGGCAGAGCGAGACGGCCAGGGCGAGGAGAGTGCGCGTCATTGCCGCGCGCCTAAAACTTGACCTCGGGCACGGCGCGGTCGGCGGCGTCCTCGATCTCGAAGAACTCGGCCTGGATGAAACCGAAGCGGCCGGCGATCAGATTGCTCGGGAACTGCTCGATCAGGATATTGAGGTCGCGCACCGCGCCGTTGTAATAGCGCCGGGCGAGCTGGATTTGGTCCTCGGTCTCGGACAGCTCGTCCTGCAAATCGGCGAAGTTCTGGCTCGCCTTGAGGTCGGGATAGGCCTCGGCGACGGCGAACAGCTTGCCCAGCGCGCGGCTCAACGCGCCCTCGATCGGGCCCTGCTGGCCCGGCGTGCCGCCACCCATCGAGCGCGAGCGCAGCTCGGTGACCTCTTCGAGCACGCCGCGCTCGTGGCCCATATAGCCCTTGACCGTCTCGATCAGGTTGGGGATCAGATTGGAGCGCCGCTTGAGCTGGACGTCGATGCCGCTCCAGCCCTCCTTCACCATGGTGCGCTTGCGCACCAGCTTGTTGTAGACGGCGATCGCCCAGGCGACGACGGCAACCGCCACGCCCAGAATCACGAAGAGGATTATCTCGGCCATCCGCGCCCCCACCCAGCGTCCGGACCGCCATGGTGCCACGAAACGCGGCGCCGCGGCACCCTTTGATTGGCCTGACCGGCCAACCTCACGCCTCGGCGGCGCCGGTCTGGGCGTTGAACTCGTCGATCAGCGCGTCCCAGCGCGGGATCAGGTCGCGCAAAGACCGCCAGAACGCCTGGTCGCGGCGCGCGTCGAAGGCGTCGAGCGCAATACCCTGCTGCTCGACCCAGGTGAAGTAGCCCAGGTTGAAGATGCGCTCGCGGTCGATCTCGGTCAGCTCGAGCAGGTGGTCGGTCGTCGCCGCCGCGAGGTGGCGGCCGAAGGTCTCGCCCGCCGCGACGGTGTCGAAGCCGTCCGGGAAGACCGTCGCGAGCGTCTTGTCGCGCTCGCTTCCGTACATCGCGGCGCCGTCGGTCGCGACCGTGACGATCGCATCGTCGGGGCCGAGACCGAGGCGCTTGGCGAGCTTGATCGAGGCCAGCATGTTGCAGATGCTCGACAGCCCGAGATTGCCGAGCTCGGCCACCAGCCCCGCGTCGACGCCCTGGCGCTCGACCAGGTAGCGGCGCCCGACGTCGGTGTTGAACAGCACGTCGAGGCCGTCGGTCGCGCGGTCGGAGACCGCGGTCACCACGTCGGTGTTCATGACGTTGTGGATCAGCGGCAGGTGCTTGTCGCCGATGCCCTGGATGTTGTGCTCGCCGTAGCCGTTGTAGAGCATGGTCGGGCATTCGAGCGCCTCGACCGCGACGATGCGCGCGCCATGCCGCTCCTTGAGATAATCGCCCGCCGCCAGCGTGCCGGCCGAGCCGGTGGCGGCGACAAAGGCGGCGAGGCGCAGGTCCTTATGCGCCGCGCGTTGGCTCTCGAAGACACGCTCGAGGGCGCGGCCGGTGCACAGGTAGTGGACCAGATAATTGGCGAACTCGTTGAACTGGTTGAAGATCACGTTGCCCTGAAGGCCCGCCAGCTCGTGGCATTTGTCGTAGATCTCCTTGACGTTGCTCTCCGAGCCCGGCGTGCGCATGATGTCGGCCGGGTCGCTCACCCAGTCCTCGAGCCAGCGGAAGCGTTCGGCGCTCATGCCCTCGGGCAGCACTGCGACGCTACGGCAGCCGAGGATGCGCGAGATCGCCACGCCGCCCCGGCAGTAGTTGCCGGTCGACGGCCAGATCGCGCGGTGGCGGGTCGGATCGTACTGCCCGGTGACGATGCGCGGCGCCAGGCAGCCATACGCCGCCAGCACCTTGTGCGCGCCGATCATCGGGAAGCGGTTGCCGAGCGCGATGACGATCCTGGCCTTCACGCCGGTCAGCGCCTCGGGCAGCACCAGATGGTCGGGCACCGCGACGCGCGCGCGCCGGTCGGCGCCGTTGTACCAGGTAACGCGAAACAGGTTGCCCGGGTCGGCCTCGTCCGGGCCGACATCGGCCAGGGCGGCCGAGATGCCGTCCGGTATGGTCGCCGGGTCGGCGAGCTCGGAGAACTTGGGCAGCACGACGCGCGCGGCGCGGAAATGCGCCACCGCACGGGCGTGGTTTTCGCGATCGACGATCTCGCCTTCGAGGCCCAGTCCCGTCATTGTCTCGTCTCCCCGGCCAGATGACAGCCGCCACGCCACGCGGGACGCGCCGCGGATGGTGGCGCTCGAACACCGAAGGCGCAAGCCCCTATAATGGCGACGCTGAAATTGCCGGGCCGGGGGCTCGCCGAATGACCACGATCAAATCGATGAAGCTCTACGAAGGCGTCGAGCGGATTTACAACGACCTCGCCCATGTCGGCATCGGCGCCGACGACCCGCTGACCGTCGACGACCTGACGCCGTTCGACCAGTTCCACTATTTCGGCACCGAGGCGGTCGACGCGGCGATCGAGGCGCTCGGCATCGGCGGCGCCAGCCGGGTGCTCGACGTCGGTTCGGGGCTCGGCGGCCCGGCGCGCTATCTGGCGCAATGGACCGGCTGCCACGTCACGGCGATCGAGCTGCAGGCCGACATCGACGGTATCGCGCGCTCGCTGACCGAGCGCTGCGGCCTCGTCGACCGCGTCACGCATCTTTGCGGCGACGTGCTGACCGCGGAGCTGCCGGCGGACACCCACGACGCGCTGGTCAGTTGGCTCGCCGTTTACCATATCGCCGATCACCGGGCGCTGTTCGCCAAGGCGATCGCGACGCTGAAGCCGGGCGGTCGGCTCTATGTCGAGGACCTGTTCCGCCACGCCGATTTCGATGCGGGTGAACAGCACGCGGTGACCGAGAAAATCTACGGCCAGACCCTGCACTTGCGCGACGACTATGTCGGCGTGTTGCGCGACGCCGGGTTCGTCGACGTCGGTTTCGAAGACATGACCGAGAGCTGGCGCGGCTTCACCCTGGCCCGGCGCGACGCCTATCACGCCAACCGTGCGGCGCATACCGCGATCCACGGCGCGGCGACGGTCGCGGCGCTGACCGATTTCTACGACACGGTCGTGATGCTGTTCGACGGCGGCAAGTTGGGCGGCGTGACGCTGACCGCGCGGAAACCGTCTCCTAGCTAAGCCACTGGTAGAGGCGCAGGCCGAGCAGCAGCAGGATGGCGGCGATCGGATAGGCGCCGAGCTGGATCACCGTGCAGATGTTGTCGCGCGCGCTCGAGCCCGGTTCCATGAAGTCGCCGAACACCGGGTCCCAGGTGCGGCTGGGTTCGCTGCCCGGCGCGTTGCCGAGCCAGGCGGCGCCCATTCGGCTGCCGTCCCGCCCGCGCGCCTCGAGCCATTCGGCGACGGCGACGGCGGTCGCCGATTCGCCACGCACGAGCAGGATGAAGGGCAGCAGAACGACGGCCGCGACGGCGAGAAAACCGCCGGCGAGCACCATCACCAACGAGCCGACGACGGCGAGGAAGTTACCGAGCAACGCATACCAGCCGCCGTGGCGAAACAGCATGACGGCGTCGTCGGCGGTCGCGACGAAGGCCGCGACCAGGATCAGGCCGGGCACCGAAAGCGCGACGAGTGATCTGCGATCGAGCATGTTCCGGCCGCAAGTATAGCCGATTATTGCGCGATTGGCGCGCCCGGGCACGCGTGTCGTGAAATTCGGAAGCCGTGCGTTTTAGGTCCGCTTACCGCTCCGAACCAAACATCCGAAACGAGATCGCCAGAGATCGGCTCGTGACCCGATGGCGGACATGTTTGTCGGCGCGACCAATCTGCCGATCGATGTCGGAGTGGGTACTTCGATCATCCTCAGTTCATCGGAAGCCCCGCGGCACGCAACGCCGTGATGTCGGCCTCAATCCCTGCCTTATCGGCACGAAATTGGGTTTTCGCCCAGGCGGCAATCGTGAAATCCCGGCGGATGGAGAGGAGTTGCTCCGCCGTTTGCTTGGCCTCGGCCGGCCGATCGGTCTGCTGATAGACGATGACGAGGTCACTCAGGCCAAATCCCGGGTTGCGGGCGTGATAGGCCTTGAAGGCGGCTATTGCGTCCTCGATCCGTCCCGCCAGGCGATAGGCGTTACCCAGTTGTCCCAGATAGGAGGCCGGATAGTTCGGGCTGAGGATCATCGCCCTTTCGCCGTGGGCCACTGCTTCTTGGGCATTTCCAACGTTGGTGAGAACGACGCAGGCAAAGGACACGGCATCGGCCGAACCGGGTGCGAGGTCCGCTGCCCGGTGCGCATGGACCGCAGCTTCGTCATAGCGTCCCTCCAGCAAACAGGTCAGGCTCGACGCGGTGTGGCCATCGGGGCTGTCCGGATCGAGTTCGAGCGCCCGGTCCGCATACCTGCGCGCCTTTTCGAGCGCCATTTGCCAGTCGTCCCACCAGCCAAAACGGGCATCCATGTAATGCATGTAGCCGATCATACCGTGCAGGGCGGCCGAGGCAGGATCGAGGGCCAGCGCTTTTTGCCAGTAAGACAGCGCTGGAGTGAAGTTTTCCTTCGTGACCGCCTGACGATAATGGGACAGTCCCTTCACCCAGTGGGTCCAGGCGTCGACGTTGCCAGTCGTTGTGTAATGAAGCCGGGCCTGCTCGCCTTCGGTCAGCTTGACCTGCATCTCGGTTGCAAGGACGAGCGTGATCTCGTCTTGCACGGTGAAAATGTCCTCCACCGAACGGTCATAGCGTTCGGCCCAGAGATGCGAACCGCTGGATGCATCAATTAGCTGCGCCGTGATGCGGATGCGGTCGCCGCCCCGGCGGACGCTGCCTTCGAGCACGTATTGCACGCCGAGCTGCTTCGCCGCCACACGGATGTCAATGGTCTGGCCCTTGTAAACGAAGCTCGAATTGCGGGCGATCACCCGCAGTCCGGCAAGCTTGGACAGGGTAGTGATGATGTCCTCGGTAATGCCATCTGTATCGCACCCGGTTCCTTGGACACAAGTTTGTCTCATGCGGCGGGCCTGAGTGACATCGCGGTGTGCCACGCCTGACGAGCTTGAGCGGGGCTCAGGTAGCCGTTCTTCTCCACGATCCACTGGGCATTGTACTGTTCGACGAACCCGCGGACGGCGTTCCGCAGCTCCGCGATGTTGCGGTAGATGCGGCCATGGATGATCTGTTCCTTGAGCGTGCGATTGAACCTCTCGGCGACGCCGTTGGTCTGGGGCTGTTCGACGAAGGCGTAGGACGGCTGGATGCCCCAGAACTTGATCTGGTTGGTGAAGTGGTCCGACAGATACTGGGAGCCGTGATCCATCCGCAAGGCCAGCCCCCGCGCCGCACCGGCGGAGGTCGAGGCATACAGCCTCGCAAGCCCCATGGAGATCGGCTGAAGGGCGGCGAAGCGGTCGCCTCGCTTGCACACATGCCAGCCGACGCACTCGGCGTTCCAATGCTCGATGGCGGTGAATATCCAGCCCCAGCCGTCGTCCACCGTGAACACCCGAACGCCGTCCGTGCCCCACATGAGGTTGGGGGCATGGGTGATGATCTCACCGACATGGGGATTTCCGCCACGGCGGCGGCAGCGATGGGGCGAGAGCAGGTTGTTCTCGCGCATCACCCGGAGCCCCCGCTTGCGGGAAACACGGATGCCACGACAGACCCGAAGCCGAGCCCAGACCTTGCGGTGTCCCTCGCCCTCCCAGGGGGATGCCTCCAGGTCGGCCTCGATGGCCACCAGCAGAGCCTCGTCCGAGATCGAGGGCTTCGGTCCCCGGCGCTTTGCTGGTGGGCGCTCAGCGGTGGCCTGCTGCCGGGATTTCATGGCGTAGAACGAGGAACGGGCAAAACCCCAGGCCGCACAGACCCGCTGGAGGCCGTAGGCCAAACCCGTGCCGGGAGAGGTGGCGGCACTCATCGCCGCGACCTCCGCCGCCCCAAAGGGCCGGACGTCTCCGTCTTGGCCTCCAGCAGTTCCACCTGCATGATCAACTCCCCGATCCGCTTCATGGCGATGTCCAGTTCCGCCTTCACCGGATCGCCCTTGCGTTCCTTGAGCGAGGCATCGATCCCGGCGATCGCCTTCTCACGCCACTGCTCGAGCCGGAAAATCTCCACGCCCAACTGCCGCGACAAAAGTTCCACCGGCTCGCCACGCAAAAGCCGCAGGGCAACCTCACGCTTGCGCGTCACCGTCCACCGCTGGCCAAGTCCCAGCGGGCCTGCCGGCGAAACCTGGCCCGGGGAAAACGTGGACGAGCCAAGCTCGCCCTCGTTTACCACAGGCCCATCAACAGCAACTTTGTTCTCAAAATTGTCGGTCATGTTCCGGTCCTCCTTGGACACTTCGATTAAGCCAATTCTGTGTCCAAGGAAATCGGGTCCGACTCACTCGGTAATGCCATCCGAGAAGTACTCCTGATCGGGGTCACCCGATATGTTAACGAACGGCAGCACCGCAATTGAAGGCTTGTCGGGTAGTGGCAGCGCGTCCTCCGCACCTGCTGAGTGTGGCTGACGGCCGGGGTCGTCGTTAGACCAGTGGTAGATGCGAACGGGCTTGGTAATGTTCTTGAGTTCGTGCTCTCCGCCATCTTGGAAGCCGATGTCGACCTTTGCCACCGCGTGCTCGTGAGCGGTGGCGCTCAGGGCGATGCCGCCGGGCGCGGCGAGCTGTTGCAGGCGTGCGGCGACGTTGACGCCATCGCCGTAAATGTCGGTGCCCTCGATGATGATGTCGCCCAAGTTGACGCCAATGCGGAAATCGATGCGCTTGTCCTCGGGCACGTCCGCATTGCGCTCGGCCAGAGCTATAACCGAATCTTGACGGGGCGGTAAAAAGTCGATTCCTCATGAGAGTCGGCTGGATTATAATTGTGCATGTTTACTTTACGCGACCGACGGACTGGGGAATTGTTTGATCGCTGGTCCGATTTCGGGGACAAACGTCGGCGCCTGATGGAGCAATCCTGGGCCGGGGTTTTTCGGAACCATCTGCTTGTCGAACTTCCGGTTGACGATCTTTGCCGTCACCTTGATGAACGCATGGGCCGACCATCGAAGGATCTACACGTTGTCATCGGGGTCTTGCTTTTGCAGCAGCTGCACGATCTGAGCGATGCAGAGACCGTCGAGGCCCTGGCCTTCAATATGGCGTGGCACTATGCCTTGGACGTGCGCAGCGAAGCGGACAGCTATTTCTGTGAGAAAACCCTGCGCAACTATCGCCGTCTGTTTATCGAACAAGGTCTCGATGAATTGCTGTTCCGGTGTTTGACGGATCGGCTGGTGCAGGGGTTCTCTGTCGATACCAGCCACCAACGCATGGATTCGACGGCCCTTCGTTCGGCAATGCGGGCGCTGACACGACTTGGTATCGTTGTTGAGAGCATCTCGAAGTTTGCCCGTGAGCTTGAGCGATATCATCCCGGTCTGCACGAGCAGATCAGCAAGGAGGTGATCCGCCGCTATGTCGATCGCGAGGGTAATGGCGCGTTCGCGAATACGGCGCCGAGTGTTTCAAAACGGCGCCTCGGCGAAGCGGGTCAGTATCTCCTAGCCCTGGTGCTGCAATTCCGTGACACGGCGGCGGCAAAGCTTTCCAGTTTTGCGATCCTGGAGAGGGTTCTGCGCGATCAGTTCGAGATCGTTGATGATGAGTATGGCGATCGTGACGCAACGCGCGCCGCGATTCGAGATCCAAAGGATGTGCCGTGCGATACCGTCGGCAATCCGGCCGACCCGGACGCGAGCTACAACGCGCACAAGGGTCAAGGATACATGGCGCAGATCGTCGAAACCTATTGTGAAGATGTCAGTAACGAGGCGGTTGCCGCGACACCGGACCTCATCACCCACGTGGAGGTCCACAAGATGACGGTGCATGACGGCCATCGCTTAGCCGATGCGCTGGATGATCTGAGCGAGCGCGCGCTGACGCCGGCGGTGATGCTGGGTGATTCACATTACGGTTCCAGTGACAACATGGCTCTGACGCGCGAACAGAACATCAATCTCGTGGCGCCCGCACGACCGCCGAAAGGCGCCGTCTCGGGACGGTTGACGTTGGAGGATTTCACTCTCAACGAAGAAGGCTTGGTCTTGCGCTGTCCCAATAACGTCGAACCGGTTTCAGCCTCGCTCGCCAAAGCCAAGCTGCAGGCCCGTTTCGACCTCTCCATCTGCCAAAAATGTCCCGATATACTGCGATGTCCCGTGCAGGCGGCCAAGCGTGACGGCCAATTTTCCCGCTTTCAATATACCCCGGCCAGGGCTGCCAACCAAAAGCGCCGGCTTTATGAACAAAGCGATGCCTTCCGCAACGTCTACAGATGGCGGGCCGGCATAGAAGCGACCATGTCGCGATTAAAGTACCAGATGAACCTGGCTCACCTACGCATTCGCGGCATGCCGGCCATGCGCTACGTGGTCAATCTGCGTGCCCTCGGCCTCAATATCCGACGCTGCGCGGCAATCGCACCATAAAAAACGAAGCCAAGGAGAAGCCAAGGGTAGGTAATATCAGGTTTTATCCACCAGCAACGCGGAGACAGGCAAATATTCTTCACCGAACCGCAAAGACCTGTACAAGCACGCCATCGGCCAACAACTTTTTACCGCCCCGTCGAATCTTGTGTACGGCGTTGAAATGAAGGCGGCGTATCCTGGTGATTGTTGATGTCACCACTTGAGCTAAGCCAAGGAAGGATACGCCATGAAAGAGAATACCGTTGTTGCTTTTCAAAACCCATCTGATTTTCAGAAAGATCCGTTGACGGAAGTCCTACAAGCTGGAGCTCGCGAGTTGTTGGCCCAAGCCGTTGAGGCCGAGGTCTCCGTGTTTTTGGGTAGCCATGCGGCGCTTGTTGACGCCGCCGGCCGCCGCCGGGTTGTCCGCAATGGATATCTGCCGGAACGCTTCATCCAGACCGGGATCGGCCCGGTGAGCGTGCGCCAACCCCGTGTGCGGGACCGGGGGGACGGCGCCATCCGCTTCACGTCGGCGATCCTGCCGCGCTATCTGCGCCGCGCCAAGAGCCTGGAAGACCTTTTGCCATGGCTGTATCTGAAGGGCATTTCCACCGGCGACTTCGGGGAAGCCTTGGCGGCGCTCCTGGGGAGCTCCGCGCCGGGGCTTTCGGCCTCCACGATCACCCGGCTGAAAGAGGTCTGGGGGGTTGAGGCGGAGCGCTGGCAACGGCGCGACCTCACGGCCAAGCGCTACGTCTATTTCTGGGTGGACGGCATCTATTTCAGCGCCCGCATGGAGGAAGAGAAGCAGTGCATCCTGGTGATCGTCGGGGCCACGGACAAGGGACAGAAGGAACTGATCGCCATCGCCGACGGCTATCGCGAAAGTGAGCAGTCCTGGCTCGAAGTTCTGCTCGATCTCAAGCGGCGCGGCCTTGAAATGGGTCCGCAACTGGCGCTCGGCGACGGCGCGCTCGGCTTCTGGAAGGCGCTCCGCCAAGTCTACCCAGGCGCCCGCGAGCAACGCTGCTGGGTTCACAAGACGGGCAACGTCTTGAACAAGCTGCCCAAGGGTCTGCAAAAGAAAGCCAAGGGGCGCCTGCAAGACATCTGGATGGCCGAAACCAGGAAGGATGCCGAGAGCGCCTTCGACTTCTTCCTGGAAGCCTACGGGCCGAAGTACGACAAGGCCGCGGCCTGCCTGGCCAAGGACCGCGACGTCCTGCTGACGTTCTACGACTTCCCCGCCGAGCACTGGAAGCATGTACGCACGACCAACCCCATCGAGAGCACGTTCGCCACGGTTCGTCTGCGCACCTACCGGACCAAGGGCTGCCTGTCGCGCAAGACGGCGATGGCCATGGTCTTCAAACTATGCCAGTGCGCTCAGAGAAAATGGAGAAAACTCGATGGATCGAACCATCTCGCCGAGATCATTCGCGGCGTCAAATTCGTAGATGGAGAACGCCAGGATCGCGCCGCCGCATGATCAGCCCATACACAACTTTTGACAATAGCTCGCTCGGCCATGCCGCATTGCACTGCGACGGCGCATTCCACCGCGTCAACGACGCTCGGAAACTCGACCAGAGCCCCATCCCCCATCAGCTTCACGATGCGGCCGTGATGCTCAGCAACCGTGGGGGCGAACAACTCCTTACGCAGCGCCTTGAGCGCGGCGAGCGTGCCGGCGTCGTCCTTGCCCATTAGGCGGCTGTAGCCGACCACATTGGCGCTCAGGATCGCGGCAAGCCTGCGTTCGATACCCTCCCGGGCCACGGGCGTAACCCCCGTTTCAATTTTGTTATGGGTGGTAGTTTAGGGAAGGCGGTGGGTGGAGTCTAACGACGAGACCTCAATGTCTCCTCCTGGCACCCTCAGCCAGGAGCCGACATTAGGCGTGCCACGCCGCGGCGTCTGCTTGCCGCCCGATAGCGGTCTGTCGCTGGCGCGGGCACACGTTCCAATCGGCGCAGCCGAGTCAGCGTGTCGGGTCGGGCGCCAGGCGGACCAGAAGTTTGCCGAAGTTGCCGCCGCCGAGCAGGCCGATGAAGGCATCGGGTGTGTTCTCGAGCCCCTCGACGATGTCCTCGCGGTAGCGGATGCGGCCCTCGCCGATCCACTGGCCGACGTCGCTGAGGAAGTCGGCTTGGCGGGCGTGGAAGTCGGTGACGATGAAGCCGCGGATGGTCAGCTTCTTGGTCAGAACGTCGCGGAACAGCATCGGCAGGCGGTCGGGGCCGGGCGGCAGCTCGGTCGCGTTGTAGCGCGCGATCAGGCCGCACACGGGGATCCGCGCGAATGGGTTCAAGAGCGGAAAGACGGCGTCGAAGACGTGGCCGGAAACGTTCTCGAAATAGACGTCGATGCCGTCGGGACAGGCGGCGGCGAGCCGCTCCGGAAAGTCCGCAGCCCGGTGATCGATGCAGGCGTCGAAGCCCAGTTCGTCGGTAACGAAGGCGCATTTCTCGGCCCCGCCGGCGACGCCGACGGCGCGGCAGCCCTTGATCTTGGCGATCTGGCCGACGGTGCCGCCGACCGGGCCCGAGGCGGCGGCGACGACCAGGGTCTCGCCGTCCGCAGGCTTGCCGATCTCGAGCAGCCCGCTATAGGCGGTCATGCCCGGCATGCCGAGCACGCCGAGCGCGGTCGAGATCGGCGCGGCGGCCGGATCGAGCTTGCGCACGCCCTTCGGCCCGTTGACCGCGTATTCCTGCCAGCCGTTGTAGGTCAGCACGAAATCGCCCGCCGCGAAGCCGTCGACCCGCGAGGCGACGACCTGACCGACCGAGCCGCCGCCCATCACGTCGCCGATGCCGGTCGGCGCGGTGTACGACTTGGCGTCGCTCATGCGCCCGCGCATATAGGGGTCGATCGAGGTATAGACGATGCGGCACAGAAACTCGCCGTCGCCGGGCACCGGAATGGCGCTTTCGACGAGGCTGAAGTTGTCGGGCGTCGGTGCGCCATCGGGGCGCGAGGCGAGCAGGATCTGGCGGTTGACGTCGTCGGGCATCGGCTGTCCTCCTTGATCCCAGCTTACAGCAACGTCGCGCGGCCGTGCTATGCTCGTCGGCGCCGCGTTCATCGACGGGAGGTGACCATGACACGCATCAGACATGTCGGCCACGTCGTCCTCTACGCCAGCGATCCCGATGCCTCGGCCGCGTGGTATTGCGATCTGCTCGGCATGGAGATCGTGACGCGCTTCGAGGGAGTGCCCGGCGTCTTCCTGTCGTTCGGCACGCGCGATCACGACATCGCGCTGTTCAAGGCGGCGGGCGACGGCGAGATGAGCCACGCCGAGCTGCAGCACGTCGCCTTCGAGCTCGACGGCGGCCTCGACGATCTCAAGCGGTTCCACGCGCGGCTCGTCGAGCGGGCCGTGACGATCGAGGCGGTCGTCGATCACGGCGTCTCCTACGGCGTCTATTTCCGCGACCCCGACGGCCACCGGCTCGAGGTCTTCCACCAGCGCGTTCCGAACGACGGCGCGTCGAAGCGGATGATGGCCGAGATCGGCGCCATCGCCGACCCGGTCGACCTGGCGGGCGTGACCGACTAGCGCATTGTCCGATCGATCGGAAACGGTCGGGCGATGCCAGCCCGCGCCAGTCTTATCGGGACAAGAGGGCGGCCGCCGCCGCCAGACGGCTTGCTCCATCGGCTCGCGCTTGTGCTCCTTGAGGAGCGGCCCGCAAGGTACTACCCTCGTCGTGCGCAGATCGAACGACGACGGAGGCGGCGATGTTCCGGTCCCTTTTCGTTATGGTCATGATGGCGGCGAGCCTAACGGTCTCGAAGGGGCTGGCCGAAGAGCATTTCAAACCAGGCGCGACATTCCGCGACTGCCCGACATGCCCGGAGATGGTGGTCGTGCCCGAGGGCCATTTCATGATGGGGTCGACGAGCGGACGCTATGATGAAAAGCCGGTGCATCGGGTGACCATCGCCAAGCCCTTCGCGGTCGGCAAATACGAAGTGATGTGGGACGAATGGGAGGCCTGCGTGGCGGAAGCCGCTTGCGACAATGGTCCGGTGACCGAATCAGGCGGCGACAATGGTTGGGGCAAGGGCCGCCGGCCGGTGATCGAGGTGTCGTGGCACGATACCCACATTTTCGTCGCCTGGCTCAATTCCAAAGTACACGATGAGCCGTACCATTTGTTGAGCGAGGCCCAGTGGGAATACGCCGCGCGCGCGGGCACGACGACCCAGTATCATTGGGGCGACGAATTCGACGTATCAAAGGCGAATGACAGCAATAAGACGGTTCCAACCGGCCAGTACGCGCCGAACGAATTCGGCCTTTACGACGTGCATGGCAACGCCTTGGAATGGGTGCAGGACTGTTACGCGGAAAGCTACGATGGCGCGCCGACAGATGGGCGCTCGATTTCGGATACACCCGATTGTCTCCGCGTCCTTCGCAGCGGTGCCTGGAGCTACGGTCCCCGGGTTCTCCACGCCGGGAACCGCTACGGGACCGCACCCGTCGACCGCATGAACATCGTCGGTTTCCGTGTTGCCCGATCGCTCTGATGTCCGCCGCATCATAAGCCGACATTCGGCGATGGCGCTCCGGACACCGCGTTTGGCGCGGCAAGCGGGCAATCGTGGCGCGATTGGGAACCGGCGCGTCGTGGTTACACGTCGCCAAGCCCCGCGATCACGCAACCCCGCTCGATCAGCGCGGCGACGCGTTCGCCCATCGGGGCGAAACGCTGGTCTTGTGTCTGGCCACGCAGCCAGCGGATGTAGATCTGCTGCAGGATGACGGCGAGCTTGAAGGCGCCCCAGGCCTGGTACCAGACGACGTCGTGCATGGCGAAACCGGTCCGCTCGGCATAGCGGTCGATCACTTCGGCGCGGCTCGGGAAGCCGTCGCGCCACATCGGCGCGGGCGAGGCCCGGCGCCAATGCTCGGGGTCGTCGGCTTGCGGCCAGAAGGTCAGCAGATAGCCCAAGTCCATCAGCGGATCGCCGCGCGTGCACATGTCCCAGTCGAAGACCGCGACGGCGCGCGCCGGATCGTCGTCGGCGACCATCATATTGTCGAGCTTGAAGTCGTTGTGCACCAGGCACTCGGCGCCGGTTTCGGGGATCCGCTCGGCGAGCCAGGCGGCCAGCGCATCCATGCGGTTGATCTCCGAGTCCTTGGCGGCGTGCCAGCGCCTGGTCCAGCCGTCGACCTGGCGCTCGGCGAAACCCTCGGGCCGGCCGAAATCGTCGAGCCCGACGGCGGCCGGGTCGACCCGGTGCAGATCGGCCAGGCAGTCGATGACCATCTCGCCGATGCGGCGCGCCAGGCGGGCATCGCCGCGCAACCGTTCGGGCAGGTCGGCGCGGATGACGAAGCCGTCGCGCCGCTCCATGACCAGGAAATCGACGCCGATGATGTCGTGGTCCTGGCACAGGTGGAAGCTCTCGGGCGCCAGCGGATAGGCCCGGTGCAGCACCGAAAGCACGCGGTGCTCGCGCGACATGTCGTGCGCCGTGGCGGCGACCGGGCCGAGCGGCGGCCGGCGCACGACGAACTCGCGGGTGCTGAAGCGGAACAGATAGGTCAGGTTGGCGTGGCCGCCGCCGAACTGCTCGACCGCGAGCGGCCCCTCGGCGCCCGCGAGGTGCTCGCGCAAGTAGGGTTCGAGCCGCGTGAGGTCGAGCGACTCGTCGGCGCGGACCTCGATGACCTCGGGGTCGTGAGCTACCATTCCACAGCTAGTCGATTCGAACCGACCTTAATACACCAGCCTGCGACCGCAGGCCGCCGACCGTTCGGCGGAAGCATACGCGGCGATTGAGCGCAGGTCACCGTAAGGTGACCGCACCAATGAAGGTGGCCGGACAAATCTAGGCAATCTCGAACAGGCCGGCCGCGCCCATGCCGCCGCCGACGCACATGGTCGTGACGACGTATCTGGCGCCGCGCCGCTTGCCCTCGATCAGCGCGTGGCCGGCGAGCCGGGCGCCCGACATGCCGTAGGGATGGCCGATCGAGATCGCGCCGCCGTCGACGTTGAGCTTGTCGGCCGGGATACCGAGGCGCTCGCGGCAATACAGCACCTGCACGGCGAACGCCTCGTTGAGCTCCCAGAGGTCGATGTCGTCGACGGCGAGCCCGTTGCGCTCCAAGAGGCGCGGCACGGCGAAGACCGGGCCGATGCCCATCTCGTCGGGCTCGCAGCCGGCCACGGTGAAGCCGCGGAAGACGCCCAAGGGCTCGAGGCCGCGCCGCTCGGCGAGCTTGCCGTCCATGACGACGCAAGCCGAGGCGCCGTCGGAGAGCTGGCTCGCGTTGCCCGCGGTGATGCAGTGGTCCTCGCCGCGCACCGGCGGCAGGCCGCCCAGCCCCTCCAACGAAGTCCCCGGCCGGTTGCCTTCGTCCTTGTCCAGCGTGACGGCCTGCTCGCTGGTCTCGCCGGTCGCCTTGTCGGTGACGATCTTGACCGTGGCGAGTGGCACGATCTCGTCGTCGAAGCGGCCTGCCTCCTGCCCCGCGGCGGTGCGCGCCTGGCTCTCGACGGCGTATGCGTCCTGCGCCTCACGGGAGATGCCATAGCGCTCGGCGACGACCTCGGCGGTGTCGATCATGGCCATGTAGAGGTCGGGCTTGTGCTGATCGATCCAGGCGTCGTGGGCGCGGAAATTGTTCTGGTGCTCGTTCTGCACCAGCGAGATCGAATCCATGCCGCCGGCGACCATGACCGGTACCTTGTCGACGATGACTCGCTGGGCGGCCATCGCGATGGTCTGCAGCCCGGAACTGCAAAACCGGTTGACCGTGACGCCCGAGGTGGTGACCGGCAGGCCGGCGCGGATCGCGCATTGCCGCGCGATGTTGTGGCCCGCCGCGCCCTCGGGCAGGCCGACGCCCATGATGACGTCCTCGACCTCGCCCGCCTCGACCCCGGCGCGCGCGACGGCGTGCTCGATGACGTGGCCGCCGAGCACGGCGCCGTGGGTGTTGTTGAAGGCGCCGCGATAGGCCTTGCCGATCGGCGTGCGCGCGGTGGAAACGATAACGGCGTCGGTCATCGGGTTCTCCCAGGTCTCCTAGAGGTCGCCGAAGCCCCTGCCCTCGCGGGCCAGGCGGGCGAGCAGCGGGGCCGGCTCCCAGGCGGCGCCGTGGGTTTCGTGGAAGCGGCAGATGGTGTCGTGAACTTCGGCCAGGCCGGTTTGGTCGGCATAGAACATTGGCCCACCGCGATAGGGCGGGAAACCGTAGCCATTGAGCCAGATGGTGTCGATGTCGGACGCGCGCGCCGCCATGCCCTCTTCCAGGATGTTGGCGCCGATGTTGATCAGCGGGTAGAGGCAGCGCGCCAGGATCTCATCGTCGTCGATCGCGCGGCGGGTGATGCCCATCTCGGCCGAGGTCTTCTCGATCAGCGCCTCGACGTCGGGGTCGGGGGTCGGCGCGCGGTTGCCCGCCTCGTAGCGGTACCAGCCGGCGCCGGTCTTCTGGCCGAAGCGGCCCAGCTCGCAGAGCGCATCCGGGATGCGCCCCTGGGGCTCGGTGTTCGAGACGCCGCGGTCCTTGCGCGAGCGCCAGCCGATGTCGAGACCGGCCAGGTCGCCGACCGCGAACGGCCCCATGTTGAAACCGAAGCCATAGATCACCGCATCGATCTGCTGCGGCAGCGCGCCCTCGAGGATCAGCAGGTTCGCCTCGCGGAAGTAGCCCGACAGCATACGGTTGCCGACGAAGCCGGGACATACGCCGACGACGACGCCGACCTTGCCCATGGACTTGGCGAGCCGGACCGTCGTGGCCAGCGTCTCGGCCGAGGTCTCGGCGCCACGGACGATCTCCAAGAGACGCATGACGTTGGCCGGGCTGAAGAAATGGGTGCCCAGCACCTTGCCGGCGCGGCGCGTCTCGGCGGCGATGACGTCGACGTTCAGATACGACGTGTTCGACGCGATGATCGCGTCGGGCTTGCACACTGCGTCGAGCTTGCGGAACATGTCCTTCTTGATTTGAAGCTCCTCGAACACTGCCTCGATGACGAAATCGACATCGGCGAAATCGGCCAGATCGAGCGTCGGCTCGATCAGCGCCATGCGCCGCTCGACCTCGGCCATATCGAAACGGCCCGACCTGACCGAGCGCTCGTAGTTCGAGCGGATGCGCGCCAGCCCCGCGTCCAACAATTCTTGCGAGGCGTCGGTGAGGTGTACCGGGATGCCGGCGTTGGCGAAGTTCATGGCGATGCCGCCACCCATGGTGCCGGCGCCGATGACGCCGCCGCGCGCGACCGCCATGGTCGGCGTCTCCTTGGTGATGCCCGCGACCTTGTTGGCGGCGCGCTCGGCGAAGAAGGCGTGACGCAGCGCCGCCGACTGCGGCGAGGCGAGGCATTCGTCGAACAAGCGGCGTTCTTGCGTGATGCCCTCGTCGAACGGCAGCTTGACGGCGTTCTCGACACAATCGATGCAGCGCCACGGCGCGAGCTGGCCGCGCGCCCTCCGTTCGATCTTCTTGCGGGCGGCGTCGAACAGGCCGGGGTCGTCGCGGCCGTCCTGCAGTTTGTCGTCGCCGTCGCGCGCCTTGCGCAAGGGCGCGGAACCGGCCGCGACCTTGGCCGCGAAGGCGACCGCGCCGGCGGCGAGATCGCCCTCGACGACCTCGTCGATCAGGCCCATGGGGGCCGCCTGGGCGGCGGTGATCGGTTCGCCGCCGACGATCATGTCGAGCGCGTTGGCGACGCCGATCAGGCGCGGCAGGCGCTGGGTGCCGCCGGCGCCGGGCAGGATGCCGAGCTTGACCTCGGGCTGGCCGAGGCGCGCGCCCGCCACGGCGCAGCGCCAGTGGCAGCCCATCGCGACCTCGAGGCCGCCGCCCAACGCGGTGCCGTGGATCGCCGCGACGACCGGCTTGGGCGAGGTCTCGAGGCGGTCGATCAGCTCGAGCGTCGAGGCGGTGCCGGGCGGCCGGGGCTTGCCGAATTGGCGGATGTCGGCGCCGGCGATGAAGGTGCGGCCGCCGCCGATCAGCACAACGGCGGCGACCGCGTCGTCGGCGGCCGCGCGCGCGAGGCCGTCGATGATGCCGTCGGGCACGCCGAAGCTCAGCGCGTTGACCGGCGGGTTCTGTACCGTGATGACCGCGACGGCGCCGCGCTTGTCATAGTCGACGAGTTCGCTCATGGCGCCAGTTCACCCCGTCCTTCCCTAGTGCGCGCGGAGCCTATCCGGCGTTCCCGCGGCGATCAACGCCCGCCGCTCTGCTTGCGCAGCTCGAGCTTGCCGATGGCGGCGCGGTGCACCTCGTCGGGGCCGTCGGCGAAGCGCAGCGTGCGGGCATGCGCCCAGGCGTCGGCCAGGCCGGCGCCGGCTTCGACACCGGCGGCGCCATGCGCCTGGATGGCGCGGTCGATGACGTCGAGCGCCATGTTTGGCGCGATCACCTTGATCATGGCGATCTCGGCGCGCGCCGCCTTGTTGCCCACGGTGTCCATCATATGCGCCGCCTTGAGCACCAGCAGCCTGGCCTGCTCGATCTCGATGCGCGACTTGGCGATGCCCTCGACGATGGTCCCTTGCTCGGCGATCGGCTTGCCGAAGGCGACGCGCGACTTGACGCGCGCGCACATCGCCTCGAGCGATCGTTCGGCGACGCCGATCAGCCGCATGCAATGGTGGATGCGCCCCGGCCCGAGCCGCGCCTGGGCGATCTCGAAGCCGCGGCCCTCGCCGAGGATCATGTTCGACGCCGGCACGCGGACGTCCTTGAAGTCGATCTCCCAGTGGCCGTGCGGCGCGTGGTCGTAGCCGTAGACCGAGAGCGGCCGGATCAGTTCGACGCCGGGGGTGTCGATCGGCACCAGGATCATCGACTGCTGCTTGTGGCGGTCCGCCTCCGGGTCGGTCTTGCCCATGAAGATGAGTATCTTGCAGCGCCGGTCGCCGGCCCCCGAGATCCACCATTTGCGGCCGTTGATCACGTAGTCGTCGCCGTCTCGGGCAATGCTCGATTGGATGTTGGTGGCGTCCGACGAGGCGACCGCCGGCTCGGTCATGGCGAAGGCCGAGCGGATCTCGCCGGCGAGCAGCGGCGTCAGCCAGCGTTCCTGCTGCTCGGGCGTGCAGAAGCGGTCGAACACCTCCATGTTGCCGGTGTCGGGCGCCGAACAGTTGAACACCTCGGGCGCGATCGGCGAGCGGCCCATGATTTCGCACAGGGGCGCGTATTCCAAATTGGTCAGCCCGGCGCCACGCTCGCTTTCGGGCAGGAACAGGTTCCACAAGCCCGCGTCGCGCGCCTTGGCCTTCATCTCGTCCATGATCGCCGGGCAGGTCCAGCGGTCGTCGGAAGCCGCCAATTGGGCATGAAAGACCGCTTCGCCAGGCGTCACCTCGTTGTCGATGAAGTCGATCAGGCGCGCGCGCAGCGCCTCGACCTTGTCGGAGTAATCGAAATTCATGGTCCCTACTGCGTTTCGTTGATCGTCGGCAGAACGTGATCGGCATAGCGCTCGCGCAGCCGCACCTTGGAGACCTTGCCGGTCGCGGTGTGCGGCAGCTCATCGGTGAATACCACGTCGTCGGGCATCCACCACTTGACGATTTTGCCGTCCAGGTATGCCAGAACGTCGTCGCGGGTCAGCGCGGCGCCATCGCGGGGCACGACGACGAGCATCGGGCGTTCGGTCCATTTCGGGTGCGGCATGGCGATCGCCGCGGCCTCGGCGACGTCCGGGTGGCCCATCGCCGTGCCCTCGAGATCGATCGAGGAGATCCATTCGCCGCCCGACTTGATCAGGTCCTTGGTGCGGTCGGTGATCATCACGTGGCCGGTCGGATCGATCGCGCAGACATCGCCGGTTCGGAACCAGCCCTCGGCGTCGAAGGCGACCGCGTTGGCTTCGTCGTCGTCGAAATAGCCGCTCGTCACCCAGGGCCCGCGCACCAGCAGCTCGCCGGCCGCCGCGCCGTCGTGCGGCAGCCGGTTGCCGTCGTCGTCGACGATCTTCATCTCGACACCGAAGAGCACCTGACCCTGCTTGAGTTTCTCGCGGAGCCGGGCGTCGTGGGCGAGCGGCTCGAGCACCTTGCGGTTGATGCCGGCGGCCGCCACCGGGCTGGTCTCGGTCATGCCCCAGCCGTGGTTGACGTCGACCCCGTAGTCGTTCTCGAAGGCCTCGATCATCGAGAACGGCGGGGCGGCGCCGCCGCTCAGGAACGTGCGCAAGCTGTCGATGCGCTTGCCCGAGGAACGCAGGTAGTCGAGCAGGCCGAGCCAGATCGTCGGCACGCCGAGCGAGACGGTGACCTGCTCGTCGGCGAACAGGCGCTGCAACGTCTCGCCGTCGGAGTGCGGCCCGGCGAACACCAGCTTGGCGCCGATGACGGGCGCCGCGTGCGGCACGCCCCACGACTGGACGTGGAACATTGGCACGACGGGCAGCACCGTGTCGGTCGCGCGCATGGCGATGGAGCAAACCAGGATGCCGAGCGAGTGGATCACGGTCGAGCGGTGGCTGTAGAGCACGCCCTTTGGGTTGCCCGTGGTGCCCGAGGTGTAGCACAGCGCCGAGGCGGTGCGCTCGTCCAAGAGCGGCCATTCGTATTCGGCCGGCTGGTCGTTCACCAGCGACTCGTAACACATCGCGTTGGGCAGGCTGGTTTCCGGCATATGCGCTTCGTCGGTCATCACGACGAAGCCCTCGACACCGGGTATTTGGTCGATAAGTTCCTCGAGCAGCGGCACGAACGTCAAATCGACGAAAATGAAGCGGTCGGCCGCGTGATTGATGATGTAGGCGATCTGGTCTTGGAACAGGCGCGGGTTGACGGTGTGGCACACCGCGCCGATGCCTGAGATGCCGTAGTAGAGCTCGAAGTGCCGGTAGCCGTTCCAGGCGAGCGTCGCGACGCGGTCGCCGGGACCGACGCCAAGCGCCACGAGCGCGTTGGCGAGCCGCTGGATGCGCGCGTAGGCGTCGGCGTAGGTATAGCGATGGATCGGCCCCTCGACCGTCTGCGAGACGATCTCGACCGAGCCATGACACTGCGCCCCGTGCCGTATCAGCGACGGGATCAGCAGGGGCATGTCCATCATCAGCCCGTGCACGGCGCGGCCTCCCTTCCTTGGTTTGCCGTTTGAATGGACTCTACGAACCGGCCGCGCAGCCGGTCAAGCGCACGAGCCTACAGCAGCCCGTCGGCGCGGACGTCGAGGAAGGACTGCATGAAGGCCTCGATGATCGCATCCACGTCGGCAGCGGTGTGCGCGGCCGACAGGAAGAACAGGTGGATGCCCGGCACGATGACGCCGTGGTTCAGCAGGTGCAGGTAGAACTCGCGCTCGGCTTGCGGGTTCTCGCGCGTCACGTCGCGTGACGTCTCGATCGGCTCGCGCTGGAAGTGCAGATAGAAAATCGAGCCGGCGTTCATCAGCTGGACGCCCATCTGGTGCTCCTGGCAGAAGCCGTTGACCGCGCTGGCCAGCCGCTCGCTCTGCTCATCGAGATGCGGGTAGACCTCGTCCCGGTGTTCCTTGAGGTAGCTGAGCATGGCGATACCCGCCGCCATGGTGATCGGGTTGCCCGAGAATGTGCCGCCCGAGAAGACGCCGTCGGGCGCGCCCCAGCCCTTGCCGAAGGCCGCCATGATCTCGGCCCGGCCGGTCAGCGCGCCGATCGGCATGCCGCCGCCGAGCGCCTTGCCGTAGGTCGCGAGGTCCGGCGTGATGCCGTAGAGCGCCTGGCCGCCGCCATAGCCGAGCCGGAAGCCGGTGACCACCTCGTCAAGCAGCAGCAGCACGCCGGTCTCGCGGCAGACCTCGGCGAGGCCCTGCAAAAATTTCGCATTGTCGATGCGCGGCACCGTGTTCTGCACCGGCTGGACCATGACCAGCGCGAGATCGTCGGCGTGCGCGCGGATGATGTCGTAGGCCGCCGCGTCGTGGTACGGCAGCATCACCATGGTGTCGTCCTTGATCACCTCGGGCACGCCGCGGCCCAGCAGCTTGGCGCCCGGCTTGGCGCGCGGGCTGTCGCCGTCGGCCTTGACCAGCGCGTAGTCGTGCGCGCCGTGGTAGTTGCCGTCGAACAGCGCGACCCGGTCCTTGCCGGTGAAGGCGCGCGCGATGCGCATGCCGTACATCGTCGCCTCGGTGCCCGAATTGCAGAATATCGCCTGATCGCCGCAATTCGATGCCTCTCGCAAGAGCGCGGCGAGCTCGGCCTGAAGCGGATTGTGCAGGCCGACGTGCCAGCCCTTGGCGAGCTGGTCGTGCATCGCGTCCTCGATCGCCTTGGGTCGGTGGCCCAGGACGTGCGGGCCGAAGCCCATGGTCAGGTCGATATAGTCGTTGCCGTCGACGTCGGTCAGCCGGGCGCCCTCGGCGCGCTCGATATAGATCGGGTGCGGCATCTCGAAGGTCGGCACGACCTCGAGCGCCAGCAGATCGCTGGACTTCTCGGCGACCTCGCGCGAACGCTGTGTGCGGGCGGCGAGTTCGGCGCGCGCCTCGGCGCCCCGTGAATCCTCTCTGTCCAGTACGGCGGCGGCATCCGACATGGCATCCTCCCATTAAGTCGCCCGAGGCGATTGGCCGCGAGTCTAGCACGCCGCGTCGGCGTTGTTGATTCGCGCACCCTTTGCGCGGCACACTCGCGGCATGGCCGATGTGGACATCTCAGCGCCGATCGACGAGGCGGCGATCCGCGCGTACCGCCTAGGACGCGTGCGCCAAGGGCTCGCCGAGGCCGACATGGCCGGCATCGTGCTCGTCGATCCGGTCAACCTGCGGTACGCGACGGGCAGCCGCAACATGCAGGTCTGGACCATGCACAACATGGTCCGCTACGCCTTCGTCGCAACGCAAGGTCCGGTCGTGCTGTTCGAGACCGGCGCGGCGCAACACCTGGCGCGCGGCCTCGAGACGATCGACGAGATCCGCCCGTCGCTCTCCTTCGACTACATGGTGGTCGGCGAGCGGCGCCACGAGATGGCCGGCCGCATGGCCGCCGAGATCGCCGATCTGGCGCGCGTGAGCGGCGGCGGTCGTCGCCTGGCGATCGACCGCGCCGATCTCCTGGCGGTCAGCGCGTTCGAGGCGCAGGGTCTCGAGCTCCTCGACGGCAAGCCGGTCATGGAGCGCGCCCGCACCATCAAATCGGTCGAGGAGGTGCGCGCCTTCAAATCCTCCCTCGCGGTCTGCGAAGCCGGCGTCGCGGCGATGCGCGCGGCGCTGCGCCCCGGCATGCGCGAGACCGAGGCGCTCGCCGCCATGCTGCAGGCGTCGGTCGCGCTCGGCGCCGAATATCCCGAGACGCGGCTGTTGAGCTCGGGTCCGCGCACCAATCCGTGGTTCCAGGAGACCTCGGACCGGGTCATCGGGGCCGGCGACCTGCTGTCCTTCGACACCGACCTGATCGGACCGATGGGCTTCTATACCGACATCTCGCGCAGCTGGGTGGTCGGCGAGACCAAGCCGAGCGACGAACAGCGGACGATCTACGACCTGTCGCGCCGCCAGCTCGAGCACAACATCGGCCTGTTGCGGCCCGGCATCGGTTTCATGGAGTTTGCCGAACGGTCGTTCCCACTGCCCGAGGCCTATATCGCAAACCGCTACGCCGATATCGCCCACGGCTGCGGCCTGGGCGTCGAGTACCCGCTGATCTGGTACGCCGAGGACGCCGACAAGGGCGCCTATGACGGCGTCTTCGCCGAGAACATGATCGTCTGCGTCGAGAGCTACATCGGCGCCGAGGACGGCCGCGAAGGCGTCAAGCTCGAGCAGCCGGTGTGGATCACGGCCGATGGGCCGGTCGTGCTGTCGGACTATCCGCTCGAGGACGACTACGCCTGAATGCCACACTGGAGGACCGCCCGTGACCGACGACATCTGTGCTCTCTCGGCCAGCGAACTGGTCGAGGCCTACCGCGCCAAGCGGCTGTCGCCGGTCGAGGCGATCGAAGCGGCGCTGGCGCGCATCGACGACCACAACGACGCGATCAACGCCTATCTGCTGGTCGACGCCGACGGCGCGCGCGCGGCGGCGCGCGGATCGGAAGCGCGCTGGGCCAAGGGTGAGCCGGCCGGCCTGGTCGACGGCGTGCCGACCTCGATCAAGGACGTGCTGCTGAGCAGGGGCTGGCCGACCCTGCGCGGCTCGAAGACGGTCGATCCCGACCAGCCGTGGGACGACGACGCGCCCGCGGTCGCGCGCATGCGCGAGCACGGCGCTGTCTTCCTCGGCAAGACGACGACGCCCGAGTTCGGCTGGAAGGGTGTCACCACTGTCCGGTCAGCGGCATCACGCGCAACCCGTGGAACCTCGAGCGCACGCCGGGCGGCTCGTCGGGCGGCGCCGCGGCGGCGCTGGCCGCCGGCATGGGCCCGCTCGCCTTCGGCACCGACGCCGGCGGCTCGATCCGCATTCCCTGCTCGTTCGCCGGCGTGTTCGGCCTGAAGCCCAGCTTCGGCCGCGTGCCGGCCTATCCGCCGAGCCCGTTCTCGACGCTCGCCCATGTCGGCCCGATGAGCCGGACGGTGGCCGACGCGGCGCTCATGCTGAACGTCATCGCCGAACCCGACGCGCGCGACTGGTTCGCCCTGCCCTTCGAACCATGCGATTACCGCGCCGGTCTCGACGACGGTGTCGCCGGCCTCAAGGTCGCGTTCAGCCCGGCGCTCGGCTACGCCGAGGTCGACGCGGAGGTCGCCGATCTGGTGGCGCAAGCGGCGCGGGTCTTCGAGAACCTCGGCGCCATCGTCGTTGAGACCGACCCCGGCTTCGAGAACCCGGGCCCGGCCATGAAGACGCTCGCCTGGGCGGGTCTCGGCCACGGCCTCGGCCCGCTCGTCGACGGCAAGCGCGACCTGGTCGACCCGGGCCTCCTCGCGCTGATCGACGAGGGCGCGACGATCACGCTCGACGCCTATTTCGACGCCGTCGCGGCGCGCAACGCGCTGGGCGGCGCGATGACGCGCTTCCACACCGACTACGACCTGCTCCTGACGCCGACGCTGCCGATCACCGCCTTCCCGGTCGGCCGTTTCATGCCCGAGGGCGACGACCCGCGCCAATGGATCGACTGGCTGCCCTTCACCTTCCCGTTCAACATGACCGGCCAGCCGGCCGCCTCGATCCCCTGCGGCTTCACCACCGAGGGCCTGCCGGTCGGCCTGCAGATCGTCGGACCGATGCACCGCGACGCGCTGGTGCTGCGTGCCGCCGGCGCCTTCGAGACGGCCCGGCCCTTCGCCGACCGCCAGCCCGCGTTATAGCCCGGCCTTCTCACTATGGACAGGTGCGGCACGGCGGATATCGGACGACAGGCTAGGAAAAGCGTGCAGCGCGATGCTAGTACTCCCTTGCACGATTCCACGGCACGTAGGATCGCGTTTCCCGTTTCCTCGGCAGTCGGGGGCGTGACGGCGATGCCTTGGCATCGCAGAGCGTTCCCGACGCCCCGAGGGGGCGGGAAACGCGACCCGAAGGGCGGCCTTGCGCGGCCGCCGGCGGCGTTGCCCGGCGCTTGTGATGCGCCCAGCATCACGGCGCGCCGGGCGCCTTGCCGGACGACCGCGCAAGGCCGTCCTACGTACCGTGGAATCGTGCAAGTGAGTACTCGCGCATCCTGCCTTCGCCGAAGCGAAGCTCCGGCTTCGCGCAGGCAGGCGGGCAAGCGCTTTGACGCCGCCTGTCGTCCGAGATCCATCGCCCTTAAGGGTCGCGCCGGGCGGGCCGTCCGCGGCGTCGAAGGCCTTGACCGTGACCCAGGCCACGCTCTGCGGCCTTCTTCTGGCGGATCGACTCCGCCCGACGCGATGACGCGCCTGTCCATAGTGAGAAGTCCGGGCTAACGACCATGGACCTCGAAGAGGCGCTGCGACGGCACGTCGAGGTCCTGACCGTCGAGATCGGCCGGCGCACGCCGTTCCCGGGCGACGGCCTCGAGCGCGCGCGGCGCTATATCCACCAGACCTTCGAGGCCGCCGGGCTGGAAGTCACCGCCCAGGCGTACGACTACCAGGGCCACGCCGTCGCCAACCTGATCGCCGCATTGCCCGGCATGGCCGGCGCGGCGCGCTACTACGTCGTCGGCGCGCATTACGACACCGTGCCGACGACGCCCGGCGCCGACGACAACGCCTCGGCCGTCGCGGTCATGCTCGAACTCGCCCGCCGGCTGCCCGACTTGGACCTTGCGGCGCCGGTCAAGCTGGTCGCCTTCACGCTCGAGGAGCCACCCGCCTACACGACCGGCCACATGGGCAGCCGCGTCTTCGTGCGCGAGCGCAAGAAGGCGGGTGATGACGTGCTCGGCGCCATAGTCCTCGAGATGGTCGGCTACACGTCGCCGGCGCAGGACTATCCGCTGGTGCTCGAATGGGCCGGCTACCCGAGTGAGGGCAATTTCATCGGCATCGTCGGCAACGGCGCCTCGCGGCGCTTCGGCCGCGCCGTGGCGGCGGCGTTCCGCGCCAACCCGGGCCTGCCGGTCGAGACGCTGTTCGTGCCGTTCGACGGCCATGTGCTGCCGGCGACGCGGCTCTCCGACCACGCCTCGTTCTGGGACGCCGGCTGGCCGGCGCTGATGGTCACCGACACGGCGTTCTTCCGCAACCCCAACTACCACCTGCCGAGCGACACCATCGACACGCTCGACTTCGGCTTCATGGCCGAGCTCGTCGATAGCCTCGTGCTCGCCGTCGCCGCGTTCCCCGCCGTCCAATAGGCACCAAGACAGTCGACCGCTTTCAAGGCTCCAACGACACGACTCTACAGTGAGGCGATAAATATCGTATGATATTGCAACCACGGCAACGGGCCTTCAATTCGCGGCGAATGGCAAGCGACCATGAACGAAAATCCCGACGAGTCCAATGACCAGGGGGCAGATCGTGCTCAAGCCGCCGAGGAAGACGACGGTCGACTTGGCGAAGCCGAACTAAGAATCATCCTCGAGCGGCACCAGGCGTGGCTCGACGGTAAGGGATCGGGCAAGCGAGCCGATCTCTCCTCCGCCAATCTCGGCGGCGCCGACCTTCAGAAGGCGAACCTCCATAGCGCCAACCTCAGCGGCGCCAACCTCGACGGGGCCGACCTCACGGACGCCGACCTCCGAAACGCCGACCTGTCTGGCGCCGAGCTCACCGATGTCACGGGGCTTCTCGGCAAACAGCTCGGCGGTTCAAACGTGTCTGGCGCGAGACTGCCGGACGATATCGCGGCGTTCGACGCGCTCAATCACGTCACGGAGCTTTCTCAGACGGCGCGCAACACGTTCCTGGCCTTGGTTGGCGCCTGCGTGTTCTGCTGGATTACGATCGGGTCGACCACGGACGTGGAGCTTGTCACCAACTCGGCGACGTCATCACTGCCGATCTTAGAGGCGGAAGTGCCGATCGTCTGGTTCTTTGTCGCGGCGCCCATCGCGCTTTTCAGCCTCGAAGTTTACCTCCATCTTTTCCTGCAGCCATTTTGGCATGGCTTGTCGCGTCTCCCGGCTATCTTTCCGGACGGACGGACCCTCGATCAGCGTGCCTATCCCTGGCTCTTGAGCGGCCTCGTGCGCGGACATGTTCGCCTTTTGAAAGGGTGCGAGTCTCGCATGGCAGTGATGTCTGCGGCTTGGTTCGTTGAGTTCAGGCAGCGATTGCCATGGCTGCTGCACGTGGACTGATGTTGTCGTTGGCCGGTGTGTCGGTTGCGCTGATCAGGGCCTTCCATGCCCGCTCGAAGCGGCCGGATTTGATCAGGGCGCGGAAGGTCAGAACAGCCTGTCCGCCGACGATCCGCCAGCGCATGCCGGAGCGCTTCATGCGCTGTGTCACCAGGGTCTTGTTGGCAGCTTCGACCACGCCTGAGCCGATGGCGATGCCCTCTTCCTTCAGGGCGTGGTAGCGCATGCGATGGCGATGCTTGCGGAAGAAGGCGAGTTCCCGCTCGGTCTCGGCCCGGTCCGGCGCAGCGGCGGCATCGCGAAGGTGGCGCAGCGCCCGGATCACCTTGGCGACGCCACGGGGATCGTGACGGAGGATCTCGCGGTACTTCTCGAACCAGCCGGGCGCCACGGCATGGTCGGACGCGGTTTGCAGATGTTCGCAAGCATGCCAGAAGTCGATCACCTCGGTTTCGGGCGACAGGGTCTCCAGGAAGGTCCAGTTGTCGGCGGCGCCATCGGCGATAGCGACGATCCCGATCTCGGGGCGTGCTCGCCTGATGTGTGCGACTTCGCTTGCAAGCTGCGCCTTCAGCGTGAGCTTGCCGCTCTCCGGCATGCGGCCGAGATAGAGGGTCTTCAGGCGCTTGCCCTCGGCGTCGTGGAAGGAGACCGTGCCGCAGGCAGCCTCGCGCCAGGAGGCCTTGGCGCGACCGTCCTCGCCGGGTCTCAGCGGCACCATGACGCCGTCGAGGGAGACCGAGGCGGTGGTCGCGTCCTGCGGTATGCCCTCGGCCTCACGGATGCTGCCCAGCGTCTCCGGGCCGAGGCTCTCCCAGCATTCGTGCATGCTCAGGGTCAGGCGCTGCAGGGTGCTCACCGACGGCGTCATGGCGCCGGTCTTCGCAAAGAACGCCGCCGCTTCCCGGGCCGTGCAGTGACCCATCATCAGCAGACCGAGCTCGGCCGCCGGCCGCGTCAGGTAATCGTCGACGAGGCCCAGGCTCTCGTCGACCGGCACCGGCGATGCCCCGCTCGCGCCGCTGCGGTAACGCGCTCGCCGGTAGGTCACCGGACCGAGCGAGGTCATGATCGTCTTCGGCGTCACCGCGACCCGGAACCAGCTCTGCCCGTCCCGCTCGATCCGGGAAGCGCCATCGTCCCGGTTCTCGATGACGGCGCCCATGACATCGCGAGCGAACTCGTTCGTGGCCTCACGCACCCGCAACTCGACCTCCTCGGGCGCCTCGGGGCGCGGCTCGGAACGAAGCTCCTCGCGACACAGTGCGAGCACCCGGGCGGCCGCCTCGACGACCCGAGGAGGCAGGCCGGAAAGATCGATGGACGAAGGCGCCGGAGGCGGGGATACTGCCATGGGAATGCTCCCGATGTTGGGTTTCGAGACACGGCATCGTACCGCTTCTGGCGGTGCGGAGCGTTCCCACCTTCCCCTGCTCGACCCTGCCGTCGTGACAAAATCCTGCCTTGGAGCGGCCCATTGTCACGAATAGCCGATTTCGGCCGTTCGTCTCGATACAAAAAACGCACTAAATCAATGACTTAGATTTTCCATACCAGACCCACACCCTTTTGAAAACCACCCGCCCCCCTCTCTCCCTTCTACAGAACTTCGTTTCCATCGTCTTCGCCTGGTGGATCGTGCCGCTGACGCTGTTTCTGTTTTGGCTGCGCTACCTCCCCAAGCACGACTGGTTTGGGACCACCTTCCACATCGTCATTCTGGTGATGTCAGTGGGTTTTGGGGTGCTTACCTTCTTGTCCGCCCGCGCGATGCTCCGGGGCGACAAGGTAAAGCCGTTCCGCCTAAGGGAAGGGTGGACTCGACAGAGGGTCTATCCCGTCGCCGCCTTATTGCTGGCCGGCATCACCTTCTGGTTTGTCTCGGATGAGGCCATCAACGGCAATCGGGCGGTGAAATGTCAATTTTCCGGCGGTTGGACGTGGGTGCCCACGGCCTTTACATGTCTCGGCTACGACGTCTTCGCGAAATTGGATAAGGAGATTATCTCCATCCGGCCGCCCGACTGGAAGGAGAAAGATGATCCTCAACTGGAATTGGTGACAAGCAGGGAGCTCCGTGGAGTGAACCTTCGCTTCGCCAGCGCCATAGGTGCCTTTTTTGTGAAAGCTAACCTTGTGGATGCCAACCTCGAAGATGCTGATTTCAGTGGCGCTGACCTCCGGGAGGGGTTCCTTACGAATGCAAAGCTTCGACGTGTCAACTTCACATTTGCCGACCTTCGAATGGCCAGGTTTCCCAATGCCGACCTCCGGAAGGCGAAGCTTCGCAATGCTGACCTGCGGGAGGCCAAGCTTTGGCAACGCTACCTAGGCGGCGCGGATCTGGGCGGTGCGGACCTGCGCGGCGCGGACCTGCGCGGCGCTGACCTCGAAGAGGCATACAACCTCAGCCAGGCGCAGCTTGATCTTGCCTGCGGGGATGAAAAGACCAAGCTCCCGCCCAGCCTCACGGTCCCGCCATGTCCAGACGAGACCAATTAATACCAACGGCGCAAAATTCTGACTCGCAAGGGATTCCCTTTTTGGGCTGGATGTGATTCAAGGCTGGCGAAGGAGATTCGCCATGTCAGTATGCATTGCTCTTCGGGACGACTACGACAGCATTGAGCTCCGGTGTTTGGCCAAGCACAGTCGCGATCCCCGCCAAGTTCGCCGGCTTTTGGCCTTGGCGGCGGTTTACGACGGCATGAGCCGAGCGGAAGCCGCTAAGGTCGGCGGCATGGATCGCCAGACGCTGAGAGACTGGGCGCACCGCTTCAACGATGAAGGGGCAGACGGCTTGAAGAACCGTCCCGGTGCGGGCCGCCCCCGGCTCTTGACCGACGAGCAGATGGGCGAACTGTCGGTGATCGTCGAAACGGGCCCCGATCCAGAGATTGACGGTGTGGTTCGCTGGCGGCGGGTTGACCTGAAACGGGTGATCGAAGAACGCTTTGGCGTGATCTATAGCGAGCGGGCGATCTCCGACCTTCTCGTCGCGCTGTCCTTCTCCCACATCAGCGCCCGGCCGCAGCACCCCAAGCAGGACCAGCGGGTGATCGAGGCGTTCAAAAAAACTTCCCCCGCACGCTCGCTGCCCACCTAGCCGGTCTGCCCAAGACCAAGCGGGTCGAGATCTGGTTCCAAGACGAGGCCAGGCTGGGACAGAAGAACGGGCGTGTGCGCATTTGGGCGAAGAAGGGAACAAGGCCACGCCTGCCCGCCGATCAGCGCTACACGAACGCCTACCTCTTTGGCGCAATCTGTCCCATGGGAGCCAAGGGTGCCGCTCTCATGCTCCCCTTCGCCAACACAGCCGCCATGCAGATGCATCTCGACGAGATCAGCTGCAACGTCGCCGCCAAGGCCCATGGCGTCGTCCTGATGGACCGCGCCGGGTGGCACAGCACCGACCAGCTCAAGGTCCCCAAGAACCTCACCATCATCCTGCTGCCATCGCGCTCGCCCGAGCTGAACCCGGTCGAGAACATCTGGCAATACCTCCGCCAGAATTGGCTCTCTAACCGCGTCTTCGAAGATTACGACGCCATCATCGAGGCCGGTTGCCAAGCCTGGAACAAACTAATCGACCAGCCCGAGACGATCATGTCCATCGGAATGAGAGATTGGGCGATTTCAGGTCAATAATTAGTGCCGTTGGTATAAGGTGCGCGCCGCCGGCCAAGCCTCGGCTAAACCGCCCGATCACAGCCCGGTTGTCGTCCGCGCCGTCGAAGCGCCGCGGCGCGTAGCTGTCCTCCTCGCGTTGAGGGGGTCGGCTCGCCCCCGCGCCGATGGCATGTCCGGTAGTTTTTATCGGGTTAACGCCAGCGGAATGGTCGCGCGAGACGAGAACGAACGCGATAGTGAAATGGTCAAGAGGTGACTACGTGCATTCTGGGAGGTTGCCAATGAGACGATATACCGCAGCCGTCGCCGTTGCCGTCGCTCTCGCTTTTGCCGTCGGAACGGCACTCGCGTCCGAGACGCCTCGGAACGAGCCGCAGCCGGATGCGTCAGACAAAGCAGCCGTTTGTGAGCGCCTCAAATCGAGCGGCGCCAGTCCCAAGCAGCTCGCCCAGGAAGGCTGCTGCTTGGCGCAGGGCGGTGTCTGCGGATGCAATTACGGCCAGGTCCTGTGCTGCGACGGCCAATACGACGCGGTATGCGAATGCTGAACCGGCCGGCATGGTGATGCCTATCGTGCCGTGTCGCCCCTCAATCCGAATTATCCGGTCCTGCGAATAACCTGGTCCGCTGTCTCTGCCGAGAATACCGCCATCCGGTGCGACGATAGATCGGTATAGCTAGCCACAACGCGTAGCAGGCGACCGCGATGCCTTCCGGCCGAGACGGCTTGCGTCGCGTGGCGCGACGCGGTAGCCAGGGCGCCATGGTCGCCACGACAGCCGTCAACAACCGCAGCGCCAAGGTCATCGGGCTGGTCGGCGCGGGGCATTTCTTCAGCCATTTCTACTGGCTGGTGCTACCGCCGCTGTTCCCGCTGCTGCACGTCGAGTTCGGCGTCTCCTACGCCGCGCTCGGCTTCCTGATCAGCGCCATGAGCATCGCCTCGGGCGTCGTCCAGCTGCCGATCGGCTTCGCGGTCGACCGTGTCGGCCCGGTCGTCATTCTGGCCGGCGGACTGGCGCTGCTTGCCGGTGCGTTCGTGCTGATCGGCCTGGCGCCGTCCTATTGGATGGTGCTCGGATTGATGGTGTTCGCCGGCATGGGCAACGCGGTCTTTCATCCGGCCGACTATTCGATCCTCGCCAAGACGGTGCCTTACGAGCGGCTCGGCCGGGCCTTCGGCTTCCACACCTTCTCGGGCCACGTCGGCTGGGCGGTCGCCCCAGCGCTGATGGGCGGCTTCGCCGCGACCATCGGCTGGCGTGCCGGGGTGGTCGCCGTCGGCGCCGTCGGGCTGGTCGTCGCGCTGGTCATCCTGATGAACAGGCGGCTGCTCGAGCGCGGCAACGAATCGCTCGACGCGCCGCGGCCGGCGGCGCGCGCCGAGCGCGGCATCGCCGGCGGCATCCGCCTGCTGCTGACCATGCCGATCCTGACCTGCTTCCTGTTCTTCGTGCTGTTGTCAATGGCGCTGGGCGGGCTCGGCACCTTCCTGGTCGCCGCGCTGGTTCAGCACCACGGCGTCACGCTGGGCGCCGCCAACACGGCGCTGACCGCGCTCTATGTAGGCAGCGCTGCGGGTATCCTGGTCGGTGGGGTGATCGCCGACCGGACCCAGCGCCACGCCCTGGTCGCGACGCTCGGCTTCGCCGCCGCAGCGGCGCTGATCGTCGTCATCGGCGAGGCGGCGCTGCCGGTCGCCGGCCTGATTGCGCTGATCTCGGTCGCCGGCTTCGCGAGCGGCACCGTGGCGCCGTCGCGCGACCTGATCGTGCGCGCCGCGACGCCGGCGGGCCAGACCGGCAAGGTGTTCGGTTTCGTCTCGGTCGGCCTCGACGTCGGCGGCATCATCACTCCGCCCGTGTTCGGCTGGATCATCGACACCGGCGAGGCGCGTTGGATGTTCTGGCTGGTCGCCGCGATCCTCCTGCTCGCCGTCCTCGCCGCGCAGGGCGCCTGGCGCAGCCGGGCGTGAGGCTTTAAGCGTGGGACGTGTTAGGTGTACCCTCCGACCATGAGCGCAGTGCCGGACACGACCGACGCGCCGTTCGCGGTGGGCGCGGAGACACAGGAGATTCCGGTCCTCGACCTCGGGCCGTATCGGGCCGGCGAGCCAGGCGCTTGCGCGGCGCTCGGCGCGCGGATGCGCGACGCGCTGGAGCGTATCGGCTTCTACTTCATCGAGAACCACGGCGTCGACCCGGCGCTGGTCGATGCGGTGTTCGCGCAAGCCCAGCGGTTCCACGCCCAGCCGCTCGCCGCCAAGATGGCGCTTCGCGCCAACGAGCACAACGTCGGCTACATGCCGATGAAGGGCTCGACGACGCGGAGCTCCAAGGTCAACCGCAACACCAAGCCGAACCTCAACGAGGCCTTCTTCATCAAGCGCGACCTGGCGCCCGACCACCCCGACGTCGTCGCAGGCGTGCGCTTCCGGCCGGCCAACCAGTGGCCCGAGCGCCTGCCCGGCTTCCGCGCGACGATGGTGCGCTACTGCGACGTCATGGAGGGGCTGGCCCGGAGCCTGATGCCGATCTACGCCGCGGCGCTCGAGCTCGACGCCGGCTTCTTCGAGGAGGCCTTCGCCGAGCCGCAGTACGCGCTGCGCCTGTCGCACTACACGCCGCAGGACGATATCGGGGACAACGAGTTCGGCTCGGCGCCGCACACCGATTCCTCGATCCTGACGATCCTGCCGCCGTCGGAGCTGCCCGGCCTCGAGATCAAGGCGCGGTCCGGTGCGTGGTTCGCCGCGCCGATCACGCCGGGGCGTTTCCTGGTCAACACCGGCGACCAGATGCACCGCTGGTCGAACCACCGCTTCCTGTCGACGCCGCACCGGGTGATCAACCGCGCGGGCGCCGAGCGCTACGCCATCCCGTTCTTCTTCGACTGCACGCGCGATTACGTCATGGAATGCCTGCCGGGCTGTTCAGGCGCCGACAACCCGCCGCGCTATGGCCCGACGACCTATGCCGAGTACATGGCCTGGTTCGCCGGCCAGAACTACGAGCACGTGCGCGACAAGTTGGGCGCGTCCGAGGCGGCGCCGGGCGAGTGACGATGTTCAAGGCCCTGCACAAAGCCGAGTGGATCGGCCCCGCGACCGGCCCCGACGACACCCGCTTCCACGACCGCGTCACGGTCAAGGGCACGCCGCCGATGGCGTGATCAGGCTTGGCTAGGTGGCGACGGCGCGTCGGCGCTATTCGGCGGCGCGTGTCGATGTTGCGTCGGCCGAGCCGTCTCTAGCCTCACCGGCATCGGTGGCGTCGAGTTCGAGCGAAAGGCGATAGCCAAGCGCCCAGAGCGCGTCGTCGATGCGTGGCAGCTTGGTCTGCAGCCGCGGGTCGAGCATGCGCCGCACCGCCTTGTGTTCAAGGCGAAGGCGTCGCGCGAGTTCGGCCTTGGTCACGCCGACGTCACGCATGGCCAAATAGAGCGCGGCCTTGGCGGCGATCGCCGGCGGCACAGCGACCAAGCGTTGACCGGCGCGGCGGCGCGACGGGAGTGGAATGTCGAGACCGTCGACGATGCAGCCGGCGATCACCTCGGCGAGGCAATCGGCGGCCTGCCAGACGGCGTCGGACTCGTCGTCTCCATCGGTCGCGCCCCAGGCGAAATCGGGGAAGGTGACGAGGATATCGCCGGCAGGCTGCGGGGTGAAGTCGGCCGGATAAACGAAGCGGCGCTTGAGCATGGGGCAATCCCGTCAAAAATCGTCGCGTGTAAGCCCAAGCTCGTCGAGCATCTTGCTCAACAAGCCATCACCAATCTCCTTCTTGCGGTCCTTGACGGTGGTGCGCCGATTGCCCAAGTGGAACGTACCGTGGCTGCCCTTGCCCCGTTTTCGTCGAACCGGAAGACGAGACCTCGACGGCGAGCGAGTTTGCGCAGCCTGCGCTCGAGCTCCTTGCCCGTCATGCCGCAGCCACCATATAGGGCATTTTTGCCCAATTTTCAATAGCCAAATGGGACATTATTGACCCATTTCAAAGGCGCCTGACGTGCCTTGCCATGACTCCGCCCCGCGGGGGACCTAGCGGATCTCGGGCCAGTAGGCGCGCGCGAGCGCGAGGGCGGCGAGGCCCTCGATGGCGACGATCAGCACCGCGGTCGAGGCGTCGAACCAGGTCGCCAGCAGGCCGATGTGCAGCACGCCCAAGGGGCCGGCGCCGATGCACACCGAGACGACGCCCATCACCCGGCCGCGCATCTCGGGCGGCGCCTGGAGGAACATCATGGTCGTCTGCATGGCGCTGAAGCCGGCGGCACCGAGCCCGGCGATGAACAACAGCGCGAGCGACAGCCCGTACCACGGCGAGAGCGCGAAGACGACGACCATCGAGCCGACCAGGAACGAGCCGGACAGATAGATGCGGCGGAACCAGGCGGGACGCGCCAGATTGGCGATTAGCAGCGCGCCGATGAAGGCGCCGGTGCCCTCGGCCGACATCAAGATGCCGATCGGAAAAGCCGAGAGCCCGAGCTCCGCCTCGCCGATCACCGGCACCATGGCGGCGAACGGAAAGACCCACAGGTTCATGATCACCGTGATCGCCAGCGTGCCGACGATGGCACGGTCGGCGCGCACGTAGCGCAGCCCGTCGCGCACGGTCTGGATGACGTTCCAGTTCGGCACCAGGGCCGCGGTCGAGCTGTATTGCAGGGAAACCATAAGCCCGAAGCCGATGCCGTAGAGCGCGGCGCCCAGGACATAGGCGCCGGGCAGGCCAACGGTCTCGAAGATCAGCCCGCCCAACGCCGGGCCCAGCATGCGCGTGCCGTTGGTCGTCGCCGAATCGAGCGCCATGCCGGCGCCGATGCCGCGCGGGCCGGCGATCTCGCCCAGCATGGTGCGGCGCACCGGGAACTCGAACGACCACAGCATGCCCGACAGGAAGGCGCCGGTGCCGATGTGCCAGATCTCGATCAGCCCGCTCAGCGCCAGGACGCCGAGCACCGCCGAGACGACCGCCGAGACGATCAGCGCGGTCGCCTGCAACAGCTTGCGGGAGACCTGATCGGCGATCGCGCCCGAGATGCTGCCGAGCAGGAACATCGGCAGCGAACGCAACACCATCATCAGCGCGACCATGAATGCCGAGCCGGTCGCCTCGAGCACGTAGACGGCGATGACCAAGATCTCGAGCCAACGCATCGTGCCGACGATGCCGCCGGCGATCCAGACACGCCGATAGCGGCCGTCGCCGAGCAGCGTCCGCGGCCCGATCGGCGCGGACGGGGCGTGATCCGATAGCTTCAAGCGGGCCGCTGCGTAACGTCTTCGATCGGCAGGCCGGCGTTCTTCCAGGCGGTGTAGCCGCCGTCGATGTGGCAGACCGGCGCGAGCCCCATGTCTTGGGCCACCTTGGTCGCCAGCGCCGAGCGCCAGCCCGAGCCGCAATAGAGGACGAAGCGTTTGTCTTCGGCGAAGACCGGCTTGTGATAGGGGCTCGCCGGGTCGATCCAGAACTCGAGCATGCCGCGCGGCACGTGGACGGCGCCCGCCACCTTGCCGTCGCGCCACAGCTCGCGCACGTCGCGCAGGTCGATGAAGACGACATCGGCGTCGCCGTGCAGCGCCGTGGCCGCATCGAGCGTGAGCGTCTCGATTCCGGCGCTCGCCTCGGTGACCAGCGCCTTGACGCCCTTAGTGATGTTCTGCGCCATGTTTCGGGCCCTCCGAGCCTCGCTCAGCCGTCCTTGAACACGCGGTCGCCGAGCTCGTCGATGATGCGCTTCGCCTTGCCGACCGAGTAGGCGTCGGCGGTTTCCTTGCTGGCGTGCGTCTCGGCGCGCGTGAAATGATGCTCCTTCTGCTCGCCGTCGATCTCCTTCGAGATCAGCCCGGACGTGAGCCATTGCCCGTCGTGCGTCCTGGCCGCCGGTCGGATCGTATAGCCGTTGTAGTCGACCGCCTCGCCGGGCTCGCCGTCCTTCGCGCCGCCCGCCGCGCCGCCAGTCAGCCAGCGTATGAACTTGTTGCCCTTCGATGCCATGTCGCATCCCTCCCGGTGGCCGCGGATGTTTCCGACGTCGACGCTGTCCTCGGCGACCTTGCCGCCCCATCTATGGTAATCGTACCATCTTTTCCGTTACGGGACGGAGTGAGCATAAAAATGGATCGGCAGTCGAGCAAGCGCGTCCGCACGTTCAGCCATTGGGGCGCCTATGACGTCGAGGTCGAGGGCGAGGCGATCACCGCCGTCCACGCCTACCATGACGACCCCGACCCGTCGCCGATCGGTCAGTCGTTCCGCGACGCGATCCACCACCGCTCGCGCATCGCCCGCCCGGCGGTACGCCGGGGCTGGCTCGAACGCGGGCCCGAGAACCACGGCGGCGGCCGCGGCGCCGAGCCTTTCGTCGAGGTCGGCTGGGACGAGGCGCTCGACTTGGCCGCCACCGAGCTGGGCCGGGTCGTCGAGCGCCACGGCAATTCGGCGATCTTCGGCGGTTCCTACGGCTGGTCGAGCGCGGGGCGCTTCCATCATGCGGTCGGCCAGCTCCACCGCTTTCTCAATCGGATCGGCGGCTACACATATGCGGTCAACAGCTATTCGACCGCCGCCGCCCAGGTCATCGTGCCCCATGTCTTGGGCGGCAAGTATATCGACATGCTCGACACGCTGACCGCGTGGCCAATGATCGCCAAGCACGGTGAGCTCATCGTCATGTTCGGCGGGCTGCCGCTCAAGAACGGCCAGGTCAACTCCGGCGGCGTCGGCCGCCACGTGACGCGCGACTGGCAGCGACGCTGCCGCGAGAACGGCATCGCGTTCGTCAACGTCAGCCCGCTGGCCGACGACGCCGCCGACTTCCTCGATGCCGAGTGGCTGCCGCTCAGGCCCAACACCGATACCGCTTTGATGCTTGGCCTGGCCCACACGCTGGTCGCCGAGGGCCTGCACGACGCGACGTTCCTGGCCAGCCACTGCGTCGGTTTCGAGAAATTCCGGCCCTACCTGATGGGCGGCGCTGACGGCGCGCCGAAGGACGCCGATTGGGCGTCGGCGATCTGCGACATCCCCGCCGACACGATCCGCGCCCTGGCGCGGCGCATGGCGGCTAAGCGCACGATGATTACGCTCGCCTGGTCGCTGCAGCGCGGCGACCACGGCGAGCAGCCCTATTGGATGGCCGCGGTATTGGCCGCGATGCTCGGCCAGATCGGCCTCGCCGGCGGCGGCGTCGGCTTCGGCTACGGCGCCGAGGCGGTGATCGGCAATCCGGTGCGCCGGGTCTCGGGGCTGACCCTGCCGCAAGGACCCAACCCGGTCGAGAGTTTCATCCCGGTGGCGCGCATCGCCGACATGCTGATCAGCCCGGGCGCGCCCTTCGACTACGACGGCCGGCGCCTGACCTATCCCGACATCCGCCTGGTCTACTGGTGCGGCGGCAACCCGTTCCATCACCACCAGGACATCAACCGTCTGGTCGAGGCCTGGCAACGGCCCGAGACGGTGATCGTCAACGAGCCGTGGTGGAGCCCGATCGCGCGCCACGCCGACATCGTCTTCCCGGCGACCACGACGCTGGAGCGCGACGACATCGGCCGGGCGAGCAACGATTCGCATATCTTCGCCATGCAGCGCGCCGTTTCGCCGGTCGGCGAGGCGCGCGACGACTACGACGTTTTCTCGGGCCTCGCCGAGCGGCTTGGCGTCGCCGAAAGCTTCACCGAGGGCCGCGACGCGGCGGCGTGGCTGCGCCACCTCTACGACATCTTCCGCCAGCAGGTCGCGCAGCAGGCGATCGAAATGCCCGATTTCGAGGCGTTCTGTGAGACCGGCGAGTTCGTGCTGCCGGTCGACGACAGCGAGCGGGTGATCTACGCCGAGTTCCGGCGCGATCCCGCCGCGCATCCGCTGGCGACGCCGTCCGGCCGGATCGAGATCTTCTCCGAGGAAATCGACGGCTTCGGCTACGACGACTGCCCGGGCCATCCGACCTGGCTGGAGCCCGCCGAATGGCTCGGCAACGCGGCCGCCTTCCCGATCCACCTGGTCTCGAACCAGCCGACGACGCGGCTGCACAGCCAGCTCGACTGCGGCGAAACCAGCGTCGCGGGCAAGGTGGCCGGCCGCGAGCCGGTCATGATCAACCCCGACGACGCGCGTCCCCGCGGCATCGCCGACGGCGACGTCGTCAGGCTTTTCAACGACCGCGGCGCCTGCCTCGCCGGCGCGCGCGTGTCGGCCGCGGTGCGGCCCGGCGTCGTCGTGCTGCCGACCGGCGCCTGGTACGACCCGGAGGCCCCCGGCGGACTCGACCGCCACGGCAACCCGAACGTCCTGACGCTCGACAAGGGCACCTCGCGCCTCGCCCAGGGGTCAAGCGCCCACACCACGCTAATCGAGATCGAGAAGGCCGCCGCCGACGCACCGACGGTGAGGGCCTTCGACCCGCCCGCGCTGGTCGCCGACTAACCGTAGACGGCGACCGGGTCTCCCAACGTCTCGAGGCGCGGCGTGACGCCGAGACCGGGGACGTCTGTCGCCTCGGCTGCGCCGTCTGTCGCCTTGGGCGCGCCGTCGGCGATGGTGATGGCGGCGAGCTCGCGGCAGTCCCACAGCGAATGGCGGACACGCGCCGGCGTCGACTGCGCGAGATGGCAGGTCGCGGCGAAGGCGATGTCGGCGCCGCCGGTCTCCTGGATCGAGAGCCGCAGGCCGGCGGCGGCCGCGATGTCGCGCAACAGCCGCGCCTTGGTCAGGCCGCCGACGCGGCCGATCTTGATGTTGACGGCGTCGGCGGCGTCGGCCTCGATGATGCGCAGCAGGTCCTCGGCGTCGGTCACGATTTCGTCGAGCATGAGAGGCAGCCGCAAGCGCCGCCTGAGCGACAGGCACTCGCGCAGGTTGGCGCAGGGCTGCTCGACGATGACGTCGGCGCCCTCGAAACCGGCGAGCACGGCAATCGCCGCGCCGGGCGTCCAATAGCCGTTGGCGTCGATATAGTATTCCTCGCCCGCCTGGCGCGCCGCAATGACGGCGCGGATACGCGCGATATCGCTCTCGATATCGGCGCCGACCTTGACCGAATGGATGCGATAGCCCTGGCGGCGAAAACCGTCGATGGTCGCAACGATTTCTTCCGCGCTGCCGGTCGAGACGCTGCTGGCGAGGTCGACCGGGCCGGCGACGCGCCCGCCCATGAGATCGCAGACCGGCCGGCCGGTGGCCTTGCCGAAGACGTCCCAGCAGGCGAGATCGAGCGCCGACTTGGCGTCGAGGTGGCCGGGCAGCGCCGCGTCCATCAATTCGTTGATCCGTTCCGGGCGCGTCGGGTCGGCGCCGATCAGATGCGGCGCCAGCTCGGCGATGCCGGCGCGCACGCCGAGCGCGTGGGCCGGCAGATAGGTCGTGCCGAACGGGCAGCTTTCGCCCCAGCCTGTCACGCCGCCGTCGGTCTCGATTGCGACGACGGTACTGTCGAGCGTCTCGAACACCCGCCCGCCCGACAGGTGATACGGCTTGCCGGGCAGCGGCAGGTCGACTTGGTAGACGGTGACGCGGGTGATCTGCACGGCCGCAGTCCTATTGATAGATGGCGACCGGTTCGCCGAGCACACCCTCGTCGACGGTGACGCCGAGGCCCGGTTCGTCGCTCACCCAAAGCCGGCCGTCACGCGCTTCGGGCGCGCCGGCGGCGAAGTGGACGGTATTGTAATTGTGCAGGTCGGTGGTGTTGAGCACGGCCTCGGGCGGCGTCGAGATGACCAGGTGGCCGAGCGCGGCGGTGACCACCTCGCCGCCCCAGACATCCTCGACGGTCATCGGCGCGCCGACGGCGGCGCAGAAGTCGCGGGCGAAGCGCGACTTGGTCAACCCGCCCATCTTGCTAACCTTGATCGAGGCGACGTCGAAGGCATCGTCGGCCTGGGCACGCAACAAATCTTCCGGTGTCTGCAGGGTCTCGTCGAGCTTGAACGGCTGGACGGCGGCGCGGCGCACGGCGAGGCAATCCTCGTAGCGCAGACACGGCTGTTCAAGATAGTAGTCGAGATCGGCGGTCGCCGCCGCGACGCGCAGCGCCTCGTCGCGACGCCAGCCGGTGTTACCGTCGGCGAGCAAGATCTCGCCCGGGCGCAGGCTCTCAGCGACGGTACGGATGCGCGCCGCGTCGTCGTCTGGCATGCCGCCGACCTTGAGCTGGAACTGGCGGTAGCCCGCATCGCGGAAGCGTTCGACCAGCGCCGCCATGTCGTCGGCCGCCGCCTGCGGGACGGCGCGATAGAGCGGCGCCGAGTCCTGCTGCCGGCCGCCCATCAGTGCATGCACCGGCAGGTCGGCGACGCGGCCGAGGATGTCCCAGCAGGCGATATCGATCGCCGACTTGACGTAGGCATGGCCGCGCATCTCGTCGTCCATGACGCGATTGAGCGCGCCGATGTGGCGCGGATCGCGGCCGATGACGTGGCGCGCGAGGACGCCGATGCCGGTACGCGCGCCCTCGGCATACGACGGCAGATAGCTGGCACCGAGCGGGCACACCTCGCCGTATCCCGAGACGCCCTCGTCGGTGTCGAGGCGGACCACGGTGCTGTCGGCGACCAATACCGCCTTGTCCTTGGCCCATGAATACGTTCCGCCGACATAGGGCAGGTCGATGCGCCAGACGGTGATGCGGGTGATGCGCATGGCCTGGCTAGCCGGGGATGACGACGAAGTTGCCAATGTGCTTCTTCTCGAGGAACTCGGCCTGCGCCTCGGCCAGATCGGCGAGCGGGAAGGTCTTGGCCAGGAGCGGGCGGATCTCGCCGCGCTCGATGTAGCCGACCAGGTTTTCGAAGACATAGCGCGGCATGACGGTGGCGCCGTGCAGCGTCAGGTCGTTCAGATACAGCGTGCGCAGGTCCAAGGCGACGATCGGCCCGGCGATGGCGCCCGAGGTGACGTAGCGGCCGCCCCGGGCGAGCCGCTCGATCAGCTCGGGAAACCTGTCGCCGCCGACGATATCGGCGACCACGTCGACCGTGTCACGGCCGGTCGCCTCGGCCAGCGCGCCGGACAGCCCTTCGATGTCGCGCGGCAGCACGTGATCGGCGCCGAGCTCACGGACCGCCGCCATCTTCGATGCGCCGGCGAGCGCCACGACCGCGGCACCGCGCCGCTTGGCGAGCTGCACCAGCGCCGAGCCGACGCCGCCCGAGGCGCCGGTGATCAGCACCGTCTGGCCGGCCGCGAGGCCGCTGCGCTCGAGCATGTGCTCGGCGGTCGAGTACGAGCAGGGGAAAGTCGCGAGCTCGGCGTCGCCGAGGTCCGTCTCGACCTTGAAGGCGTTGACCGCGGGCGCGGTCGTGTACTCGGCGAAGCCGCCCCAGCGCTCGCTGCCGAAGTAGCCGGACTTGTCGCGGTTGTCGGGCTCGTCCGGATCGCGCAACCAGCCGTCGACGATGATGCGCTCGCCGATACGCGCTGGATCGACGCCGTCGCCGACCACGACGATGCGCCCGCAGACGTCGGCGCCCTGGACATGCGGAAAGGCCAGCGACGAGGCGCCCCAGGTGGCGGCGTCCTCGGTAATCGTCTCGAAGCCGCCGGCGCCGCCCTCGGTCGTCGTGCCCTGGGTCACCGCCTTCGAGTACCAACCGATGCGCGTGTTGACGTCGGTGTTGTTCATGCCGCAGGCGGCGACAGCGATCAGCACCTCGGCGGGGCCCGGCCGCGGCACCGGCACGTCGTCGCGGTACTCGAGCTTGTCGAACCCGCCATAGCCGGTCAGCACCACGGCGCGCATGCGCTCGGGCATCGCGGTCACAACCGTCAGCCGTCGATCTCGGCGAGCACCCTGCGGGCGATGCGGAAGCATTCGACGCCCGTCGGTATGCCGCAATAGACCGCGATCTGGGTCAGGATCGCCTTGAGCTCGTCGCGCGTCAGCCCGTTGGCGATGGCGCCGCGGAAGTGCAGCTCCCACTCGTGCATGCGGTTGAGCGCGGCGATCATGCCGAGGTTCAAGAGACTGCGCTGGCGCTTGTCCAGCGTGTCATCGCCCCAGCAGGTGCCCCAGCAGTATTCGGTGACCATCTCCTGGAAATCGCGGTTGAAGTCGTCGGCGCCTTCGAGCGCCTTGTTGACGTAGTCTTCGCCGAGTACCGACTTGCGCGCGGCGAGACCGCTCTCGAAGCGTTCGGTGTCCATGCCTCTCCCCTTGTCTTGAGATGGATGTTCGTATGGCCGCCGGCGTGGCGTGGTCGGGTGCCTAGTAGAGCCTGTCGTCGAGCGGCGCGACGGCGCGCATGCGGCGGCGCAGCTCCTCGGTCACCTGGCGCGCGTCGAGCTGGCTGCGCACGACGCGTGGCGTGATCAGCACGATGAGCTCGGTGCGCGCGGCGAAATCGGTCGTCGTGCTGAACAGCTTGCCGAGCACGGGTATCTCGCGCAGCAGCGGAACGCCGCTGTTCGAGCTCGACCTGTCGTCGCGGATCAGCCCGCCCAGCGCCACCGTCTCGCCGCTTTGGACCGCCACCGTGGTCTGAATGCGGCGCTGGTCGATGGTCGGCGAATCGATGCCCGAGGTGATCTCGTCGGCGACGAAACTGACCTCCTGCTCGATCTCCATGGTGACCAAGCCGCCGGTGTTGACCCGGGGCGTGACGCGCAGGATCACGCCGGTGTCTAAGTATTCGATCTCGTTGACCACGGGCGCGTCGGCGGCGGTGACGCCGACCGCCGACCGGGTCGCGACCGGCACCTGGTCGCCGACCTGGATCTCGGCGGTCTGGTTGTCGAGCACCATCAGCGACGGCGACGAGATGATGTTGAGGTCGGTGACGCTGGCGATCGCGTTGAGCGTGACGCGGGCGTCGGCGGTCGAGAATAGGTACGAGAACCCGGCGAAGTCGGGGAACGCCCGCACCGGCAAGGTCTCGTTGAGATTGAATTTGCTGTTGCCCGATTGGAAGAACCATTGCACGCCGTATTCGAGGTCGTCGGTCAGTGTGACCTCGGCGATGGTCGCCTCGATCAGCACCTGCAGCGGCACCACGTCGAGCTTGCTCAGCGCCGCCTCGATCATGCGGTACTCATCGGGCGTGGCGAGGATGACCAGCGCGTTGGTGGCCTCGTCGGCGATGATCCTGATGTCGCTGCTGGCGGCGAGCGCGATGCCCGCGCCGGTCTCGCGCGCCGGCGCCCCACCGGCCGGCCCGGGCGCTGGCGCCGGGGCGGCGGCCGCGACTTCCGCCGCGCCGCCCGAGAGCGTCGCGCCGCTCAGGCCGGCGTCTCGCGCTTGCAGCTCGCGCGCCACGCGCGCCGTGCCCTCGGCATAGAGCGTCGCCTGGTCGAGCCCTGGCGCGAGGCGCACGCCCTCGACCGCCGGCCGGCGCTGGTCGAAGACCTCGTTGAGCACGTCGGCGAGGTCGGCCGCGCGGCCGTTCTCGACATAGTAGACGTAGATGCGCTGGCCGGCCGCGTCGATGCCCTGATCGAGCCGCGTGATCCAGGTCTGCGCGCGTTCGAGATATTCGGCGCGCGGCGAGATCACCATGATCGCGTTGAGGCGTTCGATCGGCACGAAGCGCAGCAGTCCACCCAACGGCACCTCGCCCTCGACGCCGAAGACGACGTCGAGTTCCTGGGCCAGCGTCTCGGCGTCGGTGTTTTGCAGCGGGAAGAGGCCGAACGACATGCCGGCCAACCAGTCGACGTCGAACAGCTCGACCGTCCCGAGCATCGTCGCGCGCTCGGCCTGGCTGCCCGCGAGGATGATCAGATTGCGCGCCGCGTCGGCACTGACGACGTTTCGCTCGCTCGCCAGCGTGCCGATGATCTTGGCCATTTCACTCGCCGCGATGAAACGCAACGGCACGACGTGAACGCCGAAGCCGGGCTGGCGCGCATCGAGCCCGAGCGGCGCGAGACCGCTCAGCGCGCTCTCGATCGGTACGATGCGGTAGCCGCCGCTCTCGGGCACCATCGCCGCGCCGTTGGCGCGCAGGATGCTTTCGAGCGTCGTCAGCAGGGCCGAGCGAGCGAGCGGCCGGCTGGTCTGCACGGTGATCGTGCCGCTCACCTGGGGGTCGATGATGTAATTGACCTCGAGGATGCCGCCGAGGATCGCGCGCACCACCTCGCGGACGTCGGTGTCGGCGAAGTTGAGCGTCACGTCGCCGGCCGGGCGGTGTCGCCCGCCGTGAGAGCGCCGGCATCGATGAACACGCCGGTGCCCGGATAGACGCTCGGCGCCGACGTTTCGACGGCCGTGGTCGCGACGGTCGCACCCGAGCCCGGCGCCTTCGCCAGCTCGGGCAGCGGCAGCGTCGCGGCGGCGCCGGCCGGCGCGGGCGCCGCGACCTCGGCCATCAGCGCGCGCTCGAGATCGGCGCAGGCGGCGAGCCCGACGCCGATCAGCACGGCGAGATACAGGTGAACGGTTAGCCGCTTCATCCCTCGACACAACCCCCCTTTACGTTTCGGCGCGGGCCACCGAAACCGGAAAAACGCCGGAATCTAGCAGATTTATCACCGATCGGTTGGCATAATTTGACGCCGCACGGGGCGCCCGCCGGCGGCATAACGTGCTAGGTAGGGTGGAGATTCGCTGTGATTTGTCGAGAAGGCAGGACAGCATGGCCGACGACGTGATCATCGGCGGTGACGGCGACCATATCGTGCAGGTTCGCTTCAACCGCCCGGATAAGAAAAACGCCATCACCACCGCGATGTATGACGCCATGGCAGGGGCGCTCGAGGCGGCCGAGCGCGACCGGTCGGTCCGGGTCGTCCTATTTCTCGGCGGCGCGGGCTGCTTCACCGCCGGCAACGACCTCAACGACTTCCGCGAACGGCCGCCCAGCGACGCGGCGTCGCCGGCCTTCCGCTTCATCAAGGCGCTGGCGCAGTCGACCGTGCCGCTGATCGCCGCCGTCGACGGCGTCGCGATCGGCATCGGCACGACCATGCTGCTGCATTGCGACGTCGTGCTGGCGAGTGAGGCGGCGCGCTTCCAGATGCCCTTCGTCAATCTCGGGCTGGTGCCCGAGGCGGGCTCGACGTATCTGCTGCCGAAGATGCTCGGCCACGCGCGCGCCGCCGATCTGGTGCTGCGCGCCAAGCCGTTCGACGCGGCGACGGCGGCGGCGCTCGGCTTCGTGACGGAGATATGCCCGGCCGCCGAGATCGAGGCGACGGCGCACGCCATCGCCCGCGACATCGCCGCCAAGCCGCCGGCCGCGATGCGCCGCACCAAGGCGCTGTTGAAGTCAGACCAGGCCGCCGTCGAGACGCGCATCGATGCCGAGGTGGCCGAATACGCCGAGCGTCTCGCCTCGGCCGAGCTGAAGGAGGCGGTGGCCGCCTTCCTGGAAAAACGCGAACCCGATTTTTCGGCGACTGATTGAGGACCCGATGGATATCGAAACGTTCAAGACATCGTTGCAGGACGAGGCGCCGCCCGAGGGCGTCGACGGCGCGCTCCGCGCGCTGTGGCACGAGGCCAAGGGCGACTGGCACGAGGCGCACCGCCAAGCGCAGCACCAGGGTGACACCGACGGCGCCTGGGTGCACGCCTATCTGCACCGCGTCGAGGGCGACCAGTCGAACGCCGGCGGCTGGTACCGGCGCGCCGGCAAGCCGCACTGCGAGACCGCGCCGGCCGACGAGTGGGACGCGATCGCCGAGGCGCTGCTGGCGCGTTAGCCCCAGCCGGTGTAGACGCCGGTGCCGCGCAAATTTATTGACGCGCCATTCTAGGCCGTCTGGCCCCACGGGAGTTATGGGGACGTGATACTCAATTATGTGGGGACAGCATCGTCAATCGGCTTGAATTAAGTATCACGTCCCCGTAATTGCCCTGATTGCCGCTCCCCTCATTGCCCGCGCTCTTCCTAGCCCGTCGGTCGCTACCCCCCCCCCCCCCCCCCCCCCCCCCCCCCCCCCCCCCCGCCTGTCCACGCCTGTCCACGGTGAGCAAGCCGGGTTAAGCTTAAACCCATGAAAGTCGTCATCACCGGCGGCGCCGGCTTCATCGGGCTCAGGCTCGCCAACCGCCTGCTCGAGCTGGGCGAACTGACCGGTCCGTCGGGCGCGCCCGAGCCGATCGACGCGCTGACGCTGTTCGACGTCGGCGCGCCGGCCGCGATACCCAGCGCGGCTGGCGTCGCGGTCGGGGTGGTAACCGGCGACATCGCCGAGCGCGACACCGTCTTCGGCCTGATCGACCGCGACGATATCGCGGTGTTTCATCTGGCGTCGGTGGTCAGCGGCGGCGCCGAGCGCGACTTCGACCTCGCCTTGCGCGTCAACCTGGACGGCGGGCGTCACGTGCTGGAAGCGCTGCGGGCTCGCGGTGGCACGCCGCGCCTGGTCTTCGCCTCATCGTTCGCGGCATTCGGCGGCGCGGCCATGCCGGCCAGCGTCGGCGACACGACCAAGCAGACGCCGCAGACGACCTACGGCATCACCAAGGCGATCGGCGAGCTGCTGATCAACGACTACACGCGCAAGGGTTTCCTCGACGGCCGCACGGCGCGGCTGCCGACCGTGATCATCCGGCCGGGCAAGCCCAATCTGGCGGCGTCGAGTTTCGTCTCGGGCGTCTTCCGCGAGCCGCTCGCGGGCGTCGACTTCACCCTGCCGGTGCCGACCGCGACGGCGATGCCGCTGACCGGCTACCGCGCCGTCGTCGAGGGCATCCTCCGGCTGCACGAGATCGGCGGGGACGCGCTCGGCGACGACCGCGCGGTCGGCCTGCCGAGCCTCAACGTCACGGTCGCCGAGATGATCGATGCGCTGCACCGCGTCGCCGGCGACCGCGCGCTCGGCGCGATTTCGGTCGAACCCGATCCGTTCATCGTCGAGATCTGCAAGACCTGGCCGGCGGCGAGCGACGCGGCGCGCGCCGAGGCGCTCGGCCTGCCCGGCGAAGACAGCCTCGACGACATCGTGCGGTACTACATCGACGACTACCTCGATGCCTGACCCAATTGCCGCTTAACTCAAACATCGGTTCAGACACCGTGTCGCAATTATTATTTCTATAGAACAAACAGATAAATGGTGTCTGACACCGGTCCAAGTGAAATTATCGTTTGGAGTTGGCCGCGATCTACCAGCCCGCGCCAATCCTATTGGGACAAGAGAGAGGCGGGCCGCCGACCGTTCGGCCAGTCTTTGTGGGATCAAGAATGGCCTTGTGGGATCAAGAATGGCCTTGTGGGATCAAGAATGGCCTTGTGGGATTAAGAATGGCCTTGTGGGATTAAGATTGGCATGCGCGGCGATTGAGCGCAGGTCATCTCCAAGCGAGTCAAAGGTGACCGTACAAAATTTTAGCGGATCGTGCGCCGGGCGATGCTGCGGAGCTTGCGGTTACGCAGGCGGTTGGCCTCGAAATCGCGTTTCGCGGCGCGCTCGATCAGCATCTGCTGGCTGTCCGTCGCGGCGTCATCGTCGGTCGGCCGGCGTTGGACGTAGCTGCCGTCGGGCTGCATATCCCAGGCGCCGCGCCGGTCGGCGAGCTGGGTCTCGAGGATGTTCCCGAGCTCCTCGCGCAACGCCGGCTCCTCGACCGGCGCGAGGACCTCGACCCGGCTCACCAGATTGCGCGTCATCAGGTCGGCCGAGCCGATGAAGTACTCCTCGTCGCCGCCGTTGCGGAAATAGTAGATGCGGCCGTGCTCGAGAAACCGTCCGACGATGCTGACCACCGAGATGGTCTCCGACAGGCCGGCGACACCGGGGCGCAGGCGGCAGGTGTCGCGCACGATCAGCTCGACCGTCACGCCGGCCTGCGACGCCCGGTAAAGCGCCCGGGCGATGTCGGCGTCCTCGATCGCATTGCATTTGAAACGGATGAGCCCGGGCTCCGTTTCGGTATGCCGCTCAGTCTCGCGCTCGATCTTGTCCAAGAGCGGTCTCTTGAGCGCCTTCGGCCCGGCCAGAATGGTGCGGTACTTGCGTGACGGCTTGCAGCCGGTGGTCAGGTAGTTGAACAGCTCGGTCAGGTCCTTGGCGATGTCCTTGTCGCAGGTCAGCAGCCCGAGGTCGGCGTAATGCCTGGCGGTGCCGGCGTGGTAGTTGCCGGTGCCGATATGGGCGTAGCGGCGCAGGCCGTCGTAGTCCTTGCGCACGACCAGCGCGACCTTGGCATGGGTCTTGACACCGATCACGCCATAGGTGACGTGGATGCCGACCTCTTCCATGCGCGACGCCCAGCCGATGTTCGCCGATTCGTCGAAGCGCGCCTTGAGCTCGATGACGACCGCCACCTGCTTGCCGTTGCGCGCCGCCTCGATCAGCGATTCTATGATGCGCGTGTCGGCCGAGGTCCGATAGAACGACATCTTGATCGCCAGCACCTTGGGATCGGTGCTCGCCTCGCGGACGAACCGCTCGACCGAGGTGGCGAAGGATTCGTATGGGTGATGCAGCAGGACCGGCCCGGAATCGCGGATAATGTGGAAGATATTGCGTTCGTCCTGCAGCTTGTCGTTGGTGATCGAGTGGTGCGGCGCGTCGTGCAGCTCGGGAATATCGAGCCCGGCGATCTCCATCAGGTCGTGCATGCCGATCAACACGTCGCGTTCGTAGACGTCGTCGGTCTCGTCGAGCCCGAGCTCGGCGGCCAGCATGCCACGGTGCAGCGGCGCCATGGTCGCGTCGATCTGCAGCCGGACGATCGGCGCGAACTTGCGGTCGCGCAGCTCGGCCTCAATCAGCACGAGCAGGTCGTCGGCCTGTTCCTCGTCGTGCTCGGTGTTGGCGTTGCGCGTCACCCGGAAGGTTTCGCACGAGCCGACCTCCATGCCGGGGAACAGGAGGTCCAGGTTGTGCGCCATGATGTCCTCGAGCGGCACGAGATAGTGCGTGTCGTCGGTGCGCGCGTCGATGAAACGCGGCACGCCGGCGCCGACCGGCACCTTGACACGCGCCAGGATCTGCGTCGCCTCGTCCGACTGCTGCAAGGTGACGAGCAGGTTGAGCGAGAGGTTCGAGATGAACGGGAAAGGATGCGCCGGGTCCATCGCCAGCGGCGTGACCAGCGGGAAGATGTTCTCGAAATAATGCTCGCGCAACGCCTCGCGCTGCGCGTCGGGCAAGCGGTCATAGGTCGTCAGCACGATGCCGTGCTTGGCCAACAGCCCGATCAGGTCGCGAAATATCTCGCCCTTCCTGTGCTGCAGCCGCCTGATTACCTCGATGCATTCATCGATCTGCTGTTGCGGGGTGCGACCGTCGACCGTGAGTTCCTGCACGCCGGCGCCGACCAGCTGTTTGAGGCCGCCCAGGCGCTTCATGAAGAACTCGTCGATGTTCGAGCTGGTGATGGCGAGGAACTTGACCCGCTCGAGCAGCGGAACGCGGGGGTCCGCCGCCTCGTTGAGGACGCGTTGGTTGAACTGCAGCCAGGTCAGCTCGCGATTGAGATAGAGCGTCGGGTCGCCCAGATCCTCGATCGGCGCGACGACGGCCGGTCCGTCACATGGCGCCGTTTCGGCGGCCGGCGCACGGCGTCGCCGGCGCTTGCGCGGCGTCGGCGCGATCACCGCGGCGGCGGCCTCCAACGTCGCCGCCTCCAGCTTCGAAGCGTCCTCGACGCCCGCCACGTCCTTGGGCTGATCGATCATGATGTCGCCTCCCACGGTTCGGGTCGCCTATCCACTAGGTTCTGCCCCGACCAAATCGGCTTATAGTTATTATTGGAATGTCCGATGCTAGCAGAATAACCCCGCCGCACCAACGCCCAGGCGCCTTTCGCGTCGCTCGGCGATGAAGACCCTCTATCTGCTGCGCCACGCCAAGTCGAGCTGGGACGACCCGACGCTCGATGATTTCGACCGGCCGCTCGCGGCGCGCGGACGCGCCGCCGCGCCGCGCATCGGCGCCTTCATGCGCGCGCACGGACTTATTCCCGAGATCGTCGTTTGCTCGTCGGCGCGCCGCGCGCGCGAGACCTGGGCGCTGGTCGCCGATGCACTCGACGCCGAGATCGAGACGACACATACCGACGAGCTGTTTCACGGCTCGCCGTTCCGTCTGCTGACGGTGCTGCGGCGCGCGCCCGATAGCGCGGCTTCGCTCGCGCTCGTCGGTCACAGCCCAGGGATCGAGAACCTCGCGGCGCGGCTGTCGGGCCCCGGCTCCGACGTCGCCGGTCTCAACCGGTTGCGCGGCAAGTTCCCGACCGCCGCGCTCGCGGTCATCGAGCTGAACGTCGAGCGCTGGGACGCGGTCGAGGAAGGCGGCGGCCGGTTGATCCGCTTCGTGCGACCAAGGGATCTCGCCTAAAGCGTAATCCGATTGATCAGAATCGGTTGGATTACGCCAGCCCGCGCCAGTCTTATTGGGACAAGAGGCGGGCCGCCGACCGTTCGGCCAGTCCTTGTGGGATAAAGATTGGCATGCGCGGCGATTGAGCGCAGGTCAGCTTTACGCGAGTCAAAGATGACCGCACAATGTTCAAGGAGCCTACGCCTCAGTCGTAATGGTCGGGCACGAAGGTCTGGTCCGACATCGGTGGCCGAATGTAGCCGGTCTGCTCCTGGCGCGGCGGCAGCTCGACCGGCGGCGGCGTCAGGTCTTCGTAGGGGATCAGGCTCAAGAAGTGGCGGATACAGTTGAGCCGAGCGCGTTTCTTGACGTCGGCCTCGACGACGTACCACGGCGCCTGCTTGATGTCGCAGTGGCGGAACATGTCGTCCTTGGCGCGCGAATATTCGAGCCACAGGCGGCGTGATTCGAGGTCCATCGGGCTCAGCTTCCAGCGCTTGGTCGGATCGGTGATGCGGCCCTGGAAACGCCGCTCCTGCTCCTCGTCCGAGACCGAGAACCAGTACTTGATCAACAGGATGCCCGAGCGCACCAGCATGCGCTCGAACTCGGGGCATGAGCGCATGAACTCGGCGTATTCCTCGTCGGTGCAAAAACCCATGACGCGCTCGACGCCGGCGCGGTTGTACCAACTGCGGTCGAACAGCACCATCTCGCCGGCGGCCGGCAGATTGGGCACATAGCGCTGGAAGTACCACTGCGTCTTCTCGCGCTCGGTCGGCGTGCCGAGCGCGACGACGCGGCAGGTGCGCGGGTTCAGGCTCTCGGTGATGCGCTTGATCGTGCCGCCCTTGCCGGCGGCGTCGCGGCCCTCGAACAGGGCGACGACCTTGAGGCCTTCGTGCTTGATCCACTCCTGAAGTTTGACCAGCTCGATTTGCAGGCGGGCCAGCTCCTTGTCATAGACCTTATTGGAAATCTTCTTGCCCTTGCGGGCCTTTTCGGTGGCGCTTTCCGCCTTTTCCGTCGCATCCGCCATCGCTGCCTCCTCCCCAAAGCATTGTTCGGTTCATCATCGGCGATGCCGCCCCGACAATACAAGCACGTTTCCGAAGGCGCGCTACGTATCCCCTTCGACCGCGCGGAGCGTATCGACGACCTTCTCGGGCGTGATCGGCAGGTCGTGGATGCGCGTCCCGATGGCGTCGGCGACCGCATTGGCGATGGCCGGCGCGACCGGCGTCAGCGCCGGCTCGCCGATACCCTTGGCGCCGAACGGACCGACGCCGGAGCGCGATTCGAAGATCACGCAGGTGACCTCGGGCACGTCCATCGCGGTCGGGATCAGGTATTCGCTGAACGACGGCGTGACCAGCATGCCATCTCGGTAGATCAGCGATTCGCTCAGCGCATAACCCTGGCCCTGCGCGGCACCGCCCTCGATCTGGCCCTCGACGGCCTGCGGGTTGATGCATTGGCCGACGTCGTGCGCGCCGACGCTCTTGAGCACGGTGATCTCGCCGGTCTCGGTGTCGACCGCCACCTCGATGGCGTGGCAGCCGAAGGTGTAGTCGGGATGGACGCGGCCCTGGCCGGTCTCGGGGTCGATCTTGTCGGTAAACGGCGCGCGGAACATGGTGAGCTCCGAGCGCGTGATGCCTTCGGAAGCGCACAGCGCGATCAATTCGTTGAACGGCATCGCACGCGCCGGATCGTCGATCACGAAGGCGCGCTTGTCGGCCAGATCGACCTCCTCGGGCGTGACGCCGAGCGCCTCGGCCGCGCGTGCCACCAGCCGCGCGCGCACCGTCTCGGCGGCGTTGCGCACGGCGTTGCCGGTCATATAAAGCGCGCGCGTCGCCGTCGTCGTGCCGGCCAGCGGGGTGACCGCCGAATCCGAGTTGTAGATGGTCACGTCGTCGAGGCCGACGCCGAACACCTCGGCGGCGATCTGGCACAGCGCCGAGGTCTGGCCGGCGCCGATGTCGGTGACGCCGGAACGCACCACCACGGTGCCGTCGACCTCGACGCCGACCCAGGCTTCCGAGGTGTCGTGCAGCCAGGTGATGCGGCCGTATGATTGCTGGTAGCAGGCGACGCCCCGGCCGGTCTTGAGCGGGCCGTCGTCGGGCGTCTTGTCGCCGAGCGCGGCCCAGGCGGCGTCCATGCAACGCGCCGTCCAGACCGCGCTCTCGATCGCGACGCCGGTCGAGATCTTGTCGCCGGTCTCGAGGAAGTTGCGCCGGCGCAGTTCCAAGCGGTCGATGCCGAGCGCCTCGGCGATCTCGTCCATCTGCTGCTCGTAGGCGATGCAGGCCTGCGCCGCGCCGAAGCCCCGGAAGGCGCTGGTGTACATGTTGTTGGTTGCCACCGCGACGGCGTCGAGCTTGAGGTTGTCGACGCGGTAGGGCCCCGGGCAGGCCACCGCGGCGTAGAGCAGCACGTAGGGGCTGAGATAGACATAGGCGCCGGCGTCCGCCGTCATGTCGATCTCGAGCGCGGTGATCTTGCCGTCCTTGGTCACGCCGGTCTTGTAATTCAGCACGAAGGGATGGCGCTTGCCGTGGCCGAAGAACGAATCCTCGCGCGTATAACAGAGCCGGACCGGGCGCCGCGTCGCCTTGGCCAAGAGCGCGAGGTAGACCTCGATGGTGACGTCTTCCTTGCCGCCGAAGCCGCCGCCGATCAGCGCGCCGCGGATGCGCACCTTGTTGTGCGGCACGCCGATGGCGTCGGCAACGAAGCGGAAGTGCTCGATCACCTGGGTCGACATGCGGATGTTGATGACCTCGTTCTCGTCGACCCAGGCGAGGCCGACCTCAGGCTCGAGGAAGGCGTGCTCGATGAACTGGGTACGGAAGCTGTTCTCGACGACGAGATCGGCCGCCGCGAAGCCCGCTTCGACGTCGCCCTTGCGGATCTTGTAGCTGGCCACCCGGTTGTCGACGCCTTGCACGATCGGCGCGCCCGGCGCCAGCGCGTCGGCCGGGTCGAACACGCCGGGCAGCGGTTCGAGCTCGAAATCGATCAGCGCGCAGGCCTCGGCGGCGCGCGCCGGCGTCTCGGCGGCGACCAGCGCGAGCGGCTCGCCGTGGTAGCGCACTCGTTCGTGCACCAGTATCTGGCTGTCGGTGGCGAGCCGCGCCTGTCCGGTCTGGCCGGGTATGTCGGTCGGCAGCAGCCGGTCGGGCAGGTCGACGCCGGTGACGACGGCGACGACGCCGTCGAGCGCCCGCGCCTTATCCGCGTCGAGCCGCTTGAGGCGCGCGCTCGCCAACGTGCTGCGCAGCACCTGGGCGTGCAGCATGTTGGGCATGACGTAGTCGCCGGCATAGGGCGTCGCGCCGAAGGTCTTGCCCGGCGCGTCGGTGCGCACCAGCGGCCGGCCGACCTGGCGGAACTGGATGTTGGCGCCGCCCAGGGCATCGGTCGTGTCGGTCATGGCGCCACCGCCGCGCCGCGCAGCATGGCCGCGGCGTCACGCACCGCGTCGAACACCTTGGTGTAGCCGGTGCAGCGGCACAGGTTGCCGCTCAGGGCGACGCGGATGTCGTCGTCGCTCGGCTCGAGCGTCTCGGCGAGCAGCGACTGCGCCGCGATGATCAGCCCCGGTGTGCAGTAGCCGCACTGCACCGCGCCGCTGCGGATGAAGGCGTCGTGCAGCGCGTGCGGCGCGTCGCGGTCGCCCAGTCCGCTCACCGTGGTGATGGCGCGGCCCTCGGACATCCAGGTGAGCGTCAGGCAGGCGTCGACGGCGATGCCGTCGAGCAGCACCGCGCAGGCGCCGCAATCGCCCTTCTCGCAGCCGCTCTTGACCTCGACATGGCCGAGATTGCGCAGCGTCTCCAAGAGGGTCGCCTGGGGCGGCACACCGACCTCGCGGCGCCGTCCGTTGATCTCGAGCGCGACCTTGTGTTCGGTCGTCATGACGCACCTCCCGTTGCGTTGAGTCGGCTCCACGCCTGGCCGACCAGGCGGCGGGTCAGCATATGAACCAGGTGACGGCGGTAGCCGGCGGAAGCGCGAATGTCGTCGATCGGGCTGCATTCCTCGGCCGCGCGCCTCGCGGCCGCATCGATCAGCGCGGGCGTCAGTCCCTGACCGACCAGCATATCCTCGGCCGCGTTTGCGCGGATCACGGTCGGCGCGACGGCGCCCAGCGCGATGCGGGCACTGGTACAGGCGCCGTCCGCGGCGACGATCGTCACCGCCAGGCAGACGATGCTGATCGCGTCGCCCTTGCGCAGGCCCAGCTTGTAGAACAGGTTGACGCTGTTGGCCGCCGGCGTCGGCCAGGCGATCTTGGTGATCAGTTCGTCGGACTCGCGGACGCTCTCCTTGAAGCCGGTGAACAGGCCGTCGAGCGGCATGCTTCGCGACCCCCGTGCGCTAGTCAGCGTCACCTCGGCGTCGAGCGAGAGCAGCGGCGGCATCATGTCGGCAGCCGGCGAGCCGTAAGCGACGTTGCCGGCGACGGTCGCCGTGTTGCGCACCATCTGACCACCGAAAAGGCGGGCGCTCGCCACCATCGACGGGCCGAGCACCGGCATTTCGGGGTGCCGCAGGACATCGGTAATCGTGGTCAGCGCGCCGAGCGCCACGCGGCCGCCGGCGGTGTCGATGCGGCGCAGCCCGGCCAGCCGGTCGAGACCGACCAGACGTGGCGGTATGTCCGTTCCGCCACGCAGGTCGACCAGCAGGTTGGTGCCGCCGGCGAGCGGCGCGGCGCCGTCGCCGAGCGCGCCGAGCGCCGCCTCCAGGCTGGTCGGAATAGTCAGGTCGAATGCCGGCAGCATGGCGTCGTCTCCTCTCTCTCGCTCAGACGTCCCAGCCGCCATCGACGGCGATTTCCTTGCCGGTCATGTTCCGGCTGTCGTCGCTCGCCATGAACAAGACGGCGTTGGCGATGTCTTCGGGCGTCGTGACGCGCTTGAGCGCCATCTCCTCGACGTATTCCGCGTAGACCGCGTCCTCGGTCCAGCCGCGCACCCGCGCCTTCTCGACGACGAGTTTCTGCATGCGCGGCGTCTCGACGATGCCCGGGCAGACGACGTTGACGTTGACGTTGTGCGGCCCGGCCTCGAGCGCGATGGTGCGGGTCAGTCCACGGATCGCCCATTTCGACGACGAGTACGCGGTGCGGAACTTGTAGCCGCGCAGGCCCGACGAACCGCCGATGTTGACGATCTTGCCGTAGCGCTGGGCGATCATCGTCGGCATGACGTGCTTGATCGGCAGGAAGGTGCCACGGACGTTCGACGTGATGACGTGGTCGAAATCCTCGACGGCGATGTCCTGGACCGGCGTCTCGATCGGCCCGGTGACGCCGGCGACGTTGACCAGGATGTCGATGCGCCCGCCGAACGCCTCGCGCGCGCGATCGGTCATCGCCGCGACCTGGGCCTCGTCGGTGACGTCGCAGGCGACGACCTCGACGGCGCGGCCCAACGCCCGCGCTTCGGCCGCGACGGCGTCGAGCGCGTCGGTGTCGCGCGCGGTGAGCAGCAAATCGGCGCCCTCGCGCGCCAGCGTCAGGCTGATCGCCGCGCCCATGCCCTTGGCGCCGCCGGTGACGATCGCCTTCCTGCCTTCGAGCTTCATGTCGCGGTCCCTCCCCTTTGCCTACACCGCGGCGCCGTAGCCGCCGCCGCCGCAGGTCTCGATGGTGACGAGGTCGCCCTTGGCGAGCTTGATGTGTATCTTGCCCGGCAGATCCTCGCGCTCGCCGGTCGCGCGCTCCAGCGTGATCCGATAGGGCGCCGCGGGCTCGCCGCCTTGAAGACCGTAAGGCGGCACTACGCGGCGCTCGACCATCGTCGTCAGCGCGACGCCGTCGCCGGTGACGCGGTAGGCACGCACCAGGCCGTCGCCACCGCGATGGCGGCCGGCGCCACCCGAGCCGCGGCGCAGCGCCTGGCGCTCGACGCGCAGCGGGTATTCGGTCTCGACGATCTCGGCCGGCGTGTTCATGACGTTCGACATATGCATGCGCACGACGTCCATGCCGTCGCGGTCGGCGCGTGCGCCCTCGCCGCCGCCGTGCGGCTCGTAGAACGTCGTCCATCGGCCGTCGCGCGGGTGCGGCCCGCTGAACAGCAGGAGCCCCGAGGTGGTCGGCCCGCCCGCCGTCAGCCGTTCGGGGATCGCGTGCTCGAGCGCTAGCACGATGGCGTCGACGACGCGTTGCGCGGTCTCGTGGTTGCCGCCGACCACGGGCCGGTCGACCGGCGCCTCGAGGATCGAGCCCGGCCGGGTGATCACCGTGATCGGGCGGTAGCAACCGGCGTTGGGCGGCACATCGGGCGCGGCGAGCGCCTTGACCGCGTAGTAGACCGACGCGGCGGTCGCATATTTGGTGGTGTTGACCGGCCCGGGCACGGCGTCGTTCGAGTCCGAGAAATCGAAGGTCGCCTCGCCGCCGCCGAGCGTGACGCGCACGCGGATGGCGGCCCGCGGTCCGCCCGAGCCGTCGTCGTCGAGCCAGTCCTCGCCCTGGTAGACGCCGTCGGGCAGCGCGGCGAGCGCGGCGCGCGTCTGTGCCTCGGACTGGTCGTTGAGCGCCTCGATGGCATCGTGCAGCGTCGCCGCGCCGAAGCGGTCGTAGAGCTCGCCGAGGCGCTGCTCGGCGGTGCGCGTCGCCGCCATCTGGGCCAGGATATCGCCCATGCGCTCGTCGGCGCCGCGCACGTTGGCGAGCACGAAATCGAGCTTCTCTTGGTCGGGGCCATCGGCGGTGAAGACGCGGAGCGGTGAAATGCGCAGGCCCTCCTGCCAGGCGTCGGTGGCGCCCGGCACATAGCTGCCCGGGATGGCGCCGCCGACGTCGGCCCAGTGCGCCAGACTGACGGCGAACGCCTCGAGCGCGCCGTCGCGGAACACCGGGCGGATCGCCTTGACGTCGGGCAGATGGTTGCCGCCGACCTCGGGCAGGTTGAGCAGCCAAACGTCGCCGGGCGCGAGACGCGCCGCCGTGACGCGCGCCAGGAAGGCCTTGACCGTCGCCGGCATGACGCCGAGATGGACCGGGATGTCGCGGCCCTGGGCGATCAATTCGCCCGAGGCGTCGGTCAGCGCCGAGGACAGATCGCCGGCCTCACGCAGCAGCGGCGAGCGCGCCGAGCGCATGACGACGGCCGACATCTCCTCGGCGATCGCGGTCAGCGCGTTGCGGATCACCTCGACGGTGAAGGGATCGACGGTTGCCGTCATGACGCGCCCGCCACGTCGATGTGCAGATGGCCCAGGGCGTCGGCCCAGGCGGTCGCGCACGCATCGACGACGACGGTCGACCATTCGTCCTCAATGATCGCCGGGCCGGCGATGCGTTGGTCAATGCCGAGCGCCTCGCGGCCGTAGCGCGGCGTCTCGACCCAGCCGCCGTCCTCGAACAGGCACGGCGCGGTGGCATGCGGCGTCGCGGTACCGCCGCTCGGCGCCGGTGTGTCGTCGCGCGATTGGCGCGGCGGCGCCGCGACGGTGACCCGGATCGCCTCGAGCTCCCACGCCTCCTCGGTGTCGAAACCGTAGAGCACGCGGTGCGCAGCGCGAAAATCGGCACCCAGGCGTTCGGGCTCGGCGGGCGCCGCATAGGGCACCTCGACGGCATAGCTCTGGCCGGCGTAGCGCACCATGGCGACGTCGCCGACGGTCAGCGCGCCGGCGTCGTGGCCGGCGGCGAGCAGCGGCGCCGTGAGACGCTCGACCAGCGGGTCGCGCAAGTCCGCCAGACGGGCCGCGTCCCAGCCGCCGCTCGCCATATGCACGGTCTGCTGCTGAGCATAGCTCAGATCGGCCGACAGACAGCCGAGCGCCGAAAAGACCGAGGACGAACGCGGCACGACGACGCGTTCGATGCCGCATTCGCGGGCCAGCGCGATGGCGTGCATCGGTCCGGCGCCGCCGAAGGCAACCAGCGCGCAGCGGCGCGCGTCGACGCCTTGCTCGACGGTCACCCGTCGGAGCGCGCGCGCCATGTTGGCGTTGGCGATACGGTAGATACCGAGCGCCGCTTCGTCGACGCCGACGCCGAACGCCGTCGCGATGGCGCCGACCGCGCGTTCGGCGAGCGCGCGGTCGAGCCGCACGGTGCCGCCCAAGACGCGGTCGTCGGCCAGATAGCCGAGCAGCAGGTTGGCGTCGCTCACCGTGGCGTCCAAGCCACCCTGGCCGTAGGACGCCGGTCCGGGATCGGCGCCGGCGCTCTCGGGTCCAACGCGGATCGCGCTGCCGTCGACGCGCGCGATCGAGCCGCCGCCCGCGCCGATCGACTCGACCGCGACCATCGGCTGGCGCATCGGCCGGCCGGCCAGCGTGCGTTCGCTCGAGATCTGCGCCTTACCGCCGACGATCAGGCAGACGTCGGTGGTCGTGCCGCCCATGTCGAAGCTGATGGCGTGATCGATGGCCAGCTCGCGCGCCGCGCGGCCGGCCGCCGCGACACCGGCGGCCGGTCCCGAAAGGGCAAGCGCCAGCGGCCGGTCGCGCATCGCTTCGGACGAGGCCATTCCGCCGGCCGAGTGGAACAGGTGCAGCCGCGTGCGGTTGCCAGCGCGCTCGAGAAGCTTGTCCAGGTAGACCCCGGTCACCGGCATCAGCGCCGCGTTGAGCACCGTCGCACTGGTCCGCTCGAACTCGCGCGCTTCCGGGTTGACCTGGTGCGACAGCGCGACGTGCCGCACCGCGCCGTCGAGCCGCGCCGCCAGCGCCTTCTCGTGCACCGGGTTGGCATAGGCGTTGAGCAGGGCGATCGCGACGGCGTCGACGCCGAGCGCGGCGAGCGCCTCGGCGACGCGGACGGCCTCGTCGTCGCCGAGCGCGATGCTGACACCGCCGTCGCCGTCGACCCGCTCGCGCACCTCGAGTCGTAGCGCCTCGGGCACCAGGGGCGGCAGCTTGGGCGGGACATCGAGCCGGTAGAGCTCGCGCCGGTTCTGGCGCCCGATGGCGAGCACGTCGCCGAAGCCCTCGGTGGCGATCAGGGCGACCGGCGCCAGGCGGTCCTGGACGATCGCGTTGGTCGCCAGCGTGGTGCCGTGCATCAGGTCGTCGACCGCATCCCAGTCGAGCCCGACCGCGGCCAGCGCGGCGTCGAGGCTCGCCTCGGGTTCGCCGGCGTCGCTCTTGACCTTGGCCTCGCGCAGGGCGCCGCCCGCCGCATCGACCGCGACGATGTCGGTGAAAGTGCCGCCGATATCGACGCCGACCTGCCAGCTGGCGCTCATGGTGTCCGAACCTCCCCGTCCCGGTCGCGCGCTTTGGTCCGAGCGTACCCCGGCTCGGCGTCATATGGAACGGCCAAGCTCGGCGGCCATCGATTGCCGTCAAACGCGCCGGCTCACCAAACATCGTTGGCGGCGCGCGGCCATTCCGGGTAGCGTGGCGGGCGCTTGGCGCCGGTGCGGCGCGGCGACGGCAATTTCAGGGGTTCGATCGGTGGCGTTGCGCGGTCAGGACATGGCGATGGGCATCGCCGTCGCCCTTCTGTGGGGCATGGGCGTGGTGTTCGCCAAGGCGGCGATCGGCCATTTTCCGCCGATTCTGCTGATGGCCATACGGTTCACCCTGACGGCGCTGGCGCTGGTCTGGTTCGTCAGGCCGCCGTGGCGTCACATGGGGCAGATCTTCGCGGTCGCCCTGGTATCGGCGGCGATTCAGTACAGCCTGACTTTCAGCGGCCTGGTTGGGATGGACGCCTCGACGGCGGTCCTGGTGATCCAGCTCGAAGTCCCTTTCCTGGTGCTCCTCGGTGTCGTGCTGCTCAAGGAAAAGCCGGGCGCGCGGAAATGGCTGGGCATCGCGATCGCCTTCGCCGGCGTCGCGGTGATCGTCGGCGAGCCGCGCCTGACCGGTGCCTCGACCGCCGTCGCGCTGGTCATCGCCGGCTCGATGACCTGGGCGCTCGGTCAGATCATGGTGCGCCGGATCGTCGGCGTCGGCGGCTTCACCCTGATCGCTTGGGTGTCGGTGTTCGCCGCGCCACAGCTGTTTGTCATGTCGCTGATTTTCGAAAGCGACCACATCGCCCATATCGCCTCGGCCGACTGGGTGGTGTGGGGCACGGTGGTCTATCTCGGCCTGGTCATGACCGCGCTCGGCTACGGCCTGTGGTACACGCTGATCGGCCGCCACCCGGTCAACCGCGTCGCGCCGTTCCTGCTGCTGATGCCGGTCTTCTCGGTCGCCGGCGGCATCGCCCTGCTTGGCGAGAGCCTGACGCTGCAGATCGCCGGCGGCGGCGCGGTGGTCCTCCTCGGCGTCGGCTTCATCCTGCTCGAACGCGCGTCCAAGCTGACCCCCGAGCCGATCGCCGCGATCGAACCCGGCGCAAATTCCGATCCTTGAGTTCGACCGGCCTTCCCCATAATGGGGTCAGACTCCATTATGGGGAAGCTATCTGTTTATAAACAAACGATATTAATAGTGTCCGATCCCATTATAGGAGATTTTGGTGATGCGACCCGATGCGCCTCGTTTAGCGGCCATCACTGAGGTGAGCGGCGGCTCAGGCCGCCGCGCGGGCGGCCTTCTTGCGGGCGTTGGGGTCGAGTAGACGCTTGCGCAGGCGGATCACGGCGGGTGTCACCTCGACCAGCTCGTCGTCCTGGATGTAGGCGATCGCCTGTTCGAGCGACTGGCGGCGGTAGGGCGTCAGGCGCACCGCCTCGTCGGTGCCCGAGGCGCGGATGTTGGTCAGCTGCTTGGCCTTCATCGGGTTGACCTCGAGGTCGCCCGAGCGGTTGTTCTCGCCGATGATCATGCCGGCGTAGATCGCGACGCCCGAACCGATCAGCATTGCGCCGCGCTCTTCCAGGTTCATCAGCGCGTAGGCGACCGATTTGCCGGCGGCGTTCGAGATCAGCACGCCGTTGCGCCGTCCGGCGATCGTGCCGGCCGACGGGCCCCACGCGCGGAACACGCGGTTCATCACGCCGGTGCCGCGGGTCTCGGTCAGGAAGTCGCCGTGATAGCCGATCAGGCCGCGCGACGGCGCGACGAAGCCGAGCCGCAGCTTGCCGCCGCCCGAGCTCCGCGTCTCCTCGAGGCGGCCCTTGCGCTTGGCGAGCGATTCGACGACCGTGCCCATGAATTCCTCGTCGACGTCGATGACGACGTCCTCGTAGGGCTCGAGCGTGACACCCGTTTCCGGGTCCTCGCGGGTCAGCACCCGGGGCCGGCTGATCGACAGCTCGAAGCCCTCGCGCCGCATCGTCTCGATCAACACGCCGAGTTGCAGTTCGCCGCGACCGGCGACCTCGAAGGCGTCACCCCCGGCGGTCTCGCGGACGTGGATGGCGACGTTGCCCTCGGCCTCGGCGAACAGTCGCGCGCGGATCAGCCGCGACGTGACCTTGGTGCCCGACTTGCCGGCGAGCGGCGAATCGTTGACCGCGAAGTTCATCGCGAGTGTCGGCGGGTCGACCGGCTCGGCCGGCAAGGCGTCTTCGACGGCCACCTCGCACAACGTGTCGGCGACGGTCGCCGAGCCGAAGCCGGCGATCGCGACGATGTCGCCAGCGTGCGCTTGCTCGATCGGCATGCGGGAGAGGCCACGGAAGGCCAGAAGCTTGGTGATGCGCGTTCGCTCGACGGTCGCACCGGCGCGGCTCAGCGCCTTGACCGTCATGTTCTGGGCCACCGTGCCCGACAGGATGCGACCGGTCAGCACGCGGCCGACATAGGCGTCGTATTCGAGCGTCGTGACCAGCATGCGTAACGGCCCGTCCTCGACGGTCGGCGCCGGCACGCTTTCGACGACGCGGTCGAACAGCGCGGCCATGTCGCCATCGCGCACGCTGGAGTCCTCGCTCGCCCAGCCATGCTTGGCCGAGGCGAACAGGACCGGGAAGTCGAGCTGCTCGTCGCTCGCGTCGAGCATCGCGAACAGGTCGAAGACCTCTGAGTGCACCGCGTCGGGCCGCGCGTCGGGCTTATCGACCTTGTTGACCACGACGATCGGGCGTAAGCCCAGCTTGAGCGCCTTGGCGGTGACGAACTTGGTCTGCGGCATCGGCCCTTCCGAGGCGTCGACCAGCAGCAACACGCCGTCGACCATGCCGAGGATGCGCTCGACCTCGCCGCCGAAGTCGGCGTGGCCCGGCGTGTCGACGATGTTGATGCGCGTGCCGCGCCACTCGACCGAGGCGCATTTGGCGAGGATCGTGATGCCGCGCTCGCGCTCCAGCTCGTTCCAGTCCATGACCCGCTCGCCGACGTCCTGGTTATCGCGGAACAGGCCGCTCTGACGCAACAGCGCGTCGACCAGCGTGGTCTTGCCATGGTCGACATGGGCGATGATGGCGATGTTGCGAATCAGCACGGGCGGCACTTCCAAAGAACGGCGCGCCGGCGGCGCGCGCGTGGTTCGAACGTCGGAGATTTTATAAGCGGTGCGGGGGATTTAAGCCGCGCCGCGGGCGTTGTCAACTCAATGCACTGCCAATACATTGCCGTGCGCTGGACGACGCTGGATTAAACCAAGCAGGAGAACGCCGCCATGACGACGACGGGAAGCTGGGCGCTGCCGATCGCCCATAGTCACCACACCGCGGCGAGCGCCGGGCGCTTGAGCTTCGTCGGCGGCGCCGGCGACCTCGACGGCACCGGCGCCATTCGCCACGCGGGCGACCTCGACGCGCAGATCGCCGGCGCGCTCGACAACCTGGCGTCGGCGCTCGTGCTCGAAGCCTGCACCCTGGCCGACGTGGTCCGGCTCAAGGCGTTCTACACGGCGGCCGAGGACGCCGACGACTGGGCCATCATCGCCGCCCTGGCGCGCGCCTTCCCGGACGAGCCGATGCCGGCGATCAGCACGCTGCCGGTGCCGCTGCAGCCGTTTACCGGCCAGCGCATCCAGCTCCAGGCGATCGCCCAGCGGGGCTGGCGCGGCTTCGACGACGTGCGCGTCGCGATGCGGCCGGTACCCGCCCATGTGCAAGATGCGTTCGGCGGCCGGGCGGTGACCGGCGGCCTGCGCGCCGGCGAGTTCATCGCCCTCGCCAACCGCACGGCGCTCGACGCGGCCGGCGCGGTGCAGCACGCCGGCGACGGCGTCGCCCAGAGCCACGCCATCATGGCAATCCACGCGGCGACGCTTGCCGAACTCGGCGCCTCGTTCCAAGACAGCGTCAAGATGGAGGGCTATTACTTCGGCACGACGCGCGCGCAATGGGCCGACATGGCCAAGGCGCGCGCCAGCCACTTCCGCGAGCCCGGCCCGCCGGCCACCGTGGTGCCATGCCACCGGCTTTCGCCCGACGGCCTGGTCACCAAGATCGAGGTGCTCGCCATGCGCGAGAGCCGGAACGGCTTCGACAAATACATCCCGCGCGAGGACCACTGGCCGAAACGCGTCTGGGACTGGCCGATCCCGCTGCCCTACCGTCAGGCGGTCGGCCTGCGCGACACCATCTGGCTGGGCGGTCAGGTGCCGTCGGAGCCGGGCAACAATTCAGGACGGCGCGTGCTCGACGGCGAGCTGTTGCCGCAGACGCGTTTCACCATGAGCTATATCGAGGACCTGCTGCGCCCCTTCGGCCGCCGGCCCGCCGATCTCAAGCTGATGGTCTGCTATTTCACCTCGACCGGCAGACAGGCCGAAACCGAGGCGTTCTGCGCGACACTCGCCGACTGCGTCGGCGGCGCGCTGCCGCCGCTGACCCTGGTGCCCCAGCCACACATGCACACCCCCGAGACCACGGTCGAGATCTGGGGCGTCGCCGAGGGGTAGGGCGCGGCTCGATCTCGTCTTCACAGCCCGCGACTGCGGGCCGCCGACCGTTCGGCGGAAGCATGCGCGGCGATTGAGCGCAGGTCAGCAAAGCTGACCGCACAAAAAAGCCGATTGCACCAAAACTAATCAAACACAATCACGCTGCGTGCGACGGCGCCGGCCTTCATCTCGTCGAACGCCTCGTTGATGCCTTCGATCGGAATGCGCCGGGAGATCATGTCGTCGAGCTTGAGCTTGCCCGCGAGGTAGAACTCGACGAAGCGCGGCATGTCGACGCGGAAGTGGTTCGAGCCCATGTTCGAGCCCCTGAGCGTCTTGTCGTCGAGCAGCGCATCGGCCGGGATTTCGAGCATGACGCCTTCGGGCACCATGCCGATGATCGTCGCCGTGCCCGAGGCCCGCAGCATGCCGAAGGCCTGCTCGGAGGTCTCCTTGAAGCCGAGCGCCTCGAAAGAATACTCGACGCCGCCGCCGGTCATCTCGCGCACCGCTTCGACCGGGTCGGTCTGGCTCGCGTCGACCACGTCGGTCGCGCCGAAATGTTTGGCGAGATTGAGCTTCGAGCCCTTGACGTCGACCGCGATGATGCGCCCGGCGCCGGCGATCGCGGCGCCGTTGATCGCCGAAAGCCCGACGCCGCCGCAGCCGATCACCGCGACCGTCGAGCCGACCTCGACCTTGGCGGTGTTGATCACCGCGCCGAAGCCGGTGGTCACGCCGCAGCCGATCAGCGCGGCGCGGTCGAGCGGCATGTCGTCGCGGATCTTCACCAGGGCGTGCTCGTGGATCAGCATGTATTCGGCGAAGGAGGAGAGCGAGTAGAACTGGTGCATGACGCCGCCGTTCTGGGCGAGGCGCGGCGCCTCGTCGTCGTCGCGCGCAACCTCGGGGTTCTGGCAGCTGAACGGCCGCCCCGTGGTGCAGTACTCGCAGTGGCCGCAGAACACCGAGAGGCAGGTGATGACGTGGTCGCCCGGCTTGACGTAGCGCACCTCGGCGCCGACCTTCTCGACGACGCCGGCCGCCTCATGGCCCAGGATGGTCGGCTTGGGCGCCGCGTAATGGCCGGTGATGTAGTGCAGGTCGCTACGGCAGACGCCGCAGGCGGCGGTCCTGACCAGCACCTCGTGGGATGTCGGGTTGTCGACCTGGACCTCTTCGATCGAGAGCGGCGCGTTCACCTCGCGCAAAACGGCGGCCTTCATGACGATCCTCCCCATGTGTGCCACGACAGGTTAGCCGTTGTCGCACGATGCGCCAATGGTATGCGCCATCGCATGATTCGATCAATTTTGATCGGTCGGATCATGCCAGCCCGCGACCGCGGGCCGCCGACCGTTCGGCCAATCCTTGTGGGATAAAGACCGGCATGCGCGGCGATTGAGCGCAGGTCATCTTTGCGTAGCGAAGTTGACCGCACCAACTCTAAACTAGCCACCAACAAGACCCATCGGAGACAGCACCATGGAACAACCGGCCGAGTCGCCCGGCTGGGCGGGCAACCCGCACTACGTCGTCGACTTCGACTTGATACCGGCGCGCGTCGCCGTCGGCTTCAACGGCGAGACGGTGGCCGAGAGCGACCGGGCGCGGGTCATGTTCGAGCTCGGCCACGCGCCGGTCTACTACCTGCCGTTCGACGACTTGGCCGCCGCGCTGTTCACGCGCACCGACCACCACAGCTTCTGCCCCTACAAGGGCGTCGCCAGCTACTGGACGCTGACGGTCGCCGACCGCACGGCCGACAACGTCGCGTGGTGCTACGAAGACCCCTATCCGCAGCTGCCCGAACTTGCGGACTACGCCGGCTTCTACTGGGGCCGCATGGCATCCTGGACCGAGGACGGCGCGGCGGTCGCGGGCCCGCGCGAGATCCCCGGCCGCATCGACACGACCAACCAGCTCAAGGCGCTCTATCCCGCTCTGGCGCGCGAATGGCACCCGTCGCGCAACCCGGGCACCGCGCCCTACGAGTTCGCCGCCGACAGCAACGCGCAAGTGTGGTGGCAGGACGCCGACGGCCGCGAATGGCAGGCGCGCATCAAGGACCGCGTGCTGAGCCTAACGACCCTGCGCGGCGACGGCGACGCGACGCCTTATGGGTGACTGCGCGAATTGAATTACCGCGGTGGTCGCTCGAGATTACGTGCCAAAAACGCCAGGCAAGCTAGTCCGTCGATGATTCTTCGTCGGTGCAGGGCTTGATCGTCAGGCCTTTGGGCAACTCCGTCTTGTCGTCGCCGCATGATTCGTCGAGCTGCGCCTGGGTCAGCCCTTTGAAATCGCGGAGGTCGAGTCCACTGAGATCGAGCCCTTGGCACAGCTTGATCGTCAGGGCTTCGGGCAACTCGGTCTTATCGTCCCCGCAGGCCGGATCGAGTTGTTCCTGGGTAAGACCCATTGCGAATCTCAGGTCCGCGCCGGCGAGATTGGTTACAGGACTGACCTCAGGGTCGCCAAAATCGGCCCCCCGGAGGTTGGCGACCCTGAGGTCGGCCTCCTGGAGGTTGGCGCCGAAGAGGTAGGACTCCTGGAGGTTGGCCCCCTGGAGGTCGGCCTTCTGGAGGCTGGCGAACCTGAGGTCGGCCCCCTGGAGGTTGGCGTGCTTGAGGTCGGCCTTCTGGAGGTTGGCGCTGACGAGGGTGGCCTCCTGGAGGTTGGCGCTGAAGAGTATGGCCCCCTGGAGGTTGGCGCTGATGAGGTAGGACCCCTTGAGGTTGGCGACCCTGAGGTCGGCCCCCTGGAGGTTGGCCCCCGGGAGGTCGGCCTTCTGGAGGTTGGCGCCGAAGAGGTAGGACCCCTTGAGGTTGGCGCCCTTGAGGTTGGCGCCCTTGAGGTAGGCCCCCTGGAGGTTGGCGTCCCTGAGGTCGGCCCCCTGGAGGTTGGCCCCCTGGAGGTTGGTGCCCCTGAGGTCGGCCTCCGGGAGGTTAGCCTTCAAAAAGAAGGCGCCGACGGCTGTTGCGTATTTAAGATCCCTATCCGCAAGCTGCGCGCCCTTCACCTCGGCGAGGTCGGCCGGGCTCAACTCATCTGCCTCTTTGCCGAGTTCGCTCCAGTCCTCCGGTTTGAACGAAACGTCTTCGCCGACCAATTCGAGGGCCGGATAGTAATCTGCGATTTCGGCAAGAGTGTAGACCCAATGCCGAACGTCCTTGGTCCACTCGCCGGGTCGACCCTCTATGGCACCCAATGAAATCAAAAGGCTAAGTGTGGCGGCGGTCGTCGTGTAGCCGTCCGGACGATAACCCTGTATTGCGCGCAACGCGCGTTTCCATTTCGAGGAGGCTGCCTTGTTTTCGCTCTCCGCGTCAGGCTTGGTCGTTGGTTCGCCGCGGAGCGTGGTTGTGGCGAGCCGATAGGAGGCGGTTCCGAAGGCGACGGCGAAGACGAAAATCGCCACCAGCCACAGCGTCCACGGCCAGTCGTGCCGGGGGAGGTAGCGGAGCCAGAATAGACCAAGCGTTCCGGGCACGAACATCCACGCGGCAACGAGGGAAACGAAGACCTGGAGCCCCAATCGTGCCTGTGGCTTATCCTTGAGGAGCGGTACGTGCTTGCGCACGATGCCCGACAGCAGCCACGGATAGGCGCATTCGTCGAGCTTGCGTCCGTCCAGGAAGATCGCCGGCAGGTTCGCCATGCCCTCCCACAGCCGCTGTAGATAGAGGTGCAGGTAACAATACAGCGCCAGCAGGATCGCCGGCGCGGCCCAGTAGAATCCGGCGATCGGCACCTTTGTCTGGATGATCGGCAGCGGTGAGGAACCGGAGTTCGTCAGCAGCGCCACGTCGGTGGTCGTCGCGATGGTCAGCCACGAGAATACGCAGCCGCCGACCACCGCGAGGAAGATGTTGCGCGAATGCTTGGAGATTTCCGTGACGTGGTCCAGGCCTTCGAACTTCGCGATGTCCTCGGGCAGCTTGGCGTTCGAAACGTCGCTTCCTCCATGCTTGCCCGATTGCAGTCCGCTAACAGTCGAGAGCTTGGCGTCACTGAGGTCGGCATCGCGAAAATCGGCGAGCTTGAGGTTTGTTAGCTGAGAAGCTGCAGCTCCAGTACTCTCAAAACCCGCTTTTTCACCGCTGGTCGGCTGGTTGTTGTTGGGCTGGGGAACCTCCATGTCCGCACTACGCAGGTCGGCGCGCCGAAGGTCGGCGCGCTCAAGGTCTGCCCCCTGGAGTTTGCTGCCTACGAGCTCGGCCCCTTGGAGGTCGGCCCTCTGGAGGTTGGCTAGGCGGAGATCTGCGATGTTGAGGACGGCGCCCCGGAGGGTGCTTCGCGGAGGTCGGCCCTCTGGAGGTTGGCTACGCGGAGATCGGTCCTCTCGAGATTGGCGCCTTTGAGGTCAGCCCTCTGGAGGTTGGCGCCTATGAGGTAGGCCCCCCGGAGGTTGGCGTATGATAGGTCAGCCCTTTTACCTTGTTGCTTTTCTGATTCCAGCCACTTCTTATGATCGGCGAGAATCTCGCCAAGCTCTTCCACAGGAATCTCTCGCAGCTCCGGTGTCTCGGTCGCTGCATTCCCCTGTCCTTCGACTTGCGGGCGATCGTCGTTTAGCAAATGTCCTGCGCCTCCCCCACGGCTGCTACCACGACAAGTGGCGATTCTAGCCCGAAGCCACGACAAACGGTGGCGCGCGGCCAGAGCGGAACCCCGTCCCCATCGGCAAAGGACGTGGACAGAGCGGGCCAAAGACGTCCGAGTTTATGCGTCATCTCCTAACACTGCCCACTCCGTAGTCAGAACCCAATATTCCCCTTCCATTGTAAACTTGGTCGATATGGCCCCCGCCTTTTCGCGCAGTTTCGATAGTTGCCTAATTTCATCTTCAGTAACTTCTTTTGGAAACCTTTCTTGTGTTGCCGTAGATGTAGAAACCATCGGTTTTCCTTCGTTCTTGTGGATCGATACAATATGAAATAAGAAAAAATATTGACTACTTCCGAGTCTCTTGTGTCAAACTACAATTGCCAATTTGACCCAAGCGAGATTGGCCAGATGGCTCGCCCCCCGCCCAGTTGCCGATGATGGTAGCACGAAGGGCATTCGCACCGCACTTCCCGTCGTGAACTGGCTCGGTAGGTTGGGTTTCGCTCCCTATCGGACCGATTTGGCGGCCGAAAACCCAACCCACTGACCAATCCGCGCGCTAAGCCTGACCACCATGCGCGGCGACGGCGACACGACGTCCTACGGCTGACCGCGCGGCAGCCCTTACGTCAGCTCAGCACCGAAGAACGCCAGCAGCTTGTCCCAGGCGTCGGCGGTGGCCGCCTCGCGGTAGCGGGTTTCGTCGCCGAAGTCCTGGAAGCCGTGGCCGGCGCCGTCGTAGCGGTGGAAGTCGTGCGCGACGCCCGCCGCGGCGAGCGCGGCGTCGAGGTCGTCGACGTCGGCCGGCGACGGGTTCTCGTCGTCGTTGCCGAAGATGCCGAGCACCCGGCACGGGATGCGGTCGGCGAGCTCGATCGGCGGCACCGCGTCCGGCCCCATGGCCACCTTGATGCGCCCGCCGTAGAACACGGCGGCGGCCTTGTAGCGGGCGTTGTGGCAGGCCACTAGCCAGGCGATGCGGCCGCCCCAGCAGTGCCCGACGATGCCGATGCGGCCGCCGTCGACGTTGGGCATGCCGGCGAGCCGGTCATAGGCCGCGGCCATGTCGGCGACCGTCCAGTCGTCGCGGAATTCGGCGCGCTTGACGTCGATATCGGCGTCGGGCGGCCACCAGTGGAAGACGAAGGGGATGACGCAGACATAGCCCGCGCCAGCCAGGCGTTCGCCGACATCGATGGTGAACGGGTCCTTCTCGAGACCGGCGTGGGCGATCGGCAGGTGCTGGGCGACGACGACGCCCGGAAACGGCCCCTCACCGGCGGGCTCGAAGACCAGGATTTCCATCGCGCTGCCGAGGATCTCAGCGGTCGTCTTGCCGTACATCGCGCGCTCCTACCTTTGCCGATCCAGGCTATGCTACCAGAAGATCGCCCGTCGGAAGGGAGGCAGCGCATGCCGATCACCGGGAAGTATCTGTTCTACGCCAGCATGGACGTCGCGCCCGACAAGGAGGCGCTGTTCCATGAGGTCTATGACACAGAGCATGTGCCGAGCCTGCTGGCGGTGCCGGGCGTGATTTCGATCACCCGGCTCGAGACGGCGCCGCTGACGCTCAGCATCGGCAGCGAGGAACGCCAGATCACGGCCGAGGGGGAGCCACGTTTCTCGGCGATCTACGAGATCGAGGGCCCCGAGGTGCTGGTCAGCCCGGAATGGGCCGCCGCGGTCGAGGCCGGACGGTGGGCCGGCGAGGTACGGCCCTATACGACCAACCGCCGCCACGTCCTGCGACGAGTTCTCTAGGCCGCGCGAAGCGCCAGCCCGCGACCGCGGGCCGCCGACCGTTCGGCGGAAGCAAGCGCGGCGACTGAGCGCAGGTCACCAAAGGTGACCGTCACCTATACTAACTCCTCGGGCTGCTCGAGGTTCATCTCGAGCGCGCGGACGAGTTTTTGGCGTAAATCGGCGATGTCGACGTTCTCCGCCGTCGCTTGCGCGCCGGCGCCGCCGTAGAACGAGCCCGAGCGCGCGACCGGCTCGTTCGTCGTCTTGGCGTAGGCGACGCCCGCCGCGAGGTCGTCGCGGAAGCGCTCGACGACGCCGGGCTGGGTCTGCGGGCCGGTGACGCACATGTGGATCGCGCTCGGGTACTGCTGGCCGTTGAAGCGCCAGCCGCGGCGCTTCATGTCGTCGTTGACGTGGTAGATGTCGAAATCGTCGGCGGTGAAGGCGAAGCAGAAGGTCGGCGCGCCCATGATGCGCAGCTCGGGCGTTTCGGCGACCACGGCCTGCATGGCGAAGGCGGTCTCGAAGATCGCCTTGGCGCGCGCCATATAGCCGTCTTGGCCCAGGCTGACCATCGCCGCCCAGGCGGCGGCGAGCAGCCCGCCCGAGCGGCTGCCGCCGATGCCGGGCGAAGGCGTACATGCCGCCCGGCCAGACCGGCTGTGAGAAGAACTGGCCTGCGCGCAGCGTCTTGTCGCGGTAGAGCACGACCGAGGTGCCCTTCAGCGCATAGCCGTACTTGTGCGTGTCGGCCGAGATCGAGGTCACGCCGGGCAGGCGGAAGTCGAACACCGGGATGTCGTAGCCGAGCCGCTCGCCCCACGGCAGGATGAAGCCGCCCAGGCAGCCGTCGACGTGCAGGCCGATGCCGTGCTCGAGCGCCAGGTCGGACAGCGCGGCGATCGGGTCGATCGTGCCGTAGGGGTAGTTGCCCGCCGAGCCGACCAGCGCGATGGTGTTGCGGTTGATGTGATCCGCGACGAAATCGACGTCGACCAGGGTCGTCGCCGGGTCGACCGGCGCGTGGATCACCCGTAAGCCGAAGTAGTGCGCGCCCTTGTCGAACGCCGCGTGCGCCGTGACCGGAATGATGATCTCGGGCGCCGTGATGCCGCGCGTCTCGCGGTGCGTCTCGCGGTAGGCGAGCAGCGCCGAGATGATGCTCTCGGTGCCGCCGTTGCCGACCACGCCGCAGACCTCCTGGCCGGGCGTGTCGCGCGCCACCGCGTCGCCGTTCAGCATGTCGAGCGTCATGGCGATGATCTCGGCCTCGAAACGCGACTGGCTGGGGCACATGTCGCGCTGCAGCGCGTTGACGTGGGAATAATGCGCGAAGACCTCGTTCAAGAACGCGTAATGCGCGTGATCGCCGGCGTAGATCGTCCCCGAGCACAGCCCGTCCGACCACACCCGGTCCTCCCGCTCGGCCATCTCGGCGGCCTGACGCAGGATTTCATCGCGCCCGATCGCCGCCTCGGGCAGCGCGTGAAGCGCGCCGTAGCGTTCCCGATAGGGGTAGGACCGCCTGGCGTCCGGCCTCAGTTTGTCCGACATCGTCGCCTCCCAGGTTGCCTCACGACATCATCCATTCAACGCCGTGAAAATCGCAATGTTGTTCTCATACGCCGCCAGGAATTGGCCGTAGACCGCATCGTAGAGGGCGCGGTGTTCGTTGCGCGGATCGTATACCGCCCTGACGCGCAGGAAGTCGTCGCGCGCATCCTCAGCCAGATGGCCGAGCCGCACCAGCGCGCGATAGGCCAGGCCCTTGCACGGCGCGAACCGCGCGTCGGCCATCTGGTGGACCGGCCGGTCGAGGACATCGGCCAGGATGCGCGACCAGGCGTCGGACTGCGCGCCGCCGCCCAGGAACATGACCCGCTCGAAGCGGTCGTCGACGAACTCCTCGACCGCCTCGTTGAGCCAGCGCAGGTTGAACGCGATGCCCTCGAGCACCGCCGACAGCAGGTCGTCGCGCGTCGTCGCCGGCGAGATGTTGAGGAAGCCGGCCCTGGCGCGTGCATTCGACGCCGGCGACCCGGCGCCGTTGATCCAGGGCAGGAACAGCACGCCGCCCGAGCCGGGCGCACCCTGCGCCGCCGCGAGTTCGACGGCGTCGAACGGCGCGCCCGAGTCGTCGTCCGCATCGGGGAAGAAGAGCTGGCGCAGGACCAGCTCCAGCACCTTGCCGCCGAGGCCGTTCTCGGCCATCACCATGTTGCGCCCCGGCAGCGAGCTCGGCATCGCCGCCAGGCGTTTCACCGGGTCGCTCTTCAGGCCGTCGACCAGCGCCGAGATGTTCGCCGTCGTGCCGATCGAGAGCCCGGCCCGGCGCTTCTCCAGCGCACCGGTCGCCAGCGCCACCGCATGGTTGTCGTTGACGCCGCCCATCACCGCGATGCCCGCCGCGAGGCCGAGTTCGTCGGCGACGTCGGCGCGCAGCCCGCCGACCACCGCGTCGATGTCGATGAGCGGCGGCAGCTTGTCGGCGCCGATGCCGGCGAGCGCCATGAGTGTCGGGTCATAGTCGCGCGCATTCGATTGGCGGTTGTCGGTCAGCAGCATCTTGTAGACGCTGCATTGGTTCGCGGCGGTGACGCCCGAGAACCTGAGATTGAGGTAATCGACCGGCTCGAGGAAGGCGTCGACCCGCGCGTAGACGTCGGGCGCCTCATTCTTGACGTAGAGCATATGCGCCAGCGTGTCGCGGCCCTCGACCGACGGCGGCAGGCCGTGAATTTCGGTCCAGGTCGCGCGCGCGTCCGGGTTGCCCTCGATCAGCGCGCGGGCATGCTTGGCGCCCCGCGTGTCGCGCCACAGGATCAGGTTGGCGGCGGCCTCGCCCGCCGCGTCGACCGGCACGACCGAGGAATACTGGCTCGAACACGCGATGCCGACGATCTCGGCGGCGCCGGCGCTGGACGCGCCGATCGCCCGGCGACAGGCGCCCATCACCGCCGCCCAGAGCTGGTCCGGCGACTGTTCGGCGGCGCCGTCCCCGCCCAGGATCAACTCGATCGTGCCGGCGCCGGTGCCGCGAAGCGCGCCGGAATGGTCGACCACGGCCGCCTTGACCGTGCTCGACCCCAGATCGATCGCCAGGATTGCTGGTATCATGGATGACCCGCCGTTCAACGCCCGCCCGCCGTGGGCCGCCACTTCCTTTAGCCGAAATTCGGCCGCTGTTCGACAAAAGCCTTTATACCGAGGATCAGATCGGGCCGACACCGGGCGGAGGGGACGACATGACCGAAGACCTGCAGGCGCTGCTCGACAGCGGCGCATCGCCCGACGTGTTGCTCGACCGGCTTCCGGCGGCGTATGCCGCGGCAATCGATTGTGACCGCTGCGTTCTGTTCCTGCGCGACCCGCATAGCCGGCGCGCCCGCGCGACGCACGCCTGGCAGCGCAAACCGGCGTATGCGCTGACCCGCGATGACGCGGGCTGGCCGGTCGAAAGCCCGTCACTGCCCGACGACGACCCGATGTTCGCCTTGGCGCTACGCGACCCGGCGGCGCTCTATATCGAGGACGTGCTGAGCGCCGACCCGGCGCTGGTCAACGGCCCTTACGAGGTCGCCCATTTCGGCCACCGCGCGCTGATCCACGCGCCGCTCTACCACGACGGGCTGATGTACGGCATTCTCGAGCCCTGCATGATCGAAGCGCCGCGCGCCTGGTCCGACGCCGACCGCGCCATCACCGCCCTGGTCCAGGAGAAGATCGCCCCGGCAGCCGCCGACCACGTCGCGCGCCACTGCCGCTGAGCGCGACACGGGTCGACCGCCGGCAGCGGCGCGCAGCGGGACGAAAAGACGTCGTCGGGCCGCGCGCCGCATGATTGTAGGTGTCGCCCCTCGGCCCAACGAAACCGGTCCTGCAAGGCTTTGCGGGATTTGTTGATGTCACGCGGGCCCACCTCGGTTGCCGGAATGCCAAGCACTTGGCCGATCCGTTGGCCGACCTAACAGTGTAAAACTTTAACTATTACAATTTTTAGCTGTTTCAACCGTGCCGACGCAACTATGGTGGAATCCCGTTCTCGGACGATCGTCAAGCCGTCAACGTCCTGTAACGTAGGTTGAACTAAGGGATTAACCAAAGGATCTCGATTGAAATGGTCAAAGGCGGTTTGACGAGGCGTGAGTTCCATAATCTGACGGTGTCATTGGCGCTGCCCTTCGTGGTTGTCGGGCCTCGTGTCGTTTTCGCATCGCCGGACCTCGACGCTTGGCTTGCCGAACACGTGGACAATCGGCCGCTGATGCGGCAACCGCAGCGTACCGGCCAACTGCGGCGGGACGACCTGAAAGCGCTTGAGGCGATTTCGGCCCAAATTGTGGTGAGTTGGGATCTCGAGGGGCATTCCGAATATGGCGGCTATCTGATTGACGATCTCGGCCTGAAAACCGAGGAGGTGCCGAGCTACCTGACCGAGTACGAAGAGGCTGCCGAGGTATGGCGTCGCGCGACGGCCCAGACGGATAACGATTTGGATGCCTTTTGGCTATTACTGACGCATGGCTCCGTAGCCGACGAACGTGGGCGCGCGGGACGCGTCAAGACGTTCGTACTTTCCGAATTGATCACCTACCATGTCGTCCACGGCGGCTTTCGGCGGTTCGGGTACAAGAACTACAGCGGTTACATAAGCAGTCAATTCTCCGACCATCAAAATCTTCCGTATAGGGGAGCGGACGAATGAGATGGAACCGGGTCATCGTCGTCGGCTCGGGCGTGGCCGGCGCCGCGATCGCCGAAAGGTTGCTGGGAGCCGACAAGGCCGGAGAGGTTCTCATGCTTGAGGCCGGTCCGGACATCGTAATGGGCGATCGCCGCCGGTGGCTGGACTTCGTCGCGACTGATCGTCGCCCTTATCAAGACGGCGAGGACATTGACTCAGAGTATGTGTCCGGCCCGGTGATAATGAACCTCAAGGAATCTCGCCTGTTCGGGCGGGGCGGCTCGACGATTCACTGGGGTGGGTGGTGCCTCCGCTTCAAACCGGAGGACTTCGCTTTGAAAACGGCGGCTAGGACCGGGTTGGATTGGCCATTCGGTTATGACGAGCTACGGCGTTATTACGATCAGGCCGAGCATTTCCTCGGCGTCGCGGGAAATTCGGATGATCATGACCCGCCCCGAGGCAGCGATCGATATCCCTTCGAGGCCGTGCCGTTTACTCAAGCGGACGGGATCGTCATCGATGCTCTTGATGGGCTCGATTATAGCCACGCGAATCTACCTATCGCCCGGAGCGGTGACAGCTGTTTGACAACGGGCACATGCAAATACTGCCCGGTCGGTGGTCGGTACACGACCGACCGTACTATCGATGACCTGACGAATGGTGATTACCCGGGCAGGTTCGAGCTTCGGCTCAACAGTGCGGTCCGCCGGGTTCTAATGCGAAACAGAAGTGAGGCTGTGGGTGTCGAGTATTTGGATTTGGCGACACGAGAGTTCGAATTCGTGGAAGCGGATGCCGTCATTCTCTGCCTTGGCGCCATAGAGACACCCAAGTTGCTGCTTGCTTCGGCGGACCGCGCATACGCACCGAACGGCTTGGGTAACGGCAGCGGCCACGTCGGCCAGCACCTCGTTACCCACCCACTCGTGTCCGCCTCGGGAATTCTCGGGTCGAATTCAAGGCGGGTTCAACAGGGAATCGGTTTCCCGACATTGTGTTCGCGCGAGTTCGACACACCGGCGGAACAGCCCCAAGGGAAGTTCTTCTTCATCAGAAGTCACGGAGGACCGAAAATTCGCCTGGAACGCAACATGCGGTCGGGCGAAAAGCTGGACGAGATCGAGGAGGCCGTTGTCGGGAAAATGGTGTTTAAGTTGCGGGGTTTCGTTGAACAGTTTGCCGCCGACGGCAACAGCGTACAGCCCACCAATGGTGAACCCGGTTCGGCCTGCCACGGACGAAAATCAATTATTACAAGCACCAGGTGACCCAGGACTCCATCAAACGCAACCGCGAACGGCTTGAGAAGGTATTGACGGCGCTCGGTTGCACGGATGTGAAGTCCAAAGTATTTCCACCGCGTGCCGATCATCTTGTCGCGACCTGTCGTATGAGCAATTCGGATGTCGATGGTGTTGTCGACGATGGCTTGCGCGTTCACGGTTCCGACAACCTGTATATATGCTCCAACGCCGTGTTCCCCAATGTTGCGGCCGTCAACCCCACTCTGACATTGACCGCCCTGGCGTTGAGGTTTGTGGATCGGCTCTAGCAGGCTGCCGAAGAACTATTTCGAGGGTTCGAAATCGTGACTCTATGGAAATCCGTAGTGTTTCGTTGCCAGTAAAATCGCGGGTTTACAAATTCGCCGATTTTGCAAATTTCCACAGTTTCGGCTCAAAAGGGCGTCTTCGGGAGTTTTTCGGCGGCCTTCTAGACCATTGTCCGGTCATCTTTACGCGAGTCAAAGATGATCTGCACTCGATCGCCGCGCTTGCCAGTCTTGTGAAATCAAAGCCGGCTTATGGAATCAAAGCTGGCCGATCGGTCGGCGGCCCCCCTCTTGTCCCAGTTAGAAGGGCGCGGGCTGGCATAGTCCGACCGATGCCAATCGATCCTATTATACTTTAGCCCAGCAAGCGGTCGTCGAACGGGCATCGGGTCAGGTTCTCGGACCCCGTCTCGGTGATCAGCACTTGGTTCTCGAGCTTGACGCCGTTGCGGCCGCCGACGGCGCCGATATAGGCCTCGACGCAGAGCACCATGCCGGGCTCGAGCACGTAGTCGAAGGCGCCCGCGATGACGTCCTCCGGGTAGTAGATGCACGGGAACTCGTCGCACAGGCCGACGCCGTGGTACTTGACGCCGTAGCGCTGCGCGCGGAATTCCTCGGGCAGGCGATGGCCCAGATCGGTGAGCTCGGGGAAGCTAACGCCGGGCTTCAGGATCGCCTCGTTGGCCGTGATGTGCTCATAAGCGATGCCGTGCAGGCGGCGTTGCTCGTCATCGGGCGCGCCGTCGCCGCAGTACCAGGTACGCGAGATGTCGGCGCACATGCCGTAGGGGCCGATCAGGTCGGTATCGAGCGCGACCAAGTCGCCGTCGGCAATGCGGCGCGGGCCGGCTTCCTGCATCCACGGATTGGTCCGTGGCCCGGACGAGAGAATCCGGGTCTCGATCCACTCGCCGCCGCGCTTGATGTTCTCGGCGTGCAGCACCGCCCACAGTTCGACCTCGGCGATGCCCGGACGGATCTCGCGGCGCATCGCCTCGACGGCGATCTCGCAGCTCGCCATGGCGCAGCGCATCGCGTTGATCTCGTCGGCGCTCTTGATCAGGCGGGCGTGCTCCATGACCTGCTGGCCGCTGGTGATCTCGATGCCGCGCTGCTGCAGCGATACGATGCCGGCGGTCTCCATGCGGTCGATCGCGAGCCGGCGGTTGTCGCCGCCATGCTGGCCGAGCACGTCGACGACCTGATCGGCGAACTTGCCGGCTAGGCGTTCTTCGGCGTCGCCCGCCAGCATATAGAAGTGGCCGGCCCCTTGGCGCAGCTCGCGGACCAGCGGCAGATGCGCCGACAGATGCGCGCCGTTGTGGAACTCCCACAAGACGACGTAGCCGTCGGCCGAGACGAAGGCGGCGCGCGCCGGGTTGTGCACGATCCAAAGCTGCATGTTGGTCGCATCCGTCGCATAGCGGATGTTGAGCGGATCGAACAGCAGCGCACCGGCGTAGTCGCGCGCCTGAAGCTGGTCGCAAACGCGGGCGAGGCGCCGCGCCCGCATGCGCTCCAGATTGGGCGCCTCGAGGCCGAGCGCCGCCCATTCCGCGAAGGCGGTATCGGTCGGGCCGATCTCGACGCGGTCGTTGTCGTCGGGCGAGCCGTCGGGCCTGAGACCGGCGGGCCTGCGGTTGGCGGCCGGCCGGCGCGCTGGGTCGATCTTCGGCTCGGGCCGGCCGTGCGGCGTCGTCGCGGTCATCGTCGTCTCCCTGTGGGGGCGGTCATCGGCGTACGCCGCCTCCAGCCGGCTTAGCGAAGCCGGCCGGCCGGTTCAACAACATTCGGGCGGCGGCCCATCCCAGCCCCCTACGGCCTGAGCGTGATCGGGGTGTTGGCCCAGACGACCACCGTCTCGGTGTCGGCCGAGGGGTTGGCGTAGCGGTGCGGCAGGTGGCTCGGGAACGAGAAGCTGTCGCCCTCGGCCAGCGTGTAATGCTCGGCGCCGATCGAGAGCGCCAGCGTGCCGGCGAGCACCAGGCCGGCCTCCTCGCCCTTGTGGGTATAGGCGTCGTCGCCGCTCGAGGCGCCCGGGGCGTAGCGCGACAATCCGAGCACCAGATCGCCGTTGAGGTTGGCCGACAGCAGCGAATCGTGGAGCCTCAGGTAGTCGGTCGAGCTGAACGACGCGTAGGACAGCCGGCGCCGGCCGGCGGCGCGCACGACATAGCGCCGTTCGGCGTCGCCGGCGCCGGCGTCGGCCTGGAAGAACCAGCCGATGTGGACGCCGAGCGCCTCGCCGATGTCCTGCAGCGCGCCGACCGAGGGCTTGGTGATATTGCGCTCTGTCTGGCTCAGGAAACCGACCGATTTGCCGGTCGCCTCGGCGAGTTGCTGCAGCGTCATGCCGCGCGCCCTGCGCAACTGACGAATTTCATCGCCGAGCGTCTCGATCGTCGAGTTCGCGCGTGCCGTCATCGCCTCGTCCCTTTCCGGTTCATCACACCGCGCAGCCCGCCTCGAGACCTTCGAGCACGGCCTCCTCGGCGGTGCGCGGGCTAAGCGCGTCGCCGATCACATGCACCGGCCCGTCGAAGCGATCGAGATGATCGGCGAGCGCCGTCTCGGCGCGCAGCGCGTGGCAGGTGACCAGCGTGTCGACGTCCTCGCAGACGACCGGCTCGCCGCTCGTCACGTGCTGGAAATAGGCCGTGTCGGCGTCGGCGCCGAACAGCCGGACATAGGGCACCATCTCGACGCCGAGGGTGTGCAGCTCGCCGATCCACTGGTCGCGCACGACGCCCTGGATCGCCTCGCCGGCGACGATGCCGCCCGACATCAGGCGCACCCGGCAGCCGTCGCGCGCCAGCTTCTCGGCGACGCCGAGGCCGACCCAGTCGCAGCGCCAGTCGGCGACGACGACCGAGTTGCCGACGTTGGCCTCGCCGCGAATGACCGGCCAGGCGTCGACGACATGGGCCGCCTCGCCGCCCTCGACGGCCACCGGGCGTGGCAGCGCGCCGGTCGCCAGCACCAGTGCGTCTGGCGCCGCCTCGCGGACCACCTCGGTGGTGACTTCCTGGCCCTTGACGACGGTAACGCCGGCCAATTCCATCTCGCGCGCGAGATTGGTGACGATGCCGCCGAACTCGGCGCGTCCAGGCAGCATCTGGGCCAGCAGCGTCTGGCCGCCGAGCTGCGCGCCGCGCTCGTAAAGCGTCACCCGGTGGCCGCGCCGCGCCGCGACCGAGGCCGCCTTCATGCCGCCCGGCCCACCGCCGACGACCATGACCGCGCGCTGACTCGCGGCCGGCTCGAGCGTTCCATAGACGAGCTCGCGCCCGGTCTCGGGGTGCTGGATGCACGAGACACCGTGATGCGCCAGGCGGTGGCCGACGCAGGCCTGGTTGCAGCCGATGCAGGCGCGGATGTCGTCGGCGCGGCCGGCCTCGGCCTTGGCGGCGAATTCGGGGTCGCAGATCATCGCCCGCGCCATGCCGCACATATCCGCCTGACCGGTCGCGATGACCCGCTCGGCGATCTGCGGCTGGTTGATGCGCCCGGCGACGAACACCGGCTTGGCGACCTTGGCCTTGATCGCCGCGGCATAGGGCGCGACATAGGCCTGGCCGATCGCCATCGGCGGGAAGACGTGGATCCAGCCGCCCGGCGAGGCCGACGAACCGGCGATGACGCTGAAGTAATCGACCATGCCGTCGGCGTCGATCGCCTGGCAGATCTCGATCACCTCGTCGGCGGTCAGGCCGCCCTCGGTCATCTCGTCGCCCGAGACGCGGATGCCGAGCGCCATCGCCGGGCCGGTCTTGGCGCGGATGCCGGCGAGCACCTCGCGCAGGAACCGCAGCCGGTTGTCGAGCGAGCCGCCGTAAGCGTCGTCGCGCGTGTTGGTGCGCGGGTTGAGGAACTGCGCGATCAAATAGCCCATGCTGGCGAGGATCTCGACGCCATCGAGGCCGGCCTTCTCGAAGCGCCGCGCGGCGTCGCCATAGGCCGCGACGACCCCGTCGATGACCCGCTGGCTCATCGGCACGGGCACCACGCGATAGCGCTCGTCGGGCGTGTCCGAGGCCGAGTACGTCACCGGTCGGCTGCCGTCGTGGCTGGCGCGCACCGCGCGCCCGGCGTGGAACAACTGGCCGAAGACCTTGCAGCCGTGCGCGTGGCACGCGTCGGCCAGGCGGCGGAAGCCCGGGATGCAGGCATCGGTGCCGGCGTAGAGGTAGAGCTCGGGGTAGCCGAAGGTCGTATCGAAGCCCACGCCCTCGAGCACGATCAGCCCGGCGCCGCCCGCCGCGCGCGCCTCGTGGTAGGCGACCAGTTCGTCGCCGACCAGACCGCCGCGACTGAGCGAGGTGCCGTGGGACGGCGAAAAGATGCGGTTCTTCAGCGTGACTGCGCCGATGGTGATCGGGCTGAACAGCGTGGGAAAGGCCGGCACGGTATCTCTCCGATTGAAACCCGGATCGTCGTCGGTCGATGAAAGTGATGTATTATACTAAAAATTTCATATTATTGAAAAAATATTGTAATTTTTTTATTTCTGCGTCAATCTTGGTAAGAGGCTTATCGCCACACGTTGGGGAGGACGGCGATGCCGACGTCAGGCATGTCGGCCGAGGCGGCAAACGACGCGCTCACGCGGCTCATCGGCGCCGAGGCGCTGGCGCGGCTCGATGCGCCGCTCGGCGAGGCCGCCGGCATGCCCAATGCCGCCTTCACGAGCGAGGCGTTCTTCGCGCTCGAGCAGGCCCGGTTGTTCGCGCGAACCTGGCTGCTGGCCGGCTTCGCGCACGAAATTCCCGAGCGCGGCGATATCGTCCCGGTCACCGTCGCCGGCGCGCCGGTCATTCTAGTGCGCGGTGCCGACGGCGGGGTACGCGGCTTTCACAACGTCTGCCGCCACCGCGGCACCCGGCTGGTCTCGGAACCCTGCGCAGGGCGACGCGACATCGTCTGCCCCTACCACGCCTGGACCTACGACCTCGACGGGCGGCTCGTCGCCAGGCCCTATTTCGCCGGCAAGGAGGCCGCCGAACAGGACCTGCCGGCGACGCCCGACATCGCGCTCGCACCGGTCCGCACGGCTTGCTGGCTCGATATGATCTTCGTCGACCTTTCGGGCCGGGCGGCGCCGCTCGACGACCATCTCGCGCCGGTGACCGCGCGGCTCGACGGCTACGATCTCTCGACGCTCGGCCACGCCGGCAGCCTCGCCTTCGACGTCGCCGCCAATTGGAAGTTCGCCTGCGAGAACTTCATCGAGACCTATCACGTCTTCGCCGCGCACCCGGAACTCGCGCGTTTCGCGCCGATGAAGAAGCGCAGCGCCGGCGGACACGAGGGCGGCTGCTTCTTCAACGAATACCGCTTCCTGGCGCCCGAGGCGGGACGCGGCACGGGTCTGCCGCATTACCCGGGCCTCGCCGACGACAAGCGGGACCGCGGCGCGTGGTTCCTGCTGTTCCCCAACCTCGGCATCGAGATCTGGCCCGACCAGTTCACCCTGTTCCGCGTCATCCCCGAGGCGCCCGACAAGACGCGCGAGGAAATCCACGTCTATCTGATGGGCGAGGCGGCCACGGAACCCGCCTACGCCGACGCCCGCGCCGAAGTGTTCGAGATGTGGCGGGCGCTCAACGCCGAAGACATCGGCCTGCTCGAAGATCTGCAGGCGGGCCGCCGCTCACCGGGTTACGATGGCGGGCGCTACTCGCCCGCGTGGGAGGAGCCGGTGCGCCACTTCGCCCGGCTCGTCGTACGATCGATCCTCGAGGAGCCTGGGCCATGACCCAAACGCCCGACGCGACCGCCACGCCGGGGCGCGCGCTCGACCCGCGCTACTACCGCGACCCCGAGATCCACGTGCGCGAGATGGAGCGCATCTTCTTTCGCACTTGGCAGTACGCCTGCCACGAGACTGCGCTCGCCAAGCCGGGCGATTACGTCGCGTTCAGAATCGCCGACCAGGGCCTCTTCGCGATCCGCTCGGACGACGGCAATCTGCGCGCTTTCTACAACGTCTGCCGCCACCGTGCCCACGAGCTGCTGACCGGCAGCGGCAACGCGCCCGTCATCTGCTGCCCCTATCACGCCTGGACCTACGCGACCGACGGCCGGCTGCGCCACGCGCGCAATACCGGCAAGGTGGTCGGCTTCGACATCGCTCAGATTTGCCTTGCCGAGGTCAGGCTCGAGCTGTTTCACGGCTTCGTCTTCGTCAACCTCGATGCAGACGCCGCGCCGATGGCCGCGTGGTACCCGGGCGCGGCCGAGGCGCTCGGCGCCTTCCTGCCCGACATCGGGCGCATGAAGCCGGTCAGCGAGATCGCCATCGAGGAGCCTTGCAACTGGAAGGTCACGGTCGAGAACTACTCGGAGTGCTATCACTGCGCCATCGCCCACCCGACCTTCGCGCGTGGCGTCATCGACCCCAAGGTGTACAAAGTCGAGGTCGAGGGCCACTGCCTCCACCACAGCGCGCGTGCGGCTCGGGCCGACGACATGGCGTACGACATCGACGACGGCGCCAACCCGCATGCCGCCGACTACGGTTCTTGGTTCCTGTGGCCGTCGTTCTCGTTCCAGGTCTACCCGGGCGGCGTGCTGAACAGCTATCTCTGGCGCCCGACGGGACCGACCGGGACGACGGTCTGGCGCGGCTGGTACACGCTCGACGGCGCGCCTTCGGAAATCGTCGAGGCGCTCGCCGAGCAGGACCTCGCGACGACGGTCGCCGAGGACGTCGCGCTGGTCTCCTCGGTGCAACGCGGCCTGGCGAGCCGCGGCTACACGGCGGGCCCGCTGGTCATCGATCCGGCCGGCGGCGTCGACAGCGAGCACGCGGTCGACGCCATCGCCGGCTGGGTGCGCCAGGCGCTGACCGACGAGCGCACGCGCCCACCCCGACTTTAAACCTAACCAGCATACAATTACGCACGACACCCGCACGCCGCCTTAAACGTAAGCAGTATATATTTATGGGCGGCTCGAGACACGGCGCGATCAACGGCGGGTCTCGAATAAATATATACTGCTTACTTTTAATGGACGGGCAAATCCGTTTAAAATGTATACTGCTTACGTTTTAGGGCGGCGCCTATTCGAACTGACTCTCGCGGCATACGTTTATGCGGCAGCGCCTATTCGAACTGGCTCTCGCGCCAGCGGATCGCCGCGGTGAGGCCGTCGCGCTCGGTGACCTCCTTGAACTTGCGGTAGGTCTCGGTCGGCGTCGCGTCGAGCATGGCGCCGAGTTCGAGACCGTACTCGATGGCCTGGCGGAAGCCGGCGATCTCGGCGCCGCGGTTGATCGACGCCTTGGTCGTCTGGAGCCCCTCGACCGAGATCGCCGCGCAGCGCCTGGCGTAGCGCATGGTCTCTTCCTCGAGTTTGTCGTCGGCGAAAACGCGGTTCACCATGCCGATCCGCTCGGCCTCGTGGGCGTCGATGTAATCGCCGGTGTACAAGAGCTCGCGCGCCTTCTTGAGGCCGACGATCCAGGGCATGACGAGCACCGGCGGCGAGGTCGAGAAGCGGATTTCCGGCTCGCCGAAGGTGGCCGTTTCGGAAGCGAAGGTGACGCAGCACATCATCGCCAGTTCGCAGCTGCCGGCCAGGCAATAGCCGCGCACCATGGCGATGACCGGTTTCGAGCAGTCCCAGGGCAGGTACTCGAAGTCGACGCAGGCGCGCAGCATGTTGCGCGCGCCCAGCACGCCCTCGGCGCCCTTGTACTTGGCCGACCAGTCCTCCTTGAGGTCGTAGCCGGCGCCGAAATGCGGGCCGTTGTGGCCGAGCACGACGACGTGCACGCCATCGTCGGCGTCCGCCTCGCGCAGCGCCTCGCCCAGCTCGTCCATCAGCTTGAAGCTGAGTGCGTTCAACTGCTTGGGCCGGTCGAGCGTGATGCGGGCGATCTTGTCCTTCGCCGCGTACTCGATGGTCTCGGGCATGGGGTGTCTCCTCGGCGGTATCAGGGTTGCACGCGATGCGCCAGAATATCGGCGAAATTGGTAGCACCTCTGGCAAGGCTACGCGAGTCCGCGACGACGCGGCGGCCAGATCGGCCTTTTCATGGAATTGCGGACGCCGTACACAGAAGAAGGTTCGAACCGCCACGGGGAGGCGACGATGGCGCCAGCGCCGCAAGCGGCCGACGGAATGGCGGGAGAGTCGCAACTGCCGCATCTCTTCTCGCCCCTCCAAGTCGGGCCGCATCTCATACGCAACCGCGTGCTGATCACCGCCCATGTTCCGCGGCTGGCCGACGACGGCGCGCCGGGCGCGCGCTACGTCGCCTACCATCGCGCCCGCGCGCGCGGCGGCGCCGGCCTGCAGATCACCGGCGCGACACCGGTCCACCGATCCAGCGACCTGGGCGCGGCCGACGCGCTCGACAACACCGACGACAGCGTCATCCCCGGCTACCAGGACCTCGCCGAGGCGGTGCACGGCGAGGGCGGCCGCATCCTCGCCCAGCTCGCCCATTACGGCGCGGCGATCCATGCGGCGGAAGCCGGCCAGCCGCTGTGGTCGCCGTCGGACGTCGGCTCGGAACTGGTGCGCGAGACGCCGCACGCGATGACCACCGCCGAGATCGACGAGGTCGTGCGGGCCTTCGGCGCGGCGGCGGCGCGGGCGCGCCAGGGCGGCCTCGACGGTGTCGAGATTCTCGGCGCCTTCGGCCTGCTGATCGCGTCCTTCATGTCGCCCTACGCCAACAAACGGACCGACGCCTACGGCGGGTCGCTGGAGAACCGGCTGCGCTTCGCCATCGAGATCATCGAGGCGGTGCGCGAGGGCGCCGGGCGTGACCTCATCGTCGGCATGCGCATCCCGGGCGACGAATTCGTCGACGACGGCCTCGATGCCGCGGCGATGCAGGAGATCGCACAAGTCCTCGAGGCGACCGGCAAGCTTGACTACCTCAACGTCATCGCCGGCATCAACCTCGACCGCGTGCACCGCACCACGCACTGGCCGCCAACGCCGGCGCCGCACGGCCTGTTCGTGCCGCTCGCCGCAGGCATCAAGCGCGCCGTCTCGCTGCCTGTGTTCACGGTCGGGCGCATCGTCGATCCGTTGCACGCCGAGCGCATCCTGGCCGCCGGCCACGCCGACATGGTCGGCATGACGCGCGCCCATATCGCCGACCCGGACCTGGTGTCCAAGGCGCGCGAAGGCCGGCTCGACGACATCCGGCCCTGCGTCGGCGCCAACGTCTGCATCGCGCGCGCCATGGCCGGCGGGCCGATCCGCTGCATTCACAACCCCGAGGCCGCGCGCGAGCACGAATGGGGCCCCGCGACGCCGGCCGGGCGCGCCAAGCGCGTCGCGGTGATCGGCGGCGGCCCGGCCGGGTTGGAGGCGGCGCGCGTCGCCGCCACGCGCGGCCACCGCGTCACCCTCTACGACCGCGACGCCGTGCTCGGCGGCCAGTTGCTGCTGCGCGCCTCGATCCCGGCCTGGGCCGAGTTCCAGGGCATCATCGACTGGCAGCGCGGCCAGCTCGAAAAGCTCCAGGTGCGCGTCGAGCTGGGCCGCGAGATCACTGCCGACGCGGTCGGCTCGCTCGACGCCGACGCCGTCGTGCTGGCGAGCGGCGCGCTGCCGAAGACCACCGATCTGCCGGGCGCCGACGCCTCGCCGGTCGAGGTCGCGACGCCGCACGACGTGGTGCGCGACGGCCGGCCGGATGCGTGCTCGGCCGTCGTCTGGGACCACGCCGGCGGCATGATCGGCCTCGGCGCGGTCGAGGCGCTGGTCGCACAAGGATGCCGGGTTCACGTCGTCACGCCGGCCTTCGCGGTCGCCGAGGACGTCGACGTGGTGCAGCGCGTGCCGCTCTACGAACGCCTGCTGGCGGCCGGCACGTCGTTCGTCGCCAACGCCGACGTCGTCGCGCTCGACGGCGCCGAGGTGGTCACGCGCAACGTATACAGCGGCGAGGAGAGCCGCATCGGCCCGGTCGACCTGCTGGTCGCCTGGCGCGGCAACCGGGCGCTCGACGATCTGCGCGCGGCGATCGAGGCGGCCGGCCTCGAGCTTCACATGGTCGGCGACTGCGTCGCGCCGCGCACCGTCGACGTCGCCATGGCCGAAGGCGCGCTGGCGGCGCGGGCGATTTGATGGGGAGAGCGACATGAGGGCATTGGTGCAGCGGGTCAGCAAGGCCAGCGTCGCGGTCGGCGGTAGGGAGATCGCCGCGGTCGGCAAGGGTCTCCTGGTGCTGGTCGGCGTCGCCGAGGGCGACGGCGAGGCCGAGGCCGAGTATCTCGCGCGCAAGGTGGCCAATTTGCGCGTCTTCGAGGACGACGCCGGCAAGATGAACCTCTCGGTGCTCGATGCCGGCGGCGAAGCGCTTGCCGTGAGCCAGTTCACGCTCTGCGCCGACACCTCGCGCGGCAACCGACCAGGCTTCTCCGGCGCCGCGCCGCCCGAGGTCGCCGAGCCGCTGGTCGCCGCGTTCTGCAAGAACCTCGAGAGCCACGGCGTCGCCGTCAAGACCGGCCAATTCCAGGCCCATATGGCGGTCCGCCTGATCAACGACGGCCCGGTCACCATCTGGTTCGACACCGCCGCGAAATAGGAGATCATCCGATGACCCAGCCCGCGCCCGCCGCGATCGGCATGGCGATCGACGAAATCGACACGCCGGCGCTGGTCGTCGACCTCGCGGCATACGAACGCAACCTCGCGCGCATGGCCGAGCGGCTGGCCGGCGCGCCGGTGCGCCTGCGGCCCCACGCCAAGACCCATAAATCGCCGATCATCGGCCTCGACCAGGTCGCCCACGGCGCCATCGGCGTGTGTTGCCAAAAGGTCGGCGAGGCCGAGGTCATGGTCGAGGGCGGCGTGCGCGACGTCATGGTCAGCAACCAGGTCGTCGGCCCGCGCAAGATCGCCCGCCTCGCGGCACTGGCGCGTCACGCGAGGATCTCGGTCTGCGTCGACGACGCCGACAATGTCGCCGATCTCGGCGCAGCGGCCGAGGCGTTCGCGAGCGAGCTGAACGTGTTGGTCGAGATCGAGGTCGGCATGGGCCGCTGCGGCGTGCCCGCGGGCGAGCCAGCGGTGCGCCTGGCCGAGGTTGTCGACGCGACCGAGGGGCTCAGCTTCGCCGGCCTGCAGGCCTATCACGGCGCGGCCCAGCACATCCGCGGCCACGGCGATCGACGCGCCGCGAATGAGAGCGCCGCCGCACTGACCCGCGAAACCGCGGACCTGCTCGCCGCCGCCGGCCTCGACTGCGCCGTGCTGGCGGGCGGCGGCACCGGCTCGCTCGAGTTCGACCTCGCGGCCGGCGTGCTCAACGAGCTGCAGGCCGGTTCATACGTCTTCATGGACGCCGATTACGGCCGCAACCTCGACGCCGGCGGCGATCTCTGGAAGACCTTCGAGAACAGCCTGTTCGTGCGCGCCACGGTGATGAGCGCGCCGACGCCGACGCGCCGCGTGACCGACGCCGGGCTCAAGGCGCTGGCCTTCGATTCGGGGCCGCCACTGGTCCACGGATTGGACGGCGTCACCTACGAGGGCCCGTCCGACGAACACGGCACGCTGGCGCTCGCCGAGGGCGCCACGCTCGGCCTCGGCGATGCGGTCATGCTGATCCCCGGCCACTGCGACCCGACGGTCAACCTCTACGACTGGTACGTCGGTGTGCGCGGCGACGTGGTCGAGCGCGTCTGGCCGGTCGCCGCCCGCGGCCGGCTGGCGTAGCCGTCCGAGCCACGCCGCGCTGGCGCGGCGCCCTACGCGGCGGGTCGGATGTTCTGGTTGACCTGGAACAGGTTGCCGGGATCGTACTTTGCCTTGACCGCCGCGAGTTGGTTGAGAAGGGCCGTCCCATAGGCCGCCTCGACGCGGCTATCGTCCTCGTCCTCGGTCATGAAATTGACGTAGACCCCGCCGGTCGAATGCGGGTGCAGGTCTTGCCAGAAGTCACGCGCCCAGGCGATATGGTGCTCGTCGGGCGGCGCCTCCCAGGCGGCGTTGATGTTGAGAATGTAGTTCGCCGATCGATTGCCCGCCGCCGAATGATCGGCCGCCAGGCGCGCCGCCGCGCCACCCAACTGGAAGAACAACAGGCTCGAATGGGGCGAGGTAGGCCGCGCCGAGTGGTCGGCCATGATCGCGACCATGTCGTCGTTGATCGCGTCGAAGTAGTCGGACTTCCAGTAATAGCGCCGGCCGTAGGGGAACGAGGCGTCGAACAGCGTCTGTTGTCCGGTGAACGGCACGCGGGTGATGACGTCGGCGAGCGGTTCGCCGAAGCCCCTGATCGGCGCGACGGCCTTGGCGGCAGCATCTTCGGCGCCGATGTGGCAGAGCACGATGCCGACCACCGGCTTGCCGTGCATGGCCTCGGGCACGAACGGCGCCGGCGGCGCCAGGCGCATGACCAGGGCGGCGCAGAAATCGTCGTCGGCGCCTTCGCTCACCTCGCGGTAGAGCCGGCCGACCTCTTGCGCCTGGTCGATCGGCCAGAGGATCAGGCCGCCGGTGACCTCGGGACCGACCGGCTGGGCGCGGAACTCGAACGAGGTGACCACGCCGAAGTTGCCGCCGCCGCCGCAGATCGCCCAGAAGAGGTCGGCATTCTCGTCCGGGCTCGCCGTCAGCAACCGTCCGTCGGCCGTCACCACGTCGGCCGAGAGCAGGTTGTCGGAGGTCAGCCCGTATTTCCGCGTCACCCAGCCGAAGCCGCCGCCCAGCACGAGGCCCGAGACGCCGGTCGTCGAGACGGCGCCGCCCGGCACCGCGAGGCCGAAGGCCTGGCCCTCGCGGTCGGCGTCGCGCCAGTTGCAACCCGGTTGAACGCGCATGATCCGGCTGGCCGGATCGAGGTGAATGCCGCGCATGGCGGTCAGATCGAGGCACAGGCCACCATCGACCAGCGCCAGGCCGGCGACGTTGTGGCCGTTGCCCTTGACCGACAGGGCGAGGCCGCGGTCGCGCGCGAAATTGACGGTGTCGATGACGTCGGCGGTGCCGCTCGCGCGCACCACGGCGGCGGGGCGCCGACCGATCTGCCCGTTCCAGATCCGGCAACCGTCCTCGTAGCCGTCGTCATTGGCCAGGCAGAGCGGACCCCCGAGGCTGCCGCGCAGCCTTTCCAAGTCGTCGGCCGCGCCCGTCAGGGTCCCGCCGTCGCGCCCGCGAAGTTCCAGATCGGTCATGCCATGCCCCTGCCGCCGTCGATGTCCGACGCGAATGATAGCGCGCATTCGACCGCGCCGGACATCTATGGTTTGTCTAAGCCGAAGTCCGGCCGGGCGCTTGCGCCGGTGTTTGAATGCGCGCAAGCTGGCGGCCGCCATGAATGACTTCGCCCAAGCCAGCCTTGCGCCGATCGACGATCCGGCCGCGCTGCGCGCCGCGTGCCGCGCCGGCCGCTTCGACGGGCTGACCGCCGGCCAGGCGCCGGGCCGCGTGCAGGCCAACCTGATGGCCGTGCCGAAGGCCTGGGCCTACGACTTCGCGGTGTTCTGCCAGCGCAACCCGAAACCCTGCCCGCTGCTCGACATCACCGACCCGGGCGACCCGGCGCCGCGGGCGATCGCGCCCGATGCCGACCTGCGCTCGGACCTGCCGCGCTACCGTGTGTTCCGCGATGGCGAGTTCACCGAGGAGCGGACCGACGTGCGCGATCTGTGGCGCGAAGACATGGTCGGCTTCCTGATCGGCTGCTCGTACAGTTTCGAGGACGCGCTGGCGCGCGCCGGACTGCCGCTGCGCCACCTCGACGAAGGCGTCAACGTGCCGATGTACCGGACCAACCGCGCCTGCGCGCCGGCCGGCGGCTTCGCGGGCCCGATGGTCGTCTCGATGCGCCCGATGACGCCCGACCAGGCGGCGCGCGCCGTCGACGTCACCCGGCCCTACCAGCGCGTCCACGGCGCGCCGGGCCAGCTCGGCGATCCGGCCGCGCTCGGCATCGCCGACCTCGATGCGCCCGACTACGGCGACCCGGTGACCGTGCGGGCGGGCGAGGTCCCGGTGTTCTGGGCCTGCGGCGTGACGCCCCAGGCGGTGGTGCTGGCCGCCCGGCCCGAGATCGCCATCAGCCACGCGCCGGGCCACATGTTCGTCTCCGATCTCGCGAGCACGGCGCTGATCGACTAGAACCGGCGGCCGAAGTGCGACAACCGATGCCCCTGCCGGGTGAGGTGTGACCGTCCTTCCAGTGGAAGGGCGTAAGCACACCGAACGGCGTCGGTGAAATCGACCGAGGTATTGCGATGTCTGATCGAGGCAAACGCGTCTTCAATATTGATCCGCCAACGTCCTCCAGCGCCATCATGCGGAGGGCTCGGCCCCTATCGCGGAGAGAACAGCGAACCCGGCAGGTACGTCACGGAGAGCTTGGCAGCCTACCCCCGAGTTAGAGAACAGCCTCGGCCATGAGCCGACATCCCGACAATTCTCTCTGCGCATAGGTTCTTCGCTGGCGGATCGAGGGCAACACCTTCAACCGCCATGAGCGGCCGTGTAGTTGGCGATCTCTTCCTTGAGCTCCTTGTACTCGGCACAAGAAATAGGTGCAATACTTGCCGAGCGCCTGCATAAGCTTCTTCGCCTCGGCGACGTTGCCCATCTCGAGATAGAGCTCGCCGAGATACTCGTTGGCACCGCGGTGCATCCGGTTGAGTCGGAGCGCCGTCTGGTAGTTCTCGAACGCCGCGTCGGTGTCGCCCAGCTTGCGATAGCTGTAGCCGAGCAGGTTGTACGCGTCGGCGCTCGACGGGTCGGTCGCGACCGCCTTCTTGAGATTTTCGACCGCGGTCTCGTAGTCGCCGGCGTCGGCCGCCTTCTTGCCCGCGACGTAGTCGATCGAGACGGGCTTCGATTTCGCCGCCGAGCCGATCGTCGCGGCGGCCCAGGCCTGAGACGTCGCGAGGGCGATGACGATGGCGAACAAGGCGGCTGAGAGTAGTTTTATGGTCATCTCGGTACTCCGTCTCTGTGGATCGTCGCAACCGAGATCGCCCAGATGGCTCCCCCCGGTTGCCGAAGATGTTAGCACAATGGGCATCCGACGGCGAATTCGGTCCTGAGCTGTCACGTTGGGCTGTGGTCCGCTGTTGATCCGAAGGAGGCGTTCAAGCATGCCTCGCTGATTGAATTGTTCAATTCTGATAGGGAATTTCCGGCAGTCCGGCGACGCCCGCATCGATCATGAACAGACCACCGGACAAGGGGGCCTCGTTCAGCTGGTCCTTCGTCAGTCCGAGCCGCGCCGTGGTGACGAACATCTGATCCAGACCGACCCCACCGAACGCGACGCTCGTCACCTGCGGCACCGGCATGTCGATAACTCGATCAATCCGTCCGTCCGGATCGTAACGGGTGATTCGCCAGCCGCCCCAATGGGCGCCCCACACGAAACCTTGCGCATCCACCGCCAGTCCATCGGGCATGCCATCGGCCGGAGCAACCCGGGCAAATTCCCGCCGGTTGTCGATCTCGCCCGTGTCCACATCAAAATCAAACGCGTAGATCGCGCCATGGCCGCTATCGGTGAAGTACATGATTTTGTCGTCGGGGCCCCAGCCCAGGCCGTTGGAGACGATCACACCGGGGATCATCCGAAAAACGTCGCCGGTGCCGTTCACCCGATAGAGCGCGCCGTTCGGTTCCGTTTCATCCATGTCCGTACTGCCGACCCAGAACCGCCCTCGGCGGTCGCATTTTCCATCATTGAACCGGTTGTTCGGAAATTCGGTTTCAGGGGTGGCGAATATATCGAGTGATTTCAGATTGGCGTCCAGATGCACCAGTCCGGCATTGGTTCCGGCAATGAAACCACCGTCGGCCCGCTTGACGATGCAGCCGAATTCATGGTCTTGAGGGGTGTGGGTCTGGTATGGAAAATCTAAGTCATTGATTTAGTGCGTTTTTTGTGTCGAGACGAACGGCCGAAATCGGCTATTCGTGACAATGGGCCGCTCCAAGGCAGGATTTTGTTACGACGGCAGGTGAGAACGGCAGAGCAATAATCCCCCACTGAAGCGGCCGGTCGATCCGGCTGCGGCGGACCAAAATGGGACCGCGTATAGCCTTCTGTCAGGGTTGCTCTGACTGGAAGGCGGGGGGGATGTATCGGGTGGAGTTGTACGCACGGGTTCGGCGGGCGTGTCATGTCGAGGGGATGAGCACCCGCGAGGCCTCGCGGGTGTTTGGTGTAGACCGCAAGACGGTCCGTAAGATGCTGTCGTTCTCGGTGCCGCCAGGGTATCGCCGAAGCGCGCCGCCGAGGCGGCCAAAGCTGGGTCCGTTCACGGGAATCATCGATCGGATCTTGGAAGACGATCGGACCAGCCACCGCAAGCAACGGCACACTGCGAAGCGCATCTTCGACCGCCTCCGGGACGAGTACGGTTTCACGGGCGGCTACACCATCGTGAAGGACTACGTTCGTGAGCAGGGGCTTCGGTCGCGTGAGGTGTTCGTGCCACTCTCCCATTCCCCCGGTCACGCCCAGGCGGACTTCGGCGAAGCGATGGCGGTGATCGGCGGCGCGTTACGGAAGATCCACTTCCTTGCCTTCGACCTTCCCCACAGTGATGGTTGCTTTGTTGCGGCCTATCCGGCGGAGACGACCGAAGCATTCTGCGATGGCCACAACGCGGCGTTTGCCTTCTTCGGCGGCGTCCCCCGATCCATCCTGTACGACAACACCAAGCTGGCGGTTGCCCGGATCCTGGGCGATGGGAAGCGGCAGCGAACGCGCGTCTTCACGGAGCTTCAGTCCCACTATCTGTTCGAGGACAGGTTCGGCCGGCCGGGCAAGGGCAACGACAAGGGCAAGGTCGAGGGACTGGTCGGCTTCATCCGGCGGAACTTCCTGGTCCCCGTCCCGCGTGCCGAGAGCTTCGCGGCCCTCAACGATGCTCTCGCCGAACAGTGCCGCCGGCGCCAGGCGGCGCGGCTGCGGGGCCACAAGATGCTATGAGGCTGAAGGACGCAGCCTCAAGCTCCTTCGATTATTTCAACCTCGATCAGAAGGAGCGACACGATGGCACAGTTTCCGGTATCGACCTCCAATGAACACGCTATTTATGCGGCACTGGAGTTGAGCAAGAACAGCTGGCTTTTGGCGATCCAGGCTCCGGGGCGGGGCAATCCGAGCTTGCATCCGATCAAGGGCGGCGACGCTGAAGGACTGATGGCCAAGCTGGACGCGGCGCGGGACCGGGTGGTCAAGGTGACGGGTCGAACGCCGACGATAACGCTGTGCTACGAGGCCGGCTACGACGGCTTCTGGTTGGCGCGGTTCCTCGAGCAGCGCGGCATCGAGTGTCTGGTCATGGAGCCGGCCAGCTTGCGGGTCAACCGCCGGGCGCGGCGGGTGAAGACCGACCGCATCGATGTCGAGAATATTCTTCATACGCTGATCGCCTGGTGCCGCGGCGAGCGTCATGTCTGCTCCATGGTGGTGATTCCGAGCGTCGCGGAGGAGGACCTTCGCCGCTCTCATCGGGAACGTGACCGATTGGTCCGCGAGCGAACCGCCCACATCAACCGGATCAAGGGTCTGCTATTCGGTCAGGGCATTCGCGGCATCAATGTCAAGGCGCGCTACAAGACCTTGACACCGGCGGCGCTGGTCACCGGAGACGGCCGACCCCTGCCGGACCGTCTCGGCCGCGAGATCGCGCGGGAGATCGCGAGACTGGCCCAGGTCCAAGCGCAGATCGTCGAGGTCGAGCGTGAGCGTGATCAAGCGCCGACACCGTGTGTGGCCACGGAAAGCAAGCGTCACCAGCTGCTGCGCTTAAAGGGCCTCGGCCCGGCCTTATCCACGACGCTCGCACGGGAAGTCTATTATCGCCAGTTCGCCAATCGCCGACAGGTGGCAAGCTATATCGGGATCACGCCCAGTGCCTATGACAGCGGCGACGGGCGCCGCAGCCAAGGCATCTCCAAGGCGGGCAATCGGCTGGCACGGGTTGCCATGATCGAAGCCGCATGGCTTTGGGTCCGCCATCAACCCGATAGCGCTCTGACCCAGTGGTTCCATGACCGCACCCAAGGTCAGAAGGGGCGCATCAGGCGCGTCATGATCGTCGCCCTGGCCCGCAAACTGGCGATCGCGCTTTGGCGGTATCTGGAAACCGGGCTGATCCCGGTGGGTGCTGTCGTCAAATAGGACTGCGGATCAGCTCAGCGTTCTAACGGGCTTCATTCCCCGATGGGAACGCTTGTTGGCAGGTTGGATGTGTGACTGCATGTCTCCTTGGCGAAGGTGCCGTCCACAAGATTAGTCCCATCCCCGTCCTGTGATGGTCCATGTATACAGCATTGTGGCAAGCCGGATCGGAGCTGCCGGATATAAGGTGATGCGATCACTCGCACGAAACACGGAACTCATCGCAAGACCCGCCCTGGATACAAAGCCATAACCAATGGAAGAGACGATCATGTGGCGTAGATTAAATCCACCTTGACAGCAAACGCCTCATATAAGGAGACCATCGGCGAGCGTCTCGAGCGGGATCGTCAAGTTCTCTTGCCATTGCCGCCTGCTCCCTATGATGCCTGCGATAAGCGCCCTGGACGGGCGAGTTCGCTGTCGCTGGTGCGTTACCGCAGCAACGACTATTCCGTGCCCGTGGCCTACGGCCACCGTGAGGTGCTCATCCGGGGCTACGTCGATGAGGTGGTGATCAGCTGCGGGGCCGAGGTGATCGCCCGGCACCGCCGGTCCTACGACAGCGAGGACCTGATCTTCGACCCGCTGCATTACCTGCCCTTGATCGAGCAGAAGATCGGCGCCCTCGACCAGGCCGCGCCATTGGCGGGCTGGGACCTGCCCGAGGCCTTCATCACTCTGCGGCGGCTCCTCGAAGCTCGTATGGGCAAGGCAGGCAAGCGCGAGTACGTCCAGGTGCTCCGTCTACTGGAGACCTTCCGGCTCGAGGAGGTCGAGGGTGCGGTCGGCGACGCCCTGCGGCTCGGCGCAATCGGCTTTGATGCGGTGAAGCACCTGGTACTGTGCCGCATCGAGCGGCGGCCGCCCAGGCTCAACCTCGACGTCTATCCGTATCTGCCGCGCGCCCGGGTCGCGATGACGTCCGCCAAGTCGTACATGAGCCTGCTGTCGGGGCTCGGCGCATGACCGACACACCGCAAGTGCTGCTCGCCCACCACCTCAAGACGCTGAAGCTGCCGACCTTCCTGCGCGAGTACGACAAGATCGCCCGGCAGTGCGCCTCGGAAGGCGTCGATCACGTCCGCTACCTGTTGAGACTCGCCGAGCTCGAGCTGATCGACCGCGAGCGCCGCATGGTCGAGCGGCGCATCAAGGCGGCGCGCTTCCCCGTGGTCAAGAGCCTCGACAGCTTCGACTTCAAGGTCATCCCCTCGCTCAACAAGGCGCTGGTCCTGGAGCTGGCCCGCTGCGAGTACATCGAGCGCCGCGAGAACCTCATCGCGCTCGGCAACAGTGGGACCGGCAAGACCCACATCGCCCTCGGTCTCGGCCTGGCGGCCTGCCAGAAGGGCCTCTCGGTCGGCTTCATCACCGCCGCCGCGCTGGTCCACGAACTCATCGAGGCCCGCGATGACAAGCAGCTGCTGAGGTTCCAGAAGAAGCTCGCCACCTACAAGCTTCTGATCGTCGACGAACTCGGCTTCGTGCCGCTGTCGAAGACCGGCGCCGAGCTGTTGTTCGAGGTGTTCAGCCAACGCTACGAGCGGGGCTCGACCCTGGTCACCACCAATCTGCCCTTCGACGAATGGACCGAGGTGTTCGGCTCCGAGCGCCTCACCGGCGCGCTCCTCGATCGCCTCACCCACCACGTCAACATCCTCGAGATGAACGGTGACAGCTACAGGCTCAACCAGAGCCGCAGGCGTCAAACCCCGACTGCTAACTGAACCGACCACCCAGCCCACGCTTGACCCCGTGGGCCCACAGGTCCCTCCCGCGCGCGCCGCCGCGTCAGCCTGTTGAGGGCACGCCGCGTCGCGCGCGGGGCCCTCCCGTGGACTACGGGGACAAGCCCGCAGCCGCCAAGCGGTCCCTTCTTACACCGCCGAGGTGGTCCCTTTTTGCTCCGCCATTGACACTGGAGAAGGGATATTACCGCCAGCCATGACTAATGGCCCAAACACGATCCAAAAATTGGATACCCGCAGTTGGCATGGCCAAATTGCGCAGGTTATTTCGGCGGAAGACACGCCACGGCTTCCGGCTGTACTGGTTCAGGCATTACGCCATGTGGTGCCGTTCGATTATTCCGTATTGTTCGCGTATCGCGGTCAGGAACGGAGCTATTGTCAAAAGTTGTGTATGGGCTGATCATGCGGCGGCGCGATCCTGGCGTTCTCCATCTACGAATTTGACGCCGCGAATGATCTCGGCGAGATGGTTCGATCCATCGAGTTTTCTCCATTTTCTCTGAGCGCACTGGCATAGTTTGAAGACCATGGCCATCGCCGTCTTGCGCGACAGGCAGCCCTTGGTCCGGTAGGTGCGCAGACGAACCGTGGCGAACGTGCTCTCGATGGGGTTGGTCGTGCGTACATGCTTCCAGTGCTCGGCGGGGAAGTCGTAGAACGTCAGCAGGACGTCGCGGTCCTTGGCCAGGCAGGCCGCGGCCTTGTCGTACTTCGGCCCGTAGGCTTCCAGGAAGAAGTCGAAGGCGCTCTCGGCATCCTTCCTGGTTTCGGCCATCCAGATGTCTTGCAGGCGCCCCTTGGCTTTCTTTTGCAGACCCTTGGGCAGCTTGTTCAAGACGTTGCCCGTCTTGTGAACCCAGCAGCGTTGCTCGCGGGCGCCTGGGTAGACTTGGCGGAGCGCCTTCCAGAAGCCGAGCGCGCCGTCGCCGAGCGCCAGTTGCGGACCCATTTCAAGGCCGCGCCGCTTGAGATCGAGCAGAACTTCGAGCCAGGACTGCTCACTTTCGCGATAGCCGTCGGCGATGGCGATCAGTTCCTTCTGTCCCTTGTCCGTGGCCCCGACGATCACCAGGATGCACTGCTTCTCTTCCTCCATGCGGGCGCTGAAATAGATGCCGTCCACCCAGAAATAGACGTAGCGCTTGGCCGTGAGGTCGCGCCGTTGCCAGCGCTCCGCCTCAACCCCCCAGACCTCTTTCAGCCGGGTGATCGTGGAGGCCGAAAGCCCCGGCGCGGAGCTCCCCAGGAGCGCCGCCAAGGCTTCCCCGAAGTCGCCGGTGGAAATGCCCTTCAGATACAGCCATGGCAAAAGGTCTTCCAGGCTCTTGGCGCGGCGCAGATAGCGCGGCAGGATCGCCGACGTGAAGCGGATGGCGCCGTCCCCCCGGTCCCGCACACGGGGTTGGCGCACGCTCACCGGGCCGATCCCGGTCTGGATGAAGCGTTCCGGCAGATATCCATTGCGGACAACCCGGCGGCGGCCGGCGGCGTCAACAAGCGCCGCATGGCTACCCAAAAACACGGAGACCTCGGCCTCAACGGCTTGGGCCAACAACTCGCGAGCTCCAGCTTGTAGGACTTCCGTCAACGGATCTTTCTGAAAATCAGATGGGTTTTGAAAAGCAACAACGGTATTCTCTTTCATGGCGTATCCTTCCTTGGCTTAGCTCAAGTGGTGACATCAACAATCACCAGGATACGCCGCCTTCATTTCAACGCCGTACACAAGATTCGACGGGGCGGTAAAAAGTCGATTCCTCATGAGAGTCGGCTGGATTATAATTGTGCATGTTTACTTTACGCGACCGACGGACTGGGGAATTGTTTGATCGCTGGTCCGATTTCGGGGACAAACGTCGGCGCCTGATGGAGCAATCCTGGGCCGGGGTTTTTCGGAACCATCTGCTTGTCGAACTTCCGGTTGACGATCTTTGCCGTCACCTTGATGAACGCATGGGCCGACCATCGAAGGATCTACACGTTGTCATCGGGGTCTTGCTTTTGCAGCAGCTGCACGATCTGAGCGATGCAGAGACCGTCGAGGCCCTGGCCTTCAATATGGCGTGGCACTATGCCTTGGACGTGCGCAGCGAAGCGGACAGCTATTTCTGTGAGAAAACCCTGCGCAACTATCGCCGTCTGTTTATCGAACAAGGTCTCGATGAATTGCTGTTCCGGTGTTTGACGGATCGGCTGGTGCAGGGGTTCTCTGTCGATACCAGCCACCAACGCATGGATTCGACGGCCCTTCGTTCGGCAATGCGGGCGCTGACACGACTTGGTATCGTTGTTGAGAGCATCTCGAAGTTTGCCCGTGAGCTTGAGCGATATCATCCCGGTCTGCACGAGCAGATCAGCAAGGAGGTGATCCGCCGCTATGTCGATCGCGAGGGTAATGGCGCGTTCGCGAATACGGCGCCGAGTGTTTCAAAACGGCGCCTCGGCGAAGCGGGTCAGTATCTCCTAGCCCTGGTGCTGCAATTCCGTGACACGGCGGCGGCAAAGCTTTTCAGTTTTGCGATCCTGGAGAGGGTTCTGCGCGATCAGTTCGAGATCGTTGATGATGAGTATGGCGATCGTGACGCAACGCGCGCCGCGATTCGAGATCCAAAGGATGTGCCGTGCGATACCGTCGGCAATCCGGCCGACCCGGACGCGAGCTACAACGCGCACAAGGGTCAAGGATACATGGCGCAGATCGTCGAAACCTATTGTGAAGATGTCAGTAACGAGGCGGTTGCCGCGACACCGGACCTCATCACCCACGTGGAGGTCCACAAGATGACGGTGCATGACGGCCATCGCTTAGCCGATGCGCTGGATGATCTGAGCGAGCGCGCGCTGACGCCGGCGGTGATGCTGGGTGATTCACATTACGGTTCCAGTGACAACATGGCTCTGACGCGCGAACAGAACATCAATCTCGTGGCGCCCGCACGACCGCCGAAAGGCGCCGTCTCGGGACGGTTGACGTTGGAGGATTTCACTCTCAACGAAGAAGGCTTGGTCTTGCGCTGTCCCAATAACGTCGAACCGGTTTCAGCCTCGCTCGCCAAAGCCAAGCTGCAGGCCCGTTTCGACCTCTCCATCTGCCAAAAATGTCCCGATATACTGCGATGTCCCGTGCAGGCGGCCAAGCGTGACGGCCAATTTTCCCGCTTTCAATATACCCCGGCCAGGGCTGCCAACCAAAAGCGCCGGCTTTATGAACAAAGCGATGCCTTCCGCAACGTCTACAGATGGCGGGCCGGCATAGAAGCGACCATGTCGCGATTAAAGTACCAGATGAACCTGGGAGCTATAACCGAATCTTGTGTACGGCGTTGAAATGAAGGCGGCGTATCCTGGTGATTGTTGATGTCACCACTTGAGCTAAGCCAAGGAAGGATACGCCATGAAAGAGAATACCGTTGTTGCTTTTCAAAACCCATCTGATTTTCAGAAAGATCCGTTGACGGAAGTCCTACAAGCTGGAGCTCGCGAGTTGTTGGCCCAAGCCGTTGAGGCCGAGGTCTCCGTGTTTTTGGGTAGCCATGCGGCGCTTGTTGACGCCGCCGGCCGCCGCCGGGTTGTCCGCAATGGATATCTGCCGGAACGCTTCATCCAGACCGGGATCGGCCCGGTGAGCGTGCGCCAACCCCGTGTGCGGGACCGGGGGGACGGCGCCATCCGCTTCACGTCGGCGATCCTGCCGCGCTATCTGCGCCGCGCCAAGAGCCTGGAAGACCTTTTGCCATGGCTGTATCTGAAGGGCATTTCCACCGGCGACTTCGGGGAAGCCTTGGCGGCGCTCCTGGGGAGCTCCGCGCCGGGGCTTTCGGCCTCCACGATCACCCGGCTGAAAGAGGTCTGGGGGGTTGAGGCGGAGCGCTGGCAACGGCGCGACCTCACGGCCAAGCGCTACGTCTATTTCTGGGTGGACGGCATCTATTTCAGCGCCCGCATGGAGGAAGAGAAGCAGTGCATCCTGGTGATCGTCGGGGCCACGGACAAGGGACAGAAGGAACTGATCGCCATCGCCGACGGCTATCGCGAAAGTGAGCAGTCCTGGCTCGAAGTTCTGCTCGATCTCAAGCGGCGCGGCCTTGAAATGGGTCCGCAACTGGCGCTCGGCGACGGCGCGCTCGGCTTCTGGAAGGCGCTCCGCCAAGTCTACCCAGGCGCCCGCGAGCAACGCTGCTGGGTTCACAAGACGGGCAACGTCTTGAACAAGCTGCCCAAGGGTCTGCAAAAGAAAGCCAAGGGGCGCCTGCAAGACATCTGGATGGCCGAAACCAGGAAGGATGCCGAGAGCGCCTTCGACTTCTTCCTGGAAGCCTACGGGCCGAAGTACGACAAGGCCGCGGCCTGCCTGGCCAAGGACCGCGACGTCCTGCTGACGTTCTACGACTTCCCCGCCGAGCACTGGAAGCATGTACGCACGACCAACCCCATCGAGAGCACGTTCGCCACGGTTCGTCTGCGCACCTACCGGACCAAGGGCTGCCTGTCGCGCAAGACGGCGATGGCCATGGTCTTCAAACTATGCCAGTGCGCTCAGAGAAAATGGAGAAAACTCGATGGATCGAACCATCTCGCCGAGATCATTCGCGGCGTCAAATTCGTAGATGGAGAACGCCAGGATCGCGCCGCCGCATGATCAGCCCATACACAACTTTTGACAATAGCTCTGAACCTGGCTCACCTACGCATTCGCGGCATGCCGGCCATGCGCTACGTGGTCAATCTGCGTGCCCTCGGCCTCAATATCCGACGCTGCGCGGCAATCGCACCATAAAAAACGAAGCCAAGGAGAAGCCAAGGGTAGGTAATATCAGGTTTTATCCACCAGCAACGCGGAGACAGGCAAATATTCTTCACCGAACCGCAAAGACCTGTACAAGCACGCCATCGGCCAACAACTTTTTACCGCCCCGTCAACTTTTGACAATAGCTCCGCAGTCGAGCTGTCCACTTATCCGCAGAGCGCCGGCCGGTCGCGTCGAAGCGGATCACGCGGCCCGCCTTTCGCTGCTTTCGATCGGCGTGCCGTCTTTCTTGTAGCGGGCCAGGCAGCGCTGGCCATGGAAGACGGCAAGGTCGCCGTCGGGATATTCGTGCACACTCACTTTGGCCTTGACGTAGTGGTGGCGATGGCGGCCTGCCGGGATCTGCAGGCTCAAGTTCTTGTAGCGCACCGTGTTGTCATTGCCGACCACACGGTCCTCCTGCACACAGAGGATGTCCGCCAGGTTGCCGGCGAACGGCACGAAGGCGGAGCCTGTGTCCTCGGCCGGCCGGGCGAAGCGGGCATTGTGGGCCGGCAGGAAGTCCTCTTTCAGGAACCGGTTGGCGGCCGCCATATCGGTGATGCCGGCGAGCTCGAGTTCCTGCGGCAGGCGTTTCTGCAGGGTGCCGAACATGCGCTCCGAGCGGCCCCGGGCCTCCGGCGAATAGGCCGGGATCAGCTCAATACCGAGTTGCTGCAGGGCACGTCCGACCTGGGTTGGATTGTCCTTGTCGACCTTGCCGCCGGCCTCCGGCGTGTGCCAATAGTGCGAGGCCCGGTCTGCATAAAGCGAGCAGAACAGCCCCATGGCCGACCCCACCTCCAGCAGCGCCACAAAGCTCGACATGGTGCCCTCCTCGGCGACGAAGAAGGCGGAATAGATCTCCGAAGTGGCATCGTCCATGGTCACGATCAGGTCCCAGTACTGACCCGGCACCCATTGGTGCGCGGAGCCGTCCTGGTGCAACATCATGCCGACCATCGGCCGGCGCGGCCGCTTGCGGCGGTGCACGCCGCGCCGCGGCGCCGGCGCGATCCGGCCGTGCGCCTGGAGCGTCAGCCGCACCCAGTTGTAACTGCGCGTGACGTCGTGCTTTGCAACCAGCTTCTCCCAGAAGTGCCAGGCGGTGAAATGCCGGTACCTGGTATCGAACAGATCCAACAGTGCCACCACCTCGTCGACCCCGGCGCGGCGCGCGGAAACCCGACCCAGGCGGCGGTCGTAAAGACCCTCCGCGCCCTCGGCCTCAAAGCGATCGCGCCAGCGTCGGAACGTGCGCTCGGACATGCCCAGGATCTCGGCTGCCTCCAGCTGGCTCAACTCACCCCTGTAGGTGCGTCCGTAAACCTCATCGAACTTCATCAATCTCAACCCCTGTAACTGCTCTGTCCGGCGCATCAGCTCCGCCACTTTCTGGAGGAGTTCTAATGCCGGACAGATCATTTGTTACATTGACCGGCCATATCACGTGTTATCGACACGCAGGACGCAAGCCAGTTGCAATGCGAGCGGTTCCGAGTTATAATCAACTCGCCGATAAGGTGTCCATAATGGGAAATCTCAGGCACAATCCCTGCCAAGGCGCGGGCGGGCCGGACCGGGTGAATCGTATCGGCAATGGCAAAACAGCGAGGTAGAGAACTCATGAAGAAACTCGTCATGACATTGGCGGCTCTTGGCGCGTCGGTGAGCGTTGCGCACGCCGGCCAGTACTTGCAGGCCTCCTCTTCGGTTACCCAGTGCCCGGGCAAGGCGCCCAAGCTGGTGGAGATGGACATCGTCGATGCCGCCAACGGCATCACGCTGGCGAACAACAAGGTGACCGTCGGCGAGGCCGGGCCCTATCTGATCGTCGCCGCGCCGCAAGTCGGGCGCGAGGGCGGGGGGCCCTACGGCTGCTTCGACCTGTGGCTGCGGGTCAACGGCACGGATGTCGCCAACTCCAACGTGCAGCTCTGCCAGGACGAAGGCAGCATGGCGAAGGACGTCATCATTTCGCAGGGTATCGTTCCCATGGAGGCGGGCGACGTGCTGGAAGTGATGATGTCGGCCAGCAACCCCGACGCCAATATGTGCATCGAGGCGATTCAGCCGGCCGGCGAGCCGTTGGTACCGGCGATCATTTTCTCCATGATCGAGTAAGGGGCGGAGGGGCAACCGACAAACGCGCCGGAATGCGGCGCGCGCCTGTCCGCGCTGATTCGAGGCAGAGCGGCGGTCACGGCGTGTCGGAAGGATTACCGGGCCGTATCCCTTCTGTCACGCTGTGGAGGCGTCCGACCAGCGGGTGAGGTCCGAGTGTCGAGCCGCACGGTTTCCTGCCACAGCGGCCATTCGCTGTCTCCGCGCATCCGGGCAGCCACGGCTTGGCCGAACGGTTATTCCAAGTCAAGGGTGGTTTTCTACGGTTCATGCATTGTCACGATCACTCCTTTCTTTGTTCAATGTTCCAGGCGCGGAACGCTTCTCCACATCGGCCGGCGATCAACACCGAACCCACCTTGTATCCGGTTGTCACCCGACTTGGAGCCGGGTCCTAACCCTGATCCCGCTTGCTGCGGGCGTGGCGTTCCGGAGGATGGGACCCCTCTATAGTGCGGCATCTTTCAGCCAAGGAAGCACACGGTCACACATCCACCCGGCCCAGCCTCGGCCACATCCAGCCGGACTGGATTAGTAGATCCCGTATCGATCAGGCGCAGCGTGCACCCGTTGGCACGAGACCGGTCTCACAGAAGCGCCAGAGGGCGATGAGAAGTTTGCGGGCGAGCGCCACGATCATCACCCGGCGGATCCGTCCCCGGGCTCCTGCAGTACGCTCTTCAAACCACTTGCAAAGCGCACTTTCGGGCTGATGGCGCAACCAGCGCCATGCCATTTGAATGAGCTGGGCCCGGATCCAGGCGGGACCGTCGCGGCCGATCCCCTGATCGCGTTCCATGACACCGCTCGCCCAGGGGGTTGGCGTCATGCCGACCCAGCTCGCGAGCTCCCGGCGGTTGCGGAACCCGCGGCAGAAGATTTCATGGGTCAGCAGGGTTGCGTCGTTCGCGCCGATCCCCTTCAACCGGGTCAGCGTCGCAATCTTTACCGCCGCCTGCGCTTCGCTATTCTCGGACACCTCCATCGGCGAAAGCTCCGCGCCTTGGCGGGCAACTGCGTTGCGCTCGGCCTCGACCTGCGCGATCTGCCGCTCCACCAGTGCCAAGCGCTCCGCAAGCCGCAGGATCTCCTGCCGGGCTCGCGGCGGGAATGACGATCCATATGCGGTCTTCACTTCGGCGAACTTCGCCCCGAACCCTTTGGAGCGAGGCTCCAAGTCGAAGAGGCCATGCAGCTTCAGGAGCGCCTTGATCGAGTTCGTCAGCGATGTCCGCTCCTTCACCAGCCGCTGGCGCTCCCGAAGCAGGCGCTTGCGGTCCTCCTCGTCCACACTTGGCACCCGCACCCGGCTCAACACGGCAGCGTCGCCCCGGTCGTGTGCCAGCAATGCACGGACCATCTTCTTCGCGTCGATCCGGTCCGTCTTCCGCTGCTTTGCCTTCCGGTTCACCAGGAGGCTCGCAGGATCCAACACGATCATCTCGACAGACATGGCCTGGTCCAGCCAACGCGTCAGCCAGAACCCCTCGTACCCGGCCTCGTAGCAGCACAGAACACGCATCTCACGGCCGAGTGCCCGTTTGGCCTTGGCCCGGTGATGCTCAATTAGAGTCTTGAGGCCCTCGACATCTGCGGCGCCAAGCGGGTGAAGGCCGATACGCTCACCCGCCGGGCTCTTGAGCCCAACCACCCAGCTCTTCCGGCTGATCTCGATCGCGACTTACAGCGTTCTATGTTCTACGTCGGTCGGTACGGCGGTGATTTTGTTTCTTGCTGGCATTTTCTATCTCCTGATGAGGGTTCACAAGAACGGCACCGTAGCGCCGGTCTCCATTTCGCCCCATAGGATCTTTAGTGCCGCTCGGAAGCCGCGCGGCGGTTCGGGGACTGTTTCCACAGGTGGCGCGGCGGGCGCTGCCGCTCAAGCGCCGCTCGGGCTAAATGCCGGTTGCACAACGGCTTTCAATGCACGAGCACTTGACCGGTCAGGAAGCGGGATGGGGACGCCCTTCGGCGGTTGGTTCTCACACCCGACGCACCTTGGTCTTGTCGTGTCGGGGACTCCCTTCGTCCGATGAACGACGCAATCGCGATCTCGTCGCCAGCGCGACCAGGCCGGACTAGATTCGCATGCTCCAATACCGGCCCTTGCTCTGCTGCTGCCTTTCGGCCTTGCGCTCGGCGCGCTGTTGCCGCAACTCCCGGAGCTTCTCCGGATCGTCGAGGAGGCGGGCGACGCGCTCCTCGCGCATCTGGAGGCTCTCACCCGCGCGTTGTCCTGCCAGGGTTGCCGCGAGGTGCCGGTCGTCGTCTTCAAGCACGTCGCGCACCCGCGTGAGCGCTGAGCCGAGGCTCTCTTCTCGGAGTGCGATGTAATCTAGGTGGATGCCGTAATTCACCGGGTCGTCCATGAGTCCTTCGCAACGGCCCACCGCAAAGTCGGTCACGTTCCGCCATGTGTCGTAGTCCTCATGGTCGGGAACCGCCACGCCCCGCTCGGCCGCCTTGGCCGCCAGCGCTTCGCGGCGGTCCATCTGACCCGCCATGAGCTTGGGCCAGTTGTCGAAATAGTTGCGGTTTGACATTGCCTTGCCGAGCTGAGCGAGCACGGCGCTTATCTCCGATTTTACGCCACGATCCAGAAGCATGTCTCCGGCGATGGTGTCGAGCTCCTTGTGCAGACGGTCGTAGCCATCCGTGTAGATGACATGGACGCCCTCCTCCGCGGCGCGATCCACCTGGCGGTTCCAGTCCCGCTTCAGTTCCTCCGATCGCTCCAGAGCCTCCCGCGCGAAGGTCGCGGTCCGCAGCCGATCGTGGTAGTCCTGCCCGCCGACGAGATGGCCAATGGTGCGGCCGAAGCGGGAGAGCGCCGCCCGCACAGGCGCGGCGCCGCTAGACATGGCCCGCGCCGGGTCCGGCGCGGCGCCGTCATCCGATGCGAACCGGGGACCGGCCATGTGGAGGAATCGCTGGCGTCGGAGCTCTCGGGCAGCCCGTTCGGCCAGTTCCTTGTCATCATCCCGGGTCGCCTCGCGAAGCTCCGAGAGCGCTCTTATCATGTGCATCTTGGCATCCACGATCCTGTCAAGATGGGCGCCATAGGTTCTCTTGCCGGAGAGGATGGCCTCGCACGCCGCCGTCAGGCGCTCGGCCTCCTGCCGCCAGTCCGGGTAGGCCAGAACCCCGGTCACCTCGATTTCCTGATCACCCGCAACGTCTTGAAGAGAGGCCCGGGCATCCATGTGCCGTTCCACTTCGCCCGGATAGTCCAGGATATGTTTGCGGGTCGAGAGATAGCGCTGGTGATTCTCAAGGACCCGGATCAAGGGCGCCCGTGACTTGGCTGGGATATCCGGGTTCTCCGTCAATTCCCGGATGCGCGGGATGATGTCGATGTAGCCCTTGGCGTAGAATGACGGCATACCGGCTTGCCGGGCGCCTTCGATGAGGCTGTTCCAGTCCTGCCGCAAGGCTTCGTAAGCTGGCATCCAGGCCGGCTTCGCGGGCTCCGGTTGTTCGACTTTCTCCCGTGTATCCGCAGGTTCGCTGTGCGGTTCCGATGTCTTACGTTGAGAGGCATATTCGCCGTCGTCCCGGATGACGTGGCTCCGCCGTGATAGCTCCCGTTCCACGCGCACCCTGCCGGTTTCCATATTGTCGAGATGGACGCCATACGTCTCGCCGTCCGCGAGGATGGCCTCGGCCGCTTCCGTCAGACGGTCCGCTTCCTGCCTCCAGCCCAGGTGATCCGATACCTCAACGATCCGAACGCCGAGGCCATCGGCGACGCGCTGGAGGGAAGCATGCGTGTCCATGTGCCGTTCGGCGGCGTCAAGATAGTCCTCGACGTATTGGCGCGCCGAGAGATCCCGTTGGTATTTTTCGAATGCCTCAATCATCGGCGCCCGTGTCTCGGCCGCGATATCCGGGTTCTCCGCCAGCGCCTGAATACGTGGGATCATGTCCATGTAGCCCTTGGCGTAGAATAACGGCTCCCCGGCTTGCCGGACGCGTTCGATCAGTTCGCTCCAGTCCCGCCACAATGCTTCGTAAGGCGCATGCCAGTCCGGCTTGGGGGGATCCTGGTCCAGCCTGGGCGGCGGCACATCCTCCTGCGCGGCCGCGGCATGTGCCCAGGGGTAATCTTCGGCTTCGACCGGCGGGACGGTGTCAACGTGCCGGGCCGGTGTTGCGTCACGATCCGAAGACAGCATCCCGGCCGTGTCCCGCGTCACCGTATCGGCGCGCATGGGCGCTTCGGCGCGGCCGCCCTCCAGCGCCAGCTCCCCTTGCCGCAATTCGGGTTTCGGTTGTTGTGCCTCCTGTTCCGCTTCCTTCTTTATCCGATGCACGTGCCGCATCGTGGCCGCTCGCTGGTGGCGTCGCGCGCGAGCGTGGAGTTCCTCGAAGGCGTCGAGGTCCTTGCGGGCAATGCCGCCGCGCTCGGCCAGCAGGGACGCGAAGTCGTCCGGCCGGGCGCGAAAGGCCGCTGCCTGTTTCTGCAACACGGCATGGCGGGTGAGCGTCTCGCGGTAGGCTCCGCTGAGCGCCACGGCATCGCCTTCAATGCGGGTCCTTTCGCGGAGATCGTCATATTCCGCGAGAACCTCTCTTCGGCCATCGACGAAAGTGCTCACCGTCTGGGCGTGACGCCAGCCGAAGGCAGTGCGCCGGACATCCCGCGCGATGCGAGCCAGCGCGTTGTCGTTCGCAGCTGCGCGGATATCACCCGCCTCGCCCTGGGCTTCGCCAGGGGAGCGGCTTCTGTCCTCCCGGACATCCTCCCGGCGGTCTTCCCATATGCCGTCGGCCATATTGTCGAGCGCCGCCTCCTTGGGCTGCGAGCGCGACCATCGTTCGGCCAGATACGCCCGGATCTCGGTGTCCGTCACCGCAACTTCCCGGTCGTTGTCGGCTCGCCTGTCGACTCGCCTGTCGGCGATATCGAGGGTGAGCGGCGCCCGGTTGACGTAGATGTCGAGCCTCTCGCGATGGCGCGTTGCGGCGGGATAAATCGTCTCGCGCGAGGGCCTCGCGTCGGCCAGCAGGAACGTCCGGTCCACGGTCAGCCCCTGGGCGGAGGTAATAGTGAGGGCATAGCCGTGATCGAGACGGATATTGCCGTACCAGTCGCGAATTTCGTCGTGATGGAACGAGACGGCCCGCCCATCCTCGGTGCGCGCCGATATCAGGACACTCGGCTCTGTTGCGGCCTCACCCCTCTCAATCTTGAAGTCCTCGACAGTGACCACGGTGCCGTTGAACAGCTGCTTCTCCCAGTGCGTGGCGCCGATGCGCAACCGGTCGCCGCGTGCGATCTCGAGTGGCGAAGTCGTCCGTTGGTCTTCCGTGCCCCTGCTGACGATCACCGTCACCCGGTCCGCATGGGCCCGGTCCATATCGGCCCGTTCCCCATCCGGCAACGAAGCGAACCGGCGTTCCCGCATCAGGTGCGACAGTGCCCTCACTTCAGACCGTGTACGCGCCAGTACCACGCTGGATTTGCCGGGGTTAGCCCGCTGGTAGCGGTCCCAGTCGTCGACAAGGCTGGTCAGCGTCTTTTCTTCATCGTACCCGATATGGAACCGTCCACGCAGGTGATGCGCTGCAATGGCCGCCGCCGCATCGCCGTCGCGCAGCGCCTCGGAAGCAGCGACCTGCCACGGCATAAAAACAAGTTTTCCCTTCATGCTCTCGTAGTACGTAAGAATTCTGGTGCGCCTCTCCTCTGCCATCGAACTCGCCAGGAGCCGTGCCCTCTCGGGTGTCTCCCCCTGGACATGGGTCAGGATATCCTCCAGGTCCGCTTTCTGGCGCCGTATGCGGTCCACCCGGACGCTGCCAACGGCATCGCGGATCAGCCTCAGCCCCGGTCCCGCCTCAACGGGTTGCTGTTGTTGCGTGTCGCCCGCGAAGACGATCTTCGCTCCGTGGCGTTCGGAGAGCTGGAGAATATGATGCGCCTGGCGGGTCGACAGCATCCCCGCCTCGTCAACGATAATGGTGGTATCCTTGTTAATCCCGATGCCGCCTCGCGCGGCAAGGCGCAGCAGCTTGTCGACACAGAACGGCCGCGCGTCGACGTCGTTGCCAAGCGCCACCGCCGTGCGCCAGGCCACGGCGGTGGCGATGATGCTCTGTCCGTGTTCACGGTAGAGATCGGCGATGGGCCGCAATGTCGTGGTCTTGCCCGAGCCTGCCGCCCCTTCGATGATGGCGACCCGGCCCTCGGATGAGGTAACCGAGCGGATCGCCGCGATCTGTTCCTCGCTCAGCGGATAACCCGCCTTCAGCAACCCCGCCACCTTTGCCCCGATAGCCTGGGGGGACAAGGAATGGCCCGTATCGGCGGCCATGCCTTCCGCCATATTCCTGACTTCCTGCTCCATATGCAGGTTGTGACGGGTGGAATAGAGCCTGGTGTGCGCCATATCGGCCCGGCCCTCGGCCGAACGCGGCGGGCGGGTCAGGCGCACCACCTCCGGGCTTAGAAGCACGCGTTCGATACTTGTCGCCACCGCGTCGTGGTTCAGAAGTCCCGCGGTGGCGTTGCCCACCCGCTCGACGATGTCGGGCAGGCGGAATACTGCTTCCTCGCGTGTAAGACGGTACGGCAGGTCTTCCAGGACTTCCGTCAGCGCCCGGATCTGCTCTTGGGTAATCTCTTCCGACTTGCCCAATAGCGAGGCAATCAGCACTTCGCGCTCGACATACCCCTCCGCTTCGCCTCGCCAGCGCCGGTGGCGAATCTCCGGATCATTGTCCGACGACTTGCCGGCCCGTGTGATCTTGTTCGCCGCCGCCGCCCGCGGCGCGTTGCCCTCGACCGTAAAGCCCATCTCCCGGGCCGCTTCGATAATCGCCGCCCGGCGCTTCGACCAGTGTCCGATCAGGTCCTCGGGTATGCCTGCGATGCGCGTGAACTCTCCATCCTTGCCATACTGTTCCATGCGGATGCCGAGGCGTTCCTGCAAGCGCCAGGACAGCGCATTGCGATAGACCGCTCCCGCTGCCTTCATCCAGGTGTAGACCGGGTGTTGATGCAGCGCCCGGTACTTGCCGTCCCGGTGTGTCCGGGCGGCATTGAAGATCACACAGTGGGTATGCAGCTGGGGGTCGTTATCCCGGCTGGTGCCGTGCTGAAACATCGCTGCCGCGATATCGGCCGGCAGCACTTCGATCTCGCCGTCCCGGTTACGGATACGGGTATAGGCGCAATGCCTCAGCACTGTTTCCTCCAGCGCTACGCGAGCCGCACCGTTATGCGCGTCCTCGATCTTTGAACGTAGCTCGGGATCGGCGATGGCCCACAAGGCCGAGACGCTCTTGTCCGCGCTGAAGGTCATGTCGAGACCGGCCGAACGGCGCTCGCTGCCGGCATTCCGCGTGAGCTTGCCTCCGCCGTTCGGGGCGAAGCCGTGATACAGCCGGTGGAAGTCGCTGCTGTCGACCTTGCCGCCGTCGACAAGACCAAACAGGCCGTTGGGGTTGAACCACACTCCGTCCGGCTCTTCTCCCGCCGTGTAATACTCGTTGGGATGGCGGAACGAGCGCTGGCTCTCCAGGTAGTACGCGGCAGACGCCGCCTGGGCGAGTGTCGCTACCACGATGAGCTCCGCAAGGCAGGGGGAATGACCGCGGCGACGGAGCCAAGCGCCGCCTTCCGGCCCGGGGCCGGGACGGCGTCCATGACTACTGGAGCGAAAATCCTCATAAGCGTCCGATCGTTACCGGGATTTGCCAAGCGGAACATCCCTCATCGACCGATCTCCAGAAACAGCCTCCTTGGCCCAGCGCACTTTAGTGCAGCGGTGTGTGAAGAAAGAAACACCTGAGAACGGCAGAGCAATAATCCCCCACTGAAGCGGCCGGTCGATCCGGCTGCGGCGGACCAAAATGGGACCGCGTATAGCCTTCTGTCAGGGTTGCTCTGACTGGAAGGCGGGGGGGATGTATCGGGTGGAGTTGTACGCACGGGTTCGGCGGGCGTGTCATGTCGAGGGGATGAGCACCCGCGAGGCCTCGCGGGTGTTTGGTGTAGACCGCAAGACGGTCCGTAAGATGCTGTCGTTCTCGGTGCCGCCAGGGTATCGCCGAAGCGCGCCGCCGAGGCGGCCAAAGCTGGGTCCGTTCACGGGAATCATCGATCGGATCTTGGAAGACGATCGGACCAGCCACCGCAAGCAACGGCACACTGCGAAGCGCATCTTCGACCGCCTCCGGGACGAGTACGGTTTCACGGGCGGCTACACCATCGTGAAGGACTACGTTCGTGAGCAGGGGCTTCGGTCGCGTGAGGTGTTCGTGCCACTCTCCCATTCCCCCGGTCACGCCCAGGCGGACTTCGGCGAAGCGATGGCGGTGATCGGCGGCGCGTTACGGAAGATCCACTTCCTTGCCTTCGACCTTCCCCACAGTGATGGTTGCTTTGTTGCGGCCTATCCGGCGGAGACGACCGAAGCATTCTGCGATGGCCACAACGCGGCGTTTGCCTTCTTCGGCGGCGTCCCCCGATCCATCCTGTACGACAACACCAAGCTGGCGGTTGCCCGGATCCTGGGCGATGGGAAGCGGCAGCGAACGCGCGTCTTCACGGAGCTTCAGTCCCACTATCTGTTCGAGGACAGGTTCGGCCGGCCGGGCAAGGGCAACGACAAGGGCAAGGTCGAGGGACTGGTCGGCTTCATCCGGCGGAACTTCCTGGTCCCCGTCCCGCGTGCCGAGAGCTTCGCGGCCCTCAACGATGCTCTCGCCGAACAGTGCCGCCGGCGCCAGGCGGCGCGGCTGCGGGGCCACAAGGAGACCATCGGCGAGCGTCTCGAGCGGGATCGTCAAGTTCTCTTGCCATTGCCGCCTGCTCCCTATGATGCCTGCGATAAGCGCCCTGGACGGGCGAGTTCGCTGTCGCTGGTGCGTTACCGCAGCAACGACTATTCCGTGCCCGTGGCCTACGGCCACCGTGAGGTGCTCATCCGGGGCTACGTCGATGAGGTGGTGATCAGCTGCGGGGCCGAGGTGATCGCCCGGCACCGCCGGTCCTACGACAGCGAGGACCTGATCTTCGACCCGCTGCATTACCTGCCCTTGATCGAGCAGAAGATCGGCGCCCTCGACCAGGCCGCGCCATTGGCGGGCTGGGACCTGCCCGAGGCCTTCATCACTCTGCGGCGGCTCCTCGAAGCTCGTATGGGCAAGGCAGGCAAGCGCGAGTACGTCCAGGTGCTCCGTCTACTGGAGACCTTCCGGCTCGAGGAGGTCGAGGGTGCGGTCGGCGACGCCCTGCGGCTCGGCGCAATCGGCTTTGATGCGGTGAAGCACCTGGTACTGTGCCGCATCGAGCGGCGGCCGCCCAGGCTCAACCTCGACGTCTATCCGTATCTGCCGCGCGCCCGGGTCGCGATGACGTCCGCCAAGTCGTACATGAGCCTGCTGTCGGGGCTCGGCGCATGACCGACACACCGCAAGTGCTGCTCGCCCACCACCTCAAGACGCTGAAGCTGCCGACCTTCCTGCGCGAGTACGACAAGATCGCCCGGCAGTGCGCCTCGGAAGGCGTCGATCACGTCCGCTACCTGTTGAGACTCGCCGAGCTCGAGCTGATCGACCGCGAGCGCCGCATGGTCGAGCGGCGCATCAAGGCGGCGCGCTTCCCCGTGGTCAAGAGCCTCGACAGCTTCGACTTCAAGGTCATCCCCTCGCTCAACAAGGCGCTGGTCCTGGAGCTGGCCCGCTGCGAGTACATCGAGCGCCGCGAGAACCTCATCGCGCTCGGCAACAGTGGGACCGGCAAGACCCACATCGCCCTCGGTCTCGGCCTGGCGGCCTGCCAGAAGGGCCTCTCGGTCGGCTTCATCACCGCCGCCGCGCTGGTCCACGAACTCATCCCACGATGGATCGCGTCGGACACTGTCAGGAGTTCGTAGTCGTCAGGGGATGCGGATCTGGGCACTCGCGTACTCCTCCATCGGAAGAATGGGGTCATGATGCAGAGTGTCGCGCAATCGGTTCGCGAACGCGGCACGATGAGTTCTGGAGGGGTAGCGAATATCGGGTATGGCGGTCAACCGGAGCGGCGGAGGGCGGGCCGGCTGCGTAGCAGACCCGCCGCGAGGGGCGACGCGAGGGTGGCGTCAGCCGATCTCGCTTGCCGCGATGCGCAGCTTCCCGCCGGAGGCCGAGCGTGGCTGGCGGATGACGATGTCGATATCGCGGCCGAGGGCGGTGAACAGGCGGAAAAAGCGTTCCAGGGAATACTCGCGGAAGTCGCCCCTGAGCAGCCGCGACACGTCGGGCTGGGTGAGGCCGAGCAGGCGTGCCGCCTCGGTCTGGGTGATGCCGCGCTGGCGGATGATGGTGTCGATGCGGGTGACGAGGTCCGCCTTGAGCAGATGGGCATCGGCCTCGGGATGGCCGAGGTCCGCGAAGACGTTGCCGCTGCCGCGTTCGACGGTCGAGTCGGATGTGGTCATGGTTCTACCCTCCGCCATGCGTGTCCCGGTCATGTTGCTCGGCCACCCTCAGCCGGCGCCGGACCATGTCGAGTTCCGGTTTCGGGGTGGCGGCGCCCCGTTTGGCCTTTTTCTGGAAGGCATGAAGGACATAGACCGCCGTTTCGAACCGAACCGTGTACACGGCCCTGAAGGTGCTGTCAACTTAACGAAGGCAGGTCGCAGTTGAACGTCTGAACTGAGCGGCTCAAGCAGCAGCGGTCACGGTCCGCCACGTGTTCATCGCGTCACCGCGGAATTGGCTCATTGTCTTGCGAGTGATCAGATGACGTTGGACATTGAAGGTGTTGTAGATGGCGGCGTGAGTGGAGAGAAACCTTTGCGCCGATCCTGATGACTTGAAGCCCTGCATCCTGCGTTCTCGTTGTCGAACCGGCAGGTGCGAATTCTCCGCCCGATTGTTGCTCCGTCCGCCGGTAACGTGTTTCCCCGTCATGTTGAGATCACGCAATGCTGCCCCGTAAGATGGCAGTTTATCGGTCACCACCTTATTCGGCGCATACCCCTGCTTCTTGAGCAGTTTGCGCATCAGCTTGAGTGCTGCTTTCTTGTTCCTCCGGGACTGAACCAGGATATCTGTCAATGGCGGAGCAAAAAGGGACCACCTCGGCGGTGTAAGAAGGGACCGCTTGGCGGCTGCGGGCTTGTCCCCGTAGTCCACGGGAGGGCCCCGCGCGCGACGCGGCGTGCCCTCAACAGGCTGACGCGGCGGCGCGCGCGGGAGGGACCTGTGGGCCCACGGGGTCAAGCGTGGGCTGGGTGGTCGGTTCAGTTAGCAGTCGGGGTTTGACGCCTGCGGCTCTGGTTGAGCCTGTAGCTGTCACCGTTCATCTCGAGGATGTTGACGTGGTGGGTGAGGCGATCGAGGAGCGCGCCGGTGAGGCGCTCGGAGCCGAACACCTCGGTCCATTCGTCGAAGGGCAGATTGGTGGTGACCAGGGTCGAGCCCCGCTCGTAGCGTTGGCTGAACACCTCGAACAACAGCTCGGCGCCGGTCTTCGACAGCGGCACGAAGCCGAGTTCGTCGACGATCAGAAGCTTGTAGGTGGCGAGCTTCTTCTGGAACCTCAGCAGCTGCTTGTCATCGCGGGCCTCGATGAGTTCGTGGACCAGCGCGGCGGCGGTGATGAAGCCGACCGAGAGGCCCTTCTGGCAGGCCGCCAGGCCGAGACCGAGGGCGATGTGGGTCTTGCCGGTCCCACTGTTGCCGAGCGCGATGAGGTTCTCGCGGCGCTCGATGTACTCGCAGCGGGCCAGCTCCAGGACCAGCGCCTTGTTGAGCGAGGGGATGACCTTGAAGTCGAAGCTGTCGAGGCTCTTGACCACGGGGAAGCGCGCCGCCTTGATGCGCCGCTCGACCATGCGGCGCTCGCGGTCGATCAGCTCGAGCTCGGCGAGTCTCAACAGGTAGCGGACGTGATCGACGCCTTCCGAGGCGCACTGCCGGGCGATCTTGTCGTACTCGCGCAGGAAGGTCGGCAGCTTCAGCGTCTTGAGGTGGTGGGCGAGCAGCACTTGCGGTGTGTCGGTCATGCGCCGAGCCCCGACAGCAGGCTCATGTACGACTTGGCGGACGTCATCGCGACCCGGGCGCGCGGCAGATACGGATAGACGTCGAGGTTGAGCCTGGGCGGCCGCCGCTCGATGCGGCACAGTACCAGGTGCTTCACCGCATCAAAGCCGATTGCGCCGAGCCGCAGGGCGTCGCCGACCGCACCCTCGACCTCCTCGAGCCGGAAGGTCTCCAGTAGACGGAGCACCTGGACGTACTCGCGCTTGCCTGCCTTGCCCATACGAGCTTCGAGGAGCCGCCGCAGAGTGATGAAGGCCTCGGGCAGGTCCCAGCCCGCCAATGGCGCGGCCTGGTCGAGGGCGCCGATCTTCTGCTCGATCAAGGGCAGGTAATGCAGCGGGTCGAAGATCAGGTCCTCGCTGTCGTAGGACCGGCGGTGCCGGGCGATCACCTCGGCCCCGCAGCTGATCACCACCTCATCGACGTAGCCCCGGATGAGCACCTCACGGTGGCCGTAGGCCACGGGCACGGAATAGTCGTTGCTGCGGTAACGCACCAGCGACAGCGAACTCGCCCGTCCAGGGCGCTTATCGCAGGCATCATAGGGAGCAGGCGGCAATGGCAAGAGAACTTGACGATCCCGCTCGAGACGCTCGCCGATGGTCTCCTTGTGGCCCCGCAGCCGCGCCGCCTGGCGCCGGCGGCACTGTTCGGCGAGAGCATCGTTGAGGGCCGCGAAGCTCTCGGCACGCGGGACGGGGACCAGGAAGTTCCGCCGGATGAAGCCGACCAGTCCCTCGACCTTGCCCTTGTCGTTGCCCTTGCCCGGCCGGCCGAACCTGTCCTCGAACAGATAGTGGGACTGAAGCTCCGTGAAGACGCGCGTTCGCTGCCGCTTCCCATCGCCCAGGATCCGGGCAACCGCCAGCTTGGTGTTGTCGTACAGGATGGATCGGGGGACGCCGCCGAAGAAGGCAAACGCCGCGTTGTGGCCATCGCAGAATGCTTCGGTCGTCTCCGCCGGATAGGCCGCAACAAAGCAACCATCACTGTGGGGAAGGTCGAAGGCAAGGAAGTGGATCTTCCGTAACGCGCCGCCGATCACCGCCATCGCTTCGCCGAAGTCCGCCTGGGCGTGACCGGGGGAATGGGAGAGTGGCACGAACACCTCACGCGACCGAAGCCCCTGCTCACGAACGTAGTCCTTCACGATGGTGTAGCCGCCCGTGAAACCGTACTCGTCCCGGAGGCGGTCGAAGATGCGCTTCGCAGTGTGCCGTTGCTTGCGGTGGCTGGTCCGATCGTCTTCCAAGATCCGATCGATGATTCCCGTGAACGGACCCAGCTTTGGCCGCCTCGGCGGCGCGCTTCGGCGATACCCTGGCGGCACCGAGAACGACAGCATCTTACGGACCGTCTTGCGGTCTACACCAAACACCCGCGAGGCCTCGCGGGTGCTCATCCCCTCGACATGACACGCCCGCCGAACCCGTGCGTACAACTCCACCCGATACATCCCCCCCGCCTTCCAGTCAGAGCAACCCTGACAGAAGGCTATACGCGGTCCCATTTTGGTCCGCCGCAGCCGGATCGACCGGCCGCTTAAGTGGGGGATTATTGCTCTGCCATTCTCAGCGCCGCGCCGCGAGGTCTGCTCTCCGCTCGAAAGCCGACGTGGCAGGCGTGGAATTCAGAGTGTTGACGATCGATGTCCGGTTCCCGCGACAAAGCAGACGCCGGCCGCGTCACCGTCTAAAGTCTGCTGGTGACCCAGGCTGTGTAAAAACGTGGGGCCTGTTAGAATCCCTCGATAGTACCGGCGGGAGGGTCTGATGAAGCGTTTTGTCGAGGGTGTCGATCGCGGCCAGGGCACGTTGTTTCCCGAGCGCCTGGAAGACTGGATCGGCGACGACAACCCGGTTCGGGCGATCGACGTCTTCGTCGATGAGCTCGATCTTGGGGGTCTCGGGTTCGACCGGGTCGAGCCGCTGGCGACCGGCAGGCCGGCCTATCATCCTTGCGATTTGTTGAAGCTCTACATCTACGGCTATCTCAACCGGGTTCAGTCGAGCCGTCGGCTGGAACGGGAGGCCGGGCGCAACGTGGAAGTGATGTGGCTGGTCGGTCGGCTGGTGCCGGATCACAAGACGATCGCCGACTTCCGTAAGGACAACGGCGGAGCGATCCGCAAGGTCTGCGCCCGGTTCGTCGCGCTGTGCCGCCGGCTCGAGCTGTTCGCCGAGGCGAGCGTGGCGATCGATGGCAGCAAGTTCAAGGCGGTCAACAGCCGGGACAGGAACTTCACGCGGGCCAAGATGGCGCGGCGGGTGGCGCAGATCGAGGAGAGCGTCGGGCGCTATCTGGCGCAACTGGACAGCGCCGACCGGCAAGAGCCGTCGCTGGCGCGGACGACCAAGACCGCTCGTCTGGCCGACAAGATTGCGATCCTCAAGCAGGAGATGCGGCGCCTGAAGGCGCTTGAAGTCGAGCGGCGTGCGAGCCCGGACCAGCAGATCTCTCTGAGCGATCCCGATGCCCGCTCGATGGCGACGAGCGGCCGGGGTTCCGGCGTGGTGGGCTACAACGTTCAGGCCGCCGTCGACACCAAGCACCACCTGATCGTTGCCCACGAGGTGACCAATCAGGGCACTGACCGCGCCCAGCTCTTAGCCATGGCGAAGCGGACCAAGGCGGCTCTGGAGACCGACGAGTTGGATGTCGTTGCCGATCGCGGCTACTACAACGGCAAGGAGATTCTGGCCTGCGATGAGGCCGGCATCACCGTCACATTGCCTAAGCCGCTGACCTCTGGAGCCAAGGCCAAGGGCCGCTTCGGCAAACAGGACTTCGTCTATCTGGCCGCCGACGATGTCTATCGCTGCCCGGCCGGCGAGCGTTTGGTCTACCGCTTCACCAGCCAGGAGAGGGGGCTGAGCATGCGGCGCTACTGGACCAACGCCTGTCAGGGATGCGCCATCAAGCATCGCTGCACCACGGCCAAGCAGCGCCGCATCACCCGCTGGCAGCACGAGCATGTTCTCGAGGCCGTCGAGAGGCGGCTCGACGAGCACCCGGAGGCGATGCGTCGGCGGCGCGAGACGGCCGAGCATCCCTTCGGCACCATCAAGTCCTGGATGGGCGCGACGCATTTCCAGACGAAGACGCTGAAACGGGTGAGGACCGAGATGGCCCTGCACGTGCTGGCCTACAATCTCAAGCGCGTCATGAACATCCTGGGCATCGACCCACTGATCGCGGCAATGAGGGCGGCATAGGCCTCTCTGCGCCGCAAATTGCGCCCCGATCCGGCCGAAATACACCTCACACCGGCTCCAACCGGCCGACATGCCCGCACGAGCGGCGAAAATCCATAATCCCGGAAAACCCGTCTCGACAGATCATCCAAACCCAGAGACGCGCCGTACAGATGACGCAGCGTGCGTTTCTACACAGGCTGGACCCAAAGCGGTCATTGGGGCACGGAGCAAAAGGCCGACCGTGGACTCGACTTTCCGACCTGATAGCGCGACCATGAAGTTCGAACATCGATAACAAGAATACCAGGAAGGACGTGATGGGAGAGAAGTCGATGCCCGCGACGGGCGGGCGCCGGGCAGGAGCCTCCGAGCAACAGTTTATGACGGACGAGGCCACGCCGCGCGGAATTGCCGCTGTCCTGCTGGCCGCGGGCCTGTCTGAACGCATGGTCGATGCGAACAAGCTGCTGCTGGAAGTGGGGGGCGTACCCATGGTTCGCAGGACCGCCGAGGCGATTCTGGGATGCGGCGTTTGCGAGCTTGTCGTCGTGCTGGGCCATGATTGCGAAAGGGTAGCTGAGGCGCTCCGCGGCCTGTCTTGTACATGTGTTTTCAATGGCCGCTACACGGACGGACAGATGACGTCGGTTCACGCAGGCTTAGCCGCCGTCTCCCCGGGCTCCGACGCTGTCATGATCTGCCTAGCCGATCAACCGCTGCTTTCGCCCGAGGACTATCGCAGTCTCATCGCGGCCTCGGCCTCGCTTACCCGGGGTCAGGTCGCCGTGCCGACGGTAAAGGGTGAACGCGGGAACCCGATTATTTTTCCGGCGTTCCTCAAGGACGAAATCCTGGAGCGGGGGATGACATTCGGGTGCCGCAACCTGATCCGTGACAATCCAGCCCTGGTCGCCCCAATCGAGATGAACAATCCAAATTTTATCCGCGACATTGACACTCGGGAGGCCTATCAGGCCATCATTGCCTGAGGCTTCGAAATCATCCGCTGGTCGAAAATATTATGGCGAGGACGGCGATCAGAGCAGCAACCCCGGCGCCGATCCAAATCCAGGTTCTCCCCTCTGTTTTGTCCTCATGGGACGTAACAACCGTGTCCTGGGCGGCATCCCCGGTGTCTAGATCGGCCGCTTTTTCGCCTTCCACCAATTCGCAGAATCGCTCAAAAAATTTTCGCGAAAGGACCGTTGCCGTGGACTCGATGAGCCGGCCGCCCAACTGCGCGAGACGGCCACCCACTTCGGCTTTGACCTCGTATTGGAGGAGGGTCGCGTCGCCGATTTCGATCAATGTAATGTCGGCGCCGCCCTTCGCGAAACCCGATGCGCCCCCGCTTCCCTGCCCGGAAATGGAATAACTCTCCGGGGGAACCAGGTTCGATATCTCGACCCGTCCTTTGAACCTGGCTTTAACCGGACCAATCTTCAGGGTGACCATTGCCGACATCTCGGTGTCGGATTCCTTGTCCAGGCTTTCGCAGCCGGGAATGCATTGGCGCAGGATTTCCGGGTCGTTGAGCGCCGCGAATACCGCCTCTCGCGGCGCATTGATCGTGTGTTCTGAATTCAGTTCCATAGCAAAACTCAGTCCAGCCAAACTTGATCCCAGCGCAACATGATCTACGTCTCCACCGCGCCGGAAACAGGCGTGTCCACGACATCCGGTTGCCTGAAATACGCAACAATCTCGGTAACAACCGACAGCGCGATCTCCTCGGGCCCCACCGCGCCGATATCGAAACCCGCTGGCCCCCTGAGCTCGGCGAGCCGGTCCGCGGATATCGCCCCTTCCTTGGCCAGACCATTCCTGAGTGATTCGATCTTGCGGCGGCTGCCGATCATCGACACGTAAGCCACCGGCGAGGCCAGGGCGCCCCGCAGGGCATCGCGATCCCGCGTGCCCTGGGTGGCGATGACGATGCAATCGCCGGGCTGCAGTCCGGCGTCGGCGAGATCGAAACTGTCAAGGTATTCATCGGCGCCCTGGGTCCTGTCGCGGGCATCGGAAGCACCGGCATGGACCACGGCGAAGCCAGTGGCTTTGGCGATGGCGACAAGCGCCTGGGCCACCGGCGACGACCCGCATATGACAATTTTGCGCGCCGCCTTCATGGGCTCCAGGAAGATCTCCACCGTGCCACCACTGGGGCAGCTCGACTTGTAAAGCGGCGAACCGTCAGCGTCGACATCGCCGGTGACCTCTTCCTTGGGACGTATGCGGACCATATGGGGCCGGCCCGTGGTCATCGCCTCGAGGGCGGCTTTGCGGACCGCGCCGGTGACGCAGCCGCCGCCGACGAAACCGTGGATCTCACCGTCCCCGGTTACCACGGCCTTGGCGCCGGCCTTTGCGGAGGTCAGGTTCGCCGTGCGGACCACGGTGGCGACGCAAAAATCCTCATCGTCGGCGCGCAGCCTTTCGATGAGATCGAAGATTTTGGAGGCATGGGTCATGACGGTTATCGCCCCTCAGAGCCGGGCAAGTTCGGGCTCGATGGCGGCCATGGAATCCAGGGTATTGGCCGCCGCGAAATGATCGATATAGGGCAAGGCCGCGTCCATGGCCGCGGTGATTGGTTCGTAATTCCGCCATCCAAGTAACGGGTTCATCCAGATCAGGCGCGGCGCCCTGCGTTTCAACCGGGCAAGCTCGCGGGTCAGGCTGTCCACGGTCCCGGTGTCGTAGCCGTCGCTCATTACAATGGCGACACTGCGCGAGTTGAGCGCGCGTTTCGCGTAGAGATCGTTGAATTGTCGAAGGCTCGCGCCAAGTTTCGTGCCGCCGCCGAAACCATCGGCCATGAGGGAAAGCCGGGTCATGGCCTTGAGCGAGTCCTTTTCGCGAATGCCGTCGGTGACGCGGATCAATTTCGTATGGAACAGATAGGCGTCCGTGTCGATCCAGGCGCAGACAAAACCTTTCAAGAATTGCAGAAAGAACCGGCTGTAGGATTTCATTGACCCGGAAACATCGAGGAACAGGACGATGCGAACCGGGCGGTCCGGCCTTGATTTCCGCACCAGGGTCATAGGGTTTCCGCCGTGGCTCAGGCTGGCACGAATGGTCTTGCGGAAATCCAGCCGCGTGCCGCGCTTGCTTCGGCGGTATCGCCGGGAAAGACGGTAGCGCATGGCGCGGGCCAGGCGAAAGGCTAGTCGTTCGGCCTCGGCGATTTCCTGCGCATCGGCAAGGTGGCGGAGGTCGGTTTTCGTCCGCGTGGTCCTCTCCGACGCGATCAGACGGCCCGGCGCATCGCCGTCGATGTCGCTTTCGCCGGCGCTATCCACCGCCGGCCGATCGCTTCTTCGGGAGCCCGCGTCCGACTGCAGGTGGCCGCCCCAAAGACGGCGGCCGAAGACGGCGCCGCGGCCATCGTCGGCGCTGTCGGCGCGATCGATCGTGCGCCGGCGTCCCCGGGGCCGCCAATAGGCTTCAAAAAGTTCGTCGAACCGTGTCCATTCGTCCTGCCGGCTGGCAAGGAGAACTTTCAGCCGAAGGCGTGTCTCGGTTACGCCCAAAAGCGGCGATGCCGCCAGAAACCCGATGGCGTCATGGGTCTCGGCGGGTCCGATCTTGAAGTGGTTCATGCGCAAATGATCGGTAAAACCGGTAACGCGCGCGCTGATGGCGTTTTCACTCAGCAGCGAAGCACCGGATGCCGCCATCGGATCAGGCCGCCTGGCCAGCCAACCGGTCGACCACTTCGATCGAAATAGCCTTTTGGTCGGCTTCGGTCTTCAACAGGCAAATCAGGGTCGAGCGAATGCGCTCGGCGTCGCCGGATAGGGAATCGAGCTTCATGCCGACAAGCGCCGCCGCCCAATCCAGGGTTTCGGCGACGCCCGGCAGCTTTTCAAGGTCTTCCCGCCGCAGGCCATGGATGAACCGGACGACCTGGCCGGCAAGCTTCTGTTCGATCCCCGGAATCCGGGAGAGAACGATCTCAAGCTCTCGCTCAAGGCTCGGAAATTCAACATACGCGTAAAGACAGCGGCGGCGCAGGGCATCGGAAAGCTCCCGCGTGCCGTTCGACGTCAGCACAACATGGGGAATGGTTTTCGCCTCGATGGTGCCGAGTTCGGGCACGGTGATCTGATAGTCGGAGAGAACCTCGAGAAGATAGGCCTCGAACTCCTCATCGGCGCGGTCGATCTCGTCGATCAGCAGAACCGGGGCTCGCGGTTGACTGATGGCTTCAAGCAACGGCCTTCTCAGCAGATAGGTCTCGGAAAATATCTGTTCCTCGACGTCGTCGGCCGAAATTTTCTCGCGTTCCTTCGCCTTGATGGCGAGAAGCTGGCGTTGATAGTTCCACTCGTAAATGGCGTTGCTGGCGTCAAGGCCTTCATAACACTGGAGCCGGATGAGCCGCGTCTCGAGCACCGCCGAAAGTGCGCGGGCGACTTCGGTCTTGCCGACCCCCGCCTCGCCCTCCAGCAACAGCGGACGCTCGAGGTCGAGGGTGAATTGCAACGCGATGACAAGCGTTTCATCGGGAATGTAGCCCACATCCCTGAGCCGCGCCGCGATATCCAAAGAGCCTGTCATGATCATGCGGATGATATCATGGGGGAAGGCCGGGCGCCCTCCCCCATGATATCCGTTACCCCGTGATGCCGAGGCTTTGTGCGGTCTTCCACACCCGCCAGTGGTTGTGGGGCATCTGCATGTGGGTTATGCCGAGATGCGCGAAGGCATCGATGACCGCATTGGAAAACGCCGGCACGCCGCCGACGTTGGCGCTCTCGCCGACGCCCTTGGCGCCGATGGGATGATGCGGCGACGGCGTTTCCGTGTGGTCGGTCTCCCATAGGGGCGTTTCCACCGCCGTCGGCATGAAGTAGTCCATCAGGCTGCCGCCCTGGACGTTGCCCATTTTGTCATAGGCGATCTCCTGACCCATGGCGATGGCGAAAGCCTCGGTCAGGCCGCCGTGGACCTGGCCCTCGATGATCATCGGATTGATCCGAGTGCCGCAATCGTCGAGCGCGAAGAAGCGGCGGACAGCGATGACGCCGGTATCGACATCCACATCAAGGACACAGATATAAGCCCCGAACGGATAGGTCATGTTCGGCGGATCGTAGTAGGAAACCGCCTCCAGTCCCGGCTCGATCCCCGGGACCGCCTGCGAATAGGCGGCGAACGCCAGTTCCTTCATGGTCTTGAACTGCTCCGGGTTGCCCTTCACCCGAAATCGGTCGACGTCCCATTCGAGATCGTCGTCGTGGACCTCGAGCAGGTAGGCGGCGATCATCTGCGCCTTGGCGCGGATTTTCCGCCCGGCCATGGCCGCGGCGGCGCCTGCAACCGGTGTCGATCGCGACCCATAGGTGCCGAGACCGTAGGGAGCGGTGTCTGTATCGCCTTCCTCGATGGTGATGTCTTCCGCCGGTATGCCGATCTCGGTCGCCAGGATTTGCGCGAAGGTGGTGGCGTGGCCCTGGCCCTGGGATATGGTGCCCAGCCGCGCGATCGCCGATCCCGTCGGGTGGATGCGGATTTCGCAGGAATCGAACATGCCGAGACCGAGAATGTCGCAGTTCTTGACCGGCCCGGCGCCGACGATCTCGGTGAAGAAGGCGACCCCGATGCCCATCAGTGAGCGGGTCTCGCCGTTTTCGAAGCTCTTGCGGTTCGTCGCCTGCTCGGCGCGCAGCGCCTTGTAGTCGACGGTTTCCAGCGCTTTGTTCATGGCGGTATGGTAGTCGCCGGAGTCGTACTCCCACCCCAGCGCCGACGTATAGGGGAACTGCTCCTTGCGGATTAGGTTCTTCATGCGCAGGTCCGCCGGGTCCATGTCCAACTTGCGGGCCAGGACATCGATCAGCCGTTCGATCATGTAGGCGGCTTCCGTGACCCTGAAGGAGCAACGGTAGGCGACGCCGCCAGGCGGTTTGTTGGTGTAGACGCCATCGACACTGCAATAGGCGACGGGGATGTCGTAGGAGCCTGTGCAGATGGAGAAGAAGCCGGCCGGGAATTTGGTCGGATCAGCGCATGCGTCGAAGGCCCCGTGATCGGCGATCACATGACAAGTAAGGCCGGTGATCCTGCCGTCCCTGGTCGCCGCGATCTTGCCCGTCATGTGGTAATCGCGGGCAAACGCCGTGGCCGTCAGGTTCTCGATTTTGTCTTCGATCCATTTGACCGGCTGGCCAGTGACAATGGTGGCCACCATGGCGCAGATATAGCCCGGATAGACCCCCACCTTGTTGCCGAACCCGCCGCCGATGTCCGGCGAGACGATGCGGATATTATGCTCGGCGATGGGAGTGATCAGGGCGGCCACCGTGCGCACCGCGTGGGGCGCCTGGAACGTCCCCCACACGGTCATCTTACCGGTGACCTTGTCCATGGATGCCACGCAGCCGCAGGTCTCGATGGGACTGGGATGGCTGCGCGGGTAGGTGATCAATTCCTCGACAACCACCTCGCCCTCGGCGATCGCTTTTTCGGCGCCGTCCCTGTCACCCGCCTCCCAGGAGAATATGTGGTTGTGGTGTTTGCGGGGTCCGTGTGCGCCTTCCGTCTTGCCCTCCAGGTCTTCGCGGAGCACCGGTGCGTCCGCGTCCATCGCCTTGAAGGCGTCGACCAGGACGGGCAGTTCCTCATATTCGACCTCGACCAACTCCACCCCATCGGCGGCCGCGTAGCGGTCTTCGGCGACGACGAAGGCGATTTCCTGGTTCTGAAAAAGCACTTTTTCGTCGGCCAATACGGCCTGTACGTCGCCCGCCAGGGTCGGCATGTAATGCAGGTTGAGCGGCTTCAGGTCCTCCGCCGTGATCACCGCGAGAACGCCGGGCAGGGCAAGTGCTGCTTCCTTATTGATCGACTCGATGCGCGCGTGCGCATGGGACGAACGAACGAAATCCCCAAACAACATGCCGGGCAACTTCATATCGTCGATGTAGTTTCCCTTGCCCTGGGTGAACCTCGCGTCCTCGACGCGTTTACGGCTACAACCCAGACCCTGAAGCTTTTCGACCCTCTCGGCCGCTGTCGGCGTTGCTTGATCGGTCATTATTCTGCCGCCTCCTCGGCGGAATTGAGCTGCTCGGCAGCCACCCTGATGGCCTTGACGATGTTCTGATAGCCCGTGCATCGGCACAGATTGCCGGCGATCCCGAAGCGAATTTCCGCATCCGTCGGATCCGGAATTTCCTGAAGCAGGCGGTAGGCCCGGGTGATCATGCCCGGCGTGCAGAAGCCGCATTGCAGGCCATGATGTTCGCTGAACGCTTCCTGCAACGCATGGAGCGATCCATCCGCGCCGGAAATACCCTCGATTGTGGTCACCCCCGCGCCGTCGGCCTGGCCGACGAACAGGGTGCAGGATTTGACCGACTTTCCGTCGAGGTCGACCGTACAGGCGCCACAGTGGCTGGTATCGCAGCCGATATGCGGCCCCGTGATGTCCAGTTCCTCGCGCAGGAAGTGGATGAGAAGGGTGCGCGAGTCGGCAAGCGCTTCGACGTCGGTTCCGTTGACCGTCATTTTGACGTGGATTTTCGACATGTCCGTCTCCCTAGCTTGCCCGCGCCGCGGCTTTTTCAATGGCGCGCTGCACCATGATCCCGGCAACATGTCTGCGGAAATCGGCCGGGCCCCGGACGTCCTTGACGGGACTCGTGATCGCCTTGGCTGCCTCGGCCGCGGCGCTCAGAGCCGCCCCATCGAGCGATGTCCCGACAACAGCGCGTGCCGCTTCTTCGGCGAGAAGTGGTGTGTCCGCCACGTTGGTGAGAGCGATCGCGGCGGTTTCGCATTTGCCGCCGTTCATGGTGAGCAGAACCGCCGCCGCCGCCGTCGCATAGTCGCCGATCTTGCGTTTTTGTTTCTCATAGGCATAGCCATGGCCGGCCGACGGCGCCGCGAACCGGACCGCCGTGAGAATTTCTCCATCCTCGAGTGCCGTGAAAAAGGCGGCCTCGTAGAACGCCCGGGCAGCCACCTCGCGCGTGCCGCCGGAACCCTGCAATATGTAGTCGGCGTTCAACGCCTGCATAAGCGCCGGCATGTCGTTGCCGGGATCCCCGTTGGCGACATTACCGCCGATGGTGCCGAAATAGCGGACCTGCGGATCGGCGATTTGCAGGGACGTTTCCTTGATGATAGGGCAAACGGTTGCGAGCTCCTCGGATGCGATCAGGGCCGTTTGCGTTGTCATGGCGCCAATGGTGACCGTGCCACCATCGACGGATATGCCTTTAAGATCAGCAATATCCTGCAAATCAATCAAATGCTCCGGCACCGCCATACGCAGTTTCATCATGGGGATGAGGCTGTGTCCGCCCGCGACCACGCGCGCTTCGTCGCCAAGCGAGGCGAGAAGAGAGATGGCTGCGTCTAGGGAGTCCGGTCGGTGATAATCAAACGAACCAGGTATCATTCTCTTCCTCCCGTTTCCGCCTTTTGAGGGCGATTCTTTGAATCATTAAGCACACTGTAAATGCCGGTGCCCATTGTGGCGACCATTCATTCATGATCCGGGGAGCGAGCTGATCAAATTTACTTGAGCGGAGACAACCTCAGACTTCCGCGCGGTGCGGCCTAGTCGGGGATGTCCCGGGCTCTGTTGAAAAGCTGAAGTAGGCGTCGTCCGCCTGGAGCCGCTAGGCTCTGGGTGCTGATTCCATCAAGGAGAACGACGCCATGACCAAGACTACACGCAACGACCGTTCCTCGGAACCATCCTGTCGGCTCTTGCCATCGATGCCGGAGGCCTTCGACGATCTGCGCATGAGCGTCGATCGCTTCTGCCTTTTGGCGGGCCTCGAGTCTTTGAACGAGATGATGTCGGCGGACGCGGAAGCCTTGTGCGGTTCGCGCCACGCCCGCTCGGGCGAGCGCAAGGGCCATCGATGGGGCACGACCCGGAGCGAGATCGCCTACCACGGCGGCAAAGTGAAGGTCGAGCGCCCTCGGGTGCGGGACTTCGCGGGTCGGGAGATGAGCCTGCCGAGTTGGGAGCTGCTGTCGGAACCCGAACTCTTGCAAGCCTGGGCGATGAATCTGATGGTGATCAACGTCTCGACCCGCAAGTATGCCCGCGCGGTGCGCCTGCCGGACGATGCGGGCGGCGATCTGCCGGCGGCATCGGGTGACGCAACCTCGAAGTCGGCGGTCTCGCGCCGTTTCGTGGCGTTGACGCGAAGCAAGCTGAAGGCCTGGCTGGCGAGCCCGCTCGACGATCTCGATCTCGTGGTGCTCCAGATCGACGGGCTCCATGTCGGCGATCACCTGATGGTGGCGGCGATCGGCATCGACACCGGCGGCGCGAAGCACGTGCTGGGCCTGGCCGAGGGCGCGACGGAGAACGCGGCCACGGTGCAAGCCATGCTCGACAACCTGATCGAGCGCGGTCTCGATCCCGAACGGCCTCGGCTCTACATCGTCGACGGCGCCAAGGCGCTCTCGAAGGCGATCCGGCGGACCTTCGGGCGGGCGGCGGCCCTCCAGCGCTGCCAGGTGCACAAGGGGCGCAACATCACGGACCGGCTGGACGAGAGCCTCCATGCCGGCGTCAGGAAGGTCTTGCGGCAGGCCTGGCAGCAGGACGACGCGGCCAAGGCCGAACGGCTCTTGCGCAACCTCGCCCGCCGTCTGGAGCATGACGCACCCGGCGTCTCGGGCTCGATCCTGGAGGGCCTGGACGATATCCTGACCGTGATCCGGCTCGGCCTCCCGCCGCAACTTCGACACTCGCTGGCTTGCACCAACGCCATCGAGAACGCGATCGGCACCGTCCGGACGGTGCAGCGGAACGTCAAGCGCTGGCGCAACGCCGAGATGGCGCTGCGTTGGACCGCCGCCGGCCTCTTGGAGGCGCAAAAGACCTTCCGCCGCCTCAAGGCCTACCGCCAGCTCCCCGTCCTTGACGCCGCCCTGCGGGAGGCGGTGAGAAAGGCCGGAGCAAAGTCCGTCATTGAAGACATCGAGGTGGCCGCGTAGCCTCTCGATCAGACGATGCCTATCTCGCACTTTTCAACATTGGGCGGGACATCGCCGTTTCAAGGGGATGTCCCGGTCGATGTTGAAAAGTTGAGGTAGGTGTCGCTCTCCTGGAGCCGTTAGGCTCCGGGTGCTGCAAACCCAAAAGGGAGAACGACACCATGGGAAATAATATCCGTAGTTCCAGCCGCCCGAAAGCCCTTGCCCCCTCGATTCCTATGCCGCCGCTGGCGGACGCGATGGACGCAGTCCATCTCAGCGTGGATCGGTTTTGTCTTCTGGCCGGGGTCGAGGCCTTGGCCGAGATGATGGAGGAGGACGCCACGACCGTGTGCGGGGCCCGACATCGCCGCCATGGGGACCGTCGAGGTTATCGCTGGGGTAGGACACATAGCGAGATCGGCTACCACGGCGGCAAAGTGAAGGTGGCCCGGCCACGGGTTCGTGACCGGGCGGGCAAAGAGGTGAGCTTGGAGAGTTGGCAGGCGCTACGCGATGGCAACCTGCTGCTCGAGTGGGCGCTCTGCCACAGCTGGTTCGGCGCCGTGGTCTTGTCGCGGAACTCATCGGCTGCCTTGATGACCACGAAAGCGGGGCTGGTGATCAGGCCGTGGGCCTTGAGAAGCCGGTAAACCGAGGCTTCCGAGACAAAGTAGCCTGTGGCTCCCATAAATCCTATCTGCCGCAGAAATCCTAGTATTCCCGGCTTGTGCCGGATAGCGTCTCCGACATGTGCACGACCATTCGAATTGTCCTTGCCATGGTCCGTGAGGCTTTCCTCAGCCGCGCGGCGTTGCATCTTGAGAACCTTGCCCTGCGACAGCAGCTTGCCGCCTTAGATCGGAAAGGAGCCAGGCCATCGCTTCGGATGGCCGATCGCCTTTTCTGGGTCGTCCTGTCTCGGCTGTGGTCGGGTTGGAGGGAGATCCTGGTGATCGTCAAGCCGGAGACGGTTATCGGCTGGCATCGAAAGGGCTTCCGACGTTTCTGGACCCGGAAGTCGCGACGGGGGAAGCCGGGACGACCGCCCGTGTCGAGCGAATTCCGAGGGCTTATCCGCCGGATGTCTCGGGAGAATCCGTTGTGGGGCGCTCCCCGAATCCACGGTGAGCTCAGGATGCTCGGCTTCGAGGTCTCCGAGGCGGCCGTGTCCAAGTACATGCCGCGCCATCCAAAGCCACCTTCGCAGACATGGCGGACGTTCCTCGAGAACCACGTCGGGTGCCTAGCGTCGACCGACTTCTTCGTCGTACCCACCGCGACGTTCAGTCTTCTATTCGTGCTCGTTGTGCTGCGGCACGAGCGTCGGCGGATTGTTCACATCGGCACCACGGCACACCCGACTGCGGCGTGGGTCGCGCAACAGATCCGGGAGGCCTTTCCGTGGGAGACAGCACCACGGTATATGATCCGAGATCGGGATCGTGTGTACGGTATTGCCTTTCGTTCGCGGATAAAGGCGATGGGCATCGAAGAGGTCGTGACGGCGCCGCGATCGCCGTGGCAGTCGCCGTACGTTGAGCGCGTGATCGGGTCCATCAGGCGAGAGTGTCTGGATCACGTGATCGTTCTAAACGAACGGCATCTGCGGGCGATACTCTTGTCGTACATCGACTACTACCAGCGATCCCGCACGCACCTGGCGCTAGGCAAGGATACCCCTGAACGGCGATCGGTTCAGCCGGCTGGCGCCGGGAAGATCGTGGCGTTTCCACAGGTCGGCGGGCTGCATCATCGGTACCAGCGGTTGGCGGCCTGACTGGCACCGGCTATCGTATAATCGGCTTGCGGCGATGATTCTGACGCCGTCGGGGTCGCCGTAACCTCAGCAATCCGTCTTACTATGGCAAGGCCCCCCAAGCCGGTTGCCGATCGATGTGGGCGTCGTTTCCGAAGATGACTATGCCCGCCTCACAGCGAAGATGGTGCCATCACCAGTGCCGGCGGACCGGTCGGCGTTCTTGATGCACCCCGGATGAGATAAATGGGAGGCACAACTACCGGGACAACCCCCCAACACCGCATACCGCATAACGTTAACAGCCCGTTGAAAAAGGCGCTATTGACCGGGTTTCACTCGACGGCGAAACATAACGCGACGAAGGCGGTTTCGCCATCCTCCGAGACGATGAGGACCATCTGAGCGACCAGAACGGCTCCAGCTGGCGCAATAAGCACGCAAATACAGCCATATCCGCCCGCCACGGCCTCCCGCGGGGTGCCGGCGCCGATCAGTTTGCGCATCAGGAGACTCAGATTGTGGCCGGCGACATGGAGCAGGTATCGCTTGTGCACGTTCTCGCGCCCGCGCAGCCATGTCCGGCGCATGCCGCCGCGATCGAGGTTGTGCGCAAAGGAGCGCTCGACGATCTCGGCGCGCAGCTTGAAGGCTTCCTTGGCCACGCCCGATAACAGCCGGGTCCGGTTGTTGGTGACTGCCCGGCGGGCCGCCCCGTCGCCGTGCCAGCGCGCAAAACCTTTCTGCTTGGGCTCGGAGATCCGCGTCTTCCAGGGGCCGTCGTCGAGCGCCTTTAAGACCGACCGTGAGTGATAGCCCTTGTCGGTCACACATTCGGCCGGGTCTTCGGCCGTCGGTGCCGCGTCCACCGCCTCGAGATTCTCCTTGGCCGCCGCCAGCGTCTTCTCCAGCGTCGTCGTGTCGCCCTCGTCGGCCGGGTGTAGCTCGGCGGCCACCACCGCGCCGGTGTCCAGATCCACCGCGTGCTCGGGCTTGTAGGCCAGATGGGTCGTGCCGTCCTTCATCTTGGCGATCTTGGCCTCGGGGTCGCTCTTCGAGACCCAGTCCTGGTTCGAGAGCTTCTTGCCCTTGCGCTTGCGGTCCAGGCGCGCCAGGTCCTCGGCCGTGGGTGTCTCGATGCCGCTCTCCTGGGCCAAGCGCGCCAGCATCCCCCGGTAACCCTCGCCCGTGTCCCTCCGCACGATGTTGCGCAGCGCCGCGTTGGCCTCCATGGTCGAGGCATCGACCCCGATGCGCTCGCCCATGACCAGACCCGCCTCGGCGATCAGAGCCAGAACCCAGTCGAAGATCGCCGTGTGGACCTCATGGGGCAGGCGCGCGCGGGTCCGTGACAGCCAGGAATGGTCCGGCACACGATCCCGGCTTTCCAGCCGTAGAAACTCCCGTAGCGACAGGGAATCCGAGCAGCGCCATTCCAGCCCGCGCTCAGAGTCGATGCCCTCGAAGTAGCCCACCAGGGGCATGCGGAAATAGCGCCCCGGCGGCACCGAAGGCGCCCCCAGCCTGACCGCGTAATAGGACCGACAGGCCGCCTCGGCAAAGCCGTCGAAACCGCCCTCGATCAGTACCGACTGCAGACGGTCGTAAAACACATGACCCGGCGAGCGCGGCATCTCCGCCCAGCCTACCATCAAGTCCCCCTGACGATGCTTCTGCTGTCCCATCGTCAACAGCGAATCCCCCGGTCAAATCAGAACGTCAAAGAATCAGACCAGGCCGCTTGTGTCCAGTGACGACTTCGTCAACGGGCTGTTAAGTGGACTAGTTTTGCTCCGCCCGGGTGGACTAATACCAGTGAGCCTATGAAATCACCTTCATGATCCATGGATAGGCGCAGAGGGTTCGCATACGATCCGGTTCTGCGATGAGGTCGATCCATGCTTGGCAACAGGCGTCGATTTCGTGGCGATGCCGCCTTCGCCTCACCGGAGATATACGAATATCTCGAAGCCGAGGGATTACTCTACGTCATCCGCCTCAAAGCGAACGCGATTCTCCAGCGGAACATTGCCCATCTGCTTACGCGACCTGTCGGTCGCCCGCCCGACCATGTTCGCCGTTTCCACGCCAGCTTCAGCTATCAGGCCGGATCGTGGAACAAGAAGCGCCGTGTCGTGGCCAAAGTGGAGTGGCACCCCGGCGAGCTGGTTCCTCGCGTCGGTTTCATCGTCACTAATCTGTCGCGCCCTACCAAGCGGGTGGTGGCGTTCTATAATCACCGTGGCACGGCGGAGCAGCACATCAAGGAAGGCAAGAACGCCATCAACTGGACCCGTCTGTCATGTCGCAAGTTCCGCAACAATGCCGTTCGGCTCCAGCTTCACGCCCTGGCCTACAATCTGGGCAACTTCATGAGGACACTGGCTTTGCCGAAGGAGGTGGAGCACTGGTCGATGACGACGTTGCGCGACAAGCTGGTGAAGATCGGGGCCAAGGTTGTCCGACATGGCCGCTACGTTACGTTCCAATTGGCTGAGGTGGCGGTGCCGAGGGACCTGTTCCGGAAAATCCTGAGCTTGATTGATGATCTGCGACGAAGACCCGCTCCGGCGTAGGCCGAGGGAATCGACGGCGAGGAGAAAGCGACAGGAGAGGTGTGTCTGGATGGCGAGAAAAATGACCGAGTGGCCTTCCAAGCGCGGGCCGATTACCAAAATCATGCCATCGGATGGCTGCATAGGGGATACAGTTCCCTTGGCGGTGGGAAAGTGGTACGATTTCCACGAATTTGGATGGTATATGGGGAATGTCGGTTCAACCAAGTTGCGAGGGATGAGGGACATGTTTGGCAAAAGCGAGAAAGAGGCAGAGAGCGGCCCGGCGCAGCCCGCGCGGGGCTTCGGCAAGTCCGACAAGGACACGTCCGCGCGCGGCGCCGGCAAGGCGAGCGGCGAGGCCTCGGCGATCAGCGCCGACCTCAAGGTCGTCGGCAATCTCGAAAGCGCCGGCGACATCCAGGTCGACGGCACCGTGGTGGGCGACATCAACAGCCGCTCGCTGACCGTCGGCGAGGGCGCCCATGTCGAGGGCTCGATCACCGCCGAGAAGGTGCGCATCTGCGGCAAGCTGTCGGGCCAGGTGACCGCCGCCTCGGTGTCGATCGCCGCGACCGCGGTCATGAACGGCGACATCACCTACCAGGTGCTCTCGATCGAGGAAGGCGCGTTTATTGGATGTCTCATAACGCGCCTACCGCTTGTGCATGACGATCCGGTCACCCCAGATGTTGCGTTGGAAGGGTTGACGGAGTAGGATATTCTTGTTTTATTCTAGTGTCCCGATTCCGAAGTTCGCATGATTTTCGCCTGCTGTTCAGCGATTTCGATTGTTCGGAGGCAGAAGCGCTGGATGGCGCCGAGGATGTCATCGGCGGATTTGGTCCATTTGAAGGGTTTGGGGTTCTGGTTTGTCGTGTCGATGTAGTCGAGGATGGTGCGCTCCAACTCCTTGGTGGAGCGATGGACGCCGCGCCTGATCTGCTTGTCGGTCAGCAGCCCGAACCAGCGCTCGACCTGGTTCAGCCAGGAGGCGCTGGTGGGTGTGAAATGGGCCTGCCAGCGCGGCCGTTTGGCGAACCAGTCGCGGATCGCCTTGGTCTTGTGGGTCCCGTAGTTGTCCATGACGATGTGGATGTCGAGATCAGCAGGGACGTTCGCCTCGACGAGGTCGAGGAATTTGCGGAACTCTCGGGCCCGATGGCGCGGGAAACATTTGCCGATGATCTCTCCCGTGGCGATGTCTCTCCGAGGGCCGCGAAGAGAGAGGTCGTGCCGTGGCGCTTGTAGTCGTGGCTGCGCCGCTCCGCCTGCCCGGGGCGCATCGGCAAGAGGGGCTGGGAACGGTCCAGGGCCTGGATCTGGCTCTTTTCGTCGACACAGAGAACCAGGGCACGATCCGGCGGCGCCAAATACAGACCGACGATGTCGCGGACCTTCTCCACGAAGAAGGGATCGCTCGACAGCTTGAAGGTCTCCGAGCGATGCGGCTGCAAGCCGAAGGCCCGCCAGATGCGATGAATGGTCGAGGGCGCGTGGCCGCTCGCCCGCGCCATCGAGCGAAGGCTCCAATGGGTCGCGTCCGGCGGCGTCTCTTCCAGCGTCAGCCGGACCGCTTCCGCGATGGCGTCATCGCCGATTTGACGCGGCGCGCCGGGGCGGGGTTCGTCGTACAGACCGTCGAGGCCCTCCGCCGCATAGCGGCGACGCCACTTGCCCACGGTGTCCGCGCTCGCCTCGAGACGAACGGCGATCTCCTTGTTCTCCAACCCTTCCGCCGCCGCCAAGACGATCCGAGCCCGCCGCGCAAGCCCCTGCGACGTCTTGCGACGACGAGACAGCGCCTCCAATTCGGCGCGCTCGTCATCGCTCAAAGAGATCGTCACCGCCACTCTCGCCATCAATCGCGCCTCCTAAAAACAAATAGAGACATAATCATATCAATTTATCGATCAGGACACTAGTGTCCCGATTCCGAAGTTCGCATGATTTTCGCCTGCTGTTCAGCGATTTCGATTGTTCGGAGGCAGAAGCGCTGGATGGCGCCGAGGATGTCATCGGCGGATTTGGTCCATTTGAAGGGTTTGGGGTTCTGGTTTGTCGTGTCGATGTAGTCGAGGATGGTGCGCTCCAACTCCTTGGTGGAGCGATGGACGCCGCGCCTGATCTGCTTGTCGGTCAGCAGCCCGAACCAGCGCTCGACCTGGTTCAGCCAGGAGGCGCTGGTGGGTGTGAAATGGGCCTGCCAGCGCGGCCGTTTGGCGAACCAGTCGCGGATCGCCTTGGTCTTGTGGGTCCCGTAGTTGTCCATGACGATGTGGATGTCGAGATCAGCAGGGACGTTCGCCTCGACGAGGTCGAGGAATTTGCGGAACTCTCGGGCCCGATGGCGCGGGAAACATTTGCCGATGATCTCTCCCGTGGCGATGTCGAGGGCCGCGAAGAGAGAGGTCGTGCCGTGGCGCTTGTAGTCGTGGCTGCGCCGCTCCGCCTGCCCGGGGCGCATCGGCAAGAGGGGCTGGGAACGGTCCAGGGCCTGGATCTGGCTCTTTTCGTCGACACAGAGAACCAGGGCACGATCCGGCGGCGCCAAATACAGACCGACGATGTCGCGGACCTTCTCCACGAAGAAGGGATCGCTCGACAGCTTGAAGGTCTCCGAGCGATGCGGCTGCAAGCCGAAGGCCCGCCAGATGCGATGAATGGTCGAGGGCGCGTGGCCGCTCGCCCGCGCCATCGAGCGAAGGCTCCAATGGGTCGCGTCCGGCGGCGTCTCTTCCAGCGTCAGCCGGACCGCTTCCGCGATGGCGTCATCGCCGATTTGACGCGGCGCGCCGGGGCGGGGTTCGTCGTACAGACCGTCGAGGCCCTCCGCCGCATAGCGGCGACGCCACTTGCCCACGGTGTCCGCGCTCGCCTCGAGACGAACGGCGATCTCCTTGTTCTCCAACCCTTCCGCCGCCGCCAAGACGATCCGAGCCCGCCGCGCAAGCCCCTGCGACGTCTTGCGACGACGAGACAGCGCCTCCAATTCGGCGCGCTCGTCATCGCTCAAAGAGATCGTCACCGCCACTCTCGCCATCAATCGCGCCTCCTAAAAACAAATAGAGACATAATCATATCAATTTATCGATCAGGACACTAGACAGGAGCACGCCCCATGGAGCGCTTTCCCAAGAGCCTGATCAGCTTCCAACGAATGTTTCCCGACGAGGCTGCTTGTGCCGCCTGGCTATTCTCGATGCGCTGGCCCGAGGGCTTCCAATGCCCGGGTTGCGGACACGATCATGGCTGGGCGCTTCGAGCCAAGGCGCACACCTTCGAATGCACCAGCTGCCATCGCCAGACCTCGGTGACCGCGGGGACGATCCTCCACGGCAGCAAGCTCGATCTGACGGTCTGGTTCTGGGCGGCCTATCTTATGGCGACCCATTCGAACGGCATCTCCGCCCTTCAGCTGCAGAAGCAGCTCGCTCTCGGGTCCTATCGCACGGCCTGGATGCTGGCCGCCAAACTGCGCCGGGCGATGGTCGATCCAGACCGCAATCCGTTGTCGGGGCTGGTCGAGATCGACGAAACCTCCCTGCCTTTCCGGACCAAGAACGACCCCGCCGGCGGCGGCCCCGGGCGAAGCCATGACGGCAAGTTGCTCGTGGTCGGTGGCATCGAGGTGGGCGACGGCAACAAGCCGGGCCGATTGCGCCTGGCCGCTCTCACCGACTACGGTGCCGGCAGTCTCAACGCCTTCATCGCCCGTAACATCGCCCCGGCCAGCACCGCCAAGACCGATGGATGGGCCGGATATGCCGGCGTCCCCGTCAACCAGCACGATCCCCACGTCATCGGCGCCATGGCCGCACATCTTGTCTTGCCCTGGATCCATCAGATGTTCTCCAACCTCAAGGGCTGGGCCCGTGGGGTCTATCACGGGCTGCGCAGGAAATACCTGCAAACCTATCTCGACGAGTTCGTCTTCCGCTTCAACCGACGCAGAACGCGGCACGCCACCTTCCGCTCCCTGTTCGCCATCGCCATCCGCGCCAAACCTGTCACCTACAACATGTTGGTTGCGCCGGAACAAAGTGCATAAGCGGTTAAGACAATTTGGACATCTGTTGCTGTAGTACCCGGATCCAACATGATGTGAACCGGTACTCCTGAAGTCTAGGCCTGATGGGTTGGATGGCACTTTTGTACGCAAAGCGCCAGACGATGGTAGGAAGCGAGATTTTCCTGCCCTTGTTTGGTGTTCTTATGTTCTACAAGGATGGAGGTGATGGCGGCGAGTCGAAAGTGGCTGTTCAAGAAGAACCTTCGGGCCAGGGCCTTTGGCTGGCGCGGGTCAAAACTTGCGATCAGCCGACTCAAGGAAGCAGCCTCCGAGATCAGGTCGGCGGCGAAATCCGACCCAGTCGCCGCGGGAGACGGGTCGGTGTGGCTGATGGAGCGTATCTGGCCTGCCTTCCAGGACATCGACACCTCGTCTGGTGCCTTGGGAACGGCGGTTGCCCGGACCTTGAGCGAGCTAATTCCGATCCTGGCCGACGCGCCGGCCGATCATGCGACCAGAAGCAAGTGGCTCGAACGTTTGTTCGAGGCGGTCCAGAACGATGGCGTCGAGTATCTGAGACCGGCCGAAGAGCGCTGGGGCGAGATCGCCCACTATCCAGATTTGATCAATAAATATGCGGATCGCCTCATCGAGATGGTGCGCCGCGCCTGGTCCGATCATCAAAGCTTTCAGTATGTGACAGGAACTTCGATTTGCTTGTCATGCCTGCTTGAAGCTGGCCGCTACGATGAGCTTCAGGAGTTGCTCGCGACACGACGGACAAAGTTCTGGTCCTGGCACCGGTTCGGAGCAGAGGCGTTGGTCCGCCAAGGTCTGTGGGAAGGCGCTATCGCATTTGCTGAAGGCGTGCGCGACACCTCGAATTCCCGTTTCGAGGACAATTCCATAGACCTTTTTTGTGAAGATCTTCTGATCCAGCATGGCCGCACCGATGAGGCCTATCGAAAGTATGGATTGCGGGCTACGCGCGGGACGACCAATCTCGCCATCTACCGTGCGCTAGTACGCCAATATCCCGATCTCGACCGCCGTCAAATACTTCTCGATCTGATTGAGATCCGCGGTGACAAGGGCAAATGGTTCGCAGCAGCAAAGGATGAGGGGTTTCTCGATATCGCCCTCGAATGCGCTGGAACCCACGGAGGGGACCCCTCGACGTTGGTTCGCGCAGCTCGAGATTTCGGCGAAGCTGAGCCTCGGTTCGCTGCCTCGGTCGCATTGATGGCGATCGGGCAACTGCTGGGAGGCGGTGGTTACAATCCGCCCCTGTCGGATGCTGAAGGGGCTGTTGCATACCTGTTTACGGCTGCGCAGCGGATTGGCGCGACAGGATGGGCGCGCCGGGAGCTGGCCAGACTGGGGCAAGAGCCCTGCAGTCCTGGGCGAGAATTGTTCCAGGATACGGTGCGGGCGGCACTGTTCCATCACGATGGAATTAACTCCGCCGATTGACTGGCGCGGCAGTGGGTAGACGTTTACGGCAATATATGGTGCCGCGGGCGTCTGGAAACGAGAGGTATAGGAAATGGCTATCGATGAAACCGGGCTCACCAAAGGTTTGGTGAGAAAATTGAACACGCTTCGGAAATCTGTCGGTGACGAGCTCGCCGAAGAAGTCTTCGCAAAGTGGCTGGAGCGCGAGGCAACCTCACAAGCCAAAGAAAAACCCGATCCTGTGGCGATGAAGATCGTCGAGACTCTCGCAGGCTTTGAGAATGACCCGAGGTTCAATCTCGGCAATCATGGTTACACACTGCGCCGCGCCAAAGGCAAGGGCGCATCGGGCTTCATCGTATACAAGAATGAAAGGCAAAAGAAGCATTCGCCCCGTCTTCAAGAATAGAGTTGGACCCGCCTCGCCAAGAAGGGACGGCAGCTATGCCCGGGCCGGAGGCGCCGTGACCGGTTTGCGCACCAGCGGTGCGAACCTGCGTGAGATCGGATTGGCGATGGCGTGCCGCAAAGGTGGATCAGGGCCTGCGGGGAGTGCCGTCACCCCCATGGCTCCGGATCGAATCGCGCTGGTTTCGAGAGGATGACGTCACACCCGATAACGCCTGCGCTCTTCGAGTTTCTGCGCGACCTCAAGGCCAGCAATGAGCGGCAATGGTTCGAGGCGAACAAGGAACGTTACAGGACCGAGGTGCGTGATCCCGTGCTTGATTTCATCGTGGCTTTTGCGCAGCCGCTGAAGAAGATAAGCCCGCATTTTCTTGCCGATCCGCGGGCCAACGGCGGTTCGCTGTTCCGGATTTATCGCGATACCCGATTCTCCAAGGACAAGACGCCCTACAAGACCAATGTGGGCGCTCATTTCCGCCATGCTGCCGGCAAGGATGCCCATGCGCCGGGCTTCTATCTCCACCTTGAGCCTGGAACTTGTTTTGCCGGTTGCGGAATCTGGCACCCAGACAACCATACGCTTGGTAGAATACGCAGCGCGATCATCGACCGGCCAGACGAGTGGAGGCGCATCACAACCGCCAAAGCTTTCCGTGAAACCTTCGAGTTGATGGGTGAGTCTCTCAAGCGCCCACCCCGTGGTTACGACCCTGAGCATCCGTTGATGGAAGATCTCAAACGCAAGGATTATGTCGCAATCACCAGCTTTTCGGAGGCCGATGCAAGCCGGCCCGATTTCCTAAACCGCTTCACCGCAATCGCGCGCAAGGGCTCGGCATTCGTTGGGTTCCTGTCGCAGGCCGTCGGTGTGCCGTATTAGCTGATATCAGCCAGCACGAGGGCAACGGCAAGACAACATGAACCAAGCGATGCAGCCCCGGGTGTTCGTGGATGGCAATAATGTGATGGGGTCGCGTGCGGATGGTTGGTGGCGCGACCGCGGCGGCGCCGCGCGACGGATCGCCGCCGAGATCGCCCTGCTGGCACGCAGCCGGGGGGTGTATGGACGATCGTGTTCGATGGGCCGGGGCCGCGAGACACGGCACCGTCGCGGGAGTGCCTTACCGTGGTTCACGCCGGTCACGGCGGCCGGGATAGCGCGGACGACCGCATCGTGGAGCTGGTGGGTGCACTTCCAGATCGCACGACAGCGCTGGTCTTAAGGGTATCGCACCTCCGACGCGGGGCTGCGCTCACGTGTTCATGCGATGGGCGCGCAGGTCGCCGGCGCACAGGCGTTGCTTAAGGGTATCGCGGCTGTACGCGGCACGACGGAGCCGAGCCAATGGCGGTGCGATCGCCCCCCGCGTCGGGATACAACCGTGACCATGTGTTTGCGCTACGGGTCACGGCGACGCATTGTCGTGCCGGATGCCTATTTCCAGCCTGACACATGAAGCTCAATATCAAGACAAGCATTCAATACGAAGATCAGCTCCCCGGCGCGGAATTTCCCCGGAACATGGCGCTAATGCACGTACGTAATGTGGGAATCCGCCTCGGACGTTCGTTAGCAAGCTGCATAGCAAACAGAGGCGGCGCGGTGACGGGGGTGAAACGTTACGCCCCCGCCGGAGTCCCGATCAGGCTTTTCTCGCAACCGCAACTGAGCTGGCGGGACCGAGCGGAAGGGTGGGCATGGTGATGAAATCGACGCCCTTCTTCTCGAAGGACATCCATGCAGTGGAGTCACGAGCGGCGATCCTAAAGCGCTTGGCCCCTACCGCTTTGATCAACCTTTGTTACTTGAGCGCGGATTCCGGCGCGGCTGCCTCGGCTCTCGATTGCGTCGCAGAGTCGGCTGCGCGCCCGTCGTCAGGTGGTGGGATGCCGCCGCGCGCATACTGTGGGTTCTTGACTTGCGGGTTTCTCAAAGCGGCTCGCCGGGTGTCCGCTACAGGCCGAAATGGTAGATGATTGCCAGGCGCACGATGCCAAGCTTGTTCTCGACATTGTATGGGCACGGTCTGCGAGGATTTCCGGGCCCGCAACGGCCATCGCCGGAGCGGTTCACGTAATGGGTACTCCACCCGAAATCCAGGTACGAGCCCTCGAGCCGCAGTGCCCAGGCATCGGCCAGCAGGGTTTCGACACCGAGACCGATCACCCAACCGAATTCCGTCGAGCTGTCGCGAAAGGAATCGTCGGGGTCTATCCGCGACGGCATGTCCGGGCCAAAATCGATGTCGGTCACCGAATTGACGATCCGCGCGGCTGCCAGCCCGCCGGAGGCGAATACGGTCGCCGGGCCGACGGCCTGCTCGATCCCGGCGCGCGCCGTTGCAATCCACCTGAACTCCGACTTCACCGTCTCGTCCAGGCCCTCCGGATCGAGCCTGTTCGATGTCGCCGACAAGCTGCCGAACGTGCCGTCAAGCTCGATCCTGAGCGGCACGTTGCCGACCTCGAACTTCTTTCCGACCAGCGCGCCACCGATGAACCCGGCATCGCCGTAATCGACTGCCCAGCCGGGATTGCCCCAGTTCGCAAAGCCCTCCGCATCGACGATCCGGTTGTCTGCCCGGCCGGAACCGGCAAAGACGCCCGCGTAGGTTTCCGCCCAATCGAAGGCGGCATCAGCGCTCCCGGCGTTTGCGGGACCGGCGCTAGCGAGAACCGGAGAAATCAACAGCGCAAGAACCGCACGGCGCCATGCGAAGAAGTACCTAAAGCCGGGCCGGGAAATCTCTTCCATATTGGTCGTCTTTCCGTTTCAGTTGTCTGAACCGCGCCGGGTTTGGCGGAGGCCATTTTGTTTGAGTCACGCCGCCATGTCTGACTGCTCCAGCATGGCGTAGTGGCGTTCCTCGGCTTCGGCCGGCGGGATGTTTCCGATGGGCTCCAGGAGCCGCCGGTTGTTGAACCAATCCACCCATTCCAGAGTAGCGATCTCGACGGCCTCGAACGAGCGCCACGGCCCGCGCCGGTGAATGACCTCGGCTTTGTAAAGCCGAGATTTCCCATTTGGACACCTTATCGGCGAGTTGATCGTGACTCGGAACCGCTCGCATTGTAACTGGCTGGCATTGACACGTTAACTGCCGCGTTCAGCACAATTGGATCGTGATCTGGATCAGGCAGCACACCAGCCTTGATTCCAGACAGCGAACGTCTCGGCTCGAAACGCCTTGAAAATGCGGCGGGGTAAAAGATGGCGCCGGACGTAGAAAGCGTTGTAGACGGCGGCGTGGATTGAAAGGAACCGTTGGGCGTATCCCGGTGAATTGAACCGCTGTTGTTTTCGTTCGCGTCGACGTACCGGCTGGTGTGAATTCTCGGCTCGATTGTTCGCCCGCAATCCCTGATCGTGAATAGCGGTAAGTCGCTCTTTGCGGATCGCAACAGCGTAGGATTTGAGCTTGTCCGTGGTAATGCGCTTCGGCGCAAAGCCCTGCTTCTTCAGCAGCTTCCGCAGCAACCTCTGCGCCGATCGGGCGCAGCGTCGTGGCTGGACCAGGAAGTCGAGAACTTCACCTTCGTCGTCGACCGCCCGCCACAGCCAATGTCTTCGGCCGCGGATCCTGATGACCAGTCGAGTGGCCCGGGGGAATTTCACCCCCAGGCTCTCACAGATCCGGACGTGAGCGTCTCCACTCATCCGGCTCCTACTGTCCAGCCGGTGCCCGATGCAGCAATCGCCAATGCGCAAATAACGCCGGATCCCGGAGACTTATCTCTCGGAGCCAGTGCCGTGCGCGTCAACGGTGCCGCTTCAAGCGTCGATATTTCGACATCGCCCAGCGTGCCAGGCAGAGGTCGAGGTGTCTTAACGCTGGGTAAAGTGCCGATTTGTGGTAACGGCCATAGTAGGTGATCCAACCCCGAATGATCGGGTTGAACATCCGCGCTAGGTCATCGAGACGTTTGTCGATACGACAGCTGAGCTGCCACTCTCGAATGGTCTGACGGATCGCTTTGGCGGCCTGATTGCTGATACCCGGACTGAAGTTGACGAAGGTCTTGCCCCATCGGTTCATCGACAGTCTCGGCCGGAACGTATAGCCGAGAAAGTCGAACTTCTGGATCGGGTAGTGCCCTCGTCGGACGTTATCCTTGCAATACACGATCTGCGTCTTGCTTGGGTGTAACGTCAGTCCACACTCAGCAAACCGTCGCTTGAGATCCGCCTGCAACCTTCGAGCTTGAAGCTCGCTGCTGCAGTGACAAACGGCATCGTCGGCAAAGCGTTCGAACGGAATGTCAGGATGGTGCTGAGCCATCCACCGATCGAACGCGTAGTGCAAGAAGAGGTTCGCCAGCAGGGGCGAAACAACTGAACCCTGCGGGGTCCCCTTCTCCCGAGGCTCCAGGGTGCCGTCCTCCAGCCGCACGGGGGCCGTCAGCCACCGCTCGATGTAACAACGGCACCCACTTGCAGTCGGTGTGCTTTCGCACCGCCCGGAGCAGCAGATCGTGCGGAATGGTGTCGAAAAACGCCTGGATGTCGAGATCGAGGACCCAGTCATAGCGCCAGCATCGCTGCCGCGCCACGCCCACGGCCTCTAGTGCCGACTTGCCAGGCCGATACCCATAGGAATCCGAGTGGAAATACCTTTCCAATTCTGGTTCCAGGTACGCCTTCACCACGCCTTGCGCAATGCGGTCTGAGACCGTTGGGATTCCTAACGGCCCCGAACCGCCATTGCGCTTCTTGATCGCTACCCGCTTTACCGGCGGAGGAAAGTAGCTGCCCGATGACAGTCGGTTCCATAGCTTGAAAAGGTTGTTCTTCACATCCTGATCAAAGGCTTCGATCGACTGGTCATCGACTCCGGCTGCACCGGTTCGCCTTCACCCGTTGATAAGCCTCCCAAACCGCAGGCTTGGGAATATCGAACGGCTTTGCTTTAGCCAAAGGTTCCTCCCGCATTGCGGTTGACCTCTCGATAAAGCTGAACAGTGTCGCGCCTTCGCTCCAGCTCCATTACAGAGCCTTCTTCACTACTACGCGCAACTCCGTCCCTGTGCCCCGCATCGGTACGCTCGTCTCGTGGGGCTTCCACTTGGACTTCTCCCTTTGCATCGGGGCGACAGGTTCCCACGTTCCACACAAGAGCCTGAACCAAGGTCACGCCGCCTTTATGCCGGACGCCATCTGGGCAGTAAGCAGGCTATCTCCCAGACTTCTCCCGGGCTAACGAAACCCACCCGGTTTTGACGACTTCTTTGCACTTTTCGACACGTCATCAGCGGTTCGCTTGCGCTCGTCTCCTTGGACCTCACCTGACCGGATCTCGTCCAACCTTTTCCTCAACGCTCACCACCACGCTCTTTACGACTCGCTAGCAGCTTGAGGCGGTTTGAAGCCTGCTCCTGCAAGCCGGCTTCGAGGGGCCATACCCTCATCTCCTGTGCAGCATGGCTGCTTAGGACTTGCCTAACTCATGGCTCCTCCTTCGCGCCTTCGTGGCGCACTTTCGTCAAGGTGCCAACGAGCACTGGCACGTGGACGGCTGCGGCGAAGATTGCCTGAGATCAGGCGCCCGAATTTCAGAAACCAGCGTCGCACCGTCTCGTTCGAGACATCGATACCGCGCTCGGCCAGCAGGTCCTCGACATCGCGAAATGACAGCGTGAACCGAGCATAGAGCCAGACCGCATGCTGGATGATCTCTGGCGAAAAACGATGTCGCTTGAAAGAAATTGGCGTCATACGCCGACGGTAGCGGCCCCTGCCCGAGGCGATGTCCCTATCTCTGTTGAAATTCGTGGGGCAGGCGTCGCTGGTTGATGATGCTATGCTGCCTTCATGATGGTTTCAATGGCACTGTCGGCCTGAGCCTTTCTCAAGTGTTCCTGGAGAGCATTTCGGAGGATGGGCAGGAGCTATTGTCAAAAGTTGTGTATGGGCTGATCATGCGGCGGCGCGATCCTGGCGTTCTCCATCTACGAATTTGACGCCGCGAATGATCTCGGCGAGATGGTTCGATCCATCGAGTTTTCTCCATTTTCTCTGAGCGCACTGGCATAGTTTGAAGACCATGGCCATCGCCGTCTTGCGCGACAGGCAGCCCTTGGTCCGGTAGGTGCGCAGACGAACCGTGGCGAACGTGCTCTCGATGGGGTTGGTCGTGCGTACATGCTTCCAGTGCTCGGCGGGGAAGTCGTAGAACGTCAGCAGGACGTCGCGGTCCTTGGCCAGGCAGGCCGCGGCCTTGTCGTACTTCGGCCCGTAGGCTTCCAGGAAGAAGTCGAAGGCGCTCTCGGCATCCTTCCTGGTTTCGGCCATCCAGATGTCTTGCAGGCGCCCCTTGGCTTTCTTTTGCAGACCCTTGGGCAGCTTGTTCAAGACGTTGCCCGTCTTGTGAACCCAGCAGCGTTGCTCGCGGGCGCCTGGGTAGACTTGGCGGAGCGCCTTCCAGAAGCCGAGCGCGCCGTCGCCGAGCGCCAGTTGCGGACCCATTTCAAGGCCGCGCCGCTTGAGATCGAGCAGAACTTCGAGCCAGGACTGCTCACTTTCGCGATAGCCGTCGGCGATGGCGATCAGTTCCTTCTGTCCCTTGTCCGTGGCCCCGACGATCACCAGGATGCACTGCTTCTCTTCCTCCATGCGGGCGCTGAAATAGATGCCGTCCACCCAGAAATAGACGTAGCGCTTGGCCGTGAGGTCGCGCCGTTGCCAGCGCTCCGCCTCAACCCCCCAGACCTCTTTCAGCCGGGTGATCGTGGAGGCCGAAAGCCCCGGCGCGGAGCTCCCCAGGAGCGCCGCCAAGGCTTCCCCGAAGTCGCCGGTGGAAATGCCCTTCAGATACAGCCATGGCAAAAGGTCTTCCAGGCTCTTGGCGCGGCGCAGATAGCGCGGCAGGATCGCCGACGTGAAGCGGATGGCGCCGTCCCCCCGGTCCCGCACACGGGGTTGGCGCACGCTCACCGGGCCGATCCCGGTCTGGATGAAGCGTTCCGGCAGATATCCATTGCGGACAACCCGGCGGCGGCCGGCGGCGTCAACAAGCGCCGCATGGCTACCCAAAAACACGGAGACCTCGGCCTCAACGGCTTGGGCCAACAACTCGCGAGCTCCAGCTTGTAGGACTTCCGTCAACGGATCTTTCTGAAAATCAGATGGGTTTTGAAAAGCAACAACGGTATTCTCTTTCATGGCGTATCCTTCCTTGGCTTAGCTCAAGTGGTGACATCAACAATCACCAGGATACGCCGCCTTCATTTCAACGCCGTACACAAGATTCGGTTATAGCTCCACGCTTGACCCCGTGGGCCCACAGGTCCCTCCCGCGCGCGCCGCCGCGTCAGCCTGTTGAGGGCACGCCGCGTCGCGCGCGGGGCCCTCCCGTGGACTACGGGGACAAGCCCGCAGCCGCCAAGCGGTCCCTTCTTACACCGCCGAGGTGGTCCCTTTTTGCTCCGCCATTGACAATCGGCAAGACTTGAAGGTCGCCGTCTTCTTCGGCGATGGTTCCCTGGCCGGCGAAGCCGTAACTCTCACCGCCCACCGCGACGCGATCTGCATCGTCGCCGCCCCCGGCGGGCCGATGGCCGTGGACGCCCAGGATCCGCCGACGGAGATTGCCGTCACGGTGACGCGCGCCCGCATCGATCCGCAAATCGAATTTCCCCTGCCGCCGCCCCTGGCGGACGCCCGCCTCGACTTCAGGATTTCCAAGGCCACCCCCCAGGCCTATGAGGTCAAGGCCGGTGAGTTTATTCAGGTTATCGACGTGGAGGGCCGGGAATGTTCGGACTTCCAGGCTTTTCATCGGCGCGACCTCGACCGCGGCGTGATACGCGACATCGACCCGACCACGACTCTATCCCGGACCCGGCCTCTATTCGAAGTATTTCGATGTGGATGAGCGGCCCCTGGTCGAGGTCATCCGCGACACGGTTGGCCGCCACGACACCTTCGGGCTGGCCTGCACCGCCAAATACTACGACGACAGGGGCTATCCCGGCCACGTCAACTGCTCGGATAATTTCAATACCGTGCTGGCGTCCTATGACATCGCCGCGCGAAAGGGCTGGGTAGCGGCCAATTTCTTCTATAATACCGCCGTTGATGGGGCGACCAACGTGCTGTCTTTCGACGAGCCCTGGTCGCGGCCCGGCGATTACATCCTCATGCGGGCGCTCACCGATCTGGTCTGCGTCTCGTCGGCCTGTCCCTGCGACATCGACGCGGCCAATGGTTGGAACCCGACCGATATTCACCTGCGGGTGTACCCCGCGAAAAACGTCTTCTCGAAAGCAGTGGCTTACAGAATGACCCCAGACGCAGAACCCCAACTCACCCGTGAGACCGCGTTCCATGCGCGGACATCGGCGCTCACCCGCGACTTTACCGAGTATCGCGGCTTCTGGCTGCCGACCAGCTTCACCGAATACGGCGCCGTCGCCGAATATCACGCCTGCCGCGAGCGTGCTGTGGTCACCGATTTGTCGCCTCTGCGCAAGTTCGAGGTGCTCGGTCCCGACGCCGAGGTGTTGTTGCAGCGCACGCTGACCCGCAACGTCCGCCGCCTCACCGACGGCCAGATAGCCTATTCCGCCATGTGCAACGAGACCGGCGGCATGCTCGACGACGGCACGGTGTTCCGCCTCGGTGCGGACAATTTCCGCTGGATCGGTGGCGACGATTACAGCGGCATCTGGCTGCGCAAGCAGGCCGAGGAAATGGGCCTGCGCGTCTGGATAAAAAGCTCGACCGAGCAGCTCCACAACATCGCCGTCCAGGGGCCATTGTGCCGCGATATCCTGCGCCAGGTGGTGTGGACGCCGCCGACCCAGCCCACGGTCTCGGAACTCGGCTGGTTTCGCTTCACCATCGGCCGCATCGGCGATTTCGACGGCATTCCGATCCTGGTGTCACGCACCGGTTATACCGGCGAGTTGGGCTATGAGGTGTGGTGCCATCCGAGCCAAGGACGGGCCGTCTGGGACGCTGTCTGGGAAGCCGGCCGGCCCCATGACATGGCGCCCCTGGGTCTCGACGCCCTCGATATGCTGCGCATCGAGGCCGGCTTGATCTTCGCCGGCTATGAGTTCGACGACCAGACCGACCCCTTCGAGGCGGGCATCGGTTTCACCGTGCCGCTGAAGGCAAAGGCCGACGAAGATTTCATCGGCAAGGAAGCGCTCATCCGGGGCAAGGAACATCCCAGCCGGGTGCTCGTCGGCCTCGAACTCGAAGGCAATGAGCCGGCGGTCAACGGCGATTGCGTTCATGTCGGGCGGAGCCAGGTCGGGGTGGTGACCAGCGGCATGCGCTCGCCCCTGTTGAAGAAGAATATCGCGCTCTGCCGCATGGCCGTTGAACATGCGGACATCGGCGAAAGAGTTGAGGTCGGCAAGCTCGACGGCCACCAGAAGCGCATCCCGGCCACGGTGGTGCGCATCCCCTTCTACGACCCGGACAAGACGCGGGTTCGCGCCTGACCCGAGCCATGGTAGAGGAACGCCCGCTGATCATCGACGGCCTCCAATACGCCAACTGGTCGGAGAAGATTTTCCGGGAAATGGCCGAAGGCGGCGTATCCGCGGTCCATGTGACGATCTGCTATCACGAGAATTTTCGCGAAACCGTAGCCAATATCGAAGAGTGGAATCGCCGGTTCGAGCGCCACGGCGATCTCATCACTCCGGGGCGTTGCGCGGATGACGTGGTCCGCGCGGCAGCCGAAGGGCGCACGGCGATCATCTTCGGGTTTCAGAACTGCTCGCCCATCGAGGACGACATCGGCCTGGTGGAAATCTGCCACGGCCTTGGCGCGCGCTTCATGCAGCTCAGCTACAACAACCAGAGCCTGCTGGCGACCGGCTGTTACGAAGCGCAAGACCCCGGCATCACCCGCATGGGCCGTCAGGTAATTCGCGAAATGAACAGGGTCGGCCTGGTCGTCGATATGTCTCATTCCGCCGAGCGTTCGACCCTTGAGGCGATCGATATCTCCAAGCGTCCCATCGCCATCACCCACGCCAACCCGGATTTCTGGCATCCGGCCTTGCGTAACAAGTCGGACGACGTGCTGCGGGCGCTTGCCCAATCGGGCGGCATGATCGGCCTCTCGCTCTACCCCCATCATCTGAAAGACGGAAGTGATTGCACATTGTCCGGCTTCTGCGAGATGGCCGCGCGGCTTGCCGACTTGATCGGCGTCGGCCATATGGGCCTCGGCTCGGACCTGTGCCAGGATCAGCCCGACAGCATCGTCGAATGGATGCGCAACGGGCGCTGGACCCGGGAGCGGGATTTTGGCGAAGGCAGCGCCGGCCAAGCGGGCTTTCCGCCGCAACCCGAGTGGTTCCGCGATAACCGTGATTTCCCGACCATAGCGGCGGGGCTGGCGGCGGCCGGCTTCTCGAATGATGAGGTCGCCTTGATCATGGGCGAAAACTGGCTGAAATTCATCGCGAGTTCCTTCGGACCGTGATCGCCTTGCGCCCGGCCGACGACGTGATGCGGCTGGAACGCATGGGTTCGTTCTTCCCGACGCGGTTGAGTTTCATGCGGTCATTGATCCGCCGTATGAACGCCAACCGGTGGATGATCAAAGCCGCGCGTTTCGACCTCGACGATGACGGCTACGGGGTCGCGGTCTATGCGGCCGATACGGGCAAGCGGGTCTATAGCCTGGTCGTCTTCTCCCAGGCCCTGGATGCGGCGCGGCGCACCGACCGGGTGATTGCCGAGCAATGGGATGCGACCTTCGCGCTGTTCGACGGCAGCCCGAGTGACGACGACATCCGCCGTCTCGCGGACAATGTGCCGAAACAGGAGGCCGGGCGGTGCTCGGTGTCCGAGCTCACTCTGTTGCGGGCCAACAAGAGCCTGCGCCTGTTCGAGCATATCGTTCAGCGCTTGTCCGGCGGCGCGCAGCCGGACATGGAGATGGTCAATGAGGTCGGCTATCTCATGCGCACCACGGCGGTCTACGGCAACGGCAAGTTCGGCATGGCCGACCGCGACAAATATCTTCATCGCCCGGAGCTTCAGGGCCCCTTCGCCGTGGAGATGTTGTCGGTCTATCTGACCCGCTGCTTCACCCTCGATCTTGTCGAGCATGTCGCCCGCCGCCGCGACCCGGCGCGCTTCGTCCCTCTGGCGCCGGCCATGAAGCGCTTCATCGGCATCGGCAACGCCACGGGCCTGGGCATGGCGCCCTTCCTGATGAGCCATCCGATGCTGATCAACAATTGGTTCCTGGCCCGCGAGACCGCGCTTGCCCGCGTCCGCTCGGTCGAGTCCGCTGCGCCCGGCGTCGTCGCGCGCTTCGCCGAACTTCTCCAGAGGGCGCAACAGCATGTCGCCGAATGGAATGTCGCCGATCAACGCCAGATGGCGCGCATCTTCTCCTTGCGTGAAGACATATCCGCCTTGCGCGCGCGAAGCCTTGCCGGGCCGCGGCCCTGGAATGCGCTCTATGGCTGGGCCGAGGGCGCGCTGTCCCTCGAAGGCCAGGAGTTGCTGGTCAGTCTGATGCTCGAGCCTCATGGCGACCTGATCGACGAGTTGGCCGACCGGATGTCCGCCGACGAGGCAGCACCCATCGACCCCGCCATGATCCTGGCCGACTTACGCGCGGCGATCGCCGAACACTACGCCTGGGCGCTCGACATTGACTTTTCAGACGCTGAGCAGGTGCGGCGGATCTGGTATGTCTCCGAGGAAAAACTCGAGCCCAGGCTCGGCGACCGTCATGACGAGCCGGCTATCGAGCATGAAATGCCCTTCGCCATCGCCCGCGACGTGCAGGCCCTGGACGACTTGCTGGCCGCTGAGCCCGCCGCTGACACGGTCGCCGACTTCCTCATGGCGCGGCCGGACTACCGCTATACACTGCGTCGGGTGCAGACCACGGCGCGTCTGCCTTACGCGGAGATACGCTCGAACCTGATCGGCGCGGATTGCCTGCCCCTCGACCTCTTGCGCTGCAAGCTATCCTTCTTCGGCGCGGCCAAGTTCGATCCCCGTTCCGACCGCTGGACGCGGATCACCATGTACCAGGGCGCGCCGCTGGCCGATGAACTCCATGCGCCGGACGCCGATGACTGGCTGTTTCCGGTGATGCCGTCATGCCGGTGATGCCATTATGATCGTCTCGCTGAACGAAATCCAACTGACCACGCGCAAGGCGGTTCAGGGTAGCGGATTGGCCTATGGCCTGGCGGAGGAGGCCGGCATAGCAGTCCGTACCTTAAGCCGAAGCGGTCTCGCCGCCATTCCCCTATTGACCGATCTACTGGAACAGGCTGGCTTGGCGGAGTCACCCTCCAGCTCGCTGATCATCGGCCCTTCCCTCGGCGACAGACTTCTCCTGGGAACGCAGCGTTCGATCACTCTGGCCTGCGTGATGGCGCCGGGGTTGCTCCCCGGCTATCTCTCGTCGGTGATGCGCCCGGTCCGCGTCAGTTGGGACGGCTCGGCTTATTCGATGGCCGGCGGACGTATTTGTCAGGTCGAGGCGGCGCAAGGATACCGCGAGCCGGTGGAAGTGGTTGCGGAATTCATCGACCCGCCGAACCCGTCCCGGGTTTTCATCGATGCCTGGGACAACGCCCCCGACCGGGGTGTCGATGTCGAGCCGGAGTCCTGGCGTCGGCTGCAAATCCTGGCGGCCAAAATTCTTACCCCCGAATCCGATTTCTCCCGCGTGCACGGCGCCGGTGCGGGCCTGATCGACATGGATTGAGTATTGGTGAAAGCGATCCAATCGGCTTGCACGGCGGGGTTAACCATTATTTTTGGTTGATGATCGTCTGATCTATGGTTACGCTCATGTCAACCTACCAGCTGTACTGCGTCTAAACATAAGCTCAATAATCAAATGTCAAAGACGCCGATACAACGAATCTAAATTTTCAAAACCTAAGGGAGAAATATCATGAAACCAATTAAAATTGGCGCTGTCGGCCTTGTCGCGGCGATGGCTCTGGCGCTGTCGAGCGGAACTGCCCTGGCGGCCTGCACCATCAAGATCGGCGGGCTTGCGCCTCTGTCGGCGCCGGGCGCCGTCGGCGGCGGCGAGGGCATGCGCGCGGCGATGTTGATTGCCGAAGAAGATATCAACGACGCCGGCGGCATTCTCGGTTGCGACCTCAAGGTGGTCATCGCCGATACCGAAGGCCTGCCTGAAAAGGCCTCGGCCATCATGGAGAAGCTGATCACCCAGGACGGCGTGGTCGCGGTCGGCGGTGGTTATCACAGCTCGGTCGGCGTCGCCTCTAAGGATGTTGCCAACAACCGTAAGATCCCCGTGGTCTTCGCCGAGACCTGGAACGACACCATCACCGGCGACAAGCAGAAGTACATCTTCCGCATCGCGCCCTTGAGTTCGTGGGCGTCAGCTACTTTGTGGAGAGCGGCGCTTCTGGTGCCCAATATCAAGAAGGTGGCGATCCTCACCGAGAATACCGACTACGGCATTCCGGCCGCCCAGGAGACTTCCAAGGGTCTGATGAGCGGCGGCATCGAGGCGGTGACCTTCAGCGTCGATATCGGCACCCAGGACTACGCCGGCATCGTCGAGCGCATGAAGGCCGAAAAGCCCGACTACATCATCGTGTTGGCGACCGGCGAAGCGGGCTACAACTTCACCCAGCAGGCGGCCGACGCCGGCATGGGGCCTCAGGACATTCCGTTCCAGGCCGGTCAGGTGTCGCTCGAGAGCAAGGCCTATTGGGAGAACGTCCCCGACGGCAACTACGCTTTTGTGCAGCGTATTGGCACGCCGGCGAATTTGTGGAGCGAGAAGGCGCTGGCCCTGAACGAAAAATATAAAAAAATGACCAACCGGGGCGTCATCGAGAGCTATTCGATGGAAGCCTATGACTCGATCGCCATACTCGCCCAGGCCATGAACGAGGCGGGCTCCACCGACGGTCCCGCCATTGTCGATGCGCTTGAGGGCATCAGCCACGAAGGCACCCTGGGCCGCATCTACTTCCCATACGGGACCAAGAAGGACCCGGGCGCGGACGGCAAGGGCGACGAGTGGTGGCACCAGTGGCCCGATCCCGCCATGACCATGATCCAGTATCAGACAGAGGGACAAAGCTCCCTCGAGGCGACCATCGTCTGGCCGGATGCCTATAAGACCGGTCCCGCGATCTACGTCGGTCAGTAGGCGGACGCGTAAGTAGTTATTGTTGAGACCCCGCCGGCGGCGCCCGCTCTTCGCGGAATGCCGCCGGAGGTTTTCTTGAATCTTTTTCTTTATGATAATCATCTTATTCCCATGACCTGGAACGTACTCCTAGGATCAAGACAGGGGCGAGGTAGAGCGTGGAATTTCCATATATTTTCTGGTTGACGCTTGCCTGGATGGTCTTCTGGGCCGTGACCGGGAGTTTCGCCATCCGCCACGCCTATCTGCGCCGGGACCTGGATACCTCGAACGCGCCTTTCGTTGGCGCCATGCTGGGGGCCGCGACGGGCCCCTTCGGCCTGGTTCCGCTGTATTTGAATACGCCGACCATAACCACCCGTTTGATGGTCGCCCCGGCACTCGCCTCGGTCGCCGTTCTGATGATCGCCTTCGGTTTCGCCGACCCGGATAACTTTTGCGTCTCGAACGGCTCTTTCGTTGCCTCGCAGATTGTCAACGGACTGATTATCGGTATCATCTACGGCTTCATGGCGCTCGGGCTGACGTTGATCTTTTCCATCCTGGGCGTGGTCAGCTTCGCCCACGGCGAGTTCTACATGATCGGCGGGATGATCACCTATTTCCTGACCAGTGTCTGGTTCCCCGGCATGAACCCGGTTGTCGCCATCTCGATCGCCTGCATGTCCGCCTTCATTCTCGGCGCGCTGTTCGAACGGATGTTCCTGACCCCGATGTATGAGGGCAAGGTCGACAGGCCGGTCGAATACGGCATCCTGGTGACCTTCGGGCTGGCCTTCACCATTCAGTATTTCGTCCAGGCCACTGCCGGCGCCAATCCGTTCAAGGCGGCCCGATATTTCGATTTCCCCCGCATCCGCCTGCCGTCGGCCGAAGACCCCTGGCTGATCAAGACCAGCCGCGGCAACATGGAACTGTTCGACACCGTTTCCATATCCAATCCGCGCTTCACGGCGGCGGTGATGTGCATCATCGTCTTCGGCCTGCTGCTCCTGTTCCTTCACCGGACCTGGCAGGGCAAGGCCTTGCGCGCGGTCAGCCAGGACCGCGAGGCGGCGGCCATCGCCGGCATCAACCCCGACCGCATGAACATGCTGGCCTTTGCCCTGGGCGGCATGATCGCCGCTCTCGCCGGCGCCATGCTGGTCCAGGCATTTTCCTGGCTGCCCCAGGTCGGCGCAATTCCCGCCATGCGGTCCTTCGTGATTTTGGTCCTCGGCGGCTTGGGCTCCATACCCGGCGCGTTTGTCGGCGGGGTCATCGTCGGCCTCTTCGAGGCGGCGGGCACCGGCTGCCTGCCGGACGCCCAGAAAGCGGCCTCCTATATCCCGGCCTACGGCATGATCATCCTGACGCTCACCCTCTTGCTGCGGCCCACCGGGCTGTTCGGCCGCCGGTTCGCCAGCGGGGCGCACGGTAAGTTTTGACCAGAACACGCATACCTCAAGCGGCAGGCTTGGTCCTGGTCCTGTTTTTCGCGGTCTTTCCGTTTATCTATACGGCGAATGACTATCCCTACATCATGCATCTGCTCATCGCCGGCTTCTTCTACGCGATCCTCGCGTCGAGTTGGTCGATGCTGTCGGGTTACGCCGGACAGTTCTCGTTCGGTCACATGGGGTTCATGGGCGTCGGCGCTTATACCGCGGCGCTGTTCAGCCATTATTTCTATCTGTCCCCGGTGCCGACCGGGTTTTGCACCGAATTTCTCGTGGGCTCCCAGTATCTGGTCATCGTCGACCCCATCGGCGTCACCTCGTCGACCCTGACCCAGGATTGCCTGCGCAAGGCGCTCGCCGTGTGGGACGGCTCTGTGCAGATCACCCCCATGCCGGTGTGGCTCGGCATCATACTGGGCACCCTCATGGGCGGCCTATTCGGCCTGCTGATCGGGCTTCTCGTGCTGCCCTTGCGGGCCGCTTATCTGGCCCTGTTCACCTTGGGTTTTTCGGAGATCCTGCGCGCCGCGATCAGCGCCGAAATTTCCATCACGCGCGGCCAGGCGGGCATCGAGCTGCCCTATCTGTTCGACGCCGGCATAACCCTGTTCGGCACCCATTACGATAAGACCGACAAGCTGCCGCCCTATTTCATCATGCTCTTCCTGCTTCTGTTCTGCCTCGCCGTCATGCTGTGGTTGACGAAGTCAAAATTCGGCCTGTTCGTACGCGCCCTGCGCGAGGACCAGGACGCGGCGGCGGCGCTCGGCGTCAACACGACGCGGTACAAGCTCATGGTGTTCGTGCTCACCTCGATGATGGCGGCGGCGGCCGGCGCCGTGATGGCCCATTACATCCGCATCATCACGCCCAACAATCTGATGATCCTGCAGATGAGCCTGGTGGTCGCCATGGCGGTCATCGGCGGGGTCGAGAATGTCGTCGCCGCGGCGATCGGCGCGATCGCCATCAATTTCGTGCTCGAGCTGCTGCGCAATTCCTTCGAGATCGGCCCCTTCACCCTCGACATGACGGTGTGGCGTCTGGTGGTCTTCGGCGCACTGCTGATGATCACCCTGCGGTTCTTCCGCAACGGGCTGATCGCGCCGCTCATCGATTATTTCACCCGCGGCCATGTCGCCGCCGAGACCGTGGCCAAGCGGACGACGGCCGCGGGCGAGACGGGCAAGGCGGAGAGCCCGACATGACCAACCTCGTGGTCCATGACCTGAACAAGCGCTTCGGTGGCAACCATGTTCTCAAGGACGTCACCTTCGAGATCAACGGGCCCGAGCTGATCGGTCTGATCGGGCCCAACGGCGCCGGCAAGACGACCCTGACCAATATCCTGGACGGCGCGATCAAGCCCAACAGCGGCACGGTCTATCTCAACGGCGAGCGCATCGACCAGTTGCAGCCCTACGAAGTGGCGCGGGCCGGTCTCGGGCGCACCTTTCAGGTCACCCGGTCGTTCCGCCGCATGACCGTGCTGGAAAACCTCTATGTGCCGTCTCTGGCCCTGGATAACGCCGCCAACAAGGCGGAGCTCCATGAAAAATCCATGGAAGTCCTCGAGTTTCTGACCATGGATCACCTGCGCAATGAATACGCCCAGGCCCTGTCGGGCGGCCAGCAGAAGCTGCTCGAGCTGGGCCGGCTTTTGATGCTCGACCCCGAAGTCATCATCCTCGATGAGCCCTTCGCGGGGGTTCATCCCCGGCTCATGGGCATCATCTACAAATATATCGAGCGGGTGAATGACGAGGGCACGGCGATCATCCTGATCAGCCATCAGATGGATTCGATCTTCACCCTGTGTCGGCGCCTGCTGGTGCTCAACTACGGCGATCTTATCGCCGACGGACTGCCCGATGATGTGAAACGCGACCCGACCGTCATCGAGGCCTATCTCGGCGTCGATGACGACGATCATGAAGGTCCCCCGCCCGCCGCCGCCGCGGAGCAGCCGGAGCCGTGATGTCATGCTCGAAGTAAAGAACCTCTATGTCGGCTATTACAAGGACCTGAACATCATTCAGGACCTGTCCATCAAGGCCAGGGCGAACCAGATCACGGCGGTGCTGGGCGCCAACGGGGTCGGTAAATCGACCGCCTTGAAGGCAATGTTCGGCTTCCTGCGCCCCAATGAAGGCGATGTTCTGCTGGCCGGCGAAAGCATCATAGACATCCCCGCGTACAAGCGGATTCTCAAGGGGCTGGCCTATATTCCCCAGCAGCCCGGCGTGTTCAAGGACATGTCGGTCCAGGAGAATCTCGAACTCGGCGGCTGGACCTTCCGTCGCGACATGAAGCAAGTGCGCGAAAAGATCGAGCAGAATTACGAACGCTTCCCGGTGTTGCGCTACAAGCGCAATCAAATCACCGGCGAGCTTTCGGGCGGCCAGCAGCGGATGGTCGAAATCGGCCGCACCCTGATGTCGGAGCCGAAGGTTCTGTTGGTCGACGAGCCCACGGCGGGGCTCTCCAAGATGCTCGCCGAGGAGGTCTATCAGATGCTCGTCGACCTCCGCGACAAGGAGGGGCTGACCATCCTGATCGTCGATCAGGAAATACGCCAGGCCCTGAAAATCGCCGATTACGTCTATGTGCTGGAACTCGGCAAGAACAAGTTCGAGGGCGCGCCGTCGGACTTCGACGACCTCGAAAAGGCCTTCTGGGTCGGCTGATCCCGCGTCCGGATCCGTCGCCGATTGTTTCGGCTTCATAAGAGGTTAAGGTAGTGAATTTTAAGGGAAAAATAGCCGTGGTTGCCGGCGCGGGCGGCGGTATGGGACTGAACATCGCCAATGATCTGATCGCCGCTGGCGCCCATGTCACCCTGCTCGATCTGAAAGACCGCCCGGAGGTTATCGCCGACCGGCCGGGCAGTGCGGCCTATCACCAGGGCGACGCGACCGATGAGGCTTTCGTCAAGTCGGTCATCGGCTCCGCCGTCGAGGCCCATGGCGGGCTTGACTATCTGGTCAACACCACCGGGGTGCTGTGGTTCGATCGCGACAAGTCGGTGGTCGACATGGACATGGATGTCTTCGACCGGGTGATGGCCATCAACCTCAAATCCCACGCCCTGACCGCGCGACACGCCATCCCCGCGATGGCGGCGTCGGGCGGCGGCGCCATGGTCCATATCGCCTCGGTCGATGGCCTGCGCGGCGACGGCAAACCCCAGGACGCCTACGGCGCGTCCAAGGCGGCGGTGATCCGACTCTCGAAATCCCTGGCCATCCAGTTCGCCGGCGACGGTATCCGCTCCAACAGCATCCTGCCCGGGCCGGTGATGTCGCCCCTGCAGGAACGCTGGCAAGGCAAGGACGACGTGTTGGCGGAAATTGCCGCGTCTGTGCCGATCGGCCGCATCGGCGCGACCCAGGACATTTCCGACGCCTGCTTGTTTCTGCTGTCCGACAAGGCGTCCTTCATCACTGGCACCGAGCTTATCGTCGACGGCGGCTGCACCGCACTACCTTGAGAGCCTGGAGATGTCCCGGTCGATGTTGAAAAGTTGAGGTAGGTGTCGCTCTCCTGGAGCCGTTAGGCTCCGGGTGCTGCAAACCCAAGAGGGAGAACGACACCATGGGAAAGAATATCCGTAGTTCCAGTAGCCCGAAAGCCCTTGCCACCTCGTTTCCTATGCCGCCGCTGGCAGACGCGATGGACGCAGTCCGTCTCAGCGTGGATCGGTTTTGTCTTCTGGCCGGGGTCGAGGCCTTGGCCGAGATGATGGAGGAGGACGCCACGACCGTGTGCGGGGCCCGACATCGCCGCCATGGGGACCGTCGAGGTTATCGCTGGGGCAGGACACATAGCGAGATCGGCTACCACGGCGGCAAAGTGAAGGTGGCCCGGCCACGGGTTCGTGACCGGGCGGGCAAAGAGGTGAGCTTGGAGAGTTGGCAGGCGCTACGCGATGGCAACCTGCTGCTCGAGTGGGCGCTCAACCTGATGGTGCTGAACGTGTCGACCCGCAAGTACCACCGCGCGGTCCGTCTGCCCGAGGGCGACCTGGCGAAAGCGCGTGGCGACGGCACCTCGAAGTCGGCCGTTTCCCGGCGCTTTGTGGCGCTGTCACGCAAGAAGATGAAGGCCTGGCTCGCCTCGGATCTCTCGGAACTCGACCTGCTAGTCATCCAGATCGACGGTCTGCATGTCGGCGACCATGTCCTGATGGCGGCGATCGGCGTCGATGGCAACGGCGACAAGCATGTCCTGGCCGTGGTCGAGGGGGCGACGGAGAACACGGTCGTCGTCCAGGCCTTGATCGACAATCTCCTCGCCAGGGGGCTCGATCCGACACTGCCGCGGCTGTTCATCGTCGATGGCGCGAAGGCACTCAGCAAAGCGATCCGAAACACCTTCGGTGTGGCCGCCGCCATCCAGCGCTGCCAGGTCCACAAGGGCCGTAACATCATCGAGCGCCTGCCCCAACATTTGCACGCGAGCGTCAAGAAGGCGCTCCGTCAGGCCTGGGACCAGGACGACGCAAACAAGGCCGAGCGGCTCTTGCGCAACCTGGTCCGGCGTCTGGAGCATGAGGAACCGGGCGTCTCGGGCAGCATCCTGGAGGGGCTGGACGAGATCCTCACCGTCATCCGCCTCGGCCTGCCGCACGAACTCCGGCGCTCGCTCGCCTGCACCAACATCGTCGAGAACGCGCTCGGCACGGTGCGCCAGGTCACCCGCAACGTCAAACGCTGGAGACACGCCGAGATGGCGCTCAGATGGACCGCCGCCGGCCTGCTGGAGGCCCAGAAAACCTTCCGTCGCCTCAAGGCCTATCGCCAGCTGCCCATCCTCCGAAATGCTCTCCAGGAACACTTGAGAAAGGCTCAGGCCGACAGTGCCATTGAAACCATCATGAAGGCAGCATAGCATCATCAACCAGCGACGCCTGCCCCACGAATTTCAACAGAGATAGGGACATCGCCGGCAGTTCTAGCCAAGACGCTCAGCCGGCCATGGCTGGCAGTTTGACATTAATCGAACGGTCGGCGTGATGTCGGCGCCAAGGCCAGCGGCGATGCGATGTCCCGTCCGAAACCAGTGGCGCTCTCCCCGGGCAGCGCTCGCCGCACTCGCGTCCCCACCGGTGCGGACGCGAGTGCACGGGCTGCCGCGGAGACTGCCGGCGGCATGGCCGGCACGAGACGGCCCGCGGTTGTGCCTGCGCCGCTGTACGCGATGCCGGACACGACTCGTTCGTTCCTGAAGCTCACGGTGCGCGCCGATCCGTGCAGTCCCGCCGGCATGTCGCCGATCGGGACCACCCACAGAGGCCATGCCTCGGCTGCTTCGCGTCGGCACCATCGCGAGGGTGTCGAATCACCGCTTAAACACCTGTCTGATTTTCCGGGGCCACCTCAGTCCGCGTCTTAATGCGGCATGGAGCAGACCGGCCGAGGAACGGAAGTCACGCGCCGGGCGAAGCCCTGGGACGCGGTGGTTATGTTCAGGGCGATCGTTTATTGCGCGCTTTACAAATCTCTCGGACAACAGTGGTGAGGTAACGGAAATGGCCAGTCTCTGCGCCGCATCGAACACGAAGGCGCGGACAGCGTCGGGGTCGCCGAGCAAGGCGTCCGTGGCTTCAAGTTCCTGGTGGACGTCGGCGTCCAGTGTGGGCGGCGCCTTCGCCGAGCGGCCACGGACTTGGCGCTCGCGTTCCTTGACTTTCCTGGCTGGTTCCAATTCTGGCCGCTCGGATGGCGACGGGTAGTTGCAAGCGACCACGGTCACGCATTCTGCGTCGAGTCCTTGGCCGCTGCAGCGTCTACAACTTCAAAGAGCTTTGTGAGCGTTTTTTCACCGACTCGTGCCCTTCGCATCAACTGCTTCAACTCTTCCATCAGTGCGGGATCGGCAAGATCCTCGATTGCCACGTCCTTGTATACGACGGTGTGGTGAGGATCGCCAAAGGCCACGGCTTTGTCGAACAGCTGATCGGCCTCGCGTTCCAAGTCGGTTTTGTATGACTGTTCGTCCATGTCATCACGCATGCGCAAATGCGCTGGTGGCTGTTCCTTCCAAAGATCGACAAATTCGGTGACGAATTGTTCGCAAAAAGTCTTCCTACTCTCATGGATTGTCCCTTGAAGAACGCAGTGATATGCCTTGATGATTCCAATCAGACGATCCAACTGCTTGCCCGCTTGTTCCTTGTCTTTTCGCAGAATCACCTTTCCACGCGCCTTCCAGTCATGGAAAAACACGCGCTCAAGCTGTTGGCGCTCACGTACGATGTACTTCTCGTTCACCATCAACGTCTCGCGACCTGCGCCGAAACCAATCGATATTTCCAACTCGGTCTCAAGATCGATGGGCATCTTGAGTGTCGAGGAAATACGGGATCGCAAGTCCATGTCCTTAAGCTTTTGAAACTGGGCAGGCAGCTGGATCTTGCGCGAACGAAATGTGGCATTCGTCATCTTCAGCTCAACGAATTGTACTTCGCTCCTGAAGACTCTCAGTTTTCTGCTCAGATCGAAGGGCTGCGGTGGATCCGCGTTCAGGTTCGCGACCATTTGATCGACCCGCTCGGATGTCAGTGCGGTCTGCCCGACTTCCGTCTGGGCTCCCGCGAGCGCAGTTGCAAGGGCCAATGTGTCCGCGGCTTCACCCTCGATCACAAGTGCGTTCGGCTTCTCGACGCTCGTTGAGCCGGCCTCGACATTGCGTGGTACGGGTGAGTAAACCATGGCCCGATGGTCAGAAACGATGACACCGATGCGAACGCCTGGTTGCTCGCGGAGCTCGAACAGCTCCTGGGAGCTGGCTCGGCGGATGTTTTCCAGGGCCTGCATATCACCATAACCCATGCGATAGACTTCCGGATCGGTGTCGAGAATAACCGTCAACGATTGTGCCGAGAGGGTTCCAATACAGTGTCCAAGCGCCTCGGCGACCGGAGTGGTCAAGCCGGGGGCGACGATGATCAGGCGGTGTACCGCGGACTGGATCAATTCGATCAGCTTGTCGTCGGTGGCCGTGGTGAATGTACGGTTCATTTCATCTTCTCCTCTCGTCGCCCATTCTCGTCGACTCCGCGCGTGAGGCAGCCAAACGCTGACCATCTGAAGGCCGCGCCTTCTTCTACACCTGCACTCGGCCTGCCACATCGAAATAAGTGTCTACCGCTTAGCAGCCTGTTGAAAAAGTTGGTGGCGCATCTGGGGTCGGCTCCCACCCTGAAACTCAAACCTGGCGCTGCAACGCGCTGGCCGGGCTGCTGCTGGAAATCCACGCAAGCGACTCCGCAAATGGCTACCCGAGGCGAGTCGTGGTAAATGTCGCTGCTTCAGGGCGGTGCCCCGCCTGAAGAACTACCGCATTGGCCCAGCTCTGCCCGGTGGCATTGTTCGATGCGTCGCCGGTGTCTCGCCGTCAAAGCCTGTGAACGTCGAACGAACACTTCACCCCCCGGTTCGTTTTCGTCGCTTGCCTGGCACAATCAGCTACCTGGTTGCCGTAGTTATCCCAGATATAGCCGCGCCACCCTCCGGTCGGATCGTCGAGGGGGATGATCGCGAACTGTTGTTCGACCAGTACGCCGAGCAGGAAGAAGGCCGGCACGGCCACGGCCAGCGCGAGCCCCGGCCACGTCCAGCGGCGGCGGCCATGGCTGGCCGCGCGGCGCAAATCAGCCGCGTAGTCCACGATTGCCTCCTCAAGGCGGTCCGCCACCGCCTGGGCTTCCTGCTGCCGCGCACCTGCAGCCGAGAGTCCGTCGAGGAGTGATCGGGTCTCATCGGCGTGCGCCGTCAGTTTCCGCGTGATCTCCAGGAGTTTGCGGGTGCCGGCGTTCAACCGGGCTCCGTCTTCCTTCTCCTCTCGTACATTCTGCGTAGAAAGGCGCTGCACCAGACCGAACACATCCTTGAGTGTTGGGTTTTCCACGGCTGCATCTGTTTCCGGTCTACCGCCGGTCTCCGGCGCCGTTTCAACGCTCCGTTCCAGCGGGACAGTTTTATCCGGCTCGCCGCGATCCTCTTCGATTGGCGGAATATCGAACCCCGGCGGGTCCGCGGGCGCTGCCGTCCCGGGCGCCTCGTCCACTCGGCTCGCGGTGTTTTCCAATAACTCGTGTTGTTCCGTCATGATGTTTTTCCTCCAAACGGTAGTTTGAATCGTGGCCACGCCCACGTTTCACCGGAATCCGCGGCGCTGTCCTTGCGGATGACGAACGGGTTGGGATCGGCAAGATCGCGGGAGTCCCAGCGGCGCCAGTAGCGCGCGTGATGGAGATGCAGCGCATCGCGCGGCATGTCCTTGGGCGAGGCGATGACGTATTGGCGGTCGGGCCCAAGCGTCATGAGTTCGTCGGGGGTGATCAGGCGCTCGCGCACCAGGGCGCGGGAATCGCCGGCCTGCCATTGCGTGTTGGCGGTGACGATGCGGTTCTCGGCAATGGTGCCGGAACGGTTTTCGGTCCGGGCCTCGAAGGTGGCGGTGCCGATGGCCCTGGAGAGTTCCTCCGCGCCCTCGGCGTCGGTGCGCGGGAAGCCCAGAATCTGGACCAGTTCGGCGAGATGCAGGAGGGTCTTGCGGTGCTCCTTGCCCCAGGTCGAATCGAGCGCCGAGATCGACTGGGCGAAGCACCAGAAGTGGACGCCCTTGCCGGCGGCCATGGTGTAGCCGTCCATGACCGGCTTGAGGTAGCCAAGCCGCGGCATCTCGTCGATAACGATCAGCAGGTCGCGTTCGAGCGGTTTGATACCAGCGACGGCGTTCGGGATGGCGACCCACAGGCGCAGCCAGCCCTTGACGTGCTCGATGGTCTCCTCCGGGGCGACCACGAAGAGGTCGGTCTTGCCGCCTGCCAGGATCAGGGGATTGAAACTGGACTCTTGGGTGTGGGCGAGCAATTCGGGGTAATTCAGGAAGGCGAGCTGGTTGGCGATGGTGGTGAAGTTGCTCCCACCCTCTTCCTTGCCGACCTGGGCCTGCCGCTGGACCGCGATATGGGTGAGCCCGCCGGCAAAAGGCTTCTTGGACCTGACATGTTTCGCAAAGGCCTCCCTTTGCTTCGGCAGCATCGATAGCATTTGATAAAGGGTGGCGAGGGTGCGTTTCCGTTTCGGTTCGCGAAAACGCACCCAGGCCATGTAACCGGCGACGATGGCGCGGGCGGATTCGTAGAAATGGCGGCTGCTTTCGTGCGAACCCGGGCGCGGCGGCGTGAGCAGGGCGTCGAGCAGGACATTGATGTCACGCACGGCGAGACTTTCATCGTCTCGAATGAAGTCGAGCGGGTTGTAGAACGCGCTTCTGACATTCGGCAGGTGGGTTTTTTCCTCGAACTGTTCCTTGTGCTTGGCCACCACACCGAAAGGATCGATCAACAATGCCCGGCGGCCCAGCTCGCGCCTGCGACGGGCAGCGATGCACCAAAGTTCGCCGCGCGGGTCGATGGTGACGGTCGATCCCTGGAACCCCCGGTCGCCGGGCGACAGCAGGTTAAGGGCGATGAGAGCGCCCTTGCCGACGCGGGGCGGGGCCACGGTGATGGCGGAGCCTTCCAGGGACCAGCCGATCAGCTTGGCGTTGCGGCCCGCGCCCCACTGGCCGAGCAGGATGCCCCGGCGTTTGGCCAGGCGGCGCAGAAACCTTCGGCCGAGCAGCTTCGACTTGCCATAAAGATCGGACTCGGCCCGCTGCCGCCGGTTATTGCTCGAGAGATATTTGAGGCTGTCGATCAGGACCTCGAACCACAGCATGAAGGTAATCGCGAAACCCGGTGGCGGCACGGCGATCAAGGCCAGTTCATAGCCGCTCAGACGCGTGAGCCGGTCGACGAAGCCCGGGAAGGATGAGGCCTCGAGCACGGGACGGACGATCTCCATCCAGACCGACGCGGCGCAGATCATCATTGCGGCCCCGTAGAGCCCGAAACGGACCCAGGCGCCCTTCTCCTGGCGGCCGGTGGCAAAGTAGGCCAGCAGTACCAGGGTAAGAACGGCGCCGAGAATGGCGAGGCTGATATGGGAGGAGCGGAGACGCTCCAGCAGGTAGGCTGAACAGCCGGCGCCCGCGGCAAGCAGCAGGACAGAGATGCAGATCGGCAGGAAACGCACAGGTTTCAAACTCCTTCATTGGTTGCAGGCGTAATTCCAGACCGATCCGGAGGGCGTTCGTCGACGCCTCCGATCCGGCATCGCCCGCCGTGTGTTGCGGTATGGATATTTCGATCTGTGTGAATCATTACCGGCTCCCGGCAATGCCGCCGCCGCGCCGCGGCCCCGCGCCGATCCGCAAACCGCCCACCCGCGAGATGGCGCCGGCGGCAGCACCTCCGACCCGCTCGCCGCCGTCCTCGCCCGTACTGCCTCTGCCGCCGATCCAGTCGAGGACGGCCGAGGGCAGCAGGTCGATGAGCTTGAACGAGGCGTTCATCAGCCCGTAGGCGATCATCACGTAGAGGGTGAGCATGGCGAGGAAGCCGATGGGACCGAGGCCGCCCGACGCGCCCGCGTCGCGCATCTGCGGCAGCCAGACCTCGTTGAACAGCCCGATCCCGGCCAGGAACACGAAATAGCCCGCAATCAGGCCGAACAGCATCAGCGGCGGGCGCAGGATCAGCCCGGGCAGGAACAGCCAGCCCAGGCGGGTGGCCTGTGTCGCGAGCCGGTTGCCGTCGCCGCGCGTCACATGGGCGGCGGCGAACACGGTGACGGCCAGTACCGCCACGGCGACGGTCACGATCCAGCCGAGGATGGCAAACAGGAAACGGATGAAGGGCAGTGCCGGCAGCAGGTAGGCGAGCACCGCGCCGGCCATCAGCAGGAGCCCGAGCACGGTGGAGACGAAGCCGTCGGCGACCTGCCAGACGGATTCGAACATATCGAGGCCCTTGCCGACGAAGGGCACGGATTCGAGCAGCCCCGATCCTGCCGCCGCACCCATCAGCGCGGCCGTGGCGGCCAGCGCCGCGTTCATCAGGCCGTGTCCGAGGGAAGCGAGATCGGCAATGGGATTGCCGCTGTCGGCGACGATCACGCTGTCGAGGTCGATGAACTCCATGAGACCCGCCGCCATGGCGCCGCCACCGCCCGGCGCGGGCAACGCGGCGGCTCCACTGGCAGCGGCGGAAAACAGCATGGGCTGGTAGCCGCGCGACTGGACCAGGGCAGTCGTCAGTCCCTTGACGGCGGCATCGGCGGCGGGCGCCCATTGCCCCAGGCTCGGCGGCGGCAGGCTGACGCCCGGAATATTGTGGGCGGCGGCCTGAAACAGGCCGGTGCGGTGGGCGATGGTGTTGAAGAAGCTCGCGGCCGACATCCAGCTTGCCGCCTTGGCATCCTCGGCCACCACACGGGCAAGCTCCGCGCGTTCCTCGGAAGCGGCGCGGGCAAGCGCCGTATCGAGCACGCCCGCATAACGCTCGGCCAGGCCCCGGCCCTCAAGCAGGGCATCGAGATCGGGCAAGGGCCGGCCGTAGACGGGCGATCCGGTCACATAATGGCCGGCGAGATCGGTGGCGACGGCGCGGATCTCCGGCAGCAGCCCGGCCAGCGCGTTACGGTGCCCCTCGGCGGCGATGCCGCGTGCGCCTTCCGCCGCGAGCCCGGCGAAGCGGATCGCGCCGCACAGATCGCCCGGCATGCTGCGCCCGGCGCCGTCGTAATGCAGGATCCTCGCCCCGATGCGCCGGACCCGGACGGTTCCAGGGCTTTTGTAGGCCTCGTCGGACTCTCGGAGTTCTATATAGGGTGCATCCCCTGCGCGGGCGGCGCTGCCGTTGGCCGCATACCGGCAGGTCTCCAGGATCAGGGTTCGGGCGATGGCGGCGCGCCAGACCGTTTCACGGGGCCGGGGCGCGATGGGCTCGCCTTCGCCGAGCGCCTCTTCCGAGAACGGCTCCCAGACGGCGTTGGCGAAATCCCCTCCGAGATGGGCGAGGCCCACGACAGCGTGCTGGGCGCCGTTCATGCCGCCCGGCAGCGGCGCCATCAGGGCAACGGCGGCAACGATGCGCACGATCTCCCAGGCGCCGAAGCCGAAGCGGCCCTCGCGGGCGGTATCGAGGGTGCCGGCCACCGTGTGCCAGACCAGCAGGAACCCCGCCAGCGCCAGCACACCGCCGTTGAAGACGAACAGCATGCCGCCGAGCACGGAGCTGCGGCCCGCGCCGATATCGCCGAGAAAGGCCAGCACGTCCCGCGTAGCTTGGTCGGCATCGGCGAACAGGCCCCGGCCGATGGTCTGTGCCGCCGCCGGTTCGGCCAGCAGCAGGCCCGCGATACCTATACCGATAAATGCGGCACCGGCGAGCAGGACCAGAATGCCGATACAGGAAAGCAGGCGCGTCTTCCGCAGCAGACTTGGCCCTTTTTCGGTTCTGGCATTTGTGGCTTTATTTTCCTTCGCTTCCTCATTTGCAACGTTCGCTGATATTGCCAAGCGCCTGTTCGCCGGCGCGCCGTCGATTGGCCCGTCACGGCGCACTCCCATCCGCTGGATCAGTTCGGCAGAAGACCGCACCGCGTCCGTGAAGGAGCGGGTCAACTCCGGGGCGAACAGGAAGCGGAGCGCGCTCATGGCGGTCAGTTCGCTCCGGCAGCCGGGTTGGCGAGGCCGGGCAGAAGGCGCATGCCTTCGGCAGCCAACGCCAGCCCAGTGGCGCCGATGGCGCCACGCCGTTCATCGAGCCGGTAGCGGCGCCAGTCGAGCATCAGCGAGACCGCTTGCAGGGTGACCAGCTCGCGCAGCAGGTTCTCCTGGCTCATCGCTTGCAGACCGACGAACCAGCCGGGGTTCTCGAACCGGCGGCTGGCGAGCAGCTCCAGAAGCTCATAGCGGCTGACCGGGGTTGCCGCATTGCGTCCCGGCGCGGCCAGAGCGGCCCAGGCTCCGAGCGCGGCGCCCGGTGCGCGCAATGCGCGGGCATGGGCGAAGTAGTCGCCGGCCAGCGCGGCGCGGGCGTCGGCGGAGCGGGCGAGCAGGATGCGGCGGCGCTCCTGATCGGTCTCGGCGGAGGCCAGCGCCGGCGGGTCGTGCACCACGGGGACGGCGAGATTGCGCGACAGCTCGACCGCCGTGCGCAGTTCCGCTTCGTTCGCGAAGGTGCGCCGGTCGAACAGGTTTCCGGCTTTGAGATCGGCGGCGTGGAGCGCATCCCCGCCCCGGCAGAGCGCGGCATCCTCCCCGGCCCGCGCGCCGTTGCAATAGGTACTCGTCAGGCTCTCGAAGCGGGCCGCGTTGCCGGCGGCGGCGCCGGCATCGGGAACGGCGGCGCGGTCGCCCGCGATACGCCCCGTCTCAGCGTCCGCGGCTCGCCCATAGGCGCTTTCGGCTGCTTGCCGTGCCGCGGCAAGCCCGGCCAGGCCGGTGATCGCGGCGCAGCCGCTGTCCGTCGGCCGGCGGGCGCGCATGGCCCTGGTTTCCTCGACCTCGCGGGCGATCTGCGCCTGAAGCTTGGTCTGGGCGTCGAGCGCGCCGGTCACCGCCTTGGCGCTTTGCGCCGCATAACCCGAGAGCTGGCCCGTTTGCAGGCGAAGAGCCTCGACGATTGTGGCTTCCATGACGTCGATTTCACGGGTGAGACCGGCGAGCACGCGGCTCGCCTCGGCCCGGTCGTTGTCGGTCGGATCGCACGGCGAATGGGCGTGCGCGGGCGGAACCGCCAACCTTGCGGTCAGCGCCGTGGCAAGGATCACGGCATGGAAGACCGTGCGGCAACGAACGGGGGTACTCATTGCCCACCTCCCAGGATGCTGCGGAAGCGTTCGGCGTTGACCCCACTGTCTTGCAGGATGTTGCCGTTCCGGGCGTCGGTATCGAGCCCCGGCAGGCGGTGCAGACCCGGCAACCGGGGCAGCCGGGAGGTATAGACCGAGGCGTCCAGCGTGCGCCCGACATAGCCGCGGTAGGTGTTCCGCGCGATCTCACAGACCCGGCGCTGCGCGAGACCGAGGATTTCCTCGAGCGCGCGGCCGGGATCGAACAGCACGTCGAAGGCCCGGTAGTTGAAGAGGTCCTCCAGGCAGGAGAAGTCGAGGATCGAGTCCGGATCGCGAATACCCTGATCGGGATTGCGGATAACGGCGAGATCCTGCTCGACGCCCCGCGCGGCGCTCGCCGCCAGCGCCTCGCGGATCCCGGGATCGCAGCCCGCTTCAAGTGCGGCGGGCGGCGGCGCCTGGGCCAGGGTGAGAACGGCGGCGCAATAATCCCCCACTGAAGCGGCCGGTTGATCCGGCTGTGGCGGACCAAAATGGGACCGCGTATAGCCTTCTGTCAGGGTTGCTCTGACTGGAAGGCGGGGGGATGTATCGGGTGGAGATGTACGCGCGGGTCCGGCGGGCGTGTCGTGTCGAGGGAATGAGCACCCGCGAGGCCTCGCGGGTGTTCGGGCTGGACCGCAAGACGGTACGCAAGATGCTGTCGTTCTCGGTGCCGCCGGGGTATCGCCGCGGCAAGCCGCCACGGCGGCCGAAGCTGGGTCCGTTCACGGGGATCATCGATCGGATTCTGGAAGACGATCGGACCAGCCACCACAAGCAACGGCACACGGCGAAGCGGATCTTCGACCGTCTCCGGGACGAGTACGGGTTCACCGGCGGCTACACCATCGTGAAGGACTATGTCCGTGAGCGGCGGCTTCGGTCGCGCGAGATGTTCGTGCCGCTCGTCCATTCCCCCGGCCACGCCCAGGCGGACTTCGGCGAGGCGATGGCGGTGATCGGCGGCGTGGCGCGCAAGGTCCACTTCCTTGCCTTCGATCTTCCCCACAGTGATGCCTGCTTCGTGAAGGCCTACCCGGCGGAGACGACCGAGGCGTTCTGCGATGGCCACAACGCGGCGGTTGCGTTCTTCGGCGGCGTCCCCCGCTCCATCCTGTACGACAACACCAAGCTGGCAGTCGCCCGCATCCTGGGCGATGGGAAGCGGCAGCGAACGCGCGTCTTCACGGAACTTCAATCCCACTATCTGTTCGAGGACAGGTTCGGCCGGCCGGGCAAGGGCAACGACAAAGGCAAGGTCGAGGGACTGGTCGGCTTCATCCGGCGGAACTTCCTGGTCCCCGTCCCGCGGGCCGAGAGCTTCGAGGCCCTCAACGATGCTCTCGCGGGACAGTGCCGCCGGCGCCAGGCGGCGGAGCTATGTCCGAAAGTTGGTGACGGAGCTATCAGGCGGCGTGTTTGGTTATCTTGATTCCGTCCTTGAACGGCACTCCTTCGACGAGTTCGGCGAGTTGATTTGATCCGTCCAGCTTCCGCCATTTCCGCCTGGCACTCAAGATCAGTTTGAAGGCCATGGCGAGCGCCGTCTTGCGGCTCAGGCACCCCTTGGTCTTCACGGTCCTCAGGCGCACCGTGGCGAAGGTGCTTTCGATGGGGTTGGTGGTGCGGATGTGCTTCCAGTGCTCGGCCGGGAAGTCGTAGAAGCTCAGCAGGCGTTCACGGTCCTTGACCAGGCGCTCTGCGGCCTTGTGGTATTTTGCGCCGTAGGCTGCGATGAAGAAGTCGAAGGCGGCTTCGGCGTCGGCCCTAGTCTCGGCCATCCAGATGTCGTGCAGATGGCCCTTGGCTTTGGCCTGCAGGGATTTGGGCATCTGGTTGAGCACGTTGGCGGTCTTGTGGACCCAGCAACGCTGCACCCTGGTCTCTCCGTAAACCTCGCGTAGCGCCTTCCAGAAGCCCAAGGCGCCGTCGCCGACGGCCAACTCGGGGCCGGTCTCCAAGCCCCGGCGCTTGAGATCAAGCAGCAGTTCCTTCCAGCTTTGCGCGCTCTCTCGATAACCGTCGACCATGCCGACGATGTCCTTGTTGCCCATGGCGTCGGCGCCGATGATCACCAGAACACACTGTTTGTCATGGTCCATGCGAGGCGAGAAGTAGACCCCGTCGGCCCAAAAATAGACGTAGCGCCGAGCCGAAAGGTCGCGCTTTTGCCAGGCTTCGTATTCGTCCCACCAGACCGCTTTCAGCCGGCCAATGGTGCTGGCCGTCAGGCCCGGCGCGTCCGGTCCCAGCAGCGCCGCCAGGGCCTCCGAAAAGTCGCCGCTGGAGATGCCCTTCAGATAAAGCCAGGGCAGAAGCGCCTCGACCGACTTGGCGCGCCTGAGATAAGGCGGCAGGATCGATGACGTGAAACGGATGCGCCCGCCCGTGGCCTGTGGATCTCGGTCTCGCACTCTTGGCCGCTTCACCGTCACAGCTCCGATCCCGGTCTGAACCTCGCGTTCCGGCATGTGCCCGTGACGGACAATACGGCGCCGGCCCGAAGCGTCGGTCAAATCGGCATGGGCTTCAATATGGGCGGCAACTTCCGCTTCAATCGCCTGGCCAAGCAACTGCCGGGCGCCGGCGCGCAATATCTCCGTCAGCGGATCGTCGGAAAATGACTCTGGCTGGCGCAACGCAACAACTGTATCGTCTTTCATGGCGTATCCCTTTCTTCGGAAAATTGGCGTCTTCATCAACGCCAGGATACGCCGCCTTCATTCTCCATCACCAAGATTCGACGGGGCGGTAAAAAGTCGATTCCTCATGAGAGTCGGCTGGATTATAATTGTGCATGTTTACTTTACGCGACCGACGGACTGGGGAATTGTTTGATCGCTGGTCCGATTTCGGGGACAAACGTCGGCGCCTGATGGAGCAATCCTGGGCCGGGGTTTTTCGGAACCATCTGCTTGTCGAACTTCCGGTTGACGATCTTTGCCGTCACCTTGATGAACGCATGGGCCGACCATCGAAGGATCTACACGTTGTCATCGGGGTCTTGCTTTTGCAGCAGCTGCACGATCTGAGCGATGCAGAGACCGTCGAGGCCCTGGCCTTCAATATGGCGTGGCACTATGCCTTGGACGTGCGCAGCGAAGCGGACAGCTATTTCTGTGAGAAAACCCTGCGCAACTATCGCCGTCTGTTTATCGAACAAGGTCTCGATGAATTGCTGTTCCGGTGTTTGACGGATCGGCTGGTGCAGGGGTTCTCTGTCGATACCAGCCACCAACGCATGGATTCGACGGCCCTTCGTTCGGCAATGCGGGCGCTGACACGACTTGGTATCGTTGTTGAGAGCATCTCGAAGTTTGCCCGTGAGCTTGAGCGATATCATCCCGGTCTGCACGAGCAGATCAGCAAGGAGGTGATCCGCCGCTATGTCGATCGCGAGGGTAATGGCGCGTTCGCGAATACGGCGCCGAGTGTTTCAAAACGGCGCCTCGGCGAAGCGGGTCAGTATCTCCTAGCCCTGGTGCTGCAATTCCGTGACACGGCGGCGGCAAAGCTTTTCAGTTTTGCGATCCTGGAGAGGGTTCTGCGCGATCAGTTCGAGATCGTTGATGATGAGTATGGCGATCGTGACGCAACGCGCGCCGCGATTCGAGATCCAAAGGATGTGCCGTGCGATACCGTCGGCAATCCGGCCGACCCGGACGCGAGCTACAACGCGCACAAGGGTCAAGGATACATGGCGCAGATCGTCGAAACCTATTGTGAAGATGTCAGTAACGAGGCGGTTGCCGCGACACCGGACCTCATCACCCACGTGGAGGTCCACAAGATGACGGTGCATGACGGCCATCGCTTAGCCGATGCGCTGGATGATCTGAGCGAGCGCGCGCTGACGCCGGCGGTGATGCTGGGTGATTCACATTACGGTTCCAGTGACAACATGGCTCTGACGCGCGAACAGAACATCAATCTCGTGGCGCCCGCACGACCGCCGAAAGGCGCCGTCTCGGGACGGTTGACGTTGGAGGATTTCACTCTCAACGAAGAAGGCTTGGTCTTGCGCTGTCCCAATAACGTCGAACCGGTTTCAGCCTCGCTCGCCAAAGCCAAGCTGCAGGCCCGTTTCGACCTCTCCATCTGCCAAAAATGTCCCGATATACTGCGATGTCCCGTGCAGGCGGCCAAGCGTGACGGCCAATTTTCCCGCTTTCAATATACCCCGGCCAGGGCTGCCAACCAAAAGCGCCGGCTTTATGAACAAAGCGATGCCTTCCGCGACGTCTACAGATGGCGGGCCGGCATAGAAGCGACCATGTCGCGATTAAAGTACCAGATGAACCTGGCTCACCTACGCATTCGCGGCATGCCGGCCATGCGCTACGTGGTCAATCTGCGTGCCCTCGGCCTCAATATCCGACGCTGCGCGGCAATCGCACCATAAAAAACGAAGCCAAGGAGAAGCCAAGGGTAGGTAATATCAGGTTTTATCCACCAGCAACGCGGAGACAGGCAAATATTCTTCACCGAACCGCAAAGACCTGTACAAGCACGCCATCGGCCAACAACTTTTTACCGCCCCGTCAAGATTCAGCTATAGCTCCGTGCTCGACATCTTCAGCCGCTACGCGGTCGGCTGGATGGTCGCAGACCGGGAGAACTCGGCGCTGGCCGGTCGTCTCATCGAAGAGACCTGCCACAAACAGGGCGTCCAGCCCCAGGTGCTCACCCTGCACTCCGACCGCGGCGCGCCGATGACGAGCAAGTGCACCGCACAACTGCTCGCCGACCTCGGCGTGACCCGTTCACTGAGCCGCCCTCAGGTGTCCGACGACAACCCCTTCTCCGAGGCGCAGTTCAAGACCCTGAAGTACCACCCCGGCTTCCCTGGCCGCTTCCACGACATCACCGCCGCGATCGCCTTCTGCCGAACGTTCTTCCCTTGGTACAACACCGAACATCGCCATGGCGGGATCGCGATGCTCACCCCGGACGACGTGCATCACAATCGAACCCAGAGCGTGTTGGAGCAGCGCGGGCGGACCCTGCAAGCCGCCTGGACCCGTCATCCCGAACGCTTCGTTCGAGGGATCCCACAACCGGATCCCCTTCCCCAAGCCGTCTGGATCAACCCACCTGTGACACCCACAACAGGAGAAACTGCTCAGTAAATCGTAATCGTCACTGTCTCAAAGTCGTTGACAGGTTCCGTATGAGCTGGGCCGCCAACCCTTCGCCCTCGCGCAGCCGGCAGCGTGGCTCAAGGAAGCGGGTCACCAGGTGTGCTGCCTCGAGCTGTCCTTGCAGCAGTTGGACGATGTTGCACTGGGCCATGCCGAGCTTGGGGAATGTCCCAGTCTGTGTTGAAACTCGCCTGAGCGGCGCTGCTTGATGGGAGGTTATGCTGCGTCCTTCAACTGGTCAAGTTTGGCTTTTTCGCGGTGATCGATGAGAGCTTGCTTGAGAATGGGCAGTTGCTTGTATGCTTTGATGCGGCGAAAGCCTTTCTGCGCTTCGAACATCCCGGCGGAAGTCCAGCGCAAGGCCATTTTTGCATCCCGCCAGCGCTTCACATTTCGGCAGACGCGGCGGATAACGCTGTTCATGGATTCAATGATGTTGGTACTGGCCAGTGAGCGCCGCAATTCCAACGGAAGGCCAAGTCTGACGACAGTCAGGATTTCATCGATGCCTTCGAGGATCGATTTCGACACATCCGGCGCTTCCATCTCCAGCCTCCGCGCCAGATTGCGCATCAAGCGCTCAGCCTTGTCGGCGTCATCCAGTTCCCATGCCTGCTTCAGAGCACGTCGCACAGCTGCGTGATGCTTCGGGTCGAGCCTGTCGGTAATGTTGCGAGCCTTGTGGATCTGGCAACGCTGAATGGGGATGTCTGCGCCGAAGGTACGCCGGATGGCCTTGGTGAGCGCTTTGGCACCGTCCACGATGAAGAGGTAACAGCCCTCCGGATCAAGGCCGCGCTCAATCAGGTTATCGAGCAGGGCCTGCACGGTAGCGGTGTTCTCTGTGGCCCCCTCAATGACGCCCAGAGGGTGCTTTTCCCCCAAAACGTCAATGCCGACGGCTCCGATCATCAATAGGCGATCGTCCAGATGCAGTCCGTCGATCTGGATCGCAATGATGTCGTGCTCGGACAGATCGGACCCCATCCAATCATTGAAATGCGCCTGCGTCAGGGCCTTGAAGCGACGTGAGACCGCAGACTTTGAAAGCCCGCTGCCAACTTGTGCCGGAACCCGGGCTTCCGGCAGGCGCACCGCCCGGCCAAATTGTCGGGTCGCGACGTTCATCACCATCAGGTTCACGGCCCACTGATCGAGAAAGCCGCCAGCGGCAATCTCTTCCCAACTCGGCAGCGTCATCTCTTTACCCGTCGCCTTGTTGCGGACACGCGGGCGATCAACTTCGATCTTGCCCCCATGGAACCCAACCTGCGCCTTGGCCTGACCCCATCGGTAGCCAGGCTTGTCTGGACGGTGCTCATATCGCCCACCCGCAAGCGTGTCCACGTCTTCTCCCAGCATCTGTGTCAGGCTTTCAATGCCAGCCATCAGGCAGAACCGCTCAAAGCTCGCCCCGACCGCGTCAAAGGCCTCTTTAACAAGGGCGTGAACATTCGCCGCACTGGCCAGCGCGGTCGCGGATGTGGTAGTCGTCTTCATGGTGTTGCTTCCTTTCTTGGTTTAAGCACCCCGAGCCTACGGCTCAGGGGAAGCAACGCCACCCTAATTCAAAGTTTCAACAAATACCGGGACATCCCCATCATGAATATTAAGTACACAGGAATGCTAGACGTTGAACCTAATGCATTTTCTCTCGAGGTTGAGAGAATGATTGTCAGACATGATGAGGTATCGTTTGATTTTCATGGTCGTAACTATGAGACCGGTATCCCGTGGGAATTTAGAAAAACGGCTAGAATACAACCCGAAGGGCATTACAAAGTGGACCATATAGACGATGATGACCTTCAAACAATCATCTACATACTCAAACCTAAGTGCTCCCTAGAGGAATGTGCCACCGAAGGGTTTTGGTACCAAAAGGCCAAAGGTTATGAGACCGAAATCTGGAAATTCTCGGGTACGCTTGAAATTAAAAAAGAGGAATACGTGGACGGAAAGCCTCGGATTGACAAACAAGTGCCTGTACGGCGCGTTAAGAAATCTAAGAAGAAAGTGAAGTCAGTTTCGGATTTTTAGAAAGGTAGCCACTCTCATGGCTTTAACCACACTGGAAACCGAGCTAACTGGTCTCTTTTCTCCGTTTGGTCCTACTGGCATAATCAGCCTCATCATATCCTGGTTAGTACTGTAGCTTGCTGTAAGCTACAGCGTCCGTCAATATTTTACGGCTTGCCGTGAAAGTCAAATGAATACACTACCCAAAATCGGATGAGGCCGGTCCCGGCCTAGCAAGGGGTCCGGTGTCACCTTTGGGAGAGCGCACCGAACCGCACAGAGCCGTGGGCAAGCTATCTACCGCCCTCGCGCCGTCAAGTGCGCCCTCCCTCCAACCGGGAGGGGACCCGCCCATGTCAACGAACTGGACCCGATCCAATGGCTAGCTATATGCCGCAGGATGTGTTCGACATGTGTGTGGTGAGCGCAGTCAAAATCCATATGGTGTCTGGCGATTCCCTCGGTCAGGTTTGCAGCCAGATTTGTGGATACTACAAGAACAGCTACCCACACGATGCGGATTTCGAACTAGAGATTAAGAAGACATCTGGGAAATTCTTGGAGGCGATGCGTTCACAATTCGAAGATGAACAACTCCCACCTGCCATGACGCAACTTCAGTATTGCATAACGAATTACGAGCTTAACGGAAAGAAGAAGCGGAAGCGGTTGCTCAGTGGTACGTTGTTCACGAAGTCCAAATCGCGCAATCCGAATCGCGCGAAGGGCTGTCTACAAAACATGACAGTCTACCACGTCGGTACAATGACTGGCGACTTTCCGGTCGCGCCTACCGGGTGGTCGCTAGAAAATCGTTAGGCTCGGTGCTCTGCAACTGGCCGCCATTTAGTTAGTAAACGCTCCAGGTGCTCGAGGCCTGGGGTATCGTCACCCACACTATTCGACGGCACCAAAAAAGGGGAAGCGGCGTTCGCCGCTCCCCGTCTTGTTACCCGGCGTGGTCCTGGTCACGTTGCCGGCAGGACTTCTTGGAACCGCTTCCCAGCGAGCACTTCGCTCACGCGCCCCTGGTTCAATTTCACCAAGACAGCGATCTCGTGCTGGTAGAGATCGGTGCTCGCCGCCAGCTTCTTGATCTCGGCCGCGATCTCCGGCGTTAGCACATTCTTCATGCTCGCCATCGCCGCCTCCATCATCCGCGACCTTGATTGCGCTTTAGTCCGCTACCCATCGTTGCCATGGGGCGACGGCTTGCGCCATGTCCCCGTCATCCAGCCGTGGTTGCGCCGCCGCAGCTCCGAGAGGTCGAGCCTGGCCGGGAGCAGGGCGGCGGATGGATGTCCGGGAGGGCGTCCCCGCCGCTCGCAACCACCGATCCCAGGGGAGACGGCATCATGCAGACAGTCACGGCGCCCGGCGCCAGCGCGCGCACCTTTCTCATCCATATGTTCAAGCTCGGTCTCGACGATAACCGCTATGTCGTCGAGCGGTACAAGTCGACGTTCGACGGCGAGATCGTCCGTTGGCCCTGCAAGGGCAAGTCGAAGACCGGCAAGCAACCGCGCCAGGTGATGTCGCTCAGCGCCGTCCAGCGCATGCGGCCGGAGCGGGACGAGATCATCGTGTGCACCGGCTTGAAGATCGCCGGCTCCGGCATCCAGTATTGGGGATCGGCGGCAACGGGCCTGTTCGCGGAGCGCCAGCGCAAGGGGCGCTAAGCGGCTTGCCCCCGGAGATGCTCCGCCGGCCGAAGGCGCCGCAGGCGGGCCGGACGTCCTTCGTCAGGACTACAACCGCGGAAGGGAGGAACATGCCATACAAAGACCCCGATAAAGAACGTGCGGGCGGGCGGCGGCGTTATGAACGCATTACCGCCGAACGCCTCTCCCGCGGCATGTGTCCAAGATGCGGAGAGGCCCGGCCCGTGGCGGATCACAGCTTGTGCCAGTGTTGCGGCGAGAAGCGGCGCCAGGCCGAGCGCGCAAGGTGCGCGAAGGCCAGGGCAGCCGGCATACTTTACGCCGGCAGAGATGCCGAACGGTGCCGCAGGAGCGCGAGTGACAGGAGCAAGCGGCGCGACCGGGCACGGCGGGAGGCTGGCCTGTGCACGCGTTGCGCAAAGCAACAGCCCGTGGAAGGCGGCACGGTGTGCGAACCCTGCCGCGAGGTGAGGGGTGAAAGCGAGCGGGAACAATATGCCGCGCGGCGTGCAGCTGGCGAGTGCGGCAGATGCGGTGCGCCCGCCCCCGACGGCAGCGCGCGTTGCGAACGGTGCGCCAGGAGCGCGGCCAAACCCTCAAGGAAGAAGGCGAAGAACGCCCGAGGCCGCCGGCGTTACGTCCGGCGCCGGGTGCGAGGGCTTTGCATAGATTGCGCCGCACCGGCCCAGGGCGCGGCCCGGTGCCCGGAGTGCGCCCGCCGCTCGTACCTGCGCTCGGACGAGCATCGCGGCCTGCCGATCCTGCCGCCTCGCTACACGGTCATCGAGATCGCGACGGGCGCTGATCACGGGACATGGGACTCCATGGCCGAAGTGGCGATGAGCCTGGCGTACGCCCGGTTGTCCCGTGAAGATGTGGAAGTGATTTCCGACGTTTCACCCATGGCGGCCCTGATCGGGTATTGATCGGCGTTCGGCGGGATCGCTCGACAGGCACCGAGGCGGCCGGCCGGAATACACGAAGCGATACCGCTGATGGCTGGCGCCTCGCAAGGCGGCAACCGGGGTGGGCCGGGCGGATCGGGATCGAGGGACCGGCCGGCGGCGGCCTCGCGGCGTTCAACCGCATGGGCTGCAGCCTCGGGGCCGTTTCCTGGCGCCCGGGTGGGTTCGTGCCCGAATACATCGGCCCCGGCCGCATCCTCGAACGCCGGCCAGCGGCAGCAACGCACTCAGCGTAAATCACACGTTCCCCTGTATCCGCCACGGGGCGTCCGAACGGTTGTTGCCGTCCCCCGCCCGGCCTCGGCGAATTTGCGCCTTTGCGCCGCCGGCCGGCTCGAACAATCCAACCCGCCATGTTGAGAATTGCGGCCGCCCGGCGCGCGGCTTGGATTCGACCGGTGCCCGGTCCACCATCACCGCGGGCTGCATGACAGCAGCAGACGGGAAACGTGGGCACCGTTTCCGCACGACCCTGGCCAACCGCACGACGCGGCACGGAGAGGCCGGGAGCAGCACGGCAGGGGCGATCCGGGCGGTGCGCGGGGGAGCCACTTCCCCCGGTATCGCCGCCACCCTGTTTTACAATCCACGGAGACCCAGATGCTCGATACCCTCACATCGCACCGTGGCGCCGACGATTTCAACACTGTGCCCGGCGCTTGGCCAGATCCTGGCGGTTTCCTGCCGGAAGCCCGGACCGGCGCCCGCGAGGCCGCCGCACGCATGAAGGATCTGGCGGAACGCTTCGCCGAGCTGCGGAACGCCATCATGCGCCTGCCCGGCAATCCGTCCCGCGGCGAACGCGCCGGGCTCCGCCATCGGCTTCTCCATTTGGAGAACATGCTCATGAGCGCGAGGGGCAGCCTCGACGACACCGTCATCGTCATCATGGACGCGAACGACGCAGCTACCTGACGACCCGCGGGGCGTCTGCCCGCGCTCAGAATCTTTCCGGGCAAAACCGTGCCATGCCACCGAACACTCCGGCCTGCCTCGACCCGCGTCCACGAGAGTTTGAGGAAGGCAAAGAGAAGGGCGACGCGCCCAAGGGACAAGAGAGTTCCCACCGGGCGGTGTCTCAACCCTATCAAGCGGAGATGCAAAATGTTCGATCGCATTAATAGTTCGACCGACTCCAACGACACCCTTTTCAATCCCGGCAACACAAACGATGCCGATGCCGACTTCGCCGCACCGCCTCCCGACGCCGGCGCGCTGCTGGCTGCGGTGGGAATGCCGGCCCACGCGATCCGCGAAGTTCTCGCCTCACAGGACCGATCCGGCGCGGACGCCTGAATAGAGAAAGAGGGGGGCTTTCAGAGAGTGAACGGAGAAGGGATCGAGAGAGACCGGACCCCGTTCGCTAACCCGATGTCATAACCCGGCTCATAGAAGATTGATCATGTTCGGACTGAATAACGCGCAGCTGATCGGACGCCTCGGCGCCGACGCTACCATCAGCCATCTCACCAACGGCGGCCGTGTCGCCAACGTCTCGATCGCGACCGACGAAAGCTACCTCGACAAGAACTCCGGCGACAAGGTGGACCGCACCGAGTGGCACCGCATCGTCACCTTCCAGGACGGCCTGGTGGAGATGCTGGAGAAGCACGCCAAGAAGGGCCGCCTGGTCTACGTCTCGGGCAAGCTGCAGACCCGCAAGTGGCGCAAGGACGGCGAGGACAGCGACCGGTTCTCGACCGAGATCCTGCTAGTCCCCGGCGGCAGAGTCCAGTTCCTGGATAAGCCGAACGGTAACGGCGCACCAGCGATGACCGGCAACACCGTACCTTCCGCCGAAACCGCCGGGACGGTGGATGACAGCGAAATTCCGTTCTAATCGGGCTTCCTCCCTCCCGCATAACTCAGGGCCGGTTCCCGCCAAGTTGGCGTGGGACCGGCCATTTTTTATGTAGTCCTCTTCGAGTCCAGGAAAAACCTCCATACCGGGCGCGCTGGGCGAACGCGCTGCAAAACTTCTTCTGTACCGCTCTGCGGAACGCGGCATTCCCCTAATCGTGGGCGCTCCCGCCCGCTCCGAATTAAATGACAACCTTAATCCCGCATTCCCCAAGTGACCGATCCATCTGATGCGGTTTCCGTCTGATTCCTGTATAAGAATCAGTGGATTAGATCAGACGGAGGGTGGGTCGAATGCGGAACCTGGAGGGTGAGTCGGATCGGGGGCTTCTGCGGGCGTTTTTCGACCGAAGACTGAAGTTCGAGTTCCACGGTTCGCGGATCACGTCAGACGCTGGTCTGCTCGCCTATCGTGAACTGGACGAAGCCCTCGGCCTGACCACGCTGGCCGGTGACGTTATTGCTGACAGCCGGACCGGCAAGAACGGTTGGCACGGCATCATCGGTCTCCTTCGCCAATCCGTCTATGGTCGTCTCGCCGGGTACGAGGACGTGAACGACGCCGACCGGCTGGGGCGCGATCCTGCGATGCGGTGGATCGTCGGCGGCAGGGCTGTCGAGCGCGGCGGCGCATCGACCAGCCAGATGGGCCGGTTCGAGACGGAGTTACTCGCCACCAATGACAACCTCGCCGCGCTCGCTGACCTTTTGGGCATCTGGATCGACCAGGTTAACGAGCGCAAGCCGCCGAAGATTATCGTGCTCGACATGGACAGCTCCGTCAGCCCGACCTACGGTGACCAGGAGGGCACGGCCTACAACGGTCACTTCGGCTGCACGTGCTATCACCCGCTGTTCGTGTTCAACCAGTTCGGCGATCTGGAGCGTTGCGCCCTGCGTCCGGGCAACGTGCACAGCGCCCATGAATGGCGCGATGGGCATTGTCACGTTAACAGCGTGGCTTCGGCACGGCCGGTGCTTTAGCGTCTCTGGATGTGCAAGATATCCTACCGTCGTCACCGCTTTCCACCGGTCATCATCCAGCATGCCGTCTGGCTCTATTGCCGTTTCACGCTGAGCTATCGGGACGTTGAGGACCTGCTTGCCGAGCGTGGTCTCGACATCTCGTATGAGACAGTTCGAAGATGGGTCTTGAAATTCGGTCGGGCCTATGCGCGGCGGATTCAACGTCGGCGGCCACGACCGACCGAACGCTGGCACCTGGACGAGATGGTCGTCGTAATTCGAGGGAGGCAGTTCTATCTCTGGCGTGCCGTGGACAGTGAGGGCGAAGTCCTGGATTCCCTGGTTCAATCCCGCAGGAACGCTCGGGCGGCAATTCGGCTGATGCGGAAACTCTTGAAGAAGCAGGGCTTCGCGCCGGCGACGATTGTAACCGATAAACTCCGCTCCTACGGCACCGCGATCCGTTTGCTTGCCCTCTCGGCTCAGCATGAGCAAGGCCTGCGAAAGAACAATCGGGCAGAAAATTCACATCAGCCGGTGCGACGACGAGAGCGAAAGATGCAGCGGTTCAAATCGCCCGCGTCCGCGCAGCGGTTCCTCGCCGTCCATGCGACCGTCTACAACCTCTTCAACGTCCAACGCCATCTGGTCTCCCGCCGAACACTCCGCCAATTCCGCGGCGACGCGATGAGACAGTGGCGGCAAGTGACGACCGTTGCATAATCTCCGGCGTCGGCGCCCACAAGCTGGCCAAATGGCGGTTAACGTGACAACGCCGGCCGCCGCCATCCGCGTCAAGGCATCCTCGCCGACGGCCGTCCCGATCAAGGCGGCTGCGGCGTCGGGCACCAGGATCGGCGTGGCCGCGACGGCTCCCAGCGCGACACGGGCGTGGGTGCAGAGACCGGCGTCGTCCAGCGTCAGGCTGACCCCCACGCCGACCACGGCGATATCCATCTCGGTGCGGGGAATGAACCTGAGATAGGCATCGCCCGAATGGGCCGGCCGCGGCGGCAGGTTTACGGCAACGACGATTTCGTCCCTGGCCAGGCACGTTTTGCCCGGACCGGTTATGATTTCCTCGACCGGAACGTCGCGCCGGCCATCCGGCCCGGCTACCGTAATGGTCGCTTCTGCCGCCATCATCGCCGGCACGCTGTCGGCCGCCGGCGAGGCGTTGCAGAGATTTCCGCCGAGCGACGCGCGCCCCTGGATCTGCGTCGACCCGATCAGCTCGGTCGCTTCGACCACGCCGGGCCAGGATCTCTTGAGCTCGGGATGCTCGCCGAGCTCCGCGCCCGACACCGCGGCGCCGATCCGGAATCCGCCGTTCTCGGCCGTAATGTGGCGCATCTCCGGGATCCGCTTCAAATCGACGACCAGATCCGGCTCGACGAACCCCGCACGCAACTGGACCAGTTGGTCGGTCCCGCCTGCGAGCGGCCGCGCCAAACCCGTTTCGCCGCGCAGCAGAGTCACGGCCGCATCGAGTGTTTCCGGCGCCTCAAATCGCATTCATTTGGTCCCCAAACCCCATACCTATTCGCCACCCGTCCGCCACCCGCCTGCTGGTGCGGATCGTCCTCGATATCACAGATAACTTGGGTGCGCGCAACCGTTCTGGCAAACCGAAAAATCGATGCCATGCCGGCGGGCCTGGAGGGGTTGGTTATCCGAGCCGAGTTCGCACGACGGCGCCGATATCCGCCGGGGTGTCGAGCACCACGGCGCCGGCTTCTTCCAGGGCACGGCGCTTGGCGTCGTAGGTTCCCTTGCCGCCGGAGACGATGGCGCCGGCGTGACCCATCTTCTTGCCCGCCGGGGCCGCCGCGCCGGCGATGAAGGCCGCGACCGGCTTTTCCATGCCGGCCACATAGTCCGCCGCGGCCTCCTCCATGGTGCCGCCGATCTCGCCGACGATCACCACCGCGTCGGTGGTCTCGAAGCGGTCCAGCATCTCGACGGCCTCGGCCGTGTGGGTGCCGATCACCGGATCGCCGCCGATGCCGATGAAAGCGGAGATGCCGAGACCCGCCTGAACCAGGCCGAGGCAGACCAGGACCCCGAGACTGCCGCTGCGCGAGACGACGCCGACCCGGCCGGTCCGGAAGACCGCCTGGTTGAAAGCCGGCATGAAACCGACGAAGCACTCGCCGGGGGTCACCTGGCCGGCCGTGTTGGGGCCGAGGATGCGGGTGCCGTTGTCGCGCGCGGCGGCAAGGACGTACATGACGTCCTGAACGGGAATGTGCTCGGTCAGGATCGAGAGGCCCTTGGCGCCGGCCTCGATGGCGTCGAGCGCCGCCGCCTTCACGCCCAGCGGCGGAATGAACAGCACCGAATGGTCGAAACCGTCTGCCGCCATGGCTTCGCGGGCCGAGCCATGGACCGGCACGCCGCAATGGACCGTCCCGGCCTTCTTCGGGTTGACGCCGCCGACGATAGAGGTGCCGTAGGCCTGCATCTTCTCGGTCCAGAAGGTGCCCTGCTTGCCGGTGATGCCCTGAACCAGCACCCGGTCGTGCTTGCGGAGGATCATCCGGCGGCCTCCCCCCCGGCATCCACCACGGCATCCCGGGCGGCGTCCACCGCCGCCCGGCAGGCTTCGTCCATGGTGGCAAAGGGCTCGATGCCGAGGCGCTCGCGCAGCAAGGCGCGCGCTTCCACGTCGCCCGTCCCGTTGACCGAGAAGAAGACCGGGACCTTCGGCTGTAGGGCCTCCCAGGCGCGGACCACACCCTCGGTCATGACCTCGGTGCGCGCGAAGGCGCCGCAGAAGTTGACCACCAGGCTTTTCACCCTGGGATTGGCGAGCACCAGTTCCAGGGCCTCGGTCGCCTTGGTGTAGGCCTCGCCGCCGATCTCCATGAAATTGGCCGGCCGGCCGCCGTAGTGGCTGACCACGTCCATCGTCGTCATGGTGAGCCCGGCGCCGTTGGCCATGATGCCCACCTCGCCGTCCAGCTCGATATACTTGATGCCCAGGTCCTGGCCGCGCGCCTCCAAACCGCTCAAGCGTTCCGGGCTTCCGGTCGCGGCCAGCTGTTCGCGGCGCTTCACCGCCGAATCGTCGAGCACCAGCTTGCAGTCGAGCGCGACCAAGCCCCCGTTCCGGGTGACCGCCAGGGGATTGATCTCGAGCAGTTCGGCGTCGTTCTCCTGGTAGACGCGCGCGAGATTGACCAGCAGCCCGGCGACCGCCTGGGTCTCGGTCTCGGGCAGCAGATCGGCCACCAGGGCGCCCGCTTGCTCGGCGGTTAGGCCGCTGCGAATATCGAACGGCAGGCGGCGCATGGCATCCGGCGCCGCGCTTGCCACGTCTTCGACATCCATGCCCCCCATGGCCGAGAACAGCACCAGCGGGCCGCGGCTCTCCGGGTCGTTGAGGATCGCGGCATAGTACTCCTTCGCGATCTCGGCGCGGCGCTCGACCAACAGCCGCTCGATCCGGTGGCCGCCGATCTCCATGCCGAGAATGGCAGCGGCAGCGGCTCGGGCTTCCGCCGGGCTGTCGGCCGGACGCACGCCGCCCGCCTTGCCCCGCTTGCCGGTCGGCGCCTGGGCCTTGACGACGACTGGGCCCAGGTCCCCCGCCGCTTGGGCGGCTTCCTCGGCGGTGGCGACCAGCCGGCCCTCGGGGACCCTGATCCCGGCCGCGGCCAGGAGCGGTTTTGCCGCCTGCTCTTCGAAATTCATGACACGCCGCCCCGTTATCGCCCGTGTTTCGCCCAGTAGGCGCCGAACAGCGTGTCTTCGCTCGGCCGGTCCTCGGGAATCACGGTCACCAGGTGGGTCACGTTGATGAAGTGGCGGTAGTTCAGGTTCTCGCTGATGGAGTTGCCGGCCCAGGTGCCGCAACCCATGGAGAGGGTGAAGTTGAGCCCGTTGTCGAACCCGCCGCCGTTGCCGAAGGTGTGGGGCTGGTTCACCAGGACGCGGACCACGTCCATCCGCTCCGCCAGCGCTCGGGCGTGGTTTGCGTCCTTCGTGTGGATACCGCAGGAATGACCCCGGCCCTGGACGCAAAGCAGGCGCCGGACGGTCTCGAAGGCCTCCTCGAAGTCGGCCGCCCGGTAGACCGTCAGGACGAGCGACAGCTTCTCATCGGCGAACGACCGCGGTCCGCCGATCTCCGCCTCCTCGACCAGAAAGAAATCCGCCTCTGCCGCGGCGGCCGGCAGCACGACGGTCTCGGCGAAGACCGCGGCGTCCTTGGCGATCAGATGCCGGTTCAGCTTGCCGTCGACCCACAGTGCCTCGGCGATGCGGGCTTTGTCCGCCGCGTCCGCCCGGTAGCCGCCCACGGCTTCGAGTGACCGCATGGTCTCTTCATAAACCTCGTCGAGGATGACCAGCGCGTTCTCCGAGGAGCAGGAGGTCGCGTTGTCGAATATTTTCGAGGCCCGGATCTTACGCGCGGCGTCTTCGAGATCAGCGCTCGCGTCCACGATCACGATCACGGGCACGTTGCCGGCGCCGACCCCGATCGCCGGGGTGCCGCTGGAATAGGCCCGGTGGACGTTGTTCTGGGAGCCGGTCACCACGACGAGATCGACCGCCTCCATCAGGGCCTGGGTGAGCGCCTTGGACACCGGGGCCGGCAAGACCTGAACCAGATCCTCCGGGTGGCCGGTGCGGGCGAGCTCCGCGCACATCAGCGCGACGGTCCGGGTGGTGGTCTCCTGCCCAGCCGGCGAGGGGGCGATGATCACCGCGTTGCCGCCCTTCACCGCCATCATCGCCTTGTTGACGGGGGTCGCCGAGGGATTGGTCGAGGGCACGACGGCACCCACCACGCCCACCGGCTTGGCGTATTTGACGAGGCCCCGGTCAGGTAATTCCTCGATCACGCCGACCGATTTCACGCGCAGCAGATCGCGCAGCGTCCCGAAAGTCTTGCGGGTATTCTTGGCGACCTTGTCCGGCACGTTGCCCAGCCCGGTGTCGGCCACCGCCAGCTCGGCCAGCTCGCGGGCGCGATCGGGCTGGTAGATCGACCAGGCGAGCGCGGTGACCGCCTCGTCGACGGCCGCCTGGTCGTCGTTGCGGAAGGCCGCCATGGCGGCGCGGGACCGCGCCACAAGACCGGCGACGATGTCCTGATGGCTGGGTTCCGCCATCCGGTCGAGATCTCTTGCTTGAACCATGCCTTGTCCTCGCTCGCGCGACGCTCAGCCGCCCGTCGCCACCCTGGAACGCCGAAAATGCCGCACCGCGCTCGCCACCATGGTGGCAACGCCGGCCAGAATCAGCACGGCGGCGATCGGCCGTTCCGCGAATCCCAGGAAGTCGTAGTCCATGATCTGCATGGACTTGATGAACATGGATTCCCCGATCTTGCCGAGAATCAGCCCGAGCACGATGCCGGCCGCCGAATAGCCGGTCTTGCGCAGGAAATAGGCGACGATTCCGGCCAGATACATGATCCAGACGTCGACCAGCAGGTTCCTGAGCGCGAACGCCCCCACCGTGGCCAACAGCAGAATGCCCGGCGCCAGCCAGCGGAACGGCACGCGCAGCAGGTGGACCACGGTCTTGGTTTGTATCCAGCCCAGGCCGAGGATCGCCAGGTTGGCAAAGAACATGGCCGAGAAGGTGATCCAAACCAGCTCCTTGCTGTTGATGAAGATGAGCGGCCCGGGCTCCATGCTGTGGATCTGGAATATGCCCAGCATCATGGCGGTCAGTGCGCCGCCCGGCAGGCCGAGCGCGAGCAGCGGGATCATGGCCGCGCCCGTCGCCGCATTGTTTGCCGTCTCCGAGGCGACAACGCCGGCGAGCTCGCCCTTGCCGAACTTTTCCGGCGTCTTCGACCAGCGCACCGCCTCGTTGTAGCCGAGAAAGGCGGCCAGCGTCGCACCGATGCCCGGCAGGATGCCGGCGAAGAAGCCGAGGCCCATGGAGCGAGACACCGTGTAGCGCAAGTCCCAGAACTCCCTCAGGCTGGGAAACTCGAGGTTCGCCTTGGGGCGCTCGCGGGTTCCCGCGACGATCTTCTCGGCCTGGGTGAAGACCTCCGAGATGGCAAAGAAGCCCTTAGCAAATTGTGCGCGCAGTGGCGCATGGAAACTTGATAATATCAAATTTCGGGTCTTTAGAAAAGCAGCCCGCAGAGTGAACACGCTCAGCCCTTCGCGATGGTTCAGCAGCGAGCGCAGCGCCTTGCCCTCGCGCGCCGGCGGGCAGCTGCTCTTCCACCTCATGAGCCGGCTCTACGAGCGCACCTCTATCGTCATCACCACCAACCTCGCCTTCGGCGAATGGCCATCCGTCTTCGGCGACCCCAAGATGACCACCGCGCTGCTCGACCGCCTGACCCACCACTGCGAGATCATCGAGACCGGCAACGAGAGCTGGCGCTTCAAGAACCGCTCCTGAGCCGCCGCCGGCCGTGCCTGCGGCCCGGTTGCCCCGGTGGGTCAATTTTGCACGCCGATCTGGAGTGCGCCCCTGAGGGTGGACAAGATCAGGCTGCGGTTTTGACCGGTTGCCGGGCGTGTTGATCCTCGTACTGTTTCGGGCTCAGATATCCTAACGCGGAATGGAGCCTACGGGTGTTGTAGACCTCGTCGATGAACCTGGGAAGATCGGTGGAGACGTCCTCGAAGGTTTGGTAGTCCATCAGGTACACCGCCTCGACCTTGAGCGTTTTGATAAAGCTCTCCGCTTTGGCGTTGTCGTATGGGTTGCCACGCCGCCCCATCGAGCCGACCAGCCCGTGTTGGGCGAGCAGCTTGCGATAGTCCGTCGCGGCGTACTGCGAGTCCCGGACGCTCTCATGTTTGTCAAGCACTCGATGGGGCGGTGAGTACGCGGTAGATCTCGCGGGCCACGTAACGCTTCAGGCAGCGCATGATCTCGCGTTTGGACAGCCTGTGGCTCCCATAAATCCTATCTGCCGCAGAAATCCTAGTATTCCCGGCTTGTGCCGGATAGCGTCTCCGACATGTGCACGACCATTCGAATTGTCCTTGCCATGGTCCGTGAGGCTTTCCTCAGCCGCGCGGCGTTGCATCTTGAGAACCTTGCCCTGCGACAGCAGCTTGCCGCCTTAGATCGGAAAGGAGCCAGGCCATCGCTTCGGATGGCCGATCGCCTTTTCTGGGTCGTCCTGTCTCGGCTGTGGTCGGGTTGGAGGGAGATCCTGGTGATCGTCAAGCCGGAGACGGTTATCGGCTGGCATCGAAAGGGCTTCCGACGTTTCTGGACCCGGAAGTCGCGACGGGGGAAGCCGGGACGACCGCCCGTGTCGAGCGAATTCCGAGGGCTTATCCGCCGGATGTCTCGGGAGAATCCGTTGTGGGGCGCTCCCCGAATCCACGGTGAGCTCAGGATGCTCGGCTTCGAGGTCTCCGAGGCGGCCGTGTCCAAGTACATGCCGCGCCATCCAAAGCCACCTTCGCAGACATGGCGGACGTTCCTCGAGAACCACGTCGGGTGCCTAGCGTCGACCGACTTCTTCGTCGTACCCACCGCGACGTTCAGTCTTCTATTCGTGCTCGTTGTGCTGCGGCACGAGCGTCGGCGGATTGTTCACATCGGCACCACGGCACACCCGACTGCGGCGTGGGTCGCGCAACAGATCCGGGAGGCCTTTCCGTGGGAGACAGCACCACGGTATATGATCCGAGATCGGGATCGTGTGTACGGTATTGCCTTTCGTTCGCGGATAAAGGCGATGGGCATCGAAGAGGTCGTGACGGCGCCGCGATCGCCGTGGCAGTCGCCGTACGTTGAGCGCGTGATCGGGTCCATCAGGCGAGAGTGTCTGGATCACGTGATCGTTCTAAACGAACGGCATCTGCGGGCGATACTCTTGTCGTACATCGACTACTACCAGCGATCCCGCACGCACCTGGCGCTAGGCAAGGATACCCCTGAACGGCGATCGGTTCAGCCGGCTGGCGCCGGGAAGATCGTGGCGTTTCCACAGGTCGGCGGGCTGCATCATCGGTACCAGCGGTTGGCGGCCTGACTGGCACCGGCTATCGTATAATCGGCTTGCGGCGATGATTCTGACGCCGTCGGGGTCGCCGTAACCTCAGCAATCCGTCTTACTATGGCAAGGCCCCCCAAGCCGGTTGCCGATCGATGTGGGCGTCGTTTCCGAAGATGACTATGCCCGCCTCACAGCGAAGATGGTGCCATCACCAGTGCCGGCGGACCGGTCGGCGTTCTTGATGCACCCCGGATGAGATAAATGGGAGGCACAGGCTTGCGCGGCGGGCTCGGATCGTCTTGGCGGCGGCGGAAGGGTTGGAGAACAAGGAGATCGCCGTTCGTCTCGAGGCGAGCGCGGACACCGTGGGCAAGTGGCGTCGCCGCTATGCGGCGGAGGGCCTCGACGGTCTGTACGACGAACCCCGCCCCGGCGCGCCGCGTCAAATCGGCGATGACGCCATCGCGGAAGCGGTCCGGCTGACGCTGGAAGAGACGCCGCCGGACGCGACCCATTGGAGCCTTCGCTCGATGGCGCGGGCGAGCGGCCACGCGCCCTCGACCATTCATCGCATCTGGCGGGCCTTCGGCTTGCAGCCGCATCGCTCGGAGACCTTCAAGCTGTCGAGCGATCCCTTCTTCGTGGAGAAGGTCCGCGACATCGTCGGTCTGTATTTGGCGCCGCCGGATCGTGCCCTGGTTCTCTGTGTCGACGAAAAGAGCCAGATCCAGGCCCTGGACCGTTCCCAGCCCCTCTTGCCGATGCGCCCCGGGCAGGCGGAGCGGCGCAGCCACGACTACAAGCGCCACGGCACGACCTCTCTCTTCGCGGCCCTCGACATCGCCACGGGAGAGATCATCGGCAAATGTTTCCCGCGCCATCGGGCCCGAGAGTTCCGCAAATTCCTCGACCTCGTCGAGGCGAACGTCCCTGCTGATCTCGACATCCACATCGTCATGGACAACTACGGGACCCACAAGACCAAGGCGATCCGCGACTGGTTCGCCAAACGGCCGCGCTGGCAGGCCCATTTCACACCCACCAGCGCCTCCTGGCTGAACCAGGTCGAGCGCTGGTTCGGGCTGCTGACCGACAAGCAGATCAGGCGCGGCGTCCATCGCTCCACCAAGGAGTTGGAGCGCACCATCCTCGACTACATCGACACGACAAACCAGAACCCCAAACCCTTCAAATGGACCAAATCCGCCGATGACATCCTCGGCGCCATCCAGCGCTTCTGCCTCCGAACAATCGAAATCGCTGAACAGCAGGCGAAAATCATGCGAACTTCGGAATCGGGACACTAGATGGGCGTCACGATTTGGAGCGGAAACATAACCGGGGCGCGGGGACCGCGCGGGGCGGCGTTCAGTCAGCGGCGGCGGCCACCTTGGCGATGCGCCGTTTGAGGCGGCGGGCGTTGAGCGACAGCTTGTCGTCCTTGGCCTTCAGGAGAAAGGCGTCGAGACCACCGTGCCGGTCGACCGTGCGCATGGCGTGCGGCGTGATGCGCAGGCGCACCATCTGGCCGAGCGTCTCGCTCTGCAGCGAGGTCCGCTGCAGGTTGGGCAAGAAGCGCCGCCGCGTCTTGTTATGCGCGTGGCTCACGTTGTTGCCGGTGATTACGGCCTTCCCCGTCAGCTCGCAGCGTCGGGTCATCTGACCAGTCCTCGTGACGTTGGAAAGCGCGGCCACCCGAAAGCGCCGCGCGCGATAGGCCGCGAGATTTAGGCCAGCGGACCGTCGCCGTCAAGTCGTTTCACCAGCCGTGCCGCGGGCCAGCGCGAGCAGCTCGCGCGCCGCCGCATGGGGCGTCATCGCGCCGGCAACGACGCGCGCCTCGAGCGACGCGATCGCCTCGGCGACGCCCGACTGGCCGGTGAAGTCGGCCAACAGCCCGGCGCGCAGCTCGGTCCACATCCAGGCGCCCGACTGCGCGGCCCGGCGCCGGGCGATCTCGCCGGCCGGCTCGAGCGACGCGCGATAGTCGCCGAGCGCCGCCCAGACCTCGGCGATGCCGCTGCCGTCGAGCGCCGAGCAGGCGAGCACCCGGGGTGACCAGTGCGCGCTCGCCGGGCGCAACAGGCCGAGCGCGCCACGATAGTCGGCCTGGACCCGCTTGGCCGCCTCGGCGAGCCCACCGTCGGCCTTGTTGACGACGATCACGTCGGCCAGCTCGACGACGCCCTTCTTGAGCCCCTGCAGCTCGTCGCCGCCGCCCGGCGCGAGCAGCAGGACGAAGGCGTCGACCATGTCGGCGACGGCGGTCTCGGATTGACCGACGCCGACCGTCTCGACGATCACGACGTCGAAGCCGGCCGCCTCGCAGACCAACATCGCCTCGCGCGTGCGGCGTGCGACGCCGCCCAGCGTCTCGCCCGCTGGCGACGGCCGGATGAAGGCGGCCGGGTCGCGCGCCAGCTCCGCCATGCGCGTCTTGTCGCCCAACAGCGCGCCGCCCGAACGCTTGCTCGACGGATCGACCGCGAGCACAGCGATCCGGTGGCCGGCCTCGATGAGATAGAGCCCGAAGGTCTCGATGAAGCTCGACTTGCCGACGCCGGGCGCGCCCGAAATGCCGATGCGCAGCGCCCCGCCGGTCTTTGGCAAGAGCGCGGCGAGCAGCGCCTGCGCTCGGGCCTGATGATCGGCGCGGGTCGATTCGATCAGCGTGATCGCGCGCGCCAGCGCGCGCCGCTCGCCGCCCAGCACGGCCCCGGCAAGGTCGTCGATATCGCTCATCGCGCTACACTACCCGGCGGCGATCCAGAGACAACCGCTTTTCAGGCGGCAGAACCACAGAGACACGGAGAAGGGTCACGGAGGGAAGGCTATTGTAGAGGCGGGTTTGAAACCCGCCCCTACGGCAGATGTCTCTGCGGTGAAATCTGTTTTGTCGGACCGGCGGTTCATCTGGAAGATTGCTTTCGGCGCGAGAGTCGCGTAACCGGAGCGCCTCGGGGCATTCAGGGCATGGCACCATGACGAAGCCGTCCTTTCATGCGATCCGCAAGCTGCTGGTCGCCAACCGCAGCGAGATCGCCATACGCGTGCTGCGCGCGGCGACCGAGCTGGGTCTCAAGACGGTCGCGGTCTACGCCCATGAGGACCGCTTCGCGCTGCACCGTTTCAAGGCCGACGAGAGCTATCCGATTGGCGCCGGCCGCGACCCGATCAGCGCCTACCTCGACATCGACGACGTGCTGCGCGTCGCCCGCGAGGCGGGCGCCGACGCGATCCATCCGGGCTATGGCTTCCTTGCCGAGAACCCCGACTTCGCCGAGGCCTGCATCGCGGCCGGGCTGGTCTTCATCGGCCCGCCGCCCGATTTGCTGCGCAGCCTGGGCGACAAGGTCGAGGCGCGCGCGCTGGCCGAGGGCGCCGGGGTGCCGGTGCTGCCGGCGACCGGCGTGGTGCCGCCGGGCGAGGAGGCGCGCCTGGCCGGCGAGGTCGGCTATCCGCTGATGATCAAGGCGAGCTGGGGCGGCGGCGGGCGCGGCATGCGCGTCGTGCGCGCCGCCGCCGAACTGGCCACCGAGGTCGACGCCGCCAGGCGCGAGGCGCGCGCCGCCTTCGGCCGCGACGAGGTCTTCTTCGAGCGCCTGGTCGAGCGCGCCCGCCATATCGAGGTCCAGGTGCTGGGCGACGCCCACGGCACCGTCTGCCACCTGTTCGAGCGCGACTGCACGGTCCAGCGGCGCCACCAGAAGATCATCGAGGTCGCGCCGGCCGTGACGCTCGACGATGCCGAGCGCGCGGCGCTGTGCGACGCCGGCGTGCGGCTCGCCAAGGCGGCGAATTATCTCAACGCTGGCACCGTCGAGTTCCTCTACGACGTCGACGGCGCGCGTTTCTACTTCATCGAGGTCAACCCGCGTATCCAGGTCGAGCATACCGTCACCGAGGTGGTCACCGGCGTCGACCTCGTCAAGGCGCAGATCCGCATCGCCCAGGGCGCGCGCATCGGCGACGCCGGCTCGGGCGTGCCGGCCCAGGACGCGCTGCGGCTCAACGGCTGCGCGATCCAGTGCCGGATCACCACCGAGGACCCCGAGAACCAGTTCATCCCCGATTACGGGCGCATCTCGGCCTATCGCGGCGCCGCCGGCTTCGGCATCCGGCTCGACGGCGGCACGGCGTTCTCGGGCGCGCTGATCACGCCGCATTTCGATTCGCTCTTGGAGAAGGTCATCGCCTGGGCGCCGACACGCGAGGAAGCGGTCCAGCGCATGGACCGCGCGCTGCGCGAGTTCCGCATCCGCGGCGTCAAGACCAACCTCGCCTTCCTCGAGGCGGTCATCGGGCACCCGTCCTTCGTGACCGGCGATCTGACGACGCGCTTCATCGACGAGACGCCCGAGCTGTTCCACTTCCCGCTGCGCCGCGACCGGGCGACGCGGCTCCTCACCTTCATCGGCGAGACGCTGGTCAACGGCAACCCCGAGGTCGCCGGCCGGCCGCCCGCCACCGTGCGCACGGTGCCGCCGCGGCCCGCGGTCGAGCCCGACGACGCGACCGGCACACGCGATATCTTCAAGCAACGCGGCGCCGAGGGCTTCGCCCAGTGGATGCGCGACGAGACGCGCCTTTTGATGACCGACACGACGTTCCGCGACGCCCACCAGTCGCTGCTCGCCACACGCCTGCGCGGCTACGACCTGACCCGACCGGCCGCCGCCTACGAGACCGGCCTGAAAGGCCTGTTCTCGCTCGAGGTCTGGGGCGGCGCGACCTTCGACGTCGCCATGCGCTTCCTCAACGAAGACCCCTGGGCGCGGCTCGCGGCGATGCGCGAGGCGATGCCCAGCCAGATGCTGCAGATGCTCCTGCGCGGCTCCAACGCGGTCGGCTACACCAACTACCCGGACAACGTCGTCCGCTTCTTCATCGGCCAAGCCGCCGATGCCGGCATCGACCTGTTCCGGGTGTTCGACGCGCTGAATTGGATCGAAAACATGCGCGTCGCGATGGACGCAGTGCTCGAAAGCGGCCAGCTGTGCGAGGCGGCGATCTGCTACACCGGCGACCTGACCGACCCGGCGCGCGACAAATACGACCTGAAATACTACGTCGGCCTGGCCAAGGAGCTCGAGGCCGCGGGCGCGCATATCCTGGGCATCAAGGACATGGCCGGCGTCTGCAAGCCCGAGGCCGCGCGTATCCTGGTCTCGACACTGCGCCAGGAAATCGGCCTGCCGATCCACTTCCACACCCACGACACCGCGGGCACCTCGTCGGCCAGCGTGCTGGCGGCGGCCGAGGCCGGCGTCGACGCCGCCGACGCCGCCATGGACGCGCTCAGCGGGCTGACCTCGCAGCCGAGCCTCGGCGCCATCGCCGAGGCGCTGCGCGGCGGCCCACGCGATACCGGCTTGCCGCGCCGGGCGATCGCCGAAGTCGCGCGATACTGGGAAGGCGTGCGCCCGCTCTATGCCGCCTTCGAGAGCGACATGCGCGCCTCGACGTCGGAGATCTATCAAAACGAGATCCCCGGCGGGCAGTACACCAACCTGCGCCAGCAGGCGCGCGCGCTGGGCCTCGAGCATCACTGGCCCGAGGTGCTCGCGGCTTACGCCGAGGTCAACCGCATGTTCGGCGACATCATCAAGGTGACGCCGACCTCGAAGGTGGTCGGCGACATGGCGCTGTTCATGGTCTCGCACGGCCTCACGGCCGCCGACGTCACCGACCCCGAACGCGAGGTGTCGTTCCCCGATTCGGTGGTCGCGTACTTCCGCGGCGAGCTCGGCCAGCCGCCGGGCGGCTTCCCCGAGGCGCTGCAGCGCAAGGTGCTGCGCGGCGCCACCCCGATCACCGTGCGCCCCGGCTCGCTGATGGACCCGGTCGACCTCGACGCGGCGCGCGAGGAGCTCGAGCACAAACTCCGGCGCGCGGCGAGCGACCACGAGCTTGCCGCCTATCTGCTCTATCCCAAGGTCTTCCTCGATTACGCCGAGCACCGCCGCGCCTATTCGGACGTCGGCCTGCTGGCGACGCCGCAGTTCTTCTATGGCCCGCGGCCGGGCGAGGAGTTCGACATCGACATCGGCCCCGGCAAGCGGCTGGTGATCCGCTATCTCGCGACCGGCGAGGCCGACGACAAGGGCCGGCGAACGATCTTCTTCGAGCTCAACGGCCAGCCGCGCACGGTGACCATCGACGACCGTGCGCTGAGCCTGGCGCGGCCGACGCGTCGCAAGATCAAGGACGGCGAGGCGGGCCAGATCGGCGCGCCGATGCCGGGGCGTATCGTCTCGGTCTCGGTCGACGCCGGCCAACGCGTCGAACGCGGCGACCCGCTGGTCGCCATCGAGGCGATGAAGATGGAGAGCACGGTGTTCGCCGACGAGGCCGGCACCGTCACCGAACTGCTCGTCGAGCCCGGCGCCGAGGTCGAGACCAAGGATCTGCTGCTCGTGCTCGGCCCGATCGAGACCGCGCGCCAAGCGGTTGACGACGGATCCTAAGGTTCAGTTGACGGGCGAACCACAAAGACACAGAGACACAGAGGAATTCACACCGTAGGGGCGGGTTTCAAACCCGCCCCAACAAACACTGTGTCTCTGTGTCTCTGTGGTTCCTCTACCGTTTATCCAACAGTGACGCGGTCAGTCGTGTTTGGCGAGGGCGACGCATTCGATCTCGACGCGCACCCCAAGGCCGAGCGCATCGCGCCGCCAATCGGACGACGCGCCGACATCCTCGCCGCCGCGGCGCTCGAAACCGAAGCTAGCGCGCGGCATTCCGACCGTTAGACACAAGGCCCGCCGTCGCCTAGACTGCCCTGCAAAAGTCGAACGGAGCAAACGGAGGGTGGCGTGGCGCGCCAGGACATCGAGCGCAGGCTCGCCGCGATCGTGAGCGCGGACGTCTGCGGTTACAGCCGCATGATGGCGAACGACGAGACGGGCACGCTGAACGCCTTGAAGGTGCTGCGCCGCGATCTCATCGACCCGATCATCGCCAAATATCACGGGCGCATTGTCAAGCTGATGGGCGACGGCGCGCTGATCGAATACGCGAGCGTCGTCGACGCCGTCGAATCCTCCGTCGAAGTTCAGCGCTCGGTGATCGAACAAAACGCTGGGCGGCCCGACGATGAGTCCATTTGCTTCCGCATCGGCATCAACCTTGGCGACATCATAATCGACGGCGACGATATTTACGGCGACGGCGTCAACATCGCGGCGCGGCTGCAGGAGATCGCCGATCCCGACGGCATCTCCGTCAGGCGTGAGGTGTACAACCAGGTCCGGGACAAGCTGCCCTACGTCTTCGAAGACATGGGCGAGATCGCGGTCAAGAACATCCCGCGCCCGATCCACGTCTTCAAGGTGCTGATCGACGGTGTGCCGACCGACGCCGGGAAGGCCGCCCCGGACGACGCGCCCAAGCCAGGACCCGCCCTGCCCGACAAGCCGTCGATCGCCGTGCTGCCCTTCGTCAACATGTCGGGCGATGCCGAGCAGGAGTTCTTCGCCGACGGCATCACCGAGGACATCATCACCGAGCTGGCGCGTTTTCCGAGTCTGTTCGTGATCGCCCGCAACTCGACATTCACTTACAAGGGCAAATCGGTGCGCGTCGAGGACGTCGGCCGCGAGCTGGGCGTCCATTACGTCGTCGAGGGCAGCATCCGCAAGGCCGGCAATCGAGTGCGCGTCACCGTCCAGCTCGTCGAGGCGGCGACCGAGAACCACGTCTGGGCCGAGCGCTACGACCGCGAGCTGACCGACATCTTCGAGATCCAGGACGAGCTGACCCAGGCGATCGTCGGCGCGCTGCCGGCGCGCCTCGAGGCGGCCGACATCGAGCGCGTCAAGCGCAAGCCGCCGCAGGACCTGGCCGCCTATGATTATGTGCTGCGCAGCAAGGTCCTCCATCACCGCGGCACCAAGGAGGCCAACGCCGAGGCGATCGACGTCCTCAACAAGGCGATCGATCTCGACCCGGAATACGCCCCGGCCTATGCCTGGAAGGCCTGCACCTTGCGCCAGGGTGTCCTGCGCGGCTACGCGGACGTGCCGGAATCGTGGTCGGCGCAGCGCGTCGCCAACGCCGAGAAGGCGCTGGCGCTCGACGAGAACGACATGGAGTGCCTGCGCATCCTGTGCGAGATCAACATGGAGCTCTGCCAGCTCGATCAGGCAGAGCAGTACCACAACCGCGCCTTCGCGATGAATCCGAACGACCCGCGCATGGCCGCGCAACGCGGCGAGCTGATGACCTGGATGGGCCGCCACGCCGAGGGTGCCGAGTGGGTCGAGAAGGCGATGCGTCTCGATCCCCTTGGGGCGGGAAGCTTCGCGCACCTGCTGGGCCGCGCGCGCCTCGGCGAGCACCGCTATGCCGAGGCAATCGAGGCCTATAAACAGATACCGACACCGCGCTGGCAGCACCACGCCGACATGGCGGCGTGCCACGCATACATGGGCGACGACGCCGACGCCGAGCTGCAAAAGGCGCAAGTGCTGCAGCTGAAGCCCGATTTCTCGATTGCCGATTACCTCGAGCGCCTGACTTACGGTGAGCCCGGCGATCTGGCCCACCACGGCGAGGGTCTGCGCAAGGCTGGATTGCCGGACTGAGCCGGCTGCCGTATCGCGGCGCGAGCTAACCTGCCTCGCTGGCCGGCGGCGACCGACGCTTGGTCGAGAAAGATCGTGTACCCGACGGCGGCGAATGGCGTACAAGTCGTCCTTCGCGTCGACGGACCAATCATTTCCGGATCGACATCCATGATCGACGACCAGCGTCACCTGTTCGACATCCCCGACGAAATCACCTTTCTCAACTGCGCCTCGCGCTCGCCGCTGACGACGGCGGCGATCGCCGCCGGCGAGGCTGCGGTGACGCGCCGGCTGCGCCCCTGGGAGCGCGATGCGGACGAGGCGATGCAAACCGCGGAGCGGGTGCGCGGCCTGTTCGCCGGCATGATCGGCGCCGAGGCCGACGACGTCGCCATCGTGCCGGCGGCGAGCTACGGCGTCGCGACCGCGGCGCTCAACCTGCCGGTCGCGGCGGGCCAGGCCATCGTGGTGCCCGAGGAGCCGTTCCCGTCGAACTTCTTCACTTGGCGGGATCTCGCGCGCGACACCGGCGCGCGCATCGAGACCGTGGCCGAGCCGGCCGACGGCGACTGGACGACCGCCGTGATCGAGCGCATCGGGCCTGAGACGGCCGTCGCCGCCATGGCGGCCTGCCGCTGGACCAACGGCGCGGCGATCGACGCCGAGGCGGTCGGCGCGCGCTGCCGCGAGACCGGCGCCGCGTTGGTGCTCGACGCGACCCAGTCGGTCGGCGCCATGGCGCTCGACGTCGGCCGCATCCGGCCCGATTTCCTGATCGCCTCGGGCTACAAGTGGCTGTTCTGCCCTTACACACTCGCCTTCCTCTACGCCGCGCCCGAGCGCCAGGACGGCCGCGCTCTGGAAGGCCATATGTACAACCGCCTCGACGCCACGGCGGTCGACGGGCCGACGCTCTATCCGGAAGAAGGCGCGCCCGGCGCACGGCGCTACGACATGGGCCAGGTGTTCAATGCCATCCACCTGCCGATGGCGGCAGCCTCGATGGACCAGATTACCGCCTGGACGCCGGCCGCGATCGGCGAGACGCTGCGGCCGCTGACCGACCGCATCGCCGAGAAGGGCGCCGAGCGCGACTTCACCACGCCACCCGCCGACCACCGCGTCGGTCACTACATCGGCCTGCGCCGGCCGGGCGGCTTCCCCGCCAGCCTGGGCCCGGCACTCGCCGCCGAGCGGGTCTACATCAGTATCCGTTCGGGCACGCTGCGCGTCAGCCCGCATCTGTTCAACACGGCCGACGATGTCGACCGGTTGTTCGAGGCGCTCGACCGGCTCGCTTAATACCAAGGGTCAGTGATAAAGACCCGTAGAGACGGCTTGCCGTGGTTCTCGGCTAGGCGCGCCCGTCGCCGCGATGCCCATGTATGGCAATAGGAGGGGCATCGCGAGACGGGTGGAACGACGTCCGCCAGTCTGATAGCGGGCGAGAGCCTCGGCAAGCCGCTCTTCGGGTCGCGGCTGCTTATCGCCGGAGGGCGCCAGGTTGCCTAGCCGATGCACTGCATCGCCCGCGGCTGCCTTGCCTCACCGGCGAAAAGCGGACGCGATCTCTAGGGGCCTTTATCACTGACCCTTGGTATCACACTCCGACGAGGCACCGAACTGAGTTCTGCCCGTTCGGCCACCGCTCGGCTATGATGAGATAGACTATAGCGTCGCGTCGGGCCCGTCCGGCCGCGGCACGTAAACGAGGTGTGGAAATGGCCGACGAGAAACAACCAGACGAAAAACCCGAAGAGTCGGGACCGCCGAAGCCGGATGCCCCGCCCGCGACCGGGAAAGATGACGCGACCGCGGCGAGCGGTGAAGACGCCGCCGGCCGACGACCCAAGGGTCGCACGAGCAAGGCCGCGAAGCCCCGCCCGGTAAAGCCGGCAGCCGACGAGAACGCGCCGGCGGTGCCCGGCGGCGCGGCGCCCGCCGACGATGCCGCGCCCTCGGTCGCGGCGACGGTCGCGGCGAAGTTCGACGAGACACCGGCGACACGCGCCGAGGGTGCGGCGGCCGACACGACATCGTCGCCGGCCGGCACAGGCGGCACGACCGGCGTGGGCGGCGGCGCTCCGCTGGCCACGTCGGCGGCCAAGCCGGGCGGCGGGATGAGCGCCGGGCGGCTGGGTTGGCTGACCGCCGCCGTGCTCGCCGTCGTCGTGGTGATCGGCTATTCGTCGTTGAGTGACGAGACCGCCTCGCTCGATGCCGAGCGCAGCGCGCTCGCCAACCAGGTCTCGAGCCTGCGTGCGCAGCTCGGCGCCGAGCGTCAGGCGATCGGGGACTATCCGAACGCGGTCGCCGCGCTCGAGGCAATTGAGGCCGAGCTAGCCGACGCCGAGGCGCTGCGCGCCGCAGCCGAGGCGGCAAAGGCGGAGCTGGCGGGCCTGCAGCAAAAGACCGACGAGCTTAGCGGCGGCATCGCCGCGCTCGAGGCCGAACGCGGCCGGCTCGACGGCGTGGCCGCGGCGCTCGCCGAGGATGTCGCGGCGCTGACCGCGCTGCTCGACACCATGCGCAGCCGGCTGAACGAATAGCCGAAATCTGAACCACAGAGGCACGGTGTTTGTAGGGGCGGGTTTGAAACCCGCCCCTACGCGGCTTGGCGCTTGGCGATCAGGCCGATGACTTCCGCCGCGGCGGCCGGCACGTTGGTGCCCGGGCCGAAGATCGCCGCGACGCCGGCGCCGCGCAACGCGTCGTGATCATGCGGCGGGATGACGCCGCCGCAAATCACCAGTACGTCGCCGCCGCCCTCGGCCCGGAGCGCCGTAATCAGGTCAGGCACCAGGGTCTTGTGGGCGCCGGCCTGGGTCGAGACGCCGACCACGTGGACGTCGTTCTCGATCGCCTGGCGCGCGGCTTCCGCCGGTGTCTGGAACAGCGGGCCTAAATCGACGTCGAAGCCGATGTCGGCGAAGGCGGTGGCGATCACCCGGGCGCCCCGGTCGTGGCCGTCCTGGCCCAGCTTGACGACCAGCATGCGCGGTCGGCGGCCGTCGGCGTCGGCGAAGGCGGCGACCCGCGCCTGGATCGCCGCGAAGGCCGCGTCGTCGCCATAGGCCGCGCCATAGACGCCCGAGACGGTGCGCGGGTCGGGCCGGTAGCGGCCGAAGACGCGCGCCAGCGCCTCGGAGATCTCGCCCAGAGTGGCGCGTGCCCGGGTCGCCTCGATGGCGAGCGCCAAGAGGTTGCCCTCGCCGGTCTCGGCAGCGCGCTCGATGGCCGCGAGTGACGCTTGGCAAGCGGCCTCGTCTCGGCTCTCGCGCAGGGCGGCGAGGCGCGCCTCCTGCGTCGCGCGAACCGCATGGTTGTCGATACTGCGCAGCGCGATCGGATGCGCCTCTCCCGCGGCGTATTTATTGACCCCGACGATGACTTCCTCGCCGCGGTCGATGCGCGCCTGACGCCGCGCCGCGCTCTCCTCGATCTTGAGCTTGGGCATGCCGGCCTCGATCGCCTCGGTCATGCCGCCCAGGCCCTCGACCTCTTCGATCAGCTTCCAAGCCTCCGCGGCCACGCTGGCGGTTAGATGCTCGACGTAATAGCTGCCGGCGAGCGGATCGACGACCTTGGTGACGCCGGTCTCCTCGGCGAGGATCAACTGGGTGTTGCGCGCGACCCTGGCGGCGGCGTCCGACGGCAGCGCGAGCGCCTCGTCGAAGGCGTTGGTGTGCAGGCTCTGGGTGCCGCCCAGCACGGCGGCGAGCGCCTCGTAGGCGGTGCGCACGATGTTGTTGTGCGGGTCCTGCTCGGTCAGGGAAACGCCCGAGGTCTGGCAGTGGGTGCGCAGCGCCATCGACATCGGGTTTTGCGGCTCGAACGGCGCCATCATGCGCGCCCACAAGAGCCTGGCGGCGCGCAGCTTGGCGATCTCCATGAAGAAGTTCATGCCGATGCAGAAGAAGAACGAGAGGCGCGGCGCGAAATCGTCGACCGCGAGGCCCTTGTCGAGCGCGGCGCGCACATAGGCCAGGCCATCGGCGAGCGTGAAGGCGAGCTCCTGGACCGCCGTCGCGCCGGCTTCTTGCATGTGGTAGCCCGAGATCGACACCGAGTTGAAGCGCGGCATGTGCCGCGCGGTGTGCGCGATGATGTCGGCGACGATGCGCATCGACGCCCCGGGCGGATAGATGAAGGTGTTGCGGACCATGAACTCCTTGAGGATGTCGTTCTGGATGGTGCCGGCGAGTTGGTCCTGGCCGACGCCCTGCTCTTCCGCGGCGACGATGTAGCCGGCCATAACCGGTAGGACGGCGCCGTTCATGGTCATCGAGACGGTCATCTCGTCGAGCGGGATGCCGTTGAACAGCAGCTTCATGTCCTCGACCGAATCGATCGCGACGCCGGCCATGCCGACGTCGGCCACGGCGCTCGGGTGGTCCGAATCGAAGCCCCGGTGGGTCGCCAGATCGAAGGCCACCGAAAGCCCCTTCTGGCCGCTGGCGAGCGCCCGCCGGTAGAAGGCATTGCTCTCCTCCGCGGTCGAGAAGCCGGCGTATTGGCGGATCGTCCACGGCCGGCCGGCGTACATCGTGGCGCGCGGGCCGCGCGTAAAGGGCGGGAACCCCGGCAGCGTGCCGAGATGCTCGAGTTCTTCGAGGTCTTCCGCGGTATAGAGCGGCTTGACCGCGATGCCCTCGGCGGTCTGCCAGGCGAGCGACTCCGCGCTCTCGCCCTTGCGCTCTTTGGCCGCGAGCGCCGCCCAGTCCTCCAGCGTCTTGTCGTCGAAACCGGTCATCGCCCCATTCCTTCGCACCCGCAGCATAAAGTATGGCGAAGCACGAGCGCGGCGTCAAATTTTGGGGTGCGCCGCCCGCCTACCTGAAGTTCCGTGACGGCGCTTGCAGCACCGGGTCGGCGAGCACCGGGATGGGCGGCGGCGCGGGGTCGGTCAGCGCGCGCAGGCGCGGCGTCAGGTCGGCGAGGCGGTCGACGACGACGTGGATCACCAGGCCCTCGCGCTCGAGCTTGCCATGGGCGGCCAGCAGCACGGCCGAGAGCATCGGCTTGCGGAAGCGTTCGAAGACGTCGGCGCGGACCACCAGGTTGGCGACGCCGGTCTCGTCCTCGAGCGTGACGAAGATGATGCCGCGCGCAGTCGCCGGGCGCTGGCGGATGGTCACCAGCCCGGCGACCGCGACGCGCCGGCCATTGGCGGCGGTCGCGAGGTCCTTGGCGGGCACGAAGCCATCGGCGGCGAGATCGTCGCGGACGAAGCTGACCGGATGTTGACGCAGCGTCAGGCGCAGCGTCGCGTAGTCCTCGGCGACCTGCTCGCCCAAGCCCATGCCGGGCAGCCGGATCGCCGGTTCGGGCACGCGGCCGTCGGTCGTGGCAAACAGCGGCAGCGGCGCCGGCCCGATGCCCTTGACCGCCCAGGCCGCCTGGCGCCGGTCGAGGCCGAGCGAGCGCAACGCGTCGGCGCGCGCGAGTTTCGCCAGCGCCGGCTCGCTCAAGCCCGCGCGCCGGGCGAGGTCGTGGACGTCTGCGTAGCCGGCGCCGCGGCTTGCCACCAGCGCTTCGGCGTCGGCCTCCCTGGCGCCCTTGATCTGGCGCAGGCCGAGGCGCAGCGCGACGCCTTCGTCGCCCTTGTCGTTATTGGCCTCCAGCGTGCAGTCCCAATCGCTCGCGTTGACGTCGGCGGGCCGCACGGTGACGCCGTGCTCGCGCGCGTCGCGGACGATCTGGGCCGGCGCGTAAAAGCCCATCGGCTGGCTGTTCAGCAGCGCGCAGGCGAAGGCCGCCGGGTAGTGGCGCTTGAGCCAGGCCGAGACGTAGACCAGCAGCGCGAAGCTCGCCGCGTGGCTCTCGGGGAAGCCGTACTCGCCGAAGCCGAGGATCTGGCTGAAGCAGCGCTCGGCGAAGTCGCGCGCGTAGCCGTTCGCGACCATGCCCTCGACCAGCTTGTCCTTGAAGCCGTCGATCAGCCCGGGCCGGCGCCACGCCGCCATGGCGCGGCGCAGCGCGTCGGCCTCGCCCGGCGTGAAGCCGGCGGCGACCACCGCGATACGCATCGCCTGTTCCTGGAACAGCGGCACGCCGAGCGTCTTGGCGAGCACGCCCTCGAGCGCGGCCGACGGGTACGCGACCGGCTCCTCGCCGCCGCGCCGGCGCAAATACGGGTGCACCATATTGCCCTGGATCGGCCCCGGCCGGACGATCGCGACCTCGATCATCAGGTCGTAGAACGAGCGCGGCTTGAGCCGCGGCAGCATGCTCATCTGGGCGCGGCTCTCGACCTGGAAGACGCCGAGCGAATCGGCGCGGCACAGCATGTCGTAGGTCGCCGGGTCCTCGGCCGGCACGGTGGCGAGCGTGACCGCGCGGCCGTGGTGGCGCTCGAGCAGAACGAAGGCCTTGCGGATGCAGCTCAGCATGCCGAGGCCGAGCACGTCGATCTTCAAGAGCCCGAGGTCGTCGAGGTCGTCCTTGTTCCACTCGATCACGGTGCGGTCTTCCATCGCCGCGTTCTCGATCGGCACCAGCTCGCTCAACGGCCCCCGGCTGATGACGAAGCCGCCGACGTGCTGCGAGAGGTGCCGGGGAAAGCCCTTGAGCTCGCGCGCCAGACGCACCGCGCGGGCGAGCGTCGCATCACGCGGGTCGAGCCCCAGTTCCTTGAGGTCCTCGTCGCAGAAGGCGTCCTCGCCATAGCGCCCGGCGAGCGTGCCGGCGAGCGCGCCGACGGTATCGAGCGACAGCCCCATCGCCTTGCCAACGTCGCGGATCGCGCTGCGCCCGCGGTAGGTGATCGTGGTGGCGGCCAGCGCGGCGCGTTCGCGGCCGTATTTCGCGTAGATGTACTGGATGACCTCCTCGCGTCGCTCGTGCTCGAAATCGACGTCGATGTCGGGCGGCTCGTCGCGCTCGGCGCTGACGAAGCGCTCGAACAACAGATCGATGCGGTCGGGGTCCACCGCGGTTATCCCCAGGCAATAGCAGACCGCCGAGTTGGCCGCCGAGCCGCGCCCCTGGCACAGGATGCCGCGGCCGCGGGCGAAGCGCACGATGTCATCGACGGTCAGGAAATAGGGCGCGTAGCCGAGCTCGGCGATGAGCCCGAGCTCGTGGTCGATCTGGGCGCGCACCTTGGCCGGCACGCCATTTGGATAACGTTCGCGCGCGCCGGCCTCGGTGAGCGCGACCAGCCAACTCTGCGGCGTGTGCCCCGCGGGCACCACCTCGTCGGGGTAGTCGTAGCGCAGCTCGTCGAGCGAGAAGCCGCAGCGCGCGACGATCTCGAGCGTGCGCGCGACGGCGTCCTGGTGGCCGGTGAACAGCCGCGCCATCTCGTCGCCGGATTTCAGGTGGCGCTCGGCGTTGGCGGCGAGCCGGAGCCCGGCGTCTCCGATCGTGCAGCCCTCGCGGATGCAAGTCAGCACGTCCATCAACGGGCGCCGGGCGGCGGTATGCGCCCGGACGTCGCCGGTCGCCACCAGGGGCACGCGCAGGCCGTCCGCGAGGCGCGCCAGGCGCGCGATGCGGCGCGCATCGTCGCCCCGGTAGAGGTGCTGGGCGGCGAGGTAACAGCGATCGCCGAAATGCCAGCGGAGTTCCTCGAGGCGCCGCGCGAAGACCGGGTCCGAGGCTGCCGAGTGGTCGGCGCGCGCCGGCGGCAGCGCGACGACGATCTGGCCCGCGCCGTGGTCGTGGAGGTCGTCGCGCGTCAGGTGGCATTTGCCCTTGGCGGCGCGCCGCTTGCCGAGCGTCAGCAGCCGCGAGAGCCGGCCATAGGCCGCCCGGTCGGTCGGGAAGCACAGCACGCTCGCACCATCGTCGAAATCGAGCCGCGCGCCGACGACGAGGCGGATGCCCGCCGCCTTGGCCGCCATATGGGCGCGCACCACGCCGGCCAGCGTGTTGCGGTCGGTGATGGCGAGCGCCTCGAGGCCGAGCGCGGCGGCGGCGACCGCCAGCTCGTCGGGGTGCGACGCGCCGCGCAGGAAGCTGAAGTTCGAGGTGACTTGGAGCTCGGCGTAGCGGGTCACGGCGATTGCTCCTGGCCGTCCCGGGTGTAGGGGCGGGTTTGAAACCCGCCCTTGCGGACGTGGTTCGGATTTTCTCTATCGAGATGCCAGCGCAGCGGGTTGGTTTCGATGTAGCTGCGGATCCCGTTCAGCGGATCCCCACGACGAATGATGTGTTCGTAAAACCCCCGCTGCCATAGCCGGTTTCCCTTGGCACCGCGAAGTTCATTGATGCGCTGGGCGGAAAAGGTCTTGAAGGCCCGAACGACCTCGGACAGGTCATGACGTCTCGCCTTCGGCCGGTCGACGACACCGGCATCGGTCAGGAGAAGGATGCCGTGGACGTGATTGGGCATGACCACGAAGCCGTCCAGTTCGACATGGGGATAATGTCGCGGCAACGCGCGCCAGCATGAGCCGACGATCGCTCCGAATGCGTTCGGGTGCATCGCGCCGTCTGCAACCCGTCCGAACAGACAGCGGCGGCGGTGAGTACAGATCGTTATGAAATAGGCGCCGGGACGTGTGTAGTCGTAATCGCGCAGCCGCAAAGGCTGGCGACGAGGCCTCCGGGTTTGACTCGATCCCACTCGCGTGGCGCCCCTGTTTGGCGTAGGGGCGGGTTTGAAACCCGCCCCTACGGGTCGATTTACCGTCATGCAAACATCCCGTGCAGGTACCAGCGGGCCATACCGTCCGGGCCGTAGGGGCCGTGGCGGTAGAGCCAGAAGCGTACGCCGGCCGCGTCCTCGACGCGGTAGTAGTCGCGCCAATCGTCGGGGTCATAGGTCTCGGCGTTGGGCGCGCGCCACCATTCGGCGGCGAGCCGCTCGGGGCCGGCGGCGCGCGCCACGCGATGGGCCCGGCCGCGCCAGCGGAACTGGACGGGCGGCGCGTCGGGCACCATGGCGACCGCCTCGATCGGCTCGGGCCGCGGCAACAGGCGCAGCGGGCGGTGGACGTCGGCGCGCCAGCCGTCGGCGGTGGCCGGCGCCATGGCCGGCACGGCGGCGACGGCGCGCTCCGGCGTGTGGCTCGGGCACGGCGCGAGGCGCACCACATTGGCCGGCCCGAGGCGCTGCGCCAGGCGGTCGACCAGAGCGCCGAGCCCGCCGGCATCGGCCGGTATCGCGTCGGGCGCGAACGACGCCTGGGCCGGCGCCAGAGGCTCGGTGACGGGGGCGGCGAGCGTCAGCGCCTCGACGCCGAAGCCGAGCTCGAGCGCCTCGAGCTTGACCGCGAGCAGGCGCGTCAGATGCGCCGCGTCGCGCGTCGCCCGTGCGGTGCCGACGGCCGCCGTGCGGCGCCCGCCGTCGACCCGGTAGAGCGCGAGCTCGAGCCGGCGCAGGCCGCGGCCCTCGGCCTCGAGCCGGCCGGTGAGTTCGGCGATCAGTCCGTCGGTCGCAGTAGCAATGCCGGCGTGGTCGATCAGCGGCTCGGTGAAGACGCGGCGCGCCAGATAGGCCGGCACCGGACGGCGCGGCGAGACCGCCTCGGCTTCGCGCCCCAGCGCCCGGTCGAGGCGCCGGCCGACCGCCGCGCCGAAGCGGGCGGTAAGCGGCGCGCGGGGCAGCGCGGCGAGCGCGGCGACGTGGCGCAGGCCGAGCCGCTCGAGGGCGGCGACGGTATCGGCAGGCATGCGCAGCGCGGCGATCGGCAGCGGGCCGAGCAGCGCCTCGGCGCCGCCCGTCGGCACGATCGTCGCGCCCGCGGGCAGGCCGCGGTCCGACGGATCCGCCGAATGGGCGAAACGCGCCACCGCCCAGGCCGCCGCCGGGGTGTCGGCGAGCGCGGCGCGCACCGTGAAGCCGAGCCGGGTCACTAGCGCCACGACGCGGCCGAGCAGCGCGGCCTCGCCGCCGAACAGCCGGGCGCAGCCGCTGACGTCGAGCACGAGGCCGTCGGCGCCGTCGAGCGCGACCCAGGGGGTGAAGCGGATGCACCAGTCGGCCAACGCGGCCAACGCGCGGGCGTCGCCTTGCGGATCGGCCGCCTCGACGACGAGACCGGGGACCAGCGCGCGGGCGTCGGCCAGCGTCATGCCGGGCGCCAGGCCCTCGACGCCCGCCGCCGCGCTTACCGCGGCGAGGCGCAGGCCGCCCTGCTCGGCGCCGACGAAGACGAGCGGGGCCTCAGGCCCTGGCTCGGCCGCACGGGCTGCGGGCCCCGCCTGGGCAGCCGATCCCGCCTGGGCCGCTGGCCGCGCTTCAGCCGACGGCTTGCGCCGCCGTCGGGCCAGCCGTTCGCTCGGCCAGTAGGGGAACCACAGTGAGATGACGCGCTTCATCGCTCCACTCCAACAACCACTCCTGCGGCACACCGCCGCGGCAACGCTCCAACGCGACCCGCCAGCGCGCAGCACCAAGGCCGGGCAGGCCGTCCGGCGGCCGGCTCGGCGCGGCGGCGACGCGCCAACGGGTCACCGCGACGCTCGTCTCGTTCGGCACCGCGTGCAGCACCAGGCAGGCGACGCCGCCGGCGCGCGCGGCGAGCTGCAGCCGGCGCCCGGCGGTCAGATCGAGCGCGCGCGGCTCGCCCAACACGGCGCCCGGGCGGCCCGAGCGCAGCCCCTCCTCCATCGCCCACAGGACGTCGTGGGATTTGCGCGCACGCACGACGATCAGCCGGTCGGGATCGAGCCCGAAGACGCCGAGGCCGGGGCCGTGGAGATCGCCGCGCGCGAGGCACCAGAGCGCCGGCCCGCGGCCGTCGATCAGCCGCGCGGCCAGGGCGGCCGAGAAGCCCTCCGCGGCATCGCCGCCCACAACACCGCCACCGGCGACCTCGTGCAACGCGCCGCGCGGCAGGCCGCCCCAGGGCAGCGCGCCGTCGAGCGCGGCGACCCCCAGCGACACCGCCTCGATCACACCCGCCGCGCCGGGCGCGCCGAGCTCGAGCGCGCGCACGCGGCCCCGCAAGGCATCGAGAGCGGTGCTGGCGGCGGGCGCGGTCATCGGCGGCGTGTCCTCTCCTGCTTGGCTTGTGTTCGTTATTTGTTCTAGAACAAAAACAAAACAGGAGTCAAGCCTCGCCGACCGTGTCCCGGTTTGAAATTCGACGTCGCTCGAAAGCCCGAAGCGGCGCCGTATGTCGGCTCATCGTCGGCAAGCGGTCATCGTTCTCGCGCGGTCATCGATAAACGTGAATGGGCTTGCCAAATGCACCGATCATTGAAACTGGGGCGCCTGACGGCACCGGCGGGGGAAATCTTACAATCACGGTGTGGACTGGGTATTGTCACCGTGGGCCCGTTGGTTACTAGGGAAATACCGGCATCATGACGAAGACAGGTCGTGCCGTCGTTTACGACGCACCGAACACGCCATTCGTGATCCGCGAATACCCGGTACGTGACGTCACGCCCGATGAAGTGCTCGTTCGTATCACCATGTCGACGATCTGCCGTTCCGACATTCATTCCTATCAGGGACACCGCCCCAATCCATGTCCAGGGATCCTCGGACACGAAATCGTCGGCGTGATCGATCAGTTGGGTGAGAACATCGTCCACGACATGCGCGGCGACGGGCTGGCGGTCGGTGACCGGGTCACGTGGACGGAGTTTTTCCATCATGGCGCGTCCTATTACCGCGACGTTCACGACATGCCGCAGAAATCCCCGGGACTTCGCAAGTACGGCCACGACCTGGTCGAGGACGACCCGCATTTCCTCGGCGGTTTTGCCGACTACTGCTACATCTTGCCGGGGACGGGTATCCTCAAACTCCCCGACGAAATCTCGGACGAGGAGGCGACGCCGCTCAATTGCGGGGTCGCCACCATGATCTCGGTCACCGAGGCGGCCGGCATCGATGTCGGTGATACGGTCGTCGTGCAGGGACTCGGGTTGCTCGGTCTGTACGGCTGCGCCATAGCCAAGGCGCGTGGCGCGCGCCGTGTCATCGGTCTGGATGCGGTGGCCGACCGCTTGGCCATCGCCCGCAAGTTCGGCGCCGACGTCACCTTCGACATCGGCGCCATGGGCGAAGACGATCTGGTCGCCGCCGTCCGCGCCGAGTGCCCGCCCGACGGCGCGGACGTCGGCATCGAGGTCTGTGGCCATCCGGACGCCGTGCCGCTCGGCATCCGCATGCTGCGCATCGGCGGCCGCTACGTGATTGGCGGTCTCGTCAACCCGGGCGCCAGGTTCACGCTCGACGGCAACGACATCCTGCGCGGCTGGATCACTATCATGGGCGTCCACAACTATCATCCGCGCCATCTGATCCAGGCACTGGACTTCGTGATGAGCAACCGCGAGCGGTTTCCGTTCGCGGCGATCGTCGATTCGAAGTTTTCGCTCGACCAGATGGACGAAGCGTTTGCCCGCGCGGCCGACCGCTCGGTGCTGCGCGCCGCCATCGTGCCGTAAGATGACGGCGGTCATGCCGGGCCTCAAGGGGGCGGTCGAGGCCGACCCGGGCTTCGCGCTGGCCCATGCGGTCAACGGCCTGGTGCTGCACGGCGCGCGCGCCGTAGGACGATCCCGACAAGCTACAGAAACTTCTCGATTTATGAGGGCAATCGATGATCGACCATATGGGAATCACCGTCAGTGACATCGAAAAAAGTAAGGCATTTTACTCAAAAACCTTGGCGGCACTCGGTTATGTTCTGTGTAAGAACAGTCCTAACGCGATCAGCTTTGGCGTTCACGAAGGACAGGGCAAAAGCGCCGATCCGGGCGGTGATTTCTGGCTGTCCGAAGGCATTCCCATTACACCGCGCGTCCACGTCGCTTTCAATGCTGCTTCGCGGGCGGATGTCGACGCATTCTTCGCCGCTGGTTTGGCCGCCGACGGAATCGACAATGGAGCGCCGAAACTTCGCACCCATTATCATCCACACTACTATGCAGCGTTCTTGCTTGATCCCGACGGTTACAATATCGAGGCGGTTTGCCATGCGGGATGATACTGCCGGCCGATAGCAGGGATCTGCAATAGGCCGCTCCGGGTCGGGGGCGACTGTGTCGATGACCGCGCGCCAAGGTCTACTGTGGGGCGCAAAGCAGACATGATCCGCTGAAAAGCCGACGTTAACGGCGTTGTTTCGGTTTGAAATTCGATGCGGCTCGAAAGCCTGAAGCGGGCCCGTATGCCGGCTTATCGCCCGCAAGCGGTCATCGTTCGGTACGGCCATTGGGTCCGGGATTAACCAATTACAGATGGGGTGGATGGCTCCCGCTCCCGGCACCGAGGTGCCGAAGTGGTGGTTGTTATCAACCACGAGCAAGAGGAGCTATCCGCCATGAAAGTTACTACCGTCGGCCTCGATCTGGCCAAGAACGTTTTCCAAGTCCACGGCATTGACAGCACCGGCAAGGTCATCGTCCGCCGATCGTTGCGCCGGCGCCAGATGATGCCGTTCTTCGGCAAGCTGGAACCGTGTCTGATCGGTATCGAGGCGTGCGGCACGAGCCACTTCTGGTCCCGCGAGCTCCAGGCATTGGGGCACGAGGTGAAATTGATGCCACCGATCTACGTCAAACCATACGTCAAGCGCGGCAAGACCGACGCCGCCGATGCGGAGGCGATCTGCGAGGCGGTGACGCGCCCCACGATGCGGTTCGTCGCGATCAAGTCGGCCGAGCAGCAATCGGTCCTGGCGCTCCACCGAACACGGGATCTGCTGGTCGGCCAGCGCACCCAGCTGGTCAACATGATCCGGTCCCAGCTGGCCGAGTTGGGCATCGTGCTGGCCAAAGGCATTCATCACGCGCTGAGGCTCGTCGATCAGCTTGTCGAAGGAGTGGTGCCGGACATTCCCCCGCTGGCATGCAAGATCGTCATTGCCCTGGCCGAGCAGATCCGCGAGTTGCAAGCCCGGGTCGCCATGATCGAGGGCGAGATCAAGACCTGGTTCCGCGGCAACGACCTGGCCAAACGGCTCGCGACCATTCCGGGGATTGGTTACATCACCGCCTCGGCGCTGGCAGCCTCGGTCACCGATCCGCACCGGTTCACATCGGCTCGCCAGTTTGCCGCCTCGCTCGGGCTAACGCCCAAGGCCGATTCCAGCGCCGGCAAGGATCGCATGGGACGCATCTCCAAGATGGCGGACCGCTATCTTCGCCGTCTGCTGGTGATCGGCATGACATCACAGCTTCAATCGGCACGGCGCAAGCCCGAGGTTCACCCCTGGATCACCAACTTGCTGGTAAGCAAGCCCAACAAGCTGGTCGCCGTGGCCATGGCCAACAAGGCCGCGCGGATCGCCTGGGTCATCATGACCCGTGGCGAGGCCTACCGCGCTCACCGACCCGCAACTGAGAGGACCGCATGACGAATTGATCGCTCGAAGGCACAACGCCTTTCGACGATTGCAAGGACGACGAGACGTGATGGCGAACCGGTCAGACCGGGGATCGGGACAACCCGACGAACGTCCTGGGTGTTCGAGCCCGCTAAGCAGATAGGGACCCGATCCACGGATACCATCAGGGCCAGCGGTTCAACAAAACCGCATCAACAGGCCGGACACAAGACTGTACCTGACTAGGTCGCTACGCCGAAAAAAGTCCTTGCAACGCGGGAGCCATCCACACAAGACATTCGGGTCCGCGTCGTGCTTTCGAGCCGCATCGATTTTCAAGCCGAAACACCCGCCGATTCCGCAACGCCGCGCTGGTGCCGGCGGAACGCCGCGTGCTAGAGTGCCGCGCCCGAATGGAAGGAAGCCGGTGACGCCCCGAAAGGGGCCAGGCCGGCGCTGCCCCCGCAACTGTAAGCGGCGAGGCTCCGGCAGCGGCCACTGATGCGCAAGCGTTGGGAAGGCGCCGGAGCCGACGACCCCGAGCCAGGACACTTCCTCAGGCCGACGCAACGATGTCCTCGGAGGGAGGATCGGCCCATGTCCGCGACCACCGCCGCGCTGCCGCGCCTGACGCTCGTGTTGGGCGGCGCCCGTTCAGGCAAGAGCCGGTTCGCCGAGCGCCTGGTCGAGAGCCAGCCGGGCGCCTGCGTCGATGGCGCCTGCGTCTATCTGGCGACGGCCGAGGCGCGCGACGCCGAGATGGCCGCCCGCATCGCCGATCACCGCGCGCGCCGCGTCAACCGCTGGCACACCGTCGAGGCGCCGCTCGAGCTGGTCGCCGGGCTGCGCGACAACGCCGCCGCCGACCGCGCCGTCCTGGTCGACTGTCTGACGCTCTGGCTCGCCAACCTGATCGACGCCGGGCGCGACGTCGACGCCGAGACCGCGGCGTTGAGCGATGCGCTGCCCACCCTCACCGGCCCGGTCGTCATGGTGTCCAACGAAGTCGGCCTCGGCATCGTGCCCGACAACGCGCTGGCGCGCGCCTTCCGCGACGCCGCCGGGCGGCTCAACCAAGCCATCGCGGTGGCCGCCCAATCGGTCGTCTTCATCGCGGCCGGCCTGCCGCTTCACCTCAAGTCACCCGAGGCCCGCCCATGAGCTCGACCGCGAAAATACCCACCACGGTAATCACCGGCTTCCTCGGCGCCGGCAAGACCAGCATGATCCGCCATCTGTTGGCGACCGCGAACGGCAGGAAGCTGGCGCTGATCATCAACGAGTTCGGCGACCTCGGCGTCGACGGCGAGGTGCTCGAGGCCTGCGGCAACGAGAGCTGCCAGGACATCGTCGAACTCGCCAACGGCTGCATCTGCTGCACCGTCGCCGACGACTTCGTGCCGACCATCGAGGCGCTGCTGGCGCGCGACGACAAGCCCGACCACATCGTCATCGAGACCTCCGGCCTGGCGTTGCCGAAACCCTTGGTGCGGGCCTTCAACTGGCCCGAGATCCGCACCCGCCTGACGGTCGACGGGGTGATCACGGTGATCGACTGCGCCGCCGTCGCCGAGGGCCGCTTCGCCGACGACCCGGCGGCCGTCGCCGCCCAGCGCGCCGCCGACCCGATGCTCGACCATGACGCGCCCTTGGAGGAGCTCTACGAGGACCAGCTCGCCTGCGCCGACATGGTGGTGCTCAACAAGACCGATCTGATGGACGCCGACGATCTCGAACGCGTCAGCCGCGACGTCGCGGCGCGGCTCCGCCCGGCGGTCAAGACGGTGCGCGCGCGCCACGGCGCGATCGACGCCGACGTGCTCTTGGGCCTCGGCGCGGCGGCCGAGGACGACCTCGACGCCCGGCCGTCGGTGCACGACGGCCTCGACGACCACGAGCACGACGACTTCGAGAGCTTCGTCGTCGCCTTCGATCCGGTGGCGACGCCCGAGGGCCTGATCGAGCGCCTCGCGCCGATCGTCGCCGAACACGACATCCTGCGCATCAAGGGCTTCGTCGCGGTCGACGGCAAGGACATGCGCCTCTTGGTCCAGGGCGTCGGTAGCCGCCTGCAGCACTACTACGACCGCGACTGGCGGGCCGGCGAGCCGCGCGTCAGCCGCCTCGTGGTGATCGGCGAGCGCGGCCTCGACGCCGCCGCCATCACCGCGGCGCTCAAGGCTTAAGTCGGGCGCGCCATGCACCTTCTCGCCGCACAACCGGGCGGCATCGTCGATGGCACCGAGGCGGTCGATCTCGGTCAGACGCCGGGCGACATCGTCGTCCTGTCGGCCGCCGACACCGAGCTCGCCGGCTTGGCCCAGGCCTATGCGGGTCTCGGTGACGGGCTGCCCAGCCTGCGCCTCGCCAACCTCTTGAACCTGATGCACAACCTGTCGGTCGACGCCTACGCCGACGACGTCATCGGCCACGCCAAGCTGGTCGTCGTCCGCCTGCTCGGCGGCACGAGCTACTGGCCCTATGGCGTCGAGCGCGTCGTCGAGACCTGTCATTCGCGCGGCATCGCGCTCGCCATGCTGCCCGGCGACGACCAGCCCGACGCCGAGCTCGCCGGGCTGTGCCGCCTGCCCGGCGAGGTCTGCCACCGGCTGTGGCAGTACTGCGTCCACGGCGGGCCCGGCAACGCGCGCAATTTCCTGGCCTACGCCGCCGATCTCGTCGGCCACCAGATCGACTGGCGCGAGCCGGCGCCGGTGCTGCGCGCCGGGCTCTACTGGCCGGGCGCGGCACAGCCCGGGCTCGCGACATTGCAGGCGGAGTGGACCGAGAACCAACCTGTCGCCGCGATCGTCTTCTACCGCGCGCTGTTGCAGGCCTCGAACCTGGCGCCGGTCGACGGCCTGATCGCGGCGCTCGCCGACGCCGGCGTCAATCCGCTGCCGATCTACGTCTCGAGCCTCAAGGAACCGGTCTCGGCCGAGTTGGTCGCCGAGTTGTTCCGCGCCGCGCCGCCCGGCGTCATCCTCAACGCGACCGGCTTCGCGGTCTCGAGCCCGGGCCAGGCGCGCCGCGAGACGCCGTTCGACGGACCCGGCTGCCCAGTGCTGCAGGTCGTCTTCTCGGGCGGCAACGAGGCGGCCTGGGCCGGCGGTGCGCGCGGGCTTTCGGCGCGCGACCTGGCGATGAACGTCGCGCTGCCCGAGGTCGACGGCCGCGTGCTGAGCCGCGCCGTCTCGTTCAAGTCCGAGGCGCGCTACGACCCGGCGACGCAGAGCTCGATCGTCGCCTATGCGGCACGGCCCGACCGCATCCAATTCACCGCGCGCCTCGCCGCCAACTGGCTGCGCCTCGCCGGCACGCCCGCCGCCGCGCGCCGCGTCGCGCTGATCCTGGCCAACTATCCCAACCGCGACGGCCGGCTCGGCAACGGCGTCGGGCTCGACACGCCGGCGAGCACGTTGGGTGTGCTGCGCGCGCTGGCCGGCGCCGGCTATACCGTCGGCGAGCTGCCGGCCGACGGCAATGCACTGATCGCGCGGCTCGCCGCCGGGCCGACCAACGCGCTCGACGGCCGGCGCGACCGCGTGGGCGGCGAACGCCTCGCGCTCGACGCCTACCGTGCCTTCTTCGCCACCCTGCCCGCGCTAGTGCGTGACGAAGTCACCGCCGCCTGGGGACCGCCCGAGGACGACCCCTTCGTCGCCGACGGCGCTTTCGTGCTCGGCGTGTTGCGCTTCGGCAACGTCGTCGTCGGCGTCCAGCCGGCGCGCGGCTACAACATCGACCCGGTCAAGACCTACCATGACCCCGACCTGGTGCCGCCGCACGGCTATCTCGCGTTCTATGCCTGGCTGCGTCGCGACTTCGATGCCCACGCGGCGGTACACATGGGCAAGCACGGCAACATGGAATGGCTGCCCGGCAAGGCGGTGGCGCTGTCGGAAGAATGCTATCCGGAAGCCGCCTTTGGCCCGCTGCCGCATCTGTATCCGTTCATCGTCAACGACCCCGGCGAGGGCACCCAGGCCAAGCGGCGCTCGGCCGCGGTGATCATCGACCACCTGACGCCGCCGCTGACCCGCGCCGAGACCTACGGCCCGCTGGCCGATTTGGAGCTGCTGGTCGACGAATACTACGAGGCCTCGGGGCTCGACCCGCGCCGCCTCGCGCTGCTGCGCACCCAGATCATCGAGGCGACGCGCTCGTCGGGCCTCGACCTCGACAGCGGCATCGGGCCGGGCGACGACGAGGCGCAAGCGATCGGCAAGCTCGACAACTATCTGTGCGAGTTGAAGGAGATGCAGATCCGCGACGGCCTGCATGTGCTGGGCGTGGCGCCCGAGGGCGAACAACTGACCGACCTGCTGGTCGCGCTGGCGCGGCTGCCGCGCGGCGACGGCGCCGCGTCGCTGATCCGCGCCCTCGCCGCCGATCTGGAGCTGACCGAAGGGTACGACCCGCTCGATTGCGTCATGGGCGACGCCTGGACCGGGCCGCGTCCGGCCGCGCTCGATGGCCCGGCCACCTGGCGCAGCAACGGCGACACGGTCGAGCGCCTGGAAGCGCTGGCCAAGCGCCTGGTCGCCGGCGAGGCGGCGCCCGATCCGGCCTGGACGCGCAGCGCCGCCGTGCTCGACGAAATCGCGGCCACGCTGCGCCCCGCCGTCGCGGCGAGCGGCGCAGCCGAAACGCGTGCGCTGCTCAGCGCGCTGGACGGCCGCTTCGTCGAGCCCGGCCCGTCGGGCGCGCCGACGCGCGGCCGGCCCGACGTGCTGCCCACCGGGCGCAACTTCTACTCGGTCGATTCGCGCACCGTGCCGACGCCGGCGGCCTGGCTGCTCGGCTGGAAGTCGGCCTCAATGCTGCTCGACCGCCACCGCCAGGAGCACGGCGCCTGGCCCAAGCGCCTGGCGCTCTCGGCCTGGGGCACCTCGAACATGCGCACCGGCGGCGACGACATCGCTCAAGCGCTGGCGCTGATGGGCGTGCAGCCGAGCTGGGAGACCGCGTCGCGCCGCGTCACGGGTTTCGAGATCATGCCCCTGAGCGTCCTGGATCGGCCGCGCGTTGACGTCACCCTGCGCGTCTCGGGCTTCTTCCGCGACGCCTTCCCGGCACAGATCGATCTGTTCGACTCGGCCGTCCGCGCGGTCGCGGCGTTGGACGAGCCGGTGGCGATGAACCCGCTCGCCGCCCGCGTGCGCGACGATACCAAGCGGCTCACGGCCGACGGCCTCGACCCCGAGACGGCGGCGCGCCGAGCGGGGTTCCGCGTCTTCGGCTCGAAACCCGGGGCATACGGGGCGGGCCTCCAGGCCCTGATCGACGAGCGCGGTTGGCAGAGCGACGCCGATCTGGCGCGCGCCTACATCGCCTGGGGCGGCTACGTCTATGGCGCCGGCACCGAGGGCGCCGCCGAGCACCGCCAGTTCGAGCGACTGCTGGGCGACACCGAGATCGTCGCCCACAACCAGGACAACCGCGAGCACGACTTGCTCGATTCGGACGACTACTACCAGTTCGAGGGCGGCATGACTGCGGCCGTGCGCCATCTTTCGGGCCGGCAGCCGGTGGTCTACCACAACGACCATTCGCGGCCCGAGAGCCCCAAGATCCGCACCCTCGAGGACGAGATCGGCCGCGTCGTGCGCGCCCGCGTGGTCAACCCGAAATGGATCGCCGGCGTCATGCGCCACGGCTACAAGGGCGCCTTCGAGATGGCCGCGACGGTCGATTACATGTTCGCCTTCGCGGCGACCGCCCACGCGGTGCGCGACCATCATTTCGACGCCGTCTTCGACGCCTATCTGGGCGACGACGCGGTGCGGACGTTCCTGTTCGACAACAACCCGGCGGCGGCGCGCGACATCGCCGAGCGACTGATTGAGGCGCAGGAGCGCGGGCTCTGGCGGCCGCGCTCGAACTCGGCCTTCGCGCGGCTAAAAGACTATGCCGCCCAGCCCCTGGAGGAAACGACATGAGCGATCCGACCGAAGCCGAGGTCAACCGCCGCGCCAACGAGAAGGCGGTCAAGCGCAAGGCGGCGCGCGACAAGATCCTGGCCACGAAGACGATCGAGAAGGGCCTCTTGATCGTCCACACCGGCAAGGGCAAGGGCAAGTCGACGGCGGCCTTCGGGCTTGCCGTGCGCGCGCTCGGCAACGGCATGAAGGTCGGTATCGTCCAGTTCGTCAAGGGCAAGTGGCAGACCGGCGAGCGCGGCGTCCTGGAGCACTTCCCCGATCAGGTGACGATCCGCACCATGGGCGAGGGCTTCACTTGGGAGACCCAGGACCGCGCGCGCGACATCGCCGCCGCCGAGCGGGCCTGGGCCGTCTCGCGGGAAATGATCGAGGCGTCGCGCGGGCCCGAGCCGGCTTACGACATGGTCATTCTCGACGAGCTGAACATCGTGCTGCGCTACGATTATCTGCCGCTCGACGAGGTCGTCGAGGCGCTGGCGAACAGGCCCGCCGATCTCCACGTCGTGGTCACCGGGCGCAACGCCAAGGAGCCGCTGATCGAGGCCGCCGATCTGGTCACCGAGATGACCATGATCAAGCACCCGTTCCGCGCCGGCGTGAAGGCGCAGAAAGGCATCGAGTTTTGAGTGTCGTGCGCTTAGAGCAACACGGTGATCGCGACGGCGAGCGCCAGCGCCGCGCCGGCCGCGAGGTAGAGCGCGAGCGCACGGCGCAAGTCTGCCGCGGTCGCTTGCCTGCGGCCGTCGCCCATCCAGTGATCGTCGACGATCCGCGTGCCATAGCGCCGCGGCCCGGCGATCGCCAGGCCGAGCGCGCCGGCGACGGCAGCCTCGGGCCAGCCGGCGTTGGGCGAACGGTGCTTGGGCGCGTCGCGCCGCATGGCGCGCCAGGCTCCCGACGCGTCGGCGCCGGGCAGTACGTAGGCGGCGAACACGAACAGCAGCCCGGCGAGGCGCGACGTCCAGAAGTTAACCGCGTCGTCGAGCTTGGCGGCGGCCCGGCCGAACGTCTCGTGACGTTCGCTGCGATAGCCGACCATGCTGTCCATGGTGTTGATCGCCTTGTAGGCGACCAGGCCGGGCAGGCCCAATACCAGGTACCAGAAGACCGGCGCGACGGTGCCGTCGGCGAAGTTCTCGGCGGTCGATTCGATCGCCGCGCGGACGACGCCATGCGCATCGAGGCTCGCCGGGTCGCGCCCGACGATATGGCCGACCGCGGTCTGCGCCGGGCCGAGCCCGTCTTCGAGCGCCTCGGCGACGCGGCGGACATGGTCGTAGAGGCCGCGAAACGACAGCAAGGCGCTCGCCAGCAGCGCTTCGAGCAGCCAGCCCCAGGATATCTGGCCCAACGCATAGCCGATGATCCAGGCGAGCGCGAACGCGCCCGCGGTGACCACGATGGCGAGCGTGACGCCACGCTGGCGCCGGATTTCATCGCCCAACGCCGCGTCGTTCCAGCGCTCGTCGAGTGCGCCGATCAAACGCCCGATCGCGGCCACCGGATGCGGCACCACGCGATAGAGCCACGGCGGGTCGCCGATCAGCACGTCGAGCGCCATGGCCGCGAGAATGACCGCGACGAGTTCGGTGAAGCCGTTGTATGGCGGCAGCCAGGCGATGAACATCTCGGGAAACGTCTCGTTGCATCGACAATCGGTTCACGCGCCTTATACCAAGGAGCAGTGATAAAGACCCCTAGAGACGGCTTGCCGTGGTTCTCGGCTAGGCGCGCCCGTCGCGGCGATGCAGCGCATCGCAAGATGGGCGCAACGACGTCCGCCAGTCTGATAGCGGGCGAGAGCCTCGGCAAGCCGCCCTTCGGGTCGCGGCCGCTTATCGCCGGAGGGCGCCAGGTTGCCTAGCCGATGCGCTGCATCGCCCGCGGCTCCCTTGCCTCACCGGCGAAAAGCGGACGCGATCTGTAGGGGCCTTTATCACTGCTCCTTGGTATTAGCGCGCGTCTCTCAACATATTGCCAAAGCGGCATAGGAGAAAAGCATGTCCAAGACCGGAGTGATGGTGTGCGGCCACGGCAGCCGCGACGCGGGCGCCGTCGGCGAGTTCCAGGCGGTCGCCCGCGGCATCGAGCAGCGCCTGCCGCACTACGACGTCGAAAGCGGTTTCCTCGAGTTCGCCACGCCTGTCATCCGCGACGGGCTCGACGCGCTGCGCGGCCGCGGCGTCAAGAAGATCCTCGCTATCCCCGGCATGCTGTTCGCCGCCGGCCACGTCAAGAACGACGTGCCCTCGGTGCTCAACACCTATGCCGCGCGGCACCCCGACATCGAGATCATCTTCGGCCGCGACCTCGGCATCGACCACAAGTTGATCCGCGCCGCCGGTGACCGCGTCGAGCAGGCGCTCGCGGCGGCCGGCGGCGACGTGCCGCGCGACGAGACGATGCTCGTCGTGGTCGGCCGCGGCGCCTCGGACCCAGACGCCAACTCGAACATCTCGAAGGTCTGCCGCTTGCTGTGGGAGGGCCTCGGCTTCGGCTGGGCCGAGACGGCGTACTCCGGCGTCACATTCCCACTCGTCGAGCCGGCGCTCGAACACGCCGCCAGGCTCGGCTACCGGCGCATCGTCGTCTTTCCCTATTTTCTGTTCACCGGCATCCTGGTTCAGCGCATATACCACTACACCGACCGGGTCGCGGCGCGGCATCTGGACATCGAGTTCATCAAGGCGCCCTACCTCAACGACCACCCCCTGGTGCTCGACGCCTTCGCCGAGCGGGTCGAGGAGATCCTGGCTGGGGCGAACGCCATGAACTGCCAGCTCTGCAAGTACCGCGAGCAGGTGCTCGGCTTCGAGGACGAGGTCGGCCTCAAGCAGGAAAGCCATCACCACCACGTCGAAGGCATCGGCGTCGGCGTCGGCGCCGGCCACGGCCACGGCCATGACCATGGCCACAGCCACGACCACGGCCACCACCCCTACCCGCACGCCGACCACCCGCTCGGACCGGTCAGCATGAAGAAAAACGGAGCGTAACCCGCCGTGACGCTCGACTATCTGCGCGACCCGCAAGCGATCTACCGGCGCTCCTTCGCCATCGTGCGCGCCGAAGCCGACCTCGGCGGCCTGCCCGCTGAACTGGCCGAGGTCGCCGTGCGCCTGGTGCACGCCTGCGGCATGCCCGACATCACGGCCGACCTCGCCTGGTCGGGCGATGTGGTGGGCCAGGCGCGCGCCGCCATCGCGGCCGGCACACCGGTGATCACCGACGCCCAAATGGTCGCCGAGGGCATCATCGGCAACGCGAACGTCATCTGCATGCTCGGTGATCCGCGCGTCGCGGACCTCGCCGCCGCGCAGGCGACGACGCGCTCGGCCGCAGCGGTCGAGCTCTGGACGCCGCATCTCGCGGGCGCGGTCGTCGCCATCGGCAACGCGCCGACGGCGCTGTTCCGGCTTATCGAGCGGCTCGCCGAGGGCGCCCCGAAACCGGCCGCGATCCTCGCATTCCCAGTCGGCTTCGTCGGCGCCGCCGAGTCGAAGGCGGCACTGATCGACGCCGACATCGACGTCCCCTACCTGACGCTCAAGGGCCGGCGCGGCGGCAGCGCGCTCGCCGCGGCGGCGGTCAACGCGATCGCCGCGGGCGAGGCGCCGTGACTCGCTGGCTCTCGATCGTCGGCATCGGCGAGGACGGCCTCGACGGCCTCGCGGTCGACGCCCGCGCCCTCGTCGATGGAGCGCAAGTGCTGGTCGGCGGCGACCGCCACCTCGCCATGGCGCCCGACGACGGCCGCCGTCGCATTCGCTGGCGCACGCCGCTCGACGCCGTGGTCGACGAGATCGCCGGCTTGCGCGGCACGCCGGTCTGCGTGCTGGCGACCGGCGATCCGATGTTCTTCGGCATCGGCGTCACGCTGGCCCGGCGTGTGCCGATCGACGAGATGACCATCGTGCCGGCGCCCTCGGCGTTCAGCCTGGCCTGCGCGCGGCTCGGTTGGCCGCTCGCCGAGGTCGAGACGCTGACGCTGCACGGCCGCCCGCTCGCCTTGATCAACGGCCACATCCAGCCCGGCGCCAGGCTGCTGATCCTGAGCAATGACGGGGCGACGCCTGGCCAGGTCGCCCGGGCGCTCCGCGACCGGGGCTATGGCGAAAGCCAAATGTGGGCGTTCGAGCAGATGGGCGGCACGGTCGAGCGCTGCGTCGAGGCCCATGCTGCCGACTGGACGCAAGACCGCATCGCCGACCTCAACACCATCGCCGTCGAGTGCGTCGCGGCGCCCGGTGCGGCCCATCTGCCGCGCGTGCCGGGTCTGCCCGACGACGCCTTCGCGCATGACGGCCAGCTCACCAAGCGCGAGGTGCGTGCCGCGACGCTTGCCGCGCTCGGCCCCGCGCCGGGCCAGCTCTTGTGGGACGTCGGCGCCGGCTGCGGCTCGATCGCCATCGAATGGCTGCGCGCCGCGCGAAACGCCCGCGCCATCGCGATCGAGCACGACGCCGCGCGCCGCGCGCTGATCGAGACCAACGCGGCGACGCTGGGCGTCCCGCAGCTCGAGATCGTCGCCGGCGTCGCGCCGGCCGCGTTGGACGGCCTGGCGGCGCCCGGCGCCGTGTTCATCGGCGGTGGCGTGGCCGACGAGACGCTGGTCGAGGCCTGCTGGCAGGCGCTCGGCCCCGGCGGTCGGCTGGTCGCCAACGTGGTGACCGTCGAGGGCGAGCAGGCGCTGTTCCAGTGGCGCGAGCGGCTCGGCGGCGAACTCGCGCGCATAGCCGTGTCGCGCGCCGAGCCGCTCGGCGCCTTGTCGGGCTGGCGCGCGCTGATGGCGGTCACCCAGTGGACGGCGATCAAATCATGACCGGCACGCTCTATGGCCTCGGCGTCGGCCCGGGCGATCCCGAGCTGATCACGGTCAAGGCGCTGCGTCTGTTGCGCGCCGCGCCGGTCATCGCCTATCCGGCGCCGGCCGACGGCGACAGCCTGGTGCGCGCCATCGTCGCCGCCCACCTGCCGGGCGGCCAGACCGAGATCGCCATCCGCATCCCAATGGTCGCCGAACGCTTTCCGGCCCAGGACGTCTACGACGCGGCGGCAACCGAGATCGGCGGTCACCTCGAGGCCGGGCGCGACGTCGCGGCGATCTGCGAGGGTGACCCGTTCTTTTACGGCTCGTTCATGTATCTGTTCGGCCGCATGGTCGAGCGTTACCCGGTCGAGGTGGTGCCCGGCGTCTCGTCGCTGATGGCGTGCTCGACGACGCTCGGCGCGCCGCTCGCCGCGCGCAACGACGTGCTCAGCATCATCCCGGCACCGATCGAGGCCGATGATCTCAAGGCGCGCATCGCGGCGTGCGACGCCGCGGCGATCATCAAGGTCGGCCGTCACTTCGCCAAGCTGCGCCGGGTGCTCGACGAACTCGGCCTGGCCGAGAACGCGCGCTACGTCGAGCACGCGACCATGGCGAGCCAACGCATCCTGCGCCTCGACCAGGTCGACGACGAAACGGCGCCCTATTTCTCGATGGTCCTGGTCCATCGCCGCGGCGACGCCTGGCAATGAGCGCGGCCATCATCGTGCTCGGCTCGAGCGGTCTGGCGACGGCCCGGCGTGTCGCCGGGGCGCTCGACGGCGCCCGCCTGCACGGCTTCGCGGGGCGCGTCGACGGGGCTGACGTGTCCTTCGAGCGCACCGCCGATCACCTGCGCGCGCTGTTCGCCGCCGAGGTGCCGATCGTCGGCGTCTGCGCCGCGGGGGTGTTGATCCGCGCGTTGGCGCCCCTGTTGCGCGACAAGACCGCCGAGCCGCCGGTCGTCGCCGTCGCCGAGGACGCCAGCGCCGTCGTGCCGCTGCTCGGCGGCCACCACGGCGCCAACGAACTCGCCCACGCGATTGCCGGGACGCTCGACGTCGCCGCCGCCGTGACGACGGCGGGCGATCTGCGCTTCGGCGTCGCCCTCGATGCGCCGCCGGCCGGCTGGCGGCTGGCCAATCCGGCCGATGTCAAGCCGTTCAGCGCCGAACTGTTGGCCGGCGCGACGCTCAGCCTCGAGGGCGACGCGCCCTGGCTCGCCGACAGCGGGCTGCCGTTCGCGGCCGACGGCCGGCTGTCGATTTCGGTGACCGTGAACGCCGAGACCGGCGCGCCCGACCGCCTCGTCTATCACCCGGCGACGCTCGCGCTCGGCGTCGGCTGCGAACGCGGCGCCGCGCCCGACGAGCTGGTCGGCTTGGCGCTCAAGACGCTGGCCGACGCGGACCTCGCGGCGGGCGCGGTGGCCGGCGTCTACTCGATCGACCTCAAGGCCGACGAACCGGCCGTTCATGCCGTCGCCGCCGCCCTCGGCGTTGCCGCGAGTTTCTTCGACGCCGCGACGCTCGAGGCCGAGACGCCGCGGCTCGCCAACCCGTCGGACGTGGTGTTCAACGAGGTCGGCGCCCACGGCGTCGCCGAGGGCGCGGCGCTCGCCGCGGCGGGCCCGGATGGCGAGCTGGTGGCGCCCAAGCGGACGTCACGGCGCGCGACCTGCGCCGTCGCGCGCAGCCCGGCGATCATCGGCGAGGTCGGTCGCCCGCGCGGCGAACTCGCGATCGTCGGCATCGGGCCCGGCGCGGCGGACTGGCGCACGCCCGAGGCAGAGGCGGCGATCCGGGGAGCGTCCGATCTGGTCGGCTACGGGCTCTACCTCGATCTCCTGGGACCGCTCGCGGACGGCAAGCAGCGCCACGACTTCCCGCTCGGCGCGGAGGAGACGCGCTGCCGCCATGCGCTCGATCTGGCGGCGGCGGGACATCGCGTCGCGCTGGTCTCGTCGGGCGACGCCGGCATCTACGCCATGGCGGCGCTGGTCTTCGAGCTGATCGAGCGCGCACAGCGCGGCGACTGGCATCGAATCGCCGTCACGGTAGCGCCCGGCATCACGGCGATGCAGGCGGCGGCGGCGCGCATCGGCGCGCCCTTGGGCCACGACTTCTGCGCCGTCTCGCTCTCGGACCTGCTGACCCCCTGGCCGGCCATCGAGCGCCGCTTGTGTGCCGCCGCCGCGGCCGACTTCGTCGTCGCGCTCTACAATCCGGTCTCGGCGGCGCGGCGCGACCAGCTCGAGTCCGCGCGCGACATCCTGCTCGGCCACCGGCCGGCCGAGACCCCCGTGGTGCTCGCCCGCAACCTGGGGCGCGACGGCGAGAGCTTGCGCGTCGTCACGCTCGGCGCGCTGACATCCGCCGACGCCGACATGCTGACGCTGGTTCTGATCGGCTCGTCGGCGACGCGGCGCATCGAACGCGGCGATGGCGGCGTCTGGGTCTACACGCCGCGCGGCTACCAGGCGAAGCCGTGACCGTCCACTTCATCGGCGCCGGACCGGGCGCGGCCGACCTGATCACGCTGCGCGGCCACGACCTGATCGCGCGCTGCCCGGTCTGCCTCTACGCCGGCTCGCTGGTGCCCGCCGCCGTCGTCGCGATGGCGCCGGCCGCCGCACGCGTCATCGACACGGCGCCAATGACGTTGGACGAGATCATCGACGAAATGGTCGCCGCCGACGCCGCCGGCCGCGACGTCGCGCGCGTCCATTCGGGCGATCCATCGCTCTACGGCGCGATCGGCGAACAGATGCAGCGGCTCGACGCGCGCGGCATCGCCTATGACGTGACGCCCGGCGTGCCGGCTTACGCCGCCGCCGCGGCGGTGCTCGGCGCCGAGCTGACGCTGCCCGATATCAGCCAGACCGTAATCCTGACGCGCACCGCGATGAAGTCGTCTGCGATGCCGCCGGGCGAGGAGCTGGCGAGCCTCGGCGCCTCGGGCGCGACGCTCGCGATTCATCTTTCGGTGCGCAATCTCAGACACGTCACGCGAGCGCTGACGCCGCATTACGGCGCCGACTGCCCGGTCTGCGTCGTCTACCGCGCGAGCTGGCCCGACGAACAGGTCATCCGCGGCACCCTTTCCGATATACGCCAAAAGGTCCGCGCCGCCAAGATCACACGCACCGCGCTGGTGCTGGTCGGCCACGTGCTCGGCGCGCGCGGCCACGCCGAAAGCAAGCTCTACGATCCCGACCACGTGCACCTGTTGCGACCGAAGCGCAGGGGCTAGGCCCGACCGACGTCGAGGCGCAACATGCCGCAGTTTCCCGCCAAAAAAGATGTCTCTCAAATCGGTGTCAGACATCTTTATAAATTCACGAGTATTCATTTAAATCATGTAGATAAATGGTGTCTGACCCCATTGATTCCCGACTAACAAACGTCAGGCTAGGCTAGATGGTTTTCGATCCAGATTAGCGCCGCCGCCACGTCGTCGACGGTCTCGTCGTCCGGCAAGGCCGGCCGCCTAATCATGATGACGGGCAAACCGGCCTCGCGCGCGGCGGTGATCTTGGCGTAGGTCGCGGCGCCGCCGCTGTTCTTGGCTATCACCACGTCGATGCAGTGCGCGGCGAGCAGCGCGCGTTCGTCGGCGACGTCGAATGGGCCGCGGCCGTGGATGACCTCGCCGTGGGCGAGCGGCAGCGGCGCCTCGAGCGGCTCGACGACGCGAACCAGGAACCAGACATCGTCGAGGCCGGCGAAGACACCGATCTCCTTGCGGCCGATGGTCAGAAACGCGCGCGTGCCGACCTCGCCAACCTTTGCCGCCGCCGCGTCGGCGTCTTCGACCTCGATCCAGTCGTCGCCCGGCTCGGGCGTCCAAGCGGCGCGGACCAGCATGAGGCGCGGCACCGCCGCGGCGGCGCAGGCCTCGGCCGCATTGTGCGAAATCGCCGCGGCGTAAGGGTGGGTCGCGTCGACCACCAGTGTCGTGCCCGTTGCGCGGAGATATTCGGCCATTGCCGGCGCGCCGCCGAAGCCGCCGACGCGCGTTTCGCCCGGCAACGTAGCGGGCACGCGGGTGCGGCCAGCGAGCGAGTTGACGACCGTGAGGCCGGCGAAGCCGACCGCGCCCCGCGCCAGCGCCGCGCCCTCGGCGGTGCCGCCGAGGATGAGCAGCCGTTCAGCCATCCGCGCGGCCGACCAGCCGGCTCGCGCGATCGAAGATCACGACCTCGACCACGACACCGCCGGCGAGAACGCCGAGCGCGGTCTCACGCGCCTTGGCGGCGATGCGGTCGCCGAGCGGCAGACCCGCCTGCGCCGCCATCTCGACCACTTGGCCCGCGGTGTTGGCGCCGCGAGCGGCCTCGATGAGTGCGTCGTCACCGCCCAACTCGGCGACGATGCCGGCGAGCCAGTCGAAGTCGACCTGGCTGCGTCCCGAATGGAGATCGAGGTGGCCGGCCGCGAGCTTGGCGAGCTTGGCGAAGCCGCCGGCGATGGTGAGCCGCGCGATCGGGTGGTCGCGCAGGTACTTCAACAGCCCGCCGGCGAAGTCGCCCATGTCGAGCAACGCGATCTCGTCGAGGCCATAGAGCTTCTGCACCGCGGCCTCGGAGACCGAGCCGGTCGACGCCGCCGCGTGGCCGATACCCGCGGCGCGCGCGACGTCGATACCCTGGCGGATCGAGGCGATCCACGAGGCGCAGGAGTACGGAATGACGATGCCCGTGGTGCCAAGGATCGAGAGCCCGCCGAGGATGCCGAGACGACCGTTCATGGTATTCTTGGCCATCGCCTCGCCGCCCGGTATGGCGATCTCTATGTCGATGTCGCCGGCGTCGCCATGCGCTTCGGCGAGCTCGGCGACGGTCTGGCGCATCATCTGGCGCGGCACCGGGTTGATCGCCGGTTCGCCGACGCCGAGCGGCAGGCCGGGCCGGGTCACCGTGCCGACGCCCTCGCCGGCGCGGAACGAGACGCCGGCACCAGGCGCGCCCCGGCGCACGGTCGCCATGACCAGCGCGCAGTGGGTCACATCCGGATCGTCGCCGGCGTCCTTGACGATCGCCGCCATCGCCTCGCCCTCGCCGAGCCGGTCGCGGGCGAGCGGAAAGCTGACCCGCCGGCCCTTCGGCAGGGTGATTTCGACCGGATCGGGGAAGCCGCCGGTCAACAGCGCCGAATAGGCCGCCCGCGTCGCCGCCGTCGCGCAGGCGCCGGTCGTCCAGCCGCGCCGCAACTCGCCCTCGGGTTTCCTCGCCATGACGCGCTTTCTGCTACTGATCCTTGGTATGACATTGCCGGCCGCCGTGCCAGGATAGCGCCATGTCGGCCCCGGCAACACCCGCCCTGATCGTCGCCGCGCCCGCCTCGGGCAGCGGCAAGACCGTGTTGACGCTCGCGCTGCTGCGCCATCTGCGCAACGCCGGCGTCGCGGTGTCGTCGTTCAAGACCGGCCCCGACTATATCGACCCTGCGTTCCACGCCGCCGCCAGTGGCCGCGTGTGTCACAACCTGGATAGCTGGGCGATGCGGCCGGCGACGCTGGCGCGCCTCGCCGCGGCCGCCGGCGCCGGTGCCGAGCTGATCATCGGCGAGGGCGTCATGGGCCTGTTCGACGGCGCGACGGGCGGCGCCGGCTCGACCGCCGATCTCGCGGCCGGCGCCGGCTGGCCCGTCGTGCTGGTCGTCGACGTCGGCGGCCAGGCGGCGTCGGCCGTCGCCACGGTCGAGGGCTTCGCCCGCCACCGCGCCGACGTCGATGTCGCCGCGGCGATCTTCAACCGGGTCGGCGGCGCGGGCCATACGCGGCTCTTGCGCGAGGCGATGGCCGATTGCGCCGTGCCCCTGCTCGGCTGCGTGCCACGCGATGCGGGCCTGGCGCTGCCCGACCGCCACCTCGGCCTGGTCCAGGCCGCCGAGCATGCCGAGCTCGATGGGTTCCTCGATGGCGCCGCCGATATCGTCGCGCGCAACGTCGATGTCGAGGCGCTGCGAGATATGGCCCGGCCGGGCCATCTGGCCGCGCCCGGCGGCGCGACGACGCTGCCGCCGCTCGGCCAGCGCATCGCCGTGGCGCGCGACACGGCCTTCGCCTTCGCCTACCCGGCGGCACTCGACGGCTGGCGCGCGGCGGGTGCCGAGCTGCTGGCGTTCTCGCCGCTCGCAGGCGACGCACCCGACGGAACGGCCGACGCGGTCTATCTGCCCGGCGGCTACCCCGAGCTGCACGCCGGGACGATCGCCGGCAACGGGGTGTTCCTCGACGGCCTGCGCGCGGCGGCCGGGGCCGGCAAGCCGGTCTACGGCGAATGCGGCGGCTATATGGTGCTGGGTGACGGCCTGGTCGACGCCGACGGGACGCGCCACGCGATGGCCGGCCTGCTGCCGCTCGAGACCTCGTTCGCCGAGCGCCGCCTGCACCTCGGCTACCGTCAGGCGGTGCTGTGCGGCGACGGCCCGCTCGGCGCCGGTGGTACGGCGTTTCGCGGCCACGAGTTTCATTACGCAACGGTTGTCGAGGAAGGCGCCGCCGAACCCCTGTTCGCCTGCCACGACGCGGGCGGCGCCGACATCGGCCCGGCCGGACGCCGGCGCGGCAGCGCGATGGGCTCGTTCGTCCACTTGGTCGACGCGGTTTAGATAAATTTATTTGGGGCTGTCCTAGCTAAGCGGCATGCTTAGGCTAGGATGGCGGGATGTACGAGAGGAAAAGCCGGCTCAGTGATTGGAAGCGCGGTCGTCTGATTGAGCACTTCGTTGCGGGTACGACGGCTCGGGCAGCAGCCGAACTGGTTGGCGTCCACCGGAACACGGCGGCCTCGTTTTATACTCGGCTTCGCAAGGTGATTGCCGAGGAAATGGAGAAGGCCTCGCCTTTTGCCGGAGAGATCGAGGTTGATGAGAGTTATTTTGGCGGCCGCCGCAAAGGCAAGCGGGGTCGAGGCGCTGGCGGAAAAGTCCCGGTTTTCGGGCTTTTGAAGCGAGGTGGGAAGGTCTACACGGCGATGATTCCCAATGCCCGGACTGCCACGTTGATGCCGATTATGGAGCGTATGATCCGGCCTGACAGCATCGTCTATACGGACGGCTTTTCGAGCTATGATGCCCTGGACGTTTCGGACTTCCACCATGTTCGGATCAATCACTCGGAGCGGTTCGTCGACGAGCGGAGCCATATCAACGGGATCGAGAACTTCTGGAACCAGGCGAAGCGGCATTTACGGCGCTTCAATGGCGTCCCGAAACAGAGCTTTCACCTGTTCCTCAAGGAGTGCGAATGGCGGTTCAACGGAGGTGACCACCGAGAACTGCTTAACCAATTGAAGACATGGATTATTTTGAGACAGAAACGCCCTTAGCTAGGACAGCCCGATTTATTTTACGGTCACCTGACGGTGACCTGCGCTCAATCGCCGCGCATGCCAATCTTTATCCCACAAGGACTGGCCGAACGGTCGGCGGCCCGCAGTCGCGGGCTGGAATAATCGGACTGAGGCTGAATGCACTAGGGCCTGTTGACAATTAGGGGATTCCCAAACCTGCTAAAAAGTGATTCAAGCTTCCTTTTCGGGGGAGTTTTTGATGAACACGGAGCGTTTCGTCATCGCAGACGAGGTTTGGGAAAAGGTTTCACCGCATCTTCCGGGCAAGGCTACGGATTGCGGCGTTACGGCGGCAGACAACCGGTTGTTTTTGGAAGCCGTTTTGTGGCGCGTCCGAACGGGGTCTCCGTGGCGTGACCTGCCGGTTGCTTTCGGAAATTGGAACAGTATTTTCCAGCGCTTTCGCCGATGGGCGAGGAACCGTGTTTTCGAACGGCTGTTCGAAGTTCTGTCGGAGGAACCGGACTTCGAATACGCCCTCATCGACGGCACCATCGTCAGCGTTCACCAAAAGGCAAGCGGCGCAAAAGGGGGACTCAACATCAGGCCATCGGGCGTTCGAAAGGAGGTCTGACCACTAAGATCGTCGCCCTGGTGGATGCCCTGGGAAACTTGGTGCGTTTCGTGCTCTTGCCTGGCCAACGCCATGACACGATTGGCGTCGTCCCCTTGATCCAAGACGTTCACTTCGATGCCCTGTTGGCCGACAAGGCTTTCGATGTCGATTGGCTGCGGGAGGACTTGAACCAACGCGGTGCCACTGCCGTCATCCCGCCGAAAGCCAACCGAAAACGGCAGATCGCCTACGATAAGGACATGTACCGATGGCGTCACTTGGTCGAAAACTACTTCGCCAAAATCAAGGAGTTCCGGGGCATCGCAACACGCTACGACAAAACCGACACAAGCTACGCCGCAAACTTGAACCTCGTCGCCACAGTCATCGCACTGCGCTAATTGTCAACGGACCCTAGTGCGCAGCGACCAGCGCGGCGAGGCAGAGCACCTCGGCGGCCTGCTGGGAAGCGCCCAGCACGTCGCCGGTCTGGCCGCCGATCTGGCGGCGCGCGAGCCAGGCGATCAGGCCGGCGCCGAGCGCCGCGCCGATCAGTGCGCCGAGGCCCGCCGCGAGGCCGGCGCCAATCAGGGCGACGGCGGCGGCGATGGCGAGCGCGGTCCACATCCGCTCGATAGCCGGGCGCCCGGCGGCGGCGGCCAGCCCGTCGCTGCGCGCCGGGTCCAACCGGGTCATCACGGCGACCATGGCGCCACGCGACACGGCGCCGGCGACGATCAGCGCGCCGAGCACCGCGGCGGGCTCGGCGATCGCCGCTATGGCGAAGACGCGGGCCGCGAGCGTGAGTGCGAGCGCCGCGACGCCGTAGACGCCGATCCGGCTGTCGCGCATGATCTCGAGCTTGGCCTCGGGCGTCGCGCCGCCGCCGAAACCGTCGGCGACGTCGCCCAGCCCATCCTCGTGCAGCGCGCCGGTCAGCCAGACCTGGCCGCCGACCGCGAAGACCGCCGCGAGGCCGGGCGGGACGCCGATCCGGTCGGCCACCGCATAGACCAGCCCGGCGGCGAAGCCGACGGCGATGCCGACCACCGGGAACGCCCAGGCGGTCGCCGCCAAGCCTGCCATGCCGCCGTGTCCCGGCCCACCGACCGGCAGGCGCGTCAGGAAGGCGGCGGCGGCCCGGATGTCGTCGAGCCACTGGCTGGGTTCGCTGGCAGGCGGGGAATCTGGATCGTTTTCGGTCACGGCACGGCTTTCGCTGGTTTTCCGCCTGCGGTTATAGGACAGTCACCGCAAGGAGCCTATCGGAGGATTCTGAATGGCCTGCACCGCCTTTTCAAGGCCTTAGGCAAGGATGGCGTCGCGTCGTGATGCCCGGGCATCACGAGCGGCGGCAGACGCTGTCCCAAGGCCTTGAAATGGCGGCCCTCTCGGGTCGAACTGAGAAGCGCGATTGCCGCGTCGCGGCGGCTCGACGATGCCCAGGCATCGCCAGCGCCACCGCGCCTAGCACTCGCACGTCTCAGATCGATGCAGGCGGTTCAGAATCCTCCGATAGGCTCCTAGCTCAAACCCCAGCGAAGGAACGGCTCGGCTCGATGCTCAACACCCTCGACGACCTGCGCAATCTGATCGCCGACCTGCCCGGCCCCGACGAGGCGTGCCGCGCGGCCGCCCGGGCGCGCGACGCCCAGCTCACCAAGCCGGCCGGCTCGCTTGCCCGGCTCGAGGACATCGCGGCGTGGCTGGCGGCGTGGCAGGCGGTCAATCCGCCCCGCGCCGAACGCATCCAGGTGCTCGTCTTCGCCGGCAACCACGGCGTCACGGCGCAGGGCGTCTCGGCGTTCCCGGCCGCCGTCACCGCGCAGATGGTCGGCAATTTCGCGGCCGGTGGCGCGGCGATCAACCAGCTCTGCACCGCGATCGGCGCCGATCTCGGCGTCCACGCGCTGGCGCTCGACACGCCGACGGCCGATTTCACGCAAGAACCGGCGATGGACGAGGCCGTGTTCCTCGACGCCGTCGCGCTCGGCATGGCGAAACTCGATGCGCGCGCCGATCTCCTCTGTGTTGGCGAGATGGGTATTGGCAACACGACCGTCGCCGCCGCGCTATGCCGCGCGCTCTATGGCGGCGCGGCGGCCGACTGGGTCGGGCCGGGCACCGGCGTCGACGACGCCGGCGTTCGCCGCAAGGCCGCCGTCGTCGAGGCGGGCATCGCGACGCATGCGGACGCGCTCGACGACCCGATCGAAGTCATGCGCCGGCTCGGCGGGCGCGAACTGGCGGCCATGGCGGGCGCCGCCATCGCGGCGCGCCGGGCGCGCGTCCCGGTGCTGCTCGACGGCTTCGTCGCCGGCGCCGCCGTGGCGCCCTTGCAGGCGGTCAATGGCGCGGCGCTCGACCATTGCCTCGCCGCGCACCGCTCGGCCGAACCCGGCCACCGGCGGCTGCTCGAGCGGCTCGGCAAGGACCCGCTACTCGACCTCGGCATGCGTCTCGGCGAAGCCTCGGGCGCCGCGTTGGCGGCCTCGGTCGTCAAGGCCGCCGTCGCCGTTCACACCGGCATGGCGACCTTCGCCGAAGCCGGCGTCAGCGGAAAGGACGGTTAGACGGCGCCCAGCAACTCGCGCGGACGCCCGGGCACCGGGCCGCTTCGACCGATCGCCCGCCTCTCGCTCCGAGACCCGGAGCGGTGGCGTGGCACCCGCGATGTCGGCTGTCGGGACGATGCCAGACGTTCGACACGGACCCACCCAGTGGCCGGATCCAGCCAACAGCAGACATTTCCTGTTGGTCGGCATCACGCCTCCCGTCCGCCAAGTTTGGCGTCCACGCACGGAAGAATACACATTGGCGGCGGTCGAAGCATTGTGTCCTTCTGATGTGGTACGACAGGGATGGCTTCATACGAACGAACGGAGGCGCATATGCAGAAAACCAGTTTTACGCCTAAGGAACTCAATGACGGATTTGTTGTGGCCATCAACATTGAGGCCAAGGACAATGAGGGCGAGGCTGTCGCCGCCATCCTAGAGCGTGACTGTTTTAGATTGAAGCATATCCGGCGTTGCTGATGTAGTTGGCGCATTCTTGGGCGGTGAACTGGTCGAGCAGCTTGCCGACGCGTCGCCAGGTGTCCTCGACGGTTCGTTCGGCGGCCTTTCGCATCAGGGTCTTGAGCTTGGAGAAGACCTGCTCGATGGGGTTCAAGTCGGGCGAGTAAGGCGGTAGGAACAGCAGTTTGGCGCCGGCGGCGCGGATGGCGCGGCGTACGGCCTTTCCCTTGTGGGAACCGAGATTGTCCATGATGACGATGTCGCCCGGCGCCAAGGTCGGCACCAGGAATTGCTCGACGTAAGCCGTGAAGGCGCGGCCGTTGATCGGCCCATCGAGCACCAGGGGCGCGTCGATCCGATCGACGCGCAAGGCGGCCAGGAAGGTCAGCGTGCGCCACCGCCCGTACGGCGCCTTGGCGACCAAACGCTGGCCCCGTTGCGCGCGGCCATGGCGCCGCGTCATGTTCGTCTTCACCCAGGTCTCATCGATGAAGACCAGCCGACCTGGCGCCAGCCGGCCCTGATACTTCTTCCAGCGCGCACGCCGGCGGGCCACGTCAGGCCGGTCTTGCTCGGCTGCGTGCAGGCTTTTTTTTGAACGTGATGCCTTGTGCCTTTAGGAAGTGCCAGACCGCGTAGTTGCTGACCACGATGCCGCGCGCCGCCAGCTCCGCCCGCAGCGCCCGCAACGTCAGGTCCGGCTTCTCGGCAAGCCGCGATAGAACCCAACCGCGATGCGCCGCCAGGGCAAACGGCCGACGGCCACCCATCGGCAACGCCGCCGCACTGCCCGTCGCCCGATAGCGCTGCGACCACTTCACGACGCTCGACACCGAAACACCAAAGCTCGATGCAACGTCGCGAACCGTACGACCGCTCTCAACCGCCGCGACAACCCGCTCGCGCAAGTCCAGGGAATAAGGTCGTGCCATACATGCTGGCCTCCTTCTCCAGCCAGCATCTTGAATCACATCTTCAGGACCCTGGGAATCCCCTTTACGATTCCATCACGAAAAACCACGCTCTAGAAGGCTTGGTTGAGCCTACGATGGGCGAACCCGGCGTAAAGCTTTTCCTGCCATATCGCTCGCCCACCAATCCCTCACAGTTCTTTATCTATGAACTCTATAAGAATGAGGAAGCGTGGGGCACACACCAGGCGACAGAGCATTTCAAAAAGGCAATCAATGAGCTCTTACCGCGTGTTTCCAGGCGTGATCGAGTGCCGTTTGTCCCTTACGTTATTCTATAGAAGCGCTTCCGGCGACTGAGGTGGTCCCACTTTGTTGGACAGTTTGGCAGCGCGGTTAAGGTGTATTCCGTTGTTTGATCATGCTGCCAAAATCCTTTTTATCACATCCTGTTGCTGTTGTTGAGCCTGTGGGGATGTGGGCAAGGCGCGAGCCTTGTCCATCATATCCACAGGTTGACCGGCCCCGTAGGCCTCGGCCGGCGTTTGACCGTCGAGGGACGAATGGGGCCGCTCGGTGTTGTAGAAGCCGATCCACTCGCCGATGACCCGTTCGGCGTGGAAGCCGTCGGTGAGCTCGTGTAGGTAGACCGCCTCATACTTGAGAGACCGCCACAGGCGCTCGATGAAGATGTTGTCCATGCAGCGGCCCCGACCGTCCATGGAGATGCGGATGCTCGCGTTCTTGAGCACGCCGGTGAAGTCGAGGCTGGTGAACTGGCTGCCCTGATCCGTATTGAATATCTCCGGCTGGCCGTAGCGGGCCAGCGCGTCGCCCAAGGCCTCGGCGCAGAATCCAGCGTCCATGGTGTTCGACAGCCGCCAGGATAAAACGTGGCGCGTCGCCCAGTCCATGATCGCTACCAGGTACAGAAAGCCACGCTGGACGGGGATATAGGTGATGTCGGCGCACCAGACCCGATTGGGCTGGTCGATAGCCATCCCTTTGAGAAGATAAGGATAAATCCGGTGCATGGGATGCGGCACGCTGGTTCTCGGCGCCTGATAGATCGCCTCCAGGCCTATCAATCGCATCAACCTGCGAACCCGGTGACGGCCGACGCAAACGCCGTCCCGCCGCAACTGGCGGACCATCTGGCGGCTGCCGTAGAACGGGTACTTCATGAACAACTCGTCGATCCGACGCATCAGCGCCAGACTCGAAGGGCTCTCCCCCCTGGGCGCATAATAGAACGAGGACCGGCCGATCGAAAGCAGGCGGCATTGACGGCTCAAGCTCAGCTCGGGGGCGTCGCGTGTGATCATCGCCTTGCGCTCCCCCCGGCTCATCGCTTGAGCCCTCTGGCTAAAAAATCCCGTTCCACCGTCAGCTCGCCGATCTTGGCGTGAAGGTCGCGGACCTCGGATTCATGATCCCGGCAAGCGCGGTTGGCGCCGTTCGAAAACACTTCGCCCAGACCGTCCACCGCCTGGCGCTTCCAGGCGCTCACCTGGTTCGGATGCACCTTGTGCTTGGCCGCGATCTGCTGGATCGTCTTGTCGCCCCGCAGCGCTTCCAGCGCCACCCGGGCCTTGAATTCCGCCGTAAACCGGCGTCGATTCGTCATCTCGTATTCCTCCGTTATCCGGTGGAATACACCTTAGCAGCCCGTTGATTAAGTGGCTTTTTCCGGCTCTCACTCCCAGATGAGGAATGCGGCGGCGAAAACCGTCTGGCCGCTTTGCGAGACCCCCAGTGCGACCAGCATGGCCCCGGTGGGCGTGAGCAGCACGAAAATACCGCCATATCCGCCCGCCACGGCCTCGCGCGGGGTGCCGGCGCCGATGAGTTGGCGCATCAGCAACGATAGGTTGTGGCCGGCGACGTGGAGCAGGTATCGCTTGTGCACGTTCTCGCGGCCCCGAAGCCAGGTCCGGCGCATGCCGCCGCGATCGAGGTTGTGGGCGAAGGAGCGCTCGACGATCTCGGCGCGCAGCTTGAAGGCTTGCTTGGCCACCCCCGATAACAGCCGGGTCCGGTTGTTGGTGACCGCGCGCCGCGCCGCCTCGTCGCCGCGCCAGCGCGCGAAGCCCTTCTGCTTGGGCTCGGCGATCCGGGTCTTCCACGGGCCGTTGTCCAAGGCCTTCAAGACCGCCCGTGAGTGATAGCCTTTGTCGGTCACACATTCGGCCGGGTCCTCTGCCGTCGGCGCCGCGTCAACGCTCGCAAGGTTCTCCTTGGCCGTCTCCAACGTTTTGGGAAGCGTCGTCGTGTCGCCCTCGTCGGCCGGGTGCAGCTCGGCGGCCACCACCGCGCCGGTGTCCAGATCCACCGCGTGCTCGGGCTTGTAGGCCAGATGCGTCGTGCCGTCCTTCATCTTGGCGATCTTGGCCTCGGGGTCGCTCTTCGAAACCCAGTCCTCGTTGGAAAGCTTCTTGCCCTTGCGCTTGCGGTCCAGACGCGCCAGGTCCTCGGCCGTGGGCGTCTCGATGCCGCTCTCCCGGGCCAGGTGCTCCAGCATCTCCCGGTAGCCTTCACCCGTGTCGCGCCGCACGATGTTGCGCAGCGCCGCGTTGGCCTCCATGGTCGAGGCATCCACCCCGATGCGCTCGCCCTTCACCAGACCCGCCTCGCCGATCAAGGCCAGAACCCAGTCGAAGACCGCCGCGTGGACTTCATGGGGCAGGCGCGCGCGGGTCTTCGACAGCCAGGAATGGTCCGGCACCCGCTCACGGCTCCCCAGTCGCAGGAACTCCCGCAGCGACAGGGAATCCGAGCAACGCCACTCCAGACCGCGCTCTGAGTCGATGCCCTCGAAGTAGCCCACCAGGTGCATGCGGAAATAGCGCCCGGGCGGCACCGAGGGCGCGCCCATCCTGGCCGCGTAATAGGGCCGGCAGCTCGCCTCGGCAAAGGCGTCGAAGCCGCCCTCGATCAGCACCGACTGCAGGCGGTCGTAAAACACATGACCCGGCGAGCGCGGCATCTCCGCCCAGCCCACCATCAAGTCCCCCTGACGATCCTTCTGCTGTCCCATCGCCATCGGCGAATCCTCCGGTCAAATCAGAACATCAAAGAATCAGACCAGGCCGCTTGCGTCCAGTGCCGACTTCGTCAACGGGCTGTTAGCTCCCTGTCCGATTTTCTGGGACCACCTCAGACTGTCCCGAACGATGTGCTAGGCTGAATACCGGGCAACAAAACTCTTCTCGCCTCGCGCGCTAAACTGGACTGTGCGAGAGCCCGCTTCCCGAACCGCCCAGCCGCTTTCCAGAATATTCGAAAGGACCGCCGCACCGATGCTGCCGCCGAGGTGATTTCGACGCTCGCTCCAGTCAATGCATGTGCGGCAGAGCGGGCGTTTCTTGCGTTCCAGTGCCGCGACGTCGATGCCGCGATCAGTGAGGAAGCGGCGCCCCTTGCGAGTGAAATGGACAACCTCATCGCGCCAGGTGATCGCACGGCTTGAAACCCAGTGCTGGAACATATCAACCGCGAGATGCCCGGCCAGATGATCATAGCAGGAGCGGGCATGTCGCATTGCCTCGTCCCTTGGACCCGGCCGGGACCGTAAATGCCCAACCCTAGCGGCAATGGTAACCAGGGCTTCCACGGCATGCGCCACATCAGAGTCGGCGATACGGAAGTAATGATGGCGGCCTTGTTTCTCGCGGGCAATCAGCCCGCATGTTTCGAGCTTTGCCAGGTGCCCGCTCGCGGTGGATGAGTCGGACCCGATTTCCTTGGACACAGAATTGGCTTAATCGAAGTGTCCAAGGAGGACCGGAACATGACCGACAATTTTGAGAACAAAGTTGCTGTTGATGGGCCTGTGGTAAACGAGGGCGAGCTTGGCTCGTCCACGTTTTCCCCGGGCCAGGTTTCGCCGGCAGGCCCGCTGGGACTTGGCCAGCGGTGGACGGTGACGCGCAAGCGTGAGGTTGCCCTGCGGCTTTTGCGTGGCGAGCCGGTGGAACTTTTGTCGCGGCAGTTGGGCGTGGAGATTTTCCGGCTCGAGCAGTGGCGTGAGAAGGCGATCGCCGGGATCGATGCCTCGCTCAAGGAACGCAAGGGCGATCCGGTGAAGGCGGAACTGGACATCGCCATGAAGCGGATCGGGGAGTTGATCATGCAGGTGGAACTGCTGGAGGCCAAGACGGAGACGTCCGGCCCTTTGGGGCGGCGGAGGTCGCGGCGATGAGTGCCGCCACCTCTCCCGGCACGGGTTTGGCCTACGGCCTCCAGCGGGTCTGTGCGGCCTGGGGTTTTGCCCGTTCCTCGTTCTACGCCATGAAATCCCGGCAGCAGGCCACCGCTGAGCGCCCACCAGCAAAGCGCCGGGGACCGAAGCCCTCGATCTCGGACGAGGCTCTGCTGGTGGCCATCGAGGCCGACCTGGAGGCATCCCCCTGGGAGGGCGAGGGACACCGCAAGGTCTGGGCTCGGCTTCGGGTCTGTCGTGGCATCCGTGTTTCCCGCAAGCGGGGGCTCCGGGTGATGCGCGAGAACAACCTGCTCTCGCCCCATCGCTGCCGCCGCCGTGGCGGAAATCCCCATGTCGGTGAGATCATCACCCATGCCCCCAACCTCATGTGGGGCACGGACGGCGTTCGGGTGTTCACGGTGGACGACGGCTGGGGCTGGATATTCACCGCCATCGAGCATTGGAACGCCGAGTGCGTCGGCTGGCATGTGTGCAAGCGAGGCGACCGCTTCGCCGCCCTTCAGCCGATCTCCATGGGGCTTGCGAGGCTGTATGCCTCGACCTCCGCCGGTGCGGCGCGGGGGCTGGCCTTGCGGATGGATCACGGCTCCCAGTATCTGTCGGACCACTTCACCAACCAGATCAAGTTCTGGGGCATCCAGCCGTCCTACGCCTTCGTCGAACAGCCCCAGACCAACGGCGTCGCCGAGAGGTTCAATCGCACGCTCAAGGAACAGATCATCCATGGCCGCATCTACCGCAACATCGCGGAGCTGCGGAACGCCGTCCGCGGGTTCGTCGAACAGTACAATGCCCAGTGGATCGTGGAGAAGAACGGCTACCTGAGCCCCGCTCAAGCTCGTCAGGCGTGGCACACCGCGATGTCACTCAGGCCCGCCGCATGAGACAAACTTGTGTCCAAGGAACCGGGTGCGATACACCGCTCGCGGTGGAAGGTGTGACACCTGCTTGACGCGCCAGTTCCGCTGCGGTGTGGGACAGGCCAGACATCATTGCCATGATCATATTTGCGCGCGCCGGGTCGCCGATTAACGCAGCAGTGACGGAGATGTCGGGGCCATCTTTCATCGTTTGATGATTACCAAATTATGAGAGCCCGTCAACTTGGTAAGCTCCCAACCGGGCATTTTGGAGAGAGGCAACGCCAATGGACCAGATTTCCGTCTACCTGCCGGGTATCATCCTCGCCTATACAGCCTTTCTGCTATCGATCATGAGCCCTGGGCCGAACATACTCGCGATCATGGCAACATCAATGAACATCGGCAGGTCGTCGGGGATTGCACTTTCCCTCGGTGTCGCCAGCGGTTCGTTCTGTTGGGCAATGCTGACCGCCACGGGTTTGTCCGCGCTGCTTGCGTCCTATGCGGTTGCGCTGACTGCCATCAAGATCGCGGGCGGTCTCTATCTCTTGTGGCTCGCCTACAAGTCGTTCCGAGCCGCGGCTTCGCGGCATGGCATCGAGGCCAGAACGTTGGGCGGCGAGGGCCTGAGTCCACGCGACTATTATCTTCGCGGTTTGATGATCCAGATGTCCAATCCGAAGGCGGCGCTGGCCTGGATCGCGATCATCTCGCTGGGCCTTCAGGCAGGTGGGCCTATTTGGGTCGCCGTTTCGATCGTCGTCGGCACGACCGTCCTTTCGGTCGTCATTCACTGCGTCTATGCAATAGCCTTCTCGACCACGCCGATGGTGCGACTCTACGGCAAGGCGCGCCGCTGGATTCAAAGCACCCTCGGCGCATTCTTTGCGTTTGTTGGCCTGAAGCTTCTCTCGAGCCCTACATAACGGACAGCCGATTCGGTTGGTGGCGTGGAACTGCAACATGGCGCTGCATCGAAAACTCGATTCAGTGCTGTCGTTGCGCCCCGACGTGGCCGGCGTCAGCGGCGAGGACGGCTAAAAGGCCCGCCTAGTTCCGGTGCCGCTCGAGGAAGTCCCGGACGATCGCCTGGACCTCAGCGGATTCGAGCAGCGCATGCTTGTACTGCAGTGGGCCCGAATCGAAGACCACCGACCGGCTGCCGCTCGCATCGGCGTCGTCCATGAAGGCGCCACAGTCGCCTTGCAGGTAGTCGGCGCGGAACCAGGGGTCGTTGGCCGCGACCAGCGCCAGCACGGGCTGTCCCGGCGCCGCGTTTAGCCCCTTGTATTCGAACCAGCCGGCGTGGCAGCCCCAACCCTCGATGATGCGCGCGTTGACCGGCCGGCCGGCTTCCTCGAGCGTCGCCGTGGTGATGCCGCCCTGGCTCAGCCCCATCAGGAAGACGTTGTCGGGATCGACCCAGGGCAGCGCCCGCGCCCGTTCGATGGCGTAAGCCGCTTCGAATTGGCGCATCTTGAGCGTGCCACGATAGAACCCGCCGCGCCGTGCGCGGGGATCGCAATTCATCGGCACCTTCCGTCGCGCGAAGCTGTTCGGCGCGATCGCCGCGTAGCCGACGCGCGCGAGAAAATCGATGCGCCGATCGGTGCCGGCCCAGAACCCGTTGCAGCCGTGCATGTAGACGACCAGCGGGAACCGCTCATTGGGCACGGTCGTCAGCTCGGCCATGATCGTCTTAACCACGCCCGTGGCGAGCGGAATGCGGACCTTCGCCGCGTTCCAGGTGCGTTCGAGCTCGTCGGGGTCGATCCAATCGTCGGTCGACATTTCGGACACCGGCGTCGTGCCCTTCGGCGCGTAGTCGTTGTCCTGCGCCACACCGTCGATGGCTGTCGTCGCCGACAGGCACAAGGCTATCAGGACACGCCACAAGACCGTTCCAAGCTTCGGATTCAAACGAATAGCGCCGCGAACCGTCGGCATGATGGCCGCCCTTAGCAGCCCGTTGAAAAAGGCGTCATTGACCGGGTTTCACGCCACGGCGAAGCATATCGCGGCGAAGGCGGTTTCGCCATCCTCCGAGACGATGAGGACGATCTGAACGACCAGGACGGCTCCAGCGGGCGTAACAAGCACGAACAAGGCGCCAATTCCGCCCGCCACGGCCTCCTTCGGGGTGCCGGCGCCGATGAGTTGGCGCATCAGCAACGATAGGTTGTGGCCGGCGACGTGAAGCAGGTATCGCTTGTGCACGTTCTCGCGGCCCCGAAGCCAGGTCCGGCGCATGCCGCCGCGATCGAGGTTGTGGGCAAAGGAGCGCTCGACGATCTCGGCGCGCAGCTTGAAGGCTTCCCTGGCCACCCCCGATAACAGCCGGGTCCGGTTGTTGGTGACCGCCCGGCGAGCCGCATCATCTCCGTGCCAGCGCGCAAAACCCTTCTGCTTGGGCTCGGAGATCCGGCTCTTCCAGGGGCCGTCGTCGAGCGCCTTCAAGACCAACCGTGAGTGGTAGCCCTTATCGGTCACACATTCGGCCGGATCTTCGGCCGTCGGCGCCACATCCACCGCCTCGAGGTTTGCCTCGGCCGCCGCCAGGGTCTTGGGAAGCGTTGTCGTATCGCCCTCGTCGGCCGGGTGCAGCTCCGCCGCCACCACCGCGCCGGTGTCCAGATCCACCGCGTGCTCGGGCTTGTAGGCCAGGTGCGTGGTGCCGTCCTTCATCTTGGCGATCTTGGCCTCGGGGTCGCTCCTGGAAACCCAGTCCTGGTTCGAGAGCTTCTTGCCCTTGCGCTTGCGGTCCAGACGCGCCAGGTCCTCAGCCGTGGGTGTCTCGATACCGCTCTCCTGGGCCAAGCGCTCCAGCATCCCCCGGTAACCCTCGCCCGTGTCCCTCCGCACGATGTTGCGCAGCGCCGCGTTGGCCTCCATGGTCGAGGCATCCACCCCGATGCGCTCGCCCTTCACCAGACCCGCCTCGGCGATCAGCGCCAGGACCCAGTCAAACACCGCCGTGTGGACTTCATGGGGCAGGCGCGCGCGGGTCCGTGACAGCCAGGAATGGTCCGGCACCCGTTCCCGCCTCTCCAACAGCAGGAACTCCCGTAGCGACAGGGAATCCGAGCACCGCCACTCCAGCCCACGCTCAGAGTCGATACCCTCGAAGTAGCCCACCAGGTGCATACGGAAGTAGCGCCCGGGTGGCACCGAAGGCGCCCCCATCCTGGCCGCGTAATAGGGCTGGCAGACCGCCTCGGCGAAGCCGTCGAAGCCGCCCTCGATCAGTACCAACTGCAGGCGGTCGTAAAATACATGACCTGGCGAGCGCGGCATCTCCGACCAGCTCACCATCAAGTCCCCCTGACGATCCTTCTGCTGTCCCATCGCCATCAGCGAACCCCCCTTCAGGCCAGGACACCAGAGAATCAGACCATGCCGACTTCGTCCAGGGAAGAATTCGTCAACGGGCTGTTAAGCGAAACGGCGGTACAGAAGCCCGGTGAAGCCGCCGAGGGTGAGCCAGAATAGGCCCGTCGTGACCAACGACGCGACGATGAAGTCGTCGATGACATCGGCCGGCGTCGCGCCGCCGTAGACGTCGACGTGCGGCGCGCCGATGGCGTGCGGCAGGATCAACAGCGCCACCCCGCCGAGCTTCAGCGCCGGACGCCGCGCGAAGACGAGAGCCGCGAGGCCCGCCGCGCTCGCCGCGACGGTGCCGAGCCACCAGATCTGACGGCCCAAGAGCGGCCCGGCGTCGACGCCGGGTGGGTCGGGCAGCAAGCCGATCGCCGGCGCGAGCGCGAACGCCACGAAACCGCCGAGGCCCCACAGCAATCCACGCCGCCAGTCGACCTCGCGGCCCGAGAGCGAGATCGCGCCGACCAACACGAGGCCGAAGGCGACGCCGGCCACCACGTTGGCGAGTGCCGAATACATCGTCCTCTCGACGCCGTCCTCGGGCGCCCAGGGTTGCTGCGCCGACGCGGCCTCGCCCATCGCCGCGGCGACCTCGTAGGTCTCGGCGTGCAGGACCAGCGGCGCGACCCAGACCGACTGGACGAGCGAGATGGCGATGCCCGCGACAAAGCCGGCGATGACCGCCGTCGCCAGGATCCGTCTCAGCATGTCACGAAGAACCTAGTGCTTTGTGCGGTCATCTTTGACTCGCGTAAATCTGACCTGCGCTCAAGCGCCGCGCAAGCTTCCGCCGAACGGTCGGCGGCCTGCGGTCGCAGGCTGGCATAATCCGATCGATTCCAATCGTTCGGATCATGCTTTAGTGGCAGGGAAACGCGAAGCTGTGCCGCGAATCATGCGCCGCGTTGTGTGCCGCATCGAGGGGCGCGACACCGACGCCGTAGAGCATGAAGGCGCCGAGCAGGATGGCGAAGATCGGCGCGGCCAGGCGGCTGGTCAGGCCGGCGGTTTCCGCCGTGGGGGTCTCGGTGCGATCGGACATCGGGCAATCCTCCGTTGCATACATCTCAGGCGCGCCGCCTTCCCCCAGACGGGCGCCGCGTGAGGCCGCGGGCGCCGTCTCGGCGGTGCATTCGGTGGCAGGTCTCCTGGCTCGCGGGTCGCTGTCGCCGGCCTGGCCTTCCCGGTTTTCCCAGTGGCGCGCGTCGGCCGGAAACTCGTCGCTCACAGTTGCGGGAACAGCCGCGGAATTGCGCCCAAATGGGCGCGCACCGCGTTCCCTCTTCGCCTCCTCGCGGAGGACCACCGGGACGCATGCTAAGTGCGCTGCGCAGGTGGGTCAAGCGGCGCCACGCGCGCGGCGCGCGATTGCGCTATGATTTTTCCGGAGCTGGAATTCTCACCATTCGCAACGCGAGGCCCAGGATGCTCGACGACGATCTCTGCTATATGCCGGCGACCGAGGCGCTGGCGCGATTTCGCGACCGCTCGCTCTCGCCGGTCGAACTGAGCGCGGCGGTGATCGCCCGCGCCGAGGCGATCGCCGACACCGTCAATCCCTTCGCCGACCGCTACTTCGACGAGGCGATTGCGCGCGCCAGGAAGGCCGAGGCGAAATACACGCGGACCGACGGCCGGCCACGCCGGCTCGAGGGCCTGCCGCTCGCGGTCAAGGAAGGCGCCGCGATCCGCGGCCGGCGCGCGACCGGCGGCTCGTTGATCGACAAGGACAGCATCGCGAACGCCACCGATGTTTCGATCGCGCGGCTCTTGCGCGCCGGCGCCAACTTGTTCGCGCGCACGACGATGCCCGAGTTCGGCTGGCTGTTCACCACCCACTCGCGCCTGTGGGGCGTGACGCGCAACCCGTGGCGGCTCGACGTCACGCCGGGCGGCTCGTCGGGCGGCTCGGCCGCCGCGCTCGCCGCCGGCGCCGCGACCATCGCGACCGGCGGCGACAGCACCGGCTCGATCCGCCAGCCGGCGAGCCAGTGCGGCATCGTCGGCTACAAGCCGCCCTACGGCCGCCTCCCGCTGCCGGCCGCCTCCTCGTTCGACACCTATCTGCAGGTCGGGCCGATGACGCGCTCGGTGGCCGACGCGGCATTGATGGCGAACGTCATGTCGGGGCCCGACCCGCTCGACCACGCGGCGCTGACCCGCCGGCTGACCATCCCGGACACCCCGCCGGGCGTCGCCGGTCTGCGCATCGCCTTCTCGACCGACCTCGGCCACTACGCGGTGGTCGACGACGTCCGGCGCGAGACCGCCGCCGCGCTGGCTGCGCTCGCCGCCGCCGGCGCCGAGGTCGTCGAGGTCGCGCTCGAAGGCGCCGGCGAGGTGATCCGGCTCGCCCACGGCGCCCCGGAGTTCCTCTTCGCCGACGTCATCGCCGGCGCCGTCGCGGACCACGGCGACATCGTCAGCGACTACGTGCCGCAACTCGCCGAGACCGCGCGCGGCTTCAGCGCCGACGACTACCGGCGTTCGCTCACGCTCGCCGGCGCGTTCTGGCACGACCGACTGGGGCCGATCCTGCGCGACTTCGACGCCTTCATCTGCCCGACCGTGTCGTGCCCCGAGATTCCCGCCGCGAACTGGCAGAAGGACACGATCGTGATCGACGGCCGGGCGCTGACCGACACCGACATGGCGATGACCGTGCTGTTCAACATGTTCAGCCGCTGCCCGGTGCTCGCGGTGCCGTCGGGCATGACTGACGCGGGCCTGCCGACCGACATCCAGATCGTCGGCCGACCCTACGACGACGCCATGACGTTCCGCGTCGCCCGCGTGCTGGAACGCGCCCGGCCGTGGCTCGATGACGCGTCCCGCCGGCCGGCCCTCGCCGCGATGACCGCGCCCGTCTGAGCGACGAACTTCAGGAATGATGGCCCGCAAGGGCAACCGGCACAGGCTATCAGTCGAGGTCGCCAACCGTGCTGCGGCTCTTCTTTATCGTGCTGCGGCGCTGCTTGGTGTCCAGGCGTCTTTGTTTGGACCCGCGGGTCGGCTTGGTCGGCCGGCGATGCTTGATCGGGGTGGCGGCTTGGCGGATCAAACCGACCAGCCTGGCCAAGGAGTCCTGGCGGTTTCGGTCCTGGCTGCGGAACCGTCTGGCCGTGATGACAACGACGCCATCGCGCGTCATGCGTTTGCCGGCCAGGGACCTCAATCGGCCGTAGACCGCCGCGGACAAGGCTGGGCTGTCGGCCGCGTTGAAGCGCAGCTGAACGGCGGTCTCGACCTTGTTGACATGCTGGCCGCCGGGACCGGGCGAGCGGATGAAGTGCTCCTCGATCTCGTCTTCGGACAGGGCGATCGCCGCGCTAACCGGTATCATGCGATCATCATAGCGACGCGCGCCGCAAATCTTGAGCACTTCGTCAAATCACGGAAAAGAATGGTGCCCCCAGGGCGACTCGAACTCCCACGTCCGTAAGGACAACAGATTTCGAGTCCCCCAAGGTAACCATCTGCATTCTCCTATGGTGGCCGAAACTCAGTGGATATCAATGGGTTATCTGCTGGATGTGAAGGGCGTCAAGATCGACGGTCAGTACTGGTTCGTTCCTTGGGACTGGGGATATTCGACGGTCGCCTACAATCCCGACGTCATCGATGTCGACAAGCCGACCTTCGATATCTTTGTCGACCCGCGCTTCAAGGGCAAGACTGCTCTCACCTCGCAGGTCGGCGTCAATACGCTGGTCGCCGGGGTCATCGGCGGCTGGGCGAATCCACTGGACCCGACCGACGCGGAAATGGCGACGGCACCTGGCATCTTCACCAAGATGCTCGAGAACGCACGGTTCGTTTGGACCGACAGCACCCAGCTCGAGCAGGCTTGGGTCGCCGGCGAGGTCGGCATCTCCTACGTCTACGGCAGCGCCTCAAAAAGGATGAAAGAGGAAGGCATCCCCATCGTGGTTGTCGATCCCGTGATGCCGTGGATGTGCGGACTCTGCGTCAGCGCCAACGGTGCGGGTTCGGAGGATCAAGCCTACGCATACATCAATGCCATGCTCGACCCGGTCGGCGGCAAGTCGTTGTTCGACGAGTACAAGTACGGGCACGCCAACGTCAAGACGACCGCACTGATCGACCCGGACGAGGCCCGCGCGAACGGCCTCGACGACCCGGTCGGGCTATTGTCGCGCGGCGTGTTCTTCGACGAGGTTCCACCGGAAAAGGACGCCAAGCTGATCGAGATGTGGCACGAAGCCCAGGCTGGCCTCGACTAAGCGGTTGAATTTGGCAACCCTGCCACAAAGGCCAGGCGGGGTTGCCACGGTTCGCATGGCATTGGGACAATATTGGTAACGTCGATGAATTGGGGTTTGGAGCGGTTCGCGCCGCTCCGCCCCGCTTTCGTTGGCGGCAGGTCATGAGGTCAGTGGCACCCGACTTCCCATCCTAGTGCGACGCAAGGGATCTTGAGTGACGTGAACGCGTTCGCGGGCGGCTCGGGCCGCGCCGACAGCAGAGGTGGAGAGATTGCCGACCCCGTCGTTGGGTTCTACGGCCGTTTGAGCGTTTCGGGCCACGTGAATGGACGACGGTAAACACGGGAGGAGCACATGAAACACGTGAAATTTCTGATGATGTCGGCGGTAGCAAGTGTGGGGCTAGCGGCTCGTCGAACGGCTCCCAAGAACCCGATCGGTTTGTGCCTGGCTCTTATCGGGATGGCTCTGGCTCTGACCGGATGGAGTACGGGATCGGCCGCCTGGCACAGGAGATGTCCCGGTCGATGTTGAAAAGTTGAGGTAGGTGTCGCTCTCCTGGAGCCGTTAGGCTCCGGGTGCTGCAAACCCAAGAGGGAGAACGACACCATGGGAAAGAATATCCGTAGTTCCAGTAGCCCGAAAGCCCTTGCCACCTCGTTTCCTATGCCGCCGCTGGCAGACGCGATGGACGCAGTCCGTCTCAGCGTGGATCGGTTCTGTCTCCTGGCCGGGGTCGAGGCCTTGGCCGAGATGATGGAGGAGGACGCCACGACCGTGTGCGGGGCCCGACATCGTCGCCATGGGAACCGTCGGGGTTATCGCTGGGGCCATACGCAGAGCGAGATCGGCTACCACGGCGGCCGCGTGAAAGTGCAGCGGCCACGGGTTCGCGACCATGCTGGCAAGGAGGTGGGTTTGGAGAGCTGGCAGGTGCTGCGCGACGGCAACCTGTTGCTCGAGTGGGCGCTCAACCTGATGGTCCTGAACGTGTCGACCCGCAAGTACCACCGCGCGGTCCGTCTGCCCGAGGGCGACCTGGCGAAAGCGCGTGGCGACGGCACCTCGAAGTCGGCCGTTTCCCGGCGCTTTGTGGCGCTGTCGCGCAAGAAGATGAAGGCCTGGCTCGCCTCGGACCTCTCGGAGCTCGACCTGCTGGTCATCCAGATCGACGGTCTGCATGTCGGCGACCATGTCTTGGTGGCGGCGATCGGCGTCGATGGCAACGGCGACAAGCATGTCCTGGCCGTGGTCGAGGGGGCGACGGAGAACACTGTCGTCGTCCAGGCCTTGCTCGACAATCTCCTCGCCAGGGGGCTCGATCCGACGCTGCCCCGGCTGTTCATCGTCGATGGCGCGAAGGCGCTCAGCAAAGCGATCCGCAACACCTTCGGTGTGGCCGCCGCCATCCAGCGCTGCCAGGTCCACAAGGGCCGTAACATCATCGAGCGCCTGCCCCTGCATTTGCATGCGAGCGTCAAGAAGGCGCTCCGTCAGGCCTGGGACCAGGACGACGCAGACAAGGCCGAACGGCTGCTGCGCAACCTGGCCCGGCGTCTGGAGCATGAGGAACCGGGCGTCTCGGGCAGCATCCTGGAGGGGCTGGACGAGATCCTCACCGTCATCCGCCTCGGCCTGCCGCACGAACTCCGGCGCTCGCTCGCCTGCACCAACATCGTCGAGAACGCGCTCGGCACGGTGCGCCAGGTCACCCGCAACGTCAAACGCTGGAGACACGCCGAGATGGCGCTCAGATGGACCGCCGCCGGCCTGCTGGAGGCCCAGAAAACCTTCCGTCGCCTCAAGGCCTATCGTCAGCTGCCCATCCTCCGAAATGCTCTCCAGGAACACTTGAGAAAGGCTCAGGCCGACAGTGCCATTGAAACCATCATGAAGGCAGCATAGCATCATCAACCAGCGACGCCTGCCCCACGAATTTCAACAGAGATAGGGACATCGCCCCTGGCACAAGGGCGCCTACCATAGCGAGCCGGAACCGTGGGAAGTTCAAAGTGAGCCTGGTTCCGCAGAAGAAGCAGAAGCAGCGTCTGAAGAAGCGGAAGCGGCGCTTGAAACAGCCGAAACGATGGCTTTGGGTTGCGGCAAAACGGATGTTAGTGGAATCGGGGATGGTCCGGGTGGCGTTGGCGACGTAACGGCGAACAGTAGTTTGGTACTGTGGTTGGATGCGAATCAGATTACCGGACTGTATCGCACCCGGTTCCTTGGACACAAGTTTGTCTCATGCGGCGGGCCTGAGTGACATCGCGGTGTGCCACGCCTGACGAGCTTGAGCGGGGCTCAGGTAGCCGTTCTTCTCCACGATCCACTGGGCATTGTACTGTTCGACGAACCCGCGGACGGCGTTCCGCAGCTCCGCGATGTTGCGGTAGATGCGGCCATGGATGATCTGTTCCTTGAGCGTGCGATTGAACCTCTCGGCGACGCCGTTGGTCTGGGGCTGTTCGACGAAGGCGTAGGACGGCTGGATGCCCCAGAACTTGATCTGGTTGGTGAAGTGGTCCGACAGATACTGGGAGCCGTGATCCATCCGCAAGGCCAGCCCCCGCGCCGCACCGGCGGAGGTCGAGGCATACAGCCTCGCAAGCCCCATGGAGATCGGCTGAAGGGCGGCGAAGCGGTCGCCTCGCTTGCACACATGCCAGCCGACGCACTCGGCGTTCCAATGCTCGATGGCGGTGAATATCCAGCCCCAGCCGTCGTCCACCGTGAACACCCGAACGCCGTCCGTGCCCCACATGAGGTTGGGGGCATGGGTGATGATCTCACCGACATGGGGATTTCCGCCACGGCGGCGGCAGCGATGGGGCGAGAGCAGGTTGTTCTCGCGCATCACCCGGAGCCCCCGCTTGCGGGAAACACGGATGCCACGACAGACCCGAAGCCGAGCCCAGACCTTGCGGTGTCCCTCGCCCTCCCAGGGGGATGCCTCCAGGTCGGCCTCGATGGCCACCAGCAGAGCCTCGTCCGAGATCGAGGGCTTCGGTCCCCGGCGCTTTGCTGGTGGGCGCTCAGCGGTGGCCTGCTGCCGGGATTTCATGGCGTAGAACGAGGAACGGGCAAAACCCCAGGCCGCACAGACCCGCTGGAGGCCGTAGGCCAAACCCGTGCCGGGAGAGGTGGCGGCACTCATCGCCGCGACCTCCGCCGCCCCAAAGGGCCGGACGTCTCCGTCTTGGCCTCCAGCAGTTCCACCTGCATGATCAACTCCCCGATCCGCTTCATGGCGATGTCCAGTTCCGCCTTCACCGGATCGCCCTTGCGTTCCTTGAGCGAGGCATCGATCCCGGCGATCGCCTTCTCACGCCACTGCTCGAGCCGGAAAATCTCCACGCCCAACTGCCGCGACAAAAGTTCCACCGGCTCGCCACGCAAAAGCCGCAGGGCAACCTCACGCTTGCGCGTCACCGTCCACCGCTGGCCAAGTCCCAGCGGGCCTGCCGGCGAAACCTGGCCCGGGGAAAACGTGGACGAGCCAAGCTCGCCCTCGTTTACCACAGGCCCATCAACAGCAACTTTGTTCTCAAAATTGTCGGTCATGTTCCGGTCCTCCTTGGACACTTCGATTAAGCCAATTCTGTGTCCAAGGAAATCGGGTCCGACTCACCTAGTGGTATCCGCCTAACGAATAAGTCCTTCAATAACCTATGGACTGCCTGGGATATTGCCCCTTTCAAAGGGTACCAAGCGTTAGATTCTATCCACTAGCGCCTTCCGGTACCTGCCAATTTCGCGGGATCAGTGTCCTCCGGCAACGAGTGTTCGGTCCGATTATGTTGTGTCGCCGAGGCGAGTCGATCCAACGCCTGTTGCAGGACAGCCGCCGCCCGGCTCACTTCGTCTACAGACATGGCGTCCAGATCAAGGTCGAGTTTGAGATTGGGTTGGTCTTCGTGGATCAGTTGACGTCGCTCGCCGAGATGTTCATGGCTATCGACGACTTGATAGGTGGCGACGGGATAGGCGATGCCCTTGACGTTGACTTCGCCATGATCCTCGCACTGGATTTTGTCTTTGACGTGGGCACGGGTCTCGTAGGAAATCAGGATTTCCCCCGGCGTGGCCGCCGTTTCAAGCCGCGAAGCGAGGTTCACGCCGCCACCGATGATGGTGTAGTCCATGCGGTCCTCGCTGCCGAAGTTGCCGACCGTGCAGAAACCAGTGTTGATGCCGATGCGGACCTTCAGTGGTTTGTCCAGGCCGGAATCGCGCCAGATGCCCTCCAGTTCCAGCATTCGCTTGCGCATGGCGAGGGCCATCTCGACGCAGGCGAGCGCGTCTTCCTTGACGCCGCGGGTCTCGGGATCGCCGAAGAAGATGACGATCGCGTCGCCGACGTATTTGTCGATCGTCGCGCCGTGGGCGAGCGCGATCTGCGACATTTCGGTCAGATAGTGATTGAGCAGCTGGGTCAGATCCTCGGACTCGAGCCGTTCGGTCGTTTCCGTGAACCCCGCGATGTCCGAGAAGAACACAGTCAACCTCTTGCGTTGGCTGACGAGCTTGACCTCCTGCTTGCCCGAGAAGATCGAGTCGTAGACCTGCGGCGAAAGGTATTTCGCCAGCTGATTGGACAACTGTTCGAGAGCGTTCGACTTCTTGCTGAGTTCCTCTTCCCGTTGCTTCAATTCCGTGATGTCCGAATAAATCGCGACCGTGCCGCCATCCCCGGTCGTCCGCTCGCTGATCATAATCCAGCGGCCGTCGGCGCGTTGCTGGATCCTCGAGTCGCCCGGATTTCGGTGAACCGCCAGGCGCTGCGCCACCCATTCGTCGACGCGGCCCTCCGCATCGAGGATGTAGCCGTTCTCGGCCGCGCACCGAATGATCGCCTCGAAGGTCATGCCCGGCTCTATGCTGACGTCCAGGCCCGAGTAGAGCAGGGCCTTGTACCGGGTGTTGCAGAGGACGAGCCGGTCGTCGGGGTCGTAGAAGGCGAAGCCCTCCGACGAATTCTCGATCGCGTCGATCAGCCTCCGACGCGCCGTCTCGATCTCGCGCAAATTGGTCTCTTCGACCTCGATCGCGGTATCGCGGAAGACGACTAGCGCCTCCGCCATGCGGCCGATCTCGTCGCCGCCACCGGGCGCGGGCAGGGACGCTCTCAGGTTGCCCCCGGCAATCGCCAGCATGCTGTCGCTGAGCGCAGTCAGACGCGCGATCAAGTTGCGCCCAACATAGAGCCACACGATCAGGACGGAACTCACGAGGCTCAAAATGACGACGCCGATCAGAACGTTCGTATTGAGATCCTGGACCGCCGACGCTTGCGATCTCGCTTCGACGATGTCGGTGTTCGCGCCCTCGACCAAAAAGTTTATCCTGCTGGTCAAATATTTTGACAGCCGTGTGTTGACTGCTAGTGTCCCGATTCCGAAGTTCGCATGATTTTCGCCTGCTGTTCAGCGGTTTCGATTGTTCGGAGGCAGAACCGCTGGATGGCGGCGAGGATGTCATCGGCGGATTTGGTCCATTTGAAGGGTTTGGGGTTCTGGTTTGTCGTGTCGATGTAGTCGAGGATGGTGCGCTCCAGCTCCTTGGTGGAGCGATGGACGCCGCGCCTGATCTGTTTGTCGGTCAGCAGCCCGAACCAGCGCTCGACCTGGTTGAGCCAGGAGGCGCTGGTGGGTGTGAAATGGGCCTGCCAGCGCGGCCGTTTGGCGAACCAGTCGCGGATCGCCTTGGTCTTGTGGGTCCCGTAGTTGTCCATGACGATGTGGATGTCGAGATCAGCAGGGACGTTCGCCTCGACGAGGTCGAGGAATTTGCGGAACTCTCGGGCCCGATGGCGCGGGAAACATTTGCCGATGATCTCTCCCGTGGCGATGTCGAGGGCCGCGAAGAGAGAGGTCGTGCCGTGGCGCTTGTAGTCGTGGCTGCGCCGCTCCGCCTGCCCGGGGCGCATCGGCAAGAGGGGCTGGGAACGGTCCAAGGCCTGGATCTGGCTCTTTTCGTCGACACAGAGAACCAGGGCACGATCCGGCGGCGCCAAATACAGACCGACGATGTCGCGGACCTTCTCCACGAAGAAGGGATCGCTCGACAGCTTGAAGGTCTCCGAGCGATGCGGCTGCAAGCCGAAGGCCCGCCAGATGCGATGAATGGTCGAGGGCGCGTGGCCGCTCGCCCGCGCCATCGAGCGAAGGCTCCAATGGGTCGCGTCCGGCGGCGTCTCTTCCAGCGTCAGCCGGACCGCTTCCGCGATGGCGTCATCGCCGATTTGACGCGGCGCGCCGGGGCGGGGTTCGTCGTACAGACCGTCGAGGCCCTCCGCCGCATAGCGGCGACGCCACTTGCCCACGGTGTCCGCGCTCGCCTCGAGACGAACGGCGATCTCCTTGTTCTCCAACCCTTCCGCCGCCGCCAAGACGATCCGAGCCCGCCGCGCAAGCCCCTGCGACGTCTTGCGACGACGAGACAGCGCCTCCAATTCGGCGCGCTCGTCATCGCTCAAAGAGATCGTCACCGCCACTCTCGCCATCAATCGCGCCTCCTAAAAACAAATAGAGACATAATCATATCAATTTATCGATCAGGACACTAGGAGCTCTTCGGCCTGGGCGACAACTGCCAATTCATCCTTTCTGACCTGTGGGAGACTGTTAGGACCAACTGTCAAGCTCTCAAATATCCCGACTTGCTTTACCAGGCGTTTCTTCGCGCGCTCTGATAGACCTTGGGAAATCTCTGACAATTCCTCGAGAGACCTCTTCAGAGGAAATATCAAGACATCGATACTTTCGGCGGTATCAGCGGCTATGATGTTCAGCAAATCATTTTGGATTGCATCGGCCAGCACCGAAGCCTTTTGTTGCGGAATCAAACCAATTATTGATTTCGAGAGCTCTAATACCAGTGAGCCTATGAAATCGCCTTCATGATCCATGGATAGTCGCAGAGGGTTCGCATACGATCCGGTTCTGCGATGAGGTCGATCCATGCTTGGCAACAGGCGTCGATGATGGCCTCGGTGTCGTCGAGGACGCGGAGCGATAGGAAGCGTTCGCGTAGGTAGAGCCAAACCCGCTCGACGGGGTTGAGTTCGGGACTGTAAGGCGGCAACAGCGCCAAGGTGACGTTGTCGGGGACGGTGAGGGCGCGCTCGTCGTGCCAACCGGCGCCGTCGCACATCATGACGGCGTGCGCATCCTGGTCCAGGGTATCGGCGAAGTGTGCGAGAAACAGGTCCATGACCTTGGCGTTGACGCTCGGCATCACCAGGGTGACGTCGTCGCCGGTGTCCGGGCGCACGGCGGAGAAGATGTAGGCCCACTGGTAGCCGATTTGACGCGTCCCGGGGGCACGCTCGCCCCTGCGCCACCACCGGTGACACACCCGGCCCTTGTTGCCGACGCGCGCTTCATCCTGAAACCACAGCTGTAGGCGCTTGTCGGGATGCGCCGCGGCGGTCGCCTTCAGGATGTCGCGAAGCCCCCTTTTTTGAAGCGCTCCTGCGCTTCGGCGTCCCTTCGCGGGTGGCTCGGGCGCGCCTTCTGGCGGGAAAATCCCATCCGCCGTAGAACCCGGGTCATGCTCGAGGGGTGGTAGGTCTTGGCGAAGCGCTCCTCCAGCCAGCGGCACAGATCGGCCCGGGTCCAGGCGCAAACCCCGTCGCGCTCAGGCTCCGGCCCGGCGATGATGACCGCCGCCAGCGCCGCTTCCTCGTCTGCCGTCAGCCGCCGCGGCGAGTAGCCCTTTGGACGGTCGTGAAGCCCCTCCAATCCCTTTGCATTGTAACGAACAACCGCGTCGCGAAGCGTTTGGCGATCCATCCCCGCAAGCCGCGCGGCATCAGCCCGGGGCATCTCCTCCAAAGCATTCGCGATCCCATAGGCCCGCGCCGCCGCTCGACCGTACGATTCCACGCGAGCCCAGCGCCGAAGCTCCAAAGGCGTCAAATCATCCCGTATCTTGAGTGCTGATCCCATGACATCCCCCACATCTGGTGGGAGACCATAGAATCACAATCCGCCATCATCCGCCATCAATGAATATCCCGAGAGTCAATTCAGGCGCTCACTGGTATAATACCAACGGCACTAATTATTGACCTGAAATCGCCCAATCTCTCATTCCGATGGACATGATCGTCTCGGGCTGGTCGATTAGTTTGTTCCAGGCTTGGCAACCGGCCTCGATGATGGCGTCGTAATCTTCGAAGACGCGGTTAGAGAGCCAATTCTGGCGGAGGTATTGCCAGATGTTCTCGACCGGGTTCAGCTCGGGCGAGCGCGATGGCAGCAGGATGATGGTGAGGTTCTTGGGGACCTTGAGCTGGTCGGTGCTGTGCCACCCGGCGCGGTCCATCAGGACGACGCCATGGGCCTTGGCGGCGACGTTGCAGCTGATCTCGTCGAGATGCATCTGCATGGCGGCTGTGTTGGCGAAGGGGAGCATGAGAGCGGCACCCTTGGCTCCCATGGGACAGATTGCGCCAAAGAGGTAGGCGTTCGTGTAGCGCTGATCGGCGGGCAGGCGTGGCCTTGTTCCCTTCTTCGCCCAAATGCGCACACGCCCGTTCTTCTGTCCCAGCCTGGCCTCGTCTTGGAACCAGATCTCGACCCGCTTGGTCTTGGGCAGACCGGCTAGGTGGGCAGCGAGCGTGCGGGGGAAGTTTTTTTGAACGCCTCGATCACCCGCTGGTCCTGCTTGGGGTGCTGCGGCCGGGCGCTGATGTGGGAGAAGGACAGCGCGACGAGAAGGTCGGAGATCGCCCGCTCGCTATAGATCACGCCAAAGCGTTCTTCGATCACCCGTTTCAGGTCAACCCGCCGCCAGCGAACCACACCGTCAATCTCTGGATCGGGGCCCGTTTCGACGATCACCGACAGTTCGCCCATCTGCTCGTCGGTCAAGAGCCGGGGGCGGCCCGCACCGGGACGGTTCTTCAAGCCGTCTGCCCCTTCATCGTTGAAGCGGTGCGCCCAGTCTCTCAGCGTCTGGCGATCCATGCCGCCGACCTTAGCGGCTTCCGCTCGGCTCATGCCGTCGTAAACCGCCGCCAAGGCCAAAAGCCGGCGAACTTGGCGGGGATCGCGACTGTGCTTGGCCAAACACCGGAGCTCAATGCTGTCGTAGTCGTCCCGAAGAGCAATGCATACTGACATGGCGAATCTCCTTCGCCAGCCTTGAATCACATCCAGCCCAAAAAGGGAATCCCTTGCGAGTCAGAATTTTGCGCCGTTGGTATAATACCAGTGAGCCTATGAAATCACCTTCATGATCCATGGATAGGCGCAGAGGGTTCGCATACGATCCGGTTCTGCGATGAGGTCGATCCATGCTTGGCAACAGGCGTCGATGATGGCCTCGGTGTCGTCGAGGACGCGGAGCGATAGGAAGCGTTCGCGTAGGTAGAGCCAAACCCGCTCGACGGGGTTGAGTTCGGGACTGTAAGGCGGCAACAGCGCCAAGGTGACGTTGTCGGGGACGGTGAGGGCGCGCTCGTCGTGCCAACCGGCGCCGTCGCACATCATGACGGCGTGCGCATCCTGGTCCAGGGTATCGGCGAAGTGTGCGAGAAACAGGTCCATGACCTTGGCGTTGACGCTCGGCATCACCAGGGTGACGTCGTCGCCGGTGTCCGGGCGCACGGCGGAGAAGATGTAGGCCCACTGGTAGCCGATTTGACGCGTCCCGGGGGCACGCTCGCCCCTGCGCCACCACCGGTGACACACCCGGCCCTTGTTGCCGACGCGCGCTTCATCCTGAAACCACAGCTGTAGGCGCTTGTCGGGATGCGCCGCGGCGGTCGCCTTCAGGATGTCGCGAAGCCCCCTTTTTTGAAGCGCTCCTGCGCTTCGGCGTCCCTTCGCGGGTGGCTCGGGCGCGCCTTCTGGCGGGAAAATCCCATCCGCCGTAGAACCCGGGTCATGCTCGAGGGGTGGTAGGTCTTGGCGAAGCGCTCCTCCAGCCAGCGGCACAGATCGGCCCGGGTCCAGGCGCAAACCCCGTCGCGCTCAGGCTCCGGCCCGGCGATGATGACCGCCGCCAGCGCCGCTTCCTCGTCTGCCGTCAGCCGCCGCGGCGAGTAGCCCTTTGGACGGTCGTGAAGCCCCTCCAATCCCTTTGCATTGTAACGAACAACCGCGTCGCGAAGCGTTTGGCGATCCATCCCCGCAAGCCGCGCGGCATCAGCCCGGGGCATCTCCTCCAAAGCATTCGCGATCCCATAGGCCCGCGCCGCCGCTCGACCGTACGATTCCACGCGAGCCCAGCGCCGAAGCTCCAAAGGCGTCAAATCATCCCGTATCTTGAGTGCGGATCCCATGACATCCCCCACATCTGGTGGGAGAACATAGAATCACAATCCGCCATCATCCGCCATCAATGAATATCCCGAGAGTCAATTCAGGCGCTCACTGGTATAACAGCCCGGTGGACGGTTGGCTCGAATTTGCCTCTTTCCCGCTCCTGTTCCAATCCGCGATCTGGGCGCCCATGATTCGGGCCCCGGGTGACAGGGTTCGTTGAACGACCTTATTGGCTTTGCCAAGCTGGCGAACGAGCTTGTCCCTATGAGCGACAATGGATAGTCGTTGCTTGACAAGTTCATCCAAACTCACGAGGTTTTCGTTCAAATCGGCGACCAATGTCGCGGCTTGCACCGCTGCCGCCTCCTCCTCATCGGTCTTATAATTTGTGCTGCGCTGCAAAAGCGGATTAAGCTGTTCGGCTTGAGAGGTTATTTCGTTCGACACCTCGACGCGTGCACTCTCGGAGTTCACCACGAGCAAAGCAGGCGCCGCGCGCACGACGCGTTCTACACGCCGCGACAGTTCCAGCCAGGACAGGGCGTCGGGCACGCGTTGCTCGGTGATCCTTTTGAGCGCGCCGCCGACTTGTGAGAGCGAATAAAAGCCCGAAGCTGCCGCAACCAGTGAGAACATACAAATCGCCAGAAACGCAAGCAGCAGTCGCCCCCGAACGCCCACTGACGCAAATCTGCTTGGTTTATCCATTTCGCATCAATGTCTGCAGCGGTCGCCCCGACAGGTCAGGATGTTTTGCTGAAACGCGATGGGTCTCGAACCAACCCGCTGGAATCACTCGACCAGTACATATTCTTCCTCGCCGAATTCGTACCAGACGAAGGCGCTGTTACCCGTCACGTCGCCCTTTTCATCAAACCCAATCTTACCCAGAACGGTATCAAAGCTGCCAGATTTCAAGGCATTGATCACCGCATCCGGTTGCAAGGACCCCGCTTGTTGAACAGCCTGCGCCCAGGCCTGCAGAGCGCCATAGCTATACAAGGTAATACCATCTGGTTCGTAGTCATCTTCGTTGCGGATCGCGGCAACGACAGTCGCGGCTTCTGGCGCTCGGCGAAAATCCGGACCAAACGTAAAATATGTTCCCTTACCCGCGTCGCCCGCCATAGTAAGAAACTCGCCGTTCGCCAATGAGTCGCCAGATAACAGCTGAAGATTGGGGATTTTCTTTTTGGCTTGTCGTAGAATTAGTCCAATATCGGCTTGGTATCCACCAGCATAGAGAACATCAACTTTTGCAGAGACAGTTTGTCGACAACTGATTTGTAGTCCATTTGTTCCGGTGTATAGCTATCGAATATGACCTCGGTCACACCACGCTTGTTTAGCTGGTTTTTTGTAAACTCCGCCAAACCCAAGCCATAGGCTTGGCCGTCGTGTATGATTGCGACTTTGTTGTTGGCATAGTTGTCAGCCAGAAAGTCGCCGGCGATAACACCTTGCTGGTCATCACGACCTATAACGCGAAATACATTGCGACCGCCTTCATCGGTGACCTTGGGATTGGTCGAAGAAGGTGAAATCATTATGATCCTGGCCTTTTCATAGATTCCACTGGCAGCCATGGAAGCGCCGGAACAGACATGTCCACCGACGAAAACCACTCCCTCGCTGACCAATTGCCGTGCTGCCGCTTTTGCTTGTTCTGGCTCGCATGCATCGTCCACTGACGTGGCCACGACCTCCTGACCAAGCAAGCCACCGTTGTCATTCAGGTGGGCAATGGCCCTTAGAGCGCCGATTTCCTGCTGTTCGCCAACGTTGAAAGTGCTGCCGGACAAAGGCCCTGCAATGCCTATCTTGATCTCGGCATGCGCCAACGTCGCGGCCCAGACGATTGATGCAATAGTGCCGATCAGTCGGGTGCGAGTCTCGCATGGCAGTGATGTCTGCGGCTTGGTTCGTTGAGTTCAGGCAGCGATTGCCATGGCTGCTGCACGTGGACTGATGTTGTCGTTGGCCGGTGTGTCGGTTGCGCTGATCAGGGCCTTCCATGCCCGCTCGAAGCGGCCGGATTTGATCAGGGCGCGGAAGGTCAGAACAGCCTGTCCGCCGACGATCCGCCAGCGCATGCCGGAGCGCTTCATGCGCTGTGTCACCAGGGTCTTGTTGGCAGCTTCGACCACGCCTGAGCCGATGGCGATGCCCTCTTCCTTCAGGGCGTGGTAGCGCATGCGATGGCGATGCTTGCGGAAGAAGGCGAGTTCCCGCTCGGTCTCGGCCCGGTCCGGCGCAGCGGCGGCATCGCGAAGGTGGCGCAGCGCCCGGATCACCTTGGCGACGCCACGGGGATCGTGACGGAGGATCTCGCGGTACTTCTCGAACCAGCCGGGCGCCACGGCATGGTCGGACGCGGTTTGCAGATGTTCGCAAGCATGCCAGAAGTCGATCACCTCGGTTTCGGGCGACAGGGTCTCCAGGAAGGTCCAGTTGTCGGCGGCGCCATCGGCGATAGCGACGATCCCGATCTCGGGGCGTGCTCGCCTGATGTGTGCGACTTCGCTTGCAAGCTGCGCCTTCAGCGTGAGCTTGCCGCTCTCCGGCATGCGGCCGAGATAGAGGGTCTTCAGGCGCTTGCCCTCGGCGTCGTGGAAGGAGACCGTGCCGCAGGCAGCCTCGCGCCAGGAGGCCTTGGCGCGACCGTCCTCGCCGGGTCTCAGCGGCACCATGACGCCGTCGAGGGAGACCGAGGCGGTGGTCGCGTCCTGCGGTATGCCCTCGGCCTCACGGATGCTGCCCAGCGTCTCCGGGCCGAGGCTCTCCCAGCATTCGTGCATGCTCAGGGTCAGGCGCTGCAGGGTGCTCACCGACGGCGTCATGGCGCCGGTCTTCGCAAAGAACGCCGCCGCTTCCCGGGCCGTGCAGTGACCCATCATCAGCAGACCGAGCTCGGCCGCCGGCCGCGTCAGGTAATCGTCGACGAGGCCCAGGCTCTCGTCGACCGGCACCGGCGATGCCCCGCTCGCGCCGCTGCGGTAACGCGCTCGCCGGTAGGTCACCGGACCGAGCGAGGTCATGATCGTCTTCGGCGTCACCGCGACCCGGAACCAGCTCTGCCCGTCCCGCTCGATCCGGGAAGCGCCATCGTCCCGGTTCTCGATGACGGCGCCCATGACATCGCGAGCGAACTCGTTCGTGGCCTCACGCACCCGCAACTCGACCTCCTCGGGCGCCTCGGGGCGCGGCTCGGAACGAAGCTCCTCGCGACACAGTGCGAGCACCCGGGCGGCCGCCTCGACGACCCGAGGAGGCAGGCCGGAAAGATCGATGGACGAAGGCGCCGGAGGCGGGGATACTGCCATGGGAATGCTCCCGATGTTGGGTTTCGAGACACGGCATCGTACCGCTTCTGGCGGTGCGGAGCGTTCCCACCTTCCCCTGCTCGACCCTGCCGTCGTAACAAAATCCTGCCTTGGAGCGGCCCATTGTCACGAATAGCCGATTTCGGCCGTTCGTCTCGACACAAAAAACGCACTAAATCAATGACTTAGATTTTCCATACCAGACCCACACCCGATCAGTCCGCCGAAAATCCTGATTGTCATTGTTCCCTCCATGTTCGACCGAGCGCCGAACAGATGCCTGTTGTCTCCGATGTTTGCGAGCGCTCTTCACCGGAGCTCCGTCCCGACCGATTTTTCGTCGATATTTTTGGGTCATGTTGACGAGCACGTTATTGCACAGATCAGGTTGTGTCGAGCCGCGACCGTTAGGGTCCGCAAGCGATGCGCGTCGACGGCTGCGCATTCGCGCACCAATCCATCCTGCGCTAAGCTGCCGCGTGGGGAGGTCCTGCGCGTGACAAGCGTTCTTACGATCCAGTCTTCGGTCGCCTACGGCTATGTCGGCAACGCCGCCGCCGTGCCCGTCTTGCAGCGGCTCGGCATCGACGCCTGGCCGGTCGCCACCGCGATGCTGTCGAACCACACGGCGCACCCCAGTGCCACGGGCGGCGGCGCCGAGCCGGCGGGCGCCGCGGCGATCGTCGAGGGGCTCGCCGATGTCGGCGCGCTGGGTCGCCTCGATGGCGTGCTGTCGGGCTATCTGGCCCGCCCCGGCATGGCCGCCGTCGTCGCCGACGCGGTGCGCCGCGCGCGCGCCGCCAACGCCGATCTCGTCTATCTCTGCGACCCGGCGGTCGGGCGCGCCGGCCCGGGCTTCTTCATCGGCATGGACGTCATGGTCGAGATCGGCGAGCAGTTGCTGCCCTTGGCCGACATCGTCACGCCCAATGCCTTCGAGCTGTCGCAGTTCGCGCACCACGGGATCGAGACGCTGGGGGCCGCGCGCGACGCCGCCGAGGGGCTGCGCGACGCGGGCCCGGCGATCGTCGTCTGCACCTCGATCCCCGGCGGCGCGGGCGAGATCGCCAACCTGCTGGCCACCGCCGGCGGAACCTGGACCGTGACGACGCCGCGCATCGACGCGCCGGCCCATGGCGCGGGCGACGTGCTCGCCGCGCTGTTCCTCGCCCATACGTTGGCCGGCGCGGCGCCGCCCGACGCCCTCTCAAGCGCGGTTTCGGGTGTTTACGCGGTACTTCAGGCGACCGCCGAGAAGGGCGGCCTCGACCTCGCGCTCATCGAGTCGCTCGATACGCTCGCCGCCCCGTCCGAGGTCTTCGAAGCGGAGTCTTTGGGGTAGCGCCGACGACGCTTAGCCTGCGACCGCAGGCCGCCGACCGTTCGGTGAGAGCAAGCGCGGCGATTGAGCGCAGGTCAGCAAAGCTGACCGCACCAATAACTAACTCGCGACGCGTTCGACGGCGCCGAGGTATTCGGTGTCGAGCAGCTCGGCGATCTGGATGGCGTTGAGCGCGGCGCCCTTGCGCAGGTTGTCCGAGACCACCCAGAGCGCCAGACCGTTGAGCACGGTCGGGTCCTTGCGGATTCGGCTGACGAACACCGCGTCCTCGCCGGCACAGTCGATCGGCGTGACGTAGCCGCCGTCGGCGCGCTGGTCGACGACGACGACGCCGGGCGCATTGCGCAGCACCTCGCGCGCCTCGTCCTCGCGGATCGGCCGTTCGAACTCGATATGCACCGCCTCGGCGTGGCCGACGAAGACCGGCACGCGCACGCAAGTCGCCATGACCTCGATCTCCGGATCGAGGATCTTCTTGGTCTCCTGCACCATCTTCCACTCTTCCTTCGACGAGCCGTCGGGCAGCATGTCTTGGATCTGCGGGATGACGTTGAAGGCGATGCGCTTGGGGAAGTTCTCGGGATCCTTCTGCTCGCTGGTATAGGCGAGCTTGGTCTGGCCATAGAGTTCGTCCATCGCCGCCGTGCCGGCACCCGAGACCGCCTGATAGGTCGCCACGACGACGCGCTCGACGATCGCCAGGTCGTGCAACGGCTTGAGCGCGACGACCATCTGGATCGTCGAGCAGTTCGGGTTGGCGATGATGTTGCGCTTGGTGTAGCCGGCGATGGCGGCGGCGTTGACCTCGGGCACCACCAGCGGCACGTCGGGCTCCATGCGGAAGCGCGAGGTGTTGTCGATGACGACGCAGCCGGCCTCGGCCGCCCGCGGCGCGTGCACGTCCGAGACGCTGCCACCCGGCGAGAACAAGGCGATGTCGGTGCCGGTGAAGTCGTAGTCCGCCAGGTCGCCGACCTTGAGGATATCGTCCTCGCCGAACGAGACCTCCTTGCCGACCGAATTGCGCGACGCCAGCGCGACGACCTCGTCGGCCGGGAATTCGCGTTGCGCAAGGATGCTAAGCATCTCGCGCCCGACCGCGCCCGTGGCGCCGACCACGGCAACCTTGTAGCCCATCGATCTTCTCCTCGGCCCGATACCGCGGCGCGCGCTTCAAGCCGCGCGTTTGTCGAGTTCGGCCAGGATAGCGTCGCCCATGCCCGTGGTCGACACCTTCTCCATGCCCGGCTGCATGATATCGGCGGTGCGCTTACCGTTTGCAAGCACCGCGGAAACCGCCGCGTCGATCAGTTCGGCCTCATCGGTCATGTCGAACGAATAGCGCAGCAGCATCGAGAAGCTCTGCACCTCGGCCAGCGGGTTGGCCAGCCCCTGGCCAGTGATGTCGGGCGCCGAGCCGTGCACCGGCTCGTAGAGGCCGCGGATGAAGCCCGCCGGATCGGGCGCGCCGAGCGAGGCCGACGGCAGCATGCCGAGCGAGCCGGTGAGCATCGCCGCGCAGTCCGAAAGCAAGTCGCCGAACAGGTTGGTGGTGACCATGACGTCGAACTGCTTGGGCTCGCGCACCAGCTGCATCGCCGCGGTGTCGGCGAGCATGTGGCGCAGCTCGACGTCGGCGTATTCGTCGTCGTGCAGCCGCGTCACTTCGTCGCGCCACAGCTGGCTGCTCTCCAGCACGTTGGACTTCTCGACCGAGTGCACCAGGCCGCGGCGCTTGCGCGCCAGCTCGAAGGCAACCCGTGCGACTCGACGGATTTCCCCGGTCGTGTAGACCTCGGTGTTGACGCCGCGACGGCTGCCGTCGGCAAGCTGCTCGATGCCGCGCGGCTCGCCGAAGTAGATGCCGCCAGTGAGTTCGCGCACGATCATGATGTCGAGGCCGGCGACCAGCTCGCGTTTCAACGACGAAGCGTCGGCCAGCGCCTCGAAGACGACGGCGGGTCGCAGATTGGCGAACAGCTCGAGCTCCTTGCGCAAGCCCAACAGGCCGCGCTCGGGACGCAGCGCGAAGTCGAGGCCATCCCACTGGGGGCCGCCGACGGCGCCGAACAGCACCGCGTCGCTCGCCAGAGCCGCGGCCAGGGTTTCGTCGGGAAACGGGTTGCCGGTCGCCTCGTAGGCAGCGCCGCCGACCAGGGCCTCGTCGACGTCGAAGCCGACGCCGCGGCGCGCAGCCATCCAGTCGATGATGCGGCGCACCTCGGCCATCACCTCGGGCCCGATGCCGTCGCCGGGCAGTATCAGAAGCTTGCGGTTCGCCGCCATGTCGCCGTCCTCCGGAACGCAGGCGCGCAAGTATCCCCGGAACGCGCCCGAACGCAAGGCCTCAGTCGAGGCGTCCTTACGCGTAGAGCCAGGGTATGCTGCGCGATGTCTGGCCGCGACGGTTCGCCGCCCGGGCCAAGCGTAGACACGCCTCAACCCGCGCGAGTATACAGTGGCCTGCGCAAGTGCGGCTTGGCGAGGGACTCTCGATGCCTGATTGGGTTTCGGTCGTGCTGGATTTGATTACCAGCGGCACGACCTGGGAACAAATCTTGAAGGCCGCCGCCGTCGTGGCAACGATCGGTGGCGCGGCGGCAGCGCTTGGACTGGCCTACAATCTGGTTTGGGGCCGCTGGCGCAGACGCCGCGAGGAGAAACGCGCCGCGCAAGCCGCCGAGCAAGACCGACGGCGTGGTGTCGCGCGCGGACGCAAACTCGACGGCATCGACTCGCGGCTGCAAGGCTTGACAGCCCTTGTCGAGGAGCTCGCGGCGGCGTCCGCGTCAACCGGCTCGCCGATACCGCACCAAGCTGAGCAGATTGCCGAAGCGGTCGAGGCCGCTGCCGAAGACGCGGAAGCCGGCGACGAGCGAATGGCGCGGGCCCTCGAGCTGCTGCAGAAGGGTGATCCAGAGCAGGCGCGACCGCTGTTCCGAGCGGTCGCCGAAGAGAAGACCCGTCTCGTCGACAAGGATCGGCGGGAGGCCGCCGCCGCCTGGCGCCACCTCGGCGCCATCGCCGGTCTGGCCGACCCCATGCAGGCCCGGTTCGCCTACGCTCAAGCCGTCGAGCTCGATCCGACGGACCCAGAGAGCCAGCTTTCGCATGGCTGGCTGCAACTGAATGCCGGCCAGCTTGTCGTTGCGCATGCGGCATTCCAGCAGGTGCTCGCGGCGGCAAACCGGGACGCGACCGACCGCCACATTCTTTGGGCGCGAATCGGCATCGGCGATGTGCTTCGAGACCAGGGCACTCTTGCAGAGGCCGTGGCGAGCTACCGGGCCGCCATGGCCATTGCCGAGCGCCTCGCCGAGGCCGATCCCGACAATGCCGGCTCGCAGCGCGACCTCTCGGTCTCGCATAACAGGATCGGCGACGTGCTTCTAGCCCAGGGCAATCTTTCAGAGGCCCTGGCGAGCTACCGGGCCGCCATGGCCATCGCCCAGCGTCTCGCCGAGGCCGATCCCGACAATGCCGGCTGGCAGCGCGACCTCTCGGTCTCGCATAACAAGATCGGCGACGTGCTTCGAGCCCAGGGCGATCTTTCAGAGGCCCTGGCGAGCTACCGGGCCGCCATGGCCATTGCCCAGCGCCTCGCCGAGGCCGATCCCGACAATGCCGTCTGGCAGCGCGACTTGGCGCTCGGTCACGGCCGCATCGCGGCTGTGAAGCTACAGCAGGACGATCGCGATGGCGCGTTGGAAGGATTTATCAGGGGGCATGAAATCATCGCCGCCTTGGCGAGCGCCTCACCCGACAATGCCACATTGGCAAACGATATTACCTGGTTTGATGCCCAAATCGCCGCGCTCAAACGGTAACGACAGGGTGCTTGCTCGCTGACGGCGGCCCTGCCGCGCTCTAAGCGTAGAGCCAGGGCTTCTCGGCGCGCTGGCGGGTCTCGAAGGCGTCGATGGCGGCGGTCTTGGCGAGCGTCAGGCCGATGTCGTCGAGCGCGTTCAACAGGCAGTGCTTGCGGAACGGGTCGACGTCGAACGACATTTTCTCGCCGTCGGGCCGGGTGATCTCCTGGGCCTCGAGGTCGACGGTGAAGATGGCGTTGGCGCCGCGCTCGGCGTCGGCCATCAGCGTATCGATTTGGTCTTGCGACAGCGTGATCAGCAAGAGGCCGTTCTTGAACGAATTGTTGAAGAAGATGTCGGCGAAGGAGGTGCCGATCACCACACGGATTCCGTGGTCGATCAGCGCCCAGGGCGCGTGCTCGCGGCTCGAGCCGCAGCCGAAGTTGTCGCCGACGACGAGCACCTTGGGGTCGCGATAGGGCGCCTGGTTAAGCACAAACCCGGGCTTCTCGCTGCCGTCCGCCTGGTAGCGCTGGTCGTTGAACAGCGACGCGCCGAGGCCGGTGCGCTTGATCGTCTTGAGGAAACGCGCCGGTATGATCTTGTCGGTGTCGATGTTGACCGCCGGCATGGGCGCGGCGACGCCGGTAACCGTGGTGAACTTTTCCATCGTCGCCCCCTAGCCCTAATCCAGTTTGCGCACGTCGGCCAGACGGCCGGCGATCGCCGCCGCCGCGGCCATCACCGGGCTCATCAGATGGGTCCGCCCGCCGGGGCCTTGGCGGCCCTCGAAGTTGCGGTTCGAGGTCGAGGCGCAGCGCTCGCCCGGCGCCAGCTTGTCGGCGTTCATCGCCAGGCACATCGAGCAGCCCGGTTCGCGCCAATCGAAGCCGGCCTCGACCAGCACCTTGTCGATACCCTCGGCTTCGGCCTGGCGTTTGACCAGGCCCGAGCCGGGCACGACCATGGCGTCGACCGTGGCGGCCACCTTGCGGCCCTTGGCGATTTCAGCGACCGCGCGCAGGTCCTCGATGCGGCCGTTGGTGCACGAGCCGATGAAGACGCGGTCGATGGCGATCTGGGCCAAGGGCGTGCCGGCCTCGAGCCCCATGTATTCGAGCGAACGCACCATCGACTGGCGCGTCGCCTCGTCACCGGCCGTGGCCGGGTCGGGCACGGCGCCGGTGATCGGCAGCACGTCCTGGGGGCTGGTGCCCCAGGTCACCTGCGGCGCGATCTGGCTGGCGTCGAGCACGATCTCGGTGTCGTAGGTTGCGCCCGGGTCCGTAACGAGGCCGCGCCACTGGGCGACCGCGGCGTCCCAATCGGCGCCCTGGGGCGCCCGGGGCCGGCCCTTGAGGTACGCGAAGGTGGTGTCGTCGGGCGCGATCAGGCCGGCGCGCGCGCCCGCCTCGATCGTCATGTTGCACACCGTCATGCGGCCTTCCATCGACAGCGCCTCGATCGCCGGGCCGGCGTATTCGATGACGTGGCCGGTGCCGCCCGCGGTGCCGATCTGGCCGATCACCGCGAGGATGACGTCCTTGGCGGTGACGCCGAAGGGCAGCGCGCCCTCGACCGAGATGCGCATGTTCTTGGCGCGCCGCTGGATCAGCGTCTGGGTCGCCAGCACGTGCTCGACCTCGGAGGTCCCGATGCCGAAGGCGAGCGCGCCGAAGGCGCCGTGGGTCGCGGTGTGGCTGTCGCCGCAGACGATGGTCGTGCCCGGCTGGGTCAGGCCCTGCTCGGGCCCGATGATGTGGACGATGCCCTGGCGCACGTCGTCCATGCCGAAAAACTCGACGCCGAACTCGGCGCAGTTGGCCTCGAGCGTCTCGACCTGGAGGCGCGATCCAGCCTCGGCGATGCCCTGGCTGCGGTCGGTCGTCGGGACGTTGTGATCGGCGACGGCGAGCGTCGCGTCGGGCCGGCGCACCACCCGCCCGGCATCGCGCAGGCCCTCGAAGGCCTGCGGGCTGGTCACCTCGTGCACCAGGTGGCGGTCGATGTAGAGCAGCGAGGTGCCGTCGTCCCGTTCGTCGGCGACGTGGCTTTCCCAGATCTTGTCGAACAGGGTGCGGGGCATCGACATGGGCATCTCCTCCGCGCGCGGGCGACCGCGGCAATCGGGCGTCGACCGTTAGGGTAGAGCGCGCCGGGCGGCGATCAACGCCGCCCGCGCCGCGTCACGACCCGTCGGCCACATAGACCAAGGATCAGTTGGACTTCCCAGCCTTGGCCTGGGCCTTGGACTTGGCGTCCGCCTTGACCTTCGCCTTGGCGGCCTTGGCCTCGGCGGCGGCGGCCTTGCCGGCGGCCTTCACCGCGGCCGACTTCTCGCGCTGGACCGCCTTTTCCTGGCTGGTCACCTTGCCCGAATGGCCGGTCGTCTTCTCGGCGATGCGCGCGCGCTTGCCGCGCAGGCCGCGCAGGTAGTAGAGCTTGGCCCGGCGGACGTCGCCGCGGCGCACCACCTCGATGTCGTCGATGCGCGGCGAATACAGCGGAAAGACGCGTTCGACGCCCTCGCCGTAGGAGATCTTGCGCACGGTGAACGACGAGTTGATGCCGCGGTTGCGGCGCGCGATGCAGACGCCCTCGAAGGCCTGGATGCGCTCGCGCGCGCCCTCGACCACCTTGACCTTCACGCGCACCGTGTCGCCCGGCGAAAATTCGGGGATCGGCCGTGCCGCGGCCAGTTTCTCGACCTGAGCTTGCTCGAACTGTTCGACGATGTTCATGGCTCTCGCCCTTTCCTACTTACTTTCCTTGCGCGCCGATGCGTAACGCGCCCACAAATCGGGACGGCGTTCGCGCGTCGCGCGTTCAGCCTGGTCGCGCCGCCACGCGCCGATGCGCTCGTGATGGCCCGACAACAGCACCTCCGGGACGGCCCGGTCTTCCCATACCGCCGGCCGGGTGTACTGCGGATACTCGAGGAGGCCGCGCACGAAGCTCTCCTCCTCCAACACCTGGGCGTCGCCGACGACACCCGGCAGCAACCGCACACAGGCGTCGATCAACGCCAACGCCGCCGGTTCGCCGCCCGACAACACGAAGTCACCGAGGCTTACCTCCTCGACGCCGCGTGCCGCGATGACCCTCTCGTCGACGCCTTCATAGCGTCCGCAAATCAGCGTCACGCGCGGCGTCGCCGCCAGTTCGCACACCCGGCCCTGATCGAGCGGCCGGCCGCGCGGCGTGAGCAGAATGCGCGCCCCGGGCTCGTCCGCCGGGTGGCTCGTATCGAGCGCCGCGGCAAGCACGTCGGGTCGCATCACCATGCCCGGACCGCCGCCGAACGGTGCGTCGTCGACGGCGGCGTGTTTATCGCGCGCAAATGCGCGAATGTCCACTGTTTCCAGTAGCCAAATGCCGTTCTCCATGGCGCGCCCGGCAAGCGAATGGGCGAGCGGCCCCGGAAACATCTCGGGAAACAGCGTGAGCACGGTCGCGCGCCACGCCGCCTGCGTCCCGCCTTCGCTCATCCGGCCGTCTCCTCGTCCACCGCGTCGTCGGCGAGCGGCGCGATGACCAGACGACCGCCCGCGACGTCGACCTCGGGCACGGCCTCGCCGGTGAACGGCACGAACACCGTCTCGCCGCCCGCCGCCGGCGCCACCTCGAGGAGGCCGCCGGCGCCGAAATCGTGCACCGCGCACACCGTGCCGAACGCCGCGCCGCCGGTCAGCTCGACCGCGAGCCCGACCAGATCGGCGTGGTAGTACTCGTCCGCCTCGGCCTCGGGCAGCGCCGCCCGCGGCAGATAGAGCTCGGTGCCGCGCAGCGCCTCGGCCGCGTCACGGTCGCCGACGCCGGGTAGCCGCGCGACGATGCCGCCCTTGACCGTCTCGACGACACCGAGCGCCAGCTCACGACCATCCGGGCCGTCGCGCAGCGGGCCGTACGCCAAAATGTCCTCGGGCCGCGCCGTGTAGCTGGTGACGCGGAACGCACCGCGTACCCCCTTGGGCTTGCCGATGACGCCGACACAGAGCCAGCCGGCCGCGTCGGCGTCGCCGCCGCGCGCGGCCTCAGCTCTTGGCCTTGTCCTCGTCGTCACTGGCCTGCTCGTCGGCATCGGCCGACGCCTCTTCGGCAGGGGCCTCCTCGGCCGGCGCTTCCTCGGCAGGAGCCTCTTCAGCAGCGGTTTCCTCAGCCGGCGTTTCGTCTGCGGCAGCCTCTTCAGCCGGCGCCGCCTCGGCAGCAGCTTCCTCGGCCGGCGCTTCCTCAGTTGCGGCCTCCTCAGCTGCGGCCTCCTCGGCAGCCGCCTCGGCCGGCGCTTCCTCGGCAGGGGCTTCCTCTGCGGGAGCCTCGTCAGCGGTGGCTTCCTCGGCAGGCGCTTCCTCAGCCGCAGCTTCCTCGGCCACAGCTTCCTCGGCAGGCGCTTCTTCGGCGGCTGACTCCCCGGCGGGAGCCTCTTCGGCCGCAGCCTCCTCGGCAGGGGCTTCTTCGGCGGCTGACTCCTCGGCGGGAGCCTCTTCGGCCGCAGCCTCTTCAGCCGGCGCCTCCTCGGCAGCAGCTTCCTCGGCCGGCGCTTCCTCGGCGGGAGCCTCTTCGGCGGTGGCTCCCTCGGCAGGCGCTTCCTCAGCCGCAGCTTCCTCGGCCGCAGCCTCTTCGGCCGCAGCCTCCTCGGCAGGGGCTTCTTCGGCGGTTGCCTCCTCGGCAGGCGCTTCCTCGGCGGGTGCGGCGGCGGCGGCGGCGGCCGCCTCGGCGGCCTGCTTGGCGCGCTCGACCGCCTTGGCCTTTGGCGCGCTCTTGTTTGGCCGGTTGGGGGTCGGCGGCACGGCGATGATGCCGGCCTCGCCGAGCAGCCGCGCGACGCGCTCGGACGGCAGTGCGCCGGTGCCGAGCCAGTACTTGATGCGCTCCTCGTTCAAGCTCAGTCGGACGCCGTCGTTAGCCATGATCGGGTTGTAGAGGCCCAGCTTCTCGATGAAGCGGCCGTCGCGCGGGCTGCGCGAGTCGGCGGCGACGATGCGGTAGATGGGACGCTTCTTGGCGCCGCCGCGCGCCAGTCGAATTCTAACTGCCATGGAGTACTCTTTCCTTATGTTCGTCGGCCTTGTGGCCGTTGGTTGTGATCTTCGTGTTGGTCGTCTCAGGCGGGCGCATAGCACACCGCCTGCAGTTTGTTGCCGTCGGGGTCGCGCAGGTAAGCGCCGTAATAGCTCGCCGTATACTGCGGCCGAAGGCCCGGCGGACCCTCGTCCTGGGCGCCGTTGTCGAGCCCCGCCGCGTGGAACGCGTCGACCGCGGCGCGGCTCGGCGCCATGAAGGCGACATGGGTGCCGTTGCCCCAGGTCGCCGGCCGGCCGTCGAACGGCAAATGGGTAAATAACCAGGGAATCTGCGTATCCGCCGCGCCGTAGGCGACCGAGCCGTCGTCGGCTTCGACGCGCGTGTAGCCGAGCGGCGCGAGCAACGCGTCGTAGAAGGCGCCCGAGCGCGCCAGGTCGTCGCTGCCCAGCGTGACATGCGAAATCATCTCGTCGTCGGTGGCCGCCGTGCGGCCGTCGCCGTAGTGGACCGCCTGCAGCTTGTTGCCGTCGGGGTCGCGCACATAGGCCGCGTAGTAGTCGGGCGCGTAGTGCGGGCGCGGGCCGGGCGTCCCTTCGTCGATGCCGCCGGTCGCCATCGCCGCGGCGTGGAAGGCGTCGACCGCCGCCGCGTCGGGCGCGACCAGCGCCAGATGCGCGCCGTTGCTCCAGGTCGCCGGCAGACCGTCGTAGGGCGGCAGAATCCAGAGCCGGAAACGCGAGCCGCCCGAAACGCCGTAGGCCGCCGCGTCGTCGAAGTCCTGCGCCTCCGCCGCCATGCCGAGCGGCGCCAACGCGGCGTCGTAGAACGCCTTGGCGCGCGCGAAGTCGTTGGTGCCGAGGGTGATGTGACTGAACATGATCCTCTTCCTCAGCGCGGGCCGCCGCCCGGGAAGCCGCCGCCCATGCCCGGCGGCAGCATGCCCGGCATGGCGCGCATTATGCCCTTCTTGCCCATCTTGCCGACCCGTTTCATCATCACGGTCATCTGCTTGAACTGCTTGATCAGCCGGTTGACGTCCTGCACCGTGGTGCCCGAGCCGGCCGCGATGCGCCGCTTGCGCGAACCCGACATCAGCCTGGCGTTGACCCGCTCGGCCTTGGTCATCGAGCCGATGATCGCCTGCTGGCGCGCCAGCAGGGTCTGGTCGAGGTTGGCCTCGGCCATCTGTTTCTTGGCCTTGGCGACGCCGGGCAGCAACGCCATCATGCCCTCGAGGCCGCCCATCTTGCCGATCTGGCGCAGCTGGTCGGCCAGGTCGTTGAAGTCGAAACCGCCCTTCTTGATCTTCTTGGCGAGCTTCTCGGCGGCTTCCTGGTCGATCGTCTCGGCCGCCTTCTCGACGAGCGAGACGACGTCGCCCATGTCGAGGATGCGCCCGGCGATACGTTCCGGGTGGAAGGCCTCGAGCGCGTCGAGCTTCTCGCCGACGCCGATCAGCTTGATCGGCTTGCCGGTCACCGCGCGCATGCTGAGCGCGGCGCCGCCGCGGCCATCGCCGTCGACGCGGGTCAGGACGATGCCGGTGACGCCGACGCGATCGTCGAACGCCCGCGCCAGGTTGACCGCGTCCTGGCCGGTCAGCGCGTCGGCCACCAGCAGCACCTCGGTCGGCTTGGTGGCGTCGCGCACGGCGGTCGCCTCGGCCATCAGCGCGTCGTCGACATGCTGGCGGCCGGCGGTGTCCAGGAGCACCACGTCGTAGCCCTCGAGCCGCGCGGTCTCCATGGCGCGGCGCGCGATCTCGACCGGCGTGACGCCGGCGCCGATCGGCAGCGTCGCGACGCCCGCCTCGACGCCGAGCACGGCGAGCTGTTCCTGCGCCGCCGGCCGGCGCACGTCGAGCGAGGCCATCAGGACTTTCTTCTTGTCGCGCTTGGCGAGCCGGGCGCCCAGCTTGGCGGTCGTCGTCGTCTTGCCCGAGCCCTGCAGGCCGACCAGCAGGATCGCCGAGGGCGGCGAAAGGGCGAGCGTGATCTCGGCGCCCTCGGCGCCGAGCATGTCGACCAACGCGTCATGGACGATCTTGACGACCTGCTGGCCCGGCGCGATGCTCTTGAGCACCTCGGCGCCGAGCGCGCGCTCGCGCACGGCCTCGATGAAGTCCTTGACGACGGGCAGCGCGACGTCGGCCTCCAGCAACGCGACGCGCACCTCGCGCAGCGCCTGGGTGACGTCGCTCTCGTTCAGCGCGCCGCGCTTCTTCAGCCGATCGAAGACACCGCCGAGGCGGTCGCTAAGGGTTCCGAACATCGCCGTCCTGTCGCCATCCTGTCGCCAACGAAAAACGCGCCAGTGCGCGTAAATTCGCGGACTGGCGTACCCCTCAAGGGCCAAAAACTCTGGCTTACCGTTGAGCGCGCGGACTTTATGACCGCGCCGGGGGCGAGTCAAGTGGGCTGAGTGCCAGGTCGTACCTCGGTTTGAAATTGCGCCGAAACAACGCCCGGAAGGTCAGCTTGTCAGTGGATCATGTCGGCTTCGCGCCGACCAGCAGACATAGGCGCCCGGTCATCAGGGTCTCGGTCAAGGTCTGGTAACGGCCCAAGAGCGGCCGCCAGGAGGCGCATCTAAACCAACCCCCAAGCCTTCGCGAAGGGATCCCAAGCAGAGTCCTTATGCCAATCGTATTCTGCCCATAGAGCCGCTTTGTCGGCCGCTTCGCGGCCTAGGATTCTTTCGATGAGTGCCAACGACATATCCATGCCCGCCGAGACACCGGACGATGTGAAAAAGGTTCCATCTTCGACCCAGCGCGCTTCACGCACCCATTCGACATTTGGTCCCTGGGTCACGACCCATTCGTAATTCATTTTGTTACTCGTGGCTCGAATACCATCTAGTATTCCAGCCTTAGCGAGCACAGCGCTTCCAGTGCAAACAGAGGTGACATACTGGGCTTTTGCCGATCTCTCGGTTAACCAATCCAACATCACGGGATTACTCACTTCTCGTCGAGTGCCTTGGCCACCTGGCACAAGAAGCACATCGTAATGGATGTCATCGCTGAACGAATGATCAACCACGGATCGTGGGCCCTGAGCGCTAGCGACTTCACCGCTCTGTTCTGCCACCAAAAGTATCTCGAAATTATCGGGATACATCCCAAGCATTTCAATCGGACCAAATACGTCCAAGATTTCAAAACCTTGAAACAGGACAATACCGATCGAGTGTCTAACGGTCATAGATCGCCCCCCCGTTACAATGATATCGAAAGCGGTTACCCAGAAGGGCCATTTTGATTCGAACTCGGCCGCTAACGACGGATGAATTTAAACCTTCGAATGACCGGTCATGGCCAATCCCCGAATCAATGGCCGCACCAGAATACTGCAAACTGAATCACGCCCCAACGCCGATGATTCTAGGCCGCGTCGGCAACCTCAGAATGCCACCTGATCGCCGCCCTTGAGGTCGAGCATCTCGCGCGCCTCGGCCGGCGTCGCGATTTCGAGCGACAGCGCCTCGATGATGGTGCGGATCTTGGCGACCTGCTGGGCGTTCGACTTCGCCAGCTCGCCCTTGGCGATGTAGAGGCTGTCCTCGAGGCCGACGCGGACGTGGCCGCCGATTGCCGCGCCCATTGTGCAGAGCGCCATCTGGTGGCGCCCGGCGGCCAGGATCGACCACTGGTAGGCGTCGCCGAACAGCCGGTCGGCGGTGCGCCGCATGAACATCAGGTTGTCGGGCTCGGGGCCGATGCCGCCGAGGATGCCGAAGATCGTCTGGACGAACAGCGGCGGCCTGGCCAGGCCGCGGTCGAGGAAGTGGGCCAGCGTGTAGAGGTGGCCGACGTCGTAGCATTCGAACTCGAAGCGCGTGCCGCAGCCCTCGCCGAGCTCGGCCAGGATGCGCTCGATGTCGGCGAAGGTGTTCTTGAAGATGAAGTCGCGCGAGTTCTCCAGATGTTGGCGCTCCCAGTCGTGCTTGAACTCCTTGTATTTGTTCAGCATCGGGAACAGGCCGAAGTTCATCGAGCCCATGTTGAGCGAGCAGAGCTCGGGCGCGGCGGCCAAGGGCGCGGCCAGGCGCTCCTCGAGGCTCATGCCGGCGCCGCCGCCGGTCGTGATGTTGACCACCGCGTCGGTCGCCTGCTTGATGCGCGGCAGGAACTGCATGAAGACGCCGGGGTCGGGCGTCGGCCGGCCGTCAACCGGGTCGCGTGCGTGCAGATGCAGCACGGCGGCGCCGGCCTCCGCGGCGGCGACCGCGGCCTCGGCGATCTCGTCGGGCGTGATCGGCAGATAAGGCGACATGGTCGGCGTGTGGATCGAGCCCGTCGCCGCGCATGTGATGATCACTTTATTCGCGTTGGCCATGGCGTCGCCTCCTCTTGCCGCCGTCCCGCGCCAGTATGGCGACCGCCATGGATGCGGTCCAGGGCTGCAATATTTGCGTGTCGCCACGGCGGCTTGCGCGGGCATTATGCGCCGATGACGCGCCCGACGGACAGCTCTCGCACCGGTGCCTTTTGAGGCAGGCCCATTTTCCCGTCTGGTTCGGCGCGATGGCGACCGCTGGCAGTCCGGCGTTCCTCGTCCTGTTCATCCTCGAGACGATGTCGCGGGCGACCGTGGTCGCCGTCCTGCCGCTGCTCGCGTTCGAACTGCTCGGCGACGCGCAAAGGGTCAGTGTGCTCTACTTCCTGGTCGGCACGGCCGGCCTGTTGGGTTCGCTCGCCGTGCCCTGGCTGGTCGGCCTGGTCAAGCGGCGCTGGACGCTCACGCTCGGCCTCGCGTGTGTCGTCGCGAGCGCGCCGCTGCTGGCGAGCCAGACGTTGGCCGGGCTCGTCGTCGGCCTGGTGCTCCAGCTGTACGGTTCGGCGACCGCGGCGATCTGCCTCAATCTCTACGTGCTCGATCACATTCCGCGCAAGGCGTTCGGCCGCTTCGAGCCGCTGCGCATGCTGTTCGTCGGCGCCGGCTGGATGATCGGCCCGGTGCTCGGCGTCGCGCTCGGCAAATACGTCGCGCCGTGGCTGCCTTTCGCCGTCGCCGCCGGCTTCGCGGTCGCCCAGCTCGGCTATTTCTGGTTCCTGCGCCTGACCGAGAACCCGGTGCTCACCAAGGTCAAGGCGCCGGCGACCAACCCGCTGCGCTTCGTGCGCCGCTATTTCGCGCAGCCGCGACTCGCGCTGGCCTGGATCCTGGCGGTCGGGCGCGGCGGCTGGTGGGGCATGTTCTTCGTCTATGTGCCGATCTACGCAGTCACCGTCGGGCTCGGCGAGGAAGCCGGCGCACTGATCCTCTCGGCCGGCTCAGCCTCGATGTTCCTGGTCGTCTTCTGGGGTTGGCTCGGCCGACGCTACGGCCTGCGCCGCCTGTTGTTCTGGGGCTATTTGGTCACCGCGCTGCTGACCCTGGCGGCCGGCGCCACGGCGGGCCTGCCGTGGTTGGGCGCCAGCTTCATCGTCGCCGCCACGGTGGCCGCGAGCGCCATCGACGGCGCCGGCAACTTGCCCTTCATGCGCGCCGTCAGGCCCCGCGAGCGCGCCGAGATGACCACCGTGTTCTCGACCTACCGCGACATGTCCCGGCTCGCCATGCCCGGCATCTCCTCGCTCGTCCTGCAGGTCTTCGCCCTGCCCGCCGTCTTCGTCACCAGCGCCTTGACGATGGCGGTGCTCGCCCACTACGCCCGCTACATCCCACGGCGGCTGTGATGCTTCGCGGGAGACGAGGGAAGATTAAGTATCCGTCGCACCCTCATCGACCCTTGGTTGTCAGGCACCGGTTCGGACGACTATGCTCATTGCGTGCAAGGCATGTTCGCCCACTTCCGTAGTGTCGTTATTGCTGTCGCGTTGGCAGCGGGCCCGGCCTACGCCGCGGCCGATGTGTTGACCGAAATTTCGCGTGCAAAGCATGCGATGGCCACCGGCAAACACGATGAGGCGATCCAGCACATAACGCGCGTCATCGAGTCAGGGGAGGCCAGTCGTTCCCAATTGGGCGCGCTCTTTGCGATCCGTTGCTCGGTTTACGTGACCATCGGCGAGGACGATCTCGCGATCGATGATTGCACGGAGGCGCTCCGCTTGGATGACGCTGGCGAATTCATCCCATTGCAATCTAGTTTAGCCCACCTCTCTCGGTGCATTTCCTATCTCATAAAGGAATCCTACAATCGGGCGATTGAAGATTGTACGGCGGTGATTGACATGAAAGGCGTCGACGTCCCAACGCCGACAATGCGCGCCAAAGCCTTCAACGGATTGTGCGCATCACATGCGGGAAATGGTTCTTATGAGCAAGCTATCGAAGACTGCACAGTAGCGATCGAGTTGGCCGGCACCGGAGCATTGGAGACACCGCTACTGGCGTTGGTCTACTCCGCTCGGTGCGAATCCTATTTGGGGATAGCGGTATATGAGCCCGCAATTGTTGATTGCACGACTTCAATCGATCTCGACGAACACCAGTACGCATACCGGGAACGTGGTTGGGCGCATTATTCTCTCGGTCACCTCGAGGACGCGATCGCCGACTTCGACCGGGCACTCGCAATCGCTCCGAACGACGAAACGGCGCATTTCCGACGCGCCCTCGCGGCCTATGGCGCCGGCAAGTTCGATGACGCCAACCACGAGTTTTCTTGGTTGAGTGATGTCAATGGCTCCTACGCGTACTACGCAATCTAGCATTTTCTCGCGCAAGAGCGTTCCCATGGCAGCGGCGAAGGACACCTAGCGCAGTACGCTACGACAACCGATCTCGACACATGGCCGGGCGCCGTGATCGCCTTCTACCTCGGACGGCTTACCTCATCGGATGTGTTCGCCATGGCAAAACAGGCCGAGGTCGACAACGACCACGGTCAGTTGTGCGAGGCGAGTTTCTACGTTGGCCAGTTCAAGCTGCTCGCGGGGGATAAGTCGGCGGCGATGGCAATGTTTGAAAAGACAAACGAGACCTGTCCCCACACTTTTATCGAGCCCCGGGCGGCAAGAGCTGAGATTCGAAAGCTGAACGAGTTATCCGAATTGGGTCGAGGAATTTCCTGGATCTTCTGCCGGGACCGCATTCAATCGCTCCGTGCCGTCCGACGAGTGAATCCTCGACCAACGTATCCACTCCGGAATGCGACCGATTCGCGCCGCCCACCGTTGCAAGCGGCGGCGGTTCGACGGTAGGCTGGGGGCGTTGTGTGGTTGTGTTGTTCGAAGCCTTCCCGGAGACCGTCGATGTTCGACGCCGTTTCGCGCCGATCGCTGCTCAGCGCCCTTGCGCTCGCGATCGTGCTGGGCGCGACGCAAGCGCGCGCCGACGCGCTCCAGGACGCACGCTCGGCCTACCAGGCCAAGGTCGACGGCGATATCGACGAATCGATCCGGCTCTATTCCAAGGCGATCGACACCGGCGAGCTGGACCGCGAGAGCCTCGCCGTCGTCTTCAACAACCGGGGCATCGCCTACCGCGCCAAGGACCTGCAGGACCAGGCGATCGAGGACTACGACACGGCGATCATGTTGATGCCCGATTACAGCTTCGCCTACTACAACCGCGGCCTCGCGCGCTATGCCAAGGGCCTCTACGACGCCGCGATCGGCGATTATGACCTGGTGCTGCGCCTCGAACCGAACGACGCCGAGGTGGTCAACAACCGCGGCGTCGCTCATCACGGCAAGGGTGAATTCGAGCGCGCCATCACCGACTACGACACCGCCGTCGCGCTCGATCCCGGCTACGCCTACGCCTATTACAATCGCGGCAACACCAACCGGGCGCTGGGCCGGTACCCGCTCGCCGTCGCCGACTACGACAGGGCCATCGAACTCGACCCCAACGACGACGAGGCCTACGGCAGCCGCGGCAACGCCAAGTTCTACATGGGCTGGTTCTCGTCCGCCGCACAAGACTTCGAACACCTGCTGGCGACCGACCAGGACAATCTCTATCGCGCGATCTGGCGCTACCTGTCGCTCGCCCGCAACGGCGAGGACGGCGCCGGCGCGCTCGGCGCCGTCGCCGACAAGCGCGACCGCGCCGCCTGGCCCGGCCGTATCGCCGATCTCTACCTGGGCCGCGCTGACGCCGCCGAGGTCATCGCCGCCGCCAGGGCGATCGACCAGGCGGGGGCGCGCGAGCACGAATGCGAGGCCCATTTCTACATCGGCCAGCTTCATCTGATCCGGGGCGAGCGCGACGCCGCCATGCGCGCGTTCGAATTGGCGATCGAGACCGGCGCCAGCCACTTCGTCGAGTTCGCCGGCGCCAAGGCCGAGCTCGCGCGCGCCAACGATTTCAACTAGCCCGGACGTCTCACCATGCAGGTCGTCTATTCCGACGCCCACCGCCGGCACGCGCCGAAGCATTTTCTGGTGCGCGGCACCCGGGTCGACAACCCCGAGGTGCCTGAGCGCGCCGAGAACCTGGTCGCCGCGGCGCGCGCCGGCGGCCACACCATCGTCGCGCCGGACGACTTCGGGCCCGGCCCGCGCGAGGCCGTGCATGCGGCCCGGCATCTCACCTTCCTCGAGACCGTGCATGCGCGCTGGCAGGACCACCCGGTGGCCGGCGACGAGGTCGTGCCGAACATGCATCCGACGCGCAACATGAGCCACTACCCGGAAGGCGTCGTCGGCCAGGCCGGCTATCACATGGCCGACACCGCCTGCCCGATCGGTCCAAATACCTGGGCGGCGGCGTGCTTGGGCGCCAATGTCGCGACCCACGCGGCCCAGCTCGTGCTCGACGGCGCGAACGTCGCATACGGTCTGTGCCGGCCGCCCGGCCACCACGCGTACAGCGACATGGCCGGCGGCTTCTGCTTCCTCAACAACGTCGCGGTCGCCGCCCATCACATGGCCGCCACGCTCGGCCGCGTCGCGATCCTCGACATCGACGTGCACCACGGCAACGGTACCCAGGGTATCTTCTACGATCGCGGCGACGTCCTTTTCGTCTCGGTCCACGCCGATCCCAGCGCCTTCTATCCGTTCTACGCCGGTTACGCCGACGAGCACGGCGCGGGCGCGGGCGAAGGCGCCAACCTCAACCTGCCACTCGCGCTGGGTACGGGCGACGACGTCTATCTCGCGGCGATCGGCCGCGGCCTCGATGCGATCCGCGCGCACGGCGCCGAGGCGCTTTTGATCTCGCTCGGCTTCGACGCCTACCAGGACGATCCGCTGTCCGGCCTCAAGGTGACGACCGAGGGCTTCCGCGCCGCCGGCCGCGCGATCGGCGCGCTCGATGCGCCGACCGTATTGGTCCAGGAAGGCGGCTACGACTGCGCGATGCTCGGCACCAATCTGGTGGCCTTCCTCGACGGCTTGGGCAGGGATTAGACCATGGCCGAGGCGCAGCACAAATTGGGCGACGTCGACCTCGTCGACGCCGCGCGGTACCGCCACTGGAAGGACCATGTGCTGCGCTTCGCCGACCTCGACCCGGCGGGCCACGTCAACAACGTCGCCTATGCCGAGATCTTCGAGGCCGGCCGCGTCGCCTTCGTCGTCGTGCCCGGCTCGCGCGCGCTCGCGCCGGGCACGACGACGATGATCGTGCGCATGACGATCGACTACCTGGCGCAGCTCCACTTCCCGGGCGCGGTCCGCGTCGGCACCCGGGTGCTGAGCTTCGGGCGCAGCTCCTGCCTGCTCGGCCAGGCGTTGTTCGCCGACGGCCGATGCGTCGCGACTTCCGATGCGGTCAGCGTGCTGGTCGATCTCGAGACCAACCGCTCGACGCCGATGCCCGACGCCCTGCGCCACGCCTATCGGGCCTTGTCGGACGGCTGAGCCGCCGGGTCACGCGTAACCGTTGACGACGACGTCGATCTTCGCGTCCGCCAAATCAAAGACGATGCCGTGAACCGGCATCGACCAGGGCACGAAGTCTAGGCTGCGGATCGCCGAGATCTCACGCTTCACCGCCTCTCTGGGATCGTCGAATACCTTGAGCCAGTCGGCCAGCCGTTCGCGGAATGGCTCGCCCATCCGTGCCCGAACGCGCGCCTGCCCGGCCGCGTCCAGGCTCGCCGTCATGCTCTCGACGATCGTGTCGATCTTCTTGGCCGCGTGACAGCAGCCACAATCGCTGTGCATGACCACCGCCCACTCCTTGATGCCGGCGAGATACACGCCGATGAACAACGACCGCTCGTCGGCCATGCCGCCGATCGTTCGAACGATGCGCACGCTCGACGGTCCGGCGCCGTCCGACCCGAACGACGGGATGCCGATGCATTCAAGGTTCACGCGCGGGTCCATGCAAGTGATCACGGCATAGGGTGACGGTTTGCGTTCGACCGGCAGGCGTTCGTGATCGACGCGCGCCCGAAACGCATCGTTTGCCGCACGCATCTGATCGAGCCAATCCTCCGGCTGGTTGCTCGTGACCATGGTATCCCTTCCACATATCAACGCGCCGGCGATGATTCACTTTATAATCGTATTGCAATATTTACTATTATTATTTAATGTTACATCCATTCGAGCCGACGCGTCAATGAGGGCATTGTCGGCACGGTTAGCATGGCTGTGGAAGGCGTCGGCATGGCATCAACGGCACGGGCGGGTAGGCCGCGCGAGGGCGCGCTGTACGTGAAATCCCTCGAAAAGGGGCTGCGGGTCCTCTATGCGTTTCGCCAAGGCGGGACGTCCCTTGGCCTCGGTGAGATTGCCAAACGGACAGGGTTGCACCCGAGCGCCGCGCAGCGTTTCATCCACACGCTCTGCCGTCTCGGCTACTTGAGCAGAGACGCCCGGACGCGGCGTTACGGCGTCGCGCCGAAACTTCTCGATTTCTCATTCATCTATCTGTGCGCCGACCGGCTCGCCGAGGTCGCGACGCCGCACATGATCGACCTCGGCAAACAGTGTGACGAAGCCGTCAACCTCAGCCAGCTCGATGGCGCCGAGATCATCAGCATCGTCCGCATGCCGCGAAGAGGGGTACGCACTGGCGCCGTCGTCGGGTCTCGGCGACCTGCGTTTTGCACCAGCGCGGGGCGGGTCCTGCTCGCCGATCTGCCCAACGACCGTGTCCGTGAAATAATTGCAACGAGCGAACGCAACCCGCTCACCCCGACGACGCACACCGAGGTCGACGCGATCATGCGTCATATCGAGGCCGCCCGGTCGGACGGCTTCGCGATCGTCGACCAAGAGTTCGTGATCGGCGAGATCTCGGTCGCCGCGGCGATCTTCAACGACACCGGCGCCGCCACGGCCGCGCTGAACATCCCGGTGCCGACGGCACGCTGGTCGGTCGAAGATGTGCGCGCTCGCCTGGCGCCGGCTGTCGTCCTCGCCGCCAGGGCGATCTCGCGCGCCAAGGGCTCGCCAGACGCCTTCGACTGAGGACTCGGTGGCACACTGCCGTCGCTGAATCCGTTGGACTCCGCCGTCGCGCCGCGCCATATAGGGCGCCTTATGGAACCCCTGCCGTTCATCAAGATGCATGGGCTCGGCAACGACTTCGTCGTCGTCGACGCACGCGTGCGTCCGGTCGCGCTCGACAGCGACTGGGTGCGAGCAGTCTCGGACCGGCGCACCGGGGTCGGCTGCGACCAGCTCGTGCTGATCGAGGCGGCCGAGGCGGCCGACGTGCGGCTCAGCCTGCGCAACGCCGACGGCGGCGTCACCGAGGCCTGCGGCAACGCGACGCGCTGCATCGCCGGCCTGGTGATGGCCGAGACCGGGCGGCGCGCGGTGACCATCGAGACCGACGCCGGCCTGCTGCCCTGCATGGATGCGGGCGACGGTCGCATCACCGTCGACATGGGCGTGGCGCGCACCGACTGGCGCGACATTCCGCTCGCCCGCGAGGCCGACACCCTGGCCATCGAGCTCGCGGCACCGGCGCCCGGGCCGGCGGTCGGCGTCAACGTCGGCAACCCCCATGCCGTGTTCTTCGTCGACGACGCCGAGGCGGTCGATCTGGCGCGCATCGGCCCGGCCCTCGAACAAGACGCGATGTTCCCCGAAAGGATCAACATCGAGGTCGCCCAGGTGCGCGGCGCGGCCGAAATCCGCATGCGCGTTTGGGAGCGCGGCACCGGCATCACGCGCGCCTGCGGCACCGGCGCCTGCGCAACGCTGGTCGCCGCTGCGCGCCGCGGCCTGACCGGGCGCGAGGCCGACGTGATCCTCGACGGCGGCGCCCTGCACATCGCCTGGCGCGCGGACGGCCATGTCTTGATGACCGGCCCCTGGTCGACCAGCTTCGCCGGCGAATTCGCACCCGAGGCCGGCAGGTGAACGCCGAGGTCATCACCTTCGGCTGCCGGCTCAACGCCTATGAGTCGGAAGTCATGCGCGACCATGCCGCGGCCGCCGGCCTGACGGACACGATCATCGTCAATACCTGCGCGGTGACGGCGGAAGCCGAGCGCCAGGCGCGTCAGGCGATCCGCCGTGCGCGGCGCCGCGCGCCCGGGGCGCGCATCGTCGTCACCGGCTGCGCCGCGCAGATCGACCCGGCGGCCTTCGCCGCTATGCCCGAGGTCGACAGCGTGCTGGGCAACGCCGAGAAGCTGCGCCCCGAGAGCTTCGCCGACCTCGACGGCGAGCCGGTGCGCGTCAACGACATCATGGCGGTGACCGAGACCGCCGGCCATCTGGTCGCCGGCTTCGAGGGCCGCGCGCGCGCCTTCGTCCAGGTCCAGAACGGCTGCGATCACCGCTGCACCTTCTGCATCATTCCCTACGGCCGGGGACCGAGCCGCAGCGTGCCGATCGGCGAGATCGTCGCCCAAACCCGGCGCCTGGTCGAGGCCGGCTACCGCGAGGTCGTGCTGACCGGCGTCGACCTGACGGCCTATGGCGCCGACCTGCCGGGCCACCCGTCGCTCGGCGACATGACCCGGCGGCTGCTGGCCCTGGTGCCCGAATTGCCCCGTTTGCGTTTGTCTTCGATCGACGTCGCCGAGGTCGACGACGCGCTGATGCGCCTGATCGCCGAGGAGCCCCGGCTGATGCCGCATCTGCACCTCAGCCTGCAGGCCGGCGACGACATGGTGCTCAAACGCATGAAGCGGCGCCACAACCGCGCCGACGCAATCGCGTTCTGTGAAACGGTGCGCACGCTGCGCCCCGATGTTGCTTTCGGCGCCGACCTGATCGCCGGCTTCCCGACCGAGACCGAGGCGATGTTCCAGCGCAGCCTCGACCTGGTCGACGAGGCCGGGCTGACCTATCTGCACGTCTTCCCCTTCTCGGCGCGCCGGGGCACACCCGCGGCGCGCATGCCGCAAGTATCGGGCGGCGCCCGCAAGGAACGCGCGGCGCGCCTGCGCGGCGCCGGCGCCGCGGCGCTCGATCGCTTCCTGGCAGGTTGTGTCGGGCACACCGTCGAGGCGCTGGTCGAAAAGCCGAACCAAGGCCGCAGCGAAGCGTTCGCGCCGGTCCGTCTTTCCGGTGACCACGTCCCCGGCAACCTGGTCCGCGCGGTCGTCACGGGCGTCGCGGACTGTGCACTGACCGCCGTCCCCGTCTAGCCCGGCCTTCTCGCCATGGACAGGTGCGGCACGGCGGATATCGAACGACAGGCTAGGAAAAGCGTGCGGGCCACGATGCCAGTACTCCCTTGCACGATTCCACGGCACGTAGGATCGCGTTTCCCGTTTCCTCGGCAGTCGGGGGCGTGACGGCGATGCCTTGGCATCGCAGAGCGTTCCCGACGCCCCGAGGGGACGGGAAACGCGACCCGCAGGGCGGCCTTGCGCGGCCGCCGGCGGCGTTGCCCGGCGCTTGTGATGCGCCCAGCATCACGGCGCGCCGGGCGCCTTGCCGGACGACCGCGCAAGGCCGTCCTACGTACCGTGGCATCGTGCAAGTGAGTACTCGCGCATCGGGCAAGCGCTTTGACGCCGCCTGTCGTCCGAGATCCGCCGCCCTTCGGGTCGCGCCGGGCGGGCCGCCCGCGGCGTCGAAGGCCTTGCGCGTAGCCCAGGCTACGCTCGGCGGCCTTCTCCTGGCGGATCGGCTCCGCCCGACGCGATGACGCGCCTGTCCATGGCGAGAAATCCGGGCTAGCCATATGGCGCAAGCGCAGGGCTGGTTCGGCCGCCTCAGGACCGGGCTGACCGAATCGTCGGGCCGGCTTTCCGCCGGCATCGGCGCGATCTTCACCAAGCGCAAGCTCGACGACGCGGCGCTCGAGCAACTCGAGGAGCTCTTGATCACCGCCGATCTCGGCGTCGAGACGGCGGCGCGCCTGACCCGCGAGATCGCCGAGACACGTTTCGACCGCGAGGTCGACCCCGAAGAGGTGCGCGCGGCGCTCGCCGAGGCGATCGCCGGCATCCTCGCGCCGGTCGCCCGGCCGCTCGAAATTTCGCCCGATCACCGGCCCCATGTCGTGCTGGTCGTCGGCGTCAACGGCACCGGCAAGACGACGACGATCGGCAAGCTGGCCAAGCAGTTGCGTGACGACGGCAAGCACGTCGTGCTGGCCGCCTGCGACACCTTCCGCGCCGCGGCGATCGAGCAGCTCCAGCTGTGGGGCGAGCGGGCGGGGTGCGAGGTCGTCGCCGGCCGGCCGGGCGCCGATCCCGCCGGGCTCGCCTATGACGCGCTCGAGGCGGCGCGCGGCAAGGGCGCCGACGTGCTCTTGATCGACACCGCCGGGCGCCTGCACAACAGGGCCGAGCTGATGGCCGAGTTCGACAAGATCCGCCGCGTCCTCGCGAAGCTCGACGCGGGCGCGCCGCAAGATTGCGTGCTGGTGCTCGACGCCACGGTCGGCCAGAACGCCCACGCCCAGGTCGAGACCTTCGGCCAACTGGTCGACGTCACCGGCCTCGTCGTCACCAAGCTCGACGGCAGCGCCAAGGGCGGCGTGCTGGTCGCGCTCGCCGCCCGCTTCGGCCTGCCGGTCCACGCCATCGGCGTCGGCGAGAACCTCGACGACCTGCGCCCCTTCGAGGCCGACGACTACGCCCGCGCGCTGTTGGGCCTCGGCCCGCGCGGAAGCACGTAGCAGCAGGGCAACCCGCAGTATTTTTGGCGATTCGGCGGCCGTTTCGGTCGACCGACCATCGGGTTCAACGGCGCCAGTCCGCTTTCACGCGATGAGCAGACCTATCCATTTGGATTGCCGGACGTCAGCCAACGTCCGAGGTAGAGAACAGCCTCAGCCAACGGCGGCCGTTCCGCCGCTTGATGCCAACCATCGAAATGCCAGGGAAACCCCTAGCGCCGACTTCCGGTCGGTGTAGACTATTTGCCGCGTCGACATCGGACAGAGGAGAGGATTGTGGTTGGGAAACCTAAAATCCAAGACGTCGCGCGGAACGAGTCGTGGAATTTCTCTCGGCGGGGAATTCTCGCAGGCATGACTGCCGGGGTGGCATTACTTGCGACGGGTCGGGCAGCAAGGGCCGCCTGCGCACTTACCCCATTCCAGGTCGACGGCCCATTCTATCCCATGGCTATTGAAGATTACGACTGGGACCTCACCAGCGTGTCCGGCAAAACGGGCCGCGCCGAAGGCGACGTGATCGAGGTGACTGGCCAAGTGCTCGACGTCAAGTGTCAGCCGTTACCGGGCTCCGTGCTCGAAGTTTGGCAGGCTAACCTTCGTGGCCGTTATAACCACCCGGGAGACAAGTCGACGGACCGGCCCTTGGATCCGAATTTTCAAGGCTACGCCAGGATTGTTACGGACAAGGATGGAAGGTATCGCTTTCTGACCATTATTCCCGGGTCTTATCCGGCGATAGGTGATTGGGTTCGCCCGCGCCATATCCACTTCAAAGTACACGCACCCTTCAATCCACCGGTAAACACCCAGATGTACTTCGCCGGTGAACCGTTAAACGATAAAGACTTGCTCTTAGCGCCACTATCTCCTGAGCAGCGTGCATCGCTCGAAGTATCGTTCGACACAGTCAGGGCGGACGGCATCCGCACCGGGGTCTTCAATCCAATCCTTGCTGAAGGGTGGACGCCGCCGGAAGGACTTGTCATGCTGGGCGCGGGTTGATCTGACGATACAGAGAACATGGCGTAATTGCGGCGGCCGCTCTCCAAGGGCTTAGGCGATCGGATAGGATCGACCTCTTGTTGAAGCGCCACCGAGGAGAGCGACCATGAACCCGGTGAGACATACAAACCCCGCCCTCGCGGGAGAGGCCGCAAGTAGGTCGCATCGGTGATGTGCCGCGTGCCGCCGCCGTCTACCATGGCTTGGCTCACTCAGATGACGGCGCTTCGGAGAATATGTGATGGAAAAGCTCGACCTTTCGGCCTTGCCGCTGAGGCACTACGAGCACCCGGTGTGGGACTCGGCCCGCTGGCAGGGCTTCGCGCCACGCCCCGGTGACATCCTCGTCTGCACGCCGTACAAGGCGGGCACGACCTGGATGCAGATGATCTGCGCGCTGCTGGTCTTCCAGCGCACCGAGTTCGACCTGCCGCTGGCCGAGATTTCGCCGTGGATGGAACTGAGGGCGGCGCAGACCAGCGAGACCCACGCGGTGTACGCCGCGCAGGATCATCGGCGGATCATCAAGACCCACACCCCGCTCGACGGGCTGCCCTGGTTCCCCGAGGCGACGTACAATTGCGTCCAACGCGATCCACGCGACATCTTCATGTCGATGCTGAACCATCTGCAGAACTCCAACCCGGACGCCGATGCGATGTTCAAGCGCGAGATGCGCGACGCGGCGGACGAGGCGGAGGCCGCGCCCGAAGACCCGAACGAGTTTTTCCGGATGTGGCTGACCAACGGCAGCTTTCCCTGGGAGAGCGACGGTGCGCCGTTCTGGTCGGTGTTCCGCCACGGCGCGTCATTCTGGGCACACCGGGACGAGATCAATATTGTGTTCGTCCACTACGGCGATCTCGGGGCCGATCTGGCGGCCGAGATGCGCCGGATCGCGGTGGCGCTGAGCATCGAGGTCGCCCGGGACGCCTGGCCCGAACTGGTCGCGGCAGCAAGCTTCGAGAGCATGAAGAAGAACGCCGACCGGACGGCGCCGGACACCAATTTCAAGATGTGGAAAGATAATTCCCAATTCTTCAACAAGGGCACCTCCGGGCAGTGGCGAGGCGTGTTGTCGACGGAGAGCCTGGCGCTGTTAACCGAGGTGACCGCGAGGTATCCGGCGGATTTCATCGATTGGCTGTTCAACGGCGCGCCCTGAGCCCCGCGTAACGCCGTGGGGACGATCCGCCATCGGGTCTCTGTGATACGACCGATCGGCAAGGCGTCGACGGCGGCGCCACATCGGCGACCACCGCGGCGGACAATTGGGAGACATCGAACGATCCCGTCTCCGACGTCCGGTTCGGAGCGGTCAGCAGACGTGGAACGCCGAACCTCCGAATTTCGGGTTGCCGACGTCTGCGTACGAGCAGGAAGCGGACGCCGAGCGAGATCACGCTGGAGGTCTCCTCATAGCCGAGGCTGTTGAAAAAGTCCCGAAACATCCATTTTGAGCCTGAATTGCCAATTCTCCGAAATCGGTGTTTTCCTAAGCCTTTGATTTCATTGAAATCGAATTCTCATTGGTTCCGGGAAATTGGCGAGTTTGGTTCCGCAACCGACTTTTTCAACAGCCTCAGCCAGGAGCGGTCATTGGTCGCGTTGTTTCAGCACTCGCAATGTGGCACATCGCGATGCCGGTGCGACATCACTCATATTCCCGAAATCTGAAGGGCCGGGGGCGGGCTTTGACGCATTTTACAGAACGAGACTGCAGCTCGCCCCAGGCCGTCAACGGCCGTTGACGATTCGTCCGGTCTCGAACGCCGGCCGGCCCGTGCAGCGCGCCAACCAGGCATCGACAGCGGGAAAATCAGCCAGATCGATGTGCCCCTGGGCCTGTTTGCGCAGGCTTCGCACCCAGGGGCAGATGGCGATGTCGGCGATGGTGTAGTCGCCGCCCATAATGAAATTGCGCCCCGCCAGCCGGCCCTCCAGCACGCCGAGCAAGCGGATTGCCTCGGTGCCGTAGCGCTCCTTCGGATACGGGTCAGCGCACTTGTCGGCGGCGTGGACGAAGAAGTGCTCGTACTGGCCGAACATCGGCCCGATATGGCCGACCTGAAAGAACAGCCACTGGATGCATTCGTTGCGCTCTATGGGGTCGGTGGGCAGCAGCTTGCCGGTCTTCTCCGCCAGATAGATCAGGATGGCGCCCGATTCCATGATCGTGATCAACTGTCCGCCCCGCCCTTGCGGGTCGATGATGGCGGGGATTTTGGCGTTGGGGCTGACCGATCTGAACTCGGCCGTGTGCTGATCGCCCTCACGGATGTTGACCAGATGGGGGTCGTAGTCGAGCTCCATTTCCTCCAGCGCCACGGCGACCTTGATGCCGTTGGGCGAGTTGACCGAGTAAAGCTGAATCCAGTCCGCGTGCAGCGGAGGCCAGCGCTCGTAGATCAGTGGTTTGCTCATCGGCCTTTCGATTGACGCAATCGCCTGGTCGATGGTGGCAGGTTGGAAAATTGCCGACAACACATCTTTCACAGAAGCCACCGTCGAAGCACAAATTTTCGCTCGCCTGTAAGAGGCGCCAAAGTCTCCTTCGGGTCCAGACTGTGTAATACCAGTGAGCCTATGAAATCACCTTCATGATCCATGGATAGGCGCAGAGGGTTCGCATACGATCCGGTTCTGCGATGAGGTCGATCCATGCTTGGCAACAGGCGTCGATGATGGCCTCGGTGTCGTCGAGGACGCGGAGCGATAGGAAGCGTTCGCGTAGGTAGAGCCAAACCCGCTCGACGGGGTTGAGTTCGGGACTGTAAGGCGGCAACAGCGCCAAGGTGACGTTGTCGGGGACGGTGAGGGCGCGCTCGTCGTGCCAACCGGCGCCGTCGCACATCATGACGGCGTGCGCATCCTGGTCCAGGGTATCGGCGAAGTGTGCGAGAAACAGGTCCATGACCTTGGCGTTGACGCTCGGCATCACCAGGGTGACGTCGTCGCCGGTGTCCGGGCGCACGGCGGAGAAGATGTAGGCCCACTGGTAGCCGATTTGACGCGTCCCGGGGGCACGCTCGCCCCTGCGCCACCACCGGTGACACACCCGGCCCTTGTTGCCGACGCGCGCTTCATCCTGAAACCACAGCTGTAGGCGCTTGTCGGGATGCGCCGCGGCGGTCGCCTTCAGGATGTCGCGAAGCCCCCTTTTTTGAAGCGCTCCTGCGCTTCGGCGTCCCTTCGCGGGTGGCTCGGGCGCGCCTTCTGGCGGGAAAATCCCATCCGCCGTAGAACCCGGGTCATGCTCGAGGGGTGGTAGGTCTTGGCGAAGCGCTCCTCCAGCCAGCGGCACAGATCGGCCCGGGTCCAGGCGCAAACCCCGTCGCGCTCAGGCTCCGGCCCGGCGATGATGACCGCCGCCAGCGCCGCTTCCTCGTCTGCCGTCAGCCGCCGCGGCGAGTAGCCCTTTGGACGGTCGTGAAGCCCCTCCAATCCCTTTGCATTGTAACGAACAACCGCGTCGCGAAGCGTTTGGCGATCCATCCCCGCAAGCCGCGCGGCATCAGCCCGGGGCATCTCCTCCAAAGCATTCGCGATCCCATAGGCCCGCGCCGCCGCTCGACCGTACGATTCCACGCGAGCCCAGCGCCGAAGCTCCAAAGGCGTCAAATCATCCCGTATCTTGAGTGCTGATCCCATGACATCCCCCACATCTGGTGGGAGACCATAGAATCACAATCCGCCATCATCCGCCATCAATGAATATCCCGAGAGTCAATTCAGGCGCTCACTGGTATAAGAACGTTTGCTGCGTGATCTGTACGGCGCGTCTTTGGCTTCGATGATCCGTCGCGGCGGGTATTCCGGGATTAAGGATTTTCGCCACTCGTGCGGACCTGTCGGCCGGCTGGCGCCGGTGTGAGCTGCGATTTGGCCGGATATGGGCGCAATTTGCGGCGCAGAGAGGCCTATGCGGTCCTCATCGCCGCGATCAGCGGGTCGATGCCCGTGATGTTCATGACGCGCTTGAGATTGTAGGCCAGCACGTGCAGGGCCATCTCGGTCCTCACCCGTTTCAGCGTCTTCGTCTGGAAATGCGTCGCGCCCATCCAGGACTTGATGGTGCCGAAGGGATGCTCGGCCGTCTCGCGCCGCCGACGCATCGCCTCCGGGTGCTCGTCGAGCCGCCTCTCGACGGCCTCGAGAACATGCTCGTGCTGCCAGCGGGTGATGCGGCGCTGCTTGGCCGTGGTGCAGCGATGCTTGATGGCGCATCCCTGACAGGCGTTGGTCCAGTAGCGCCGCATGCTCAGCCCCCTCTCCTGGCTGGTGAAGCGGTAGACCAAACGCTCGCCGGCCGGGCAGCGATAGACATCGTCGGCGGCCAGATAGACGAAGTCCTGTTTGCCGAAGCGGCCCTTGGCCTTGGCTCCAGAGGTCAGCGGCTTAGGCAATGTGACGGTGATGCCGGCCTCATCGCAGGCCAGAATCTCCTTGCCGTTGTAGTAGCCGCGATCGGCAACGACATCCAACTCGTCGGTCTCCAGAGCCGCCTTGGTCCGCTTCGCCATGGCTGAGAGCTGGGCGCGGTCGGTGCCCTGATTGGTCACCTCGTGGGCGACGATCAGGTGGTGCTTGGTGTCGACGGCGGCCTGAACGTTGTAGCCGACCACGCCGGAACCCCGGCCGCTCGTCGCCATCGAGCGGGCATCGGGATCGCTCAGAGAGATCTGCTGGTCCGGGCTCGCACGCCGCTCGACTTCAAGCGCCTTCAGGCGCCGCATCTCCTCCTTGAGGATCGCGATCTTGTCGGCCAGACGAGTCGTCTTGGTCGTGCGCGCCAGCGACGGCTCTTGCCGGTCGGCGCTGTCCAACTGGTCCAGATAGCGCGCAACGCTCTCCTCGATCTGCGCCACCCGCCGCGCCATCTTGGCCCGCGTGAAGTTCCTGTCCCGGCTGTTGACCGCCTTGAACTTCGAGCCATCGATCGCCACGCTCGCCTCGGCGAACAGCCCGAGTTGCCGGCACAGCGCGACGAACCGGGCGCAGACCTTGCGGATCGCACGGCCGTTGTCCTTGCGGAAGTCGGCGATCGTCTTGTGATCCGGCGCCAGCCGGCCGACCAGCCACATCACTTCCACATTGCGCCCGGCCTCCCTCTCGAGCCGACGGCTCGACTGAACCCGGTTGAGATAGCCGTAGATGTAGAGCTTCAACAAATCGCAAGGATGATAGGCCGGCCTGCCGGTCGCCAGCGGCTCGACCCGGTCGAACCCGAGGCCGCCAAGATCGAGCTCATCGACGAAGACGTCGATCGCCCGAACCGGGTTGTCGTCGCCGATCCAGTCTTCCAGGCGCTCCGGAAACAACGTGCCCTGGCTGCGATCGACACCCTCGACAAAACGCTTCATCAGACCCTCCCGCCAAAGCACGAGAGAATCATAACACCATCGACGTTTTTACACAGTCTGGGTCTAAAGGAGACCTCGAGCGATTTCGTCACCGGCGTCCGGTTCGGAGCGGTGAGCAGACATAAAACGCTTAAGTTGGAAAATGCGGGGTGCTCATGTCGGCTTTCGGGCGGGAAGTGGACGCTCAGGGTCACGCTCTCCTATGTCTGCTCATAGCAAGAAGCGGAAGTCGACGAGCTACGGTGTTAATGACCTTGGTCTTCCCAGTACAGGTCATTCTGAATAGACGAGCAACACGAGTGCGCCACTTATGAAACCGTTCATTATTAAAACGCGCTCTTATTTGAATCTGCATCTTTTTAAATAAAGAGTAGAAAGTACGACGTGATAGACGACACCGGTTAAATGAACCGACTTACCCGCGTCCCAATCGATAATTTCATTTGGCAGGGTTTTGGGAAATCGACAGGTTAGACCGGCTGAACCATTTAACCCGTCGAAACCCACAAAGTAACCTCCCCCAAACACTTCACCCCTGACGGCGTTAAAATACATCGTCGCCATGAAAGTTTTTCCAAGATAATCACTTTCGAATATCGGTTCATTTTCGTGATAGGTGGTAATTATGTTTACGATATCATGTGCCGCTAACTTCTGATTCGCAGCGCCGATCTCTTTGGCGGGCGTCTCCATGCTCTCCGTCTCACCGGCGCGCGCAATCTGTCGGAGTAGTGCGGTATAAATTTCCAAGCTCTCGACCACTTCCGGATGCTCGGGTCCGAGAGCCTTTTCCTTGATCGCAATAGAGCGTTTGTAGAGCGGCTCGGCTTCGGCGTAGCGACCTTGAGCTCGATGGAGATCCGCCAGGTTGTCGAGCAGGGCCACAATAGCCGGATCATTCCGACCCAGCTCTTCCGTCCCCAGTCTCAAGGCTTCCTTGGCATAGGGTTCGGCATCCGAGTAGCGGCCTTGCTGGTATAGGGTGTTGAAACGGTTGTAAGCCTCCATCAACTCGGACCGTTCACCAGAAGCCAAGTCGGGATCATGAGTTGCCCATACGAAAGCGGCGGCAAGCAAGAAGACGGTGCTAAGACTGAGGATCATGTTTCGAACATGCATGGCCTTCGACCTTTCAGCGGTCGGCATCGAATCCAGCGGGTCAGCGCAGCGTATCTGCTTTTAATGATGAAGACGAGTTTCGGGGGTTGTCGATGAAAGTCCGCTCCGGGACCAGACTGTGTAAGAACGTTTGCTGCGTGATCTGTACGGCGCGTCTTTGGCTTCGATGATCCGTCGCGGCGGGTATTCCGGGATTAAGGATTTTCGCCACTCGTGCGGACCTGTCGGCCGGCTGGCGCCGGTGTGAGCTGCGATTTGGCCGGATATGGGCGCAATTTGCGGCGCAGAGAGGCCTATGCGGTCCTCATCGCCGCGATCAGCGGGTCGATGCCCGTGATGTTCATGACGCGCTTGAGATTGTAGGCCAGCACGTGCAGGGCCATCTCGGTCCTCACCCGTTTCAGCGTCTTCGTCTGGAAATGCGTCGCGCCCATCCAGGACTTGATGGTGCCGAAGGGATGCTCGGCCGTCTCGCGCCGCCGACGCATCGCCTCCGGGTGCTCGTCGAGCCGCCTCTCGACGGCCTCGAGAACATGCTCGTGCTGCCAGCGGGTGATGCGGCGCTGCTTGGCCGTGGTGCAGCGATGCTTGATGGCGCATCCCTGACAGGCGTTGGTCCAGTAGCGCCGCATGCTCAGCCCCCTCTCCTGGCTGGTGAAGCGGTAGACCAAACGCTCGCCGGCCGGGCAGCGATAGACATCGTCGGCGGCCAGATAGACGAAGTCCTGTTTGCCGAAGCGGCCCTTGGCCTTGGCTCCAGAGGTCAGCGGCTTAGGCAATGTGACGGTGATGCCGGCCTCATCGCAGGCCAGAATCTCCTTGCCGTTGTAGTAGCCGCGATCGGCAACGACATCCAACTCGTCGGTCTCCAGAGCCGCCTTGGTCCGCTTCGCCATGGCTGAGAGCTGGGCGCGGTCGGTGCCCTGATTGGTCACCTCGTGGGCGACGATCAGGTGGTGCTTGGTGTCGACGGCGGCCTGAACGTTGTAGCCGACCACGCCGGAACCCCGGCCGCTCGTCGCCATCGAGCGGGCATCGGGATCGCTCAGAGAGATCTGCTGGTCCGGGCTCGCACGCCGCTCGACTTCAAGCGCCTTCAGGCGCCGCATCTCCTCCTTGAGGATCGCGATCTTGTCGGCCAGACGAGTCGTCTTGGTCGTGCGCGCCAGCGACGGCTCTTGCCGGTCGGCGCTGTCCAACTGGTCCAGATAGCGCGCAACGCTCTCCTCGATCTGCGCCACCCGCCGCGCCATCTTGGCCCGCGTGAAGTTCCTGTCCCGGCTGTTGACCGCCTTGAACTTCGAGCCATCGATCGCCACGCTCGCCTCGGCGAACAGCCCGAGTTGCCGGCACAGCGCGACGAACCGGGCGCAGACCTTGCGGATCGCACGGCCGTTGTCCTTGCGGAAGTCGGCGATCGTCTTGTGATCCGGCGCCAGCCGGCCGACCAGCCACATCACTTCCACATTGCGCCCGGCCTCCCTCTCGAGCCGACGGCTCGACTGAACCCGGTTGAGATAGCCGTAGATGTAGAGCTTCAACAAATCGCAAGGATGATAGGCCGGCCTGCCGGTCGCCAGCGGCTCGACCCGGTCGAACCCGAGGCCGCCAAGATCGAGCTCATCGACGAAGACGTCGATCGCCCGAACCGGGTTGTCGTCGCCGATCCAGTCTTCCAGGCGCTCCGGAAACAACGTGCCCTGGCTGCGATCGACACCCTCGACAAAACGCTTCATCAGACCCTCCCGCCAAAGCACGAGAGAATCATAACACCATCGACGTTTTTACACAGTCTGGGACATAAATAGACATTGGGCTGGGCCGGGCCAATGTCCGCTATTGGGATAACGACGGACATCGCGGCTCGGCTGGCCCCACGCATCACCGATCGGCTATGCGACCCCCCAACGATCGAGCATCGTGTCGATCTTATCGCTGCCTTTACCTGACGTTTCACCCTTTGAAAGTTGTTCTAATTGCGTCGAAAGTCGTCTCTTTGCGTCGCTTTCCATATGGACGGAATCCGAAAACATGTCGACAGAACGAGATTCCGACGCAGTTTCCGCCAGCTCTTTCGCACCCTGCAGATTGACGATCAGTTTCTCCGTGAGCTCGAGATCGTTCCGGATTGCTTCCAGCGGACCGGAGCCCACCCGCACGCAGTAAGGTGAACGTATATCCTGTAGAAAAATCGGTCTCGGTACGGATCCAAGAACAAGTATCCGCTGCGTGGCTCGGAACGCGCCTTTCATTTCGTCAACGGAATGCATGATCCTTTCTTTCGCAAGCGCCTTTTCATTCAATTTGTGCAACAAAAAACCGTGTAGGAAGAATTGATCTATCGCCAGGAAGTGATTGCTCAACACCGTGTTCAAAACGGTAAACACGGGATCGTTTTCTGGCCGTGTTGTTTCCGTTTTCCCGACCATGAACGCTTCCTCGATACCCTCGACATAGCCGAGGAAATCCTCGAGTCTTTTCCTTTCGGCATCAGATGCCACTCTTGTAGGGTCGAATTGATCAAGATTCTCAATACCATTTGACCGGTCCCGCAAATCGGCCGCGAACTCTTCGCCTTCCTCTATCAAGCGATCAAGACCTAGGGAACCCGAACGATCAGGTCTTGAGGACTTGAGCGAAGTTTGACCTCTGCGCAGCGATTCGAGTTTCCTGGCCGCCAACCTAAAGTCCGACAACCAGATTTCTTTCGCCTTCGATTGAAGGTCGGGACCACCGCGATCAGGATTTTCAGATACGCCATCCGGATCGAGGGGCATGTCCTGGCGCTGCATCTCAACAAGGAGCTGCATAAGCCGCCTCGTCTCTGCAAGATTGTCCGCATAGGCGAGTTGTGCGCGTTGTTTCGAGTCATGAAACCTCAAACAAAGCGCTTGTACAAAGCCCTTATTTATCAAAGTGAGATTGTCGCGCAGAGCTAGATTGAGTTCAGCGCTAGCCGTGTCTTGATGCATTTCCCACCTTCCCGGCCAATGCGGGCGTCGGCACATCCCGTAGCCATCCCGTTTCGACGAGTACAGTTGTCAATGGCGGAGCAAAAAGGGACCACCTCGGCGGTGTAAGAAGGGACCGCTTGGCGGCTGCGGGCTTGTCCCCGTAGTCCACGGGAGGGCCCCGCGCGCGACGCGGCGTGCCCTCAACAGGCTGACGCGGCGGCGCGCGCGGGAGGGACCTGTGGGCCCACGGGGTCAAGCGTGGGCTGGGTGGTCGGTTCAGTTAGCAGTCGGGGTTTGACGCCTGCGGCTCTGGTTGAGCCTGTAGCTGTCACCGTTCATCTCGAGGATGTTGACGTGGTGGGTGAGGCGATCGAGGAGCGCGCCGGTGAGGCGCTCGGAGCCGAACACCTCGGTCCATTCGTCGAAGGGCAGATTGGTGGTGACCAGGGTCGAGCCCCGCTCGTAGCGTTGGCTGAACACCTCGAACAACAGCTCGGCGCCGGTCTTCGACAGCGGCACGAAGCCGAGTTCGTCGACGATCAGAAGCTTGTAGGTGGCGAGCTTCTTCTGGAACCTCAGCAGCTGCTTGTCATCGCGGGCCTCGATGAGTTCGTGGACCAGCGCGGCGGCGGTGATGAAGCCGACCGAGAGGCCCTTCTGGCAGGCCGCCAGGCCGAGACCGAGGGCGATGTGGGTCTTGCCGGTCCCACTGTTGCCGAGCGCGATGAGGTTCTCGCGGCGCTCGATGTACTCGCAGCGGGCCAGCTCCAGGACCAGCGCCTTGTTGAGCGAGGGGATGACCTTGAAGTCGAAGCTGTCGAGGCTCTTGACCACGGGGAAGCGCGCCGCCTTGATGCGCCGCTCGACCATGCGGCGCTCGCGGTCGATCAGCTCGAGCTCGGCGAGTCTCAACAGGTAGCGGACGTGATCGACGCCTTCCGAGGCGCACTGCCGGGCGATCTTGTCGTACTCGCGCAGGAAGGTCGGCAGCTTCAGCGTCTTGAGGTGGTGGGCGAGCAGCACTTGCGGTGTGTCGGTCATGCGCCGAGCCCCGACAGCAGGCTCATGTACGACTTGGCGGACGTCATCGCGACCCGGGCGCGCGGCAGATACGGATAGACGTCGAGGTTGAGCCTGGGCGGCCGCCGCTCGATGCGGCACAGTACCAGGTGCTTCACCGCATCAAAGCCGATTGCGCCGAGCCGCAGGGCGTCGCCGACCGCACCCTCGACCTCCTCGAGCCGGAAGGTCTCCAGTAGACGGAGCACCTGGACGTACTCGCGCTTGCCTGCCTTGCCCATACGAGCTTCGAGGAGCCGCCGCAGAGTGATGAAGGCCTCGGGCAGGTCCCAGCCCGCCAATGGCGCGGCCTGGTCGAGGGCGCCGATCTTCTGCTCGATCAAGGGCAGGTAATGCAGCGGGTCGAAGATCAGGTCCTCGCTGTCGTAGGACCGGCGGTGCCGGGCGATCACCTCGGCCCCGCAGCTGATCACCACCTCATCGACGTAGCCCCGGATGAGCACCTCACGGTGGCCGTAGGCCACGGGCACGGAATAGTCGTTGCTGCGGTAACGCACCAGCGACAGCGAACTCGCCCGTCCAGGGCGCTTATCGCAGGCATCATAGGGAGCAGGCGGCAATGGCAAGAGAACTTGACGATCCCGCTCGAGACGCTCGCCGATGGTCTCCTTGTGGCCCCGCAGCCGCGCCGCCTGGCGCCGGCGGCACTGTTCGGCGAGAGCATCGTTGAGGGCCGCGAAGCTCTCGGCACGCGGGACGGGGACCAGGAAGTTCCGCCGGATGAAGCCGACCAGTCCCTCGACCTTGCCCTTGTCGTTGCCCTTGCCCGGCCGGCCGAACCTGTCCTCGAACAGATAGTGGGACTGAAGCTCCGTGAAGACGCGCGTTCGCTGCCGCTTCCCATCGCCCAGGATCCGGGCAACCGCCAGCTTGGTGTTGTCGTACAGGATGGATCGGGGGACGCCGCCGAAGAAGGCAAACGCCGCGTTGTGGCCATCGCAGAATGCTTCGGTCGTCTCCGCCGGATAGGCCGCAACAAAGCAACCATCACTGTGGGGAAGGTCGAAGGCAAGGAAGTGGATCTTCCGTAACGCGCCGCCGATCACCGCCATCGCTTCGCCGAAGTCCGCCTGGGCGTGACCGGGGGAATGGGAGAGTGGCACGAACACCTCACGCGACCGAAGCCCCTGCTCACGAACGTAGTCCTTCACGATGGTGTAGCCGCCCGTGAAACCGTACTCGTCCCGGAGGCGGTCGAAGATGCGCTTCGCAGTGTGCCGTTGCTTGCGGTGGCTGGTCCGATCGTCTTCCAAGATCCGATCGATGATTCCCGTGAACGGACCCAGCTTTGGCCGCCTCGGCGGCGCGCTTCGGCGATACCCTGGCGGCACCGAGAACGACAGCATCTTACGGACCGTCTTGCGGTCTACACCAAACACCCGCGAGGCCTCGCGGGTGCTCATCCCCTCGACATGACACGCCCGCCGAACCCGTGCGTACAACTCCACCCGATACATCCCCCCCGCCTTCCAGTCAGAGCAACCCTGACAGAAGGCTATACGCGGTCCCATTTTGGTCCGCCGCAGCCGGATCGACCGGCCGCTTCAGTGGGGGATTATTGCTCTGCCGTTCTCAGTGTGTCCCGCCGGGGCAGAGGCCTTGTTCGAGGAACGCCTCGACGCCCTCGAACAGCGGCACCTTGGCATAGTGCAGCTGGGCGGCCAAAGGCTGTCCGGCCGCTACCGACGAGGCCCTCAGCAGGTTCCCGAGATGGCCGAGCAGCCCGAAGCCTGTGACGTCGGTCGCCGCCCGGACACCGGCCTCGACCATGGCGGCGCTGGCGGCGGCGTTGAGTGTCGTCATGGACGCGACCGCCTCGGCGAGCCCGGCAGCGTCCAGATGCCCGCGCTTGACCGCCGTGGTCAGGATGCCAGTGCCGATCCGCTTGGTCAGCACCAGCGCGTCGCCTGGCCGGGCGCCAGCGTTACTCACCACCCGGTCAGGGTGGATCGTGCCGTTGACGAAGAGACCGAACTTAGGCTCCTCGTCGACGATGGAATGGCCGCCAGCGATGGCGATGCCGGCCTCGGCGCAGATATGAGCGGCGCCCTGGAGCACCCGGCCCAGGCTCTCGAGGCCCAATTGCTCCACCGGCCATGCGATGAAGCTCAGCGCGCTAATAGGCTTTGCTCCCATGGCGTAGACGTCGCTCAGGGCATTGGCGGCGGCGATGCGGCCATAGTCGAAGGGGTCGTCGACGATGGGCGGGAAGATATCGACGGTCTCGACCAGCGCCAGATCGTCGGTGAGGCGGTACACCGCCGCATCGTCGGCACTGGCGTGGCCGACCAGCAGGCGTGGTTCGGCCATATTCGGCAAGTGCGCGAGCGCCGATGCTAGGTCGGCCTGGCCGATCTTGGCGGCGCAGCCGGCAGCCTTGGCCAAGGCCGTCAGGGGAGTATCCACCAGATTCATCGATTTCAGCCTCTATGCAGATCCTCTGCTGCGATCACGATAACACCCGCCGACCCCTTCACGTTAGCCTGACGCTACCAAGCAATGGTGAGCAATGATGCGTCGATAGCGAGGCTGCGCCAGGACCACGCGGCGCTCGACCGTCACCGCTGTCGCGTCATCTTCAAGATACTCACCCAAGAGCGTCCCTACCGGATCGATCCCTGACGAAAAATCTGTGCGATTCTTTCAAATTCCCTCTTCCAAATTCCAGCGGGATGTTCACAAGCAGACGTCGAGCGAGATCGTCTCCGACGTCCGCTTCCGAGCGGTAACCAGACCTAGAACGCGCAACTTCGAAAATTCACGACACTCACGCCCGCATTCGAGCCGGTAGCGGATCCGGCGGCCTGATCCGCCGCAGGTCAGCTTGTCGCCATCTGTGCACGGCTCCTTGTTGGCAAGAGTTTTTGTAGCGTTGATGCAAGTTGGTCGGGTGCTGTCATGGGTCGTGTCCCAGGACGTGGTGTAGGAGTTGTTGGAGCCTCTGGTAGCTGTGGGTAGGCGGCTTGCCGTAGCGACCGCCGAGAGTCTGGCGTAGGCAAGCCGGCTATCCACAGCGGAGGCCATCGCGGTTCCGGTTTAGGGTTGGGCTAGTGCGAACCAACCTGACCCGAAGGAGAACCACGATGACCCAGGACATGATGACCCTACGCGCGCTTTTGGAGAAGAGCTCCGATGCCGATCTGCTTCGCGAGATGATCGGCTTCACGGCCGAGCGGCTGATGGCACTGGAGGTCGAGGGCCTGACCGGCGCCGCTCACGGCGAGAGCTCGGCGGATCGTATCACCCACCGCAACGGCTACCGCGACCGGTCCTGGGAGACCCGGGCCGGCACGGTCGAGCTGAAGATCCCGAAGCTGAGGAAGGGGAGCTACTTCCCGGGCTTCCTGGAGCCGCGGCGGATGGCCGAGAAGGCGCTGGCTGCGGTGATCCAGGAGGCCTACATCCAGGGCGTGTCGACCCGCTCGGTCGACGATCTGGTTCAGGCGATGGGGATGTCGGGCGTCTCCAAGAGCCAGGTCTCCAGGCTGTGCGGCGAGATCGACGATAAGGTCAACGGCTTCCTCGATCGATCGCTGGAGGGCGACTGGCCCTATCTGTGGCTGGATGCGACTTATGTGAAGGTGCGCCAGACCGGACGCATCGTCTCGGTCGCGGTGACCGTGGCTGTGGCCGTCAACGACCAAGGCCGGCGTGAGGTCCTGGGCATGGCGATCGGCGCGTCGGAGGCCGAGACCTTCTGGACTGAGTTCCTGCGCTCGCTGGCCCGGCGCGGGCTGCGCGGCGTGAAGCTGGTGATCTCCGACGACCACAAGGGCCTGAAGGCCGCCGCGACCCGGATCCTCGGCGCCACCTGGCAAAGATGCCGCGTGCACTTCGCCCGCAACCTGCTGGCCCATGCCGGCCGCCAGGGTCGGCGCGTCGTCTCCGCCTTCGTCGCCACCGCCTTCGCCCAGGAGGACGCCGACAGCGCGAAGGTCCAGTGGCGTCAGGTCGCCGACCAGCTCAGGCCCAAGGTCCCCAAGCTCGCCGCCCTGATGGACGAAGCCGAGCACGACGTCCTCGCCTACATGAGCTTCCCCAAGGAGCACCGCCAGAAGTTGCATTCGACCAACCCGATCGAACGGCTCCATGCCGAGGTCAAGCGCCGCACCAACGTCGTCGGCATCTTTCCCAACGAAGACGCCATCACACGGCTCGTCGGCGCCATCCTTCTCGAGCAGAACGACGAGTGGGCCGTCTCAAGGAGATACATGACGCTGGAATCCATCGCTCCGCTGGGCGATGGTGTCCCCATCACGCTGCCCACCGTGGCAGCCTGAACGTCCCGGCCCTACCCGCCGGGAGCCGCGTAGAGCGCAACGCTCTTACACCACCTGCCGGGACACGATCCTGTCATGTGTATTGTTCGCGGCGACCTGTGTCGGCGCTTTGACATAAATCGCTAGCATCTCGGCAGACTGCCTGTGGAAGGTCGGGGTGTCGATTTCGCCAGCGTCGGCACAGGGCGCGAGTGGTACAGGCCCGGTGGCGGGCCTAGGGTCGCCGATTTCCTACCGTGAGTGGATCGACTTCTACAACACCGAACGGCCCTGTGCCGCCCTGGCCGGCCAAACGCCGGCGGCGGCCGACATCCCGACAGGCACAACAGCGGCAACACGATGTGAAAAACAGGATTTTGGCGGCATGATCAGACGGCGGAACACGGCTTAACGGCGCCGCCATACCGTCCGACAATGTGGCATCGTCTCACCTAATACGCGATGTCGGCGAACAGGTTGTCGATGTCGCCTTCCCAATAGCCGTCGTAGGCCTCCAGGAGGCCCTCGGCCGGCGTCTTGCCGGTCAGGGCGATGGCGTCGAGCGGGTCGAGGAAATGGCTCTCGTCCTTGCCCCGCGAATCGATCACCGCGCGGCGCTTGAGACCCTCGCGCGACAGCGCCAGCACGTCCTTGGCGAGCGCCTGCAGGCTGCGGCCCCGGAATTCGGTGTGCAGCGCCGTGCGCGGCACCTCGGCGCGCAGGTATTCGTGGTCGGCGTTGCTCCAGTCCTTGACCATCTGCCACGCCTGATCGAGCACGCCCTGGTCGTAGAGCAGGCCGACCCAAATGGCGGGCAGCGCGCAGATGATGTCCCACGGCCCGCCGTCGGCGCCGCGCATCTCGATGAAACGCTTAAGGCGCACCTCGGGGAACAGCGTGGTCAGGTGGCTCTCCCAATCCGCGAGCGTCGGCCGCTCGCCGGGCAGCGCCGGCAGCCGGCCGTCGAGGAAGTCGCGGAACGACTGGCCCGAGACGTCGATGTAGGCGCCGTCGCGGTGGATGAAATACATCGGCACGTCGAGCGCGTGCTCGGCGTAGCGCTCGAAGCCCATGTCGTCGTCGAACACGAAGGGCAGGATGCCGCAGCGGTCGGGATCGGTGTCGGTCCAGATCGTGCTGCGATAGCTGAGATAGCCGTTCGGTTTGCCCTCGGTGAACGGCGAATTGGCGAACAGCGCCGTGGCGATCGGCTGCAGCGCCAGGCCGACGCGCATCTTGGTCACCATGTCGGCCTCGTCGGCGAAGTCGAGATTGACCTGCACCGTGCAGGTACGCAGCATCATGTCGAGGCCGAGCGAGCCGCGCGTCGGCATATAGGCGCGCATGATGTCGTAGCGCCCCTTGGGCATGACCGGGATGTCTTCGCGCCGCCACTTGGGCTGGAAGCCGACGCCGACGAAGTCGACGCCGATTTCGTGCGCCACCTCGCGCACCTGCTTCAAATGCGTGTTGGCCTCGCGGCAGGTCTGGTGGACGTCGGAAAACGGCGAACCCGACAGCTCGAACTGGCCGCCCGGCTCGAGCGTGATCGCCTGGTTGTCGAGCGTCAGCGCGATGACGTTGCCGTCCTCCACGACCGGCTGCCAGCCGAAGCGCTGCATGCCCTCGAGCATGGCGCGGATGCCCTGCGGGCCGTCGTAGGGCAGCGGCGCGTTGTCTGAGCCGCGGAAGCCGAACTTCTCGTGCTCGGTGCCGATCAACCACGCATCACGCGGCTTGCACGCCGAGGCGAGGTAGTCGAACAGCTCACGTTTGTCGTTGACGGTGGGGCCGGCCGATGTCGGCGGTGCGGACATGATATTCCTTGCGCGCGTGCGGGCGTCCGGCAGAGCTTTACACGCAAAGGCGGGCGTCCGACAAGCCTGCATACCGCAAGGCAGCCTTGCGCGGGACGGGTGGCCGACCGCGATTGCTTAGTCTGATTTGCTCATACATGGTGCGCTAGGCGTGACGCCAGGCGAGCATCCTCGGCCGAGCCCAGCGGCGGCCAGCCGTCCGAGGAACCGGTCCTTCTGCTCATGCCGGGAACGGATATCGGCGAGACGACATGCGAATTGCTGTGTTCGCCCGTACCGCTGGGCGATATCGCGCAGCTCGGTCGGCAGTGCCGCCGCTTGCTCGCAGCCGGCGGCATTGCGCGAGAGAGATCGGCTCTTCGGCCTCGCGCCAAGCAGCCAAGCAGCCAAGCAGCCAAGCAGCCAAGCAGCCAAGCAGCCAAGCAGCCAAGCAGCCAAGCAGCCAAGCCAAGCAGCCAAGCAGCCAAGCAGCCAAGGCAGCGAGGTGCCGCTCTCTCACCTTGGCAAGCTCTACGTCCTGGCGTCGGCGCTCGACGGCCGCCTTCGCCTCGGCGCCGCGTCGACGCGACCGTCGCCTGCCACGCCGTCGAAGGGGCACCGCTTGCCGCCTGGAAGGCGGCCCGAGCTCGAACGAAAACGGCGACCCTGCGAGGGGCCGCCGTTCGATCGGACTAATTTGATCGCATGCGGCGCTGGAGCGCCGCCCGTGCCGTCAGTGAAAGATGTGAACGGCCTTGCGGATGTCGCCGCGGGCAAGGCCGATATCGGCGAGCATGTTGTCGTCCATCCGGTTGAGCATTCTGGCCGCCGCGTTGCTGCGCTGCCATTGGCGGATCGTCTGGAAGAGGTTTTGCATGGCTATGGTTTCCTTGTTCCGAGTGCGGCCATTGCTCTGAAAAGCGGTATGGCGCGGCGTTGTCGTAGCGGGTTGCGGTGTTTGTTGCGTTGCAGCATAGGTAAGCATCCCCAGGGCCCGAAGTATTGCTAAGGCCGCACATCAGGCATGCGAAAGGGTCATGGCTGGGCTGATCCTTGGTATAACCGGTGGACGTGTCGGGGCGCGGTCTCAGACGGCGAGAATTTGGCGGCGCCAAGGGATGAGAGCGCGGCGCGGCGTGCCATGCGTTGCGCGAATGGGCCCCATGCGATGTTTCGCTACCCGCTGCAAGCGTGTGGCATTATTCTCTCGGCTTCATACGGCATGAGGATGGTTCCGCGATGATGCGCTACGAGGCGCCCGAAACGATCGATGCGGCGGTCGGCCTGCTGGCCGGCGCCGGCGGTACGGCGCGTGTGCTGGCCGGCGGTACCGATCTCCTGGTCCAGATGCGCTCGGGGCTGGTCGAACCCGCTCTGGTGGTCGACGTCAAGCGGATCGCCGCGCTGCGCGCGATAGAGGCCGTCGACGGCGGCTTTCGCATCGGCGCCGCGGTGTCGGGCGCCGAGCTCGGCGAATGCGCCGCGCTGGTCGCCGCCTGGCCGGGCGTCGTCGAGGCCGCCGAGTTGATCGGCTCGACCCAGATCCAGGGCCGCGCGACGCTGGGCGGCAATCTGTGCAACGCCTCGCCCGCCGCCGACAGTGTGCCGGCGCTGATCGCTGCCGCCGCGCTGGCGACGATCGCCGGGCCCGACGGCACGCGCGAGGCGCCGGTCGCCGACATCGCGACCGGCCCGGGCGCGACCTCGCTCGCCAGCGGCGAGTTCGTCACCTCGATCTTCCTGCCGCGGCGCCCGCCACGCTCGGGCGATGCCTACCTGCGCTTCATCCCGCGTACCGAGATGGACATCGCGGTGGTCGGCGCCGGCGTCAGCCTGACGCTCGACGACGACGGCGTCTGCCGCGACGCGCGCGTCGCGCTCGGCGCGGTGGCGGCGCGCGTGCTGCTGGTCGCCGAGGCCGGCGCGGCGCTCGACGGCTCGCGCCTGGACGACGCTGCGCTGGCGCGTCTGGCCGACGCTGCGTCGGCCGCCTGCCGGCCGATCGACGACAAGCGTGGCACGATAGAATTCCGCACCAAGGTGGCCGGTGTGCTGGCGCGCCGCGCCGCCGTAATCGCGCGCGACAGGGCGGGGACCGGCTGATGGCGAGCTATCACACGACGACCACGATCAACGGCGATGCCGCCGAGTTCCTGTGCGAGCCGCAGGAGACACTGCTCGACGTGCTGCGCGACCGGCTCGGCCTGACCGGCAGCAAGGAGGGCTGCGCGTCGGGTGACTGCGGCGCCTGCTCGGTCATGCTCGATGGCCGACTGGTGTGTTCCTGTCTGGTGCTCGGGGTCGAGGCCGAGGGCCGCGAGATCGAGACCATCGAGGGCATGGCCGAGGGCGAGCGACTGCATCCGCTGCAGGCCAAGTTCCTCGATCACGCCGCGCTGCAGTGCGGCATCTGCACGCCGGGCTTCCTGGTCGCCGCCAAGGCGCTGCTCGAGCGCAACCCGGACCCATCCGAGACCGAGGTGCGCTACTGGCTGGCCGGCAACCTGTGCCGCTGCACCGGCTACGACAAGATCGTTCGCGCCGTGCTCGACGCCGCCACCGAAATCAGGCGGGGCTGAGACCGGCGTCTTATACCAAGGGTCTTTATCGCTGATCCTTGGTATTACCGAAGGCGCTACCCCAGTCGGGAAATCCAAGGATTTTGAATTTCATAGGCCGCTCGATATTTGGGCAGCATGGCTGGTTCCGACAAACGCATCGTCCGGCGGCGCATCCTCCCGATCGGGGCGTTCTGCGCCCTGATAGCGTCGCCGGGCTGTGCGGCCGTCGAGCGTATGGCGACCCGCGCGGTCGCCGACAGTCTGGCCGACAGTAGCGCCGTCTATGCGACCGACGGCGACGTCGAGCTGGTCGGCCAGGCGATCCCCTTCGGCCTGAAGACGATCGAGGGCCTGCTCGAAGAGCTGCCCGACCATCGCGGCCTGCTGGTCGCCGCGGCGAGCGGCTTCACGCAATATGCCTACGCCTATGTCGCGCTGCCGGCCGACGAGATCGAGCGCGAGGCGCCCGGCGAGGCGCGCCAGAAGCGCCGTCGCGCCCACCGGCTCTACCTGCGCGGCCGCGACTACGCGCTGCGCGCGCTCGAGCTCGACGCCGCCGGCTTCCGCGAGCGCCTCGCCGAGGCGCCGGAGGCGGCGCTTTCGGCGATCCAAACCGACCAGGTCGACGCGCTCTACTGGGCGACCGTCGCCTGGGCCGCGGCGATCGCCTCGGACAAGCGGAACATGGATCTGGTCGCCGACCTCTCGCTGATCGAGCCGATGACGCGCCGCTGCCTGGCGCTCGACGAGACCTACCGGGGCGGCGCCGCGCACGAGTTCATGGTTGCCTTCGAGGGTGGCCGCCACGAGGCCCAGGGCGGCAGCGTCGCGCGCGCCCGCGACCATTATGTCCGCGCCATGGCGCTGGCCGACGGACGCAGGCTATCGGTCATGGTCTCGCTCGCCGAGCATGTCGCGGTACGGCTGGGCGACCGCCGCGAATTCGAGGGACTGTTGCACCAGGCGCTGGCGTTCGACGTCGACACCGCGCCCGACCAGCGGTTGGCCAACCTGATCGCCCAGCGCCGCGCCGCGCTGCTGCTCTCGCAGGCCGACGACCTGTTCCTGGGAGACGAAGGATGAGCGCGCGGCGCTTCGCCCTGGCGGCGGTCCTCGCCGCGCTGCTCGGTTCGCCGGCGGCGGCCGAGACGGTGGTCGTCAAGTTCGCCTCGCTGGCGCCCAAGGGCTCGGCCTGGGATATCTCGATCCGCGAGACCGACGAGAAGTGGCGCGCGGCGAGCGGCGGCACGGTGCGCATGCGCATCTTCGCGGGCACGCTGGGCGACGAATCCGACATCATGCGGCGCATGCGGATCGGCCAGATCGACGCCGCCTTGGTGACCGTGGCCGCCCTCAGCACGATCGATCCCGTCGTGACGGCGATGAACATCCCGATGGCCTTCGCCTCGGACGACGAACTCGATTACGTCTGGGCCCGCATGATGCCGCGCTGGGAGGCGCGGTTGCGCGACAAGGGCTACGTCGTGCTCAACTGGGCGACCGCCGGCTGGGTGCATTTCTTCACCAAGGCGCCGGTCGAGCGCATCGACGAGTTGCGCGCGCTCAAGCTCTTCATCTGGACGACGGGCGAGGTCACGACGCTCGGCAAGGAGTGGAAGCGCATGGGCTTCCAGCCGGTGCCGCTGTCCAGCACCGACATCTTGCCGGGCCTGCAGACCGGCATGATCTCGGCCTTCCAGGCGCCGCCGATCATGGCGTTGGGCAATCAGTGGTTTCCCTTCACCGGCTGGATGTCGGACCTCAAATGGGGTCCGGCGCTCGGCGCGACGGTGGTCAGGGCCGAGACCTGGAACCGCATCCCGCCGGCGATGCGCACGGCGCTCGAGACGATCGCGCGCGACCAGGGCGCCGCGATGATCGCGGCCGTCCGGCGCATGGAACGGGACGCCGTCGCCGCCATGGTCAAGCGCGGCCTCGAGGTCGTCGCCGTGTCGCCCGAGGCGCTCGACGAGTGGCGGCGCGAGACCAGATCGATCTATCCGGTGATGCGCGGCGCGATGATCCCGGCGGCCGCGTTCGACGAAGTGCTGAGGCTCCGTGATGACTACCGCGACGCCACAGATCCGCCGCCCGCTACTGCCCCCTGACGCGGGTCGCGCGCGGGCCGTGCCGGGCCGGGCCGAACGCGGCCTGCTCGTCGCAGCGCTCGCCGGCCTGGTCGGCCTGCCGCTGGTCGAGGCGGCGACGCGGCCGCTGGCCGGCATCGGCATTCCCGGATCGATCGACCTGGTGCGACACCTGACGCTCTGGATCGGCTTCCTGGGCGCGGTCGCGGCGGTGCCGGCGGGGCGCCACCTCGCGCTCGGCTTCGCGGCGGCGCTCGGCGGACGCTGGCGCAGCGCCGCCGAGGTCGTCGCCGGGGCGCTCACCGTGGCGGTCTGCTTGTTGCTCGCCAAGGCAGCGTTCGACATGGTGCTGGCCGACCACGCGGCGCAGGCGGTGGTCGGCGGCGTGCTGCCGCTGTGGCTCGCCGAGATCGTCATGCCGGCCGGCTTCGCGCTGATCGGCTGGCGCTTCTTCCTGCGCTTGCCGGGCGGCGTCCGGGGCCGCGCCGTCGCCGTCGCCGCGGTGGCTCTGGCCGCCGCCCTCGAGCTCGTGCCGGTCGAGTTTCGGCCGTGGCTGCTCGCGCCCGGCTTCGGCCTGACGCTGGTCGCGGCGGCGGCCGGCGCGCCGATCTTCGTCGTGCTCGGCGCCGCCGCGCTGCTGCTGTTCTGGGTCGACGCGACGCCGATCGCCTCGATCCCGGTCGAGGCCTACCGCATCGCCGCCAACCCGATCCTGCCGACCGTCCCGCTGTTCACCCTGGCCGGCGCCATCCTGGCCGAGGGCAACGCGTCGCGCCGCCTGGTGCGCGCCTTCCGGGCGCTGTTCGGCTGGTGCCCCGGCGGCACCGCGATCGTCACTATCGCGGTCTGCGCCTTCTTCACGACCTTCAGCGGCGGCTCGGGCGTCACGCTGTTGGCGCTCGGCGGGTTGATGATGCCGGTGCTGGTGCGCGACGGCTATGGCGAGCGCTTCGCGCTGGGCACGATCACCGCCTCGGGCAGCTTAGGGATACTGTTTCCGCCGAGCCTGCTGATCATCCTCTACGGCGTCGCCTCGTTCACGCCGATCGACCGATTGTTCGCCGCCGCGCTGGCGCCCGGGCTGCTGCTGATCGGCCTGGTCTGCCTCTACGCCGTCGCGCGCAGCCGGATCGATGGCGCCGCACGCCACCGCTTCGAGGCGCGCGAGGCGGTCGCCGCGCTGGGCGCCGCGAAATGGGAACTGATGCTGCCGCCGGCGATCCTGTTCGCGATCTTCACGGGCTTCACGACGCTGGTCGAGGCGGCCAGCCTGAGCGTCGCCTACGTGCTGTTCGTCGAGCTCGTCATCCACCGCGAACTCAGCCTGCGGCACGACCTGCCGCGCGTCCTGGTCGGCTGCGGCGTGCTGGTCGGCGGCATCATGATCATCCTCGCCGCCGCTATGGGGCTGGCCAATTATCTGATCTTCGCCGACGTGCCGACGGTCGCCGCTGGGTGGATCGAGGCGACCGTCGAATCGCGTTGGCTGTTCCTGCTCGGCCTCAACCTGTTCTTGCTGGCGGCGGGCTGCCTGCTCGACATCTTCTCGGCGATCGTCGTGCTGGTGCCGCTGATCGTCCCGGTCGCCGCGGCCTACGGCATCCATCCGCTGCACCTCGGGGTGATCTTCCTGGCCAACATGGAGCTCGGCTACCTGACGCCGCCGGTCGGCATGAACCTGTTCCTCGCCGCGTTCCGCTTCGAGCGCCCGCTGATGGACGTCTACCGCGCCTCGCTGCCGTTCTTCGCGATCATGCTCGCCGGCGTGCTGGCGATCACCTATTTGCCGCGGCTCAGCACCGCGCTGCCCGGCATGATGGACTAGCCTGGAGGCCCACTATGGCGGTCATCCGTATCCTGCCGCTCGGCTTCGGTATCGACATCACACGGGTTATCTGGAACCAGAGAACGCGGGAGAAGTGACATGCGCGCCACCATCAGAAAACGCTATATCGAGTCCCTGGGCTTCTATAAGCATTTTTACGACGACATTTATGAATACGGCAGTCAAAAAGCGGCTCGTAAGATTTTCTATTTCGTTCCCGGGATCGGCGGTGTCCCGGGGCAGATCAGGTTCATATTTCCCAGCCTCTTCAACCGGTACGGCGCGAACATTTACGTGCGCTGCTGTTACCTTCCCGAATTTTCCGCCACCGAGCCCATTTGGGAAAAATATACCGTGGAGAACGTCGACAAGAAGCGCGATGCGATCGTCGAGGACCTGTCCGACCTTCTCGCCGCGCACGGTGACGTCACGGTTATCGCCTCGAGTAACGGCTTCTACGATTTCATCAGGGCCTATGATGAATTGAACGACGCGCGAGCGAGCAAGCGGCTGACGCTTCTGTGGGGCGCTTGCGCGCCCGACCGCTTCGAAGAAACCTCTTGGGAACCCTTCTTCTACCGCATGAACGGCTTCGTTCATAACGAGCACCGCTGGGTGGCGTACCCCAACCACAACCTGCTCAAGTTCTTGAACCCGGAAACCACCACGACGTTCAAATGGAGATACGAATCTCAGAAAAAAACCTTCTTCAAGACCGACCTCGAATCGCGTTTTATTTGTTTCAATCTGTACTGGGACTATGTTTCCGTGAGCTGCTTCAACGAGATGCTCGAGCATACGCTACGCAATGTTCGCAACCCCATAGACGTCGAGACCCGTGTTCTCGTCGCCGCCAACGACGGGTACTGGAAGGGTCGGCGCGAGAACGAGGTCATGGCCGTCATCGACAAGTACGTCTCGAAAAAGACGGTAACGTTCAAGAACGCCTCTCATTTATGGGTCGTCGCCCCCGAGAACGTGACTGAGTTATTGGCATGATCGACGTGCCGGACGGCCTGGCGCTAGGCTGGGCGACCCACGAACCGTTCCTGATCATGATCGAGCCGGGCTACCGCGAGGCGGGCGTCTGGCAGCGCGGCCTCACGTCGTTCGGCCTCTGAGCCGGAACCGCCCGCGGCGGGTGACGGGCATCACTGACATAACGCCGGCTTCGCGCTAGGCTCGATCGGTGAATGTGAAGGCGGTGCCGGGCCCTGGCCCGGATGCGTTCCGGCTTCCCCGAAATGGCAAACCGCCGGCAACGGCGGGACGCAAAGCCTCCGGCCTGGCCTGTGTCAGGTAGCGGGGCCAGCGAAAGGACGGACCGATTTCGCCTGGAGTTCTCACCCGACCGCCGTCACGGACGCGGCATTTCCGTACAGCCATTTCGACGACCGCGCACGGCCGACGCCGCGCGTGAAACGCGCACCCGTCACTTATTCAACAAGAGGAAGGCAGCGAAATGAATGCAGTGACTCCCATGCTGGCCACGGCCGAACCCGTCGAAGCGTCCGGCTCCGTGTCTGAAATCCATCAGCCGACCGATCCCGAGATCGCCGAACAGATCGTCGACACCGTCAACAAGGTTCAGGAGGCGATGGACCGGGCGATCCTGGCCGGCCTCATCGTCGAGCCTAACTTCAATCGCATCGAAAACCGCCTGACGCAAAGCGGCATGCGGCTCGATTCCTTCGTCTGCGCCATCCGCGTGTTCCGTAAGCTGGTCTAGGAGCCGGGCCGTAGCTCATACCAAGGATCAGTCGTCGAACGCGTCGAGGTCGATGTCGTTAGCCGCGACATTGCTGCCCTCGACCACGGGCAGCGTGATGCGCAACGTGCCGAAGTACGACGCATCGCCCTCGACGACGGTCTCGAAAACCTTGCGCCTGTCGAAGACCTTGGCGTGCATGGTGTCGATGAAGCGGTTGCAGCCGCGGCTGAAGCCGTCGCCGCTGGCGAACATCAACCGGTACTCGCCGTCGGGCACGCCGCCGATTTCGGCGGTCTGGCCGGCGACGACGTAGAAGGCGAGCCGCGTGCGCCCAGCGCTGTCCTTGAGCTTGAACAGAACGTCCTTCGCGTGCCCGTTGGTGACACGCACGACGTGCCGGCCATTGCCCTCGCCGGCGAGGATTTCGCCGTTCTCGGGGCGCGCGCCGGCGATCGAGCGGCAGTAGGCGCGCCGCGGCGCCTCGCCCGAGCCCTGCATGACGTAGGCCCGCGCCACATAGCCCGCCATGCCGTCGACCTCGACCGGCAGCCATTCGCCGAGCGTCGGGCCGGTGGCGCGCAGGTCCTCGAAGCGCTCGAGGCGGCCGATGATCGATTGGCTCGGGTCGGGGCCGGCGCGCAGGTTCAACGCCGACGCGGTGACGTGATAGACCGACGCGGCGCGCGCGGTGCGCAAGCCGATGACCAGCGCCTTGCCCTCGGTTTCCAGTTGCATGCGCTTGAGCACGGCCGACGTCTCGGCCGCGTCGAGGTCGGACGGCAGATGGCGGTAGCTCGCGCAGCGCGCGTTCCAGTCGTCGACCCATTCGTTGAACCGATCGATCTCGAGCCTCGAGCTCGCGTCGAGCGCGTCGTTCGCGCTCTTCAGCCGCACGCCCTGAAATATGCAATAGCGCAGCTCGGCGAGGGTCATCTCGTGATCGGTGCCGACCGGCGGCACGGTCTCTTCGAGCGCCCAGGCGCCGCCGGGCGCCCCGACGAGGCACGCCACGGCGACCACGGCCACAGTCAATCGGCTTCGCATGCGTCCCCTCCCGACCTCGCCGGCAAGCCAATACCCCGATGCGCCGATTTTACACCATGCGACGCGTCGGTCGCACGTCCCGTGGCAAGGCCCGATTTCCGGGGTCGTGCCTCAGTTTGAAATTCTGCTCGATCATCGCCCGGAACGTCGGCTTTTTAGCGGGTCATGTCTATGTTGCGCCCGACAGCAGACCGTGGCGCGGTCATCGGCACAGCCGCTATCGAGCCGGGGCAGTCATCCACATAGTTTTGAACCCGGCCGCTTTGCTGGCTATGATCGGAGATTGCTCGGGCAGACCATGCGATCCGGCGTTGTGACAATCGAAAGGCTGAGGCGGGACCGATATCAACCGAGATCCGTCAGCGCGCGGCTTTTGGTGCGATCTCCCGCAAGCGCTGCGCTTCTTCGGCTGCCTCGGCGAGGAGCCATTCTCGGAAGGTCACAATCTTGGGCAGCTTCGCCGTCGCCTTCGGGCAGACGATCCAATAAGCATAGGGAACGGGCAGCGCCAGCGGGAAGGGACGCACGAGACGGCCACGAATTAGGTCTTGTGCCGCAAGGGCCGTTCGCGCCAGCGCCACGCCCTGACCATCTACCGCGGCATCAACAACCATGCTCGCCTGGTTGAGGACAGGGCCGCGCGACAGGTCGGCGTCGTTGACACCGGCGGCATCGAGCCACTTGGACCAATCCTGACGATGGTCGAGATGCAGGAGCGTATGATGGGCCAGGTCCGAAGGTCTGCGCAAGGCATGCCGGCCGCGCAGGAACTTGGGGCTGCATACCGGGAAAAGCTCCTCTGTGCAGAGTAGTGTGACCTCGAGCCCTGGCGAAATTCTATCGCCGTGCCGGGTCGTAAGGAGAGATGAGGGCAGGCCCCTGACCGCGACGTCGATATCCTCGCGCGCGAAATCGACATTGTGAAGCGTGGCGCTGACCCTGAGGTCGATCGATGGGTGGACGTCAGCAAAACGGCCAAGACGATGCACGAGCCACTTCGAGGCAAAGTTGGGGGACGTGCTGACAGTGAGGACCCCCGCACTCTGCCGCTGGAGCAGCCGCTCGGTTCCGACGGCGATACGGTCCAATGCATCGCGCACCACAACGAGATAGTCGCGTCCCGCTTCGGTGATGACGAGCCTTTGCGGCTCGCGAATGAAGAGCTTGAGGCCCAACTCCGCTTCGAGCGCTTTCACCTGATGGCTGACAGCCCCCTGCGTGACGCAGAGTTCCTCTGCCGCACGCGTAAAGCTCTCGTTCCGTGCGGCGGCCTCGAAGGCCTTGAGCGCATTCAGGGGCGGTAGTCGGCGCGCCATCGCAAGGCTCCGTTAGTCTGAGATTTTCTCAGGCAACGTAGAGAAATGATGCTTTGCGCACAAGGCCCAACGGGCCCCATTTTATCAGCGACACCTAAGACGATATGTCCTCGTAGGGAGGCGCAAAAATGAACAAGATTCTGATCGTCGGCGGCGGCTTCGCCGGACTCTGGGCGGCCCTCGCCGCGAAGCGCGAAATCGAGGAGGCCCGCGAGGGCAACGGGACAAGCGTTACCCTGGTCTCGCGGGACGGCTATCTCACCGTGCGCCCGCGACTGTACGAACGGGATCCCGAGACGTTGCGAACCCCGCTGCGGCCGGTACTCGATCCCGTCGGCGTGGCACTGGTCGAAGCGACCGTCACGGCCATCGACGCCGAGCGACATACGGTGTCGGCGACGGCAGCTTCCGGCGGCCAGATCGTGCTTAGCTACGACCGGCTCGTCCTGGCGACGGGAAGCGCGCTCCATTCGCCGCCGATCCCGGGGATAGCCGAGCACAGCTGGAACATCGACACCTACGACGCCGCTCTCGCCTTCGACCGCCACCTTCGAACGGTGACGGCGAACCCCGGGACCCCGGGCAACGACACATTCGTCATCATCGGCGGTGGCTTCACCGGCATCGAGCTCGCCATGGAGATGCGATGCCGCATCGCGGTCCATGCGGGCGAGGCGGCGGCCGCGGCGGCGCGGGTCATACTGGTCGATCGATCCGACGTCATCGGCCGCAATCTCGGCGACAACCCGCGCCCCTTTATCGCGGAAGCCCTGCGTTCCGCCAGCGTCGAGACGCGAACCGGCACCCGCGTCGCACGTATCGCTTCCGATTCGGTGGTCCTCGGCGACGGCGAGCGAATCGGCGCCGCGACCGTGGTCGTCACCGCCGGGCTGCGCGCCAGCGCATTGGCGCAACTGCTGGGCACCGAGCGCGACGAGATTGGCCGGCTCGCGGTGGACGAGGCGCTCCGCGTTCGAGGGGTCCCGGATGTCTACGCCACCGGCGATATCGCGCGGGCCTACGCCGACGACGATCGCCTGGCGCTGATGTCCTGCCAACACGCCCTGACCATGGGCCGCTTCGCCGGCTACAACACAGCGCGCGACCTCCTCGGCCTGCCGCTTCGGGCCTACCGCCAGCCCAGATACGTCACCTGCCTCGATTTGGGATCGTGGGGGGCGGTGTTCACGACGGGCTGGGATCGCCGAGTCGAATTGACCCGGGACGAGGCCAAGCAGCTCAAACACCAGATCAACTCTCAGCGCATCTATCCGCCGACGGGCGATTGCGCGGCGATCCTCGCAGCCGCTGCCCTCGACGCGGGTTCGAGAGACAAATCACTCCAAGACGAAATTCGGACTTATCATGGCGAATGATTTTCGGTTTTCGGACGCGCGCCTGCTTGATCGCTTCCGCCGGACGGTCAGAAACGCCCTTGAGTAAAGAAGCCCTTTGAGGTGGTATCTGCGCGGCGCGTCGGTCTCACGTACCGTGGCATGGCGCGGTTCCCCCGGGTGGTCTGTCGGTTTGAAATTCAGTCGAATCATCGCCCGGAATGTCGGCTTTTCAGCGGATCATGTCTGCGTTGCGCGCGACAGCGGACCTCGACGCACGGCCATCGGCACAGCGGCTTTTGAGCCGGAACGGGCATCGGTGAATCACGCGCCTCAGTGTGATAGCATCTCGATCAACGCCCTCAACGAACAGAAGGGCAGTGGAGAATGATCATCCGTCGGGCGCTCAAACTTGTCCTCTTCGTCCTGTGGCTCTCGCCCGCGGGCGTCGTGCCCGCCAATGCGGACTATTACGAGGGCATAGCAGCGTACAAACGCGGAGACTACGCAACGGCCCTCCTCGAATTGCGTCCACTTGCCAAGCAGGGCAACGCCAGAGCCCAGGTCGGCCTCGGCGCCATGTACTATTACGGCAAAGGCGTGCCACGGGACTACACCGAGGCGGCGAAGTGGTTTCGTATGGCAGCCAACTGGGGCCATGCCGGGGCCCAATCCTCCCTCGGTCGTATGTACGAAAAGGGCCAGGGCGTCCCGCAGGACTATGCCGAGGCGTTGAGGTGGATCCGCTTAGCGGCTGACCAAGGTCACCCTGGGGCCCAAAGGGGCCTAGGCCGTATCTACCACGAGGGCCGGGGCATGCCGGGGAGCTACGCCCAGGCGATGAAGTGGTGGCGCATGGACGTCTACCGCGAAGGTCAGGCCCTCTACGAGGCCGGCCAATTCGAGCAGGCTATTCCGGCTTTTCGTAAGGCGCTCGAACTCGGTGAGCGGGAGTTCGGCCCCGACCATCGCAATACGGCGAGACTGCTCAACAACCTCGCCAAACTGTACGCAGACCTAGGCCGTTATGACGATGCGGAACCGCTCTACAAACGTGCGCTGGACATCAAAGAACAGGCCCTCGGACGAGAGCATCCCGACGTCGCCACGAGCCTCAACAACCTCGCCGTGCTGTACTCCACCCAGGGCCGCTACGCCGACGCCGAGCCGCTATACAAACGCGCATTGGCGATCCGAGAGAAGGCCCTCGGCCCGGACGATCCCGCCGTGGCTCAGAGCCTCAGCAACTTGGCAAAGACGTATCGTGCCCAGGGCGGGGATGCTGAGGCGGATCAGCTTCTCGAGCGGGGGCCACCGACCACCGCATCGGCGGTGAATATAGAGTACTGCCTCAAAGGCGCCGTGGCAGTCACCGCCCAAGACCACGATCTGGCGATTGAACACTTCTCGCGCTGCATCGACGAAGGGAACCTAGGCAACGATCAACTCGGCACGGCCTTTCTTAACCGGGGCGCCTCTTATGGCCAGACAGGTCAGCCAGATTCGGCGATCCGGGATTTTGATGCCGCGATCCGCTTGAAGCCGGATTATCCCCGTGCCTTCGCCAACAGGGCTTACGCGTACGAAACCCTCGGCCAACATGAAATCGCGCTCGGAGACTACAAGAAGGCGTACGACCTCGGCGACCGCTCGCAGCAGATGGTGATCAGGCTGGCGCGGGGCGTGCTGTTAAGCCTGGAGCGTTATGCCGCACTCCTGAGGAAGACGGGCAACGACGCCAAGGCGATGGAAATCGACCAAGGGATAGTGCGGCTCCGCCAAAGCTGGAACAGTTCCGAAAGCGGGGATCTCGGATTCGACCCCTCTGAAACCCTACGCGATTACGCCGTTCTGCTCTCAAAACACGGCCGAGAGGCCGATGGGAAAGGGATGGGCGCATTCGCCGGGTGGTATCAGCAATTCAACTTCGAGCAATACCAGAAGGCAGTAAAACAGTATTTCGAATGAGGCGATTGCAAGGTGGGTATTATCGAAAAGGATTTCCACAAGCCTTAAATTTGGAAATTTCCGTATTTCCAACTCTTAATCTTAGGTCCGTTCCTGCTTACACCCGGACTCAATGGCCGTACCAGAACGATGGCCGCTCTCGGACGATCAGCCGGCATACGCCGCAGTTTCTTGCTTTCGAGCCACGTCAAACTTCAAACCGCGACACCACCGTTCCCGGCGCCATCGCGACAGGCTACAAAGGACGCGGCACCGAAGGGAGGGCCGACCATGAAGTTCGATCGCGTCGCGGTGACCGGCGGCAGTGGGCGCCTCGGGCGTTATGTCGTCGAGGAACTCGCGGGCCATGCCCAGGTCACGGTGCTCGACATCGCGACGCCGGCCGCCGGCATCGCCTATGCCGCGGTGGACGTGCTCGACCTCGACGCGGTCGCCGCGGCGCTCGCCGGCCACGACGCGGTGGTCCATCTGGCGGCGATCGACGACGGCGTGCCGGCGACCGACAAGACCTATTTCGAGACCAACGTGCAGGGCAGCTGGAACGTGCTGCACGCGGCCCATGAACTCGGCATCCGTAAGGTCGTGCTGGCCTCCTCGAGTGCCGCCCAGGGCCTCGGTCCGCGCGACAAGCCGCCGTTCTATCTGCCGATCGACGAAGACCACCCGCCACGTCCTTCGGGTGTCTCCGGGCTGACCAAGCTGCTCGTCGAGACCGTCGCGGCAAGCTTCGCGCGGCGCGGCCGGATGGAGACCCTGTGCCTGCGCCCGACGCTGATCGTGCGTCCCGAGGCGGTCGGCGCCATCGTCGAGCAGCTCGCGTTCCTGGCGGCGCGCGGCGTGGTCGCGCTCGAGCCCGGTGATGAAACGCCCCAGCCCTACGACGGCCTGCCGGTGCTGCGTTCCTACGTGACCACGCGCGACGCCGCGCGGGCGTTCCGCCGCGCGCTCGAGTTCGAGGGGCTGCCGTCGCTCGTCGCCAACGTCGCGGCCGCCGATTCGGTCGGCAACGCGGCGACGCTCGACCACATACGCGCGGTCTATGGCGCGCTGCCCGAGCTGCGCAATCCGGCGCGCTATGCCGCCCGGCCCGACGCCAGCGCGATCGACACGACGCGCGCCCGCGACCTTTTGGGGTGGCGGGCCGAAAAGGACTGGCCGGCCGTCGTCGCCGAGCAGGCCGGCTAGTTCAGTTTGACGACGCGCTCGCGGTAGAAGACGTAGACGCCGCTCAAGATGATCACCCCGGCGCCGGCGATGGTCGGCGCGTCGGGCACGTCGCCGAACACCAGATAGCCGGAGAGCGTCGTCCAGATGATGACGGCGAAGGTGAAGGGCGACAGCGCCGATGCCGGCGCGCGCCGGAACGCCTGGATCACCAGATAGTGGCCGCCGCCGCCGAGCACGCCGAGCGCGATCATCAGAAGCCAGCCGCCAAGCGTCGGCCAGGACCAGAAGAACGGCACCACCGCGGTCATCACCGCCGTGCCGACGATGCCGGTGTAGAGGAAGATGGTGACCGGCGGGTCGACCGCGCAGAGCTTGCGCGTGGCGATTTGGTAGAGCGTGTAGGCGAGCGCCGAGCAGAGCGGCAGCAAGGTCGCCCAACCGGCTAATCCGAAGCCCGGCCGGATGACGATCAAGGCGCCGATCAGGCCGACGATCACGGCGCTCCAGCGCCGCCGGCCGACGGTCTCGCCGAGCAGCGGGATCGCCAGCATGGTGAGCAGCAGCGGCGCGACGAAGCTGATCGCCGTGGCGTCGGCGAGCGGGATGAAACGGAGCGCCGTGAAGAAGAAGGCGGTGGCGGCAAGCAGCAGCAGCGAGCGGACGATCTGCAGCGTCAGATGCTTGGTGCGCGCGACACGCATCGGGTTGACCCGGCCGACGATCATCGGCAGCAGCGCCATCGAGAAGAAGTAGCGGCCCCAGACGACCTGGAACACGTGGTAGTCCGCGGTCAGGTATTTGGCGCCGGTGTCGAGCAGCGCGAAGACGACGCCCGAGGCGAGCATCAACAGGATGCCGGTCTGCAGGCTGCCGGCGGTGTTGTCGGCCGTCGCGCCAGGTTCGTCCACCAGCGCCGTATTGCGTCGCGCGCGCATCATGGCCTCGCCTCCCCGGCCTTGAGCTTTATCATCGGCGCGCGCCGCGTGCGATAGGGAACCTGGGCGACCCTCCCATGCGCTACACGCGGCCGTGTAAACCGGTTAGTCTGGTGGCGGACGCGACGCGAAGGAATCACCGCATGATCGGCGAGAAGACGCCCGACGTCGAGGCATACTGGCAGGCGTTCCGCGCGGCAACGGATACGCCGCATGCCGACTATCACGCCGCGACCTTCGCCGACCCGGGCTTAAGCGCCAACGTCGGCAAGATCGGCCGTCTGGCGCGGAGCGGCGAGAAGCGGGCGACCTGTCATCTGGCGCTCGATTTCGCGCGCAACGGCGTGCGCCGGCGCGCGCCCGGCGATTACCTGGTGGTGCTCGACGAGGCCGGCGCAACGCTCTGCATCGTGCGCGTCACGAAGGTCGAGGTCGCGCCGTTCGACGCGGTCGGCCCCGAACTCGCCGTCGCCGAGGGCGAAGGTGATTTGAGCCGCGATTATTGGGCGACGGTCCATCGGCGCTATTTCGAGAAGCAGTGCGCCCGATGGGGCGTCGACTGGCGCGAGGACCACGACGTCGTGTGCGAGTATTTCGATCTGGTCTGGACCGGCGCATAATCGGGGACGCAATGGAAGACGTAACGCTCAACATCGACGACATCTACGTGCCGGTAAAACGGCGCAAGACGCTCGACGAAAAGACCGTCGAGGCGATCGCCGAAAGCATGATCGAAGAGGGCCAGCGGACCGCGATCCTGGTGCGCGAGGGCCGCGGCCGCTACGTCCTGGTCGAGGGCCTGCACCGGCTCGAGGCCGCCCGCGCGCTCGGCGAGACGACGATCCGCGGCCTCCTGGTCCACGCCCATCGGCCCTAATCGCCTTCGTGGGGTTCGCGGACCGACTATGTCTCGGCGACCCGATCGAGGTGGCGCCGGAACGCCGGCTCGGCCAGTGCGCTACGGCAGCGTGCGATGCGCGCATCGGCGTCGGCCAGGAGGCCGCCCGAACGCTCACCGCGCGCTGCCATCAACGCCGCCCAGGTCGCCGAGACGAGGTCGCAGATCGGCTTGTAGAGCGCGACCCGCGCCGCCATGCGCGCCGGCGGCGGCTCGTCGAAATAGGTGTCGAGAAGCGCGGCCTCGCGCGTGGCGTCCAAATCGGCCTCGATGGCGAAGTAGGCGAGGTCCCACATCGGATCGGCCATCGCCGCGTATTCATAATCGATGAGATACATGCTGACGCCCGCGTCGATGAAGTTCTCCGGCACCGGGTCGACGTGGCAGGGCGCCGGCGCCGGCGGATGCGCCGCGAGCGCCGGGCCGACCGGCGCCGCCTCGACGAGCGCCGCGGCACAGCCGTCGGGCAGCGGCGCGCCGCGCCGCTCGATCTCCGCCACATAACCGGTCAGCGCGGCGAACGGGTCGAGCCGTCCGGCGAACCGCGCGCCCGTGGCGTGCAGCCGGCGGAGCGCCAGCGCGGCGCGCGCGACGGCCCCCGGCTCGCGGAAGCCTTCCCGGCTCATGGTCACGCCGTCGATGAAGCGGGTCAGCAGAACGGCGCTCCCGGGGTCGGCATAGAGCACCTCGGGGCCGATGCCGGCCGCCGCGGCGGCGCGCGCGTTGGCGGCCTCGGCGCGGCGATCGACGATGGTGTCGGCGGCGGCCCCGGCGAGGCGCAAGACGTGGACGCCGGACGGCCCGGCGACGCGAAAGCTGCGGTTGCTTAGGCCGCCCAACCGCGTGATCGACAGCCGGCCCGGGTCGATACCGCGGTAAAGCGGAATGCCCGCCAAGGCGGCGATTGCGTCGTTCATGGTGTCGCTAGTCCCTGACAAATTGGCCCGAATTCGGTTGTCCGCAGGCGAAAACAAAAGGGGTCGCCGAACATTCGCTCGACGTGTACGATATTCGGTCAAGTCACACCAGACGTGCTTGATCAATTCGACGCGCATTGGTGGGGCCGATATATGGGCGCAGGGTTCGCACCCAGGAATAATGCGTTGTCGAGTTCTGCGGGCTCCAACCCGATTGAATTTTCGGCACGCGAACAGGGAGATATGACGTCATGAAAGAAGTCAGGGAACATAGTTACATCCCGACCCTGAAGCGGAACTTCGCGGAGGGCAAGGTCGACCGGCGGGAGTTTTTGCGCACGTCGACGCTGTTGGGCATGTCGGCCGCGACGGCCTATGCCTTCATGGGCCGGGTGACGGGCGAGAGTTTCGCGCCGCGTGCGCAGGCGGCGACGCCGAAGATGGGCGGTCATCTGCGCATCGCGACGGGCGTCATCGACGTCAAGGATCCGCATACCTTCAGCTGGGGCGCCGACATCGCGCGCGACGTGCTGGAGTATCTGACCAAGACCGGGACCGACAACGTGACGCGGCCCTATCTGTTGGAGAGTTGGTCGGCGTCGGACGACTTGCGGACCTGGACGCTGAACGTGCGCAAGGGCATCAAGTGGCACAACGGGCGCGAGTTCGATGCCGACGACGTGGTGTGGAACATCAACCACGTCTTGGACCCGGACACGGGTTCGTCGGTGTTGGGCCTGATGAAGGGCTACATGATGAACGACGACGGTTCGGCGAAGTGGGACGCCAACGCCGTCGAGAAGATCGATTCGCACACCGTTCGGCTCAACGCGAAGGTCGCCGAGTTGGCGGTTCCGGAACATCTGTTCCACTATCCCTTCCCGATGATCGATCCCGAGGAGGGCGGCAAGTTCGGCGTCGGCGGCAACGGCACCGGGCCGTTCGATCTGGTCGAGTTCGGCTTCAAGCAGAAGGCGGTTGTCGAGGCGCGCAGCGACTATTGGGGCACCGGTCCCTATGTCGACCGGGTGACCTATCTCGATCTGGGCGACGAGCCGTCGGCGGTCTTGGGCGCCTTGGCGTCGAAGCAGATCCACGGCATGAACCAGGGCGACATCACGACGCTGACGGCGATGCAGTCGATGTCGCATGTCGAGATCTACACGGTGCCGACGGCGCAGACCGGCGTCGCGCGGATGCGTCTCGGCAACGCGCCGTGGGACGATCCCAGGGTGCGCAAGGCGATGCGTCTTGCGGTCGACACCAAGGCGGTCAGCGACATCGTCTACGGCGATGTCGGGACGCCGGCCGAGCATCACCACGTCTGCCCGATCCATCCGGAATACTGCAAGCTGCCTGAGATGACGCGCGACCCGGCGGCGGCCAAGGCGCTCTTGGCCGAGGCCGGTCACGCGGGCGGCATCGACGTCGAGATCGCCGGCAAGACGTCGCCCAAGTGGGAGCTCGACGCGGTCCAGGTGATGAAGCAGCAGTGGGCCGAGGCGGGCATCCGGGTGACCATCAACCCGATGCCGTCGGCGCAGTACTGGGAGGTCTGGGACAAGGTGCCGTTCGGCTTCACGTCGTGGACCCACCGTCCGCTCGGCGTCATGGTTCTTGGTCTCGCCTATCGCTCGGGCGTGCCGTGGAACGAGGCGGCCTATGCCAACCCGAAGTTCGACGAGCTGTTGGTCAAGGCCTCGGGCATTCTCGACGCCGATGCGCGGCGCGAGGTGATCTGCGAGATCGAGACGCTGATGCAGGAAGACGGCCCGATCGTGCAGCCGCTGTGGCGCGGTTCGTTCGCCGGTTGGGACAAGCGGGTCCAGGGCTACGCCCAGCACCCGACGTCCTACATGTTCGTCAACGAGCTGTGGTTCGACGCCTGAGCCAACCAACGACACAAATCACGACAAACCTCGGGGGGCCTCACGGCCCCCCGTTTTTTGCCTCAAGCCAACGAATCGGCCGTTCCAGTGACGATATTTTCGACTACGCGGTGAACGGCACCGCATAGGGCAGGGACAGACAGGAGCCAAGACCCATGAAGCCACAAGCCGCGACGGCGGCGCAGCTGGAAGACCAGACGCGGGCCATCGTCGATCCTCTGGTCGCCCGGGCCCGCGCGGCCATGGCCTGTCTCGCCGGCGTCGGTCAGGCGCGCGTCGACGAGGCGGTCACGGCGCTCGCCTGGTCGATCTACAAGCCCAAGAACGCCGCCGCGCTGGCCGAACTGGCGGTCGCCGACACCGGCCTCGGCAACGCCGCCGACAAGATCGTCAAGAACCAGCGCAAGACGTTCGGCGCGCTGCGCGACCTGATGCGTGCCAAGAGCGTCGGCATCATCGAGAACGATCCGGCGACCGGCATCGTCAAATACGCCAAGCCGGTCGGCGTGGTCGGCGCGGTGACGCCCTCGACCAATCCGGCGGCGACACCGATCAACAAGGCGATGATGGCGCTCAAGGGGGCCAATGCCGTCATCGTCGCGCCGTCGCCGAGCGGCTGGCGGACCACCGCGCGCACGGTCGAACTGGCGCGCGCCGAGCTGGCGCGCATAGGCCTCGATGCCGATCTCGTTCAGCTGCTGCCCGAACCGGTCACCAAGGCGACGACCCAGGCGCTGATGGCGGCGGTCGACCTGATCGTCGTCACCGGTTCGCAGAACAACGTGCGGCGCGCCTATTCGAGCGGCACGCCGGCGCTCGGCGTCGGCGCCGGCAACGTGCCGGTGATCGTCGATTCGAGCGCCGACCTGGCCGACGCGGCAGCCAAGATCTGCGCCTCGAAGACCTTCGACAACGCCACCTCGTGCTCGTCGGAGAACGCACTGGTCGTGCTCGACGATGTCTATGATGCCGCCATGACAGCGCTCGAGGCGGTCGGCGGCTATCGGGCGAGCGCCGCCGAGACGGCACGCGTCGTCGAGCGGCTGTGGCCGGGCGGCAAGCTTTCGCGCGACGTCATCGCGCGCGATGCGGCCGTGGCCGCCGAGGCGCTTGGCCTGCCTTCCGCGGCCCGGGGCGCGCGCTTCTTCATCTGCGAGGAGAGCGGCATCGGACCGGGCTATCCGCTGTCGGGCGAGAAGCTCTCGCTCGTGCTGACGGTCTACCGCGCCGTCGATTTCGACGATGCGCTGGCCAAGACCCGCGCTATCCTGGCCCATCAGGGCATGGGCCATTCCTGCGGCATCCACACGGCCGAACCGGCGCACGCCCGGCGCCTTGCCGAGCAACTCGACGTGGTGCGCGTGCTGGTCAACCAGGCGCATACCTTCGGCAACGGCGGCAGTTTCGACAACGGCCTCAACTTTACGCTCTCGATGGGCTGCGGCACCTGGGCGGGCAACTCGTTCAGCGAGAATCTCAACTGGCGCCACTTCATCAACGTCACCCATCTGGTCACCACGATCGCCGAGGACCGGCCGACCGAGGACGCGCTGTTCGGCGCCTATTGGACGGCCCACGGCAAGTGACGGCGCGGCCGTGAACTTCACCGAGCATACCGGCAAGCGCCTGCTCGCCGAGGCCGGCATCGCGGTGCCCGAGGGCGCGCTGGCGACCACGCCCACCGAAGCCGGCGCGATCGCCGCGCGCATCGGTCCGGTCGTCGTCAAGGCGCAGGTGCCGGCTGGCAAGCGCGGCAAGGCGGGCGGCGTCAAGCCGGCCGACGATGCGCCCGCGGCCGAGGCGGCGGCGCGCAGCATCCTGGGCATGACGATCGGCGACCATCGGGTCGCGGCCGTGCTCGTCGAGCGGCGGGCGGCGATTGCGCGCGAGCTTTACGCCGCGGTGCTCAACGACCCGGCCAGCCGCGGCCCGCTGGTCATGGTCTCGACGCAAGGCGGTATCGACATAGAGGCGGTCGCGGCGCGGAACCGCCAAGCGATCCGCAGCCACGCCGTCGACATCACGCGCGGTTTCGACGCGGCCGACGCGGCGGCGCTCACCGACGGCCTCGGCCTCGACGCGGCGGCCGAGACGGTCGCCGATGTGCTGGTCAGGCTCTACGGCCTCTACGACCTGCGCGACGCCGAGCTGGTCGAGATCAACCCGCTGGCGGTCACGGCCGGCGGCGCGGTGATCGCGTTGGACTGCAAGTTCGTGCTCGACGACTCGGCCGTGCCGCGCCAGGCCGATCTCGCGGCCGAGGGCGTCGCCGAACCCGAGACCGAACTGGAGGCGCGCGGCGCGGCGCACGGCCTGCGCTACATCGCACTCGGCGGCGACGTCGGCGTGCTCGCCAACGGCGCCGGGCTGACCATGACGACGATCGACGCGGTCGCCTTCTATGGCGGCCGGCCGGCCAACTTCCTCGAGATCGGCGGCGACGCCTACACCAAGGCGCGGCCCGCCCTCGAGCTGGTGCTCGCCAACCCGAGCGTCAAGAGCCTGGTGGTCAACTTCTGCGGCGCCTTCGCGCGCTGCGACGTGATGACGCAAGGCGTCATCGAGGCCTGGCAGGGGTTGGCGCCCGACATCCCGATCTTCTTCTCGATCCACGGCACCGGCGAGGACGAGGCGGTCGCCATGGTGCGCGCCGGTCTCGGCCTCGAACCCTTCGACGTGATGGACGATGCGGTTGTGGCCGCCATTGCGGCGGCGTCATGATCGTTCGCGCCCAAGACCGCGTGCTCGTCCAGGGCATCACAGGGCGGCAGGGCACGTTCTGGACCGAGCGCATGCAGGCCTACGGCACCAGCGTCGTCGGCGGCGTCAACCCGAAGAAAGCCGGTACCGAGCATTGCGGCGTGCCGGTGTTCGAAAGCGCGCGCGCGGCGATGGACGCCGGCGGCTTCGACGCCTCCGTCATGTTCATCCCGCCGCTCGCCGCCAGGGCCGCGGCGCTCGACGCCATCGAGGCGGGCGCCAAGACGCTGGTCGTCCTCACCGAGTTCATCCCGGTGCGCGACGTCATGGCGATCATCGCCGCCGCGCGCGCCAACGACTGCTGCGTGGTCGGCCCCAACACCGCCGGCATCGTCACGCCCGGCGAATGCTTCGTCGGCATCATGCCGGCGTTCAACGGCAACCTCTTCCGGGCCGGACGGATCGGCGTGGTGTCGCGCTCGGGCAGCCTGGGCGCGCTCGCCTGCCTCAACATCGTGCGCGCCGGCTACGGCCAGTCGGTCTTCATCGGCGTCGGCGGCGATCCGATCCTGGGCACCACGTCGCGCGACGCGCTTCTCCGCCTCGAGGCCGACCCGGGCACCGATGCGGTCGCGCTGGTCGGCGAGATCGGCGGCGCCATGGAGGAGGAAGCGGCCGAGGCCGCGGCGGCGATGACCAAGCCGGTCGTCGCCTTCATCGCCGGGCGCGCCGCGCCGCCCGGCAAGCGCATGGGCCACGCCGGCGCCATCGTCATGGGCGAGCGCGGCAGCTACACCTCGAAGCGCGCGGCGCTCGAGACCGCCGGCGTCACCGTGCTCAACATGCCGTCGGAGCTCCGCGCCGCGCTGGCCGCGCGGCTCCGCGCCTGATCAACCCGGATTTCTCACCAAGGACAGGTGCGTCATCGCGTCGGGCGGAGCCGAGCCGCCAGGAGAAGGCCGCGGAGCGTAGCCTGGGCTACGCGCAAGGCCTTCGACGCCGCGGGCGGCCCGCCCGGCGCGACCCTTAAGGGCGGTGGATCTCGGACGACAGGCCGCGTCAAAGCGTTTGCCCGATGCGCAAGCATCGTGGCCCACGCGCTTTTCCTAGCCTGTCGCCCGATATCCGCCGTGCCGCACCTATCCTTGGTGAGAAAGCCGGGTTAACGCCCCGGTCCGGCGACGACGTTGATCGGCGCGCCGCCGTAATAGGCCACCAGGTTGTCGATCGCGATGTCGAGCATGGCGCCGACCGCCTCGGGCGTGTTGAAGCCGATGTGCGGCGCCAGCACGACGTTGTCGAGACGGGTCAGCGGGTCGTCGGCGGGCAGCGGCTCGGTAGCGAAGACGTCGAGCCCGGCGGCGGCGATGCGGCCCGAGGCGAGGCGCTCGACCAGCGCCGCCTCGTCCATCAGCTCGGCGCGCCCGGTGTTGATGACGACGACGCCGGACTTGGTCCTATCGAGCTCGGCGGCGCCGATCAGACCCTCGGTCTCGGGCGTCGCCATGAGGTGAAGCGAAATGACGTCACTCTCGGCGAGCACGGTATCGAGCGGCGCGAACACGACGCCGGCCTCGGCCGCCCGCGCGGGGCTCGGGTTGCGCGTCCAGGCGATCACCCGCATGCCGATGGCCGCCGCCATCTGGGCGAGCCGCGTGCCGATGCCGCCCACCCCGATAAGCCCAAGCGTCTTGCCGGCGAGCTCGAAGCCGGGCAGCGACTGGTCCCATTCGCCGCTCCGTGTCGTGCGGTCGTTGCGCACGACTTGGCGCGCGGTGGCGAAGATCAGCGCGAGCGCGTGTTCGGCCACGGCGTTGACCGAATAGGCCGGCGTGTTGGCGACCGTGATGCCGAGCCGCGCGGCCGCGCCGAAATCGACGAACTTCGCGGCGCCGATGCCGAGGAACGAGATGACCTCGATATTGGGCGCTTCGCGCATCGCCTGGGCCGGAATGTCCCAACCGAGGATGACGGCGCGGGCGTCGCCGATGCGCGCGACGAAGTCGGCGACGTCGGCCGGCCGGCCGGTATGGACCTCGATGCCGCCGATCGCGTCGAGCCGCGCGCGCCGTTCCGCGACGATCAGCGCGCCGATATTCTCGTTGGCGTCGGGATAGACGATTGTTGCGTCGGTCATGATCGGTCCGCTTGTTTTCAACCGCTGACGTGGAAGGGCTCGCCGAGCACGTCGGGGCGCGGCTCGACGCCGAGGCCGGGGCCGGTGGGCGCCGCCATGCGGCCGTCTTCGCAGGGCGGCATGCCGGTCGCGTTGCTCACCGTCACCCAGTTGTTGAAGTCGACGGTGTGGAGCCGCAGCGACTCGGGCGTCGAGAGCGAGAGATGCGCGATCGCCGCGGTGTCAATGTCGCTGCCGCCGGTGTCCTCGACGGTCACCGCGATGCCGAGCTCGACCGCGACATCGCGCAATTGCCGGGCGCGGGTGACGCCGCCGACGCGCGCGATCTTGATCGTGACGCCGTCGGCCACGCCGTCCGTATGCGCCTGGATCAGCGCCGCCAGGCCGTCGATCGATTCGTCCAGCACCATCGGCCGCGCGCAGTGGGGCCTGAGCGCCAGGCATTCGGCATAGCTCGCGCAGGGTTGTTCGAGGTAGTAATCGAGCGCGCGGGTGGCGTCGAGGAAGCGGCGCGCCTGGTGGGTCTGCCAGCCGCCGTTGGCGTCGGCGAACAAGACGATGTCGTGACCCAGCGCATCGGCCACCGCGTAAAGATGCTCGATGTCGGCGTCCGGATCACCGCCGACCTTGACCTGGATGCGCCGATAGCCGGCGTCGGCATAACCCCGCGCCATGCCCACCATCTCCTCGGTCGTGGCCCGGGGCACCGCGCGGTAGAGCGTGACGCTGTCGCCGAAGCGCCCGCCGAGCAGCTCGGCGAGCGGCATGCCGGCCTGTTTGCCGAGAATGTCCCAGCACGCCATGTCGATCGCCGACTTGACGTAGGGGTGGCCCTTGAGCGCGCTGTCCATGACATCGCCCAAGCGCGTTATCTGGGTCGGGTCTTGGCCGATCAGATCGGGCGCCAGCTCGGCGACGCCGGCGCGCGCGCCGGCGGCGAAGGACGGCGCGTAGAAGCCGCCGAGCGGCGCCATCTCGCCCCAGCCGGTGATGCCGGCGTCGGTCTCGATGGCGACGACCATCGAGTCGAACCCCTCGGCGCTGCCGCCCGACGAGCCGTAGGCGCCGTCGCGGAACGGCAGATCGAGGCGCCAAGCCGCCAGACGCGTGATCTTCATGGCGCGTCGCCGATCTCGACGACGACCTTGCCGAAGGCGCCGGCCTCGACCGCGCGGTGCGCCGCCGCGGTCTCGGCGAGCGTGAAGCGCTGGCCAATGTGGTGGCCGAGGTCGCCAGCCTCGAGCCAGCGCGTGATGTCGGCGACCGCGCGTTGCTTGGCCGCCTCGGGCATGCCGAAGACGAGCACGTGGCGCACCGCGATGTTGGCGTAGGCGAGCCGGTAGAACGGCACCGCCGGCTCAAGGACGGCGTCGGACGCATAGGCCGCGATGACGCCGTTCGACGCCAGCACGTCGAGGCTGGTCGCCAGGTTGCCGCCGAACTCGACCTCGACGATGCGCTGGACGCCGGCGCCGCCGGTGATCTCGCCAAGCCGCGCGGCGACGTCCTCGGTCTTGTAGTCGACGACGTGATCGGCGCCCGCCGCCGTGGCTTGGGCGGCCTTCTCGGCGCTGCTCACGGTCGCGACGACGCGGGCGCCGCCCAGCTTGGCCATCTGCACGGCGTAGCGGCCGACCACGCCGGCGCCGCCGGTGACCAGCACGGTCTGGCCCTCGACCGGGCCGTCGGCGTAGACGCAGCGGTGCGCCGTCATCGCCGGAATGCCGAGCGCGGCGCCCTCGGCGAAGCTCGTGTGCCCGGCCAGCGCGACCGCGCGGTCGGCCGCGACCACGGCGAATTCGGCGGCGCTGCCGGTGGCGCTCCGCCATTGCGCCTCGTAGAGCCAGACGCGTTCGCCGATGCGCGTCTCGGGCACGCCCTCCCCGACCGCGTCGATGACGCCGGCGCCGTCGAAATGCGGGATCACGCGCGGCGCTTCCATGGCGCCGCGGCCGCCCTTGCGGCGCTTGACGTCGACCGGGTTGACGCCCGAGGCGGCGACGCGCACCCGCACTTCGCCCGGCCCCGGGGCGGGCGTCTCGACATCGCCCGTTTCGATGACCTCGGCCGCCGGTCCGAAGTCGGCATACCATGCTGCTTTCATTCTCAAATTCTCCTCATGGCCGGATCTCCCGCCTATAGCGTCGCGCCCGGGCTGGCAATCGCGTGTTCTTCCAGCTCGGCGGTGATGAAGTCGAAGGCCTCGTCGACCGAATCGGTGCGCAGGAAGAGGTCGAGATCGGCGACGTCGATGGTGCCGAAATCGACCAGCGCGTCGAAGTCGACGACCTTGTCCCAGAAGTCGCTGCCGAACAGCACGATCGGCAGGCGTTTCTTGATCTTGAGCGTCTGGATCAGGGTGAGCAGCTCGAACAGCTCGTCGAGCGTGCCGAAGCCGCCCGGCATGGCGACCACCGCCTTGGCCAAATAGGTGAACCAGAACTTGCGCATGAAGAAATAGTGGAACTTGAAGCCGAGCTCGCGCGTGACGTAGGGGCTGGTGAACTCCTCGGCTGGCAGCGAAATGGAAAGCCCGACGTTGAGCCCGTGCACCTCCGACGCGCCGCGCGCCGCCGCCTCCATGATGCCGGGCCCGCCGCCGGTGCAGGTCACGAAGCGGCGTTCCGTACTGGGCAGCGCCTTGGACCACGCGGTCAGGCGCGCCGCCAGCGTGCGGGTGTCCTCGTAGTAGCGCGACATCGCCAGCCGCGTCTCGGCGCACGCGACGTCGCCGCCCGCCGCCCTGGCGGCGGCGAGCCCGGCTTCCGCCACCTCGCGCGAGGCGAGCCGGGCCGAGCCGAAGAACACGATGGTGTCCTGGATCTGATGGTGGTCGAAGCGCGATTTTGGCTCGGCGTATTCGGCCAGGATACGCAGCGGGCGCCCTTCGCGGCTGTTGAGAAAGCCGTCGTTCTGGTAGGCCTTCGAGGGGCGGATGGGGTTGTCGTGTTTGGTCATGTCATCTGTCTCGCATTTCATGGGTCGCCGTGACCCGGTATAATCGGCCGCCCGCAACCAGTCAGGCACCGGACCGCACGATGACCGAACCCCGATCCTACACCTTCCAGACGGCGACGCTCCACGGCAAGGTGATCGGCGCCGGCGTGACCATGCTCGGCCTCTCGATGCTGCTGATACCCGACCTGGCGGTCGAGGACGCGCCGCTGGTCGGCGTCATGATGATCGTCGTCGGCGCGACCTTCTTCTATATGAGCATGCGCCAGTCGATGACCAAGGAGACGCGGCTCACGGTCGACGCCGAAGGCGTCTGGTTTCGCGACTGGCGTATGGACACCGTGCCGTGGCACGAGATCGCGGATGTCTATATCGGCGGTTCGCGCCTCAAGTCGATGATCTGCATCGAGCTCAAGGACCCCAAGGGCTTTGCCCAACGCCTGCCCGAAGATCAACGCGCCCGGTTGTGGCGCAACCCGCTGGTCCGCATGCCGGTGCTGCGCATTTCGCCGAAGACGATCGACGCGCCGGCCGAGACGCTTCTGAAGGCGCTGCGCGCGTTCCCGATCGAGTGACGCCGCGACGCACGGTAAAATATATACTGCTTAGGTTTATCAATCAGCCCGCGCCAGTCTTAATGGGACAAGAGGGGGCCGCCGACCGTTCGGCCAGTCTTTGTGGGATAAAGATTGGCCTTATGGGATAAAGATTGGCATGCGCGGCGATTGAGCGCAGGTCACCTTTACACAGTATAGGTGACCGTACAAAACTCTAGCGGGTCGGCGGCCATTTGCCGCGCACCGGGTAGGCCTCGGCCTCGCCCGGCCAGGGCGGCATGGTGACGGCGACCGCGGCGAGTGGCGCGTCGCCGGTCGCGCGGAACTGGAAATGCGTGCCGTGGGGGATGGTCAGCGAGACGCCCGGTCCGAGTGCGACGCAGGCCTCGACATCGCCCTTCTTGCGCCACATCTCGCCCGCGCCGCCGAGCACGTACCAGATATCATCGACCTTGCGGTGCGCGACCGCGTGCGTCGTCTCGCCCGGCGCCAGCTCGAAATGCGCCATCGAGCCGCCGGCGAGGCGCAGCAGCAAGCGGACATCGGCGCCATCGGGCGCGGTGGCGTCGGGTTCGGCGGAGATCGTGCGGGTGTCGAACGCGGTCATGACCGGACTCCTTCGCGTCGCGTCTTGCGCTCAGCCCTCGAGGGCGTCGAGCACCAGGCCGTGGAAATGGTGGACGCCGTGCTCGCCGAGGCCCGAAGTGGTGCCGTCGGTGATGAAGCGGCCCTCGCTGTAGCCGCGCGAATGCAGGCCGCGCTGCACCGCCTCGACGATTCCGATGTCCTCGGGTTGCAGCACCTCGTCGATATAGGCGATCGCCTCGCGCTGCGCGGCGTCGGGCTCGGGCGCGAGGAAATAGAAGTCGAAGATCTCGTGGGTCGTCTCGGGTCCGGTCGGAATGAAGCGCCAGACCATCATGTTTGGCGAGCCCGGATAGCGCAGCAGCGCGGTGTTGGGCCACAGCCACCAGACCGCGTGCACCGTGACTTCGGCGGCGCTGACGTCGAAGGCGTCGTTGGCGCCGAGGCCGGCGACCGCGTGGTGGCTCGACCAGATGCCGTGCGGCACGACGTTGTAACTCGCCATGTCGATCAGGCCGACGAACGCGCGGTGCGCCACCGGGCAGTGGTAGCATTCCAAGAAGTTGTCGATGACCGTCTTCCAGTTGGCGGCGACGTCATAGCTCAGCCGGTGGGCGTGGGTCAGCCGGTCGAGGTCGGGCGCGGCGCCGGCGATCTCGGCGGCGAGGTCGCCGGCCCGATCGGCGAGCGGCGCGGCCGCCGCATCCAGATTGACGAACACCATGTTTGCGAAAACCTCGAGCCGCAATTCCTCGAGCGCCCGATCGCCGGCGCGGCCGGCGTCGTCGAACGCGAGGCCGTGGCGCGTGCAGGCCAGCGCATCGCCCGGCCCGTCGACCATCCGGTGCGGCCCGGCCGGGCACAGGTTGTCAAAGGCGCGCAAGCCGCCGCCCTGGCCGCGCGCGACGACGATCTCGTGATCGAGGATGCCGCTGACGCAGACGGCCCCCGGCGCGCGCAGCTCTTCGGTATGCGCCACACACTGCCAGGCGCGCCCGAAGATCGCCGCCTTCTCGGCCTCGAAGACGGCGGCGTCGGTGTAGAGCCACGACGGCAGGGTGAACGAGCGCGCCGGATCGGCGTCGTAGCGGCCACGAATGTCGCGCTCATGCGCGCCCATCGCCGTCACGGCGCATCTCGGTCCATGAGCAGCGGGCGGATGCGCGGATAGACCGTCTTTGGGCGCATCTCGGTGATGCAGGCGGCGTGCTTGGCGGCCGACACCAGATGGACCCAGCGGTACGGCTCGCGCGTCGTCTGGTACTCCTCGATCGCCGCCTGCTGCATCTTGTAGGCGTGCATCTCCGAGGCGTCATCGCGGCAGACCAGCTCGCCGAGCAGCTTGAAGAACGGCTCGGCGTCGTGGCCGAGCGCGGCATAACGTTCGGCTAGCGCCGCCGCCTGGTGGACCTCGTCGGGCGCAACCAGTTTTTCGATCGGCACCGTGATCGTCTCGAGGTCGACGACCGGCTGGGCGGCGATGTTGTTGATCAGCGCATCGAGCAGCGCCTGCTGCGAATCGCCCGGCGGATGGGCCAGCGTATCGGCCGCCGCGCGCACCGGCCAGGTCAGGGTGGACGAGAGCGCGCGGACCTCGGTCCCGTAGCACCAGGTGAACAGCGCCAAGAGCTTGGTGCGCAGGCTGACGCCGTCGAGTGTCAGGAGGTAGCGGCGCGCGTTGATGCCGGTATGGATGTGGACGTCGAACGGGTTGCCCGAGTGCGAGCGCAGGAACAGGTAGCCGCCGCCGATCGACAGCGCCTCGCCGACGCCTTCGAGCGACAGCTTGGCGGCCAGCGCGTCGGCCAGCATGCCGGTGACGTCGCGGATGTCGTCGACGTCGCCGATGCGCTCGGCCAGGGCGCCGATCGCCGCCGTCTCGTCCTCGCCCGAGTGGATGCGGACGTGCTGCGCGTCGAGCTCGCGCGCGTCGATCAGCCGCTCGATGGCGTCGAAATCCTGGTAGAGCCTGACGCCCTCTTCGATCGTTGCCGCGCCGAAGCCGTCGATCGGCTCGAGCATCGGATGGCTCGCCAGATAGCGCACCGGCGGGCGCAGCAGGACCGACGCCCATTGCCAGCCGAGGTCGTCGAGCGCGCGCAGCGCGTAGATCGGATAGAGGAAGAAGTGGTCGTCGAGCATGTTGCGCGGCAGCGCGATCTGCATCATCGCCTCGACGATGCGCCCCGGCGTTGCGATGTGCAGCAGCGTCAGGAGGTGGCATTCGGCGGTGCGCGCCTTGCGGTTCCTGAGCGCCTCGACGAAGGCCGCCAGGAGCGCCTCCTTGTCGCGGCCGCCGCCGGCCACCGGCTCGACCTCGGTCATCGCCGCCGGCCCCATGTCGGGCGAGCGGATGTGCTTGTTGGCGAGCGCGACCGACTGGATGACCGGCAGGTAGCGCCATTCGCCGTCGAGCCGGTTGACCAGCGCCATCGAGGCGTGCAGCCCGGCGACCGGGTGCACCGGGCCGCCGTGGTGGTGCGTCGGCAGCTCGGACGAGCGGCTGACCGCGAGCCCGGCCGCGGCGAGCAGCTGCTCGGGCCGGTCGCCCTTGCGCAGTTTCTCGAGCGTCGCCTCGCAGATGTGGTCGGGCGTGGTGTCCTCGATGAAGCGGACCCGCTGCTCCATCTCGCGTGGAAATTCGACGAGCGCAACCATGACCACCGACCCCTTCTCGTTGCGTTGCGGCGCGCGAACGCGCCGGTAGAGCGCAGCTTACGCCGTCCCGGCGGCGGCGTCATCCCCGGCGAAGGCCGGCTCCGAAAGCGACTCTGTTTTGCCGCGAGATGGTCATTTTCTTTACAGCGGGGTGCAGATCAAATTGAGCGTCTCCCGTAACGGTAGTAGGCTCGGAGTCGATCGTTCCCCGGCTAGGAGAGATAGGCGCGGATGGACTTGTGGCATTGGATAACTGAAAATGTCGACCCACTCAGCGTTGTCGTTCCAGTCGCTTTGGCAGGCATCGGTGGCGCTTGGGTGGCGTACAAGCATTTCTCCGGCAGGAGAGCCAAGAACGGCGCCGAGCGACCGAGGGACATTGGCCTGGAGGCGAAGGCGGACAAAGCGCCGCCCGATCAAACCCCGGAAACCCCCAAAATCGAGCAGACGGGCGATCGCGGCGTCGCGGCGGGCGGCGACATCGCCGGGTCGAAGGTCATAACCGGAGATCGGACCGTTGTTGCGGATACCGTCCAGATTTTTGAGGCCCCCGACGCAGAAAAGGTCATTTCATCGCGCCGGCAGTTGCCGGCGGACCTCGCCGACTTTGCCGGTCGCGAGCGGGAAGTGGCCGAGCTGGAGGCGCTGCTGTCGGGCGATGGCGCGGCCGCGTCGATCAGCGCGATCGGCGGCATGGGCGGGATCGGCAAGTCGGCGCTGGCGGTCCATGTCGCGCACCGCCTGGCCGACCGTTATCCCGACGGCCAGCTGGTGGTCGACATGGCCGGCACCTCGGATGCGCCGCTCGAGCCGGCGGCGGCGATGGAGCGGGTGATCCACGGCTTCGAGCCCGGCGCCCGGCTGCCCGACGAGCCGGACGCGGTGGCGGCGCTCTATCGCGGCCTGCTGTCCGACAAACGCGCGCTGATCATCCTGGACAATGCTTCGGACGGGGACCAGGTGCGCCCGCTGATGCCGCCGCCGCCCTGCGCGGCGATCATGACCTCGCGCCGGGGGATCGCGCTCGACGGGGTTCGCTCGTTCAACCTGGATACGTTGAGCGGGAGCGAGGCGCAGGGGCTGCTGGGCGCCATCCTGGGCCCGGACAGGGTGAGCGACGCGGAGCTGGCCGGGCTTCCGGTTGCCTGCGGCCGGTTGCCGCTTGCACTGCGGGTCGCGGGGGCGTTTCTCAATCTGCACCGTGACTGGTCGGTGGCCGAGTATCTGGCGGCATTGTCCGACGAGCGCGAGCGGCTAAGGCGGCTGCGGATCGAGGGGGATGTGGCGCTCGATGTGTTGGCATCCTTGGGTCTGAGCGTAGCGCAGCTGGCGCGCGATCGGTCGGATCTGGCGGCGCGATGGCGGATGCTGGGGGTGTTTGTCGGAGACTTCGAGCGCGCCGCGGTGGCGGCGGTGTGGGATGTTCCGACCGACGAAGCGCGCGACGGGCTGAGTGCGCTGGTCGGGCGCAGCATGGTGCTGTTCGACGAGGACTCCGCGCGGTACCGGCTGCACGACCTGATGCGCGACGTGGCGCGCGGCGCCGACCTCGCGGAGGCGGAACTGGCCGCGCTTGCGCCGATTGAGCAGCAGGCGGCGGCGCGCCATGCGGAGCACTATCTGGCAGTGCTAGGGTCCGCGCAAGAGATTTACCTGCGAGGGGACGACGGGATCACCGAGGGTCTGGCGCTGTTCGACCTTGAGTGGCGCAACATCGAGGCGGGCCAGGCCTGGGCGGCCCGCACCGCCCCGGACGATGGTACGGCGGCGCGCGCTTGTGGCCGTTACCCGAACGCGGGGATCTATGTGCTGAACCTGCGTCTGCATGCGCAGGCGCGTATCGGCTGGTTGAAGGCATCGGTTGGGGCGGCGCGGCGGTTGCAGGATCGCGGTATGGAAGGCGTCTCGCTGGGCAATCTGGGCTTGGCCTATGCGGCCCTCAGCGAAACCCGCCGCGCCATCGAATTCCACGAGCAGGCTTTGGATATCTTTCGTGACCTTGGCGACCGGCTCAGTGAAGGCGACTCGCTCGGCAATCTGGGCATTGCCTATTGGGACCTCGGCGAGACCCGCCGCGCCATCGAGATCCATGAGCAGGCTTTGAAGGTCTCTCGTGACATCGGCGACCGGCGTGGCGAAGGCGCCACGCTGGGCAATCTGGGCTTGGCCTATCAGACCCTCGGCGAGACCCGCCGTGCCATCGAGTTCCATGAACAACATTTGGAGATCACCCGCGAGATCGGCGACCGGCGCAGCGAAGGCAACGCGCTGGGCTGTCTGGGCACTGCCTATGCGGCCCTCGGCGAGTTCCGCCGCGCCATCGAGTTCTTCGAGCAACAGCTGGAAATCGCCCGCGAGCTCGGCGACCGGCGCGGCGAAGGCAGCGCGATCGGCCATTTGGGCGCTGCCTATGCGGACCTCGGCGAGACCCGCCGCGCCATCGAGTTCTATGAACAGAATTTGGAGATCGCCCGCGAGATCGGCGACCGGCGCGGCGAAGGCAACGCGCTGGGCAATCTGGGCTTGGCCTACGCGGTCCTCGGCGAGCACCACCGCGCCACCGAGTTCCACGAGCAACAATTGGAGATTACCCGCGAGATCGGCGACCGGCGCGGCGAAGGCGCCGCGCTGGGCAGTCTGGGCGTGGCCTATGCGGCCCTCGGCGAGACCCGCCGCGCCATCGAGTTCTACGAGCAGGATTTGGTGATCGCCCGCGAGATCGGCGACCGGTTGGGCGAGGGACAGTACCTGGGCAATCTGGGCTTGGCCTATGCGGCCCTCGGCGAGACCCGCCGCGCCATCGAGTTCTATGAGCAACAAATTGAAATCGCCCGCGAGATCGGCAACTGGCGCTGCGAAGGTACTGGCCTGTACAACCTCGGCTGTGAACTGGCTAAGGCTGGCGAACGTGGCCAAGCCATCACACGGCTCCAGGAGGCCTTGATAATCTTCGAGGAAAACGAGTCGCCCCATGTCGACGAGGTGCGCGCCGGCTTGGCGCGGCTCAAGAGCGACGATTAGGAACGGGACGGGATGATGGACCCGACGATCGTAGGACCCATTGTCTTCGCCTTCATCGTATTGGCAGTCATCTGGGTATTTCGCCAGCGTATCCATCGAGGAGCGATGGGCGTAGACTGCCGGTCATCGCGTCACGACGGGGGCTGGCCATGAACGGGCGGCGGCTCTTGGGGTCGCTATGCGTCATTTCACTGGCGTTGGTTGCCGTCGCCGACGGCAACGCCGGGGCGGTGCCGTCATGGGCCTATTACAGCTATCAGGACTACAAGAGCCGCCCGCATTATCGCGCGTTCACCATTTCGCGGACAACGGGCAAACACGACAAGGCGTTGGGCTACGCGTTTGCCGGCCGGACCGTCGATGAGGCAGTCCGCAGGGCGACCAAGGCCTGCGACGACAAGGCGGCCTCGTACGACGTGAAATACGAATGCGAACTGCACTCTGTCGGCGACATCGACGTATCCGGATTGCCGGCGAGCGAAATCGCGGCGGCCAAACAGTTCTATCAGCGCAACCGCGGGGCGACGAACGACGACTTCGCGTCCCGCTTGACCGGCGGAACGGCGGCCATGCTGCTCGATGCGGCGAGGATCGGCGACGCGGCTGGCGTGCGAACCCTGCTCGGCCAGGGCGTCGACGTCGATGCGCGAACCGACATCGGCGAGACCGCGCTTATCCTCGCCGCGTTCGGTGGACACGCCAAGACCGTCGAGGCGCTGCTGGCCGCCGGCGCCGACGTGAACGCCGAGAGCGACTTCGGCTCGACCGCGCTGATGAGGGCGGCGTTCATACATGAATCCCTCGCCTCGACCCAACTGGACGTCGGCGGTTACCGGGAGATCATCCGGCTTCTCGAGCAAGCCGGCGCTCGGGAATAACCGCCGGGGCATTGCCCCGGGACCCGCCAGTGTCCCGCCGGGCCGGGCCGCCGCGGCGCGCCGGCGCCGATCGCCACGCGCGGATTCGCCGCTTGCGCCCGCGCCGCGTCGTGCTATGTACGCGCAAAACCACGAGGATACGCGATGCCCGGCAAGCGGCCCAATTTCCTGTTCGTCATGGCCGATCAGATGGCGGCGAAAGCGCTGCCGGCCTATGGCCACCCGCTGGTCGCGGCGCCCCATATCGACGCGCTGGCGGCGCGCGGCGCGGTGTTCGACGCGGCCTATTGCAACTTTCCGATCTGCGCGCCGTCGCGCTTCTCGCTCTTGACCGGTCGGCTCGCGACGCGCATCGGCGCGTACGATAACGCCGCCGAATACCCGGCCGAGATCCCATCCTTCGCGCATTACCTGCGGCTCGCCGGCTATCGCACGGCCTGCGCCGGCAAGATGCATTTCGTCGGCCCCGACCAGCTGCACGGCTTCGAGCAACGGCTGACCACCGACATCTACCCGGCCGACTTCGGCTGGACGCCCGACTGGCAGGCGCCAGACGGGCGGCTCGAATGGTTCCACGACATACTCAACGTGGTCGAGGCCGGCCCTTGCGAGCGCAGCCTGCAGATCGACTACGACGACGAGGTCGCCTTCGCCGCGACGCGCAAAATCTACGACCTCGCGAGAGAGGACGACGACCGGCCGTTCTTCCTGATGGTCTCGTTCAGCCACCCGCACGACCCCTATACGACGACCCGGGAACACTGGGACCGCTATGACCACGACGCGATCGATGCGCCGCGCGTCGGCCCCATTCCGGTGTCCGAGCGCGACCCGCACAGCCGGCGGCTTTACGAGAACTACGACCGCGGGCGCTACCGCGTGACCGACGACCACGTGCGCAATGCGCGCCACGCCTATTACGGCATGATCTCCTACGTCGACGACAAGATCGGCGAGCTGACGGCGGCGCTCGACGCCTGCGGCCTGGCCGACGACACCGTCGTGGTGCTCACCTCGGACCACGGCGACACGCTCGGCGAGCGCGGACTTTGGTACAAGATGAGCTTCTTCGAGCCATCCGCGCGCGTGCCGCTGATCGTCGCCGCGCCGGGCCGCGCGGCGCGCCGCGTGGTGCGCAACGTCTCGCTGGTCGATCTGTTCCCGACATTCCTCGATCTCGCCGGCGGCGCGGTACCCGAGCGCGCCGCGCCGGTCGACGGCCACAGCCTGGTCCCGCTGCTCGATGGCGACGCGGCCGGCTGGAACGACACGGTGTACGGCGAATACACCGCCGAGGTCGCGCTGGCGCCGATCTTCATGGTCCTGCGCGGGCCGCACAAATACGTCGCCTCGCCGGCCGATCCGCCGCAGCTTTACGACCTGGCCGCCGACCCCGACGAGCTTCACAACCTGGCCGGCGATGCCGCGCACGCCGGGATCGAGCGCGAGTTGGCGGCCGAGGTCGCGCGCCAATGGGACGCCCCGGCGCTGACCGAAGACATCATCGCCAGCCAGCGCCGCCGGCGCCTGGTGCACGAGGCGCTGATGACGGGTGAGCGCAGCCTCTGGGACTACCGCCCGGCGCGCGATCCGGCGCGCGACTACATCCGCAACCTCGGCACGCTCTACGGCACCGAGCGGCGCGCCCGGCTGCCCTGGCGCGACGCCCCGGAGCGCGACGGCCCGGGCGAGGACTAGTGTCCCGATTCCGAAGTTCGCATGATTTTCGCCTGCTGTTCAGCGATTTCGATTGTTCGGAGGCAGAAGCGCTGGATGGCGCCGAGGATGTCATCGGCGGATTTGGTCCATTTGAAGGGTTTGGGGTTCTGGTTTGTCGTGTCGATGTAGTCGAGGATGGTGCGCTCCAACTCCTTGGTGGAGCGATGGACGCCGCGCCTGATCTGCTTGTCGGTCAGCAGCCCGAACCAGCGCTCGACCTGGTTCAGCCAGGAGGCGCTGGTGGGTGTGAAATGGGCCTGCCAGCGCGGCCGTTTGGCGAACCAGTCGCGGATCGCCTTGGTCTTGTGGGTCCCGTAGTTGTCCATGACGATGTGGATGTCGAGATCAGCAGGGACGTTCGCCTCGACGAGGTCGAGGAATTTGCGGAACTCTCGGGCCCGATGGCGCGGGAAACATTTGCCGATGATCTCTCCCGTGGCGATGTCGAGGGCCGCGAAGAGAGAGGTCGTGCCGTGGCGCTTGTAGTCGTGGCTGCGCCGCTCCGCCTGCCCGGGGCGCATCGGCAAGAGGGGCTGGGAACGGTCCAGGGCCTGGATCTGGCTCTTTTCGTCGACACAGAGAACCAGGGCACGATCCGGCGGCGCCAAATACAGACCGACGATGTCGCGGACCTTCTCCACGAAGAAGGGATCGCTCGACAGCTTGAAGGTCTCCGAGCGATGCGGCTGCAAGCCGAAGGCCCGCCAGATGCGATGAATGGTCGAGGGCGCGTGGCCGCTCGCCCGCGCCATCGAGCGAAGGCTCCAATGGGTCGCGTCCGGCGGCGTCTCTTCCAGCGTCAGCCGGACCGCTTCCGCGATGGCGTCATCGCCGATTTGACGCGGCGCGCCGGGGCGGGGTTCGTCGTACAGACCGTCGAGGCCCTCCGCCGCATAGCGGCGACGCCACTTGCCCACGGTGTCCGCGCTCGCCTCGAGACGAACGGCGATCTCCTTGTTCTCCAACCCTTCCGCCGCCGCCAAGACGATCCGAGCCCGCCGCGCAAGCCCCTGCGACGTCTTGCGACGACGAGACAGCGCCTCCAATTCGGCGCGCTCGTCATCGCTCAAAGAGATCGTCACCGCCACTCTCGCCATCAATCGCGCCTCCTAAAAACAAATAGAGACATAATCATATCAATTTATCGATCAGGACACTAGTGCATAATCCGATCGATTGAAATCGAACGGATTATGCCAGCCCGCGACTGCGGGCCGCCGACCGTTCGGCCAGTCCTTGTGGGATAAAGATTGGCATGCGCGGCGATTGAGCGCAGGTCATCTTTACGGCGTAAAGATGGCCGCACAATGCGCTAGAAGTCGCGGACCTCGCCCGGCTGCATGACCACGACGTCGGCGGCGTAACCGCTCAGCGCCGCCTCGAGCTGCTCGGGCGTGCCCTTGAGCGGCGGGAAGGTGCCGTAGTGCATCGGCACCACCGTCTTGACCTTGAGCAGCTCCCTGACCGCATAGGCCGCGTGCGCCGGGTCCATGGTGAAGTGGCCGCCGATCGGCAGCAGCGCGACATCGGGTTTGTAGTACGACCCGATGAAGGCCATGTCGCCGAACACGCCAGTGTCGCCGGCATGGTAGATCGTCATGCCGTCCTCCAACGCGATGATGTAGCCGGCGGGCTCGCCGCCCGGGTGGACCGATTGTTTGCCGGTCTCCGGGTCCTTGTGAACGACCTCCGAGCTGTGCTCGGCGTGCACCATGGTGATCGTGATGCCGTCGCCGAGCGGGCGGATCGAGCCACTCTTGTTGAAACGGATGAGCTGGCCGCCCGGCACCATGCCGAGCGTGCGGAAGGTTTGGCCCATGTCGGCGTTCAGGGCGACCTTGGCGCCGGTCAACTCGGCGATCGCAGCGGTATCGCCGACGTGGTCGCCGTGGCCGTGGGTGACCAGGATCAGATCGACGGGCCCGAGCTTGGCGAGGTCCTTGAGCGCCTCGGGCGTCTTCGGGTTCTTGGTGATGAATGGGTCGATCAGGATCACCTTGCCGCCCGGCGTGGTGATCTTGAAGGCGGCCTGCCCGAACCACTGAAGCTCGGCCGCGCTGGCGGCGCCGGTGATCAGCGCACCGACCGCAACGAGGCCGATCATCGCGCTCAATAGTTTCCGTGTCATCGTCTGTCCTCCCTGGTTTGGCGCATATTAGCAGATGGCGATGCCGCGAATCGTGTGAGAATGCAGCATGGTGGAGGCGGCGAACACCCGGTTGATCGGGCATATCGATTGCGCCGGCGGCGGCCAGGTCTGGGTCGACGGCGAGACGCTCTACGTCGGCCATATGCGCGCCCCCCACGGCACCTCGATCTACGACGTCGCCGACCCGGCATCGCCCCGGCTGCTAGCCAGCCTCGAGATGCCGCCGGGCTGGCATTCGCACAAGGTGCGCGCCGTGGACGGCCTGATGATCGTCAACCACGAGCGCGTCGGCGGCGCTGAGGTCGCCGATTTCACGGGCGGCCTGGGCATCTACGATGTCACCGAGCCGGCACGCCCGCGCCTGGCCGCCAAGTGGCCGACCGCCGGCAAGGGCGTCCACCGCTACGACTTCGACGGCCGCTTCGCCTATATCTCGCCGACCGTCGCGGGCTATGTCGGCAACATCGTCATGATCCTCGACCTCGCCGAGCCCGCGAGCCCGCGGGAGGTCGGCCGCTGGTGGGCGCCCGGCCAATGGCGCGCCGGCGGCGAGGTCTACCCGGCCGACGAGGCGGCGCTGTCGATGCGCTGCCACCACCCGTTGCGCTTCGGCGACCGGCTCCACGTCAGCTATTGGCACCACGGCTTCTTCATCCTCGACATCGCCGATCCTTCGCGGCCCGCCCTGCTCGCCGAACACGACAACGGCGGCGCGCGCGCCCATCCGACCCATAGCTGCGTCGTGCTGCCCGAGACGCGCGATGGCCGACGGGCCATGATCGTCGCCGAGGAGGACGTCGCCAAGCTGTGGCCGTCGCCGCCGGCCGGCGTGACGCTCTACGACGTCACCGAGCCGGCCGCGCCGACGCCGATCTCGAGCTTCCAGGTCGCCTCGCTCGCCGCCGACGACGGCCCACAGCCGGCAATGACCGGCTGCCACCAGCCGTCCGAACGCCTGAATGGCCCGGTCGTCCCCTTCGCCTGGTTCGCCCAGGGGCTGCGCCTGGTCGATCTCACGGACCCGGCGCAGCCAGAGGAGGTCGGCCACTATATCCCCGACCCACCGGATGGCTTTGAGCGCGTTTGTTCCAACGACGTCACGATCGACGACCGCGGCCTGATCTATCTGGCCGACCGGCAGGCCGGCGCCGACATCATCGAGACGTCGGTTTTCTAAATAGGTTGGCGGTTTGGGAGAGATGGCATGAGCACGACGGAAACGATACCGGGCGAGGCCTGGCCGGACGGCTGGGGCGTCGACAACGCGACCGGCGTGCTGCGCGACGTGTTGCTCGGCAAGCCCGACCATTTCGGCTGGCGGCCGATCAGCGCGATCGCCCGGCGCACCTTCGAGAACCTCGACACCCTCGGCATCCAGTTCGACCAGCAGCTCGCCATGCGCCAGCACCGCGAGATGGTCGACATCTACCACGGCGCCGGCGTGCGCACCCACTTCCTCGACGCCGACGAGGGCCTGCCGTGCAGCGTCTATGCGCGCGATTCGAGCGCCATGACGCCGTGGGGCGCGCTGATCACCAGCATTCAGACGCCGTATCGGCGGCGCGACTACGCGCTGGTCGCCGAGTTCTACCGGCGCGCCGGCATCCCGATCTGGCACTGGGTCACCGCGGCTCACTTCGAGGGTGGCGATTTCGACATCGTCGAACCCGGCTTCGTGCTGCTCGGCTATGGCGGCGAGCGCTCGGAAGAGGTCGGCGCCATGCAGGTCGCGCGCTGGGTCGAGGCGGAAGGCTGGGAGGCGCTGACCGTCGCCATCCCGGCGCATTTCGTGCATATGGACGCGCTCGTCGTGATGATCGCCGAGAAGACGGCCGTGGTGTGCAAGGACGCGCTCGAGGATTACGTCACCGACGCCTTGGAGGCGCGCGGCATCGAGATGGTGCCGGTCGGCTACCGCGAGTGCGTGCGCCTGGGGTGCAACGTCGTGCCGTTGGGCGACAAGCGCATCCTGTCGATGGCCAGCAACGCCGATCTCAACGCGCGGCTCGAGGCGCTCGGCTTCGAGGTCTATGCGCCCGACATGTCGATGTTTCAGCACGGCGGCGGCGGCGTCCATTGCCTGTCACAGGAACTCCGCCGCGATCCGGTGCGAATGGGCGGCGGGCGCTAGCCGGCGGCGGCGGCGGCGCCCTCGCCGCCGCCGACGACGAAGGGCGCCCAGAACATCGGGTGGGCGAAGTACAGTTTCTCCTCGTCGGCCATCAGGGCGAGCATCGCGCGCCTGAGCGATTCGGCGCGGCCGATCGCCGGGTCCTTCGCGAGCGCGCCCAGCATGCCGGTGGTCAGCTTGACCGTCGCGTCGGAAGCGACCGACCAGTGCGACACCAAGAGCGCCCGCGCGCCGGCGAAGAAGAACGCCTTGGCGAGCCCCGACAAGCCCTCGCCGCCGGGCGTGCCGTCCGCGGCGGCGGTGTTGCAGGCCGACAGAATCACCCAGTCGGCGTCGAGATCGAGTGTCGCGATCTCGCTCGCGGTCAGCAGCCCGTCGTTCTGCTCGCTGCCGACCTCGGGCGGCGTCATCACCAGGGCGGGCTCGGCGACGCCCTTGATATCGCCGGCGATCAGGCCGTGGGTGGCGAAGGCGAGGATGCGGAAGCGCGACAGGTCTTCCGACCGCGCCAGCGCCTCGGTCGCGCGCTCCCGCAGATATACCGCGTCGGTGTCGGCGCCCATGCTGCGTGCGATCGCGTTCAGCTCGTCGGCGGTCTCGGGCAGACGCGGCAACTGGCGCACCGATTCAACGTCGGCGACGGCGCCGCGCTGGAACAGGATCGCCACGTCGACGCCGCGACCGCCGCCCGGGTCGCCGTCGAGCAGCGGATCGCCGAAGCCGGCGAAGGGCCGCGTCGCGCGGGTCGCCTTGGCGAACAGCCGGAGTGCGCGCAGCGACGACACCGAGGGCAGCGTCGTGAAGGCGTACGACTTTGCGAGCCACGGCACGTCGCGGTAGGCGGAAAGCTTCCGTATGCGGCGCTTCGGCTCGGCCGTGACGAGAACGCCGAGAGGCAAGGCGCGAAGCGCGGAATCGGGTACCACGAACACGTGGCTGGCGCCGTCGAGGGCGGCCTCGGCCGGGGCGAAGATTTGCGCATAGAGCAGGAACGCCTCTTCGACGTCGAACGGCCTGATGTCGCCGACGGTCCTGATGCCCGATTGGTCCAGGCCGGACCGAAGCACGGTCACGGCGTCCTCGATCTCCTGGCGAGCGACGTCGATGCGATGGAACGCCACGCGGTCGCCCCGCATGACCCAGAGATAGCTGAACCGTTCGCCGACCAGGTAGGTCATCAACGCCTCGGTCGGTGCGAGCAATCGTTGGACGTCCGATACCGTCAGTGGTTTCGAGCTGGCGAGCTCGGCGAATTCGGGGAATTCGCGTGCCAGCCGTTTGTCGAGTTCGGCGATGCGCGCTTCGAGCCGAGCGGTTTCGGCGCGCAGGCGTTCCTCGACGGCGCGGTCACGGGCCTCGGGCGAAGAACTCACCGCCTCGATCAACTGTGTGTCCAACCTGCGCCAGCACTCGACGGCGTCCTGGCGCGCGCGCACCGCCTTCGCCAAGCCGTCGTCGCCGGCCGCGAAGCGGGCGCCCATGCGCGCCACGGCTTGCGCCGCATCGGTCGCCTGGGCGAGCTGACCGGCCTCGAACCCCTCGTTCAGCGCCGTGGCCGTGGGCGCGGCGCCCGCCGTGGCGAGGTCGACGTGGCGCAGGAAGATGTGCCGCACACTCGCCTGCTCGCGCAGTTGGCCGGAGGAGAGATCGCCGCTGGCGCGCGCGGCGCGGTCGCGGAAGACCGCGGTGGCGCGGCGCGCGAGCCCCAGCGCTTCGGCTATCCGGCCTTGCGCCTGATAGAGCCCGGCGAGGCCGTCGAGCTGCGTCGCCACGGTCGGATGGTCGGCGCCCAACGCCTTCTCGCTGGCCGCGATCGCCTGCCCGAACAGCCGTTCCGCTTCGGCCCGGTCGCCGTCGGTCGCGAGATACCCGGCAAGCTGACTGAGACTCTCGGCGACCAGCGGGTGGTCGGCGCCGAACGCCGCCTGGCGGATCGCCAGCGCGCGGCGCAGCATCGGCTCGACGTCGACGTCGCTGCGTTGCCGGACGTAGAGGCTCGCCAGGTTTTTCAGGCTGCCCGCGACGTCGGGATGGGCGGACCCGAGCGCCGCCTCGCGGATGGCCAGCGCGCGGCGGTGCAACGCGACTGCATCGTCATAGCGTCCCTCGCGCGCGTAGACCCAGGCGAGGTTGTTCAAGCCACCGGCGACATCGGGGTGATCGGCGCCGAGCGCCACCTCGCGAATGGCGAGCGCGCGCTCATAGAGCGGCGCCGCCTCGGCGTAGCGGCCCTGGATGGCGAAGGCGACCGCGAGATTGTTCATCATGGCGGCGACGTTGGGGTGGTCGATGCCGAAGGCGGTCTCCCAGATCGCCAGCGCGGGGCGGTGCAGCGGCTCGGCCGCGCCGTAACGCCCCTGGATGTCGTACAGCAGCGCGAGGTTCGAGACGCTTTGCCCGATGACCGGATGATCGACGCCGAAGGCGGTTTCCCTGATGCGCAGGGCGCGCAGATGCAGGGCCTCGGCATCGTCGTAGAGGCCTTGGCTGACGCGTAGTCCGGCGATGCTGTTCAAGGTGCCGGCGACATCCGGATGATCCGTCCCTAGGTTTCGCTCCTGAATGCCGAGGGCGCGCCGATAGAGAGCGTCCGCGGCGCCGTAGCGGCCCTGGCTCACCAAGAGGCCGGCGAGCTGACCCAGGCTGGCGGCGACGTCGGGGTGCTCGGCGCCAAGCGACGCTTCACGGATCGACAAGGCTTCGCGATAGAACGGCTCGGCCTCGCCGTAGCGGCCTTGTCCGTCGTAGAGCGACGCCAAGCCGGCGAGCGACTGCGCGACCTCGGGATGCGCCGCGCCGAAGAGCTTGCGCCTGATCGCCAAGCCACGCTCGAACAGCGGCTCGGCCTCGTCATAGCGGCCCTGCGTCGAGTAGAGCAGCGCCAGATTGTTGAATGCCAGCGCGACCAAGCCGGTATCGGCGTCGCCGCGCCTCACATGCTCGGCCAGATAGCTCTTGTATAGCGGTTCGGCCTCGGCATAGCGCGCCTCGTCGAACAGGCTGTTGGCGCGCGCGAGCACATCGCGTCCGCTGTCGGCGAAGCCGGCGATCGCCGCGTTCACCCGGTCGAAGAACTGTGCGCGCCCGGCCGCCTCGCAGGCCTGAAAGCAGCCCTGGGAGCTGGTATCGACGAGGTCGGATTCCTTGCGGCCCCAATGCGCCCATTGGAGGATCGTCTTGATTTGCTGCTCGGAATACTGCGGGAACAGCGATGCCATGTGCTTTTCGAGCGTCGCGATATTGTACTCGAGGCAACGGCAGCCGCTCGCCCAGCCGAACATCTCGCCGAGGCCCCGAAGATCGGCATCCGACTGTTGGCCCGATGCACCGGTCACGAATGTCGAGACCAGCACCGACAGCAGCGCAAGCGCGCGCAGGCAGCGGCCCATCACCTCGGCCGCTTGGTTGAAATCCGCGCCGGCGTTATAGCCAGCGCGAATCGATCCTGACGGTGGCCGTGGTGCTGTTGTTGGTGATGCGCGTCGATCGGGTTCCGAAGCTCTTTGTCATCTCGACGGTGCCACCGTCCGCGATCACGAAGGTTTCGTTGACGTTGGGACTCGCGATCTCGATCTCCGCCGCGCCGGGCCCCTGGTTAATGAATTTCACCCAAGTGTAGCGGGAGCCCTTGTTCGTCTTGATCGTGACCGACTCGCCCGGCGTCGCCACCGCCGAGCTGCTGGCCAGCGCCGTTCCCGCCGCATAGATCAGGCTGGATGCGCCGAAGATGAGCCCCAACGCGCCGCGACGCGTGACGCCGAGCCTTCTGGTCATGGTGTCCCCCCACCCAGTTCCATTTCATTCAGATCAAGACTTTAACGCCCTCCGACGTCGACATCAACTCACCGCGGGTCAGCCGCCGTTCGGCTTGATGTTCTGGTTCATGCGGAACAGGTTGGTCGGGTCGTATTTGGTCTTGAGTGCGACCAGGCGCTCGTAGTTGGCGTCGCCGTAAGACGCGCGCATCAGCTTTTCGCCCTCCTCGCCCTGGCCCGGGAAGTTGAGATAGACGGCGCCGCTCGAATAGTCCTGCATCTCGGCCCAGGCGTCGCGCGTCCAGCCGATCGCGCGCGCGTCGTCGGCGTGGTCGGTCCACGAGGTGTCGAGGCTGTAGAGATAGGCCGCGTCGCGCACGCCGAGCGCGGTCTCGGCCGGGTCGACGCGGTTCATGGCGCCGCCCAGGTGCCAGAACGCGATCAGCGACCAGGGATTGGGCCGGTCGTTGGCGCGCGCGACGATGCGGTCGATGGCGGCGTCGTCGATGCGGTCGAGGTAGAGCGACTTCCAGTAGTTCAGCCGCTCGCCCTTGACGAACAGCGGATCGAAGGCGGTCTGCACGCCGTTGTAGGGAACCGGCCCGCTGAGGTCGAGAATCGGCTCGCCCAGCTCGCGCAGCGGCTGGAGCAGCTTCTCGCCGTCCTCGAGCGCGCCCGAATGGACCGCCGCGGTGATCACGACGGGCGTGCCGTGCAGCGCCTCGGGGAAACCGGGAACCGGAGGGATGCTCCAGAACATGAAGTTCGACGAGACGTCCTCGGGCGCCGTCGCCATGAAGTCGTTCCAGCGAGCCATGATCTTGGCGGCGTCGTCGCCGAGCCGGTAGAACGGCGCGCAGAGCGTCACCATCGGCCCGACCGGGTAGAGCCGGTATTCGAACGAGGTGACGACGCCGAAGTTGCCGCCGCCGCCGCGCACGGCCCAAAACAGATCGGCGTTGTCGTCCTTGCTGGCGGTCACCAGATTGCCGTCGGCGGTGACGATGTCGACCGAGACCAGCGCGTTGCAGGCCATGCCGTGCTTGCGGCGCAGCCAGCCCAGCCCGCCGCATAAGGTGAGCCCCGCGATGCCGGTCAACGAGACCACGCCCAAGGGCGCGGCGAGGCCGAAGGCCTGGGTCTCGCGGTCGACGTCGCCCAGCGTGCAGCCGCCGCCGGCGCGCGCGGTCCGCCCCGCGACGTCGACGCGCACGCCGTTCATCGCCGAGAGATCGATGACGATGCCGTCGTCGCACACCGCGTTGCCGGCGACGTTGTGGCCACCGCCGCGCACCGCGACACGGAGGTCGTGCTGGCGCGCGAAGTTGACCGCGTCGATGACGTCGGCGGCGCCGACGCATTGGGCGATGATCGCCGGGCGCTTGTCGGCCGAACCGTTCCAGATGACGCGCGCCGCGTCGTAGCCGTCGGCGGCGGCGGTGAGACACGGGCCGCGGTGGCCGGCCACGAAGGCCTCGACCGCTTCGGCGTCGATGGTGACGGTTCCGTTGCCGTCGCGGTTCGTTGCGGTTAGTCCGGACATGGTTCTTTCCTCGCTAGTGTCCTGATCGATAAATTGATATGATTATGTCTCTATTTGTTTTCAGGAGGCGCGATTGATGGCGAGAGTGGCGGTGACGATCTCTTTGAGCGATGACGAGCGCGCCGAATTGGAGGCGCTGTCTCGTCGTCGCAAGACGTCGCAGGGGCTTGCGCGGCGGGCTCGGATCGTCTTGGCGGCGGCGGAAGGGTTGGAGAACAAGGAGATCGCCGTTCGTCTCGAGGCGAGCGCGGACACCGTGGGCAAGTGGCGTCGCCGCTATGCGGCGGAGGGCCTCGACGGTCTGTACGACGAACCCCGCCCCGGCGCGCCGCGTCAAATCGGCGATGACGCCATCGCGGAAGCGGTCCGGCTGACGCTGGAAGAGACGCCGCCGGACGCGACCCATTGGAGCCTTCGCTCGATGGCGCGGGCGAGCGGCCACGCGCCCTCGACCATTCATCGCATCTGGCGGGCCTTCGGCTTGCAGCCGCATCGCTCGGAGACCTTCAAGCTGTCGAGCGATCCCTTCTTCGTGGAGAAGGTCCGCGACATCGTCGGTCTGTATTTGGCGCCGCCGGATCGTGCCCTGGTTCTCTGTGTCGACGAAAAGAGCCAGATCCAGGCCTTGGACCGTTCCCAGCCCCTCTTGCCGATGCGCCCCGGGCAGGCGGAGCGGCGCAGCCACGACTACAAGCGCCACGGCACGACCTCTCTCTTCGCGGCCCTCGACATCGCCACGGGAGAGATCATCGGCAAATGTTTCCCGCGCCATCGGGCCCGAGAGTTCCGCAAATTCCTCGACCTCGTCGAGGCGAACGTCCCTGCTGATCTCGACATCCACATCGTCATGGACAACTACGGGACCCACAAGACCAAGGCGATCCGCGACTGGTTCGCCAAACGGCCGCGCTGGCAGGCCCATTTCACACCCACCAGCGCCTCCTGGCTCAACCAGGTCGAGCGCTGGTTCGGGCTGCTGACCGACAAACAGATCAGGCGCGGCGTCCATCGCTCCACCAAGGAGCTGGAGCGCACCATCCTCGACTACATCGACACGACAAACCAGAACCCCAAACCCTTCAAATGGACCAAATCCGCCGATGACATCCTCGGCGCCATCCAGCGCTTCTGCCTCCGAACAATCGAAATCGCTGAACAGCAGGCGAAAATCATGCGAACTTCGGAATCGGGACACTAGTAAGGGCGCCAACTATGTGGCTTGGGCCAAGTCTCGCGCGGCCACCCGTCCGCCATCAAGTACAATAGTTGTACTAGGTGGCGGCGCTCGGGCGGGTTAGCCTCGGGTCATGAAAAGCTATGGACAATACTGCCCGGTCGCCCGGGCCGCCGAGATCCTCGGCAAGCGCTGGACGCTGCTGATCCTGCGCGACCTGCACGGCGGCTGCCGGCATTTCAACCAGCTGCGCAAGGGCGTGCCGCTGATCTCGCCGTCGCTCCTGTCGCGGCGGCTCAAGGAGCTCGAGGCGGCGGGCGTCGTCGCGCGGCGCTCGGGCGCCGACGGCCGCGCGCCCGAATACCACCTGACCGTGGCGGGGCGCGAAACGGCGGCCATCGTCGAGCTGTTCGGCGTCTGGGGCCAGCGCTGGGTGCGCAACGTGCTGGGCGAGGACGAGCTCGACGCGGGCCTCTTGATGTGGGCGATCAGCGGCGCCATCGACGCCGGTGAATTCCCCGCCACGCGCAGCGTCGTCCAGTTCAGCTTCAGCGACCGGCCGAAACTGCGCTACGATCTCTGGTGGCTGGTCGTCGACGACGGCGACGTCGACATGTGCATCGACGACCCCGGCTTCGACGTCGACCTCTATGTCACCACCGACCTGCGCACGCTGACCAAGGTTGCCATCGGCGACATTCCGGCGCGCGAGGCGGTGCGTTCGGGGGCCGTCGAGTTGCACGGCGCGCGCGAACTGGCGGCCGGTTTCGGGAAATGGATGGGATTCAGCCCCTTCGCCGACGTCGCGCGCCCGCCGAGGCCGCTGCGCATGGCCGGCTTGACCGGGCGATTGACCGCCGCAGAATAGGCCCGCCGCGCGCGGGCCCCGGTTTGATACCGAGGATCAGTTTAGCGCACCGTTCATGCGCAGCTTCTTGACCAGCCACTTGGGCTTGATGCCGAGATCATAAGTCGATTTGTAGTTGGTCAGCGCCTTGTCCATCTGGCCGAGATATTCGTAGGCCATGCCGCGGTCGGCGTGGGCGTACGCGAAATCGGGCGCGAGCATGATGGCGCGGCCGAAGTCGGCGATCGCGTTTTCGAAGCAGCCCAGATTGAATTCGGCGAGGCCACGGTTGTGGAACGTCTTGGCCATATACTCGGCCGGCAACTCGCCCGACAGGATCGCGCGCGTGCAGTATTAAATGTCGACGTCGAGCTCGCCCGATCGCGAGGCGCAGCGCCGCGCGTCCTTCATACCGTCGGCCCAGGCTGCCTCCGCCGCCAGCCCGAACAGGGCCAAAACCATCACGAGTCTCATCATCGATCGCCCCGTCGTGCGTCGCCCTCCTCGGGGCCCGAAGCTACCACACCCGGTGCCCCGTCGCGCAAGGCTTCGTTCGCCGCCGGGCGGAGTTCGCCGCGGTCCTGCGTGCCGCCATTGTCCGCTTGACGCCCGAAAACGGAGACCGGAGAGACAATCGTTGGGAGTCCGTTGTCGGTCCAGACTGTGTAAGAACGTTTGCTGCGTGATCTGTACGGCGCGTCTTTGGCTTCGATGATCCGTCGCGGCGGGTATTCCGGGATTAAGGATTTTCGCCACTCGTGCGGACCTGTCGGCCGGCTGGCGCCGGTGTGAGCTGCGATTTGGCCGGATATGGGCGCAATTTGCGGCGCAGAGAGGCCTATGCGGTCCTCATCGCCGCGATCAGCGGGTCGATGCCCGTGATGTTCATGACGCGCTTGAGATTGTAGGCCAGCACGTGCAGGGCCATCTCGGTCCTCACCCGTTTCAGCGTCTTCGTCTGGAAATGCGTCGCGCCCATCCAGGACTTGATGGTGCCGAAGGGATGCTCGGCCGTCTCGCGCCGCCGACGCATCGCCTCCGGGTGCTCGTCGAGCCGCCTCTCGACGGCCTCGAGAACATGCTCGTGCTGCCAGCGGGTGATGCGGCGCTGCTTGGCCGTGGTGCAGCGATGCTTGATGGCGCATCCCTGACAGGCGTTGGTCCAGTAGCGCCGCATGCTCAGCCCCCTCTCCTGGCTGGTGAAGCGGTAGACCAAACGCTCGCCGGCCGGGCAGCGATAGACATCGTCGGCGGCCAGATAGACGAAGTCCTGTTTGCCGAAGCGGCCCTTGGCCTTGGCTCCAGAGGTCAGCGGCTTAGGCAATGTGACGGTGATGCCGGCCTCATCGCAGGCCAGAATCTCCTTGCCGTTGTAGTAGCCGCGATCGGCAACGACATCCAACTCGTCGGTCTCCAGAGCCGCCTTGGTCCGCTTCGCCATGGCTGAGAGCTGGGCGCGGTCGGTGCCCTGATTGGTCACCTCGTGGGCGACGATCAGGTGGTGCTTGGTGTCGACGGCGGCCTGAACGTTGTAGCCGACCACGCCGGAACCCCGGCCGCTCGTCGCCATCGAGCGGGCATCGGGATCGCTCAGAGAGATCTGCTGGTCCGGGCTCGCACGCCGCTCGACTTCAAGCGCCTTCAGGCGCCGCATCTCCTCCTTGAGGATCGCGATCTTGTCGGCCAGACGAGTCGTCTTGGTCGTGCGCGCCAGCGACGGCTCTTGCCGGTCGGCGCTGTCCAACTGGTCCAGATAGCGCGCAACGCTCTCCTCGATCTGCGCCACCCGCCGCGCCATCTTGGCCCGCGTGAAGTTCCTGTCCCGGCTGTTGACCGCCTTGAACTTCGAGCCATCGATCGCCACGCTCGCCTCGGCGAACAGCCCGAGTTGCCGGCACAGCGCGACGAACCGGGCGCAGACCTTGCGGATCGCACGGCCGTTGTCCTTGCGGAAGTCGGCGATCGTCTTGTGATCCGGCGCCAGCCGGCCGACCAGCCACATCACTTCCACATTGCGCCCGGCCTCCCTCTCGAGCCGACGGCTCGACTGAACCCGGTTGAGATAGCCGTAGATGTAGAGCTTCAACAAATCGCAAGGATGATAGGCCGGCCTGCCGGTCGCCAGCGGCTCGACCCGGTCGAACCCGAGGCCGCCAAGATCGAGCTCATCGACGAAGACGTCGATCGCCCGAACCGGGTTGTCGTCGCCGATCCAGTCTTCCAGGCGCTCCGGAAACAACGTGCCCTGGCTGCGATCGACACCCTCGACAAAACGCTTCATCAGACCCTCCCGCCAAAGCACGAGAGAATCATAACACCATCGACGTTTTTACACAGTCTGGGTCCTAAGCCGCCATTCGACGACAACGGCTCGGCCGCCGTCCCGGCCCTCTTGGCCAAGCCTCGTGCTATACTGTTCGACAATCGTTTGGTGGTTGACGGTGTCGAACGGTTTTCATAGGACCGGCACGGAATCCCGCGGTCGATCAGGCAGTTCGCCGAGGTGACAACGCCGATGCTCCGGCGCACGCCGCGTATCGAATTTCCACCAATCTCGCGTCGCTACCGGGTATCATTCGGCGGCGACTGGTCAGCATTGCAACAGCCGGAGCTCGGCGCTTCAAATGTGCGGGATTGCCGGAAGAATTCTTGGCGCGCCCGGCACGGTCGGGGCGGATTTGGTGGCGTTGATGGACGCCCAGGTTCACCGTGGCGCCGACTCGACCGGGTTCGCCCTCTACGGCCCGCCGCTCGAGACCGGCCTGGTCGTCCGCGCTATCGCGCCCCAGAGGGCGGCCCTGTCGTCTGCCCTCGAAGAGTTTCACGCCATTCTCAAGGCGCATCGATCGGACTTCCTGGCCGACCCCAGCTGGGACGGCGCGGACAGCGCCCATGTTTCGGCGCGCATGGTCATCGCCGAGCCGGACTCGATGGAGGCCTGGGTGCGCGCCGCGGACGAAATGGCGGACCGGCTGGAAATCCAGTCGGTCGGGCGGTCGCTCGAAATCATCAAGGATCTCGGCAGCGCATCCGTGGTCGCCGACAAGCACGGCGTGCGCGATTTCCTCGGCACCCACGGTTTGGGCCATGCGCGCCTGGCCACCGAGTCCTCGGTTTCGCCGACCGCGAGCCACCCGTTCTGGGCGCGGCCTTTTGCCGACGTGGCGATCGTCCATAACGGCCAGATCACCAATTACTTCACCTGGCGCGAGCGGCTCGAACGGGACGGCTATCGCTTCATGACCGAGAACGACAGCGAGCTGATCGCGGTGTGGATATCGGATCGCATGTCGCGCGGCATGACCCAGGCGCAGGCCTTGCGCCAGTCGATCGACGACATCGACGGCGTCTTCACCTTCCTCATCGCCAACCACGAAAGCATGGGATTCGCCAAGGACCGCTGGGCGATCAAACCCCTGGTCTCGGTCGAGCGCGATGGCGAGTTGGCCGCCGCCACCGAGGAGCAGGCGGTGCGCACCATCTACCGGGACGAAGTCGACGTCATCAACTACGACGGGCCGGGGGTCACCATGACTTGGCCGATCGAGGTGAGCAGGGCCGCGGCATGAGCGACGTCGTCATCACCGCCGGCGCTCTTCCGATCCGCGAGTTGAACCAGACGATTCGCGACGCGCTGGCCAAGGGCGATGCGGTTACCGTGCGCGATACCCGCTCGCGCCACAACCTCGGCATCGGCTTGGCCGAGGGCGCCCGGGTCTCCTTCGAGGGCAGCGTGGGCTATTACTGCGGCGGCCTCAACGACGGCGCCCACATCGAGATCGAGCGCAACGCCGGCTGGGGCGTCGGCGAGGCCATGGCCAAGGGAGAGCTCGTGGTCGGCGGATATGCCGGCATGTCGGCCGGCGCGTCGATGCGCGGCGGCTTGATTCACGTGAAGGGCAATACCGGCCCGCGCTGCGGCGTCGCTATGAAAGGCGGCGACATCATCGTCGAAGGCCGCATCGGACACCTGTCGGGGTTCATGGCCCACGCCGGGCGGATCATCGCTCTGGGCGGCGCCGAGGGCGCCTGTGCGGACTCGCTGTGGGGCGGCGAGGTGTGGGTGGCCGGGCCGATCGGGTCGCTCGGCGTCGATTCGAAGGTCGTCGACCCCGCGGCGGAGGAGATCGCCGCGATCGAAAGCCTTCTCGCGGGGCGCGGCCTCGGCGACGGCTCGCGCGGCTGGCAAAAGATCGTCTCCGCCGAGCAGCTATGGCATTTCGAGAGCAGGGACGCGAACGCATGGCTGATGATCTGAAGCGCCCCTACGCGTACCCATTCGAACCGGCCTCTGAAGACGCCATCGCCATGAAGGACGGCGCGGCCGCCGAGCGGCCAGCGGGCACACCGTCCTCCTATGACCGGGGCAGCTCGGTGCGCTGGACGCCGGAGTCGATATCCGAGGTGCACGCGCTATCGCGCCTCGGCCGCTACCAGATTCGCGGCTTCAACACCTTCAACAACCGCATGCCGACCTTCGACGACCTCACCTTCGTGCCGGCGACCATGACGCGCTTGCCGCTCGAGGGATATCGCGAGAGCTGCGACACGAAGACCGTGCTCGGCAACCGCCCCGGGCTGGTCGCCAAGCCGCTCGAGCTGGATATCCCGATTTACATCGCCTCGATGTCGTTCGGCGCGCTATCGGCCAATGCCAAGGCGGCGCTCGGCTACGGCGCGTCCAAGCTCGGCACCATGACCTGCACCGGCGAGGGCGGCATGCTGGAAGACGAGCGCGCGGCCTCGCAAAAGCTGGTCTACCAGATGACGCCGTCACGCTACATGCTGGACCTCGAGCACTTGCGCATGGCGGACGGCATCGAGCTCGTCATGGGGCAGGGCGCCAAGCCCGGCACCGGTGGGATTCTTCTGGGCATGAAGGTCTCGGACCGGGTCGCCGAGATGCGTACCTTGCCGAAAGGCGTCGACCAGCGCTCCAGCGTTCGCCACCCGGATTTCCTCGGCGCCGATGATCTGCAGGTCAAGATCGAGGAGTTGCGAGAGGCCACCGACTACCAAGTGCCCATCATCATAAAGGTCGGTGCAACCCGGCCCCGCTTCGACGTGGCGATCGCGGCCAAGGCGGGCGCCGATGTGATCGTGGTCGATGGCGCCGAGGGCGGCACCGGCGCCTCGCCCGAGCTGCTGCTCGACCACACCGGAATACCGACCATCTCCGCCATCCGCGCGGCGCGCGAGGCACTCGACGACTGCGGCATGTCGGGCGCGGTCTCGCTGGTCGCCGCCGGCGGCATACGCTCCGGCACCGACGCCGCAAAATGCCTGGCGCTGGGCGCCGACGCGGTGATGATCGGCACCGCCGCCCTGATGGCGCTGGGCTGCAACTCGCCGCGCTATTTCGACGACTACGCCGCCCTCGGCACCGCGCCCGGGCGCTGCCATCACTGCCACACCGGGCTCTGCCCGGTCGGCATCACGACCCAGGACCCGGAACTCGAGAAACGGGTCGACGTGGCCGCGGCCGCCGAGCGCGTCGCGCGCTTCCTGACGGCGATGACCATGGAGATCACCCTCCTGGCCAAGGCTTGCGGCAAGTCTCAGGTCCATAATCTGGAGGTCGAGGACCTGCGGGCGCTCTCGCTCGAGGCTTCGGCCTTCACCGGCGTCAAGCTGGCCGGCATCGACCGGCCGTTCACCTGGTGACCCGGCCACCGACTCCCGACGGCTGGCCGCGGTGACAGTGTAAATCCGGCATAGTAGGGTCGGGACGAAGGCGTTACGGGGAGCGCCAAACCGGTTCTAGGGGGTATCGGAGATGAACGCGAAGACCATCGAGCTTCCCAAGGGCATCCATACGGTCGCCCTCGGCGTGGCAGACATGAACGGCATCATGCGCGGCAAACGCATCCCGGCCAGCCACTGGCCGACGGTCTGCGAGGACGGCAACGCCCTGTCGCTCGCGCTGTTAACGGTCGACATGACCTGCGACCTCTGGGAAACACCCTACGTGAATTTCCAGAACGGCTATCCGGACATGCATATCTTTCCCATGGGCCAAGTCTACCCGCTGCCCTGGGAGGAAGGCGTCGCGTTTTGCCTCGGCCGCGCCGAGGGCATGGACCACAAGCCGATAGCGATCGATCCACGCAACGCGCTGATCGGCGTCCTCGAGCGCGCCGCCGGCATGGGCTATGAGGTCAATATCGGCGCCGAGCTCGAGTTTTACCTGCTCGACCCGGAGACCCTGCGGCCGCGCGATTCGGGTATCCAGGTCTATGGCCTGACCCGCGCCTCGGAAATGGAGCATGTGATCGGCCCCATCCGCCGCCACCTGAACGAGGTCGGCATCCCGATCGAGCAGTCGAACCCGGAATACGCACCGGGCCAGGTCGAGGTCAACATCCGCTACAGCGACGCCCTGTCGGCGGCCGACCAGGCGGTGGTGTTTCGCGGCCACGTGAAGAACTTGGCGCAGGCCCACGGCTATGTCGCCACGTTCATGGCGAAGCCCTTCGCCGAGCTTTCCGGCAGCGGCTTTCACGTCCACCATTCGCTATGGCGGGACGGCAAGAACCTCTTCGCCGACGGCGGCAAGCTCTCGGCGCTCGGTCTCAACTACCTGGCCGGCATGCAGCGCGGCATGATCGAGATGACACTGGTCGCGGCGACCACGCCGAACGCCTATCGTCGGCGCGTGCCCGATAGCTTCTGTCCGATCAACGATAGCTGGAGCGTCGACAACCGCACCGTCGGCCTGCGCGTGATCGGGGGCAAGGACAGCGCGGTCAGGGTGGAGAAGCGCGACGGTTCGGCCGACTGCAACCCCTATTACCTGATGGCCTGCGAGATCGCGGCCGGGCTGAACGGCATCGAGGAGGGCCTGGAGCCGACGCCCGTGACCGACGCCAACGCCTACGAATCGAAGGACGCGACGCCGCTCCCGACCGATCTCGCGACCGCCGTGGCCCTGGCCAGGGAATCCGCGCTGCTGAAGGACGTTTTGGGCGCTGACCGCCTGGAGATTCTGATCGGCCAGGCCGAGCGCGAGCTTGCGTTCTTCGCCGACCAAGTCACCTCGGTTGAGATCGAGCGCTATCTCAGGAATTTCTGACAACGGTCGCACAAGCGGCGTCGTTGGACCGATCGATGGCTAAGATTTGAATCGTTACTTCTACTTATCTGGCCCCAGTTCCCCCGCGCCTCCGTGAATTGCGCTCACGCCGCTTGGAGCGATTGCAGGAAGCGCGCCAGCAGTTCCGACTGCGACGAGATGGCGAGTTTGGCATAGGCGTTCTTGCGGTGCGTCTTGACCGTGCCGAGCGAGATACCGAGGTTGACGCAGATCGATTCCGAGGAATGGCCGCGTAGAATCAGCTGCGTGACCTCGCACTCGCGGCCGGTCAGCACCGATTTGCCGAAGTCGGCGAAGGCGTCGTCGACCCGGCTGTCGAGTGGAGCCGAGTGCGCGCCGGGCGCGCCGAATTCCGCCCAGTATATTCGCAGCAGCGCGCCGATCACCGGCACGACCGCCGAAAGCCGCGCGACGTCGGCGTCGTCGAAGCCGCCGCCGCGGCGCGGCCGCGACAGGCTAATCTCGGCGAGCACCCCGTCCCCCAGGGTCACGGCGACCATCAGTTCCTCCATGCCCGGCGGCCAGTTATCGGTGACATAGCCGATTTCCTCGGCCGCGCTGGGTCGCGCCTTGTAGGCGCGGTAGTACTCACTTTCGAAGAAGGCGTCGGGCGCCAGGTCGCGCATCCGGTAGACGCCGTCCTCAAGGCCCTTGAGATGGGCGTGATAGAACGGGTTTAGCACATAGGTGTTCTCGACGTAGGCCGCGACGCCTTGCTTGGCGCCGCGCGCATCGAAATTTTCGTACACGACCAGCGGGCGCGAGCGGCCCCGATAGGCGAAGACGGCGGCCAGCTCGAACGGCACCAGGCGGCCGAGCCCGCGCACCAGTCGCTCGGGCAGCGCCTCGCTGCCCAGGCCGTCGATGATCTCGCCGATGTCGCGGTACCAGTCGACGCCGTCGTCTTGCGTCGCCGCTGGCCCGTCGTCACGTGCGTTCATGGCGCTCAGCCGCTCCCTAGATCACGCCCAAGGGCGCCTCATACCCTGGGGGTATTTCCAAGCCGTGCCGGCCATTTTACCATATCTGCAACGGTCGGGAAAAGACCGACTGGAACAGGCAACAAGGGATGGACATGGCCGTCGACACACGACTCGATGTCGACTTCTGCCGGAGCGACTTTCCGGCGCTCGAAACCGGCTGGGTGTTCCTCGAGAACGCTGGCGGCACGCTGGTTCCGCAACAGGTAATCGATCGCCTTGGCCACTTCACGGCGGCCTGCCAGGTGCAGCCCGGCGAAGGCTACCCGGCCTCCGAGGAAGGCGCGCGGATGATCGACGAGGGCAAGGCGGCGCTGGCCGCGCTGATCAACGCCGAGATCGACGAGATCGTCATCGGGCCGTCGACCACGTCCAACGTCTATGCGCTGTCCCACGCGCTGCGTCCGCAATTCGAGGCGGGCGACGAAATCATCGTCACCAACCAGGATCACGAGGCCAACAACGGCGCCTGGCGGGCGCTCGAGGCAACCGGACTGGTGGTCCGCGAGTGGCGCATGAACGCCGACACCGACGACCTCGAGATCGAGGATATGGAAGCGCTCTTGAACGCGCGCACCCGGCTGGTCTGCTTCACCCACTGCTCGAACATCGTCGGCCTGATCCACGACGTGAAGGCGATCACGGCGAAGGTGCACGCGGCGGGCGCGATGGTCTGCGTCGACGGCGTCGCCTACGCGCCGCACCGGCGCATCGACGTCAAGGCGCTCGATGTCGACTTTTACCTCTACAGCCCGTACAAAATCTTCGGGCCGCACATGGGCGTGCTCTACGGCAAGCGCGCGGCGCTGGCGCGGACCGCCAACCAGAGCCACTACTTCCTGGGCGATGACGACCACCAGCGCCGGCTGTGCCCGGGCGGCCTCAACTACGAGCTGACCGCCGGTGCCGCAGGCATCACCGAATACTTCGATGCGGTGCACGCGCACCACTTCCCGGGCGCCAACCTCGACGCACCGGAGCGGATCGAGCAGGTCCTCGGACTGTTCGCCGCGCACGAGACCGTGCTGGGCCGCGAGATCGAGGATTTCCTCGGCGCGCAGCCGTCGGTCCGCGTCATTGGCGCCGGCGCGCCGGCCGACCGCGAGCGTGTCGGGGTCTATTCGTTCCTCGTCAACGGCCACGATTCGCGCGAGGTCCCGGCTGCGCTGCGCGAACGCAAGATCGGCCTCTACGCCGACGATTTCTACGCCGCCCGCTGCATCGACGCGATCGGCGCACGGCCGCAGAACGGTGTCGTCCGCGCGTCGCTCGCGCACTATAATGGGTCGCAAGACGTCGACCGGCTGATCGAAGGCCTGGACGCGCTCGTCTGAGGGCGGAACCAAAACAAACGGACGAACCAACCCAACAAGGAGGAGTCACGATGAAAAAGATACAAACGGTCATGGCGGCGGCGCTCGCCGTCGTTACGTTCGGCGCGGTCAACATCGCCGCGGCCGAGACGCTTCGCGTGGGAATGGAATGCACCTATGCACCATTCAATTTCAAGAATACCGATGGCAAACTCATGGGCTATGACGTCGATGTCGCCAAGGGTGTCGCTGGTCTTATTGGCGCCGATCTGGAATTTGTCTGCCAGAAATGGGACGGCATGATCCCGGCCCTCTTGGCCAACAAGTTCGATTTGGTCATCGCCTCCATGTCGATTACGGACAAACGTCGGGAGAAAATGGATTTCTCCGACACTTACCGCATTTCGGTCGGCCGCCTGGTCGGCAAGAAAAATGCCGGATTCAATCTTTTCGATGATGCGGACAAGCCGATTCCCGCCAACTTCGCCGGCCTCAAGGTCGGCCTTGAACGGGCAACGACTTATTCCGACTGGTTCGAAAACGAACTTCCCGAAGCTGAAGTGGTTTTATACGATACAAACGAGGCCCTGTATCTCGATCTGGTGAATGGCCGGACCGATATGATCATGACCAATCCCATGAAAGCCCACCTCAGGTTTCTCAGCAAGGAAGACGGCGCGGGTTACGAATATGTCAGCCCGCAGATCGATGAGAAAAAATACTTCGGCATTGGTGTCGGCATTGGCCTTCGCCAGGGCAATGATGAGTTGAAGGCCCGTCTGAACGCCGCCTTGAAGACCCTGACTGATCATGGCTGGCTGGAGAAATATGCCCTGCAATATTTCCCCTTCGCTATCCACTAAGTAAAAGTCAAAGCTCGCAGAGTAGGTTGGATTTCATGTCCGCGGTGGGGGCGCTGTATTGACCCCCACCGCGACTTTTTTCTTATTTGCCATCCCTATCAGGATGATGCTCTGTCACGCCGTGAGAACTGAATGGGGTGAGTGGCCGTGGACGCATTAGATGGTTGGTGGGACGATTTTTTTTGGGGCTCTCTCGTTGTTGTTGAGCTTTTCGTTGTAGCCCTGATTCTGACGGTCCTGTTTGGACTGATTGGCTCGGCCGCGAAGCTGTCGGGGAATCGGGTCGCCAAATCCATCGCCAACGGCTATACGATCATCTTTCGCGGCACACCCGAGATTCTGGTTCTTTTGCTGTTTTACTTCGGTTCGGCGATCACCCTGACGGCGATTGCCCAGGTCTTCGATCCCGAGATCAAGTTTGTCGATCTCCCGCCATTTTGGGCCGGATCATTTGCCATTGCACTGATTATCGGCTCCTACGCCACGGAGACCTTTCGCGGCGCCTTCCTCGGTGTTGATCCAGGTCAGGTCGAGGCCGCCCGGGCGCTTGGTCTCTCGAATATCAAGACATTCATGTACGTGCGCATTCCGGCCATGTGGCGGCTGGCGCTGCCGCCCTTCGGCAATCACATGCTGTCTCTGATCAAGGACACCGCGCTGATTGCCATCATCGGCCTGGAAGAAACCCTGTTTGTCGCCGAACAGGCGATCGGCTACACGGCCAAGCCGTTTACCATGTATATCGTGGTCGGCGTGATCTATTTGGGGTTTTCAACGATCATCACCTTGTCGGTCATGGCGCTTGAAAAATATGCCAACCGGCATCTGGAGGTCGCGCGATGAGTTTTGATGTCGCCCTGATCATCGAAAGCATTCCCCAAATTCTCATGGGAATTGGCCTGACGTTTCAGTTGCTGTTCCTGTCGCTCGCGTTGGGTACGGCGCTCGCCATTGTCCTTCTGTTGTTGCGAATCAGCGGCCGGTGGTATCTCGCAGCGCCCACAATGGTCTACATCTATATCTTTCGCGGCACTCCCATTCTGGTGCAGATCTTCATCATCTACTACGGCCTGCCGCAACTGGAGTTCGTCCGCGACAGTATTTTCTGGCCTATTTTGCGCGAGCCTTTCGGCTGTGCAATCGTCGCCTTGACGCTGAATACCGGCGCCTATGTGTCGGAAATTTTTCGTGGCGGCGTTCTCGGCGTGGACCGGGGCCTGAAAGAAGCGGGCGCGGCGCTGGGACTCTCCGCAACGCACCGATTTATCTACATTACGGCCCCCATCGCCATCCGTTTGTGTCTCCCGGCCTACAGTAACGATGTCATCAGCCTGATGAAGAGCACCGCTCTGGCCAGCACCATCACGTTGCTCGATATGATGGGGATCGCCCGAACCATCGTGGCCGAGACCTACGCACCCTATGAAATTTTCCTATCGGTGATGGTCATCTATCTGATCATCACGTGGATGATTCAAAGAAGTTTCGGTGGGATCGAAAAACGCATGAGCCGTCATGTAAGAAGCGAGGCATGATATGACTGATAGCGGCCCAACAATCATCATCCAACTGGAGAATGTCGATAAATTTTTTGGCGAGTTTCAGGCGCTGAAAAATATCACCTTGTCGGTGAAGAAGGGCGAGCGGATTGTCGTTTGCGGCCCTTCCGGGTCCGGAAAATCGACCTTGATCCGATGCATCAACCGGCTCGAGGAACACAACAACGGCAAGATTATCGTGAACGGCCATGAACTGACCAGTGCGGTGAAGGATATCGATTCGGTGCGAAGCGAAGTCGGCATGGTGTTTCAGAGCTTCAATCTGTTTCCCCACTTGACGGTCATCAAGAACCTCATGCTGGCGCCCAGGCTGGTGCGCAAGTCCTCGAAGCCCGAGGCCTATGACACTGCCATGAAGTATCTCGAGCGGGTGAAGATCCCTGAGCAGGCGGATAAGTATCCCAGCCAGCTATCCGGCGGCCAGCAGCAACGTGTCGCCATTGCCCGCGCCCTGTGCATGAATCCTCTGGTCATGCTGTTCGACGAACCGACCTCGGCGCTCGATCCGGAAATGATCTCCGAAGTGCTCGACGTCATGACCGATTTGGCGCGCGAGGGCATGACCATGATCGTGGTGACCCACGAGATGGGCTTCGCCCGTTCGGTGGCCGACAATGTGGTCTTCATGGATGACGGCGAGATCGTTGAAATGAACCCGCCCAAAGAATTTTTCGACAACCCGAGGAGCGAGCGGACCAAGCTGTTCCTCAGTCAAATTCTGACGCATTGAGCCGATCACCGTGGACCAAACCCTCGTAGACGACCTCGCCGGCTTCGCCGGCCGGCTGGCCGACGCCAGCGGCCCGATCATTCGCGCGGCCCACCAGGACGGCTTCACGGCCGAGGTGAAGGGCGACGGCAGCCCGGTGACCGATGTCGACCGCGCCGTCGAGGACCGCCTGCGCGCGATGATCGCGGCGGCCTATCCGAGCCACGGCGTCGTCGGCGAGGAACGCGGCGCCACGGCGGCCGACGGCGGCCCGGTCTGGGTGATCGATCCGATCGACGGCACGTTGCCCTTCCTGGCCGGCATCCCCGTCTTCGGCACGCTGATCGCGCTGATCGAGGACGGCGCGCCGCTGATCGGCGTCATCGACATGCCGGCAACCAACGAACGCTGGCTCGGCTGCCGCGGCCGGCCGACGACGCGCAACGGCGCCCCGGTCCGTACGCGCGCTAGCGACGACCTCGCGGGCGCGCTGATGTCGACCAGCAATCCCGACTTCTACGGTCCCGACGACGGCGACGCCTTCGCGCGGCTCAAGGCGGCGGTCTGCTGGACGGTCTACGGCGGCAGTTGCCTGGCGTACGCCCAGCTCGCCTCGGGGCGCATCGACCTCGGTATCGACGTCGCGCTCGAGCCGTTCGACTACCTCGCGCTGGTGCCGGTCATCGAGGGCGCCGGCGGCGTCATCAGCGATTGGCGGGGCGCGTCGCTGACGCTGTCCTCGGGTAGCCGAATCCTGGCCGCCGGCGACACCCGCCGGCACGCCGAGGCGATAGAGATACTGGCCGACGCCTGATCCCTGGTATAACGCGGACGACGACGCGCATGTCATCGAGGTTGGCCTGGACCTCGATGGCGCGTTACTGCCGGTATCCATCTGGTCAAGAACCCGATGGATGGTATCGACGACCGGCGCGACGGCGAGTGCAATCGCATAAAACTGACGAAACGCATCGAGGACTAGCGCGATGGACCGCCTGATCTACCTCGTCCGTCACGGCGAGACCGAGTGGAACCGCGACCGCCGCATCCAGGGCCAACTCGATTCGCCGCTCACCGCGCGCGGCGAGGACCAGGCTCGGCGGGTCGGCACGGCGCTCGCCGGGCTGATCGGCGACGGCGACGGCTTCGACATGGTGGCCAGCCCGTTGGGCCGCGCCAGGCGAAGCGCGGAGATCATCGGTCACGCGATGGGTTTCGCGGCCGAACACACGGCCGACGACCGGCTCAACGAGATGACTTGGGGCGCCTGGGACGGGCTGACGCTCGACGAGATCGAGGCGCGCGACCCGGGCGAGCTGGCGCGCCGCCGCCGGGACGCCCGGCAGCACTGGACCCACGAGCCGCCGGGCGGCGAAAGCCACGCCGCGTTGGCCGCGCGCGTCGGCGGCTGGCTCGACGACCTCGCGCCCGGCCGGCGCATCGTCGCCATCACCCATGGCCCGGTGGGGCGCGTGCTGCGTGGGCGCTACGCGGGGCTCTCCGAGGCCGAGACGCTCACCGTCGACGAGCCGCAGGACGCATTCTTTCGCCTACACGGCGGCGCCATCGAGCGCATCGACGCGGCCGGGCGATGAAGTAAAGCGTCGACCCCAATGAATACCGACGATCCTCAGCGAATGCCATGGACCGCGTGATCTATCTGGTCCGCCACGGCGAGACCGAGTGGAACCGCGAGCGGCGCATGCAGGGCCATCTCGATTCGCGGCTCACGCCACGCGGCGAGGACCAGGCGCGCGCCATGGGCCGCGCGCTCGCCCGACTCGTCGACGGCGACGTCAAGATGGTGGCGAGTCCCCTCGGCCGCACGCGGCGGACCGCGGCGCTGATCCGCGCCGAACTGGGATTGGCGCCCGAAGACATCCCGATCGACGACCGCTTGCAGGAGCAGACCTGGGGCGCCTGGGACGGCCTGACCCTCGACGAGATCGAGGCGCGCGACCCCGGCGCGCTGGCGCACCGCCGCCAGGACACCCACCACCACTGGAACTACGTGCCGCCGGGCGGCGGCGAGAGCTATGCCATGCTGGCGGCGCGCGTCGGCGACTGGCTCGACGCCCTGGCGCCGGGCGGCGGACCGCTCATCGCCGTCGCGCACGGCGCGGTCGGCCGCGTCTTCCGCGGCCACTATCTGGGCCTCAGCCCCGCCGAGACGCTCGCCCTCGACCAGCCCCAGAACGCCTTCTACCGCCTGCACGGCGGCGCCATCGAGCGCATCGACGCGGTCTAGTTCGCCCGTTCAAGGCCGAATTCGGAGTCACTACATCCCAAAGGGCGCGGCTTTCGATTTGGGGCGGTTCTCGTGATACTGTCGCAAGCGATTGCGGGAAGCCATCTGCGCAGCCGCGGTTTTGGAGATTGAATATGACCAGTTTCACGCGCCGCGAATTCCTCGGATCCGCCGCCGGGGCGGCGCTCATGCCGGCAGCCCTGACGTGGCCGGCGATGGCCGGGCAGTCGCCGATCGTCCTGCGCGCCGAGACGCGCGTGATCGAGGTCAACGGCAAGGCGGCGTCGACGCTTCATATCGGTCGGCCCGACGGCGTGTGGGGTGTTTACGCCGAGGCCGGGCAACGCTACCGCGCGACGCTCGAAAACCACCTCGACGAACCGACCCTGGTGCACTGGCACGGCCTGTCGCCGCCATATCGGCAGGACGGCGTTCCCGATGTCTCGCAACCGGCGCTCGCGCCTGGCGCCGCGTATGATTACGACTTCCCGCTCGACGTCCCCGGCACGTTTTGGATGCACTCGCACGTCGGCTTCCAGGAGCAGCGGATGATGGCGGCGCCCTTCATCATCCGCGACCCGGCCGAGGCCGGCCTCGACGAGCAGGAAATCGTCGTGATGCTGCACGACTTCACGTTCCGCGACCCCGACGAGATTCTCGCCGATCTACGCGCCGGCGGCGGCCATGGCGGCATGTCGGAACAGATGGAAATGGCCGGCGCCACGACCGGCCAATCGGGCGAAACGGCGGCCATGGACATGATGACCGGCCAATCCGGCGAAACGGCGGCCATGGACATGATGTCCGGCCAATCCGGCGACATGGCGGCCATGGACATGATGACCGGCCAATCCGGCGACATGGCGGCCATGGACATGATGTCCGGCGATAACGAGGCCATGCCCATGGGCGCCATGGAGATGGATCTCAACGATGTCGAATTCGACGCCTATCTGGCCAACGACCGCACGCTCGCCGATCCCGACGTGGTGCGCGTCGCGCCCGGCGGGCGCCTGCGCCTGCGTATCATCAACGCCGCCGCCAGCACCAACTTCTGGCTCGGTCTCGGCGGCCTCGAGGGCAGCCTGATCGCGGTCGACGGCCTGCCCGTCGAGCCGGTCCCCGGCCAGCGCTTTCCGATCGCCATCGCGCAGCGGCTCGACCTCCGGCTCACGCTGCCTGCCGGGCAAGGGGCCTATCCGATCATGGCGCACCGCGAAGGCGACACGGCGCGTACCGGGATCGTGCTTGCGACCCCGGCGGGGCGCCTCAAACACCTCGCCGACCAGGTCGAGCACATGGCGCCCGCGCTGGGTCTCGACCTCGAACGCCGCCTCGCCGCTGCCCAACCGCTCGAAGCGAGGCCGGCGGACCGCAGGCATGTCGTCGATTTGACCGGCTCGATGCAGGGCTTCGTCTGGGGCATCAACGGCGCCGCCTATGGCGACCACAAGCCGCTCGAACTACGCGCCGGCGAGCGCGTCGAACTGGCGTTCCGCAATCACACCATGATGGCGCACCCGATGCACATGCACGGCGTGCCCTTCCAGGTCGTCGCGATCAACGGCGAGCGGTTTCCGGGCGCCATGCGCGACACCGTCCTGGTGCCGCCGCACATCCATGTGACGGTCGTCTTCGACGCGACCAATCCCGGCGACTGGGTGATGCACTGCCACAACCTCTACCACATGGCCGCCGGCATGATGACGACGCTCACCTACGTCGGGTAGAGATTCGCTTTCCGGCAAATCGACCATGGACGAGAACGAGACCATCGACGCCTTCCGTGACATCGTCGACCGGCTGCGCGCCGGCACCGGCGCGTCGCGCACGACGATCCGCGTCGACTCCGCGCGCCTCGGTCTGGATGTCGAGACCGTCGCCGCGGAATCCCGCGCCGACGGCGTTCTCGCCCTCGAGGGGCAGCGAACGCCCGGCGCCCGCAACGGCGCAGCCGCCCGCTGGCTGCGCGAGAACCGGCGTCCTTTCGTCATGGAGGACTGCCTCAACCCCTGGGCGCCCGAGGTCGCGCCCGAGAATTACGTGATCGAGCAATACGGCATTCGCGCCGAGATGGTTTGCGGCGTGTTTCGCGGCGACACCATGGTCGGCATCGTGTCGGTCCACTACACCCTGGGCACGCGCGCGTGGAGCGGCGACGATGTGGCATTGATCGAGCGCGCGTGCGACGATGTGCGTACCATCCTCGCTTGACGAATACTTCTACCACTACCCGCCGCCGCTGCCGCCCGTCCCGTCGAGTTTCCCTCTGCGCGCCAGGAAGCCCTGAGCCGGCGTCTCGAAAACGCGATGCGCTGTCACCGCGCCGCGCGGTTCTCGGCCATCAGGCAGAGGATCTCGAACATCAGGTGGACCGCGTTGAACGCCGTGTAGCCCGACGGGTCGAGCGGCGGCGAGACCTCGTTGACGTCGCCGCCGACGATGTCGAGGCCGCGAAGCCCGCGCAGGATGACCTGCGTATCACGCATCCTCAAGCCGCCCGGCTCGGGCGAGCCGGTGCCCGGCATGTCGGCCGGGTCGACGCCGTCGACGTCGAGCGTGACATAGACCGGCCCATCGCCGACCACCGCGCGCGCCTTGGCGGCCGTCGCTTTGGGTCCAAGCTCGTAGAATTCGTCGATGTCGATCATCGTGATGCCTTGGTCGTGCGCCCAGTCGAGCGCCGCGTCGGTCTCGCGCGTCGTGCCGCGCAGGCCGATCATGACGTGGCGCTTGGGGTCGACCAGGCCCTCCTCGATGGCGCGGCGGAACGGCGTCGCGTGGTTGAGCTTGGTGCCGAAGATGTTGTCGTGGGTATCGGGATGGGCGTCGAAGTGGACCAGGCCGACCGGGTTGGCCGGATCGACCGTGCCGCGCAGCACCGGCAGCGTGATCAGGTGGTCGCCACCGGCCGCCAGCGGCCAGGCGCCGGCCGCGGCGATCTCGGCGCAGAACGCGGTCATCATGTCGACGCTGGCGACGTGGTCGAACGAGTTGACCGGCCCGTCGCCGATGTCGGCGATGCGGCAGGCGGCGAACGGCGAGGCGCCGGTCGACATGTTGGTGCCGCGGATGTTGATCGACATCTGGCGCATCTGGCCGGGGCCGTGGCGCGCGCCGTCGCGCGCGATGGTGCCGCCGTCGTAGGGCAGGCCGAACAACGCGATATCGAGGCCCTCGGGCCCGGTCTGGCGCTGCGCGCGCAGCAGCGAGTCGGGATAGGTGAAGGGCGCGATGGTCTCGACGCCGACCGGCTTCAGGGGCTCGTTGGCCATGACTTTCCTCCTCCAGCGTGTCCGGCTTCGTTGCGGTCGTTCACGGCGTCGCCCGCCCGCCCGAGGCGTCGATGATCGTGCCGGTGACGTAGGACGCTTCGGCGGACAACAGCCACAGGATCGGATCGGCGATCTCGCGGACCTCGCCGATGCGGCCCATCGGCATGGTCGCAACCACGTCGTCGAGCCACGATGGGTCGGACTCGCGGACATGTTCGAGCATTTCAGTCGCCGTGACGCCCGGGCGCACGGCGTTGACGCGGATGCCGACCGGGCCCAGTTCCTTGGCCAGACCGATGGTGATCGTGTCGACCGCGCCCTTCGACGCGGCATAGTCGATGAACGCGTTGACGCCGCCGGTGCGCGCCGCCGCCGACGACACGTTGACGATCGACCCGCCCGACCCGCCGTGCTTGGTCGACATGCGCCGGACCGCCGCCTGCGAGACGTAGAACAGGCCGAACACGTTGACCTCGAAGGTCTCGCGCAGGTCTTTGGGCCGGCAGTCCTCGAACGGGCCCTGGCTGCGGCCGACGCCGGCGTTGTTGACCAGACCGTCGAGCCGGCCGAATTCGCCGTCGATCGTCGCGAATAGGCGCTCGACGTCGTCGTGCTTGGCGACGTCGGCCTGTACGGCGATCGAGCGGCGGCCGTGCGACCGGACCTCGGCGGCGACGGTCTCGGCCGCGTCGTGGCTCGCCGTGTAATTGACCACGACGTCCCAGCCGCGTTCGCCGGCGCGCAGTGCGACGTCGCGGCCGATTCCCCGGCTGCCGCCGGTCACGAGCAGAACGCCAGACATATTGATCCTCCCACCGACCCGGCCGATCCAGAGTCTGATAAACTGCCCGCATTGTAGGCCACGGCGGCGTTTCGCGACAGCGTCGCCGGATGCCCGGGCGGCGCCGGAAAGCCATCATCGAACGCGGTTTGCCGGGCCACTGTCATCCGATGCTCGGACGTTGAAGGAGGCAATTGCATATGTACGCGATCGACACATCGAGAAAGGACCTCGTCGAGGAGTACCGGCAGAACCCTGGGGGACCCTACGGCCCCGAGCTCACGCTGCTGGTCAACCGCTTGCGCCTGGGACCGATGGCGGAACGCTACATCCTGGTCTGCACCAAGCGCGGCCGCGAGTGGACGGTGGCGAAAATGCCGACGGTCCGGGGCGCCAAGCTGGAGCTCTTCGAGGACCGCGTCTTCGACGATTACTACGCCGCCGCCTGGGAAGTGTTCCGATTGCGCTGGGAAGCGGTGACGGGCGAGGTGATCGCATAGCGATTTTGCGTGCCGAGGAGGAATTGAGCCGTGAAGAAAGTCGTTGGATACGCAAACGCCTGGAGCGTGATGCCGGGCGATACACTCAGCATCAAGGTGAGCACCTATGGTGCCGAGCGCTATCGCGCCGACCTGGTGCGCGTCATCTGCGGCGATGACGATCCCGACCACGGCATCTATCGCGAAGCAGAGATCGCCGCGCCGTTCAATGGCGAATACCCCGGCCGGACGCAGCCGACGGTCGCCGGCTCCTACGTGATCGTTCCGGATGTCCCGGCGATCGCCGCGCCGGGAAGCTTCACCGTGCAGGCCTGGGTCTTTCCGACGACACCCGACAGGGGCGAGCAGGGACTGATCGCCAACTGGATCGGCGAGACGGCGAGCGGTTTCGCCCTGTTGATCGACGACGCCGGCGCGCTCGCCATGCGGCTCGGCGACGGTAACGGGAATGTCGCCCAGGTGAGTACGGGCGGGCCGCTCGCGGTGCGGCGCTGGCACCTGGTCGCCGCTGCCTACGACGCGGCGACGCGAGACCTCAGCGTCTTCCAGGAACCCATCGAGACACCGCTCGAGGTGAGCAGCGCCGCCAGCGTCACGAGCGCCATCGCATTCGATGTCGCGGCCAACGGCGGCGCGCCGCTGGTGATGGCGGCGCTGCCCGCGGCGCACCCCGCCGGCGGTCCCGGGGCGCGCAATCACTTCAACGGCAAGATCGATCGACCACGGCTGACCGGCCGTGCCTTGTCACGGGCCGAGATCGTAGCGCTCGCCTGGGACGCCGCGCCCCATGAGCGCGACACCTCGGTGATCGCGTCCTGGGACTTCGCGCGCGACATCGGCGGAGACCGGATCAGCGACCTCGGCCCCAACCGGGCGCACGGGCGCGCCGTCAACCTGCCCTCGCGCGCCGTCAAGGGCTTCAACTGGTCCGGCGCCGAACAGAACTGGCGCCACGCACCCCAGGAATACGGCGCCATCCACTTCCACGACGACGACCATTACGACGTCGGCTGGGAGGCGGATTTCGACTACGAGGTGCCCGAGGATCTGCCGAGCGGGGTCTACGCGGCGCGCCTCAGGGCCGAGGACGATGAGTGGTACGTCACCTTCTTCGTGCGCCCGCCGCGGGGCACGACCACGGCGAAGCTCGCCTTCCTGGCCTCGACGGCGACCTATATGGCGTATTCGAACTATCACTGGATGCTGCACCAGCACTACTCGGAGGTCTCCGAGACGTTCTGGACGACGCTCGATCCGGGCGACGTCTTCCTGCAGGAGCACTCGGAGTTCGGCCTCTCGACCTACGACACCCATTCCGACGCCAGCGGCGTGCGCTACGCCTCGCGGCTGCGGCCGGTGCTCAACATGGCGCCCAAGACGCCGCTGTGGGGCTTCAACGCCGATACCCACATTCTCGGCTGGCTCGAGGAGAAGGGCATCGACTACGACGTGATCACCGACGAGGACCTGCATCACGAGGGCGTCGCGCTGCTCGAGCCCTACGCTGCCGTGATCACCGGCGCGCATCCCGAATACTATACGACGCCGATGTGGGACGGGCTGAGGGCCTATCTCGCGCGCGCCGGCCGGCTGGTCTATCTCGGCGGCAACGGCTTCATCTGGCGCTGCGCCTTCTCGGACGCGATGCCGGGCGTGCTCGAGCTGCGCCGGGCCGAGGACGGCATCCGCTACCGCGATGAGGAACCCGGCGAGTACTATCTCGAGTTCACCGGCGAGTACGGCGGCCTGTGGCGCCGCCTCGGCATGGCGCCTCAGGCGCTGGTCGGCGTCGGCACGGTCGCGGTCGGCTTCGACGCCTCGGGCCACTACCGGCGCAAGGAAGCCAGTTTCGATCCGCGCGCCAGTTTCATCTTCGAGGGCATCGGCGACGACGAGGTGATCGGCGACTTCGGCATCCTCGGCGACGGCGCCAGCGGCTCGGAGATCGACGCGGCCGATCCGATGCTCGGCACGCCCGCTCATACGCTGATCGTCGCCAGCTCGGAAGGCCATTCGGCAAACACCTACCTGGTGCCCGACGAGACCGGCTTCCACCATTCAGCCATGGATGGCGCGCAAAACCCGGACATCCGGGCGGATATGACGTTCTTCGAGACGGCGCGCGGCGGCGCGGTCTTCTCGGTCGGCTCGATCGCCTGGGCCGCGAGCCTGCCGCACAACGGCTACGACAACAACGTCGCGCGGCTCAGCGAGAACGTGGTGCGCCGCTTCCTCGACCCCGACCCCTTCACGATGCCCGATTGAGGCGGCCCGCCCCGCACGGTCGACGTTACCGTCAGTCGCGGTCTATTCTTTGAAGTAAGTGCAACGTGACGACCCGTGTACATATCGCCCCGGGGAGGGCGTTCAGTTTGTGATTTGTCGGTTGTCCGCGGGGGCTCGTCTCGATCGGCCGAGTTCCGATAAGCATTGGCGCCGCATTACTCGCCCTTGGGTCCGTTCATGGCAAAAGCCGGCGTCGACAGCTTTGCCCTGCGACGTCCGCTGTCTGCTCGGAAGCGGACCCCGCCGGCGAGGAAATCCCAATGTTGACCACTAATGTCTGCTTCCCGCGACAAAGCGGACGCCGCGCGCCTACGCCGGCAATGTTTGCTCCTGACCCAGGCTGTGTAAAAACGTCGGAGAATCGCTCGAAATGTGATCTCAGCCCATTCGTTGAATTTTCAGTGTTTATGAAACCAATTACTTAGCAGGCTGCAATCTTCAGGGATCAAGCAGATTTACTCGAAAAACTGAATTGAATGACGTTTTTACACAGTCTGAACCCGAAGCAGATGGGGTGGATGGCTCCCGCTCCCGGCACCGAGATGCCAAAGTGGTGGTTGTTATCAACCACGAGCAAGAGGAGCTATCCGCCATGGAAGTTACCACTGTCGGCCTCGATCTGGCCAAGAACGTTTTCCAAGTCCACGGCATTGACAGCACCGGCAAGGTCATCGTCCGCCGATCGTTGCGCCGGCGCCAGATGATGCCGTTCTTCGGCAAGCTGGAACCGTGTCTGATCGGTATCGAGGCGTGCGGCACGAGCCACTTCTGGTCCCGCGAGCTCCAGGCATTGGGGCACGAGGTGAAATTGATGCCACCGATCTACGTCAAACCATACGTCAAGCGCGGCAAGACCGACGCCGCCGATGCGGAGGCGATCTGCGAGGCGGTGACGCGCCCCACGATGCGGTTCGTCGCGATCAAGTCGGCCGAGCAGCAATCGGTCCTGGCGCTCCACCGAACACGGGATCTACTGGTCGGCCAGCGCACCCAGCTGGTCAACATGATCCGGTCCCAGCTGGCCGAGTTGGGCATCGTGCTGGCCAAAGGCATTCATCACGCGCTGAGGCTCGTCGATCAGCTTGTCGAAGGAGTGGTGCCGGACATTCCCCCGCTGGCATGCAAGATCGTCATTGCCCTGGCCGAGCAGATCCGCGAGTTGCAAGCCCGGGTCGCCATGATCGAGGGCGAGATCAAGACCTGGTTCCGCGGCAACGACCTGGCCAAACGGCTCGCGACCATTCCGGGGATTGGTTACATCACCGCCTCGGCGCTGGCGGCCTCGGTCACCGATCCGCACCGGTTCACATCGGCTCGCCAGTTTGCCGCCTCGCTCGGGCTAACGCCCAAGGCCGATTCCAGCGCCGGCAAGGATCGCATGGGACGCATCTCCAAGATGGCGGACCGCTATCTTCGCCGTCTGCTGGTGATCGGCATGACATCACAGCTTCAATCGGCACGGCGCAAGCCCGAGGTTCACCCCTGGATCACCAACTTGCTGGTAAGCAAGCCCAACAAGCTGGTCGCCGTGGCCATGGCCAACAAGGCCGCGCGGATCGCCTGGGTCATCATGACCCGTGGCGAGGCCTACCGCGCTCACCGACCCGCAACTGAGGGGACCGCATGACCAATTGATCTCTCGAAGGCACAACGCCTTTCGACGATTGCAAGGACGACGAGACGTGATGGCGAACCGGTCAGACCGGGGATCGGGACAACCCGACGAATGTCCTGGGTGTTCGAGCCCGCTAAGCAGATAGGGACCCGATCCACGGATACCATCAGGGCCAGCGGTTCAACAAAACCGCATCAACAGGCCGGACACAAGACTGTACCTGACTAGGTCGCTACGCCGAAAAAAGTCCTTGCAACGCGGGAGCCATCCACACAGGACATTGGGGGCACGTGAAGGCCTTCGGAAAATTGAACAGGGTTCGGTTGGGTCTGGCGGCGCGCTGACGGTTCGATTGTAGCGACGCTGCGTAGCGGTCATGCTTGAGCAGCGTCCTGCTGAATAGAGCAGGCATTCGCCCGCTAAAACACTGCAGCGCGCCTGTAAATCACGATCCTTCGAACCACTTCCAAATTCATCGCCAATGCAACGACACGCAGTGTGAATAGCGGCTGGTTTAAGATGGCGCCAAGGAAGATGACGAAAACCCGAACGTCACGGCCCAGCCGAAAGTATGAGGCGCCTCGCAACCTTCGAGCCATCAGTCCGTCGTACTTGTCCGCCGTATAGCTGTTTAGGAACGACCCTACAATCGCCACGAACCCCAACACGACGGATATGGTCGTGCCGGTCGCAGCGAATTCGTGCCACATCAGGCCGAACAACAGGACGGCGTCGGCATACCGATCAAGGACCGCGTCGAACCAGCCGCCGAACTCGCTCTGGGAATGTTTCAGCCGGGCGATCTCGCCATCGCAACCGTCGATGATTCAATTTCGGGGACAGTACACTTATCTTCTCAAAGGCGACCGTGCCGTTTGGCAACGTGCTCAACATGACTCGGTTCGCTCGGGAAACTCCGAGATCGGTATACCGTCTGCGGAACTGTGGGAACTGTGAGCGGAACTTTGTAGCGAGACGTTCTTTTCATGTTTGTTCCCCAAGGTGATTCCACCTTTCCTTGAATTCTGATCTGATCTTTCCAAGACGGGACAATCGGTAACTTACCGGGATCAAAGTCGTCCCTGACAAAGCAATGATCACAACCAAATACCACAACTCATCTGTCCAATAAATATAAGATAATGATGGGCAGATAACAATTATTACCCATGAAGTTAATATGGTATAGTCTTGCACTGCAAGTTTTAGTTTAAGAAATATGAAAGGTTTATTATTTAAATTATTTGAACTTCAAAAATCTTCAACCCTGTGCTCCCATCCAAATGATGCAAATTTCGGTTCGATAAACACCTCAATATATGTTCCTATTCTTAGTATTGCTAACGGATAATTTAGTAAACGATAAGCAATAGGAATTAACAATAAAATTGGTAAAAGGAAAATATATGAGTTTAGTGGCGTAATGGAAAATGCAACGCCTAAGAACGCTCTTGTTGCAGTTATTTGAAGCGCATGCAATTGATTAACCGATCGAAAATTGTGTAATTGTTCCGCACGAAGTGCCTCGTACTCTCCCAAAAGGAATTCTTTTTCCTCGAAGTTTTCGGGTGCCGTGGTTGTCTTTGTGTTTCCATTGCTTGACATGAAACGCATTCCTTCAGACGCAATGAGCTCCGCCGGAAAAGTCTAAAATGCCGCACACAAGAAGTTCACATGATTGGAAAAACCTTCGACGAAATTGAATATTATATTAGATCTATTCTTCCATCAGCGATATTGGGTGGAAATCAGCATAAAAGTGGTGCCAGCGAACACCCTACAATATTCCACCGTTCGCACCAGCCAAAAAGCCAATGCCTAAACGGATCGTCTGGTATCCGTGAGTCCGAGCCGCAAACCCACCTCGTGCCGGGATCGCGACCGCTACGCACCGACGCATCGAGCGTAGCTCGCACGAACGAGCCGGAGCGGCCGCAGTTTCGTGAAAGCACAACGGTGATGTCGCGAATACGGGGGAAGGCAGCCCCTCCGGGGATTGCCCTTCCCGACTATTCTTTCAGCGACCAGACCCCGTAGACACGGTTCCACTCGGCTGATTCGTGGCGGACCATGCGGTTCGCTCGGCGAGTCGTTTCTTGAAAACCGTTGTGGCAAGGGGAGTAGAGATGCACCCCTTACGGTCGAACCTTACACTCTCCGCCGTGGAGTGGCAAGAATTCGAAGTGTCCCCGCCACAGTCCTGCGGGAAACTCTGGGCTCCGGTCCCACCCTCACATCTCCCGTGCAATCGGTGCTGGCCTACCGGTAAATCCCGCGCCTGATCGATGGTCTGCGGCCAAGGCCACCACCACGATGCTGAACGGGAGCCTGGGAACATGTCGGTTGACGGGAGAGGTGCGTCTGGGTGACGAAAAACTGGACCAAATGGGCTTGCGAACACCGGTCAATTCACCAAAACCTGCCTGTCAGACGGCTGCGGAGGTGAAACGATTCCAATGACCGGTGAAAATTGGGTACTGTCGGAGTCGATATGACGGTTATCTGGGAATATATGGGAAATGTCGGGTAATCAAGGCGGCTGGCCGGGCGGCGGCCAGGGCCCCTGGGGCCGCGGCCCGCGGGGGCCGCAACCACCCGACCTAGGGGAGCTGCTGCGCAAGGGCCAGGACCGGGTCCGCGGGCTGATCCCCGGCGGCGTCGGCGGCGCGCGCGGTATCTTGGTCATCATCGTCGTCGTGCTGCTCGGCTGGCTCGCCACCGGGTTCTACCGGGTGCAGCCCGAGGAACAGGGCGTCGCGCTGATCTTCGGCGCATGGGTCGGCACCACCCAGCCGGGCCTCAATTACAACCTGCCGACGCCGATCGGCGACGTGCAGAGACCGAAGGTGACGCGTATCAACCGCACCGAAGTAGGCTTTTCCTCGGGCGGCGAGGAGCGGCGCACGGAACTGGTGCGCAGCGTGCCCCGGGAAAGCCTGATGCTGACCGGCGACGAAAACATCATCGACGTCAACTTCGTCACCTTCTGGCGGATCAAGGACGCCGGGCTGTACCTGTTCAACATCCGCAACCCCGACCGAACGGTGAAGGACGCCTCGGAAAGCGCGCTGCGCGAGATCATCGGCAAGTCCGGGTTCGAGTTCGCGCGCACCCAGGGGCGCGTCCGCATCGAGGTCGAGGCGCAGGAGCTGGTCCAGCGCATCCTCGACCAATACGGCTCCGGCATCGACGTGACCGACGTGCAGCTCCAGAAGATCGACCCGCCGGGCATCGTGCTCGACTCCTTCCGCGACGTCCAGGCGGCGCGCGCCGACAAGGAGCGCAAGGTCAACGAGGCGACGGCCTACCTGAACGAGGTGGTGGCGCGCGCCGAGGGCGAGGCCGAGAAGATCGTCAACGAGGCCGAGGGCTACAAGGAGCAGAAGATCGCCATCGCCACCGGCGAGCCGCAGCGCTTCCTGTCGGTCTACGCGGAGTACCTGCAGCAGAAGGACGTCACCAGGCGGCGCATCTACCTGGAGACCATGAAGGTCATAATGCGCGACATGGACAAGGTGTTGATCGACAACCGGATGGGCGGCTCGGGCGCCGTGCCCTAGACGCTGCCCCGGTCGCGGATCACATAGCGCGGCGCGCTATCCCACGGAAGCTATCGCGGAGTGCTTGAGGACTGGACCAGTCGGCGCGATCTTGCCGAAAAGTGGGCGGTACTGCCCGGCGAGGACGAAGCCGATAGTAACGTCGTAAGCGAGTGCGCCTCACGGCTTACACCATAATAAGGTTCCCAATCGTTCAGAATTCGAACCGGTTGTAGAGCACGTGCCTCAGCGTCTTCAACTCCTCGTGAGTCGGCCCCGATTTCCTTGGACACAGAATTGGCTTAATCGAAGTGTCCAAGGAGGACCGGAACATGACCGACAATTTTGAGAACAAAGTTGCTGTTGATGGGCCTGTGGTAAACGAGGGCGAGCTTGGCTCGTCCACGTTTTCCCCGGGCCAGGTTTCGCCGGCAGGCCCGCTGGGACTTGGCCAGCGGTGGACGGTGACGCGCAAGCGTGAGGTTGCCCTGCGGCTTTTGCGTGGCGAGCCGGTGGAACTTTTGTCGCGGCAGTTGGGCGTGGAGATTTTCCGGCTCGAGCAGTGGCGTGAGAAGGCGATCGCCGGGATCGATGCCTCGCTCAAGGAACGCAAGGGCGATCCGGTGAAGGCGGAACTGGACATCGCCATGAAGCGGATCGGGGAGTTGATCATGCAGGTGGAACTGCTGGAGGCCAAGACGGAGACGTCCGGCCCTTTGGGGCGGCGGAGGTCGCGGCGATGAGTGCCGCCACCTCTCCCGGCACGGGTTTGGCCTACGGCCTCCAGCGGGTCTGTGCGGCCTGGGGTTTTGCCCGTTCCTCGTTCTACGCCATGAAATCCCGGCAGCAGGCCACCGCTGAGCGCCCACCAGCAAAGCGCCGGGGACCGAAGCCCTCGATCTCGGACGAGGCTCTGCTGGTGGCCATCGAGGCCGACCTGGAGGCATCCCCCTGGGAGGGCGAGGGACACCGCAAGGTCTGGGCTCGGCTTCGGGTCTGTCGTGGCATCCGTGTTTCCCGCAAGCGGGGGCTCCGGGTGATGCGCGAGAACAACCTGCTCTCGCCCCATCGCTGCCGCCGCCGTGGCGGAAATCCCCATGTCGGTGAGATCATCACCCATGCCCCCAACCTCATGTGGGGCACGGACGGCGTTCGGGTGTTCACGGTGGACGACGGCTGGGGCTGGATATTCACCGCCATCGAGCATTGGAACGCCGAGTGCGTCGGCTGGCATGTGTGCAAGCGAGGCGACCGCTTCGCCGCCCTTCAGCCGATCTCCATGGGGCTTGCGAGGCTGTATGCCTCGACCTCCGCCGGTGCGGCGCGGGGGCTGGCCTTGCGGATGGATCACGGCTCCCAGTATCTGTCGGACCACTTCACCAACCAGATCAAGTTCTGGGGCATCCAGCCGTCCTACGCCTTCGTCGAACAGCCCCAGACCAACGGCGTCGCCGAGAGGTTCAATCGCACGCTCAAGGAACAGATCATCCATGGCCGCATCTACCGCAACATCGCGGAGCTGCGGAACGCCGTCCGCGGGTTCGTCGAACAGTACAATGCCCAGTGGATCGTGGAGAAGAACGGCTACCTGAGCCCCGCTCAAGCTCGTCAGGCGTGGCACACCGCGATGTCACTCAGGCCCGCCGCATGAGACAAACTTGTGTCCAAGGAACCGGGTGCGATACAGTCTTCAACTCCTCGAGGCAACGCCCGGTGCCCAAGGCGACACAGGACAGCGGCTCGTTTGCGATCGACACCGCGAGCCCCGTGGCGTGGCGCAACACGTAATCGAGGTTGCCCAACAGGCCGCCACCGCCGGTCAGCACGATGCCCTTCTCGGCGATGTCGGCGGCGAGCTCGGTCGGCGTCTGCTCGAGCGCCACCTTGACCGCCTCGATGATGGCGCCGACCGGCTCGGCTAGGCTTTCCGAGATCTGGCGCTGGTTGATGACCAGTTCCTTGGGCACACCGTTCATCAGGTCGCGGCCCTTGATCTTGAGCTGCTTGCCGTCGCCGTCGGCGGGTGGACACGCCGAGCCGATCTGCGTCTTGATGCGCTCGGCGCTGCCTTCGCCGACCAGCAAGTTGTGGTTGCGGCGCACGTAGCCGATGATCGCCTCGTCCATCTTGTCGCCGCCGACGCGCACCGAGCGCGAATAGACGATGCCGCCGAGCGACATGACGGCGACCTCGGTAGTGCCGCCGCCGACGTCGAGGACCATAGAGCCGGTTGCCTCGGTGACCGGCAGGCCGGCGCCGATGGCTGCCGCTATCGGTTCCTCGATGAGGAACACGCGCCGGGCTCCGGCGCTCTCGACTGAATCCTCGATGGCGCGGCGCTCGACCTCGGTCGAGCCGGTCGACACGCTGACGATGATCTGCGGCCGGGCGAAGCCGCGCCGGTTGTGCACCTTGCGAATGAAGTGGCCGATCATCTCCTCGGCCACCTTGAAGTCGGCGATGACGCCGTCGCGCAAGGGCCGGATGACCTCGATGTTGCCCGGGGTGCGGCCAAGCATCTGTTTCGCTTCTTTGCCGACGGCGAGCACCTTCGACTTGCCGCGCGCGTTGACCATGGCCACGACGGAAGGCTCGTTGAGCACGATCCCGCGGCCCTTCACGTAGACCAAGGTGTTGGCCGTGCCGAGGTCGATCGCCAGGTCCATGCCGTGAAAACGCGAAAACATGCTTACCTAACCGGACATTGGCAACGCGATGAGCTTGCCGGTGTTGCTCACACGTCGAGCCCCGCCTTGCGGAGGCCATCGCAAACCTCCGTCGCCGGCTCTCACACCGGGGCGCCAGTATAGACCGCCCGTCAGGCGCCATTGCATTCCTGTGAGTTCGACGCTATATGACCGCCATCAGTATTCGAAGGCCCGGCGTATCCCGCTTCGTCACGCCGACCTAGCCACAATACCCCAAGGATTTCGATGAGCTGAGACTCGGCCGCGCAAAGGGCGCGGCCGGTTGCAACACAACGTCCAAGGAACGACTACATGACCCAAGGAACCGTGAAATGGTTCAACACCGTCAAGGGCTATGGCTTCATTAGCCCCGATGACGGCTCGAAGGACGCTTTCGTCCATATCTCGGCCGTCGAACGCGCCGGGCTCATGGGCCTGAGCGACGGCAACCGCGTCGAGTACGAACTGCAGAGTGGCCAGAACGGCAAGTCCGCGGCAGCGAACCTCAAGCTCATCGACTGACGCACCGACACGACGACAATCCATGGAAGGCCCGCCCCCGGCGGGCCTTTCTATTCCCGCCACCCGGCCGACCGAAAGGGCTGGCTTAGGCGGCCGTCGCCCCGCTTGAACTGCGCGAGATGCTCTCTACCTGGGCCGCGCAACGTGGGCACAGCCGGTGCCCGGGATGATCGCTGAGAAACAACTTGTTCTTGCCCCTGCAGTGCGGCCCTAAGCAAGCGCGCATCTTGCGCTGCCTGAAATTGGGCTTGGGCTTGGTGATGTACATTATCCAACCGGGATTAATTTGAGCGGACGTGTCCCTGGGATGAGTTCCCCACGCTTTCGGCAAACATAGCATGGATTGCGGGTCGGGTGCGGGGACGGGCACACTGATTATCCGGTTACCGCTCGGAAGCGGGCCCCGCGCGATCATGCCGCCGTTGTCTGCATATGACCCAGCCTGTGTGAAAACGTCGATGGTGTTATGATTCTCTCGTGCTTTGGCGGGAGGGTCTGATGAAGCGTTTTGTGGAGGGTGTCGATCGCAGCCAGGGCACGTTGTTTCCGGAGCGCCTGGAAGACTGGATCGGCGATGATAACCCGGTTCGGGCGATCGACGTCTTCGTCGATGAGCTCGATCTTGGCGGCCTCGGGTTCGACCGGGTCGAGCCGCTGGCGACCGGCCGGCCGAGCTATCATCCCGCGGATATGTTGAAACTTTACATCTACGGCTACCTGAACCGGGTTCAGTCGAGCCGGCGGCTCGAACGGGAGGCCGGGCGCAACGTCGAAGTGATGTGGCTGGTCGGTCGGCTGGTGCCGGATCACAAGACGATCGCCGACTTCGGCCAAGGACAACGGTTCTGCGATCCGCAAGGTCTGCGCTCGGTTCGTCGCGCTGTGCCGGCAACTCGGGCTGTTCGCCGAGGCGAGCGTGGCGATCGATGGCTCGAAGTTCAAGGCGGTCAACAGCCGGGACAGGAACTTCACGCGGGCCAAGATGGCGCGGCGGGTGGCGCAGATCGAGGAGAGCGTTGCGCGCTATCTGGACCAGTTGGACAGCGCCGACCGGCAAGAGCCGTCGCTGGCGCGCACGACCAAGACGACTCGTCTGGCCGACAAGATCGCGATCCTCAAGGAGGAGATGCGGCGCCTGAAGGCGCTTGAAGTCGAGCGGCGTGCGAGCCCGGACCAGCAGATCTCTCTGAGCGATCCCGATGCCCGCTCGATGGCGACGAGCGGCCGGGGTTCCGGCGTGGTCGGCTACAACGTTCAGGCCGCCGTCGACACCAAGCACCACCTGATCGTCGCCCACGAGGTGACCAATCAGGGCACCGACCGCGCCCAGCTCTCAGCCATGGCGAAGCGGACCAAGGCGGCTCTGGAGACCGACGAGTTGGATGTCGTTGCCGATCGCGGCTACTACAACGGCAAGGAGATTCTGGCCTGCGATGAGGCCGGCATCACCGTCACATTGCCTAAGCCGCTGACCTCTGGAGCCAAGGCCAAGGGCCGCTTCGGCAAACAGGACTTCGTCTATCTGGCCGCCGACGATGTCTATCGCTGCCCGGCCGGCGAGCGTTTGGTCTACCGCTTCACCAGCCAGGAGAGGGGGCTGAGCATGCGGCGCTACTGGACCAACGCCTGTCAGGGATGCGCCATCAAGCATCGCTGCACCACGGCCAAGCAGCGCCGCATCACCCGTTGGCAGCACGAACACATTCTCGAGGCCGTCGAGAGGCGGCTCGACGAGCACCCGGAGGCGATGCGTCGGCGGCGCGAGACGGCCGAGCATCCCTTCGGCACCCTCAAGGCCTGGATGGGCGCGACGCACTTCCAGATGAAGACGCTGAAGCGGGTGAGGACCGAGATGGCCTTGCACGTGCTGGCCTACAATCTCAAGCGCGTCATGAACATCATGGGCATCGACCCGCTGATCGCGGCGATCAGGACGGCATAGGCGCCCCTGCGCCGACAATTACGCCTATACCCGGCCACATCGCGGCTCACAACGGCGCCAGCCGGCCGAAAAGCCCGCACGAGCGGCGAAAATCCATAATCCCGGAAAACACGTCCCGACTGATCATCCAAACCCAAAGACGCGCCACACAGAAATAGCAGCAAACGTTCTCACACAGGCTGGACCCATTGCGGCCCTCACGCGTGATGTAGTTTGGCTTAGTTTATGTGACCATGTCCCTGGCGTTGGATGCCTTCCTGACACGCGTCGAACGGCCGGGCTAGAGGCTTTTCCGATCAGGTCGGGCCATCCGCTCTGTGCTCATTCCGAGGTGCGCCGCAGGTGTCTCTTTACTTCGATCAGGATCGTCAGGGGGGAGCCGAGGAGGAGGCCAGCGGCGATGGCTAAGACGAGGGTGGTGGGCAGCAGCGCATCGAGTCGCATGACCAGCACGCCCACGCCTAGAATAAGCACGACGGCGGCCGTGAGCGGCCAGGAGTCGCCGACGACCAAATCATAGATAAACTTCAGAGGGGCAGTGAGCCATCTCATGGCGATGCCGCCAGGCTGGGTGCGAGGCGCTTCAGAATCGCCACCGTGGCCCGCGTGACGACGAGCCAGGCGAGCAGGATCGCCGGCAGGGCCCAGGTGCCGCCCGGCCACGCCAGGCTCTCGCCGCCGGCGCCGAAGAACCCCAACCCCTCGACGACCCAGAACAGGCCGAAGCTCGAGAGCAACAGGCCGACGGCGTATTTCATCGTGTTCTCCGGCACCATCGCCAGCGGGCGCCGGATGACGACGCCGCTGACGACGACGACCAGCGCGCCGAGCACGGCGCCGAGCGTCGCGCTCAACATGGCGTCGGGGACGCCGCGGTGGGCCGCCCCAAGCCCGAAGGTGATGACGATGAAGACGACCTCGATGCCTTCCAGCAACACGCCCTTGAAGGCGACGACGAAACCGAAGGCGTCGAGCCCGAAGAATTGACCGCTGCCGGCGGCGCGGGCCGCCGCCACTTCGTCGGCGAAGATCAGGTCCTCGTCATGGAGCGCCTTCAAGCCGGCCGAGCGCAGCATCGCTTTTCTGAGCCACTGCAGGCCGAAGACGAGCAGCAGGGCGCCGACGATGAATTGCAGGAAGGCCGCGTTGACATAGTCGCGCAGCGCGACGCCGGCGAGCGCGACGAGCAGCGCCAGCACGACGACCGCGGCCGCGGTGCCCGCCAGCGCCGAACGCCAGCCCCGGCTCATACCCATGGCGAGCACGATGGTGAAGGCCTCGACGACCTCGACGGCGGAGGCGATGAAGACGGCCACGATCAGGCCGATGGCGTCTGGCGTAAACGAAATGCCGCCCCCTTCGGCCGCCAATTATCAGATAACCTTTGAATCCATTGGAATCCTACCACATGGCGCCAGAGGAGGCTGTAATACTCCGGCGGACATCCGATGACCCAACTTTCCGCCATCCGGACGCATCTCTCCCGTCGTTTTCACCTTGCCACCCGTCTCACCAGCCTATGCTGGACGTGGCCTCGTTCGCAGATCGTCAAGCGGCCGCAGGATGCGCCGGGCAACGGCTTGTTGGTGACGGAGCACCTAATGTCCGGTCCTGGCTACAGGCAGACCTCCAGCGGATTCAGCGGCGAGGTCCGCTTCCCGCTCGTGAGCGGACGTGCACGTCATGATTTTCCGATACCGCGCGAGCTAGGTCCGCTTATCGCTCGGAACCCGACATCTCAGACGAGATCGCTTGAGGTCAGCGAGAACTTGGTGCGCCGCTTCCTCGACCCCGACCCCTTCACGATGCCCGATTGAGGAGACTAGGTCCGCACCGTCGGCGAATTCGGTCAGTCGCGGCCGACGAGCAGCCGCCAGCGGACGTTCCCCTCGGGATGGACGATGTAGAGCAGTTTCGCCTTGCCGGTCGATTCGTAGTGCAATTGCGTATCCTTGGGCCGGAAGATGGTGTCGCCGGCGTTACCCTCGAAGACCTCATCGCCGATGATGACCCGGAAATTGCCCTCCAGGATGTAGAATATCTCGTCGTAGTTTATGAACCAGTCGGCGTCGATGTCGTCGACCTCCAAAATTCCGAAGCCGAGGCCGCCGCTCAGCGGCTGACGGACGATGCGCGCGAAGCGCGTCTTCACCGGATGCTGTCCGACGCGATCCTCGAAGACGACGTCTTCGGCCTTGATGACTTTCGCTTGCCACATCTGACTTATCCTCCGATCCACGCCAAAGTGTCGCGCGCAACGGCTAGAGCGGCGCGGGGTCGAGGAAGCGCTTCAGCACGTTGCCGGTGATGCGCGCGACGTTGTTGTCGTAGCCGTTATGCGCCAGCGCCGCGCACCACGAAATCGAGCCGGTGGTAAACACGCCGCCGCCGCGTGACGTCTCGTAGAACAACAGGTCGGCGCGCACCCGGGGGTTCTCGGCGCCGCTCATCACCGGGTGGTGGAACGGCGTCTCCTCGGGGCACAGAAAGTAGAGCTGCGAATGGCCCTCCGAGCGGGCCACGACGAGGGCGTGCGGCGGCGTGCCGAGCTTGCGGTTGGCGCCGTCGAGCTCGACGCCCGCGGCGCCGCCGAGCAGCGTGCCGAAGTCGCCGATCAGCTCGTCGTCGCCGACGCCCTCGAAGATGAACGTCGCGCGTGGATCGTGGCTCGCCTCGGTGCGCAGGTAGTACGACGCCGAATCGAAGCCGGTCGCGACCGTGCCGGCGCCGACCAGCGTGTTTGGCGGCGTGCCGACCCGGCGCCGCAACCCGCCGAGCTCGCCGTTGAAGCTTTGGTAGTACTCGCCCGGCTCGGTCGATTGGTAGCGCATGCCGCCCTCGGCGCGGCGCAGCTCGATGACGCCGGGCAGCGTGTCGTGATAGGCGATGCGCCAGTAGAAACCGTTGCCGCCGAGGTACATCAGCCGGCCGCCGCGGCGCTGATAGGCGACCATCGCGTGCCACATCGGCGTCGACCAGTACTCGGGGTGCGCGCCGGTGACCACCACGCAGTAGGGCGCCAGCGCCGCGACGCCGTCGGCGTGGAGGTCTTCGTCGGTGACCACGTCGTAGGCCTGGCCGATCGTCGCGAGCCAGTCGGTGACATGGGTGTCGGCGTTGAAACTCCACAGCCCGGTCCTTGGCCGCATGTTGAAGATCGGCCGGAGCCGCGACGAATAGCAGACGCCCGACTGGTCGGCATGCTTGTCGTAGAGCGAGAGGCCATAGCCAGGGTTCTCCTGAAGAAATACATCCTCCGGGCTGAGCACCGTGATGGCGCCCTTCTTTGGCTCGGCGAAGATCGTGTTCATGTCCCACTGCATGTTGGCGTAGGCCATGAACGTCGCGGTCGAGATCAGCAGCACCGCATCGGCCGTCGGCGCGCCCGCCGCGGGGCGCACGAAGAACGGGATGCGCTCCTCGTCGTCGGCGCCGATCAGGCGTGCGCAGTAGACCCCGCTCGCCATCGTCTCGGGCACGGTGAGCGCGAAGTCGGCCTGCCAGCCGGCGTCGTAGAGGTCGTCGTCGTGGAAGTGGATGGCGCCGTACTCGTCGGGCGCGTGGCGCCAGCACTGCTCGTCGCCGGTCCAGTTGAAGCCCCGCATGCCGCGCGTCGGCAGATTGACGGTCTCGCCGTGCAGCCGGTTGGGCGAGCGATCGGTGACGCGCGTGCCGTCGATGTCGCACGAGAAATCCCACCAGCCGACGATGTCGGCGCGCAAGTCTCCCGGTATCGTCGTCGCCTTCAGGCGCTCGATTTCGGCCCTCGACAACGCCCGGCTCGCCAGCCGGGGACGGTCGAGCTTGCCGTTGTAGTGGGCGCCGACGGGCGCGTCGGGCGCCGCGCTCTGCGCCGCCATGAGCAACGGCGCGTCGCTCTTCATCGCCCCGTCGATCGTCGCCGTGGCGTCGGCCGACGTCGCATCGCCGACACCGGGACTGTCGGCCAACGGTTCCTGAAAGACGCGCATCTCGCGGCTCTCGGCATCGAAGCTCGCGGCGACGAAGTACCATTCCCGGGCGACCATGGCGGTCCCGACGCTCACGACATCGACGCGACCGGAACCGTCGCCGACGCGCAGCGCGGCAGCGCCACCCTCGTCGATATACAGGCCGAAGCCGGCCCCGGTGTCGTCGCGCCACTTGCCGAGCATGGCTTGGCGGCCCCGGCCCGGCGTCGTCGGCCAAACCATCGCCTGCAGGGTGAAGCTGGTGATGCCATCGAGCACTGGCGCGCGCGGCACCGTCACATACGAGCCGTCGTGGATCGCTTGCGCACGGCCCTCGTAGTCGCCATTGATCGCCGTCTCGACGGCCGTCTCCTTGAAGCCGGGTCCCGCCGGGCTGTCGTCACCGCAGATCAGCTGGACGATGTCGGCCCGGTAGGGCGTGCCACCGAGGCTGCTGACCATGAAGCTGATCGTATCGCCCGGCCGGGCGCTGATGCGATCGCTGTAGCCGAAGAGTGATCTCATAGCGCGTCCTCCGCCCGGCCGGTCAATCCAGCGTCTCACCGGTATGCGCTTCCCAGCGCAGCTTGAAGATCGCCCGCTCGGCATCGTCGAGGCTGGTGAAGACCCGGTCCTCGTGCATGCGAATTGGTTTGCCGCGCTCGCCGGGAAGCTGCGCCAGCGTCCATTCCTCGTGCGGTTTGGTGCAGACCACCGCGTATTTGCCTTTCATGGTCGGCTCGAAGCGCAGCTTGTTGACCAGGCGCTGCAGCTCGGGGCTATGCGGGCCGCCCGGGTTCGCATTGAACGCCACGACCAGGTCACGGCGCGTGGCATCGATGTCGGTCATGGCTTGTCTCCTCTGATCGCGCGACTGGCGCGGTTCCGGTCGTTGCCGGGCCCGAGGCAAAATTCTAACGCCAAACCGGCGGCGGTGTAACGCCGTCTCTCTGGGCCTTTGTCATTGGTCCCTGGTATAACGCGCCGCGAAGCCGAACCCGCGCCGGCGCGACACAAAACGCAGAGGGTCCACATTATGACGTCAAACGTCATCGTCACCACGCCCAACCCCGACCTCGTCGTCACCGAGGGCCGGCGCACCCGGTGGAACACCGCCGAGCACCGGCGCTGGGGGTTCCATAATCTCTATCGCAACAACCGCTACGGGCTCAGCCTGCGGTCGCGCGATGTGCTGGTGCTGCGGCGCGACATCGACCGGCGCATCGCCGACATGGACGCGGTGCGCCGGATGACCGCGACGACGATCTTCTCGGGCCTCGCCGTGGTGCGTGGCAACACCCTCGTTTACGAGCGTTACGCGGCCGATTTCGGACCCGACCGGCCGCACAGCATCCAGTCGATCACCAAGACGACGGTCAACCTTATCTACGGCCGGCTCGTCGAGCAGGGCCGCATCGATCTCGATAGCAAGGTCGGCGATCACCTTCCCGAGATCGGTTCGGGCTATGCCGGCGCGAGTCTGCGCGACGTGCTCGACATGAATGTCGCCAACGACTACGGCGAGGACTACGGCGACCCGGCGGAGGCCGTGTTCGATCACGAGGTGTCGATGGGCTGGCGCCTGCCCGGTCCCGGCCAGGCCGAGATCACCAACCGAGAATTCGTCTGCGGCATCGAGAGCGACGACATCGTCAACGATGGCCCGGAGGTGCTCTACAAGTCGGCCAACACCGACGTGCTGGCCTGGATCGCCGAACTGGCCGGCGGTCGGCCGCTGCGCGACCACCTGATCGACATCGTCGAGGCGGCGGGCCTCGAGCACAGCTTTCACGTCTCGACCGATCGCGAGGGCATGTCGATCCTCGACGGCGGCGGCGCCATGACCGCGCGCGACCTCGCCCGCTACGGCCAGATCTTCGTGCGCGGCGGCCTCGGCATCGGCGGTCAGGCGGTCGGCAGCCGCGCCTTCATCGACGAGGCGCGGACCGCCCGGGCCAAGCATTTCCCCGCGCCGCGCGAGTGGCTGCGCTATTGCCGCCACCTGCAGACCAACGGCCGTTGGGTCGGTCACGGCGGCTATGGCGGGCAATACCTGCTGGCCGACCCCGAGAGTGGCGTCTCGGTCGCCTTCTTCAGCGTGCTCGAGGACGAATCGGGCTACGACGAGCACTACATGGGCGACGTCATCCAAATGTGCCAGGACATCGCCGAGGCGCCGTTCGACGACCGGGGCTGATCGGCCTGATGGCGCGCAGCTGGACCGGGCGGAGGTCGCCGGCCGCGACCAGCGCCTCCAAACGCGACCACAGATCGATCCAGGCGTCGCGGCCGTCGTCGCCGAACGCCGCGCGCAGACGTGCACCCGTCGGCCCCGACTCGAGGCGCGCGATGTCGCCGCGCAACTGGTCGCGGTACCAGGCGCCGCGGTCGTCGATCGCGACGTCGGTGAAGCCGGCGCCGTCGAGCGCGTCGCGCGTCGTCGCGAGCGAGGCCCAGTGGTAGATCAGGCCGGCGGTTGCCACGAAACCGGCCAAGGCGGTCGGCAGCGGCCCGTCGTCCGGCCTGAGCAGGTCGTTGGCGGTGAACGAGCCGCCCGGACGCAGCACGCGGAAGGCCTCAGCGAAGAGCGCCGGCTTGCCGGCGATCTGCATCAGCGCGCCCATGGAGAAGACGACGTCGAAGGTGGCGTTCGCGAAAAGCAGGGACCCCGGGTCGACGCGTTCGAAGGCGGTGCGGTCGGCGACATCTTGGCGATCGGCGAGCGCCCGCGCATAGGCGATTTGCGCCGCCTGGGTGTCGATGCCGGTGACGCGGCCGGCGCCGTGGTTCGCCACCAGGTCGACGCTCGGGCCGCCCAGCCCGCAGCCGATGTCGAGCACGTCGCGTCCTTCGATATCGAGGCCCGCGACCACCGCGGCGACCTCGGCGGCGCCGCCCGGCGACATGTAGCCCTCGCCCCAGACGATCTGCTGGCCTGTGAAGTCGGCCTCGGTGTAATCGCCGTCGCCCATGACCACCACTATAGCGCCCGCGGGTGCGCGTGCATTTTTGCGTTGACGCGGGGCCGGCTCTCGATGACGGTGGCGCGAGAGACGCCGGACAAGCGGGGTGCGCCATGGGCAAGCATCTGTCGGACGCGGAGCTGCGCCGCTATCACGACGACGGCTGCGTCTTTCCAATCGACATCTTGAGCACGCGGGAGGCGCTCGATTGCCGCCGCCGACTCGAGGCGTTCGAGGCCGAGCACGGCAGGATGAAATACGCCATGAAGCCGTACCTGACGATGCTGCTCGCTGACGAGTTGGCGCATCACCCGGCGCTGCTCGATGCGGCCGAGGACGTCATCGGGCCGAACCTTCTGTTGTGGGACGGCGCCTTCATCATCAAGGAGCCCCATGACGACCGCTTCGTCAGTTGGCACCAGGACCTGACCTATTGGGGCGTCGAGCCGGCCGAGGGCGTCGTCTCGGTGTGGCTGGCGCTCTCGCCGGTCGGCCCCGAGAACGGCGGCATGCGCGTCATTCCGGGCAGCCACGCGCAGGACATCCTGCCGCACGCCGACACCTTCGAGGCCGACAACCTGTTGAGCCGGGGTCAGACCATCACCGCCGAGATCGACGAGGACAGCGCGGTCGATGTGCGGCTCGCGCCGGGTCAGATGTCGCTGCATCACGGCCGCGTCGTGCACGGCTCGCAGCCGAGCCATTCCGACGAGCGGCGCATCGGCCTCAACTTCCAGTTCATCGCGCCCGAGGTGCGCCAGACCGCGATCGACAACGACATGGCGTTGCTGGTGCGCGGCGCCGACACCTGCGGCCATTTCGAGCCCGAGGCGCGGCCGGCCGCCGATCTCGATCCGACGGCGCTGGCGCTGGTCGCCGAGATCCCGCGGCGCCGCCACAAGGTGCTGTTCCGCAGCGCCGAGACCGACGAGGCCGAGCGCAGCCGCCGCTACGGCGCCGCCTGATTGGGGTTAGACCTTTGTGCGGTCACCTAAAGGTGACCTGCGCTCAATCGCCGCGCATGCCAATCTTATGGGATCAACACTGGCCGAACGGTCGGCGGCCTGCGGTCGCAGGCTGGTATAGTCCGGCCGATTCTATTCGATCGGATTATGATTCAGTCCGTTTCGCCGGGCACGCGGAGCGGCAGCAGCAGAACGAGACCGACGGCGAAGAACACCAGGATCGTCGCCATGCCGACGCGCTGGCTGCCCGACGCCAGCGTCACCCAGCCGACCAACAGCGGCCCGGCGAAGGCGGTCACCTTGCCCGAAAGCGCGAGCAGGCCGAACATCTCGTTGATGCGTTCGGGCGGCGCGAGACGGGCCATCATCGAGCGGCTGGCCGACTGGGTCGGCCCGATGAAGACTCCGATCGCCATGCCGGCGACCCAGAACCACGCCGCCGACGGCGCCACGACGCCGAGTGATCCGGCGACCAGCAGGCCGATCAGCGAGATGACAAGCGTCCGCTTGGCGCCGAGCCGGTCGTCGACCCAGCCGAAGCCGAGCGCGCCAAACCCCGCGCTGACGTTGAGCGCGATGGCGAAGCCGATGACGCCTGCCATGTCCATGCCGAAGGTGCCCGCCGCGTAGATACCGCCGAAGGCGAACAGCGTGTTGAGTCCGTCGATGAAGATCATGCGCGCGATCAGGAAGCGGAAGATCGTCGGCTGGGCGCGGAATTGGCGCAGCGTGGTCCACAGCTGGGCGGCGCCACGGCGCAGCGTCGCGCCGACCGGCGCGCCGCTTGACGGCGTGTCCGGCGTGAAGACGAAAATCGGCCAGCCGAAGGCGACGAACCAGAGCGCGGCGAGCGGCGCGACGATGCGGATATGCTCGGCGCTCGCGACGTCGAGTCCAAACGGCGCCGGGTCGGCCTGGACGAAGGCGACCAGAGCGACGACCAGGCAGACCAGGCCGCCGGCGTAGCCCAGCGCCCAGCCCCAGCCCGACAGCCGGCCGACGCGCCCCGGTCCGGCGAGGCCGGGCAGCATGGCGTTGTAGAACACCATGCCGAGCTCGAAGCCGGCATTGGCGACCGCGACGCAGACCGCCGCCCACAAGGCGTGCGATGGTTCGGGCTCGGCGAACCAGAGCGCAGCGGCGCCGACGATGGTGACCGCCGAGCAGGCGGCGAGCAGCGGCTTGCGCCGCCCGCCGGCGTCGACCAGCGCGCCCATCAGCGGCCCGAGCACGGCGACCACCAGTGCGCTCGCCGCCAGCGCGTTGCCCCACATCGCGGTGCCACGCACGCTGTCGCCGACGATGGCCTCGGTGAAATAGGCGGCGAAGACGAAGGTGACGATGACCGTCGGGAAGGGCGAATTGGCCCAGTCGAACAGGCACCAGGCGGCGATGGCGCGGCGCCGGGCCGGGTTCGCGGCCGTGGTTCGGTGCTCGCCTTGCGCGATAGCGGCCCCCGTCAGCCGGCCGCCAGGACGCGGATTTGCCGGTTCGCCACGGTGAGCATGGCGATGTCGACCGCGCCCGACTTGCGTAGATCGGCGAGCAATTGCTCGTTGCGGCCGACCGCCGCGCGGTTCGCGTCGATCCAGCCGTTGACCACGCCGTCGACCGCGCCGTCGCCGTCGCCGTTGGCCTCGATGACCGAGCTGGTCAGCGCGCGCTGCTGGACGTAGAGGTCGTCGATGATGGCGGTAACGGCCTGGCGCTGCCAATGGGTGTTGGCGCTGAGGCCGCGCGCGCTGGTGCGCAGCCAGTCGAGGCCGAGGCGCTCGCCGACCTGGAAATAGATCTTGCCCGCCGCCTCGACGGCGAGGTCGTTGCGCTGCGCGGCGTTGATGATGTCGAGCGCGGCGGCCAGCGGATCGAGGCTGGCGATGCGCTGGGCGAGCGCCTTGGGCGCGCCCTTGGCCGTGTAGCGCCGGGTCTTCTTGGTCAGCCGGTCGTGACGCCCGGCGCTCAGCACGTCCTTGAGCCGCTTGGACAGCTTGGCGATGCCCGGCGTGAAGTTGTCGATCGAGGCGGCGATATCGAGTGGCCCGCCGCTGTTGCGCAGGAACCAGCGCGTGCAGCGTTCGACGAGCTGGCCGATATCGAGCAGCATCGCGGTCTGCGCGTCACTCGGCACCTTGTTGTCGAGACTCTCGATCTCGGCCCACAGCTCACGCAGACCGAAGGCGTCGCGCGTGATCGAGTAGGCGCGGGCGATCTCGCTGCGCTCGAAGCCGGCCTCTTCGGCGAGCTGGTTGACGAAGGTGATGCCGACCCGGTTGACCGTCGAGTTGGTCACCGAGGTGGCGATGATCTCGCGGCGCAGTTGGTGACCGCGGATCGTCTCGTCGAAGCGCTCGCGCAGCGGCTCGGGGAAATAGCGCATCAGGTCGATCGCGAGATAGGGGTCCTCGGGCAGGTCCGAACCGAGCAGCGCCTTGTAGAGCGACATCTTGGAGTACGCGAACAGCACCGAAAGTTCGGGCGCGGTGAGGCCGCGGCCGGCCTTTTGCCGCTCGGCGATGGCCTCGTCGTCGGGCAGGTCCTCGACCTCGCGGTCGAGTTCACCGCTGCGTTCGAGGCCGCGCATCAGCCGCGCCTGCGAGCCCAGCATGCCGGCGCCCTGCGCCAGCGCGACGCTGAGCGACTGGGTCTGCTGGTAGTTGTCGCGCAGCACCAGCGCGCCGACCTCGTCGGTCATCTTGGCGAGCAAGTCGTTGCGCTGCTTGTCGGTCATGTCGCCGTCGGCGACCACGGCGCCTAGCAGTATCTTGATGTTGACCTCGTGGTCCGAGCAATCGACGCCGGCCGAGTTGTCGATCGCGTCGGTGAATATTCGGCCGCCGGCCAGTGCGTATTCGATGCGGCCGCGCTGGGTCAGTCCCAAATTGCCGCCCTCGCCGACGACACGACAGCGCAGCTGCTTGCCGTTGACGCGGATCGCGTCGTTGGCGCGGTCGCCGACCTCGGTGTGGCTTTCCTCGGCCGCCTTGACGTAGGTGCCGATGCCGCCGTTCCACAACAGATCGACCGGCGCTAGCACCATCGCGTGGATCAGCTCGTTTGGCGTCAGCTTGTCGGCCTTGATGCCGAGCGCCTTCTTGACCTCGGGCGAGATGTCGATCGACTTCGCCTTGCGGTCATAGACGCCGCCGCCCTTCGAAACCAGCTTGGCGTCATAGTCCTGCCATGTCGAGCGCGGCAGGTCGAACATGCGCTTGCGTTCCTTGAAGCTCTTGGCCGCGTCCGGCTCGGGGTCGAGGAAGATATGCAGGTGGTTGAACGCGCCGATCAGGCGGATGTGCTCGGACAGCAGCATGCCGTTGCCGAACACGTCGCCCGACATGTCGCCGATGCCGATGCAGGTGAAGTCGATGGTCTGGCAGTCGACGCCCATCTCGCGGAAGTGGCGCTTGACCGATTCCCAGGCGCCGCGCGCGGTGATGCCCATGCCCTTGTGGTCGTAGCCGGCCGAGCCGCCGCTCGCGAAGGCGTCGCCCAGCCAGTGGCCGTAGTCGATGGCGATGCCGTTGGCGATGTCCGAGAACGTCGCCGTGCCCTTGTCGGCGGCGACCACCAGGTAGGGGTCGTCGCCGTCGTAGCGCACCACCCGGTCGGGCGCCACGACCGCGCCCGCGACAAGATTGTCGGTGATGTCGAGCATGCCGGCGATCATCGTCTTGTAACACGCGATGCCTTCCTCCAGCTGCGCCTCGCGGCCACCCGACTGTGGCGGGCGCTTGACCACGAAGCCGCCCTTCGAGCCGAGCGGCACGATGACCGCGTTCTTGACCTGCTGTGCCTTCATCAGGCCGAGGATCTCGGTGCGGAAATCCTCGCGCCGGTCCGACCAGCGCAGGCCGCCGCGCGCAACCGGGCCGCCGCGCAGATGCACCGCCTCGACGCGCGGCGAGAACAGGAAGATATCGACCCAGGGGCGCGGCAGCGGCAGCTCCTCGATGACCTTCGAATCGAGCTTGAACGCGAGCGACGGCTTGGGCCCGCCGTCGGCGCCGGTCTGGAAATAGTTGGTTCTGAGCGTCGCCTGAACGAGATTGAGGAAGCGCCGGAGGATGCGGTCCTCGTCGAGATTGGCGACCGCATCGAGCCCCTCGGCGATGCGGCTTTCCAGCTCCTTGACACGTTTGTCCCGGCCCTTTTCGCCGTCGGGGTCGAAGCGCGCGACGAACAGCTCGACCAGCATGCGCGCGATCGGCGCGTTGTCGGTCAGCGTCGTCTCCATGTAGCGGTCGCTGAAGGTGATCGCCGCCTGGCGCAGGTATTTGCAATAGGCGCGCAGCACCGTCACCTCGCGCCAGGTCAGGCCCGCGCACAGCACCAGCTCGTTGAAGCCGTCGTCCTCGGCCTCGTGATACCAGGACTTGGCGAAGGCATCCTGGAACACCTCCCTGGTCTCGGCGACATCGATCTCGAGCGCGCGCCGGCTGATCATGCTGAAGTCGTGGATCCAGAAGCCGTCTTCGTCACCCGCGGGCCCCACCCGGTAGGGCGTCTCCTCGATCACCTTGAGCCCCATGTTCTCGAGCACCGGCAGGATGTCCGAGAGCGGCACCGGATTGCCGGGGTGGTAGACCTTGAAGTTGAGCACGCCGTCGGCGGCGTCGATGCGGTTATAGAGGTTCATCGCCATCGCGCCGGGGCCGTCGAGCGCGTCTATCTTGTCGATGTCGAAGACGGCGGTCTGGGCGTTGAAGTCGTCGCGGTAGGCCGCCGGGAAGGCCTCGTCATAGCGGTTGTAGACCTCCATGCCATGGCCTTCGCCCCAGTGGTCGACGCAGGCGTCGCGCAGATCGTCGATCCACTGCCGCGCGGCTTTGACGAGCAGCTCCTCGATGTGTTCGACGTCGTAGTCGTGCGCCACATGATCGGGGGTCTGCACGATGAAGTGGAGCCGCGCCATCACCGCTTCGGAGACCTGCGCGGTGAATTCGGCGCTCGCGCCCTTCAGCGAGCGCAGCAGGACCGCCTTCATGCGCTCGCGCAGCACCGTGTTGTAGCGCTCGCGCGGCACATAGATGAGGCAGGAGAAGAAGCGCGCGTAGTCGTCGCGCCGGATGAACAGGCGAATGCGCTGGCGTTCCTCGAGATGCAGGATGCCGTGGGCGACGTCGTAGAGTTCGCGCTCGCGGATCTGGAACAGCTCGTCGCGCGGATAGGTCTCGAGAATGTTGAGCAGCGCCTTGCCGTTATGGCTGTTGTTCGGGAATGGCGAGCGCGCCAGCACTTTGTTGACCTTGTGGCGCAGCAGCGGGATGTCGCGCGGATTGCGATTGTAGGCGGTCGAGGTGAACAGACCGAGGATACGGTGCTGGCCGGTGACCTCGCCCTTCTTGTCGAACGTCCTGACGCCGACGAAGTCCATGTAGACCGGCCGGTGCACCGTCGAGCGCGTGTTGGCCTTGGTGATGAACAACAGGCGCTTGCGCCGGGTGAACGCGTTGACGTCTTCGCTCAGCGCCTGATTGCTGCGCTCGATCGATGCGGGCAGCGTGTGGCGCAGGATGCCGAGGCCCGAGTCCGGTACGATGCGCAGGAAATCCTCGCTCTCGACGTGATCGACCGTGTAGTCGCGAATGCCCAGAAGGATGAAGTTGTCGTCGCGCACCCATTCGAGGAATGCCTTGCCCTCGGCGACATCGCCTTCGGCGAGCGTCGGCGGGCTGGTCTCGACCTCGGCGATGATCTCGTCGATCTTGGCCCGCATCGGCTGGAAGTCCTCGACCGTGCCGCGCACGTCGCCGAGCACGCGTTCCAGGCTTTCGCGAAGGGCGTCCAGCGCGGTTTGCGCGGTTTGCTGATTGACCTCGACGTGCAACACCGACTCAATCGCCGCATCCTCGGCGTCGTCGTTCGGGTCGAGCACGTCGAGCAGTCGGCCCTTGTCGTCGCGACGCACCCGAAGAATCGGGTGGATCAGCAGGTGAACCGTCAGGTCGTGCCGGTTCAGGTCGGCGGCCACCGAATCGACCAGGAAGGGCATGTCGTCGTTGACGATCTCGACGATCGTGCGTGTCGACTGCCAGCCGTGCTCTTCGTGGTGCGGGTTGTAGACGCGGATGTTGGGCGTGTTGGGCGCGCGCTTCTGCGCGAAGCGGAACATCCAGCACGCTTCACCGTATAGATTGTCGGCGGTGAAACCGATCAGGTCCTCGGGCGCGACGCCGTCATAGTAGCCGCGTACGAAGCGCTCGAGCTGATCGGCGCCGGCGCGCGGCGCGCGGTCGTGCAGCTGCCTGACAATGGTCTCGATGAGTTCGTCGTTGAGGTCTTTCGCGCGTGACGTCATGACACGATCCTCCCTCGACCGACCGCCAGTGCCGCCCGACAAATACTAGCCTGGATTTCTCACCAAGGACAGGCGCGTCATCGCGTCGGGCGGTCGCCGATCCGCCAGGAGATGGCCGCGGAGCGTAGCCTGGGCTACGCGCAAGGTCTTCGACGCCGCGGGCGGCCCGGGCGGCGCGACCCGAAGGGCGGCGGATCTCGGACGACAGGCCGCGTCAAAGCGCTTGCCCGATGCGCAAGCATCGCGCCGCACGCTTTTCCTAGCCTGTCGTCCGATATCCGCCGTGCCGCACCTGTCCTTGGTGAGAAAGCCGGGCTGGGCCATCGCCGACGATTGTACAGCGGCGCGGCGTGCAGGGGGCAATTTGCGCGACCAATGTTCTGAACTCTATGAACGAATATTGCCTCAGAGTAAACATTGCGTTAGCTTCGGTACGGTCCGTCGAGGCCGGCCTAGAGCCGTGCCGAAACGACCGAACCGTCGGGGAGAGAGAGCGCCGCGCCATGCCGTTCGGCTTATTGAAATACGGTTTCTCGAAGGGACACCCGGCCAAGCGGCACTTCGCCGCGCCGGGCGAGCTCAGGCCGTCTTACGACGTCGTCATCATCGGCGGCGGCGGCCATGGCCTGGCGACCGCCTACTACCTCGCCAAGCACCACGGCATCACCAACGTCGTGGTGCTCGAGAAGGGCTACATTGGCGGCGGCAACACCGGACGCAACACGGCGATCATCCGCTCCAACTACCTGACGCCCGAAGGCGTCGCCTTCTATGACGAATCGGTCCAGCTCTATCGGAAACTGAGCCAGGAATTCGACTACAACATCATGTATTCCGAGCGCGGCCACTTTACGCTCGCGCATACCGACGCGGCGCTGCGTACGATGCGCTGGCGGGCCGAGGTCAACAAGCATATGGGCGTCGATAGCGAACTCGTGCTGGCCGACGAGGTCGCCAAGCTGGTGCCCCAGCTCAACATGTCGCGCGACGCGCGTTATCCGATCCTCGGCGCGCTCTACCACGCGCCCGGCTCGATCGCGCGCCACGACGCGGTCGCCTGGGGCTATGGCGGCGTCGCCAGCCGGCGCGGCGTCGAGATCCACCAGAAGACCGCGGTCACCGGGCTGCTGATCGAGAACGGCCGGCTCAACGGCGTCGTCACCGACCGCGGCACGATCACCTGCGGTACGGCGGTGCAGATGGTCGCGGGCTCGACCTCGCTGCTGACCAAGATGGCCGGCTTCACCGTGCCGATCCGCACCATCCCGCTGCAAGCCTGCGTCTCGCAGCCGTTGAAGCCGTTCCTCGATGCCATCGTGGTGTCGGGCAGCCTGCACGTCTACATCTCGCAGTCGCCGCGCGGCGAGCTGGTGATGGGCGGCGCGACCGATCCCTATCCGCTGTACTCGACGCGCTCGAGCCTCGAGTTCAAGGAAGGGCTGATGGCGCATATACTCGAGCTGTTCCCGTTCCTCTCCAAGGTCAAGCTGTTGCGCCAGTGGGCCGGCATGGCCGACATGACGCCCGACTTCAGCCCGATCATGGGTGAGACGCCGGTCGAGAACTACTACATCGATTCGGGCTGGGGCACCTGGGGCTTCAAGGCGACGCCGGTGGTCGGCAACCGCATGGCCGAATTGATCGCCACCGGCAAGGTGCCCGACCTGATCGAGCCCTTCCGCCTGTCGCGCTTCAACGAGTTCAAGCTGGTCGGCGAAAAAGGCGCGGCCTCGGTCGGCCACTAGCCTGGGTCCTCGCCATGAAACTCATGAACTGCCCGCTCAACGGCCCGCGCAACATCTCGGAGTTCGTCTTCGGCGGCGAGGTCGTCGCCCATCCCGACCCGCACGGCTGCAGCCAGGCCGAATGGGCCGAGTTCGTCTTCTTCGAGAACAACACCGCTGGCGTCGTGCGCGAGTGGTGGTGCCACGTGCCGACCGCCTTCTGGTTCATCGCCGAGCGCAACACGGTGACCGACGAAGTTCAGCGCACCTATCCGGCGAGCAAGGTGTTTACCGAACGCATGGATTTCGCGCCGCCGCCCGCGCCGACGGCCGACGACGGTAAAAAGACATCATGAGATCGAGCCGCCTCGACGCCCCGGCGGGCCTGCTGATCGACCACGAGGAGCCGGTCTCATTCACGTTCGAGGGGACCGCCTACACCGGATTCGCTGGCGACACCATCGCCAGCGCCTTGGCCGCCAACGGCGTCACTACCCTGTCGCGCTCGTTCAAATACCACCGGCCGCGCGGCATTCTGTCGGCCTGCGGGCAGGACGCCAACACGATCGTCCAGGTCGGCGACGACCCCAACGTCCTGGCCGACCGACACCGCGTCACGCCGGGGCTCGCGGCGCGGGCGGTCAACGTCTTCGGCGGCCTCGACAAGGACCGCGGCGCGCTGATCGGCCGCCTGGCCCGCTTCCTGCCGGTCGGCTTCTACTACAAGGCGTTCTACAGGCCGCGTTTCGCCTGGCCGATGTGGGAGCGCGTCATCCGCCGCCTCGCCGGCCTCGGCACGGTCGACCTCGAGACGCCCCATGGCTACTACGACAAGCAGTACCTGTTCTGCGACGTCGCCGTCGTCGGCGGTGGCCCGGCCGGCATGGCGGCGGCGCTCGAGGCCGCCAAGAGCGGCGCCGACGTCATCCTGGTCGAGGAGAATGCCGAGCTCGGCGGATCGCTCAACTACGCCCGCTTCGACGCCGAAGGGACGCGCGCCGGCAAGCTGCGCGCCCAACTGGCCGCCGCGGTCGGCGGTGCCGGCACCATCCGCGTCATGTGCGACGCGGTGTGCAACGGCTGGTTCAGCGACAACTGGCTGCCGATCATCCGCGGCAACCGCATGTACAAGCTGCGCGCCAAGTCGGTCGTGCTCGCAGCGGGTTCCTACGAGCAGCCGATGGTGTTCCACAACAACGACCTGCCGGGCGTCATGCTCGGCTCGGCGGCGCAGCGCCTGATCAAGCTGTGGGGCGTCAAGCCGGGTGAGCGCGCCGTGGTTGCGACCGCCAACGGCGATGGCTATGGCGTTGCGCTCGATCTGTCCGATGCCGGTGTCGACGTCGCCTGCGTCGTCGACCTGCGCGCCGCGCCGGGCGCCAGCGAACGCGCCACCGCGGTGGTCGAGCGCGGCATCCCGGTGCTGCGCAACACGACCATCGCCGAGGCGGTCGCGGCGCCCGGCATGACCGGCGTCACCGGCGCACGGGTCGCGCGCATCACCGGCGAGGGCAGCTTCGCCGCGACCGCCGACCGCTTCGCCTGCGACCTGATCTGCATGTCGACCGGCTACCATCCGACCGCGAACCTGGCGAGCCACGCCGGCGTGCGCGTCGGCTACGACACCGAGAGCGCCATGTTCGCGCTCGGCGCGCTGCCCGCGCATCTGTTCGCCGCCGGCTCGGTGAACGGCGCCTATGCGCTGGCCGCCGCGGTCGAGGACGGCCGCCTGGCCGGCTGGCAGGCGGCCAAGGACGCCGGCCTCGCGGTCGGCCGCAAACCGGCCGTCAAATCGGCCAAGGGGACGGTCGGCCAAAGCCATCCCTGGCCCATCTTCGCGCATCCGGAAGGCAAGGAATTCGTCGATTTCGACGAAGACCTGCAGATTGCGGACATCTTGAACGCGATCGCCGAGGGCTACGACAACATCGAGCTGGTCAAACGCTTCTCGACGGTCGGCATGGGGCCGTCGCAGGGGCGTCACTCGTCGCTCACCTCGGTGCGCCTCGCGGCGCGCGCGACCGGGCGCACGGTCGACGAGACCGGCACCACCACCTCGCGCCCGCCGTTCGCGGCCGAATCCTTCGGCCATCTCGCCGGTCGCGCGTTCGAGCCGGTCCGCTACACGGCGATGCATTGGCGCCACATCGAGCTCGGCGCCGAGATGATGCCCGCCGGCATGTGGCTCCGGCCGGCGGTCTACCGCGCCGGCGGCACGCGCGAGGAGAACAGCCGCGCCGAGGCGGTCAACGTGCGCAACAACGTTGGGCTGATCGACGTCTCGACGCTGGGCGGCATCGAGATCCGCGGCCCCGACGCCGCCGAATTCATGAACCGCGTCTACACCTTCGCCTATCTCAAGCAGCCGGTAGGCCGCGGGCGTTATGTGCTGATGACCGACATGTCGGGCGTGATCAGCGACGATGGCGTCGCCTGCCGGCTGCACGAGCGGCACTTCTACGTCACGGCGACGACCGGCGGCGCGCAGGGCGTCTACCAGGCGATGCTGTTCAACAACGCCCAATGGCGGCTCGATGTCGACATCACCAACGTCACCGGGGCCTATGCCGGCGTCAATATCGCCGGGCCGCGCTCGCGCGCCGTGCTTGCCAGGCTGTGCGACGACGTCGATCTCGGCGCCGCGGCGTTTCCCTATATGGGCGTGCGCACCGGGCACGTCGCCGGCATTCCGGCGCGGCTGATGCGCGTCGGCTTCGTCGGCGAGCTGGGCTACGAAGTACATGTCCCGGCGAGCCAGGGCGAGGCGCTGTGGGACACCATGATGGCGGCCGGCAAGGACGCCGGCATTCGGCCCTTCGGCGTCGAGGCCCAGCGCCTCTTGCGGCTCGAGAAGGGCCACATCATCATCGGCCAGGACACCGACGGGCTGACCCACCCGCACGAGGCCGACATGGCCTGGGCGATCGCGCGCAAGAAGCCCTATTACGTCGGCATGCGCTCGGTCGCGATCGGGCTGGCCAACGGCATCACGCGCAAGCTGGCCGGCTTCACCCTGGTAACGCGCGAGGGCGCCGAGAAGCCGCCGGTGCCCAAGGAATGCCATCTGGTGATCCGCGCCGGCGACATCACCGGCCGGGTCACCTCCTGCGTCGAATCGCCGACGCTCGACAAGGTCATCGGGCTCGCCTATGTGGCGCCCGATCAGGCCGAGATCGGTTCGCATTTCCAGATCCGGGTCGACGACGGGCGGATGGTCGACGCCGAGGTCGTGCCGCTGCCGTTCTACGACCCCGACGGCAAGCGCCAGGAGATTTGACGTGAGCGTCGCACCGCCCGAGTTGAAGCGCCGCAGCTTCCTCTACCGCGAGCTGGTCAAGCTTGACGCCGAGTTCGCCGAAATCAACGGCACGGCCTGCGCGATGACCTGCGGCCGCGACGTCGAGGCCGAGACCGCGCAGGCGCGGGACCTCGCGATCGCGGACCTGTCGGCGCTGCCGCGGCGCGGCTTCAAGGGCCGCAACACGATCGGCTGGCTGACCGAGCACGGCGTCGTGGTGAGCACCGACGACAACATGACCGAGCGGCAAGCGGATGGCGCCCGCGCCGCGCGCCTGGCGCCGACCGAGGTGCTGCTGCTCGGCGATCTCGGCGCCGAGAGCAGCTTGTTCGACCGGCTCGCCGGCGAGTGGTCGCCCGAGCCCGACCCGATGACCTATCCGGTGCCGCGCGCCGACACCAACTGCTGGTTCGCGCTTGTGGGCCGCCACGCGGCCGAGATGCTCGCCAAGCTGTGCGGTGTCGACCTGCGCCCGCACAAGTTCGGCGACGGCGCCATCGCACAGACCTCGATCGCCCGGCTCAACGCGATCGTGCTGCGCGCCGATGCCGGCGAGACGCTCGCCTATTACCTGCTGACCGACAGTGCATCGGCGAGCTACATGTGGGCGAGCCTGCGCGACGCGATGGACGAATTCGACGGCTTACCCGTAGGCCTCGGCGCGATCCGGCGCCTCGCGGAAATCGGCTGACGGTGGGGCGGCGGTAATGGCGACGACGACCGACTTTCAAGACCCTCATTCGCTCGCCGGCGACCGCGACAACGACCTCGAAGCGGCGATCGGCCGCAAGGTGCGCGCGCTGCGCAAGCGGCTCGACATCACGGTGACCGATCTCGCCGGCCTCGCCGGCCTGTCGTCGGGCATGCTGTCGAAGATCGAGAACGGCCTGACCTCGCCGTCGCTGTCGACGCTCAAGGCCTTGTCGACGGCGCTCAACGTGCCGGTCACGGCATTCTTCCAGGAATACGAGGAGCGCCGCGAGGCGACCTTCGTGCGCCGCGGCGAGGGCCTTGCGCTCGAGCGCCGCGGCACGCGCAACGGCCACCAGTACCGGCTCTTGGGCCATTCGCGCGACAAGGCGATCGCGGTCGAGCCCTACATGATCACGCTGACCGACGAATCCGACGTGTTTCCCTATTTCCAGCACGCCGGCAGCGAGTTCCTGCTGATGATCGAGGGCAAGATGGGCTACCGCCACGGCGACAAGGTCTACGCCATGACGCCGGGCGATTCGCTGTTCTTCGAGGCCAACGTACCGCACGGGCCGGAAACGCTCGACGCCCTGCCGATCAACTTCCTTTCGGTCATCGTCTATGGCCGCGGGCCGCAAGATTGAACGCGGGCCGGCAAGGGCGAGCGGCATGGTTGACGCGTATCGCGAGTCATGATTGACACTCAATAGCAACGACATTCACAGGGGAGGCAACGATGGCGGTTGATCTGGCAAAGGTCGCCAAGGACAGAAAGATCAAATATTTCCTGATCAGCTTCGTCGACCTGTTCGGCGCGCTGCGCGCCAAGCTGGTGCCGGCGCGCGCGATCGGCGGCATGCAGCGCGACGGCGCGGGTTTCGCCGGTTTCGCGAGCTGGCTCGACATGACGCCGGCGCATCCGGACATGTTCTCGGTGCCCGATCCGTCGAGCCTGATCCAGCTGCCGTGGAAGCCCGAGGTCGGCTGGCTGGCCGGCGACCTGTGGATGGACGGCAAGGAGGTCGAGCAGTGCCCTCGCGTCGCGCTCAAGCGCCAGATCGCGCGCGCCGCCGAAAAGGGTTGGCGCATGAAGACCGGCGTCGAGTGCGAATACTTCCTGATCACGCCCGACGGCGACGCGCTCTCGGACCCGCACGACACCCAGGAGAAGCCGTGCTACGACCAGAGCGCCTTGATGCGCCGCTACGACGTCATCACCGAGATCTGCGATTCGATGCTGGCGCTGGGCTGGAACCCCTATCAGAACGACCACGAGGACGCCAACGGCCAGTTCGAGATGAACTGGGACTACGACGACTGTCTGCTCACCGCCGACCGCCACGTGTTCTTCAAGTTCATGGCCAAGGCGATCGCCGAGAAGCACGGCCTGCGCGCGACCTTCATGCCCAAGCCGTTCGCCAACCTGACGGGCAACGGCTGCCACGCCCATGTCTCGCTATGGAACAAGACGGGGCGCACCAATCTGTTCGAGGGCAAGCGCGACGAGCTGGGCCTCTCGAAGCTCGCCTACGACTTCCTCGGCGGCGTCATGCACTCGGCCGAGGCGCTGACCGCGATCTTCAACCCGACGGTCAACAGCTACAAGCGGATCAACGGCACGGTGACCCTGTCGGGCGCCACCTGGGCGCCAAACGCGGTCAGCTATTCGGGCAACAACCGCACCCATATGGTGCGCGTGCCCGATCCGGGCCGCTTCGAGCTGCGCCTGATGGACGGCGCCGCCAACCCCTATCTGATGCAGGCGGCGGTGTTCGCCGCCGGGCTCGACGGTATCGCGAACAAGCGCGATCCGGGCCGGCGCCTCGACGTCAACATGTACGAGGAGGGCCACCGCATCAAGCGCATCAAGCGGCTGCCGCTCAACCTCCTGGACGCGATCCGCCTGTTGGACAAGTCGAAGGTGGTGCGCGCGGGCCTGGGCGACGAGCTGGTATCGAGCTACGTCAAGCTCAAGCTCCAGGAGTGGGCCAGCTTCGGCCGCGCGCTGACCGACTGGGAGCGCGAGCACACGCTCGACTGCTAGCAGCGCGCCCGGCAACGCCCGGAGAGGGGGGATGGGATGAGGAGCTTCTGGCTGCAGCAGGCGCTCGGCGCCGAGGGCGCGGAGATCGCCGCGGCGGCGCCGCTCGCGGGCGACGCGCGCGCCGACGTCTGCATTGTCGGCGGCGGCTTCACCGGGTTGTGGACCGCGCTGCGCCTCAAGGAGTTCGAGCCCGCGATCGACGTCGCCATCGTCGAGGGCGACATCTGCGGCGGCGGCGCCAGCGGCCGCAACGGCGGCTTTGTCATGACCTGGATGTCGAAGGCGCTGACGCTCCTGAAGATCTGCGGCGCCCAGGAGGGCGTGCGGCTGCTGCGCGCGTCCGAAGACGGCGTCAGGGCGATCGGCGCGTTCTGCATCGAGCACGGTATCGAGGCCGACTTCCGCCACGACGGCTGGATGTGGACGGCGAGCAACGAGGCCCAGCTCGGCGCCTGGTCCGAGACCGTCGAGGCGCTCGACAAGCTGGGTGTCCACGCGTTGGAGGAACTGCCCGCCGACGAAGTCGCCCGGCGCACCGGCTCGGAGGCCCATATCGCCGGCGTCTTCGAGCGCGGCGTCACGACCGTGCAGCCAGCGCTGCTGGCGCGGGGCTTGCGCCGGGTCGCGCTCGAGCGTGGCGTGCGCATCCACGAGCAGACCCGCATGACCGGGCTGGTGCGCACCGCGACGCCGGCGGTGAAGACGGCGCGCGGCACGATCACCGCCGATTCGGTCGTGCTCGCGCTCAACGCCTGGGCGCACGAGCTGCCCGAGTTCCGCCGCACCGTGGTGCCGATCGCGGTCGACGCGATCATGACCGAGGCGATGCCCGAGCGGCTCGCCGAGATTGGCCTGGTCGACGGCCTGGCGATCTCGGACTCGCGCATGATGGTCGATTACTACCGGACCACCACCGACGGCCGCATCAGCATCGGCAAGGGCGGTGGCGGCATTCCCTTCGCAGGGCGGCTGGGTAGCCGCTACGACACCGCCTCGCAGCGCACGGCCGAGGTGCACGCGCGGCTGTTGCGCTACTATCCGTCGCTCGCCGACGTGCCGCTCGCCGCGACCTGGCGCGGCCCGGCGACGCGCACGGCGACCGGCCTGCCGTTTTTTGGCCGGCTGCCGGGCTGCCGGCAGATCGTCTACGGCCACGGCTACACCGGCAACGGCGTCGGGCCGTCCTATACCGGCGGGCGCATCCTGGCGTCGCTGGCGCTCGGCCGCCAGGACGAATGGTCGATGAACGGCCTCGCCGGCGGCCCCCAGGGTGGCTTCCCGCCCGAGCCGTTCCGCTTCATCGGCGGCACCCTGATCCGCGGCGCGATCGCGCGCAAGGACGCCGCCGAGGACGCCGGGTGCGCGCCCGGCGCGCTCGACGACTTCCTGGTCGGCCTGGCGCCCGCCGGCCTGGCGCCGACCAGGAAGAAGCGCTGACCGACCGCCGACCATCCAGCCAAACACGCGCCATCTCTCCAAAAAAGGGGTCAGACACCTTTAATTCGTGTGAATCAATAGTATCAATCATATAAAATAGTGTCTGACACCGTTAATTTTTCACAGATATTGGCGATCTTCTCGGCACACTGATTTGGTGTGGGGCCCGCGGTCGCGCCGACGTCAGCCGTCGCCGAAGCGCCGTGGGGCGAGCGGGGTCACGCCGGCGTCAGCCGCCGCCGAAGCTTCGCGGGGCGAGGCCGCCGTGGAGCCAGCCGACCAGGCCGACGATGTCGTAGACGGCGAGGCCGAGATGCGCCTCGAGCGCCCGCGCGTAGGGCGCCATGTTGGTGCATTCGAGGACCACCGCACCGACCTCGGGCCAGCGCGCGACGAGCACGTCGCCGGCCGCCAGGACGTCGGCTTCGGCCGCCGCGGTGTCCAGCGTGTCGAGGTCCCCGGCGATGACGCGGGTCAGCTCGGCGCCGGTCTCGGTGCCGACCAGCGGCACGTCCTCGGGGACGCCGGCGGCGGCGAGGTGGCGCGGCGTCAGCGCGCCGGCATCGATCGAGATGACGCCGACGCGGCGGCCCGGCGCGAGGCCGGCCTGGACCATCGGGACCTGCATCAGGCTCGAGGTGACGACCGGCACGCCGAGGCGCGCGGCCAGGCTCGCCTGGAACACGGAGAGGAAGCCGCAGGAGGTCGTGAGCGCGGCGCAACCGGCCGCGACAAGCCGCTCGCCGGCGGCGACGAAGGGCTCTTCCAAGAGGTCCATCGGCGGGTCCGGATTGACGACGCGCGCCACGGTCGCCGGCTCGACCACCGCGTAGCGCACCGGAAACGGCCAGGTGTCGGGATTGCCGATATCGCCCGGCGGGCGCGGGAAGGCGGTCTTGAGCATGAGAATGCCGACGACGGGTTCTGACATGGCGCTGCCCCACTGCGTTCGTTGGTGAACCGGTGCGGCAGTATGGCGCACCCGGCGCCGGGAATCAGCCGTCCCGGACGTCCTCGGCGCGCACGCGGACGTCCGCGCCATCGGCACCCGCCGACCGGGCGGCCTCGGTGATCGCGTTGGCCCGGTATGTCGCTGGGTCGACGCCAGTGAAGGCCTTGAAGGCGCGCAAAAAATAGCTGCGGCTCGAAAAACCGGCGCGCGCCGCGACGGTCTTCACCGGCGGGTCGTTGGCGCGCGGCATGTGGCCGGCGCGGCGCAGGCGGATCTCCTTGGTATCAGGCCGTCGGCAGCACGTCGAAGGCGATGCTGATGCGCGCGCCGACGCTCTCGAAGGGAATCGTGTGGTGATAGAGATAGGACGGGAACAGCAGCATCAGTCCTTCCTCGGGCCTGACCGGCGTGATCTTGGGCGCGGCGGCGAGGTGGAAATGCGCCGGCGGCCGGCCGAAGGCGATCCAGCCGGCCGCGCCGTCGTCGGCCGCGCCGATCGCTTCGGGCAGCCGGACGTAATAGACGCCGCTCAGCCAGGCAGCCGGGTGGATATGCGGCACCTGATGGCCCTGGCCCTCGAGCACGACGCCCCAGACGTTGAGCCCGTAGCGCCGCGGCGGCCGGGCCGCGAAGGGATGGCCGGACTGTCCCGGTAGCGCGCGGATGTAACCGTCGACCGCCGCGCGGACGACGCCCTCGAATGCCGCCATCGGCCCGATCGGCTCGACCAGCAGCTCGCCCGAGTGGCGGCCGGCGCGCGTCGCGTGGCTCGCCGGCGCGACGGCCAGGCTCGGATGCGCCAGGACATGGTCGGCGAGCGCCGCGTTGAACCCCGCGACGTCGGCGTAGCCTTCGGGCGCGGCTATGGGCAAGCCGCGGAAGAACGTCTCGATGCCGATCAGCGCCTCGGCGGCGTCGGCCTGGCCGGCCTCGTTCAACAGCAGCGCCTTGAAGGCGAGCATGCCGCTGTCGGCCGGCTGGTCGGCCAGGAAGCCGTCGGCGACCGCCAAGGCGGCGTCGACGTCGCCGGTCTCGAGGAGCGCGTCGGCCAGGTTGATGTGACCGCCGGCGTAGCCGGGCGCGGCGGCGCAGGCGGCGCGATAGGCGGCGATCGCCTCGTCGAGGCGGCCGAGGCGCTGCAGCGCGACGCCGAGATTGACGCGCGCGCCGACCTGGCCCGTATTGATCTCGATGGCGCGGCGATAGGCGGCGACGGCGTCGTCGAATTGCGCCTGCTCCTGTAGGGCGATGCCCATGTTGTAGTGCGCGTCGGCGAACTCGGGTGCGATCTCGATGGCGCGGCGGTAGGCGGCGACCGCCTCGTCGGAGCGGCCGAGTTCGTGCAAGGCGCTGCCCAGGTTGTTATGCGCCTGGGCGAGGTCGGGTGCGGCCACGATCGCCGCTTGGTAGTCGGCGATCGCGTCGTCGAGGCGGCCCAGCGCCTTGAGCGCGTTGGCGCGGTTGAAGCGGGCGAGCACGAAACCGGGCGTCGCGTCGAGCGCGTTTCGGTACGCCGCCTCGGCCTCGGCCGGCCGGCCCATCGCTTCCAGGAGGATGCCGAGGTTGTAGTGGGCATCGGCGTAATCGGGCCGGATCTCGAGCGCGCGGCGGTAGGCCGTCTCGGCCTCGTCGAGACGCCCGGCGGCCTTGAGCACGTTGCCCAGGTTGTTGTGCGCGTCGACGTCGGCCGTCCCGCCGGCGACCGCCTGGCGCAGGTGCTTGAGCGCGCGGCGCTGATCGCCGAGCTGGAAATAGGCGACGCCGGCCAGGTTGAGCGCTTGCGCGTTGCGGCCGTCGATCTTGATCACGCGCCGGTAAATCGTCAGCGCTTCGCGTGCGCGGCCCGCCCTGAGGTGTTCGCGCGCCTCGTTCAGCGCGACACCGATGAAGGCGTCGTCGCCCGGTGCCGACACGCCGCCGGCGGCCTTGCCCCGTCGGCGCTGCTTGTCGAGCCGTCGCCGCTCGCTGCGGTTCATGCGTGTTCCCGTGACTGGACGTAGCGGTCGATCGTACCCCGTCGCGCGCGGGGGTGCGACCGGCGCGTGACGGCGCTGGCGCGCTGGCCGGCGCGTCGAATTGCACTATGTCAATTAATGTCCCTCGGCCCAATGACCATGGAGGACGGTATGACAGCGTTGCCACAGTCCACGCGGCGGCACATCCTTGCGACGCTCGCTTGGGCGCCTCTTGCGATCCTTGCGGGAGCGCCCGCGCGCGCCGGGTTCAGCACGATGAGCGGGCCGAGCGAGGCCGGCCCCGGCGAGACCGTCTCGGTGCGCACCGCCAGGGGCAACGACTACGCCAAGATGACGATCTTCAATCGCGGGCTGGGCGCGGCCGAAGTCGCCATCGAGAGCTGGAACTACAGCGGCAGCGTCACCGTCGCGGCGGGCGACAGCGTCACGCTCACCGAGATCTTCGGCGACCGCTGGACGCGGGTGACCAACAGGAGTGGATCGGCGATGATCTCGATTACCACCGAGCTGTCGCGCGGCGCCTCGAAGGGCGCCAGATAGCGCGGTCGACCCCGCTACGGCGCCGTATCCCACGCATAGTGGGCGGCGAAGCGTTCGACCAGGAAGTCGACCATCACGCGCACCTTGGGCGGCAGGTGCCGCTGGTGCGGATAGACGGCATGCAGCGGGGTGGTGTCGGGCTCGGGCCGGAAACCCGGCAGGATTTCGCGCAACTGGCCGGCCCGCAATTCGAGGCCGACCATCCATTCGGGCAGCAGAACGATGCCCAGCCCGGCGACGGCGGCGGCTGATAGCGCCTCGCCGTCGTTGGCGAAGATGCGGCCCGTGACGCGCGCCAGGTGCTCGCCGTCGGGGCCGCGGAAGGCCCAGACGTTGCTGCCGGGATGGCTGCGGAAGGTGACGCAGCTATGGCCCTCCAACGCAGCCGGCGTCTGCGGAACGCCCGCCTGCGCCAGATAGGCCGGGCTGGCGCAAACGATGCGCCGCGCCGATCCGATCTTTCGCGCGATCAGCCCCGAGTCGCTCAGCCGGCCGATGCGGATCGCCATGTCCAAGCCCTCGTCGATCATATCGACCACGCGGTCGGTTACCGACAGCACGATCTCGACCGCCGGGAATCGCTGGTGGAAGTCGGCGAGCGCCGGGGCGACGTGACGCCGCGCGAGGCTCGACGGCACCGAAAGCCGCAAGACGCCGGTCGGTGCGCCGCCGAGCTCGGCGACGGCGCGCTTGGCGGCGTCGACGTCGGCGAGGATCGCGCGCACGCATTGGTCGTAGACGCTGCCGGCCTCGGTCAGGCTGAGCTTGCGCGTCGTGCGCTGGAACAGCCGCGCGCCGAGGCCATTCTCGAGCTCGCCGATGCGGCGCGACACCGCCGACGGCGACATGCCGATCTCGCGCCCGGCGGCCGAAAAGCTGCCCGCGTCGACGACCCGTGCGAACACCCGCATGCCGGCAATGTCGTCCATGCGATCTCGGATTGATGCAGTTTTCACATAAATATTTATCATTTTATCGTAATTATCACAAAGCCAATCGATGCCTACATGGTGGGCACGCGACCGAACGCATCTGGAGAGCCCGATATGATCGACGTCTACTTCTGGACCACGCCGAACGGCTACAAGCCTTTGCTTTTCCTCGAGGAAAGCGGGCTGCCGTACAACATCATGCCGGTCGACATCTCGAAGGGCGCCCAGTTCGACCCCGACTTCCTGCGCATCGGCCCGAACAACCGCATCCCCGCGATCGTCGACAACGCGCCAGACGGCGATGGCGCGCCGCTCTCGCTGTTCGAATCGGGCGCCATCCTGCTCTATCTCGCCGACAAGACCGGCCGCTTCATCGCCGACGACCCGGCGGGCCGCGCCGAGGTGCTGCAGTGGCTCTTCTGGCAGATCGGCGGGCTCGGCCCGATGCTCGGCCAGAACCTGCATTTCAGCGCCTATGCGCCGACGCGCATCCGCTATGCTATCGAGCGTTACGTCGCCGAGACCGAGCGGCTTTACGCCGTGCTCGACAAACGCCTCGCCGACCGCGCCTATGTCGCGGGCGACGACTACACGATCGCCGACATGGCGATCTATCCGTGGCTCCTGCGGCTCCAGCGCGAGCGCGACCACCTCGGCCGGTTCGCCAATCTCGGGCGCTGGTTCGAGGCGATCGGCAATCGCCCGGCGACGATCGCTGCCTATGCCAAGGGCAGGGCGATCAGCACCACGCCGACAGTCACCGAGGACTCGAAGGCGGTCCTGCTCGGCCAAGGCGCCGAGACGCTGGCCGCCTGACCCAACATTCAAACGGGAGACAGACGATGAAAGCAGCCGTCATCCGCGAATTCGGCGATGCCGCCGTGCTCAAGCTCGAAGACGTCCCGACGCCCAAGCCGAGGCCCGGCCATGTGCTGGTCAAGGTGCTCGCCGCCGGCGTCAACCGGCTCGACCATTACATCCGCGAAGGCTCGATCGTCCCCGAGCTTGCCTTCCCGCACATCCTCGGCATCGACGCCGCCGGCGAGGTCGCCGAGCTGGGCGCGGGCGTCACCGAATTCGCGATCGGCGAGCGGGTGATCGTCGTCCCCGGTTACCCGACCGATGACGCCGAGATCGACCACCGCCCGACCGTCACCGCGCCGAGCTTCGTGCTGCCCGGTTTGGCCGTCGGTGGCACCTATGCCCAGTACATCGAGGTGCCCGCCCGTGCCGCGGTCAAGGACGAGACGGGCCTCGCGCCCGAACAGGCGGCGACGCTCCCGGTGGTGTTGGCGACCGCCGTCCATGCCGTCAAGACGGTCGGCGGTGTCGTGGCCGGCGACAAGGTGTTGGTGCACGCCGGGGCCTCGGGTTCTGGTTCAATGCTGATCCAGGTCGCCAAGGCGCTCGGCGCCGAGGTCGCCACGACGGTTCGCGATGACGCCAAGGCCGATTTCGCGAGAGAGGCGGGCGCGGATCTCGTCGTCGACACCCGCACCGAGGACGTCGTCGACCGCGTCAAGGCGTGGACCGGCGGCCGGGGCGCCGACGTGGTCATCGACAATCTGGGCGGCGACGTGCTGGCCCAGAGCATCGAGGCGGTCAAGGCGATGGGCGTCGTCGTCGCTTTCGGCTTCGCCGCCGGGGCGGAAGTCCGCTTCGACATCCGCAGCCTGTTCTTCGCCCAGAAGCGGCTCAAGGGCACGATGGCGAGCGATATCGAAGACCTCGAATGGGGCCTCGAACGGGTCAAGGCCGGCGCGATCCGACCGCTGCTCGACCACGCCCTGCCGCTCAGCCAGGCCGCCGAGGCGCACCGTCTCGTTGCGGCCAACCAGGTCTCCGGCAACCTCGTGCTGCTGCCCTGGGCCGCTTAGGAGCCTGGCGGACGGGAGCCACACGGGAAATCGCTTCCATTCCCGGGCACGACGGGCTAGGGCATGAACATGTCCCGGCTCGTCGTCTTCGGCTCGATCAACATCGACCTCGTGGTGCGGGTCGACACGCTGCCCCGGCCGGGCGAGACCGTGCTCGCGCCGAGCTATGTCGCGGTGCCCGGCGGCAAGGGCGCCAACCAGGCGCTCGCCGCCGCGCGCGTCGGCGCCGTGACCCATATGGTCGGCTGCGTCGGCCGCGATGGCTATGCCGATACCGCGTTGGCGACGATGCGCGAGGCGGGCGTCGATCTGACCGGGGTCGTCGAGGTCGACGCGCCGACCGCCTGCGCGATGATCACGGTCGACACGCAAGGCCGCAACCAGATCGCCGTCGCCAGCGGCGCCAACCGCTTCGCCAAGGCCGGCCAGCTCGACGACACGTTGCTCGGGCCCGGCGCCACGCTCCTGCTGCAGCTCGAGGTCGATGACGCCGAGACCGCGGCGGTCGCGGCGCGCGCCCGGGCGCGGGGCGCTCGCGTGGTGCTCAATGCGGCGCCCGCCGCGCCGCTGCCCACCGGCATGGCCGAGGCGCTCGACGTGCTGGTGGTGAACGAGATCGAGGCGCCGATGCTGGCCGACGCGGCGGGGATTGCCCATCGAGGCCCGGTCGACGCCGCCCGGCGCCTGGCCGAGTCGTGGGAGGTCGCGACCATCGTCACCCTGGGCGGCGATGGCGCGCGCGCCTTCGACCGCGGCGCGGCCTGGCGTATCGGCGCGATGGCGATCGAGCCGGTCGACACCACGGCGGCCGGCGACGCCTTCGTCGGCGTGTTCGCCGGCGCGCTCGATCGGGGTGACGCGTTGCCCGCCGCGCTGCACGCCGCCAGCATCGCCGGCGCGCTCGCCTGCGCGACGGTCGGTGCCCAACCGAGCCTGCCTGACGCCGCCGCGATCGCCGCCGCGCGCCAACGTCTGGCGCCCGCCGAAGCGATCTAAGACCGGGGGTCTGTGACAAACGCCGATAGGGATCGTGTCCGCATTTCGCCGGGTCGGAAGGATGCCGCGGGCAATGCGGCGCATCGTTTAGGCTTCCCGACACCTGGCGATAAGCGGACGCGCCTATCGACGGCGAGAAATCCGCTCTAATGCCGGAAGTGGCGCATGCCGGTGAACACCATGGCAAGGCCGGCGGCGTCGGCGGCGGCGATGACCTCGTCGTCGCGCATCGAGCCGCCCGGCTGGATGATTGCCGTGGCGCCCGCCTCGGCCGCCGCCATGAGGCCGTCGGCAAACGGGAAAAAGGCGTCCGAGGCGACTACCGAGCCGATCGCCGGGCTCTCGGCCGCGCCCGCCGCCCGGGCCGCGTCGGCCGCCTTCCAGGCGGCCATGCGCGAGGCATCGACGCGGCTCATTTGCCCGGCGCCGACACCGACCGTCGCGCCGCCTTTGGCGTAGACGATGGCGTTCGACTTGACGTGCTTGGCGACCGTGAAGGCGAAGACGAGGTCGGCGCGCTCTGTCTCGCTCGGCGCGCGCTCGGTGACGACCTTCAGGTCCTCGGGCGCGATACGCCCGTTGTCGCGGGTCTGCACCAGATAGCCGCCGGCCAATGCGCGCGGCACCAGGCCGCCGGCCGCCGCATCGGGCATCGCGCCGGTCAGGAGCAGCCGCAGGTTCCGCTTGGCGGCGAGCGCTTCGCGCGCGTCCGCGTCGGCGTCGGGCGCGATGACCACCTCGACGAACAGCATGGCGATCTCGGCCGCCGTCGCGCCGTCGAGCGGCCGGTTGGCCGCGACGATGCCGCCGAACGCGCTGACCGGGTCGCAGGCCAGCGCCTTGGCGTAGGCCTCGGCGAGCGAGCCCGCGACCGCGACGCCGCAAGGGTTGGCGTGCTTGATGATGGCGATCGCCGGGGGCTCGAACTCGGCGACCAGCTCGAAGGCGGCGTCGGTGTCGTTGAGGTTGTTGTAGCTGAGCGCCTTGCCCTGCGCCTGCTCGGCGGTCGCCACGCCGGGCCGCGCGTCGCCGCCGACGTAGAACGCCGCCTCTTGGTGCGGGTTCTCGCCATAGCGCAAGGCCTGGCGGCGCACGGCCGAGACAGCCAGGCGCTCGGGCAGCGCCTCACCCGTCTCGGCGGCCAGCCAGCGCGTGATCGCCGCGTCGTAGGCCGCCGTGCGGGCGTAAGCCGCAGCGGCCAGCCGACGGCGTAGCGCACCGCTCACGCCGCCGCCGCCCGCCGCCATGTCGGCCATCACCGCGGCGTAATCGGCGGCATCGACGACGACGGTGACATGGGCGTGGTTCTTGGCTGCCGAGCGGATCATCGCCGGGCCGCCGATGTCGATATTCTCGATGCAGGTGGCGAAATCGGCGTCGCGCGCTAGCGCCGCCTCGAAGGGGTACAGGTTGACCACGACCAGGTCGATCGGCGCGATGCCGTGGGCGTCCATCGCGGCGCGGTGCCCGGCGTCGTCGCGCAGCGCGAGGATGCCGCCATGGACCATCGGGTGCAGCGTCTTGACGCGACCGCCCATCATTTCGGGAAAGCCGGTGTGCTCGGCGACGTCGACGACCGTGATGCCGGCGTCGCGCAGCGCTTGCGCCGTGCCGCCGGTCGACAGGATCTCGACGCCGTGGCCGGCGAGAAAGGCGCCAAATTCGGCCAGACCCGTCTTGTCGGACACCGACAGGAGGGCGCGGGTGATCGGCGTCGGCGGCGCGTCGGTCATCGCCGGCTCAGGCCCGGGCCCTGGCGCGCTGGCCGGATTCGGCCGGGCCATAGTCGGCGACCAGGCGGTGGATCAGCGCCAGCGTCTCGGTCGTGCGCCGCGCCTCGGCCGCGGTCGCCAACTCGGTCAACTGACGTTGTAGCCGGGCGAGGTCGGCCGGCGGCGAGGTGGCGAGCAGCACGCCGTCGTGTTCGGTCGCAAGGCGCTGCTCGGTGGCGTAGAACAGGCTCTCGTGCAGCTTCTCGCCGGGACGGATATCCGAAAACACGATCTCGATGTCCTCGTCGGGGCGCAGGCCGGCGAGCCGGATCATCTGCCGCGCGAGGTCGACGATGCGCACCGGCTGTCCCATCTCGAGGACGAAAATCTCGCCACCGCGCGCGGCCGCGCCGCCGCCGATCGCCGAGGCCTGCAGGACCAGCTCGACCGCCTCGCGCACGGTCATGAAGAAGCGCGTCATGTCGGGATGCGTGACGGTCAGTGGGCCGCCGTCGGCGAGCTGGCGTTGGAACAGCGGCACGACCGAACCGGTCGAGCCGAGCACGTTGCCGAAGCGCACGGTGATGAAGCGCGTGCCGCCGGGCCCGAGCGTCGCGCCGAGCGCCTGGCAATAGAGCTCGGCGATACGCTTGGTCGCGCCCATCACGCTGGACGGCTCGACCGCCTTGTCGGTCGAGATCAGCACCATCGCCTCGACCGCCGCGGCGCGGCAAGCGTCGGCCACATGGCGCGTGCCGACGACGTTGGTCAGCACGCCCTCGTTGGGATTGGCCTCGACCATCGGCACGTGCTTGAAGGCGGCGGCGTGGAACACCAACTCGGGGCGCTCGCGCGCGAACACCGCATCGATGCGCGTGCGGTCGCCGACGTCGCCGAGCATCGCGCTGCGCGGTGTCTCGGGCCATTGCGCGGCGAGCGCGCTGTCGATCGTGTAGAGGTTGAACTCGGCGTTGTCGAACAGCGTGATATGCGCCGGGCCAAAGGCCGCCGCCTGACGCACCAGCTCGGCGCCGATAGTGCCGCCCGCGCCGGTCACCAGGATGCGCTTTCCAGCGATCAGCGCGCGCATGGCTTCGCGGTCGAGCACGGTCTGTGGCCGGCCGAGCAAGTCCTCGACGGCAATCGGCCGCACCGTGATCGGTTTGTCGTCGCCGCTCTCGAAGTTGGTCAGCCGGGGCAGCCGGGCGAGCGTCATGCCGAGGCCATCGGCCGCGTCCAACAGGCGCCGCACGGTCTCGCCGTCGGTTCGTTCGGCGAGGATCAGGCGCTGCGGCTTGCGGCCACGGCGACCGAGCTTGTCGACCACCGCGTCGAGTTCGTCGAGCGTGCCGAGCACGGCGACGCCGCGGATCCGTACGCCGGCCAGCTCGGGCCGATCGTCGACGACGCCGACCACCTCATAGTCCGCCGTCGCGGCGCTGCGCGCCATCTCGCGGATGAACAACTCGGCCGCGTCGCCGGCGCCGACCAGCAGCACCGGAATGCGCTGCAGGCTCGCCGGCTTCAACGCCAGGCTGATGCCGCGGTCCTTGATCATGCGATAGACGAAGCGCGGCCCGCCCAACAGCGCGATCAGCACGAACCAGTTGATGACCACCGCCGAACGCGGATAGAGCTCGAGACGCGTGGCGAGGAACAGCAGCGGCAGGAAGATCAACAGGGCCAGCGTGACGCCCTTGATCAGCGCCAAGAGGTCGTCCAACGAGGCGTAGCGCCACAGCGACCGATGAAAGCCGACGCGCCAGAACACCGCGCCGCAGACCAGGGTGAACAAGACTGTCGCCTCGACAACGAAATCCGAGGTGAAGGCGAACGTCGCGTCGCCGAGCCGCAGATAGAGCGCCAGGACGAACGATACCGCGGCCATGATCAGGTCGTGGATCACCGCGATCAGCCGTCGGTTGAGCCGGATTTTAGCCATCGGCGGCCATTTTGATCGCAGCGAGGCAATACCACAAGAGGCAGTGCGCCGGGATCGCCGCCAATCCGCCGTCCGCGCCACAGAAAGGTTCAGAAGCGCCCGCCGTTCCTGTATCTTTGCCACGCATCGGCCGATGACGCCGAGGCCATAATCGATGTCGAACCGTTGCGCGGGGCCCGCCACCATGAACCAATCGGCCGATCAGCAGATCATCGCCGCCGGCGCGGAGGTGCTACGCGAGGGCGCGGCGCATCTCGAGGGCGCGGCGGCACGGCTGGGTGACGACTTCGTGGCGACCGTCCGCGCGCTCGCCGCGCCGGACAGCTTTACCATGGTGGTCGGCGCCGGCAAGTCGGGCTACATCGGGCGCAAATTCGCCGCCAGCATGCTGTCGACCGGGCACGGCGCCGCGTTTCTGCACCCAACCGACGCGCTGCACGGCGACATCGGCATCGCCGAGCATGCCTCGCTGGCAATCCTGCTGAGCCATTCTGGCCGCACCGACGAGTTGGTGACGCTGATCCCCGCGATCAAGCAGTTCGGCGTCTCGGCCGCTCTGATCACGCGCCGGGCGGATTGCCCCTTGGCGGATTATGTCGACTGGGTCGTCGAGACCGGCGTCGAGGCGGAGGCGGGCATCGGCCGCGTCGCGCCGACCTCGTCGTCGACCGCCACGCTCGCGCTGTGCGACGCGCTGATGATGGCGAGCCTCTCGCTGCGCGGCTTCTCGGCGCAACAGTTCCATCGCTACCATCCGGGCGGCGCGCTCGGCCAGAAACTGCGCAAGGTGTCGGACGTCATGCTGCCGCTCGACCGCCTTGCCTGGCTCGCGCCCGAGACGCCGAGCGCCGCGGTCGCCGGCGCGATAACCGACAGTGGGCTCGGCTTCGCGATCGTCAGCGACAGGCCGCGGCAGGCCGGCGTGAAGGCGGCCGACGTCGGCTTTATCAACGACGGGGATATTCGCCGCGCGGCCTTGGCCGTCGACGGTCTCGCCGGCGGCACCGCCGCCGACCTGATGTCGACCGGCCCCAAGGCGATTTCGGGCGATGCGCTCGCCATCGAGGCATTGCGCGTGATGGAGCAGCTCGCGATCATCCAGCTGGTATGTACCGATGCGGACGGCGCGATCGTCGGCGCCGTCCATATTCACAGCGTCGTGGCGCGCGAACTGGGGCTGGAACCGGCACGCGGCGCGGCGCCGGCGTGACGGCCCGTTCCCCGCGAAACCGGCAATACCAAGGATCAGTGATAAAGACCCATAGAGACGGCTTGCCGTGGTTCTCGGCTAGGCGCGCCCGTCGCGGCGATGCAGCGCATCGCGAGACGGGCGGAACGACGTCCGCCAGTCTGATAGCGGGCGAGAGCCTCGGCAAGCCGCCCTCCGGGTCGCGGCCGCTTATCGCCGGCAGGCGTCAAGAAGCCTAGCCGATGCGCTGCATCGCCTGCGGCTCCCTTGCCTCACCGGCGAAAAGCGGACGCGATCTCTATGGGCCTTTATCACTGATCCTTGGTATAACGCGCCATGTGCGGTATCGCCGGCGTCTGGTCAGCCTCGCCGATCGTGGCGCGCGAGGCGTTGGGCGACGATGTCCGCGGCATGATCTCGACCTTGAGTCATCGCGGCCCCGACGGTCTTTTCGTCTGGCGCGACGCGCATGTCGGGCTGGGCCATGCGCGGCTCGCGATCATCGACCTGAGCGCGGCGGCCGACCAGCCGATGAGCGATTCGGAAGGCATCGTTCACCTCGTCCATAACGGCGAAATCTACAATTTTCGAGAGCTGCGCGAAGAGCTGATGGAACGGGGCCACCGGTTCAAGAGCCGCGGCGACGCCGAGGTCATCGTCAACGGATACAAGCAATGGGGCGAGGGCGTGATTGCGCGGCTACGCGGTATGTTCGCCTTCGTCCTGTGGGATGCGCGCCACCGTCGACTGCTGCTCGCCCGCGACCGGTTGGGCCAGAAGCCACTCTATTACGCCTGGCACGACGGCAAGCTCCTGTTCGGTTCCGAGATCAAGGCGATCCTGGCTTGGCCCGGCATGCCGCGCGTGCCCGACCTGACCGCGATCCACCATTACCTGACGTTGCAGTATGTGCCCGCGCCGATGACCGCCTTCGCCGGCGTCGCGCGGCTCGACGCCGCCCATTACATGGTCGTCGAAGGCGACGGCGCGGCGCGCAGCGAGCGCTATTGGTCGCTCCCCGAACCGGAAACGGCGCGGCCGCGGCCGGTCGAAGAGCTGAAGGAAGCAATCACGCAGCGCTTCGACGAGGCGGTGCGTATGCGGCTGGTCTCGGACGTGCCACTCGGCGCCTTTCTGTCGGGCGGCATCGATTCGGCATCGGTCGTCGCGTCGATGGCGCGCGCCTCGGACCGCCCGGTCAAGACCTTCACCATCGGCTTCGAGGACGCGGCGTATGACGAGCGGCGCTATGCCCGCATGGTCGCCGAGCGTTACGGCACCGATCACCACGAGTTCGTCGTCGAGCCCGACGCCGTCGCAATCGTCCCCAAGCTCGCCTGGCACTACGGCGAGCCGTTCGCCGATTCGTCGGCCGTGCCGACCTGGTACGTCTCCGAGATCACCCGGCGTCACGTCACCGTCGCGCTCAACGGCGACGGCGGCGACGAGGGCTTCCTCGGCTATCCGCGCTACGCCGGGTGTCGCGCCGCCGGCTGGCTCGACGCGCTGCCCGCGGCGGCGCGCCGGGCGATGGCGGCGATCGGCCGCGCGCTTCCCTTCGAGACCAGCGCGCGCCGCGGCGCCCGTTATGTCCGCCGGTTCCTGGTCGACGCGGCGGCGCCCGACGCCGAGCGCTACGCGAACTGGATGGCCTATTTCAGCGACGCCCAAAAGGATGCGCTGTACGGTGACGGCATGCGCGACCAGCTCGATTGCCGATCGGGTTCGGTTCTCGCACCGTGGTTGGATGGCCAGCGCTGCACGGCCGAGCGCGCCGCCTATACCGACATCCACGCCTATCTGCCCGACGATCTGCTGGTCAAGGTCGACGTCGCGACCATGGCGCACGGCCTCGAGGGCCGCTCGCCGTTCCTCGACCACGAACTGATGGCATACGCAGCGACCATCCCGGCAAGCCAGAAGATGACCGGCATGCGAACCAAATCACTGCTGAAATCGATCATGGCCGAGCGCCTGCCGCGCGCGGTCGTCGACCGGCCGAAGATGGGTTTCGGCGTGCCGATCGACCGTTGGCTGCGCAATGAACTGAAGGAGATGGCGTACGACACGCTGCTCTCGCCGCGCGCCATCGAACGCGGCCTGTTCCGTCCCGAGGCGGTGCGCCGTCTGCTCGACGATCATGTCGCCGGACGCCACCTCGACCACCCGCGCATCTGGGCGCTTTTGATGCTCGAACAATGGTTCTCCATGTGGATCGACCCGGCCCAACCCCCGGCGCGGCCGGCATGAAGATCTGCCAGCTCTGCGCGGTCGACTTCACGCTCCATCGCTTCCTCGAGCCGCTGATGCTCGCCGAGCGCGACGCCGGCCACGAGGTGGTCGGGGTCTGCGCCGACGGGCCCCTGCTGGCGCGCGTGCGCGACACCGGCCTGCGCGTCGAGACGGCGCCATTTTCGCGCGATTTCAACCTGGCGCGCCACGCCCGCGCCTATCGGCGACTGGTCGCTTTGTTCCGCGCCGAATGCTTCGACATGGTCCATGTGCACACGCCGGTCGCCGGCCTGATCGGCCGCCTCGCCGCCTGGCGCGCCGGCGTACCGCGCATCGTCTACACCGCGCACGGCTTCTATTTCCACGAGCGCATGGCCTGGCCAAAGCGCGCCCTGTTCATCGCGCTCGAATGGCTCGCCGGGCGCGTCACCGACGTCTTGTTCACCCAGGCCGAGGAGGATGCCGAGACGGCGCGCCGCCACAATCTGTGCCCGGACGGCGTGATCGAGGCGATCGGCAACGGCGTCGACGTCACGCGCTTCGCGCCGGCCACCGACGGCGGCGCCGGCCGCCGGGCGCTGCGCGAATGTCTCGACACGCCCGATGCCGCCGTGGTCGTCGTCTGCGTCGGCCGGCTGGTCGCCGAGAAGGGCTATGCCGAGCTGTTCGAGGCCATGCGCGACGTCGACGCCCATCTTTGGGTCGTCGGCGAGCGCCTGGCGAGCGAGCACGCGCGATCGATCGACGATGCCATCGCGCAGGCGCAAGCGGATCCATCACTGGCGCTGCGGCTGCGCCTGTTGGGCGTGCGCGACGATGTTGCCGAGCTATTGCGCGCCGCCGACGTCTTCGTGCTCGCGTCGCATCGCGAGGGCATGCCGCGCTCGATCATCGAGGCCATGATGACCGGCCTGCCGGTCGTCGCGACCGACATTCGCGGCGCGCGCGAGGAAGTCGTCGCCGGTGAGACCGGGGCGCTCGTGCCGGTCGCCGACGCGCGCGCACTCGGTGCGGCGATCGATCGCTTGGTCATCGACCCGAAGCTGCGCGAAGCCTGGGGCGCGGCGGGCCGCGCACGGGCCGCTACGTTCTATGACGAACGCCGCGTCATCGCCCGCCAGCTCGACCGCCTCGGACTCTCGGCCAATTGACAACGCGCCGGTTGGGGCGCTAGAGCATTGTCCGGTCATCATTACGCGCGTCAAAGATGACCTGCGCTCAATCGCCGCGCACGCCAATCTTATGGCATCAAGCCGTTCTTGTGGGATCAAGGGTGGCCGAACGGTCGGCGGCCCGCCCTCTTGTTGGGATAAGATCGGCGCGGGCTGGCATAATCCGATCGATTCCAATCGATCGGATTATGCGCTAGACGATCAACGTTCACGCCGCAACAGGAAGACATCGATGACCTCGCCCTCGCGAATTTCTGTGGTTGGCCTCGGCTACGTCGGCTTGCCGCTGACCATTGCGCTCGCGCGCTATTTCGACGTGGTCGGCTACGACCACGACGCGGCGCGCATCGCAGAGCTGCGCGCCGGCCACGACCGGACCCGCGAGGTCGCGCCGGCGGCCTTGGCTTCGACCACCGCCGCCCTCGCCGACGAGCCGGCCGAGATGGCTGGCTCGGACGTCTTCGTGATCGCCGTGCCGACGCCGGTCGACGAACGGCGCGAGCCCGACCTCGGCGCGCTGATCGGCGCGTCTCGCACGGTCGGCGCCCAGCTCGCCAAGGGCGCGCTGGTGGTCGTCGAGAGCACCGTCTATCCGGGCGTCACCGAGGACATCTGCGGCCCCGAGATCGAGGCGGCGTCGGGCCTCACCGCCGGCGAGGATTTTCTCCTGGGCTACGCGCCCGAGCGCATCAACCCGGGCGACCACGAGCACAGCGTCGAGCGCATCACCAAGGTGGTCGCCGGCCAGACGCCCGAGGCGACAGCCACGCTCGAGGCGATGTACGGCGCGATCACCGCGGGCGGCGTGTTCGTCGCGCGCAACATTCGGACCGCCGAAGCCGCCAAGGTCATCGAGAACGCCCAGCGCGACATCAACATCGCCTTCGTCAACGAGGTGACACGCATCTTCCACAAGCTGGACATCTCGAGCCACGACGTGCTCGACGCCGCGCGCACCAAGTGGAACTTCCTCGATTTTCGGCCGGGCCTGGTCGGCGGCCACTGCATCGGCGTCGACCCGTTCTACCTGGCGCACCTAGCGCGCCAAGTGGGCCACGACCCCGAGATCATTCTCGCCGGTCGACGCATCAACGACGGCATGGGCCGCTTTGTCGCCGACGAGATCGCCGACCGCGTCGTTGACGGGCGGGCGCTGGTGCTCGGCGTCACCTTCAAGGAGAACGTGCCTGACCTGCGCAACAGCCAGGTCGTCGATGTCGTCCAGGGTCTCAAGGCACACGGGCTCGAGGTCGACGTCCACGACCCACTGGCCGATGCAGAGGAGGCCGCGTCGGTCCACGGCATGCGCCCGATCGGGGCGCTCGACGACGCGACAGGCTACGACGTGGTCGTCGGCGCCGTCGCCCATGACGCGTTTCGCGGCTTCACCACCGAGACCTTCGCGCGCATCGCCGCACCCGACGCGCTGATCGCCGACGTCAAGGGCATGTGGCGCGATACCGCGCTGCCTGCCGGCATGCGCCGCTGGGAGCTCTAGCCCGTGCACCGGGCGGGCCGTCCGTCAAATTAAGGGGACGTGATACTTAATTATGTGGTGACAGTATAAATATTTGGTTGGAATTAAGTATCACGTCCCCTTAATTATTCGCGAGGGGGGCGCTAGCTCACCCGCGCGATGCGTGAGAGCGCCCATTTGACGATCGTCGTGCCGCCGGTCAGCGGGCCGCTCAGGATGACTTGCTCCGACCGCCTGACCTCGTTTCGACGGCCCAGATATACGCTCTCGGCGATGCGCATGGCGGCGCCCGCGGCGCGCAACCGCCAGCCGGCGCCGTCCGGCAGGCGAAGCAACGCCCCGGCGCCTTCGCCGACCAGCGAGACCCTGACATCGGGGTGCAGGTGAAAGCGCACGGTGAAGCCGGTGCCGCCGGGCCCCGAGAGGCAGTCCTCGCCGCGCAGGTCGGTGCCCTCGGTGTCGAGATAGAGCCGGCGGGCGTGGCTCAGGCCGAAGGCCGCCTGATAGCCGTCGTGGCGCGCCTCGAGCCAGGTGTTGCCGTCATCTTCGTTGCGCGTGCCGGTGGCCGTGATGCGCCGCGCGGCGGGCGCCCCGTCGGGCGCGATCTCGAATGCGTTGGTATCATCGACGGTGACCGTCGAATGGGCCGCCGTCGCGCGCTGCGCCTCGCGCCATTCGGGACGGTCGCCGCCATGGGCGCCGCAGTTCACGATCAGCCGGGCGGCGCCGACGCTGAACTCGAAGGAGAGCGGTCCGGCATGGCTATGGCGGCTGTCGGTGGGCGGCGGTCCGCCGACATCGACGATCAGCAGCGAATGACGCGCCGCGATGCGCTCGAACCCGGCGTGCGGCGCGCTCTTCGGCGCGGCGCCGGTCGCCTCGCCGAGACCCAGCGCGATGTCGATCGCCGCCGGACCCTCTTCGTTCGAGTCGTTGAACAGGGCAAGGCCGCCGTCGCCGTGGCGAAAGAACCGCAGCATCGGCGCCATGCGGTCAATCGCGCCCTGCAGCGTATCCGGCACCGGCGTCTGCGACGCGACCAGTGCGGCGCGGATCGACGCCAGATCCAGGAGCACCGCGAGATGCGCCGACGGACTGCGTTCGACATGGCCGCCGTCGGCCAGCACCTGCCGGGCGATCTCCTGGTCGAGCAGCTGCAAACCGCGCGCCAGCCGTCGCTCGCCGCCGTCGAGCGCGAGCCCGCCGATCACCAGCCCCATCAGTGCCGCGATGCGCGCCTCGCCATCGGCGGCGTTGGCCGCGGTTCGGCCGAGATGACGCAACTGTTCGGCGAGGCTCGCGCGCGCCAGCGCCGCAAGCGCATTGTCGTCGTCGAGCAGCAGCGACGCGTGGCTCAGCCAGGCGACGATGCGGCGGCCCAGCACGTCCGGTCGCCAGGCGATCGGCCGCCAGTCGCCGCAGTCGGCGATCCAATCGCCGAGCGCGGCGCGCGCCGCGGCGCGTGCCTCGGCGCCGCCGACCGCGGCGAGGTCGCGCAGCCAGGCGAAACCATGCGCCTCGACGAGCCATGACTGGCCGACGCGTTCGTTGCGCCACGGCACGCCGTGGCCGCACGTCACATGCTCGCCGCCGAAGCCGTAGTCACCACCGATCAGCGCGCGGCCGCGGTCGGCGTCGCCGGGCATCGGATCGGACGGTGCGAAGCGAAGCGCGTCGGGACGGCGCCCGCGCAGGCTGAAGCGGTACAGCGACGAGCCGTAAACCGCGCCCTCGACGGCCGCGCCGGCGCGGGCGCGCAGACGGCGGCCGAGCCCGCGCCCGGGCCACTTCACGCGGCGCTCGGCCATTCCGGGCTAGCCCTTAAGACGCGCGATGTTGGCCGCGTAGTCCTCGGGCGTGCCGTGGAACACGGCCTTGCCGGCGACCAGCACGTCGGCGCCGGCGGCAACGCAGCGCGGCGCGGTTTCGCTGTTGACGCCGCCGTCGACCTCGAGCTCGATGTCGCGCCCGGTGGCGTCGATCTTGGCGCGCAGCGCGGCGATCTTGTCGAGTGTCGCGGTGATGAACGCCTGGCCGCCGAAACCCGGGTTGACCGACATGGCGAGCACCAGATCGACCTCGCCGAGCACGCCGTCGACCGCGTCGACCGGCGTGCCCGGGTTGAGCGCGACACCGGCCCGGCAGCCGAGCGACTTGATCAGCTGCACGGTACGATGAAGATGCGGCCCGGCCTCGGGATGGACGGTGATGATGTCGGCGCCGGCCTCGGCGAAGGCCGGCACGTAAGCGTCGATCGGCGAGATCATCAGATGCACGTCGAACGGCTTGTCTGAGTGCGGCCTGAGCGCCTTGACCGCCTCGGGCCCGATCGTGACGTTGGGCACGAAATGGCCATCCATGACGTCGATATGGACGTAATCGGCGCCCGCCGCGCAGATCGCGCGGATTTCCTCGCCGAGCCGGGCGAAATCGGCGGCAAGGATCGAGGGCGCAATGCGCGGCTTCGGCATGGCGGTGTCCTATCAGCTTACGCTAAACGCTTCAAGCGCGCGGCGTAGAAGCCGTCGAGACCGCCGTGTTCGGCGAGCTGCGAGGGCAGCGTGCGTAGATCGCCCCGGGCGTCGATCAGCTCGGCGAGGCCGCCGACTTCGCCGGCCGTGATCGGTTCGCGGACGACGCCGCTGTCGCGCGCGAGCAGTGCCTCGATATGCGCCGGGCCTTCCTCGGGCTCGAGCGAGCAGACGCAGTAGACCAGCGTACCGCCCGGCGCCAGTGCGCCAAGCGCGGTCGCCAATAGGCGTTCCTGGAGCGCCGCGAAGCGGCCGATCTCGGCGACCCGTTTGACCCGCGCGACGTCGGGATGGCGGCGGATCGTGCCGGTCGCGCTGCACGGCGCATCGAGCAGCACGCGCTCGGCCGGCCGCTCGGGCCGCCATTGGGTCAGGTCGGCGGCGTGGATCTCGGCGTCGAGGCCGAGGCGCGCGAGGTTCTCGCGCAGCCGCCCGAGCCGGTGCTTGCGGTCGACCGCGACGACGCGGGCGCCGGCGGCGGCGAGCTGGGCCGTCTTGCCGCCCGGCGCCGCGCAGAGGTCCAAAACGGCCGCGCCCGAGACATCGCCAAGCAGCCGCGCGGGTAGCGCCGCGGCGGCGTCCTGCACCCACCAAGCGCCGTCGTCGTAACCCGCGAGCCCGGTCACCGGGCCGCCGAGCGGTCGGCGCAGCGTGCCGGTCGGCAGCCGCAAAGCGTCGAGCCGCGCCGCCCAGCCGGCGGCGTCGTCCTTGACCGTGATATCGAGCGTCGGCTCGGCGAGATGCGCCTGCGCAATCGCGCGCGCCACCGCGTCGCCGTAGGCGCCGGTCCAGCGTTGCCACAGCCAATCTGGCGTATTCAGGCGCGCCGCGTCCTGGGCGGCGATGAGCGTCGCCCCCTCGCCGGCGAGGCGCCGCAATAGCGCGTTTACCAGACCCTTGAACGGTGCGCTGGTGCGCGACCCGGCGAGCGCAACCGAGCTGTCGACCGCGGCGTGCGGCGGCGTGTCGAGGAACAGGAGCTGACAGGCGCCGAGCCGGAGGATCTGCCGCACGACGCGCGCCTTGGCCGGCAGCGGCTTGGTCAGGCAGTGGTCGATCGCCGCGTCGATCTGGCCCAGACGGCGCAGCGTGGTGGCGACCAGCAGCCGCGCGAAGGCGCGGTCGCGCGCCTCGAGCCGCGCGAGGGCGGCGTGGTCGGCGATCGCGTCGTCGAGCGGCCGGCGCTTCGACAGCACGGCGTCGAGCAGATCGAGCGCGGCGGAACGGGCGGGTGCGGTATCGGTCATTACCGCGCGGTGTAACCCAGGCCGTGATGCCTGTCGACAGTCCAAGGCGATATCGGCTAGAGATGGGTCCATGCCCGAGAACAAGAAACCGGACGCCGACAACACGTCGTGCCCCGACGATGAGACGCCCGGCAAGCCGACCAAGCGGCCCGAGGAGGTCGGCGGCCAAAAGGGTCCCGAGCCGACACGCTACGGCGACTGGGAGAAGGACGGCCGGGTCAGCGACTTTTGAGTTCTTGGTGCGGTGGTTTTTGTGCGGTCACCTTTGGTGACCTGCGCTCAATCGCCGCGCATGCCACTCTTTATCCCATAAGGCCATTCTTAATCCCGCAAGGCCATTCTTAATCCCGCAAGGCCACTCTTTATCCCATAAGGCCATTCTTGATCCCACAAGGATTGGCCGAACGGTCGGCGGCCCCCCTCTTGTCCCAATAAGACTGGCGCGGGCTGGTAAATTTTGGTCGATTTCAATCAGTTGGAGTGTGCGTTAGCCCTGCTTCAGCCGGGGGAAGCCTTCGTACCACTCGGCGTGGCGGCCGGCGTGGTTGGCCATGCCGGGCTTGGTCAGGCAGCCGCGCGGCGCGATGAAGGAGTCGATGCGGCGCAGTGGCCGTTCGTGCCACTGGATGTTGAACGCCGCAAGCTTGGGGAAGAACTGGAGGTGTGCGTAGTCGAGGTGATCGTGGATCCACCAGGCGAGTGCGCGCCAGTCAGCCCCCGCCGCGTAGCGGTCGGCGAACCAGGGGATGACGATGCAAGCGCCGGCGCCGATCGCACCCTGGCCATCACGCCGGTCCCAGATGTGATAGGCGGCGTTGGCCGCGTTGCGCGCGCATTGGCCGCCATGGGCGTTGCCGAATGCGTTGACCTCGGCCGCGCGGAAGGCCGAGCGGATCGCGATGCGCCCGAAGGTTTCCTGCAAGGGCTCGAGCAGCGTCTCGCAGAGCCGGCGGCCGGCGGCGATCGCCAGGTCGGGTTCGCTCGGGATGTTGGCGATGCCGTAGAAGTCGGCAATCTCGGAATAGAGGAAGTCGCGCATGTAGAAGTTGGCCGAGAGGCGCGTGCGGCCGAGGTCCTCGAGTCCGCGCATCGAGCCGGGCTTACGCACCGCGCATCTCCCGGCCGAGAGCGCCCGAAAGGTCGCCGCGCCGGCTGACCGTGACGCGCTCGAGCCCGAGCCAGGCGGCGAGCCGACCGAGCTCGGCGGCCAGCGCCGCCGCGACGGGGCCTGAGTCGATGCCGTCCTCGCCGTGGGCGGCGAGTGCGCGCAAGACCCCGGTGGCGCGGTCGGATTTGAGATCGACGCGCGCGACCAGCCGGCCGTCGAGCAGGAACGGCAGCACGTAATAGCCGTGGCGGCGCTTGGCCGCCGGGGTGTAGATCTCGAGCCGGTAGCGGAAGTCGAACAGCCGTTCGGTGCGCGCGCGTTCCCAGACCAGCGGGTCGAACGGCGAGAGCAGCGCCGCGCCGCGCACCCAGCGCGGCAGATGGGCGCCGGCGTCGAGATAGGCCGGCTGGCGCCAGCCCTCGACCCGAACCGGCGTGATATCGCCGGCCTCGGCGAGCGCGGCGACAGCGCGCTTGCCGTCGACCGCGGAGAGCCGGAAATAGTCGCGCAGATCGGCCTCGGTCGCGACGCCGTGCGCGCGCGCCGCGATGCGCGTCAACTCGCGCTGGGCGTCGGCCTCGGTCGGCGTCGGTGTCTCGATCACGGCGGCCGGCAGCACGCGCTCGGTCAGGTCGTAGACGCGCTCGAAGCCGCCGCGGCGGGTCGAGGTGGTGACCTGGCCCGCCCAGAACAGATATTCCATCGCGGCCTTGCCGTCGTGCCATTCCCACCAGCCCGCCGGCTTGGCGCGGTCGTCGACCTCGCGCGCACACAAGGGGCCGCGCTCGCGCACCAGGTCCAGCGCCCGGGCGATATAGTCGGGGCGTTCGCGCGCAAGCTTGCCGATCTCGCCGTAGACGCCGTCGAGCCGCGCGGCGCGCGCCATGCGCCAGCGCAGCAGCGGCTGCAGCGCGAACGGCAGCAGCGAGCATTCGTGGCCCCAATACTCGAACAGCTCGCGGCGGCGCGGATCGAATGCCTTGGTATCGAGCCGCGCCCTATCGTAGGCGCCGACGCGGGAGAACGCCGGCAGGTAGTGCGAGCGCACCACCGCCGAGACCGAATCGATCTGCACCAGGCCCATGCGTTCGATCGCGCCCCGTACCCGGCGCCAGTTGGCCCGTCCGTCCGCCCGGCGCGCGCCGAAGCCCTGGGCGGCGAGCGCGATGCGACGCGCCTGGGCGTTGCTGAGCGTTTGCGTCGTCACGCCGTCGCCGCCGTCACGCCGCACGCGCGTCGTCGTAGCAGCCGAGGATGACCTCGACCGTGCGGTCGATGTCGTCTTCGCTGGTCGCCCAGTTGGACAGCGAGATGCGCATCGCCGCCATGTCGTGCCACACCGTGCCGCCAAGCCAGCAGGTGCCGTCGCGTTGCACCCGCTCGATCACCGCGCGGGTCAGGCCGTCGGCCGCGTCGTCGACGCCCGCGCCGTCGTCCGAAGGGTGGAAACGCACCAGCGTCTGGTTGAGCACGACGTCGTTGAGGATCTCGACGCCGGGCCGCTCGCCGAGCCGTTCAGCGGCGCGCCGGGCGAGCGCGCAGCAGCGCTCGATCATCGCCGCGACGCCGGAGCGGCCGAGCGAACGGAGCGCCGCATAGACCGGCACGCCGCGCGCCCGGCGCGACGATTCGGGCACCCAGTCGAAGCCGTCGCGCGCGACACCCTCGGAACTCACCAGATAGCTGCCGGTGACCGTCATGGCGGCGTGATGCGCGGCCCGGTCGGCGACGAAGACGAACCCAGAATCATAGGGCACGTTGAGCCATTTGTGGCCGTCGGTGGCGACCGAATCGGCGCGCTCGACACCGGCGACGAGATGGCGCAGCGCGGGCGAGGCGGCGGCCCACAGGCCGAAGGCGCCGTCGACGTGCAGCCAGGCCTCGCGCGCGCGGCACGCCGCGCCGATCGGCTCCAGCGGATCGAACGCGCCGGAATTGACGTTGCCCGCCTGGGCGCAGACGACGGCCGGCCCGTCGAGCCCGTCGAGCGCTTCGGCGAGCGCGTCGGCGCGCATGCGGCCCTGGCCGTCGGTCGGGATGCGCGTGACGCGGCCGCGGCCGAGGCCGAGCATCTGCAGCGCGGCGAAGATCGAGGCGTGGGCCTCGTCGCCGACGACGACGTTGAGCGCGGGCGCGCCGAACAGCCCGTCGGCCTCGACGTCCCAGTTGGCGCGCCGGAGCAGCGCGTTGCGCGCCGCCGCGAGGCCCGTCAGGTTGGCCATGGTGCAGCCAGTGGCGAAGCCGACGCTCATGCCGTCGGGCCCCGACGGCAGGCCGAGAACATCGCACAGCCACAGCGCCGCGGCCTCCTCGACGACGGCGCCGGTCGGCGAGCTGACATACATGCTGACGACCTGGTCCCAGGCGGTCACGAGCCAGTCGGCGGCGACCGCGGTGGGCACGCTGCCGCCGTTGACGAAGCCGAAGTAGCGCGGCCCGGCCGAGGCGACGATGCCCGGAGCGGCGGCGCGCGCGAGCTCGGCGATGACCGCGTGCGGGCTCTCGCCGGCCTCGGGTAGCGGCGTGATGAACGCGGCGCGCAGCGCCTCGAGGTCGACCGGCGGGCCGACCGGGCGCTCGGCGAGCCCGTCGAAGAAGTCGAGCGCCAGTTCCGCGGTCTCGCGTAGCAGTGGATCGAAATGTTGCCTCATGGCGCCCGCCCTCCCCGCGCGGCTTGTCCGGCGCCATGGTAGTCGCTCGATGGCGCGGCCGGAAGCGCCCGGCATCTTGGCTGGTCACCGGCGCTGGCACAAGAAAAATGTTCTTGAAATGTTTTAAATTTGGATTTACACTTTCAAGGCGTAGACAAGAGATGATATAATTACTGTTAGTAGTGAAACACATTTCGCATGCTCGCACCGATCTGGCGACGCGCGACGCGATGCGATGGGTGTGGTCGGGATGATCGAGACCGGGACGCAAGTTACGAGGCGATCATCGGGCCGTTGGCGGGCGGCATGCGCGGCGGCGCGGGCCGGCGCGCTGATCGCCGCCTGGCTGCTCGTCGGCGGCGCCGACCGCGGCTGGCGCGCCGACGTCGTGCCCGGCCCGGTGCCGGCGCGCGTCATCGAGGTCGTCGACGGCGACACCATCGCGGTGCGCGCGCGCACCTGGGTCGGCCAGGACGTCGAGACCAGGGTCCGGCTGTCGGGCGTCGACACACCCGAGTTCAACGGCCGCTGCGGGCGCGAGCGCGAGTTGGCGGCGCATGCTCGCGCCTTCGTCGTCGAGGCGATCGGCGGCGGCACGGTGAAGCTAATCGACGTGCACTACGGCAAGTACGCGGGCCGCGTGGTGGCCTACGTCGAGACCGCCGCGGGCGATGATCTCGGGGCGCTGTTGATCGCCGCCGGTCTCGGCCGGCCGTACCATGGCGGCGCCCGCGCATCCTGGTGTGAAACCGACGATTCCGGCGGCTAATACCAAGGACCAGTGATAAAGACCCCTAGAGACGGCTTGCCGTGGTTCTCGGCTAGGCGCGCCCGTCGCGGCGATGCCCATGTATGGCAATAGGAGGGGCATCGCAAGACGGGTGCAACGACGTCCGCCAATCTGATAGCGGGCGAGAGCCTCGGGAAGCCGCCCTTCGGGTCGCGTCCGCTTATCTCCGGAGGGCGCCAGGTTGCCTAGCCGATGCGCTGCATCGCCCGCGGCTCCCTTGCCTCACCGGCGAAAAGCGGACGCGATCTCTAGGGGCCTTTATCACTGATCCTTGGTATGGGGCGCGTGGCGCGGACCGCCGGCTGTGCTACCATCGCCGCGATGAGAAGATGGTTGGTGATTGCCGCGGTCGCCGCGCCGTTGCTCGCCGCCGGATGCAGCGGCGACGACGGCGTACCGCTCGGCATGGCCGCCGACGACACCGTCTACGAGATGGCCCGCCAAGGCGACGCCGAGGCCCAGTTTGCCCTTGGGCTGAAATACGAGACCGGCTCAGGCGTCGCGGTCGACGCCGCCGAAGCCGTGCGCTGGTACCGCAAGGCCGCCGAGCAGGGCGACCCACCCGCCCAGGCCGCGATGGGTGACATTCATGCGCGCGGCTTCGGCGTGCCGCAGGACTACCCGCAAGCCGCGGACTGGTACCGCAAGGCCGCGGCGCAGGGCAACACCACGGCCCAGTTCAAGCTCGGCAACCTCTACGAAAACGGCCTCGGCGTGCCGCAGGACTACCAGGTCGCGGCGCGCTGGTACACCCGCGCTGGCGCCAATTGGCGCGCCGAGGCGACCAGCCCGCCGGGCACCGAGCGGATCGTCGGCGCGCTGCCCGAAGCACCCGTGCTGATCGCGCCGGGCTCGGGCGGCCAGGAGACCGTCGCAGCAGTAGCGCCGACGCCCGAGCCCGTGCCGGCGGCCGAGACCGAGTTTGCGTCGGCGCCCGAGACCGAGGTCGCGGTGGCCGCACCCGTCTCCGCGGCGGTCTCGGCCGACGACGCGCGCGGCCTGTGGGTCCACATCGCCTCGTTCCAGTACTGGGAGACCGCCGAGGCCGCCTGGGTGATCCTCAACGAACGCCATGCCGATCTGCTGGGCCCACTCGAAATGAGCCTCGCCGAGATCGACCTCGGCGCCGACAGGGGTGTCTGGATTCGGGTCCGTGCCGGCCCCTTCGCCGACGCCGCGTCCGCCGAGGCGCTGTGCGACGCCCTGCGCGCCCGCGACCAGTACTGCAAACTCTGGCCGAGGTAGGCGCCGGCCCCATCCGGGAGACATGTCATGCAAGGCAAGATCGCGCTCGTTACGGGCGGTAATTCGGGCATCGGGCGGGGCATCGTTCATCGCTTCCTGCGCGAGGGGGCTCGCGTCGCCTTCGCCGGGCGCGATGCGGCGAAGGGCGCGGCGGTCGAGGCCGAGGCTGCGGCGCTTGGCGGCGAGGCGGCGTTCTTCGCCGCGAATCTGGCCGAGGAGGCGGCGGTCGCGCGATTGATCGACGATGTCGTGGCGCGCTTCGGGCGGCTCGACGTGGTGGTCAACAACGCCGGGCTGGGCAGCCGGCGCGCGGGCGTCGAGCCGGGCGATGCGCCGGGGGCGCGCTGGGACAAGCTGCGCGGGCCCAATCTCGACGCCGCCTATTTCGTCTCGGCCTACGCGCTGCCGCAGCTCGCGCAGGCGGGCGGCGGCGCCATCGTCAATATCTCATCGACCGCGACGCTGCACGGCAACTGGGGGCTCTACGGCGTCGCCAAGGCGGCGATCGAGGGGCTGACGCGCTCGTTCGCCGCCGAGGGCGCGGCGTGCGGCGTGCGCGTCAACTGCGTCAGTCCGGGCTGGATCGCGACCGACCAGGACGCCGACCAATCCGCCTCGGGCAGCGCCGACGGCTCGTGGGGCATGCCGCCGTCATTGCTGGGTCGCGTCGGCACGCCCGGCGAGATCGCCGCCGCGGTCACGTTCCTGGCCTCCGACGAGGCCTCGTCGTGACCGGCCAGACGCTGATCGTCGACGGCGGCCTGGCGATCACCGACTACCCGTCGATGCCGTTGCTCGCCGAAGTCGGCCACCGGCTCTATTCGCGCAGCGAGTAGGGGCGGGTTTGAAACCCACCCCTACGTTCGCTAAACGCTAGCGGTTCATGCGGTTGTCGACGAGGTCGGTGACGACCGAGGGGTCGGCGAGCGTCGAGGTGTCGCCGAGTTGGTCGGATTCGTCGGCCGCGATCTTGCGCAAAATTCGGCGCATGATCTTGCCCGAGCGCGTCTTGGGCAGGCCGGGCGCCCATTGAATCAGGTCGGGCGTTGCGATCGGGCCGATCTCCTTGCGCACCCACTGGACCAGCTCGGCGCGTAACTCCTCGGTCGTTTCGGTGCCCAGCGTCAGCGTAACGTAGGCGTAGATGCCCTGGCCCTTGATGTCGTGCGGATAGCCGACCACGGCGGCCTCGGCGACGTCGTGATGGGCGACCAGCGCGCTCTCGATCTCGGCCGTGCCGAGCCGGTGCCCGGCGACGTTGATGACGTCGTCGACGCGGCCGGTGATCCAGTAGTAGCCGTCCTCGTCGCGGCGCGCGCCGTCGCCGGTGAAGTAGAGCCCCGTATACGTCGAGAAATAGGTCTGCACGAAGCGTTCGTGATCGCCATAGAGCGAGCGCATCATGCCCGGCCAGGCGTCGCGGATGCACAGGTTGCCTTGGCAGGCGCCGTCCATCTCGTTGCCCTCGCCGTCGACGATGGTGGGCTGCACGCCGAAGAACGGCCGCGTCGCCGAGCCCGGCTTCAAGTCGGTCGCGCCGGGCAGCGGCGTGATCAGGATGCCGCCGGTCTCGGTCTGCCACCAGGTGTCGACGATCGGGCAGCGCCGGTCGCCGACGACGTCGTAGTACCACGCCCAGGCCTCGGGGTTGATCGGCTCGCCGACCGTGCCCAAGAGCCGGATCGAGGCGCGAGAGGTTCGTTTGACCGGACCGTCGCCCTCGCGCATCAGGGCGCGGATCGCGGTCGGCGCGGTGTAGAAGATGTTGACGCCGTGCTTGTCGCAGACTTGCCAGAAGCGCGAGGAGTCGGGGTAAGTCGGCACGCCCTCGAACATCACCGTCGTCGCGCCGTTGGCGAGCGGGCCGTAGATGATATAGCTGTGGCCGGTGATCCAGCCGATATCGGCGGTGCACCAGTAGATGTCGCCGTCGTGGTAGTCGAAGATGAGCCGGTGCGTCATCGAAACATAGGTGAGGTAACCGCCGGTCGTGTGCATCACGCCCTTCGGCTTGCCGGTCGAGCCCGAGGTGTAGAGGATGAACAACGGGTCCTCGGCGCCCATCGCCTCGGCCGCGCAGTCGTCTGACGCGGCGTCGACCAGGTCGTGGTACCAGACGTCGCGCTCGTCGTGCCACGGGATGTCGCCGCCGGTGCGCCTGACGACCACGGTCTTGCGGACATGCGGCGCCTTGGCGATGGCGTCGTCGGCGATCTGCTTGAGCGGGATCGCGCGGCCGCCGCGCACGCCCTCGTCCGCCGTGATCATGTACTCGGACGCGCAGTCGTCGAGCCGGCCGGCGATCGATTCGGCCGAGAAACCGCCGAAGATGATCGAGTGGATCGCGCCGATGCGCGAGCAGGCGAGCATGGCGACGGCCAGCTCGGGAATCATCGTCATATAGATCGTCACCCGGTCGCCGCGCTTGACGCCGAGCGACTTGAGGCCGTTGGCGAAGCGGCAAACGCGGCCGTGCAGGTCGCGGTAGGTGATGTGCTGGTCGTCGGCAGGGTCGTCGCCTTCCCAGATGATCGCGGTCTGGTCGCCGCGCGTCGCCAGGTGCCGGTCGAGGCAGTTGGCGCTGACGTTCAGCTTGGCGCCGTCGAACCAGCGGATATGGACGTCGCCCTCGAACGAGGTGTCCTTGACGGTGTGCCAGGGCTCGATCCAGTCGATCCGCTCGGCCTGTTCGGCCCAGAACCCGTCGGGGTCCTCGATCGAGCGTTTGTACATTTCGAGGTATTTGTCGTTGTCGCACCAGGCCTTGGCGGCCCAATCCGCGGGTACCGGATGGATGCGTTCGGACATGACGATGACCCCCTGCTCATTGCTGTGTCGCGTTCCCCAACCCGCGCCGGTTCTGAACGCCGACGCAAGCACTCGCGATTATTGACAGAAATCCCCCCGGCGGCAAGGCGGCTTGGGTGGCAAGCGTTTTTGGTGACGCAAAGCCTACGGCTTTGCTGCGCTCAATCGCCGCGCATGCTTCCGCCGAACGGTCGGCGGCCCGCGGTCGCGGGCTGGAAACATTTGAACGTATGAAACCGATCGGGTTCAGTACTAGACCGCTTCGGCAAGCAGCACGGCGCCGTCGACGAGTTCGATGGCGACTGGCGCCAGGCTCTTGCCCATGCAAGGGCCGTAGAGGCAGTGGCCGTCCTCGATGCGGAAGACCGCGCCGTGGGTGGCGCACAGGATACGCGCCTTGTCGTGTGACAGGAACTGGTCGGGCACCCAGTCGAGCGGCCCCCAGGTGTGCGGGCAGACGTTCTCGTAGGCGAAGACGCCGCGCTCGTTGCGCACGACGAAGATCTCGCGCGCCGCGGCGCCCGAGCCAAGGCTGAAGCCCTTCGAGCCGGGCGAGGCGATCTCGTCGAGCCGGCACAACGCGGCGGTCGTCGTCATGGCTCCGGTCATGCCACCGATCGGCCCGCTTTGCAACCGCGCGGTGGCCCGGCGCAGGCGCGAATAATTTCTCTTGAATCCCCCGGCGGTTGGACTAGGATCGCCGCCGCTTCTCGCCAGTGTGTTCAGTTCGAGGGTTTTCGGACATGAAAAACCTGCCGTTCGGCCGGCCCGGCCGCTTCTTCAAGGGCAACCTGCACACCCATTCGACCAATTCCGACGGCGATTTTCCGCCCGCCGAGGTGATCGATCGTTATTGTGGGGCGGGCTACGACTTCCTGACGCTGAGCGATCATTTCCTCGAGACCTACGGCTGGCCGGTGACCGATACCCGTCCACTTCGCCGCGACGGCTTCACCACCCTGATCGGCGCCGAGCTGCACGTCTCGCGGACGCTCGTCGACGAGCTCTGGCACGTGCTCGCCATCGGCCTGCCGCCCGATTTCGCGCCACCGGCCAACGGCGAGGACATCGTCGGGCTGTCGCGGCGCGCGGCCGCCGCCGGCGCCTTCATCGGCATCGTCCACCCGGCCTGGTATGGGCTGACCCCCGACGACGCGCGACTCATCGACTGCGCCCACGCCATCGAGGTCTACAACCACGGCTCCCACATCGAGAACGACCGGGGCGACGGCTGGGTCATGTGCGACATCCTGTTGAACGAGGGCCGGCGGCTCTCGGCCTTCGCCACCGACGACGCCCACCGCCTGACCCACGACGCCTTCGGCGGCTGGATCCATGTCCAGGCCGAGCGGCTCGATCCCGACCTGATCCTCGCATCGCTCAAGGCCGGCCGCTATTACTCGAGCCAGGGCCCCGAGATCCACGACGTCCGCATCGAGAGCGACGAGATCGTCGTCGCCTGCTCGCCCGCCGCGGTGATCACCGTTCAGGGCCGCGGCTCGCGCACCAAGTTCGTCAAGGGCCACGAAATGACCGAAGGCCGCCTGCCGCTGAAGCGCTTCGAGGACAGCTTCTTCCGCGTCACCGTGCGCGACAGCCGCGGCCGCCGCGCCTGGTCAAACCCAGTCTGGCTGGCGGAATAGAGGCGCGCGTCGCTAATCCTTTGTGCGGTCATCTTTACGCGCGTCAAAGATGACCTGCGCTCAATCGCCGCGCATGCCAATCTTATGGAATCAAAGCTGGCCGAACGGTCGGCGGCCCCCCTCTTGTCCCATTAAGACTGGCGCAGGCTGGTTTAATCCAGCACTACAATGTCGCTGACGCGAGGGATGTGGACGCAGCGCCCGGTCGTTACGGCTTGGTGCCGCCCATCTTGCACAGCGCCTTCCAATGCGCCGCGCTCAGTGGCAGCACCGAGAGGCGCGACTGGCGCACCAGCGAGATATCGGCGAAACGCGGGTCGGCCTTGATCTGGGTCAGGTTGACCGGCGTCTTGAACGGCCTGACCGGCGCCACGTCGACCATGCCGAAGCGGCCCGTCGGGTCGGTGTGGTCGGGGTAGTATTCCTTGACGACCTTCATGATGCCGACGATCTCGCGCGCCTTGACCGAGTGGTAGAAGAACGCCTTGTCGCCCTTCTTCATGGCCTTCATGTTGTTCGACGCCTGGTAGTTGCGCACGCCGTCCCAGTAGTCGCGCTTCTCGGCGACCAGGTCGTCCCAGGAATACTCGTTCGGCTCCGATTTCATCAGCCAATACGCCATCGCTCGCCTCCGTCTTGTTTCGTCCGGTCATCTTTACGCGTAAAGATGACCTGCGCTCAATCGCCGCGCTTGCTTCCGCCGAACGGTCGGCGGCCCGCAGTCGCGGGCTGGTAGATTTCGACCGAGCGCGACCGACCGCACAAAACCCTAAAGCTCGCCAATGGCGCAGCGGAAAGCGCGGATCTCGACGCTCTCGAACAGCCCGGCATTGGCGTAAGGGTCGCCCGCGGCGATTGCCTCGGCGGCCGCGCGGTCGGCGACGTCGACGACGATCAGGCTGCCCAAAACGGCCTCGCCGTCGTCGGCGGTATAGGACCCGGCGAGGCGCAGCGTGGCGCCTTTCCCCTTGAGATAGTCGAGATGCGCGGGGCGGTTTTCCTGCCGCACCGCGCCGTGGTCCGGCTTGTCGGTGCAGGAGATGACATAGAGCATGGTGGCGCGTCTCCGGGCTGGTTGGTTCTTGGGCCGGGACTCTACGCGATCGCCCGCGCGCGATCCAGCGGGGCGGCGCGGCGCGTTTCGGAAAATAGGAAGCGATTTCGTGGGTCAGCTTACCGCCCGAAAGCGGTCATTCGATAGGCGCGGCCATTAGGTCCGCGAATAGCCAGTGAGGAGACATTGAGTTGCCGCGCTGGCGCCAGCCGAATTCAATTATCTCAGGTCGGTCTGCCTTCGAAGTGCCACGCATCGTAACCGTTTGACGTTGCGCTGCATCGATCGCGCTCGAAAATTAAGCGGTGACGCGTGGTGAGTTTGCCACCTTCGTGGCGATGTCCCTATCGCTGTTGAAATTCGTGGGGCAGACATCGCTGGTTGATGAGGCTATGCTGCCTTCATGATGGTTTCAATGGCACTGTCGGCGTGAGCCTTTCTCAAGTGCTCCTGGAGAGCGTTTCGGAGTATGGGCAGCTGACGATAGGCCTTGAGGCGACGGAAGGTCTTCTGGGCCTCCAGCAAGCCGGCGGCGGTCCATCTGAGCGCCATCTCGGCGTTCCTCCAGCGTTTGACGTTGCGGGTGACCTGACGCACCGTGCCGAGCGCGTTCTCGATGATGTTGGTGCAGGCAAGCGAGCGCCGGAGTTCGTGCGGCAGGCCGAGGCGGATGACGGTGAGGATCTCGTCCAGCCCCTCCAGGATGCTGCCCGAGACGCCCGGTTCCTCATGCTCCAGACGCCGGGCCAGGTTGCGCAGCAGCCGTTCGGCCTTGTCTGCGTCGTCCTGGTCCCAGGCCTGACGGAGCGCCTTCTTGACGCTCGCATGCAAATGCAGGGGCAGGCGCTCGATGATGTTACGGCCCTTGTGGACCTGGCAGCGCTGGATGGCGGCGGCCACACCGAAGGTGTTGCGGATCGCTTTGCTGAGCGCCTTCGCGCCATCGACGATGAACAGCCGGGGCAGCGTCGGATCGAGCCCCCTGGCGAGGAGATTGTCGAGCAAGGCCTGGACGACGACAGTGTTCTCCGTCGCCCCCTCGACCACGGCCAGGACATGCTTGTCGCCGTTGCCATCGACGCCGATCGCCGCCACCAAGACATGGTCGCCGACATGCAGACCGTCGATCTGGATGACCAGCAGGTCGAGCTCCGAGAGGTCCGAGGCGAGCCAGGCCTTCATCTTCTTGCGCGACAGCGCCACAAAGCGCCGGGAAACGGCCGACTTCGAGGTGCCGTCGCCACGCGCTTTCGCCAGGTCGCCCTCGGGCAGACGGACCGCGCGGTGGTACTTGCGGGTCGACACGTTCAGGACCATCAGGTTGAGCGCCCACTCGAGCAACAGGTTGCCGTCGCGCAGCACCTGCCAGCTCTCCAAACCCACCTCCTTGCCAGCATGGTCGCGAACCCGTGGCCGCTGCACTTTCACGCGGCCGCCGTGGTAGCCGATCTCGCTCTGCGTATGGCCCCAGCGATAACCCCGACGGTTCCCATGGCGACGATGTCGGGCCCCGCACACGGTCGTGGCGTCCTCCTCCATCATCTCGGCCAAGGCCTCGACCCCGGCCAGGAGACAGAACCGATCCACGCTGAGACGGACTGCGTCCATCGCGTCTGCCAGCGGCGGCATAGGAAACGAGGTGGCAAGGGCTTGCGGGCTACTGGAACTACGGATATTCTTTCCCATGGTGTCGTTCTCCCTCTTGGGTTTGCAGCACCCGGAGCCTAACGGCTCCAGGAGAGCGACACCTACCTCAACTTTTCAACATCGACCGGGACATCTCCACCTTCGTTAGGGGGATGGGTTACAGCGCGGCCGGTAGCCGGACTCCAGCCGTGACAATGTTCCTATCGACATTTAGACTGCGCATCGTGCAAAAAGCCGAGGCAAACGGATAGCCGAGAATGCGGGCCATCATCATAGGCGCCGGCCGCGGCCAACGTCTCCGCCCGCTCACCGACGACTCGCATAAGAGCTTCACCGAAATTCAAGGCAAGCGTATTCTGGACTGGATCCTCGAGGCCTTCGCCGGCGCCGGGATCGACGACGTCTGCTTCATCGAGGGTTTCAACGGGCACGTGGTGCGCGAGACCTATCCCCAATTCACCTTTCGCCGCAACGGGGATTGGGCGAACAACAATATCCTGGTCTCGCTGATGGTAAGCGTTCGTTCAGGCCGTGGAATGGGTCCCGTCAAGCGCATCTCCCACGTTGAGGCGAGGCCCCACAAGGTGCTGTCTTTCTGCTGGTAACGCGATTTGCCATGCGCTATCGTCGTGCGCATGGTGGTTCTGGACGAGGATTTTGGCACCAACCTGACGCTGGTCGAGGGTAATGGCGGGGTCCGGTTGTCCCCCGTGTCGGCGCCGGAGCACGCGCCGCGCGACTGGCGGTCACAGTGTGAGCGGGAACGGGCGCGGGCGGACGCGGCCGAAGCGCGCGCGGAAGAGCTGCGCTGGGCGGAAGTGGCCGCCCGCAGCGATGGCGGTTCGTGGAAGTCTCGGTTCAAGGCCTGCCGGCGCAGGCTGAGTGAGGCCGTCGAAGAGACGAAGGAAGCCCGCCGCACGGCAAGGGACGTGCCGTCCTTGCAGGCGGAAGTGGCGCGCCTGGAGACGCTCCTTTCTGAAGCCGGCATCGCGTCGGCCTTCGATACGGCCGGGGCGCTGCGCAAGGAGAACGCCCGGCTGCGCAAGGCCCTGGCGGCATCGAAGGCCCGTGAGGGCGCGACCGGGCCGTGGCCTGCTCCGCCCCGGCGGCGCACCGTCCTGGAGCCTTCCCCGGACCAGAAGGAGACCGTCAGGTCGCTTCGCACGGAACTCCGCCGGCTCGACAAGGAGGTGGTCCGGCGGGACAAGGAGAACGCCCGGCTGAACACGCGCCTCGACCAGGAGAAGGAGAGGACGGAGCGCATCAGGGAGACCGCGAAGAAGCTGTCCAGCGAGTCCCTTCGGCTCCACCGGGAGGTGAGGATACTGGGCGACGCCGAGGCCCGCGCCCGGTCGCTGTCCGACGAGGTTTTCTGGCTGCGCCATGCCCTGGAGGTGTCCAAAGCCGGTAAGGAGAAGTTGAAGGCCCGGCTCGCCAAGCTTCGGGCGGCCGGGGCGACGCTGTCGAAGCTGCCGTCCGACGAGGCTGCTCAACTGCGCGCGGCGTTGAGGCGATCGCGGCGCCAGAAGACGACGATCGAGGCGCTGCGCAAGGACAACGGCCGTCTGCGCAGGACCATGCGGAAGTTGGAGACCCGGAAAGCGGCGCTGGAGGTTCAGCCTGCCAAGCTTCGCGCGATCAGGAAGGCACTCGAGGCCGAGCTTGCCGGGCTTCGAGCGGTCAGGAAGACGTTGTCGAAGTCGCTGTCCGTTGCAGACGCCGATCTCCGCAGGGCTCTGCGAAGGTCGCGGCGCCAGAAGGCTACGATCAAGTCGCTGTCCCGGGAGAACGCCCGCCTGCGCAAGGGCGCGAAGACGTCGCGGAACCGGATCGAGACGCTGGAAGTCCAGCTTGAGAGGCTTCGTGCGACCGGGGCGGTGCTGTCGAGGGCGCTCTACGGCCGCAAGAGCGAGCAGCAGGACAAGCCGGGCTCGGAACACAAGCGCGGCCAGCAGCGCGGCGCGCCCGGCCACGGCCGCACCCAGCGGCCCGGGCTCGATGAGCGCACCGAAGAGCACAACCCGCCGCCGGATGCGTGCGTCTGCGGCCGGTGCGGGCAGCCCTATGCGCCGAACGGCGCCGAGGAATCCACCCTCGTCGAGATCGAGGTCAAGGCCTACAAGCGCGTGATCCGCCGTCCGCGCTGGCGCCGGACCTGCGAGTGCGCGTCGTCGCCCATGGAAGTGTCGGCGCCCCCGGTGCCGCGGCTGTTCCCCAGGACGCTCTACGGGACCAGCTTCTGGGCACGCTTCCTGTTCGAGCACTGTGCCTGCTTCCGCCCCGTGCACCGCGTTGCCGCGTGGATGTCCGCCCAAGGGCTGACGGTCTCGCCGGGGACGCTGGCCGACAGCCTGAAGCGGTTCGTGCCGCTGCTCGAGCCGCTGGCCGAGGCGATCCTTGCGCACCAGAACAAGGCGGCGCTGCGCCATGCCGACGAGACCAGCTGGCGCGTCCAGGAACTTCGCGGGGAAGACCGCTCGAGCCGCGCCTGGCTGTGGGTCTCGGTCAGCAATGACGCGGTCTCTTTCCATATCGACCCCTCGCGCAGCGCCGAGGCGGCGCAGAAGCTGTTCGGCGACGCTCTCCTCGACACGGTCATCGTCTGCGATCGCTATAGCGCCTACAAGCGACTCGCTCGCCTTCGCGAGGGCAAAGTGACCCTTGCATTCTGTTGGTCCCATATGCGCCGCGATTTTGTCGAGTGCGCGGCCGGCCAGGTGAGACTGACGGACTGGTGCCAGGGATGGATCGAGCGGATCGCGTCGATCTACCGCCTGAACGAGGCGAGGTTGGCTCATTACGACCCCGTGATCAAGCGCCAGACGCCAGCGTTCGACGCGGCGCAGGGCGCGTTGAAGGCGGCGCTCGACGGCCTGTTCGCGGAGGCCGCCCGGGAGTTGGTCGGCCTGCCGGACCAGGCGCGCCAGGGCAGGGCGCTGCGCTCGCTGCTGAATCATCGCGAAGGGCTGAGCGTGTTCGTCGACCGCCCGCAGGTGCCTCTGGATAACAATCGCGCCGAAAGATTGTTACGAGGTCCGGCCATAGGGCGACGGCTGTCGTTCGGTTCCGACAGCGAGGACGGCGCCAGGTTCACGGCGATCATGTACTCGGTGGTGGGCACGCTCTCGATGAATGGCATCGACATCCTGAGCTGGCTGGACACGTGGCTCGCAGCGTGCGCGGAGAACGATCGCAAACCACCGGACGACCTGTCGCCGTGGCTGCCATGGTCGATGAGCGAGGAGCGCAGGCGCGAACTCATGGCGCCGGCGTGACCGGCGCGATCGAGTGCCGTTATTACGGCCGCGACTTCACCGCCGGGGAAATGGCGCTGCTGCGCGCGCTGATCGCCGGGCCGCCGCCGTTGAACCGCCATATGCTGTCGAAGGAGTTCTGCCGGCGCATCGGCTGGTTCAAGCCCGACGGCGGCCTCAAGGACATGATGGCCAGGGTCGCCATGCTGGCCATGCACAGGGACGGCCTGATCGCCCTGCCGGCGCCGCAGGGACGGCAGAACCGGCCCGGGCCGATCGTCTTCGGACCGGACACCGAAGCGCCGCTGTTCCCGGCCCCGACGACCCTCGACGAGGTCCGTCCGCTCGACCTGCGCCCCGTCGTGCGCGGCACCCGGGAGAGCAAGCTCTGGAACGAGTTCGTCGCCCGCTACCACTATCTCGGATACAAGACCCTGGTCGGCGCCCAGATGCGCTACGCCGTCCACGACCGCGACGGCTGGCCGCTCGCCATGCTCGGCTTCTCCACCGCCGCGTGGAAGCTCGCCCCGCGCGACAACTTCATCGGATGGACACGGCAGACTGCGCGAGAAGAACCTTCCCTTCGTGGTCGACAACCCGAGATTCCTGATCCTGCCCTGGATCAATATCCCCAACCTGGGTTCGCACATCCTGGCCATCATCCGCCGGCGCCTGCCCGATGACTGGACCGAGCGCTACAACACCACGCCCGTGCTCATCGAGACCTTCGTCGAGACCCCGCGCTACACCGGCGCCGTTTACAAGGCCTCCGGCTGGACCCGCGTCGGGACCACCCAGGGGCGCGGGCGCTACGACCGGGACAGGCAGTCCGACAAGCCTAAAAAGAATGTCTGGCTCCGGCCCCTGCGACGGGATTGGAAACGCACCCTCAATCGCTAAAATCGGCCGGGGCGAATGGAAACGCCCGCGCTGATTCCACGGCCTGAACGAACGCTTACCGCTGATGTATGCGGAGGACTTGATGGACCGGTCATTCATCACCTCCTACTGCGATATCCTCTACACGCCCCAGTTAATCCGTGACCTCGTCGACGCGACGGCGGACATCGCCCTTGGGACTGACACGGACTGGGTGTCGCACTACCAGTATCGCTCGCAGCATCCGCCCAGCGACGCCGAGAAGCTGACCGTGAAGGACGGCCTGGTCAGGAAAGTGAGCCGGACCATCGATGCTGCCGACGCCTACGGCGAGTTCGTCGGCGTGGCGAAGTTCTCGACCGACGGGGCGCGGTTGCTTCGCGAGCATTATCACCGTTGCCGGGAGCGCTTTTCGGGCCGGGAGTTCCGCGAGGGGCGCATCTTCGAGGATGCCATGATGATCCATCTGTTCGACGAGATGATCGAAAACGGGGTCGCCATCAGCCACGTCGATACCCATGGCCATTACCGCGAGATCGACACACATCAGGACCTCGAGCTGGCGAACCGATTCTGGAGGCCGCCGCAATGACCCTCCTCTTTCCCGCCTCGGTCGTCGGCTCGATGCCGCGTTCCGACTTCGTGCGCGACCTCGTCGCGGACCAAGGCGATACGGATCCCGAAGCCACGAGGCAGCGCATGGACGCGGCCGTGCGCTACGTTGTCGCGCTTCAGGAACGGGCCGGATTGGACGTGGTCACGGACGGGGAGTGGCGGCGCGCATCCTATATCGGGGTGATCGCCGAGCTCGCCCATGGCTTCGAGATCGGCCGCTTTCCCGACGGTCGAACCCAAACCGTGGTGACCGGCCGCCTGGAGCCCAGGGCCCCCGGTTTCATCGCCGAGGAGATCCGTTTCCTGCGCGGCATTACCGATCGCAAGGTGAAGGCAACCCTGCCTGCCCCCGCTCTTTTGGGTGAGCGGTTGTGGGATGCCGAAAAATCGGCGGCGGCCTATCCCACCCGCGAGGCATTCGTCGCGGCTTGCGTCCCCATCCTGCGGCGCGAGGTCGAACTGATTCGGGACGCCGGCGCCGATATCATCCAGGTGGACGACCCGCATCTTTGTCTGTTCGTCGATCCGGACGTTCGCGCCCAATACGAGGACCCCGACCAGGCGGCCGACTTCGCCGTCGACATGGTCAACCAGATGATCGACGGCATCGAGGACGTCCATCTGGCCTTGCACCTGTGCCGGCGCGCCGGCGCCCGGGCGCGCGGAGAGCGCCGCCATACCGGCGGCTACGAGCCCATCATAGGCCAGCTTAACCGGCTGAAGGTGCACCATCTGACCATGGAGTTCACGACCCCCGGGGCGGGCGAGTTCGGTGTCTTGGAGGCGCTTCGGGAGGATCTGGAAGTCGGCCTCGGTTGCGTCGATGTGACCCCGGGCAGGGTCGATGACATCGACGAGGTCGTCGAGCGGATCAAAGCGGCGACGCGGCGCATCGCCGTCGAGCGGATTACCCTCAACCCGGATTGCGGCTTCTCGCCCGGATCCGGAGCCCCGGTCGACATGGACGAGGTTTACGAGAAGCTGAAGGTCGAGGTTGCCGCGGCGCGAATTCTCAGAACGGAGTTCGCTTGACCAACCGGTTCATGCTGGCCGGTTACACGACTGGCGCGAGTTGGTCCCGGTAGCGCTGCCAACGGTAGCGCATGTCGCGATATATGGGTTGTGTCACCCGATGATAGCTCGTCGTGCCGATCGGCTCGACCGAACAGCACGGGCCGATGGGCCTGATCGGCACAGGCGCGCTATGCCCCGAGGTCATCGCGCGACGCGTGGGCGATGCCGAGGACGTCGTGGTCGCGTTTCGCAAGGCAGGGCTGGCGGTGTGAATAGGCCGGTTGTCTATTTTTGGATCGAGGCAGGAGAAACCGATGACGAGCGACGGGTATGCGCTGGCGGATGTCGCGTTCGAACCGGAACGCGGGCGTCTCGACATCCTGGAAAGCCTCAATGATCCGGCGACGATTTCGTGGCTTACGCGGCTCGGTATTTCTGAAGGTTGGCGTTGCCTGGAGGTTGGTGCCGGGGGCGGCTCGGTGGCCCGTTGGATGGCCGAGCGGGTCGGCGCGAAGGGTACCGTGGTGGCGGCCGACATGGATACACGGTTTCTCCGCGCTCTCGACCTGCCGAACGTAGAAATTCGCCAGCTGGACATCCTCGAAGACGAAATCGAGGCCGACAACTACGACCTCGTCCACGCGCGCTTTCTATTGATGCATGTATCCAGCCCCGAACGCGCTCTCGCGAAAATGGTTGCCGCGATCAAGCCCGGCGGTTGGCTGCTCGTCGAGGATGGCGACTACGCCAATTTTGCCGCCGTCGATCATGACCATGCCCTCTCTGCGGTCTTCGACGCGACTTTTCGCAAGGAATTGGCATTTTATGTCGCTTCGCTGCAACTCGATCCGTTGATCGGCCGCAAGCTTCCGGCTCTCGTGAAGCGATTGGAATTGAGCGACTTCGACCACGAAGAAAAAAACTGGGTCCGGGAGGGCGGTGGCGACATCGGAAGATATTGGGAAACGCTGCTCAGGTCGTTTCAGGATGATGAATTTCTCCGCGGCGCCGGCATTCCGGAGGCCGACTTCGAGAAGCAAATTCAGGCATTCAACGACCCCTCATTCCGGTTCGCCGACATGGCCGTCGTCGCTGCTTGGGGGCGGAAGCCCGAAGCATAGGCTCGCGTCAAACAACCCATTTAGCTTATCGAGATGCGCGGGGCGGTTTTCCCGCCGCACATGGCCGTGGTCCGGCTTGTCGGTGCAGGAGATGACATAGAGCATGGGCGCGCGTCTCCGGACTGGTCGATCATTTGGCTGGGAATTTACGATATCTCCGGTGTGCGATTCAGTGGGGCGGCGCGCTTGGGCGTGTCGCGGCTCCCGATTCGACGTGGCTTGAAAGCACTAAGCGGTCTCGTACTTCGGCTTGTCATCCGAACGCTCGTTCACTTGACGACAACCTCACGCTCTTCGCTGGTGAGGATTTCGCAGCCCGTTTCGCCGACGGCAATGGATTCGCTCGTGCCGATTACGAATTGCTTGGAGATACGCCAGGCGAATGGCGTGTGGAATGTCATGCCGACAGCAAGTTCCAAATCCCTTGTATCGGAGAGGTAGGCCGGACCATCGGTCCAGGTCGGCGGAAATCCCAGCCCGATCGAATAGCCGAAATGGCCGGACCGAAAGATTTCGCGATCTAGTGAACCGATCACAGCATCAACCTCATGCGCAACGTCTCGTGTGCTGCGGCCGGCGCGAACGGCGCCGTAGAGCGTTTCAAGAGCCGCGAGCTGGGTATCGATCATGCGTTGCTGAAGGTCGCTCGGTTGGCCGGTCAATACGGTCCGCATCAGGGGTGCCGTGTAGCGGTGGAAACAACCGCCGAATTCAAGCTGTACCGGATCACCGGCGGAAATCGGGTGGCGTTTGAAGGTCGTGTGGAAATAGCCGGTACGGTGTCCGGCATTGACGATTGGATCGATCGAGAAGAACTCTGATCCCCGCTCGATCATGACCTTGGCGGCCAAGGCGGCGACGTCGTTCTCGGTTTTTCCCGGCTCGATGGCGTCGACAGCGGCACGCATTCCGGCCGTGGTGATTCTTGCTGCCGCGCGCATCCGCTCGAGTTCGGCAGGTGATTTCGTGACCCGCACATCGAACAGCAACAGCGTGGCATCCACGAAACGCGCATCGTCCAGTTTCGCGCGCAAGGTGTCCAACAGCTTGGCGTCGAGGGGACCACGACTGCCCATTTCGATGCGGCCGGCTTGCACGCCGATCCGGCTCCGTGCAAACCCCCGGTCGGCCAGCAGCTCGGCGAGCTGGCCTGGCACCGCATCTGCACCAACCCAATCAAACAGCACAAGATCCTGAATTTCTCCGTGCAGCACCGCGCATGACGCTTCGATCTCGCCGACCTGCATGAAAGGCGGCTCGGCTAGCGGCACGATGAGGCAGGCATAGGCGTCCGGCCACAGAGTCTGATAGCCCGTCAGGTAACAAAGATCGACGGCGCTGTGCACGAGCAGCACATCGATCTCGCTCGCCGCCATCTTTTCGCGCACCCGCGCCAGTCGAGCGGCATATTCCTCGGGTGGGAATGACAATTCCCTGGGCACCGGCCCGCTCAACAGTGAATTGAGATAGTTTTCCATGGACCGCCCGCCGGAGAGTTGCGCGTCGATCTTGGTCAACGATCGATCACACCACAACAGCGGCGTCGTTGCCAGCAGGTCAACCCCTGTCCGGTCCGGGATGACGTCGATCGGCCGCCGGCGATCCGGACTGGATGTTCCTTCGGTCGGGGCTTCACGCGATCGTCTGGGCGCGATCCGGCCGGGCGGGACGATGGAGGGCGTCCCGGATCGCACCAAGCGGACTCGCATGTCGGCTTGTCGCCTGAAAGCGGCCGTCGTTCTGGTGCAGCTATTTGGTCGGCTTTTAGCCAAGAGGAGAAGTCATCCGACATCCAGCCGACGATTTTGAACGGACCGGAATCGGCCATAACCTGCCGCTCCTCATCGATGGTAGCTCTTCAGAGCAGACACTCAACTTGCCATGCAAATACGCGCCGAATCACTCATCTGCGGGATCAAGACACGGCGGAGTGTTTCCGGGCCGACTATCGAGATACGCTCTCACCAAGTAACTGCCGGGAGCTGACTGCTTAGATACATCTTCTCCGCTGGAGGAATACGCGATACTGAGATCAAACTTAGGTAAATAGAACATCGCTGAAACAAAGTGACCTAACAAACTACCATGACCCCATGCCACTTCATCTTCAACTGACAGTTCCCATACCCCCATCCCCATCGGGACTCTACCTTGTCCAATTCGTTTGCTCTTGAAAATTAACATCTTTTCGAGCGATGTCGCTTCCAAAAAGTTACCGGAGTAAAGTGTATGGCTCCACTTGGCTACATCACTCGATGTGGACGCTATGGCGCCCGCCGTCCACACACTACTGTACAAAGAACTTGAGATGTATCGCACCCGGTTCCTTGGACACAAGTTTGTCTCATGCGGCGGGCCTGAGTGACATCGCGGTGTGCCACGCCTGACGAGCTTGAGCGGGGCTCAGGTAGCCGTTCTTCTCCACGATCCACTGGGCATTGTACTGTTCGACGAACCCGCGGACGGCGTTCCGCAGCTCCGCGATGTTGCGGTAGATGCGGCCATGGATGATCTGTTCCTTGAGCGTGCGATTGAACCTCTCGGCGACGCCGTTGGTCTGGGGCTGTTCGACGAAGGCGTAGGACGGCTGGATGCCCCAGAACTTGATCTGGTTGGTGAAGTGGTCCGACAGATACTGGGAGCCGTGATCCATCCGCAAGGCCAGCCCCCGCGCCGCACCGGCGGAGGTCGAGGCATACAGCCTCGCAAGCCCCATGGAGATCGGCTGAAGGGCGGCGAAGCGGTCGCCTCGCTTGCACACATGCCAGCCGACGCACTCGGCGTTCCAATGCTCGATGGCGGTGAATATCCAGCCCCAGCCGTCGTCCACCGTGAACACCCGAACGCCGTCCGTGCCCCACATGAGGTTGGGGGCATGGGTGATGATCTCACCGACATGGGGATTTCCGCCACGGCGGCGGCAGCGATGGGGCGAGAGCAGGTTGTTCTCGCGCATCACCCGGAGCCCCCGCTTGCGGGAAACACGGATGCCACGACAGACCCGAAGCCGAGCCCAGACCTTGCGGTGTCCCTCGCCCTCCCAGGGGGATGCCTCCAGGTCGGCCTCGATGGCCACCAGCAGAGCCTCGTCCGAGATCGAGGGCTTCGGTCCCCGGCGCTTTGCTGGTGGGCGCTCAGCGGTGGCCTGCTGCCGGGATTTCATGGCGTAGAACGAGGAACGGGCAAAACCCCAGGCCGCACAGACCCGCTGGAGGCCGTAGGCCAAACCCGTGCCGGGAGAGGTGGCGGCACTCATCGCCGCGACCTCCGCCGCCCCAAAGGGCCGGACGTCTCCGTCTTGGCCTCCAGCAGTTCCACCTGCATGATCAACTCCCCGATCCGCTTCATGGCGATGTCCAGTTCCGCCTTCACCGGATCGCCCTTGCGTTCCTTGAGCGAGGCATCGATCCCGGCGATCGCCTTCTCACGCCACTGCTCGAGCCGGAAAATCTCCACGCCCAACTGCCGCGACAAAAGTTCCACCGGCTCGCCACGCAAAAGCCGCAGGGCAACCTCACGCTTGCGCGTCACCGTCCACCGCTGGCCAAGTCCCAGCGGGCCTGCCGGCGAAACCTGGCCCGGGGAAAACGTGGACGAGCCAAGCTCGCCCTCGTTTACCACAGGCCCATCAACAGCAACTTTGTTCTCAAAATTGTCGGTCATGTTCCGGTCCTCCTTGGACACTTCGATTAAGCCAATTCTGTGTCCAAGGAAATCGGGGCCGACTCAGCTGTCAGTGTTGGATGCCTCCAAGCTGCGACGAAGCGAGTCGAATGTCCGCTTTAAGGAAGCTCATGCGTGAGTCCGTTGGGGGTCGATTCCAGCCGCCGCTCCTCAATCCAACCTTTGGGCCGCTTCGGGTCAAAAGCGGCTTTACCGTTGGCCGTAACCCGATGTCTGCTTTCGGGCGCAAGGCAGACATGACGCGCCTATCCCCACCGCGCGAACCGGGCTAGGCTCTGCGCCTCAATCGGCCACGCGGGGAGGACGCGGAACATGCAGTTGCAGCATCGTACCTGGCAGGAGATCGACGCTTATCTCGAACGCTCGAAGGGCATCATCGTGCCGATCGGCTCGACCGAACAGCACGGGCCGATGGGCCTCCTGGGCACCGACGCGCTGTGCCCCGAGATCATCGCCCAGCGCATGGGCGACGCCGAGGACGTGCTTGTCGCGCCGACCATCTCGGTCGGCATGGCCGAGCACCACATGGCGTTCTCCGGCACCATCACCTACCGGCCGACTACGCTGATCTCGGTCATTTCGGATTACGTCGTCTCGCTGGCGCGCCACGGTTTCGAGCGCGTGCTGTTCTTCAACGGCCACGGCGGCAACATCGCGACGATCAACGCCGCCTTCTTCGAGACCTACGCCGTGCTCGGCGAACGCGCAGGCGCCAACGCGCCCAGCGTGCGCTGTCGGCTGGTCAACTGGTGGGCCAACAGGGAAGTCCAGGCGATTTCGAGGGAACTCTACGCCGGCGCCGAGGGCAGCCACGCGACGCCGTCCGAGGTCTCGGTCACGCAGTTCGCCTACCCCGGCTCGATCAAGCAGGCCGAGCTCGACCCCAAGCTGCCGCCCGACGGGCCAATCTACGGCGCGCAAGACTTTCGCCGGCGCTATCCAGACGGCCGTATGGGCGCCGATTCCTCGCTCGCCCGCCCCGAGCACGGCGAACGCCTGATCGCCGCCTCGGCCGCCGCGCTGGCCGAACAGTTCAAGGACTTCATGACCGAGGCGTGAGCTTTTTGTACGGTCAGCTTTGCTGACCTGCGCTCAATCGCCGCGCTTGCTCTCGCCGAACGGTCGGCGGCCTGCGGTCGCAGGCTGGTAGATGCCGATCCACTCCGGTCGGTTGCACAATAATCTAGCGCCGCGCGGGGTCGATGACGACCGGGTTGGCGACGGCGCGGGTCGGCGGCGGACGGCTGGCGGCGACGGCGGCCTTGCGCCGGGCGAGGTCGCCGGGCGCCGCCAGGCCGCGCTCGACGAGCAGCCGCTCGCAGGCGGCCAGCCAGTGCTCGTAGTAACCGGTCGTGTCGTCGCCCGCCGCGTCGGCCGCGCCGATCTCGGCGATCAGGCGGCGCTGGAATACGTCCCACTCGGCGTGGCCGTCCTGACAGAGCTTGACGACGACCGCGAAGGCGCGCGCCTGCCAAGGTTCGGCGAAGACGGGGGTGTCGCCGGTGGTCGGCGGCGCGGCGCTCATGCCGGGTCGAGGTAGCGGTCCCAGAGGTCGATGTAGCAGCGGTCGCGCGCGTGCCCGTCGGCGCCCCACAGCACCTCGCCCGTGAAACACACCGAATAAAGCGTGTGCGGCTGCTCTCCGCCGCCCATGGCGTTGGTGTCGGGGAAGACGAAGACGCCGTGGACCCGGTCGAGTTACGGTAGGAATGCGCATTGCTGCGCACCCCCCGCGCAGATCCGGACGTGGTCGTTGAACCATCCGGCTCCTACCTCGGGTGCTTGACGGCAAACCGCTGGTCCGGCCATGGGTGGCGGATGGAGGCGCGTGGCCACAGGATTTCGGTCATGCGCTCCAGTCGCTTCCAACTAAATCGGGCTCGCTGGGACCGGCGGCGTAGCGCCCGCATCCACCGGCGTTGCAGCCTGCGGAGGAACGCACGGATGGACCGGCCTGACCCTGGGACGGCAAAGTAGTTGAGCCAGCCATTGCAGACTCGCCCCAGCCACCTACCAACTTCCCAGATGTCGTGGTGCCAGCGCTTGCGAAGCACCTCGTCGATGCGCGCCAGGGTCCTGTTGACCCGTTTGGCAACCGGTTTGCGACCAAGCCGAAAGCGTCCTCTCAGGGTCGTCGTGCAATAGTGCGTGAGGCCCAGAAAGTCGAATGTCTCCGGCTTGCCCACCCCGCGCTGGCGCCGGTTCAAATCCGCGAACCGGCCAAACTCCACGAGGCGGGTCTTGTCCTGGTGGAGGCTGAGACCGAACCGGGCCAGCCTCTCCCGAACGTCGCGGAGGTACCGCTCCGCATCCCGCTTGTGTTGGAACCCGACAACGATATCGTCAGCGTAACGGACGATGATCGCTTCGCCATCCGGGACGTTCGGGCGCCATTTCTTGTGGAACCACAAGTCGAGCACGTAATGCAGGAACACGTTCGCCAAGACGGGGGAGACTATTGCCCCCTGCGGCGTGCCCATACCCGTATCTGCCCATGACCCACTCTCTATGACGCCGGCGTTCAGCCATTTCCGGATCAGACGGATGACCCGCCTGTCTCCGATGCGGTGCTCTAGGAACGTGATCAACCAATCCCGCGGGATCGTGTCGAAGTACGCCCGGAGGTCTGCATCGACTATCCAGCTGACCTTGCGCCGTTCTATCCCGAAGGCCAGGGCATCGAGCGCATCGTGCGCCCCCCGCCCCGGTCGGAACCCGTAGCTGAAGCCAAGAAACACCACCTCGTAGATCGGTGTCAGGATCACATCCACAACCGCCTTCTGGACGACCTTGTCCTCCAGCGCCGCGATCCCGAGCGGTCGTGTCCCCCCGTCCGGCTTGGGTATCTCTACCCGCCGAACCGGCGGCGCCCGGTACGCTCCCCCTCTGTGCAGGCGCCGGTGCAGGTCGAGCAGGCGCTCATCCAGACCCTCGCCGTACATGTCCCACGTAACGCCGTCGACACCGGCTGCTGCGTCCTTCTTCAATGCGAAGTAGGCCGCACCGAGCGCGTCCGGCGTAATGTGGTGGAAGAGCGCAGTGAGACGTTCCTTCGGGTTTCTCTCTGCAGCTTTCCGTATCCGGGCCGCCGCCTGTGGCACGCTTACCCGACACTGGGTTCGGCGCGTGCTTTGGCAATCCGGCTTCCCCTTGGTTGAGGCCCTTTCCTCCGGCGACTCCGCAGAAGCTCGCGCTCCCTTGTTCGCCGCCCTCACAGGTCGTACGGCCTCATCCGACTTCTTCAAACCGTTCATCATAGGCTTCGGTTTTCTCCATTCCCTACGCGGCCCCTTTACGACAACCGGGGCAGTTTGAAGACCTCCCAGGGTCCCAACAGAAGGCGTGCGAACGTGCATGGGTTCTCTGACACCGCGGGGCTCGCCGACATCTCACCAAAACGACGCCTGCGATATTGCCTTCGACCGATCTGAAAGCCTCGGCACCCCGGACCATCGCTTTTACGGTGCTCAATAGCCCTGCCCATCCATGCCGCTACCGACGCTTCGCCTGCCCCCTCACGGGAGCCAACGCACGGCTCGCGGAGAAACGTGGTTCGGTTACTCCTTCGTTCCGGGGGACTTGCACCCCCTACCTTCTGCCAGTTCGCCTGGCGCACCAAATCCCCGCTTGCCGCGCGCGTAGCGCGGCAGCCGCGTGTGACCCGCTGGGTGGATGTTGCGCGCGACCACGGCGTCGCCCGGCTTGAAGCGCGCCGCGGCGTCGGCGACATCACGCCTGGCGCTGCCGCCCTCCATGACGATCGCCTTGACCGCGGCGGCGGGAAGCGCGTCCATCAGCCGCCGCCTTCCTCGAGCGCGGCGACGCGTTCGGCGATTTCTTCGAGCGTCACCACGCCGGCGTCGACGAGCAGCGTCTCGAGCGCGTGCGCCCATTTCTCGTAATAGCTCACGCCGAGATAGGTCGCCGGCTCGAGCCGCTCGATCGCGTGGCGGAAGGCGTCGATGTTGGCGCCCTCGACGAAGGCCTCGACCAGCAGGTCGAGGGCGAAGACGCGGCGCTCCCATTCGGCGTGGAAGACCGGCTCGTCGACCGCGCGGCTGATCGCGCCGAAACCGTGCATGCCGCCCAAATCGTGGATGCCGTCCATGTCAGACCGCCGCGACGCCGATCATGCCGTCGCGCGTGACGATGTCAGCGAGCGCATCCTCGCTCAGCCCCTCGGTGCCGTCGGGCCGCATCGGCAGCACCAGATAGCGCACCTCGGCGCTCGAATCCCAGACCCGGACCTCGACGTCGTCGCCGATCGCGAGGCCGAACTCGCGCAAGACGCCGCGCGGTTCGCGCACCACGCGGGCGCGGTAGGCGGCGGACTTGTACCAGACCGGCGGCAACCCCAGCACCGGCCAGGGGTAGCACGAGCACAGCGTGCAGACGACGACGTTGTGGGTTTGGCGAGTGTTCTCGACGACCACCATGTCCTCGCCCTGAATGCCCGAATAGCCGCACTCGACGATCGCAGCGCTCGCGTCCGCCATCAGCCGCGCCTTGTAGTCGGCATCGGTCCAGGCGCGGGCGACGACGCGCGCGCCGTTTCGCGGCCCGATGCGGTTCTCGTAGAGATCGACCAGCGCGTCGAGCGCCGCCGGGTCGACCAGCCCCTTCTCGGTAAAAAGCTGCTCGATCGCCTTGACACGCAGGACGACGTCCGCTTCGGGCTGATCGTGGTGGTGTCCGGCCATGGCGCTATCCTAGCCGGTTCGCGGGTGCCGGAAAAGTCGCTCAGCGCGGCGCGGCGGCGATGTTGCCGCCGTCGACGGTGTGCACCGCGCCGGTCGTCTTGCGTGCCTTGGCGAGCGAGACGAAGGCGGCGGCGACGTCGGCGACCGTGACCTCGCGCTTCAGCAAGTTGGCGCCGGCCAGGTAATCGGCGACCGAGAGGCCGCGCGCCGCGGCGCGTTGCTCGAGCACGCCGTCGGCGTAGAGCCCGGTGCGCACGCGGTCGGCGTTGACCGCGTTTGCGCGGATGCCGCACGAGCCGTAGTCGATGGCGTATTGCCGGGCGAGCGCCAGTGTCGCCGCCTTGGGCAATCCGTAGGGGCCGAAGTCGGGACCCGGGTTGAGCGCCTGCTTCGACGCGTTGAACAGCAGCACGCCGCCGGTGCCCTGGACGCGCATGACGCGCACGGCGGCCTTGGCGACGCTCTGGTGGGCGAAGAAGTTGAGCTCGAAGCTTGCGCGCAACACCGCGTCGTCGACCTCGCCGATGCGCCCCTGCCACGCCGCGCCGGCGTTGGACACGACGATGTCGACGCCGCCGTAGGTTTCGCAAATAACGTCGAACGCGGCGTCGACCTGGCGCGCGTCGGTAACGTCGCAGGCGAGTGCCAGACCGCCAAAGCGCTTCGCCGTCGCCTCGGCGCCCTCGGCGTCGCGGTCGAGTACCGCGACTTCGGCGCCCTCGGCCGCGAAGGCCGCGGCGGTCGCCGCGCCGATGCCGGATGCGCCGCCGGTGACCACGACGATCTGGCGCGCCAGCGGCGGCTCGGCGGCCGTGCCCAGCTTGGCCTGCTCGAGCGACCAGTACTCGACCGCGAACATCTCGGCCTCCGAGATCGATTCGAAGCGGCCGATCGCCTCGGCTTGGCCGATCACCTCGATGGCGTTCTCGGCGACGTCGGCGGCGACCGTGGCCGCTCGGGCTGAAGCCCCCAATCCGAACAGGCCCAGTCCCGGCACCAGAACCACGCGCGGCATCGCGTCGAGCGCGGTCTTGGGCGACGCGGCCGTCGCATTATTGCGCTCGAAATAGGCCTGGTAAGCAGCGACGTAGTTGTCGATCGCCGCCTTGGCGCCGTCGCGGAAGGCGTCCGCCATGTCGGCGTCGGCCGGCGGCACGATCAAGGGCATGTGTTTGGTGCGGATGGCGTGGTCGGGCGTGACCACGCCGACCTGCGCATAGCGGTGCAGCTCGGCGCCATCGACGTAAGCGCGCACCCTCTCGCCGTCGCGCAACGCGAAGACGAACTTGCGGTACTCGCCCTCGGCTTCATCGAGCGCCAGCGCGGTCAGCCCGCGCAGAACCGGCGCGACCTCGGCGGCCGGCAACAGGCGCTCGGGCAGGGCGGCCGGCACCGGTTTGGCGGTGCGGTTGCGCTTGATGTAGTCCTCCGCCCGACTGACCTGTTCGATCATTCGCTCATAGGCCTCTTGGGCGCTCTCGCCCATGGTAAAGACGCCGTGCTTGAGCAGCACCAGCCCCTCGATACCGGGTCGGGCGTCGTGGATGTCGGCGACCGCCTTGGCGAGCGGAAAGCCGGGCATGATGTAGGGCACCAGTGCCATGCGTTCGCCGTAGAGCGCGGCGCAGCGCTCGACGCCGTCGGCCTGGTCGGTAATCGCGAGCACGGCGGTGGCGTGGCTGTGGTCGACGAACTTGTGTGGCAGGAAGGCGTGCAGCAGCGTCTCGACGGACGGGTTGGGCGCGCCCGAGTCGAGCAGATTGAGGCGCTGCAGGTTGACCATCTCCTCGTCGGAGAGCGTCTCGAACGCGCGCAGTTCACGCAACGGCGCCAGGCGTACGGCGGGCAGGCCGGCCGGCTCGATCGACGCCATGTCCCAGCCCGAGCCCTTGACGCACATGACTTCGGCCTCGCCGCCCATCGGGTCGGGGAGGCGCGTCTTGACCGAGGTGTTGCCGCCGCCGTGCAGCACCAGCCGGGGCTCGCCGCCCAGCAGCCGCGTCGTGTAGACGCGCAGCGCCACGTCGCGGCCGACGCCGTCGTCGGCATAGCGGGCGACCATCGCCTCGGCATCGGCGTCGCGCCACAGGCTCTTCATCCGGGCGACATCCCGGCGCTCAAGCCGGCATGCCCGGCCAGTCGCGCATGTCGACCTCCGACGTGACCAGGTGCATGCCGGCGGCGGCGTAGCGTTCGAACGCTTCCTCCATGAACGGCGTGAAGTCGGCGACGAAGCCACCCGCGCCGTCGGGCACGGTGACGGCGGAAGTGCAATCGGTGACGACGTAGCACTTCGCGGCCAGGCGCTCGTCGCGCGCGCGGATCTCGTCGAGGAAGTCGTCGATCGACGACTTGACGCAGTGCGAGCCGGCCTCGCCGACGAAGACGATGGCGTCGCGCGCCAACAGCTTGTCGAGGAAGTCAGTGCGCTTCTCGGCTAGGTTCCCCTGGCCGTCCCAGCGCGTCAGGACTTCCGGGTTGAACACCGAATAGTTCTCGGTCAGCGGGTGGTCGCCCTTGATCTCGACGCGGTCTTCGGCCGCGCGCGCGTAGGCGTGGAACAGCCGCGCCTCGTGCACCACGCCGGCCAGCATGTGGCCGGCGCTGCCCAGCAGGCAATGCTCGGGCCAGATGTAGAGCTGGTACTTGCCGGCACGCTCGAGCTCGGCGCAGTAGTGCTGGCACTGCTTGAGAAGCCAGTCGTCGTCGGGCAGGCTCAAGCTGTCGACCAGGTCGGGATGCGGCCGCCAGGCGCCCGACTGCACGTCGTCGAGCGCGATGGTCGTGTGTGGCTGGGCCGGCCGGTCGTCGCGGTCGAGCCAGAACGAGGCGAAGAAGATCTGCAATGGATAATGCGTGTCCATGGTCGGCGTGATCGAGGTAATGCGCCCGAGGTTGCGGTAGATCAGCCGGGCCATGCGGTCGTTGTCGTCGAGCGCGCCGCTGCCACTGCGTCCGCCGACGTAGAGGCTGCCTTGCGGAAAGCAGAAGTCGCGCTGCGCGTCGATGACGACGAGCTCGACCGTCACGCGGTCGTCGGCCGCCGGCGCGATGCCGTGCTCGGCGCGCCAGGCGCGCGCGGCCTCGAAGAGGGCCCGTTGGTCGGGGCCGTAGGCCCAGTCGGCCGCGTTGGCCGGATCGTAATGGCTCGGCAGCTCCATCGTCGCCTCCCGTTCGCGCAGTCGCGCTGTCGGTCCGATTCTTGAGCCACGCCGCCGCGATGGCAACCTCTTTCCCGAGTCATCACCCGATCGGGTGATGACAATCACTGCGCGCGCGGCAACATTCGACGTAGACTAACGTTGAATTATATGGGTGGAGGCTACCTGTTGTGGGCGGGCGGCGCACCGGCTCGAAGGCAATTTCAAGAGGTGGGTATTATGACCAAACCGACTGGCAAGAGCGATTCCGCTTCCCGGCAAGAGACCCCCGGCAAGACCGCCAGGCTGACCGATCCGGCACGGCTCGTCCGGTGGGGCGTCGCCGCGGCGATGTCCGCCGTCCTCGCGTTCGGCCTCGCGATCGACCGGGCCGCTGCACAGGAGGCCGGGTCCGGCGCGCCGATCGAGGTCACCGGCGAGGTCGACGTGCTGCACATCGACGACTATGCGCGCGGCCGATCGTCGTACCGCTATGTCCTGCATGACGCGGCGAGCGGCAAACAGTTCGATCTCACGTTCGCCCGCGCGGCGCCCAAGGGGCTGCTCTCGGGCGACGTGCTGACGGTGCGCGGCAACGCGCGCGGCCGCGCCATCGAGGTGCACGAGACGATCGCGGCGATGGGCGGGGCCTCGACCGAGGCCGACGCGGGCGCCGACGCGGCGGCGCTGACCGAGCGCCGCGCGCTGGTTTTGATGATCGACCTGACCGACGCCTTCGCCTCGGCGCGCTACACCATCGCGTCGATCACCGGCCAGATGTACACCGGCTCGCAGAACGTCGATCAGCTCTACCAGACCAGCTCCTACGGCCAGATGACTTTCGTCCCCGACACCGACGGCGACGGCGCAGCCGACGTCTTCGGGCCATTCCAGATCGACGCGCCGAGCAACGTCTGCGACTACTATGACTGGGCCTACAAGGCCGATGCCGCGGCCGACGCGGCGAATATCGACCTCTCGCTCTACGACCATCGCGTCTATGTCGTGCCGCGCTACAACGACCAGGCCTGCACCTGGGCCGGCGTCGCCAACGTCGGCTGCAACCGCAACGACTCATACAAATCGGGCTTCTGCCGGTCGTGGCTCGCCGAGGGCGAGTCGGGCATGGTCTACGCCCACGAGCTCGGCCACAACCTCAGCATGGCGCATGCCTCGACCGATCCCGGCAACGACGGCACGGTCGATTCGGAATACGGCGACTATTCGGACCCGATGGGCCTGTCGCGCGCCTGGCACGTCTTCAACGCGCCGCACACCCAGCAGATGAACTGGTTCGACGCGACCGACAACACCATCGTCGACGTCTCGGCGACCGGCGATTTCACGCTCTATCCGGTGGAAGAGGATTTCGGACTGGCCGCAGGGCCGCGCGCGCTGCGCATCGCCAAACCCGATTCGAGCGATTACTACTATCTTTCGGTGCGCGAACCGGTCGGCAGCTACGGCAGCCTGTCGAGCACCTATACGCGCGGCGTCAACATCCACCGCTACCGCGGCTCGGGCTATAACCGCACGCTGTTCATCCGCTCGCTCTACGACGACGGCTCGGGCAGCGGCGCGACGCTCGAGTTCGTCGACGCGGCGAACGAGATCACCATCACCCAGCTCGCCGATAACGGTGACGGCACGGTCGACGTGCGCGTCGACTTCAACGTCGAATGCCTGACCGCGGCGCCGTCGATCAACATCAGCCCGGCCATCGCGGCCTCGGCGCCGGACGGCTCGGACGACTTCAACGTCACGGTCACCAACCGCGACACCTCGGTGTGCGACGCCCGCGCCTTCGAAGTCGCCATGGACGCCGATGTCCCGCTGTTGTCCGGTCCCTCGATGGACAACACGGGCGCGCTGGCGCCCGGCGCGGCCGTCACGCTGAGCTTCACGGTGAACGCCAACGGTGCGCAGGACGGCACCTACGGCGTCTCGGCCGAGGCCTACGACGCGGCCGACAGCACGACGTCGCTGGCCAGCTACATGGTCGACGGCAGCCCGCCCGATGCGCCGGTGCTGAGCGCCGTGCTGACACGCAAGAACCGCGCCTCTCTGAGCTGGACCGCGTCGCAGGACGCTGGCGTCGGCCTCGACCACTACGCGATGTACAGCGGCGGCACGTTGCTCGCGACGACGACCTCGATGAGCTACAACCATACTGGCCTGGCCAGCGGCACGACGTACAGCTACGTTGTCGACGCGGTCGACGGCGCCGGCAACGTAGCGCGCAGCAACACCGCCGAGGGCACCACCGCCAGCAAGGGCGGTGGTGGTAGCGGCGACGGCGGCGGCGGCAATGGTGGCGGCGGCAATGGCGGCAACAAGGGCAAGAAGCCGCCGAAGTAGCGCGGGCCACTCCTCGGTAGTTTAGCCTTCCGCGCGCCTCAAGACGGTCGGGAACCAATCCTCGCGCAGACGCTCGCCGTCGGCCTGGCCGATGCCGGGGAAGGGCGGCGAGGTGGTCCCCGGCCGCTCGGCGAAGCGCGCGTCGTCGCCCAGCCAGCGGCTCGAGAAGGCGCGCCGGCGACCGGCGCCCGGATTGCCCGGCGCGCCGTGCACCGTCAAATAGTGGAACAGGATGGCGTCGCCGGGCTCGAGGCCCCACGACAGGATTTTGTAGTCGCCGCGGTTGGCGTCGATGTCGGGCATCGTCTCGAAACCGCCGCCCGCGTAGTCGTAGTCGGCGCCGTCGTCGAACTTGCGCGGATAGAAGAGCTTGCCCCAGAGGTGCGAGCCGGCGACGAATTCCGGGCACACGGCGCGCGGCACCGGATCGAGCGGCATCCACAGGCTGATGACCTGGCTGCCCTGAACGCAGTAGTACGGCATGTCGTGGTGCCACGGCGTCTTCTTGGTCGTGCCCGGCTCCTTGACCAGAACGTGCTCGTGGAATATCTGCACGGTCTCCGAGCCCATGAACGCCGCGGCGATGCGCGCGGCCGGCGAGGTCAGCACGAAATCGCGGTACTCGGCGATGCGCCGCCAGTTGCAATAGTCTTCGAAGAAGCGCCCGGCGCCGTCGTCGAGCCGGTGCTCGGTGGCGACCGGCCCGGGCTGGGCGATGTTGTCGTCGACCCCCTTTGCGAGCCTGGCCAGCCAGCGGTTGTCGAAATGCCCGCGCAGGCAAAACGCACCGTCGCGCCGATAGGCGGCGATGTCGTCCTCGGCGATGTCTTTCAGAAGCGGCTCGGTCATCTTGAGGTCTTGGCCCGTGGTTGCCCGTGATCGGGTCCCGTTTAACGGACAACACCGTTCCGATGCAAGCCGTTCAGCGCCGCCTCGACGCGCGCGAAGACGCCCGCCCAGTCGCCTCGGCGCTCTTGGCGGAACAGGCGCATGGTCGGGTACCAGGGGCTGTCGTCGCGTTCCAGCATCCAGCGTCAGTCTGGCGCCACGGGATGCAGCGTCCAGACCGGCTGCGCCGGCGCTCACCAGGTCGAGCGCATCGAGCGCGGCGGCGGTGTCGGCGAAGTCGGTCAGCCCCGGCGCGAGGTCCGCGGATCGGCGCATCGAGGGACCCAAGCTCGGCGGCCTGCGCGCCGACCTGAAGGCTGTAGAGCGCGATGTCGTCGCGTCTGGCGAGCGCCGCGAAATGGCCGAGCGGGCAGGAGCGGGCGCGGTCCTTGCCGTGCTTCGGGTTGCCGGCCCAGACGATGCCGACGCGCCGCCGGCCGTCGGCGGGCGCGAGCAGCGGTCTTCGCGCGCCTTCGGGCGCCGCGAGATAGGGCACCTCGGCGGGCATGCTGGCGAGCGTCGTGCCGGCGATGCGGGGCAGGCTCAGCAACGGCATACGCAGCGCGTGTTTGGGCAGCGGTGTGCCCTTCAGGACGATCCGCTCGACGCCGTCGACCGCGGCAAGCAGCCGGGCGAGCCCGCGCTCGCACTCGACGACGACCCGGCCGCCGGCGGCGGCGACGTGCGGCACATAGCGGATGAACTGCAGCGTGTCGCCCAGGCCCTGCTCTGAGTGGACCAGCACCGTCTCGCCATCGAGCGGCGCGCCCGACCAGACGGGCTGGCGGAAGCGCGCGCGGTCGGCGGCGAAGCTCTCGACCCGCCAGCGCCATTCATATTCGTCCCAGCCCTCTTCGAATTGGCCGACGAGCAGCAGCGCTATGCCTAAGTTGTGGTGCGCCGTCGCATAGTCGGGCGAGACGCCTAGCGCCGCGCGCAGCGTGGCGATAGCTTTCTCCGACTGGCCCAGTTCCTGCAGCGCGTTGCCCAGATTGTTGTGGGCCTCGGCGAAATCGGGCTTGAGCGCGAGCGCCTGGCGATAGGCGTCGGCGGCGGCGTGATCGCCCCGGTCGCGCAACGCGACGCCCAGGTTGTTGTGCGCCTCGGCGAAGCGGGGCTCGTGCGCCAGGGACACGCGAAACGAAGCCATCGCCGCTTCGCCCGCGCCCTGGTCGCGCAGCACGATGCCCAAGGCGTTGTGCGCCAGCGCAAGGCCCAGATCGAGCGCGATGGCGCGCCGCGCGGCGGCCTCGGCCTCGTCGAGCCGGCCTTGGGCGTGCAGCACCAGCGCCAGTTCGCCGTGCGCCTCGGCGAATTCGGGCCGCGCCGCGATCGCCCGGCGATAGGCGTCGGCGGCCTTGGCGTGGCCGTCCCGTTGGCGATGCGCGACGCCCAGGTTGAAATGCGCGTCGGCGTGGTCCGGCACCTGGGCGATGGCCTGTTCGATCAGGCGTACGCCGACCTCGGCGTTGCCGCGCTGCAGCTCGACGACGCCGAGCAGTTGCAGGACTTCGGGGTTGCCTGGCGATGTCGCGAGAATATCGCCGTAAAGGCGCGCCGCGGCGTCCCATCGCCCGGCAAGGTGGTGCCGCTGGGCCTCCTGAAACGTCGCCTGGCGGTCGGTGTCGTCGGCGTTCGGCCGCTCGTCGCTGCTCATGGTTGGCCTGGGCGGTGGACGCGATGTAGGCCGGCAGCGTAGCCCGGAACCACCCCGGTCGTCGGATTTTCGTTGATCAGGGTGCCGTTCCCTGTGGCATGATAGGGCGTTCAATGGTGAACGAGTTGGCGAGGGGGGCCGGATCGCGCGACCAACCAAGCGGCCGTTCGCGGCCAAGGACAGGTCTTCCATGAGCACACAGCTTCGTACCACGCACCGCCTGAGCGCCGTATTGGCGGCCGCCGTTGTCGGCATCTGCCTCGCCGGCGGTGCCGCCCAGGCCCAGGAGTTCGAGGTCCCCGAGGGTTTCAAGGACGTCTTCGAGCCCAACGCCTCGACGACCGGCGAATGGCGTTATCTGCGCACCATCCGGCCGGTCGATGGGCCGTTCTCGCACCTCTCGGCAATTCATCTGCGCGAGGTCGTCGGCGCGGTCGACGACCCGGCCGACTGGCTCAAGGCGCGGCTCACCGGCAACCTCGGCGACATGGACCGCGCCGAGGCGCTGCTCGACAGCCCGGACAGCCCGTTCGGCGACCCGGCCTTCGACGCGCTGCGCAAGATCATCCCCGAGCTGTTCAAGGGCATCACCGCGCTCGCCGAACTGCCGCTGTCGTTCTGCGACGCGCCGCACGTCGGCTACAACGCGAGCGGCGGCTTCCACGAGCTCTACTGCGTCTACAACGTCGGGCCGGTGCGCCAGTACCATGTGCTGCGCCTGCAGCGGATCGAGGACCGCTGGTTCTACACCGAGATCGAGACCATGAACGAGCGCCGCCTGCGCCACCTGATGGTGATCGCCAACTCGTTCAGGCTCGGTGGCTGAGCGGCGCGGCGTTCGTCATGCGGCTGCCGCGGGTGATCCGCCTCGACCAATCCGACACGCACATCTTCGAACGCGCCGCTGCGCCCGGCGAGTGGGCGGTGACCGGCGCCTTCGCCTTCGCGCACGCCGATCCGGCCGCGCTCACCGGCAAACGGCGCCAGGCCTTCGCCAACGGCTTCCTCGGCACCACCAGCTTCGGCCGGTCGACGCTGGTCGAGGTCGCAGAGATCGACGAGGCGGACCACGCCGACGTCATCCAGCGCCTGGCGCTCCACTTCATCACCGACTATGGCGCGCCCGACCTCGAGGCCGCGCTGCCCGCGGCGCGCGACGAGGTCGCCTTCGCCGTCAGCATCGCCGAGCACAAGCTCCACACGCTGCTCGCCGTCGAGCGCGAGCTGGGCGAGCGTGGCATCGTCGAACGCTTCAGCGTCATCACGCCGTCGCGCGCCACCCAGCACGCCAAGATCTGGGACGTCGTCGAGGACGACACCTGAGCCTTGGTATGAGTCGCGGCCGCCGAGCCTCGCCGCGCATCAAACCGTATTGGTGCCAAACCGTAATGGTGTCAGACACCGTTATGGCTGTCTTTGTGCAAAACGGCAGGAGAAAAGGTGTCTGACACCTTAAATGCACCTTAGATGTTCGGAAATCCGGAGATGTTCGGAAATCCTGGAAAAACGGTGCCAAAAACGGTGTCATACCAGTGAGCGCCTGAATTGACTCTCGGGATATTCATTGATGGCGGATGATGGCGGATTGTGATTCTATGGTCTCCCACCAGATGTGGGGGATGTCATGGGATCAGCACTCAAGATACGGGATGATTTGACGCCTTTGGAGCTTCGGCGCTGGGCTCGCGTGGAATCGTACGGTCGAGCGGCGGCGCGGGCCTATGGGATCGCGAATGCTTTGGAGGAGATGCCCCGGGCTGATGCCGCGCGGCTTGCGGGGATGGATCGCCAAACGCTTCGCGACGCGGTTGTTCGTTACAATGCAAAGGGATTGGAGGGGCTTCACGACCGTCCAAAGGGCTACTCGCCGCGGCGGCTGACGGCAGACGAGGAAGCGGCGCTGGCGGCGGTCATCATCGCCGGGCCGGAGCCTGAGCGCGACGGGGTTTGCGCCTGGACCCGGGCCGATCTGTGCCGCTGGCTGGAGGAGCGCTTCGCCAAGACCTACCACCCCTCGAGCATGACCCGGGTTCTACGGCGGATGGGATTTTCCCGCCAGAAGGCGCGCCCGAGCCACCCGCGAAGGGACGCCGAAGCGCAGGAGCGCTTCAAAAAAGGGGGCTTCGCGACATCCTGAAGGCGACCGCCGCGGCGCATCCCGACAAGCGCCTACAGCTGTGGTTTCAGGATGAAGCGCGCGTCGGCAACAAGGGCCGGGTGTGTCACCGGTGGTGGCGCAGGGGCGAGCGTGCCCCCGGGACGCGTCAAATCGGCTACCAGTGGGCCTACATCTTCTCCGCCGTGCGCCCGGACACCGGCGACGACGTCACCCTGGTGATGCCGAGCGTCAACGCCAAGGTCATGGACCTGTTTCTCGCACACTTCGCCGATACCCTGGACCAGGATGCGCACGCCGTCATGATGTGCGACGGCGCCGGTTGGCACGACGAGCGCGCCCTCACCGTCCCCGACAACGTCACCTTGGCGCTGTTGCCGCCTTACAGTCCCGAACTCAACCCCGTCGAGCGGGTTTGGCTCTACCTACGCGAACGCTTCCTATCGCTCCGCGTCCTCGACGACACCGAGGCCATCATCGACGCCTGTTGCCAAGCATGGATCGACCTCATCGCAGAACCGGATCGTATGCGAACCCTCTGCGCCTATCCATGGATCATGAAGGTGATTTCATAGGCTCACTGGTATCAGACACCGTTTCGCATGGTTCGATGCCTTGAGGAACTGGTCAGGCGGGCGCGGCGAGGGGCAGGTTGACCAGCAGGTTCTGCGGCTTGAGGCGCAGGAGTTTGTCCTCGGTCATCGCCATGCCCAGGTAGACCGAGCGGCCGGCGATGTCGGCACGCATCAGCGAGGGATCGTCGAATTCGAGGCGGAACAGGCCGAGCAGCCGCTCGCGCCGCGCCTCGTCGAGCGGGACGCCGTTGTAGAGGTCGTTGAGCATCAGCGTCGCCTCGGCGTCGAGGCCGATGTGCCAGACCCAGCGCTCGTCGGTGATCGAGGCGACCGGCGCGATGCGCACACGGGCGCCGGTGAAATGGTCGATCCAGGCCTCGAGCACGCGGGCCAGCGCGTCGAGCCCGGCGCGGCCCGTCGTCAGGTCGATGACCGTGTCGTGGCGCGCCTCGCGGTCCCAGTAGACCGCGGCGTCGTCCGGGTCGAGCACGTCGAGCTCGACCATGCGCGATGGCGTCTGCGCCTGGGCGAGCAGCCGGCCGAGGTCGCCGAAGCCGCCGGTCGCGGCGTACATCTCGACGACCTCCTGGTCGGCGGCGAGCACCGCGCCCTCGTGCAGCGTGACGATCTGCGGCCGGAACAACAGCTCGCCGGCGCGTACCCGCAGCGGCTCGGCGCCGTCGAGCAGACCGCGCAACGCAGCGTGCACCAGTTGGTCGATGAACAGCGGCGGTATGTCGATGCGCGCCGCCATGAAGAGCCCCAGATAGCAGTCCTCGACGACGCCGGCGGCGACCAGGCGGTCGCGGAAATCGAGCACCACGACATAGTTCTCGCGCGCGTCCGGATCGGCAAGCGCGGCCAGGCGCTCGGCCGAGACCGCCTCGCGCGGATTGTTGACCAGCGCGGCGTGCAGCGCGCGCTCGGCGTCGCAGGATTCGTCGACCGGCGCCAGCTCGGGCCGCGTGATGTAGGCGCGCAGGAAGTCGTCGGTGACGGCGAGCTTGCCGTCGTCGCGCCGCGCCAGCAGGTGATAGCCGGAATCGCGCCAGAAATCGGGCATCGTGAAACGGGTCCATTTTCGTGCGGCGCGCGCGCCGGTCACCGTGATGGTAGCAGGTCGCTGGTGGCGTCACCATGGCGGGGCGCGAAGCGACGGCCCCCTACACCCACGCCGGGCGGCGTGATAGCCTCGCGCGCAACCATGTTCGCATCGACGGCATATCGACCGGGATCGGGGGCCGCCAAGATGGCCGCGCGGCTCGCCGTGCTGTTCATCCTCGCGGCGCCCGTCGGGGCGCAAGCGGGTCAGCTCGAGGACCTGTTGATCGCGGCGGCGCGCGACGGCGACACGGCGCTCGCCGAGGATCTGATCGAGCGCGGCGCCGACCTCGAGGCGCGCGATGCCGAGCGCGGCGAGACGCCGCTGATGATCGCCGCGGAGGCGGGGCAGCTCGGCGTCGTCCTGTTGTTGATCGTCCGCGGCGCGGCGTTCGACGCCGTCGATGCCGCCGGCAAGACCGCGCTGATCAACGCGGCCGCTGGCCACTGGTCGCGGGTGGCCGAGGCGTTGATCGTCGCCGGCGCCGATGTCGGCCACGCCGCCGAAAACGGCAACACGGCGCTGATCACCGCGGCCTTTCGCCGGGGTGGCCTGGCCGTGTTGCGTTTGTTGATCGGTGCCGGCGCCGACGCCGATGCGCGCGCGGGCGACGGCATGACGGCGTTGCTGGCGGCAACGCGGGCGCGCGACATCTACATGGTCGCCGAACTGCTCGGCGTCGGCGCCGACGCCGACCTCGCGCTTGCCGACGGCACACCGCCGCTCATGCTCGCCGCCCAGGTCGGCTTCACCGAGGGCGTGCGCGTGCTGCTCGCTTACGATCCCGAGATCGACGCCCGCGATGCCAAGGGGCGCAGCGCGCTCGCCTGGGCCGCCGCGGAAGGCGACACCGCAACCGTCCGTGCGCTGGTCAAGGGCGGCGGCGGGCTCGAGGCCGCTGGCATCGACGGCAACACGCCGCTCATGCTGGCCGCGCGCGTCGGGCATCTGGGGACGATCGTCACGCTGCTCGAGGGCGGCGCCGAGGTCAACGCGCGCAACGCAGTCAACGGCAACACCGCTCTGATGCTCGCCGCCAACCGGGGGGCGCGCTCGGTCGTCGAGGTGTTGCTCGGCGCCGGCGCCGAGCCTGGCGCGCGGGCCGACGACGGCTGGACCGCGATCAAGGCGGCGGCGATGGTTGGCGAGAGCGGCATCGTCGAGCTGCTGCGCGCCGCCGGCGCGGGTGATTGATGTTTGGTATGACGCGGCGGCCAACCAAGACGCTTCACCTGGAACCCGCCGGGCGGTAGAATGCCGTCTCGACGCGTCAACCGATTGCCCATGGGGGCTGTGACATGAAGGCCATGATGCTCGGTTTTGCCGCCGCCATCGCGATCGCCATCGGCGCCGGCGTCTTGATGACCAATATCAATCCCGGCTCGGACGAGCAGTTCACCGCGTCCGACAGCGTGCGCCTCTACTAGGCATCGGGCGGCGTCTTCTTCCTGGGTGGAAAATGCCAGCCCGCGCCAGTCTTATTGGGACAGGAGGGGGGCCGCCGACCGTTCGGCCAGCTTTGATCCCATAAGATTGGCATGCGCGGAGATTGAGCGCAGGTCACCGTTAGGTGACCGCAAAATACTCTAGCAGCCTATTCGGCCGACCGGCCCGTGACCTCGCGCATGAAGTCGATCAGCGCGGTGAGCTGTGCGTCGTCGGGGATGCGCTGCAGCGGCATCTTGGTGCCCGGCAGGAAGACGTCGGGACCCTGGTCGAACAGGGCGCGCAGCGTCGTCTCGTCCCACACGAAGTCGGCGCCGTCGAGCGCCGAGGAGTATTTGTAGCCCGGCACCGAGCCGGCGCGGCGCCCGAACAGGCCGGCGAAATAGGGCCCCGAGCGCCGCGGCCCGTCGACCACCAGCGAGTGGCACATGGCGCATTTGCGGTAGACCTTGGCGCCTGGATGGTCGCTGGTCAGCCAGGGCTTGGGCTCGCTCGCGCCCTCGTCGGCGATGCCGATTTGATCGCCCGTCGCCAGATGCCAAACGCGTACCCGCTCGTCCGAGCTCGCGGTGACGCCGAAGCGGCCGTCGGGCGTCACCGCGACCGCCCAGACCGGCGCGTCGTGGGCCTTGATCTTCCTGATCGCGTTGCCAGTTTCGAGGTCCCACTGGATCAGCAAGCCGTCGCGGCCGCCCGACAGCGCGGTTTCGCCGTCGGGCGCGAAGACGACGCCGTAGATCGGTCCGTCGTGGCCGGCCATCTGGCGGATCTGCTCGAAGCTCTCGAGATCCCACAGCCGGAGACTCTCGTCGGTGCTCGACGACAGCGCCCGGCGGCCGTCCGGTGATACCGTGATCTGAGTGACGCCCCAGCCATGGCCGCTCAGCGTGGTGAGCAGCTCGCCGGTCGCCACGCGCCAGACCCGGAGCATGCCGTCGTGAGCGCCCGTCAGAATGGTCTCGCCGTCGGCGCCGAAGGCGACGGCGTTGATGTTGCTGATCTGCTTGATGACGCGGATCTCGCGGCCGTCGTCGAGCCGCCACAGCCTGAGCGTGCCGTCCCAGCCGCCCGTCGCGACCAGCCGCCCGTCGCGCGAGACGGCGAGCGCCATGATCTTGGCGGCGTGGCCGTTGAAGCTGCGGATCGGTTCCCGCCGGGCGACGTCCCACAGAATGACCGTGCGGTCGTCGCTCGCGCTCAACGCCTGCCTGCCGTCGGGCAGGAACACGACCGCGTTGACCGGACCGCCGTGCTCGTCGAGCGAGGCGATCTCGTTCTGCTCGACGAAATCCCACAGCCGGGCGGTGTAGTCGAAGCTGCCGGTGATCACGGTGCCGCCGTCGGGCGAGATGCCGAGCGCGCGCACCATGCCGCCGTGGCCGGCCATCTCGGCCGACGCGTCGCCGGCCAGCGTGATCGCCAAGGCGACGCCGAGCACCAAGCGCTTCATGCCGCTAACGGCGCACGGCGCCCGCGCTGAGCACGTCGAGCCCCTGCCGGCTGGTGTCGTATGTCGCCGCGTCCGAATTCCGGTAGCCGCTCGGCAGGTGGCGGAACTGGACGATCGGCGCGCCGGTCTCGGCGTCGACCAGGATCGAATTGACCTGGAAGGCCTCGTTGAAGTCGCCGCCCGGATTCATGAAGGTCACGCGGTAGGCGGCGCCGCCTTCGTCGCCCTCGGCCGGCACGACGCGCTGCACCTCGACACCGTAGAGCGCGGCGATCGCCTCGCCGACCGCCTCGGCGCTCATGGCCGCCGCGGCCGGCTGGGCGAACGCGGCGAGCGCGCAAACCGCAAGCGCCGCGAGCAGGATCGGCATGCGCATTCTCGCGGGCCTCGATCTATTCCGCGGGCTGCGGCGCGTCGCCCGGGTCGTCACCGCCGTCCGGCGGCGCCGTGCCGTCGTGCTCGGCAGCCCAAACGCTGTGGTGTTCGCGCGCCCAGTTTTTGTCGACCTGGCCCGAGCCCATGGCGTCGTAAGCGCCTTCCATGCCCAGCGTGCCGATGTAGATATGGGCGAGGATGACGGCGATCAGGATCAGCGCGACCGCGGCGTGCCAGACCGCCGAGATCTGCATCTCCTGCAGCGGCGTGAGCTGGGTCGGCAGGTCGAAGCCGAAAATGTTCATCAACGCGAAGGTCTCGGCGAACGGCGTGATCTGGTACGGGAAGATCAGCGCGACGCCCGACCAGACGATCGATGCGCCGCCCAAGACAACGATCCAGAACAGGATTTTCTGCCCGGCGTTGAACTTCGCCGCCGGCGGGTGGACGCCCTTGGACAGCATGCCGCCGGCCTTGGCCAGCCAGACGACGTCGTGCTTGTTGGGGAAATTGTGCCTGACCCAGATGACGAAGGTCAGCACGACGCCGGCCGCGAAGGAGAAGCCGATGAAGTTGTGCACCAGCTTGCCGTAATACGCGATCGAGGCGAAGGCCTGATGGCCGGCCGAGAAGTTGCCGGCGTCGCCCGCCGCATCCATGGCGAAGAGATAGCGCCCGTAGAGCATGTAGAGGCCGGTCAGCGCGAGCACGATGAAGCTGCCCGCGGTCAGCCAGTGGGCGAAGCGTTCCAGGCCGTTGAACCGCTCGATCGTCGTGCCGGCCGGCCCGTCGTCGATGCGGATGCGGCCGCGTACGGCGAAGAAGATGGCGAGCAAAGCGATCGTCGCGGCGAGCAGTTTCCAACCGTAGTCGACCAGCGGGCCGTTGCGGATGTTGCGCCAATTGTCGCCCTCGGACTGCACCATCCGCCCGGCCGCGATGTCCTGGATCGAGACGCCGCCCTGAATGCCGTTACGGATATCGCGCCAGATATCGGAATCGCTGTCGAGACCCTGCGGCGCGAGGCTGTCCTGCGCGCTCTCGGGCATGGCGGGCGCCGTGCCCGTCACGCCGCCCTGCGGCGCCAAGGTGGGCACCTGCTGCGCCCAGGCGGCGTCGGACGATGCGAGCGTGCCGCTGGCGAGCGCTATCGCCAGTCCGAGCATCGCCAGCGCGTGGCGCCATTTCGACCACTGCAATTTCATCCTACCGACCTCGTCCGACTGTGGTTTGGTCCATGCCGACCGGTCGACGCGACCGTTTCAGGGCCGGCCAATCACGGTTTCTGCGCATTGGTGCGCGAACGTATCATATCGCGCGTCTCGTCAGAGGGCGCGGTATCGGGCTTGCCGAGGTAGACGCCCTTCTCGTACATCAGCACGGGTCCCGCGTCGCCCCGCGGTGTGCTCGGCGCGACGAATATCACGCCGACCAGAAGAACCGCCAGCGCCGCCGCGATGATTCTCAATATAAGCATACTTAGAATGTCCGCACTTTGCGTGACGCCCGCAACACAATCAGCGATCACCCCTTTGCGGACGCGGCACGAAGGATGCTACGGCCACATACTGGCGACCGACGGCAGGGACGACGGAACGTCGTCCCTGCCGCTGTCGCGATCAGACCGGACTAGCTGCCGGCCTTGAGCTGATACGCGGTGCCCCAGCCCCAGGCGCCCGAACCGAAACCGCGACCGACGACGCGTTCGCGATAGATGTTCGAGACGATGTCGCCGTCGCCGCCGAGCAGGGCGCGGGTCGCGCACATCTCGGCACACAATGGCAACTTGCCCTCGGCGATACGGTTGCGTCCGTATTTCTGGAACTCCGCGTCCGAGTGGTCATCCTCCGGACCGCCCGCACAGAAGGTGCACTTGTCCATCTTGCCGCGGCTGCCGTAGTTCCCCGACTGGGGATACTGCGGCGCCCCGAAGGGGCATGCGTAGAAGCAATAGCCGCAACCGATGCACAGGTCCTTCGAATGCAGAACGATGCCGTCTTCGGTCTGGTAGATGCAGTCGACCGGACAGACGGCAATGCACGGCGCGTCGGAGCAGTGCATGCAGGCGACCGAGATGGAGCGCTCACCCGGCGAACCGTCGTTGAGCGTAACGACGCGACGCCGGTTGATGCCCCACGGCACCTCGTGCTCGTTCTTACAGGCGGTAACGCAGGCGTTGCACTCGATGCAGCGTTCGGCGTCACACAGGAACTTCATTCGTGCCATGATAATACCTCCTTACGCCGATTTGACGCGGCACAGCGAGACCTTGGTCTCCTGCATCTGCGTGACCGAATCGTAACCGTAGGTCATCGCGGTGTTGGCCGCTTCGCCAAGGACGAACGGGTCCGTCCCTTCGGGGTACTTGTCCCTGCGGCTCTCGCCTTCCCAATGCCCGGCCCAGCTGAAACACATCCAGACCACGCCGCGACCGACACGGTTGGTGTGCAGGGCCTTGAGTTTAAGCCTTGCACCGTCCGGCGTCTCGAGCCACATGTCGGCGCCATCGCGGATGCCCGCGTTGTTGGCGTCGAACGCGTTGATCTCGCAGTACATCTCCTGTTGGAGCTCTGCCAACCAGTGGTTCGAGCGGGTCTCGTCGCCGCCGCCTTCGTACTCGACGATACGTCCCGTCGAGACGATGAGCGGGTACTCCTTCGACTCATCCTTATCCTGGATGCTCTTGTACAGCAGCGGCAGGCGGTGCTTCCTGGTGTCGGCGTAGGTCGGATAATCCACCACCAGGTCGGGCCGCGGCGTGCGCAGCGGCTCGCGATGCACCGGTATCGGGTCGGGGAAGTTCCACACGAAGCAGCGCGCCTTGGCGTTGCCGAACGGCGCGCAGCCATGCTTGATGGCGACGCGCTGGATGCCGCCCGAAAGGTCGGTCTTCCAGTTCGTCTTGTCGCCGGCGACCTTCTCGATCGCTTGACGCTCGGCATCGGTGAGGTCACCGTCCCAGCCGAGCTCCTTGAGCATCGCCATGGTGAACTGCGGATAACCGTCCTTGATCTCCGAGCCGACCGGATACGAGCCCTCGGCGAGCAAGTTCTCGCCATCGCGCTCGACCCCGAATCGGGCTCGGAAACAAAGACCGCCCTCGGCCACCGGCTTAGACGTGTCGTACAGAATGGGCGTGCCCGGATGCTTGAGCTCGGGTGTGCCCCAGCACGGCCACGGCAGACCGTAGTACTCGCCGTCGACCGGGCCGCCAATCGCCTGCAACGTAACCTTGTCGAAGGTGGACTGGTTCGCCATGTGCGCCCGCAAGCGCTCGGGCGACTGGCCGGTGTAGCCGATCGTCCACATGCCGCCGTTGTACTCGCGCGTGATGTCCTCGATCAGAGGCTCGTTGTCGTTGATCTTGATGTTCTTGAACATCTGATCGGCCATGCCGAACTTCTTGGCGAACAGGTACATGATCTCGTGATCGGGCTTCGATTCGAAGATCGGCTCGACCACTTTCTCACGCCACTGCAGGTTCCGGTTGGACGCGGTCACCGAGCCATAGGTCTCGAACTGGCTGGTGGCCGGAAGCAGGTAAACGCCGTCCGTCCTGTCGTGCATGACCGCGCTGGTCGTCGGGTACGGATCGATGACGACGAGGAGGTCGAGTTTCTCCATCGCCAACTTCATATCCGGCCCGCGGCTTTGCGAGTTCGGCGCGTGGCCCCAGTACACCATGGCGCGCAGGTTATCGGGCTGGTCGATGTCCTCCTTGGCTTCGAGAACACCGTCGATCCAGCGCGACACCGGGAAGCCGGCGGCGGACATCAGATCCTTGCTGGCGAACCGCCCGAGCATCCACTCGTAATCGACGTCCCACACGCGGCACCAGTGCTTCCACGAGCCGACCTTTAGGCCGTAGTAGCCGGGCAGCGAGTGGCACAGCACGCACATGTCGGTGGCGCCCTGGACATTGTCGTGGCCGCGGAAGATGTTCGTGCCGCCGCCGGCGACGCCCATGTTGCCGAGCGCGAGCTGCAGGATGCACAACGCGCGGGTGTTGTTGTTGCCGATCGTGTGCTGGGTGATGCCCATGCACCAGATCACCGTGCCCGGACGGTTGTTGGCCATCGTCCGCGCGACGCGGCGGAGCTGCGAGCCCGGCACGCCGGAAACGCGTTCGACCTCCTCGGGCGCCCACTTGGCGACCTCGGCCCGGACGCGGTCCATGCCCCAGGCGCGCTGGCGGATGAACTCCTTGTCCTCCCAGCCGTTCTCGAACAGATGCCAGAGAACGCCCCAGATGACGGCCATGTCGGTGCCCGGCCGCAAGCGCACGAACTCGTCGGCATGCGCCGCGGTGCGCGTGAAGCGCGGTTCGAGGACGATCAAGGGCGCGTTGTTCCGCTCCTTGGCCTTGAGGATGTGCAGCAACGACACCGGGTGGGCTTCCGCCGGGTTGCCGCCGATCAGGAAGATCGACCGGCTGTTCTGGATGTCGTTCATGCTGTTCGTCATCGCGCCGTAGCCCCAGGTGTTGGCGACACCGGCGACCGTGGTCGAGTGACAGATACGCGCCTGGTGGTCACCGTTGTTGGAGCCCCAGAACGCATACAATTTGCGGAACAGATACGCCTGTTCGTTGTTGTGCTTGGCGGAACCGAGCCAGTAGACCGAATCGGGGCCCGACTTCTCGCGAATCTCGAGCATCTGGTCGCCGATCTGGTCGATCGCGTCGTCCCAGCTGATCCGCTTCCACTTGCCGCCCTCGAGCTTCATCGGGTATTTCAGGCGGCGCTCGCCGAGCACCAGCTCGCGGGCCGCCGCGCCCTTGGCGCAGTAGGCGCCCGCGTTGAACGGGCTGTCCCAGGACGGCTCCTGACCGATCCAGGCGCCTCCCACGACTTCGGCGTCGATGGTGCAGCCGACGGCGCAGAACGGGCAGATCGTCTTGACGATCGATACCGCCCCGGCGTCGGCCGATTGGGCCTCTGCCTTCTTGACCATCCCGAGCGAGAGCCCCGACGCGGCGGCGATGCCGCCGACCGTGAGACCCGATCGCTTGAGAAAGGTTCTGCGGTCCACGGCGCCGCCGACGACGCCAGCAAACGCTTTGGTCAAACGGGGGCCATTTGCAACCCCGTTGCTCCGTTTCGTGAGCATAGACCTCTCCCTATATCTTGGGTTGAAACCTCACCTTATGACGATCTGGCGATTTCGTAGTACCGCTTGACGTGATCCGTCTCGCGGTACCCGCTGCCGCCCGTCTTGCCGGTTCCGAGATCGGCTGCTGCCGTCGTTTCGGGCAGGCCTAATGCAACCGCCCCGACGGCGCCGGCGCCGAGCCCGGCCTTCTTGATGAAGGACCGGCGCTCCGGTGACTTGATGTCTTTTCCTTGTTTCATCTGCTCACCCTTCCGTGTGGCAAACACTCCATCGGCGAAACTCGCCTAGGGGGCTCGCCGAGCCCCGGCGCTAGGCCGCCATCTGAAACGCCTGTGCCTCGATCCGCATGAACGCTCGGCCGATCGCGCCGACCGGCATGTAAAACGCGGCCGAGGCGGCCGCTTCCAAATCCTCGAAGAACGTCGGCGCCCACGGCGCGATGTGGGCGTCGAAGAAGCGCTGCTGGGCGGCCAGCTCGGCGGGCGCGCCGAAGGCGCCAGTGATCAGGCCCGCCATCATGTCGCACAGCGCGGCGATATGATCCTCTGTCTCGGCGATGTCGTCGGCGCGGCCGATGCCCAGCGCGTCCATGTCGATGCGCAGGTTGGCCAGCGGCTTCTCGTTCAGGAAGCCCGACATGTAGTACGAGCCGTAAGGCAGAAGCGCGCCCCGGCCGAGGCCGATGAACAGGGTCTGAAATTCTTCGTCGATGGCTTCGGAGGTGCTCGCCCGGGCGGTCGCCGCGAGCGCCGAGATGGCGCGTCCGAGTTCGCTGTCGTCGCCGCCAAGCGCGGCGGCGCGCCGCAGATCCTCGGTGCTCGGCGGCGCCTTCAACAGCCAACCGAGCAGGGCATACATCTCCGCCCTGAGTGTTTCTTCTTCGGCGATCCCTCCCGAGTCGCCTTGGTCCTGGGTCAAACCCCTCTCCCTCCTGCCGAACGCGCGATTTTTCAAGACTGTCGTCTCTTCGCTAACCCCTAAATTTGAAAGGGTTTTTCGTTCGATCTCATCGACGGCCCTATGATCGCGCAAATAGCGCCTGGCGTCAATTCAAAAAGGCCGTGAAATCGGGCGTATTCGGTGCCCTGGCGTCGGCCGGTCAGCCGGTGGCGTCGGGATCGTCGACGTCGCCCGCCGCATCGCCTGCCTCGGCAAGGGGTTCCGGGGTCCGCCGCCGGTCGTCGGCCGGCGTTTCCGCGTCGTCATCGGCCGCGTCATCGGTTGCCTCGTCGGCCTCGGCATCCGCCACCGCGTCCTCGGCCTTTTCGATCGCCTCGTCGTCGGGGGCGAAGCCCTTGCCGACCCGGAACGATGACTTGACGTTCTTGGTCACGGCGTCGGTGAACTGCAGCGTGAAGTCATCGTCGTAATCGTCGAGCCCGTCGATGATCGAATGGACCGGGCTCGCCAGCCACAGCTTACGCAGCGCTTGGCGGCGCAAGTGTTCGGGCACGCCGTCGCGCATGAACGCGGTGTAGTCGGAATCCTTGTCGAGGCTATCGATGTCGGGCAGCTCGGCAACCGGTTCGTCGGTCGCCGGCGCCGCCTCGTCGGCCGGCGTTTCCCGCGGCAGTCGCGCGGCGTGTGGCAGCGGTGGGCCGCGCCGGCGCTCGGCAGCGACCGGCGCTTCGGCCGCCGTCGCGGTGACGATCTCGGTTGCTGGCGGCGCGACGACCGGCGCGGCGCCGCCGCTGCGCTTGCGCCGCGACCAGCGGTCGAGGAATGTTTCGTCGTCCCGGCCAGTCTCGTCGTCCCAGCCAGTCATCGTCAGCCCTGGCGCCGCCTACCGCGCGGACCGCTGCCGGGCCCGCGCATCTGCGCGTGGGCGTCTTCCTGGAGCTTGAACCAGCGCTTTTTCTTCTTCTTAACGAATGGTTCGTCGACGTGGTGCTTGGTGACGAAGGCTTCGACCCAGGCGATCACGCTGTCGGGCATCGGCACCGGCTCGACGACCTCGCCACCCGCGGTGGTGTCGAGATAGACCGAGGCCTCGAAGGGGCAGGCGGTGACGAAGAAGGGCCGCGGCATCGCCTCGCCCCCGTCGGTCTCCAGCGCGTCCTCCTCGTCGTCGTCGCCGTCCTCGTCCGAGCGCAGCACGACGAAGATCTTGGGGATGGTTTCGTTTCTGATGTTGTGTTTGTAGCCCTGGGTGTCGGTGCGATGGAGCGCGATGTCTAGCGTCGCCGCGTGGTATTGCGCGACGCCGTCGGCCTCGCGCATCAGCCTGGGCGTCTCTATCGCCGGCGCGCCCGCGATCACGCCGACCGCGCGCCAGCTGTGCGTCTGCCAGCGGTGGTCGCTGTCGCGGCGCTCGATGACGACGCCGAGCGACATCGTCTCCGAGCTCGAATGCACCGTCTGCGTCACGGCGGATGCGCGCCTCCCTTTTGCAGCCTCGCGGCTAAAGACTTATACCAAGGATCAGTGATAAAGGCCCCTAAAGATCGCGTCCGCTTTTCGCCGGGTAGGAAGGGAGCCGCGGGCGATGCAGCGCATCGGCTAGGCTGCCTGACGCCCTCCGGCGATAAGCGGCCGCGACCCGAAGGGCGGCTTCCCGAGGCTCTCGGACGTTGTTGCACCCGCCTTGCGATGCGCTGCATCGCCGCGACGGGTGCGCCTAGCCGAGAACCACGGCAAGCCGTCTCTAGGGGCCTTTATCACTGATCCTTGGTATTTGGCGCGGCCCCCGACTTGGCAAGGCGCGCGAGCAGCGCCTCGGCCTCGACCAGGTCGTCGGGGCGGTTGGCGTTGAAGAACGGATCGACCGGCTGGCAAGCAAATTCGGCGACCGCCAGGCGGTAGCGCGCGGTCCAGACGTCGACCTTGCGGACCTCTTCGTCGACCAGGGCGTGGCGCAGCTCGGCCGCGAGGCGCACCGGCCACAGGCCGAACACCGGGTGGTGGCGCCCGGCGCTCATCGCGCAGGCCATGTCGGCGCCATCGCGTGTCACGGCGGTCACGAGGCCCGTGACCAGGTCGGCAGGCAGGAACGGCGCGTCGGTCGCGAAGCTCGCCAGCCAGGCGCAATCGGGCGCGTGTTCGGCGGCCCATTCGAGGCCGGTCAGCACGCCGGCGAGCGGGCCGGCGAAACCTTCCACCACGTCGGCGACCACCGGCAGGCCGAAACCCGCGAAGCGCGCCGGGTCGCCGTTGGCGTTGAGCGCCAACGTGGCGACCTGCGGTTTGGTCCTTGCGATGACGCGCGCCAGGATGGTCTCGCCACCGAGCGCTAGCAGCGCCTTGTCGCCGCCGCCCATGCGCCGCGACAGCCCGCCAGCCAAGAGCACGCCGGCGACGCCGGCGTTCGCCTCACGCGGCATCGTCGGCGCGGCTCGCCTTGCGCTGGATGGCGGCGGGCTCGTCCCACGCCTTGGCGGTGTCGGCGTCGTAGACGATGCGGTCGTCGCCGGCGAGCGCGATGAAGCGCTTGCCCTTGGCGCGGCCGATCAGCGTGAGATTCGCCTCGCGCGCCAGCTCGACGCCCCAGGCGGTGAAGCCCGAACGCGACATCAGGATGGGGATCTCCATCTGCACCGTCTTGAGCACCATCTCCGAGGTCAGCCGGCCGGTCGTGTAGAACAGCTTGCCCTTGGGCGATATCCCCTCGAGGAACATGTAGCCGGCGATCTTGTCGATCGCGTTGTGGCGGCCGACGTCCTCCATGTAGATCAGCGGCCGGTCCTCCTCGCACAAGACGCAGCCGTGGATCGCGCCGGCCGCGAGGTAGAGGCTCTCGGTGGTGTTGATCCGCTTCGCGAGAGCGTAGATCCACGAGGTGCGCACGATGGCGTTCGGGTCTAACTCGATCGCCTCGAAGCGCTCCATGACGTCGCCGAACACGGTGCCCTGGGCGCAACCCGAGGTCAGCGTCTTCTTCTTGAGCTTCTTCTCGTAGTCGGTCTTGCGCTTGGTGCGCACGACGACGGTGTCGATCTCGTCGTCGTGGTCGATCGCGGTGATCTTGTCGTCGGCGTGCAGCATGTTCTGGTTCAGCAGATAGCCGACCGCCAGATAGCCGGGAAAGTCGCCGATCGTCATCATGGTGACGATCTCCTGGCCGTTGAGATAGAGCGTCAGCGGCCGCTCGACGACGACCGAGGTCTCGACCTCGTTGCCTTCGTGGTCGCGCCCGGTGACCCGGTTGGTCAGCCGGGGATCGGCCGGATCGGGTTTCAGCAGATAATCGCCCATGACGCCAATATGGCGCGAAATCGCCGCCAGGCCAAGCGCGCGGATAGTGCCTCGGTTTGAAATTTGACGTGGCTCGAAAGCACGAAGCGGACTGGTATGTCGGCCGATCGTCCGAAAGCGGTCATCGTTCCGGTGCAGCCATCGAGTCCAGGTGTAATGGGGTGGACGGCCCCACGCGGCATCTAGGTGCCAGAAGTGGTAGCTGTTGGCTGATCACTTACAAAGGAGCCGTCCTATGACCGAGGTTAACACGATCGGACTTGATCTTGCGAAGAACGTTTTCCAGGTTCACGGGGTCGATGTCTCAGGCGAGACCGTGATCCGCCGGCAACTGAGGCGCCGCCAGGTTGTGCCGTTCTTCAGCAAGCAGCCGGCTTGTCTGGTCGGTATCGAGGCCTGCGCGACGTCGCACCATTGGGCGCGGGAACTCGGGGCGCTTGGCCATGAGGTGCGCATCATGCCGGCGGCTTACGTGAAGCCCTACGTCAAGCGCAACAAGAACGACGCGGCGGATGCCGAAGCGATCTGCGAAGCGGTAACGCGGCCATCGATGCGTTTCGTGGCGGTCAAGACGGCCGCGCAGCAGAGCGTGTTGATGGACCACCGGACGCGCGAACTCCTGGTTCGGCAGCGGACCATGCTGGTCAACGCGATCCGCGCGCACATGGCGGAGTTCGGGGTCGTCGCCCGGGTCGGGCTGCCGCAGGTGAAGGAACTCCTCGCGGTCATCGCTGATGAGGGCGATGAACGCATCCCGCCATTGGCACGAACATGCCTGGAAGGACTGGCGCGGCAGTTGCTGTCGCTGGAGCGCGAGATCACCATCACCGAGCAGCGCATTCATGCCTGGCATCGGGCGAACCAGGTCAGCCAACGTCTGGCGACCATTCCCGGCATCGGACCGCTCACGGCGAGTGCGCTGGCGGCCTCGATCGCCGACCCTTCGGTGTTCAGATCGGGGCGTGAACTGGCGGCTTGGATCGGTCTGGTGCCCAGACAGATATCGACCGGCGGCAAGCAGCGGCTCGGGCGCATCTCAAAGGCGGGCGACCACTACCTGCGATGGCTGCTCGTCGCCGGCGCCATGACGGTGATACGCCACGGGCGAAGAACGAACTTCGCCAAACGGCCTTGGCTGGGCGATCTCGTGGCGCGCAAACCGACCAAGCTCGCCGCCGTGGCGCTGGCCAACAAGAACGCACGAACCGCCTGGGCGCTGCTCGCCAATGGTGGAACCTACCGTCAGCCAGCGGTCACCGCCGCTTGAGGCAGACGTCTTATACCAGTGAGCGCCTGAATTGACTCTCGGGATATTCATTGATGGCGGATGATGGCGGATTGTGATTCTATGGTCTCCCACCAGATGTGGGGGATGTCATGGGATCAGCACTCAAGATACGGGATGATTTGACGCCTTTGGAGCTTCGGCGCTGGGCTCGCGTGGAATCGTACGGTCGAGCGGCGGCGCGGGCCTATGGGATCGCGAATGCTTTGGAGGAGATGCCCCGGGCTGATGCCGCGCGGCTTGCGGGGATGGATCGCCAAACGCTTCGCGACGCGGTTGTTCGTTACAATGCAAAGGGATTGGAGGGGCTTCACGACCGTCCAAAGGGCTACTCGCCGCGGCGGCTGACGGCAGACGAGGAAGCGGCGCTGGCGGCGGTCATCATCGCCGGGCCGGAGCCTGAGCGCGACGGGGTTTGCGCCTGGACCCGGGCCGATCTGTGCCGCTGGCTGGAGGAGCGCTTCGCCAAGACCTACCACCCCTCGAGCATGACCCGGGTTCTACGGCGGATGGGATTTTCCCGCCAGAAGGCGCGCCCGAGCCACCCGCGAAGGGACGCCGAAGCGCAGGAGCGCTTCAAAAAAGGGGGCTTCGCGACATCCTGAAGGCGACCGCCGCGGCGCATCCCGACAAGCGCCTACAGCTGTGGTTTCAGGATGAAGCGCGCGTCGGCAACAAGGGCCGGGTGTGTCACCGGTGGTGGCGCAGGGGCGAGCGTGCCCCCGGGACGCGTCAAATCGGCTACCAGTGGGCCTACATCTTCTCCGCCGTGCGCCCGGACACCGGCGACGACGTCACCCTGGTGATGCCGAGCGTCAACGCCAAGGTCATGGACCTGTTTCTCGCACACTTCGCCGATACCCTGGACCAGGATGCGCACGCCGTCATGATGTGCGACGGCGCCGGTTGGCACGACGAGCGCGCCCTCACCGTCCCCGACAACGTCACCTTGGCGCTGTTGCCGCCTTACAGTCCCGAACTCAACCCCGTCGAGCGGGTTTGGCTCTACCTACGCGAACGCTTCCTATCGCTCCGCGTCCTCGACGACACCGAGGCCATCATCGACGCCTGTTGCCAAGCATGGATCGACCTCATCGCAGAACCGGATCGTATGCGAACCCTCTGCGCCTATCCATGGATCATGAAGGCGATTTCATAGGCTCACTGGTATTAAACCCTTTTGGCAGGGTGATCGTGAGGTAATGCAAGACCGGTCGAACACCGGGGATCGGAGAAACCCGTCTTGGCTACGGAGCCACTGAGCTCGTGCTTATAACTGGGACCCGATCCGCGGATCGCATTAGGGCCAGCGATCGTCGTATCGCGCAAACGGGCCGAACACATAGCCGCACCCGACCAACTTGCATGACCGTCAAAACAACCCTTGCCAAATCGGGGCCGTCCACACATAGCCAATAGGAGAAGTTAGCGCGGTGTCAGCGGATGGCGAGGTCCGGCCTGTTCTACAACAGATTCATGGACGACATCCTGGCGCTCGCGTCGACGCGCTGACGGCTGAGGAAAGCGGTCAAGGCGGTCAACGAGGTGCCGGGCTCACTGCGTATGGAAAAATCCCGGAAGCGACCGTCCCTTATTGCTGGAAGCACAGTAAAGGGGCGGATCTGTTGCGGCACGAATCGTTAGAGTGCATTGTGGACCAGGATGAGTTCGTCCTATTTGTCTGCCCGTGCATTCCATGATGATAAGGTAAAGGGTCCTTCCACCCGGTGCATGTCACGGATAGTGGCGCGGTTGTGCCATCGGCCTTTGTGCCCGTCCAGAACGGTTGTTGCCCGAGGGCTTTGCCGGTGGAGTCGATGGTGATTGCGTGTAGGATGGATACGTCCGTTAGATCGGTATAATTTTCGGCGATCTTCGTTCCATCGGGCAGCATGTAAGGATGGGCAGACTTGGTGAAGCGGGTATCGGGGCTGTCGGTTCCATCGGATAGCCAAGCCAAGTAAGTGCCGGAAGGAACGATTGATGCCGGGCCGTCCGCCTCCGCCTGGCACTTGTCGTCGGCTCCCGCGAGCCCGCCTAGGTTGCCCTTGAAGGTCGAACTCGTGATGAAAACGGTCTTTTCATGTTGGTCGGCGTATGCCGAACCCGCGATGGCCGTGAGTAGCGCCACGGCGGAAATCATGGTCAAAAGCTTGTTCATGTGAGCCCCCTACGTTAGCCGATGCCAGTCACACCGGCGGCCACCAGCACACCACCGGCGGGCCGAGCCCAAAGGTCCGGGACGATACACACTGTCCACAACGGAATTGATTGCCCACTCGGAAAATCTGGTCGATGCTCTGACCTATCCCGACGCGGAAATTTATCCAGGATAGTCGGAATGATTCCTCCTGGTTACCGACGATGATAGAGCGAGAGGCGATCGATGACAACACCAGCAGGTGACGGAAAAACTCCCCATCGTGCTCGAAATTTGTTTGATGGCATCGACTTGGCGTCCAACACCATGAAAGTCCGCTCCGGGTCAAAAGCGGCTGTGCCGATGACCGCGCGCCAAGGTCTGCTGTCGCGTGCAACGCAGACATGATCCGCTGAACAGCCGACGTTCCGGGCGTTGTTTCGACTGAATTTCAAACTGAGACACGACCAGCGGTCGCCGATCTGGCTCACGCCTTGCGCGCGGTCACCAGGCTCTTGCCGCCGGCGACGAGGTGGCGTTCGACGTCGGTGAATCCGGCCGCGGCGAGCCAGTCGCGGTGCTCGGCCTCGGTATAGGCGCGGCCCTCGTCGTAGACGTTGAGGAAGGCGTAGTTCGAGGTCGCGATCTCGAGCGGCGCGAGGCCCGAATCGTCGAGCACCCAGCCCGCGATGCAGATTTCGCCGCCCGGCGCCAGCGCCTGGCCGATGTGACGCAACGCCCGGCGCGCCTGGTCGCGCGAAATGACCTGGATGAAGTTGCGCAGCACGGCGATGTCGTAGCTGCCGTCCGGTGGATCCGCGATTAGGTCGGTGGCGTGCGCGTCGATCCGCTCGGCCAGGCCGGCCTCGGCAATGAAACGCCGCGTCAGCGGCACGACGGCAGGCAGGTCGGCGACGGTCGCGCGCAAACTTGGGCAGGCCTCGCAGGCGCCGATCGCGAGCCCGCCCGAGCCACCGGCAACGTCGAGCAGGCGGTCGTGCCGGCAGAGATCGAGCGCCTCGGCGAGCGCGCGGCCCTCGGCCAACGCGCCGCCGTGCTCGGCGCGGAAGAAGTCCATCAGTTCGGCCTCGGATACGCCGGCAAAGTCGAGTCTGGCGTTGGGCGCGCCGCTCAGGATCGTCTCGGCGGTGCGGAGGTCGGTGTGCCAGATGTCGGTCTGCAATCGCCGGCCGCCGCCGATATAGCCCGGTCGGCCGCGCACCAGATAATGATCGGCGGCCGCCGTGTTGGCGAACCGGCCGTCCGCGACGGTGAGCAGCTCGGCGATGACCAGCGCGTAGAGCAACGGTTAGAGCTTGTCGGCCCCGAGATCGAGCGCCCGGCCGAGCCGATCGGCGTCCATCGGGCCGTCGGCGAGCGGCGTGAAGACGTCGAGCCGAACCGTCGCCAGCATCGCCACTGCCGGGTACATGGCGTTCAGGTGCCGGTCGATCGGCGCGCGGCTCGGCGCCGCCTGTTGGTCGGTCGTCATGGTTCCATCCGTTCCTGTTAGGCCGGGCTAGCGCATGATCCGGCCGCCGTCGATGACGATCGTCTGGCCGGTGATGAACGACGATGCGTCGGAGGCGAGGAACTTGACGGCCGCGGTTACCTCCTCGAATTCGCCCAAGCGCGCCAGCGGCGTCTGGTCGACGACGGCGGCGATCTGTTTCGCGCTGAACACGTCCTCGACGAGCGTGCTGCGGATGAAGCCGAGCGCCAGGCCGTTGACGCGAACGGCGGGCGCGAGCTCGAGCGCCGCGCATCGGGTCAGCATGTTGAGGCCCGCCTTCGAGACGCAGTAGTTGGCGGCGCCCTGGCGCGCATCGATCCCGGTGAACGCCGAGATGTTGACGATGTGGCCGCGCCCGGCCGCGGTCATCGCGCGGCCGGCGGCTTGGGTGCAGAGGAAGGCGCCCTTGAGATTGACGCCGACGACGGCGTCCCAGTCGGCCTCGGCGAGCTCGAGCAGCGGTCCGTCCGCGTTGATGCCGGCGTTGTTGACCAGGATGTCGATCCTGCCGAAGGCGTCCAGCGCGGCGGCCATCATGCGCGCGACGTCGGCGAATTGCGAGACGTCGGCCTGGTACGGGATCGCGTCTCCGCCCGCCGCGTGGATTTCATCGGCGACCGCCGCCGCAGCCTCGCCGGACGCCACATAATTGACCACGACATTGGCGCCCGCCGCGCCCAGGCCGAGCGCGATGTCGCGGCCGATGCCGCGGCTCGCGCCCGTGATGACCGCCGTCCTGCCCTCGAATTCACTCATCGGTGTGTGACCTCCCTTGGTGCTTGGGATGGCACTCTCAGCGACTGCCAACAGCGCAAAGGGCCGCGTTCTCCATTCGGATGCGTCCCTCGGTGTCGGCGTACGCTCTGGCGGCTTCCGCCACGGCGTCCCAGGCTGCCTCGACCACGACTGCCGGGTGACGTTCGGCCATGTCGGCGCCGATCCTTGAGACTTCACGCCGGAAGCGGACGAAATCGGCTGCCGACGGAAACTCGTAGACAACGGTGACGCGCTCGCAGGCGACGTCGCCGAATCCAGCGGCCGCAAGAACCTCTTCGAGCAGGCCCGGCGTGGCGAAACGGAACGCGTTCAAGTAGTCAAAGCCATGGGCGAAGTGGCCGCCGTCGAAATAGGGTACAAGCACGCGGCGATCGATGCTCAGTGCGGGAACGTCCGATGGCTCGGCCCAGGCCGCGGCGACGAACCGGCCGCCGTCGCGGATCAGGTCTTTCATGTGCCGGAGCGCGCCGTCGATGTCGGGCATAAACATCAGGCCCCAGCGGCATAGCGCCGCATCGAAGCTCGCCGGCGGTTCGTCGAGCGCCTCGGCGGCGACGGCGCGGAAGGTGATGTTGGCGACGCCAAGATTCTCGGCACGCCGTTCGGCGCCGGCGATCATCGACGGGCTGATGTCGGTCGCGACGACGTGGCCGTCGGGCGCGATCCGGCGCGCCGCGGTCACCGCCGGCTCGCCGGTCCCGGTGGCGAGTCGAGCACCCGACTGCCGGGGCCGATGCCTGCCATCTCAACCATGCGCTGGCTGACCGGTTGGGTGGCGCGTTCGATGACGTCGAACCAGGCGTCCCAGGCGGTGGCCGACCTTTCCCAGTCCTTGCGCCGCGTCGTCGTGTCAACCTCGGTCATGCGAGCCAAAAACGCCCCCCCGGACTGGTCAGGAACGCCGCCTCCTCAGCGGTCGTTACGCGGCCCAGAATATCATTGCGATGCGGAAAGCGCCCGAAACGCTCGACGACGTCGCGGTGGCTGCGCGCCGCGCCGATGACGAAGCGGTGCACCGCGTCGGCGCCCAGGCTCTCGAACAATTCGACCGAGCGGCGTTGGTCGGCACGGTCCTCGACGTGCTGGAACGGCATGTAGAGGAACCAGCGTTGCAGCGGCGTCAGCGCCGCATCGAAGCCGCACGCGATGGCCCGTTTGGCGAGCGCCAGCACCTTGTCGTCGGTCGCGTAGGTCCGCGCGTCGCCGCGGAACATGCAGCGCGGGAACTGATCGAGCACGATGGTCAGCGCGAGGCAGCTCTCGGCCGCGCCGGCCATGTAATCGAGCGCGCCGGCCGCTGCCTGCTCGTAAGGTCGACACGAATTGCTCGGCGATCTCGGCGTCGAATTCCGGCGTGCTCTCGAACCACACCGGCCGGACCTCGCAATAGCCGGGCGCGATATCGCGCTCGAACCAGAATTCGAGCACTGCCCCGGTGATCGTCGCGGCGTCGTCGACGCGGGCTGTCGCGCGTGGCATCGCAGGCACTCCTTCGCCGATGTCCGGCGCAGATATAACAGTTGCGCGCCATCGCGCCCAGAGGGTCGCGGGCCGATCGTCCGCGTCTATCTGCCGCCGTAGGTGATGTAGCGGATATACATGGCGCCGCGCGCCCGTCGTTCAGCCGCCGGTGACGCTCATGTGGCGCGCGACGGCGGGGCGGTCGTGGCGGCGGTCGATGATGAAGTCGTGGCCCTTGGGTTTGCGGCCGATCGCCTCGTGGATGGCGTCGATCAGCGCGTCGTCCGATTCGCTGGCGCGCAGCGGCGCGCGCAGGTCGGCCGAGTCGTCCTGGCCAAGGCACATGTAGAGCATGCCGGTGCAGGTCAGCCGCACGCGGTTGCACGATTCGCAGAAATTATGGGTCAGCGGCGTGATGAAGCCGAGCCGCTGGCCGGTCTCGCCGACCGCCGTGTAGCGCGCCGGGCCGCCGGTTTTGTAATCGATGTCGGTCAGCGTCCAGCGTTCCTGCAGGCGCGCGCGGACCACCGAGAGCGGCAGGTACTGTTCGGTCCGGTCGCCATCGATGTCGCCCATCGGCATGGTCTCGATCAGCGTCAGGTCGTGACCCTCGGCGCCGCACCACGAAACCAGGGTGTCGAGTTCGTCCTCGTTGACGCCCTTGAGCGCGACCGTGTTGATCTTGATTTTGAGGCCGGCGGCCTGGCCCGCGGCGATGCCGCCCATGACCTGATCGAAGCGGCCCCAGCGGGTGATGGCGCGGAACTTGTCGGCATCCAGCGTATCGAGCGAGACGTTCACGCGGCGCACGCCAGCGCCATAGAGTTGGTCGGCGAAGCGCGCCAGTTGGCTGCCGTTGGTGGTCAGCGTCAGCTCGTCGAGCGCGCCGCTCTCGAGGTGGCGCCCCAGGCTCTCGACGAGCCACATCAGGTTGCGCCGCACCAGCGGCTCGCCGCCGGTCAGCCGGATCTTGCGCACGCCGAGGCCGATGAAGGCGCTGCACAGCCGGTCGAGTTCCTCGAGCGTCAGCAGGTCGGCCTTGGGCAGGAAGGTCATGTCCTCGGACATGCAGTAGACGCAGCGGAAGTCGCAACGGTCGGTCACCGAAACCCTGAGATAGGAAATCGGCCGGCCGAACGGATCAATCATTTCGGTGTGCGCGGTAATTGTTTCGTCCTCCACGACGCTTGTCCTTAGCACGCCTTGCCCCAAATATCGCCCATAAGATCGCTGGGGACAAGGGGTAACAGCCGGGCCGCGGCGGCGGGGGGGCGATTCCCGGTCGATAACGAACCGCTCAGCGGCTATAAGCGGGGGCCGCGTCGGCCGGTCCGCGCGGTCCCAGGGGGGCGAAGGAAGCCATGGACACCAAGATCAAGACGCTCATGATTTGCGATTGCGAGGGCTCGATGCCGCTCGACGCCACGGCCATCGCCAAGGCGCTCGGCGGTGCTGCGCCGACCGTCCACACCCAGCTCTGCCGCAAGCAGCTCGGCGAATTCCAGCGCGCCGTCCTCGGCGATGAACCGTTGCTCGTCGCCTGCACCCAGGAGGCGCCGCTGTTCGCCGAGGTGGCCGACGACAGCAACCCGCGGGCCGCGGTCGACTTCGTCAACATCCGCGAGACCGCCGGCTGGTCGGACGAGGCCAAGAACGCCACGGCGAAGATCGCCGCGCTGCTGGCCGAGGCCTCTCTCGAGATCGCCGCGACGCCGGCGGTGAGCATGGAATCGGAAGGCGTCGCGCTGGTCTATGGCACCGACGAGACCGCGATCGAGGCGGCCAAGCAGCTCGCCGGGCGGCTCGACGTCACCGTGCTGTTGAGCGCCCCAGAGGCGGTGCTGCCGCCACGCTCGATGGACGTGCCGGTGTTCAAGGGCACGATTTCGGCGGCGCGCGGCCACCTTGGCGCCTTCGAGCTGGTGGTCGACGATTATGCCGCGCCCAAGCCGTCGTCGCGCGACGCGCTCGCCTTCGAGCCGGCGCAGAACGGCGCCAACTCGCGCTGTGACCTGATCCTCGATCTGACCGGCGGTCCCGCGCTGTTTCCGGCACCCGACAAGCGCGATGGTTATTTCAACCCCGATCCGGGCAACCCGGCGCTGGTCCAAAAGGCGCTCTACAACATGGTCGGCATGGTCGGCATCTTCGACAAGCCGATCTACGTCGATTACAACGCCGAGATCTGCGCCCATTCGCGCAGCGCGCAGACCGGCTGCACGCGCTGCCTCGACGTCTGCCCGACCTCGGCGATCACCTCGGCCGGCGATCATGTCCAGATCGATGCCTTTATCTGCGCCGGCTGCGGTTCCTGCGCCAGCGTCTGCCCGACAGGGGCGGCGAGCTATGCGATGCCGGCCGGCGACGCGGTGTTCCAGCGCCTGCGTACGCTGTTGGGCGTTTACCGCGAGGCCGGCGGCGTGGCGCCCGTGCTGCTGTTCCACGACACCGAATTCGGCGCCGAGATGATCGACATGGCAGCGCGTCACGGCGGCGGCCTGCCGGCGCGCGTCGTGCCCTTCGCGCTCAACCAGGCGACCCAGCTCGGCTTCGACGTCTTCGCCGCCGCGCTGGCCTATGGCGCGGCCGCGCTGCGCGTCCTCGTCGGGCCGGCCAATCGCGACCACCTGCCGGCGCTCGAGGGCCAGATCGAACTCGCCGAGACGGCGTTGAGCGGGCTCGGCTACGGCGCCGGCCGCGTGGCGCTGATCGACGTCGCCGATCCCGATGCCCTGTGCGCCGCGCTTTACGGTCTCGAACAGATAGATCCCCCGGAAGCAGGAAACTTCCTTCCGATGGGCGGCAAACGCACGATCACCATGATGGCGCTCGCCCATCTGCACGGCCACGCGCCGGCGCCGGTCGACCTCCTGCCGCTGCCGCAAGGCGCGCCGTTCGGCGCCGTCGTGGTCGACACCGAGGGTTGCACGCTGTGCCTATCGTGCATCGGCGCCTGCCCGACCGGCGCGCTGGGCGACAACCCCGACCGGCCGATGGTCAGCTTCCGCGAGGAGGCCTGCGTGCAGTGCGGGTTGTGCCGCAACACCTGCCCCGAGTCGGTGATCACGCTCGAGCCGCGCTTCAACTTCACCGCCGCCGCGCGCGACGCGGCGGTGCTCAACGACGAGGAGCCGTTCGCCTGCGTGCGCTGCGGCAAGCCGTTCGGCGTGCGCGCCTCGATCGAGCGGACGGTCGAGAAGCTCGCCGATCATTCGATGTTCCAGGGCGACCCCGACGCGCTCGACCGCATCAAGATGTGCGACGACTGCCGCATCGAGGTCCAGTTCGACCAGCCGGCGCCGATGGCGGCGCGGCCCCGCCCGCTGCCGCGCACGACCGACGACGACCTGCGCGAGCGCGAGCAGCAGCTGGCGCGCGACATGTTCGAAAAAGCGCAGCGCGAGCAAGGCGACGATGGCGATGCTCAAGTCCCGCCCGACAAGAAGAACGGCGGCGGCGCGTGACGCTAGTGAGCGCCGCGCGCAGGGCGATCTAGCGCCCCGCCGGGCAGTTCGCGCTGGCGTATTCGGGTCCCCGGTCGACGTCGTGACCGAAGACGTTATCAAGATCATCGGAGCGCGCGACGACCTCGACAAAGATGCGCAGCTTGCCGAATGCGGATCTGCCGTCGGCCGACTCGTTCCTGCAGCATCGGCCCCTCGCGCACGCCGGGTCGTTGGCAGTGGCCGCCGCTCGACGCGCCATGGCCGCGTCGAAAATGGCGCGTAAGCGAACCGCCGGCATCCGCCGACCCGAGACATCATGGTTCGAAAATGGACGAGGAGCACGCTTTGATCTACAATCTTCGGTAATCTAAAGGTACGAGAGTCGGAAATCAGCAATCGAGGGTTTCGCATGACAGTCGACGCCGTTTTCGTGGTTGATGCGTCTGGCTTCGCAGCCGATATTCGTAGCATTGGCGCCAGAATTCGCCGCGATGTGAGCCAAAGAAGCTTTCGTCACCTGAGAAAAATCGAGTGGATCGGGCGCCTGGCCACGGTTCTGGGCTTTTCGACCGCATGGATTTTCCCGAATCCACTCAGCGCGTTCCTGATTGCCCAGGGAATGATCGTCCGGTTTACCATCGGCCACCACATAGGCCATGGCGCGTACGACCGCATCGAGGGTATCCCTGAGCGATACACATCGAAATGTTTTGCTCGCGGTTGGCGGCGCTTTATCGACTGGCCCGAGTGGTGGACGCACGGTGCGTGGCTTCACCTACACAACCGTCTGCACCACCCCAATACCCAGGACGCGAACGACGCCGATCTCATGAACCCCGATCACTTCAGGCACCTTTGGCTGCCGGTCCGCTATCTGGTTCTGGCCTTCTTCACAATGACTTGGAAATTCAGCTATTACGCGCCCTATATGGAACAGGAATGGCTGCGGCTTCGGCGCGGCGACAAGCGTTTCCAGCCATACGAGTTCAAGCTCGGCGACATTCTTGATATCGCGGACCGCGATGTCAGGGCGCTCTTGGTGCGCCGCTATCTGCCTTATGTGGCCTACCGCTTTGTCGTGCCGACGCTGCTTTTTCTGCCCTTCGGCCCGGCTGCTGCGACCAACGTGGCCGTAACGCTGGTGCTTGCCGAGCTGATCCATAGCGCTCAAACCTTTATCTGCATACGGTCGAGCCACTGTGCGCCGGATCTTCCGATGTTCGCGGATACGGGCGCGGGCAGCCGGGATTATTATGCTCGTCAGGTGCTGGCGACCGCCAACTATAACGGCGGCAGCGATCTCGGCGATGTTCTCCACGGCTGGACCAACTACCAGATCGAGCATCATCTTTGGCCCGACGCGACGTTGTTGCAGTTCCAAGAGGCGCGGGCGGAGGTCAAGGCGGCCTGCTCGACCAGGCGAATTCGCTATATCCAGGATAACGTCCTGAAGCGCTACTGGATGATGTCGCGAATTTTTCTGGCGCTGGATTGTCAGACGATCACAGCGATCGAGAACAGGCCCTAACCCTCGCCCGACCGGCGCTCGATCTCGCGGGCGCGCAGCACGCGGCGCATGATCTTGCCGGTCGAGGTTAGCGGCATCTCGGGCACGAACTCGACCTCGCGTGGGTATTCGTGGGCGGCGAGCCGTGTCTTGACATGGGCCTGGATGTCGCGTGCCAGGTCGTCGTCGGCGGTCGCGCCGGGCGCAACCACGACGAACGCCTTGACGATCTCGGTGCGCACCGCGTCGGGCACGCCGATCGCCGCCGCCATGGCGACGGCGGGGTACTTCATCAGGCAGTCCTCGATCTCGGCCGGGCCGATGCGGTAGCCCGACGATGTGATGATGTCGTCGTCGCGGCCGACGAACCAGTAATAGCCGTCGCCGTCGATGCGCGCCAGATCGCCGGTCAGGCACCAGTCGCCGACGAACTTGGCCCGGGTCGCCGCCGCGTCGCGCCAGTATTCCAGGAACATCACCGGATCGGGTCGCTTGATCGCGACCTGGCCGGTCTCGCCGGTCGCCACGGGCGCGCCCGTCTCGTCGACCACGGCGACCTCGTGGCCCGGGATCGGCCGGCCCATGGCGCCCGGCCGCACGGCTATGATCTCGGCGCAGTTGCCGAGCACCAGATTCACCTCGGTCTGGCCGTAGAACTCGTTGATCGTGAGATCGAAGGTCTCGCGCCCCCAGTCGAGCAGCTCGGCGCCCAGGCTCTCGCCGCCCGAGCCGATCGAGCACATGGCGAGGTCGTGGCGCGCCCGCGGGCCCTCGACCTGGCGCATCAGCTTGAGCGCGGTCGGCGGCATGAAGGCGTTGCGCACGCCGTGCCGGGCGATCAGCGCGAAGGCGCGCTCGGGGTCGAACTTGGCCATGCGGTGCGCCAGCACCGGCACGCCGAAGTGCCAGGCCGGCAACAGCGCGTCCATCAGCCCGCCGATCCACGCCCAGTCGGCCGGCGTCCACATCAAATCGCCCGGTTGCGGGAAGAAGTTATGCGGCAACGAGATGCCGGGCAAGTGGCCGAGCAGCACGCGATGGGCGTGCAGCGCCCCCTTTGGTGGGCCAGTGGTGCCCGAGGTGTAGCTGATCAGCGCCGGGTCGTCGGCGCCGGTGTCGGCCGGCGTGAAGCCGCTCGCGGCCTTGTCGATCAGGGCGTGGAAGTCGGCCGCGCCGGCCGTCCCGCCGACCGCGATCAAGGTCTCGAGCGCCGGCAGCCCATCGCGCAGCGGCGCGATCTTGTCGAGGCTCGCGGCGTCGCCGATCACCGCCCGGGTGCCCGAGTTCTCGAGCCGGTAGGCCAGCGCGTCGGGCCCGAACAGGGTGAACAGCGGCATCGCGACCGCGCCCAGCTTGTAGACCGCGAGATGGGCGATCGCCGTCTCGGGCCCCTGGGCCAAGAGGATGCCGACCCGGTCGCCACGCCCGACGCCGAGTCCGCCAAGCGCGTTGGCGAAACGGTCCGACAGCTCTTTCAGTCGCGCGAAGGTGAAGGTCTCGACGCGCCCGCTCTCATCCTCGTGGATCAGCGCGAGCCTGTCGGCGTCCCCGGCCCACTTGTCACAGGCATCGACGCCGATGTTGTAGCGCGCCGGAATGCGCCAGCGGAATGCGCCGTAGACTTCGTCATACGTTTCCCGTCGTTCGAGCATCGCTTACTCAGGTCCCATCGTCGGCATAGGGTACGGCCCCCTCCGCCACCTCCCAAATCCGCCGCGCCGCGGGGCGCTCTTGCTCCTCGGCGATGTGGGCGACCAGGCCGGCGGCGCGCGAGATGACGGCGAAGCCGCGCATGATCTCGGGCGCGACGCCGATCTCCATCAGCACCGCGGCGACCGCGCCGGTCGCGTTGATCGTGATGTGGCGGCCGGCGGCGGCGTCGACCGCGGAACCGAGCGCGCGCAACGCGGCGATGTGGCGGCCCGGCATGCCGTGTTTCTCGGCGATGGAAAACAGCCTGGGCGGGCGCGGGTCGTCGGGTTTGTGCAGGTGGTGGCCGAAGCCCGGCATCGGCCGGCGTTCGGCGCGGTAGGCCTTGGCTATGCGCTCGGCCGCGGCCTCGATCCCGGCCGGGTCGTCGACCATCTCGGAGAGAATATTCGCGGTCAACTCCATGGTGCCGACGAATTGACTGCCGACCGCCAACAGCCCGGCGGCGACGCCCGCCTGCAGCGCCTCGGGCGCGCTGGCATACACCATGCGCGCAGCGATCGCGCTCGGCGTCAGACCGTGCTCCATCAGCACGATGAGCACCGCGTCGGTGATCGCGGCCTCGGCCGACCCGGGGTCGCGGCCGGTGATGTGAAGGAACAGCGCTTCGGTGAAGTTCATGCGGCCGACCATGCCGTCGACCAGGTCGCGGCCGCGCAGCTCGATGGACTCCAGCGTGTGGCGGCAGAGCTGTGTGGTGGGTGCATCGGTCATGCCAAAATCCTTTTAGAGTATTTTTTGGCGGCCACCTACAGGTGGCCTGCGCTCAATCGCCGCACATGCCAATCTTATGGGATCAAAGCTTGCCGAACGGTCGGCGGCCCCCCGCTTGTCCCAATAAGACTGGCGCGGGCTGGCGTCATCCGAATGATTCACATCATTCGGATGACGCATTAATCGAGATAGCCGTTGGCGCGGAACCAGGCGACGGCGTCGCTGAGCGCCTCGAGCGCCGGGCGCGGCCGGTAGCCGAGCGCCGCGCGGGCCTTGGCCGAGGAGAAGTACATCTTCTTGCGCGCCATTCGGATGCCGTCGACCGTGGCGAACGGCTCGCGCCCGGTCAACCGTGCGATGCCCTCGGCGGCATAGGCGAAGGGCAGGATCAGGCCGTGCGGCAGCTTCACCTTGGGCGGCTTGCGCCCGGCGATCGCCGCGATTTCGGCCAGGATGTCGCGCAGGCTCATGTCATGGCCGCCGAGGATGTAGCGTTCGCCGACCGCGCCATGCTCGAAGGCCAACAGGTGGCCGGCGGCGACGTCGTCGACATGCACCAGGTTGAGGCCGGTGTCGACGAAGGCCGGCATGCGTCCGGCGGCCGCCTCGACGACCATGCGCCCGGTCGGCGTCGGCTTGACGTCGCGCGGGCCGATCGGCGTCGACGGGTTGACGATCACGACCGGCAGGCCTTCGGCGGCCATCTCGGCGACCGCCTGCTCGGCGAGGAACTTCGAGCGCTTGTAATGGCCGATCATGTCGACGAGCGTCGCCGGGACCGTCTCGTCGGCCGGCGCGCCGTCGGCGTGAAGCCCCAGCACGGCGACGCTGCTGGTGTAGACGATGCGCGCGACGCCGGCCTCGGCCGCGGCGCGCATCAACGCGCGCGTGCCCTCGACGTTGGCGCGGTAGATCGCCGCCGGCTCGGGCACCCAGAGGCGATAGTCGGCGGCGACGTGGTAGAGCGCCGCGCAGCCGGCCACCGCGCGGCCCAGCGATGCCGCGTCGCCGAGCTCGCCCTCGACCGGCTCGACATCGAGGCCTTCGAGGTTGCGCCGGTCGCTGCCCGCCCTGACCAGCGCGCGCACCGCCTGGCCGGCGTCGAGCAGCGCGCGCAGCACCGCCGCGCCGACGAAGCCCGTCGCGCCGGTGACGAGGACGGTCATGACAAATGCCCGCTAAACGATCGATGCATGAAGTCCGTTATGGCGGCGAACGCCCGCCGTTGCAATGCGGGTTAGGCAGGCGGCATGACGTGGGCGGCAAGCAGCGCGCGGAATTCTTCGAGTTTGGCAGTGTCGGCGAAGGCGCGCTTGGGCACGACGTATCCAGCGCAGTTGTCCACCATGAGAAAAAAATGCTCCTCCGCTTCCTTCACGGAGAACACACCAAGCCAATTAGACATCGATCGACAATTTTCTTGGCGGGTTTCAATGCCGGTCTCGTTGATGACCATTTGTGACGGCGAAAACACGGCGAGTTCAATCGGTCGTCGCAACACTCTGGCATAGGAGGTTGCTATGACGGTACGCAGACGGCGGTCGGATCGGTCTGGACGGAGCAAGTTGCATTCGCCAGGTCGACCGGACTCGGCACGGCGTGAGGAGCTTGTTCGGTTCTGGGCAGCGATTGCGACGGGGCGTTCGAGCGAGGACGCGGCCCGAGATGCCGGTGTATCCCCTCCGGTAGGCTCGAGGTGGTTCCGGAGGTCGGGCGGCATGCCACCATCACATTTATCGCAATCGGCCAAGCCGCTGTCAGGACGTTACCTGTCTTTCGAGGAACGTGAGGAGATTGCTCTTCTGCGCGCCCAGGGAAGAGGCATACGTCATATTGCTTGCCGGCTGGAGCGAGCACCGTCGACGATCTCCCGCGAGGTGCGGCGCAACGCGGCGACCCGAAGCGGTGGCCTGGACTACCGAGCAACGACGGCGCAGTGGCATGCTGATCGATCCGCCAAAAGGCCGAAGCCAGCCAAGCTGGCAACGAATGAGGCGCTGCGGCGCTATGTGCAGGATCGGCTTGCGGGTCGGATCTCGGCACCGGATGGAACGGTGATCGAGGGGCCACGCGTCGTCTGGAACGGTCGTCGGCATGGGCCGCGGCAGCACAGGCGATGGGCCAGGGCCTGGAGTCCTGAGCAGATCGCGCACCGTCTTCGGATCGACTATCCTGGGGACGGGCCCGAGGATCAAGCGATGCGGATCAGTCATGAGGCGATCTATCAGGCGCTCTACGTACAGGGCCGCGGCGCACTCCGTCGTGAGCTGACCGCCTGCCTTCGCACGGGAAGGGCACTGCGCGTGCCTCGGGCACGTAGCCGCCGGCGGGGCAAATCCTTCGTCACGCCTGAGATCATGATCAGTGAACGATCGGCGGAAGCAGCTGATCGGGCCGTACCCGGACACTGGGAAGGTGACCTGATCATCGGCTTGGGCAGATCGGCGATCGGCACTCTGGTGGAACGCACCACGCGGTTCACAATGCTGCTGCATCTTCCCCGAATGGAAGGCCACGGCACCGTCCCGCGCGTGAAGAACGGGCCTGCGCTTGCCGGTCATGGGGCTGAAGCGGTTCGCGATGCCATCGCCCGGACGATCACGACATTGCCAGCGCAGCTTCGCCGCTCGCTGACCTGGGACCAGGGAGCAGAGATGGCCAGGCATGCGGATCTGCGGATCGCAACCGGCCTTCCCGTCTACTTCTGCGAACCGCACAGCCCTTGGCAACGCGGAACGAACGAGAACACCAATGGACTGCTTCGACAGTACTTCCCGAAAGGAACCGATCTGAGCGTACACAGTCCGGACGTACTCGCAGTTGTTGCTGACGCGCTCAATACACGGCCCCGCAAGACCCTCGGATGGAGAACTCCCGCCGAAGCTCTGGACCAGTGCTTGCAGGCCAGTCAAACTGAACGTGTTGCGACGACCGGTTGCATCCGCCCACTATGCCATCTTTCCAAGGCGTCATTCGCCTGAAGTTGTACTTTACACAGCCAATATGCAAAAACAACCCACAATTGCTCCTGCTATAAAACTGTAGGATTGAAAGTTGAAATCGAGTTGATTTCTTAAAATATATTGTAGTAAAACTGCAAATAATACTAATATTAAAAAACTAAAAAACCCAGGTAGTTCGAGTTTAATTTTACCACTGGGTGGATTGGATCGATCTGCCCTCGCCCACGTGCTGACGAATTTCGATAGTTCTTTAAGATCGCTTCTTTCGAGTTGGTAATCGATCATCATTTTGCTTCGCCCCGCGCCTACAACAACTCTTTGAATATAACGTCAAGAACGCCTCGTATCTACCCGTCAGACTGACCGCCGAGCCGACGATCCCCGTGGCGCCAGTAACGAGGACGGTCATGGCGCCCGGTCCTCCTGTTGCGTTGGCGTCGCCGCGGCGCCGCGCTCATACAGCGTCAGCCGCCACTCTCCGCTCGGTGGCTCGTGGCGCAGGATATAGATCGCGCCGTCGTCGCCCGCGACCTTGAAATAGCGGTGATCGGGGCCGTGCCAGCGATCGAGCACCTCGACCACCTCGACTGCGCGGCCGCCGAGCGTAAGCCGCCGGGGCGTCTCGTCGCCGCGGTAGCCGGCGTGGCACGCGACCTCGATCTTCACGGGTCGCCGACCCGATCGCCAGTGATACGAGCGCTTGACGCCATGGCATCCTCGCCGCGGTCGACACATCCGGTCTCGACGGCGCGCGCGGGTGGCTGACGCGCGCCGTCGATTGGGCTAGGAATAGCATATCGCCGCGGGCTCGGCGCGCCTCGGCCGATCGGGCGCGCGGTTCGCGCAAGACCCTGGAGCCGTGGCGGAAGTGCAACGTCATGTCGCGAAAGAAACGACCGACGGATAAACCGAAAAGCGCTGCGCGGACACCGCGGAAAGCGAGAGCTTCGACCGCCCCGAAGCGGCCGGACAAGACCCGGGGCACCGCCGCCGGCATCGCCTGGCCAGTTCTGCAAAACACTCAGGAAGCCTACGCGCTCGCCCTGCAGTTTCAACTCGAGGAGACCCAATGGTGGTCCGAGGAGAAACTGCTGGCCCACCAGCTTCACCAGATCCAGATCCTGATCGATCACGCTGCCCGGCACGTGCCGTTCTATCGCGAGCGCCTACGGCCATTCGCCGGCCTGGCGCCGGGCGCGCTCACGCTCGAGCGGTTTCGCCGGATACCCCTGCTGAAGCGCGACGACATACAGACGGCCGGCCGCGACCTGCGAAGCAAGGTGCTGCCGCCCGGCCACGGCACGCCGAGCCCATCGAAGACCTCGGGCTCGACGAGCCAACCAATCACGTTTCTCACTACCGTCATGACCAGCATGATGCTGAACGCGCTGACCATGCGCGGGCACATCTGGCACCAGCGCGACCTCAGTCAGAAGAACGTCTCGCTCCGGCCGCCCAGGCCCAGCACGCCGGTCGGCGAGATCATTCGCTGGGCGCCGGTCACCCACACTGGCCCCGGGCTGCTGATCGACATGCGCCTGCCGATCGACGATATTTTCGAAAAAGTCGCCGCCGAGGATCCGGTCTATCTGCAGTCGCACCCCTACGTCATTCTCGGCCTCGTCCAGCGCAGCGAGGAAACCGGCATCCGCTTCGAAAAGCTTCGCGAAGTGCGGACCTACGGCGAGACCCTCGACCCCTGGGTGCGCGAGAGATGCGAGGCGGTCTGGGGCGTGCCGATACACGACAACTACAGCGCCGAGGAATTCGGCACGATCGCGCATCAGTGCCCAGTGACGACCAACATGCACGTCCAGGCCGAGAACGTGCTGGTCGAAGTGCTCGACGCCAACGACCGGCCGTGCCGGCGCGGCGAGGTCGGCCGCGTCGTGGCGACCTCGCTCAACAACTTCGCGACGCCGTTCATCCGTTCCGACATCGCCGACGTTACGATCTTGGGCGAACCATGCGAATGCGGTCGCGGCCTGCCCGTTCTCGAGCGTGTCCTCGGCAAGGCGCGCAACTTCATCGTCCGGCCGACCGGCGAGCGGGTGTTCCCCGACCTCTACCGCGAGTTCGGCGCGATCGCCCCGGTGCGCCAGTTTCAGCTCGTCCAAACGTCGCTCGACGTCATCGAGATGAAGCTCGTCGTCACGCGGCCGCTGACGCCCAACGAGGAGACCGCCCTCAAGGACTCGATCAACGCGAGCTTCGGCTATGCCTTCGAACTGCCGATCACCTACGCCGACGACATCCCGCGCGACGCGAGCGGCAAGTTCCGCGACATCCGCTCCGAGGTGCCGGGCGCCGAGCCCGCCTAGACTGGAGTTCTCACGGTCCCTCGGCGCGTAGCGGGCGGGTCAGCAGGCGTTCGATCTCGGCGTCGACCGCGGCGCCCGAATGGACGATGGCGTCGACCGCCGCGGCGATCGGCAGGTCGACCGCGTGCGCGGCGCCTAGTTTAGTGACCGCCGCCGCGGTGGCGACGCCCTCGACCAGCGCCGGCGGGTGATCGAGCGATTCCTGCGCTTGCGCCGCCGCGCCCAGTGCGTGGCCCAGGGCGTAGTTGCGCGACTTGGTGCTGGTGCAGCTGAGCACCAGATCGCCCAGACCGCAGAGACCGGCCAGCGTCTCCGGCCGGGCGCCGAGTGCGCGGCCGAGGCGCTGCATCTCGGCGAATCCGCGCGTGATCAGCGCGGCGCGCGCGTTGACCCCCAGGCCGCGCCCCTCGACGATGCCGCAGGCGATGGCGTAGACGTTCTTGAGCGCGCCGCCGATCTCGGCGCCGACCAGGTCGGTCGAGGTGTAGGGCCGCAGGCCGGGGCAGGCGACCAGCGCGGCAATCGACCGGGCGGTCGTGTCGTCGGTCGCGGCAAGCGTCACGGCGGCCGGTAGCCCCTGGGCCAGCTCGCTGGCGAAGCTCGGGCCCGACAGCACCGCGACGGTGGCGTCGGCGATTTCGTCCACCACCACCCGATGCATGAGGGCGCCGGTGGTTTCCTCGATGCCCTTGGCGCATAGCACGACCGGCGGCAGGGTGCGCCCGGTTGCCGCCAAGGCGCGGCAGGTCGCGCGCACGGCCTGCGCCGGCACGACCAGCAGCATCGCGTCGCCGTCGGCCGCATCGGCGATCTCGGCCGTCGCGCGCACGCGCGCGTCAATCGTGACACCGGGCAGGCGCCTGACGTTTTCGTGGGTCTCGTTGATCGCGGCGGCGGCGCTCGCGTCGCGCGCCCACAACGTGGTGTCCGCGCCGGCGACGGCGAGGCGATGAGCGAGCGCCGTGCCCCAGGCGCCGGCGCCGAGAACGCTGAACCGCTTGGTCATCGGGCGAGCTTATACCAAGGATCAGTGATATTACATGACAGAGGGGTCGTCGAACCAGCCCTGCCGGTCAACGCGGCGATTTACCGGCGCGACGATTGATCGTACATTCGAACTCGTCGTCGTGCGGCTTGCCGCATGCCGCCATGACGCGCTATGAACGCGGCGGCCGTGTGGCCCTTGGACGATCACAGGAGTACGGCGTGCCGGTTACACCGTCGAACCGAGCGATTTCCACATCTACGCGCGCAAATGGCCGACACCAGCGGCGCCGCGGATCGCCGTTGGTCTTGTACGCCGCTCTGGTCGCCGGGTGCATCGTGACGCCCACGGTCGGCGCGCTCGCCGCCGCGCCGGTCCAGCCGTTCGTCGTCGCGCAGGCCACGCTGGGCACCGAGGGCGTTTCGGCCGAGGCGACCAAGGATATGTTCGCCGCCGTCTACAAGAACGATCTCGCGGCGGTGAAGTCGAGCGTGCTGGCCGGCGCCGACATTTATTCGCGCAACGCCTGGGGCATGGCGGCGCTCGATATCGCCATCGATTCCGGCTACTTCGACGTCGCCTTCTACCTGTTGTCGGTGCGCAACAACCGCCAGGCGCCGGACGCCAGGGCGGCGACCTCGACGACCCCGGTACCGGTACCCCAACCTGTGCCACAGCCCGCACCGCAGCCGGTCGTTACCGCCGCGCCGGCGCCGACAGTCGAAACCACGCCGTTGTTGCAGCAGACGACACAGCCGGCGCAGGTCGTGGTCGTCCAGCCGCCGGTGGCGCCCGAGCCGGTGCCGCCGCCGGCCGCGCCCGAACCAGTCGTCGTTCAGCCAGCGCCTGAACCCGTCGTGGTTAAGCCGTCTTCCGAGCCGGTCGTCGTCGAGCCCGTCGAAGCGGCGCCCCGTGAGCCGGCGGTCGAGGCGGGCGCCGAGCCGACCGGCGAGGATCCGGTGTCGTCCTTTTTCGGCGATATTGCGGATCTGTTTGGCGGAGCCGACGAAGAACCCGAAAGCGAACCCCAGCCGGAACCCGTCGAGGTCGCCGCCGCGCCCGAACCCGAGCCCGAACCCGAGCCCGAGCCCGAGCCCATCGTCGCCGCGCCCGAGCCCGAGCCCATCGTCGCCAGCGTCGAGCCCGAACCCATCGCGGCGCCCGAGCCGGCGCCGATGCCGGCCGCAGAGGCGCCGGAAGAGGACGCCGTCAGCGAATTCTTCTCCAGCCTCTTCGGCAGCGACGAAGGTGCGCCGCCGCCGGCTCAGCCGGAACCGGTGGCCGAACCCGAGCCGGAACCCGGCATCGCCAGCGTCGAGCCCGAACCGATCGCCGAGCCCGAACTCGAGCCCGAACCCGAGCCGGAACCCGTCATCGCCAGCGTCGAGCCCGAACCGGTCGCCGCGCCCGAACCGGTACCCGCCGTCGTCAGCGTCGAGCCCGAACCCGTCGCCGCGCCCGAGCCGGCGCCGATGCCGGCTGCGGAGGCGCCGGAAGAGGACGCCGTCAGCGAATTCTTCTCCAGCCTCTTCGGCAGCGACGAAGGTGCGCCGCCGCCGGCTCAGCCGGAACCGGTGGTCGAACCCGAGCCGGCGCCCGCCGTCGTCAGCGTCGAACCGGAACCGATGGCCGAGCCCGAACCCGAGCCGGAACCCGTCATCGCCAGCGTCGAGCCCGAACCGGTCGCCGCGCCCGAACCGCTACTCGCCGTCGTCGGCGTCGAGCCCGAACCGGTCGCCGCGCCCGAACCGCTACTCGCCGTCGTCAGCGTCGAGCCCGAACCCATCGCGGCGCCCGAGCCGGCGCCGATGCCGGCCGCAGAGGCGCCGGAACAGGACGCCGTCAGCGAATTCTTCTCCAGCCTCTTCGGCAGCGACGAAGGTGCGCCGCCGCCGGCTCAGCCGGAACCGGTGGCCGAGCCCGAACCCGAGCCGGAACCCGTCATCGCCCGCGTCGAGCCCGAACCGGTCGCCGCGCCCGAGCCGGAACCCGTCATCGTCAGCGTCGAGCCCGAACCGGTCGCTGCGCCCGAACCGCTACTCGCCGTCGCCAGCGTCGAGCCCGAACCCATCGCGGCGCCCGAGCCGGCGCCGATGCCGGCCGCAGAGGCGCCGGAACAGGACGCCGTCAGCGAATTCTTCTCCAGCCTCTTCGGCAGCGACGAAGGTGCGCCGCCGCCGGCTCAGCCGGAACCGGTGGCCGAGCCCGAACTCGAGCCGGAACCCGTCATCGCCCGCGTCGAGCCCGAACCGGTCGCCGCGCCCGAGCCGGAACCCGTCATCGTCAGCGTCGAGCCCGAACCGGTCGCTGCGCCCGAGCCCATCGTCGCCGCGCCCGAGCCCGAGCCCATCGTCGCCAGCGTCGAGCCCGAACCCGTCGCGGCGCCCGAGCCGGCGCCGATGCCGGCCGCGGAGGCGCCGGAAGAGGACGCCGTCAGCGAATTCTTCTCCAGCCTCTTCGGCAGCGATGAAAGCGCGCCGCCGCCGGCCGTGGCAGAAACCGATGTTGCCGCGGCCGAGACTGGTCCGGCAGCGGTGGACGAAGAGGTCGCGCCAGCATTGCCGGCGCCGGAGACCGTCGCCGCGGTGGTCGTGGCCCACCCCGAAGTACCCGAACCGACGCGCGAACTGCGCTTCGGGCCGAGCCTTGGCCTCGGCGGGGCGTTGCCCGAGGGCGCCGGCGATACGAAATGCGTGACCAAGCAGCACGGCGCGGTCAACGTCTGCATTTCCGAGGACGACTGGCCGGTCGAGATCGAACCGGTCTTCCGGATCAGCAGCGTTATTTATCAGGGCTCCAAGGTCATCGTGCGCTATGTCGACGGTCGCGCGACGCGGTATTTCGCCAACTTCCCGACCGGCGCCTACGATCGTGTCGTGGACCACTTCAGGGGCGTCTACGGTGCGCCGCAGCTGCTTTGGGACCGCAAGGCGACGTTGTCCGGCGGCGGGATGTTGGTCGACAATCCGGTCACCGTCTGGCGCAAGACCTATTCGGCGACCGGCACGATCGTCTATCTCGAAGTGCGCCGTCACGACGACGTGCGCCGCGACTTCGCCGACGGTCGCATGGGTGCCGTCAGGCTTTATATCGATGGCACCGATTCGGTCTTCGCCGGCATGTCGACGGGCAATTTCCTGCTATTGCGCTGAAAATTCGCTTTGCGTCCAAAGGACCTCGGCCTGACTGGGTCCCGGGTCTCGACAAAATCCGTTTGATGCCGTAATATCAGGGCATTATCTAACGTTCTCTGCCAATTTGGGCGAGCCGGACGGGTTGTCGGGTCGAAGCCAGGGGTCATCTGGATAAATGCGATTCCATCATCCATATGGGTGATGACGCCGTTGGGCACAGAATTGATAATGCACACCGTTGCGGGGCCGAACTATGCGCGGTCCACGTGTTTCAGACCGCGAGTTCGAAGGAATATCAACCGAGGGGTCGGCGGCGGGCGCCGGTCACTCAAGCAAGGGATAGAGACAGATGGCTCTTCTTACTGTTCGCATCACGAGCGAGGACGGCACGGTTCGGGAACTCGAGCTCGAGCCCGGCGCCCAGATTGAAGTCGCCGAGGGCGACAAGGTCGATATCCTCGACAGCGAAGGCCGGCCGATCGAAATTCTCGCCGATGGCGACGACGTCATCGTCACGATCGTGGCGGAAGCGCAGCAGACCGTGATCATCGACGGCATCGTGCGCGGCGGCGGCGCCGCGGAAGAGGAAGAGTTCATCTTCGAAAACCTCGCGCTCTATATCGAAGACGAGACCGGCAGCTCGATCGCCTTTTTCGACCCGGACACCGAGGAGGTGACGGTCGTCGCGTCGATCGAAGACCTGTTGGCCGGCATCAGCACGGCAGCCGGCGATACCGGTGGCACCGAGGGCACCTTCGGCCCCAGCCCCGAGGCCGTCCAGAACATTGCCAACCTGGGAGAGGGGCCGGGCATTCCCGGACAGGATCCGCCGATCGCGATCAATTTCGTGCCCGAGGCCGACCAGTCCGACATCGCCGACGAAGAGGCGCCGCCGCCCGAGCCGATTTCGGGGATCCTTTTTGTCTCGGCGAGCGGCTCCGACGGCGAGGGCAACCTCACCGCCGATGACGCGCTCGAGGGCCAATTTATCCGCGTCGTGGCGAGCTGAGAACGGCAGAGCAATAATCCCCCACTGAAGCGGCCGGTCGATCCGGCTGCGGCGGACCAAAATGGGACCGCGTATAGCCTTCTGTCAGGGTTGCTCTGACTGGAAGGCGGGGGGGATGTATCGGGTGGAGTTGTACGCACGGGTTCGGCGGGCGTGTCATGTCGAGGGGATGAGCACCCGCGAGGCCTCGCGGGTGTTTGGTGTAGACCGCAAGACGGTCCGTAAGATGCTGTCGTTCTCGGTGCCGCCAGGGTATCGCCGAAGCGCGCCGCCGAGGCGGCCAAAGCTGGGTCCGTTCACGGGAATCATCGATCGGATCTTGGAAGACGATCGGACCAGCCACCGCAAGCAACGGCACACTGCGAAGCGCATCTTCGACCGCCTCCGGGACGAGTACGGTTTCACGGGCGGCTACACCATCGTGAAGGACTACGTTCGTGAGCAGGGGCTTCGGTCGCGTGAGGTGTTCGTGCCACTCTCCCATTCCCCCGGTCACGCCCAGGCGGACTTCGGCGAAGCGATGGCGGTGATCGGCGGCGCGTTACGGAAGATCCACTTCCTTGCCTTCGACCTTCCCCACAGTGATGGTTGCTTTGTTGCGGCCTATCCGGCGGAGACGACCGAAGCATTCTGCGATGGCCACAACGCGGCGTTTGCCTTCTTCGGCGGCGTCCCCCGATCCATCCTGTACGACAACACCAAGCTGGCGGTTGCCCGGATCCTGGGCGATGGGAAGCGGCAGCGAACGCGCGTCTTCACGGAGCTTCAGTCCCACTATCTGTTCGAGGACAGGTTCGGCCGGCCGGGCAAGGGCAACGACAAGGGCAAGGTCGAGGGACTGGTCGGCTTCATCCGGCGGAACTTCCTGGTCCCCGTCCCGCGTGCCGAGAGCTTCGCGGCCCTCAACGATGCTCTCGCCGAACAGTGCCGCCGGCGCCAGGCGGCGCGGCTGCGGGGCCACAAGGAGACCATCGGCGAGCGTCTCGAGCGGGATCGTCAAGTTCTCTTGCCATTGCCGCCTGCTCCCTATGATGCCTGCGATAAGCGCCCTGGACGGGCGAGTTCGCTGTCGCTGGTGCGTTACCGCAGCAACGACTATTCCGTGCCCGTGGCCTACGGCCACCGTGAGGTGCTCATCCGGGGCTACGTCGATGAGGTGGTGATCAGCTGCGGGGCCGAGGTGATCGCCCGGCACCGCCGGTCCTACGACAGCGAGGACCTGATCTTCGACCCGCTGCATTACCTGCCCTTGATCGAGCAGAAGATCGGCGCCCTCGACCAGGCCGCGCCATTGGCGGGCTGGGACCTGCCCGAGGCCTTCATCACTCTGCGGCGGCTCCTCGAAGCTCGTATGGGCAAGGCAGGCAAGCGCGAGTACGTCCAGGTGCTCCGTCTACTGGAGACCTTCCGGCTCGAGGAGGTCGAGGGTGCGGTCGGCGACGCCCTGCGGCTCGGCGCAATCGGCTTTGATGCGGTGAAGCACCTGGTACTGTGCCGCATCGAGCGGCGGCCGCCCAGGCTCAACCTCGACGTCTATCCGTATCTGCCGCGCGCCCGGGTCGCGATGACGTCCGCCAAGTCGTACATGAGCCTGCTGTCGGGGCTCGGCGCATGACCGACACACCGCAAGTGCTGCTCGCCCACCACCTCAAGACGCTGAAGCTGCCGACCTTCCTGCGCGAGTACGACAAGATCGCCCGGCAGTGCGCCTCGGAAGGCGTCGATCACGTCCGCTACCTGTTGAGACTCGCCGAGCTCGAGCTGATCGACCGCGAGCGCCGCATGGTCGAGCGGCGCATCAAGGCGGCGCGCTTCCCCGTGGTCAAGAGCCTCGACAGCTTCGACTTCAAGGTCATCCCCTCGCTCAACAAGGCGCTGGTCCTGGAGCTGGCCCGCTGCGAGTACATCGAGCGCCGCGAGAACCTCATCGCGCTCGGCAACAGTGGGACCGGCAAGACCCACATCGCCCTCGGTCTCGGCCTGGCGGCCTGCCAGAAGGGCCTCTCGGTCGGCTTCATCACCGCCGCCGCGCTGGTCCACGAACTCATCGAGGCCCGCGATGACAAGCAGCTGCTGAGGTTCCAGAAGAAGCTCGCCACCTACAAGCTTCTGATCGTCGACGAACTCGGCTTCGTGCCGCTGTCGAAGACCGGCGCCGAGCTGTTGTTCGAGGTGTTCAGCCAACGCTACGAGCGGGGCTCGACCCTGGTCACCACCAATCTGCCCTTCGACGAATGGACCGAGGTGTTCGGCTCCGAGCGCCTCACCGGCGCGCTCCTCGATCGCCTCACCCACCACGTCAACATCCTCGAGATGAACGGTGACAGCTACAGGCTCAACCAGAGCCGCAGGCGTCAAACCCCGACTGCTAACTGAACCGACCACCCAGCCCACGCTTGACCCCGTGGGCCCACAGGTCCCTCCCGCGCGCGCCGCCGCGTCAGCCTGTTGAGGGCACGCCGCGTCGCGCGCGGGGCCCTCCCGTGGACTACGGGGACAAGCCCGCAGCCGCCAAGCGGTCCCTTCTTACACCGCCGAGGTGGTCCCTTTTTGCTCCGCCATTGACATCTCGACGACTTTCTTGACCTGGTTGTCCAAGAGATAGGTCTGGCCGCCGAGGAACACGACGAGGATCGCGTGGCCGACCTTGAGGTTCAGGTCCTTGACCGCGACGACGCGCAGCTGCGCGGCCGGAAAGCCCAGGTCGCGCAGCGTCATGTACTTGGTGATCGCGTAATCCTCGCAGTCGCCGCGCCTGTTGAAGAACTCGGCGGGCGCTTCCCAGTAATCCTTCATGCCCCAGTTGATCGGATCGGTGATATAGCGGCGGGTCGGCGGGTTGAGGAATTTGTTGACCTCGACGAGCAGATTGTAGTCGCGCGGTTTCGAGCGTGCGTTGTCGATGAATGTGCGCCATTCGTCATAGTGGCATTTGTTGAACTCGGTCGCGGTGCACGGCCCTTCGTTCTTGCCTTTCTCGGCGAAGTAGCGCTTGACCGCACTGGTCCACTTGCCGAATTTCTTGAGCTCGGTCTTCTTGGTCTCGGTGGTATTGAAGAAACTCTGCGCGCCGGCCGTCGCCGCCACGGCGGGCGTCGGGCCGGCCAAGGCGAGCGCGGCGAGCGCCGCGCCGATCAGACCGAAACATCGCAGCCGTCCTGTCATCGTCGAAACCGTTGCTCGCGTTCCGCCCGTAAGATCGTCTCGAACATGTCGCAATATAGCATTGTTCGGCGCGCCGGCCATATGACCGCGATCACAGCACCGACGACGCGTCTCGGCCGGTGACGAGGATGTACAACGCCTTGACTCCATGGCATTCAATAATATCAAGGACCAGTGATAAAGACCCCTAGAGATCGCGTCCGCTTTTCGCCGGTGAGGCAAGGGAGCCGCGGGCGATGCAGCGCATCGTCAAGGCTTCCTGGCGCCCTCCGGCGATAAGCGGCCGCGACCCGAAGGGCGGCTTGCCGAGGCTCTCGCCCGCTATCAGATTGGCGGACGTCGTTGCGCCCGCCTTGCGATGCGCTGCATCGCCGCGCCGGGCGCGCCTAGCCGAGAACCACGGCAAGCCGTCTCTAGGGGTCTTTATCACTGGTCCTTGGTATAAGATGATCGAAGAGGCGCGCCTCGACGGCGCCGCCGCGCAGTGCACTCCGGGGAGCAGTGGCCCATGTCAGACTCGAATTCCGGCATCGACGAGGTTCCGCAGGTCGGCAGGATCATCTTCTTCGGCTCGATCGCGGCGCTCGCCGTGGCCGCGTTGGTCGGCGTCTGGCTCGTCTTCAATTTCGTCGAAGACGAGAAGGAGCGCGACTTGCACGCCTGGCAGGTCCGTCTCAACATCGTCGCCGACACCCGCGTCGCCGCGGTCAACCAATGGGTCGACGACCAGTTCGCCACCATGCGCGAACTGGTCGAGAACGAATCGCTGCAAATCTACATGAGCGAGATCGCCGAAGTGCGCGCGGGCGAGGGCGACCCCGAGGCGGCGGACGCCGAGGTCGGCTATCTGCGCAACCTTTTGGTCGCCACGGCCAACCGCAACGGCTTCGTCGCGCCGGTCGAGGCGATCGACGTCGACGCCAACGTCGAGCGCGCCGGCATCGCCGGGCTCGCGGTCACCGACGAGAACGGCAACATCTTGGTCGCGACGCCCGACATGCCGCCCTCGACGCCGCAGATCCGCGAGGCCATCGGCCGCGCCTCGGGCGGCGAGGCGGTGCTCATCGATATCCACGCCGGCGCCGGCAACCAGCCGGTGATCGGCTTCGTGCTGCCGGTCTACGGCATCCAGGACGATCCCGGCACGGCCAAGCACCTCGGCCTGGTGATCGGCCTCAAGCCACTCGGCAAGGGGTTCTACGGCTTGCTCGAACAACCCGGCGAGATCGAGGAGACCGCCGAGAACTATTTGGTGCGCCTCACGGGCGCCGCCATCGAATACCTCACGCCGTTGGCCGACGGCTCGCCGCCGCTGCGCCGCAAGCTGGCGCGTGACACGCCCGAACTCGCCGCGGCCTATGCCATCGACACACCCGAGGGCTTCGCCATCAAGCGCGACTATGCCGGCGACGAGGTGCTCGCCACCGGCCGCCAGGTAAGCGCCGCGCCGTGGTACCTGGTGCGCAAGATCTCGCGCGAAGAAGCGCTCGCCGACACCGAGCGGCGCGGCACCGCGATGCTGACCGTGTTCATCCTGATCATCGTCGGCATCGCCATCACCATCGGGCTTGTCTGGTTCTACGGCAGCTCGCTGCGCGCGGCGCAGGCGGCAGCCAAGTTCCGCATCTCGTCCGAGCGTTTCGAGAACATCATGAAATTTCTCAACGTGGTGACCGACGGCCAGCCGGCCGCCATCGCCGCGGTCGACGGCGAGACGCAGTACACCTTCGCCAACAAGGCCGCGGCCGACCAGGCCGGCATCGCGAAGGAGGATATGCTGGGCAAGACCATGGCCAGCGTCATCGGCCCGGTGAAGGCCAAATTCTACGAGCGCATCAACCGCGACGTGCTGGGCGATTTCCAGCGCGCTACCTAGGTGCATGAAACGGAGGAGGACGGCGAGCTTCAGGTCGTCAAGTCGGAGCACATCCCGCTGCGCGGCGACCGCGACCATCCGCCCGGCGTGCTGATGGTGATGGAGGACATCACCGAACTGACCAGGGAGCGCATCAGGCGCGAGCAGATCCTCAAGCAGCTGGTCGGCACGCTGGTCGCCGTGGTCGACCGGCGCGACCCGTTCTCGGCCGACCATTCGCACCGTGTCGCCGATGTCTCCAAGGCGATCGCCGGCGAGATGGGGCTCGATACGGTCCAGGTCGAGACCGTCGAGATCGTCAGCCATCTGATGAACCTGGGCAAGATCCTGGTGCCCGAGGCGCTGTTGACCAAGACCGGGGATCTGACCGAGGAAGAACGGGCGATCATCCGCGACAGCATACTGGGCAGCGCGGACCTTCTGGAGGGCGTCGCGTTCGATGGCCCGGTGGTGCCGACCATCCGCCATATCCACGAGAACTGGGACGGCAGCGGGCCCGAGGGCCTCGAGGGCGAGAACATCGAGGTCGGCGCGCGCGTCGTCTCGGTCGCCAACGCCTTCGCCGGCATGACCAGCGCGCGCGCCTGGCGCGACGCCATGCCGTTCGATCAGGCATACAACATCTTGATGTCGGAGGCCGACGCCAAGTTCGACCGCCGCGCCGTCTCGGCCTTGATCAACTACATCGAGAACCGCGGCGGCAAGGACGAATGGCGCCACTTCGCCGACCGGCCGGCCGGGGCGGACGGTAGCGCATAGTCCGGTCGATTGGAATCGGCCGGACTATGCCAGCCTGCGACCGCAGGCCGCCGACCGTTCGGCGGAAGCAAGCGCGGCGATTGAGCGCAGTTCACCTTCACTCTATGAAGGGGAACGCACAAAAAACTCTAAAGCAGCGCGTCGATGACGGCGGCGAGTTCGTCTGCGTCGACATTGGTCTTGGCCGCGCCGGTCTCGTGGACGAAGCCGAACACCGGGCGCCCCTGCCTGTCGAAGACATAGAGCGTCGGGATGCGGCGGACGCCGCCGAACGCCTGGGCGGTCGCGTCGGTGCCACTGAGCACGTAGTAGCCGGGGTCGAATTCGTCGAGGAAACGCGCGAGATTGGCTAGCCCGGACTTCTCGCCATGGATAGGTGCGGCACGGCGGATATCGGACGACAGGCTAGGAAAAGCGCGCAGGCCACGATGCTTCCGCATCGGGCAAGCGCTTTGACGCGGTCCTGTCGTCCGAGATCCGCCGCCCTTCGGGTCGCGCCGGGCGGGCCGCCCGCGGCGTCGAAGGCCTTGCGCGTAGCCCAGGCTACGCTCCGCGGCCTTCTCCTGGCGGATCGACTCCGCCCGGCGCGATGACGCGCCTATCCATGGCGAGAAGGCCGGGCTAAGCTCGACAGGCCGCCGAAATCCTCGAACAGGTTGATCGCGATGATCTCGACGCCGGCGCCCCAGTAGCGCGCGTCGATCTCGCCGAGGTGCCGGAACTCGGCGTGGCACGGCGGGCACCAACTGGCGAAGAAGCCGACGACGACGACCTTGCCGGCGAGGCGATCGGCGCTCGGTGCGGAGCCGCGCAATGGCGCCAGCCCGGCGATCTCGGCGATCAGCGCGTCATCGAGCCGGACCGTCGCCGGCTCCGCGCGTGCGGCGCTGGCGGTAACGGTCAAAGCGACAATCAGAAGCGCGAGCAATCTGCGCATGGCGTGGTCCGCTGGTTCAATCGAACATCCGCCATCAGGTTGTAACCGACCGCGCCGGGCACGGCCAAATCAGAGCTTCGTGATCGGCGCGACGCCCCCTAGGATGCGCCAACCGACCGAACCGGAGCCGACCGTTGAGCTACCTCGACCACATCAATCGCTGCAACGCCTGGGAGCCGAGCCACTTCGTGCCGTTCACCATCGACGGGTCGGTGCTCGGCCGGGTCAAGCCGGCCTTCGCCGGGCGTCTCGCGGCCTTCCCCGAGGTCTTCGTTGTCGACGAAAGTGGCGTCGCGCTGGCGTCCGGGCTCGACGGCTTCGAGGCGCGCTCGGCCGCGGTCGAGGGCGTGCTGCGCGCGATCGAGGCCGACGGCGCGATTGCCGACTGGCGCGGCGAGGACTACCCGGTGGCGACGTCCTTCGCCGCGCCGCCGCTGCTGCGGATGGAGCGCGCCGCGGTGCCGCTCATGGGCGTCCGGTCCTGGGGCATCCACGTCAACGGCTTCGTCCGCGCGGGCGGCGCCATCGAAATGTGGATCGGCCGCCGCGCGCGCGACAAGCCGACGTATCCTGGCATGCTCGACAACTTCGTCGCCGGCGGCCAGCCGATCGGCATCGGGCTCATGGACAACCTGATCAAGGAGGCGGCCGAGGAGGCCGGCGTGCCGCGCGAGATCGCCGCGCGCGCCGTTCCGGTCGGCGCGGTGAGGTACTGCATGGAGACCGACGACGGCCTCAAGCCCGACGTCCAGTTCGCCTATGACCTGGAATTGCCAGCCGGTTTCACGCCCGAGAACGTCGACGGCGAGATCGAGGAATTCTACCTATGGCCGGTCGAGCGCGTCATGGACGTGACGCGTGACACGCAGGAGTTCAAGTTCAACTGCAACCTGATCAACATAGACTTCTTCCTGCGCCACGGGCTGATCGCGCCCGACGATCCCGATTACCTCGAGATCCTAGCCGGCCTGCACCGCTGAACGCAGCACCGCCATGGTCGCCTCGAGCGGCACCATGGCGCGCACGTCGTCGGACGTCTTGCCGGCGTTGCGCAGCGCGCGCAGCGTCACCGCGCGGTTGCGCTTGGCGAGCCTGACGCCGTTCGGATCGGTGATCATCGGGTGGTGGTGGTAGTCGGGCGTGCGCAGGCCCAACAGCGCCTGCAGCAGCCGGTGAACGTGGGTCGCTTGGAACAGGTCCCAGCCGCGCGTCACCAGGGTGACACCCTGCAGGTGATCGTCGAGCGTCACCGCCAGATGGTAGCTCGTCGGCACGTCCTTGCGCGCCAGCACGACGTCGCCCGCGCCGCGTGGATCGGCCTCGATCTCGCCCGCCTTGCGGTCGGTCCAGGTCAGCCGGCCGGCGCGCTCGCAGGCCTTGTCCATGTCGATGCGCAGCGCATGCGCCCGGCCGGCGCGGATGCGCCGGTTCTGCTCCTGGCGGCCCAGCGCGCGGCAGGTGCCCGGATAATGCGGGCCGTCGGGCCCGTGCGGCGCGGCGTCGGCGTTGGCAATCTCGGCGCGCACCTCGGCGCGGGTGCAGAAGCAGGGATAGAGCAGGCCGAGCCGGCTGAGCTCCTCGAGCGCATCGGCGTAATCGGCCAGGTGGTCCGACTGGCGCCGGACGTCGCCGGCCCATTCGATGCCGAGCCAGGCGAGGTCGTCGTAGATCGCCTGCTCGAACTGCGGCCGGCAACGGCCGACGTCGATGTCCTCGATGCGCAGGCGCAGCCGGCCGCCGGCTTCGGCCGCGGCGTGCCAGCCGACCAGCGCCGAATAGGCGTGGCCCAGGTGCATATAGCCCGACGGCGTCGGCGCGAACCGCGTCGTCGGGGTTCTCGGCGCGGCCTTCTCGGCTTGGCGTGCGGGGTTTTCGTCGACCTGGCGTTTCATCTGGTGTAGCAACTGTTTGCGTGCTTCCGCGCCGTGCCAAACTGCCACAGCCGGGCCCGAATGGGAATCGCCGAGTGGCCGGGGGCGGCAAAAATGTTCGCTATTTCGTTCAGACCCGCCACGCCGAGATGCCGATGACCGACCTGCCCGAAATTTCCGGACCCGACCAGGCGCCCGCGTCGGGCGGGTCGCCGCGCCAGCTCGTCGTGCTGTTGCACGGCTGGGGCGCCGACGGCAACGACCTGATCGGCCTCGCGCTGAACTGGGCCCGTCGGCTGCCGCACGCGCGTTTCGTCTCGCCCCATGCGCCCTATGTATGCGACGCCAACCCGATGGGCCGCCAGTGGTTCAGCTTCGAGGACCGCGCGCCGGACGAGATCATGGCCGGCGTCGTCCACGCCCGCGCGGTGATCGATCGCTACCTCGATACGGTGCTCGCCGAGATGGGCCTCGCCGAGGACCGCCTCGCCTTGGTCGGCTTCAGCCAGGGCGCCATGATGGCGCTCGACGTCGCGCTGCGCCGCGCGGCGCCTTGCGCCGCCGTGATCGGCTTCTCGGGCCGATTGCTCGGCCCCGACACCCTGGCCGGCGAGATCCGTTCACGGCCGCCGGTCATGCTCGCCCACGGCGAGGCCGACCCGATGGTGCCCTTCGCCGAGCTGGCCGACGCGGTCGCGGTGCTCGGCGCCAACGACGTGCCGGTGCGCTGGCACGCCACGCCCGGCCTGGGCCACGGCATCGACCCGCAAGGCCTCGAGATCGCCGGCGATCTGCTGGCCGATACGCTGGGCGGCTAGGCTGTTTTGCGGTCACCTTTACGTCGTAAAGGTGACCTGCGCTCAGTCGCCGCGCTTGCCAATCTTGATCCCATAAGGATTGGCCGAACGGTCGGCGGCCCCCCTCTTGTCGGAATCAAGACTGGCGCGGGCTGTTTTAATCCGAATAAATCCGACCGATAAGAGTGTGCATTAGCCGATCGGTGGGCCGCCGCCCCGGGCCGCGCCTGCTCTTTGCCCTTGATCCGTCACAGCCGGTGTGTATTTTTGTGTTCGCAGAAAGGGTTACGGGGCATGGATCATATGATGTCGCTCGAGCGCTGCCCGGCGCTGGTGCTGAACGCCGATTATCGCCCCTTGAGCTACTTCCCGCTGTCGCTCTGGTCGTGGCAGGACGTGGTCAAGGCGGTGTTCCTCGACCGCGTCGCCATCCTGTCGGAATACGACCGCGCGGTGCGCTCGCCGAGCTGGGAGATCAACCTGCCCAGCGTCATCGCGCTCAAGCGCTATATCCCGATGAACCGGCGGCCCGCCTTCACGCGCTTCAACGTCTTCCTGCGCGACCGCTTCGGCTGCCAGTACTGCGGCACCGGCTATCCGACCGAGGAGCTGACCTTCGATCATATCGTGCCGCGCTCGCGCGGCGGCCGCACGGTGTGGGAGAACGTCGTCACCGCCTGCATCGCCTGCAACCGCGACAAGGGCAACCGGCTGGGCGACGAGTGCCACATGCACCCGCTGATCGCGCCGGTCGTCCCGACGGTCAGGCGCCTGCAGGAGAACGGCCGCGCCTTCCGCCCCGACTTCCTGCACGAGAGCTGGCGCGACTTCCTCTACTGGGACAGCGAGCTCGACCCGTAGATCATTTTTCGGTCATCTTTGGCTCACGCAAAGATGACCTGCGCTCAATCGCCGCGCATGCCAATCTTTATCCCATATGGACAGTCTTGATCCCATAAGGATTGGCCGAACGGTCGGCGGCCCCCCTCTTGTCCCATTAAGACTGGCGCGGGCTGGTAGATTTCGGCCGTACTCAATCGATCGGATTCGGCTCTATGGCGTGAATGCGCGCCGACCCGAACCTACGCGACCTTGGTCTCCGCCGCCCGTGGCCCGCCGGCGACGCGGCGCGCCACCCAGCCGTGGAAGTGGTGGGTCGCCTCCTCGTGGAACGGCGAGAACGCGCCGCCGTCATAGGCCGGCGAGGCGCGGCCCTGTTGCATGCCCTCGACCACGCCGATGTCCTCGACGAAGATCTCGAGCCAGTCCGCGAGCAATGTCGCGCGGGCATTTTCTTGGGCCGTGTCGGTCGCCGCCTCGCCGATGAAATAGAGCCGCGTCGCCTCGACGGTGCGGTCGTGGGCGAGCGGCCTCAGCACCATGGCGAAGACGTGGTCGAGGTGCAGGCCCAACAGTACGTTGGGGAACAGCGTGATGTACTCGGCGTGGCTGCGCTTGTCCTCGGGCCAGTCGGCGAACGGCGGGAAGGCGAGGCCCGAGCGCGCGCCGTAGTCGAAGGCGGTGCAGCCCTGGCCGGCGCCCCAGTCGCCGGCCATGATGTTGTAATGGTCGGACATCTTGGAATAGCCGTTCAGGCCCGGATGGATGTTGGGCAGGTGATAGCTCTCGCAGAAGTTCTCGACCGCGAGCTTCCAGTTGGCGCGGACCTCGAGGTCGCTGCCGGCGACCGGCGCGGCGGCGACCAGCCCAGCCATCCCGTCCGGCCCGGTAAACGGCGCCCAGCGCCCGATCAGCGGCGCGATGAATGCGGCGAACTCGGGCGCGTCACCCGAAAGGTTGACGAAGATCATGCCGAGCCAGACCGCGCTGCGCACCGCGAACAGACCGTGCGCGGCCTTGTCGAAGCCGGCGACCTCGTGGACCCGGGCGCCGCCGATATGCGGCGTCATCTCGAGTGTGCCGTCGAAGCCGTACATCCAGCCGTGGTAGGGGCAGACGAAGCCCGACTTGAGCGCGCAGGGGCCGCCGACCAGCTTGTGGCCGCGGTGGCGGCAGACGTTGTGGAACACGCGCACCGTCTCGTCGGGGTCGCGCACGGCGACCAGCGGTAGGCCGAGCAAATCGATCGGCACGGCGTGGCGCGCCGGCACCTCGTCGGCGAAGCCGATACAGGTCCAGGTGCGGCCGAGCATTTGGTCACGTTCCATGGCCGCCCAGTCGGCCGACGTATAGGCGCGGTTGGGCAGGCCGCGGGCGCTGGCGATGGGCCGCGTCGCGGCGTCGAGCTCGGCGGCGGTCAGGCAGTGTTCCATCCGACCCGTCCTCATTGGTGCATCACGAAAAATATGGTATTCCTCGTCGTTATGCGGTGCAAACGACGTTTATTCGTGAATATGAATGAGAATTCGTAATGCCAACGCTCGCAAAGCGTCTGCCTAACCCGGGCGCGCTGGCGTTCTTCGAGGCGGCCGGGCGGTTGACCAGCTTCACGCGCGCGGCGGTCGAGCTCAACGTCACCCAGGGCGCCGTCAGCCGCCAGATCCGCTTGCTCGAGGACGCGCTCGGCGCGCCGCTGTTCGACCGCCGCCACAAGACGATCGAGCTGACCGCCGAAGGCCGGCGTCTGCACCGCACGGTGGCCATGGCGCTCGACCAGATCGCCGAGGCGGCGGATGCGTTTCGCGCCGGCTCGCCGGGCCACGGCGTGACCATCGCGGCGACCTCGGCCTTCGCGTCGCTCTGGCTGATTCCCCGGCTCGGCCGGCTGCGCGCCGCGATCCCCGACGTCGAGGTCCAGGTGCTGGCGACCGACCTCGAATTGCACGGCGTCGCCGACCGCTTCGACATCGGCATTCGCTACGGCACCGGCCGCTGGCCCGGCCTCACCGTCGAGCTGCTCGACCACACCGAGGTCTTCCCGGTCTGCGCGCCGTCCTATCTGGCCGAGCGCGGGCCGTTCGCCACGCCCGATGCACTGCTGCGCGAACGACTGCTGTTCCTCGACGAGCCGCGCCGGCACTGGATCGACTGGCCGCTTTGGCTGCGCGGCGTCGGCGTCACCGGCCCGCCGCCCAGGCCGGCGCTGCGCGCCGACTCGTTCACGGTGCTCGTCAACGCGGCGGTCGAGGGTCAGGGCATCGCGCTCGGCTGGCGCCAATTGGTCGGGGACCATCTCGCCACCGGCCTGCTGGTCAGCGCCTGCGAGACGCGGCTACGCCCCGACCACGCGTTCCACCTTGTCACCCATCCCGAAGCGGCGCCGTCGGCCGAGCGCCGCGCCGTCGCCGACTGGATCGTCACCGCGTTCCGCGACGACGACTAGCGCCTGCCGAAAAACTTTGTGGCTCTCTATATTGAGGCCGACTATAGAGAGGACAGCGGACGCCCGTGGGCGCCGCGCATATCGAATGCACGGTGGTTCGGCTTGGGCCGGGCCCCTGAAAATGGGTTATCGGCATGGACACGATCGATCTCGAACGCTACCCCATCGACCAACCCGGCAGCGAGGCATACCGGCGCCTGCTCGAGCGCTGTGACGGGGACCTCGCGGCGAGTGGCGCCTGTGTGCTCGAGGGCTTCATGAAGCCCGAGTGCCTGCCGGTCGTGGTCGCCGAGGTCGAGCCCAATCTCGGCAACGCCTTTTACAAGACCAAGAGCCACAGCCCCTATCTGATCAAGGACGACGAAGCCTTCGGCCCGGACCATCCGCGCAACCGCAAGCAGACGACCGACTCGGCGACGCTCGCCTACGACTGGATTCCGCGCGATTCGGTCTTGAACGGCCTCTATAACTGGCCGACTTTCCAAGTCTTCCTGGCCCAGCTGCTCGGCTTCGACAGGCTCTATCCCTACGCCGACGCGCTGGCCCCGATGAACATCCTGGTCTACAACGAGGGCTGCCAGACGGGTTGGCACTTCGACGTCGCGACCTTCGTCGTCACGCTTCTGCTGCAGTCGCCCGAAGACGGCGCCGGCTTCGAGTTTGCGCCCTTCATCCGGGACGACGGCGACGAGAACTACGATGTCGTCGACGCCGTGCTCGAAGGGCGTTCCGGCGAGGTCCAGGAGCTGCGCCAGCCGGCCGGCGCGCTGGTCGTCTTTCGCGGCAGCCGGACGCTGCACCGCGTGACGCCGGTGACCGGCTCGCGGCCGCGGCTCGTCGCGGTGTTCTCATACTCGCCCGAGGAAGGCAAGGTCCTGGACGCCCATACCCGCGAGACCTTCTACGGCCGCGTCGCGTGAGATAGAGTTCTTTGTGCGGTCACCTAAAGGTGACCTGCGCTCAATCGCCGCGCATGCCAGTCTTATGGAATCAAAGCTGGCCGAACGGTCGGCGGGCCCCCTCTTGTCCCAATAAGGTTGGCGCGGCCTGGTAGATTTCGACCGAGCCTGATTGGATCGGGCCCTAAACCCGCTCCGAGAGCCAGATGGCGAGGCGGGTGCCGGCCTTGATCGCGTCCGAGAAGGGCCGGTAGCCGGTCATCTGTTCGGCGCCCTCGGCGAGACCGGTGTCGCGGTGCGCCATTTCGTCGGCGCGGAATTCCTCGATCAGGCCGCGCAGCTCGGCCTCGTCGTCGCCAAGTTTGGCGGCCTGGGCGGCGTAGTGCTCGCCGATGACCTCTTCGACCGCGACGGTGCAGGCCATCGCGGCGCGCTCGCCCAAGGCCGCGCTGGCCGCGCCGAGCGCGAAGCCGGCGGCGTGCCACAACGGCGACAGCGCAGTCGGCCGCACGCGGCGCTCGACGACGAGTGCGTCGAAGGCGGCGAGGTGGCGCTGCTCCTGCTCGGCCATGCGGCGGATGGTCGCCGCGCTCTTCGAGCGACCGAGCACGGCGAGCTGGCCTTGGTAAATGCGCGCGGCGCCGAACTCACCGGCGTGGTCGACCCGGATCATGCGTTCGATCAGCGCCTCTGGTGCCAGGTCGCCCGGCAGGCGGTCTTCTCCGGTCATTGTCGGCCGAGCGTTCCGTTTGTTCGATTTGTTGGTCACGCGCGCGACCTCTTCGCCATGATGACCGCGGCGGCGCCGCTGAAGCCGGCCAACGCCGCCGCGTAGATCACGTTATAGCCGGCCATCGAGACGCCGAACAGCGTCCAGGCCGGTTCGTCGCAGCGCGGCGGCGGCGGGCCTTCGAGGAGCTGGGCGCGCAGCGCCTCGAGTGTCGCGGGCGTCTCGCCGGCGCCGGCACAGGCCGCCAGGCCCTCGAACCAGCCCTGCTCGACGCCGACGTGGTAGAATGCGAGCGCCGCCTCGCCGGCGAAGACGAGGCTCGCCAAGCCGACCAACAGCGCCGGCCAGCGCCCGCGCGCCGCGGTCGCCATGGCGAGCGCGGCAAAGAGCGCGGTGGCGACATAGGGCCAGCGCTGATAGATGCAAAGCGGGCAGGGCGCGAGGTCGAAGACGGTCTCGGCGACGAAAGCGCCGGCCAGCGCGCCGAGGCTCGCGGCGAGTATAAGGGCGGCGATCGTGCGGCTGATCAGCATGGCGCCAGCTTAGCGGCTCGTGCGCGGGCGCGAAACGTTGGCCGTCACCGGCTAGACTATATATTTGACGATCACGAAGCCGCCGAGCAGAAGCACGAAGAACAGCACCGTCAACTTGCCCAGGTGGCGCTCGATGAAGCCCCGGATGGGCTCGCCGAAGTACCACAGCAGGGCCGTGACGAAGAAGAATCGCAGCCCGCGCGCCAGCAGCGAGGCGATCGTGAAGACCAGGAAATCGAGCCCGGTGACGCCGCTCGCGATGGTGATCACCTTGTAGGGGAAGGGCGTTATCCCGGCGCCGAAGACGATCCACGCGCCCCACTCGTTGTAGCCGGCGCGGAATTCGTCGAAGGCGGCCATCTGGCCGTAGAACTCCAGGAGCGGCCGGCCGACCGCGTCGAACAGGAAGAAGCCGATGGCGTAGCCGGCGCAGCCGCCGGCCACCGAGGCCAGCGCGCAGACCGCGGCGATGCGCCAGGCATCGGTCCGCCGCGCCAGCACCATGGGGATCAGCATGACGTCGGGCGGGATCGGGAAGATCGAGCTCTCGACGAAGGAGATCAGCGCCAGCCACCACTTGGCGTTGCGGTGCGCCGCGAGCGCCATCACCCGGTCGTAGAACCGCTTGAGCATGCCATAGCCCTCCGTCGCCGGGCACGCCCCGGCGCCGCGCATATAAGCCGAGCGCCGCGCCGTGGGCAATCACCATCGGACAGCGCCCGACCGTCTTGACGGCAAGAGGCGCTCGGGTATCATGCGCCCGGCCCAGAGCCCCTGTGGCGGAATTGGCAGACGCGGCAGACTCAAAATCTGTTGTCCTTACGGACGTGGGAGTTCGAGTCTCCCTGGGGGCACCATTCTTTTCAAAGAGTTAGTTGGAAAATTTCTGAGAGAGATGCGCGCCGGCAAAATTTGAATACGTGCCAGGTAGCAAATAGATAGCGGCATGCTGCGTTTCGAGCAGGTGAGAGGGGGAGGTCCGGCAACGTTGTTCCGTGCGCCAACGGCCTCCACGGCGTCGCGACGGGGCATTCCGGTGCGAGGTTGAGGCGGCGGCCCGGCTCGGGTGCCGGCAGCCCCCCACGCCGCGCCGCGTACACAAGCGCTATGGCCGGTTTTTGTATCCGCCTAATTTGAAGGTTTTTTTGGGTATAGCTGCCGAGGTCGGCTTTGGGCCGCAAACCGGACGATGAAACCCGAATTTCGGAACTGCGGCGTTTTATGTCTGCTCACTGCTCGGAACCGGACATCGAAAACGAGGTCGCTTGAGGTCTCCTTGTGATGCTGTGGACGGCTCCACCGCCGGCATCGCAATGTGCCATGGAGGTTGTTTGATAACCGCCAATAGGGGAGCCGCCGGGGATGTCCCGGGCTCTGTTGAAAAGCTGAAGTAGGCGTCGTCCGCCTGGAGCCGCTAGGCTCTGGGTGCTGATTCCATCAAGGAGAACGACGCCATGACCAAGACTACACGCAACGACCGTTCCTCGGAACCATCCTGTCGGCTCTTGCCATCGATGCCGGAGGCCTTCGACGATCTGCGCATGAGCGTCGATCGCTTCTGCCTTTTGGCGGGCCTCGAGTCTTTGAACGAGATGATGTCGGCGGACGCGGAAGCCTTGTGCGGTTCGCGCCACGCCCGCTCGGGCGAGCGCAAGGGCCATCGATGGGGCACGACCCGGAGCGAGATCGCCTACCACGGCGGCAAAGTGAAGGTCGAGCGCCCTCGGGTGCGGGACTTCGCGGGTCGGGAGATGAGCCTGCCGAGTTGGGAGCTGCTGTCGGAACCCGAACTCTTGCAAGCCTGGGCGATGAATCTGATGGTGATCAACGTCTCGACCCGCAAGTATGCCCGCGCGGTGCGCCTGCCGGACGATGCGGGCGGCGATCTGCCGGCGGCATCGGGTGACGCAACCTCGAAGTCGGCGGTCTCGCGCCGTTTCGTGGCGTTGACGCGAAGCAAGCTGAAGGCCTGGCTGGCGAGCCCGCTCGACGATCTCGATCTCGTGGTGCTCCAGATCGACGGGCTCCATGTCGGCGATCACCTGATGGTGGCGGCGATCGGCATCGACACCGGCGGCGCGAAGCACGTGCTGGGCCTGGCCGAGGGCGCGACGGAGAACGCGGCCACGGTGCAAGCCATGCTCGACAACCTGATCGAGCGCGGTCTCGATCCCGAACGGCCTCGGCTCTACATCGTCGACGGCGCCAAGGCGCTCTCGAAGGCGATCCGGCGGACCTTCGGGCGGGCGGCGGCCCTCCAGCGCTGCCAGGTGCACAAGGGGCGCAACATCACGGACCGGCTGGACGAGAGCCTCCATGCCGGCGTCAGGAAGGTCTTGCGGCAGGCCTGGCAGCAGGACGACGCGGCCAAGGCCGAACGGCTCTTGCGCAACCTCGCCCGCCGTCTGGAGCATGACGCACCCGGCGTCTCGGGCTCGATCCTGGAGGGCCTGGACGATATCCTGACCGTGATCCGGCTCGGCCTCCCGCCGCAACTTCGACACTCGCTGGCTTGCACCAACGCCATCGAGAACGCGATCGGCACCGTCCGGACGGTGCAGCGGAACGTCAAGCGCTGGCGCAACGCCGAGATGGCGCTGCGTTGGACCGCCGCCGGCCTCTTGGAGGCGCAAAAGACCTTCCGCCGCCTCAAGGCCTACCGCCAGCTCCCCGTCCTTGACGCCGCCCTGCGGGAGGCGGTGAGAAAGGCCGGAGCAAAGTCCGTCATTGAAGACATCGAGGTGGCCGCGTAGCCTCTCGATCAGACGATGCCTATCTCGCACTTTTCAACATTGGGCGGGACATCGCCGAGCCGCCCAAGATGGAAGTTACCACGATCGGTCTTGATCTTGCGAAGAACGTTTTCCAGGTCCACGGAGTTGACGATGAGGGCACCGTGGTGATCCGCCGCCAGCTGCGCCGGTCCCGGGTCTTGCCGTTTTTCGAGAAGCTGCCGCCGTGCCTGATTGGCATCGAGGCCTGCGCCACGGCACACCATTGGGCTCGGCAACTGATCGGGTTGGGTCATCGGGTCAAGCTGATGCCACCGCATTACGTGAAGCCCTATGTCAAGCGCAACAAGAACGACGCGGCCGACGCGGCGGCGATCTGCGAGGCGGTGACGCGGCCGACCATGCGGTTTGTCGCGGTGAAGGGGCCTGAGCAGCAGAGTGTTCTGATGGTGCACCGAACCCGGGAGCTGCTGGTCCGTCAGCGGACCATGCTGGTCAACGCGATCCGCGGCCATATGGCCGAGTTCGGCATCGTCGCGCCGGTCGGCATCCCGCGGGTGAAAGAGCTCTTTGCGGTGATCGCCGATGGCGACGATGAGCGGCTGCCACCAATCGCGCGAGCCTGCCTCGAAGGTCTGGCGAGACAGTTCATGTCATTGCACGAGGAGATCGCCGTCGCCGAGCGGCGCATCCACGCCTGGCATCGTTCGAACGAGGCCAGCCGGCGGCTCGAGACCATACCGGGCATCGGGCCGATTATCGCCACGGCGCTGGTTGCCTCGGTGTCGGACCCTTCGGTCTTCAAGTCCGGCCGCGAGTTGGCCGCCTGGATCGGTCTGGTGCCCAGACAGGACTCGACCGGAGGTAAGCAACGCATGGGCCGGATATCCAAACAGGGCGATCAATATCTCAGGTGGTTGCTGGTCGCCGGCGCCATGTCCGTGATCCGACACGGACGAAAGACAAACTTCGAGAAGAACCCGTGGCTGGGCGACCTCGTGCGTCAAAAACCGACCAAGGTCGCGGCCGTGGCCTTGGCCAACAAGATTGCCCGAACCGCCTGGGCGGTGCTGGTCACTGGCGAACCCTACCGCCAGCCGGCGCCAGCCGAAGTTTAAGGCGGCGAAGGCAACGTTATTGGCGGGGTGAACGTGAGGTAATGCAAAATCGGTCGAACCGAGGGTCGGAAAAACCCGTTTGGGTCACGGCGCATCAAGCGCGTCCTTGTGATTGGGACCCGATCCCGCGGATCGCATTAGGGCCAGCGGTCATGAGCACCGCATCAACAGGCCGGACACATGACTGCACCCGACCAGCTTGCAGCAACCTCAAAACAATCCTTGCCAAACCGGAGCCGTCCACACATGACCCAGACTGTGTGAAAACTGCTCCCGAGTGCTCTCGGCGCGATTTTCTCTGAATTTTCGAATTTCTAAGTTCAGCCAAATCAACATCTTATCAGAGAGTGCTCTAGAAGAATTGACCTAACACTCTCCAATTAGTGGTATTTGCCGATGTTTTCACACAGGCTGGACCCAGAGCCGACTTTCCTCAAACTGAGCAGACCATTGTTTGGAACGCATCTTGTGGTCGAGGGCCCTGCCTTGAGTCGGTTGCACCGGTCGATTAGAGCGATCTTCAGAAAGGTCTGCCCTCGCGCATTCGGCCGCATGTTGCGGTCAGGACCCCGAATGCGTAGTTTGGCCCTCGGAGCCGGCGGCCATCTGGGGATTTTCGGGTAGATTTTCCAATGAATTCAAGGCATTTGAATCCGGTAGTGGTACTACCGGCCATGGTTGTATGCGTGCTCGCAACCGGGTCGGCTTTCGCCGACGTCAACGATCTCGGATGGTACGCCGGTTTTTGCGCCGTTCCGACCGTGGCGCAGATCGAGGATGAGACGGTCATGGGAGGCCCGGGAGGCGTCTTCCGGCTGCGCGATGGCGATCTGGGTTCCGACCGCCAAGCGGTGATCGGTGGTGCTGCAATGGTGGGTTATCATTGGAGCAAGCACGGCCTTCCAGTTCGCACCGAATTGGAGTACACGCACCGCTTCCAACTCGACTTCGATACCGTAGCGAGTGGCCCGCCGAAGGTCGGTTACAAGACCGACGTCACATCCGACACCGTCATGCTGAACCTATACCTTGACATCAGCACAGACTATTGGTGGCGACCGTATCTGGGTGTCGGCCTGGGATGGTCACGCAATCACGCCGATTCCCAGCGCGGCGACAGCAGTTCCTTGGCACGACCGAAAACGAACAACGCCGTCAACAACTTCGCATTCAGCGCTGCCGCCGGCCTGCGTTTCGCGATAACATCGGATTGGGTGGGTGAAATAGGCTACCGGTACATCAACCTCGGCGAAATCGACACCGGTGCGTTCTCGACAGGCGACCGCATCACCGCCGACAACTACACCTCCCACGATCTGGTACTCGGTCTGGTTTACGCGTTCTGAGTCGGCAAGGGTCGAACCCAAATGATGACACACCACATCTCAGGCGCGACGCTGCCCTTCCCGTGTATGTCTTCAACCAACGTATGCGGCTCACTTCAAGTAGAGTCCGTTCGGGTTACCTCCATTCCTTGGATGGGCTTCCCTTTTCGGGATAGTGCGCTATGACGGCAGCGGCCACCGGCGTCGCGATGTACCGAATTAAGGTTGCTTGTATGAATTGCACCAATGTCCGGTCCTGGCTGAGGCTGTTGAAAAAGTCCCGAAACATCCATTTTGAGCCTGAATTGCCAATTCTCCGAAATCGGTGTTTTCCTAAGCCTTTGATTTCATTGAAATCGAATTCTCATTGGTTCCGGGAAATTGGCGAGTTTGGTTCCGCAACCGACTTCTTCAACAGCCTCGGCCAGGAACGGACATTGGGCAGCAAACGCCGCGGGGTCTGCTTCGCGCCCGAAAGCGGACGTGCCTATCGTGAATTTCGGGAGCCGCGCGTTCTAGGTCCGCTCGCCGCTCCAAAGCGGACGTCGGAGACGAGCTCGCTGGAGGTCTGCAAATGACCCAGACTGTGTAAAAACGTCGATGGTGTTATGATTCTCTCGTGCTTTGGCGGGAGGGTCTGATGAAGCGTTTTGTCGAGGGTGTCGATCGCAGCCAGGGCACGTTGTTTCCGGAGCGCCTGGAAGACTGGATCGGCGACGACAACCCGGTTCGGGCGATCGACGTCTTCGTCGATGAGCTCGATCTTGGCGGCCTCGGGTTCGACCGGGTCGAGCCGCTGGCGACCGGCAGGCCGGCCTATCATCCTTGCGATTTGTTGAAGCTCTACATCTACGGCTATCTCAACCGGGTTCAGTCGAGCCGTCGGCTCGAGAGGGAGGCCGGGCGCAATGTGGAAGTGATGTGGCTGGTCGGCCGGCTGGCGCCGGATCACAAGACGATCGCCGACTTCCGCAAGGACAACGGCCGTGCGATCCGCAAGGTCTGCGCCCGGTTCGTCGCGCTGTGCCGGCAACTCGGGCTGTTCGCCGAGGCGAGCGTGGCGATCGATGGCTCGAAGTTCAAGGCGGTCAACAGCCGGGACAGGAACTTCACGCGGGCCAAGATGGCGCGGCGGGTGGCGCAGATCGAGGAGAGCGTTGCGCGCTATCTGGACCAGTTGGACAGCGCCGACCGGCAAGAGCCGTCGCTGGCGCGCACGACCAAGACGACTCGTCTGGCCGACAAGATCGCGATCCTCAAGGAGGAGATGCGGCGCCTGAAGGCGCTTGAAGTCGAGCGGCGTGCGAGCCCGGACCAGCAGATCTCTCTGAGCGATCCCGATGCCCGCTCGATGGCGACGAGCGGCCGGGGTTCCGGCGTGGTCGGCTACAACGTTCAGGCCGCCGTCGACACCAAGCACCACCTGATCGTCGCCCACGAGGTGACCAATCAGGGCACCGACCGCGCCCAGCTCTCAGCCATGGCGAAGCGGACCAAGGCGGCTCTGGAGACCGACGAGTTGGATGTCGTTGCCGATCGCGGCTACTACAACGGCAAGGAGATTCTGGCCTGCGATGAGGCCGGCATCACCGTCACATTGCCTAAGCCGCTGACCTCTGGAGCCAAGGCCAAGGGCCGCTTCGGCAAACAGGACTTCGTCTATCTGGCCGCCGACGATGTCTATCGCTGCCCGGCCGGCGAGCGTTTGGTCTACCGCTTCACCAGCCAGGAGAGGGGGCTGAGCATGCGGCGCTACTGGACCAACGCCTGTCAGGGATGCGCCATCAAGCATCGCTGCACCACGGCCAAGCAGCGCCGCATCACCCGCTGGCAGCACGAGCATGTTCTCGAGGCCGTCGAGAGGCGGCTCGACGAGCACCCGGAGGCGATGCGTCGGCGGCGCGAGACGGCCGAGCATCCCTTCGGCACCATCAAGTCCTGGATGGGCGCGACGCATTTCCAGACGAAGACGCTGAAACGGGTGAGGACCGAGATGGCCCTGCACGTGCTGGCCTACAATCTCAAGCGCGTCATGAACATCACGGGCATCGACCCGCTGATCGCGGCGATGAGGACCGCATAGGCCTCTCTGCGCCGCAAATTGCGCCCATATCCGGCCAAATCGCAGCTCACACCGGCGCCAGCCGGCCGACAGGTCCGCACGAGTGGCGAAAATCCTTAATCCCGGAATACCCGCCGCGACGGATCATCGAAGCCAAAGACGCGCCGTACAGATCACGCAGCAAACGTTCTTACACAGTCTGGACCGATAGCACTCCATGAGGACCACTCGCCATACACCGTGTCGACGGTGTTGTCTTGCCGAACTGGCCGATGCGGCGATCGGCGGCGGGGCTTGGTCTTGGGTGGGGCTCGTCTTGGCCGAATCGGATGGCCGTGATGGATGATTGCGGCTAGCTTGGGCGGATGCCGGTCGCCGTCACCCGCCTTCTGGACGAGCCGATCATCCGTCCGAACATGGATGCGCGCATCGGCGACAACATCAACGGTCCATCGCTGATCCGCGTGCCGAACTGGGTCGAGGGCCGGCTCGGCCGCTACTATCTCTATTTCGCGGCTCACAAAGGCGCCTACATTCGCCTGGCCTACGCCGACGCGTTGACCGGTCCCTGGACACTGCACACGCCGGGCGTTCTCGACGTCGCGGAGTCACTGTTCGAACCCGTCGATCCGCCGGAGCCGCCCGAAGCCGACCGGCCGCCTTGGGCCGGGCAGTTGAAGGGCGGGTATCTCTATGCGCACGTCGCCTCGCCCGACGTTCACGTCGACCACGGTGATCGACGCATTCGCATGTACTACCACGGTCTGCTGTGGAACGGTGACCAGCAGACCCGGCTAGCCACCTCGCGCGATGGCGTCACGTTCGAACCGCTGGAGCCGCTGCTCGGTCCGCCCTACTTCCGCGCCTTCGCCTATGGGAATCACGTCTATGCGCTCGTCACGGGCGGCGGACTTCGGCGCGCGCTCCGGTGGCAGGGGGCCGTTCGAGTGCGGGCCAAATATCACGGCCTCGGGCGGCGGCGGCGGGATCGACCGGGGCTGCGGGCACGGCGCGGTGCTTCGGCTGGCGGACAGGCTGCACGTCTTCTACAGCCCCGCCGGCGAGGGGCCGTCAAACATCCTCCACGCCGAGCTCGACCTGACGCGTCACTGGACCGACTGGACGCTGCGCGACCCGGCCACCGTTCTTGAACCGGAATTGGAGTGGGAAGGCGCCGACCTGCCCGCCGAGCCGTCGATCATGGGCGCGGCCGACCGACGGGTCCGAGAGCTGCGCGATCCCGGCGTCTTCGAGGACGCGGACGCAAGATCTATCTGCTCTATTGCGGCGCTGGCGAAAGCGGCATCGGCCTGGCCGCCATTTCCGGGCTCTAGAAGTCGACGATTCAGACGCGAGGCGCTGGCGGATCGAGCATTCAACGACAGCGAGGCGGTCGGTCCGGCGCAGGAAATCCGCTAAGGGCATGAGGGTCGAATCTAACGGCGTCCCAGGACGTTACGCGTAGTTGAAGTCGAAGGCGCGTTCGGCGTGGCGCACCACCCGGCCGACCGAGGGCGAGGGGAAGTGCGACGTCAGCACCAGGGTATCGGTCTCGCAGTGACTGTCGAGAAAGGCCTTGCGGGTCGCCGTCGACTGGACGCCGTCGTGGTCGAAACTGGGGCTCCATTCGGGATGGGCGAGCTGGATCGGGTTGTGCATCAAATCGCCGTACATGACCGCGCGCGCGCCCTTCGAGGCGAGGTTGACGGAGACGTGGCCCGTGGTGTGGCCGGGGGTCGGCTCGAGCCAGACTTGGTCGTCGAGCGCATAGTCCATGTCGACCAGCACGGCCTGCTTGGCCTCCATGACGGGCAGCACGTTCTCGCGGAACACGCTGTCGTTCTCGGCCTCGGCGGCGGCGTATTCCGCGCGGGCGAAGATGTAGCGGGCGTTGGCGAAGGTCGGCGCCCAGCGGCCGTCGACGAGCCGGGTGTTCCAGCCGCTGTGGTCGGAGTGAAAGTGGGTGCAGAAGACGTAATCGATGTCGCCGGGACCGACCCCGGCCGCGATCAGGTTGTCGAGCCAGGTCCGGTCGTCGCGCCGCCAGCCCTCGGGCACCCACCCGACCGACTTGTGGCAGCCGACGCAGGTGTCGATCAGGATGGTGTGGTGGCGCGTGCGCACCAGATAGGACTGGCAGGCCATGACCATCTTGCCCGTCACCGGGTCGAGCGCCCAGGGTTCGAGCCAGTCGCGGTGGGGCGCGACGGCATCGGGCGTTGCTTCGTCGAAGAATTCGCGCGGCCGGTTCATGGGCGCATGGAACTCCAGGATGCGGGTGATGGTGATATCGCCCAATTGTCTGGCTTGCATGGCTATCGCCCCTTCCGCACGGGCCTGCGTTTCTCGGCGACGACGATCGGACCTTCGATGGCGTCTTTCGCGACCATCATCTTCTCATAAATAGGCAGGCTGCTCTTGCATTTGTCGGTCTGGTTTACGGCGTCCTCTAGCGGCGTAATCTCGTCGGCTTGCAGCGGATAGGCGGCGCCATGATGTTCAGCCTGACCGAGCGACTGGAGCGGCTCTCGTCCCCGGCGGCCCACCTACCCATCGACGCGGATCGCATTCGTAGCCGTCGGTACATAATTTGGGGTTAGGTCAGTTGGAAGAAGTGAAAACCGATGGAATGTTCGCACGGGTTTCTTCTGCGGCCCGCATCGCATGAAGATATTGGATCAAATGCTGGATCAATGATCGCGATCAACCCCTGACAATCATCACCTCGGAGTCCAAATGGCTGGTCCACAACCAGACCGCCAGCAACGGTTGCTCGTTGGTCTGCATGGCATGACGCGCTCCTGACGCGTGATAGATGGAATCACCCGGCTCCACGGCGAACCAGGGTTCCGTACCGACCTTCCAGTCGCCATCGCCGCCGATGATCCAGTAACTTTCCTCTGCGTGATGGGCATGTGGCGGATAGTAGGTGTCGGGCGCTTGAAGGCTAAATCCCGCAGTAACTTTGTCTGATGGCAGCAGCCCTCTTTGGCCGATGATAGAAACGCTAGCAAAATTGCGCGAAAAGACGGCTACATCGGGCCCGTCGTCACGGTCCGTTGAGCGTGCCCGCCACTTTAACTGATCCGTCACCGCCAACAAGCATTCTGCAACCCTATGAGCTCTCGACCCATACCGTCCCGCATTAGCACAGGCCATTTCCAGATGCGTATCCACAACCTGATGGCTCACTGGCTCAGGCTTGTTCGGCTTGCCCGCCCAGTTCACATTTTTCAGGATTAAGTTTGCCGTTTCCGCCAATTCTCCACCGGATATGGTGGCGGCGGCAAAAAGCCCTTCAAAGGCATCGATTAGCCGGTTCATGCCGGCGCCCCCTCTGCTTCCAATTCCTGATCGCCAGCAAAAATCTAGACCGGGAAACGTGCAAAGGAAAAGCCCGAATCCCATCTGAGGCGAGGCGCCTGGACTTCAATATCTGGGCGGCCCGCTCATCGAGACCGGCCAAGCCGGACCTCTCCGGAATTTGCGGCCGGAGGTTCGTCGGCGCGGCGGCCCTACCACTCGGCCCGGCTGCGCCAGTGGTACCACCACAGACGCGCACGGACCCCGAGACCGAGAAACGGTTCGGGCGGCAGGCGCTTGGGACCGGAAAGCGCCTGGACGTCGCGGTTGAGGTCCGACTCTGAGCCCAGGGCGTGTTCGGCGAGCAGCTTGCCCGAGATCGTGCCCCGGGGCACGCCGATCCCGGATAGCCCAGGGAGGCGAAGACGCCGCGCTCGAGCCGGCCGAAGATCGACGCCCAGTTCCGCGTCATGCAGAAGACGCCGGCCCAGGTCGTTTCAAACTCCAGCTTGTCGAGCATGGGGAAGCGCGCGCGCAGGCCTTTCAAATGCGACGCGAGAAGCTCCCTTCGCATGTTCGGGCTCAAGCGGAAGTCGCCCGTGTAGTAGGAACCATGACGGGCCAGCATACGGTTCGAGAGCGTGCGCCGCACCGTCGCGCCGCCGGTGATTCCCCAGTCGGGGGCGCCGCTCATGGCCGCCTGTTCGTCTTCAGTGAGCGGTCGCGAAAGGCTCGCGCAGGAAATCATCGGGAACACATCGCCCTTCAGAAAACCGAGCTTGGTGATGAACGCATTGGTGGTGAGCAAGACATTCGCGGCGCTGATCGAGCCTTCGGCGCATTCAACTCGCACCGGCGAACCAGGCTCGACCCGGAGCACCGGTGACTCCTCGCAAACCTCGACATTGTCGGGCATGGTTTCCCCCAGCCCGCGGCACAGCGCCGCCGGGTTTATCAGCACCGTGCGTGGCGTGTTGACGGCGGCGTGGTAGTGGCGCGTCCCAACCACGTCGGCGAGAGCATCGCCATCGAGCCACTCGTACGTCTCGTCGCTGGCGTCGAGCGTGCGACACAAGGCGTGGAGCCTTTTTTCCCGCTTGCTTTCGACGACCGCGGTCAGGTGCCCCCGCGGCGACCACTCGCAGTCGATGGCGTGCTTGCGGGCGTGGCCTTCGAGTTCGGCGAGTCCGGCGACCACCAGCCGTGAGATGCGCCGGTTGGCGTCGACGCCGAGTTGCTCGGTGAGGTACGGGGTGTCGATGATGAAGCCCGAATTTCGTCCCGAGGAACCGTATCCGACCCGGTACTCCTCGAGCAGGATGATGCGTGCCTCGGGCGCGAGTTCAGCCAGTCGGCGGGCGGCGGCGAGACCGGTGACGCCGGCGCCAACCACGACCCAGTCGGCGGTCTGCTGGCCCTTTAGACGGTTGGCCGGCGCCGGGGGCGGCAGTATTGCGTACCATCCAGGGGCATGGCGCATGTCGGTAAGAAGAGGATCTTGGCTGGGCATCGGGTATTGGCGCCATGCGGTTGTCGCTGGGAGTTCGCTCAAGTCGCGAAGGGCAGATATCGCAAACTCGTCGCCACATTGCGCGGCGCGACCGCGACGTAGCGGGCCATGTTGTGGACACAGGCGTCGCCACCCATGCCGTATTCCGCGTCGTAACCATAGTCATCGTCGTCGTCATCCTCGGTGCACATACCACCTTCGTTGCCGGCCAGGAACGGTATGCGAGTCTGGGGCTGATCCGGATCGATCCTGTTGTATGGGTGCCAATTCCCCATCACCTTCGTATTGTGACGGGCCTGCGCCTTGTCGAGATACGCCGCCAACGGCTCGACTCCACCGGCGCGGACGATCATATTCGGTTCATCCCTCAAGACATCGAAAGGATCGTAACCTCTTGTCGATTTTCTCACCGTCTCGAAATCCGAAACGACGGCATAGCGCCACGGCAAGTCGGCGACTCCCCGTTTGAACTCATCGAACGGGAAAACCGGAATTTCGGTGCCGTCGGATAACCTGCCGTTCAGCACGTCGCTGGCTTCCCGTTCGCTGATCTTGCCGGCGTATTGCCCGGTAAAGCCTTCCGAATTCGAACGGTTCACACTCGCACGGTAGGTCCTCTCGAACCGCTCCGGTGACGCGTATATGCCACCACCATGGACCGCCACCACGACACGTTGTCCTTGCGGTGTCTTGACCACGCTTTCCTCGGAATTCGAGGTGAACCACGTGTTCTAGATTATGTTGTCGTAGGGCGCGTTCGCTCGGGCGCGAAGCAGCTGCGGCATCGACGCCACGAAGCCGTCGTCTCCGGCGTATTCCAGGGCCCGTCGCAACGCGTTGGGGACGTGTGAATCGAAGAAGATCGCCGCTTCCATTTTGATGTCTGCCATTTCGATGTCTTCCATTTTGATGTCGTCACCAGCTTCGCAGGTCGTGCTCGTTACCGCTGGAATATTCGTGCCCCGATCAAACGCGCATTACGCTCATCGGTTGCGGGCGGTCACGATCGGCTGATAGTAGCCGCTCGCTTCGGGGCCATGCCAGCGGACCTCCTCGTACCCCGCGCCTCGGACGGCGGCCATCACTTCGTCGCGCAGCAACGCCCTGAGCTCGGTCGCGAAATGTTTGAGCTCATAGCGGCCGTCGGTCTCCTTGATGAGGAATTGATCGACGCGGTAGCTGCGGCCGTCGCTCGCCCAGTCCCACACCTGAAAGACGACGCGGCGGCCGTCCGGCCTGTCTTGGACGTGCTCGCTGGTGAAGCAGGGCTTGTCCGCGACCAGCGCGTCATAGTCCCTGATGCTCAAGAGCAGCAGGCCGCCGGGCTTGAGCCTGGTCTTCATACTGGCCAAGGCGGCGGCGAGATTGTCGTCGTCGAGACAGTGGGCGATCGAGTTGTCGCACGAAAGGACGACGTCGAAGGTATCGGAGATGGCGGCGCTCAGCTTGCGAAAGTCGGCGACACCGAAATTCATCGATACGCCGAAGTCGGTGGCCTCCCGCCGGGCGCAGTCGACCGCCACCGGGCTCAAGTCCGTGGCGTGGACTTGGTGGCCGTGAAGCGCCAGGCCGATTGCCTGGGTGCCGATTCCGCAGGTGCAGTCAAGCACAGAATAGGGACCCTGACGCCCCACCGAGTTCGCGAGGAAACGGTCGAGCGATGCGCCTTCCCGGCGCACCCCCGCCTCCCAGTCCCACCCCATGTTGTGACGATACTCGAGGCTTAAGCGGTCGTAGAACTCGACTACCGGGTCGGCCATCGCTCAGCCTCCACTGTCGGCGCAGCCCAAGCCGCCCGCGAACGCGTTCACGTCACAGCAAGACCCCCAGGTCGCACTGTCCATCGACGTTACCAATATTGTCCCAATGGCCATGCAAAACACCGTGGCAACGCCGTCCGAACGCATTACAAGGCGTCGTGAATGTGATCTCAATTGGACAGAGGTGTTTGCGTTTTATTGATGGTTCCCAAAGTGAAACGCTTGTTATCACCAATTTTGGTCACACCGGCGAATTGATATTCATTATCGCCAATGGATGTGGCACCATCAATCAAGCCGCTTTCTACCGTTTCATCAGAGAAATCACCATCGTCGTCGTCATCGATAATCAAGCGTAAATCGGATGCCGTTACAGATGATGTCAGGTGAACCGAGATGGATACTTTTCCAACGTCGCCAGTCTCGCTCATCCTCCATCCTCTACTGAGCATTTCTTCAACAGTTGCAGGCACACCCGTCGCAGTCGCACCTTCAGAACCGTTGTCGCGCCCCCAAAAGAGATATTCACCGTCGCCCAATTCCGTGGCGCCGCTCACCCGCCAGATACCAGTACCGCGGGCATTCGTGTGATTGCTGCCGTCCGCCGCCTGTCCGATCCCCGCCACATCTAAATCGTAGTCGCCATTGCCGGCATCGTCTTCGTCATAAAAATCATTTGCCGACAAAGCGATGGCATATTTCGCCGCCATGTAGTTCGATGCAATTATCCGCTGAGCGGCGTTAAGTGCCTCATCATACAACACAATTTCGGCTAATCTCCCATTTAGGTAGTAAAAACCCTTTTCCGGTTTGCCGATGTCTATACCGTGACCATTCGGATCCAACGCGCTCGTATAACCATGGCTACCTTGCGATGTCTCTTCATACCAAGATTCAAGCGTCACCTGATCGTACCGCATCGTTATGATATGATCGTCTTTATAACTTAGAGTTGCACGTATGCTGGGTAGCTTGAAATTGTCCACCCATGCGAACCATTTTTCGGTATTGCTGTCTCTGCCGAATCCAAATCCGGCATCCCATCTATCATTGGTCGCTTTGCTGAAAAACCGGTCCAAAAATGTGACGAACTCTTGTAATCGGCTGCAATCATCAAGGTCATGACCGTCGTGATATCCAAAGAATCAGCATCGTCTACGATCATGTGATCGTAATCGGAGATTTTAAAGAGGACCACTGGCATACCGTTGAACTGATCTGCTCCCCGATCGGTTTGATAGGTTGGTTCACCTTCAGCTTCTGCATCATTGCCATACGAGGAAGCGTCGCACCACGTCGATACGTCATTATTGTTGCTGAGTCCGGTAATCTGATTGAGTCGGACCCGATTTCCTTGGACACAGAATTGTGAGTCGGACCCGATTTCCTTGGACACAGAATTGGCTTAATCGAAGTGTCCAAGGAGGACCGGAACATGACCGACAATTTTGAGAACAAAGTTGCTGTTGATGGGCCTGTGGTAAACGAGGGCGAGCTTGGCTCGTCCACGTTTTCCCCGGGCCAGGTTTCGCCGGCAGGCCCGCTGGGACTTGGCCAGCGGTGGACGGTGACGCGCAAGCGTGAGGTTGCCCTGCGGCTTTTGCGTGGCGAGCCGGTGGAACTTTTGTCGCGGCAGTTGGGCGTGGAGATTTTCCGGCTCGAGCAGTGGCGTGAGAAGGCGATCGCCGGGATCGATGCCTCGCTCAAGGAACGCAAGGGCGATCCGGTGAAGGCGGAACTGGACATCGCCATGAAGCGGATCGGGGAGTTGATCATGCAGGTGGAACTGCTGGAGGCCAAGACGGAGACGTCCGGCCCTTTGGGGCGGCGGAGGTCGCGGCGATGAGTGCCGCCACCTCTCCCGGCACGGGTTTGGCCTACGGCCTCCAGCGGGTCTGTGCGGCCTGGGGTTTTGCCCGTTCCTCGTTCTACGCCATGAAATCCCGGCAGCAGGCCACCGCTGAGCGCCCACCAGCAAAGCGCCGGGGACCGAAGCCCTCGATCTCGGACGAGGCTCTGCTGGTGGCCATCGAGGCCGACCTGGAGGCATCCCCCTGGGAGGGCGAGGGACACCGCAAGGTCTGGGCTCGGCTTCGGGTCTGTCGTGGCATCCGTGTTTCCCGCAAGCGGGGGCTCCGGGTGATGCGCGAGAACAACCTGCTCTCGCCCCATCGCTGCCGCCGCCGTGGCGGAAATCCCCATGTCGGTGAGATCATCACCCATGCCCCCAACCTCATGTGGGGCACGGACGGCGTTCGGGTGTTCACGGTGGACGACGGCTGGGGCTGGATATTCACCGCCATCGAGCATTGGAACGCCGAGTGCGTCGGCTGGCATGTGTGCAAGCGAGGCGACCGCTTCGCCGCCCTTCAGCCGATCTCCATGGGGCTTGCGAGGCTGTATGCCTCGACCTCCGCCGGTGCGGCGCGGGGGCTGGCCTTGCGGATGGATCACGGCTCCCAGTATCTGTCGGACCACTTCACCAACCAGATCAAGTTCTGGGGCATCCAGCCGTCCTACGCCTTCGTCGAACAGCCCCAGACCAACGGCGTCGCCGAGAGGTTCAATCGCACGCTCAAGGAACAGATCATCCATGGCCGCATCTACCGCAACATCGCGGAGCTGCGGAACGCCGTCCGCGGGTTCGTCGAACAGTACAATGCCCAGTGGATCGTGGAGAAGAACGGCTACCTGAGCCCCGCTCAAGCTCGTCAGGCGTGGCACACCGCGATGTCACTCAGGCCCGCCGCATGAGACAAACTTGTGTCCAAGGAACCGGGTGCGATACACGGATACCACTAGGGCGGCCGCCGCGGCGGGGCTTGCCAGTATCGCCGTAGGCGAACCACGACCGGATCGTACGAACGCGGCTCGCGCCCGAAACGTTTCTGCGCGGCAGCTTAGCGCAGGATGGATCGGCGCGCGAACCCACGAGCCGGACCAAAGCCCTGAACGCCCGCTTTTGAGCAGGTCATGCCCGTTCCACGTCCGTCATCGGGCGTCGACGAGGGTTGTCGAAACTTCTGCTCCTGATCCATTTCAGAAGTTAGTGATGTTGGCTATAGTTCCTTTCCCATGACGGTCGACGACGGGGAAATTGAACGTGAACCGCTATGAAAGACTGATGGCGCGTGTCCACAACGGCGAACGCGTACTGATGGATGGTGCGACCGGGACGGAAATCGAGAGGCGTGGCGTACCGCAATTAAACAACGCCTGGAACGGTGGCGGTGCTTTGAGCCATCCAGATGTCTTGCGTTCGGTCCATGAAGACTACATCCGCGAAGGCGCCGAGATTGTTATTTCAAACACCTTTGCCACATCAAGACATGCCCTGCGCGATGCCGCTGTCGAAGATCAGTTTGAAGAACTCAATCGGCGAGGAATCGAGCTGGCAACCGAGGCCCGTGAGAATTTACAAAAACCGGACGTGCTGGTGGCAGGGGGAATTTCGTATTGGTCGTGGGCCGGAGATCATCCTTCGCTCGACAATTTGCGCGGCAGCATTGAAGAACAGGCCGCGATTATGGTCAAAGCGGGCGCCGACCTGCTGATGCTGGAAATGATGATTGATATAGACCGTATGCTGGTCACGCTTGATGCAGCACAAACCAGCGGATTGCCTGTTTGGGTTGGTTTGACCTGCGAGCCCGATAGTTCCAAAACCATGGGCCTTAGGAACGGTGAACCTTTGATCGACGCGCTGGACGCGATCAAGGACAAGAACGTTCCGCTTGTCAGTATAATGCATACCGAAGTCGAGCATATCGATGCTTGTCTCGATGTTTTGCATGATCGATGGTCGGGGTCCATCGGCGTCTACGCCCATTCAGCCCGTTGGGTTGGCGGCAAATGCATATTCGATGAGACGATTTCCCCCCAAGACTATGCATCTCTTTCAAAAGCCTGGCTTGAGCGTGGTGTTCAGGTCATTGGGGGTTGCTGTGGTATGCGCGTCGACCACATTGCAGCTTTGCAAAAGCTCGTCTGATTGTTTGACCCGTCACTATCCCGCGGATCACCCTTACGCGGTATCCGCCAAATGTATCCAGAAGCCTCAAACGTCTCTTAACGGCTATCTCCGGAAGTGGACGCCATTCCCGATACACGTCCGCTTTGCCCCAAACAGCCGAAATGAGCGTTGGCTCAGCGCGATCCGCGCACAAAAGCTCAAACTGAGACAGTCCCCCTGCGGGCGATAAACAGCCGCCTCGGCGGCCATGTGGTACAGTCTCGACCGATTCGGCGGTTTTCCGGGGTTTGTCGGCCGAAGGGGGCGGCATGTCGTTCACGCCAGACGCCATCGGCCTGATCGTGGCCGTCTTCATCGCCTCCGCCGTCGAGGTGGTCGAGGCCTTCACCATCGTGCTCGCCATGGGCATGAGCCGGGGCTGGCGTTCGGCGCTGGCGGGCACCGCGGCCGCGGTCGTCGTGCTGGCGCTGCTCGTCGCGATCGCCGGCGTCGCGCTGCGTGATTATGTGAACGCGGCCTTCCTGCAATTCATCGTCGGCGCCCTGCTGCTCGTCTTCGGCCTGCAGTGGCTCAGAAAAGCGATGCTGCGCTCGGCCGGCTTGAAGGCGCTCCATGACGAGGACCTGATCTTCGCCGACGAAGTGGCGGCGGCCCGCGCCGCCGGCAGCGGTCAATTCTTCGGGCTCGACGCCTTCGGTTTCGTCGTCGCCTTCAAGGGCGTGTTGCTGGAAGGCATCGAGGTCGTCTTCATCGTCATCACCTTCGGGCTTGGGGCGGCCCACCGCGGCGTCCCCGACGCCATGTTGAGCGCGACGCTCGGCGCCGTGCTCGGCGCGCTGGTCGTCGTCGTCAGCGGCATCGTCATCCGGCGCCCGCTGGCGATGGTGCCCGAGAACACGATGAAATACGCCGTCGGCCTGTTGCTCTCGAGCTTCGGCCTGTTCTGGGTCGTCGAGGGGTTGGGGTTCTTCGGCGCCGGCGGCGAGAGCCTGGCGTGGCCGGGCGGCACCTGGGCCCTGCCGGCGATCCTGCTCGCCTGGCTCGTCGTCACGCGCGCCACGGTGGCGATTCTGAAGCGCCTCGCGCCCAGCCCGGCGGCCGCGTCATGAGATGGCTCACTGCCCCTCTGAAGTTTATCTATGATTTGGTCGTCGGCGACTCCTGGCCGCTCACGGCCGCCGTCGTGCTTATTCTAGGCGTGGGCGTGCTGGTCATGCGACTCGATGCGCTGGCGCCCGCCGCGCTGGTCTTGCTCATCGCCGTTGCCGTCCTCGTCGGCGCCCCCCTGACGGTCCTGATCGAGGTCAGGAGACACCTGCGCCGCGCCTCGGAATAAGCGCGGAGCCAGTCGCCCGAACCCCTCGCGCCCTCGGCGCCACCGGGAGGGGGTGCGCGGGTTCGATGGCGGATGCCCCAGCCGTCGATGTGTCCTTCCCCGCCGCCAACGCCGCCCAGGCGGCGTCAAGGCCAGGGGAAGAGCCACGGGTATCGACGGCTCGGGCAGTAGCCGATGTCAGCGCATTCGATCGTCTCCGCAACCGTGGCCATCGGGCTACTCGCCTCCGAGTCCAATGCCTATGCGCTCAAACATTTGAACAGGGTGCACGGAAACGCATATCTCGTTTTGGTGACAAATGTGGTATAATCCCTATTGCAGTTATGTATGAAACGACATATACAAGAGCTGCCATCAACGCCCTCAAGCGCCAGCCCGCCACGCTCAAAGCGCGCGTCATGGCCATCGTCGCCGAGATCGCCGCAGACCCCTTCGCCAAGCGCCCGCAGGCCGCGCCGCTCAAGGGCGAGAAGGACACGTTCCGGTATCGCTTCGGAGACTGGCGGCTGCTGTATACGATCGATCGCGCCGCGCGCGTGGTGATCGTCGTTGACTTCAAACCCCGTGGAAAGGCATACCGATGAGCACGGTTCAATACATCGAAAAGAACGGCCGACGCACCCACGCCGTCCTCGACATCAAGGAGTATGAGCGCCTGCTCGCTGCCGCCGAGGACGCCGCCGACGCCGCCGCCGTGCGCAATGCCCGCGCCATGCGCGAGGCCCTAGTGCCCGGCGATATCGCCGAGCGCCTGATCGCCGGCGAAAACCCGGTCAAGGTCTGGCGCGGCTATCGCGGTATGACCCAATCCGAGCTCGCCGAGAAAGCCGGCCTCGACCAGGCCGACGTGTCGCGCATCGAGCGCGGCCAGCGCGAGCCGACCGGCCGCACCTTGCGCGCGCTCGCCAACGCCCTCGACGTCACGGTCGGCGATTTGGTTTAGCAAACGGATCAGGCCACCCCGCGACCAGGATGGGTACAAGGGAAGGGTTATGACCCTTCCCCCGCGCCCCTTTCGCTTCCAGGGGCCAGGTAGCGAGACCCCGCGTCGCGCCCACCCTCGCCACGTCGGTGTGGCATCGCGCTTGGCAATCGCGTAGGCTTCGTCCGCGTCCGGGCGGCAGGCACTAACCGACAGGCGTTGCCCGCGAGGGGGCGGAGACGGCGCCGCGAACAAGGGGGTGGCCCGATGCTCGAGAACCTCTTCAAGCTGTCCGAAAACTCGACCAACGTCAGCACCGAGCTGATCGCCGGCGTGACGACGTTCCTCACCATGGCCTACATCGCCTTCGTCAACCCGAGCATCCTGGCCGCCGCCGGGATGGACCAGGGCGCGGTGTTCGTCGCGACCTGTCTCGCCGCCGCGATCGGCTCGGCGATCATGGGGCTGTGGGCCAACTACCCGATCGCGCTGGCGCCCGGCATGGGGCTCAACGCCTTCTTCGCCTATACCGTGGTGCTGACGCTCGGCCATAGCTGGCAGACCGCGCTCGGCGCGGTGTTCATCGCCGGCGTGCTGTTCTTTATCCTGAGCGTCCTCAAGGTGCGCGAATGGATCATCAACGCCATCCCGCGCAGTCTCAAGCTGTCGATCGCCGCCGGCATCGGCATGTTCCTCGGCATCATCGGGCTGAAGAACGCCGGCATCGTGGTCGACCACCCGGCGACGCTGGTGACGCTCGGCGATCTGACCCAGGCGACCGTGCTGGTCGCCATCGTCGGCTTCCTGGTGATGGTCGCGCTCGATGCGCGCCGCGTGCCGGGCGCCATCACGATCGCGATCCTGCTCGCCACGCTGGTCGCCATCGCGACCGGGCTGTCGGAGGCGACGGGCGTGTTCTCGATGCCGCCGAGCCTGATGCCGACGCTGTTCGCCATGGACCTCGCCGGCGCGCTGGACGGGGCGCTGATCTCGGTGATCTTCGCCTTCCTGTTCGTCGACCTGTTCGACACCGCGGGCACGCTGATCGGCGTCGCCCATCAGGGCGGCATGCTCGACGAACAGGGCAAACTGCCGAGGCTGGGCAAGGCGCTGATGTCGGACTCGGTCGCCACCGTCGCGGGCGCCGCGATGGGCACCTCGACGACGACCAGCTACATCGAGAGCGTCGCTGGCGTGAAGGCCGGTGGGCGCACCGGGTTGACCGCGGTCGCGGTCGCAGTGCTGTTCCTGCTGTGCCTGTTCTTCGCGCCGCTCGCCGGCACCATTCCCGCTTACGCCACGGCGCCGGCGCTGGTCTTCGTCGCCTGCCTGATGATGCGCGGCATCGCCGAGGTCGACTGGGACGACGTCACCGAATACGTGCCCGCCGTGATCACGGCAATCTCGATGCCGCTGACGTTTTCGATCTCGACCGGCATCGGCTTCGGCTTCGTCGCCTACGCCGGCATCAAGATCCTGACCGGGCGCTGGAATGACGCGGGGTGGGCAGTCATCGTGCTCGCCGTACTGTTCATCCTCAAGTTCGCCTTCCTCGACGGGTAATTCTATGTACGGTCATCTTTGGCTCACGCAAAGATGACCTGCGCTCAATCGCCGCGCATGCCAATCTTTATCCCACAAGGACTGGCCGAACGGTCGGCGGCCCGCGGTCGCGGGCTGAAGTAAACCCACCGTTTCCTATCGATCGAATAATGTTCTAGAACGCGGAAAACGACGGTAGCGTCTCATACCGGTGAGCCTATGAAATCACCTTCATGATCCATGGATAGGCGCAGAGGGTTCGCATACGATCCGGTTCTGCGATGAGGTCGATCCATGCTTGGCAACAGGCGTCGATGATGGCCTCGGTGTCGTCGAGGACGCGGAGCGATAGGAAGCGTTCGCGTAGGTAGAGCCAAACCCGCTCGACGGGGTTGAGTTCGGGACTGTAAGGCGGCAACAGCGCCAAGGTGACGTTGTCGGGGACGGTGAGGGCGCGCTCGTCGTGCCAACCGGCGCCGTCGCACATCATGACGGCGTGCGCATCCTGGTCCAGGGTATCGGCGAAGTGTGCGAGAAACAGGTCCATGACCTTGGCGTTGACGCTCGGCATCACCAGGGTGACGTCGTCGCCGGTGTCCGGGCGCACGGCGGAGAAGATGTAGGCCCACTGGTAGCCGATTTGACGCGTCCCGGGGGCACGCTCGCCCCTGCGCCACCACCGGTGACACACCCGGCCCTTGTTGCCGACGCGCGCTTCATCCTGAAACCACAGCTGTAGGCGCTTGTCGGGATGCGCCGCGGCGGTCGCCTTCAGGATGTCGCGAAGCCCCCTTTTTTGAAGCGCTCCTGCGCTTCGGCGTCCCTTCGCGGGTGGCTCGGGCGCGCCTTCTGGCGGGAAAATCCCATCCGCCGTAGAACCCGGGTCATGCTCGAGGGGTGGTAGGTCTTGGCGAAGCGCTCCTCCAGCCAGCGGCACAGATCGGCCCGGGTCCAGGCGCAAACCCCGTCGCGCTCAGGCTCCGGCCCGGCGATGATGACCGCCGCCAGCGCCGCTTCCTCGTCTGCCGTCAGCCGCCGCGGCGAGTAGCCCTTTGGACGGTCGTGAAGCCCCTCCAATCCCTTTGCATTGTAACGAACAACCGCGTCGCGAAGCGTTTGGCGATCCATCCCCGCAAGCCGCGCGGCATCAGCCCGGGGCATCTCCTCCAAAGCATTCGCGATCCCATAGGCCCGCGCCGCCGCTCGACCGTACGATTCCACGCGAGCCCAGCGCCGAAGCTCCAAAGGCGTCAAATCATCCCGTATCTTGAGTGCTGATCCCATGACATCCCCCACATCTGGTGGGAGACCATAGAATCACAATCCGCCATCATCCGCCATCAATGAATATCCCGAGAGTCAATTCAGGCGCTCACTGGTATCAGTTTGAAATTCAGTCGAAACGACACCCAGAACGTCGGCTTTTCAGCGGATCATGTCTGCGTTGCGCGCGACAGCAGACCGAGATCGCCATTGTCCCCAACCAGTCGTGCCAAAGTAAGCTATGTACTGGTGTGTTGTACTTGCCAGAAGACGGAGAAAGAGAATGCACCCCCCTTTCGACGGCGGCTGCCAATGCGGGGCCGTCCGTTACCGAGTAACTAGCGAGGCGGCGGTGGTCTATGCCTGTCACTGCACAATCTGCCAAACTCAGTCGGGGAGCGCCTTTGCGATGGCGATGCGGGTACCTGCTGAACATTTTCACCTGACCAAAGGCGAGCTAAAAAGTTTCGACCGAAGGGCAGATAGCGGTCAGACGTTCATAAACTCATTCTGCTCGGATTGCGGCACTCGAATTCACCATAAAGCTGACAGAAGCCCTGACCAGATAATACCAACGGCGCAAAATTCTGACTCGCAAGGGATTCCCTTTTTGGGCTGGATGTGATTCAAGGCTGGCGAAGGAGATTCGCCATGTCAGTATGCATTGCTCTTCGGGACGACTACGACAGCATTGAGCTCCGGTGTTTGGCCAAGCACAGTCGCGATCCCCGCCAAGTTCGCCGGCTTTTGGCCTTGGCGGCGGTTTACGACGGCATGAGCCGAGCGGAAGCCGCTAAGGTCGGCGGCATGGATCGCCAGACGCTGAGAGACTGGGCGCACCGCTTCAACGATGAAGGGGCAGACGGCTTGAAGAACCGTCCCGGTGCGGGCCGCCCCCGGCTCTTGACCGACGAGCAGATGGGCGAACTGTCGGTGATCGTCGAAACGGGCCCCGATCCAGAGATTGACGGTGTGGTTCGCTGGCGGCGGGTTGGCCTGAAACGGGTGATCGAAGAACGCTTTGGCGTGATCTATAGCGAGCGGGCGATCTCCGACCTTCTCGTCGCGCTGTCCTTCTCCCACATCAGCGCCCGGCCGCAGCACCCCAAGCAGGACCAGCGGGTGATCGAGGCGTTCAAAAAAACTTCCCCCGCACGCTCGCTGCCCACCTAGCCGGTCTGCCCAAGACCAAGCGGGTCGAGATCTGGTTCCAAGACGAGGCCAGGCTGGGACAGAAGAACGGGCGTGTGCGCATTTGGGCGAAGAAGGGAACAAGGCCACGCCTGCCCGCCGATCAGCGCTACACGAACGCCTACCTCTTTGGCGCAATCTGTCCCATGGGAGCCAAGGGTGCCGCTCTCATGCTCCCCTTCGCCAACACAGCCGCCATGCAGATGCATCTCGACGAGATCAGCTGCAACGTCGCCGCCAAGGCCCATGGCGTCGTCCTGATGGACCGCGCCGGGTGGCACAGCACCGACCAGCTCAAGGTCCCCAAGAACCTCACCATCATCCTGCTGCCATCGCGCTCGCCCGAGCTGAACCCGGTCGAGAACATCTGGCAATACCTCCGCCAGAATTGGCTCTCTAACCGCGTCTTCGAAGATTACGACGCCATCATCGAGGCCGGTTGCCAAGCCTGGAACAAACTAATCGACCAGCCCGAGACGATCATGTCCATCGGAATGAGAGATTGGGCGATTTCAGGTCAATAATTAGTGCCGTTGGTATAAGTCTGAAGCCAGGTACATTGGATGATACGAGCTGGCTCCGTCCGACGCATCACGTATTCGTTCGCAGCGCTCAGCCATGGGTGATCATACCTATTGACGCAGAGGCATCAGAGACTGTCCCGGGGGACCGAAGCTGGTTATCAGGAAAACAGACGTAGTGTACGCCCCTTGCACTCAGCAGCTTCACTACTCCCTGTATTTGGATGGCCGCTTTGCGATTCGAAATCCGACGTTCGAGCCTTCGATCATGAACGTCCCATAAGGGGCCAACGCGGTCGTTCCGAGTCTTGCCGGGCATCTCCGTGAATGTCGGCTACACCCGGACTCAATGGCCGCACCAGAACGATGACCGTTTTCGGACGACCGGCCTCTTGAATATCGGCAGAGTTATACGTATCATACGTATAACATGACCAAGAAGTTGACCATCACCGTAAGCACCGAGGTCTATGCCGCGCTGCATCAGCAGGTCGGACCGGGTCGCATCGCCGCGTTCATCGAGCGGCACGTGACGCCACACCTTCGTCTGCCCGACGATCTCGAGGGCGCATACCAAGCCTACGCCGCGTGGCTCGACGGCGCCGAGGGTGGCGCCGAGGCCGCCGAGCTCGATGACTGGCTGGCGGGCGAACTGGCGCTCGAGCCGGAGCCCGGCGAGGCGCGCTGGCCCGACGCCTGGTACGACAAGATGGGCACTGCCGAGCGGTGAGGCGCGGCGAGGTCTTCTGGGTTCGCCTAGACCCGACCGAGGGCGTCGAGAAACGCAAGACCCGGCCCGCCATCATCGTCTCCAGCGACGCGGTGAACCGCGCGCTGCGCTCGATCACCGTCGTCCCGTTGACCACCAACGTCAGCCGCGTCAGCCCGTCGCAGGTGATCGTCACCGTCGATGGCGTCACGTCGAAGGCGCTCGGCGACCGAGTCAGGACGGTCGCCAAATCACGCCTCTTGGGCCGGGCCATTGGGTCGGTGCCCGCCGCCGACATCGCGGCGCTCGACCAGGTCCTGCGTGTCCATCTGGCGCTCTAGCCGCCAAGCCGTTTGCGCGCGCCAGGCGGGGCCTGTAGGTTAGCGCGCCTTGAACGCCGATGGGGGGGGGGCAACCGATGTCGCGAACGTCTCGTCCGCGCCGCAGCGTCTTGTACATGCCGGGCTCGAACGCCCGGGCGCTCGAGAAGGGCCGCAGCCTGCCCGCCGATGGGTTGATCCTCGACCTTGAGGACGCCGTCGCGCCCGACGCCAAGGAGCTGGCGCGCGCACGGGTCTGCGAGGCGGTCGCGGCCGGCGGCTACGGCCGCCGCGAGCTGGTCATCCGGACCAACGGGTTGGACTCGCCGTGGGGCCCCGACGACCTCGCCGCCGCGGCGACCAGCGGCGCCGACGCGGTGCTGCTGCCCAAGGTCGAGAGCGCCCGAATGGTCGCCGATGCGATCGCCGCGCTGAGCGCGGCGGGCGCGCCAGACACGCTCGATATTTGGTGCATGATGGAGACGCCGAAGGGCATGCTGCGCGCCGACGAGGTCGCCGGCGCGGATGCGCGCGTCGCCTGCCTGGTGATGGGCACCTCGGACCTCGCCAAGGACCTGCACGCGGCGCATACGCGCGAGCGACTGCCGATGCTGACCAGCCTCGAGCTGTGTCTGCTGGCCGCGCGGGCCCACGGCGTCGCGATTCTCGACGGCGTCCATCTCGACCTCGCCGACGACGAGGGCTTCGTCTATTCCTGCCGCCAGGGCGTCGAGCTCGGCTTCGACGGCAAGACGCTGATCCACCCGAAGACGATCGCCGCGGCGAATCAGGCCTTCGCGCCGTCCGACGACGAGATCGCCTGGTCGCGCAAGATCATCGGCGCCCACGCCGAGGCCGAGGCCGAGGGCAGGGGCATCGTGCTGGTCGACGGCCGGCTGATCGAGAACCTGCACGTCGAGGCGGCGCGCCGCCAGGTCGCGCAGGCCGAGGCGATCGCCGAGATGGAGGCTGCCGCCGCGTCATGAGCAAGACGGCTCTCGGCAATTTCTTCGAGGACTTCGAGGTCGGCCAGACGCTGCGCCACGCGACGCCGCGCACGGTCACCGAGGGCGATGTCGCGCTCTACATCGCGCTCACCGGCGCGCGCTTCGCGCTGCACAGCTCGGATCGCTTCGCCCAGTCGCTCGGCCTGCCGCGCGCGCCGCTCGACGACCTGCTGGTGTTCAACATCGTCTTCGGCAGGACGGTCGCCGACGTCTCGCTCAACGCCGTCGCCAACCTGGGCTACGCCGATTGCCGATTTCTCAGCCCGGTCTATCCCGGCGACACGCTGGTGACGACCAGCGCGGTGATCGGCGTCAAGGAGAACTCGAACGGCAAGACGGGCACCGTCTATGTGCGCTCGACCGGACGCAACCAGGACGGCGAGGCGGTGCTCGATTACATCCGCTGGGTGATGGTCAACAAGCGCGACCCGGCGTCGCCGGCGCCCGAGCCGCAAGTGCCCGAGCTGCCGGCCCGCGTGGCGGTCGACGAGATCATGGTGCCGCGCGGTCTCGATGCTGCCGGCTACGACACCGGGCTGGCTGGCTCGGCGCATCTTTGGGACGACTACATGGCCGGCGAGCGCATCGACCACGTCGACGGCATGACGCTCGAAGAGGCCGAGCACATGATGGCGACGCGGCTCTATCAGAACACCGCGCGCGTCCACTTCGACGCCCACGCCGCCAAGGACACCCGCTTCGGGCGCCGCCTGATTTACGGCGGCCACGTCATCAGCATCGCCCGCGCGCTGTCGTTTAACGGCCTCGCGGGCGGCCTGCGTATCGCCGCCATCAACGGCGGACGTCACGTCGCGCCGGCCTATGCCGGCGACACGCTGTATGCCTGGTCCGAGGTGTTGGAGAGCGAGGCGCTGCCCGACCGCGACGACCTCGGCGCGCTGCGTCTGCGCACGGTAGCGACCAAGGACCACGCCTGCGCCGACTTCCCCGGCCGGTCGACCGACGGCGACTACCACGGCGCCGTCGTCCTCGACCTCGACTACACGGTGCTGATGCCGCGCCGGACATAATCGGCGGCCGGGATGTCCGATCCGTCGATAAGACAGGCGACAGCCGCCGACCGCGCCGCGTTGATCGCCATGATAACGGCGTTCCAGGATTTCGAGACGACGCTGCACCCGAACCGCCGACCCGGCGCCGAGATCGCCGCCGATTATCTGGCCATCCTCGAGCGCGAGGTGGCGGCCAAGCGGGGCGCGATCCTGGTCGCCGAGCACACCGGCGCCCCGGTCGGCTTCGTCTGCTGCTGGGCCGATCACGACGCCGACGAAATGATCCACGCCGAGACCCGGCCGCACGGCTACATCGCCGATGTCTTCGTCGCCGCGGCCGAGCGCGGCCAGGGCGTCGGCGGCGCCCTGATCGCCGCCGCCGAGGCCTATCTCGCCGGGCTCGGTTTCGCGCGCGTCCGTCTCATCTCGCTCGCCGCGAACGCCGATGCCCGCGCCGTCTACGAGCATCTCGGCTATCGCGCCTACGAAATCGCCTACGAGAAAACGCTCGGCGGGAAGCTGCGCTAACGGGTTGCTATTTGGCGGGCGGCTCGGCCAAGTCCCGAGCGATGGGCCGAGACGTGGCGCGCTGAACCCGGAGCCGGCGTCCGCGACTCACCGTGTCGCGGTTTTCGCCGCCGAAATCGGCAGCTTGGTGGTACGCGCGCGCAGCACCTCGATCAGGCCCTCGACGCCGTTGCGCTGGATGACCGACGCGAATTCCGAACGCTGGGTCACCACCAAGCTGACGCCCTCGACCGAGACGTCGATGATGCGCAGCTGGTTGTTGGCGATGCGCACGCGCCAGTCGGCCATGATCGGTGGCCCGCTCGGTCGGTCGATGCGCGTCATCACGACGACGTCCTTGCTGCCGGCGGGGCGCTCGGCGACGACGGCGAGCGTTTCGCCCGCGTAGCCGCCGAGCCGCGCCGAGTAAATCTGCACAACGTACTCGCTGAACAGGATCAGGTAGTCGCTCTGCTGCTCGGCATTGATTTGCTTCCAATAGCGGCCGAGCACGAAGCGGCCGATGAAGGGCAAGTCGAAGCCGTTGCGCAGTATCCTTTGGAAGCGGGCCTCGCGCTCCTCGAGCGAGAGCCCCGTCGACTGAAGCGTCGTGACCGCCTCGTCGCCGAACTGGCGAATGAACAGCGACGCCGCGCCGGTCTGCGCCGAGGCGTCGGTGACGCCGCCAGCGCCGCTCCAGGTCGCGACAACGGCCAGCAGCAGGAAGAGGCGGGCCACCACGCCGATACAACGCATCCCGGAATGCCGCGTCGCCGTACTGCCAGGCGGCGCGTGTCGGCGGTTGCCGCCTATCCGACCATGGGGACCAATTTGCGTTCTCGCGGCCGTGTGACGTTTCTTTACCAGAGACCATCCTCCTCGATCGACGTCGAACCTTCTCGAGGGGTGTGGGTCTGGTATGGAAAATCTAAGTCATTGATTTAGTGCGTTTTTTGTGTCGAGACGAACGGCCGAAATCGGCTATTCGTGACAATGGGCCGCTCCAAGGCAGGATTTTGTCACGACGGCAGGGTCGAGCAGGGGAAGGTGGGAACGCTCCGCACCGCCAGAAGCGGTACGATGCCGTGTCTCGAAACCCAACATCGGGAGCATTCCCATGGCAGTATCCCCGCCTCCGGCGCCTTCGTCCATCGATCTTTCCGGCCTGCCTCCTCGGGTCGTCGAGGCGGCCGCCCGGGTGCTCGCACTGTGTCGCGAGGAGCTTCGTTCCGAGCCGCGCCCCGAGGCGCCCGAGGAGGTCGAGTTGCGGGTGCGTGAGGCCACGAACGAGTTCGCTCGCGATGTCATGGGCGCCGTCATCGAGAACCGGGACGATGGCGCTTCCCGGATCGAGCGGGACGGGCAGAGCTGGTTCCGGGTCGCGGTGACGCCGAAGACGATCATGACCTCGCTCGGTCCGGTGACCTACCGGCGAGCGCGTTACCGCAGCGGCGCGAGCGGGGCATCGCCGGTGCCGGTCGACGAGAGCCTGGGCCTCGTCGACGATTACCTGACGCGGCCGGCGGCCGAGCTCGGTCTGCTGATGATGGGTCACTGCACGGCCCGGGAAGCGGCGGCGTTCTTTGCGAAGACCGGCGCCATGACGCCGTCGGTGAGCACCCTGCAGCGCCTGACCCTGAGCATGCACGAATGCTGGGAGAGCCTCGGCCCGGAGACGCTGGGCAGCATCCGTGAGGCCGAGGGCATACCGCAGGACGCGACCACCGCCTCGGTCTCCCTCGACGGCGTCATGGTGCCGCTGAGACCCGGCGAGGACGGTCGCGCCAAGGCCTCCTGGCGCGAGGCTGCCTGCGGCACGGTCTCCTTCCACGACGCCGAGGGCAAGCGCCTGAAGACCCTCTATCTCGGCCGCATGCCGGAGAGCGGCAAGCTCACGCTGAAGGCGCAGCTTGCAAGCGAAGTCGCACACATCAGGCGAGCACGCCCCGAGATCGGGATCGTCGCTATCGCCGATGGCGCCGCCGACAACTGGACCTTCCTGGAGACCCTGTCGCCCGAAACCGAGGTGATCGACTTCTGGCATGCTTGCGAACATCTGCAAACCGCGTCCGACCATGCCGTGGCGCCCGGCTGGTTCGAGAAGTACCGCGAGATCCTCCGTCACGATCCCCGTGGCGTCGCCAAGGTGATCCGGGCGCTGCGCCACCTTCGCGATGCCGCCGCTGCGCCGGACCGGGCCGAGACCGAGCGGGAACTCGCCTTCTTCCGCAAGCATCGCCATCGCATGCGCTACCACGCCCTGAAGGAAGAGGGCATCGCCATCGGCTCAGGCGTGGTCGAAGCTGCCAACAAGACCCTGGTGACACAGCGCATGAAGCGCTCCGGCATGCGCTGGCGGATCGTCGGCGGACAGGCTGTTCTGACCTTCCGCGCCCTGATCAAATCCGGCCGCTTCGAGCGGGCATGGAAGGCCCTGATCAGCGCAACCGACACACCGGCCAACGACAACATCAGTCCACGTGCAGCAGCCATGGCAATCGCTGCCTGAACTCAACGAACCAAGCCGCAGACATCACTGCCATGCGAGACTCGCACCCTTCTCGAGAGTTCGGCCGGCCGCCGTCGCATTGGCGTGAACGCGTCGATCGTCACCGAATACGGGCGCGCGCCCGGTGGGTTCCGGTTAGGCCACACGCAGGTTAACGGGGTTTTGCACAGGCGTCGAATTTTGTGCCGTCCTGTATACCGATCGTCGTTCGACGCGCGCCGCGCCGTGGGCGCGATTGACTTGCAAGGTCAAGCGTCTACTATGACCGCAGCGCGCGGCGTGGGGCGCGTGGCGTAGTTCAAAGGGCGAAAAACATGGCTCAGGGGGAGCGTCCTCTTTCACCGCACCTGGAGATCTACAAGCCGCAGCTCACCATGGTCCTCTCGATCACTCACCGGTTCACCGGCGTCGGCCTCGCGGTCGGCACGCTGTTCCTGACTTGGTGGCTGATCGCCGCCGCGATGGGGCCCGACGCCTATCAGTTCACGCGATCGATCTATGGCTCGTGGTTCGGCTATCTGGTGCTGTTCGGCTTCTCGGTGTCGCTCTTCTATCACCTCTGTAACGGCATCCGGCACCTGTTCTGGGACGTCGGCCTGGGCTACGAGATCGAGACCGTCTACCGCTCGGGCTGGACCGTTCTCGCCGCCACGGCGGTGCTGACGGCGTCGGCTTGGATCGTCGGCCTGGCGGTGGCGGGCTGACATGAGCCTCAAGACCCCACTCGGCCGCGTCGCCGGTCTGGGCAGCGCCAAGGAGGGCACCGGCCACTGGTGGGCGCAGCGCCTGACCGCCGTCGCCCTGATCCCCTTGAGCTTCCTGTTCGTCGTCTTCGTCTTCGCCTTCGTCGGCGCCGACCACGCGCGCGCCGTCAAGCTGATGGGCAACCCGCTGGTCGCCGTCACCCTGCTCTTGTTCATCGTTGCCGGCTTCTATCATATGAAGCTCGGCATGCAGGTGGTAATCGAGGATTACGTTCACCACGAGGGCGCCAAGACCCTTCTGCTGGTCTCGCTCGCGCTCGGCAGCTTCGCGCTCGGCATGGCCGCGATCTTCGCCGTGCTCAAGCTCGCGTTCGGAGGCTAGCCAGGGCCATGAGCGACGCCTATCCAATCGTCGAGCACAGCTACGACGTCGTCATCGTCGGCGCCGGCGGCGCCGGCCTGCGCGCGACCATGGGCATGGCCGTTGCCGGCCTGTCGACCGCCTGCATCACCAAGGTGTTCCCGACGCGCAGCCACACCGTCGCCGCCCAGGGCGGCATGAGCGCAGCACTCGGCAACATGGGCGAAGACGACTGGCGCTGGCACATGTACGACACGGTCAAGGGCTCCGACTGGCTGGGCGATCAGGACGCCATCGAATACATGTGCCGCGAGGCGATGCCCGCGGTCATCGAGCTCGAGCATTTCGGCGTGCCCTTCTCGCGCACCGCGGACGGCCGCATCTACCAGCGCGCCTTCGGCGGCATGAGCACGCGTTACGGCGAGGGTCAGGCGATGCGCACCTGCGCCGCCGCCGACCGCACCGGCCACGCCATCCTGCACACGCTCTATCAGCAGTCGCTCAAGCACGACGCCGAGTTCTTCATCGAGTATTTTGCGCTCGACTTGATCATGGACGACGAGGGCGTCTGCCGCGGCGTCATGGCGTGGAACCTCGACGACGGCACGATTCACCTGTTCCGCGCCCATATCGTCGTGCTGGCGACCGGCGGCTACGGCCGGACCTTCTTCTCCTGCACCTCGGCGCATACCTGCACGGGCGACGGCAACGCCATGGTGCTGCGCGCCGGCCTGCCGCTGCAGGACATGGAGTTCGTCCAGTTCCACCCGACCGGCATCTACGGCTCGGGCTGCCTGATCACCGAGGGCTCGCGCGGCGAGGGCGGCTATCTGACCAATTCCGAGGGCGAGCGCTTCATGGAGCGCTATGCGCCGACCGCCAAGGACCTCGCTTCGCGCGACGTCGTCAGCCGGGCGATGACCATCGAGATTCGCGAGGGACGCGGCGTCGGCCCAGAGGCCGACCACATCCACCTGCACCTCGAGCATCTCGGCGCCGATCTCTTGGCCGAGCGGCTGCCGGGCATCTCGGAGACCGCCAAGATCTTTGCCGGCGTCGACGTCACCGAGGCGCCGATCCCGGTGCTGCCGACGGTGCACTACAACATGGGCGGCATCCCGACCAACTACCACGGCGAGGTCGTGACGTTGCGCGACGGCGACCCGGACGCGGTGGTGCCCGGCCTGATGGCGATCGGCGAGGCGGCCTGCGTCTCGGTCCACGGCGCCAACCGGCTGGGTTCGAACTCGCTCTTGGACATCGTCGTCTTCGGCCGCGCCGCGGCGTTGCGCGCCGCCGAGCTGGTCAAACCCGGACAGAAGCACAAACAGCTACCCGGCGATGCCGCCGATGCGGTGCTGACGCGCTTCGACACGTTGCGCCACGCCGACGGCGACCTGCCGACCGCCCAGATCCGGCTCGACATGCAGCGCGCGATGCAGAGCTATTGCGCGGTGTTCCGCTCGGGCGAGATCCTCGGCGAAGGCGTCGAGAAGCTGGCCGCGATCTGGAAGACAATGGCGCATGTCGGCGTCACCGACCGCTCGATGATCTGGAACTCTGACCTGGTCGAGACCTGGGAGCTCGACAACCTGATGCGCCAGGCGCTGGTGACCATCGAATCGGCGCACAACCGCACCGAGAGCCGCGGCGGCCACGCGCGCGAGGACTACCCGGACCGCGACGACGTCGACTGGATGAAGCACACGCTCGCCTGGCTCGGCGACGACGGCGAGACCACCATCGACTACCGGCCGGTGCATCTCTATACCTTGAGCGACGACGTCGAGACGTTCCCGCCCAAGGCGCGGGTCTATTGAGGGCCGGCCGGCACGCGCCGGGCGATTGCGAGGGAAGAGAACATGGTTGAGTTCATGCTGCCGGCCAATTCCAGGATCGGACCCGGCAAGACGCACGAGGCGGCCGGCGAGGCGGCCAACGTCAAGCGCTACAAGGTCTACCGTTGGGAACCCGAGGACGGCGAGAACCCGCGCGTCGACACCTACGAGATCGACGACGACCAATGCGGTCCGATGGTCTTGGACGCGCTGATCAAGATCAAGAACGAGGTCGACCCGACGCTGACCTTCCGGCGCTCGTGCCGCGAGGGCATCTGCGGTTCCTGCGCGATGAACATCGACGGCACCAACACGCTGGCCTGCACCAAGCCGATCGACGAGGTGAAGGGCGACGTCAAGGTCTACCCGCTGCCGCACCTGCCGGTGGTCAAGGATCTGGTGCCGGATCTGACCAACTTCTACGCCCAGTACGCCTCGATCAAGCCGTGGATGCAGACCCGCACGCCGCCGCCGCCCGACCGCGAAAGGCTGCAGTCGAAAGAGGACCGCGCCAAGCTCGACGGGCTCTATGAGTGCATCCTGTGCGCCTGCTGCTCGACGAGCTGCCCGAGCTATTGGTGGAACGACCAGCGCTATCTGGGGCCGGCGATCCTGCTGCAGGCCTACCGTTGGATCGTCGACAGCCGCGACGAGCAGACCGGCGAGCGCCTCGACGACCTCGAGGATCCGTTCCGGCTCTATCGCTGCCACACGATCATGAACTGCACCAAGACTTGCCCCAAGAACCTCAACCCGGCGAAGGCGATCGGCGAAATCAAGAAGGCGATGGTCGAGCGCCGCATGTGACGGGGTTGCACGACGCGTCGATCGGCCGCCGCCCCGTCGTGGCGGCCGTTTTTTTGATCCTCGTTCCTGAAAGGACCGGCCATGTACCGACCCGCCCATTTCGTCGAGGACGATCGCGCGATGCTTTACGCGCTGATGCGCCGCTATGACTTCGCGACGCTGGTCACCATGGCGGGCGACGCGCCGGTGGCGACCCACCTGCCGCTGCTGATCGAGCCCGGGCGCGGCGCCAACGGCACGCTGCTCGGCCATGTGTCGCGGGCCAACAAGCAGTGGCGCAGCTTCGGGGACGGACCTGAGTCGCTGGCGATATTCCAGGGCCCGCACGCCTATGTCTCGCCGCGCTGGTACGCGACCACGCCGCTGGTGCCGACCTGGAACTACGCCGTCGTCCACGCCTATGGCACGCCCGCGATCGTCGACGACGCCGCCGCCAAGCTGGCGATCATCGAGCACCTGGTGGCGGTGCAGGAGGCGGTCATGCCCGAGCCCTGGCGCGTCGACGACATCCCCGGCGATTTCCGCGACATGCAGCTCTCCGGCATCGTCGCCTTCGAGATCGAGATCACGCGCCTCGAGGGCAAGTTCAAGATGAGCCAGGACAAGCAACCGGCCGACCGCGCCGGCGTGATCGCCGCGCTCGAGGCGCGCGACGACCCGCTAGGCCACGACGTCGCGCGCATCATGGCCGCGCGCGAAGACGGCTGACCGTCGGTCCGAAAGCGTCACGAACCGACCACATTACTGCCCCAATCGGGCGCTAGCGTCGCGGCCATGAGAGCGTATGGCCGCAGTTTGCGTGGCGTTGGGCTGGGCCGCTCCGCATTGATCCTGCTGAGCCTCGCGGCGCTGGTCGCCGCGCTGCCCATCGCCTGGCGCCTCCACGAGACGCACGCGCTATGGGGCGGGCTGATGCTCGCGCCGGTCGCGCGGCTCGAGGCCGACCGCGTCGTCGTCCTCAAGGCGCGTCGCGAGCTGCTGCTCTACCACGACGACACGGTGGTCGAGCGCTACCCGGTCTCGCTCGGCTTCGACCCCAACGGCCACAAGCGCCGCGAGGGCGACGGCCGGACGCCCGAGGGGCGCTACCGGCTCGACTGGCGGCGGCTGAGCGAGCGCGTCGGCGCCGCGATCCACGTCTCCTATCCCAACGCCCGCGACCGCGATCGCGCCGCCCGCGAAGGCGTCGATCCGGGCGGCGGCATCATGCTGCACGCGCTTTACGGCGGGCTGCCCTGGTCGAAGGTCGCGCCCGACCGGCGCGTCTGGACGGCGGGCTGCATCGGCCTCGCCCCCGCCGACATGCGCGAGCTGTGGTACGCCGTCGCCGACGGCGCCCCGATCGACATCCGCCCCTGAGAGGACCGATGCCGTGGATGCGTCCGCGTGTTACACTGGCCGTGCAAAGCCGACCGATCGTCGGCGAAACGTAGGTTTACACGACACGCAGAGGTACCGACGTGCTGCGGATCGAATTCGAGCAGGAGGCGGATGGCCGGTGGGTCGCCGAAATCTCTGAGCTCTCCGGCGTGATGGCCTACGGCGCCACGCAGCAGGAGGCGCAGGCTAAGGTCGAGGCGCTCGCCCTGCGCGTCCTTGCCGACCGGCTCGAACACGGCGAAACAATTCCCGCGCTTGGCGAGCTCTTCGTCGCTGCATGAGCCAGTGGCGGTCGACACGCGCCCGGCGTGTCCTCGCCGCGCTCGCGCGTGTCGGTTGGACAACCAAGCGGCAGAGCGGATATCATCGAGTGCTCGAGCGCGAAGGCTGGCCGAACTACGTATTCGCCTTTCACGACCGTGAAGAGATCGGCCCCAAGATGCTTGCGCGCATCGCCCGCCACACCGGTCTCACGCCCGAAGACCTGTGATGACCGCCCGCGCCGGTTGGTAGGTGCGGGCGCGTTCGGTTAGACTGGCGCGGTAGAAACGCGGCGAGGGGCATGTCATGCAGCTTTCCGACGATCAGGTCGCGCGGTTCGAGACCGACGGCTATCTGTTTATGCCCGATCTGTTCGATGCAGCCGAGGTCGCGGTGCTGCTCGGCGAGGTGCCGGCGCTGTTCGCCGTTGAGCGCAAGGAGAACGTGCGCGAGCAGCGCGGCGGCGTGGTGCGCACCAACTTCGCGGCGCATACCTACAACGACGTCTATGGCAAGCTGTCACGCCATCCCCGATTGGTCGCGCCGATCATGCGGTTGCTCGGCGGCGACGTCTACGTGCATCAGTTCAAGATCAACGGCAAGGCGGCGTTCAACGGCGACGTCTGGCAGTGGCACCAGGACTACGGCACTTGGTCGCGCGACGATCTGATGCCCGAGCCAAGGGCGATGAACGTCGCTGTGTTCCTGAGCGAAATCAACGAGTTCAACGCGCCGCTGCTGTTCATTCCGGGCTCGCACAAGGGCGGCTGTCTCGAGGCCGGCCACGACACCGCGACGACGAGCTATCCGCTGTGGACGATCGACGACGCAACGATCGGCGCGCTGGTCGAACGGAACGGCATGATCGCGGCCAAGGGCGCGCCGGGCTCGGCGCTGTTCTTCCACGGCAATATCGTGCACGGCTCGGGCAGCAACATGTCGCCGTGGGACCGGGTCATCGTCTACATCAGCCTGTGCCATGTCGACAACCACATCCGCCGCTTCAAGCGGCCCGAGTGGATCGCCCACCGCGACTTCACGCCGATCGAATGCCTGGCCGACGATTGCCTGACGGCGGGGGCGGACCAGTAGGGGGGAGACACAATGCAGCAGTATCTGCGGGACCAGATCGATTGGCCCCAGGCCTTCCCGGCCGAGGAATACGCTACGCGGCGCGCCAAGCTGCGTCGTGCGCTGGCCGCCGCCGACATCGACGCCATCTTCGTCACTCTGCCGGCCGACCTGACCTATCTGACCGGCTACGACATGATCTGGTATCACCTGCGCAGCCTGACCGGGGTGCTGGTCCGCGCCGATGCCGACGCGACGGTGTTCTTCGACAGCGTCAGCCACACGACGATCGTCTCGACGACGCCGGAGATCGGCGAGATCGTCTGGTTCGAGCGCGTCGGCGTCGACCAATGCATCGCGCTGATCGCCAGCGAGCTCGCCGGCCGCGGCCTGGCCGACAAGCGGGTCGCGTTGCAGCGCTGGGGCCATGCGCCCCACGCCGATGTGATGGATGCCCTGCGCGGTGCGCTCGAAGGCGCCGCCATGGCGGTCGTCGACGCCTCGTTCCTGGTCGAGGAAGTTCGCCTGATCAAGTCGCCGCTCGAGATCGAGGTGGTGCGCCGCGCCGCCGCCATGGCCGATGCAGCGATGGCCGCGGCGCGCGACGCGATCCGCCCCGGCGTCACCGAGACCGCGCTCGAGGGCGTCATCATGGGCTCGCTGATGGCGGCCGGCGGCGGCTATCCGGGCATCCGCACGATGATCGGCTCGGGACCGCGCGCCGGCACCCACCACAGCGCGCCGACGCTCCGCCAGGTGCGCCAGGGCGAGCTCGTGTTCATCGACTTCTGCGCCGCGCTGCACCGCTATCACGTCAACCTCAACCGGACCTTCTCGCTGGGCGAGCCGGACCCGCGCTGGGTCACGCTGATGGACGCCTCGGCCGGCTGCATCGACGCCATCGTCGCGGCCATCGGGCCGGGCGACACCATGTTCAAGGTGCACCAGGTGGCCGACGACTACGTCGACGCGACCGGCCTCAGACCCACCATGTGGTACAACGGCGGCTATACGCTGGGCATCGCGGCGCCGCCCGATTGGGTCGGCGTACAGCGCACCCACCCGACGCCCGATGCGCCCGACGACCGGCCGCTCGAGCCGGGCATGGTGTTCAACCTGGAGAACCAGTTCGACGTCTGGGAAGACTGGCCGGGCGGCTCGGGCGCGGCCTATATCGAGACCTTCCTGATGACCGACACGGGCCTCGAAGTGCTGTCGACGCTGCCGCGCAACCTGGTCGTGGTCTAGGCACATGCTGTACGACCAACTCGGCAAGCGCGAGGAAGCGGGGCGGCCGCTACGCGTCGGCGTCGTCGGCGCCGGCAAGTTCGCCACCATGTTCCTGGCCCAGGCGCGGCGCACGCCGGGCCTGCGCGTGCTCGGCATCGCCGATATCGCGCCCGAGCGCGCGCGCGACGCCTGCCGCCGCGCTGGCTGGCCCGAGATGGCCTATGCCGCGCCCGACCTCGACGTCGCGCTCACGACCGGCGCCGCGCACATCACCGACGACGCCGAGACGCTGATCGCCGCCGACGGCCTCGACGTGCTGGTCGAATCGACCGGCAGTCCGGCGGCCGGCATCCGCCACGCGCTGGCCGCCTTCCGCCACGGCGTCGACGTCGTCATGGTGACCGTCGAGGGCGACGTGCTCGCCGGGCCGCTGCTGGCGCGCCGCGCCGAGCAAGCCGGCGTCGTCTACACCATGGCCTACGGCGACCAACCCGCGTTGATCGCCGAGATGGTCGATTGGGCGCGCGCCACCGGCTTCGAGGTGGTCTGCGCCGGCAAGGGCACCAAATATCTGCCCGAATACCACGCCTCGACACCCGAGACGGTGTGGGGGTATTACGGCCTGAGCGCGGAACAGGCCGCCGCCGGCGGCATGAACCCGCAAATGTTCAATTCCTTCCTCGACGGCACCAAGTCGGCGATCGAGATGGCCGCGGTGGCCAACGCCTGCGATCTCGCTCCGCAGGCCGGCGGCCTGCGCTTTCCGCCGTCGAGCGCCGACGATCTGGCCAATGTCTGTCGGCCGGCCGAGGCCGGCGGCACGCTCGACCATCGCGGCACGGTCGAGGTCGTCTCCTGCCTCGAGCGCGACGGCGGTGCCATCGCCCACGATCTGCGTTGGGGCGTCTACGTGACCTTCGCCGCGCCCGACGACTACGTGCGCCGCTGCTTCGCCGAATACGGCCTGGCGACCGACGACTCGGGTGAATTCGCTGCGATGTACAAGCCCTATCACCTGATCGGCCTCGAGCTCGGCGTCAGCGTCGCCACCGCGGCCTTGTACAACGAGCCGATCGGCTGTGCGCGCGGCTTCAACGCCGACGTCGCGGCAACGGCGAAACGCGACCTCGCGATCGGCGAGACGCTCGACGGCGAAGGCGGCTACACGGTCTACGGCCGCCTGATGCCGGCCGCCGATTCGATAAGCCAGGGCGCGCTGCCGCTCGGCCTCGCCCACGGCGTCACGCTGAACAACGCGATTGCTGCGGGTGACGTGCTACGCTGGACCGACGTCGAGATCGACGAGGCGGACGACACCGTCGTCTTTCGCCGCGAGATGGAGGCGGCATTCACGGCCGGTGAACGATGTTCGTGAGGACGCTCGATGAACTCAGGCGAGAGGGCCGGGAGCTGAGGCTGCTCGACGGCCACGCACGCAGCGCGCGGCTGCTTACCGCGGCCGACGGTCTCGGGTTCTCGTTGCACGACGTCGGCATCGAGGCGGGCGCCGAGGTGACGCTCTGGTACAAGAACCACTGGGAGCCCAACTACATCGTCTCGGGCGCCGGTACGGTCGAGGACCTGACCACGGGCGAGCGCTGGCCGCTCGGGCCCGGCTCGCTCTACACCGTCGGGCCGACCGATCGCCACCGTGTCACGGTGACCGACACGCTTCATATCGTCAGCGTCTTCAGCCCGTCGATCACGGGTGACGAGCGCCACGACGCGGACGGTTCGTACCCGCCGACCGGCCCGGTCCCCAAAGGCCGCGCGCGGATGTTCGTCAAGAGCGTCGCCGAGCTGCGCGCGGCGGGCCGCGAGAAGATCGTCGCCGGCGGCTCGGCGCGCACCGTGCGCATGCTGCTCGCCGAGGACGGCATCGGCGTCACGATCTGCGACGTCATCCTGGCCGCCGGCAATCGCAACGAGCTTTGGTACAAGCACCATTGGGAAGCCAACTACATCCTCGACGGCCACGGCGACGTGTCGGACCTGACGACCGGTGAGCGCTGGCCGCTCGAGCCCGGCACCATGTACTGCGTCGGGCCCGAAGACAGGCACAGCATGCACGCGGTCACCGAGCTCCACCTGTTGAGCGTGTTCTGCCCGTCGCTCGCAGGCGAGGAGATGCACGACGCCGATGGCGCGCTGGCGCCCAGCGGGCCGGTCCCACCGGGCCCGCCGCGCGATGGTTAGCGCGTCGAAAATGGGTTATTCTGTTGCTATCGACGCCCGAGAGGGAGGGGCTGTCATGGTCCAAGATGCACTTGCGAGGATCGACCGCGATACGGCGCACGCCTATACGCTGCCCGGCCGCTACTACCACGATCCCGCGATCTACGCCCGCGAGCTCGATGCCATCATGTATCGCTCGTGGCTCTACGCCGGGCACGTCTGCCAGCTCGGCGGACCGGATGACGCGCTGGTCCGCGAAATCGGCGATCGCGGCGTCGTCATCACGCGCGGTGATGACGGTGATCTGATCGGTGTCGAGGACGCCGGCGGTAGCCAACGGCCGGTGCGGACCGAGGCGTTCCTCGGCTTCATCTTCTTCAATTTCGATGCGGACGCGGTGCCGATGTGCCAGCAGACCGGCGGCATGGAGCAGGAGTTCCGCTCGTTCTGCGCCGCGCCCGAGGCGCTGAAGCTCGCCTACCGCAAGACCTATCAGGTCGCCGCCAACTGGAAGACCGTGATGGAGAACTATTCCGAGTGCTACCACTGCCCGATCGGCCATCCGAGCCTGTCGCGCCAGGCGCTCGACATGACCAATTACCGCATCGAGGTGCACGACGCCTATCACCACCACAATTGCGGCGACCAGGGCGACAAGCAGTGTTATAGCCATGAGCCCGGCGCGAGTCCGCGCGGCGACGAGTTCGGCGGCTGGTGCGTCTTCCCGACGATGTCGTTCGAGTTCTACCCGGGCGGCAAGCTGACCGTGTTCCACAACCGGCCGGTGGCACCGGAACGCACCGTGCAGACGATCGAGTGGTACCTCGAGGGCGATGCACCGACCGAACAGGAACAGGAGGTCATCGACTTCGTCGATGTCGTGCGCCGCGAGGACTTTCCGCTCGTCGAAAACGTCCAGAAGGGCCTGCGCAGCCGTGGCTACCGCCAGGGGCGCTTCATCGTCGACGACGAGCACAGCTACATCTCCGAGCACGCGGTGCACGCCCTGCAGCTCAAGGTGCTGCGCGCCCTCGGCGAGATCGACTAGACAGCCCGCGCCCCGATCTCCCGAATAATGGCTCCCGTCCTCCAATATTGGCGCTTCTTAATAATGGGGTCAGACACCATTAATAGATGTTATTATGAATGACTTATGATTCCAATAATGGTGTCTGACCCCATTGATGCTAGGGAGTGTGAAAGGGTGCCGGCGGGCCTAGACCGGGTCGCGGTGCAGCACGCCGGCCAGGCAGCCGAAGCCGCCGGCCGCCTTGACGAGTTCGCGCGCGTGCACCGTGACACACTCGATGCTGAGCCCTTCGTAGAACGCCTGGATGACGTCGTAGCCGGCGTTGACCAAGATCTTGCGCAGCCCCAGCGTGACGGTGTTGAGCGCCCGGTTCATGGCGTCGTCGTCGGTCTCGGGCAGGAAGGCGACCCGGTAGCCGCGCTCGCGCAGCGCGAGCACCGCGGCGTGCGGCGTGCGGCGCGGCCAGGCGATCGCCAGGTCCTTATCGGCGACGCGCAGCATGCCCATCAGATGCATCGTGCCGAACGGCATGTCGACGGCGATGGTGGCGACGCCCATCTCGGCGAGCAGCCCGGTGATCTGGTCGATCGCCTCGGAATTGGTGCGCAGGCCGCGTCCGATGATGACCGTCTCGGCGTCGAGCCACATGGCATCCGCGCCCTCGAAGGTGGCGCGCCCGCGCAGCGTGCGCAGGATCGGCATGCCCCGCTCGGCGATGCGGCGCGCCACCTAGCCCGGAATTCTCACCATGGACAGGTGCGGCACGGCGGATATCGGACGACAGGCTAGGAAAAGCGTGCGGCGCGATGCTGTCGCATCGGGCAAACGCTTTGACGCCGCCTGTCGTCCGAGATCCGCCGCCCTTCGGGTCGCGCCGGGCGGGCCGCCCGCGGCGTCGAAGGCCTTGACCGTGGCCCAGGCCACGCTCGGCGGCCTTCTCCTGGCGGATCAGCGACCGCGCGGCGCGATGACGCGCCTGTCCATGGTGAGAAATCCGGGCTAACGCTCCTCGCCGGCGCGCACGGTCGACGCGGGGCGCGCGACGATCACGCCCTCGGGCGTCATGAACATCAGATCGGCGCAGAACATCTGGTTCGGCGAGGGCGGGCCATCGGGTTCGACGTAATGCACGGTGACGCCGTTGGCGCGGAACGCCTCGGCCATCGCGTCATGCTCGTCGGCCGACGCCGCCAACTCGTCGCCCGGCCGGTGCAGCAGGACGGCGCGCAGGCGCGACCATTCGTTGTCGATGCCGCAATCGGTCCACAGATCGCCGATCTCTTCGCGATGCGCCCGGATCCGCTCCGACCAGCCGCCGCCGCCATACGCCGATGACCCGAAGGTCGACGTGTGCTCCGCCATTGCCGTTGCCCCTTTCCGAAAGACAAGCGGCGTTTTTAGCCCTTCGGCGCGCCAGACGCTAGTCCGCCAGCTTCGCTTCGACGCGGGCGCGCAGGTCGCCGAGCGCGCGGTCGCGGATGCCCATCGTGTCAAGCTCGTCGGTCAGGGCGCGCAGATAGTCGAAGCTGCTGCCGAGGGAGCCCGACGCGGTCGCCATCGCCGCGACCAGCCGCTCGGTCGGCAAACGCCCGGCGTATTGCGCGCAGGACCGGTCGACGACGAAGCCGACGGCGCGGACCGGACCGGCCTCGGTTCGCGCCGCGAGCCAGCGCGCCCGGTAGACCGGCATCATCATCTCGCGCGCCCAGAGCAGCGCGCTCTCGTGCTCGACGTCGTCGGCGGCGATGCGGTAGAGCGCGCCAGCGCAGGCGCCGCCACGGTCGAGGCCGAGCATCAGGCCGGGGTTGTCGTGGCTGCCGCGACCGACGTGGCTCCACAGGCAGAACGAGCGGTGGTAGCCGTGGATGCGGCCGCGCCGCCGCTCGGCGAAGTGGAAGGCCGGGTTCCAGGTCAGCGAGCCGTACGCGAACACCCAGAGGTCATCGCCCGGCCGATGGTCACGGAGAAAGGCGCGCCGCATCGCAGTGCGCTCGGCCTTGGGGCGGACTTGGGCGATCCCCGCCTCGACCGCCATGCGCTCGTAAGTGCCGTCGAGCAGCCGTTCTCGGGTGACGCTCATGTCGTGGCTGTGGCCGCCGTGCCTATTCGGTCTTGTACTGGAGCGACGACTTTAGGTGTCGGTTCGGGAGACTGTCAATCGACGGACCCGGCGCGCTGTTGCTACACTCGGCGCGATGAAGGCCGAGGCACCGTTGAGACTGGACGAACCGCGCGCCGGGCAGACGCTGCGCCAAGTGCTCGCCCGGCGCGTCGAACGCTGCGGCGGCAAGCCGTGGATCGTCGCCCCGGACCGCGCCTACAGCTACCGCGAGATCGACGCCGAGTCCGATCGGCTGGCGGCGGGCTTCGTCGACATCGGCGTGCGGCCCGGCGACACCGTCTTGTACATGCTGCCCGACACGGTCGCGCTGGTTTTGACCTGGTGCGCGCTGGCCAAGCTCGGCGCCGTCGAGGTGCCGGTCAACACGCATTTGCGCGGCGGCGTGCTGGCCCATGTGATCAACGATTCCTCGGCGAGCATGATGATCGTCGGGCGCCAGTTCCTCGACCGCATCGACGCGGTCGCCGGCGCGCTGATCGGCCTGAAGCGCCTGATTCTTCATGGCGACGGCGACGCCGAGCCCGCCGGGCGGTTCGAGACCCTCGATTTCGCGGACGTCGCGCGCGACGGCCCGCCGCCCGAGGGCGCGCCGCCCGAGGGCGGCCCGCGCTATCGCGACCTGATGGCGGTGATGTACACCTCGGGCACGACCGGGCCGTCGAAGGGCGTGATGATCAGCCACACCCACGCCTACGAATATGCCCTGAGCTGCGTCGAGCTCTTGGAGCTCGGCGCCGACGACGTCTACTACGCGCCCCTGCCGCTGTTCCACATCGCCGGGCAATGGGCGGTCGTCTACGCCAGCTGCATCGCCGAGATGACCGTCGTCCTGCCCAAGCCGTTCAGCGCCAGCGAATTCTGGGTCGACGTGCGCCGCCACGGCGTGACCTGCACGTTCCTGTTGGGCGCGATGGCGAGCATCCTGTATCGCCAGCCGCCGGCCGACGACGACGCCGACAACCCGCTGGAGCGAGCCCTGATCGTGCCGCTTTTGCCCGAGGTCGAGGACTTCAAGCAGCGCTTCGGCTGCCTCGTCGGGACCACCTGGGGCTCGACCGAGATCAACGTGCCGACGCGCTCGGGCTTCGACCTCGCCAACAATCGGACCTGCGGCCGGCCGGCCGACGACCGCTACGAGGTGCGCATCGTCGATGCGAACGACGAGCTGCAGCCGCCCGGCGTGCCCGGCGAGGCGGTGGTGCGCGCCCGTGAACCCTGGATCCTGATGGCCGGCTACTGGAACGATCCGCGGGCGACGGTCGCAGCGTGGCGCAACCAGTGGCTCCATTCGGGCGACATGCTGATGTACGACGAGGCCGGCAACCTCTACTTCGTCGACCGCGTCACGGACGCGATCAGGCGGCGCGGCGAAAACGTCTCGTCGATGGAAGTCGAGGCCGAGATAGCCGCCCATGACGCGGTCTTGGAATGCGCGGTCATCCCGGTCGCGTCCGAGCACACCGAGCAAGAAGTCATGGCGGTCATCGTGCCGAAGCCCGGCATGACCATCGACCCGGTCGCGCTGACCCGCTTCATCGAGCCGCGCATGGCGTATTTCATGGTGCCGCGCTACATCGATATCATCGAGGCGATGCCCAAGACGCCGACCGGCAAAATCAAGAAGTTCGAGCTGCGCGAACGCGGCCTGACGCCGACAACCTGGGACCGCGTCGCCGCCGGCGTCAAGCTCGAGAAGTAACCGACGAGCGCGACATCCGAACGAGTACTATCGTTCGGATGTCGCAAGCCCGCGCCAGTCTAATTGGGACAAGAGGGGGGCCGCCGACCGTTCGGCCAGTCCTTGTGGGATCAAGATTGGCCTTGTGGGATCAAGATTGGCCTTGTGGGATCAAGATTGGCCTTGTGGGATCAAGATTGGCCTGCGTGGCAATTGAACGCAGTTCGCCGTTACAAAGTGACGGCGCACGGAAACTAAGAGTGAGGGAGAGCCCCGATGACCGACCGCATCATCGTCCGCAAGGACGGCCACGTCGCCTGGCTGATCTTCAACCGGCCCAACCGGCTCAACGCCATGACCATCGAGAGCTGGACCAAGATGGACGAATTGCTGGCCGAGCTTGACAAGGACCGCGAGGTGCGCTGCCTGGTGCTGGCGGGCGAGGGCCGTTCGTTTCTCGCCGGCCACGACGTCGGCGAGATCCGCGAGCACAACGAGGACATGGTCGCCGGCAAGCTGACGGCCAGCCAGCTGCGCGAGTGGCAGAAGAGCCTGCAGAACTCGACCCGGCTGATCCGCCGCGCGCGCTTTCCGGTGATCGCCGCGGTCCAGGGCTACGCGGTCGGGGCGGGCTGCGAGGTGGTCTTCGCCTGCGACCTGGTGGTCGCGGCCGCCGACGCGCAGTTCGGCTTCCCCGAGGTCAACATCGGGGTGACCATCACCAACGGCGGCACCTTCTTCATGCCACGCAAGGTCGGCCTCGCGCGCGCCCGTGAGCTGGCCTACACGGGCGAGTTCATCGGCGCCGAGGAGGCCCACCGCATCGGCCTGGTCAACCGCGTCGTGCCGGCGGGCGAGGAACGCCAGGCCGCCGAGGCACTGGCTCGGCGCATCGCGAGCCGCGCGCCGGTCGCCGTCCAGCTCCACAAGGTGATGATCGACAGGGCGCTCGAATCCTCGCTCGAGGCGGCGCTCGACTTCGAGACCGAGGCGCTCGTCCAGACCGCGATGACGCGCGACAACCTCGAGGGCACCAACGCCTTCTTCGAGAAACGCGAGCCGAACTTCACCGGCGAGTGACCGCGGAGGCGCGCCTGCGGGCGGCTTTCCCATGCCGCGTCGGGCCGTCGAGGCGTCCATCTCGCGGAACGTTCGTCAGGCCGCCAATATGCCAACGGGACTCAGCAGGATCATGCGAACGAGCTCCGCTTGCCGGCGCGTATCCGTGCGCGACATGATCCGTTTCACGTGCCACCTCACCGTGCCGATGCCGAGTCTCAATTCGCGCGCCACGTCGTCGAGAGACTGCCCATTGGCGACCTCGGCGGCGACCCGGGCCTCGGTCGGCGTCAGGTCGAACAGCACCCCGAGCAGTTCGGGTCGGGCAAGCCGATGGGAGTCGTATTCACCGACAAGCAGAATCGCGAATCGGTCGTTGGAAGCCTTACCAGAATTGGCATCGGGCACGGCCGTTGCGACGAGCTGCAAGGGCCGCTCCCCAGACCTTCGGGTGATCGAGCGCGCCAAGACCAAACGGTCCGGGCTCGGTAGGAGCTGCCGAAGCGTCGTGCGATCCAAGACCTCATCGATTTCCCGAGACTGCGTCGTGGTATCTCCCCGCAGCCGTTTGTTGGTCAGCGACATTCCATCCCGCGACTCGACGAGCGACTTCCCGCGCTGGTTCAACCATGCCACTCCGTAGTCGGGGCCAATGATAAAGATCGCGATGGACAAGAGATCCAGCGCCTCTGCAAGCAGAAGTTCACGGCTAGGGTTTGACACGATTGTTTCGTCTCCATCGGCTTAATCCAGGCGTTGCCTCGCCTTGGACCCATGGGGTAAGCGGCACAGACGACAGGCCCGCGCGCAACGGGCTGCCGGGCAATGCGGCGGCGTCGAGGCAATGAACTATAACGCGAAATCATCAACCGAACAATTCAAAATTGCTCGTACCCCACCCATCCATATTTCTATTGCCAGACAACCTTTGATCGCTTTAAAACCCTCCGCCCGACTCCAGCCACTGTTACTATAAAAGATTTAATCCAATACTACCACGTGGTAGGAGCCACCGAAACAAACCGGGTTTACGGTTTCTGCGTGTGTAGGAAGAACGTCAAAAATAGCAACTCGACTAAAACAATATTCACATACAACAACGGGGGGTAGAGTTCGAATGTTTTGCGATATCCCGCACAGACCCAGTTCCGGCCGATCATGCTTCCACACGTCCCGAAGAACATTGAGCCGAATATGATAATCGTCGCGGTCGCGATCCGGTGCTCGATGAGCGTCGCGTCCCGGCCTGTTTCCCAAAGGCGCGCCGACGGGCTTCGGTTCGATCAAGCGCGGGTTAGCCATCTGGGAAATCCCGGTTAAGGGAGATTCTCCTCATCCGCGCGCAAGCGCGTGCAAATTCGACCGCCGATCTCATCGGACAACCAAAGGGAGAGAGTGACCATGTCAAACCTACTCAAAGGTCAGGCAGCAGAAGCAGCGAGCAAGCAGCAATCAACGCAAATGTACTCGAGCGCCCAGGATTTGTTCCATTCCACTCCGCTTGTCTTTGCTGCTAGGGATGCCACGGCACCGACGCCGGAGTCCTACGCTAGCGACCAGGGAACGGTCCAGTTCCACCTAATTGGTCAGAAACCACAGGACCCCGCATTCAGTGGGATCATGAATGAGAATGCAAACAACCTCTTGGCGATAGGCGGGTTGGTGTTTGCCTATATGGACACGCACTATCCTATGGTATCCAGCCAGAAACTAGACATTAAGACATGGCAACATGTCCTGGGAAGAATCCCGGATTTGGCGATAGGCAAAAACGTAAGGAAGAACTATAACAACAACATCAGTGGCGTCAGCATTTCTGGCGAATTCCTTAGTCTCGTTGCCAGCGCCATCATTACCGACGGGGCTTCACTTCTAGTGGACTTCACCTCCTTTCTCAATTCAGTACGGGATGTTGTCTTCATCGCGCAAATGACTTCTGAAAGCTACAAGGCGTTGAACTGTAGCTATCAAAGTTACATCAAGGAAAATGCACTAGGAGGGACTTTGACTATGGAGCCATCGTCTTGCGGCAGATTGAGTTCTCTGAGCACTTCATGGAGTTGAAGGGTGTTTGCGTAGACGTCAAATCCGTAAGCGTCAGCATGTCATATGTCGAGAGCACCTGCCTGGTCCAGACTTCACGCATTCGCGAGGGCGGCCATGACTATGAGAGCTTCCAAAGTCTGATAAACAAAAAATCAACCGAACAGTCCAAGAAGGCAAAGAATTTCTTCAGTGCTCCCAGCACACCCCAAAAGGACATTACACCTACAGTCAACTATGAGTCGGACCCGATTTCCTTGGACACAGAATTGGCTTAATCGAAGTGTCCAAGGAGGACCGGAACATGACCGACAATTTTGAGAACAAAGTTGCTGTTGATGGGCCTGTGGTAAACGAGGGCGAGCTTGGCTCGTCCACGTTTTCCCCGGGCCAGGTTTCGCCGGCAGGCCCGCTGGGACTTGGCCAGCGGTGGACGGTGACGCGCAAGCGTGAGGTTGCCCTGCGGCTTTTGCGTGGCGAGCCGGTGGAACTTTTGTCGCGGCAGTTGGGCGTGGAGATTTTCCGGCTCGAGCAGTGGCGTGAGAAGGCGATCGCCGGGATCGATGCCTCGCTCAAGGAACGCAAGGGCGATCCGGTGAAGGCGGAACTGGACATCGCCATGAAGCGGATCGGGGAGTTGATCATGCAGGTGGAACTGCTGGAGGCCAAGACGGAGACGTCCGGCCCTTTGGGGCGGCGGAGGTCGCGGCGATGAGTGCCGCCACCTCTCCCGGCACGGGTTTGGCCTACGGCCTCCAGCGGGTCTGTGCGGCCTGGGGTTTTGCCCGTTCCTCGTTCTACGCCATGAAATCCCGGCAGCAGGCCACCGCTGAGCGCCCACCAGCAAAGCGCCGGGGACCGAAGCCCTCGATCTCGGACGAGGCTCTGCTGGTGGCCATCGAGGCCGACCTGGAGGCATCCCCCTGGGAGGGCGAGGGACACCGCAAGGTCTGGGCTCGGCTTCGGGTCTGTCGTGGCATCCGTGTTTCCCGCAAGCGGGGGCTCCGGGTGATGCGCGAGAACAACCTGCTCTCGCCCCATCGCTGCCGCCGCCGTGGCGGAAATCCCCATGTCGGTGAGATCATCACCCATGCCCCCAACCTCATGTGGGGCACGGACGGCGTTCGGGTGTTCACGGTGGACGACGGCTGGGGCTGGATATTCACCGCCATCGAGCATTGGAACGCCGAGTGCGTCGGCTGGCATGTGTGCAAGCGAGGCGACCGCTTCGCCGCCCTTCAGCCGATCTCCATGGGGCTTGCGAGGCTGTATGCCTCGACCTCCGCCGGTGCGGCGCGGGGGCTGGCCTTGCGGATGGATCACGGCTCCCAGTATCTGTCGGACCACTTCACCAACCAGATCAAGTTCTGGGGCATCCAGCCGTCCTACGCCTTCGTCGAACAGCCCCAGACCAACGGCGTCGCCGAGAGGTTCAATCGCACGCTCAAGGAACAGATCATCCATGGCCGCATCTACCGCAACATCGCGGAGCTGCGGAACGCCGTCCGCGGGTTCGTCGAACAGTACAATGCCCAGTGGATCGTGGAGAAGAACGGCTACCTGAGCCCCGCTCAAGCTCGTCAGGCGTGGCACACCGCGATGTCACTCAGGCCCGCCGCATGAGACAAACTTGTGTCCAAGGAACCGGGTGCGATACACCTACAGCCAACTAGTGTCCCGATTCCGAAGTTCGCATGATTTTCGCCTGCTGTTCAGCGATTTCGATTGTTCGGAGGCAGAAGCGCTGGATGGCGCCGAGGATGTCATCGGCGGATTTGGTCCATTTGAAGGGTTTGGGGTTCTGGTTTGTCGTGTCGATGTAGTCGAGGATGGTGCGCTCCAACTCCTTGGTGGAGCGATGGACGCCGCGCCTGATCTGCTTGTCGGTCAGCAGCCCGAACCAGCGCTCGACCTGGTTCAGCCAGGAGGCGCTGGTGGGTGTGAAATGGGCCTGCCAGCGCGGCCGTTTGGCGAACCAGTCGCGGATCGCCTTGGTCTTGTGGGTCCCGTAGTTGTCCATGACGATGTGGATGTCGAGATCAGCAGGGACGTTCGCCTCGACGAGGTCGAGGAATTTGCGGAACTCTCGGGCCCGATGGCGCGGGAAACATTTGCCGATGATCTCTCCCGTGGCGATGTCGAGGGCCGCGAAGAGAGAGGTCGTGCCGTGGCGCTTGTAGTCGTGGCTGCGCCGCTCCGCCTGCCCGGGGCGCATCGGCAAGAGGGGCTGGGAACGGTCCAGGGCCTGGATCTGGCTCTTTTCGTCGACACAGAGAACCAGGGCACGATCCGGCGGCGCCAAATACAGACCGACGATGTCGCGGACCTTCTCCACGAAGAAGGGATCGCTCGACAGCTTGAAGGTCTCCGAGCGATGCGGCTGCAAGCCGAAGGCCCGCCAGATGCGATGAATGGTCGAGGGCGCGTGGCCGCTCGCCCGCGCCATCGAGCGAAGGCTCCAATGGGTCGCGTCCGGCGGCGTCTCTTCCAGCGTCAGCCGGACCGCTTCCGCGATGGCGTCATCGCCGATTTGACGCGGCGCGCCGGGGCGGGGTTCGTCGTACAGACCGTCGAGGCCCTCCGCCGCATAGCGGCGACGCCACTTGCCCACGGTGTCCGCGCTCGCCTCGAGACGAACGGCGATCTCCTTGTTCTCCAACCCTTCCGCCGCCGCCAAGACGATCCGAGCCCGCCGCGCAAGCCCCTGCGACGTCTTGCGACGACGAGACAGCGCCTCCAATTCGGCGCGCTCGTCATCGCTCAAAGAGATCGTCACCGCCACTCTCGCCATCAATCGCGCCTCCTAAAAACAAATAGAGACATAATCATATCAATTTATCGATCAGGACACTAGTGTCCCGATTCCGAAGTTCGCATGATTTTCGCCTGCTGTTCAGCGATTTCGATTGTTCGGAGGCAGAAGCGCTGGATGGCGCCGAGGATGTCATCGGCGGATTTGGTCCATTTGAAGGGTTTGGGGTTCTGGTTTGTCGTGTCGATGTAGTCGAGGATGGTGCGCTCCAACTCCTTGGTGGAGCGATGGACGCCGCGCCTGATCTGCTTGTCGGTCAGCAGCCCGAACCAGCGCTCGACCTGGTTCAGCCAGGAGGCGCTGGTGGGTGTGAAATGGGCCTGCCAGCGCGGCCGTTTGGCGAACCAGTCGCGGATCGCCTTGGTCTTGTGGGTCCCGTAGTTGTCCATGACGATGTGGATGTCGAGATCAGCAGGGACGTGTCGCCTCGACGAGGTCGAGGAATTTGCGGAACTCTCGGGCCCGATGGCGCGGGAAACATTTGCCGATGATCTCTCCCGTGGCGATGTCGAGGGCCGCGAAGAGAGAGGTCGTGCCGTGGCGCTTGTAGTCGTGGCTGCGCCGCTCCGCCTGCCCGGGGCGCATCGGCAAGAGGGGCTGGGAACGGTCCAGGGCCTGGATCTGGCTCTTTTCGTCGACACAGAGAACCAGGGCACGATCCGGCGGCGCCAAATACAGACCGACGATGTCGCGGACCTTCTCCACGAAGAAGGGATCGCTCGACAGCTTGAAGGTCTCCGAGCGATGCGGCTGCAAGCCGAAGGCCCGCCAGATGCGATGAATGGTCGAGGGCGCGTGGCCGCTCGCCCGCGCCATCGAGCGAAGGCTCCAATGGGTCGCGTCCGGCGGCGTCTCTTCCAGCGTCAGCCGGACCGCTTCCGCGATGGCGTCATCGCCGATTTGACGCGGCGCGCCGGGGCGGGGTTCGTCGTACAGACCGTCGAGGCCCTCCGCCGCATAGCGGCGACGCCACTTGCCCACGGTGTCCGCGCTCGCCTCGAGACGAACGGCGATCTCCTTGTTCTCCAACCCTTCCGCCGCCGCCAAGACGATCCGAGCCCGCCGCGCAAGCCCCTGCGACGTCTTGCGACGACGAGACAGCGCCTCCAATTCGGCGCGCTCGTCATCGCTCAAAGAGATCGTCACCGCCACTCTCGCCATCAATCGCGCCTCCTAAAAACAAATAGAGACATAATCATATCAATTTATCGATCAGGACACTAGACAGGCATTCGGCTCAAGTCACTCGGAAAATTACGGAACTGACTAAGGTCGCTAACTATGAGCCTTTTTACCAGGACTTGTGCTGGTGTATTTGCTGCGACTAGGACTGAACGGCCAAACATAGCCGAAAGCATATGCGCGGCGGTGTCCGAAAAGATCGCAGGAAGTACCGAAAAAGTGCTTCAACCGGCTTGGTGGAATACATGTGTGGGTATGATCCCCATGCAATCCCTCGCTAATCGGACAACGGCCAGGTCGAGTATTTACAGGATGAATATCTCGGGCGGCCTCGCGAATCTATGCATCTCGTCTGCCTTTCGCAAAACATCGACGGGCAATCGAACTGCCGGGGTAGAGGGACTGCTCGCAGAATTACCGCACCTCCAATCGCTGAATAGTCTGTGCATCTCTTTCGCAAAGAATGGCGAATTGCAGATCTCACTTGCGATACTCGCTGTTGAAGAAACGGATTCGAGTGCCGAAACATGGCCCGTATCCGTTGATCGGAGCGAGACGGTTGTGGCGTATCGTGATGAGAAAGTGGCGAAGGCGATTGACCAGACGTTTGGATCGTTCGGGTCGTTGGAAGACAAGTCATACTATGTTTCTGTCCGCGCTAGCGGCTGAGAGTCAGAGGCGTGACGAGAGAAAATGCCGAGCCGGGCCCGGTTGAAGCGGGGTGGCTCCCGCCAGCCAAGCATGCGGCCCGGCAGGTTCGAGCCTCGCGCCCGTTTGGCGTTGGTTTCACAAGGCGCCACACCGAGCATCACGGGTGACGAACGCGTGACGACCCCTTAACAGCCCGTTGACGAAGTCTTCCCTGGACGAAGTCGGCATGGTCTGATTCTCTGGTGTCCTGGCCTGAAGGGGGGTTCGCTGATGGCGATGGGACAGCAGAAGGATCGTCAGGGGGACTTGATGGTGAGCTGGTCGGAGATGCCGCGCTCGCCAGGTCATGTATTTTACGACCGCCTGCAGTTGGTACTGATCGAGGGCGGCTTCGACGGCTTCGCCGAGGCGGTCTGCCAGCCCTATTACGCGGCCAGGATGGGGGCGCCTTCGGTGCCACCCGGGCGCTACTTCCGTATGCACCTGGTGGGCTACTTCGAGGGTATCGACTCTGAGCGTGGGCTGGAGTGGCGGTGCTCGGATTCCCTGTCGCTACGGGAGTTCCTGCTGTTGGAGAGGCGGGAACGGGTGCCGGACCATTCCTGGCTGTCACGGACCCGCGCGCGCCTGCCCCATGAAGTCCACACGGCGGTGTTTGACTGGGTCCTGGCGCTGATCGCCGAGGCGGGTCTGGTGAAGGGCGAGCGCATCGGGGTGGATGCCTCGACCATGGAGGCCAACGCGGCGCTGCGCAACATCGTGCGGAGGGACACGGGCGAGGGTTACCGGGGGATGCTGGAGCGCTTGGCCCAGGAGAGCGGTATCGAGACACCCACGGCTGAGGACCTGGCGCGTCTGGACCGCAAGCGCAAGGGCAAGAAGCTCTCGAACCAGGACTGGGTTTCCAGGAGCGACCCCGAGGCCAAGATCGCCAAGATGAAGGACGGCACCACGCACCTGGCCTACAAGCCCGAGCACGCGGTGGATCTGGACACCGGCGCGGTGGTGGCGGCGGAGCTGCACCCGGCCGACGAGGGCGATACGACAACGCTTCCCAAGACCCTGGCGGCGGCCGAGGCAAACCTCGAGGCGGTGGATGTGGCGCCGACGGCCGAAGATCCGGCCGAATGTGTGACCGATAAGGGCTACCACTCACGGTTGGTCTTGAAGGCGCTCGACGACGGCCCCTGGAAGAGCCGGATCTCCGAGCCCAAGCAGAAGGGTTTTGCGCGCTGGCACGGAGATGATGCGGCTCGCCGGGCGGTCACCAACAACCGGACCCGGCTGTTATCGGGGGTGGCCAGGGAAGCCTTCAAGCTGCGCGCCGAGATCGTCGAGCGCTCCTTTGCCCACAACCTCGATCGCGGCGGTATGCGCCGGACCTGGCTTCGGGGCCGCGAGAACGTGCACAAGCGATACCTGCTTCACGTCGCCGGCCACAACCTATCGTTGCTGATGCGCCAACTCATCGGCGCCGGCACCCCGAAGGAGGCCGTGGCGGGCGGAATTGGCGCCTTGTTCGTGCTTGTTACGCCCGCTGGAGCCGTCCTGGTCGTTCAGATCGTCCTCATCGTCTCGGAGGATGGCTAAACCGCCTTCGCCGCGATATGCTTCGCCGTGGCGTGAAACCCGGTCAATGACGCCTTTTTCAACGGGCTGTTAAGGAGGGACACAATGAAGATCACAATCGGAGTCAAACTTGGCGTGGTCGCGGTGATGGCGACAGCGTGGATTTTTCTCGGGCACGGCCATGCGCTAGCGCTCGACAAATCGGATGTTCTGGCGGCTTCCAAGCAACAAGGCTGTTCCCTGATTCCCTATGACGCGGGACACACGGCATGCGTCGACGGGAACGCGGGTCTTCATTTAGCGACCGCGTGCAACGCGAACGCTTGTCAACAATCCGCAGGGGTCGATGCCAACGCTCTGCGCAAGGCGGCATGGCAGAACTGTGTCGCCAAGCGGACGCAAGTCAACGGCGCCTTCAAAACTACGATCAACAAACTCGAGAGTTTTAAAAGGGGCAATATATATTAAGGTTGGGAAAAGAAGTACAAAGATGCCGTAAAAGAAATCATTAGAAAGATTAAAGCTTGCCTATCCGGTTATCACCCACACCCACTATATGTAGTGTGTCTCCTTGGACTGCAGGCAAGGGCCGGCGCAGGCGCATTGAGGAGGCGATCCGGCTAATTCTTGATTGTTCTGAAAACCGAACCGGAGTTTAATTCACGTCACGTACTTAACATCGGGGGACGGAACGGTGGCGACCAAGGGAAAAACGAAGAAACCCACGGCCAGACGGGAAGCTGCTGATGAAACGACATCGTCTGAGCGATTGACGGCACTAGTCGAAGAAAGCGACGCGCTGGCACGAATCGTTGCGAAGAACCCGTCCGCGCCTGTTAGTCTCCTGCGCGTTTTGAGTCGCAGCGAAGACGAAGCGACACGCAAGAACGTGATCCTCAATCCGTTTACTCCATATGACGTATTGAGCGAACTTGAAAACCAGTTCACAGAGCTATTTGTGAATAATCCGGCACTCGAATCCTACAATTCAATGAAGCTCTGATTTCCTGGAATATTCCATTGTCGTTCACCTCCGATTTCAGATAAATTTCAATGAAGTGACGGTCCTTTATGCAACGTGGCGTTTTGCCAAATCCGACTCAATGATTAGGATTTCCACCACGCTAAAGTGTCGCCTAAAAGCCGCTACAATGCCGTCCGAGTCCCTGCTCGGCATCGCCGGAGATATCTCCGCTTCGACCTGCACCGAGCTTTACTCAGGAAAATGGGTGCACACTACATATAGTGGGTGTGGGTGATAACCGGATAGGCAAGGATTAAAGCAGGACAACCGAATCATCGAACACAATTGAGAAATGCTGATGGTAATGTTGTTAAGTGCGAACGATTTGTCGAGTAACTAGCCCACATAACGTAGCTATCGCCCGGATTGACGGTCGTACGGATGTGCATCGAGGCGCCCAGACTGACATTGGACATGCGACACCGGTGTGAACCGGAATCGCGATGGGCGAGACGTAGGATCAACCGGACCGGTCTGGTCGAATGCGATTCTGACGTACCTGAGGCGATCGGTTATCTGATTGGCGGAGCGGATCGTGGACGACACCGGCGATCCGGGACGTGATCCCGCGATCGACGTCCGTCGTGGGCGTGGCGAGTGGCAAGACCGCCCTTCGCCTCGACGTCGCCGACCAAGGAAGGATCCCATGCAATGACCCACTTCGCTCGACATTTCGGCGCGGCGCTCATATGCGCGTTTCTGTGGCTCTCCGTCTCCGGCGCCCAGGCGGGGGAACCCGACTGTCGGGTGATATTCGAAGCGATCCCGAGCAAAGACGCGGGCCCGATCATCGGCGCAGAGGTGAGCCACAAGCTGGCGACAAAGAATTTCGCGAGTTGGCGTGGATTTACGCAGCGCCAAGCAATAGCCGTTGCCCTGTTTCTCAATACGAATTTCGAAGAAGTTGCGACATTCGGCGAGCCGATCGAAGGGTTTGGCGGGTTCGAAGGCAAATCGAGTCCCAATGCGTTCATTACGGTTGATTTTGGGGAAGAGCTGCAAGGTGACGCGCTGGGCAAGGCGATCAGCGAGATCACGGCGGCGGTTGGGTTCATGCTGTTTTACGACGGCTAGGGCGATGGACTTCAACGAAATCGGGATTTTCGACAGGAGGAACGAATGACTTCCAGATTGCGAATTGGCGTTCTTAAAGGGCGACCGGCTGCAATGATCTTTGCCATTCTTTGCGCCGTCATCGTCTTCGCGGGCGGGCCGACAAAGGCGCTGGCCGACAGAAATTACATCGTGCAGCTGTTGGGAACTACAAACGAATCCCTATGCGAGAAAATTTTCGTAAGGGCGGCCGCCTACGCACTTTACACGATAAATTGGTGCGGAAATGTCAACGCCTCGTGCCGGTGTATCGCACCCGGTTCCTTGGACACAAGTTTGTCTCATGCGGCGGGCCTGAGTGACATCGCGGTGTGCCACGCCTGACGAGCTTGAGCGGGGCTCAGGTAGCCGTTCTTCTCCACGATCCACTGGGCATTGTACTGTTCGACGAACCCGCGGACGGCGTTCCGCAGCTCCGCGATGTTGCGGTAGATGCGGCCATGGATGATCTGTTCCTTGAGCGTGCGATTGAACCTCTCGGCGACGCCGTTGGTCTGGGGCTGTTCGACGAAGGCGTAGGACGGCTGGATGCCCCAGAACTTGATCTGGTTGGTGAAGTGGTCCGACAGATACTGGGAGCCGTGATCCATCCGCAAGGCCAGCCCCCGCGCCGCACCGGCGGAGGTCGAGGCATACAGCCTCGCAAGCCCCATGGAGATCGGCTGAAGGGCGGCGAAGCGGTCGCCTCGCTTGCACACATGCCAGCCGACGCACTCGGCGTTCCAATGCTCGATGGCGGTGAATATCCAGCCCCAGCCGTCGTCCACCGTGAACACCCGAACGCCGTCCGTGCCCCACATGAGGTTGGGGGCATGGGTGATGATCTCACCGACATGGGGATTTCCGCCACGGCGGCGGCAGCGATGGGGCGAGAGCAGGTTGTTCTCGCGCATCACCCGGAGCCCCCGCTTGCGGGAAACACGGATGCCACGACAGACCCGAAGCCGAGCCCAGACCTTGCGGTGTCCCTCGCCCTCCCAGGGGGATGCCTCCAGGTCGGCCTCGATGGCCACCAGCAGAGCCTCGTCCGAGATCGAGGGCTTCGGTCCCCGGCGCTTTGCTGGTGGGCGCTCAGCGGTGGCCTGCTGCCGGGATTTCATGGCGTAGAACGAGGAACGGGCAAAACCCCAGGCCGCACAGACCCGCTGGAGGCCGTAGGCCAAACCCGTGCCGGGAGAGGTGGCGGCACTCATCGCCGCGACCTCCGCCGCCCCAAAGGGCCGGACGTCTCCGTCTTGGCCTCCAGCAGTTCCACCTGCATGATCAACTCCCCGATCCGCTTCATGGCGATGTCCAGTTCCGCCTTCACCGGATCGCCCTTGCGTTCCTTGAGCGAGGCATCGATCCCGGCGATCGCCTTCTCACGCCACTGCTCGAGCCGGAAAATCTCCACGCCCAACTGCCGCGACAAAAGTTCCACCGGCTCGCCACGCAAAAGCCGCAGGGCAACCTCACGCTTGCGCGTCACCGTCCACCGCTGGCCAAGTCCCAGCGGGCCTGCCGGCGAAACCTGGCCCGGGGAAAACGTGGACGAGCCAAGCTCGCCCTCGTTTACCACAGGGCGATGTCCCTATCTCTGTTGAAATTCGTGGGGCAGGCGTCGCTGGTTGATGATGCTATGCTGCCTTCATGATGGTTTCAATGGCACTGTCGGCCTGAGCCTTTCTCAAGTGTTCCTGGAGAGCATTTCGGAGGATGGGCAGCTGACGATAGGCCTTGAGGCGACGGAAGGTTTTCTGGGCCTCCAGCAGGCCGGCGGCGGTCCATCTGAGCGCCATCTCGGCGTGTCTCCAGCGTTTGACGTTGCGGGTGACCTGGCGCACCGTGCCGAGCGCGTTCTCGACGATGTTGGTGCAGGCGAGCGAGCGCCGGAGTTCGTGCGGCAGGCCGAGGCGGATGACGGTGAGGATCTCGTCCAGCCCCTCCAGGATGCTGCCCGAGACGCCCGGTTCCTCATGCTCCAGACGCCGGGCCAGGTTGCGCAGCAGCCGTTCGGCCTTGTCTGCGTCGTCCTGGTCCCAGGCCTGACGGAGCGCCTTCTTGACGCTTGCATGCAAATGCAGGGGCAGGCGCTCGATGATGTTACGGCCCTTGTGGACCTGGCAGCGCTGGATGGCGGCGGCCACACCGAAGGTGTTGCGGATCGCTTTGCTGAGCGCCTTCGCGCCATCGACGATGAACAGCCGGGGCAGCGTCGGATCGAGCCCCCTGGCGAGGAGATTGTCGAGCAAGGCCTGGACGACGACAGTGTTCTCCGTCGCCCCCTCGACCACGGCCAGGACATGCTTGTCGCCGTTGCCATCGACGCCGATCGCCGCCACCAAGACATGGTCGCCGACATGCAGACCGTCGATCTGGATGACCAGCAGGTCGAGCTCCGAGAGGTCCGAGGCGAGCCAGGCCTTCATCTTCTTGCGCGACAGCGCCACAAAGCGCCGGGAAACGGCCGACTTCGAGGTGCCGTCGCCACGCGCTTTCGCCAGGTCGCCCTCGGGCAGACGGACCGCGCGGTGGTACTTGCGGGTCGACACGTTCAGGACCATCAGGTTGAGCGCCCACTCGAGCAACAGGTTGCCGTCGCGCAGCACCTGCCAGCTCTCCAAACCCACCTCCTTGCCAGCATGGTCGCGAACCCGTGGCCGCTGCACTTTCACGCGGCCGCCGTGGTAGCCGATCTCGCTCTGCGTATGGCCCCAGCGATAACCCCGACGGTTCCCATGGCGACGATGTCGGGCCCCGCACACGGTCGTGGCGTCCTCCTCCATCATCTCGGCCAAGGCCTCGACCCCGGCCAGGAGACAGAACCGATCCACGCTGAGACGGACTGCGTCCATCGCGTCTGCCAGCGGCGGCATAGGAAACGAGGTGGCAAGGGCTTTCGGGCTACTGGAACTACGGATATTCTTTCCCATGGTGTCGTTCTCCCTCTTGGGTTTGCAGCACCCGGAGCCTAACGGCTCCAGGAGAGCGACACCTACCTCAACTTTTCAACATCGACCGGGACATCTCCCCAAATCGCCGTAAATTGCCGCTTGCTGCTTTACGCAATTTCTATGACTTAGTCTCATGGAGAAATGGCGAGAACAAACTACAATCAATTAACTTGACAATACCTCGAAGAGCAATGAGCTCAAGGGTTGCGCGACCGCGCAAGTTGTCGCGGAGTGCTGAAAGAAAGAGAAGAATGGCGGTTGGGTGTATACCGGTGACGTATCCAGTTCCGGTCCGGAAAGCCATGGTTGATACACTTAACCCCGCATTCCCCAAGTGACCGATCCATCTGATGCGGTTTCCGTCTGATTCCTGTATAAGAATCAGTGGATTAGATCAGACGGAGGGTGGGTCGAATGCGGAACCTGGAGGGTGAGTCGGATCGGGGGCTTCTGCGGGCGTTTTTCGACCGAAGACTGAAGTTCGAGTTCCACGGTTCGCGGATCACGTCAGACGCTGGTCTGCTCGCCTATCGTGAACTGGACGAAGCCCTCGGCCTGACCACGCTGGCCGGTGACGTTATTGCTGACAGCCGGACCGGCAAGAACGGTTGGCACGGCATCATCGGTCTCCTTCGCCAATCCGTCTATGGTCGTCTCGCCGGGTACGAGGACGTGAACGACGCCGACCGGCTGGGGCGCGATCCTGCGATGCGGTGGATCGTCGGCGGCAGGGCTGTCGAGCGCGGCGGCGCATCGACCAGCCAGATGGGCCGGTTCGAGACGGAGTTACTCGCCACCAATGACAACCTCGCCGCGCTCGCTGACCTTTTGGGCATCTGGATCGACCAGGTTAACGAGCGCAAGCCGCCGAAGATTATCGTGCTCGACATGGACAGCTCCGTCAGCCCGACCTACGGTGACCAGGAGGGCACGGCCTACAACGGTCACTTCGGCTGCACGTGCTATCACCCGCTGTTCGTGTTCAACCAGTTCGGCGATCTGGAGCGTTGCGCCCTGCGTCCGGGCAACGTGCACAGCGCCCATGAATGGCGCGATGTGTTGGACCCGGTGGTCGCTCGATACCGGAACAAGACACTCCGGCGTTATTTCCGTGGTGACGCCGCCTTCGCCTCGCCCGAGGTTTATGAGTTTCTGGAAGCGGAAGGCTTCAAGTACGCCATCCGGCTTCCGGCCAACAAGGTGCTGCACGACAGCATCGCGCACCTGCTCAAGCGCCCCGTCGGTCGGCCGCCGAAGGAAGTTCGTCGGTATTACGCGAACTTCAGCTATCGGGCCGGTAGCTGGACGAAGCCCCGCCGGGTCGTCGCCAAGGTGGAGTGGCACTCAGGGGAACTGTATCCCCGCGTCGGCTTCATCGTCACCAACCTGAGCCGTCCTGCCGAGCGGGTTGTTGCGTTCTACAATCAGCGCGGCACTGCCGAGCAATGGATCAAGGAAGGCAAGAACGCCATCAAGTGGACGCGGCTGTCATGCCGTTCGTTACGCAACAATGCCGTCCGGCTCCAGCTGCATGCACTCGCCTATAACCTCGGCAACTTCATGCGTACCCTGGCGTTGCCCGATGCCGTGGAGCAATGGTCGCTGACGACGCTGAGGGAGAAGCTGGTCAAGATCGGTGCGAAAGTTGTCAGCCATGGCCGGTACGTCACATTTCAATTGGCCGAGGTTGCAGTCACCAGAAGCTTGTTCCAGAAAATCTTGAGCCTGATTGATGATCTACGACGAAGACCCGCTCCGGCGTAGGCCGAGGGAATCGACGGCAAGGAGATTGCGACACGAGAGGTGTGTCTGGATGGCAAGAGAAACGACCAAATGGCCTTCCACGCGCTGGCCGATTACCAAAATCATGTCATCGGATGGCTGCAATGGGAACAGAGTTCCCTTGGAGATGGGGCCGTGGTACGATTTCCGCGAATTTGGATATCATCTGGGGAATGTCGGATTAATGATCCCCGAGGGAGGTGACCAATGAGGCTTCCGATCGCGATCGCATCCGCCATGGTTGCGATCTTCTTAACCACCGGCGCGGCCCAGGCGCAAACCGCTAGCGCCAGTCTGATGAACGCCGACGGCCAGAGCGTCGGTTTGGTCGGCCTGAAGCAGACGCCGAATGGCGTGCTGCTATCGGCCAGTTTGTGGAACCTGGCGCCCGGCGCGCACGCGTTTCACGTCCACGCCGTCGGCAAATGCGACGCACCCTTCAAGTCGGCCGGCGGGCACTTCAACCCGAAGGGCAAGAAGCACGGCATCACCCGCAAGGGCGGCATGCATGCTGGCGACATGCCGAACGTTCACGTCCATGCTAACGGCACGCTGACAATCGAGGTTCTGAACAAGAGGCTGGCGCTCGACGACGCGCTGTTCGACGCCGACGGCGCGGCCATCGTCATGCACGCCGGCGCCGACGACTACAAGTCCGACCCGGCCGGCGCCGCGGGGCCGCGCATCGCCTGTGGGGTCATCGAACGCTGAACGGCTGAGACGACCAAATAACCAATGACCGGGCCCGACTGTCAATGGCGGAGCAAAAAGGGACCACCTCGGCGGTGTAAGAAGGGACCGCTTGGCGGCTGCGGGCTTGTCCCCGTAGTCCACGGGAGGGCCCCGCGCGCGACGCGGCGTGCCCTCAACAGGCTGACGCGGCGGCGCGCGCGGGAGGGACCTGTGGGCCCACGGGGTCAAGCGTGGGCTGGGTGGTCGGTTCAGTTAGCAGTCGGGGTTTGACGCCTGCGGCTCTGGTTGAGCCTGTAGCTGTCACCGTTCATCTCGAGGATGTTGACGTGGTGGGTGAGGCGATCGAGGAGCGCGCCGGTGAGGCGCTCGGAGCCGAACACCTCGGTCCATTCGTCGAAGGGCAGATTGGTGGTGACCAGGGTCGAGCCCCGCTCGTAGCGTTGGCTGAACACCTCGAACAACAGCTCGGCGCCGGTCTTCGACAGCGGCACGAAGCCGAGTTCGTCGACGATCAGAAGCTTGTAGGTGGCGAGCTTCTTCTGGAACCTCAGCAGCTGCTTGTCATCGCGGGCCTCGATGAGTTCGTGGACCAGCGCGGCGGCGGTGATGAAGCCGACCGAGAGGCCCTTCTGGCAGGCCGCCAGGCCGAGACCGAGGGCGATGTGGGTCTTGCCGGTCCCACTGTTGCCGAGCGCGATGAGGTTCTCGCGGCGCTCGATGTACTCGCAGCGGGCCAGCTCCAGGACCAGCGCCTTGTTGAGCGAGGGGATGACCTTGAAGTCGAAGCTGTCGAGGCTCTTGACCACGGGGAAGCGCGCCGCCTTGATGCGCCGCTCGACCATGCGGCGCTCGCGGTCGATCAGCTCGAGCTCGGCGAGTCTCAACAGGTAGCGGACGTGATCGACGCCTTCCGAGGCGCACTGCCGGGCGATCTTGTCGTACTCGCGCAGGAAGGTCGGCAGCTTCAGCGTCTTGAGGTGGTGGGCGAGCAGCACTTGCGGTGTGTCGGTCATGCGCCGAGCCCCGACAGCAGGCTCATGTACGACTTGGCGGACGTCATCGCGACCCGGGCGCGCGGCAGATACGGATAGACGTCGAGGTTGAGCCTGGGCGGCCGCCGCTCGATGCGGCACAGTACCAGGTGCTTCACCGCATCAAAGCCGATTGCGCCGAGCCGCAGGGCGTCGCCGACCGCACCCTCGACCTCCTCGAGCCGGAAGGTCTCCAGTAGACGGAGCACCTGGACGTACTCGCGCTTGCCTGCCTTGCCCATACGAGCTTCGAGGAGCCGCCGCAGAGTGATGAAGGCCTCGGGCAGGTCCCAGCCCGCCAATGGCGCGGCCTGGTCGAGGGCGCCGATCTTCTGCTCGATCAAGGGCAGGTAATGCAGCGGGTCGAAGATCAGGTCCTCGCTGTCGTAGGACCGGCGGTGCCGGGCGATCACCTCGGCCCCGCAGCTGATCACCACCTCATCGACGTAGCCCCGGATGAGCACCTCACGGTGGCCGTAGGCCACGGGCACGGAATAGTCGTTGCTGCGGTAACGCACCAGCGACAGCGAACTCGCCCGTCCAGGGCGCTTATCGCAGGCATCATAGGGAGCAGGCGGCAATGGCAAGAGAACTTGACGATCCCGCTCGAGACGCTCGCCGATGGTCTCCTTGTGGCCCCGCAGCCGCGCCGCCTGGCGCCGGCGGCACTGTTCGGCGAGAGCATCGTTGAGGGCCGCGAAGCTCTCGGCACGCGGGACGGGGACCAGGAAGTTCCGCCGGATGAAGCCGACCAGTCCCTCGACCTTGCCCTTGTCGTTGCCCTTGCCCGGCCGGCCGAACCTGTCCTCGAACAGATAGTGGGACTGAAGCTCCGTGAAGACGCGCGTTCGCTGCCGCTTCCCATCGCCCAGGATCCGGGCAACCGCCAGCTTGGTGTTGTCGTACAGGATGGATCGGGGGACGCCGCCGAAGAAGGCAAACGCCGCGTTGTGGCCATCGCAGAATGCTTCGGTCGTCTCCGCCGGATAGGCCGCAACAAAGCAACCATCACTGTGGGGAAGGTCGAAGGCAAGGAAGTGGATCTTCCGTAACGCGCCGCCGATCACCGCCATCGCTTCGCCGAAGTCCGCCTGGGCGTGACCGGGGGAATGGGAGAGTGGCACGAACACCTCACGCGACCGAAGCCCCTGCTCACGAACATAGTCCTTCACGATGGTGTAGCCGCCGGTGAACCCGTACTCGTCCCGGAGACGGTCGAAGATCCGCTTCGCCGTGTGCCGTTGCTTGCGGTGGCTGGTCCGATCGTCTTCCAAGATCCGATCGATGATTCCCGTGAACGGACCCAGCTTTGGCCGCCTCGGCGGCGCGCTTCGGCGATACCCTGGCGGCACCGAGAACGACAGCATCTTGCGTACCGTCTTGCGGTCCAGCCCGAACACCCGCGAGGCCTCGCGGGTGCTCATTCCCTCGACACGACACGCCCGCCGGACCCGCGCGTACATCTCCACCCGATACATCCCCCCGCCTTCCAGTCAGAGCAACCCTGACAGAAGGCTATACGCGGTCCCATTTTGGTCCGCCGCAGCCGGATCGACCGGCCGCTTCAGTGGGGGATTATTGCTCTGCCGTTCTCACAGGATCTCTTTCGTTCGCGAGTCTCTTTCCAGCCAGGTTCATTCATAGCTCGGTCTCTCCTCGGAAGGTGAGAATCACTTGTGGCAGTTGGTGGGGGCTGAGCTTTGGCGTGCAAGGTCTATCCCCGGCGATGCCGAAGATAGACCGTTTTGCCGGGGACGTGGCAGTATGGAGCCGGGCGTCGCATGCGGCGTCCCAGGGCGGCGGCTCATGTGACCGAAGCATTCCCCCCAGGTAGAGCTTCCTTAAACGGGTGCCAGCCCGTCCCATGACCCGGTGCTCCCCGGCCACCGCCCTCATTCCGGCTTTCGCTCGCGGTCTGTATTTGGCGGCCTCGGTCTCGGGTGCAGGCTCTCATGGATCCCCCAGTGCCCGCTTCGGTCTGATATCGTCCTGGTGCCGCCCATCAGGCCGGTCCATCCGTGCGTTCCTCCGCAGGCTGCAACGCCGGTGGATGCGGGCGCTACGCCGCCGGTCCCAGCGAGCCCGATTTAGTTGGAAGCGACTGGAGCGCATGACCGAAATCCTGTGGCCACGCGCCTCCATCCGCCACCCATGGCCGGACCAGCGGTTTGCCGTCAAGCACCCGAGGTAGGAGCCGGATGGGTCTCCACGTCGGTGGCGTCGATATCGAGGGTGATGCGCGCGGGCGGCGTGTCGCAGGCGTCGAGGAACAGCGCGACGAACAGGTTGGAGAGGCTCTTGAGATTGGGGACCATCTGGTGATAGCGGCGGTTGCCGGTTTCCCAGGATTGTTCCAGCCGGCTCAGCGTTGACTTGCCGGCCAGCGGAGCCGGGGTCCCGGGATATTCGGTTCCCGGTGAGGCCAGCAATTTCAGGGCCGGGTCGAAACGGAGCGTGTCGTGGTCGATGATGTCTTCATAGCCGAGCGCCATCCCGCAAACCCGTTGAGCCAACAGGGCGGGAAGGGTATGGGTTAGGCGTTCTCGATCCCGGTGATCGGTGAAACAGCCCGCCATGCGTTCGAACAGGCGTATCCGGCGCGGCCGCTCGCGCAGTAACAGGACACCGGCGTCCGACGTGATCTCGCCGCCGTCGAAGGCGGCGAACACCACCCGTTTGCCGTAATCCGCAAAGCGCATGAAGTTCCCCCTCAAGACATGGATATCACGCGATCCATCATAGAGTATTGCGTGGGGCATCGAAGAAGAACACAAGCGTTGAGCCCCGGTTTCCGCTAGGCTGGCACCCTCCTGTGAACGCCACGCGAGGTCTCCATGCCGGTCAGCAAGAAGCGCCGCAACAACAAGAGAAAGCCCGCGCCCACCGCCAGGAAAAAGCCGGCCGTCGAGCCTGTGTCCGAGCCCGCGCCGCCTTTGCCCGACCGTCGGGCTCTGGAGGGGGTGATGGCCAAGCTCGCCGGCGGGCTGTCCTCCGGCTTTGACGGAAGCGACGGTGATGACGCGGCGCTTTGGCAGGCCCAGGAACTCATGTACAAAGCCTGGGACGCGGGCGCCAAACGCGAACGGGTCGCACTGGCCAAACGGGCGCTGGATATCTCCGAACTCTGCGCCGACGCTCATGTGATGCTGGCGGAAGAGGCGGCGAAGACCCTCGTCGAGGCGCGGCGCCATTATGAGGCCGCCGCCGCCGCCGGGGAGCGGGCGCTTGGGCCGCAGGCCTTCGAGCGCGATGCCGGCCACTTCTGGGGCCTTCTGGAGACCCGCCCTTACATGCGCGCCCGCGCCGGTCTCGCCAAATGCCTGTGGGCGGCGGGCGAGCGCGCTGCGGCCATCGGCCATTACCGGGATATGCTGCGCCTCAACCCCAACGACAATCAGGGTCTGCGCCATGTCCTGACGTCCTGGCTGCTCGCCACCGGCGATCACGGCGCCCTGGAGGAACTGCTCGCCGCCTATGACGATGATGTGTTCGCCGAATGGGCCTACGCCAAGACTCTGCTGGCTTTGCGCAAGGGCGATGAGGCCGATGCCCGCACCGCCCTGGCTGCCGCCTGGAAGCGCAATCCCCATGTCCCCGCTCTGTTGACCGGCGCCATGCCGATCCCCGAACATCAGGACGACCACTACACGCTGGGCTCACCCGACGAGGCGGTCATCTATGTGTTGCAAAACAGGGAAAACTGGACGGCGACGCGGGGCGCCTTGCAATGGCTCGCCGAAACCGTGCAAACCCTCCCGCCGCCGGACGAAAAACGGCCCTGAACGGAAAAACACCCTGTATTTTTGTCGCTTCCCGAAAATTTATATAACTGTTTGTTTACAATAGATAATCAGACTCCACACTATTCTTCGGTGAGAAATCCGGTGAGAAATCCGAGTTTGACCCGCCATTTTACGCACACAATCTACCCCTAGTGTGTGTATGCGTAAAGCGGATAGGCACGCATCAAGGCATTTTAGTTGCCTTTTTCACCTGTTTCATCAAGTTGTCGTCCCACTCACCCTCGACGACGACATGCGACAAAGCGCCTAGTTCAACCGCCTCGATGAGGTTGTGGTTCAGGTAAGCGTACACTCCCGGTTGACGGAAAGTGTACATCGCTGCGCCCGCCGAGCCTCCGCGGATAAACCAGGTTTCGAGACCGGTCGCCGGCGCATCGGCGAAAGAGCCGTTTTCCCAAACATAGTCGCCGTGACCACCGATCAGATGCGGGCGCGAGTCACGGTTGGCTTGTGAGTGGATGAACAACACGGTCTCACCGACGGCCGCCTTCATGGCGCCGTCGCCTGTCAAGGCACCGACCTTGCCGTTGAACACGAGATGGGTCGGAACCAGAGAGCGCATGATCGGAAAGACGTCGCCGAAGTTCTCGGCCATTCCGTCGTAGACTTTCCAGTCGTCGTTTTCATCCTTCGGGATATAGAAATCCTGCTCTCCGACATAGTATGCGCGGTCATAAGAGAGCAGACCGCCTTTCCCGTCGGTCAGACCTTCGCGGGGCAGGACCATGATGGCGCCGTTCATCCCATGCACGACGTGATAGGGAATCATCTGGCCGCCAGGGGCGCAGTGATAGATGAAGACGCCCGGCTTCGTGGCTTTGAAGCGCAACACTGTCTCCTCACCGGGACCGATGAGCGTCAGCCCTCCACCGCCCAGTGCGCCCGTGGATGCGTGGAAATCGATATTGTGCTCCATCAAGTTTTCCGCCGGGTTCTTGAGCGTCAACTCGATGTAGTCGTCCTGATGGCAGACGATCAGCGGACCGGGAATAGAACCGTCGAATGTACTGGCCCAGATTTCGGCGCCTCCGTCATCGACAGTCCAACGCATCTCTTTAGCGGTCATTGTGACTTCGACCACCTTCGGCCCGCCGGATGCGACCTGATCGTGCTTTGGAACGAAAGGCGGGGCGACAAGATCAAGCTTGAAGCGCGGAAGAGCGGCGATGTCCCCTTCGGTCATCGACGCCTGGGCAACCATCATTGACCCGCTTTTATCGGTGGCTTGTGTTGCCGCAATGGCGGCCCCGTTCCCGGCCAGAGCAAATGCTCCGAATGCCGCGGCTGTCGAGGCAGCGGTCGAAGCCTTCAGAAAATCACGACGATGAAGTCTCATCTTTGTTGTTTGCATCAGGTATGTCCTCCCTTTGTCCAACGACTGATTTCTTGCAAGCCCGAGTTTCGGATTCGCGGTGAGTCATGTCAGCCAGGATTCCCCATTTGCATTCCCTTCGGTGATCGTGCCACTGACGAAAGCGATTATCAAGCGGAGATTCGCCCGTGCAGCCTGTTGTATAGTCCGTGCCGGGGTCGGAAAGCGCGCCAACGCCGTCCAGGGCCCGCGAGGAGCATGATGTTGCCATGTTCCGGTCGCACCTCTCCCGTCACCATCAGTGCGTGCCGCCGCTCTGGACGCGGTTTCGATCATGCGGACAATGCTCCAGCCGGCGGATCGCGCAGTCCAATGATCAGGTCGTGGAGACCTGCGAAGACTGCCCGTGGCAGCAAGGCCTCGGCCATCTGGAACGCGGCGTAGCGGCCATGGCGCACCAACCGGGCGCCGGTCTTGATCAGCCGTTCGTGGAGGCTGGTGAGCGACCAGCGCTCGATCTCCTCGGGCGTCGCCAGCGTCCGCAGGAAGTTCGCCAGATTGTAGGCAAGTCCGTGAAGGCGGAGACGAGCGGCGTTTGCCGCGAAGCGCATGCAGGAGAGCCGCGTCCATTTGAGCGCATACTTGCCCTTCTTGATGTGCTGCTCGGCTGTGCCCCGGTCGTTGTAGAAGGCCAGCACCCGTTCATCCCGGACTTCTCAGTGCGCCCCGACGGCGCGTAACACCAGTGGAGGAAGGATCCACCCAGACAGTTGTCGGTTTGATCTGGTAGCTGACAGGCGGTCTTGTCTGGTAACCGGCGGGACCGAAGCCCTGTGACAAAGGCCGCCTTGGGCGGTTGAGCGACCTTGCGGGCCGAACGCGAGTGAAGCCTGAGCAGGCCTCGAAAGTGAAGATGTGGACGCCGACCCTCCTGAGATTAGGGGAAGGCCGCGTGGAACGGGGGAGTAACCGACGAATGCACCCGTTCCGGTCCGCCGGGGTAGTGGGCACGGCACGCAAGGAAGGTGATACGGGTAATCGGGGGAGGCCCGTCGCGGGCGAGGGTAGCGGCCTCAACGTCACCTCGGGTGGCGGCGCGGGCGGGAATCGGAAAGGGTGATAGTACCGTTGATGCCGGGTAATGCCGGCGGAGGGAAGCACCCTTACTTCTGGTGCGCTTTTGACGGAGAGGAGGCGGGGTGATTGGCGATGCGCCTGCAAACACCTGAAAAGATCCGGACTCTCCAGAGGAAGCTCTATCTCAAGGCGAAGGCGGAACCGGACTTCCGCTTCTACCTGCTCTACGACAAGGTCTACCGCGAAGACATCCTGTTCCATGCCTACCGACTGGCGCGGTCCAACAAGGGCGCGCCGGGGGTGGATGGACAGAGCTTCGAGGAGATCGAGGCGATGGGGCTGGAGGGGTGGCTGTCCGGGATCAGGGACGACCTTCGCGCCAAGACGTACAGACCTGAGCCGGTGCGGCGGGCGATGGTCCCAAAGCCCGGCGGCGGCGAACGACCGCTCGGCATCCCGACGATCCGGGACCGGGTGGTGCAAGGCGCCGTCAAGCTCGTGATCGAACCGATCTTCGAGGCCGATCTCGAGCCCAGTGCCTATGGCTACCGACCGAAACGCTCTGCGGGCGATGCCGTCCAGGCGGTCCACAAGCTTCTCTGTCGCGGCTACACGGACGTGGTTGACGCGGATTTGTCCAAGTACTTCGATACGATTTCCCATGCGGAACTGATGCAATCGGTTGCGCGCCGGATCGTCGATCGCAACGTCCTGCGCCTGATCAAATTGTGGCTCAAGACACCGGTCGAGGAGACCGACGGGGATGGCAAGCGGCGCATGACGGGCGGCCGGGGGAGCACACCGGGAACCCCGCAAGGCGGGATTGTTTCGCCGCTGCTCGCCGCGCTCTACATGAACCGCTTTCTGAAGTACTGGCGGATCACCGGGCAGGGCACAAGGTTCCGCGCCGAGGTGGTGAACTATGCCGATGACCTTGTCATCCTCAGTCGCGGACACGCGAGGGAGGCCTTGGCTTGGACGCGGCAGGTGATGACCCGGCTGGGACTGACCCTGAACGAGGCCAAGACCAGCGTCCGCGATGGCCGCAAGGAGAGCTTCGACTTCCTGGGCTATAGCTTCGGCTCGCAGCGCTTTCGCAAGGATGGCCACTGGTATCTGGGGGCGAGCCCGTCCAGGAAGAGCGTGGCTCGGCTCAAGCTGAAGGTCCGAGGGCTCCTGCGGCCCGGCAACCAGGCACCCTGGACCGAGGTGCGCGACTGTCCGTCATCAAAACAAATGGGACTGTTGAGCGTGTTTCATAAGGGAGGATCTGGCTCATCTTTGTTTGATGTTAAGCCGCTTGGCGTTGATGGTTCAAGCGGCGGTTTTGGGTGGTCAGTTTTTTGATCCTTTTTCTCTTTTCGATGATGGCGGTGTGGCGTCCAAAGTAGGCGTCGGCTGGAGTTACGTTGCCGATGCTCTCGTGGTAGCGTTGGTTGTTGTAGTGATCGACGAAGGCGCTGATCTGGTTTTCGAGATCGCCGGGTAGATAATAATTTTCAAGCAGGATCCGGTTCTTCAGCGTTTGATGCCAGCGCTCGATCTTGCCCTGGGTTTGCGGGTGATACGGTGCGCCCCGAACGTGATCCATACCGTGGTCCTCGAGCCATTCAGCCAGATCGCCGGAGATATAGGACGAGCCGTTGTCGCTGAGCAGCCTCGGCTTGTGGACGACATTGGCGCGATTGCAGCCTGAGGCTTCTAGCGCCAACTTCAGTGTTGCCGTCACATCGTCCGCCGTCATGTTGGTGCAGAGCTTCCAAGCAATTATGTAGCGGGAATAGTCGTCCAGGATGGTCGACAGGTAAAACCAGCCCCAGCCGATGACCTTGAGATAGGTGAAGTCGGTCTGCCACAGCTGGTTCGGCGCCGTGGTCTTGTCGCGGAACTCATCGGCTGCCTTGATGACCACGAAAGCGGGGCTGGTGATCAGGTCGTGGGCCTTGAGAAGCCGGTAAACCGAGGCTTCCGAGACAAAGTAGCCCCTGGTGTCCGTAAACCTGACGGCCAGTTCCCGGGGCGACAGTTGCGTCTCCTCCAGGGCAAGATCGATGATCTGCCCCCGGACATCATCCGGGATCCGGTTCCACACCCGGCCCGGGCTGCTGTTGCGATCCTCAAGACCGGCGTCGCCAAAGGCCAGAAAGCGATCGTACCAGCGATAAAAGGTGGTCTTCGGAATGCCCAGCTTGTCCAAAGTGGACCCGACGCCCAGGTGGGACTGCTCGACCAGGCGGATGATCTCCAGCTTCTCGGATGCGGGATACCTCATTCCTCGTCTCCCCCATGCCCGATCATGTTTTTTTGAGAAGCCGGTTCTCCAGCGAAAGTTCGGCGACCAACTCCTTCAAGTCGCGCATCTCCTGGCGCAGGCCTTTAACCTCGCCCGAGGTCGCTTGGCGCCCGGTGTCGCCGGCGAGCCGCTTCTTGCCCGCTTCCAAAAACTCTTTCGACCAGCTGTAATACAGACCCTCGGCGATGCCCTCGCGGCGGCACAAGGCGGCGATGCTCTCCTCGCCGCGCAGGCCCGACACCACGATCCGGATCTTCTCCTCGGCCGTATACTGCTTGCGTGTCTTGCGGCGAATATCCCGAACCGTTCTCTCCGCCGGGTCGTTCTTGCTCATTGATTTCTGTCTCATCTTCGTTCCCTTCGGTCACTACGATGAGCCAGAAATCCTCCGTTATGCAATTACCTCAATTTATCCCAAAGGCGCTGACGTCAGACAGACGCCGAGACCCAGCCCGTCGTCAAGGTGGCGGGCGGCAAAGCGCAAGCCGCTCCAGTCCGCCCCGATGAAGTCCGCAGGAGTTTCAATACGCCATTCTGGCCACATGTCTTGGCAACAACGTCCGTTGGTCAGGAGGGTCTCGATTTTCACCCCCGGTGCGCGAATGCGGTTCATTGGGATATCTCGTCCAATCCACTCGATCTCGAGCAACGAGAAGGTCGCGTCCAGCGCTATGCGGGCCTGGCCGTCAGGCGCCGGCTTTCGGAGGTGCTGCGTGACGAGGTGTTGAGCTATCCTGTTATGGCCGAAGCTTCCCCTTGGCGATGCGTGGAGAGGCACGCGGAGGGCTCCGCGGATGCGAGTGGTCTTCGCCCCTGGTGGGTGCTCGATGGTGCCGAAATCAGCGGCAAGCTTGCCGATGAGGCACTTGAGATACGCACCGGCGGGCACTTTGCCGGTGTCCACCGCAAGGGCAGCCCCCGATGGGCCGCCGGGAGCTACGTCAGAGATGCGCCCGCAAGCGCTGGAGTTTGATTGAATTCGCTTTCGTTTCGCTTACGGGAGAAATGAGTACATATAAAATACCAATTAGATCAATGGTATAATATCACACACAACGAACCCGTCAATCCGGGTGTCCCAAACTATGTATTCGACATCCCCGGCTTTGAGCTTGCTGATCCTTGTATCGGTCAGCTTGATCTTCCTTGCCATGGCTCAAACCCTCCGCAGAACCGACGAGACGGCATCGACCGCCTCTCGGGCTGCCGCATCGGCGAAGTTGGTGTATTTGAGCGTGGTCCCCGGTTGGTCGTGCCCCAGCAACCGGCCTATGGTCAGCACGGTTTCGCCATGCATGAGGGCAATGCTGGCGTAAGTATGCCTGAGATCGTGCGGCCGGACATCGCGTATGCTGGCTTCCGTGCACACGTCCCGCCAGAAATCGGCGATTCCCGACAGATGCTCCAAGTTGCCCCAATGCGAGGGAAAGACCCATGCATTTTTCCTGGGCAACCGGTCCAGCACCTCCCGCGCGGCGGACGACAGCCAGACCGTGCGCGGCCCCGATTTGCTATCTGTCAATGGCGGAGCAAAAAGGGACCACCTCGGCGGTGTAAGAAGGGACCGCTTGGCGGCTGCGGGCTTGTCCCCGTAGTCCACGGGAGGGCCCCGCGCGCGACGCGGCGTGCCCTCAACAGGCTGACGCGGCGGCGCGCGCGGGAGGGACCTGTGGGCCCACGGGGTCAAGCGTGGGCTGGGTGGTCGGTTCAGTTAGCAGTCGGGGTTTGACGCCTGCGGCTCTGGTTGAGCCTGTAGCTGTCACCGTTCATCTCGAGGATGTTGACGTGGTGGGTGAGGCGATCGAGGAGCGCGCCGGTGAGGCGCTCGGAGCCGAACACCTCGGTCCATTCGTCGAAGGGCAGATTGGTGGTGACCAGGGTCGAGCCCCGCTCGTAGCGTTGGCTGAACACCTCGAACAACAGCTCGGCGCCGGTCTTCGACAGCGGCACGAAGCCGAGTTCGTCGACGATCAGAAGCTTGTAGGTGGCGAGCTTCTTCTGGAACCTCAGCAGCTGCTTGTCATCGCGGGCCTCGATGAGTTCGTGGACCAGCGCGGCGGCGGTGATGAAGCCGACCGAGAGGCCCTTCTGGCAGGCCGCCAGGCCGAGACCGAGGGCGATGTGGGTCTTGCCGGTCCCACTGTTGCCGAGCGCGATGAGGTTCTCGCGGCGCTCGATGTACTCGCAGCGGGCCAGCTCCAGGACCAGCGCCTTGTTGAGCGAGGGGATGACCTTGAAGTCGAAGCTGTCGAGGCTCTTGACCACGGGGAAGCGCGCCGCCTTGATGCGCCGCTCGACCATGCGGCGCTCGCGGTCGATCAGCTCGAGCTCGGCGAGTCTCAACAGGTAGCGGACGTGATCGACGCCTTCCGAGGCGCACTGCCGGGCGATCTTGTCGTACTCGCGCAGGAAGGTCGGCAGCTTCAGCGTCTTGAGGTGGTGGGCGAGCAGCACTTGCGGTGTGTCGGTCATGCGCCGAGCCCCGACAGCAGGCTCATGTACGACTTGGCGGACGTCATCGCGACCCGGGCGCGCGGCAGATACGGATAGACGTCGAGGTTGAGCCTGGGCGGCCGCCGCTCGATGCGGCACAGTACCAGGTGCTTCACCGCATCAAAGCCGATTGCGCCGAGCCGCAGGGCGTCGCCGACCGCACCCTCGACCTCCTCGAGCCGGAAGGTCTCCAGTAGACGGAGCACCTGGACGTACTCGCGCTTGCCTGCCTTGCCCATACGAGCTTCGAGGAGCCGCCGCAGAGTGATGAAGGCCTCGGGCAGGTCCCAGCCCGCCAACGGCGCGGCCTGGTCGAGGGCGCCGATCTTCTGCTCGATCAAGGGCAGGTAATGCAGCGGGTCGAAGATCAGGTCCTCGCTGTCGTAGGACCGGCGGTGCCGGGCGATCACCTCGGCCCCGCAGCTGATCACCACCTCATCGACGTAGCCCCGGATGAGCACCTCACGGTGGCCGTAGGCCACGGGCACGGAATAGTCGTTGCTGCGGTAACGCACCAGCGACAGCGAACTCGCCCGTCCAGGGCGCTTATCGCAGGCATCATAGGGAGCAGGCGGCAATGGCAAGAGAACTTGACGATCCCGCTCGAGACGCTCGCCGATGGTCTCCTTGTGGCCCCGCAGCCGCGCCGCCTGGCGCCGGCGGCACTGTTCGGCGAGAGCATCGTTGAGGGCCGCGAAGCTCTCGGCACGCGGGACGGGGACCAGGAAGTTCCGCCGGATGAAGCCGACCAGTCCCTCGACCTTGCCCTTGTCGTTGCCCTTGCCCGGCCGGCCGAACCTGTCCTCGAACAGATAGTGGGACTGAAGCTCCGTGAAGACGCGCGTTCGCTGCCGCTTCCCATCGCCCAGGATCCGGGCAACCGCCAGCTTGGTGTTGTCGTACAGGATGGATCGGGGGACGCCGCCGAAGAAGGCAAACGCCGCGTTGTGGCCATCGCAGAATGCTTCGGTCGTCTCCGCCGGATAGGCCGCAACAAAGCAACCATCACTGTGGGGAAGGTCGAAGGCAAGGAAGTGGATCTTCCGTAACGCGCCGCCGATCACCGCCATCGCTTCGCCGAAGTCCGCCTGGGCGTGACCGGGGGAATGGGAGAGTGGCACGAACACCTCACGCGACCGAAGCCCCTGCTCACGAACGTAGTCCTTCACGATGGTGTAGCCGCCCGTGAAACCGTACTCGTCCCGGAGGCGGTCGAAGATGCGCTTCGCAGTGTGCCGTTGCTTGCGGTGGCTGGTCCGATCGTCTTCCAAGATCCGATCGATGATTCCCGTGAACGGACCCAGCTTTGGCCGCCTCGGCGGCGCGCTTCGGCGATACCCTGGCGGCACCGAGAACGACAGCATCTTACGGACCGTCTTGCGGTCTACACCAAACACCCGCGAGGCCTCGCGGGTGCTCATCCCCTCGACATGACACGCCCGCCGAACCCGTGCGTACAACTCCACCCGATACATCCCCCCCGCCTTCCAGTCAGAGCAACCCTGACAGAAGGCTATACGCGGTCCCATTTTGGTCCGCCGCAGCCGGATCGACCGGCCGCTTCAGTGGGGGATTATTGCTCTGCCGTTCTCAGCTATCCCGAAGGAAGAGTTTGCCTTCCCGGTAATCCCGCCATTTGAGGGTAAAAAGTTCGCCCTTGCGACACCCCGTCAGTAACAACAATCGGATAACAGCTGCCTGGGCCGGGCGCGTCACGTCATACCGATTCAGAACTTCAGCGACGCGACGGATTTCATCTGGCGACAGGAAGCGTTCCCGAGCGCGGCGGCGGTAGCGCTTGATGTCTTTGCAAGGGTTGCTGTCCTCTGGCCTGTATCCGTACTCCTCGGCCTGCCGCAGGATGACCGACAGCGCCGGTAGAGATCGGTTCGCCGAGGCCGGCTTCGCGTGAAGCGACTCGAACCATTCCAGCACCTCAGGCCGCGTAATACCGGCGATCGGCCAAACCCGAGGCATTGCCGCCCCTTGAACCACGGCAGAATATTGTTCTCATAGTAGTTCAGGTTGACGGCGAGCGTCCGCGGTTTCCAGTGCCTCCGGTAATACGCAAACACCTCATCGGCGACTGCCTCGAAAGCGATATCCGCCGGTAGATCGGGGACACTGTCCTGTCCTTTCCTGATGGCTGCCAACAACGATCGCGCTTGCGACCGGGCCTCGGCCTCGGACATGGCGTCGGCATCGCTGATCTTCGTCCAGCGGCGCCGGCCTTCGTACTGCGTTTGAAGGAAGTAGCTTTTCTTGCCCGAGGGCAGGATCCTGATCCCGAAACCTTTAAGGTCGGTATCGCGGATGTCGTAGGTAGAGTTTTGTGGTTTTAGGCGGTCGACACGAGACTGGTTTAGGGAAAGATTCCACATGGTCTTTTCTCCGGTTCCGAGTTGCAACCGGGGCAGGTTTTCGATGCATGCCCCGACCAGAACCAGAGAAAAAACGGTGTTAAATGGCTAGTGTCCTGATCGATAAATTGATATGATTATGTCTCTATTTGTTTTTAGGAGGCGCGATTGATGGCGAGAGTGGCGGTGACGATCTCTTTGAGCGATGACGAGCGCGCCGAATTGGAGGCGCTGTCTCGTCGTCGCAAGACGTCGCAGGGGCTTGCGCGGCGGGCTCGGATCGTCTTGGCGGCGGCGGAAGGGTTGGAGAACAAGGAGATCGCCGTTCGTCTCGAGGCGAGCGCGGACACCGTGGGCAAGTGGCGTCGCCGCTATGCGGCGGAGGGCCTCGACGGTCTGTACGACGAACCCCGCCCCGGCGCGCCGCGTCAAATCGGCGATGACGCCATCGCGGAAGCGGTCCGGCTGACGCTGGAAGAGACGCCGCCGGACGCGACCCATTGGAGCCTTCGCTCGATGGCGCGGGCGAGCGGCCACGCGCCCTCGACCATTCATCGCATCTGGCGGGCCTTCGGCTTGCAGCCGCATCGCTCGGAGACCTTCAAGCTGTCGAGCGATCCCTTCTTCGTGGAGAAGGTCCGCGACATCGTCGGTCTGTATTTGGCGCCGCCGGATCGTGCCCTGGTTCTCTGTGTCGACGAAAAGAGCCAGATCCAGGCCCTGGACCGTTCCCAGCCCCTCTTGCCGATGCGCCCCGGGCAGGCGGAGCGGCGCAGCCACGACTACAAGCGCCACGGCACGACCTCTCTCTTCGCGGCCCTCGACATCGCCACGGGAGAGATCATCGGCAAATGTTTCCCGCGCCATCGGGCCCGAGAGTTCCGCAAATTCCTCGACCTCGTCGAGGCGAACGTCCCTGCTGATCTCGACATCCACATCGTCATGGACAACTACGGGACCCACAAGACCAAGGCGATCCGCGACTGGTTCGCCAAACGGCCGCGCTGGCAGGCCCATTTCACACCCACCAGCGCCTCCTGGCTGAACCAGGTCGAGCGCTGGTTCGGGCTGCTGACCGACAAGCAGATCAGGCGCGGCGTCCATCGCTCCACCAAGGAGTTGGAGCGCACCATCCTCGACTACATCGACACGACAAACCAGAACCCCAAACCCTTCAAATGGACCAAATCCGCCGATGACATCCTCGGCGCCATCCAGCGCTTCTGCCTCCGAACAATCGAAATCGCTGAACAGCAGGCGAAAATCATGCGAACTTCGGAATCGGGACACTAGTGTCCTGATCGATAAATTGATATGATTATGTCTCTATTTGTTTTTAGGAGGCGCGATTGATGGCGAGAGTGGCGGTGACGATCTCTTTGAGCGATGACGAGCGCGCCGAATTGGAGGCGCTGTCTCGTCGTCGCAAGACGTCGCAGGGGCTTGCGCGGCGGGCTCGGATCGTCTTGGCGGCGGCGGAAGGGTTGGAGAACAAGGAGATCGCCGTTCGTCTCGAGGCGAGCGCGGACACCGTGGGCAAGTGGCGTCGCCGCTATGCGGCGGAGGGCCTCGACGGTCTGTACGACGAACCCCGCCCCGGCGCGCCGCGTCAAATCGGCGATGACGCCATCGCGGAAGCGGTCCGGCTGACGCTGGAAGAGACGCCGCCGGACGCGACCCATTGGAGCCTTCGCTCGATGGCGCGGGCGAGCGGCCACGCGCCCTCGACCATTCATCGCATCTGGCGGGCCTTCGGCTTGCAGCCGCATCGCTCGGAGACCTTCAAGCTGTCGAGCGATCCCTTCTTCGTGGAGAAGGTCCGCGACATCGTCGGTCTGTATTTGGCGCCGCCGGATCGTGCCCTGGTTCTCTGTGTCGACGAAAAGAGCCAGATCCAGGCCCTGGACCGTTCCCAGCCCCTCTTGCCGATGCGCCCCGGGCAGGCGGAGCGGCGCAGCCACGACTACAAGCGCCACGGCACGACCTCTCTCTTCGCGGCCCTCGACATCGCCACGGGAGAGATCATCGGCAAATGTTTCCCGCGCCATCGGGCCCGAGAGTTCCGCAAATTCCTCGACCTCGTCGAGGCGAACGTCCCTGCTGATCTCGACATCCACATCGTCATGGACAACTACGGGACCCACAAGACCAAGGCGATCCGCGACTGGTTCGCCAAACGGCCGCGCTGGCAGGCCCATTTCACACCCACCAGCGCCTCCTGGCTGAACCAGGTCGAGCGCTGGTTCGGGCTGCTGACCGACAAGCAGATCAGGCGCGGCGTCCATCGCTCCACCAAGGAGTTGGAGCGCACCATCCTCGACTACATCGACACGACAAACCAGAACCCCAAACCCTTCAAATGGACCAAATCCGCCGATGACATCCTCGGCGCCATCCAGCGCTTCTGCCTCCGAACAATCGAAATCGCTGAACAGCAGGCGAAAATCATGCGAACTTCGGAATCGGGACACTAGTGTCCTGATCGATAAATTGATATGATTATGTCTCTATTTGTTTTTAGGAGGCGCGATTGATGGCGAGAGTGGCGGTGACGATCTCTTTGAGCGATGACGAGCGCGCCGAATTGGAGGCGCTGTCTCGTCGTCGCAAGACGTCGCAGGGGCTTGCGCGGCGGGCTCGGATCGTCTTGGCGGCGGCGGAAGGGTTGGAGAACAAGGAGATCGCCGTTCGTCTCGAGGCGAGCGCGGACACCGTGGGCAAGTGGCGTCGCCGCTATGCGGCGGAGGGCCTCGACGGTCTGTACGACGAACCCCGCCCCGGCGCGCCGCGTCAAATCGGCGATGACGCCATCGCGGAAGCGGTCCGGCTGACGCTGGAAGAGACGCCGCCGGACGCGACCCATTGGAGCCTTCGCTCGATGGCGCGGGCGAGCGGCCACGCGCCCTCGACCATTCATCGCATCTGGCGGGCCTTCGGCTTGCAGCCGCATCGCTCGGAGACCTTCAAGCTGTCGAGCGATCCCTTCTTCGTGGAGAAGGTCCGCGACATCGTCGGTCTGTATTTGGCGCCGCCGGATCGTGCCCTGGTTCTCTGTGTCGACGAAAAGAGCCAGATCCAGGCCCTGGACCGTTCCCAGCCCCTCTTGCCGATGCGCCCCGGGCAGGCGGAGCGGCGCAGCCACGACTACAAGCGCCACGGCACGACCTCTCTCTTCGCGGCCCTCGACATCGCCACGGGAGAGATCATCGGCAAATGTTTCCCGCGCCATCGGGCCCGAGAGTTCCGCAAATTCCTCGACCTCGTCGAGGCGAACGTCCCTGCTGATCTCGACATCCACATCGTCATGGACAACTACGGGACCCACAAGACCAAGGCGATCCGCGACTGGTTCGCCAAACGGCCGCGCTGGCAGGCCCATTTCACACCCACCAGCGCCTCCTGGCTGAACCAGGTCGAGCGCTGGTTCGGGCTGCTGACCGACAAGCAGATCAGGCGCGGCGTCCATCGCTCCACCAAGGAGTTGGAGCGCACCATCCTCGACTACATCGACACGACAAACCAGAACCCCAAACCCTTCAAATGGACCAAATCCGCCGATGACATCCTCGGCGCCATCCAGCGCTTCTGCCTCCGAACAATCGAAATCGCTGAACAGCACGAAAATCATGCGAACTTCGGAATCGGGACACTAGTGTCCTGATCGATAAATTGATATGATTATGTCTCTATTTGTTTTTAGGAGGCGCGATTGATGGCGAGAGTGGCGGTGACGATCTCTTTGAGCGATGACGAGCGCGCCGAATTGGAGGCGCTGTCTCGTCGTCGCAAGACGTCGCAGGGGCTTGCGCGGCGGGCTCGGATCGTCTTGGCGGCGGCGGAAGGGTTGGAGAACAAGGAGATCGCCGTTCGTCTCGAGGCGAGCGCGGACACCGTGGGCAAGTGGCGTCGCCGCTATGCGGCGGAGGGCCTCGACGGTCTGTACGACGAACCCCGCCCCGGCGCGCCGCGTCAAATCGGCGATGACGCCATCGCGGAAGCGGTCCGGCTGACGCTGGAAGAGACGCCGCCGGACGCGACCCATTGGAGCCTTCGCTCGATGGCGCGGGCGAGCGGCCACGCGCCCTCGACCATTCATCGCATCTGGCGGGCCTTCGGCTTGCAGCCGCATCGCTCGGAGACCTTCAAGCTGTCGAGCGATCCCTTCTTCGTGGAGAAGGTCCGCGACATCGTCGGTCTGTATTTGGCGCCGCCGGATCGTGCCCTGGTTCTCTGTGTCGACGAAAAGAGCCAGATCCAGGCCCTGGACCGTTCCCAGCCCCTCTTGCCGATGCGCCCCGGGCAGGCGGAGCGGCGCAGCCACGACTACAAGCGCCACGGCACGACCTCTCTCTTCGCGGCCCTCGACATCGCCACGGGAGAGATCATCGGCAAATGTTTCCCGCGCCATCGGGCCCGAGAGTTCCGCAAATTCCTCGACCTCGTCGAGGCGAACGTCCCTGCTGATCTCGACATCCACATCGTCATGGACAACTACGGGACCCACAAGACCAAGGCGATCCGCGACTGGTTCGCCAAACGGCCGCGCTGGCAGGCCCATTTCACACCCACCAGCGCCTCCTGGCTGAACCAGGTCGAGCGCTGGTTCGGGCTGCTGACCGACAAGCAGATCAGGCGCGGCGTCCATCGCTCCACCAAGGAGTTGGAGCGCACCATCCTCGACTACATCGACACGACAAACCAGAACCCCAAACCCTTCAAATGGACCAAATCCGCCGATGACATCCTCGGCGCCATCCAGCGCTTCTGCCTCCGAACAATCGAAATCGCTGAACAGCAGGCGAAAATCATGCGAACTTCGGAATCGGGACACTAGTTTTGCTTAGGTTTTAACGTGCACATTCTGTGCAGAGGTGTCAGAAGGTTATTATTACTCGTTACGTTTCGCGAGAGGATATAGACTGCATAATCGGAGATCAAGGGGAATTTGGCCCTGCCTTGGAACGTGGCGGCACACTTGAAATGGCCGTTCGAATGGCGGAATTGACCGGCTGTCGGGCCAATGGCAGAATTCGGGCCTGATTGCGAATTCTGGAAACAGCGGGGAGATGGACGATGCCGGCGAAACGCTTCAACGAAGCGGATATCGACTTCGATGCCATGGATGGCGAATTGGCGAAACTTGTGCCGCCCAAGCTGAGCCTGACGGATGTGCTGGACCGTTTGCGGAAGCGATTGGTCGAGCAACAGGCCAAGGGGGTTACGGTGGCTCAGATGCATGAAGTGTTGAAATCGGGCGGCATCGATATCACGGAGCGCAGTCTGCGGACCTTTCTGGACAAGGGCGTATTGCCGGGAAGGAAGGTTGCCGAGGCCGCCAGGTCCATGGTGTCGGAAGAAGGCAGTGATCCGTTCTGAGCCGAACGACGGCGCATATGGGTTCGCGAATCAACGAACCGCGGTCCGAAGAACGGCGGTCCGTCGTGGCGGTTTTCGGGATGCGGATAATGAAGTGGCAATGGGGGATGGGCCGGGCGATGGCGTGGCGCGTCAGCGCCCGCGTACGGCGATGGCGCGAAGCGCCGTGCCGTGAGGCGGCGATGCATCGTTCGAAGAACGAGGAGCCGACAGCGAGCGTAAGCTCGCACAATTGGCGGTGGCGCGAAGCGCCCCGCCATGGGCCGTGACTTTATGCACCCGGCATAAAAAAGGGGCCGACCTCCGCTGTGTGATGGCGGGGGCCGACCCTGAAGGGTGCCGTTATGCGGCGGCGAGAATAATGCCGAGTAGTTGCTAATGCCGAGTGACGTGCGGGGAACGGCTTGTCCGCGCCGATTTCCCACCGATTCGCTCGGCATTAATTCTGGTAGTCAGTTTTCCGGCAAAGTCGTCCTCCCTTTCGATCAGATGGAGGACGACAACAAATGTCTTCGACACCCAACCGCCGGCCCCTGCTGGGGACCACAGCACTGGCCGGCTTCGACGCAAGCATTTTCGCGTTCATTGACGATCTTCGTCGTCGCGGCGAGATTGCTGAAGGTCAGTTCCCCAAGTACCGGTATGCCGCCCGTCACTTCCTGATCTGGCTTGAGCTCACCGGTATCGCGCTCAAAACAGTCGACGCCACAGTCATCGACCGCTTTCTGCGGCACGATTGCCGTTGTGCCGCATCGTCCGCACCTGTCCGGCCTCGCCGCTGGCGCAAGGGCCGCACGTCGCCCAAACTCATGACGTTCATCCGCTTCCTTGAGCGGACGGGGCGGATCGAGACGCCGGGTGAGCTGGACGACAATTTCCAGTTGCTGGACGCGTTCCTCGCGGGCTTGCGCCGCGGTAGATATGCGACCGCAACCATCAAACTGTACCGTTACGGCTGCGCCGGTCTCATTGTCTGGCTCCACCTCTCACGGATCCGCCTGCGCGATCTGACACCGGATATTTATGCACGCTTCCGGAACAGGCAGTTCGTCTGCTCAATCCCCGGGATGTTCTGCGGCCACGAAACGCAGTCACCCGGAACCGCTTACCGAACCGAAGTCCGCGGCTTCCTGAAGCATCTCGTCGCAATCGGGCGGATTGAACCCCTGGAGCCGTTCCCGGGCGAGAAGGCGCCGTCCGCTCGCCTTGAGAGGTACGCCGTGTGGCTTGAACGCCATCGCGGCATCTGCCCGGGGACTATACGCCAGCATGTCCGTTTGATCGCAGAGATGCTGCCTCACCTTGGAGATGATCCCGGGGGTTATGGCGCGGCACTGATCCGGCGAGTGCTGTTCGAGCATATGGAGCCCTGGTCGCGAAGCTACGCCCAGAGGCTGACAACCGTGATGCGCATGTACCTTCGGTTCCTGGTATCGGAAGGCAGCATCGCGGCAGCGCTGGTCGGGGCCGTGCCGACGGTGCCTCAGTGGCGGTTGTCAACCTTGCCACGGTACATCCCGGCCGACGATGTCGCGCGCACCATCGCCTCCTGCGGTGATGACCCTATGGGCGTACGCGACCGGGCGATCCTGCTGCTTCTGGCACGACTTGCACTGCGGGCAGGGGACATCGTTGCCCTGCGCCTCGGCGATATCGACTGGGACAGGGCCGAGATCCGTGTCTCGGGAAAGTCACGACGGCAGACGGCTCTGCCGCTGCCCCAGGATGCCGGCGACGCGCTCCATGCCTATATCGCGACGGTGCGGCCAAGGGTGGATGAGGAGAAGGTGTTCCTCTGCGTCAACGCACCCTGTCGACCGTTCACCGACTCAAGCACCGTCAGTGCTGTGGCGGAACGCGCACTCGACCGCGTCGGGGTCAAGACCTTCGCCGGTCGCGGTGCGCATGCGTTCCGCCACTCCCAGGCGACAGCGTTGCTCAGGTCGGGAGCAACGCTCGATGTCATCCAATCGCTGCTCCGGCACGCCTCCCCCGACACCACCATGATCTACGCCAAGACCGATGCGGTCATGTTGCAGGAGATCGCCCAGCCCTGGATCGGAGGGATCGAGGCATGACGGAGAAAGCCACCATCACAGAGCATATCGAGCGCTTTGTCGCGATGAAGCAAAGGGTCGGTTACCGGTTCACGCGGAGCGGGACGACACTGCGGAGCTTTGCGCGGTTCGCCGAGGGCCGTGACGAAACATTCATCCGTTACGAGACAGCCCTCGAATGGGCATCGGCATCGGCGGCGGCGTCACGAAACGAGCGAGTGAGCAAGCTGCGAGCGGTCCATGCCATGGCCTGCTGGCTGCATGCCGAGGACCCACGTCACGAGGTGCCGCCCCGTGATGCTCTAGGTCATCTGTCCAAAAGGAGACCGCAGCCGTACCTGGTATCGGTCCCGGACATCCAGAAACTGCTGACAGCGGCACTGTCCATGCGGCCCGTCGGCACCATCGCCCCGCTGACCTGGCACCACCTGTTCGGTCTCATCGCCGCAACCGGCCTGCGCATCGGCGAAGCCCTCGCATTGACGCTGGACGACATCACGCCTGACGGCCTCGTCATCCGAGACACGAAGTTCGGCAAGACGAGGATGGTCGCGCTGCACCCGACCACCTGGGATGCGCTGAACCGCTATCTGGATGCACGACTCAAGGAGAAAACTCCAGACCGGCATCTGTTCGTGATCGCCACCGGCCGGTGCCCACATAGACAGTATGCGGATCACGTCTTCCGCAAAATCGCGGAGCAAGCGGGAATCCGGGAACCCGACGCGGCACGAGGACCGACCCCGCACTCGCTACGGCATTCTTTCGCCGTCCGGTCACTTGAGAACCTGGCTCCCGGCGTCAACCCGGACCGTCACATATTGGCCCTCGCCACCTACCTCGGCCATGTCGGGGTCTCGAGCACCTATTGGTATCTGGAATCGACCCCGGTCCTGCTGCGCGGCATCGCCGAGGCCGCGCAGCAGGCTCACGCGAATGGAGGGTCCGATGACTGATCTTGCCCCCCATCTCACCGCCTTCCTGCAGGAGCACCTGCCCAACGAGCGGCGCTTCAGCCGACACACCGTGCAGAGCTATACCGAGTGCTTCCGGCTGCTCGTCCTCTACGCGGCGGAGCAAATCAAAGTCCGCCCCTGTGCTTTGAAAATCGAGCACTTCACGGTGGCGCTCCTGCTGGCCTTCCTCGAATCCCTGGAGAAGGTTCGCAACAACAGCATCGGCACGCGCAATATCCGCCTCGCCGCCATCAAGTCCTTCTTCCGGTACGTGGAATACCGTGTCCCGAGCTGCCTCGACCACGCATTGCAGGTGCGCGCCATCCCGCAGAAGCGCGCCGACAAGCCCCTGATCGACTGGCTCGACCGGACCGAGATGCAGGCGATCCTGGATGCTCCGGATACCGCAACGGTGGCAGGCTTGCGGGGGATGTCCCGGTCGATGTTGAAAAGTTGAGGTAGGTGTCGCTCTCCTGGAGCCGTTAGGCTCCGGGTGCTGCAAACCCAAAAGGGAGAACGACACCATGGGAAAGAATATCCGTAGTTCCAGCCGCCCGAAAGCCCTTGCCCCCTCGATTCCTATGCCGCCGCTGGCGGACGCGATGGACGCAGTCCATCTCAGCGTGGATCGGTTTTGTCTTCTGGCCGGGGTCGAGGCCTTGGCCGAGATGATGGAGGAGGACGCCACGACCGTGTGCGGGGCCCGACATCGCCGCCATGGGGACCGTCGAGGTTATCGCTGGGGCAGGACACATAGCGAGATCGGCTACCACGGCGGCAAAGTGAAGGTGGCCCGGCCACGGGTTCGTGACCGGGCGGGCAAAGAGGTGAGCTTGGAGAGTTGGCAGGCGCTACGCGATGGCAACCTGCTGCTCGAGTGGGCGCTCAACCTGATGGTCCTGAACGTGTCGACCCGCAAGTACCACCGCGCGGTCCGTCTGCCCGAGGGCGACCTGGCGAAAGCGCGTGGCGACGGCACCTCGAAGTCGGCCGTTTCCCGGCGCTTTGTGGCGCTGTCACGCAAGAAGATGAAGGCCTGGCTCGCCTCGGATCTCTCGGAACTCGACCTGCTAGTCATCCAGATCGACGGTCTGCATGTCGGCGACCATGTCCTGATGGCGGCGATCGGCGTCGATGGCAACGGCGACAAGCATGTCCTGGCCGTGGTCGAGGGGGCGACGGAGAACACGGTCGTCGTCCAGGCCTTGATCGACAATCTCCTCGCCAGGGGGCTCGATCCGACACTGCCGCGGCTGTTCATCGTCGATGGCGCGAAGGCACTCAGCAAAGCGATCCGAAACACCTTCGGTGTGGCCGCCGCCATCCAGCGCTGCCAGGTCCACAAGGGCCGTAACATCATCGAGCGCCTGCCCCAACATTTGCACGCGAGCGTCAAGAAGGCGCTCCGTCAGGCCTGGGACCAGGACGACGCAAACAAGGCCGAGCGGCTCTTGCGCAACCTGGTCCGGCGTCTGGAGCATGAGGAACCGGGCGTCTCGGGCAGCATCCTGGAGGGGCTGGACGAGATCCTCACCGTCATCCGCCTCGGCCTGCCGCACGAACTCCGGCGCTCGCTCGCCTGCACCAACATCGTCGAGAACGCGCTCGGCACGGTGCGCCAGGTCACCCGCAACGTCAAACGCTGGAGACACGCCGAGATGGCGCTCAGATGGACCGCCGCCGGCCTGCTGGAGGCCCAGAAAACCTTCCGTCGCCTCAAGGCCTATCGCCAGCTGCCCATCCTCCGAAATGCTCTCCAGGAACACTTGAGAAAGGCTCAGGCCGACAGTGCCATTGAAACCATCATGAAGGCAGCATAGCATCATCAACCAGCGACGCCTGCCCCACGAATTTCAACAGAGATAGGGACATCGCCAGGCTTGCGCGACCGCGCGATGCTGCACCTGTGCTACGCCGCCGGGCTGCGGGTGTCGGAACTGACCGGACTCACCCTCGACAGCCTGTCGGGTTCCCAGCTTGAGACTATCCGCGTCCTGGGCAAGGGGCGGCGCGAGCGCGAACTGCCGCTGTGGAGGGAAACGAAAACCGTCCTCAATGAGTGGCTCGACGTCCGGCCGGCCGTCAACAACCGCTACCTGTTCCTCAACGCACGGGGGCGGGCAATGAGCACGGACGGCTTCGCATACATCCTCAAGCAGCATGTCGCCACGGCGGCCCAGAAGGTCCCGTCGATCGACACCAAGCGGGTGACCCCGCATGTGCTCCGTCACTCGACGGCAATGACGATCCTGCATGCCACCGACGATATACGGAAGGTCTCGTTGTGGCTCGGGCATGCGGACATCAAGATCACCGAAACGTATGTCCGCGCGAGCCCGGCCGAGAAACTGGCAATCCTTGAGATCAACACACCGCCTTCCATCCGGTCGGGGAACTTCCCGGGTCTGAAGGACAGCCTGATGAGGGTTCTCGGCGGGAACTGACTGCCAGAATTAATGCCGAGCGAATCGGCGGGAAATCGGCGCGGACAAGCCGTTCCCCGCACGTCACTCGGCATTAGCAACTACTCGGCATTATGCTCGTTATGCAGAGCTCTGCATAACGAGAAGGACGGGGATTCCGATCTTGCGTGCCTTGTCGATCATGTTATTCGTTTCACCTGCAAACGTTGACAGGAGATGTCAGGGGTTATCAGAACATGACATTATAGGTACTTTTCAATGTGTTATGGAATAGCATATAGCCTCTTTAACCGTCATGGGATGTCAGGAAGCGCCTGTAGTTTACTTTCTTGTGTTGGTTTGAGTGTTGACAATATACCCGCGCTAGCCATAATCGGAGGATGCCAAAACATACCGGTAAACGTGTCGCGCTGAACAAGCTGACCTTGACCAAACGCGCTGTCGAGGCGATGGAGCCCGCGGATAAACCCTGGATCGCCTGGGATGACAAATTGACCGGGTTCGTGATCTATGATCTTATATCGTTGATTTAATTCATTATTTATATGTTTTCATTTTCTCCGTAAGCAAAATGCAAGCGAATTCAATCCAATTCCAGCGCTCACGGGCGCATCTCTGACGTAGCTCCCGCCCGACCCTCAAGAGGACTGCCGCACGCAATGGCCCGCCTCACCTGACTGCGTGCTGGCGGGCGGTCTGCGAACACGCGAGGCTCGGCAGGCTGCGCCTGCACGACCTTCGCCACACCGCAGCCAGCCAGGCCATCATGCCTGGCGAAAACCTGCCCCTGGTCGGCAAGTTGCTCGGGCACCGACGGCACCGGACCACGGCGGGCAACGCCCACCTTGCCGACGAGCACCTCGTCGAGGCAGGGACTTTTATTGTCCGGCAAGGGTGTCAACGCCGGTTGAAGATTCGGCCAAGGGGCGGGGCAAAAGACCGCCACCTGGGCTGGTGGGCTGAGCTTGGCGTGAGATTGGGATTCGGAGATGCGGTGCGAGGGTTTTTCGGCGGGAGCGGGCAGCGGAGCCATGCAGGGCTCAAGCGGTCCGCGCCCGCCGGCCGCCCGCGGGGCGGCATGGTTTGTCGGGTTGGGGTTAGTCTCGCCACCCGGGCCTTAGGGGCGCGTTGCCGGCCGGGGCCGCGCGACGGCGCGCCGCGGTTCAGCTATCGGCGCTGTTTCCGCGGGCGCGGCTCTGGCTGAGGCGGTAGCTGTCGCCGTTCATCTCGAGGATGTTGACGTGATGGGTGAGACGGTCGAGCCGCGCCCCGGTCAGGCGCTCGGAGCCGAAGGTCCCGGTCCATTCGTCGAAGGGGAGGTTGGAGGTGATGAGCGTGGCGCCCCGCTCGTAGCGCTGCGAGATCAGCTCGAACAGAAGCTCGGCGCCGGTCTTGCTCGGCGGCACGAAGCCCAACTCGTCGATGATCGGCAGCGTGCCGGCGACCATCTGCTTCTGGAGCCGCGGGAGGCGGCGCTCGTCGCGGGCTTCCATCAACTTGTGCACGAGCGTGGCGGCCGTGGTGAAGCCGGTGGAGAGGCCCCTCTGGCAGGCGGCCAGTCCGAGCCCCAGGGCGACATGGGTCTTGCCGGTGCCGCTCGGGCCCAGGGCGATGACGTTCTCGCGCCGCTCGATCCACTCGCGGCGCGCCAACTCCAGCACCCGCGCCTTGTTCAGCGCGGGGATGGCCTTGAAGTCGAAGCTGTCGGGGCTCTTGGCGACCGGGAACTTCGCCGCCTTGATGCGCCGCTCGACCATGCGCCGTTCGCGATCGATCAGTTCCAGCTCCACCAGCCGGGCCAGGAACCGAACATGATCCAGGCCCTCGGCCGCGCACTGGCGCGCCACTTTCTCGTATTCCCGCGGGAAGGTCGGCAGCCTCGGGGTCTTGAGGTGGTGTGCCAGCAGGATGTGGGGCCTGTCCGTCATGCCGCGTCCTCCGACAGCAGGCACATGTCGCTGGCGGCCGAGGTCCTGCCGACGGTGGCCTTCGGCGGATACGGGTAGACGTCGAGGTCGAGCTTCGGCGGGCGCTTCTCGACCCGGCACGGCACCAGATGCTTGACCGCGTCGAAGCCGATGGCGCCCAGGCGCGGGGCGTCCTTCACGGCGCCATGGAGATCCTCCAGCCCGAAGCTCTCCAGCCGCCGCGGGACCTGCACATACTCCCGCCGCCCCGCCTTGGGCGAGCGTGCCTCCATGAGGCGGCGCAGGGTCTGGAACGCGGGCGGCAGGTCCCATCCGGCAAGCGGCGCCGCCTGATCCAGCGCGCCGATCTTCTGCTCGATCAGGGGCAGATAGTGGATCGGCTCGAAGATCGTGTCCTCACGCTCATGGGACCGGGGATGGCGGGCGATGACCTCTCCGCCGCAGCCGATCACCACCCGGTCGACGTAACCGCGCACCCAGACGTCGCGATGGCCATGGGCCACCGGCACCGAGTAGTCGTTGGTCTCGTAACGGACCAGAGACCGCGAGCTGACCTGCCCGGGAGCCTGGGCGCAGGCCTCGAAGGGCGCCGCCGGCGGCGCGGCCATGGCCGCCAGGTCCCGCACCAGGCGCTCTCCGATGGTCTCTCGGTGCCCGCGCGGGATATCGCCCTGGCGGCGGCGACACTGCTCCTCGAGCCGCCGATTGAACGCGTCCCAACTGGCAAAGCGCGGCAGCGGCACCATGAAGCTGCGCCGGGCAAAGCCCACCAGACCCTCCACCGCGCCCTTGTCGTTCCCCTTGCCCGGGCGCCCGTAACGATCGCACACGAGGTGATGCGACGGGAACCCGCCGAAGAGCCGCGCCCGCCCGCGCGTCCCGTCCGCCAGAATGCGCGACACCAGGCAGCGGTCGTTGTCGTGGAGCACCGATTGCGGAACCCCGCCGAAGAAGGCGAAGGCATGCACATGCCCGTCGATCCACGCCTCGGCCGTCGCCGCGGGGTAGGCCCGCACATAGCAGGCGTCGCCGTGCGGCGGATCGAAGACGAAGAAGTGCGCCTTGCGCGCCACACCCCCGATCACCGCCCGCGCCGCGCCGAAGTCCGCCTGCCCATGGCCCGGTGGATGGATCGGCGGCACGAACATCTCCCGCCGCCGGCGGTGATGTTCGCGCGCATAGTCCTTCACGATCCAGACCGTGTGAAAACTCGGGCGGGGGCGGGGATGGAGGTTTAGGTCAGCATGATTTGCGGCGATCCCACGTAATCTGGCGGTTTGGCGCCGGTAGCCCCGCGGAGGGGCTCCAAGCCTCCGTGGATCGATGTGCGGTGCTCGATTTTGGCCTGATTCCCGTCTCATGCCCTCGCGGCGGCGATCAAGGCGGGAACACCTACCAGCGAGATCGCGCGGCGGATGTTGTAAGCCAGCGTCGTGATGCTGAACTCGCCGCGCACGTTTTCCAGCCGCCGGGTCAGGAAGGCACCCTGGCCCATCCATTGTTTGATTGAGCCGAAGGGATGCTCGACGCTTTCACGGCGCGCATCGAGCAGCTCCGGGCGGGCCGCCAATCGTTCTGCCATGCGCTCCAGGATCGCTTCGTCGACATAGCGCAGGACTCGACGGAAAGCGCTTTTCGTACACTTCGACTTGAGTTGGCACTCCTTGCACGCGGCGCGATTGGCGTAACTGGCGAAGAAGAGATCGCGGCGCTTGCGCTCGCTGTGTAGCGCCAGGCGTTGGCCGTTGGGGCAGATGTAAATGTCCTCGCCGCCGTCATAGCGGAAGCGTTCCTTGGGAAAGAGCCCCTGGCTCACCGTTGATCCGCGCTGTGGCTTGGGCACATGCGGCATGACGCCGGCATTCTCGCAGGCCTCGATATCCTCGATCTTGAAGTAGCCCGCGTCGGCGACCGCGTCGATCCGATCGACGGCCAGGTTCCGCCGGGCCGCCACCGCCGTCTCGGCCAATAGACTGAGATCGCTGACTTTGTTATGGACCTGCTGCTCGGCGATCAGTTTGTGCTTGGCGTCCACCGCGATCTGGATGTTGTAGCCGACACCGACCCGGGTCGCGGCGTGCATCGCCCGGCTGTCCGGATCCGTCAACGAGAGCTGGTCCTCGCCACTCGCAGCCAGCGCGTCGCGATGTTCCTCAAACCGCTCACGCCGCCCTTGGATCGCAGCGATCTTCTCCTGGATATTCTCCATCTCGCCGCCGCCGGTGCCGTCATCGTCCTGCCCGTCGGCCTCGTCGAGCCGGTCGAGATAACGCGACAACCTCTCGTCGCTCTCGGCCAACGCCTTCTCCAGCTTGGCCTTCGTGAAGTTCCGCTCCCGGCTGTTCACTGCCTTGATCCGAGTACCGTCGACTGCCACCAGCGCGCGCCCGAACAGCTCCAGTTCGCGGCATAGCCTCACGAACTCCCGAAACACCTGGCGGAACGCCGCCCGATTGATCCGCCGGAAATCGGCGATCGTCTTGAAGTCCGGCGACAAACGCCGCAACAGCCAGATCACTTCGAGATTACGCTTGCTCTCGGCCTCCAGCCGGCGGCTCGAACGTACCCGATTGAGCCCCCATTTCCCAAGTGAACTCGATATTCGATGCCCTGAGATGGAGATTCTGCTATAAGAATCAATATGTTGAGGCGTTGATGGAGTGGTTTGCATGGCACACCCGATGGGTGAATCGAAACGGGACGGCCTTCGGGTCGATTTCGACCGCCGCCTGAAGCTCGAATTTCACGGCTCCCAGATCACTTCCGACGGCGGGTTGCTGGTCTATCGGGAGCTTGATGATGCCCTTGGCCTGACCGAGGTTGCCGGGGATATTTTTCAGGACAGCCGTACCGGCAAGAACGGATGGCACGGCATGACGGGGCAGTTCCGTCAGTCGGTGTTTGGTCGCCTTGGTGGTTATGAGGACGTAAACGACGCCGACCGTCTCGGACGTGATCCCGCCATGCGGTGGATTGTTGGTGGCAAGGCCGTGGACAGACAGGCCGCGTCCACCAGCCAGATGGGGCGGTTCGAGACGGAGCTTCTGGCGACCGATGCGAACATCGAAGTCCTGGCTGGGATGAACGGGGCGTGGATCGACAAGGTTCATGACCGCCGCCCACCGAAGATGATCATCCTCGACATGGACTCAAGCGTCAGCCCGACCCATGGCGAACAAGAGGGAGCGGCGTACAATGGTCACTTCGGCTGCACCTGCTACCATCCACTATTCCTGTTCAACCAGTTCGGCGATCTGGAGCGGTGTTCCCTTCGCCCCGGCAATGTCCACAGTGCCGACGGTTGGCGTGAGGTTCTGGAACCGGTCGTTGAGCGTTATCGGGAACGGAACCTGCGCCGCTACTTCCGAGGGGACGCCGCCTTTGCCGCACCGGACATCTACGAGTTCCTGGAAAGTGAGGGTTTTCTCTACGCGATCCGGTTGCCGAAGAACCAAATTCTTCAGGAAAGCATTGCCCACCTGCTGACCCGCCCCGTCGGTCGTCCGCCCAACCATGTGCGGCGCTATTACGCCAGCTTCAGCTACCGGGCTGGAAGTTGGGACAGAAAGCGTCGTGTCGTGGCCAAGGTTGAATGGCATCCCGGTGAACTGGTTCCCCGTGTCGGCTTCATCCTCACCAACTTGTCCCGTTCCGCCGAGCGGGTGACTTGGTTCTACAATCAGCGGGGCAAGGCGGAGCAATACATCAAGGAAGGCAAGAACGCGATCAAATGGACGCGATTGTCGTGCCGCAAGTTCCGCGACAATGCTGTCCGGCTCCAGCTTCATGCCCTGGCCTACAATCTCGCCAACTTCATGCGAATGCTGGCCTTGCCGAAGGAGATCGAGCACTGGTCGCTGACCACGCTACGGGAGAAGCTGGTCAAGATCGGCGCCAAGGTGGTCAGCCATGGCCGCTACGTCACGTTCCAATTGGCCGAGGTCGCGGTGCCGAGGGAACTGTTCCGGAATATCCTGAGTCTGATCGATGATCTACGACGAAGACCCGTTCCGGTGTAGGCCGGGAAAATCGATGGCCAGGTGAAAACGACAGGAGGGGTCTGTCTGAATGGCGGAAAATCCGGGTAATGGCCTTCCGGACGAGGACCAATCTCCAGAATCAAGCCATCGGATGGCTGCGGAAGGGATGCCGTTCCCTTGGCGGTGAGTCAATGGTAGGATTTCCATGAATTTCGATGTCATCTGGAGAATGTCGGAAAGCAGAAAGTATTGTTTGAAATAACCTGTCAAAGACATGTGTGTCGATTGGGTTGTAACTGCAGTCAGATGAACTCGAAAAAAGTACGGGGAGAAGCAGATGAACCAGTATCGATATAATTACCTGTGCAGCAGGCTTGCTGCTGTGGCTCTTTTAGGGGCCGCGATAACCTGGGGCGGGGCCTATGCTCAGGAAACCACCGCTGGGTCGGCGGGTGCGAGAAACGAGATCACATTCACGTCCTGGACTGGGCCCTATATGCGCAGTCAAATGCTGGGCTTTGTTCGCCCCTACGAAGAGGCGACCGGAGCGAGGGTCAATGTCGAGCACTATTCCGGTGGCATAGATGAGATTCGCGATCAGGTGGAATCCGCAAATGTTACCTGGGACGTGGTCGATCTGACACAGGCGGATTCCCTGCGTGCCTGTAACGAGGGGCTGTTGGAAAACATCGAGGATATCGAGCTTCCCGATGGTGCCGACGGCACTGGATTTCGCGACGACTTTGTCGAAGGCTCCCTGAACCCTTGTGGTGTTGGAGTTATCGTCTGGGCGACAATATTCGGCTACAACAGAGATGCCTTCGGCGATAATCCGCCGACTTCTATCGCGGATTTTTTCGATACCAAAACCTACCCCGGTCCCCGTGCCATTCGGGATGATCCGACGGTAACAATGGAGTGGGCGCTCATAGCTGATGGTGTGCCGCGGGACGAGGTCTATAGCGTTCTAGAGACGCCGGAAGGTATCAAGCGCGCCTTGGCGAAAATGGACGCGATCAAGCCAAGCCTCGTGCTTTGGACGAAAGGACGGGAACCCGTGCGCCTTTTGAACAGCAATGACGTCGTCATGTCCGCTGTCTGGGCGACGACCGGCGCCATAGGTTCGCGTGAAAAAGGGGCGAAGTTTTCGGTCGTGTGGGACGGTCGGGTGATCGAGCTCGATCTTTTCGGGATTCCAAAAGGCAGCCGCTACAAAGAAGAAGCAATCGAATTCATCCGCTTTGCCAGCAGCTCGGAGTCCCTGGCGAAGATGGTCGGATATCTGCCTAACGGGCCGACGCGGCGATCATCGCTTGCACTGATTTCCGATGACGTGCTGGCACAGTTGCCGAACGGACCAGCTTATGACAACAAAGTCTCGATTCTTTCAGACGCACAGTGGTGGTCTGAAAATCACGCGGTTTTGGAAGAAGCATTCGACGCCTGGATCGCTGAAGCCGCCCAACAGGGCCCTTCCGGCACCGTGCGATAGAAACGTTACCAGACATAGGGGAATCGATTATGAGCGTTGAAACTCACGTGCCGCCAGATGATCTGGTGGCAAAATCGGGGCTTTTCAAGGGCATGAACGCCATCATGGCCATCTTGTCGATGGTCATGATCATTGGGTTTGTAGGCTTTACGGTCCAAGATGTTGAGTTCTCAGCTGAAGTATTTAGCAAAGGCAAGGACTTCATCATAAATACCCTTGACTGGTTTTATGTTTTCGTTGTGACCATGGTCTTGTTTTTCGTCTTTTGGCTGCTTTGCAGCCGCTTTGGCAACGTAAAGCTGGGGCAAGACGACGATGAGCCGGACTTCTCGACCTTCTCGTGGATTTGCATGTTGTTCTCTGCCGGTCTGGGGTCCGGTTTGATTTACTGGGGCGTCGCCGAGCCGATGTATCACATCCAGGGCACCCCATTTTTGACGCGCGAAGGGATCGAGCCGGGCACCGTGGAAGCCGCTGCCTCGGCGATCCTTGTCACCAATTTTCATTGGGGGCTACACGGTTGGGCGCTCTACGTCTTGGTGGGACTGAGCCTTGCCTACTTCGCTTACCGCAAGGGCCTGCCCCTGTCGTTGAGGTCGGCCATGTACCCGATCCTAAAGGACAAGATCTATGGCCCCTGGGGACACCTGGTCGATCTCGTAGGTGTGTTCGGAACGATCTTTGGCCTGGCGACATCGCTCGGTCTGGGTGTCCCGCCGATCGCCGCGGGGATGGAAAGGCTGGGCTGGATGGACAGCTCTCAGACCAACCAATTGATCCTAATCGCCATCATAACAGCGATGGGCACGGCATCTGCCGCTTCCGGTGTGGGAAAGGGTGTCCGTATTCTCAGCGAGGTGAATGTTTGGGCCAGCGTTGGCTTGCTCTTGCTGTTCTTTATCCTCGGGCCGACGGCCTTTATGCTGGGGATGGTGATCTCGGGCTTCGGCGATTACATCTGGAATTTCATTCCCATGGGCTTCTGGATCGATCCCGACCCCGAACGGCAGTGGCAGAGCTGGTGGACGATCTTCTATTGGGGTTGGTGGATCGCTTGGTGCCCCTTTGTTGGCCTGTTTATCGCGCGCATATCCAAGGGTCGCACAATCCGGCAATTCTGCCTGTGCGTGCTCTTGCTGCCGACGACGGTTGTCGTCTTGTGGATGGGCGCATTCGGCTCCGCCGCGACGGGCGTCGATCTGTTTGGCAGTGGCGGAATCGTCGATGCCGTAAACAACGACTACGCAACCGGCGTATTCGAAACCATCGCCGGCTTCGGGTACGATTCGCTGACCACACCAATAACGATTTTGGTCACCATTCTACTGGTGTCCTGGTTCGTGACATCGTCGGACTCCGGTACCCTTGTCATGTGCACCATGTTGTCCATGGGCGATGAACACCCGCCGGTCAAGTTCCGGATTTTCTGGGGCGTGACGTCGGGTGTGGTGGCCGCAGTACTCATGCTCGCAGGCGGTCTCGGAGCCCTTCAAACAGCATCAATCGTCGCCGGCCTGCCGATTGCGATTATGCTGCTCTTCATGGCCTTTGGCATGGTGAAGACATTGCATGAAGACTTCCCCTTGCCGGACGTGGCGGACAAGATGGAGTTGCAGTACCTGAACCGCTAACGGGTTCGGCTTTCCAGTTAAGAGTAAACACCCTATTTCTGGCCAGAATTCTCTGGCCCGAAATAGGGTGTTGGCACGTCTGGACCCACTCGGGAGGCACATTTGTCGGCCTAAAGTCAGCGCCACGGTGACGAGCAGCGCCACTGCGAACAGCGAAACGACGACCGAACTTCGAAATCGCCGACAGTGCGCGCTTGCCATATTCGGGGTAGAGCGCTTCTTCGGTGACGTCGATGCGCGCGATCCAATGGCCCTTCATGCCCCGTCTGAGAACGGCAGAGCAATAATCCCCCACTGAAGCGGCCGGTCGATCCGGCTGCGGCGGACCAAAATGGGACCGCGTATAGCCTTCTGTCAGGGTTGCTCTGACTGGAAGGCGGGGGGGATGTATCGGGTGGAGTTGTACGCACGGGTTCGGCGGGCGTGTCATGTCGAGGGGATGAGCACCCGCGAGGCCTCGCGGGTGTTTGGTGTAGACCGCAAGACGGTCCGTAAGATGCTGTCGTTCTCGGTGCCGCCAGGGTATCGCCGAAGCGCGCCGCCGAGGCGGCCAAAGCTGGGTCCGTTCACGGGAATCATCGATCGGATCTTGGAAGACGATCGGACCAGCCACCGCAAGCAACGGCACACTGCGAAGCGCATCTTCGACCGCCTCCGGGACGAGTACGGTTTCACGGGCGGCTACACCATCGTGAAGGACTACGTTCGTGAGCAGGGGCTTCGGTCGCGTGAGGTGTTCGTGCCACTCTCCCATTCCCCCGGTCACGCCCAGGCGGACTTCGGCGAAGCGATGGCGGTGATCGGCGGCGCGTTACGGAAGATCCACTTCCTTGCCTTCGACCTTCCCCACAGTGATGGTTGCTTTGTTGCGGCCTATCCGGCGGAGACGACCGAAGCATTCTGCGATGGCCACAACGCGGCGTTTGCCTTCTTCGGCGGCGTCCCCCGATCCATCCTGTACGACAACACCAAGCTGGCGGTTGCCCGGATCCTGGGCGATGGGAAGCGGCAGCGAACGCGCGTCTTCACGGAGCTTCAGTCCCACTATCTGTTCGAGGACAGGTTCGGCCGGCCGGGCAAGGGCAACGACAAGGGCAAGGTCGAGGGACTGGTCGGCTTCATCCGGCGGAACTTCCTGGTCCCCGTCCCGCGTGCCGAGAGCTTCGCGGCCCTCAACGATGCTCTCGCCGAACAGTGCCGCCGGCGCCAGGCGGCGCGGCTGCGGGGCCACAAGGAGACCATCGGCGAGCGTCTCGAGCGGGATCGTCAAGTTCTCTTGCCATTGCCGCCTGCTCCCTATGATGCCTGCGATAAGCGCCCTGGACGGGCGAGTTCGCTGTCGCTGGTGCGTTACCGCAGCAACGACTATTCCGTGCCCGTGGCCTACGGCCACCGTGAGGTGCTCATCCGGGGCTACGTCGATGAGGTGGTGATCAGCTGCGGGGCCGAGGTGATCGCCCGGCACCGCCGGTCCTACGACAGCGAGGACCTGATCTTCGACCCGCTGCATTACCTGCCCTTGATCGAGCAGAAGATCGGCGCCCTCGACCAGGCCGCGCCATTGGCGGGCTGGGACCTGCCCGAGGCCTTCATCACTCTGCGGCGGCTCCTCGAAGCTCGTATGGGCAAGGCAGGCAAGCGCGAGTACGTCCAGGTGCTCCGTCTACTGGAGACCTTCCGGCTCGAGGAGGTCGAGGGTGCGGTCGGCGACGCCCTGCGGCTCGGCGCAATCGGCTTTGATGCGGTGAAGCACCTGGTACTGTGCCGCATCGAGCGGCGGCCGCCCAGGCTCAACCTCGACGTCTATCCGTATCTGCCGCGCGCCCGGGTCGCGATGACGTCCGCCAAGTCGTACATGAGCCTGCTGTCGGGGCTCGGCGCATGACCGACACACCGCAAGTGCTGCTCGCCCACCACCTCAAGACGCTGAAGCTGCCGACCTTCCTGCGCGAGTACGACAAGATCGCCCTGAGTCGGACCCGATTTCCTTGGACACAGAATTGGCTTAATCGAAGTGTCCAAGGAGGACCGGAACATGACCGACAATTTTGAGAACAAAGTTGCTGTTGATGGGCCTGTGGTAAACGAGGGCGAGCTTGGCTCGTCCACGTTTTCCCCGGGCCAGGTTTCGCCGGCAGGCCCGCTGGGACTTGGCCAGCGGTGGACGGTGACGCGCAAGCGTGAGGTTGCCCTGCGGCTTTTGCGTGGCGAGCCGGTGGAACTTTTGTCGCGGCAGTTGGGCGTGGAGATTTTCCGGCTCGAGCAGTGGCGTGAGAAGGCGATCGCCGGGATCGATGCCTCGCTCAAGGAACGCAAGGGCGATCCGGTGAAGGCGGAACTGGACATCGCCATGAAGCGGATCGGGGAGTTGATCATGCAGGTGGAACTGCTGGAGGCCAAGACGGAGACGTCCGGCCCTTTGGGGCGGCGGAGGTCGCGGCGATGAGTGCCGCCACCTCTCCCGGCACGGGTTTGGCCTACGGCCTCCAGCGGGTCTGTGCGGCCTGGGGTTTTGCCCGTTCCTCGTTCTACGCCATGAAATCCCGGCAGCAGGCCACCGCTGAGCGCCCACCAGCAAAGCGCCGGGGACCGAAGCCCTCGATCTCGGACGAGGCTCTGCTGGTGGCCATCGAGGCCGACCTGGAGGCATCCCCCTGGGAGGGCGAGGGACACCGCAAGGTCTGGGCTCGGCTTCGGGTCTGTCGTGGCATCCGTGTTTCCCGCAAGCGGGGGCTCCGGGTGATGCGCGAGAACAACCTGCTCTCGCCCCATCGCTGCCGCCGCCGTGGCGGAAATCCCCATGTCGGTGAGATCATCACCCATGCCCCCAACCTCATGTGGGGCACGGACGGCGTTCGGGTGTTCACGGTGGACGACGGCTGGGGCTGGATATTCACCGCCATCGAGCATTGGAACGCCGAGTGCGTCGGCTGGCATGTGTGCAAGCGAGGCGACCGCTTCGCCGCCCTTCAGCCGATCTCCATGGGGCTTGCGAGGCTGTATGCCTCGACCTCCGCCGGTGCGGCGCGGGGGCTGGCCTTGCGGATGGATCACGGCTCCCAGTATCTGTCGGACCACTTCACCAACCAGATCAAGTTCTGGGGCATCCAGCCGTCCTACGCCTTCGTCGAACAGCCCCAGACCAACGGCGTCGCCGAGAGGTTCAATCGCACGCTCAAGGAACAGATCATCCATGGCCGCATCTACCGCAACATCGCGGAGCTGCGGAACGCCGTCCGCGGGTTCGTCGAACAGTACAATGCCCAGTGGATCGTGGAGAAGAACGGCTACCTGAGCCCCGCTCAAGCTCGTCAGGCGTGGCACACCGCGATGTCACTCAGGCCCGCCGCATGAGACAAACTTGTGTCCAAGGAACCGGGTGCGATACACGACAAGATCGCCCGGCAGTGCGCCTCGGAAGGCGTCGATCACGTCCGCTACCTGTTGAGACTCGCCGAGCTCGAGCTGATCGACCGCGAGCGCCGCATGGTCGAGCGGCGCATCAAGGCGGCGCGCTTCCCCGTGGTCAAGAGCCTCGACAGCTTCGACTTCAAGGTCATCCCCTCGCTCAACAAGGCGCTGGTCCTGGAGCTGGCCCGCTGCGAGTACATCGAGCGCCGCGAGAACCTCATCGCGCTCGGCAACAGTGGGACCGGCAAGACCCACATCGCCCTCGGTCTCGGCCTGGCGGCCTGCCAGAAGGGCCTCTCGGTCGGCTTCATCACCGCCGCCGCGCTGGTCCACGAACTCATCGAGGCCCGCGATGACAAGCAGCTGCTGAGGTTCCAGAAGAAGCTCGCCACCTACAAGCTTCTGATCGTCGACGAACTCGGCTTCGTGCCGCTGTCGAAGACCGGCGCCGAGCTGTTGTTCGAGGTGTTCAGCCAACGCTACGAGCGGGGCTCGACCCTGGTCACCACCAATCTGCCCTTCGACGAATGGACCGAGGTGTTCGGCTCCGAGCGCCTCACCGGCGCGCTCCTCGATCGCCTCACCCACCACGTCAACATCCTCGAGATGAACGGTGACAGCTACAGGCTCAACCAGAGCCGCAGGCGTCAAACCCCGACTGCTAACTGAACCGACCACCCAGCCCACGCTTGACCCCGTGGGCCCACAGGTCCCTCCCGCGCGCGCCGCCGCGTCAGCCTGTTGAGGGCACGCCGCGTCGCGCGCGGGGCCCTCCCGTGGACTACGGGGACAAGCCCGCAGCCGCCAAGCGGTCCCTTCTTACACCGCCGAGGTGGTCCCTTTTTGCTCCGCCATTGACACCCGTCCCTCCCGGCTCTGCGGTCAGCCCGCGAATTTTGCCCGCAATACCAAGCAGAGCAGCAGCAAGGCACCAGCGACGAGCAGCCCACCGGCCGCGAGGCCGAGCGACACGCCACGCGAAAATCGTGATCCGTCGTCGGGCCCGGTCATTGGTTATTTGGTCGTCTCAGCCGTTCAGCGTTCGATGACCCCACAGGCGATGCGCGGCCCCGCGGCGCCGGCCGGGTCGGACTTGTAGTCGTCGGCGCCGGCGTGCATGACGATGGCCGCGCCGTCGGCGTCGAACAGCGCGTCGTCGAGCGCCAGCCTCTTGTTCAGAACCTCGATTGTCAGCGTGCCGTTAGCATGGACGTGAACGTTCGGCATGTCGCCAGCATGCATGCCGCCCTTGCGGGTGATGCCGTGCTTCTTGCCCTTCGGGTTGAAGTGCCCGCCGGCCGACTTGAAGGGTGCGTCGCATTTGCCGACGGCGTGGACGTGAAACGCGTGCGCGCCGGGCGCCAGGTTCCACAAACTGGCCGATAGCAGCACGCCATTCGGCGTCTGCTTCAGGCCGACCAAACCGACGCTCTGGCCGTCGGCGTTCATCAGACTGGCGCTAGCGGTTTGCGCCTGGGCCGCGCCGGTGGTTAAGAAGATCGCAACCATGGCGGATGCGATCGCGATCGGAAGCCTCATTGGTCACCTCCCTCGGGGATCATTAATCCGACATTCCCCAGATGATATCCAAATTCGCGGAAATCGTACCACGGCCCCATCTCCAAGGGAACTCTGTTCCCATTGCAGCCATCCGATGACATGATTTTGGTAATCGGCCAGCGCGTGGAAGGCCATTTGGTCGTTTCTCTTGCCATCCAGACACACCTCTCGTGTCGCAATCTCCTTGCCGTCGATTCCCTCGGCCTACGCCGGAGCGGGTCTTCGTCGTAGATCATCAATCAGGCTCAAGATTTTCTGGAACAAGCTTCTGGTGACTGCAACCTCGGCCAATTGAAATGTGACGTACCGGCCATGGCTGACAACTTTCGCACCGATCTTGACCAGCTTCTCCCTCAGCGTCGTCAGCGACCATTGCTCCACGGCATCGGGCAACGCCAGGGTACGCATGAAGTTGCCGAGGTTATAGGCGAGTGCATGCAGCTGGAGCCGGACGGCATTGTTGCGTAACGAACGGCATGACAGCCGCGTCCACTTGATGGCGTTCTTGCCTTCCTTGATCCATTGCTCGGCAGTGCCGCGCTGATTGTAGAACGCAACAACCCGCTCGGCAGGACGGCTCAGGTTGGTGACGATGAAGCCGACGCGGGGATACAGTTCCCCTGAGTGCCACTCCACCTTGGCGACGACCCGGCGGGGCTCCGTCCAGCTACCGGCCCGATAGCTGAAGTTCGCGTAATACCGACGAACTTCCTTCGGCGGCCGACCGACGGGGCGCTTGAGCAGGTGCGCGATGCTGTCGTGCAGCACCTTGTTGGCCGGAAGCCGGATGGCGTACTTGAAGCCTTCCGCTTCCAGAAACTCATAAACCTCGGGCGAGGCGAAGGCGGCGTCACCACGGAAATAACGCCGGAGTGTCTTGTCCCGGTATCGAGCGACCACCGGGTCCAACACATCGCGCCATTCATGGGCGCTGTGCACGTTGCCCGGACGCAGGGCGCAACGCTCCAGATCGCCGAACTGGTTGAACACGAACAGCGGGTGATAGCACGTGCAGCCGAAGTGACCGTTGTAGGCCGTGCCCTCCTGGTCACCGTAGGTCGGGCTGACGGAGCTGTCCATGTCGAGCACGATAATCTTCGGCGGCTTGCGCTCGTTAACCTGGTCGATCCAGATGCCCAAAAGGTCAGCGAGCGCAGCGAGGTTGTCATTGGTGGCGAGTAACTCCGTCTCGAACCGGCCCATCTGGCTGGTCGATGCGCCGCCGCGCTCGACAGCCCTGCCGCCGACGATCCACCGCATCGCAGGATCGCGCCCCAGCCGGTCGGCGTCGTTCACGTCCTCGTACCCGGCGAGACGACCATAGACGGATTGGCGAAGGAGACCGATGATGCCGTGCCAACCGTTCTTGCCGGTCCGGCTGTCAGCAATAACGTCACCGGCCAGCGTGGTCAGGCCGAGGGCTTCGTCCAGTTCACGATAGGCGAGCAGACCAGCGTCTGACGTGATCCGCGAACCGTGGAACTCGAACTTCAGTCTTCGGTCGAAAAACGCCCGCAGAAGCCCCCGATCCGACTCACCCTCCAGGTTCCGCATTCGACCCACCCTCCGTCTGATCTAATCCACTGATTCTTATACAGGAATCAGACGGAAACCGCATCAGATGGATCGGTCACTTGGGGAATGCGGGTTAATATGAACACGTCGCGCAAGGATCTACCGTCGACGCAGACCGTAGTCACGACCGGAGGTGGATCCTAAACCAACTCCAACTGGGGGCGTAGGACGATCGCCATATGTTCATAGCGCGTGTTACGTCGCGCGCGCTTGTCGTCAGGGCCGCGGCGCCCGCTGCTCTTCGCGCGCGAGGTCGGAGGCCCAGCGGCGCGTCGTGACGGGGCCGCGGTCGAATAGGCCGGCCTGATTGCCCCAGGCGTCCCAGCCGGCGTGGCGCTTGCGCGCGAACATCTCGAGGTAGGGGCCGGGCGTCAGGCGCTCGATACGGTCATAGACCTCGTCGGGCTTTCGGCTGTGCTCGCGCCGGGGCGCGACGACCAGACGCCGGACGTCCTTGGCTTGGCGTTGCGGATGGCCACGCGTCGCCAACAGGCACTGCTCGGGATTGGCGCGCGTCCAATAGCCAAGGCCGGTGAACCAGCCCTCGCTGACGCGGTTGCGCTTGGCCCAATAGAAGCCGACCGTCTTGTACGTGAAACCCCAACGCTCGATCAGCTCGAGGCCCTTGGGCAGCAACGGGTCGGTGACCCATAGAAGCAGCACCGCGTCGGGCGCCGCCCAGTCGGCAACCGGGATGTCGCAGATGTCGTCGAAGCTCATGCAATTGTAATGCGCCTCGGGGCTGCGGCCCTTGCCCTTGGCGCTGTAGGTCGCGAAGGTCCAGGGCGGGTCGGCGTAAATGACGCCGTAGTGACGGCGTCGCGGCATATTCAACATGTTGTGGTCTGACCGGCTGGTGACACAAAAGAGTCTCGCATCAGAATAACTTGCATACGCGACTTCGAGTCGCGACTCAAGGTAATTTCGTGTTTTTCAGTCGTTCTGCACCCATTGACCGGCGGCATTTTCGCAAGGTTCGCCTTGAACAACGGCGCACAAATGAGCGACGATGGCCGCGCGCAAATTCACGCATTCGGTTGGTTTGGAGAGATGGATGACCAGTCCCGCCGCCCGCCCGGTCGGGGCCGACCGTCCGGTCTACGCCATCGCCATGATGCTCGCCGCGGTCGGCTTGTGGGCGCTGCACGACGCACTCGCCAAGAACCTCGCCGAGACCTATGGCGTCGCCCAGATTATGGTGTTGCGCAGCATCGTCGCGGCGACGGTGGTCGGCGGTTTTCTGATCGCGACCAGCGGCACGACGCAACTTCGCACCGGACGGCTCGGGCTGAACCTTCTGCGCGGCGTGCTCGGCTGCGTGGCGATCGGGCTGTTCACGCGGCGGCGCTGCCCCGCCAGCCCCTGGTCAGCACCTTCGCGATCATCTCCGCCGGCCCGCTTTTCATCACCGTCCTTTCGATCCCGCTGTTGCGCGAACCGGTCGGCCTGCGCCGCTGGCTGGCGACGCTCGCGGGGTTCGCGGCGGTCCTGTTCATGCTCCAGCCGGGCAGCGACGTCGACCCCACCGCCGGGGCGATGCTCATCGTCTCCAACTTCTTCTTCGCGCTCACCATGATCCTGTCGCGCATCATCGGCCGCACCGACAGCGCCGGCACCATGACGCTGTACACGCTGCTCACCTTCATCGTCGTGAACGGCGCCATCGCGCCGTTCCATTGGACCGTGCCGGGCGACGGCGAATGGTGGATCTTCGTCGCCATCGGCGTGATCGCCGCGGCCGCGCTCTATGCCATGGCCATGGCGTTCACGGTCGGCGCGCCGTCACTGGTCGCGCCGTTTGAATATACCGGCATCGCCTGGGCGGGCCTGTTCGGCTGGCTGTTCTGGGGCGAGGTGCCGAGCGGGATCGTCATGATCGGCGCGACCGCGCTCGTGCTGTGCGGCCTCTACCTACTGCACCGCGAACGCATCGCCAACCGGCGGACCCGGCCGGTCGCCGCCGACGTGTTCAGCCACGAAGGCCCGTCGGACAACCGCGGTCGGGGCTAGCCGGCGGCGCGGCACATCGGGCGTGTGCTCTAAAACGGCTTTCCGGCGCAGAGCGGAATATTCGAGAGCGCTGTCACATCGTCGCCTTTTGTCCCAATCAGGACAATCCCGATCGTCCGAACAACAGCCATCGGCAGACGATGCAAATTCGCTCCGACTAAAAATTGACTCTCACGCCGATTCGAATGATGTGGCTGTCATATTCAGCTTCGTACGGCAACCCATCCACGTCATTGAACTCGGGATCAGCCGTTGCAAAGTACCGATAGTCGAGCGAAAACGTTGTCTCTGGGGAAATCTGGTAGCCGATACCAGTACCTAGTTGATAGGCAAAGACCGAATCATCGTCGTCCGCCAATGGGATGTCCAAAATACTAGCGTCGTTGATCGATACGATCGCGTAGCCGATTCCACCACCGAGATAGAACTGCCAACCATCGCTGATCTCGAAGTCCTTGAAGGCGTTCGCCATGAACCCGAGCGAGTTCACGTCACCGCTACCGCTAACCCCGATGCCTACAATCTCGAACTCGTTGATGTCGCTCTCGGCGTAATTGATCTCGCCTTCGACCCGGAACAATCCCCAGTGATAACCGACAGCGCCGGAGAGGCCATAACCGACATCGAAGTCGATTTCCGTGCCAATTGCATCGAGAACTCCGGTGGGCTCATCGATTTCCGAGCTGGTGAGGATGCTGGCGCCGGCCTGGCCGCTTACATACCAACCTTCGTCGGCGTGGGCGAGTGACGCTAAACATAGCAAGCTAGTGGCACACACGAGTGACAGGGATCGATTGCGCATGGGACGACCTCCTTCCCCTTCGAATATTCTTCCCACAGCACAATACAGCCGAAATCCGATGTGCGATTCACTCGCATTTGTTGTATTGTAACATGTTGAGCGCCATCCCACAATGCGGCCACCTATTTGCCGAGCGCAGTGAGTCTGCTTATGGCTTATACCAGTGAGCGCCTGAATTGACTCTCGGGATATTCATTGATGGCGGATGATGGCGGATTGTGATTCTATGGTCTCCCACCAGATGTGGGGGATGTCATGGGATCAGCACTCAAGATACGGGATGATTTGACGCCTTTGGAGCTTCGGCGCTGGGCTCGCGTGGAATCGTACGGTCGAGCGGCGGCGCGGGCCTATGGGATCGCGAATGCTTTGGAGGAGATGCCCCGGGCTGATGCCGCGCGGCTTGCGGGGATGGATCGCCAAACGCTTCGCGACGCGGTTGTTCGTTACAATGCAAAGGGATTGGAGGGGCTTCACGACCGTCCAAAGGGCTACTCGCCGCGGCGGCTGACGGCAGACGAGGAAGCGGCGCTGGCGGCGGTCATCATCGCCGGGCCGGAGCCTGAGCGCGACGGGGTTTGCGCCTGGACCCGGGCCGATCTGTGCCGCTGGCTGGAGGAGCGCTTCGCCAAGACCTACCACCCCTCGAGCATGACCCGGGTTCTACGGCGGATGGGATTTTCCCGCCAGAAGGCGCGCCCGAGCCACCCGCGAAGGGACGCCGAAGCGCAGGAGCGCTTCAAAAAAGGGGGCTTCGCGACATCCTGAAGGCGACCGCCGCGGCGCATCCCGACAAGCGCCTACAGCTGTGGTTTCAGGATGAAGCGCGCGTCGGCAACAAGGGCCGGGTGTGTCACCGGTGGTGGCGCAGGGGCGAGCGTGCCCCCGGGACGCGTCAAATCGGCTACCAGTGGGCCTACATCTTCTCCGCCGTGCGCCCGGACACCGGCGACGACGTCACCCTGGTGATGCCGAGCGTCAACGCCAAGGTCATGGACCTGTTTCTCGCACACTTCGCCGATACCCTGGACCAGGATGCGCACGCCGTCATGATGTGCGACGGCGCCGGTTGGCACGACGAGCGCGCCCTCACCGTCCCCGACAACGTCACCTTGGCGCTGTTGCCGCCTTACAGTCCCGAACTCAACCCCGTCGAGCGGGTTTGGCTCTACCTACGCGAACGCTTCCTATCGCTCCGCGTCCTCGACGACACCGAGGCCATCATCGACGCCTGTTGCCAAGCATGGATCGACCTCATCGCAGAACCGGATCGTATGCGAACCCTCTGCGCCTATCCATGGATCATGAAGGTGATTTCATAGGCTCACTGGTATTACTACAAAGGATATAGGCGCAAAGTGATCTGACATTCTCTTGTTCTTCGATGGCATGGATGCAGGCATCGCAACAAGCCTGCACCCGCACACGCCAGTCAAGACACCCATCCCTTCCGACACTCGAAACCCGTGCCGCAGCCCACCGCGACGACACTCTTCGTCGCGGTTTCCTTTGCGAGCTGCGCGCCGCAAAGAGTTCGAGCTTGGCCGGGAGGCGGGCGGCGGATGGACACTCGAGAGAGCGCCCCCGCCGTTCGCAACCACAAACCCACGGGAGACGACACGATGCAGATGGCCACAACGCTTCGCCGCAGCACGCACACTTTCCTCACTCATTTGTTCGGCCCGGGCCTCGATGACGACCGTTACGTGATTGAGCGGTTCCAGTCGAAAGCCGACGGCGAGATCCGCCCCCGGCGCCGCAATGGGTCATCGAAGAAGGGCCGGGGCAAGGCTTCCCGCGAGATCGTCTCCCTGAGCACCGTCCAGCGGATGAGGCCCGAGCGCGACGAGATCATCATCTGCACGGGCGTAAACTGCACCACCCTCGGCGTTCAATATTGGGGGGATCGCGCGACGGGCTTGTTCGTGAACGGCAAGTATCGCTGACCTGCGGTCGCCGGGGACGTCCGGCCGGGCTTCGCCGGCCGGACGTCCTTCGTCAGGACTACAACCGCGGAAGGAAGGAACATGCCATACAAAGATCCCGAGAAAGAACGCGCATGCGGGCGCCGCCGTTATGAACGCATTACCGCTGAGCGGACCGCCCGCGGCATGTGTCCGAGGTGCGGGAAGGCGAGGCCCGCGCCCGATCGGACCTTGTGCCGGCACTGTGGCGAAAAGCGTCGCAAGGCCGAGCGCGCAAGATGCGCGAAGGCCAAGGCGGCTGGCATACCATACTGCGGCAGAGACGCGGAACGGTGCCGCGCGTTTGCGCGTGACAGGGGCAGGCGGCGCGATCGGGCACGGCGGGACGCTCGCACGTGCACGCGCTGCGGCACACATCCACCCATTGAAGGGGGCACGGTGTGCGAACCGTGCCACGTGGCACGGCGTGACAGGGAGCGGGAACAATATGCCACGCGGAGGGCCGCCGGTTTGTGCGGCCGGTGCGGTACGCCGGCGCCCAGTGATGCCGCACGCTGCGACCGGTGCGCCAGGAGCGCGGCCAAACGCTCAAGAAAAAAGGCGAAGAATGCAAGAAGCCGCCAGCGCTACGCCCGGCGGCGCGCCCGGCGGCTTTGTTCAGACTGCGGCGCACCATCCCAGGGCGCGTCCCGGTGTCCCCCGTGCGCCCGCCGGTCCTGGGCGCGTTCGGGCGAGCATCGCGGCCTGCCGGTTCTGCCACCTCGAGTTACGGTCATCGAGATCGCCACCGGCGCGAATCACGGGACATGGGACCGGTGGGAAGATGTGGTGATGTGCCTGGCCTTCGCCAAGCTTTCCCGAGACCAGGTGGAACTGATCCCGGATATGTAGAGCACCGCCCGGTATCCGGCGCGGGCGTCCGAAAGCTCGTTGCCGCACGCTGCGCACGCTTCCGGGAATTTGCGCCTTTGCGCCTTGCGCGGCTCACCTGCACGAACCGTCCAAACCGCCATATTTGGGAAATGCGTCGCGACGTTTCGCGTGCTTCCCGAGGACTCTATATATGTGTGCCCGGCAACATGGACCCGACATGATCCTCCCCGCCTCGCGGCGCGGCACACAGAGTCAGAGGACCGCTCAGCCGGGGTGATTCAGGGGATAACCGGTGGGAGTCACTTCCCCCGGCGTCCCCGCCACCCTGCTTTGCACCCATGGAGGCCCGCATGCTCGATACCCTCACAGCCCCACGCGACGAAGACGATTTCAACACAGTGGCGGGATGCCGGTCCGATCCCGGCGGGTTCCTGCCGGAAGCACGGACCGGCGCACGCGAGGCTGCCGGCCACATGAAAGATCTGGCTGAACGCTTCGCCGAACTGCGGAACGCGATCATGCGCCTGCCCGGCAATCCGTCCCGCGACGACCGCGCCGGGCTCCGCCACCGGCTTCTCCATTTGGAAAACACCCTCATGAGCGCGAGGGGCAGCCTCGACGACGTCATCATTGCCATTGCCGACGCAAACGACGCGGCCCTGTGATCACAGCTAACCGGCCGAGGTGACACACATCCACCTTGGTTGGCCGGCGCAAGACCCGGTGGCGAAGAACGCAGACACGCCATGCCGCCAACCTTCCTGCCTTCCTCAACCAACGCGCAATGAGAGTTTGAGGAAAGCAAAGAGAAGGGCGAGGCGCCAGAGGCGACAAAGAGAGTTCCGCCGGTGGCGTCCCAACCCCACACACAGGAGGCGCACATGTTCAATTCCATTCTCACAATTGCAAACTCCTTCGACATCCAGCCGGACCCCGGCAGCATCGAAGATACCGATCCACGCTTTACCGCACCATTGCCCGACAGCGGCGAATTACTGGCCGCGGCCGGAGTGCCAGCCCACGCGATCCGTGAGGTTCTCGCTTCCCGGACTTACACCGTGGCCTGCCCCCATTCTTTGTACCAGTTCCTATGTTAGTCCTGGCACGGTTTTTGGGAAGGGCTGATCCGGCTGTAGCCCATCAATCGCGAAGGCCGGATCAGTCCGTTTAGGCACGATGGCTTGTGGCGCCGGGGGTCTATAGCCCAGCGCACTGTGCGGCCTGACCGTGTTGTAGTGATATCGCCATCGCTCGATCAGCACCTGAGCTTCCGTGAGCGAGTAGAATATCTCACCGTCGAGCAGCTCGTCTCCGAGCTTGCCGTTGAATGATTCGTTGTAGCCGTTCTCCCAGGGACTCCCCGGCGCGATGTAGAGCGTCGTCACACCGACTCTCGCCAGCCAGTCACGGACGGCCTTGGCGGTGAACTCGCTGCCGTTGTCCGAGCGGATGTGGTCCGGTGGCCCCCGGTCGACGAACAGTGCCGCCAGGCGATACAGCACGTCGTCGGATCGCAGGTGCCGGGCGACGTCGATCGCCAGGCACTCCCTGGTCCACTCGTCGATGATCGTCAGCATGCGGAACGTCCTGCCATCGTGTGTGCGGGCCATGACGAAGTCATAGGCCCAGACATGGTTCGGCCAGCTCGGCCGCAGACGGATGCAGGACCCGTCGTTGAGCCACAGTCGGCCTCTCTTGGGTTGCTTTACAGGCACCTTCAGCCCCTCCCGTCGCCAGATGCGTTCGACCCGCTTGTGGTTCACGTGCCAACCATCTCCGCGGAGCAGCGCCGTGACCCGGCGATAGCCGTAGCGGCCATACTCACTGGCTAGCCGCACGATCGCCTCGGTGAGCGCCGCCTCATCGTCAGCCCCGACACGTCGATAGCGTTGCGTCGAGCGTGGCTGTCCGATGACCTGGCACACGCGACGCTCGGGTAATCCATATCGTGTGCAGACATGCTCAACACAGCGCCGGCGACGCTCGGGGCTTAGAAGTTTCCCTCGGCGGCTTCCTTCAGGATCAGTTTATCCAGCGTTAGATCGGCGACGGCTCGCCTGAGATGTGTGTTCTCCCGCTCAAGCTCCTTGAAGCGTCGGGCTTGCCCAACCTTCAGGCCGCCGTACTCCTTGCGCCACCGATAGTACGTCTGCTCGGCGATGCCCAAGGTCCGGCACACTTCGGGCACCGTGTGACCGCCTGCTAGGCCGACTTCAGCCTCACGCAGCTTGCTGATGATCTGTTCCGCGGTATGTCGCTTCCGTGGCATCTTGACCTCCTCTCCAACGGCCCAAGACTAACATTCCGCCTGGGCCAGGTTTTGGGGGGCAGGTCAGAAGAGAAGGGCTTTTAGAGAGGATGAACGGAGAAGGGATCGAGAGAGACCGGTTCCCGTTCGCTAACCCGATGTCATAACCCGGATTATAGGAGATTGATCATGTTCGGACTGAATAACGCACAGTTGATCGGACGCCTCGGCGCCTACGCCACCATCAGCCATCTCACCAACGGCGGCCGCGTGGCCAACGTCTCGATCGCGACCGACGAGAGCTACCTCGATAGAAATTCGGGGGACAAGGTGGACCGCACCGAGTGGCACCGCATCGTCACCTTCCAGGACGGCCTGGTGGAGATGCTGGAGAAGCACGCGAAGAAGGGCCGCCTGGTCTACGTCTCGGGCAAGCTGCAAACCGCAAGTGGCGCAAGGACGGCGAGGACAGCGACCGGTTCTCGACCGAGATCCTCCTAGTCCCCGGCGGCAGGGTCCAGTTTCTCGACAAGCCGAACGGCAACGGCGCGCCGGCGATGAACGGCGACGCCGCGCCGGCCGCCGAAACCGCCACGACGGTGGATGACAGCGAGATCCCCTTCTAAGCTGGTTTTCTTCTCCCGCATACCCCAGGGCCGGTTCCCGCCAACTCGGCGTGGGACCGGCCATTTTTTATGTAGTCCTCTTCGAGTCCAGGAAAAACCTCCATACCGGGCGCGCTGTGCGAACGCGCTGCAAAACATCTTCTGTACCTCTCTGCGGAACGCGGCATTCCCCTAATAGTGGTCGCTCCCGCCCGCTCCGAATTAAATGACAACCTTAATGCCATCTGCGCCGGCACCCTTGCGGCCCGGATTGTGCCCCCTATTGCAAGCATCCAGCCCGCGGTCACGGTGGAAGAGAGTCGTGGGAGTGGGAGAATAATTAACCCGTCATGATGTCTCATTGTCCCACACGTTCTCACTGCGCCAACCCCTGCGAGGTCCTCCACTCCGCTCGCGCTCCGTTACGGCGATAGCGCGCAATGCCACGCCGCTGCGCGGCTAGCGCCGGTTGAATACGCGACCGTGGCTCGCTCGCTTCGCTCCCTGCGCCCGCACCACTCGCGCATCCCCCCAGCGCAGGCATTCCGGCCATCGTGGCTCCGCTGCGAGCGCGTGACCCAAAGAGTCATCACGATGGGGCAGCCCGCCTCGGAGGATAGCAACATTGCAGTGGAGAGAATCATGCAAGACTTCATCAGCACCGAAACGTCACAGACCGCAATGGCTTGCGAACAGGCCGCCCTGTTCGGCGCGACCCCTGGTCCCGAAGAGTTCGACAATCGAGAGATCTGGAACGAGGACGAGGCGCTTGCCGGGATCGAGGAAGCGATCCACATTCTGGCCGGCGCCGTCGCACCGGACGGCACGCAGCTCGCCGACGAACGCGAGAGCCTGCTCTAGGGTTTCGTCAATACGCTGCACGCCCAGGTCCAGCGCCTCGACCGCGGCATCGACAAGATCGCGCCCGAGATGAAAGACCTCCAGCGCGAACAGGACGGCTCCGAGATCAAGTCGCGCGAACTGGAACTCCTGACCGACCGGGTCCGGAACCTCGGCGACCGGCGCGACGCCTTCGAGGCCATGCGCGACCTCGCCGCCGAGGGATACCGCGCCGAGACCGGCGACACCTGGCGTCCGCGCAACGGGTCGCACAGCAGCCAGACCGGCAAACTCACTTCAGCCGCCATCGACGCCCGCGACTACCTGCGCGCCCGTGAACACCGCGAGACCAGCGCGCATCTGCCCGAGGGCACCCTGGTCGCCTTCACCGGCGGCAAGGACTTCGGCGACGTCACCGCCATCTGGCGCTCGTTGGACGGCATCAAGATCAAGTACGAGGACATGGTCCTGCTGCACGGCGGCGGACCCGGCGCGGAGAAGATCGCCGCAAGCTGGGCGGAGAAGAACGGCGTGCATCAGGTCGTCTGCAAGCCGAACTGGGATAGAGACGGCAAGGCCGCGCCCTTCCGGCGTAACGACGTCCTGCTGAACTTCCTGCCGAAGGGCCTCGTCGCCTTCCCTGGCTCTGGCATCACGAATAATATGATCGACATATTTAAGAATCTGAATCTTGTATAAAACATATGTGTAATATCAATTAGTTATAGATATATGAATTTCCACGTCTGTGGTTTAATAATTGTGTCAACCCCCAGTCAACACATGGATGAACTCGTCGACATGGCGCCAACGGCGTAAAGCCAGGCCGAATGGCCGACGGTCTTTAGCGACGAGAAAATGACAACCGCTCTCCTCGATCGCCTAACCCACCATTGCCACATCGTCGAGACCGGAAACGACAGCTACCGGTTCAAACGTAAGCGCCGCGCCGTTAACCTTCTTGACGAGTGACGGTCGGGATTGCCGGGGTGAAGTTCCAGGGCATTAGATCGTTGAGGAATGACATGGAGTGCATGTCGACGATCCGGCTCAGGGTGTCGGTCAGGTAGGCCTGCGGGTTGACGCCGTTGAGCTTGCAGGTGCCGATCAGGCTGGCGCATCGCGCCCAGGTTTTGGCGCCGTCGTCACTGTCGGCGAAGAGTGCGTTTTCCTTTGTGAGCTTCACCAGGCGGATGAGGTTCCCGACAGGAATGGTGTCCATCTCGATACGCCGGTCATGGAGGAGCCGGCTCAGGCCGTTCTAGTAGCGCTTGAGGGCGTATCGGATATGCCTGGCGAGCTCGGATGCGCTCGACAGGCGCCCAAGCTGGGCTTCGACCCAGGGCCGCAGGGCCTCGACGATCGGCGTCGAGAGTTCCTGTCGGACCCTAAGCCGGTGCTCCGGTGGATGGCCGCGCACCATGGCCTCTATCCGGGACAGCGCCGCGATGCGTCCGAGTATCTCCTCGCACACGGGCGACGCCGTGCCGCGCTGGAACTCCACAAACCGTCTCCGCCAGTGGACCCAACAGTATGCGAGATCCCATGGGTTGGAGACCCGTCCCGGATCGCCGAGCGCGTCGTACACTGTGTAGCCATCGACATGCAGCGGGTCGCCGCCGGCATAGTCGCGCATCAGTTCCAGGGCGACCTTGGCGCTGCGATTGCGCGAGTGGTGGAACTCCACGATCGGCGGGTCGGGACCGCCATGGCCGCGCTGATCGCGGGCGATCGCCCACAGATAGTCGAGACGGGTCTGCCCGGTCCCCGGCGCCAGCACCGGTACCGTGGCCTCGTCCATGAACAGGCAGTCGGACGCCTTGAGGTGGTCGATCATCCGGTCGATGACCGGGAGCCAGGAACTGCACCCCGCGCCCGGCCCAGTTGCCCAGCATGGTGCGGTCGAGATCGATCCCCTCGCGCCGGTAGGCTTCAGTCTGGCAGTAGAACGGCTGGTGATCGGCAATCATCATGGGATGTCGTGACTAGTCGGTACATGTCATACGATAGATGCGATATTACATGGTGTTAGGGTCTTTTCGACCCGCCAGTCGCCGACTATAATACACTCCGGTTTGCATCCTGTGGGTACCCATGCGGTTCCCATAAGGCAACGAGAAACGGAGTGTGCCATGGCCAAGATCACCAAACGAACCGTCGACGCCCTCGAACCCCGGGACCGTGAGCATGTCCTCTGGGATTGACCTGCCCCCCAAAACCTGGCCCAGGCGGAATGTTAGTCTTGGGCCGTTGGAGAGGAGGTCAAGATGCCACGGAAGCGACATACCGCGGAACAGATCATCAGCAAGCTGCGTGAGGCTGAAGTCGGCCTGGCGAGCGGTCACACGGTGCCCGAAGTGTGCCGGACCTTGGGCATCGCCGAGCAGACGTACTATCGGTGGCGCAAGGAGTACGGCGGCCTGAAGGTTGGGCAGGCCCGACGCTTCAAGGAGCTCGAGCGGGAGAACACACATCTCAGGCGAGCCGTCGCCGATCTGACGCTGGATAAACTGATCCTGAAGGAAGCCGCCGAGGGAAACTTCTAAGCCCCGAGCGTCGCCGGCGCTGTGTTGTGCATGTCTGCACACGATATGGATTACCCGAGCGCCGGGTGTGCCAGGTCATCGGACAGCCACGCTCGACGCAACGCTATCGACGTGTCGGGGCTGACGATGAGGCGGCGCTCACCGAGGCGATCGTGCGGCTAGCCAGTGAGTATGGCCGCTACGGCTATCGCCGGGTCACGGCGCTGCTCCGCGGAGATGGTTGGCACGTGAACCACAAGCGGGTCGAACGCATCTGGCGACGGGAGGGGCTGAAGGTGCCTGTAAAGCAACCCAAGAGAGGCCGACTGTGGCTCAACGACGGGTCCTGCATCCGTCTGCGACCGAGCTGGCCGAACCATGTCTGGGCCTATGACTTCGTCATGGCCCGCACACACGATGGCAGGACGTTCCGCATGCTTGAGAAGGGCAGAGCAATAATCCCCCACTGAAGCGGCCGGTCGATCCGGCTGCGGCGGACCAAAATGGGACCGCGTATAGCCTTCTGTCAGGGTTGCTCTGACTGGAAGGCGGGGGGGATGTATCGGGTGGAGTTGTACGCACGGGTTCGGCGGGCGTGTCATGTCGAGGGGATGAGCACCCGCGAGGCCTCGCGGGTGTTTGGTGTAGACCGCAAGACGGTCCGTAAGATGCTGTCGTTCTCGGTGCCGCCAGGGTATCGCCGAAGCGCGCCGCCGAGGCGGCCAAAGCTGGGTCCGTTCACGGGAATCATCGATCGGATCTTGGAAGACGATCGGACCAGCCACCGCAAGCAACGGCACACTGCGAAGCGCATCTTCGACCGCCTCCGGGACGAGTACGGTTTCACGGGCGGCTACACCATCGTGAAGGACTACGTTCGTGAGCAGGGGCTTCGGTCGCGTGAGGTGTTCGTGCCACTCTCCCATTCCCCCGGTCACGCCCAGGCGGACTTCGGCGAAGCGATGGCGGTGATCGGCGGCGCGTTACGGAAGATCCACTTCCTTGCCTTCGACCTTCCCCACAGTGATGGTTGCTTTGTTGCGGCCTATCCGGCGGAGACGACCGAAGCATTCTGCGATGGCCACAACGCGGCGTTTGCCTTCTTCGGCGGCGTCCCCCGATCCATCCTGTACGACAACACCAAGCTGGCGGTTGCCCGGATCCTGGGCGATGGGAAGCGGCAGCGAACGCGCGTCTTCACGGAGCTTCAGTCCCACTATCTGTTCGAGGACAGGTTCGGCCGGCCGGGCAAGGGCAACGACAAGGGCAAGGTCGAGGGACTGGTCGGCTTCATCCGGCGGAACTTCCTGGTCCCCGTCCCGCGTGCCGAGAGCTTCGCGGCCCTCAACGATGCTCTCGCCGAACAGTGCCGCCGGCGCCAGGCGGCGCGGCTGCGGGGCCACAAGATGCTATGAGGCTGAAGGACGCAGCCTCAAGCTCCTTCGATTATTTCAACCTCGATCAGAAGGAGCGACACGATGGCACAGTTTCCGGTATCGACCTCCAATGAACACGCTATTTATGCGGCACTGGAGTTGAGCAAGAACAGCTGGCTTTTGGCGATCCAGGCTCCGGGGCGGGGCAATCCGAGCTTGCATCCGATCAAGGGCGGCGACGCTGAAGGACTGATGGCCAAGCTGGACGCGGCGCGGGACCGGGTGGTCAAGGTGACGGGTCGAACGCCGACGATAACGCTGTGCTACGAGGCCGGCTACGACGGCTTCTGGTTGGCGCGGTTCCTCGAGCAGCGCGGCATCGAGTGTCTGGTCATGGAGCCGGCCAGCTTGCGGGTCAACCGCCGGGCGCGGCGGGTGAAGACCGACCGCATCGATGTCGAGAATATTCTTCATACGCTGATCGCCTGGTGCCGCGGCGAGCGTCATGTCTGCTCCATGGTGGTGATTCCGAGCGTCGCGGAGGAGGACCTTCGCCGCTCTCATCGGGAACGTGACCGATTGGTCCGCGAGCGAACCGCCCACATCAACCGGATCAAGGGTCTGCTATTCGGTCAGGGCATTCGCGGCATCAATGTCAAGGCGCGCTACAAGACCTTGACACCGGCGGCGCTGGTCACCGGAGACGGCCGACCCCTGCCGGACCGTCTCGGCCGCGAGATCGCGCGGGAGATCGCGAGACTGGCCCAGGTCCAAGCGCAGATCGTCGAGGTCGAGCGTGAGCGTGATCAAGCGCCGACACCGTGTGTGGCCACGGAAAGCAAGCGTCACCAGCTGCTGCGCTTAAAGGGCCTCGGCCCGGCCTTATCCACGACGCTCGCACGGGAAGTCTATTATCGCCAGTTCGCCAATCGCCGACAGGTGGCAAGCTATATCGGGATCACGCCCAGTGCCTATGACAGCGGCGACGGGCGCCGCAGCCAAGGCATCTCCAAGGCGGGCAATCGGCTGGCACGGGTTGCCATGATCGAAGCCGCATGGCTTTGGGTCCGCCATCAACCCGATAGCGCTCTGACCCAGTGGTTCCATGACCGCACCCAAGGTCAGAAGGGGCGCATCAGGCGCGTCATGATCGTCGCCCTGGCCCGCAAACTGGCGATCGCGCTTTGGCGGTATCTGGAAACCGGGCTGATCCCGGTGGGTGCTGTCGTCAAATAGGACTGCGGATCAGCTCAGCGTTCTAACGGGCTTCATTCCCCGATGGGAACGCTTGTTGGCAGGTTGGATGTGTGACTGCATGTCTCCTTGGCGAAGGTGCCGTCCACAAGATTAGTCCCATCCCCGTCCTGTGATGGTCCATGTATACAGCATTGTGGCAAGCCGGATCGGAGCTGCCGGATATAAGGTGATGCGATCACTCGCACGAAACACGGAACTCATCGCAAGACCCGCCCTGGATACAAAGCCATAACCAATGGAAGAGACGATCATGTGGCGTAGATTAAATCCACCTTGACAGCAAACGCCTCATATAAGGAGACCATCGGCGAGCGTCTCGAGCGGGATCGTCAAGTTCTCTTGCCATTGCCGCCTGCTCCCTATGATGCCTGCGATAAGCGCCCTGGACGGGCGAGTTCGCTGTCGCTGGTGCGTTACCGCAGCAACGACTATTCCGTGCCCGTGGCCTACGGCCACCGTGAGGTGCTCATCCGGGGCTACGTCGATGAGGTGGTGATCAGCTGCGGGGCCGAGGTGATCGCCCGGCACCGCCGGTCCTACGACAGCGAGGACCTGATCTTCGACCCGCTGCATTACCTGCCCTTGATCGAGCAGAAGATCGGCGCCCTCGACCAGGCCGCGCCATTGGCGGGCTGGGACCTGCCCGAGGCCTTCATCACTCTGCGGCGGCTCCTCGAAGCTCGTATGGGCAAGGCAGGCAAGCGCGAGTACGTCCAGGTGCTCCGTCTACTGGAGACCTTCCGGCTCGAGGAGGTCGAGGGTGCGGTCGGCGACGCCCTGCGGCTCGGCGCAATCGGCTTTGATGCGGTGAAGCACCTGGTACTGTGCCGCATCGAGCGGCGGCCGCCCAGGCTCAACCTCGACGTCTATCCGTATCTGCCGCGCGCCCGGGTCGCGATGACGTCCGCCAAGTCGTACATGAGCCTGCTGTCGGGGCTCGGCGCATGACCGACACACCGCAAGTGCTGCTCGCCCACCACCTCAAGACGCTGAAGCTGCCGACCTTCCTGCGCGAGTACGACAAGATCGCCCGGCAGTGCGCCTCGGAAGGCGTCGATCACGTCCGCTACCTGTTGAGACTCGCCGAGCTCGAGCTGATCGACCGCGAGCGCCGCATGGTCGAGCGGCGCATCAAGGCGGCGCGCTTCCCCGTGGTCAAGAGCCTCGACAGCTTCGACTTCAAGGTCATCCCCTCGCTCAACAAGGCGCTGGTCCTGGAGCTGGCCCGCTGCGAGTACATCGAGCGCCGCGAGAACCTCATCGCGCTCGGCAACAGTGGGACCGGCAAGACCCACATCGCCCTCGGTCTCGGCCTGGCGGCCTGCCAGAAGGGCCTCTCGGTCGGCTTCATCACCGCCGCCGCGCTGGTCCACGAACTCATCGAGGCCCGCGATGACAAGCAGCTGCTGAGGTTCCAGAAGAAGCTCGCCACCTACAAGCTTCTGATCGTCGACGAACTCGGCTTCGTGCCGCTGTCGAAGACCGGCGCCGAGCTGTTGTTCGAGGTGTTCAGCCAACGCTACGAGCGGGGCTCGACCCTGGTCACCACCAATCTGCCCTTCGACGAATGGACCGAGGTGTTCGGCTCCGAGCGCCTCACCGGCGCGCTCCTCGATCGCCTCACCCACCACGTCAACATCCTCGAGATGAACGGTGACAGCTACAGGCTCAACCAGAGCCGCAGGCGTCAAACCCCGACTGCTAACTGAACCGACCACCCAGCCCACGCTTGACCCCGTGGGCCCACAGGTCCCTCCCGCGCGCGCCGCCGCGTCAGCCTGTTGAGGGCACGCCGCGTCGCGCGCGGGGCCCTCCCGTGGACTACGGGGACAAGCCCGCAGCCGCCAAGCGGTCCCTTCTTACACCGCCGAGGTGGTCCCTTTTTGCTCCGCCATTGACAATATCGGCGAAGTGTTCGAGAAACAGGTCCATGACCTTGGCGTTGACGCTCGGCATCACCAGGGTGACGTCGTCGCCGGTGTCCGGGCGCACGGCGGAGAAGATGTAGGCCCACTGGTAGCCGATTTGACGCGTCCCGGGGGCACGCTCGCCCCTGCGCCACCACCGGTGACACACCCGGCCCTTGTTGCCGACGCGCGCTTCATCCTGAAACCACAGCTGTAGGCGCTTGTCGGGATGCGCCGCGGCGGTCGCCTTCAGGATGTCGCGAAGCCCCCTTTTTTGAAGCGCTCCTGCGCTTCGGCGTCCCTTCGCGGGTGGCTCGGGCGCGCCTTCTGGCGGGAAAATCCCATCCGCCGTAGAACCCGGGTCATGCTCGAGGGGTGGTAGGTCTTGGCGAAGCGCTCCTCCAGCCAGCGGCACAGATCGGCCCGGGTCCAGGCGCAAACCCCGTCGCGCTCAGGCTCCGGCCCGGCGATGATGACCGCCGCCAGCGCCGCTTCCTCGTCTGCCGTCAGCCGCCGCGGCGAGTAGCCCTTTGGACGGTCGTGAAGCCCCTCCAATCCCTTTGCATTGTAACGAACAACCGCGTCGCGAAGCGTTTGGCGATCCATCCCCGCAAGCCGCGCGGCATCAGCCCGGGGCATCTCCTCCAAAGCATTCGCGATCCCATAGGCCCGCGCCGCCGCTCGACCGTACGATTCCACGCGAGCCCAGCGCCGAAGCTCCAAAGGCGTCAAATCATCCCGTATCTTGAGTGCTGATCCCATGACATCCCCCACATCTGGTGGGAGACCATAGAATCACAATCCGCCATCATCCGCCATCAATGAATATCCCGAGAGTCAATTCAGGCGCTCACTGGTATTATACCAGTGAGCCTATGAAATCACCTTCATGATCCATGGATAGGCGCAGAGGGTTCGCATACGATCCGGTTCTGCGATGAGGTCGATCCATGCTTGGCAACAGGCGTCGATGATGGCCTCGGTGTCGTCGAGGACGCGGAGCGATAGGAAGCGTTCGCGTAGGTAGAGCCAAACCCGCTCGACGGGGTTGAGTTCGGGACTGTAAGGCGGCAACAGCGCCAAGGTGACGTTGTCGGGGACGGTGAGGGCGCGCTCGTCGTGCCAACCGGCGCCGTCGCACATCATGACGGCGTGCGCATCCTGGTCCAGGGTATCGGCGAAGTGTGCGAGAAACAGGTCCATGACCTTGGCGTTGACGCTCGGCATCACCAGGGTGACGTCGTCGCCGGTGTCCGGGCGCACGGCGGAGAAGATGTAGGCCCACTGGTAGCCGATTTGACGCGTCCCGGGGGCACGCTCGCCCCTGCGCCACCACCGGTGACACACCCGGCCCTTGTTGCCGACGCGCGCTTCATCCTGAAACCACAGCTGTAGGCGCTTGTCGGGATGCGCCGCGGCGGTCGCCTTCAGGATGTCGCGAAGCCCCCTTTTTTGAAGCGCTCCTGCGCTTCGGCGTCCCTTCGCGGGTGGCTCGGGCGCGCCTTCTGGCGGGAAAATCCCATCCGCCGTAGAACCCGGGTCATGCTCGAGGGGTGGTAGGTCTTGGCGAAGCGCTCCTCCAGCCAGCGGCACAGATCGGCCCGGGTCCAGGCGCAAACCCCGTCGCGCTCAGGCTCCGGCCCGGCGATGATGACCGCCGCCAGCGCCGCTTCCTCGTCTGCCGTCAGCCGCCGCGGCGAGTAGCCCTTTGGACGGTCGTGAAGCCCCTCCAATCCCTTTGCATTGTAACGAACAACCGCGTCGCGAAGCGTTTGGCGATCCATCCCCGCAAGCCGCGCGGCATCAGCCCGGGGCATCTCCTCCAAAGCATTCGCGATCCCATAGGCCCGCGCCGCCGCTCGACCGTACGATTCCACGCGAGCCCAGCGCCGAAGCTCCAAAGGCGTCAAATCATCCCGTATCTTGAGTGCTGATCCCATGACATCCCCCACATCTGGTGGGAGACCATAGAATCACAATCCGCCATCATCCGCCATCAATGAATATCCCGAGAGTCAATTCAGGCGCTCACTGGTATCAGTCGTTATATCAATAGCATTTTCAACCATAGTAATAAGGGGGGGCTAAGATGGATAGTCGTGCGAACGCGAAAGAGTTTGTGGTTCGTCTCCACGAAGTAGCTGAAGCAGCCGAGACCGGATCGCCGATGCCGTCCGAGACAGGTCAGTTGCATACTTTCCTTACCTCAGAGTCGTTGAGCATGGTGCCCCTGGTCCAAGCACATCTGGCCGAAAGTGCTCTGGCAACACCCGCTTCGGCGACCGCGGGACTTGGTGTAAAACCCGATTCGCCGTTGCGTTCGTTCTATTTCATTGATGCGCAGGAGACGCGCATGGAGGAACTGGCGCGCAGGATGATCGAGCTCCCTGAGGTCGCCGGAGCATATGTGAAGCCAGCAGCGGAGCTGCCCGTGGCGCCAGCATATGACGAGGTCGATATCGGCGAACTGCAGCGCGGCTTGAAGCCCATGGCTCACGTTCCCAATCCGGCTTCGCCCGATCTGCAGCATCTTCAGGGCTACCTCGACCCGGCGCCTGCAGGGGTTGATGCCCGACATGGGTGGACGATCGCCGGCGGGCGCGGTGACGGCGTGAAGGTCGTCGACGTGGAGGGAGATTGGCGCTTTGACCACGAGGTCCTGATCAACACGACCGACGGCTCCTGGACGGCCAAACTCGTGCTGATTGGCGCAACCACGGCACCGCCGTGATCGGTGAAATCTGTGCGGAACAGAATGGCATCGGCGTAACGGGAATCGCCCCGGCGGCCCGCCTAAAGGGCTGTTCCACCTTCGACACCAGCAGCGGCAATGCACACTCTGCAAACGCGATCCTCACGGCATCCTTGGATCTCGATGCTGGCGACATACTCTTGATCGAACGTAACTACCCAGGTCTGATTGGCCCGAGCGTTTGTATGTGAGGGATCGTGGCGGTCCGGGCTGGTAGCGGTGCCGGTGTTCTCAGAGGCGCAGTTGGGGGATTATACCAACGGCACTAATTATTGACCTGAAATCGCCCAATCTCTCATTCCGATGGACATGATCGTCTCGGGCTGGTCGATTAGTTTGTTCCAGGCTTGGCAACCGGCCTCGATGATGGCGTCGTAATCTTCGAAGACGCGGTTAGAGAGCCAATTCTGGCGGAGGTATTGCCAGATGTTCTCGACCGGGTTCAGCTCGGGCGAGCGCGATGGCAGCAGGATGATGGTGAGGTTCTTGGGGACCTTGAGCTGGTCGGTGCTGTGCCACCCGGCGCGGTCCATCAGGACGACGCCATGGGCCTTGGCGGCGACGTTGCAGCTGATCTCGTCGAGATGCATCTGCATGGCGGCTGTGTTGGCGAAGGGGAGCATGAGAGCGGCACCCTTGGCTCCCATGGGACAGATTGCGCCAAAGAGGTAGGCGTTCGTGTAGCGCTGATCGGCGGGCAGGCGTGGCCTTGTTCCCTTCTTCGCCCAAATGCGCACACGCCCGTTCTTCTGTCCCAGCCTGGCCTCGTCTTGGAACCAGATCTCGACCCGCTTGGTCTTGGGCAGACCGGCTAGGTGGGCAGCGAGCGTGCGGGGGAAGTTTTTTTGAACGCCTCGATCACCCGCTGGTCCTGCTTGGGGTGCTGCGGCCGGGCGCTGATGTGGGAGAAGGACAGCGCGACGAGAAGGTCGGAGATCGCCCGCTCGCTATAGATCACGCCAAAGCGTTCTTCGATCACCCGTTTCAGGTCAACCCGCCGCCAGCGAACCACACCGTCAATCTCTGGATCGGGGCCCGTTTCGACGATCACCGACAGTTCGCCCATCTGCTCGTCGGTCAAGAGCCGGGGGCGGCCCGCACCGGGACGGTTCTTCAAGCCGTCTGCCCCTTCATCGTTGAAGCGGTGCGCCCAGTCTCTCAGCGTCTGGCGATCCATGCCGCCGACCTTAGCGGCTTCCGCTCGGCTCATGCCGTCGTAAACCGCCGCCAAGGCCAAAAGCCGGCGAACTTGGCGGGGATCGCGACTGTGCTTGGCCAAACACCGGAGCTCAATGCTGTCGTAGTCGTCCCGAAGAGCAATGCATACTGACATGGCGAATCTCCTTCGCCAGCCTTGAATCACATCCAGCCCAAAAAGGGAATCCCTTGCGAGTCAGAATTTTGCGCCGTTGGTATTAGTTGCATCGGATCGGGATGCACCAGGGTCTGGAGGACGTTCCAGCCTTGCTTTCGGGCGGTGGCGATGACGGCACGCATTCTGGCGAAGTTGTAGGCACCCCTCTCGGAGCGGAAGCCACCGGAGATCTTCTGGCGCAGCTTGGCCATTCGGAGGTCACGTTCGGCCTCATTGTTCGTAAACGGCGTGCGCGGGTCGGTGAGGAATCGCAGGCATCCCTCCTTGTGCTTGCGGAGGCGGAGCGCGAGGTTATGACCGATGCGGCGTTTCTTTCGTCCGCGCTTGCCGGTCCGGAGCGGCGGCTGCGCCTCGTGGAAGGCGATGGCGTGGTCGAGGATGCGGGCCCAGGCCCGCGAGATCCGGGCCACCAGGGAGGCGGGCACGTCGCGGCCGTTCTCACGGGAGAAGCGGGTAGCCCTGTGTGCGCGCTCAAGGAGGCGGTGCATGCTCTTTGCCCAGTCTTCCTTCTCGATGTCGATCAGGGCCTGGAGTTCGCGCAGGTGATGGGCGTTGCAGGCGCCGTGGCGCACGCCCTTGAGGGTGAAGTAGGCGGCGTAATCGTCATGGATGAGGATGCCTTCGAGGTCCTTTTCGACATCGCCGCGTCCCGCGCCGATGCGCAGGACGGTCAGGAATGGGGTGCACAGCACGTGGAGCCAGCGGGTACGGGCGGCGATCCTCAGGCCGGTTTCGTCGAGGTGCTTGACCGGGACCGCTGTGCGGATCACGTCTGCGACATGGGCGAGGAAGGGCTCGAAGCGCCTGGCGGTTCGCCGGCCCATGGCGGTGATCGTGGCTGTGGAGATGGACACTGCGAAGAGGTCGCTCATGAGTTCGGCCAAGCGCTTCTCGGGAACGAACTGGGCGTACAGCAGGTAGCTCACCCAGGCGGTGATGCGTGGCCCGTACTGGACCGGGGCGGTCACGCCGTCCGGGAAGACGGCTCCTGTCACGGTGGCGCAGGCGCCGCAGAGGCAGCGATGGGCGCGGTGTTCGGTGACCTCCAGGGGGCGTGGCTCGGGCACATCGAAGACCTGTCGACAGACGGGCGCGCGGTGACGGTCGGCGTCCGACAGCGGTGCGCCGCAGCCCGAACAGGCGGAGGGGTCATGATCCACAACATGGTCCGGGCTCTCGGTCCGCGCCAGCGTCGTTCCCTTGTGGCCCGGCTGGCCGCCGCTTGGCCTGCCGGACTTGCCGCGCTGGCTTCGGGTGCGCCTCTGGGTTCCGCTCTTCTTGCGCAGGCCGTCGCTGGCGGGCGGCTTGCTGCTGGTGGTGCTGTCAAGCGCCGCGCTCCGCTCGAGCTCGGCGATGCGGTCCCGCAGGGTCGCGTTCTCCCGCTCGAGCGCGGCATTCTCCCGGACGAGCGCCGTGGCCAGGCGCAACAGCCCCTGGCCCCATTCCCGGAAGGCCTTGACGACTGTGGTTGCGAAGGATGAGGGGTCAAGAAGATCTTGCAGGCACGCGAAGGCCTCGTCATGGGCGGCGAGGTCCTCGTGCCAGCGCGACAGCGTCACGGGTCCTCGGCATCGACGGCCATCATGGCGGCCAGCACCGCGAGGCGTTCGCCCGCCGGCAAGGCCTTGTAACGCCGGCCCCAGTTGGCCGCCTTACGCTTGATGCGCTGGCGGTCGGTGAAGTTCCGGCCTGCGTAGCTCGCCCAATGCACCCGGTCGGGCGCGAAGTTGAACCACACGACCTCGGTCCGCACCTGGGCCTGGGTCGTCACCTGCAGCGCCAGACTGCGCCAGCCCGCCAGCATCTCGTCATAGAGCGCCGAGGGCGTTGTCACGTTAACCACCGTGTAACCAGCTTGTGGGCGCCGACGCCGGAGATTATGCAACGGTCGTCACTTGCCCCCACTGTCTCATCGCGTCGCCGCGGAATTGGCGGAGTGTTCGGCGGGAGACCAGATGGCGTTGGACGTTGAAGAGGTTGTAGACGGTCGCATGGACGGCGAGGAACCGCTGCGCGGACGCGGGCGATTTGAACCGCTGCATCTTTCGCTCTCGTCGTCGCACCGGCTGATGTGAATTTTCTGCCCGATTGTTCTTTCGCAGGCCTTGCTCATGCTGAGCCGAGAGGGCAAGCAAACGGATCGCGGTGCCGTAGGAGCGGAGTTTATCGGTTACAATCGTCGCCGGCGCGAAGCCCTGCTTCTTCAAGAGTTTCCGCATCAGCCGAATTGCCGCCCGAGCGTTCCTGCGGGATTGAACCAGGGAATCCAGGACTTCGCCCTCACTGTCCACGGCACGCCAGAGATAGAACTGCCTCCCTCGAATTACGACGACCATCTCGTCCAGGTGCCAGCGTTCGGTCGGTCGTGGCCGCCGACGTTGAATCCGCCGCGCATAGGCCCGACCGAATTTCAAGACCCATCTTCGAACTGTCTCATACGAGATGTCGAGACCACGCTCGGCAAGCAGGTCCTCAACGTCCCGATAGCTCAGCGTGAAACGGCAATAGAGCCAGACGGCATGCTGGATGATGACCGGTGGAAAGCGGTGACGACGGTAGGATATCTTGCACATCCAGAGACGCTAAAGCACCGGCCGTGCCGAAGCCACGCTGTTAACGTGACAATGCCGCTGGGTCTTATCAGGTGTCTCACGAGACGATCTATCGCAGTTTGTTTGTTCAAGCCCGCGGTGTGCTTAAGAAGGAGCTGCTTCAGCATCTTCGGTCGAAGCGCACGATCCGACGCTCGAAAGAGGCGCGCCGGAAAGGCGTTGGCCGGGGTCAAATCACGGACATGGTGTCGATCCGTGAGCGCCCGGCCTCGGTCGAAGATCGGGCGGTGCCGGGTCACTGGGAAGGTGATCTGTTGTCGGGATCGAAGAACAGCTACATCGCGACCCTGGTCGAACGTCAAACGCGTTACGTGATGTTGGTAAAGGTTGCCAACAAGGAAACCCTGACAGTGGTATCCGCGCTCATCAGGCAGGCGAGGAAGCTGCCGACCGAGCTCTACAAGTCCCTGACCTGGGACCGGGGCAAGGAACTCGCGGACCATCGCCGGTTCAGCCTGGCGACCGACATCGATGTCTACTTCTGTGATCCGCAAAGCCCGTGGCAACGGGGTTCCAATGAGAACACTAATGGCCTGCTCAGACAGTACTTCCCCAAAGGCACCGACGTGTCGGTATACTCGCAGGCTCATCTGAACAAAGTGGCGCGTCAGCTCAACGAACGGCCACGCAAAACCTTGGGGTTTGAAACACCGGCAGAGAGATTCAACGCTTGTGTTGCATCGACCGGTTGAGGCGGCAGCGGATGCAGGACATTCAGGTGCATCACGATGGTCTCGGGCCGTTCCGGCTCGCCGCCGTTTTCCCGGTTGGTGAAGTAATCCAGCGAACGGACGGCGCCATCCACGGTAATAAGGGTCTTGATGCCGGTGACGCGCGCGAGCGCGTCGTACCAGGGATAACCGTCGAAACGCGGCTCGGGGGCGAACAACTGGAGCGTTCGTTCCGATCCGTCCTGAAGCTCGGTCAGGCCGAGGCCGCGATGAAGCGCCTGGGCCTCGGGCGGCTCGGGGTCGGCCTGCATCACCAGGGCGTCGGTGCCTACGCCTGCGAAGGCGGACCGCTCGTCCCAATAGTCGGTGTCGGCGATGGTGGGATGCCAGAGGCGTAGCTCGGCCGGTGGCTCGGGAATCTCGATCCCGGCCTCTTTCGCCTTGTGCCAGTCGGTCCAGGCAACCCGCGGGGCCGGAACGGCCTGGGCCATGGCGCGGTAGACGGCAAGCCCCGCGGCCTCGCGCATCTCTTCCAGAAACGGGGTCTCCACCGCTTCCTTTCTCGCGGGCAGGACCAGCTCCAGATCGGGGCAGGAGTCGATGTCGGCGCGCGCCGACCAGGTGCCGCCTTCCACCGTGTCGATCTGCGGCAGGCGCACCGGCAGGGTCAGGCCGTGAAAGTTGACGTCGGGAATGCGGTAGCCCGCATGGCTGTCCTTGAAGATGCCGAACACGAGGCCCTTCCATGGTTCCACATGGAGCGCGCCGTCCAGGAAGGCGCGGCGTTCGACGGTCTCTCCGCCGATGGTGACCGGCAATGGATAATGGCGGGCGGCGGACTCAAGGAAAGCGCGGACGGAGTGAGGCGCCTCGGACGCTTCGAAGGTGACCGCAGTGCCATGGGGCCAGGGGGCGCTGTCGTCCAGGACGACATGGGCCGCATCGCGGCCGAGAAAGTGAACAGGCTCCAGCGTCAAGCGGTAGCCTGGGCTTGGGTCCCCGCCGGGGCGGCGCCAGCGCAGCGTGCAGCCCCGGCGCGAGAGAGCGAGAAGCCCGAACCCGGCGGGATCCTCCGCCTCGGCGATGCCGGCCTTCCAGCCGCTCTCGCCGAAGGTCAGCAGGACCGCAGGATCGGCGATCCCGGCGCCACCGTCGATGAGAGTAACGCGGGTGGTGTCGCCGTCCTGCTCGATGGTTGCGGCGACGCGGTTGGCACCGCCACGGCGTGAGTTTTGCAGCGTCTCGGTGAAAATATCGGCAAGGCTAGCCGAAAACAGCCGGGTTACCTTGTCAATGGCGCTGTCGCCGACGCGGGCGCGGATCGTGGCGGAACTATCGCCGGCCTCGGCCGTAACGGCATTCTGTACGGTAGACATTGGGAATCTCCTGGTTGTCGATACGGGAACGAAAGACGCCCCGCCGGACTGAAGCCGGCGGGGCGTTGTCGTGAGAGAAGAACGCGGTGGTTCAGCCGCGGCGCAGGAATGCCGGTATCTCCAGCAACTCCGCACCGTTGTCGTGGCCGTTGCCGCGCGGCGGGGCCAGGACCTGTTCCCGCTCTACGGACACGCCATGGCCGCTCGCGTCGGCGGCGGGTGGGCCGGCCACTTCCGGCGCGGACGCCGCAACCGGGAGCGTTGCATCCGCGTTCATGGCCGAGGCGATTGCCGCGGCGCGGCGTTCGGCCACGGCGGGAGCATCGATGCTCTCGACGATGCCAGGAACGCTCACGTTCATGGGACGCGGCGCCTCCATCGGAGTGGGTTCAGGATCATCGCCCGGTAGTGCATCGGCTTCCGTAGCGTCGTCTTGCCGGTCCTCCCCATCCGCGCCCGATGGATCGACGCTGCTGTGTTCCAGTGCGTCGACCGATGGCATATCGATCTTCGACGGTTGCTGTTCGGGGGCGGTTGTCCCCTCGTCATCAGCCAAGGCACTGTCGTTGACGGCGCCCGTATCGAAGGCGCGGAAGCCCGGCGGCGTCCAGGCGATGGCCGCGGCGCGGCCCTCGGCCGTGACCCCGGCGGGCACATCGCCGCCGTGGGCGAAGGCGTCCTGCATCGCCTTGGCAATGTCGGCCTTCTTCCGCTTGGCCTCGGCTTGCGCCCAGGTCTCGCCCAGCGTCTCGCGGGCGATGGCGAGGATGCGGTCCTTGCGCAAGCGCGACCACAGCAGATCGGCGGTCCAGACCTGATCGCGGTTGCCTCGGACAGCGGCGGCGAAATCGATGTCGAGCCGGGCCACGGTCGCTTCGACCTCGGGCCGGGCTTTGGGTTCGAACGCCAGTTGACCCTTCAGCGTGCGCGCGACACAGGACGCGAACAGGGTCCTTTTGTCCCGTTCGGGAAGCGCCCGCAGTTCAGCGAAGGCCTCGGCTTCGGGCAGGCCGGCCCAGTCGAGCTTTTGCGCGGCACGGTCGATCTCAAGGTGCTTCTCACCGACATTGATGTCGCCGAACGCATCGTCGTTGACCCGCATGGCCGGACGGTCCGGGGTCTCGGCCGCCCTGATATCGAGTGCGTCATCATGGTAGCCGGTGGTGAACACGCTCCGGGCAAGCTGGAGCAGCAGGAGATCGAAGGCCGCCTCGAAGTCGCAGGCGAGCTGGCTCTTGATGATGGCCGTGCGGATGGCCCGCAAGTCGTCGGCGAGGCCGATGCCGACGCCCGCTTCCTTGCGCGCCTCGGCTTCCGCATCGCCGAGCGAAGCGAGGGGAGCCGCAAGTGTGGGAGCCTCGATGCTGGAACTGGCGCTCTCCCCGTCGCCGGTATCGTCTTGTCCGGCCATGTTCGCATCGTTGGATTCGCGCGCGGGCATGTCCTCGGGCCTGACCAGGCCCTGGATCAGTTTGAGTTCGCCGTCGTTGCCGACGGTGGCGATGCACCCGGCGATGGCGATATCCTCGCGCCGGTAGACCGCGCGGGCCTCGATCATGGCCTCGATCTCGTCGAGCCGCTCTTCGTTGCCCTCGGCTTCCTCCACCAATTCTTCGGTCCAGCCGTCGTCGTCCATGTTGGCGAGTTCGTCGTTACGGGTCCGGAGGCGTTCGATCTCGGCCTTCTCTTCGTCCGTGGGCTCGGCCGGTTGCGGGCGTACCCGCCCGAAAGCGGCGGTGGCGCTCCAGTCCACGTCTAGCCGCGCCTCGGCCCATTTCCAGCGCGTCTCCAGTTCCCTCGCCGCCGCCTGGAGGCTGTCCATGGCGAGTTTGTTCAAGAGATTAGGATCGTCGAACCAGATCCCTCGCTCGTCCTCCTCGGCGAACAGGTCGCGGTCGATCCTGCCGCCCGCCGCCTCGTAAGCCTCAAGGCCGACGAAATGCACGATTGCGGAGGTGGCCGGAACCCGGTCCTCGGTCAGCAGGCGCTTGATCTGCCAGACGCCGGGCCGGTAGCCCTGCTGGCTCACCGTCTCCCAGACCACGCTCTGGCGCGCCTGATCCGTGGTGACGGCGAAGGCCATCAATGTGTCCAGATCGATTTCGCCCGCCCGGTAGGCCTCAAGCAGCACCGGTGCAGCGTTGCCGAGCCTCAGCCGCTTCTCCACGGTGCGCTCCGAGATCCCGAAGCGCGCCGCGATGGCGGCCGCCGTGCTGCCCGCATCGGCAAGGCGGCGGAACGCCTCGACCTGATCGGCCGGGTGCATGGCGGCGCGGACACTGTTCTCGGCCAGCGAAACTTCTTCGGCCGCCACGATACCGCCGATCATGCGGCAGGGCACGGGGTGATCCTCGTCCAGCGCGCACTCGGCGGCCAGCGCCTGCATCGCAGCCAACCGCCGACCGCCGGCGATCACCGCGTAGCGCGCGGCACCGTCCGGGCCGGGTCCCATGGAACGGGTAATCAGGTTCTCGAGCAGCCCGTGGGCGGCGATCGAGGCCTTGAGCTCGGTGAAGGCCGAAGCGTCGGCCGGCGTCTTGCGCACGTTGCTGGGCGAGAGTTCGAGTTGAGATAGTGGGATGTCGCGGATATCGCTTTCGGGGTCGTGCATTTCGGTCTCCGGGATTGCGTGAATGCGGAACCGCCCTCTCTGCCAACATCACTGAGACACCAGCAACCTTCGGAATTTCTGTAGGGCGGTGGAGGTGAAAACCGATGACCGCAGAGAGAGACTCGATGACATTGAATGAGGTTTCCGTTCCGGCCCTTGGGGTCGAGGAGCGTAGCGACGAGGCCCCCAGGGCCGGCCGCGCCAGACCGACCCCGGACCCGGAGGTTGTGGCCAAGCCGAAGCGGCGCCAGTTCACCGCAGAGTATCGGCTGCGGATTCTGGAGGAGGCGGATCGCTGCACACAGCCCGGCGAGGTGGGCCGCCTGCTTCGCCGCGAGGGGTTGTACAGCTCGCATCTGACGGCTTGGCGCAAGGCGCGGCGCAAGGGCTCGCTGCGGGAGTTGGCCGCGAAGAAGCGCGGCGCGAAACCGGCCGAACGCAACCCGCTGGATGCGAAGGTGCGCGCGCTCGAGGCGCAAGTGGCTCGCCTGGAGCACGAGTTGCACACCGCGCACACGATCCTGGACGTGCAGGGAAAAGTTGCCGGGCTGCTGGGATTGAACCTCGAACACGGAACGCGCTCTTGATGGCGGTCCAACCGCTTGCGGCGCAGGTCGGCGTGGCGCCGGCCTGCCAAGCACTGGGCGTGTCACGGGCGACCTTCTACCGTCGTCAGAGGTCAACTCCCGGGCACCAGCAGCCCCGTCCAACGCCCGCCCGGGCGCTGTGTGAAGCCGAGCGCGAGCAGATCCTCGATGTGCTCGCCGGCCCGCGCTTCGTCGACCGTGCGCCGGCGGAGGTCGTGGCGACGCTGCTCGACGAAGGCCATTACCTGTGCTCGGAGCGGACGATGTATCGGATCCTGGCCGCCGATCAGCCGGTCCGAGAGCGGCGCAATCAGCGCGAGCATCCCCAGTACACCAAGCCCGAGCTGGTGGCCACGGCGCCGAACCAGACCTGGTCCTGGGACATCACCAAGCTGTTGGGGCCGACCAAGTGGACGTACTTCTACCTCTACGTCGTGCTCGACATCTTCAGCCGCTACGCGGTCGGCTGGATGGTCGCAGACCGGGAGAACTCGGCGCTGGCCGGTCGTCTCATCGAAGAGACCTGCCATAAACAGGGCGTCCAGCCCCAGGTGCTCACCCTGCACTCCGACCGCGGCGCGCCGATGACGAGCAAGTGCACCGCACAACTGCTCGCCGACCTCGGCGTGACCCGTTCACTGAGCCGCCCTCAGGTGTCCGACGACAACCCCTTCTCCGAGGCGCAGTTCAAGACCCTGAAGTACCACCCCGGCTTCCCTGGCCGCTTCCACGACATCACCGCCGCGATCGCCTTCTGCCGAACGTTCTTCCCTTGGTACAACACCGAACATCGCCATGGCGGGATCGCCATGCTCACCCCGGACGACGTGCATCACAATCGAACCCAGAGCGTGCTGGAGCAGCGCGGGCGGACCCTTCAAGCCGCCTGGACCCGTCATCCCGAACGCTTCGTTCGAGGGATCCCACAACCGGATCCCCTTCCCCAAGCCGTCTGGATCAACCCACCTGTGACACCCACAACAGGAGAAACTGCTCAGTAAATCGTAATCGTCACTGTCTCAAAGTCGTTGACAGGTTCCGCCGGGCGGGGACACCCTCTTCGGCATCCGCCCTCGCCCGCCTTTGGCTCAAGCTCTCGCTCTCGGCGGCGTGACGGAACCGGATGGGGCCGGAACGGCTGGACCGTGCAAAGACAGTTGAAGCCATCGCCGCCGATACTGCGCCGGGCAGGCCGCCATGGGCAGGCGCGGTGCTGGTTCGATACCCGCCACGCGGCGTCGGGCTGACGGCAGACGCTGCCGTGGGCTTGCTCGGGGCGTCTGTCGATGGTCACGGTGGGCTGATATTCCCGACAGTTGATGCCGTCGGCGGTCGATCTTTAGGTGCGCGTCGGCGTAATCACCCCCGCGTTGCCAGTATTGGGATTGTGCCAGGCCCCGCTTGGACGGATCTCCAGCGCTGCTTGCCGCGTGCGGGCCGCATACAGCTTGTCGAGCGAGGCGCCGATCCCGCTGCCGGGAAACAACCCCGCCATGGTTCCCGCCACCGAGGCCGCGATCCCGAGCTTGCCGCTGTCGGCCGTGGATCAGAGCACGCCTCCGGCGAATCCGTGGAGCCCCCGCGTCGGCCATCCGCTTCACCCATGATTGCCGGTCATGCAGCCGGCCAGAAACTGCACCGCGACTACAGCGATCGTCCGGCGGGGCAGCGAAAGCTGTTCTCTCGCGCTCTTTCCCGCCGCCCGAAAGGGCCCATTCTCATTCTCTCGCCGGCGCGTCAGGATCTGGCGGAGGCTGCGCGCCTGTTGGGTAATGTCCACGCTTGTGGGCCGGCCCAGGATCGACGCCCGGGTCTGTCGGTGCTCAGGTTTTAACCTTCGGGATGTCTTCCCAACGGGTTGTGTAGAAGGGCGAGCGGAAGGCGCTGCTCGATCGCCAGGCCGCGCCCTGCGCCGCGGGGCCGAATTGGATCGCTCCCGGCCCCAGCCGGTCGTTGATGGCGTCGAACGCTTCGATCAGCTTGTCGTCCCTTGGATCCTGCGTATCGAATAGCGAGATTGGCGCCCGGCCGGCTTCTACGAGGTCGAGCAGCATCACCCCGGCGCGCTTGTACGCCAGCCCCTCGCGGTAGATGTGCTTCAGAGCGGCCAGCGCGGCTCGCACGATATGCTTCGTGTTATTGGTCGCGGGCGACAGCGCCTCCGAGCGGGACGGAGCATGGTGCGGGCTCTTGCCGAAACGGTTGGTCTCGATGAACACGCTCGTCGACGAGGCGACGAGATTGGCCGTGCGAATGGAGCGCGCCGCATCGGTCGCGAACATGGTGATCGCATTGGACAACTTGTCGTAGTCGCGCACTTCCGTGCCGAAGGATCGCGAGACCATCGTCGTCTGCTTGGGCTGGGGCATGTCATCGAAGCCTATACAGTCCTCTCCGCGCAATTCCCGCACCGTCTTCAGCCCGCCGACGCCCATCTCCTTGCGGATCCAGCCATCGGGACGGCTCGTCAGATCGAGGGCCGTCATGACACCGTTACGGTTGAGTTTCTTGGCGTACTGCCTGCCGATGCCCCAGACATCGCCGACTTCAGTTGACGCCAGCGCCCTGTCGCGCCAGCGTTCACCGGTGAGATCGAGAACGCCGTCCGTTTTGGCAGAGGTCTTCGCGAGACGGTTGGCGATCTTGGCAAGGGTCTTGGTCTCGGCGATGCCGATGCTGATCGGCAGCCCGGTCCATTGCCGCACGGTGCGTTTCAGGTCCTGGCAGAATGCCGTGAGGTCTTGCGGTATTCCCGCGAGATCGAGAAAACATTCGTCGATCGAGTATTTCTCTACCGCCGGGACCAGTTCCCCGAAGACCTGCATCACTCGGTTGCTCATGTCGGTATAGAACTGGAGGTTGCCGCTGATGACGGCAATGCTGTGCCGCTCGATGAGGTCTTTCGCCTGGAACGCCGGCTGGGCCATCTTGACGCCGAGCGCCTTCGCCTCGTCGCTGCGCGCGACGATGCAGCCGTCGTTCGATGACAGGACCACGGCGGGACGGCCCTCGAGCGCGGGACGGAAGACCCTTTCGCAGGAGACGAAGAAGTTGTTGCAGTCGGCCAGTCCGTAGATGCTCATGGCAGGCTCCGCACCACACCGGCAACGACGCCCCAGACGTGGGCCTCCTCGCCATCAAGGGCGGTGAACGGACGGGCGGTCAACTCGCCCTCGATTACCGCGATGACGATGGAGCCAGCGCCCGGCGTGCGCGAACGGTCGACGATCAGGGTATCGCCGGTAAGGATCCCGTGTTCGGCCATGCCGCCGCCCTCGACCGTGACAAAGAATGTCGCCGCAGGACGCTTTATGAAATGATCGTCGAGGCTAAGACTCGTCGTGGGGGTGACTACGGTGAACATCAGGCAATGCCTGTAAATTTCCCTTGTCGGCGCCGGCGGCGATTAACTTGGTTTGGCGGTAGAATACATCCAGCACATCGGTTCAAGTAGAACGACGTGAAAAGGGAAACGGCAAACTGGCGTGTAACAGTGGCAATCAGTTGTACCAGCCGGGCCAGGCGATGTCCCTATCTCTGTTGAAATTCGTGGGGCAGACATCGCTGGTTGATGATGCTATGCTGCCTTCATGATGGTTTCAATGGCACTGTCGGCGTGAGCCTTTCTCAAGTGCTCCTGGAGAGCGTTTCGGAGTATGGGCAGCTGACGATAGGCCTTGAGGCGACGGAAGGTCTTCTGGGCCTCCAGCAAGCCGGCGGCGGTCCATCTGAGCGCCATCTCGGCGTTCCTCCAGCGTTTGACGTTGCGGGTGACCTGACGCACCGTGCCGAGCGCGTTCTCGATGATGTTGGTGCAGGCAAGCGAGCGCCGGAGTTCGTGCGGCAGGCCGAGGCGGATGACGGTGAGGATCTCGTCCAGCCCCTCCAGGATGCTGCCCGAGACGCCCGGTTCCTCATGCTCCAGACGCCGGGCCAGGTTGCGCAGCAGCCGTTCGGCCTTGTCTGCGTCGTCCTGGTCCCAGGCCTGACGGAGCGCCTTCTTGACGCTCGCATGCAAATGCAGGGGCAGGCGCTCGATGATGTTACGGCCCTTGTGGACCTGGCAGCGCTGGATGGCGGCGGCCACACCGAAGGTGTTGCGGATCGCTTTGCTGAGCGCCTTCGCGCCATCGACGATGAACAGCCGGGGCAGCGTCGGATCGAGCCCCCTGGCGAGGAGATTGTCGAGCAAGGCCTGGACGACGACAGTGTTCTCCGTCGCCCCCTCGACCACGGCCAGGACATGCTTGTCGCCGTTGCCATCGACGCCGATCGCCGCCACCAAGACATGGTCGCCGACATGCAGACCGTCGATCTGGATGACCCGCAGGTCGAGCTCCGAGAGGTCCGAGGCGAGCCAGGCCTTCATCTTCTTGCGCGACAGCGCCACAAAGCGCCGGGAAACGGCCGACTTCGAGGTGCCGTCGCCACGCGCTTTCGCCAGGTCGCCCTCGGGCAGACGGACCGCGCGGTGGTACTTGCGGGTCGACACGTTCAGGACCATCAGGTTGAGCGCCCACTCGAGCAGCAGGTTGCCATCGCGCAGCACCTGCCAGCTCTCCAAACCCACCTCCTTGCCAGCATGGTCGCGAACCCGTGGCCGCTGCACTTTCACGCGGCCGCCGTGGTAGCCGATCTCGCTCTGCGTATGGCCCCAGCGATAACCCCGACGGTTCCCATGGCGACGATGTCGGGCCCCGCACACGGTCGTGGCGTCCTCCTCCATCATCTCGGCCAAGGCCTCGACCCCGGCCAGGAGACAGAACCGATCCACGCTGAGACGGACTGCGTCCATCGCGTCTGCCAGCGGCGGCATAGGAAACGAGGTGGCAAGGGCTTTCGGGCTACTGGAACTACGGATATTCTTTCCCATGGTGTCGTTCTCCCTCTTGGGTTTGCAGCACCCGGAGCCTAACGGCTCCAGGAGAGCGACACCTACCTCAACTTTTCAACATCGACCGGGACATCTCCGCCGGGCCACGCGGCAGTATAATACCAGTGAGCGCCTGAATTGACTCTCGGGATATTCATTGATGGCGGATGATGGCGGATTGTGATTCTATGGTCTCCCACCAGATGTGGGGGATGTCATGGGATCAGCACTCAAGATACGGGATGATTTGACGCCTTTGGAGCTTCGGCGCTGGGCTCGCGTGGAATCGTACGGTCGAGCGGCGGCGCGGGCCTATGGGATCGCGAATGCTTTGGAGGAGATGCCCCGGGCTGATGCCGCGCGGCTTGCGGGGATGGATCGCCAAACGCTTCGCGACGCGGTTGTTCGTTACAATGCAAAGGGATTGGAGGGGCTTCACGACCGTCCAAAGGGCTACTCGCCGCGGCGGCTGACGGCAGACGAGGAAGCGGCGCTGGCGGCGGTCATCATCGCCGGGCCGGAGCCTGAGCGCGACGGGGTTTGCGCCTGGACCCGGGCCGATCTGTGCCGCTGGCTGGAGGAGCGCTTCGCCAAGACCTACCACCCCTCGAGCATGACCCGGGTTCTACGGCGGATGGGATTTTCCCGCCAGAAGGCGCGCCCGAGCCACCCGCGAAGGGACGCCGAAGCGCAGGAGCGCTTCAAAAAAGGGGGCTTCGCGACATCCTGAAGGCGACCGCCGCGGCGCATCCCGACAAGCGCCTACAGCTGTGGTTTCAGGATGAAGCGCGCGTCGGCAACAAGGGCCGGGTGTGTCACCGGTGGTGGCGCAGGGGCGAGCGTGCCCCCGGGACGCGTCAAATCGGCTACCAGTGGGCCTACATCTTCTCCGCCGTGCGCCCGGACACCGGCGACGACGTCACCCTGGTGATGCCGAGCGTCAACGCCAAGGTCATGGACCTGTTTCTCGCACACTTCGCCGATACCCTGGACCAGGATGCGCACGCCGTCATGATGTGCGACGGCGCCGGTTGGCACGACGAGCGCGCCCTCACCGTCCCCGACAACGTCACCTTGGCGCTGTTGCCGCCTTACAGTCCCGAACTCAACCCCGTCGAGCGGGTTTGGCTCTACCTACGCGAACGCTTCCTATCGCTCCGCGTCCTCGACGACACCGAGGCCATCATCGACGCCTGTTGCCAAGCATGGATCGACCTCATCGCAGAACCGGATCGTATGCGAACCCTCTGCGCCTATCCATGGATCATGAAGGTGATTTCATAGGCTCACTGGTATAAGAGGCTTGAAACCGAATTGCCCAAAGGCAACTCAGTGGGCCGGACTCGACATAGCGTCAGAAACGACGCTCGATGGCATCGAACCATGTCTGGAACCGACACGGCAGCGACGTCAATTCTGCGGAGAAGTCGACGCGACGCTGATAGAGAAGGGACATCATCTTTGCGCTGGGCTTGACAATCGCGACCTCTTCGAATCCGCCAGACTCAAGCCCTGACCGAATGCATTCCGCGACCGCGTTCTGGCCATTATCGTCGTTGGTGTCATAGGTCGATAGCTGTATTAGCCCGCATTTCCCAAGTATCGTCGATATTCAGTGCGGCGAGAAGGCGATTCTGCTATAAGAATCATGAAGTTGTAGCATACATGGAGCGGCGGATATGGCACACCCGATGGGTGAATCGAAACCGGGGTGCCTTCGGGTCGTTTTTGACCGTCGATTGAAGCTTGAATTCCACGGTTCCAAGATCACCTCTGATGCCGGGTTGCTCGCCTACCGGGAGCTTGACGATGCCCTCGGCCTGACTGAGATGGCCGAGGGTGTTTTCCAGGATAGCCGTACCGGCAAGAACGGATGGCACGGCATGACGGGTCAGTTTCGCCAGTCCGTTTTCGGGCGCCTTGGCGGCTATGACGATGTGAACGACGCCGACCGTCTGGGACGCGATCCCGCCATGCGCTGGATTGTTGGCGGCAAGGCCATCGAAAGACAGGCCGCTTCCACCAGCCAGATGGGACGCTTCGAGACGGAGCTATTGGCCACCGACGAGAACGTTGAAGCCTTGGTCGACATGAACGGGGTGTGGATCGACAAGGTTCATGACCGCCATCCGCCGAAGATGATCATTCTCGACATGGACAGCAGCGTCAGCCCGACCCATGGCGAACAAGAGGGAACAGCGTACAATGGTCACTTCGGCTGTACCTGCTACCATCCGCTATTCCTGTTCAACCAGTTCGGCGACTTGGAGAGATGTTCCCTGCGCCCCGGTAATGTTCACAGTGCCGACGGATGGCGGAATGTGAGCTATTGTCAAAAGTTGTGTATGGGCTGATCATGCGGCGGCGCGATCCTGGCGTTCTCCATCTACGAATTTGACGCCGCGAATGATCTCGGCGAGATGGTTCGATCCATCGAGTTTTCTCCATTTTCTCTGAGCGCACTGGCATAGTTTGAAGACCATGGCCATCGCCGTCTTGCGCGACAGGCAGCCCTTGGTCCGGTAGGTGCGCAGACGAACCGTGGCGAACGTGCTCTCGATGGGGTTGGTCGTGCGTACATGCTTCCAGTGCTCGGCGGGGAAGTCGTAGAACGTCAGCAGGACGTCGCGGTCCTTGGCCAGGCAGGCCGCGGCCTTGTCGTACTTCGGCCCGTAGGCTTCCAGGAAGAAGTCGAAGGCGCTCTCGGCATCCTTCCTGGTTTCGGCCATCCAGATGTCTTGCAGGCGCCCCTTGGCTTTCTTTTGCAGACCCTTGGGCAGCTTGTTCAAGACGTTGCCCGTCTTGTGAACCCAGCAGCGTTGCTCGCGGGCGCCTGGGTAGACTTGGCGGAGCGCCTTCCAGAAGCCGAGCGCGCCGTCGCCGAGCGCCAGTTGCGGACCCATTTCAAGGCCGCGCCGCTTGAGATCGAGCAGAACTTCGAGCCAGGACTGCTCACTTTCGCGATAGCCGTCGGCGATGGCGATCAGTTCCTTCTGTCCCTTGTCCGTGGCCCCGACGATCACCAGGATGCACTGCTTCTCTTCCTCCATGCGGGCGCTGAAATAGATGCCGTCCACCCAGAAATAGACGTAGCGCTTGGCCGTGAGGTCGCGCCGTTGCCAGCGCTCCGCCTCAACCCCCCAGACCTCTTTCAGCCGGGTGATCGTGGAGGCCGAAAGCCCCGGCGCGGAGCTCCCCAGGAGCGCCGCCAAGGCTTCCCCGAAGTCGCCGGTGGAAATGCCCTTCAGATACAGCCATGGCAAAAGGTCTTCCAGGCTCTTGGCGCGGCGCAGATAGCGCGGCAGGATCGCCGACGTGAAGCGGATGGCGCCGTCCCCCCGGTCCCGCACACGGGGTTGGCGCACGCTCACCGGGCCGATCCCGGTCTGGATGAAGCGTTCCGGCAGATATCCATTGCGGACAACCCGGCGGCGGCCGGCGGCGTCAACAAGCGCCGCATGGCTACCCAAAAACACGGAGACCTCGGCCTCAACGGCTTGGGCCAACAACTCGCGAGCTCCAGCTTGTAGGACTTCCGTCAACGGATCTTTCTGAAAATCAGATGGGTTTTGAAAAGCAACAACGGTATTCTCTTTCATGGCGTATCCTTCCTTGGCTTAGCTCAAGTGGTGACATCAACAATCACCAGGATACGCCGCCTTCATTTCAACGCCGTACACAAGATTCGGTTATAGCTCGCGGAATGTTCTGGAGCCGGTGGTGATGCGCTATAAGGAAAGGAAGGTGCGGCTGTATTTTCGTGGCGATGCCGCCTTCGCCTCACCGGAGATATACGAATATCTCGAAGCCGAGGGATTACTCTACGTCATCCGCCTCAAAGCGAACGCGATTCTCCAGCGGAACATTGCCCATCTGCTTACGCGACCTGTCGGTCGCCCGCCCGACCATGTTCGCCGTTTCCACGCCAGCTTCAGCTATCAGGCCGGATCGTGGAACAAGAAGCGCCGTGTCGTGGCCAAAGTGGAGTGGCACCCCGGCGAGCTGGTTCCTCGCGTCGGTTTCATCGTCACTAATCTGTCGCGCCCTACCAAGCGGGTGGTGGCGTTCTATAATCACCGTGGCACGGCGGAGCAGCACATCAAGGAAGGCAAGAACGCCATCAACTGGACCCGTCTGTCATGTCGCAAGTTCCGCAACAATGCCGTTCGGCTCCAGCTTCACGCCCTGGCCTACAATCTGGGCAACTTCATGAGGACACTGGCTTTGCCGAAGGAGGTGGAGCACTGGTCGATGACGACGTTGCGCGACAAGCTGGTGAAGATCGGGGCCAAGGTTGTCCGACATGGCCGCTACGTTACGTTCCAATTGGCTGAGGTGGCGGTGCCGAGGGACCTGTTCCGGAAAATCCTGAGCTTGATTGATGATCTGCGACGAAGACCCGCTCCGGCGTAGGCCGAGGGAATCGACGGCGAGGAGAAAGCGACAGGAGAGGTGTGTCTGGATGGCGAGAAAAATGACCGAGTGGCCTTCCAAGCGCGGGCCGATTACCAAAATCATGCCATCGGATGGCTGCATAGGGGATACAGTTCCCTTGGCGGTGGGAAAGTGGTACGATTTCCACGAATTTGGATGGTATATGGGGAATGTCGGATTAGAACATTCTCCGGAAAAGAACCTGTCGCATCGACCAACCGGTCAAGGTCGGCGGGGTACATGTTTCCTGGATTCTCCTTACGTCGATGCCGATTGAACATGTACGGATCGAATGAGATGAACACCAACCCCTCCTGCTTCGGGAGTGCACGGTTGAACCGTGTGCGCCAGTCTCCGGCCGCGATTTCAATTTCGATATCGCTGTGCTTGACAGCCCACGAACGCAGCAAGGACACTGTTTGTTCATCACGCTCGCATAGCAGCAACGAGCAAACGCTCGGTGGACTCCAGATATGCGTCACGAAGTTGGCGCAATTCGGATAAGTTCCTCGTTCGGGCGATAGAGATTGCCACGCTTGTTCGTACGACGATCCCTGCCCGGGGAAATTTTCCAATACTGAATCGAAGTTACGTCTACGATTCGCCTTCTTCTCCGTCCTTTGAATGGCGGTAGGCGCCATAGAGTGGGCGTCAATGAACGTCAAGCGGGTTGTGTATTTCCGAGCGACCGCCAATAGTTCGCACAATACCCAGTGCTGCATCAAATTGCCGTCATTGCCTTTGAAACTCGACATCTTCGAATCGTTTGTCCAGCGTCACTTGTGGGTACAGGGCAGGCCTAGCTTGACCATGATCCGCCGAGCCCACGCGGGCAGGCGGTCCGCGGCAAACTCGGCGCCGTGATTGAATCTCCCGCAAGCGTGGATCAATTCATGCACCAGCGTGCCGGCGATCTTGACCGACATTCCCCAGATGACATCCAAATTCGCGGAAATCGTACCACGGCCCCATCTCCAAGGGAACTCTGTTCCCATTGCAGCCATCCGATGACATGATTTTGGTAATCGGCCAGCGCGTGGAAGGCCATTTGGTCGTTTCTCTTGCCATCCAGACACACCTCTCGTGTCGCAATCTCCTTGCCGTCGATTCCCTCGGCCTACGCCGGAGCGGGTCTTCGTCGTAGATCATCAATCAGGCTCAAGATTTTCTGGAACAAGCTTCTGGTGACTGCAACCTCGGCCAATTGAAATGTGACGTACCGGCCATGGCTGACAACTTTCGCACCGATCTTGACCAGCTTCTCCCTCAGCGTCGTCAGCGACCATTGCTCCACGGCATCGGGCAACGCCAGGGTACGCATGAAGTTGCCGAGGTTATAGGCGAGTGCATGCAGCTGGAGCCGGACGGCATTGTTGCGTAACGAACGGCATGACAGCCGCGTCCACTTGATGGCGTTCTTGCCTTCCTTGATCCATTGCTCGGCAGTGCCGCGCTGATTGTAGAACGCAACAACCCGCTCGGCAGGACGGCTCAGGTTGGTGACGATGAAGCCGACGCGGGGATACAGTTCCCCTGAGTGCCACTCCACCTTGGCGACGACCCGGCGGGGCTCCGTCCAGCTACCGGCCCGATAGCTGAAGTTCGCGTAATACCGACGAACTTCCTTCGGCGGCCGACCGACGGAGCGCTTGAGCAGGTGCGCGATGCTGTCGTGCAGCACCTTGTTGGCCGGAAGCCGGATGGCGTACTTGAAGCCTTCCGCTTCCAGAAACTCATAAACTGGACCCATCCAGGAAAAGTGGAGGCGCCCTACACCGTTTGCATTGCTTCTGCCTCGAATTTGACGGGGCTTGTGAAGTCCAGCGTCGAGTGCCGACGGACTGGATTATAGAACCCATCGATGTATCCGTCTATGGCAGTTTCAGCTTGGCTTCTTGACATGAACACAGTCCTCCAGATCAGTTCTGACTTGATGGTTTTGAAGAAGGTCTCGACGACGGCGTTATCATAGCAATTTCCCTTACCGCTCATTGAGGCGAGGAAACCGAGTTCACCGAGGCGCGCCTGGTATGCGTCTGAGCAGTACTGGCTTCCCCGGACGCTCTCATGTTTGTCAAGCACTCGATGGGGCGGTGAGTACGCGGTAGATCTCGCGGGCCACGTAACGCTTCAGGCAGCGCATGATCTCGCGTTTGGACAGCCCCTCCAGGGTCCTGCGAGCGACATAGGCTCGGGTCCGCTCGTCGGTTCGCATTCGGCACACGACGACCATGTGCAGGGCGGAGTTGGCTTGGCGGTTGCCTCCGCGGTTGAGACGGTGGCGTTGCGTCTTCCCACTCGATGCGGGGATCGGGCAGACGCCGCACATCATGGCGAAGCTCGCCTCGGAGCGGAGCCGATCCGGGTTATCCCCAACGGCGACCATTACTGCGCCTGCGTTCTCGGTGCCCACGCCTTCGAGCTCAAGCAGACTGGGGGCGAGCTCCTCGACCAAGGGGACGATGAACCGGTCGAGTTCAGCGATCTCGTCGTTGATGTCGAGGATTCTGCGGGCGAGGGACTTCAGGGAGAGCTTGGTCGCGACCACCGGGTCTCGATAGCCGACCGTGTCCGGCCTCCAGGCCGCACAGGTACGCAGGCGCTGCATGCGGGTGAGGTTGCGGACCTGGTCACGCACTTCCTCCGGTGCGGCAACGATGGTGTTGTGGAGTTGCTGCAGGGCCGCGCGGCGGCACTTGATTGCCGTCTTTCGCGTTGTTCGCAGCACCCGCAGGGCTTCCACGGTGCCGGAACGGTCTTTGGCCACCTGGACCCGGCGTCTTGTGCGCGCCGCCTCGGCCGCGGAGATCGCATCCAGGGCGTCGTCCTTGCCCTTGGCTCTTCGGCTGGCTGGGTCCGGCCCGGTCACCTCGAGCACGGGGATACCCGAGAGTGCCAGGTGCCGGGTGATGCCGGCTCCGTAGGTACCGGTGGATTCCACTCCTACACGAAGCAGCTCGCCATGAGAGCGGAACCAGCGAAGCATCGCCCGGTAGCCGGCTCGGGTGGTGGAGAACGATTCGGTACCAAGCACCGTTCCGTCGTGGCTCACGACGGCGGCGGTGTGCAGGTCCTGGTGGGTGTCGACGCCACCGATGATCTGGATGTTGTCGGCTGTTGCAGTCGCCATGTCCGCCCCCTGGTCTATGATGGGTGGAGGGGTTGGCTCCGAACTCAGCCGATGTCGGACACGACAGTGACGGGGCGCCCAAGGCCGGGCTCTCATCAGGTCACGATGTCGGTCGAGGTCGGAACCTCAACCGGTTGCCCCCGGGTGGCCGACATGTCCGGGGAATGACATCTCGGTCGATCTGAGTGTGGGTCAAGCCACCCAAGGGCGGCCGGCCCTATCAGTCTAGATGCGTCTATCGCTGTGCGGGTCAGGTCACTCCGAGGGAACCGGCCCGCAGATACTCACTATCGCTATGGTGGATCACACCGGCGCCAGGTTGGCGCAGCCCGATAGCACGGTTAAGCGCCCTGAGCGGCAGGTCGCTGGTCATGCGAGCGCCCACGGCCCAGCCGATGACGCGCCGGGAGTAGAGGTCGAGCATGACGGCCAGGTACCGCCAGCCCTGTGCCGTCCAGATATAGCTGATGTCGGCAGCCCATTTCTCGTTGGGTGCCTCGGCGGAGAAGTTCTGGTCGAGAAGGTTCGATGCGACGGCCTTGTTGTGCTGGCTGTCCGTCGTCTTTTTGAACTTCTGTTTCCGTTTTGGAGACAACCCATTTCCCCGCATCAGCCGAGCCACCCTATGGCGTCCAACCTCGATCCCATTCTCGGCAAGCTCGTGATGGACCCGCTCTGCACCGTAGCTCTCGCGGCTGCGCCGAAAGGCTGCCCGGACATGGGCGAGTAGAACCATGTCATCGAGCTGTCGCTGGCTTGGGCCGCGATTGCGCCAAGCGTAGAAGCCTGAGACGCTGACCTGCAGCAGTCTGCACAGGCGGAATATCGGCATCGCCAACCCGGCCCTCTCCGCGTCGATGAACCGGAACCTCATCGACTTTCCCTGGCGAAGAAGGCCAGCGCTTTTTTTAGCAGATCACGTTCCTGACGGGCCAGATCACGCTCTCGGCGTCGGCGGGTAATCTCCTTCGCTGCATCCTCATGCGGACCGGAAAGCAAATCCTCCTCACGCAATTCTGTGACCCAGCGGCCGAGCGCGCTGACGCTGATCCCAAGATCTCCTGCTATCTGCCGCTGCCTGCGCCCGCTCGTCTGTAAAAGACGGACGGCTTCTTCCTTGAAGGCCCGATCAAACCGCCGGCCCTTGTTCCCATTCTGCTTCGACATTTGCACCTCCTGCGATCAAAATCCTATCGCAGGACGTCTCCACTTTCGTCAGCAGGGTCCAGGAAGCCAGCGGAGGAGGAGTCGTCGTCTTCGTCCGACCCGGTCATCGGCTGTCGGCCTTCCACGAAATCCTCGTAGGACAACGACTGGTGAAAGGTGACGAACTCGATACGTCCCGCCGCGAGGAGCTGTTGATAGGCCTGCATCAGGGGCTCGCATCCTTGGGCACAGGCTCACCACAAAGCCTGACGGCCTCCGCGGCAGTGGAAAACGTCTTACCTGTGCCGGGCGGTCCGTAAAGGATGAGGTTCATGGGGGAAATCGGCATTGGGCCTCTCTCGGCTTTCGCTGGTGTCGGGCGAAGCGTCTGTCTCAGGCGGTGCGCTGGCGGTCTTGTCGAGGGCGATCCAGAGGAATCCCTGTATGTCCAGCCAGTCCTGTGGCTGCCACTGCCAGTCGTCCCGCATGATTTCGAAGAGCTCGGAGAAGACGGCCGCGAAGCGGCGATAATCCGATGCCATGTTGGCCGTGGCTTCGACGAAGAGCTTCTCTCCCGTGAGCTTGTCCCAGGCCTCGTTGAACCGCGTGATCTTGAGGGGACCTGCCTCGCTGGGGCGCACCATGGATAGCGCAGAAAACAGGATGTTGAGTCGCTCGCCATAGGTCAGCGATGCGGCGCCTCGCTCCTTCAGGGCGTCGAGCGTATCGAACGCTTGCGAAAGGACTTCTTCCGCGGCTTGGCCGTACCGGATCAGTCGCCCGATGACTGCATGGAACTCACCGAGCAGCTGGGGAGACTGCTTGGCGATCGAGTCCTCGGTCTGCCATCGTACGAAGGGGCCGTCCCTTGCTGCAGTCTTGAGTACCTCGAAGACGGCCTTTCCAAGGGCCTCGTCGTCTCCACCTTCTTCAAGCGCGGCCCGCACCCGTTCGGAAGCCGCCACCTTGTAGGCCTTCTCGTCCCTGGCCCATCCTGTTCCGGGATCGACGAAGCTCCTGAAATCAGGACAAGCAGCGACGAACCGATCGCGCAACTGGTCGAGAGCCGTCCTGTCGACGCGATGATTGCTCAGATCGAACCGAAACACTGTGGCCGAGCTTTGATCGGCGCCGATCCGCTCGGGCGGTGGAATCTGTGCGAGCTCCTGGAACTTGTGCCCGGCAAGAGCCTGACAGATGTTCGGCCATGCCTCGTTCAGACCGAGCGCCTCGTTCACGTCGCGCACGAGAACTTCTGCCTGTCCGCGACGTTCCTCCCGGGCAGGCTTGATATAGTGTTCGAGGACATATTGCCGGATGCGGTCGGCATCTTTGGCTGATCCCGGAGGCTAGCCGGCGAGGAACCGGCCATATTGCCCCAGCCAGCTGCGCCAGCTGGAAAGGCGCTTGTGGGGGTTCTCGGAGTCCGGCATCAGAATCCGGTAGTCCTGTCCCCCATCGCGGGCATCTTCCCGCATCCGGCGTAGCCGTTCGCGCAGCGACTCGAAACGGTCCGCTTCCCAAGCTCCGTCCACATCCCGGAGCGGCATTCCAAGCTCTTCCAGTTTCCGTTCGATCGTCCGGATGGCTGAAGCACGGGTGTTCCGCCCGGCGACGGTCTGAGCCCCACCTTGCTCGAGCCAGGATTTGAAAGCGCTTTCCTGTGTCATGGCCTTGTCGTGATTTGTGTCTTGTTTTCGATAGTCATGCATACTCTCGCGATCGTGTCCCGGCCGGCGGTGTATGAGCTTGGTGCTCTTCGCGGCCTCCGGTGAGAAGGACTGGGTTGCTCAGACTGCTACGTCGCGCATTGTCACGCGCGCTCGGATAGGAGTGCTAGGAGCGGCGGGTTGATGTAGAGATTCTCGCGTCCCGCCTTGATTTCCTCGAGGAGGCCTTCGGCTGCGAGGGCTTTCAGATAGACAGCGGCCGTCTGGCGCTTGGCGATGTCCGCTTCGACCACGTCACTGATCCGGCAGTAGGGATTCACGAAGATCAGTTCCGCCAGTTCGCGGGAGTAGATTTTCGGCATCCCCTGTCGAATTGCAGCGGCCGTTTCGTCGAGAAGCTCCCGGATGGCATGGATCTTTGCAGAGGTCCATTCGGCCGTTGTTTGGACAGCCTCGAGAATGAAAAGTATCCACGTCTCCCAGGCCTGTCGGGTCGTCACTTCAAGCAGATTCCGGTAGTACTGCGCCTTGTTCAGGATGATGTGCCGACTGAGATAGAGGACGGGAATGTCGAGCAGGCCCTTGTCGACGAGATAGAGCAAGTTCAGCACGCGTCCGGTCCGGCCGTTTCCGTCGACAAACGGATGGATCGCCTCGAACTGATAATGCATGACCGCAAGCCGGATCAGTGGGTCGATCTCCTCGACCTCGTGAATGTAGCGCTCCCAATTGGCCAGTTTGCTCCGGAGAACGTCCTCTCCCTCCGGCGGTGTGTAGATGACTTCGTCGGTTGCATCATTTATCAACGCCGTTCCCGGCGTGTTGCGAATATCCAAATCCACACCCTTGATCGTTCGACAGACCTCGACCGCCATGGCGGTCGAAACCGGTCGTCGCTTCAGCATCTCGAAACCACGGTACAAGGCGGAGCGGTAGCGCAGAGTCTCTTTGGTGGCCGGGTCCGCTTGACCTGCCGCGTCGTTGGCATAGCGGAACAGTCGGTCCGTCGTCGTGACGATGTTTTCGATCTCGGAACTCGCCTGAGCCTCGAGCAGGGGGATCGAGTTGATCAGCATCGCCTGGTTCGGGATGAGCTTCCCGGAGACCCGGAGCTCTGCCAGTGCCGCGCGCGCGGCAATGCAGCTGCGAAGAATGGCCTTTGTCTCGGTTTCCGAAGCCGGTGGCAGGTTCGGAAGGTCATTGAAGGGACGACCGGGATCGAAGGTCATGTCGATGTATCCAGCTCCTGTCGACACGTTTTCCGAACATGTCGATTCCGTCGACATGTCACCTCAACATGTCGATCAAATTAGAATACATCGACATGTAACGCTATGGCAAGCAGGTGGATGGGCAATGCCGCGCGCTGTCGATCGGGCCCTCCTCGCTCTACTACGAGCCGAAGGGGGGAGAGAGCGGCGAGTGTATGCAGACTGGAGAGGTTACGAGTCAGGATCGTTGCCGGCAATCGCGGTAAGAAAGATATTCTGGCAGACGGCAGGCTGCGGACTTACAAATTGCTCTTGTAAATCAAAGGGTTGATACGGATCAGACTGGGACTTCGATCAAATGTCGGTATCGGTGGTTGCGTGCCCGGGATTTGAACCTGCAGCAATTCCCTGATACGTCGAATAAATTCCCTGATATGCGAATTTAATTCCCTGTTCCGAGGTTTAGGGAATTTGCCCGTAACTGACTGACATCATGCGGTAATTCAACGCATGCTGGCGCGCATTCCCTGTTAATTCGCATTATTTCCCTGTAAATCGGGGGTTATCAGGGAATTTCACCGGAGACGGGTTCGCTCCAGACTGCGTCCACCGCCAGCCATCGCTCTTCGAGCTTCGGCTGGCTTACGCCAGTAAGTCAGCGGCAGCGAGATTAGAGCGAAGCTGCCCACCGACCTTCAGTCTGCCGAAGCCGACTTTCGGTCGGCGAAGGCCGAAGCCTTGGCGGAATGTACCCGCGGCGCTCGGCGAGGAGGCGTTGGGACGCGCGATCGCGACGTCGGCCGGCATCGCCTTGCCGATCACGTTTTGCGCCTTGAAGCGTGCGTGGCCTCGAGCGTCAATCGAACCTCGACGGCAAGTTTGCTACGATGGGCGCATGACCATCGAGTGCATCAGCGCCATTACACTGGAGACCCATGACATGTCGTGCGCGGTACGGTTTTACCGGACACTCGGATTCGAGATGATCCACGGCGGTGAGGACGCAGCCTTCACCAGCTTCCGGGCCGGCTCGGGCTACCTCAACCTGATAGCCGAAACGGCGGGCCGCCAATGGTCATGGTGGGGACGGGCGATCTTTTACGTCTCCGACGTCGACGCGCTGTACCGGCTCGCCGTGGCCTGCGCGCTCGACCCCGACACCACGCCCGCCGACGCCGAATGGGGCGAGCGTTACTTCCACCTGACCGACCCGGACGGCCATGAGATTAGCTTCGCCAGGCCCTTGAGCGCCTGAATCGCAAGGCGGTGAACGGCCCAAGGCTGGGGACTGGATACATCAAAACCACCGGGTGGAAACGGCGGCGGCTGCCTTAATCCAGAAGACGACATCGGGACGACTTTCGCCGCACCAGGAAACATGATCGTCCTACCGGTCGCTCGCCTCCACGCGGTCGTCCTGGAGCTTGCGCGCTGATCCGGTCCTCTGCGCGCCCATCGCGATGTCGTTCTCGGCGATTTTCAACGCCTCGCTCAGCGAGGACGGTACCTCGGATGACGGCGGCGGCGGCGGCAGAAGTTGCGACAACATCTCATCGAGCCGAGCCCGGCTGAATGCAGTCGGCTCCGACGGTGGCTCGCCGGGCGCGATGGTCGTGCCGTAGCCCGCCGTGACGACGACCGTCTTGCCGGCCGCCGTCACCGACAGGTCTTCTTCGCCGGCATGGGCGTCGTTGTTGAACCCCGGATGGCCCGAGACCAATAGCATCAGCGACGCAATAGCGCCGGTCATGACATAGTCGACATAGCTTTTCATGCCTATTCGCACACCACGATCTCCCGTATGCAGGTGCACCGATCCCGCGCAGGCTCGGCCCAGGTGTCGCCGTGGAACATGTTTTCATGTACCCGGCGCCCCGTCATCACCCGTATGGATGACGAGATCTCGTTCTTCGAGCAACGGCTCACGACGGCGCGGAACCTAGCCGCTTGTGCCGCCAATCGGCGTCGGGCATAGTTTCGCCAAACCACGCTTCCAAACATTTGGGGGAGGATGGACGAATGTCAGAGCCACGCATCATGCGCATGGAACCGAACGGTCCGGCCGACGTCGGGATGACCGAATGGGACGCCATACCGCCCGAGGCGCTGACCACAGGCACGCCGGTCCAGCGCGGCTTCGTCTACCTCGACGACGCCAAGAACGGGCTGACGTCGGGCGTCTGGGACTGCACGCCGATGACCGAGAAACCGGGCGCCTACGGTGTCAACGAGTTCATGGTCGTGCTCGAGGGCGCGGTCACCATCGTCGACGAGGGCGGCAGCGAGGAAACGATCCGCACCGGCGAGGCCTTCATCATGCCCAAGGGCATGCCATCGACCTGGAAGCAGACCGAGTACATCCGCAAATTCTACGTCATCTTCGACGACGCCTCGGGTCTCGCGCCCGAGGATCCCTCGGCACTCAAGGTCCTTCGGCCGCGCCCCGGCGACAGCCTCGCCGAGATCGAGGTCGACACCTCGGTCGGCTTCGTCGGCGACGTGCCGGTGCAGCACGCCCATAGCTACTTCACCGACATGACCGGCCAGATGACGGTCGGCCTGTGGCAGTCGACGCCGTTCGAGCGCGCGCCCGGCCCGTTCCCGCGCCACGAGCTGATGCATCTGCTCGAAGGCTCGGTCACGCTGACCGACGGCGAAGGCGTCGAACACCATTTCAGCGCCGGCGACACGCTGTTCGTGCCGATGGGCGCGGTGTGCGGCTGGAAGAGCTCAGAGACGGTGCGCAAGTTCTACTGCATCTTCATCGAGCAGCAGGCCAAGGCCCAGTCGGACGCGGCGGAATAGGCGCCGCGGCGCGATGCCGAGGATCGACGCCGAACGCCTGATCGGCGATCTCAAGACGCTCCGCACTTTCGGCGCGACGGGTCCCGGTGTCGTGCGGCCATCGCTGTCGCCGGTCGACATGGCGTCGCGCGAATGGCTCGTCCAGCGCATGACCGAGGCCGGCCTCGACGCCGCGATCGACGGCGTCGGCAGCGTCTTTGGCCGCTCGCGCAACGCCGGCAAGGCGCTCGTCATCGGCTCGCATTCCGACACCCAGCCGCGCGGTGGCTGGCTCGACGGCGCGATGGGCGTAATCTACGCCATCGAGATCGCCCGTGCCTTGGCCGAAGACCCGGCGACGCGTCATCTCGCGGTCGACTGCATTTCGCTGATCGACGAGGAAGGCACGTATTGCGGCTTCCTCGGCAGCCTCTCGTTCTGCGGCATGCTCGACGCCGAGGCGATCGCGAGCGCGGTGAACAGCGACGGCCACCGTCTCGCCGACGCGATCGCCGAGGCGGGCATCGACGGCCGCCCACTCGCCCGCCTCGAAGCCGACCGCCACGTCGCCTATCTCGAGGCGCATATCGAACAGGGCGCCATCCTCGAGGACACCGGCAAGCGTATCGGCGTGGTCACCGGCATCGTCGGCAACCGCGGTTACGAGGTCAGCTTCGCCGGCCAGCAGAACCATGCCGGCACGACGCCGATGCCCAAGCGCCGCGACGCCGGCGTCGCCCTGGTCGACTTCGCCAACCGGCTGCACGCCGCGTTCGCCGAAATCGCCGGCCCGCTCACCGTCTGGACGGTCGGCCGCATCACCCTCGATCCGGGCGCCATGAGCATCATCCCGGGGCGCGCCGAGATGATCCTGCAGTGCCGCGACCACGACGACGCCCGCCTCGACGCCCTCGAGGCCAGGGCCCACGAGCTGGTCGCCGAGGCCAATGCGCGCGGCCCGGTCGGCGTCGCGCTCGCTGCGCGCGGCGCACCCGCGGCGCCGGTGCCGATGGACGATCGGCTGCAGGCGCACCTCACCGACGCGGCGCAAGCGGCACTGCCGGGCGGCTGGATGTCGATGCCGTCGGGCGCCGGCCACGACGCCCAGGTGCTGGCGGCGGTGCTGCCCAGCGCCATGCTCTTCGTGCCCTCGATCGGCGGCGTCAGCCATGATTTCGGCGAGGATACTGCCGAAGACGATATCGTGCTCGGCTGCCAGGTGCTGTGCGACGCCGCCGCCTCGATCCTGCGCGACCAAGGCTAGCCCGGCTTTCTCACCAAGGATAGGTGCGGCACGGCGGATATCGGACGACAGGCTAGGAAAAGCGCGCGGCACGATGCCAGTACTCCCTTGCACGATTCGACGGCACGTAGGATCGCGTTTCCCGTTTCCTCGGCAGGAAGGGGCGCGACGGCGATGCCTTGGCATCGCAGAGCGTTCCCGACGCCCCGAGGGGGCGCGAAACGCGACCCGCAGGGCGGCCTTGCGCGGCCGCCGGCGGCGTTGCCCGGCGCTTGTGATGCGTCCAGCATCACGGCGCGCCGGGCGCCTTGCCGGACGACCACGCAAGGCCGTCCTACGTACCGTGGCATCGTGCAAGTGAGTACTCGCGCATCGGGCAAGCGCTTTGACGCCGTCCTGTCGTCCGATATCCGCCGCCCTTAAGGGTCGCGCCGGGCGGGGCGGGCGCGGCGTCGAAGGCCTTGCGCGTAGCCCGGGCTATGCGCCGCGGCCTTCTCCTGGCGGATCGGCGACCGCCCGACGCGATGACGCGCCTGTCCTTGGTGAGAAATCCGGGCTAGACCAATGTCCTGTTGCCTTTCGGCGCCGAACGCGACAGTTTGGTGATCCGAGACCAATCAATGAGAAGGAGAGGCGCGATGCGAACCTCCCACTCCAATCTTGCCGGGTCGGCGGCGGCCGCGGCGGCACTCTCCCTCTGGCTGGTCCTCGCCTTCGGCGTCGCCGCCCACGCCTTCGACCAGAAGGCGGTCGAGAGGCTCGCGGCCGACAACGCCTGTACCGGCTGCGACCTGATCCGGGCGGATCTGGCGAACGCCGATCTCGCCGGCGCCGACCTGCAGGCGGCCGATCTCAGGAGCGCTATCTTGGAGAAAGCGTCGTTGCGCGGCGCCAAGCTCGCGGGCGCGAACCTGAGCGGCGCGAACGCCGAGAAGGCCGATCTGAGCAGCGCCGACGTGGCGCGGGCGGACATGCGCTGGATCGACCTGGAAAAGGCTCTTCTGATGGACGCCGCGCTCACCGGTTCCGACCTGAGCGGCGCCGACCTGGATGGCGCCAATCTGACCGGCGCCAAGCTCGCCGGCGCCAACATTGAATATGTCGAGCTCAGCCGGGCGAACCTCACGGGCGCCCTGCTCAGCAACGTCAACTTCAACCGCGCCAAGCTGAAGCGGGCCAATCTGACCGGCGCCACCCTGGTCGACGCCGTCCTCGAGCGCGCCAATCTGGAACGCGCGAACCTGCAGGACGCTCAGCTCAAGGGCGCCGACCTGAGGGCCGCGAATTTGGCGCGGGCGCACCTCGCGGGCGCCAACCTTCAGGACGCGACGTTAAAGGACGCGCGCCTGCAGAGGGCCAACCTGGCCGGCGCGCAGCTGGTCGGCGCGAATCTTTCGGGCGCCAGCTTCAGGCTCGCCAAGGGACTGACCCAGGCACAGCTCGACACCGCCTGCGGCAGCGTGACCACGGCGCTGCCCGAGGGCCTGACCATCGCCGACTGCGAATGACGTCGGCGCGCCCGTGATCTGATCCTTGGTACGAGCCTGGGCTAGCCCGCGGCCGCGAAGCCGTGTTGCTTGTCGATCATGTTGCGCAGCGGCTCGCCGGCGCGATAGCGGCGGAAGTTGTCGATGAACAGCGCGGCGACGTCACTGTCCCAACCATAATAGTCGCCCGACATGTGCGGCGAGACGATGACGTCGGGCCGCGTCCACAGCGGGCTTTCGGCGGGCAGCGGCTCGGTGACGAAGACGTCGAGCCCGGCGCCGGCGATCTCGCCCGCCTCGAGCGCCGCGTTGAGCGCCGCCTCGTCGACCGATGGGCCGCGGCCCATGTTGATTAAGCGCGCGGTCGGCTTCATGGCGGCGAACTGGGCGGCGCCGAAGGCGTCGCGCGTCGCCTCGGTCAGCGGCAGGATGGCGATCACGTAATCGGCGGCGCCGAGCACGTCGTTCAGATCGTCGTAGCCGTGAACGGTGCCGAAGTCGGGGTCGCCGGCGCGCGCCGAGCGGCCGACGCCGGCGACCGTCATGCCGGCGGCGCGCAACAGCCGCGCGATCTCGCGGCCGATGCTGCCGGCGCCGACGATCAACGCGTGCTTGCCGTCGATCCGTTCGCTGAACTTGTGCTGCCAGCGGCGCTCGGCCTGCGCCGTCAACGATTCGGGGAAGCGCTTGGCGAAGGCGATGATCAGGCCGAGCACGTATTCCGCCATGGCGCGGTCGTAGACGCCGCGCGTGTTGGTCAGCACGACGTCGCTCTTCACGAGATCGGCGAACATCAGGGCGTCGACGCCGGCGCCCGCCCAGTGGATCCAGCGCAGTGCGCCGGTGCAATCCCAGGCCTCGCGCAGGTTTTCGGCGTTGAACGTCCAGCCGAGCAATACCTCGGCGCCGTCGAGCGCCTGGCGCAGTGTTTCGGTGTCCGGCGCGAAACGCAGCTCGGCCTCGCCGGCCAGCGCCTCGAGACCCGGCACGTCGCCAGCGGCCGACGCGCCCTGTATGGCGATCACGGTCATCGGTCGGTCTCCTCTTGTCGATGGTTCGGCCCGGCGGGCACAATACGGCACATCACCGATGCGCCGCAAACCTAGGAATCAACCCTAGTTACGCGGCGCCGAAGACGCTGCTAATGTTCTTTCCGCGCAACGCCCCGAGCCGTAATACGCAACCCACAGCATACGCAGCAAAACGGGGCGCTGAGCCATATTACCCACACCCATCGGGCCCGCCATTCTTTGGCGGGCTCCTTTTTTGCCGTCGCCCGACGTGGCGCTGTCGGTGAATGTCGCGCCGATCGCGACGCCGCGGAGCCGGTTACCGCTGAACGCCCGGGAGGTGACGCCGGTCACTGACCAGCCGGCTTATCCGCGGTATGCTTGTTGTGATTCTAGAGGAAGGCCCCGAGCACGGGAGAGGGCACTTCCTGGTTTCCTCGAACCGGCAAACCACCTGCGAAGGTGGGACGCAAAGCTTCCGGCCTGGTCACTCGGCCAGGCGGCGGGGCCACCGAAAGGAACGAAGATGTTCGTGAAAGTCCAGTTGGGCGTTTGCACCGTCTACACGCTCGTCTCGCTCTTCTTCACGACGCGTTTTGCAATGGAATTTTGGAGCGATTGGAGCTTCAGCTCGCTCGCACCGCAAGCGCTCGCATACGGCTTCTCTTGGCCCATGTGGGCGCTGGTCTAGTCGAACACCCCAACCATCGATGATCGACGAGGCGCTGACGCGCCTCGAAGGCGATCGGCCGAGCGCCCCTGCGCCGGCGTTGACGCTGCCGGGCGGCGATGTTCTGCTCGTGATCGTGCCGCGCGGGGGCGGCGCCGAACGAGGAGACGATCACCATGACCCGGAATGAGTTGACACAGGACGAGCGGGATGCGCTCGGGGCCGTCGACACGCCGACGATCTGCAACGCGCTCGAACTGGTCGCGCCCGAGCGGCGCGCCACGGGCTTCACCACCGAGCCATTGGTTTGCGCCGATCCGGCGCTGCCGCCGATCGTCGGCTATGCCCGCACGGCGACGATCCGCGCCGCCGCGCCGTCCGCGCTCACAGCCGATGAAATGCGCGCCCGGCGCGGCGCCTACTACGAATACGTAGCGCAAGGCCCGGGGCCGACGGTGATGGTGATCCAGGACATCGATCCGCGTCCCGGCTTCGGCGCCTGGTGGGGCGAGGTCAACACCACTGTGCATAAGGCGCGCGGCTGCCTGGGCTGCGTCACCAACGGCTCGATCCGCGATCTGGATATGCTGGCGCCCGGTTTCCAACTGCTGGCCGGCGAAGTCGGCCCCAGTCACGCCCATGTCCACGTCGTCGATTTCGGCGGCGCGGTCGACGTTTACGGCATGAGCGTGCGCCACGGCGATCTCATCCACGCCGACCGCCACGGCGCGGTGGTCGTGCCTCAGGCCGTGGCGCGCGCGCTGCCCGCGGCGGTCGATCTCATGACCCGGCGCGAGAAGGTGATCCTGGATGCCTGCGCGCGTCCCGACTTCGATATCGAGGCGCTCAAGCGCGCGTTCGCCGAGTCGGCGACGGTCGAATAGATCATTGTCCGGCCACCTTTGACTCGCATAAATCTGACCTGCGCTCAATCGCCGCGCATGACAATCTATATCCCACAAGGCCATTCTTTATCCCACAAGGCCATTCTTTATCCCACAAGGATTGGCCGAACGGTCGGCGGTCCCCCTCTCGTTGGAATCAACATTGGCGCGGGCTGGTAGATTGCAGATCAGGAGTGCGGTGCGACGATGTCTTGCGCGGCGACGCCGACCGCGCGAGCGGTCTCGACGAGCGCGCGCCAGGCGTCGTCGGTCAGCGGAATGCCTTGCGCCAGACGGGCCGCGCGGTTGCGCCGCTCGACGTCGCCCGGCAGCAGCACTTCGCCGCCCGCCTCGGTTGGCTTCGCGCTCTGGAAGAAGTCCAGGTAGCGTCGCACCTCGTCGGCGAAATAGTCGGCTGAGTCGAAGGTCGCGGCGTCGAGATAGATGGACAGCATGCCGTTGAAGACATGGGCTTTGCCCGACCCGGCGCAGCCCGAGCCGGTGAGTGCGCCGGCGAGCAGCTCGCACATCAGCGAGAGGCCCGAGCCCTTGTGCTCGGCCATCGCCCGGATCGCGCCGTGACCGAGCCGCGCGCTTGGCGCGCCGCCGGGCGTGGCATAGCCATAGAAGATGCTCGGGTCGGTCGTCAGCGTCGCGTCGTCGTCGATCAGGCTGCCCTCGGGCAACGCCTTGCCGCCGCCCAAGGCGACCAGCACCTTGCCCTCGGCGACCACCGAGGTGGCGAAGTCGAGGATCAGGTGGGGCTCGCCGGGACGCGGCACGCCGATCGCGATGGGGTTGGTCCCGAGTCGTCGCTCGACGGCGCCGAACGGCGCGACCAGGAGACTGCCCGAGACGTTCACCAAATGGAGCGATATCAGACCGGCGTCGGCCGCCATCTCGGCCCAGTCCCCGATGCAGCCGAGATGCCCGGCGCGACGCAGCGCGATGACCGCGACGCCGTTGCGGGCCGCCTTGGCGATGCCGAGTTCGACGGCCTGCGGCCCGACGGTCTGGCCGAATCCGAGATTGCCGTCGACCACCGCCAAGGCATCGTTCTCGGTGACCACCGAGATCCGTCGATCGGCGAACACTTCCTCGTCGCGCATCATCTTGACGTAACGCGGCACGCGGATGACGCCGTGGCTGTCGTGTCCCGCAAGGTTCGCCTTGACCAGACGCTCGCCGATGCGCGCAGCCTCGGCCGCCGAGCAGCCGGCGGCGGCGAAGATGGCGCCGGTCAGGCGTTCGAGGTCGACGCTGTCAATGCGCATCGAGAACCGCCGCGTTGACGACCATCTCGGGCGCCAGGCAACCGTCGAATGCGTCGAGCACGTTGTGCACCGCCGCCATGCTCATGCGGCGGAACGATTCGGCGGTAAACGCGGAGCAATGGGGACTCAAGACCACGTTGTCGAACCCGAGCAGGGGATTGTCGGGCGCCGGCGGCTCGTCACGCAGGACGTCGAGCCCGGCGGCGCGCACGCGGCCATCGGTCAGCGCCCGGGCGAGCGCCGCCTCGTCGACCAGCGTGCCGCGGGCAGTGTTGACGAACAGGACGCCCGGCTTCATGGCGGCGAATTCCTCGATGCCGAACTCGGCATGCCCGTCGGCGTGCGCCGGCATGTGCAGGCTCACGATGTCGGCGTCGGCCAGCGCCGCGCGGAGATCGGCGACATAGTCGTGGCCCTCGGCCTCGATCAGTTCACGCTCGACATAGGGATCGGCGACCACGACGCGCATCTCGAAGGCGGCGCAGCGTCGCGCCACCCGTCGACCGATGCGCCCGAAACCGACGACGAGCACGGTCCGCCCGGCGAGTTCGATCTGCCCCTCGGTGACGGCATCGCGCCAGCCGCCGCCGCGGACATGGGCGTCACAGACGCGGGTCCGCCGCGCCGCCGCGAGCATCAAGGCGAAGGTCTGCTCGGCGACCGAGGTCGAGTTGGCATCGCCGACGATGGTGAGCGGTATGCCGCGCGCGGTGAGCGCCGCGACGTCGACGTTGTCGTAGCCGACGCCGAAGCGCGAGACGACGCGCAACCGCGCGGCCCGGCCAACGACCTCGGCGCCGAACGGCGTCACGCCGAGGACGATGCCGTCGGTGTCGGCGAGGCGCGCGTCGATCTCGTCGGCGCCCGCGCGGCCCAAGGCGACATAATCGACGTCGGAACGACGATCGAGCAGCGCCAAGGCGTCGGCGTGAAGCGGGAACGCGACAACGACCTTCATGACATTGATTCTCCCACCGACATCAGCCACGCGGCACCCTAGCCCGGAATTCCAACCATGGACAGGTGTGGTTGTGCGTTTGGAATCAACGCAATATCGTCGCCGCAACGGGCCGCGGACGGGTCACTGGTGGGTGCATCCAGACAGCTCGGGCCGCGATCCGATATCGAGCGCCGCCCGAAGCTGGAATTCAGCGGCGGCACGATCGCCTCCGACGCCGGGTTCCCGGCCAATCGCGGGGCGCGCGATACCCTTGGCGCACCGTCGAAGACACAGGGTAATATGAACCGGCCTGGGCGCTTGACAGACAGAAACAAATCGATCATTGCTTGATGTAGCAATTCAAGACGGTGGAACAAAATCAAGCCGTCGCGCAGGGAACTGATCAGGGCCGCCACGCACAATTAAGCTTTGACAAGGCCATAGAAACTATGGGCGAAGCGTGTTCGCATCGCCCAACAATTGTCAGATAAGGGAGAATCGCCTTGACTATACCGACATCACGTATCCTAGGACTATCGACGGCGGCGCTGATGACTGGCGCCTTGCTCGTCTTCACCGCTCCGATGCCGGCGGCGCACGCGGCCGCGTGCCCGGCTATCACCGTGGCCGACAACATGGGAGTTTCCGCCGGAGAATATCCGCAGCAGTTCGATCTGGCGGAGTTCGAGAAGCTGGCGAACTGCACACTGACATTTTCGGAAAATCCAGACATCGGCGCGCTGAACGGGCGCATCGTCGGCAACCCGTCATCGTTGCCGCCGGTGGCCGAGCGCCTGCCGGATGAACCGTTGGTCGTCGCACCCTATGACGCAATCGGAAAATACGGCGGTGTTTTCGATATGATTTCGAATAATACCGAAGCCGGCACGTCCGATTTGCTGTCCACGCGTCATGTGAACCTGGTGCGCTTCTCCGACGATCTGACGACCGTCGTACCAAACATCGCCAAGAGTTGGTCGTGGAACGATGATTTTACGCAGTTAACCTTCAAACTTCGTAAAGGCCATAAATGGTCTGATGGCGCGCCGTTCACAGCCGATGATGTTGTGTTCTGGTATCACAACCTGAACATGGATACGAACATCTTTGAAAAACCAAAAAGCTTCATGCTCGCCGGTGACAAACCCTGGAAAGTCGAAGCCCTCGACCCGCAAACCGTACGCTTTACGACAGAGGTGCCCTATCCCGGAATGTTGTCGCATTTTGCCGGCCATTATGCTCAGGCTTTCCAGCCTAAGCATTTCCTGGGACAGTTCCATCCGGACATCAATCCAGATGCAGACAAAGTTGCAAAAGCCGCTGGATTCGAGTCTGGTTATGAGCTGCTGCTGCTCTATTACGGCTCATCCGATTGGACCGATGTGCCGTCACCGATGCTCAGGACTCCTTCCAAGCTGTCGAAGTTGCCGGCAAATATCCAGCCATCGCTGGAATCCTACATTACCATAGCCGACACCACGGAAGGGCGGCACTATGTGGCCAATCCATACTTCCATATGGTTGATACGGCGGGCAATCAATTGCCGTACATGAACGAGCAGGACGAAGTCTACATCAACGATAACGAAGTTCGTATCCTGAAAGCGATCAATGGTGAGTATGACTATAAGTACCAGTCATTAATGCTGCCTGATGCTCCTATTCTTATGGACAACCAGGAAAAGGGTGGCTACACGATCGAGCTGATACCGCCAATTTCATCGCCAGTCATCGGCATCAACGTAACGTCCGCTGATGAAGAAAAACGTAAGGTTTTCAGTAACATCAAATTCCGTCAGGCGATGTCCGTAGCGATGAACCGTGACGAAATTAACGAAGTTGCGTACTACGGTCTTGGTACACCGGTACAGTATACCGGCTTTAGTCCTGTCCCGGATTTTGTAGATCCCAAGTGGCAGAATTACTTAATCAAGCATGATATGGCTCAAGCCAAAAACCTGCTTGATGAAATCGGGGTCGTTGACAAAGACGGTGACGGCTTCCGTGATCTTCTCGATGGCAGCAAACTGGTCGTGAATATTCAATATGCGACACAGGGTATGCCTTCGGCTGTTGTCGAACTGATCGCCCAGCACTGGAATAATGTTGGCATCAAAACCATCTTCAAGGAAGTTACACCGGATGAGTATCGTTCAGCTCAAACGGCAAATGAACTGGATGTGCAATCGTGGACAACTGCTCAACCACTTGCGATTCATCTGGGTAATAACGATAAGTTCCTGGCTCCTTTTGGCACCTATTTCGGAGTGACTAACGGCCAATTATGGAAACAGTACATCGACAGTGATGGCGCAAGTGGCCTCAAGCCTCCACAATTCGTTGATAACCTGAGAGACGGCATCAACGCATTACAGGCAGCGGTTGCCGGTACGCCTGAATCAAATGCCGCTGTCAATAAACTGGTTTCGAACATGGCTGAGAACTTGGTGTATTTCGGAATTATTCTGGCTCCAGGGCCGGTTTATCACCGCAATGCGCTGAAAAACTTCCCAACCTTCAAGACAGCGTCCTATGAGTTCTACCGGACTTATCCCTATAGGGCTGCTCAGTGGTATCTCGACGAATAGAAGCTAGTCATCTGAAATTTGTGCCGGGCGTCGCCGACGCCCGGCATGATTTCCACTTCTTGAATTCAGAGGCTCGATGTCTTTCTAAGAAAGCCGGTTTGGGGGAATTAGTTCGATGCTTCAATTTGGCCGATTTGTCCTCACAAGAGCTTTTTTGGCCATCGTCACGTTGTTGACTGTATCGTTTATTGTTTTCACATTGATGGAGATGGTTCCCGCGAATTGCGCGGAACGTTACCTTTCCTATAAGAGCTTTCAGGGCGGGCAAATCAGTGAAGAAGATATTGCCGCTGAAGAACGCCGGCTGGGCCTCGACAGACCTTATGTCATTCGTTGGGCCGGATGGGTCGGGAACGTCTTTTTCAAAGGCGATTTCGGTGATAGCTGCATCCTTCGTGTCAACATTAACCAGCTGCTTGGGCAAAAGTTCCTGCTTTCTCTGGCTATTTGCCTGACGGCCCTGATCCTCGCCTACGCCATTGCCATACCGGCCGGAATAATGTCGGCGTCGTCGAGCAACCCCTATCTCAATAACTCGATTCGTTTTGTCAGCTATATGGGATTGGCGATGCCCAATTTCCTGTTGGCGCTGATGATCATGCTGGCTTCCACCATTCTCTTCGGCGACAGCCTGACGGGGTTATTCAGCAAGGAATTCAGAGACGCCGCCTGGTCCTGGGCGCGGGTCAGGGATTTCCTGTCGCGGGCCTGGTTGCCGGTCTTTATTCTCGGCTGGTCGGCCACGGCCTTCGCGCTTCAAACCGTGCGGGCCTTGATGGCCGACGAAAATGGAAAACTCTACGTCACCGCGGCCACGGCCCGCGGCGTTTCCGGAAGGCAATTGTTGATGCGGTATCCGGCGCGTCACGCCCTGGCGCCGATCATCAATTCCTTGGGGTTCGATCTGAACCGGGTGTTCAACGAGCTCCCCATCGTCGCCTTGATTCTGGTGCTGACTGAATCGGGTGCGCTGCTGATCGAGGCCCTGGCGCGCTCCAATGACCAACAGCTCGCGGGCGCCATCATTTTCATGCTCACGGCTACGATCGTCACCCTGAACTTCATAACCGATATTCTCCTGGCCCTAATCGATCCCCGAATCTGGAAAAGTGTCATGGGTGGGGGGTGACATCATGACTGATACAGCTAGCACCGCATTGTCGGACAAAGCCGCCCTGGCGGAACAAAAACGCAAGGAAGCCTATTTTACCGCCGGTCAACTGCAATTGATCTGGGCCCGCTTCAGGAAAAACCGATCCGCCATGGTGGGAGGGGTCGTTCTGTTAGCCTTGGTCGGCATGGGCATATTCGCGCCGTTCCTGTCGCCCTATGACCCGACCATCGCGGGGCGGGATAAGGAGTACCAGAACGGCGCCCCGCAAATACCCTATTTTTGGGATGACAATGGTTTTTCATTGCGGCCGTTTATTTATACCTATGGTCGGGAGCGGTCCGCGGCGACCAATTTCCGCTGGGTCAGCAAGGTCGACAAGGATAAACGCCGCTACGTGGAGCTGTTCGTTTCGGGCTGGGAATACCACTTGATGGATCTACACCTGGATTTGCCGGGTGACGCTTTCGACATCAATATCCAAGTGCTCGAATCGACCACGCATCTGTTTGGCGTCGATCAAGGCCAAATCCATTTATTCGGCACCGACGGCCCCGGCAAGGACGTCTTTTCCCGGACACTGCACGCCATTTACACATCGCTGGCGGTGGGAACCATCGGCGTTTTCATCGGCTTCATTCTGGCCCTGGTGATTGGCGGCGTGTCGGGCTATTACGGTGGCTGGTTGGATGGCGTCCTGCAAATGATTACCGATGCGGTCCGAACCATACCGGCAATTCCTTTGTTCATGGCCCTGGCGGCGTTTGTACCGGATGAATGGAGCGCCGAACTCCGCTTCCTCTTTATCTCCATCATATTGGGATTGATCGGCTGGCCGACCCTGGCCCGGCGCGTGCGCACGCATCTGTTGACCGAGCGTTCGCAGGATTACGTCTTGGCGGCGAAGCTTTGCGGCGCCTCGCCCGGCCATGTCATCCGCAAGCATTTGCTGCCCAGTTTCACCAGCTATATCATCGTCGATCTGGTGATTTCGTTCCCCTACATGGTGCTCAGCGAAACAGCGCTCAGCTTCATTGGCCTGGGCCTCAAGGACCCGGTCAACTCCTTAGGCGTGATGCTGCAGAACGTCACCAGGGCGGATGTCCTGTTGAACTACCACTGGTACTTCATTCCGGTGATTTTCTTCATGGCGCTGGTCATGGCTTTTGTTTTCGTCGGCGACGGGCTGCGCGACGCGGCAGACCCCTATGGGGGACACAAATAATGAGTAGCCCGCTTATCAAAGTTGAGAACCTGACCCTGCAGTTCAAGACGGACGAAGGTCTGATCACGGCCGTCGATAACGTGTCCTTCGAGGTGGCGCCCGGTGAAATCATGGGTCTGGTCGGGGAATCGGGGTCCGGAAAATCGGTGACAGCCAAGTCGCTGATGCAATTGAATCCCGGCAACGCGGTCTATTCGCCGGAAAGCCGGATTACCTTGACCACCGACGACGAAAGCGTGGAAGTGCTCAAACTGAAAACCGACCGCGACTTGAAGGTCGTGCGCGGCGGGGCGGTTTCCATGATTTTCCAGGAACCCATGGCGAGCTTCGCGCCGGCCATCACGATCGGCGATCAAATGGTGGAGCAACTCCTGCTGCACACTGATATGAACAAGGAGCGGGCCCGCGACCATTCCATTGAGATGCTGGAGCGGGTCGGCATTTCCGACGCGGCCACGCGTTTCGGACAATATGCCTTCGAGTTTTCCGGCGGCATGCGCCAGCGCGCCATGATCGCCATGGCGCTTTCGACCAAACCCAAGCTCTTGATCGCCGACGAGCCGACAACGGCGCTCGACGTCACAATTCAAGCCCAGGTCATCGACCTGATGAGGGGTCTTGTCACCGAATACGGCATGGGCATTCTTTTCATCACCCACGATCTTGGCGTTATCGCGCAAACCGCCGACAACGTCTCCGTGATGTATCTGGGCAAGCTCATCGAGACCGGCTCGGTCCGCCAGGTGATCCGCGAACCGGCCCATCCCTACACCCAGGGACTGCTGAATGCGATCCCGAAACTGGAAGAGCTCGACGTGCCGCTGACGCCGGTGCCCGGCGACATCCCGAGCCCCCTCGACCGGCCGCCCGGCTGCGTATTCCATACGCGATGTTCGCAAATGATAGAGGGCAGATGCGATGCCGACATACCGACCCCGACCACATTGAGCGAGGGCCATGTGGCATCGTGTTTTGTCGCCCAATACGGTCCTGGCGGCGTACCGGAGGCCTCGGCATGAACGAAGAAACACCCCTTATCTCCGCCAAAAACCTGTCGGTGCATTTCGGCCTCGGCCGCAAGCTGTTTGGCGAGCAGAAAGTTGTCCGTGCCGTCGAAAACATTTCCCTCGACATCCCGAAGGGCTCCTTCTTCGGCCTGGTTGGCGAAAGCGGATCCGGCAAGACGACGTTCGGCCGCGCCATCCTGCAGGCCGCCCCCATCACCAATGGGACCATCGCCTACAATGATGGCGAGGTCGACTACGATGTCGCCTCACTCGGTAAGGCTGATCTGAAGGACTACCGCAAGCGCGCCCAATTGATCTTCCAGGATCCTTACGCGGCGCTGTCGCCGCGCATGACCGTGCGCGACATTATCGCCGAACCCCTTGAGGTCATGGGCCTGACGGCGTCGCGCAAAGACACGGATGCGCGGGTGCGTGAAATGGCCGCCATGTGCCGGCTCAATCTGGAGCATCTCCGGCGCTTTCCCCATGCCTTCTCGGGTGGCCAGCGCCAGCGCATATCCATTGCCCGGGCATTGGTCTGCCAGCCCAAGTTCCTGGTTGCCGACGAAAGCGTCGCGGCGCTCGACGTCTCGATCCAGGCGGACATTCTTAATCTTCTGAAGTCCCTGACCGAGGAATTGGGCATCACGTTCCTGTTCATCAGCCACGACCTCAGCGTGGTCGCCCATATTTGCGATCATGTGGCGGTGATGTATCTCGGGCGTCTCGTCGAGACGGCGCCGACGCGTGAGCTGTTCGCGGCGCCGCGTCACCCCTATACCAAGGCGCTGCTCTCGGCGATCCCGTCCCTGGATCCGGATCACAGCGGACAGGCACAGAAGCTCGAGGGCGAAATTCCCAGCCCCACCAATCCGCCGCCCGGCTGCAAGTTCCAAACCCGTTGCCCGCATGCCATCGATATTTGCCGCACGGAGGAACCCATGCTGTCGCAGCTCGGGTTTGAACACGACGTGGCCTGCCACAGGTGGGAGGAACTGTTCGAGGATCAAGCCCCCGCCATCGTGACGGCTCGCGCGCCTGAACCCCGACCCGAGCCCGAACCTAAGCCCAAACTCGAGCCGGCGCCGGCGGCCGAAGTGGAGCCGGTGGCGGCGGAGGTGCTGGCGAGCGAACTCGCTAAATTGCGCAGAAAAAACCGTATAGCTATTACGGCTTGTATACTAGCGCTGCTAGCGCTCCCATTCGCTTGCGCATTGTAAACTTGGGTTTCTGCTAATAACCAACACAGTGCCCTTTTTGCTTTAACACCGCCTAACACGCTGTTCCTGGTCGCTGACGAAAGCATGGCGGTGCTTGATGTCTTAATCCAGGCGGACATCCTCAATCTCCTGAAGTCTTTGACGGGAGATTTGGAAATCACATTCCTGTTCACCAACCACGACCTCAGCGTGGTCGCCCATATTTGCGATCATGTGGCGGTGATGTATCTGGGACGTCTAGTCGAAACGGCGCCGACGCGTGACCTGTTCGCGGCGCCGCGTCATCCCTATACCCAGGCGCTGCTCTCGGCTATTCCCCACCTCGACCCGGGCGCCGAACAGACGGCGACCAAGCTCGAAGGCGAAATTCCGAGCCCGATAGACCCGCCGCCGGGCTGAAAATTCCATACGCGCCGCCCCTTCGCGCAGGATCGTTGCAAGACGGAGGAGCCCGAATGGCGCGAGATCGACGACGATCACTTCGTCTCGTGCCATTTCGCCGAAGAGCTGGCGCTTTAGTCCGAATATCGGGCGATTCCACGCGCTCGGATGACGCTTTATACCAACGGGCATTAATCAGAACCCATGGGCCCATTTTCGGCGTCCGATCGACATGATCTTCCAGGGTTGATCGATGAGCCTGTTCCAGGCTTCGCAACACAGCGCGACGATATCGTCGTAGGTCTTGAATATCCTGTTGGAAAGCCAGTTATCGCGCATGAACTGCCATATGTTTTCGACGGGGTTCAGCTCGGGCGCTCTTGGTGGCAAGAACATCAATGTGATGTTGGATGGGATCTCGAGCCTGCCGGTGGTGTGCCATCCGGCCCGGTCGATGATGAGTACAGCGTGAGCGCCTGGTGTCACCAGGGCCGAGATTTCATCAAGATGCCATTGCATGGCCTGAGTGTTGCAGCGGGGCAGGACAAGGCCCGCACCGACACCGCGCGCGGGACAGATGGCACCAAAGATATAGGCCGACTTCGTGCGTTGGTCCCGGAGCGCCGTGGGTCGGCTGCCGCGTCGCGCCCAGCGCCGGGTGAGCATGGTTTTCTGGCCGACCCGGGCCTCATCTTGCCACCAAATTTCTATCGCGGTGTTGGCCGGGAGCCTGGCTCGGATCTCCCCCAACCCGGCGGGGAAGTTTTTTTTAAATCCTCGACGGCAAACTCGTTCTGCCCCTTGTGGCGTGGTCGTGCCGATATCTTGCGAAACCCCAGCGCCCTCAATTCACGGCCCACCGTCGTCTCATCAACCGAAATGCGGAACTCTTCGAATATCCAATGCGCCAGGTCCTTTCGGCGCCAACGCACGACACCGTGGATCGCCGGAATCGGTCCGCTCTCAACAAGCCGAGCGAGCGCTTGTCGCTGCCTGTCATTGAGCTTGGCCGGCTTGCCTGTCGCCTTGCCGTCAATCAGACCATCCGGCCCCTTGGCGTTGAAACGGAGAACCCAGTCACGGACCACCTGGAGCCCGACAGTACCGATCCGCGCCGCCTCCGTGCGACGGCCACCATCGTAAATCTCAGCCAGCGCAAGAAGCCGCCGGCTCTGTCCAGCATCCTTCGACGCCTTGGCTAACCGCCGAAGCGCCGGACCATCAAAATCTTCCCGTAACGCAACCGCTCTGCCCATAGCGAACCTCCGTATCAGTTCGCCTCATTGATTCAGACTTCTTGCCGTTTGGGAATCCCCTAAATGAGTCTCCTTCAATGCTCGATGGTATTAGCTCATCAACGGGTCCTTCGGTGCACCGCGGCCGTTGACCGCCAGTAGGGTGCTATGAAGCCGAGGGACGCAGCTTCGAGCTCCTTCATTAGGTTCACCGGTATTCGGAAGCTGTGCCGTTCGATGCATCCACTCCCTATCCGTTCGACTCCGGCGGGTGTGTTTGTATGCGCCGCGAAGGTAGTTTCCTTCGAATGGGCCCCGAAACACTGATATGATTTGACGATGAAAGTCGGGGCGGGTGAGCCGCGCGCCTTTGACCAACCAATGACCAAGGCGCTTTCGTCCCAATCAGATCTGCCGGTAGATAATGCGAGAAAGAACGGGTTCTACGTTCCTAGTGCAGTTTCTCTCGAACGCCGCAATGGCTGTTTGGGCGGCCGTGGCGCTTCTGCCGATTGAAGGCGCGCGGGCAAAAACCCCGATATCGATTGAACTCGTTTTTGCTGTCGATACCTCGATGAGCATCGACGGCTTTGAATTCGGTCTTTTGATGAAAGGGATTGCCAGCGCCTTTCGAACGCCCGAAATCGTCAGCCTTATTGGGCAGCAAGACGGTGTCGCCGTGACACTCTTCCAATGGAGCTCGGAGGTCAACGAGCAATACATGATCCCCTGGCACCTGCTGAAGGATCCAGCGAGTGTCTTGGCATTCGCCGCCAAGGTGGAAAAAGCTGAACGCGATCCGAAGCGTGTCTTCACCGGGATTGGCGAGGCCATTGATTTTGGCGTTCGTATGATTGCCGAAAACGCATTCGAAGGCCGCCAGTTGAAGATCGATGTATCGGGCGACGGCCGCAACAATATCGGCGTACACCTAGCCATACCCCGACAAGCGGCAAATGCCCTGGGGATCGTGATCAACGGTTTGCCTATCCTCACTCGTATCGTTGAATATTCCGCACGCACACCATCCCCGCCGGGCCCGATGAGCATGGGTCGTTATCACGCTCATACCAACGTCGATTTCTTCGAGATGGAAACGTATTACCGCGAAAATGTTATCCAGGGTCCGGGTGCTTTCATCGAGATTGCAAATGATTATGACGACTTCGCGCGCGCCTTCCTGCGCAAACTGCTCCGTGAACTTAACCCCCTGGTCAGCCACAAAAATGCCGCACCGGGAGCGCTGATTCGTGAAGCTCATGCGGCTCAGCCGAATGTCCGCTGAGTGTCCAGCCCGCATAAAAACGCCCATTTCACCGCCCTGCCGGCGCTGTTCTTCGACCTCGAAGAGGACCCGGCGGAACTCCGCAACCTGGCCGATGATCCGGCGTACCGGGGCCTGGTCCTGGAGTACGCCCAGAAGATGCTGAGCTGGCGCATGAGCCATGAGGACCGCGCCCTGACCAACTGGGTGCTGACCGCCGACGCCCCTCGAACGCGCCGCGCGGCGCCGCTAACGGGGCCGTGCGAGCGCGTCGGCCGTGCCGATCGAATGGCGGCGCCGGCTTATCTGCGCGTACGCAGTGCACTCGGATACCTCGCCCGGCGCCCAAGACGGCGAAAGCCCGGCGCGAAGGCCGGGCCTAGTACCGAAGAAAAGTCGCTCGAAAACCGAAAGAAATGGAGCGGGCGATGAGATTCGAACTCACGACCCCAACCTTGGCAAGGTTGTGCTCTACCACTGAGCTACGCCCGCTTAGCTTCCGCGCCTGCGACCGGCGCGATCGATCGCCCGATACTTAAGTGAAGGCCCCCGGCTTTGCAAGTCCGAGTTGGCGCTTGAGCCAGCGCCAGGGTGCCGGCACTATACCACGCCATGGCAGTAACCCGCGAAACGCTGTTCGAACGCCTGGCCGATCTCGGCATCGAGACGACGACCCACGAGCACCCGCCGGTGTTCACCGTCGCCGAAGCGCAGCGACACTGCGGCCACCTGCCGGGCGGCCATTGCAAGAGCCTGTTCCTCAAGGACAAGAAGGCCAAGCTGTGGCTGGTCGTCACGCTGGACGAGCGCGCGGTCGACCTGAAGGCGCTGTCGAAGGCGCTCGGCGCGGCGCGCTTTTCGTTCGGCAGGGCCGAGCTGTTGATGGAGGTGCTCGGCGTCATCCCCGGCGCGGTGACGCCGCTCGCGCTGATCAACGACCCGGCGCGGCGCGTCGAGGTCGTGCTCGACCGCGAGATGATGGGCCTCGACCTCTTGAACTACCACCCGCTCGGCAACGACGCGACGACGGCGATCACGCCGGCCGGTCTCGACGCCTTTATCGCCGCGCTCGGACACCCATGCCGTCACTTCGACTTCGCGACGCTCTAGGCGGAGTGGAGAAATATCCGTTCGATTGATCTCGGTCGGACAACCCCAGCCCGCGCCAGTCCTAATGGGACAAGAGGGGGGCCGCCGACCGTTCGGCGAGTCCTTGTGGGATAAAGAATGGCGTGCGCGGCGATTGAGCGCAGGCCACCTTTACGCGAGTCAAAGGTGGCCGCACATGGGTCTAACCCTTGCCAGCCGGCTCGCGAGCCGCCATCTTTGAGTGACACCAAACGCTGAGGGCGAGGACATGGAACCGATAATTGGCGCGCCGCCGGCCGACGCCCCGGACGGGCTTATCAAGGACGCCGACACGGAGTCGTTCGAGACAGACGTATTGGTCGCGTCGCAGGAGACGCCGGTCATCGTCGATTTCTGGGCGCCCTGGTGCGAGCCGTGCAAGCAGATCACCCCGGTGCTCGAGAAATCGGTGCGCGCCGCCGGCGGCAGGGTCAAGCTGGTCAAGGTCAACATCGACGAGAACCCGCAGATTGCCCAGGCCTTCCGCGTCCAGTCGATCCCCGCGGTCCACGCCGTGGTCGACGGCCGTCCGGTCGACGGCTTCGTCGGCGCGGTGCCCGAAAGCCAGATCAAGAGCTTCATAGAGCGGCTGGTCGGCGAGATCGGCCCGACGCCGGTCGAGCAAGCGCTCGAGCGCGCCACCGCGGCGCTCGAGAACGGCGACCACGGCGCCGCCAGTGCGCTGTTCGCCCAGGTCATAAACCACGAGCCCGACAACCCGGACGCCATCGCCGGTCTGGCGCGCTGCCATATCGAGACGGGCGACTTGGCCGGGGCCCGCGCGCTCTTGGACCCGATCGATGACGCGCAGGCCGATCACGCGGCGATCACCGGCGCCCGTTCGGCGCTGGTGCTCGCCGAGCAGGCCGCCGACGCCGCCGATTCGGTAGGCGATCACGACGCGCTGGAAGCAAGGCTCGCCGCCGATCCCGACGACCACCAGACGCGCTTCGACCTGGCCATGGCACATTACGGCGCCAACCAGCGCGAGGCTGCGGTCGACCAGCTGCTCGAGATCGTGCGGCGCGACGCCGAGTGGAACGAAGCGGCGGCGCGCACTCAGCTGCTCACCCTGTTCGAGGCCTTCGGCCAGACCGATCCCCTGACCGTCGCGGCGCGTCGAAGGCTGTCGTCGATTCTCTTCGCATGACCTCCGAGACCGGGCGCGATGGCGTACGGGGCCTCCCTGACATTCTGCCGATCTTTCCGCTGTCGGGTGTTCTCCTGTTGCCGCGCGGCCAATTGCCGCTCAATATATTCGAGCCACGCTATCTGGCGATGACACGCGAGGCGATGATCGGCAATCAGCTGATCGGCATGATCCAGCCGCGCGCGCCGGGCGGTGAACGCGAGCCGTCACCGGCGGTCTACGACACCGGCTGCGCCGGGCGCATCACTGCGTTCCAAGAAACCGACGACGGGCGTTTTTTGATCACGCTGTCGGGCGTCTGCCGCTTCGTCGTCGCCGACGAGATCGCGCTCACGGATACCGGCTACCGGCGCGTCTGTCCGACCTATGGGCGCTACCTTGACGATCTCGCCGAACCCGATGCGGCGACCGTCGACCGCGACCGGCTGATGCGGGCGCTGCAGTTATGCGTGCCGGCCGGCTCGGGCAACGAAATCGATTGGCCGGCGGTCGAGCGCATGCCGAGCGACCGCCTGGTGACGTCGCTCGCCATGCTGTTCCCGTTCAACCCGGGCGAGAAGCAGGCGCTGCTGGAAGCCGCCGACATCGGCGCTTGCGCGGAAATCCTGGTAACATTGATGGAAATGCTGGCGGCGTCGGATGTCGACGCCGACATGGAGGGCATGCTGCAATGAGTGAACATGACGACGCGCCGGACGACGCGGCGGACAAGCGGTCGACCGACGATGGCGCCAGCGTCGACCCCAAGCTTCTCGAAATCCTGGTCTGCCCGCTGACCAAGGGGCCGCTGCGCTACGACCGCGAGGGCCAGGAGCTGATCAGCGAGCAGGCCGGCCTCGCCTATCCGATCCGCGATGGCATCCCGATCATGCTGATCGACAAGGCGCGCCACCTCGACGACGGCGGTGATGCCCAGGCGACGCCGTGAGCGGATCGTTCGGCGCCGAGCACTGGCCGGTCGAGATCCGGCTGAAGCGCGAGGACAAGGCGCTCGACGTCACCTTCGACAACGGCACGACGTTCAGCTATCCGGCCGAGTTCCTGCGCGTCGAGAGCCCGTCGGCCGAGGTCCAGGGCCACGGGCCGAGCCAGAAGCAGATCATCGCCGGGCGGCGTCACGTCGGCATCATGGACGTCACGGCGGTCGGCAACTACGCGGTCAAGATCACCTTCGACGACCTGCACGACACCGGCATCTTTTCGTGGCAGTACCTCTATGAGATCGGCACCGATTACGAGACCATCTGGCAGGCCTACCTCGACGCGCTCGCCGGCCGCGGCCTGAGCCGCGATCCATGAGCACGCCGCGCAACGAGCAGCTCGACCGGATCTATCGCGCCGAGACCGACGACGAGCTGGCGGCCGGATACGACGGTTGGGCGACAGATTACGACGCCGACCTGGTCAGCTGGGGCTACAAGCTGCCGGCGGTGGTCGCCGGGTTGTTCGGCCGTCACGTCGATGCGGGCGAGGGCGCCGTGCTCGACGCCGGCTGCGGCACCGGCATGATCGGCGAGACGCTGCATCTGCTCGGCTATCGCGATCTGGTCGGCATCGACCTTTCCGAAGGCATGCTCGCCGTCGCGCGCGCCAAGGCGGTCTACCGGGATCTTCGTCGCATGAAGCTCGGCGAGACGCTCGATTTCCCCGACGACCATTTCGTGGCGATGACGGCGGTCGGCGTGCTGACCGTCGGCCACGCCAGGCCCGATGCCTTCGACGAACTGATCCGGGTGACCCGGCCCGGCGCGCCGATGATCTTCTCGATCCGGGTCGACGGCGGCGCGGGCGACGACTTCCTGGCGCGCCAGGATGCGCTCGAGCACGAGGGGCGCTGGTCGCGCAGCGAGGCAACGCCCGCCTTCCTGTCGCTGCCCGGATCGGGCCACGACGTCGCGCACCAGGTTTTCGTCTATTACGTCGCCTGATCAGGCGGCCGCCTCGACGAGCAGCCAATTGCGGAAGGCGGTCACCGTCGGATCGTCGGCGCGGTCCTCGGGGCAGACGACGTAATAGGCGAACATCGTCGGCAGGCACAGCGCGAACGGCCAAACCAGCCGGCCGGCCACCAGGTCGTCGGCGACCAGCGCGGTGTTGCCGAGCGCGACGCCCTGGCCCTGGACGGCGGCCTGCAGGGCCATCGATTCGTCGGTGAAGTGCGGGCCGGGCCCGGCGTCGACGTCGTCGACCCCGGCGGCGCGCAGCCACGACGACCAGTCGGGCCACTCGCCCATATGCGGCGGCCAGTCGAGGTGCAACAGCGTGTGCCAGCGCAGATCGCCGGGCTCGACGAGCGGGTGAACGCCGTCCATCAGTGCCGGCGCGCACACCGGAAAGACCTCGTCGTCGAACAGGCGGACGACATCCAGCCCCGGGTAGTCGCCCGTGCCGTAGCGGATGCCGACGTCGACGCCGTCGCGGGCGAAATCGGCACGATCCATCGAGGCGTCGATGCGCACGTCGATGCCGAGATGGTCTCGCTTGAAGCGGTCGAGACGCCGCACCAGCCAGGTCGCCGCGAAGGATGGCTCGACGCTGACCGTGAGCATCTGGCGATCGCGGTCGGGACGCATCGTGCGCGCCGCCCGCGCCAACCGATCGAAACCCTCTCCCAGATCGGCGAGGCCGGACCTGCCGGCGGTCGTCAGCGCCAGGCCGCGGCCGTCGCGGCGCACCAGCTTGGCGCCGAGATCGGCCTCGAGCGCCTTGATCTGCAGGCTCACGGCCGCCGGCGTGACATGAAGCTCGTCGGCCGCCTTTGTCACGCTCAGATGGCGCGCCACGCAGTCGAAGGCGCGCAGGGCGTTAAGCGACGGCAGACGGTCGGCCATGGGCATTCCATTGATTTAGATTATCTAAATCATACTCGTGCGAAATCTCGATTGTTGTCAAGCATTATAGCCATCAAGTTGGAGAAGTCATACCAATCTTCGCCGAGAGGAGATTTGATAATGTTAAGAATTCCTGAAGTGCTCTTCGCGGCGCTGCAGCGCCGCTGGCGGCGCAACGCCAACCTGAACGAACTGGCCGCGCTCGACGCCGGCGGCCTGGCCGACATCGGCCTCGACGGCGCGACGCGCGACGCAATGCTGGGCCGCCCGAGCGGCACGCCGCCCCGGCTTTAGCCGTGTTACGCCTGATCGCTGCGCGGCGCGCCCGAGATATCGACCGGGTCTGGCTGGCGACCGCGATCGTCCTCGGCGTCACGGCGCTTGCGTGGCCCGCACAAGCGGTCGCGAGTCTGCAGTTCACGCTCGGCTCGCTGTGGTTCGTCGCGCCGTTCCTGGCGATCTCGGCGGCGCTCGCCGCGGCGATCGCGGCGAGCGGCCTCGATCGGCGGATCGCGCGGGTGCTTATGGGCCGGCCGGCGACGGTGATCTTTGCCGCCGCGGTGTTCGGCGCGCTGTCGCCGCTCTGCTCGGTCAGCGTCATCACGGTCGTCGCCGGTCTGCTCGCCGCCGGCGTGCCACTCGCGCCGGTAATGGCGTTCTGGATCGGCTCGCCGCTGATGGACCCCGAGATGTTCATCCTGACCGCTGCGATCATCGACCTGCCGTTCGCACTGACCCGCGCGCTGTCGGCGCTCGCCATGGGCCTCGCCGCGGGCTACGCGACCCATGCCCTGGCCCGGTATCCGACAATCACCGATCCGCTCGGGCCCGAGGCGGCGCGGCGCGGGTTCTCGAGCGTATGGGGCTCGTGCGACGCCTATACGCCGGGCGAGACCCCGGCGGTCGCCTGGGCCTTCTGGCGCGAGCCCGGCCGGCGCCAGGCGTTCGTCGGGCAAGCCCTCGCAATCGCCGCCTTTCTCCTCAAGTGGCTGACCCTCGCCTTCGTCATCGAGAGCCTGCTGGTCGCGCTCATTCCGGCCGAGCGGGTGGCGGCCTCGCTCGGCGGCGGCGAATGGTGGGTCATTCCGGCGAGTGTCCTGGTCGGCGTACCGACCTACCTCAACGCCTATGCTGCGACGCCGACGGTTTCGGCGCTCTTGGACATGGGCATGCAGCCGGGCGCTGCGCTCGCCTTCATGACGGCCGGCGAGGTGACCAGCCTGCCGACCGCGATGTCGGTCTTCGTGCTGGTCCGGCGCGGCGTCTTCGCCTGGTATCTGGCGCTTGGCCTGACGGGCGCGCTCGCCGTCGGCGCCGCCTATCAGCTGTGGGCGACGCTATAGCCGCTCGCCGCGCGCCAGCTTGGGCAGCGTGCCGACGACGCCCATGGCGTGGCGCATGAACAGCCGTTTCAGGGGCGCGACCCGGTTGACCGCGGCCAGGCCCAGGTCACGCATCAGCCGCAGCGCCGGGTCGTCGGTCGAGAACAGCCGGTTGAGCCCGTCGGTCGCCGCCGCCAGCACGACGCTGTCGAAGCGCCGCCAGCGCTGGTAACGCTCGATGACGGTCGCCGAGCCGAGGTCGAGTCCCAGGCGGCGCGCGTCGACCAACACCTCGGCCAGCGCAGCGACGTCGCGGATGCCCAGGTTCAGCCCCTGGCCGGCGATCGGATGGATGGCGTGTGCGGCGTCGCCGATCAGCGCCAGGCGCATATCCACGTAGCGCTCGGCGTGGACCAGCGAGAGCGGATAGCTCCAGCGCGGCCCGACGACCTCTAGATCGCCCAGGAATTCGCCGAAGCGGCGCGCCATCTCGGCGCCGAACGCGGCGTCGTCTAGCGCCATCATGGCCGGCGCGATATCGGCGCGCTCGGTCCACACCAGCGACGAGCGGTCGCCGGTCATCGGCAGGATGGCGAAAGGCCCGGCCGGCAGGAAGCGTTCATGCGCGATGCCGCGGTGCGGCCGTTCATGCGCAACGGTGCAGACGATGCCGGTCTGCGGATAGCGCCATGTGGTGACGTTGATGCCCGCGGCGCGGCGCAGCGTCGAGCCGCGCCCGTCGGCGGCGACGACGAGCCGGGCGCGGACCTCGCGGCCGTCGGCGAGCCGCGCCGCGACGCCGGCGGCGCCGCGCGTCACCGCGTCGACCGCGCAGGGCGCCAGCAGACGCAGCCGGTCGTGGCGCGCGACGAGGTCGAACAGGGCGTGGCGGATGTGCCGGTTCTCGACCATGTGGCCGAGCGGCTGGTCGCCGATCTCGGCGTGGTCGTAGTGCAGAAACAGCGGCGAGTCGCCGTCCGAGACGCGGATCTCGAGGATCGGCTCGGCTTGCGGCGCCAGCGCCGGCCACAGGCCGATCGCCTCGAGCACGCGGCGCGAGCCGTAGGCGATCGCCGAGACCCGGCCGTCGAAGCCGGCACCGACCACCGTGGCCGGGTCGGCGCGGTCGGCCACGGCGACCGCGACGCCGACATCGGCGAGCGCGCAGCCGAGCGTCAGGCCGACCATGCCGCCGCCGACCACGAGCACCTCGGTTTCGATCGTTTCGGATGTCGTTCGCGCGCGGGCCATGCGCTACCATCGCGCGCCGTCGCACCGGCTGTCTAGCCCGGAATTACGCGCCTGGCTTGCGCGCGTAAACGTTGATGCTCCATACCTTGCCGGCGACCTCGGTGGCCGCGCGGCGCAGCGCCGCCTCGGCTGATTCGCCCGCTTCACGAAGCTTCGCCGCGTCGGGGATCTCTTCGCGGTACATCGCTTCGAGCTGGCCGGCGTCGTAGACCAGCCGATCGCGCACTTCGACGTCGGCGAGGCCCGCGGCGCGGAGGCCCGCGACGTAGTCGCCCTCACTGATCGCGCCGGCGACACAGGCCGAGTAAAGCGCCTTGTTCTCGCGCACCCAGTCGGGCAGGTCCTCGACGACGATGTCGGACACCAGCATCTCGCCGCCGGGCTTGAGCACGCGAGCAATCTCGGCGAACACCGCGGATTTGTCGGGCGACAGATTGATCACGCAGTTGGAGATCACCCAGTCGACCGAGCCGTCGTCGACCGGCAGGTCTTCGATCAACCCCTTGCGCACCTCGACGTTGTCCAGTCCCGCCGCGGCGGCGTTGGCGCGCGCGCGCTCGATCATCGCATCGGTCATGTCGACGCCGATGACCCGACCCTGCGCCCGGACCTTGCGGCCCGCGATGAGCAGATCGATGCCGGCGCCCGAGCCGAGATCGACAACGGTGTCGCCGGGCATTACGCGGCTGAACGCGACCGGGTTGCCGCAGCCGAAGGCGCTGGCGAGGACGTCGTCGGGCAGGTTAGCCAAGTCGTCGTCGGCGTAGCCCGTGAGCGCGACGAAATCGTCGGATGCGGCACCGCAGCCGCCGTCGCTGCGAACGACCGCGCGGGCGTAGAACTCGGAAACCTCGTCGTGGAGCTTGGTTCGGTCGCCCATCGTCGATCCTTCCGTCAAGGGGGATGTACGTGGCTGCTCTTGCTGACGTCGGGACGAACCGGCGCGCATTCAAGGGTCGCCTCGGCACGATTGCAGGAAACGCGCCCCGGCGATAGGGTCTTGGCATGACACAAACATGGCACGAAATGACGGCGCTCGAGCTCGGCGCCGGAATCGGTGAAGGCGCCATCGACCCGGTGGCGCTGGCCGAGCACTTCCTCGGCCGCATCGAAGCGGCCGACACCGATCACAGCATCTATCTGCGCACCACGCCCGAGCGCGCGCTGGCCGAGGCCGGCGCGGCGCGCGAGCGCGCCAAGGCCGGCCGGCGCATCGGCCCGCTCGACGGCGTGCCGATTTCGTGGAAGGACCTGGTCGATTCCGCCGGCGTCGCGACGACCGGCGGCTCGCCGGTCTTCGCCGATCGCGTGCCCGAGGCCGACGCGCGGGTGCTGGCGCGGGCGACGCGCGCCGGCATGGTCTGCTTAGGGAAAACCAACCTCACCGAATTCGCCTTCTCGGGGTTGGCCATCAACCCGCATTACGGCACGCCGGCCAACCCCTTCGACGCCGAGGTCGCGCGCGCGCCGGGCGGCTCGTCCTCGGGCGCCGCGGTCTCGCTCGCGCGCGGCCTGGCGCCGATCGCGATCGGCAGCGATACCGGCGGTTCGGTGCGCATCCCGGCGTCGTGGAACGGCGTCGTCGGTCTCAAGACGACGATCGGACTGGTGCCGGTCGACGGCGTGCTGCCGCTGGCGCCGAGCCTGGATACCATCGGGCCGCTGGCGCGCGACGTCGCCGACGCGGGCGCCATGCTCGGCGTGCTGGCGGCGCGGCCGACCGCCGATCTGGCCGGTGCGACGCTCGCCGGCCAGCGCCTGGCGGTCGCCGCGAACGTGGTCTGGGACGCGACGGAGCCTGGCGTCGAGACGGCCGTCAAGGTGGCGATCGAGCGCCTCGCCGCGGCCGGCGCCGAGGTCGACTGGATCGACGTGCCCGAGTTCGACGAGGCGATCGCGCTGATCGGCCGCTATGGCACCCAGGTCGCCGCCGAGGGCTACGCCCAATGGCGCGACGCGATCGAGGCCGAGCCCGACAAGGTCTACCACAACGTGCTCAACCGGTTCCGGCTGGGCGCCAAGGTCAGCGCCGTCGACCTCGAGGCGCTGCGTCGCGGCCTGGCCGACGCGGCGCGCCGGCTGCACGCCCGCATGGCGGGCGCCGCCGCGCTGCTCGCGCCGACGGTGCCGATCGCGCCGCCGCCGATCGCGCCACTGGTCGCCGACGACGAGCTCTATCTCGCGACCAACCTGCGCGCGCTGGGCAATACGACCCTGGGCAACCTGCTGGCGACCTGTGCGCTGACGCTGCCCTGCGGCGATGACGGCGGCGGCCTGCCGGTTGGGCTGATGCTGATGGGCCGGCCGTTTACCGAGAACGCGCTGCTCCGGGTCGGCGCGGCCTGCGAGGCGGCGCTCGCCGACGTTCCACGACCGACGCCGAAACGGTAGCCTATTGTCCGGTCATCTTTGCGTCGCAAGGATGACCCGCGCTCAATCGCCGCGCATGCCAATCTTATGGAATCAAAGCTGGCCGAACGGTCGGCGGCGCGCCTCTTGTCCCATTTAGATTGGCGCGCGCTGGCATAATCCGACCAATTTCCAATTTGTCGGACTATGCGGTAGCCGAATCGGTGCGGGATCGAGGGTTTCGTTAAGGTTTCAACCCAACAAATTCTTCTAAGCACAACACTCGTAATAGCTTTTTTGCATTCGTATCCGTGACGTGCTAGGCTTGCCTTGGTTGTTTCCCGTCGGCATCGGTTCGCCGACGGGCGCTTGAGGAGTGTGCCATGGCCAGTCGTTTGACCGCTGCCACGACCCCGACGCTGCTGCCCGCCGGGCTGACCGCCTTCCTGCGCCGCCGCCTTATCGAGCTCTCGGGCGGCGCGCTGATGATGTTCGCCGGTTTCCTGGCGCTCGCGCTGCTCAGTTTCGACGCCGCCGATCCCTCGCTCAACACGGCGGCCGGACAGGCCGCCGGCAACCTCGCCGGGACGCTCGGCGCCTATATCGCCGACCTGATGCGCCAGACCATCGGCGTCGCCGCGCTGGTGCCGATCGCCGCGCCGCTCGCCTGGGGCTGGAGCCTGCTGGTTCACCGCCGGCTGACGCGGCCCTGGTTGCGCGTCGCGTTGCTCGTGCCGGCGCTGGCCGCCGGGGTGATTGCCGCCGCCGCGCTGCCCGCGCCGGAAGGCGGCTCGGCGGTCGCCGGAATGGGCGGCATCGCGGGCGCGACGCTGCTCGGCGCCGTTTCGCCCCATGCGGCGATGATCGGCGTCGATGCCTGGCTGGTCGGCGTGCTGTGCGGCGTGATGACCCTCGCCCTCATGATCCCCGCGCTGGGCCTCAGCGGCGGAGAATGGCGGGGCATGGGCCGCGGCGGCTTGTGGCTCGCCGGCCGGCTCGGCCGCGGCGCGCGTGACCTCAAGGATATCGTCGCCAAGCGCGGCGACGAATCCGAGGAGCTGGTCGCCCGACGCGGCGCCGCGCGGCGCGCCGAACGCATCGAGCCGCGCCTGCGTGGCCCCGCTTCAACGGACGGCGGCGAGGACGCGGTCACCGGGCCCCGGTTGGGCCCCGTCAAGCGCGAGGCTGTGCCCGACGCGCCGCGTATCGTCGCGCCGCGCGCGCAGACCGGCCGGCGCGGCGCGCGCCAGGAAACGCTCGATCTGGTCTCGCCCGGCGAATATCAGCTGCCGCCGCTGAACCTGCTGGGCCTGCCGCCCGATCACGGCGCGAGCACCGCCGACAACGACGAAGCGCTGGCGCAGAACGCGCGGCTCTTGGAGGCGGTGCTCGACGACTTCGGCGTACACGGCGAGATCGTCAAGGTGCGCCCCGGCCCGGTCGTCAGCCTCTATGAGCTGGAGCCGGCGCCGGGCACCAAGTCGGCGCGGGTGATCAGCCTGGCCGACGACATCGCGCGCTCGATGAGCGCGATCTCGGTGCGCGTCGCGCTGATCCCGGGCCGCAGCGTGATCGGCATCGAGTTGCCCAACAGCCGGCGTGAGAGCGTCTATCTGCGCGAGCTGCTGGCGGCGCCCGAATACGAGAGCACGGCCGCCCGGCTGACGCTGGCGCTCGGCAAGGACATCGGCGGCGCGCCGGTGATGACCGACCTCTCGCGCATGCCGCATCTCCTGATCGCCGGCACCACCGGCTCGGGCAAATCGGTGGCGATCAACACCATGATCCTGTCGCTGCTGTATCGGCTGCCGCCCGACCAGTGCAAGTTCATCATGATCGACCCCAAGGTCCTGGAACTGTCGGTCTACGACGACATCCCGCATCTGCTCGCGCCGGTCGTCACCGACCCGAACAAGGCGGTGGTGGCGCTGAGCTGGACCGTGCGCGAGATGGAGAACCGCTACACCGCCATGTCGCGGCTCGGCGTGCGCAACATCGCCGGCTACAACAAACGCATCGAGGAGGCGCTCGCCAAGGGTGAGATGCTGACGCGTAGGGTGCAGACCGGCTACGACGCCGAGACCGGCGAGCCGGTGTACGAAGAGCAGGAACTGCCGATCGAGACCTTGCCGTTCATCGTCGTCGTGGTCGACGAGATGGCCGATCTTATGCTGGTCGCCGGCAAGGAGGTCGAGGGCGCCATCCAGCGTCTCGCCCAAATGGCGCGGGCCGCCGGCATCCATCTGATCATGGCGACGCAGCGGCCCTCGGTCGACGTCATCACCGGCACCATCAAGGCCAACTTCCCGACCCGCGTCAGCTTCCAGGTGACCTCGAAGATCGACAGCCGGACGATCCTGGGCGAGCAGGGCGCCGAGCAGCTCCTGGGGCAGGGCGACATGCTGTACATGTCGACCGGCGGGCGCATCACCCGCGTCCACGGCCCCTTCGTCTCCGACGTCGAGGTCGAACGGGTCGTGGAGTTCCTCAAGAGCCAGGGCAAGCCCGACTACATCGAGGAGGTCACCGAGGAAGATCTTGACCGGCCGCTTCTCGGGCTCGGCGCGGCGGCCGGTGGTGGCGATGATCAGCTCTATGACCAGGCGGTCGCGCTGATCTGCCGCGAACGCAGGGCCTCGACCAGCTTCGTCCAGCGCCACCTGCAGATCGGCTACAACCGGGCGGCGCGCATCATCGAGCGAATGGAAGCCGAGGGCGTGATCAGCCGCGCCAACCACGTCGGCAAGCGCGAGGTACTGGCCCGCGATATCGACGGCAACGACTTGGGGTAGAGTTTTTGTGCGGTCAGCTTTGCTTCGCAAAGATGACCTGCGCTCAATCGCCGCGCATGCCAATCTTGTGGTATCAAGCCGATTTTATGGGATCAAGGATTGGCCGAACGGTCGGCGGCCCGCCTCTTGTCCCAATAAGACTGGCGCGGGCTAGCAGATTTGGACCGATCCCCGTCGAACAGATTAAGCCCTAGGCGCTTTCGCGGACGCCTTCGTCGCGGCCCAGCAGGCGCGGCGCCTCGGCGGTGAACAGCGCGACCAGCTCGTCCATCACGGCACGCACGCTCGGCACCCGGCGCAGATCGCGGTGGACGATCAGGTTCTGGGTCGAGAGCATGCCGTGGATCGGCGGCGTCAGGCGGACCAGCGCAGCGTCGCCATCGCCCGCGAAACAAGGCAGCACGCCGAGCCCGGCGGCCTGGCGCACCGCATCGTGCAGCACCAGGCCGTTGTTGACGCGCACCGCCGGCAGCGCACCGTCGAGCTGCTCCAACAGCCAGGTCTGGTTCAGGAAATAGGCGTGCTCCTCGTCGTAGCCGGCCCAAGGGCAGTCGCGGTAGCGCCGGTGCGTGCGCGCCGCCGGGTGACGGGCGACGAAGCCCGCCTCGCCGTACACCGCATAGGCAAAGCTGCCCAGCTTGCGGCTGATCAGGCCGGGATTGTCAGGCAGGCACTCGCGTATCATCAGATCGGCTTCGCGCTTCGACAGATTGACATCGGTGTGGGTCACGACGAGCTCGAGATCGATATCGGGGAGTCTCGCCTGCAACGTCGTCAGATGCGCGGTGATGAACTGCACCATGGTCTCGACCGCCGAGACGCGCACCGTGCCCGACACCGCGTCGGCGAAGCTCGCTTGGCGGCGCTCGACCGCTTCCGCCGCGCGTTCCATCGCCTCGGCCAAGGGCAGCAGCGCGGCGCCCGAGGCGGTCGGCGCGAAACCGTCGGGCAGGCGGTCGAACAGCCGCGTCGCGAGCCGTTCCTCGACCGCCTTGAGACGCCGCCCGACGGTCGGCTGGGTCACCTTGAGGGCGCGCGCCGCGGCCGACAGGTTGCCCTCGCGCGCGACCGCGAGAAAGATGCGCATATCGTCCCAATTGAGCGCCATTTCGGCCCCTCCCGGGTTTTCCGAAGCTAAACAGAATTGTTTAGATACTATGCGAATCACGGACGTTGTACGACATAAATTTTGACCTTATCTATCGTTCATGGGCGCCGAGACGCGCCTGTGCAAGGTAGGCGGAAGACCGTCATGAGCACCGGACTAATGGTTTCCCGCGCGCTCGGTGGTTGCTACAACGAGGCGTGCACCCCACATTCGCCTGGACCCGAGGCGAATACTGACCGCTGGACCGGAGGCCGATCGGCCGTGACTAGATTTCTACGCGTGCTCGTCGTTGTGCTGGCGCTCGCCGTCATCGGCGCGAACGCGCGCTCGGCGACGACGCCGGCCGAAGAGGCCGAGGCGATCAGCCGCGTCGAGGCCTACCTCAACGGCATCGACACGCTGCGCGCCGGCTTTGTGCAGATCGCCGCCGACGGCGCGGTCAGCGAGGGCACGCTCTACATCCAGCGGCCCGGCCAGCTGCGCATCGAATACACGCCGCCGCCCAACGTCAAGATCATCGGCACCGACGGATGGCTGACCTACATCGATAGCGACCTCGGCCAGATCAGCCAGATGCCGCTCGGCGACAGTCCGGCGTCGGTGTTCGTCGCCGAGAACATTCGCTTCGGCGAGGACGTGCTGGTCAAAGGCGTCGAGCGCGAGGCTTCGATCCTGCGTGTCACGCTCGAGAAGGCCGGCAACCCGGGACTCGGCTCGCTCACCTTGGTGTTCACCGACAACCCGCTCGATCTGCGCCAATGGATCGTCGTCGACGCCCAGGGCTATGTCACGCGCATCACGCTGGTCGGCACCCAGCTCGGCGTCGCGCTCGATCCCGAGCTGTTCGAGGCGCCCGCCCCCTTCCCCTCGGGCGAAGCGCCGTAGGGCCGCGGCGCCGCACCCGCGTCGCGACCGATGAGTGCCCACACGCAGACACAATCCCGCGCTGTCGCCGCCAGCGACTGGAACCGGCGCGTCTGGCGGCTCGCCGCGCCGATGATCGCGGCCAACGTCACGGTGCCGCTGTTGGGCGCGGTCGACACCGCCGTCGTCGGCCATCTACCCGAGGCCTATTATCTCGGCGCGGTCGCGGTCGGCGCGATGATCTTCTCCTTCCTGTATTGGGGCTTCGGCTTCCTGCGCATGGCGACGACCGGCCTGACCGCCCAGGCACACGGCGACGACGACGCCGACGAGATGCGCGCGACCCTGGCGCGCTCGCTGATCATCGCCGGCGCACTCGCGCTCGCCATTCTCGCCCTGCAGACGCCGACCATCGGTCTCGCCATGGGCTTCTTCGAGGCGAGCGCCGAGGTCGAGACGCACGCCCGCGCCTATTTCGCGATCCGCGTCTGGGGCGCGCCGGCGGCGCTCGCCAACTTCACGCTTTTGGGCTGGTTTCTCGGCATGCAGGACGCGCGCGCGGCGCTGGTCCTGCAGGTCGTCATCAACGCGGTCAACATCGTGCTCGATCTGTGGTTCGTCGTCGGCCTCGGGATGGCCGTCGAGGGCGTCGCGCTGGCCACCATCATCGCCGAATACGCCGGCCTCGCGCTCGGCCTGGTCCTGGTCGCGGGCACGCTGCGCCGCATGGGCGGCCGTTGGCGGCTCGAGCGCATCGTCGAGCGGCGCTCGCTGCGCCACCTGTTCGCCACCAACCGCGACATCTTCCTGCGCACGCTGTGCCTGATCGCGGCCTTCGCCTACCTCACCGCGCAGGGCGCCAAGATGGGCGACGTCGTGCTCGCCGCCAACGCGGTGATGATGAACCTCTTTTTGTTCATGGCCTACCCGCTCAACGGCTTCGCCCACGCGGCCGAGGCGCTGGTCGGCCGCGCGGTCGGCGCGCGCGACCGCGCGGCGCTCGCCGGCACGGTGCGCGCCTCGACGCTTTGGGCGCTGATCATGGCGGTCGCCTTCACCGCCGCCTATCTGGTCGCCGGCACGCTGGTGATCGACGTGCTGACCGACGTCGACGCGGTGCGCGCGGCGGCGCGCGAGGTGCTGCCCTGGATGATCGCCGCGCCGCTGATCTCGGTCTGGAGCTTTCAGTTCGACGGCATCTTCATCGGCGCGACGCGCTCGGCCGAGATGCGCAACTCGATGATCGTCTCGCTCGCGGTCTATCTGGCGGCGACCTGGACGCTGATGCCGATTTGGGGCAACCACGGCCTGTGGCTCGCCTTCCTGATCTTCATGGCGGTCCGCGCGCTCACGCTCGCCTACTACTACCCGCGCATCCCGCTCGCCTGCGACGCCCCGCCCGGCACGCTCGCACGCTAGGGCGTGACGCCGGGACCGGTGTCGTGATCGCGCGTCGGGTCATCGGCGACGTCAGTCCGCGATGAAGCTACGATGTTGCGCATGCCGTGATCGGCCGCCGTCGGTATTCACGACCCCGCGCTATTCGGGGGGTGTTGCTCAGGGCTTGCGCGCCACGATCACCTTGGTAAGGCCGGGGATCAAATCCCGCGCCTCGGCATTCTCGAAGCCGGCGCCCTCGACCAGTCCCTGGACGAGATCTGGCGTCAGGACGACGGCTTCCGGACAATTGAACATGCACGTCAGGAACCACAGCGCGGCGTCGCGGGGGCCGGTTTTGTCGTCCTCGACCATGAAGTCGTGGACGATCAGTGCGCCGCCGGCGGGAAGCGCGCCATGGGCCTTTTCCAGCAACACGGGAAGGGCGTCTTCACCGACGGCGCTGAACAGAAATGACATCAGGACCGCGTCGTGGCCTTGCGGCCATTCCCCGGTGATCGCGTTACCACCGACGAATTCGACCCGTCCGTCCAGGCCCGCCTCGGCGACGAACTGCCTGGCGACCGGCAGCGCCGTCGGAAAATCGAAGATGGTGGCCGCAAGGCCCGGGTTTCGCTTGCACAGCATGATCGTGAAGGCGCCGCTACCGCCGGCCACGTCCAACAGGGCGGTTTTGTCGGAGAAATCGACCTGCTTCGATAAGGCGATCGCCGGGCCGAGAGAGCCCGCGTGCTGTCCCCTGCTGAAACGCTCGGCGGTTTCCGCATCCCGCATCAGAGTCTCGTAGTCACGCCAAATGCTGGAACCGCTGTCGCCCCGGATCACGGCCCCTAGATCGTTGAAGGCGGGGAAGATGAACTGGTCGGTCTGCAGGCCGAAATAGTCGCCGAAATAGGCGGGCTTGCCCTTCACCAGGTAGTCATCGCATGCCGGGGCGTTGGCATAGGTTCCCTCGGTCTTGACCAGAAGACCCAGGCTGGTCAACGCCGTAAGCAGCGTTTCGAGGCGGTTCTCCGCGATGCCGGTTTCCTCGGCAAGCGACGACAGTTGCTTCGCGGTTTCGGATAGCCTGCTGAAAAGGTCGAGATCGATGCCGACGAGCGGGGCCTTGCTCGCCTTGAAACCATAGGCGAGCCGCGAAATCTCCCGCACGTCCGTAATCGGGTCCATCCTTGCACCTCCAAGCGGCCTGCCGGATACGCACGGCTCGCAAGTAAGCTACTGCAAACCTATTTCAGAAGGGAGTCTGCACGGGGTCCAGGCCGGAGTGAAAACGTCGGAAATTTGCCCGTGATGTGATTTATGCCCCTTCGCTGAATTCTCAGTGCCATTCGAATCCGTCACTTGGCAGGCTAAAACTTTCAGAAATCGAGCAGACTGACTCGAAATTCTGAATTGGATGACGTTTTCACTTAGCCTGGGTCATCACTCGACCTTCTGCGCGCACGTCGGGTGTCGGGGCTGAACGGGTGTCCTCGCGACGACGATTCACCCGACCACCGATGGAGGGAACTGCATGGCTGCTAACAAACATTCCGACGCTGGCCGCGCCCTACGCGACCGGCTGTTCGGCGAAGCGTTCGACAAGGCGTTCGCCAACAATGCATCGGCGGCGATCGCACCGGATCTCAACGCCATGTCCGATGAGTTCTTGTTCGGTCAGGTCTGGACGCGGCCGGGATTGGAACTGCCGCTGCGCAGTCTGGTGACCATCGCGGCGCTCATGACGCTGGGCAAGGAAGCGCCGTTGCGGCTTCATATCCGCGGCGGGCTGAACGCCGGATTGACGCGCGAGCAGATCACCGAGGCGATCATCCATCTGGCCTACTATGTCGGCTGGCCGGCGGCCTATACCGCCCTGGACGCCGCGCGCCACGCCTTCGCCGACGCCGACAGCGATTGACGCGGGCGCCTTCGCGAGGCGACGAATGCGCGCCAGGACGGCGGCCGATAGGCCGCATCGTCGGGAACACGAGAAACCGGCTCGCCGATGCCCGTGTCCAGGCGGCAAGCGGACCCGCGCGAGCCGCCCTCTGAATGACCGGTCCTGGCCGGGACCGGACGAAGAGGAATTGCAAAGCTCCCGAAGCAAAGTAGGCGTTCATGCACGACAGAATTATGCTCCAGCCCCCTCGAACTCTGCGCGAAGCGCGGTTTGAACCGACTTTCGCTGCCGCATCATTTCACGATGCGCCGCAACTTTCGGAAATTGCGCCGGATCGACGCCATCGGCCTCGATCCATTGTGCGACGGTGAACAGGTAAGGATCGGCGATCGTATAGCTCTCGCCCATGACAAACGGACCGACGAACGCCTGCTCTTCGATGTATGCGTAACAAGCGCTGACTGAATCCGGGACCTTGCGCCGCATCGCGGCGATGGCCTTCGGTTCGTCGACCCACCGGTCGCCGCGCATCCGATGCGCGTGCGCCACATGCAACGTCGAACAGACATAGCTGTTGAACGCTTGAAGCTGACCGAAGGCGAAGGGATCACCGAGCGGCGCGAGTCGTGCGGCGGGATACAAACTGGGCCACATACGCAAGCATTACAGGCGTCTCCGTTAGGACGCCGCGCGTGGCCACAAGAGCCGGGACACGCCCTTTCGGATTGATCGCCAGATAGTCTGGGCCGCGTTGTTCTTCATTTTCGAAATCGATGCGACGGAGACGGTACTCCGCGCCCGCATCTTCGAGCGCGATATGAGATGCAAGGGCGCAGGTGTCCGGAGCGTAGTAGAGAACCAGCATGTGACGACGCCCTCCCGGCTAAAATCCGGAGTCTAGGGTTACATTGCTCGCACGCCAACGACAACACGGTTCCTAGCTGCGGGTTCGTAGAAATCCGCTATGGGCCATTCCCGGGCATTCGGCGCACGCGGCCGCTTTCCGGCGGGTATTGGTCATTGGTGGCACCGATCGAAACAGAATTCTCGCGGGCCCGCGTCCCGCGGCGATTAGGCGCCGTCTCTCACCGTCGGCGCGGTCGATCGGGTAAGTGCCGGCGTCGCCCTTGAAGGGCTGGATGAGCATGCGGTCGAGCCTCATGTCGCCGGGCGCTCGGAACTGCTCGATGCCGATCGTCATGGCGTCGTGGCCGACAACCAGGGCACGGCGACGCAAATCGTTGAGGATTTGGATACCACGCCACCGGTGGTGAGGCCGCCGGCGGATGTGTTACCGTCTACGGCTACGCTGAGGTGCTATCTGGGGAATCTCGGCCAATACGAATGGGATAAGTAAAAAAACGAGGCAGCGCTGGTCGAGTGCCGCCGAGCGAGGGATGGGCGCGCAACATGATGACGAACCGGACTTCATCGTCGAAACCGCGGATTTTGGCGTTGGCCGTGCTTGGGCTTATGGCGGTCTACGGCTGCCAGGCGGAGGCCGCCGACTTCGAAAACGGTATCTACCAAACCGTGTTCCGATTCACCGGTACCGGGCAAGGCGAGGCGCTCGTCAGAATCAGAGAGGAAACATTTGCGACCGAGGTGATCGACGGGAAAATCAAAAGCCAATGGGTGCAGATGGGACCCTCGTTTCGAGCTCGTATCAGCGGCAAAATCATCGGCGATTACGCGAAAATCACGATGCTCGTTCGATGTATTATTTGGGACGATCGCGATATTCGGTTCGAAGGCCCGATACGGGACGGTCAATTTCACGATGTGGGTGAGACCTTCACCAGTGGTTTTTCGGGCCCCTTCATCGGCACCCTGACGATGACGTATGCGGAATCGCCGTAATGGTGGCTCGATTGAGACCGGACCCCAGGCTTGGACCGTTCCCGGTATTTTGATTCAGGTGCTCAAGGGCCTGGCGAAGCTAATCTCATGGCCGTCTGGATCGGTCAGGTGGAAGTAACGCTCGCCCCATTCGGCGTCGGCGGGCGTGGTGTCCGGGTCGAGCGCGCAGGCCACGGCGTGCCGGTACAGCGCGTCGACGTCGGAGACGTAAAAGATCACCCGTCCCCACCATGACCATTGGCGGCCCGCCGGCTGGGCAATGAGGTTGAGGTAGCCCGTGCCGGCCCGGAAGCTGGTGAACGACGCGTCCTCACCGCCGTGGATCATCTCGAATCCGAGTGTCCGGTAGAACCGTACCGCGCGCGACATGTCATGGGTCGCCAGTGTAATGGCGCTGATGCACTCGATGGTCATGCCTGCACCGTAGCAAATTTGCCGTCCGGGTTCATTTGACGTTCAAGGTCACGCGTCGCGCCGCCGCCAACGACCGCATACGCAAGGCGAGGATGCCGGAAACGGGCATTGGCTGCGGCGGCCGAAACCGGACTTTCGTGAGCCTGCACCCCGGGACGATCAGGCTCCGTCACTCACCGTCCGCGCGGTTGATCGGGTAGGCGCCGGCGTCGCCCTTGAAGGGCTGGATGAGCATCCGGTCGAGCCTCATGTCGCCGGGCTCGCGGAACTGTTCGATGCCGATCGTCATGGCCTCGTGGCCGGCCGCCGGCTGGGCCCGGTAGGTGCCGAACAGGCGGTCCCACCAGGGCAGGCTGAAGCCGAAGTTCGAGTTGGTCTCGCGGCGCACCACTGAATGATGGACGCGGTGCATGTCGGGCGTGACGACGAACCAGCGGAGCACGCGGTCGACGCCTTCGGGCATGCGCACGTTGCCGTGGTTGAACATCGACGAGGCGTTGAGCATGACCTCGAAGATCAGCACGGCGACCGGCGGCGCGCCGAGCGCGGCGACGACCAACAGCTTGATCATCATCGACAGCAGGATCTCGATCGGGTGGAAGCGCGCCCCCGTGGTGACGTCGAAGTCGAGATCGGCGTGATGCATCCGGTGCAGCCGCCAGAACGCCGGCACCGCGTGGACCATGACATGTTGCAGATAGATCGCCAGATCCAAGAGGACGACGGCGATCACGACGGCGAGCCAGGCGGGCGGCGCATGGCTGTTCAACAACCCCCAGCCACCGGCCTCGGCGAAGACCGCCATGCCGACCGCCGCGACCGGGAAGACAAGACGCAGTACAACCGTGTTGACGACGACGATGCCGATGTTGTTTGGCCAGCGCCGCAGGCGCGTGAAGCCGCGCGCCCGCCGGGGTGCTGCGACCTCCCATAGCGCCATGACGGCGAAGATGCCAAGGAAGACGCTCAGTCGGATCGTCGGTTCGTTGGCCAGCAGCGCGTCGGTCATGGGTGAAACCGTCAATGCCGTTCTCGTTTGTCGCGCGCGGCCGAACCGCCGCGCGTGCCGTGAGTTTCCGCCATTCCCGTAAGCGATGCAATGTTGCTCTGGTTCGGGCGCCGTGGTAGCCAGGGGCCATGACGAGCCCGCCATCCCTGCCCCTGATCGGCATCGCCAGCGACGTGCGTGAGATCGGCATCCACCCGTTTCACGCGGTCGGCGAGAAATACATCAACGCGGTCGCCCATGCTTCGGGCGCGCTGCCCATTGTGCTGCCCACGCTGGGCGGCGGTGGCGACCTCGCCGATCTGACCGGACACGTCGACCTCGACGACCTGATCGCGCGGCTTGACGGCCTGTTCCTGCCGGGCAGCCCGTCGAACGTCGAGCCGCACCGCTACGACGGCGAGGCCAGCGTGCCCGGCACCCTGCACGACCCTCGGCGCGACGTCACCACGCTGCCACTGATCCGCGCCGCGGTCGACGCCGGCCTGCCGCTGTTCGCGGTCTGCCGCGGCATTCAGGAGCTCAACGTCGCCTTCGGCGGAACGCTGCATCAGCGCGTTCACGAGGTGCCCGGCCTGATGAACCATTGCGAGGACACGACCCTACCGCGCGCGCAGCAGTATGCGCCGGTGCATATGGTTCGCCTCGCGCCGGGCGGTGTCATCGCGCGGCTCGCCGGCGCCACCGAGGCCATGGTCAACTCGCTGCACAACCAGGCGATCGACCGTCCGGGCGATCGACTGGCGGTCGAGGCGACCGCGCCCGACGGCCTGATCGAGGCGGTCCGGGTCGACGGCGCGCCGGGCTTCGCGCTCGGCGTCCAGTGGCACCCGGAATGGCGCGTCATGGACGACGCCCTGTCGCGCGCCCTGTTCGGCGCCTTCGGCGACGCCGCCCGCGCCCGCGCCGCCGCGCGCCACGCCGAGGTGGCCCGTGGACGCGTGGCTTAAAGAGCGCGGCGTCACCGAGGTCGAATGCCTGGTCGCCGACCTGACCGGCATCCCGCGCGGCAAGATCCTGCCCACCGAGCGCTTCATCAAGAGCCAGCGCGACCGCTCGCTGCGCCTGCCCGAGAACGTCTTCAGCCAGACCGTCAACGGCGCGTGGCTGCCCGACGACGACGATCCGACCGACCCGACGGCGCCCGACATTTACCTGACGCCCGACCCGACCAGCCTGCGCATGGTGCCGTGGTACGACGAGCCGACGGCGCAGGTCATCAATGACTGCGCCTACGCCGACGGCCGCCCGGTCGGCATGGCGCCGCGCCAGGTGCTGCGGCGCGTCCTCGCGCTCTATGCCGAGCGCGGCTGGCGGCCCGTCGTGGCGCCCGAGATGGAATTCTACCTGGTCGCCGTCAACACCGATCCGGACTATCCGCTGGAGCCGCCGATCGGCGCCTCGGGGCGGCCCGAGACCGGCCGCCAGGCCTACGGCATCGACGCGGTCAACGAGTTCGATCCGCTGTTCGAGGACATCTACGACTATTGCGAGGCCTCCGAGATCGGCATCGACACGCTGATCCACGAGGGCGGCCTAGCGCAGATGGAGATCAACTTCGCGCATGGCGATGCGCTGCGCGCTGCCGACGACACCATGCTGTTCAAGCGCACGGTGCGCCAGGCGGCGCTGCGCCACAAGCTGTACGCCACTTTCATGGCCAAGCCGATGGACGACGAGCCGGGCTCGTCGATGCACCAGCACCAAAGCGTCGTCGACGCCAAAACCGGGCGCAACCTGTTCGCCAAGAAGAACGGCGACGACACGGCGCTGTTCCTCGCCCATATCGCCGGTCTGCAGAAGTTCCTGCCGGCCGCGATGCCGCTCTTTGCGCCCAACGTCAACTCCTACCGCCGGCTACGCCGCTTCTCGGACGCGCCGATCAACGTCCATTGGGCGCGCGAGAACCGCACCGTCGGCTTGCGCGTGCCGACCTCGGGGCCCGAGGGGCGGCGCATCGAAAACCGCGTCGCCAGCGCCGACACCAACCCCTATCTGGCGATCGCCGCGTCGCTCGCCTGCGGCTATCTCGGCATGACCGGCAAGCTAACGCCAACCAAGCCGATCGAGGGCTCGGGCTACCAGCGCGCCGCGTCACTGCCGCGCGACCTGCCCGAGGCGCTCGACAAGTTCCGCGCCTCGAAGCCGCTGCGCGAGACGCTCGGCCAGGATTTCGCCGCGGTGTTGCTCGCGGTCAAGCGGGCCGAACACGACGCCTACCGCCGCGTCGTCTCGTCCTGGGAGCGCGAACACCTGCTCTTGAACGTTTGAGGGGCGCGAGGGCCGTGTCCCGGTTTTACGGTCTGCCGAAGCAACGCGCGGAACGTCGGTTTTTCAGCGGATCATGTCTGCATTTCCCCAGACGGCGGACCTTGACGCCCGGTCATCGGTACAGCCGCATCTGACCCACAACGGACATTGGCGCGGTTCTAAACATCGCCAAAGTACCTAAGCGCGGCCTCCGCAACAGATTCTCCCCACTCCTGAACAAAATGTCCTGCGTCCTCGATCATCATGATTTCCGAGGAATCGCGAACAATCTCCTTCATAACCTGCATGACGGGCGGTCCGAGAACCGGATCTCTAGCCCCGCAGGCCATGAAGCATTGCCCAGACCAATCGTTGCGCAAGAATTCGACCGCCCGTTTCGAGGTGTCTACTCCTTCCATCTCTGGCGAGATCATCACCATGTCCGGAAATCGACGAACCCCGGCCTTGTACTTAATATCAGGGAACGGAGCCCCATAGGCGGCTGCCTCCGCGTCGCTTAGAATCGAGCTGCCGCGTTGCATTAAAGTGGCCACATCCATATCCGGATTAGCAGCGGCAAAAGCTCTCCATTGCATAAAGCCGTCGCTTGGGCTCTCACCAACTGCAAGAGCCGTGTTCATGATGATCATGCGTTTGAACCGATCCGGCATGTCCATGGGCAAGGTTAATCCCAACAACCCACCCCAATCCTGGCAGACGAGAGTAATATTCGAAATTTCAAGCCGTTCGATCAAAGCGATTAGATAGTTGCGATGAAAATGGAAAGTATAAACATCATCATCGACCGGCTTATCCGATCTTCCGAAACCAAAAAAGTCTGGTGCAATCACCCTATGGCCAGCGTTTAGAAACACAGGGATCATTTTGCGAAAAAGATAGGCCCAAGCGGGTTCGCCATGTAGGCAGAGAAATACGTGCCTCGCATCTTTTGGTCCTTCGTCGATATAATGCGTCCGTAAGCCATCGTACCCAGGTAAGTCTTCCAAATAATTCGGCTGATAATTAAACCCAGGTAGATCGAAAAATCGTTCATCTGGAGTACGAACAAATTCGACTGTCATAACCACTCTCCAATTTTTCTCATTCGTAGGAAATATTACTCGTTTGAAAAACAAATGCCAGACGACAGGAATGTCCGAAAATGGGGGCGGTCTCAATGGGTCGACGCAACACTTTATCTTGAACGAAGAGATGGAGTGTATGCAGATGACGCGAAGAAATGGTCGAGGGTTCAGTTCGGCAGAGAAGACGGAGCTTTGGGACCGCTGGCAACGCGGGGAGTCGTTGAAGGCGATTGGTCGGGTGTTTGGTAAGCCGTCGTCGTCGATTTATTTCCAACTATCGCCGCACGGCGGGATCCGGCCTTCGCCACGACGGCGCTCGCGGCTGGCGTTGAGCCTATGGGAACGCGAGGAGATCTCACGGGGGATCGTGGCCCGGCACTCGATCCGATCGATGGCGTTGTTGCTGAGCCGGTCGCCCTCGACGGTGAGCCGGGAAGTTCGCCGCAATGGCGGTTATGATCAGTATCGTGCCGCGCTTGCCGATGACATGGCCTGGGCTCGAGCGCGACGCCCGAAGCGATGTAAGCTGGCACTGAGTTCGGGGATGCGGCGGGTGGTGGCGATGAAGCTCGGGTTGAACTGGTCACCGGAGCAGATCGCCGGATGGCTCAAGCGAGCGCATCCAGGAGCTGGGTCTTATCAGGTGTCTCACGAGACGATCTATCGCAGTTTGTTTGTTCAAGCCCGCGGTGTGCTTAAGAAGGAGCTGCTTCAGCATCTTCGATCGAAGCGCACGATCCGACGCTCGAAAGAGGCGCGCCGGAAAGGCGTTGGCCGGGGTCAAATCACGGACATGGTGTCGATCCGTGAGCGCCCGGCCTCGGTCGAAGATCGGGCGGTGCCGGGTCACTGGGAAGGTGATCTGTTGTCGGGATCGAAGAACAGCTACATCGCGACCCTGGTCGAACGTCAAACGCGTTACGTGATGTTGGTAAAGGTTGCCAACAAGGAAACCCTGACAGTGGTATCCGCGCTCATCAGGCAGGCGAGGAAGCTGCCGACCGAGCTCTACAAGTCCCTGACCTGGGACCGGGGCAAGGAACTCGCGGACCATCGCCGGTTCAGCTTGGCGACCGACATCGATGTCTACTTCTGTGATCCGCAAAGCCCGTGGCAACGGGGTTCCAATGAGAACACTAATGGCCTGCTCAGACAGTACTTCCCCAAAGGCACCGACGTGTCGGTATACTCGCAGGCTCATCTGAACAAAGTGGCGCGTCAGCTCAACGAACGGCCACGCAAAACCTTGGGGTTTGAAACACCGGCAGAGAGATTCAACGCTTGTGTTGCATCGACCGGTTGAGGCGGCAGCTAATCTCGGACATAACGGCCGCACCAGAGTGATGGCCGCTTTGGGTCGGAGAACCGACATATGAGTCGGCGTCGAGCTATCGAACCACATCTCATCTCAATCCGAGACTCGACCGCCGCGTGGCGCGCGGCATGACAACGCGGCCGGCGCCGTGCTAAACAGCGGCATGTCCCGCGCGACGCACCTTCGCTGCACGGCGCTGTCGCGCCGCCACGATGTCCTGATCCTCTGCGCGCGCGTCGATTTCACGCCTTAGAGCCCGGCCGGGAATGAATTGTTTGATTTCAAAGCCTTGCGATCCTTCGTGTGAGGAGTTGGATGCTTGCGATCATGAGCCAGGCCTCGGCGCTGGCGATGGTGGCCTCGAAGTCTTTGGCGAGACGGCGGTCGACCGAGCCAGGCAAAGGTGCGCTCCACCACCCAACGCCGGGGCAGGACCTTGAAGCCCGTCACGTCGTCGCTTCGCTTGACGATCTCCAGCGTCCACTGGCCGATCTTTTCCAGCGCCTTGCCGAGTTTCGGTCCGGCGTAGGCGCCATCGGCGAAGACGTGGCGCAGCCAGGGGAAGGCCCATCTCAGCCAGGCAAAGGTGCGCTCCACCACCCAACGCCGGGGCAGGACCTTGAAGCCCGCGAGCAGCGGCGGCGCGCCGTCTCAATCCGAGACTCGACCGCCGCGTGGCGCGCGGCATGACAACGCGGCCGGCGCCGTGCTAAACAGCGGCATGTCCCGCGTGACGCACCTTCGCTGCACGGCGCTGTCGCGCCGCCACGATGTCCTGATCCTCTGCGCGCGCGTCGATTTCACGCCTTAGACACGACCGCTTCCAGCGCGACCCAACGGGGCCCGCGCCAACCACTCGTGAAGCGTCGTCTTGAAATCGAGGAACCATCATGCCCAAGAACTCCACCGCCGTCTGGCAGGAACTCGACCGCCGCCACCATCTGCATCCGTTCACAGACACCAAGGAACTCAACGCCGCGGGCGTTCGGGTCATCACCCGCGCCGACGGCATCTATCTCTGGGATTCCGAGGACAACCGCCTGATCGACGGCATGGCCGGGCTGTGGTGCGTCAACATCGGCTATGGCCGGACGGAACTGCGCGACGTCGCCGCGGCGCAGCTCGACGAACTGCCCTACTACAACACCTTCTTCAACACCTCGACGCCGCCGGCGATCGAGCTCGGCGCGTTGCTCGGCGAGGTCACCCCCGACGGCTTCAACCACGTCTTCTTCGCCAACTCGGGCTCGGAGGCGAACGACACCATCGCCAAGATGGTGCGCTTCTATTGGAACCTGTGCGGCAAGCCGAAGAAGAAGACCATCGTCAGCCGCCAGCACGCCTACCACGGCGTCACCATGGCGGCGGCGAGCCTGTCGGGAATGTCGGCGATGCAGAACCCGTTCGACCTGCCGCTCGACGGCTTCGCCCACATCGATGCGCCGTACTGGTACCAAGAGGGCGGCGAGGCGAGCCCGGACGAATTCGGCGTCCACGCGGCGCGCTCGCTGGAGCGCCTGATCCTGGATCGGGGCGCCGACACCATCGGCGCCTTCATCGGCGAGCCGATCATGGGCGCGGGCGGCGTCATCGTGCCGCCCCGGACCTATTGGCCCGAGATCCAGCGCATCTGCCGCGAACACGACGTGCTGCTGATCGCCGACGAGGTGATCTGCGGCTTCGGCCGCACCGGCGAATGGTTCGGCTCGGACAGCTTCGGCATCGAGCCCGATTTCATGACCATGGCCAAGGGCCTGTCGTCGGGCTACCTGCCGATCTCGGGCGTCATGGTCCATGACCGGGTCGCCGAGACATTGATCGAGAAGGGCGGCGAGTTCTCGCACGGCTTCACCTATTCGGGCCACCCGGTGGCCTGCGCGGTGGCCGCCGAGAACATCCGCATCCTGCGCGACGAGGGCATCGTCGCGCGCGTCGGTTCAGATACCGGACCCTATCTGCAGGCGCGGCTGCGCGAGCTGGCCGATCACCCGCTGGTCGGCGAGGTGCGCGGCGGCGGCATGGTTGCCGGCATCGAGCTGGTCGCCGACAAGGGCGCGCGCCGCTCGTTCGACGAGAAGCGCCGCGTCGGCGGAATCTGCCGCGACATCGCGCTGGAGAAGGGGCTGATCATGCGCGCGATCCGCGACATCATGGTGCTGTCGCCGCCGCTGATCATCAGCCGCGCCGAGATCGATGCGCTGGTCGGCGTGGCGCGCGACGCGCTCGACGCCACCGCCGACCAACTGGGGCTTTAGCGGGCCGCGCCGCGTCAGCCCCGGCGCCAGATACCCTGCTGACCGACTATTAAACGGGGTCAGACTCCTTTATTTTTATTAAATAACAACAGCTTAAGCGGAATCAGACACGTTAGTTCGCGGCGCCGGCGATGACCGTTGCCGAGGCACCCAAGGTTGATGCCAGAATGCTACCAGACTTCGATTGGAGCGAGCCGTGCCACGTCAGCTGCAGTGCCTTGTTAGGCCGCGCTTGTGTATGGCGGCACCCGGCCGGCCTACCGGCAGCGCGCTATTTGCTGACAACGGACGCTGCCGGCCGTGGCGTCGTAATCGGATCCGCGTGCCGATGTACGAGCTTCCAAGCACCTTGCTCCAATCGAAACACGCTGGTCACGCGTATAGCTACCTGGACGAGTTCCTTGCCGCCGCCGACCTTAGCTTGCCCGCGCTCCACCTCGACTATGCACGCGAGGTCGTCGGATACATAATTCGCTATGAGTTCTACACCAGTGACCTCTCCATCGCGGTAGTGCGAGGCGGCGCCGGCCAGGGTTGCTTCAACCTTCTGCCGGCCGCATGCGTACGGGCCGAACGGGTTGCCCAGAGTCACGTCTTCCGCATCGGAGTACAATGCTTGGTAACCACTGGGGTCGCCTTTCAGGATCGCGCCTAGAGCCGCGTGGCTCTGTTCGATCGCGCTGTCGAGGTCATTCGCTTTCATTTGACCGACATTCCCCAAGTAAGGACGTCTCTGGTCGAACATTAGTGGGTTGGACGGCTGCTCGACAAGCATTTTGGAGCGCCGACCTCGGCCGGATTGGTTTTGCGAATAACGGTGTCTGACCCCCTTTATAGTATTGATAAACAATGTGTTATCGTCGAAAAATGGTGTCTGACCCCGTTACAAAATGGCGCGCTGCGTTTTGCATCGGCATGGCCTGGGCGCGGTGACGGGATCAGGCGGCGCGGCGGGCGGCGACGAGGGCGGCCCAGCGGCGGCCGACCGCATCGCAGAACGCCATCGAGGCGGCGATGTGGCGCGTCAGCTCGTCGTCTATGCGGCCGACGAAATCGATGTCGATCGGGTCGGTCGGCGGCGCCTTGAAACTCGCGACCCAGCGCTCGACCAAGGCCCGCGTCACCTCGAAATGGCACTGGAAGGCGTACGTCACGTCGCCGATCCGGAACGCCTGATTGCGGCAGGCCTGGCCGGTCATCAGCCGCGCGGCGCCGGCGGGTACCTCGAAGCTGTCGTCGTGCCACTGCATCAGCCAGTGCGGCGGCGCGAGACCGCCGAGCAAGGCGTCCCGCGCCGCGGCCGCTGTGTGCGCGATCGGCACGAAGCCGCGTTCGCGCGCGCGGCCCCGCCAGACCGTCGCGTCGAAGGCGCGGGCGATCAACTGGCCGCCCAGGCAGATGCCGAGCACCGGCTTGCCGCGCGCGTGGAAAGCGCGGATCAGGTCGACGCAGGCGGCGAGATGCGGAAAGGCGGCGTCGTCGTTGGCGTTCATCACGCCGCCCAGCACGACCAGCCCGCCGTGGCCGGCGGCGTCGGCCGGCAGCGCGGCGCCGGCGCCGGCGTCGCGCAGGTCGAGCCGCGCGCCGGCGGCCTCGAGCGCGTCGCCAAGCGCGGCGGGCCCCGCCGTATCCATATGTTCGATGATCAGCACGTCCATGGTGGAATGATAGCCGAATTTTAGCGCGCGCGCCGTGCTGGGCCGCGCCGAAGCCATGCAGTCGCCGCATGGCTGATGGGCGCCAGCGCGGCTGGTCGGCGGCGCGGGTCGAACCCATCTATCGCCTCCCGAGCACCGCCGTGCCCGGGCTCGCCAGACAAGGAGACCAACGATGCTGACGAACTTCTTCGATTCGGTCCGGCGTTGGCGCAGCCGGGATGCGATCCGCAATCAGCTGGCCGGCCTCTCGGACGCCCAGCTTCGCGATATCGGCATCACGCGCGCCGACATCGACTCGGTAGCCGCCGGGCAACACCCGAGGGTCGCGCGCAACGACTAATCCGCGCACGGCATGCCGCCGCGCCGCCCGAGGCCTTCCCGGCCGGCCGGCGCGGCGGCATCGCCGGGCCGCACGCGATAGATTCCCATCGATCGAATAACGCGCTAGAGTCCGCCGCCCCGCCACCGACGGACCCGCCGACATCGTGCAGCTTCGTATCGCGACCTGGAACGTCAACTCGGTGCGTATCCGCCTCAACGGCATCGCCGCGCTCGTCGAGCAACACGAACCGCACGTCATCTGCCTGCAGGAGACCAAGGTGGTCGACGCGCTGTTCCCGATCGAGGACTTCGCCACGCTCGGCTACCGCCACAGCGTGGTGACCGGCATCAAGGGCTACAACGGCGTCGCGATCCTCTCGCGCCTGCCCCTCGCGCATAGCGAGACGCCCGGCTGGTGCGGCAAGGCCGACGGCCGCCATGCGGTGGCGGTCCTCGAGAACGGCATCGAGATCAACAATTTGTATGTCCCGGCGGGCGGCGACGTGCCCGACCCGGCGGTCAACGACAAGTTCGCCCACAAGCTCCAGTTCCTCGCCGAGATGACCAACTGGTTCGCCGCGCGCAAGGCGCCGGGCAACCGGCTGGTGCTGGTCGGCGACCTCAACATCGCGCCGCTCGAGACCGACGTCTGGTCGCACAAGGCGCTCTTGAAGGTGGTCAGCCACACGCCGGTCGAGGTCGAGGCGCTCGAGCGCCTGCGCGCGGCGCACGACTGGGTCGACGCGGTACGCGCCTTCATTCCGCCCGATCAACACGTCTATAGCTGGTGGAGCTACCGCGCACGCGACTGGGATGAAGCCGACCGCGGCCGCCGGCTCGACCACGTCTGGGTGACGCCGGCGCTCGCCGACGCGCTGAGCGGGGCCGAGGTTCAGCGCGACGCGCGCGGCTGGGCGGCGCCGTCCGACCACGTCCCGGTCATCGCCACGCTCGAGGTCTGAGCCGATCATGGGCAAGCACCTGCGCCTCGAATTCGCCGGCCACCGCGCGACGATCACGATCGAGCGGCCCGACAAGCGCAACATGCTCGCGCTCGCCGATCTCGACCGGTTCGGCGCGCTCTTGGACGATGTCGACGCCGCCGCCGCCGTCCGCGTGTTGGTCATCACCGGCGCCGGCGAGAAGGCGTTCAGCGCCGGCTTCGCCCACGGCGACGTGGCGACCACCGACTGGCGCGACAACCCGATCGAGAGACTCACGAACGGGCTCGAGGACGTCCGCGTGCCGACGGTCTGCGCGCTCAACGGCGCGGTCTACGGCGGCGCCGCCGATCTGGCGCTGGCCTGCGATTTCCGTGTCGGCGTCGCCGGCATGAAACTAGCCATGCCGGCGGCGCGGCTCGGCGTTTTCTACAACGTCGGCGGCATCCGCCGGTTTGCCGCGCGTTTGGGTCCCGGCCCGGCGCGCCGCCTGCTGCTCGCCGACGAAACGATGGACGCCGAGGAGCTGTTGCGGATCGGTTATCTCGACTGGCTCGAGCCGCGCGAAGCGTTCCAAGCGCGCGTCGACGCCCTGGTCGAGGCGCTCGCCGGCGTCGCGCCCGGCGCCGTCCAGGGCATGAAGCGCGCCCTGATCGAGATCCAGCGCGGCGCGCTCGACGAGGGCCGGGCGGCACAGGAAATCCTCGCCTGCTTCGCCTCCGCGGACATGAAGGAAGGCCTCGCCGCCTTCGCCGAACGCCGCAAGCCCAAGTTCACCGGGCGCTAGCGCCCGAGTCATGATTAGGTGCCAGGAATCCAGAGGTACCGCGTGTTCGTCGCCGATGGCGGGTCGGGTTGGCGGCGTCCGCAATGTATCGCCAACGCACCGAACGACGATGCTCATGGCGCTGCGTCGCTTGTCGATGTTCCTTGCCGCGCTGTTCGCGCTTTCGGCGTGCTCACCGTTCACGATTCTCAATGCGACGATAGACGAAGACGGCTTTACCGTGCATTCGGCGATTCGATTCGGCCCGAAGGCCCGCCATGCTTTGGACATCTATGTTCCGAAGCTACGGGATGGTCCGTTGCCCGTCGTCGTCTTCTTCTACGGCGGAAGCTGGCGCGGCGGCGAACGCGCCGACTATCGTTTCGCCGCCGATGCGCTGGCGAGTCGCGGCTACGTCGCGGTCGTGCCCGACTATCGCCTGTTCCCGGACGTCCGCTTCCCGGCCTTCGTCGAGGATGGCGCGAAGGCGGTGCGTTGGGTGTTGGAGCACGTTGCCGACTTCGCCGGCGACCCCGACCGGCTGTATCTGATGGGACACTCGGCGGGCGCCCATATCGCCGCGATGCTCACCCTGGATGAAAGCTATCTGGCGGCCGAAGGCGTGCCTCGGAACAGTATCCGCGGCACCATCGCTCTGGCCGGCCCGTACGCGTTTTATCCGTCGCGAACCGCGAGCGTCGCGCCGATCTTCGCCCATCTCGCCGACCAGAATACGGCGCGGCCTATCGTGTTCGTCGACGGCGATGAAGCGCCGATGCTGCTGCTTCATGGCGAAGATGACGATACGGTGTTCGTCTCCAACACGGTCAAGCTTTCGAAGGCGGTTCGAGACGCCGGCGGGAACGCGCGCCACATCATCTACCCGGACGTCGGGCATCTCGAGATCGTATTCGCGCTCGCCAGGCCTTTCAGGGGCATTGCGCCCGTGCTGAGCGACGCCGCGGCGTTCATCGATGGCCAACGATCGCCGTCGGCCGCCGCCCAATGACCGGCCGCGTTGGTCCCAGCGCATAGTCCGATGATCGGATTCGGTCAGGCTGCGCGCTAGCCCGGCCTTCTCACCATGGACAGGTGAGGCACGGCGGATATCGGACAACAGGCTAGGAAAAGCGTGCAGGCCACGATGCTAACGCATCGGGCAAGCGCTTTGACGCGGCCTGTCGTCCGAGATCCGTCGCCCTTAAGAGTCGCGCCGGGCGGGCCGTCCGCGGCGTCGAAGACCTTGACCGTGGCCCAGGCCACGCTCGGCGGCCTTCTCCTGGCGGATCGGCTCCGCCCGACGCGATGACGCGCCTGTCCTTGGTGAGAAATCCGGGCTAGTCCCCCACCACCCGGTACATGAAGTAGCGGTCCTCGGGCACGCCGTTAGGCAGCGCGAGCGGCGTCCAGCCCGGTTGCGTCATCGCCTGATCGGCGACGATGACGCCGCCCGCCGCCATCAGGGGCGCGACGGCGCCGGCGACCAGGGCGCATTGCGCGGCGTTGGCGGCCGGGTCGTGCAGGCCGACGTCCATATGCGCCAGCGCGACCGGCGCGGGCAGCCGCGCCGCCACGCCGGGCAGCGTGTCGGCGAAATCGCCGAGCATCATGTGATCGGCGTCGGGGATGCAGTCGGGATGGGCGGCGATTTGGCGGTCGAAGACGAAGATTTCGCGGCCGGGCAGGGTCTCGCGCAGGTGATCGTAGGTGCGGCCGTTGCCGAGCCCGAGCTCGAGCACCGGGCCGGGCAGACCGGCGATCAGCCGCGCCGCCTCGGCGAGGCAATCGCGTTGCGCCGACAGGCGGCGGATGAAGCTGTCGAGACGGCTCACGTCAGTCGGGTCAGGTGGGCGCGGCGCGGTTACCGCGACTCGGCCGCCTTGAGCTTGGTGACCGCCTCCTGCAGATCCCGCGTCGTCAGTTCGAGCCGGTGGGCGAGCTCGCGCATGATCTCAATCGCCATCTGCGGGAACTGGCCGACCAGCTGGAAGAACAGCTCCTTCGAGATGCAGATCGTGGTCAGTTCGCTGGTCGCCGTCACGGTGGCCGTGCGCGGCACGTCGCACAGAATGGCGATCTCGCCGACGAAGGCGTTCTTGCCCAGCGTCGCCACGGTGATCGGCCCGTTCGGCGTGTCGACCACGACGTCGGCGTTGCCGTCGATGATGATGTAGGCGGCGTCGCCGATGTCGCCTTGATGGAACAGGCTTTCGTCGGCGTTGAAGGTGAGCCGTTGCGCGGTGAAAGCGAGCAGCTTGAGCTTGCTCGGCTCTATCTTGGCGAACAACGGGATGTTGCGTAACCGTTCGACGTCTTCGTTCAACGACATGGCTCTGTCCTCATACCAAGGATCAATGATCCTTGGTATTTGACGCGGCGGACTATTCCGCCGCGATCAGCTCCTTGAAATGCGTGTCGGGTTGGTCGAGCTCGGCGAAGTTGCCTTGCTCGACAACGCGGCCGCCGCGCATGACGAGCACGCGGTCGAACTGGCTGGCCAGGCTGGGCCGGTGCAGCACCCAGATGAGCGCCCGGCTCTCAAATTCGGTAAGCAGATTGGTGGTGATCTTGGTCTGCGTCGCGCCGTCGAGCGGCGCCGTCGCCTCGGACAAGATCAGGACGTCGGGCCGCTTGAGCACGCAGCGCGCGATCGCCAGTTTCTGGCGCTGCGCCGCCGACAGCCGCGTGCCGCCGATGCCGACCTGGAAATCGAAGCCCGCCTTGACGACGGTGTCGCGCAGCGCCAGTTCGTCGATGATCTCGGAGATCAGCGCGCCGATGCGGCTCGACGCCTTCGCCTGACCGTAGGCCAGCTTGCCGAACAGGATGTTGTCCTGCAGGCTGGCCGCCGCGTTGTAGCTGTCGCGGTCGAAAAACTCGATGGCGTCGGCGTGTTCTTCCGGGAGGCCCTCGGCGAAGGCGGCGCGCGCTTCGAGCAAACGCGCCTGCATCGGCTCGTCGATCATGCCGAGCGCATGGCGCGCTGGGATCAGAAGGAACGGCAGCGACATCAGCATGCCGCGCTCCTCGTCCTTCAGCGCGGCGAGGTCGCCCCGGTCGGCGCGGCCGATCAGCTCCTTGTAGTCGGGCAGGTCGTCGGCCTTGATGAAGCCGAACTGCTCGAAGAATTCGTGATCCGGCGGCAGGTCCGAGAACAGCTCGACCATGGTCGTCGCGACGTCGAAGCCCATGACCAGAATATCCTCGATCAGGCCGCACTTCTCGAGCACCGCGACGACATAGGCGTTCTCGGCAAGGCGATTCATGTCGAAGGTGCCGCCGACCGGCGTGCCGAACAGCAGGTTCTCGGCGACCGTCGCGTTGGTGTTGTACGTCGTCTTGTCGAACGGCTCGACGAGCTGCTCGATGTTCGCCTCGGCCAGGTGGTCGCGCAGTGAACGGCGCGCTTTGAGGATGCTCTCGGCGGCCTCGGCGTTCTTCGCCGGGTCGATCGCGCCGCGCAGGCCGAGCTGGTAAATGTCGTCGACCATCTCGGCAACGCCGAGCGCGCGGATCGCCGCGCGGCCGAGCTCTTCACGGTTCTCGACGCCGGCGGCGGCATAATCGATCCAGTCGGCGCCGGGGTCGGCGGTGGTGTTGCCCGAGGCCAGCGATTCGGACATTTCGCGCTTGCGCTCGACGGCGGCGGCGTCGTCGTATTCAACATCGATCAGTGGCCGGTGCTTGAGGCCATAGAGCAGGTTGTCGCCGATGCTCGCCGAGAACAGCTGGGTCTGCGCACCGACATAGGCGATGCGGCGGCCGAGCAGCGCCTCGGGCAGCGACTGCACGTCGTGCGGGCCGATCTTGAGGCTGCCGCCGGTCGGCGCCAAGAGGCCGGGCAGCATCTGGGCGAGCTCCTCCTTGCCGCTGCCGCCGGCGCCGACGATGGCGATGCGCTCGTTGAGGCCGATCGTGAACGACGCCGCGTCGACGATGCGGACATCGGCGTCGGCGAGCGTCAGGTTGCCCGCCTCGATGGCGCCGGCGAGCGGTTCGGCACGCTCGACATCCGCCGTGACCCGGTCTTCGTCCCACATGCCGGGCGGCTCGAACTGCGAGACCACCTGGTCGTATTTGATGCGGCTATCGGCCTGGCGCTGGTAGTAGTTGAGCAATTCCTTCCAGGGCGGCGCGAGGTCCTTGTAGGCGGCCAGGATCGCGACCAGCGAGCCGAGCGAGAGCTCGCCCTGGATCACCAGATAGCCGCCGATCGAGAAGAAGAAGAAGGGCGTCAACTGGTTCAGGAAGTTGTTGAGGAACTTCATGAAGAACTTCTTGCGGTAGATCTGGTAGCGGATCTCGAAGATCCGCCCCAGCCGCGACGAGAAGTCCGCCAGTTCGTACGCCGAGGTGTCGTGGGCGTGGATCTCGCCGGCGCCCGTGACCGCCTCGCCGATCCGGTCCGACAGCTTGCGCACCGCCTGAACGCGCTGCTTGCCGAGCATGTTCACGGTGCGCTGCAGCTTGGGGATGATCCAGCCCTGGACCGGGTAGAACGCGATCGCCGCGACGCCCATCTTCCAGTCCTGCGCCATGATGAAGATGAGCGCCGTGATCAGCAGCCCGCCCTGGTGCACGGGCAGGGCGAAGGCGTCGCCGATGAAACCGCCCAACGGCTCGACCTCGGCCGTGATCATCGGGATCAGCTCGCCTTGGGAGACCTTGCGGAAATGCGGCAGCGGGAAGCGCAGGATGCGCCCATAGAGCAGGTAGCGCAGGCGGCGCAGCATGCGCTCGCCCATCAGGCCCTTGTATACGTTGATGAAATACTTGAAGCCGCCGTTGATAAAGACGAGCGCGAGGAACAGGCCGCACAGCGTGAACAGCAGCGGAAACCGGCCGAGCTCGGTGATCTCCCAGCCGAAGAACTCCAACGGCAGGGGGAACGCGTCTTGCTCCGTATCGAGCGCGCCGTTGACGATCCTCTTCGGGATGTCGAGCGAGACGTAGTAGAACGGCAGCGAACACAGCGTGATCGCCAGCACGTAAATTTGCTGCGTCTTGCTGAAGCGAAAGATGAAACTGTATAAGCTGCGATCCATGACCTGCACCCGTTCCGGAACCGGCCCCCAACGTCGCGGTTTACCTGCGGAACGACCCGGCAACCCTAGCCCAGCTTCGCCTGGCCGTAAACTTATTCGCGCCGGGCGGCCGCGGAAGCCCGAAAAATGGAATCTTCCGTCAATTCCTGGCTTGTGCCATAGTCCGCGGTCGGTTTCTATGGCATCGGGGGGCCGGGCGCATGAGTCGCAATCCGGAAGGCCACCGCGTACTGATCTACAGTCACGACACCTTCGGGCTCGGACATCTGCGCCGTTGCCGCGCGATCGCCCATTCGCTGGTCGAGGAAAACAAGCACCTGTCGGTGCTGATCCTGTCGGGCTCGCCGATCATCGGCAGCTTCGACTTTCGCGCCCGCGTCGACTTCGTGCGCATCCCGGGCGTCATCAAGCTGCGCAACGGCGAATACACGTCGCTCAACCTGCACATCGACATCGAGCAGATGCTGGCGATGCGCGCCTCGATCATTAAGCACACCGCCGATATCTTCCAGCCCGACATCTTCATCGTCGACAAGGAGCCGCTCGGCCTGCGCGGCGAGGTCGAGGACACGCTGAGCATGCTCAAGGAAGGCGGCACCCGTCTCGTCCTTGGCTTGCGCGACGTGCTCGACGAACCGAAGCTCCTGGTGCCCGAATGGGAGCGCAAGAAAGTCATGCCGTCGTTGACCGATCTTTACGACGACATCTGGATCTATGGCCTGCCGCAGATCTGCGACCCGATCGCCGAGATCGACATGCCCGCCAAGGTACGCCGCAAGGTCACCTTCACCGGCTATCTGCCGCGCACCGTGCCGGCGGGCGCGGCGGCCTCGCACATCGGCGACTTGATCGAGGAGCCCTATCTGTTGGTCACCGCGGGCGGCGGCGGTGACGGCGAGGGACTGATCGACTGGGTGCTGGGCGCCTATGAGTGCAGCACGCCGCCGCCGTGGAACGCGCTGATCGTGTTCGGACCGTTCATGCAACCCGAGCTGCAGGCGATGTTCCAAGAGCGTGTCAGCCAACTGCCGCGGGTCAAGGCGATCGTCTTCGACACCTATCTCGAGGGCCTGATGGCGCGCGCCGCCGGCGTCGTTGCCATGGGCGGCTACAACACCTTCTGCGAGATCCTGTCGTTAGACAAGCGGGCGCTGATCGTGCCGCGCCGGGTGCCGCGCATGGAGCAATACATCCGCACCGTGCAGGCGCGCGACCTGGGCCTGGTGTCGATGCTGGTCGATGACGAGATGCGCGACCCCTTCGCCATGGCGACCGCGCTGCGCCAGTTGCCGCAGCAGAGCCAGCCCTCCGAGGTCGTCATTCCGGGCCTCCTGGACGGCTTCATCAACCTCAACCGCCTCGTCGGCATGCGCCTGGACGATCGCGATCGCGAGCTCGGTATCGCGCAGCGCCGGCAATCGGGATAAGGGGTTCGGTGGACGGCCCGGTCGTCTTCGTCCTGAAGGGCTACCCGCGTCTCTCAGAGACTTTCATCGCACAAGAGATTCGCGGCCTCGAGCAGCGCGGCCTCGACATCACGATTGCCTCGCTGCGCCACCCGACCGATGCTCATGTCCATCCGATCCACGGCGAAATCGTCGCGCCGGTCAACTACCTGCCGGAATATCTCGGCGACGAACCGCGCCGGGTGTGGCGCGCCTGGCGGGCGATGCGCCGCAAGCCGGGCTACCGTGCGGCGCGGCGCGCCTGGCTCGGCGACCTGCGGCGCGACATCAGCCGCAATCGGGCGCGCCGCTTCGGCCAGGCGCTGGTGCTGGCGCATGAAGCGCCGGCCGATGCCGTTCGCCTGCATGCGCATTTCCTGCATACGCCGGCGTCGGTGACGCGCTACGCCGCAACGATCGCCGGTCTGCCATGGAGCTGCTCGGCGCATGCCAAGGACATCTGGACCTCGCCCGAATGGGAACTGGCCGAAAAGCTCGCCGATTGCGACTGGCTGGTGACCTGCACGGCGACCAACCGCGATCATCTCGCCGCGCTTGCCCCGGCCGGCCGTGTCGAGCTCGCCTATCATGGTCTCGATCTGGCCCGCTTTCCGCCCACCGACGGCCGGCGGCCGCCGCGCGACGGCAGCAACCCGAATGACCCCGTCATCCTGCTCTCGGTCGGGCGCGCGGTGGTCAAGAAAGGCTACGACGATCTTATCGCCGCACTGGCATCGCTGCCCGACGATCTCCACTGGCGGTTGGTTCACATCGGCGATGGCCCGCTGCACGAGACACTCGAGCGCGCAGCGCGCGCCGCCGGCCTCGATGGCCGGATCGACTGGCTTGGCGCCCAGCCGCAAGACGTCGTGCTGCGCAACTACCGCGCCGCCGACCTCTTCGTGCTCGCCAGCCGGATCGCCGATGACGGCGACCGCGACGGCCTGCCCAACGTGTTGATGGAGGCCCAGTCCCAGGGGCTCGCCGTGCTCGCGACGCGGGTCTCGGCGGTACCCGAGCTAATCGAGGACGGCGTCACCGGCCGCCTCGTCGAGCCGCGCGACCGTGCCGCGCTGGGCACTGCGCTGGTTGCGTTGATCGGCGATCCGGCGCGGCGCGCCGAGCTCGGCGCGGCGGGCGAGGCGCGGGTGCGCGAACGTTTCGCCATGCGCGACGGCATCGTTCGGCTGGCGGCGAAGTTCGGGCTCGTCGGCTGACGGGGCAACGGAGCCGCCATGCGCATCGCCTTCTATGCCCCGCTCAAGGCGCCGAGCCACCCGGTGCCGTCGGGCGACCGCCGCATGGCCGGCCTGATCGTCGCCGCGCTCCGCGCCGCCGGCCACGAGGTCGACGTCGCCTCCACACTGCGCAGCTTCGAAGGCGCCGGCGACGCCGCGCGGCAAGCCGGCATACGCGCGCGCGGCGAAGCCGAGGCGGCTGCGCTGATCGAGCGCTACACGGCTTCGGCCACGCGGCCCGAGGCGTGGTTCACCTATCACCTCTACCACAAGGCGCCCGATTGGCTCGGTCCGGCGGTGAGCGCGGCGCTCGACATCCCCTATCTGGTCGCCGAGGCGTCGTCGGCGCCGAAACAAGTCGACGGACTCTGGGCCGCCGGCCACGCCGCCGCCGCCGCCGCGATCGCCGGCGCCGATGCGGTGCTGACCGTCAACAGCGACGACGTCGCCTGCCTGCGCCCCCTGGTCGGCGCGCCCGAGCGCCTGATTGCGCTCAAGCCCTTCCTCGACCCGGCGCCATTCGAAGCGGCGCGTGCCGATCGCACGGCGCACCGGATGCACCTTGCCGCCGAGCTCGGCCTCGACACCGACGCGCCCTGGCTGCTCGCCGTCGGCATGATGCGACCGGGCGACAAGCTCGCCTCGTATCGCCGCCTGGCCGCCGCACTCGGTCATCTCGGCGACATCGCGTGGCGCCTCGTCGTGGTCGGCGACGGCCCGGCGCGCGGCGAGGTCGTCGCAGCGCTCGACGCGCTCGGCCCGAGACGCGTTGCCGACGCCGGCGAACGCAACCCGGACGCGATGCCGGCGCTTTACGCCGCCGCCGACATCGTCGCCTGGCCGGCGGTCAACGAGGCCTACGGTCTCGCCTTGCTCGAGGCGCAGGCCGCCGGCACGCCGGTCGTCGCCGGCCGGGTGCGCGGCGTCGTCGACATCGTCGTCGATGGCGAAACCGGCTTTCTGACACCGCCCGGTGATGACGCGGCGTTCGCCGAGCAGCTCCGTGCGTTGCTTGCCGACCCGAGCCTGCGCGCGCGCCTCGGCGCCAACGCCGCCGACCGCATCGCACGCGATCACGGCATGGCGGCCGCCAGCGCGACGCTCGCCGTTGCGCTCGCCGTTGCCCGGACGGCGCGATGACCCGGCTCGCCATGATCCGCCACGCGCCGACGGCGTGGAACGAAGCGGGCCGCATCCAGGGCCACGCCGACGAGCCGTTGAGCGCCGCTGGCCGCAGCGCCGCCGCCGGCTGGCGCCTGCCGCCCGAGCTGGGCGCCGTCGGCTGGCTGTCGAGCCCACTCGGGCGGGCGCGCGAGACGGCGCGGCTCATGGGGGCCCGCGACTGCGCCACCGAACCGCGCTTGATCGAAATGGACTGGGGCGCATGGGAAGGTCGCCGGCTCGCCGAGCTGCGCGCCGAGCTGGGCGCGGCGATGACCGAGAACGAGGCGCGCGGCCTCGACTTCAGGCCCGACGGCGGCGAGAGCCCACGCGACGTCCAGGCGCGGCTCGCGCCCTGGCTGGCCGAACTGGCGCGCGCCGGGCGCCCGGTTGCCGTGGTCAGCCACAAGGGCGTCATCCGCGCGCTTTACGCGCTGGCCACTCGTTGGGACATGACCGTCGACCCACCGGCGCGGCTCGCCTGGGACCGCGCCCATCTGTTCGGCCTCGCCGCCGACGGCACGCCCACCGTCGTGGCGCTCAACCTGCCACTCGGCGCGCCATGACGCGCCGCGTGCTGATCTACGTCCAACACCTGCTGGGGACCGGCCACTTGAAGCGCGCCGCCATCATTGCGCGCGCCAGCGCCGAACTCGGTCTCGAGGTCACGCTGGCGAGCGGCGGCGTGCCGGTCGACGGTCTCGACGTCGGCGATGCGACGCTCGTCCAGCTGCCGCCGCTCAAGAGCCACGACGCGGCGTTCTCGGGTCTGGTCGACGCCGGCGGAAGCGAGGTCGACGAGGCCTGGCTCGCGCGCCGCCGCGACCGGCTCTTGGCGTTGTTCCGCGCCGCCGCACCCGACGTGCTGGTAGTCGAGATGTTTCCCTTCGGCCGCCGCCAGATGCGCTTCGAGCTGCTGCCGCTGCTCGACGCCGCACAGGCAGTGACACCCCGGCCACGGATAATTTCGTCGGTGCGCGACATCCTGACCGCACGGGCGCCCAAGCGCACCGCCGAGGCGGCCGCTTGGGCGCGGCGCTATTTCGACGCTGTCCTGGTGCATGGCGACCCGGCGGTCGTGTGCTTCGACGACAGCTTTCCGGCGGCCGGCGAGATCGCCGAGCAGATCGCCTACACCGGCTACGTCGCCGCCGCCGCGGGCCGGCGCGGTCGCCCGGGCGACGACGGTTGGGACGAGGTCGTCGTTTCGGCCGGCGGCGGCGCCGTCGGCACGGCGCTGATGGCGGCCGCGATCGAGGCGCGCGCAATATCGACCGGCGCGGCGGACAAGCGCTGGCGCCTGCTTGCCGGCGCCAACCTGCCGGCGGCGGATTTCGCCCGTCTGGCGGCGCGGCCGCCCGACGGCGTCGTCGTCGAGCCGGCGCGGCCCGATTTCGCCGATCTGCTGGCGAATTGCGCTGTGTCGATTTCCCAGGCTGGATACAATACCGTCGTCGACCTCATGCAGGCGCGCGTCCGGACGATCCTGGTGCCGTTCGCGCGCGGCGGGCAGACCGAGCAGGCGCTGCGTACCGCGCGTCTGGCGGCAATGGGTTTGGCGCGCGTGGTTGACGAGCACGATCTCACCGCGGCCGGGCTCGCCGCGGCCGTCGACACGGCGCTGGCGGCGCCACGGCCCGGCTCGGGCGCTATCGCAATCGACGGCGCGGCGCGGAGCGCCGCGTTGATCGCCGAGTGGGCGGAGTGAGCAAATGACCGACTGGCATGGTCTGAACGACGCGCCGGACCGAAGGCGCGACGCGGGTCACGACGCGGTGTCATGAGCCGGCACAGTTATCCGCTTGGCGCGCTCGCCGCCGATTATACCCGCGCCGCCGCCGGCCTCGCCTGCACGGTCGGGCCGATCGTCCTGGCCGATGCCGTGCCCGTAGTGGTTTACATCCTGGTCGCGCTTGCCTCATTATTCGCCTTGTATGGGTTGCGAACGATTCTCCATCATCTGTCGAGCGTGGAGATTTCCGACGAAGCGATCGAGGTGACGGGTCCCGCTGGAGGCTTGTTGCGTTGGCGGGACCTTAACGCTATGACCCTCAGGTATTATTCAACGAAAAAAGATCGGCAGGGAGGATGGATGCAACTGAAGCTCAGCGGGTCGGGCCGCACGTTTAGGCTCGATTCGACGATCGGCGATTTCTCGCAGATTGTCGGGCGCGCGCTGTCCGCGGCGCGCGCCAATAGTGTTGCGCTGGGCGATTCGACTGCCATCAATTTGACGGCGCTCGGCCTGGACGCCGTCGAGCCCGCGCCGGACTCCAAATGAGCGACTTGCTGCAGGTGCGCGACCTCAAGGTCGAGTTCGATCTGCCCGAGGGCGTCATCCGCGCGGTCAACGGCGTTTCGTTCAACGTGCGCGCCGGCTCGGTGGTCGCCCTGGTCGGCGAATCGGGTTCCGGCAAATCCGTCGTATCGCAGTCGATCATGGGCATCTTGCCCGATACCGCGCGCATCGCGGGCGGCCAGATCCTGCTGTCCGACCCGGCGGCCGACGGCGCCACGGTCGACATCGCCGCGTTGCACCCACGCAGCCCAGAGATGCGCATGATCCGCGGCGGCCGCGTGTCGATCATCTTTCAGGAGCCGATGACCTCGCTTTCGCCGCTGCACACGATCGGCGACCAGATTTCGGAGGCGCTCCACCTGCACCGCGACGTCGACCGCAAGACAGGCCTCGAGATTACCGCCGAGATGCTGCGCCTGGTGCGGTTTCCCGATCCGGTCAAGGCGCTCGAGACATTTCCGTTCGAGCTGTCGGGCGGGCTGCGCCAGCGCGCCATGATCGCCATGGCGCTGATCTGCCGCCCCGCGCTGTTGATCGCCGACGAACCGACCACCGCGCTCGACGTCACCGTGCAGGCGCGCATCCTCAAGCTGATGGCCGACCTGCGGGCCGAGTTCGGCATGGCCATGCTGATCATCACCCACGATCTCGGCGTCGTCGCCAATGTCGCCGAGGAAGTCGTCGTGATGTACCACGGCAAGGTCATGGAGAGCGGCACGCTCGACCACATCTATCGGCACCCCGAGCACCCCTACCTCAAGGCGCTGTTGAACGCGGTGCCGCGCTTCGACATGAAGCCGGGCGAGCGGCTGGTGCCGATCCGCGCGATCAGCCCGGGCAAGGCGTCGCTGCTCGAGCGCAAGGACAGGCCGGTCGCCGACAAGGACACGCCACTGTTGAGCGTGCGCGGCCTGCGCAAATCCTTCACGACCCGCAGGGCGGGGTGGTTCGGCGCCGGCGCGGCCGACGCGCATGTCGCGGTCGACGACGTGAGCTTCGACATCTACCGCGGCGAATGCCTCGGCCTGGTCGGCGAATCGGGTTGCGGCAAGACGACCACCGGCAAAGTCATCATGCGCGCAATCTCGACCGACGCCGGCGAGATCCTCTACAACGACGGCGATCGGACGGTCGACCTCCTTAAGCAGGAGGACGAGGCGCTGTTGCGCTATCGGCGCAACATCCAATTCATCTTCCAGGATCCGTTCGGTTCCTTGAACCCGCGCATGACCGTTTACGACATCATTTCCGAGCCGCTGGTGATCCACAAAATCGGCGACCAGGACGCGCGCGCCGAGATGGTCAAGGAGCTGATGCGGCTGGTCGGCCTCGACGTTCGCTTCCTGAGGCGCTATCCGCACAGCTTCTCGGGCGGCCAGCGCCAGCGCATCGGCATCGCCCGCGCGCTCGCGCTGAAACCCGATCTCCTGATCTGCGACGAGCCGGTCTCGGCGCTCGACGTCTCGATCCAGGCACAGGTGCTCAACCTCTTGAAGGACCTGCAGGCCGAACTCGGCCTGACCTACCTGTTCGTCTCGCACAATCTGGCTGTCGTCGACTACATCTCGGACCGCATCGCCGTGATGTGCGCCAGCCGGCTGGTCGAACTCGCGCCGCGCGCCGCGTTGTTCCGCAATCCGGTGCATCCCTACACCAAGGCGCTGCTCGCCGCGGTGCCCGAGCCCAACCCCGACCGGCAACTCGATTTCAGCGCGCTCAGCGCCAGCCGCACCTCGCAACCCGCCGAGTGGCCCGAGCCGTTCACCATCGCACCGGGCGCCGCAACGAAGTTCACCGATCTCGGTGAGGGTCATTTCGTGCGCGTCTCGGGCTCGGCCGAGCGCTTCAAGATCGCGTCATGAGCGCACGCCGCCGTTACCGCCGGCTGGGCCTCGCGGCACTCGGCGCATTGCTGCTCGCCGCGCTGCCCGCGGCGGCCGGCACGGTGGTCCTCGAATTGCCGGCCGCCGGCGTGCCGGATGCGTTCGTCGAGCCGCCCGCGCTGAGCGAACCGGTCGGCGCCGGCGAATTGCCGCCGGTCACCGAACGTCTGCCGGCCGAGCCGCTGGTCGTGCCGCCCGGCGATGCGCGCAGCCTGGGCGAGTATGGCGGCGACTGGCACATGTTGGTCGGCCGCACGAAAGACGTGCGCCTTCTGGTCGTCTACGGTTATGCGCGGCTGGTCTGCTACAACGAGACGTTCGAGTTCGAGCCGGACATCCTCAAGAGCATCGAGATCGTCGACTCGCGCGTCTTCACGCTGTCGCTGCGCGCCGGTCACCGCTGGTCGGACGGCCAACCGTTCACCGCCGAGGACTTCCGCTATTACTGGGAGGACGTCGCCAACAACGAGCTCTTGGCGCCGTCGGGTCCGCCCAAGATCATGCTGATCGACAGCAAGCCGCCCAAGTTCGAGGTTGTCGACGCGACCACGGTACGGTTCACTTGGTCGAAGCCCAACCCGAACTTCCTGCCCGCGTTGGCCGGCGCCTCGCCGCTGTTCATCTTTCGCCCGGCGCATTACCTCAAGCAGTTTCACATCGCCTATACCGACCCGGCGGCGCTCGAGGCGCAGGCCGAGGAGACCGGCAAGCACAACTGGGCGGCACTGCACAATTCCAAGGACAACATGTACCGCTTCGACAATCCGGCGCTGCCGACGCTGCAGCCCTGGATGAACACGACGGTGCAGCCGGCGACGCGCTTCGTGGCCGTGCGCAACCCCTATTTCCACCGCATCGACGCGGTCGGGCGGCAGCTGCCCTACATCGACCGCGTGCTGCTCGACGTCGGCAGCTCGCGGCTGATCCCGGCCAAGACCGGCGCCGGCGAGAGCGATTTGCAGGCGCGCGGACTGTTCTTCAACAACTACACGTTCCTCAAGGCCGGCGAGGAGCGCAACGACTATCGCGTGCGGCTGTGGCGCACGGTGCGCGGCTCGCAGCTTGCGCTCTACCCCAATCTCAACGTCACCGACCCGGTGTGGCGCGCCCTGATGCGCGACTTGCGCTTTCGCCGCGCGCTGTCGATGGCGATCAACCGGCACGAGATCAACCAGGTGATCTATTACGGGCTGGGCATCGAGGGCAACAACACGGTGCTGCCATTGAGCCCGCTGTTCAGGGCCGAGTACCGCTCGGCCTGGGCCGAGCTCGACGTCGAAGCCGCCAACGTGCTGTTGGACGAGATCGGGCTGACCGAGCGCGACGACCGCGGCGTGCGCCTGCTGCCCGACGGCCGGTCGCTCGAGATCATCGTCGAGACCGCCGGCGAGGACACCGAGCAGACCGACGTCCTCGAACTGATTCACGACAGCTGGCTGCAAGCCGGCATCAAGCTCTACACCAGGCCGTCGCAGCGCGAGGTGTTCCGCAACCGCATTTTCGCCGGCCAGACCCAGATGGCGATCTGGTTCGGTTACGAAAACGGCGTGCCGACCGCCGACATGAGCCCGCACGAGCTGGCGCCGACCTCGCAACACGGCTATCACTGGCCGATGTGGGGCCAGTATTACGAGACCGGCGGCCGTTCGGGCGAGCCGGTCGATCTCGACGCGGCGCTCGAGCTCGCCGACCTGCACGAGGCCTGGCTCGGCGCAAGCTCGCGCGACCAGCGCGCCGCGATCTGGCGGCGCATGCTCGAAATTCACGCCGAGCAGGTCTTCACCATCGGCCTGGTCAGCGGCATTCCCCAGCCGGTGGTGGTCAGCAACCGCATGCGAAACGTGCCGCCCGAAGGGATCTACAATTGGGACCCGGGCTCGCACTTCGGCATGTATCGGCCCGAGACGTTCTGGTTCGCGCCCGACGGCGCCGCCGATACGTCGGGCTGAGCGAGGCCGCCCCGGGTGTTCGCATACACGACCCACCGTCTCTTGATCATGATCCCGACGCTGTTGGCGATCAGCCTGATCACCTTCGTCATCATCCAGCTGCCGCCGGGCGATTATCTGACCACCTATATCGCCGAGCTCGAGTCCCAGGGCGAGAGGGTCAACCTCGACAAGATCGAGTTCTTGCGCCAGCAGTACGGCTTCGACAAGCCGATGTACGAGCAGTACCTGCTATGGGTATTCGGCATGCTGCAGGGCGATTTTGGCTATTCGTTCGAGTTCAGCCTGCCGGTCACCGACGTGGTCGGCGACCGCCTGTTGCTCAGCTTCATCGTCGCGTTCTCGACCATCATGTTCACCTGGGCGGTATCGTTCCCGATCGGTGTCTACTCGGCGACGCACCAATACAGCTGGGCCGACCACGGCCTCACCTTCATCGGCTTTCTTGGCCTGGCAACGCCCAATTTCCTGCTCGCCCTGGTGCTGCTCTATTTCGCCAACGTCACCTTCGGCACCTCGATCGGCGGGCTGATGGACCCGATGTACCTCGAAGAGGCGTGGAGCTGGTCCAAGGCGATGTCGGTGCTCGAGCATCTGTGGATTCCAGTCATCGTCATCGGCACCTCGGGCACCGCCGGCATGATCCGGCGCCTGCGCGCCAACTTGCTCGACGAGCTGCACAAGCAATACGTCATCACCGGCCGCGCCAAGGGCCTGCCGCCGTTCAAGCTGTTGGTCAAATACCCACTGCGCATGTCGCTCAACCCGTTCATCGCCGACATCGGCATGCTGCTGCCGCAGATCATCTCGGGCGCGGCGATCGTTTCTGTCGTGCTGTCGCTGCCGACCACCGGACCGATGTTGCTCAACGCGCTGCGCACCCAGGACATGTATCTCGCCGGCTCGTTCCTGATGTTCCTGGCGTCGCTGACGGTGATCGGCGTGTTCATCTCGGACCTGCTGCTCGCCATGCTCGACCCGCGCATCCGGCTCCAAGGCGGGGTCTCGCGCTGACATGACCGACGCGACCAAATCCTCGTTGCCCGAAATCGAGCACGTCGTCTCGCGCGAACCGTTCGACCCCTACGCGGTCGAGCAGCTGACGCCCGAGCAGGAGCGTTACTACATGGCGTCGCAATGGACGCTGATGTGGTTCAAGCTCAGACGCCACCGTATCGCGGTCATCTCGGGCGCCGTCCTGGTCACGCTCTACTTTTCGATCCTGATCAGCGAGTTCCTGGCGCCCTACAACCTGCACACGCGGCACACCGATTTCATCTACGCGCCACCGCAGACGCTAAATCTGTTCCACGACGGCAGCTTTGTCGGGCCGTTCGTCCACGGCTTCGACTACTACCTCGACATGACCGATTTTCGCCGCGTCTACACGCCCAATCCGGACAAGGTTCAGCCGCTGCGCTTCTTCTGCCGGGGCGACGGCTACACCTTCTGGGGCCTGTTCGAGAGCGACGTTCACCTGATCTGCCCGGCCGAGGGCGGCGAGTTGTTCCTGTTCGGCACCGACCGGTTGGGCCGCGACATGCTGTCGCGCATCATCTACGGCACGCGCATCTCGCTGACCGTCGGCCTGTTCGGCATCATCATCAGTTTCACGCTGGGCATCGTCATCGGCGGTGTGTCGGGCTATTACGGCGGCTGGGTCGATACCGTCGCGCAGCGCCTCATCGAGATCATCCGGAGCTTCCCGGAGCTGCCGCTCTGGATGGCGCTCTCGGCGGCGCTGCCGGTGACCTGGAACCCGATCCTGATCTACTTCGGCATCACCGTGATCCTCGGGCTGCTGGACTGGACGGGATTGGCGCGCGCGGTGCGCTCGAAGCTCTTGGCGCTGCGCGAGGAAGATTTCGCGACCGCCGCCGTGCTGATGGGCGCCTCGCCGTCGCGCGTCATCGGCCGTCACCTCTTGCCGAGTTTTCTGAGCCACCTGATCGCGAGCGCCACGCTGTCGATCCCGTCGATGATCCTCGGCGAGACGGCGCTGTCATTCCTCGGGCTCGGCCTGCGCCCGCCGATCACCAGCTGGGGCGTGCTGTTGAACGAGGCGCAGAACATCAACGTCGTCGCGCTCTATCCCTGGCTCATGCTGCCGGTCGCGCCGGTCATCATCATCGTGCTCGCCTTCAACTTCTTCGGCGACGGCCTGCGCGACGCCGCCGATCCGTACCGCTAGCCCGGCTTTCTCACCAAGGACGGGTGCGGCACGGCGGATATCGGACGACAGGCTAGGAAAGGCGCGCGGGCCACGATGCTCGCGCATCGGGCAAACGCTTTGACGCCGCCTGTCTTCCGAGATCCGCCGCCCTTCGGGTCGCGCCGGGCGGGGCGTGCGCGGCGTCGAAGGCCTTGCGCGTAGCCCAGGCTACGCTCCGCGGCCTTCTCCTGGCGGATCGGCGACCGCCCGACGCGATGACGCGCCTGTCCTTGGTGAGAAATCCGGGCTAGAGCCAAGCGCTCTCGTCGTCGAACGCGAGCCGCGTGATCGCCTCGGCCATGGCGATCGTTTCGAGCTGATAATCCCAGTCCGACGCGTCTTCGTTCTCCAAGACGCTGAAGAACACGACGACGACGCGCGTGTCCGGATCGATCAGCAGGAACTGACCGCCCCAGCCGCCATGGCCGATCCAGCGGCCGTCGCTGCGCATTTGGTTGCAATAGTACACATGGTCGTGCGGCGCCGGATAGCGCGGCCCCCGACCGGCCCGCGTCGCCTCGATGAAGGCGCGACTGCCGACCGTCTCGCCGTGGACGCCGATGCCGCCGCGCGCGAAGATCAGGCCATACCGCGCCAGGTCGCGCGCCGTCATGCAGATGCCGCCATTCAGGTTGGCGACGCCGGCGCGATCGGTCGACATGTGGAACGTGTCCTCGATCCCGGCGGCCTCGACGATATCGATGAAGTGGTCGCGCAGGCCGCGCCCGCTGACGCGCTCGGCGATCCAACCCAGCACGTCGGTGTTGGCCGATTTGTACTGCGGCTCGCCCGAACGGTTGACCAGATCGTCGCTGGCGATGGTGCACAGGAACTCGCGGTCGGTGATGTCGCTCGTGCCGGCCGGGAACAGGCGCCAGCCCATCGCCGCCTCGTGCAACAGCGCCGTCGTCTCGGGGTCGGAATAGTCCTCTGTGTAGTCGTTGACGATGTTCATGTCGAGGACGTCTCGGATGGTCGCTTGGGCGTAGCCCGTACCGATCTCGGGCAGGTGCCCGCCGACCGTTGCCGCGCTGTCGATCAGGCCGTCGTCGATCAGTTTGCCGAAGATCAGGTTGATCGCCGTCTTGCTGATCGACATCACGCTGTGGGCATCGGTCGGGCCGAAATCAGGCGCGTATTTCTCGAAGATCACCGTGGTGTCACGCAGCACGACCATGGCCGAGAAGATGGTCGTCTCGGTCAGTTTGCGAACCGTCGGCATGTCGGCGATGCGGCGGTCGATGTTCTTGCCAAGACGCAGCACGTCGGGCGCGCGCAGGCTGAAGCCATAGCGCGCGATGGCGTGCAGGCGGTGAAAGCTGGCGCGGCGGCATTCCGCCACGTTCCAGCTTTCGCGGCCTTGCGCGCCGACCACGAGGTCGGGGTTGGGCATCGTGTCGAGACGATCGCTGGGCATCGCGCGTGCTCCGAAATATTTATCCCGTTCGCCTGGTTTGCCACGATTCGATGATGCCGCGAAAGGGTGATTGAGATAGCGTCGGCCGGTAACCGCGGGAGAGACAGCCATGGCACGACCCGACCCCGACCACGTGAAACGCATCGCCTGCGTCGGCGCCGGCGCGATCGGCGGCGGCTGGGCCGCCTATTTTCTCGCCCACGGCCTCGACGTCGTCGCGACCGATCCGGGCACCGACGCCGAGGCCCGGCTGGCGCATATCGTCGACGTCGCCTGGCCGAGCCTCGAGACGATCGGCCAGGCGCCGGGGGCGCGGCGCGATCGGCTGCGCTTCACCGCCGACCTCGCCGACGCGGTCGCCGACGCCGATTTCATCCAGGAAAGCGCGCTCGACCACGAGGACCTCAAGATCGAGCTGTTCGCGCGGATCGACGCCGCGGCGCCCAACGACGTCGTCATCGCCTCCTCGTCGTCGCATTTCCTGCCCTCGCGGATCGCCAGCAAGTGCCAACACCCGGAACGCTGCATCGTCGGCCACCCCTTCGCGCCGTCCTATCTGCTGCCGCTGGTCGAGGTGGTCGGCGGCGAGCGCACCGACGACGCCGTGCTCGACTGGTCGATGGCGTTTTACACCGCCATCGGCAAGCGCGCGGTGCGGCTCAAGAAGGAGATCGAATCCTATATCTCCAACCGGCTGCAAATGGTCGTGTTGCGGGAAAACCACGAGCTCGTCGAGGCCGGCATCTGCGATTACCGCGACGCCGACGACGCGTTGGTCTACGGCCCTGGCCTGCGCTGGGCCTTCGCCGGACCGCTCGCCTGCTGGAACATGGCGGGCGGTCTCGGCGGCATCCGCGGCGCCATCGAGCATTGGGGCTGGCGCGGGCCGGACGGGTTCGACCGGGTGGCGATCGACGAGGTCGACGCGACGACCGGCCACCTGACGATGGACGAGATCCACGCCTGGCGCGACGACAACCTGTTGACGCTGCTCGAAGGCCTGAAACCGCTGCCGCCGGCGCAAAGATGACATGACCAACACGGTCGACCCGACCAGCGGCCTCGGCCAGGTCGAACTGCTGCGCCGCCTCAAAGGCGTCGCGAGCAAGGCGGCGGTGATCATCGCGCCCGGCCGCGCGGTCTCGCTCACGCTGCTCAACCAGTCGGAGAACACGACCTATCTGGTGACCGACAGGGCGAGTGGCGCGACGCGCATCCTGCGCATCCACCGCACCCGCTACCACACGCCCGCGGCGATCGCCTCGGAGCACGCCTGGATGGCCGCGCTCAAGACCGACGCACGCGTCCACACGCCCGACGTCATCGCGTATCCCGACGGCGCGGGCCTCCACCGCGTCGCGACCGAGGAGCTGCCCGACGGGCGGGTCTGCGTTTTCTTCGAGCATCTGGCGGGCGAGGAGCCCGATCCCGACAACCTGCTGCCGTCGATGCCCAACCTGGGCGCGGTCACCGCGCGCATGCACCGCCACGTCGAGCGCTGGACGCCGCCGCCCGGCTTCGAGCGCTTCAGCTGGAACTGCCAGACCATCCTGGGCGTGACGCCGCATTGGGGCCACTGGTTCGACGGCCCGAACCTGAACGCCGAACGCATCGCGCTGTTCGGCCGCGTCGCCGCGACCCTCGAGCGCCGCCTCAAGGCCTTCGGCATGGGCCGCGACCGCTACGGCCTGGTGCACGCCGACATGCGCGTTGCCAACCTGTTGATCCACGACGGCGACACGCGGGTCATCGACTTCGACGATTCGGGGTTCAGCTGGTACCTGCACGACCTCGGCACCGCGCTCAGCTTCATCGAACACCGCGCAGACGTGCCCGAACTGGTCGCCGCCTGGCTCGAAGGCTACCGGCGTGAGCGGCCCATGTCGCAAGCCGAGGAAGACGAAGTCCCGAGCTTCCTGATGCTCCGGCGCATGCAGATCCTGGCCTGGTCCGCATCCCATTCGGAGACCGATCTGGCCAAGGCGCTGGGCGACGAGGCGACCGACCAATCGGTCGGGCTGGCCGACCGTTACCTGACCAAGTTCGGCTAACACGGTCGGCATTCGCACACCACACGCGACCTCCTCCAAATGGAGTCAGACACCTTTTCTTTTATTTTACGACGTTGAATCAATACGTTAACTCCTCTAAATGATGTCTGACCCCATTAATATTTTGACCGTTCCTACAACGGGTCGGCGACGGTGAGGTGGGTGCCGCCGTCGATGACCAGCAGCTGACCGGTGATCGAACGGCCGCCGAGCGCGAACCACGAGACCGCCTCGGCGACCTCGTCGGGCGAGACCAGCCGGCGCAGCGGCGCGATCTCGGCGGTGCGGCGCTTCAAGGCGGCCAGCGCGTCGTCGTCGAACCTGCCCGCCAGCCACTGGGTGTCGACGAAGCCGGGACAGACGGCGTTGACACGCACATCAGGCGCCAAGGCGCGCGCCAGCGACAGCGTCAGCGTGTTGAGCGCGCCCTTGGATGCCGCGTAGGCGATCGACGAGCCGATGCCCGAGAACCCCGAATGCGACGAGATGTTGACGATGGCGCCTGAGGCGCGAGCGCCGAGCAGCGGCGCCGCAGCGCGCGACAGCTGATAGGCGCCGGTCACGTTGACCGCGAAGACGCGCGCGAAGTCGTCGGCATCGAGCGTCGCCAGGTCCGCCGGATTGCCGAAACGGGTCACCCCGGCGTTGTTGACCAGAACGTCGAGCCGGCCCCACGTCCGTTCGGCCGCCGCGACCATCGCGATGCAGGCCGCGTCGTCGGCGACGTCGCCCTGGACCACGACGGCCTCGGCGCCGGCGTCCCGACAGGCCCGGGCGGTCGTCTCGGCGGCCTCGGCCGAGCGCGTGTAATTGACCACCAGGTTGAAGCCTTCCGCCGCGAAGCGCCGCGCGCAGGCGGCGCCGATGCCCGAGGCACTGCCGCTGACGATCGCTACCGGTCGTTCCGTGTCTTCGGCCATTTCGCGCGCGGTCCCCAATGCTGTTGGCGGGGATACAGACTAGCCGGCCACCGTCTGATTGCAATCGCCCGGTATATGTCGCTCGGGGCTCGCACAATCGCGCCAGCTCGCCTACCATCGCGCGGCTTTCGAGACATCAGAGGAAACCGCCATGCCGCTCCCCGACGTCCTGCGCGACAGGCTCCGCATTCCGGTCATCGGCGCGCCGATGTTCATCGTCTCGGACGTCGCGTTGGTCACGGCGCAGTGCAAGGCGGGTATCGTCGGCGGCTTCCCGGCGCTCAACGCCCGGCCGCAGACGGCGCTCGGCGATTGGATCCGGCAAATCAAGGACGATCTCGCCGGCCACGACGCGGCGCATCCGGAACGCCCGGCGGCGCCTTTCGCGGTCAACCAGATCTGCCACACGACCAACGATCGGCTGGCCGCCGACATGGCGATCTGTGTCGAGCACGAAGTGCCGATCATCATCACCAGCCTGCGCCCGCCCGCCGAGGTGGTCGAGGCGGTGCACGGCTATGGCGGCGTCGTGTTCCACGACGTCGTCAACCTGCGCCACGCCCAGAAGGCCGCCGAGCAGGACGTCGACGGGTTGATCCTGGTCTGCGCCGGGGCCGGCGGCCACGCCGGTGTCTTGAGCCCGTTCGCGCTGTTGCGCGAAGTGCGTGCCTGGTTCGACGGCACGATCATCCTCTCCGGCGCAATCACCGACGGCTGGTCGGTCGCCGGCGCACGCGCCATGGGCGCCGACCTCGCCTATATGGCCTCGCGCTTCATCGCTTCGCAAGAAGCCAACGCGAGCGCGGCCTACAAGACCATGCTGATCGAAGGCGCGGCCAAGGACATCGTCTACACGGCGGCGTTCTCGGGCGTGCCGGGCAGCTACCTTCGCGCGTCGATCGAGGCTGTCGGCCTCGACCCCGACGACCTGCCGACGCCCGACAAGCCGAAGATGGACTTCGGCTCGAACGACGGGTCCGAGGTAAAGGCGTGGCGCGACATCTGGAGCGCCGGCCAGGGCATCGGCGGCATCCACGACGCGCCGCCGGTCGCCGCGCTGGTCGACCGCCTGGCGGCCGAGTTCGCCGAAGCCTGCGCCGCCCTGGCGTGATAGCCGGTTCGCTGCATAGCGCCATGGCCACGCCCCCCGAAGCGATGGTTGCCCTGATGCGGCCCCGCTCGGTGGCCGTGATCGGTGCGACGCGGCGAGCCGGCGCGGCCGGCAACCACGTGCTCGGTATCGTCGCCGGGCCGCGCTACGGCGGCGCGGTGTGGGGCGTCAACCCGCGCTACGACGCGATCGGCGAATTGCCGTGCTACCCCTCGGTCGCCGAGCTGCCCGCGCCGCCCGACTGTGTGGTGCTCACGGTCAACGACGGTCGCGTCGAGCAGGCGCTCGCCGAGGCCGCCGCGGCGGGCGTGCCGGCGGCGATGATCTTCGGCCGCTGCTACGAGGCCGAGCCGGCCGACCCGCCGCTTGCCGAGCGGCTCGCGGCGATCGCGCGCGAGGCCGGCATGGCGGTCTGCGGCGGCAACTGCATGGGGCTGTTCAACCTGATCGACGACGTTCATATGTGCCTGACCGCACTGCCCGGGACGCCGCTTGTCGGCGGCGTCGCGCTGTTGTCGCATTCGGGCTCGACCTGGTCGGGCCTCGGCGGCAGCCACCGTCAACTGGCCATGAACTATGGCGTCTCGACCGGCATGGAGATCGGCGCGACGATGGCCGATTACCTGGACTTCCTGGTGGCACAGCCGGAAACCCGGGTCATCGGCTGCGTCATGGAAACCATGCGTGCGCCCGAACACTTCCTCGCCGCCGCGGACGCGGCGCAAGCACGCGGCATTCCGATCGTCGCGCTCAAGATCGGCCGCACCGAGAAGTCGCGCGCCTTCGCCTTCACCCACTCGGGCGCTCTGGCCGGCTCGGACGCCGCCTTCGACGCGGTGTTCGAGCGCCACAACGTCGTGCGCGTACGCACGCTCGACGAGATGCACGATACGCTGGAGCTGATGGCCTGCGGCCGCACGCCGACGACCGACGCGCTCGGCGTGCAGACCGATTCGGGCGGCGAACGCCAACTCATCGTCGATCTCGCAGATGACATTGGGCTCACGCTCGCAGCGCTGACCGAAGCGACCAAGGAAAAGCTCGGGGCGACCCTCGATGCGGGTCTCGATGCGGAAAACCCGGTCGATTACTGGGGCGAGAGCGGTTTGAGCGTGCTGCCCAAAGTGACGCGGGCGCTGGCCGAAGACGAGACGGTCGGCGTCGTCGCGCTGGCCACCAACCTGGTCTCGGGCCGCGACATCCTCTACGCCTCGACCCAGGCGATCGAGGACACCCACGCGGCGACCGACAAGCCCTGCCTGGCGCTCAGCAACCTGCACTCCTCGGTCGACCCGGCCGAGGCCGCGCGCTTGCGCGCGCTCGGCATCCCGGTGCTCATGGGCACCGAAACGGGCCTGGCGGCGATCGACCACCTGATCACCTGGCACGCGCGGCGCCGCCGCATGCCCGCGCCACCGCCCGAGCGCCCGCCTGCCGCGACGATCGCGCGCTGGCGCAAGCGGCTCGCCGGCCCGGCGCTCGGGTCTGGCGAGGCGCTGCGATTGATCGCCGATTTCGGCGTCGCCGTGCCGGCGTGCATCGAAGCGGACAGCCGCGACGGCGCCATCGACGCCGCCGGACGACTCGGTTATCCGGTCGTCATGAAGACCGCCGATGCCGCGGTCGGGCACAAGACGGAAGCGGGTGGCGTCGTGCTCGGCCTCGAGGACGCGGATGCGGTCGCCACCGCCTATGATGCCATGGCGGCGACGCTCGGGCCGGCGGTGATGATCCAGCAACGGGCGCCCGCCGGCACCGAGCTGCTCGTCGGCATGGTCTTGGACGTCCAGTTCGGCCCGGTCATGACGGTCGGCCTGGGCGGCGTCTTCGTCGAAGTGTTCGCCGACACGGTGACCTTCCTGCCGCCGGTCGGCGCGGCCGACGCCATGGGATATTTGGAGCGGCTCAAGGGCTTCGCGCTGCTCGCCGGCGCGCGCGGCCGGCCGGCCGCCGATCTCGACGCGCTATCGGACGCGGTGGCGCGGCTCTCGGTGCTGGCGGCTGATTTGGGCGATGCCATCGCCGAGCTGGACGTCAATCCGATCATCGCGCACCAACGCGGCGTCGTCGCCGTCGACGCGTTGGTCGTGCCACGGAGCGAAAGGGAAGTGACATGAGCTACGAGTGCATTACCGTCGAACGCGACGGCAAGATCGGCATCCTGACGTTCAACCGCGAGAGGGTGCTAAACGCCTTCAACCCGCAGCTCGTCGAGGAGACCAACGCCGCCATGGCGGCGCTCAGCGCCGACGAGGCGGTGTTCGCGATCGTCGTGCGCGGCGCGGGGCGCGCCTTTTCGGCCGGCTTCGACCTCAAGGCGTCGACCGAGCGCAAACCCGACGGGCCGGGCGACTGGGAGGCCATCCTGCGCGCCGATTTCGACTTCATCATGCAGTTCTGGGACTGCCCCAAGCCGACGCTGGCCGCGGTGCACGGCCATTGCCTGGCCGGCGCCTTCGAACTCGCGCTCGCCTGCGACATCACCGTGGCGGCCGAGAGCACCATGTTCGGCGAACCCGAGGTGCGCTTCTCATCGGGCATCATCGCCATGCTGCTGCCCTGGTCGACCGGCCCGAAACAGGCCAAGGAGCTGCTGTTGAGCGGCAACGACCGGATCCCGGCGCAACGGATCTACGAGTTCGGCCTGATCAACCGGGTGGTGCCCGACGGCGAGGAATTCGACGCCGCCATGGCGATCGCCCGCGACATGGCGAACGCGGCGGCGCATTCGGTGCGCATGACCAAGCGCGCCGTGCACCGCGGCTACGAGATCATGGGCATGCGCCAGGCGCTCGAGGCCGCGCTCGATATCGATATCTTGATCGAATCGACCATGACGCCCGAGAAGGCCGAGTTCAAACGCATCCGCGAGGATGAGGGCCTGAAGGCCGCGCTGGCCTGGCGCGACACCAAGTTCCGCGAAGGCTGACACGTGCGCCTTTGTGGCGCCGCGCAGACTCGGACATAATCGCCGTTGCAACGGGTCAGGGAGGTCGGAAAAATGGCGGGCAAGCACACGATCCACGGTGAACACCACCATTACGGCTGGGACAACGCGAATGAGCCCGTGCTGACCGTGGCGCCCGGCGACAGTGTCGCGTTCGAGGTCGTCGACGCGTCCGGCGGCCAGCTCAGCCCTTCGTCGGGCGTCGCCGAGGTCGCCGCGCTGGATTTCGGCACGATCAATCCGGTCACCGGGCCGGTCTACGTCGACGGCGCCGAACCGGGCGATGCGCTGAAGGTCACCATCGACGCCTTCGAGCCCTCCGGCTGGGGCTGGACCGCGGTCATCCCGGGCTTCGGCCTGCTCGCCGATCAGTTCCCCGAGCCGGCGCTCCATATCTGGAAGTACTACGCCCAAGGCCTGGCGCCGGCGCTTTACGGCCCCGGCGGCAAGGTGCCGCTGAAACCCTTCTGCGGCACCATCGGCGTCGCGCCGGGCGAGGCCGGGCTGCATTCGATCGTGCCGCCGCGCCGGGTCGGCGGCAACATGGACATCCGCGACCTCTCGGCCGGCACCGAGCTCTATCTGCCGATCGAGGTCGCCGGCGCGTTGTTCTCGGTCGGCGACACCCACGCCGCCTAGGGCGATGGCGAGGTCTGCGGCACGGCGATAGAGAGCCCGATGACGGTCGCGCTGACGTTCGACCTGGTCAAGGGCGCCGACCTCGCCTTTCCGCGCTACGACACGGCGGGGCCGGTGTCACGCCACTTCGACGAGAAGGGCTACCACGTCACCACCGGCATCGGCCCCGACCTGATGCAGGGCGCCAAGCACGCGGTGAGCGGCATGATCGAGCGGCTGGGCACGCTGCACGGCCTCGCCGCCGCCGAGGCCTACATGCTGTGCAGCGTGTGCGCCGATCTGCGTATCAGCGAAATCGTCGACCAGCCCAACTGGGTGGTCTCGCTCTACTTCCCCAAGATCGTCTTCGATTAGCCGTCCATCACGACCAAATCGAGAGGCGTGTCGACGCCTTCGACGGTCCGCGCGGCGCGGGTCTCGAGACCGGCCGGGGCGGCGTAGCCCTGGGCCAGCGCGCGGGCCAGCGCGTCGGCCGTGGTCAACGCGCGGCGGCCCTCGACCTTGGTGTGTTTCTCGAGCTTGGCGGCGAGGTTGACGGCATCGCCGATCACCGTGTACTCGAGCCGCGTCGCGTCGCCGACCGCGCCGAACACCACCGCGCCGACGGCGACGCCAACGCCGACGCGGAGCGGTGACTTGCCTGCCGTCTCGCGCTCGACGTTCCACGCATCGGACGCCTCGAGCAGGCCGCGCACGGCGTCGAGCGCGTCGGCGGCGTAGCTTTCGGTCTCCATCGCGGCGCCGAAGGTCGCCATGATACCATCGCCCATGAACTTGTCGATGCTGCCGCCGTGGCGCTGGATGACCGGCACCATGCGCGCCTGATACTCGGCCAGCAACGCCATCACGTCGTCGGCCGGCATGCCGTGCGCCAGCGGCGTGAAGCCGCGGATGTCGAGGTTGAGGATCGCGGCCTCGCGGACCTCGCCCTGGCCGGGCTGCACGCCGTGCTCGGCGCTGGTGATCTGCCGGGCGATCTCGGGCGCGAAGAAGCGCGACAGGTCGGAGACCGCCAGATGCTCGGTCGCCGACTGGATCAACAGCCGGCGCGCGCGCGCCAGCGCGAAGGCGAGGATCGCGGTGACCGCGACCATCGACAGGATCTTGTCGACCTCGCCGCCGATCAGGATGCTCGGCGAGGTGATGTAATGCACGTAGTCGCGCGTCACCTCGCTCGGCATGGCGCTGAAGAACAACGCGTAGAACAACAGCGTCAGCCAGCCGGTCACCGCGGCGGCGCCGGCCAGCACGACGTAGCGCGGCTCGAAACGCAGCGTGCGCAGCGCGATCAATATGAAGACGTAGAGCAGCGTCGGCGCCTTGAGCGAGAAGCCGGGCGGTTGCTCATACTGCAGGTGAAAGCTCCATATGGTGATCAGCAGCACGCTCATGTCGACGACCACCGAGGCGACGATCATCCAGTCCGGCAGCCGGCGGCGGAGCGCCAGGAACAGGCGGATCAGCGTGAAGCCGAGGTAGAAGCCGAGCGCCCAGGGCACCGGCGCGAACATGGCGTCGGCGTCGAAGGTCTTTGGCGCGATGGTGTAGACGATGCCGAAAAAGACGACGCCGACCAGCTGCACCCAGCCGATCAGGACCTCGCTCTCGTCCTGGGTCTCGCGGATGCGTGCCGCGACGCGCTCCGGCATCCGCCCGCCGCCGGCGCCGAACAGCCATTCTTTCAACGAGCCGGGCATGAGCGTCGACCTCTCATCGTCGTTTCGCTGCCTATATAGGCCACGGTTCCAATCAATTCCCCTCAACTGCGCGTGAGCCGACCGCCGGGCAGGTCTTTTCGAGCCACAGGCTCGTCTCGTACGCGCCGGCGCCGAGCGGCAGCCGCGCGACGGCGCTTTCGGCCAACGCCGCGGCCAGGCGGGTCGTCGCGTAATGGCTTGCGAACAGCGGCCGGTAGCCGCCTGCCAGCAGCATGGCGGCGACGCCGAGCTGTTCGTTGTAGCCGCGCCAATCCCAGCCGGCCGGGTAGTCGTCGGGCAGGAAGACGTCGTGGATGTGAACGCGCAGCCCCGCCGGCAGCGTCGGCAGCAGATGGTTGAACAGCCAGTCGACGTCGCTGCCGGGCATCAGGATGTGGCTCGAATCGATGAACAATACATCGCCGGCCGCGAGCGCGGCGAACGGCGCGGCACCGGCTTGGTGCACTGGCTGACGGTGGATTTCGACGTCGAGGCCTTCGAGTGCGGCGCGCGGCGCCGGGTCGATCGCCGTGATGCGCGTCGCCAGGCCGCCGTCGGCGACCGCGCGGGCCATGAAGCGCGTCGAATGGCCCGAGCCGACCTCGACGATGCGCGCCGGCGCGCCTCGTCGCACCAGTGCATAGGCGACGGCAGCGTCGAGGCGCGGGAACCAGTCCTGGTTCCAGCGTGGCGCCGGTGGGTCATCGGGGCCGATCGCGGCGAAGGCGTCCGCGTAACCGTCGAGGCCGTCGATCAGCGCCACGAATTCGGCCCGATGCGCATCGAACAACGCTTCCATGGCGCGATAGGAGGGTCGCGCGCCGGGCGGTGGCAGGGTGTCGGCATAACGGTAGGGGATGAAGAAGCCGCGCTTGGCGAGACCGAGCACGGTGGCGAGGCCGAATCGCAGGCACCGCGCGCTCACGGCCTGAGCGTCGTGCCCTCCCGCGCCACCACCGAGCCCGGGCGCATTTTTTCGACCTCGGCGGCGACCCGGTCCATGAATTCGTCGTCGTGGTCGGGATCGTGGTGGAACACGACGAAGGTCTTGGCGCCCGCCGCGTCGCACAGGCGCACGCCTTCCTGCCAGGTCGAATGACCCCAGTTGACATGCGCCGGGAATTCCTCGTCGGTGTAGGTCGAATCGTAGATCACCACGTCGGCGCCGTCGATCAGGCCGAGGATGTTCTCGTCGGGCGCGCCGGGTACGTGTTCGGTATCGGTCAGATAGCAGATCGACTTGCCGCCGAACTCGACGCGGTAGGCGGTCGCGCCCTGCGGGTGGTTGAGCGGCGCGGTGCGCACGGCCACGCCGGCGCGCGGCTCGAGCGTCTCGCCCGCCTTGAAGTCGCGGTAGTTCACGCGCGCGCGCACCCGATCGACGTTGACCGGCGCGAAGGGCTCGGTCAACAGACCGTTGAGCACGCCGCCGATGGTGTGGTTGGGCAGCAGGTGGCCGGCCCACACCGTGAGCGAATTGTCGGGGTCGAGCAGGCTGGTGAAATAGGGCCAGCCGCAGATGTGGTCGAGGTGGGTATGGGTGAAGAAGACGTTGGCGTCGAGCGGACCTTCGTCCGCCACCGCCATGCCGAGCGGGCGAATGCCGGTGCCGCCGTCGAGGATCAAGAGGTCGCCGCCGCAGCGGATCTCGAGGCAGGACGTGTTGCCGCCATAGCGCGCCGTCCTGGCGCCCGGACAGGGAATCGAGCCGCGCACGCCGCGAAAACAGACATAAAAGTCGTCGTCAGACGCCAAGGATGTTCTCCAACGTCCAGCAAATGGTTACCATTGGCTGTCTAGCATGCCTCAGAGGACGTTGTCGTGAAAGGGAAAACCCGCGGCGGGCCGGCCGCCGCAGGCGCCACCGACGCGCCCGTCCAGACGCAGACCTGCTGGTCCGGGGTCGCTTTCGGCCTCGCGCTGGCGGCGCTCGCCGCCTATCACCAGTACAAGCTGCCGCCGGCCCTGCCGGTGATGCTCGAGACCTACGGCTACGATCGGGTGCTCGCCGGCGGCTTCATGTCGGTCTTCGCGCTCGCCGGGCTGACGCTCTCGCTGCGCGTCGGCAGGGGTCTCGAACGGCACGGCCTGGTGCCCTATCTGACGCTCGCCTTCGGCGCCTTCCTCGCCGGCGAGGCGTTGGCGCTGGCGCTGCCCGAGAATGGCTGGCTGATGCTGCTCGCGCGCGGCCTCGAGGGCGTCGGTTTCACGGTCTGCGCGATCGCCGGGCCGCTGCTCGCCAACATCAACGCCAGCCGGATGCAGTTGCCGCTCGTCGTCGGCATGACGGCTGCGTGGATTCCGATCGGCCAGATCAGCGCCACCCTGTTCGCGCTGCCGGTCATCGATCGCGGGCTGTGGCAGCCTCTGTGGTGGATCGGTGTCGGGCTCACCGTTGCGCTTGCGTTGTGGGGGTGGCGCCTCAAGGTGGCCGGCGTGGCGCGGCTCGAGACACGACGCGGCAGTGACGGCCGGGCAGCGACGGCGACATCCGCGCAGCGCGGTGCCCTGGTCGTCGTCGGCGCGGTCTTCGGGCTGTGGTCGGGCCAGTACATCGCCTTCATGACCTGGCTGCCGCAGTTTCTCGTCGAGGTGCACGGCTTCAGCCCGGGCAGCGCCGCGCTCGCCTATGTCCCGCCGGCCGCCATGGTGATCGTGTTCAACGTCGTTACCGGCGCACTGTTGCGCGCCGGCGTGCCCCTGATCCCGCTGTTCGCCGGTTCGATCGCCATCCAGGTCGTCATCTGGCTCGCCGTGCCGGCGCTCGGCGGCGGTGCGCTCGGCGCGCTGGCGCTCATTCTCTACGGCGTCACCTCGGGCGTCACGCCGGCCTGCCTGTTCGCCATGCCGAACGCCGTCATGGGCGCCAACCGCGCCGCCAGTTCCTTCGCCGTTATCATGACCGGGCGCAACATCGGCATCTTGATCGGCCCCGTATTGCTCGCCCAGGCCGTCGTCATGGCCGGCGACTGGCGCTTTTCATGGCCGTTGTTCGGCGCCGTGACGGCGCTCGCGGCACTCGGCGCACTCGACATCGGCCGCCGGCTAAGACGCATCGACCGCGACGCGGCTGGCGCGTGCTGACGACCCGCCCGCCCGCGCCGCCGACCACGACAACCCCAAAACGGCGTCTGACGCTCTTACTATCGGGGTCAGACACCATTTATATATTTGATATTACAAAGAAAACCGTGGCTTTCGCATCGGCACCCACCAGACGGCGGCGTGATCGGACACGGGTTCGGCCTCGGCGCTGGCTGTGGGATCGGGAACGCGCGTCCCAACATGTGACGAATCGTTTATATTCAAAGCATTAAATAGTGTCTGACCCTATTTATTAAGTGTTTTTGAGTTGTTTTGTGGCGGCTCAAGGCGCCAGGCGGTAGCCGCCGGGTTCGGTGAGCAGCAGGACGGCGTCGCTCGGGTCGCGCTCGATCTTCTGGCGCAGCCGGTAGATATGTGTCTCGAGCGTATGGGTCGCGACGCCGGCGTTGTAGCCCCAGACCTCGTCGAGCAGCACCTCGCGCGCGACCACCTTGTCGCCCGCGCGGTAGAGATATTTGAGGATCGCCGTCTCCTTCTCGGTCAGACGGATCTTGCGGTTGCTGTCGGGCTCGACGAGCAGCTTGGCGCTCGGCCGGAAGGTGTAGGGGCCGATCGAGAAAACCGCGTCCTCGCTCCGCTCGTGCTGGCGCAGCTGGGCGCGCATGCGGGCGAGCAGGACGCCGAGCCGGAACGGCTTGGCGACGTAATCGTTGGCGCCCGATTCGAGGCCCAAGATGGTGTCCGAATCGGTGTCGGCGGCGGTCAGCATGATGATCGGCATCTTGTGGCCGCCCCGGCGCATCACCTTGCACAGCTCGCGGCCGTCGATGTCGGGCAGGCCGACGTCGAGCAGCACGATGTCGTAGCGCAGCGACTTGACCGCCTGGAGCGCGTCGCCGCCGGTCGCCGCCACGCCGATCTCGAATTCCTCGTGCAGCTCGAGCTGTTCGGCGAGCGATTGACGCAACGCATCGTCATCGTCGACGATCAGAATGCGCTTGCCGATGGTCGGCGATCGGTCCCTCGACACCATTGCAGTCACGTCTCCCTCACTGGTCCCGCTGTCTATACCCCAGTTATATAGGGTCGGTCAGCCAGAATAGAATGGCGCGGCGCGCGCGGCGGACTTGACAGCCGCCGCCACGCGCCGATGGTGGCGGGCGGGCAGAGAGGGACGTGCGCCATGGACATCCGGGTGAGCGCCGACGGCACGCTGGAATGGCGCGGCCGGCGCCTGCGCTGCGCGCTCGGCCGCGCCGGCGTGACCGACGTCAAGCGCGAGGGCGACGGCGCGACGCCGGCCGGCTGCTTCGCGCTGCGCCGCGTCTATTACCGCCCCGACCGCGGTGCGCCGCCCGAAACGGCCCTGCCGGTGAGCGCTACCGACCCGGCGGACGCCTGGTGCGACGACCCGGCCGATGTCGCGTACAACACGCTGGTCCGCAGCGCTCACGCCGCCGGCACCGAGACCCTGTGGCGCGACGATGCGCTCTACGACGTGGTCGTGGCGCTGGCCCACAACGGCGATCCTGTGGTGCCCGGCGCGGGCAGCGCCATCTTCCTCCACGTCGCGCGGCCCGACTTTGGCCCGACCGAGGGCTGCGTCACCGTCGCGCGAGAGGACCTGCTGGCCATCCTGGCCGAGTGCGACGAAACCACCCGGATTTGTATCTCGGCGGAGGACGGCGACGGCTGACGCCGGGTCCGCTTACGAGCAGGAACCGGACATGCTGATCAATCCGTCGTAACGTCAGCTTATAGCCGAGGCTGTTGAAAAAGTCGGTAGCGGAACCAAACTCGCCAATTTCCCGGAACCAATGAGAATTCGAGTTCAATGAAATCAAAGACTTAGGAAAACACCGATTTCGGAGAATTGGCCAATTCAGGCTCAAAATGGATGTTTCGGGACTTTTTCAACAGCCTCGGCCATAAGCAGATGGGGTGGATGGCTCCCGCTCCCGGCACCGAGATGCCAAAGTGGTGGTTGTTATCAACCACGAGCAAGAGGAGCTATCCGCCATGAAAGTTACCACTGTCGGCCTCGATCTGGCCAAGAACGTTTTCCAAGTCCACGGCATTGACAGCACCGGCAAGGTCATCGTCCGCCGATCGTTGCGCCGGCGCCAGATGATGCCGTTCTTCGGCAAGCTGGAACCGTGTCTGATCGGTATCGAGGCGTGCGGCACGAGCCACTTCTGGTCCCGCGAGCTCCAGGCATTGGGGCACGAGGTGAAATTGATGCCACCGATCTACGTCAAACCATACGTCAAGCGCGGCAAGACCGACGCCGCCGATGCGGAGGCGATCTGCGAGGCGGTGACGCGCCCCACGATGCGGTTCGTCGCGATCGAGTCGGCCGAGCAGCAATCGGTCCTGGCGCTCCACCGAACACGGGATCTGCCGGTCGGCCAGCGCACCCAGCTGGTCAACATGATCCGGTCCCAGCTGGCCGAGTTGGGCATCGTGCTGGCCAAAGGCATTCATCACGCGCTGAGGCTCGTCGATCAGCTTGTCGAAGGAGTGGTGCCGGACATTCCCCCGCTGGCATGCAAGATCGTCATTGCCCTGGCCGAGCAGATCCGCGAGTTGCAAGCCCGGGTCGCCATGATCGAGGGCGAGATCAAGACCTGGTTCCGCGGCAACGACCTGGCCAAACGGCTCGCGACCATTCCGGGGATTGGTTACATCACCGCCTCGGCGCTGGCGGCCTCGGTCACCGATCCGCACCGGTTCACATCGGCTCGCCAGTTTGCCGCCTCGCTCGGGCTAACGCCCAAGGCCGATTCCAGCGCCGGCAAGGATCGCATGGGACGCATCTCCAAGATGGCGGACCGCTATCTTCGCCGTCTGCTGGTGATCGGCATGACATCACAGCTTCAATCGGCACGGCGCAAGCCCGAGGTTCACCCCTGGATCACCAACTTGCTGGTAAGCAAGCCCAACAAGCTGGTCGCCGTGGCCATGGCCAACAAGGCCGCGCGGATCGCCTGGGTCATCATGACCCGTGGCGAGGCCTACCGCGCTCACCGACCCGCAACTGAGGAGACCGCATGACCAATTGATCGCTCGAAGGCACAACGCCTTTCGACGATTGCAAGGACGACGAGACGTGATGGCGAACCGGTCAGACCGGGGATCGGGACAACCCGACCAATGTCCTGGGTGTTCGAGCCCGCTAAGCAGATAGGGACCCGATCCACGGATACCATCAGGGCCAGCGGTTCAACAAAACCGCATCAACAGGCCGGACACAAGACTGTACCTGACTAGGTCGCTACGCCGAAAAAAGTCCTTGCAACGCGGGAGCCATCCACACAAGACATTCGAGCGGGAGCGAGAAGCTGGATTATTCCTGCCCAACTCGGGTAGGGTCACGGGCTCTTCGTTTTCTCAGACGTGTACTGAGATGCTATCGCTAGCATACATGGCCCGCTCAGTGGGATGATTGTTCAATGGAGTTGGCTTTCTCAGCAATTCATCGTGAACATCTTGGTCAAATGGGGGAAGATCAATGGCTCAAACGACGATGCCTCACAAACATATTGAGATCGCGCTCTTTGTGATGATCATAGTTCTGATCGGAGTGAACATCTGGCAAACGCTCAGACTCGAGAAGGCAGTAGAATTCTGCCACCAATTCGTTCAAATCATGACGAATGGTTAGCTAATGCTTCGAGTTTGCAGCGGAATGCTCCACGTCTCGCGCAGGCTTGATCGTACCGTTCCACCCAAACCGGGCTACGCGTGGCCGAGGACGGGTTGGCCACGCCACATGGTCCGCAAGTTTTGTCATATCCCACACACCGCAACGTGTCTGTTAAGGGTCCAGCCTGTGTGAGAACGTTTGCTGCTATTTCTGTGTGGCGCGTCTTTGGGTTTGGATGATCAGTCGGGACGTGTTTTCCGGGATTATGGATTTTCGCCGCTCGTGCGGGCTTTTCGGCCGGCTGGCGCCGTTGTGAGCCGCGATGTGGCCGGGTATGGGCGTAATTGTCGGCGCAGGGGCGCCTATGCCGTCCTGATCGCCGCGATCAGCGGGTCGATGCCCATGATGTTCATGACGCGCTTGAGATTGTAGGCCAGCACGTGCAAGGCCATCTCGGTCCTCACCCGCTTCAGCGTCTTCATCTGGAAGTGCGTCGCGCCCATCCAGGCCTTGAGGGTGCCGAAGGGATGCTCGGCCGTCTCGCGCCGCCGACGCATCGCCTCCGGGTGCTCGTCGAGCCGCCTCTCGACGGCCTCGAGAATGTGTTCGTGCTGCCAACGGGTGATGCGGCGCTGCTTGGCCGTGGTGCAGCGATGCTTGATGGCGCATCCCTGACAGGCGTTGGTCCAGTAGCGCCGCATGCTCAGCCCCCTCTCCTGGCTGGTGAAGCGGTAGACCAAACGCTCGCCGGCCGGGCAGCGATAGACATCGTCGGCGGCCAGATAGACGAAGTCCTGTTTGCCGAAGCGGCCCTTGGCCTTGGCTCCAGAGGTCAGCGGCTTAGGCAACGTGACGGTGATGCCGGCCTGATCGCAGGCCAGAATCTCCTTGCCGTTGTAGTAGCCGCGATCGGCAACGACATCCAACTCGTCGGTCTCCAGAGCCGCCTTGGTCCGCTTCGCCATGGCTGAGAGCTGGGCGCGGTCAGTGCCCTGATTGGTCACCTCGTGGGCAACGATCAGGTGATGCTTGGTGTCGACGGCGGCCTGAACGTTGTAGCCCACCACGCCGGAACCCCGGCCGCTCGTCGCCATCGAGCGGGCATCGGGATCGCTCAGAGAGATCTGCTGGTCCGGGCTCGCACGCCGCTCGACTTCAAGCGCCTTCAGGCGCCGCATCTCCTGCTTGAGGATCGCAATCTTGTCGGCCAGACGAGTCGTCTTGGTCGTGCGCGCCAGCGACGGCTCTTGCCGGTCGGCGCTGTCGAGTTGCTGCAGATAGCGCGCAACGCTCTCCTCGATCTGCGCCACCCGCCGCGCCATCTTGGCCCGCGTGAAGTTCCTGTCCCGGCTGTTGACCGCCTTGAACTTGGCGCCATCGATCGCCACGCTCGCCTCGGCAAACAGCCCCAGTTGGCGGCACAGGGCGATGAACTGGGCACAGACCTGGCGGATCGCAGAACCATTGTCCTTGGCCGAAGTCGGCGATCGTCTTGTGATCCGGCGCCAGCCGGCCGACCAGCCACATCACTTCCACATTGCGCCCGGCCTCCCTCTCGAGCCGACGGCTCGACTGAACCCGGTTGAGATAGCCGTAGATGTAGAGCTTCAACAAATCGCAAGGATGATAGGCCGGCCTGCCGGTCGCCAGCGGCTCGACCCGGTCGAACCCGAGGCCGCCAAGATCGAGCTCATCGACGAAGACGTCGATCGCCCGAACCGGGTTGTCGTCGCCGATCCAGTCTTCCAGGCGCTCCGGAAACAACGTGCCCTGGCTGCGATCGACACCCTCGACAAAACGCTTCATCAGACCCTCCCGCCAAAGCACGAGAGAATCATAACACCATCGACGTTTTTACACAGGCTGGGTCAGAACCAGACATTGAGCAATAGCGGCTTGGAGGTCCGGTTTCGAGCGGTTAGCGGACGTCGCGCCGGGCGCGGTGCGACCGGTGAACCGGGCCCGGCTATGCTTCGCGTCCCGACGCCGCCCTAGACACCGCGCGGCGGGCGTTGGCCGAAGATCGCCGTGCCGACGCGCACATGGGTCGCGCCGAAGCGCACCGCGACGTCGAAATCCGCGGTCATGCCCATGCTGATCTGGTCGAGCCCGTTGCGCGCGGCGATGTCGGCCAACAGCGCGAAGTGCAGCGAGGGTTCGTCGTCGAACGGCGGAATGCACATCAGGCCGACGATCGGCAGGTCGAGCTCATCACGACAAAGCGCGACGAAGGCGTCGGCGTCGGCCGGCAGGACGCCTGCCTTCTGCGCTTCCTCGCCGGTGTTGACCTCGATGAAACAGGACGGGCGCTTGCCGGCGCGGTCCATCTCCCCGGCCAACCTGCGCGCCAGCTTGGGTCGGTCGACGGTCTCGATGACGTCGAACAATGCTATGGCGTTTCGCGTCTTGTTGGTCTGCAGCGGGCCGACCAAATGCAGCGCGACGTCCGGGTAGCGCGCCTTCAGCGCCGGCCACTTGGCCTCGGCCTCCTGCACGCGGTTCTCGCCGAACACGCGGTGGCCTGCCTCGAGCGCCGGCACGATACGCGCATCGACATGCATCTTGGCGATGGCGACCAGCGTGATGTCTTGCGCCGCGCGGCCAGCGTCCCGGGCGGCCTCGGCGATGCGCGCCTCGACATCGGCGAGCCGGGCGGCGACGTCGATCGCGTCGCCGGCCGCTGGCGCCGCGTGGCTCACTTTTCGCCGCGCGGCTCGAGCGCGAAGTGCCGCTCGATGTAGTCGATGATGTGCTGGGCGCTCTGGGCGACGCTTTGGGCGCCGGTATCGACCTCGAGGTCGGTCGCCTCGGGCGGCTCGTAGGGCGCCGAGATGCCGGTGAAGTCGGCGATCTCGCCGGCCCGCGCGCGCTTGTAGAGGCCCTTGGGGTCGCGATCCTCGCAGGTCTCGAGGTCGGCCTTGATGTAGATTTCGTGGAAGCGTCCCACCTCATAGGCCTCGGCCGCCTCGCGGGCGCGGTCGCGGTCGGTGCGGTAGGGCGAAATGAAGGCGCTGATGACGATGAAGCCGGCGTCCGAGAACAGCGCCGCGACCTCGCCGACACGGCGGATGTTCTCGGCGCGGTCGTCGGGCGAGAAGCCGAGGTTGGCGTTGAGCCCGGCCCGCACGTTGTCGCCGTCGAGCACATAGGTCTGGTAGCCCTTGCGGAACAGGCGATGCTCGACCTCGATGGCGAGCGTCGACTTGCCGGAACCGGACAGGCCGGTGAACCACAGCACGCCGCCGCGGTGGCCGTTGCGCGTGATGCGCGCCTCGAGCGGCACACGGTGCTCGACCTCGGTCAGGTTGGTGCCCATCACCGTGATCAGGCTGCGCTGGTCGGGATAGCCCTCCATGTTGATGATGCCGCCGCCGGCGATCTCGTAACCGTCGACCAGCACGAAACGGCCGCCGCGCGGGTTGGTGGCGAATTCGTCGAACGCCAGCAGGGCGGGGCTGCGCAGCACGACTTCGGCGACGCCGTTGCGTTCGACCTTCTCGGCCTCGGACGTGCCGAGGTCGCGGGTGTCGATGACGCGCTCGATCTCCTGCACCTCGACCTGGGCCTCGGTGGTGTTGAGCTTCAGCTTGTAGCGTTGTCCGGGCGCCAACGGCTTGGCGCCGAGCCAGAACAGATGGGCGCGGAAGACGTTGCTTTCGAGCGGCGGGTCTTCGACGTGGCTCGCCACCTCGCCGCGCTCGACGAAGATCTGCTCGTCCAACGTGATGCCGATCGACTGGCCGGCCGACGCCTCGGACGGCGCCGGACCGTTCCAGTTCTCGATCGTCGCGACGCGCGCGGTCTTGTTCGACGGCGAGAACAGAAGTTCGTCGCCGACCGCGAGCCGGCCGGTGTCGATGCGCCCGGCCAGAATGCGTCGGTCGTCGAAGCGGTAAATGTCTTGCAGCGGCAGGCGTAGCGGCCGCTCGACCGGCGACGGCGCCGTGATGAATTCGTCGAGCGCACCGACCACGGTCGGCCCCCGGTACCAGTCCATACGCGACGATCTATCGACGACGTTGTCGCCGTCGCACGCGGCGACCGGGATGATCGCCGTCGCCGCGACGCCGATCGCGGCGAGATAGTCGCGGCATTCGCCGGCGACGTCCTCGAAGCGCGGCGCGGCGAAATCGACGAGGTCCATCTTGCTTACCGCCACCGCCACCTGGCGCACGCCCAAGAGGTGCAGGAGATAGGCGTGGCGGCGTGTCTGCTCGCGCACGCCTTCGGCCACGTCGATCAGCAGGACGGCAGCCTCGGCGCTGGCCGCGCCGGTCACCATGTTCTTGAGGAACTCGCGATGGCCGGGCGCGTCGATGATCGCGTAGTCGCGGCGCTCGGTGGCGAACCGGATATGCGCGGCGTCGATGGTCACGCCTTGGTCGCGCTCGCCCTGCAGGGCGTCCAAGAGGAAGCCCCATTCGAAAGGCATGCCGCGACGCTTGCAAATGGCGCGTAGCGCCTCGAGCTTGCCCTCGGGCATCGTGCCGGTGTCGTGGATCAGGCGGCCGACAAGGGTCGACTTGCCGTGATCGACATGGCCGACCATGACGATGTTCATGACGTTGCGCGATGCGTCCACGGGCATCGCGTCGCCGAGCGTCTGTTCCGCCGCGCTGCTGGTTTCCCGGCTCGTCATTACATGTACCCCGCGACCCGCAGCCGTTCGAACGCGTCTTCCGACTCGTGGTCCATGGCCCGGCCGCTGCGTTCGGCGACCTTGGTCTGCTCAAGCTCGGCGATGATTTCGGCGATCGTCGACGCCGTGCTCTCGACCGGCGAGGTGATGTCGCGGTCGCCGAGCGAGCGGTAGCGCATGCCGTCGCGCGCGAAATAGAGGTCGACCATCGGGATGTTCTCGCGCTGGATGTAACGCCAGATATCGATCTCGGTCCATTGCAGCAGCGGATGGATGCGCAGATGCGTGCCGGGCGGGAAGTCGGTGTTGAACTGGTCCCAGAACTCGGGTGGCTGGTCGCGGTAGTTCCAGCGCCCGGCCTCGCCGCGTGGGCTGAAGACGCGCTCCTTGGCGCGCGTGCCTTCCTCGTCGCGGCGGATGCCGGCGATGATGCCGGTGAAGCGGTGCTCGGCGATCAGCTTCTTGAGGCCCTCGGTCTTGCGCGCCGCCGAGCGCGCCGCCGGCGGCAGGGTCTCGTCGATCTCCTCGATCGGCGGGCAGTCGCCGAGCACCAGGTTGAGCCCCCATTCCGCGCTGTAGCGATCACGGAATTCATACATTTCGGGAAACTTCTTGCCGGTATCGATGTGCACCACAGGGAACGGCACATGGCCGAAGAAGGCCTTGCGCGCGAGCCACAGCATGACGTTCGAATCCTTGCCGACCGACCACAGCATGCCGAGCGGCGCGATTTTTTCGAAGGCCTCGCGGAAGATGTAGACGCTGTGACTTTCGAGGTGGTCGAGATGGTTCATGTGTTTGTTCGTCCGGGGTTAATCGATAGCGGCCGGCGGACCGTCGTCCTCAGAATGCCGGGCGGCCGTCCTTGGTGAGGTAACCGTGTTCGGCCATGACCTCGTGATGATCCTCGATCAGCCGGTCGACTTGGGCCGCCGACAGATGGTTGCGCCAGTCGCCGACCTTGCCCTTGCGGAAGAACACCCGATCGTCGATCGGAACGGCCTCGACGAATCCCGCGTCCTTCTCCTGCCGGGCGAGCGTGTCGAACGAGCTGAATCGGATGGCGTTCTTCAGGCGCGGCGCCTCGAGCGGCAGACTGAGGAACTTTATCACGCCACGAAACGCCTTGTCTGGCTTGCGCGCCATGTCCTCGTAACGGATCAGGTGGGGCTTGAGCCCCGGCGCGTTGAGCCAGCTGCGCACATGGTCGCTCCAGCCGCCGAGATACTGGACGACCAGCGGCCCGTGGGTCGGCAGCAGCGTGTCCTCGCGGCCGAAGACCTCGACCGCGCGGTCGTAGTCGACGCCATAGTGATTGGCGTAGGACACCACGACGTCGAGCGGGTTGCGGATGATATAGATCGCGCCGGCGGTCGCTTCGGGACTGATCGTCGGCACGTCGCCCAGCAACGCGATGGCGTTGTGCGTCTTGACGAAGACATTGTCCGCGCTCGATGTCGCGAACATCTGATGGACTTTGGGGCGCAAGCGCTGGATGTCATCGACGCTCAAATCGGCGATCGGCCGGCCGGCGACCTTCTCGAAGGGCCACGCCATGCCGTCGCCCATGATGAAGTTCGGCAGCTCGTTGATCGAGAGCGCCGAGGGCGGGTTGCGCATGTAATTGGCGATGAACACCCTGAGCCAGGTGTTGCCCGGCTTCGGGTATGACGCCAACCAAAGAATACCAGACACCGCACGCCTCCGAATGACTGCCCACGGAACGGCAAGGCCGCCACACATATCGTCGCGCGGAGGCGCCCTGACAACCGTTTGGCCGCGGGAACAGGCGGGTTTCTACCGCAACGGCGAACGCGCGGCAAGCCGCGTCGCGCGGTCGATCAATTCTCAATCGTGGCGTCGTCGCCAAGCGCTTCGATCAAGGGCTGGAGTTCGGCCTCATAGACGCGCCAGCGTTCGATCGAACTGCGGTAGATTGGCCGGCGAACCTGCAGCGCGCTCGAGGTCTGTACGGCCCGCCGGTTGGCGTGGAATTCGAGGCAGGCGGGATCCCACTCGAGACCGACGAATTCGACGATGCGGCGGCTCACCGCCGCCTGGTCGGCGACCAGTTCCTCGTAGCCGACGTCGAGCATCGGCACGGGCAGCACTCGACGCCAATGGTCGATGAGCCGCCGGTAGGCGCGATAGGTGACGGCGATATCGCCGAGGTCGTTGCTGAACTCGTTGCCCTGGGTGAAGTTCTGGACGTAACACGAGAGGCAAACGTCGAGCGGATTTCGCCGGCAATGGACGATGCGCGCACCCGGCAGCAGGAGTGCGATCAGGCCGAGGTGGCGGAAGTTGGCGGGCATCTTGTCGGTCACGCGGGCGGCATTGGCGTCGAGCGTAGCGAGGCGCTCGAGATAGGCGTCGCCGAGCCGTCGACAGGCCGCCGCGTCGAGTCCCGCCACGTCGTCGGGGTAGGTGGCGTCGACATCCGTCTCGGCGGACAGCCGGTGCGCGGTCGCCTCGATGGCGTCGAGCTCGCCGGCGCCGAACACCGCGCGGTGGCTCGCCAGGATCTGTTCGACCAGCGTCGTGCCCGAGCGCGGCATGCCAACGATGAAGACCGGCCGCTCGGATGGCGCGCCCTCGGCCCCCCGCGCGGCGAAAAACTCCGGCGTGAAGAGCGCCATCGACCGGTCGGCCAGACGCTCGACGGCGGCACGGTCGAAGACCCGGCCGTACCGGCCCACTTCCCGGGCGCGCATCTCGTTACCGTTTCGGTAATATTGGAAGGCGCGCGCGTGATCGCCGGCATCGGCATGATGGCGGGCGAGTGCGAAACGGACCCGGATTGCGTCGCCGGCAGGGAGGCTGTCGTCGGCCTCCAAAGCGGTCAGCGCGTCGATCGAGTGGGCGTTGGCGCCTTCGAATTCCGCCAGGCTATCGCGCGCCGCGACCAAATCGGGCTTGAGGTCGAGCGCGCGCTGGTACGCCGCCTTCGCGGCCTCGAGACGGCCCCGGAACTTGAGGATCGTAGCCAGATTGTTGTGCGCCTCGGCACGGTCGGGCTGCAGCGCCAGCGCGGCGCGGCAGCTCGCTTCCGCGGCCTCGAGCTCGCCGAGCGCGGTCAGCGCGACGCTCAGATTGTAATGCGCGTCGGCGTAGTCGGGGGCGAGCGCCAGGGCGCGCCGGTAGCCCTCGGCGGCCGCCCGATGGTCACCGGTCTCGCGGCGCAGGTTGGCCAGGTTGTTGTGCGCCGGCGCATAATTCGGGTTGCGCCCGAGCGCGCTCTCGAAGCAGTCCACGGCGTCCTCGGGCGGGCCGCTTCCGGCCAACGCGGTCGCCAGGTTGTGCCAGGCCTCGACATAGTCGGGATCGAGCGCCAAGGCGCGGCGATAGCTCGCCTCGGCGGCGTCGAAACGGCGTTCGCGGCATGGGCGAGGCCCAGATTGTTATGAAATCTCGGCATCTTGGCGTCGATCTCGATGGCGCGGCCAATCAGCTCGATTGCGGCCGCCGGTTGGCCGCCCTGGTGGGCCAGCAACCCCAGGAGATGGAGTGCGTCCGGCTCGTCGGGCCGTACCTCGAGAATGCGTCGATAGGCGGCTTCGGCCTCGGCCAGCCGGCCGGCTTGGTGCGCCTGGACGGCCTGCTCGAGAGCCTGACGCGGCGCGTCGCCCGATCCCGCGGCGGCCTTGCGGCGACGATCGCGGCGGTTCATTGGGGCCCGCGGGTCACCGGCCGCCACCGGCGCCGGGTGCGATAGGGACGAGTTTCGCGAGACTCTGCGACATATCCTCGCGCATGATATCGAACGCGATGCTGATGCGACAATCGCTCGCCTCGAACGGCAGTGTGCGGTGATAGAAATAGGACGGGAACAGCACGATCCGCCCCGCTTCGGGTCGGATCAGCCGGACGTCTGGTTCGACCGCCAGATCGTAGCCCGGATCGGGTCGGCCGAATTCGATCCATCCGGCGCATGCGGGATCATCGGCCGTGACGGCCGACGGAACCTGAACGTAATAGACGCCCGAGAGCCAAGCGGCTGGGTGGATGTGCGGCGTCTGGTACCCGCCGCTATCGAGGATCGTCGCCCAGGCGGTCAGCCACCAATCGCGCGGCGCGGCGGCGGCAACCGGATGGTCGGCCATTGCCGGCAGGATATCGAGGTAGTCCTCGACCGCGCCGATGATCATCCCTTCGAGCGCCGCGACCGGCCCCTTGGGTTCGATCAGCAGTTCGCGCGTCTGAGTACCAAGCCGGGTGGCCTTGTTGGGCGGTTCGAAGTTGCGCGTCGGGTGGTTGCACACGTGATCGGCAAGCGCCGCGTTGAATGCCGCCATGTCGGCGAAACCGTCAGCCGCGTCGAACCGCGTCGTCTTGATCAAATGGTCCAAGTCGACCAGCACGCGGACCGCGGCGCGCGCGCCCCGTTCATCGAGGGCGGCCGCCTTCACGGCAAGTGCCCGGCTGTTGCCCGGGTCGACGGCGAGGCAGTCATCGCAGGCCGCGAACGCGGCCGTCGCGTCACCCCGCCGAAGCAGCAATTCGGCCAGATCATGATGTGCCGCTGCGGCATCGGGGTCGAGCCCGATGGCGCGTAACAGCGCCGCCTCGGCCGCGTCATCGCGGCCCAGATCCGCGAGCGTGATGCCGAGCCCGCGATGCGCCTCGGCGAGGCCGGGATCGAGCGCCACTGCCGCGCGGTAGGCGTCAGCGGCCGCGTCGAGCCGGCCGGCCGCCTTCAGCGCGGTGCCGAGGTTAACCCGCAATTCGGCCATGTCCGGCTTGAGCGCGATCGCGCGCCGAAAGCACGCGGCCGATTCGTCGGGCCGGCCGAGAAGCTTTTGCAGATTGCCCAAATTGGTATGCGCCAGCACGAATTCAGGCCTGCAGGCGATCGCCCGGTCGAAGGAAGCGTTGGCGAAGGGCAGCAGTGCCTCGTCGGCCGCGACCGGTCCGTGGTCGGCCACGGTGCCGCAGCGCAGCACGCGGCCGATGCCGCCGCGGCCCGCCGCCAGGGCAGCGTGATGGCCGAGATCGAGCGCGACGGGAAAACTGCGGCGCACGTCGTCGAGCCGGCCGGCGAGCCGCTCGGCGATCTCGCGCACGAGAAAGTCGTGCGAGCCGAAGTCCGGCGCGGCGCGCGCGCGGTGGCGGCGCACCGCGGCGGGATCGAAGACGTCGATGGCGTCGCCCATGACGCCACTATAACCCGACAGCGCCGACGTGCTAAACGTCGCGCAGCGATACCGAAGGGGACGCCATGGCGCGACGCATCGCGATCGTCGGCGGCGGGGTGATCGGTGCGAGTGTCGCCTGGCATCTGGCGGCGGCCGAGGCCGGCGAGATCGTGCTCGTCGAGCGCGCGCGGCTGGGCGCCGGCTCGACCTGGCATTCGGCCGGCAACATCACCTGGTCGGCGCGCAACGACGGGCCGGTGCTGGCCACCCTCGAGGCGGCCGAGACGGTCGCCCGCGAGGCCGACCAGGCGACCGGCTGGCTCAAGACCGGCCGTCTGTTCCTGGCGCGCAAGCCCGAGACGCTCGATGACTTTACCGATTCGATGCGCATTGCCGAGCAACGCGGCTACGGCTCGCGACTGCTCAGCCCCGCCGAGGCGGCGCGCCACCACCCGCTGCTCGATCCCGGCGCGATCGCCGGCGCCTGGCTCAACGGCCTGTCGGGCCGGCTCAACCCGGCCGACCTGACAGCGGCCTATGCGCGCGCGGCGCGCCGACGCGGCGTCGTGCTGCGCGAGGGCTGCGCGGTCACCGGCCTGGTAACCCGGGGCGGCCGGGTCGCCGGGCTCGACACCGCCGACGGGCGCATCGACGCCGATGTCGTGGTCGTCGCCGCCGGGCTCTGGTCGCGCCGTTTCCTGGCCGGCGCCGGCGTCGCGCTGGCGCAGTGGGGCTGCGAGCATTTCTACCTCATCGCGCGGCCCGAACCGGCGCTCGGCCCCGCGACGCCATCGTTCGTCTCGCCCGAGGATTCGATTTACGGTCGCGAGGAGGTCGGCGGCATGCTCTACGGCTTCTTCGACGCCGACGCCAAGACGCTGGACGCCGGCGACGGCGCGCCGCCCGACAACTTTACCTTCTCGCTGCTCGACGAGGACTGGGACAAGATCGCGCCTTATGCAGAACGCGCGATGCAACTATTTCCGGCGCTCGAGCACGCGCCGGTCACGCGCTTCGTCAACGGCCCGGAGGCCTTCACGCCCGACGGCGAGCCGCTGGTCGGCCCGGTCGGCGGCATCGACGGGCTGTTCGTGGCGAGCGCCATGAACTCGGCGGGCGTCACGCTCTCGGGCCTCGCCGGGCGTCTCATCGCCGATGCCGTGACCGGCGCGAAACCACGCCTCGACCCCGCGCCCTAACAGCCCGTTGAAAAAGGCGTCATTGACCGGGTTTCACGCCACGGCGAAGCATATCGCGGCGAAGGCGGTTTCGCCATCCTCCGAGACGATGAGGACGATCTGAACGACCAGGACGGCTCCAGCGGGCGTAACAAGCACGAACAAGGCGCCAATTCCGCCCGCCACGGCCTCCTTCGGGGTGCCGGCGCCGATGAGTTGGCGCATCAGCAACGATAGGTTGTGGCCGGCGACGTGAAGCAGGTATCGCTTGTGCACGTTCTCGCGGCCCCGAAGCCAGGTCCGGCGCATACCGCCGCGATCGAGGTTGTGGGCAAAGGAGCGCTCGACGATCTCGGCGCGCAGCTTGAAGGCTTCCCTGGCCACCCCCGATAACAGCCGGGTCCGGTTGTTGGTGACCGCCCGGCGAGCCGCATCATCTCCGTGCCAGCGCGCAAAACCCTTCTGCTTGGGCTCGGAGATCCGGCTCTTCCAGGGGCCGTCGTCGAGCGCCTTCAAGACCAACCGTGAGTGGTAGCCCTTATCGGTCACACATTCGGCCGGATCTTCGGCCGTCGGCGCCACATCCACCGCCTCGAGGTTTGCCTCGGCCGCCGCCAGGGTCTTGGGAAGCGTTGTCGTATCGCCCTCGTCGGCCGGGTGCAGCTCCGCCGCCACCACCGCGCCGGTGTCCAGATCCACCGCGTGCTCGGGCTTGTAGGCCAGGTGCGTGGTGCCGTCCTTCATCTTGGCGATCTTGGCCTCGGGGTCGCTCCTGGAAACCCAGTCCTGGTTCGAGAGCTTCTTGCCCTTGCGCTTGCGGTCCAGACGCGCCAGGTCCTCAGCCGTGGGTGTCTCGATACCGCTCTCCTGGGCCAAGCGCTCCAGCATCCCCCGGTAACCCTCGCCCGTGTCCCTCCGCACGATGTTGCGCAGCGCCGCGTTGGCCTCCATGGTCGAGGCATCCACCCCGATGCGCTCGCCCTTCACCAGACCCGCCTCGGCGATCAGCGCCAGGACCCAGTCAAACACCGCCGTGTGGACTTCATGGGGCAGGCGCGCGCGGGTCCGTGACAGCCAGGAATGGTCCGGCACCCGTTCCCGCCTCTCCAACAGCAGGAACTCCCGTAGCGACAGGGAATCCGAGCACCGCCACTCCAGCCCACGCTCAGAGTCGATACCCTCGAAGTAGCCCACCAGGTGCATACGGAAGTAGCGCCCGGGTGGCACCGAAGGCGCCCCCATCCTGGCCGCGTAATAGGGCTGGCAGACCGCCTCGGCGAAGCCGTCGAAGCCGCCCTCGATCAGTACCAACTGCAGGCGGTCGTAAAATACATGACCTGGCGAGCGCGGCATCTCCGACCAGCTCACCATCAAGTCCCCCTGACGATCCTTCTGCTGTCCCATCGCCATCAGCGAACCCCCCTTCAGGCCAGGACACCAGAGAATCAGACCATGCCGACTTCGTCCAGGGAAGACTTCGTCAACGGGCTGCTATGCGGCCGACCGCTTCGGTGAGCGGGCGTCGACGAGGCTTGGCTGCGCGCGGCGGTCACCCAGACCCAGAGCAGCCACTACCGGTTCAGCCAAACGTAACTATTGTGCGGTCACCTTTGGTGACCTGCGCTCAATCGCCGCGCATGCCAATCTTTATCCCACAAGGCCATTCTTGATCCCATAAGGATTGGCCGAACGGTCGGCGGCCCCCCTCTTGTTGGGATAAGATTGGCGCGGGCTGGAAGTTTCAGTTCGAGCCTATATCAGGCGGAAGCCTTTGCTCTCGATGAAGGCGCCGAAGTCTCCGCGCTCAATCGCCGTCGAGTGCGTAGAACCGATCCTCCCAGGCGCGCCCCTGGTGCTCGAGCCACGCCGCGGTGGCGCGCAGCCGGTCGGGGTCGAGACGGCAACGGTGCACGCGGCCGTCGCGTTCGCGCCTGATCAGCCCGGCGCGCTCGAGCAGCTTGAGGTGCTTGGAGACCGCCGGCAACGACATGTCGAAGGGCGCCGCCAGCGCGCCGACCGTGGCGTCGCCCTCGGAGAGGCGCACGAGAATGGCGCGCCGCGTCGCGTCGGCGAGCGCCGCGAAGGCCGTGTCGAGATCATAGTTAACCATCAAGTTAACTATATGTGATGATCGTTTGTCTGTCGAGCCGTCCAGCCGCCGCGCTTGACGCGGGGCCGGGGGCGGCGCGCATACTGGGTCATGTTGCCGCCCGAGACATCGTCCGGGGCGCCCCGGCGCTGGGGTGCCGCGCTGCTCGATGCGCTGTTGCCGCCGCGCTGCCTGGCCTGCCCGGCGCCGGTCGACCGGCCGGGCCGGCTGTGCCCGCGCTGCTGGACCGGCGTCGATTTCATCACGCCGCCGAACTGCGCGCTATGCGGTTTCCCGTTCGACGTCGACGAGGGGCCGGATGCGCTGTGCGGCGCCTGCACCGCGACGCCGCCCGACTTCGACCATGCCCGGTCCGCGGTGCGCTATGCCGGCGTCGGGCGCGAGGTCGTGCTCGGCCTCAAGCACGGCGACCAGACCCACGCGGCGCTGTCGCTCGCCCAGCTCATGATGCGCGTCGGCGACACGCTGCTCGCCGACTGCGACGCGGTCGTGCCGGTGCCGCTGCACCGCTTCCGCCTGTTCGCGCGACGCTACAACCAGTCGGCGCTGATCGGCGGCGCGCTGGCGCGCCTCGCCGGCGTCGATTTCGTACCCGATCTGCTCAAGCGCACGCGGCCGACGCCGAGCCAGGCCGGTCGCACCCGGCGCCAGCGCTTTGAGAACATGCGCGGCGCCTTCGCCGTGCGCGCCAAGCGCCGCACCCTGGCCGACGGCCGCCATCTGGTACTGGTCGACCATGTTGTAACTAATTAAACCTTAATAATAACAATGTGGTAACGGAGAACAAGCGCTAAACTTCTATACACGCTTGTTCAGCTACCGTCGGCTGGCGGGTTGATCGTGATAGATGCACCGTGCGCGTGCGACCAACCACTCGCTAAACGCTCAACGACTATCCAGGCGGGTCGCTGCCTTGTAGCTGGTCGATGGTTTTCAACATCTCGACCAATGTGCTGCGAGCATCTACCAGCTTTTTCGCCGTTAGGATTTCTTCTCGGCCAGACATTCGCAGGAACGCCTCTAGGACCTCGTCTGAGTGGCGGACAAGTTCAATCAGGTTTTCACCGTTTGGACCGTTCTTGGCCTCAAACCAGTTCTTGACCGCGCGTTCGCCGGCGCCTGTGTACGCCATCACCGTTTTGATGGCCATGCGGCTGCCGCCAAGAGCATCCCGTAACGTCTCAGCGATAACGGCGGTGAAATCATACTCGTCACTCACCCCAGCTCTATCAGATGGTTTCGGAAAAGTTTTTTACGGAAATGGGCCGAAATTTTCGGCCCTTTTTACGAAAGGACATTCCTGATCTCCGTGTCTAAGGTTTGAAAACACGAAGAAGATCACCAGCCGGTCGAACGTCCCTTTCGTTTCGAAAAGGCAGGGTCAAGCCTGCAATTGGCGGCGCGAGAGCGTGTTGGTAGGGAAAGCAAGTTGATCGAACAGTCAGACCGAGGACGGGAGATCACTGACGACACGGAAACCAGGAAGTTCCGGGCCGCCGAATACGTTCGGATGTCCACAGAGCATCAAATATACTCGACCGAAAACCAGTCCGATGCCATCCAGAGGTACGCAGAGCTGCATGACATGGAAATCGTCAAGACATATACAGACGCTGGAAAGAGTGGTCTGAAGATTGAGGGGAGGAAAGCACTCAGGCAACTCATTGACGATGTCGAAGGCGGTGACACGGGGTTCGAACCTTGCCTATCCGGTTTACACCCACACCCACTAGGGCTAGAATGGGCGCAAACCGGATATAGGGGAGCGCGCCATGGATGTTCTCGACCGCGCCGATCTCCCATTCCCGCATTCGCTACCCGAGTTCCAGCGACTTTTCCCCGATGATGCGGCCTGCGCCGCCTACCTGGAGAAAGCCCGCTGGGGAGACGGCTTTGCCTGCCCGCACTGCGGCACGGCGGGAGAGCCGTTCCACTTTGAAAACCGCCCTGGCGTCCTGCGCTGCCGCAAGGGGTGTGGGTCTGGTGTGGCAAACGTAAGTTATTGAAGTAGCGCGATTTCGCTGTCGAAACGGACGGCCGGAAACGGGGTTTCGTGACAATCGGCCATCCCAGGGGAGGATTTTGTCACGCCGGCAGGGCCGAGCGGGGGAAGGTGGGGACGCTCCGTACCGCAAGAGACGGTAGGATGCTGTGTGGAGAAGCCCAACATCAGGAGCGTTCCCATGTCAGTATCCCGCTCTCCGGCACCCTCGTCCATCGATCTTTCCGGCGTGCCTGCCCGGGTCGCCGAGGCGGTCGCCCAGGTGGTCGCAGTCTGTCACGAGCAGTTTCGCTCGGACCCGTGTCCCGAGGCGTTCGAGGAGGCTGAGTTGCGGGTGCGTGAGACCATGAACGCGCTCGCTTGTGAGCTTCTGGGCGCCGTCATCGAGAAGCGGGACGACGGCGCGTCCCGGATCGAGCGGGACGGGCAGAGCTGGTTCCGGGTCGCGGTGACGGCGAAGACGATCATGACCTCGCTCGGTCCGCTGACCTACCGGCGTGCCCGTTACCGTAGCGGCGCAAGCGGGTCATCGCCGGTGCCGGTCGACGAGAGCCTGGGTCTCGTCGACGATTACCTGACGCGGCCGGCGGCTCAGCTCGGTCTGCTGATGATGGGTCACTGCACGGCGCGGGAAGCGGCGGCGTTCTTTGCGAAGACCGGCGCCATGACGCCGTCGGTGAGCACCCTGCAGCGCCTGACACGGACCATGCACGAGCGCTGGGAGACCCTCGGCCCCGAGACGCTGGACAGCATCCGTGACGCCGAGGGCGTACCGCACGAGGCGGTCACAGCGCCTCGGTGTCGCTCGACGGCGTCATGGTGCCGCTGCGGGCCGGCGAGGACGGCCGTGCCGAGGCCTCCTGGCGCGAGGCCGCCTGCGGCACGGTTTCCTTCCACGACGCCAGGGGCGAGCGTCTGAAGACCATCTATCTCGGCCGCATGCCGGAGAGCGGCAAGGTCACACTGAAGGCGCAGCTCGCAAGCGAAGTCGCACATATCAGGCAGCTGCGCCCCGACGTCAGGATCGTCGCTATCGCCGACGCCGCCGCCGACAATTGGACCTTCCTGGAGACCCTGTCGCCCGAAACCGAGGTCATCGACTTCTGGCATGCCTGCGAACATCTCCGAACGGCATCCGACCATGCGGTGGCCTCCGACTGGTTCGAGAGGTACCGCGAGGTTCTGCGTCACGACCCCTGCGGCGTCGACAAGGTGATCCGGGCGTTGCGCCACCTTCGTGATAGCGCAAAGCCGGATCGGGCCGAGATCGAACGGGAACTCGCCTTCTTCCGCAAGCACCGCCAGCGCATGCGCTACCACACCCTGAAGGCAGAGGGCGTCGCCATCGGCTCAGGCGTCGTCGAGGCGGCCAACAAGACCCTGGTGACCCAGCGCATGAAGCGCTCCGGCATGCGCTGGCGGATCGCCAGCGGGCAGGCTGTGCTGACCTTCCGCGCCCTGATCAAATCCGCTCGCTTCGACCGGGCATGGAAGGCCATCATCGGCGCAACCGACACACCGGCCAACGACAACATCAATCCCTGTGCCGTCATCGCCATCGCTGCCTGAACTCAATGAACGAAGCCGCTGCTATCAATGCCATACGAGACTCGCACCCGCCGCAAGTGCCGCCAGAACACCGGGCTGACGGTGGGAACAGTGATGGAGCGTAGCCACACTCCGCTGAACGTCTGGTTCTGGGCCGCTTATCTGGTCGCCAGTCAGACGCCCGGCATGTCCGCCGTGCAGTTTCAGCGGCAACTTGGTCTTTCGCGCTACGAGACGGCCTTTCAAATTCTCCACAAGCTCCGCTCGGGCATGGTGCGGCCCAACCAAGACAGGATCGGTGGACAGCCCAAGAACCATGTTGAGGTGGACGAAACCTGGGTTGGCGGGCGAACGCGTGGGGAAGGCCGTGGTGTTCACCACAAGGTTCTCGTCTCCTGTGCCATCGAGGTGCGTCATCGAAAGCCGGGCACCAAGCTCGACAACCGGAAAGACGGACGCTATGCCGGACGCGTTCGGCTCGCCGTCGTGCTCGACCGTAGCGCCGAGTCGCTCTGTGGGTTCGTCGAGAGCACCGTCGCGCCGGGATCGCTGATCGTTACTGACGATTGGAGCGGTGAGAACGGCAGAGCAATAATCCCCCACTGAAGCGGCCGGTCGATCCGGCTGCGGCGGACCAAAATGGGACCGCGTATAGCCTTCTGTCAGGGTTGCTCTGACTGGAAGGCGGGGGGGATGTATCGGGTGGAGTTGTACGCACGGGTTCGGCGGGCGTGTCATGTCGAGGGGATGAGCACCCGCGAGGCCTCGCGGGTGTTTGGTGTAGACCGCAAGACGGTCCGTAAGATGCTGTCGTTCTCGGTGCCGCCAGGGTATCGCCGAAGCGCGCCGCCGAGGCGGCCAAAGCTGGGTCCGTTCACGGGAATCATCGATCGGATCTTGGAAGACGATCGGACCAGCCACCGCAAGCAACGGCACACTGCGAAGCGCATCTTCGACCGCCTCCGGGACGAGTACGGTTTCACGGGCGGCTACACCATCGTGAAGGACTACGTTCGTGAGCAGGGGCTTCGGTCGCGTGAGGTGTTCGTGCCACTCTCCCATTCCCCCGGTCACGCCCAGGCGGACTTCGGCGAAGCGATGGCGGTGATCGGCGGCGCGTTACGGAAGATCCACTTCCTTGCCTTCGACCTTCCCCACAGTGATGGTTGCTTTGTTGCGGCCTATCCGGCGGAGACGACCGAAGCATTCTGCGATGGCCACAACGCGGCGTTTGCCTTCTTCGGCGGCGTCCCCCGATCCATCCTGTACGACAACACCAAGCTGGCGGTTGCCCGGATCCTGGGCGATGGGAAGCGGCAGCGAACGCGCGTCTTCACGGAGCTTCAGTCCCACTATCTGTTCGAGGACAGGTTCGGCCGGCCGGGCAAGGGCAACGACAAGGGCAAGGTCGAGGGACTGGTCGGCTTCATCCGGCGGAACTTCCTGGTCCCCGTCCCGCGTGCCGAGAGCTTCGCGGCCCTCAACGATGCTCTCGCCGAACAGTGCCGCCGGCGCCAGGCGGCGCGGCTGCGGGGCCACAAGGAGACCATCGGCGAGCGTCTCGAGCGGGATCGTCAAGTTCTCTTGCCATTGCCGCCTGCTCCCTATGATGCCTGCGATAAGCGCCCTGGACGGGCGAGTTCGCTGTCGCTGGTGCGTTACCGCAGCAACGACTATTCCGTGCCCGTGGCCTACGGCCACCGTGAGGTGCTCATCCGGGGCTACGTCGATGAGGTGGTGATCAGCTGCGGGGCCGAGGTGATCGCCCGGCACCGCCGGTCCTACGACAGCGAGGACCTGATCTTCGACCCGCTGCATTACCTGCCCTTGATCGAGCAGAAGATCGGCGCCCTCGACCAGGCCGCGCCATTGGCGGGCTGGGACCTGCCCGAGGCCTTCATCACTCTGCGGCGGCTCCTCGAAGCTCGTATGGGCAAGGCAGGCAAGCGCGAGTACGTCCAGGTGCTCCGTCTACTGGAGACCTTCCGGCTCGAGGAGGTCGAGGGTGCGGTCGGCGACGCCCTGCGGCTCGGCGCAATCGGCTTTGATGCGGTGAAGCACCTGGTACTGTGCCGCATCGAGCGGCGGCCGCCCAGGCTCAACCTCGACGTCTATCCGTATCTGCCGCGCGCCCGGGTCGCGATGACGTCCGCCAAGTCGTACATGAGCCTGCTGTCGGGGCTCGGCGCATGACCGACACACCGCAAGTGCTGCTCGCCCACCACCTCAAGACGCTGAAGCTGCCGACCTTCCTGCGCGAGTACGACAAGATCGCCCGGCAGTGCGCCTCGGAAGGCGTCGATCACGTCCGCTACCTGTTGAGACTCGCCGAGCTCGAGCTGATCGACCGCGAGCGCCGCATGGTCGAGCGGCGCATCAAGGCGGCGCGCTTCCCCGTGGTCAAGAGCCTCGACAGCTTCGACTTCAAGGTCATCCCCTCGCTCAACAAGGCGCTGGTCCTGGAGCTGGCCCGCTGCGAGTACATCGAGCGCCGCGAGAACCTCATCGCGCTCGGCAACAGTGGGACCGGCAAGACCCACATCGCCCTCGGTCTCGGCCTGGCGGCCTGCCAGAAGGGCCTCTCGGTCGGCTTCATCACCGCCGCCGCGCTGGTCCACGAACTCATCGAGGCCCGCGATGACAAGCAGCTGCTGAGGTTCCAGAAGAAGCTCGCCACCTACAAGCTTCTGATCGTCGACGAACTCGGCTTCGTGCCGCTGTCGAAGACCGGCGCCGAGCTGTTGTTCGAGGTGTTCAGCCAACGCTACGAGCGGGGCTCGACCCTGGTCACCACCAATCTGCCCTTCGACGAATGGACCGAGGTGTTCGGCTCCGAGCGCCTCACCGGCGCGCTCCTCGATCGCCTCACCCACCACGTCAACATCCTCGAGATGAACGGTGACAGCTACAGGCTCAACCAGAGCCGCAGGCGTCAAACCCCGACTGCTAACTGAACCGACCACCCAGCCCACGCTTGACCCCGTGGGCCCACAGGTCCCTCCCGCGCGCGCCGCCGCGTCAGCCTGTTGAGGGCACGCCGCGTCGCGCGCGGGGCCCTCCCGTGGACTACGGGGACAAGCCCGCAGCCGCCAAGCGGTCCCTTCTTACACCGCCGAGGTGGTCCCTTTTTGCTCCGCCATTGACAGAGCGGCTATGCTGGCCTCGGTAAGCGCGGCTATGAGCACTTCGCTGTTGCCGAGTGTGGTGATCCAGAGGTTGCCGAGCAATACCTGCCGATCATCCATCTGGTTTTCGCCAACCTGAAGACGTGGCTGATCGGTATCCACCACGGCGTTAGCCACCAGCACCTACAAGCCTACCTCAACGAGTTCACCTTCCGCTTCAACAGGCGGTTCTACCCGTTCAACGCCTTCCGCTCATTGCTCGGCATCGCGGGCGACACCTCTGCTCCAACCTATGCCGAGCTTTACTCGGGAGAGTGGCGGCACCCTACATGTAGCGGTCATGGGCGTTAACCGGATAGGCAAGGTTCGAAGTAATCCTAGTCTATGACATCAGTCGATGGGGGCGATTTCAGGATGCCGATGAAAGTGCCTATTATGAGTATAAATGCCGCCGGAAGGGTATCTCCGTCCATTACTGCGCCGAGCAGTTTGATAACGATGGCAGTCCCGCCTCGACGATCGTCAAAGGCGTCAAACGCGCGATGGCCGGCGAATTCAGCCGGGAGCTATCTGCAAAAGTCTTTGCCGGCCAGTGCCGGCTCATCGAGTTGGGGTTTAGACAAGGCGGCATGGCCGGCTATGGGCTACGCCGAATGCGGATCGACCAGACCGGCGCTCCCCAAGGGATCCTCCAATTTGGTGAACACAAGAGCCTTCAAACCGACCGCGTCATTCTGGTTCCCGGTCCTGATGAGGAAATCGAGATCGTTCGCTGGATGTATCGCCAATTTGTCGACGGCGGGAAGGTCGAAAGCGAGATAGCGACATCGCTAATCGAACAAGGTGGCAGGACAGACCTTGGTCGACCCTGGACCCGTGGAACCGTTCATCAGGTTCTGACCAACGAGAAGTACATAGGCAACAACGTCTATAACCGCCGCTCCTTCAAGCTAAAGAAAAAGCGGGTCGAGAACAGTCCCGAAATGTGGATACGGGCTGATGGCGTGTTCGAGGCCGTCATTGACCCGCAGATGTTCTACACCGCTCAGGGGATGATCCGAGAGCGAAATCGACGGTTCTCCGAGGAAGAAATGCTCGAGCGCCTCAAACGCTTATTCGAGCAGCACGGATACCTCTCCGGCCTCGTAATCGATGAAGCCGAAAGCATGCCGTCAAGCGGGTCCTACCAGCGACGGTTTGGCACTTTGATCCGAGCCTATGAGCTTTTCGGCTTCAAGCCCGATCGAGATTACTGAGCTGGTCCTGGAAAATCGGACAGGTTGCTAAGGTGTATTCCGCCAGATAATGGAGGAGTACGACGATGGTAACACGACGCCGGTTCACGGCAGATTTCAAGGCGCGGGTGGCGCTGGAAGCGCTGCGGGGCGACAAGACGATCCAGGAGATTGCGACGAAGCACAAGGTTCATCCGAACCAAGTGAGCACATGGAAGCGTCAGGCGATTGATGGCCTTGGCGATGTGTTCTCGGGTGGCGCAGATCGGGCGCGTTCGGATCACGGGTCCGAGATCAAGGAGTTGCACGCCAAGATAGGGGAGCTGACCGTGGTCAACGATTTTTTGGCCAGAGGGCTCAAGCGATGAGCCGGGGGGAACGCAAGGCCATGATGCGGCGCGATCATCCCGCTCTGAGCTTGAGCCGGCAATGCAAGGTTCTGTCGATCAGCCGGTCGTCTTTCTACTACGCGCCCAAGGGGGAGAGCCCGGAGAACTTGGCCCTGATGCGCCGCATCGATGAGTTGTTCCTGAAGTATCCGTTCTATGGCAGCCGCCAGATGGTCCGCCAGTTGCGGCGGGACGGCGTTTGCGTCGGCCGTCATCGTGTGCGGCGCCTGATGCGTCTCATGGGCCTGGAAGCCATCTATCAGGCGCCGCGAACCAGCACGCCGCACCCGACGCATCGGATTTACCCTTATCTGCTCAAGGGGATTGAGATCGATCGACCCAATCAGGTCTGGTGCGCCGATATCACCTACATCCCGGTTCAGCGTGGCTTCCTGTACCTGATCGCCATCATGGACTGGGCGACGCGCCATGTCCTGTCGTGGCGGCTGTCGAACACCATGGACGCCAGGTTCTGTATTGACGCTTTGAATGCGGCGCTGGCCGACTACGGAAACCCAGAAATCTCCAACACGGACCAGGGCAGCCAGTTCACCGGCTTCGACTTCACCGGCGTCCTCAAAAACGCCGGCGTGCGCATCTCCATGGACGGTCGCGGCCGCTGCATGGACAACATCTTCATCGAGCGGCTGTGGCGGTCGCTGAAATACGAGGCGGTCTACCTGCACGAGCTGACCGGCGGCTTCGCGGCCGAACGGGTCATCGGCGAGTGGATCGACTTCTACAACACCGAGCGGCCCCATTCGTCCCTCGGCGGTCAAACGCCGGCGGAAGCCTACGGCGCCGGGCAGCCCGTGGATATGATGGATAAGCCTGACGGCTTACCCACATCCCCACAGGCTCAACAACAGCAGCAGGATGTGATAAACACGATTTTGGCAGCATGATCAGGAACCGGAATACACCTTAACTGCGCTGCCAAGCTGTCCAACAATGTGGGACCAGCTCAGAGCGGCATGGTTCGTCTGCTATGAATACGTGGTGCGAGCATTGTGCTCAGCGCGTTGTTTAACGGATTAACCAGCGGATGCGTGAGTAGATAAGTTCGTACCAATGTTTGTACATAAAAAGGTATAGATACCGATATGACAAAATCATCTGGCGGCTTTGATTTGGGCCAAGGAGACGCTCTGAGCGAATCCGGTGAATTGACACCCACGCAAATCGTTCAGGCCGCCTGGCGTCATCACCGGGCTGGACGACTGGACGAAGCAAGGCCCCTATACGAAAAAGTACTGGCGCAAGAACCGCGGCATGGGAACTGTCTCCATCTGCTTGGTGCTCTCTATTATCAAAAGGGAATGCTAGACCTTGCGGTGGAGCTTATGATCCGAGCGGTTGTTGAGCTCCCGCGATCGCCCAGTCTTTACTCCCATTTGGGTGAGGCATTTCGAGCCGTCGGCAACTATGAGGATGCCATCGATGCATGCCGTCGGGCACTCGACCTAAGGGAGGTTCTCCCCGATGCGCTCAACACACTAGGCGCCTCCCTTAATGCATTGGGCAAGCGTGATGAAGCCGTCGATGCATTGGAGACGGCGATCGAGTTTCAGCCTGACTTTGCCGAGGCTCACGCAAATCTCGGTAATGCATGGCGTGGTCGTGGCAATTACGATCGCGCCGTTGCCGCCTATGAACGAGCAATCGAGATCAATCCCAAGTTCGCCGGTGCGATTTCAGCCTTAGGCATGACTTTTCAGGCTCAAGGTCAACCAGAAAAGGCGGTCGCGAATTTTAAGCGGGTAGTCGAGCTATATCCCAACGACGCGATAACATATTCCAATCTCGGCGCCGCGCTCAGGAGTCTGGGCAAGACCGAGGATGCCGTGAAGTGCCTGCGAAAATCGATAACCATCAGGCCCGAATTTGCTGCCGGACATACCAATCTAGGCATGGCGCTGCTCACCCGAGGCGATCTTGACGAGGCGGTTGGGTGCTACCAAACGGGCCTGGAATTAAAGCGCGACATCTCAACGGAGCCGAGTTCTCATGAATCGGCCGGGCAACGGGAGCAATACAGCACGTACAGGTTCACCGCGGCGCACAAACTTCGGCACGATATCGAGCAATTCGAGTACCTGGATTCCCGCGGCTTGCTGCCGTCCTCGTCCATTACCGAAATCGACGCGTACAAGTCTGTGCTCGCCGAGGTCATTGCGTCTCATCCGGACGGCGCCGTCATACCGTTGAATTCGACACAGAGGAGCGAGATCGGCGGCACTTACAACAGGCTGGTTCACACTGCTGATGCTCCGGCCATGTCTGATGATCCAATTAACGGCGAGCTCGATCATGCCGCTATTGAGGCCGATTTCCATGGCAACGCACCCGGTCTGACCGTGGTAGACAATCTGATCGCGGGCGATGCATTCGAGGCGTTGCGCCGGTTTTGCCTCGAATCAACCATTTGGTACGATTTCAACGACCGTGGTGGTTACCTCGGCGCATACCTAAGCGAAGGTTTCGGCTGCGGCCTGTTGTTCCAAATTGTTGAATCTTTGAGGCAGGGGTTTCCCGGGATAATCGGGGATCACAAGTTTCGTCAAATCTGGGCGTACAAATATGATAGCACAATGCGCGCCATTCCCACTCACGCCGACGCGGCGGCCATAAATGTAAACTTCTGGATAACGCCTGACGACGCGAATCTCGATCCAGACAGTGGCGGGCTCGTCATATACAAACGTGAGGCACCGTCAGATTGGAATTTTGACAAATACAATAAAAATCAAGAGAGTGTTGCTGCGTTTCTTGAGGGAAGTGACAAAGTTACAATACCGTACCGACAGAATCGGGCTGTAATCTTCAATTCCAACCTCTTTCACAAGAGCGACAAGTTCCGATTCAAGCAAGGTTACGAGAACCGCCGTATTAATGTAACGATTCTCTTTGGCTTTCGCAGTTGACCAGGATGCCGCAAATAAAACCACGTAGCTGCTGGTCGAGTGGTGAGTATCGAACTTTCACTAGCGACCCTCGCCGTGGACTGGTGCAAATTGGAAGATGGGGACGGGCCGTATGGGTAATATAGTCTGGCTTGCGTCATTTCCCAAGTCTGGAAATACTTGGATGCGAGCGTACCTGCACAATCTCTTACTTAATCCTGATGTGCCTGCAAATATTAACCAACTAAACAATTTTTGTTTAAGTGAAGACTCGGCGGCTTATTACAATCATTTTGACCCCCGTCCATGCACTGAAATGACGCCCAAGGAAATCGCCGAGATCCGTCCCAAAGTTCATGAACTGCTAACGCGATCGTTTTCTGATTCTGTATTTGTCAAGACTCACAATTTCCTGGGAGAAGATGAGGGGGTTCCATTGATTACTTTAGAATATACTGTCGCCGCGATCTATTTGGTTCGCAATCCACTCGACGTGACAATTTCCTATTCTCGCCATTACGGACAGACGATAGACGAAACCATTGTGGCTATGTCGAGTCCAAACCTGGGCACTATGACAACGGATGTAAATGTGCGCCAAATCTTCAGTTCTTGGTCCAACCACGTGAAGAGCTGGACCCAAAAATCTGTCCGTAACCTGATGGTCGTACGCTACGAAGATTTGCTCGCCAAACCGCTTTCTACGTTTGGTGGGATCGCTCAATTCCTGGGTCTGAAACCGCCACGCAATCGGTTGAAGAAGGCAATTGCGAACTCATCATTCAGAGCATTGCGCAAGCAGGAAGAGAAACACGGATTTATCGAGCGTAGTAAGTTTACCCGCTTCTTCCGCGAGGGGCGGGAGGGCCAGTGGCAGGAGGTTCTGACACCCGAGCAGGTGTCTACGATCGTTACGCATCACCGCGAGCAGATGCAGCGGTTCGATTACGTGCCGAAAGGATACTAGACGATCTGTTCATGAGTTGGTCGCGCCGATGGGGCTGTGGTGTTGACGCGTTGCTGGGTCAAGCGCCTCGGCGGTGCGGCCTTGGCGCAGGATCACCGCCACCGGCTTGCCGCTGGTCGCCTCGTAGATGTGGATCGGCAGGAAGCGGCGCTCGTCGTAGTGGGTGTTGAACAATGCCAGTTGCTGATGACCGTGCACCGAATCGAGGGTATTGTCGACATCCGGCGTAATCGCGGCCGGCGGGTGATCCCAGCTCACGCAGAACAGCTCGACCACAGCCGCCACCATGCGTGCGATAGCGATCTTCGACGGCGCGTTTAAGAGCTTCAACGGCACGTTCACGAGCTGCGACATGGTCCGCTGCGAGGACAGCGCCGCGCCCATCTCCGGTGCGCGCGCCACCGCCATCTTGAATACCGGGTCATGGCGCAGGGCATCGAATCGTCGGCATCCTCGTAGCCCGTGTCAATGGCGGAGCAAAAAGGGACCACCTCGGCGGTGTAAGAAGGGACCGCTTGGCGGCTGCGGGCTTGTCCCCGTAGTCCACGGGAGGGCCCCGCGCGCGACGCGGCGTGCCCTCAACAGGCTGACGCGGCGGCGCGCGCGGGAGGGACCTGTGGGCCCACGGGGTCAAGCGTGGGCTGGGTGGTCGGTTCAGTTAGCAGTCGGGGTTTGACGCCTGCGGCTCTGGTTGAGCCTGTAGCTGTCACCGTTCATCTCGAGGATGTTGACGTGGTGGGTGAGGCGATCGAGGAGCGCGCCGGTGAGGCGCTCGGAGCCGAACACCTCGGTCCATTCGTCGAAGGGCAGATTGGTGGTGACCAGGGTCGAGCCCCGCTCGTAGCGTTGGCTGAACACCTCGAACAACAGCTCGGCGCCGGTCTTCGACAGCGGCACGAAGCCGAGTTCGTCGACGATCAGAAGCTTGTAGGTGGCGAGCTTCTTCTGGAACCTCAGCAGCTGCTTGTCATCGCGGGCCTCGATGAGTTCGTGGACCAGCGCGGCGGCGGTGATGAAGCCGACCGAGAGGCCCTTCTGGCAGGCCGCCAGGCCGAGACCGAGGGCGATGTGGGTCTTGCCGGTCCCACTGTTGCCGAGCGCGATGAGGTTCTCGCGGCGCTCGATGTACTCGCAGCGGGCCAGCTCCAGGACCAGCGCCTTGTTGAGCGAGGGGATGACCTTGAAGTCGAAGCTGTCGAGGCTCTTGACCACGGGGAAGCGCGCCGCCTTGATGCGCCGCTCGACCATGCGGCGCTCGCGGTCGATCAGCTCGAGCTCGGCGAGTCTCAACAGGTAGCGGACGTGATCGACGCCTTCCGAGGCGCACTGCCGGGCGATCTTGTCGTACTCGCGCAGGAAGGTCGGCAGCTTCAGCGTCTTGAGGTGGTGGGCGAGCAGCACTTGCGGTGTGTCGGTCATGCGCCGAGCCCCGACAGCAGGCTCATGTACGACTTGGCGGACGTCATCGCGACCCGGGCGCGCGGCAGATACGGATAGACGTCGAGGTTGAGCCTGGGCGGCCGCCGCTCGATGCGGCACAGTACCAGGTGCTTCACCGCATCAAAGCCGATTGCGCCGAGCCGCAGGGCGTCGCCGACCGCACCCTCGACCTCCTCGAGCCGGAAGGTCTCCAGTAGACGGAGCACCTGGACGTACTCGCGCTTGCCTGCCTTGCCCATACGAGCTTCGAGGAGCCGCCGCAGAGTGATGAAGGCCTCGGGCAGGTCCCAGCCCGCCAATGGCGCGGCCTGGTCGAGGGCGCCGATCTTCTGCTCGATCAAGGGCAGGTAATGCAGCGGGTCGAAGATCAGGTCCTCGCTGTCGTAGGACCGGCGGTGCCGGGCGATCACCTCGGCCCCGCAGCTGATCACCACCTCATCGACGTAGCCCCGGATGAGCACCTCACGGTGGCCGTAGGCCACGGGCACGGAATAGTCGTTGCTGCGGTAACGCACCAGCGACAGCGAACTCGCCCGTCCAGGGCGCTTATCGCAGGCATCATAGGGAGCAGGCGGCAATGGCAAGAGAACTTGACGATCCCGCTCGAGACGCTCGCCGATGGTCTCCTTGTGGCCCCGCAGCCGCGCCGCCTGGCGCCGGCGGCACTGTTCGGCGAGAGCATCGTTGAGGGCCGCGAAGCTCTCGGCACGCGGGACGGGGACCAGGAAGTTCCGCCGGATGAAGCCGACCAGTCCCTCGACCTTGCCCTTGTCGTTGCCCTTGCCCGGCCGGCCGAACCTGTCCTCGAACAGATAGTGGGACTGAAGCTCCGTGAAGACGCGCGTTCGCTGCCGCTTCCCATCGCCCAGGATCCGGGCAACCGCCAGCTTGGTGTTGTCGTACAGGATGGATCGGGGGACGCCGCCGAAGAAGGCAAACGCCGCGTTGTGGCCATCGCAGAATGCTTCGGTCGTCTCCGCCGGATAGGCCGCAACAAAGCAACCATCACTGTGGGGAAGGTCGAAGGCAAGGAAGTGGATCTTCCGTAACGCGCCGCCGATCACCGCCATCGCTTCGCCGAAGTCCGCCTGGGCGTGACCGGGGGAATGGGAGAGTGGCACGAACACCTCACGCGACCGAAGCCCCTGCTCACGAACGTAGTCCTTCACGATGGTGTAGCCGCCCGTGAAACCGTACTCGTCCCGGAGGCGGTCGAAGATGCGCTTCGCAGTGTGCCGTTGCTTGCGGTGGCTGGTCCGATCGTCTTCCAAGATCCGATCGATGATTCCCGTGAACGGACCCAGCTTTGGCCGCCTCGGCGGCGCGCTTCGGCGATACCCTGGCGGCACCGAGAACGACAGCATCTTGCGTACCGTCTTGCGGTCCAGCCCGAACACCCGCGAGGCCTCGCGGGTGCTCATTCCCTCGACACGACACGCCCGCCGCCGGACCCGCGCGTACATCTCCACCCGATACATCCCCCCGCCTTCCAGTCAGAGCAACCCTGACAGAAGGCTATACGCGGTCCCATTTTGGTCCGCCACAGCCGGATCAACCGGCCGCTTCAGTGGGGGATTATTGCGCCGCCGTTCTCATAGCCGGCCGCGATCGCGAATTTCGGGCCTTGAGCATCCCGATCAGCGTGTGGTCGAGTTTCGAAGAATTGCGCGCCGGCGGATTACCGTGGCGGACAATACGGCAGCGGCCAACCTCGTTCACCAAAAGTGTGTGCGCGGCGATGAAAACCTCGACTTCCGCCTCCACGGCCTCGGTCAGAAGTCGCCGCGCTCGCGCGCGAAACACTTTCGATCAAAGGGTCCAAAACTGTAATACTGTCTGAATGCGAAAATGAGACAACTGTATCTGCGTACATGGCGTATCCTTTATTCGTATGACCATGGCGACCCTCACATCGACAGGATACGCCGCCCATGCATTACCCATAATCGGTTATAGCTTTGAAACTATTCCCATGACGGTAAAAATTGGGTACTGTCGAGTGAGCTGGTCCCACATTGTTGGACAGCTTGGCAGCGCAGTTAAGGTGTATTCCAGTTCCTGATCATGCTGCCAAAATCGTGTTTATCACATCCTGCTGCTGTTGTTGAGCCTGAGAACGGCAGAGCAATAATCCCCCACTGAAGCGGCCGGTCGATCCGGCTGCGGCGGACCAAAATGGGACCGCGTATAGCCTTCTGTCAGGGTTGCTCTGACTGGAAGGCGGGGGGATGTATCGGGTGGAGTTGTACGCACGGGTTCGGCGGGCGTGTCATGTCGAGGGGATGAGCACCCGCGAGGCCTCGCGGGTGTTTGGTGTGGACCGCAAGACGGTCCGTAAGATGCTGTCGTTCTCGGTGCCGCCAGGGTATCGCCGAAGCGCGCCGCCGAGGCGGCCAAAGCTGGGTCCGTTCACGGGAATCATCGATCGGATCTTGGAAGACGATCGGACCAGCCACCGCAAGCAACGGCACACTGCGAAGCGCATCTTCGACCGCCTCCGGGACGAGTACGGTTTCACGGGCGGCTACACCATCGTGAAGGACTACGTTCGTGAGCAGGGGCTTCGGTCGCGTGAGGTGTTCGTGCCACTCTCCCATTCCCCCGGTCACGCCCAGGCGGACTTCGGCGAAGCGATGGCGGTGATCGGCGGCGCGTTACGGAAGATCCACTTCCTTGCCTTCGACCTTCCCCACAGTGATGGTTGCTTTGTTGCGGCCTATCCGGCGGAGACGACCGAAGCATTCTGCGATGGCCACAACGCGGCGTTTGCCTTCTTCGGCGGCGTCCCCCGATCCATCCTATACGACAACACCAAGCTGGCGGTTGCCCGGATCCTGGGCGATGGGAAGCGGCAGCGAACGCGCGTCTTCACGGAGCTTCAGTCCCACTATCTGTTCGAGGACAGGTTCGGCCGGCCGGGCAAGGGCAACGACAAGGGCAAGGTCGAGGGACTGGTCGGCTTCATCCGGCGGAACTTCCTGGTCCCCGTCCCGCGTGCCGAGAGCTTCGCGGCCCTCAACGATGCTCTCGCCGAACAGTGCCGCCGGCGCCAGGCGGCGCGGCTGCGGGGCCACAAGATGCTATGAGGCTGAAGGACGCAGCCTCAAGCTCCTTCGATTATTTCAACCTCGATCAGAAGGAGCGACACGATGGCACAGTTTCCGGTATCGACCTCCAATGAACACGCTATTTATGCGGCACTGGAGTTGAGCAAGAACAGCTGGCTTTTGGCGATCCAGGCTCCGGGGCGGGGCAATCCGAGCTTGCATCCGATCAAGGGCGGCGACGCTGAAGGACTGATGGCCAAGCTGGACGCGGCGCGGGACCGGGTGGTCAAGGTGACGGGTCGAACGCCGACGATAACGCTGTGCTACGAGGCCGGCTACGACGGCTTCTGGTTGGCGCGGTTCCTCGAGCAGCGCGGCATCGAGTGTCTGGTCATGGAGCCGGCCAGCTTGCGGGTCAACCGCCGGGCGCGGCGGGTGAAGACCGACCGCATCGATGTCGAGAATATTCTTCATACGCTGATCGCCTGGTGCCGCGGCGAGCGTCATGTCTGCTCCATGGTGGTGATTCCGAGCGTCGCGGAGGAGGACCTTCGCCGCTCTCATCGGGAACGTGACCGATTGGTCCGCGAGCGAACCGCCCACATCAACCGGATCAAGGGTCTGCTATTCGGTCAGGGCATTCGCGGCATCAATGTCAAGGCGCGCTACAAGACCTTGACACCGGCGGCGCTGGTCACCGGAGACGGCCGACCCCTGCCGGACCGTCTCGGCCGCGAGATCGCGCGGGAGATCGCGAGACTGGCCCAGGTCCAAGCGCAGATCGTCGAGGTCGAGCGTGAGCGTGATCAAGCGCCGACACCGTGTGTGGCCACGGAAAGCAAGCGTCACCAGCTGCTGCGCTTAAAGGGCCTCGGCCCGGCCTTATCCACGACGCTCGCACGGGAAGTCTATTATCGCCAGTTCGCCAATCGCCGACAGGTGGCAAGCTATATCGGGATCACGCCCAGTGCCTATGACAGCGGCGACGGGCGCCGCAGCCAAGGCATCTCCAAGGCGGGCAATCGGCTGGCACGGGTTGCCATGATCGAAGCCGCATGGCTTTGGGTCCGCCATCAACCCGATAGCGCTCTGACCCAGTGGTTCCATGACCGCACCCAAGGTCAGAAGGGGCGCATCAGGCGCGTCATGATCGTCGCCCTGGCCCGCAAACTGGCGATCGCGCTTTGGCGGTATCTGGAAACCGGGCTGATCCCGGTGGGTGCTGTCGTCAAATAGGACTGCGGATCAGCTCAGCGTTCTAACGGGCTTCATTCCCCGATGGGAACGCTTGTTGGCAGGTTGGATGTGTGACTGCATGTCTCCTTGGCGAAGGTGCCGTCCACAAGATTAGTCCCATCCCCGTCCTGTGATGGTCCATGTATACAGCATTGTGGCAAGCCGGATCGGAGCTGCCGGATATAAGGTGATGCGATCACTCGCACGAAACACGGAACTCATCGCAAGACCCGCCCTGGATACAAAGCCATAACCAATGGAAGAGACGATCATGTGGCGTAGATTAAATCCACCTTGACAGCAAACGCCTCATATAAGGAGACCATCGGCGAGCGTCTCGAGCGGGATCGTCAAGTTCTCTTGCCATTGCCGCCTGCTCCCTATGATGCCTGCGATAAGCGCCCTGGACGGGCGAGTTCGCTGTCGCTGGTGCGTTACCGCAGCAACGACTATTCCGTGCCCGTGGCCTACGGCCACCGTGAGGTGCTCATCCGGGGCTACGTCGATGAGGTGGTGATCAGCTGCGGGGCCGAGGTGATCGCCCGGCACCGCCGGTCCTACGACAGCGAGGACCTGATCTTCGACCCGCTGCATTACCTGCCCTTGATCGAGCAGAAGATCGGCGCCCTCGACCAGGCCGCGCCATTGGCGGGCTGGGACCTGCCCGAGGCCTTCATCACTCTGCGGCGGCTCCTCGAAGCTCGTATGGGCAAGGCAGGCAAGCGCGAGTACGTCCAGGTGCTCCGTCTACTGGAGACCTTCCGGCTCGAGGAGGTCGAGGGTGCGGTCGGCGACGCCCTGCGGCTCGGCGCAATCGGCTTTGATGCGGTGAAGCACCTGGTACTGTGCCGCATCGAGCGGCGGCCGCCCAGGCTCAACCTCGACGTCTATCCGTATCTGCCGCGCGCCCGGGTCGCGATGACGTCCGCCAAGTCGTACATGAGCCTGCTGTCGGGGCTCGGCGCATGACCGACACACCGCAAGTGCTGCTCGCCCACCACCTCAAGACGCTGAAGCTGCCGACCTTCCTGCGCGAGTACGACAAGATCGCCCGGCAGTGCGCCTCGGAAGGCGTCGATCACGTCCGCTACCTGTTGAGACTCGCCGAGCTCGAGCTGATCGACCGCGAGCGCCGCATGGTCGAGCGGCGCATCAAGGCGGCGCGCTTCCCCGTGGTCAAGAGCCTCGACAGCTTCGACTTCAAGGTCATCCCCTCGCTCAACAAGGCGCTGGTCCTGGAGCTGGCCCGCTGCGAGTACATCGAGCGCCGCGAGAACCTCATCGCGCTCGGCAACAGTGGGACCGGCAAGACCCACATCGCCCTCGGTCTCGGCCTGGCGGCCTGCCAGAAGGGCCTCTCGGTCGGCTTCATCACCGCCGCCGCGCTGGTCCACGAACTCATCGAGGCCCGCGATGACAAGCAGCTGCTGAGGTTCCAGAAGAAGCTCGCCACCTACAAGCTTCTGATCGTCGACGAACTCGGCTTCGTGCCGCTGTCGAAGACCGGCGCCGAGCTGTTGTTCGAGGTGTTCAGCCAACGCTACGAGCGGGGCTCGACCCTGGTCACCACCAATCTGCCCTTCGACGAATGGACCGAGGTGTTCGGCTCCGAGCGCCTCACCGGCGCGCTCCTCGATCGCCTCACCCACCACGTCAACATCCTCGAGATGAACGGTGACAGCTACAGGCTCAACCAGAGCCGCAGGCGTCAAACCCCGACTGCTAACTGAACCGACCACCCAGCCCACGCTTGACCCCGTGGGCCCACAGGTCCCTCCCGCGCGCGCCGCCGCGTCAGCCTGTTGAGGGCACGCCGCGTCGCGCGCGGGGCCCTCCCGTGGACTACGGGGACAAGCCCGCAGCCGCCAAGCGGTCCCTTCTTACACCGCCGAGGTGGTCCCTTTTTGCTCCGCCATTGACACCGAGCCGATAGATATGGCCGAGATGCAGCTGGGCGACCGCGAAATCCTGCTCGGCGGCGAGCCGGAACAGCGCGATGCCAGCCGCCGGGTCGGCGGTGATGCCGAGCCCCTTGAGGTACATGTTGGCGAGGTTGGCCTGGGCGCGCGCGTTGTTCTGGTTGGCCGCCTTGCGATACCACTCCAGCGCGGTCGTGTAGTTCTGCGCGACGCCGCGCCCCATGCGATACAAGTGGCCCAGGTTGGTCTGTGCGCGCGCATCACCCTGTCCGGCGAGCGGCAGCCATTCCTCGTAGGCGGCCATGTAGTCGCCCCTGTCGTAGGCATCGACCCCGGCGCGGAAGTCGGCCATCGCCGGCCAAGCGGACGCGACCGCGAGAAGCGCGGCGAGCGCGATACGTCGGGTGTCGAAATACGTCACCATGTGGTCCCTAAGATAGTTCATCAGAAGCGGCGTTCACACGGAAAGTTCAGTCGATGTGTCAACCGCGGCGCAAAAAATCCGCGAGAGGGGCGGAGAAATACAGACAGTCGGTGATCGTGCTGGGAACCAGTGTCTCGATGATGCGACGTGGCGCGCACTTGCCAGCCAATTAAACAGATTAGGTGAGGGGCGCAGGTCTCGGTTTCAACTCGGCGAGAAAATTGCCGATGCGCGCAGCGGCCGAAAATTGAGCGCAATAGAAACTCGGGGGCGCTTCCCAGTATACGGGTGCACAAGGTGAACGAGATAGCTCGGAAAGACGAGCATCGTTCCCGGCTCGGGCCAAAGGTTGAATTTGTCGCCCACGGTCTCCGTGAAGAAAGACACGCTGGATGCTGAATTAGGATTAAGGAACGTGATCACGCCACTTTTTTCATTGTTCAGATCGGCGTCGCCGGTATCAACATAATACACGCAGGACCACGTGGAATTCGGATGGCTGTGTGGAATGTTGTAATTGCCCTGGCGGTTGACGTTGGCCCACGCATCAATGCCCCAGGTAACGCTTGGCTTCCGTCGGCGAGGCCCATACACCTTGGACGTAGCATGGTTCACCATTGCGGTGACTCGATCGACGCATACCTTGCCCGCCTCGCCAGACCACAGGCGAAAGTCGTGGTTTGATTGCCAGCCCCCCACATTGCTTATACCCCGACCCGGCATGGCGCGTTCACGTTCAAGGATTACGTGACGCAGCTTCGCATTGAGTTCGTCAGCGTCGGGCCATTTGTGCACCATGAGCGGGCTGGCAAACAATGGGATAAACTCTTCACGCTCGAGTGCCACTGTGCTGTCGCCGTTCGCCATTCGATCCACCAATTCCTATCTATCCGGGAATTTAATGATGACCTCAGCCGCGAACCATTTTGGGCCTCGCAACGCCGGGAAGAACATCAAGGTAGAACGTACCGACATCCGATTCAGTCATGATTGGACGGCAATCTTCGTGTGTCGGCCTATCAGTTCGGCATGGCGCAGCGCTCGCCGAATAACATAGACATGTTCATTCGTCGGTTCTCGAATCCGTCCCTGAAGCGGTACTCATCTGATCCGTGAAACAGCGTTGAACGAAACAAGACTGCCCTGTTTTCGCGGTAAGGGATCGGAACTGTCTCGGCCGAGCCAAGGTAGCTCTTGATACGATCTTGAATCTCTGGGGAGTTCTTATTCTTGTTGTACTGGATCCAGTCCCAGTCGAGAGGTTCTTCCTTCTTGTAGACAACCAAACCGCCACGATTCGGCGTTAGGTTTGCTACGTCCGGCGTAAACCAGAAATTGAATGTAACCGCACCATAATCGGTATGAATGTCTACGCCCTTACCAGGCTCGTGATGGCGGTAAATCCACATGTTTGATAGGAACTGCTCGCCAACGACCGTTGGAAAACAGCGTTTAAGATCTTCGGCGATCTGGTACAAGAGGCTGCAGTTGAACCCGTCACCAACATATGACGTCACATACCCAGCGGGATCGGCGCCAAAGAATATTGTCGATTCCAAGCTGAAATTGCGCAATCCCAGCAAAGCTTCAGGGCGGAGAAAATTGTCAATGCAAACGACCGAGGTGGGCGTAGATAAGTACTCGTCCTCCAGTTTGCGAAAGTTGAGCGTTGGGTTCACGGCACCGGCTCCGAGTGCAGGAGCATTCTTGAAGTGTATTACGCTGTCGCAAACAACTTCGACCCAGGAAGCTGCTTCGTTTGGCAACATGACGTAGTCGCCCATCGCGCCATTTCGCTCCCCGAGTATTAGCTGACATCGTTCCACCAATCGTTCGAACGACGAGTCCAGTAATCCTCTCTCAAGTAAGTATTGGATTTGCTCGACTCGGTCGACGAGCTTGTGCCGGAGAATACGCCGCTCGGCAACCGGTAAAGTGGCCTCTCGCGATAAACATTGGCTTTCCAATGCGACGGACGTAGCCCGTATAGTGCCATGCTTCAATTCCAACAAACGTCGAAAGACGGCTTGTGCCTCATGATAATTGCCCTGCGCGAGGAGCGCCGTCCCCAAATTGTTCTGCGCTTCGATGAAGTTTGGATTTAGACGCAGTGCGTGCCGATATGATATCTCGGCATTTTTCCAGTCGTGCTGCTCTTCATGGCATTTGCCCACTCCGAAGTGCGCCTCGGCGAGGCTGGAATTCAAACCGACGGCGCACTCAAAGTGAGCGAGTGCCTCGGCCGGACTATGCTTGTCGAGCATCGTCTTACCGAGATTGACCCAGGCTTCAGCATTTTTGGCATTAAAGCGAGTTGCCCGTTCGAATTGCAGCTGGGCGGCTTCGACGTTTCCTCGCATCAAGAGTAGGACGCCAAGATTGTTGTGCGCGTCACCAAATTTGGGGTTATTGGCGATCGCCTTTCTGTAGAACTCAATGGCTGCATCGGCGTCGCCATTAGACTCCAGAACCACGCCCAAGTTGAAATGATAGAGGGCATTGGTTGGGCGAGCCGAAACGGCCTTTTGAATGGTTTTAACCGCGGTACGATTGTCTCCATCTTGGTGGGCGAGCAACCCGAAAATGTGATTCGCTTCCGGGTGGTGCGGTTGGTGTCGGAGAATGCGAAGGCAAATGGACCGCGCCTGCTTGAATCTACCACTCTGATAGTGCTGAATTGTGGTGGCAAGCAGGTCTGGCAGGTTTGTCACCATTGTCTGTGTCGAGCTGCCGTCGTGTAAGGTCTCGGAAGCGGGCTGTACGTCAGATTGTGCCGCAATCATGGCAAAGTGACAACCCCGATTGCGAAATTCCATCCCGCGATCTCCCTTTTTCTAATGATAAAGGCGCGGCAAGCATCGCTGAGAACGGCGGTGACAAATTATACCAACGGCACTAATTATTGACCTGAAATCGCCCAATCTCTCATTCCGATGGACATGATCGTCTCGGGCTGGTCGATTAGTTTGTTCCAGGCTTGGCAACCGGCCTCGATGATGGCGTCGTAATCTTCGAAGACGCGGTTAGAGAGCCAATTCTGGCGGAGGTATTGCCAGATGTTCTCGACCGGGTTCAGCTCGGGCGAGCGCGATGGCAGCAGGATGATGGTGAGGTTCTTGGGGACCTTGAGCTGGTCGGTGCTGTGCCACCCGGCGCGGTCCATCAGGACGACGCCATGGGCCTTGGCGGCGACGTTGCAGCTGATCTCGTCGAGATGCATCTGCATGGCGGCTGTGTTGGCGAAGGGGAGCATGAGAGCGGCACCCTTGGCTCCCATGGGACAGATTGCGCCAAAGAGGTAGGCGTTCGTGTAGCGCTGATCGGCGGGCAGGCGTGGCCTTGTTCCCTTCTTCGCCCAAATGCGCACACGCCCGTTCTTCTGTCCCAGCCTGGCCTCGTCTTGGAACCAGATCTCGACCCGCTTGGTCTTGGGCAGACCGGCTAGGTGGGCAGCGAGCGTGCGGGGGAAGTTTTTTTGAACGCCTCGATCACCCGCTGGTCCTGCTTGGGGTGCTGCGGCCGGGCGCTGATGTGGGAGAAGGACAGCGCGACGAGAAGGTCGGAGATCGCCCGCTCGCTATAGATCACGCCAAAGCGTTCTTCGATCACCCGTTTCAGGTCAACCCGCCGCCAGCGAACCACACCGTCAATCTCTGGATCGGGGCCCGTTTCGACGATCACCGACAGTTCGCCCATCTGCTCGTCGGTCAAGAGCCGGGGGCGGCCCGCACCGGGACGGTTCTTCAAGCCGTCTGCCCCTTCATCGTTGAAGCGGTGCGCCCAGTCTCTCAGCGTCTGGCGATCCATGCCGCCGACCTTAGCGGCTTCCGCTCGGCTCATGCCGTCGTAAACCGCCGCCAAGGCCAAAAGCCGGCGAACTTGGCGGGGATCGCGACTGTGCTTGGCCAAACACCGGAGCTCAATGCTGTCGTAGTCGTCCCGAAGAGCAATGCATACTGACATGGCGAATCTCCTTCGCCAGCCTTGAATCACATCCAGCCCAAAAAGGGAATCCCTTGCGAGTCAGAATTTTGCGCCGTTGGTATAATACCAGTGAGCGCCTGAATTGACTCTCGGGATATTCATTGATGGCGGATGATGGCGGATTGTGATTCTATGGTCTCCCACCAGATGTGGGGGATGTCATGGGATCAGCACTCAAGATACGGGATGATTTGACGCCTTTGGAGCTTCGGCGCTGGGCTCGCGTGGAATCGTACGGTCGAGCGGCGGCGCGGGCCTATGGGATCGCGAATGCTTTGGAGGAGATGCCCCGGGCTGATGCCGCGCGGCTTGCGGGGATGGATCGCCAAACGCTTCGCGACGCGGTTGTTCGTTACAATGCAAAGGGATTGGAGGGGCTTCACGACCGTCCAAAGGGCTACTCGCCGCGGCGGCTGACGGCAGACGAGGAAGCGGCGCTGGCGGCGGTCATCATCGCCGGGCCGGAGCCTGAGCGCGACGGGGTTTGCGCCTGGACCCGGGCCGATCTGTGCCGCTGGCTGGAGGAGCGCTTCGCCAAGACCTACCACCCCTCGAGCATGACCCGGGTTCTACGGCGGATGGGATTTTCCCGCCAGAAGGCGCGCCCGAGCCACCCGCGAAGGGACGCCGAAGCGCAGGAGCGCTTCAAAAAAGGGGGCTTCGCGACATCCTGAAGGCGACCGCCGCGGCGCATCCCGACAAGCGCCTACAGCTGTGGTTTCAGGATGAAGCGCGCGTCGGCAACAAGGGCCGGGTGTGTCACCGGTGGTGGCGCAGGGGCGAGCGTGCCCCCGGGACGCGTCAAATCGGCTACCAGTGGGCCTACATCTTCTCCGCCGTGCGCCCGGACACCGGCGACGACGTCACCCTGGTGATGCCGAGCGTCAACGCCAAGGTCATGGACCTGTTTCTCGCACACTTCGCCGATACCCTGGACCAGGATGCGCACGCCGTCATGATGTGCGACGGCGCCGGTTGGCACGACGAGCGCGCCCTCACCGTCCCCGACAACGTCACCTTGGCGCTGTTGCCGCCTTACAGTCCCGAACTCAACCCCGTCGAGCGGGTTTGGCTCTACCTACGCGAACGCTTCCTATCGCTCCGCGTCCTCGACGACACCGAGGCCATCATCGACGCCTGTTGCCAAGCATGGATCGACCTCATCGCAGAACCGGATCGTATGCGAACCCTCTGCGCCTATCCATGGATCATGAAGGTGATTTCATAGGCTCACTGGTATTAGTCCACGGAAGCGGCGGGATTTCCCAGCCGCGGGCGGAGTAAAACTCTGCCACCTGTAGCCTTCGATCTTTTTTGAGATGGAAGGCGGGAGGATGTACACCGTGGACCTATATCTGCGCGTTCGGCTGGCCTGCCATGTTGATGGTCTGAGCCAGCGAGAGGCGGCAAGTCGGTTTGGCATTGCGCGCGAGACGGTGAGGAAGATGCTGCGGCATTCGGAACCGCCGGGATATCGGCGACGCCAGCCACCGAAACGCCCGAAACTGGCCCCCTTCACGGATATCATCGACCGTATTCTGGAGGAGGACCGACCGGTTCACCGTAAGCAGCACCACACGGCGAAGCGTATATTCGAGCGCCTTCGCGACGAACATGGCTTCACGGGCAAAGAGACCATCGTGAAGGATTACGTTCGGGAACGGCGCCTTCGTCGGCGTGAGATGTTTGTGCCGTTGTCACATCCTCCGGGCCATGCTCAAGCGGACTTTGGCGAGGCGGATGCGATCATCGCCGGCGTCAAGTATCGGGCGCATTTTTTCGTCATGACACTTCCCCACAGCGATGCCTGCTTCGTTGCGGCCTACCCGGCGGCGACGACGGAGGCCTGGCTGGACGGGCACAACAGAGCCTTTGTTTTTTTCGGCGGCGTTCCCCAATCGATTCTTTACGACAACGACAAGTGTCTGGTGTCGCGCATCTTGTCAGATGGCACGCGGCAACGAACGCGGGCGTTCAGCGGGCTGCAGTCCCATTACCTCTTCGAGGACCGCTACGGCCGTCCCGGCAAGGGTAACGACAAAGGCAATGTGGAGGGGGTGGTCGGCTATGCCCGGCGGAACTTCATGACGCCGCTTCCCCGGTTCGCGAGCTGGGACGCCTTCAATGGCCACCTGGAAGAGCAATGCCGCAACCGGCAAGGCAACGTCCTGCGCGGCCACCGCGAGAGCATCGGCGAACGGTTTGTGCGTGACCGCGAAGCGTTGAAGAGGCCACTGCCGGCACCGTTCGACGCGTGCGACAAGCAGGGCACGCGGGTCAACTCGCTGTCCCTGGTGCGCTACCGGACGAATGACTATTCCGTGCCCGTCGCCTACGGCCATCAGGAAGTCTGGATCCGTGGCTATGTCCACGAGGTGGTTATCGGTTGCGGCGCCGGGATCATTGCCCGACACCCCCGTTCCTACGACCGGGAAGATATGGTCTTCGATCCGATCCACTACCTGCCTTTGCTGGAGCACAAGATCGGTGCCCTGGATCAGGCCGCGCCGCTAGCCGGATGGGAACTGCCTGATGCCTTCCCAACCCTGCGCCGTCTCCTGGAGGCGCGCATGGGCAAGGCCGGCAAGCGGGAATACGTCCAGGTCCTTCGGCTTCTGGAGACCTTCGATCTCGAGGTGCTTCACGGCGCGGTGAAGGACGCCCTGCGCCTGGGTGCGATCGGCTACGACGCCGTCAAACACCTTGTGCTGTGCTGTGCCGTATCGAGCGACGCCCGCCCAAACTCGACCTGGATATCTATCCCTACCTGCCTCGGGCCAACGTGGCGACCACGGCCGCCGCCAGTTATATGAGCTTGTTGGGTGGAGGCGCGTCATGACCGATACGCCGCAAGTGTTGCTGGCCCATCACCTCAAGACCCTGAAACTGCCGACGTTCCTGCGCGAATACGACAAGCTGGCCCGCCAATGCGCCACCGAGGGCGCCGACCATGTGCGGTATCTTGTCCGTCTGACCGAGTTGGAACTGATCGACCGTGAGCGCCGCATGGTCGAGCGGCGGATCAGACAGGCCAGGTTCCCCGCCGTCAAAAGCCTCGACAGCTTCGACTTCAAGGCCATCGCATCGCTCAACAAGATGCTGGTTCTGGAGTTGGCGCGATGCGAATACGTCGAGCGTCGTGAGAATATCATCGCGCTCGGCAACAGCGGAACCGGCAAGACCCATATCGCCCTCGGTCTCGGTCTGGCGGCCTGCCAAAAGGGGCTCTCCGTCGGCTTCCTCACGGCCGCTGCCCTGGTTCATGAACTGATGGAGGCCAGGGATGAAAAACGCCTGTTGCGCCTGCAGAAGCAACTGGCAAAGTATCACCTTCTGATCATCGACGAACTCGGCTTCGTGCCGCTCTCGAAGACCGGCGCCGAGCTGCTGTTCGAAGTCTTCAGCCAGCGCTACGAGCGGGGCTCGATCCTGGTGACCTCCAACTTGCCGTTCGATGAGTGGACGGAGATATTCGGCTCGGAACGCCTGACCGGGGCTTTGCTGGACCGCCTCACCCACCATGTCCATATCCTGGAAATGAACGGCGAGAGCTATCGTCTCAACCAAAGCCAAAAACGGCGGAAATCCCCAAAAATACCTGCTTAACCGCCGGTGCAATGGTTGACCCGGTGGGTCCACAGGAACCTCCCACGCTGCTTCGCTCCGCGTAACGCAAGCGCTACACGAAGCAGCGCGGGTCCCTCCTATGGACTACCGGGACAACCCCCCAACACCGCGTACCGCATAACGTTAAGTGGACTAGGGTCCGGACTCATTACAGCCACCAGATGACGGCGGCGGCAAGGGCGATTGCGGCGATGAAGTTTTTGATGTTGCGGTCGAAGCGGGTGGCTATACGGCGCCAGTCCTTGAGGTGGCAAAACATGCGCTCGATGATGTTGCGCTGCCTGTAGACGGTCTTGTCATAATGGTATTGGACCTTGCGGTTCTTGCGCGGTGGGATGACGGCCGTGGTTCCGCGTTCTGCCAGCCAGTCGCGCAGGGCTTTGCTGTCATAGCCCTTGTCGGCGACGAGTTCGGCGGCGGGCGGCATGGCTTCGATACAGCGCTGGGCGACCTTGCAATCATGGACGTTTCCTGGTGTCAGGAGCAGGACGAGGGGCCTGCCTTTCGCATCGCAGACAGCGTGGAGCTTGGTGTTGCGGCCCCCCTTGGTGCGGCCGATGCCATGGGCCAAGGCCCCCCTTTTCCGCCGCCGGCGCAGCGATGAACCTTGATGCAGGTTGAATCGATGAACAGCCGGTCGGGGGCGTCTTCGCCGCCCGCCAGCGCGCTGAATATCCGTTCCCAGATGCCGCGCTCCGCCCAGCGTACAAAGCGGTTGTAGAGCGTCTTCTTCGGTCCGTAGACCTCACGCGGACAGTCGGCCCAGCGCCCGCCATTCCTCAGAGCATGGACGATCCCGCTCAGCACCCGGCGATCGTCAACGCGCGCCATGCCGCGCGTATCCGTCGGCAAAAGCGGCCCAATCCGAGCCCATTGCGCATCCGAAAACCAAAAGAAATCCGACATTTCCATCGCCTCCTCGCTGGAAACAATGAATCATGCCAGCCCCGCTTTGGGAATCCCCTTAATGGGTCCGGACCTTAGTTTTGCTCCGCCCGGGTGGACTAATTTTGCTCCGCCGTTGACACGTCGCTGGTTGAGTAGGTTATACAGCCTTCAAGATGGTTTAAATGGCACCGTTGGCTTGGCCTGAGCTGGTCCTGGAAAATCGGACAGGTTGCTAAGGTGTATTCCGCCAGATAATGGAGGAGTACGACGATGGTAACACGACGCCGGTTCACGGCAGATTTCAAGGCGCGGGTGGCGCTGGAAGCGCTGCGGGGCGACAAGACGATCCAGGAGATTGCGACGAAGCACAAGGTTCATCCGAACCAAGTGAGCACATGGAAGCGTCAGGCGATTGATGGCCTTGGCGATGTGTTCTCGGGTGGCGCAGATCGGGCGCGTTCGGATCACGGGTCCGAGATCAAGGAGTTGCACGCCAAGATAGGGGAGCTGACCGTGGTCAACGATTTTTTGGCCAGAGGGCTCAAGCGATGAGCCGGGGGGAACGCAAGGCCATGATGCGGCGCGATCATCCCGCTCTGAGCTTGAGCCGGCAATGCAAGGTTCTGTCGATCAGCCGGTCGTCTTTCTACTACGCGCCCAAGGGGGAGAGCCCGGAGAACTTGGCCCTGATGCGCCGCATCGATGAGTTGTTCCTGAAGTATCCGTTCTATGGCAGCCGCCAGATGGTCCGCCAGTTGCGGCGGGACGGCGTTTGCGTCGGCCGTCATCGTGTGCGGCGCCTGATGCGTCTCATGGGCCTGGAAGCCATCTATCAGGCGCCGCGAACCAGCACGCCGCACCCGACGCATCGGATTTACCCTTATCTGCTCAAGGGGATTGAGATCGATCGACCCAATCAGGTCTGGTGCGCCGATATCACCTACATCCCGGTTCAGCGTGGCTTCCTGTACCTGATCGCCATCATGGACTGGGCGACGCGCCATGTCCTGTCGTGGCGGCTGTCGAACACCATGGACGCCAGGTTCTGTATTGACGCTTTGAATGCGGCGCTGGCCGACTACGGAAACCCAGAAATCTCCAACACGGACCAGGGCAGCCAGTTCACCGGCTTCGACTTCACCGGCGTCCTCAAAAACGCCGGCGTGCGCATCTCCATGGACGGTCGCGGCCGCTGCATGGACAACATCTTCATCGAGCGGCTGTGGCGGTCGCTGAAATACGAGGCGGTCTACCTGCACGAGCTGACCGACGGCTTCGCGGCCGAACGGGTCATCGGCGAGTGGATCGACTTCTACAACACCGAGCGGCCCCATTCGTCCCTCGGCGGTCAAACGCCGGCGGAAGCCTACGGCGCCGGGCAGCCCGTGGATATGATGGATAAGCCTGACGGCTTACCCACATCCCCACAGGCTCAACAACAGCAGCAGGATGTGATAAACACGATTTTGGCAGCATGATCAGGAACCGGAATACACCTTAACTGCGCTGCCAAGCTGTCCAACAATGTGGGACCAGCTCAGCCGCCGGCCGACTTGATAGCCTACTCGGAAAAGTGTTCCCCGTTTTCTGGTTCCGCTTCGCGCATTTCCAAATCGATCGGCGAGAGCGATCTACTAGACCGAAACCCTTCGCACGGCCAGAATACACCATTGACGGTTATCGAGACTTTTCACCGCATAGTCAAATTTCAACACAAAATAGTAGAGCAGGCCCTGGAGCCCGCTCTACCAAATTTAGTATTCGCTTATTAGTTTATTAGTTTAGAAACCGACCACCATACCAAGTGCGATTACGCCGCCTTCTGGCGTAGCGGTTCGGACGCTGCTGTCGTAATCGTAATACTTGAGCGCAGCGATCAGGTTAATCCCCTGACCCATGGAATAATTCGCGGTCAAGGCAAAACCGTCGAGTTCATCGTCACCGGTATTCGCAGGTACCTCTTGCTCTGAGTGTCCGTAGTTAAAACCGAGCACCCATGGTCCCGTTGTATAAGTGAACCCGAGGTCAAGGACGGTTGCGTCCTTGGACATGCCGTCACCACCAACGCCCTTATTGTCGATTTTGTAAGCAGCGCCGATGGCGAAATCATCCCATGCGAACTTCAAGCCAGCGGCCCAGGCTTCTCTATCGTCAACCATGGCCATAGCTGCCTCCGGCTCACTGTGCGTGTAGCCCAAGCTCGCGGATACGCCGACGTCATCGAACGATCCTTTGTAGTTGCCACCGATAGTCCAGATGTCGGACTGTTGGCCTGCCTCGGCATTGGACGTGCCGTGGAAGGACGGCCCTTCAGTAGAGGAAGCGTCGGGCTGATATGACGCGCCAAGCTGGATGCCGCCAACCCGTGGCGAGAAGTAAATGATCTTGTTGCCGTCACTTCCGGCCCCCGGATACGTCGAAAGGTACGACGTCGCGCCGTTGCCAGCACCCGACAAACCGGCGTAGCTCGGGCTGTTGAGGCCCACCTGCCAAGCGGCCACCGGCGCCTGGTAATGCATCGAATACGCGGCGTTGTCGTCCGAGCCCAACTTAAGTTGTCCGAAGCCGCCGTCGAGAGTCAGGTAGCGCTCGTCGACGATCGACCCGCCACCGCCCTGGTTGTGCGCCTCATACTCGATCCGCACACCAACGGTCAGACCGTTGTCGAGAGTCGTCGATCCCTTGAACTGAATCTCTCCGCTGGTGTCGACGTCAAACTCGCGAAGACCAGCGTGGTCGCTTTGATCCCTCGCAGTCATCACCGACCCGAAAAATCCGCCCACCTCAATCGAAATGGGCTCTGCGGCGTTGGCCTCCCCGCCCGTGACCCCATAGGCGAGAATGCCCAGGGTCGCCAGCGTTGTCGTACCTAGTAATCGTTTTCTCATTCCTCAAGTCCCTTCAACAAAGCCAGCCCCCACACGCTCCCTGTCTGTCCTAAAGGTCCCCACGGGGAAGCGGTAAGCTGAGTTGCACAAAGTCATGCCGAACAAGGACACACCATGGTGGTGGAGTCAATGTCGCCGAACTCCACTCTGTGTAATTTGTGTCGATCTGTTGCATTATTACAACAACATCGATGTGATCGACGAAAGAATCGCTGAGGAATTTCAGGAATATATAGGGATTGCTCGACATAAGCTATTGCACAATCGGGGCACCGATCACAAGATTGTCTCATTGTGGTGTTCGACAACGGGGTTAGTGTCAAGAAAATGACGATGATGGTCAATCGCACAATGGCTCGGATCCGCACCACCGTCGCGGTGTCGGCGCTCGCGATCGGAATTATTGGATGCTCCGACGACCGAATGGAATACGACTACCCGGAAACATTTGGGAAACACCCTCAGTATGGCGATGAACGCGATGAACAGGGAAGTATATTCGGCCCGGGCGGATTACCGCTGTTTGGCGGCAAGAATAAGCAGCAGCAAGGCCTGGCGGTACCCATACCTGTGAATGTCTATCTTTGGCGCGCCACGCTGGACACCGTTTCGTTCATGCCGCTGTCGTCAGCAGATCCCTTCGGCGGCGTCGTCATCACGGACTGGTTCATGCCGCCCGAAAGCAGCGGCGAACGGTTCAAGATGACGGTTTATATCCTGAGCCGCGAATTGCGCGCCGACGGGCTGAAGGTCGCCGTGTTCCGCCAGCTGCGCGACACCACCGGCAACTGGGTCGACGGCCCGGTCAGCGCCTCGACGGCAAGCCAACTCGAGAATGCGATCCTCACCCGCGCGCGCCAGATGCGCATCGCCGGTATCGCCCAGTAGACACCCGCCCGTTGATCCTCGACCACGAAGACGCAAGCCGCCGCGCCGCGCCGGGCGCCCGGCGATGACGAACGGGCAACCGACGGGCGGCGCCGGGCCGGCCATCAAGAGCCCGCTCGCGCGCAATCTCCAGGCGGCGATCGACCATCATCGCGCCGGCCGCTTCGACGACGCCGAGAGGCTTTACAACGAAATTCTCGCCACACATCCGGAGCAACCGGACGCGCTCCAATTTCTCGGCGTGCTGGCCGGCCAGCGCGGCACCCCGGACGCCGCGATCGATTATCTGACACGCGCGATTGCCGTCAACCGCCGCAATCCGGTCTATCACTACAATCTGGGCCTCGCCTATCAGGCGGCCAAGAAGCCGGACGAGGCCGGCAACAGCTTCAAGCGCACGCTTGAGCTCGAGCCGACCCACATCGAGGCGCTCAAGGGCATGGGTGGCGCTTTGCTCGCGCTCGGCCGGCTCGACGAGGCGGAGCGGTACTGCCGTCGTGCGGTCGGGAGGGCGCCCGGGGGTCCGCGCGTGCACAACAACCTCGCCACCGTGTTGCTGGGCCTCGAGCGGGTCGAGGAGGGCGAGGCCAGCGCCCGCCGGGCGCTGAGCCTGATGCCCAACTTCGCCGACGCGCACAACAACCTGGGCAACAGCCATCTCGTGCGCGAGGCCTACGCCGAGGCCGAGGGTTCGTTCCGCAAGGCGCTGCGCCTGGCGCCGGGCCACGCCGAGGCGCACAACAACCTGGGCATCACCCTCTTGGGGCTGGGTCGGCTCGACGACGCGATTGCGAGCTTCGATGCCGCGATCGAGGCCAACGCGGATTACGCCGCGGCGCACAATGGCTTGGCGAATATCTATCGCAGGGTCGGTTACTCGGCCGACGCCGAGCGCGAATACCGCGAGGCGCTGCGCTGCACGCCAGATCATACGAACGCGCTGGTCGGCCTCGGCGAGGTGCTGATCGATCGCGGCGACACCGATGGCGCGCTGGCGCATTACGACGACATGATGCGGCGCGATCCGGACTCGCCAACGGCGCATGCCGGCAAGGCTTGGATTCTCGAGCTCAAGGGCGACATCGACGGCTGCTACGAGATCGTCCGACCGCTGATCGACGCGGGACAGCCGAATGCCGCGATCGCGGCGCTGTTCGGCCGCATGGCACGACGCTTCGACAGACGGGACGAGGCCGCCGAATTGATCGAACGTATGCTCACGGACGGCAATCTGACCAGCGCGCAGCGCCAGCTGCTGCACTTCACGCTCGGCAAGCTCTATGACGCGGACGACGCCTTCGACGAGGCGTTTAGCCATTTCGCCGAGGGCAACGCACTGAACAGGCCCGGCTACCAGCCAGTAAAATTCACCGACCTCGTCGACCGCACGATCGCGTTCTACGACGCCGAGCGAATCGCCGGCATGCCGCGCGCCTCGAATCGCGCGGCGCTGCCCGTGTTCATCATCGGCATGCCGCGCTCGGGCACGACGCTGACCGAACAGATCATCGCCAGTCATGGACAGGTGTTCGGCGGCGGTGAGCTCGAGCATATCGGCGCCGCGGCGCGTCACCACGCCGGCGGCCTGGGCAAGAATGACCGGCTTCCCGAATGCCTCGGCGAGCTCGGCGAGGCCGATCTCGATAGGATCGCGGGCAACCAACTCGTCAGGCTCAACGCGCTGGGCGGTGACGCGGCGCGCGTGACCGACAAGATGCCGAACAACTTCCTGCGTCTCGGCTTCATCAATCAGCTTTTCGCCGGCGCGCGGATCGTCCATTGCGTGCGTGACCCGCTCGACACCTGCCTGTCCAACTATATGCAGAACTTCACGCGCGGCAACCTGCAGTCCAACGATCTCGGCCACCTGGGCGCCTATTTCAACGATTATCGGCGCTTGATGGACCACTGGCGCGTGGTGCTGGGTCTGCCGATCATGGATATCGTCTACGAGGATTTGGTCGCCGACCTGGAAGGCAAGAGCCGCGAGTTGATCGATTTCATCGGCCTCGAGTGGGACCCGCAATGCTTGCGCTTTCACGAATCGGGGCGGGTCGTCAACACGGCGAGCTACGATCAGGTGCGCCAGCCGATCTACAATCGCTCGGTCGGGCGCTGGCGTCATTACGAGCACCATCTGGGCCCGCTCAAGGACGCGCTCGCCGAAGCGTCATGAGCATGGTCGCCGGGCCGCGTGACCGCTGGAAAGGCGGTGCGAGCCATGCTAGGATTCACGTCCCGCCCGGTCACGCCATATACCAAGGAACAGTGATAAAGGCCCATAGAGATCGCGTCCGCTTTTCGCCGGGTAGGAAGGGAGCCGCAGGCGATGCAGCGCATCGGCTAGGCAACCTGGCGCCCTCCGGCGATAAGCGGCCGCGACCCGAAGGGCGGCTTGCCGAGGCTCTCGGACGTCGTTGCGCCCGCCTTGCGATGCGCTGCATCGCCGCGACGGGCGCGCCTAGCCGAAAACCACGGCAAGCCGTCTCTATGGGTCTTTATCACTGCTCCTTGGTATTTCAGGCGTCGCCGGGCAGCTTTCAACAGCTCCGGACGAGCACGGCGTAGAGAATGGCGCGCTACAACGCGAAACAGGTCGAAGTCGAATGGCAGCGCACCTGGGAGGAGCGCGGCACCTTCCGCGTCACCGAGGACGCCGACCGCGAACCCTATTATGTTCTTGAAATGTTCCCCTATCCGTCGGGCCGCATCCACGTCGGCCACGTGCGCAATTATACGCTCGGCGACGTGGTCGCCCGTTACATGCGCGCGCGGGGCTTCAACGTGCTGCACCCGATGGGCTGGGACGCCTTCGGCTTGCCGGCCGAGAACGCGGCGATCGAGAACAAGGTGCACCCGGCGGCGTGGACGCGGCAGAACGTCGGCGTGATGAAGCACGAGATGCAGTCGATGGGGCTGAGCTACGACTGGTCGCGCGAGCTGACCACGTGTGATGTATCTTACTACCGACACGAGCAGAAGATGTTCCTCGACTTCCTCGCCGAGGGGCTCGCCTATCGCAAGGAATCCTGGGTCAACTGGGATCCGGTCGACCGAACCGTGCTGGCCAACGAGCAAGTCATCGACGGCCGCGGTTGGCGCTCGGGCGCGGTCGTCGAAAAGCGCAAACGCGCCCAGTGGATGCTGCGCATCACGGATTTCGCCGACGAACTCCTGGAGGCGCTCGACGGTTTGACGCGCTGGCCCGATCGCGTGCGTCTGATGCAGGAGCGCTGGATCGGCCGCTCGGAAGGCCTGCGCATGTTCTTCGAGATGGTCGGCCGCGACGCCCGGCTCGAAGTCTTCACGACGCGCCACGATACGATTTTCGGCGCCACGTTCTGCGCGGTTTCGCCGAACCACCCGCTGGCCGAGGAACTCGCGGGCGATGACCCGGCGCTGGCCGCGTTCATCGTCGAGTGCAACAGCATGGGCACCAGCGAGGAGGCGATCGAGCGCGCCGAGAAGCGGGGTCACGACACCGGCCTCGCGGTGCGCCACCCGTTCATCGAGGGCGCCACGCTGCCGGTCTTCGTCGCCAACTTCGTGCTCATGGAATACGGCACCGGCGCGATCTTCGGCTGCCCGGGCCACGACCAGCGCGATCTCGACTTCTCGCGCAAGTACGGCCTGCCGGTGTTCCCAGTGGTCGCGGGTGCCGACATCGACACCGCGGCGATGGTGGCGCGCGACCAAGCCTATACGGGCGACGGCAAGATGATCAACTCAGGGTTTATCGACGGCCTGACCGTCGCCGACGCCAAGGAAGAAATTGCCCGGCGCATGGCAGCGGCCGGCAATGGCGCACGCACGATCACCTACCGGCTGCGTGACTGGGGCGTCTCGCGCCAGCGCTACTGGGGCTGCCCGATCCCAGTGATCCACTGCAATACCTGCGGCATTGTGCCGGTGCCCGCGGACCAGCTGCCGGTGACGCTGCCCGAGGACGTCGACCTCGAGACGCCGGGCAATCCGCTCGACCGCCACCCGACGTGGCGCCACGTCGACTGCCCAAACTGCGGCGGCACGGCCCAGCGCGACACCGACACCTTCGACACCTTCTTCGAATCGTCGTGGTATTTCGCCCGCTTCGCCTGCGCCAACTCGGACGATCCGCTCGATGCGGCCGCGGTCGCCTATTGGCTGCCGGTCGACCAGTACATCGGCGGCATCGAGCACGCCATCCTGCATCTCCTGTACTCACGTTTCTTCACACGCGCGCTTCGCCGCTGCGGTTACCTCGATTTCGACGAGCCCTTCGCGGGCCTTATGACCCAGGGCATGGTGTGCCACGAGACCTACCGTGACACGGCCGGCAACTGGCTCTTCCCGGCAGAAGTGCGGCGCATCGACGAATCGTCGTTCGTGACCGTAGAAAGCGGCGCGCCGGTCACCGTCGGCCGCTCGGAGAAGATGAGCAAATCGCGCAAGAACGTGATCGGACTCGATGCGATCGTGGATGCCTACGGCGCCGACACGGCGCGTCTGTTCATGCTGTCTGACAGCCCGCCCGAGCGCGACCTCGAATGGACCGACGCCGGCGCCGAGGGCGCCTGGCGCTATCTCAACCGCCTATGGCGCATGGTCGACGAACCGGCGCAGGAGATTGCCGCGCCGGGCGCCGCGCTGCCCCATCGGCTCGGCGCGACCGCCGAGCGCACGCGGCGCGCGATCCACAAGACGATCGCCGCGACGACCGACGACCTCGACAAGTTCCGCTTCAACCGGGCCGTCGCGCGCGTGCGCGAGTTGACCAACACGCTGGCGGCGATCGAGGAAGCGGGCGCCGACGTCGCCTGGGTGCTGCGCGAGGGGATCGAATCGGTGGTTCGCCTGATCGGCCCGATGACGCCACATATCGCCGAGCAGATGTGGCGCGCGCTGGGCCACGAGACGCTGCTCGCCGACACGCCCTGGCCGGTCGCCGAGCCGGCGTTGCTGGTCGAAGACACGGTGACCGTCGCGGTCCAGGTCAACGGCAAGCTGCGCGCGACGCTCGAACTCGACCGCGATATCGACGACACGGCGGCCGAGGCGGCCGCACTCGCCGATTCAGGCGTGGCCCGTGCCATCGGCGATAAACCGGTGCGCCGCGTCATCGTCGTAGCCAACCGCATCGTCAATGTCGTGGTCTAGGCGACAGGCGCTGGGCTTGGCGCTGTTGCCCGCCACGACGCTCGCCGGCTGCGGTTTTCAACCGATGTACGGCGGCCCGGGCCGCGCTACCCGGGCCGAGATGGGCACCATCCGCGTCGATCCGCCGCGCGATCGCCTCGGCCAGCTGGTGCGCAACGAAATCATCGAACGCATGTCGCCGCGCGGCGAGCCCAGTGTTGTGCGCTACAGGCTGAGCTACACGACACGGCTCACCGAGGTCCAGCTGGCGATCCAGGACGACGATTCGATCACGCGTTTCAGCCTCCGCCTGACCGTCGAGGTTTGGCTCCTCGAAATCGCCAGCGGCAAGGTGATCTACCGCGACAAGACGCGCGCGGTCGGCGGCTACAACGCGGTCAACTCGGAATTCGCGACGCTTGCGGCGCGCGACGGCACGACCGACCGCGTCGCGCGCGCCACCGCCCAGGAGATCGTCACGTTGCTCGGCGTCTTTTTCACGCGCAGACGCACGGCGAGTTGAGGCGGCGACGGGCGTGAAGCTGTCTGGCGCACGGATCGACGGTTTCATCCGCCAGCCCGACCCGGCGGCGCGCGCGATCCTGCTCTACGGCCCGAACGCGGGCCTCGTGCGCGAGCGCGCCGACGCGCTGGCGCGCCATGTCGTCGAACAGCTCGACGACCCGTTCCGTGTCACCGAGCTCGAGCCGGCAATGCTAAAGGAGGATCCGGCGCGGCTTGTCGATGAGGCCGCCGAGTTGTCCTTCACCGGCGGCCGCCGGGTGGTCCGCCTGCGCGCGGCTGGTGACCCGGAAACCGATGTTTTTAAACGATTTTTAGACACACCCATGGGTGAGGCTTTGGTCGTCGTCGAGGCCGGCGAGCTGCGCCCGCGCTCGCGCCTCAGGCGCCTTTTCGAGGACGCCGACAACGCCGCAGCGCTGCCCTGCTATGCCGACGAGGGGCGCGACCTGGAGCGCGTCGTCGAGGAGGCACTGGCCGCCGGCGGCTTCACCATCGCACCCGGCGCGCGCGACTACCTCGGCGCCAGCCTGGGCAACGACCGGGCGGCGACCCGCGCCGAACTCGACAAGCTGGTGACCTATATGGGCGACGAGCGGCACATCACGGAAGCGCATGTCGAGGCCGCCGTCGGCGACAGCGGCCAGGTTACCCTCGATGGCGTCGCGCTGGCCGCGGCGGGCGGCGACCTGGCGCGCCTCGAACGCGATTTGGCACGTGCCTACCTCGACGGCGCCGCGCCAATCGCCGTGCTGCGCGCCATGGCGCGGCATCTGCAGCGCCTGCACCGGGTCGCCGGGCGGGTCGCCGGCGGGCAGGGCGCCGACGCGGCGATCAAATCGATCCGGCCGCCGGTCCATTTCCGCGTCGCCGAAGCCATGCGCCGCCAGATCGGCCGCTGGCCGGCACGGCGGCTCGCAACGGCGATGGCGATTACGCTGGAAGCCGAAATCGAGTGCAAGACGACGGGAAATCCGGCCGAAGCGGTCTGTTCCCGCGCCCTGATGCGGGTCGCGCGCGCCGCCGCAAGATAGTTTTTTTCGGTCACCTTTGCCTCGCAAAGCCGACCTGCGCTCAATCGCCGCGCATGACACCCTTGTGGAATCAAGACTGGCTATGGATTCAAGACTGGCCGAACGGTCGGCGGCCTCCCTCTTGTCCCAATTAGATTGGCGCAGGCTGGCATAATCCGATCGATTCGGGTCGATCGACTCATGCAATGGCGATAGACCGGCCTCAATTCAGATTGACGCGCCGCCGAGGCGGCGGATGACGTCGTCGAGCTGTTCCAGGGATTTGTACCGGATTTCGACGCTGCCGCCCGGGTCGCGGTGCTTGATGGTGACCGCGAGGCCCAGGCGGTCCGACAGGCTGCGCTCGAGCGCACGGGTGTTGGGGTCGTCGGCATCGACCGACGCCCGGCGTTGGCGCGGTCCCTTTGCGGCGCGGCGCACCAGGCGTTCGGTCTGGCGCACGTTGAGCCCCTTGGACGCGACTTCCACCGCCAAAGCCGCCGGGTCGGGTGCACCGAGCAGCGCGCGGCCGTGGCCGGCGCTGAGCCGGCCGTCGTCGAGCATCGCCTTGACCGCGTCGGGCAGGCCCAAGAGCCGCACCGTGTTGGCGACGTGACTGCGGCTCTTGCCGACGGCGCGCGCCAGGGCGTCCTGAGTGTGCGAAAACTCCTCGGCCAGGCGCTGGTAACCCTCGGCCTCCTCGAGCGCGGTCAAATTCTCGCGCTGGACGTTCTCGATCATCGCCGCCTCGAGCGCCTCGCGATCCGAGAAATCGCGCACGATGACCGGCACGTCGTGGAGTTTCGCGCGCTGTGCGGCGCGCCAGCGCCGCTCGCCGGTGACGATTTCGTAATTCCCCGGCGCGGCGGCGTCGCGCCGCACGACGAGCGGTTGCAACACGCCGACCGCGCGTATCGAGGCGGCGAGTTCCGCGAGATCGTCGTCGTCGAAGCGACGCCGCGGTTGATAGCGCCCCGGACGCAGATATTCGACCGGCACCGATTGCGGCGCGCGATCGTCGGGCGCGTCGAGCACCGCCGTGCCGACGTCGCCGAGCAGCGCCGAGAGACCCTTGGCGAGACCGCGGCGCTTGCCGCCGTCGTCCGAGATATCGCTCATCGAAGCCTCCTTCACGTCGCGGGCGCGGCGCCTTCGCGGCGCAGCACCTCGCTGGCCAAATGGATGTACGCCTGCGCGCCGGCGCACGTCATGTCATACAAAAGGACGGGGCGCCCGTGGGACGGCGCCTCGGACACCCGGACATTGCGCGGTATCACGGTTTCATAGACCTTATCGCCCAGGAAGGCGCGCACGTCCTGGGCCACCTGGGCCGACAAATTGTTCCGCTTGTCATACATGGTGAGGACGACGCCGAGCATCTCGAGCGTCGGGTTGAGATGGCGGTGCACGCGCTGCACGGTGCGCAACAGAAGGCTCAATCCCTCGAGCGCGAAGAATTCGCACTGCAGCGGTATCATCAGGGCGTCGGCGGCGACCAGCGCGTTGACGGTCAACAGGCCGAGCGCCGGCGGGCAGTCGATCAGCAGGTAGTCGTAGTCGCCGACGCGCTCGGCCAGCGCGGCGCGCAGCTGGTATTCGCGGCGCGTTATCGCGGCCAATTCGACTTCGGCGCCCGACAGATCGACGACCGACGGCACGATCGAGAGCCCGGGCACCATGGTGGGCCGCGTCGCGTCGCCGAGCGTCGCCTCGCCCATGATCATTTCGTAGGCGCCCGGCACGCGGTCGGCGACGTCGATGCCGAAGCCCGTGCTGGCATTGCCCTGGGGGTCGATATCGAGGATCAGCACGCGTTTATGCGCGGCCGCCAGCGCGGTACCCAGGTTGATCGCGGTCGTCGTCTTGCCGACACCGCCCTTTTGGTTGGCGATCGCCACGATTCGTGGGCGTCGGCGCGCTTCAGGCTGCCGATCGCCATCAAACGCGGGGCTAGCGGCGGGCGGCACGGGCGAAGTCACGGACTGACAAAAGCGTTCCCTGAGGGTCGGTTTGGCTGGGATAACGCCGGAAATCCATCATCCAGCTTTTCGCCGCTTCGGTCAATTCCTCATCGACGCGCGCGCCTTTCTGGAACAGGCAGACCGTATCGGGCCCTTTGAAGCGTTCGGCATAGCCGAGCAAGCGGCTCAGCGGCGCGCAAGCGCGCGCGGTGATGACGTCGGCCGGGCCCTGCGGCATCGATTCGATACGCGCCTCGTGAATCGTGACCTCTGCGCCGGTTTCCGCGGCCGCCGCCGTGAGAAAAGCGCATTTACGGCCGTCACTCTCGATCAGTTCGACGTCGTGGCCCGTGATGATCGCCAGCACGAGGCCGGGAAACCCCGCGCCGCTGCCCAGATCGACTAGGCGTGCCGGCGCGGCGGGCAGATATTCGGCGAGCTGCGCCGAATCGAGTAGGTGGCGCCGCCAGACGTCGCCGAGGCTGGCCGGCGCGATCAGGTTGATGCGCCGCTGCCACTTGGTCAGCAGGGCGACGTAGGCGTCGAGGCGGTCGAGTGTTTCACGTGAAACACCGGTCGCGTGGTGGAAGTCCTCGCGGCCGAAGGGCGCGGCGGGGCTCAAGCGGAGCGGCGGCTCTCGCCGCGCTGCACGTAGCGCAACAGCGCGGTCAGCGCCGCCGGCGTGACGCCCGGGATGCGCGACGCGGCGCCCAGCGTCGCGGGGCGCGCGGCGGCGAGCTTCTCGTAGACCTCGTTCGACAGGCTGCCGACCGCGCGGTAATCGAGCGCCTCGGGCAGCGCCAGGGTCTCGTCGCGGCGAAAAGCGCGGATATCGGCCTCCTGGCGCCCGAGATAAGCGGCGTAGCGCGCCTCGATTTCGAGCTGCTCGGCGACCGCGGCGGGCAGGGCGCCGAGCTCGGGCCAAATCGCCGTGAGTCGCGCGACGTCGACACCCGGATAGGCGAGCAGGTCGTGGGCGCTGCGCGCGACGCCGTCGAGATTGACGGTGAGGCCGGCGCGGCGCGCCGCGCTCGGCGTGATGGTCCGTGCCCGGACGGTCCGTCGCGCCGCCTCGAGCGCCGCCGCCTTGCGCGCGACCGCCGCACGGCGCCGGTCCGACACGCAGCCGAGTGCGACGCCGCGCCCGGTCAGCCGCAAATCGGCGTTGTCGGCGCGTAAGCTGAGCCGGTACTCGGCGCGCGAGGTGAACATACGGTAAGGCTCGACCGTGCCGCGGGTCACCAGGTCGTCGATCATGACGCCGATGAAGGCCTCGGCGCGGTCGAGCGTGAAGGGCGCCGTGCCGGCCACGGCGAGCGCCGCGTTGAGCCCGGCGATCAAGCCTTGGCCCGCGGCTTCCTCGTAACCCGTGGTGCCGTTGATCTGACCGGCCAGGTAGAGGCCCGGCACGCGGCGCGTCTCGAGCGTCGGGCGCAGCTCGCGCGGATCGACGAAATCGTATTCGATGGCATAGCCGGGGCGCGTCATCTCGGCGTGCTCGAGGCCCGGGATGGTCGCCAGCAATTCGGCCTGAACGCTGCGCGGCAGCGAGGTCGAGAGGCCGTTCGGGTAGATCGTGTCGTCGTCGAGCCCCTCGGGCTCGAGGAAGATCTGGTGGCGGTCGCGCGCCGCGAAGCGCACCACCTTGTCCTCGATCGACGGGCAGTAGCGCGGCCCGGTACCGTCGATCTGGCCCGAATAGATCGGCGCGCGGTGCAGGTTGGCGCGGATGATCGCGTGACCGGCCGGCGTTGTCGCCGTGATGTGACAGGGAACCTGGCGCAGCGTGATGCGCTCGGTGAGGTAGGAGAACGGCACCGGCGGGTCGTCGCCCGGCTGCACTTGTAGGCTGGCCCAGTCGATGCTGTCGCGGGCGAGGCGCGGCGGCGTGCCGGTCTTGAGCCGGCCCATGGCGAAACCCGCGCGGCGCAGCGTCCGGGCCAAGCCGATCGCCGGCGCGTCGCCGACGCGTCCGGCGGCGAACGTCTCGTCGCCGATGTGGATCAGCCCGCCGAGGAAGGTGCCGGTGGTCAGCACGACGGATGCGCCGGCGATGGTCGTATCGCCGGCGGTGATCACGCCGGCGACGCGCCCGGCGCGGTCCACGGCCAGGTCCTCGACCGCCGCGGCGTGGATGTCGAGGCCGGCGACCTCGGCAAGCGCCGCCTGCATGGCCTCGCGGTAAAGTTTGCGGTCGGCCTGGGCGCGCGGCCCGCGCACCGCCGGACCCTTCGACAGGTTGAGCATGCGGTACTGGATGCCGGCCTGGTCGATGACCCGGCCCATCAGCCCGTCGAGCGCATCGATCTCGCGCACCAGAGTGCCCTTGGCGAGGCCGCCGATTGCCGGGTTGCACGACATCTCGCCGATCGTCGCCCGCTTGTGGGTGACCAGCGCCGTGCGCGCGCCGAGGCGCGCCGCGGCCGCCGCGGCCTCGCAGCCGGCGTGCCCACCGCCGATGACGATGACGTCGTAACGCTTCATGGCGCGCAATCTAGTGACGGGTTCCGCCGCTGTCAAAGCCGCCCATAGGGCGTTTCACGTGAAACGTTACTTGCCGATGCAGAACTCGGCGAAGATGACGTCCAAGAGGTCCTCGACTCCGCCTTGAAAAAGTGCGCCGAGGCGATGCACACCACGAATTCATTTTTCCACTTGAACTTTCCAATTCAAAAACTATATTGGTATTGTCAGCCCAATCGATCAGTGGAACACCCGATGATTGCAAAGCGTTTAGAGGGACTAGTTGGCGGCGCCGCGAAGCGCAGCGAGGCCGAGATGGTACAACGGTTTCAGAAGCTCCGGGATTTCGGCCTTCTGCCGAAGAGCCGGGGCAAGAATGCCGATGACCTCTCGCCGGACGAGATCGTCTCCGGCATCCTGTCGATCGTCGCGGCTCGGCCGGGCTACGCCGGCCTGACCGCCAAATTCCTCAAAGGGCTTCGCCCGGTCGGCGGCACTGGCGCTTCCTTCGCAAGCGCTGACAGCTTCGGGCAGGCGATCCAGGCACTCTTCATCGATGCCCACGCCTTGGACTCCCTCGTGGAAGTCCGGGTTTCCGACAGCGAAGTCTACACCAACAGCAACGGCCGCGCCGTCATCGTCTATCGCGCCGACAGGCAGGAGAAGACGGCCTACTACGTCCGCAAGGAGGCGGTGTCGCTCATGCAGGCGGGTGCCGAGAAATCCTACAACCCGCACGACCTCATCTCCGACGTGATTACCGAGACCATCTTCCTGCCGCGCCTTTTCAACTGGATCGACCGCGAACTGACCAAGCAACGCCGTCATGCCGAGGCAATGCGCGCCATACCGGCCTGAAGTGTCCTTCCCGGCCGCACAGACCGGCTGACTCTCCCGTTCACACATTCCCGCCGGTATCTTTCAGCGCCGCCGCCAGAGGCCAAGATTCACGTGAAACGTCACTTGCCGATGCAGAACTCGGCGAAGATCACGTCGAGGAGGTCTTCGACGTCGACGCGGCCGGTGATGCGGCCGAGCGCGCGCACCGCGAGGCGCAGGTCCTCGGCGGCGAGCTCGGGCGCCGGCGCGGCGCGGCAGCGCGCCAGCGCGGCGGCGCAGTCCTCGAGCGCGGCGCGGTGGCGCACCCGGGTCAGCGCGGGCGCCGCGCCGGGCGCATAGCGCGCCTCGATCGCCGCCGCGAGGCCGGCCATCAGCGCCTCGACGCCGTCGCCGGTGAGGCACGAGATCGGCCACGGCGGCCGGCCGTCGAGCGTCGCGTCGGCGCCCACGGCGACGAGGTCGGTCTTGTTGACGACGACCAACGTGTCGTCGTCGATCAGCGCGCGGGTGCGCGCGTCGATGGCGGGCCAGGCGGCGGCGTCGATCACGGCGAGCTTGAGGTCGGCGTCGGCCGCGCGCGCCAGCGCCCGGCGCACGCCCTCGCTCTCGACCGCGTCGGCGGTGTCGCGCAGGCCGGCCGTGTCGGCCAGCGTCGCCGGATAACCGCCGAGGTCCATCTGGACCTCGATGACGTCGCGCGTCGTGCCGCTCTCGTGCGCGACGATCGCCGCGTCGCGCCGCGCGAGACGGTTCAGGAGGCTCGACTTGCCGACGTTGGGAGCGCCGAGGATGGCGACGAAGACGCCGTCGCGGAGGCGTTCGCCTCGACGTGTGTCATCTAGGTGTTGTGTTAGACTGTCCAAAATACACAACATATTGTGTTTTACTTCGTCGGCGATCGATGGCGGCAAGTCTTCGTCGGGGAAGTCGATAGCGGCCTCGACATGGGCCAGCGCGCCGAGCAGCCGGGCGCGCCAGCCGTCGTAGAGCCGGCCCAGTTCGCCGTCGAGCTGACGCAGCGCCTGGCGCCGCTGCGCCTCGGTCTCGGCGGCGACCAGGTCGGCGAGGCCCTCGACGGCCGTCAGATCCAGCTTGCCGTTGTCGAAGGCGCGTCGGGTGAACTCACCGGCCTCGGCCGGGCGCAAGCCGGGCAGTGTGGCGAGCGCATCGAGCACCGCGGCGGCCACCGCCCGGCCGCCATGCAGGTGAAATTCGGCGACGTCCTCGCCGGTGAAGCTCGCCGGGCCTCGGAACCACAGCACCAACGCGTCGTCGAGTGCGTCGCCGCTCACCGGATGGCGGAGCCGGCGGCGCACGGCGCGGCGCGGCGGCGGCGTCTCGCCGGCCAGCGCGGCGAGCGCGTCCGCCGCCCCGGGCCCGGACACCCGGACCACGGCGAGACCGGCGCGGCCGGCCGCCGTCGCCGTGGCGAAGATCGTCATCGGCTCTGCGTCAGCGGCGCGGCTCGGTATCGTCGGGCTGCATCATCAGGCGCTCGACGCGGCCGCCGTCGATCAGGTGGGTCTGCAGGATCTCGTCGACATCGTCCTGGTTGGCGTAGCAATACCAGACGCCCTCCGGGTAGATCACCATCGACGGGCCGAGCTCGCAGCGATCGAGGCAGCCCGAGTTGTTGATGCGGACGCCCTCGATGCCGAGGTCGCGCGCCCGGCGCTTCATGTAGTCGCGCAGCTTGACCGAACCCTTGGCGCTGCAGCAGCCGCGCGGATGGATGTCGGGCCGCTCGTTGATGCAGCAGAAGACATGGGTCGAGTAGAACGGCGCCGGGTCGGCCGGATGACCGCTCATGTCTTGCCCTTGCCGCCGGCGTCGAGCCATGCCTTCTGCCATTGCTCGAAGCCCGTCATGCCCTGTTCCATCCAGTTCTTGACCAGCGCCTCCGGGTCCATGCCCGCCATCGCCTCGCCCATGCGCGCGTGCATCTCCTCGACGAACCGCGCCTGCAACGGGCCGACGTCGGGCAGCCCGAAAAAGCTGCGCGCCTCCTCGGGTGAGCAGTCGATCTTGATATTGACTTTCATTTCGATCCCTTCCCTCGCCGCCGCCTGACGCCGACACCCTTGCCGGGCTGGGCCGCATACATTACTTGACGAACCTAGCCCGGATTTCTCGCCATGGACAGGCGCGTCATCGTGCCGGGCGGGGTCCGATCCGCCAGGAGAAGGCCGCCGAGCGTAGCCTGGGCTACGCGCAAGGCCTTCGACGCCGCGGGCGGCCCGCCCGGCGCGACCCGGAGGGCGGCGGATATCGGACGACAGGCGGCGTCAAAGCGCTTGCCCGATGCGACAGCATCGTGGCCCGCGCGCTTTTCCTAGCCTGTCATCCGATATCCGCCGTGCCGCACCTGTCCATGGCGAGAATTCCGGGCTCGGTCAAGCGCGGTCCGACGACAACGCCCGACCGCAACGCCCGACCGCAACGCCAAACACCGGATCGCCGCGCCATGTCCCGCAACCGACTCGATCAGGAGACCAGTCCCTATCTTTTGCAGCACCGCGACAACCCGGTGCACTGGCAACCGTGGGACGACGCCGCGTTCGACCAGGCCGAGCGCGAGAACAAGCCGATCCTCTTGTCGGTCGGCTATTCGGCGTGCCACTGGTGCCATGTCATGGCGCATGAGAGCTTCGAGGACGCCGAGACCGCGGCGCTGATCAACGCGCTCACCGTGCCGATCAAGGTCGACCGCGAGGAGCGCCCCGATCTCGACACGATCTATCAATCGGCGCTGGCGCTCTTGGGCCAGCAGGGCGGCTGGCCGCTGACCATGTTCCTGACGCCGGCCGGCGAGCCGTTCTGGGGCGGCACCTACTTCCCGCCGACCGCGCACTACGGCCGACCCGGCTTCCGCGACGTGGTGCGCTCGATCCACGACGTCTTCACGCGCGAGCCCGAGAAGATCGAGAAGAACCGCGCGGCGATCGCCGAGGCGCTGGCGTCGTTGTCGGTGCGCCCGGCCGGCGACGAGATCCCGATCGAGATCAACGACCGCGCCGCCCAGCACCTGCTGCGCGAGGTCGATCCGGTGCACGGTGGCTTGGGCGGCGCGCCCAAATTTCCCCAGGCCTCGGCGCTCGAGCTGTTGTGGCGCGCCTATTGCCGAAACGGCGATCAGGCGTTCAAGGACGCCGTCATGCTGACGCTCGGCAAGATCTGCCAGGGCGGCATCTACGACCACCTGGGCGGCGGCTTCGCGCGCTACACCGTCGACGAGCGTTGGCTGGCGCCGCATTTCGAGAAGATGCTCTACGACAACGCCCAGCTGATCGAGCTTTTGACCTGGGCGTGGCAAGATAGCCGCGACGCCCTGTTCGCGACGCGCATCGCCGAGACGGTCGACTGGCTGATGCGCGACATGATCGCGCCCGAGGGCGGCTTCGCCAGCGCCTTCGATGCCGATTCCGAGGGCGTCGAGGGCAAGTACTATACCTGGTCGGCGGCCGAGATCGACGCGCTGCTGGGCGCCCGGGCCGACGCCTTCAAGGCGATCTACGACGTCACGGTGCAAGGCAATTGGGAAGACACCAACATCCTCAACCGGCTCGTGCCCGTGGCCGACGACGAAATGGTCGACGAACCCGCGCTCGCCGCCAGCCGCGCTGTCCTGCTCGAGACGCGCGCCGGGCGCGTGCCGCCCGAGCGCGACGACAAGGTGCTGGCCGACTGGAACGGGTTGATGATCGCGGCGCTGGCCACCGCCGGCGCGACCTTCGAGCGGGCCGACTGGATCACCGCCGCCGCCGCGGCCTTCGACATCGTCCGCGACCGGCTCGGCGACGGCGACCGGCTCGGCCACAGCTATCGCGCCGGCGCGGTCCGCGGCGCCGCGGTGCTCGACGATTACGCCAACATGGCGCGCGCCGCGCTGGCGCTTCACGAGGCGACCGGCGACGCCGGCTATCTGGCCCGTGCCGCGGCCTGGGTCGCCACCGCCGACGCGCAGTATTGGGACGACGACGCCGGCGGCTATTATTACACCGCGGCCGACGCCGAGCGGCTCATCACGCGCACCAAGACGGCGGCCGATTCGGCGATCCCGTCTGGCAACGGCACCATGGTCGGCGTGCTCGCCCGGCTCCACGCACTGACCGCCGAGGCGCGCTACCGCGAGCGCGCCGAGGCTACCGTCGCCGCCTTCTCGGCCGATCTCTCACGTAACCTCTATTCCCTGTGCACGCTGCTCAACGCCAGCGAGATTTTGCGCGCGACGACCCAGGTGGTGTTGGTCGGCGACGCGGCGGCCGACGACATGCGCGCGCTCAACCGCGCCGCCGTCGAGACCGTCGCGCCCAACCGGGTGCTGAGCCGGGTCGCGCCAGACGCCGCGCTGCCCGATGGCCATCCGGCCGCCGGCAAGGGCCAGAAGGACGGCGCCGCGACGGCCTATGTCTGCGTCGGGCAGACCTGCTCACTGCCGATAACCGAGCCCGACGCGCTGCGCAGGGCGCTCGCCGCGCAAGCCGCTTGAGGCCGTCGTGACTCGGCCCTGGCAACGGGCTAGAGTGCCCGAAACGACCCAAGGGAGGACGACATCATGAGCGGAACCGACATCGGCCTGACCGCCGCCGACGGCGGCAGCTTCACGGCCTATCTCTCCAAGCCCGACTCAGGGAGCGGCCCCGGCATCGTCGTCCTGCAGGAGATCTTCGGCGTCAACCACGTCATGCGCGACATCGCCGACATCCTGGCGCTCAAGGGTTATTTCGCCATCGTGCCCGACCTCTTCTGGCGCCAGGAACCAGGCATCCAGATCACCGACCGGACCGAGGAGGAATGGGCGCGCGCCTTCGAGCTGTTCCAGGGCTTCGACGTCGACCAGGGCATCGAGGACGCCAAGGTCGCGCTCGACCATCTGCGCACCGCCGAGGGCTGCTCGGGTCAAGTCGGCTGCGTCGGCTACTGCCTGGGCGGCAAGCTCGCCTATTTGATGGCGGCGCGCTCCGGCGTCGACGCCTCGGTCGGCTACTACGGCGTCGGCATCGAGGGTGAGACCGACGAGGCCGACTACATCGCGAAGCCGCTGATGCTGCACATCGCCGAAGAGGACGGCTTCGTGCCCAAGGAGGCGCAGGCCGCGATCGCGGACGCGCTGGGCGGCAACGCGCTGGTCACGCTGCACAGCTACCCGGGTTGCGACCACGCCTTCGCGCGCATCGGCGGCGAGCACTACGACGAGGCGGCGGCCGATATGGCCAACCAGCGCACCTCGGATTTCTTCGAAGAGCATATCGGCTGAGGAGACACACGATCATGGTCAAGGCGATTCGCATCCACCGCCAGGGCGGCGCGGACGAGATGGTCTGGGAGGACGTCGCACTCGGCGCGCCGGGCGATTGCGAGATCCGCGTCCGCCACGCCGCCGTCGGTCTCAACTTCATCGACGTCTACCATCGTTCCGGCCTCTACCCCCTGCCCGACCTGCCGGTCACACTTGGGCTCGAGGCCGCGGGCGTCGTCGAGGCGATCGGCCCGGACGTCGACGATATCGCCGAGGGCGACCGGGTCGCCTATGCGACGCCGCCGCTCGGCGCCTATGCCGAGGAGCGCGTCATCGCGGCCGATAAGGTGGTCAAGCTGCCCGACGGCATCGAAGACCGCAGCGCCGCAGCGATGATGCTCAAGGGCATGACCGCCGAGTACCTGCTGCGCCGCACCTATGCGGTCAAGCCCGGCGACACCATCCTGTTCCACGCCGCGGCGGGCGGCGTCGGGACGATCGCCTGCCAATGGGCCAAGGCGCTCGGCGCCACGGTGATCGGCACCGTCGGCACGCCCGAGAAGGCGGCGCTCGCCGCCGCGCACGGCTGCGACCACCCGATCGTCACGCGCGACGAGGACTTCGTCGCCCGCGTCAAGGAGATCACCGGCGGCGCCGGCGTGCCCGTGGTCTACGATTCGATCGGTGCGGACACCTTCGACCGCTCGCTCGAGTGTCTGGCGCCGCGCGGGCTGATGGCGTTGTTCGGCGCCGCGTCGGGGCCGGTGCCGCCGCTCGATTTGCAGGTGCTGGCGGCCAAGGGTTGCCTCTACGTCACGCGGCCGTCGTTGATGGTTTACAACGCCACGCGCGACGAATTGGTGGCCAGCGCCCGGGCGTTGTTTGACGTCGTCGGCTCGGGCGCGGTCAAGATCGAGATCAACCAGACCTACCCGCTCGCCGAGGCGGCCCAGGCGCACCGCGACCTCGAGGCGCGCAAGACGACCGGCTCGACGGTCCTGCTGCCCTAAGCGAGCGCCCGGTCATGGTTACGACCATCCGCGTCCACGCCCACGGCGGCCCAGAGGTGCTCGCGGTCGAGGACATGCCGCTCGCCGCGCCGGGGCCGGGCGAGGTCCTGGTGCGCAACGAGGCGGTCGGCCTCAACTTCTTCGACACCTATCAGCGCACCGGGCTCTATCCGATCGATCTGCCGGCGACGCTGGGCTATGAATCGGCCGGCACCGTCGAGGCGGTCGGCGACGGCGTCGACCAGGTCGCGACCGGCGACCGGGTCGCCTGTCCCGAGGCGCCCGGCGCCTATGCCGAGGCGGTCGTCGTAGCGGCCGACCGCCTGGTGCCCCTGCCCGACGACATCGAGGCACAAACCGCCGCCGCGGTGCTGAGCAAGGCGCTGACCGTCCAGGCGCTGCTCGAGGCCTGCTATCCGGTCGCCGCCGGCGACACCATCTTGTTCCATGCCGCGGCCGGCGGCGTCGGGCTGATCGCCTGCCAATGGGCCAAGGCGCTCGGCGCCCGTGTCATCGGCACGGTAAGCAGCGACGCGAAAGCGGCACTGGCGCGCGCCCACGGCTGCGACATCGCCCTGGTCGTGCCGCGCGACGACGTCGCCGCGCGGGTGCGCGCCGAGACCGGCGGCGAAGGCGTTCCGGTGGTCTTCGATTCGGTCGGCCGCGATAGTTTTCGGGCCAGCCTGGCGTCCTTGCGCCGGCGCGGCATGCTGGTCAGCTTCGGCCAGTCGTCTGGCGAGGTCGAACCGTTCAGGCCGGGCCTGCTCGCGCAGCACGGCTCGCTCTACCTGACACGGCCGACGCTTGGCGACTACACCGTGACGCGCGATGCGCTGCTGGCCGGCTCGGCGTGTGTCTTCGAGATGATCCGCGCCGGTACGGTCAAGGTCCACATCGGCCAGCGCTACCCGCTGGCCGAGACCGCCCAAGCCCACTGCGACCTCGAAGGCCGCAAGACCAAGGGCGCCACCGTCCTGCTGCCCTAAGCTCGCGACGCAGCCGAACAATTAACGTAAGCAGTATATATTTTTCATTGTCCGCGGGTCTGCGGCACCGATCATTAATGTATACTGCTTACGTTTAAGGTAGTCAGCGGCATCGGTCTTGAAAACATATACTGCTTATATTAAATTTCAACCTGCGACCGCAGGCCGCCGACCGTTCGGCCAATTCTTGTGGGATAAAGAACGGCCTTGTGGGATAAAGAGTGACATGCGCGGCCATTGAGCGCAGGTCCTTTTTACGCGACGCGTAAAGGGGACCGCACATTGAATCAGGTATTCATCGATTCGAAGAACTCTTCGTTGCTCTTGGTCGCCTTGAGCTTTTCGAGCAGGAACTCCATGGCGTCGGCCGGACCCATCGGCATGAGGATGCGGCGCAGCACCCACATCTTGGCGAGCGTGCCCTTGTCGACCAAGAGCTCCTCCTTGCGCGTGCCCGACTTGACGATGTCGAGCGCCGGGAAGGTGCGCTTGTCGGCGAGCTTGCGGTCCATGATGATCTCGGAGTTGCCGGTGCCCTTGAACTCCTCGAAGATGACTTCGTCCATGCGCGAACCGGTGTCGATCAGCGCCGTCGAGATGATCGTCAGCGAGCCGCCGTTCTCGATGTTGCGCGCCGCGCCGAAGAAGCGCTTCGGCTTTTGCAGCGCGTTGGCGTCGACGCCGCCGGTCAGCACCTTGCCCGACGACGGCACGACGGTGTTGTAGGCGCGCGCGAGCCGGGTGATCGAATCGAGCAGGATCAGCACGTCGCGTTTGTGCTCGACCAGACGCTTGGCCTTCTGGATCACCATGTCGGCGACCTGGACGTGGCGCGTCGCCGGCTCGTCGAAGGTCGAGGAGACCACCTCGCCCTTGACCGAGCGCTGCATGTCGGTGACTTCCTCGGGCCGCTCGTCGATCAAGAGCACGATCAAAAAGACGTTGGGGTGGTTGGCCGCGACGGCGTGCGCGATGGCCTGCATCAGCATGGTCTTGCCGGCGCGCGGCGGCGACACCAGCAGCGCGCGCTGGCCCTTGCCGAGCGGCGCGATCAACTCGATGACCCGGGTCGAGAGGTCCTTGTACGACGGGTCTATGACTTCGAGGTTGAGCTTCTCCTCGGGGTAGAGCGGCGTCAGGTTATCGAAGTTGACGCGGTGCCGCGCGGCTTCCGGGTCCTCGAAATTGACCGTATTGACCTTGAGCAACGCGAAGTAGCGCTCGCCGTCCCGCGGCGACCGGATCTCGCCCTCGACGGTATCGCCGGTGCGCAGCGAAAAGCGCCGGATCTGGCTCGGCGAGACGTAGATGTCGTCGGGCCCCGCCAGGTAGTTGGCCTCGGGGGCGCGTAGGAAGCCGAAGCCGTCTTGCAGGATCTCGAGTACGCCGTCACCGAAGATCGCCGTGTCATTGTCGGCCAGGCGTTTCAGGATCGTGAACATCAGGTCCTGCTTGCGCAGCGAGCTGGCGTTCTCGACGTCGAGACCCTCGGCAAAGGCCAGGAGGTCCTCGGGGGATTTGAGCTTGAGCTCTTGAAGGTTCATGAGATTTTCGTCGCAAATGTGGCGGGATGAGGATTCGATCGGCGCTGCGAAGATTTCTTCGCCAGGGCGGGGCGCCGCGAAGCTTCGCGGCGTATGTGAACTTTGTTCGGATTGTGCGCAACGCAGAGACGGTTGCGCCGTTTTCAAGAAATGTTGCGCGAGACTAGCGGCAACCGCACGGCGGAGTCAAACGGGAATATTCACCGGGTCTGCGAAACATAAATGGGGCTTCAGAACGGTTTTACAACAACCAGGATGACGATCGCGACCATCAGTACCGCCGGCGCCTCATTGGCGATGCGGTAGAACCGCTGACTCCGCGTGTTCTTGTCGGCGGCGAAGTCCTTGCGCCAGCGGGCCATCAGGCCGTGCAGTACGGCGAGCACGAGCACCGACGCGAGCTTGACGTGGAACCAGCCCGCCGCCGTCTCGAAACGCGGCTCGATCAACATCGTGGCGCCGAACACGAAGGCGCCGATCATCGCCGGCGTCATGATCGCGCGCAACAGCCGACGCTCCATCACCTTGAGCATCTCCGAGCGCTTCGAACCGGGCTCGGCATCGCAGTGGTAGACGAACAGCCGGGGCAGGTAGAGCAGCCCGGCCAGCCACGCGATCACCGCAATGATGTGGAACGCCTTGAGCCACAGATAGATGTCTTGGCTCATCGGCCGCCCTCCCCCATCGCGAAGGCGCAGCGCGCCGCTTCGGCCGGGCACAACCGGCCGCCGTCCTGCGAGCACAGCGCCGCGCCACCCGCGAGGACGCGCCGGACGAGCGCCGCCAGTGCGGCGATAAAGGCCGCGTTGGTGCCCAGCGCGGCGACGCGCAGATACCCCGGCACCTTATTGTGCTCGGCGAACTCGCGATACTCGACGTCGAGCTCGACCAGTGTCTCGGAGTGTTCGGAGACGAAGGCGATCGGCGTCACGACGACCGGCACGCGCTCGCGCCCGGCGCGCGCCAATTCCTGTTCGATCGACGGGCCGATCCATTCGAGCGGACCGACACGGCTCTGGTAGCAGACCCGCCAGTCGAGATCGGCATGGCTGTCGGCGAGCGCTGCTGCGACCGCGGCGGCGCCCTGCCCGACCTGCCAGACGTAGGGATCACCGCGATCGACAATTTTCTTGGGCAGGCCATGCGCCGAAAACAGCAGTCGCGGACGGCCGTCCGCGGCCGCTTCGTCGAGCGCCGGGCGGATCAGTCCGGCGTGGGCCGCGATGAAGTCGGGCTCGGTCGGGTAGCAGCACAGGACGCGGGTCGGCGCGTCGATGCCCTCGGCTGCCGCCGCGGCGCGCCAAGCGCCGATCGAGGACGCCGTCGTGGTCGTCGAAAACTGCGGGTAGAGCGGCAGAAGTACGATTTCGTCGGGCTCGAACAGCTTGACCTCGGCGGCCGCCTCGGGGCTCATCGGATGCCAATAGCGCATCGCGGTAAAGACGCGCAGTGCGGCCCAACCGGTGTCGCCGTTGTCGAGCGCCGCGGTGAGCGCCGCGGCCTGCGCCCGGGTGTTTTCGAGCAGCGGCGAGGCGCCGCCGATCCGGCTGTAAATCGCCTGGGCGACCGGCGCGCGGCGGTGTGAGATCAGCGTCGCCAGCAGCCAACGCAACGGCTGCGGCACGCCGATGATCGCCGGGTCGTTGAACAGGTTGCAGAGGAACGGCTGGATTGCCTCGGTGCAGTCGGGGCCGCCCAAGTTGAACAGCACGACGGCGATGCGCTCGCCGGCCATCAGCGCGTCGCCCCGTCCGGCCGCCAGGCGCGCACCGCCTCGACCAGCGCCGCGACATGGGCGGGCGGCGTCTGCGGCACCACGCCGTGGCCCAGGTTGAAGATCATGGGCCCGTGGCCCAGCGCATCGAGGACCGTGGCGGCGGCCTCAGTCATCGCGCGACCGCCGGCGACCAGGTAGAGCGGATCCAGGTTGCCCTGCAGCGTCCAGCGCGCTTGCAGCGCGTCGACCGCCCAGGCCGCCGGCACCGCGCTGTCGAGGCTGACGGCGTCGACCCCGGTGGCCTCGGCATAACGCGCCGTCATTGGCCCGGCACCGCGTGGGAACCCGATGACCGGAACCTCGGGGCAGGCCGCCTTGAGGCGTGTCACGAGGTCCCGTGTCGGCACGATGCACCAGCGCTCGAAGCCACTCTCGGGCAACGCGCCGGCCCAGCTGTCGAATAACTGCAGCACCTCGGCGCCGGCCGCGACCTGGGCAATCAGATAATCGGCCGTCGCCGCGACCAGCTTGTCGATCAGCCGCTGAAACCCGTCCGGGTCGCTGAATGCCCACAGCTTGGTCGCGGCGAAGTCGCGGCTGGTGCCGCCCTCGACCATGTAGGTCGCCACCGTCCAGGGCGCACCGGCGAAGCCGATCAGCGCGGTGCCGCCCGGCAGCACATCGGCAACCCGCGCCACGGTCTCGAAGATCGGCGCCGCGCGGTCACCAATACCATCGCTCAAACGCTCGATGTCGGCGGTCCCGCGCACAGGCTCGAGACAGGGACCATGGCCTTCGTCGAAACGCACGTCGCAGCCCAGCGCATGAGGCACGATCAGGATATCGGAGAACAGAATCGCGGCGTCGAAGCCGAAGCGCGTGATGGGCTGTAGCGTCACCTCGGCGGCCAGCGCCGGGTTGTAACATAGATCGAGGAACCCGCCGGCCCGCTCGCGCACACGACGGTACTCGGGCAGGTAGCGTCCCGCCTGACGCATCAGCCAGATCGGCGGCGGTGTCAACGTCTCGCCGGCGAGAGCGCGGAGAATCGGCTTAGTGGTTACGGAATCGGATGACACGGGGACTCGCTGTACGGCATCGGGAAGCAGCGTTTCAATTACTATTATACTTATAGTATTACTAGGTAGTTGAAGTATGTAGGTGGGGCCAATCGTGGGGATAACGTTTTATCCCGCGTTCCATCCCGCATCGACGATGGTTGTTCGATCGAACACCGGTGGCTGCGGACAACTGTCGGCGTGGGCGTCGTGATTGGTCTGACAGGCCGTCGCCAGGACATGTTGAATTGGTGGTATAGCGGGGATGAATTGACGCGTTCGATGGGTTGTTCACATCATCCCCCTATCGATGGGTGGCGTTGCGGCCGGGGGAAAAGCGCGATGATCGATTCGATGCCTCCGGGAGTCGATTTCACGGGTTCTGCGAAAACCCCGGGTTATCCCCGCAATTCATGAGTTTGTCTCGGTTAGGAAGAGCATGAAACGGTTCCACATACATCTGATTTCGGACGCTACTGGTGAGACGGTCAACGGCTTGGCGCGCGCTGCGATTGCCCAGTTCGCCGACGTCGAGGCGGTCGAGCATTTCTGGTCTCTGGTTCGTAACGAGCGCCAGGTCGATCAGGTTCTGGCCGGTATCGAGGCCAACACCGGCGCAGTGCTCTACACGCTGGTCAACGAGACGCTGCGCGCGCGGCTCGCCGATGGTTGCCGTAAACTCCAGGTCCCGGCGGTCGCGCTGCTCGAGCCGGTCGTCGCCATGCTCAGTAACTATCTTGGCATCGAGGCGCGCAACAAGCCGGGCGGCCAGCATGCCCTCGACGCCGAATACTTCTCGCGTATCGACGCCATCCACTTCGTGCTCAACCACGACGACGGGCAGATGCTGCACGACCTGAACAGCGCCGATGTCGTGCTCGTCGGCGTCTCGCGCACGTCGAAGACGCCGACCTGCTTCTACCTCGCCAACCGCGGCATCAAGGCGGCCAACGTGCCGGTGGTGCTGGGCGCGCCGTCGCCGCCGGAACTCGAGACGTTGACCACCCCCTTGGTGATCGGCCTGACCGTCAACACCGACCGGCTCGTCGAGGTGCGGCGCAACCGGCTGCGCATGCTCAATCAGGGCGAGGAAACCGACTACGTCGACCTTGAACAGGTCAGCAACGAGGTGTTGGCCGCACGCCGGCTGTTCTCGAAGCACGACTGGCCGGTGATTGACGTGACACGGCGCTCGATCGAGGAGGTGGCCGCCGAAATTCTCCAACAGCTGACACAACGCCTGGGCGGCGAGGTCGTCTATTCGACGCGCACCGGTCCGAACGACAACCCGTCGCGCGGCTGAAGCCCGCGCGAGCCGCCGCCATGTCGCCAGCCAGCATCGCCCAGGACGACGCGCCCGCCGTGGTGCTCGCCTCGGGCAGCGTGACGCGCGCCGCGATGTTGCGCCAGGCCGGTCTCGACTTCACGATCGAGGCGGCGGCGATCGACGAGGACGAGGTCAAGCGCGCGCTGCGCGCCGATGGCGCCGATGCCGGGCGCGCCGCCGAGGCGCTTGCCGAGCTCAAGGCGCTGCGCGTATCGGCGCGCCGCCGCGGCGCTCTGGTCATCGGCGCCGATCAGATCCTCGACTGTGGCGGCGCCTGGTTCGACAAACCCGCCGATCGGGCGGCGGCGCGGCGCGATCTGGCCACCCTGCGCGGCCGCGATCACCAACAGATCACCGCGGCCTGCGTCGCGCGCGACGGCATCCGGATCTGGCATGCGACACAGCGCGGGCGGCTGAAGATGCGCGATTTCTCGGATGACTTCCTCGACCGCTACCTCGACGCCGGCGGCGACGGCATCCTGGGCTGCGCCGGCGGCTATCAGCTCGAAGGCATCGGGGTGCAGTTGTTCAGCCGCGTCGAAGGTGACTATTTCGCCATCCTCGGCCTGCCGCTGCTGCCGCTGCTCGACTTCCTGCGCGGCCATCGGGTGATCGCGCCATGACGGTGACCGGTGACGCCAAGCGCGCCGGCGTAATGGGCTGGCCGGTGGCGCATTCGCGCTCGCCCCGGCTGCACGGCTATTGGCTCGCACTGCACGGCATCGACGGCGCTTATCTGCCACTCGCGGTCGCGCCTGACGATCTCGCCGACGCGCTCGGCGCGCTGCCCGAGCGGGGCTTCGCCGGCGTCAATCTGACGGTGCCGCACAAGGAGGCGGCGCTCGGCAGTCTCGACACGCTGAGTGAAACCGCGCGGCGCATCGGCGCCGTCAACACGGTGACGGTCGGCGCCGACGAAACGCTCGCCGGCGACAACACTGACGCCTTCGGCTTCATCGAGAACCTGCGCGCCGGCGCACCCGCCTGGTCGGCCGGCGCGGGGCCCGTGATGTTGATCGGCGCAGGCGGCGCCGCGCGCGCCATCGCCGTCGCCCTAATCGACGCCGGCGTACCTGAGATCCGTGTCGTCAATCGCACGCGCGCCCGCGCCGAGACGCTCGCCGCCGAGCTGAACGGGCCGCTCGCGGCGGTCGACTGGGCCGATCGGCATGGCGCGCTGGACGGCGCCACGCTGCTGGTCAACGCTACCACGCTCGGCATGACGGGCGCGCCGCCGCTCGAGCTTGATCTCGGCGTCCTCGGCGCCGGCGCCGTGGTCAACGACATCGTCTACGTGCCGCTCGAAACACCGCTGCTGGCCGCGGCGCGCCGCGCCGGGCATTTGGCGGTCGACGGCCTCGGCATGCTGCTGCACCAGGCGCGTCCCGGTTTCGCCGCCTGGTTCGGCGTCGACCCCGAGGTGACCGACGCGCTGCGTGCCTTCGTGCTCGACGAGACTGGCGCGCTCGACGAGACCGGCGGGTGATCCGGCGATGGTGATCCTCGGCCTGACCGGTTCGATCGGCATGGGCAAATCGGTCGCCGCCGGCATGTTCGCACGCGCCGGCGCGCTGGTGTTCGATGCCGACGCCGAGATTCACCGGCTGATTGGCCCGGGCGGTCGGGCGGTCGCTGCGGTCGAGGCCGCCTTCCCCGGCGCGACACGCGCCGCGCCCGGCGGTGCGGAAGTCGACCGCGCGGCACTCGGCGAGCGGGTGTTCGGCGACAGCGCCGCGACGCGCCGTCTCGAGGCGATCCTGCATCCGCTGGTCGGCGCGGCCCGGACCCGCTTTCTACGGCGCGCCACCCGGCGCCGCGCGCGGCTGGTCGTGCTCGATATCCCGCTCCTGTTCGAGACCGGCGGTGAACGGCGCTGCGACGCCGTGGCCGTGGTCTGGGCGCCGCGCTTCGTGCAGGCGCGGCGCGTGCTCGGCCGGCCGGGCATGACGCTCGACCGCCTCGCCGCGATCCGCGCCCAGCAAATGCCCGATCACGAGAAGCGCCGGCGCGCCGAATTCGAGGTACCGACCGGCTTGGGGCGCGCATTCACCTTGCGCCGCGTGCGCCGGATCGTGACAATGCTCGATAGACGTCCCGGTGGAACCAAGCCGATCGAAGGGAGTTAGCATTTGCGCGAGGTCGTCCTCGATACCGAAACCACCGGCCTCGATCCGACCGCCGGCCACCGTATCGTCGAGATCGGCTGCATCGAGCTCGAAAACCACGTGCCGACGGGCCGTGAGTTCCAAGTCTACGTCAATCCGGAACGCGAGATGCCGCCCGAGGCCTTCGAGATCCACGGGCTGTCGAGCGCGTTCCTCGCCGAGCATCCGGTCTTCGCCGACATCGCCGGCGGGTTTCTCGAATTCATCGGCGACGCGGCCCTGGTGATCCACAACGCCGCCTTCGACCTCGGTTTCATCAACGCCGAGCTGGCGCGCTGCAAGCGCGCGGCGGTGCCGTCCGAGCGCGCCGTCGATACGGTGCGCATGGCGCGCCGCAAGCATCCGGGCGCGCCCACCAACCTCGATGCGCTGTGCCGACGCTTCGGCGTCGACGCGGCGGCGCGCAAGCGCCACGGTGCGCTGCTCGACGCGCAGCTGCTGTCCGAGGTCTACCTGGCGCTCAAGGGTGGCCGCCAGCCCGGCCTGGTGCTCGCCGAGACGGTGACCGAGGCCGTTACGGCCGCCGCGGGCTCGACGGCAATGGCGCCCCGCGCGCCCCGGCCGCACGCGCCGAGCGACGCCGAACGCGCCGCCCACGAGACATTCATCGACAGCGTCGAGAAACCGATTTGGCGGTCGTGAGGCCGTTAGCGCATAATTCGATCGATCGGAATTGGTTAGCTCCCACCAGCCTGCGCCAATCTAATTGGGACAAGAGGGGGGCCGCCGACCGTTCGGCCACCCTTGACCCCATAAGATTGGCTTGCGCGGCGATTGAGCGCAGGTCACCAAAGGTGACCGAACAAATAAGCTAACCAGTTCAGGCTTGCGCGGCTTCGGTTGCCGCCGCGGCCTCGGCGAGACGCTGCTGGTACATGCGGTGAAAGTCGATCGGCCCGAGCATGAGTGGCGCGAAGCCGCCGTCGCGCACGACGTCGGCGATGACCCGACGGGCGAACGGGAACAACAGCCGTGGACATTCGACCCAGAGCGCCAGCGGCTGCGTCTGGGCGTCGAAGCCGCGCACCGTGAAGACGCCGCCGTAGGCCAGCTCGACGATGAACACGACGTCATCCCCGCGCGACGCCGTGATCTGGAACTCGAGCATGACCTCGTGCAGGTCGTCGCCGAGATCCTGGCTCGAGACCTTGATCTGGACGTCGCCGTTGGGCGCTTCCTGGCTGGGCGAGATACTGTGCGGCGCGCGCGGATTCTCGAACGAGAGATCCTTGGTGTACTGCGTGCGCAGCGAAAGCTGCGGCGTCTGATCGGTCCCGGCGGCGCCGGCGCCCGCTGCGGTCTGATCGGCGCCCGGCGCATCGTCGGCCATGGCTCGGTACTCCTCGTCACGTGGTGCGGTAGTGGCTATCACGGACCGCTGGGCGGTACAAGCCCCCGCCGCGATTAACGGCGGTCGTTGTCCCAGCCGCCGCGCGGTGGCGGCAGCCTGTCGCGCGCGTCGCCATCGTCGCCATCGTCGTCTTCGTCGATTTCGACGAATTCGCCGTCGATGACACCGTCCTCGCCGCCGCGCCGCCGGTGGCTACCGTGCATCGTGACGTCGATCGTCCCGCGCGCCATCAGCCGCTTCATCGCCCAGCGCTGTATGACGCGGCGCAGCGGCGGCAACAAGAGTGCCGCGCCGAAGCCGTCGGTGATGAAGCCGGGCGTCAGCAAGAACGCGCCGGCGATCAGCAGGCAAACGCCGTCGAGCACCTCCTGCACGGGCATGCCGCCGCGCTCGACCGTGGTGCGCGCGCTGGCCAGTGTCGCCAGGCCCTGCTGGCGCAGCAATGCCGTGCCGATCACCGCCGTCAGGACGACCAGACCCAGCGTCGACCACAGGCCGATGCGCTCGCCGACCTCGATAAACACAGCGATTTCGACCAAGGGCGTCGCGATGAGCGCGAGAAGAATCACCAAGACCATGCTTGCGGTATGCCTACCCCCGAACTATGTACAGTTTCGTAATCGTCTCCGCCGTCGATTCGGAGACTCGACCAGAGACCGATCAACCTCTACTCTAAGGCAGTGTTCAATCATCCGCACGCCGTGATAGAGGCCGACCCGTTCGATAGCGCACGCCCGACGGCTGGACAACGATAGATGAACGAAGGTTTTCCTTTTTTCGACATCATTATTTTCGCCGCGATCGCCGCATTCATCTTACTGCGGCTGCGCAACAAGCTCGGGCAGCGCACCGGGCACGAGCGCCGGCCGCCCGACCAGTTGGCGCGGCGCGCGGCGGAGGACAACGGCGAGACCGTCATTCGTCTGCCCGACGCCGGACTCGAACAGGCCGACGCCGGGGATGACTTTTCCGACGTCGACGACAGCCGGCTTCAGGCCGGCCTGACCGAGATCAAGCTGGCCGATCCGTCGTTTACGCGCACGAGCTTCCTCGAGGGTGCGCGCGCCGCATTCGAGATGATCATCAGCGCCTATGCCGCCGGCGATACCGAGACCCTGCGACCGCTGCTTGCCGGCGACGTATACGACCCGCTCGAGCGGGCTGCGCGCGAACGCGAGGCCGAGGAGCATACGCTTGAAACCGTGCTCGTCTCGATCGACGCGAGCGAGATCATCGAGGCCGGTGTGGAGCGGCGCGCGGCCAGCGTTACGGTGCGCTTCGTCACGCACCAGATCAACATCACGCGCGACGCCGAAGGCAAGATCGTCGACGGCGACCCGCACGAAGCGATCGAGGTGGTCGACATCTGGACCTTCGAGCGCCACACCCGCGCGCGCGATCCCAACTGGACGCTGGTCGCGACGCGCAGCCCGCACTGATGCCGACCGCGTGGCGCGCCGCGCTGGGCGGCGCCCTTCTCCTGTTCTCCGCCTGCGCCGAACCGCCGTCCGAGGAACCGTCGCTGGCGCTGTCGCCGGTCGGCTACGGCGACCTCGCGGGCTGGCGCGATGACGACCATGGCGCCGCGCTGACCGCGCTCGAACACTCTTGCGCGCGCTTCGCCGCGCTGCCCGACGACCGGGCCGTCGGGCCCGACGGCCTCGCCGGCACCGTCGCCGACTGGCGCGAACTCTGCGCGGTGGCGGCGGGCGCCCACAGCGCGCCCCGCGCCTTCTTCGAGGCCTGGTTCGCGCCCTTCAAGGCGACCGACCGGGGGCGTGACGCGGGCCTGTTCACCGGTTACTACGAGCCCCTGCTCCATGGCGCGCTGGCCGAAAGCGCGCGCTACACGACGCCGCTCTACGGCCGGCCCGACGATCTCGTCACCGTTGATCTGGGCGCCTTCGACGACGCGCTCAAGGGCAAGCGTATCGCGGGGCGGGTGGTGGACGGCAAGCTCAGGCTCTACGAGGCGCGCGCCGCGATCGACGCCGGCGCGCTCGACGGCCGGGCGCGGCCGATCGCCTGGGTCGACGACCCGGTCGACGCCTTCTTCCTGCACGTCCAGGGCTCCGGGCGCATCGCGCTCGACGGCGGCGGTACGCTGCGCGTCGGCTACGCCGCGGCCAATGGGCGCGACTACGTCAGCATCGGCCGCGTGCTGATCGTGCGCGGCGAGCTGACGCGCGAGGCGGTCTCGCTGCAGACCATCCGCGCCTGGCTCGCGACGCATCCCGGCGAGGCGCAGGAACTCTTGGACCAGAACCCCTCCTTCGTGTTCTTCCGCGAACTCGGAGGCGACGGGCCGATCGGCGCCCAGGGCGTTGCGCTGACGCCTGAGCGCAGCCTCGCGGTCGACCGCAAATTCCTGCCGCTCGGCGCGCCGGTCTGGCTCGACATCACCGTGCCCGACGCCGACCCGGCCCGGCCCGACCGGCCGCTGCGCCGCCTGCTCGTCGCCCAGGACACCGGCGGCGCGATCAAGGGCCCGCTGCGCGGCGACGTCTTCTGGGGTTTCGGCGCCGACGCCGAGGCGATCGCCGGGCGCATGAAGCACCGCGGCCGGCTCTATCTCCTGCTACCGCGCGGCGTCGCCGCCACCCGCCTCGCCGCGGCCGACTGAACGGCCACCGCAGATTAGCCGCTGCCGCCGTGACGAACCCTTGCCTACAGTGTCGAGCGGTGGTGTAGAATTCGAAAAAACCGCATTGGAGAGCCATAGTGAGTGAATTGGGGATTGAAAAATTACACCCTGATTTCGGCGCGCGGATTACGGGCATTGATCTCGCGGCGCCGCTCGACGATCGCGCCTTGAGCGCGGTGCGCCGGGCAATCGATGACTATTCGTTTCTGTGTTTCCCCGATCAGGCGCTGAATGACGACAGCCAGCTTGGCTTCACCAGGCAGCTCGGCGAGCCGGAAGTCGAGCATGTCAGGTTCGGCCGGGACGGCGTGGTGCAATACTTAAGCACCATCGGCAATATCGAGGACGACGGGAGCCAGCGCGGCAACGACCATGAAATGACCAAATATTTCACCGGCAACAACATGTGGCACTCGGATTCGTCGTTCCGCGAAGTGCCCACATACGTGACCATAACCCACGCCCACGAAGTGCCGGACCAAGACGGTGAGACCGAATTCGTCAGCTCACGCGCGGCCTATGATCGTCTGCCTGTGGCCCGGCGCCACGAAATCGACCCGCTGATCGTGATCCATGACTACGTCTATTCCCGCAGCCAGGTGGCGACGGTCAAACAATCCCACGCGGACTCCCTGCCGCCGGTCGAACAAAAACTGGTCAGGACCAACCCGGCCACGGGGGCGCGGAACTACTTTGTCGGATCCCACGCCAAGGCCGTCGTCGGCTGGAACGATGGCGACAGCCGAGCCCTGCTGGATGACTTGCTGGCCGGCGCGACCGGCCCGGAGAACATTTATTCGCACCGATGGCGGCGCGGCGATCTGGTGATTTGGGACAATCGCTGTCTGCTGCACCGGGGCCGGTCCTTCGACGCGGACCGCTATCGCCGACGCATGCGGCAAACCCGAATTTGCGGTGCCGGTTCAACGCTTCGAGAGTAAACGGTTCGCAGCCCTTCGATGCGTTGATCGGTGTGGTTTGGGTTTCCACACCAAGAAGCCGCCCCGAAATCGCCGAGTGACTGGAAGAATTTCGCGCGTCAGCCAAGGTCCGCTTGAAGTCACGACCGGACCTTCGACGCCTTGGGGGTCGCCCGGTGGCCAAGACTCGACATTCCGACGGCTTCGGCGCACAAAGATGCTCGGCCCCTCAACAGTTAGGCGCCCTTGGCAAGGGTGTTAACCGGGGAGCATCGCCAATGAAAGACACCTCGAAAATTCGAAGCATGTCCGATGACGGCGACGCCCGGCTACGTGACGACAGTTACTCGCTTCCCGCACACTACTACACGGACCCTGAAATCCTGGCGCGCGAGCATGAACGCATCTTCTATCGGTGTTGGAATTTCGCTGGCCATCGCTCGCAGTTTCGCAAACCCGGCGCTTTCGTAACCTGCACGGTCGGCGATGAGAGCATCATCATCATTCGCGACCAGGACGGCCGGCTTAAGGCCTTCTACAACGTCTGCCGTCACCGCGGCCATTGGCTGCTGGAAGGCAGTGGTCATGTCGATGTCATCACCTGTCCTTACCATGCGTGGACGTACAACACCGACGGGACATTGCGGTTCGCGCGCAAGAGTACGGACGTGCCGGGATTCGACAGCGGGAAGTTCTGCCTGAACCCGGTACGCGTCGAGATTTTCTGCGGTTTCGTCTTCGTAAATCTCGATCCCGATGCCGCCGCGCTTTCGGAACAAATGCCCGGGCTGGAACAAGAAATGTGCGACTACGAGCCGGCGATTGACGAACTGACATTGGTTCACCGCAAGGCGTTTGTCATCGAATCCAACTGGAAGAATCTGGTCGACAACTACAACGAGAATTATCACACGCCGGTCATTCACCCCGTGCTGGCGAGCAACCTCGATGAAAGCTACCGGGTCGTTGCCCATGGCAAGTACCTGAGCCACTCGAGCGACGCCCGGCCTGGCTTGGCGGGCGGCTTCGAAATCGACCGCGCAAGCTACCCGCAGCATCGCAACTGGTGGCTGTGGCCGAACCTGTGCCCGATGTCGATGCCGGGCGGCGGCTTCAGGGTGCTGCACATCATGCCGGACGGCCCCGAGCGCAGCCGCGAGACGTACGACTTCTATCTGCCCTATACCGAGCCGACCGACGAGCAGTGGCGACAGATCAATTTTGCCGCCGAAGTCGTCAATGCCGAGGATGTAGGGGTCGCGGAAGGCATTCAGCGCGGCCAGCGGTCTCGAAGCTTCGAGCGAAGCTACATCATGCTCGACCCCGAGCGCGGCGCGTGGAGCGAGCACGCGCTCTCCCACTTCAAGAACCTCGTGCTCCAAACCCTTGAGAATTAGGTTCAAGTCAACCCGGCTTGCCGACCCGAGCCGACCCGTGGCTCACGCCCGGACTCCCAAGGGAATCGAATCGGCTTACGAGCGGAAAGCGGACCTGGCGGCGTCGGTCGCCCAATGTCCGTTCCCAGCCGCCTCAGCCATGTGTGGACGGCTCCCTGTTGGCAAGTGATGTGACGTTGATGCAAGCTGGTCGGGGCTCCCATGTGTGGCATGTGTGGACGGCTCCCTGTTGGCATGTGTGGATCCCTTTGGCATGGTGGACGTCCCTGTTGCATGCGGACGGGTCCCTGTTGGCATGTGTCCGGCTCCCTTTGGCATGTGTGGACGGCTCCCTGTACATGTGTGGACGGCTCCCTGTTGGCATGTGTGGACGGCTCCCTGTTGGCACGGCTCCCTGTTGGCATGTGTGGACGGCTCCCTGTTGGCAAGAGATTTTGTGACGTTGATGCAAGCTGGTCGGGTGCTGCCATGTGTCCGGCCTTTTGGTGCGGCGTACATGGCCGCTGGCCCTAATGCGATCCGCGGGGTCGGGTCCCAGTCATGTGTGGACGGCTCCCTGTTGGCATGTGTGGACGGCTCCCTGTTGGCAAGAGATTTTGTGACGTTGATGCAAGCTGGTCGGGTGCTGCCATGTGTCCGGCCTTTTGGTGCGGCGTACATGTGTCCGGCCTTTTGGTGCGGCGTACATGGCCGCTGGCCCTAATGCGATCGCGGGGTCGGGTCCCAGTCATGTGTGGACGGCTCCCTGTTGGCCCATGTGTGGACGGCTCCCTGTTGGCAAGAGATTTTGTGACGTTGATGCAAGCTGGTCGGGTGCTGCCATGTGTCCGGCCTTTTGGTGCGGCGTACATGGCCGCTGGCCCTAATGCGATCCGCGGGGTCGGGTCCCAGTCATGTGTGGACGGCTCCCTGTTGGCAAGAGATTTTGTGACGTTGATGCAAGCTGGTCGGGTGCTGCCATGTGTCCGGCCTTTTGGTGCGGCGTACATGGCCGCTGGCCCTAATGCGATCCGCGGGGTCGGGTCCCAGTCATGTGTGGACGGCTCCCTGTTGGCAAGAGATTCCGCCAAGCTCGTGACGCCTTGATGCAAGCGTACATGGTCGGGTGCTGCCATGTTCCGGCCTTGATTGGTGCGGCGTACATGGCCGCTGGCCCTAATGCACTCCGCCAAACTCGTGATCGCCTTGTTTTCGTCGGCCTAGGCCGTCGCGGGCCTGCGATAGGTCGGGTCCATGTCTCATGTGTGGACGGCTCCCTGTTGGCAAGAGATTTTGTGACGTTGATGCAAGCTGGTCGGGTGCTGCCATGTGTCCGGCCTTTTGGTGCGGCGTACATGGCCGCTGGCCCTAATGCGATCCGCGGGGTCGGGTCCCAGTCATAAGCACGCGCTCGAGGCGCCGTGGCTATAGCGGGTTTTCCCGATCCTCGGTTCGACCGATTTTGCATTACGTCACTTACACTCCGCCAAACTCGTGAACGCCTTGTTTTCGTCGGCCTAGGCCGACGCGGGCCTGCGATAGGTTCCGCCATGTCTCATGTGTGGACGGCCCCCTGTTGGCAAGAGATTTTGTGACGTTGATGCAAGCTGGTCGGGTGCTGCCATGTGTCCGGCCTTTTGGTGCGGCGTACATGGCCGCTGGCCCTAATGCGATCCGCGGGGTCGGGTCCCAGTCATAAGCACGCGCTCGAGGCGCCGTGGCTATAGCGGGTTTTCCCGATCCTCGGTTCGACCGATTTTGCATTACGTCACTTACACTCCGCCAAACTCGTGAACGCCTTGTTTTCGTCGGCCTAGGCCGTCGCGGGCCTGCGATAGGTTCCGCCATGTCTCATGTGTGGACGGCTCCCTGTTGGCAAGAGATTTTGTGACGTTGATGCAAGCTGGTCGGGTGCTGCCATGTGTCCGGCCTTTTGGTGCGGCGTACATGGCCGCTGGCCCTAATGCGATCCGCGGGGTCGGGTCCCAGTCATAAGCACGCGCTCGAGGCGCCGTGGCTATAGCGGGTTTTCCCGATCCTCGGTTCGACCGATTTTGCATTACGTCACTTACACTCCGCCAAACTCGTGAACGCCTTGTTTTCGTCGGCCTAGGCCGTCGCGGGCCTGCGATAGGTTCCGCCATGTCTCAGAAGCGCCCAGGCAATGCGGGCGTTCTTGTTGGCCAGCGCCACGGCCGCGACCTTGGTCGGCTTGTCGGCGATGATGTTGGCAAGCCATGGATCGGTCGTGCCGCGTCGCTTGGCGTGGCGGATGACCGTCATGGCGCCGGCGACCAGCAGCCAGCGCAGGTATTGATCGCCCTGCTTGGAGATCCGCCCCATGCGCTCCTTGCCACCGGTCGAGTTCTGTCTTGGCACCAGCCCGATCCAAGCGGCCATTGAGCGGCCCGATTTGAAGATCGACGGATTGGCAATCGAAGATGCCAGCGCGCTCGCCGTGATCGGTCCGATGCCGGGTGTGGTTTCGAGACGCAGGCTCTCTTCGTTCGTCCGGTGCCAGGCGTGGATACGCCTCTCAGCGCCGACGATCTCCCGCTCCAGCGACAGCAACTGCCGCGCCAGCCCTTCCAGGCAAGTCCGCGCCAGGGGCGGAATGCGCTCATCCGCCTCATCGCTGATCACCGCGAGCAGCTCCTTGACCTGCGGCAACCCGGTTCGCGCCACCACCCCGAACTCCGCCATGTGCGCCCGCGTAGCGTTGACCAGCATGGTTCTCTGGCGGACCAGAAGCTCGCGCGTTCGGTGCAGCATCAGAACGCTCTGCTGCTCGACGCTCTTCACCGCGACAAAGCGCATCGTCGGGCGCGTGACGGCCTCGCAAATAGCCTCCGCATCGGCAGCGTCATTCTTGTTCCGCTTCACGTAGGGCTTCACATAGCGCGGCGGCATCAGCTTGACCTCATGCCCAAGCGCCGCGATCTCCCGCGCCCAGTAATGCGCGGTCGCACATGCCTCCATACCAACCAGGCAGGGCGGCTGTTTCTCGAAGAAGGCCAGCACCTGACGCCGCCTCAACTGACGGCGGACGACCACGGTTCCCTCGGCGTCAACGCCATGCACCTGAAATACGTTCTTCGCAAGATCAACACCGATCGTGATAACTTCGTTCATGGACGGCTCCTATTTCCCTGTGGTTCATCGAAACCACCATTTTGGCACCTAGATGCCTGCGGGTGGGAGCCGTCCACCGCATCATAAGCGGACAACTCGAGAAATTTCGCCAAACATAAACTTTACACACTCGACGCCAAGAACCCGACGATGAAACGGGCTCAAGTACTCTTCATGGCTTTTGTTGGCATCGCGCCTATGTCGCCAGCATCACCAAGGGCGTTCCCCTGGGAACTGAACCACCAAGTTTAAAGCGAAATATGCTCGCCGAGGAATTTGACGCCCATGATGTTGTTGGCGAACTGGCGTACCTCGCAGTTGTAGGCATTGCCGCCCGAGATGCGCAGGACGACGAAGCGCGGGCAGTCGAAGTGCGACGGGAACTGCAACCGCGCGCCGCCCTCCGATAGATTGCGCACGACGCAATCGACGATCGACGTTTCGTTGTTGAATGAGATCTTGCTGCCCTTGTAGACCTTGAAGCGCGGATGCGACCGATGTTCCTGCTTGTCCATCTGGACGAGGTTCGCGGCGTCGTCGGCGGCCTCGGCGACCGCGGTCTGGGCCGCGCTCTCGGCGGGTAAGCCAGGCGATTCGCGCACCATGAGCGACAGCAGGGTCGGGTCGGGCGTTTCGAGCATGCGCAGATAGGCCGACAGCGCCTTGCGCTGCTGGCGCAGTTCGGTCACGTCGTTCGCGATGCCCGCGACGCCGGTGATGTCACCGTCACGGGTCAGGGCGCGCAAGCTGAGGATGATGATCCGTACGCTGGCGTCGGGACGGCGGACTGTCGCCTCGTGATTGGACACGAAATAACCGTCCTCGATCACCTTGGCGACCAGCGCCTCGGCCTCGGCCGGGTCGTCGCTATCGATCAAGCCGGCGAAGGACGCACCGATCAGATCGGCGACCGGCCGGCCCGTCATCTCGGCGGTCATCTGGTTCGCGCTGGTGATCTTGCCCTCGATGTTCAGCGAGAAGATCGAGATCGTCGCGCTGTCCATGACCATCTGGAGATGCTCGGCCTGCTCCTCGATCGTCCGGTTCGCCCGTTCGAGCTGTTCAACGGCGTCCTTCCATTCGAGGTGTGCCGGTCCCGCATCTGCCATGTCGTGCTCACGTCCCCAATGTGAAGTGAGGGATCACTCAATTCTTGATCAATCGCGACGAGGCACGTTTCTCATCGATCGTGATCCCCCAGGATTATCGACAAGCGCGTTGCAGCTTGGCGCCTCGGTGTACACGCTGGTCGCATGGTCGTCAGCACTGTGGCCGTCGATGTCGTGGCTCTCCCGGTTGTTCCCTCTGTATCGCACCCGGTTCCTTGGACACAAGTTTGTCTCATGCGGCGGGCCTGAGTGACATCGCGGTGTGCCACGCCTGACGAGCTTGAGCGGGGCTCAGGTAGCCGTTCTTCTCCACGATCCACTGGGCATTGTACTGTTCGACGAACCCGCGGACGGCGTTCCGCAGCTCCGCGATGTTGCGGTAGATGCGGCCATGGATGATCTGTTCCTTGAGCGTGCGATTGAACCTCTCGGCGACGCCGTTGGTCTGGGGCTGTTCGACGAAGGCGTAGGACGGCTGGATGCCCCAGAACTTGATCTGGTTGGTGAAGTGGTCCGACAGATACTGGGAGCCGTGATCCATCCGCAAGGCCAGCCCCCGCGCCGCACCGGCGGAGGTCGAGGCATACAGCCTCGCAAGCCCCATGGAGATCGGCTGAAGGGCGGCGAAGCGGTCGCCTCGCTTGCACACATGCCAGCCGACGCACTCGGCGTTCCAATGCTCGATGGCGGTGAATATCCAGCCCCAGCCGTCGTCCACCGTGAACACCCGAACGCCGTCCGTGCCCCACATGAGGTTGGGGGCATGGGTGATGATCTCACCGACATGGGGATTTCCGCCACGGCGGCGGCAGCGATGGGGCGAGAGCAGGTTGTTCTCGCGCATCACCCGGAGCCCCCGCTTGCGGGAAACACGGATGCCACGACAGACCCGAAGCCGAGCCCAGACCTTGCGGTGTCCCTCGCCCTCCCAGGGGGATGCCTCCAGGTCGGCCTCGATGGCCACCAGCAGAGCCTCGTCCGAGATCGAGGGCTTCGGTCCCCGGCGCTTTGCTGGTGGGCGCTCAGCGGTGGCCTGCTGCCGGGATTTCATGGCGTAGAACGAGGAACGGGCAAAACCCCAGGCCGCACAGACCCGCTGGAGGCCGTAGGCCAAACCCGTGCCGGGAGAGGTGGCGGCACTCATCGCCGCGACCTCCGCCGCCCCAAAGGGCCGGACGTCTCCGTCTTGGCCTCCAGCAGTTCCACCTGCATGATCAACTCCCCGATCCGCTTCATGGCGATGTCCAGTTCCGCCTTCACCGGATCGCCCTTGCGTTCCTTGAGCGAGGCATCGATCCCGGCGATCGCCTTCTCACGCCACTGCTCGAGCCGGAAAATCTCCACGCCCAACTGCCGCGACAAAAGTTCCACCGGCTCGCCACGCAAAAGCCGCAGGGCAACCTCACGCTTGCGCGTCACCGTCCACCGCTGGCCAAGTCCCAGCGGGCCTGCCGGCGAAACCTGGCCCGGGGAAAACGTGGACGAGCCAAGCTCGCCCTCGTTTACCACAGGCCCATCAACAGCAACTTTGTTCTCAAAATTGTCGGTCATGTTCCGGTCCTCCTTGGACACTTCGATTAAGCCAATTCTGTGTCCAAGGAAATCGGGTCCGACTCACCGGTTGTTCCCTCCGAACGCTGTCCCACACCGACACGCTCTGCCCGTTGATACACAGGTTGCATTCCGGAAGGGTGCCGAACTTCCGGCTGTAATGTTCAAGAAGCTCGTTATAGCGGGCAGTCACCTTCATGGTGACTTCGCGCGTGTAATGAGTGAAGAGTTGAGTGCACGGGCCGTCATGGCCCTGCTTGTGATCGGCTAGGCGGCTCTTAATCGTGTTGCTGCCACCGTCCGCTCGCCCGATGTAGATAAATCTGCCGTCCAAATAGAGGCTATAAATTCCAGGCGCGTCCGGGGCGCATTCGAGATTCACTTTGGACGCATTAAACAACTTGCCACCGAGGGCCATATCTCGCACTCCGCAATTATCATATTAATATCCGTTATTATCTCCATTATACTCCGTATTTCGCGCAGATGGAACAATTAAATTTTCCCCTATACCAATGCAACGATTTCCACCTTGGCGCTAATGTCAGTGGTTTTTGCTCTCAGCCCCGAGCAGCGCCAACGCCGTGATGAGCAATCCTGCACACGATATGTGGCGCCCGAGCATCGGGTGTGTGCCGGGTCATCGAACAACCATTCTCGATGGAACGTTATCGGGGTGTCGGGGCTGACGATGACGCGGCACTCACCGAGGCGATCGTACGGCTGACCAGCGAAGTATGGCCACTACGGCAATCGACGGATCCTGCATCCGTCTTCGGCCGAGCTGGCCGAACCATGTCTGGGCCTATGACTTCATCATGGCCCGCGCACACGATGGCAGGGCGTTCCGCATGCTGACGATCAACGACGAGTACACCAGAGAGTGCCCGGCGATCGACGTCGCCGGACACCTGCGATCCGACGATGTGCTGCATTGCCTGGCCGAGTTGTTCGTAGACCGAAGTCCACTGGCCCACATCCGATCGGACAACGATAGCGAGTTCACCGCAGAGGCCGACCTTGATGCAGCTCGCTGAGTGTGGCGATTCTGCCGATTTCTGCCGCCGAACTGACGCCCAATTTGCGCATCAGCGTGGCCCGGTGACTATCGACGGTCCGGCGGCCGATTCCCATGTGCCGGCTGACGACCGAATTGGTCTTCCCCGTGGCCAGCAAATCAAACACCTGGCGCTCGCGCAACGTGAGGAGCGCCAACCGCGCAAGGATTGCGTATCGCTCCACCTGCTCCCGCTTTTTCTCGGCATCCTGCGCGAGGCATTGCTGAATACAATCCAGCAGGACCTGGTTATTGAATGGCTTTTCGAGAAAGTCGACCGCTCCTCCCTTCATGGCGCGGATCGCCGTCGGGACGTCGGCGTATCCCGTGATGACGATCACTGGAATGGTCACAGCATCTGCCTTAAGAATCTCCAGGGCCTCGATTCCACCTATCCCGAGCATCCGAATATCGAGCACCAAGCAAGCCGGTCGATCAGGATCATAGGCACCGTGGAATTCCTGGAAGGAGGCGAACGTCTCCACGTCCAGGTCGACCGTTTCTACGAGCAGCCGAACTGATTCGCGTATGCCCTCTTCATCATCAACGACGTAAACCTTGGGCTCAGACGCCATGGCGTGGTGCTCTCCTGTCGATCGGCAGGGTGAAACTGAAGATTGTGCCGCAACCGTCACGATTGCTCCACCACAAACGACCGCCGTGCGCCTCGATGATCGTACGGCTGATCGACAGACCCATTCCCGTGCCATTCGGCTTGGTAGTAAAGAACGGCTCGAACGCGTTTTGCACTGCGTCGTCGGCGAGGCCGGACCCGGTATCACTCACGCTGACCTCGACCATGTCCTCGCCGGACATTGATGTCTGGATGGCCAACTCGCGCTTCCCGGTCAATACCTCGCTCAAAGCGTCGCTGCCATTCTTCAACAGGTTCAAGAGGACCTGCTCGATCTCTATTCTGTCGACCGACACGGCGGGAAGGCCGCGCTTCAATTCGAGGCGGAGCTCGACGTTGTTGCGCCGCAGCTCGGATTTTAGGAGCTCAACGGCTTCAGACACCATGTCGTCGACATGCGTCGGAGAAATGTCAGGCGTCGACCTTCGAACGAACCGTCCGATCCTGCGTATGATTTTGGCTGCCCGTTCGCCTTGCTCGCAGACGTGCTCCAACATGCTCTCGAGCTCTTCGGGCCGACAGGTTTGAGAGCGCAGTTTGCGCAGGCAGACATCCGAAATGCTGATGACTGTGGTCAGTGGCTGGTTGACTTCATGAGCCAACGTAGCGCCCATTTCTCCGAGGGTGCTCGCGCGCAGCACCTGCGCGAGTTCGGCCTCGCGTCGCCGCACCCTGTCCTCTGTCTGCCGACGCTCGGTGACGTCGGTGTTGACGCTGATGATGCCGCCCTCGGGGGTCGCCGACTGTCGACGCTCGAGGATTCGGTCACCAATATTTTCAATGGTCTCGGTGCTGCCGGCTCGGCGAAGCTTCGCAAGACGTTGAGCGAAGCTCAATGGTTGGCGTCCGAGGGTGCCATGCGCTGCGTCCACCTGGCCTAGGCTGTCATAGGTGGCGACACCCGGTTCCGTGTCGGCCTCGCTGTAGTCGTGGATGTCGCGGAACCTGTCGTTACAATGCACGAGACGTCCCTCCGAATCGTAAACAGCGAGGCCATCGTTCATGATGCCGATGGCGTCTCGAAGCCGGGCCTCGGCCGTTTGCCGTTCCTGCTGTGCGAGACGCTCCTCGGTGATGTCCTCGATCGAATAGAGCACTCGTGACCAGCTGTCGCGATGTTCCGGGGAAATCACAGCCGAGTTGCGCACCAAGATCTTGGAACCGTCGTTCGCGATGTCCGTCGCTTCGTGCGTGTGGCTCGTCTTTCCCTCAATGAATGCGATCAGACCGGCAAGAAATCCTTCAAGCATTTCAGGCGTCGCCGTCTCGCTTACAGTGGCATCGATGACAGCTTGTTTCGTCGGTGCGCGGTAGATTTCAAGAATTGCCTGGCTAATCTCAGTCGGGTGGCCCAGATCGTAGGCTTTCGCCAACTGCTCCGGGCGCCGGTGGAAATAACCGCGCCAGTCCTTGACCCCGCGTCGGGCAAGCCCGTCGATCATTTTCTTCACCATCGACCAGTCGTCGACCCAGATGCCGATGGGTGATTGTTCGAATATCGCTCGGTACCGCGCCTCGCTTTCCTGAAGCGCCTGTTCCGCCCGCTTGCGCTCGGCGATTTCGTCCAGCAGGACCCGGTTGGTCGTTCGCAGATCTGCGGTTCTTTCCTCGACCCGCAGTTCCAGATCGTCACGAGCCCGGCGCAGCGCCTCCTCGGCCCGCTTGCGCTCTGTGATGTCGAAATGCCAGACCATGGTGCAGTCCTGGCCCTCGAACTGGATTGGGCGCGAGTTCATTGAAACCCACCACTCGGTCCCGTCCAGGCGACGCCGCTCGGCCTCGAAGTCGACCAGTTCGTCACGGCTCGTCATGATCTCCTCGATCGCTTGGAGCTGATCGAGATAGACCCAACTATCCGAAATTTCTGCTTCGATTAGGTCCTCTCCGGACGCGCCGCCGAACATCTGGACAAGCGCGCTGTTGATAAACAACCGCTTGCCGGTTACCCGGGCGTCATCCTTGGCATGGGAGACCACAGCAACGCCAACTGGGCTGTTCTCGAGGATTTCGCGGAGTTTTTTCTCACTTTCCTTGAGCGTCGCCTCGGCCTGCTTGCGCTCTGTGACCTCTTCCAGCAATTGCGCGTTGACAGCCCTGAGTTCGCTGGTTCTTTCTTCGACCCGCAGCTCCAACTCGTCGTGAGCCTGACGCAGCGCCTCCTCGGCGCGCTTGCGCTCGGTGATGTCGGTGACGCAGCCGACGTGTCCGGCTAGCTTCCCATCCGCGTCAGTCTCCGCCACCGCCTGAACGTAACACCAGGTAACCAACCCCTCCCGGTGCATATAGCGGTACTCCAGACTGTACATGCGCTCGTTCTTTACCGCCTCATCCCATTCCGCGTCGATCCGTTCGCGATCTGCCGGATGAACCGACGCGATCCAGCCGGCGCCCATGGCTTGCTCGGTGGTCATGCCCCCGATTTCGCACCATCTTTCATTAACGTAGGTGACGAGTCCCTGTGCATCGGTGTGGAATATCCCCACGGGCGACAAATTGGCCAAGGTCCGGTACCGCGCCTCAATTTCCCGCATCCTCTCCTCAGTCCGCTTGCGTTCGGTGATGTCCTGGATTGTTCCGATGGTACGGATCAGCGCCCCGTCTCCATCCAAAACAGGCGTTCCCCGCTCGTGGATATAACGCGTTTCTCCGTCTCGTCTAATGATGCGGTATTCGATGTCGATGGCGCCACGGTGTTTGCTCGCTTCGGTAAAGACGACGTCGCGGTATCGCTCGCGATCTTCGGCATGCACCCAATCGAGATCTGACTCGTAAGTGGCGTACGTCGAGAGATATTCGGCCACCGAAACGCCATAGATACGGGCGTACTCCTCGTCGCAGTAGATGCATTTCTCCGCCACGTCATCCCACACGAACTGCCCCAAATTGGCGAGATGCGTGGCATCCCTTAGCCTCGCCTCGCTCTCTCGTAACGCATCCTCCGAGCGCTTGCGTTCGGTGATGTCGGTATGGATTGCGCCGATCGACACGATGTCGCCTGACGCGTCCCGGATCGGAAACTTGGTCGTCAGGTACGTGTAAACATGGTCGCCGAGAACGAGCTCTTCCTCGCGTTCGATGGCGCGCCCCTTTTCGACGACACCCCGATCATGCACCACTCCGGATTCCGCGAATTCCCTCGGGAATATATCGCTGGACGTCTTCCCTCTGACCGCTTCGCTGGTCGTGTCGAGCATGTCCTCGAACACGCGGTTGATCAGGAGATAGTGCCCGCGCCTGTCCTTGAGCGAAATTGCATTGGGTGCGTTGTCGATGATTGCGCCGAGCCTTGCCTCGGACTCGCGCACAGCATCCTCCATGCGCTTGCGCTCGGTGATGTCCTGGATGAAAGCGAATGCGCCTTCGATCGAGCCGCCTGATCCGAATTCGGGAACGTAGGTAACCCAGACGTAGCGAGTCTTGCCGTCCGGATACGTCACAAATTCCTCGAAGCTAACGTCTTCGCCTGTCAGCGCCGTTTCCACGTGGGGCCTGAATCTTTCGTAGTCGGCCTCGGCGATGTATTCCGCCATGACGTCCCTGATTTTTCTACCGACGATCTCGTCGCGCGGGGCCTCATACCAACTCTCGAAAGTCTTGTTGACGAACTGCAGACGCTGCTCTGTATCAAAATACGCGATGAGCGCGGGCAACGCGTCCGTCACGAGGCGCATTTGCGCTTCTCTCCCCCGCAACGCCTCCTCGACCCGTTTGCGCTCGGAAAGGTCCTCGATGGTCGGAATCCATCGCAGCAATCCGATTGCCAATAAGGCATACCCTCCCAGGTAGCCGACGAACTTCTCAAGGAATGCTTGCACTTCGGTATCGCCGATGACGACGAATCGATTGAGACTGTCGAAATTGTCCGTGATATCGAGAACGCTGCCAAATAGCAGGAGCCCGAATCCACCAACAATCAATCGCCAGCCATGATGGGCCAATTTGAAACGGCCCCGTCCGACGACCAAGACAAACATGAAAATGCCAAGTACGATGCTGGCGCGGATAACTTCGAGAACAATATCTGTCAATATTTGGCCCACCCCTGCTCAGGCACTTGCTTCGAGATTCCCCGATAACGCCTCTGATTGTCCCGAAGAGTATCACGGGCCGAGACCGTTTTCGATGTCGGCATTGGACGACCAACGGGTCGCAAAAGCGGATGTGCGATTTTCAACTGAGGCGCCCCGTTGTTGGGAAGGCGAATCGCATACTGTCTATCCATAGCGCAGGCCGACTCTGCCCGTCTGAGCGGGATGGCTTGTGGTGCCAGTGAATCGAGCTTCGGGTCCAGACTGTGTAAGAACGTTTGCTGCGTGATCTGTACGGCGCGTCTTTGGCTTCGATGATCCGTCGCGGCGGGTATTCCGGGATTAAGGATTTTCGCCACTCGTGCGGACCTGTCGGCCGGCTGGCGCCGGTGTGAGCTGCGATTTGGCCGGATATGGGCGCAATTTGCGGCGCAGAGAGGCCTATGCGGTCCTCATCGCCGCGATCAGCGGGTCGATGCCCGTGATGTTCATGACGCGCTTGAGATTGTAGGCCAGCACGTGCAGGGCCATCTCGGTCCTCACCCGTTTCAGCGTCTTCGTCTGGAAATGCGTCGCGCCCATCCAGGACTTGATGGTGCCGAAGGGATGCTCGGCCGTCTCGCGCCGCCGACGCATCGCCTCCGGGTGCTCGTCGAGCCGCCTCTCGACGGCCTCGAGAACATGCTCGTGCTGCCAGCGGGTGATGCGGCGCTGCTTGGCCGTGGTGCAGCGATGCTTGATGGCGCATCCCTGACAGGCGTTGGTCCAGTAGCGCCGCATGCTCAGCCCCCTCTCCTGGCTGGTGAAGCGGTAGACCAAACGCTCGCCGGCCGGGCAGCGATAGACATCGTCGGCGGCCAGATAGACGAAGTCCTGTTTGCCGAAGCGGCCCTTGGCCTTGGCTCCAGAGGTCAGCGGCTTAGGCAATGTGACGGTGATGCCGGCCTCATCGCAGGCCAGAATCTCCTTGCCGTTGTAGTAGCCGCGATCGGCAACGACATCCAACTCGTCGGTCTCCAGAGCCGCCTTGGTCCGCTTCGCCATGGCTGAGAGCTGGGCGCGGTCGGTGCCCTGATTGGTCACCTCGTGGGCGACGATCAGGTGGTGCTTGGTGTCGACGGCGGCCTGAACGTTGTAGCCGACCACGCCGGAACTCCGGCCGCTCGTCGCCATCGAGCGGGCATCGGGATCGCTCAGAGAGATCTGCTGGTCCGGGCTCGCACGCCGCTCGACTTCAAGCGCCTTCAGGCGCCGCATCTCCTCCTTGAGGATCGCGATCTTGTCGGCCAGACGAGTCGTCTTGGTCGTGCGCGCCAGCGACGGCTCTTGCCGGTCGGCGCTGTCCAACTGGTCCAGATAGCGCGCAACGCTCTCCTCGATCTGCGCCACCCGCCGCGCCATCTTGGCCCGCGTGAAGTTCCTGTCCCGGCTGTTGACCGCCTTGAACTTCGAGCCATCGATCGCCACGCTCGCCTCGGCGAACAGCCCGAGTTGCCGGCACAGCGCGACGAACCGGGCGCAGACCTTGCGGATCGCACGGCCGTTGTCCTTGCGGAAGTCGGCGATCGTCTTGTGATCCGGCGCCAGCCGGCCGACCAGCCACATCACTTCCACATTGCGCCCGGCCTCCCTCTCGAGCCGACGGCTCGACTGAACCCGGTTGAGATAGCCGTAGATGTAGAGCTTCAACAAATCGCAAGGATGATAGGCCGGCCTGCCGGTCGCCAGCGGCTCGACCCGGTCGAACCCGAGGCCGCCAAGATCGAGCTCATCGACGAAGACGTCGATCGCCCGAACCGGGTTGTCGTCGCCGATCCAGTCTTCCAGGCGCTCCGGAAACAACGTGCCCTGGCTGCGATCGACACCCTCGACAAAACGCTTCATCAGACCCTCCCGCCAAAGCACGAGAGAATCATAACACCATCGACGTTTTTACACAGTCTGGGTCGGGAGCAGACGTCGGCGACTTGGGCGCACAGCGTCCGCTTCGGAGCGGTAACCGGACCTAAAGTGAGCAGCGTGCACAATTCACGACATGCACGTCGGATTTCGAGCGGGTAGCAGACCTCGCAGCGTCAACCGCCCAATGTCCGGGAGTAGCCGTAACGAGACATTCAGCCGATCGACTCAGTTTGTCGGCGTCGTCAAGATAATCGGCCCTTCGTGTTCCGTCATCAGTGCTGTTTTGATCTCGCTTGTGCCGGGCACGCCGCCATATTCCTCGGCAAGCTCGCCCGCGGCCATCCCGCGCTTGCCTTGGCGGGCCGGCTCTCCCATTCTTACGCCGCCATGACATCACCCGATCAAAAGCGCGTCGCGCTGTTCGTCACCTGCCTGGTCGATCTGTTCCGGCCATCGGTCGGTTTCGCCGCGGTCAAGCTGATCGAGGACGCCGGCTATGCCGTCGAGGCGCCGGCGTTGCAGACCTGCTGCGGCCAGCCGGCCTACAACGCGGGCGACCGGGGCAGCGCGCGCGCCATCGCGCGCCAGGTGATCGACGTCTTCGACGGCTACGATTACGTGGTCGCGCCGTCGGGCTCCTGCGCCGGCATGCTCAGCCATCACTACCCGGCGCTGTTCGAGGGCGACGCCGAGATGGCGCCGAGGGCCAAGGCCTTCGCCGAGAAGGTCCACGAACTGGTCGCGTTCCTCTACGACGTCGCGCGGGTGCGCGATCCCGGCACGCGCTACGACGGCGTCGCCGCCTATCACGACGCCTGCTCGGGGCTGCGCGAGCTCGGCATAAAACGCCAACCGCGCGCGTTGCTCGGCCGCGTCGCGGGGCTCTCGGTCGTCGAGCTGGCACGGCCCGAGGTGTGCTGCGGCTTCGGCGGCACCTTCTGCATAAAATACGCCGACATCTCGGTCCGGATGGTCTCCGAGAAGACCGCCGATATCGCCGCCTCGGGCGCCGATACGCTGCTCGCCGGCGACATGGGCTGCCTGATGAACATGGCCGGCCGGCTCAAGCGCGAGGGCAGCGATGTGCGCGTGCGCCACGTCGCCGAGGTGCTCGCCGGCATGACCGGCGCGCCGGCGATCGGCGACGGGCCGGACGACTAGGCGATGGAGTCGACCAGCGCGGATTTCACAGCCAACGCCAAGCGTGCGCTGGCCGACGCCGATCTGCAGCAAGCGCTGAAGCGCATGCGCTCGGGCTTCATCGAGCGGCGCACCGAGGCGGCGCTTCGCCTGCCCGAGTTCGAGGCGCTGCGCGACGCCGCCGTCGACATCAAGAACCACACGCTGGCCCATCTCGACGTCTATCTCGAGCGCTACGAGGCCAAGGTCGTCGAGAGCGGCGGCACGGTGCATTGGTGCGCCGATGCCGCCGATGCGCGCGACGTCATCCTCGAGCTGTGCCGCGACGCCGGCGCCAGCAGCGTCACCAAGTCGAAGTCGATGATCGCCGAGGAGATCGCGCTCAACGCGCATCTCGAGGCCAACGGCATCGAGCCGGTCGAGACCGACCTGGGCGAGTACATCATCCAGCTCGCCGGCGAGCCGCCGAGCCACATCATCGCGCCGGCGGTGCACAAGACCAAGGACCAGATCGCCGACCTGTTCGCCGAACATCATGCCGCGCTCGGCTTCGACAAGCGCCACGACGAGCCGCGCGCGCTGGTCGACGAGGCGCGTCAGGTGCTGCGCCAGAAGTACCTCGACGCCGACGTCGGCATCACCGGCGCCAACTTCCTGATCGCCGAGACCGGCTCGTCGGTCACCGTGACCAACGAGGGCAACGCCGAGCTGACCCAGATCCTGCCCAAGACCCACATCGTCATCGCCAGCATCGAGAAGGTCGTGCCGACGCTCGAGGACGCGACGACGATCCTGCGCGTGCTGGCGCGCTCGGCGACCGGCCAAGAATTCTCGGCCTACACCACCTTCGCCAATGGGCCGCGGCGGCCGGACGACCTCGACGGGCCCGAGGCCTATCACGTCGTGCTGCTCGACAACGGCCGCTCGGGCATGCTCGGCACCGAGTTCCAGGACATGCTGCGCTGCATCCGCTGCGGCGCCTGCCTGAATCACTGCCCGGTCTACGCCTCGATCGGCGGCCACGCCTATGGCTGGGTCTATTCGGGCCCGATGGGCGCGGTCCTGACGCCCAAGCTGATCGGCATCGAGGCGGCCGGCCACCTGCCCAACGCCTCGACGTTTTGCGGCAAATGCGAGGAAGTCTGTCCGATGCGCATCCCGCTGCCGCGCATGATGCGCCACTGGCGCGAGCGCGAGTTCGAGGCCCGGCTGTCGCCGCCGCGCTGGCGCGCCGGCCTCGCGCTGTGGGCCTGGGTCGCGCGGCGTCCGGCGCTGTATCGCGCGGCGACGCGCGGGGCGATGCTGATGCTCGGTGCGCTCGGCCGGCGTTCGGGCCGCTTCCGCTCGCTGCCCGGCGCCGCCGGCTGGACCGCCGGGCGCGACTTCCCGGCGCCCGAGGGGCCGACCTTCCACGCGCTCTGGGCGGCGCGCCGCGGGACCGGGCGATGAGCGCCGCGCGCGAACAGGTGCTGGGCGCGATCCGCGCCGCGATCGAGGGCGGCGCCGAGCGCGACGTCGCGGCGGCGCAGGCGCGCCTCGCCGATCCTCGGCCGAACCTGATCCCGGCGCGCGCCCAGCTGCGCCACGGCAAGCAGATCAAACTGTTCATCAAGCAGGCCGAGGCGGCGGCCGCCACCGTCACCCGCGTCGCGAGCGCCGCCGACGCGCCGGCCGCGGTCGCCGCGTATCTCGCGTCGCACAACCTGCCGGCGCGCGCGGTGATGGCGCCCGACCCGGCGCTCGACGCCCTGCCCTGGCACGACACCGTGCTCGAGCTGCGCTGCGGCGCGACCGGCGGAAGCGACGCGGTGGCGGTCACCGGGACGTTCGCCGCGGTGGCCGAGACCGGCACGCTGATGATCGCCTCGGGCCCCGACCACCCGACGACGCTCGATTGTCTGCCCGAGACCCATGTCGTGGTGCTGCGCCGCGACCAGGTGGTCGGCAGCTACGAGGACGGCTGGGCGCGGCTGCGTGCCGCCGGCCGCGGCACGCCGCGCACCGTCGTGTTCATCACCGGCCCGTCGCGCACCGGCGACATCGAACAGACCATGCAGCTCGGCGCCCACGGGCCGCGGCGCCTGCATATCGTGCTGATCGACGAAGATGGCGCGCCCTAAGGCGCCGTCCGGCGGCGACGACGCCGGTCTGTGGGACCACGTCACGCGCGACGTCGCGCCGCTCCAGGGCCGGCGGCAGCCGCCGGCCAAGCCGCCGCCGCCCGCGCCGAAGAAGGCCGCGAAGCCGGCCGAGAAGAAGCCCATCGCGAAGCCGCAACCGGCCGCGCCGCCGCCGCCAGCCAAGCGGGCCGAACTGCCGCCGCTCGCGCCGGGCGCCCCCGCCGGACTCGACAAGCGCACCGCGCAACGGCTCAAGCGCGGCCAGCTCACCATCGACGGCCGCCTCGACCTGCACGGCATGACGCAGGCCGAGGCGCACGGCGCGCTGACCGCCTATCTCGAGCGCGCGCAAGGCGTCACGCGGCGCTGCATCCTGGTGATCACCGGCAAGGGCCGGGTGAGTGAAAACGGCGGCGTCTTGCGCGTCATGGCGCCGCGCTGGCTGAATGCGCCGGCCAACCGCGCCCGCGTCCTCGCCATCGCGCCCGCCCAACCCAAGGACGGCGGCGCGGGTGCGCTCTACGTGCTGTTGCGGCGGAAGCGGTGAGAAATGGCGGTGCGCGCAATGGACCTATTACAGATTGGCAATTTCTTGATTAGTAGCAAGTTGCCAATGTTGATTCTAATCATGTGATAGTCGAATGTGTCCATCATTGCGCGTGGTATAGATGAATCGAAATGACCCGTCTCCTTGGTCAACACCAACTGGAACATGCTTTCTGTATTTTCCTAGGTCCTCCTGAGTTGCGTATTTTACCTCGCTGTCCGAAACAATAACTAAATGAAACCGACAATTTTTCATGACTCTTTCACAGTATCCGTTGGAGCGGCCGTGATGTGGTGCAATTAGGATCGATGAACTTTCGAGATGTTCGACGAAACCTTCTTCTTTCAACAACATCTCCCACCCATCTGCTTCTAGGTCGCCGGGCAAACAAATCTTGTAACCGCCAATGTCGAGAAATACGATCAACGACGCATTATTCGTGCCTAATTTCTTTGTCCATAGATTGTTGTAAGCGTAAACGCTAGCGCCAGGAAACATGGTTTCAAATGCCTGCTCAGGTTTAACTGGTCCCTTGTACAGGTCGTGAAGTTCCAGTGCGCGGGCAAGTTCGTCTGTCGGCGCATGAACGTCTGATTGCCTTTTTATCTCGATGACGTCTTTGGTGTTGATCGACGAATTTCTGAACAATATCAAAGGTGGTGGAATGTTCAAGATTCCAGACAAATGATCTTGATCATAATTGTGAAGAAACCTTGCCTATCCGGTTAACGCCCATGACCGCTACATGTAGGGTGCCGCCACTCTCCCGAGTAAAGCTCGGCATAGGTTGGAGCAGAGGTGTCGCCCGCGATGCCGAGCAATGAGCGGAAGGCGTTGAACGGGTAGAACCGCCTGTTGAAGCGGAAGGTGAACTCGTTGAGGTAGGCTTGTAGGTGCTGGTGGCTAACGCCGTGGTGGATACCGATCAGCCACGTCTTCAGGTTGGCGAAAACCAGATGGATGATCGGCAGGTATTGCTCGGCAACCTCTGGATCACCACACTCGGCAACAGCGAAGTGCTCATAGCCGCGCTTACCGAGGCCAGCATAGCCGCTCCAATCGTCAGTAACGATCAGCGATCCCGGCGCGACGGTGCTCTCGACGAACCCACAGAGCGACTCGGCGCTACGGTCGAGCACGACGGCGAGCCGAACGCGTCCGGCATAGCGTCCGTCTTTCCGGTTGTCGAGCTTGGTGCCCGGCTTTCGATGACGCACCTCGATGGCACAGGAGACGAGAACCTTGTGGTGAACACCACGGCCTTCCCCACGCGTTCGCCCGCCAACCCAGGTTTCGTCCACCTCAACATGGTTCTTGGCTGTCCACCGATCCTGTCTTGGTTGGGCCGCACCATGCCCGAGCGGAGCTTGTGGAGAATTTGAAAGGCCGTCTCGTAGCGCGAAAGACCAAGTTGCCGCTGAAACTGCACGGCGGACATGCCGGGCGTCTGACTGGCGACCAGATAAGCGGCCCAGAACCAGACGTTCAGCGGAGTGTGGCTACGCTCCATCACTGTTCCCACCGTCAGCCCGGTGTTCTGGCGGCACTTGCGGCAGCGCAGGACGCCAGGGCGGGTTTCAAAGTGGAACGGCTCTCCCGCCGTGCCGCAGTGCGGGCAGGCAAAGCCGTCTCCCCAGCGGGCTTTCTCCAGGTAGGCGGCGCAGGCCGCATCATCGGGGAAAAGTCGCTGGAACTCGGGTAGCGAATGCGGGAATGGGAGATCGGCGCGGTCGAGAACATCCATGGCGCGCTCCCCTATATCCGGTTTGCGCCCATTCTAGCCCTAGTGGGTGTGGGTGTAAACCGGATAGGCAAGGAAAAAACTAGGTGACTCCAAATCATCATTTCAAGCCATACCAAAAACACTGCGAAGCACATGTTTCGGTGAAATCCGTACAAGACGTTAAAAATATCCAGGCGCGACTTAGTCGAGGGGAAGGACTTGACCCTTGCAAATGCCAACCGGAACAAACTTTTTGGATTGTCTATATTTCCGTCTTCGTCCTTCAGTCGAAGCCCGCGAAGTTCCGCAGGATCCAAGGGACGTGAATAATCTCGAAGCAAGAGTCCCCACCATGGCGGACCATCTTGGCTGAGAAGACGTTCCTCCGGCATTCCTAGCAAGCGCTTTACGAAACCGTGTTCGAGAACCGAGAAAGCTATATGGGAGTTGAGATGGCCGACCACATAAATAACCACTAACCAGACGGCGCTAGACCAAATTCCTGCTGAATTGGATGTCGTTAATGGGCTTTCTATTCCGAGAGCAAAAGCGGAGCCTAAGCAAAGGACACCGCCCGACGCCAAATATCCAAACCAGTCATAGAATGTGAGTGGTATCTTATCCATTTGTTAAGTTGTTTAGGTTGCCGCTGCGCGTCGCAATGATTGTGGCCCTAAGCACCATACCGCTACAGAATGAACTTCGTCAGGTCCGAGTCCTTGGCCAGTTCGCCGACGGTTTCGCGGACGAAGGCGCGGTCGATGGTGATCTCGGTGCCGCCCTTGTCGGGCGCGGTGAAGCTGATCTCTTCGAGCAGCCGTTCCATCACCGTGTGCAATCGCCGCGCGCCGATGTTCTCGATCGACTGGTTGATCTCGGCGGCGAGCGTCGCGATCTCGTCGATCGCCTCGTCGGCGAAGTCGAGCGTGACCTGCTCGGTGCCGAGGAGCGCGACATATTGCTTGACTAGGCTCGCCTCGGGCTCGACCAGGATGCGCTTGAGGTCGCCGGCGTCGAGCGCCTTGAGCGAGACGCGGATCGGCAGCCGGCCCTGGAGTTCGGGCAGCAGGTCCGAGGGCTTGGCGAGGTGGAACGCGCCCGAGGCGATGAACAGGATGTGGTCGGTCTTGACCGGGCCGTGCTTGGTCGCGACCGTGGTGCCCTCGATCAGCGGCAGCAGGTCGCGCTGCACGCCTTCGCGGCTGACGTCGGCGCCGACGCGTTCCGAGCGCGCGCAGATCTTGTCGATCTCGTCGAGGAACACGATGCCGTTCTGTTCGACCAGGTCGATCGACGTCTTGACGATACTGTCCTCGTCCAACAGCTTGTCGCTCTCCTCGGCGATCAGCACTTCGTAGGAATCGCCGACCAGCATCTTCTTGGCCGTGGTGCGCTGGCCGAACGCCTTGCCGAACATGTCGTTCAGATTGATCATGCCCATCTGCGCGCCGGGCATTCCGGGGATGTCGAAGGTCGGCAACCCGCCGGCGCCCGATTCGGAGACCTCGACCTCGATCTCCTTGTCGGCGAGCTGGCCCTCGCGCAGCATCTTGCGGAACTTCTGACGCGTCTCGGCCGACGCCGATTGGCCGACCAGGGCGTCGAGCACGCGTTCCTCGGCGTTCATCTCGGCCTTGGCCGTGACCTCCTTGCGCATCTGCTCGCGCGTCATCGAAATGGCGATCTCGACCAGGTCGCGGACGATCTGCTCGACGTCGCGCCCGACATAACCGACCTCGGTGAACTTGGTCGCCTCGACTTTCAGGAACGGCGCGTGGGCGAGGCGCGCCAGGCGACGCGCGATCTCGGTCTTGCCGACGCCGGTCGGACCGATCATCAGGATGTTCTTCGGCAGCACCTCCTCGCGCATCTCGTCGTCGAGCTGCTGGCGCCGCCAGCGGTTGCGCAACGCGATGGCGACGGCGCGCTTGGCGTCGTTCTGGCCGACGATGAAGCGGTCGAGCTCGGAGACGATCTCGCGCGGGCTGAAGGCGGTCATCGCTCGCTCGATCCTTGCGCGTCGAAATCGAGCTTCTCGAGCGTGACCTCGGTATTGGTGTAGATGCAGATCTCGGCGGTGATCGCCATCGCCTTGCGCGCGATCGCCTCGGCGTCGAGATCGTCGCGGTCGATTAGCGCGCGCGCCGCGGCGAGCGCGTAGTTGCCGCCCGAGCCGATCGCGACGATGCCGTCGTCGGGCTCGAGCACGTCGCCGGTGCCGCTCAAGAGCAGCGAGGTCTTGGCGTCGGCGACCGCCATCAGCGCCTCGAGCCGGCGCAGGTAGCGGTCGGTGCGCCAGTCCTTGGCGAGCTCGACGCAGGCGCGCGTCAACTGCGCCGGGTGGCGCTCCAGCTTGGCCTCGAGCCGTTCGAACAGGGTGAAGGCGTCGGCCGTGGCGCCGGCGAAACCGGCGATGATGCGGCCCTCGCCGAGACGGCGGAGCTTACGCGCGCCCGCCTTGACGACGGTCGCGCCCATGGTCACCTGGCCGTCGCCGGCGACGACAACGGAATTGCCCTTGCGCACGCAAATGATCGTCGTGCCGTGCCACGGCGTCTGGGTTTCTTGGGTCATCGCGTCTCGACTGTTTGGGGTGGTCGGCATCCCCGGTTTGCGTCCCCAGCATGTGGGTGTTTGGGCCCCGGCGTCAAGGGAACGGCGCTCGCACATGGCCGGTCCGCGCCAACGGGCTGGTGATTCATCCTCTGACCTGCTAGAAGAGCGCCCGCTTTCTCACATCGGGGATCGGGTCATGCGCCAGGCGAGCGTCGCGCGCGCCACCAAGGAAACCGAGATCAGCGCGACCGTCGAGCTCGACGGCACGGGCGCCTATGAGGTCTCGACCGGCATCGGCTTTCTCGACCACATGATCGAGCAGCTGTCGCGCCACAGTCTGATCGACATCGCGCTCACGGTGAAGGGCGATCTGCACATCGACGGCCACCACACGACCGAGGATTCGGCGATCGCGCTGGGCCAGGCAATCTCGAAGGCGCTCGGGGCCCGCAAGGGCATCACGCGCTACGGCGCCACGGTCATCCCGATGGACGAGACGTGCACGCGGGTCTCGCTGGACGCCTCGAACCGGCCCTATCTGGTATGGCGGGTCGAATTCACGCGCACGCAACTCGGCGACATCGACACCGAGCTGTTCAAGGAATGGTTCCAGGCCTTCGCCCAGCACGCCGGGCTGACGCTGCACGTCGAGAACCTCTATGGCGTCAACAACCACCACATCATCGAGAGCTGCTTCAAGGGCCTCGCCCGGGCGCTGCGCCAGGCGATCGCAATCGATCCGCGCGAGGCCGGCCAGGTGCCCTCGACCAAGGGCAGCCTGGAGAGCGCGACGGACGACGAGACATGAGAACGCGGCTTTACACCGTGCAGACCGACCCGGTGTCGCACGAGGACGACCAGGGCGCGGTCTTCCTGCGCGAAGGGTTCTCGTGGGGCGCGGCGTTGTTCACCGTGTTGTGGGCGGCCTGGCGCGGGCTCTGGGTCTGGGCCGCGGTGCTGCTGGTCGTCGAGATCGCGATGGCGAGCCTCAACGCCTGGATCGGCTTCGATCCGGTGACATGGGCGGCGCTGCTCATCGGCTATCACGTGGTCGTCGGTTTCAGCGCCAACGATTGGCGCCGCGCGCGCTTGGCGCGGCGCGGCCATCTCGACGCCGGCGTCGTCCTCGGCCGCAACCGGGTCGCCGCCGAGCAACGTTTCTTCGAGCTCAGGGGCGCATTGGCGCGGTGAACGTCGTCGTCGTCGATTATGGCTCGGGCAACCTGCGATCGGCCGCCAAGGCGCTCGCGCGCGCGGCGGTCGAGGGCGGCTCAGGCGCGTCGGTAACGGTGAGCGGCGAGGCGCGGGTGCTGAGCGAGGCCGAGCGCATCGTGCTGCCCGGCGTCGGCGCCTTCGGCGATTGCATGGCGGCGCTGGCTCAGCGGCCCGGCCTCGCCGACGCGCTGCGCGAGGCGGTGATCGGCCGGCGCCGGCCCTTCCTCGGCATTTGCGTCGGCATGCAGCTGATGGCGTCACGCGGCCTCGAGCACGGTGAATCCGCTGGCTTGGGGTGGCTTCGCGGCGACGTCGTCAGGCTGGCGCCCGGAGGCGGATTGAAGGTGCCGCATATGGGTTGGAACGAGCTGAGCATCGCGGCGGCGCACCCGCTCCTAGCCGGCATCGAGGACGGCGCGCATATGTATTTCATGCATGGCTATCACCTGCGCGCGGCCGAGCCGGGCGCGGTGCTGGCGAATGCCGATTATGGCGGGCCGGTCACCGCCATGGTCGCCCATGACAACCTGGCCGGCGTTCAGTTTCACCCCGAGAAGAGCCAGGCCGCCGGTTTGCGCCTGCTCGCCAATTTTCTGAGTTGGACACCGTGAGCACACACGCAATCGAACCCCCCGTCTCGGTCTTCGTCGAACACATCACCGAACTCGGCCGCGGCGACATGGAAGACCTGTGCGACGCCGCCGAGGCCGCGATCGTCGACGGCAACGGCTTCGGCTGGCTGACCCCGCCGCCGCGCGCGACACTCGAGAGCTACTGGCGCGGCGTGCTGGTGATGCCCCGGCGCGAAATCTTCGTCGGCCGGCTCGACGGCGTCATCGCCGCCTCGGCGCAGCTTGCCAAGCCGGCGCCGAACCAGGAATCCTCGTCCTTCGCCGTGACGCTGACGACCCAGTTCGTGGCGCCCTGGGCGCGCGGCCATGGCCTCGCCCGCGGTCTCGTCGAGGCGGTCGAGCGCGCCGCAAGGGATGATGGCTTCGAGGTCATGAACCTCGACGTGCGCGAGACGCAAGAGGCCGCGATCACGCTCTACGAGGGCCTCGGCTACCAACGCTGGGGCAGCCACCCGGCGTACGCCCGTGTCGGCGGCGAGACGATCGCCGGCCAATTCTACACCAAGCGCCTGGCGTGATCCTCTACCCGGCGATCGATCTCAAGGACGGCGCCTGCGTCCGCCTGCTGCGCGGCGACATGGCGCAGGCGACGGTTTACGCCGACGACCCGGCGGCGCAAGCGCGCGCCTTCGCTGAAGCCGGCTGCCAGTGGCTCCATGTCGTCGACCTCGACGGTGCTTTCGCCGGCCGGCCGGTCAATCGCGACGCCATCGAGGCGATCGTCTCGGCGGTCGAGGTGCCGGTCCAGCTGGGCGGCGGCGTGCGCGACCTTGGCGTCCTCGAAGCCTGGCTCGCGGCCGGCGTCGCGCGGGTCGTGCTGGGCACCGCCGCGGTGCGCGATCCCGCCTTCGTCGCGGCCGCCTGCGCCGCCCACCCGGGCCGCGTCGCCGTCGGTATCGACGCGCGCGCCGGTCGCGCCGCGATCGACGGCTGGACCGAAACCTCGGACATCCCGGCGCTCGACCTCGCCCGGCGCGCTACGCAAGCCGGGGCGGCGGCGATCGTCTACACCGATATCGCGCGCGACGGTGCGCTCGAAGGCCCCAACCTGGCCGCGACGCGCGCCATCGCGCAAGCCGTCGACGCGCCGGTGATCGCCTCGGGCGGCGTCGCAGGCTTGGGCGATCTGGCGGCGCTCAAGGCGCTCGAGGGCGACGGCGTCGCGGGCGTCATCGTCGGCCGCGCGTTTTACGACGGCCGCATCGACCCCACCGCGGCCATCGATCTTTTGGCCGCCTAGACCATGCTTAAGTCGCGCATTATCCCCTGCCTCGACGTCGAGGGCGGGCGCGTCGTCAAGGGCGTCAATTTCGTCGACCTGGTCGACGCCGGCGACCCGGTCGAACAGGCGCGCGTCTACGACGCCCAGGGCGCCGACGAACTGTGCTTTCTCGACATCTCGGCCTCGCACGAGGGCCGCGACACGCTCTTGGACATCGTCGCCGGCACGGCCGAGGCCTGTTTCATGCCGCTGACCGTCGGCGGCGGCGTGCGCTCGCTCGACGACATTCGCAAGCTGTTGCGCGCCGGCGCCGACAAGGTGGCGATCATGACTGCCGCGGTGGCGCGGCCTGAGCTGGTGCGCGAGGCGGCCGAGACCTTCGGCGCCCAGTGCATCGTCGTCGCCGTCGACGCCAAGCGCGTCGCATCGGGGCGCTTCGAGGTCTTCACCCACGGCGGGCGCAGGCCGACCGGCCTCGACGCGGTCGACTGGGCGCGGCGGGTGGCGGCCTCGGGCGCCGGCGAGATCCTGCTCACCTCGATGGACCGCGACGGCACCAAGCAGGGCTTCGATATCGAGTTGACGCGCGCGGTCGCCGACGCGATCGACGAGCCGGTCATCGCCTCGGGCGGCGTCGGCACGCTCGATCATCTGGTCGAGGGCGTGCGCGACGGCCACGCCAGCGCCGTGCTGGCCGCCTCGATCTTCCACTTCGGCACGCACACCATCGCCGAGGCCAAGGCGCATATGGCCGCCGCCGGCGTGGCGGTGCGGATTTGATTCGTTGTGCGGCGGACTTTTTGTGCGGTCACCTTCACTTCGTGAAGATGACCTGCGCTCAATCGCCGCGCATGCCAATCTTATGGAATCAAAGCTGGCCGAACGGTCGGCGGCCCGCTGTCGCGGGCTGAAGTAAACCGATCGATCCCAATCGATTCGATGGCGCTCTCGCTCCTAGCCCCGCCTGGCGAAATCTGCTACCTCAGGGCCGCCACGAGGAGGCCGATGTGACCGAAACCCCGCTGCCCCAAGAGATCGCCGACGCCGTCGTCTTCGACGCCGACGGGCTGGTGCCGGCGATCGCCCAGCAACACGACACCGGCGAGACGCTGATGATGGCGTGGATGAACCGCGCCGCCCTTGCCGAGACGCTGGCGACCGGCCGGGTCTGCTATTGGTCGCGCTCGCGCGCCGCGCTATGGCGCAAGGGTGAACGTTCGGGCCAGCACCAGCGTCTGGTCGAGCTGCGCATCGACTGCGACGGCGACACGCTGCTGTTGCGCGTCGCCCAGACCGGCGCGGCGTGCCATACCGGTCAGCGCAGCTGCTTCTTCCGCGCGCTCGCCGACGGCCGGCTGGTCACGCTCGCCGAACCGATCGCCGACCCGGAGGCGCTCTATGGCGAGCGATAGCCCGGGCGACGTGCTGGCGCGGCTCTTTGCGGTGATCGAGCAGCGGCGCGAGAGTGGCGATCCCGAGACCTCCTATGTCGCCCGACGCCTCGCCGAGGGCACGCCCAAGATCGCCCAGAAGCTCGGCGAGGAAGCCGTCGAGACGGTGATCGCCGCCGTGAGCGGTGATCGCCAGGAGGTCGTCAACGAGAGCGCCGACTTGCTTTTGCACCTGCTGATGGTCTGGGCCGACGCGGGCGTCGCGCCCGAAGAGGTGCTGGCCGAGCTCGAACGCCGTTTCGGCACCCCGGGGCTCGACGAGAAGGCGGCGCGACGTTAGGCCATTGTGCGGTCATCTTTACGTTGTAAAGATGACCTGCGCTCAATCGCCGCGCATGCCAGTCTTATGGAATCAAGACGATTTTTATGGGATCAAGGTTGGCCGAACGGTCGGCGGCCCGCCGCTTGTCCCAATAAGACTGGCGCGGGCTGGTAGATTTCGACCAATTCGGATCGATCGCATAATGCGCTAACTCGGGACGGGAACACGAGACATCATGGCCTACGACGACAGCAATATCTTCGCCAAGATCCTGCGCGGCGAGATCCCCAACGACACGGTCTACGAGGACGAGCACGTGCTCGCGTTCCGCGACATCAACCCGCAGACGCCGGTCCACGTGCTGGTCATCCCCAAGGGCCGCTACGTCTCGTGGGACGATTTCTCGACGAGTGCGAGCGAGACCGAGATCGCCGCACTGGTGCGCGCCGTCGGCCACATCGCGCGCGAAATGGATATCGCCGAGACGGGGTACCGCGCGCTGGTCAACAATGGCGACGACGGCCGCCAGGAAGTGCCGCACCTGCACATTCACATCTTCGGCGGCGAGCCCTTGGGGCGCATGATCAAGCCGGCCGGAAAATAGGCGCCCCGCGCCGCGACCCTTCACATCCGACAACAGGAGAGATTTACGATGAACCGTACGCTACGGTCGCTGCTTCGTTCTATCACCCTGGCCGCGGCATTCCTTGCCGTCGCCTCGACCTCGTGGAGCCAAGACTTGGAAAACATCCTCTTTCTCGACCTCAAGACGGGCCGCGTGACGATTCAGATGCGCCCCGACCTCGCGCCCAACCACGTCAACCGCATCCGCGAGCTGGTCCGCCTGGGCTTCTACGACGGGCTCAAGTTCCACCGCGTCATCGACGGCTTCATGGCGCAGACCGGCGATCCGCGCGGCGACGGCACGGGCGGCTCGGGAAAGAACCTGGCGGCCGAATTCTCCGACGAGCCGCATGTCCGGGGCATCCTCTCGATGGCGCGCTCGGCGAGCCCCGACAGCGCGGACTCGCAGTTCTTCATCGTCTTCGACGATGCCACCTTCCTGGACGGCCAGTACACGGTTTGGGGCCAGGTCACGCAGGGCATGGAGCACGTCGACCGGATCAAGAAGGGCTCGTCCGCGCAGAACGGCGCCGTCGCCGACCCCGACGTCATCGTGAAAATGCAAGTCGCGGCCGACGTGGACGAATAATCCAGCAGGCCCACCAATCACGCACCCTCTCCCCTGGCCGGGGGAGAGGGTCAGCCCGGCCTTCTCATCATGGACAGGTGCGGCACGGCGGATATCGGACGACAGGCTAGGAAAAGCGCGCAGGCCACGATGCTTGCGCATCGGGCAAGCGCTTTGACGCGGCCTGCCGTCCGAGATCCGCCGCCCTTAAGAGTCGCGCCGGGCGGGCCGCCCGCGGCGTCGAAGACCTTGCGTGTAGCCCAGGCTACGCTCTGCGGCCTTCTCCTGGCGGATCGGCGACCGCCCGACGCGATGACGCGCCTGTCCATGATGAGAAGTCCGGGCTAAGGTGAGGGGTCGACCCCCAAGCGCGCCGTGGCGCGCTTCACCGTTCCGGCACCCCCCACCGGAGCCATGCGCCCAGCGCTTTGCTGCGCTGCGCTATCGGCGTTGGCAAGCCGGGCCGCGATGGCCATCTCCTGACCATAGGGCGCGGCGTACGCCGCCGCGTCATCCTTCGCCATTCAGGAGTAAAGCCATGTCCAAGCCCACAAGCACGGCCCGCGCCGGCCGCGCGGTCGACGACTGGTGCGACATCACGGTCGATGCACGGACCCGCCGCAGCGCCTATCTCGGCGCCGTCGGCCGCGATCTCGCCGCCGCCATCCTCGGCCGCCCGAACCGCTAGTCCTTTTGTGCGGTCACCTTTGGTGACCTGCGCTCAATCGCCGCGCTCGCCGATCTATATCCCACAAGGACTGGCCGAACGGTCGGCGGGCCCCCTCTTGTCCCAATAAGATTGGCGCGGCCTGGTAGATTCGGTTCGAGCCCGATCCGATTAGGCTCTAGCCGTACTCGGGCACCAGCGCTACCCATCCCGCATTTTCCGTCAAGTCCTCGACCTCGTCGGCGACGCCGCCGGATCGAGCGTCAACCGGGCAGGCCGTCGCCGACCGGGCCGTCTTGGATCGTCTCGCTGTCGCCCGCGAAACCGGCATAGCGCGGCAGGCCATCGGCGATGTCGAACCAGGCGATGCGTTCCGGGTGGAACGCGTGGCTGGTCGGCACGAACGCATCCGGCGCGTCGAGCGTCGAGATATGGATCTCGACCAGCGGGCCCATCTCGCCGCCGTCGCCCTCCCAGGTCAGCGGCGTGCCGCATTTGCCGCAGAACGCCCGCCCGACCCCGGGCGATGATTCGTAGATCTTCCGCTCGTCGCCGCTGAACTTCACCTGATCGGCCGTGTAGCCCAACAGCGTGACCACCGGCGCCCCGGTATGCTTCCGGCAACTGAGACAGTGACAATGGGTCACCGAGAACGGCTCCCCCGTCGCCTCGTAGCGCACCGCGCCGCACATGCAGCCGCCGCTCGCCTTGTCCGTCGCTTCGCTCATCGCGTCCTCCTGGTTGGTTGTGGTTAGCGCCTGAGCCATATTCGCCGATAACGCGGCGCCTCCGCAACGTGGATGCATGGACCCGTCTGTATCTCGGGGCTTCCCCAATTGACGAGAATCTGATTCAATGGCGCATGTTGCCCCCAAGATACCATCCAAATCTGAGTCGCCGATCAGCACTGCACCGATCTATGAGTAGTTTGTTGTGGTAGGCTCGACGCGGCCCAATACGGAGTTTCAAGTAGACTCCACTCCCGAGCTCCAGTTTGGGTTGGTTGGCGCAGTGGGCTCCGATTTGCAAAAAATCTCGCGGGTTCTCGACAAAGAGCTTAAGGCGGTAAGATACAGCTCACATGAAATTCGTCTCAGTCAACTTCTTGCGAGCTGTCACAAATACAAAAACCTAAAGGCGACACATTCTGGCCCCGAAGATGTTCGAATTGATGAACATATGAAGGCAGGTGACGATCTCCGACGTTGTTCCAAACGAGGGGACGCGGTCGCGCATTTGGCAGTAAGCGCAGTTCGCAATTTTCGAGAGGATAAAACTCAGAGTCCGAAACAACTGATCCCTAGACAAGCCTAAATTTTCAATTCCCTAAAACATCCCGATGAAATTCGCACACTCCGTGAAATATATGGTGACTCATTTTTCTTGATTTCGGTGTATGCACCGGAAAGCGACAGATTGGAAAATTTGGCAAAACGAATTGCAAAATCTAGAAATGATCGAAACACACAAAAATTCATAGAAGTCGCAAAAATTTTGGTCGACAAAGATTCCAAAGAAGTTGGTGACGATTTCGGCCAAGATGTTAGAGACACTTTTCCTTCTGGCGATATATTCATTAATGAAAAAAATAACATAAGAAAACAAATTAGACGGTTCATTGAAATAATATTTGGCTATCAGTTTACAACTCCTTCAGTTGACGAATATGGAATGTTTCATGCAAAGGCTGCGGCACTACGGTCGAGCGACCTATCGCGTCAAGTGGGCGCAGTAATTGCTACACACGATGGCGAGATTGTTGCTACAGGTTGCAACGAAGTTCCTAAGGCTACCGGTGGGTCTGTTTGGGAAGGAAAAACTGCTAGTGACAAGGATTATCGAGACTTTCGACTTGGGTGGGATACAAGCGCATTAATGCAACGGGAGATGATCGCCGAAATTTTTGACAAATTAAAAGATAATCAATGGGTTACGAAGAAGGCCAAGGATACTCTTTCTGAGAAAATTGCCGAAGAATTATTGGGAGCAGGAAATGAAGGCTATCTTCGCGATACGAGACTAGCCAGTGTAATAGAATTTGGAAGAATAGTTCATGCGGAAATGGCTGCGATTTCAGATGCAGCAAGAAGAGGTAATTCGGTTAGGGGAACAACACTTTATTGCACTACATTCCCCTGTCATATGTGTGCTAGACATATAATATCTTCTGGATTTGATCGAGTGATTTATATTGAACCTTATCCAAAAAGCATGACCAAAAATTGTATGAAAAAATGGTTTCGATTGATCAAGGTGCGTCTGATGACGATGCAGTGATGTTTTCTGGATTTGTTGGAATCGCTCCTCGGAAGTATCTAACTCTGTTTGAGAAACCCGAACGCAAAGACGAAAAGGGTTTTGCCCTTGACTGGGAAGCACCGAAAGCAATTCCGCGATTGAATCCGGAAAAACGAATTCATTAACCAGCTCACCGAGACTTAGAAGCTGGTTTTACTGATCTTCTAGAGGCACGTGCTGAGGAACTTGGACTCATTCCACCATCGATATCGACGTAAACTGGGAGGTGTATTGTGGCGCGAAAGCAGGGGTGGCTAGGGCACCAGCTACGAGAGGCAAAAAGGGAAGTTGAAGGATGGGACGATTGGAAACGCGAGGCAATGCGTCAATATGTGCAAGCTTCGGGAGCAAGCATGCGTTCATCCTCTTCCCAAGTAAGTGAAGGTTCATCCGCTAATAGGGGCAGTGGGAAAAAGCGAAGAGCCTAGCGGCCCAACAAAATCCGCCGATAACTCAGCGCCTCCGCAACGTGCAGGCGCGCCACGCCGTCGGCGCCGTCGAGGTCGGCCAGTGTGCGCGCCACCTTCAGCACGCGGTGATAGCCTCGGGCGGAGAGCTTTAGTTGCTCGGTCGCCTGCGTCAGCAGCGCGGCGCCGGCGTCGTCCGGGGTCGCGACGGCGCCCAGGAGCTCACCGTCGGCCTCGGCGTTGGTGCGGACCGGGCGGCCTTGCGCGTCGGTCTCGCCGGCGTAGCGGGCGCGCTGGATCGCCCGCGCCTTGGCGATGCGTTCGGCGACCTCAGCCGAGCCCTCGGCGGGCGGCGGCAGGGTCAGATCGGCGGCGCTGACGTCGGGCACCTCGACGTGGAGGTCGATGCGGTCGAACATCGGGCCCGAGATCTTGGCCTGGTAGTCGAAGGCGCAGCGCCGCGCGCGCGTGCAGGCGCGCGCGGGATCGGCCAGATAGCCGCAGCGGCACGGGTTCATCGCGGCGATCATCTGGACGCGCGCCGGATAGGCGACATGCGCATTGGCGCGCGCCACCACGGCGCGCCCGTTCTCGATCGGCTGGCGCAGCGATTCGAGCGTCTGGCGGGCAAACTCGGGGAGTTCATCCAGAAACAGCACACCTAGGTGTGCGAGCGAGACCTCGCCGGGCCGGGCGCGCTGGCCGCCGCCGACCATGGCGGGCAACGACGACGAATGATGCGGGTCGCGGAACGGCCGGCGCCGGGTCAGGCCGCCGTCGACGAGCTGGCCGGCGACCGACTGGATCATGCTGACCTCGAGCACCTCGGACGGCGTCAGCGGCGGCAAAAGGCCGGGCAGGCGCAGCGCGAGCATCGACTTGCCGGCGCCCGGCGGGCCGATCATCAGCAAGTTGTGCGCACCCGCCGCGGCGACCTCCCGCGCCCGCTTGGCGGTCTCCTGGCCCTTGATGTCGCGCAGATCGGGGTAGGCGGCGGGCGGCTCGGCGAGGCGCGGCTCGGGCGGGTTCAGCACCTGCGTGCCCTTGAAATGGTTGATCAGCGCCAAGAGCGAGGGCGCCGCCAGCACGCCGGGGCCGTCGGCCCAGGCCGCCTCGCCGCCGTTGGCCGCCGGGCAGATGACGCCGCGCCCGGTGGCCGCGCCGCCGATCGTCGCCGGCAGCACGCCGGCGACCGGCAGGATCGCGCCGTCGAGGCCCAACTCGCCGAGCGCGACGAAGCCGGCGACGCCGTCGGCCGGCAGCGCGCCCATGGCGATCAACAGGCCGAGCGCGATCGGCAGGTCGAAGTGGCTGCCCTCCTTCAAGACGTCCGCCGGCGCCAGGTTGACGGTGATGCGCTTGGGCGGCAGCGCCAGGCCCAACGCGCCCAAGGCCGCGCGCACGCGCTCGCGCGATTCGGCGACCGCCTTGTCGGGCAGGCCGACGATGGTGAAGCTCGGTAGGCCCGAGGCCATGTGGACCTGGACGTCGACGGCGCGCGCCTCGATGCCGTGGAAGGCGACCGTCGACACATGGGCGACCATTCTTGCCCGTTCCTCCCGCAATAAGCGACGGCCTGAGTGTAGGCCGCCGGGACATACAATTGCCAGCGCCGACGATCGGCGCGGTCACGGCCGGACACGTTGCGGTGAGCGGGGTCCCCGACGGCCGGTGGCGGCGCTATATTCTGGCGAGAGGCCGTTTCGGAGGACCGTCGACATGATCGCCCGGATATCGAGGCTCGGACGCCTGGCGCCGATTGTGCTCGCTCTATCGCTCGTAGGAGGCGCGGCGTTCGCCGCTGCCGACGACGACGCGGTCGCGCGGCATTCGCGGACGCTGTTGTTCGGCGCCGGCGACGAGCTGCAGGGCGCGCTCGCGGCGCTGCGCGGGCGCGGCAACACGGACGTCGCCGCCGCGCTGGTCCTGGCGCTGCGCTACCGGCGCTATGCCGGCGGCGACCTGTCGCGCGTGCTGAGCGATCTGACCGGCCACCAGGCGCGCGGCTGGTTCGACTGGATGGTCTGGCAGGAGGCGCACCCCGAGATCGCGCCGCATCCGAGCTACGCCGCGCTCAAGCTCGATGTCCTCCAGCGCATCGACCCCGAGTTCCTGCGTTTCTTCAGACCCGAATGGGTCCGCCCCGAGGCGATGCGCATCCGCCTCGAGGAGATCACCTGGGGCGGCGTCCCGGTCGACGGCATCCCCTCGCTCGACAACCCGACGCTGATCGCCGGGAGGCAAGCCGGCTACCTGCGCGGCGACGACCTGGTGTTCGGCGTCGAGATCAACGGCGACGCGCGCGCCTATCCGCTGCGCATCATGGGCTGGCACGAGATGTTCAACGAGGTCATCGGCGGCGTGCCGGTGGCGCTCGCCTACTGCACGCTGTGCGGCTCGGGTATCCTGTTCGAGAGCCAGGTTCAGGGCCGTGAGACGCCCTTCGTGTTCGGCTCGTCGGGGCTGTTGTACCGCTCGAACAAGCTGATGTTCGACCGCCAGACCGACAGCCTGTGGAACCAGTTCACCGGCGAGCCGGTCGTCGGCCCGCTGGTCGATAGCGGCATCGTGCTCGCGATCCGCCCGGTGTTGATCACCAGCTGGGCCGCGTGGCGCGCCGCGCACCCGGACAGCCGCGTGCTGTCGCTCGACACCGGTCATTCGCGCGACTACGGCTCGGGCGCCGTCTACGCCGAGTATTTCGCGAGCGACGAGCTGATGTTCCCGACCCGGGTCGACGAGGCGCGGCTCAAGGGCAAGGACTACGTCTTCGGCATCCGCGACGTCGCCGCCGCCAAGGCGTGGCCGCTCGCCGCCTTCCAGGGCGGCCGGGTGATCAACGACCGCATCGGGCAGCGCCGCGTCGTGCTGGTCGGCGATGCCGCGACGCGCAGCGTGCGCGCCTACGACCGGGGCGACCGGGCCTTCGAGGCCGGCATCGGCGACGCCGCCCTTCGCGGCCCCGGCGGCGAGCTCTGGCGCGTCGAGGAAGCTGCGCTCGTCGGCCCCGACGGCACGCAGCTCGACCGGCTGCCCGGCCACGTCGCCTACTGGTTCGCCTGGGACGGTTACATGGGCGTCGAGAGCGAGCTCTACCAGCCGCCAGAGTGAGGGGCTCGCGGGTCCCCTAGTCCGGCCGCTCGACCAGGAAGGCCTCCAGCGCGGGGCGCATGTCGTCGGGGATGGGCGCGCTCTGGCGGGTCGCGAAGTCGAAGTAGACGGTGATCTTCTCCGACGTCGCGGCGGTCTCGCCGGTGTCCGCGTCGCGCATCACGTGGAGCGCCGTGATCGACGAGCGGCCGACCTTCAAGAGCCCGCTCTCGATGACGATGCGCGCGCCGACCGGCACCTCGGCCTTGTACTCGATGGTGTCCTTGACGTCGGCGAAGCCGTGGTTGGCGGCCTCCAGATAGGGCCGCGTGAAGCCCATCGACGAGAGATGGTGCCAGAACGCGGCGTCGAACATGCCGACGTAGTGCATCGTCGTCATGTGGCCCTGGTGGTCGCAATGCCAGGGATAGACCACCACGCGGTGGCTCTCGATGAAGCCGGTCATGACGCCCTCCAGAATTGCCCGTCGATGCGAGTTTAGGCCGCGGACCACCGCCAGGCCAGGGTCGTGCTAGACTCGCCAAATCGGAATTCCGGGGGCTAGGGCGATGAGCGGCGAAGACGCGGTGCGTGCGTTGTGGCGGCTGTTCGACGAAGGGCGTTTCGACGCGGTGCGCCCGCTGCTGGCCGACGACTTCTCGGCCGACTGGCCGCAGACCCGCGAGCGCATCGCCGGGCCCGACAACTTCATCGCGCTCAACGCCGCCTATCCGGGCCGCTGGCGCTGCCATCTGCGGCACCTTCACGGGTTGGGCGACACGGTCATCAGCGAGGTCGAGATCGGCGACGGCCGGGCGACGGTGCACGCCGTCTCGGTTTTCACCATGCGCGCAGGCCGCCTGGCCCACGCCCGCGAATACTTCGGCGACGCCGGCGAACCACCCTACGACCGCAGCCGGTGGGCCGAGCGGTACTAGGCATCGCCGCGCCGTGGTACAGAGATCGACGCAAGGGCGGGAACACGGCGCGCCGCCGTCGGCTTCCGATCGGCAAACGGACAGTGCGGTCGAGGCTCCACGAGGTCGGCAACCAACCAAGAGCCGTCATAAGCAGGCCCGCTCGAATCGGATCCTTTTTGCAACGGATAGGGATTTTAGATTCCCACTTTCTTCGCGGCTGTTGCTTCATCACCAGTGTTTGGTGTCCCGTGCGGTTCAATCAAAAGCAAATGGGCTTCCTCCTCCGCAACAGGTCGATGCTCAACGCCCTTTGGAACAACATACAAATCACCCGCTTCTAGAGTGACATCGCCTTCTTTCATCTCGATTTTTAGATTGCCATCCAACACCATGAAAAAGTCGTCTGTATCGTCGTGAGAGTGCCAAACAAATTCACCCTTCACCTTAACCACCATCACATCATGCCCATTAAATGAGGATACGATTTTTGGTGACCAATACTCAGAGAAGGTTTCCAACTTTTTTGAAAGATTGATTGCAGTCATCTCATTATCCTATTCGTCGTTTGAGCATCGATTGTCGCGAAAACCATCTATTGTGCGACGCGCCGACGCCGGGTTTCGCGTACATCCACCGACCATTGGTCGGCCCGAAAAGGCAGGGTATTGGGCAGCCCGGCCATACTCAAAGCGGCTGTCCCAGATCGACGACGATCTTTCGGTTTATGGCAAGTTTCTCGAGCCGCCAACACGCTACCCTGGCCTGGTCCGGACAAATGAGCCGGACCGCGGCGACGAAGCTGTTGGGGGGTACTCTGGTCGGATACGAAGCCGCCGACGACGGCCCAGTAATTCGGTTCGGGCTGCGGCACCAGGTAGGAGATGTCGAACTCGATATGGTAATGGACATCGCCCATGGCTCCGAACATGAACTGTTCCTGCACGAAATGCTGCGCCATCGAGGTGGCCATCGCGCTTGCGGACGTGTGCGTTTCGGCGGCCGCTGGGCCGGCGGGCACAAGCGCAAGAAGGAACGCGACCAGATACTTCACCGAGCGGCCACGAATGTCATAAGCGGGCATTTCCCAGATTACCCCCAAATTCAGGGAAATCGTACCACCGTTCCACCGGCGAGAAAACGGCATCCCTTGCGCAGCTGGCCAAAAACGCGACGATGCAACCTCGCAGCGCTCGCGCATTCGACCCGCACCGACTTGCCACCGATTAGCCGGTGATCGCCTCACCCGCTCCGAGAACCCCACATGACATCAGCGCGATGTCACTGCCACGTGTCGCCCTCACCGGAGGGCGGCGGCGGGGTCGAGTTTGCGCAAGGGGGAAGGGTCTCCGAGTCGAATATCGCGCCGGTGAAGCGGGCTAAATTCTGTCGAGAGTTCACCGTTTGCCACGCGGTGCCATGAACGTCCGCTGAAGCGCGTTAAGCGGACCCAGAGTGGCCGAGGCGCGATGACACGGCGGCCCGGTCTGGTTCCGATCAGAGAGCGGACCTCACAACCTGGTTTGCTGGAGGTCTCCTGTTCGCCACAGCCGGACATGACGACCGATTTGCCACTCAGGCAACCTCGACGGTCTTGGCTTGTACGTTGTCGGCGCCCACAGCCGCATAATTGCAACGCTCACTCGGTCCCGCCGGCGTCCTCGAGCAGGCGGATGACCGCGACGTGACCGGCGGCGAGGTAGTCGCGGTGCCGCGCGAAATTGTTCGCCAGCACGGCGAGGCCCAGCGCCGTCTTGCCGACGCGGTTGCGAGCGTTGACGTCGGCGCCGTGTTCGAGCAACAGCGCGACGGCCTCGTGTTGGCCGCGGCTCGCCGCGTAGGACAGCGCCGTCGCGCCGATGTCCGAACCGGCATCGATGTCGATGCCCCGATCGAGCATCGCGGCGACCGCGTCGGTGCTGCCCATCTCGGCGGCGGCGTGGAGCACCGAGCGCCTGAGTGCCGTGGCTACCTTGCCGCCGTCGCCCGACGTCACCGCCTCTAGATCGCCGTTGGTCGCGCCGGGCATGACCTGATCGAGCATAATCGCGACCTCGGTCTTCCAGTCGGCCAGGCCGAGCACGACGATGTCGCCGACCGCATAGAGGCGACAGTCGCGCGCGGATCGCCGCCGACAGTCCTCGATCGCTTGGTCGACCGCAATTCCGGGTCGGCTGAGCCGTGTGCTCTGTCCCGATTGCCCGCTTTCGGGGTCGATGGCAAATGCCTTGGAGCCAAGCGTGCGCGGCGCGTCCAGATACTGCTGAAAAGGAATCTGTGCGGCTGGCGGCAACACGACCTCCGTCACCGCCTCGGCACCGGTCACCGAGGTGGCGACCGAGACCGTCGCCAACACACTGAACGTGACGTCCGCCGCGCCGTCGGCGAGGCGTTCTTGCACCTCGGTCGTGGTTGCCGCCCAAGCGATGCCTGGCGCAAGGTCGACCATACCCAACAGCGCTGTCGCTCTAAGAAATCTTTCGAGTCGCATCGTTTTCCTCCTTGTCTTGGCGTAAGGTCGTACGAATGTCTATCATCGTCCTGCCTGAGGCGCGGCGTGTGGAATCGGGGTGGAATTTTGGTGGATTCTGAGGCCGGCGCCGGTGATTAGCGTTGCCGTGCCGGCCCGTGACGACGATTGCATTCCATCGCTATCGGGTGACCAAGGTGGAGGAAATGACCTACAGGCTCGATCTCGGGGATGAGCGCCTTTGGCATGGCGATCAGCCCGTGCAGATCAGCAACAAAGCCTTTCAGTTGCTGCGTTTGTTCGTCAGTAATCCGAACCGCTTGCTTACCAAGGACGACATCCTCGAGGGCGTCTGGCGCGATCTTTTCGTGTCCGAGGGGCTGATCAAGGAGTACGTCCACGATCTGCGCCTGGCCCTTGGCGACGACCCCAAGCATCCCATATTTATCGAAACCGTACGCGGTCGCGGCTACCGTTTTCTCGGCGGTATCGAGTCCGTTGACCGACCAGTGGATGTCGATAGACACGCGCGTCCCGACAGGCCCTCGATCGCGGTACTGCCCTTCACGAATATCTCGGGCGTTCCCGAGGAGGAGTACTTTGCGGACGGACTCAGTGAGGAAATCATAACGGCCCTATCCTTCGTCCCGTGGTTGTTCGTCATCGCTCGAAATTCCTCGTTCATATACAAGGGCTTGGCAATTGATGTCCGCGAAGTCGGCGACGAACTGGGCATTCGCTATGTGCTCGAGGGCAGCGTTCGTCGTGCTGGCGGCCGCCTGCGTGTGAATGGACAGTTGGTCGATACGGAGACTGCCACCCAAATTTGGGCCGACCGTTACGAATCGAAACTGGACGATGTGTTCGACCTCCAGGACGAGATCACGGAAGCCGTTGTCAATGCAATTGGACCGAAGATCCAGCTCGCTGAGATCGAGCGTGCCACACGAAAGCGCCCGAACAATCTGACCGCATATGATCTTTATCTGAGAGCGCGTGCGGCCTTGAACAGCGTTCAGATCGACGCTGCCATCGGCTTGCTGGACCAGGCGATCGCACACGCGCCCGATTACGCGAAAGCGAAAGCCGTTAGGGCCTGGTGCACGACCCTAATCGGGTGGCATTACGTCGCACCGACCGAAGCGCAACGCGAGACCTCGATTCGCCTGGCCGAGGAGGCGCTCATGAGTCCCGAAGCCGATGCCGAGACGCGAGCCTATGCCGGATACGCGATTGGATTCATGAGCGATGAAAATCACCGCGCGATGTCGCTGGTAGAAGACGTGACCCGTCAATGTCCGAGCTTCGCGTGGGCCTGGGCCAGTCTAGCGCTGCTCGAATCTTACCATGGCGATGCGCGAAGGGCGATCAAGCTTGCCGAGACGGCGCTGCGTCTCAGTCCTCGGGACCCTCAAAGTTTTCGCTGTGAGATGGCAATCTCCAAGGCACATCTCGTACTCAATCATTTTGAAGAAAGCTTGGAATACGCGGATCAGGGGCTACGGAAGAGTCCAAGCAGCGCGTTCTTTCAAATGTGCCGGATAACGTGTTTGGTCCGGCTGGGCCGTCTGGCGGATGCTCATGCCACGGCGGACAAGTTTCAGGCCCAGAATCCGGAATTCAGGATATCGAAGTGGCGCGATCTGACTCGCAATTGGGGTGCTTGGACATCGATGTCACCGATCCTGCAAGACGCCCTGCGTAGAGTGAGTATCCTGGACTAATCGTTGCCTCGCCGTAGACGGCCTGCGCCAGGCGGGCGGGCCGGAATGGCGGGTTCGGGTCATTTTCCGGGCCTCCGACATGACAGGCGATGGCGTCCGCTGTTGCTCGGAAAGCGGACGGTTGCGGCGCGCGTCAAGGCACGACGTCAGGCGCACACGGCCCCGACCTTCGGCGCTCCAAGGCGGCGGCGCTATACGCTGAACCCGCGGCTGCCCTATGATGCGCGGCTTGGAAGCGCAAGGGCCGGGACATGCCGAAGATCGATCTGCTGCCCAGCGACGACAGCGCCAATGGCTGGAGCCGCATCCTGCCCCAACGCACGCCCAAGCCGAGCCTCGCCGGCGAGGTGCGCGCCGATTGGGTGGTCGTCGGCGCCGGTTTCGCGGGCCTCGCCGCGGCGCGGCGGCTGGCCGAAAACCGGCCGAACGACAGGATTGCGCTGATCGAGGCACAAGAGGTCGGCGAGGGCGCGTCGGGCCGCAACTCGGGCTTCGCCATCGACCTGCCGCACAACATCGGCGGCTCGATGGAGGAACTCGACGGCTCGCGGCGTTTCATGGGGCTGGCGCGCGCCGCCATCGCCTACCTCGAGAAACAGATCGCCGACCACGCCATCGCCTGCGACTGGAGCCGGCGCGGCAAGTACCACGCGGCGGTCTCGGACAAGGGTGTCGCGCAAGTGCTCGAGCCCTTCGCCCGGGAGCTCGAGGCGCTCGGCGAACCCTACCGCTGGGTCGAGAAAGACGATCTCGCTGGCGAAATCGGCACGCCCTTTTTCACGCGCGCGATCTACACGCCGGGCGGCGCGCTGATGAACCCGGCGGCGCTGACCCGCGGCCTCGGCGACAGCCTGCCGGCCGCCGTTACGCTCTATGAGCACTCACCGGTCACCGAGGTCGACTACCGCAACGGCGTGACGCTGACGACGCCAGCGGGGCGGGTCTTCGCGCCCAAGATGATCATCGCCGTCAACGGCTTCGCCGAGCGCTTCGGCTTCTACCGGGGGCGCCTGCTGGCCTTCGCCGCGCATGCCAGCCTGAGCCGGCGGCTGAGCGCGGTCGAGCGCGCGGCGCTCGGCGGCGCCGACGACTGGGGCCTGACGCCGGCCAACGCCTTCGCCGGCGTCACCATGCGCCTGACCCGCGACCACCGCCTGCTGATCCGCCAGAACATCCACTTCTGCCCCGGCATGCGCCAGTCCGACGCGCGCCGCCGCCAGATCCAGCGCGACCACAAGCGGCATTTCGACAAGCGCTTTCCGATGCTGTCGGCGGTCGAGATGGAGCACACCTGGACCGGCTACCTCTGCCTCGCGCGCAACGGCGCGCCGGGCTTCGGCCGGGTCGCGCCCAACGTCTATGCGGCGGTCTGCCAGAACGCGGTCGGCGTCACCAAGGGCACCATCGCCGGCGTCCTCGCCGCCGACATGGCGTGCGGCGAGGACAACCATCTTATCGCCGACATGGCGAGCCTGGGCACGCCCGACAAGCTGCCGCCCAGGCCCTTCCTCGACCTCGGCGTCCGCGCCCGCTTCGCCTGGGAACTGCTGCGGGCAAGGCACGAGGCGTAGGCCCCGGCCGAGCCGTCCGTCGAAATCTACCAGCCTGCGACCGCGGGCCGCCGACCGTTCGGCCAGTCCTTGTGGGATATAGATTGGCATGCGCGGCGATTGAGCGCAGGTCATCTTTGCAGAGCAAAGATGACCGTAACAATTATTCTCTATCGCCGCTCTATCCGTCCCTCGATGGCGTCCCAGATGCGGCCTTCGAGGTTGACGTCGTCGAAGCGGTCGATCTCCTGCAGGCCGGTCGGCGAGGTGACGTTGATCTCGGTCAGATAGCCGCCGATCACGTCGATGCCGACGAAGATCAGGCCGCGTTCCTTGAGCGTCGGGCCGATCGCGGCGCAGATCTCGCGCTCGCGGCCGTCGATGTCGGATTTCAACGGCACCGCGCCGACGTGCATGTTGGCGCGCGCCTCGCCCGGCGGCGGCACGCGGTTGATCGCGCCGGCCGGCTCGCCGTCGATCAGGATGATGCGCTTGTCGCCCTGACGCACCTCGGGCTGGTAGCGCTGTACGATGATCGGCTCGCGGAACATCAGTGTGAACATCTCCAGCAGCGCGTTGAGGTTTTCGTCGTCGGGCATGACGTGGAAGACGCCGGCGCCGCCGTTGCCATAGAGCGGTTTCAAGATGATGTCCAAATGCTCGGCGCGGAACTCGCGCACCAGCTCGGGGTCGGCGGTGATCAGTGTCGGCGGCAACAGCCCTTCGAAGTGGTTGGCGAACAGCTTTTCGGGCGCGTTGCGCACCTGCATCGGGTCGTTGACCACCAGCGTCGCCGGGTGGATGTGTTCGAGGAGATGCGTCGTCGTGATGTAGGACATATCGAACGGCGGATCCTGGCGCAGCATGACGACGTCCATCAGCGCCAGATCGCTCATTTCCGGCGCGCCGAGCGTCGCGTGATTGCCCTTCTCGCGGCGCAATTCCATCGGCCGGACGCGGGCGACGACCCGGCGGTCGATCATCGCCAGGTCACGCGGCAGGTAGTGGAAGAGGCGGTGGCCCCGCGCCTGCGCCTCGAGGCCCAAGACGAAGCTCGAATCGGCGTCGATGTCGACGCCCTCGATCGGGTCCATCTGGAAGGCGACGGCGAGGCTCATGGCCGGCTGCCGCGCGCTGTTGGCGTCGGCTGGCTCAACTCGTCTGGATGCGCACGTGGCTGATCACCTTGCGCACGCCCTTGATGGTGCGCGCGTGGTTGGTGGCGCGCTTCAGCTCGGCCGCGTCACGCGCGATGCCGATCATGTAGACCGCGCCGTTGACCGTCTCGACCGAGTAGTTGATGGCGCGGATGTCGCGGTCGAACAACAGCTTGGTCTTGATCTGGACGCTGATCCAACTGTCGGTGGCATAATCGACGATGCCCGTTGCGTCGGTCACCTGGACCTCGTTCAGGACCTCCTTGATGCCTTCGGCCTGCCAGGCGAGGCGCACCGCCTCGATGCGGTCCTGGGGCGTCGGCACGCTGCCAGTCAAGAGCACGCGGCCCTCGACGACCTTGACGCCGACGTCCTTGAACAGGTCGATGTCGGCCTGCAACAGATGGTGGTTGACCTCCGTGTAGATAAGCGAATCGTCGATCGCATCGCCGATCGTGCGCTCCTGCGCGGCGGCGACGGCGGTGGTGCCCGCGGCGCCGACCGCCACAGTGGTGCAACCGGGCGCAGCGAGGACGATCAGCAGGGCGAGCGGAATCATGAATGAGATGACGGGGCGGGGCGTCATGGGAATACTCTCCGAAACTGCATAGGGGTACTGGGGTTGTGGACTGCGCCATCATACCACGACTGGCCCCGTGATGCGACCGGTACGCGCGCGCGATCAACGCGCTATCCAGCCAACTGTCATCGGCTGGATGCCACCAGCCCGCGACTGCGGGCCGTCGACCGTTCGGCGGAAGCATGCGCGGCGACTGAGCGCAGGTCAGCTTCACGAAGTGAAGGTGACCGGAAACAACTAAGGCCGCCAGTAGTCGGCCAAGTGGCGCGGCGACCGCCAGGGCCGCACGACCATCAGGTCGAAGCGCATGTCGAGCCCGGCGAGCTGGCGGTGCCGGGCGACGTAGGCCTCGGCCGCGCGTTCGATGCGCGAACACTGATGTGTCGTGAGCATGTCGCCGTCATCGCCGGCGCGCCGCGCCTTGACCTCGATGAACGCCAACACGCCGGCGCGCCGGGCGATGATGTCGAGCTCGCCGACGCGCGCGTCGAAACGCCGCGCCAGCACCCGGTAGCCGCGCAGCCGCAGCGACCAGACGCAGAGCGTCTCGGCGAGATGGCCGAAGCGGTAGGCGCGGCGGCGCGGCGCCTGACTCACCGGTCGCGCGCGAGTTCGAGGGCGCGGGCGTAAACCGCGCGGCGCGGCGCGCCGGTCGCCGCCGCCACCGCAGCCGCCGCGTCGCGCACCGAGCCGCTGGCGAGCGCGTCGGTGAGCAGCGCATCGATCGCCTCGGGCGTGACGGCGCGCTTCTCGGGCGGACCGATCACGACGACGACCTCGCCCTTGGGTGGGCCTTCGGCGTGGTAGTGCGCGGCGAGCCCGGCGAGCGTGCCGCGGCGGGTCTCCTCGAAGAGTTTGGTCAGCTCGCGCGCCACCGCGGCCGGCCGATCGCCGAGCGCTTGCGTCATGTCGTCGAGCGCGGCGGCGAGACGGCGCGGCACTTCGAAGAAGACCAGCGTCGCCGGCGCCGCGGCGAGTTCGGCGAGCGCCGTGAGCCGCGCCGGCCTGCGTGGCGGCAGGAAGCCGGCGAACAAGGCGCGGTCGGTCGGCAGCCCGGCGACGGTCAAGGCGGCGATCGGCGCCGCCGCGCCTGGCACGGCGAAGACCGCGATGCCGGCGGCGGCCGCCTCGGCGACCAGCTTGAAGCCCGGATCGGAGACCAGCGGCGTGCCGGCGTCGCTGACCAGCGCGATCGCGGCGCCGTCGGCGAGCCGCTTCAGGAGGCCGGGCCGCACCTTCCGGGCGTTGTGATCGTGATAGGCGGTGAGCGGCGCGCCGAGCCCGTGAATCGCCAGCAGCTTGGTCGTGACGCGGGTGTCTTCGCAGGCGACCAGGTCGGCCTGGCCGAGCACGTCGAGCGCGCGCAGCGTGATGTCGCGCGCGTTGCCGATCGGCGTCGAGACGATGTAAAGACCGGGCGCCAGCCGTTTACTTCGCCCGGCCGCGGCGCTACCCTGACCGGGCTTGTCGCCAACTTCGATGAAGCGAGCTCGTGCCTCTTCGCCCGTCTCTTCGCGCTGACCTCTGCCGGCGATCCTGCGTCGCGTCATGGGCGCTCGCCCTCGCAATGGTGCTGGCGGCCTGCCAGCATCAGACAGTAACGGCTCGCAAGGCCCCGGTTCAAGAGAGCCAGCCGGTGCCGCAGGTCGCCGCGCCGCCGCCCGCGCCCGCGCCGGTCGTCCTCGCGCCGCCGCCCGAGCCCGTGCCGCCGCCGGCGCCGGCGGGCCCGCCGCCGATGCCGGGCGTCGCCCGGGTCGCGCTGCTGCTGCCGCTCACCGGGCGTTCGGCCGAGCTCGGCCAGGCCCTGCTCGATGCCGCCCAGATGGCGCTGTTCGACGTCCGTGCCGATGATCTCGTGCTGATGCCGAAGGACACCAACGGCACGCCCGAGGGTGCCGCGCGCGCCGCCGCGACGGCGATCGCCGAGGGCGCGACGCTGATTATCGGCCCGCTGTTCGCCGGTTCGGTCGCCTCGGTCGCACCGCTGGCGCGCAGCGCCGGCGTCAACGTCGTCGGCTTCTCGTCGGACCGCAGCGTCGCCGGGCCGGGCGTCTTCATCATGGGGCTGCTGCCCGAGCAGCAGATCGCGCGCGTCGTCGGCTATGCCGTGAGCCAGGGCTTCACGCGCTTCTCGGCGCTCGCGCCGTCGTCGAAATACGGCCAGACGGTGGTCGGCGCGCTGCGCCGGGCGGCCCAGGCGAACGGCGTGCGGGTCGTCAGCCCGGTGTTCTATCCGGCCGACGTCACGGCCGCCTCGGACCTGTTCAATATCGTGCGCGCCTTCGCCGATTATGATCGGCGCCACGGCGCCTTGCTCGAACAGCGCCGGCAGCTCGCGGCGCGCGACGACGAGGTGTCGCGCGCCGCGCTGGCCCGGCTCGAGCCGCTCGATACGCTGGGCGAGGTCGATTTCGACGCGGTGCTGGTGCCCGAGGGCGGCAGCCGCCTGCTGACCGTTGCGCCGATGCTGCCCTACTACGACGTCGACCCAGCGGCGGTGCGCTTCCTCGGCACCGCGCAGTGGGAGACCGCGGCGATCGGCGCCGAGTCGGCGCTCTATGGCGGCTGGTACGCCGCGCCGCCGCCCGCCGCCCGGGCCCGCTTCGAGCAACGCTTCGCCGATGCGTTCGGGCGGGCGCCGCCGCGTCTCGCGACGCTCGCCTACGACGCGGTGGCGCTGGTCGGAACGTTGGTCCGTCAACCCGGCGGCGCCGATTTTGGCGCGGCCGTGCTGACCAACGCAGGCGGCTTCCGGGGCGTCGACGGGCTGTTCCGTTTCACCGCCGATGGGACCAACCAGCGCGGCCTCGCGGTACTCGAGGTGCGCGCCGACGGCGTCGTGACGGTGAGCGCCGCGCCCGACAGCTTCGCCGGCTTCTAGGCGCGGCAAAATCCTTCATCATCAAACATTCTTCATAATGAGGCCAGACTCCGTTAATTACTTTTTAAAACAGATGTTTAAAGGTCAAATAAAGGAATCTGACCGCATTATAATTTATTCGGGGTCATGCGAGCAGGGCGCCGAGCACGGCGTTGAGCACGCGCCGGCCGGCGGCGCTGGCGCGCAGGCCGTCGGCGTCACTCTCGATTAGGCCGCCCTCGACCAGCGGCGCCAGCCGTGCCGGTGCGAGCGCCTCGCCGAGGCCGCGCCCGGTGCGCGCCCGGAAGCGGTCCGCCGGCACGCCCTCGGTGAGGCGGAGGCCCATCATCAGCACTTCGGCGACCCGATCATCGGGCGCGACCACGACGCATTCATCGGTGCCGACCCCGTCGCGCTCGACCGCGGCGAGCCAGCGCTCGGGCGAACGGATGCGGCGTACCGCATGGGTCGCCGACCGGTCGGTGACGCGGCCATGAGCGCCTGGCCCGATGCCGACGTAGTCGCCAGCCCGCCAATAGGTCAGGTTGTGGCGCGACGCGGCGCCCGGCCGCGCGTGGTTCGAGATCTCGTAGGCCGGCAGCCCGGCCGCGTCCATCGCGTCTTGCGTCGCGTCGTAGAGCGCCGCCGCGGCGTCCCCGTCGGGTACCGCGAGCAGGCCGCGCCCCGCCAGATTGTGGAACCGCGTGCCCGGCTCGATGGTCAGCTGGTAGAGCGACAGATGCTCGCCCGCGAGGCCGAGCGCCTCGGCCAGTTCGGCGCGCCAGGCGGCGACGGTTTGCTCGGGCCGCGCATAGATCAGGTCGAACGAGACGCGGTCGAAATGGGCGTGCGCCGTCGCGACGGCCGCGCGGGCCTCGTCCGCGCTGTGGCCGCGGCCGAGGAAGCGTAGCGCCACGTCGTCGAGCGACTGGACGCCGAGCGAAACGCGATTGACGCCGGCCGACCGGTAGCCGGCGAAGCGCCCGGCCTCGACCGAGGTCGGGTTGGCCTCGAGCGTGATCTCGACGCCCGGGTCGAGCGTCCAACGTTCGGCGATGCGCTCGATCAGCGCGGCCACGGTCGCCGGGCCCATCAGCGAGGGCGTGCCGCCGCCGAAGAAGACGCTGGTAACGACCCGCCCGCCGGTCTCGCCGGCCGCGTGGTCGATCTCCGCCAAGAGCGCTCCGCGCCAGCGCGCTTCGTCGACGCCCTCGCGGACATGGCTGTTGAAGTCGCAATACGGACACATCTGCAGACAAAACGGCCAATGGACGTAAACCCCGAAGCCGGTGTCGTCAGTTACCTGTGACTGCGGACGGGTTTGTGCGGTCATCGCTATCAATACAGCTCGATTACCTCCCACGGGTACGTGTTTCGCACGATCCAATGTCGGAAAACCTTATCGTTCGGAGCCAAATATGCGCAGAAGAGGTGGGTGTCGTCGGGCTGGCCCCGTCGATACGCCTTGATATCCCGGACAAAGAGCCTCTGAATTGTGTCGATAGCTTTGGACTTTGTCTGGGCTTGGAAAACCATGACGCGCAACCCGGAACGTGCTTGGACGAGCTTCTCGAAATCGTCCTCAAGATCGCCATCCTTCGTGCTCCATTCGGACTCGACGACCAGGACGGTGTCGAAGAATTTCCGATTCGAGCCGTCCTCATACATTTCACCGTAGTCGAGCCAGCACATATCGTAGAGCCACTCTCCGCCATCAGCTCCTTCACAATTGCTGGCATAGACGAGCAAGCCCTCGCAATGTCCTAACTTACACAAGTGCTTCAGCAAAAAGCTGGTCGTCCAATCAGCCTCGGACGACTGCGCAGCCGCTTCTTCAAGTTGCCTCTTGATCTTTCCAGCGAGACGTTCGGGGTAGCTCATTTTTATCCTCATCCGTCCTCGAAGCACGCCGCGATGAGCTTGCGGAAGGCGTCGGCGCGGTGGCTGATGCGGTGCTTCTCCGCAGGCGCCATCTCGCCGAAGGTCTCGGCGCGATCGTCGGGCAGGAACATTGGGTCGTAGCCGAAGCCGCGCGTGCCACGCGGCGGCGTGACCAGCGTGCCGTCGACGCGGCCCTCGAAGGTCTCGCAATGGCGATCGGGCCAGGCGAGCGCCAATGCGGCAACAAAATATGCGTGTCGGTCAGGCGCGTCGCCGAGTTCGGCCTCGACGCGCGCCATGGCGGCGCCGAAATCGCCCGCCGGGCCGGCCCAGCGCGCCGAAAAGATGCCCGGCGCACCGCCGAGCGCCGCGACAGCGAGGCCCGAATCGTCGGCCAGCGCCGGCAGACCAGTCGCTACGGCGGCCGCGCGCGCCTTGATCTCGGCGTTCTCGGTGAAGCTCAGGCCGGTCTCTTCCGGTTCGTCGAGGCCGAGTTCCGTGGCGCCGACGACGGCGACGCCGAACGGCGCCAAAAGCGCGGCGATCTCCTCGAGCTTGCCCGGGTTGTGCGTCGCGATGACCAGCTTGTCGGCGGCGAAGCGGCGCGGATCGGTACTCGAAGGACTAGAGGCCAACGGCATGGCGCTGCAGGGCGCCCAGTTCGACCACGGCGTGCTCCGCGAGGTCGTGCAGCTCGCCGAGGCGCGCGCGCGCAAACGGCGCCGACTCGGCAGTGCACTGGACCTCGATGATCGCGCCGCCGGTGGTCAGCACGAAGTTGGCGTCGGCCTCGGCGTTCGAATCCTCGTCGTAGTCGAGGTCGCAGACGGCATGCCCGCGGTAGATGCCGCAGGACACCGCGGCGACCTGGTCGGTCAGCGGCACGGCATCGATCAGTCCCTTGGCGACCAGCCCGTCGAAGGCGAGGCGCAGCGCGACCCAGCCGCCGGTGATCGCCGCCGTGCGGGTGCCGCCGTCGGCCTGCAGCACGTCGCAGTCGATTTTGATCTGGCGCTCGCCCATCGCCGCGAGATCGGTCACGGCGCGCAGGCTGCGGCCGATCAGGCGCTGGATCTCGAGCGTGCGGCCCGATTGCTTGCCGCGGGTGGCCTCGCGGTCGGTGCGCGTGTGGGTCGAGCGCGGCAGCATGCCGTACTCGGCGGTCACCCAGCCGGCGCCGGAGTTGCGCAGGAAAGGCGGCACACGCTCCTCGACCGAGGCGGTGCACAACACCCGCGTGTCGCCGAAACGCACCAGGCACGAGCCTTCGGCGTATTTCGCGATGTTGGGCTCCAGGCTGACGGCGCGCATCTCGTCGCGGGCGCGCCCCGAGGGTCGCATGGCTTCCATGGTGTCCGGCGCGGCTCCTGCCGCTGAGGCGGAAAAATCGCAGGCTAACGCGCATCGTCGGGGCCGTAAAGACCACTCGGCGCGCTGCCGTTGACGCCGGCGGGTCGGCTGATTACATTCCATGCGCCCGCGCGCGGATGCGGCGGGACCAGCAATGTGACCAATGGCCGTGATACACGAACTCAACGAGCGTTCGCGCGAAATATTCCGACACATCGTCGAGGCCTATGTCGACACCGGCGAGCCGGTCGGCTCGCGCACCCTGTCGCGCCGGCTCAACTCGACGCTGTCGCCGGCGACCATCCGCAACGTCATGGCCGACCTCGAGGACGCCGGGCTCTTGTTCGCGCCGCACACCTCGGCCGGACGCATGCCGACCGAGAGCGGCCTGCGCCTGTTCGTCGACGGCCTGCTGGAGGTCGGCAATCTGTCGCCCGACGAGCGCGCGACGATCGACCGGCAGTGCGCCAACGCCGGGCGCAACTACGAAGAGGTGCTGACCGAGGCGTCCGGCCTGCTGTCGGGTCTCTCGAGCTGCGCCGGCGTCGTCTTGGCGCCAAAGATGGAAGTGCCGCTCAAGCATGTCGAGTTCGTCCCGCTGACGCCGGGCCGCGCGCTTCTTGTGCTGGTCGCCGAGAACGGCGACGTCGAGAACCGGATCATCGATGTGCCCGCGGGCATGACGCCGTCGGCGCTGACGCGCGCCACCAACTATCTGAATTCACGGCTCACCGGGCGCACGCTCGACGAAGCGCTCAAGGAGACCCAACGCGAGCTCGACGCGCACACTGCCCAGCTCGACGAGCTGACCGCGAGCGTCGTCGAGGCGGGGCTCGCGACCTGGGCTGGCGACGAGGAAACCGGCACGCTGATCGTACGTGGCCAGGCGAACCTCTTGAACGACATCACCGCGCTGAGCGAGCTCGAGCGGATCCGCAACCTGTTCGAGTTGTTGGAGACCAAGCGCGACCTGATGCGCCTGCTCGAGCTCGCCCAGGGCGCGGCGGGCGTCAAGATCTTCATCGGCGCCGAGAGCGAGCTGTTCGGCCTATCGGGCTGCTCGACCGTGTTGGCGCCGGTGTCCGATACCGAATCGCGCTTCGTCGGCGCGATCGGGGTGATCGGTCCCCGGCACCTGAATTACGCACGCATCGTACCGATGGTGGATTATACGGCCAAGGTGCTCGGCCGCCTGTTGGGATAGTCACGTGAGCAAGCGGAAATCCAGTATGAACGACGTCGACAAGACAGCGCCACAAACCGAGGCGCCCAAGGCCGCGACACCGGCGAGCGATATTTCGGCCGACGACGCGGCGCCGGCCGAGGTGATCTCAGAGATCCAATTCGGACCCGACACCGACGCGGCAACGGTCGACGCCGACGAGGCCGACGCCGACGAGGCCGACGCCGTTGACAACGACGCGGCCGAGCCCGAGGACGAAACGGACGTGCTGCGCGCCGAAGTCGCCGAGCTGCGCGGCGCGCTGCTGCGTGCACTCGCCGAGACGGAAAACGTCCGCCGGCGCGCCCAGCGCGAGCGCGAGGACGTCGGCAAATACGCCATCAGCAACTTCGCCCGCGACCTCTTGTCGGTGGTCGACAACCTGCGCCGCGCGATCGACAGCGTGCCCGAGGCGGCGCGCGCCGACGAGACGCTGGCCGGTACGCTAGCCGGCATCGACATGACCGAACGCGAGTTCCTCGCGGTGGTCGAGCGCCACGGCATCAGGCGCATCGAGCCCAAGGGCGAAAAGTTCGACCACAACTTTCACCAGGCGATGTTCGAGGTCGAAACCACCGAAACGCCGCCCGGCACCGTGGTCGAGGTCATGCAGCCGGGCTATGCCATCGCCGACCGGCTGCTGCGCCCGGCCATGGTCGGCGTCGCCAGAGCGCCCAAGGGCGCCGCCGAACCAGCCGAACCAGCCGAACCAGCCGAGCCCGCCGAAGATGGCGCGGCCTGAGGTCCAGCGACATTTTCGCCACGCTCGATGCCGGGCCAGGGTTGCGGCGGCCCCCGGCGCTTCTTATATATTCCGGCGTCGGCCCGGCGGAATTTCGGGGTATCCCGGGCGGCACGTGATCGAATGACCGGATTTTTCGGCGACGCCCGAGGCGAGGACCACGGCCGGCGCCATATGTTCGAGGGGACGCAATGAGCAAAGTTATCGGTATCGACCTCGGTACGACGAACAGCTGCGTGGCGATTATGGAGGGCAAGGACGCCCGCGTGATCGAGAACGCCGAGGGCGCGCGCACGACGCCGTCGATGGTGGCGTTCACCGAGGATGGCGAGCGTCTGGTCGGCCAGTCGGCCAAGCGCCAGGCGGTGACCAACCCCGAGAACACGCTGTTCGCGATCAAGCGCCTGATCGGCCGCAACCACACCGATCCGATGGTCGATAAGGACAAGGACCTGGTGCCCTACAAGATCGTCAAGGCGGACAACGGCGACGCCTGGGTCGAGGTCCATGGCAAGAGCTATAGTCCGAGCCAGGTATCCGCCTTCATCCTACAGAAGATGAAGGAGACCGCCGAGAGCTTCCTGGGCGAGCCGGTCGCCCAGGCGGTCATCACGGTGCCCGCCTATTTCAACGATTCCCAGCGCCAGGCGACCAAGGACGCCGGCAAGATCGCCGGCCTCGAGGTGCTGCGCATAATCAACGAGCCGACCGCGGCCGCGCTCGCCTACGGCCTCGACAAGGACGCCACCGGCAAGATCGTCGTCTACGACCTGGGCGGCGGCACCTTCGATGTCTCGGTGCTCGAGATCGGCGACGGCGTCTTCGAGGTGCGCGCGACCAACGGCGACACCTTCCTCGGCGGCGAGGATTTCGACAAGCGGATCATCGACTATCTCGCCGACGAGTTCAAAAAGGAGCAGGGCATCGACCTGCGCACCGACAAGCTCGCGCTGCAGCGCCTCAAGGAAGGCGCCGAGAAGGCCAAGATCGAACTCTCCTCCTCGATGCAGACCGAGATCAACCTGCCCTTCATCACGGCCGACCAGGCGGGACCGAAGCACCTGGCGATCAAACTGACGCGCGCCAAGCTCGAGGCGCTGGTCGAGGACCTGATCGAACGCACCATCGCGCCCTGCAAGCAGGCGCTCAAGGACGCCGGCCTGAGTGCCGGCGAGATCGACGAGGTCATCCTGGTCGGCGGCATGACGCGCATGCCCAAGGTGTTCGAGGCGGTCAAGACCTTCTTCGGGCGCGAGCCGCACAAGGGCGTCAACCCCGACGAGGTGGTCGCCATCGGCGCCGCCATCCAGGGCGCCGTGCTCAAGGGCGACGTCAAGGACGTGCTGCTGCTCGACGTCACGCCGCTCTCGCTCGGCATCGAGACGCTGGGCGGCATCTTCACCCGCCTGATCGAGCGCAACACGACGATCCCGACGCGCAAGGGGCAGACCTTCTCGACCGCCGAAGACAACCAGAGTGCGGTGACCATCCGCGTCTTCCAGGGCGAGCGCGAGATGGCCGCCGACAACAAGTTGCTCGGTCAGTTCGACCTGGTCGGCATCGCGCCGGCGCCGCGCGGCATGCCGCAGATCGAGGTCGCCTTCGACATCGACGCCAACGGCATCGTCAACGTTACGGCCAAGGACAAGGCGACCGGTAAGGAACAGCAGGTACGCATCCAGGCCTCGGGCGGGCTGTCCGACGACGAGGTCGATTCGATGGTCCAGAACGCCGAGCAGCACGCCGCCGAGGACAAGGCGCGGCGCGAGCTGGTCGAGGCGCGCAACCATGCCGACGGCCTGATCCACGCCACCGAGAAGTCGATCGGCGAGCACGGCGACAAGGTCGACCCGGCCGAGAAAACCCAGATCGAGGACGACATCGCCGCACTGCGCACGGCGCTCGAGGGTGAGGATGCCGAAGCGATCACCACGGCGACCAACACGCTGACCCAGTCGGCCATGAAACTCGGCGAGGCGGTCTACAAGGCGCAGGCCGAGGCCGAGGGCGCCGCGGCGGGCGACGACGGCGAGGGCGACGGCGCGGACAGCGGGACGACCGACGACACGGTGGTCGACGCCGAGTTCGAAGAAGTCGACGACGACGACAGCAAGAAAAGCGGCGCGGCCTAAAGCGCGGCGGCGGACGGTCGGGAACAGGCGGAGGCAGGCGGTCGCCCGGCGTCGGGACGGCGTGTCCGTGAAGCGGTATGGCTCAGCGCGATTATTACGAGGTCCTCGGCGTTGGCCGCGATGCCGATGCGGAAGCGATCAAGCGGGCCTATCGCAAGCTCGCGATGAAACACCATCCCGACCGCAACCCCGACGACGCGGCGGCCGAGAAGTCCTTCAGGGAGGCCTCCGAGGCCTACGAAGTCCTGAAGGACGGCGAGAAGCGCCAAGCCTACGACCGCTTCGGCCACGCCGCCTTCGACCAGGCCCGCGCCAATGCCGGCGGCTTCGACTTCACCTCCAGCTTCGCCGACGTCTTCGACGACCTGTTCGGCGAGTTCCGTGGCGGCCGGCGCGGCGGGGCCGGCCCGGCGCGCGGCGCGGATCTGCGCTACAACATGGAGATCACGCTGGAGGAGGCCTACCACGGCAAGCGCGCCAAGGTGCGCGTGCCGACGCTGGTGGTGTGCGACGATTGCGGCGGCGCGGGCGCCGCCTCGGGCTCACGCCCGAGCGCTTGCGGTACCTGCGGCGGCGCCGGCAAGGTGCGCACCCAGCAGGGCTTATTCACACTCGAGCGCACCTGCGCGAACTGCCAGGGCGCCGGCCAGATCATCACCGACCCCTGCGGCACTTGCCGCGGCAACGGCCGCACCCGGCGCGAGAAGTCGCTTTCGGTCAACATCCCCGAGGGCGTCGACGACGGCATGCGCATCCGGCTCGCTGGCGAGGGCGAGGCCGGCATGCGCGGCGCGGCGCCGGGCGATCTCTATATCTTCCTGACGATCAAGCCGCACCGCTTCTTCCGGCGCGATGGCGCCGATACCTATTGCCGGGTGCCGATCACCATGACCACGGCGACGCTCGGCGGCACCATCGAGGTGCCGTCAGTCGATGGCGGCCGGGCGCGCGTCACCATCCCGGCGGGCGCCCAGTCGGGCCGCCAGTTCCGTCTCAAGGGCAAGGGCATGTCGGGCCTGCGCGGCGCGGGCCGCGGCGACATGTACATTGAGGCGGTGGTCGAGACGCCGGTCAATCTGAACAAGAAGCAGAAGGAAATTCTGCGCGAGTTCGAGCGCTCGGGCGGCGCCGAGATCAGCCCCGAATCGGCCGGCTTCTTCGACAAGGTCAAAGAATTCTGGGAAGACCTGCGCGACTAGCTTCGACGGCCGCCTCTACCGCGTCACCAAGCTATACCCATGGTCCATTCGACGTTATCGTTTGCCCTCATGATACCCTGTGAGACGGATTGCAATTCCAAGGGGGCGACATGGCTGAGCTGAAGATCGGTATCGTCGGCTGCGCCGGGCGCATGGGGTGCATGCTGGTGCGCCAGATCGACGCCACCGAGGGTTGCGCGCTGGTCGGCGGCACCGAGCCGGCCGGTAGCGACGCGATCGGCGCCGACGTCGGCGTGCTGGCCGGCCTCGCGGCGGCCGGCGTGACGGTCGGCGACGACGCGGCCGCGCTGTTCGCGGCCGCCGACGCGGTGCTCGAATTCACCGCGCCCGCGGCGACCGTCGAACATGCCCGCCTCGCCGCCCAGGCAGGCACGATCCACGTCATCGGCACGACCGGGCTCGACGCCGATCAGGCCGCCGCGCTCGAGGCCGCGGCGCAAGGCTGCGCGATTGTCTGGGCGCCCAACATGAGCCTCGGCGTGAATTTGATGATGCGCCTGACCGAGCGGGTCGCCGCCGCGCTCGATGACGACTACGACATCGAGATCGTCGAGATCCATCACCGCCACAAGGCCGATGCGCCGTCGGGCACCGCGCTCGGTCTCGGCCGCGCCGCGGCGGCCGGGCGCGGCGTCGACTTCGACGCGGTGGCGATGCGTGGCCGCGACGGCATCACCGGGCCACGCCAGCGCGGCGCCATCGGCATGGCTGCATTGCGCGGCGGCGACCTGGTCGGCGAGCACACGGTGATCTTCGCGGCCGACGGCGAACGCTTCGAGTTGACCCACCGCGCGACCAGCCGAGAGATCTACGCGCGCGGCGCCGTGCGCGCCGCGCTCTGGGCGCGCGACAAGCCGGCCGGTCTCTACGGCATGGCCGACGTGCTTGGGCTCGACGACTAAGTCGACCCTCAATAAACATAAGCAGTATATATTTTAAGACCGCCGCGCCGTGCCGGAGCCGCCGAATAAATATATACTGCTTGCGTTTAATAAAGCGCGCGGCGCGATGTTCAGCCGCGCATCTTCGATCCGTTGGCGTCGTAGAGCGGATGCGCCGTCACGGTCGCCGGATAGAAGCGTCCGTTGATCTCGATCTCCACCTCGGTGCCGTCGGCCGCCAGCTCGGGCGGCACATAGCCGAGCGCCATACTCTTTTCGACCCAGTGGGCGTAGCCGCCCGATGAGACATAGCCGACCGCCGCGCCGTCCCTCATGATCGCTTCGTCGTTGGAGACATCGATGTCCTCGGTGCCGACGACCAGCGTGACCAGTCTCTTGTCCGGACCGGCCTTGCGTTCGGCCAGCGCGGCGTCCTTGCCGACGAAATCCTTGTCCCAGTCGATGAAGGCGTCGAGGCCCGACTGCGCGGCCGTGAAATCGGGCCGGAAGTCGAGCGTCCAGGCGCCCCAGTTCTTCTCCAGGCGCAGCGCCATCAGGGCACGCGCGCCATAGAGCTTCAAGCCGAGGTCCGCGCCGGCTGCCTCGATCGCCTCGAACAGCCTGAGCTGGTATTGCGGCGCGCAGTAGATCTCGTAACCCAGCTCGCCCGAGAACGAAAGCCGCGCCAGGATCACCGGCACGCCGCCGACGAAGCTGCGGCGGATATCGCGGAACCTGAGCGCCTCGCCCGAAACGTCGTCGCGGCAGATGCGCGCCAGCAGCTCACGCGCGTTCGGGCCGGCAATCGCCATGCCGTGAAACTCGTCGGAGCGGTTGCGATAGCGGACGCCGGTTTCCGGCAACCGTCCTTCGAACCAGCGGCGATGCATCTCCTGCGCGGCGCCGGAGCCGAACAGCATGAACGTCTCGTCGTCGAGGCAGGCCACCGTGAGGTCGCCGTACAGCTTGCCCTTGGGCGTCAGCATCGGCGTCAGCGTCAGCCGCCCCGGCTTCGGCACCCGCCCCGCCAGGATGTGATCGAGAAACGCGCGCGCGCCGTCGCCGGTGAATTCGTGCTTGGCGTAATTGGCGATCTCGACGGCGCCGACCGCCTCGCGCACGGCCCTCACCTCGGCGGCGACGTAGTCATGCGCGCGCGACCGCCGGAAGGTCGGCTCCTCGTGGGCGTCGTCGGGGCCATCGGCGAACCAGAGCACCGATTCGAGACCGAAGGCGTCGCCCATCACCGCGCCGCGCGCGACGAAACGGTCGTAGAGCGCCGTCGTCTTCTGGCGGCGGCCCTTCGGCAGTGTCTCGTTCGGGAAGGTCATGACGAAGCGGCGTTCGTAGTTCTCCGACGACTTCACGGTACCCCAGTCAGGCGTCGCGAAATCGCCGAAGCGGGCGACGTCCATCGCCCAGACGTCGATCGACGGCTCGCCGTCGATCATCCATTCGGCCATGCAGAGACCGACGCCGCCGGCCTGGCAGAAACCGGCCATGACGCCGACCGCGACCCAGTAGTTGCGCATGCCGGGTACCGGGCCGATCAACGGGTTGCCGTCCGGGCCGAAGGTGAACGGGCCGTTGATGACGTCCTTGATGCCGGCGCGGCCGAGTGCCGGGATGCGCTCGAAGCCGAGTTCGAGCCGCTCCGAGATGCGGTCGAGATCGGGCGGCAGCAGCTCGTGTCCGAACGCCTGCGGCGTTCCCGCCACCATCCACGGCGTCGAGCTCGGCTCGTAGGTGCCGAGCAGCATGCCCTGGTGTTCCTGCCGGAAGTACATGTTGCCTTCGTAGTCGATGCCGGCGGGTAGCCGCTCCGCGCCACGCTCGACGATCTCGGGGATCGCCTCGGTGATCAGGTAGTGGTGCTCCATCGGCTGAACCGGCAGATCGAGGCCGGCCAGGCGGCCCACTTCGCGGGCCCAGAGACCGCCGGCGTTGACGATCATCTCGGCGTTGATCGTGCCCGAGGGCGTGACGACGTCCCATGAGCCGTCGGGCCGCTGGTTGGTCTCGACGACCGGCGTCCGGCTATGGACGCTGGCGCCGTAGTGCTGGGCCGACTTGGCGTAGGCATGGGTCACGCCCGAGGGGTCGATGTCGCCGTCGAGCGGGTCCCACAGCGCGGCGACGTAACGGCTGGGATCGATCAATGGGTGCCGCCGAGCGGCTTCCTCGACCGAGATGAATTCCTGATCGAGGCCCATGTAGCGTGCCTTGGAACGCTCGCGCTTGAGGTAGTCGTGCCAAATCTCGTTGGAGGCGAGGTAGAAGCCGCCGGTCTCGTGCATGCCTACCGACTGGCCCGAGGTTTCCTCGATCTCCTTGTAGAGATTGATCGTGTAGCCCTGCAGCCGCGAGATGTTGGGGTCGGAGCTGATCGTGTGAATCTGCCCCGCCGCATGCCAACTCGACCCCGAGGTCAGCTCGGCGCGCTCAAGCAGCACGACGTTCGGCCAGCCGAACTTCGCCAAATGAAACAGGATCGAGCAGCCGACGACGCCACCGCCGATGACCACGACCTTCGCATGGGTTTCCATCTTCGCCTCTCGAATTCGCTTGTCGGGGTGCCTGCCGCGGGTCGGCGCGTTCAGGCCGCGGGCGCGGGGTTGGCCCCGCCGCGCAGGCGCTCAAGCGCGGCGCGCAACGCCTGGGCTAGCGCGAAGCGCTCGGGCGCCGTGAGGAACCCTCCCACCGTCAGGCTGCGGCCGTGCGAGCTGAGCGTCAACCGGCTGTCGTTGGCCGGTGGGTCGTCGATGTCGACGCGCAACCAGAACGGCGCGAAGCGCCACTCGCGCATGGTTCCCGACGGCGCGAAGCGGCGCACCGTCAGGCGCTCGGCCGAGAGCTGTAGCGTTTCACGCAACCGGCCGCTTCGATAGCTCAGCCGGAACGCGGCGTAGAGCGCGACGACCTCGAGGCCGCAGAAGCCGATCACCGGCCAGGCGCCCATCAAGAAGAAGAACAGGCCGACCGCGAAGCTGAGCACCGCGAACACGGCGATCAGCACCGCGAAGCCGACGCGCGTCAGCGAACGGTGTGGCGTCAGCACCGCGTCGAACATCAGGGGCGGCCGGGCCGCCGGTGCCGGCAAGGCAGAGACCATGGCCGAACAATACGGCGCACCGGCCGGCGCCGTCAAAGACCCGCTTGGCGCGCGTGACGCGCGGCCGGTTAGTGCTTTGCGCGGCGCCGGCGCCCGGCTATCGTGCCGGGCCATGAAACGCGCCCATGTCGGTGAATTTTTCCGCCGCCTCGCCGTCGTTAATCCGGCGCCCGAAACCGAGCTCGAATTCTCCACCCACTACACGCTGCTGGTCGCCGTGGTGCTTTCGGCGCAGGCGACCGACGTCTCGGTCAACAAGGCGACCGGCCCGCTGTTCGCGGTCGCCGGCACGCCCGAGGCGATGGTCGCGCTCGGCGAGGAGCGACTGCGCGGCTACATCAAGACGATCGGTCTCTACAACGCAAAGGCCAAGAACGTCATCGCGCTGAGCCACCAGCTGATCGACCAGCACGGTGGCGAAGTACCGGGCGAACGCAAGGCGCTCGAGGCGCTGCCCGGGGTCGGGCGAAAGACGGCGTCGGTGGTGCTCAACGCGGCCTTCGGCGAGCCGACCATCGCGGTCGACACCCATGTCTTCCGGGTCTCCAACCGGACCGGTCTGGCGCCCGCCAAGACGCCGCGCGCCGTCGAGGACAAGCTGCAGAAGGTCGTGCCGGCGACGTGGAAGCAGCACGCACACCACTGGCTCATCCTGCACGGCCGCTACGTCTGCACCGCGCGCAAACCCGACTGCCCGAGCTGCGCGGTCAACGAGTTCTGCCGCTGGCGCGGCAAGACGACGGCGGAATGAGAGACCCGCACAATACGTAAGCAGTATATATTTATTGGTCATGACATGCTTGACCGCTCACGACGCGGCCGCATGTAAACGTATACTGCTTACGTTTAAGAGAGACTGGCGGCTCGAGGCATGGCCACGTCTAGCCCGGCTTTCTCACCAAGGACAGGTGCGGCACGGCGGATATCGGCCGACAGGCTAGGAAAAGCGTGCAGCGCGATGCTATCGCATCGGGCAAGCGCTTCGACGCGGCCTGTCGTCCGAGATCCGCCGCCCTTAAGGGTCGCGCCGGGCGGGCCGCCCGCGTCGTCGAAGGTCTTGACCGTAGCCCAGGCCATGCTCTGCGGCCTTCTCCTGGCGGATCGACTCCGCGCGGCGCGATGACGCGCCTGTCCTTGGTGAGAAATCCGGGCTAGGACGCGGCGCCGCGCTTGGCCGCGAGAAGGCCGCGCAGGCAGCGGCGTTCGGCCGCCGTGCCGCTGCTGCCGCCGCGCACCTCGTAGTAGGTGACGCGGTGCGGCGCGCCGGCGCGCTCGGGGTAGAGGAAAACATGCAGCGCGCACCCCGCCCCTCGGTAGAGCCAGACCTCGGCCGGCGGCTCCTCGCGCAACAGGCCGGGCGGCCCGAGCAGCGCCGCGAGCGCGGCGCCGTCGAGCGCCATGAGCTGCGCCGGGTCGTCGTCGATCGGTTCGGCCTCGGGCAACCGGGCGATCGCCTCGGGCTCGGCGGCCGGCGCGACAGTCACCACCGCCGGATCGGCGGGTGTGGGCGCCGGCGCCGGCTCGATCGTCACCATCTGCTGGGTCTTGGGCGGCTTGGTCTCGGGCGGCGCGCCGGCCGGGTTCTGGGTCGCCGGACAGCCGGCGACGAGCAGCGCGAGCCCGGCGATCGCGACCCGGATTCTCATGACGGCTGCGCCGTGATGGCCGCTGCGACGCCCGCCTCGCGCGCCTGCGGCCCGTAGATATGCACCATCGCCGCGGCGGCGACGATCGGCGCGATCAGGTTGACCAGGGGCAGCGAAAGCAGCAGCGTCGTGATCAACCCGGCGCCCATCAGCGGGCCGCTATGGGCACGCCGCATGGCGCGCATCGCTGCCGCGTCGCACCGCCTGATGGCGACCATCTCGAAATACTCGCGGCCCAGCAGATAGCCGTTGAGGACGTAGAAGACGACAACGCCGACGGTCGGGATCAAATAGATCGGCAGCGCCACCAGATTGAACAGCAGCATCGAGGCGAACAGCCGCAGCATGGCGCCGAGCGTCGCCCTGAGCGTCGGCGGCGTCGCCGGCGGCAGGTCGGGGAAGTGGCGCGCCTCGACTGCCGCAATGACGCGCTCGAGGTAATAGCCAGCGACGAACTGAACGATCGCGGCGAACAACAGCCACAAGACGACGAAGAAGATGAAGCCGCCGAGTAGCCAGAAGACGAACTCGGCCATCCAGATCACCGCGTCGCGCAGCCACTCGAAGGGCACCCAGGCGAAGCTGAACGTCGGGTCGAAGCTGAGAACAGCCACGATCAGGCCCCAGGCAAGCGCGCCGAAGATCAGTGCGGTCCACAGCGCGACGCGCCAGATCACGGCGAGGATCGGCGGGTCGGGGAGCTGGCGCAGCGCGGCGAGGTATCCGTTAAGCATATCCGGCGGGGAAATGTCGGGGCGGCGTCATATGTAATGGCTCGACGCCGCCGCTACAACGACCAACGCATGATCCGATCGCTCGAGTATGGACCGATTCTTCCAGCCCGCGACTGCGGGCCGCCGACCGTTCGGCCACCCTTGATCCCATACGATTGGCAAGCGCGGCGATTGAGCGCAGGTCAGCTTAACGCGAGTCAAAGGTGACCGGACAAAATTCTAGCGCGGATCGATCGGCACGCGGCCGGCGAGCCCGGCGAGATCCTCGAACAGCGTGCCGGCGCTAAGCACGGCGGCCTCGGCGCGCGGCGGCCCGGCGATCTGCAGGCCGACCGGCAAACCGGCCTTCGTGAAGCCGCAGGGCACGCTCAAGACCGGGCAGCTGGTCAGGGTCAGCACAAAGGTAATCGCCAGCCAGTCGACGTAGTTGTCGAACTCGACGCCGCCGATCTCGGTCAGATAGCGGATGTCGACGTCGAACGGCGGCACCGCCGTGGTCGGGCACAGAAGCAGGTCATGCTCGCCGAAGAACGCCGCGACCCGGTGGAACAGCGTGGCGCGCATCCGTTCGGCCTTACCGACGTCGTCGGCCGAGAGCGCCAGGCCGGCCTCGATGTTCCAGATCACCTCGGGCTTGAGCTGGTCGCGATGGCTTTCGAGGAGCGGGGCCATGGTGGCCGCGAAGCGCGATGCGCGCAGCGTCTGGAAGGTCTCGATCGCGCCCGAGAAATTGGGGCAGGCGTGCTCGACCGTTGCGCCCATTTCGGCGAAGCGGCCGGCGGCGGCGGCGCAGATCTCGGCGGTCTCGCGCTCGACCGGCGAGATGCCGAGGTCGCGGCTGAAGCCGATGCGCATCGGCGCGACCGGTTCGTCGACCGCGGCGAGGAACGGCCGCGCGGGGGGATCGAAGCTGCGCGGGTCTTCCGGATGCGCGCCGAGCATGGCGTCGAACATCAGCGCCACATCGCCGACGGTGCGCGCCATCGGCCCCTTGACCGACTGATCGGCGAAGGGCATCGGATCGGGCCCGCCGGCGATGCGCCCGGGACCGGGGCGCAGGCCGACCACCGAGCAGAAGCCGGCCGGGATGCGCACGCTGCCGCCGAGGTCCGAGCCGGTCGCGAGCCACACCTCGCCGGCCGCCAGCGCCGCCGCCGCGCCGCCCGACGAGCCGCCGCAGGTCAACTCGGTGTTCCACGGGTTCCGCGTCTTGCCGAACACCTCGTTGAAGGTGTTGGCGCCGGCGCCGAACTCGGGCGTGTTCGACTTGGCGATGACGATGCCGCCGCGCGCCTCGAGCGTCTCGACCATGATGTCGGAGCGCTCGGGCACTGCATCGGCGTAGATCGGCGAGCCGCGCGTCGTGCGCACGCCGGCGACGTCGGAGAGGTCCTTGACCGCGAACGGCAGACCGGCCAGCAGGCCGCGCTCGGCGACCGGCAGCGCCATCAGCCGGTGCGCGTGTGCGCGCGCACGCTCGAAACAGCGCGTCGGCAGCGCGTTGATCGCGCCGTCGACCGCGGCGATGCGCGCTTCGGCCGCGTCGATCAGCTCGAGCGGCGAGACCCGACCCTCGCGCAGCGCGTCGACCGCCTGTCGCGCGGTCATGCCGATCAGCCCGTCCATCAGCTCCTCTCCCGGTTCGCCGCGAGTATCGATCAGCATGCCTGGCATGTATAGAGACCGCTTGCCGGGCCATGACCGCCGACTATACTGCGGCCCGCCTTGACGAGCTGCCGAACCGGGGAGGACAACGCCGATGACGGATGCGACGCTCAATGTCGTGGGAATCGGCAACGCCATGGTCGACGTGCTGGCCCGCGCCGACGACGCGTTTCTGGAGACGCACGGCCTCGCCAAGGGCGCCATGACGCTGGTCGACGCCGCGCAAAGCGACGCGCTCTACGACGCCATGGGCCCGGGCGTCGAGATCTCGGGCGGTTCCGCCGGCAACACCATGGCCGGCATCGCGGCGCTTGGCGGTAAGGGCGCCTTCATCGGCAAGGTGCGCGACGACCAGCTCGGCGGCGTCTTCGGCCACGACATCCGCGCCGCCGGCGTGCAATTTGACACGCCGGCGGCCATCGACGGGGCGTCGACGGCGCGGTGCTTGGTGATCGTAACGCCCGATGCGCAGCGCACCATGTGCACCTATCTCGGCGCCTGCGTCGAACTCGGCCCCGACGACGTCGACGAGGCGCTCATCGCGGCCGCCGAGATCACCTATCTCGAAGGCTATCTGTGGGACCCGCCAAGCGCCAAACAGGCTTTCCGCAAGGCGCTCGGCATCGCGCATACCAACGGCCGGCGCGTCGCGCTGACGCTGTCCGACCCGTTCTGCGTCGACCGCCACCGCGCCGAGTTCCGCGAACTGGCGGCGGAACATATCGACATCTTGTTTGCCAACGAGGCCGAGATTATTTCACTCTACGAGGTCGACGACTTCGACGCGGCATTGCAGCGGGTGCGCCAAGACTGCGCCGTGGCCGCGCTGACGCGCAGCGAGCAGGGCTCGGTGATCGTTGCCGGCGACACGGTGCACGTCATCGACGCCCATCCGGTTGCCGAGGTCGTCGACGCGACGGGCGCCGGCGATCTCTATGCCGCCGGCGTGCTCTATGGTTTGACCCATGGCTGGGACCTGGCCAGCGCGGGCCGCCTCGGCGGTCTCGCGGCGGCCGAGGTCATCAGCCATATCGGCGCGCGCGCCGAAGCCGACCTCGGCCAACTGATGGCCGATACTTTCGGTTGAGCGCGGCGGCCTAAACAGGAAAGGATACGTGATCATGTCCGAAATCGAGTTCATCACGGCGGAAGTCTGCCCCTACGCCCAGCGCACTCACCTGGCGCTCAGGGAGAAGGGTCTCGCCTACAAGCACACCGAAGTCGATCTCTCGAACAAGCCGGCCTGGTTCGAGCAGGTCTCGCCCTACTCCAAGGTTCCGGTGCTCAAGGTCGGCGACGAAGTGATCTACGAATCGGCGATCATCAACGAATATATCGAGGAAGCCTACCCCGAGCCGGCGCTGATGCCGTCCGACCCGGTACGCCGCGCCCAGGCGCGCGCCTGGATCGACTTCTGCAACACCCGGCTGGTCGGCGCCTTCTACGCGGTATTGAGCGCCAAGGACGCCGCCGCGCGGGCCGAGGCGGGCGACAAGCTCACGGGCCATTTTCGCCGCATGGAAGACGGCATGACGCGGCTCGGCGCCGATCCGTATTGGCTGGGCGATGCGGTCTCGCTGGTCGACATCGCCTTCTACCCGCACTTCGAGCGGCTCGGCGCGCTGACGCACTACCGCGGCATCGACGTGCCGGACGATTGCCCCAGGCTCGCCGCCTGGCAGGCGGCGATGCGCGAGCGGCCCAGCGTCAAGGCGACCGAGCACGGCCTCGACTACTACATCAATTCCTACAAGCAATACGCCGATGCCGCCTGACGCGGGACAGGCGGCCGACGCGGCGGCGGCGATCTTCTACGACCCGGCGGCCGGCGGCCACGGCCTCAAGCGCGATCCGTTCAAGAGCCTGGTGGTGCCGCGGCCGATCGGCTGGGTCACCACGCTGGACCGCGACGGCGTCGTCAACCTGGCGCCGTACAGCTTCTTCAACGCGGTCTCGACCGCCCCCCATATGGTGATGTTCTGCCCAGGCGGCGCCCACCAGCCGGGCCCGCACAAGGATTCGCGGCGCAACGCCGAGGAAACCGGCGAGTTCGTCTGCAACATCGTTACCCACGCCCAGCGCGAGGTCATGAACGCGACGTCGGCCGACGTCGACCCGGAGGTCGACGAGATGGCGCTCGCCGGCCTCGCGACGCTGCCGTCGCGCCGGGTCAAGCCGCCGCGCGTCGCCGGCGCGCCGATCCACTTCGAGTGCACCTATTGGCGGACCGTCGAGCTGCCCTCAGACGATCCGGCGTCGACCAACGCGATCGTCCTCGGCACCGTCGTCGGCGTCCACATCGACCGCTCGATCGTCACCGACGGCATGATCGACATGGCGAAGTTCCGCCCGGTCGCGCGGCTCGGCTACATGGATTACACGACGGTCGACAACGTATTCACCATGCTGCGGCCCGGCATGGACGGGTAGTCGTACAAATCCAACGGCTGATCTGCGCCGCCAATGCCCGCCTACCGCTCGAAAGCGGACGCCCAACCCAACTTCGCCGTAGGTCTGCAGCTGACCCAGACTGTGTAAAAACGTCGATGGTGTTATGATTCTCTCGTGCTTTGGCGGGAGGGTCTGATGAAGCGTTTTGTCGAGGGTGTCGATCGCAGCCAGGGCACGTTGTTTCCGGAGCGCCTGGAAGACTGGATCGGCGACGACAACCCGGTTCGGGCGATCGACGTCTTCGTCGATGAGCTCGATCTTGGCGGCCTCGGGTTCGACCGGGTCGAGCCGCTGGCGACCGGCAGGCCGGCCTATCATCCTTGCGATTTGTTGAAGCTCTACATCTACGGCTATCTCAACCGGGTTCAGTCGAGCCGTCGGCTCGAGAGGGAGGCCGGGCGCAATGTGGAAGTGATGTGGCTGGTCGGCCGGCTGGCGCCGGATCACAAGACGATCGCCGACTTCCGCAAGGACAACGGCCGTGCGATCCGCAAGGTCTGCGCCCGGTTCGTCGCGCTGTGCCGGCAACTCGGGCTGTTCGCCGAGGCGAGCGTGGCGATCGATGGCTCGAAGTTCAAGGCGGTCAACAGCCGGGACAGGAACTTCACGCGGGCCAAGATGGCGCGGCGGGTGGCGCAGATCGAGGAGAGCGTTGCGCGCTATCTGGACCAGTTGGACAGCGCCGACCGGCAAGAGCCGTCGCTGGCGCGCACGACCAAGACGACTCGTCTGGCCGACAAGATCGCGATCCTCAAGGAGGAGATGCGGCGCCTGAAGGCGCTTGAAGTCGAGCGGCGTGCGAGCCCGGACCAGCAGATCTCTCTGAGCGATCCCGATGCCCGCTCGATGGCGACGAGCGGCCGGGGTTCCGGCGTGGTCGGCTACAACGTTCAGGCCGCCGTCGACACCAAGCACCACCTGATCGTCGCCCACGAGGTGACCAATCAGGGCACCGACCGCGCCCAGCTCTCAGCCATGGCGAAGCGGACCAAGGCGGCTCTGGAGACCGACGAGTTGGATGTCGTTGCCGATCGCGGCTACTACAACGGCAAGGAGATTCTGGCCTGCGATGAGGCCGGCATCACCGTCACATTGCCTAAGCCGCTGACCTCTGGAGCCAAGGCCAAGGGCCGCTTCGGCAAACAGGACTTCGTCTATCTGGCCGCCGACGATGTCTATCGCTGCCCGGCCGGCGAGCGTTTGGTCTACCGCTTCACCAGCCAGGAGAGGGGGCTGAGCATGCGGCGCTACTGGACCAACGCCTGTCAGGGATGCGCCATCAAGCATCGCTGCACCACGGCCAAGCAGCGCCGCATCACCCGCTGGCAGCACGAGCATGTTCTCGAGGCCGTCGAGAGGCGGCTCGACGAGCACCCGGAGGCGATGCGTCGGCGGCGCGAGACGGCCGAGCATCCCTTCGGCACCATCAAGTCCTGGATGGGCGCGACGCATTTCCAGACGAAGACGCTGAAACGGGTGAGGACCGAGATGGCCCTGCACGTGCTGGCCTACAATCTCAAGCGCGTCATGAACATCACGGGCATCGACCCGCTGATCGCGGCGATGAGGACCGCATAGGCCTCTCTGCGCCGCAAATTGCGCCCATATCCGGCCAAATCGCAGCTCACACCGGCGCCAGCCGGCCGACAGGTCCGCACGAGTGGCGAAAATCCTTAATCCCGGAATACCCGCCGCGACGGATCATCGAAGCCAAAGACGCGCCGTACAGATCACGCAGCAAACGTTCTTATACCAGTGAGCGCCTGAATTGACTCTCGGGATATTCATTGATGGCGGATGATGGCGGATTGTGATTCTATGGTCTCCCACCAGATGTGGGGGATGTCATGGGATCAGCACTCAAGATACGGGATGATTTGACGCCTTTGGAGCTTCGGCGCTGGGCTCGCGTGGAATCGTACGGTCGAGCGGCGGCGCGGGCCTATGGGATCGCGAATGCTTTGGAGGAGATGCCCCGGGCTGATGCCGCGCGGCTTGCGGGGATGGATCGCCAAACGCTTCGCGACGCGGTTGTTCGTTACAATGCAAAGGGATTGGAGGGGCTTCACGACCGTCCAAAGGGCTACTCGCCGCGGCGGCTGACGGCAGACGAGGAAGCGGCGCTGGCGGCGGTCATCATCGCCGGGCCGGAGCCTGAGCGCGACGGGGTTTGCGCCTGGACCCGGGCCGATCTGTGCCGCTGGCTGGAGGAGCGCTTCGCCAAGACCTACCACCCCTCGAGCATGACCCGGGTTCTACGGCGGATGGGATTTTCCCGCCAGAAGGCGCGCCCGAGCCACCCGCGAAGGGACGCCGAAGCGCAGGAGCGCTTCAAAAAAGGGGGCTTCGCGACATCCTGAAGGCGACCGCCGCGGCGCATCCCGACAAGCGCCTACAGCTGTGGTTTCAGGATGAAGCGCGCGTCGGCAACAAGGGCCGGGTGTGTCACCGGTGGTGGCGCAGGGGCGAGCGTGCCCCCGGGACGCGTCAAATCGGCTACCAGTGGGCCTACATCTTCTCCGCCGTGCGCCCGGACACCGGCGACGACGTCACCCTGGTGATGCCGAGCGTCAACGCCAAGGTCATGGACCTGTTTCTCGCACACTTCGCCGATACCCTGGACCAGGATGCGCACGCCGTCATGATGTGCGACGGCGCCGGTTGGCACGACGAGCGCGCCCTCACCGTCCCCGACAACGTCACCTTGGCGCTGTTGCCGCCTTACAGTCCCGAACTCAACCCCGTCGAGCGGGTTTGGCTCTACCTACGCGAACGCTTCCTATCGCTCCGCGTCCTCGACGACACCGAGGCCATCATCGACGCCTGTTGCCAAGCATGGATCGACCTCATCGCAGAACCGGATCGTATGCGAACCCTCTGCGCCTATCCATGGATCATGAAGGTGATTTCATAGGCTCACTGGTATAATACCAGTGAGCGCCTGAATTGACTCTCGGGATATTCATTGATGGCGGATGATGGCGGATTGTGATTCTATGGTCTCCCACCAGATGTGGGGGATGTCATGGGATCAGCACTCAAGATACGGGATGATTTGACGCCTTTGGAGCTTCGGCGCTGGGCTCGCGTGGAATCGTACGGTCGAGCGGCGGCGCGGGCCTATGGGATCGCGAATGCTTTGGAGGAGATGCCCCGGGCTGATGCCGCGCGGCTTGCGGGGATGGATCGCCAAACGCTTCGCGACGCGGTTGTTCGTTACAATGCAAAGGGATTGGAGGGGCTTCACGACCGTCCAAAGGGCTACTCGCCGCGGCGGCTGACGGCAGACGAGGAAGCGGCGCTGGCGGCGGTCATCATCGCCGGGCCGGAGCCTGAGCGCGACGGGGTTTGCGCCTGGACCCGGGCCGATCTGTGCCGCTGGCTGGAGGAGCGCTTCGCCAAGACCTACCACCCCTCGAGCATGACCCGGGTTCTACGGCGGATGGGATTTTCCCGCCAGAAGGCGCGCCCGAGCCACCCGCGAAGGGACGCCGAAGCGCAGGAGCGCTTCAAAAAAGGGGGCTTCGCGACATCCTGAAGGCGACCGCCGCGGCGCATCCCGACAAGCGCCTACAGCTGTGGTTTCAGGATGAAGCGCGCGTCGGCAACAAGGGCCGGGTGTGTCACCGGTGGTGGCGCAGGGGCGAGCGTGCCCCCGGGACGCGTCAAATCGGCTACCAGTGGGCCTACATCTTCTCCGCCGTGCGCCCGGACACCGGCGACGACGTCACCCTGGTGATGCCGAGCGTCAACGCCAAGGTCATGGACCTGTTTCTCGCACACTTCGCCGATACCCTGGACCAGGATGCGCACGCCGTCATGATGTGCGACGGCGCCGGTTGGCACGACGAGCGCGCCCTCACCGTCCCCGACAACGTCACCTTGGCGCTGTTGCCGCCTTACAGTCCCGAACTCAACCCCGTCGAGCGGGTTTGGCTCTACCTACGCGAACGCTTCCTATCGCTCCGCGTCCTCGACGACACCGAGGCCATCATCGACGCCTGTTGCCAAGCATGGATCGACCTCATCGCAGAACCGGATCGTATGCGAACCCTCTGCGCCTATCCATGGATCATGAAGGTGATTTCATAGGCTCACTGGTATTACACAGTCTGGACCCGCAGTAGACATTAACAATAGGGGCAGCGGTCTATGCACGTAGCCCGGCTTTGCGCAGCCCTTCAAGCATGTGATCTTGGTCATCAGCGCGCTCGTAAGGATGGCGCTCCGTGAAGTAGCTGGTCCAGATTGTGGGCACTCGTGCACCTACCTGGCCCATTAGCCTCGTTGTGACAGCAACGAACTCGGCAGATGCGCCCTTGGCATCATCGCGGTTGCCGATTTGCCCGTAGCAGGCAGCCAACCAGGCCTGGACGCCCTGCGCTTCTCCCCGCACGGTCTTGAACGCAGCTAAGGCGTCTTCGTAGTTTCGCATCCCATAGGAGGCAAGGCCTCGGATATACCCATAATGACCCAAGGGATCGATCCGGATTGCTTCGTCTATCTGTTCTAGGGCGCGTTCGGGCTCACCTACATACACGCTGCCAAAAGCACGGCTCATCATCGCATCGGGATCATTGGGATTTAGTGATTGAGCCTTGTCGAAACTGAGGCGCATATCGTCATACCGGCGTCGGTACAAATGAATCTGGCCCACTTGGATATGAGCTCGGCCGTCAGTGTCGTCGAGCGCCACAGCTTGCGTGGCGTGACGCGCGCTGGTCTCGTAGCTACCGACGTCATCGGCGGTCCAGCCGGCCCACCATTCGACCCAATATGCTTCCGCCAACCAGGCGTGGGCGGCCGCGTAATCGGCGTCGAGGGCGACGGCCCTTTCGAGCAGACCCGTGGCTTCGGCGATGCTTTCTTGCCCGTACCGATAGATCAGTTGTCTCGCGTGCAAGACGTAATCAAAGGCCGTCAGGCTCTCGGTTGGTTTGCGTTTCACACGATCGACGCCCAGTTCGCCAAGCCGCCCCGCAAGCGTGGCGACCACCGTCTCGGTGATATCATCTTGGACGGCGAAGATGTCCTCTAGTTCCCGATCATAGCGTTCGGCCCACACGTGACTTCCGGTCGCCGCCTCGATGAGCTGAGCGGTGACGCGCACGCGGTTGCCCGCCTTGCGCACGCTGCCCTCGACGATGTAGCCGACGCCTAGTTCGCGGCCGACGTCCTGCACCTTTACTGCTCGGCCCTTGTAGGTGAAGGCAGAGTTACGTGCGATGACAAACAATTCACGGAAGCGGCTGAGACCGGTGATGATGTCCTCGGTGATACCGTCCGAAAAGTACCCCTGTTCGGGCTCTCCAGACATGTTTGTGAACGGAAGGACGGCGACCGAAGGCTTGTCAGGCAATCCCAGTGGTCCACGCTGCGAACCATCGGAGTGGCCGATGGGAGTTTCGAAACGAACGCGGTAGGCGCGTATGGGCCTTGCGATGTTCTTAACTGTCCGGCCGCCGAGATCATCAAAGACTAGGTCAAGCTTGCCTCCCACATGTTCGTGAATATTGGCCGAGATGCACAGGCCGCCAGGCTCGGCAAGCGCTTGCAGCCGGGCGGCGACATTGACGCCGTCGCCGAGCAGATTGCTGTCTTCGACGACGATATCGCCGAGGTTGATGCCAATGCGCAAGCGCATGCGCCGGTCCTCGGAAACGTCGGCGTCTTGCGCCCCTTGGAGGCGCTGAATTTCGATGGCGCAACGCACAGCCTCGACAGCGCTCGCAAACTCGGCGACGACGCTGTCGCCGGCGCTTCCGAAGACCCGGCCGCGATGGCGCTCGACCATATCATCGACAATACGGCGGCACGCGCTTAGGGCACGGATGGTCGCCTCCTCGTCGCCTTCCATGAGCCGGCTGTAACCGACCACGTCGGCGCACAGGATAGCCGCGAGTCGCCGTTCGACAGGGTGCGAGTCTCGCATGGCAGTGATGTCTGCGGCTTGGTTCGTTGAGTTCAGGCAGCGATTGCCATGGCTGCTGCACGTGGACTGATGTTGTCGTTGGCCGGTGTGTCGGTTGCGCTGATCAGGGCCTTCCATGCCCGCTCGAAGCGGCCGGATTTGATCAGGGCGCGGAAGGTCAGAACAGCCTGTCCGCCGACGATCCGCCAGCGCATGCCGGAGCGCTTCATGCGCTGTGTCACCAGGGTCTTGTTGGCAGCTTCGACCACGCCTGAGCCGATGGCGATGCCCTCTTCCTTCAGGGCGTGGTAGCGCATGCGATGGCGATGCTTGCGGAAGAAGGCGAGTTCCCGCTCGGTCTCGGCCCGGTCCGGCGCAGCGGCGGCATCGCGAAGGTGGCGCAGCGCCCGGATCACCTTGGCGACGCCACGGGGATCGTGACGGAGGATCTCGCGGTACTTCTCGAACCAGCCGGGCGCCACGGCATGGTCGGACGCGGTTTGCAGATGTTCGCAAGCATGCCAGAAGTCGATCACCTCGGTTTCGGGCGACAGGGTCTCCAGGAAGGTCCAGTTGTCGGCGGCGCCATCGGCGATAGCGACGATCCCGATCTCGGGGCGTGCTCGCCTGATGTGTGCGACTTCGCTTGCAAGCTGCGCCTTCAGCGTGAGCTTGCCGCTCTCCGGCATGCGGCCGAGATAGAGGGTCTTCAGGCGCTTGCCCTCGGCGTCGTGGAAGGAGACCGTGCCGCAGGCAGCCTCGCGCCAGGAGGCCTTGGCGCGACCGTCCTCGCCGGGTCTCAGCGGCACCATGACGCCGTCGAGGGAGACCGAGGCGGTGGTCGCGTCCTGCGGTATGCCCTCGGCCTCACGGATGCTGCCCAGCGTCTCCGGGCCGAGGCTCTCCCAGCATTCGTGCATGCTCAGGGTCAGGCGCTGCAGGGTGCTCACCGACGGCGTCATGGCGCCGGTCTTCGCAAAGAACGCCGCCGCTTCCCGGGCCGTGCAGTGACCCATCATCAGCAGACCGAGCTCGGCCGCCGGCCGCGTCAGGTAATCGTCGACGAGGCCCAGGCTCTCGTCGACCGGCACCGGCGATGCCCCGCTCGCGCCGCTGCGGTAACGCGCTCGCCGGTAGGTCACCGGACCGAGCGAGGTCATGATCGTCTTCGGCGTCACCGCGACCCGGAACCAGCTCTGCCCGTCCCGCTCGATCCGGGAAGCGCCATCGTCCCGGTTCTCGATGACGGCGCCCATGACATCGCGAGCGAACTCGTTCGTGGCCTCACGCACCCGCAACTCGACCTCCTCGGGCGCCTCGGGGCGCGGCTCGGAACGAAGCTCCTCGCGACACAGTGCGAGCACCCGGGCGGCCGCCTCGACGACCCGAGGAGGCAGGCCGGAAAGATCGATGGACGAAGGCGCCGGAGGCGGGGATACTGCCATGGGAATGCTCCCGATGTTGGGTTTCGAGACACGGCATCGTACCGCTTCTGGCGGTGCGGAGCGTTCCCACCTTCCCCTGCTCGACCCTGCCGTCGTAACAAAATCCTGCCTTGGAGCGGCCCATTGTCACGAATAGCCGATTTCGGCCGTTCGTCTCGACACAAAAAACGCACTAAATCAATGACTTAGATTTTCCATACCAGACCCACACCCGTTCGACAGTCCCCCCTGCCACGGGAGTGCCCCCCGATCCGAATTCGTTGTCGATGGCAGTCTATGGAAGCGGACGGAGCGAGTCTAACGGGGTCGTTGCACCGCCCTTAGCCGGGTAAGCCGTCGGTCGCCGGTCCGTGGCGGTCAATGTCGCTGGTCGAATCGAACTCGTTATAGCGCGGCAGGTCGTCGGCGACGTCGAACCAAGCGATCCGGTACTTGTACCAGAGGTGGTTGGTCGGCATGAACGCGTCGGGGTCGTCGAACAAGGAGATGTAGAACTCGACGATCATGCCGCGTTCCGGGACTTCGCTCTGCCCTTCCCACGTCAGCGGCGTGCCACAGTCGCCGCAGAAGCCGCGCTTGACGCCGGGCGACGAGTTATAGATCCGGCGTTCGCCCTTGGTGAACGCGACTTGATGCGCCTTGAATGCGGCGAAAGTGACCACGGGCGCCCCGGTATGGCGTCGGCAACTCGGACAGTGGCAATGACCGACCCAAAACGGTTCTCCGCTTGCCCGATACCGCACAGCACCGAACATGCAGCCGCCTTCGACGATGTGGTCTTCATCCATCGCTGCATTCCTCAGTAGGCGTCGGTTGCAGTCTATAGATGCTCGAGAAGCGAGTCTAACGACGAGGTCTCAATGTCTGCCTGTGGCTATGAGCCGACATCCGGCGCCCAGCGGCGCGAGGTCCGCAATCTGCTCGGAAGCAGGCGATATCGGCGAAAAACCTTAGAATTGCACGAGCGCCATGACCAGCGCTCGGGCTACCAGTCCAACGCCGCCTCGATACGGTCGAGCCGTTCGCGCAATTCGCGCGTAAAGTCGTCGATCCGGGGCTGCCGCCCGTCGGCCTCGACCAAACCGTATTCGTCGGCCAGTTCCGCGATGAGCTGAACGTGTCCGCTCTTCGCCATCAGCTCGGGGTCGACGGACAGCCGGGCGATCGCCGCACCGATCAGTTCGGGCGTGTCGGCGTCGGCCAACTCGGCCTCCTCGACGTGGAAGCCGGGATGGCTGTTCGCGGCGGCGAGCTTCACCCTTTCGGTCAACACCCAGCGCGGCCAAAGCGCCAGCGCGGCGACACCGTGGCTCTTCAAGTCGAAGGCCATCGCCTTGGCGAGTCGGCTGTTGGCGGCATGGGCGACGCGGAAACCGACGTTGTAGTACTCCCCGATCGCCCCCGCCGACGATATATTGACGATCAGGCCGCTACCTTGACGGACCATGTGGGGCGCGGCGAAATAGCCGGTCATGTAGTGGGAGCGAACGCCGACGGTGTTCTGCATATCCCAATCGGTTACCGGGCTCTGCCAGAACGACGTGCCCTCGAAGTCGTCGGCGAACCCCATGGCGCAGTTTACGACGATGTCGATACGGCCGAACGTCTCGATCGTCTGGCTCACCAGGTCGCGCACGCTTTCGACATCGGCCAAGTCGGCGGGCGAAGCAAGCACCCCGGCGCCCATCTCGTCTAGGGCCTCTCGTGTCTCGACGAGCGTGCCCGGCACCCGCCGGTCGCCGCCATCGAGGCCGGGAGCATCGGCCGGCGTCATGGTTCGCGCCGTGATTGCGAGCCGCGCGCCCTCGCGCGCCAGCCCGATCGCGACGCCCCGCCCAATTCCCCGGCTGGCGCCGGTGACCAGTGCGACCTTATCGTCGAGAATTCCCATCTTCGTTCCTTTCGTGACGCACCGGTCTCAGACCTTCACCGCATTGACAAATGGCATCTCGACGACGCGTGCGGCCAAGTCGCCGAGCGGCGTCACGACGGTCATGGTCGCGCCGAGAGCCGCATGTTCGATGGCGACCATGGCGTAGCCGATGTTCTTTGCCAGTCGCGGCGAATGGAGCGCGACGAGAACGTCGCCGATCCGCCCGCCCTTGATGACCGGCCACCGCTCGGTGAATATGCCGTGGCGGAGCGGTTCCCCGGCCAGTTCCACGCCGACGATCCGGCGCGCGACACCGGCCTCCCTGATGCCCAACAAAGCCCGCTTGCCGACGAACGAGCGGTCGCTGTCGAGATCGAGCAGCCGTTCCATGCCCGCCTCGAACGGGTTGACATCGAGGTCGATGTCGGACCGGTAACCGAGAATGCCGGCCTCGACGCGGCGAATGTCGGATGGCCCGGTAACGGCAATGCCGTGGGGTTTTCCGGCTTCCAGGATGCGGTCCCACAGGGCGTCGCCGAAGCGGCTGTCGCGCAGGAACACCTCATAGCCGAACTCGCCGCTCCAGCCGGTGTGCGTCACGACCACCGGGATATCGTCCAGGGTGGTCTCGACCAGGGTGTAGTAGGCGAGACCCGCGACGGCCTCACCGAACAGCGCGCCGATGACCGCTTTCGACTTCGGCCCTTGGACCTGGACAGGGCTGACGTCGGGCTCCTCGATCCGCACATCCATGCCGGCGTGGACGGCGATGCCCTTGGCCCACAACAGGAGATCGCTATCGGAGCTGGACAGCCAGTAGCGGTCGGCGGCGAGGCGCAGCATGACGGGATCGTTCACGATGCCGCCTTCCTCCGAAGTAACCATGATGTAGCGGCACTTTCCCGGCGCGACCCTGGTGACGTCGCGCGGCGTCAGCCGATCGACGAACGCCGCCGCGTCCGGTCCGGCGATCTCGACCTGTCGCTCGGTGCCGACGTCCCACAGGGTAACGCCATTGATCAGGTGCCAATACTCGGTGACCGGATCGTCGTAGGAATGCGGCTGGTACATGTGGTTGGCAACCGACGCCCCCTTGCATCCGGCGCGACGCGCGGCTTCGAAGAAGGGTGACCGGCGTGTCCAATAATTCAGCGTCATCGGCATGTCGGCCCCGATCCCCGAATGGAAGTAATCGGGACGTTAAACCAACCGAAGAGGAAGAGTCTCGGCTTACATTCAGCAGCCTAGCCGGGATGTCACTGGCCGACCGTGATCGCCATTTCTGCGCTTGGATAGCGTCGCCTCGTGAAGGGTCTCCGCTTGGCGGTTAGCCGGTGTCGAAGCGCCGCATGATTGGCGCCCGCCGAGCGCCCGGAAGCGGCCGTCGGCGGATCGTGTTGCGGTGCCCTCGACGACGTGGTCTATGCATTGAGAACCGAAGCAATCGACAAGATGGCGCGCCGATCATGCCCCTGCCCACGCTGTTCGTCTCGCACGGCCCGCCGCCGCTGATTATCGAGGACGTGCCGAGCGCGCGGTTCCTGCGCGACCTCGGCGACACGCTCGCCCGGCCCGAGGCCGTGCTCTGCGTCTCGGCGCATTGGGAGACGGCAAGCCCCAGCGTCAGCGCCGTCGCCGCGCCTGAGACGATATACGACTTCTACGGCTTTCCCGATGCACTCTATCGGCTGCGCTATGCTGCGCCGGGTGCGCCCGAGCTGGCGCGCCGCACCGCCGCGCTGCTCGACGATGCCGGCATCGGCTGTGCGCTCGACGACGCGCGCGGGCTCGACCACGGCGCCTGGGCGCCCATGATGATGATCTATCCGGACGCCGACATCCCGGTCACCCAGCTCTCGATCCAGCGCCACGGCGACGCGGCGCATCACCTGGCTCTCGGCCATGCCATCGCCGCCTTGCGCGACGAAGGCGTGCTGGTGCTGGCGAGCGGCAACGCGACGCACAATCTGAGCGAACGCGGCGGGCGTGACGAGCCGCCCCAACCCTGGGCCCAGGCGTTCGACGACTGGCTCACCGCGCGCGTCGAGACGGGCGACGAGGACGCGCTCGTCGACTACCTCGCGCAAGGGCCCGACGCCGCGCGTAACCACCCGAGCGCCGATCACTATGTGCCGCTTCTGGTCGCCATGGGCGCCGCCGGACCAGATGCGCGCGGAAGGCGCTTGCACGCAAGCTTCCTTTACGCGACCTTGGCCATGACGGCCTTCGAATTCAACGCAGCGGGATGTGGGGAGAGACATGCTGATAGGAGTCCCTAAGGAGATCAAGACGCACGAGTACCGGGTCGGACTGATCACGTCGAGCGTGCGTGAACTGGTTCATCACGGCCACGAGGTCATCGTTCAGGCCAACGCCGGTCGCGCCATCGGCCTCGACGACGAGCACTACGTCACGTCCGGCGCGCGCATCGTCGACACGGCCGAGGAAATCTTCGCTGTCGCCGACATGGTGGTCAAGGTCAAGGAGCCGCAGCCGAACGAGTGCCGCATGCTGCGCGAGGGCCAGCTGCTGTTCACCTATTTGCACCTCGCACCCGACCCCGGGCAAACCGAGCTGCTGATGGGCGCGGGCTGCGTCGCGATCGCCTACGAGACGGTCACCGACGACCGCGGCGGCCTGCCGCTGCTGGCGCCGATGAGCGAGGTCGCCGGGCGCATGTCGATCCAGGCCGGGGCCCACTGCCTCGAGATGGAACAGGGCGGCCGCGGCATGCTGCTGGGCGGCGTGGCGGGCGTCGCCGCGGCGCGCGTCGTGATCATCGGCGGCGGCGTGGTTGGCACCAACGCGGCGCGCATGGCGATGGGGCTCGAGGCGCAGGTCACGGTGATCGACCGCTCGGTGCGTCGCCTGCAGGAGCTCGACATGCAGTTCGGCCCGACGCTCAACACGATCTATTCGACCGTCGAGTCGGTCGAGCAGCATGTCTTGGGCGCCGACCTCGTGGTAGGCGCGGTGCTCGTGCCGGGCGCCGAGGCGCCCAAGCTGGTCACCGCCGAGATGGTCACGAAGATGCAGCGCGGCTCGGTGCTCGTCGACGTCGCCATCGACCAGGGCGGCTGCGCCGAGACCAGCAAGGCGACGACCCACGCCGAGCCGACCTACATCGTCGATTCGGTGGTGCACTACTGCGTCGCCAACATGCCGGGCGCTTGCGCGCGGACCTCGACGTTCGCGCTCAACAACGCGACGCTGCCGTTCACCGTTGCGCTCGCCGACAAGGGCTACAAGCAGGCGCTGGCCGACGACGCGCATCTCTTGGCGGGCCTCAACGTGCACCACGGCAACGTGACCTACGAGGCGGTCGCGCGCGACCTCGGCCACCCGTATCAGCCGGCCAGCGAGGCGATCGCCGCCTGACCGCCGGCCGCCGACCGTTCGGCCAGCTTTGATCCCATAAGAGTGGCATGCGCGGCGATTGAGCGCAGGTCATCTTTACCCGTAAAGATGACCGGACAATGAACCAGCCGAAGGCCGGGCGTCAGCCGCCGCGGGCGCCCGGCAGGTTCGAGATACGTCCCGTCACGCGACCCGCGCCGGTGTCGCCGCCGGTGGTCTTTTCGGCACGCTCGAGCGCGTGTTCGAGCGGCTTGATCGCGCGCGCCAATTGGTCGACGCTGACCAGGCGGGCGGTCGGGCCGGCGGCCCGGTCGAGCTGTTCGGAGAGCGCCGCGATCGCCGCCGCCAGCTCATCGAGCTTCAGCGCGTTGCGCCGCTCGTGATCAACCAGTTGACCCGCGGCCGTGGCATTGTCGCCGTGCGGCGCCGCGGACCCGCCGACACCCAGTTCGGCGTTCGCCGCGCTGGTCAAGGCGCCGGTCACCCATGCGCCGATTGTCATACGCCGTCGCGCCGCCGCGCGCGTCGCTTTCGCCCGCGCTTCCCGACTGACGCCTCTGACCGACCAGGGCGATGGATGTTTTATAATTCTATTTCAATGCATTGTTTCATCGGTAATCATGCCATAAACAGTCCGAGAGGACAACCCGGGCGCGCCAGCGCCGGGCGCCGGCTGTCATACATGCCGGTCTGGCCTCTTAGCGGCGCCTGCTCAGTCGCGCCGGCGCGGCGTGGCGCTGGCCGCGCGCTCGGCGTCGACCGCGGCGAAGGCCGCGAGGTTCAAGATATCGGAGACCGTGGCGCCCAGCTGGACGATCTGCACCGCCTTCTCGAGGCCGATCAGCAGCGGGCCGATGACGCTGCCGCCGCCGAGCTCTTGGGTCAGCTTCGACGAGATGTTGGCGGCGTGCAGCCCGGGCATGATCAGCACGTTGGCCGGCCCCGACAGGCGGCAGAACGGGAACAGCGTCTGGACCTCGGGGTCGAGCGCCACGTCGACCGCCATCTCGCCGTCGTATTCGAAATCGACGTCGCGCGCATCGAGCAGCCGGACCGCGTCCCGCACCCGCTCGGTCTTCTCGGCGCGCGGGTAGCCGAAGGTCGAGAACGACAGCAGCGCGACGCGGGGCACATGGCCCATGTGGCGCGCCGCCTCGGCGCTCTGGATGGCGATGTCGGCGAGTTCTTCGGCGCTCGGTGTCTCGTTGACCGAGGTATCGGCGATGAACACGGTGCGCCCCTGGGTCAGCAGCATGGTGAGGCCGAACAGCCGGCAGCCGTCCGCCGGGTCGACGACGCGCTCGACCTTGGACAGCGACGCGCGGTAGCTGCGCGTCAGGCCGGTGACCATGGCGTCGGCGTCCCCCGACGCCACCATGCAGGCGCCGAACACGTTGCGGTCGAGGTGGACCCAGCGCTGACAGTCGCGCTTGAGCGCGCCCTTGCGCTGCATGCGCGCGTACAACAGATCGACATACTGACCGGTCGACGCGCTGATCAGCGCGTTCTGAATCTCGAATGGCGGTAGGTCGCCGAGGCCGATCGCCGCCTTGGTCTCGACGATCTTGTCCTCGCGCCCGACCAGGACCGGCGTGCCGTAGCCGTTCGAGCGCCACAACGCCGCGGCGCGGATCACCTTCTCCTCCTCACCCTCGGCGAAGACGACCCGCTTGGGCCGCGCGCGCGCCTGCTCGAAGATCAGGTGGAGGCTGGATGCGGTCGGGTCGAGCCGCGCCGAGAGCTCGCGCGCGTAGCCCTCCATGTCGATGATCGGACGCCGCGCGACGCCCGAGTCCATCGCCGCCTTGGCGACCGCCGAGGCGACGCGCGAAAGCAGCCGCGGATCGAACGGCTTGGGCAGGATGTAAGTCGCGCCGTACTGCAGCTGGGCGCCGGCGTAGGCCGCGGCGACCTCGTCGGGCACGTCCTCGCGGGCCAGCGCGGCGAGCGCCTCGGCCGCGGCGATTTTCATGGTGTCGTTGATGGTCGAGGCCTGGACGTCGAGCGCGCCGCGGAAGATGTAGGGGAAGCCGAGCACGTTGTTGACCATGTTCGGATAATCGGCGCGCCCGGTCGCGACGATGGCGTCGTCGCGGACCGCGGCGATCTCCTCGGGCGTGATCTCGGGGTCCGGGTTGGCCATCGCGAAGATGATCGGTGCATCGGCCATCGAGGCGACCATCTCGGCCGTCACCGCGCCCTTGGCCGAGAGCCCGACGAAGACGTCGGCGCCGACCATCGCCTCGGCCAGCGTGCGCGCCTCGGCGGTGGTGGCGTGCGCCGACTTCCACTGGTTCATGCCGGCCTCGCGGTCGGCGTGGATGACGCCCCGCGTGTCGCACAGGATGACGTTGTCGGCGCGCAGCCCCATGGTCTTGATCAGCTCGACGCAGGCGATGCCCGCCGCGCCGGCGCCGTTGACCACGATGCGCGTCTCGACGAGCTTGCGTTCCGTCAGGTGCAGCGCGTTGATCAGCGCCGCGGCGACGATGATCGCTGTGCCGTGCTGGTCGTCGTGGAACACCGGGATATCCAACAATTCGCGCAGGCGCTGCTCGATGATGAAACACTCGGGCGCCTTGATGTCCTCGAGGTTGACGCCGCCGAAGGTCTTGCCGAGGTAGCGCACGCAGTTGACGAACTCGTCGATGTCCTCGGTATCGACCTCGAGGTCGAAACCGTCGATGTCGGCGAAGCGCTTGAACAGCACCGCCTTGCCCTCCATCACCGGCTTGGCGGCGAGTGCGCCGATGTTGCCGAGCCCGAGCACCGCGGTGCCGTTCGAGATGACCGCGACCGAGTTGCCCTTGGCGGTGTAGTCGTAGGCGAGCAGCGGGTCGCGCTCGATCGCGAGGCACGGTGCCGCGACGCCCGGCGAGTAGGCCAGCGAGAGGTCGCGCTGGGTCGCCAGCGGCTTGGTCGGCGCGATCTGCAGTTTGCCGGGTCGGCCCGAGGCATGCAGCGCCAGCGCCTCGTCCTCGGTCACGTGGCCGTCGCCCGATCCGGCTACCCGCTTGTCCATGTCCCGCCCGGCTCGAATAAAGGGCGCTCACTCTACTGGAGCGTTCCGGTGCGCGTCAAAGGCGGCGAACGATGGGCCGTGTCCCGGTTGGCACTATGACGTGTTGAAAGCGCGAAGTGGGCCTGTCTGTCGGCGTATCGTCCGAAAGCGGTCATCGTTCTGGTGTGGCCGTTGGGTCCGAGTGTAGCCATCAGCAGAAATGGGGGCGCTGGGCAACGTCCTGCCTTAACCCCCCGTTTGTTTGGGAAGTCGCGCGCCGACACGACGCACTACATCCAACCGAGCTCCTTCAGGGTCCAGGACGCGTTCCAGACTCTGTACATCTTCGCGACCTTATCGATCCAAACCAACGCCCCGGAAACGCGATCGGACGGTCAGAAGGGCGCCGATGTCGAGGAAAGGCCTGGGCGGAATCCAGGCGCCAGGTGCTGAGGCCAGACAATCGTCAATCAGCGGTGAATGACCGCCACTGGCATAGTCTACGAGCGCCGTGCCGAAGGCCGTCCCCCGGCTGACGCCGGAACCGTTATAGCCGCCCGCGAGATAAATATTGTCCCGTTGGCGACCGAAAAAATTGGCGCCGTTGCGGCTGATCCCTTCGACACCGGACCAGGCATAGTCGAACGCTACATGGGCCAGTTTCGGAAAGCGCTTCTCGAACCCGGCCCGATGGATGGATTGTCGATGGGCCAATTGCCTATCGGACAGCAATGCGGCACCATTATACTCCGCCGCGTTGCGCAGGCATATTCGCCGGTCCGCCGTCAGCCGCACGGTCGCGCCGCCGCCGTGTAGCGAGAGAACCCCCCATTCCTTCCGGCTGCCGAGGCTGGCAAGCTCATCATCAGTTAAGGTCCGTGTGAAACTGCCCGACAAGGTGGTGCCGATCAGATAGCGGCACAGATAGCCAAGTTTCGCCGCCTCGTAGTTGGTCGCCAAAATAAGTTTATCGGCCCGCACCTCGCCATTTGGCAGGTGGAGAATCAGCGGTGTGCCATTCTCGATCCTGAGCACCGGGCTTCGTTCATGAAGTCTGACATTGGAGGGCAAATTGTCCGCTAGCCCGCGCACCAAGGCCGCCGGTTGCAGGAGCGCCCCCTTGTGGACGTGGACGCCGGATTGGTAAAGGGTGGTGCCCAGACGCGCGTTCAATGCCTCCGCATCAAGCGGCGTATGGGCGATCTCCATGGCCTCAAGATAGCGCAGGAAATTGCGGCATTCGCGAATTGCCGGCCGATCAGCGGCGGTATGGTGAAAACCATCTTCCTGCCATTGGCAATCAATCGCGGACGTGGCGACTTGCACTCGCAACAGATCCAGACCGGCTTGGTTAATACGATTGACCCGACGATAGTTCGCCATCTCGTCGGCCTCGAGGCCGCCATCGAAATGACTGACGGCGACGGCAAAACCGGAATTGCGCCCCGAGGCCCCCTGGCCAACCAAACGCGCATCCAGCAGCATGATCTCATGATCGGGGTGGAGCTCGGCCAGACGGCAGGCGCTGGCCAGACCGGTCACCCCGGCCCCGATCACCGCCCACGACACCCTGTGAGCTCCACTTAAAGGCGGGCTCGCTTGCCGTTCCGGCAGGAGTTCCGCCCAGCCATGTCGATCCGTTGGAAAATCACCGCTGCCTAAGGTCATACATCAAGCCGACATTTCCCAGATAACCTTCAAATTCATGAAGACTATATGTCAATCGGCACTGAATCGTGCCCCTTACTCAAAGCGATGAATGTCTGCTGAGGGTCCAGGCTGTTCTCTAACTCGGGGGTTGGTTGTCAAGCTCTCCGTGACGTACCTGCCGGGTTCACTGTTCTCTCCGCGGTAGGGGCTCGGCCCTCCGCATGATGGCGTTGGAGGACGTTGGCGGATCAATGTGTGAAGCGCGCTTGCCTCGGTGAGGCATCGCAAAGCCTGGATCGATCTCGCCGACGCCGCCGTCCCGACAGGGACATCGGTTCCGCTCTCGCGGAATGCTTGGACGTTGTTTCCCTATGCGGCCGCCTCTTTGGTTGACCAGATGAAGTCCGTTCCATCACGCCACATGCGATGGAGGATGACCGCCAGCTTCCGTGCCACGGCGATCTTGGCCTTCTTGAAGCCGATGCGTTTCCACAACCTGTGACCCCAGGCCTTGAGCGCGCACCATCGCGGCACCCGGGTGAGCAGCACGCCGGCCGCCTCGAAGAGGTAGGTCCTGAGCATTCGATCGCCGCATTTGGAGATCCGCCCCGTCCAATCGACCTCGCCGGAAGCATGGCGGCGCGGCGTCAGCCCGATGTACGCGCCGACACTCCGGGAACGTCGGAAGCGGCTCGGCTCGTCGATCGCCGAGTGGAAGGCCAAGGCGGTGATCGGCCCGATGCCTGGAACCGTCATGGAACGTCTGCTGTCCTCGTCGTTCCGCGCCAGGCCCAGCAGCTTGCGATAGAGCGCGGCGATCTCTCGGCCGACCTTCTCGCGGACTTCCAGAAGGGGCCGAACGGCCTCCGACAAAAGACCCTGCCCGCCAAGCAGCTCTTCGACCCGGCGACGGAAGACATTGCCGCCCGCCTTGCCGATGACGAGGCCGAGGTTCTTGAGCAAGCCACGGATCTGGTTCTCGAGATCACGCTTGATCTTGACCAACTGGGCCCGGCTGTTCAGGACGGCCCGTATCTCGTGGCACGCCACGCTCGACTTGGACCTCCTTGTACCAACCGCACTGCATGACCCGCGCGATCCCGGCGGCATCGTTCCGGTCGCTCTTGTTGATCTGCATCGACAGCGCCGCCTTGGCATGACGCGCATCGATGCAGATCACCGGCAAGCCGAGCGCCCTGAGCTCATGCCACAGCCAGGTCGTCGTCGGACCGGTCTCCAGACCGATGCGCTTTGCGTGCGGCGCCGTTGTCCTGATATACGCCGCGATTGCCGCCGGCTCCGAGATCACCACGCCCTCGGACACGATCTCGCCGTTGTCATCGACCACGCAGATCGAGGTCTCCTTGAGCGATACATCCATTCCAACATACAGTTCCATAGCTGCTCTCCTGCTCTTTCAGTGTGCTCGCCCGGCCCATGCCGGTCGTTGCTACATTAAGGAGAGCAGTGCCCGATCCCCGAGTTACGCCATGTGTAAAAACCGCCCCCGAGCGCTATTGGCACGATTTTCTCTGAATTCTCGAATTTGTAGGTTCGACCAAATCAACATCTTATCATGAGGGCTCTATAGAAGAATTGACTTGACACTCTCCTGTTAGTGGTATTTGCCGGCGTTTTTACACAGTCTGGGTCGCAAGTCGCCCGCAGCGGGCAATTGCAATGACAGTGCTGTTCGTTGTAACCATTCCGACCGCTTGATTTTAGAGGAGACGCAGCATGGACCGATTCACCGGCGGTTGCCTGTGCGGCAACGTCCGAATTGTGGCGTCGGGACTCCCATACCGGGTCGGCCTTTGTCACTGTCTCGACTGCCGCAAGCATCATGGGGCCCTTTTTCACGCTTCCGCGGTGTTCCCTCAGGATGCGGTGACGATCGATGGCGAAACACGCGACTACGTCGGGCGGTTGTTCTGTCCCCGCTGCGGCTCGTCCATTTTCGCACGCAGCGCAGACGAAATCGAAGTGAACTTAGTATCCCTGGATGCCCCTGACCAACTGATGCCAACCTACGAAAGCTGGATCGTCCGTCGCGAGTCCTGGTTGCCGCCGTTTCCGCTCACGAGACGATACGACCGCGATCGTGACGCCACGGGTCGCTTTGAGGAGTAGGTCGCACGAACGGTGCGAAGGCGCCGTTACGAGGTGACGAGAGGGTCTTAGGCGGTGAAACCCCTTCGGGTAGGCGATGCGGTGCAGCAAGTAATGACCAAACTCATGCCCGAGCGTAAAATTAATTCGGCCCGGCGAGCTAATCGCGCTGTTGTAAATGATGCCCCAACCGCTCTCGCCCGGCGGCGCGGGCACCAACGCGCCCTCGAAGCCGGGCAGTGTATCGCCCCGGATCATGGTGATGGGATCATCCGGGATAAGAGTACGAATGTGTGTTCAGGCCTTGCGAAGCGGAATGGATGAGAAGATGGCGGACACCAGCGGTGAATACACCGAGGAGCATCTCATCTGCCATGCGATTGTGTGGGGTGAAGGCTGGATGTCCCCAGGCGGTGACGGAGAGGTCGCATCCGTGGTCGAAGGGATAGACCTGTCTGGACGAACCATTCTCGATATCGGTTCCGGACTCGGAGGCCCCTCGGTTGCACTTGCGGCAAACCACGGCGCCGGGAAAATCGTCTCTATTGATGTTCAGGCCGAACAGGCCGAGCGATCCCGCCAATTGGCAACGAAGCGAGGCGTCTCGGATCGCATCACGTACGAAATCGTCGAACCAGGCCCATTTCCCTTTGCGGGCGCGAGCTTTGATGTGGTGTTCAGCATGGGGGTCTTTCTCCAAATCCCGAATAAGCCGACGCTCTTTGCCGACATTTTCCGCGTACTCCGGCCGGGAGGGACGCTTGCAGCCAACGATTGGTTGCGCGGAGACGACGGTCCGTTCTCAGCAGAGATGGTGACATTTCTGGAGGGTGGCGGTCTTACCTTCAACTGGGCGACGGCGGATGAAACGAGAGGCGCGCTTAAGCAAGCCGGATTTACCGATATCGTCGTGCGGGATCATCAACAATGGTTCCTTGAAATTCTGCGGGCGGACGTCGAGCGAATGGAAGCCGGCACCGTCAGAGATCGGCTCATCGAGGCGTTCGACGAGGCGGTGGCTGAGAGATGGCTCTCGAATTGGCGACAGATAGAAGTGATGGCAGATAGGGGGGAAATCTGCCTTGTCCAGCTGCGCGCTAACAAGCCAACGTAGAGACATCGGGTCTGTCCGGCGCATAATCTCAGGTACGAAGTCGGGCTTCACCAATGTCTGCTTCGGGCCACAAGCCGCCCTCGGCAGCGCAGGCACGCTGAGTCCGCCTACGAGCGAAAACCGGGCATGATCCGCTGATAAACCGGTGTTCCGGGCTTTGTTTCGACAGAATTTCAAACCGAGACACCGCCGTGACGTGCGCCGATCGGGCGCGCGTCTACGCGCGATGCGCGCGATGCGCGCGATGTGCTAGCTTTGGGCGCGATTTCCACCCGGAGGAATGCCCGCCCGTGCCGCCGTCCGCCCCCGATGCCGCCGTCACCGGCGCCGATGCCGAGACCGCGCCGCCGCCCAAGCCCGAGGGCGCGACGCGCATGATGGCGCAGTACCTCGAGATCAAGCGCGCCCACCCCGACGTGCTGCTGTTCTACCGCATGGGCGACTTCTACGAGCTGTTCTTCGACGATGCGGTCGCCGCGGCCGCCGCGCTCGACATCACGCTGACCAAGCGCGGCAAGCACGACGGCGCCGACATACCGATGTGCGGCGTGCCGGTGCATGCCGCCGAAGGCTATCTCGCGCGGCTCACGCGCAAGGGTTTCAAGGTCGCCATCGGCGAGCAGGTCGAGGCGCCGGCGGAGGCGCGCAAGCGGGGTTCCAAGTCGCTCGTCAAGCGCGCCGTGGTGCGCGTCGTGACTGCCGGCACGCTCACCGAGGACACCCTCCTCGACCCGCGCCGGCACAATTATCTGGCCGCCATCGGGCGCGCCGGCACTGCGTTCGCGCTCGCCTGGCTCGATGTCTCGACCGGCGAGTTCGGCGTCCAGCCGGTCGCTTCCGTCGGCCTCGCCGCCGAGCTCGCGCGGCTACAGCCCGGCGAATTGCTGGTCGCCGACAGCTTGCTCGAGCAGCCGGCATTGTACGACGTCTTCACCGAGTGGAAGCGCGTGCTGACGCCGTTGCCCGCCGCGCGTTTCGATTCGGCGTCGGGCGAACGCCGCCTCAAGGCGCTGTTCAAGGTCGCCGCGCTCGACGCCTTCGGCGCCTATGGCCGCGCCGAGCTCGGCGCCTGCGGCGCGCTGATCGATTACGTCGCGCTGACCCAGAAGGGCCAGATGCCGCGCCTCGCGCCGCCGCGCCTCGCGCCGGCCGGCGCCGCGATGTCGATCGACGCGGCGACGCGGCGCAATCTCGAGCTGACCGCGACGCTCTCGGGCGAGCGCGCCGGCAGTCTGCTGAGCGTCATCGACCGGACCATCTCGGGCGCCGGCGCGCGCCTCCTGGCCGCCCGCTTCGCCGCGCCGCTGACCGAGGTGGCCGAGATCAACCGCCGGCTCGACGCGGTCGCCTACTTCGTCGCCGACGCCCGGCTGCGCGACGAGCTGCGCGGCCTGCTGGCGCGCTGCCCCGACATCGAGCGCGCGCTGTCGCGACTGACCGTGGGGCGCGGCGGGCCGCGCGATCTCGGCGCGGTGCGCGACGCGTTGGCGCAATCGGCGCTGGTCCACGGCGCGCTCGCCGGCGGCGGGCTGGCGGCACCGCCCGAGGCGCTCACCGCGCTCGATAGCGGGCTCGGTCACCACGACACGCTGGTCGACCGCCTGGCCCGCGCGCTGCGCCCCGAGCCGCCGCTGATCGCGCGCGACGGCGGCTTCATCGCGCAGGGCTACGCGCCCGAGCTCGACGAGCTGATCACGCTGCGCGACGAGAGCCGCCGGCTGTTGACCGAGCTCGAGGCGCGCTACCGCGCCGACACCAGCGTCGCCTCGCTCAAGGTGCGCCACAACAACGTGCTCGGCTATTTCGTCGAGGTCACGCCGACCAACGCCGACAAGGTGACCGAGAGCTTCATCCACCGCCAGACGCTGGCCGGCGCGGTGCGCTACACCACGGTTGAGCTGGGTGCGCTCGAGAACAAGATCAGGAGCGCCGCCGAGCGCGCGCTGGCGCTCGAGCTCGAGCTGTTCGAGAACCTGGTCGGCGAGGTCACCGCGCGCGCCGACGAGATCGCCGCATGCGCCCGGTCGCTCGCCGGCATCGATCTGGCGACAGCGCTGGCGGCGCTGGCGGTCGAACGCGACTACACTCGGCCCGTGGTTGACGACAGTCTCGCCTTCGAAATCGCGGGCGGCCGCCACCCGGTCGTCGAGGCGCTGGCGGCGGGCGGCGAGGGCGGGCCTGCGGGTTTCGTCGCCAACGCCTGCGATCTCGGCCCCGAGCGCCGCCTGTGGCTGGTCACCGGGCCGAACATGGCGGGCAAGAGCACGTTCCTGCGCCAGAACGCGCTGATCGCGATCCTCGCGCAGAGCGGCGCGTTCGTGCCCGCCGCGAGCGCCCATATCGGCGTCGTCGACCGATTGTTCAGCCGGGTCGGCGCGGCCGACGACCTGGCGCGCGGCCGCTCGACCTTCATGGTCGAGATGGTCGAGACCGCGGCGATCCTCAACCAGGCGGGCGAACGGTCGCTGGTCATCCTCGACGAGATCGGCCGCGGCACGGCGACCTTCGACGGCCTCTCGATCGCCTGGGCGACGGTCGAGCACCTGCACGACGTCAACCGCTGCCGCACGCTGTTCGCGACGCACTACCACGAACTCACCGCGCTCGCCGCGCGCCACGCCGCGCTCGCCTGCCACTCGATGCGGGTCAAGGAATGGCGCGGCGAGGTGATTTTTCTCTACGAGGTCGCGCCGGGCGCCGCCGACCGCTCCTACGGCATCCACGTCGGCCGCCTGGCCGGCCTGCCGCTGGCCGTGGTGGCGCGCGCCGAGCATATCCTCGAGACGCTCGAACAAGGCGAGCAATCGGGCGCGCTGGCGCGCCTCGCCGACGACCTGCCGCTGTTCTCCGCCGTGCTCGATCAGCCGGTCTCGCCGGCCGCGCGGAGCGTGCTCGAGGATGTGCTCGCCGAGATCGCGCCCGACGAGCTGTCGCCGCGCGATGCGCTGGAATTGATCTATCGGTTGAAAACGCTCGCCGAGCAAGGCAATTGAGCGCCATGGATGCCAATGCCATGACCTCCCCGGCCCTCGAGCGCGCGGCGTTGACCGACGAACTCGCCGACATCGCCGAGGACACGGGCGCCGAGGCGGCGCGCGCGGTGGTGCTGGCGCGGCTCAAGGACGTCCTGGCCGTGGGCCACGCGGCGGTGCGGCGCGACTTCGAGGCCGGCGCGCCGGGCTCGGCCGTGCTCGCCGCCAACTGCCGCCTGGTCGACGCCCTGGTCGGCGCGATCTTCGACTTCGCCGCCGGGACGGTATTTCCGAGCGCCAACCGCACGACCGGCGAGCGCATCGCGGTGGTCGCGGTCGGCGGCTATGGCCGCGGCGAGCTGGCGCCCTACTCCGACGTCGATCTGCTGTTCCTGCTGCCCTACAAGGAGACGCCGTGGATCGAACAGGTCATCGAATACACGCTGTACATGCTGTGGGACCTGGGCTTGAAGGTAGGCCACGCGACCCGCACGCCGGGCGAATGCCTGGGCCGCGCGCGCCACGACATGACGATTCGCACGGCGCTCTTGGAATCGCGCGCGGTCGCCGGTGACGCCACGCTGTTCGACGAGCTGCGCCGCCGCTTCACCGACGAGCTGGTCGCCCGCACGGCGCCCGAGTTCGTCGCCGCCAAACTCGACGAGCGCCAGCGCCGCCATCGGCGCATGGGCAATTCGCGCTACGTGCTGGAGCCCAACATCAAGGAGGGCAAGGGCGGCCTGCGCGACCTGCAGACGCTCTATTGGATCGCCAAATACGTCTACCGGGTCGACGACGTCGACGCGCTGGTCGCGCGCGGCGTGCTGGGCCGCCGCGAGCGCGTCAAGTTCGCCAAGGCGCCTGAGTTCCTGGCTACCCTGCGCTGCCATCTGCACTACCTGGCGGGACGCGGCGAGGAGCGTCTGACCTTCGACGTCCAGCCCGAGATCGGCCGCCGCATGCGCTATACCGACCGCGCCGGGGCGAGCGGCGTCGAGCGCTTCATGAAGCACTATTTCCTGGTCGCCAAGGAGGTCGGCGACCTGACGCGCATCTTCTGCGCCGCGATCGAGGCCGAACTGCACGTCTCGACGCGGCCGAGGCTGGCGCGCGCCGGGTTCGGTCGGCGCGAGATCGACGGCTTCGCGGTCGAAGGCGGCCGGCTTGGCGTGCCGGCCGACGACGTCTTTGCGCGCGACCCGGCGGCGATGCTGCGGCTGTTCCACTCAGCCGACAAACACGACCTCGACATCCATCCGAGTGTGTTGCGCCTGATCACGCAGAACCTCAAACGCATCGACGCGGATCTGCGCGCCGATCCGCAAGCCAACCGCCTGTTCGTCGAGATGCTGACCTCGCGCAAGGATCCGGAAACCGCGCTCCGGCGCATGAACGAGGCCGGCGTGCTTGGCCGCTTCGTGACCGATTTCGGCCGCGTCGTCGCCCAGATGCAGCACGACATGTACCATGTCTACACGGTCGACGAGCACACCATCCGCGCGGTCGGCGTGCTCGCCGGCATCGAGCGCGGCGAGCTGGCCGACGAGCTGCCGCTGGCGACCGAGATCATCCACCAGGTACTGTCGCGGCGCGTGCTCTACCTCGCCGTGTTCCTGCACGACATCGCCAAGGGGCGCGGCGGCGACCACTCCGAGATCGGCGCCGAGATCGCCGACAAGCTGGGCGCCCGGCTCGGCTTCGAGCCGTCCGAGACCGAGACCGTCGCCTGGCTGGTGCGCTATCATCTGCTGTTCGCCCGCATCGCCTTCAAGCGCGACCTCAACGAGCCAAAGACGATCGACGATTTCGTCGCCCAAGTGCAGTCGCCCGAGCGGCTCAAATTGTTACTGGTGTTGTCTGCGGCCGACATCCGCGCGGTCGGTCCCAACGTCTGGAGTGCATGGAAGGGCGCGCTCTTGCGCCAGCTCTACTACCGCGCGCTCGAGGTCATGTCGGGCGGCCACGCGGCGGAAGCCAAGCGCCACCGCGTCGCCGCCGCGAAGGACGATCTGCGCGCCGAGCTCGCCGACTGGCCGCAACATGACATCGAGCGCCACATCGAGCGCCTCTATGCGCCCTACTGGCTCAGCTTCGACGCTGCCGGCCATGCCCATCACGCGCGGCTGATGCGCGCCGCCGAGGCGGCGGGCGACGCGGTGACGCTCGATACCCGCGTCAATGCGCGCCATTCGATCACCGAAGTGACGCTGTTCACGCCCGACCAGCACGGCTTGTTCTCGAAGGTCTGCGGCGCCATGGCGCTGGCCGGCGCCTCGATCGTCAACGCCAGCATCTACACCACCGCCGACGGCATGGCGCTCGACGTCTTCTGGGTGCACGACGTCGAGGGCAACCCGGTCGAGCGGCCCGATCGGCTGGCCAAGCTTTCGGCGTTGGTCGAGGCGGCGCTGAGCGGCCGGCTCGACCCGGGCGCCGAACTCGCCGGCCGGCGCACGCTGTCGAGCCGCGCCGCGGCGGCCTTCACGGTGGCGCCGCGCGTGTTGATCGACAATGCCGCGAGCACGCGCCACACGCGTATCGAGGTCAACGGCCGCGACCGGCCGGGGCTCCTGCACGACGTCACCAAGGCGCTCGCCGACCTCGCGCTCTCGATCGTCACGGCGCATGTCTCGACCCACGGTGAGCGCGCCGTCGACGTCTTCTACCTCAAGGACGTCTTCGGCCTGAAGATCACCCATGAGGGCAAGCTTACCACGCTGCGCGAACGCCTGCTCGACGCGCTCGCCGAGCCCGGCGCCGCGCCGGGCAAGGCCGATGCGGCCGAATAACGCGCCCGTGCCCGCCTTTCTTCGGCCACGGAATTCCGATGTGACGCGGCCATGGCGCTGATCCGCTTCGCCGCCACGGTCGGTGGCTACACCATGGCGAGCCGCGTGCTGGGCTTCGTGCGCGACGTCTTGATCGCCGCGCTGCTCGGCGCCGGGCCGGTCGCCGAGGCCTTCGTCGTCGCCTTCCGCTTCCCCAACCTGTTCCGCCGGCTGGCCGCCGAGGGCGCCTTGGCGGCGGCCTTCGTGCCGCTGTTCTCGCGTCGGCTCGAGTCCGAGGGCCGGGCAGCCGCCAAGGCCTTCGCCGAACAGACGCTCGCCGTGCTGCTCAGCGCGCTCTTGATCTTCACCGTGCTGGTCGAGATCACCATGCCGTGGCTGATGGTCGTCATCGCGCCCGGTTTCGTCGACGAGCCGGGCAAATTCGCGCTCGCCGTCGATCTCGCGCGCATCGCCTTCCCCTATCTGTTGTTCATGGCGCTGGTCGCGTTGCTTGGCGGTGTCCTGAACGCGCTCTACCGCTTCGTCGCGCCGGCTGCCGCGCCGATCCTGCTCAACGTCATATTGATCGGCGTGCTGCTCGCCTTCATCGGCACGCCGGAAGCCGCCGGACACGCGCTCGTCTGGGGCGTAGCCGCGGCGGGCGCCGCCCAGTTCCTGATGATGATCGTCGCCTGCCGGCGCGCCGGCATGGCGCTCGCCCTGCCCCGGCCGCGGCTGACGCCGGGGGTTCGGCGGCTCGGCGTCTTGATCCTGCCGCTCGCCTTCACCGCCGGCGCGCTGCAGCTCAACCTCTTAATCGGCACTATGATCGCGACCCTGCAGACCGGCGCCGCCGCCTGGCTCTATTACGCCGACCGGGTCTATCAGCTGCCGCTCGGCGTGGTCGGCGTCGCGGTCGGCACGGCGCTGCTGCCGATGCTCGCGCGCAGCCTGCGCGCCGGCGATGCGGCGGCCGCCAAGGAGAGCCAGTCGCGCGCGCTCGAGGTGTCGCTGCTGTTGACCCTGCCGGCCACGGCGGCGCTCCTGGTGATCGCCTGGCCGATCGTCCAGGTGCTGTTCGAGCGCGGCGCGTTCAGCGCGGCCGACACCGACGCGACGGCGCGCGCGCTGTTCGCCTTCTCGCTGGGCCTGCCCGCCTACGTCTTGGTCAAGGTGCTGTCGCCCGGCTTCTTCGCGCGCGAGGACACGGTGACGCCGTTCCGCGTCACGCTGATCGTCGTCGCCACCAACACGGCGCTGAGCCTCGCGCTGTTCCAAATCATCGGCTATGTCGGCATCGCGCTCGCCACCTCGGCCGCGGCGTGGCTCCACGCCGTCGTGTTCTGGATTATCCTGCGGCGTCGCGGCGCGCTCGAGATCGACGCCCGTCTGGCTGCCCGGCTGCCGCGCATCGCTGCCGCGAGCGCCGTCATGGCGGCGCTATTGTGGCCGCTCGCGACCGTGCTCGAAGGCCCGCTCGCCGGGTCGACCGCCGAGGCCGCCGCCGCCCTGGCGGCTCTGGTCGGCGCCGGTCTGGTCGTCTACGGCGTCGCCGCGCAGGTCCTCGGCGCGGCGCGTCTCGGCGAATTGCGCGCCCATTTCAGCCGCGCCGACCAAGCTTGAAAGACCATAGGTGTCCGAGACTTGGGTCGTATTTCCATCACGCCTGTTGACATGTGTAACGTTACGCACGACAATCACCGATGAGCATCGCGACGGTTCGGCACAAGGGCTTGCGACGCTTCTATGTCGACGACGATCCGCGCGGGCTTCCGGCCGGCCTGATCGAGAAGATCAGGGATATTCTTACGGCGCTTCAGGAAGCCTCAAGTCCGTCCGAGGTCGCGCTCTTCCCCGGTTGGCGCGTGCATCGGCTCAAGGGGCGGCTCGGCGGTTCTTGGAGCGTCACGGTGAGCGGCAACTGGCGGATCGTATTTCGCTTCGATCAAGGGCAGGCCTTCGACGTCGATTTTATCGACTATCACTAGGAGGATCACATCATGGCTATGAAGACCCCGACACATCCCGGCGTGCTTGTCCGGCGCGAAATGATCGAGCCACTGGGGCTGAGCGTCACGGATGCCGCACATGTGTTGGGTGTGGCTCGTCCGACATTGTCGAAGCTGTTGAACGGAAGGGCGTCGCTGTCGCCCGAAATGGCGATTCGCATCGAGAAGGCCTTTGGCCCCAAGATGGAACATCTGATGCGGATGCAGCTTGCCTTCGATCTGGCGCAGGCGCGTGCGAAGTCGGCTGGGATCGTGGTTCAGCGCTACCAGCCGGCTTGACCCGGGCGACCCGGCGCGCCATAACGGCGCGGCATTTTCCCGACCTCCGAAAAACGAGCCATGAACCGCATCTTCTCGGGCATTCAGCCGACCGGCAACCTGCACCTCGGCAACTATCTGGGCGCGATCCGCAACTGGGTGTCGCTGCAGGACGATTTCGAGTCGATCTATTGCATCGTCGATCTGCACGCCATCACCCTGCCGCAAGACGCGGACGAGCTGCGCCGCAACGTGCGCGAGGTGACCGCCGGCATGATCGCCGCGGGCGTCGACACTGAGCGCTGCATCGTCTTCAACCAGAGCGCCGTTGCCGAGCATTCGGAGCTCGCCTGGATCCTCGGCTGCATGACGCCGCTCGGCTGGCTCAACCGCATGACCCAGTTCAAGGAAAAGGCCGGCAAGCACCGCGAGAACGCGGGTCTCGGGCTCTATGGCTATCCGGTGCTGATGGCCGCCGATATCCTCTTGTACAAGGCGACCCACGTGCCGGTCGGTGACGACCAGAAGCAGCACCTGGAGCTTTCACGCGACATTGCCGGCGCTTTCAACCGCCATTACGGCGTCGAATGCTTCCCGCTGCCCGAGCCGCAGATCTTCGGCGCCGCGACGCGCGTCATGTCGCTGCGCGACGGCGCCGCCAAGATGTCGAAATCGGATCAGTCGGACTATTCGCGCATCAACCTGACCGACGACGCCGAAGCCATCGCGCTCAAGGTGCGCAAGGCGCGCACCGACGCCGAACCGTTGCCGGCGACCCCCGAGGGCCTCGAAGGCCGCGCCGAGGCCGCCAACCTGATCGGCATCTACGCCGCGCTCGCTGGCATCTCGGCCGAGGCGGTATGCGAGAAATTCGCCGGCGCGCAATTCTCGGGCTTCAAGCGCGAACTCGCCGACCTCGCGGTCTCGGTGCTCGAGCCGATCGGCGGCGAGATGCGGCGTCTGATGGCCGATCCGGGCTTCATCGACGGCGTTCTCCAGCGCGGCGGCGCGCGCGCCGCGGAGATGGCCCGGCGTCACATGGCCGAGGTACGCGAGCTGGTCGGCCTATTGCGACCGTAAGCCAGCTCACTAGATACAATCGATGAGCGACGACACATCGCGCCCGGACGGGCCGCGGGAACCCGGGGAGCCGGACGACGAACCGGCCCCGCTCGCCAGATCACAAGACGACGATGTCATAGAGGCATACGACAAGCCCGTGACGGCGGCGTCGCCCGCCCCGCCCGTCCGGCGCCGCTTGCGCCTCGGCGGCATTGTCGGGCTGATCCTGGTTCTGCTCGCGCTCTACTACCCGATCGGCATGATCTGGGTGCACCGGGTCGACGACGACACCGACTTCCGCGCGCCGCCGGCCGATGCGCTGCCCGGCGCGAGCGAAGCAGTCGGCCTTGCCATCGCGCTGATCGCGCGCGAGGTCGATCAGAATCGCTGGACGGCGAACGATCCGTTCTTCCTGCCCGCCGCGGCGCTCGACAACATGCCCAACTTCCAGCAGGGCATCTTCGCGGCGCTATCGCGCTTCGCCATCGAGCTGACCGACCAGATCGGCCGCATGCGCGGCTCGAGCGAGGTCGACGCCGACCTCGAGAAGGCAGCCGGGCTGCTCAAATACCCGGGAACGGTGTGGATCTTCGACTTCTCGATCTCGCTCGCGCCGACCGCGACGTCGGAGGCCCAGTACCGCGCGGCACGGCGCGCGCTCGTGCGTTACAACGAGCGGCTCGCCCAGGGCCGGGCAATGTTCGAGCGGCGCGCCGACAACCTGTTGGCGACGCTCGACCGCATCGCCGCCGACGTCGGCTCGTCGTCGGCCGCGCTCGACCGCCACATTCGCGACAACGCTGGCTGGCTGATCGACACCGAGGCGGACGACCTGTTCTACGGCGTCAAGGGCCGGCTTTACGCCTATTATCTGCTGCTCGACGCGCTCGCGGTCGATTACCGCAACGTCATCGAGGAACGCGAACTCGGCCCCGTCTGGCAGCAGATGCTCGGCAGCTTCAAGGCCGCCGCCGAGCTCGACCCCTGGGTCGTCGTCAACGGCGCGCCCGACGCCCAAATCCTGCCCAGCCACCTCGCGGCGCAGGGGTTCTACCTGCTTCGGGCCCGTACGCAGCTCCGTGAAGTCACCAACATCCTCTTGAAATAAAAGAGATATTCGTTATCACCCGGGAGGCGGGAAATGCCGTGGTTGCGGGACCCGGCGGTGCGATGGCAGAATGACGGCGCGCAATGGGTATTGTGGAGAGTGGCGCAATGGCGGACGCACCGGCTCACAAGCCTGGTCGGGCCCGATATCTCGTCTGCGTGGACGGCAGTCCCTGGTCGCGTGTCGCGGTTCGGTTCGCCTGCCTGCGCGCCAAGAACACGCAGGGCCGGGTGGTGTTGATGACGGTCATCGCCCAGGCCGAGTTCCAGCACTGGATGGCGGTCGCGGACGTCATGCGCGACGAGCAGCGCGAGGCAGCCGAGCACCTGCTTCAAGAGCTCGGCGCCGAGGTCAACGAATGGGCCGGCGTGATGCCCGAGCTCAACGTCCGCGAGGGCCGCATCGGCGACGAGATCCTCGCCGCGGTCGAAGAGGATCCGTCGATCAACTTCCTGGTCGTCGGCGCGCAGCCGCCCGACACCAAGCACGGCGAGCTGATTTCATGGCTCGCCGGCCATCTCGCCGGGCAGCTCCATATTCCGCTCGTTATCGTGCCCGGCAACCTGACCGACGAGGAATTGGTCAACCTCGCGTGAGCGGAACTTTACGTGTCCCCGGCCGTTGCGATGAGTTAATCTTAAGGCGCCCCATGTCATACCAAGGACCAGTGATAAAGACCCATGGAGACGGCTTGCCGTGGTTTTCGGCTAGGCGCGCCCGTCGCGGCGATGCAGCGCATCGCAAGGCGGGCGCAACGACGACCGAGAGCCTCGGCAAGCCGCCCTTCGGGTCGCGTCCGCTTATCGCCGGAGGGCGCCAGGTTGCCTAGCCGATGCGCTGCATCGCCTGCGGCTCCCTTGCCTCACCGGCGAAAAGCGGACGCGATCTCTATGGGCCTTTATCACTGCTCCTTGGTATTGCGCATCATCCCGCTCAGAGTTTCTGCGCTCGCCGCGCTTCTCTCGGTCGCGTTCGCCTGGCCGGCGATGGCCGACTTCCGCGCCGGGGTCGGTGCCTACGACAGGGGCGACTACATGGCCGCCTACGAGGAATGGCTGCCGCTCGCCGGACAGGGCGATGCGCGCGCACAGACCAACCTGGGCCACTTGTATCGCATGGGGCGCGGCGTCGCGCAGAACTACACGACCGCGCTGGAGTGGTATCGCAAGGCGACCAACCAGAACAACGCGCGCGCCCAGGCCAACCTCGCCAACATGTACCTCAAGGGGCTCGGCATCACCGCCGACCCGGCGGCTGGCATCGCGCTGTTCCGGCTCGCCGCCGAGCAGGATTTCGCGGTCACCCAGCTGCATCTCGGCCATATCTATCGGCTCGGCGAGGGCGTGCCGCGCAACCCGTCGCAGGCGGCGCGCTGGTACCGCCGGGCGGCCGATCTGGGTCACCCCATGGCGTCGTATCACCTGGGCCTCCTCTACCTCGACGGCGAGGGCGTGCCCAAGGATGAGGAAGACGCCGCGCGCCTGTTGCGCAAGGCCGCTGGCTTCGGGCTGGCGCCGGCGCAGTTCGAGCTCGCCGAGCTCTACCGTACCGGCCGCGGTGTGCCGAAGGATCTCGATGCGGCGGGTCGTTGGTACCGGCTGGCGGCGGCCGAAGGCCATACCGACGCGGCCCAGCGCCTCGACGAAAACGGCGCGGACGCGTCCGGCGAGATGCACGCGTTGCAGGCCGCCGCCGACGTCGGCGACCCGGACGCCCAAATGCGGCTCGCGTCGCTCTATCGCGCGGGCACTGGTGGTTCGCCGGACATCGCCGCGGCGCTCGAATGGTTTCGCCGCGCCGCCGCCCAGGGCGAGGCGCGTGCCGCCACCAACCTGGGCGAGATGTACCGCAACGGCGAAGGCGTGCAGAGCGACGACGTCATGGCCTTGGCGTGGTTCCGGCGCGGCGCGGCGCTCGGCGACGTCGATGCCCAATACAGCACCGCGGTCATGCTGCGCGACGCCATCGGCGGCTCGGCGCGCCCCGAGCAGGCGCGCAGCTGATTCCTGCGCGCCGCGCGGCAGGGTGACGCGCGCGCGCAATACGCCGCCGGCACCCGTCGTCGTGACGCCGGCGCCGGAACCCGCGCCCGCGCCCGAGCCGGTTATCGTCGTCGTGCCAGCACCGGAACCCGAACCGGAACCCGAGCCGGTTATCGTCGTCGTGCCCGCGCCCGAACCCGCGCCCGAGCCCGAGCCCGAGCCGGCTATCGTCGTCGCGCCGACGCCGGCACCCGCGCCCGAGCCCGAGCCGGTTATCGTCGTCGTGCCAGCACCGGAACCCGAGCCCGAGCCGGCTATCGTCGTCGCGCCGACGCCGGAACCCGAGCCAGAGCCCGAGCCGGTTATCGTCGTCGTGCCCGAGCCCGAACCCGCGCCCGAGCCCGAGCCCGAGCCCGAGCCGGCTATCGTCGTCGTGCCAGCACCGGAACCCGAGCCCGAGCCCGAGCCGGTTATCGTCGTCGCGCCGACGCCGGAACCCGAACCAGAACCCGAGCCGGTTATCGTCGTCGTGCCGACGCCGGAACCCGAACCGGAACCCGAGCCCGTTATCGTCGTCGTGCCAGCACCCGAGCCAGAGCCCGAGCCCGAGCCGGCTATCGTCGTCGCGCCGACGCCGGAACCCGAGCCAGAGCCCGAGCCGGTTATCGTCGTCGTGCCCGAGCCCGAACCCGCGCCCGAGCCGGCTATCGTCGTCGCGCCGACGCCGGAACCCGAACCGGAACCCGAGCCGGTTATCGTCGTCGTGCCCGCGCCGAACCCGCGCCCGAGCCCGAGCCCGAGCCCGAGCCGGCATCGTCGTCGCGCCGACGCCGGCACCCGCGCCCGAGCCCGAGCCGGCTATCGTCGTCGTGCCAGCACCGGAACCCGAGCCCGAGCCCGAGCCGGTTATCGTCGTCGCGCCGACGCCGGAACCCGAACCGGAACCCGAGCCCGTTATCGTCGTCGTGCCAGCACCCGAGCCCGAGCCAGAGCCCGAGCCGGCTATCGTCGTCGCGCCGACGCCGGAACCCGAGCCCGAGCCCGAGCCGGTTATCGTCGTCGTGCCAGCACCCGAACCCGAGCCAGAGCCCGAGCCCGAGCCGGCTATCGTCGTCGTGCCGACGTCGGAACCCGAACCGGAACCCGAGTCCGTTATCGTCGTCGTGCCAGCACCCGAACCCGAGCCAGAGCCCGAGCCCGAGCCGGCTATCGTCGTCGTGCCGACGTCGGAACCCGCGCCCGAGCCAGAGCCCGAGCCGGCTATCGTCGTCGTGCCCGCGCCGGAACCCGAGCGGATCGAGGAAACGGCAGCGGTCGAGCCCGCCCCGCAGCCAATAACGGCGCGTAAGCCGCGACGGCGCGAACGGTTGAGTGTGCTGCCGCCGCCCGAACAGCCGGTCGAACGTGAAGCGGTCGTGGCGCCCGAACCAATCGAGCCCGAACAGATCGAGCCCGAACAGATCGAGCCCGAACAGATCGAGGAAGCGACGCAGCGCCCGGCCGTTGCGACGCTCGTGCCGGCCGCGGCGGCCGAGCCGGACGACGAACCGCTGCCGCCGCCCATCGTGATCGTGCCTGAAATTTCCGAGACCGCGCCAGAGGCCGGCGCGCCCGACGCGCCGGCTCAAGACGAAGCGGTGCCGGATACCACGGCGCCGGCCGGAACGCCGGTCGAAACCGCCGCGGTCACGCCTGACGCGGCGGTGGACGAGGAAACCGCCACAATCGCGCCGGCGCCCGTCGAGGCGTCCGAGCCGATACCGCGCTGGCGTCTCCACGACAAGGGCCACAGCACCGAAGAGATGGCGCCGGCCAAGGGATTCCCGGTCGACGCACCGTCGGTTGTATCACTGCAGGACGAACCGGGCGGCGCGGTCGATTCCGATACGGCGGCGGCCGAGCCGGACGACGAACCGCTGCCGCCGCCCATCGTGATCTTGCCCGAAATTTCCGCGACCGCGCCAGTGGGCGACGCGCCCGACGCGCCGGCTCAAGACGAAGCGGTGCCGGATACCACGGCGCCGGCCGGAACGCCGGTCGAAACCGCCGCGGTCACGCCTGACGCGGCGGTGGACGAGGAAACCGCCACAATCGCGCCAACGCCCGTCGAGGCGTCCGAGCCGATACCGCGCCGGCGCCTCGACGACACGGGCCACGGCACCGAAGAGATGGCGCCGGCCAAGGAATTCCCGGTCGACGCACCGTCGGTTGTGTCACTGCAGGACGAACCGGGCGGCGCGGTCGATTCCGATACGGCGGCGGCCGAGCCGGACGACGAACCGCTGCCGCCGCCCATCGTGATCTTGCCCGAAATTTCCACGACCGCGCCAGTGGGCGACGCGCCCGACGCGCCGGCTCAAGACGAAGCGGTGCCGGATACCACGGCGCCGGCCGGAACGCCTGTCGAAACCGCCACGGTCACGCCTGACGCGGCGGCAGACGAGGAAACCGCCACGAGCCTGCCAGCGCCCGTCGAGGCGTCCGAGCCGATACCGCGCCGGCGCCTCGACGATACGGGCCACGGCACCGAAGAGATGGCGCCGGCCAAGGAATTCTCGGTCGACGCGCCGTCGGTTGTGTCACTGCAGGGCGAACCGGGCGGCGCGGTCGATTCCGATACGGCGTCGGCCGATGACGCGCCGTCCAGCACCGACGCGGCCGTTTGGGTCGAACCGACGGTTCCGCCGCCGTCCGACGACGACGTCGAGACGGAGATACTGTTCGCCACGGTCGATCCGTCGGCAGAACCGGCAACGCAGGACGCCGTGGCGGCACAGGAAACGGCCGAGACGCCCGAAACCGCGACGTCCGAGGCGACCGCGGCGCTCGCACCGACGTCACCGGAAGACGACGACGGGGTCGAGGACGGGCCGAAAGCCGAGGACGACGGGACGGTCGGCGATGAGTCCGAAGCCGACGATGACCCGGCGACGACTGCCGAACCGGATGCCGAACGCGAGGTCGCCGATACCGCCGCGCCGGGCGGCGCCGACGAGATGCGCCGACCGGCGGTGCGGACGAACCTGGGCGGCGGCGAGGGTGACCGGACCGGCAATATGTCGGACGCCAAATACGACATCATCGATTGGGATGTCGGCATCATCATCGATACCGACAGCACATCCGACGATATCGAGGTCGACAAATAGCCGGGCGTAGGCCGGGCTAGTTCGGGTCGCCGGCCGGCAGTGTGAAAAGTTCCTGCGGCATCGCCACGCCGCGCAAGCCGAAGGTGCCGAGCGAAACCAGTTCGTCGATGCTCGCCTCGGCGAACGCCTTGGTCAGCAGGATCCGCGGCTCGACCTCGCGGCAAACCTGCTCGACGCGCGCCACCTCGTTGACGGCCGGGCCGATGACCGTGAAATCGAGCCGGTCGCCGGCGCCGATATTGCCGTACATGACATCGCCGAAGTGAAGCGCGAGGCCGGTTTCCAGCGCCGATTTGCCGGCCGCCACGCGGTCGACATTGAGCGCGTCCAGTGCCTCGAGCGCATCGACCGCGGCGCCCAGCGCGCAGGACGCGGCGTCACAGATCGGCGCATCGCCGCAAGCGAAAATCGCCAGCATGCCGTCGCCCATGAACTTGAGCACCGAGCCGTGTTGGGCGTGCACCGCGCCGACCATGCATTCGAAGTAATCGTTGAGCGTCGCGAGGACCTCGTCGCGCGGCAGCGTTTCGGTCATCACGGTGAAGCCGCGCATGTCGCAGTACCACAGCGCCGCCGTGATCGTCTCGCCGCTGCCGAGCGTGATGTCGCCGGCGAGCACGCGGCGCGCCGCGTCGCGGCCGATGTAGGTATCGAGTACGTTGCCGGCGACCTTGCGCGTCACCGCCACCTCGAGCAGTAGCGCGAGGATCGGCAACAGCGAATAGACCTCGCCGAGCTCCGTGGTCGAGAAGCCGCCCGGCCGGTCGGTCGCCCATGAGATGGCGTTCAGCGTGCCATCGGAAAAGGTGATCGGCATCATCACGTAATCGGTTACGCCCTCGGCCTCGAGTTCGTGCATGAGCGGATAGTCGAGCTGCGGCGGGTCGGCGTCGAGGCGGCAGCGCACGCCGCCGGCGCCGTGGTGGATCGCCGCCACCGGGCTGTTGAGATAGTCGGGCGAGTCGTCGACAGCGCGGTTATGGTCGAAGGCCTTGGCGGTGTCCGTCGCGCGATCCCAGACGAAGGATTGGGCGCGCAACTGCGGGTGCAGCGTCTGCAGGTTGAAACTCGCCCGGAACAAGGGAAGGCCCGCGGCCAGGAGTTGTCGGCAGAAGCCTTCGAGCTGCGCGCGCGGCCCGCCAACCATGCGCGCCTCGCCGGTCAGCCAGTCCGAGACCGGGCCGGCGCGGAATTCGCCATCGAGCCGTGGCGGGGTCGTCGGGACGGTGGCGCTGCTGTTCTGGATCATCGCTCCGTCCTATATGGGGTGCGCGACACGCCGGTCATCGGCCCGATCGAGATAAGCGATGCTTCCATTGCGTGCCTGCCATCGAAGGCGGGGGGTTGAAATCGCCCGCCGGTTACCCCATCTTGCTGACCGGACCTCGGTGATGTCGCGGTTCGGCGCCCCTTGGGCGTGCAGTATACATCGTGTTCCGGTAAACGCGTCAGAGTGCGGACCACCCTATCGACGATGGTGGTCCACCGTCGTTTACCGTCCGGCGCCATGGTGGCGCCGCAAGAGCAAGGCCGGCGATCGCGGATCGTCGGCGAATGTCAATGAAACGGGGATGGCGTGTCCCCGGGGGATTCCTTGACCGGCTTACGGGCGGAAGTCGGCGTCGTCGCGAGCCAGTGGCCCGGGACGACGCGTCCAAGGTGTCTGAAGGGTTTATGGGATGCACGGCCAAACCGACGAATTTCGCTTCGAATATGCGTCGCTCGCGCTCGTCGTCACGAGCGTCGTGGCGCTGTACGGCATCGTGCTGAGCGAGCGGTTCGCGCTGCGCACTGTGCCCCATGTCGCGACGAGCGCCGCGATCATCCCGATTCCGGCGCCCGAGGCGCTCGGACCGGTCGACGAGCGCGCGCGCTGGCTGACCGAGCCCGCGGCGACGGTCGGCACGTTGGTCGATCTGTTCGGCCGTGTCGACTATCGCCTCGACGGCGTGCGCGTCGGCGACCGCCGCGTGCCGCGCATTCTGGTCGATCGCATCCCGGCCGATCTGTACCGCGTCGCGTCGGCCGACACGCGCAAGAGCGTGTTCATCCGGTTGATGCTGCCGATGGTGCTCTACGCCAACGAGCAGATCCGCGATGCGCGCGCGCGCGTCACCGTCCTGCGCGTCCGCTTCGAGGCGCGCGGCGGCCGGCTCGCGGCCGACGAACGCGCCTGGCTGCTGGCGCTCGGCGAGCGCTATGGCGTCGAGGGTGTCGACTTCAAGGAATTGCTGCGGCGTGTCGACGAGATCCCGCCGTCGCTGGCGATTGCCCAGGCGGCCGAGGAATCGGGCTGGGGCACCTCGCGTTTCGTGCGCGAGGGCAACGCCGTGTTCGGCCAACGCACCTTCACCGAGGGCAAGGGCCTGGTGCCGTTGCGCCGCGACGAGGGCAAGACCCACGAAATCAAGACCTACGACAAGCCGCTCGATTCGGTGGTCGGCTATATGGTCAATCTCAACAGCCACTTCGCCTACGACGAATTCCGCCTGGTGCGCGAGCGCCAGCGGCGCACCATGGGCGGGCTCGACGGCTATGCGCTGTCCGGCACGCTGAACCGTTATTCCGAGCGCGGCGAGGCCTACATCGCGACCATCCGCTCGATCATCGCGGGTAACGACCTGCACCAGTTCGACGGCGTCTTGCTGGGTAACGGCGAAGCCCTGTTGCGCCTGGGTTCCGAAGTTTAGAGGATTGTGCGGTCAATCGCCGCGCATGTCAGCAACGTTTTAAATGGGGTCAGACACCATTTATGTCATTGATATTATTTGGTAAACAATTTCAATAATGGTGTCTGACCCCATTTGGATGCGATTTCGACGCATCGGCCGGCTGGTGATTTCCGAATGTCGGTTGGGCCTACGGCGCGGGCACCAGAAACTGCGTTCCGAACCAGCGCCACCGTCCGTCGGGCCCCGGCAGGGTGCAGTTGATGCGCGCTCTGCCGGGCGCGAACGCCTCGTCGATGCGCACCTCGATGCGGCGCGCGCCGAGGCGCTCGACGATCGTCGCGCCGGCGCCCGACGCGTAACAATTGAGCCGCCCGAGATCGCCGACGTCCGCCGTCACGGTGAAGCCGAACGCCGGCGGGTTGTCGGCGAGCACCGGCTCGGACGGCGTGACGTCGGCGACCGGCAGCGGCAACGCTTGGGCGACCAAGGTGAAACGGTCGAGACCGCCATACCGCTCGTTCAGCGCGAAGCGCGGCAGCGCGAACATATCGCTCTGCGCATGGGCGACGCCCGAGTGCTGACCGAAGGCGGCGCTGAAGCCGGCGACGGCGATCGCGTCGCGCAACGCCAGGCTGTACTCGCCGTAGGGGTAGGCGAAGAGCGTCGGCGCCTGGCCCAGCTCGGCGCGAAGGCGGCGCGTCGCGCGCGCGATATCGGCGGCGTTGGCGGTCGGGTCCGCGCCCGCCATATGCGCATGCGCGGCGGCGTGGTGGCCGATCGTCACCCCGGCCCTGGCGAGTTCGCGGATCTGGTCCCAATTCATCATGCCGCCGGCGCCTTGGTCGATCGCGTCGCTCGAGACGAACACCGTAAAGGGCAGGCCCGCCGCCCTCAGGCGCGGCCACGCGTGGTCGTAGACCGAAGCGTAGGCGTCGTCGATGGTGATGCCCACCGTGCGATCGGGCAGCGGCGCCCCGGTCTTGAGCGCGGCGACGATGTCGGCGACGGGACGTACCGTGTAGCCGCCGCGCGCGAGTTCGGCGATATGCGCGTCGAGTTGGTCGAGCCGGGTGCTGGTCGAGGGATAGGCATCCTCGCCGAAGCGGTGGTACATGACGATTACCGCCCCCTCGGCCGCCCAGGCGAGACGAACCGGGACCACCGCAGCCAACACGGCAAGGGCCACAAGAGCCACAGGGGCCATCGCGGCAACGCGCCGGCGCGTGCTCGTGGGGCGGGCCACGGCGCTCACATCATGGCCGTGCCGGCCGCGCGATCGGACAGCAGCGGGTAGCGGCGCGCGTCGAACAACTGATAGTGCCACCATTCGTAGCGGTAGTTGTCCCAGCCGGCGGCGGTCATCAGGCCCAAGAGCGTGAGGCGGTTGCGCTGCGCCGCCTCGCTCACGTCGGTGCGGCCGTGATGCGCTTGCGCCTCGTTGGTGTCGACCGCGGTGCCCATTGCGAGCTCGTTCCCGCCGCCGTCGATCAGCGTGATGTCGACCGCGGCGCCGCGCGAGTGCGGTGAGCCGCGCGTCGGCTCGGCGACGAACTGCGGATCCGGGGTGTGTCGCCACAGCAAGCGGTGCGCCTCGACCGGCCGAAACGCGTCGTAAATCTTGAAGCGCAGGCCGATCGCCGCCGCCAGGTCGATCGCGCGGGCCAACGCTTCGGCGGCTTCCGGGTTGAGATAGCAACCCGGCCGCCGGTAGATCGGCCGGCCGGTGAAGTTGTGCTCGGTGGCATAGACGATGTGGACCTCGACGTCGTAGTCGGGCGGTGCGATCTCGACCAGAACCAAGGCGATCTCCTGGCGTGCTGATACCAAGGATCGGTGATCCTTGGTATATGTTCGAACGATGTTGCGTGACTGTATCATCCGGGCCGCAGACGGCTACCCTTCGCGACACCAGGGCGCGCCATGAATGTGCTCGCCCTCGATACCGCCACCGCCGCTTGCTCGGCGGCGCTGTGGGGCGGCAACGCGCTCCGTGCGCAGCGCTTCGTCGCGATGGTCCGCGGCCACGCCGAAGCGCTGATGCCGATGGTCGAGGCGGTCATGGCCGAGGCCGGCGCGGCGTACCGCGACCTCGACCTGATCGCGACGACCGTCGGCCCCGGCACCTTCACCGGGCTGCGCGTCGGCCTCGCCGCGGCGCGCGGCGTCGCGCTCGCCGCCGGCCGGCCCATCGTCGGCGTCACCACCCTCGAGGCGCTCGCCCACGGCGTCGACCGCGCGGCGCTCGATGGGCGCATCCTGGTCGCCGCGCTCGACGCCCGGCGCGGTGAGGTCTATGCGCAGGTCTTCGACAGCGTTCTTGCACCGCTTGGTGAGCCCCAGGCCGCAACGCCGGGCGCGGTGGCGGCCGGCCTGGCGGCGGGACCGCTGGCCCTGGTCGGCGACGGCGCGCCGCTGATCGCGGCCGAACTGGCGGGGCGCACCGGCGATGTCTCGGAACTCGATGCGCCGCGCCTGCCCGACGCCGCGGTGATCGCCGCGCTGGCGGCGCGCCGCTTTGCCGGTCCGGATGCGGTAATGCCAAGCGCGCCGCCGGCACCGCTTTATCTGCGCTCGTCCGGCGCGCGAGAACCGCTCTAGGGTCTGTCCTCAATTAGGGTTTACAGATTGAAATTATTGGGTGTTGTTTTGGGCGCTGTCTCATCAAAAATGAGCCATTTCAACGAGTTGCACTTAATTGAGTCCAGACCCTAGGCCTTGCGCAGGCGCAGCAGGTAAACCGAAGCGCCGTCGGTTTCGGGCGCGAGATCGAGCACCATGTGGCCGTGCTCGACGACGGCGCGCGGCACATTGTCGAGCGGCTCGCCGGCATTAAGGCGGACTTCGGCAGTCTGTCCGCTTGACATACGCTCGATCAACAATTTAGTTTTCACGAACGTCATCGGGCAGACGTCAGCCGTGATATCGAGAAAGAAGTTCATGGCTTCGGTCGCGGGATTGCCCATCGTTACCTCAACAATGCACCAACTGTTCTTGGTGGCGCCGCCGGGTTCATCGTTTAGGTGGCCCGTCGACTATAGGGAAGGACAATTATTTATGGCGGAAACCATCAGTTCCAACCAGATTCTTGCCATGACGACCAAAATCGTCGCCTCTCATGTCGCCAACAACGCGGTCGCCGTGAGCGATCTGCCGGGCCTCATCCAGCAGATCCACCAGACGCTGGCGACGGTGCCTGGCGACGCCGCCGTGCGCGAACGGCCGAAGCCCGCCGTGTCGATCAAGCGATCGGTACAGCCGGACTATATCGTCTGTCTCGAGGACGGCAAGAAGCTTAAGATGCTGAAACGCCACCTGATGACGAGCTTCGGCATGACGCCTGATGAGTACCGCGAGCGCTGGGGACTGCCGGCCGATTATCCGATGGTCTCGCCCAACTACGCGGCCCAGCGCAGCGCCTTGGCGAAGAAGATCGGGCTCGGCACGAAGCCGCGCAAGCGTCGCCGGAAGAAAAAATCGTAATCGGCCGGAAGTCGTAACTATACGCGTCGGCGGCCGTTGACACCACGCGGCCGGCCGCCGGCGTTCAACTCGCGGGAATAGTTGTCGCCCATGACGACGAGCATCGAGCAGGCGTGCGTCGACAGGGGAATCAAGATGACCGAGCAGCGGCGCTTGGTCGCGCGCGTGCTGTCGGAATCGGACGATCACCCCGATGTCGAGGAGGTCTACCAGCGGGCCTCGCACATCGACCCGCACATCAGCCTGGCAACGGTCTACCGCACGGTGCGCCTGTTCCAGGAGGCGCGAATCCTCGAGCGCCACGACTTCGGCGACGGACGGGCGCGCTACGAGATGGTCCCCGACGAGCATCACGATCATCTGGTCGACGTCAAATCGGGCGACGTCGTCGAGTTCCGCAACGAAGCGATCGAGGAACTCCAGCGCGCCATCGCAGAGCGTTACGGCTATCGGCTGGTCGACCACGACCTGGTCCTCTACGGCGTCCGCTTCGACGACGACGATGGGTCGGACGAGTGAGCGGCGAATCGCCGGTTAATTCCACGGATCAGACGTCTGCCGCAAGCGGCGGTTCACGGCACGCCGCCGGATGGCGCCGGCGACGGGTAGCCCGGTGGCGCGGCTTGACTCTGCAAAGTTGGGTGCTACAGTCGACACCGTATCGCAACATCGAGGGTCCCTGGGTGAATACCGGACCGCTGCATCGCTGGTGCCCCTAGCGCGACATTGGCGAAGAAACTCTTCATAAAATCCTACGGCTGCCAGATGAACGTCTACGACTCCGAGCGTATGGCGGAGGTCCTGGCGCCGTTGGGCTATGCGCCGACCGACGCCCCCGAGGGCGCCGACATGGTGATTCTGAACACCTGCCACATCCGTGAGAAGGCGGCCGAGAAGGTCTATTCCGAGCTCGGCCGGCTGCGTCGCGTCAAGCAACGCCGCGCGGCCGACGGAACGCCCATGCTGCTCGCCGTCGCCGGCTGCGTCGCCCAGGCCGAGGGCGAGGAAATCCTGCGCCGCACGCCCTTTGTCGACATGGTGTTCGGGCCACAGACCTATCACCGCCTGCCCGAGATGGTCGCCCAAGCGACACGCGGCGCGGGTGCCGTGCTCGACACCGATTTCCCAGCCGAATCGAAGTTCGACGCGCTGCCCGAGGAACGTGCGCCGCAAGGCGTCTCGGCCTTCCTGTCGGTGCAGGAGGGCTGCGACAAGTTCTGCACCTTCTGCGTCGTGCCCTACACCCGGGGTGCCGAGTTCTCGCGGCCGGTCGCCCAGGTCATCGCCGAGGCCGAGCGCCTGGTCGCCGCCGGCGCGCGCGAGATCACGCTCTTGGGCCAGAACGTCAACGCCTATCACAGCGCCGGGCCGGGCGGCGACTGGGGCCTCGGCCACCTGCTGCGCCGGCTCGCCGAGATCGACGGCCTGGCCCGGCTGCGCTACACCACCTCGCATCCCTGCGACATGGACGACGAACTGATCGCTGTCCATGGCGCGGTGCCCCAGGTGATGCCGTTCGTCCATTTGCCGGTTCAATCGGGCTCCGATCGCGTGCTCTCGGCGATGAACCGCCGTCACGGTACCGACGACTACCGCCGCGTCGTCGGCCGGCTGCGCGACGCCCGGCCGGAACTCGCGCTGTCGGGCGATTTCATCGTCGGCTTCCCCGGCGAAACCGACGACGACTTCGCCGCGACGCTCGCGCTGGTCGACGAGATCGGCTTCGCCCAGGCCTATTCGTTCAAGTACAGCCCGAGGCCGGGCACGCCGGCGGCGACGCTGCCGCGTCAGATCGACGACGCCACCAAGTCGGCGCGCCTGGCGGCGCTGCAGGCGCTGCTAAAATCGCAGCAGGACGCGTTCAACCGGGCCTGGATGGGCCGCCGCCTGGCCGTCCTGTTCGAACGCGCCGGCCGCCGGGACGGCCAGCTGGTCGGCCGCAGCCCCTACATGCAGGCGGTCCATGCCGATGCTGCCGGCGCCACCATCGGCGATATCGTCGAGGTCGCGATTACCGCCTGCCACGCCAACAGCCTGGCGGGTACGGTGACCGGTTCCGCGCCGCATCCGGCCGCGCTCGAGACGATGAGGGTCGGCGCGTGAGCGCGTCGACCCGGTCGACGGGCGCGGTGCGTGAGGCGACGCCGCTCTACGTCACCTTCGACGACAACGCGCTTCTGTCGTCGCTGTTCGGCGCGCATGACCAGAATCTGGCGCGCATCGAGCAGCGCCTCGGCGTGGCGCTGGTTTCGCGCGGTAATCAGGTGGCGATCACCGGCGCGCCGCAGCCGACCGAAACCGCCAAGCTGGTGCTCGGCGGTCTCTACGATCGGCTCAAGGGCGGCGACGATATCGGCTCGGCCGACGTCGACGCCGCGTTGCTCGGCGCCGAGTCGGTCGCAACCGGCGGCGACATAGCCGGCTCCGACCTGATCATCAACACCCAAAAGCGTCGCATCGCGCCGCGTTCGACGATGCAAGCGGCGTATTTGCAGGCACTGCGCGATTACGAGTTGGTCTTCGCGCTCGGCCCGGCGGGGACCGGCAAGACCTATCTCGCGGTCGCGATGGCGGTGTCGATGCTGGTCTCGGGCCGGGTCGACCGCATCATCCTGTCGCGCCCGGCGGTCGAGGCGGGTGAGCGGCTCGGTTTCCTGCCCGGCGACCTGCGCGACAAGGTCGACCCGTATTTGCGGCCGCTCTATGACGCGCTGCACGACATGATGCCCGGCGACGTCGTGCGCCGGCGCCTGGAAAACGGCGACATCGAGATCGCGCCGCTCGCCTTCATGCGCGGCCGCACGCTGACCAACGCCTTCGCCATCCTCGACGAGGGCCAGAACACCTCGCCGGTGCAGATGAAAATGTTCCTGACCCGCCTGGGCGAGAACTCGCGCATGGTGGTGACCGGCGACCTGTCACAGATCGACCTGCCCCAGGGCGCGCGCACCGGGTTGCGCGATGCGCTCGACACACTCGAAGGCGTCGCAGGCATCGCGGCGGTCACTTTCACGGACGCCGACGTGGTACGCCACCACTTGGTGACCGAGGTCGTGCGCGCCTACGACCGACGCTCGTCCAGCCCGCCGCCGGTCACCGAGGAGCCGAAACGGTGAGCGACGAAGACGTCCCGATACGCGAAAACCAAGGCGCGGCGACAGCCGGGGCGCCCGACATCGACGTCGTGATCGACCACGCCGCCTGGCGCGACGCGCTCGACGAACCGGCGGCGCTGTGCCGCGGCGCCGCCAAGGCCGCGCTCGACGCCGCCGGGTTCGGCCCGCTGGCGCCGCGCGTCGAGCTCGGCGTGCGGCTCGCCGACGACGCCGAGCTGCGGCGCCTCAACCATCGCTACCGCGGCCGCGACGCGCCGACCAACGTGCTGTCCTTCGCCGCCAGCGATGCGACGCCCGGCGACCCGCCGGCGCTGCCCGAGGACGGTGCACCGCTCGCGCTCGGCGACATCGTGCTGGCGCTCGAGACGGTGCTCGACGAGGCCGGCGTCCAGGGCAAGCCGGTCGCCGACCACGTCGGCCACCTGGTCGTCCACGGCGTGCTTCACCTGGTCGGCTATGACCACGAGAACGACGCCGATGCAAACGTCATGGAATGGCTCGAGACCGCCGTTCTGGCCGGCCTCGGCGTTGCCGACCCCTATGCCCCGACCCTAGCGCGCCCGCGTCCCGAGCACGGCCGCGCGCAATCCGCCCGCCCGACATGACGGGCCGCGCGCCAGCCAACGCAAACCGCGACAACGGCGCAGATTCCCAGTCGGGCTTCCGCCGCTTCCTGCGCAACTGGCTCGGCGGCTTCGGCCAGCACCGCAACGGCGACGAGGCGCTGCGCGGCAGCTTCGAGGAGTTCATCGAGAAGCACGCCGACGAGACCGAGGAGATCGACGCCGAAGAGCGCACCATGCTGCTCAACATGCTGAGTTTCGGCGAGCTGCGCGTCGACGACGTCATGGTGCCGCGCGCCGACATCGTCGCGGTCGAGCAGAAGACGCCGCCGGCCGGTGTCGTCAAGGCGCTGCACGAGGCTGGCCACTCGCGGCTGCCGGTGTTCCGCGGCACACTCGACGACATTACCGGTATGGTGCATGTCCGGGACCTGCTGCGCTACTGGGGTTCGGACGAGCCGTTCACGCTCGAGGACATCGTCCGGCCGCTGCTGTTCGTGCCGCCGTCGATGCGGGTGCGCGACCTGTTGCTGCAGATGCGCGACGTGCATATCCACATGGCGGTCGTCGTCGACGAATACGGCGGCAGCGACGGCCTGGTGACCATCGAGGACCTGGTCGAGGAGATCGTCGGCGAGATCCAGGACGAGCACGACACCGACGACCTGCCCATGCTGGTCGAAGAGCCGGGCGGGTTGATCGAGGTCGACGCACGGCTGCCGGTCGAAGATCTCGAGGCGCGCGTCGGCGCTGAGTTGCACGTCGAGGGCTCCGAGGACGACGTCGACACGCTGGGCGGGCTGGTCTTCTCGCTGGTCGGCCGCGTGCCGACACGCGGCGAGTTGATCGCACATCCGTCGGGGCTGCAGTTCGAGGTCGTCGACGCCGATCTGCGCCGCATCAAGCGTTTGCGCATCCACAACGCACCGGCTCCTCCCGAATGACGCCCGACACCGCGGCGTAACGGTGGTCCGCTACAAGGCACGCATCGCCGCTCTCGTCGGCTGGCGCCGCTGGGCCGCGGCCGCCCTGCTCGGCGCCCTGGCGACGCTCGCCCTGCCGCCGCTCCACGTCCTGCCGCTGCTCGTCGTCGCCTTCGTCGGTCTGGTCTGGCTGATCGACTCCGCGGCGACGCGCCGCGCCGCCTTCGCCGCCGGCTGGTGGTTCGGCGTCGGCCACTTCGCCAGCGGGCTCTACTGGTTCGCTCACGCCATGCTGGTCGAGCCCGAGCGGTTCGCGGCGCTGATTCCCTTCGCGGTGCTCGGCGCCGGGGCGGTGCTCGGCGTCGCCCCCGGGTTCGCTGCATTGGCGGCGCGGCTATGCCGGCCGGGTGTCGCGCGCATCCTTGGCCTGGCCGCCGCCTGGGTCGTCGCCGAATGGCTGCGTGGCCGCCTGTTCACCGGCTTCCCGTGGAACCTGATCGGCTACAGCTGGACGGTATCCGACGACATGATCCAGTTCGCCGCGCTGGCCGGCAGCGCCGGTCTGGGCCTCGTCACGGTGCTCGCCGCGGCGCTGCCGGCGACGCTCGCCGACGGTGGCGGGGTGCGCCGCTGGGCCGGCACCATCACCGCCGCCGGCCTCGTCGCGGCGCTTTGGGCCGGCGGCGCGCTGCGCCTCGCCGACGCCGGGACGGCGACGGTCGAGGGCGTCGTTCTTCGTCTGGTGCAGCCCGCCATTGCGCAACGGGACAAGTGGCGCCCCGAGCTGCGCGACGGCCATTTCACCCGCTATCTGCGGATGACGGGCGACGATCGCGACGCGTCGGTGAGCCACGTGATCTGGCCCGAGACGGCGATCACCTACCCGCTTGTCGGCGACCCCGTGCGGCGTCAGCTGATCGCGGCGGTGACACCGCCCGACGGCCTGGTGCTGAGCGGCGCGGTACGCGTGCTGCGTCCGGCCGACGGCGCGCCCGAAGCCTGGAACAGCATCTACGCGATCGATGCCAAGGGCGCGATCCTCGAAACCTACGACAAGTTCCATCTGGTGCCGTTCGGCGAATACCTGCCGTTGCGCGACGTGCTGGCGGCGGTCGGCCTCAGCTTCGGCAACATCGACTTCTCGCGCGGCCCGGGGCCGCGCACGATCCGCTTGCCCGGCCTGCCGCCGGTCAGTCCGCTGATCTGCTTCGAGGTGATCTTCCCGCACCAGGTCGTCGACCCCGACGACCGGCCCGAATGGATGCTCAACGTCACCAACGACGCCTGGTTCGGTTACAGTCTGGGGCCCTTCCAGCACTTCGCCAGCGCGCGCATGCGCGCGGTCGAGCAGGGCCTGCCCATGGTCCGGGTCGGCAATACCGGCATCTCGGCCGTGATCGACGCCCATGGCCGCGTGCGCGCCGGTCTGGGGCTCGACGAGCGCGGCGTCATCGACGCCGGTTTGCCGGCTGCAATCGCCGCCGCGACGCCGTATGGACGCTTCGGCGACGCGGTTCCGCTGGTTCTGGCTGCCCTTCTCGGCGCGCTTTCCGTATGCTGGCCGGCGCGGGCGCGTGGCTAGCCCGGATTTCTCACCATGGATATCCACCGTGCCGCACCCGTCCATGGTGAGAAGTCCGGGCCGGGGCGATAATGTGATGTTGCGGCACGCAATCGTATGCTAGCTTCGCGGCGGTTTTTAAATTATTAATCAGGTGAAACGCAACTCATGGCCTGATTTTCGGTCCGGATTTCCGACGGGTGCCGCTTCAGCACCGTCGACCGGCCAGGCGGGCGATGAAGAGTCAGATGAGGTTTCCGACAATATGGCATCCGTTCCCAATCCGATCGATATTCACGTAGGGGGGCGCGTGCGGCTACGGCGCACCTTACTCGGGATGAGTCAGATGGCGCTCGGCGCAGCGCTCAAACTGACCTTCCAGCAAGTCCAGAAATATGAGCGCGGCGTCAACCGCATCGGCTCCAGTCGGCTTTACCATTTGAGCCAGATCCTTGATGTGCCGGTCTCTTATTTCTTCGACGAGATGCCGCCTCTCGACAAGCGCGCCATGCCCGGCCTCGGCGAATCGCCGCCGGCACCGTTCGAAAAGGACCCGATGATCAAGCGCGAGACGCTCGAGCTGGTGCGCGCCTATTACCGCATTACCGACGCGCCAGCCCGCAAGCGCTTGTTCGAGCTGACCAAGGCGATGGCCAAGCTGTCGTCGTAGGCCGGCGGGTCGGCCGGCTCGGGGGGGCCCAATCGAAAGCTGACGATCGCGTCGCGGGAGCGTTCCTGAAAAGCGCTTGACCCGCGCTGGAAAGCTTGTCAAAACGTCGACGATGTCGCGCGCCGCCGAGACCGAGCAGTGTGCGGGAATCACGCCGTTCAGCACACAACCTCGAGGTTGAATCGGGCTCGGGTTCAAGGTGTGCTCGGATTTGAAATGGGGGTCGTTCGTGACAAAACGCGATTATCTGTTTACCAGCGAATCGGTCTCCGAGGGCCATCCCGACAAGGTCTGCGACCGCATCTCGGACGCCGTCGTCGATACGTTCTTGACCGCCGATCCGGCCTCGCGCGTCGCGGTCGAAACCTTGGTGACGACCAACCGCATCGTGCTCGCCGGCGAGGTGCGCGGCCCGGCGTCGATCACGCCCAATCATCTCGAGGAGGTCGCGCGCGCCTGCGTGCGTGACATCGGCTATGAGCAGACGGGTTTCCATTGGCAGCACGCCACCGTCGACATCCATGTTCACGCCCAGTCGGCCGACATCGCCCAAGGCGTCGACGCCGCGGGCAACAAGGACGAGGGGGCCGGTGACCAGGGCATTATGTTCGGCTACGCCTGCCGCGAGACCGAGGAACTGATGCCGGCGCCGATCCATTACGCGCACGCCATGCTGCGCTCGCTCGCCGAAGCCCGCCACTCGGGCGCCGAGCCGGGCCTCGGTCCCGACGCCAAGAGCCAGGTTACGCTGCAGTATGTCGACGGCAAACCAGTGCGGGCGACCACCGTCGTCGTCTCGACCCAGCACGGCGACGAGCTGTCTCAGGACGACGTCCGCGCAATCGTGCGCCCGCACGTCGAGAACGTGCTGCCCGAAGGCTGGATGTGCGACGACGACGCGTTCTACGTCAATCCGACCGGGCGTTTCGTCATCGGTGGGCCGGACGGTGACGCCGGCGTGACCGGACGCAAGATCATCGTCGATACCTATGGCGGCGCGGCACCGCACGGCGGCGGCGCTTTCTCGGGCAAGGACCCGACCAAGGTCGACCGTTCGGCGGCCTACGCGGCACGCTACTTGGCGAAGAACGTCGTCGCCGCGGGGCTGGCCGATCGTTGCACCATTCAGCTCGCCTACGCGATCGGCGTTTCGCACCCCTTGGCGATCTATGTCGAGACACACGAAACCGGGCGCGTCGACGAGGCCCGCCTGGGCGACGCGCTCGGCGAGCTCGTCGACCTCTCGCCGCGCGGCATCCGCGAGCGTCTCGAGCTGAGCCGACCGATCTACGCACGCACCGCCGCCTACGGCCATTTCGGGCGCCCGCCCGAGCCCGACGGGGGCTTCTCGTGGGAGCGTCTCGACCTGGTCGAAGAACTGGCCGCGGCGTTCTCCTGAGCGAGGGACCGCCCGTCGGCCCGGCCACCGGCGACAAGCCGCAGCGTCGCCTCTTCGGCCGCCGACAGGGCCGTCCGTTGCGCCCGGGTCGGCAGCGGCTCATCGCCGATCTTCTGCCGCATCTCTCGATCACGCTGCCCGGCGACGGGGCGCTCGATCCGTCCACCCTGTTCGACGGGCCGGTGCGCGACGTCTGGCTCGAGGTCGGCTTCGGCGCCGGCGAGCACCTCGCTGCCCAGGCGCGCGCCAATCCGGATGTCGGCATCATCGGCTGCGAACCCTATATCGCCGGCATCGCGGCGCTGCTTGGCACGCTGGCCGACGCCGAGCGCGCGCGGGTCCGCGTCTTTGCCGACGACGCGCGCTTGTTGATCGAGGCGCTCGCCGACGCGTCGATCGGCGGCGCGTTCGTGCTGTTTCCCGACCCCTGGCCCAAGACGCGCCATCACAAGCGCCGCTTCATCGACGGCGCGACGGTCGCGGTCCTGGCCCGCGTGCTGGCCGACGGCGCCGAGCTGCGCCTGGCCAGCGACCATCTCGAATACGCCCGCTGGATGCTCGATCACGTCAGGCGCGATGGGGCGTTTGAATGGCTGGCGCGTCGCCCCGGCGATTGGCGCGCGCGGCCCGACGATTGGCCCGAGACACGCTACGAGGCGAAAGCCCGCGCCGCCGGCGCGCGACCCGCGTTCCTGCGCTTCAGCCGCCGAAGCCGCCGCCAGGACCGATGAGCCGACCGACCCGCGCGGCCTCGGCGCCGCGCGGTCCATCGACGATCTCGAAGGTCACCGACTGATCCGGTTCGGGACCGGCGCCGCCGAATTCCGGATCGAGGGCCGCCGAGTCGAAGAAGACATCGTCGCTGCCGTCGCCGGGCTCGATGAAGCCATAGCCCCGATCCGCGTTGAACCACTTGATGATGCCGTCCACCTCGACCCCGCGCGCCTGGTTGAGGGTCTTGAAGACCATCTCCCGGGATGCCATGTCAACAGCGGTCGGTCGGCAGAAAATGCTTGCGGGGCGCGGCCGGATCACTATGCTTCGGGGTTTGTTATAGCGGGGTCCCGGTTACTGGGCCGGATCCTGGAAGAATTGTGGGCCTCCGGCCCGCTTTTTGTTTACGCGCCAGGACGGAGAATGACGACGGCGGTAGAAAGCCATATCGCGCGCCTCGTCGCGCCTTCTCTCGAGGCGACCGGCTATGATCTGGTCCGCGTCAAGTTGACAGGCGGGCGGCACCGGCCGCGGCTACAGGTGATGGCCGAGCGGTCGGGCGGCGGCATGTCGGTCGACGACTGCAGCAAGGTCAGCCGCCTGGTCTCGGCCGTGCTCGATGTCGAGGACCCGATCGAGGGCGCTTATGACCTGGAGGTCAGCTCGCCCGGCATCGACCGACCGTTGGTCAGGCGCGCCGATTACGAGCGGTACGCCGGCCACGAGGTGAAGATCGAGTTGCGCCAAGCAGTCGACGGCCGCAAGCGGTATCGCGGCCGGCTGCTCGGGGTCCGTGACGGCGCGGTAGTGATCGCCGTCGGTGATGGCGAGGCTGAGATTGCGCTCGACGACGTCGCCGCCGCGAAGCTTGTGTTGACCGACGAGCTGATCGCGGCGAGCACACAACAAGGAAGCGAATAGATCAAGATGCAGATGGACGTAGAATCCGGTATCGGCCAGTCGGAATTGTTGCAGGTGGCCGACGCTGTGGCGCGTGAGAAGGGGATCGACCGCGACACGGTTCTCGAGGCCATGGAGCAGGCGATTTCGCACGCCGGCAAACGCAAATACGGCCAGGAACACGACATCCGGGCGACGATCGACCGCACCAATGGCACCATCGAGATGATGCGCTTCATCGAAGTCGCCGCGGAGATCGAGGACCCGGTCACTCAGGTGACGCTCGACGAGGCGCAGGCGCGCAAGCCGGACGCCGAGATCGGCGAGTTCCTGACCGAGCCCCTGCCGCCCATCGACTTCGGCCGCATCGCCGCGCAGACCGCCAAGCAGGTCATCGTGCAGCGGGTGCGCGAAGCCGAGCGCGAGCGCCAGTTCGGTGAGTACAAGGACCGCGTCGGCGAGATCGTCAACGGCCTGGTCAAGCGCGTCGAATACGGCAACGTGATGGCCGATCTGGGTCGCGCCGAGGCGCTGCTCAGGCGCGAGGAAATGCTACCCCGCGAATCGTTCCACCAAGGCGATCGGGTGCGCGCCTACGTGCTCGACGTACGCGAGGAGCCGCGCGGCCCGCAGATCTTCCTGTCGCGCACGCATCCGCAGTTCATGGCCAAGCTGTTCGCCCAGGAAGTGCCCGAAATCTACGACCACATCATCGAGATCAAGGCGGTCGCGCGCGATCCGGGCAGCCGCGCCAAGATAGCCGTGTTATCGAACGATTCGAGCATCGACCCGGTCGGCGCCTGCGTCGGCATGCGCGGCAGCCGCGTTCAGGCGGTGGTCGGCGAGTTACAGGGCGAGAAGATCGACATCATCCAATGGTCGGCCGACCCGGCGACCTTCGTCGTCAACGCGCTGGCGCCGGCCGAGGTGACAAAGGTGGTGCTCGACGACGATGCCAACAAGATCGAGGTCGTCGTGCCCGACGATCAGCTCAGCCTCGGCATCGGGCGCCGCGGCCAGAATGTGCGTCTGGCGTCGCAGCTGACCGGCTGGGACATCGACATCCTGACCGAGGACGAAGAATCGGACCGCCGCACCGAGGCGTTCCACAGGCATTCGCAGATGTTCATCGATGCGCTCAATATCGACGACGTCATCGCGCATTTGCTGGTCGCCGAGGGCTACACCACGGTCGAGGAGGTCGCCTTCGTACCGATCGAGGAGATCTCCTCGATCGAGGGTTTCAGCGAGGAAGTCGCGGGCGAGCTCAGGGAGCGCGGGCGCAGCCATCTGGCTGAGCGCGACCGCGAGCTGAGCGAACGCCGCCAGGAAATCGGCGTCTCCGACGACCTCGCCGCCGTGGCGGGGCTGACGCCGACCATGCTGGTCGCGCTCGGCGAGCAGGGCATCAAGACGCTCGACAATTTGGCCGACCTCGCCAGCGACGAGCTGATCGAGATGCTGCCCGAAATCATGATGAACGAGGACGAGGCCAACGCGATCATCATGGCGGCGCGCGCCCATTGGTTCGATGACGAGGACACGCCGTCCGAGACAGCCGGCGAAGCGGCGGGCGACGACCCCGACGCCGACGCCGATGCCGAGCCTGCCGAGGCAGAGACCCAGACCGTCGCAGACGCTGAAAGCTGAGTGACGATGGGAGCCCTCTGCCATGGTCGCGCAAGCAACTGAGATCGTCGTCGAAAACAGCCCCGTAGGGACCGCTGCGCGCACCCGCCGGTGCTTCGTCACCCGGCGCGATGCCGATCGCGCGACGCTGTTGCGCTTCGTCGCCGGACCAGACGGCGCTGTCGTGCCTGACGTGGCCGGCACGTTGCCTGGTCGGGGTTTGTGGTTGAGTGCCGAGCGGGATGTGGTAAATACGGCGTCGTCGAAGAACCTGATTGCCAGGGGATTGCGGATCACGGCCGTGGACGCGCCCGATCTGGCCGACCAGGTGGAGCGGTTGCTCGCGCGCCGCTGCCTCGATTTTCTCGGTCTGGCGCGCCGCGGTGGCGCGGCGACCGCCGGTTTCGAGAGGGTTCGCGCGCTCTTGCAGTCCGGCGCGGCCGCGGTTCTGGTCGCGGCCGCGGACGGCGCCGACGACGGACGGCGGAAGTTGATCGCGGTCGGTCGCGACGTTCCGCTCGTGACGCTGTTTACGGCGGATGAGTTGGCCGGCGCGCTGGGTCGCGAGAGGGTGGTTTACGCGGCCCTGAAGAAGAGCGGCGTGGCGAAGCGGTTCGTCATAGAGACGGCGCGGCTCGCCGGATTTCGCCGCGCGAGCGGCGACGAGCATATCGTGAATTGCGGTTAGAGGGTTATGTCCGAAACCAACGAAAAAGACGGCAAGAGCGAAAAGGTCCAGCTGAGCATCCAGCGACCCGGTCGGCTCGAGCTGCATAAGACAGTCGAGACCGGGCAGGTCCGCCAGAGCTTTTCGCATGGCCGCTCCAAAGTGGTCACCGTCGAGGTGCGCCGCAAGCGGACCTTCGCGCCTGGCAAGAGCGGTCGCATGGCCGAGGTCAAGGCGCCGACACCGGCCGAGGTCGAGGCGGCGGCGGCGCTGCCCGCCGGGGCCGTCGACGAGGCGCCCGTTGTCGAGGAAGCGGCCGACGAAGAGCAGCGTCCCGCCATCCTGAAGACGCTGACCAACGAGGAAAAGCAAACCCGCGTGCGCGCGCTCGAGACGGCGCGCAAGGTCGACCAGGTCGCGCACGAACGGGCCGTCGAGGAAGCCGAACGTCGGGCCGAGGATGAGGCGCGGCGCAAGATCGCGGAAGAGGCGGAGCAGCAGAAAGCCGAACAAGAGGCGCAGCGCAAGGCCGAGGAGGAGGTAGACCTCGCCAAGGCCGCGGCGGCCGCTGCGGCCGCCGCGCCGGGCAAGCCGGCGGCCTCGGTGTCGCCCGGCGCGCACACCCGCGGCAAGCTCGAGCTCGAAGAGGACGGCAAGAAGGGTCCCGGCCGTCGCGGCAAGGGCGGCGATGTGCCGCGTCGATCGTCACTCGCGACGCGACGCGGGCAGCCCCGCCGGCGTGCCGGCAAACTGACCATGAGTCAGGCGCTCGTCGAGGAGGATCGCGTCCGAAGCCTGGCATCCGTGCGCCGGGCGCGCGAGCGCGAGAAGGTAAAGCGCGGCACGCCGCCGGGCCAGCAAGGCGAGCCGGTCAAGGTAGTGCGCGAAGTCGTCGTACCCGAGACCATTACCGTGCAGGAGCTGGCCAACCGCATGGCGGTGCGCGGCGCCGAGGTCGTCAAGGCGCTCATGAATATGGGCACCATGTCGACGATCAATCAGGCGATCGACGTCGATACCGCCCAGCTGCTGGTCGAGGAGTTCGGCCATAAGATCAAGCGGGTCAGCGCGGCTGACGTTGAACTCGGCCTCAAGGGCGAGGCCGACAGCGAGGAAACGATCGTGTCGCGCCCGCCGGTGGTCACCGTGATGGGCCATGTCGATCACGGCAAGACGTCGCTCTTGGACGCGCTGCGCTCAACCGACGTGGTAAGCGGCGAGGCCGGCGGCATCACCCAGCACATCGGCGCCTATCAGGTCGAACTCGCCTCGGGTGCGCGCGTCACCTTCATCGATACGCCCGGTCACGCGGCGTTCTCCGCCATGCGCGCGCGCGGCGCCGGCGTGACCGACATCGTCGTCCTGGTCGTCGCGGCCGACGACGGCGTCATGCCGCAGACCATCGAGGCGATCAACCACGCCAAGGCGGCCAAGGCGCCGATCATCGTCGCGATCAACAAGATCGACCGGCCCGATGCGGCGCCCGACACCGTGCGCAACGATCTGTTGCAACACGAGGTGTTCGTCGAGGAATTGGGCGGCGACGTGCTGTCGGTCGAGGTCTCGGCGCTCGAAAAACTTAACCTCGACAAGCTCGTGGAGGCCATCCTGCTGCAGGCCGAGATCCTCGATTTGGGCGCCAATCCCGATCGGCCGGCCGAGGGCATCGTCATCGAGGCCAAGCTCGATCGCGGTCGCGGCCCGGTGGCGACCGTCCTGGTACAGCGCGGCACGCTCAACATCGGCGACATCGTCGTCGCGGGCAGCGAATGGGCGCGCGTCCGCGCAATGGTCGACGAACGGGGCCACAGCGTCGAGGTGGCCGGACCGTCGGCGCCGGTTGAGATTCTGGGTCTGAGCGGCGTGCCGCTGGCAGGCGACGAGGTCAACGCGGTCGACAACGAACAGCGTGCCCGCGAGGTCGTCGACTACCGTCAGGACCAGCTGCGCGATCTGCGCAACGCGGCCGGCGTGCGCGGCAGCCTCGAGCAGATGTTCGCCGACATCGCCGCCGGCGAGGCCAACGAGCTGCCGGTCGTGATCAAGGCCGACGTCCAGGGCTCGGCCGAGGCGATCAACGCCAGTCTCGAGAAGCTCGCCACCGACGAGGTCGCCGCGCGCGTGCTGCATCTCGGCGTCGGCGGCATCAACGAATCCGACATCACGCTGGCCATGGCGTCGAAGGCGCTGATCATCGGCTTCAACGTGCGCGCCAACGCCCAGGCGCGCGAGCACGCGCGCCGCGATGGCATCGAGATTCGCTACTACTCGGTCATCTACGACATCATCAACGACATCAAGGCGGCGCTCTCGGGCATGCTGGCGCCGACGCTGCGCGAGAGCATCGTCGGCAACGCCCAGGTGCTCGAGGTGTTCGACATCACCAAGGTCGGCAAGATCGCCGGCTGCCGGGTTACCGACGGCATCATCCGGCGTGCCGCCAAGGTGCGTCTGCTGCGCGACGACACGGTGATCCACGAGGGCAAGCTGTCGACGCTCAAGCGCTTCAAGGACGACGCCCGCGAGGTCAAGGAAGGGCTCGAATGCGGTATGTCGTTCGAGAACTACCAGGACCTCCGCGTCGGCGACATCATCGAGGCGGTCGAGATCGAGGAGATCGCGCGCACGTTATAGCCCGCTGACGGACCCAGACCGGAATTCTCGCCATGGACGAATCCGCCGCCCCGTGGGCCGCGCCGGGCGGGTCGCCCGACGCGATGACGCGCCTGTCCATGGCGAGAACGCCGGGCTAGAAGCGAGGGGTCGATATGCCCAGGTCAACCGGCAGGGAACCCAGCCAGCGCCAGTTACGGGTTGGCGAGGCGCTGCGCCACGCGCTCGCCGAACTATTCTCGAGCGGCGCGCTGCACGACCCCGACGTGCAGGGCGCGCCGGTGACTGTGACCGAGGTGCGCGTCAGCCCCAACCTGCGCAACGCGACGGCGTATATCGTGCCACTCGGCGGCGGCGACCCGGCGACGGTGCTCGGCGGCCTGCGCCGCGCGGCACCCCATATCCGCTCCCAGGTGGCCCGCATGGTGCACCTCAAGTTCGCGCCGCAATTCGGCTTCGAAGTCGATACCAGTTTCGACCGCGCCATCCGCATCGAGACCCTGCTGCGCGGCACCGGCGACGCGCGCGGCACGACGGGCGACGACGATGGCGCGTAAGCGGCGCGGCACGCCGATTAACGGCTGGTTGGTCATCGACAAGCCGGCCGGCATGACGTCGGCGGCGGCCGTCGCCCGGGTTCGGCGCATCACCGACGCCGCCAAGGTCGGCCACGCCGGTACCCTCGACCCGATGGCGACCGGCGTCCTGCCGATGGCGCTGGGCGAGGCGACCAAGACCGTCGCCTATGCCATGGACAGCCTGAAAACCTATCGCTTCACCGTGCGCTGGGGCGAGGCGCGCGACACCGACGACGCCGAGGGCGCGATCACCGAAACCAGCGACACGCGGCCCGACGCGGCGGCGATCCGCACCGCGCTGGCCGGTTTCACCGGCGAGATCGCGCAGGTGCCGCCGTCCTATGCGGCGATCAAGGTCGACGGCAAACGGGCCTATGATCTGGCGCGCCGGGGCACGCCCGCAGCGCTCGCGGCGCGGCCGGTGTTCGTCGACCGCCTCGAGTTGACAGCGGTTGTCGATCGCGATCACGCCGACTTCGAAATGCGCTGCGGCAAGGGGACCTATGTGCGCGCCCTTGCGCGCGACCTTGCGCGCCGTCTCGGCACTGTCGGTCACGTCGTGAAACTGCGCCGAACGGCGGTCGGAAAATTCGACGAGGCGGATGCGATTTCGCTAGATAAACTGGCGGCGCTGGGGCATAGTGCCGCGCCGTTCGAACATGTGCATCCGGTAGAGACCGCGCTGGCCGACATCCCGGCGCTGGCCGTAACCGAAAATCAGGCCGAACGCTTGAAAAGCGGACAGGCCGTGCACGTGCCCCAAAGCCCCCCCGGATTGGTCCGCGTCGCCGTCGGAGATCGATTGGTGGCGTTGGCCGAGGTCAGGGGTGAGAACGTGCACCCGGTTCGTGTTTTCAACATCTAGGATGGATAGGAACGATGTCGATTACGTCCGAGCGCAAGGCTGCGCTCATTTCGGAATACGCCATCAAGGATGGCGATACAGGCTCGCCCGAAGTGCAAGTCGCGATCTTGAGCGAGCGTATCGCTAATCTGACTGGCCACTTCAAGTCCCACCACAAGGACAAGCATTCGCGCCGCGGGTTGCTGATGCTGGTGAGCCGGCGCCGCCGGCTTTTGGACTACGTCGATCGCAAGGACCACGAGCGGTACAAGACTTTGATTCAACGCTTGGGTCTGCGCCGATGACAACCGGACGGGGGCGCACTGTCGCGTCCCTGCCGCATTTTTCGCGCCACAGCTACGCGCCGTCGAGACGGTAGATCGCTCGGTCATGGGACCGGCACGCCGTTCGGCGCGTGCGTCGGCGCACAACTTTTGCAGATAGCGGCGGGGCCATAGGTGGTCCGCGCCGACGGAAGGAAGGGATAGAACATGTTTGACGTCTACAAACAGGAAATTTCATGGGGCGGGCGGACGCTGACGCTCGAGACCGGGCGCATCGCGCGCCAGGCCGACGGCGCCGTCCTGGCGAGCTATGGCGAGACGGTGGTGCTGTGCACCGCGGTCGCGCAGCGCGAGCCACGGGTCGGCCTCGACTTTTTCCCGCTCACCATCAACTACCAGGAGAAGGCCTCGGCCGCGGGCAAGATCCCGGGCGGCTTCTTCAAGCGCGAGGGGCGCCCGGGCGAGAAGGAAACGCTCGTCTCGCGCCTCATCGACCGGCCCATCCGGCCGCTCTTCGCCAAGGGCTTCAAGAACGAGACCCAGGTCGTCTGCACGGTGCTGTCGCACGACCTCGAGAACGACCCCGACATGGTCGCGATGGTCGGCGCGTCGGCCGCGCTGACGCTCTCGGGCCTGCCGTTCCTCGGCCCCATCGGCGGCGCACGCGTCGGCTACATCGACGGTCAGTACGTGCTTAACCCGACTGCCGACCAGCGCGTCGACAGCGTCCTCGACCTCGTCGTCGCGGGCACCCAGGACGGCGTGCTGATGGTCGAATCGGAGGCCAGAGAATTGTCCGAGGACATCATGCTCGGCGCCGTGACCTTTGGCCACCGCGAGATGCAGGTGGTCATCGACGGCATCATCCTGCTCGCCGAGAAATGCGCCAAGGAGCCTTGGGCCGTGCCGGGCGAGGACGAGGCCAAGGCGCCCGCGGCGGCGCGTCTCGCCGAGCTCGCCGAGGCGGGCCTGCGCGATGCCTATGGCGAAGTCGTCAAGCAGGCGCGCGTCGAGAAGCTCGCCGCCGTCAAGCGGGACGTCGCCGGGACGATGGAGAGCGAGGGCTTCGATGCGGCACTCCTCGGCGGCCTGTTCAAGTCGCTCGAGAAGGACATCGTGCGCGGCAGCGTGCTCGAGACCGGCCAGCGTATCGACGGCCGCGACCTGAAGACCGTGCGGCCGATCTCGGTCGAGGTCGGCGTCCTGCCGCGCACCCACGGTAGCGCGCTGTTCACGCGCGGCGAGACCCAGGCGCTGGTCAGCGCGACACTGGGCACCGGCCAGGACGAGCAGATCATGGACGTCCTCGAGGGCGAGTACCGCGAGCATTTCATGCTGCACTACAACTTCCCGCCCTATTCGGTCGGCGAGGCCTCGTTCATGCGGCCGCCGGGCCGGCGCGAAATCGGTCACGGCAAGCTGGCGTGGCGCGCGTTGCGCCCATTGATGCCCAGCAAGGAGGATTTCCCCTACACCATCCGGATCATCTCCGAGATCACCGAATCGAATGGCTCGTCGTCGATGGCCTCGGTGTGCGGCTCGTCGCTCGCGCTGATGGACTCGGGCGTGCCGCTGCCGCGCTCGGTCGCCGGCATCGCCATGGGGCTGATCAAGGAGGGCGACAAGTTCGCCGTTCTGTCCGACATCCTGGGCGACGAGGACCACCTCGGCGACATGGACTTCAAGGTGGCCGGCACCGATCAGGGCATCACCTCGCTGCAGATGGACATCAAGATCACCTCGATCACCGAGGAAATCATGCGTATCGCGCTCGATCAGGCGCGTGACGGCCGCATGCACATCCTGGGCGAGATGCAGAAGGGCCTGTCGACGGCGCGCGACGTGGTCAGCGAGCACGCCCCGCGCATCACCACGATTCACATCCCGAAGGACAAGATCCGCGAGGTCATCGGGACCGGCGGCAAGGTGATCCGCGAGCTGTGCGAGACGACCGGCACCAAGATCGACATCGAAGACGACGGCACCGTCAAGGTGGCGGCGTCCGATGCGGCGGCGGTGCAGGCGGCGATCGACAAGATCCACGACATCGTCGCCGAGCCCGAGATCGGCGTCATCTACTCGGGCAAGGTGGTCAAGGTCGTCGATTTCGGCGCCTTCGTGAACTTCATCGGCAACCGCGACGGCCTGGTCCACATCTCGGAGCTCGCGCCGCGCCGCGTCAACACGGTGACCGACGTCGTCAACGAGGGCGACATGGTCAAGGTCAAGGTGTTGGCCATCGACGACCGCGGCAAGGTGCGTCTCAGCCTGAAATCGGTCGACCAGGAGACCGGCCTGGAAATCGCGCCCGAGCCGCGCGAAGCGAAGGCCGAACAGACTGCCGGCTAGCGGTCACGCCAGGCCGGCGGTCGGGACGCGCCACGACGGCGCGCCGCGCGATGCGGTTACCGAAGGTCATCGGCCACCGGGGCGCCGCGGCGCTGGCGCCCGAGAATACGCTCGCCGGCCTGCGCTTGGCTGCCGAGCTCGGCGCCCGTTGCGTCGAGTTCGACACCAAGCTGAGCGCCGACGGTCGCTGCATCGTCTTTCACGATGAGACGCTGGAGCGCACCACCGACGGCCGCGGCCGGATCGCGGCGACGCGTTTCGACGCCATCGCCCGGCTCGACGCCGGCGCGTGGTTCGATACGCGCTTCACTGGCGAGCGCGTGCCCAGCCTCGATGCGGCGCTCGATACGCTGTTCGCGCTCGACCTCGCCGCCGACATAGAGATCAAGGCCTGCCCGGGCCGCGAATCCGAGACCGGGCGCGCGGTCGGGGCGGCGCTCGCGGCGCGCTGGCCGACCGATCGCGCAACGCCGTTGATCACCAGCTTCTCGCCGGAAAGCCTGATCGCCGCGCGCGCCGTCGCGCCGGCCTTTCCGATCGGCCTGCTCAGCCGCACCCTGCCGGGCGACTGGCGCGCCCGGCTCGAGGCGCTCGACTGCCACGTCTTCGTGTGCCTGCACCGCCAACTGACGCGCCGCAACGTCGCCACGCTCGGCGAGGCCGGCGTCACGGTCATGGCGTTCACGGTGAACGAGCCGTGGCGCGCGGTCGAGTTGTTGGACTGGGGCGTCGCCTCGATCGTCAGTGACGATCCCGGCGCCGTGCTCGCCGCGGCGCGCGCCCATGGCCACGGCGACGCCGATGACGCATCGGACCCAGCGGCGGGCCTCGGCACGTGATCTGCCGGCGCTTCCTTTCGCCGGCCGAACGTTATAGCCTCGACGGCGCAACGGCCGCATGGGGAAACCGGGCAATTATTCGATGAGCGACCAGGCAGTGAGCGGTGCGACAGGGTTGATGGCCGGCAAGCGGGGCCTGATCATGGGCGTCGCGAACGATCGTTCGATCGCCTGGGGCATCGCCCGGTGCCTCGGCCGCGAAGGCGCCGAACTCGCCTTCACCTATCAGAACGAGACCTTCCTGAAGCGCGTCGCGCCGCTCGCCGAGCAGGTCGGCTCGACCATCGTGCTGCCCTGCGACGTCGCCGACAAGCAGAGCGTCGACGACGTCTTCGCCGCTTTGGGCGAGGCCTGGGGCAGCTTCGATTTCGTCGTTCACGCCATCGCCTATTCAGACAAGGAAGAGCTCAAGGGCCAATACCTCAACACGACGCCCGAAAACTTCAAGCAGACGATGGACATCTCCTGCTTCTCGTTCACCGCCGTCGTCAAGCGCGCCGCGCCGATGATCAACCACGGCGGCAGCGTGCTTACCCTGACCTACGCCGGCGCCGAGCGCGTCATGCCCCAATACAACGTGATGGGCGTCGCCAAGGCGGCGCTCGAGGCCAGTGTGCGCTATCTCGCCGCCGACCTCGGGCGCGACGGCATCCGGGTCAACGCGCTGTCGGCGGGCCCGATGCGCACACTGGCCGGATCGGGCATCTCGAGCGCGCGCTACATCTACAAATGGAGCCAGGACAATGCGCCGCTCCGGCGCAGCGTCGAACTCGACGAGGTCGGCAACTCGGCGGTCTATCTGTTGAGCGGCCTTTCGGGGGCGGTGACCGGAGAGACCCACCACGTCGATTGCGGCTACAACATCGTCGGCATGAAGGCGATCGACGGCAAGCCGACGCAGTTTGATGACGCGACCGCATCGCCGGTCGAGGCCGCGCCGCCGGCCGAAGCCGCGCCTGCGGTCGAGGCCGACCCGCCGGCCGACGGATCGCCAACCAAGGAGACCGGCGTGGCGGCGCTGCGCACCGTGATCGAGGCCGATCTGCCGCGCATCGCCACGGCGCTCGACGGCGCCATGCAGCAGGCGCGCGAGAGCGGCGAACACGCGATCGAACGCATCGCAAAGGCGCTCGAGCGGACCGTCGCTCAGGCGCGTGAGAGCGGCGAGGCGATGATCGAGCGGATCAACGAGGTGGTCACCGAGCCGGTGACGCCGGCGACCATCAACGTGGCAAAGAAGAAGGGCAGCTACACGTATGACGAGCTGCTCGAATGCGCGCATGGCGATCTGTTCGGCCCCGGCAACGCGCGCCTGCCCTTGCCGCCGATGCTGATGTTCGACCGCATCGCCAGGATCACCGAGGACGGCGGCAGCCACGGCAAGGGCGACATCGTCGCCGAACTCGACGTGCGGCCCGACCTGTGGTTCTTCGAATGCCACTTCGAGAGCGACCCGGTGATGCCGGGTTGCCTCGGTCTCGACGCGCTGTGGCAGCTGCTCGGATTCTATCTCGGCTGGCGCGGCAGCCCGGGCCGCGGTCGCGCGCTCGGCGTCGGCGAGGTCAAGCTGACCGGACAGGTACTGCCGACGGCGACCACGATCCGCTACCATGTCGATCTGAAACGCGTCATACAGCGAAAATTGGTTCTTGGTATTGCCGACGCTATGATGGAAGTCGACGGCCGGCCGATTTACGAAGCCCGCGACCTCAGGGTCGGGCTGTTTGCCGCAGCCGACGATGCGAAGGGAGAAACGACGTGAGACGGGTCGTCATAACGGGAATGGGCGTGATCAGCCCGATCGGAAACGACCTCGACGAAGTGGCCGCGTCGCTGCGCGAGGGGCGCTCGGGCATCGAATTCTGCCAGGAATACAAGGATCACGGCTTCCGCAGCCAGGTCCACGGCTCGCTCAAAGTCGATCTCGATGACGCCATCGACCGCAAGCTCCGGCGTTTCATGGGTGACGGCGCGGCCTATAACTACCTCGCCATGAAACAGGCCATCGAGGACGCAGGCCTGACCGACGATCAGGTTTCCAACGAGCGCACCGGCATGGTCATGGGCTCGGGCGGCACCTCGACCAAGAACCTGTTGTTGTCGACCGACACCTTGCGCGAAAAGAACGCCAAGCGGGTCGGGCCGTTCATGGTGCCCAAGGTGATGTCGAGCACCAACTCGGCGACCCTGGCGACGCCGTTCAAGATCAAGGGGTCGAGCTATTCCATCAGCTCGGCCTGTTCGACCAGCGCCCATTGCATCGGCAACGCCGGCGAACTCATTCAATGGGGCAAGCAGGACGTCATGTTCGCCGGCGGCGGCGAGGAGCTGCACTGGACCCTGACCCTGCTTTTCGACGCCATGCCGGCCCTTTCGTCGAACTACAACGACACGCCGGAGCGTGCCTCGCGGCCCTATGACGCCAACCGCGACGGCTTCGTCATCGCCGGCGGCGGCGGCGTGCTGGTGCTCGAGGAGCTCGAACACGCGCTTGCGCGTGGCGCGAAAATCTACGCTGAACTAGCCGGCTACGGCGCCACCTCGGATGGCTTCGACATGGTGCAGCCTTCGGGCGAAGGCGCCGTGCGCTGCATGCGCATGGCCATGGCCACGACCGACGGACAGATCGACTATATCAACGCCCACGGCACCTCGACGCCAGTGGGCGACACCCGCGAGCTGGAAGCGATCAAGGGTGTCTTCGGCGACGACACCCCGCCGATTAGCTCGACCAAGTCGCTGACCGGCCATAGCCAGGGCGCCACCGGGGTGCATGAGGCGATCTATTCGCTGTTGATGATGAAGCACGGTTTCATCAGCGCCTCGGCCAATATCGAGACTCTCGATCCCGAGGCGGAAGGCGTGCCGATCGTGACCGAGCGCCGCGACGGTGTTCGCCTCGACCAGGTGATGTCGAACAGCTTCGGTTTCGGCGGCACCAATGCCTCTCTGGTGTTCAAGCGCTACGAGGACTGATCGTCGACGGCCGGGCCGCGATCCCGCCCGGCGCCTTGAAATCGATCCAATATCGGGCGTAGGGAGCGGAAATTCCTCTTTAATTTTTCCTCGGGAGCGACCATATTCCAGTCATGAGCAACATCAGACCCTATAGTGCCGCACTCGAGCGGCTGCGCAGCGCGGCGCTCAGACCGACGCGCCAGCGCATGGCTTTGACCCGGCTGCTGTTCGACGGCGACGACCGCCACGTGACCGCCGAGGCGCTGCACAAGGAGGCGCGCGCCGCCAACGTGCGCGTCTCGCTCGCCACGGTTTACAACACACTGCACCAATTCACCGCCGCAGGGTTGCTGCGCGAGGTCGTGGTCGATGCATCGCGCTCGTACTTCGACACGAATGCCAGCCACCACCATCATTTCTTCTGCGAAGAGGATCGGTGTTTGGTAGACATTCCTGGCGAGGAGCTAAAGGTGGCGAAACTTCCCCATCCGCCCCCCGGAACGACGGTCACGGAGGTAGACATCGTGATTCGCGTCCGGAAGAACCCGGTGGAAAAATTCAGGACACGATCGGAAAGAATATGAACAGCGAAAGCAAGTGCCCGGTGATGGGCACCGCGCACCAGGCCGTTGGCGACACAGCGAACCAACACTGGTGGCCGAACCAGTTGAACCTGCGGATCCTCCGCCAGAACCACCCCGAGGCCGATCCCAACGGCGAGGAGTTCGACTACGCCGAGGAGTTCAAGAGCCTCGACTTCGAAGCCCTGGCGAAGGACGTCGATGCGCTGATGACCCAGTCGCAGGACTGGTGGCCGGCCGACTACGGCCACTACGGGCCGCTCTTCATCCGGATGACGTGGCACGCCGCAGGTACGTACCGCATCGCCGACGGCCGTGGCGGCGGCGGCACCGGCAACCAGCGCTTCGCCCCCCTTGGTAGCTGGCCCGACAACGTGAACCTCGACAAGGCGCGCCGGCTGCTCTGGCCGATCAAGCAGAAGTACGGCCGGAAGATCTCGTGGGCCGACCTTCTGATCTTCACCGGGAACCGCGCCCTGGAGACGATGGGCTTCAAGACCTTCGGCTTCGGCGGCGGCCGCGAGGACATCTGGGAGCCCGAGGAGGACGTCTACTGGGGCCCGGAGCGGGAGTGGCTCGGCGACGAGCGCTACAGCGGCGACCGGGAGTTGGCGAATCCCCTCGGCGCCGTTCAGATGGGCCTGATCTACGTCAATCCGCAGGGGCCGAACGGTAACCCAGATCCGCTCGCCGCAGCAACAGACATTCGAGAAACGTTCCGCCGCATGGCGATGAACGACGAGGAAACGGTTGCGCTCATTGCCGGCGGACACACGTTCGGCAAAGCCCATGGTGCTGCCGATGAGGAGTACAAAGGTCCCGAACCCGAGGGTGCCAGCATCGAGGAGCAAGGCCTTGGCTGGACGAGCAGCCATGGCAGCGGCAAAGCCGGCGATACGATCAGCAGCGGGCTCGAGGGCGCCTGGACCAACGATCCGATCAAGTGGGACAACGGCTACTTCGAGAACCTGTTCAACTACGAGTGGGAGCTGACGAAGAGCCCTGCCGGCGCGCACCAGTTCGCTCCCAAGAACCCCGAGGCGCAGGAGGCCGTGCCGGAGGCGCACGACCCGTCGAAGCGGACCGCTCCGATGATGTTGACGACCGACATCGCGCTGACCGTCGATCCGGCCTACAAGGAGATCTCGAAGCGCTTCTACGAGAACCCGGACGAGCTCGCCGACGCCTTCGCCCGGGCGTGGTACAAGCTGCTGCACCGCGACATGGGACCCGTCGCCCGGTACCTCGGCCCGTGGGTTCCCGAGGAGCAGCTGCTCTTTCAGGACCCGGTGCCCGAGGTCACGCACGAACTGATCGACGACGCGGACGTCGCTGCGCTCAAGGGCAAGATCCTCGGCTCCGGCCTGTCCATCTCCCAGCTGGTCTCGACCGCCTGGGCGTCGGCCTCGACCTACCGTGACACCGACAAGCGCGGTGGCGCGAACGGGGCGCGCATCCGCCTCTCGCCGCAGGCGGAGTGGGACGTCAACGTGACGTCCGGCGTGTCGAAGGTGCTGGAGACCCTGGAGGGGATCCAGCGGGAGTTCAACGGCTCGCAGACGGGCGGGAAGATGGTCTCGCTCGCCGACCTGATCGTGCTGGGCGGCTGCGCAGCCATCGAGGAGGCTGCGAAGAAGGCTGGGCACGGCGTGCAGGTCCGCTTCACACCGGGGCGCACCGACGCCACGCAGGAGATGACCGACACCGAGTCGTTCGCCGTGCTCGAGCCGACCGCCGACGGGTTCCGCAACTACCTGCAGAACGGCCACGAGCTCTCGTCGGAGCACCTGCTGGTGGACAAGGCGTTCATGCTGACGCTGTCCGCTCCCGAGATGACGGCCCTCCTCGGCGGCATGCGCGTCCTGAACGCGAGCGGCGGGCAGTCCGAGCTCGGGGTCTTCACCGACCGACCCGAGACGCTGACCAACGACTTCTTCGTGAACCTGCTCGACAGCGCGACGGAGTGGAAGGCGACCTCGGACACCGAGGACGTGTTCGAGGGTCGCGATCGCGGGACGGGCGAGCTCAAGTGGAACGGCAGCCGCGTCGACCTCGTCTTCGGTTCGAACTCCGAGCTCCGGGCGATCGCTGAGGTCTACGGGAGTGACGACGCCGAGCAAAAGTTCGTGCGTGACTTCGTGGCTGCGTGGGACAAGGTCATGAATCTCGATCGATTCGACCTCGCCTGATCTCAGCGGAAAGGTCTTCGAGGGCTTTTAGAGCGCAGCCGCGACTGGGCATCGGGCAATCAGAATTGTCGTCTTTGCGACGGCGATGGACCCAAAAGGGCTAGCTCCGCCATCGCAGGCTGACAAGGAGGGCATCATGCCGTCGTTAGTTGGCACGAAGACAGGAAAGAACCTGAAGGAGGCATTCGCCAAGTCCGCCGAAGCGCACCTGCGCTACCTCTACTTCGCGCAAAAGGCCGACGTCGAAGGCTACAACGACGTCTCCGCCGTGTTCCGGTCGACCGTCGTGGGCGAGACCGGGCATGCGCACGGCCATCTCGACTTCCTCGCCGAGGTCGGTGACCCGGTGACCGGCAAGGCGATAGGCACTACCGCCGACAACCTTAAGGCGGCGATCGCCAGTGAGACGTATGATTGCACCGACATGTACCCTGGCATGGCGCGCACCGCACGCGACGAGGGGTTCGACGAGATCGCCGACTGGTTCGAGGCCCTGGCGAAGGCGGAGAAGTCGCACGCCGGGCGCTTCCAGAAGGCGCTCGACACGCTCGACTAAGCGGTCGTTCGATCGGGCGGGAACAATGGGCCGGGCGCGGTTCCGCCGTCCTCGCCGCGCCGCGCCGGGACGATCATGAGAGAGAGGGCGGCCTCGGGGCGCCGACGCGGCACGATGCGAATTTTTTCGACGCCGGCACCATTTTCAGAAGATACGACGGACGCCGTCTCCCAGGCCGTCTACTCGATCACCTCGTCCGCGTAGACGCCCCAGATATGGCCGCGCTCGAGCCAGCCCGTGTAGCGCTCGATCTCGACGCGGCACCAAGCGCCGCGACAGGCGAGCAGCCGGGCGATGACGCCGGGCTCGGCGCGCGCGACCGGCGCCGCGCCGGGCTCGGGCGCGCGCTTGAGCGTTCTAATCTCGCCGGTGACCATCACCCAGCGGCGCGCTGACAAGAGGCTCTGGTGGGCCCAGCCCTCGCTGCCGTCGACATCGCGGATCTTGCGCCATTGACCGTAATCGGCGGTGATCTCGACCGGCAGCGCGCGGCGCGTGAACACCCAGTCGACCGGGTATTGCTTGCCGGGGCCGGCGCGCAGGTTGACCTCGTCCGAGCGCAGCGACGCGAAGCGCGGCACCGGCGCGACGTCCTGCGCCGCCGCGGCGGCGGCGAAAACGGTAACCAGGATCAGCGCGGCGAGACGGGACAAGGCGGGCGCGGGTCTCGGAAAAATACAGACAAACGGCGCGTCCGAGTATATCGCAAGCGCGCCGCGGGCGCAGCGGCCAATGCGCGTTTCGCGCCACCCTTGCGCGGCTTCATTGTAACGACCCCGCGCATTTGCTAATGCTTGGCGGTCGGCGCGCGATCGTGCCTCGCCGCGCCATCCCGTTGGAGACACGCATGGCCACCAAGAAGCCCCTCGTCATCGTCACGCGCAAGCTGCCCGAGGTCATCGAGACCCGGATGATGGAGCTGTTCGACACGCGCCTTAACGAGGACGATCGGCCGATGTCGCAGGCCGACCTGATCGACGCCGTCAAGACCGCCGAGGTGCTGGTGCCGACGGTGACCGACCGGATCAACGCCTCGGTGCTCGCCAACGCCCATCCCGAGTTGCGCCTGATCGCCAACTTCGGCACCGGCGTCGACAACATCGATTTGGCGTCGGCGCGCGAGCGCGGCATCACGGTGACCTCGACGCCCGGCGTGCTGACCGAGGACACCGCCGACATGACCATGGCGCTGATCCTCGCCGTACCGCGCCGCCTCGCCGAGGGCGAGCGCCTGATGCGCGGGGGCGAGTGGACCGGCTGGGGACCGACGACGATGCTCGGCAAGCGCATCTGGGGCAAGCGTCTCGGCATCATCGGCATGGGCCGCATCGGCACCGCGGTGGCGCGGCGCGCGCGTGGCTTCGGGCTGTCGATCCACTACCACAACCGCCACCCGGTTACCGAGGAGACCGCGAACGAACTCGAGGCGACCTACTGGGAGAGCCTCGACCAGATGCTCGCGCGCATGGACATCATCTCGGTCAACTGCCCGCATACGCCGGCGACCTATCACCTGCTGTCGGCGCGCCGGCTCAAGCTGCTGCAGCCGCACGCCTATGTCGTCAACACCTCGCGCGGCGAGGTGATCGACGAGAACACGCTGACCCGCATGCTGCGCGCCGGCGAGATCGCCGGCGCCGGGCTCGATGTCTTCGAGCACGAGCCGGCGGTCAACCCCAAGCTGCTCGAGCTCGACAGCGTCGTGCTGCTGCCGCATATGAGCTCGGCGACCATCGAGGGCCGCATCGACATGGGCGAGAAGGTCGTCATCAACATCAAGACCTTCGTCGACGGCCACGTGCCGCCCGACCGTGTCGTCGATATCTATACGTAGTTCGCAAAGCTAACGCTTTGCTGCGCTCAATCGCCGCGCATGCCAATCTTATGGGATCAAGACTGGCCGAACGGTCGGCGGCCCGCAGTCGCGGGTTGTGACGGAAAAAAGAATGCACCGTTCTGACAGTTACGACGCGCCCGCGGAGTCCGGTTTCGATCCCGCCGCCCTCGCCCAGGCGGTCGCTTTTGCCGAGGCCAACGAGATGCCCTGGTCGCGCGATCTATCCGAGCAGCTCGGCCGGGGCGAGTTCGAGCCGCCGCCGTGGAACGAGGTGTTGGGCCCCGTCTTTCCGCGCGGCGGGCCGGCCGGCGTCGTTCTGCGCGACGGACGACTGGCCGCCGAATGGGGCGATCCGCGCCGCGCCGACCTGACATTCTCGGTCGCCAAGAGCTACCTCGCGGTGCTCGCCGGCGTCCTCGCGGTGCTCGCCGGCGTCGCGCTGCGCGACGGCCTGATCGCGAGCGTCGACGCGCCGCTGCGCGAGACCGCGCTCGACGACGGTTTCGAGGCGCCGCAGAACCGCGCCATCACCTGGCGCCACCTGCTGCAGCAGACCAGCGAATGGCAGGGCACGCTGTGGGACAAGCCCGACCTGGTCGACCGCAACCGCGAGGTCGGCGGCGAAGCCGACAACACGCGCAAGGGCCAGCCGCGCGATCTGCAGGCGCCAGGAACCTACTGGGAATACAACGACGTCCGCGTCAACCGCTTGAGCCTGTCGCTCACGCAGGTCTTCCGCCGGCCGCTCGACGCGGTGCTGCGTGACGAGATCATGGTGCCGCTCGGCGGCTCGGACGACTGGGCGTGGCACGCCTATCGCAACGCCTGGTTCGAGATCGATGGCGAACGGCTGCCTTCGGTGCCGGGCGGCACCCACTGGGGCGGTGGCTTGCGCATCGCGGCCCATGACCAGGCGCTGCTCGGCGAGCTGGTGCGCCGCCGCGGCCTGTGGGACGGCCGGCGGATCCTGCCCGAGGCCTATCTCGACGAGATGCTGGCGCCCTGCCCGATTGCGCCCGATTACGGCTTCCTCTGGTGGCTCAACACCGGCGGAACCCTGTACCCGAGTGCGCCCGAGGCGAGCGTCTTCGCGGTCGGCGCCGGCGGCAACCTGATCTGGGTCGACCCCGCGCTCGGCCTCACCGTGGTCATGCGCTGGCTCGACGACGCGGCGGCCGAAGGCTTCATGGCGCGCGTCCTCGCCGCGCTCGACTAAACACCGGCGTATCGAAGTTCTTTAAGGTGTCTGACACCTAAATAAATTGTTAATATAACAAATGAAATATGAATTTTCTCGGAATATCGATTCTGCGCGCACCGCGCGGGACAGCCTGTAGACTAGGCCGAACCGGACGGCGGCGGCCCGCCCGGCGACGTTGGGGAGTGAACGCCATGGCCGAGCGGCCTCTGGTCATCGACGGTCTGCAGTATTGCAACTGGTCGGAAAAAATCTTCCGCGAGATGCAGGCCGGCGGCGTTTCGGCCGTCCACGCGACGATCTGCTATCACGAGAACTTCCGCGAGACGGTCGCCAATATCGAGGCGTGGAACCGCTGGTTCGAGCGCTTTGCCGAGCTGATCTGCCACGGCAAGACGGCCGACGACATACGCCGCGCCCACGCCGAGGGCCGCACCGCGATCGTCTTCGGCTTCCAGAACTGCTCGCCGATCGAGGACGACATCGGCCTGGTCGAGATCGTCCATGCGCTCGGCGCGCGCTTCATGCAGCTCAGCTACAACAACCAGTCGCTGCTCGCGACCGGCTGCTACGAGGCCGAGGACCCCGGCATCACCCGCATGGGCCGCCAGGTGATCGCCGAAATGAACCGCGTCGGCCTGATCGTCGACATGTCGCATTCGGCGGAACGCTCGACGCTCGAGGCGATCGAGATTTCCGAGCGCCCGATCGCCATCACCCACGCCAACCCGGCGTCGTGGCACCCGGCGCTGCGCAACAAGTCGGACGACGTGCTCAGCGCGCTCGGCGCCAGCGGCGGCATGCTCGGCTTCTCGGCCTATCCGCACCACCTCAAGGGCGGCACCGACTGTGCGCTCGCCGATTTCTGCGCGATGATCGCCAGGACCGCCGAGCTGATCGGGCCCGAGCACCTCGGCATCGGCTCGGACCTCTGTCAGGATCAGCCCGACAGCGTGGTCGAATGGATGCGCGTCGGGCGCTGGAGCAAGGACGTCGACTACGGCGAAGGTTCCAAGGCGCAGGCTGGTTTTCCGCCGCAGCCGTCCTGGTTTCAGGGCAACCGCGACTTCGGCAAGATAGCCGACGGCCTGCGCGCGATCGGTTTCTCCGATGACGAGACGGCGGGTATCATGGGCCGCAACTGGCTCGACTTCTACCAGCGGTCGTTCACCGCCGCGTGACGGGAAACTTCTGTGCAATCCGGTCCCACAGAGCAGGAAATCGCAACGCCCGGCGTGGCGCTGCGCTCGCCCGACACGGTGATGCGGCTGGCGCGCATGGGCGCCGGCTTCCCGACGCGGTTGAGCTTCATGCGCTCGCTGATCCGGCGCATGAACCGCGAGCGCTGGCGCATCGTTCCGACGCGCTTCGAGCTCGACGACGACGGCTACGGCACCGTCGTCTACACGGCGATCACGCCCGAGCGGCGCTACAGCCTGATCGGCTATTCCCAGTATCTCGAGCCCGATCGGCGCACCGCCCGCGCCACCGCCGGCGGGCGGCGCGGGCACGCCGGCGTCGCCGCTTTCGGCGCTGATCTCGCGCCACGGCATTGCCGGCGCGCCGTCGCCCCGGCCGGTACCCGCCGTGCCGCAACACTACGCGCGGCCGGCCGAGGCGCGCCATCGGATCGACGTCACGAAGCACTTGTCGTCGGCGGGATCGGGCGATGATCCCGAGGTCGCCGAGACCACGCCGCCGCCGAAGCGCCGCAAGCGCAAGAAACTGACCGTCCGCCTCGGCCGCACGAAGTACGAGCGGATTCGGGACCTGGCCGACAACGCGGATCGCACCTACCAGAGCATCCTCGAAGCGGCGATCACGGACTTCCTCGAAAAGCAGGACTGATCCCCGGGCGGGGTCATTCGATGACGTCACCGCGCCTCGCCGCCATGCGGCGCTTCATCGAACAGGAGCAACCGGGCTGGCCGCTTTCCGGTGTGCTCGCCTGGCTGGTCACCGAGGGCCGCCAGATCGAGGACACCGGCCGCTTCGTCGGCGCGTTCTGCGATCACCTGGCCGGGGCGGGTGCCGCGCTGCTGCGCGTTCGCATCACGCTGATGACCTTGCACCCCGAGGTGCGCGACTTCAGCTACACCTGGGCGCGCGGCGGCGGCGTCAATACCGGGCGCGTCCACCACGGCATGGAGGAAACGCCGTCCTACCTGGGCAGCCCCTGGGAGCACGTCTTCTCGACCGGCACGGTCTACCGCCGCCGACTCGACGACCTCGATGAGGACCGCGACCATGCGTTGCTGCACGAGGTCAAGGCGCTCGGCGGCACCGATTACTGCGCGCTGCCGCTGCGCTCCGCCAGTCGGGTGATCGGCGCGATCGGCATCGTCGTCGACGACCCGGCGGGCTTCGGCGACGACAATCTGGTGAAGCTCGAGCTGCTGGCCGACATCGTGACGCCGATCCTGCGGGTCACCGCGCTCGAGACCGTCGCCCGCACGCTGCTCGACACCTATGTCGGGCATCGCACCGGCGCTCGGGTGCTGAGCGGCCAGATCCGCCGCGGCGATGCCGACACCATCGAGGCGGCGATCTCGATCTGCGACCTGCGCGATTTCACGGTGCTCTCCGAAACCCTGCCGCCCGACGCGCTGCTCGCCCTCCTCAACGCCTACTTCGAGGTCGTCGGCGCCGCGGTCACGGCGCGTGGCGGCGAGATCCTGAAGTTCATGGGCGACGCCGTGCTGACTATCTTCCCGACCTCCGCCGAAGTTTCGCTCGACGCCGCATGCGACGCCGCGCTCGACGCCGCCATCGACCTGATCGACAGCCTGGATACGGTCAACCACCGTCGCCGCCGGTCCGGCGAGCCGCCGATCCGCTTCGGCGTCGGTCTGCACCAAGGCGCCGTGATCTACGGCAACGTCGGCGCCGCCGCGCGGCTCGACTTCACGGTCATCGGCGCCGCCGTCAACCGCACGGCGCGGCTCGAGAAGCTGACCAAGAGTCTCGACCGTCGGCTGCTCACGTCGGCTGAGTTCGCGGCCCATGTCTCGGCCCCGCTGCGTTCGCTCGGCCGCCACGTCCTCGCTGGCGTCGCCGAGCCGCAGGAAGTCTTCACCCGCGTGGATTAGGCAGCGGCGGGCGTGGACATCGATGCGCCCTGGCGGGGCCGCGTATCGTCGGTCGGGACTGCTCTCGCCTCGTGGATTCTATCCACTAGCCCGAATTTCTCACCATGGACATGCGCGTCATCGCGTCGGGCGGTCGCCGATCCGCCAGAAAAAGGCCGCGGAGCGTAGCCTGGGCTACGCGCAAGGCCCTCGACGCCGCGCACGCCCCGCCCGGCGCGACCCGAATGGCGGCGGATCTCGGACGACAGGCCGCGTCAAAGCGCTTGCCCGATGCGCGAGTACTCACTTGCACGATGCCACGGTACGTAGGACGGCCTTGCGTGGTCGTCCGGCAAGGCGCCCGGCGCGCCGTGATGCTGGGCGCATCACAAGCGCCGGGCAACGCCGCCGGCGGCCGCGCAAGGTCGCCCTGCGGGTCGCGTTTCCCGTCCCCTCGGGGCGTCGGGAACGCTCTGCGATGCCAAGGCATCGCCGTCACGCCCCCGACTGCCGCGGAAACGGGAAACGCGATCCTACGTGCCGTGGAATCGTGCAAGGGAGTACTGGCATCGTGGCCCGCACGCTTTTCCTAGCCTGTCGTCCGATATCCGCCGTGCCGCACCTATCCTTAGTGAGAAAGCCGGGCTAAACCACCTGGAAGCCGTGGGCGAAGGGGTCGCGGTCGTCGATGAAGATGGTGTTGAGTCCGGTGATGTGCGCCCAGCCCTCGACGCTCGGGATGATGGCGTCGCGGTTGCCGACCGTCGCGGTCGCCTCGATGCGGCCGTGGAACAGGCTGCCGATGATGCTCTCGTGGACGAAGCCGTCGCCGGGCGCCAGTTCGCCCCGGGCGGCGAGCTGCGCCATGCGCGCCGAGGTGCCGGTGCCGCAGGGCGAGCGGTCGATCGCGCCGTCGCCGTAGAACACCGCGTTGCGCGCGTCGGCGTCCGGATGTTTCGCCGCGCCGGTCCACATGACGTGGCTCAGTCCCCGGACGGTGTCGTCCTCGGGATGGACGAATTCATGCGCCTGATTGAGGCGTTGGCGCACCACCGGGCTCCAGCGCAGCACGTCGGCGGGCGCGATGTCGGCGAGGTCGCGGTAGTTCGCCTGGGCCTCGACGATGGCGTAGAAATTGCCGCCATAGGCAACGTCGACAGTAATCGTTCCGATGTCCGGGCATTCGACCTCGATACCGGTCGCATGGAGGAACGAGGCGACGTTGGTCAGGCGCACCGACGCGACATGCTCGCCGATGAGTTCATATTCCGCGACGACGACGCCGGCCGGCGTGTCGAGGCGCAGGACGCCGGGCTCGGCGGGCGTCGCCAGCCCGCGCTCGATCGCCACGGTCACCGTGCCGATGGCGCCGTGGCCGCACATCGGCAGCGCGCCCGAGGTCTCGATGAAGATGATGCCGACGTCGCAATCGGGGCGCGTCGGCGGATAGAGGATCGAGCCCGACATCATGGCATGGCCGCGCGGCTCGTACATCAGGCCGGTGCGGATCCAGTCGTAGCGCGCCATGAAATCCCGACGCCGTTCGCTGGCCGTCGCGCCTTCGAGCGGCGGCGCGCCGCCGGCCACCACCCGCACCGGATTGCCGCAAGTATGCGCGTCGACGCAGAAAAAGGTGTGGCTCGCCATGGCTTGCCGTATGTCCGCTCGCCGTAGGTTAATGGGGCGCAGCATCGGCCGAAACGCCGCGGCGCGCAAGAGCGCGGGCCTCACGGGGTTGTCACTACCGCCGCCCGGGTCCGGCTGTTAGGCTTGGACTGCGATGAAACGTCTGCTGGCCGCCCTGTTGCTCACCGTCGGCGTGATCGGCGTTGGCCCGGTGCGGGCCGACCAGCCCGACGCGGCGACACGTACGCGCATCGCCTCGGCCGACACCGTCCGTCTGGTCGTCGACCAGGCGTTCGGCTACCGGCCGCGCAACGGCATCGAAATCGCGCCGATCCCCGGTTATCGCCTTCCCTTCGAGGCGGTCGTCGAGGAGGTCATGGAATACGCCGGCGTGCGCGTCGTCGACGCCGACGCCACCCGGTACGGCGCGACGCTGACGATCACGGCGCGCGGCACCGCGATCGGTCGGCTGTTCGGCTTCACCGACATGCAGTATCTCTTCGTCGGCGCCTCGCTCGAGGGCGACATCGTCTTCGAGGCGGGCGGCGGCGCGGTCTGGACCAAGCCCTTCGTCACGCGCAAGCAGCCACCGCTCGAACTCAATCTCAACCTCAATTTCGAGCGACCGGAAAACGCGCCGTTCGGCGAGATTTTTTCGTGGGCGGGATCGTTCGTACCGCGCTTCCTCGAAGCGATCGGCGAGGTCTACGGGCCCGAACCGCTGATCGCCGCGCTCGACGACGGCAGCCGCGTGGTGCGTCCCAACGCGGCGCGCGCGCTTGGCGATCTCGGTGCGCTGGGCGACGGCCCCACCGCCGGCGCCCTGATTGCCGTTCTGGGCGACCGGAACGCGGACGTCAGGCGCGAGGCCGCCTGGTCGCTCGGCAAGATCGGCGCCAAGAGCGCCGTGACGCCGCTCGAGGCGCTGCTGCGCGACCGCGACGCCGACGTCCGCTGGTTCGCCGCCTGGTCGCTCGCCCAACTCACCGACCGCACGCTCGACGAGTTGCTCGACAGCGGCCGCGGCGCCGGCGACGAAGGCAGTTAGCCCGGCGTTCTCACCAAGGCCAGCTGCGCCGGCCGCGGCGCCGTCCCGAAGCGGGCGTATCTTGCCTCGATCGAGATCGGTATCATGACGGTCGACGTGCATGGGACGGGTGGTCGGGACGGAATCGCATGAACCGAAAGCGAAGGCGCGCCGTCGCCAAGGTCCGGAGACGTGGCGCGCCGGCGGCGGGCGGATCGCGGGCCGCGGATGCCCGGCTTCGCGAGGCGGTGGCGCACCTCCAAGCCGGGCGACTGGCGGAAGCCGAGCCGATCTATGTCGACATCCTGGCCGGCGACGCCGAGCATGTTGTCGCGCTGCGCCACTATGGCGTAATCCATATCCGACGGGGCGACCCTCGCCGGGCGGCCGAGTTGATCGGCAAGGCGATTGCCTTGCGGCCCGACTATGCCGAGGCGCACGACAACATGGGCGTGGCGCTCAAAGCGCAAGGCGAACTCGAGGCAGCGGTGGCGGCCCACCGCCGCGCCTTGGCGCTCAAGCCCGACTTTGCCCGGGCGCGGAACAACCTGGGCAATGCGCTCAAAAACCAGGGCAAGCTGGACGATACGGTGGCCGAATACCGCACGGCACTGGAATTGAAGCCCGATTATGCCGAGGCGCTGAACAATCTGGGCAACGCGCTCAGCGCGCAGCGAAAGCCGGCTGAGGCGGTGGCGATTCTGCGCAAGTTGGTGGCGTTGAATCCCGATGTCGCCGGGCCGTACAACAACCTGGGCAACGCACTCAAGGCCCAGGGCCGGCTGAGCGATGCGGTCGCCGCCTATCGGAAGGCCCTGGCGCTCGACCCCGACTTCGCCGAAGCACACAACAACCTGGGTTACACGTTCGAAGATCAGGGCCGGCTCGGCGAAGCGGTGGCCGCGTTCCGCAAGGCGCTCGAGATCAAGCCCGGCATGGCGGCGGTGCACAGCAATCTGATCTTCTGTATGAACTACGACGGGACGCCGACGCAAGCCGACATTTGGGCCGAGACACTGGCCTGGAACGCGGTCCACGCGGCGCCCTTCGACGGGTCGGACCGAAGCCACGCCAACGACCCAAATCCCGACCGCCGGCTGCGCGTTGGCTATGTCTCGCCCGACTTCTGCGAACATTCCGTCGGTCACTTTCTGGCGCCGCTGATCGCCGCGCACGACCGCCGCGCGTTCGAGGCAGTGTGCTACGCCCAGGTCGCCAACCCGGACCAAATGACGACGTGGTTTCGCGGCCGGGCGGACGCGTGGCGATCGATTGTCGGCCTGCCGGATTCGGCGGTCGCTGACATCATCCGCGTGGACGGCATCGACATCCTCGTCGACGTCGCCGGACACACCGCAAATAACCGGCTCCTCATGTTCGCTGTGCGGCCCGCACCGGTGCAAGTCACCTGGCTCGGCTACCCCAACACGACGGGGGTCGCGGCGATCGATTACCGGCTGACCGATGCGATCGCCGACCCGGTGGCGACGGACGACTCGCTCCATAGCGAGACGATGGTGCGCCTTGCGAACGGATTCCTCTGCTACGCGCCGTCGGCAAACGCCCCGGACGTCGGCCGATCGCCGGCCCAGGCGGCCGGCCATGTGACCTTCGGTTCGTTCAACAAGCTCGCCAAGGTCACCCCCGAGGTGGTCGGCACCTGGGCCGAGGTCCTCGACGCCGTGGCGAATTCGCGGATGTTGATCAAGAACCGGACCTTGGCCGATAAGGCGACGCGACAGCGCTATCTGCAGTTGTTCGGCGCGCGCGGGATCGACCCCGGACGCATCGAGTTGCTCCCCTGGATCGCCTCGAATGCCGGCCATCTGGGCGCGTATCACCGGGTCGACATCGGCCTCGATACGTTTCCCTACAACGGCACGACGACGACCTGCGAGGCGCTGTGGATGGGCGTACCCGTGGTCACGCTGGCGGGCGACCGTCACGCTGGCCGGGTGGGTGCGAGTCTGCTGGCGCGCATCGGTCACCCGGAATTCGTTGCCGAGACCGAGGTCGCGTATGTCGCGCAAGCGGTGCGGCTCGCCGGCGACCTCGAAAAGCTTGCGTTGCTGCGCAGCGAATTGCGCGATCGCGTTCGGCAGTCGCCGCTCTGCCGGCAGGGCGCCTTCGCGCGCGAGATCGAGGGCGCCTACCGCGAGATGTGGCGTCGCTTTTGCGCCGATGCGTAACGGCGCCGCGGCCGGCGCCCTGGCCACCGGCCGACCACCGCACCCCCCGTGCCGGGCAGACCGGCTATGCCTCGCGGCCGCGGCGGCTGGTCAGCGCCAGGAAGATGTCTTCGAGATCGCTTTCCTCGGTCGTCAGGTCGGCGATCGTCAGCCCGGCGCCATTGACCGCGGCGAGCACTTCGCCGATCTCGGTGTGGCTCGGGCGGTAGTGGATCGCCAGGCGGCGCACCGGCAACAGCTCGGCGTCGAAGCGGGCGAGCGCCTCGGGCACCACGTCGAGATCTTCGGTGATGGCGATGGTGACCGTCTTGCGGTCGAGCCGGCGGATCAGCGTCTTGGTCGTCTCGTTGGCGACCAGTTCACCATCGTGGATGATGGCGATCGAATCGCAGACGCGCTCGGCCTCTTCCAGGTAGTGCGTGGTCAACAGGATCGTCGTGCCGTCGGCGTTGAGCGCGCCGACGTAGGACCAGAACTGCTGGCGCAGCTCGATGTCGACGCCGGCGGTCGGCTCATCGAGCACCAGCACCGGCGGCGCATGCACCATCGCCTTGGCGACCAGAAGCCGGCGCCGCATGCCGCCCGATAGTTGACGGGCGGAGGATTCGGCGACCTCGCTCAGGCCGACCGCGGCGAGGATCTCATCGGTGTGGCGCTGGCGCTTGCGCAGGCCGTAGAGCCCGGCCTGCAGCTCCAAGACCTCGCGCGGCGTGAAGAACGGGTCGAGGTTGAGCTCCTGCGGCACGACGCCGATCGCCGAGCGCGCGGCGCGCGGTTGGGCGTCGACGTCGTAGCCCCATATCGACGCCTCGCCAGCCGTCTTGACGACCAGCCCGGCGAGGATGTTGATCAAGGTCGACTTGCCTGCCCCATTGGGGCCCAACAGGCCGAAGAACGCACCGCGCGGCACCACCAGATCGATGCCGCGCAGCGCCTCGACGGCGCGGGCGCCCTGGCCATAGGTCTTGCGGAGGCCGGTGATAGTCAGGGCATTGGCGGGAGCGCCGCCGTTGGTGCGCGCACTCGACATCGGGGCTAGTTCGGTGGTGATTGCGATGTGGCGGTTGATTGTCGCCGGGCAATGGGTATCATCCGGCTAGCCCCGGGTCAACGACCTCGAAGACGGATCAAGGCGGGGCAGGACAGCCACAACGAGTGCCATGATGGATGCGCCGGAAACCATCGAGACGACCAGCCGCGAGGTGAGCTGCGACGGCGGTGACGACGCGCTCGGCCACCCCGTGGTCTATCTAAAGATCGGCCCAAAAGGCTGGGTCGAATGCGGCTACTGCGACCGCCGTTTCGTGCTCGCCGAGGGCGCCGGCGCCGAAGCCGCCCACTGATGCCGCGCTGCCCCCGCGGAGCGCCATGAGCGACGCGGCGCCGGTCAGCAAGGCCGGGCACGTCGTGTTGATCGACGGCTCGGGTTTCATCTTCCGCGCCTTCCATGCATTGCCGCCGATGACGCGCGCCGACGGCACGCCGGTCAACGCCGTCTACGGCTTCGCCAACATGCTGATGCGGCTGCTCGACGAGATCGAGGCCGACCGCATCGCCGTCATCTTCGATTATTCGGGCAAGAGCTTCCGCAACGAGATTTACGATCAGTACAAGGCGCACCGGCCACCGGCGCCCGAGGACCTGGTGCCGCAGTTCGCGCTGATCCGCGACGTGACGCGCGCCTTCAATCTGCCGTGCATCGAGCGCGAGGGCTTCGAGGCCGACGACATCATCGCGACCTATGCGCGGCTCGCGCGCGAGGCCGGCGCCGAGGTCACCATCGTCTCGTCCGACAAGGACCTGATGCAGTTGGTCGGCGAGACCGTCACCATGTACGACGGCCTCAAGGGACGACGCATCGGCATCGAGGAGGTACGCGAGAAGTTCGGCGTCGGGCCCGAGCGCGTCGTCGACGTCCAGGCGCTGGCCGGCGACGCGACCGACAACGTGCCGGGTGTGCCGGGCATCGGCGTCAAGATCGCGGCCGAGCTGATCAACCGGTTCGGCGATCTGGAGACGGTGCTCGAGCGCGCCGAGGAGATCACCCAGCCGAAACGCCGTCAAAACCTGGTCGAGCACGCCGAGATGGCGCGGCTGTCGCGCCGGCTGGTCTATCTGCGCGACGACGTGCCGCTCGACGACGGCATCGACGATTTCGTGATACGCGCGCCCGACCCCCAGGTGCTGACCGATTTCCTCAAGGCCCAGGACTTCCGCGGCATCGTAACCCGCGCCGAGCGCTGGCTCGGCATCGACGGTGGCGGCGACGGCGCGGTCGGCGCGCCCGACGAGGCGCCCGCTGAAACATCCTACGAGATGGTCCAGGACTCGGCCGCGCTCGAGCGCTGGATCGCGCAAGCGGGCGACGCCGGCGTCGTCACCGTCGACACCGAGACGACCTCACTCGATTCGATGCGCGCCGAGCTGGTCGGCGTCTCGCTCTCGGTCGTGCCCGGCAAGGCATGTTACGTGCCGCTCGGCCACCGCCCGCCCGAGGGCGACGACCTGGGGCTCGAGACCGGCGGCCGGCCGACCCAGATCGCGTTCGACGAAGCGCTCGCGTTGCTGAAGCCGATGCTCGAGGACCCGGCGGTGCTCAAGGTCGGCCACAACATCAAATACGACACTGCGGTGCTATTGCGCTACGGCATCGAGATCGCGCCATGCGACGACACCATGCTGATCTCCTACGTGCTCGAAGGCGGCCAGCACGGCCACGGCATGGACGAGCTGTCGCGGCTTCACCTCGGCATCGATCCGATCCCCTTCAAGGCGGTCGCCGGCACCGGCAAGCAGCAGATCACCTTCGATCTGGTGCCGCTGGAGGCGGCGCTCGACTATGCCGCCGAGGACGCCGACATCACCGGCCGGCTGTATCAGACGCTCAAGCCCCGTCTGCTCGCCGAGCGCATGGTGACGGTCTACGAAACGATCGAGCGGCCGCTGATCCCGGTGCTGGTCGCCATGGAGCGCGCAGGCATCGGGGTCGACCGCGAGTTGCTCGCCGACCTGTCCGCCGACTTCGCCGGGCGCATCGACGTGCTGGCGGGCGAGATCCACAAACTCGCGGGCCACGCTTTCACGATCGGCTCGCCCAAACAGCTCGGCGAGGTGCTGTTCGACGAAATGGGCATCGACGGCGGCAAGAAGGGCAAGTCGGGGGCGTACGCGACCGGCGCCGACGTGCTTGAAGGGCTCGCCGCCCAGGGCCATGAACTGCCCGCCCGAGTGCTCGACTGGCGCCAGCTCGCCAAGCTCAAGAGCACCTACACCGACGCGCTGATCGAACAGATCAACCCCGACACCGGGCGCGTCCACACGTCTTACGCGATGGCCGCGGCGTCGACCGGCCGGCTCGCCTCGACCGACCCCAACCTGCAGAACATTCCGGTGCGCACCGAGGAGGGCCGCAAGATCCGCCACGCCTTCGTCGCGGCCACGGGCTGCACGCTGTTGTCGGCCGATTATTCCCAGATCGAGCTGCGCCTGGCGGCGCATGTCGCCGACATCGAGCCGCTCAAGCAAGCCTTCCGCGACGGCCTCGACATTCACGCGATGACCGCGAGCCAGGTCTTCGGCGTGCCGATCGAGGGCATGGACGCGATGGTGCGGCGGCGCGCCAAGGCGATCAACTTCGGCATCATTTACGGCATCAGTCCGTTCGGTCTGGCGCGCCAGCTGGGCATCGACCAGCGCGACGCGCGGGCCTATATCGACGCCTATTTCGAGCGCTATCCGGGCATCCTCGAATATATGGAGCGCACCAAGTCGTTCTGCCGCAAGCACGGCTTCGTCACCACGCTGTTCGGCCGGCGCTGCCACATGCCGGGCATCAACGACAAGAACCCGGCGCGGCGCGGCTTCATGGAGCGCGCGGCGATCAACGCGCCCTTGCAGGGCTCGGCCGCCGACATCATCAAGCGCGCCATGATCCGCATGCCGGCGGCGCTGGCCGAAGCCGGGCTAACGGGCCGGATGTTGCTCCAGGTCCACGACGAGCTGATCTTCGAGACGCCCGAAAGCGAACTCGAGGCGACCGCCCAAGTGGCCAAGCGCGTCATGGAAGGCGCCGCCCATCTCTCGGTGCCGCTGGTCGTCGACACCGGCGCCGGCGCGACCTGGGCCGACGCGCATTGAATGGTGCGTCCAAGCTCCGCGATGCTGCAGTTTTCGATCGACGAACTTCGCGTCCTCGCCGAGGCGTGGAAACTCTACTGGGAGGGGCGCGACGCCCCAGCGGTCAGCGAAAAGCTCGAGGTCCCCAAGGCGCCCAAGTTCTTCACCCGCGACGAAGCCCTGTTGCTCGCCGCCGCGTTCGGCCGTTTTCTCAAGCACAAGCCGCGCAACATCGAGGGCGGCATGATGCTCGACCAGAGCGAAATCTCGATCATCGGGAAGCTGCTGATGCTCGCGGTGACCGACAGCGATATTACGACCTAAGGAGAGCCCCATGACCGACGAGACACATACCGGCGGCTGCCTGTGCGGGGCGGTGCGCTACGAGGCGCGCGGGCCTTTGGCCGATATCACCGCCTGTCATTGCGGCCAGTGCCGGCGCCAGAGCGGCCACCTCTACGCGACGACGAGCATCACCGCCGAGCGCTTCACACTGACCGAGGACCGCGGGCTGAAATGGTACCGTGCGTCGGCGACGGCGCGGCGCGGTTTCTGCGGCGAATGCGGCTCGATCGTCTTGTGGCAGCCGGCCACCAAGGACCGCGTGGCGATCCTGGCCGGCAGCCTCGATGCGCCGACCGGTCTCAAGCTGGCCCGGCATATCTTCGTCGCCGACAAGGGCGACTACTACGAGATCACCGACGGCCTGCCGCAGCACGCGGCGAGCGACACGCCGGCGTAACGATACGCGCCGCCGGACGCGGGCGCGTGACGCGCTACACTGTCGGCACCCGACAGGGCGAATCGCCGGGCGGTCCGGCCCTCTCGTCGCGACCGGCCGCTCTTGTCCCAATAAGACTGGCGCGGGCTGATGTAACGCGCTCAAGCTGCTGGCAGCGCCGAGGAGGCAGTCGCGGCGATGGCGCAGGCCAGCATCTCGAAGGCGGTCGTCCTGTATTCGTATCTCGCCGAGGACGAGCGCTGCGCCGCCATCGCCGGCCTGCCCGAGGGTCTGACGGCCGTTGAGTGTGGCCAGGCGATCGCCGAGATCGGCGCGCGCATTATCGGCAGCCTCAAGGCGCACAACTGCTAGAGTCCGACTAGGGCGACAACTTGAACTCGTACAGGCAAACGCACGTCGATTGGCCGTTTAAATGTCGATTGGCCGTTTAAATAGAGAGTTTTCAGTATCCCGTCGCGGACACCATGCTAAAGCTGTCCTAGCCCGTAGTTATCGTCAGGCGAATGTCCCCGTGCGGTCCCTTTACGGCTACACATTCGCGGCAGTTTGTGAAGGAGGGGACGTTTGAACTTGCCATAATATCGGGACTGATGGCGTGCATGTTTTCTTTAGTGAGCCTAGCAGGAGGTTCCCGTAGCAGGGCAACCATTGCCTCATGAAGTGATACTGCATCCGGCTGATCAGTTCGGATAGATGGTTTTGGGCCACCAGTGGAAGTCGATACGCCCCTTGAAGAGTTCGGGATTGGCATCGAGAGTGAGGCAGCGCCGGGCGACGACGGCGTCGAGTTCCTCGATGGTCTCGAAGTGTCTGTTTGCGACCGGCTCGTCGAGTACGGGCCAGAGACATTCGGCCGGTTGCAGCTGGGGCGTATAGGGCGGCAAGTAGACGAGGTGGAGGCCTTCCGGCACCGTGAGGTTCGGCGCCGTGTGCCACCCGGCGCCGTCGATCACCAGGATGATGATGCGGCTCTGCCCAGCGCCGGCCTCGCGGGCGAAGAGGGCGAGCAGCTTCTCGAAGAATGGCTTGGAGACACAATTGGAGATGTACCAAAAGGTCTCTCCGCTGGTCGGCGAGACGAGGGCGGTGACGTAGAGCCATTTGAAGCGGTGGTGGCCGAGCGCCACCGGGCGCATCCCGCGCGGCGCCCAGCAGCGCCGGGCCAATGGCTTCAGACCGAGCCGGTGTTCGTCGCTGGCGAAGACTTCGATCGGCGTGCCGGGGTGGCGCTCGGCTTCTTCCGCGACCAGGCGGTGAAGTTTTTTTTAAACGCCTGGCGTTCTTCCTCGCTCGCCGCCCCGGGGTTGTTCGGCCTGGGCACCTGCAAACTCCACTCGACTGCCTTCAGCGCCTCCCAGCCCCGTTGCGGCGCCACCGTCTCCAAGCCCAGTTCGCCCGCCATCCAAGCCGCCACCTTCGGCCCAGACCACAAGCCGCCGTCCGCCGGCGGCTTTTTCAGGCGCTCTTTCAACACCGCCAGGACTTCCGGCTTCAGGATCGTCGCCTCGGAGCCGTTCGAGCGTCGACGATCGCCCAGCGACGACGGGCCGAGCTTGTTGTAGCGAGAAAGCAATTGTTCGAGCCAGCGTTGGCCGAAACTCGTCATCTCCGACACTTCGCGAACCGTATGGCCTTTGGCCAAAAGCCAGATCACCTGGAAGTGCCGCGCCTCCGTCGCCTCCGACGCCGAGCGATACCGTCCCTCCAACTCAGAAAGCTGCAAATGTTCCTCGACATGCGCCATGTCCCGCCCCTCCGCGAATCATGACTACGGATCCTAACCCTTTCCGATTCCAACGGGAATCCGTCGCAACCGAATCATTCAGGCGGAGTCGGTATGAGGTGCCGAGAGAGATGAAGCGGCCTGATTCCTTGTGTCTCGGTAACGTGGAAACCAGAATCTTCAATCGGCCATCGCCCTGCGGCTTTATGCGAAAAAAGCTCGCTCGGTGCTCTAATACCAGTGAGCCTATGAAATCACCTTCATGATCCATGGATAGGCGCAGAGGGTTCGCATACGATCCGGTTCTGCGATGAGGTCGATCCATGCTTGGCAACAGGCGTCGATGATGGCCTCGGTGTCGTCGAGGACGCGGAGCGATAGGAAGCGTTCGCGTAGGTAGAGCCAAACCCGCTCGACGGGGTTGAGTTCGGGACTGTAAGGCGGCAACAGCGCCAAGGTGACGTTGTCGGGGACGGTGAGGGCGCGCTCGTCGTGCCAACCGGCGCCGTCGCACATCATGACGGCGTGCGCATCCTGGTCCAGGGTATCGGCGAAGTGTGCGAGAAACAGGTCCATGACCTTGGCGTTGACGCTCGGCATCACCAGGGTGACGTCGTCGCCGGTGTCCGGGCGCACGGCGGAGAAGATGTAGGCCCACTGGTAGCCGATTTGACGCGTCCCGGGGGCACGCTCGCCCCTGCGCCACCACCGGTGACACACCCGGCCCTTGTTGCCGACGCGCGCTTCATCCTGAAACCACAGCTGTAGGCGCTTGTCGGGATGCGCCGCGGCGGTCGCCTTCAGGATGTCGCGAAGCCCCCTTTTTTGAAGCGCTCCTGCGCTTCGGCGTCCCTTCGCGGGTGGCTCGGGCGCGCCTTCTGGCGGGAAAATCCCATCCGCCGTAGAACCCGGGTCATGCTCGAGGGGTGGTAGGTCTTGGCGAAGCGCTCCTCCAGCCAGCGGCACAGATCGGCCCGGGTCCAGGCGCAAACCCCGTCGCGCTCAGGCTCCGGCCCGGCGATGATGACCGCCGCCAGCGCCGCTTCCTCGTCTGCCGTCAGCCGCCGCGGCGAGTAGCCCTTTGGACGGTCGTGAAGCCCCTCCAATCCCTTTGCATTGTAACGAACAACCGCGTCGCGAAGCGTTTGGCGATCCATCCCCGCAAGCCGCGCGGCATCAGCCCGGGGCATCTCCTCCAAAGCATTCGCGATCCCATAGGCCCGCGCCGCCGCTCGACCGTACGATTCCACGCGAGCCCAGCGCCGAAGCTCCAAAGGCGTCAAATCATCCCGTATCTTGAGTGCTGATCCCATGACATCCCCCACATCTGGTGGGAGACCATAGAATCACAATCCGCCATCATCCGCCATCAATGAATATCCCGAGAGTCAATTCAGGCGCTCACTGGTATAATTCCGATATGCGGTAGGCTGACTGCGCCCAAGGTGCCTTGGCAAGGTTTGCGAGCCGATAACTCGCCTTTAGCATAGTCGTAGCGTGGCGTGGTTCCGCCGCAAGCCGGTGCCGCACCTCAACCTCCGGCATCAACAAGGTCCTGGCGAACTCGTCGCAGATGTCTTCGAATTGCCAGTATTCGCTCGATCCGTGTGGGACTGCCTTGTAAATTCGCCACAGCAAGAGGTGCGCGAGTTCGTGAGCAATGTAAAATCGCTCATACGGCGATCCGAGTCCACTTGGCGACAACAGAATTTTCACGAACTCGCCTCGCTTAATTTCTTTGCGCAGATACGCCTGGTTTCTGGCCACTTTGTCACTGTAAACGACCTCGGCCTTCAGAAAGGCACAAATTCGCTCAAAACACACCGGCAAATTCGGGGAGTGATCGAATAGGCTGGATGCATTGGCCGCAAGGGCACAGCGGTAGCGCTGTATGGTCTCGCTCTTCATTTGCTCCGATCGGAGTCTTCGAAGTAGGACTGAATGCGCGGCAATCCAGTCGGATAAATTTCCGCGACACTCTTGTCGGCTTTGGCCGCCGTTTCCAACGAAGGGCCCCTCACTGCTCTCCCATGCCATTTGGAAGTCTTGTGGTTCGCCAGCGTTTTGGCGAGTTCCCAGACGACCTGCTCGCGGTCTTCGTCACGGAGATCGCCCAAGACGTGCGATCGTATCGCGCGGTTCAAGGTGATCGACAGATTGTTCTCGTCCAGGAAGAGCTTTGTCTTTCGGTCGACGAAGAAGTGGACGCGCCAAAGATACTCGAACCGGCGAATCTGGGCCCCCAGGTGACCTCCTGAAAGCACATTGTTGTTGTTCAGTTCATATTGGTGGAAGTGCGCAACTTCGTCGCCTACTGCAATGGAGACCTCGGCAAGTTTCGGATTCATCTCGGCGCAATACATGGCAATGCTTCCGCGCGGAAGCCCGAGAGCTATTGTCAAAAGTTGACGGGGCGGTAAAAAGTCGATTCCTCATGAGAGTCGGCTGGATTATAATTGTGCATGTTTACTTTACGCGACCGACGGACTGGGGAATTGTTTGATCGCTGGTCCGATTTCGGGGACAAACGTCGGCGCCTGATGGAGCAATCCTGGGCCGGGGTTTTTCGGAACCATCTGCTTGTCGAACTTCCGGTTGACGATCTTTGCCGTCACCTTGATGAACGCATGGGCCGACCATCGAAGGATCTACACGTTGTCATCGGGGTCTTGCTTTTGCAGCAGCTGCACGATCTGAGCGATGCAGAGACCGTCGAGGCCCTGGCCTTCAATATGGCGTGGCACTATGCCTTGGACGTGCGCAGCGAAGCGGACAGCTATTTCTGTGAGAAAACCCTGCGCAACTATCGCCGTCTGTTTATCGAACAAGGTCTCGATGAATTGCTGTTCCGGTGTTTGACGGATCGGCTGGTGCAGGGGTTCTCTGTCGATACCAGCCACCAACGCATGGATTCGACGGCCCTTCGTTCGGCAATGCGGGCGCTGACACGACTTGGTATCGTTGTTGAGAGCATCTCGAAGTTTGCCCGTGAGCTTGAGCGATATCATCCCGGTCTGCACGAGCAGATCAGCAAGGAGGTGATCCGCCGCTATGTCGATCGCGAGGGTAATGGCGCGTTCGCGAATACGGCGCCGAGTGTTTCAAAACGGCGCCTCGGCGAAGCGGGTCAGTATCTCCTAGCCCTGGTGCTGCAATTCCGTGACACGGCGGCGGCAAAGCTTTCCAGTTTTGCGATCCTGGAGAGGGTTCTGCGCGATCAGTTCGAGATCGTTGATGATGAGTATGGCGATCGTGACGCAACGCGCGCCGCGATTCGAGATCCAAAGGATGTGCCGTGCGATACCGTCGGCAATCCGGCCGACCCGGACGCGAGCTACAACGCGCACAAGGGTCAAGGATACATGGCGCAGATCGTCGAAACCTATTGTGAAGATGTCAGTAACGAGGCGGTTGCCGCGACACCGGACCTCATCACCCACGTGGAGGTCCACAAGATGACGGTGCATGACGGCCATCGCTTAGCCGATGCGCTGGATGATCTGAGCGAGCGCGCGCTGACGCCGGCGGTGATGCTGGGTGATTCACATTACGGTTCCAGTGACAACATGGCTCTGACGCGCGAACAGAACATCAATCTCGTGGCGCCCGCACGACCGCCGAAAGGCGCCGTCTCGGGACGGTTGACGTTGGAGGATTTCACTCTCAACGAAGAAGGCTTGGTCTTGCGCTGTCCCAATAACGTCGAACCGGTTTCAGCCTCGCTCGCCAAAGCCAAGCTGCAGGCCCGTTTCGACCTCTCCATCTGCCAAAAATGTCCCGATATACTGCGATGTCCCGTGCAGGCGGCCAAGCGTGACGGCCAATTTTCCCGCTTTCAATATACCCCGGCCAGGGCTGCCAACCAAAAGCGCCGGCTTTATGAACAAAGCGATGCCTTCCGCAACGTCTACAGATGGCGGGCCGGCATAGAAGCGACCATGTCGCGATTAAAGTACCAGATGAACCTGGCTCACCTACGCATTCGCGGCATGCCGGCCATGCGCTACGTGGTCAATCTGCGTGCCCTCGGCCTCAATATCCGACGCTGCGCGGCAATCGCACCATAAAAAACGAAGCCAAGGAGAAGCCAAGGGTAGGTAATATCAGGTTTTATCCACCAGCAACGCGGAGACAGGCAAATATTCTTCACCGAACCGCAAAGACCTGTACAAGCACGCCATCGGCCAACAACTTTTTACCGCCCCGTCAAAAGTTGTGTATGGGCTGATCATGCGGCGGCGCGATCCTGGCGTTCTCCATCTACGAATTTGACGCCGCGAATGATCTCGGCGAGATGGTTCGATCCATCGAGTTTTCTCCATTTTCTCTGAGCGCACTGGCATAGTTTGAAGACCATGGCCATCGCCGTCTTGCGCGACAGGCAGCCCTTGGTCCGGTAGGTGCGCAGACGAACCGTGGCGAACGTGCTCTCGATGGGGTTGGTCGTGCGTACATGCTTCCAGTGCTCGGCGGGGAAGTCGTAGAACGTCAGCAGGACGTCGCGGTCCTTGGCCAGGCAGGCCGCGGCCTTGTCGTACTTCGGCCCGTAGGCTTCCAGGAAGAAGTCGAAGGCGCTCTCGGCATCCTTCCTGGTTTCGGCCATCCAGATGTCTTGCAGGCGCCCCTTGGCTTTCTTTTGCAGACCCTTGGGCAGCTTGTTCAAGACGTTGCCCGTCTTGTGAACCCAGCAGCGTTGCTCGCGGGCGCCTGGGTAGACTTGGCGGAGCGCCTTCCAGAAGCCGAGCGCGCCGTCGCCGAGCGCCAGTTGCGGACCCATTTCAAGGCCGCGCCGCTTGAGATCGAGCAGAACTTCGAGCCAGGACTGCTCACTTTCGCGATAGCCGTCGGCGATGGCGATCAGTTCCTTCTGTCCCTTGTCCGTGGCCCCGACGATCACCAGGATGCACTGCTTCTCTTCCTCCATGCGGGCGCTGAAATAGATGCCGTCCACCCAGAAATAGACGTAGCGCTTGGCCGTGAGGTCGCGCCGTTGCCAGCGCTCCGCCTCAACCCCCCAGACCTCTTTCAGCCGGGTGATCGTGGAGGCCGAAAGCCCCGGCGCGGAGCTCCCCAGGAGCGCCGCCAAGGCTTCCCCGAAGTCGCCGGTGGAAATGCCCTTCAGATACAGCCATGGCAAAAGGTCTTCCAGGCTCTTGGCGCGGCGCAGATAGCGCGGCAGGATCGCCGACGTGAAGCGGATGGCGCCGTCCCCCCGGTCCCGCACACGGGGTTGGCGCACGCTCACCGGGCCGATCCCGGTCTGGATGAAGCGTTCCGGCAGATATCCATTGCGGACAACCCGGCGGCGGCCGGCGGCGTCAACAAGCGCCGCATGGCTACCCAAAAACACGGAGACCTCGGCCTCAACGGCTTGGGCCAACAACTCGCGAGCTCCAGCTTGTAGGACTTCCGTCAACGGATCTTTCTGAAAATCAGATGGGTTTTGAAAAGCAACAACGGTATTCTCTTTCATGGCGTATCCTTCCTTGGCTTAGCTCAAGTGGTGACATCAACAATCACCAGGATACGCCGCCTTCATTTCAACGCCGTACACAAGATTCGGTTATAGCTCGAAGCCCGAAATCATCCTCCATAAGGCGCAGAGCCCTTGTGCGGCTCTTTGGGCTCTCTTTGTCGGGCTCTTTATCACCATCAATGCCATAAAGTCTCTTCACTTCCTTACGGACCTCCAAATTTAGTTGGCCGTAGGAATAGGTCCTCAAGTCCGCAAATAATTCTCTTCGCTTAATGGCCGTTAGGAGTTTGTGGGCAGCTTCCAGCTGGGAAATCCTTTCTTTTGAATTTGCTGATTCAGGCTTTCTTATGTTCTTTAATTTGAACTTCGCGATATCGGCACAGACGTCGATTAACTGCTCATCGCTGAGCGGAAGGACGATCTTCTCGATGTTCACCTCCTTATCGCCGCCCCAAAGTTCGTACAAAGCACGGTCGAGCATTGCCGCGGCTGAAAGTTTCGTGCGGTGAAACAACACTGTCTCGGCAAGCTGGTAGCGCCACTCGAGAAGCTCAAGAATGGCCGAAACGCCGTCGGTCCTGATTTTCGGGCTCTGGCCCAAGGAGATAACAAACTCGTCACTCGGCAACATCTCGTTGCCGGTCGCAGACTCTTCGACATTGCGGATCTCCATGTACTGCAAAATTCGCTCGTCGAAAGGTCTCGGTTTTCCAATATGAAACCAGTCCCTATGGAGATAATCGAGCAGATCGGCGCAGACTGTGTCGGCGATCATTTTGGAGCAGACGTTGAGTCGCGGATCCCTGGATTTGTCCAGAACCTCCTGTTGTTCTTTCAGTTTATCCTCGTCCGGGTTTTTCGGCGGCTTGCGAATCAGCAATCGCACCAGGATAGAGGGGGCAATCCCTTGTTTCTTGAGGTCATTCGGAACGTATGTCTCGTAGTCCTTGTCGATCAGCTCGGCAAGCGTATTGTCCTCAACGTTCTTGAAATCGTCGGACTCGAACATGTGATCGAGCCGTCCGTCGGCGTCATGATGGCCGACCAGGCCGAGCTCGTCTTCCAGGGTGTGGCCTGCGGCCAAGTGACCGATGTCGTGGAGCAGGGCACCTAGTCGTGTGAAGCGCTCTTCGGCCCTGCTAAGCGGTTTTGCGCATTTCGGGTGCCGCTTCTTCTTGCTGTTGTGCTGTATAGCGTCGATCATACCTTGCCTATCCGGTTTACACCCACACCCACTAGGGCTAGAATGGGCGCAAACCGGATATAGGGGAGCGCGCCATGGATGTTCTCGACCGCGCCGATCTCCCATTCCCGCATTCGCTACCCGAGTTCCAGCGACTTTTCCCCGATGATGCGGCCTGCGCCGCCTACCTGGAGAAAGCCCGCTGGGGAGACGGCTTTGCCTGCCCGCACTGCGGCACGGCGGGAGAGCCGTTCCACTTTGAAAACCGCCCTGGCGTCCTGCGCTGCCGCAAGTGCCGCCAGAACACCGGGCTGACGGTGGGAACAGTGATGGAGCGTAGCCACACTCCGCTGAACGTCTGGTTCTGGGCCGCTTATCTGGTCGCCAGTCAGACGCCCGGCATGTCCGCCGTGCAGTTTCAGCGGCAACTTGGTCTTTCGCGCTACGAGACGGCCTTTCAAATTCTCCACAAGCTCCGCTCGGGCATGGTGCGGCCCAACCAAGACAGGATCGGTGGACAGCCCAAGAACCATGTTGAGGTGGACGAAACCTGGGTTGGCGGGCGAACGCGTGGGGAAGGCCGTGGTGTTCACCACAAGGTTCTCGTCTCCTGTGCCATCGAGGTGCGTCATCGAAAGCCGGGCACCAAGCTCGACAACCGGAAAGACGGACGCTATGCCGGACGCGTTCGGCTCGCCGTCGTGCTCGACCGTAGCGCCGAGTCGCTCTGTGGGTTCGTCGAGAGCACCGTCGCGCCGGGATCGCTGATCGTTACTGACGATTGGAGCGGCTATGCTGGCCTCGGTAAGCGCGGCTATGAGCACTTCGCTGTTGCCGAGTGTGGTGATCCAGAGGTTGCCGAGCAATACCTGCCGATCATCCATCTGGTTTTCGCCAACCTGAAGACGTGGCTGATCGGTATCCACCACGGCGTTAGCCACCAGCACCTACAAGCCTACCTCAACGAGTTCACCTTCCGCTTCAACAGGCGGTTCTACCCGTTCAACGCCTTCCGCTCATTGCTCGGCATCGCGGGCGACACCTCTGCTCCAACCTATGCCGAGCTTTACTCGGGAGAGTGGCGGCACCCTACATGTAGCGGTCATGGGCGTTAACCGGATAGGCAAGGATCATACGTTGCAATATGTCGACTGTGCCCATAGAGTGTTCAATTCTCTTGTGAGTTGCTCCTCTGAAGACCAAATACGATTGGCCGAGCTGATTAATGCGTCCAAGCCTTTGAAAGGCCGGATGGTTGATTATTTTCACTTCCTCCGGATAGAACCAAACAAAGTTCGAGACCGGCAAAAAGAACTCCTGGCGTTCAGCTTTGGTGCTCCCGCCCTCGCTCACCGCGGCGGCGTCATTGTTTCCACCGCGTTCGGTATCCCCACTCGAGCTTTCCTCGAGCGGTATCGATATCTGTTGGTTCACAGGCTCATTCACACGATCGTCCGGGAAAGGGTTCCGACTATTTACTCGACACAACCCAGATAGACCTGAATTGACGCATAGCATAGCATCGTGCGTGCGATCTGGATAGGCCGAGCCCGATGTTCCGTGCTGTGATAGGCCCAGGTTACGACTACGCCTGCTATCGATACAGCGCGGGGACCAGCCAACTGGTCGTCGCGTTTTTTGCCGGATTCGCCATCCGTCGGCTAGGCCGCCGGCCACACCGCGAGCAGGCCGTCGACGATGAACTACACGGCCAGCGCGGCGGTGATGATGCCGAAGACACGCGTCACCACGTTGATGCCGGTGACGCCCAAGAGCCGCATGATCCCGTTCACCAGCAGCAGACAGGCGAGCGTGACGACCAGCACGGCGACGAGCACGGCGATGATCACCGCCTGAGTCCTGAGGTCGCCCGCCGCCGCGCCCATCAGCAGCACCACCATGGTCAGCGCGCCGGGCCCGGCGATCAGCGGGATCGCCAGCGGGAATACCGAGACGTCGGCGCGTTGGTTGCTTTCCGCCTCCTCGCCGGGTGTCATCGCGCGCAAGCCCGATTGCCGCGCCATCACCATGTCGATGGCGAGCAGCAGCAGCAGGATGCCGCCAGCGATGCGGAAGGCGGGCAGGCCGATGCCCAGTGCAGTCAGCAACCATTCGCCGCCCAACGCGAAGGCGATCAATACGCCGGTCGCGATGGCCACGCCGCGCAGCGCGATGCGGCGCCGCTCGGACGCCGAGGCCTCGGCGGTCAGGGCGGCAAAGAGCGGCGTAGTGCTGATCGGGTCGACGACGACGACGAAGGTGACGAACGTGGCGATGATCGTCTCGCTCATGGCTAGCCCGGATTTCTCACCATGGATTGGCTAAGCCGCGCGCGGCGCCGCGGCCTTCACCTCGTCGTCGACATAGGGCGCAAAATCGTCGAAGTTGGCGTGGAAACGGCCGACCAGGTCGCGCGCCGTGTCGTCGTAGGCCTGCTTGTCGGCCCAGGTGTCGCGTGGCCGCAGCACCTCGCTCGGCACGTCGGGGCAGGCGTCGGGCACGGTCAGGCCGAAGCTCGGGTCGACGCTCATCGGCGCCGTCGCCAGCCTGCCGTCGAGCGCGGCATGCAACAGCGCGCGGGTGTATTGGATCTTCATCCGGCTGCCGACGCCGTAGGCGCCGCCGCTCCAACCGGTGTTGACCAGCCAGCAATTGGTCTCGTGGCTCTCGATCCGTTTGCCGAGCATCTCGGCGTAGACCGACGGATGGCGCGGCATGAAGGGCGCGCCGAAGCAGGTCGAAAATGTCGCCTGCGGCTCGTTGCCGAGGCCCTTCTCGGTGCCCGCCACCTTGGCGGTGTAGCCCGACAGGAAGTGGTACATCGCCTGCTCGGGGCTGAGCTTGGCGATCGGCGGCAGCACGCCGAACGCGTCGGCGGTCAGCATGACGACGTTCTTCGGCTGGCCCGCGCAGCCGGTCGCGGACGCGTTGGGAATGTAGTCGAGCGGATACGACGCCCGGGTGTTCTCGGTGTAGCTCGCGTCGTCGAGGTCGAGCTGGCGGTTGTCGTCGATGACGACGTTCTCGAGGATCGTGCCGAAGCGCTGGGTGGTGGCGTAGATTTCGGGCTCGTCTTCGGCGCTCAGCCGGATCACCTTTGCGTAGCAGCCGCCTTCGAAGTTGAACACGCCGTCGTCGCCCCAGCCGTGCTCGTCGTCGCCGACTAGCGTGCGTTTCGGGTCGGCCGACAGCGTCGTCTTGCCGGTACCCGAGAGGCCGAAGAAGATTGCCGAGTCGCCCTCTGGACCGACGTTGACCGACGAGTGCGTCGGCAGCACCGAGGCGGCGGGCAACAGGTAGTTGAGTACCGAGAAGACCGACTTCTTGATCTCGCCGGCATACGACGTGCCGCCGATCAGCACCTCGCGCTCGGCGAAGTTGACGATGACGAAGACCGGGCTGTTGGTGCCGTCGCGCCCCGGGTCGGCCAGGAAGTCGGGCGCCTGGATTACCGTCAGGCCGGGCTCGAACTCGAGCAAGTCGGCGCGCTCGGGGATGATGAACATGTTGCGCGCGAACAGGTTGTGCCAGGCGTGCTCGGTAACCACGCGCACAGCCAGGCGATGGCGCGTATCGGCGCCGGCGAAGCAGTCCTGGACGAACACCTCGCGACCCTGCAGATAGGCCACCATGCGCTGCTTGAGCGCGGCGTAGCGCTCCATCGAGAGCGGCTTGTTGACCGCGCCCCACCAGATATTGTCGGCGCTCGATGGCTCCTCGACGATGAATTTGTCGTTGGCCGAGCGGCCGGTGTGTTTGCCGGTCAGTACGACCAGCGCGCCGCCGTGGGCCATCTGCCCCTCGTTGCGCCGGATCGCTTCCTCGTAGAGGCCCGCGGTGGTGTAGTTCCAATGCGCCGCCGCCAGGTTGCGCAGGCCGTGGTTCTCTAATCCGTAACTACCGATAATCGGTCCGGGCGTTCGCATCGGCCCCCCCCCCCCCCCCCCCCCTGAAATTCCGTTCTCTTCGACGCCCAAGTCCGACCGCCCCCGGCGCCCGCGCGATTGCTCGCCAGTTCACCAAATTTCAAAAGGTGACGCAAGGATGGTCTGGCCTGATCGCGCCCGGACGCGCAGATTTTCGCCGTCACTGTCGGGCGGACTGCGCGGCGGCCCGCTGCCGCGCGCGTTGGACGAGCGCGATCAGCGCCTGACGCGCGTCTTGAGCGTCGGCGACAGGCGCCTCGAAGGCGAGGCGCGCGAGACGCGCGCCGACGCGCAGGTCGCAGCCCTCGGGGTCGACGCCGACGAGCGCCGCGCCGTCGCCCGCGAGGCCGCAGAGCTCGCGCGCATAGAGCGCCACCGCGTCGGCGTGGTCGCCGTTCATATGCGCGACGATGTCGGCCTCGGCCGCGGCGAGCGCGGCGGGCGCGTCATAGCGCAGATCGTCGGCGGCGATCGCGTGGATGCGCCCGAAGCCGGCGACCACATGCGCGCCCTCGAGCGCGACGCGGTAGACGTGGAAATCAGCGAAATCGGCGTATTGCGCGGCCGACGCGTGACGCGCCAGGAAGCGCGCGCGGTGGCGCGGCTCGGCGGTCTTCGCGAGGCGCCCCTGGACACTGAGGCGCGGTCCGGTCAGCCGCTCGGCGAGGCCGGCGGTGCCATCGAACAACAGCGAGACGCGATCGTCGCCGGCCGCGTTCTTGCTGTGCTCGGCGAGGTCGGAGAGCAGCAGGATCGGTGACGCATCGTGGTCGAGCGCGACCAACACCAGCGACGCATAGGGCCAGCCGGCCGGGTCGCGCCCGGCGGTCGCGAGTGTCGCTGTGTCGGCAACGCGCATCAGCGCGCGGGCGTCGGCGGCGGTGAAATCGCGGGTCACGGCGCGGGGCTCTCGGCGGTTCGGAACGGGCCACTCTACGAGCGCGTCGTGGCGGGCGTCAACATTGCGCGGCGCGATGGAAAATCGCCCGCCGCACAGGTAGTATTGGCGCCGTGAGCTATACCATCGCCTTGGTCGACGACGACCAGAACATCCTCACCACGGTCGCCATGGCGCTCGAGGCCGAAGGCTTCCGCGTCAAGACCTATGCCGACAGCGAAGGCGCGCTGCGCGGCCTCGCGCAGCGCCCGGTCGACCTCGTCGTGCTCGATATCAAGATGCCGCGCATGGACGGCATCGAGCTGTTGGGCCGCCTGCGCCGGCAATCCGACGTGCCGGTCATCTTCCTGACCTCGAAGGACGAGGACATCGACGAGGTGGTCGGCTTCAAGATGGGCGCCGACGACTACATCCGCAAACCGTTCTCCCAGCGCCTCCTGGTCGAGCGCATCCGCGCCGTGCTTCGTCGCGCCGACACGAGCCGAGCCGACGACGACCGCGACCGCGAGGCAACCATGGTGCGCGGCGACCTGGTGCTCGAACCATCGCGCCACCTGTGTACCTGGTGCGACCAACCGGTCACGCTGACCGTGACCGAGTTCCTGATCCTAAAGTCGCTGGCCTCGCGGCCCGGCCACGTGCGCAGCCGCGATCAGCTGATGGACGCGACCTACGACGACAACGTCTATGTCGACGACCGCACGATCGACAGCCACATCAAGCGCCTACGCAAGAAGTTCAGGGCCATCGACGAGAATTTCGCCCAGATCGAGACGCTGTACGGGGTCGGGTACCGCTACAAGGACACATGAACAGGTCGCCGGCGCGTGGCGCACAGACGGGCCGGGACGGCGCCCGGCGTGACGCCCATCGGCCGCCGCGGCGGGTGCGCCGCGGGCCATTCTCGTCGCTGACCCGGCGCATCCTCGCGATCAACGTGGCGGCGCTCGGCATCGTCGTCGTCGGCTTGCTTTATCTCGACGACTACCGCCAGGGTCTGATCGACGCCAAGGCCGCCGCGCTCGCCACCCAGGGCAAGATCATCGCCGCGGCGCTCGGCGAGACCGTCGTCGTCGGCGACGCCGAGGGTGTCTACGTCATCGACGTCGACGCGGCGCGCCAGTTGCTCATCCGCCTCGTCCTGCCGACCGGCCGGCGCGCCCGGCTGTTCGCGGCCAACGGCCGCTTGGTCGCCGATAGCCGGCAGTTGACGGTCACCGGCGGCGAGGTGCAGGCCGAAGCGCTGCCGCCGCCCGACGACGGCCCGACGCTGCGCCGCATCGAGGCGGTCTACGAATGGATCTTCGAGCGGTTGCCGCCGCGCGAGGCGCTCGAGCGCTATGTCGAGGCCGAGAACCAGAGCGCCGACGACTATCGCGAGGTCCGCCAGGCGCTGGCCGGCGACGGCGCCTGGTCACTGCGCGACGGCGGCGAGCTCGGCGTGCAGCTCATCGTCGCCGTGCCGGTGCAGCGCTTCAAGCTGGTCCAGGGCGCGCTGTTGCTGTCGACGGCGATCGCCGACGTCGAGGAAAGCCTGCGCGAGGTGCGCATCGCGATCCTCGAGCTGTTCGCGGTCGGCCTGGGCATCACCGTTCTCCTGTCGCTTTATCTCGCCGGCACCATCGCGCGCCCGATTCACCGCCTGGCCGAGGCCGCCGAGGCGGTGCGCCACGGCCACGGCGGCGCCGACAGAATCCCCGACTTCTCGGCGCGCGGCGACGAGATCGGCGATCTGTCGCGCTCGCTGGCCGACATGACGCGCGAGCTGTCCGACCGCCTCGTCGAGATCGAGCGCTTCGCCGCCGACGTCGCCCATGAGATCAAGAACCCGCTGACCTCGATGACCAGCGCGCTCGAATCGCTGGCGCGCCTCGAGGACCCCGAGCGACGGCAGAAGCTGCTGGCGATCATGCGCGATGACGTCCGCCGGCTCGACCGGCTGATCAGCGACATCTCGGACGCCTCGCGCCTCGATGCCGAGCTGGCGCGTGCCGAGATCGCGCCGGTCGACATCGGCCACATGATGGCCGCCCTGGTCGAGGTCCATCGCGAAACCGCCAAGCCGGGCGATCCGGCCGTCGAACTCGCACCAGGCGACGACGGCGCGCTGATCGTCGAGGGCGACGAGCGGCGCATCGCGCAACTGTTCGAGAACCTGATCAGCAACGCACGCTCGTTCAGCCCGCCGGGCGGCGTCATTCGCCTCGCCGCGCGGCGTCACGAGGTCGGCGGAACCGCCGTCGTCGAGGTCACCGTCGAGGACGACGGCCCCGGCCTCCCCGAAGGCCAGCTCGAGGCGATCTTCGAGCGCTTCTATACCGAACGGCCGCCGGGCGAGACCTTCGGCATCCATTCGGGCCTGGGCCTGAGCATCTCGAAGCGGATCGTCGAAGCGCATGACGGCGTGATCTTCGCCGAGAACCGCGGCGATGACGGCGGACAGACCGCAGGCGCTCGATTCGTCGTTCGGCTGCCGGTCTAGCCCGAACTTCTCACCATGATCAGCCGCGCAAAGAGCGACGGATCCAATTAAGCAATTAAGAAATTAAGGGGACGTGATACCTAATTATATGGTGACAGTATACTTAATCGGTTTGAATTAAGTATCACGTCCCCTTGATTATCCGCGCAGCTTTCCTAGCCCGTCATCCGATATCCGCCGTGCCGCGACCGTCCATGGTCAGAATTCCGGGCTAGGGCGTTGAACGTGGCGGCGCGACCGGGCCGCCGATGAACGTCAGTGCATGCTGACCGGGTCGAGGTCGTGCTGGCGCGCCACGGCGAAGGCGATGTCGCGTTCGGCGAGCACCGCGAGCACGGTGCCCTCGGCGTCGCGGATCGCGTAGCCGGCCTCGCCGTCGATCTCGACGCGGCCGATATAGGCGCGGTTCGGCAGATCGAAGTCGAACCATGAGTCGATCGCGGATGCACCGTCGGCGATGGGCGTGTGGTCGTCCATGGTTATGGTCCTCCTGGTTCTCGTTTCTGGCTGGTTCCGGCTATTCGCCCGCGGCGGCCTTGCCGCCGCCGGTCGGCAGCGCGCGGCTGCCGGCGCCCATCGTCTCGATCTCGATCCGGCGCACCCTGGTCTCGGGCTCGGGGCGCGCCAGGTCGATGTGCAGCAGGCCGTTGTCGAGCGCGGCGCCGGCCACCTCGATGCCCTCGGCGAGCACGAAGCTGCGCTGGAACTGGCGCGCCGCGATGCCGCGGTGCAGGTAGCTGCGCTCGGCGTCGTCGGTCTGCTTGCCGCGGATCACCAGCTGGTTGTCCTCGACCGTGATGGCGAGATCGTCGGCGGTGAAGCCGGCGAGCGCGACGGTAATGCGCAGACGGTCGTCGCCGATCTGCTCGATGTTGTAGGGCGGGTAGCCCTCGGCCGACGCCTTCGAGGCGAGGTCGATAATGCGCTCGAAGCGCTCGAAGCCGAGCAGAAGTGGCGAGTCGAAGAGCGAGAGTCGCGTCACGTCGTATCCTCCTCATGGCTGAGCGAGCGACGATGCGGGCCCCCGAGGGGCGCCCCAATCTGCGCCGGCCCGTTCAGGGCGCCGGCCCGCCATATATGGGAAAAACACGGCCTCGCGTCAAGGTCACGCCGCGTCGGCGGCGGCGGCGGCGCGGTGGACGGCGGCTTCCTCGAACAGCCAGTCCCGGAAGGCGCGCACCTTGGGACGCTCGAGGGCGCCCGGCGGGCAGACGATGTAGTAGGCGGCGTCGATATCGACGGCGAGGCCGAAGGGCCGCGCCAGGCGGCCGGCGGCGACGTCGTCGCCGATGAAGCTCGCCTCGGCGAGCGCGACGCCCTGGCCCTCCATGGCGGCATGCACCAAGACGTTGTGGTCGTCGATTACCGGGCCGGCCTCGGCGTCGACGCCGGTCGCGCCGGCCGCCGCGAGCCACAGCGCCCAGCCCTGATGATCGGCCTCGTGCAACAGCGTGTGACGGCCGAGGTCGCGCGGTTCGCGCAGGGGATGGGGGCCGTCGAGCAGCGCCAGGCTGCACACCGGTGTCACGTGCAGGCGCATGAACAGCTCGGCATCGAGCCCGGGCCAATCGACCGCGCCCCAGCCCCAATCGACCGCCAGATCGATCTCGGACTTGCGAAAATCGGCCGACTCCATGGTGTGGTGCAGGTGAAGCTGGATGTTGGGATAGCGCCGCCAGAAGCGGCCGATACGGAGCGACAGCCAGGCGGCCGAGAAATAGGGGCCGACGCTGACCGTCAGCCGGCCCGTTCCGCCCTCGGCGCGCAGCCGCCCGGCGGCCGCCGTGATGCGCTCGAAGGCGTCGCCGACCGCGGCGGCCAGCGCCGTGCCGTCCTCGGTCAGCGCGAGCCGACGCGTCAGGCGCAGGAACAGGCGGACGCCAAGCTCGGTTTCGAGCGCCTTGATCTGGTGGCTGATCGCCGCCTGGGTGACGTTGAGCTCGGCGGCCGCGCGGGTGAAGCTCAGATGCCTGGCGGCGGCCTCGAAGGCGCGCAGCGCGATGGGCGAAGGCAGGGTTCCGGTCATGACCGCCTATGCATGAATTCAACTAATCTATCCCATGAATCTTGATCGTTTGTCAAACGCCGGAAATGGTCTTATTGGTCGAGGATGGATGAATTTCGTTTGATGGTTCCCCGTGACCATCGTTGACCTTCCGGGGGCCTCGCCGGTCGAGGCGCCGGAGACGCCCGAGCCGGCGCCGAGCGAGCCGACGCGCAAGCGGGGCGGCTTCGGGCGATTCGTCCTCCGCGGCTTCTTCCTGCTCGCCGTGCCGGTCGCGACGATCGCGGCGGCCGGTTATTTCTACGCCACCGGCGGGCGTTACGTGACTGCCGAGAACGCCTATGTGAAGGCCGGCATCGTCAACATCAGCCCCGACATCGACGGCCGCGTCGTCCGGGTGCTGGTCGCCGACAACCAGCAGGTCGAGGAAGGCCAGCTCTTGTTTCAGCTCGACACCGAGCCCTACGAGATTTCGCTCGCCGCGGCCGACGCCGAGCTGACCATCGTGCGCCAGCGCATCACGTCGATGCGCGCGCAATACCGCCAAGGCCAACGCGAGATCGCCGCCGCCGGCGAGCGCACGCGCTACCTCGTCGTCGAGTACGAACGCCAGGAGCAACTCCAGTCCAAGGGAACCGGCTCGCGCGCCAAGTTCGACGCGGCGCTGCACGATCTCGAAATGTCGCGCCAACAGATCGAGGTGCTGCGCGAGCAGAACCGCATGGTGCTCGCCGAGCTGGGCGGCAAACTCGACGCGCCGATCGAGCGCCACCCGCTGTATTTGCAGGCCAAGGCGCGGCGCGACCGCGCGGCGCTCGATCTGGCGCACACCGCGGCCTATGCGCCGGTCGCCGGCGTGTTGAGCGCGGTCGGGCTCGAGACCGGCGAATACGTCGAGGCCGGCGACCTGGTGTTCGCGCTGATCGCGACCGGCGACCCGTGGATCGAGGTCAACCTCAAGGAGGTCCACCTCACCCACATCGAGGTCGGCCAAAAGGCGACCGCTGTGGTCGACGCCTACCCGGACGAGGTGTTCGACGCGACGGTCGACAGCATCAGCCCGGCGACCGGCGCCGTGTTCTCGCTGTTGCCGCCGCAGAATGCGACCGGCAACTGGGTCAAGGTGGTGCAGCGCGTGCCGGTGCGCCTCAAGCTCGACGCGCGCCACGATACCGCGCGGCTCAGGGCCGGCATGACCGTGACCGTCTCGATCGACACCGAGCGTGAGCGCGACATCAAGGCGATGATCAAGAACGCGCTGGCGGACGCCCTCGACGCGCTATGACCGACGCGACTGCGCAAGCGTTGCCGACCGGTCTCAACCGGGCGGTGCTGGTCGTCGCGGCGACCATCGGCACCGCGGCCTACGACTTCACCTGGACCGTCGTCGGCGTCGGCCTGCCGCACATGCAGGGCACCTTCTCGGCGACGCCCGACCAGATCGCCTGGGTGATGACCGCCTTCATGATCGGCTCGGCGATGATGATGGGCAGCGTCGGCTGGGTCACCGCGCGCCTCGGCCGCAAGCGGGTGTTCATGCTCTCCCTGGCCGGCTACACCCTGACGCTGCTGGGTTGCGGCATGGCGACCTCGCTCGAAGAGATGGTCTTCTGGCGTTTCATCCAGGGCGTCCTCGGCGCGCCGCTGATCCCGCTCGGCCAGGCGATCACGGTCGACGCCTTCCCGCCCGAACGGCACGGCAAGGCGACCTCGATCTGGGCGATCGCGATCGTCGCCGGCGGCGCGTTCGGCCCGGTCGCCGGCGGCTGGCTGATCGAGCAATACGGCTGGCCGTGGATGTTCTATATCACCATCCCGGTCGGCATCGTCTCGTTCATCGCCGCCTGGATCTTCATCCCCGAGATTCCCAACGACCCGAAGCGCCGGCTCGACTGGTTCGGTTTCGCGACGCTGATGATCGGCATCGCCGCGGCCCAGCTTGCGCTCGGCCGCGGCCAGCGGCTCGACTGGTTCGAATCGCCCGAGGTGATCGCCGAGGCCCTGATCGCCGGCATCGCCTTCTACCTGTTTGCCGTCAACACGATAACCGCCGAGCGGCCGTTCATCGACCGCGCGCTGTTTCGCAACTTCAACTACGTGCTCAGCCTGTTCTTCCTGCTGATATTCGGCGCGATCATCATCCTGCCCAACATCCTGTTGCCGCTGTTGCTCGAGCAGCTCGCCGGCTATCCGGCGACCCAGGCTGGCTTCATGCTGATCCCGCGCGGCATCGGCGTCATCGTCGGGCTGCTGCTTATCGGCCAGATCGAGCATCGGGTCGACCCGCGCACGGTGATCTTTTGGACGCTCGTGGCGACCGTCTTTACCGGCTGGGAGATGGCGCACTGGAACGTCGATGTGCGCCCGTGGGAAGTCATTTGGCCCAACCTCATCCAGGGCATCGCGTCGGGCATGATGTGGGTGCCGGTCAGCGCGCTGGCGCTCGGTACGCTCGACAAACGCCTCCAGGCCGAGGGCTACGCGATCTTCTATCTGCAATTCGACATCGGCAGCGCGGTCGGCGTCGCCGGCGTCATCGCGATCCACACGCGCCAGACCCAGGCAACCCATGAGATGCTCGTCGAGCACGTCAATCCGTTCAACGAGCTGTTCCAATACCCATCGGTTGCCGAAATCTGGGACCTCGCCGAGGCCGGCGCGCTGGCCGCGCTCGATCACGAGGTCACCCGCCAGGCGGCGATGATCGCCTACAACAACTCGTTCGTGCTGCTCGCCATCGCCACTGCGGCGCTGATACCGACGGTGTTCTTCTTCCGACCGACAAGACCCGGATCGGGCGGTCACTGACGCCGCAGCACAAACGCCGATGACTCGGCGCGCCGCCCGCTCTAGGCTTCGATGCAATGCCCAAACCCAGGGAGGCGAAGATGTTGACAGAAGACCGTTACGACGACGAATGGTTCGCGAAGGCGCGGAAATCGGTCGGCAGTTGGTATTGGTGGGGCGTGCCGACCCTGTTCCGCTGCCCGCATGACGAGGACCCGGCCAACTGCGACATCGCGCTGGTCGGCGTGCCGCACAGCTCCGGCAACGGCTCGACCGAGCGCGACCAGCACCTGGCGCCGCGCGCCATGCGCCACGTCTCGGGTTTCTACCGGCGCGCCCACAACAACTTCCGGGTCGTGCCCTGGGACGTTTGCCGGATCAACGACATGGGCGACGTGCCGCTGCCCGAGGCGATGGTCAACGACATCTCGGTCGAGCATATCGAGGCGTTCTACAAACGGCTCGACACCGCCGGCACGCTACCCGTCTCGATCGGCGGCGACCATTCGATCACCGGCCCGATCCTCAAGGCGATCGCCGGCCCGAACGCCAACATCACCGGCGGCCGGCCCGCCGCGCTGGTCCATTTCGACGCCCATACCGATGCTTACGAGCAGATGCCGCATTGGCTCGGCTCGGTCCGCTCGGCGGCGCACTGGGCCGCCTATCTGGCGCGCGAGGGCAACGTCGACGCGACGCGCGTAAGCGTTCGTTCAGGCCGTGGAATGGGTCCCGTCAAGCGCATCTCCCACGTTGAGGCGAGGCCCCACAAGGTGCTGTCTTTCTGCTGGTAACGCGATTTGCCATGCGCTATCGTCGTGCGCATGGTGGTTCTGGACGAGGATTTTGGCACCAACCTGACGCTGGTCGAGGGTAATGGCGGGGTCCGGTTGTCCCCCGTGTCGGTGCCGGAGCACGCGCCGCGCGACTGGCGGTCACAGTGTGAGCGGGAACGGGCGCGGGCGGACGCGGCCGAAGCGCGGGCGGAAGAGCTGCGCTGGGCGGAAGTGGCCGCCCGCAGCGATGGCGGTTCGTGGAAGTCTCGGTTCAAGGCCTGCCGGCGCAGGCTGAGTGAGGCCGTCGAAGAGACGAAGGAAGCCCGCCGCACGGCAAGGGACGTGCCGTCCTTGCAGGCGGAAGTGGCGCGCCTGGAGACGCTCCTTTCTGAAGCCGGCATCGCGTCGGCCTTCGATACGGCCGGGGCGCTGCGCAAGGAGAACGCCCGGCTGCGCAAGGCCCTGGCGGCATCGAAGGCCCGTGAGGGCGCGACCGGGCCGTGGCCCGCTCCGCCCCGGCGGCGCACCGTCCTGGAGCCTTCCCCGGACCAGAAGGAGACCGTCAGGTCGCTTCGCACGGAACTCCGCCGGCTCGACAAGGAGGTGGTCCGGCGGGACAAGGAGAACGCCCGGCTGAACACGCGCCTCGACCAGGAGAAGGAGAGGACGGAGCGCATCAGGGAGACCGCGAAGAAGCTGTCCAGCGAGTCCCTTCGGCTCCACCGGGAGGTGAGGATACTGGGCGACGCCGAGGCCCGCGCCCGGTCGCTGTCCGACGAGGTTTTCTGGCTGCGCCATGCCCTGGAGGTGTCCAAAGCCGGTAAGGAGAAGTTGAAGGCCCGGCTCGCCAAGCTTCGGGCGGCCGGGGCGACGCTGTCGAAGCTGCCGTCCGACGAGGCTGCTCAACTGCGCGCGGCGTTGAGGCGATCGCGGCGCCAGAAGACGACGATCGAGGCGCTGCGCAAGGACAACGGCCGTCTGCGCAGGACCATGCGGAAGTTGGAGACCCGGAAAGCGGCGCTGGAGGTTCAGCCTGCCAAGCTTCGCGCGATCAGGAAGGCACTCGAGGCCGAGCTTGCCGGGCTTCGAGCGGTCAGGAAGACGTTGTCGAAGTCGCTGTCCGTTGCAGACGCCGATCTCCGCAGGGCTCTGCGAAGGTCGCGGCGCCAGAAGGCTACGATCAAGTCGCTGTCCCGGGAGAACGCCCGCCTGCGCAAGGGCGCGAAGACGTCGCGGAACCGGATCGAGACGCTGGAAGTCCAGCTTGAGAGGCTTCGTGCGACCGGGGCGGTGCTGTCGAGGGCGCTCTACGGCCGCAAGAGCGAGCAGCAGGACAAGCCGGGCTCGGAACACAAGCGCGGCCAGCAGCGCGGCGCGCCCGGCCACGGCCGCACCCAGCGGCCCGGGCTCGATGAGCGCACCGAAGAGCACAACCCGCCGCCGGATGCGTGCGTCTGCGGCCGGTGCGGGCAGCCCTATGCGCCGAACGGCGCCGAGGAATCCACCCTCGTCGAGATCGAGGTCAAGGCCTACAAGCGCGTGATCCGCCGTCCGCGCTGGCGCCGGACCTGCGAGTGCGCGTCGTCGCCCATGGAAGTGTCGGCGCCCCCGGTGCCGCGGCTGTTCCCCAGGACGCTCTACGGGACCAGCTTCTGGGCACGCTTCCTGTTCGAGCACTGTGCCTGCTTCCGCCCCGTGCACCGCGTTGCCGCGTGGATGTCCGCCCAAGGGCTGACGGTCTCGCCGGGGACGCTGGCCGACAGCCTGAAGCGGTTCGTGCCGCTGCTCGAGCCGCTGGCCGAGGCGATCCTTGCGCACCAGAACAAGGCGGCGCTGCGCCATGCCGACGAGACCAGCTGGCGCGTCCAGGAACTTCGCGGGGAAGACCGCTCGAGCCGCGCCTGGCTGTGGGTCTCGGTCAGCAATGACGCGGTCTCTTTCCATATCGACCCCTCGCGCAGCGCCGAGGCGGCGCAGAAGCTGTTCGGCGACGCTCTCCTCGACACGGTCATCGTCTGCGATCGCTATAGCGCCTACAAGCGACTCGCTCGCCTTCGCGAGGGCAAAGTGACCCTTGCATTCTGTTGGTCCCATATGCGCCGCGATTTTGTCGAGTGCGCGGCCGGCCAGGTGAGACTGACGGACTGGTGCCAGGGATGGATCGAGCGGATCGCGTCGGTCTACCGCCTGAACGAGGCGAGGTTGGCTCATTACGACCCCGTGATCAAGCGCCAGACGCCGGCGTTCGACGCGGCGCAGGGCGCGTTGAAGGCGGCGCTCGACGGCCTGTTCGCGGAGGCCGCCCGGGAGTTGGCCGGCCTGCCGGACCAGGCGCGCCAGGGCAGGGCGCTGCGCTCGCTGCTGAACCATCGCGAAGGGCTGAGCGTGTTCGTCGACCGCCCGCAGGTGCCTCTGGATAACAATCGCGCCGAAAGATTGTTACGAGGTCCGGCCATAGGGCGACGGCTGTCGTTCGGTTCCGACAGCGAGGACGGCGCCAGGTTCACGGCGATCATGTACTCGGTGGTGGGCACGCTCTCGATGAATGGCATCGACATCCTGAGCTGGCTGGACACGTGGCTCGCAGCGTGCGCGGAGAACGATCGCAAACCGCCGGACGACCTGTCGCCGTGGCTGCCATGGTCGATGAGCGAGGAGCGCAGGCGCGAACTCATGGCGCCGGCGTGACCGGCGCGATCGAGTGCCGTTATTACGGCCGCGACTTCACCGCCGGGGAAATGGCGCTGCTGCGCGCGCTGATCGCCGGGCCGCCGCCGTTGAACCGCCATATGCTGTCGAAGGAGTTCTGCCGGCGCATCGGCTGGTTCAAGCCCGACGGCGGCCTCAAGGACATGATGGCCAGGGTCGCCATGCTGGCCATGCACAGGGACGGCCTGATCGCCCTGCCGGCGCCGCAGGGACGGCAGAACCGGCCCGGGCCGATCGTCTTCGGGCCGGACACCGAAGCGCCGCTGTTCCCGGCCCCGACGACCCTCGACGAGGTCCGTCCGCTCGACCTGCGCCCCGTCGTGCGCGGCACCCGGGAGAGCAAGCTCTGGAACGAGTTCGTCGCCCGCTACCACTATCTCGGATACAAGACCCTGGTCGGCGCCCAGATGCGCTACGCCGTCCACGACCGCGACGGCTGGCCGCTCGCCATGCTCGGCTTCTCCACCGCCGCGTGGAAGCTCGCCCCGCGCGACAACTTCATCGGATGGACACGGCAACTGCGCGAGAAGAACCTTCCCTTCGTGGTCGACAACCCGAGATTCCTGATCCTGCCCTGGATCAATATCCCCAACCTGGGTTCGCACATCCTGGCCATCATCCGCCGGCGCCTGCCCGATGACTGGACCGAGCGCTACAACACCACGCCCGTGCTCATCGAGACCTTCGTCGAGACCCCGCGCTACACCGGCGCCGTTTACAGGGCCTCCGGCTGGACCCGCGTCGGGACCACCCAGGGGCGCGGGCGCTACGACCGGGACAGGCAGTCCGACAAGCCTAAAAAGGATGTCTGGCTCCGGCCCCTGCGACGGGATTGGAAACGCACCCTCAATCGCTAAAATCGGCCGGGGCGAATGGAAACGCCCGCGCTGATTCCACGGCCTGAACGAACGCTTACCGACGCGCAGCGTGCAGATCGGCATCCGCGGCAATACCGCCTCGCTCGATTACCGCGACGCCAGCTATGACATCGGCTACCGCGTCATCGAGATGCAGGAATACCGGACCCTCGGCGTCGAGCGGACGATCGAGATAATCCGCGAGCAGGTCGGCGACGCGCCGGTCTACATCACCTTCGACATGGACGCCCTCGACCCGACCGTGGCGCCGGCGGCGGCCAACATCCAGCCCGACGGCACCGGCTTCATCATGGAAGAAGTGCTCGCCATCCTCGACGGGCTGCGCGGCCTCGAGGTGATCGGCGGCGACGTCGTGTGCATCGTGCCGACCAAGGACAACCCGAACAACATCACCTCGCTCAACGGCATGGTGATCATGCACGAACAGCTCTCGCTGATCGCCGACCGGCTGGCCGCGCAAAAGGGTCAATAGCGGCTCATCCCGGCGGGATCGAGCGCGTCGCGGCCGGGCAGTAGTGTCGCCAGGTAGCCATGGCGGCGGCGGATGAGGTCGTCGTAGAGCACGGCGAAGTCGGGCACCACCGATCGCGCCACCGCGTCGAGCGCGAGCAGACGCGCGCCCCAGGCGGCGAGCTTGGGCAGCGCGGCGGCGTCGAGCACGGACGCGTGGCGGCCGATGTAGTGCGCGCGCATGAAGATCGGCGCATAGGCCGCGTCGACCAGCGAGAAATCCGCGCCGTTGAAGAACGGGCCGTCGCCGAACGCCGTCTCGACCGCGGCCAGCGTGGCGTTAAAGCGCGCAACCACCGCGGCGAAGCCGTTGGCGTCCTCGGCCGTGGTCATGTGGAGCGTCTCGGTGAGCGCGCCCGCGCCGAACTCGATCCAGCTTCGGTTCAGCGCGCGGGCGAGCGGGTCCTCGGGATGCAGTCAACCCGGCGTCACCTCGTCGACGAACTCGTTGATGACGGCGGACTCGAACACCACGTCCGTGCCGTCGACGACGAGCAGCGGCACCTTCCTGGCCGGCGACAGGGCGAGGAACCAGTCGGGCGGGTCGGCCAGGTCGACGTAGCGGATCGAATACGGCGCGGCCTTGCGCTTCAGCGTGATGACCGAGCGCTGGACGAACGGGCAGAGCTTGAAGCTGACGAGTTCGAGGTCCACGGCGCCCTGGGTTAGTAGATCACCACGCTCCTGATCGATTCGCCAGCGTGATAGGTCCAGGCGAAGAAACCGTCCCACACCAGTATGCCGGTGCGGGGCGGTTGGAGTGTTTCCATCAGAGAAGCGCTCTTTATGCTGACTCTGGCCAGACAAATTCAGGTCGCAACCCTTCATGGACAGGACGGCCGTCATTCGGCGCCGGGGCACCACTGGCCGGATCATAAAAGGCATGATAGGTCGCCGGCAGGCTGTTTGGGTCGTAACCCATAAGGTTTGGCACGATCGCCCGAATTCGCCCCTCTTTGTCATCGAGCATGATTGGCGTGCCGCAGCTTGCACAAGTGCACAGCTCCAATGGCCCATTCGGGTTTTGATCGTTGAAGGGTTGGCGGTTCAAGCTGTCAGCGTTATCGACCACCAAATCGCCGTGATTGAAGAATACGACGTGGGTCGTATCCTGACCGGTGACACGCTTACAGACAGAGCAGTGGCAGGTGTGATTGTCGATCGGATCGTTGTCCGAGTGGGTGTGTATGTGGTCGCATCCTCCAGCGTACTTATGAGCCATCCCCTCCTCCTCGCTAGTTCATTGGATCAAATTAACCGTCAAGGTTCAGTCGTACAATACCACGCTCCTGATCGATTCGCCGGCGTGCATCAGGTCGAAGGCGTCGTTTATGTCGTCCAAGGGCATGGTGTGGGTGATCAGGTCGTCGATGTTGATCTTGCCGTCCATGTACCAATCGACGATGCGCGGCACGTCGGTGCGTCCCTTGGCGCCGCCGAACGCGGTGCCGCGCCAGACCCGGCCGGTGACCAGCTGGAAGGGCCTGGTCGCGATCTCCTGGCCGGCGCCGGCGACGCCGATGATGGTGCTCTCGCCCCAGCCCTTGTGGCAACATTCGAGCGCCTGACGCATGACGTCGACGTTGCCGATGCACTCGAAGGAATGGTCGGCGCCGCCGCCCGTCAGCTCGACCAGATGAGCCACCAGATCGTCCTCGACCTCGGTCGGGTTGACGAAGTGGGTCATGCCGAACGTCTCGGCCAACGCCTGGCGCTTGGGATTGAGATCGACGCCGACGATCATGTCGGCGCCAACCAGCCGCGCGCCCTGGACGACGTTCAGGCCGATACCGCCGAGGCCGAAGATCACGACATTGTCGCCAGGCGCGACCTTGGCCGTGTTGATCACCGCGCCGAGGCCGGTGGTCACGCCACAGCCGATGTAGCAGACCTTGTCGAACGGCGCGTCCTCGCGGATCTTGGCGAGCGCGATCTCGGGCAGCACCGTGTAGTTGGCGAAAGTCGAGGTGCCCATGTAGTGGTATAGCTTTTCGCCGCCGAGCGAGAAGCGGCTGGTGCCGTCGGGCATGACGCCCTGGCCCTGCGTGACGCGGATCGCCTGGCACAGGTTGGTCCGGCCCGACACGCAGTATTCGCACTGCCGGCACTCGGGCGTATAGAGCGGAATGACGTGATCGCCCGGCTTGACGCTCGACACCTCGGGCCCGATTTCGACGACGACGCCGGCGCCCTCGTGGCCCAGGATCGAAGGGAACAGGCCTTCCGGGTCGCCGCCCGACAGTGTGAACGCGTCGGTGTGGCAGATGCCGGTGGCCTTGACCTCGACCAGCACCTCGCCGGCCTTCGGCCCGTCGAGCTGGACGGTTTCGATGCTGAGCGGCTCTCCGGCCTTGTGCGCGACGGCGGCGCGAACGTCCATGGTAGTCCCTCCCTGACTGACGGCGCGATAAGGCGGGCATGTTCCCAAGCGGCTCCGACGATTGCAACCGCGATTTCACATTTGGCGCCGCGATGTCACGTTTGCGCGAGCCACTTCAAGAGCCGCCGCGAATGGTGGTATGACTCGGGCCCATCGAGAAGCGTTCGCATCCGAATCGGGGTGCATCTGTGGGAGGACGGTTCATGAAGAGACACGCGTGGGCGACGGCCACGATGGTCGCGGCGGCCGCGGCCCTGTGGACGACGGTGGCCCAGGCTGCGGCGCCGCAACGCGTCGAGGTGACCGGCGAGGTCATCGATTCCTGGTGCTACATCTCCGAGATCATGTACCCCGAGGGGACGGCGCATCACCAATGCGCGCTGTGGTGCGCGGCCGGCGGCATCCCGGTCGGCATCCTGGGCGACGACGGCGAGGTCTACCTGGTGCTCAAGTTGGGCGACGACACGACCAGCGTGGCCAATCCGAAGGTGCTCGATATCCAGTCGCATAGGGTCCGCGTCGACGGCGATCTCTATCTGCGCGACGGCATGAGATACCTGCTCGTCGACCGCGTCATCACCGACGAGGGCATCGTCAACCAGACCCATGAAGACTACGGCATCCAGCCGTTCGGGAAGTAGCGCCATGAAACGCATCGTCCGCGCCGCCCTCGCGGCATCGTTGCTGCTGGCGCCGGCCCTGGCGCTGGCGGCCGAGTCATGGGGCCTGATCGAAGAGCAGACGACGCGCTTCGACGCCACGGTCGTCGACCTGTTGTGCGAACTGACCGGCGATTGCCCGGCCGACTGCGGCGGCGGTGCGCGCCAGCTTGGCCTGGTGACCGACGACGGCAAGCTCTTGCCCGTCTTCAAGAACTTCGTCGCCTTCGCCGGCGCGACCGCCGAGCTGGCCGATTTCTGCGGCAAGCGCGTTACCGCCGACGGGCTGCTCACGACCAACCGCGGGCTGACCATCTTCGCGCTGCAGTTCGTCCGCGAGGCGCCCGACGGCAAGTGGCGCCGCGCCAACCGCTTCACGCCCAAATGGGCCGAGGCCAACGGCGTCGCGGCGGACAGCAAACAGGCCAAGCAGTGGTTCCGCAACGACCCCGAGGTCAAGGCGCGGCTCGCGCGCGACGGCATCCTGGGCCTCGGCCTCGAGGCCGACAAGAAGTTCCTCGCGGAGTGATGCGCGCGTTGCGCCGCCTTCGACTGACCGCGCGCGCCGCGCTGACGACCGCGCTCGCTCTCGGGTTCGCCGGCGGCGTCTGGGCGCATGGCGCCGAACGCCAAGGCGCGACCGTGGCGCCGACGACGACCGAGGACGACACGCCGTTTCCCTTCGAGATCGGCGGCCCGTTCGCGCTCGTCGATCACACCGGAACGCCGCGCACAGACGCCGACTTCGGCGACGGCTATATGCTGGTCTTCTTCGGCTATACGTCGTGCGACGGCATTTGTCCGGTCGGGCTCCAGCGCATGGCCGAGGCGCTCGACCGGCTCGGCGCGGCGGGCGCGCGGGTACAGCCGCTGTTCATCACCGTCGATCCCGAGAACGATACGCCGGCGGCGATTGCGACCTACGTCGCGGCGGTCCATCCGCGGCTGATCGGGCTGACCGGCAGCATCGATCAGCTCGACCGCGTGGCCAAGGCCTACCGCGTCCGGGCGCAGCCGATCGCGCGCGCCGCCGACGGCCGCATCATCATGAGCCACGGCACTTACGTCTACCTGATGGGCCCCGGCGGCGCGTTCCTGACGCTGCTGCCGCCGATCCTGGACGCCGCGACCATGGCGGCAACGATCCGCCGCTATTTGCTTTGAGGTCGCGGCGGCCTATGCTGTATCGCTGACAATCTTCGGGAGGAAAAGACTATGAGACTCACGACGCTGACCGCCGCCGCCGCGCTGATGCTGTTCGCCGCGCCGGCACTCGCCGGGCAGTGCCCGGTCGACATGAAGAGTATCGACGTCGCGCTCGCCAGCGGCGCCGACATGACGCTCAGCCAGGACAAGAAGGACGAGGTCGCGGCGCTGCGCGAAAAGGGTGAGAAGCAGCACAAATCGGGCAAGCACAGCAAATCGGTCAAGACGCTGGCCAAGGCCAAGGAGATGCTCGGCATCCAGTGACCGGTAGCGGCGAGGCGGCCGCCCGCGGATTATTGTCGCCGGAGCGAAACCGGCGGCGATTTTAAATCGCTTCACTTCCGCTTGCGGCGGCGTATCTTCATGCCATCCGTAACGTAACCTCGCGCTCATCAAGGGGAGTACGGTACATGGTAGAGCAAGACAAACGACCGCGCGGCCGGCCCGTGGGCAGTTGCCTCGACGATGCGGCGACGCTCGCGCGCATCGCCGATCTGCTCGTCTCGGGCGAGAAATCGAGCAAGACCGCCGCGATCCGGCGCGTCGCGGGCCCCGACCCCAGCGTCGTCCGCCGCCTGCAGCGTAAGTTCAGGGACGACCAGCCGGCGCTGATGAACGCCGCCTGGCGCCGCGCGCACGCCCGCGGCATCGCCGTCACGACGACGCGCTACGGCGCGCCGCCGGCGCCGAGACGGCCGCTGGTCAAGGGCTATGGCCCGATGCGGCTGTGGGACGACCTCGACATCTGGTGCCAATACGGCCTCGCCGCGGTCGGCGCCACCGCGCTGTTCGCCGGCGGCCTCGAGGCTGCCGCCTGGAGCCTCGGCGTCTTCTAGGCCACGCGCTCGCGCCCGATCCCGGCGCCCATTCCAGGCCGCCAGCAAAACAACCACGGACCCTTCGACGGAGACGTCTGATCCCCGGAGTCGTTTGATTCTCATTTTTCAATATTTTTAGTAAAAATTTACTAAATTTATACCGCATCGACGCCGGTGTCATCGTCGCGGGCTGGACATGGATGTCGATCGCGGGCTGGACATGGAGGTCGCGTGGGGCGTCATACCATGGATCAGCCGAGTACCTCCTCGAGCTCGGCGATCGAGGCGATGACGACGTCGGCGTGGGGCGCCAGCCAATCGTGCCCCGCGACGCCGGTCAGCACGGCGACTGCGAGGCCGCAGCCGGCGGCGCGCGCGGTCCGCATGTCGTGCACCGAATCGCCGACCAGCGCCACCGCGCCCGGCGCGACGCCGACCGCGTAGCAGAACGCGTGCACCATGCCCGGTTCGGGCTTGCCGCCGTAGCCGGCGTCGGCGCCGGTGACGAAATCGAACGTTGACCCGAAACCAGCTGCTGCGACCCATGCGCTCACCGCGGCGGTCGAATCGTTGGTCGCGATGCCGAGCTTGAGGCCGCGGCCGCGCAAGCGCGCCAGCAATCCGCCCAAGTCGTCGATCGCCGCCGGCGCGCGCGCCGCGTGTTCGTTGAAGACGCGGTCGATGCGTGCCGCGACGCCGGCCACGCCGGCGAGCTCGGGCTCGGTCGACCACAGCGCCGCGATTTCCGCGTTGGTGCCCGAGACGAGCAGCGAATCGGGATCGAGCGTGTCGCCGTCGTAACCGGCGCGCGCCAGCAGGCGATCGCCGAGGCCGGGCGCGCCGGCCGCGCTCGCCAGTTCCTCGGCGGCCGCCCGATAGGCCGGCGTCCAGGTCTTCTCGAAATCGACCAGCGTGCCGTCCTTGTCGAACAGCACGGCCTCGATCGCTACGCTCATGCCTCGCGCGCCGGACCGACAAGGTGTGCGCCGCCGTCGACGTCGAACATTGCGCCGGTGATGAAATCACCGGCCGGCGAGGCCAGGTACGCGACCATCAGCGCGACCTCGCGCGGCCGGCCGAAACGCTTGATCGGCAGGCGCCGGATCGCGGCGTCGATGTCTGCCGGGTTGTACTGGTCGAGCCCCTCGGTCTCGATCGTACCCGGTGCGATGGCGTTGACCAGAATGCCGTGGCGCGCCCATTCGAAGGCCAGCGTCTTGGTCAGGTGGATGATGCCGGCGCGTGCCGCGGCGCCATGCGCGTTGCCCGGCTTGGGACCGGCGGTGACCAGCACGATATTGACGATGCGCCCGGCCCGGCCGGCCTCGACGGCGCGCCGCGCGAAGGCCGAGCTCATATGCCAGGTGCCGTTGAGGTTGAGGTCGACGACGGCGCGGAAGCCGTTGGCCGAGATGTCGAGCGCGTCGGCGGCGAACTGGCCGCCGGCGTTGTTGACCAGGAGATCGGGCAGGCCGTGGCTGTCGGCGATGGCGTCGAACAGCGCCGCGACCTGCGACTCGTCGCGGATGTTGACGGCATGCGCCGTGGCGTCGATGCCGGCAGCGCGCAGGCTTTCCGTTGCGGCGACAAGCCGTTCGGCGCCGCGCGCGGCGATCACCACGCGGGCGCCCAGGCCGCCCAGCTCGCGGGCGACCGCCAGGCCGATGCCGCTGCCGCCACCGGTGATCAGGGCACATCGGCCGTCGAGCAGCCCGGGCGTGAAGATCGCGTCGTCGTTCATCGCTCGGCTTTGATTCCTTTGACAAAATCCGCAAATTCGTGCCACGGCGCGATGTCCCAATAACGCCGCGCCGCGGGCGAGGTCGACGGTAGCACGAAGACCGGGATCGCGCCGAGCCCATGCGCCTGCCGGCCATACGTCAAGCCAGCCTCGCCGAAGAAGGCCTTGGCCGGTGTCTTGCCGTTGAAGGCCAGCGCGCCAGGCGTCAGCGGCGCCATCCGCGCGGCCAAGCCATCGACATCGTAGGCTGATCGCGAAAGCGTCCGGTCGGCGCCCGACTCCTCCTTGGCGAGATCGGTCAGGCCGACGCCGTGGTCGATCAGATGTCGGAACTCGGTCGGCGCCAGCTCGCGCGGCGTCAGCCCGACCTCGCGGAGCGTGCGCCAGAAACGGTTCTGTGGGTTGGCGTAATAGGCGCCGGCGCGCGCCGAGGCGGCGCTCGCCGCCGAGCCGCAGATGACGGCGCGCAAGCCCGGCGCCAGGACATCGTCGAGCACCGGCATGGTGTCAGCCGAGCAGCCGGCGCAGCTCGGCGCGCAGCGCGGGGATGACCTCGGTCTCGAACCACGGGTTCTTCTTGGCCCACGACCGGGTCCGCCACGACGGGTGCGGCAGCGGCAGATAGGCGGGCATGTGATCGCGCCAGGCGCGCACCGTCTCGACTACGCTCTTGCCCGCGGCGCGGCCCAAATATTGCACTTGGGCGTAGCGCCCGACGAGCAGAGTCAGCGCGATGTTGGGCAGCTCGGCGCGCAACCGCGCATGCCACAGCGGTGCGCATTCCGGCCTGGGCGGCGCATCGCCGCCGTTCTTGTCGCGCCCCGGATAGCAAAAACCCATCGGCACGATGGCGACGCGGCCGGCGTCATAGAAGACGTCGCGCTCGATCGCCAGCCAGTCGCGCAGCCGGTCGCCCGAGGCGTCGTCCCACGGCACGCCCGATTCATGCACCCGCGTGCCCGGCGCCTGGCCGATGATCATCAGGCGCGCACCCGCCTCAGCACTCAGTATTGGGCGTGGCCCGAGCGGCAGATGTGCTTCGCAGACCCGGCAGGCGCGCACCTCTGCAATGAGCGCGGCGAGCGGGTCGGTGGGTTTCCGGGCCACGGCGTTGTCAGCCTTCGACGAAAGGCACGGCCTGAAACGCCGGCAGCGCCTCGCAGCGGGCGGCGAGGGCGTCGAGCGTCGGATAACGCCCGGCCGGTGCGAGATGCGGGTGGTAGTAGCCGAGGAAGCGGTGCAGCACCGCCGCGCCGACGTCGGCCTGGGTCATCGCCGGTCCGGCGAGCCAGGGCGCGGGATCGAGCCCGTCGAGATGCGTTAGCACGGCGGCGATCTGGCCCTCGAGCCGGGCGGCCCAGTCGTCCCACACCTTGTCGGCCGGCCGCTTCTCGCGCTCGTAGACCAGCGCGGCGCTCTTCTCGCAACCCGCCGCCGCCAGGGTCGCGAGGCCGAGCACGCGGCGGCGCCCGGGGCCGCTCGCCGGCGTCAGCGCGCGTTCCGGCCCGACGGTCTCGTCGAGGTAATCGAGGATCGCCGCGCTGTCGGCCAACGTCTCACCGTCGTCGAGCACCAGAATCGGCACGCGTCCCATAGGGTGGAGCGCGCGCACCGCGTCATAATCGGCGAAGACAGATAACGGCTTGCGCTCATACGCCATGCCATAGTGCCGCATGGTTACCGCGACGCGGCGCACGAAGGGCGAATCGTTCTGGCCGACCAGGATCATCGGCCGTTCTTGGCGATCAGCTCGAGGCCACGCTGGGCCGCCTCGTCGATGTCGAGCGAGCCATCGAGCACGGCGTCGCATAGCGCTTCGATCGCCTTGTCGTCGAGCGCCTCGAGCGCGGTCCGCACGCGGTCGGCCGCCGCCGCGACGATAAGCCGCCGGGCGCGTCGCCGGGGGCTCGCACGGCGACCGCCAGCGCCGTCGACCCAACGCGCGGTGATCGCATCGGCGAGTTCGGCGATGCCGGCGCCGCTGGTCGCCACGGTGCGCAGCACGGTGGCCTGACCGGCGAGCCGTTCGAGCTGGCGCGCGGTACGCTCGGCGAGCGGCTGGTCGGCCTTGTTGACGACCAAGATGTCGGCGATTTCGAGGATGCCCGCCTTGATTGCCTGGACGTCGTCGCCCAGCCCGGGAGCCGAGACCACCAGGTTGACGTCGGCCAGGCCGGCGATCTCGACCTCGGACTGGCCGGCGCCGACGGTCTCGACGATGACGACGTCCTTGCCGGCGGCATCCATCACGTCGATGACGCGCGCCGTCGTGCGCGACAGGCCACCCAGATGGCCGCGCGCCGCGACGCTGCGGACGAAGACCCCGGGGTCGGAACCATGCACGGTCATGCGAATGCGGTCGCCCAGCATTGCGCCGCCGGTCAACGGGCTCGACGGGTCGACCGCGACGACGCCGACGCGCAGTTCCCGGCGCCGGAGCTCGGCGACATAGGCGCCGGTCAGCGTCGATTTGCCGACGCCGGGCGCGCCGGTGATGCCGACGACCTTGGCGTGGCCCAGGTGTGGGTGGATTGCGGCGACCACGCCGGCCGCCTCGCCGGTGCCGTTCTCGACCGCGGTGATGGCGCGCGACAGCGCCGCGCGGTCGCCGGCGAACAGGCCGGCGAGCCAATCGGGCGCGGCGCCGGCCGGCGCCTTACGGCGCCCCTGCGGCGCCGCCATGTCGGCCCTTGCTGCGCCATTCGATCAGCCGTTCGCGGTCGGCGATGCCTGCGGTGATCGCCGCGTTGAGCATATGCGCCTGGACCTTCTCGAAGGCGCGCACCTCGATCTGGCGCACGCGTTCGCGGCTGACGCCGTACTCCTGGCTGAGTTCTTCGAGGGTCATCGGGTCCTCGGTCAGGCAGCGCTCGACGAAGATACGGCGCTCGCGCGCGTCGAGCACCTCGATCGCGTCGTTCAACAGCTCGCGCCGCATGCCGAGCTCCTCGGCCTCGGCGAACACCGTTTCCTGGTCGCTCGACGGCTCGACCAGCCGGTCCTGCCACTCGGCGTCGCCTTCTTCCTTGAGCGGCGCGTTGAGCGACTGGTCGGCGACGCTGAGCCGCTGGTTCATCTCGATGACGTCTTGTTCGGGCACGTCGAGCCGCTCGGCGATTTGCTTGACCGCGTCGTGCGGCAGGGTGCCGTCGTCGATCGCCTGGATATGGCCCTTGATCTTGCGCAGGTTGAAGAACAGCTTCTTCTGCGCCGCCGTGGTGCCGGTCTTGACCAACGACCACGAGCGCAAGACGTATTCCTGGATCGATGCGCGGATCCACCACATGGCGTAGGTCGAGAGCCGGAAGCCGCGCTCCGCGTCGAAGCGTTTGACCGCCTTCATCAGGCCGACGTTGCCCTCCGATATGACGTCGTCGAGCGGCAATCCGTAGCCGCGGTAGCCGAGCGCGATCTTGGCGACCAGGCGCAGATGACTGGTGATCAGCTGGCGCGCCGCCTCGGAGTCGCCGTGCTCCTGCCAGCGCTTGGCCAGCATGTATTCCTCGTCCGGCTCGAGGATCGGGTATTTGCGGACCTCGTCGAGATACGCGGCGAGCCCGTGATCGCGGACGGAAACAGGTACCTTGGTCGAGGCCATGATGCACGGTCGCTTGTGTTCGGGATTTGGCTGCGACGCCACTTTGAACCCTGCGCGCGAATCTGGCAACGCCCTTTTGCAGCGCAGCATGAACAGCGGCGCCACCGCCGGCTTGGCCCTTGACCCTCGGGGAGTGGCTTGCGATAAGGCCGGGGCGCCCCGGCGTGCGGCCGATTCCCGGCCGCGCCGCCGGGCGGCGGAAAGGGCGCGCATGACGACACTGGTACCGGTGCTTCTGGCGGGCGGCGTCGGCTCACGCCTGTGGCCGACGAGTCGCGAAATCTATCCCAAGCAACTCCTGGACCTGACCGGCGAGGGCTCGCTGCTCGAGCTCGCCGCGCACCGCGCGCTCGCCGTCGCGCCGGCCGGCCAGGTCGTGACCGTGACCACCGAGGCCCAGTATTTCCCGGTGCTCGACCAGCTCGGCGACATCGACGCGGGTCTCGCGAACCACGTCATCGCCGAGCCGGGCGGGCGCAACACCGCGGCTGCGGTCGCGCTCGCCGCACTCTATACGCAAGCGCGTTTCGACGACCCGGTGCTCTGGGTCGCGCCGGCCGACCACGCGATCCGTCATCCCGAGCGACTATCGGAAGCGGTGGCGACGGCGCGCATTGCGGCCGAGCGGGACATGCTGGCCACCTTCGGCATCGAGCCGACCGGACCCGACAGCGGCTTGGGCTACGTCAGGGCCGGCGAGGCGCTCGACGGCGTCGACGGCGCCTACCACGTCGCGAGCTTCATCGAGAAGCCGCCCGCGGCCGAGGCCGCGCGTCTGATCGACGCCGGCGACTGCTATTGGAACTCGGGCATGTTCGTGTTCAAGGCGTCGGCCATCCTCGACGAATTGGCCCGCGCCGCGCCCGAGGTGCTCGACGCGGTGCGCGCCGCGATGGCCGGCGCCGACATCGCGGCGGCGCCCTACCGCGTGCCGGCCGAGACCTATCGCAAGGTGCCTTCCGTGCCGATCGACACGGCCGTGATGGAGCGCTCGGACGCGCTCGCGGTCATCCCCGTTGACATCGGCTGGTCCGACGTCGGCTCATGGCACCGCCTATGGGAGATCAGCGATAAGGACGCTGACGGCAACGCCGTGCGCGGCGACGTGTTGCTCGAGAACGCGCGCGGCTCGGTGGTGCGCGCCGACGGCCGGCTGGTCGCCTGCGCCGGCGTCGAGGACTTGGTGGTCATCGAGACCGCCGACGCGGTGTTGGTCGCCGATCGTAACGACACCGACGGGATCAAGGCGATCGTCGAGCGGCTCAAGGCGGCCGGGCGCAACGAGGCCACCGCCCATCTCACCGAGCGCCGGCCGTGGGGCGCGTTTGCCGTGCTGCTCGCCGGGCCGCGCTTCAAGATCAAGGAACTTACGGTCAATCCGGGCGCCCGACTGTCGCTACAGATGCACCATCACCGCAGCGAGCACTGGGTCGTCATCGAGGGCACCGCGCGCATCACCTGCGACGACGATGAGCGGCTGTTGAGCGAGAACGAATCGACGTATATACCGATCGGCGCGCGCCACCGCCTGGAGAACCCGGGCAAGGTGCCGCTAAAGATCGTCGAGGTCCAGTGCGGTGGTTATCTCGGCGAGGACGACATCACACGCTTCGACGACGCCTACGGCCGGGTGGAATAGGGTATCGTCCGGTCATCTTTACGCAGTAAAGATGACCGGCGCTCATTCGCCGCGCAGGCTCTCGCCGAACGGTCGGCGGCCCGCAGTCGCGGGCTGGCATAATCCGGCCGATTCGAATCGGTCGGATTATGCTCTAGCGGCGTGCCAACGCCGCGCCCAAAACGACGATGCCCGGCAGCGAGGCGCGGCCGGGCGTCGGTCGAAGGGGTGCGTTGGGGCTCAGGAGGTGAGCACCCTGATGACGATCATGATGGCGAAGGCGCTAACGAGGACGACAGCGGCTTTGTGCTGCTTAATGACGTTCATCTCTCTGCTCTCCAGGTCAATCGGTAGTCCAGCATCGGGCGCGGCAGCGCCATCCCCGCTCATTTACTATTGCGGTGCAATACAATTGTTTTATCAATTTTATCAGCGAGTTCAAGAACTAAATAGTAGAATAATGATGCGGTGCAATGAAAACAGAGTGCATCGCACAATATCTCGCTAGAGCAGCATCGTTCACGCTGTCCCGCGGCATGGCGGTGGCGGGGCCGCGGACCGATCGAGTGAAGGCTTGCGAATGGCGGCGGTTTGCGGGCATGATCGCGGCGCCGGCGAGGGCGCCATGGATGGGGCGTAGCCAAGTGGTAAGGCACCGGTTTTTGGTACCGGCATTCGCAGGTTCGATCCCTGCCGCCCCAACCAGTCTTACCGTCCCGGTAAGTCGTTGATAATTCATGAAAAATTTCCAGAATTGGCCAGTTTTTCCGCCATCCGGCGGCCGGCGTCCCCGGCGCCTGCGATGCCGGCCAGACGATCCGGTGGGCGGCGCTCGGTGCGGCCCGATAATTTTTATTCGCCGCCGGGGCGTCCGGGACGGTCTCGCCACGGCTGAGGCGGCGGGCAGTGGACCTCGATGGATCCGTCGGCCGGCACCGAAGCCGATGCGTCGAGCCTCGACTAAGTAACTGACATAGAAGGAAACAATCGATCCGGGCGGGTCGGCGTCAAGCCCGTTCCGGCGCGCGCGAGATCACCGCGCGACCGCCCGCCGATGCGCGAAATCGACCGGCTTTGGACGACGCAAAATAGTGAAGATGCGGGCGATTCTTTACTTAATTTGTAAAGAACGTCGTGTTAAGTCACTGTAATGATTAGGGGGGTCAACGACCATCCGCATCGACCCCCCGGATCATTTTGGCGTGTCCTCCCTGACTGGGCCAACATGGGTCCGCATAACCCGTGTTGGCCCCTTTGTCTCTGGACAGCCGCGGGAGTCTGGTGATGCGGCCCCGGGCTGTCAAGCATCCATTACTTCGGCGATTCGACGACGGCGCGCTCTTGGCGCCGCCGATGGTCGTTCCTGAAGGCAATTAATCACTCCATTTCAATGAGTTGTCTATTCCCAGGAAAAATGTCCCAGGGCTCTCGGAAAAGCGTCGGTGGGTTGTCCCGGGGGTCTGTTTAGCGCATCAAAACGAGAAACCGCGCCCGTCCGACGGTGCGGCGCCATGGCCCGGCGCGGCGCCCGGGTGTATAGCTGTGACTAATGCAGAATCCGATCGATTGGCATCGGTCGAAACCTGCCAGCCCGCGCCAACCTTACTGGGACAAGAGGGGGGCCGCCGACCGTTCGGCCACCCTCGATCCCATAAGAGTGGCATGCGCGGCGAGTGAGCGCAGGTCATCTTTACCGCGTAAAGATGACCGGACAATGGTCTAGCGAACAAGGGAGAGCGTCATGGCGGACCGCAGCTTCGTCTGGCCCGATGGCCACTGGGACTGGCCCGAGCACCTGGCCTACAAGCACGGCGTGCGCGCCGGCGAGATGATCTTCGTCGGCGGCCAGGTCGACAAGGACGCGGCGGGAGAGCGGCTCAACCCTTACGATTTGGCGGCGCAGACCGCGACCGTCGTCGGCCACATCGACACCGTGCTCGAGGGTTTCGGCGCCGGTCTCGGCGATGTCACCAAGCTGGTTGCCTTCTACGCCAACGACGGCAGCGTCGACGAGCGCGCCTTCCTGGCCGACGTCGGCCGCCACGTCATCGCGCTGGGCGGCGCGCCCGGCGGCGTCGGGCCGGCGATCACCGCGGTGCCGCTGCCGTGGCTCGCCTATCCCGAGATGCTGGTCGAGATCGAGGCCATCGCCATGCTCGGCGTCGACGGCGCGCATCTCGAGCGCAGCGCGGCCAACCCGTCGATCCTGGCGCCGCTGCCCGCGCCGTTCAGCCAGGGCCTGCGCTGCGGCGAGCATATCTGGGTCGCCGGCCAATCGGCGCGGACACCTGACGGCGCCATCACGGACGCCGGCGCCATCCTGCCGCAGACCAGGATGGCGATGGCGGGCATCGCGAGCGTGCTCGACGAATTCGGCGCTGACTTCGACGACGCCATCAAGTTCAACATCTGGTTCAACGGCGACGGCACGCGCGAGACCTGGCAGGACGCGGCGGTGCTGCGCGCCAGCTATTTCACCGAGCCCGGCCCCGGCGCGACCGCGTTGCCGACGCCCAACCTGCCGGCCGGCGAGATGACTCGCATGGAACTCTGGGCAATGCGCGGCGCCGACGGCGCCTATATTCCGCGCCAGCATGCCTGGCCCGAGGGCACCTGGGACTGGCCGGTGCCGATGCCCTACAAGATGGGCGTCAAATGCCGCGACATCGTCGTCGTCGGCGGCCAGGTGGCGCTCGATCAGCACGGCGCGGTGCTGTTGCCGGGTGATCTGGTCGCCCAGACCAAGCGCACCATGGAGTACATCCAGGGCGTGCTCGCCGAATTCGGCCTCGGCTTCGACGACATGGTCAAGCAGAACGGTTTCTACGCCGGCGCGGCGGGGCGCGAGGTCATCGTGCCCGTCCAGGTGCAGCGCTCGTCCTACTACACCGAGCCGGCGGGCGCCGCGACCGGCGTGCCGCTGCCCTATCTCGCGCTCGAAGGCCTGATGACCGAAATCGAGATCGTCGCCATGACGCGGTAGGCGGGCCGTTGACCAAAGCGGACCTGGGGCATGTTGCCATGATGAGCCACGAGACCAATACCTCGACGCCGGTGCCGACGCCGGCGCCCGAATGGCTTTATGGCCACTGATAACCAATTGCAGAGATTAGGCAATTTCCGCTTGAGGTCTGTGAATGCCTTGCCGTCCTATCGTCGGGAAGGCCATGTGGGTATACTCATTGTATCGGATTGGAGGGGCATCGGATTGGAGGGTGCGATGACAAGCAAGAAGCACAACTACAAGAAAGACCGCCTGAAGGACCGGACGAATATTGGCGCGGTTGAGTTTCCGATCGAAAAACTCATGGCGTTCCGCGACGCGGAGGCTTCCTGCGTCCATATCGAAGCCGCCTTGGAGGCCGATCGCGGCTTGACCGACACCGGAAAGAAATATCGGAAGTGACCCCGCGACCCGCGGCGCGCCGGCGACGACAAGCTGGACGTGATCTGTGACGGCGGAATCCGGCGCGGCACCCATGTGCTGAAGGCGCTCGCGGCGGGCGCCAAGGCCTGCTCCGGCGGTCGCATGTATCTCTACGCGCTCGCTGCTGTCGGGGGTCGAGATGGCGCTGGGCAATATGCGGACGGAGATCGAGCGCGACATGAAGCTGATGGGAGTGACGAAAGTGTCGGACCTCAGCCGAGAGAATTTGCGCTATCGGTAGGCGTCATCCCCTTAGCCCGTGCTCCCTGCTTCCAGGCTGAAGTATTTCTCGAATTTACCCGGAGCGCCCTTGTAGTCGTCAGCGTCAGACGGGGTTTGACCTTTCCGGGCTGAAAACCCTTCATTTGGTGGAAGCGTCATACAGGGGCTGGTCTCCACCGGAGCCGGGGGCCTGGACATTGGGCTCGAGGCTGCGGGCTTTCGCACGGCTGTCTCGGTCGAGATGGCCCCCGCGCGCTTGGCAACACTGATTCACTGATTTGGAATTCTATCGATCGCCCTGCATCTTATTCATGACGCGACGGAGGGCCCGCCCGGCGGCGCGGGCTCTGTCTTCCCCGCGGGCGATCTGCCTGGCCTCGTCGACGACGACGCGCGCGGCCTTGGCCGCCTTTTCCCTCGCCCGGGGATCGGAGGCTAGTTTTTGTGTCGCGTAGCGGGCGATTTGGCGAAGGAGGAAAGACATGGCAGCACATTAGCCAATTGGGCCGTGTGCCGCCAGACCGGCGGTTAACGCGCGGGTGTTGTTCGAAGGCTTCGAGACCGTGCTTTGAAGACCGGGGCCTTTCCATCCGGGCAATGATGAGTTCCTTGGTGCCAACCCTGCCTTTAAATCAACCGGCAGACACTGCATGGCAGACCAAGCCGACTCTAATCATCTTTAGACATAATGTGATCACAATAGGCGCACAGGTTCGTGTTATCAGCGGAGACGTTCTCGGGAGTGAGGCCGGTCATACACCGCGCACATTCTTCCAATACGAAATTACACCATGCACAACCGACTGTGAGTCGGACCCGATTTCCTTGGACACAGAATTGGCTTAATCGAAGTGTCCAAGGAGGACCGGAACATGACCGACAATTTTGAGAACAAAGTTGCTGTTGATGGGCCTGTGGTAAACGAGGGCGAGCTTGGCTCGTCCACGTTTTCCCCGGGCCAGGTTTCGCCGGCAGGCCCGCTGGGACTTGGCCAGCGGTGGACGGTGACGCGCAAGCGTGAGGTTGCCCTGCGGCTTTTGCGTGGCGAGCCGGTGGAACTTTTGTCGCGGCAGTTGGGCGTGGAGATTTTCCGGCTCGAGCAGTGGCGTGAGAAGGCGATCGCCGGGATCGATGCCTCGCTCAAGGAACGCAAGGGCGATCCGGTGAAGGCGGAACTGGACATCGCCATGAAGCGGATCGGGGAGTTGATCATGCAGGTGGAACTGCTGGAGGCCAAGACGGAGACGTCCGGCCCTTTGGGGCGGCGGAGGTCGCGGCGATGAGTGCCGCCACCTCTCCCGGCACGGGTTTGGCCTACGGCCTCCAGCGGGTCTGTGCGGCCTGGGGTTTTGCCCGTTCCTCGTTCTACGCCATGAAATCCCGGCAGCAGGCCACCGCTGAGCGCCCACCAGCAAAGCGCCGGGGACCGAAGCCCTCGATCTCGGACGAGGCTCTGCTGGTGGCCATCGAGGCCGACCTGGAGGCATCCCCCTGGGAGGGCGAGGGACACCGCAAGGTCTGGGCTCGGCTTCGGGTCTGTCGTGGCATCCGTGTTTCCCGCAAGCGGGGGCTCCGGGTGATGCGCGAGAACAACCTGCTCTCGCCCCATCGCTGCCGCCGCCGTGGCGGAAATCCCCATGTCGGTGAGATCATCACCCATGCCCCCAACCTCATGTGGGGCACGGACGGCGTTCGGGTGTTCACGGTGGACGACGGCTGGGGCTGGATATTCACCGCCATCGAGCATTGGAACGCCGAGTGCGTCGGCTGGCATGTGTGCAAGCGAGGCGACCGCTTCGCCGCCCTTCAGCCGATCTCCATGGGGCTTGCGAGGCTGTATGCCTCGACCTCCGCCGGTGCGGCGCGGGGGCTGGCCTTGCGGATGGATCACGGCTCCCAGTATCTGTCGGACCACTTCACCAACCAGATCAAGTTCTGGGGCATCCAGCCGTCCTACGCCTTCGTCGAACAGCCCCAGACCAACGGCGTCGCCGAGAGGTTCAATCGCACGCTCAAGGAACAGATCATCCATGGCCGCATCTACCGCAACATCGCGGAGCTGCGGAACGCCGTCCGCGGGTTCGTCGAACAGTACAATGCCCAGTGGATCGTGGAGAAGAACGGCTACCTGAGCCCCGCTCAAGCTCGTCAGGCGTGGCACACCGCGATGTCACTCAGGCCCGCCGCATGAGACAAACTTGTGTCCAAGGAACCGGGTGCGATACACCCAGCTGTATAGACTGCACCGCATTATCAAACAGACTGTTCATTACGTCGGCAATGATATCATGAACGCGCAGGTTCGCATTTGAGGAACGATAGATGACCGGTCGACCACCGGGACGGACAGCGCTGCTGCAAGCGGCCCGGCTTCAAGGCAACAAGGAGATGGGTGCGGTAATCGAGCGGGCTTCTCTCGACGACCTGGAGTGGTTCGTTCAAATGCTTGAGTTCCAGCTCGACGAGACGCCCCACTGGGTCGACGACGAAAGGCGACTCCACGAGATTCAAGCGTGGACGCGACGGGCGCGAATCATGGTAACTGAGTCTCTCCACGACAAGCGATTAGCCGCGCGCAAGTGGTCGTGGGCGCGAGAGATCGGGAAAGACGCTGTCCTTGTAATTCTTGGCGCGCTCCTCGGGTGGGCGCTAGCCTGGTTCTTTCCGTCGACGTCGTAGTGCTGCCTGAAGGTCGGAGCGCTCGACTCGTGGCGCACGGGGTGCGAGCCTCCGTAGTCCAGTTGGTAGAGGGAGTAGTCGGGGATTCGAGTCCTTCCGCCGCGCCACAATTTGAACGAGGGAAGCTTCCTCAAGGCGAAATTCGACCGTACTCATGATGACAGAGACATAATCAACGCTCGAGGCTATTTAAACGAGAGCTATAACCGAATCTTGACGGGGCGGTAAAAAGTCGATTCCTCATGAGAGTCGGCTGGATTATAATTGTGCATGTTTACTTTACGCGACCGACGGACTGGGGAATTGTTTGATCGCTGGTCCGATTTCGGGGACAAACGTCGGCGCCTGATGGAGCAATCCTGGGCCGGGGTTTTTCGGAACCATCTGCTTGTCGAACTTCCGGTTGACGATCTTTGCCGTCACCTTGATGAACGCATGGGCCGACCATCGAAGGATCTACACGTTGTCATCGGGGTCTTGCTTTTGCAGCAGCTGCACGATCTGAGCGATGCAGAGACCGTCGAGGCCCTGGCCTTCAATATGGCGTGGCACTATGCCTTGGACGTGCGCAGCGAAGCGGACAGCTATTTCTGTGAGAAAACCCTGCGCAACTATCGCCGTCTGTTTATCGAACAAGGTCTCGATGAATTGCTGTTCCGGTGTTTGACGGATCGGCTGGTGCAGGGGTTCTCTGTCGATACCAGCCACCAACGCATGGATTCGACGGCCCTTCGTTCGGCAATGCGGGCGCTGACACGACTTGGTATCGTTGTTGAGAGCATCTCGAAGTTTGCCCGTGAGCTTGAGCGATATCATCCCGGTCTGCACGAGCAGATCAGCAAGGAGGTGATCCGCCGCTATGTCGATCGCGAGGGTAATGGCGCGTTCGCGAATACGGCGCCGAGTGTTTCAAAACGGCGCCTCGGCGAAGCGGGTCAGTATCTCCTAGCCCTGGTGCTGCAATTCCGTGACACGGCGGCGGCAAAGCTTTTCAGTTTTGCGATCCTGGAGAGGGTTCTGCGCGATCAGTTCGAGATCGTTGATGATGAGTATGGCGATCGTGACGCAACGCGCGCCGCGATTCGAGATCCAAAGGATGTGCCGTGCGATACCGTCGGCAATCCGGCCGACCCGGACGCGAGCTACAACGCGCACAAGGGTCAAGGATACATGGCGCAGATCGTCGAAACCTATTGTGAAGATGTCAGTAACGAGGCGGTTGCCGCGACACCGGACCTCATCACCCACGTGGAGGTCCACAAGATGACGGTGCATGACGGCCATCGCTTAGCCGATGCGCTGGATGATCTGAGCGAGCGCGCGCTGACGCCGGCGGTGATGCTGGGTGATTCACATTACGGTTCCAGTGACAACATGGCTCTGACGCGCGAACAGAACATCAATCTCGTGGCGCCCGCACGACCGCCGAAAGGCGCCGTCTCGGGACGGTTGACGTTGGAGGATTTCACTCTCAACGAAGAAGGCTTGGTCTTGCGCTGTCCCAATAACGTCGAACCGGTTTCAGCCTCGCTCGCCAAAGCCAAGCTGCAGGCCCGTTTCGACCTCTCCATCTGCCAAAAATGTCCCGATATACTGCGATGTCCCGTGCAGGCGGCCAAGCGTGACGGCCAATTTTCCCGCTTTCAATATACCCCGGCCAGGGCTGCCAACCAAAAGCGCCGGCTTTATGAACAAAGCGATGCCTTCCGCAACGTCTACAGATGGCGGGCCGGCATAGAAGCGACCATGTCGCGATTAAAGTACCAGATGAACCTGGCTCACCTACGCATTCGCGGCATGCCGGCCATGCGCTACGTGGTCAATCTGCGTGCCCTCGGCCTCAATATCCGACGCTGCGCGGCAATCGCACCATAAAAAACGAAGCCAAGGAGAAGCCAAGGGTAGGTAATATCAGGTTTTATCCACCAGCAACGCGGAGACAGGCAAATATTCTTCACCGAACCGCAAAGACCTGTACAAGCACGCCATCGGCCAACAACTTTTTACCGCCCCGTCGAATCTTGTGTACGGCGTTGAAATGAAGGCGGCGTATCCTGGTGATTGTTGATGTCACCACTTGAGCTAAGCCAAGGAAGGATACGCCATGAAAGAGAATACCGTTGTTGCTTTTCAAAACCCATCTGATTTTCAGAAAGATCCGTTGACGGAAGTCCTACAAGCTGGAGCTCGCGAGTTGTTGGCCCAAGCCGTTGAGGCCGAGGTCTCCGTGTTTTTGGGTAGCCATGCGGCGCTTGTTGACGCCGCCGGCCGCCGCCGGGTTGTCCGCAATGGATATCTGCCGGAACGCTTCATCCAGACCGGGATCGGCCCGGTGAGCGTGCGCCAACCCCGTGTGCGGGACCGGGGGGACGGCGCCATCCGCTTCACGTCGGCGATCCTGCCGCGCTATCTGCGCCGCGCCAAGAGCCTGGAAGACCTTTTGCCATGGCTGTATCTGAAGGGCATTTCCACCGGCGACTTCGGGGAAGCCTTGGCGGCGCTCCTGGGGAGCTCCGCGCCGGGGCTTTCGGCCTCCACGATCACCCGGCTGAAAGAGGTCTGGGGGGTTGAGGCGGAGCGCTGGCAACGGCGCGACCTCACGGCCAAGCGCTACGTCTATTTCTGGGTGGACGGCATCTATTTCAGCGCCCGCATGGAGGAAGAGAAGCAGTGCATCCTGGTGATCGTCGGGGCCACGGACAAGGGACAGAAGGAACTGATCGCCATCGCCGACGGCTATCGCGAAAGTGAGCAGTCCTGGCTCGAAGTTCTGCTCGATCTCAAGCGGCGCGGCCTTGAAATGGGTCCGCAACTGGCGCTCGGCGACGGCGCGCTCGGCTTCTGGAAGGCGCTCCGCCAAGTCTACCCAGGCGCCCGCGAGCAACGCTGCTGGGTTCACAAGACGGGCAACGTCTTGAACAAGCTGCCCAAGGGTCTGCAAAAGAAAGCCAAGGGGCGCCTGCAAGACATCTGGATGGCCGAAACCAGGAAGGATGCCGAGAGCGCCTTCGACTTCTTCCTGGAAGCCTACGGGCCGAAGTACGACAAGGCCGCGGCCTGCCTGGCCAAGGACCGCGACGTCCTGCTGACGTTCTACGACTTCCCCGCCGAGCACTGGAAGCATGTACGCACGACCAACCCCATCGAGAGCACGTTCGCCACGGTTCGTCTGCGCACCTACCGGACCAAGGGCTGCCTGTCGCGCAAGACGGCGATGGCCATGGTCTTCAAACTATGCCAGTGCGCTCAGAGAAAATGGAGAAAACTCGATGGATCGAATCATCTCGCTGTATCGCACCCGGTTCCTTGGACACAAGTTTGTCTCATGCGGCGGGCCTGAGTGACATCGCGGTGTGCCACGCCTGACGAGCTTGAGCGGGGCTCAGGTAGCCGTTCTTCTCCACGATCCACTGGGCATTGTACTGTTCGACGAACCCGCGGACGGCGTTCCGCAGCTCCGCGATGTTGCGGTAGATGCGGCCATGGATGATCTGTTCCTTGAGCGTGCGATTGAACCTCTCGGCGACGCCGTTGGTCTGGGGCTGTTCGACGAAGGCGTAGGACGGCTGGATGCCCCAGAACTTGATCTGGTTGGTGAAGTGGTCCGACAGATACTGGGAGCCGTGATCCATCCGCAAGGCCAGCCCCCGCGCCGCACCGGCGGAGGTCGAGGCATACAGCCTCGCAAGCCCCATGGAGATCGGCTGAAGGGCGGCGAAGCGGTCGCCTCGCTTGCACACATGCCAGCCGACGCACTCGGCGTTCCAATGCTCGATGGCGGTGAATATCCAGCCCCAGCCGTCGTCCACCGTGAACACCCGAACGCCGTCCGTGCCCCACATGAGGTTGGGGGCATGGGTGATGATCTCACCGACATGGGGATTTCCGCCACGGCGGCGGCAGCGATGGGGCGAGAGCAGGTTGTTCTCGCGCATCACCCGGAGCACCCGCTTGCGGGAAACACGGATGCCACGACAGACCCGAAGCCGAGCCCAGACCTTGCGGTGTCCCTCGCCCTCCCAGGGGGATGCCTCCAGGTCGGCCTCGATGGCCACCAGCAGAGCCTCGTCCGAGATCGAGGGCTTCGGTCCCCGGCGCTTTGCTGGTGGGCGCTCAGCGGTGGCCTGCTGCCGGGATTTCATGGCGTAGAACGAGGAACGGGCAAAACCCCAGGCCGCACAGACCCGCTGGAGGCCGTAGGCCAAACCCGTGCCGGGAGAGGTGGCGGCACTCATCGCCGCGACCTCCGCCGCCCCAAAGGGCCGGACGTCTCCGTCTTGGCCTCCAGCAGTTCCACCTGCATGATCAACTCCCCGATCCGCTTCATGGCGATGTCCAGTTCCGCCTTCACCGGATCGCCCTTGCGTTCCTTGAGCGAGGCATCGATCCCGGCGATCGCCTTCTCACGCCACTGCTCGAGCCGGAAAATCTCCACGCCCAACTGCCGCGACAAAAGTTCCACCGGCTCGCCACGCAAAAGCCGCAGGGCAACCTCACGCTTGCGCGTCACCGTCCACCGCTGGCCAAGTCCCAGCGGGCCTGCCGGCGAAACCTGGCCCGGGGAAAACGTGGACGAGCCAAGCTCGCCCTCGTTTACCACAGGCCCATCAACAGCAACTTTGTTCTCAAAATTGTCGGTCATGTTCCGGTCCTCCTTGGACACTTCGATTAAGCCAATTCTGTGTCCAAGGAAATCGGGTCCGACTCAATCGAACCATCTCGCCGAGATCATTCGCGGCGTCAAATTCGTAGATGGAGAACGCCAGGATCGCGCCGCCGCATGATCAGCCCATACACAACTTTTGACAATAGCTCTTTAAACGATGCTCTCAGCGCTCGGCACGCTGATCGCTTGGAGTGGGTGGCTCACGCATTGAGGTCTCTAACTTTGGTGAATGCTGGTGGTGCTGTCACGGTCGCGGCATACATCGGTGCTCGCCAAGTTGACGCCACGGAGGGGATCGAGCCGTTCGTCGCGCTGATTTCATTTAGCGTCGGTTTGACCATTATGGTCATTTATACCGTTTATCGATTCGGTTGGGCGGAATTTCGAGTTTGGTACCTTCGCTGGAAACGTTCGCAATTTCAGAAGATGAAAGAAGATGGAGGCCAAATCGAATTTATGGATAAGCATCCACCTACTAAAGTGCGCCCCGTTGTCCAGACCATTATGCGGCCTGTTTAAGATAATTTTTGTCTCCTGATTGCTGTTGTTGCGCCTGTGGGGATGTGGGTAAGCCGTCAGGCTTATCCATCATATCCACGGGCCGGTGGCCGCCTTCGAAATAAACCTCGTCGGGCGTATTGTAATCCAGCGACTGGTGCGGTCTCTGGCTGTTGTAGAAGTCGATGTAGGCGCCGATGCAGCGCCGCGCCTCGGGCAGGCTCTCATAGACCCGGAGATAGACTTCCTCGTATTTGATCGAGCGCCAGAAGCGCTCAATGAAGATGTTGTCCAGGCAACGCCCTTTGCCGTCCATGGAAACCCGAATGCCGCAGTCCTCCAGCGCCGATACCCAGTCCTTGGCCGTGAACTGCGCCCCCTGGTCCGAGTTGACGATGTCCGCAACCCCTTGGGCAAGCGCATCCTCCAGCGCCTCGAGACAGAACGTCCGGCTCATCGAGTTGGACAGGCGCCAGCCCATGATCCGGCGGCTGTAAACATCGATCAGCGCCACCAAATAAGCGAAGCCCACCGGCAACTTGATGTAAGTGATGTCCACCTGCCAGACCTGACCGGGGCGGACAATGTCCAGATCCTGCAGAAGATAAGGATGGACAACGTGGTCCCGCCCCGGGCGGCTGGTCTTGGGCGTGGCGTACAACGCCGCGATCCCCATCGCCTTCATCAGGCGGCGCACCCGCTTGTGGTTGACGACATGGCCGGCGCGGCGCAAGACCTCGGCGATCTTGCGGTAGCCGTAGAACGGACGGGCCTCCCAGATGTCCCGGATGCGGTTCATCATGTCGACCTCGTCATCCGTCCCGGAACGCCGCCGGTAGTACACCGTGCTGCGGTTGATATCCAAAAGGGCGCATTGGCGGCGCAGGCTCAAGTCGCCACCTTCGCGCCGGAGAAGTGCTTTTCTTTTGTCACGGCTCAGCTCTCCAATGCTTTTTTTAAGAAGTCGCGCTCCATCGTCAACTCGCCGATCTTCTCATGCAACTTGGCGATGGTCCGCTCATCCGCCGTCCCCGACCGGCGGCGCTTGTCGGCGAAAAGGCTCTTTGAGGTGGTCCCAGAAAATCGGACAGGGAGCTAAGGTGTATTCCACCGGATAACGGAGGAATACGAGATGACGAATCGACGCCGGTTTACGGCGGAATTCAAGGCCCGGGTGGCGCTGGAAGCGCTGCGGGGCGACAAGACGATCCAGCAGATCGCGGCCAAGCACAAGGTGCATCCGAACCAGGTGAGCGCCTGGAAGCGCCAGGCGGTGGACGGTCTGGGCGAAGTGTTTTCGAACGGCGCCAACCGCGCTTGCCGGGATCATGAATCCGAGGTCCGCGACCTTCACGCCAAGATCGGCGAGCTGACGGTGGAACGGGATTTTTTAGCCAGAGGGCTCAAGCGATGAGCCGGGGGGAGCGCAAGGCGATGATCACACGCGACGCCCCCGAGCTGAGCTTGAGCCGTCAATGCCGCCTGCTTTCGATCGGCCGGTCCTCGTTCTATTATGCGCCCAGGGGGGAGAGCCCTTCGAGTCTGGCGCTGATGCGTCGGATCGACGAGTTGTTCATGAAGTACCCGTTCTACGGCAGCCGCCAGATGGTCCGCCAGTTGCGGCGGGACGGCGTTTGCGTCGGCCGTCACCGGGTTCGCAGGTTGATGCGATTGATAGGCCTGGAGGCGATCTATCAGGCGCCGAGAACCAGCGTGCCGCATCCCATGCACCGGATTTATCCTTATCTTCTCAAAGGGATGGCTATCGACCAGCCCAATCGGGTCTGGTGCGCCGACATCACCTATATCCCCGTCCAGCGTGGCTTTCTGTACCTGGTAGCGATCATGGACTGGGCGACGCGCCACGTTTTATCCTGGCGGCTGTCGAACACCATGGACGCTGGATTCTGCGCCGAGGCCTTGGGCGACGCGCTGGCCCGCTACGGCCAGCCGGAGATATTCAATACGGATCAGGGCAGCCAGTTCACCAGCCTCGACTTCACCGGCGTGCTCAAGAACGCGAGCATCCGCATCTCCATGGACGGTCGGGGCCGCTGCATGGACAACATCTTCATCGAGCGCCTGTGGCGGTCTCTCAAGTATGAGGCGGTCTACCTACACGAGCTCACCGACGGCTTCCACGCCGAACGGGTCATCGGCGAGTGGATCGGCTTCTACAACACCGAGCGGCCCCATTCGTCCCTCGACGGTCAAACGCCGGCCGAGGCCTACGGGGCCGGTCAACCTGTGGATATGATGGACAAGGCTCGCGCCTTGCCCACATCCCCACAGGCTCAACAACAGCAACAGGATGTGATAAAAAGGATTTTGGCAGCATGATCAAACAACGGAATACACCTTAACCGCGCTGCCAAACTGTCCAACAAAGTGGGACCACCTCACTTGCCCCCACATTCCAACTGGTCACGCCACTTCTGGATCGCGCCAACCGAAACCGCATACTCCCGGCTCAGCTCCCCAAGCGTCCGGTCTCCCTTCAACGCCGCCAGCGCCACCTTGAATTTGAAACCTTCGCCATGCGTCTTGCGAACCCTCGTCATCCTTCAATCCTTCCCCGAAAGAAGGAGACAGACTTATCTTAAACCGTGGTCCGAAAAACGGGGCGCAGCATATACTCGATGGCAATTGCTTTGGACATATCTTGCCTGCATAGGGTCCATGTCCTGTTTCATATACGGCCTTGAACGGTCGATTGCGGGTCTTTTGGCTTAGAATTTGACATCCCCAATGACGCTAGAAGCGCGACGCCGAGTCGCGGCGGGAGCAGTATAGTTGACGTGAGTTGGGGCCCATCGGGATGAACGCGATGATCGGCACAGCCATAACTGCAACAAATGCGATGGTAGGGAAGGAGCGAATCTACTGCACAGAGTATGGAGAACAACCGCGGCGCATCATCCGATCCGGAAAAAGATGAATGAAAGCCCCTTTCCAAGGCCACTAATTGGCAAACTCACAAGAACAAGGGCCTGGCAAATTTCAGCTAAGCCCTTGTTTTAATGGCGCGCCCGGAGGGACTCGAACCCACGACCCCCGGTTTAGGAAACCGGTGCTCTATCCGGCTGAGCTACGGGCGCACAATACGGTTTGCTACACGGTTCTTACCGCGAATTGGAAAACATATTTCTTTTATAAACAACATGTTAAATGCTATAGACTGTTAGATTAGGAATCAAGTCCTCTATCCTGCTGAGCTACGGGCGCGTCCAGCCTTTCTAGAGCATAATCCTGTCGATTGGAATTCGTCGAATTATCCCAGCGCGCGCCAACCTTATCGCGTCAAGAGGGGGATCCGCCGATCGTTCGGCCGGCGCGTGCGGCTTAGTTGAACGGGATGGCGTAGGTCAGGACCACCGATCCGGTGCCCGGATTCTTGTGGGCGAGACCGGCATTCGAGATATGCTGGAAGGCGATGCCGAGACGCGACTTGTCCGCGAAGCGATAGGCGAACTCGGCGCCGGTGCGGAACTCCAGGATACTGCCGAGGTCCTTCGAGCTGCCCTCGCGATAGGCGCCGACCGCGGCGTTCGGCATGAGCACCCAGTTCTTGCCGAAGAAGATGTCGAGGAAGACGCCGCCGTAGCCGTAGACGCCGCCGTCGGCGTTGGCCATCAGCCCAAACATCGGGCCGACGTGCCACAGGCGGTAGTCCGAACGGTATTCGAGGCGGAATTCGGCCGAGGTGTCGTCGTCGTTGACGTCGAAACCGCCGGCGCTCGCCGCGAAGAAGGCGGGTTCGTCGGCGCGGGTGGTTTCGGCGCCGGCGCCCCACGCGAGCGCCACGGCCGTTATCAGGCTGGCAATCTGTCGCACGTCCAATCCCCGGTAGCTGACGAGCCGCCGAGTGTAGGGCAATTCTTTATCGGCGCAAGGCCCCAGACCCCGGTCACGCGAGCGTTTTGAAGCCTTCCATCGCCTCGACCAGCGCTGCTCGGATGCCGGGCTCGAACGCCCAATGGCCGGCGTCGTCGATGATCCGGTACGCGGCCTCGGGCCAGACGGTGTGGAGTTCCTCTGCGGTGACGATCGGACACACCATGTCGTAGCGCCCCTGCACCATGAAGCCGGGGATGCCGCGCAGCTTGTCGGCGTTGGCCAACAGCGAACCCGGCGGCAGGAAGATGTCGTTCATGAAGTAATGCGCCTCGAGGCGGGCGACGCCCAGCGCCATAACGTCGGTCTGGAACGACGCGACCAGCGCCGGGTCGGGCAACAGCGTCGAACACGACGCCTCGTAGCCCGACCAGACACGCGCCGCCGGCATGTGCACCGCCGGGTCGGGGTCGATCAGGCGACGGTGGTAGCCGCCTAATATGTCGCCCCGTTCGGCCGCGGGCAGATAGCCGACGAGCGTAGCCCATTCGGCCGGGAACACGGTTCTCATGCCGTTGAGGAACCAGTCGATCTCGGAACGCCGGCACAGGAAGATGCCGCGCAGCGCCAGCGCCATGCAGCGTTCGGCGTGGTGCTCGGCGTAGGCGATCGCCAGCGTCGAGCCCCACGAACCGCCGAACACGATCCAGCGCTCGATGCCGAGCGTCTCGCGCAGCCGTTCGATATCGGCGATGAGATGGCCCGTGGTGTTGTCGATCAGCTCGCCGAGCGGCGTCGAGCGTCCGGCGCCGCGCTGGTCGAAGATGACGATGCGGTAATGCGCCGGGTCGAAGAAGCGCCGCTGCGCGCCCGACGCGCCAGCGCCCGGGCCGCCGTGCAGAAAGACCACCGGCACGCCGTCGGGATTGCCCGACTGCTCCCAATAGAGGCTATGGCGGTCGTCGACCACGAGCCGGCCGGTCTGGTAGGGTTCGATCTCGGGATAGAGGTCGCTGCGGCCCATGCTTGCCCCCGGTGCGCGGCGCCAAGCGACCGATCATAGAGAAGCCGCGACCAGGGGCAAGGCCCGCATGCGCGGACGCGTGATAGAGTGGTCGTCATGCGCCGCCATGTCCTCGCCTTGCTCGTCGTTTGGCTCGCCGCACCGGCCGTGGCCGTGGCCGAGCTGGCCGCCGGCGGCGCGGCGCGCGTCGTCGAGGTGGTCGACGGCGACACCGTCGTGCTCGACACCGGCGAACAGGTCCGCATGGTCGGCATCCAGGCGCCTAAGCTGCCGCTCGGCAGGCCCGATTTCCCGACCTGGCCGCTGGCCGGCGAGGCCAAGGGCGCGCTCGAGGCGCTCGCGCTCGATCGCATGGTGACGCTCTCCTTCGGCGGGCGGCGCATCGACCGCCACGGCCGCCTGCTCGCTCACCTCCACCGCGCCGACGGGCTGTGGCTGCAGGGTGAGATGCTGCGCCTCGGCCTGGCGCGGGTCTACAGCTTCCGCGACAATCGCGCGCTGGTGCCCGAGATGCTGGCGATCGAGGCGGCGGCGCGCGGCGCCCGGCGCGGCATCTGGGCGCATCGGTTCTATGCCGTGCGGCGCGCAGTGCCGGGCGCGGTGCCCTACGACGGTTTCGAGCTGGTCGTCGGCCGCGTCCTCGACGTCGCCGAGCGGCGCGCGCGTACCTACCTCAACTTCGACGTCGACTGGAAGACCGACTTCACGGTTTCGATCGAGACGCGCCACCGCCGCCTGTTCGAGCGCGAGGGCTGGGACCTCGCCGCACTCAAGGACCGCCTCGTGCGCGTGCGCGGTTGGGTCAAGCGCTTCAACGGGCCGCTCATCGAGGTCACCCACCCCGAGCAGATCGAGGTCATCGAGGAATAGATTCTTGTGTGACTCTTTTGTGCGGTCACCTGCGGTGACCTGCGCTCAATCGCCGCGCATGCTCTCGCCGCATTAGCGGCGGCCCGCGGTCGCGGGCTGGCATAATCCGATCGATCAAATCGATCGGGTTATGCCTAAACGCGGCGCTCCAGCGCTTCGGGCCAAACCAGCCCGCGACCGCGGGCCACCGACCGTTCGGCCAGCCCTTGTGGGATAAAGATTGGCATGCGCGGCGATTGAGCGCAGGTCGTCTTTACGCGACGCGTAAAGGTGACCGCATAAAGAAGGTCAACCGTAGAATGGCGCTTGGTCGGGGGCGACGCCGGACTGGCGCAAGATCGACGCCTTCAGCTTCGCCAAGGCGCGGTGTTCGATCTGGCGCACGCGCTCCTTGGAGATGCGGAGGCGGCTGCCGATGGTCACCAGGGTCTCGGCATCGTCGCTGAGGCGGCGCGCGCGGATGATCTTGCGCTCGCGCGCCGAGAGTTCGGCCAGCGCGACGGCGAGCCAGCGGCCGTGCGTCGTCGCGTCATGGCTCGCGACGGCGTTGTCCTCGGGCGACGGCGCGTCGTCGACCAACAAGTCCTGCCATTCATCGTCGCCCTCGGCGCCGACGCGCAGGTTGAGCGAATGGTCGTTCGCGGCGAGCCGCATTTCCATTTGCTCGACGTCGCTGACGCCGACGCGCAGCTCGCTGGCGATGCCGGCGCGCGCCACGTCGCTCAACCGCCCGTCGACGTCGTCCTCGAGGCGCGCGCGCAGGCGGCGCAGGTTGAAGAACAGCGTCTTCTGCGCCGCCGTCGTGCCGGTTCGCACGACCGACCAATTGCGCAGGATGAAATCCTGCATCGACGATCGCAGCCACCAGCCGGCATAGGTCGAGAAGCGCACGCCGCGGTCGGGATCGAAGCGTTCGGCGGCGATCATCAGGCCGACCAGGCCCTCCTGCATCAGATCGCCCATTGCCAGGCCGTAGCCCCGGTAGCGCGCCGCCGCGCTGATCACCAGCCGGGAATAGGCGATCACCAGCTCGTGCATGGCGTCGACGTCGTCGTCGTCGCGCCAACGCCGCGCCAGCGCCATCTCGTGGTCGCGCTCGAGCATCGGCGCGCGGAACGACTGCTTGATGAAACGGCGATTGGCCCTTTGGACCTCGAAACTCTCGGCGACGGCCGACATGCGTCCCGCTCCTCGCAATTGGCACAGTCGGGCCGTTATCCTCGGCGCTCGACCGTTTCGACAATTGTGGGGAACCGGACGGCGAAAGCCGAATCAAGCCGAGTCACGTCCGTGTGAGATCGGAGCGAGGTGGTCGCGAGGTTTCGGTTTCAGACCTCGATGTGGTCGACCAATTCGCCGTCCGCCGCGAAGCAGGCGGCGTGGAGGGCGCCGCCCGAGCCGCAGCCGCCGTCGATCGTCGCGGTCGGCGGCGTGACGCGGAAGCCCTGGCCGGCGCGGTCGTAACCGCGCACCACGAGGGTGAACCCGCCGTAGGGCTCGGTCATCGCATCGAAGCCGCCTGAGCCCCACCAGAAGGCGTCGGACTGGGCGGCCAGCGGCCGGCTCGGGTCGACGCCGGCATGGACCAACAGGAGCGTGCCGTCGTCGGTCACCGCGGCGCGCCGGAGCACGGTCATCAGCACGTAATGGCCGGGATAGGCGTTCATCGCGTCGCGCAATTCCGAGGTCCAGCGGGCCAGCTCGACGGCGCTCAACCGGGCGCGCGCCATGGCGCTCCGCGGATCGCCGCCATAGGCCTCGAGCGTCGCCGCGACGCCGCGCTCGAACATCCACTCGAGCACCTCGGTCGGGCTGAAGGCGAGATGGATCTGTAACAGCTTGGCCCACATCTCCTCCTGCGCGCCGCGCAGGAATACGATGTCACAGGCCATCATGCCGGGCCGCGCCAAGGTCGCACGCCGGAAGCGCAGCAGTTCGTCGAGCGTCGCCGGAATTTCGGGGCCGTGGCCCAGATAGTTGCCCAGATAGGCGAGCCGATCGCCTGGCTCGAAGCGCGCATCGATCGCATCGTGGAGTGCGGCCAAGCGGTCGGCCTCGCCGTGGATGGCGGCGACCGTCCAGACCCGCCGCGGCCGGCGCAGGATCGCGAATTTCGCGCTGTCGAGCCGGGACGCCGTCACTTCACGGTCCTCGGCGAGCAGCGCGGGGCAGGGTTGGACGGGGTTCGGCGCGCGCCTCAGGCGGCGGCGAGCATGTTCTCGAGACGCTCGGCGGCGGTGTCGGGCTCGATCTGCTCGACCGCGGCGAACTCGCGGGCAAGACGCTCTAGCGCCGCCTCGTAGAGCTGGCGCTCGCTGTAGGAGCGATCGGGCTGATCGGTATCGCGGTGCAAATCGCGCACCACTTCGGCGATCGAGATCGGGTCGCCCGAATTGATCTTGGCCTCGTACTCCTGGGCGCGGCGGCTCCACATTGTGCGCTTGACGCGGGCGCGTCCCCGCAGCGTCGTCAGCGCGGACTTCATCGTCTCGCGCGTCGACAGCCGGCGCATGCCCGCGCCCGTCACCTTGTCGACCGGCACGCGCAGCGTCATCTTTTCCTTGTCGAAGGAAATTACGACGACCTCGATCTCGAGGTCGCCTATGTTTTGGAACTCGACGCCGGTGACCCGGCCAACCCCGTGGGTCGGATAGACGACGAAATCGCCCTCACTGAATGCCATTTTCTTGGTCATACTCACGTCTCTCACTTTCATAGGCCTGGTGCGCGACGGTCGAATTCCGGCGCACGCGAGGCGAGTTCCGTCCCCGCGAAGGACAACAGCACAAGCAACACTCGGTGATCGGGTGCGCTCCGGCACCCCCGTTCGGCCTACCATCCGCACTCATGGCCAAACGCATCGGTGATCCCGATTTCTGTGCCTAATATAGCATAAAAACGCGAAAAATACAGGGGTTAGACGCGATCCAACGTCAAACCGCGTCGAACTTTGCCGTCAACCTTCCCCCGACGACCCCGGGTTGGCGCTGAAGTACTTCATCTTGTCGGGCACGTCCCGCCACGCGTCGGCATCCGCGGGCGGGGTTCCCATGCGCGTGATGTTGGGCCACTGCTCGGAATAGTCGCGGTTGAACTCGACCCATTTGGAGACGTCGCCCTCGGTATCGGGCAGGATCGCCTCGACCGGGCATTCGGGTTCGCAAACGCCGCAATCGATGCACTCGTCGGGGTGGATGACAAGCATGTTCTCGCCCTCGTAGAAGCAGTCGACGGGGCATACCTCGACGCAGTCCATGAGCTTGCATCTGATGCAGGAATCGTTAACGATGTACGTCATTCGTCTCTCCAGTCGAGAATTCGCGCGGCCGGTGCCCCCGGTCAGGCCGGCGCTTCCTGTTGGGCCGCGGCGAGGCGTTCAAGCACGCGTTTGCGCGCCGCTCCACGGTCACGGTCCGACACGTAGATCAATCCGGCGATGCGGCGCAACAACGAATCCTCGTAATCGTGCAGCTCGCCGTCGGCGTAGACGACCTCCCAGATCATCTCGATCAACTCGACCCGTTCGGCGGGCGAGAAGTTATCCTTGATTCGACGGGTAAAACGCAACAGGTGTACCGAGTCGCTGGCGCGCTGCGTCGCGGCCTCGACCAGGCGCCCGACGTCATCCTCGTCGAGACCGAAGCGTTCGCGCAGCAGGCGGCCGATGGCAACCCGTTCGACGTCGTCGAACCGGTCGTCGCCGAGCGCCGCCTCGGCGAGCAGCGCCGCCGCCGCGAGGTGCAGCTCGTCAACGCCGGCGGCCTCTGACACGACCGGTTCGCTGGCGCCGAAGGTGGCGAACAGTGCCTTGATGCGTGCGATCATGCGCACTGCCTATCACAACGGCGGCGACTCGCACAACCATAGGAATTATGCGGCTTTGGCCCGCTCAAACGGCGTCCGCATCGCCGCGCTTGAGGCGCTCGGTCGCGCGCCTCTCGGCCTTTGTCGGCCGGCCAGCACCGCGTGCGCGTGGCGCGGGCGCAGCCGTCTCGCCGGCAGCCGTCTTGCCGACCACCGGCTCATCGGGCACGAGATCGGTGTAGAGCGCCCGCGCCTCGGCCGCCGGACCGCGTCGTTCGCCGAGCGCGGCGACCTCGACGACACGGATGCGGCTCGCCTGCGGAAAGGTCAGCACGTCGCCGATCTTGACCGCCGCGTTCGCCTTGGCGACGACCACGCGGTTGATCCGTACTCGGCTGGCGGCGCAGACGCGGGTGGCGAGCGAACGCGTCTTGAAGAAGCGCGCGTACCAGAGCCACTTGTCGAGGCGCTGGCGGTCTTCGCTCATTCGCCGAGGCCGAGCTCCGCGAGTTTGGCGAACGGCGAGGCGGCGTCGCCACCGCGACGGCGCGCCGGCTTGCCGCTGGCGCGCTTGCTTCGTGGCTTGTCGGGCCAGACGTAGCAGACCAGGCCGCCGGCGTCGGGCGGCTCGGCGCGGTAGCCGATCGAGGCCAACAGCGCACCGACGTCGGCCGGATTGCAGCGCGCGAGCGATGCGAGGTCGGCGCCCGGCGTGAACGGTCCGAGCCTGGCGAGCTTGCGCGCCTTGGCGGCGATGCGCTCGACGACATCGACGCGAAACGCGCAGCCGCCGACGACGCGGTAGCCGAGCGCGGCGTAGAAGCCGACCGGCAGCTTTGTGTCGACGGCGAGCGAGAACGCGTTCCGCGCGGGCGCCGCGGGCACCGCCGGGCGCTTGCCGTTGACCGTCCACAACAGGGCGCGCGCGGCGATCGCGTGGGGTTCGATCATCGGCGCGAGATAGACGGCCTCGCTGCCGATGCGCAGGCCGAGCCGGCCGAGCGCCTTGCGGTCGGCGGGCGTGAGCGCGCGCAGTTGCTGTTCGACGGCGCGCCGCGGCAGCGCGCCGAGGGCTTCGGAGACCTGATAGGCGACGCCGCGTGCCGCGCCCTCGAGAGCGGCCTCGCGCAGCGCCGTTAGCGGGCCGATGTCGGCTGCCAGCCGCGCCACCAGCCAGGCGTCGAGACGCTGGCGGATCTTGTCGCGTGCCGGCGCTTCGAGCAACTCGCTGGTCAACGGCTCGACGCGCGGGCGCAGCACGTCCTTGGCCGCGACCAGACGCGCCACCGGCGCACCGCGCCAGAGTACCCGCATCGCGTCGTCGATCGTGAAGGCGTCGTCCGGGTCGCCCGCCAGGGCGACCGCGCGGCGCGCGATCTCGCTGCGCAGCGCGCGCTTCGCCGCGTGCCACAGCGCCTTGCTCTCCTCGGGCGCGCTCGCCGCGTCGGCGGCGAAGCGAAAGCCAACGAGGCGGCCGATGAAATGGCTCTCGACCGCGACGTCGCCATCGTCACCGACCACGGCGTGGATCGGCCCGTCGTGCTTCATGCGCCGCGACAGCGCCGCCGTGCGGCGGTCGATGAAGCGCTGGGTCAGGCGCTCGTGCAGGGCGTCCGACAGGCGGTCCTCGACGGCACGCGTGCGGCCCTGCCAATACGCCGGGTCGGCGAGCCAGCCGGTCCGGTTCGACACATAGGTCCAGGTGCGCACATGGGCGATGCGCGCCGACAGCGTGTCGATGTCGCCGTCGGTGCGGTCGAGACGGTCGACCAGCCGGCCGATCCAATCGGTCGGCAAGCGCTCGTCGCCATGCATCAGATGGTGGTAGATCTGGCCGAGCATGCGGACGTGGGCGTCGGCCATGACCTTGCGGTAGTCGGGGGTCTGGCAGACGTCCCACAGCAGGCGCACGGCGTCGGGGTTGGTGGCGACGCGCGTGACCGCATCGTCGCGCGCCAGCGCGGCGAGCGACAGATGGTCGTCGGCGTCGGGCGCGCGCGACAGTTCGCGCGCCGGCGGCGCCTCGTCGAGGCTGCGCAGCAGCGCCTTGAGCGATTCGAAGCGCAGCCGGCCGTTGCGCCAGTTGATGTGGCGCAGCTTCGGGAACCGGTGGTTCTCGACCGCCTCGACGATGGCCGGGTCGAGCGGGCCGACATTGCTCGCCGTGCCGAAGCTGCCGTCGTTCATGTGGCGCCCGGCGCGACCCGCGATCTGGGCGACTTCCGCCGCGCTCAGCGCCCGTTCGACACGGCCGTCGAACTTGCGCAGGCTGGCGAAGGCAATGTGGTCGACGTCGAGGTTGAGACCCATGCCGATGGCGTCGGTCGCCACCATGTAGTCGACCTCGCCGGCCTGATAGAGCGCGACCTGGGCGTTGCGCGTGCGCGGGCTGAGCGCGCCCAAGACGACCGCCGTGCCGCCGCGCTGGCGCCTGAGATACTCGGCGATCGCGTAGACGTCGGCGGCCGAGAACGCGACCACCGCACTGCGTGGCGGCAGGCGCGTCAGCTTGGCCGCCCCGGCATAGCTGAGCTTGGAAAGTCGCGGCCGGGTGACGAAGGACGCGTCGGGCGCCAGCCGGCGGATCAGCGGGCGGATCGTCTCGGCGCCGAGCAGCATGGTCTCCTCGCGGCCGCGCGCGTGCAGCAGGCGATGGGTGAAGACGTGGCCGCGCTCGGCGTCGGCGCAGAGCTGGATCTCGTCGATCGCGACGAAGGCGGTCTGGTGGTCGAGCGGCATCGCCTCGACCGTGCAGACGAAGTAGCGCGGGTTGGCCGGCACCAGCTTTTCCTCGCCGGTGACCAGCGCCACGGCGCCGCGGCCGGCGCGCTCGACGACGCGGTCGTAGACCTCGCGCGCGAGCAGGCGCAGCGGCAGGCCGATGATGCCGCTGGTGTGGCCCAGCATGCGCTCGACCGCGAGATGCGTCTTGCCGGTGTTGGTCGGGCCGAGCACGGCGATGAGCCGCGGCGCGGTGTCGGTTGACGATGTCATAACGCTGAGAATCGGAGCTTCGTCGGGCGATTGCAAGGCTCAACGCTTGAACCTTGGGCCAAATTGGGCCATATGCAGCGCGCAATTGCGGATCGCCACATCGTCGAAGACACCGAAAGAGTAGCCATGACAGCCGAAGTCCAAGCCCCCGAACAGCGCAGCTTCGAAGCCGAGGTCGGCAAACTTCTGCACATCGTCGCAAATTCGCTCTACAGCGAACGCGAGATCTTCCTGCGCGAGCTCATCTCGAACGCCTCGGACGCCTGCGACCGGCTGCGCTACGCGGCGCTGACCGCGCCCGAACTGACCGCCGGCGACGCCGAGCTCAAGGTCACCGTCACGCTCGACGCCAAGGCCAAGACGATCACCGTCGCCGACAACGGCATCGGCATGGGCCATGACGAGCTGATTACCGAGCTCGGCACCATCGCGCGCTCGGGCACCTCGGCCTTCGTCGAGCAGCTGAGCGGCGAAGCGGCCAAGGACGTCGGGCTGATCGGCCAGTTCGGCGTCGGCTTCTACTCGGCGTTCATGGTCGCCGAGGAGGTCGTCGTCACCAGCCGCAAGGCGGGCGAGGACCAGGGCTGGCAATGGCGCTCCGACGGCCAGGGCGAATTCACCGTCGGCCCCGCCGAGGGCGAGGTCGCGCGCGGCACGGCGGTCACCATGAATATGCGCAAGGACGCCAAGGAGTTCCTCGACGCGACGCGCCTGAACCACATCATCAAGACCTATTCGGACCACATCGCGCTGCCCATCCAGCTGACCGCCGACGGCGCCGCGGCCGAGACGGTGAATTCGGCCTCGGCGCTCTGGACGCGGCCCAAGAAGGACATCTCGGAGGAACAATACGCCGAGTTCTTCCACCACGTCGGCCACATGTTCGGTCAGCCCTGGCTGACCATCCACAACCGGGTCGAGGGCAAGCTCGACTACACCAACCTGCTGTTCGTGCCCGACGCGCGGCCGATCGACCTGTTCGACCCGACCCGCGCCTCGCGCATCAAGCTCTACGTCAGGCGCGTCTTCATCACCGACGACTGCGAGGACCTGGTGCCCGGCTATCTGCGCTTCCTGCGCGGCATCGTCAATTCTGAAGACATCCCGCTCAACGTCAGCCGCGAGATGCTGCAGAACAACCCAGTGGTCGCCAAGATCCGCTCTGGCCTGATCAAGCGCGTCCTCGGCGAGCTCAAGAAGAAGGCCGAGAAGGCGCCCGAGGCATACGCCGCCTTCTGGGCCAATTTTGGCGCGGTGCTCAAGGAGGGCATCTACGAGGACACGGAGAACCGCGAACGCCTGATCGCGATCGCCCGCTTCCACTCGACCGCGAGCGAGGACCTGACGAGCCTCGACGACTACGTCGGGCGCATGAAGGAAGGCCAGACGGCGATCTATTACATCTCGGGCGAGAGCGTCGAGGCGCTGCGCAAGAGCCCGCAGATCGAGGCCTTCGCGGCGCGCGGCGTCGAGGTGCTGCTGCTCTCCGACCCGGTCGACGAGTTCTGGATGCCGGCGATGCAAACCCACGCCGAAAAGCCTTTCAAATCGGTCACCCAGGGCGACCTCGACCTCGACGCGATCGCAATCGAAGCGAAGGACGAGGATGAGGCGGCGCCGGAAGACGGTGTCGGCGACACCGACATCGACAACCTCATCGCGCTCGCCAAACTGACGCTGAAGGACGCCGTCAAGGACGTCCGCGTCTCGGCGCGGCTGACCGACAGCGCGGTCTGCCTGGTCGCCGGCGAGGGCGACCTCGACATGCACATCGAGCGACTCTTGAAGCAGCACGACCGGGTCGGGCAATCGGCCGCGCGCATCCTCGAGATCAACCCCAAGCACCCGATGATCCGCGCGCTGGCCAAGCGCGTCGGCGCCGAGGGCGCGGCCGACGAGCTGGCCGACGCGGCGCATCTATTGCTCGATCAGGCGCGCATTCTCGAGGGCGAACCGCCGGCCGACATCCAGGCCTTCGCACGCCGCATGGCCGCCGTCATGACCAAGGGCGCCGCCTGAGGCTGCCCTAGCGCAAAATCCGATCGATCAGGCTCGGTAGCATTCCAACAGCCCGCGACCGCGGGCCGCCGACCGTTCGGCCGGTCTTGTTCCCATAAGATTGGCATGCGCGGCGATTGAGCGCAGGTCAGCTTTAGGTGACCGCACAATAAGTCAGAAACCCGCCGTCAGCGCCATCTTGTGGACGCCGAGCACGGCGCCCGGGCCTTCGATCTGGACGATTATCGCGCAGCCGTCGCGGCCGCCCTCGCCGGCGGTCAGCAGGCTCGCGGGCAGGTGAAAGTCGACCGGTGCGCCGGTCCAGCTGCCGATGCGCCTCAGGTCGCGCACCACGTTGACCGTGCGCAGCATGCGGCCGGTGTTCTCGCCGCGCGTCACGCTGGTCTTCTGCTCGGCGTCGAAGCGCGCCAGCCAGACCGTGGCGGTGCCGTCGAAATGGCCGCCGGGCAGCGAAACCAAAAGTCCATTGTTGCCATCGGACCGGACGTCGATATCGAGGCGCAGGCGATCGGTCTTGCGCGCCTCGGCGATGGCGCGGTTGACCGCGTATCTGTCGGAGCCGACCGCGTCGTGCACGCCATCGATGACCATCTGCGGCGTGTAGACCATGCCGCGCGCCAACCTGCGGCCGTATGCGCGCTGGCGGTCGGTCGTTTCGTCGCTGGCGAACGGGTCGGTCCAGCCGATGTAGTCCCAATAGTTGACGTGCATGGTCAACACGACGACGACGTCGCGCTTGTCGAGCTCGGCCGAGAAGCGCTCGGCTGGCGGGCAGGACGAGCAGCCCTGCGAGGTATAAAGCTCGACCAGCGTGACCGGTTTGGCCGCGCCGGCATCGACGGTGGCTGCGCCCAACGGCACGGCCACCGCGGCCAACAGGAACATCGAGGAGAGTAGGCGAACCTTCATGGCAAGAAACCTAGGCGAGCCGATGCTCGCGCGCGAATCACTTTTCGGTGACGCGTGGGCTGACGCGGCGAACGGTCCGCCTAGCCCGCCGCCGCCATGTTGCGCAGCACGTAGTGCAGGATGCCGCCGTGGCGGTAGTACTCGGCCTCGTCGGCGGTGTCGACGCGGCAGCGCAGCGTGATCTCGACCACCGCGCCGTCGGCGCGGGTGATGCGGCAGGCGATGTCCATGCGCGGCGTGATGCCGCCGGCCACGCCGGTCAACGCAAAGCTCTCGGAGCCGTCGAGGCGCAGCGTCTTGCGCGTGTCGTCGTCCTTGAAGACCAGCGGCAGCACGCCCATGCCGATCAGGTTCGAGCGGTGGATACGCTCGAAGCTCTCGGCGATCACCGCCTTGACGCCCAGCAGGTTGGTGCCCTTGGCCGCCCAGTCGCGCGACGAGCCGGTGCCGTACTCCTTGCCGGCGACGACGACGAGCGGCGTGCCCTGGGCCTTGTAGGCCATCGCCGCGTCGTAGATCGGCATTTCCTCGCCCGACGGCATCAGCCGGGTGACGCCGCCTTCGGTGCCTGGCGCCATCTCGTTGCGCAGACGTATGTTCGCGAAGGTGCCGCGCATCATGACCTCGTGATTGCCGCGCCGCGAGCCATAGGAGTTGAAGTCGGCGGGCGCGACGCCGCACTCGATCAGATAGCGACCCGCCGGGCCGTCTTGCGCGATCGAGCCGGCCGGCGAGATATGGTCGGTCGTGATGCTGTCGCCGAGCAGCGCCAGAAGCCGCGCGCCGGTGACGTCGGCCAGTGCGCCGGGCTCGGCGCCCATGCCCTCGAAGTAGGGCGGCTGCTGAATGTAGGTCGACGCCGCGTCCCAGTCGAAGGTCAGCCCTTCGCCCGACGCCATGCCCTGCCAGGCGGCGTCGCCGGTGAACACGTCGGCGTAGCGAGTGGCGAACATCTCGGGCGCCACCGAGCGGCGGATGGTGTCGTGGATCTCCTGGTTGCTCGGCCAGATGTCGCGCAGGTACACCGGCTCGCCCTCGGCGTCCTTGCCGAGCGGCTCGATCGTGATGTCGCGCTTCATCGAGCCGGCCAGCGCGTAGGCGACGACGAGCGGCGGCGACGCCAGGTAGTTGGCGCGCACTTGGGAGCTTATCCGGCCCTCGAAGTTGCGATTGCCCGACAGCACCGAGGTGACCACCAGATCGCCCTGCTCGACCGCCTGGGCGATGGCCGGCGGCAGCGGACCCGAATTGCCGATGCAGGTGGTGCAGCCGTAGCCGACCAGGTTGAAGCCGAGCGCGTCCAAGTCCTCCTGCAGCCCGGCGGCGACGAGATAGTCGGTCACCACGCGCGAGCCGGGCGCCAGCGAGGTCTTGACCCAGGGCTTGACGCGCAAGCCGCGGTTGAGCGCGTTGCGCGCGATCAGCCCGGCGCCGAGCATGACGCTCGGGTTCGAGGTGTTGGTGCAGCTGGTGATCGCGGCGATCACGACGTCGCCGTGGCGCAGTTCGTGATCGGCGCCCTCGACCGCGACGGCGGCGCGCATGCGCGGCGCGATGGCGGTTTCCGAACCGGCGCCGCCGCCCTCCTCGGTCATGTCGGACGCGGCGGCGTCCTCGGCGACGCCCAGCATGTCGGCGAGCGCGATATCGAAGGCCTCCGCCGCACCCGACAGCGTCACCTTGTCCTGCGGCCGCTTGGGCCCGGCGATACTCGGCACGACCGTCGCGATGTCGAGCTCGAGCGTATCGGTGAACACCGGATCGGGCGTCGCGGCGTCGCGCCACATGCCCTGCGCCTTGGCGTAAGTTTCGACCAGCTCGATCAGCGCGGCCGGCCGGGCCGAGCGCTCGAGGTAGTTGAGCGTTTCCTGGTCGATCGGAAAGAAGCCGCATGTCGCGCCGTACTCGGGCGCCATATTGGCGATCGTCGCGCGGTCGGCGAGCGCCAGCTCGTCGAGGCCGGGGCCGAAGAACTCGACGAACTTGGCGACGACGCCCTTGGCGCGCAGCATCTGGACCACGGTCAGCACCAGATCGGTCGCCGTCGTGCCCTCGACCATCGCCCCGGTCAGCTTGAAGCCGATGACCTCGGGGATCAGCATCGAGATCGGTTGGCCGAGCATCGCCGCCTCGGCCTCGATGCCGCCGACGCCCCAGCCGAGCACGGCGAGGCCGTTGACCATGGTGGTGTGGCTGTCGGTGCCGACCAGGGTGTCGGGCACGGCGATGCACGCGTCGCCGTCGGCCTGGGTCCAGATCACCCGGCCGAGATATTCGAGGTTGACCTGGTGGCAGATTCCGGTGCCCGGCGGCACGACGCGGAAATCGTCGAACGCCTGCTGGCCCCAGCGCAGGAAGGCGTAGCGCTCGCCATTGCGTTTCATTTCGAATTCGACGTTGCGCTGGTAGGAATCGGCCGAGCCGAAGTGATCGACCATCACCGAATGGTCGATCACCAGATCGACGGCCGACAGCGGGTTGATTCGCGCCGGGTCGCCGCCGAGCGCCGCCATGGCGTCGCGCATCGCCGCCAGATCGACCACCGCGGGCACGCCGGTGAAGTCCTGCATCAGCACGCGCGCCGGCCGATAGGCGATCTCACGGGTCGACGAGCCGGTCTCGAGCCAGGCGGCGAGCGCATGCACGTCGTCGACCGTGACGCTGCCGCCGTCCTCGTAGCGCAACAGGTTCTCGAGCAGCACCTTGAGCGAGAACGGCAGGCGCGCGATGTCGCCGAGGCCGGCGTCGGCCGCCGCGGCGAGGCTGAAGTAGTCGTACGACCGGCCGGCGGCCTCGAGGCTGCGGCGGGTCTTCATGGTATCGTGACCGACGACGGACAAGGCGGGCCTCCCTTGGGCTCGATGACGGGCCGGGCGCCGGCCGCGAAAGGGCCGAAGCGGGCATGCCGATGCGCGTATCTTATGGCTTTCCGGAGGCGTCATAAAGATCGAATCGGTGGACAGCGGCGACGTGGGTTCTCGGCGCTGGCGAAGCTTGGCTGCATGGGCTAGGTTCTGCCAAGCCGCCGCCGTCACGAATTCGCGGACACAGCCGCCAGCGATGCCCTATCGCCAACTCATCGACGATTGTTTCGCCCAGCGCATCGGCGTTGGCGGGCTCGAAGTCGACGCCTACGCCGAGGCGCTGGTCGACGCCGGCCGCGCGCTCGAGAATTTGCGCCTGACGCTCGACGGCGGCGGCATGGCGCCGCTGCGGTTGGCCGGCGCGCGCGCCGACCTCGCCGACATCGAGGCGGCGGCGGCGCGGCTCGCCCGGTTCGACGATCTCGTCGTACTGGGCGCCGGCGGCTCGAGCCTCGGTGGTCAGGCGCTCGCGGCGCTCGCCGAGGCGCGGCACGATCGGCCGCGGCTCCACTTCGCCGACAATATCGACCCGGCGAGCTTGGCCCGGCTGATCGACACCCGCGATGCGGCGCAGACCGGCTACCTGGCGATCTCCAAGACGGGGACGACGGCCGAGACGCTGGCCCAGACGCTGGTCGCGCTCGACGCCCAACGCCGCGCGCTGGGCGACACGGCCGCCGAGCATTTCACCGTCATCACCGAGCCCGGCGCGTCGCCGCTGCGCGGCCTCGCCGAGCGCTGGGGACTGCCGATACTCGACCACGACCCGGACGTCGCCGGCCGCTTCTCGGTGCTCTCGCTGGTCGGGCTGGTGCCGGCGCTGGCCGTCGGCCTCGACGCAGTGGCGCTGCGCGAGGGCGCGGCCGAGGTGCTCGACGCGACGCTCAGGGCGTCCGACGCCTCGCAGTCGCCGCCCGCCATGGGCGCCGCGGTCTCGATCGGGCTGGCGCGCGGCCACGGCGTCAGTCAGACCGTGATGATGCCCTACGTCGACCGCCTGGCGTGCTTCGCCCGGTGGTACCGCCAGCTGTGGGCCGAAAGCCTGGGCAAGGACGGCCAGGGCACGACGCCGATCGACGCGCGCGGCGCGACCGACCAGCACAGCCAGCTGCAGCTCTACCTGGCCGGACCACGCGACAAGATGTTCACGCTGATCGCGCTCGAGGCCGCCGGCACCGGCCCGGCGATCCCCTCGGGCCTCGCCGACGACCCGGGGTTCGGCTATCTGGAGGGCAAGACGATCGGCGACCTGATCGACGCCGAGCAGCGCGCCACCGCCGACGTGCTGGCCGAGAACGGCCGCCCGGTGCGGATTTTCCGGCTCGAGGTGCTCGACGAGCGCGTGCTCGGCGGGCTCATCATGCATTTCATGATCGAGACCATCCTGGCCGCCGGCATACTGGGCGTCGATCCGTTCGACCAGCCGGCGGTCGACGCCGGCAAGGCGCGCACCCGCGCCTATCTGGCCGGCGAGAGGGTCGCGACCGAGGCGACGGCATGACGATCCGCATCCTGCCGCCCGCCACCGTCAACCGCATCGCCGCCGGCGAGGTCGTCGAACGCCCCGCTTCGGTGGTCAAGGAGCTGGTCGAGAACGCCATCGACGCGGGTGCCGCGCGCATCGACGTCATCATGGACGCGGGCGGGCGCACCGCGATCAGCGTGACCGACGATGGCCGCGGCATGGACGCCGACGAGCTCGCACTCGCCGTCGAGCGCCACGCGACCTCGAAGCTGCCCGACGGCGACGACCTGCTGCGCATCACCGCGCTCGGCTTCCGCGGCGAGGCGCTGCCGGCGATCGCCTCGGTCAGCCGCTTCACCATGACCAGCCGCGCGGCGGGCGCCGAGGCGGCCTGGTCGATCGCGATCGACGCCGGGCGCAAGGGCGAGCCGGCGCCGGCGGCGCTCGCCCAGGGCACGCGGGTCGAGGTGCGCGACCTGTTCTACGCCACCCCGGCGCGGCTCAAGTTCCTCAAAACGCCACGCACCGAACTCGACCACGCCGCCGAGGCGGTCAACAAGCTGGCCATGGCGCATCCGCGCATCGGGTTTTCGCTGACCGCCGACGGGCGGACGGTGGTGCGGCTGGCGGCGGTGCCGGCGCTGGCCGACGACGACGGCGGCCGGCTCGAGCGGCTCGCCCAGGTCATGGGCCGCAGCTTCGCCGACAACGCGCTCGAGATCGACGCCGAGCGCGAGGGCGTCAGGCTCACCGGCTACGCCTCGCTGCCGACGCTCAACCGCGGTACGGCGCGCGCCCAGCACCTGTTCGTCAACGGCCGTCCGGTGCGCGACCGGCTGGTCATCGGCGCGCTGCGCGGCGCCTATGCCGACGTGCTGGCGCGCGACCGCTACCCGATGGTCGCGCTGTTCGTCACGGCGCCGGCCGACGCGGTCGACGTCAACGTCCACCCGGCCAAGGCCGAGGTGCGGTTCCGCGACTCAGGGGTGGTGCGCGGCTTGATCGTCGGCGCGCTCAAGCACGCGCTGGCGGCGGCCGGTCACCGCGCCGCGACGACCGTCGGCGAGGCCGCGCTCGCCGCCTTCCGGCCCAACGACGGCGCAACGCCGGTGCTGCCGATGGCGCCGCACCGCGGCGGCGGCTACGGTCATGGCGTAACGACGTGCCTGCCGGCCGGCCTCGCCGAGGCCGCCGCGGCCTATCACGCGCCGCTCGCCGGCGATATCGCGGCGCCGTCGGGCCGCGTCGAGGCCGACGAGACCGATACCGCCGCGATGGCCTATCCGCTGGGCGCCGCGCGCGGCCAGCTGCACGCCACCTACATCGTCGCGCAAACGCAAGACGGCATCGTCATCGTCGACCAGCACGCCGCCCACGAGCGCCTCGTCTACGAGCGCATGAAGGCGGCGCTGGCGGCCTCGGGCGTCGCCCGCCAGGGCCTGCTGATACCCGAGGTCGTCGAGCTCGAGGCGGCGGCGGTGGCGCGGCTCGCCGAACGCGCCGACGAGCTCGCCGAACTCGGCCTCGCGCTCGAGCCGTTCGGCGAGGGTGCCGTGGTCGTGCGCGAGGTGCCCGGGCTGCTCGGCGAGAGCGACATCCAGGGCCTGGTGCGCGACCTCGCCGACGAGCTCGCCGAAATGGGCGCCGCGCACAGCCTGCGCGAACGCCTCGACGAGGTCTGCTCGACGATGGCCTGTCACGGCAGCGTGCGCGCCGGCCGCGTGCTCGGCGTGCCCGAGATGAACGCGCTGTTGCGCGAGATGGAGGCGACGCCCAACTCGGGCCAGTGCAACCACGGCCGGCCGACCTCGGTAACCCTCAAGCTGGCCGACATCGAGAAGCTGTTCGGCAGGCGTTAGGGCGCCCTCTTCCCCCTCAATCAAACACCGGCTCGGTCTTCACCACGCTCTCGCGCGCGCTCATCGCCTGCCACCAGCGCGTCATGGTCGGCTGGGCGGAGATCATCGCGGCGCATTCGGGGATGTTCGACACGTAAGAGAAGATCGGCACGGCGTGGAGATCGGCGAGGCTCATCGTCTCGCCCGCCAGATAGGCGTCGTCGCCGAGGATCGCGCCGAGCGCCTCGACGCTGGTGGCGGCCTTGGGCAGGGGTGTGGGTCTGGTATGGAAAATCTAAGTCATTGATTTAGTGCGTTTTTTGTGTCGAGACGAACGGCCGAAATCGGCTATTCGTGACAATGGGCCGCTCCAAGGCAGGATTTTGTCACGACGGCAGGGTCGAGCAGGGGAAGGTGGGAACGCTCCGCACCGCCAGAAGCGGTACGATGCCGTGTCTCGAAACCCAACATCGGGAGCATTCCCATGGCAGTATCCCCGCCTCCGGCGCCTTCGTCCATCGATCTTTCCGGCCTGCCTCCTCGGGTCGTCGAGGCGGCCGCCCGGGTGCTCGCACTGTGTCGCGAGGAGCTTCGTTCCGAGCCGCGCCCCGAGGCGCCCGAGGAGGTCGAGTTGCGGGTGCGTGAGGCCACGAACGAGTTCGCTCGCGATGTCATGGGCGCCGTCATCGAGAACCGGGACGATGGCGCTTCCCGGATCGAGCGGGACGGGCAGAGCTGGTTCCGGGTCGCGGTGACGCCGAAGACGATCATGACCTCGCTCGGTCCGGTGACCTACCGGCGAGCGCGTTACCGCAGCGGCGCGAGCGGGGCATCGCCGGTGCCGGTCGACGAGAGCCTGGGCCTCGTCGACGATTACCTGACGCGGCCGGCGGCCGAGCTCGGTCTGCTGATGATGGGTCACTGCACGGCCCGGGAAGCGGCGGCGTTCTTTGCGAAGACCGGCGCCATGACGCCGTCGGTGAGCACCCTGCAGCGCCTGACCCTGAGCATGCACGAATGCTGGGAGAGCCTCGGCCCGGAGACGCTGGGCAGCATCCGTGAGGCCGAGGGCATACCGCAGGACGCGACCACCGCCTCGGTCTCCCTCGACGGCGTCATGGTGCCGCTGAGACCCGGCGAGGACGGTCGCGCCAAGGCCTCCTGGCGCGAGGCTGCCTGCGGCACGGTCTCCTTCCACGACGCCGAGGGCAAGCGCCTGAAGACCCTCTATCTCGGCCGCATGCCGGAGAGCGGCAAGCTCACGCTGAAGGCGCAGCTTGCAAGCGAAGTCGCACACATCAGGCGAGCACGCCCCGAGATCGGGATCGTCGCTATCGCCGATGGCGCCGCCGACAACTGGACCTTCCTGGAGACCCTGTCGCCCGAAACCGAGGTGATCGACTTCTGGCATGCTTGCGAACATCTGCAAACCGCGTCCGACCATGCCGTGGCGCCCGGCTGGTTCGAGAAGTACCGCGAGATCCTCCGTCACGATCCCCGTGGCGTCGCCAAGGTGATCCGGGCGCTGCGCCACCTTCGCGATGCCGCCGCTGCGCCGGACCGGGCCGAGACCGAGCGGGAACTCGCCTTCTTCCGCAAGCATCGCCATCGCATGCGCTACCACGCCCTGAAGGAAGAGGGCATCGCCATCGGCTCAGGCGTGGTCGAAGCTGCCAACAAGACCCTGGTGACACAGCGCATGAAGCGCTCCGGCATGCGCTGGCGGATCGTCGGCGGACAGGCTGTTCTGACCTTCCGCGCCCTGATCAAATCCGGCCGCTTCGAGCGGGCATGGAAGGCCCTGATCAGCGCAACCGACACACCGGCCAACGACAACATCAGTCCACGTGCAGCAGCCATGGCAATCGCTGCCTGAACTCAACGAACCAAGCCGCAGACATCACTGCCATGCGAGACTCGCACCCTTGGGCAGCGCCTCGGCGACTACCGCCTCGTCGCACTCGTTGCCCAGCATCGGCGCCACCAGGCGCTGCATGACCAGGCCGCCGACGAGCGATGGATAGCCGTAGCTATCGATCACGCTGATCACCTGTTCCATGCGCGCGCGGCCCTTGGCATCGGCGGGCTGCAGGGCGGGGCCATCGAACGCCTCGTCGACGTAGCGCATGATCGCGGAGGTCTCGTAGATGCGGAAGCCATCGTGCTCGAACGCCGGCACCTTGGCGAAGGGGTGGCGCGCGAGATACTCGGGCTCGGCGCAGGCGCCGCCCAACATATCGATTTCCTCGAGCCGGTAGGGGACGCCCTTCTCCTCGAGCGCCAGGCGGGCGCTTCGCGTGTAGGTGCTGTATGCGGGGCCGTAGACCACGGGGTCTGCCATGTGTCGATCCTCCCTCGATGGCCGCTTGGTGTGGCGGCGTTATAAGTTGCCGAGCTCGCCCGGCGGGTTCGAGCGCGCCGCGAAGGGCGCGCCCGAGCGGTACTCGCGGTAGTGATGTAGCGCCCAGCGCACCGAGGGGAAGGCGAGGTCGTCCCACGGGATGTCGTCCCAGGCGGCGAGCCGCGCCTCGAGCGTCTCGATGCCGGGCGCGATGTCGGGCGCGACCAGATTTGCGGCGTAGATCACCTGGACCTGGCCGAGGCGCGGGATCGAATAGACCGCCAGCAGCGCCTCGATCTCGATGCGCGCGCCGGCCTCCTCCTCGACCTCGCGCGCGGCGCCCTCGGCCGTCGTCTCGCCCTGTTCGAAATAGCCCGCCGGTATGGTCCAGAAGCCCTGGCGCGGCTCGATCGCGCGGCGGCACAGCAGGATACGGCCGTGCCAGGCGCAGACCGCGCCGACCACCACCTTGGGATTGTCGTAGGCGATGTAGCCGCAGTCCGCGCAGACCAGGCGCTCGCGCGTGTCGCCCTCGGGCACCTCGCGGATGCTCGGACCGATCGGCTTGGCGGGCTTCTCGTCGGCGGCCATGGCGCCAGTATGGCGGGGCGACAATGCGCCGTCCAGACGGCGGCCGGAATCTACCAGCCCGCGCCAATCTAATTGGGACAAGAAGGGGCGGGCCGCCGACCGTTCGGCGGAAGCATGCGCGGCGATTGAGCGCAGGTGGACTTTACGCAACGCGTAAAGTCGACCGCACAAAAAACCCAATCATCTCAGGGCAGGTAGCTGACGCGCCAGATGACCTGGCCGACGTCGTCCGCGACAAGCAAGCTGCCGTCGGCCGCGATGGCGAGCCCGGCGGGCCGGCCGAAGACCCGCGCGCGGTCCTCGCCCTCGATCCAGAAGCCGGTGACGAAGGCCTCGTAATGGGCCGCCGGACGGCCGTTCTCGAACGGCACGCGGGCGATCATGTAGCCGCGCGGCTCGGCCGAATTCCACGAGCCGTGCAGCGCGACGAAGGCGTCGCCGCGGTATTCGGCGGGGAACTGCGCGCCGTCGTAGAATACCAGGCCGAGCGGCGCCGAGTGCGCTTCGAACAACAGGTCGGGCACGACGGTCGCGGCGACCAGATCGGGCCGCTTCGCACCCAGGCCCGGCTGCGGATTGGCGCCCAGATAGGCGTAGGGCCAACCGTAGAACGCGCCGTCCTGGAGGCGTGTCAGATAATCGGGCACCAGGCCGTCGCCCATGCCGTCGCGCTCGTTGACCGCGACGTAGACGTCGTCGGTGCCGGGCCGGAGCGCGATGCCGACCGGGTTGCGCAGGCCCGCCGCGTAGGTCCGCTGGTTCGACCCGTCGATGTCGAAGACCTGGACGGTGGCGCGCGGTTCGTCCTCGACGCGGATGTTGCTGGCCGAGCCGATGGCGACGTAGAAACGGCTCTCGTCGCGGTTGAACGCGAGATTGCGCGTCCAGTGACCGCCGCCGGGGCCGAACGCGCCGCGCTCGGTGACCGGCAGCGGCCCGCCGATGGCGCGCGTCTGGCCCGGCGTGTAGCGGTAGCGCCAGACGCGGCGCGCGTCGGCGACGTAGAGGTAGTCGCCGGCGATCGCCAGCCCGTGCGGCCGCTCGAGGCCGCGCGCGAAGGTCACGATCAACTCGGCCTCGCCGCCGCCATCGGCGTCGCGCAGCAGCGTGATGCGGCCCGCGCCCGGCTCGGCGAGGAAGACGTCGCCGTTGGCCGCCACGGTCATCCAGCGCGCGTGATCGAGCCCGGCGGCGAAGATGTTGGCGCGGAAGCCGGGCGGCACCCGGAGCGTCGCGCCGGTCGGCCGGTTGACGCGCCGCGGCGGGTTGCTGGCGCTCTCCGAGGCATAGGGCGCCGGCAGGTCCTCGACCCGTACCTCGAAGCGCTCGCCGACGACCGGCGGCGCGGCCAACGCGGCGCCGCTCAGAGCAAACGCAAGTGAGAGCGCGACGATCCGGACAATCATCGCTAACGGCTCAACGCAGGCAGCACCTGCTGGGAAATCCAGTTGCCGACCTCACATTGGCGGATTTCGGGCCGCATCACATCGTCGTCGAGGCCGAGCGCCCAGGCGATGTCGTAGCGCGACGGGTCCTGGTGCAGCACCTCGAGCTGGTCGACATAGGCGAGCGCCTGGTCCTCGTCGCGAAAGAAGCCGAAATCGGTCAGCTTGGTGCGCCGGCAGTAGATCAGCCGCGCCATCTCGTGCAGGTCGTATTCCGGGTGGTACTGCAGCCCCCAGAAGATGCCGGTGCCCAAGGTGACGCAGGCCGCCTGAATATGGGTGAACTGGTTCGAGGCGAGCAGCACCGCGCCCGACGGCAGATGCGTCACCTCGTCGACGTGGCTGATGAAGGCGTCGAACACGGTCGGCTTGCCGGCGTACATCGGATGGGCGCGGCCCTCGGGCGTCAGGGCGACCTTGCGCGCGATGCCCATTTCGCGGCCGCGCGGGTTGGCCCGGCATTCGCCGCCGGCGGCGACCACCGCGATCTGCAACGCCCAGCAGCTGCCGAAGCTCGGCACGCCGGCGTCGAAGGCGGCGCGGCAGAATTCAATCTGGCGTTTGACGCGTTCGTCGTCGTCGAACACAGTCAGGCTGCAGCCGGTCCAGCCGATGCCGTCGTACTGGTCGAGCGCGGCGCCCGACGGCAGCGTGGCGTCGGCGTCCGACGGGAAGACGGTGTCGACCTCGGCCTTGGGCACGAAGCGGCGCAGCATCTGGGTGTAGAGCTCGCCGGCCATCGACGCGCCGCCGGCGGCGAGCTCCTCGCGGCCCGCCTTGGCATAGCCGTCGACGACGAGGAATCGGGGCTCTCGGCTCATGTCGGGTCTCCTTCAGCCGGCCGCCAGCGCATCGATGATGGCCGGCAACTCGGTGTGGTCGTGACAGATCGCATCGGCGCTGGTCGTCGCCGCGTCGACCGCGCGCTGGGCGGTGAACAGGATCGCCTTCATGCCGAGCGCATGTGGGCCCTTGACGTCGTTGTGGTCGCGGTCGCCGATGTGCAGCATCTCGCCGAACTCGACGCCGAGCCGCTCGGCGGCGGCGTGGAACATGGCCGGGTCGGGTTTCGCGCGGCCGACCTCGTCGGAGAACACGAAGGCGTCGAAATAACGCTCGATGCCGTGATGCGCCAGCAGCTCGCGCAGTACGCCGCCGGGCGAGACGATGGTGTCCGAGACGACGCACATCTTGTAGCGCCCGTCGAGCGCCGCAAGCGCCTCGGCGATGCCGGGCACGGTGTCGGGCGGCACCTCGATCTCCATGCGTTCATGCGCGGTGACGAGTGCGTCGAAGGCGTCGTCGGGCAGGTGGCGGCCGAGGCCGGTGAACAACACGCCGAGCCGTTCGCGCACGGTCCAGGTGGTGTGGTGCTGCTTCCAGACCTTGGTGAAGGCGGCGTCGACCACGTCATAGGCGGACACCACGGTGTCGAAGGCGAACGCGTCGCCATGCGCGTTCAACGCCTCGTGGACCAGTACGCGCCGCGTCATGGTCTTGGTGTCGAGGCCCTGGGCGACGCGCTTCGGTTCGTCGGTCTCGTCGGCGATCATGGTATCCCACAGATCGAAGGTGATCGCCTTGACACTCTGTGCCACGCCATTTCTCCTCATAGCCATCCGCATGACCGCGTCCGGCGCGGCGTGGCGGGCATATTTCCCGCGCGCGACGGCGCGCGCAACAAGAATTTCGCGGCGCGTCCTGGGCGCTTTCCTTCCGGTGCGCGAGCAGGCACACTCGCGCGCCATGAACGACAGCCCGGACAGCGCGTTGATCGCCTTCGCCGAGCGGCTCGCCGACGCCGCCCGCGCGGTCGTCGCGCCCTACTTCCAACGGCCCATCGACGTCGCCTACAAGGGCGACACGAGCCCGGTCACCGAGGCCGACCGGGCCGTCGAGACGCGGTTGCGCGAGATGATCGCCGACGCGTATCCAAGCCACGGCGTGGTCGGCGAGGAGCTCGACAACGTCAACGAGGACGCAGAGCACGTCTGGGTGATCGACCCGATCGACGGCACCCAGCTGTTCATCGGCGGCATCCCGCTGTTCACCACGCTGATCGCGCTGACCCGGGGCGGCGTGCCGGTGCTCGGCGTCATCGATCAGCCGATTTCCGGCGACCGCTGGCTCGGCGCCGCCGGCCGGCCGACGACGTTCAACGGCGCCCCGGTGCGTACGCGGCCCTGTGCCCGGCTCGCTGACGCGCTGATCTGCACGTCGAACCCGGCCTATTACGAGGGCGCCGACAAGGCCGCGTTCGAGCGCTTGCGCGACGCCGTCAACTGGACACAGTACGGTGTCGATTCATACGGCTTCGGCTTGGTCGCCAACGGCTTCATCGACCTCGGAATCGAGACCAGCGTCCACCCACACGACTTTTGCCCGATTTTGCCCGTGATCGAGGGCGCCGGCGGCGTCATGACCGACTGGGAAGGCCGGCCGCTGACCCTCACCTCGGGCCCGCGCATGCTGGCCGCCGGCGACCCGGCGGCGCATGCCGCCGCGCTGGCACTGCTCGAGGGGTGACGCGGCGACCGCGACCGGGGTGGTTGTCGTAATACCAACGAGCAACTAGATTCGAAGCAGAACCACATGATCCGGGACCACCGCCCATGAGACCGACCATGCGTCTTGCCAGCGCCCTCGCCGCCGCCCTCCTGCTGCTCGCCGCCGCTCCGCCCGGCGCCGCGCAGGAAGTGTACGTGGGCCACGGCGTGGCGATGCACGGCGACCTCAAATACGGCCCCGGTTTCACGCATTTCGACTACGTCAATCCGGATGCTCCCAAGGGTGGCGAGGTCCGGCTGCAGGCCAACGGCAGCTTCGACAGCCTCAATCCCTTCATCCTCAAGGGCCAGCCGGCGGTCGGCATCGGCCGGCTGTTCGAGACCCTGATGACCGGTTCGCAAGACGAGGCGTTTTCCCAGTACGGCCTGCTCGCCGAGACCGTGGAAATTCCCGAAGACCGCTCGTGGGTGGCCTTCATCCTGCGCCCGGAGGCGCGCTGGCACGACGGCGCGCCGGTCACCGTCGAGGACGTCATTTTCTCCTTGGAGACGATCAAGACCAAGGGCCACCCGTTCTACCGCGCCTATTACGGCGACGTGGTGGCGGCCGAGAAGGTCGGCGAGCGCAAGGTCAAGTTCACTTTTGCCGACGGCGTTAATCGCGAACTGCCGCTGATTATCGGTGAGCTGCCGATCATCTCGAAGGCCTATTACACCGCCAACGACTTCGAGAAGACGTCCCTGGAACCGCCGCTTGGCAGCGGCCCCTACCGGATCGAGAGCGTCGATCCAGGCCGTTCGATCACCTACGCCCGCGTCGCGGACTACTGGGGCGCCGACATTCCCGCGCGGCGCGGCCAGGACAATTTCGACATCCTGCGCTACGACTATTACCGCGACCCGACCGTTGCCATGGAGGCGTTCAAGGCCCACGAGTACGACTTCCGCAGAGAGAATGCCTCGAAGGTGTGGGCCACCGCCTACCAAGGGCCGGCCTTCGACGACGGGCTGGTCGTCAAAGAGGAGATCGGCCACAGCATGCCGACGGGCATGCAGGGCTTCGTCTTCAACACGCGGCGGGCCAAGTTCGCCGACCGCCGCCTGCGCCAGGCGCTGGGTTACGCGTTCGACTTCGAATGGACAAACAAGAACCTGTTCAACGGCGCCTATACCAGGACGACGAGCTACTTCTCGAACTCGGAGCTGGCGTCGTCGGGCCTGCCGGAAGGCGCCGAGCTGGCGCTGCTCGAGCCCTTTCGCGACCAGTTGCCGCCCGAGGTCTTCAGCGAGGTTTTCGCGCCGCCGGAGACCGACGGATCGGGCAGCGCGCGGCGCAACCTGCGTACCGCGTTCAAGCTGCTGGGCGAGGCCGGCTGGACGGTCGAGGACACGAGACTTGTTGGCTCCGGCGGCGAGCCCCTCGAGATCGAGTTCCTGATCGTCTCGCCGCTGTTCGAACGGGTCATCGCGCCCTTCGTCAAGAACCTCGAGAAGCTCGGCGTCACCACCAAGATCAGGCTGGTCGACTCATCGCAGTACCAGCAACGGCTCGACCAGTTCGACTTCGACGTCATCGTCCTCAGCGTTGGCCAGTCCCTGTCGCCGGGCAACGAGCAGAACAACTATTGGACGACGACCGCCGCCGACACACCAGGCAGCCGCAACCTCGCCGGCATCAAGGACCCGGTGGTCGACGCCCTGGTCGAAACGCTCATCGCCGCCGCCGACCGCGACAGCCTGATCGCCGCCGCCCGGGCGCTCGACCGGGTGCTGCTGTGGGGCCACTACGTCGTTCCCCACTGGCACATCCGGTACTTCCGCGTGGCCTACTGGAACAAGTTCGCCCGACCCGCGATCACACCGAAATACAGTCTCGGTTTCGACAGCTGGTGGATCGACCCGGCCCTGGCGGCGGCCCTCGCCGATCGCGAGACCTCGGCCGCGGCGCAATGACTCTAGTGGATAGAACCCACTCGTCTGGATAGCGGCAATGCTGGCATATATCATCCGGCGGTTGCTGCTGATCATCCCGACCCTGTTCGGCATCATGGTGGTCAATTTCGCCATCGTGCAGCTCGCCCCTGGCGGGCCGGTCGAACAATTGATCGCCCAGATCCAGGGTACCGGCGTCGAGGCCACGGCGCGGTTCGGCTCGGGCGCGCAGGACGATTCCGGCGCCGCCCCGGCGACCAAGGGGGTGGCCGAAGGCGGCACCGTCGGCAAGTACCGCGGCGCCCAGGGGCTCGACCCCGAGTTCATCGCCGAGATCGAGCGTCAGTTCGGCTTCGACAAGCCGCTGCACGAGCGGTTCTTCCTGATGATCGGCAACTATCTGCGGTTCGACTTCGGCACCAGTTATTTCCGCGACCGCAAGGTCGTCGATCTGGTCATCGAGAAGATGCCGGTGTCGATTTCCATCGGCCTGTGGACGACGCTGCTGGTTTACCTGATCTCGATCCCGCTGGGCGTCGCCAAGGCGGTACGCGACGGCTCGCGCTTCGACATCTGGACGTCGGGCGTCATCATCGTCGGCAACGCCATCCCGAGTTTCCTGTTCGCCATTTTGCTGATCGTGGTGTTCGCCGGGGGCAGCTACCTCGACTGGTTCCCGCTGCGCGGGCTGACCTCGCCCGATTGGGACGCCATGAGCTGGCCGGCGCGCATCGCCGACTATTTCTGGCACATCGCCCTGCCGATCCTGGCCCTGGTCATCGGCGGCTTCGCGACTCTGACCATGCTGACCAAGAACTCGTTTCTCGACGAGATCAACAAGCAATACGTGGTCACCGCGCGCGCCAAGGGCCTGGCCGAACACCGGGTGCTGTACGGCCATGTCTTCCGCAACGCCATGCTTATCGTCATCGCCGGCTTCCCCAGCGCCTTCATCGGTATCCTGTTCACCGGCTCGCTGTTGATCGAGGTCATCTTCTCGCTCGACGGCCTCGGCCTGCTCGGCTTCGAGGCGGCGATCAACCGCGACTACCCGATCATGTTCGGCACATTGTTCTTCTTCACGGTGCTGGGTCTGGTCATGCAGCTGATCGGCGATCTCGTGTACACGGTGGTCGATCCGCGTATCGACTTCGAGGCGCGGGAGGTCTGAGCAATGGCGGACGGCGCGGCATTCGGTTTTCGCATGACCCCGTTGACCCGGCGCAGGCTCTACAACTTCCGCGCCAACAAGCGGGGCTATTGGTCGCTCTGGATATTCTTGGCGCTGTTCTTCACCAGCCTGTTCGCCGAACTGATCGCCAACGACCGGCCGTTGCTGGTGCGCTTCGACGGCGCCTTCTACGCCCCCGTCCTCGCGGTCTATCCCGAGACCATGTTCGGCGGCGACTTTGCCACCGAAGCCGACTACCGCGACCCGTTCGTCATCGAGCTGATCGAAGCCAAGGGCTGGATGATCTGGCCACCGATCCGCTATGGCGCCTCAACCATCAACTTCGACCTGCCCACCCCGGCGCCCTCGCCGCCCAGCGCCGAGAATTGGCTGGGCACCGACGACCAGGGCCGCGACGTCGTCGCGCGGCTGATCTACGGCTTCCGCATTTCGGTGCTGTTCGGTCTGGTGCTGACCCTGTTCAGCTCGATCGTCGGCGTCTCCGCCGGCGCGGTGCAGGGCTTCTTCGGCGGCTGGCTCGACCTGTTGTTCCAGCGCTTCATCGAGATCTGGTCGGGGCTGCCCATGCTCTATTTGCTGATCATCATGGCCTCGGTCGTCGAGCCCAATTTCTGGTGGCTGCTCGGCCTCATGCTGATGTTCAGCTGGATGGGCCTGGTCGGCGTGGTGCGCGCCGAATTCCTGCGCGCCCGCAACCTCGACTACGTGCGCGCCGCCCGCGCTCTCGGGGTCAGCAACACGGCGATCATGTTCCGCCATATGCTGCCTAACGCCATGGTGGCGACCCTGACATTTCTGCCCTTCATCCTCTCCGGCTCGGTGGTGTTGCTCACGGCGCTCGACTTTCTCGGCTTCGGCCTGCCGCCGGGCTCGCCTTCGCTCGGCGAGTTGTTGCAGCAGGGCAAGGCCAACATCCAGGCGCCGTGGCTCGGGCTCGCCGCCTTCTTCGTGCTGGCGATCATGCTGAGCCTGTTGATCTTCATCGGCGAGGCGGTGCGCGATGCCTTCGACCCACGCAAGACGGTCGGCTGAGGGCCGGGCGATGAGCTATCTCGAGATCCGCGACCTCCGCGTCATCTTCACCGCCGCCGGCAAGGAAGTCCTGGCGGTGCGCGGTATAGACCTCGACGTCGATCGCGGCGAGACGGTCGCGCTGGTCGGCGAATCGGGCTCGGGCAAGTCGGTCACCGCGCTCTCGGTGCTGCAGCTCCTGCCCTATCCGCTGGCGAGCCACCCGAGCGGCCGGATCACGGTCGACGGGCGCGACATGATCGGCGCGCCCGCGGGCGTGCTGCGCGACGTGCGCGGCGGCGGCGTCTCGATGGTCTTCCAGGAGCCGATGACCTCGCTCAACCCGCTGCACAAGGTCGAGAAGCAGATCAACGAGACGCTGCTGCTGCACCAGGGCCTGACGCCCCGCGCAGCGCGCGCGCGCACCATCGAGCTGATAAACATGGTCGGCCTGCGCGACACCCAGCGCATTCTCGCGAGCTACCCGCATCAGCTCTCGGGCGGCCAGCGCCAGCGCGTCATGATCGCCATGGCGCTGGCCAACGAACCCGCCGTTCTGATCGCCGACGAGCCGACCACCGCGGTCGACGTCACGATCCAAGCGCAGATCCTCAAGCTCCTCAAGGACCTCCAGCGCGAGACGCGGATGGGGCTGCTGCTAATCACCCACGACCTGACGATCGTGCGCAAGATGGCCGAACGGGTCTACGTCATGCAGGCCGGCGAGATCGTCGAGCAGGGCGCCGTCGAGACGGTCTTCGAGAACCCCCAGCACGCCTACACCCGCCACCTGCTGGCGACCGAGCCCAAGGGCGCGCCCGAACCGGCGCCGGCCGACGCCGCGCCGGTCATCGCCTGCACTGATCTCAAGGTCCACTTCCCGGTCAAGGCCGGCGTGCTGCGGCGCACGGTCGATCACGTGCGCGCGGTCGACGGCGTCACGATCGATGTGCGCGAGGGCCACACCGTCGGCGTGGTCGGCGAATCGGGCTCGGGCAAGACGACGCTCGGCTTGGCGCTGCTGCGTCTCGAGCGCAGCGCGGGGTCGATCACATTCGCCGGACGCGACATCCAGGGGCTCAGCTTCAAGGCGATGCGGCCGTTGCGCCGCGAGATGCAGATCGTCTTCCAGGACCCGTTCGCATCGCTGAGCCCGCGGCTCTCGATCGGCCAGATCATCGAGGAAGGCCTGGTCGTCCACGGCCTGGGCGGCGACGAGGACGCGCGCCGCGCGCTGATCGACGAGGCGCTGGTCGAGGTCGGCCTCGATCCGGCGACGCGCGACCGCTATCCGCACGAATTCTCGGGCGGCCAGCGCCAGCGCGTCGCGATCGCCCGCGCGCTCGCCCTCAAACCCCGCTTCATCGTGCTCGACGAGCCGACCTCGGCGCTCGACGTCTCGGTCCAGGCGCAGATCGTCGATCTGCTGCGCGAACTGCAGCGCCGCCACCGGCTCGCCTATCTGTTCATCAGCCACGACCTGCGCGTCGTGCGCGCAATGAGCCACGACATCGTCGTGCTGCACGACGGCAAGATGGTCGAGCAGGGCCCGGCCGAGGCGTTGTTCGCCGATCCCCAGCACCCCTATACCCGCGCGCTGCTGGCCGCCGCCCTCGACCTCGAGGCCGACGAGTCGGGCGTCGTCGGCATGTAAGCAACGGCGAGGATCATCCGATGGCCATCGTTCTGATCGCCAAGAGCCAGGACTTCGAGACCTGGTGCGGGCTGATCGCCGAGCATCTGCCCGGCGTCGAGCTGCGCAACTGGCCCGACGTCGGCGACGCCGGCGAGATCGACATGGCGATGGCCTGGAAGGCGCCCGAGGGCGCGATCGCCTCGCTGCCCAACCTGCGGCTGGTCTACTCGCTCGGCCAGGGGGTCGATCACCTGTTCCTGCACGGCGACCTGCCCGAGGGCGTCGCGGTCTGCCGCTTGGTCGACGACTCGATGCGCCGCCAGATGACGGCCTACGTGGTCGGCGCGGTGCTGCGCCATCTCTGTCGCATGGCAGGCTACGCGGCATTGCAGATCGAGCGCCGCTGGCAGCCGCTCGAGCCCTACGATCCGGGCGAGACGCGCATCGGCGTGCTCGGCCTCGGCGCGCTCGGCGGCGACGTCGCCGAGAAGCTCGTCGCGCTCGGCTTTCGGGTCTCGGGCTGGAGCCGGACGGCCAAGGATATCGCCGGCGTCGACGGCTTCGCCGGCCGCGCGGCGCTGGCCGCGTTCCTCAGCCCCTGCGACGTCGTCTGCTGTCTGTTGCCGCTGACCGCCGAGACGCGTGGCATGCTCGACGCGGCGGCGTTTTCGGCGATGAAGCCGGGCGCCTATCTGATCAACAGCGCGCGCGGCGGCCATGTCGTCGAGGCCGACCTGCTCGCGGCGCTCGAGACCGGCCATATCGCCGGCGCCACGCTCGACGTCTTCCAGACCGAGCCGCTGCCCGACGAGAGCCCTTTCTGGGACCATCCACGCGTTACGGTGACGCCGCATGCCTCGTCGGTGACGCTGGCGCGCAGCTGCGTCGACCAGATCGCCGAGAACTACCGCCGCCTGCAAGACGGCCGTCCGCTGATCAACACCGTCGACCCGACCCAGGGCTATTGAGGCGGCTTGGCGCTGGTCGGATCCAAATCAAAATCATGAACCAATAACTAATGGGGTCAGACCCTCATTATTCTATTGATATAGCGATCTAATAAAGGAGTCTGACCCCATAAAATATGAAACTGACCCGAGCGCGGGTCCGGCCGGCGCGCTTACGCTTCGCGCCGGGGTCGGCCGCGGCCGGCCGGCGCGAGCGAGCGCTGGAGCCGCGATTCCATGTCGGCCAGGAACAGCGGCCCGGCGACCGCACGGCCCTGGTTGACCGCGCCGCGGATCGACGACAGCAGCCCCTCGTCCAGCGCCGTCTCGAAGAGCGCCCGATAGGCCGCCCGCCGCGCCTCGGGGGTCGGGCCGAGCGCGTCGTAAATCGGATGTTCGGTGATCACCGCATCGGCTTCGCCGCGCGCGTGGTGGCGGTGGCTCGACCAGCGGTAGTCGGCTGGGTCGCCGACGATCATGGCGCGCACCGGGTTGAGCTCGATGTAGCGCATGCAGGCGAGCAGATAGCGCTCGCCGTCGACCAGGCTGGCGCGGTAGCGCCCCTCCCACAGCGTACCGGTGCGCCCGTGCGTCTCGTTGACGTAGCGCACGTAGCGCCCGCCCAGCGACTGCATCAGCTTGGCGACCGACGCCGGGCGGCGCGGCGTCACCAGCAGGTGGACGTGGTTGGGCATCAGCACATAGGCGTGGACCGCGCAGGCGTGCCGCTTGGCCGCCGTCGCGAGGGTGTCGCGATAGCGCGCGTAATCGGCGTCGGCGAAGAAGATCGGCTGGCGGTTGTTGCCGCGTTGGATGACGTGCTGGGGCACGTCGGCGATGTTGAAGCGAGGCTGTCGGGCCATGTTGGACGCTCCTCTGGGCAGCTGCGGATCGGCGCCACATTTATCACGTCCTCGTATATTCCAGCAAGAAATTTAGGGGTCAGACTCCTTTTTAAGGATTTGAGCATAATCGAGAACAAAGGTGTCTGACACCTTGGCATCTGAAACTAACAATAAAGGTGTCCGACCCCTTAAAAATTAGCGTTGCTCGGTGGTCATAGTGCCCGGGCGAGGAAGATCGGGTGAACATCGTCGTCGCCCGGGCAGTTGCCCGGGTGGATATCCTCGAAGAGGATCGAAAAGCCACTATCCTCGATAATCCTGCGGTTGGTCGCCGGGCCGAAGTGGCTCCATGCCATCGGCGCGCCAAGGAAGTCCGCCTCGCCCTCCCAATCCGATTTGCCCATGGTGACCAGGATCGACCCGCCCTGCGGCAGGAATGAGTGGATGACCCGGAAGAGCTGCTCGTGACGACGCCGGTCGGCATGGATTACGGCGAAGAACGAGACAACGGCGTCGACCGAATAATCCCGTTCGCGCAACGCGCCCATGTCGCCGATCATGTAGTCGGCCTCGGGCACGTTCCGCCGCGCCAGGGTCAGCATGGCGTCGGAGATATCGAGACCGATCACGTCGTGACCACGATCGACCAGATGGCGGTCGACCGGAACGCCTGCGCCGCACCCCAGGTCGAGAATACGGCTGCCGGCGTCGAGCCGCTCGTCGAGCCTGTCGAGGAATCGGACACTGTGTTCTTTGTCGCGCTGCTCGTCGTAGCGACTGGCGATCCGATCGTAGCCTGCGCGTACCAGGTCGGATTTGTTCATGGTCACGGCCTTCCGTCGCCAAGCGTCCGTGACTCAACCGCCGAAGCGTTCCTCGATCATCGCGAACAGCGCGCGCAGGCCCATCGCCTCGCCGCCGACCGGGCGACCGGGGCGCGCCTTGAGGTTCCACGCCATCATGTCGAGATGCGCCCAGGCGGCGGTCTCGGTGACGAAGTCCTTGAGGAACAGCGCCGCCGTGATGGCGCCGCCGTAAGACCCGTCCGAGATGTTGTTGAGGTCGGCGACCTTGCTGTCGAGCTGCTTGCGGTAGGGCGCCCAGAGCGGCAGGCGCCACAACGGGTCCTGCTCGACCGCGGCGTGGCGCAAGAGGTCGGCGGCGAGCGCGTCGTCGGGCGTGAACAGCGCCGGCAGATCGGTGCCGAGCGCGACCCGCGCGGCGCCGGTCAGCGTCGCGCAGTCGACGATCAGCTCGGGTGCCTCGGCGTCGGCCTCGGTCAGCGCGTCGGCCAGCACCAGGCGGCCCTCGGCGTCGGTGTTGCCGATCTCGACGGTCAGCCCCTTGCGCGTGCCGATGACGTCGAGCGGGCGGAGCGCGTTGCCGGCGACGCTGTTCTCGACCGCCGGCACCAGCACGCGCAGCCGCACCGGCAGCCCGGCGCCCATGATCGCCCGCGCCAGGCCCAGCACATGGGCGGCACCGCCCATATCCTTCTTCATCAGTTTCATGCCGGCCGCCGATTTGAGGTCGAGGCCGCCCGAATCGAAGCACACTCCCTTGCCGACGAGCGTCACCTTGCGCGCGTCCGCCGCGCCCCAAGTCAAATCGATCAGCCGCGGCGCGCGCGCCGCAGCGCGGCCGACCGCGTGGATCATCGGATAGCCCTCGGCGATCAGCTCATCGCCCGCGATGACGCCGCAGGCACCGCCGTGCGCCGCGGCGAGCGCGACCGCCGCGTCGGCCAGCTCGGGCGGGCCCATGTCCTCGGCCGGCGTGTTTATCAGATCGCGCGTCAGGCCGATCGCGGCGGCCAGGGTCTCGACCCGGCCGCGGTCGCAGGCCGCCGGCCAGACGAGCCGCGCCAGCGTGCCCTTGGCCTCCTTGTAACGCGTGAAACGGTAGGCGCCGAGCGCCCAGCCGAGCGCCGCGTCGGTCGCCGTCGACGCATCGACGCCGTCGGCCAGCCGGTAGTCGCCGGCCGGCAGCGCGGCGGGCAGGTCGGCGTAGGCCCACGGGTCACGCTCGACATCGACGCCGAGCAGCACCTGTGCGAGGAGGCCGCTGGCGCCGGGCACCAGGCAGTGCTGGCCCGGCTTGGCGGTGAAGCCGACCGCCTCGACCCAGGCGGCGGCTTCCGACGCCGCGCCGGCGCGCCAGTCGTCGAGCGCATCGACCGTGACGGCAACGATCTCGACGGCGGCGGTCTCGGGCGTGGCGACGAGCTGGGCGAGCATGCGGTCCTCCCTCACTGTGTTGCCGTGGCCGGCGCGAAGGGCGCCAACGTGACCTCGCCGGCGCGGGCGGTCAGCATGTGTCGGTCGGGCACCTCTATCCAATCTTCCGTAGCTTCATCGAGTGGTTCCGAAAGCACCAGGACGGCGCCCGCCGCGTCGCGCCCGATGCGTTCGGCGAGGCTCGGGCCGGTGATGTAGAACAGCGACGGCGAAGCGCGGTCGGTCGAATAGCGGAAGGCGATGACGCGTTCGCCGTCGCTCGCCGCCACGGTCATGCGCAGCGCTGCGTTCGAGCCGTGATCGCGCACCACCTGCTCGATCTCGGCGACCGTCGCGGCCATGGCGCCGGCCGGGTCGTCCTCGAGCCCGTTGGCGAGCGCCAGCAGGAACATCACCTCGGTGTCGGTGTTGCCCTGGCGCGCGGCGTAGAGGTCGTCGCGGATGCGCCGGTCGAGCGCGTGGCGCACGCTGAGGTAATCGCCGATCTGGCCGTTGTGCATGAACAGCCAGGCGCCGTGGCGGAACGGGTGGCAGTTGTTACGCGCCGTCGCCGTGCCGGTGGTGGCCCGCACATGGGCGAAGAACAGCCCCGATTCGATCTGCGCGGCGAGGCTCTGCAGGTTGGCGTCGTTCCACGCCGGAAAGGTGTCGCGGTACTGGCCCGGAAACGGCTGGCCCGCGTACCAGCCGACGCCGAAACCGTCGCCGTTGGTCACGCTGCGCCCGAGCTGCGACGACAGGCTCTGGCGGATCAACGAGTTCTCGGGCTCGAACAGCAGGCGGTCGAGATGGATGGGTGGTCCCGAATAGGCGAGCCAACGGCACATCGCGGCGGTCTCCCTGGGTTGGCGACAATGCAGCGCGAGCTTATACTAAGGAGCAGTGATAAACAGGAGTGTTCGGGGAAAATGGGAGGCAGCGATGAACCGGCTCACGCTCGTCATCGGCAACAAGAACTATTCGTCCTGGTCGCTGCGCGCCTGGCTTGCGCTCAAGCAGTCGGGCGCCGCCTTCGACGAGCTGCGCATCCCGCTCGAAACCGCCACGACGCGCGACCAAGTCCTCAAGCAGTCGCCCGCCGGCAAGGTGCCGGTGCTGCACGACGGCGGCTTCACGGTATGGGAATCGCTGGCGATCTGCGAATACGCCGCCGAGCGCTTTCCGACGGCCGGGCTGTGGCCCGACGACGCCGCGGCCCGGGCGCATGCCCGCGCGGTAAGCGCCGAGATGCACGCGGAGTTTCCGGTGCTGCGCTCGGCGATGCCGATGAACTGCCGTGCGCGGCGGCCCGGCAAGGGACGCGCGCCGGGCGTCGAGGACGACATCGCGCGTATCACGGCGATCTGGCGCGAATGCCGCGAAAGCTTCGGCGACGGCGGCGACATGCTATACGGCCGTTTCTCGATCGCCGACGCGATGTACGCGCCGGTCGTCTCGCGCTTCGTCACTTACGACGTGGCGCTCTACGAAGTGTCCGGGGCCTACGTCGACGCCGTCTTCGCGCTACCCGCGATGGCCGAGTGGTTGGCGGCGGCCCACGCCGAGCCCGAACGCATCGAGCACGTGGAGCTTTGATTATACCAGTGAGCCTATGAAATCACCTTCATGATCCATGGATAGGCGCAGAGGGTTCGCATACGATCCGGTTCTGCGATGAGGTCGATCCATGCTTGGCAACAGGCGTCGATGATGGCCTCGGTGTCGTCGAGGACGCGGAGCGATAGGAAGCGTTCGCGTAGGTAGAGCCAAACCCGCTCGACGGGGTTGAGTTCGGGACTGTAAGGCGGCAACAGCGCCAAGGTGACGTTGTCGGGGACGGTGAGGGCGCGCTCGTCGTGCCAACCGGCGCCGTCGCACATCATGACGGCGTGCGCATCCTGGTCCAGGGTATCGGCGAAGTGTGCGAGAAACAGGTCCATGACCTTGGCGTTGACGCTCGGCATCACCAGGGTGACGTCGTCGCCGGTGTCCGGGCGCACGGCGGAGAAGATGTAGGCCCACTGGTAGCCGATTTGACGCGTCCCGGGGGCACGCTCGCCCCTGCGCCACCACCGGTGACACACCCGGCCCTTGTTGCCGACGCGCGCTTCATCCTGAAACCACAGCTGTAGGCGCTTGTCGGGATGCGCCGCGGCGGTCGCCTTCAGGATGTCGCGAAGCCCCCTTTTTTGAAGCGCTCCTGCGCTTCGGCGTCCCTTCGCGGGTGGCTCGGGCGCGCCTTCTGGCGGGAAAATCCCATCCGCCGTAGAACCCGGGTCATGCTCGAGGGGTGGTAGGTCTTGGCGAAGCGCTCCTCCAGCCAGCGGCACAGATCGGCCCGGGTCCAGGCGCAAACCCCGTCGCGCTCAGGCTCCGGCCCGGCGATGATGACCGCCGCCAGCGCCGCTTCCTCGTCTGCCGTCAGCCGCCGCGGCGAGTAGCCCTTTGGACGGTCGTGAAGCCCCTCCAATCCCTTTGCATTGTAACGAACAACCGCGTCGCGAAGCGTTTGGCGATCCATCCCCGCAAGCCGCGCGGCATCAGCCCGGGGCATCTCCTCCAAAGCATTCGCGATCCCATAGGCCCGCGCCGCCGCTCGACCGTACGATTCCACGCGAGCCCAGCGCCGAAGCTCCAAAGGCGTCAAATCATCCCGTATCTTGAGTGCTGATCCCATGACATCCCCCACATCTGGTGGGAGACCATAGAATCACAATCCGCCATCATCCGCCATCAATGAATATCCCGAGAGTCAATTCAGGCGCTCACTGGTATAAGACCTATGTGCGGTCATCTTTGACTCGCGTAAAGCTGACCTGCGCTCAATCACCGCGCATGCCAATCTTTATCCCATAAGGATTGGCCGAACGGTCGGCGGCGCGCCGGCGCGCGCTGGCACAATCCGATCAATTTCAATCGATCGAATTATGCTCTTGTCCTCCGCCGTCAGTTGCCGGCCGCGCCGTTGACCTCGGCGTAGTAGCGCTTGGCGCCCGGGTGCAGCGGGATGGCGATACCGGCGCGCGCCGTCTCGAGGCGGATGTCCTTGCCCCGCGCGTGGCCGCCGTCGAGCAGCTTGCGCGTGTTCTCGTGCCACAGCGCGCGGGTGATGCCGTAGACCGTCTCCTCGTCGACCTCGGCCGCGACCAGCAGCTGCGCGCCGACGCTGATGGTGCGCACCTCGGGATTGCCGTTATAAACCCCCGCCGGAATCACATTGGTCGCGAAGAAAGGGTAAAAAGCGGTCAGCGTGTCGGCCTCGGCGCCGTCGATCGGCAGCAGATCGATCTCGACGTTGCGTGCCAGCTGGTCGATCGCGGTCACCGGATAGCCGGCGACCAGGAAGAAGCCGTCGAGCTCGCCGTCCCACATCAAGAGACTCGCGGCGCCGGGTTTCAGGTACTGCGCTTCAACGTCCGCTTCGGCGAGGCCGTAGGCTTCGAGCACCGCCTTGGCGTCGACCAAGGTGCCCGAGCCGGCCTCGCCGAGCGAGACGCGCTTGCCGGCGAGATCGGCGATGCTCTCGATGCCGGCGTCGCGGCGCACCACGACGTGAACGCTTTCGGCATAGAGGTTGGCGATCGTCCTGAGATTGGTTATGGCGCCCTTGTCGGCGAACATGCCGGTGCCGTGATAGGCCCAATAGGCGATGTCGGACTGGCATAGGCCGAGTTCGAGTGCGCCGCTCGCGATGCCCTCGACGTTGGCGACCGAGCCGGTCGACGAATGCACGACGGTGACCAGCCCCTCGACGCCGCAGCTGCCACCCCGGTCGCAAGGCAGCGAGCCCGGCGGGTTGCTGATGGCATTGGCGATCAGCGCGCCGACCGGATAGTAGGTGCCCGCCGTGCCGCCGGTGCCGATGCGGAAGAAGCGGGTTTCCTGGGCCACGGCCGTCGTGGCGGCCAACGCCATAGCGGCGGCGAATGCGACGAGGCTTATATTCCGGGATCGCGGCGTCTTCATCGTATCCTCTCTTCCTCGCAGCCCAGTGTCGCCAATCGGGTGTTCTCGGGGGCCTCACCGACCGGCATGTTGTCAATCAGCCGCGTTTCGCCGATGCGCACGGCGACGAGAAGCCGCGCCGGGCGCGCCGTCGTGACGGTTGGATCGAGGGTTTCGGCGTCGCGCAGCTCGAGATAATCGACCGTTCCGACGCCCCGGGCAATCAGACAATCGACGCCCCAGCGCAGCGCGTCGGCGACTGCTTCGGCCGCCGCGATACGCGCGGCGACATCGGCGAGCACGCGGTTGACGGCGCCGGCGATGGCGCGCTCGGCGGGCGTGAGATAGGCGTTGCGCGACGACATGGCGAGCCCGTCGGCCTCGCGCACGGTCGGAACGGCGGCGATCTCGACCGGAATGTCGAGGTCGCGCACGAGGCGCCGGACGACGACGAGCTGCTGGTAGTCCTTCTCGCCGAACAGTGCGACGTCGGGCAGGCACTGCAACAGCAGCTTGGTGACGACGGTCGCGACGCCGGCGAAGAAATGGGGCCGCACGGCGCCGCACAGGCCGGCCGAGACGCCATCGACGGTCACCGTCGTCGCCGAGCCGTCGGCAAACATTTCCGCGCCGTCCGGCATGAACACCACGTCGACGTCGCGCGCCGCGAGCTTGGCCAGGTCGGCGGCATCGTCGCGCGGGTAGGCCGCGAAATCCTCGTTCGGCGCGAACTGGGTCGGATTGACGAATATGCTGACGACGACACGGCGCGCGCGCATCCGCGCCGCGTCGACCAGCGCCAGATGGCCCTCGTGAAGCGCGCCCATGGTCGGCACCAGCGCCACCGTGTCGCCGGCGGCGCGCCATGCCGTGACCATGCGGCGCAGCCCCGCGACGGTCGCGACGGTCGCCGGGACATGCCTGGGCAGGGCGCTGTCGGCGCGACTCACGGCGCTGGCCCCGGCGCACGGCGTTCGGGCGCCACGGTATCGCGGAAATCCCCCGATCCGGCAAAGCCCACCATGATATCTATGTCCGATTAGTCGTCGACCGTTTCGAGTATAGCGCAGCCGGCGCAGTACGGGAAACCGCCGATTCGACTGGGCAGGGCGCCCGGGATCGCCTAACAATGACCGATCGAGCTGCGCGGCACGAACCGGGAGCGAGCACCATGGATAGATTCGCCATCTTCGTCACGGTCAACCTCGTGCGCGGCCGCGGCGAGGCATTCCTGCACCACGCGCTGGAGATCGCGCGAACGGCGCTCGGCGACGAGCCCGACTGCCACGAGTTCCGCGTGATGACCGCCGAGAGCGATGCCGACACGTTCCACTTCTTCGAGGTCTATAGCGACGCCGCGGCGCTCGAAAGCCACCGCGAGACGCCGCATTACAAGACGTTCCGCGGCGCGACCGACGACATGGTGGTCGAGCGGACCATCCAACGGCTCGATCTCTTGGCATGAGGTGACACGATGCTGCCGCCCGACAGCGACTGGAACCGCATCGGCGCGCAACTCGCCCGGGTGACGCCCTCGCTCGAGACATCGGAAACGCTGCCGCCGGCGTGCTACACCGACGCTGCCGTATTGGCGCGTGAGCACGAGCGCATCTTCTGGACATGCTGGGTCGGTATCGGCCGGGCCGACCGCTGGCAGGCGACGGGCGACTATGTCGCGCTCAACGTCGGCGGCGTGCCGATCATCGTGGTTCGCGACAAGCATGGTGGCTTGAGGGCGTTCGCCAACAGCTGCCGGCACCGCGGCACCCAGCTGCTGGTCGGCGCGGGCAATTGCCGGCGCATCCAGTGCCCCTTCCACAGCTGGACCTACGCACTCGACGGCCGCCTGATCGGCGCGCCGCGCATGGACCGCGCGGTGGGCTTCGAGATGGCCGATTACGGGCTGGTCGCCTTCCGCGCCGCGGTCGTCGACGGCTTCGCCTTCGTCTGTCTCGACCCGGCGACCGCCGACCTCGACGACTGGCTCGGCGACTTCTCGGACCGGCACGCGCCCTGGGGGCTCGATGGCCTGGTCGCGACGCGGCGCCGCGAGTTCGACATCGCGTGCAACTGGAAGATGGTGCTCAAGGTGTTCAACGAGTACTACCACCTGCCCTATGTCCACGCGGACTCGTTCGGCGACATTTACCAGGAACCCGATGCGCCCGACGCGGTGGCCGAAAATTACGCCACCCAGTTCGGCGCGACCCAGGGCACCGGCGGTCTGACCCGCGACGCCCAGGACCACGCGCTACCGCCGATCGCCGGCCTCGAGGGCCGCAACCGCCAGGGCACGCGCTACAGCTGGATGTTCCCGACCATGACCTTCGCGGCGGGCTCGGAGGCGATCTGGGTCTACGAGGCCCATCCCGTCGCGCCCGACCGCACGCGGGCGGCGTTGACCGTGTGCTTCCCGGCCGAGACCGTGGCGCGCGCCGACTTCGAGGACCGCGCGGCGCACTACTATGACCGCTTCGATACCGCGCTCGCCGAGGACATCGCGATGCTCGAGCGCCAGCAGGCCGGCCTGACCTCGGCCTACGCGTTGCCGGGCCGCTTCGCCGAGCTCGAGCCTTCCGTCGCGACCTTCGCCCATTGGTACGCCGGCAAGATGCTCGCGTCCTAGGCGTCATTCGATCGCTGGCAATCGGTCGAACTATGCCAGCCTGCGCGGCGATTGAGCGCCGGTCGGCTTTGACGCGCGTAAAGATGACCGGAAAATGATTTAGTGTCGGGGCCTTGATCGTCGGTTCGCGCAGGGATTTGGTGGTTCGCCATGACGGTTGATCTGACCGCTCGGTTGGGACGGGTCTCGTTGAAGAACCCGGTGATTTGCGGCGCCGGCGAGCATGTCGTTTCGGCCGCCGGAATACGCGCCGCTCTCGAGGCCGGCGCCGCCGCGGTGGTCGTCAAGTCGACCAATGAATCCGAGGCCGCGCGCGCGCAGTTGAAGCGCGCCGACTACGCCCTTTTCGACAGCCGCTGGCGACCCTTGCCGCTCGATTTCGACGCCCCCGCCGAGGCCAGCCTGGCGTGCCGCTCGGGCCTCTCGCAGCTCGCCTTCGACGACTGGCTCGACATGGTCGCGACGCTCGACGAAGAGGCCCGGTCGCACGATGCCTATGTCGCAGCGAGCCTGGTGCTTGGCGATCTCGATGCGGCGGTCGATATGGCGCGGCGCATCGAGGCGGCGGGCGTTCGCATCCTCGAGTTCAACGTCGGCACGCCCTATGGCGACGAAGCGGCCGGCGCGGTCGCCACCGAGCGCGCGCCCGACAAGCTGCGGCGCTACGTCGCGGCAATTCGCGCGGTGGTCGCCCTGCCGCTGTGGGTCAAGGTGTCGGGCCAGAGCGAGCGCGTCGACGCGCTGGTCGCCGCGGCGCGCGATGGCGGCGCCGACGCGGTCTCGCTGGTCGGCCGGTTCCTCGGCATGCTGCCCGATCTCGAGACCCGCCGTCCGGTGCTCGGCACCAACCTCGGTTTCGGCGGCTACTGGAACCTGCCGCTGACGTGTTATTGGCTGTCGCGGGCGCGCGCCGCGCTCGGCGCCGAATACCCGCTGATCGGCATGAACGGCGTACGCGGCGGTGAAGACGTCGCGCGCGTCCTGCTCGCCGGTGGTCGCGCGGCCCAGATGTCGAGCGCCGTGATGACCAACGGCTACGGCGCGCTGACAACGGCGCTCGCCGAGTTGGAGACCTATCTCGCGCGCAGCGGGGCCGCGGCCGGCGACATCGTCGGCGCGGCGGCCGATGCGACGGCGCGTTTCGAGGACCTGCCCGAGCAGTCCGACAACTGGCGCAAGGTCGCGCCACCCACGGACAACCGATGACCGACGGGATATGATCGACAGCAAAGGAGTCGGCCGATGACAGACACAGCCACAGACATCGCGAGCGATCCGGAGGTGCGCCATGCCCCCGAGGTGATCGATCGCCTGCTGGTCGGCGCCATCGACCTGCACTGCCACTCCGGCCCCTCGGTCATGCCCCGCGACCTCGACCACATCGAGGCCATGAAGCAGGCGGCGGACGCCGGCATGAAGGCGGTGCTGATCAAGGACCACTATTATTCGGCGTCGCCGATCACCGAGCTGCTCAATCGAAACTTCGGCGAGCTCGGCGTGCAGATGCTCTCGGGCGTGCCGCTCAACAACACGCTCGGCGGTTTCAACCCGCATGCGGTCGACCACGGCATCAAGCTCGGCGCGCGGCTGGTCTGGATGCCGACCTTCTCGGCGGCCAACCACATCGCCCACCACAAGCACGACGCCAAGTTCGACGAGAAGTTCCCCCAGACCATGCAGCAGATGCTGGCGCCGATCCCCCTGACCGTGCTCGACGACGCCGGCGCGCTCAAGGACGAGGTCAAGGGCATCCTCGACATCATCGCGCATTTCGACGTCGTGCTGTCGGCCGGCCACCTGAACATCACCGAGGTCTGGCCGCTGTTCGACGAGGCTAGGGCGCGCGGCGTCAAGCGCCTCTTGGTCAACCATCCGAGTTTCCTCCTCGACGCGACGCTGGCGGACGTCCGGACGCTGTCGGAGATGGGCGCTTATCTCGAACATTCGATGTGCATGTGGGTGCCGGGCTCGAAGTTCAAGTTCTACGAGCCGGACTTCCTCGGCGAGCTGATCGAGGCCGGCACCGTCGACCGCACGATCCTCGGCTCCGACCTTGGCCAGCGCGGCAACCCGCATCCGGTCGCCGGCTTCCGCCACGTCATCGCGACCTGCCTCGACCTCGGCTATTCGGAGAGCGATGTCCGCAAGATGATCTCGTCCAACGCGGCCGATCTCCTGGGATTGGAATGACGCAGATGGCGGCTGTCGCGGGGTCGATCGACATATAGCAGACAAGGCCCGTCAAACGGGCCCCCGAAGACGAACCGTAACGCCATATAAATTGGGTCACACATAAATACGGGACTCCAAATAAGCGGGGTCAGACTCCTTTTATGATATTGTTATTACTTAATTTTAAAGGAGTATGACCCCATAGAAATCATTTGCAATTTATGGCGGATGTTCGCGCCAGCCGCGGCGGCGCACAGCGGCCAAGCCTATCCCGAGGATCGATTGAGCCTGGTGTACAATCCGATCGAATTCGATCGGATTGTACCAGCCCGCGACTGCGGGCCGCCGACCGTTCGGCCAGTCCTTGTGGGAAAAAGATTGGCATGCGCGGCGTTTGAGCGCAGATCAGCTTTGCACGAGTCAAAGATGACCGCACATAAGGCCTACCCCGTCGGCGGGCGCTCGCCGCCGACGCCGAACTCGGCTTCGAGCGCCATGCCGATGGTGCACAGCGTACCCTCGTCGAACAGCCGGCCGACGAGCGTCACGCCATGCGGCACCCGCTGCGTTCGCCCGCCGACGTCGGGCCGCATGTCGGCATCGTCGCTCTTGGGCGTCATGCCGCGGCTCCAATGCTCGACGAAGCCGGCGCGCAGCGTCAGCGACGGATGGCCGGTGAAGTTGGTGATCACCAGCATCGAGCCGTTGGCGAACGAGCCGATCACCGCGTCGACCTCGGCGAACAACCCGCCGGCGACCGCCATGACCGCGCGGCGCAGGCGCTCGGCCTGGACGAAGTCGACCGCCGAGACCAGACGCGCGGCGCGAAAGGTATTTGGCCAGGCGGCCTCGCCCTGGAGGCGCAGCTCATCATCGCGGTTGCTCAGGGTCAGGTGCTCGAAGGCGGCGGCGGCCTCGACGTCGAGGATCGTCTCGAGCGTGCCGTAGGGCAGATCGGGCAGCGCGAGCGCGACCGTCTCGAGGCCGGCGCGGCGCGCCGCGTCGAGCGCCACGCGGTCGAGCGCGGTCGCCTCCTCGCCGTCGAACCAGGCCGGCGAATAGCCGAGGCGCAACCCCTTGGCCGACCGCCCGGCGTCGAAGGCGAAGGGCATGGCGATCGAGCCCGGATCTTCCGCGTCGTGGCCGTTGATCGCGTCGAGCACCAGTGCCGTGTCCTCGACCGAGCGGCAGATCGGCCCGATCTTGTCGAGCGACCAGCAGAGCGCCATGGCGCCGGCGCGCGAGACGCGGCCGAAGGTCGGGCGCAGGCCGGTCGTGCCGCAGCGCTCGGACGGGCCGACGATCGAGCCGAGCGTCTCGGTGCCGATGGCGAAGCCGGCGAGTCCGGCGGCGACCGCCGCCGCCGAGCCGGCGCTCGAGCCGCTGGCGCCCTCGGCGGTGTTCCACGGGTTGCGCGTCTTGCCGCCGAACCAGGTGTCGCCAAACGCGAGCGCGCCGAGCGTCAGCTTGGCGATCAGTACCGCGCCGGCCTCGGTGAGCCGCGCGACGACCGCGGCGTCGCGCGTGGCGAGCTATAACCGAATCTTGTGTACGGCGTTGAAATGAAGGCGGCGTATCCTGGTGATTGTTGATGTCACCACTTGAGCTAAGCCAAGGAAGGATACGCCATGAAAGAGAATACCGTTGTTGCTTTTCAAAACCCATCTGATTTTCAGAAAGATCCGTTGACGGAAGTCCTACAAGCTGGAGCTCGCGAGTTGTTGGCCCAAGCCGTTGAGGCCGAGGTCTCCGTGTTTTTGGGTAGCCATGCGGCGCTTGTTGACGCCGCCGGCCGCCGCCGGGTTGTCCGCAATGGATATCTGCCGGAACGCTTCATCCAGACCGGGATCGGCCCGGTGAGCGTGCGCCAACCCCGTGTGCGGGACCGGGGGGACGGCGCCATCCGCTTCACGTCGGCGATCCTGCCGCGCTATCTGCGCCGCGCCAAGAGCCTGGAAGACCTTTTGCCATGGCTGTATCTGAAGGGCATTTCCACCGGCGACTTCGGGGAAGCCTTGGCGGCGCTCCTGGGGAGCTCCGCGCCGGGGCTTTCGGCCTCCACGATCACCCGGCTGAAAGAGGTCTGGGGGGTTGAGGCGGAGCGCTGGCAACGGCGCGACCTCACGGCCAAGCGCTACGTCTATTTCTGGGTGGACGGCATCTATTTCAGCGCCCGCATGGAGGAAGAGAAGCAGTGCATCCTGGTGATCGTCGGGGCCACGGACAAGGGACAGAAGGAACTGATCGCCATCGCCGACGGCTATCGCGAAAGTGAGCAGTCCTGGCTCGAAGTTCTGCTCGATCTCAAGCGGCGCGGCCTTGAAATGGGTCCGCAACTGGCGCTCGGCGACGGCGCGCTCGGCTTCTGGAAGGCGCTCCGCCAAGTCTACCCAGGCGCCCGCGAGCAACGCTGCTGGGTTCACAAGACGGGCAACGTCTTGAACAAGCTGCCCAAGGGTCTGCAAAAGAAAGCCAAGGGGCGCCTGCAAGACATCTGGATGGCCGAAACCAGGAAGGATGCCGAGAGCGCCTTCGACTTCTTCCTGGAAGCCTACGGGCCGAAGTACGACAAGGCCGCGGCCTGCCTGGCCAAGGACCGCGACGTCCTGCTGACGTTCTACGACTTCCCCGCCGAGCACTGGAAGCATGTACGCACGACCAACCCCATCGAGAGCACGTTCGCCACGGTTCGTCTGCGCACCTACCGGACCAAGGGCTGCCTGTCGCGCAAGACGGCGATGGCCATGGTCTTCAAACTATGCCAGTGCGCTCAGAGAAAATGGAGAAAACTCGATGGATCGAACCATCTCGCCGAGATCATTCGCGGCGTCAAATTCGTAGATGGAGAACGCCAGGATCGCGCCGCCGCATGATCAGCCCATACACAACTTTTGACAATAGCTCGCGCGTGGCGACACGGTCCTTGTACGGTGTCGCGCCCCAGGTCGTCGCGATGCCGTCGGTGTCCAAGAGATCCTTGGCGCCCCAGGGCACGCCGTGCAGCGGCCCGCGGTAGCGTCCCGCAGTGATCTCCGCGTTGGCCTTGGCGGCCTGCGCCATGGCCAGCTCGCGGGTCGACGTCACCGTGCATTCGAGCGTCGCGCCGATGCGCTTGAGCCGCTCGAGATAAATCCCGGTCAACCGCGTGCTGGTGATGTCGCCGCGACGCAGCCAGGCGCCAAGTTGGCTGACCGGCGCGAAGGCGATGTCCACGTCTCGCGCCGGCAACGGCGTCGGCGCCGGTTCGGACGGGTGGAAGCCGCCGTCGTTGGGCGCCAGCGCGACACCCGGCAGGCGGGGGTCGAAGACGACTGCCGGGCCCAGCCCGTTGGCCGGTTCGAAGGCGCGCCGCGCGCGGGCCCGGCCGACATGCTCGTCGAGCTTGCCGAGCATCTGCGCGCGCTCGGCCGGCGTGAACTCGACCGCGGCGAGCCGCTCGGCGGCCGCGACGGTCTCGGTGGAAATCTCGCGATCGGCCATGGTTGCCTCCCTCCCCGAGATGCGGGACCTAAATGTCGGGGTCGTTTCGCCGGTCCGCCAGCAACCAGCGGAACAGCAGCGTGACGGCAACCGCGCCGATCAACTCGGCGACGATGAAGGCCGGCGCATCGGCGGCGCGGATACCGGTAAAGCTGTCGGTGAAGGCGCGCCCGATGGTCACCGCCGGGTTGGCGAACGAGGTCGAGGCCGTGAACCAGTAGCCGGCCGAGATGTAGAGGCCGACCGCGTAGGCGACCGCCTCGGGCCGGAAGCGGACGCAGCCGATGATGGTCGCCACCAGCCCGGCGGTGGCGACGACCTCGGCGGCCCAGATGCCGGGACTGCTGCGCGTCTTGACCGCGGCCTGGATGATCGGCTCATCGAACATCAGATGCGCCAGCGCGACGCCGACCAGCGCGGCGACGATCTGCACGCCGATATAGGCCGCCGCCGTGCCCGGGCCGAGCGTGCGCTGCATGACGAAGGAGACGGTCACCGCCGGGTTGAAATGGGCGCCCGAAATCGGCCCGAAGACGAGGATCAGGACGGTCAGGATGGCGCCCGTCGCGGCCATGTTGGCGAGCAGCGCGATCGCCTCGTTGCCGCCCGCCAGACGTTCGGCCATGATGCCCGAACCGACGATGCCGGCGAGCAGAATGGCGGTGCCGATCGCCTCGGCGGCGAGCCGCCGCGGCAGGTCGAATTCGGGCGTCGTCGGTGCGTCGGTCATCAATCAGGGCTCAATCAGGCCGCCGATGAACTTGTGAGTAAAGACAAGCCCTCCTTGATGGTGGATCTCCTCGGCACCGCGGAACTCGACGATATCGCCCACCCACTCCGCAGCGTAACGCCAGTCCCCATGGACCAGCTCGCGCGGTCCCCGCGGCTGAAACCTGGTGCGTTTATCGCCGCTCGAGAGCGCTGTTTTGAGAAATGCCATGTTTCTGTCGGACAGGTCACGATCCCGGGCGAAACGGCCCTCCATGCCGCCGCCATAGGACTGCGCCCAGACCGGATCTCCCCGGTAGCGGATGATCTCCTGGCCGCGCGACCGGATGTCGCCGGTGTAGCTGTCTCGGTAGGACCAGTCGCCGTCCTCGAAGACCAGCTCCTGGAAGCCACTCCGCTCGGACGCGACCCGAGGACCGCTGCCGGCATAGGTCGCCGCCGTGGCCCGGCCGAAAAAATCGTTGACTTCGATCAGAAAATCTTCGTGCATACTCCGGTCTTCCTGTGCGGCATGTTGGTCCCTTCAAAAAACTCTGTCCACCTATGACCCGAAGAACCCGTGGAGCGCTTCGAAGGTTCCATCAGGGTCCTCCTCGGCAAGGTAGTGGTCCGTGTCGAGCGCCTTGTAGACCACGTCGTCAGCGCGATCCTGCCAAATACTCCTGATGTCGAAACACGTCTCACAGGCACCCTTCAGTCCCCACAACACGAGGGTCGGACAGCGGATTTTGAGGTGCCGGTCCGCCGTATCGTGCTCGTCGTCGATGCTGAAGCTCGCCCGGTAGTCCTCACAAGCCGCGTGAACCGCTGCCGGCGTAAAACATCTCACATATTCGGCGACGGCTGCCTCGGGGAAGACCGCTTCCGCGTCGGCGAAGTCCATGAGATTTCTGCGGATAAAATACTCCGGATCGCCGGCAATCAGCCGCTCCGGCAGATCATAGGGCTGCATGTAAAAGAAGTTGCTCCAATGAGAGATGGCGAACTCCTTGTTTGTTTGCCGGTACAGATCGTAGGACGGCACGATATCGAGGAACGCGACCTTGCTTACCCGGTCCGGGTGATCGAGAACCATGCGATGGGCGACCCGGCCGCCCCGATCATGGCCAGCGACATGAAAGCTTGTGAAGCCCAGAGTTTCCATCAATTCGACTTGATCCAACGCCAGCGCCCGTTTCGAATAGGTCGAGTGGTCCGGTTCCCCGTGCGGCTTGGAGCTGTCCCCGTAACCTCGCGAATCCGTCGCGACAACGGTGAAATGCCGCGGGACGCGGGGCAACCTTGTGCCAAATGACGTGTGTCTGCGGGTTGCCGTGGAGCAGCAACAAGGGCGGGCCATCGCCACCGACGACCAGATTGATCTCGGCTTGGCTCGTTTTGATTCTTTTCTCGACGAAACCTGGAAACAACGTGGGATGGCTATAGTCCGACATATCAAGGCTCCTCCGATTTCGTGACTTTTTCGCCAGCAGCATCGATGCTGTACATGGCCTCATATTCCTTCGTCAGGAACGCTTCCGACATGATTTCGAACGGACCTTTCAATCAGGTCTTCTTGGGCGCTGCGGCGTCTTGGCTGCATCCGAGCGGAATGACCACGACCCACTAACTTCGGCAACCGTCCCAGCGGATCTCCGTGGGCACTCAGTTCCGAAAGACGTGTCGACGGCGGAACAGGCCTGCATGCTTCGAAAATTTCTGGGTAGTGGTCGAAAACACGGACTGCTTCATCTGCACGGCCGATTCAAGGTGATGCCACTGGAGCAGCTAAAGGATCCGGTCCAGCCGAAACCCGGCTAGGCCACATCAGGCGCCTTTCCTGCAGTGGACGGCCGCGACCAGCCCGGTCTGGTTCCGGCACGCCGTCCATACCCGGCCACACCCCAGTCTCGAGAGCTTCGGCGTAAGCGTTATCCAGGCCATTTGCCCGCATAGCGTGGACCGCCATTTTGTATTCGTAGTGAAGGGCTCGAATCTCGATCTCCAGGCCATCCCCGCGCTCATGGATCAAGCTGTACCAACCGCGTGGCGTTCCGTCGTTGGCGGGAAAGCCAATATTGCCGGTGTTTAGCCAGAGCCGTGTACCGACGAGCTCGACAAAGGGTAGTGCGGTGTGGCCGACGATAATTCCATCGGCGCCGAATGCGTCGATTTCGCTAGCCTTCTGGCTTCTCGGAGTCGAGGGGTAGAATGTAAGGTTCGGGGCCAAAGTACCGAAATGTCCGTGCACGACGGCAAGGCGACGGCCACCGATTTCAAGGGCCAATTGCCGTGGTCGTCGGCGCAACCATGCCTTGGCCGCGTCGTCAAGATGCGTCCGCGCATAGGCGTGCCACTGCCGCGATAGCAAATCGCAGACGCTGTTCGGGTCATAGCCACAGCTGCACTCATCGGAATCGTCCCCGATTGATTGTTCGCAGTTTCCTTGGATGACGGTCACGCCCTTTTCCCGAATCAGATCGACCGTCTCCTGCGGCGAGCCACAATAGGACACGACATCGCCGGTGCAGATGATATTTTCCAGAGCTATGCCAAGGCGATCCGCTTCCGAAAACAACGCCTGAGTCGCTTGCAGGTTCGAGCTCGGGCCGTCGAAGACGAGAACCGAACCGTGGCGCCTATGCGTCGGGTAGCTCATTGACATGTCTCCCGATCGAGTTCCGGCTGGCCCGGGTTCTGGAGGACGAAGACGCGATCGAAGATTCGACGTTCGAACCGCGTTCGACCGATTCGTAAAGGGGTCCGGAGCGAAAGGAGGTCGGTTTACAACACGCCTGATTTCCGATTACGTGCTCAGGCCGAGTCGGCAATCTCTTGCGTTCGCTTTTCTACCTCCGCGGTGACTTCCTCGTTGAGAGACCCATAGTGTGGCGTGACCTCGGGGGAGAAGAACGTCTCCCAAAGGACAGCCTGTGGATCGGTAACCCAACCCTTGTCGGTCCTGTGATAGCCGCACACAATTTGTGTCTCGCCGAACACATCGATGCCGCCTTGCCTGTAGTCCTCGAGGGCAGCGGTCACCATTTCCGCGGATTCGAGCTCGATTCCAAGATGATCGAGGCCGGGCTCATCGCCATGGGCGTCGATGCTGAAGTTGAGCTTCGGATCCTCGAGTCGCCACTTGGCGTAATCCGGCTTCAGGACGGTTGGCGGCTCGCCGAATAGGCTCGTATAGAACGTCACGTTGGCGTCGATGTTCTTCACGATGAGGCAAATGTGCGCACGTTTCATCGTACGATCTCCTTTCCGGTCGCACTATCGAGTGGAATTCCGCGGCTTTCGCCGTATTCCGTGTGTCGACCAAGAGTCAGGAATGTCTCCCAGCGAAAGGCATCGGGGTCCGCCACCCAGACTTTGTCGGATACGTAGTAACAACATTCCGCGCCGGGTTCTGACAACACGGTCTCGCCAGCTTCTTTCAGCCAGCGCGTGCACTCGGCCAACTCGTCTCTATTTTCGACCTGGACGCCAAAGTGGACACTGCCGACCGGTTCAGCCCCTAGGCACTGGATGGCAAAATTTACCCGGGGGTCTTCCAGCATCCACTTGGCGTAATCCGTCTCTCGATGCGACGGTTGGGCGCCAAACAGGCCCGAGTAAAAGTCGATTGAAGCTTCCAGGTCCTTGACTTCCAGACCAATGTGAATGCGCTTCATTGTTTTCCCTCCAAATCGGTTGCTCCGTCACGGCTGGACGGCGTCACGCGCGGTCGCCATCACGCGCAGGTCATCACGCGCCTCGGGGTGGAGCTTGCAGCAATCCTCGGTAAGGAATTGAAGGAGCTGGTCGGTGCTGTCCCAGTCGACCGCGTACAGAATATGTCGGTTTTCGCGCGATGACCGGAGCAAACCTGCCCTTTCCAGCTGCGCCAGGTGATGAGACATCGTGGAAGGACAAATCTCCAGTCGCGTTGCAATTTCCCCCGACGGCAGACCCCTAGGCCCGACTTCGACGAGTAGCCGATAGGCCGCGAGCCGCGTTTCCTGGCCGAGCGCCACGAGGGCGTCGATGGCTTGAGTTGATTCCATACTACTATGATAATGGTACTATCAAAATAAGACAAGTAAAATTCGCGTATCGGCGAATTCGGTCGGTCCGCTACGAAGAAATCACCTGGGTCTCTACCACCCGCCAGGTGCTCTGTCATGGCGCAGTCTCGTCGGGTTGTCCTGCAGGCTGCGCCAGCAATAACGCCGCCGCCGCCAGTTTGCGTTCGTCGCACGGCCCGGGCGGCGCCAGCACGGCCCATCGCGCCAGCCCCGGTTTCACGCCGCGCGGCGCGCGTTCCGCGGCTTCCGCCTCGAGCACCGCGGCGTCCGCGCCGTGGCCGGCGGACCGACACAGCGCCGCCAGGTTGGCGAGGCATGTCGCGCGGCCTTCGTCGAGCAGCTTGCGCAGCTCGCCGCGCGCGATGCGATGATAGCCGGCCCGGTGCTTCTCTTCGAGCCGCAGGTGGAACAGCGAGGAGCGCGCCCGGGGCGCGATCGCCATGGCCTCGATCCAGGGCTCGGCGGCGGCCCAGGCGTCGAGCGCGGCGCGATAGAAGTGCTCGGCCTCGGCCGCGCCGCCGCGCAGATGCCGCACGGCGGCGATGTTGTTGAGCGCGGTCGCGCGCCTGGGATCGTCGCCGGCGAAGCGCTCGGCATGCGCCAGGGCGGAAATCCACAGCGCGCCGGCGTCATCGAGGCGGCCCGCGTCGAACGCCGCCAAGCCGGCCTCGACGAGGCGCTCCCACAGCTGGTCGGCGAGCACCCAACGACGCGCGTCAGCCGCCCCACGCGCGTCAACCACCAAGGTAGACCTTCCTGACATGGGCGTGCTCGTGCAGCTCGACGGCCGGGCCCTCGAGCGCGACGCGGCCGGTCTCGAGCACATAGCCGTAGCGTGCCAGGCGAAGCGCCAGCTCGGCGTTCTGTTCGACCAGGATGACCGCCACGCCCTTGGCGTTGATGTCGATAACGATCGTGGCGATTTTCTGCACCATGACGGGCGACAGGCCGAGCGACGGTTCGTCGAGCAGCAGCAGCCGCGGCGCCGCCATCAACGCGCGGCCCATGGCGAGCATCTGCTGCTCGCCGCCCGACAGCTTCTTGCCCGACTGGCCGCGCCGCTCGGCGAGGATCGGGAAGTGGCTGAAGACGTCGTCGAGGTCGCGCGCCATCTGGACCTTGTCGCGCCTGAGATAGGCGCCGATCTGCAGGTTCTCGGCGACCGTCAGGTCGGGGAAGACGCGGCGGCCTTCCGGCACATGGGCGATGCCGAGCCGGACGATCTTCTCGGTCGCCAGGCCGTCGATGCGCCGGCCGTCGAACCAGATCTCGCCGGCGCTCGGCGGCGTCAGGCCCGAGATCGCGCGCAGCGTCGTCGACTTGCCCGCGCCGTTGGCGCCGATCAGGGTCACGATATCGCCCGCGCCGACCTCGATCGAGACGCCTCTGAGCGCGGCGACCTTGTTGTAATGCACATGGATATCGGCCAGGCGGAACAGCATGTCAGGCGGCGCCCAAATAGGCCTCGATGACGTCGTCGTTGGCACGGATCTCGGCCGGCGAACCCTCGGCCAGAAGCCGGCCGAAGCTGAGCACGGTGATCTTTTCGCACAACCCCATGACCGCCTGCATGTCGTGCTCGACGAGCAGGATCGTGACACCGCGCTCGTCGCGCACGCGCTTGACCAGCGCCATCATCCGGCGTGTCTCCTCGGGGTTCATGCCGGTGAACGGCTCGTCGAGCAGCAACAGCTTGGGATCGGCGGCGAGCGCCACGGCGATGCCCAGCGTGCGCTGGTGGCCGTGCGGCAGGTCCGACGCGCGTTCGTCGGCGCGGCCGTCCAAGCCCATGAACGCGAGGATTTCGTCGGCCCTCTCCGCGGCACGCGCCTCGGCGCGCCGGCCGGTGCCGAGGATCGCGCCGAGCGCGCCGACGCGGGCGTGAAGGTGACAGCCGACCAAGACGTTGTCGCGCAGGCTGAACTCCTGAAACAGCGTCGTCGACTGGAAGGTGCGCACCAGGCCGCGCGCCGCGATATCGCTGGTCTTGAGCCGGGCGATCGTCTCGCCGCGGTAGACGACGTCGCCGGCGGTCGGCGGGTAATAACCGCTGATGACGTTGAAGGTCGTCGTCTTGCCGGCGCCGTTGGGGCCGATCAGACCGCGGATCTCGCCTTCCTCGACGCCGAAGCTCAGGCCGTCGACGGCGGCCAGGCCACCGAAGTGCCGGCTTAGATCGCGAACTTCCAAGAGCGCCATTGAAGCTCCCTGCTCCCCATGCCGCCGCCCCCCGGCGCTGGCGCGCGAGTGTATCAGATCGGCGGTGATTGGACGCCGAAATCGCCGGCGCGTCAGGCCGGGTCGGCGACCACCACCCGGACATCATGGGCGGCCAGGCGGTCGGCGAACGGCGGCGGCGGCGAGGCATCGGTGATCAGCGTGTCAATGGCGTCGAAGCCGGCGATCCGCACCAGCGTGCGGATGCCGAACTTGGTGCGGTCGGCGACGACGATGGTGCGCTCGGCGCGCTCGACGACGACGCGCGAGTACTCGGCCTCCGAGTAGTGGTAGTCCATCGCGCCGTCCTCGATGTCGATGGCGCCGACCGAGAGCACCGCGACATGCGCGCGGAACTGACCGATGAAGCCGGCAACGCCGGGGCCCAGCGCCGCGCCGTCGTCGGCGCGCAGCTCGCCGCCGGCCATGAACACGCGGTTGCCGTTGCGCGTCGCCAAGCCATGCGCGATGTCGACCGAGTTGGTCATGACCGTCAAACCGCGGTGGTCGCGCAGCGCCTCGGCGACATAAGCCGTCGTCGAGCCGGTATCCATCATGATCGCGGCGCCGTCGCGGATCTCTCGGGCGGCGGCCTGGGCGATACGCCGCTTGGCGTCGGCATTCTGGCGCAGGCGATGGCGAAACCCCGATTCGCGCAGCGGATCGGGCAGGCCGACGCCGCCATGAACCTTGCGCACCAAACCGTCGCGCGCCATCTCGGCGACGTCGCGGCGGATCGTTTCGCCCGAGACGCCGAGCGCCGCCGCGAGCGCCGCCACCCGGCAGCTACCCTGTTCGGTGACGGCCTTCAGGATGGCTGATTGGCGGTCGGGCATGAGCATGATGACGGGCCCCGAACGATGACGATCGTGGAAATTTACGTGGAATTATAGCAATAATCCACAAAATTTACGTGGAATTCTGTGGATACATGACAATTTGCTTGAATCTTCGGGTCAAACTGGTTTTGATGACCGGCATCGGCATGGGCCGAAAAATTGGCCCGTCCAAACGGCCGTGAACCTTTCGGTTCCGGCATCAGCAGGTCATTGGGAGGACCCTTCATGCTCAAGGAATTCGCGACCGCAACCGCGGCGGGGGCCATGGCGCTGACCGTCGCGTTCTCGACGCCGGCGCTCGCCGGCGTCCCGGAATCGAAAGATCCGATCATCCTCACAATCCACGACTGGACCGGCCAGTACATCACGACCCATATCATGGGCCGCGTGCTCGAGGAGCTCGGCTACAACATCAAGTACCAGCAGGCCGACTATATCGCTCAGTTCGCCGGCCTCGAGTCGGGCGATCTGCACATCGCCATGGAGATGTGGGAGACGACCGGCAAGCAGGCCATGGACGAAAGCCTCGCCACCGGCAACACCGTCGATCTCGGCGAGACCGGCATGGATGCCAAGGAAGAGTGGTGGTACCCGATCTACATGAAAGAGAAATGCCCCGGTCTGCCCGACTGGAAGGCGCTCAACGACTGCGCCGAGGCGTTCTCGACGCCCGAGACACACCCCAAGGGCCGCTATCTCGGCGGTCCGGTGACCTGGGCCGGCTTCGACGACGAGCGCGCCGAGGCGCTCGGCCTCGACTTCGAGGTCGTCCACGCCGGCACCGACGCTGCGTTGTTCGCCGAACTGCAGTCGGCCTATGAGCGCGAGGCGCCGTTCCTCGGCTGGGTCTACGCGCCGCATTGGGCGCCGTTCAAGTTCAAGGGCGAGTGGGTCGAGTTCCCCGAATACACCGACGCCTGCTACGACGACCCGAGTTGGGGTTCCAACGGCGACATGCAGTACGACTGCGGCAAGCCGTTCGGCTGGATCAAGAAGGTCGGCTGGAAGGCGGGCGAGGCGAAGTGGGCCTGCGCCTATCAGGCGGTGCGCAACTTCCACATCGACAACGACACGATGGGCGCCTTGATCGTCGAGGTCGATCTCGACGGCAAGTCGGTCGACGACGCCGTCGAGGGCTGGATCAAGACCAACGAGGGAACCTGGCGGAAGTGGGGCGCCTGCGCCGGCTAGGCGGGCGCGTCTTCCGATCCTGCGCCGCCGGACCCGCAATGGTCCTGCGGCGCGCTTCGCTTTAGGCGAGAGTGAGAGAAATGGCGGCAACCGGGCCGACACCGGCGGCGGGGCAGAACGGCGCATCGCCGCCCGACGCCAAGATCACCTGCCGCGGCGTCTGGAAGCTGTTCGGCACGGGCGCCGAGCGTTTCCTCGCGGCGCACGATCACGCGCCGAGCGACGCGGCGCTCGACGAGGCCGGCCTGATCGGCGCGGTGCGTGACGCGAGCTTCGCCGTCGGCGACGGCGAGATCTTCGTCATCATGGGGCTGTCGGGCTCGGGCAAGTCGACGCTGGTGCGCTGCATGTCCCGGCTCATCGAGCCGACCGCCGGCGCGGTCGTCTTCGAGGGCGAGGACCTGCTGAAGGCGTCCGCCAAGGCGCTGATCGAAATCCGCCGCCACAAGATGGGCATGGTGTTCCAGCACTTCGCCCTGCTGCCGCACCTCAGCGTGCTCGGCAACGTCGCCTTTCCGCTCGAGGTCCAGGGGGTCGACCGCGCGACGCGCGAGGCGCGCGCCCGCGAGGTCATCGAGCTGGTCGGTCTGGCCGGCCGCGAGGCCTATTACCCGCGCGAGCTCTCGGGCGGCCAGCAGCAGCGTGTCGGCATCGCGCGTTCGCTCGCCGTCGAGCCCGAGATATGGCTCTTGGACGAGCCGTTCTCGGCGCTCGATCCGCTGATCCGGCGCGAGATGCAGGACGAGTTCCTGCGCCTCCAGGGCGTCCTGCACAAGACCATCGTGTTCATCACCCATGATTTCGACGAGGCGATTCGCCTCGCCGACCGCATCGCCATCATGAAGGATGGCGCGATCATCCAGATCGGCACACCCGAGGACCTGGTGACCGATCCGGCGACCGACTACGTCGCCGAGTTCACTCGTGAGATCCCGCGCGCCAAGGTGCTGTCGGCGCGCTCGGTGATGGCGCCCGCCGCGCCCGGCGCCGACTTCGCCGGCAGCGTCGCGGCGGCGACCAAGATCGAGGACCTCGCCGCGCGCGTCGTCGACCAGGACCGCCCCGTAGCGGTGACCGACGGCGACGGCAAGGTGATCGGCCAGCTGACCCGCGAGGCGGTGCTCGACGTGCTGGTGCGCAGGACCGCCGACGACGGCGCCGAGGACGGCAAGTGAGCCTGGCGAGCCAGACCGCCCGCGCGCCATTCGCGCGGCCCAGCCGCTGGGCGATCGCCTGGGCGATCGCGCTGCTGCTCACCGTCGCGCTCTACGCCGCGGTCGAGTACCTGCCCTGGGCGGCGAAGTACCCGCGCGACTGGGTCGTGCCGCTGCGCGTTTGGATCAGCGGTTTCATGAAATGGCTTATCAACAGCGCCGATCTCGGCCTGTTCACCTTCAAGGAGCTGACGCGTTCGATCGCATGGCTTTTGACCTGGCCGCTCGAGGCGGCCGATGGCCTGCTCGCCTCGGGATTCAAGCTCGTCTTCGGCGCCGACGAGGACGTCGTCTACCGCCTGCCGCGGCTGTCGTGGATCGCCGTCGTCGCGGTCGTCGCGATGCTTGGCGCCCACGCGCGCGACAAGTGGCTCGCGCTGCTGGTCGGACTGTGCTTCCTCTATCTCGCCGTGTTCGGCCAGTGGGACAGCGCGATGGTGACGCTGTCGTCGATCGTCGTCGCCGTGCCGCTCGGCGTATTGGGCGGCCTGCTGGTCGGCATCTGGGGCGCGCGCAGCGCGCGCACCGAGGCGATCATCACGCCTGTGCTCGACCTCATGCAGACCGTGCCGGTATTCGCCTATCTGGTGCCGGTGCTGTTCCTGTTCGGCTTCGGCCCGGTCGCGGCGATGACCGCGACGATCATCTACGCGATGCCGCCGATGGTGCGCTGTACCATGCTGGCGCTCAAGCTGGTCGCCGCCGAGATCGTCGAGTTCGGCCACATGGCGGGCTGTTCGCGGCGCCAGCTGTTGTGGAAGGTGATGATCCCCTCGGCGCGCCCGACCCTGATGGTCGGCGTCAACCAGGTCATCATGCTGTCGCTCAACATGGTGATCATCGCCTCGATGATCGGCGCTGGCGGGTTGGGCCACGACGTACTGACCTCGCTCCGCCGGTTGGCGATCGGCGACGGCCTCGAGGCGGGCATCGCGATCACGCTGCTGGCCATCGCGCTCGACCGGCTCAGCCAGGCGTTCGCCGCCAAGCCGCCGCCCGAGCGCCGCGACCCGGCGGCGGGCTTCCTCAAGCGCCACCCGCACCTCGCCGCGGCGGCCGCGATCATCGCCGTCACCACGGCGCTCGGCATCGTCGTGCCGCCGATCCAGTCGTTCCCCGAGGCCTGGTCGTTGACCACCGGGCCGTTCTGGGACGCGCTGGTCAAATGGATCAACATCAACTTCTTCGACCAGCTCGAGGCGGTGAAGACGTTCCTGCTGCTCAACGTCCTGATCCCGTTCAAGCGCTTCCTGCTGGCGATACCGTGGCCGGCGGTGATCTGCATGCTCGCGCTCGCCGGCTGGCAGCTCGGCGGTGCGCGGCTGGCCGCGCTGGTCGCCGGCTTGGCGACCTTCATCGTCGTCACCGGCAACTGGGAAAAGGCAATGATCTCGACCTATCTGGTCGGCATCTCGGTCGCCTTCGCCTCGCTGATCGGCATGCCGATCGGGATTTGGGCGGCGAGCAACGAACGCGTTCACCGCGTCGTCCAGGTGGCCATCGACACGCTGCAGACGCTGCCCGCCTTCGTCTACCTGATCCCGGTCGTCATGCTGTTCCGGGTTGGCGACTTCTCGGCGATGATCGCGGTCGTGATGTATTCGCTGGTGCCGGCGATCCGCTACACCGACCACGGCATCCGCCAGGTGCCGCCGTCGATCATCGAGGCGGCGACCGCGGCCGGCTGCAACCGCTGGCAGCGGCTGTGGAAGGTCGAGCTGCGCCTCGCGCTGCCCGAGATCATGCTGGGCGTCAACCAGACCATCATGTTCGGCCTCTCCATGCTGGTCATCACGGCGCTGGTCGGCACCCGCGACCTGGGCCAGGAGGTCTATATCGCGCTGACCAAGGCGGATACCGGGCGCGGCCTGGTGGCCGGCGCCTGCGTCGCCTTCATCGCGATGATCTCCGACCGGCTGATCTCGGCCTGGAGCCGCCGCAAGAAACGCGAGCTGGGCCTTGAGTAGGAGAGCTTCATGAGCGCCGAAGCCGCCACCGCCAAGGCCGCCGGTTTGAGTTTCTGGTCGGGCCCGGTCGAGCCCGAGCCGCTGACCGGCGGCATCACCAACCTCAACTTCGTGGTCGCCGACCGGGGCGAGCGCTTCGTGGTGCGCGTCGCGGACGACATCCCGGTCCACGGCATCATGCGCTTCAACGAGCTGGCGGCGAGCCGCGCGGCCTTTGCCGCCGGCGTCTCGCCCGAGGTGGTGCATGCCGAGCCCGGCGCCCTGGTGCTGCGCTTCATCGACGGCGCGACGTATGGCGACGCCGAGGTGCGCGCGGCCCTGGGCGAGGGCCGCATCGTGCCGCTGATCCGCCGCGTCCACGACGAGATTCCCAAGCACTACCAGGGTCCGCTGCTGGCGTTTTGGGTGTTCCAGGTGGTGCGCGGCTACGCCGTCAGCCTGCGTGAAGGGAATAGTCGCATGCTGGGCGAGGTGCCGCGCTACCTCGCGATCAACGCCGAGCTCGAAGCGGCGCTCGGGGCGGTGCGCATGGTCTTCGGCCACAACGACCTGCTGCCCGCCAATTTCATGGACGACGGCGAGCGTCTGTGGCTCATCGACTGGGACTATGCCGGGTTGAACACGCCGCTGTTCGACCTCGCCAACCTGGCCTCCAACAACCAGTTCAGCCAGACGCAAGAAGATGGCCTGCTGGAAGCCTATTTCGAGGCCCCGGCGAACGACGAGATACGCATGAAGCTGAAAGCCATGAAATGCGCCTCGCTACTGCGCGAATCGATGTGGAGCATGGTTTCCGAGATCCACCTCGACATCGACTTCGACTACCTCGCCTACACCGCCGAGAACCTGGCGCGCTTCGAACGCGCCTATGCCGAGTTCAGGGAGGCGCGCTAGGTCATGCCGGCGTTTCCGAGCCAGGCCCGCGCGGTCATCATCGGCGGCGGCATCGTCGGCTGTTCGACCGCCTACCATCTGGCCAAGGAGGGCTGGCGCGACATCGTCGTCTTGGAGCGCGCCAAGCTGACCTCGGGTTCGACCTTCCACGCCGCCGGGCTGGTCGGCCAGCTGCGCGGTTCGGCCAACATCACCCAGCTCCTGAAATACTCGGTCGAGCTCTACCACCGGCTCGAGGCCGAGACCGGGCTGGCGACCGGCTGGAAGCGCAACGGCGGCCTGCGCCTCGCCTGCAACGCCGAGCGCATGACCGAGATCGAGCGCCAGGCGACGACGGCGCGCAGCTTCGGCCTCGAGATGGAACTGTTGACGCCCGGCGACGCGCAGGCGCTGTGGCCGCTGATGGAGATCGGCGATCTGGTCGGCGCGGCGTTCCTGCCGACCGACGGCCAGGCCAACCCGTCCGACCTCACCCAGGCGCTCGCCAAGGGCGCGCGCGCCGGCGGCGTGCGCATCGTCGAGGACTGCCCGGTCGGCGCCATCCACGTCACCGGCGGCCGCGTCACGGGCGTCTCGACGGCGCAGGGCGAGATCGCTTGCGAGGTGGTCGTCAACTGCGCCGGCCAGTGGGCGCGCGAGGTCGGCGCACTGGCCGGCGTCACGGTGCCGCTGACCTCGGTCCAGCATCAATATCTGATCACCGAGCCGATCGCCGGCGTCACGGCCGACCTGCCGACGCTGCGCGACCCCGACCGGTTGATCTACTTCAAGGAAGACGTCGGCGGGCTGGTCATGGGCGGCTACGAGCCCAACCCGATCCCCTGGGCGGTCGACGGCATCCCCGAGGGTTTCCACTTCTCGCTGCTGGATTCCGACCTCGACCATTTCGAGCCGTTGATGGAACAGGCGCTGGAGCGCGTGCCCGCGCTGGCCGAGGCCGGCGTCAAGCAGATGATCAACGGTCCAGAGAGCTTCACGCCGGACGGCAACTTCATCCTCGGCGAGGCGCCCGAGGTCGCCGGCTTCTTCGTCGGCGCCGGCTTCAACGCCTTCGGCATCGCCGCCGGCGGTGGCGCCGGCAAGGCGCTCGCCGAATGGGTCGCCGGCGGCGAGCCGCCGATGGACCTCTGGGTCGTCGACATCCGCCGTTTCGCCGCGCTGCACGCCGATAAGGCCTGGGTGCGCGAACGCACGCTCGAGCTTTACGGCAAGCACTACACCGTCGCCTGGCCCCACGAGGAGCACGCCAGCGGCCGGCCGCTGCGCGTCTCGCCGCTCTACGACCGCCTGGGGGACCAGGGCGCCTGCTTCGGCTCGAAACTCGGCTGGGAGCGGCCCAATTGGTTTGCGCCGGCAGGTGTCGAGGCGCAGGACGACTATTCGTTCGGCCGCCAGAACTGGTTCGATCCCGTCGGCGCCGAGCACCGCGCGACGCGCGAGCGGGTCGCGCTGTTCGACGCCAGCTCGTTCGCCAAATTCGCCCTCACCGGCGCCGACGCCGAGGCGGCGCTGAGTTGGATCTGCGCCAACGACGTCGCCAAGCCGCCGGGCACCGTCATCTACAGCCAGATGTGCAGCCGCCGGGGCGGCATCGAATGCGACCTGACGGTGGCGCGCATCGCCGAGGATGCCTATTACATCGTCACCGGCACCGGCTTCGCGACCCACGACTACGCCTGGATCGCTGGCAACATCCCGGCCGGTCTCGACGCGCGGCTGACCGACGTCACCGCCGAGTACGCCGTGCTGTCGCTGATGGGACCGCGTGCGCGCGACGTGCTCGCCGCGGTCACGGACGCCGCGCTCGACAACGATGCCTTCCCATTCGCGCGTTGGCGCGAGCTGACGATCGGCGGGACGGCGGTCCGCGCATTGCGCATCACCTATGTCGGCGAACTGGGCTGGGAGCTGCACATACCGGTCGCGGCCACGCCCGCGGTCTACGACGCGCTGATGGCGGCGGGCGCCGCGCACGGCATCGTCAACGCCGGCTACCGCGCGATCGAGAGCCTGCGGCTCGAGAAGGGCTACCGCGCCTGGGGCGCCGATATCGGGCCCGACTTCACGCCGTTCGAGGCCGGCTTGGGCTGGGCGGTCAAGCTCAAGACCAACCACGCCTTCCTCGGCCGCGAGGCGCTTAGCCGCCAAGCCGAGGCGCCGCTCACCAAGCGGCTCGCCTGCTTCACCGTCGATGACCCGGACGTCATTTTGTTGGGCCGCGAGACGATCTACCGCGGCGGTCAGCGGGTCGGCTGGCTGACCAGCGGCGGCTGGGGCTATACGGTCGAGAAGAACATCGGCTACGGCTATGTGCGCAACGGCGGCGGCGTCGACGCGGACTATCTCGCCTCGGGCGCCTACCAGCTCGAGGTCGCGACCCGGCGCGTGCCCTGCACCTTCCAGCCGCGCCCGCTCTACGACCCGAAGATGGAACGGGTGAAGCGTTGACAGCACTCGCAAATATCTGAAAAATAAGCGAAACCGGCGCGGCAGAACGCCGGATCACGGGTTGTGGGTGCATTTCGGGGGGAATGAACCATGACGGCGGTGCTTTGGGCGGGAACGCTCGTCGGCGTTGTCTTCGGCCTGCTTCACGCGCTTTATGTCTTTCGCCTGATCATGGCCGAGGGTCCGGCCGATGCCGCGCCGAGCCACGCGCGGGCAGGCTACTACGCGCTCTGGACGCTCGGCCTCTGGCTCTTGTTCGGCGGCTACATGCTGGTGCTGTGGCTGATCGGCGCCGCGTTCTGGCTGGTCTTCAAGGCGGGCCGGTGATGGACTGGACGGCGGTCAAGACGGTCGGCATCGTCGGCGCAGGGATGGCGGGGCTGGTGACCGCGCGCACGCTGATCGCCGAGGGCCTCGACTGCACGCTGTTCGAGCGCGCGGACGTGTTGGGCGGCGTTTGGCGGGACGGTTATTCCAACTTCGGGCTGCAGGTCCAGAGTGAGCTCTACGAGGTTCCCGATTGGCCGCTGCCCGAGGGCACGCCCGATTTCACGCCGGGCCCGATCATCCAGAAGTACCTCGATGACTTCGCCGCCCACTTCGGCGTCACCCCGCGCATCCGCTTCGACACCGAGGTGACCGAGATCGCCGAGCGCGGCGGGCCGGGTACGGGCTGGACGATCGCCTGGCGCCGCGGCGGCGAGCAAGGCCGCGACGACTTCGATCTGGTCGTCGTCTGCATCGGGCTGTTCTCGCATCTGCCGAACATGCCGCAATTCCCCGGCCAGGACGACTTCGGCGGCGAGATCATGCATATCTCGGGGCTGCACTCGCGCGATCAACTGCGTGGCCGCCGCGTCGCGGTGCTCGGCTACGGCAAGAGCGCCACCGACGCGGCGTTCGAATCGGCCGCCGTCGCCGCCGAGACCCACAGTGTCATCCGCGAGCCGCACTGGTCGCTGCCGCCCCGGCTCGCCGGCATCCTGCCGTTCAAGTGGGGCTTGCTCAACCGCTTGACCAGCGCGCTCATCCCGCCCTATCAGCAGGCCACCCCGGTCGAGCGCATGGTCCACGGGCTGGGCCGACCGCTCGCCTGGTTTTATTGGCGGCTCGTCGAGACGCTGATCTATTTCCAATTCCGACTCGGCTCGCGTTTCGGCATGCGGGTCAGTCTGGTGCCCGACACACCGATCGAGATCGACGCTTTCGGCGAATCGACCATGCTGCCTAGGCCCGATTTTTACCGCCTGGCGCGGCGCGGCGTCATCGAGCTGCACCACACCACGGTCGAGGCCTATACGCCGACCGGGCTCAGGCTCGGCGACGGCACGACGGTCGACATCGACGTCATGGTGCTGGCGACCGGCTGGACCGCCGACTTCGGCTTCCTCGCCGCCGACGTTTGGCGCCGCTTCGGCGCCGAGGACGACGGCTTCTACCTCTATCGCCACATGCTGCAGCCGGCCGTCCCCGGCCTGGTCTTCATCGGCCGGGCCGCGACGATCTCGAGCATCCTCACGTACAGCCTGCAGGCCCGCTGGCTCGCCGAGCTGCTCGGCGGCCGCCTCGAAGCGCCGACCGACGACACCATGGGCCGCGATATCGACGAGATGAAAGCCTGGAAACGGGCGTGGATGCCGTTCAGCCCGGCGCGCGGCGCCCGCATCATCGCCCATATGCAGCACTACCACGACGAGCTGCTGCGCGACTTCGGTGCCAGCCCGTGGCGCAAGCGCGGCGTGTTCGCGCCGCTCAAGGAGCTGGTCTTCCCCTACCAACCGTCCGATTACGCCGCCGTCGTGGCAGGCGAGTGGCGGCGCGACATACCAAGTGAGAGCGTAGGCATACCGGCTGGGATCGGTCGAATTCTACCAGCCCGCGACCGCGGGCCGCCGACCGTTCGGCGGAAGCAAGCGCGGCGATTGAGCGCAGGTCACCTTGTAAAGGTGACCGCACAAAATAACGTCTACGGAATACGTCGTTTCAAAAATTCGATCACGACCTCGGCGGCGCCGTGGTCGTAGAGATTGTTGTGACCGGCCTGTGCCGGGAACAGACTTTCCTTAGGCTCGACCGCGGCGTCGAACAATGCGCGGCCGAACCGGGTCGGCACGACGCGGTCGCGCTCGCCGTGCACGACCAGGAGCGGCGCGCCGATGTCCTTGATCTTGGCCACCGAATCGAAGCGGTCGCGCACCAGATAGCGCGCCGGCACGTACCAGTAGTGGAAGGCCCCGATGTCGGCCATCGAGGTGAACGGCGCCTCGAGCACGACCGCGCCGAGGCGCCGCTCGCTCGCCATCTGGACGGCGACGCCGCTGCCCAGCGATTCGCCGTAGACGACGATGCGCTCGGCCGGCACGCCTTCGCCGTCGAGGAAGCCGAGCGCGGCGCGCGCGTCGTGGTAGAATCCCGCCTCGCTCGGTTCGCCCGGGTTGCCGCTGTAGCCGCGGTAGGCGACCAGCAATACGCCGAAGCCGGCGTCGAGATAGGGCCGCGCCTTGTCGGCGCGGTGGCCGATGTGGCCGGCGTTGCCGTGGTAGTAGACGATGGTCGGCAGCGCCTCGTCGGTCGGCGCGCGGTACCAGGCAAGCAGTTCGAGGCCGTCGGCGGTTTTCAGGCCGACCGGTCGCATGTCGGCGACGCCGTATTCGGCCGGCGTCGGCACGGTCGCGCCGCCGTGGTACATCAGTTTCCGCTGGCCAAAGAACATGATGCCGACGAGCGTGGCGTAACCGGCGAGGGCGTAAGTGAAGAATCGGAACAATGGCGTCATAAATCCCTATCGAACGTCGTGCGGGCACCGCGGTCGCGCGCCATGATAGCCCGGCGCCGCGCGCTTGGCATCCCGCTCGCGACTCACTCGTGCACGGGCCCGACCGTCCGCTCGACGAACGCGATCACGGCGTCCGCCACACCATGGTCGTAGAGATCGTTGTGCCCGGCGTCGGGGACAAATACCGCCTCCTTCGGCTCGCGCGCCGCAGCGAGCAGCGCGCGGCCCATCTCGACCGACACGACGCGGTCCTTTTCGCCGTGGACGATGAGAAGCGGCGCGCCGATACGCGTGATCTTGGAGAGCGAATCGAACCGATCGATCACCAGGTGGCGTGCCGGCAGGAACCAGTAGTGGCGCTGCGCCACCTCGGCGACCGAGGTGAACGGCGCCTCGAGCACGACCGCGGCCACCGGTCGCTCGGTGGCGAGCTGAACCGCCGGCCCGGTGCCGAGCGATTCGCCGTAGAGCACGACGCGCGACGACGGCACCCCGGCGTCGGCGAGGAAGCTGAGCGCGGCGCGCGCGTCATGGTAGAGTCCCTGCTCGGTGGGGCTGCCCGGATTGCCGCCGTAGCCGCGCCACGAGACGAGTAGCACGCCGAAGCCGGCGTCGAGCAAGGGCCGCACCTTGCGGGCGCGGTGGCCAATGTGCCCGGCGTTGCCGTGGAAGAAGACGACCGTCGGCGCCGATTGCGGCGGCGCACGGTACCAGGCGAGGAGGTCGAGGCCGTCGACGGTGGTCAGCTCGACCGCCGCCATCTCGGGCACGCCGGCGCGTTCGGGCACCGGCACTTGCGCGTCGGGGAAGTACATCATGCGGCACTGGGCGAGGAGCAGGAGACAGGCACAGAGCGTCCAGCGCGTGACGGCATGGATGACGGATCGGACGGACGTAGTACTCACTTGCACGATTCCACGGTACGTAGGACGGCCTTGCGCGGTCGTCCGGCAAGGCGCCCGGCGCGCCGTGATGCTGGACGCATCACAAGTGCCGGGCAACGCCGCCGGCGGCCGCGCAAGGCCGCCCTGCGGGTCGCGTTTCCCGTCCCCTCGGGGCGTCGGGAACGCTCTGCGATGCCACGGCATCGCCGTCACGCCCCCGACTGCCGAGGAAACGGGAAACGCGATCCTACGTGCCGTGGAATCGTGCAAGGGAGTACTGGGCATTGCACACCGACCTTCGGACGAACCAGTTGACGGCTCCGGCGGGAACGCACGCATGGTAGCGGCTCGCCGGGCGCGTGACATCCCGCTCGTTGCAGCGCTCGTCGTCGGGCTTATGGGCTGTGCGTTGCCGCGCGGTCTCGAGGCGGCGCGGGTGCTCGGCGACATCGCCGCAGTCGACGGTCCGAGCGACCTCAAGGCCGCGACGCCGGCGCCGAGCCGCACGCCGGTCGCCTACCAAATCGCCGGCCGGGCGCATGACGGCGATCTCTACCGGCCGGGCGAGGCGGCGCGCGCCGCCATCGTGCTGGTGCCGGGCGTCGCCGAGGCCGGCAAGGACGACCGCCGCCTGGTCGCCTTCGCAAAGACGCTCGCGCGCGCGCGTTTCCTTGTGCTGGTGCCCGATGTCGGCGCGCTGCGCGCCCTCAAGGTGCGCGCCGGCGATGCGCGCGAAATCGCCGACGCGGTCGCCTATCTGGCCGTGGCCCGCGGGCCCGAAAACCAAGGACCGATCGGCATCGCGGCGATCTCGTACGCGGTCGGGCCGGCGCTGATCGCGGCGCTGGAGCCCGACCTGCGTGAGCGCCTCGACTTCTTCGTCGGCATCGGCGGCTATCACGACATCGAGGCCGTCGTCACCTTCTTCACCACCGGCTACTACCGTGACGCGCCGGGCGGGGCGTGGCGGCACCGCGCGCCCAACGACTATGGCAAGTGGGTCTTCGTCAAGAGCAACCTGGACCTGCTGCGCGACGCCGCCGACCGCGCCGCATTGGGCGAGATGGCGCGGCGCAAGTTGATCCGCCGCGACGCCGACGTCGGCGACCTGACGGCGCGGCTTGGCGCAGAGGGCCGCGCGGTCCTTGCGCTGTTGGAGAACACCGACCCGGCGCGCGTGGCCGGGCTGATCGCCGGCCTGCCCGACGGCATCCGCGCCGAGATCGCGGCGCTCGACCTGGCGGCGCGCGATCTCGGTGCGCTCGGCGCCCGGCTCATCCTGGTGCACGGCGTCGAGGACGACATCATCCCGGCGAGCGAGAGCCGAGCGCTGGCCGCCGCGGCGGGCGGCCGCGCCGATCTGTTTTTGGTCGACGGCTTCGGCCACGTCGGCGCCGAGCCGGGTGCGTTCGGCAAGTTCGCGCTGTGGCGCGCCGTCTACCGCCTGCTCGAGCTGCGCGACGGGGCGGGCGCGGCATGAGCGGCGATCCCGGTCCCTGGGACGAGCCGGACGGCGACGGCGGCGGACGCCGGGGCGGCGGCTGGCTGTGGCTCGCCTTGCTCGCCGGCGTCGTCGCGCTGATCGGTTTGCTGGCTTGGCGCTTCCCCGACGCGCTCGCCGGCGAAGACGGCTGGATGCACATGGTCTATCTGGTCGGCCTGCTCGCGCTGGTCTCGAGCGGCGTGGTCGCGGGCCGGCGTCGGCGCCTTGGCGACACGGCCAAGCAGGTCGCCGCCTGGGTCGGCGTCGCGCTGGTCTTGGTCGTCGGCTACAGCTACCGCTTCGAGCTCACCGCGCTCGGCGCGCGCGTGGTGGGCGAGATCATGCCGTTCCGCGGCGTCGAGACCGGCGCCGGCAAGATCGCCTTCCGCGCCGGCATGGACGGGCAATTCCACGTCGAGGCGCTGGTCGACGGCGTGAGCTTGCGCTTTCTGGTCGACACCGGCGCGAGCGAGGTCGTACTGAGCCGCGCCGACGCGAACCGCCTGGGCTTCGACGTCGATGGCCTGGCCTACACCCGGCTCTATTCGACCGCCAACGGCACGGTGCGCGGCGCGCCGGTACGGCTGCGCGAGATCGTACTCGGCCCGATCCGGCTCACCGACGTCGTCGCCTCGGTCAACCAGGCGCCGATGGCGGGCTCGCTTCTCGGCATGACCTTCCTCGGCCGCCTCGACGGCTACGAAGTGCGCAACGGCACCCTGACGCTCAGCCAGTAGTCGACCGGCGGAACCGCCGAACGACCGTATCGCCCATTAATGGTGTCTGACCCCATTAATGATTGAAGAAAGCGCCCGGCCGGAGCCGGGCGCCTTCGCAAATCGGCTCGCGCCGCGTCAGTTGCGGTTGCCGAACAGCCGCAGCATCATGAGGAACAGGTTGATGAAGTCGAGGTAGAGCCTCAGCGCGCCCATGATCGCCTTCTTGCTCGCCAACGCGCCGGAGTCGCCGACGTCATAGGATTCCTTGATCCTCTGCGTGTCGTAGGCGGTCAGGCCGACGAACACCAGCACGCCGATCGCCGAGATCGCGAAGTGCAACGCCGATGAGGCCAGGAAGATATTGACAATCGAGGCGATGATGATGCCGATCAACCCCATCATCAGGAACGAGCCCCAGCCGGTGAGGTCCTTCTTGGTCGTGTAGCCGTAGAGGCTCATCGCGCCGAACGTGCCCGCGGTGATGAAGAACACGCGCGCGATGCTCGTCTGGGTGTAGATGATGAAGATGTATGCCAGCGAGGCGCCCATCAGTGTCGCGAAGACCCAGAAGGTAGTCTGTGCCGCGCCGACGCTCATCTTGGCGACGCGCGCGCTCAACAGGAAGACGAGGCCGAGCGGCGCGAGCATCACGACCCACATCAGCGGCGTACCGTAGATCGCGTTGAACAGCGTCGGCGTGCTCGCCACGCCGTAGGCGACGACGCCGGTCAGCGCCAGCGCCGAGGCCATGTAGTTGTATACGCGGAGCATATAGGCGCGCAGGCCTTCGTCGATGACCGCGCGATCGACGCTGCGCGCCACCGTCGCCGTGTTCCGCTGATTGCCGAATGCCATTTGAGCACTCCGTATCCGTGGTTGCCTTGAATCTTGCACCCTATATAGGCGCGAGGGCCCGCGGATTCAACCGGTTCGCCGTTCCGCGACGCGGCCCGCGCGACGCAGCGCGCGGACCTGGAACAGCGCCGTCAGATGTGCGATGGCGAACAGCGGCACGAGGAAACTCGGGAACAGCATGAGCGGCCATAGCTCCATCGGCGCGCTGGTCACGCCGCCGGCGACGAGGCCCGGGATCGCGCCCGAGGCGAGCACCGCGGTCGCGCCGGCGACGATGAAATCGGCGAGGCCCAGGACGTTCCAGACGACGAAGGCGCGGCTCGTCGCGAACGCCGGGTCGCGCAAGAGCGCGAAAACGGCCCAGGGCGCGCCCAGGCCAACCAAGACGTCGCCGACGCCCGCCGGCCAGGCGAACAGGCCGGGCAGCACGCCGAAGAAATAGAGCGGCAGGAAGGCGAAGCCGACGACGCGCCAGGACTGCAACAGCGTGACGAAGCGCAGGTCGCGGCCGAGTACGAAACCACGAAATGTCGCCGAGCCCAGATAGAGCGCGACGAAGGCCAGGACGGGCACGACCATGGTCAGCGCGATCGGGCGGAACAGCGTATCGGGGCCCGCGGCGACGGCGCCGGTCACGCCGATCAGCGCGGCGAGCGCGAACCAGAGCGCCAAAAGAAGGCCCATGCGGGTCTTCGCGGAGGCGCTCCAGGCGGCGTCGTTGGCAACGGCGAGATCGGTCATTGGTCGGGCTCCTTCATTTGAGTGTATTTGCACGTATTCAATCAAAAAAACTCACGGGCCGCGGGCCGCGTCGACGGTGTCGGACAGTTCGCCCAGCAGATGCCGCGCGCGGCGGTCGCCCAGGGTGTCGAGCATGCGGGTCTGGGCATGGCGCCAGCGCGGCGTCGCGCGCGTCAGTGTCTGGCGGCCGCGCCGCGTCAGGCTAACCTCGCGCGTCCGGCGGTCGTCGCCCGGCGCGATCGCGACCAGGCCCCGCTTCTCGATCGGGCCGAGGTTGCGCGTCAGCGTCGTGCGGTCCATGACCATGGCGCGGGCGAGATCGGTGATCGTCACGGCGTCGCGCCCGTCGAGCACGGCGAGCAGCGAGAACTGCGTCGCGCGCAAGCCGGCCGGCTCGAGCGCGGCATCGTAGAGCTGTGTCACCGCGCGCGCCGCCTTGCGCAGGTTGAAGCAGAGACAGGCTTGTGGCGTGTCGGTCGTGACGCTCATCGGTCGTGTCCTTCGATCATAATAGGCGTATATACACATAAATCGACATCATTTCAAGTGTCGACGTGGGAATTCGTGAAAAAAATGCAAGGTCTTCGGCTCAGGCGTGGCGCAGCACGGCGGCGGTGTTGCGGCCCAAGGCGCGCCACGTGCCGGCGAAGCCGATGACGAGCGCGAGCACGAGGCAGAGCGTCGCGTTGAGCGCCACCGCGCCGGGCAGGAAGTGCCAATCGGCGTGCAGTACCCGGGTGACCACCAGGTAGCCCGCGAGCGTGCCGAGCCCGGCGGCGAGCAGCCCGGCGGTCACCCCGACCAGCGCGAACTCGGCGAGGTAGGCCTTGGCGACGTCGCCGCGCGTCGCGCCGAGCACCTTGAGCACAACGGCGTCGTAGACGCGGCGGCGCTGGCCGGCGGCGATCGCGCCGGCGACGACCAGGACGCTGGTCGCCAGCGTTACCGCGGCGACCGCGCGCGCCGCCGCGCCGAGCTGGCCGATTACCCGGCGCACGCCGTCGAGCAGCTCGCGCAGCCCGACCGCCGAGACGTTGGGGAAACGCTCGGCCACCGCGCGCGCCAGCGCATCCTCGTCGGCCGGCGCGGCGTGGACCGTGGCGAGAAATGTCTGGGGTGCCCCCTCGAGCGAGCCGGGCGCGAAGACGATGGCGAAGTTGATGCCCAGCGTCGACCAGTCGATGACGCGTAGGTTGGCGATCTCTGCGGTGACGTCGCGGCCCAGCACATTGATCGTCAGCGTGTCGCCGACCGTGACGCCGAGGCCGCCGGCGAGCCGCGCGTCGAAAGAGATCAGCGGCGGACCATCGTAGTCGGCGGGCCACCACTCGCCCTCGACCAGGCGGCTGCCGGGCGGCGCCGTCGCGGCGTAGGTCAGGCCGCGGTCACTGCTCGTCGCCCAGGCCGCCGAGGGATGGATCGCGGCGTCCTCGACGGCCACGCCGTCGATCCGCGTGATGCGCCCGCGCAGATGCGGCACGCGCCGGACGCGCCCGTCGCCGGCGATGGCGGCGACCGTGGCATCGAACGCGGCGGCCTGGTCCGGTTGGATATCGAGGAAGAAGAAGGCCGGCGTGCCCTCGGCGAGGCGCTGGTCGATCATCCGCGTGATGTTGCCGGCGACCAGCGCGACGGCGACCAGCAGGGTGACGCCCATGCCGAGCGCCACCACCACGTTCGCGGTCGTCGCGCCGGGCCGGTGCAAGTTCGCGAGCGCGAGGCGCAACCTGGGGCGGCGCGGACGCGGCACGGCGCCGGCGAGGCGCGCCAGGCCGCTCGCCGCGGCGCGCAGCACGACCAGCGCGAAGCCCGTGCCGAGGATGAACCAGACGGCGAATCCACGGTCGTCGACGCTGACGATCGCGAGCCCCGCGAGCGCCAGCGCGAGGCCGGCAATGAGCGACGGCACGCCGGTCGGCGGCCGGGTCCGCTCGGGCGCGACGAGGTCGCGGAACAAGCTGGCGGCGGGCACCTCGCCGGCGCGCGCGAGCGGCCAGACGGCGAAGACCAGCGTCGCCAGCAGCCCGAACAGCGCGGCGCGGCCAAGCGACGCCGGGTGGACGGCGAGTGCGAGCTCGATCGGCAGAAATGCGCCGATCAGTCGGCCGGCGAGGATCGGCGCGAGCACGCCGAACACCAGCCCCAGCGCGATGCCGGCGGCGGCCAGGCCGAGCACCTCGGCGAGATAGACGCCGAGGATCGTCCGGCGCGACGCGCCCAGGCACTTGAGCGTCGCGATCGTCTCGGTCTTGGCGTCGAGATAGGCGCGCGTCGCGCCGCCGACGCCGAGGCCGCCGATCAGCAGCGTCGCCAGCCCGACGAGGGTGAGCAGCGTGGTCAGGCGGCGCAGCCAGCGGTCGAGCCGGGGCTGCGGCTCGCGCGTATCGCGCGCGCGCCAGCCGGCCTGCGGAAGGTCGCGGCCGAGCGCCTCGACCCAGCGCCCGACGTCGGTGCCGGGCGCCAGCGCCAGGCGATAGTGGTAGCGCACCAGGCTGCCCGGCTGCACCAGGCCGGTGGCGTCGAGCGCGGACGACCCGATCATCAGGCGCGGCCCGAAGCCGACGCCGATGGCCAGCCGGTCGGGCTCGCTGACCAGCGTCGCGCGCAGCTCGAAAGTCGCGTCGCCGACGCGCAAGCTGTCGCCAAGCGTGACGCCGAGGCGTCCCAAGAGGCCCGCTTCGGCGACCGCGCCCGGTATGCCGTCGCGCACCTCGAGCGCCGTCTCGAGCGGCATCGCGGGCTCAAGTTCCACGGCGCCGAACAGCGGATAGGCGCCGTCGATCGCCTTGAGATGGACGAGCGCCGGCGTCGCCCGGGGTCCCGACTGCGCCATGGCGTGCATCTCGACCGTCGTCGACAGCCGCCCGGCGGCGGCGAGATAGGCGCGCTCGGCGTCCGCCGCCGGGCGCATCGAAAGCCTGAGGTCGACGTCGCCGCCGAGCATGACGCGCGCTTGTCCGGCAAGCCCCGCCTTGACCGACTCGGCGATCGCGCCGACCGCGGCGATCGCGCCGACGCCGATCGCGAGACAAGCGAGGAAGACGCGGAAGCCGCGCACCCCGGCGCGCAGTTCGCGCCAGGCGAGTCGGAGGCTCAGGCCGAGGGTCGCCGCCACGTCAGGCCACGGCGCGGCCGTCGGCCAGCGCGACGATGCGCCGGCAGCGCTCGGCGAGCGCGGCGTCGTGGGTGACCAGCACCAGCGTCGTGCCGAGCCGTTCGCCAAGATCGAAGATCAACTCGATGATCGCCTGGCCGGTGGCGCCGTCGAGGTTGCCGGTCGGCTCGTCGGCGAGCAGCAGGTCGGGCTCGGCGACGACCGCCCGGGCGAGCGCGACGCGCTGCTGTTCGCCGCCCGAGAGCTGCGCCGGATAGTGGCCGTGGCGATGCGCCATGCCGACGTCGGCGAGGCGCTCGGCGGCGCGTTCGAAGGCGTCCGTCCGGCCGGCCAGCTCGAGCGGCACGGCGACGTTCTCGATCGCCGTCATGGTCGGTATCAGGTGGAACGACTGGAAGACGATGCCGACATGGGCCGCGCGGAAGCGTGCCAGCGCGTCCTCATTCATCGTCGCGAGGTCTTGGCCGGCGACGCTGACGGCGCCCGAGGTCGGCCGTTCGAGGCCGGCGATTACCGCGAGCATCGTCGACTTGCCCGAACCCGACGGGCCGACGACGCCGACCGTCTCGCCGCGCGCGACGGCGAAGTCGAGGCCGCGCAAGATGTTGACGTCGCCGGCCGCGGTAGGCAGGCTCAGCGCAATAGCGTCGAGCAGCACCATGGGCGAGGCTTCGGGCATGACGTCGGACACCAGTCGATTAACCCGCCGCGCGGTCATCGTGGCGGCGTTGGCCACCACGGCCGCGCCCTGGTTGCCCGCCCGAGCGGCCGGCGCGACGCGCATCGTCGCGCTCGGCGACAGCCTGACGGCGGGCTACGGCCTCAAGACGCGCGACGCCTTTCCGGCGCGCCTCCAGGCCGCGCTCGCCGCCCATGGCGTCGCCGCCGAGGTGATCAACGCCGGTGTTTCGGGCGACACCACGGCGGGCGGCCTGCGCCGTCTCGACTGGGTGCTCGCCGAGCGGCCCGACGCGGTCATCGTCGAGCTCGGCGCCAACGACGGCCGGCGCGGCATCGACCCGCGCACGACCTACGCCAACCTCGACGCGATCCTCAAGCGGCTCGGCGCCGCGCGCGTCACGGTGCTGCTGACCGGCATGTACGCGCCGCCCAACCTGGGGCGCGACTATGGCGCCCTGTTCAACGGTGTCTTCCCTACGCTTGCAAAACGGCATGGTGTCGACTTCTACCCGTTCTTCCTGGATGGCGTCGCGCTCAGACCCAGCCTCAACCAGCCCGACGGCGTCCATCCCAACGCCAAAGGCGTCGCGGTCATCGTCGAGCGCATGCTGCCCTACGTCAAGCGGCTGGTCGCACGCGCCGGAGCCTCCTGAGATGGGCATCGCGGCGAACGGGTTAAAGGGCCGGTTGCCGCGGGTCGCGCTGTGGCTGGCGCTCGTCCTGGCGCTCGTCCTGGCGCTCGCCCTGCCGCAGCCGGCGGTGCGCGCCGAGGCGCTGCTCCACGGCTTCGGCCTGTTGTGGAAGATCGAGGGCGGCGGCGCTGCGCCGAGTTATCTGTTCGGCACCATCCACTTGCGCGATACGCGCGTCACCACGCTGCCCGGGCCGGTCGCCGACGCCATCGACGCGACCGGGTCGCTCTCGATCGAGGTGCTGCTGAACGCCGCCTCGAAGGTGCGCACCATGGGGCGCATGATGATCATCGAGGGGCCGAAGCTCGACGATATCCTCGGCGACGCGCTGTTCGCCCGCGTGGTCGACGCCGCCGCGCCCTATGGCCTGAAGCGCGACGTGGTCAGGCATATGAAGCCCTGGGCAATGTGGTTGTTGCTCGGCCTGCCGCCCGAAGAGATGAAGGCGGCGTCGGGGATGCCGCTCGACCAAGCGCTGCAGGCCGATGCGATGCGCCGCGGCAAGCCGGTCTATGGCCTCGAAACGATCGACGAACAGCTCGATTCGGTGGCCGGCTTCACCGAGCAAGAGCACATCGCCCTGCTCGCCTCGGCGGTCCACAACCGCGCCGAGGTCGAAGCGATGCTCGAGACTATGACGCGCCTCTATCTGGCGCGCGACATCGCTTCGATCTACGACCTCATGATGTCGCCGTCGTGGAATATCGAGCGCGCTGTCGTTGAATCGATGATGGAACGGCTGATCGACTTCCGCAATCTGCGCATGACCGAGCGCATGATCGCGCGGCTCGACGAGGGCGCCGCCTTCGTCGCGGTCGGCGCCATGCACCTGCCGGGCGAGCGCGGCATGTTGCGCCTCCTCGAGCAACGCGGCTACACCGTCAGCCGCGTCTACTAGTTCATTGTGCGGTCATCTTTACGCGCGTAAAGCCGACCTGCGCTCAATCGCCGCGCATGCCACTCTTTATCCCATAAGGCCATTCTTTATCCCACAAGAATTGGCCGAACGGTCGGCGGCCCCCCTCTTGTTGGGATAAGATTGGCGCGGGTTGGCATAATCGGACCGATTTCAATCGATCGGATTGTGCTCTAACGTCAACCTCCTTCAATGGTCGCCGCCCATGCCGCGCCTCTTCGTTGCCATCGACCCGTCCGCGCCGGTCCGCGACGCGCTGGCCCGCCTCAGCCACGGCGTGCCCGGCGCCAAGTGGGTCGCGCCCGAGCAGTTCCACCTGACGCTGCGCTTCATCGGCGCGGTCGAGGGCGCGCTTTACGACGAGATCGTCGAGGCGCTCGGCGATGTCGAGGCGCCGGCCTTTCGCCTCGCGTTCGTCGGCGTCGGCCATTTCCCGCCACGCGGTGCGCCGCGCGTCTTGTGGGCCGGCGTGAACGACGGCGCTGCGCCCGGCCGCCTGCACGATCGGATCGAGGCGCGGCTCCGGCAGCTGGGCGTCGCGCCCGACCGCCGCGGGTTCGCGCCCCATGTGACGCTCGCCCGGCTCAAGCAGGCGCCGCTCGCCCGGGTGCGCGACTACCTGGCGCTCAACGGTGCATTCGCGACCGAAGATTTCCCGGTCACCGCGTTCCAGCTCTATTCGAGCCACCTGGGCGCCGCCGGCGCGGTCCACCGCGTCGAAGCGAGCTACCCGCTGGAAGGCGCGCCCTAAGCCATCCCGCCAACCAACGATTAATGGGGTCAGACTCCTTTATTATCAATTGATACATTTAATTATAAAGGAGTCTGACCCCATTAAATATGTTTGTTGTTGAGGGAAGGGTTGCCGCGGCGCAGCGGGGCGGTCATGGTTGGCGCGTGGCCCGCGCGCGCAGGGGAGGACGCCGTGATCAAGAACCCGTTACCGTGGCCCGACGGCTTGCGCTGCGCCGTTGCCTTCACCTTCGACATGGATGCCGACAGCATCCTGCATCTGGCGCATCACGCCAGCGCCGACAGCCGCGTCGCGGCGCTCTCGATGCTGCGCTACGGCCCCGAGATCGCCGTGCCGCGCATCGTCGACACTTACGCCAAGTTCGGCATGCACCAGACCTTCTTCCTGCCCGCCTGGTGCATGGAGCGCTACCCGGCGGCGGTCGAGGCGGTGCTCGAAGGCGGCCACGAGGTCGCCCACCACGGCTATCTGCACGAGCACCCTAACGCGATGGAGCGCGACGAGGAGCACGACTGGCTGACGCGCTCGATCGAGGTCATCGTCAAGATGACCGGCCGGCGACCGCGCGGCTTCCGCGCACCGAGCTACCGTTTTTCGCGCCACACGCTCGACCTGCTCGTCGCCGAGGACATCGACTACGACGCCTCGCTGATGGGCGACGACATCCCCTATCTCTTGGACAATGGCGCGGCGACCGTGGTCGAGCTGCCTGGCCACTACGTGCTCGACGACTGGCCGCACTACCAGGCGTCGCGCGATTTCGGCTACATGATGTCGATCAAGCCGGCGCGCCTCGCGACCGAGGTCTACCGCGAAGAGTTCGACGCGATGTGGCAGTACGGCGGGTTGTGGATCGCCGTCTGGCACCCCTTCCTGTCGGGCCAGCTGGCGCGCTGGCGCGCCACCGAGGGGCTGATCGAGTACATGCACGAGAAGGGCGGCGTGTGGTTCGCCACGCTCGAGGAGATCGCCGCCCATGTCCGCAAGGTGATCGCCGACGGCACCTGGTCGCCGCGCGTCGACCGGCTGCCCTATTACGACGGGCCGATCCCCGAGCTCGGCGCGGTCGCGCCGGAGCGCGTGCCGTGAGTGATGCGCGTGCCGTGAGCGGCGCGGGCGACTTCTTGGTCGGCAAGCCGGTCGACCACGCGCCCGATCATCCCAACCTGCGCTCGGGCGCCCAGTTCAAGGAGAGCTTGCGCGACGGCCGCCGCGTCATCGTCGACGGCCGCGCGGTCGACGACGTCACCGCGGAGCCGACGCTGGCGCGCGGCATCGACACGCTGGCCGGGCTGTTCGATGCGCAGCTCGACCCCAAGCACGCCGAGGTCACGACCTCGATCGACGCCGAAACCGGCGAGCGCATCGCGACCGGCTGGTTGGTGCCCTATTCGCGCGACGATCTGTGGCGCCACGTCGAGATGGTCAGGTTCTCGACCTTCCGCACCTTCGGCGAGTTCGGACGGCCGCCCGATTACGGTCCGGTCAAGGCGATCGGATTCATGGCATTCCACCACATCATAAAGCGCGCCGAACCCGAGGCGCAGGACAAGATCATCCACTTCCTGCGCACCGGCCAGCGCAATAACCTGATCTCGGGCGACATCATCATCGACGTCCAGGCCAACCGCAAGACGCCGATGCCCGAGCAGGCCGGCCGGCTGCGCGTCGTCGAGGAACGCGCCGACGGCGTCGTCGTCGCGGGCGCCAAGGCGGGCAACACGGTGATGGCGCAGGGCAACATCGGCACCATCTCGATGCCGCCGCCCAACCCGACCATGCCCGCCGAATGCATGCTGTGGTCGGCGCTGCCGGTCAACGCGCCGGGCCTGACGCTGGTCTCGCGCGAGGCGCTGACCGACGGCAGCGAGGACGCCGAGGACCACCCGCTCGACGTCGGCGGCGAGGAGAACGACAGCCTCACGCTGTTCGACAACGTCTTCATCCCGTGGGAGTACGTCTTCAGCTACAAGAACCCGGTCTTGGGTGATATCTACTACGTCCTTGGCCAGTTCGCCTTCTGGAAGATCCTCACGCGCATGGCGTTCCGCGCCGAGCTCTTCGCCGGCGCGGCCCAGGCCATCGTCGACGCGCTGGGCACCGACCACATCGCCGCCGTCCGCCATCTCGTCGCCGAGGTGCTGGCCTATGCGGCGACGCTCAAGGGCATGGTCACCGCCGCCGTCGAGACCGCCCAGCCGACCGAGAGCGGCGTCATGCTGCCCAATGTCGAATACGTCACCGCCGGGCGGCTCGGCGCCATCACCGCCTACCCGAAGATCATGCAGCTGCTGCGCGAGCTGTCGGGCCAGGGGCTGATCTCACGCGTGCCGAAGGCGAGCTGGGAGCGGCCCGACATCGGCCCGCTCTTGGACGATTACCTGCCCGGCCACGAGATCGGCGCGCGCGACAAGAACCGCCTGTTCAACCTGATCTGGGACATGACCTGCAGCCCGGCGGCGATGCGCATCGCGCTGTTCGAGAACATCAACGCAACGCCCGCGGTCGGCCTGCGCGAGCAGCTCTACCGGGCCTACGACCGCTCGCAAGGCCTGACCGCCGTGCGCCGCCGCGCCGGCATTGACTAATGCCCGAAACCCTGCCCGCCGATTGGTACGTCGACGACGCGGTCCACGCCCGCGAGCGCGGCGCCATCTTCGCGCCCAACTGGTGCCTGTTCGCGCCCGAGGCCGAATTCGCCGCGACCGGCGACTGGCGCGCCGAGCGCGTCAACGGCTGGCCGGTCTTCGTCATCCGCGGCAAGGACGGCGTGCTGCGCGGCTTCCACAACGTCTGCCGGCACCGCGCCGCCGCCCTGCTCGCCGACGGCCAGGGCCGCTGCAACATGCTGCGCTGCCCCTATCACCGCTGGACCTACGACCTCGCCGGCCGGCTCAAGGTCGCGCCGGACTTCGGCGACGACCCCGGCTTCGACCGTGCCGAATACGGCCTGTTTGCGCTGCGCGTCGAGACCTGGCGCGGCCTGGTCTTCGTCTGCGTCGATGAGGGCGCGCCCGATCTCGCCACCTGGCTGGGCACGATCCCGGACCTCTGCAAAACGTACCCCGGCCCGCCCGAGCTGACCTTTGGCGGCGACTTCACCGTCACCGGCGCCGCCAACTGGAAGACCTATTGCGACAACACCGTCGAGGGCTACCACCTGCCGACCGTGCACGAGCGCCTGGCCGCGGCGGTCGTCGGCGACGCGGTCGAGATCAGGCCCTACGACGACGGTCGGACGATCGCCTTCCATGTGCCGTATGCCGGCGCCGCCGACGGCGCCCGGTTGCGCGGCGACGACGGGCTCTGGTTCTACCGCTTCCCGGGCTTCCAGGTGACCGCCAGCGCACGCGCCTTCAAGGCCGAGCGCATCGAACCCGACGGCCCGGGCCGCCTCAAATCGCTCAACTGGATGTGGTTTGCCGACGTTGCCGCGGCCGAGCGCGACGCCGCCTTCGCCTGGGCGCGCGAGATCGTCGAGGAGGACATGGGCATCTGCGAGACCGTGCAGCGCAACCTTGCGGTCGGCGTCTACACCGCCGGCCGCCTGTCGCCGGCGCAGGAAAGCAACGTGGTTCTGTTCCAGAACCAAGTCCGCGCCGCTCTCGGCGCGCCGCCCGAACCCGTCCCCTGACTGCCCCCGACATGCCGACGACGACGCGCGGTAGTGATCACGTCCGCTTAATTAATCGCTACTGCAGCGTGAACGTATCGGCTCCGGCGTTGATCGAATTCCACTGCGGGGGGCCGGACAGCGTTAATAGCCACAGCGTAGTAATCTTTCCAGCGCCGTAGTTTCCCGTCCATGACGTGAGCGATTTGCATTCCTGCCAATTCACGGTGAATGTCACGGCGGCGTTGTTCCACCAGCCGGTCAGCGGCCTGGCCGTGCCCGCGCCGCATCCCACGAGGCTCACATATGTTCCGGTTATCAGGCCGTCCGCGCCCCACGACGTCGTCATTGTCGAGCCGAGTTCGTTGACCCAAGTGTACGTAGTACCGACCGTCAGTTGCTGCGCCACGGCGGGCCCGCCGTAAACGATGCTGACGATCAGCATCGCCCCAGCGACGAGATATGTGCGAAGCATGTTTCCCTCCTTCCGCAAATTCAGCGCAGCATATCAGGAGTGAGCTATCATTAGTAGATTAATTATAAAAAAATATAAATAAAGAGTGTGTTTCCATCGGCGTTTTCGATCTCGTTGTGGCTGGTGCCGTCCTTACAGGGCACGAAGATCATGCCCGTGGGCGCGACCTTGGAATTACGTGGACGTGATACTTAATTAGGGGCTGTCCTAGTGTCCCGATTCCGAAGTTCGCATGATTTTCGCCTGCTGTTCAGCGATTTCGATTGTTCGGAGGCAGAAGCGCTGGATGGCGCCGAGGATGTCATCGGCGGATTTGGTCCATTTGAAGGGTTTGGGGTTCTGGTTTGTCGTGTCGATGTAGTCGAGGATGGTGCGCTCCAACTCCTTGGTGGAGCGATGGACGCCGCGCCTGATCTGCTTGTCGGTCAGCAGCCCGAACCAGCGCTCGACCTGGTTCAGCCAGGAGGCGCTGGTGGGTGTGAAATGGGCCTGCCAGCGCGGCCGTTTGGCGAACCAGTCGCGGATCGCCTTGGTCTTGTGGGTCCCGTAGTTGTCCATGACGATGTGGATGTCGAGATCAGCAGGGACGTTCGCCTCGACGAGGTCGAGGAATTTGCGGAACTCTCGGGCCCGATGGCGCGGGAAACATTTGCCGATGATCTCTCCCGTGGCGATGTCGAGGGCCGCGAAGAGAGAGGTCGTGCCGTGGCGCTTGTAGTCGTGGCTGCGCCGCTCCGCCTGCCCGGGGCGCATCGGCAAGAGGGGCTGGGAACGGTCCAGGGCCTGGATCTGGCTCTTTTCGTCGACACAGAGAACCAGGGCACGATCCGGCGGCGCCAAATACAGACCGACGATGTCGCGGACCTTCTCCACGAAGAAGGGATCGCTCGACAGCTTGAAGGTCTCCGAGCGATGCGGCTGCAAGCCGAAGGCCCGCCAGATGCGATGAATGGTCGAGGGCGCGTGGCCGCTCGCCCGCGCCATCGAGCGAAGGCTCCAATGGGTCGCGTCCGGCGGCGTCTCTTCCAGCGTCAGCCGGACCGCTTCCGCGATGGCGTCATCGCCGATTTGACGCGGCGCGCCGGGGCGGGGTTCGTCGTACAGACCGTCGAGGCCCTCCGCCGCATAGCGGCGACGCCACTTGCCCACGGTGTCCGCGCTCGCCTCGAGACGAACGGCGATCTCCTTGTTCTCCAACCCTTCCGCCGCCGCCAAGACGATCCGAGCCCGCCGCGCAAGCCCCTGCGACGTCTTGCGACGACGAGACAGCGCCTCCAATTCGGCGCGCTCGTCATCGCTCAAAGAGATCGTCACCGCCACTCTCGCCATCAATCGCGCCTCCTAAAAACAAATAGAGACATAATCATATCAATTTATCGATCAGGACACTAGCTAAGCGGCATGCTTAGGCTAGGATGGCGGGATGTACGAGAGGAAAAGCCGGCTCAGTGATTGGAAGCGCGGTCGTCTGATTGAGCACTTCGTTGCGGGTACGACGGCTCGGGCAGCAGCCGAACTGGTTGGCGTCCACCGGAACACGGCGGCCTCGTTTTATACTCGGCTTCGCAAGGTGATTGCCGAGGAAATGGAGAAGGCCTCGCCTTTTGCCGGAGAGATCGAGGTTGATGAGAGTTATTTTGGCGGCCGCCGCAAAGGCAAGCGGGGTCGAGGCGCTGGCGGAAAAGTCCCGGTTTTCGGGCTTTTGAAGCGAGGTGGGAAGGTCTACACGGCGATGATTCCCAATGCCCGGACTGCCACGTTGATGCCGATTATGGAGCGTATGATCCGGCCTGACAGCATCGTCTATACGGACGGCTTTTCGAGCTATGATGCCCTGGACGTTTCGGACTTCCACCATGTTCGGATCAATCACTCGGAGCGGTTCGTCGACGAGCGGAGCCATATCAACGGGATCGAGAACTTCTGGAACCAGGCGAAGCGGCATTTACGGCGCTTCAATGGCGTCCCGAAACAGAGCTTTCACCTGTTCCTCAAGGAGTGCGAATGGCGGTTCAACGGAGGTGACCACCGAGAACTGCTTAACCAATTGAAGACATGGATTATTTTGAGACAGAAACGCCCTTAGCTAGGACAGCCCGCTTAATTATATGGTGGCAGTATATTTGGTAGAGTTGGAATTAAGTATCACGTCCCCACAATCATCGTCGCCGGGCTCTGGCAAGCGGGGACGGCTCAGCGCGCCAGACGCACCGTGAAGGCGATGCGCCGGAAACGGGCGGTCTCGCCGGTCACCAGGTTGCCGAGGGTAATGTCCGTAATCTCTAGTGTCCTGATCGATAAATTGATATGATTATGTCTCTATTTGTTTTTAGGAGGCGCGATTGATGGCGAGAGTGGCGGTGACGATCTCTTTGAGCGATGACGAGCGCGCCGAATTGGAGGCGCTGTCTCGTCGTCGCAAGACGTCGCAGGGGCTTGCGCGGCGGGCTCGGATCGTCTTGGCGGCGGCGGAAGGGTTGGAGAACAAGGAGATCGCCGTTCGTCTCGAGGCGAGCGCGGACACCGTGGGCAAGTGGCGTCGCCGCTATGCGGCGGAGGGCCTCGACGGTCTGTACGACGAACCCCGCCCCGGCGCGCCGCGTCAAATCGGCGATGACGCCATCGCGGAAGCGGTCCGGCTGACGCTGGAAGAGACGCCGCCGGACGCGACCCATTGGAGCCTTCGCTCGATGGCGCGGGCGAGCGGCCACGCGCCCTCGACCATTCATCGCATCTGGCGGGCCTTCGGCTTGCAGCCGCATCGCTCGGAGACCTTCAAGCTGTCGAGCGATCCCTTCTTCGTGGAGAAGGTCCGCGACATCGTCGGTCTGTATTTGGCGCCGCCGGATCGTGCCCTGGTTCTCTGTGTCGACGAAAAGAGCCAGATCCAGGCCCTGGACCGTTCCCAGCCCCTCTTGCCGATGCGCCCCGGGCAGGCGGAGCGGCGCAGCCACGACTACAAGCGCCACGGCACGACCTCTCTCTTCGCGGCCCTCGACATCGCCACGGGAGAGATCATCGGCAAATGTTTCCCGCGCCATCGGGCCCGAGAGTTCCGCAAATTCCTCGACCTCGTCGAGGCGAACGTCCCTGCTGATCTCGACATCCACATCGTCATGGACAACTACGGGACCCACAAGACCAAGGCGATCCGCGACTGGTTCGCCAAACGGCCGCGCTGGCAGGCCCATTTCACACCCACCAGCGCCTCCTGGCTGAACCAGGTCGAGCGCTGGTTCGGGCTGCTGACCGACAAGCAGATCAGGCGCGGCGTCCATCGCTCCACCAAGGAGTTGGAGCGCACCATCCTCGACTACATCGACACGACAAACCAGAACCCCAAACCCTTCAAATGGACCAAATCCGCCGATGACATCCTCGGCGCCATCCAGCGCTTCTGCCTCCGAACAATCGAAATCGCTGAACAGCAGGCGAAAATCATGCGAACTTCGGAATCGGGACACTAGCCGGCCCTCGCCTTTCGCCAGCTCGCGCCGCCAAGCCCTCAAATGCAGACCGACATCGTCGCTCTCGACCGGGCCCCACAGCAGCCGACGCAGCGCAGCCATGGCGTCGTCGTGATCTCGGTCGTTCAGCACGAAACGAAAGCCGCGCAGCTCCTGAGGCGCGTTCACGTTCTTCGGACCCGCCGTGTTGGCGCCACTGTTGTCCGCGTTGCGGAAACGCCAGCCGAAAAGCTGCATGTGGTTGACGCCGCGATAGGGCGGTGTCACGACGGCCGCGTAGTTGTCGTGGGGCTGCCGCGGGTCGCCGATCCAGATGTGCCAGCCCCAGCCCTGGGGATCGGGTTGCAACTCGAACCAGAAATCCTGATCGAGCCGATGCCGGAAGGTCTCGCCGCGCGCCACCTCGCCGGAGAAGCTGAGCCACGGCCCGGCGCCTTGCGCTGGGACCGCCCAGACCAGAACAGCGAGCAGACAAGCCCTAGCGCCGGGCCAGATCGTCCACGACGGCCTTGGCATCGGTCGTGTCATAACCATAGAACTCCCTGGCCAGCTTGATGGCGCCGATCGTTTCGCCGCAGCGCTCGGGCCCGTCGCCTAGCCGCCCATCGACATGCCGCCGTTGACGCGCCGCGCCTGGCCGGTGATGTAGGCGGCGTAGTCGGACGCCAGGAAGGCCGTCGCCGCGTCGGTTTCGGCGACCAGGCGGTCGGCGTCGGCGCGCTCACCGACATCGGCCTGGACGGCGATCGCCGCGCCGCCGGCGGCGCGGATATCGCCCGCCACCGTCTCGGCCTTGTCCATATTGGTGACGCAGTTGACCGTCACCTTGGCGCCGTCGGCCGCGAAGCGCAGCGCGATCGCCCGGCCGATGCCGCGCGACGAGCCGGTGACGATGGCCGTCTTTCCCTCGAGGATCATGGCCCTCTTCCATCGTTGGTGGCGCGCGCGGCCGGTCGGGCGTTGACCAGCGCGAGCGCGCCGAACATCAGCGCCAGGGCCGCCCAGATCCACGGGCTGTGTCGCTCGCCGAACAACAGCATGCCCCAAACCACGCCGCTCGCGGTGGTGAAATAGTTGACCAGCGAGAAGAATACCGGGCCCGCGGTGCGGATCAGCTCGAACAGGACGACACGCGCCAGCCCGGTGATCGTCGGCAAGGCGAGCACCGCGACATCGACCGCGTCCCACGGCGGGCCGACCCCGAAGCCGGTGCCCGTCGCGACGACGACGGGGGCGACGAGCGCCGCGGTGGTGGTCAGCGTGCCGGCGGCGAGCGCGATCGAATCGGCGGCCGGCGGGCGAAAATAGGCGATGTAGACGTTGCTCACGCCATAGCCGATCGGCGCCGCCATGCCGAGCGCGATCCAGACCGCCATGTCGGGCGACGGCAGGCTGCCGCGCGGCCCGACGATCAGGATGACCGCGGCGAAGCCGAGCACGATGCCGGCGACGCGCAGCGATCGGAAACCCTCCATCCGCGCCAGCAACGCGACGCCATAGGTGATCATCGGCGCCGTCGCGACGAGCATCGCGAGCACGCCGGCCGGCAGGTTGGGCGAAGCCCAGTAGACCGCGCCGGAGGGCACGACGATGGTCATCAGGCTGCAGGTCACGAAATAGCCCAGATTGCGGCGTGCGAGCCCGCGCAGGCGCCGCCGCGCGACGCCGACCGAAAGCACGATGACGGCGGCGCCGGCCGCCTGCCAGAGCAGCAGGCCGAGCGGATGGGCGCCGGCCGTCGTCGCGATCTTGGCGAGCGAGAAGCTGGCGCCCCACATGGTGCCGAGCCCGAGCAGAAATAGGATCGGTACGAGCCGGTGGGCCGGTGGCGCGTCAGCCGTCGTCATCGCCCGATTCCAGGGCTTCCATGTCGTCGTCGGAGAGGCCGAAATGATGGCCGATCTCATGGACCAGCGTGTTGCGCACGATGGCCTCCAACGTCTCGCCGGTCTCGCACCAGTAATCCAGCAGCGGCCGGCGGTAGAGGAAGACGCGGTCGACGTCCTCGGGCGCGTCGCTGACGCTCTTGTGGTCGAGCGAGACGCCGTGGTAGAGGCCCAGGAGCTCGAACGGGCTCTCGAGTCCCATGGTTTGCTCGGTCTCCGCGTCGGGAAACTCCTCGACCAGGATCGCGATGCCCCGGACGCGCCGGCGCAGGTCCTCGGGGATGTCCTCGAGCGCCGTGCGAGCCAGCGCCTCGATATCTGCCGCGGTCGGCGCGGCGCCGACGTTCGGCGCCATCAGTTACTCCGGGCCGACGCATCATCCGATCGATGGGAATCGATCGGATGATGCCAGCCCGCGCCAACTTTATCTGGACAAGAGGGGGGCCGCCGACCGTTCGGCCAGCTTTGATTCCATAAGACTGGCATGCGCGGCGATTGAGCGCAGGTCACCTTTAGGTGACCGCACAAAGAAAGTGACCGGACAAATCTCTAGCCGGCCGCCATGCGGAGCGCGCCGTCGAGACGCACGACTTCGCCGTTGATCATCGCGTTGTCGATCAGATGCATGGCGAGCGCGGCGTATTCGTCGGGCCGGCCGATGCGGTTGGGAAACGGCACCGACTTGCCGAGCGCCTCCTGCACATCCTCGGGCAGGTTGAACAGCATCGGCGTGCCGAAGAGGCCCGGTGCGATGGTGTTGACGCGGATGCCGTGGCGGGCGAACTCGCGCGCCGCCGGCAGCGTCATGGCGGCGACGCCGCCCTTCGACGCGGTATAGGCGGCCTGGCCGACCTGGCCCTCGGTGGCGGCGACCGACGAGGTGTTGATGATGATGCCGCGCTCGTCGCCGTCGAGCGCATCCAGCGCCATCATGTCGGCGGCGGCGAGGCGAAGCGCGTTGAAGGTGCCGATCAGGTTGACCGCGATGACGGCCTCGAACCATTCGAGCGGCATCGGCCCGTCGCGCCCGACGATGCGCTTGGCCGGGCCGACGCCGGCGCAATTCATCAGCACGCGCGATGGCCCGTGCGCCGCGCGCGCGGCGGCCACAGCGTCCTCGGTCGAGCCGGCTTGCGTCACGTCGCAGGCGACCGCGAGCGCGCCGATCTCGGCGGCTGTGGCCGCCAGCGCCTCGGCATTCTTGTCCAGGATGGCGACCTTGGCGCCCGCCGCGATCAACGCTTCCGCCGTCGCCCGGCCGAGTCCCGACGCGCCGCCGGTGACCAGCGCCGCCTGCCCCTTCACGTCCATGTTCGTCCTCCGCTTTTTATGAGCTCGCGGCGTCTTAGCAGATCGCAAGATGTATTGCGACCGCCCAGCATCGCCCCCATATTATCCAGATGCCCGACGACCAAGACGACCGCAACGTCGACCACGACAAGCTGCGCGCCGACGAGGCGCTGGTCAACCAAGGCTTCTGGGACAAGCTGCGCAAGACCCTCGGCCGGGTGCCCTTCGTCGAGGACGCGCTGGCCGCCTATTACTGCGCGACCGACGGCAAGACGCCGATGTACGTCAAGGCCGTGCTAATGGGCGCCCTGGCCTATTTCATCGTGCCGACCGACGTCATCCCCGACTTCATCGCCGGCATCGGCTACACCGACGACGCCGCCGTGCTCGCCGCCGCCATCGGCGCCGTGCGATCGGCGATGCGCCCAGAACACTTCGACGCCGCCCGCGCGTTCCTCACCAGGACGGACGAAGACGACGGTTGACGATCACGCCAAGGGAGGTCCCATGCTGCTCGAAGGCTCGTGTCACTGCGGCGCGGTGCGCTTCTCGCTGAACACGCACACGCCGGTACCCTACATGCGCTGCTACTGCTCGATCTGCCGCAAGACCGCGGGCGGCGGCGGCTACGCGATCAACCTGGGCGGCGACGCGGCGACGCTGAAGGTCGAGGGCGAGGCGGACATCACCGTCTATCGCGTGCGGTTCGCCGAGGGCGCGGACGGCCTGAGCCCGGCCCGGCGGCACTTCTGCACGCGTTGCGGCAGCGCGCTCTGGGTCTTCGACCCGCGCTGGCCCGAACTCGTCCATCCCTTCGCCTCGGCGATCGACACGCCGCTGCCGGCGGCGCCCGAGCACGCTAACATCATGCTCGACTACGCGCCCGCCTGGGCCGTCGTGCCGGCGGGTCCGGGCGAGGCGCGCTTCACCGAACACCCCGACCAGTCGATCGAGGACTGGCACAAAGCCCGCGGCCTCGACGTCGATTGAGCGGCGCTCTTGCCCCAATCCGAAGTCTCGATACGTTGCAGAAATAACGGTGTCAGACTCTTTTATTAACTATTTATATAAATGATAAAATAAGGAGTCTGACACCGTTAAGAAATGGCTTGGAACACCGCTTGGTCGGCGACCGATCGTTGAACCACAGGGGTCCAGAGGTACAGAGGTTTGTTTTTGGCGCTTCGCGTCGAAGGGACTCCTCTGTGAAACTACTCTGTGCCTCTGTGCCTCTGTGCCTCTGTGCCTCTGTGCCTCTGTGCCTCTGGCCTCTGGTGAATAATGCGGACCGACACGGGCGCCGGCCGCGCCGGCGTCGGGGCGGCCCCCTCACCCTGGCCCTCTCCCCCGGCGCGGGGGAGAGGGTGTGCCTTGTCGGGCGGTTATTTGGCCGCCGGGCCAGTCTCCAGCCGGGTTCGCGCGGGGAGCGGGCCGGCGTCGGGTCGGGCCGGCGGCAGGGCGACGGCGCGCTGGTGCACCGATTCGCGGTGCGCGATGTAGACCGAGGCGCCGATGATCACCGCCGCGCCGACCCCGGTCCAGATATCGAGCGCCTGACCGAACACGAAATAGCCGATCAGCGCGATCAGCGGCAGGCGCACGAAGTCGAAGGGCAGCACGGCGGTCGCGTCGGCGATGGCGAAGGAGCGCACCATGCACAGGTGGCCGCCCGTCGCCGCGGCGCCGAGCAGCACCAGGAGCCCGAACGCCTCGAGGCTCGGCGTCTGCCAGACGAACAGCGCCGGCACCAGCGACGCCGGCGTCAAGATCAGCACCATGTAGAAGACGATGGCGCCGACCGATTCGGTGCGCGACAAAAGCTTCACCATGGTCACGCCGATCGCCATGACCATCGCCGACAGGAGCACCAGCAGCGCCTCGGGCGCGACCTCGTGGAAGCCCGGACGCAGAATGATCATGGCGCCGACGAAACCGGCCAGCACCGCCGACCAGCGCCGCGCGCGCACCACCTCGTGCAGCACGACGATCGCGGCGACCGTGGCGAACAGCGGCGCGGTGAAGCTCAGCGCCACCGCGTCGGCGAGGTTCATGGTGGCGACCGCGGTGAACCAACACGTCATCGCGGTGAGGCCGAGACCGGCGCGCACGATATGCATCGTCAGGTGCCGGGTGCGCAGCCCGCTGAACCCCCGGCGCATCAGCCAGGGCAGCATAGCGAGCATGCCGAACAGGTTACGGAAGAAGACGATCTCGAGCGGATCCAGCGTCGCCGACAGATAGCGGATCAGGCCGGTCAGTATGGCGAAGAAAACGCAGCTGCCGACCATCCAAAGCGCGCCGCGCACCGGATCGGACGGGGCCGCGGGACTCTGGGGCGCCTCCATGGCCGCCGACCATAAGCGAGCCACCCAGCCGCGACCAGCGCCGGTTGCGCCGGTCAGGTCTGCGCTTGCCGAGGATCAGACCTGGCCGGTCCATGGTGAGAATTCCAGGCTAGAGCATAGTCCGATCGATTGGAATCGGTCGGGCTATGCCAGCCCGCGCCAATCTAATTGGGACGAGAGGGCGGGCCGCCGCCCCTGCGGCCAATCCTTGTGGGATCAAGAAGGGTGTGGGTCTGGTATGGAAAATCTAAGTCATTGATTTAGTGCGTTTTTTGTGTCGAGACGAACGGCCGAAATCGGCTATTCGTGACAATGGGCCGCTCCAAGGCAGGATTTTGTTACGACGGCAGGGTCGAGCAGGGGAAGGTGGGAACGCTCCGCACCGCCAGAAGCGGTACGATGCCGTGTCTCGAAACCCAACATCGGGAGCATTCCCATGGCAGTATCCCCGCCTCCGGCGCCTTCGTCCATCGATCTTTCCGGCCTGCCTCCTCGGGTCGTCGAGGCGGCCGCCCGGGTGCTCGCACTGTGTCGCGAGGAGCTTCGTTCCGAGCCGCGCCCCGAGGCGCCCGAGGAGGTCGAGTTGCGGGTGCGTGAGGCCACGAACGAGTTCGCTCGCGATGTCATGGGCGCCGTCATCGAGAACCGGGACGATGGCGCTTCCCGGATCGAGCGGGACGGGCAGAGCTGGTTCCGGGTCGCGGTGACGCCGAAGACGATCATGACCTCGCTCGGTCCGGTGACCTACCGGCGAGCGCGTTACCGCAGCGGCGCGAGCGGGGCATCGCCGGTGCCGGTCGACGAGAGCCTGGGCCTCGTCGACGATTACCTGACGCGGCCGGCGGCCGAGCTCGGTCTGCTGATGATGGGTCACTGCACGGCCCGGGAAGCGGCGGCGTTCTTTGCGAAGACCGGCGCCATGACGCCGTCGGTGAGCACCCTGCAGCGCCTGACCCTGAGCATGCACGAATGCTGGGAGAGCCTCGGCCCGGAGACGCTGGGCAGCATCCGTGAGGCCGAGGGCATACCGCAGGACGCGACCACCGCCTCGGTCTCCCTCGACGGCGTCATGGTGCCGCTGAGACCCGGCGAGGACGGTCGCGCCAAGGCCTCCTGGCGCGAGGCTGCCTGCGGCACGGTCTCCTTCCACGACGCCGAGGGCAAGCGCCTGAAGACCCTCTATCTCGGCCGCATGCCGGAGAGCGGCAAGCTCACGCTGAAGGCGCAGCTTGCAAGCGAAGTCGCACACATCAGGCGAGCACGCCCCGAGATCGGGATCGTCGCTATCGCCGATGGCGCCGCCGACAACTGGACCTTCCTGGAGACCCTGTCGCCCGAAACCGAGGTGATCGACTTCTGGCATGCTTGCGAACATCTGCAAACCGCGTCCGACCATGCCGTGGCGCCCGGCTGGTTCGAGAAGTACCGCGAGATCCTCCGTCACGATCCCCGTGGCGTCGCCAAGGTGATCCGGGCGCTGCGCCACCTTCGCGATGCCGCCGCTGCGCCGGACCGGGCCGAGACCGAGCGGGAACTCGCCTTCTTCCGCAAGCATCGCCATCGCATGCGCTACCACGCCCTGAAGGAAGAGGGCATCGCCATCGGCTCAGGCGTGGTCGAAGCTGCCAACAAGACCCTGGTGACACAGCGCATGAAGCGCTCCGGCATGCGCTGGCGGATCGTCGGCGGACAGGCTGTTCTGACCTTCCGCGCCCTGATCAAATCCGGCCGCTTCGAGCGGGCATGGAAGGCCCTGATCAGCGCAACCGACACACCGGCCAACGACAACATCAGTCCACGTGCAGCAGCCATGGCAATCGCTGCCTGAACTCAACGAACCAAGCCGCAGACATCACTGCCATGCGAGACTCGCACCCATCAAGAATGGCCTTGTGGGATAAAGATTGGCAAGCGTGGCGATTGAGCGCAGGTCACCTAATGTGACCGGACAATGCTCTAGGCGATCAGGCTCTCGACGGGCGCCGCGCTGGTCTCTTCCATCTGCGCGATATGGCCCGGTTGGGCGGCGATCCGCGCGAGCCAGCGGCCAATCGCCGGATAGGCGGCGAGGTCGAAACCGGCCTCGTTCGCGTTGTGCGTATACGCGTAGAGCGCGATGTCGGCGATCGTGTAGCGCCCGGCCGCGAGCCAGTCCTGCGCGGCGAGATGCGCTTCCATGACGCCCAGCGCATGCGCGCCTTTCTCGGCGTTCTCGGCGACGCGCGCCGCCTGGCCCGACGCATCGGCCATATAATTGAGGATGTAGCGGTTGACCGCGATCGCCGGCTCGTGGCTGTACTGCTCGAAGAACATCCAGCGCAGCACCTGGGCGTGGTCCCACGATCCGTCGGGCCACATCGGCGTGCCTTGCGCCAGGTAGTAGAGGATGGCGCCCGATTCCGACAGCACGCGGCCGTCGTCGAAACGCAACGCCGGCACCTTGCCGATCGGATTGATGGCGCGGAACTCGGGCCGCCTGGGATGCCCGTCGACCTGATTGACCTCGACCCGGACATGCGCGATGCCGAGGTGCGCGAGCAGCAGTCGCACCTTGTAGACGTTGCCCGATTCGAGATTTCCGTAGAGCGTCAGCATCCCATCCACCTGCCGTGGTGCGCAGCACAAAGATATCTGTCGTAGGGGCGGGTTTCAAACCCGCCGCTACAATGATCGTCCCTCTGTGCGTCTGTGGTTTCTAATCAACGGCGTCGCGGCAACGCCAGCGCCGTTTAGGCGGGGCAGGGTTGCGTATCGGTCTGGGCATTTGCCGAGCGCTACGCGATAATGGCGCCGCTACGTCAAAGGAGGTGAACGATGCAGTTTCTCGTCGTCAACTGGGACGGCACCGACGCGGGCGCGCCGGCGCGCCGGCTCGCGGTGCGAGAGGCCCATCTCGAAGGCGCGCGCGAGCGGGCCGAAAGCGGCATGCTGATTTGCGGCGGCGCGCTCTTGGACGACGGCGGCGAGATGATCGGCTCGGCCTGCGTCGTCGAGGTCGCCAGCCGCGCCGAGCTCGACGAATGGCTGGCGACCGATCCCTACGTCACCGGCAATGTCTGGCAGAAGACCGAGATCACGCCGTTCCGGCGCGCGGTTTAATTGAACCACAGAGACACAGAGACACAGAGACATAGAGGTTTATTTCTTGCGCTTCGCGCCGAGGAGAATCATCTGTGGACCTTCTCCGTGCCTCTGTGTCTCTGTGGTTAACTATTATCGGTCCGAACGTCCAAGCGGGGTTGTAACGTCGTGTCTCTTCAAGCCAGTCCTCAAATCCATTCATCCTGTTGGGGAGACGATCGGTAATGGATAGCCCCCTCTGGACGCCATCGCCCGAACGCGTGGCGGCGGCCGATGTGACGGCCTTCCGCGGCTGGCTCGCGGCCGAGCGCGGCGTCGTGCTCGATGACGTCGCGGCGCTCTGGCGCTGGTCGGTCGACGACATCGAGGCGTTCTGGGCCGCGCTCTGGCAATACGGTGGGGTGATCGCGAGCCGCGGCTGGAACGACGTGCTGGTCGACGGCGACCGAATGCCCGGCGCCCGCTGGTTCACCGGCGCGCGGCTCAACTACGCCGAGAACTTGCTGCGCCGGCGTGACGACGCGCCGGCGATGATCTTCCGCGGCGAGAATGGCGCCCGGCGCGAACTCAGCCACGCCGCGCTCTACGCCCGGGTCGCGCAGACCGCGGCCGCGCTCGGCGCCGACGGCGTGGCGGCGGGTGATCGGGTCGCCGGCTTCATGCCCAACGCGCCCGAGACGGCGATCGCCATGCTGGCGACGGCCAGCCTGGGCGCCATCTGGTCGTCGTGTTCGCCCGATTTCGGCATCCGCGGCGTGATGGACCGCTTCGGCCAGATCACGCCGAAGGTGCTGTTCTGCGCCGACGGCTATTTCTACAACGGCAAGACGATCGACAGCCGCGAGCGCATCGCCGGCATCCTGGCGGATGCGCCGTCGATCACGCGCGCCGTCGTCGTGCCCTTCGCGAGCGAAGATGCCGACCTCGCGGGCCTGCGCGACGCCGTTTCCTGGGGCGACTATCTCGCCGGCCGGCCGGACGACGCCATCGACTTCGCCCAGCTGCCGTTCGACCACCCGCTGTTCATCATGTACTCGTCGGGCACAACGGGCATGCCCAAATGCATCGTCCACGGCGCCGGCGGCACGCTGTTGAAGCACCTGGCGGAACATCGGCTGCACACCGATCTCAAGGCGGGCGACCGGCTGTTCTACTTCTCGACCTGCGGCTGGATGATGTGGAACTGGCTGATCAGCGGACTGGCCTCGGGTGCGACGCTGATGCTGTTCGACGGCAACCCGTTCCACCCCTCGGCGGGCGCGCTCTGGGACTTCGCCGCGGCCGAGCGCATCACCCATTTCGGCACCTCGGCGAAATACATCGCGGCGCTCGAGAAGGCCGGCGTCCGGCCGCGCGAGAGCCATGACCTATCGGCCATGCGCATGCTGCTTTCGACCGGCTCGCCGCTCGCGGCCGAGAGCTTCGAGTATGTTTACCGCGACATCAAGGCCGACGTCTGTCTGTCGTCGATCACCGGCGGCACCGACATCATGGGCTGCTTCGCGCTCGGCAACCCGGCCGGGCCGGTGTGGCGCGGCGAATTGCAGATGCGCGGCTTCGGCATGTCGGTCGAGGCGTTCGACGATGCCGGCCGGCCGCTGCCGGCGGGCGAGAAGGGCGAGCTGGTCTGCACCCGGCCCTTCCCGTCGATGCCGGTCGGCTTCTGGCACGACGACGACGGGGCAAAATACCGCGCCGCCTATTTCGAGACATACCCCAACATCTGGCACCACGGCGACTACATCGAGATCACCGAACACGACGGCGTCGTCGTCCACGGCCGCTCCGACGCCGTGCTCAACCCGGGCGGCGTGCGCATCGGCACCGCCGAGATCTACCGCCAGGTCGAGAAGATCGACGCGGTCGTCGAGGCGCTGTGCTGCGGCCAGGACTGGCAAGGCGACGTGCGCGTCATCCTGTTCGTGCGCCTGCGCGAGGGCCTCGCGCTCGACGCGGCGCTGACCGAGCGCATCAAGCGCGAGATCCGCGCCAACGCGACGCCGCGCCACGTGCCCGCGAAGATCGTCCAGGTCGCCGACATCCCGCGCACCATCTCAGGGAAAACCGTCGAGCTCGCGGTGCGCGACGTGATCCACGGCCGCGCCGTCAAGAACACCGACGCCCTCGCCAACCCCGAGGCGCTAGAGTTGTACAGGGACCTCGAAGCGCTGCGGAGCTAAGGTGTGCGTGAGTACGCGCTGTATCGCACCCGGTTCCTTGGACACAAGTTTGTCTCATGCGGCGGGCCTGAGTGACATCGCGGTGTGCCACGCCTGACGAGCTTGAGCGGGGCTCAGGTAGCCGTTCTTCTCCACGATCCACTGGGCATTGTACTGTTCGACGAACCCGCGGACGGCGTTCCGCAGCTCCGCGATGTTGCGGTAGATGCGGCCATGGATGATCTGTTCCTTGAGCGTGCGATTGAACCTCTCGGCGACGCCGTTGGTCTGGGGCTGTTCGACGAAGGCGTAGGACGGCTGGATGCCCCAGAACTTGATCTGGTTGGTGAAGTGGTCCGACAGATACTGGGAGCCGTGATCCATCCGCAAGGCCAGCCCCCGCGCCGCACCGGCGGAGGTCGAGGCATACAGCCTCGCAAGCCCCATGGAGATCGGCTGAAGGGCGGCGAAGCGGTCGCCTCGCTTGCACACATGCCAGCCGACGCACTCGGCGTTCCAATGCTCGATGGCGGTGAATATCCAGCCCCAGCCGTCGTCCACCGTGAACACCCGAACGCCGTCCGTGCCCCACATGAGGTTGGGGGCATGGGTGATGATCTCACCGACATGGGGATTTCCGCCACGGCGGCGGCAGCGATGGGGCGAGAGCAGGTTGTTCTCGCGCATCACCCGGAGCCCCCGCTTGCGGGAAACACGGATGCCACGACAGACCCGAAGCCGAGCCCAGACCTTGCGGTGTCCCTCGCCCTCCCAGGGGGATGCCTCCAGGTCGGCCTCGATGGCCACCAGCAGAGCCTCGTCCGAGATCGAGGGCTTCGGTCCCCGGCGCTTTGCTGGTGGGCGCTCAGCGGTGGCCTGCTGCCGGGATTTCATGGCGTAGAACGAGGAACGGGCAAAACCCCAGGCCGCACAGACCCGCTGGAGGCCGTAGGCCAAACCCGTGCCGGGAGAGGTGGCGGCACTCATCGCCGCGACCTCCGCCGCCCCAAAGGGCCGGACGTCTCCGTCTTGGCCTCCAGCAGTTCCACCTGCATGATCAACTCCCCGATCCGCTTCATGGCGATGTCCAGTTCCGCCTTCACCGGATCGCCCTTGCGTTCCTTGAGCGAGGCATCGATCCCGGCGATCGCCTTCTCACGCCACTGCTCGAGCCGGAAAATCTCCACGCCCAACTGCCGCGACAAAAGTTCCACCGGCTCGCCACGCAAAAGCCGCAGGGCAACCTCACGCTTGCGCGTCACCGTCCACCGCTGGCCAAGTCCCAGAGGGCCTGCCGGCGAAACCTGGCCCGGGGAAAACGTGGACGAGCCAAGCTCGCCCTCGTTTACCACAGGCCCATCAACAGCAACTTTGTTCTCAAAATTGTCGGTCATGTTCCGGTCCTCCTTGGACACTTCGATTAAGCCAATTCTGTGTCCAAGGAAATCGGGTCCGACTCAGCGTGAGTACGCGCCGTACTGGGAGAGTGCGACGAAGGTCGCCGACGGCATTTTAATCTAGTCGATATCGATACCAATTTTTCGCCAAAACACCTCTTCGCTCATTGTACGAATACCGTACTCCCGCGCCTTTTTTGCCTTACCAGACATCGAATCAGGGTCGGCGAGGACCAAAATATCGAGGTTTTTGGTAACGTTCTTTTGAACATCTAGTCCAGCTTCCTCCGCGAGTTCTAACGCCTTCGCGCGTGTAAGGAGTTCACCCGAGATGGAACAACGCGATGTTCCGGTTAGGCATACGCTCACGCCAAACAGGTCATCTAAATCGTCAAGCCCGGCAACGGTACCCTGGTCGGAAATCACAGTTCGGGCAATCTCCAGCATCTGATCAAGCGCCTCTTCGTCGATGCTGAGTGCTTTTGCAGCCGCCTGCAAATCCCGTCTCTCCGCGTTGGTAACTATGCCATCCTCAAGTGCGACGACTGCAAGCGCATTGAGGTAGGATCGGTGGACTTCCGTCACCTTGTCCTGACCCAATCCCAAATTCCTTGCCACTCGGTGGAGACCTTCCGCTTCTTCCTCAGTCACGACTCGATCTTCGAGTGCCCGATCAAGCAGTTCGAGATATTCAATGAACTGCATATCTTGCTCAGAAGTTGCAGGTAGGCGTGCGACCAAATGTGAGAGGTAACTGTCTTTGTGGGAAGTTTGATCGGACGCCTGCTTGCGCGCATACACGCGGCCGGTCGCCGGTATGTCCGGCCAATGATCTGGGCTTGGCATGGCAAGATCGAGAGCGAGAGCGATATCGCCCAACGTCAATATGCCGTTTGCAGCTGCGTGCTGGATGAGCACTGAATAAAGGCCGGCTGTGGCCCGTGCATCGCCTAGAGCACTATGTGCACCATGGTGGGAAATGCCGAAGAATTTGCAACATTCCCGGAGTGATCGTGACGGTACGCGCATGCCCAGATTGGGAGCAAGGCGCAGAGTGCAAATTCTTGGAATATCAGGCAGACGAATTCCCAACCGGCCAAACTCAGAGTTGAGGAAGGCGAGATCAAACCGGATGTTATGGCCAACGACAACGGTTCCATGGAGCTGTCCAACGATGTCGCCCGCAACATCAGAGAATGATGGCGCAAGCTGTACATCAGCGGCCATGATCCCGTGAATATGCGTCGGACCAAGATCGCGGTTCGGATTAATTAGTGTCTCGAACTCGTCGATTATCTCGCCGCCGGCCCTTGCACGAACGACGGCAATTTCGATTATTCGGTCATGGCCGCCTGGGTATAGTCCTGTCGTTTCTACATCAACAACTGAAACGACAAGTTCATCTAACGGGACTGAAACATCTGGGCCAGCTTCCATGTCATTCCCTTCCTACAAAATATCTCCTATGCACGACCCCCGCGTCGAACACGAACACCACATACGATAAGTTCGAAATATCAATAAACTATACTATCAGTAGTTGTGAGCTGCCATCAACGGCGTACTATCGTTTTTTTGCTACTTCGTAGGCCGTTGACGTTTGCCACGGCGACCTACAAGGACCCGGCGACGCTCGCGCGCGGCGCCTAAAGGTTCAGCGCGATGAAGACGACCGAGGGCACGACCAGCGCGACGGCGAGCACGACGCGCGGGGTCAGGCGTTCGCGGCGGAAGACCAGGACGCTCAGCAGCATGGTGAAGACCGGCGAGCAGGCGACGATCGGCACCACCGTGACGATCTGGCCGCGCATCAACGCCGTGTTCAGCGAAATGACCGAGATGCTCATGATAACGGCGGCGGCGACGAACCAATAGGGCCCGGGTGTTCGCCACGGCACGCGGTGCGCGCCCGGCCGCACGCGGTGAAGCACCAGCATGATCAGTGCCGAGACCGTGAACCCCACCAGGCTGGCGAAGTAGGGGTCGGGAATGCTTTCCATGCCGATCTTCGAAAATACGTGGCCGATCGAGCGGATCGCCGCCGCGCCGATCGGCAGGCCGAGCGCCCAGAGCGGCCAGCTCTGCGCCATCCGCGCGTCGCGCTTGGCGAGCATGGCGACCGCCACGATGATGCCGCCGGTGCCGAGCGCGATCGGCCAGGTCAGCGTCTCGCCCAGGAGCACTACGCCGAAGGCGGCGCCGAACAGCGGCGAGGTGGCGCTGAGCGTCGTCGTCAGCGTCGGCCCGAGATAGCGCATGCCGGCGATCGCCAGATTGGCCGAGACCGAGGGGCGGAACAGGCCCACCAAAACGAAGATCAACACCGCCGGCTCGAGCCAGTTCGACCAATCCATCAGGAACGGCGCCATCAACCACAGGAAGACCGCAGAGGCGACGATCGAGATCGTCGCGCCGTTGCGCGAATCGACGCGTGCAAGCCCGATATTTTGGATCTGCGCGCCGACCGCGAACAACAGCGCCGAAGTCAGCGCGAACAGGCTCGGGGGAATGTCACTGAACAAGCATCGGCTCCGACGGGGATACGGCCTCATGGAATGACCGCGGGCCGGTTTCGGTAGGGTATCATGGTCCGGGCTCAACTCACGTCTTCGCGGTAGCCGATGAACAGGAAGCAACGACGCGCGTCAGGCAAGGCCGGTCGACAACCCGCTCGGGGCGGTGGCGCGGCATCGGCGGATCAAGCGCTCAAGACGGCGCTGGGCCACCAGCGCGCCGGCCGGCTCGACGAGGCCGCGCGGCTCTGCGCCGATGTTCTGGCGCGCCAGCCCGACCAGGCCGGTGCCCTGCATCTGCTCGGCGTCATCCGCTACCAGAGGGGCGATGCCGCCGCGGCCGTCGACCTCATCCGGCGCGCCATCGCGGCGGCGCCCGACGACGCCGAGGCGCACTACAACCTGGGCAACATCCTCAAGGAACGGGGCGCGGCCGAAGAGGCCCTGGCGGCTTTTCAAAACGCCGTCGCCGCCGCCCCGAACTTCGCCACGGCGCACAACAACCTGGGGGTCACGCTCCTCGACCTCGGCAGGCCCGCAGACGCCGCCGCCGCCTGCCGCCGCGCCGTCGCGCTCGAGCCCGACTACGCCATGGCGCACAACAACCTGGGCCGCGCCGAGCTGGCGTCGGGCCGTGCCGACGACGCGGCCGTCGCCTGCTTGAGAGCACTCGAGCTGCGGCCCGACTATGCCGAGGCGCAGGCCACCCTGGCCATGGCGCGCCACGCGCAGGGCGCGCACGAGGCGGCCGCGACGGCCTTTCGCAAGGCGCTCGCGCTGCGCCCCGACGCGGCCGAATGGCGGAGCCGCCTTGGCGCGACGTTGGTCGAACTCGGCGAGCCCGCCCGGGCGGTCGCGGAAATCCGCCAGGCGCTCGCGCTCGATCCGAACAGCGCCGAGGCGCACAACACCCTGGGCAATGCGCTCCGACTTTCGGGCGAACTCGACGAGGCGTTGGCGGCCTACCGCCGCGCGCTGAGGCTCGAGCCCGACCTCGCCGAGGCGCAGTTCAACCTGGGCGCCGCACTGGAAGCGCGCGGCAACCAGGCCGACGCGGTGGCGGCCTATCGCCGCGCCGTCCAGATCAAGCCCGATTACGCCGAGGCCTACAACAACCTGGGCATCGCGCTGGCCGGCCAGGGCGCGCTGGAGGAGGCGCTCGCGGCGTGCCACAAGGCGCTCGAGCTGCAGCCGGAACTCGCCGTGGCGCACAACAACCTGGGCATGGTGCTGGCCAACCTGGGGCGGCTCGACGAGGCCGTCGCGGCCTACGCCCGCGCGCTCGCGTTCGATCCCGGCCTGGCCGAGGCACACCACAACATGAGCGCCGTGAAGACTTTCGAGCCGGGCGACGACGATATCGCCGCATTGACGGCGCGCGTCGCGGATCCGTCGCTCACCGACGCCGACGCGGCGCGGCTCCTGTTCTCGCTCGGCAAGGCCCATGAAGACACCGGCGACAACGACGCGGCGTTCGACTGTATCGAGCGGGGCAACCGGCTCAAGCGCGGCGCCATCGATTTCGACATCGCCGACGAAACAGACATCGTCGAGCGCATCACGCGAAGCTTCGACGATGCCTTCCTCGCGCGCGCTGACGGCCTCGGCGACGGCGCCGAACTGCCCGTCTTCATCGTCGGCATGCCGCGCTCGGGCACCACCCTGGTCGAGCAGATACTGGCCAGCCACCCCGCCGTTCATGGCGGTGGCGAGCTGGACGAGATCATGCGCCTCGCCGATGGCCTGCCGCGCCGGCTGTCGTCGACGCACCGCTATCCCGAATGCGCCGCCGAGATCGATGGCGCGATGTGGCGCGAGCTGGGCGAGAGCTATGTCGCGGCGCTCCGCGCCCTGGCGCCTGACGCCGCGCGGGTCACCGACAAGATGCCGCTCAACCATCGCCATCTCGGCCTGATCCACGCCATGCTGCCGGCCGCGCGGATCATCCACTGTCGGCGCGATCCGATGGACACCTGCTTCTCGTGTTACAAGACGCTGTTCACCTCGGGCCAGCCCTTCGCCTACGACCTCAGAGCTATTGTCAAAAGTTGACGGGGCGGTAAAAAGTCGATTCCTCATGAGAGTCGGCTGGATTATAATTGTGCATGTTTACTTTACGCGACCGACGGACTGGGGAATTGTTTGATCGCTGGTCCGATTTCGGGGACAAACGTCGGCGCCTGATGGAGCAATCCTGGGCCGGGGTTTTTCGGAACCATCTGCTTGTCGAACTTCCGGTTGACGATCTTTGCCGTCACCTTGATGAACGCATGGGCCGACCATCGAAGGATCTACACGTTGTCATCGGGGTCTTGCTTTTGCAGCAGCTGCACGATCTGAGCGATGCAGAGACCGTCGAGGCCCTGGCCTTCAATATGGCGTGGCACTATGCCTTGGACGTGCGCAGCGAAGCGGACAGCTATTTCTGTGAGAAAACCCTGCGCAACTATCGCCGTCTGTTTATCGAACAAGGTCTCGATGAATTGCTGTTCCGGTGTTTGACGGATCGGCTGGTGCAGGGGTTCTCTGTCGATACCAGCCACCAACGCATGGATTCGACGGCCCTTCGTTCGGCAATGCGGGCGCTGACACGACTTGGTATCGTTGTTGAGAGCATCTCGAAGTTTGCCCGTGAGCTTGAGCGATATCATCCCGGTCTGCACGAGCAGATCAGCAAGGAGGTGATCCGCCGCTATGTCGATCGCGAGGGTAATGGCGCGTTCGCGAATACGGCGCCGAGTGTTTCAAAACGGCGCCTCGGCGAAGCGGGTCAGTATCTCCTAGCCCTGGTGCTGCAATTCCGTGACACGGCGGCGGCAAAGCTTTTCAGTTTTGCGATCCTGGAGAGGGTTCTGCGCGATCAGTTCGAGATCGTTGATGATGAGTATGGCGATCGTGACGCAACGCGCGCCGCGATTCGAGATCCAAAGGATGTGCCGTGCGATACCGTCGGCAATCCGGCCGACCCGGACGCGAGCTACAACGCGCACAAGGGTCAAGGATACATGGCGCAGATCGTCGAAACCTATTGTGAAGATGTCAGTAACGAGGCGGTTGCCGCGACACCGGACCTCATCACCCACGTGGAGGTCCACAAGATGACGGTGCATGACGGCCATCGCTTAGCCGATGCGCTGGATGATCTGAGCGAGCGCGCGCTGACGCCGGCGGTGATGCTGGGTGATTCACATTACGGTTCCAGTGACAACATGGCTCTGACGCGCGAACAGAACATCAATCTCGTGGCGCCCGCACGACCGCCGAAAGGCGCCGTCTCGGGACGGTTGACGTTGGAGGATTTCACTCTCAACGAAGAAGGCTTGGTCTTGCGCTGTCCCAATAACGTCGAACCGGTTTCAGCCTCGCTCGCCAAAGCCAAGCTGCAGGCCCGTTTCGACCTCTCCATCTGCCAAAAATGTCCCGATATACTGCGATGTCCCGTGCAGGCGGCCAAGCGTGACGGCCAATTTTCCCGCTTTCAATATACCCCGGCCAGGGCTGCCAACCAAAAGCGCCGGCTTTATGAACAAAGCGATGCCTTCCGCGACGTCTACAGATGGCGGGCCGGCATAGAAGCGACCATGTCGCGATTAAAGTACCAGATGAACCTGGCTCACCTACGCATTCGCGGCATGCCGGCCATGCGCTACGTGGTCAATCTGCGTGCCCTCGGCCTCAATATCCGACGCTGCGCGGCAATCGCACCATAAAAAACGAAGCCAAGGAGAAGCCAAGGGTAGGTAATATCAGGTTTTATCCACCAGCAACGCGGAGACAGGCAAATATTCTTCACCGAACCGCAAAGACCTGTACAAGCACGCCATCGGCCAACAACTTTTTACCGCCCCGTCAAAAGTTGTGTATGGGCTGATCATGCGGCGGCGCGATCCTGGCGTTCTCCATCTACGAATTTGACGCCGCGAATGATCTCGGCGAGATGGTTCGATCCATCGAGTTTTCTCCATTTTCTCTGAGCGCACTGGCATAGTTTGAAGACCATGGCCATCGCCGTCTTGCGCGACAGGCAGCCCTTGGTCCGGTAGGTGCGCAGACGAACCGTGGCGAACGTGCTCTCGATGGGGTTGGTCGTGCGTACATGCTTCCAGTGCTCGGCGGGGAAGTCGTAGAACGTCAGCAGGACGTCGCGGTCCTTGGCCAGGCAGGCCGCGGCCTTGTCGTACTTCGGCCCGTAGGCTTCCAGGAAGAAGTCGAAGGCGCTCTCGGCATCCTTCCTGGTTTCGGCCATCCAGATGTCTTGCAGGCGCCCCTTGGCTTTCTTTTGCAGACCCTTGGGCAGCTTGTTCAAGACGTTGCCCGTCTTGTGAACCCAGCAGCGTTGCTCGCGGGCGCCTGGGTAGACTTGGCGGAGCGCCTTCCAGAAGCCGAGCGCGCCGTCGCCGAGCGCCAGTTGCGGACCCATTTCAAGGCCGCGCCGCTTGAGATCGAGCAGAACTTCGAGCCAGGACTGCTCACTTTCGCGATAGCCGTCGGCGATGGCGATCAGTTCCTTCTGTCCCTTGTCCGTGGCCCCGACGATCACCAGGATGCACTGCTTCTCTTCCTCCATGCGGGCGCTGAAATAGATGCCGTCCACCCAGAAATAGACGTAGCGCTTGGCCGTGAGGTCGCGCCGTTGCCAGCGCTCCGCCTCAACCCCCCAGACCTCTTTCAGCCGGGTGATCGTGGAGGCCGAAAGCCCCGGCGCGGAGCTCCCCAGGAGCGCCGCCAAGGCTTCCCCGAAGTCGCCGGTGGAAATGCCCTTCAGATACAGCCATGGCAAAAGGTCTTCCAGGCTCTTGGCGCGGCGCAGATAGCGCGGCAGGATCGCCGACGTGAAGCGGATGGCGCCGTCCCCCCGGTCCCGCACACGGGGTTGGCGCACGCTCACCGGGCCGATCCCGGTCTGGATGAAGCGTTCCGGCAGATATCCATTGCGGACAACCCGGCGGCGGCCGGCGGCGTCAACAAGCGCCGCATGGCTACCCAAAAACACGGAGACCTCGGCCTCAACGGCTTGGGCCAACAACTCGCGAGCTCCAGCTTGTAGGACTTCCGTCAACGGATCTTTCTGAAAATCAGATGGGTTTTGAAAAGCAACAACGGTATTCTCTTTCATGGCGTATCCTTCCTTGGCTTAGCTCAAGTGGTGACATCAACAATCACCAGGATACGCCGCCTTCATTTCAACGCCGTACACAAGATTCGACGGGGCGGTAAAAAGTTGTTGGCCGATGGCGTGCTTGTACAGGTCTTTGCGGTTCGGTGAAGAATATTTGCCTGTCTCCGCGTTGCTGGTGGATAAAACCTGATATTACCTACCCTTGGCTTCTCCTTGGCTTCGTTTTTTATGGTGCGATTGCCGCGCAGCGTCGGATATTGAGGCCGAGGGCACGCAGATTGACCACGTAGCGCATGGCCGGCATGCCGCGAATGCGTAGGTGAGCCAGGTTCATCTGGTACTTTAATCGCGACATGGTCGCTTCTATGCCGGCCCGCCATCTGTAGACGTTGCGGAAGGCATCGCTTTGTTCATAAAGCCGGCGCTTTTGGTTGGCAGCCCTGGCCGGGGTATATTGAAAGCGGGAAAATTGGCCGTCACGCTTGGCCGCCTGCACGGGACATCGCAGTATATCGGGACATTTTTGGCAGATGGAGAGGTCGAAACGGGCCTGCAGCTTGGCTTTGGCGAGCGAGGCTGAAACCGGTTCGACGTTATTGGGACAGCGCAAGACCAAGCCTTCTTCGTTGAGAGTGAAATCCTCCAACGTCAACCGTCCCGAGACGGCGCCTTTCGGCGGTCGTGCGGGCGCCACGAGATTGATGTTCTGTTCGCGCGTCAGAGCCATGTTGTCACTGGAACCGTAATGTGAATCACCCAGCATCACCGCCGGCGTCAGCGCGCGCTCGCTCAGATCATCCAGCGCATCGGCTAAGCGATGGCCGTCATGCACCGTCATCTTGTGGACCTCCACGTGGGTGATGAGGTCCGGTGTCGCGGCAACCGCCTCGTTACTGACATCTTCACAATAGGTTTCGACGATCTGCGCCATGTATCCTTGACCCTTGTGCGCGTTGTAGCTCGCGTCCGGGTCGGCCGGATTGCCGACGGTATCGCACGGCACATCCTTTGGATCTCGAATCGCGGCGCGCGTTGCGTCACGATCGCCATACTCATCATCAACGATCTCGAACTGATCGCGCAGAACCCTCTCCAGGATCGCAAAACTGGAAAGCTTTGCCGCCGCCGTGTCACGGAATTGCAGCACCAGGGCTAGGAGATACTGACCCGCTTCGCCGAGGCGCCGTTTTGAAACACTCGGCGCCGTATTCGCGAACGCGCCATTACCCTCGCGATCGACATAGCGGCGGATCACCTCCTTGCTGATCTGCTCGTGCAGACCGGGATGATATCGCTCAAGCTCACGGGCAAACTTCGAGATGCTCTCAACAACGATACCAAGTCGTGTCAGCGCCCGCATTGCCGAACGAAGGGCCGTCGAATCCATGCGTTGGTGGCTGGTATCGACAGAGAACCCCTGCACCAGCCGATCCGTCAAACACCGGAACAGCAATTCATCGAGACCTTGTTCGATAAACAGACGGCGATAGTTGCGCAGGGTTTTCTCACAGAAATAGCTGTCCGCTTCGCTGCGCACGTCCAAGGCATAGTGCCACGCCATATTGAAGGCCAGGGCCTCGACGGTCTCTGCATCGCTCAGATCGTGCAGCTGCTGCAAAAGCAAGACCCCGATGACAACGTGTAGATCCTTCGATGGTCGGCCCATGCGTTCATCAAGGTGACGGCAAAGATCGTCAACCGGAAGTTCGACAAGCAGATGGTTCCGAAAAACCCCGGCCCAGGATTGCTCCATCAGGCGCCGACGTTTGTCCCCGAAATCGGACCAGCGATCAAACAATTCCCCAGTCCGTCGGTCGCGTAAAGTAAACATGCACAATTATCCCGCATTCCCCAAGTGACCGATCCATCTGATGCGGTTTCCGTCTGATTCCTGTATAAGAATCAGTGGATTAGATCAGACGGAGGGTGGGTCGAATGCGGAACCTGGAGGGTGAGTCGGATCGGGGGCTTCTGCGGGCGTTTTTCGACCGAAGACTGAAGTTCGAGTTCCACGGTTCGCGGATCACGTCAGACGCTGGTCTGCTCGCCTATCGTGAACTGGACGAAGCCCTCGGCCTGACCACGCTGGCCGGTGACGTTATTGCTGACAGCCGGACCGGCAAGAACGGTTGGCACGGCATCATCGGTCTCCTTCGCCAATCCGTCTATGGTCGTCTCGCCGGGTACGAGGACGTGAACGACGCCGACCGGCTGGGGCGCGATCCTGCGATGCGGTGGATCGTCGGCGGCAGGGCTGTCGAGCGCGGCGGCGCATCGACCAGCCAGATGGGCCGGTTCGAGACGGAGTTACTCGCCACCAATGACAACCTCGCCGCGCTCGCTGACCTTTTGGGCATCTGGATCGACCAGGTTAACGAGCGCAAGCCGCCGAAGATTATCGTGCTCGACATGGACAGCTCCGTCAGCCCGACCTACGGTGACCAGGAGGGCACGGCCTACAACGGTCACTTCGGCTGCACGTGCTATCACCCGCTGTTCGTGTTCAACCAGTTCGGCGATCTGGAGCGTTGCGCCCTGCGTCCGGGCAACGTGCACAGCGCCCATGAATGGCGCGATGTGTTGGACCCGGTGGTCGCTCGATACCGGAACAAGACACTCCGGCGTTATTTCCGTGGTGACGCCGCCTTCGCCTCGCCCGAGGTTTATGAGTTTCTGGAAGCGGAAGGCTTCAAGTACGCCATCCGGCTTCCGGCCAACAAGGTGCTGCACGACAGCATCGCGCACCTGCTCAAGCGCCCCGTCGGTCGGCCGCCGAAGGAAGTTCGTCGGTATTACGCGAACTTCAGCTATCGGGCCGGTAGCTGGACGGAGCCCCGCCGGGTCGTCGCCAAGGTGGAGTGGCACTCAGGGGAACTGTATCCCCGCGTCGGCTTCATCGTCACCAACCTGAGCCGTCCTGCCGAGCGGGTTGTTGCGTTCTACAATCAGCGCGGCACTGCCGAGCAATGGATCAAGGAAGGCAAGAACGCCATCAAGTGGACGCGGCTGTCATGCCGTTCGTTACGCAACAATGCCGTCCGGCTCCAGCTGCATGCACTCGCCTATAACCTCGGCAACTTCATGCGTACCCTGGCGTTGCCCGATGCCGTGGAGCAATGGTCGCTGACGACGCTGAGGGAGAAGCTGGTCAAGATCGGTGCGAAAGTTGTCAGCCATGGCCGGTACGTCACATTTCAATTGGCCGAGGTTGCAGTCACCAGAAGCTTGTTCCAGAAAATCTTGAGCCTGATTGATGATCTACGACGAAGACCCGCTCCGGCGTAGGCCGAGGGAATCGACGGCAAGGAGATTGCGACACGAGAGGTGTGTCTGGATGGCAAGAGAAACGACCAAATGGCCTTCCACGCGCTGGCCGATTACCAAAATCATGTCATCGGATGGCTGCAATGGGAACAGAGTTCCCTTGGAGATGGGGCCGTGGTACGATTTCCGCGAATTTGGATATCATCTGGGGAATGTCGGATTATAATCCAGCCGACTCTCATGAGGAATCGACTTTTTACCGCCCCGTCAAGATTCGGTTATAGCTCACGACCTCACCGAGCTCGGCCTCTACTACCGGCTGTACGAGCGCATGATGGGCCACTGGCGGGCGGTGTTGCCCGGGCGCATTTGCGAGCTGCGTTACGAGGACGTCGTCGCCGACCTCGAGGGCGCGGCGCGCCGCCTGGTCGCGCACTGCGGTCTCGACTGGGACGACCGCTGTCTCGACTTCGACAAGACCGAGCGGCCCGTGCTGACCGCCAGCGCGGCCCAGGTGCGGCGCCCGATCTACTCCTCGTCGGTCGAACGCTGGCGCTTGTTCGAGCGGCACCTCGGCGCCCTGCAACACGCGCTCGGGCCGGCCGAAGCGGCGCGGGACGACTGATCGCGACGTTTGCCGCGCCGGCCATAACGCTCTAAACCGTTAGTCGTTATTCCTGGGCGCCGAGGCTCAAACATGTCGGAGAAATCGTCGGGTCTGTCGCTCGCATTCGCCTGCGTCGGACACGCCTATTCGCACATCTTCATGCTGCTGTACGCGACCGTGGTGGTGGCGCTCGAGGGCGTCTTCGACCTGCCGTACGGCGAGCTCTTGCCGTACTCGCTGCCCGGCTTCATCGCCTTCGGGGTGTGCGCCTTGCCGGCCGGCTGGCTGAGCGACCGCTGGTCGGCCATGGGCATGCTGACGGTGTTCTTCATCGGCACCGGCGGCGCGTCGATCCTCACCGGCCTCGCCCAATCGCCCTTGGGCATCGGCGTCGGGCTGACGTTGATCGGCGTGTTCGCCTCGATCTACCATCCGGTTGGCACCGCCTGGGTCGTGCGCCACGCGGCGCGGCGCGGCAAGGCGATCGGCGTCAACGGCCTGTTCGGCAATCTCGGCGTTGCCGCCGCGGCGCTGATCGCCGGCGCGCTGACCGACCTGGTCAGTTGGCGCGCCGCCTTCATCCTGCCCGGCGCCGTCGCCGTCGCCACCGGCGTCGCCTTCGCGCTATTCGCGCGCTCAGGCGCTATGGCGACCCAGGCCGAAGACCGCGTCGCGCAGGCCGAACCGGCGCGCGCCGACACGATCCGAATGATGTGCGTCATCGCGGTGACCTCGCTGTGTGGCGGGATGATCTTCCAGTCGATGACGATCGGCCTGCCCAAGGTGTTCGACATCCGCCTCACCGGGCTGGTAACGGGTACGCTGGGGATCGGCCTCATGGTCTCGATCGTCTACGCGGTGGCCGGCTTTGCGCAGATCGCCGTCGGCCATCTGGTCGACCGATATCCGCTGAAGCCGCTGTTCTCGATCATCTTTTTGTTGCAGGCGCCGCTCCTGTTCCTCGCCGCCGATCTCTTCGACCTGCCGTTGATGTTGATCGCCATTGTCTTCGTCTTCCTCAACGTCGGCGCCCTGCCGGTGAGCGAGGTCGTGGTGGCGCGCCACACGCCGGTCGCCTGGCGCGCGACGATCTACGGCGCCAAGTTCGTCATCGCGCTCGGCGTCGCCGCGCTCGCCATACCGATGGTCGCGCTGATCCACGCGCGCACCGGCGATTTCGCGCTGCTGTTCACGATCCTCGGCACCATGGCGCTGGTCGTCGCGGTCGCCGCCCTGTTCCTGCCGCCCGAGCGCCGCGCGCCGGCTGCCGCCTCGCTCGAGCAGGCCGATTAGCATCGGCCGAACGAGGCCACTCGTTTGACCGATGCCAGCCTGCGACCGCAGGCCGCCGACCGTTCGGCGGAAGCATGCGCGGCGATTGAGCGCAGGTCACCGAAGGTGACCGAAAACCAAAGTTCCGGAGGAAATCGATATGAGCGCCTATCTGGTCTGTCTGGTGCGGGTCGACGATCCGGAGACCTACAGGAAATACACCGCCGAGACGCCGGCGTTGATCGCCAAGCACGGTGGCCGCTTCCTGGTGCGCGGCGGCGCCGTCGAGGCGCTCGAGGGGCCGCCGTTCGACGACCGTCTGGTGGTGCTCGAGTTCCCTTCCCTTCAGGCCGCCAAGACGTTCCACGCCTCGCCCGAATACCAAGCCGTCATGAAGTTCCGCCACGCCTCGTCCGAGTCGCGTTTCCTGCTCGCCGACGGCGTGCCCGAGGGCCTCGCAGCGCCCGACGACCAGGTCGTCAAGTCGGAATGAGGTCGTCCGCGAGCGCCATGGCGGTCATCTCCCCGCCGTGGGTCCACCCAAGCAATAATTACGTCAGCAATCTCGCCAAGTCGGCCCGAAGCGTGGCAACCGAGGTATCGACAAGTCGCTTGTACGAACGCACAGCGTGTCGGTCCACCGGGCAGTAACGTTCTTCGGGAAATGTTCGACCAAACACGTCGATCAGCATAGAGCGAAACTTGCCCGATGGGTTTTCGTCCCCGGACTCCCACTGTTCGCGATAGGCAACCTCTTCGGCACTTGTAACCGCGCAGAGCAAAGGGTGGACACGGGTGGACAAGACCTTGGCGTAAGACTGTATGTGCTGAATTGTCCGATCCAGCGGCAGATCGTCCCAAATTTCGTCGCCGATCGTCAGCGGTTGCGTATTCCGACCCGTCGTCATCGGGAACGCCGAGATAAGCCAATCTCCAAGATGCTGGACATTTGATCGCCCGCGCCCGAAATATTGGATGTCTTCTTGATACCGCGCGTACCAGACGGTCAATCGATCCAACACAGCCTCGAGCCGGTGGCGGGGAATTTGTTGTCGATACTGCGTGCCGAAGATTCCAACGCTGGCAGGAATCCTATTGAGTAAATGAACCAGATCGTCAGTAAGGAGCGGTGTGAACAAGCTGTTGCCGATACCCAGCACCAGTAGATCAAAATCGTCTGACGGAACGTTCCAAGGTTTAAAGTTCGCAAACGTGACTTCGGTGTTCGACGGCAACGCCGCATTTACAAGGTGATAGCCCAGCCGATCGCCAAAATTTCCGACGTTGTTGTACGATAGAACCAGAACTGATTTCGGTGGCGACAGCGCAGGCGACGGCGAACACAAGAGAAAAATCGATTGAATCTGATCAATTTGATCGTGGCGGCGAATGCTGAACCGATCAGTTTCGACCATGCTGCGAATGTCGCTCAGGCTGTAATCGTTGATCCATCCGAGCCCTCGACGGTCGAGATTCGCTGTCGTGTCGGTCGGGCAATAACTCAAAATGATGGGCTTCCCAGCTTCCGCAAGTCGGCGGATGAAGCCGGGTGCGTCGTAGAGATACTCGAGCACGCCAAGCACCGTTACGATGTCCGCATCGGACAGATCGGGCATCTCGCCGGCGTTAAAATTGCAAACTTGTGTGCGTGAATCGCGCTGCGTTAGGTCGCACGGCAAGTAAACGCAACCATCTGGAAGAAACTGCTCAAGTGACATCGTGCCGCAGCCAAGATCGAGCACCCGGGCCCCGGCGGGAATGTAATCGGCCGCCCGCATTGCGCGCGCGTTCCACGAATCCTCGAAATTTGTAAGATCATGCCATCGCTCAGTGTCGTCGCGACCAGCTGCGATCACCGATTTTCGGCGCTCAGATTCACCATTTTTGCCCCGTGCGCCGCTCACCATCGTCCCCTGTTAGCTGACAATAGTTCTGGGCCAACACCATACGCCAACCTATCCAAAAGGCCCGGAAATGTCGAATGCCAGGGATCAACTGCAACGCGTCGGCCCCGTATTCGTGTGGCCATCGCCGACCAACGCAGCAAGGCCTTATCGGATGCCCCAACGCAACCGCCAGTTTGGCGGGTGCCGTGTCGACGTAAATGCCTGTCGCCGCGGCATCATGGATGGCGCTGTCTGTGATAAAGCGGCTACGGGAGTCAATTGCGTGGAACTTCAGGGCCGTAACCCGACATGCGCGCCGTTCAAGGCGACTCCGCACCCGCCGCGCGGCCGCCGGTCATCTCGATCAGCCAGTCGCGGAAGGCGACGATCTTGGGCCGCTCGGCGGTCGCCTCGGGGCACACCAGATAGTAGGCCAGCTCGGCCGGCACGCTGATGTCGAACGGCCTGACCAGGCGGCCGGCGGCGATGTCGCGCTCGGCCAGCGCGCTGCGCCCGAGCGCGACGCCCTGGCCTTCGGCGGCGGCGAGCAGCACCAGACTCGAATCGGTGAACGACGGGCCGTGCGTCGCGTCGATATCGTCGATGCCGACGGCCATCAGCCAGACACGCCAGTCGACCCGGTGATCGTCGTGCAGCAGCGTGTGGTGGCGCAAATCGGACGGCGTGCGCAACGGCGCCGCGCCGTCGAGCAGCGCGGGGCTGCACACCGGGATCAGCTCCTCGGCCATCAGCCAGTCGCAGCGCAGGCCCGGCCAGTTGCCGCGGCCGTAGCGGATCGCGACGTCGATGTCCTCGCGCGTGAAATCGATCAGCTCGAACGACGGCGAGATGCGCACGTCGACATCGGGTTGCCGGGCGCGGAACGAACTCAGCTTGGGCACCAGCCAAGTGCCGGCGAATGACGGAATCACGCTGACCGTCAGGGCGCCGGCGCTGTCGCGGGCAGTCAGCCGGCCGGTCGCCGCGGCGATGCCGTCGAACGCCTCGCGCACCGGCGGCAGATAGGCCTGGCCCGCGTCGGTCAAGAGCAGCCGACGGTTGAGGCGGCGGAACAGCATCACCCCGAGGCGTTCCTCGAGCGTCTTCACCTGATGGCTGATCGCCGCCTGGGTGACGTTCAGCTCCTCGGCCGCGCGGGTGAAGCTAAGGTGCCTGGCGGCGGCCTCGAAGGCACGCAGCGCGTTCAGTGGTGGCAGTCGACGGGCCATATTTCTCGAATAAAGTGACCTGATCCATTTTAAGCGACACATCGTACGGCGGCAAGCCCCGATGTTTGGCATCGAGCCCCGCGTTACGCGCATGGCAGTATTGCACGAACCTTCGTATATTGCCTGTTTTCAAGCCTCTATCCATAGCGACTGCGGGTGGAACACAGCTATCCATGGTGGCTGAGAGTCGATCGTCTCGAAATTCTTTCGCATTAGTTTTTCTTATTAATATGATGAAAAATCATCGTTTGTCGCCGGTCTTCCGAATACCTATTTATCATCCACAACAGACACGACGTCGCCAGGGCAGACGGCCCGCGCGATGCAGGAAAGAGGAGACAAGACGATGACGAACCAGGCTCAGACGATCACTTTCAGCGCCGCCCAGTCGCGGATTTCCGAGGCAGGCGTCCAGCCCGCGCCGGTCGGCTACACACCCACCGATTTCATTGACGCGCTGCGCAACGCGGCCGTCGACACGCTGGGCCTCGTCGTCACCTGGTACGCCCGGGCGCACCAGCGCCGCCAAATGGTCGGGCTCGAGAGCCGCATGCTCGACGACATCGGCGTCAGCCGCGCCGCGGCGCTCACGGAATTCGACAAGCCGGTGTGGCGTTCCTAGGAGACCGCCTCATGACAGGGGCCATCGAACGCGCGTCCCGCGCCGAAATGCGGGGCGCGCGTTTCGATTCTGGCGCGCGCGCCCCACTCGACGTCGCCTCTCGGGTGCTCTATCTGACTGGCTAGTTCGGTCTCCGCCCGCGCCACGAGGTGCTCATGAAAATCCCGCCCTTCGCGCTCGAACGCTTCTTCGCCGCGCACGAGTTCAGCGCACCCTACCTGTTGTGCGCCTCGGACTGCGAGGCGCTGTCGGTCGAGGCGCTGCTGGCGCTCGAACCGGGCGCCGAGGCGGCGTTCCGCGAGCTCTGGCTCGGCTATACCGAATCGTCCGGCAACCCCGTCCTGCGCGCCGAGATCGCCGGGCTGTACGACAGCGTCGAGGCGGACCGTGTGCTGGTGCACTCGGGCGCCGAGGAGGCCATCTTCGGCTTCATGAATGCCGCCCTCGAGCCGGGAGGCCACGTCATCGTGCAGACGCCGTGCTATCAGTCGCTGACCGAACTGCCGCGCGCGCTCGGCTTCGAGATTGGCGAATGGCCGGCGCGCGAGGAGTTCGGCTGGGCGCTCTCGCTCGACGAGCTGGAACGCCTGATCCGGCCCGACACCCGGGCGCTGGTCGTCAACCTGCCGCACAACCCGACCGGCTTCCTGGCGCCGCATGCCGTCTTCGAGCGCATCGTCGAGATCTGCCGCGGCCACGGCCTGGTGCTGTTCTGCGACGAGGTTTACCGGCTCTTGGAATTCGACCCGGCCGACCGCTTGCCGGCCGCCTGCGACGCCTATGAGAACGGCGTCTCGCTGGGCGTCATGTCGAAGAGCTTCGGGCTCGCCGGCCTGCGCATCGGCTGGATCGCCACGCGCAACCGCGCCGTCTATGACGCCATGGCCGGCTTCAAGGACTACACGACGATCTGCAATTCGGCGCCCAGCGAGTTCCTCGCCACGGTGGCGCTGCGCCAGCGTGACGCGGTCATCGGCAGGAATCTCGAGATCATCGAGGGCAACCTCGCGCTGCTCGACGCCTTCTTCGCGCGCCAGCGGGACAAGCTGACATGGCAGCGGCCGCGCGCCGGCTCGATCGCCTTGCCGCGCTTCGCCGAGCGGCTGGCTGGACGGCGCCGCGCTGTGCCAGGCCGCGATCGATTAGAATGGCCTGCTGCTCGGCCCGGTTCGACCTTCGTGCCGGATCAAGAATGGCTTTGTGGGATCAAGGCCGATGGCACTGTGGGATCAAGAATCCTTGTGGGATCATCGATCGAATGGCCTTGTGGGATCAAGAATGGCCAAGAATGGCCTTGTGGGATCAAGAATGGCCTTGTGGGATCAAGAATGGCCTTGTGGGATCAAGAATGGCCTTGTGGGATCAAGAATGGCATGCGCGGCGATTGAGCGCAGGTCACCTTTAGGTGACCGCACAAAGAACTAGCCCGGATTTCTCACCAAGGACAGGCGCGTCATCGCGTCGGGCGGTCGCCGATCCGCCAGGAGAAGGCTGCCGAGCGTGGCCTGGGCCACGGTCAAGGCCTTCGACGCCGCGCCCGCCCCGCCCGGCGCGACCCTTAAGGGCGGCGGATCTCGGACGACAGGCCGCGTCAAAGCGCTTGCCCGATGCGCAAGCATCGCGCTGCACACCTTTCCTAGCCTGTCGGCCGAAATCCGCCGTGCCGCACCTGTCCTTGGTGAGAAAGCCGGGCTAGCGCTTGGGCGGGCGCGCGATGAGCATGACGTTGAGCGCATTGAGCGCCGCGTAGAGCGTGTCGAAGGCGGTGCGGAATTCGTCGCGGTTGAGACTGCGGCCCGCGGCCCGGCCGACGCGGCGTTGGATCTCGCCCAGATCGCGCTTGCCGTCGATGGCGGCCAGGATGGCGGCGGCGAGCGGTAGCACCGGATAGCTCAGCGCGACGCCGTCCAATTCGGCCTTGATCCGGCCGCCGGCCCGCAGCGGCCCGGCCATCGCGGCGCCGTCGGCGTCGCGCAGCAGCGGCACGGCGCGGCGGTCATCGGGCGCCGCGACCGCCTCGGCCGCGTGGCGCTTCGCGACGACGTAGAAGGTATGCCGCTTGAGCGTGCCGCCGAGCAGCTCGGCGACGGCACAGCGCTCGAGCCAGGGCAGCGCGGCGACACGCGGCGTCAGCTCGCTATCGGCGAGATAATTGGCCGGATCGTAGAGCGCCGGTTCGATGAAGCCGGTGATCGCGAGACCGGCGGCCTCGACCATGGCGCCGATCTCGGGCACCGTGTAGGCGCGGTCGCGGCTGTGCAGCAGCAGGTCGTAGAGCCCGGCGTCGCCGCCGTCCAGGTGATCGCGGACATAGCGGTTGCGGGCCAGCCAGTTGGTCTCGGGCAGGCCTTTGATCAGGCGCCGCGCGACGTCGAGACGCGTTGCGTCGTCCGCGCCGGCCGCGATCAGCTTGAGAATGTCCTGGGCGTGGTAGACGCCGGTGCGCCCCAGCGCGCCATAGAGCATCAAGCCCATGCCGCCGCCCTCGGCGAGCTGGCCGGCGAGCGCCGCGAGCCCGGCGGCCGGCTCGGCCAGGTGGTGCAGCACGCCGCAGCAGTCGTGTAATCGTAGGGACCGGCGGCGAGCGCGCCGATGTCGTCGAGCGAGCCTTGCACGAAACGCAGATTGGTCAGGCCGCGGACCTCGGCGCGCGCTCGGGCGATGGCCAGCGAGGCGGCCGAGATATCGAGATAGACGACCTCGGCGGGACACCCGCGGTCGGCCAACTGCTGCGCCAGCATGATCGTCGCGTCGCCGGTGCCGCCGCCGGCGATCAGCGCGCGAAACGGCCGGCGTGTGTCGAGCCGGCCGGCGAAGACGTAGTGGTTGATCTCGTCGAGGTGGCTCGGCGAGCCGGTGATCAGGCGCTTGGCCTCGTCGGCCGGGTCGCGCGCCGGGTAGGGATACGCCTCGTACTGGGCGCGGACCTCGGCATCGCCCGGTGCGTCGGCCATCGTCCGTTTAGTCCCGCCCAGTCGTCAGCACGACCTTGCCGGTCGCCTTGCGCGCGATCAGCGCGTTGAGCGCTTCGCCGACCTCTTCCAACGCATAGTCGTTCGAGACGTGGGGCTTCAGCTTGCCTTGCCCGAACCAAGCGAACAGTTCGTCGAACGAGGCGCGGAACAGCGCCGGGTCGCGCCGCCGGTAGGCGCCCCAGTAGACGCCGACGACGGCGCAGTTCTTGACCAACAGGATGTTCGCCGGGACCTGCGGAATGCGCCCCGAGGCGAAGCCGACGGCGAGGATGCGGCCCTCCCAGGCGATGCAGCGCAGCGCCGTGTCGAAGGCGTCGCCGCCGACCGGATCGAAGATGACGTCGCAGCCGGCGCCTTGCGTGATCTCCTTGACGCGCGCGCGCATATCCTCGGCGCGGTAATCGATCAGGTGGTCGGCGCCGTGCTCGGCGGCGAGCACGAGCTTGCCGGCGTCGCTCGCGGCGGCGATCACCGTGGCGCCCATCGCCTTGCCGACCTCGACCGTGGTCAGGCCGACGCCGCCGGCCGCGCCGAGCACCAGCAGCGTCTCGCCGGCCGCGAGATTGGCGCGGTGGCCGAGCGCGATATGCGCCGTGCCGTAGGTCACCGAGAAGCCGGTGGCTTGCGCGTAGCTCATGGCGTCGGGCATGAGGATGACATCGTCGGCCTTGGCGACCGCCTGCTCGGCGAAGCCGCCGACGCCGACGCCGGCCATCACCCGGTCGCCGGCTGCGAAGCCCTCGACGCCGGCGCCGCATGCGACGACTTCGCCGGCGATCTCCATGCCCGGCGTGAAGGGGAAGTCGGGCTTCTCCTGGTACTTGCCGGCGATCAACAGCGTGTCGGCGAAGTTGACGCCGGCGGCGGCGACCGCGATGCGAACCTCGCCCGGGCCGGCCGTCGGCGCCGCCACGTCCTCGACGGTCAGGTCCTCGGGCGTCCCCCAGGCCCGGCAGACCACCGCGCGCATCGTCCCGGTCATGCCGGCCAGCCGGCGGCGGTACGCACGACGCCAATGTGGCGGCCGGCGCGATTGATCAGCGGCGCCTCGGCGAAACCGGCGAGCTCGGCCGCGAGGCCGTCGTCGAGCGCGCCGAGATGGCGCAGCACGGCGATCAACGTGACCTCGGCGGCGCGGTGGGCGCCGTCGTCGGCCTTGACCGCGACGCCGAGGCCGGCTTCGGGCAGAGCCGCGGCATAGACGCCCTCGGCGCCGGTCTTGGCGATAATGCGGCCGCCTGACGCGGCGACCAGCCGCGTGCACAGGCGGCCGGTGCCCGAGATCATCTCAGGATTCGCGGTCATCGCCGCGCGGATGCGCTCGGTCGCGGCGATACGCTCTGGCGCCAGACCCGACGGCTCGGCGAAACGGGCGAAGGCGGTGGCCAGCGCGGCGAGCGGGATGGCCAGCGTCGGGATCGAGCAGCCGTCGATGCCGACCGGCGCGCGCGCCATGTCGACGCCGGCCATCTCGCCGATCGCGCTGAGGACGCGCTGCTGCACCGGGTGGTCGAGGTGGATGTAGCCGACCGGCCGCTCGCCCCGATGCACCGCGGTGGTCAGGAAACCGGTGTGCTTGCCCGAACAGTTGTTGTGCAGTTGGCTCGGCGTCCCGCCGCCCTGCAGCAGCGCGATCGCCGCGGCCTCGCTGCTCGGCAGGTGGGCGCCGCATTCGAGGTCGGCCTCGCCGAGGCCGATGCGCGCCAACCACGGCTCGACGACCGCGATATGCATCGGCTCGGCGGCGTGCGAGGCGCAGGCGAGCGCCAGCTCGGCGTCGGACAAGCCGAAGCGCTCGGCGGCGCCGGTCTCGACCAGCGGCAGCGCCTGGATCGGCTTGATCGCCGAGCGCGGGAAGACCGGCGCCTCGACGTCGCCCCAACGCGCGACGATGGCGCCTGTCGCGTCGGCAACGACGGCGCAGGCGCGGTGGCGGCTTTCGACCGTGTCGCCGCGGGTCACCTCGACCGCGATCGGATTGGCGGCCGCGATCGGATTGACGGGTTGTGTGTTCATGGTCTCGGTGCATCCGGTTCGGGGAACGGCGCGGCGCTTGCCTCGGCGGCCCGCCGGGTGCAGGCTTGGGCCATGCGTGGCTACTTCAGCATCGGCGTCGAGGGTATAAGCAAGGAGATGAACCTGGGCAACCTGTTTCGCTCCGCGCACGCCTTCGGCGCCAGTTTCGTCTTCACCGTCGACGCCGAGTACGGCCGGCTGGCGGGGCTCGCCGACACCGCGGCGACGCCCGAGAACCTGCCGCTCTACCAGTTCGCCGACGCCGCCGCGCTGACGCTGCCCGAGCGCTGCAAGCTGGTCGGCATCGAACTCCTCGACGAGGCGGCCGAACTGCCGAGCTTTCGCCACCCGCGCTGCGCGGCCTACGTCTTCGGCCCCGAACGCGGCAGCCTGAGCGCGGCAATGGTCGCGCGCTGCGACCACCTGGCGCGCATCCCGACCGGCTTCTGCATCAACCTGGCGTCGGCCGGCGCGGTCGTCATGTACGACCGCGCGCTCAACCTCGGCCGCTTCGCCGAACGCCCGCTGGCGCCCGGCGGCACGCCCGCGCCGCTGCCGGAGCATGTGTTCGGGGAGGCGCGCAAGCGGGGGAAGAAGGCGGGCCCTCGAAGTCTCGGCCCGAGAAGGGGCGACAGATGAGGAGTGGCTGAGTTCAGCCGCCAGGCGCGGTCACGATCGTCTCTAACTATCTTAGCGCGCCTGCACCATTCGCCGACTGAAGCGGCCCGTTAGGCAACGAGCAACATTAGGCTGGATGTCTCGTCATGAAGTTGCGAACGGCGTCAATCATGAGTGCGACTTGTTCCGACTGGTAATCGCCATAGTGGCCATGCGCAGCCTTATTGCGGAGATCCAGCCATGCCGTAACATTCTTCTGGTCCATGACCGGATATGTCGCTGCCTTGGCAAGCTCAGCGTTGATTTGGTCAGCTTTCTTCGGTCGGACACCTTTCGAAGTCGATTTTTCAATGCTTACTCCAGCTCGTTTAGCGAGCTGCCGCAAATGTGCCTCTAATGCGCTGCCTGTGATTACCGCCGCAGCGTCCTTATAGCCGCCCTCCTGGAGGTGCCGAGCCATTTAAAAAAAGTCGCCGAATAACTCGCCGTGGATTAACTCCTCGAACGTGCGCAGGTACCCAGCCTTTATATCGGCGCTTAACGATCCCAGCACCCCCACCAGACGGACCAACTTCATGTGTTCGTACGCTTCATCACCTCGGATCTCCTCAGCGCGTCGCCAATATGTCGAGTCGGCACCCGAAATTCGCTCAATCGCCGCATAGCCGCGGGTAGCTAACTCCACCGCCTTGGTCTCGGACATCACGTCGGAACAGTCGTCATATTGAGAGCGGGCAAGATTCGCCTCAAATTCTTGCACTATAATGTCGATCTGCTGGATCAACGTCGCAGCTAGCTGTCCGTTTGACATGTCTGCACTCCGTTGCTTAACGCTGCCAATCGCTGGCGAAATGGGAGAAGCGAATTCAGCGATACGACTATAGCGTGTTAGAGACGTTCATTGTCTGCGAAGGAGCTTATGATCATATTCGAGGCGGGCATCGGTGGTCTCAAATTTCGCACCTCGTTGGCCAGTGTGCATGGTCGGAAGAATTGTAGTGTCCAATGTCTGATCTAAAAGCGATGGAGAAGCGAAAGCTTGAGCGCCTTTTCGGGATGGGCTCAGGGTATGTGCTCGAATTTTCTAATCGGACTTTCGAAGAATTTGTCCTCGATACCACAGGGCGCGGTATCTACGATGAGAAATACGACTATGGGAGCGGATCGAAGGCTAACAGGTTGCGAGCATTTTGGAACGAAGAGGCCAATCCTTTGGTCGCCAAGCTGATCGGAGAGCTTATCGACTGCGGGCAAAGCGAGGGTTTGCTGCGTGATTCGTCATTGGTCGATGACTGCCAGAAAATTGTGTCACGCCTCTCCGAGACCAGTACTGTATCTGAACTAGACGCTTTGACAGTGACCGCCGACGAGCCGAATTTCGAGATCGTCGCTAAGGCGGTCCGTGAGGCGATAGAAAAGAACGAACCGGAAGCCGGCCTTGACCGCCTGCACACCTTCGTCACGATGTTCGTTCGGTCGCTATGTGAGCCGCGGGGCATCACCGTCAACCGTGACAAGCCACTGCACAGTCTGTTCGGAGAGTATGTCAAGCATCTCCGGCGGGGCGATCACATCGAGTCCGGGATGACTGATCGTATCCTCAAGTCGAGCATTTCGACTTTGGAGGCCTTTAATCATGTGCGGAACAATCAAAGCCTCGCTCACGACAACGTGCTTCTTAACTACGATGAGGCACTCCTGATCTTCAACCATGTGTCGGCGTCGATTCGGTTCCTTCGGGGTTTGTAAAGCCGGTTGAAGCGCCGCGAATCGGCGGCAGTATCGACGCCTGAACTGGACGTTGAGATTCCGTTTTAAGCTAGAACGTACGTCGACGCGTGCTGGCGCGGCCCCTGCGCATAGCACATGGCACCCCTCCAACCTCCAACCTTGCGCCTCCTTGCGACTGAGATAGGGTATCGGCCGACCGAGATTCTCCATCAGAGGCAATCGGCAGGGAGCCCGCCACATGACCACATTCGACGATTACGACCGCTACGACGCCGTTGGGCTGGCGCATTTGGTGCGCGAGGGCGAGACGACGGCGGGCGAGCTGCTCGAGACCGCGATCGCCCGGCTCGAGGCGGTCGATCGGATGATCGACGCGGGTCATCCGATCATCGCTAGGCCGACTGGACCGGCGGTCCTCGGGGCGATAGTCTCTCTTCGAGACGGAACCGGAGGCACGAGGCGCATGCGAACGTTCGACTTTGTCGTAGAGCGGGATGCGGACACCGGGGTCTACGTCGGCTATGTGCCCGGCTGGCCCGGCGCGCACACCCAGGGCGCCGATCTGAACGAGGTCGAGCGCAACCTCCAGGAGGTCATCGAGATGCTTCTGGAGGACGGTGAGCCGGCGCTCGAGTCGGAATTCGTCGGCGTGCGCAGGATCCAGGTCGCCTAGCCCGGACTTCTCACTATGGATAGGTGCGGCACGGCTTCGTCGAAATCCGCCAGCGTGGCTCCCACAAACAATTCCGGCATGCCGATGGACGTGGCACGACGGTGCCCTTTCATGCCGGGCGTGACATCTCCCCGACGCTGCTACGAAAGATTGCCCGCGATATCGGCCTTAACGTCGATGAATTGCTGGGTCGGGGATAGGGGCGCCACATGACCATCTTCGACGACTACGACCGTTACGACGCCGTCGGGCTGGCGCATCTGGTGGACGAGGGCGAGACGACGGCGGGCGAGCTGCTCGAGACCGCGATCGCCCGGCTCGAGGCGGTCGATCCGGTGATCAACGCGGTCTCGGTGAAGATGTACGACGCGGCCCAGGCGGCGATCGAGGCGGGGCTGCCCGACGGGCCGCTCAGGGGCGTGCCGTTCCTCTTGAAGGACCTCTTCGCGCCCTACGCCGGCTCGGCCATGACCAACGGCTCCAGGCTCTTCGCTGATTTCGTCTGCGACCACGACAGCGAGCTGGTGGCGCGCTACCGGCGCGCCGGCCTGGTCATCTTCGGCCGCACCAACTCACCCGAGATGGGCATCGCCTATACCACGGAGCCGCATCTGCACGGCGCGACGCGTAACCCGTGGGACACGAGCCGCACGCCGGGCGGCTCGTCGGGCGGCGCGGCGGCGGCGGTCGCCGCGCGTATCGTGCCGGCGGCGCACGCCAGCGACGGCGGCGGCTCGATCCGCGTTCCGGCGTCGTGCTGCGGCCTGTTCGGCCTCAAGCCGACGCGCGGGCGGACGCCCCGCGGTCCCGACGCGGGCGAGGGCTGGGCCGGCATGGCGGTCGGCCACGCGATCACGCTCAGCGTGCGCGATTCGGCGGCGCTGTTGGACGCCGGCGCCGGCCCGGACGTCGGCGATCCCTATTGGGCGCCGCCGCCCGCGCGGTCCTTCGCCGACGAGGTCGGCGCCGATCCCGGCGAACTGCGCATCGCGGTCTCGGCCGAGACGCCGACCGGCGCGCCGGTCGACGCCGAATGCATCGCCGCGATGGAGCGCGCCGCCACGCTGTGCGCCGAGCTGGGCCACCGGGTCGCCGAAGCCGCGCCGACATACGACAAGGAGAGCCTGGCCGACGCCTTCCTCAAGATCGTCACCGCCAACACGCTGAACGGCGTGATCGAGGGCGGGCGCGAGCGCGGCCGCGACTGGGCCGGCGAGGTCGAGAACATGACCCGCGCGATGGCCGAGAGGGGCGCCAGCGTCAGCGGCGCCGACTACACCGCCGCGGTCGCAACGATCCACCGGGTCGGCCGCCAGGTCGCGCGCTTCATGCTCGATTACGACGTGCTGTTGACGCCGTGCATGGCCAAGCCGCCGCTGCCGCTCGGCGTGCTCGACACGATGAGCGACGACGTCGACGCCTATATCGCCGAGAGCAGCGCCTTCGCGTCCTTCCCGCCGCTGTCGAACGCGACCGGCGCGCCGGCCATGTCGGTGCCGCTCTACTGGTCGCAGACGGGCCTGCCGATCGGCGCCCAGTTCGTCGGCCGCTTCGGCGACGAGGCGACACTGTTGCGCCTCGCCGGCCAGCTCGAGAAAGCCGCCCCCTGGGCCCAACGCCGCCCACCGCTCGAGGTCTGAAGGCATACTCCGATCGAATAGAACCGGTCACATTCTACCAGCCCGCGCCAATCCTATTTCCAACAAGAGGGGGGGGGGGGGGGCCGCCGACCGTTCGGCCGGCCTTTATCCCATAAGGTTGGCCTGCGCGACGATTGAGCGCAGGTCACCGAAGGTGGCCGGAAACCAAATACCCTTGACGGACGCACGCGCGGCGGCGACAACAGCGCCATGTCCGACGACGACGCGCCATACCGGGGCCTCGGCCAGCTCGGCGGCACGAGTGCGCTGCCGGCCTCGCCCGACGAGGCGGTCATCGAGAAGGTCGCCAACCCGCGGCCCGACGAGACCTATGTGGTGCGCTTCACGGCGCCCGAGTTCACCTGCCTCTGCCCGGTCACCGGCCAGCCCGATTTCGCCCATCTGGTGATCGACTACGTGCCCGATGCGGCGATCGTCGAGAGCAAGTCGCTCAAGCTCTACCTCGGCTCGTTCCGCAACCACGGCGCCCTCCACGAGGCAACCACGGTGGCCATCGCGCGCCGTCTGGTCGACGAGATCGCGCCGGTCTGGCTGCGCATCGGCGGCTATTGGTACCCGCGCGGCGGCATGCCGATCGATGTCTTCTACCAGACGGCCGAGCCGCCCGAGGGGCTGTGGCTGCCCGATACCGGCGTCGCGCCCTACCGCGGGCGCGGATAATCGCGCCGTTGGCGACGACCGGCACCACAGGAGGGCTTGGCATGGGCGGTCGAGCCGGTTAATTTTCTTGACATGATGATGATCCGAACCCTGCTCCTCGCCCTCGCGCCCCTCGTGCTGGTGTCAATCGCCGCGCCTGCCCACGCCCAGCAGGTCGACAGCCTCGGCCAATTCAAGAAATGGACCGCCTACCGCACTCAGCAGGGCGGCAAGAACCTCTGCTACATGGCGAGTACGCCGACCAAGGACGAGGGCAAATACACCCAGCGCGGCAAGATCTACGCCATGGTCAGCCACCGTCCGGCGACCAAGGCGCTCAACGTGGTCAGTGTGCACACCGGCTACACCTACAAGGAAGACAGTCAGGTCACGATCGCCATCGGCGGCGCCGCGTTCACGCTGTTCGTCCACGGCAACACCGCCTGGGCATCGAGCGCGGCCGACGATGTGGCGCTGGTCAAGGCGATGCGCGCCGGCTCGACGATGGTCATCAAGGGCACCTCGTCGCGCGGCACGGCGACCACCGACACCTATTCGCTCGCCGGCTTCACCGCCGCCCACAACACCATCGGCAAGGCCTGCGGGCTGTAGATATTTGGTGCGGTCACTTTTTGTGCGGTCATCTTTGACTCACGCTAAGGTGACCTGCGCTCAGTCGCCGCGCATGCCAATCTTTATCCCACAAGGCCAATCTTTATCCCACAAGGCCAATCTTGATCCCACAAGGCCATTCTTGATCCCACAAGGCCATTCTTTATCCCACAAGGATTGTCCGAACGGTCGGCGGCCCGCCCTCTTGTTGGAATCAAGATTGGCGCGGGCTGGAAGTAATGAGTCGTCGGCGCACGCTTGCCAAAGCACCCGCGCGGCGTATATCTAGCGGGCCATGATCGCGTCACCCAAGGCCTTCGCGCCGCCCGAGCAGGTGCTCGGCGACGGGCGCCTCGATCTCGTCGGCCTCGACCGCGAGGAACTCGCCGCCGAAATGGAGGCGCTCGACGAGAAGCCCTACCGCGCCAAGCAGCTGTGGCACTGGATCTACTACCGGGGCGTCACCGACTTTGAGGCCATGACCAACCTCGCCAAGCGCTCGCGCGAGGCCTTCGCCGAGCGTTTCGTGATCGCCCGGCCCAAGGTGTCGCGCGTCGAGACGTCGGTCGACGGGACGCGCAAGTGGCTGCTCAGGATGGTCGACGGCCACGAGATCGAATGCGTTCACATCCCCGAGGACGGACGCGGCGCGCTGTGCATCTCCTCGCAGGTCGGCTGCACGCTGAGTTGCCGCTTTTGCTACACCGGTACGCAAGGCCTGGTGCGCAACCTGGCGGCCGGCGAGATCGTCGGCCAGGTCATGCTGGCGCGCGACGCGCTCGGCGAATGGCCGTCGCCAGCCGAAGGACGCATGCTGTCGAACATCGTCGTCATGGGCATGGGCGAGCCGTTGTACAACTTCGAGGCCATCGCCCAGGCGCTCAAGATCGTCGGCGACGCGGAAGGCATCGCGATCTCGAAGCGGCGCATCACGCTCTCGACCTCGGGCGTGGTGCCGCTGATCGAGCGCTGCGGCGCCGAACTCGGCGTCAATCTCGCGGTCTCGCTGCACGCGGTGACCGACGAGATGCGCGACGATTTGGTGCCGCTCAACCGCAAATACCCGATCGCCGCGCTCTTGGATGCGTGCCGAAGTTATCCGACCGGCGGCAACACCCGGCGCATCACCTTCGAATACGTCATGCTCAAGGGCGTCAACGATTCGACCGCCGACGCCCGCGCCCTGGTCAAGCTGCTCGCCGGCATCCCGGCCAAGGTCAACCTGATCCCGTTCAACGCCTGGCCCGGCGCGCCGTACGAATGCTCGACCGACGCGGCCATGAAAGCCTTCGCCAGGATCGTCAACGCCGCCGGCTACGCCGCGCCCGTGCGCACGCCGCGCGGCCGCGACATACAAGCCGCCTGCGGCCAGCTCAAATCGGCCAGCGTCCGCGCCCGCAAATCCCGCCCTGCACCCGTGAGGGCGTAGCGACGATCGATTGACCACAGAGACACAGAGACGTCCGTCGTAGGGGCGGGTTTCAAACCCGCCTCTACAAACACCGCGGCCCTGTGGTTCGACCGTCGCTTTTCTGACATCGCTTGCCGCCGTCCGCGCGATGCCTATACTGCGCGGCTTCGGCGCGACGGGGGAGGGTGCCATGACATCCGACGTGAAAAAGGTCGTGCTCGCCTATTCGGGCGGGCTCGATACCTCGGTCATTCTCAAATGGCTGCAGATCGCCTACGGCTGCGAGGTGGTCGCCTATACCGCCGACATCGGCCAGGGCGAGGATCTCGAGCCGGCGCGCAAGAAGGCCGAAATGATGGGCTGCGCCGAGATCTTCGTCGAGGACCTGCGCGAGGAGTTCGTGCGCGACTTCGTCTTCCCGATGTTCCGCGCCAACGCGCTCTACGAGGGCGTCTACCTGCTCGGCACCTCGATCGCCCGGCCGCTGATCGCCAAGCGCCAGATCGAGATCGCGGAAGCGACCGGCGCCGACGCGGTGGCCCACGGCGCCACCGGCAAGGGCAACGACCAGGTGCGCTTCGAGCTCAGCTACTACGCGCTCAACCCCGACATCCGGGTGATCGCGCCGTGGCGCGAGTGGGACCTCGATTCGCGCAGCAAGCTGATCGACTTCGCCGAGCGCCACCAGATCCCGATCGCCAAGGACAAGCGCGGCGAGGCGCCGTTCTCGGTCGACGCCAACCTGCTGCACGTCTCCTCCGAGGGCAAGGCGCTCGAGGACCCGGCAGAGGAGGCCGGCGCCGACGTGTACCAGCGCACCGTCGCGCCCGAGGACGCGCCCGATACGCCAACCTACATCGAGGTCGGCTTCGAGACCGGCGACGCGGTATCGATCGACGGCGAAGCCTTAAGCCCGGCGACGCTGCTCACTAGGCTCAACGAGGTCGGCGGCGCCAACGGCGTCGGCCGGCTCGACCTGGTCGAGAACCGCTTCATCGGCATGAAGTCGCGCGGCATCTACGAGACGCCGGGCGGCACCGTGCTGCACGCCGCCCACCGGGGCATCGAGAGCATCACGCTCGAGCGCGGCGCCGCGCACCTCAAGGACGAGCTGATGCCGCGTTACGCCGAGCTGGTCTACAACGGCTTCTGGTTCGCGCCCGAGCGCGAGATGCTCCAGGCGGCGATCGACAAGAGCCAGGAGCACGTCGAGGGCACGGTCCGGCTCAAGCTCTACAAGGGCTCGGTCTCGGTCGTCGGGCGGACATCGCCGAAGACGCTCTACAGCCTGGCGCATGTCACCTTCGAGGCCGACGACGTTTACGACCAGGCCGACGCCGAAGGCTTCATCAAGCTCAACGCGCTGAGACTCAAGCTGCTCAAGTCGCGGCGCGGCTGAGGCAGCGAAAAGAAAGAAGAACCACAGAGACACAGAGGCACAGAGGCACAGAGGAGCGCCCGGAATCAGGCCGTCCCCGGCGCGAAGCGCCAATCAATTCTTCCACTGAAATTTTTTCTCTGTGTCTCTGTGGTTCGAAAACCTACCCCGGCAGCGCGGTGCGGCCGATTACCGGGCCGTGGAGCAGCAGCAGCGCGAGATAGAGCGCGACGCCGGCGAGCACACGCCAGACGCCGATCTCGGCGAAACGGAACCTGGCGCGGCCCGAGATCATCGCCGCGAAGGGCAGCACCGAGGTGGTCAGCAGGATCGGTCCCCAGTCGGCGCCGAGTTCCGCGGCCTTGCGCCGGTCGATGAGCGGCATGCCGGCGAGCGCGAGCAACGCCAGAGCGCCGAACAGCAAGAGCGAGGCGGCGTCGCCGTTGGCCGCCATATGGGCGAGCGCCCAGAGCGCGATCGCCCACATCACCGGATGGCGCGTCACCTTGAGGATGCCGGGCGCGGGATCGCCGCCGGGCGCCGGCGCCATCATGCCCGCCGGGTTGCGCACGGTGACGCCGGCGACCAGCAGGACCGCGGCGAACGGCATGACGACGAGCGACAGATGGCGCGTCGCGGTGCTCGGGCCCCAGATCTCGACATAGGGCGCGGCGCCGTGGGCGGCGACGAGCCAGACCAGCGCTGCCAGCGCGACCGCCGAATAAGTACCGCGAAAGCCCGCCGCGCCGAGCACGCCGACCAGCGCGCCGCGCAACGGCGTCGACGACAGCACGATATGGCTCGCGACGAAGACCGCCGCCGCGAGCGCCACGCCGCCGATCGTGCCGATCATCGGCATTTCACTTTCATATTGCCTCGGGTCGCGCGACGCCGTGCCGGCGGCAGGCCGCGGTCAGCGTGTTGTTCAGCAGGCAGGCGATGGTCATCGGCCCGACGCCGCCGGGCACCGGGGTGATCGCGCCGGCGACGCACCGCGCCGCCTCGAAGTCGACGTCGCCGACCAGCTTGTTCTTGCCGTCGCGCTCGATGCGGTTGATGCCGACGTCGATCACCGTGGCGCCCGGCTTGATCCAGTCGCCGGCGACCATCTTGGGCTGGCCGACGGCGGCGATCAGGATGTCCGCGCGGCGACATACAGATGGGAGATCAATGGTCCGCGAATGCGCGACGGTCACCGTGCAGTGCTCGGTGAGCAGCAGTTGCGCCATCGGCTTGCCGACGATGTTGGAGCGTCCGACGATGACCGCCTCCATACCCTTGAGGTCGCCCAGGCGATCCTTGAGCAGCATCGAGCAGCCGAGCGGCGTACACGGCACCAGCGCGTCCTGGCCGGTCGACAGCCGGCCGACATTGATGACGTGAAAGCCGTCGACATCCTTGTCCGGGTCGATGGCGTCGAGGACGGCGAGCGCGTCGACCCGGGCGGGCAGCGGAAGCTGCACGAGGATGCCGTCGACCGCGTCGTCGGCGTTGAGCTCGTGCACCTTGGCCATCACCGCGTCGTGCGACGCGGTCGCCGGCATGCGGTGCTCCCAGCTGTTCATGCCGGCCTCGAGCGTCGCCTTGTTCTTGTTGCGCACGTAGACATGGCTCGCCGGGTCGTCACCGACCAATACCACGGCGAGACCGGGGATGATGCCCTCGGCCGCCTGGAGTTGGGCGACCTCGCGGCCGATGCGTTCGCGCAAGTCCTGCGCGAAGGCTTTTCCATCGATGATGTCGGCATCAGACATGGTGTGTTTCGATCCATTCGTTCAGTCGTTTCAACAGTTCCGGTGTATCGCCCGCGACGTGCAGCGTCTTGCGGCGCGCCGTCGCCCCGCCGGTGATCGAGAGCGCCGATGGCGCAAGGCGCCAAGCGCGCGCCAGCAGTTTGATCACCGCGGCGTTCGCCTTGCCACGTTCGGGCGCGGCGGTGACCGTGACCTTGAGGTAGGCGCGGCCGTCGGCGTCAGCGCCGAGGCCGCCGATCGCGGCGCGCGCCGCCTTGGGCGTCACCTTGAGCGCAACGCGCAGGCCGCCGGCCGCGGCGTCGTATGGGGCCGTTCGCGTCGTCAAGGCGGGTCCGTCTAGTAGCAGGCGCTGAACATGTCGCAGATCACCAGGTTGCGCAGGAAGAACAGCAACAACAGCAGCACGATCGGCGCGATATCGATGCCGCCCAGGTTGGGCAGGATCCTGCGGATCGGCCGGAGCACGGGCTCGGTGATGCGATAGAGGAAATCGCCGACCATATAGACGAAGCGGTTCTGCGTGTTGACCACGCGGAAGGCGACCAGCCAGCTCAGCACGACATGAACGATCACGGCCCAGGTGTAGATATTGATCACCGTGTCGATGAGCAGTACTAACGCGGTCATGGGGGGGGCCGTTTACAGTGTCTCGGAAGGTCGCCCGGCGCGACGGCGCGGAGTATATCGCAACTCCGTGGCGCGCGGCAGCCCCGATCTCGCGATTCGCCAAGCGCGACTTGACAGAGTGCTGGCATCGCCCACATTATCGCCGCGCCCGCGAGCCGCGGGCAACCAGCGCGAAACCTGCGCGCAACCTGTGCGTACTGTGGGGCCGTAGCTCAGTTGGGAGAGCGCGACGTTCGCAATGTCGAGGTCAGGGGTTCGATTCCCCTCGGCTCCACCACCCGCTTCCCGGCAAACCGAGGTCCATGAGACCGCGCGGCGGAAACGCCGCGGTTCCGGGGCGTTCGGCCGGGACACCGCCGGCGACCGTGGCCGGGAGACGCGCGAACTCACGAATTTTGGGCCAAGTCCACCGACCGTCTCTCGCGGCCGGTTTCGAGCGCCATAACTTTTCGTCCGAACTGTGAGGTGCACTGGTCGATCGATCAGGCGAAGCCCAGGACCCGGCGCTGCTCCGCCCACGACACGGGGAGATCGCATATCCGTTTCAGCCGTTTGGCCGTCAGCTCGATGGGCTGGCGACCGTCGAGGATCGCTTGCGTGATGGCGCGCGCGATTGCCGATAACGACCGGTGTCGGTCGCCATTCCATACCAACCCGCCCTCGGTCACCTCGACCACGTGGCTGACGCCGTTCCACTCGCGGACCAGCCGCGCGCCAGTCTGGAGCCTGCGCGACGCTTCGCGGCTGCCAGGGTAGGAAGTCATCAAATTTTTCAGGAACGTTCGATAGAGAACTCATCTAAACCGACATTGCCCGGATAATCCCCAAATTTGGGGAAACCGTACCACTGTTCCACCGCCGGGAGAACTGCATCCCATCCGCAACCATCCAATGGTCTGATTAGGGATGTCAAAGGTGCCGACAAATGTCTCCTCCTGGCTACAAGATGCTATGAGGCTGAAGGACGCAGCCTCAAGCTCCTTCGATTGTTTCAACGTCGATGAGAAGGAGCGACACGACGGCGCAGTTTCCAGTATCGACCTCCAATAAACACGTTATTTATGCGGCTCTGGGGCATTGTCACGTTAACAGCGTGGCTTCGGCACGGCCGGTGCTTTAGCGTCTCTGAATGTGCAAGATATCGTACCATCGTCACTGCTTTCCGCCGATCATCATCCAGCATGCCGTCTGGCTCTATTGCCGTTTCACGCTGAGCTATCGGGACGTTGAGGACCTGCTTGCCGAGCGTGGTCTCGACATCTCGTATGAGACAGTTCGAAGATGGGTCTTGAAATTCGGTCGGGCCTATGCGCGGCGGATTCAACGTCGGCGGCCACGACCGACCGAACGGTGGCACTTGGACGAGAGTGCGCCACGAAGGCGCGAAGGAGGAGCCATGAGTTAGGCAAGTCCTAAGCAGCCATGCTGCACAGGAGATGAGGGTATGGCCCCTCGAAGTCGGCTTGCAGGAGCAGGCTTCAAACCGCCTCAAGCTGCTGTCGTAAAGAGCGATGGTGGTGAGCGTTGAGGAAAAGGTTGGACGATATCCGGTCAGGTGAGGTCCAAGGAGACGAGCGCAAGCGAACCGCTGATGACGTGTCGAAAAGTGCAAAGAAGTCGTCAAAACCGGGTGGGTTTCGTTAGCCCGGGAGAAGTCTGGGAGATAGCCTGCTTACTGCCCAGATGGCGTCCGGCATAAAGGCGGCGTTACCTTGGTTCAGGCTCTTGTGTGGAACGTGGGAACCTGTCGCCCCGATGCATGAGAACGGCAGAGCAATAATCCCCCACTGAAGCGGCCGGTCGATCCGGCTGCGGCGGACCAAAATGGGACCGCGTATAGCCTTCTGTCAGGGTTGCTCTGACTGGAAGGCGGGGGGGATGTATCGGGTGGAGTTGTACGCACGGGTTCGGCGGGCGTGTCATGTCGAGGGGATGAGCACCCGCGAGGCCTCGCGGGTGTTTGGTGTAGACCGCAAGACGGTCCGTAAGATGCTGTCGTTCTCGGTGCCGCCAGGGTATCGCCGAAGCGCGCCGCCGAGGCGGCCAAAGCTGGGTCCGTTCACGGGAATCATCGATCGGATCTTGGAAGACGATCGGACCAGCCACCGCAAGCAACGGCACACTGCGAAGCGCATCTTCGACCGCCTCCGGGACGAGTACGGTTTCACGGGCGGCTACACCATCGTGAAGGACTACGTTCGTGAGCAGGGGCTTCGGTCGCGTGAGGTGTTCGTGCCACTCTCCCATTCCCCCGGTCACGCCCAGGCGGACTTCGGCGAAGCGATGGCGGTGATCGGCGGCGCGTTACGGAAGATCCACTTCCTTGCCTTCGACCTTCCCCACAGTGATGGTTGCTTTGTTGCGGCCTATCCGGCGGAGACGACCGAAGCATTCTGCGATGGCCACAACGCGGCGTTTGCCTTCTTCGGCGGCGTCCCCCGATCCATCCTGTACGACAACACCAAGCTGGCGGTTGCCCGGATCCTGGGCGATGGGAAGCGGCAGCGAACGCGCGTCTTCACGGAGCTTCAGTCCCACTATCTGTTCGAGGACAGGTTCGGCCGGCCGGGCAAGGGCAACGACAAGGGCAAGGTCGAGGGACTGGTCGGCTTCATCCGGCGGAACTTCCTGGTCCCCGTCCCGCGTGCCGAGAGCTTCGCGGCCCTCAACGATGCTCTCGCCGAACAGTGCCGCCGGCGCCAGGCGGCGCGGCTGCGGGGCCACAAGGAGACCATCGGCGAGCGTCTCGAGCGGGATCGTCAAGTTCTCTTGCCATTGCCGCCTGCTCCCTATGATGCCTGCGATAAGCGCCCTGGACGGGCGAGTTCGCTGTCGCTGGTGCGTTACCGCAGCAACGACTATTCCGTGCCCGTGGCCTACGGCCACCGTGAGGTGCTCATCCGGGGCTACGTCGATGAGGTGGTGATCAGCTGCGGGGCCGAGGTGATCGCCCGGCACCGCCGGTCCTACGACAGCGAGGACCTGATCTTCGACCCGCTGCATTACCTGCCCTTGATCGAGCAGAAGATCGGCGCCCTCGACCAGGCCGCGCCATTGGCGGGCTGGGACCTGCCCGAGGCCTTCATCACTCTGCGGCGGCTCCTCGAAGCTCGTATGGGCAAGGCAGGCAAGCGCGAGTACGTCCAGGTGCTCCGTCTACTGGAGACCTTCCGGCTCGAGGAGGTCGAGGGTGCGGTCGGCGACGCGCTCAGGCTCGGCGCAATCGGCTTTGATGCGGTGAAGCACCTGGTACTGTGCCGCATCGAGCGGCGGCCGCCCAGGCTCAACCTCGACGTCTATCCGTATCTGCCGCGCGCCCGGGTCGCGATGACGTCCGCCAAGTCGTACATGAGCCTGCTGTCGGGGCTCGGCGCATGACCGACACACCGCAAGTGCTGCTCGCCCACCACCTCAAGACGCTGAAGCTGCCGACCTTCCTGCGCGAGTACGACAAGATCGCCCGGCAGTGCGCCTCGGAAGGCGTCGATCACGTCCGCTACCTGTTGAGACTCGCCGAGCTCGAGCTGATCGACCGCGAGCGCCGCATGGTCGAGCGGCGCATCAAGGCGGCGCGCTTCCCCGTGGTCAAGAGCCTCGACAGCTTCGACTTCAAGGTCATCCCCTCGCTCAACAAGGCGCTGGTCCTGGAGCTGGCCCGCTGCGAGTACATCGAGCGCCGCGAGAACCTCATCGCGCTCGGCAACAGTGGGACCGGCAAGACCCACATCGCCCTCGGTCTCGGCCTGGCGGCCTGCCAGAAGGGCCTCTCGGTCGGCTTCATCACCGCCGCCGCGCTGGTCCACGAACTCATCGAGGCCCGCGATGACAAGCAGCTGCTGAGGTTCCAGAAGAAGCTCGCCACCTACAAGCTTCTGATCGTCGACGAACTCGGCTTCGTGCCGCTGTCGAAGACCGGCGCCGAGCTGTTGTTCGAGGTGTTCAGCCAACGCTACGAGCGGGGCTCGACCCTGGTCACCACCAATCTGCCCTTCGACGAATGGACCGAGGTGTTCGGCTCCGAGCGCCTCACCGGCGCGCTCCTCGATCGCCTCACCCACCACGTCAACATCCTCGAGATGAACGGTGACAGCTACAGGCTCAACCAGAGCCGCAGGCGTCAAACCCCGACTGCTAACTGAACCGACCACCCAGCCCACGCTTGACCCCGTGGGCCCACAGGTCCCTCCCGCGCGCGCCGCCGCGTCAGCCTGTTGAGGGCACGCCGCGTCGCGCGCGGGGCCCTCCCGTGGACTACGGGGACAAGCCCGCAGCCGCCAAGCGGTCCCTTCTTACACCGCCGAGGTGGTCCCTTTTTGCTCCGCCATTGACAGCATGCTTGCGAACATCTGCAAACCGCGTCCGACCATGCCGTGGCGCCCGGCTGGTTCGAGAAGTACCGCGAGATCCTCCGTCACGATCCCCGTGGCGTCGCCAAGGTGATCCGGGCGCTGCGCCACCTTCGCGATGCCGCCGCTGCGCCGGACCGGGCCGAGACCGAGCGGGAACTCGCCTTCTTCCGCAAGCATCGCCATCGCATGCGCTACCACGCCCTGAAGGAAGAGGGCATCGCCATCGGCTCAGGCGTGGTCGAAGCTGCCAACAAGACCCTGGTGACACAGCGCATGAAGCGCTCCGGCATGCGCTGGCGGATCGTCGGCGGACAGGCTGTTCTGACCTTCCGCGCCCTGATCAAATCCGGCCGCTTCGAGCGGGCATGGAAGGCCCTGATCAGCGCAACCGACACACCGGCCAACGACAACATCAGTCCACGTGCAGCAGCCATGGCAATCGCTGCCTGAACTCAACGAACCAAGCCGCAGACATCACTGCCATGCGAGACTCGCACCCACCGCAAGGTATCGCGCCGCGTCGTCGCGCTGGTCACCGGCGAGCTCGCCACCATGCTCGGCGCCGGCCTGCCGCTCGACCGCGCGCTCGAGATCCTGGTCGGCCTGGCCGATAAGGAGAATGTCGCGAAGCTTCTGGTGCGCGTCCTCGACGGCGTGCGTGGCGGCGTGACGCTGGCCGACGCCATGGCGGACCAGGACGGCACGTTCCCCGACTTCTACGTCTCGATGGTGCGGGCCGGCGAGGCCGGCGGCACGCTCGATGTCGTGCTCGCGCGGCTCGCCGGCTTCCTCGAGAAGTCGCAGGCGCTGACCGACAGCGTGCGCTCGGCGCTGATCTATCCGGTGATCCTGCTGGTCATGGCCGGGCTTTCTATCATCGTCCTGCTGACCCTGGTGATCCCCGAGTTCAAGCCACTGTTCGATGACGCCGGCGAGGCCCTGCCGCTCGCGACGCGGGTGCTGGTCGCGGTGGGCGAGGTGTTCGAGCGCTGGTTCTGGTTGATGGCGCTGGTCGCCATCGCGCTGGTCCTGTTCGTGCGCCGCCGGCTCGCCAATGCCGCCTTCCGGCGACGCTGGGACGGCATGATGCTGCGTCTGCCGTTGTTCGGCGACCTCACCCGCAAGATCGAGGTGGCGCGTTTCGCGCGCACGCTCGGCACGCTGCTGGGCAACGGCGTCGCGCTGTTGGGCGCGCTGACCATCGTCAAGGACACGCTGGGCAACACGGTGATCGGCGCGGCGGTCGAGGGCGTCGCCGACCGGCTCAAGGAGGGCAAGGGCCTGGCCGAGCCGATGGCGGCGTCAGGCGCGTTCCCCGCGCTCGCCGTCCAGCTGGTCCGCGTCGGCGAGGAAACCGGCGCACTCGAGACCATGCTCACCAAGGTCGCCGACATCTTCGACGGCGAGGTCGGCCGGACCACCCAGCGACTCCTGAGCCTTCTGGTGCCATTGTTGACGATTGGCCTGGGATTGTTGATTGCTGCTATCATAGGCTCGGTTCTCGTCGCCTTCCTCAGCGTCAACGAGCTGGCTTTGTAATGATCGTTTCCGCCGCGGCCCTACCCGCCACCGTCGTTCAGCCGTCCGGCCGGCGCCCGCGCCGCCGGTCGCGCGGTTTCACCCTGCTCGAGCTGCTGGTCGTGCTGGCAATCCTCAGCTTCCTCGCACTGATCGCGGTGCCGCAGGTGCTCAAATATCTGGGTGGCGCCAAGTCGGACACCGCGGCGATCCAGGTCCAGCAGCTCGGCGCCACGCTCGACCTCTACCGCCTCGACGCGGGCGGTTACCCGACCGAGGAACAGGGGCTGGACGCGCTGTTCGAGCGCCCGGCGGACGCCGAGCGTTGGAACGGGCCCTACCTCAAGAAGCGCGCGATGATCGACGATCCCTGGGGCAACCGTTTCATTTACCGGTTCCCGGGTGAGCACGGCGACTATGATATCTATTCGCTGGGCGCAGACGGTCAGGAGGGCGGCGAGGACGAGGACCAGGACCTGGTGAGCTGGTAGCCGCCATGCCGCCGCGCGGCTTCACCCTGATCGAGCTTATCGTGGTGCTCGCCTTCATGGCGCTGATGCTGGTCATCGCCGCACCCTACGCCTCGAACGCGCTGCCCGGCGTCACGCTGACCAGCGCCGCTCACGACGTCGCCGCCGGCTTGCGCACGGCGCGCAGCCTGGCAATCAGTCGCAACCGCGAGGTCGCCTTCACGCTCGACGTCGCGGCCCATCGCTTCACGGTCGACGACGGGCGCGCGACGCGGTCGCTCGACGAAGCGCTCGACATCACCTTGGAGACCGCGCGGTCCGAGCTCGGCGACGAGACCGTCGGCACGATCCGCTTCTTTTCCGACGGCAGCTCGACCGGCGGGCGCGTGACGCTCGCGCTGGACGAGCGTGATTACCATGTCGACGTCGACTGGCTCACCGGCCGCGTCTCGATCAGGGATTAGCCATGGCCGCCACGGGCCAGATGCGTGGTTTCACGCTGATCGAGGTGCTGGTCGCCTTCGTGATCCTGGCGGTGGCGCTCGGCGTGCTGATCCAGGTTTTCTCGACCGGGCTGCGCAACGCGCGCGTCGCCGAGGACTACACGACGGCGACGCTGTATGCCGAATCGATGCTCGCCGCGGTCGGCGTCGAGGCGCCGCTGGCGGCGGGCGAGACGTCGGGCGACTTCGACGGCCGCTTCCGCTGGCGCCTCGACGTGCAGCCGTACGAGATACCCGACAGCGACGACGAGGCGGCGGCCGGGCGTGCCTTCCGGGTCGTCGTCGCGGTAAGCTGGGGCGATGGGGATGATCCACGCGATGTCACACTCACCACGCTGCGCCTGGCGCCCGCCGAATAGTGCGCGCAAGTGGCGCGCCGGCGGCTTCACGCTGGTCGAGCTGCTCGTCGCGCTGGTCCTGCTCGGCTTCATCTCGGTGCTGATGCTCGGCGGCCTGCGCTTCGGCGCGCGCGCCTGGGAGGCCGGCGACGCGCGCATCGAACGCATCGCCGACGTCCAGGTCGCGCAACGCTTTCTCAGGCGTCAGATCGCCGCGGCGCGGCCGCTCGCGTCGCGCCAGGACGACCAGTCATCGGTCATCGGCTTCGCTGGCGATGGCACGCGGATGCGTCTGATCGCACCCCTGCCCGCCCATCTCGCCCTGGGCGGCCTCTATCGCGTTTCGCTGTTCGTCGACGAACACGACGGCCGCGAGCGGCTGATGCTGGCCTGGCAACTCTACCAATCCGAGGACGACGACGGCGCGCGCCCCGTCGAAGGCCAGGAAAGCGTTCTGGTCGACGACGTCGCGGAGGTCGAATTCGCCTACCTGCGCGCCGCTGCCGAGGGCGGCGACACGGAATGGGTCGACCGCTGGGAGGGCAAGAGGGGGCTGCCGGTGCTGGTCCGCGTCGAGATTTCCTTCGACGACGACGATGGCCGCACCTGGCCGCCGCTGATCGTCGCGCCGATGGTCCCCTGAGGCAGGCTTATCCGCCATCGCCGCGGCCTGATATAGTGACCGGGAACTGAAATCGCGCTTAACACCCATGGACACCGCCCTGACCCGCCCGCACCGTCTGATTCCGCGCTTCTTCGCCTGGTGGTTCGGCGCGTTGGCCGAATGCCTGCCCGAAGGCCTGCGCCGGCTGTTCCGCCCGGCCGCGGCGTATCTGATCGTCGCGCCGGCCGGCGGCTCGATCATCGCCACGCTCAACCGAGGCAAGCACGGCCGCGAGATCGGCAGCGCCGAGCTCGACGGTATCGACGAGGCGGCGCAACGCAAGGCCGTGCGCAAGGCGGTGCGACGCGGCGCGCCGAACCGCAACCCGGTGGTCCTGCGCCTGCCCGGCGACCGCGTGTTGCGACGCCGGTTGGATCTGCCTTGGGCGGCCGAGCCCGACCTGCGCGAAGCGCTCTATTTCCAGATCGACCGCCAGACGCCGTTCACCCCCGACGAGGTCTATTTTGACTTCGAGGTCATCGGCCGCGACGCCGAGGCCAAGCGGCTGACCGTCGAGGTGACGGTCATTCCGCGAACCATCGTCGACGATGCCATCGCGCGCGCCGAGCGCTGGGGCCTGACACCCGACATCGTCGACGTCGTCGACCGCGACGCCGACGCGGCGCCCCGCGTCAACCTGCTGCCGGGCGGCACCGTCGCCGGCCCGGGCGCCGGCGCATCACCGGTCAACCTGCTGCTCGCGCTGGTCGCCGCCGGGCTGATCGCGGCCGCGGTGTACATCCCGCTCGACAGGCGCCAGACGGCGGCCGACGCGCTCTTGGCCCGGGTCATGGTCGCCAAGGTCGAGGCGCAGGCGACGCTCCGTCTGCGCGAAGAGGTCGACGCCCTGCGCAAGGAACGGGCGTTCCTCGGCGGCCAGCGGCGCGACGCGTTTTCGGCCGTGACACTGCTCGACGAACTGACGCGCATCCTGCCCGACGACACCTGGCTGTTCGAGCTCAAGGTCGCCGCCCAGGAGGTGCGCATCGCCGGCTATGCGCCGACCGCCTCGGCGCTGATCGGCCTGATCGACAAGTCGCCGAGGTTGCAGGGGCCCCGCTTCCGGTCGTCGGTCACCCAGGACCCGCGGACCGGCCTGGAGCGCTTCAACATGTCGTTCCGGATCGCACCCGACAAGGTTGCGCCATGAACGGCCTGTCGCCCGCCGTCAGCCGCCTGCTTGCCCTCGTCCTACTGGCGGCGGCGGCGCTCGGCGCATGGGCCGGCATCGTCGAGCCGGTCAAGCTGCGCTTCGCCGAACACGACAGGACCATCGAGCAGTCGCGCGACCTGCTGAGCCGCCACATGCGCATCGCGCTCGAGCGCCAGCAGCTCGAGGCCCAACTCGCCGCGCTGCGCGAGACGCAATCGACGGCGGGCCGGCTGATCGAGGGCGACAGCGTCGAGCTCGCCACGGCCGGCATACAGAACAAGCTGAAGGCGTTGGCCAACGCCAACGATGCCGAGTTGAAGAGCACGCAGATCCTGCCCGCCGAAGACGGCGAGACCTTTCGCAAGGTCGCCGTGCGGGTGACCATGATGGCCGACACCGAGGCCGCCCAGGCGGTCTTTCACGCGCTCGAAACGGCGACGCCCTACCTGTTCCTCGACCGGCTCGACCTGCGCGGACCCAAGCGGCGTTCGCGCCGCAAGAACAAGAACCAAGGCATCCTGCAGGTGCGCTTCGACGTCTTCGGCTACATGCGGATCGACGGGTCATGAGCGGGCGCAAGACACGACGGCGGCCGTCGCTGCTGCTCATCGCGCTCTGCCTGGCGCTCGGCTATCACGTCTGGCGCACGCTCGAGGCGGGCCCGATCGCGATCGACGCCGACGCCGCGCCGGCGCCGCCGGCCGCCGCCGTGGATGCGCCCGAGGCGCCCACCGAGCTGCCGCCGATCGGCGACTTCTCCGAGACGGTCGCCCGGCCGCTGTTCATGGCGACGCGCCGACCGCCCGAGCCGGAGGAGGTCGAAGTCGAGGCGGAACCCACTGTCGGAGCCCAGCGCAACCTGTTCAACCTGTTGGGGATCGTCACCTCGTCGGACGAGCGTGTCGCCCTGGTGACGCGGCGCAGGGGCGGCGATTTTCTCAGGCTGGTCGTCGGCCAGCGCGTCGACGGCTGGCTGGTCGTCGCCATCGAGCCCGACACCATGACGCTTAGCCAGGGCGACGCGACCGAAGTGCTCAAGCTGACCGACGCGACGCGGCCGAAGCGCCGGAAAAAGCGCACGACACAGCAACCGGAGCCGGCCGAGCCCGAGGCCGAGAGCGAAGATGACGACGAGCCGCGGTCGGACGAAACGCAATAGCGCCACGCCGCCACCCGCCACCCGACCGCGTGGCGTTGCGCTGGTCGCGGTGCTGTGGGTCTTGGTGCTGCTGTCGGTGATGGCCGCCGGGTTCCTGCGCGACACCACCGTCGAGACGCAGGTCGCACGCAACCTGCTCGGCAACGCCGAGGCGCGCGCGCTCGCCGACGCCGGCGTCTACCGCGCCGTCATCGGCCTGCTGGACCGCGACCCGGAGGCGCGCTGGCAGAGCGACGGCCGGCTCTATCCGTGGGCCTTCGGCGGCGGCGAGGTCGCCATCAGCATTTTCGACGAGGCCGGCAAGGTCGATCTCAACCGCGCGCCCGACGACATGGTCGAGGGCCTGTTCCTCGCGCTCGGCGCCGAGCCCGAGCATGCGCGCCTGCTAGTCCACGCCATCGCCGACTTCCGCGACGCCGACGACGTCGCGCGCGCCGATGGCGCCGAAGACGACGACTACCGCGCCGCGGGGCTCGCCTGGGAGGCCAAGGACGCGGCGTTCGCGACGGTCGCCGAACTCGAGCAGGTGCTCGGCATGACCCGTGCGCTCTACGAGCTGGCGGCGCCGCATCTGACGGTCCACGCCGGGCGCGGCGGCCGGATCGACCCGTCGAAGGCATCGGCGGTGGTGCTGAGCGCGATTCCCGGCATTACCGATGCCGACATCGAGACCCTTCTCGACAGCCGCGCGACCGCCGCCGAGGACGACGCCACCCAGGGCGCGACGACGATCGTCGGCCTCAAGAGCTATGTCGCGCGCTCGCGCGGCCGGGTCGTCACGATCCGCGTCGAGGCGCTCGGCGGCCGGGGCGCGGTCTTCGTGCGCGAGGCCGTCTTGCGCCTGACACCGCGTGGCGCGCGACCCTTCGAGATCCTGGCCTGGCGCCAAGGCCGGCCGGCCGAACCGCCGCCGCCCGCCGACGAGAGCTGACGCCGCTGCCGGCGGCCACCGCCCTATTTCGAGGCTCGCCGAGGCCGGTTTACCTTGACGAAACGGCCGCTTTGTGAGACAGATATCTACAACAAAGAATGAGCTTCGGCTATCACGTCTGGGAGGCTCGTTTGTTGAAATGACCGAATAGGTTATCGGATATACCGAGCCTCGTTCTTCGGAACGGGGCTCTTTTTGATTCGGCGGTGACGTGGGCCGCGCCACGACCGAACATTGGGTCCCGCCCCGGAACCGATTGGCCGGGCAGGGAAAAACCCCGAGTTTGGTCGGGAGACTGCCACGAATTTATGCGACACTAGCGGCGTGTCGCGTGTTTGGGGAATGCAAGGTTGGCGTAACAACCAAGAAAACAGCAACCACACGACGCGCGCAACAGGAGGCACGATTTGAAGAGATTCTTTCTCACGGCGATGCTCGTGACCGCGACGGCGCTTTGGGCCGGCACCAGCAACGCGGGCAAGCCAATCAAGAACAACGACGGTGTCTTGGAATACCTCGGCAACGGGTTTCCGAGCGGCCCGCATTTCAACCTCATCCTGCACGGCAAGAAGGACGATTTCGCCTGTCCGGCGCCGCAGTTCTTCGAACGTATCACCACGGACATTGACGGTTCTCACACGGTCGGCGATCTCGTGAAGTCCTGTCCGGAACTCGATGCCTGCGAGGCGACCACCATCGAATTCTTCGGCAACGTGGTCAACTTCCAGCGCGATACCACTAACAACGACGCGCCGGTCTCGATCCTGATCCAGTCCGGGCGCGGCGGGCCGAAGAAGAATCCCGGCGCGACCGAGCTCCAGGTCACCGACTGGTGCGCCGAAGCGTTTCCGGACTTTCCCGGAACCGGCGACGGCGACCCGGCCGAGGTCCTGCTGCCCAAGGACTCCGAAGGCTACGCGGTCTTCCTGCGCGTCCTCGGCAAGCCGGCCGACGGCGGCGGACCGGACATAGACTTCTTCGTCGATGAGGGCGGCATCCAATTGGTCGAGGATGAGTTCGGCAACGACCTCGTTCTGCTAGGACTGTTGACCAGCGAAGGCACCTTCGACTCGGCGGGCCTGCCGGCCAACCGCTTCGATACGACGAAGCCGGGCAAGGGTGCCAAGAAGGCGACCGACATTTCGGACCTGTTCAACTTCGACGGCCGCATCTGCTTCATCAACGACGCCGACATCGACCTGTTCTGCATCAAGGAGGTGGCTGGCGTCGACGGCAACGAGGACGGCATCTGCGACGGCGGTGAGACCTGCGAGAACATCTGCGCTGACTTCACATCGGGCGACACCAACAACGACGGGACCGATGACATCACCCCGATCGACCGCGTCGTGTGCTGCGCGGGTGCGACCAACGATGGCGGCACGGTCGTCGCGGTCGACGATTGCCCAGACGACGATACTCCCACCGCGACCGGCTACGCGTTCTGCCAGAAGAGTGAGATCAACGACGACGATACCGCATTCGTCTGCCCGGCGTTGGTCGAGGGCGTCTCCTTCTCGGTCGAGGTCGAGGACCTGACGGCGGAGGATGACGATAACGACGGCGACGGCATCTGCGAGACCGCCGAGACCTGCAAGACGATCACTGTCGGCGATACGTTGTCGGGAGCGGACGCCGAGCTGTGCGAGAAGCTGCCCGAGTGCCGCGACTTCACCAACGACCCGGTGTTCATCTTCCACCTGTCGGAGTTCGTCAACCTGCTGCTCGGCGTCGATACCGACAAGCTGTTCAACGCCCAGGTTCGGTTCTATCCCCTGCCTCTGCAGGACAATCCGGACCATGACGAAACGTTGTAATCACGCAGACGTCGGGTAACAATTCGAGACCCTGAGCGGCCCCTTCGGGGGTCGCTCTTTTCTTGTCATGCCGCCCGCATCGAAAAGCCCCGCTCGGGGGAGCGGGGCCTCGCGTCGTCGCGTGTCCGTTTCTGTTATCTGACCTTGCAGATTTCCTCGACGTGGTAGCCGAGGATTCGGCCGTCCTTGATGTTGAGCTTGATGTTGCCGGTCTTGCGGTCGAGCATGAAGCGCGCGAAGACCGCCCAGACATCGTCCGGGATCATGTTGCTCGCGCCGGTGCCGGGGTGCAGCGCCAAGCGCCGCGCCGGATTGATCTTCGTGACCGTCTGATCCATCGCCAAGCCCTCGTGCCCGCGTTGCGCCCTTCGCCACGCTGAATCTCGGGCCATTATCGGGCGGCTCACGGCAGCCGTCATCATCCGAACGGGTGATATGTCGCGAACTTATACCAACGGCACTAATTATTGACCTGAAATCGCCCAATCTCTCATTCCGATGGACATGATCGTCTCGGGCTGGTCGATTAGTTTGTTCCAGGCTTGGCAACCGGCCTCGATGATGGCGTCGTAATCTTCGAAGACGCGGTTAGAGAGCCAATTCTGGCGGAGGTATTGCCAGATGTTCTCGACCGGGTTCAGCTCGGGCGAGCGCGATGGCAGCAGGATGATGGTGAGGTTCTTGGGGACCTTGAGCTGGTCGGTGCTGTGCCACCCGGCGCGGTCCATCAGGACGACGCCATGGGCCTTGGCGGCGACGTTGCAGCTGATCTCGTCGAGATGCATCTGCATGGCGGCTGTGTTGGCGAAGGGGAGCATGAGAGCGGCACCCTTGGCTCCCATGGGACAGATTGCGCCAAAGAGGTAGGCGTTCGTGTAGCGCTGATCGGCGGGCAGGCGTGGCCTTGTTCCCTTCTTCGCCCAAATGCGCACACGCCCGTTCTTCTGTCCCAGCCTGGCCTCGTCTTGGAACCAGATCTCGACCCGCTTGGTCTTGGGCAGACCGGCTAGGTGGGCAGCGAGCGTGCGGGGGAAGTTTTTTTGAACGCCTCGATCACCCGCTGGTCCTGCTTGGGGTGCTGCGGCCGGGCGCTGATGTGGGAGAAGGACAGCGCGACGAGAAGGTCGGAGATCGCCCGCTCGCTATAGATCACGCCAAAGCGTTCTTCGATCACCCGTTTCAGGTCAACCCGCCGCCAGCGAACCACACCGTCAATCTCTGGATCGGGGCCCGTTTCGACGATCACCGACAGTTCGCCCATCTGCTCGTCGGTCAAGAGCCGGGGGCGGCCCGCACCGGGACGGTTCTTCAAGCCGTCTGCCCCTTCATCGTTGAAGCGGTGCGCCCAGTCTCTCAGCGTCTGGCGATCCATGCCGCCGACCTTAGCGGCTTCCGCTCGGCTCATGCCGTCGTAAACCGCCGCCAAGGCCAAAAGCCGGCGAACTTGGCGGGGATCGCGACTGTGCTTGGCCAAACACCGGAGCTCAATGCTGTCGTAGTCGTCCCGAAGAGCAATGCATACTGACATGGCGAATCTCCTTCGCCAGCCTTGAATCACATCCAGCCCAAAAAGGGAATCCCTTGCGAGTCAGAATTTTGCGCCGTTGGTATTACCGGTCCGATCAGCCCTCGGCGTAGGCTAACAGTTTGTCATGCAACGTTTTTCTGATCGTGACGCCGTCCCGCGCCGTGCGCTCGCGCGCGGCGACGCGACGCGCCCCGGGCAGTCTGGTGCCCGGCTCGGCGGTCATTCGCGTGAGCAGCTCGTCGAGCCGGGCGCCGAAGCCGGGGCCGGCGAAGCGGCCGGGATCGAGCGCGATGAAGAACTGCCCGGTGCGCGGCGAGCCGCCCTCGTTGTCGGCGAACGACGACGCCTGATAGGCGAAGTTCGCGCCGGTCATCGCCGCCGCCATGACCTCCATGATCAGCGCCAGCCCGGCGCCCTTGTAGCCGCCCAGCGGCACCATCGAGCCGGCGAGCGCCGCGGATGCGTCGGTCGTCGGCTGGCCGTGCGCGTCGAGCGCCCAGCCCTCGGGGATCGGCTCGCCGTTCTGGGCGTGGCCGATGACCTCGCTCCTGGCCACCACGCTCGACGATTGGTCTATCACCAAGGGCGGGCCCGCCCCGCGCGGCGCCGCGAAGGCGATCGGATTGGTGCCGAAGACCGGTTTCGCGCCGCCCCAGGGCGCGATCGAGGCCGGCGCGTTGACGTAACCGAGCGCGACCAGGCCGTCGCTCGCGAGGCGTTCGACGTGATAGCCGACGACGCCGCAGTTGTACGAGTTGGTTACCGCCATGGCGGCGACGCCGGTCTCCTTGGCGAGCGGCACCAGATCGGCGAAGCCCAGTTCGATGGCGGGATGGGCGAAGCCGTCGCAGACGTCGACCATGAGCGCGGCAGGGCCGGAACGTTCGCAACGCGGCGTCGCCTGGCCGTCGATCTTGCCGCATCTGGCGTGCGCGCAATAGGTCGGCAGGCGCGCCAGGCCGTGGCTGTGGATGCCGTCGGCCTCGGACGCGACGACCGAGTCGGTGACCGAGCGCGCGTTGTCCTCGCGCGTGTTGCACGCGGTCAGCGCGCGCATCGTCAGCGTGTCGACCTCGGCGAGGCTCAGGGTAATCGTCATGGCGTCGCCCGCTCCTTTCGGCGGCGGACTAGTGTCCTGATCGATAAATTGATATGATTATGTCTCTATTTGTTTTTAGGAGGCGCGATTGATGGCGAGAGTGGCGGTGACGATCTCTTTGAGCGATGACGAGCGCGCCGAATTGGAGGCGCTGTCTCGTCGTCGCAAGACGTCGCAGGGGCTTGCGCGGCGGGCTCGGATCGTCTTGGCGGCGGCGGAAGGGTTGGAGAACAAGGAGATCGCCGTTCGTCTCGAGGCGAGCGCGGACACCGTGGGCAAGTGGCGTCGCCGCTATGCGGCGGAGGGCCTCGACGGTCTGTACGACGAACCCCGCCCCGGCGCGCCGCGTCAAATCGGCGATGACGCCATCGCGGAAGCGGTCCGGCTGACGCTGGAAGAGACGCCGCCGGACGCGACCCATTGGAGCCTTCGCTCGATGGCGCGGGCGAGCGGCCACGCGCCCTCGACCATTCATCGCATCTGGCGGGAGCTATGTCCGAAAGTTGGTGACGGAGCTATCAGGCGGCGTGTTTGGTTATCTTGATTCCGTCCTTGAACGGCACTCCTTCGACGAGTTCGGCGAGTTGATTTGATCCGTCCAGCTTCCGCCATTTCCGCCTGGCACTCAAGATCAGTTTGAAGGCCATGGCGAGCGCCGTCTTGCGGCTCAGGCACCCCTTGGTCTTCACGGTCCTCAGGCGCACCGTGGCGAAGGTGCTTTCGATGGGGTTGGTGGTGCGGATGTGCTTCCAGTGCTCGGCCGGGAAGTCGTAGAAGCTCAGCAGGCGTTCACGGTCCTTGACCAGGCGCTCTGCGGCCTTGTGGTATTTTGCGCCGTAGGCTGCGATGAAGAAGTCGAAGGCGGCTTCGGCGTCGGCCCTAGTCTCGGCCATCCAGATGTCGTGCAGATGGCCCTTGGCTTTGGCCTGCAGGGATTTGGGCATCTGGTTGAGCACGTTGGCGGTCTTGTGGACCCAGCAACGCTGCACCCTGGTCTCTCCGTAAACCTCGCGTAGCGCCTTCCAGAAGCCCAAGGCGCCGTCGCCGACGGCCAACTCGGGGCCGGTCTCCAAGCCCCGGCGCTTGAGATCAAGCAGCAGTTCCTTCCAGCTTTGCGCGCTCTCTCGATAACCGTCGACCATGCCGACGATGTCCTTGTTGCCCATGGCGTCGGCGCCGATGATCACCAGAACACACTGTTTGTCATGGTCCATGCGAGGCGAGAAGTAGACCCCGTCGGCCCAAAAATAGACGTAGCGCCGAGCCGAAAGGTCGCGCTTTTGCCAGGCTTCGTATTCGTCCCACCAGACCGCTTTCAGCCGGCCAATGGTGCTGGCCGTCAGGCCCGGCGCGTCCGGTCCCAGCAGCGCCGCCAGGGCCTCCGAAAAGTCGCCGCTGGAGATGCCCTTCAGATAAAGCCAGGGCAGAAGCGCCTCGACCGACTTGGCGCGCCTGAGATAAGGCGGCAGGATCGATGACGTGAAACGGATGCGCCCGCCCGTGGCCTGTGGATCTCGGTCTCGCACTCTTGGCCGCTTCACCGTCACAGCTCCGATCCCGGTCTGAACCTCGCGTTCCGGCATGTGCCCGTGACGGACAATACGGCGCCGGCCCGAAGCGTCGGTCAAATCGGCATGGGCTTCAATATGGGCGGCAACTTCCGCTTCAATCGCCTGGCCAAGCAACTGCCGGGCGCCGGCGCGCAATATCTCCGTCAGCGGATCGTCGGAAAATGACTCTGGCTGGCGCAACGCAACAACTGTATCGTCTTTCATGGCGTATCCCTTTCTTCGGAAAATTGGCGTCTTCATCAACGCCAGGATACGCCGCCTTCATTCTCCATCACCAAGATTCGACGGGGCGGTAAAAAGTTGTTGGCCGATGGCGTGCTTGTACAGGTCTTTGCGGTTCGGTGAAGAATATTTGCCTGTCTCCGCGTTGCTGGTGGATAAAACCTGATATTACCTACCCTTGGCTTCTCCTTGGCTTCGTTTTTTATGGTGCGATTGCCGCGCAGCGTCGGATATTGAGGCCGAGGGCACGCAGATTGACCACGTAGCGCATGGCCGGCATGCCGCGAATGCGTAGGTGAGCCAGGTTCATCTGGTACTTTAATCGCGACATGGTCGCTTCTATGCCGGCCCGCCATCTGTAGACGTCGCGGAAGGCATCGCTTTGTTCATAAAGCCGGCGCTTTTGGTTGGCAGCCCTGGCCGGGGTATATTGAAAGCGGGAAAATTGGCCGTCACGCTTGGCCGCCTGCACGGGACATCGCAGTATATCGGGACATTTTTGGCAGATGGAGAGGTCGAAACGGGCCTGCAGCTTGGCTTTGGCGAGCGAGGCTGAAACCGGTTCGACGTTATTGGGACAGCGCAAGACCAAGCCTTCTTCGTTGAGAGTGAAATCCTCCAACGTCAACCGTCCCGAGACGGCGCCTTTCGGCGGTCGTGCGGGCGCCACGAGATTGATGTTCTGTTCGCGCGTCAGAGCCATGTTGTCACTGGAACCGTAATGTGAATCACCCAGCATCACCGCCGGCGTCAGCGCGCGCTCGCTCAGATCATCCAGCGCATCGGCTAAGCGATGGCCGTCATGCACCGTCATCTTGTGGACCTCCACGTGGGTGATGAGGTCCGGTGTCGCGGCAACCGCCTCGTTACTGACATCTTCACAATAGGTTTCGACGATCTGCGCCATGTATCCTTGACCCTTGTGCGCGTTGTAGCTCGCGTCCGGGTCGGCCGGATTGCCGACGGTATCGCACGGCACATCCTTTGGATCTCGAATCGCGGCGCGCGTTGCGTCACGATCGCCATACTCATCATCAACGATCTCGAACTGATCGCGCAGAACCCTCTCCAGGATCGCAAAACTGAAAAGCTTTGCCGCCGCCGTGTCACGGAATTGCAGCACCAGGGCTAGGAGATACTGACCCGCTTCGCCGAGGCGCCGTTTTGAAACACTCGGCGCCGTATTCGCGAACGCGCCATTACCCTCGCGATCGACATAGCGGCGGATCACCTCCTTGCTGATCTGCTCGTGCAGACCGGGATGATATCGCTCAAGCTCACGGGCAAACTTCGAGATGCTCTCAACAACGATACCAAGTCGTGTCAGCGCCCGCATTGCCGAACGAAGGGCCGTCGAATCCATGCGTTGGTGGCTGGTATCGACAGAGAACCCCTGCACCAGCCGATCCGTCAAACACCGGAACAGCAATTCATCGAGACCTTGTTCGATAAACAGACGGCGATAGTTGCGCAGGGTTTTCTCACAGAAATAGCTGTCCGCTTCGCTGCGCACGTCCAAGGCATAGTGCCACGCCATATTGAAGGCCAGGGCCTCGACGGTCTCTGCATCGCTCAGATCGTGCAGCTGCTGCAAAAGCAAGACCCCGATGACAACGTGTAGATCCTTCGATGGTCGGCCCATGCGTTCATCAAGGTGACGGCAAAGATCGTCAACCGGAAGTTCGACAAGCAGATGGTTCCGAAAAACCCCGGCCCAGGATTGCTCCATCAGGCGCCGACGTTTGTCCCCGAAATCGGACCAGCGATCAAACAATTCCCCAGTCCGTCGGTCGCGTAAAGTAAACATGCACAATTATAATCCAGCCGACTCTCATGAGGAATCGACTTTTTACCGCCCCGTCAAGATTCAGCTATAGCTCATCTGGCGGGCCTTCGGCTTGCAGCCGCATCGCTCGGAGACCTTCAAGCTGTCGAGCGATCCCTTCTTCGTGGAGAAGGTCCGCGACATCGTCGGTCTGTATTTGGCGCCGCCGGATCGTGCCCTGGTTCTCTGTGTCGACGAAAAGAGCCAGATCCAGGCCCTGGACCGTTCCCAGCCCCTCTTGCCGATGCGCCCCGGGCAGGCGGAGCGGCGCAGCCACGACTACAAGCGCCACGGCACGACCTCTCTCTTCGCGGCCCTCGACATCGCCACGGGAGAGATCATCGGCAAATGTTTCCCGCGCCATCGGGCCCGAGAGTTCCGCAAATTCCTCGACCTCGTCGAGGCGAACGTCCCTGCTGATCTCGACATCCACATCGTCATGGACAACTACGGGACCCACAAGACCAAGGCGATCCGCGACTGGTTCGCCAAACGGCCGCGCTGGCAGGCCCATTTCACACCCACCAGCGCCTCCTGGCTGAACCAGGTCGAGCGCTGGTTCGGGCTGCTGACCGACAAGCAGATCAGGCGCGGCGTCCATCGCTCCACCAAGGAGTTGGAGCGCACCATCCTCGACTACATCGACACGACAAACCAGAACCCCAAACCCTTCAAATGGACCAAATCCGCCGATGACATCCTCGGCGCCATCCAGCGCTTCTGCCTCCGAACAATCGAAATCGCTGAACAGCAGGCGAAAATCATGCGAACTTCGGAATCGGGACACTAGCGCCTCGGCCGCGTGGCACAGCATGTCGAACAGCAGATGAGCGGCGTTAAGCGCGGTCATGCCGCTCGCATCATGCGGCGGCGAGATCTCGCAGACGTCGCCGCCGATCATGTCGATGCCGCGCACGCCGCGCATGATCGCGTTCATCTCGCGCATGGTGATGCCGCCCGGCTCGGGATGGCCGGTGCCCGGGCAGCAGGTCGGGTCGAGCCCGTCGACGTCGATGGTGAAATAGACCGGGCCGTCGCCGACGACGCGGCGGATCTCGGCGATCACCGCGTCGACGCCAATCTCGTCGAACTCGTACTGGTAGATCATGCGGCAGCCGGCGTCTTTCGCGAAGTCGTTGGCGTCGGGCGTATACTGCGTGCCGCGCAGGCCGATCTGCACGGTGCGCGCGGCGTCGACCAGGCCCTCCTCGATGGCGAGCCGCACGAAGGTGCCGTGGTTGACCTCGTAGCCGTCGAAGGCGGCGCCGGTCTGGAGCACGTCGGCGTGGGCGTCGACGTGGATCATGCCGACCGGCGCGTCGATCGCGCCGCCCTGTTTCAGGCCGCGCAGGATCGGCACCGGAATGGTGTGGTCGCCGCCCATCGAGATCGGCACGACGCCCTTGGCGGCGATATCGGCATAGTGCTCGGTGATGCGCGCGATCGTGCCCTCGACGTTCATCGGGTTGACCGGCGCATCGCCCGCGTCGGCGACCTGGCACATCTCGAACGGCGCGACGTGGCTCGCCGTATGCACGTTGCGCAGCATGCGCGACATCTCGCGGATCTGCGATGGCCCGGCGCGCGCGCCGGGACGGAAGAAGACGCCCATGTCGAACGGCACGCCGACGAAGGCGATGTCGAGCCCGGCGACGTCTTCGACATGCGGCAGGCGCATCATGGTCGAGATCTGCGAAAAGCGCTGGCGGTAGGGCCCGATGTCGGGCTGGTTGAATTCAGTCATGGCGGCCTCCCGAATACCAAGGATCAGTGATAAATCAGCCGTTGCGGTAAAGGTAGCTGTAGGCGTTGATCGCCGGCACGCCGCCGAGATGGGCGGAGAGCACCTTCGCCCCGGCCGGGAAGAAGCCCTTGCCGACCAGGTCGATCAGGCCCTGCATTGATTTCCCCTCATAGACCGGGTCGGTCATCATGCCTTCCATGCGGGCGCACAGCCGGATCGCCGCGCTGGTTTCCGCCGACGGCACGCCGTATTGCGGATAGGCGTAGCCGGTTTCGAGCACGACGTCGTCGGCGGCGATGTCGCGCCCGAGCTCGACCAACTCGGCGGTGTTCCGCGCGATGCTCAGGACCTGTGCGCGGGTCTGCTCGGGCGTCGCCGAGGCGTCGATGCCGATCACGTTGCGCGCGCGTCCGTCCGCGGCGAAGCCGACGACCATGCCGGCGTGGGTCGAGCCCGTGACCGTGCAGACGACGACGTAATCGAAGCCGAAGCCGAGCGCGGCCTCTTGGGCCCGGACCTCCTCGGCGAAGCCGACGTAGCCGAGGCCGCCGAGCCGATGGACCGAGGCGCCGGCCGGGATCGCGTAGGGCTTGCCGCCCTTGGCCTTGACGTCATCGAGGGTGCGCTGCCAGCTCTCGCGGATGCCGATGTCGAAGCCCTCGTCGACCAGCTCGATCTCGGCGCCCATGACGCGCGACATCAAGATGTTGCCGACCCGGTCGTAAACCGCGTCGTTGAACGGCACCCAGCTTTCCTGCACCAGCCGGCATTTCATGCCGATCTTCGCGGCAACGGCGGCGACCTGCCAGTGTGGTTCGACTGGATGCCGCCGATGGTGACCAGCGTGTCGCAGTTCTGCGCGATGGCGTCGGGCACCAGGTACTCCAGCTTGCGCACCTTGTTGCCGCCGAACGCCAGACCGCTGTTGCAATCGTCGCGCTTGGCATAGATATCGACGGCGCCGCCGAGATGATCGGACAAGCGTTGCAGCTTCTCGATCGGCGTCGGACCGAAGGTCAGCGGATAGCGTTCGAACTTCTCTTCGAGCTTGAGCATCGGGCCCTCCTCCGGAACGACGGTCGGCACCCGCCCAGCATACCCCAGCCGGCGGTGTCGGGCCGCCATGAATCGGGCTAGTATTGGTCGGCGGGAGGCGGTTTCGAACATGAGTTGAGAATGAGCAAGCAGGCCCCAAAAGTCATTGTGGTCGGCGGCGGCAACGCGGCGCTCTGCGCGGCGTTGGCGGCGCGCGAGGGCGGCGCCGAAGTGATCGTGCTCGAGCGCGCGCCCGAGGACGAGGCGGGCGGCAATTCGCGCTTCGCCGCGGGCGCCATGCGCGTCGTATACGACGGCATCGACGATCTGCGCGCGTTGATGCCCGACCTGACCGAGGCGGAGATCGCGGATACCGACTTCGGCGGCTATCCGGAAGCGCGCTTCTTCGACGACATGGGGCGCGTGACCGACTATCGATGCGACCCCGACTTGGTCGAGCGCTTGGTCCGGCAAAGCATGCCGGCGTTGATGTGGCTGCGCGGCCACGGCGTGCGCTTCGCGCCGAGCTATGGCCGCCAGGCGTTCAAGGTCGATGGCCGCTTCCGCTTCTGGGGCGGCCTGGCGGTCGAGACGGTGGGCGGCGGCCCTGGCCTGATCACCGCGCTGACCGACGCCGCGCGGCGCCAGGGCGTCGACATCCGCTATGGCGCGCGCGCCGTCGCTCTGGTCCACGACGATACGCGCGTCACCGGCGTCCGCGTCCGCGAGGCCGGCCGCGTCGAGACGCTCTGTGCCGACGCCGCTGTCGTGGCCTGCGGTGGCTTCGAGGCCAACCCCGCCTGGCGCGCGCGCTATCTCGGCCCCGGCTGGGACCTCGCCAAGGTACGCGGCACGCGCTTCAACACCGGCGATGGCCACCGCATGGCGCTCGACATCGGCGCCGCGTCCTGCGGCCACTGGTCGGGCTGCCACGCGGTCGCCTGGGACCGCAACGCGCCCGAGTTCGGCGACCTCGCGGTCGGCGACGGCTTCCAGAAGCACTCCTATCCGTTCGGCGTCATGATCAACGCGGCGGGGGCGCGTTTCGTCGACGAGGGCGCCGATTTCCGCAACTACACCTACGCCAAATACGGCGCCGAAATTCTCGGCCAGCCGGGCCAGTTCGCCTGGCAAGTGTTCGACGCCAAGGTCGCCCATCTGCTGCGCGACGAATACCGCATCCGCCAGGTCACCAAGGTCACGGCCGACACGATCGAAGACTTGGTCGCCAAGCTCGACGGCGTCGACGGCCCGTGCGCACTCGAGACGCTACGGGCGTTCAACGCGGCGGTGCCCGACGACCCACCGTTCGACCCGACGGTCAAGGACGGCCGCGCGACGCGCAACCTCGCGGTGCCCAAGTCGAACTGGGCCAACGCGATCGACACGCCGCCCTTCGAGGCCTTTGCTGTGACCTGCGGCGTCACCTTCACCTTCGGCGGGCTGCGCATCGACACCGATGCCAGGGTGCTCGACGAGGACCTCGCCGCCATCCCCGGCCTCTACGCGGCGGGCGAGATCGTCGGCGGGCTGTTCTGGGGCAATTACCCGGGCGGAACCGGGCTCACCGCGGGCACGGTATTCGGCCGCATCGCCGGCGCCGCGGCCGCCGGCGATGACGTGGCCTGACGCGGCTGGTTGGAGTCTTTCGGCGACAAAAGGGGAACTCGAAACATCGGCGTTCGACGTCTGCCGACCGCTCCGAGGCGGACGTTCGAGTCAAGTTCACTTGAGGTCTCCGTGTGACCCAGGGTGTGTAAAAACTGCTTCCGAGCGCTCTAGGCGCGAATTTTTCTGAATTCTCGAATTTCTAAGTTCAACCAAATCGACATCTCATCAGAGTGCATTTTAGAAAGTTTGAGCGGACACTCTCCAATTAGTGGTAAATATCGGAGTTTCCACACAGCCTTGACGCGAAGCAGACATCTCGCAATGTGCTATCCGTCTCAGTTTGTGGTGCCAATCGGATCTCATTTCTGACCGGGCAAACTTGATACTCGACCTGGGTCTGGTAGCGGGGTGCGAGTCATCGGTCTGGGAATACCTTCCCCTTGGTGGCCAAATCGTAGTACAATTTCCGCGAACTTGGAGCTTGTCTGAGATATGTCTGGTGAACCGACGTTTGATCGCAGGAACCCAATGCACAGGTTCCTGTTCTGGGCGCTGGCAATCGGTCACCTTGTCGGCGCTATTGTCGTCACCCTCGGCGCGGCCTACGCGTGGCTCTGGTTTCTTGTGCTGGCGGTCAAGGCCCTCGGGGTTGTCGTGGGTTCGATTGTGGGCGTCGTGAGCTTGCTGGCCGTCGCCTGGCGGTTTCAATTGGACAGCGCGTCGCTGTTTGGTTGGTATCAGCCATGGGATCACAGCTGTTGGATCCTCGCTACGCGTCTGGGCTCTCATTTCTGGCAACGCCCGGCCAACGGCGAGGCGCGCTGAACGAAGATGTCGCGCCGAACCTAACTCCCGATTCCTAGCGGCAGGCGGGCGTCATCGCTCGCTGTCCGCTTCCTGCTCGTCAGCCGACACTGGCGCCGAAGAATTCAGAATCCCGACCTTCGATGTCTGGTTCCCGCGACGAAGCGGTCGTTGGAAGCGACGCGGCTTTGTGTCTGCTGCTGACCCAGACTGTGTAAAAACGTCGATGGTGTTATGATTCTCTCGTGCTTTGGCGGGAGGGTCTGATGAAGCGTTTTGTCGAGGGTGTCGATCGCAGCCAGGGCACGTTGTTTCCGGAGCGCCTGGAAGACTGGATCGGGGACGACAACCCGGTTCGGGCGATCGACGTCTTCGTCGATGAGCTCGATCTTGGCGGCCTCGGGTTCGACCGGGTCGAGCCGCTGGCGACCGGCAGGCCGGCCTATCATCCTTGCGATTTGTTGAAGCTCTACATCTACGGCTATCTCAACCGGGTTCAGTCGAGCCGTCGGCTCGAGAGGGAGGCCGGGCGCAATGTGGAAGTGATGTGGCTGGTCGGCCGGCTGGCGCCGGATCACAAGACGATCGCCGACTTCCGCAAGGACAACGGCCGTGCGATCCGCAAGGTCTGCGCCCGGTTCGTCGCGCTGTGCCGGCAACTCGGGCTGTTCGCCGAGGCGAGCGTGGCGATCGATGGCTCGAAGTTCAAGGCGGTCAACAGCCGGGACAGGAACTTCACGCGGGCCAAGATGGCGCGGCGGGTGGCGCAGATCGAGGAGAGCGTTGCGCGCTATCTGGACCAGTTGGACAGCGCCGACCGGCAAGAGCCGTCGCTGGCGCGCACGACCAAGACGACTCGTCTGGCCGACAAGATCGCGATCCTCAAGGAGGAGATGCGGCGCCTGAAGGCGCTTGAAGTCGAGCGGCGTGCGAGCCCGGACCAGCAGATCTCTCTGAGCGATCCCGATGCCCGCTCGATGGCGACGAGCGGCCGGGGTTCCGGCGTGGTCGGCTACAACGTTCAGGCCGCCGTCGACACCAAGCACCACCTGATCGTCGCCCACGAGGTGACCAATCAGGGCACCGACCGCGTCCAGCTCTCAGCCATGGCGAAGCGGACCAAGGCGGCTCTGGAGACCGACGAGTTGGATGTCGTTGCCGATCGCGGCTACTACAACGGCAAGGAGATTCTGGCCTGCGATGAGGCCGGCATCACCGTCACATTGCCTAAGCCGCTGACCTCTGGAGCCAAGGCCAAGGGCCGCTTCGGCAAACAGGACTTCGTCTATCTGGCCGCCGACGATGTCTATCGCTGCCCGGCCGGCGAGCGTTTGGTCTACCGCTTCACCAGCCAGGAGAGGGGGCTGAGCATGCGGCGCTACTGGACCAACGCCTGTCAGGGATGCGCCATCAAGCATCGCTGCACCACGGCCAAGCAGCGCCGCATCACCCGCTGGCAGCACGAGCATGTTCTCGAGGCCGTCGAGAGGCGGCTCGACGAGCACCCGGAGGCGATGCGTCGGCGGCGCGAGACGGCCGAGCATCCCTTCGGCACCATCAAGTCCTGGATGGGCGCGACGCATTTCCAGACGAAGACGCTGAAACGGGTGAGGACCGAGATGGCCCTGCACGTGCTGGCCTACAATCTCAAGCGCGTCATGAACATCACGGGCATCGACCCGCTGATCGCGGCGATGAGGACCGCATAGGCCTCTCTGCGCCGCAAATTGCGCCCATATCCGGCCAAATCGCAGCTCACACCGGCGCCAGCCGGCCGACAGGTCCGCACGAGTGGCGAAAATCCTTAATCCCGGAATACCCGCCGCGACGGATCATCGAAGCCAAAGACGCGCCGTACAGATCACGCAGCAAACGTTCTTATACCAGTGAGCCTATGAAATCACCTTCATGATCCATGGATAGGCGCAGAGGGTTCGCATACGATCCGGTTCTGCGATGAGGTCGATCCATGCTTGGCAACAGGCGTCGATGATGGCCTCGGTGTCGTCGAGGACGCGGAGCGATAGGAAGCGTTCGCGTAGGTAGAGCCAAACCCGCTCGACGGGGTTGAGTTCGGGACTGTAAGGCGGCAACAGCGCCAAGGTGACGTTGTCGGGGACGGTGAGGGCGCGCTCGTCGTGCCAACCGGCGCCGTCGCACATCATGACGGCGTGCGCATCCTGGTCCAGGGTATCGGCGAAGTGTGCGAGAAACAGGTCCATGACCTTGGCGTTGACGCTCGGCATCACCAGGGTGACGTCGTCGCCGGTGTCCGGGCGCACGGCGGAGAAGATGTAGGCCCACTGGTAGCCGATTTGACGCGTCCCGGGGGCACGCTCGCCCCTGCGCCACCACCGGTGACACACCCGGCCCTTGTTGCCGACGCGCGCTTCATCCTGAAACCACAGCTGTAGGCGCTTGTCGGGATGCGCCGCGGCGGTCGCCTTCAGGATGTCGCGAAGCCCCCTTTTTTGAAGCGCTCCTGCGCTTCGGCGTCCCTTCGCGGGTGGCTCGGGCGCGCCTTCTGGCGGGAAAATCCCATCCGCCGTAGAACCCGGGTCATGCTCGAGGGGTGGTAGGTCTTGGCGAAGCGCTCCTCCAGCCAGCGGCACAGATCGGCCCGGGTCCAGGCGCAAACCCCGTCGCGCTCAGGCTCCGGCCCGGCGATGATGACCGCCGCCAGCGCCGCTTCCTCGTCTGCCGTCAGCCGCCGCGGCGAGTAGCCCTTTGGACGGTCGTGAAGCCCCTCCAATCCCTTTGCATTGTAACGAACAACCGCGTCGCGAAGCGTTTGGCGATCCATCCCCGCAAGCCGCGCGGCATCAGCCCGGGGCATCTCCTCCAAAGCATTCGCGATCCCATAGGCCCGCGCCGCCGCTCGACCGTACGATTCCACGCGAGCCCAGCGCCGAAGCTCCAAAGGCGTCAAATCATCCCGTATCTTGAGTGCTGATCCCATGACATCCCCCACATCTGGTGGGAGACCATAGAATCACAATCCGCCATCATCCGCCATCAATGAATATCCCGAGAGTCAATTCAGGCGCTCACTGGTATTACACAGTCTGGACCCGAAGGAGACATTGGCGCTGCCTCACCGGCCGCCGTGTCATTGGTTAAGGTCCGGGTTTTCGAAGTCACCATCTTCCGGAAAATAGCCCTCCTGGCGCGGCGAGGGGGAAGTTCAAACCGCCCTAGGGGACGGCCCCGAAGGGTCCTATTCGAGCATAACCAGCGAGCGTTCGGTGATGGCCGCGCCGCGGCGGGAGCGGTCGACCGCGAAGGGGCGCATGCGGTCGTCGATCTCGCCGGTGGCGATCGCCTTGGCGAGCAGCGCGCCACCGGCCGGCGCGCCGGCGATGCCGTAGAGCCAGCCGGCGCTGAGCCATAGCCCGTCGAGGTCGGGGTGCGGGCCGAGCAGTTGGCCGTAATCGCTCGAAACGTGCAGGATGCCCGACCACTGGCGCAGCACGCGGACGCTGGCGAGCGCCGGGAACATCGTGACGAAATGGTGCGCCGTGGCGGCCATTATCGGCAGGTCCGAGGTGATGTCCGCGCGATGCGGCTCGACCACCTCGCAGCCGCCCATGACTTCGCCGCGCGCGGTCTGGTGCAGATAGGCGGCGCGGTCGATCAGCGCGAGGCCAGGGCCGATCAAGGGGCGCAAGGGCTCGGTCGCGATCGCCTGAATGCGCATGGCGACGCCGTCGAGCTCGACGCCGGCCAGCGTGGCGAGCTCGAGGTTGTGGCCGCCGCCGGCGAGCACGACGGTGTCGGCCTCGATGCGGTCGTCGCCGATCGCGACGCCGGTGGCGCGGCCGGCCGCCGTCTCGATGCCGGTGACCCGCGTGTGGTAGCGCAGATCGACGCCGGCCCGCCGGCACGCCGCCATCAGCCCTTTCATCACCGCGTGGTGCGGCGCGACGCCGCCGTTGTCGAAATAAACGTTCGCGCGCACCCGCGCGTGGTCGATGTTGGGCAGCACCCGCTTCAGCGCGGCGGCGTTCAGCGCGCGCGATTGCACGCCGGTTTCGCGGTGCGCGGCGAGCGCCTCGGCGCAGATATCGGCGGTGCGCTCGGACTCGGCGATGATCGCGTAGCCGCGCCGGGTGTACATGACGTTCTCGCCGAGCATCGCCGAAAGGCCCTGCCACAGCTCGAGCGAATGGCCGTAGAAGCGGCACCACTCGGGCGACGAGAAGCCGCCGCGCACCAGCGTGCCGTTGCGCCCCGAGGCGCCGCCCTGGGGGTAGTTGGCGTCGACGACGACGATGTCGCGCATACCGTGTCGGGTCAGGAAGAAGGCGCACATCAGCCCGGCGATGCCGCCGCCGACGATGACGACCTCGGCGCGTTCGGTCCGGCTCATGGCTCGACCAGCCCATGCAGTCCGGCGGCCTGGGCCATGGTCAGCCCGGCGCGCGGCGGCCGGTAGGTCGGGTGGCCGAAGTCCTCGGCCGGCCGCCCAGTAATTTCGCCGAGCGCGGCGGCCAGCAGGTCCCAGCACGGCACGCCCTGGCACGGCCCCATGCCGCAGCCGGTCAGCCGCTTGATCTCCTCGACGTGATCGATGCCGCCCGTGACCAGCGCGCGCACCTCGGCGACCGTGACGTCCATGCAGGGGCAGACCAGCGCGCGGTCGTCGAGCGCGGCGCCGACCGAGACCGGCTCGGCCGCGGTGTCGCCGGCGAGCGTGACGTTGGCGCCCGGGCCAGTGCTCGCCAGGCGGAAATCGCCGTGCTGGCCGGCCTGGAAGGCGAGCGCCGGATCGGGCCGCCACGGTCCGCAATGGACCACCGCGTCGCAGATGACGGCGCGATCGAGCGCGATGGCGGCGACCGCGCTACCGCCGGCGATGCGATGCAGCGCCGCGACCGGCCCGGCGTGGACGATCTCGACGCCGAGCCGGGCGAGCAGCCCGGCGGCGTCCGCCTCGACACCGCTGCCGAGCACCGCGACGCGCCGCCCGGGCGCCACCGCGTGGTCCTGGGCGAGCGCCAGCGCCGAGTGCCAGTCGAGCACGCCGGGCAGGTCGGCGCCCGGCACCAGCGGCGGGCACGAGCGCCGCCCGGTCGCCAGCACGACATGGCCGGCGTCGATCAGCGTTGCACCCGCTTCGCCGTCGCGCGGCGCGCAGGCAACCTGTGTCGCGCCCTCGTAAAGCGCGAAGACGTCGTGGGCCGCCAGCACGGTGACGCTCTCGGGCAGCGGCGTGAGCCCGACGCCGGTCTCGCGCGCCAGCCCGCCGGGCTCGGCATGGCGCGAGACGAGCACGACCGAGCCGCCGTCTTGCGCCGCGCGCGCCGCCGCGGCGTGGCCCGCCGGGCCGCCGCCGACGACGACGGTGTCGGCGGCGATGCGCCGGCCGGCGATTGCCGCGCCCCAGGCGCTCCGGGCGGGCGGCGCGGCGACGCCGGCGGCGTGGCGCATCAGCCGCTCCCAGGCCTCGAATCGGCGCGTGCCGCTGGCCAGCATCCGCGGGTGCTCGAAACCGGCGCGCAGCCAGCGCCGGGGTACGAGCCGCGCCGCGGCGAGCAGGTCGAACCGGGCACTCGGCCAGGCGTTCTGCGAGCGCACGTCGTGGCCGGGCCGCGCCGCGACGGCGTCGAGGCGCTGATGCGGCCGGCCGTCGACGCGCGCCAGCACACCGGCGGTAAAGGCGCCAGAAAGGCCGCGCGGCCGGTGGAACTTGCGCGAGCGCGCGAGCACGCGGTGGCCCGCGGCGTAGAGCGCGGCGGCGACGCTGTCGCCCACGCATGCGGTCACCGCGCGGCCGTCCCAACGGAAGCCGAATTCGTCCCGATCGCCATGGGGCAGGCGCATGATGTCGTCTTTCGCTCGGCGCGCCCGCGCCTACGACGGCCCGGCCGTCGGGTATTCGATCTCCTGGCGCGCCGAGGGCGAGCCGGTCGCCGGGAAGACCGCGTAGAAGAAGGTCACCTTGGCGTCGGCGATGTAGACCAGCGCCGTGTCCTTGGGGATCCACAGGACGTCGCCGGGCCCGGCGCGGTAGTCGTCGTCGCCGACGCGCAGCGTCATCTCGCCCTGGTGGATGAACAGCACCTCGTCGTAGGTCACCGTCCATTCGTTGGCGCAGTTCTCGAACGTGCCGATGCCGCCGCCCATGGTCGCGCTAATCGTCGGATTTATCAGTCCCCGCACAGCGCCGCCGCGCTCGTTCGGCGTCAGGTCCTGATCGCCCTTCCTGAACAGTTTGACCCCCGCCATGACGCGCCCTCCCCTCGTGGTATCCCGGCGACAACCATCGACCATCGGGAGACCCGAGGCAAGTACGTCGCGCTGGGCCAGGTCTGGTTACGAAATCGTGTCAAACCAGCGCCCGGAAAGCCGGTTTCCCAGCGGGCTTTGTACACCATACGCCCGACGGCAGAGATTGGCGCAGCGACACGGCATCCGATTCGATGATTAGGGGATGGTTATGGAATGGACCGGTGGTTGCCTCCGTGGGGCGACAAAATACCGCGCGACATCCGAGCCAAGACGGGTCATCGAGCCGGATCATTGCGCACATTGCGCCGCGACGATTGCAAGACGCTCACGAAGGCGTGGCATGGCGAAGTCGATGAAGGCTCTTACCTTTTGCGGCACCAGCCTGTCTTGAGAGTATATGAAACTCACGGGTAGCGGATCGACCTCATAGTCGCTCGAAACGATCTCCAAGCGACCGTCGGCGATATGGTGTGCGGCCTGATAGGCGTAGACCATTGCGACGCCGGCATCCTGCACGGCCGCGAGTACGATCCCCTCCACCGAGTTCAGCGCCAGCGTAGCCTGGACGGGTACGCGTTGGCTGTGCCCGGTCGCCGACTTGAACGCCCACTCTTTTGGGGCGTCGGACCAAGCGTATGTAATGCATTGATGCCCGGCGAGTTCGCGCGGCGAGAGGGGACGACCGTGTCGGGCGATATAATCGGGGCTGGCACAAACGATCTCGCGTATCGTTCCCGCCTGACTGGCGATCATGGAACTGTCCGCCAGCGGACCGATCCTGATTCCCAGATTGATGTGCTCCGCCAGCAAGTCCACGACGGCATTCGTCAAGTGGAACCGAATGGTAATGTCGCGATGGATCCGCATGAAGCTGTTGGCGATCGGTAGCAGGATACGGCGACCGAAGAGGGTTGGCGCCGTAATCGTCAAGTCCCCCATCGGCTGTTGATGTTCTCCAGAAACCTGGCGCTCCGCGTCCTCGACGGCATCGAGGATGCGCTGGGCATCCTCGCAAATAACGCCATCCACTGTCGGTGACGACGACCTTGCGCGTGGAGCGAGTCAGCAATTGAGCGCCAATATGGCTCTCGAGTTCAGCAATTATTCGGCCGACCGTCGACAACGGCATCCGTAGCACCCGGGAGGCCGCTGAAAATCCTCGTGCGTCGACCACGGCGACGAACACGCGGTCACCGCCCTCCTCGCGCCCCTCCACGACCGGATCGCCGAACTCGAGGCCGAGGTCGCGTCGTTGCGGGCGAAGAACGACGCCGGCGGGCTGCCGAGGCAAATGGGACGCCTGTAGATTATCTGCTACGGATAGTCCGACTGTGCGACGGGTTGCGAGCTTGCCCCGAACTCAGTCGCGCACCCAGGCCAGGGCGTCGAGCCCATCGATGGATTGGCCGATGATGGTCACGTCGCGCGTCTCGGTATCGATGGTCACGATGAAGCTGTCTTCGAATACGAAGACGCCGCGCAGCACGCCGTAGAGCAGGCCGGTCGGCGGATGATAGTCGGCGGCCGAGACGCGGGTGTCGAACTCCGACGCGACCGGAAGGAAGAGCTGACCGATCTCGACCTGGCGTCCGTCGATCGGGTCGAGCGTGGCAAGGTTCGTCGTGACGAAGTCCGACCACATGAGATACAGCGTATCGTCGGGCGAGTAAGTTAGGGCGTTGCCTGCCGTGCTGAAAGGGATCGTCCGGTCAACCACATCGGTCTCGCCCGTCGCTATGTCGATGGTCATCAGGACCTGGATGGGCCTGACATACGCATAGAGCACGCCATCCGAGGCCCTGAACGTCAGGCCCGGGACTTTGTTGATGATTGTGGATTGATCGAGGGTCGTCGATCCGACTTCCGTTCCGGCGCCGGTGCTCTGGTCGATCGTGAAGAGGACCTCGTTGCCACGGGACGGGCTGACGTCGCGGAAGCCGGTCGCATACAGCGTTTCGCCGATCGGATCGAAGTCCATGCCGCTGACGGATTTGAACCCGATATTGCCGACGAGACTCGCCGCGCCGGTCTCGCTGTCGATCTGGTAGAGCGAGCTGGGCTGGCCAGCGAAGGCATGCGCGGTGGCGAAGAGCGTCCACGAGCGCAGCTCGATCGTCCCGACATCGAAGACCGCGAGGGGGATTGGCGCGATTGTAATCGATTGTCCGTCGATCGGCGCATCCACGACCGGGTCGAAGACGACGTGGCAGGCGAATGGCCCCTTCGTGGTCGGAATGCCGACGACCGAGAAGTCGCCGATCGCGTCGCTGATCCCCTCGGCGCCGAGACAGCTCACGACCGCCCCTTCGACCGCGAAGCCGTCGCCGTCGACGACCGTCCCCTCGACCGTCGTGAAGAGATCGGGCGCGCCGGGCACGACGACGACAGCGGTGTTCCCAGGGGTGTTGGCGTAGTCATACGCCCGCACCGAGATTTCCAGATCAAGCGCGGCCTCGGGGAAGGTCGTCTCGAATTCGAAGGGCGCGGCGGTATCGACGAAGACCGGCACGCCATCGATCAGAAACTCGACCGAGGCGACCGCCACATCGTCACTCGCCGCGGCTTCGATCACGAAGTCCTGTCCCTGGACGATCGGGCCGGCGCCTGTCGGCGTCGTGATGCTGGCGGTCGGCGCCACGCCGGCGCTGTCGTCGAACGGGCTGTGCTGAACGACGAACAGGCGACTGAACCAATCCACGCCGATCTTCCGGGTGAATGCGAGAAATTGCGCCGACACGAAGGCGAAATTGCCGGCCGTAACAATGCCCGTGCCGGTATAGCCGGTGAACGACGTCGAAATCTGGATGGGCGTCTGCGCGAGCGGCGCCGTCGGGTCGCTCACATCGAACGGGATGAAACGCCCAAAGATGTTGCTGAGATCCCGAAATTTGATGATGAAAGCGACATCGTTCGCCACGGCGACGTCACGAGTGAACCGCTGGAAGGTCGTCGCGACCACCGCCGGCGCTGTCGGGTCGAGGATATCGACGATGACAAAGCCGCCCTCACCGACAACGAGATAGGCGAGATCGCCGGCGATCTCCACGTCGTGCGTAAAGATCGATCTCACCACAGTGAAGGCGAGCGCCGCCGAGCCGGCCAGCGTGGGCGCCGCCGGCACGCTGACATCGATCAGTTGGAGTGCCTTGGTCGGGTCACCAACCAACACGGCGGCGACAGTGCCGGTCACGGCGACCGCCTCGGCGCTGCCGGCGAAGCCGAAGGTGCCGACGATCGCCGGCGCGCCGGGTACGCTGATGTCGATGATGTTCAGTCCCGACGCGCCGCCTCCGACGGGTGTCCCGTCGGCGACATAGGCGAAGGCGCCCGATACCGCGAGGTCATGCGCGTCGCCCGGCGTGTCGACCGCCCCGACGCCGACCGGCGCCGTCGGGTCGCTGACGTCGACGATCTGCAGGCCGGCCGAGCCGTCGGCGATGTAGGCGAGCGTGCCCACCGCCTTGACGTCGTTGGCGTTGCCCGGCGTGTCGAAGGCGCCGACGATCACCGGTTCGCCCGGCACGCTGACGTCGACCACTTGCAGGCCGGCCTCGCCGGCCGCGACATAGGCGAGCGAGCCCTGGACGTCGACGTTGTTGGCGAAGCCCGGAATCTTGATCGAGGCCAGGCCGCCCGGCGTGAAGCCGACCACCGTGCCGGTCGCCTCGGCGCTAAAGCCGCCGATCGAGGCGGTAACGGCGCAAATCCCGGCCAAATCGCCGAACACGCGGCCCGGCTCGAAACCGAAGCTGCACGCCGTCGGATCGGCCAGGCTGTAGACCGTTCCGCGGATCGGCTCGGTGACGTCGATGAACGTGCCGTCGATCAGCTCGCCGGTCACCGTGAGCTGCTGAAAGACGTCTGCGCCATCCGGGTCGAGCTCGATCCGGAACAGCTCGGGCGCGATGGTCAGTTCCTGCAGCGCCGAGGCCAGGTTGAAGCTCAGCGCGTCGGTCGGGTCGCTGCCGGTGGCGATCTCGAGGCCGTCGCTCAGCCCGTCGCCGTCCGAATCGGTGACCAGCGGATCGGTGATGAAACCGTCGGCGCCGGCAACCACCTCCTCGCCGTCGTCGATGCCGTCGCCGTCCGAATCGGCGGCCAGCGGGTTGGTGACGAAGCCGTCGGCCCCGGCGACCACCTCCTCGCCGTCGTCGATGCCGTCGGCGTCGGTGTCGGCAACCTCGAAGTCGGTGCCGAAGTCGACCAGCTCCTGCTTGTTGGTCAGGCCGTCGCCGTCCGGGTCCTCGAGCCCGTCGAGCGGGTCGTCGGGGTTGAGGCCCGCCGCCAGCTCGACGTCGTCGGGGATGCCGTCGCCGTCCGAATCGCCGCTCAGCACGACGCCGACCAGCACCATGCCGACGGCGCCGTCGAACAGCGCGGTGATCGCCGCCGTGCCGCTCATCACCGCGGTCACCTCGCCGGTCGCCGAGACCGCGACGATGGCCGGATTGGTGCTCGTGTACGAGACGCCGAGCGCCGCCGCGACGTCGGCCGTCGAGCCGTCGGTGAAGTTCGCCGTGACGACGAGCTGCGCCGTCGCGCCGACCCCGCCGAGCGCGCCGGCAAGCGGCGGTATCGTCAGGCTGGCGGGCACCGGATCGGGCGCGCCGAGCGGGATGTCGGCGTCGAAGCCGTTGCCCTGGTTGGGCTGGATGACGAAGAAGCCGGACGCGCCCGAGACGGTCTGCCCGTCGACGATGCAGGTGGCGCGTGCGCGGGTTGGTCCGAAGTTGCTCGGCACGTTGTCGACCCGCCACGAGCCATCCTCCTTGACCCGCGAGGTGCGGTTGAGGATCGTGATGACGCAGTTCTCGTCGAGCACGACTTGCTGGGCGTGAGCCTCTTCCGCGGCTGGGATCGTCAATTGGAGAACGACAACGCCGAGCAGCACTAGGAACGCGCGGATCGGCCGTGCGGCCGTACGAGGAACTTGGTTTCCCAATCGTGTCGTCGTCATCTCGTGTCTCCCTCTGCTCGATCGCTCGCGCGCACATTTCTCGGCAGGTTGAACGCTACGTTGTCGATGCACATTAGATCCAATGCATTGGTTTAATCCCGCGCGCCTCGAACTCATCGTCAGTCCAATTATTTTTGCGAAGGAAATCAAAAGGCACATGATATAACGAATCTCCAAATTCTATCTTTAAGTCGTTCTGAAGCCTCAACAAATAATCAATGAATATTTTTTCCATTTCATCTGGTTGTAGATCGATTATCTCATCTGCTGCCCATTCGATGAGAGCAGTTTCCTTGGTTGGGTCGACCACCTCAAAGATGTGTTTCATTGCCGCCAATCGGCTATCGAACATGTTTATCTGCTCGATTTGTCTTCCGCAGAGGTCAATCCTTTGCTGGGCTCTACTGTTAGTGTTATACCGCATCCGGCTGATCAGTTCGGATAGATGGTTTTGGGCCACCAGTGGAAGTCGATACGCCCCTTGAAGAGTTCGGGATTGGCATCGAGAGTGAGGCAGCGCCGGGCGACGACGGCGTCGAGTTCCTCGATGGTCTCGAAGTGTCTGTTTGCGACCGGCTCGTCGAGTACGGGCCAGAGACATTCGGCCGGTTGCAGCTGGGGCGTATAGGGCGGCAAGTAGACGAGGTGGAGGCCTTCCGGCACCGTGAGGTTCGGCGCCGTGTGCCACCCGGCGCCGTCGATCACCAGGATGATGATGCGGCTCTGCCCAGCGCCGGCCTCGCGGGCGAAGAGGGCGAGCAGCTTCTCGAAGAATGGCTTGGAGACACAATTGGAGATGTACCAAAAGGTCTCTCCGCTGGTCGGCGAGACGAGGGCGGTGACGTAGAGCCATTTGAAGCGGTGGTGGCCGAGCGCCACCGGGCGCATCCCGCGCGGCGCCCAGCAGCGCCGGGCCAATGGCTTCAGACCGAGCCGGTGTTCGTCGCTGGCGAAGACTTCGATTGGCGTGCCGGGGTGGCGCTCGGCTTCTTCCGCGACCAGGCGGTGAAGTTTTTTTTAAACGCCTGGCGTTCTTCCTCGCTCGCCGCCCCGGGGTTGTTCGGCCTGGGCACCTGCAAACTCCACTCGACTGCCTTCAGCGCCTCCCAGCCCCGTTGCGGCGCCACCGTCTCCAAGCCCAGTTCGCCCGCCATCCAAGCCGCCACCTTCGGCCCAGACCACAAGCCGCCGTCCGCCGGCGGCTTTTTCAGGCGCTCTTTCAACACCGCCAGGACTTCCGGCTTCAGGATCGTCGCCTCGGAGCCGTTCGAGCGTCGACGATCGCCCAGCGACGACGGGCCGAGCTTGTTGTAGCGAGAAAGCAATTGTTCGAGCCAGCGTTGGCCGAAACTCGTCATCTCCGACACTTCGCGAACCGTATGGCCTTTGGCCAAAAGCCAGATCACCTGGAAGTGCCGCGCCTCCGTCGCCTCCGAAAGATGTGTTTCGCCGAGCGATACCGTCCCTCCAACTCAGAAAGCTGCAAATGTTCCTCGACATGCGCCATGTCCCGCCCCTCCGCGAATCATGACTACGGATCCTAACCCTTTCCGATTCCAACGGGAATCCGTCGCAACCGAATCATTCAGGCGGAGTCGGTATTATACCTGTTCAGCGACCGGGAAATTTTTTCAAAATGTTCGGACTTACCCCTTCGGCACAGTTCGCCGGCTGACCAGGCCCTGACAGACCCGTCAGGCGCCCCTTTAATGTGAGCCTCCAGACCCTCGACAAGAATGCGCTCTTCGTCCGCCGCGTCTTTCGCTTCTGCAAGAAGAGTAGCCCAGTATGCCCGATGGGCATTACCACGAAGGTATGCGCTGTTCTCGAACTCGACCTCCCCGATGGCCACGCGCAGGAGATAATCCTTAAGTTCGGGCGCGGGCAATTCTTCCAGCCGTCTCAAGGCGTATCGTTGGTCTGATAACTTAATGCCCCCGCGTTCGACATAGGCCCGGATGTCCTCAATCGCCGCCTCGCGATGCTCGCTCTGTACAGCAAGTCCGTATAGACGATCGATGTCTTTGCGCGCTTCCGAAGCAGGCACCGTAAATGCAAGAGAGGGGTTCAAATTCACGGAGGACGCAAAAACAGATAAGACCAAGCCCGCATTTCCCAAGTATCGTCGATATTCAGTGCGGCGAGAAGGCGATTCTGCTATAAGAATCATGAAGTTGTAGCATACATGGAGCGGCGGATATGGCACACCCGATGGGTGAATCGAAACCGGGGTGCCTTCGGGTCGTTTTTGACCGTCGATTGAAGCTTGAATTCCACGGTTCCAAGATCACCTCTGATGCCGGGTTGCTCGCCTACCGGGAGCTTGACGATGCCCTCGGCCTGACTGAGATGGCCGAGGGTGTTGGCGATGTCCCTATCTCTGTTGAAATTCGTGGGGCAGGCGTCGCTGGTTGATGATGCTATGCTGCCTTCATGATGGTTTCAATGGCACTGTCGGCCTGAGCCTTTCTCAAGTGTTCCTGGAGAGCATTTCGGAGGATGGGCAGCTGACGATAGGCCTTGAGGCGACGGAAGGTTTTCTGGGCCTCCAGCAGGCCGGCGGCGGTCCATCTGAGCGCCATCTCGGCGTGTCTCCAGCGTTTGACGTTGCGGGTGACCTGGCGCACCGTGCCGAGCGCGTTCTCGACGATGTTGGTGCAGGCGAGCGAGCGCCGGAGTTCGTGCGGCAGGCCGAGGCGGATGACGGTGAGGATCTCGTCCAGCCCCTCCAGGATGCTGCCCGAGACGCCCGGTTCCTCATGCTCCAGACGCCGGGCCAGGTTGCGCAGCAGCCGTTCGGCCTTGTCTGCGTCGTCCTGGTCCCAGGCCTGACGGAGCGCCTTCTTGACGCTCGCATGCAAATGCAGGGGCAGGCGCTCGATGATGTTACGGCCCTTGTGGACCTGGCAGCGCTGGATGGCGGCGGCCACACCGAAGGTGTTGCGGATCGCTTTGCTGAGCGCCTTCGCGCCATCGACGATGAACAGCCGGGGCAGCGTCGGATCGAGCCCCCTGGCGAGGAGATTGTCGAGCAAGGCCTGGACGACGACAGTGTTCTCCGTCGCCCCCTCGACCACGGCCAGGACATGCTTGTCGCCGTTGCCATCGACGCCGATCGCCGCCACCAAGACATGGTCGCCGACATGCAGACCGTCGATCTGGATGACCAGCAGGTCGAGCTCCGAGAGGTCCGAGGCGAGCCAGGCCTTCATCTTCTTGCGCGACAGCGCCACAAAGCGCCGGGAAACGGCCGACTTCGAGGTGCCGTCGCCACGCGCTTTCGCCAGGTCGCCCTCGGGCAGACGGACCGCGCGGTGGTACTTGCGGGTCGACACGTTCAGGACCATCAGGTTGAGCGCCCACTCGAGCAACAGGTTGCCGTCGCGCAGCACCTGCCAGCTCTCCAAACCCACCTCCTTGCCAGCATGGTCGCGAACCCGTGGCCGCTGCACTTTCACGCGGCCGCCGTGGTAGCCGATCTCGCTCTGCGTATGGCCCCAGCGATAACCCCGACGGTTCCCATGGCGACGATGTCGGGCCCCGCACACGGTCGTGGCGTCCTCCTCCATCATCTCGGCCAAGGCCTCGACCCCGGCCAGGAGACAGAACCGATCCACGCTGAGACGGACTGCGTCCATCGCGTCTGCCAGCGGCGGCATAGGAAACGAGGTGGCAAGGGCTTTCGGGCTACTGGAACTACGGATATCCTTTCCCATGGTGTCGTTCTCCCTCTTGGGTTTGCAGCACCCGGAGCCTAACGGCTCCAGGAGAGCGACACCTACCTCAACTTTTCAACATCGACCGGGACATCTCCAGGGTGTTTTCCAGGATAGCCGTACCGGCAAGAACGGATGGCACGGCATGACGGGTCAGTTTCGCCAGTCCGTTTTCGGGCGCCTTGGCGGCTATGACGATGTGAACGACGCCGACCGTCTGGGACGCGATCCCGCCATGCGCTGGATTGTTGGCGGCAAGGCCATCGAAAGACAGGCCGCTTCCACCAGCCAGATGGGACGCTTCGAGACGGAGCTATTGGCCACCGACGAGAACGTTGAAGCCTTGGTCGACATGAACGGGGTGTGGATCGACAAGGTTCATGACCGCCATCCGCCGAAGATGATCATTCTCGACATGGACAGCAGCGTCAGCCCGACCCATGGCGAACAAGAGGGAACAGCGTACAATGGTCACTTCGGCTGTACCTGCTACCATCCGCTATTCCTGTTCAACCAGTTCGGCGACTTGGAGAGATGTTCCCTGCGCCCCGGTAATGTTCACAGTGCCGACGGATGGCGGAATGTTCTGGAGCCGGTGGTGATGCGCTATAAGGAAAGGAAGGTGCGGCTGTATTTTCGTGGCGATGCCGCCTTCGCCTCACCGGAGATATACGAATATCTCGAAGCCGAGGGATTACTCTACGTCATCCGCCTCAAAGCGAACGCGATTCTCCAGCGGAACATTGCCCATCTGCTTACGCGACCTGTCGGTCGCCCGCCCGACCATGTTCGCCGTTTCCACGCCAGCTTCAGCTATCAGGCCGGATCGTGGAACAAGAAGCGCCGTGTCGTGGCCAAAGTGGAGTGGCACCCCGGCGAGCTGGTTCCTCGCGTCGGTTTCATCGTCACTAATCTGTCGCGCCCTACCAAGCGGGTGGTGGCGTTCTATAATCACCGTGGCACGGCGGAGCAGCACATCAAGGAAGGCAAGAACGCCATCAACTGGACCCGTCTGTCATGTCGCAAGTTCCGCAACAATGCCGTTCGGCTCCAGCTTCACGCCCTGGCCTACAATCTGGGCAACTTCATGAGGACACTGGCTTTGCCGAAGGAGGTGGAGCACTGGTCGATGACGACGTTGCGCGACAAGCTGGTGAAGATCGGGGCCAAGGTTGTCCGACATGGCCGCTACGTTACGTTCCAATTGGCTGAGGTGGCGGTGCCGAGGGACCTGTTCCGGAAAATCCTGAGCTTGATTGATGATCTGCGACGAAGACCCGCTCCGGCGTAGGCCGAGGGAATCGACGGCGAGGAGAAAGCGACAGGAGAGGTGTGTCTGGATGGCGAGAAAAATGACCGAGTGGCCTTCCAAGCGCGGGCCGATTACCAAAATCATGCCATCGGATGGCTGCATAGGGGATACAGTTCCCTTGGCGGTGGGAAAGTGGTACGATTTCCACGAATTTGGATGGTATATGGGGAATGTCGGCTATAAGTTTGTCGACATCAGCTATGCTCACTGACACAAATCTCATAAATGAAATCGGCGGGTTCACCAAACCGAAAACGATAATTGTAGCCACAAAATCAACCATTAGGAACAGAGCGACGCGAAGAAGAGTAGACGAGCCATCCATTCGTCGAACAAGAAACCGTGTTTCAAGCAACGAGAGATAGTCTGGCACAAAATTCCCCAAAATCAGGAACTTCAACCCTGGTATCAGCCGTCCCGGAGGCCACGACGCAATGTAAGTACGAGGACCGATGCCGGCGATGATAAGAAAGACAATGAACAACAAGAAAACAGCCGTGAACGAAGCCACGCACGAACGGAAGAAAAAGGAGAACGAGAGTGGCTTCTTTCCAAAAACTATGTCTATCAGCGTGGCGAATTTATCTTGCCACGATTTCGACCAGCGTTCGAAATCAAAATTTCTTAGTGCGTACGAGAGTTCTTCGTTGAATCGTGTGCGGGCCACCGCGTGCGTTGCAACGAAAATCGACGCAACGGAGCCAGCCGCCCACGCCGATAACTCTAGGTAGAGAAGGGGTTCCACGGTTCAGTAGGTCCTTTGGATGGCCATTCTTCCGAGATTTCCCAGATGACCACTTGCGGTCGCCGGTAGCATAGCAAACACGGCGGTCGAAGGCCAATCCGGTCCTCAACCGGCATCTGCATAGCGATCTCGCATCTTCGTCGAGCCGATTGGGAAAATAGAAGCCCGGGCAGTTACTTCAACTTGGGCACGACGCACCAAGGCTAACGAGAAACCCAAGAAGCCGATCCACGGTCTGCGAACGCGCATTGGCATTAGCCTAGTCATGAGCTTCGGCGAAAACATGGGCGTCGTACTCAATTGCAAGTAGTACATCGCTGATATCGTCTCCTTGTTGACTACCATCACCCTTATACGAACGTGTGGGCAACTCGTTAGTGCGTTGATTGCAGACCGTTCGTGAGGCGGTCGTGTCAAGGATTATACCGCTCAGGCTTGCAGACGCGGGAACGTCCTCGCTATCGACCAGAAAGTCGCGGTCATCGTCATTGTCGGGACTAAATGGAATATCGTCTTGTTGGTCCAGATCGAGGGTGGTTATGAAGTTCTGAAAAGTGTGTCTTCCTTCGTGAATTAATACGTTGGTGAGGTGGTTGCCGATGACCTTGCCACAGATAATGAGCCCTGGGATGGCATTGATTCGTGCACTGTTGAAAAAGGGATCGATAAGAACGGTAGATGTAGAGCGGTGATCCAGGTCCACTCGCCCAAGCACGTCGACCGGAAGACCTACCACTTCGATCTGGAAAATTTGACGCATTACTTCATCCAGATCGCCTCCTTCCGCCACGATTGGACCAAGGATCGCAATCATCTGCTTTTCGAACCAATCGAAGCCCAAGCCTGTCACCATGGGCAAGAAGACACCGTTATCCACCCACTGTGGGATCGGTAGGAAGGCGGTTTCCGTTTCGCTGGCTTGGAACACTGGGAAGTTCGTGGTTACGATCTTCGCAGGGTCAGGCGGCAGATCTCCATCTTCGTCTTTTGGTCCCGCAAGAGAATTGGCTTCAAAGGTCGCTGTACCGCCCGCAGTTATCGACACGAACAATGGAAGAGTGCCACCGTTTTGCGAGTAGATTGCCATCTCAGACTGTTCAGCAATTAGGACATTACCCGTGAAACTTGTGAGCGTCGCGCCGGCTTTAGTGCTCGCATTTACGGCTGTAATACCAACGGCGCAAAATTCTGACTCGCAAGGGATTCCCTTTTTGGGCTGGATGTGATTCAAGGCTGGCGAAGGAGATTCGCCATGTCAGTATGCATTGCTCTTCGGGACGACTACGACAGCATTGAGCTCCGGTGTTTGGCCAAGCACAGTCGCGATCCCCGCCAAGTTCGCCGGCTTTTGGCCTTGGCGGCGGTTTACGACGGCATGAGCCGAGCGGAAGCCGCTAAGGTCGGCGGCATGGATCGCCAGACGCTGAGAGACTGGGCGCACCGCTTCAACGATGAAGGGGCAGACGGCTTGAAGAACCGTCCCGGTGCGGGCCGCCCCCGGCTCTTGACCGACGAGCAGATGGGCGAACTGTCGGTGATCGTCGAAACGGGCCCCGATCCAGAGATTGACGGTGTGGTTCGCTGGCGGCGGGTTGACCTGAAACGGGTGATCGAAGAACGCTTTGGCGTGATCTATAGCGAGCGGGCGATCTCCGACCTTCTCGTCGCGCTGTCCTTCTCCCACATCAGCGCCCGGCCGCAGCACCCCAAGCAGGACCAGCGGGTGATCGAGGCGTTCAAAAAAACTTCCCCCGCACGCTCGCTGCCCACCTAGCCGGTCTGCCCAAGACCAAGCGGGTCGAGATCTGGTTCCAAGACGAGGCCAGGCTGGGACAGAAGAACGGGCGTGTGCGCATTTGGGCGAAGAAGGGAACAAGGCCACGCCTGCCCGCCGATCAGCGCTACACGAACGCCTACCTCTTTGGCGCAATCTGTCCCATGGGAGCCAAGGGTGCCGCTCTCATGCTCCCCTTCGCCAACACAGCCGCCATGCAGATGCATCTCGACGAGATCAGCTGCAACGTCGCCGCCAAGGCCCATGGCGTCGTCCTGATGGACCGCGCCGGGTGGCACAGCACCGACCAGCTCAAGGTCCCCAAGAACCTCACCATCATCCTGCTGCCATCGCGCTCGCCCGAGCTGAACCCGGTCGAGAACATCTGGCAATACCTCCGCCAGAATTGGCTCTCTAACCGCGTCTTCGAAGATTACGACGCCATCATCGAGGCCGGTTGCCAAGCCTGGAACAAACTAATCGACCAGCCCGAGACGATCATGTCCATCGGAATGAGAGATTGGGCGATTTCAGGTCAATAATTAGTGCCGTTGGTATAACTCGAACCGTTGTGTCTTCCGTAAATCTTCCAATTTCGTCCTCGCTGATCACGGTAAGGCCGACCTGCTCCAGCTTCATGGCGACGGGAATGACCTGGATCGTCGCCACGTTCGAGGGGGCGCCCGACTCCGCGGTGAAACTCACTCTCAGCGTCACTTCCTTCGGTTCCAGAAGCCTGATCGTTACGGTGGCAGCGGTCTGCCCCGAGACGAACTCGATCGCCGCACCGTCGCTCGACGTCCAACTGTAGCTCCCCTCCCCGGGCGTGCCCTGCGCCGTAATCATCCCGGTTGCGCCGACGATACCTGGTGCAAGCAAAATTGATCCTTGGGTAGTGATCCTGACGCTCACCGGCTCGCAGGTGCCGGTCGCGCTCGGGTTGCCGGCGCAGTGCCAGCCGGCCTTGATGACGCCGACGCCCGAGTCCGAGGTGATCGTCAGGCCGTCCTCGGCGACCGTGCCGGTGCCGATCGCGACGAACTGGCCCAAGTCGTGGTCGAACGAGTACATCTCGGTGATCTCGCCGGGCACCAGGCCGTCCGAGTTGGGCAGGCTCAAGGCGGCCGGCGGGTCGAAATGGGCGCCGGCCGGCTGGATCGTGACGATGAAGCGCGGCTGCTGGCCGAAGTTGGGCGTCATCGGCACCTTGTCGGCGTGCACGACGGTGACCCCGATGCAGCCCGCGTCGGCGCCGCCGGGGAAGCTCGCGGACCCCGGCGCGACGGTCAGCGCGAAGCCCGGGAAGGCCGGCAGCGTCAGCGTGCCGCCGGTCGTCGCGTCGACGCACAAGAGGTTGTTCTCTTCCAGCGGCAGCATGAATATCGGCATGCCGAGGTCGACCGCGCGGCCCGCCACGGTGACCAGCTCGAACTCGAGGCGCGGCCAGACGCCGGGCCGCGTCGCCGTCGCGCCGTCGGCGATCAGCAGCACCGCGCCGACCGGCGCGCCGGGAATCGTGAACTGGCCCTGGGCGTCGCTCACCGCCGCGAGCGCGGTGCCCGCGACGCTGAGCGTCACGCCGGCGACCGGCGCATCGGTGTTGTCGAGCACGACGCCGGTGATCGCGGTCAACGCAGGATCGCCCGCGACCTTGGCCGAGGCGACGAAGGTGACGACCTCGTTGGGGTTGCCCGGGAAGGACGCGGTGACGACGTTGTTCTCGATGCCCTCCTCCGCGCCGAGCTTGAGCAGCGCCACCGCGCGGCCCTGGCTGTCGCTCACGACGGTATGGACGGTGAACTCGTTGAAGCGGCCCTCGCCCTCGACCACCTCGAAGGTCACCGGGACGTCCTCAATGCGGTTGTGGCCGACGTCGGTCACAACGACGACGAAGGCGCCGGCGAGCGGTTGGCCGGTCGCGCCGGTCTGGTTGTTGCCGTCGTCGAGCACCAGCTTGAACGGCGCGCCGGGGTCCGAGATGGCGTGGTAGACCGCCGCGCCGGTGAAGCCGACCGCGGTCGCCGTGACCTGGTTGTTGCCGGCGCCGGCGCGCGAACCCAGCGTCCAATCGACCTGGGCTTGGCCGAACGCGTCGGTCGTTACCGCCAGACCGCGCGCGGTTTCGCCCGCGTTGGTGACCGTGCCGTTGTTCTCGACCACCTTGAAGATGACCACGACGCCTTCGACCGGCGCGTCCTGGTCGTCGCGCAGCTCGGCGACCAGCGGCGCCGCCAGCGTGCCGGCGATCTGGCCCTGCTGGCCGTCGCCCGAGACGGCGAAGATTCGCGCCACGCCGATAAGCGGCTGGAAGCTCACGGTGATGCTCGCGCTCGCGGTATTGCCGGCGGCGTCGACCGCCTCGGTGGTGATCGTGTTGGCGCCCGCGACGAGCGCTATGCCGGTCGCCAGGAAACTGCGGTTGCCGACCTCGGCGGCGACGCCGTTGACCGTGACGCTCGCCTCGGCGCCGCCGACGGTGCCGGCGACGATGTCGTTGATCAGGCCGGCGACGGCGATCGTCGCGTCGTGCACCACCGCACCGTCGGCCGGCGAATCGATGGCCACGACAGGCGGGTTGGTGTCGAGCGTGAGTTCGACCGCGGCGGTGCCGATCAGGCCGACCTGGTCGGTCGCGACGGCGGTGATGAAGTTGATGCCTTCGGTGAGCGTGACGTCATGCGTCCAGACCCCGTCCGCGACGGCGACCGGCTGGCCGTCGACCGCGAGGCTGGCGAACGGATCGTCAAGCGTGCCGGCGAGCGTCACCACGGTATCGTCGGCGCCGAACACGCTGCCGTCGGCCGGGTCGTCGATCGTCACCACCGGGATGTCGATGTCGGCGGTGATGGTGAACTCGATCGGCAGCGGCTTGGCCGCGGTGCCGCCCGAGACTTGGCCCAGCTTGAGCGTGCCCGTGTAGACGCCGGGCGGGAACGCCAGCGGCGCGGTCAACAGGATCTGCAGATCGTGGCTCTCGCCGCCCGCCAGACTCTCGAACGACGTCGGCGAGACGGTCACGAACGGCGCCAGCGCCGGCACCACCTCGACCTCGACGTCGAGATTGTTGACCTTCTCCGACACCGAGAAGGTCACCGTCAGGGTGGTGAACTTGCCGGTCTCCAACGTGTGCACCAGCGATGGGGTCGTCCAGGTGATCTTGGGCGCCGCCTCGGCCGGCCCGGCGAACAGGCACGCCAGCCAAAAAGCCGAGCCGAAGAGTAAATTATATGAACGCCTGCGTAACATGAACGCCTCCCTGACGTACCGGGCCGTCAAAATTGCTGGTTATCGTTGGCTCGACGGCTCATGTCCGAATACCCGCATGGTATTTACATTGTACATGTTATACAGTTTATGATCAACCTACCTGACGCGCTCAATACGTGCGATATTAACGTTTCGATTGTATTGCCGGCGCAGGACCAGCCGGCCTTGGTGACGCGATCCCGGCGTTCGTCATGACTTGGCCCACCCCACCGCCGTGCCGAGCCGTCAAATTTGGTGGTTGTTGTTGGGCGAACGGCTCATGTCCGATCGCACTATTAACAATTATATACATGTGATAATACAATCGTTAAAAGGTATAGTTTGAATGCCTTTTTATATGTGAGATTCTCGTATTAATTGAATTGAAAATTCGATGTACTGGAAGAGGCGGGACCGCTTCACCGTAAGCCGACGAGATTGAGAATGCTGTAACGCCCATCAAGAACGTCATCGTCGCCATCTTCGCTGGGTCGTTGACGGAAGACCCTGTAATCGCAGCGCTGAATCCGCTGTTCAATCGCGGCCTTGGCCGCCGCGCGAGGCTGTATGCCGGCGCCGACTATCAGGCGAACGCCAACGCCAGGGCGCGCGCGATGGCCATGATCGAGACCGCCAAGGCGCTGGATGTCGGCTGACAGCCACAGCCCGGCATGCCGAGGATATTCTCCCTGCGTAGCACCTTGCCCCGCGCTTCGCCCATCCCGGCGGCACGTAAGGACCGCGAATGGAGCGCCGCCACGGGGCGCCGTTGCGTGATATCATCGTGCAACCGATCAAGCCTTCATGGGAAATGGTGCGTGACGGGATGTGGCGGCGCACCGGCCCTAGGAGGGCAAGGGAGAGCCAGACATGAAAGCACTACTCTTTGCCACCGCATGCATCGTCGTGATCTCGGGACCGGCGCTTGCCTGCCGGGGAACCGTCGAGTTTCCCGAGGTTTCCACGCAGCTCGAGCAGTCGGACATCTCGTCGGAGCGCATGGACGAACTCATCCAACGCCTGAGCCAGGGCCAGGCGCTGCATGAGGAAGGACACAGTCAGGGCGATGGCGGTAAAATGGGCGCGGGGCTGCGTATTCTCGACGAGGTCAAGCGGGAGATCGGCGAATAATTGCCGGGTCGGCCTTGCCGGGCCACCGCCGAGCGGATCGCCGAACGCCGGTCCAGGCCGAATGTCAGCCTGATCCTTGGTCTTGGGCCGTTGCAAGGATGGTCGGGCGCTCATCAATGACCGCCTCGGGTCATCCGCGGTCTTCGATGCGGCCAGCGCGCCGAGCCGGTTCCCCATAGCAGCAGCGGACATCGGGTGCCCGGCGGCCGTGGGAAGGTCGGCGCGATACCCCGACCCGGGCGCCCCGCCCGGACAGCGACCGCATCACCCGCGCCGGGACGGTTGCCGGGGCAATGGTTCTGGTCTTCAATGGGCGCCTATCGGCGGTCAGACAAGGAGCGGGACATGCGACGGAACCGGCTGCGCGAGATCTGGGGCGGCGGCGGACACTCGATCAACGGCTGGCTCGGCATTCCGTCGAGCTACTCGGCCGAGGTCATGGCGCATCAGGGCTGGGATTCGCTGGTCGTCGATTTGCAGCACGGCGTCGTCGACTACCAGACCGCGGTCACCATGCTGCAGGCGGTCTCGACCACCGACGTGGTGCCGATGGCGCGCGTGCCGTGGCTCGAGCCCGGCATCATCATGAAGATGCTGGATGCCGGCTGCTACGGCATCATCTGCCCGATGGTCAACTCGCGCGCCGAGGCCGAGGCCTTCGTCGGCGCCTGCCGCTACGCGCCCGACGGCTACCGCAGCTACGGCCCGGTGCGCGCGACGCTGTATGCCGGCGCCGACTATCAGGCGAACGCCAACGCCACGGTGCTCGCGCTGGCCATGATAGAGACCGCCAAGGCGCTGGAGAACCTCGATGAGATCGTCACGACGCCGGGCCTCGACGGCATCTACATCGGCCCCTCGGACCTCTCGCTCTCGCTCGGCTACGAGCCCAAGCTCGACTTCACCGCGCCCGAGGTGCTCGACGCCGTAACGCGCATCTGCAACGCCGCCCAAGCCGCCGGAATCGCGGCCGGCATCCACTGTCAGACGCCGGCGCACGCCAAGAAGATGCTCGCGCTGGGCTTTCAGATGGTCACCATCTGGGCCGACGGCGCGCTACTCGCCAGCGCCGCCAAGCAGGCGGTCGACGCCATGCGCGGGGGCTAGTGGCCGAGCTCAAGCAGAAGGTCGCAACGGCGGCCGGGATGTCATGCGGCTGAAAATTCAGGTTTGGTGAATTCCGGGATGAAGGTGCGGGATGTGATAAGGATGCTCGAGAAGGATGGCTGGGCGCTGTTGCGAACCAAGGGCAGCCACCGACAGTTTCGCCATCCCGTGAAGCCCGGTACGGTAACGGTCGCGGGCAAACTTGGCGTCGATATGCCTCGCGGAACGCTAAACGCGGTCATGAAGCAGGCGGGTTTGAAGGAGGAGTAAGTGATGCGGTACGCAGTCATCATTGAAAAAGGTCCAAAGAGCTACGGTGCGTATGTCCCCGATTTGCCCGGATGCGTTGCCGCGGGCGATTCGCGAGACGAAGTCATAACTCTCATCGAGGAAGCCATGGTGTTTCATATCGAGGGACTCAAACAGGAAGGGCTTTCCGTCCCGGCACCGTCGTCGGCCGTCGAGTTCGTCGACGTAGCCGCGTAACTTCCGCATCGAGACAACGGCTCACTCACGGTTCGCAATGCCTCAAGCGCGCGTTATGCCATAAGGAGATGGCAGTGACGCAGGAGGAGCATATGACCTCTACGCCTACGAAGGTCGACTACGACATAATGCTCCCCCTCGTTTGCGAGGAGCACTACGAATACAGTGCCTTGCTCTGCTGCCCGTTCCCCGGTTGCCCAAATGGAACCAGCAGTGAGGAAATTGAAGCCGCTGCTCCATTGCTTGAACCAAAAGTCTACCGACGCGCAGTCTGGACTGATGAGGAGGGCGAGAAATCTTACTCCTGGGAGCACGAACTACCGCTCTTGTTCTCGCTTCCTCGCGTGATGTGGCGTGAGTCGATGCGCAAAGGCTTAGTCGCAAAATACGACACGAGCGAATCACCGATAGTTTACCACTACACGACACCGGAAGGCCTGTTGGGAATTATCGATAGCGGTGAGCTATGGATGTCCGACTATTCGTACCTGAACGATGCCGTAGAACTCAATTACGGATGGCCTGCCCCCATTTTTTGTACCAGTTCCTATGTTAGTCCTGGCACGGTTTTTGGGAAGGGCTGATCCGGCTGTAGCCCATCAATCGCGAAGGCCGGATCAGTCCGTTTAGGCACGATGGCTTGTGGCGCCGGGGGTCTATAGCCCAGCGCACTGTGCGGCCTGACCGTGTTGTAGTGATATCGCCATCGCTCGATCAGCACCTGAGCTTCCGTGAGCGAGTAGAATATCTCACCGTCGAGCAGCTCGTCTCCGAGCTTGCCGTTGAATGATTCGTTGTAGCCGTTCTCCCAGGGACTCCCCGGCGCGATGTAGAGCGTCGTCACACCGACTCTCGCCAGCCAGTCACGGACGGCCTTGGCGGTGAACTCGCTGCCGTTGTCCGAGCGGATGTGGTCCGGTGGCCCCCGGTCGACGAACAGTGCCGCCAGGCGATACAGCACGTCGTCGGATCGCAGGTGCCGGGCGACGTCGATCGCCAGGCACTCCCTGGTCCACTCGTCGATGATCGTCAGCATGCGGAACGTCCTGCCATCGTGTGTGCGGGCCATGACGAAGTCATAGGCCCAGACATGGTTCGGCCAGCTCGGCCGCAGACGGATGCAGGACCCGTCGTTGAGCCACAGTCGGCCTCTCTTGGGTTGCTTTACAGGCACCTTCAGCCCCTCCCGTCGCCAGATGCGTTCGACCCGCTTGTGGTTCACGTGCCAACCATCTCCGCGGAGCAGCGCCGTGACCCGGCGATAGCCGTAGCGGCCATACTCACTGGCTAGCCGCACGATCGCCTCGGTGAGCGCCGCCTCATCGTCAGCCCCGACACGTCGATAGCGTTGCGTCGAGCGTGGCTGTCCGATGACCCGGCACACGCGACGCTCGGGTAATCCATATCGTGTGCAGACATGCTCAACACAGCGCCGGCGACGCTCGGGGCTTAGAAGTTTCCCTCGGCGGCTTCCTTCAGGATCAGTTTATCCAGCGTTAGATCGGCGACGGCTCGCCTGAGATGTGTGTTCTCCCGCTCAAGCTCCTTGAAGCGTCGGGCTTGCCCAACCTTCAGGCTGAGTCGGACCCGATTTCCTTGGACACAGAATTGGCTTAATCGAAGTGTCCAAGGAGGACCGGAACATGCCCGACAATTTTGAGAACAAAGTTGCTGTTGATGGGCCTGTGGTAAACGAGGGCGAGCTTGGCTCGTCCACGTTTTCCCCGGGCCAGGTTTCGCCGGCAGGCCCGCTGGGACTTGGCCAGCGGTGGACGGTGACGCGCAAGCGTGAGGTTGCCCTGCGGCTTTTGCGTGGCGAGCCGGTGGAACTTTTGTCGCGGCAGTTGGGCGTGGAGATTTTCCGGCTCGAGCAGTGGCGTGAGAAGGCGATCGCCGGGATCGATGCCTCGCTCAAGGAACGCAAGGGCGATCCGGTGAAGGCGGAACTGGACATCGCCATGAAGCGGATCGGGGAGTTGATCATGCAGGTGGAACTGCTGGAGGCCAAGACGGAGACGTCCGGCCCTTTGGGGCGGCGGAGGTCGCGGCGATGAGTGCCGCCACCTCTCCCGGCACGGGTTTGGCCTACGGCCTCCAGCGGGTCTGTGCGGCCTGGGGTTTTGCCCGTTCCTCGTTCTACGCCATGAAATCCCGGCAGCAGGCCACCGCTGAGCGCCCACCAGCAAAGCGCCGGGGACCGAAGCCCTCGATCTCGGACGAGGCTCTGCTGGTGGCCATCGAGGCCGACCTGGAGGCATCCCCCTGGGAGGGCGAGGGACACCGCAAGGTCTGGGCTCGGCTTCGGGTCTGTCGTGGCATCCGTGTTTCCCGCAAGCGGGGGCTCCGGGTGATGCGCGAGAACAACCTGCTCTCGCCCCATCGCTGCCGCCGCCGTGGCGGAAATCCCCATGTCGGTGAGATCATCACCCATGCCCCCAACCTCATGTGGGGCACGGACGGCGTTCGGGTGTTCACGGTGGACGACGGCTGGGGCTGGATATTCACCGCCATCGAGCATTGGAACGCCGAGTGCGTCGGCTGGCATGTGTGCAAGCGAGGCGACCGCTTCGCCGCCCTTCAGCCGATCTCCATGGGGCTTGCGAGGCTGTATGCCTCGACCTCCGCCGGTGCGGCGCGGGGGCTGGCCTTGCGGATGGATCACGGCTCCCAGTATCTGTCGGACCACTTCACCAACCAGATCAAGTTCTGGGGCATCCAGCCGTCCTACGCCTTCGTCGAACAGCCCCAGACCAACGGCGTCGCCGAGAGGTTCAATCGCACGCTCAAGGAACAGATCATCCATGGCCGCATCTACCGCAACATCGCGGAGCTGCGGAACGCCGTCCGCGGGTTCGTCGAACAGTACAATGCCCAGTGGATCGTGGAGAAGAACGGCTACCTGAGCCCCGCTCAAGCTCGTCAGGCGTGGCACACCGCGATGTCACTCAGGCCCGCCGCATGAGACAAACTTGTGTCCAAGGAACCGGGTGCGATACACAGGCGCTTTACGGCGAGTATCTGGGCCGTTCGCAGGTCGAGTTCGCCGAGGGCGACTACGGCAACTCGGACCTGTTCGGCCTGAAGGCGCAGTGGGCGGCTGGGGATGCCTTCGTGGTGCCCGAGGAGCCCGGCGACCACGCTCTGCCCGAGGGTTCGATCGCGGAGCTGACGGAGGCGCGTCAGTGGCTGGTCGAGGCGCTGGCCGACAACGGCCGCACGACGGTGCCCGAGCTCGCGGCGCATACCCAGCTGATGTACGACTGCTGGGTCGAGGAGCAGGAAGAGAACCGCCAGCCGGGCGACATCGCGGCGTGCCGTGCGGCGTTCCTCGCCGGCCTGGCGGAGATCCAGGCGGCGATTGCGCCGCCGCCGATGGTGATGGCCGAGCCGGAGCCCGAGCCGGAGCCCGAGCCGGAGCCGATGGAAGTGCCGGTCCCGCCGTCGTTCTTCATCTTCTTCGACCATGACTCGGCGGCGCTCGACGACCGTGCGATGCAGGTCATCGACTGGGTCAACAACCAGGTTGGCATGCGCGAGCCGACCCGTGTTCTGGTGACCGGTCACGCCGACCGTTCGGGTTCCGACGCCTACAACTTGGGTCTGTCGGAGAACCGTTCGACCGCGGTGACCGACGCGCTGGCGGCGGCCGGCATCTCGTCGGACATCATCATCGGTTCCGGGCTGGGTGAATCGGAGCCCAGGCTGGAGACGCCCGATGGTGTGCGCGAGCGTCAGAACCGCTACGCGCGGATCACACTGATCAAGTAGCCTCGTTACGGCGCCGCCCCGGAAAACACCCTGGCGCGGCGCCGTCTCTTTCGACCGACCGCCGGGCCGGGCATTCGGTCCCGTGGCCGGCGACCGTTACACCGCCATCCGCGTGCCCACATCAAGGTTGCACGCGCGTCAAAAGAGCGGGACGATAGACGCCAACGCGCAATAACGCGGCCGGCGGCGCCGGATGACGGCTGCCGAACCGGGCCGTGAACCCGAGGACGCACCGATGAAGAAAATTCTAATTGGACTGGCCGCCGTCGTCGTTCTGCTGATCGCCGCGGTTTTCATCGTGCCGTCGGTGATCGACTGGAAGAGCTACGAGCCGGAGATCGCCAAGGCCGTGCGCGATGCGACTGGCCGCGAGCTACGCATCGACGGGGACATCAGCGTCTCGGTGCTGCCGCTTTCGATCAGCATCGGAGAATTTCGTCTGTCGAACGCCGAGGGCATGCCGTCGCCCGAGATGATCTCGGTGGCCGGTGTCGACATCAAACTCGCGCTGTTCCCGCTGATCGGCCGCTCGGTCGTCGTCGAAAGCCTGGTCGTCCGCGAGCCCGCTATTTTCCTTGAGGTCGACGCAGAGGGGCGTCCCAACTGGCTGTTCGAGCCGGCCATGCCGGCCGCGCCCGCGCCGCCCGCGGCCGAGCGCGAGGCGGGTCTGCCGATCTCGGGGCTCGAGCTCGCCGACGTGCGCATCGAGGGCGGCCTGTTCTCGTTCATCGATGCGACCACCGGCCAGGCCATCCAGGCGCGCGACATCGACGTCAAGATCACGCTGGCAAATTTGGCGAGCGCACTGGCCATCACCGGCTCCACGGTGCTCAACGACGAGAACGTGACGCTCGACGTCTCGGTCGATTCGCCGCAGGCGATCCTCGGCGACGGCCGCGCCAAGATCGAGTTCGCGCTGACGACCAAGCACGCCAGCATCACCTACGATGGCGGCGCCCAGCAGAAGCCGGTGCCCGGTCTCGATGGCGCCTTCGATATCGACCTGCCGTCGGTTGGCGCGCTCTTCGCCTGGCTCGGCGCGCCGCTCGATCCGTCGCAACCAGACCCCGGCCCGCTCACGATGCACGCCGCGCTGACCGCCGATGGCGCAAAGGTGACGCTCGAGGAGGCGACGATTGTGGGCGAGGCGCTCGACGCCAAGGCTTCCGGCAGCTTCGACGCCTCGGGCGAGGTCGCCAAGGTCGTGCTCAACGTCGAGGCCGGCGTGCTCGACATCGACCGCTACTTGCCGCCCGAAACGGGGATCCAACGGCAGCATGCCGAGATGCCGGCCGAGCACGGCAGGCCGGGCGACGCGCTCGCCGCGATTCCCGACGAGCCGTTCGATCTCGGCGGCCTGCGCCAGACCGAAGCCGACGTCAACGTCGCGATCGGCGGCGTCAAGGCGAAGGGCTTCGAGATCGGCCGCATCGCGCTGACGACGACGCTCAAGGACGGCGTTCTGGACGTCAATTTGAGCGAACTCGGGCTCTATGGCGGCAACGTCACGGGCACGGTCAACCTCGACGGTGCGACCGACGAACTGAGCGTCGCCGTGAACTTGGCGGTCGCTGGCGTCGACGTCGGCGCGCTCGTCAAGGCCGCGACCGGCGAGACACCGGTCGCCGGCATCCTGGCGACCACCGTGGCGGCGACCGGCAAGGGCGCCAACCCGCGCGCCCTGGTCGAAAGCCTGGCCGGCAACGTCACCGTCGATCTCGGCGGCATCGACGTCAAGGACGCGCCGGTCGGCGCGATTTCCGAAGTCAAGCTGGCGATCGCCCTGCCGGGCCTCGAGAGCCCGCCGAGCATCAAGGGCAGCGTCGTCTACAACATGCAGCGGGTCGACCTCGACGTCACCCTCGACCCGCTCGGCAAGGTGCTCGCGGGCGAGACGTTCGCGCTGACCGCCGCAATCGCCTCGAAGCGCATCAATTTGGCCTACGACGGCGCCGTGCAGCAGCAGCCGGTGCCCGGCCTCGATGGCACTTTCGAGCTCGACGTGCCGTCGGTCGGCAAGCTAGCCGCCTGGCTCGGTCAGCCGCTCGACGCGTCGCAGCCCGACCCCGGTCCGCTCAAGTTGCACGCGGTACTTGCCGCCGATGGCGCCAAGGTCGTCTTGAAAGAGGCGACGATCGAGGGCGAGGCGCTCGACGCCACGGCGTCCGGCAGTTTCGACGACTCGGGCGAGATTGCCAAGATCGTCCTCAACGTCGAAGCGGGCGTGCTCGACATCGACCGCTACCTGCCGCCGCCGGCCGATGAACCGGCCGAGGCGGCCGCGCCGACCGAGGCCCCAGAGGGCCCCGGCGACGCGCTGGCCGGTATTCCCGAAGAGCCCTTCGACCTCTCGGGCCTGCGCCAAGCCGAGGCCGACATCACTGTCGCGCTCGGCGGCGTCAAGGCGAAGGGCTTCGAGCTCGGCCGCGTCGCGCTGGCGACCACGCTCAAGGCCGGCATGCTCGACATAAATTTGAGCGAGCTCGCGCTCTATGGCGGCAACGTCAAGGGCACGATCAAGCTCGACGGCGCGACCGACGTGCTCGGCGTCGCGCTGGCGCTGGCGGTCGACAACGTCGACGTCGGCGCGCTGGCGGAGGCGGCGATCGGCATGGCGCCGGTCGCCGGCATCCTGTCGAGCGACATCGAGGCGCGCGGCGAGGGCGCCAATCCGCGCGCCCTGGTCGAGAGCCTCGTCGGCAAGTTCGCCGTCGCCCTCGGCGAGGTCGACGTCAAGATCGCGCCGGTGCCGGTTTCGGAGATCAGTCTGGCGCTTGACATGCCGGGCGTCGAGAGCCCGTCGAGCATCGAGGCCGGCGTCGTCTACAACGCCGAGCGTATCGACGTCGCGCTCAAGCTCGACCCGCTCAAGACGGTGCTCGCCGGCGAACGGTTCAATATCGACGCCCGGCTCGCTTCGAAACTGATTAGCGTCGCCTATGCCGGCGCCGTGCAGCAGCAGCCGGTGTTCGGCCTCGACGGCGCCTTCGACCTCGACGTGTCGTCGGTCGGCGAGCTCGCCGCATGGCTCGGTCAGCCGCTCGATGCGTCGCAGCCCGATCCGGGCCCGCTCAAGGTGCACGCGGCGCTCGCCGCCGACGGCGCCAAGGTCGCGCTCAACGAGGCGACGATCGAGGGCAAAGCGCTCAAGGTCAACGCCAAGGGCAGCTTCGACGGCTCGGGCGACGTCGCCCAGTTCGCCGCCGACGTGGTCGTCGAGCTGGCCAACTTGGACGCCTATCTGCCGCCCGAGAAGGAGGGTGAGGAAGCGGCCGAGACGGAAGCCGCGCCGGCCGGAGAGAAGAAGTCTCAGGGCTGGAGCGAGGAGCCGATCGACTTCTCGCCGCTCAGCCAAGCCAACGACGAGGCCAGGATCACGATCGGCAAGATCGTCTACAAGGATATCGCGATCGAGAACGGCGTGATCACCGTGACCATGCTGAACGGCGTCTTGAACGCCGCGATCGACAAGCTCGGCATGGCTGGCGGCACGATCGACACCAAGGTCACGGTCGACGCCTCGCGGCCCCAGGCGGCGCTTGCCTATCAGGCGACAGTCGCCAACGTGCAGGCGCTGGCGCTCTTGAAGGCGTTCGCTGACACCGACCAGCTGAGCGGCACGGTCCACTTCAACGCCAACGGCCAGGCGGTCGGCGCCAACCAGAAGCAGATCGTCGAGACGCTGAACGGCGGCGGTGGCTTCAAGATACTCGACGGCGCGATCCACGGCATCGACATCGCCGAGACGATCAGGAGCATGGGCAGTCTGGGCATGGGCGAGGACGGTCCGCCCCAGAAGACCGACTTCGCCGAGATCAGCGGCACCTTCAACATCGTCAACGGCCTGTTGGAGAACCGCGATTTCCAGATGTTGGCGCCGCTCGTGCGCGTCACCGGCGCTGGTCTCGTGCCGATGCCACCGCAGACCGTCGACTACAAAGCCGAGCTCAAGCTGGTCGCCTCGACCGAGGGCCAGGGCGGCGACGCCGCCTTGGGCGGCCTGCCGATCCCGGTCGTTATCTCGGGTCCCTGGGCCGATCCGTCCTACGGCATCGACTGGGGCGCGGTGCTGGCCGCCGCGGCGCTCGATCCCGCGCGGCTCGCCGCCATGCCGGCAGACATGCTCGACGCGGCCAAGGGCTTCGGCGTCGACCTGCCGCTGCCCGGTCTCGGCGGCGGTGACGGCGAGGGCATCGGCGGCATCCTCGACGCGGTGATCGGCGGCGGCTCGGACGAGGAGTCGTCCGGTGTCGGCGGCCTCATCGAGGGTATACTGGGTGGCGGATCGAGCGACACGTCGGGCGCCGAGGAGCCGGCCGAGCAAGAGTCGGTCGCGCCCGAAGAGATACCCGGAAAGATAATCGAGGACGCCGGCGAGGCGCTAAAGAGCCTGTTCGGCAACTGACGGGCCGGGTCATGCGGCGCGCCGCACTCATCCTTGGGCTTGGTCTCGCCCTCGGCGCCCCTGTGCCGGCGTTGGCGCAGGGCGACTTCTTCACCGATCTGGTGTTGCCCGAGGCCAAGGAGCGCGAGCTCGCCGAGGCCGAACACTCGAAGATCCTCGAGGCGTTCGGCGGCGAATACGACGATGCGGTGCTGGCGCGCTACGTCGGCAGCATCGCAGCGTTCCTCGGGCGGACCTCCCAGCGGCCCGATATCAAGTATCGGGTGACCATCCTCAACAGCCCGGTGGTCAACGCCTTCGCCCTGCCGGCGGGCTATCTCTACATCACCCGCGGCCTGTTGGCCCTGGCCGACAACGAGGCCGAGCTGGCCGGCGTGCTCGGTCACGAGATCGGCCACGTCACGGCGCGCCACATCGCCAAGCGCTACAGCCGCACGATGCTCGCCCAGGGTGTGCTGTCGATCTTCGGCGCGGTCGCCCGCGACACCCAGTACGCGGGTCTCGCCGGATTGCTCGAGCCGGCCGCGGTGGTCGCATTGCAGAGTTATTCGCGCGACAACGAGCACGAGGCCGACCAGCTCGCCATCCCGACCATGGTGCGGGCCGGCTACGATCCGCGCGCCATGGCGAGCTTCCTGAGAAGGCTCGACGCGCACACCAAGTTCACGGCGCAGATCGCCGGCCAGGCGGTGTCGGGCGGCGGCCCGTTCGACCTGTTCGCGACCCATCCGCGCACCGCCGAGCGGGTCGAGCGAACGATCCAGGCGGCGGCCGGCGTACGGGTCGACGATCCGATGGTCGAGCGCAGGCTCTACCTGCGCAAGATCGACGGCATTCTCTACGGCGATGACCCGGCGCAGGGGCTGGTGCGCGGCCAGGCGTTCATCCATCCGGGGCTCGGCATCCGCTTCGAGGCGCCGCCCGAATTCCACTTGCTCAACGGCCAGACCGAGGTCATCGCGCGGCACCCCGACGGGCCGCTGATCCGCTTCGATCAGGCGCCCCGGCACCAGTCGCGCTCGGCGCTCGCCTATCTGCGCGACGAATGGGGCAAGGGCCAGACCCTGCGCGGCGTGCGGAAGATCGACGTCAACGGCCTCGCGGCGGCGACCGGCAACCTGCGCGTCACCGACCCGAACGGCCGCAAGATCGACCTGCGTCTGGTGGCGATCGAGATGTCGCGTGGCGTCATCTATCGTTTCCAGTTCATCACCCCGGCGCAGATCACCGACCGTTTCGGCGAGGCCTTCCGGCGCGCGACCTACAGCTTCCGCCGCCTGTCCGTGGCCGAGAAGCGCGCCATCAAGCCCTACCGCCTGATCATCGATCTGGTCGCGCCGGGCGACACGGTCGCGAGCCTCGCCGAGCGTCTGCCATTCGCCGAGCACAGGGACGCCGAGTTCCGCGCGCTCAACGGGTTCGGCCCGAACGACGCTGTCGTGGCCGGCCAGCTGATCAAGATGGTAATCGAGGAGTAATCATGCGTTCGGGGGAGCCGTTGCGTGTCGGTATCGCCGGGCTCGGCGCGATCGGCCTGCCGGTCGCGCGGCGGCTCGACGCCGGCATCGACGGCTTGGCGTTGAGCGCGGTGTCGGCGCGCGATCTCGACGGCGCGCGCGCGCGTGTCGCGGGCTTCGCATCGGCGCCCGAGGTCGTGCCGGTCGCCGCGCTCGCCGATCACGCTGACGTCGTCGTCGAATGCGCCCCGCAGGCGGCCTTCGCAGCGATCGTCGAGCCGGTGGCGCGCGCCGGGCGCATCGCCGTCGTGGTCAGCGTCGGGGCGCTGCTCGACCGACTCGACCTGGTCGACCTGGCGGCCGAGAACGGCGGCCGCATCGTCGTCGCCACCGGCGCGCTGCTCGGCCTCGACGCGGTGCGCGCGGCGGCCGAGGGCGAGATCGCCTCGGTCACCATGGTGACGCGCAAGCCGCCGGCCTCGCTCGCCGGCGCGCCCTATCTCGCCGAACACGGCATCGAGCTCGATGGCCTCGATGCGCCGCTCAAGATCTACGATGGGCCGGCGGGCGCCGCGGCCAAGGCCTTTCCGGCCAGCCTCAACGTCGCCGCCGCGCTGAGCCTCGCGGGCATCGGGCCGGAACGCACGCGGCTCGAGATCTGGGCCGATCCGGGCGTCACGCGCAACAGCCATTCGATCGCCGTCGAGGCCGACGCGGCGCGCTTTTCGATGACCATCGAATCGGTGCCCTCGGCCGAAAATCCGCGCACCGGCCGCCTGACGCCGCTCAGCGTCATCGCCACGCTGCGCGGCCTGGTCGGCACGCTGCGCGTCGGCACCTGAGCATTATCCGATCGATCCCAATCGGCTGGATTATGCCAGTCCGCGCCAACCTTATTGGAACAAGAGGGGGGGCCGCCGACCGTTCGGCCGGTCTTTATCCCATAAGGTTGGCATGCGCGGCGCTTGAGCGCGGGTCGCCAAAGGTGACCGCACAATGAACTAGTGTCCCGATTCCGAAGTTCGCATGATTTTCGCCTGCTGTTCAGCGATTTCGATTGTTCGGAGGCAGAAGCGCTGGATGGCGCCGAGGATGTCATCGGCGGATTTGGTCCATTTGAAGGGTTTGGGGTTCTGGTTTGTCGTGTCGATGTAGTCGAGGATGGTGCGCTCCAACTCCTTGGTGGAGCGATGGACGCCGCGCCTGATCTGCTTGTCGGTCAGCAGCCCGAACCAGCGCTCGACCTGGTTCAGCCAGGAGGCGCTGGTGGGTGTGAAATGGGCCTGCCAGCGCGGCCGTTTGGCGAACCAGTCGCGGATCGCCTTGGTCTTGTGGGTCCCGTAGTTGTCCATGACGATGTGGATGTCGAGATCAGCAGGGACGTTCGCCTCGACGAGGTCGAGGAATTTGCGGAACTCTCGGGCCCGATGGCGCGGGAAACATTTGCCGATGATCTCTCCCGTGGCGATGTCGAGGGCCGCGAAGAGAGAGGTCGTGCCGTGGCGCTTGTAGTCGTGGCTGCGCCGCTCCGCCTGCCCGGGGCGCATCGGCAAGAGGGGCTGGGAACGGTCCAGGGCCTGGATCTGGCTCTTTTCGTCGACACAGAGAACCAGGGCACGATCCGGCGGCGCCAAATACAGACCGACGATGTCGCGGACCTTCTCCACGAAGAAGGGATCGCTCGACAGCTTGAAGGTCTCCGAGCGATGCGGCTGCAAGCCGAAGGCCCGCCAGATGCGATGAATGGTCGAGGGCGCGTGGCCGCTCGCCCGCGCCATCGAGCGAAGGCTCCAATGGGTCGCGTCCGGCGGCGTCTCTTCCAGCGTCAGCCGGACCGCTTCCGCGATGGCGTCATCGCCGATTTGACGCGGCGCGCCGGGGCGGGGTTCGTCGTACAGACCGTCGAGGCCCTCCGCCGCATAGCGGCGACGCCACTTGCCCACGGTGTCCGCGCTCGCCTCGAGACGAACGGCGATCTCCTTGTTCTCCAACCCTTCCGCCGCCGCCAAGACGATCCGAGCCCGCCGCGCAAGCCCCTGCGACGTCTTGCGACGACGAGACAGCGCCTCCAATTCGGCGCGCTCGTCATCGCTCAAAGAGATCGTCACCGCCACTCTCGCCATCAATCGCGCCTCCTAAAAACAAATAGAGACATAATCATATCAATTTATCGATCAGGACACTAGCTCTCGATCTCTTTGTAGCGCCGCTGCGTGTCGGTGACGTAGTCGCGCGTGATTGGCGCGGCGTCGCGCTGGCGCGCCAGCTGCATGTGAAAGACCAGTTGGCTGCCGGTCCGGAACATCATCTCGGCGCTGATCAGGTAGAACTCCCACATGCGGCAGAACCTCTCGTCGTACAACGCCGCGATCTCGGCACGGTTGGCGTCGAAGCGCTGGCACCAATGCGCCAGCGTCTCGGCGTAATGGATGCGCAGGAACTCGAGATCAGTGACCCAGAGGCTATGCTGTTCGACCGCGGCGAACACCTCGGAGAGCGCCGGCGAATAGGCGCCGGGAAAGATGTACTTGCGTAACCACGGGCTGGCCGTGCCGGGCGGGCTCATATGGCCGATCGAATGCAGCACGGCCAGGCCGTCGTCCTCGATCAGCTCGTTGATCTTGGCGAAGAACTCGCCGTAGTGGTGGACGCCGACGTGCTCGAACATACCGACCGAGACGATCCGGTCGAAGCGGCCGGATACCTCGCGGTAGTCGCGCAGTTCGAATTTGGCCCGGTCGTCGAGGCCGGCGCGGCGCGCCCGCTCGGTCGCCAGCGCGTGCTGCTCGCGCGACAGCGTGACGCCCAGGATCTCGACGTCCTCGAGGCCCGCGAGATAGAGCCCGAGGCCGCCCCAGCCGCAGCCGATATCGAGAATTCGGTGGCCGGGCCGCAGGCCGAGCTTGGCCGCCAGCAATCGGCACTTGTTACGCTGGGCGTCTTCCAGGCTGTCGTCGGCAGCCATGAAATAGCCGCAGGAGTAGTGCATGTCGCGGTCCAGGAAGAGGGCGTAGAATTCGTTTCCCAGATCGTAGTGATGCGCCACGTTGCGCTGCGCCCGGCCGATCGGATTGGCCTGCTGGAAGCGTTTGAGCATGCGCGAGACGCGCCGCAGCGCGTTCTGCAGCGGATAGGCGCCGAGCGCGCGGCGGTTGACCGAAAACAACGTCAGGAAGTCGCGCAGGCCACCGTCCTCGAAACGCATCGTGCCGTTCATATAGGCCTCGCCGGCGTGCAGTTCGGGGTTGGAGAAGAGCTTCCGGTAAAGCGAACGGTCGGACAGACGCATCGTCACGGTGGGCCCCGGCGTGCCGCCGAAGACATGTCTGGCGCCATCGGCGTCGATCACCGTCAGGGCGCCGACGCGCACGAAGGACTTGAGCATATGGGACAGGGGGAACATGGGTGTGTCCTCGCTAGCGGCGACCCGTCACGCCATCGGCCCCGGTCGCCCAATACCTTGATAGCCCGAAACCCGCGGCGATGGCAGCCAAACATCCGATGCCCGATCACGGGCGGCCGCGTCGACCCGGCCGAGTGGTACTTGGGCCCCCCGTCGGACACCGCATGTCGTATAAAGGCGGGATTAATTGTTGCCATGACACGGTGGCGTACATACGCTGTCGGATAAGGGTTCGGCACCGGTAACGCGGACCCACGATAACGGTCGACGTCCACGGGGGAGTATGCCGCGACAAGCGGTAGATCATTAGATGGCCGAGCATTTTCAGATTGCAGTCGTCGGGTCGGGCCCGGGCGGCATGAGCGCCGCCGGCCGCGCCGCCCAACAGGGCGTCACGCATGTTCTCTTTGAAAAGGCCGACCACGCCTCGGACACGATCTACAAGTACCAGAAGGGCAAGCTGGTCATGGCGACGCCGGACGTCTTGCCACTGCGCAGCGAATTCTCGTTCGAGCTCGGCGTCCGCGAGGATATCCTCGGCACCTGGGACGACCAGCTCGAGTCGAACAAGGTCAACGTCCGCTTCAACACCGAGATCACCGGCATCACGGGCGAGCGCGGCGGCTTCGAGATCACGCTCTCGAACGGCGAGACGGTGACCGCCGACAACGTGGTCATGGGCATCGGACTGCAGGGCAACCTGCGCAAGGTCGAGGTGCCGGGCGCGGAAGAGGCGACGTTCATCCAAAATCAACTCGATGACCCCGACGAGTACGAGGCCGAGACCATCATCGTCATCGGCGCCGGCGACGCCGCGATCGAGAACGCGGTGGCGCTGGCCAAGCAGAACACAGTCATCATCGTCAACCGGCGCGACGAGTTCGCGCGCGCCAAGGACGGCAACGTCTCGCTGATCACCGACTCGATCGAAAAGGGGTTGTTGAGCTGTATGTATTCGGCCTCGCCGACCAGTGTCGACCCGGCCGGTTCGATCACCATGGGAACCCCCGAGGGCGACATCGAGGTGAAATGCGACCGCGTCATCGCGCGCCTCGGCGCGGTGGCGCCGCGGCGCTTCGTCGAGGGCTGTGGCATCGAGTTTCCGTCGAAGGCCCCGACGGCGCTGCCCGAGGTGAGCTCGACATATGAATCAAACGTTCCCGGCCTCTACATCATCGGCGCGCTGGGTGGCTACCCGCTGATCAAGCAAGCGATGAACCAGGGTTACGAGGTCATTGAGTCGATCCTGGGCAACGACATCAAGCCGGCCGACGAGCCGCTCCTCGAGGAGCGTTTCAAGGTGCTCGGCGATGTCGAGGTCGACGAGGTGTTGGCGACGATCCGCGAACGCGTGCCAATGTTCTCCGAGCTCAATCCGTTGATGCTGCGCGAGCTCATGCTGGAAGCGACGATCCATCGTTTGCAGCCGGGCGAAATCGTCTTCGAGCGCAACGACTTCACGACGACCTTCTTCGCGATCGTCGGTGGCGCCGTCGGCATCGAGATCGATTCGGAGGACCCGTCGAAGGTGGTGGGGCGCGGCCAGGGCGAGTTCTTCGGTGAGATGGGCCTGATCGCCGGCCGGCGGCGCACGGCGACGGTGCGCGCGACCGAGGACGCTTTCCTGCTCGAGGTGCCGCGCCGCACGATGATCAAGCTGATCAACTCGGTCGAAACGGTCAAACGCGTCATCGATCAGGCCGCGATCGTGCGCCAGATCCAGACCTACCTGGCGCCGGGCGCCTCGGCCGAGGACCTCGCTGAAATCGTCGAGTCGGCGACCATCGAGCACTTCAAGCAGAACCAGGTGCTGTTCGATCAGGGTGACGAAGGCGATACGGTGTACCTCATCCGGCGCGGCTCGGTCACCATCTCGCGACGCATCGGCGGCAAGGACATCGTGCTCGCCTATGTGCCGGTCGGCCACTACGTCGGCGAGATGGCGCTGGTCTCGAAGGCCAAGCGCTCGGCCACCGTGCGCGCCGCCGTGGCGACCGAGACGATCAACATCAACGGCGCCGCCTTCCTGCGGCTGCTCGAACGCAATGCGACGCTGCGCGGGTCTATCGAGAGCGAGGTCCGCGACGGCATCGTGCAATCCGAGAAGATGGAGCGCATGGGCGATGCCGGCGGCATCATTGAATTCCTCATCGCTCAGGGCATCGGCGAGGCGACCGACGTGCTGCTCATCGACGAGAGCCTGTGCGTGCGCTGCGACAACTGCGAGAAGGCCTGCGCCGAGACCCACGGCGGCATCTCGCGGCTGAACCGCGAGGCCGGCCCGACCTTCGCCAACGTCCACGTGCCGACCTCGTGCCGGCACTGCGAGCATCCCCATTGCATGGCCGACTGCCCGCCCGACGCGATCCACCGCGCGCCCAACGGCGAGGTATTCATCAGCGATGCCTGTATCGGCTGCGGCAATTGTCAGCGCAACTGCCCCTACGACGTTGACCTGCCCCCCAAAACCTGGCCCAGGCGGAATGTTAGTCTTGGGCCGTTGGAGAGGAGGTCTGAGGTGGTCCCACTTTGTTGGACAGTTTGGCAGCGCGGTTAAGGTGTATTCCGTTGTTTGATCATGCTGCCAAAATCCTTTTTATCACATCCTGTTGCTGTTGTTGAGCCTGTGGGGATGTGGGCAAGGCGCGAGCCTTGTCCATCATATCCACAGGTTGACCGGCCCCGTAGGCCTCGGCCGGCGTTTGACCGTCGAGGGACGAATGGGGCCGCTCGGTGTTGTAGAAGCCGATCCACTCGCCGATGACCCGTTCGGCGTGGAAGCCGTCGGTGAGCTCGTGTAGGTAGACCGCCTCATACTTGAGAGACCGCCACAGGCGCTGGATGAAGATGTTGTCCATGCAGCGGCCCCGACCGTCCATGGAGATGCGGATGCTCGCGTTCTTGAGCACGCCGGTGAAGTCGAGTGAGAACGGCGGCGCAATAATCCCCCACTGAAGCGGCCGGTTGATCCGGCTGTGGCGGACCAAAATGGGACCGCGTATAGCCTTCTGTCAGGGTTGCTCTGACTGGAAGGCGGGGGGATGTATCGGGTGGAGATGTACGCGCGGGTCCGGCGGGCGTGTCGTGTCGAGGGAATGAGCACCCGCGAGGCCTCGCGGGTGTTCGGGCTGGACCGCAAGACGGTACGCAAGATGCTGTCGTTCTCGGTGCCGCCGGGGTATCGCCGCGGCAAGCCGCCACGGCGGCCGAAGCTGGGTCCGTTCACGGGGATCATCGATCGGATTCTGGAAGACGATCGGACCAGCCACCACAAGCAACGGCACACGGCGAAGCGGATCTTCGACCGTCTCCGGGACGAGTACGGGTTCACCGGCGGCTACACCATCGTGAAGGACTATGTCCGTGAGCGGCGGCTTCGGTCGCGCGAGATGTTCGTGCCGCTCGTCCATTCCCCCGGCCACGCCCAGGCGGACTTCGGCGAGGCGATGGCGGTGATCGGCGGCGTGGCGCGCAAGGTCCACTTCCTTGCCTTCGATCTTCCCCACAGTGATGCCTGCTTCGTGAAGGCCTACCCGGCGGAGACGACCGAGGCGTTCTGCGATGGCCACAACGCGGCGGTTGCGTTCTTCGGCGGCGTCCCCCGCTCCATCCTGTACGACAACACCAAGCTGGCAGTCGCCCGCATCCTGGGCGATGGGAAGCGGCAGCGAACGCGCGTCTTCACGGAACTTCAATCCCACTATCTGTTCGAGGACAGGTTCGGCCGGCCGGGCAAGGGCAACGACAAAGGCAAGGTCGAGGGACTGGTCGGCTTCATCCGGCGGAACTTCCTGGTCCCCGTCCCGCGGGCCGAGAGCTTCGAGGCCCTCAACGATGCTCTCGCGGGACAGTGCCGCCGGCGCCAGGCGGCGCGGCTGCGGGGTCACAAGGAGACCATCGGCGAGCGCCTCGCACGGGACCGGGAAGCCTTCTTGCCTCTACCCCCGGCACCATACGATGCCTGCGACAAGCGCCCTGGACGGGCGAGTTCGCTGTCGCTGGTGCGTTACCGCAGCAACGACTATTCCGTGCCCGTGGCCTACGGCCACCGTGAGGTGCTGATCCGGGGCTACGTCGACGAGGTCGTTATCTCTTGCGGCGCGGAGGTGATTGCCCGGCACCGCCGGTCCTACGACAGCGAGGACCTGATCTTCGACCCGCTGCATTACCTACCCTTGATCGAGCAGAAGATCGGCGCCCTCGACCAGGCCGCGCCGTTGGCGGGCTGGAACCTGCCCGAGGCCTTCATCACTCTGCGACGCCTGCTCGAAGCCCGCATGGGCAAGGCGGGCAAGCGCGAGTACGTCCAGGTGCTCCGTCTGCTGGAGACCTTCCGGCTCGAGGAGGTCGAGGGTGCGGTCGGCGACGCGCTCAGGCTCGGCGCAATCGGCTTCGATGCGGTGAAGCACTTGGTACTGTGCCGCATCGAGCGGCGGCCGCCCAGACTCAACCTCGACGTCTATCCGTACCTGCCGCGCGCCCGGGTCGCGACGACGTCTGCCAAGTCGTACATGAGCCTGCTGTCGGGGCTCGGCGCATGACCGACACACGGCAGGTGCTGCTCGTCCACCACCTCAAGAGGCTGAAGCTGCCGACGTTCCTGAGGGAGTACGACAAGATCGCCCGGCAGTGTGCCTCGGAAGGCGTCGACCACGTTCGCTATCTTCTGCGTCTTGCCGAGCTCGAGCTGATCGACCGCGAGCGCCGCATGGTCGAGCGGCGCATCAAGGCGGCGCGCTTCCCCGTGATCAAGAGCCTCGATAGCTTCGACTTCAAGGTCATCCCCTCGCTCAACAAGACGTTGGTCCTGGAGCTGGCCCGCTGCGAGTACATCGAGCGCCGCGAGAACCTCATCGCGCTCGGCAACAGCGGCACCGGCAAGACCCACATCGCCCTCGGTCTCGGCCTGGCGGCCTGCCAGAAGGGCCTCTCGGTCGGCTTCATCACCGCCGCCGCGCTGGTCCACGAACTCATCGAGGCCCGCGATGACAAGCAGCTGCTGAGGTTCCAGAAGAAGCTCGCCACCTACAAGCTTCTGATCGTCGACGAACTCGGCTTCGTGCCGCTGTCCAAGACCGGTGCCGAGCTCCTGTTCGAGGTGTTCAGCCAGCGCTACGAGCGGGGCTCGACCCTGGTCACCACCAATCTGCCCTTCGACGAATGGACCGAGGTGTTCGGCTCCGAGCGGCTTACCGGCGCTCTCCTCGACCGCCTCACCCACCACGTCAACATCCTCGAGATGAATGGCGAGAGCTACAGGCTCAACCAGAGCCGCAGGCGTCAAACCCCGACGGCGAACTGAACCGACCACCCAACCCACGCTTGACCCCGTGGGCCCACAGGTCCCTCCCGCGCGCGCCGCCGCGTCGGCCTGTTGAGGGCACGCCGCGTCGCACGCGGGGCCCTCCCATGGACTAGGGGACAAGCCCGCAGCCGCCAAGTGGTCCCTTCTTACACCGCCACGGTGGTCCCTTTTTGCTCCGCCATTGACAGTCGAGGCTGGTGAACTGGCTGCCCTGATCCGTATTGAATATCTCCGGCTGGCCGTAGCGGGCCAGCGCGTCGCCCAAGGCCTCGGCGCAGAATCCAGCGTCCATGGTGTTCGACAGCCGCCAGGATAAAACGTGGCGCGTCGCCCAGTCCATGATCGCTACCAGGTACAGAAAGCCACGCTGGACGGGGATATAGGTGATGTCGGCGCACCAGACCCGATTGGGCTGGTCGATAGCCATCCCTTTGAGAAGATAAGGATAAATCCGGTGCATGGGATGCGGCACGCTGGTTCTCGGCGCCTGATAGATCGCCTCCAGGCCTATCAATCGCATCAACCTGCGAACCCGGTGACGGCCGACGCAAACGCCGTCCCGCCGCAACTGGCGGACCATCTGGCGGCTGCCGTAGAACGGGTACTTCATGAACAACTCGTCGATCCGACGCATCAGCGCCAGACTCGAAGGGCTCTCCCCCCTGGGCGCATAATAGAACGAGGACCGGCCGATCGAAAGCAGGCGGCATTGACGGCTCAAGCTCAGCTCGGGGGCGTCGCGTGTGATCATCGCCTTGCGCTCCCCCCGGCTCATCGCTTGAGCCCTCTGGCTAAAAAATCCCGTTCCACCGTCAGCTCGCCGATCTTGGCGTGAAGGTCGCGGACCTCGGATTCATGATCCCGGCAAGCGCGGTTGGCGCCGTTCGAAAACACTTCGCCCAGACCGTCCACCGCCTGGCGCTTCCAGGCGCTCACCTGGTTCGGATGCACCTTGTGCTTGGCCGCGATCTGCTGGATCGTCTTGTCGCCCCGCAGCGCTTCCAGCGCCACCCGGGCCTTGAATTCCGCCGTAAACCGGCGTCGATTCGTCATCTCGTATTCCTCCGTTATCCGGTGGAATACACCTTAGCTCCCTGTCCGATTTTCTGGGACCACCTCAGTCAAGATGCCACGGAAGCGACATACCGCGGAACAGATCATCAGCAAGCTGCGTGAGGCTGAAGTCGGCCTGGCGAGCGGTCACACGGTGCCCGAAGTGTGCCGGACCTTGGGCATCGCCGAGCAGACGTACTATCGGTGGCGCAAGGAGTACGGCGGCCTGAAGGTTGGGTGTATCGCACCCGGTTCCTTGGACACAAGTTTGTCTCATGCGGCGGGCCTGAGTGACATCGCGGTGTGCCACGCCTGACGAGCTTGAGCGGGGCTCAGGTAGCCGTTCTTCTCCACGATCCACTGGGCATTGTACTGTTCGACGAACCCGCGGACGGCGTTCCGCAGCTCCGCGATGTTGCGGTAGATGCGGCCATGGATGATCTGTTCCTTGAGCGTGCGATTGAACCTCTCGGCGACGCCGTTGGTCTGGGGCTGTTCGACGAAGGCGTAGGACGGCTGGATGCCCCAGAACTTGATCTGGTTGGTGAAGTGGTCCGACAGATACTGGGAGCCGTGATCCATCCGCAAGGCCAGCCCCCGCGCCGCACCGGCGGAGGTCGAGGCATACAGCCTCGCAAGCCCCATGGAGATCGGCTGAAGGGCGGCGAAGCGGTCGCCTCGCTTGCACACATGCCAGCCGACGCACTCGGCGTTCCAATGCTCGATGGCGGTGAATATCCAGCCCCAGCCGTCGTCCACCGTGAACACCCGAACGCCGTCCGTGCCCCACATGAGGTTGGGGGCATGGGTGATGATCTCACCGACATGGGGATTTCCGCCACGGCGGCGGCAGCGATGGGGCGAGAGCAGGTTGTTCTCGCGCATCACCCGGAGCCCCCGCTTGCGGGAAACACGGATGCCACGACAGACCCGAAGCCGAGCCCAGACCTTGCGGTGTCCCTCGCCCTCCCAGGGGGATGCCTCCAGGTCGGCCTCGATGGCCACCAGCAGAGCCTCGTCCGAGATCGAGGGCTTCGGTCCCCGGCGCTTTGCTGGTGGGCGCTCAGCGGTGGCCTGCTGCCGGGATTTCATGGCGTAGAACGAGGAACGGGCAAAACCCCAGGCCGCACAGACCCGCTGGAGGCCGTAGGCCAAACCCGTGCCGGGAGAGGTGGCGGCACTCATCGCCGCGACCTCCGCCGCCCCAAAGGGCCGGACGTCTCCGTCTTGGCCTCCAGCAGTTCCACCTGCATGATCAACTCCCCGATCCGCTTCATGGCGATGTCCAGTTCCGCCTTCACCGGATCGCCCTTGCGTTCCTTGAGCGAGGCATCGATCCCGGCGATCGCCTTCTCACGCCACTGCTCGAGCCGGAAAATCTCCACGCCCAACTGCCGCGACAAAAGTTCCACCGGCTCGCCACGCAAAAGCCGCAGGGCAACCTCACGCTTGCGCGTCACCGTCCACCGCTGGCCAAGTCCCAGCGGGCCTGCCGGCGAAACCTGGCCCGGGGAAAACGTGGACGAGCCAAGCTCGCCCTCGTTTACCACAGGCCCATCAACAGCAACTTTGTTCTCAAAATTGTCGGTCATGTTCCGGTCCTCCTTGGACACTTCGATTAAGCCAATTCTGTGTCCAAGGAAATCGGGTCCGACTCACCGTAAAGCGCCTGATTGAACGCCGAACCCGCCGGCGTCATCTCGGCCGCCATGTCCTTCTCCATCCCGACACAACCGGCCAATGCTATCGTCAGCCCGCTTGCCAGGATCGAATTCTTGATTTTATGCATTTTCACTTCCCACCCCAGTTGACTGCTATGGCAGATGAACGCGGCCACCCTTAACAGCCCGTTGACGAAGTCTTCCCTGGACGAAGTCGGCATGGTCTGATTCTCTGGTGTCCTGGCCTGAAGGGGGGTTCGCTGATGGCGATGGGACAGCAGAAGGATCGTCAGGGGGACTTGATGGTGAGCTGGTCGGAGATGCCGCGCTCGCCAGGTCATGTATTTTACGACCGCCTGCAGTTGGTACTGATCGAGGGCGGCTTCGACGGCTTCGCCGAGGCGGTCTGCCAGCCCTATTACGCGGCCAGGATGGGGGCGCCTTCGGTGCCACCCGGGCGCTACTTCCGTATGCACCTGGTGGGCTACTTCGAGGGTATCGACTCTGAGCGTGGGCTGGAGTGGCGGTGCTCGGATTCCCTGTCGCTACGGGAGTTCCTGCTGTTGGAGAGGCGGGAACGGGTGCCGGACCATTCCTGGCTGTCACGGACCCGCGCGCGCCTGCCCCATGAAGTCCACACGGCGGTGTTTGACTGGGTCCTGGCGCTGATCGCCGAGGCGGGTCTGGTGAAGGGCGAGCGCATCGGGGTGGATGCCTCGACCATGGAGGCCAACGCGGCGCTGCGCAACATCGTGCGGAGGGACACGGGCGAGGGTTACCGGGGGATGCTGGAGCGCTTGGCCCAGGAGAGCGGTATCGAGACACCCACGGCTGAGGACCTGGCGCGTCTGGACCGCAAGCGCAAGGGCAAGAAGCTCTCGAACCAGGACTGGGTTTCCAGGAGCGACCCCGAGGCCAAGATCGCCAAGATGAAGGACGGCACCACGCACCTGGCCTACAAGCCCGAGCACGCGGTGGATCTGGACACCGGCGCGGTGGTGGCGGCGGAGCTGCACCCGGCCGACGAGGGCGATACGACAACGCTTCCCAAGACCCTGGCGGCGGCCGAGGCAAACCTCGAGGCGGTGGATGTGGCGCCGACGGCCGAAGATCCGGCCGAATGTGTGACCGATAAGGGCTACCACTCACGGTTGGTCTTGAAGGCGCTCGACGACGGCCCCTGGAAGAGCCGGATCTCCGAGCCCAAGCAGAAGGGTTTTGCGCGCTGGCACGGAGATGATGCGGCTCGCCGGGCGGTCACCAACAACCGGACCCGGCTGTTATCGGGGGTGGCCAGGGAAGCCTTCAAGCTGCGCGCCGAGATCGTCGAGCGCTCCTTTGCCCACAACCTCGATCGCGGCGGTATGCGCCGGACCTGGCTTCGGGGCCGCGAGAACGTGCACAAGCGATACCTGCTTCACGTCGCCGGCCACAACCTATCGTTGCTGATGCGCCAACTCATCGGCGCCGGCACCCCGAAGGAGGCCGTGGCGGGCGGAATTGGCGCCTTGTTCGTGCTTGTTACGCCCGCTGGAGCCGTCCTGGTCGTTCAGATCGTCCTCATCGTCTCGGAGGATGGCGAAACCGCCTTCGCCGCGATATGCTTCGCCGTGGCGTGAAACCCGGTCAATGACGCCTTTTTCAACGGGCTGTTAACGGTCGCCGTACTCGATATCTATGACTGACGTCACAGTTGCGAACTAAAAATTGATACGATGCGGCGCCCGCCCATTGTCAGCGCCCGCCGAAAAAACCCCGTCTGGTAAGCGTTTAGCGTGGGTGTGTGGAACACGCAACCGCTAATTGGCAATTCGACCGCAGTTTCGCGGTAAATCCTATCGAATCTGCGTAATTGGGCATAGTTCCGCCATCATTCACCGATCGGGATCAAAATCGCGGCCGCTTCTTGAACCGTGGACCCGCGCCATCAAAATCGCGCCACCGTTTTGCCTTCCCATCACGGTCCGCCGCCGCCAAGCTAATGTTGAAGCCGGCCCGCGGTTCGGGCCTCGGTGCAACAAAATGGGATGTCGGTTCACAATGGGTATCATCGAAACGCTGGTTATCTCGATGGGCGTCGCCTGGGGCTGCGGCATCAATCTGTACGCCGCCGTCGCGACGCTGGGAATTCTGGGCGCGAGCGGCAATATCGTGTTGCCCGGCGAACTCGTCATCCTGTCGGATCCGCTGGTCATCGGCGCCGCGAGCGTCATGTATGTCGTCGAATTCTTCGCCGACAAGATGCCCGGCGTCGACACCGGCTGGGACGCCATCCACAGCTTCATCCGGATCCCGGCGGCGGCGGTGCTGGCCGCGGGCGCGGTCGGCGACATCGGCCCGGCCGCCGAAATCGCCGCGGCGCTCGCCGGCGGCACGCTGGCGGCGGGCAGCCATTGCCTGAAATCGGGCAGTCGGGTGCTGATCAATACCTCGCCCGAGCCGTTCACCAACATCGGTGTCTCGCTGGCCGAGGACGTCGCGGTGATCAGCGGCGTCTGGGCCGCCTTCCACTATCCGGAAGTCGTCGCCGGCCTGCTCATCGCGTTCGTCATCCTGCTGGTCTGGCTGCTGCCCAAACTGTGGCATGCCATCCGACTGTTGTACGCCCGCATCGCGCGGCTGTTCGGCCGCGCGGCGCCGGCCGAGACCGCGGCCGCCGCCGCGGCGGCGTCGGGCGCCGCCGGTACCCCCTTCGAGGCCGAGGCCGAGGCCGCGATGACCGCGCTCGCCGCACCCGTGGAGGACGACAAGACCTGACGCCGGGCCTTGACCCGCGCGCCGATTTGGCTCAGTTCCTAGAGCCGCGGCGACGGCAACGAGCGGGACATGGGCAGCAATCTCTACGACATCGTTCGGACACGGTTTCCCGGCGACTCGGGCACCTGCTTCATCGAGCTGCCCGATGGGCGCCGCTTGCGCTATGCAGACCTCGAGAGCCAAAGCGCCCGCATCGCCCATCGCCTGACACGCCGGGGGGCACGACCGGGCGACCGCGTCATGGCACAGGCCGAGAAGTCGCCCGAGGCCGTGTTCCTGTACCTGGCCTGCCTGCGCGCCGGCCTCGTCTATCTGCCGCTCAACACCGGCTACCGCGCGGCCGAGCTCGACTACTTCCGTGCCGACGCCGAGCCGAGCGCGATCGTTTGCGACCCCGGCTCACCGCTCGCCACCGGTCACGACACCGCCGTCCTGACGCTCGACGCCCAAGGCGGCGGGACGCTGACCGAGACCCTCGACGCGCTGCCCGACAGCTTCGAGACGGCGTCGGTCGGCGGCGGCGACCTGGCGGCGATGCTCTATACCTCGGGCACGACGGGCCGGCCCAAGGGCGCCATGTTGACGCACGACAACCTCGCGTCGAACGCACAGGCGCTGCATCGGACCTGGGGCTTCGGACCCGGTGACGTGCTGCTCCACGCGCTACCGCTGTTCCACTCGCACGGGCTGTTCGTCGCGCTCAACGTGACGCTGATGAACGGCACGGGCATGATCTTCCTGCCGCGCTTCGACGCCGACGAGGTGATCCGCCTGTTGCCGCGCGCGACGGTGATGATGGGCGTGCCGACATTCTATGGCCGGCTGCTCGCGGCGCCCAATTTCGACGCCAGGCTGTGCCGCCACATGCGGCTGTTCATCTCGGGTTCGGCGCCGCTGTCCGCCGAGACCTTCGCCGCCTTCGAAGCGCGTACCGGTCACGCCATCCTCGAGCGCTACGGCATGACCGAGACCAACATGAACACGTCCAACCCGCTCGACGGCGACCGTATCGCCGGTTCGGTCGGCTTGCCGCTGCCGGGCGTCGAGGTCCGGGTCTGCGCTGACGACGGCGCGGTGCTCGCCGACGGCGCGATCGGCGACATCGAGGTGCGCGGGCCGAACGTCTTCACGGGTTATTGGCGCCAGCCCGAGAAGACCGCCGAAGCGTTTCGCGCCGACGGATTCTTCAAGACCGGCGACGTCGGCATGATCGACGCGCGCGGCTACGTCCACATCGTCGGCCGCTCGAAGGATCTGATCATATCGGGCGGCTTCAACGTCTATCCCAAGGAAGTCGAAAGCGTGCTCGACCGCATCGCCGGCATCGCCGAATCGGCGGTCGTCGGCGTGCCGCACCCGGATTTCGGCGAAGGCGTCGTCGCGGTCGCGACGACCGAGCCGGGGGTGGCGCTCGACGCCGACGCCGTCATCGCCGAGGCCAAGCGCGAACTGGCCGGTTACAAGACGCCCAAGACGCTGTTCTTCGTCGAAACGATCCCGAAGAACGTCATGGGCAAGGTCGAGAAGGCGAAACTGCGCGAACGCTACCGCGATCTGTTCACGCGCGGCGGCGATTGAGGGGCGGCCGGCCGATCGGTGGCAAATATGCCCTGAATACGAACTAGTGTCCCGATTCCGAAGTTCGCATGATTTTCGCCTGCTGTTCAGCGATTTCGATTGTTCGGAGGCAGAAGCGCTGGATGGCGCCGAGGATGTCATCGGCGGATTTGGTCCATTTGAAGGGTTTGGGGTTCTGGTTTGTCGTGTCGATGTAGTCGAGGATGGTGCGCTCCAACTCCTTGGTGGAGCGATGGACGCCGCGCCTGATCTGCTTGTCGGTCAGCAGCCCGAACCAGCGCTCGACCTGGTTCAGCCAGGAGGCGCTGGTGGGTGTGAAATGGGCCTGCCAGCGCGGCCGTTTGGCGAACCAGTCGCGGATCGCCTTGGTCTTGTGGGTCCCGTAGTTGTCCATGACGATGTGGATGTCGAGATCAGCAGGGACGTTCGCCTCGACGAGGTCGAGGAATTTGCGGAACTCTCGGGCCCGATGGCGCGGGAAACATTTGCCGATGATCTCTCCCGTGGCGATGTCGAGGGCCGCGAAGAGAGAGGTCGTGCCGTGGCGCTTGTAGTCGTGGCTGCGCCGCTCCGCCTGCCCGGGGCGCATCGGCAAGAGGGGCTGGGAACGGTCCAGGGCCTGGATCTGGCTCTTTTCGTCGACACAGAGAACCAGGGCACGATCCGGCGGCGCCAAATACAGACCGACGATGTCGCGGACCTTCTCCACGAAGAAGGGATCGCTCGACAGCTTGAAGGTCTCCGAGCGATGCGGCTGCAAGCCGAAGGCCCGCCAGATGCGATGAATGGTCGAGGGCGCGTGGCCGCTCGCCCGCGCCATCGAGCGAAGGCTCCAATGGGTCGCGTCCGGCGGCGTCTCTTCCAGCGTCAGCCGGACCGCTTCCGCGATGGCGTCATCGCCGATTTGACGCGGCGCGCCGGGGCGGGGTTCGTCGTACAGACCGTCGAGGCCCTCCGCCGCATAGCGGCGACGCCACTTGCCCACGGTGTCCGCGCTCGCCTCGAGACGAACGGCGATCTCCTTGTTCTCCAACCCTTCCGCCGCCGCCAAGACGATCCGAGCCCGCCGCGCAAGCCCCTGCGACGTCTTGCGACGACGAGACAGCGCCTCCAATTCGGCGCGCTCGTCATCGCTCAAAGAGATCGTCACCGCCACTCTCGCCATCAATCGCGCCTCCTAAAAACAAATAGAGACATAATCATATCAATTTATCGATCAGGACACTAGAAGTGTACCAAATCATTGACAAATTGCGGCGTCCACAGCATCTTGCGCCCCAATACGCCGCGCCAGGGGGAGCAATGCGCGCGGCCGGGGAGTACAACGTTTGAACGGGGGTGCCGGATGAGGCAAGACCCAAGGGGGATGGTTGCGGGCATCGCCGGCTTGTTCATGGCCGGTTTCCTCGCATCTTTGACGCCAGAGCACGCCGAACCACCGATTGCCGCGGCCGCGCTGAGCGCACAATCCATCCCCACCAGCCTCGCGGCGACGAACCCGGCCGCCGAAACCGATCACGCCATCGTCCGCAACGTCACGGTCGCCAAGGGCGATACGCTGATGGGGCTGCTCGTCAGCGCCGGCAGCGCGCGGGCCGACGCGGGCGCCGCTATCGTCGCCATCAAGAAGCGCTTCGATCCCCGCAAGCTGCGCGTCGGCCACGAGCTGACGCTGGTCTTCGACGACCGCGGCGCGGGCGCGCCGCGCCTCGCGGTCGTCAATCTGGCGCTCGCCAAGGGCCGCTATCTGGTCGTCCAGCGCGAAGGCAGGCGCTATGTCGCCGCGCGCGCGGCGGCGGTCTTCGTGCCCCGCTTCGACGCGCCGCTCACCAACCGGGGCGGCACGCGCACGATGACGGTGCACAAGGGCGAAACGCTGATGAAGGTGCTGCTGCGCGCCGGCGACGCGCCGCGCGAGGCCGGCGCGGCGATCGACGCATTGGTCCGTCATTTCAACCCGCGCCGCCTGCAGGTCGGCCAGCAGCTCACCGTGATCTTCGCGCCGGGCGAAACCCGGCCGCGGCTCGCCGCCGTCAGCCTGACGCTCGGCCAGAAGGGTTACGTCATCGCCGGACGCAACGGCGACGGCGGCTTCACCGCCAACAAGGCCGAGGCGCCGATCGAGCCGGCGCAAGCGCTCGCCGCCGCAGAGGCCGCCGAAACGGCCGCGTCGGAGAAGGCGGCCGCCGAAGAGACAACGACGGCCGCGCTAACCGAGCCCGTGCCCGAAGCCGACGCCGATGCCGTCGAGCCGGCGCGCGCGCCCGCGGCGCCGACCATGCCGGCCTCACGGCGCGACGATGCGGTCGAGAAGACCGTGATCATCCGCAAGGGCGACACATTGATGCGCGTCCTGCGCCGCGCCGGCAGCGACAAGAAGGAGGCCAACGCGGCGATCACCGCGCTCAGCCGCCACTTCAACCCGCGCCGCCTGCAGGTCGGCCAGGAACTGACCGTCGTGTTCATCCCGGCAAGCGCCGGGCGGCTCCGCCTCGCCGCGGTGAGCCTGACGCTGGGCAAGGATTCGCACCTCGTCGCCGGGCGCCAGACCGACGGCGATTTCAGCTCGACGCCAACCAAGGCGCCGCTGAGCGATGCGCTCGACGCGGTGATCGAGGGCGTCGATCTGCCGAAACGTCCCGAGGTCGCGCTGGCGCCGGCGCCCGAGGGCGCGGTGCGCAAGAGCATGAAGCTCAAGCCCGGCGATACCCTGATGGTCGCGCTGATGCGCGCCGGCTGCGATCCGCGCCAGGCGCATGATGCGATCGTCGCGCTCAGCGAGCTCTACAATCCGCACAAGCTGAAGGTCGGCCAAGTGTTGACCGTGGTCATGGATCCCGACGAGGCGGCCGGCCGCGCGGCGCTGCACGGCATCACGCTCGCCTCGTCGCCCGGCTACAGCGTCGAGGTCGGCCGCGCGGCGGCCGGCGACTTCTACGCCGCGCGCGAGGTCGAGGTGCCGATGGCGCGCGAGCTGATCCACGTCGGCGGGCGCATCGATTCGAGCCTCTATCAGTCGGCCATCGACGTCGGCGTACCGGTGTCCGTACTGATGGAGACGATCAAGGCGTTCAGTTTCGACGTCGACTTCCAGCGCGAGATCCAGCGTGGCGACAGCTTCACGGTGTTGTTCGAGCGCTTCATCGACGACACCGGCCTGATGACGCGCGAGGGCGCCATGCTGTATGGCGAGCTGACGCTCAGCGGCAAACCGCTCCGCATCTACCGCCACGTGCTCGCGGGCGGCGCGGTCGAGTACTACAACGAGGACGGCCACAGCATCCGCAAGGCGCTGCTGCGCACGCCGATCGACGACGCCCGGCTGACCTCGGGCTACGGCAAGCGCAAGCACCCGATCAACGGCTACACCAAGATGCACCGGGGCGTCGATTTCGGCGCGGCGACGGGCACGCCGATCGTGGCCGCCGGCGGCGGTGTGGTCGAGGCGGCCGGCTGGAACGGCGGCTACGGTCGCTATGTCCGTATCCGGCACAAGGGCAAGTACGCGACGGCCTACGCGCATATGAAGGGCATCGCCAAGAGCGTCAAGAAGGGCAAGCGCGTGCGCCAGGGCCAGATCATCGGCTATGTCGGCGCGAGCGGCAACGCGACCGGCCCGCACCTGCATTACGAGGTGCTGCGCAATGGCCGCCAGATGAACCCGTTGAGCGTCCGCCTGCCGACCGGCGTCAAGCTCGAAGGCGCGTCATTGGCCGCTTTCGAACGCGTGCGCGCCACGATCGACGCACAGCTCAGCGCGCTGCCCTTGATGCAGCGCGTCGCCGAGGCCGGCGCCACAACCGCCGTTCAGGGCGCCGCCTGCGGCACGCAGCTGGCGAGCGTCCACGCCGAGGCGTGCTGAACACGTCGCTCGTTTTCGACGGGCCCGACGACGCCGAATTGACGATCGCGCTGGCGCACGGCGCCGGCGCCCCGATGGACAGCCCCTTCATGGCGACGATCGCGGCCGGTCTGGCCGCCACCGGGCTGCGCGTGGCGCGCTTCGAGTTTCCCTACATGAACAGGCGGCGCATCGACGGCACGCGCCGGCCGCCCGACCGGGCGCCGGTACTGCTGGAGACCTGGCGCGCGGTTATCACGACGCTCGGGCCCGGCCGGCTGGTCATCGGCGGCAAGTCGCTCGGCGGGCGCATCGCCAGCATGCTGGCCGACCAGGCGGGCGTGCGCGGCTTGGTTTGCCTGGGCTACCCGTTCCACGCGCCGGGCAAGCCGGCGGCCCCCGAACGTCTTATAGCAGTGAGCCTATGAAATCACCTTCATGATCCATGGATAGGCGCAGAGGGTTCGCATACGATCCGGTTCTGCGATGAGGTCGATCCATGCTTGGCAACAGGCGTCGATGATGGCCTCGGTGTCGTCGAGGCCGCGGAGCGATAGGAAGCGTTCGCGTAGGTAGAGCCAAACCCGCTCGACGGGGTTGAGTTCGGGACTGTAAGGCGGCAACAGCGCCAAGGTGACGTTGTCGGGGACGGTGAGGGCGCGCTCGTCGTGCCAACCGGCGCCGTCGCACATCATGACGGCGTGCGCATCCTGGTCCAGGGTATCGGCGAAGTGTGCGAGAAACAGGTCCATGACCTTGGCGTTGACGCTCGGCATCACCAGGGTGACGTCGTCGCCGGTGTCCGGGCGCACGGCGGAGAAGATGTAGGCCCACTGGTAGCCGATTTGACGCGTCCCGGGGGCACGCTCGCCCCTGCGCCACCACCGGTGACACACCCGGCCCTTGTTGCCGACGCGCGCTTCATCCTGAAACCACAGCTGTAGGCGCTTGTCGGGATGCGCCGCGGCGGTCGCCTTCAGGATGTCGCGAAGCCCCCTTTTTTGAAGCGCTCCTGCGCTTCGGCGTCCCTTCGCGGGTGGCTCGGGCGCGCCTTCTGGCGGGAAAATCCCATCCGCCGTAGAACCCGGGTCATGCTCGAGGGGTGGTAGGTCTTGGCGAAGCGCTCCTCCAGCCAGCGGCACAGATCGGCCCGGGTCCAGGCGCAAACCCCGTCGCGCTCAGGCTCCGGCCCGGCGATGATGACCGCCGCCAGCGCCGCTTCCTCGTCTGCCGTCAGCCGCCGCGGCGAGTAGCCCTTTGGACGGTCGTGAAGCCCCTCCAATCCCTTTGCATTGTAACGAACAACCGCGTCGCGAAGCGTTTGGCGATCCATCCCCGCAAGCCGCGCGGCATCAGCCCGGGGCATCTCCTCCAAAGCATTCGCGATCCCATAGGCCCGCGCCGCCGCTCGACCGTACGATTCCACGCGAGCCCAGCGCCGAAGCTCCAAAGGCGTCAAATCATCCCGTATCTTGAGTGCTGATCCCATGACATCCCCCACATCTGGTGGGAGACCATAGAATCACAATCCGCCATCATCCGCCATCAATGAATATCCCGAGAGTCAATTCAGGCGCTCACTGGTATTACGCATCTGGCGACGCTGGCGACGCCGACGCTGATCGTCCAGGGCGAGCGCGACGCGCTCGGCGCGCGCGCCGAGGTGGCGGGCTACACGCTGTCGCCCGCCATCCGCATCACGGATGACCGACGGCGACCACTCGCTCAAGCCGCGCAAGGCCTCGGGTGTCAGCGATACCGACAATCTGGCCGCCGCGGTTGAAGCAGTGGTGGCGTTCGCCGGCGGGCTTTAACCCGTGGGCGGGAAGTCGAAGGCGTCGAGTGCGGCGCGCGGCGCCGCGCCCAGCGTATCTTTCGGGTACTCGCCCGCCAGAACGCGGCGCGTGACCTCGCGGCCGAAGGCGAAGCACAGCGCGCGGTCGGCCTCGGGCGTCGTCGCCGGTGGCACCACAATCACCGTGTTGTGGCAATAGGTCGCGACCGGAACATCCGCGGCAAGGCGCGTGTTCATCGGCGTGCCACCCCTGGCGGTTAAGCGAATCTCGCGCCTCAATAGCTTGCGGTAGAGGATGACGCCGCCGTCGGTCGTGCCGAGACGCTCGCGGCCATGTATTGTGATCGGGCCTTGTGAGACCCAGGCGTCCCAGTCGCCCGGCGCGCGCTGGCGTTCCTCGTAGCTCGGCTCGCCGGTCTGGCCGACATCGCCGGCGCCGACCGCGTGGGCGTTGTCGCGCGCCATGCGGTCGATGTAGCCGTTCTGGCCGTCGAGTGTGAGCGATTTGTCGATGTCGGAATAGCCGATCGACATCGAGGCGGTGTCGTCGATCGGCACGACCCAGTTGAGCGAACTGCCGCGCCGGTCGAACAGGGTTTCGCCCTCGCCGTCCTCGATGCCGGCGACACGCACCACGTTGGGCAGGATCATGTCGTTGGTGCGCAGGTACAGGCGGTCCTTCCAGCGCCGCGTGGTGAGGTAGATCATGCCGATCGGCGTCTCCTGCCATTCGATCGCCGGGATATCGCCGTAGACTGGCGTGAACTGCACGCCGAACAGCCGCGTGTGCAGGAACGACAGGTGGATCGGGTCCATCTCGTTCTCGCGCACCTGCAGCCAATTGCACGGGCTCAAGCGCTTGTTGATGCGGAACTCGGCATCCGGCCGTTCGAAGGCGTCGTAGCGCGGCAGCTCGGGCATCGCCGCCGGCGGCCCCAGATAGGCGAACACCAGGCCGTCTTGCTCGCGCGCCGGATAGGCGCCCTGGAAGGTGCGGTCCTTGATGCGGCTTTCGGGCGGCTCGCCGGGGGTGTCGATGATGGTGCCGTCGACGTCGTAGTGCCAACCGTGGTAGCAGCACGCGATTCCGCGCTCCATGACCTTGCCGTACTCGAGCGATGTGCCGCGGTGGCAACAGCGCCGCTCGAGCACGCCGACGCGCCCGCCGCCGTCACGGAAGACGACTAGGTCCTCGCCCATGATGCGGATGGCGCGCGGCAGGTCGCCGAGTTCCGACGACACCGCGACCGGCTGCCAGAAGCGGCGCAGGTACTCGCCGCAGGGCGTGCCGCGCCCGACTTGCGTCAACACCTCGTCGAAGTCTTCGATCTCGACACGATGATATGCGCTGTATGGCGCTGAGAGAGGCTTGCTCCGGCTCGGCATGGCTGACCCGCCCGATCTGTGCGTGTTGCTCGCGAGAGTATCGGCCCCGACCGGTGACCTGTCTATTGGGAACCACGGAGACACGGAGTCACGGAGATATCCGAAACGATGTAGGGGCGGGTTTCAAACCCGCCCCTACGAGCAACCCATCTCTGTGTCTGAATTGAACGGCGTTACGCCGCTTCCTCGGCGACGGCTTCGCCGTTGATGATCAGACCAACGTCGCCGGCGCCGACCGTCACCGTGTCGCCGTCGTGGACGCGGCTTTCGAGGATCAGCGTCGCCAACGGGTTCTGCAGCTGCCGCTGGATCACGCGTTTCAACGGCCGGGCGCCGAACACCGGGTCGTAACCGGCTTGCGCCAGCCAGGCGTGCGCGTCGTCGTCGAGATCGAGCGTAATCTTGCGGTCGGCCAGGAGCGCCCTCAAGGCCGCCAGTTGAATGTCGACGATGCCCGCCATGTCGGCGCGGTTCAGCCGGTTGAACAGGATCAGCTCGTCGAGCCGATTGAGGAACTCGGGCCGGAAGCTTAAGCGCACGACGTCCATCACCTTGTCGCGCGCCGGGCCGGGGATGTCGCCCTCGGGCAGCTCGGCGAGGATGTCGCCGCCGAGGTTCGAGGTCAGCACGATGAGGCTATTGCGGAAGTCGACCGTGCGGCCGTGGCCATCGGTCAGCCGGCCGTCGTCGAGTACCTGGAGGAGCAGGTTGAAGACGTCCGAGTGCGCCTTCTCGATCTCGTCGAACAGGATCACCTGATAGGGCCGGCGCCGCACCGCCTCGGTCAGCGATCCGCCCTCCTCGTAGCCGACATAGCCGGGCGGCGCGCCGATCAGCCGCGCCACCGAATGCTTCTCCATGTATTCCGACATGTCGACGCGCACCATGGCGTGCTCGTCGTCGAACAGGAACGCGGCGAGCGCCTTGGTCAACTCGGTCTTGCCGACGCCGGTCGGGCCGAGGAACAGGAACGAGCCGAGCGGTCGGTTGGGATCCTGCAGGCCGGCGCGGCCGCGGCGCACCGCGTTGGCGACCGCGGCGATCGCCTCGTCCTGACCGATCACCCGCTGGGCCAAGCGCGCGTCGATCTCCAAGAGCTTGTCGCGCTCGCCGGCGAGCATCTTGTCGACCGGCACGCCGGTCCAGCGCGTGACGACGCCGGCGATGTCCTCGTCGACGACCTCCTCGAGTACCATGCGGTTGGCCCCGGCGACCTCGGCCTCTGCGAGCTTGCGCTCGGCCTCGGGGATGACGCCGTAGGCGAGTTCGCCGGCGCGCGCGAGGTCGCCCTCGCGCTGGGCGATCTCGAGCTGGCTGCGCGCAACATCCAGTTCCTCCTTGATCTTCCGCGCACCAGCGACGCGATCACGCTCGGCCTGCCACTGAGCGCCCAGCGCGGACGCCGTTTGCTCGAGCTCGGCGAGCTCCTTCTCGAGCGCCGCGAGGCGCTCCTTCGAGGCCGCGTCGGTTTCCTTCTTGAGCGCCTCGCGCTCGATCTTGAGCTGGATGACGCGACGGTCGAGTTCGTCGAGCTCCTCGGGCTTCGAATCGATCTCCATGCGCTTGCGGCTGGCCGCTTCGTCGATCAAGTCGATCGCCTTGTCGGGCAGGAAGCGGTCGGAGATATAGCGGTTCGACAGCGTCGCGGCGGCGACGATCGCGCCGTCGGCGATGCGCACGCCGTGGTGCAGCTCATACTTCTCCTTCAGGCCGCGCAGGATCGAGACGGTATCCTCGACCGTCGGCTCGGCGACGAAGATGCTCTGGAAGCGCCGCGCGAGCGCCGCGTCCTTTTCGATATGCTTGCGGTACTCATCCAGCGTCGTCGCGCCGACGCAGTGCAGCTCGCCGCGCGCCAGCGCCGGCTTCAACAGGTTCGAGGCGTCCATCGCGCCTTCCGCCGCGCCGGCGCCGACCAGGGTGTGCAGCTCGTCGATGAACATGACGACATCACCCTCGGATGCGGTGACCTCGCCGAGCACCGCCTTGAGCCGTTCCTCGAACTCGCCGCGGAACTTGGCGCCGGCGATCAGCGCGCCGAGATCGAGCGCCATGAGGCGCTTGTTCTTGAGGCTCTCGGGCACGTCGCCATTGGCGATGCGCTGCGCCAGGCCTTCGACGATCGCCGTCTTGCCGACGCCGGGTTCGCCGATCAGCACCGGGTTGTTCTTGGTGCGCCGCGACAGCACCTGGATGGTGCGGCGGATCTCCTCGTCGCGGCCGATCACCGGGTCAAGCTTGCCGTCGTGGGCGAGCTGGGTGATGTCGCGGGCGTATTTCTCGAGCGCGTTGTAGCTGTCCTCGGCGCTCGCCGAATCGGCTGGGCGGCCCTTGCGCAGATCGTCGATGGCGCTGTTGAGCGCCTGCGCGGTCAGCCCGGCGTCGGCGAGCACGCGCGCCGCCGGCGTGCCGCTGGCGAGCGCCAGCGCGAGCAGCAGCCGCTCGGCGGTGACATAGCTGTCGCCGGCCTTCTTGGCGATCGCCTCGGCGCTCTCGAAGACGCGCGCGGTCTCGGGCGCGAGGTAGATCTGGCCGGCGCCCGAGCCTTCGACGCTGGGCTGCTTGTCGAGCGCGGCTTCGACGCCCTGGATGGCATGCTCGGGCTGCGCGCCGGCGGCGCGCATCAGATTGGCGGCGAGGCCCTCGTCGTCGTCGAGCAGGACCTTCAGAATATGCTCGGGGGTGAAACGCTGATGGCCGCGTCTGACGGCGATGCCCTGGGCGGATTGAACGAAGCCGCGGGCGCGTTCGGTATAGCTCTCGAAATTCATGCGGCGTCTCCCATAACCCTCGGCTGAGCGGTCAGGTGCGTGAGCGGCCCTCCGAAAAGCGGCCGATCCCTCGTGCGACCCTCCGAAGAGCGGTCACAGATTATATGGGCATCCCTCCCGGCGCCAACAAGACGGCGCGATGCGCCTACTCGATGCGCGTGGCCATGAACTCGCGCAGGGTGCCGTAGTCGGTCTCGACCTCGGCGAGGCGCGAGCGCACCACGTCGAGGATGGTGACAACGCCGACCAGCACGCCATCCTCCAGCACCGGAAGGTTGCGGATGTGGTGCTCGATCATCAGCTTCATGACCTCGACGATGCTGCTGTCGGGCGTGCAGGTGATGACCGAGCTGGTCATCAGTTCCTCGACGCGCATGGCGAGCAACGCGGCGCCATGCTCGTTGAGCGCGCGGACGATGTCGCGTTCCGAGATGATGCCGGCCAGCTTGCCCGACGTGTCGGTCGCGACGATGGCGCCGACGCGCGTGCCCGCCAAAGTGTGAGCGACCTCGGCGATGGTCCGGTCGGTGGCAATGGTGACGACGTCTTGGTCGGTCTTGAGAATGTCTGAAACTTGCATCGTTCGATTCCCCATGCTTGCGTAACGTTTCTATCGCTCAGCCTAGAACGGCTCCCGCAGTCAGGCTGCTTGCCGCAACGAAGTCGGCGGCATCGATCTTCTTGCCGCCCTCGGGGCGGACACGATGGATTTGGATATAGCCGTCGCCGGCGGCGACGGTGATGCCCTTGGCGTCCGCCGCGACCACCTCGCCCGGGCGATGCGCGCCGGCGGCCGGCAGCTTGGCCGCGTCGTAGAGCAGCAGCGTTTCGCCGTCGTGGCGCGTCCAGGCGCCGGGCTGTGGATTGGCGCCGCGGATCAGGTTCCAGACTTCCTGCTGCGGCCTCGTCCAATCGATCTCGACGTCGGCGGCGCGACACCAGCTCTCGTAGGTGGTCTGCCGCTCGTCTTGCGCGATGCGGGGCGCCGTGCCATCGCGCACCAGATCGACGGCCTCGACCATGGCCTGGACGCCCATCGGGAACAGGTGGTCGAAGTAGAGGCTGCAGAGCGTCGCGTCATCGGCGATCTCGATCTCTTTCTGCAGCAGCACCGGTCCGGTATCGAGGCCCTCGTCGGGCCAGAAGATGGTCAGCCCGGTCTTCGTCGCGCCCTGGATGATCGGCCAGTTGATCGAGCTCGGGCCCCGGTGGCGCGGCAGCAGCGACGGGTGATACTGGATCGTGCCCTTGGCGGGCAGGTTCAAGATCGTCTCGGGCACCAACAGCGTGACGAAGGCCATGACGGCGAGGTCGGCTTCGAGCGCGGCGAATTCGTCGCGCACCTGCGCCGTCTTGAACGACGCCGGCTGGTAGACCGGCAAGCCGTGTTCGAGCGCCGCCTGCTTCAGCGGATCGGCGCGCTGGCCCGCTTTCTCGGGCGCGCCGTAGACCGCGACGACGTCCTCGCCGCGCTCGATCAGCGCATCGAGCACCGCCTTGCCGAAGGCCTGTTGTCCGTTGACGACGATGCGCATGCTTCCGCCTCCGGTCCCGCGCCTGTCAGACCGCGCCCGCTTCGCGCGCCGCCGCGATCTCGCCGTCGTCGAGGCCGACGACCCGCTTGAGGATTTCGTCGGTGTGCTCACCCAAGAGCGGCGAGGTGGTCACCTCGACCGGCGAGTTCGACAGTTTGATCGGGTTGCCGACGGTCTTGAAGACACCGCGCTCGGGGTGCTCGACCTCGACAATGGTGCCGCGCGCGGCGAGCGATTCGTCCTCCAACAGCTCCTTCATGCTGAGGATCGGGCCGCAGGGCAGGTTCTCGCGATTGAGGATCTCCATGACCTCGAACTTGTCCTTGGTCTTGGTCCATTCCTCGATCATCGCGAAGCACTGGTCGAGTTTGGGCAGGCGCGCCTCGGGCGTCGCCCATTCGGGGTCCTCGATCAGCTCCTCGCGGCCGATGATGGTCATCAGCTTGGCCCAGGCGGGCGGCTGGATGATGACATAAATGTAGTCGTTGGGGCCGTTGCCCTTGGTCTGCACCGCCCAGCCCGGCTGGCCGCCGCCCGAGGCGTTGCCGGCGCGCGGCACGGCCTCGCCGAACTGGCCGTTGGGGTACTGCGGATATTCCCTGAGGGGGCCGTGGGCGAGGCGCTGCTGGTCGCGCAGCTTGACCCGGCAGAGGTTGAGTACGGCGTCCTGCATGGCGACCTCGACGCGCTGACCGAGCCCGGTCTTGTCGCGGTGAATGAGCGCCGCCAGGATGCCCGCGACGCAGTGGATGCCGCTACCCGTATCGCCGATCTGCGAGCCGGTGACGAGTGGCGGGCCGTCGTCGAAGCCGGTCGTCGAGGCCGAGCCGCCGGTGCATTGGGCGACGTTCTCGTAGACCTTGCAATCCTCGAAGGGCCCCGGGCCGAAGCCCTTGATCGAGGCGTAGACGATGCGCGGGTTGATGCCGTGGATGGTTTCCCAGTCGAATCCCTGGCGCGCCAGGGCGCCGGGCGCGAAGTTCTCGACGATGACGTCGCAGGCCTCGATCAGCTTGGCGAAGATCGCCTTGCCGCGCTCGGTCTTGGTGTTGAGCGTGATGCTCCGCTTGTTGCAGTTGAGCATCGTGAAATAGAGGCTGTCGACGTCGGGCTTATCGCGCAGCTGGCCGCGCGTGATGTCGCCGCGGCCGGGCAGCTCGACCTTGATCACGTCGGCGCCGAACCAGGCGAGGATCTGGGTCGCGGTGGGTCCCGACTGAACATGCGTCATGTCGAGAATGCGGATGCCGTCGAGTGCCTTGGTCATGGGTTGCCTCGTCGCCTATTTGTTTGTCCGTTGCGCGTCATTTGTACATCGTCTGGTTGCGCGTGCCGGGCGCCCAGATATCGCGGTCGACCCAAATGTTGACCAGCGCCGGCTGGCCGCCGGCGACCGCCTCGCGGGCGCGCTCGAGCGCCGGACGGATCTGATCGGGATCGCGCACATCCTCGCCGTGGCCGCCGAGCATCTCGGCGAACTTGCCGTAGGGCACGTCGCCCAGGATGTTGCCGACGTCGCCGCGGTTCTCGCCGTATTTGATGATCTGGCCGCAGCGGATTTGGTTCATCGCCGAATTGTTGCCGACGACGCCGAGGAACGGCAGGCCGAAACGCACGCAGGTCTCGAAGTCCCAGCCGGTCAGCGAGAAGGCGCCGTCGCCGAAATAGCACAGCACCTCCTTGTCGGGATGGGCGAGTTTGGCCGCCATCGCGAAGGGCACGCCGACGCCGAGCGTGCCGAGCGGGCCCGGGTCCATCCAGTGGCCCGGCGTATGCGGCTGCACGGCCTGGGCACTAATCGTCACGACGTCGCCGCCGTCACCGATGTAGATGGTGTCCTCGGTGAGGAACTCGTTGATCTCCCAGGCGACGCGATAGGGGTTGATCGGCGTCGCGCTGGAGGTGAACTCGGGCATCAGCTTCTCGGTGCGCACGATCTCTTCGGCGCGCAGCTCGTCGAGCCACGCCTGGCGGCCCCCGGCGCCGTTGTCGACGCGGCCGGTCGTCGCCTGGGTCACCGCGCCGAGCACGCGGCCGATGTCGCCGACCAGGCCGAGCGAGATGTCGCGGTTCTTGCCGACGGTGCGGTAGTCCATGTCGATCTGCACGACCGTCGCGTCGGCGCGCAGGCGCTTGCCGTAGCCCATGCGGAAGTCGAACGGCGTGCCGACGATGACGATGACGTCGGCCTTGTCGAAGGCCATGCGCCGGGTGCGGTGGAAGTGGTGCGGATCGCCCGGCGCGAACGTGCCACGCGCGGCGCCGTTGAGATAGGCCGGGATGTTGAGGGTGCGGGCGAATTCGCGCGCCTCCTGATGCGCCCGCGAGGTCCACACCTGGGTGCCGAACAACACGCAGGGGCGCTCGGACGCGACCAGGATGTCGGCCAGCCGCTCGACGTCGTCGGGGTCGGCGGCAAGCTTGGTCGAGGCGCGGTAGCGGCCGGCCTCGGGGATGCGCGCCGCATCGAGATCGACCTCGGCGTCGAGCACGTCGCGTGGAATCTCGAGGAACGACGGGCCGGGCGCGCCGTTATAGCACTCGCGGAACGCCATCGAGACCATGTCGGCGATGCGCGCGGTCGACGGCACGGTGGCGGCGAACTTGGTGATCGGCAGCATCATGTCGACATGCGGCAGGTCCTGCAGCGAGCCCATCTTGTGCTGGCTCAGCGAGCCCTGGCCGCCGATCAGGAGGAACGGGCTTTCGGCGCGGAAGGCGTTGGCGACTCCGGTCATCGCGTCGGTCGTGCCCGGCCCGGCGGTGACCACGGCGCAGCCCGGCTTGCCGGTCATCCGCGCATAGCCGTCGGCGGCGTGGGCGGCGACCTGCTCGTGACGCACGTCGATGATCTTGATGCCCTCGTCGAGGCAGCCGTCGTAGATGTCGATGATATGGCCGCCGCACAGCGTGAAGATGACGTCGACACCCTCGTTCTTGAGCGCCTTGGCGACCAGGTGGCCGCCCGAAATCTTGCCCGAGGGCGCCCTTATCTCTGTGACGTTCTTTGCCGCTTCAGCCATGGTCTCCTCCCGTCGCCCGCAGGCGCCGTTGTTCGGTCGAGCCATTCGTCAGTCGAGATAGTCGACGTTCTTCTCGACATGGGCGCCGAGGTCGAGCGTGTGCTGGCGCGCCAGACGCTCGGCGAGCTCGGTGTCACGCTGCTCGAGCGCCTCGATGATGTTCATGTGGTCGATGATCGAGCGGCTCGCCCGGTGGTCCTCGGCGATCGTCCGCATGCGGATCGAGCGCATGTGGATGAACAGGTTCTCGGCGATCTGGTTCAAGAGATCGCACTTGCCGAGGCGCAAGAGCGCTTGGTGGAAGCTGATGTTGGTCTCGGAATATTCGTCGATCTTGGCCTCGACCTGGCCGCTCTCGAAGGTGGCGAACATCTCGCGCAGGGTGGCGATCTCGGCGTCGGACGCGTGCTCGGTGACGAGCCGGGCCGCCATGCCCTCGAGCGCCGCCCAGACGGTGATCATCTCGAGCACTTCGCGTTTTGTCTTGCGCACGATGAAGACGCCGCGCCGCGCCTCGATGCGCAGGAAGCCCTCCTGCTCGAGCCGCGCGATCGCCTCGCGGATCGGCGTCCGGCTGACGCCCAGGTCCGCGGCGAGCTGGCGTTCGTCGAGCCTGGGCTCGCCCGGCGCATCATAGATGTTCATCGAGGTGATCGCGGCCTTCAGCGCGTCGTAGGTCTTGTCCGTCAGGCTGACGGTGACGTCGATCGGCTGAACGTTGGCGCGCACGGTGGCCATGTCGAAACGCTCCGTTCGGTGCCGGGACGTGGGCGCCCGGGCGACCTCGAGATTTCTGGTATACAATATATCTAATACATCGCCCACCGCAAGCACGTCGCCATCGATCGGCGTCTATCGGCGGTCGCTACGCCGCCGTACCCCCCTCGCCCTTGCCGCGCGCGCGCTTCAGCACCCGGATCAGCGGCAGCAGGAACAGCGCGATGGCGGTGACCATGATGACGCCGGCGAACGGCCGCTCGAAGAAGATCATGAACGAACCGTTCGAGATCAGCAGCGATTGGCGCATCGCCGGCTCGGCGAGCGGCCCGAGCACGATGGCGAGCACGGCGGGAGCCATCGGGTAGTCGAGCTTGCGCATCAGATAGCCGACGACGCCGAAGATCAGCATCAGCCAGATATCGTGCATGTCCTGGGTCGGCGCGTAGCCGCCGATGATGCACAGCACGAAGATAACCGGCGCGAGCACGGTGAACGGCGTCTTGAGCATGTAGATGAACGCCGGGATGAAGGCGATGTTGATCAGCACCGCGAACAGGTTGGCGGCATAGAGGCTGGCGATCAGGCCCCAGACGAAGTCACTGTGCTCGACGAACAGGAGCGGGCCCGGCTCGAGCCCCCAGATGACCATGCCGCCGAGCAGGATCGCGGTCGTCGGCGAGCCTGGAATGCCGAGCGTCAGCATCGGCAGCATCGAGCCGGTCGACGCCGCGTTGTTCGCCGCTTCGGGCGCCACCACGCCGTCGACGTTGCCCTTGCCATAGCTCTCGGGGTCCTTGGCGATGGTCTTGGCGACGCCATAGGCCATCAGCGAGGCCGGCGTCGCGCCGGCGGCCGGCAGGATGCCGACGAAATAGCCCAGGAACGAGCCCATCACCATCGATCTGATGTTGTGGCGCAGCGCGGCAATGTTGGCGACGATGCCGCGGAACGACACCGTCGCCTTCGACAGCGTCATCTCGCCCCTGGTCGTCTCGATGGTCCACAGTATCTCGCCGATGCCGTAGATGCCGATCGCCAGAACCAGGAAGTTGATGCCGTGGTAGAAGCCGGGCAGATCCATGAAGATCAGCCGCGGCTGGCCGCTTATGATGTCGAGGCCGACGGCGCTCATCACCAGACCGATGAAAATCGAGAACAGCGTCTTCGCTATGTCGTCGCCGCCCAACCCGATGAAGGTCGCGAAGGCCAGGATCATCAGCGCGAAGATCTCGGGCGAGCCGAAGGTCAGTGCGACCTCGGCGAGCGGCGGGGCGAACAGCGTGAACAGCACCACCGAGATGGTGCCGCCGACGAAGGATGCCGTCGCCGCCGCGACCAGCGCCTTGTCGGCCTTGCCGGCCATCGCCATGGGCCGGCCATCGAACACCGTGGCGACCGCCGTCGAGGCGCCGGGTATGCCGAGCATGATCGAGGAGATCGCGCCGCCGTACATGGCGCCGTAATAGATCGCGGCGAGGAAAATGATCGCCGAGGTCGGCGGCACCAGGAAGGTCATCGGCAACAGGATGGCGACGCCGTTGACCGAGCCCAGCCCCGGCATCGCGCCGACGAACAGGCCGACCGCGCAGCCGACGACGATGACCGCCAGGTTGAGCGGTTCGAAGGCGACGGCGAACCCGCCGATCAGAAGATTGAGAATATCCATCGTCGCTCAGCCGCTGCCTGCGGATTCGCCGGTCGCCGTCGTTCGGCCGTGCGCCCGCCACGCGTCCGGCGGTGCGCCGGCGGCGCTCATAGTCCCGCGCGACATGCTCATAAGAAGATGTCGAACAAGGGGTAGAAGATCGTCTCCTCGATCACCGGCAGCCCCTTGGGCAGGGTGATGTTCAAGGCGATCTCGAAGAAAAAGAAGGTGACGACCGGCATGGCCAGCGCGACGCCACTCGTCATCAGCCACGGGTGGCGGCCCATGTAGCGCATGTAGAAGAGCATGAACAGCGGCACCGAGCCATAGACGCCGATGATGTGGATCAGACCGATCATGACGGTGAGCGAGCCGGCGGCGACGCCGACCAGCTTGAGGCCGCGCGCGTCGATGTAGGGCTCGTCAGAGCGCGACTGCGGGCTGGTCCGCCGGAACCACTTGACGATGATCGCGCCGCAGCAGACCAGCATGCCCGCCGACAGCCAGAACGAGAACGCCCCGCCGCCCGGTCCTTCGCCGGGTATCCAGCCGACCGGCAGCTCCGCGCTCTTCCACATCAAGTAAAGGGAGAAGACCGCCATCGTGGCGGCCATGACGAGTTCGGCCCGCCGCATGATCGCGGTCCTCTCCCTACTAACGCCTACGCGGTGCGGAGACGCGCCCCGCTTACTTGATCTCGCCGATATCCTTGAGAATGGTCTCGTGGATCGCGCGCTCGCGCGTCCAATAGGATTTCAGCGAGGCGCCCGTCAGGAAGCCGCCCAGCAGGCTCTTCTTGGCCATGTACCCCTGCCACTCGTCGCTGGCGTAGACCTGGGCGAAGACGTTGCGGTAAAAAGTCTCGGCCTCCTCGCTCATGCCCGGCGCGCCGACCACGCTGCGCTGCATGAAGTAGACGTAGTCCTTGCCGAGCTCCTTGAAGGTCGGCACGTCCGGGAAGACGGCCAGCCGCCCGGCCGTGAACGTGGCCAGTGCGCGCGTCTTGCCGGCCTCCCAGAAACCGAGCTGCTCGGACGGATTGTTGACCGTCGAGTGGGCGTTGTTGCCGGCCAGCTCCTTGGCGACGCGGCCGCCGCCCTTGTACGGCACGTACTTCATGTCGAGGCCATAGGCATTGTTGAGGAACGTGGTAAGGAGCTGGTCCTCCTGGCCCTTGCCGGTGCCCGCCATGATCCAGTCGTTGCCGGCCGCCTTGGCGGCCTTGACGAAGTCGCCGACGTTCATGATGTCGGTGTCGGAATTCACCCACAACAGGAACGTGTCCTCGGCCATGCGGCCGATCGGCGTGAAGGTCGAGATGTCGACGCCGAGGTCAGGCTGGCGCAACGGCGTGGTGTAGAAGCTGTTGAGCGTGACCATGATGACGTGGTTGTCGCCATCGTGCTGCTTCAGATAGATCAGCGACTCGGCGCCCGAACCGCCCGGCTTGTTGATCGGCACGAACGGCTTCGATGACAGGCCGTGTTTCTCGATGATCGTCTGCATGAGCCGCGCCATCTTGTCGGCGCCGCCACCCTTGCCGGCCATGATGACGAATTCGACCGGTTTCTTGGGCTGCCACGCCGCGGCGGCGTCCTGCGCGGTGACCGTCGTACCGAGTCCGAGCAGCGCCACGGTACCAAACGCAAGCATTGCTGATTTCAGCAAGTTATTCATTGGATCCTCCCTATTGGGCCAACTCTCTTAGTCGGGAACGTGTAGCGTACGCCCCGCCGGATGGCAGGTAAACATCCACGATCGCTCCCGGTCAGGGCAGCGCCTCCCCGTGGCATATTGACATTGTATAAGGAATTTGGCATGCCACACAAGCCAGGCCACACATCGTGTGGCTAGCGTCCGTATTCGACACGGATGGTCCGCCTACCGGCGGCGCCGGCACACTGTCACATCGTTGCCTTCGGAAACGGCCCGGCCGAGACCGGGCGTTACCGGGTCAGGACCGCGCGGCGGCTACCGGCTCCTCGACGTCGTCGGCTGTCGGCTTGACTTCTCCGCTTGCCCGGGGCTGGGCCGCCTGATCGGTCCGTTGGGCCGATCCGTTCGCATTGACGATCCGCTGGTAGTGCTCGGCGTGCTGAAGATAGCTTTCGGCCATGACACGGTCGCCGGATGAGGTCGCATCCCGCGCAAGAGACAGATATTTCTCGCAAATCTGGTTGGCGTTTCCCCGCACCTTGACGTCGGGGCCGTTGCTGTCGAAGGAGTTCGAACGATTGTTCGACGGCCCTCTGCGGGGATTGGAACGATTGTTACGCGGCCGTTTTGAATGGAAGCCAGGTCTCATGACTGCTTCATTTCATTTCCCAAATGCGCAGCGGCACGCTGCCGCTCGCTTCAATTGTCGTTGTCAGTAGCGGATGGAACCTGTTCGCCCGCCTACGGCGGCGCCGGAGCCCTCATGGCCCCGATGGTCTATCTCGCGGATCCATCTGGGGCGGTACTTTATCAAGACGCCGCCACATTCCAAGAACTTTTTTCTCATGACCCGCCGAATGTGTCGTCATGGCGCAGCACGAGGCAGCGCTCGATGCCGGCGAGATCGGCGCGCCGCGCGGTCTCGACGAGGCCCTCGCGCGCCATCAGAGCGGTGACTGACGCGGCCTGCCCTTGGCCGATCTCGAGCGCCGCCGCGCCGCCCGGCGCCAGCAGCCGGCGAAGATCGCCGGCCAGCGCACGGTACGCGTCGAGCGGGTCGGCGCCGCCATAGAGCGCGATGCCGGGTTCGTAGTCGACGATTTCCGGCGCCAGCACCTCGTCGACGTCGACATAGGGCGGATTGGCGACGATCAGATCGAACCGGCCGGTCAGCGCGCCACCCCAGTCGGCGCACAGGAAGCGCGCCCGATGCGACAGCGCAAGACGATCGGCGTTCACGCGCGCGACCGCGAGCGCCGCCGGGCTGATGTCGACGCCAACGCCACGCGCGTGCGCCAGCTCGCTCAACAGTGTCAGCAACAGACAACCGCTGCCGGTACCGAGGTCGAGCAGCGTGAGCGGCGCCGAGCGGTCGGCAACCATATCGAGCGCCGCGGCCACCACGGTCTCGCTCGCCGGTCGCGGCACCAGCGTGTCGGCGGTGACCCGGAAGGCAAGGCTCCAGAATTCGCGTTCGCCGACGATATGCGCGACCGGCTCGCGCAGCGCGCGGCGCGCGACGAGATCGTCGAAGGCGATCGCCTGGTCGGTCGTCAGCGGCCGCTCGGGGTAGCCGATCAGGATCTCGCGACCGGCGTCGAGGACATGGCCGAGCAGCACCTGGGCGTCGCGTCGCGCCTCGTCGACACCGGCTGCCTCGAGCCGCCGCGACGCCGCGCCGAGCGCCGCGCCGATGGTCACGGTCTCGCTCATACCAAGGATCAATCGATGGCGGCGAGGCGCTGGGCCTGGTCCTCGGCGATCAGCGCCTCGACGATCTCGTCGAGCGCGGTGCCGCTGAGCACCCCCTCGAGCTTGTGGAGCGTCAGGTTGATGCGGTGGTCGGTCACGCGGTTCTGTGGATAGTTATAGGTGCGGATGCGCTCCGAACGGTCGCCCGAGCCGACCTGGTCCTTGCGCTCGGCCGCGCGCTCGCGGTCGCGCATCTCGCGCTCGCGATCGTAGAGCCGGGCACGCAGCACGCGCATCCCCTTGGCCTTGTTCTTGTGCTGCGATTTCTCGTCCTGCTGCGAGACGACGATGCCGGTCGGGACATGGGTGATGCGCACCGCGCTGTCGGTCGTGTTGACCGACTGGCCGCCCGGGCCGGACGCCCTGAAGACGTCGATGCGCAGGTCCTTTTCGTCGATCTCGATGTCGATCTCCTCGGCCTCGGGCAGCACCGCGACGGTCGCCGCCGAGGTATGGATGCGACCGCCGGTCTCGGTCTCGGGCACGCGCTGCACGCGATGCACGCCCGATTCGAACTTGAGCCGAGCGAACACGTCCGAGCCGCCAATCGAACAGATTGCTTCCTTGATGCCGCCGAGACCGGTCTCCGAGACGTGCATTACCTCGACCTTCCAGCCATGCACCTCGGCATAACGCTGATACATGCGGAACAGCTCGGCGGCGAACAGCGCGGCCTCGTCGCCGCCGGTTCCGGCGCGCACCTCGACGATGGCGTTGCGCGCATCGGCCTCGTCGCGCGGCAGCAGCAGCACCTTCATCGCTTGCTCGATCTCGGGCAGCTCGAGCGCCAGCGCGTCACGTTCCTCGGCCGCCATGGCGCGCATCTCGGCGTCCTCTTCGTCGTCGATCATGGCGTCGAGATCGGCGAGGTCTGCCCGGGCCTTGCGCAGCGACTCGACGATCTCGACGACGGGCGTCAGCTCGGCGTACTCCTTGGCCATGCGCACGTAGTCGTCGGTCGTGATCTCATCGCCGCTCGACATCTGCCTGCCGAGCTCGGCATGGCGTTCGATCAGGTGGTCGAATTTCGCCTCGAGACTCACGCCTGGTCCTCCTCGGTCGTCGTGTCATCGGCGCCCAGCTCGAACAGGCGGCGCAGCAATCGTTCGGCGCGCCGATGGGTCGCGCCGCCGCCGTCTTCGCCGGCGATCTCGCGCAGCGCCTCGCTCGGCGCATGCAAGAGGCGCTGTACCAGAAGCCGCGTCGCCGCCGAGGCATCGTCGCCGCCGGTCTCGGCGAGCACGTCCTCGCGCACCGTCTCGAACCGCTCGCGCAGTGCGACGATAGCCGGCGCCGCCGCCTGCATCGACCGGGCGCGCAGATAATCCGCCAGCGCCGCGTCGACAACCCGCCAGGCGGCCGCCGATTCGGCCTCGCGACCGGCCAAGCCGGCCTGAGCGACGCGCTCCAGATCGGCGCTATCGTATACGAAGGCGCCGTCCAACTCGACCACCGCAGGGTCGGTGTCGGGCGGCACGGCGAGATCGACGACGAAGACCGGCCGCTGGCGCCGTCGCGCGAGCGCCTCGACCATCAGATCTCGGGTCAGCACGTAGCGGCCCAGACCGACGTCGCAAATCACGATGTCGGCGGCGGCGAGCGCGTCGCCGAGCGCCTCGATCGGCTGGACATTGGCGTCGAGCCGGCGCGCCAGCGACGCCGCGCGTGCCGCCGAGCGGTGGCTGACGACGAGACGGCCAAGCCCGGCCTCACGCATCTGGCGCGCAACCAACTCGGCCATCTCGCCGACGCCGATCACCAGGCCCGCGGCGCCCGCCAGATCGCCATGAACATCGCGCGACACCGCCAGCGCGGCCGCGGCGATCGACACCGGCCGCTCGCCGATCGCGGTTTCGCTGCGCACGCGCTTGGCCGCCGCGTAGGCGGCCTGCAGCAGCCGTTCGAGTTCGGCGCCGACCATATTGGCAGCGCGCGCTGCGCGGTGGCTTTCCTTGACCTGGCCGAGAACGAAGGGTTCGCCGATCACCAGGCTCTCGAGCGAGGCGGCGATAGCGAACAGGTGGCGCGCCGCGGCCTCGTCGCGCAAGACGCACAGCTCGCCGGCGATGTCGTCCGGCGCGAGCCCGGCGTGGGCGGCCAGCGTCTCGATGATCGCCCGCTCGGCAACCGCCGGGTCGGCGTGCAGCGCGTGCACCTCGACCCGATCGCAGGTCGACAGCAACAGCGCCTGATCGAGACCCGCGCCGCGCAAGCGCGACAACATATCGCCGAAGTCGCTCTCGTCGACGAACAGTCGGTCGCGCAGGTCGGCCGACGCCGAGCGATGATTGGCGCCGACGAGCAGGAAACGTGGGTTTTGGGGGCCGCTCATGGCGGCGCTAACGATAGGGCGCGAGCCGGTCCTCGAGCTCCGCGAGGGGCACCTCGACCTGCTCGCCCGAATCGAGGTCACGCAATGTGACCGCGCCGCGTGCGCGTTCGTCGTCGCCGAGCAACAGCGCCGCGCGGGCGTGCATGCGGTTGGCCCGCTTCATGCGCCGCGAGACGTTGCCGCGATAGCCCAGATCGACCGTGAAGCCCGCCCTGCGCAGCCGGTGCGTGAGTTCGAGCGCCTCGTCCTCGGCCCCGGCATCGACCGGAATGACCGCGATCGGCCGGGGCGCCGCGGGCGGCTCGGCAAGCAGCAAGGCCAATCGCTCGATGCCGGCCGCCCAACCGATGCCCGGCGTCGGCGGGCCGCCCATGGCCTCGATCAAGCCGTCGTAGCGGCCGCCGGCGATGACCGCGCCCTGGGCGCCGAGCGCCTGCGTCGTGAACTCGAAGGCCGTGTGCGTGTAGTAATCGAGACCGCGCACCAGCCTGGGATTCACGCGATAGGCGATGCCGAGGCAGTCGAGCCCGGCGCGCACTGCGTCGAACATGTCGGTCGAGGCGGCGTTGAGATAGTCAGCCATCAGTGGCGCGTCGACGATCACCGCCCGGTCGCCCTCGTCCTTCGAATCGAGGATGCGCAGCGGGTTGCGGTGGAGCCGCACGAGGCTGTCCTCCGACAACGCGTCGCGGTGGCCCCCGAAGAAGTCGACCAGCGCGGCGCGGTAGGCGGCGCGGCTCTCCGGGTCACCCAGCGTGTTGAGCTCGAGTTCGGTCACATTGGCCATGCCGAGCTCGTCGAGCAGGGTCGCGCCAAGCGCGATGACCTCGATGTCGGCGAGCGGCTCGGCGACGCCGAGGATCTCGGCGTCGAGCTGGTGGAACTGGCGCTGGCGGCCCTTCTGCGGCCGCTCGTAGCGGAACATCGGGCCGTGGCCGTAGAACTTGAGCGGCAGCTGCTGGCGCAAGCCGCCCGAGATAAAGGCGCGCGCGATGCCGGCGGTGTATTCGGGGCGCAGCGTGATTAGATCGCCGCCGCGGTCGGTGAAACTGTACATCTCCTTGGTAACGATGTCCGAGGTCTCGCCAAGGGTGCGTTTGAATACCTCGGCGAACTCGAAGATCGGCGTCGCGATCTCGCCGAAGGCGAAGCGCTCGGCGATGTCGCGGAACGTCTCGATCACCCGGCGGTGACGCCTGTTGTCCTCGGGCAACAGGTCATGGGTGCCGCGAACCGGCCTGAGGGTCGGCAAAAAAACGTCTCCTCGGACTAGCTGGAGTGCGCGGTGCCGGGTGTCGGCTCGGCGGCTTCCGCGGCCTCTATCTCGGCGGCCTTCTGCTCGACCAGCGCGACCAGGTGGTCGACCAACTGGTCGTCCTCGATCTTGTGGTCGGCGACGCCGCTCAAATAAACCAAATGGTTGCCCTTGCCGCCGCCGGTCAGTCCGATGTCGGTCTCGCGCGCCTCGCCCGGACCGTTGACCACGCAGCCGATCACCGACAGCGTCAACGGCGTGTGGATGTGGGCGAGCCGATCCTCGAGCGTCTCGACCGTCTTGATGACGTTGAATTGCTGGCGCGCGCAGGACGGGCAGGCGATGACGTTGACACCGCGGTGGCGCAAGTTCAGCGCCTTGAGCATCTCGAAGCCGGCGCGCACCTCTTCGACCGGATCGGCCGACAGCGAGACGCGCAGCGTGTCGCCGATGCCCGACCACAACAGCATGCCCAGCCCGATCGATGACTTGACCGTACCGCTGGTCAGCCCGCCCGCCTCGGTGATGCCGATGTGCAGCGGGTAATCGCAGGCTTCGGCCAGGCCCTGATAGGCGGCGACCGAGAGGAACACGTCGGAGGCCTTGACGCTGATCTTGAATTCGAAGAAGTCGTTGTCCTCGAGGATGCGCGCGTGGTTGAGCGCGCTCTCGACCATCGCCTCGGGGCAGGGCTCGCCGTATTTCTCGAGCAAGTCGCGCCCGAGCGAGCCGGCGTTGACGCCGATGCGCATCGAGCAGCCATTCGCCTTGGCGGCGTTGACCACCTCGCGCACGCGCGCGCTAGAACCGATGTTGCCGGGGTTGATGCGCAGGCACGCCGCGCCGGCTTCCGCCGCCTCGATGGCGCGTTTGTAGTGGAAGTGAATGTCGGCGACGATCGGCACCGTCACCTCGGGCACGATGCCCTTGAGCGCAGCGCTCGATTCGGCGTCGGGGCACGAGATACGCACGATGTCGGCGCCGGCGACCTCGAGCGCGCGGACCTGGGCGATCGTCGCGGCGATGTCGGCGGTCGGCGTGTTGGTCATCGACTGCACGCTGATCGGCGCATCGCCGCCGACCGGTTGGTCACCGACATAGATCTGGCGACAGGGGCGGCGGTCGATATCGCGGTAGGGGCGCACGCTCATGGTCAGTTCCCGGATGTCCCGCGGGTCGCGGCCCGCAACTGATAGCTTATACCGCGCGCGGCTGTAAAGTACCGCGCGCGGCTGTAAAGCGCCGCCATGCTACTGCGACGACGCCTGGTGCGCGCGCAGCGCCTCGGGATCGAGGGCGATGTTGCGGCGCACCGCGCCGGCCGGGCCGATCGGCGGCAGCACCTCGCCGTCGAGGGCGATCTCCAAGCCGCCGGCGTTGCCCGTCATCATGACGATACCCGGGCGGTTCGGCACCAGATAGACATCGCCCGGCTTCAGAATGCGCGTCAGCAACAGCTCGTTGCCCGGGCCGGTAATCTGAATCCAGCACTCCTCGGTGGCGCGCAGTCGGACGCGCGCATCGGTGTTGGCCTGGCCGTAGACACGCGGCGTGGCGCCGCCATCGGTGACGGCCGGCGCCGGCACGTCGACCGTCGCAGCGGCGGTCACGGCCACCTCGACAGCGGCGGCGGTCTCGGCCGGCACACGCGGCATCGGCGCCTCGATCGTAACGTCGGGGGCCGCCACGGCGGCGGGTTCGATCAGCGCGATGGGAGCGACCGGCTCCGACGCGGCCGGCACTTCGACGACCGGCGCGGCCGCGGGCTGCGGCTCGAGCGCCACCGACGGCAGGGCCGGCACCTCGCCGCCAGCGGCGGTATCGAGTTCGGCGATGTCGATGGCGACACCGGTCTCGGCCGGCGCCTCGGCCGCCTCGACCGGCGCGTCGGCCGCGCTCGCCGCCTCGGCTGGCGGCGGCGCCGGAATTTGCAGATCCGGTAGAGCGACCGCGACGTCGGTCGGCGGTTGCGGCATTGCGACGGCCTCGACGGGGGTCGGCGTCGGCGGCGGCGCGACGAGATGGGCCGGCACTTCGGGCACGCCCTCCTGGGCGACCTGTTCGACATCGGAGACGTAATACCAGCCGAAACCGATTGCCCCGGCAAGCACCAAGGCGAAGACCAGGACCGGTACGGTTGGAATTCGGCCGTCATCGATGGGCGATGGAAAGCGCAGTTTGCGTTGCGCCGCGAAACCCGCCGATTCGACGCGGAACTGGTCGATCAATCGGTCGCTGTCGAGGCTGAGGAACCGGGCATAGCTGCGCAGAAAACCGATCGTGTAGGTCGGGCCCGGCAACGCATCGAAGCGGCCCGCCTCGATCGCCTCGAGATGCTCCTCGCGGATGTGCAGCTCGTCGGCGACGGTGGCAAGATCGATGCCGAGCGCGAGCCGCGTCTGGGCCAGCTCGGTCGCGACCGTGCTTTCGCGGCCATCGTCACCGTCGGTCCCGACGGCGTGCAGCATCGGCCGGCGCCCGCGCGCCGCGCCAGCCGAGCGCTTTTCGGAAATCGCCATCGTTATCGTTCGTTCATGTCGTGTCGCTGCGACCTTAGAGCCGAAGTCGCCGCGCTCGTCGTTACAGTCGTGAACCATAACATGCAAGCTGTGGCCGGGAAAAGGATCGAAATCGGCCAAATATTCGCAGCCCGGACACTCGGCGGCGTACTTTCCGCCGTCTCGCCGGCGACAGGCCCGATTCAATCGGCGTCGAGGCCGTAGGCGGTATGCAGTGCCCTCAGCGCCAGCTCGACGTACTCCTCGGCGATCAGCACGCTGATCTTGATCTCCGATGTCGAGATCACCTGAATGTTGATGCCCTTGTCGGCCAACGCCTGGAACATCTGCTTGGCGACGCCCGCGTGAGAGCGCATGCCGACGCCGATGACCGAGACCTTGACGACGCCCGCGTCGGGCACCAGCTGGCCGATGTCGAGATCGCCGCGCGCCTTCTCCAAGATACCGACGGCGCGGTCGAGATCGCCCTTGGTCACCGTGAAGGTGAGGTCGGTCGAGGTGCCGTCGGCCGAGACGTTCTGCACGATCATGTCGACGTTGACGTTGGCGTCGGCGAGCGGGCCGAAGATGGCCGCGGCAACGCCCGGGCGATCGGGCACGCCGACCAGAGTGATCTTCGCCTCGTCGCGGCTGTAGGCGATGCCGCTGACCAGTTCCTGTTCCACGATTTCGTCCTCGTCAACAACCAGGGTTCCGGGGGAATCATTGAAGCTCGAGAGTACCTGGACGCGCACCTGGTGCTTCATGGCCAACGCCACGGCGCGGGTCTGCAGCACCTTGGCGCCCTGCGAGGCCAGCTCGAGCATCTCCTCGTAGGTAATCTTATCAAGCTTGCGGGCCGGCGCAACGATGCGCGGATCGGCCGTATAGACGCCCTCGACATCGGTGTAGATGTCGCAGCGTTCGGCGCCAAGCGCTGCGGCCAGCGCGACTGCCGAAGTGTCCGAGCCGCCACGCCCGAGCGTCGTCACGCGGCCGTCGGCGCCGAGCCCCTGAAAGCCGGTCACCACCGCGACGCCGCCTTCGGTCAGCATGGCCTCGAGCGCGGCGACCTCGACGGCGCGGATACTCGCCTTGGCGTGCGCATCATCGGTCTGCACCGGCAATTGCCAGCCGGCCCAGGAGCGCGCCGTGACGCCGGCGTCCTGCAACGCAAGCGCCAGGAGACCGGCGGTCACCTGCTCGCCGGCCGCGAGCACCATGTCGTATTCGCAGCCGTCGTAGACCGCCATCGCCTCATGCGCCCAGGCGGCCAGCTGGTCGGTCACGCCGGCCATCGCCGAGACGACGACGCAGACCTCATCGCCCGCCCCGACCGTCGCCTTGACGCGCTGCGCCACGGTCTTGATGCGGTCGAGGTCGGCGAGCGACGTGCCGCCGAACTTCTGGACGATTCGGGCCATAAGTTGCTTTTCCTTGCCGAAATCGCGGTGCAACGCGTACGAAACCGCCCGGCCATCCGGGCGCAAAGTCCTGTTGCCGCGCAAAAGGCGCGTATACATACTCTGTGGCGCGACGCGAATTCAACCCCGCCTGGAAAGCCCATGCCCCGGACACCGCCATCATGAGCGACGCCGCCGCCGGTCACGCCGACGCCTCGGTCGACGCGGACGAGGTCGCACGCTTCGCCGCGCTGGCCGAGGATTGGTGGGATCCGTCGGGCCCGCTCAAACCGCTGCACCGGCTGAACCCGACGCGCCTCGGCTTCATCCGTGACCAGATTTGCGCCGCGCTCGGCCGCGACCCGCTCGGCGAGCGGCCGCTCGACGGCCTCGCGGTTCTCGACGTCGGCTGCGGCGGCGGGCTCGCGAGCGAGCCGATGACGCGGCTCGGCGCGACGGTCACCGGCATCGACGCGGCGGCCGAGAACATCGGCGTCGCGGCGGCCCATGCGACCGACGTCGGCCTCGCCATCGCGTACCGCCACGCGACCGCCGAGGCGCTCGCCGCCGAAGACGCGCGCTTCGACGTCGTGATCAGCCTCGAGGTCGTCGAACACGTCGCCGACCTGGGCGCCTTCCTCGATGCCTGTTGCGCCCTGGTCAAGCCGGGCGGGCTGATCATCGTGGCGACGCTCAACCGGACGCCGAAATCGTTCGCGCTGGCCATCCTCGGCGCCGAGTACCTGCTGCGCTGGCTGCCGCCCGGCAGCCACGACTGGCAGCGCTTCGTGCGCCCGGCCGAACTCGCGCGCGCGCTGCGCCGCGGCGGCGTGACGCTCACCGAGGTGACCGGCGTTCGTTACCGCCCGTTCGCCGAAGAATGGACGCTCACCCGGGACCTCGCGGTCAACTACATGGCGGTCGGCGCGAAGACGGCCGACTGACACCCGTGCGCCGACCGGCGCCTGACATCGGTGATAATTCTGCGCGATGTCTCCTCGTGATCGATTCTGTCGATAAGGCCGGTTCATGATACCGTTTCAGCGGCCCGGGGGGCGCATCCGGGAAATGTCGGTTGGGAGGCCGTCGCCATGTCACATGAAGGCCGGTGTTCCTGCGGAAACGTCCGGTTCGAGCTGACGGCCGACCCGATGATCGTCCACGCCTGCCACTGCACGCAGTGCCAGCGCGTGACGGGCAGCGCCTTCGTGATGAACGCGGTGGTCGAGCAGGCTGCGGTCGAACTGGTCTCGGGCGCCCCACGCCCCATCCAATTCGAGGGCACCAGACATACCGCATATTTCTGCGGCGACTGCGGCACCTGTGTCTGGAGCGCGTACGCCGGCGGCTTCGGGGCCTGCTGGTTCGTCCGCGTCGGCACCCTGGACGACCCGGGCGCCTGCCCGCCCGACGTGCATATATTCACCAGCACCAAGCAGGCCTGGGTCGTGCTCCCGGAAGGCGTCCCGCAATTCGATGAATTCTACGATCTGAAATCGGTCTGGCCGAAAGCGGCGCTCGACCGGCTGCGAGCGACTTCGCAGGCCGGCTAGCGTCCGGAGAGTTTGAATTTCAGCGGTCGGTGTCTGGTTCCCGCGACAAATCAGACACCGAGCGTCTAGCCTGCTGATGTCCACACATGTCCACACATGAGCCTTGGTATTATACCAAGGATCAGTGATAAAGGCCCCTAGAGATCGCGTCCGCTTTTCGGCGGTGAGGCAAGGGAGCCGCGGGCGATGCAGCGCATCGGCTAGTCTTCCTGACGCCCTCCGGCGATAAGCGGCCGCGACCCGAAGGGCGGCTTGCCGAGGCTCTCGCCCGCTATCAGACTGGCGGACGTCGTTCCGCCCATCTTGCGATGCGCTGCATCGCCGCGACGGGCGCGCGTAGCCGAGAACAACGGCAAGCCGTCTCTAGGGGTCTTTATCACTGGTCCTTGGTATTAATCGTGGCAAAATATTGAAGTCGGGAGAACCGCGCGGCTGTGCCGGATGGCGCGGTGAGCGAGGCGTCGGCTAGCTGTCGTGGCGGGGCAGCCAGGGGAGTTGGCCGATCTCGATGCCTTCGTCCTTGAGCTCGCTGGCTTCCTCGTCGGTCGCCTGGCCATAGATGTCGCGCTTGTCGACCTCGCCGTGATGAATCTTGCGCGCCTCTTCCGGAAAACGCTCGCCGACGTTGTCGAAGTTTGCCTCGACATGGTCGCGCGCGGCGCGCAGATAGCGCATCACCCGGCCGGCCTTTTCCACGTCACCCTGGCGCGGCGCCGGCGTATCCCCTTTGACCTCGCCGTCGCGGTCGGACTCACCGCGGCGCGCCAGATTGGGCGCCATCGGCGCCTTGTCGATCGCGGTGTCGCCGCAAATCGGACAAGCGATCTCGCCGGCCTTGGTCTGGGCCTCGTAGGCGGCGCTATCGCGGAACCACACCTCGAAGACGTGGGCCGCCGCGCATTTGAGGTCGAAGACGATCATCAATCCACTCCGATCGCGCGCATCATACCCCGATACATCAGCGCCTAACTATGTAGAATCAAGGGGTTTCGTCAAGTCCCAGCCCGCGCCAACCTTATTGGGACAAGAGGGGGGCCGCCGACCGTTCGGCCAATCCTAGTGGGATAAAGAATGGCCTTGTGGGATTAAGAATGGCCTTGTGGGATTAAGAGTGGCATGCGCGGCTATTGAGCGCAGGTCAGCTTTACGCAGTAAAGATGACCGTACAATGAAGTAACTTTCAGGAGTCCGCCGATGGGGCGCGATCGCGCGCATGTCTTCGAGACGCCCTCGACCTGGGTCGAGCGCTTCGCCGCGCTGGTCCCAACCGGCGAATCCGTGCTCGACGTCGCCTGCGGCAACGGCCGCCACAGCCGGCTGTTCCTCGAGCGCGGCCACCCGGTGACGGCGATCGACCGCGAGATGACGCTCGACGACGCGCCGGGTCTCGCGCGCATCAAGGCCGACCTCGAGAGCGGCGCGCCCTGGCCCCTTGGTGATGCGCGTTTCGGCGGTGTCGTGGTCACCAACTATCTCTATCGGCCGCTGTTTCCGGTGCTGATCCGCTCGGTGGCGCCGGGCGGCGTGTTGCTCTACGAGACCTTCGCGCGCGGCAACGAGCGCTTCGGCCGGCCGCGCAACCCCGACCACCTGCTCGAACGCGGCGAGCTATTGGACGTCGTGTTCGGCCGGCTCAGCGTGGTCGCCTTCGAGGACGTCGCGGTGAGCGAGCCGAGGCCGGCTATGATACAGCGGATATGCGCGGTCGCGCCCGATCGGGCGGGCTGAACGGCCGGTCGTGCTCGAGGCTCGGGATCATGGCGCGCACCTCGGCGACACGCGCCGGGTCGATCTCGGCGCTGACGAAGCCGATGTCCTCGCCGCCGTCGGCGAGCACCTCGCCCCACGGATCGATGACCAGCGAGTGGCCGAAACTGTGGCGGTTGCCGTAGTGATGGCCGACCTGGCACGGCGCGATGACGAAGCAGCCGTTCTCGATCGCCCGGGCGCGCAGCAGAAGGTGCCAATGCGCCGCGCCGGTCACCTTGGTGAACGCCGACGGCACGCTCAGGAACTCGGCGCCAGCCTGCGCCAGCGCGCGGTAGAGCGCGGCGAAACGCAGATCATAGCAGATCGTCATGCCGAGCGTGCCCCACGGCGTCGCCGCCAGCCGCGCCGCCTCGCCCGGCTGGAAGTCCTGGCTCTCGCGGAAGCGCTCGCCGGTCGGCAGATCGACGTCGAACATGTGGATCTTCTCATAATGCGCGACGCGCGCGCCAGCGTCGTCGAACAGGAACGAGCAGTTGGCGATGCGGCCATCGCCCGCGCGCACCGGCAGCGAGCCGACCAGCAGCCACGCGCCGACCTCGCGCGCCAGCGCCTGGAAGGCGTGGTACGCCGGATGCTCGGCGACCGGCAGCGCATGCGCGTGCCAGTTCTCGGTCCGCGAATCCATGTAGGAAACATGCTCGGGCAGCGCGATCAGGTGGGGCCCGGCCTCGGCCGCCCGACGCACCAGATCGCTCACCGCCGCGACATTCGCCGCCATGTCGCCCGCCGCGCAGTTCTGCACCAACGCGACCTTGAACTTCCCGCTCATCGAATTCCCTCCAACGTCACACGGCACGCGACCGCAGTTTGTATTCTATCATAATGTCACTCGTGCCCGGGCACCACACGGGCGAAGCTGAGGACGTCGACGCGGACGGCGCCGGCGCGCTTGAGCGCCTTGGCGCAGGCGCCGGCCGTCGCGCCGGTGGTCATGACGTCGTCGACCAGTACCAGATGGCGGCCGTCGGACAGGGTGCGGCGCTTGGCGCGCACGGCGAAGGCGCCGCGCATGTTCTCAAAGCGCTGGCGCCGGGTGCGGCCGGCCTGGCTCGGCGTCGGCCGCGTGCGCTTGAGCAGATCGGGTACGAAATCGACGCCGGCGAGGCGCGCCAGCGCGCCGCCGATCAGCGCCGACTGGTTGTAGCGCCGCGCGAACAGGCGGAAGCGGTGCAGCGGCACCGGCACGACCGCGTCGCAGTCGGCGAGCAACGCGCCACCGACGCGCATCATCAGTTGGGCGAGCGACAGCGCCGCGTGGGTCTGGTCGCCGTGCTTGAGGCCGAGCACGACCTCGCGCCCGACGCCGGCATAGCGCACCGCGGACCGGGCATGGTCGAAGTCGGGCGGCGTCGCGGTGCAGGCGCCGCACAGCGCATCCGGCCCCTCGTCGACGTCGAACGGGAAACCGCATAGCGCGCAGTTCGGCGGCGTGATGAAATCGACGCCGGTCCAGCAGCGCGGGCACAGCCGGCCCGGCCGGTCGACCGGCGCCGGGCAGGCCAGGCAGCGCAGCGGCAACAGCGCATCGAGCAGCGCGGCACCCCAGCGCCGGGGCGCCCCGGACGATGTCTCGGGCGGCAACATGACCCAGTATGCGCGCCGCCCCCGGCCCCGCGTCAAGCGCGGCGGCTGGACGGCTCGACAGACCAACGATCATCACATATAGTTAACTTAATGGTTAACTATAGTCTCGACACGGCCTTCGCGGCGCTCGCCGACGCGACGCGGCGCGCCATTCTCGCGCGCCTCGCCGAGGGCGACGCCACGGTCGGCGCGCTGGCGGCGCCCTTCGACATGTCGCTGCCGGCGGTCTCCAAGCACCTCAAGCTGCTCGAGCACGCCGGGCTGATCAGGCGCGAACGCGACGGCCGCGTGCACCGCTGCCGTCTCGACCCCGATCGGCTGCGCGCCACCGCGGCGTGGCTCGAGCACCAGCGGCGCGCCTGGGAGGATCGGTTCTACGCACTCGACGGCGATTGAGCGCGGCGACTTCGACGCTTTCATCGAGAGCAAAGGCTTCCGCCTGATATAGGCTCGAACTGAAACTTCCAGCCCGCGCCAATCTTATCCCAACAAGAGGGGGGCCGCCGACCGTTCGGCCAATCCTTATGGGATCAAGAATGGCCTTGTGGGATAAAGATTGGCTTGCGCGGCGATTGAGCGCAGGTCACCAAAGGTGACCGCACAATAGTTACGTTTGGCTGAACCGGTAGTGGCTGCTCGGGGTCTGGGTGACCGCCGCGCGCAGCCAAGCCTCGTCGGACGCCCGCTCACCGAAGCGGTCGGCCGCATAGGGCGCGGGGTCGAGACGTGGTTTCGCGCCGGTCACGGCATCTGCGATGAGACGCCCGGCGAGGCCCGAGAGCGTGACGCCCGCCGAGTTCATGGCGCTCGCCACGAACAGCCCGTCGATGCCACCGACCGGGCCGACCAGCGGCTCGCCGTCGGGCGTGAAGGCCTCCGGGCCGTTGACGAAGCGCGTGACCGGCGCGTGCTCGAGCGCCGGAAATAGTTGCATCGCGCGTTCTGCATAAGGCGCGATCTTGTCCCAGTCCTCGTCGAGCAGCGAGAAGGTAAAGTTGTCGGGCGGCGCGCCGTCGCCGGCGTCCAGCGTCTTGGCGTCGGCGTCGAAGAAGCCGTAGAGCATGCCGCCGATCTCCTCGCGACCGTAAATCGAATCCTCGGGCGAGACGAACGATGGCGTCGCCGGGGCGAGCGCCGGTTCGGGCCGCGCGATGAGGTAGAAATGCTCGCAGCCCCACTGCGCCAGCGCGACGCCGGCGCCGGCCAGGAAACGGCGCGACCACAGCCCGGCGGCGACGACCACGACATCGGCATCGATGCGCCCGTCGGCCGTGTCGAACCCGGCGATGCGGCCGCCCCGGGTTACCAGGCCGGTGACCGTGCAGCCCTCGCGCAGCACGACGCCGCGTCGGCGCGCCGCGCGCGCATAGGCCGCTGTCAGGTCGGCCGGGTTGAGCCGGCCCGACAGGCCGTTGAGCCAGGCGCCGGCGATCGCGCCGGGATCGAGCAGCGGGTGGTGGCGCGCCGCCTCGGCGGGGCTGAGCAGTCGCGATCCGTAGCCGCGTTGCTCGGCAATGCGCATCGAATCGGTAAAGTCATCGAGCGTCTCGGGCTTGCGCGCCAGGAACAGACGGCCGGTCCTGAGCCAGCCGGTCGCCTGGTCGGCCTCGCGGGCAACCGTCTCGGCCGCCTCGAGAGTGGCCAGCACCGGCCCGTCGTTGCGCGCCGACCAGGTGATGTTGCCGGCCGAATGCCAGGTCGAACCGGCGCCAAGCGTCGCGCGCTCGACCAGCACGATCTCGCCGGCCTCGGCCGCCGCCAGATGCCAGGCGACACTCGCGCCGATCACCCCGCCGCCGACGATCGCGATGCGTCGCGCCATGGCATCCCCTTCGGTATCGCTGCGCGACGTTTAGCACGTCGGCGCCGTCGGGTTATAGTGGCGTCATGGGCGACGCCATCGACGTCTTCGATCCCGCCGCGGTGCGCCGCCACCGCGCGCGCGCCGCGCCGGACTTCGGCTCGCACGACTTTCTCGTGCGCGAGATCGCCGAGCGGCTCGCCGGCCGGCTCGACGACGTGCGCCGCAGTTTTCCCGTCGCGCTCGATCTCGGCCATCACGCTGCCCTGGCGGCGGGCCGCGGCGGCATCGGCCGCGTGCTGCGCTGCGGCACCGTGGCCGACCACGGACCGGTCGCGGCCGACGAGGCGCTGCTGCCCTTCGCCAACGCTTCCTTCGACCTGGCGGTCAGCCTGCTGTCGCTGCACTGGGTCAACGACCTGCCCGGCGCGCTGGTGCAGCTCCGCCGCGCGCTCAAGCCCGACGGCCTGTTGCTGGCCGCCATGTTCGGCGGCGACACGCTGCACGAGCTGCGCGCGTCATGGGCGGCGGCCGAGATCGCCGAGGAAGGCGGCGCGAGCCCGCGCGTCGCGCCGCTGGTCGACGTGCGCGACGCGGGCGCCTTGCTGCAGCGCGCCGGCTTCGCCCTGCCGGTCGTCGACCTCGACAGCATCACGGTGAGCTACCCGGACGCCTTCGCCCTGATGCGCGAGCTGCGCGGCATGGGCGAAACCAACGCGGCCAACGAGCGACGCAAGCGCTTCACCCGGCGCGCTACGCTGATGGCCATGGCCGAGCATTATCACGCCAACCACGCCGACCAGGACGGCCGCATCCGGGCGACCTTCCAGATCGTCTTCCTGACCGGCTGGGCGCCCCACGAGACGCAGCAGAAGCCGCTGGCGCCGGGCAGCGCGCGCGCGCGCCTGGCCGACGCGCTCGACGCCGAGGAGCGGCCCGCCGGCGACAAGGCGACGCCGTAAAGCGGACCGCCATAATCTGAATGTTGTAGATATCTAATAGACATCTAAGCGCCAATAGGGCATGATGTGTCAATGGCCACCCCCAAGAATGCTTATACTTTGCGCTTCGATCGCTCGCCCGAGGCACCGATCACCAAGGATGAAGCCATGGCGCTCGCGCGGTCTCGGAACATGTCGCTTCGTGACTTCATCATGAGCGCGCTGGTCCACGAGCGCGAACGGGAAGGGCATACGGCGCTCGCCGACGACGGGCCGCTGACCGACGCGCAGATCGCCTGGCTTCGCAATCAATTCCCCGAAAGCAGTTTCGACGGCGAGGAACGGCTCGGCCCGTCGCTTTGGTAAGCTACGAGTGTTACGACCCAACGACGCTGCCTCGGCCGGGCGATGTCGTCTGGTGCCGCTTCCCGTTTCGCGAGATGCCCGACAAACCGGGCCCCAAGCCGCGTCCAGCCATCGTTCGCGCCGTTTTCCTGGGCCGCCGCACGAGCCGCAGTTCGGTCGAGGTGGCGTTCGGCACGAGCAAGAAGACGGACCGGCTGTATAAAGGCGAGTTCCTGGTCGCCACGCCCTCCGGTAGGCGCGCCGCCGGCCTCGATCTCGCAACCAAATTCGATCTGGGACGGACCGTCCGGCTACCGTGGGCAATCCAATTTTTCACGGTAAGACCCGGCGGCGACCGCTTGATCATGGGATCGCTTCATCCGACAGACGTAATGGCTTTGCGCCAAGCCGTCGAAGCGTTGACCCGAGGCTGAAGGGCGGCCCTACAGCAGATCCTGCAATGCCGCCACCAAGGGCGCGTCGGCCGGCGGCATGGCGTAGTCGCGCAGGCGTTCGGGGCGCACCCAGGCGAGTTCCTGACCCTCGCGCGGGCGCGCGATGCCGTCCCACTTGCGCAGGCTGTAGAGCGGCATCAACAGGTGGAAGTCGTCGTAGGCGTGCGAGGCGAAGCTGAGCGGCGCAAGACAGGGCACGCAGATCTCGACACCGAGCTCCTCGCGCAGCTCGCGGTCGAGCGCCGCCTCGGGCGTCTCGCCCGCCTCGACCTTGCCGCCGGGAAACTCCCACAGCCCCGCCATCGACTTGCCCTCGGGGCGCCGCGCGAGCAGCACGCGGCCGTCCGGGTCGATCATGGCGACCGCGGCGACCAGCACGACGGGGCGCGCGTCAGCCATCGCAGCGCGCCTCGAAGTCGACGCGGCTCAGCTCGTAGGTGTCGACCTCCTGCCGCGCGCCGCGCGCCGGCGCGTCGTGCATTGCGTGGCCGGTGCGGACGAAGCCAAGCTTTTCCAGCACGCGTGCGGACGCCGGGTTCTCGGGAAACACGCTCGCGGTGATCTTCTCGAAGCCGAGCGCGTCGAAGCCGAAGGCGACCAAGCCGCCCGCCGACTCGGTCGCAAAACCCCGGCCCCAGTAGGGACGCCCGATCCAGTAGCCGAGCACCGGCGCACGCCGTTCGGGCAGGCCAAGGCCGACCGAACCAATCAGGCCGGGCACGTCGCGATGCACGACGGCGAGATTGTAGGCCTCACCCGCCTCGAGCAGGCCAGCCGATCGTGTGATCCAGTCCTCGGCCATGCCGGCTTCGTAGGAATGCGGAACGTTCGCCGTCATTCGCGCAACCTCCCACTCACCGATCAGCCGGTGCATGGCCGGGGCGTCGGCCGGTTCCAGCGCACGCACGACCAGTCGGTCGGTTTCGATGGGTTGGAACGACATCACACCGCTAGCTGCGGTAGTCGGCGTTGATGTCGATGTAGCCGTGGGTCAGGTCGCAGGTCCAGACCGTCGCGCGGCTGCGCCCGACACCGACGTCGACCTCGATGTCGATCTCTTGACCCTTCATATGGGGCACCAGCTCGGCCTCGACGTAATCCGGGTGGACGACGCCGTCTTCGGCGACCACGACGCCGCCGATGCGGATCGCCAGGCGGTCGCGGTCGGCCTTCTCGCCCGCCTTGCCGACCGCCATGACGATGCGCCCCCAGTTGGCGTCCTCGCCGGCGATCGCTGTCTTGACCAAGGGCGAGTTGGCGATCGACAGGGCGATGCGCCGCGCCGCCTTGCGCGATGTGGCGCCGGTCACGGTGACGGCGATGAACTTCTGCGCGCCCTCGCCGTCGCGCACGACCTGGTGGGCGAGGTCGACGAGGACGGCCTCGAGCGCCTTGCGGAATCCCTTGAGCCGCGCGTCGCCGAGCCGCGTCACCGGGCCGTGCGCCGGCCCCCGGCCGGTCGCGAAGGCGAGCAGCGTGTCGCTCGTCGAGGTGTCGCCGTCGACCGTGATGGCGTTGAACGAGCGTTGGTTGGCGCGGCTCAGCATGTTCTGCAGCACCGCCGATGGCAGCCGCGCGTCGGTGAAGACGAAGGCGAGCATGGTCGCCATGTCGGGCGCGATCATGCCCGAGCCCTTGGCGATGCCGTTGATCGTGACGGTGTGGCCGTCGATCCGCGCGCTGGCGCTGGCGCCCTTGGCGAAGGTGTCGGTCGTCATGATCGCCCGCGCGGCCTGGTGCCACGCGCCGGCGTCGAGCGCGGCCCTGAGGCCCGGCAGGGCAGTCACGATCTTGTCGGCGTCCATCGGCTCGCCGATTACGCCGGTCTGGGCGATGAAGACGTCCTCGGACGCCGCCCCGAACAACGCGGCGGCCGACTCGGCGGTGTGTCGGACCGCGGCGTCGCCGGCCCGGCCGGTGAAGGCGTTGGCGTTGCCGGCGCTGACGACGAGCGCCCGGCCGAGGCCGTCGGCGAGCGCCGCGCGGCACCAGTCGACCGGCGCGGCGGCGGTCTTCGAGCGCGTCAGGACACCGGCCGCCGTGGTGCCGGCCGCCAGTTCGACGAGCGTGAGATCGGTCCGCCCGTGATAGCGCACGCCGGCCTCGCAGGTCGCGAGACGCACGCCGGCGACCGGCGGCATCGCCGGAAAGGCGGCGGGCGCCAGAGGAGACAGCGGCGGCATGGCGGCATCCATCGACGATGAGCAGAGAACCGCATCTTGCACATCGTCCAAGGACGAGACAAGCGGTACCGGCCGCGCCGGTCCGGGACCGGGTGATCGGGCCGGTCGTTGACAGTCCGCGCGTGGTTGATTATCTGTGGGCCGTCGGCACCGCTTGTGCGCCGGCAGTCAGGCTTTTCCAAGGGTCACCCAGCACTCATGTTCGGCGCTCTGGCGCGGCGGATGTTCGGCACCGCCAACGATCGCATTCTCAAAACGCTCGATGACACGGTCGCGACCGTCAACCAACGCGAGGCCGCGTTCGAGGCGTTCACGGACGACGAGCTCGCCGCCCAGACGCCCGCGCTGCGCGAGCGGTTGGCCGGCGGCGAAGCGCTCGACGACGTGCTCGTCGACGCCTTCGCGGTGGTGCGCGAGGCGGCCAAGCGCACGCTCGGACAGCGCCATTTCGACGTCCAGCTGCTCGGCGCCATGGTGCTGCACCAGGGCATGATCGCCGAGATGAAGACCGGCGAAGGCAAGACCCTGGTCGCCACCTTGGCGGTCTATCTCAACGCGCTCGAGGGCAAGGGCGTCCACGTCGTCACGGTCAACGACTACCTGGCGCAGCGCGACGCCGAGTGGATGGGCCAGATCTACCGGTTCCTCGGCCTCACGGTGGGCTGCATCGTCCACGGCCTGATCGACGACGAACGGCGCCAGCAATATGCCTGCGACGTCACCTACGGCACCAACAACGAATTCGGCTTCGACTATCTGCGCGACAACATGAAGCACAGGCTGGACGCCATGGTCCAGCGGCCCTTCAACTACGCCATCGTCGACGAGGTCGATTCGATCCTGATCGACGAATCGCGCACGCCGCTGATCATCTCGGGTCCGACCGAGGAGAACTCCGAACTCTACGTCGAGATCGACAAGTTCATGCCCAAGCTGGGCCCGGACGACTACGAGAAGGACGAGAAGGCCAAGGCGGTGTCGCTGACCGACGCCGGCGCCGAGCGCATCGAGGGTCTGTTGCGCGACGCCGGCCAACTCGAGGGCGATAACCTCTACGACATCCAGAACGTTTCGGTCGTGCACCACGTCAACCAGGCGCTGCGCGCCCACAACCTGTTCGAGCGCGACACCGACTACATCGTCAAGGACGACAAGGTCATCATCATCGACGAGTTCACCGGCCGCATGATGGAGGGCCGGCGCTACTCGCAGGGCCTGCACCAGGCGCTCGAGGCCAAGGAAGGCGTCTCGATCCAGAACGAGAACCAGACGCTCGCCTCGATCACCTTCCAGAACTACTTCCGGCTTTACCCCAAGCTCGCCGGCATGACCGGCACGGCGATGACCGAGGCGGCCGAGTTCGGCGACATCTACGGCCTCGACGTGATCGAGATGCCGACCAACCTGCCCTGCGTGCGCGACGACGAGGACGACGAGGTCTATCGGACCTCAGGCGAGAAGTTCCAGGCGGTCTGCGACCTGATCGAGGAATGCCGCGAGCGCGGCCAGCCGATGCTCGTCGGCACGGTCAGCATCGAGAAGTCCGAGAGCCTGTCGGCGATGCTCAAGAAGCGCAAGATCCCGCACAACGTGCTCAACGCGCGCTATCACGAGCAGGAGGCCTACATCATCGCCCAGGCCGGCGTCAGCGGCAACGTGACGATCGCCACCAACATGGCCGGCCGCGGCACCGACATCCAGCTCGGCGGCAACCGCGACATGCGCATCCGACATGAACTCGACGGCGTCGAGGACGAAGCCGAGCGCGCCAGGCGTATCAGCCAGATCGAGGCCGAGATCGCCGACGACAAGGCCAAGGTGATCGCCGCCGGCGGCTGCTATGTGGTCGGCACCGAGCGCCACGAGAGCCGGCGCATCGACAACCAGCTGCGCGGCCGCTCGGGCCGCCAGGGCGATCCCGGCGCGTCGCGCTTCTATCTCTCGCTCGAGGATGACCTGATGCGCATCTTCGGGTCCGAGCGCATGGACAGCATGCTGCAGAAGCTCGGTCTCGAAGAGGGCGAGGCGATCATCCACCCGTGGATCAACAAGGCGATCGAGAAGGCCCAGTCGAAGGTCGAAGCGCGAAATTTCGAAATTCGCAAGAACTTGCTCAAGTTCGATGACGTCATGAACGACCAGCGCAAGGCGATCTACGAGCAGCGCATCGAATTGATGAGCACCGACGACGTCTCCGACGAGGTCGTCGCCATGCGCCATGCGGTGATCGACGACATGGTCGCCACCTTCATCCCCGAGAAGGCCTATGCCGAGCAGTGGGAGGTCGGCGCCCTGCACGCCGACACATTGCGCGTTCTCGGCCTCGACCTGCCGATCGAGGACTGGAGCAAGGAAGAGGGCATCGCCGACGAGGAGATCCGCGAGCGCTTGTTCGAGGCCTCCGACCGCGCGATGGCCGAGAAGGTCGCACGCTACCGCCCCGAGATCATGCGCGTGGCCGAGAAGACCCTGCTGCTGCAGATCCTCGACGAGACCTGGAAGGACCACCTGCTCTCGCTCGACCACCTGCGCGAGGGCATCGGCCTGCGCGCCTATGGCCAGCGCGATCCCTTGAACGAATACAAGCGCGAGGCGTTCGACATGTTCGAGAGCCTGCTGTCGCGCTTCCGCGAATCGATCACCATGGTGCTCGCCCATCTCGAGCTGCGCGTCGCCCCGCCCGAAGGCGACATGACGCCGCAGGCGCCGCCGCGCCGGACGGCGGAGAACCGGCGCGGCAATGGCGAGGACCGGGTCGGTATGATGCGGCCGAGCCGGGTGACCGCCGCGGTCGGCTCCCGCGTCGCGGCCGACGAACGCATCCCGGGCGACCCGGCAACCTGGGGCAAGGTCGGGCGCAACGAGCGTTGCCCCTGCGGCTCGGGCAAGAAGTACAAACACTGCCACGGCCGGATGGCCTGACCAACCGGGCGTTCACGGGGAGGCTGCGCCATGGATGAACCGACCACCGGTGCGACGGCCGCCGACGACCGGCCGTTCCGCTTCTTCGACAACCGCGAGAAGTACCTGATGTTCGTCACCACCTGCTCGGAGAAGCAGGTGGCCGCCGATCGCATCGGCCGCGAGGTCGACGAGCTCAGACCCAGCCCGCCGGCGCTCGGCGTCTTCGACGCCGGCATGGGCGACGGCACGGTGCTCTCGATGGTGCTGCGCGACCTGCACCACACCATGCCGACGGTGCCGTTCTTCGTCGTCGGCAAGGAGATCTCGGCCGAGGACGTGCGCATCTGCCTCGACAAGCTGGCCGACCGCTTCTACGAGCACCCGCAGATGGTCATGGTGATCACCAACCTCTATTACGTCGAGGCGCCCTGGCTGATGCCGCACAAGCCCGAGGCCCAGGAGCGACTAAATTGGCGCGAGGTCGCGCTCGACGGCGCCTCGGCGCACGAGTTCGACGCCCAGATCAAGGCCCAGCTCGGCTTCGTCAACGACGGCTGGCGCACGACGCCGGGCAAGCGCACCGGCAACCCGCACTACGTCACGCCCTCGGTGCTGGTCTTCTACCGCGCCGACCAGCGCTTCGCGCTGTCCGCGGTGATCCCGCGCAAGGGCGACATCGATCACGCCTACGATCTGGTCATCGTCTCGCAGCCCTACCGCGCGCGCAGCTCGGCCGAGGCCAAGGCGCGCACCGTGCTGGCGCCGCTTGCCAAGTCGCTCGCGCCGGGTGGGCGGATGATCGTCATCCAGTCGGCGGGCGACGATCCGGGCATGGAAATCGTGCGCGCCGTGTGGCCCGGCGAGGATCCGTTCCAGACGCCGCGCGGCATGCTGGTGGCCGCGATGCGCGACCAACTCGGCGACGACGGCTTCGTCTATCACCACGGCGACGACTGCGAATTTCGCTACCACCTGCAGATTTCGTCGCGTGAGGTCGCCAGCAGCATCGGCACCTCGACCCTGCTGGCGGCCTGGAACGCCGCCGTCTACGTCGCCCAGATCGAGGACGACCGGCTGACCGAGGCGATGACCCACGGCGACTATCTCGAGGCGACCAGCCGGGTGTTGGCCGAACACAAGGGCCTGTGGTTCAACAACGAGTGCTTCGTCGTCGCGCGCGAGCACCGTGACGTCGAAGGGGAAACGAAATAACCAGCGCCGGCCGACTCGATGTCGATTTCGTCCGCGGCCAGTTCCCGGGTATCGACGATTGGGCGTTCTTCGAGAACGCCGGCGGCAGCCTGTTGCCGCGGACGGTGATCGACCGCATCACCCGCCATCTGGTCCAAAACCGGGTCCAGCCGGGCACCGCCTACCCGGCCTCGGCCGAGGCCGCCGAGCACCACGCGCTGTCGCACCGCCTGGTCGCCGAGATGATCAACGCCTCGCCCGACGAGGTCGTCTTCGGGCCCTCGACGACGGTCAACATGTTCGTGCTGTCGCACGCGCTTCGGCCCTGGTTCGCGCCGGGCGACGAGGTCATCGTCACCGACCTCGACCACGAGGCCAACTCGGGCGCCTGGCGCCGGCTCGCCGAGATCGGCGTCGTGGTTGTGGAATGGCGGGTCGACACCGCGAGTTGCGACCTCGAGATTGCCGATCTCGAGGCGCTGCTGACCGAGCGCACCCGGCTGGTCTGCTTCACGCATTGTTCGAACGTCACCGGCTCGATCCAGGACGTCGCCGCGATCACGCGGCTGGTGCACGACGCCGGCGCGCTGGTCTGCGTCGATGCCGTGGCCTACGCGCCGCACCGCCGGCTCGACGTCATGGCGACCGACGTCGATTTCTACGCCTTCTCGCTCTACAAGCTCTACGGGCCCCACATGGGCGTGATGTACGGCAAGCGCGCGCATCTGCTCGCCGCGCACAGTCAGAACCATTATTTCTATGCGGAAGACCAGATCCCCGGCAAGCTGACGCTGGGCGGCTACAACCACGACATCACCTGTGGCCCGGCCGGCATCATCGACTATTTCGACGCCGTCCACGCGCACCACTTCCCGGGCTCGAACGCCGACCTGCGCGAACGCCTCGGCGAGGTCTTCGGCTTGGTCGAGGCCCACGAGGCGACGCTCGCGACACGCCTCGTCGATTACCTGAACTCGAAGCCGAACGTCCGCATCATCGGGCGGCCGACCGGCGACCCGGCGCTGCGCGCGCCGACCATCTCCTTCGTCGTCGAGGGCCGCTCATCGGCCGACATCGTCGCCGGCCTCATCCCCCACAAGGTCACCGTCCGCGAGGGCGATTTCTATGCCGCCCGATTGATCGACACCTTGGGCCTGCGTGACCAGGACGGCGTCGTGCGCGTCTCGATGGTGCACTACAACACGCTCGACGAGGTCGACCGCCTGATCACAGGGCTCGACGAGCTGTTCTGAACAACCGCCCGTCGACCGCCGCCAATCCGACGAAGATCAGCGCCATGCCAATGAAGGCGCCGAGCGTCGGGCGTTCGCCCAGGAACCCGATGCCGAGCGCGAGCGCGCTGGGCGGGATCAGGAAGGTGACCAGCAGCAGGTTGGTCGCGCCAGCCGCGGCGAGCACGCGGAAATAGATCAGATAGGCCAATGCCGTGCTCAACAGCGACAGGCCGGCGATAGCACCGATCGTGGCGGGGCCGGGCTCGAACGCGAAGGCCGTGCCGCCGGCGAGCGCGATCGGCAGCGCCATCGCCGCCGAGGCGCCCACCATGCCGGCCGCGGCGACCGGCACCGGCAGCGCCGTGAGCCGGAGCCCGTAGAGCCCGGCGCAGGCGTAGGAGAGCGCGGCGCCGAGGATCGCCGCCTGGCCAAGGACGCCGGCGCCGACGCCGGCGAGCGCGCCCGGCCCGACCAGAGCGGCGACGCCGGCGAGGCCGGCCACCACGCCGACGCCACGCGACGCCGTCAGGCGTTCGTCGGTGGTCACCAGATGGGCGAGCGCCACGGTGAAGAGCGGCGTCGTGGCGTTGAGGATCGCCGCCAGGCCGCTCTCGATCTCGGTCTGGCCCCAGGCGATCAGCGTGAACGGCGCGACGTTGTTGAGCACGCCCATGACGACGAAGGCGCGCCAGGTCGCCCCGTCGCCGGGCAGCCGATGGCCGGTCGCGTAGACCAGCACGACCAGCGCCACGGCCGCCGGGCCGACGCGCCAGAAGACGACCGAATAGGGATCGAGCGCATCGAGCATGACCTCGACGAAGAAGAACGAGCCGCCCCACAACACCGACAGGGTGATCAGCAGCGCCCATTCCGTCGCACCCATCCGCCGCATCGCCATGATCGCCTCCCCGGGTTGTCGTCCGGGGCAGTTAAGCGCGACGCGACGACCGCCGACATCCGCTTCTTGCGGGCAAAGCCTATTCGGCCGCGGCCGCGGCGGTCACCGGGCGCGGCGCCGGTTCGCCGGGCAGCAGCAGCGCGGTGGCAGCGATGACCAGCGCGAGCCCGGCATAGATAACGAAGAGCCAGGCAAAGCCGCTGCTCGTCTGGTACACGAAGGCGACCAGCGGCACGCCCAACGCGGCGACGCCCAGGCCAAGCACATACTTCAGCGCATAGGCGCGCGAGCGCCAGGCGTCGGCGGTGTAGCGCGCGACGATCGTCTCGTGGATCGGGATCTCGCCAAACACCAGCACCATGGCGGCCAGGGCGGCGATCAACAGCGGCCAGCCCTCGGCGCCGGCGGCGAGCAGGAAGACCGGCGGCTGGGCGAGCAGCAGCGCCAGGAAGATCGGCTTGAGCGCGTGGCGGTCGATCAGCCGACCGACGATGATCTGGGTGAAGGCGGCGACGGCGTAGACGATCGCCAACAGCCCGCCGACGCCGAAGGTCGTGTCGACCAGGCCGGCCAGCCGCTCGTCGAAGATCTTGGGCATGGCGACGATGATCGCGTTGAAGATGACCCCGCCACAGAGCGCCGCGACGGCAAGCACGATATAGGCGCGGACCTGCGCCGCGCGGCTCGGCGCCGGCGCGGCGGCCGGCGCGGCGGCGACCGATCGCTCGGCGCCATCGCGCAGCGTCACGGCGTAAACCAGACCGGTCGCGACCGCGATCACGCCGGGAACGATGAAGGCGGCGCGCCAGCCGACCCAATCGGTCAGCGCGCCGGCGATCAGCGCCGCCGCGGCGACGCCCATGTTGCCCCACACGCCGTTGACGCCGAGCGCCCGGCCCGGCTCGGCCGCGCCGCCGACCACCATCGCCGTGCCGATCGGGTGGTAGATCGAGGCGAACAGGCCGATCGACGCGAGGCCGACGGCGATGCCGACGGTCGAGGTGGCGAGCCCGGTCAGCACCGACGAGGCGCCGATGCCGAGGAAGAAGACGACCATCATGCCGCGCCGGCTCCAGCGGTCGCCCAGCCAGCCGGCCGGCAGGGTGCCGGCGCCGAAGGCGATGAAGCCCCACACCGAGAGCGTCAGCAGCTCGCCGTAGGAGCGGCCGAACTCGTCCTCGAGCGCGAGCACCACGGTCGGGAACAGCAGCATGAACAGGTGGTCGTAGCTATGCCCGAGATGGACGAAGATCAGCGATCTGCGACGTGTCGTCATGACGATCAATCTAAGGGTCGCGTTTGCGACAATCTTTCGCTATTCTGACAGTTAATGTCGAAATCGGGTCAAACCCAACCGACGATTTACGATTCGGTCGATCCCGACGCGCTGGTCCGCCCGGTCGCCGCCGGCGCCGCCGATTATCCGGCGGGCTTCCGCATCGCGCCGCACCGGCATCGCTCGGCGCAACTGGTCTACGCCTCGGTGGGCGTCATGGTGGTGGCGACGGCGCAAGGCACCTGGGTGGTGCCGCCCGAGCGCGCGGTTTGGGTGCCGGCCGAGACCGAGCACCGCATCCGCATGCGCGGGCCGGTCGCCATGCGGACGCTCTACATCGCGCCCGACGCGGCGCCCTGGCTGCCCGAGGCGTGCTGCGTCGTCGCCGTGCCACCGCTGCTGCGCGCGTTGATCCTCGAGGCGATGGGTTTCGAGGCGGCCTATCTCGAGGCCGGCCCCGAGGCACGGCTGATGGCGGTCATCCTCGATCGCATCCGAACGCTCCCGGTCGTGCCGCTGCACCTGCCGGCGGCGCGCGACCGGCGCCTGCGCGGCGTTACCGACGCGCTGGCCGTGGCGCCGGGCGACGGCCGCACGCTCGCGCAATGGGCCGAAACGGCGGGCGCCAGTGCGCGCACGCTGGCGCGGCTGTTCCACCGCGAGACCGGCATGACCTTCCACCAGTGGCGCCAGCAGGCGCGGCTGATGACCGCGCTGGCCTGGCTGGCGGCCGGCGAACCGGTCACCACCGTCGCGCTCGACCTCGGCTACGACAGCCCGAGCGCCTTCATCGCCATGTTCAAGAAGGCCCTCGGCACGACGCCAGGGCGATATTTCGCGGGGAATGCATAGAGCATCATCCGATCAATCGGATGATGCCAGCCCGCGACAGTCTTAATCGGACAAGAGGGGGGCCGCCAACCGTTCGGCCAGTCCTTATGGGATCAAGACTGGCCTTATGGGATCAAGACTGGCCTTATGGGATCAAGAATGGCCTTGTGGGATTAAGAATGGCCTTGTGGGATAAAGATTGGCATGCGCGGCGATTGAGCGCAGGTCACCGAAGGTGACCACACAAAAGGGTGACCGGAAACCTAATCCGTCATCAGATTGCCGCCGACGCGGTCGGGCAGCGGCTCGGGCCCGGCGACCTTGCAGATGTGCTCGCCGGGGCGGGCGAACTTCATCAGGTGTCGGCCGACCATGACGCCCGCCGCGCGACTGGTCAGCGGCGTGCGCGCTTTCGTCGGGTCGGCGGCGATCGGGTCGACGATCTCGGCGACGATCTCGCCGGCGGCGACGCGGTCGCCCGGCGCCTTGTGGTAGACCACGACGCCGGCGACCGGTGCGACGATCATGTCGGTGCCCTCGAACGGCGTCGCGTCGCATTTGGCTTCGGGCAGCGGGCCGGGATCGCCGGCGACGACGCCGCGGCGCTGCAGGAAGCGGAACAGGTTGTCGGCGTCGGTCGCGGCCATCGCGTCGTCGACGTCGGCGGTGCCGCGCAGCTCGACGGTGGCCGAGAGGCAGGCCGGCGGAATGGCTTTGTCGGCGAAATGCTCGGCGAGCGCGGCCCACGGCCGGCCGAGCGCCTCGTCGAATGGTGAACCGCCCGAATCGACCGCCAGCATGGTCGCCTCGCTACCGATCTGCGCCGACAGATCGGCCGCGTCGGGCCACAGGTGGTTGCCCAGGAAGAGGTGCATGACGGCTTCGGAATCGCAATGCAGGTCGAGCACGATGTCGGCGTCGACGGCGAGCCGCATGAGCGTGACACGCTGCGCCTCGAGCTGGGTCGCCGGCGTCTTGGCGGCCAGCCAATCGGCCATCGCGGCGCGGATCGCCGCGACATTGGCCGCCGCGTCGTCGCCGAGCGCCGCGCCGGCCTCGTCGGTGACCGCCTCGGCGAGGTCGGCGAAGTTGCGATTGAAGTTCTCGCCGCCGGAGAAATCGTGGCGCCCCATCAGCTTGTCGTTGGCGCGCTGCGACAGACCGATCGGGTTGGCGACCGGCACGATCACCAGATGGCCGACGATGTCGCCCGCCCGGTCGGCCTCGATCAGCCGGCCGATCAGGTGGTGCAGCACCAGCATGCCGGGGATATCGTCGGCGTGGGTGCCGGCGTGCAGATAGGCCTTGGGTCGCGCCGCGGCATCGCCGAAGCGGTGTACCGTGAGTGAGCGCGCCGTGCCCGGGCTGATCGCCGGCAGCGCTTCTTCGGTGACGTCGTGGCTCATGACGGCGAGGCTCCTTGTCCGCCGCGCCGTCAGGTCTCGGCGACGCGGCCTATCTTCATGAATTTCTCGTGGCGCCGGCTCTTGAGTTGGCCGGCCGAGACGCCGACCAGGTCGTCGAGCGCCGCCTCGATGGCGTCGCCGAGCGCCACGGCGGTCGCCGCCGGGTCGCGGTGGGCGCCGCCGACCGGCTCGTCGATGAGCCGATCGATGACGCCGAGCTCGAGCAGATCGGCGGCGGTCAGCTTGAGCGCGTTGGCCGCTTCCTCGGCCTTCTCGCCGCTGCGCCACAGGATCGAGGCGCAACCCTCGGGCGAGATCACCGAGTAGACCGAGTGCTCGAGCATCAGCACGCGGTTGGCGACGGCCAGCGCGATGGCGCCGCCCGAGCCGCCCTCGCCGATGATCGCGCTGACCAGCGGCACCCGCAGGTCCAGGCAGGTCTCGATCGAGCGCGCGATGGCCTCGGCCTGGCCGCGTTCCTCGGCGCCGATGCCGGGATAGGCGCCCGGCGTGTCGACCAGCGTGATGACGGCGAGGCCGAAGCGGTCGGCGAGGCGCATCAGGCGCGCCGCCTTGCGGTAGCCCTCGGGCCGCGCCATGCCGAAGTTGTGTGCGATGCGCTCATCGGTGTCGGCGCCCTTTTCGTGGCCGATGACCATGACCGACAGGCCGCGAAAGCGCCCCAGCCCACCGATGATCGCCTTGTCCTCGGCATAGGTACGGTCGCCCGCGAGCGGCGTAAAATCCTCGATCAAAGCGTCGATGTAGTCGGAAAAATGCGGCCGCTCGGGATGCCGCGCGACCAGCGTCTTTTGCCACGGCGTCAGCTTACCATAGGTCTGGCGCAGCAGACGGTCGACGCGGGTCTGCAGGCGCGTGATCTCGTCGACGATATTGATCTCGCCACCGTCGGAGAGATGGCGCAGTTCCTTGATCTTGCCCTCGAGCTCGGCGATCGGCTTCTCGAAATCGAGATAGGTACTCATGATCTGAATTTGTTAACACAGCGCCGCGCCGGGAACGATTGTAATCGTTCCCGGGCAACGAGCCCGAACGTAGATGGAATTCCGCCAGCCCGCGCCAGTCTTATTGGGACAAGAGGGGGGCCGTCGACCGTCCGGCCAATCCTTGTGGGATAAAGAGTGGCTTGCGCGGCGACTGAACGCAGGTCACCAAAGATGGCCGCACAAAAACTCTAACCCGCGATCATCTCGGCCTTCTTGACCAGCGCCTCGGCTTGGCGGATCGAGGCGATGTCGATCAACCGGCCGTCGAGCGAGACCGCGCCCTTGCCGTCGCGCGCCGCCTGGGCCATCGCCTCGATGATGCGGTGCGCCTTGTCGATCTCGGCGTCGGACGGGCTGAACACCTCGTTGGCGAGCGCGATCTGCGACGGGTGGATCGCCCATTTGCCCTCGCAGCCGAGCGCCGCCACGCGGTGCGCCGCGGCGCGATAGCCGTCGGCGTCCTTGAAGTCGCCGAACGGGCCGTCGATCGGGCGCAGGCCGTGGGCGCGCGCGGCGACCACCATGCGCGCAACGGCCATGTGCCACATGTCGCCCCAGTGGGTCTCGCGCCCGCCGTCGTCGTCCGGATCGGTCAAGACGACATAGCCCGGGCTGACGCCGCCGATGTTGGTCGTACGCGCCCGGGTCGAGGCGGCATAATCAGCGACGCCGAAGTGCAGCGCCTCGTTGCGCGGGCTGGCGCCGGCGATGGCGCCGACGTTCTCCATGCCCAGCGCGGTCTCGATGATCAGCGAGAAGCCGATGCGCTTATCATAGCCCATGGCGTCCTCGATCTGCGTCACCATCATGTCGAGCGCATAGACGTCGGCGGCGTTGCCGACCTTGGGAATCATGATCATGTCGAGCCTGCCGCCGGTCTGCTCGACGACGTCGACCACGTCGCGGTACATGAAATGGGTGTCGAGGCCGTTGACGCGAATGGTGATGGTCTTGCCGCTCCAGTCGATATCGTTGACCGCCTCGATGACGTTCTTGCGCGCCTGCACTTTGTCGTCGGGCGCGACGGCGTCCTCGAGATCGAGGAACACGACGTCCGCGCTCGACGCGGCCGCCTTCTCGAACAGCTTGGTCTCGCTCCCGGGCACGGCGAGTTCGCTGCGGTGCAGCCTGGGCGTGGCCTGCTCGACGATGTGAAAGCTCATGTCATTCCCCCCGACGACGATTGTGATTGGCAAACTGGCGCCGGGGTATCCCGCGTTGGGCGCCCGATGTCAACCCCGACGCCGATCGCCGCCGGCCAACGGGTGGTGGTCGCGGACCAGCGCCTTGAGCCGTTCGTCGAGCACATGGGTGTAGATCTGCGTCGTCGCGATGTCGGCATGGCCGAGCATTTTCTGGACCGCGCGCAAGTCCGCGCCATGCGCCAACAGGTGGCTCGCGAAGGCGTGGCGCAGCACATGGGGCGAGACGCGCTCAGGCTTGATCGCCGCCTCGACGGCGAGTTCCTTCAAGAGCTGGCCGAAGCGCAGGCGCGTCAGATGGCCCGAGCGGCCGCGCGACGGGAACAGCCAGGGCGACACTTTACCGTCCGGCACGAACGCCGCGCGTACCTCGAGATAATCGGCGACGGCGCGCAGCGCGACCTCGCCCATTGGCACCAGGCGATCCTTGCCGCCCTTGCCGGTGACCATCAAGAATCGCGGATCGCCGCCCATCGCCGCGAGCGGCAGGCCGACCAGTTCGGTGACGCGCAGGCCGGTGGCGTACAACAGTTCGACCAGCGCGACCAGGCGCCGACCACGCGCGCCCTCGCGCGCCCGCGCCGCGGCGAGCAGGCGTTCGACCTCGTCCTCGCCGAGCACCTTGGGCAGCGGCTTGGATTTTCTCGGGCTCGCGATCGTCGCCGTCGGGTCGTCGGCGCGCAGATCTTCGGCGAACAGGAAGCGGTAGAACTGGCGCAGGCAGGACAGGCGGCGGGCGCTGGTGCCGGGCGCCATGCGCGTCGCCAGATGCGACAGATAGCCGCGCACCGTCTCGGCGTCGGCGTCGGCGATGGCGCGGCCGCTGCCGCCGGCGAATCGGGCGAAGTCGGTCAGGTCGCGGCGATAGGCGTCGATCGTCAACCGGGCGGCGCCACGCTCGGCGGCGAGCATCTCGAGAAAGCTGTCGACGTGGCGCGCGTCGCCCGGCGCGAGTTCGATCTTCGGTTCGGTTTGCTTAGAGGCCACTGGCCAGCGCCAGCTCGAGCGCGAGCGCGCGCGCCTCGACGACCAGACCGACACGGTAGAGCGCCGAGATCGCCGTCGACGCGGTCAGCGGGTCGATCGGCCGGGGCACCGCGGGATCCAGCGCGATCAGGACGAGCATCACGGTCTCGGCGAGGCGCGCGCCGTTGGCCGCGGCGTGGAGCTGTAGCCAAAGCGCCGGCGACGGCGTTTTCGACCACTTGCTCAGCCGGCCCTCGAGCATCGACAGCAGGGCCTCGGCCGGAACCTCGTCGCCGAGCGCGCCGAGCAGGCCGAACAGCATCTCAGCACGCTCGCGGCGGATGACAACGGGTGCGGCCTCTTGACTTTCCCACCAGGCGGCGAGGCGGGCTTCGCTCCACGGCAAGCGGCCCTCGTCGTCGATCAGGCGCAGCAGCGGCCAGATCGACTGGACCGCGGCCTTCGCTTCCGCGTCGACCGACGCCACCGAGGCCGCCAGCCTGAGCCAGACGCGCGCGACATCGTGGCGGCCCGTGACGAGCAGGGCGCGCACGGCGTCGCCCGCCATCCAGCCGAGCGACGGCGACGGCGCCAGACGCATGAGCGGACCGAGCGCGACCCGCGATGCGGTCGCGAAACCCGGCCAGCCGCCGACCTCGCGGGCGTGTTGCAGATAGGCGCGCAGCACCTCGCCGCGCGCCGCCGGGCCAATCTGAATGTCGATCGCCTGGTACAAGAGCGCGCGCGCCATCGGCCCGTAATCGCCGCTGGTAAGGCTCAGCGGATTGGCCAGCTCGTCCGCGCCGAAGGCGACGCTGGAATAGAGCTCGATCAGCGTTTCGGTCGGCAGCACGCCGATCGCTTCGGCACGCTCGGCGGCGAGCAGCCGCGTCTCGAGCGGCATGGCGCGATCGAGCGCGATGGCACGCGCGATCGACGGGCTGGCGCCGGTTGCGGCGTCGCCGGGCGCCGGCAGGCCGGCGGCCCGCATCATCGCGATGTGCAGGGCGGTCGGGTCGCGCAGGCTGTGTATCTCGATGTCGTCGTCGCCGGCCAGCGCCAGCAGGATCGCTTCGAACGCCGGATCGTCGGCCGCGCCGCTCTCGGCGAGCATATCGAGCCCCATATTGGCGGCCGCGGTCCGGCCGTCCGCCGCCTGGCAGAAGATTCCGACGCGCTGCCAGTAGGGCGCGTCGTCGCCACGCATCAGGTCGCGCGCCTGGGCACAGGCCGCCACGTCGTCGCCCGCCAAGAGCAGCGCGTCGATGCGCGCACGGGCGAAGGCGGCGGCGTCGAGATCGGGCGGCGCGGCGCGCAGCAGATGGCCCATCGCCACGGCCTCGCCCATCGCCGCCAGCCGTTCGATGCGCAACGCAAGGAGGCTCGTCGCGCCGGGTCCCTCGGGCGCCCGCGCGGTCGACAACAGAAGCCGCCGGGTGAGGTCGTTGAGCACCGGCCGCGCGGTGCCGGCGGGCAGCCTGGGCAGCAGCCGCTCGACCAGCGCGCGCGCGCTGCCGCGCCACATATCGAGACCGAACCCGCCGTCGGCTTCTTCGTAGAGGCCGACCGCCTCGGGGTCGATCTCCTCGACCAGCACGACATCGCCGCCGACGCTGAAGTCGGCGGCCGGCGGCGATGCGCCCGGGCTGACCGGTTCGGGCGCCGGCTCGGGCACGATAAGCAGGGGTTCGGTGGTCTGGGCGCAGAGCGGCGTCGCGCTGGCGAGTGTCACGGCAAGAAGCGCCGCGAGCGCCGCGCTACTGCGGGAAACGGTCATCCGCGATGGACCTTTCGACCGACGCCGTGGGCGGTGGTATGTCCCACGTCATGAGAAAGACGACGCCGGCCACCAGGAGAACGGCGAGGGTGAGCATCGCCAGTCTATTCAGTCGCGTCGAGGAATCGGAAACGCGGCGCATGGCTTACTCGGTCATTCTATTGGCGGCGTGGCGATTGGCGGCTTGGTTGGCGGGGTGCGGCGGTGCACGGAACTATGCTAGATTGGATTAATGGCAATTTTGCGGCAGTTTACCGGCTTGTGGGGACCGATTCAACGATGCAGCCCGCCGGCTTTGGCACGACGGACGGAACCGAATGGCTGAGACCAAACCGAAGCTCGAGAAATCCGTCGTACTGGTCGGGCTGATGGGCGCGGGCAAGACCTCGGTCGGACGCCGCCTGGCGTCCCGGCTCGGCGTCTCGTTCGTCGATGCCGACGCCGAGATCGAGACCGCGGCGGGCCGCACGATTACCGAGATGTTCGAGACCCATGGCGAAGCCGCCTTCCGCGACGGCGAGCGTCGCGTCATCGCGCGCTTGCTCAACGACCAGCCGGGCGTGCTGGGTACCGGTGGCGGTGCCTTCCTCGATCCCGAAACACGCGCGAAGGTCGCCGAGAAGGGCATCTCGATCTGGCTCCGCGCAGACCTCGATGTGCTCACCGCACGCTGTGCGCGGCGCAACAACCGCCCCCTGTTGTGGCAGGGCGATCCGCGCGAAATCCTGGGCCGCCTGATCGACGAACGCTATCCGGTCTATGCCGAGGCCGACATCGTCGTCGACAGCGTCAACGGTCCGCACGAAGCGGTCGTCGACAAGATCATCAAGGCGTTGGCCGCGCGTGACAAAGCGTCGGCGACGGACACCGCATGAACCAGCAGATAACCCCGGACAGCGCCGGCGACGCACCCGCACGGCTGCGCGTCGAACTCGGCGAGCGGAGCTATGATATCGTCGTCGGCGACGGTCTGATCGCCGACGCGGCGCGCCATCTGCACCCCGTCCTGCCCGGCCATCGGGTCGCCGTGGTGACCGATGAAACCGTTGCGGCGCTCTACCTGCAGCCGTTGTGCGGCGCGCTCGACGGCGGCGGCATCGAGCATTGCGCGGTGATCCTGCCGCCCGGCGAGGCGACCAAGGACTTCGGCCATCTCGAACGGCTGATCGACGACCTGCTCGACGCCAGGATCGCGCGTGGCGACGCGATCGTCGCGCTGGGCGGCGGCGTGATCGGCGACCTCACCGGCTTCGCCGCGGCGATCCTGAAGCGCGGCGTCGACATCGTTCAGGTGCCGACCACCTTGCTCGCCCAGGTCGACAGCTCGGTCGGCGGCAAGACCGCGATCGACACCCGGCACGGCAAGAACCTGGTCGGCGCCTTCCATCAGCCGCGCCTGGTGCTGGCCGACATCGGCGTGCTCGACAGTCTGCCCGCGCGCGAGTTCCGCGCCGGCCTCGCCGAGGTCGTCAAATACGGCCTGATCGACGACGGCGACTTCTTCGCATGGCTCGAGACGCACGCCGACGACCTGATCGCCGGCGACCGCGCCGCGCGACGCCACGCGGTGATCAAGAGCTGCGACGCCAAGGCCCGCATCGTCGCTGCCGACGAGCGCGAGTCCTGGATCCGCGCGTTGCTCAACCTGGGTCACACTTTCGGCCACGCGCTCGAGGTCGAGACCGGCTACGGCGCGCGGCTGCTGCATGGCGAGGCGGTCGCCATCGGCATGGTGCTGGCCTTCGATCTGTCGGTCCGGCTCGGCCACTGCGCGGCGGCCGACGCGGCGCGGCTTCGCGCATTGCTCGGTTCGATCGGCCTGCCGATCTCGCCCGCCGACCTGCTCGGCGGGGGCGACGGCGCGGCCGATCGGCTGGTCGCGCATATGGCGCAGGACAAGAAGGTTCGCGACGGGCGCGTCATGTTTGTGCTCGCGCGTGGCATCGGCGACGCATACCTGAGCCTGGAGGTCGATCTCGACGACGTCCGCGCCCTGCTCGACGACGCCTTGACCGGACGCCCTTGACGACGCCACCCACCCCGAGCCATATGAAAGGGACTGGGAGCCCTCAAGCCCGCGCATGCACGCGCTGGGCGGGTTCCGATTAGGCCATGGAAACAGCGCTGCTGATCTCCCTGCTCACGATCGCCGGGCTGCTCGTCGTATCCGCTTTCTTCTCCGGCTCCGAGACGGCGCTGACGGCCGCGTCGCGGCCGCGCCTGCGCCACCTGGAGAACGAAGGCAACCGGCGCGCGCGCTTGGTCAACCGATTGCTCGACCACAAGGACCGGCTGATCGGCGCCATCCTGTTGGGCAACAACGCGGTCAACATCTTCGCCTCGTCGCTCGCCACCAGCGTAATGATCGGCCTGTTCGGCGAGGCCGGCATCGCCTATGCGACGCTCGGCGTCACGCTCTTGGTGCTGATCTTCGCCGAGGTGCTGCCCAAGACCTATGCCTTGCGCAACGCCGAGCGCGTCGCGCTCGGCGTCGCGCCACTGATGCGCGTCGTCGTCGTCGTGTTTTCACCGGTCACCGTGGTGGTCCAGCGCATCGTGCGCGTCACGCTAAAGCTGATGGGCGCGAACATCGACGAGAGCGCGCGCATGACGAGCGCCCAGGACGAGCTGCGCGGCGCCATCGACCTGCACAGCCGCGAGGGCGACATGATCAAGCAGGAGCGCGACATGCTCGACAGCATCCTCGATCTCGGCGACGTCGAGGTCGGCGAGATCATGGTGCACCGACGGAACATGTTGATGATCGACGCCGATCAGCCGCCGGCGCGCATCGTCGAGCAGGTCACGTCGAGCCCCTATACGCGATTCCCGTTGTGGCGCGACGAGACCGATAACATTATCGGCGTGCTGCATTCGAAGGACATCCTGCGCGCTGTCGCGAAGAACTCGACTGAAATCGACAAGGTCGACGTCACCGCGATGACCTCCGAGCCGTGGTTCATCCCCGACACGACGACGCTGATCCAGCAGCTGCAGGCGTTCCGGCGGCGGCGCACCCACATCGCGCTGGTGGTCGACGAATACGGCGCGCTGATGGGCATGGTGACGCTCGAGGACGTGCTCGAGGAAATCGTCGGCGACATCGCCGACGAGCACGACATCGCCTACACCGGTGTGCGCGCAAGTCCCGACGGCTCGTACACGGTGAGCGGCACGGTGACGTTGCGCGACCTCAACCGCGACTACGGCTGGCGCCTGCCTGACGACGAGGCCAACACCATCGCCGGCCTGGTTATCCACGAGGTGCAGCGCATCCCCGAGGTCAGCCAGAAATTCGTATTGAAAGGCTTCCACTTCGAGGTGCTGGCCCGTCAGCGCAACCAGATCACGTCGCTGCGCGTGACCCCCCCGCCCGACGACGAGGACACGCGGAAAAGCTGACGCGCGCGCCGAGGCCAGGTCGCCGTCCCGGCGAAGTTTCTTGCAATTCGCGCCGCCGGCTCTATATCGGGGCGGTCCCGAACGAGGCTCCCAACCCGAGGTCACCATGCCGCTCTCCGATCCAGCGCCGCGCAAGCCGCTGCACAAGCGCGCCATCGAATGTCACGGCTACCGCCGCGACGACGGTTTGTGGGACATCGAGGCGCATATGACCGACACCAAGAGCTATGTCTTCGCCAACCGCCATCGGGGTGACATCAAGCCAGGCGAGCCGCTGCACGACATGTGGCTCAGGCTGACCGTCGACGAAAATTTCGTCGTGCGCGGCGCCGAGGCCGTGACCGACGCCGGACCCTTCGCGCTGTGCCCGGCGATCACGCCGCGTTTCGCCATGATCGAGGGATTGCAGATCGGCAGTGGCTGGATGCGCAAGGTGCGTGAGGTGGTCGGCGGCGTGAATGGTTGCACCCATCTGGTCGAACTGCTCGGGCCGATGGCGACGGTGGCGTACCAGACGATCTGGTCGTCGCGCGAGAAGACGGCGGACGACGGCGCATCCAAGACGAAGCCGGGTTACCTCGACCGCTGCCACGCGCTGGCGAGCGACGGCGCGGTCGTGCGCGAAAATTTCCCCGAGTGGTATACCGGCGACTGATCCTCGGTATCGGCAGCGGGGCCGGGCTCAGTCTTTGGCGGCCGACCTGAAGTAGGTGAGAATGTAGACGCGAAGCGACGCCGAGAATGTCGATTGCACGCGATCGGCGTCGACTTCGCTACAGATGTCGTGGATCGTCCGCCCTTCACGCCGCGCGATTTCGTTCAACGCATCCCACATTTGGGGCTCGAGGCGGACGCTCGTGCGACGGCCGTTGATCACGACATTATGGTTGACGAGTCCGCTGCGCACGCGGCGGTTGCGCTCGCCCTTCTTGCTTCCCGCCATACTGCGATCCCCCTGATATCACACGCGAATATAAACGTAGTGCCGATGCAAATCGACAACTTTCGACGCCTATTAGTATGAATCATGCTAGTATTTATCGCGTGGAGGTGGTAGCTGCGCGAACCGCCTCTCTTCGGCGGTGGCGCTGCGTCTTGCCCGCCTTCGATGTAATCGCCATACTTGTTCCATGGCAGACAGACGAACCGTCACGGCCGAAGTCGAAGAATCGCACCCACACCGCTTGTGCGACATCCCGGGCTGTACGAATGAGGGCGCCCACCGCGCGCCGCGCTCGCGTGACGCGCTGACCGAATACTACTGGTTCTGCCTCGAGCACGTGCGCGGCTACAATGCCCAATGGGACTACTTCGCCGGCATGAGCGAGGATGAAGTCGAGGCCTTTATCGTCGCCGACATCACCGGTCACCGGCCGACCTGGCCGATGGGCGTACCGCGCGGTGACGGGCCGCCGTTTCGCGGCGACGGGCTCAAGGACGCCTTCGGCGTCTTCGGCGCCGACGGCGACGCGCCCGACGCGCCCGCGGTCGAGCTGCCGAACAACGAGCGCGACGCGTTGGCGACCATGAATCTCGAGCGAACCGCGACACCGGAAGAGATCAAGGATCGCTTCAAGGCGCTCGTCAAGCAGCTCCACCCCGACGTCAACGGGCGCGACGAATCGGCCGAAGAGCGTCTGAGAGTGGTCATCGAAGCCTATCGTCTGCTGGTTCGCCAGCATTACGCCTGATCCTTGATTTCAGACATTGCGGCGGCCGCGCGGCTGCCCGATGGGGGACGTCTTCTTGTGAAGCAAGCCTACTCGTGATAGGTGACGTGTTTCGCGGCGCGCGGGGCGCAGGCCTCTCGCGCTCAACGTTTGTATGGATTGCGTCCGGCGCCGCATATGGGCGGCGCCACAGGATCGCCCTCCCCTTACTGCAGTGAGCCCGAACGTGACGACGCAAACAGAAGCTTCCCCCAAGAGCGGCCTGCCGCTCATGCCGCCCAACGGACCCGACCTGACAATCTCGGTCCGCCAAGTCTTCGGAATCGACTCCGACATGGAGGTGCCGGCGTTCTCGCAGCCCAGCGAGCACGTGCCCGAATTGGACGAGACCTATCATTTCGACCACGACACGACATTGGCGATCCTGGTCGGCTACGCCCACAACAGGCGCGTCCTGATCCAGGGCTATCACGGCACCGGCAAGTCGACCCATATCGAGCAGGTCGCGGCGCGGCTCAACTGGCCGTGCATTCGCGTCAACCTCGACGGCCACATCAGCCGCATCGACCTGATCGGCAAGGACGCTATCGTGCTGCGTGACGGCAAGCAGGTCACCGAGTTCCGCGAAGGCATGCTGCCCTGGACCTATCAGCGGCCGACCAGCTTGGTGTTCGACGAATACGACGCCGGCCGGCCCGACGTCATGTTCATAATCCAGCGCCTCTTGGAGTCGCAGGGTCGCCTGACGCTGTTGGACCAGAACCGCGTGCTCAAGCCGCACGACGCGTTCCGCCTGTTCGCCACGACCAACACCATCGGTCTGGGCGACACCACTGGGCTCTATCACGGCACCCAGCAGATCAACCAGGGGCAGATGGACCGCTGGAACGTCGTCGCCACGCTGAACTATCTGTCCCACGACGACGAGATGAAGATCGTGCTGTCCAAGACGCCGAATTTCAACAACGAAGAGGGCCGCGAGCTGATCAGCACCATGATCAAGGTCGCCGACCTCAGCCGCGCCGGTTTCATGTCCGGCGACATCTCGACCGTAATGTCGCCGCGCACGGTCATCACCTGGGCCGAGAACGCGCAGATCTTCGACGACGTCGGCACCGCGTTCCGAATGACCTTCCTCAACAAATGCGATGAGCTCGAGCGCGCCGTGGTGGCTGAATACTACCAGCGCTGCTTCAACATCGAGCTGCCTGAATCGGCGGCCGGGGTCTCGCTACAATAGGGAACGTGGGGTGGACGACAGGGAGAACCCGGTCGAGCCGTTCAAGCGCGCTGTCGCCTCGGCGATGCGGGCGCTGTCGCGGCATCGCGAGCTGGTCGTCAGTTATTCGGGCGAGACGCCCAGCGCCAAGGGTGACGAGGCGACACTGCCGCCGCCGCGCGATCTCGCGCCCGGGGCGGTGAGCCGGACGCGCGGCTTGGCCGACGCGCTGGCGCTGCACTTGCGCCACCACGACACCGCGGTTCACGCCAGGCGCCGCCCGGGCGGCGACATCGCGCAGGCGGTCTATGATTCGGTCGAGCAAGCGCGCGTCGAATCGATCGGCGCGCGTAAGCTCAAGGGTGTTGCGGCCAATCTGAGCGAGATGCTCGAGCAGCGCTGCAAGGCGCGCGGCTACGAGCGCATCGCGCATTACCACGACGTACCACTGCCCGAGGCGATCGGCTTCCTGGTACGCCAGCGGCTGACCGGCGCCCGCCCGCCCAAACCGGCGCGCAAGATGGTCGATCTGTGCCGCCCGCTGATCGAGGCCAAGGCGCACGACACGCTCGACGGGCTCGACGCGGCGATCGAGGACCAGGACGCCTTCGCGCGCATGGCGCGCCAGCTCCTGGCCGAGCTCGATCTGGCCGAGCCCGAAAGCGATCCCGACGCGGCCGACGACGCCGAGTCGCAAGGCGCCGGCGACGACGCCGAGGCCCAGGGCGGCGAAGGCGAAGGCGATGCGGAGGGCGCCGAGGCGGCTGGTCTCGAGGCATTCGCCGCGTCTGGCGACGACGACCAGGAGACCAGCGACAGCGCGGCCGAGGCCGGCGAGATCGACGACCAGATGGCCGGTTCGGGCTCGGAGGAAGCCGGCCACGCCGACCAGCCCTGGCGCCCCGATTGGAGCGGCGCCAATGAGCGCCGCAAGCCGACCTACCATGTGTACAGCGCCGCGTTCGACGAGGTCGTCACCGCCGATTCGCTGTGTGAGCCGGGCGAGCTCAGCCGCCTGCGGACCCAGCTCGACCTCCAGCTCGCCCAACTGCAGGGCGTCACCGCGCGCCTCGCCAACCGGCTTCAGCGCATGCTGCTGGCGAAGCAGTCGCGCGGTTGGGAATTCAATCTCGAGGAAGGCATCATCGACGCCGCGCGGCTCGCCCGCGTCATCGTCAACCCCGAAATGCCGCTCTCGTACAAGCAGGAGAAGGAGAGCGATTTCCGCGATACGGTGGTGACGCTGCTGATCGACAATTCGGGCTCGATGCGCGGCCGGCCGATCACCGTCGCCGCGCTGTCGGCCGATATCCTTGCGCGCACGCTCGAGCGTTGCGATGTCAAGGTCGAGATCCTCGGCTTCACGACGCGGGCGTGGAAGGGCGGCCAGGCGCGCGAGCACTGGCTGGCCGACGGCAAGCCGGCCAACCCGGGGCGGCTCAACGATCTCCGCCATATCGTCTACAAGGCGGCCGACGCGCCCTGGCGGCGCGCGCGCAAGAACCTCGGCCTGATGCTGCGCGAGGGCATCCTCAAGGAGAACATCGACGGCGAGGCGCTCATGTGGGCGCATCAACGTCTGCTCGGACGGCCCGAGCAGCGGCGCATTTTGATGGTCATCTCGGACGGCGCGCCGGTCGACGATTCGACGCTCTCTGTCAACAGCGGCAATTACCTCGAACGCCATCTGCGCGAGGTCATCGACTGGATCGAGGCGACCTCGCCGGTCGAGCTGATCGCCGTCGGCATCGGCCACGACGTGACGCGCTACTACCGCCGCGCGGTCACCCTGGTCGACGCCGAGCAACTCGGCGGCGTCATGCTCGACCAGCTCGCCGACCTGTTCGACGACGATGCGGCGGTGGCGCCACGCCACCGCGCGAGGACCAGGCGGGTCCTGCACTAGTGTCCCGATTCCGAAGTTCGCATGATTTTCGCCTGCTGTTCAGCGATTTCGATTGTTCGGAGGCAGAAGCGCTGGATGGCGCCGAGGATGTCATCGGCGGATTTGGTCCATTTGAAGGGTTTGGGGTTCTGGTTTGTCGTGTCGATGTAGTCGAGGATGGTGCGCTCCAACTCCTTGGTGGAGCGATGGACGCCGCGCCTGATCTGCTTGTCGGTCAGCAGCCCGAACCAGCGCTCGACCTGGTTCAGCCAGGAGGCGCTGGTGGGTGTGAAATGGGCCTGCCAGCGCGGCCGTTTGGCGAACCAGTCGCGGATCGCCTTGGTCTTGTGGGTCCCGTAGTTGTCCATGACGATGTGGATGTCGAGATCAGCAGGGACGTTCGCCTCGACGAGGTCGAGGAATTTGCGGAACTCTCGGGCCCGATGGCGCGGGAAACATTTGCCGATGATCTCTCCCGTGGCGATGTCGAGGGCCGCGAAGAGAGAGGTCGTGCCGTGGCGCTTGTAGTCGTGGCTGCGCCGCTCCGCCTGCCCGGGGCGCATCGGCAAGAGGGGCTGGGAACGGTCCAGGGCCTGGATCTGGCTCTTTTCGTCGACACAGAGAACCAGGGCACGATCCGGCGGCGCCAAATACAGACCGACGATGTCGCGGACCTTCTCCACGAAGAAGGGATCGCTCGACAGCTTGAAGGTCTCCGAGCGATGCGGCTGCAAGCCGAAGGCCCGCCAGATGCGATGAATGGTCGAGGGCGCGTGGCCGCTCGCCCGCGCCATCGAGCGAAGGCTCCAATGGGTCGCGTCCGGCGGCGTCTCTTCCAGCGTCAGCCGGACCGCTTCCGCGATGGCGTCATCGCCGATTTGACGCGGCGCGCCGGGGCGGGGTTCGTCGTACAGACCGTCGAGGCCCTCCGCCGCATAGCGGCGACGCCACTTGCCCACGGTGTCCGCGCTCGCCTCGAGACGAACGGCGATCTCCTTGTTCTCCAACCCTTCCGCCGCCGCCAAGACGATCCGAGCCCGCCGCGCAAGCCCCTGCGACGTCTTGCGACGACGAGACAGCGCCTCCAATTCGGCGCGCTCGTCATCGCTCAAAGAGATCGTCACCGCCACTCTCGCCATCAATCGCGCCTCCTAAAAACAAATAGAGACATAATCATATCAATTTATCGATCGGGACACTAGATTATTTTCCGGTCACCTTCACTTCGTGAAGACGACCTGCGCTCAATCGCCGCGCATGCCAATCTTATGGAATCAAAGCTGGCCGAACGGTCGGCGGCCCGCCCTCTTGTTGGGATAAGATTGGCGCGGGTTAGTAAAGTCCGACCAATCGGTATTTGTGCGGAATCCGCGACAAGGGAGAACCGAGGCATGGAACGCCACACTGTACCCGCCGCTGGCGGTCTCGCGGTGCGCGTCGCCGCCGGCCAGCACTTCCGTATCGTCACGCCGCACGGCAGGCAGGCGGCCGACTTCTTTGCCTTCCGCGCCGACGACATCGGCGAATGGCTGGCGCCGATGCACACCTGGGTGGCCAACCGTTCGATCAAGCCACGGCCCGGCGAAAGTTTCCTGAGCCGTCACCGCCGGCCGATCGTCGACTTCGTCGAGGACGGCGCCGACGGCGTCCATGACATGCTGCTGTCGGCCTGCGATGCCGAACGCTACGCCCAGCTCGGCCACGTCGGCCCGCACGCCAGCTGCGCCGAGAACTGCAAGGCGGCGATGCACGCGATCGGCCATCAGATCGACGTCGTGCCGCAGCCGGTGAACTTCTTCACCAACACCCATGTCGACGCCGACGGCCGGCTGACCTCGCCGCCCAACCCGGTGCCGCCGGGCGCCTATGTCGAGCTCGAGGCCTGCGCCGAGCTGATTTGCGTCGTCTCATCGTGCCCTTACGACCTCAAGGTCAACGACTGGCAAGTCAACGCACCAGGCGGCCCGACCGAACTCGTCATCGAACTCCTTTAGCGGCGCGGGCATCGCGGCGGCGGCGGGTTACGCGCTGATTTCGGCTTGGCATGGTGAATTCGATCGGCCGGATCTGGCCACATTGTCACGTGGCGGTACGGATGCCTGGTCAAGATCTCTCGCTTACGCCGTTGGGCGTCCCACTTGTCATGGCGCGACCACCGCGCTTCTCATAGTTGCATATCCATCATGAATAGTCGTAACGGTTTAATTCGATTTTTCGTGCCTGGACACGCAAATACAAAGGGAATTACAAAGAAGGGTTGACATTTTCATGCCGCCTCCCCATATCTTAAGGGTAGGAAGGGAGAGTGGAAATGGCGAAAAAAGCACCCGGAAAAGCTCACCGCAATGGGCTCACCATCGTTCAGTTGATGGATATGTTTCCGACCGAGAAAGCCGCCACGGCGTGGTTCGAATCGGTAATCTGGCCAGACGGTCGCCACTGCCCCAAGTGCGGATCGCTCCGCACCAGTGAGGCCAGCCACGCGAAGATGCCCTATTGGTGCACCGATTGCCGATCCTATTTCAGCGTCAAGACGGGCACCGCCATGCAGCGGTCGAAAATCCCACTTCGGAAGTGGGCGATCGCGATCTATCTGTGCCTGACCTCGCTCAAGTCGGTTTCGTCGATGAAGCTGAAACGCGACATCGGTGTATCGCAGCCGACGGCGTGGTTCATGCTTCATCGCATTAGGGAAGCCTGGGGCGGCGACAGCGAAGGTCCGTTCGACGGGCCGGTCGAGTTCGACGAAACCTACTTCGGCGGGAAGCGCCGCAACATGTCGAATGCCCAGCGCAAGGAGCTTGCGGGAACGGGCCGGGGCGCGGTAGGCAAGGTCGCGGTCGTTGGCGCGAAGGACCGGGCCACCAACAAGGTTGCGGCGCAGGTGGTAGAAGCGACCGACCGCGAGACGCTGCATGACTTCGTAGCCGAGAACGCCGAGCCGGACGCCGTGGTCTACACCGATGACGCGGCGGCCTACGAAGGGATACCGAACCCGCATCAAAGCGTGAAGCACTCGGTCTCCGAATATGTCAACGGGATGGCGCACACCAACGGGATCGAGTCCTTCTGGTCGATGCTCAAGCGCGCCCACAAGGGCACCTTCCACAAGATCAGCCCCAAGCATCTTGACCGTTACGTCCAGGAGTTCGCTGGCAAGCACAACATCCGCGATTCAGGGACGCTTGTGCAAATGCGGGATACTGTCGCTCGGCTGGTCGGGCGCAACCTTCTCTACCGCGACCTCATCGCGGACAACGGGCTTTCGTCGGGTTCCGGGGCGTAAAGGCTCCGTGCGCCGGAACAGCGCCTTAGCCAGTTTTTCCGGCGTTGCGCCCGCAAGATCGCGGGCGGGATCAAGCATCGGTTTCATGATTGTTTAATCTACCGAGATTTTGTTACAGCATGGTCTTCATACGCTTTCTCGCCGATCCAGTCCTCCAAATACTCCTTGTAATACAGTCCGTTGCGCTTCCCCCACGAGCACTCGTCGTTGTAGGTCTTAAGAAGATGACGCGCTATCTCCTTTGCCCGAATCGAAGATACTGTTGGGGAAGTGAGGAGTCCTCGATTCCGCAAGAGGGCCTCACCAATGGTCATCGTTTCGTTTGGCAAGCGCCATCGGACCAATGAGGAAACCACCAGAAATTTTATGGCCTCTTCTTCATTTATCCAGCCGACTTCAGGGTTGGCTGGGCTTTCTCCCGTGGTCGGGCTTTCTGCAATTATTTTTAGCGGTTTCTTCTGGGTCCGCCGCCATATTTGTAGAACGCTGTTCCATATCTTTTTCCGCCAGTAGATGGCGCTGGGAAGTAAGCAGAGGGAAAGCAATGCTCCCCAGCCCCAATGTCCTAGTGGAAGCCAAGGCTCCATCAGAAACCCCAAGAAAATAGGGGCGACAGAAAGCCCTGCGATGACGAGAATCCACATCCGCGCATCCTGCCCACGGGCCAAATAAATGTCAACCATCCTTTGTAATCCCCAATACAAAAGGGAGGCGACCATGCACTATGGCGAACCCGCGCCCCATATCGCGCAGGGACTGATAGAGCTCAGGAAGCGAATAGATGCGACCGAAATTCCCTCATCGGCCCTCGACGAGTCGCTTAACGTGGCCACTTGGAACATTCGCGAATTTGGCCGGAAACCGCGACTCGAAGCTTCGATCTATTACATTGCCGAGATCCTCAACCAATTCGATCTGGTGGCGCTGACCGAATTGCGCGACAACCTGTCGGACCTGAAGCGGGTCATGGACATGCTGGGCGATCGGTGGGAGGTCATATTTTCGGACTTCACGGGCGATCGCGGCGGCAACAGCGAACGGATCGCGTATTTGTTCGATACCCGTATGGTGGAATTTACCGGCCTCGCCGCCGAGGCGGACCCGGTACGCAAGAAAGTCGGTGGCGAGTATGTGCCGAAATTCACCTGGTGGCGACCGCCCTACATGGCGTCCTTTCGCGCCGGCAATTTCGATTTCGTCGTTGTGACCGCCCATATGCGTTGGGGCAACAGCCTCGATGATCGAATCAATGCGCTCCGCGCGTTCCGCGAATGGGTTATGAAGCGCCGGCGCAAGAAAACGGCCGTCGACAAGGACTTCATCGTGATGGGCGATTTCAATGTGCCAAAACTAGACGACAAGGCTTTCAAGGCGCTGACCGGAAACGGACGCAGCCTCAAGATCCCTAAAGAACTATCCAACGTCGTCGGCACCAACCTATCGCGCCGCAACAACTACGATCAGATCCTTCATAGTCCGACGAACAAGGACCGGTTCTCAGGCAGTGGCGGCGTGCTGAATTTCTACAAACAGGATTGGAAGGCGCTCTACCCGAATTCAAGCCACCGGCCAAAGAATCAAAAAGCCTTCACCTACGAAATGTCGGATCATCTTCCGCTGTGGCTGCAGGTGCGGACCGACTTCATGGATGATCGCCTGCAGCTTCTCGCGACGAGATAGACGGTTGCAACCAAACGGTCCCGACCACAAGATACCGGCCGGCTTGGCCTGATTGGTGCGGCATCTGTCACTGCAGGTTCTTTTTCAAGAACGCCAACGTTCTCTGCCAGGCGAGCGCGGCGTCGGCGGCGTCGTAGCGCGCGCTGGTCGGATTACCGAAGCCGTGGGCGGCCTCGTACCAATGGCTTTCATACGCCTTGCCGGCGGTGTCCATCGCCTTTTCGAAACCATCGACCATCCGCGGCGTGATCCAACCGTCGCGCGTCGCGAAGTGGCCGAGTACGGGGCTCGCCAGCGGCGCAAGCTGGTCCGGCGTCCTGTCGACCCGGCCGTAGTAGACGACGGTCGCCTCGAGGGACCGCGCGAGCGAGGCGTTGAGCGACCAGCCGCCGCCGAAGCACCAACCGACGGTGCCGATCCTGCCGGTCGCACGCGGGTCGCGCTCGAGCCAGTCGATCCACGCGGCCAGCGTCTCGGTTGCTTCGTTTGGCTTGACCTGCTGCATGTAGCTGCGCGCCACATCCGGCGCGGTCGCCACCTTGCCGTCGTAGAGGTCGATGGCGAGCGCCAGGTAGCCCTCGTCGGCGAGCGCGGCGGCGACCGACTTGATCTGGTCGTTGAGCCCCCACCATTCGTGGACCAACAGCACGGCCGGCGCCGGCGTCGCGTCCGGAACGGCCAGCGCGGCGGCGACCCTCGCGCCGCTCGGCGTCGTCAGCGAAACCCCTTCGAGACCAGCAGCGGCGGCGCGCGCGAGGCGTGGGTCGGCGAGCACGGCAGCCAATGGCAGCCCAGCGAAGCCATGGACGAGCGAAGACAAGAGAGTGCGGCGGGCGAGCATGGCCATCGGGGTCGTCCTTTGCGGCTGTTGTCTCAACCGACTCTAGGATGCGCCGCGTCGCGCGCCAAGACGGCGATGACGTTGCGGCCGTTCAATTTTGCGTGTGTGGCCGCCATCGTAATGCTTGCCGCCCTGCTGGCGCGCGCCGAGCCGATCGACATCGCGGCAAGCCGTCTCTAGGGGCCTTTATCGCTGATCCTTGGTATAGAACACGGACGGACACACCGAAGGGACGGCTCATGACAACGCAATCCGAGACGGCGCCGCGCGGTGCGGCGGCGGGACTATCGCACTGGTTCGTGGCCGTCGTCGCGCTGTTCGTCACCGCACTGATCACCGCCAACATCGTCGCGGTCAAGCTGATCGACGTCGCCGGCATGGTGTTGCCGGCGGCGATCATCGTCTTCCCGGTCAGCTATATCATCGGCGACGTGCTGACCGAGGTCTACGGCTTCCGCCAGGCACGGCGCGTCATTTGGCTGGGCTTCGCCTGCAACCTGCTCGCCGTCGTCGTGATCTGGCTCGCCGGCGTGCTGCCGGCGGCCGGCTTCTGGGACGGCCAGCCGGCGTTCGAACGCATCCTGGGACAGGCGCCGCGCATCCTGGTTGCCTCGTTTGCCGCCTATCTGGTCGGCGAGTTCGCCAATTCGGCCGTGCTCGCGCGCATGAAGGTGGCGACCGAGGGCCGCTTCCTGTGGGCGCGCACGATCGGCTCGACGGTGGTCGGCCAGGGCCTCGATTCGACGGTCTTCATGACCGTCGCCTTCGCCGGCATCATCCCCGCCGAGGGGCTGGCCACCGCCGTGGTCACCCAATGGCTGGTCAAGACCGCCTACGAGGCCGCCGCGACGCCGCTGACCTATCTGGTCGTCGGCTTCCTCAAGCGGCGCGACGGCGTCGACGTCTACGACCGCGAGACAAGCTTCAATCCGCTCTCGCTCGGCGACTGACCGGCCGCCGTCGTCGCCATGACCGAGCTCGTCCTGTCCCCCGCCGAGCGGCGACGCAGCCTGATCGTCTGCCTGGCGGCGGCGCTGTCGATCGCCATGACGCTCGGGCTGACCTGGCCGCTGTTGTCGTTGATCCTCGAGGCGCAAGGCGTCGACAGCGGGCTGATCGGGCTCTCCTCGGCGAGCCAGACGATCGCCATCCTGGTCATCGTGCCGGCGACGCCGTGGCTGATGGCGCGCGTCGGCACGGTGCGGCTGATGGCGATTTGCTTCGCCGGCACGGTGGCGACAATCCTGCTCCTGCCGGTTTTCCCCAATGTGTACGCTTGGTTCCCGATCCGCTTCCTGATGGGCGGCTTCGTCGAGGTGCTGTTCATCGCCGCCGACATCTGGGTCAACCAGATCGCCGAGCCGAAGACGCGCGGCCGCATCATCGGGCTCTACGCCTTCGTCCTGTCGGCGGGCTTCGCGGTCGGCCCGCTGATCATCGGCGTGACCGGCATCGAGGGCTGGCTGCCCTTCGTCGTCGGCGCGACGATGATCGGCCTCGGCGCGCTGCCGCTGCTGTGGGCCGCCGGCGTCGTGCCGCCGATCGGGGGCCGCCCGTCGGGGCGCCTGTGGTACTTCCTGCGCATCGCGCCGATGCTGATGTTCGCCGGCATGATGTTCGGCCTGATCGACTCCTCGTTGCTGCCGCTGCTGCCGATCTACGCGCTCGACATGGGGCTCGGCGCGACCGCCTCGGTGACGCTGTTGACGGTGCTGACGATCGGTTCGGTGATCGGCCAGCTGCCGATCGGCTGGGCCGCCGACCGCCTCGACCAGCGTCTGATGATCATCGGCTGCGTCGTCGTCATCATGGCCGGCTGCCTGGCGCTGCCGTTGGTCATCGGCGACGTGGTGCTGCTGTGGGCCGACATGCTCGTGATGGGCGCCGCCATGGGCGGCTTCTACACGATCGGCATGATCATGCTGGGCCACCGCTTCAAGGGCGCCGATCTGGCCGCCGCCAACGCCGTCTTCGTCGTCACCTGGGGGCTCGGCAGCGTCGGCGGGCCGACCGTCACGGGCGCCGCCATGGAGCACTGGGGCGCCGAGGCCATGCCCTACGTCGTCATCGCCTTCTGCCTCGCCTACCTGCCGCTCGCCGTCGCGCGCTATGTGCAGAAGCGGCGGCGTGGCGGTGGCAATGCCTGAGGCCGGCTCGGCCACGCGTTTGGCTCGCGCCAATTTCGACGTCAGCCCCCCGTGTCGAGACTGCGCTACCGCCCCAGTTGTTCGATGTACCAGGCGACGAAATGCTCGGCCAGCGCCTCCTTCACCGGCGCGTAGGGGCCGGCACCGGAGATCGTTCCGACGCTTCGGATGCTCGTGCATCCCGACATCGAGCGCCTCGCGCGGGTCGAGGCCGTGATCGGATGGCTTGCCGAAACATTGGCCGGTTCACGTCGACGCTTGAAGCGACTAGCATATGCCGAGTAAGCAACTGATCGATGAAGGGGGTTAGCATGACCGTTAAACCAATCCTCTACGGCTTCGATGGATCCACTTATGTTCGCACCGTTCGCATGGTTCTCATGGAAAAAGGTGTGGAATACGAGCAGGTTCCGGTGAACGTGCTTGCCGGTGAACCCAGACAACCAGAACACTTGGCCCGCCATCCTTTCGGAAAGGTGCCGGTCCTGGATATCGACGGCGTTCGGATTCGCGAGACAGATGCGATCTGCCGTTATCTCGACGAGACCCTGTCCGGGCCGTCGTCTGTTGCCGACACGCCGAAAGACCGGGCCCGAATGAACGAGGCAATCAGCCACATCAACAGCTACGGATACGATGCACTCGTTGGTGTCGCTGGATACCACCTGTTTCCGGATTTCATCGGCGGTGCCAATGATGACGCGCGTGCAGCGTGTCTCAAGGAAAGCGAGAAGCTGCTCGGTCTATTGATGGAGATCAAGGGCGATGATCCTTGGATCGCCGGAGCCAATCCGGGCCTTGCGGATTTCTTTTTGGGGCCGATCCTTTTTTACGTCTCGCTAACGCCGGACGCCGAGCGCTTGATGGCGGTGCCAGGCGTGGCGGCCTGGTGGGCAGCCCTCAATGAGGTCGAAAGTTTCAAGGCGACCGAACCCGATCTCGGCTGATCCAACCAAATTTCTTTCATTCCAAGGAGCAGCCCGAAAGTAGCCGACGATCGAGCCCGCCAACCACATGTCAGCACGCGCGTCGGCGCCCCGTGTCGAGACTGCGCTACCCCGCCAGCTGTTCGATGTACCAGGTGACGAAATGCTCGGCCAGCGCCTCCTTCACCGGCGCGTAGGGGCCGGGCCGGTAACGCGAAGAGGCGACGCCGCTCGCCTGGTCGGTGACGATGACGTGGTCTTCGTCGTTGACCCGTTTGGAAAATTCGATGAGACGCGAGACGTCGTAGTCGATGCCCGCCTCGGCAGCCGCGTCGACCAGCCAGTCCGCCTGGATCCGTGTCGTCGACGCGTCGATCGGCGTCACCCGCATGGTGTGCACGTGGTCGCTCGAGCCATGAAGCCAGAAGTTCGGATAGGTATTGGCGCGCGCATTGCCGGCGTCGGCGTCGGTGAACGCGCCCATCAGCGGGGCGACCGGCTGGCCGTCGCTGGTCTCCGAGACGTTGCCGGCTCGAAACGGCGTGCGATTTGCGCGCCACCACGGCCCATTCATCGCGTAGTCCGCACTGATTAGCGAGACGTCGAGTCCCTGCGCCGCCCATTTGCCGCGGCTCTCGGCCTCGCGTTGCACAATGGCGGCGCGCTTGTCGGCATCGTCGACGTCGGTGTCGAGTTGGATCTCGGCGTAGCCCTTGTGTTTGGCCGGGCAGTGATAGCATTCGCGCTGGTTCTCGATGACCAATTTCCAGTTTGCGGGAATGTCGTAGGTCATCGAATGGGCCAGCTTCGCGCGTTCCAGTCCGTGGGGCGCCAACAGCCGTGTGAAATCGTCCGCCGGGGCGAACCCGGGCGGGTCGTCGGCCAGGCTGACGAAGATCAGCCCGGCGACGTCGCGCAGATGCCCCTTGGCCAGGCCGAACGCGGATTTGTCGAAATCCTCCGGCATCCAGGTGTTGTGCAACAGCGTGCCATCGGTGTCGTAGGTCCACTGATGGTACGGACAGATGAGCCTGGTCGCGCGGCCCGCGGGCGCGAGACAGATGCGCGAGCCGCGGTGCCGGCAGACGTTGTACAAGGCATGGAGTTCGCCATCGTTGCCGCGAATGATGATCACGGGGTCGTCGGCGACGTCGTAGGTGAAGTAATCGCCCGGCCGCGCCACCTGGCAGGCGTGACCGGAGAACAGCCAGCCGCGCCGAAATACGCGCGCCATGTCGGACGTGAAGATTGCCGGATCGGTGTAGAACTGTTGCTCGAGGGACCAACCCGACCGGCGGGATTTTAGCAAGCTGCCGAGAGCCGCCATGGCGTGTACCTCGCGCGACCGTTCATCGCGTCGAGCATAGCTCCGTACCATTTGGCGGCAAACCACAAGTTTTTGCCGCGCGTCGGGTTCACTTAGCCCATCGCGCTGGTTCTCAGCCCGGCATCCGCACGACTCTCGGACGAGCCAGAGTTCTCAGGATTGCGACGCCCCGCCCAAGCAGCTTCCAACGACAGCTTTGTCAGCCTAGTTCGTGACCGCATAAGCACGGACCGGGCTGCCGTCGCCATGGACGACTTTCAATGGCGCGCCGTGGAAGTAGAAGGACTTGGGCAGTTGCTCGGTGTTGATCAGGCGTTCAAACGAAATGACGTCGCGTTCGAGCAGCCAGCGCTCGATTGTGATGTCGAACTCGAACTTCGCCGGCAGACCGATGAAGCTGGGTCCGATTGCGACGATGGCCTCGGCGATTCGCCATGAAATATCCGTGGCGTGGAATATCAACCCGACCCCGGGACTGATGTCGGCATCGGACTCGTAGAGCACCGATTCCCCCATGAACGTCGCCAGGTCATAGTCGTCCAGATTCTTGCCCGCGGCCGTGGCATGCAGCGGCAGGTTGACGTGCGTCCCGTCGTGCCCGTTGATTTCCAGCCGGCGCATGTTCCATCCGGTCTCGGCGAATCGCTCGACCAACTCGAAACTTGGCGCCGCGTCGCCCGGATAGACCTCCATACCGGTGTACAAAGGCAATGTGAGGTCGATGATTTTCATGATCGTCGATGCCACCCTTGGTTCACGAGACGCTCGATCGCCGGCGTGCATTGTAGGGCGCTCGAGACGATTGGACGAGAACGCGGCGGAATTCGACGCCAGGCGGCGTCGCTCAGCGATCGAGGCCGAGCGCCTCGCGCGGGTCGCGGCCGTCGAGCCAGCCGAGCGTCATGGTGCCCTTGAGCTCATAGCCGATCAGGCGCTGCAGCGCCTCGGGCATGGGCCGCACGGCCTCGGGCGGCAACGCCAGGTACATCATCTCTTCCTGGCGCAGCCAACCGAGCGAGTAGCCGGCATAGAAGCCGATGCGCGGCGCCTCGGACCGGTTGGCGCCGGCGCCGTGCCAGGTCGAGCCGAGCCACAGCAGCGCCGATCCCGCGGCCATCGCGGCGACGACGTCGCCGCCCGGCTCGGGCGTCCGTCCGGTCGGCCAGAGATGGCTGTTCGGCACGACGCGCGTCGCGCCGTTCGCGGCCGTGAAGTCGGTCACCGCCCACATCACGTTGACCTCGAACACCGGGTGCGGATGGGGCAGCCGGAAGATGTCGTCGTCGCGGCGGAGGCCCTGGTCGGCCGCGCCGGGGAAGACCTCGATGCCTTGCACGCTGGACAGCTGGTAGCGCACGCAGGTGGGACCGAGCAGGCGGTCGAGCACGCCGGTGACGACCGGATCGATCATGCGGTCCTGCAGCGCCGGCCCGCCGGCCAGCACGCGGCTGTGGACGCGCGCGGTGGCGTTGCCCCGCTCGGCCGGCGCGACGGCGTCGAAATGTGGCCGCAACTCGGTCGCGATGTCGCGCATGACTTCGGGCGACGCGAGCCCATCGACGATCGCGTAGCCGTCGTCTTGCAGCGCGCCGACCGCCGCGTCGACGCGAGGGTCCGCGGTCACAGGATGCACCAGCCGCCGTCGACCGGGATGACGTGCCCGGTGACGTAGCTCGACGCGTCGCTGGCGAGGAACACGACCGGGCCGACCAGCTCCTCCGGTTCGCCCTTGCGGCCGAGCGGCGTCAGCGCGAGAACGCCTGCGAGGTGTTCGGCGGCGTCGTAGCGCCCGCCGGTGTCGCGCATGTTGCTCGTCATGTAGCCCGGCGCGACGACGTTGACGCGGATCTTGTGGCGGCCCCATTCGGCGGCCAGCTGACGCGCCGCGTGGTCGAGCCCGGCCTTGGCCGCGCCATAGGCCGTCAGGCCCTCGAAGGCAACCAGGCTGCCGGTCGAGCCGGTGAACACGATAGAGCCGCCGCGGCCCTGCTCGATCATGCGTCGGCCGGCGAGCTGGGCGCAGGTGAAGGCGCTGGTCAGGTTGATCGCGATCATCTCGTTCCATGCGGCGGACTCGACGTCTTCCGCCCGCTGCGCGCGCCCGATGCCATGATTGACGACCATGACGTCGAGGCCGCCGAAGGCCGCCGCGGTGGTGTCTATCAGCCGCTCGACGTCGGCGCGGTCGCGCGCGTCGAAGACGACGTCGAGCGCCTCGTGACCCTCGGCGCGCAGTTCGTCGGCGGCGTCCTTGACGATGTCGGCGCTGCGCCCGCATAGCGTGACGCGGGCGCCGGCCTCGGCGAGGCCACGCGCCATGGCCCGGCCCAGGCCGCGGCCCGAGCCGGTGACGATGACCGACTTGCCGGTCAGATCGAACAGCCTGGCGGTGGCACCCATCAGCCGACCCGATGCCGGTCGAGGCTGCCGGCGCCGCCGAGGTCGAAACGGCATGTCGTGGCCGTGTGGTTGAACAATCGGTGGCGGCAGTCCGCCGGCAGGAAGACGCAATCGCCCACCGCGGCGTGGAAATAAGCGCCGCCCTCGATGTCGGAGACGAAGAGCTCGCCTTCCTCGACGTGGTAGACGACATCGTAGGGGAAGCCGACGATGTCGCTGCGGGCGCCGGCGCGCAAGCTGGCGACGGCGAATCCGACCTTTTCGGTCGAGGCGAGCACCTCGAGCAGGATCGGGCATTCGGTGCCAAGCAAAGCGTTCAGCCGACCGTCGTGGCCGATCTTTTCCAGGCGGTGATGGGCGATGGCACGGCCACGCGGCCAGTCGGCGAGCGCCTTGGCGTCGAACGGAATGGCCGTCTCGGGGCGCGGATGGTCACCGAGGGCGGCGGCGTTGGCGGGTGGGCAGATGACCTCCAGCAGGCGCAGCTCGCTGTCGCCGAAATTGTGCCCGTAATGCCATTGCCGCTCGCGCATGAGCAGCATCTCGCCCTCGCCGATCGAGCGCAGCTCGCCGGTCGTCGGGTCCTGGCAGGTGTAATTGCCGGCCAGCACGTAGAGGCATTCATGGGTGTCGAAATAGGGCCGGAAGCGGTCCGAAGACGAGAACGAAGCGCCCGGCGGCATGGTCACCGTCACGACGACCATCTGGTCGCTCATGATATGGAACAGGTCGTTGACGAAGCCCGACTGCTCGTCGCCCCAGATGACGTAGGGCACGGTGGCGGCCGGCACCAGTGTCGGCGTGTCGAGTTTGGTAAGCGTGTCGCGGGTGGCCATGGTCTGTCCTGTCAGCTTGTCGTCGTGGCGAGGAAGCGGTCGACATAGGTGCGGCAGACGCCGAGCGCCTGGTCGACGGAAAAGGCGGCGGGGTCGATCGTGAGCTCGACCCAGAAGCCGTCGATCAGCGCGATCAGGCCAATCGCCGCGGTGCGGCCGTCGATGGCGGCGTTGCGTTCGGCCGCGGCGCGTTCGAAGAGACGCGCGACGACCTCGCGGTAGTCGCGGTAGAGCTCGTGGTTGATCGCCGCCATGGCGGGATTGGTTCGTACCTCGTGCCAGAAGCTCAGGAAGGCGGCGAGCTTGACCGGCTCGAAGATGGGCGGCGAGAAGACCGCGACCACCATGGCGTCGAGCCGGGCCGAAGCGGCCTTGCCGCTGGCCCGGGCGGCGTCGCCCATGCTTTGCGCGATGGTGTCGCAGAGATGGCGGTACGCCGCCAGCATCAGCGCGCCCTTGCTGCCGTAGTAGTGCGCCAACAAACCGCGCGAGGCGCCGGCCGCCGCCGAGATCGTCTGTACCGTGGTGCCCGCGAGCCCGTGAGCCGCGACCGAACGGATGGCGCCCTCGACCAGCTCGATGCGGCGCTGGGCGTTGATCTCGGGCTGGCTACGCGGGCGCCGGCGCGGCGTCCGCCGATGCCGCGTCACGGAGGGCTCAAGTGTCGTCATGGCGGCATGAAATCATAAAATAAGCTGGACGTCCAATATATTTTATGTCACATCTGTTCATCGCAAGAGCAATGATCATGACCGAGGCGGCATACGACTACATCGTGGCGGGCGCCGGATCGGCCGGCTGCGTCGTCGCGGCGCGGCTCTCCGAAGACCCCGACGTCCGTGTCCTGCTGGTCGAGGCGGGCGGAACCGACGGCGCGATCCTGGTGCAGATGCCGGCGGCGAGTCAATGGCGGAGCAAAAAGGGACCACCTCGGCGGTGTAAGAAGGGACCGCTTGGCGGCTGCGGGCTTGTCCCCGTAGTCCACGGGAGGGCCCCGCGCGCGACGCGGCGTGCCCTCAACAGGCTGACGCGGCGGCGCGCGCGGGAGGGACCTGTGGGCCCACGGGGTCAAGCGTGGGCTGGGTGGTCGGTTCAGTTAGCAGTCGGGGTTTGACGCCTGCGGCTCTGGTTGAGCCTGTAGCTGTCACCGTTCATCTCGAGGATGTTGACGTGGTGGGTGAGGCGATCGAGGAGCGCGCCGGTGAGGCGCTCGGAGCCGAACACCTCGGTCCATTCGTCGAAGGGCAGATTGGTGGTGACCAGGGTCGAGCCCCGCTCGTAGCGTTGGCTGAACACCTCGAACAACAGCTCGGCGCCGGTCTTCGACAGCGGCACGAAGCCGAGTTCGTCGACGATCAGAAGCTTGTAGGTGGCGAGCTTCTTCTGGAACCTCAGCAGCTGCTTGTCATCGCGGGCCTCGATGAGTTCGTGGACCAGCGCGGCGGCGGTGATGAAGCCGACCGAGAGGCCCTTCTGGCAGGCCGCCAGGCCGAGACCGAGGGCGATGTGGGTCTTGCCGGTCCCACTGTTGCCGAGCGCGATGAGGTTCTCGCGGCGCTCGATGTACTCGCAGCGGGCCAGCTCCAGGACCAGCGCCTTGTTGAGCGAGGGGATGACCTTGAAGTCGAAGCTGTCGAGGCTCTTGACCACGGGGAAGCGCGCCGCCTTGATGCGCCGCTCGACCATGCGGCGCTCGCGGTCGATCAGCTCGAGCTCGGCGAGTCTCAACAGGTAGCGGACGTGATCGACGCCTTCCGAGGCGCACTGCCGGGCGATCTTGTCGTACTCGCGCAGGAAGGTCGGCAGCTTCAGCGTCTTGAGGTGGTGGGCGAGCAGCACTTGCGGTGTGTCGGTCATGCGCCGAGCCCCGACAGCAGGCTCATGTACGACTTGGCGGACGTCATCGCGACCCGGGCGCGCGGCAGATACGGATAGACGTCGAGGTTGAGCCTGGGCGGCCGCCGCTCGATGCGGCACAGTACCAGGTGCTTCACCGCATCAAAGCCGATTGCGCCGAGCCGCAGGGCGTCGCCGACCGCACCCTCGACCTCCTCGAGCCGGAAGGTCTCCAGTAGACGGAGCACCTGGACGTACTCGCGCTTGCCTGCCTTGCCCATACGAGCTTCGAGGAGCCGCCGCAGAGTGATGAAGGCCTCGGGCAGGTCCCAGCCCGCCAATGGCGCGGCCTGGTCGAGGGCGCCGATCTTCTGCTCGATCAAGGGCAGGTAATGCAGCGGGTCGAAGATCAGGTCCTCGCTGTCGTAGGACCGGCGGTGCCGGGCGATCACCTCGGCCCCGCAGCTGATCACCACCTCATCGACGTAGCCCCGGATGAGCACCTCACGGTGGCCGTAGGCCACGGGCACGGAATAGTCGTTGCTGCGGTAACGCACCAGCGACAGCGAACTCGCCCGTCCAGGGCGCTTATCGCAGGCATCATAGGGAGCAGGCGGCAATGGCAAGAGAACTTGACGATCCCGCTCGAGACGCTCGCCGATGGTCTCCTTGTGGCCCCGCAGCCGCGCCGCCTGGCGCCGGCGGCACTGTTCGGCGAGAGCATCGTTGAGGGCCGCGAAGCTCTCGGCACGCGGGACCAAGGAGACATGGTCACACCAGCCAACAAGCGAATCGGGGAATGAAGCCCGTTAGAACGCTGAGCTGATCCGCAGTCCTATTTGACGACAGCACCCACCGGGATCAGCCCGGTTTCCAGATACCGCCAAAGCGCGATCGCCAGTTTGCGACGATCATGACGCGCCTGATGCGCCCCTTCTGACCTTGGGTGCGGTCATGGAACCACTGGGTCAGAGCGCTATCGGGTTGATGGCGGACCCAAAGCCATGCGGCTTCGATCATGGCAACCCGTGCCAGCCGATTGCCCGCCTTGGAGATGCCTTGGCTGCGGCGCCCGTCGCCGCTGTCATAGGCACTGGGCGTGATCCCGATATAGCTTGCCACCTGTCGGCGATTGGCGAACTGGCGATAATAGACTTCCCGTGCGAGCGTCGTGGATAAGGCCGGGCCGAGGCCCTTTAAGCGCAGCAGCTGGCCGCTTGCTTTCCGTGGCCACACACGGTGTCGGCGCTTGATCACGCTCACGCTCGACCTCGACGATCTGCGCTTGGACCTGGGCCAGTCTCGCGATCTCCCGCGCGATCTCGCGGCCGAGACGGTCCGGCAGGGGTCGGCCGTCTCCGGTGACCAGCGCCGCCGGTGTCAAGGTCTTGTAGCGCGCCTTGACATTGATGCCGCGAATGCCCTGACCGAATAGCAGACCCTTGATCCGGTTGATGTGGGCGGTTCGCTCGCGGACCAATCGGTCACGTTCCCGATGAGAGCGGCGAAGGTCCTCCTCCGCGACGCTCGGAATCACCACCATGGAGCAGACATGACGCTCGCCGCGGCACCAGGCGATCAGCGTATGAAGAATATTCTCGACATCGATGCGCGGTCTTCACCCGCCGCGCCCGGCGGTTGACCCGCAAGCTGGCCGGCTCCATCCAGACACTCGATGCCGCGCTGCTCGAGGAACCGCGCCAACCAGAAGCCGTCGTAGCCGGCCTCGTAGCACAGCGTTATCGTCGGCGTTCGACCCGTCACCTTGACCACCCGGTCCCGCGCCGCGTCCAGCTTGGCCATCAGTCCTTCAGCGTCGCCGCCCTTGATCGGATGCAAGCTCGGATTGCCCCGCCCCGGAGCCTGGATCGCCAAAAGCCAGCTGTTCTTGCTCAACTCCAGTGCCGCATAAATAGCGTGTTCATTGGAGGTCGATACCGGAAACTGTGCCATCGTGTCGCTCCTTCTGATCGAGGTTGAAATAATCGAAGGAGCTTGAGGCTGCGTCCTTCAGCCTCATAGCATCTTGTGGCCCCGCAGCCGCGCCGCCTGGCGCCGGCGGCACTGTTCGGCGAGAGCATCGTTGAGGGCCGCGAAGCTCTCGGCACGCGGGACGGGGACCAGGAAGTTCCGCCGGATGAAGCCGACCAGTCCCTCGACCTTGCCCTTGTCGTTGCCCTTGCCCGGCCGGCCGAACCTGTCCTCGAACAGATAGTGGGACTGAAGCTCCGTGAAGACGCGCGTTCGCTGCCGCTTCCCATCGCCCAGGATCCGGGCAACCGCCAGCTTGGTGTTGTCGTACAGGATGGATCGGGGGACGCCGCCGAAGAAGGCAAACGCCGCGTTGTGGCCATCGCAGAATGCTTCGGTCGTCTCCGCCGGATAGGCCGCAACAAAGCAACCATCACTGTGGGGAAGGTCGAAGGCAAGGAAGTGGATCTTCCGTAACGCGCCGCCGATCACCGCCATCGCTTCGCCGAAGTCCGCCTGGGCGTGACCGGGGGAATGGGAGAGTGGCACGAACACCTCACGCGACCGAAGCCCCTGCTCACGAACGTAGTCCTTCACGATGGTGTAGCCGCCCGTGAAACCGTACTCGTCCCGGAGGCGGTCGAAGATGCGCTTCGCAGTGTGCCGTTGCTTGCGGTGGCTGGTCCGATCGTCTTCCAAGATCCGATCGATGATTCCCGTGAACGGACCCAGCTTTGGCCGCCTCGGCGGCGCGCTTCGGCGATACCCTGGCGGCACCGAGAACGACAGCATCTTACGGACCGTCTTGCGGTCTACACCAAACACCCGCGAGGCCTCGCGGGTGCTCATCCCCTCGACATGACACGCCCGCCGAACCCGTGCGTACAACTCCACCCGATACATCCCCCCCGCCTTCCAGTCAGAGCAACCCTGACAGAAGGCTATACGCGGTCCCATTTTGGTCCGCCGCAGCCGGATCGACCGGCCGCTTCAGTGGGGGATTATTGCTCTGCCGTTCTCACTGGAATACGTTCTTCGCAAGATCAACACCGATCGTGATAACTTTGCTCATAGGACGGCTCCTAATTTCCCTTTGGTTCATGAAAACCACCATTTTGGCATCTAGATGCCGGCAGGCGGGAGCCGTCCACCGCATCAAATGCGGACATTGGCGGCGTAATCGCACGGCGCCTGATTACGAGCGGATAGCGGACCTCGGAGGCCCGAGCCCGGAATTTCAGAGTTGTCGCTTTTGCTTTCGGGCGGCAAGCGGGCGCTTTGGGGGAGGTGTCATGCGGCACCGTGTGTCGATCGGGCGAATCACCTGTCTGCGTCAGCGCACTAGCTGTTTCGACTCCGTCGCCGGGTGCCGCTTTTTACTCGGCCACGCAAAATCCCGCCGTGCAGGATGACGCGGGAGGCGGGCAATTCATCTCGCAACGCTCGGCAATTCGTATGGCGGCGCACAGCCTTTCGAACCGCGCCTCGTAGCGTTCGGCCGCTATCGTGGCCACCGGCGTGCCGCAGCTGCACCCGCCGCAGTGGGTCTGCACCGAGGTGCAGTCTTCGGCACGCCGGCAGACGCGGTCCTCCATACCGACCTTCATGTGTTGGCCGATACCGATCAGCCGCTCAAGCATGGCGAGATTGCCGATATCGGTGGCGTGTCTCATATCGATAGTGTGGCCGCAAAGCGGCGCCCAGAAGAGATTTCCAACCTGACGCGGGCTGACCACGAGGTAGGTTTCGCCCTCGGCAAAACCGTCTCCCCAATAGCTGTTGAAGAGGACATCGATGCTCTGCCCCGTCGTCGCTCCTTTCCAGCCCTGCGTCACCGTGAAACCGTAGACCTTCAGGTCCTCGGCACTGTCAAATATGGCTTCGATGGCGTACAGTCGGACGGCCTCTTTTTCGCGAAGATCGAGTGAGCGTTTCGGACCCGCGGTCCCCTCGAATATCATGATGGCGGCATCGATGGCGGTTTCGTCCAGGCTCGGCCGCGCGCAGCTCAGCCCGAATGCCACGCCCGGAAAATACAGGCCCAGCGCCGCGACAAGCACGAGGCGTCTCATCGCTCATCTCCTTATGGCCAATAGACTACCCCGTTTCACTGTCGGTTACGAACACCGCAGGGCGAGGCGCATCTATGCACCGACAGTCGCGCGACGTTAAATGTCGGCTCCGGTTCCAGACTGTGTAAGAACGTTTGCTGCGTGATCTGTACGGCGCGTCTTTGGCTTCGATGATCCGTCGCGGCGGGTATTCCGGGATTAAGGATTTTCGCCACTCGTGCGGACCTGTCGGCCGGCTGGCGCCGGTGTGAGCTGCGATTTGGCCGGATATGGGCGCAATTTGCGGCGCAGAGAGGCCTATGCGGTCCTCATCGCCGCGATCAGCGGGTCGATGCCCGTGATGTTCATGACGCGCTTGAGATTGTAGGCCAGCACGTGCAGGGCCATCTCGGTCCTCACCCGTTTCAGCGTCTTCGTCTGGAAATGCGTCGCGCCCATCCAGGACTTGATGGTGCCGAAGGGATGCTCGGCCGTCTCGCGCCGCCGACGCATCGCCTCCGGGTGCTCGTCGAGCCGCCTCTCGACGGCCTCGAGAACATGCTCGTGCTGCCAGCGGGTGATGCGGCGCTGCTTGGCCGTGGTGCAGCGATGCTTGATGGCGCATCCCTGACAGGCGTTGGTCCAGTAGCGCCGCATGCTCAGCCCCCTCTCCTGGCTGGTGAAGCGGTAGACCAAACGCTCGCCGGCCGGGCAGCGATAGACATCGTCGGCGGCCAGATAGACGAAGTCCTGTTTGCCGAAGCGGCCCTTGGCCTTGGCTCCAGAGGTCAGCGGCTTAGGCAATGTGACGGTGATGCCGGCCTCATCGCAGGCCAGAATCTCCTTGCCGTTGTAGTAGCCGCGATCGGCAACGACATCCAACTCGTCGGTCTCCAGAGCCGCCTTGGTCCGCTTCGCCATGGCTGAGAGCTGGACGCGGTCGGTGCCCTGATTGGTCACCTCGTGGGCGACGATCAGGTGGTGCTTGGTGTCGACGGCGGCCTGAACGTTGTAGCCGACCACGCCGGAACCCCGGCCGCTCGTCGCCATCGAGCGGGCATCGGGATCGCTCAGAGAGATCTGCTGGTCCGGGCTCGCACGCCGCTCGACTTCAAGCGCCTTCAGGCGCCGCATCTCCTCCTTGAGGATCGCGATCTTGTCGGCCAGACGAGTCGTCTTGGTCGTGCGCGCCAGCGACGGCTCTTGCCGGTCGGCGCTGTCCAACTGGTCCAGATAGCGCGCAACGCTCTCCTCGATCTGCGCCACCCGCCGCGCCATCTTGGCCCGCGTGAAGTTCCTGTCCCGGCTGTTGACCGCCTTGAACTTCGAGCCATCGATCGCCACGCTCGCCTCGGCGAACAGCCCGAGTTGCCGGCACAGCGCGACGAACCGGGCGCAGACCTTGCGGATCGCACGGCCGTTGTCCTTGCGGAAGTCGGCGATCGTCTTGTGATCCGGCGCCAGCCGGCCGACCAGCCACATCACTTCCACATTGCGCCCGGCCTCCCTCTCGAGCCGACGGCTCGACTGAACCCGGTTGAGATAGCCGTAGATGTAGAGCTTCAACAAATCGCAAGGATGATAGGCCGGCCTGCCGGTCGCCAGCGGCTCGACCCGGTCGAACCCGAGGCCGCCAAGATCGAGCTCATCGACGAAGACGTCGATCGCCCGAACCGGGTTGTCGTCGCCGATCCAGTCTTCCCGGCGCTCCGGAAACAACGTGCCCTGGCTGCGATCGACACCCTCGACAAAACGCTTCATCAGACCCTCCCGCCAAAGCACGAGAGAATCATAACACCATCGACGTTTTCACACAGGCTGGTTCAATTCCAGACATCGGCGCGCCTGGTTTCCGGCACCTGCTTTCGCCCGGCAATCGGACCCCGGCATGCATCCGGCGATCACACGCCCGATGCTTCGATGAACCGGCCGATGTCGCCAACGCGCCTACCGTGCCGCGCGGCCGGCCTCATTGTCGACCGGCGCGCGGCGCAGCATGGCCACGACGACGTAGACGCTGACCGCCGCGAGCAGATGCTTGAGGGTGTGGCCCGAAACGGCGCCGCCCAGGAGATCGAATATCTCGCCGTCGAAGGCCTCGCAGGCCTTGGCCAGACCGTAGAAGGCGAGCAGCCCGGCGACGTGGCGGCCGGTCGTCAGGCGCCCGGGGAACAGCCAGCACATCAACGGGATCGCCAGTGCCGGATAGGCCTGGACGAGTGAATAGATGCGTAGGTCGCCGGGCCAGGCGGTGACGTACCAGTAGACCGTCGCCGCGACGCCGAAGGCGATGACGAGCGGCAGCGCGACGGCGCCGGCCCGCGCGCTCACCCGATCGGCGATGAAGCCGGCGAAGACGGCGGTAAACGCCACCGTGATCGGCAGCCGGTCCCACAGCATGCCCCAGTTGTTTGGGCCGCCGTCCGGTGTCAGCGGCGCCAGATGGAAGTAAGCCGAACCGAAGGTGGTGGCGACGACGCCGGCGAAGAAAATGGCGAAGGGCGCGCGCTCGCGTGGTGTCAATCGCGCCCGCCCGGCCGCCGACCATAACCAAGCAAGCCCCAAGGCGCCGGTGGCGAGGAACGCCAGGTTCGAGGCGACGTCGCCGAAGTTGGGTACGCCGAGCATGGCGCGCGTATCGGTGAAGTGATAGTAGCTCTCGGGTGCATCGAACGGCGCCGCGAACAGGGCGACCGCCACGGCGAGCGCCGCCGTGCCGTTCAGGATGCGAATGCGCTTCGCACGCGGGATGGTTTGGCGCGCTTGATCAGAGGACAGCATCGCCGGCCTCAGGCGCGCCGCGCGCTGACGACCCAGACCGCCGACATCATCTCGAGCGTCTCGCCGGTGTGGTAGGGCGCGACGGCCTCGCGGATCGCGGCGGCGACCGGCGGTACGGCTTGCTCGCCGGCCTCGCGCAGAAGGCGCGACACCGGCCCGAGCTTGAGCGTAACCTCGACGCAGGTGTCGAGGTCGCCGTCGCCGACGCGCAGCATGACGTCATGCGGTTCGGAGCGGATCTCGGTGAAGCCGGCGGCGGCCAGGATGCCCTCGACCCGCGCGCTATCGGCGAAGGCGAACTGGCCCGGCTCGTTCGGGCCCGGCGGCTCGAAGCTCGGCAACAGCGGCCGCGCCGCCTCGAACGGCACCGTGACCCAGGGGTTCTCGGCAGGCAACCGCCAGCTGACAAAGGCGAGCCGGCCGGCCGGCTTGAGCGCGCCGCCGATGTTGACGAAGGCGGCCTCCGGGTTGGCGAAGAACATCACACCGAAGCGCGAGTAGACGAGATCGAAGGTCGTGGCGGGCAATTCGCAGACCTCGGCGTCGCCGCCGACGATGTGGACCGGCGCGGCGGCGTCCCGGGTGCGCCCGCGCGCAACCGCCAGCATCGGTTCGGAGACGTCGAGGCCGGTCACCGCGCCGGTGGGCGCGACGCGGCGCGCCAGCTCGAGCGTCGTGCCGCCGCAGCCGCAGCCGACGTCGAGCGCGTGCTCGCTCGGCGCGGGCGCGACACGGTCCATCGCGAGATCGCCGAGCGGGTCGAGCATGCGGTCGAGTTCGGCGTTGAAGTCGACCCACTTTTCGGCCGCCGGGCCGTTCCAGAACTCGATCTGCTCGGCGTTGGGGTCGTTCGCTCGAGTGGCGTCGGTCACGATCTACTCCCATGTCCGGCGAAACGCGGTTCGGTCGGGCCGCCTATTCCTCGATGTCGGTCGTCACGGCATTCGAGACGACAGTGCCGGTCCATACGTCGGGTTCTTCGTGGACGGTACCGTCTTGGCTCACCCAATCCACGAAGTGATTGCTGTAGGACGCGGTGATGCGAAACCGACCGGCTTGTCTGATCCCGCGCGCGCCTTGGACGGATATCGGTCCGGCCGACACGGTATCGCCCGGCCCCAGCCAAGTAAACTCCTCCGCGCGCGGCGCCTTCGTAAGGTCTGATATCTGCTCGGTTGGTTCATAGGCCGTCTCATCCAAGCTGACGATCGCCACGCCAACGGTGGCAAGCGAGTTGGTTCCAGGCCACCTGAACGCCGGGCGGCCGAAAATCTTGATCGGCCGGTTGCTTACATTGGCGAGGAAAAATCTCAGGTTCGATCCCTCACCGCCGATCAACGCGCGCGCTCGGTCGACCCGAAGGGAGGCCTGAAGCCCGGCGACAGCCTGCCCCGAGCCGGGCTCCGCCGCCGTCGCGGCAGTCACGACGCCGAGCAGGGTCACGCCCGCCAGCACCCCAAGCAACGCCATGTGAGAGCCTCACCATCTCATTGCGCCCGGCCGGCGAACCGCGGCGGTCCCGGGCATCGCGCCTCCTCTATCCCGCGAAGCGTGGTTCGGGCAGACCGGCGACGCCGAGACCGTCGATCCGAAATAGCGCGCCTGCCTCAGGCGTGTCGTCGCGCGCGTCGCCGCCGTCGCCGCGCGCCGAGGTGACGTAGAGCAAGTCGAGGTCCGCGCCGCCGAACATCACGCTTGTGACCAGTTTGGCCGGCAGATCGACGGTGCGATCGAGCCGGCCGTCGGGCGCGAAGCGGGCCACCTTGGCGCCGCCGAACAGGGCGCTCCACACGAAACCTTGCGCATCGACCGTCGCGCCGTCGGGATGGCCGCCGATCGGCTCCGCCGCGGCGAAGACGCGGCGGTTGGCGACGGTGCCCGCCGCGCCGTCGTAGTCGTAGGCGTAGATCTCGGCGCGCCCGCCGTCGGTGAAGTAGAACGTCGCCCCGTCGGGGCTCCAACACGGGCCGTTGGCGCAAACCACGCGGTCCTCGATTTGGCTCACCGAGAGGTCGGTGTCGAGCCGATAGAGCGCACCGCTGCGCGCCGCGAAGTCGCGTTCGAGAGAGCCGGCGACGAAGCGGCCGCGCCGGTCGACCTTGCCGTCGTTGAAGCGCGTGTTGGCGACGCCCGCCTCGGGCTCGGCGATGGCCTCGAGCGCGCCGGTCTCGAAATCATAGGCGTGGAAGCCGTCGGCCATCGCCAGCACCATGCCGCCGGCGTCGCGCAGCGCCAGCGAGCCTACAGTCTCGCCCGGCAGGTCGCGGCGCGCAATGGCGCCGCTCGTTGGGTCGTGGCGAAATACCGCGGGCGCCAACGAATCGACGAAATAGAGCACGCCGTCGACCGGGTCCCAGAGCGGACCCTCGCCCAGATGGTATCTCGCCTCGCCGATGCATTCGATGTTCAAGTCGCGCCTCCTTGGCCGCGCGGTGCCGCGACAGGATCGCCCCGGCATGGGCCGCTGGCAAGCATGCATTCGTATGGCATCGGGCTTGCCAACACGGGCGCACCGCGCCACAGTTCGTCTATGACGATCCACGACGACGGCGAACGCGGTGTGCATGACGTCGGCGGCCTGCCCGGCGGCCCGATCGACCGCGCCGAGCACGACCCGACCTTCTGGGAGCAACGCGTCGACGCGCTGATGACACTGGTCGGCCGTCACGACCCCAATATTTTCGATGTCGCCGAGCTGCGCCTCGGCATCGAATCGCTGCCGCCCGACGCCTATCTCACGATGAGCTATTACGAGCGTTGGATCGCCTCGATCGCGGGCGTGCTGGTCGGCAAGGGCGTCGTCGGCCGGAAGGAACTCGACGACCGCATCGCCGCCGTCGCGGCGCGCGAGGAGCCCAGCCCGTGACGCCGCGTTTCGATGTCGGCGACCGCGTGCGCATCGTCGATCGCCACGAGGACCGACACAACCGCACGCCGCTCTATGTGCGCGGCAAACCGGGCGTGATCGAGCGTGTCTGCGGCGCCTTCGGCGAGCCGGAACTGCTGGCCTACGGTCGTTACGGCGAGCCGTCCCAGACGCTCTACCGGGTCCACCTCGCGCAGACCGACATTTGGCCCGATTACGCCGAGGCCGCCGGCGACACGCTCGAAATCGAGATATTCGAGCATTGGCTCGAACCCGCCTGACCGGGAGAGACGCAACATGGCGCATGACCACGACCACCCGCCGCCACGGCCAGACGATCCGGAACCGGGCGACTACTACCGCCATCTCGGCACGGCGCTGCGCGAACTGTTGATCGAGAAGGGCGTCTTCACGGCCGATGACGAGCGCCGCGCGATCGAGTGGATGGAGCAGCGCTCGCCGGCCGGCGGCGCGCGCATGGTCACCCGCGCATGGCTCGATGCCGACTATAAGGCGCGGTTGCTGGCCGACGGCCGCGCCGCGGCCATCGAGCTCGGCATCGAGGTGACCAGCGCGCAGCTGGTCGTCGTCGAGAACACGGCGCAAGTGCACAATACCGTCGTCTGCACGCTGTGTTCGTGCTATCCGCGCTCGGTGCTCGGGCTGCCGCCGGCCTGGTACAAGAGCCTGAACTACCGCAAGCGCGTGGTCCACGAACCGCGCGCGGTGCTCGCCGAGTTCGGTACGATCCTGGCCGGTGACATCGAGGTCCGCATCCACGATTCGACCGCCGACATGCGCTACCTGGTGCTGCCGATGCGCCCCGCCGGCACCGAAGCCATGAGCGAGGCCGAATTGGCCGATTTGGTCACACGCGACAGCATGATCGGCGTCGCCACGGTCGGCGCGCCGGACGACACCGCCCGCGCGGCGGAGTAGAAGACCTTAGGCTCCAGACTTAATCGGACTGTTAATCGCCGATAATTGCCGGTCACAACGAACGATTCAACGGAACTTTACGCCGAGGAGTTCTCAACGCGGAGTGGTTCAGCACCGTCGGATAGGCCCAAACCGTCATGGGAATTTGCTCAGACAGTAAAATCATACCCGTCCGCATCAGCCGCATAGACGTCAAACCCGGAAAATCCGCCCGCCGGGTAGCCCGACTTCGGAGAGCGCTTCAGCTCGCCTGTCACTATGAAGCTCCCTGGCACAGCGGTCGGGTGCAGCGCTTTGCTAGATTGTGTTGCTATGGTCCAAAGTGATTACGACTTTTCCCTTGGCGAGGCCGTCTCCAAGAAACTGGAGCGCTTCAGGAACCTCACTTAACAGGAAGTGTCGATCAATAACAGGTATGACTTTACCCGATTCATGGAGTTCTGCCATGAAACCGATGTCCTTTTTGTTTTGATGATGATCCAGGATCATCATTTTTTTACGCCCGAACATCGACATTGTCGATCCCAAGAATAGGGTTTGGAGAACTCGGAACATGGAACCGCCGACAACGACGCACCTCCCTGTTGGCCCCAAAACGCGCATGTGATCGAACATCGATCGGTAAGCCATAAAATCAAGAATAAGATCTAGCGCTGCTCACTTTGGGCTTGGGCGAAATCTTCCCGTGTGTAATCGATGACATGATCCGCGCCAATCGATCGCATCATGTCCAATTTACTCGTGCGGTCTATGCCCGTGACGTGGGCGCCGAACATTTTGGCCAGTTGTATGGCGAACGTACCGCAACTCCCGCCCGCACCATTAATCAGAACCTTTTGTCCCGGCTGAATCTGCCCTTTATCGCGAAGCCCCTGTAGGGCAAGGACGCCGGCTTGCGGCAGGGCCGCAGCTTGCTCAAAAGTCATCGTAGCCGGTTTAGGCATCAACTTGTCCTCACGCGCACAAACATACTCGGCAAAACCGCCAAAAGACCCGAATGTGTCACCGAACACGTCATCGCCTGGCTGAAACAGCGTGACGTTTCCGCCAACCGCTTCAACCCTTCCCGCTATATCAGATCCGAGTATCCTGATTTTTGGTTTTAGCAGACCAAATATGCGTGCATACGCCGGCTTGCCTCTCAGGATTTCCCAGTCCGAGGCATTCAGGGATGTAGCATGAATTTTTATCAGGACTTCATCGTCTTTGGGCGTCGGTTTTTGGACCTCTTTGAGCTGAAGAACATCCGGTGGTCCGTATTTTGTGTATACTATCGCTTTCATGAGTATTTTTCCGAGGTTGCTTTGATCCGGTCATTTTCCATCGGGATAGTCACTTTTGGACTAGCGTCCGCTAAAGGGGTAGGGATTTCTGGCCCGCATCAACGCGCGCTCGTGCCTTTGAGGTCGTGTTGAACAGGCGCCAGCCCTGCCGCACATGGGGGCTGTCCGACTCGCCGTCAACTCCAATAGCGTAATATGTCGATACGAAATCTTTCGTACTCAATGGAGCCGTAACACAAACCTAAGCAGTATATGTTTTCGGTATTCACACGGACCGTCCCGCGGGACCCTGTCCGTGACCATAAATATATACTGCTTACGTTTATTGCTATTCGGCGGCGGCGCCGGGCGTGGCGAGGCGGGTCAGGTAGACGTTGATCGCGCCATCCTCGGCCGGCGCGTGGGCGACCAGATACTCGGCCCCCTCGGCCTCGAAATAGACACTGATCTGTCCGTCGGCCGGCTTGTCCAACACGATACCGGCCCACAGCTGCTCGCCCAGAATCTTCTGCGCGCAATCGATCTGGTACTTCTCGAACATCCGCTGGGTGTTGGCGCCGACCTCGACGAGGCGGCCGTCGCGCGCGGCGCGGAACACCGGGTCGGGCTTGCGCTCGGGGAAATCGGCAATCGATTCGATACGCCGGTTCGCATAGCGCACCGCGACGGCCGAATAAATGCCGACGCAGAACGGGAAGGCGTAGGCCAGGAAGACCGAAAACAGCGTCAGGAACGGCGTGCGCCCGAATTCGGTCGCAAAGGCCGTGAACGGGTTCACGTCCGAGCGAATCCAGGGCACCAAGAGGTGCCCGTAGGCGCTGATCAGCGTGCCGACGACCACGGCAACGCCATAGGTCGTGCGGTCGTATAGCTTGTCGACGATCAGGCGGCGAATCAGTCGAAAATCCATCGTGTTGCCGTTGCCAGCCAATGGTTGCCTCACGATTCGGCTGTTATTGTCGCTTCCGGCCCCGCTGTCCAGTAACGATCGCGTTGGCCGCCGCCTCACGGCGCGTGGCGCAGGAAGATCAGGCGGGCCGCGCCGTAGCGCCGGGCATCGACGGTCTCGAAGCCGATCGGCGGCGAAAAGGCCTCCTTGGCGGCGAGTTCGACGACCGCGAGCGCGCCGTCGGCGAGCCAGCCGCCCGCGGCGAAGGCGGCGAGCGCCGGCGCGGCGAGGCCCGAGTCGTACGGCGGGTCGAGAAACGCCAGCGCCGCCGCGCCGAGGCTCGGTCCCGGGCGCGTCGCGTCGCTCGGCACGATGGCGATCTCGCCGGTCACGCCGAGCGCCGCCGCGTTGGCGTGCAGCGCGCGGTGCGCCGTCGCGTCGTTCTCGAAGAAGGTGACGTGTTGGGCGCCGCGCGACAGCGCCTCGAAGCCGAGCGCGCCGGTGCCGGCGAAGGCGTCGATCACGCGCGCGCCCTGGAGTAGCGGCGAGTCATCCGGGCCATAGTCGTTGTGCGCCAGCACGTTGAACAGCGCTTCGCGCACCCGCTCCGCGGTCGGGCGGACATCGAGGCCCGCGGGCGCCGCGAGCGACCGTCCGCGGAGCCGACCGGCGATGATCCTCATCGTCCGCCGCCTCCCCGGTTACGCCAGGTGGCGGCGCCAGAAATCGAGCATGCGCTGCCCCGCGATACTTGCCGCCGCGGCGTCGTGGATCGACGGCTGCTGCTCGTTCATGAAGCCGTGCTTGGCGTCGTAGCGCTGGAGTTCGGCGTCCGCGCCCAGGCCGGCCTCGAAGGCGTCGACCACGGCCGGCGTGCACCAGTCGTCGTCGTTGGCGAAATGCGCCTGGAACGGGATCGCGATGTCGCCCGGCGCGCCCATCTCGGGCGACGGCAGGCCGTAGAAACAGACCGCGGCGGCGAGGCCCGGCACACGGATCGCGCCGAGCACCGTGATCAACCCGCCGAGACAAAAGCCGGTCAGCCCGACCTTGGCGCCGTTCGCGGCCAGGCGCCGGGCGGCGCCGGCGACCGCCCCCTCGGTCGCCGCCATGACGTCGAGCGCGTTCATCGCCGCCTCGGCGGCGGCGCTGTCGTGATAGGGCGCCACCTCGCCGCCGTAGAGATCGGGCGCCAACGCGTGGTAGCCGGCCGCGGCGAGCCGGTCGCAAATGCCGGTGATCTGGTCCTGCAGGCCCCACCATTCTTGGATGACGACGACGCTCGGCGCGCCGCGCTCGGCGGTCTCGGCGAGATAGCCCCGGTTCGAACCGCCGTCGGCCAGTTCGACCTCGATGAAACCGCCCATGCGCGCCTCCCTCGAATTATGCGGATTTTACCCGAAACGGCGGGCCAGCGAAAGCCGCGCGGCGGGCGTGCCGATCCGCGTCGCTCCTTGTGCCCGAACACTTTGTATAGGGGCGTTATTTGCCGCCCAGCGGCCGAATGATCGAGGCGGACCGGGCGGCGGCGTCCGCGCTCGCGTAGCCGGCGTCGGCGTGACGGACGACGCCGATCGCCGGGTCGGTGAACTGGCAGCGCGAGATACGCGCATCGGCCGCATCGCTGCCGTCGGCGATGACGATCAGGCCGGCCGAGATCGAGCCGCCCATGCCGCTTCCCGCGCCCTGATGGATCGAGACCAGATCGGCGCCGTTGGCGATGTTGCCCATGGCGTTCAGCAGCGGCCAATCGGCGATCGCGTCGGAGCCGTCCGCCATGGCCTCGGTCTCGCGCGTCGGCTGCGCGACCGAGCCGCTGTCGAGATGGTCGCGCGACAATGCCACCGGCCCCTGGAGTTCGCCCGAGCGAACCATCGCGTTGAGCAGGCGGCCGAAATGGTCGCGCTCGCCGAGGCCGAGCCAGCAGGTTCTCGCCGGCAGGTTCTCGATCGGCACGCGCGCCATCGCCATGTCCATCCAGGTCCGCAGCCGTGCGTCGTCGGGGAATTCGCGGAGCACCGCCGCATCGGTCAGCCGCAGGTCGTCGGCTTCACCCGACAGGCAGACCCAACGGAACGGGCCGCGGCCGACGCAAAACGACGGCCTGACGAACAGCGGCACGAAACCCTGGATGTCGAAGGCGCGCGGCTCGCCGGCGTCGCGCGCGGCGCCGCGGATGTTGTTGCCGTATTCGAAGACCACCGCGCCTCGGGCCTGGAAGCCGAGCATGGCCCGGACCTGGCAGACCATGCTTGCCGTCGAGTCGGCGATGTAGCGCTCGGCGTCGCGCGCCCGGACGTCGATCGCCTGTTCGAGGCTGTAGTCCACCGGAACGTACCCGTTCAGCGGGTCGTGGGCCGAGGTCTGATCGGTCACCACGTCGGGCTCGAAGCCCTGCTCGAGCAAGCGCGGGAAGACCGCCGCGGCGTTGCCGATCAGCGCCAGGCCCAACGGCTCGCGCCGCGCGGCCGCGGCGCGCGCCGCCGCCAGCGCTTCGTCGACGTCGTGCAAGATTACGTCGCAGTAGCCGCCCTCGAGCCGCCGCTCGGCCTTCGCGCGATCGACCTCGACGGCGATGCACACGCCGCCCGCCATCTTGACCGCGAGCGGCTGCGCGCCGCCCATGCCGCCCAAGCCGGCGGTCAGCACGACCCGACCGCCGAGAGCGCCGCCGAAGCGCTCGCGCGCGCAGGCGGCGAAGGTTTCGTAAGTGCCCTGCAGGATGCCCTGGGTGCCAATGTAGCACCAGGTGCCGGCGGTATACTGGCCGTACATCATGAGGCCCTTGGCCTCGAGCTCGCGAAAGGTCTCCCAGTTGGCCCACTTGCCGACCAGGTTGGTGTTCGCGGTCAAGACGCGCGGCGCCAGCGGATGGGTGCGGAACACCGCGACCGGCTTGCCCGACTGAATGAACAGGGTCTGGTCGTCTTCCAGCGTCTCGAGCGCGGCGACGATGGCGTGATAGCACTCCCAGTTGCGCGCGACCCGGCCCGAGCCGCCGTAGACGATCAGCTCCTCGGGCCTCTCGCCGTTGGCCAGCGTGTTCTCGAGCATGCGCAAGATGCCTTCCTGGCGCCAGCCCCGGCAACGCAGGTTCGGGCCGCGGCCGACCTCGATCGGTATGTTCGCGCGTGGCACGGGGCTAGGCCCGGTCTTCCGGGATCATGGCGTCGACGTCGATCTCCATCATCATCTCGGGCAGCGCGAGGCCGTTGACGATCAGCCCGGTGCCGCAGGGAAAGACGCCCGCAAGATGCCGGCCGACGGTGTTGTAGACCGGCTCGCGATAGGCCCGGTCCGTGATGTAGGTGGTGATCTTGCAGATGTCGGCCAGCGTCGCGCCGGCCTCCTCCAACAAGACCTTGACGTTTTTCATGGCCTGGTCGGCCTGGGCCGCCGGGTCGCCCGCGCCGACGAATCTGCCGTCCAGGTCGAAGCCCGTCTGGCCGCGCAGGAAGACGTGGCGCCCCGACCTGACGATCATGCACATGTCGTTGTCGATCGTTTGGTCCGGATACATGTCCTTGGTGTTGAACTTGCGAAAGCGCTGATGCCCCATTGGTAACCTCCTGCTTTGCTATACGCCGGGCCGGGCCGGGCCGCCGCCGAAGCGGGCGCCGTCGACGAAGGCGCGCTGGTGGGTGCCATGCATTACCGTGCGGCCGTCCTGCGTGACCGTCACGCCGAAGGTGACGCGCCGGCCCGCGATCGCGTCGACCGCGACCGCCACGTCGACCGGGTCGCCCGGCAGCGCCGGGCCGACGTGATCCAGCGCGAAACGCGTGCCGACGGTCAGCTCGCCGGCTTCGTAATAGGGCGCGATGAGGTGGTAGCAGGCCTCCTCGATATAGAGGATCAGCGCCACGCTCGAGATCACCTCGACGCCCGCGTTGCCGGCCGCGGCGGCGGTTTGATCGGCGCTGGTCGCGAAGCTCTCTTGCAGCGTGATGCCGACGGGAACGGATTTCATGGTCGTTCAGCGCTTGCGGCGCTTGGCGGGGCGGTGGGACTTCTTGGGCTTGGGCGACGCCGGCGCGGCGGCGCCGAGCTGATCGGCGAGCACCTTGGCGGGCACCTCGGCGACCGCTCCCGCCGCCAGATTGCCGAGCTGGAACGGCCCGAAGGCGGTGCGGATCAGGCGGTTGACCGTCAGCCCCATATGCTCCATCAGCCGGCGCACCTCGCGGTTCTTGCCCTCGCGCAAGCCGATCGTGAACCAGGCGTTGTCGCCCTTCTGCCGATCGAGGCTCGCCTGCACCCGCCCGTAGGCGATGCCGTCGACGGTGACGCCCCGGGCCAACGCGGCCAGCGCCTCGTCACTGGCCCGACCGAACGCGCGCACGCGATAGCGGCGCAGCCAGCCGGTCGACGGCAGTTCGAGCCGGCGCGCCAGGTCGCCGTCGTTGGTCAGCAGCAACAGCCCCTCGGAGGCGATGTCGAGGCGGCCGACCGAGACGACGCGCGGCATGGTGTCGGGCAATGCGTCGAACACGCTGGCGCGGCCCCGCGGGTCGCGCTCGGCGCAGATCAGGCCGCGCGGCTTGTGATAGCGCCAGAGCCGCGTCGGCTCGGCCGCCCGCAGTGGCCGGCCGTCGACCGTGATGCGGGCGCCTGCGCGCACGTCGACCGCCGGGCTGGTCAGCCTTTCGCCGTCGAGTGTGACGCGGCCGGCGGCGATCCAGCGCTCGGCCTCGCGGCGCGAGCACAGCCCGGCCCTCGCCAGCCGCTTGGCGATGCGTTCGCCCTTGTCGCTCATGGGGGTCGACCCCGCCGTTACCAGGCCGCGGTCACGAAGGCGGCGAAGATGCGCTTGTCGCCGTCCGAGATCTCGAACTCGGGGTGCCACTGCACGCCGATGCAGAAGCGCAGGCTGGGGTCCTCGATGCCCTCGATGACGCCGTCCTCGGCGGTCGCGTCGACGACCAGACCCGGCGCCACCTCGCGCACCGCCTGATGATGCGCGCTGTTGACCGCCATCTCGGCGGCGCCGACGATATCGTGGAGCACGGTGCCCGGCGCGATGCGCACGGTGTGGCCGGGCTCGTCGCGCGGGTTGGGCTGCTCATGCGCCAGCGCGCCGGCGATGGCGTCGGGGATGTGCTGGACCAGCGTGCCGCCGAGCGCGACGTTGAGCAGCTGCTGGCCACCGCAGATGCCAAGCACCGGCATGTCGCGCTTGACCGCCGCGCGGGTGATCGCCAGCTCGAACCGGGTGCGCTTGTCCTTGGTGACGACCGTCGCGTGGCGCTCGTTGTCGCCGAACAGCGCCGGGTCGACGTCGAAGGCGCCCCCGGTGACGACCAGGCCCTCGATGCGGTCGAGATAGGCCTCGGCGTCGTCGGGCTCGTTGGCCAGCGCGACCGGCAGGCCGCCGGCGTTGCGCACCGCCGAGAAATAGTTCTCGCGCAGCGCGCACCAGGGAAACTTCGAGTAGCCACCCGGCTGCTCGCTGTCCAATGTCAGGCCGATGACCGGCTTGGCGCACACCAGCCTAGTCCTCGGCGAAGCCGCGTTCGGCGATCTCGCGCTTGGCCGTCTCGGTCTTCTCGATGTCGTCGATGCCCATGGCGCGCGCCACCGCCGGCGCCTTGATGAACTGGATCTTGTCGTAGGTCACCATCTGCCAGTAGTTGCCCCACGGGTCGTGGAAGTCGACGCCGGGGCCGTTCATGATCTCGACGCCCATTTCCTCGAGCTTGCGCCTGACCTTGCCCGGATCGTCGACCACCATACCGAAGTGGCGGCCGACGTCGGGCGCGTCGTCGTCGCCCTTGAACAGCGCGATGAACTGATCGCCCAGATCGATGAACGCGTCGGTCTCGCTCTGGCTGCGCATGGTGAAGTCGAAAAGCCGGCCGTAAAACGCGAGCGCGGCGGCGATGTCGCCGACCTCGAGACCCACGTGGTTGATGCCGATCGCGCGCGCCTTGTCGTCACTCATGAATTTCGATCTCCTCGTCTTGCTCATTGGTGCGGTCACCTATGGTGACCTGCGCTCAATCGCCGCGCATGCCAATCTTAATCCCACAAGGACTGGCCGAACGGTCGGCGGCCCCCCGCTTGTCCCATTAAGACTGGCGCGGGCTGGAAGAATCCAACCGAGTTCAATCGATCGGATATTGCGTCAGAGAAACAGCGACAGCACCCCAGTATAGCCGTAAACGCGGTCGTGCGAGATTTCGCCGTTGCAGAAGAAGCCGACCAGCGGCACGTCGCCGAGCTCGTCACGGATCGCCACCAGCTCGGCCGAATCCTCGCCGAACATGTTCGGCCCGCGCCCCAGGCAGGTGTAATAGACCGCGCCCTTTGGCGGCGTCTTGGCGCGCCGCTTGAGATCGGCGAGCATGCGCGCCAGATCGGCGCGCGCGGTCTCGCGGTCGCGCCGGCAGAACATGATCCGCTGGCCCTCGGCGAGCGGCGCGCCGATGCCGACCAGGCCGCGCTCCTCGTCGATGCCGACCAGATTGCGCACCATGTAATCGGCGCGGTCCGAGCCGGCCACCAGGAAGGCGGCGAAGATATAGCCGCCGATGCGCCCGAGGTCCTTGGCCAGCACCTCGCCGACGTCCTCTTTTAAGACCTCGAGCGCCGGCCGGCCGTCGATCTCGATGGCAATGTTGGCGTGGCAAGAATTGACCTCGCGCACCGGGCCGATCGGCGAGCAGCCCTGGGTCAGCGCGGTCACCACCGGCACCGCGTCCGAGAACAGCACGCCCGAGAGGCCGCCGTCGGTCAGCCCGCCGGCGACATGGGCGTAGGTCTCGCGCGACGAGGCCAGCCCGCCAACCAGATAGCAGCCGGCCGCCTCGGCCAGCGCCGGCACGCGCTGCATCATCTCGGGATCGCGTGGGTCGGCGTGGACGACGGCGAAATGCCCCTCGCCGCGCGCCGCCCATGGGCCGCGTTCCGCCAAGAAGGCCATGGCGTCGCCGGCGAAGCCGTCGAACAGGCTGAACGCGCCGTCGGGAAAGGTCCCGGCCATGGCGCAGACCGCCGGCTGGTCGAAATACTCGCGACCCGTCGCGCAGATGCCGACGCCGGTCGTGCCGACCCAGTCGCGCACGCCGGTGTGCTGCACCAGATACGCCGTGATCTTGCCCAACTCGCTGGCCAGCGTGTCGGTGACATAGACGAATCCGAGATTGGCGCGCGCCGGCGCCTCGAGCTGGGCCGCACAGGCCTCGACCGCCGCGTGCCAGTCGTCGCCCGTCGCGTGGCCGAAGCCGAAGCGCTCGACGTTGTCGGCCATCGCGCTGCCTACCAATACCGCATGGCGGCGGCGTAGATGCCGCCGAGCGCCGCCTCGTCGACCGGGCGCGGCGAGGTATCGAGCAGGCGCTTCTGCGGGAAGGCGCCGGCGGTGAGCGCCGGGATGTCGGCCTCGGTATAGCCGACGCCGGCGATGCCGTTGGGCACTTGGGCCGCCTGCATCAGCGCGACGATGCGCCCGGCGAGCACCTCGCCGGCGTCTTCCGCACCGGCGCCGCGCGCGTCCGCGCCGAGGCATGCGGCGCCCTCGAGGTGACGCTCGGGGCAGGCTTGCGCCGTGAAGCGGAACACGGCGGGCGCGTTGACGATGACCGACATGCCGTGGGGCACGATCGGCTCACCTTGCGGGTAGCCGTCGGGCCGGAAGTCGCGCACCAGGCCGGAGACCGAGTACGACATGCCGTGCGGCAGGTGGCAGCCGGCGTTGCCGAAGGCCAGCCCCGCGAGCGTCGCGGCGTACATCATCTTGTCGCGCGCCTCGCGGTCGGCCGCGTCGCTCACCGCGCGGACCAGGTATTCGCCGGTCAGCCGCAGCGCCTCAAGACAGCCGCTATCGCTCCACGGGTTGGCGCCTTGGCTCTGCGGCCGAAGGCTCGGGCGGGCATCGACCGGGCGCGCCGTGTAGGGCCGCGCGGTATAGGATTCGAGCGCGTGGCTCAGCACGTCGAAGCCGCTGGCGGCGACCACGGCGGTCGGCAGCGTATAGGTCGTCGTCGGGTCGATCAGCGCGAGCGTCGGGCGCAGGCTGCGCGAGACGATGCCCGTCTTGGCCTTCATCGCCAGCAGATCGAAGATCGCGATGCCGGTGCATTCGCTGCCCGTGCCGCAGGTCGTCGGGCAGGCGATATGGGGTTTGAGCGGGCCCGGCACCGGCTGGCCGCCGCCGATCGGCGCGTTGACGTAAGTCAGGAAGTCGGCCGGGTGGCTGGCGTAGAGGTTGGCCGCCTTTGCGGTATCGATGACCGAGCCGCCGCCGACCGAGACGAAGCCGTCGACACCGGCTTGCGATGCGAAGCGCGCTGCGGCGAGGAAGGATTCGTCGGTCGGCTCGACGCGCACCGCATCGTAGAGCGCGACGTCGACACCGGCGTCTTCGAGCGCGCGGCGCACGATCGCGACATGGCCGAGCCCGGCGAGGCCCGCGTCGGTGAACAGCGCGGCGCGGCGCATACCGAGCGCGCGGGCATGGTCGCCGACCTCGGCCAGCACGCCGGGGCCGAAGACGATCGTCGAGGTATCGACCATGAACGCTGTGTCGCCGCCCTCGGTCGGCGCGTAATAGTGGCAGCAGGCCATGGCGCGTCACTCCCTGGGCCGGGCGCGAATGCGCGCCGTCCGTGCCGCTCATCATAAGACCGATGCGGGCCGGCGTAAGCACCGGAATCGCGCCCCGGGGGGCGTCGCTGGACAGGCGCGCCGAAAGCGCCGATCATTTGGCGGCACGCCGGCAACCGGACCAGAGCGATGTTTCTTCCGCTGCACGATGCCAACCCGCTGAAGATCATCCCGTTTCAATTCGTCACGGTCACCATCATCGCGGCCTGCGTCGTCGCCTTTCTGTGGCAGCTTGCCGAGGGCCAGACCGAGACCGGCGAATTGGTCTACGGTCTCGGCATGATCCCGGCGGTGCTGTTCGACGGCCGCGAACTCGAGCCGGCGCTGGTCATGGTGCCGGCCGAGCTGACGCTGATCACCTCGATGTTCCTGCACTCGGGCTGGCTGCACCTGATCGGCAATATGCTCTATCTCTGGGTCTTCGGCGACAACATCGAGGACTCGATGGGCCATGTGAAGTTCGCCGCCTTCTTCCTCGTCTGCGGCGTCGCCGGCGGCCTCGCGCACGCCATCGCCAACGGCGACTCGGCATCGCCGGTGATCGGCGCGTCAGGCGCGGTCTCGGGCGTGCTCGGCGCCTATCTCATGCTCCATCCCAAGGTCAAGGTGCTGGTCCTGGTGATCAAGTGGATCCCGCTGCGCCTGTCCGCCTACATCGTGCTCGGCGGCTGGATCGCGCTCCAGCTGTTCGAGCTCTTCGTGTTGTCGAACGAGGCCGGCCAGATCGCGTTGTGGGCCCACGTCGGCGGCTTCGCCGTCGGCGCCGCTCTGATCGTGCCGATGCGCCGCAAGGACATGCCGCTGTTCGACAAGCCGGGATAGGCGGCCGCCTTGCCAAGAACCGGCGGCTTCGTCTACCATTCGCGGCGATGTGGCGCGCCACGAAGACTCACCCCGAACACCAAGGGTACCCATGGACCGATGCCGACAATACCTCGCCGCCGTCGCCGCCCTGGCGCTTCTCGCGTCTTGCGCGACGGGCGGCGGCTGGACCCGGCCGAACACCAGCCAGGCGCAGATCGACAACGACGTCTCGGAATGCACCATGCAGGCCGACGCGATGACCATGTCGGCGGCGGCCAGCGACAGCAGCCGGCTCACCGGCAGTACGACGAGCTCATCGCTCGGCGTGCAGGCGCCCGGCTCCGATCCGGCGCGTTTCGGCGAACGGCAGGAAGCCTTCACCAACTGCATGACGGCGCGTCAATATACCCGCAGTTCGTCATAACGCCAGGGCGGCGCGCCTCCCGGCACGCGCGACGGCTTACAGCGGAGACCGCGCTGCTCGCCGCGCTGCTCGTCACGGCGGTGATGCCGGTTGCGCCGGTGCGCGCGGCAACGCAGGTCGATTTGGAGCTGGTGCTGGCGGTCGACGCCTCGGGCTCGATCAGCGATCAGGAATTCGCGCTTCAGATGGCCGGCATCGCCGCCGCCTTCCGCGACGCCGAGGTGCTCGAGGCGATCCGCTCGGGCCCAACCGCCAGCATCGGCGTCAGCGTGGCGATCTGGGCCGAATCCGAGGGCTACAAGGACGCCACGCCGTGGCACGTGCTGGACGGCCCGGCCGCCGCCGAGACCTTCGCCCGCCTGGTCGAGGCGTTCCCGCGCCGCATCGAGGGCAGCACCGGGATCGGCCGCGGCGTGCTCTATAGCGTGCGCCTGATCGAGTACAACGACCTGACCAGCCCGCGCCAGGTCATCGACGTTTCGGGCGACGGCCGCGAGACGACCTTCAGATACCATAGCGTGCCGCCCAGTCAGGCGCGTCATGCCGCGACGGCCCAGGGCATCACGGTCAACGGCTTGGCGATCCTCAGCGAGGAGCCCGACCTCGCGGCCTATTACCGAAGCGAGGTGATCGGCGGCTTCGGCGCCTTCGTCATGGTGGCCGAGACGATCGACGACTTCGGCAGGGCGATCCGCGAGAAACTGCTGCGCGAGATCGAATACCGGCCGGTCATCGGCCGGCTAGAATTTAATCCGACCAATGGAATCGGTTGGGACTTACCAACCCGCGCCAGTCTCATTGGGACAAGAAGCGGGCCGCCGACCGTTCGGCCAACCTTGATCCCATAAAATCGGCTTGAGACCATAAGATCGGCATGCGCGGCGATTGAGCGCAGGTCGGCTTTACGCGAGTCAAAGATGACCGCACAAAGGAATGGCACGGCCACCACCCGCGTCGTGACGCGCGCGGGCTGAACTCGCCGTCGATGCGTGGTAGCATCGGCGAAAGCGGCGCTGCGAACGACGCCGGCGAGGGAGGACGAGCATGGTCGCGGCCTATTTTCCGGACGAGGAATACCACGATCGCTGGGCGCGTGTTCACCGGCGCATGACCGAGGCGGGTTTCGAGACCGCCGTGGTCTGGGGCCGTTCGGGGGGCAGCTACGAGCGTTGCGGCGATGTGCTCTATTTGACCAATTTCTACGGCACCAGTTCGGGGCAGGGCTACGACACGCCGCTGTCAAACGCACGCGCGTTCTCGGCCGTCATCCTGCGCACCGGCGAGACGCCCGAACTGCAAGCCGACGAACCCTGGCCGCGCACCGATCTGATCGCGACCGACCGGGTGGCGTGGAGCCGCAACGCCATCAAGGCGGTCGCCGACAGCCTGCGCGAGCGAAATGTGACGGGCCGCGTCGCCTTGGTCGGCACCGATTTCCTGCCGCTCAAGTACTGGCGCCAGTTGGAGAGCGCAACGCCGGGTATCGAATGGCTACCGCTCGATGACCTCGTGCTCGAGCCGCGCAGGGTCAAGAGCCCGCGCGAACTCGATTGCGTCCGCCAGGCGGGCGTCGTCGCAACGCGCGCCCTCGACGCGCTGATCGAGGGCCTGCTGACCGGCAAGTCGGAGGCCGAGGCGGCTGGCGAGGCGGCGCGAGAGGTGTACCGCGGCGGCGGTCACGTCCACATGATTCCGGTCAGCCACGGCGAGTTGATCGGGTATTTCACCGCCGACCCGCTGGCCGGCTTCAACCACGAGACGCCGAAGGACGGCGAGCTGGTGCGCGGCTGGGCCTATGGACCGATGTTTCAAGGCTATTGGCTCGACCCGGGCCGCACCGCGGTGGTCGGCCGGCGGCCGTCGAATTCGCAACGCGAGCTGATCGAGACGACGGCGTCGATCGTCGAACAGGTGATCGAGGCGATCCGCCCCGGCGTCGCGGTCATGGACACGGCGCGCCTCGGCGAGCGCCTAACCGCCGAGGCCGGCGGCGAGAAGGACCAGGCGGCCGAGAAGTTCCCGCTGTTCGGGCACGGCAACGGATTGTTCTTCGAACCGCCCTACGTTTCGGTGCAAATGGGCAGTGAGAACGATATCTACGAGGCCGGCATGGTGATCGGCATCGAGGCGTTCTTCGCCCGCACGGGCGTCGGCAGCGCGGGCTTCGAACAGAACCTCATCGTGACCGACCAAGGCACCGAGCTGGTCACCACTTCGCCCATGCAGTGGTTCGATTGACATGGCGCGGATCGAGCAGACGTCTGTGGGGGAGAACGGCAGCAAAGATGGACTGCGCGCCGCGCAGACCGAGCTGCGTCAGATGACGGACACCGTCGGTGCATTGCGCGACTCGCTCGAGCAGCTTCGCCTCGAGAAGGACCGAAGCATTCAGGCGGTGACCGCCGAGGCGAACAGCGAAAACCAGCATCTCAAGACGACGATCGGTGAGCTACGCGACGGGTGCGAGTCTCGCATGGCAGTGATGTCTGCGGCTTGGTTCGTTGAGTTCAGGCAGCGATTGCCATGGCTGCTGCACGTGGACTGATGTTGTCGTTGGCCGGTGTGTCGGTTGCGCTGATCAGGGCCTTCCATGCCCGCTCGAAGCGGCCGGATTTGATCAGGGCGCGGAAGGTCAGAACAGCCTGTCCGCCGACGATCCGCCAGCGCATGCCGGAGCGCTTCATGCGCTGTGTCACCAGGGTCTTGTTGGCAGCTTCGACCACGCCTGAGCCGATGGCGATGCCCTCTTCCTTCAGGGCGTGGTAGCGCATGCGATGGCGATGCTTGCGGAAGAAGGCGAGTTCCCGCTCGGTCTCGGCCCGGTCCGGCGCAGCGGCGGCATCGCGAAGGTGGCGCAGCGCCCGGATCACCTTGGCGACGCCACGGGGATCGTGACGGAGGATCTCGCGGTACTTCTCGAACCAGCCGGGCGCCACGGCATGGTCGGACGCGGTTTGCAGATGTTCGCAAGCATGCCAGAAGTCGATCACCTCGGTTTCGGGCGACAGGGTCTCCAGGAAGGTCCAGTTGTCGGCGGCGCCATCGGCGATAGCGACGATCCCGATCTCGGGGCGTGCTCGCCTGATGTGTGCGACTTCGCTTGCAAGCTGCGCCTTCAGCGTGAGCTTGCCGCTCTCCGGCATGCGGCCGAGATAGAGGGTCTTCAGGCGCTTGCCCTCGGCGTCGTGGAAGGAGACCGTGCCGCAGGCAGCCTCGCGCCAGGAGGCCTTGGCGCGACCGTCCTCGCCGGGTCTCAGCGGCACCATGACGCCGTCGAGGGAGACCGAGGCGGTGGTCGCGTCCTGCGGTATGCCCTCGGCCTCACGGATGCTGCCCAGCGTCTCCGGGCCGAGGCTCTCCCAGCATTCGTGCATGCTCAGGGTCAGGCGCTGCAGGGTGCTCACCGACGGCGTCATGGCGCCGGTCTTCGCAAAGAACGCCGCCGCTTCCCGGGCCGTGCAGTGACCCATCATCAGCAGACCGAGCTCGGCCGCCGGCCGCGTCAGGTAATCGTCGACGAGGCCCAGGCTCTCGTCGACCGGCACCGGCGATGCCCCGCTCGCGCCGCTGCGGTAACGCGCTCGCCGGTAGGTCACCGGACCGAGCGAGGTCATGATCGTCTTCGGCGTCACCGCGACCCGGAACCAGCTCTGCCCGTCCCGCTCGATCCGGGAAGCGCCATCGTCCCGGTTCTCGATGACGGCGCCCATGACATCGCGAGCGAACTCGTTCGTGGCCTCACGCACCCGCAACTCGACCTCCTCGGGCGCCTCGGGGCGCGGCTCGGAACGAAGCTCCTCGCGACACAGTGCGAGCACCCGGGCGGCCGCCTCGACGACCCGAGGAGGCAGGCCGGAAAGATCGATGGACGAAGGCGCCGGAGGCGGGGATACTGCCATGGGAATGCTCCCGATGTTGGGTTTCGAGACACGGCATCGTACCGCTTCTGGCGGTGCGGAGCGTTCCCACCTTCCCCTGCTCGACCCTGCCGTCGTAACAAAATCCTGCCTTGGAGCGGCCCATTGTCACGAATAGCCGATTTCGGCCGTTCGTCTCGACACAAAAAACGCACTAAATCAATGACTGAGATTTTCCATAACAGACCCACACCCTACGCGACACGCTCGAGGCGTTGCACGCCGAGAACGACGAGAACGTCCAGGCGACGGTCGCCGACGCCAACGGTGAAATCCTCCAGCTCAAGGCCGCCATCAACGCATTGCGTGATGAGCTCGAGCAAATGCGCCATGACGGCGCCGAGGCCGTGCAGACCTCGGTCGCCGAGGCGAACGACGAAATCGGTCAACTCAAGGGAGCGATCGGCGCGCTGCGCGATGAGATCGAGCGCGGCAAGATTGCGCACGACGACACCGTGCAGCAGCTCCGCCGCGGCTTCCGTGATGAAAGTAACCAGCAGCAGCAGACGATCGCGATGCTGCGCGCTCAGTTGGAGACGGACGATGCCGAATGACAGCGGGCGAACGGTCGAGGGCAAGGGGAAGCGCGCTCAATCGTCGGACGACGCCATGGGCCGGTTGCGCGTCGCCGAGCTGTTGCTCGACGTGTCGCACAAGGTGGCCGCCGACCGCACGCTCGATGGCGTGCTCAATACCTTCGTCGGCCTCGCCGCCGGAGCGACGGGGGCAGAACGCGCCAGCCTGTTCCTCAACGACGGCCTGACGGCCGAGCTTTACTCGCGCGTCGCCCAGGGCCATCTCAAACGCGAAATCCGCATCCTCAACACCCGTGGCGTCGCCGGCCACGTATTCACGACCGGCGAGAGCACCATCGTTCAGAACGCCCACAAGGACGAGCATTTCGACGCCTCGATCGACGAACAGACCGGTTTCGTCACCAAGAGCATTCTATGCGTGCCGGTAAAGACCGTGGCCGGCGAGATCATTGGCGTCGCCCAGACGCTGAACAAGACGAAGGGTAAATTCACCGAAAATGATCGAGAACTGCTCGAGGTGATGGCCACGCAGGCGGCCGGCGCCCTACAGAGTCGCCAGGCGATCGAGCGCATGGAGCGTTCGCGGGCGCAGGAGCTGCAGTTCCTCGATGTCGTCTCGGAGGTGTCGTCGGAAATTCAGCTCGGCGCGCTGTTGCAGAAGATCATGGGCGAGGTCTCGCGCATGCTCGACGCCGAGCGTTCGACGCTGTTCCTCAACGACGAAAAGACCGATGAGCTGTGGTCGGAGGTCGGCGGCGGCCTCGGCACGACGCAGATCCGCATCCCCAACCACATGGGCATCGCCGGCACCGCGTTCACCACCGGCAAGACGATCAACATCCCACACGCATACGCCGACCTTCGGTTCAACCCGGCGCTCGACAAGCAGACCGGCTACTTCACGCGCTCGATCCTGTGCGTTCCGCTGGTCAACAAGAACGGCAAGTCGATCGGCGTGACGCAGGTGCTGAACAAGCGCGGCGGGCCGTTCACCGATGAGGACGAATCGCGCCTCAAGGCGTTCACCGCCCAGGTTTCGATCGCGCTCGAGAACGCCAAACTGTTCGACGATGTGCAGAACATGAAGAACTACAACGAGAGCATTCTGGAAAGCATGTCGAACACCGTCATTACCCTGGACGAGGGTGGCAAGATCGTCACCTGCAACCGCCCCGGTTTGCGTCTGTTGAAGGTGCTCGCCGCCGACGTCGTCGGCCAGCCGGCCGAAGCGTTTTTCACCGGCCCGAACGCCTGGATCCTCGATACCGTCAAGCGTGTCCGGGAGAGCCGCGAGGGCGACCTCGCCATGGACGCCGAGATGGTCGTGGACGACGAGACCCTGTCGGTCAACCTGAACGTCCTGCCGCTGCGCAGCGTCAACGAGGAGACGCTCGGCTCGATGATCATGATCGAGGACATCTCCTCCGAAAAGCGCATGAAGTCGACCATGGCGCGCTACATGGACCCGTCGATCGCGGCCAAGCTGCTGGAAGGCGGCGAGGAACTCCTGGGCGGCCTGAGCAGCACGGTCACAGTGCTTTTCTCGGACGTGCGCGGCTTCACGACGCTGACCGAGGAACTCGGCGCGCAGGGTACGGTCACCCTGCTCAACGAATATTTCACCATCATGGTCGACTGCATCCAGCAAGAGGGCGGCATGCTGGACAAGTTCATCGGCGACGCCATCATGGCGGCGTTCGGCATCCCCTTCGCCCACGACGACGACGACGACGACGACGACCGCGCGGTGCGCACCGCCTGCGCCATGATGTCCGAGCTCAATACGTACAATCGCGGGCGCGTCAGCGACGGCAAGCGGCCGATCGGCATCGGCATCGGCATCAACACCGACGAGGTGGTGTCCGGCAACATCGGTTCGCCCAAGCGCATGGACTACACGGTGATCGGCGACGGCGTTAACCTCGCGGCGCGGCTCGAGAGCGCGTGCAAGCAATACGGCGCCCAGATCCTGATCAGCGAGAACACATTCGACAACCTGCGCGGCACCTATCGCAGCCGCGAGGTCGACCGCGTCGTCGTCAAGGGCAAGACGCAGCCGGTCGGCGTATACGAAGTGCTCGACTTCCATACCGCCGAGACATTCCCCAATCTGGCCGAAGTGCTCGGCCATTTCCGTGAGGGGCTGGCACAGTATCGCGCCCAGCGCTGGGACGACGCGATCACAATCTTCGAGACCGCGCTGCGCCTCAACGAGAACGACCTCCCATCCAAGATGTACGTCGAGCGGTGCGCGCAGCTTCGCGAGACGCCGCCAGGCGACGACTGGGACGGCATCTGGACGATGACGTCAAAATAAAAACCGCCGCGCTGATGCGGGCGGTCGTGGGCAGCGATTGGCGGCACCGGCCGCGCGCCGTGAACCAGGTTGAGCGCGTGGCGGGTGGTCCCGCGCCACACCGGCATCATCGGTCAACGGGGCGCTATTCGATCTCGATCTTGATCGTGTTGTACAGCGCCGCGACCTCGTCGCCGAGCGCGAAGACCGAGGCGATGAGCGCCAGCGCCATGGCTGCGGCGAGCAACCCGTACTCGATCGCGGTAGCACCCGACCGGTTGGTGAAATAAACAATGAGCATCTGGCCTAGCATCGCAAATTCCTCTTCCCAGACCATGGGACAATGGAATTTCCTGAAAACGCCGCGACCGGGATCAGGTGAGTTTTCTGTAGACCCTGATACCAGTGAGCGCCTGAATTGACTCTCGGGATATTCATTGATGGCGGATGATGGCGGATTGTGATTCTATGGTCTCCCACCAGATGTGGGGGATGTCATGGGATCAGCACTCAAGATACGGGATGATTTGACGCCTTTGGAGCTTCGGCGCTGGGCTCGCGTGGAATCGTACGGTCGAGCGGCGGCGCGGGCCTATGGGATCGCGAATGCTTTGGAGGAGATGCCCCGGGCTGATGCCGCGCGGCTTGCGGGGATGGATCGCCAAACGCTTCGCGACGCGGTTGTTCGTTACAATGCAAAGGGATTGGAGGGGCTTCACGACCGTCCAAAGGGCTACTCGCCGCGGCGGCTGACGGCAGACGAGGAAGCGGCGCTGGCGGCGGTCATCATCGCCGGGCCGGAGCCTGAGCGCGACGGGGTTTGCGCCTGGACCCGGGCCGATCTGTGCCGCTGGCTGGAGGAGCGCTTCGCCAAGACCTACCACCCCTCGAGCATGACCCGGGTTCTACGGCGGATGGGATTTTCCCGCCAGAAGGCGCGCCCGAGCCACCCGCGAAGGGACGCCGAAGCGCAGGAGCGCTTCAAAAAAGGGGGCTTCGCGACATCCTGAAGGCGACCGCCGCGGCGCATCCCGACAAGCGCCTACAGCTGTGGTTTCAGGATGAAGCGCGCGTCGGCAACAAGGGCCGGGTGTGTCACCGGTGGTGGCGCAGGGGCGAGCGTGCCCCCGGGACGCGTCAAATCGGCTACCAGTGGGCCTACATCTTCTCCGCCGTGCGCCCGGACACCGGCGACGACGTCACCCTGGTGATGCCGAGCGTCAACGCCAAGGTCATGGACCTGTTTCTCGCACACTTCGCCGATACCCTGGACCAGGATGCGCACGCCGTCATGATGTGCGACGGCGCCGGTTGGCACGACGAGCGCGCCCTCACCGTCCCCGACAACGTCACCTTGGCGCTGTTGCCGCCTTACAGTCCCGAACTCAACCCCGTCGAGCGGGTTTGGCTCTACCTACGCGAACGCTTCCTATCGCTCCGCGTCCTCGACGACACCGAGGCCATCATCGACGCCTGTTGCCAAGCATGGATCGACCTCATCGCAGAACCGGATCGTATGCGAACCCTCTGCGCCTATCCATGGATCATGAAGGTGATTTCATAGGCTCACTGGTATTAGACTACATATGAACGAACTGATCCTCGTGCCATAACGTGTTAGGCGGTTTTCGACCTGCGTAAAGCTCGGCTCAACGATGAGGCCGGCTAGCAGCGCCGCATCCATGGCATCCTGGAGTTCGCCGACCGCTTGCACGGTCTTCTCCGCGATATCCATGTCCGTCGGGGTCATCTCGCTTGGCGTAGGCTCGTCCGGTCCGTTTGCGTCGCGTGCCATGCTGCCAATCCGATTTGTTGTTTAACTCTTATCGATGCCGGTTGCGGCAGACGATGCCACGATCTCATGACGGACGGTGATAGTTGTTATCTTCGCCTAAACCAACGACCTCTTGCGTTCGAATTCCCCCGAATAGCCGTTTTCTGCAGTGCAATCGACGTGATTGCGGGTTGCCGACACACAGACCCGGAAACCAGCCCGGGAAGGCTTTGATCTATATCGCCTGTGGCATGTTCGGACAACCTAGCACCGCCCCCCTATGAAGATTAGGGATTTCCCTTAGCCCAATCGGGTTAAGCGTCTGAATACGTGGCGTTAACCATCCAAACCGTTTCGCCGCGTCGCGGTCGGGCGTTGACCATCAGGCCGACAACAGTTCCGCGACGGCGTGGTCGTAGGACTGGTCGAATGCCGTGGCGCTGCCCGATCGGGGGACCAAGTGGCCCCATGCCGAATCGAAGGGCCGCAGCTCGGCGTTGGTCATGCGGCTGACCTCGTAGGCGTTGTCCTCGGGCGGGAAATAGAGGTCATGGGTGCAGGGCATGACGATGGCGCGGGCTCGGATCGCGCCGAGCGCCCGGGGGAAATCGCCGCCATAGAGATCGTTCGCGCTGATGTCGCCGTGTTGCCAGGTCCACAGCATGGCGAGCAGATCGTTGGCGTCCCACGTCAGGTGGCCGGCCTCCCAGTCACACAGCAGGTCCTCGAAGGTCTCGAAGCCCAGCGTCCGGTGGAGCCGTTCGCGATAGAAGGTCTGCGAGTAGGCCCAGCCGGCGTAGACCCGGCCGAAGGCCTTGAGGCCACCCCGCGGCGGCGCCGTGTAGTCGCCGCCGTTCCAGTCGCCGTCGGCGCAGAGCGCCGCCTTGACGCCTTCCAAAAAGACGATGTTGTGCGGCGAAGTCTTGGCCGAGGCGCAGAACGGCAGGATCGCGTCGACCATATCCGGGTACTGGGCGGCCCATTGATAGGACTGGCAGCCGCCCATCGACCAGCCGGTGACCAGCCTGAGGCGCGCGACGCCGAAGACCTCGGCCAGCAAGCGGCGCTGGCACGCCACGTTGTCCCACAGCGTGACCTTGGGGAACCGTGGCCCGTCGTCGGGCGCCGGCGTGTTGCTGGGCGACGACGACAGGCCGTTGCCCATCAGGTTGATCGAGATGATGAAATGGCGCGCCGGGTCGAGCGCCCGGCCGGCGCCGAAGAAGGCCTCGTTGCTCTCGTGGTCGCCGGTGTAGTACGTCGGCATGAGGACGGCGTTGTCCTTCGCCGCCGACAACGCGCCGTAGGTCGCATAGACCAGTCTCGCGCCGGACAGCCGCGCGCCCGATTGCAGCTCGATGTCGCCCGCCTCGAAGATGGTATAATCGGTCATGGCGTGCCCCGTCTCGATCGACCCGACTCGAATGGCCTCCTAGTAGAAGCGCAGATACTCCTCGCGCTCCCACTCGGTGATCGCCACCGCGAAACGCTGCCATTCGTCGTGCTTGTAGAGACTGTAGGAGTTGTGCATGACCGGGCCGAGCACATCCTTGGCGAGATCGTCCTTGTCGAAAATCTCGATCGCCTCGAGCAGGTTGCGTGGCAGGCGCTGGATGCCGCGCTCGTCGAACTCTTCGGGCGTGACGCTGTAGAGGTCCTTGTTCAACGGCGGCCCGGGATCGAGGCTCTCGGCGATGCCCTTGAGCGCGGCGCCGGTCGTCATCGCCATGCCGAAATAGGCATTCATGCACATGTCGGCCGCGCGGTTCTCGACGCAGTAGCGGTTCTGCGGCAGGCGCAGCATGGCGGATCGGTTGTTCGAGCCATAGGTGACATGGGTCGGCGCCCAGGTGTAGACGCCGCCCTCGAAGCCCGGCACCTTGGACACCAGCCCCTTGTACGAATTCACCGTCGAGCAGGTGATCGCGGCGAGCGCGCCGCCGTGGCGCAGCAGCCCGCCGAGCACATTGTCGACGATTTTCGCCCAACCGCCCTCGTTGTCCCCGAAGATATTGGCGCCAGTCTTCACGTCTTCCATGCTGAAGTTGATATGCGCGCCCGAGCGCCAGTCGCCCAGCGTCGGTTTGGGCATGTAGGTGATGAACATGCCGTGGCGCTTGGCGACCTCCTTCAACAGCACGCGCAGGAAGGTGAAGCGGTCGGCCATGGTGAGGATGTCGGTGTAGCCGAAATCGAGCTCGAACTGCGAATAGGCACCCTCGGCGACGACGTCGTGGATGTCCCATTCGAGTTCCTCGAGAATGTCGATCAGCTCGCCGAGGAAGTCCATCGAATCGATCGACGCCTCGACGTCGTAGCCCCACGCCTGGCGGCGCGCCGTCGTGCCGTTCGGCATCGTCGGATCGTCGTCGAACGCCTTGACCGGGTTGCCGTCCTCGTAGCACATCGCGATGAACTCGGGCTCGACGCCGGCCATCGGCCGGTAACCCAAATCCACCGCCTTGGCGAGCTGGCGCTTGAGCGCGAGCCGCGGGCACAGGTTGTAGGGCGCCCCCTCCCAGTAGAGATCGGCGAACACCCAGGCGGTCGCGCGGTCCCACGGGCAGATCACCAGACTGTCCAGGTCGGGGATCGGGATCTGGTCCGAATCGGCGGGCCCCAATTCGGGCACCATCGAGATCGAATGGACGGCGAACTGCGGCCCCTTGCCGGCGCAGACCGCCTCGAACTCGCGGATCGGCACCGGTTTGGTCTTGGGCATGCCCAGCAGGTCGATCCAGCAGGACATGACGTATTTGACACCGGCCTCGACGAGCATCGCCTTGGCCTCGGCGACGCGCTCGGCGGCGGGAATCGCCGCTGCCATGGTCTCGTGATAGATCGTGCTCATCTTGGTCCCCTCCTATCGATGTCCGGTGGCCGGCCGTGCCGTGCTCAGCGAACCGCCTGCTTGAGCAGGAACTGGTTCTTGTACATGGCGAGCCCGGTCATGACCTCGAGCCGCCCGATGTCGGTCTGGTCGAAACAATGGTTCGCCAGGAAGTTCAGGAATTCGTCTTCGGATTCGCAGACGATCTCGACAAGCAGGTCGAAGCGCCCCGCGACCCACAGGATGTAGACCACCTCGCCGTGCACCGCGAGGCGCTCGGCGACGCGCGCCGGCGTCGCGCCGGGCGCCACCGTGACGCCCAGCATGGCGTCGGCGCGGTAGTCCAACGCCGCCGGGTCGGCGACCGCGACGATGCGCAGCATGCCGGCCCGCTTCATCCAGCCGACCCGGTTGCGCACCGTGCCCTCCGAGACGTCGAGTCGCTCGGCGATGGTCTTGAAGGGCAGCCGGCCGTCCTCTTGCAGGAGGCCGATGATGGCGCGGTTGAGGTGGTCCGAGGGCGACGCCAGCGCGGCCGAGCGCGGCGCGCCCTCACCGCCGCCCGCCGTCGGCCGCGCGGCCAGATCGACCCTCTGCTGCTTGATCACCGCCACCCCCTGCGATTTCCGAGATCACGCCAGAAATACGAACTACGTATCACGACCATATTATTATTGTGTTATTCGTAAAATATGGCAAGAAAACTACGTTTGCAATAGATTTTTCGCTATAGTACGGCTGATCGCGTAACGCGGGTCCGTTGCTCGGGCCGCGGGCGGCGGTGCGGAATCGCTTTGCGCGCGACGCCCCACGGTGGCACAGTTGCGCGGGGGATCGGCGATGTCGGAATTGGCGGACACGATGACGGCGGCGGCGCGAATCGAGCAGAACGCGGGGGGCGTGATGCACGGTCTGCCGCGCGGCGCCTACACCGAGCGCGCGGTGCTTGCCGCCGAGTACGCGCGCGTCTTCGCGCCGTCCTGGTGCTTCGTCGGCTTCGCCCACGAACTCGCCGACACCGGCGACGCGCGGCCGGTCACGGCCGCTGGCCAGCCAATCGTGCTGCTGCGCAACGCGGCTGGCGACATCCGCGCATTCCACAACGTCTGCCGCCACCGCGGCCACATCGTGGTCGGCGCGCCGTGCCGGGGTCTCACCGCATTGATCTGCCCTTACCATGCCTGGACCTACGACCTCGACGGCCGGCTCAAGGCGACGCCCCACTTCGGCGGCTACCGCGTGCCGCATGTCGAGGGTCTCGATCGCGCCGCCCATGGCCTCGTGCCGGTCCGCTGCGCCGTCTGGCATGACTGGATATTCGTCAACCTGGACGGCACGGCGCCGCCGATCGAAGACCACCTCGCGCCGTTGGTCGCCCGGCTCGGCGGCATCGACCTAGGGGCGATGACGCCGCTGGTCAAGCTCGACCTCGGCACGGTCAATGCGAACTGGAAGTTCCTGGTCGAGAACTTCGTCGAGCCCTACCACGTGCCCGTCGTGCATGCGCAATCGGCGGCCGGCCAGCCCCTGCGCGAGCATTACATGATCGACGGCGGGACCTGTTTCGGTTGCGCCATCGATGTCAACGCCGAGCGCGCCGAGAACCACCGGCCGCCGCTCGCCAACGCGCTCGACATGAGCTCGCTCTACCTCACGCTCTACCCCAATTTCGTCTTCGGCCACTATGCGCCCGACCAGATCGGCGTGCACCTGAACGTGCCGGAGGCGCCCGACCGCACGCGCCAGTGGCGCGTCATCTATCACCTCGGCGACGACCCGCCCGGCGCCGACGAGATCGACAAGCTGGCCACGCTGTGGCGCCGCGTGCATGGCGAGGATCATGGCATCGTCGAGCGCCTGCAGGCCGGCCGCGCCTCGCCGGTGATGGACGACGGCGGGCTGCTGTCGCCGGCCTGGGAGACCAGCGTCAACCGGTTCCACAAGCTGCTCGGCGCGGCGCTTGAAGACGCGAGGGCTGGATAGAGTGCAATCCGGCCGATTGATCTCAGTCGGCTTCTTCCAGCCCGCGACCGCGGGCCGCCGACCGTTCGGCCAGTCGTTGTGGGATAAAGATTGGCATGCGCGGCGATTGAGCGCGGGTCAGCTTTACGTAGTAAAGATGACCGAAAGATTAATAAGGGAAGGAAAACACCATGGCTGAATCAGCCTCGGTCGATACGGGTGGCTTCGCGCTCCTGCACACCATGATCCGGGTGCGCGATTTGGACCGCTCGATCGACTTCTACACGCGGCACCTCGGCATGAAGGTGCTGCGCCACAAGGACTACCCCGACGGCCAGTTCACCAACGTCTTCGTCGGCTATGGCGACGAGGAAACGCATACGGTGGTCGAGTTGACCCACAACTGGGACACCGCCGAGCCCTACGACCTCGGCACCGGCTGGGGCCATCTCGCGGTCGGCGTGCCCGACATCTACGCGACCTGCGAGCGGCTCGCTGCCGACGGCGTCACTATCCCGCGCCCGCCCGGCCCGATGAAGCATGGCACAACGGTGATCGCCTTCATCGAGGATCCCGACGGCTACAAGATCGAGCTGATCGAACGTAAATAGGATCCACCGCCATGGCGGCCGCCGACGCAGAGGGACGGCACGAAATTATTGACGTCGCGGTCGACGGCCGACGCGTTACGGTCGGCTGAGGCGCGACGCGATCGACATGGCGCTGCCCGCGGGCGCGGCGCCCAAGTCACGCCGCGGTTACGCCGCGGCACTGCCGCCATCCCGTGCCGGCGCGCCGCCGTTACGGCGGGTAAAAGCGCAACGTCATCTGCTGCCACAGCCGATAGTCGCGGCGCGGCAGGTCGAAAGGGCTGCAGGCGAGGACCGCGCCGCGCGCCGCCTCCGCAACGCCACCCATCGCCGGGTCGGCGCGCAGCTTCTCGAGGTCCTGGATTTGCGCCCGACGCACCGAGCCGTTGCGGTTGAGCGTCACGTCGATCAGCACCGGCGGCGTCGTGGCGCGGCGCGATGGGTCGTCCTGCCAGCACGGCAGCATCTGCGCCTGAACGGCGGCCATGATGGCGGCGAGCGCGGGCGACATCTCGTCTTCGGACTCCTCGGGCTCGACCGCGACGACCTCGGGTGGCGGTTCCTCGGTCACAGGCTCGGGCGGCGGCGGCGGGGATGTCCCGGGCTCTGTTGAAAAGCTGAAGTAGGCGTCGTCCGCCTGGAGCCGCTAGGCTCTGGGTGCTGATTCCATCAAGGAGAACGACGCCATGACCAAGACTACACGCAACGACCGTTCCTCGGAACCATCCTGTCGGCTCTTGCCATCGATGCCGGAGGCCTTCGACGATCTGCGCATGAGCGTCGATCGCTTCTGCCTTTTGGCGGGCCTCGAGTCTTTGAACGAGATGATGTCGGCGGACGCGGAAGCCTTGTGCGGTTCGCGCCACGCCCGCTCGGGCGAGCGCAAGGGCCATCGATGGGGCACGACCCGGAGCGAGATCGCCTACCACGGCGGCAAAGTGAAGGTCGAGCGCCCTCGGGTGCGGGACTTCGCGGGTCGGGAGATGAGCCTGCCGAGTTGGGAGCTGCTGTCGGAACCCGAACTCTTGCAAGCCTGGGCGATGAATCTGATGGTGATCAACGTCTCGACCCGCAAGTATGCCCGCGCGGTGCGCCTGCCGGACGATGCGGGCGGCGATCTGCCGGCGGCATCGGGTGACGCAACCTCGAAGTCGGCGGTCTCGCGCCGTTTCGTGGCGTTGACGCGAAGCAAGCTGAAGGCCTGGCTGGCGAGCCCGCTCGACGATCTCGATCTCGTGGTGCTCCAGATCGACGGGCTCCATGTCGGCGATCACCTGATGGTGGCGGCGATCGGCATCGACACCGGCGGCGCGAAGCACGTGCTGGGCCTGGCCGAGGGCGCGACGGAGAACGCGGCCACGGTGCAAGCCATGCTCGACAACCTGATCGAGCGCGGTCTCGATCCCGAACGGCCTCGGCTCTACATCGTCGACGGCGCCAAGGCGCTCTCGAAGGCGATCCGGCGGACCTTCGGGCGGGCGGCGGCCCTCCAGCGCTGCCAGGTGCACAAGGGGCGCAACATCACGGACCGGCTGGACGAGAGCCTCCATGCCGGCGTCAGGAAGGTCTTGCGGCAGGCCTGGCAGCAGGACGACGCGGCCAAGGCCGAACGGCTCTTGCGCAACCTCGCCCGCCGTCTGGAGCATGACGCACCCGGCGTCTCGGGCTCGATCCTGGAGGGCCTGGACGATATCCTGACCGTGATCCGGCTCGGCCTCCCGCCGCAACTTCGACACTCGCTGGCTTGCACCAACGCCATCGAGAACGCGATCGGCACCGTCCGGACGGTGCAGCGGAACGTCAAGCGCTGGCGCAACGCCGAGATGGCGCTGCGTTGGACCGCCGCCGGCCTCTTGGAGGCGCAAAAGACCTTCCGCCGCCTCAAGGCCTACCGCCAGCTCCCCGTCCTTGACGCCGCCCTGCGGGAGGCGGTGAGAAAGGCCGGAGCAAAGTCCGTCATTGAAGACATCGAGGTGGCCGCGTAGCCTCTCGATCAGACGATGCCTATCTCGCACTTTTCAACATTGGGCGGGACATCGCCGCGGCGGCTCCTCGGCCACGGGCTCGGGCGCAGGAGGCTCGGGCGGCTGCTCGGGCAGCGGCGCCGGTTGCTCGACGATCGGCGGCGCCGGCGGCAGCGGTTTCGGCCCCGGCGGTGGTGGCGGCACCGCGACGATCTCCGGCTCGGGCGGCGGCGGCTCGGGTAGCGGCTCGGGTTCGGGCTCGGGTTCCGGTTCGGGAACCAGCGCCGGTTCCGTCACGGGCGCCAGATCGAGCACCGGATCCAGATCGGGGAGCAGCACCGGCTCGAGCAGGACGACCGGCTGAGGTTCCGATTCGGGCTCTGGTACTGGCTCGGGTTCGGGTTCGGGTTCGGGCTCGGGTTCGGGTTCCGGTTCGGGTTCGGGCTCAGGTTCGGGCTCGGGTTCGGGTTCGGGCTCGGGTTCGGGTTCGGGCTCGGGTTCGGGTTCTGGTTCGGGCTCGGGTTCGGGTTCGGGTTCGGGTTCGGGCTCGGGCTCGGGTTCCGGCTCGGGCTCGGGTTCGGGCTCAGGTTCGGGCTCGGGTTCGGGTTCTGGTTCGGGTTCTGGTTCGGGTTCAGGCTCGGGTTCAGGCTCGGGTTCCGGTTCGGGTTCCGGTTCGGGTTCGGGTTCGGGTTCGGGCTCGGGCTCGGGCTCGGGTTCGGGTTCGGTCTGGGCGACGACGATCTCGACCGGGATCGGCGTGGGTTCGTAGGGCTCGAATTCCCTCAGCAAGGGAACGAATTGCCAAACCAGCAGGATCGCCGCGGCGTGCATCGCGAACGACAGAAAGGCGGCCACGCTCAGGCCGCGCCACCGGCTGGCCGGGACGCCGAAACCACCCGGACGGCGATCGTGGTCGGCGACGCTCACGGTGTCGTGCTCGCGTCGCCCGGTACGATGTCGATGATCAGCTCCGGTGGCTCGAACGGTTGGTAGTCCGGGTCGCCGACAGCCTCGAGCGGGATGCCCTTGGCGCGCGCATACAGCCTGTCGCCCCTGACCGTGTCGTGGCGCACATAGGCCTGGAACACCCGGGCGGTATTGAAGTCGAGCGGCAGGCCGTGTTGGGCGGCGAATTCCTCGAGCTCGACGATCGAGGTGACGCAGCGATTGGGCGAGGTCGGGTCGTGCCGGCATTCGCGGTCGAGATCGAAGGACGGGTCGAGGCCGAGCGCCATGACCGCGACGCCGGGACCGGTGTAGTCAGGCGCGGCGATGCCCTTGGCGATGCGGTACAGGCGATCGCCGCGGCGATAGGCGCCGTCGGCGTAGGCCTGGAACAAGTCGGCGCTGAGGCGCGAGAGGCCGAGCCCGTGGCGCGCGGCGAACGCCCGCCATACCGGGATCACGCCGCGACACGGGTTGGCGTCATAGTAGTTGAACTGGCAGCCGCCCTCCTTGTGCGCGCTCTCTTGCGAGTGTGTCGCATACACCTCGAGGACGAGCGCGGCGACCTCGGTGCCGATGCCCTCGTATGTTGGCAGCGTGTAGCCCTTGGCGCGGGCGTAGAGCCGGTCGGCGCGGCCGTACTCGCCACGCACGAAGGCCTGAAACATGTACGCCGCGTCGACATCCAACGGCAGACCGTGTTGCGCGGCGAAGCGCTCGAACAACGGGATCGATTCGACGCAGGGGTTGGGCGAATGATAGTTGTGCACGCATTCGCGATCGTCGCGACCCACCGCGAGCCCGAGGTCCGCGATTTCGCGGGCGATGTCCGGGAAGTATGAATCCTCGATCACCAGCGGCTGGCCGTAACGCTCGCGCTCGTAGACTTCATTCGAGAAGTTGGCGATGATCTCGATCAGCACCTCGGCGCGGTCATGGCCACTGACGTTAGGCTGATCGATCGCAATCCAATAATAGTCGATTTTCAAATTTGCGCGGTTCCCCGAGCGCGCGAGCACCTTCGCGCCGGTAATTTTCTCGATCACGCTAATCGAGTATAGATGTTTGCGATGAGCAATGCCCTTGCTCCTGAAATGGCGGCGGATAGCCGTGCGAAGAACCTTGCTGTCGAGGATTTCTTCGTCGCTGATCGCGTCGATCCCCGGTAGGAACACGCCACCTTCGACGCCTTGCGTCTTCGGATCAATCTCCGTACCGCCGAGGCCGTAAAACTGCAGGACCTTGTAAACCGCTTCGTCGTCCATGCCGGCGACCGCCGGCGGACAGGCAAGCGCGAGCCAAAACGCCCCAAGGCGAACCACTCGAGCCACACGCCACACCCCTCGAGATCGCCGTATCGACACGGGTTGATTCCAATCGTTCTCACGTCATGACCGCCGGATAGCGACATCCGAAACGCCATATTAGCAAAGACTGAGAGGCGCTATCTGTCTCGCTTAGGGCGCCGGTGATCGGCGCCTCGGCACGATGTCGATGATCAGCTCGGGCGGCTCGAACGGCTGGTAGTCCGGGTCGCCGACAGCCTCGAGCGGGATGCCCTTGGCGCGCGCGTACATTTCATCGCCCTTGCGGATCTGGTGGCGGATATAGGCCTGGAAGATCTCGGCGGTGTCGCGGTCGAGCGGCAGGCCGTGTTCGGCGGCGAATTCCTCGAGCTCGACGATCGAGGTGACGCAGCGATTCGGCGAGGTCGGGTCGTGCCGGCATTCGCGGTCGAGGTCGAATGAGGGATCGAGGCCGAGCCCATGACCGCCACGCCGGGGCCGATGTAATCGTTCTCGGCGATGCCTTTGGCGGCGCGGTACAGGCGGTCACCCCGGCGATAAGCGCCCTCGACATAGGCCTCGAACATGTCGGCGCTGGTGCGCGACAGGCCGAGGCCATGGCGCTCGGCGAAGTCCTGCCACAGCCGGATAACGCCGGCACAGGGATTGGGCGAGTAGTAGTTGTAGTCGCAATTCGGGAATTCCCCGCCCCCGTTCATGTGGTCGCGCAGGCCAAGCGCGGCGACCTCGGTGCCGACGCCCTCATATGTTGGCAGCGTGTAGCCCTTGGCGCGGGCGTAGAGCCGGTCGGAGCGGCCGTACTCGCCGCGCACGAAGGCCTGGAACATGTAGGCGGCATCGACGCTCAACTCGAACCCGTGTCGCGCGGCGAAGCGCTCGAACAACGGGATCGATTCGATGCAGGGATTGGGCGAATGATAGTTGTGGAAGCATTCGCGGTCGTCGTGGCCCGCCGCCAGTCCGAGATCGGCGATCTCGCGGGCGACGTCGGCGAAGTAGGAATCCTCGACCGCCAGCGCCTCGCCATAGCGCTCGCGGTCGTAGGTCTCGTTCGAGAAGCTCGGGATCACCTCGACCAGGACTTCGGCGCTGTCGTGGCCGCCCTGTGAGCTCCACTCGGTCAGCCGCCATCGATAGTCGACCCTCAGGTTCACGCGGTTGCCGGTGCGCGCGAGAATCCGCATATCCCTGATCCGCTCGATCTCGGCCTTGATGACCGACCACTTGCCGCGGTTGATCCCCTTGTCGTCGTGAAATTTTCGGATCGCCTTGCGCAACGCTTCGCTGGCGAGAATGTCGGCGTCGCTGATGTCGTCGAGTCCCGGCAAGGCCAGTCCGTCGTCGACACTCTCGGTCTTGGCATCGATTTCCTTGGCGCCGAGACCGTAGAACTGCAGGACCTTGAAGATTGGCTCGCCGTCGGCGGCCGCCTGCGCGGAACCGACACCGCCAAGCACGAAATAAAACGCCGGCAACAAGGCCAGCCGAAGCCACACCGGCAAACGCAACGACACGGAACCCTCCACGCAACCGTGAACGCGATACGCCGGGCATACGGGCCCGGCGCGCTACCGTAGCATGTCGTGTGCCGAGGGGTTAAGCACTGGCCGCCGGCTCAGTCGGAGCCCTGGGGCGCCAGGTCGCGGTCGGCCGCCGGCGCCGTCTCTAGGCGGTCGCGGTTGGTCACCATGCGGCCGTGAAGCTCGGTGATGATCGCGCTGCCGGTCTTGACGAACAGGAACGGCAACAGCGCGTGAACTAGACAGGCGGCGGCGCCGAGCAGCATGCGGCCGGCGAAGCGGCCGGCCATGCCCAGATGCTCGGTGTAGCTCTCGCCGACGGCGGCGGGGTGGTCGGTGAACAGGCGTTTCATCATGGCCACAAGATATACCGGATGCGGCGGAATCTTATTGCGAATTTACCTCTGAATGGACTATATTTAGAAATTAATTCTCAATATATCTGAAATAAAGATATGAAAACCTCTCTCGATACGATCGACCGCAAGATTCTCATATGCCTGCAACGCGACGCGACGATGCCGGTCGCCGAGATCGCCGAGCGGGTCGGCTTGTCGACGACGCCGTGTTGGCGGCGCATCCAGCGGCTCGAGCGCGAGGGCGTCATCGCCGGCCGCGTCGCGCTCTTGGACCCCGACAAGCTCAACCTCGGCGTCACCGTCTTCGTCCACATCAGAACCGCCCAGCACAACGCCGCCTGGCTCGAGAAGTTCGCCGCCGCGGTCGCCGCCATCCCCGAGATCGTCGAGCTCTACCGCATGAGCGGCGACATCGACTACCTGATGCGCGTCGTGGTGCCCGACATCGCCGGCTACGACGCGATCTACCAGCGCCTCATCGCCACCGTCGAGCTGTCGGACGTCAGCTCGACCTTCGCCATGGAGCGCATCAAGCACACGACGGCGCTGCCGGTCGATTATGCGTTGTGAGCGCATAATCGAGTCGATTCGTACTAATTGAAACCTTCCAGCCCGCGACTGCGGGCCGCCGACCGTTCGGCGGAAGCATGCGCGGCGATTGAGCGCAGGCCACCTTTACGCAGTAAAGGTGGCCGTAACCAATCAGTCCCGCAGCCCGTCGGCGCGTGCCGCCGCATCGCGGTCGCGGTGGATCGGCAGGACGCGGCCGTAGAGTTGGCGGGTGCGCTCGACGCGGCCGACCATGCCGGGCGCGTCGACGAAGGAATAGATGCCGACGTAGCGCGGCCGCGCGCCCTCGGTCGGCGACACCCGATGCAGCGAGAAGCGCCCCTTGAAGATCTGCAGATCGCCGGGCCGAAGCGCCAGCGAGCGGACGCCGTCGCGACCGCCGTCGAGGATCGCCTGGACGCCGTCGTAGTTCTCGTCCTCGGCGGTCCGCAAGTTAGGGCGGTATTCGAACAGGCCGCCGCGCTCGGCGTTCTGGATCGCCAGCGTCACCGTGTAGTCGTTAGTGTCGAAGTGCCAGGGGAAGCCGCCGCCCGGCTCGACCGCGTTGATGATGACATCGGCCAGCGGATCGGCGTAGCGGTGGATTTCCGCCCCGCCCAGCGCGTCGCGGATGAACGGCATGAACGGCGCCCACTGATAGATCGCGCGCAAGGGGCTCGCGGCGCCGAAGTTGTCGGCCGGCACGAAGGCGTTCGAGCGGTCATAGAAGCGGCGCAGCGGGTGGCTGGCGGGCAGCGTCGGGTCGTCTTCGGAAAAATAGGCATTGGTGCGGTTGAACGAGCGGTGCGCCAGTGGCGCCACCCGGTCGGCCTCGGCAATGAGCGCGCCGACCCTGTCCGCGCGCACGAAGCCGGCGAGCGGCGCGCAGCCGACCTCGCCGAGTTCGGCGCGGACGTCGGCGATCATCGCCGCGTAACGCGGCGTGCCCGGCCGATCGACCGGGTAGGTCTCGGTATCGACGATATCGGCGGCGTCCGGTGTCATGGGCCGACCCCCGCAAACTGCACTGGCCGAATCCTCGCGACCAACGCCGGCGAATGCAACCGAATTCGGCCGGAGTCCTGGTTTGGCATCCCGCCGAACCGACACCCAGGACGTCCGCTTTTCGCCGGGTCATGTCTGCGTTGCGCCCAACGGCAGACCTTGGCGCGGGGCCGTCGGCACTCCGGCTGTCGACCCGAGGCGGCCATTGGCGAAACCTGCCGCGCGATGTGCTAAGATAACCGGATGGGCGGCGCGGGCGTCGGACCCTAACAGTGGTTGTGTTCAAGGAATCGGATCGTGGCAGGAAGCCGCGACAAGCTGCCCGACTGGATTGGCCGTCTTCTCTGCCGGTTGGGCTTCCACGACTACCGTCTCATCGAGGTGGTCGGCGCCTTTGGCGCAAGTGGCCAAGTGCAGAAGGTGGAATGTCGCCGCTGCGGAACCGCCACCACGCGCTCGGGATGAGACTGATTTGAAAGCCGCTTTCCATAAGCATGTTCGCACGACGTCAAAGCAAACTGAAGCCAGAGCCCGAACGCGAGCACGAGATCGAGCGGCGTCGGTGCCTGAAGTGCCGCGAGCTGTTTATGAGCGACTGGCCGGGTGAGCGCATTTGCCCGCATTGCAAGGCCAAAGAGGCCTGGCGCAACGGGGGAAGCTGGCTTACCGAAGCGTAGCAGAGTCGATGGGCGGCCATGATCGCCTGTCGAGTGCCTTCGGCGTGGCTCGCCGATCTAACGCCCCGGATGCTACAGCGTCGGTCCACGCGGCCGACCGATGCCTTTTCCAAGTAAGACCAAGGAGCTGTGACAAAGAACGAACCCTGCTTGCAGGCTATCGATCGCCGGTCAAAAGGACCGCCGCCAGGACCAGAAGAAAGAGGCAAAAACCGACGAGGGGCCCGCCCTGCAACTTCGGTGACGGAAAAGGCGCGACGGCGAGAGCCGCAAAACCCACCAGGCCCGCCATGAGCGTGGGAATGAAGGCCGAACCGATTCGTGGCGCCGCCAACTGCAACAGACAGAGGAAGGCGATCATGTAGTCGGGCGAAAGACCGATATGGGCGCGGTCCGGCACGAACTCATAACTATATCGGACGGCAATCGCCATCAGGTAGATCAGCGCCACCGGGACAGACACGAGCTGCAAATCGGTCGCGGTCAAAAGATACAGGACGGGAAATAAGCCTTTGGTGATGTAGTCCGCATAACAATCCAAGTGCCGCCCGAAATGCTCATGCGCCGGGTTTCGCCCCACTGCCCGCCGCGCCATCCAGCCGTCCACATTATCGATGACGACGGCCGACGCGGCCAGGGCCATGGCCAAGGAGGGCCGTCCCGACAAGACCGCCCAGCAGGCGAAGAAAGCAAGCGCGAGGCCGCCAAGAGTGATCAGATTGGCCACGTCAACGAGATGGACCAGCATGCCCGGTCGCGGCACCAGAACCTCCCCCGAAACGTTTTGGTTGTGGGCTGCAGTATATGGAACGTGGCTAGGCGAGTCTAACGACCAGACGTGAAGGTCCAGAATTGGCTGACACCAGGAGTCGGGGCCGCCGCCAAACACCTTTCACTTTGCCCCCACTAGCAGATGGGGTGGATGGCTCCCGCTCCCGGCACCGAGATGCCAAAGTGGTGGTTGTTATCAACCACGAGCAAGAGGAGCTATCCGCCATGAAAGTAACCACTGTCGGCCTCGATCTGGCCAAGAACGTTTTCCAAGTCCACGGCATTGACAGCACCGGCAAGGTCATCGTCCGCCGATCGTTGCGCCGGCGCCAGATGATGCCGTTCTTCGGCAAGCTGGAACCGTGTCTGATCGGTATCGAGGCGTGCGGCACGAGCCACTTCTGGTCCCGCGAGCTCCAGGCATTGGGGCACGAGGTGAAATTGATGCCACCGATCTACGTCAAACCATACGTCAAGCGCGGCAAGACCGACGCCGCCGATGCGGAGGCGATCTGCGAGGCGGTGACGCGCCCCACGATGCGGTTCGTCGCGATCAAGTCGGCCGAGCAGCAATCGGTCCTGGCGCTCCACCGAACACGGGATCTGCTGGTCGGCCAGCGCACCCAGCTGGTCAACATGATCCGGTCCCAGCTGGCCGAGTTGGGCATCGTGCTGGCCAAAGGCATTCATCACGCGCTGAGGCTCGTCGATCAGCTTGTCGAAGGAGTGGTGCCGGACATTCCCCCGCTGGCATGCAAGATCGTCATTGCCCTGGCCGAGCAGATCCGCGAGTTGCAAGCCCGGGTCGCCATGATCGAGGGCGAGATCAAGACCTGGTTCCGCGGCAACGACCTGGCCAAACGGCTCGCGACCATTCCGGGGATTGGTTACATCACCGCCTCGGCGCTGGCAGCCTCGGTCACCGATCCGCACCGGTTCACATCGGCTCGCCAGTTTGCCGCCTCGCTCGGGCTAACGCCCAAGGCCGATTCCAGCGCCGGCAAGGATCGCATGGGACGCATCTCCAAGATGGCGGACCGCTATCTTCGCCGTCTGCTGGTGATCGGCATGACATCACAGCTTCAATCGGCACGGCGCAAGCCCGAGGTTCACCCCTGGATCACCAACTTGCTGGTAAGCAAGCCCAACAAGCTGGTCGCCGTGGCCATGGCCAACAAGGCCGCGCGGATCGCCTGGGTCATCATGACTCGTGGCGAGGCCTACCGCGCTCACCGACCCGCAACTGAGGGGACCGCATGACGAATTGATCTCTCGAAGGCACAACGCCTTTCGACGATTGCAAGGACGACGAGACGTGATGGCGAACCGGTCAGACCGGGGATCGGGACAACCCGACCAATGTCCTGGGTGTTCGAGCCCGCTAAGCAGATAGGGACCCGATCCACGGATACCATCAGGGCCAGCGGTTCAACAAAACTGCATCAACAGGCCGGACACAAGACTGTACCTGACTAGGTCGCTACGCCGAAAAAAGTCCTTGCAACGCGGGAGCCATCCACACAGGACATTCAAGTCTCGCTGCAAATCCTCTACCCTGTGGGCAGAAACTCGTTTCAATACTCCCCAAGACGCCATCTTCGGCTGCCGACGTGCGCATTCTGAGGAGTCGGCAGGGGAATGTCGGTTTGGAGATTTGCTGCCGTACTCAAGTGGGCTGAACCATGACGACACGTATGCTAATCCGTGACGCTTGTGTCATCACCGTCGATCCCGCGCTCGGCACGCTGCCGCGCGCCGACATCCTGATCGAGGACGACCGCATCGCCGCGGTCGGCCCTGAGCTTGCCGCGGACGGCGCCGAGGTCATCGATGGCGAGGGCATGATCGCCATGCCGGGACTGATCGACACCCACCGGCACCTCTGGTTGACGCTGTTGCGCGGTTTCGTCTCCGACGGCACTTGGTCGAGCTATCTGGTCGAGACGTTCTGGGGCCGACGCCAGCTCTATAGCGCCGAGGACCGCCACATCGCAACCCTGGCCGGCGCGCTGGACGCGCTCGACGCCGGCGTGACGACGGTGCTCGACTTCGCTGACTGCAGCGTCGCCGAGGGACACGCCGACGCCGCCCTCGACGCGCTCGATGCCACGGGCGTCAGGGTGGTGTTTGGCTACGGACTGGGAGGCCCGCCGCAATTCGGAAATGGCACCGCGATCGCCGCTGAAGCCCTGTCGGAAGCCCTGTCGCCGACCACGGACTGGCACCGCACCGAAGCCACGCGGCTTCGCGCCGGCCGGCTCTCGGACGATGACGGTCTGGTCACCATGGGCGTTACGGCGCGCAACCTGGAGTATCTGCCCTGGTCGTGCACAGAGCACGACCTGGGGCTGGCGCGCGAGCTGGGCGTCCGGACGATCACGACCCATGCCGGCATGGAGGCGCCTAACGGTGGGTCCTGGTTCATCGATCGCCTCGACCGTCATGGCATGCTTGGTCCCGACTTGGTGATTTCGCATGGCCAGTGCTTCACCGATACCGAACTCGACCGCCTGGCCGCGACCGGCGTCAGCATCGCCGTCTCGGCCGAAAGCGAACTTGGCCAGGGCGCCGATCCAGTGACCTGGCGGGCGATCCAGCACGGCGTGACGATCGGCCTCGGCGCCGATTCGGTCGGCAGCCTGTCGGGCGACATATTCCGCCACATGCAGTTCACACTGAAGGTCGGCCGCGGCTCGCGCGCCCGCACGATGGACGCCCAGGGCGTCGGGCCGACCGACGTCGCGCTGACCGCCCGCGACATGCTCGAGATCGCCACCATGGGCGGCGCCCGGGCACTCCGCCTGGACGACCGCATCGGCAGCCTGACGCCTGGCAAGCAAGCCGACGTAGTACTGTTATCGACGGACCGCATTGGCATGATGTCGGGCGCCGAGCCCGAGCAGATCGCCGTGCTTCAGGCCAACGGCGGCGACGTCGACAGCGTCTTCGTCGCCGGCCGTCCGCTCAAGCGCGCGGGGTGTCTGCTGGACGTCGACCGGAAGGCGCTCGCACAACGGCTTGAAGACTCGCGGCAACGGCTCGATGCTGCCTACGCCGAGTTCGATTCGGCTCAGGCCTGGGATACCTATTACAAGTTGATCGCCGCCAACTGACCACGCGTTAGGTTGAGCCCCGAATGTTTCCTTCGGGTCAGGAGCGACTGTACCGAGGACCGTGCGACGGGGTCCGCCGTTGGGTGCAACGCAGACATGATCCGCTGATGAGCCGACGTTTCGGGTGTCGTTTCGGCAGAATTTCAAACCGGGACGCTATCCAAGCCTCGCTCGATGATCTAGCGAAGGCGGCCGTGTCGGGGCCGCGCAGCCCAAACACGCCAGTGCGCACGCGGCTGTGCTATCGTCCGGCGACCGAACGTCGAGGACGAGGCTTGAGCATGCACCACGACAAGCGCGGGTACGCGATGACCACCGGGAGCGCCGAGGCGGCGGCCGCGCTCGATGGCGCGATCCACAACTTCGTGCACTGGAAGGCGGCGGTCATGCCGGGCCTCAAGGGGGCGCTCGAGGCCGATGCGGGCTTCGCGCTGGCCCATGCGGTCAACGGCTTGGTGCTGCACGGCGCACGGGCGACCGCGTTCCGGCCGATGATCGAGGGTTCGCTCGCCGCGGCACACGCCGCCGGGGACGGCGCGACCGAACGCGAGCGGCTCTACGTCGCCGCGTTGGACGACGCCGCGGCCGGGCGCATCACCCAATCGGTCACCCGCTACGAGGCGATCCTCGGGCTCCATCCGACCGACCTCTTGGCCCAGCGGCTCGCCCAGATGGAGCTGTTCTGGATCGGCGAGATGGCCTGGTCGGCGGATATTTCGAACCGCGTGGCCGACGCATGGAGCGACGCCGTCCCGAGCTACGGCATCCAGCTCTCGTGCCGCGCCTTCGACCTCGAGGAGACGCACCGTTTCGGCGAGGCCGAACGGCTCGCCCGCCGCGCCGTCGAGATCGATCCGGAAGACGTCTGGGGCGCCCATGCCGTGGCCCATGTCTTGATCATGGAGGGCCGCCACGCCGAGGGCATCGCCTGGCTCGACGGCCTCAAGGACCACTGGGCCGACGCCAACCAGATGAGCTTTCACCTGTGGTGGCACCGCTGCCTGTTCCACCTCGAACTCGGCGAGCACGACGCCGTCCTGGACTGCTACGACAACTGGGTGCGCAACCGCGAGCTGCCGCTGACGCAATCGTTGCCCGACCTCTACATCGACATGCAGAACGGGGCCTCGATGCTGCTCCGGCTCGAGCTGCGCGGCACGCGAGTCGGCGATCGTTGGGACGAGCTCGCCGAACTCACGCTCAAGCGCCTCGACGACCACACCAGCCCGTTCACCAGCCCGCATTACGCCGCCATCCTGACCGCCGCCGGCCGCTTCGACGAGGCCGAGACGCTGCTCGCCTCGATGCGCGACTTCGCCGCCGCCGATTCAGGTACGCTGGGGCCGCGCTACACGGTCGCCGCGATCCCCGCGGCCGAGGCGGCGATCGCCCACCGCAAGGGCGATCACGCGCGCGTCGTCGATCTCCTGATGCCGGTCCGGCGCATGCTGTGGCAGATGGGTGGCAGCCATGCCCAGCGCGACCTGTTCTTCCTGTTGCTCGCCAATTCGGCCCGCGCGCTCGGCCGCGCCGACGTGCTGGCCATCGTGCTCGCCGACATCGCCGCCGCCGGCTTCGCCGACCCCGCGTCCCGCATCGGCTACACGGAGGCGGCGGCCACGTTGCACTGACGGCGATACGCGTACAGGGAGGATGCGATGACTGCTTCGGGTATGGGACGATCTTCGATGGCGTCGGGGCTTTCCGCGCGCGGGCTCGACCGCGCGCAGGAGAAGACGGCGCTGCGCGCCGCCGAGCTGTTGGTCCGGCTCGAAAGCGCCGTGGCCGCCTCGCCGACCATGGCGCTGCTGCTCGCGATTATGGTCGCGGGCGCCGGACAGCTCGACCTGCGGCAATTCATTGCCGGCGGACTCGCGCTTGTGCTGTGTCTGGTGCTGGGGTTCAGCGGCGCCATCCCCTTCGCCCTCAGCCACGTCTATTCGATTCACACGAGCGGCGTGCACGGAGAAGCCCTGCTCGCCTCCTGGCTCAGCTCGTTCATTGGCGCGATCATCTATTTCGCCTCCGTGATCAGCGCATACAGGACCGCCACGCGCAGAAATGTCGAGGCGCGCGCCAGGGTGCTCGAGCAAATGTACAAACACGCCGAGGAGCAAACGAGCGACGCCGGTTAGCGCCCAACGGCGCTACCAGACGAACGACGGCACCGCGGCGACCGGCGTGACGCCGGCCTCGGCGCAGGCGGCGGCCAGGCGTTCGGGGTCGGGCGCCGCCTCGCGCGGCGTGCCCCAGGCGTCGGCGAGCAGGCCGCCGGTCACGACCAGCGCGTCGATGCCGGCGCGTTGGGCGCCCAGAATATCGGTCGCGAGGCCGTCGCCGACCGCCAGCACGCGGCTGCGCTCGAGGCCGCCGAGCGCCGTGTCGCACAGGTCATAGACCAGCGGGTGCGGCTTGCCTTCGTAGCGCACCGCCCCGCCGAGTTCGGCGTAGCGCGCCGCGAAGGCGCCGGCGCAGGGCTCGCGCACGCCGCCCCGGATGACGACGAGGTCGGGGTTGGCGCAGATCATCGGCAGACCGAGACCGGCCGCCTCGGCCAACAGGCCCTGGTAGTCCTCGAGCCGCGTCGATTGCTCGGTCGGCCCGGTGACGAGCAGGAATTCGGCGTCCGAGAGCGCCGCGACCGAGCGGTAGTCGAGGCCGTCGATCAGGTCGGCATCGGCCTGCTTGCCGAGCATGTAAAAGCCGCGCCCGAGTGCGGTGTAGAACGGCTCGGTTCGCGCGGCGAGTGCCTGGCGAGTCGCGTCGCCCGAGGTGACGAGGTGCGCATACAGCCCGTCCTCGACGCCGATGGCGCGCAGCCGCGCGACCGCGTGTTTGGCCAAGCGCGGCGCGTTCGACAGGATGACGACGGACTTGCCGGCGTCGCGCAGCCGGGCCAGGCAATCGACGACGCCGGGATAGGGCGCGACGCCGTCGTGGATGACGCCCCAGAGATCGACCAGCAGCGCGTCGTAGGGCGCGACCAGCGCGGCGACGCCCGCATGCACCGGGATCGTCATGGCGCGGCGTCGACGCCGATCGCGTCGGCGACACGAGCGAAACCGTCGGCGGCGAGCCGTTCCGCGAGGTCGGCCTTGATGCGCGCGACCAAGCCCGGCCCCTGATAGACCAGCGCGGTGTAGAGCTGGACCAGCGACGCGCCGGCGCGGATCTTGGCATAGGCGTCGGCGCCCGAGGCGATGCCGCCGACGCCGATCAGCGGCACGCGGCCCCGGGTGAGCCGGTGGAAGCGCGCCAGCAGCTCGGTCGAGCGCGCGAACAGCGGCGGGCCGCTCAGGCCGCCGGCCTCGCCCTGGTGGCGGCCGGTGACGCCGTCGCGCGCCAGCGTCGTGTTGCCGACGATCAGCCCGTCGAGCCCGGTCTCGAGCGCCACGGCGGCGATGTCCTCGGCGTCGCGCTCGTCGAGATCGGGCGCCACCTTGACCGCGATCGGCACGCGCCGCGCGCCGCCCGAAACCAACGCCTCGCGCGTTGCGTCCAGCGCACCGACCAGGCGCTCGAAATTGCCGCGCGTTTGCAGGTCGCGCAGGCCCGGCGTGTTGGGTGACGAGATATTGACCGCGACATAGTCGACCCGGTCGCACACCGCCTGGAAGCCGGCGACGTAATCGGCGACCGGATCGTCGCTGTCGCGGTTGGCGCCGATGTTGATGCCGAGGATTCCGGCGCGCACGCCACCGAGCCGCGGCACGACCCGCGCGAGACCCTGGCTGTTGAAGCCGAGCCGGTTGATCAACGCGCGGTCGTCCGTCAGGCGGAACAATCGGGGCTTCGGGTTGCCCGCCTGCGGTCGGGGCGTAACCGTGCCGGCCTCGACGGAACCGAAGCCGGCGGTGAACAGGCCGTCGACCGCCTCGGCGTCCTTGTCGAAGCCGGCGGCGATGCCGACCGGGTTGGCGAAGTCGAGGCCCCAAACGCGCGTCGCGAGCGCCTCATCGTCGGGCCCGCGCGATGCCGGCACGAGGCCCGCCGCCAGGGCGCGGACGGCCAGGCGATGGGCGGTTTCGGGCGGCAGCGCGCGCAAAAGCGGCCCGGCCAGTCGGTACCAATCGGTCATGGATGATCCGTCGTCATGTCGCGCGCGACCATAGCCCGGAATTCTCACCATGGACAGGTGCGGCACGGCGGATATCGGCGGATAGGCTCGGAAGAGCGCGTGCTGCAACGTCGATAATTAAGGGGACGTGATACTTCATTCAAACCAGTTGAATATACTGTCACCGTATAATTAAGTATCACGAGCTGATTTCAAATTCCTTTGATCACGGTATTTTATCCGTTTGATTTAGCTGATTTTCGCGGGGTTGTCGAGGCGCCCGGGGCTGACTTGTGTTATGGTTCTTCTGAGTGAAAGACCAAAATACAAGGAACCCCGGGTGATGCTTCTGGATGAGAGACTATCAGACTATTGGCGAAAAATCCAAGCCGAGTTGTTTCCCAGCCTGCAAGAAGAACTCGGGCCGCTCGGTGAACGCCACCGCCAGCTCGTCACCGTGCTGGAGATGGCGCGCCCGAACGCTTCCTGCCCCATGTGCATGGCCGGCCCGGCCGGCCGCGTGCCGATCGCGCGGCGCTCTCTCGCGCCTTTCTCGCCAAGACGATCTTCAACATCGACGACACGCTCGGCCTGATCGAGCGCCTGCGCCTGGACAAGATCTTGCGGCGGCTTTGCGGCTGGGGCGGAGCGGGCACGCTGCCGAGCGAGGCGACCTTCAGCCGTGCCTTCGCCGAGTTCGCGGCCGCGCGCCTGGGCCCCCGGCTGCTGGAGGCGGTGGTCGTGGCGCACCACGGCGAGCATCTGGTCGGCCACGTCGCCCGCGACAGTACCGCCATTGAGGCGCGCGAGCGCCCCGCCCGCCGGCCCCGGGCACCAGCTGAGCCCAAGCGCAAGCGCGGCCGGCCGCGCAAGGGCAAGGAACGGAAGACGCCGCCGCCCGAGCGCCGCCTGCAACGCCAGGGCGGCCAGAGCCTGGCGTAGATGACGGCCGAACTCCCCCGCGACTGCGCGCGGGGGGTCAAGCAGAACGCCCAGGGCTACCGCATCCATTGGACCGGCTACAAGCTGCACATCGACACGGCCGACGGCGACATCCCGCTCTCCGCCATCCTGACCTCGGCCAACACGCACGACAGCCAGGCCGCGATCCCGCTCGCCACCATGACGGCGATGCGCGTGACCTCGCTCTACGATCTGATGGACAACGCCTACGACGCGGGCGAGATCAAGGCCCACAGCCGAAGCCTCGGCCACGTGCCGATCATCGCGCCGCACCCGAGGGGAACCGTCCGCAAGGCCGAACAGCTCGCCGAGGCCAAGCGGCGGCGCTCGACCGGCTGGCACCCGCCCGAAGATCTCCGCTACCAGCAGCGCGGTGCCGCCGAACGCGTCAACGCCAACTTCAAGGACAACTTCGCCGGCCGCCTGATCCGCTTGCGCGGCGCCGACAAGATCGAGTGCCACTGTCTTCTGGCGCTCACCGCCATCGCCGCCATCCAGATCGTGCGGCTGCTGGAATAGACGGCGAACGACTACCTCCAACGGCTCGATCGAGCTCCCGCCGGGCGCGGAAGAACACGCCAACGCGGGCCAATATCACCCAACGGATAACAATCGGCGCCATTCGAAGCCGGTAGACAAGTGCGGAAACCCAAAATCAGAAACCGACAGACAAACAGCCCGCTGATCAACAGAGATTTGCAATGACCTCTCACGTCCCCTTATCTATTCTTATCTATTGGAACCCGCCGTGCCACGCGGTGACATTCCTCACCATGGCTAGGCGCGACGCGCGCGCTGGGTCATAATCGTGCGATGTCGCGCTCTCTTGTCGCCGCATTCCTCATGTTGACCACGCCCCTCGCCGTCAAGGCCGGCGAGGTCGAGGACGCGCTGATCGCCGCCGTCGCGCTGGCCTGCGTCGAGGACGCCGGGGATGCCGCCGCGATGGCCGCGGCACTGCCCGGCGGCGCCACCGCGCTCGCCGACGAGCCGATGACCATGGGCGAGGAGGTCTTCGGTTGGCGCCGCGACTTCGCGCTCGGCGACGTCGCCATACTGCGCGTCACGCGCCTCGCGCCATGGGGCAAGCTGCGCCGCATCGAGGCCGACTACGCCAGCGTTACCGGCGGCGCGCGGCGCCCCGAAGCGGCGGTCATCGCCGGCCCCGACTGCCGGGTTCGCGACGCGCGACGGCTGATTTACGACGCGGTGGGAACCGCCGAGGCGATCGAGATTCTCGACGCCGCGTTGGCGCCGACCGGCGCGCGCGAGCCGCTCAACCCGGCCGTGCCCGAGGGCACCGATCCAGGCGGCGTGACCGTCGCGCTGGTCGATTCAGGCGTCAACTACCTGCTGCCCGCGATAGCCGTCGCGCTGGCGCGCGACGCGTCGGGCCGGGCGCTCGGCTACGACTATTGGGACCTCGACGACCGACCGTTCGACGCCAATCCGGCGCGCTCGCCGTTCTTCCCGCAGCGCCACGGCACGCGGGTCGCCAGCGCGATCCTGGGCGAAGCGCCCGGCGTGCGCCTCGTCGTCTACCGCTATCCCCGACCCGACCCGGCACGCTGGGCCGACCTGGTCGCCGACGCCGCGGCCGCGGGCACGCGCATCGTCAACCTGGCGATGGGCAGCAACCGGACCAGCGACTGGGACGTCTTCGCCCAGGCCGCGCGGGCCAACGGCGACATCCTGTTCGTCGTCTCGGCCGGCAACAACGGCCGCGACCTCGACCGCAAACCGGTTTATCCGGCGGCGTTCACGATCGACAACATGATCGTGGTCGGCTCGGCCGACGGCTTCGGCCAACCGGCGCCCGGCTCGAACTGGGGCAAGGGCACCGTCGACATCCTGGCGCCCGGCGAGCGCGTCCCCGTCACCGATTTCCACGGCCGGGCGACGACCGGCTCGGGTTCGAGCTTCGCGGTGCCGCGCGTCACCGCGCTGGCCGCCCGGCTCGCCGCCGCCCATCCCGACTGGCGCGCCGCCGAACTCAAGGCGGCGCTGATCGCTCGCGCGCGCATGATCGACGGCGCCGGGCCGCTGACCTCGCGCTACGGCCTGCTCGACCCCGACAATTACCGGAGCGACCCATGACCGACATTGCACCGCCGAGCCACGCCGGCGTCAGCGCCGCCGCCGCCACGCTCGCGCCGTACCTTACGCCGACGCCGCTGGTGCGCGCCGAGATCCTTTCGCGCGCCTTCGACGCCGAGGTCTGGCTCAAGAACGAGACGGTCAGCCCGGTCGCCTCGTTCAAGCTGCGCGGCGGACTCAACGGCGTGCTGCGCGCCAAGCAGGACCAGGGGGCCACTGGCGTGGTGACCTCGTCGACCGGCAACCACGGCCAGGGCGTCGCCTACGCCGCCCGCCTCGCCGGCCTCGAGGCGCATATCTTCCTGGCCGAGCCGGCCAACCCGGTGAAGCGCGCGATGATCGCCGCCTTCGGCGCGACGGTGCACGAGGAGGGCTACGACCTCGACGACGCCAAGGTCCGCGCGAAGGTGTTCGCCGCTGCCAACGGCCACGTCTTCCCGGACGACGGCGAGAGCCTCGAGGTCATGGAGGGCGCCGGCCCCATGGGGCTCGAGGCGGCCGAGGCGCTCGACGGCATCGACGCGGTGGTCGTGCCGATGGGCAGCGGCACGGCGATCTCGGGCTGCGCCGCCGGCATCAAGGGCCTGCAGCCGGACGCCAAGCTCTACGCCGTGCAGTCGTCGGGCTCGCCGGCCATGGTCGAGAGCTATCACGCCGGGGCGCCGGTCGAGCGGCCGATCGACACGATCGCCGACGGGCTCGCTTGTCGGGTGCCGGCGGCGCGCGCGCTCAATTCGATCCGCACGCTGGTCGACGACGCCTGGCTGGTCGACGACGCGGTCATCCTGGCGGCGGTCCATACGTTGGTCGAAAGCGCTCATATTCTGGTCGAGCCGGGCGCCGCCGCGGGCTTCGCCGCGGCCTGGCAGCGCCGCGAGGCGTTTCGGGGCAAGCGCGTCGTCTTCATGCTGACCGGCGCCAACATCACGGTCGAGGCGCTGGGCCGGGCGCTCGACACCGCACCCTTCTTCACCTCGGGCGAGATCGCTGGCGCCTGACAAGCGTTGCTTGGAAAAAGTTTACCGGCGGCATAGTTTGACCTCTTATACGCAAAGCCACGATTCTCGTGACTTTGCTGCGTTCAAGCGCCACGCTGGCCATTCTTTTCGAATCAAGATTGGCCTTAGTGGCGACGGCCCGCGGTCGCGGGCTCCGACAGTCAACTCTGTCGTGTTGACTGTCGGTACTGTTTCGACTGGGGAGGAACGATGACCGCGATACATTTCATCGACGGCAAGTGGATCGAGGGCAACCCGCCGCTCATGGGGCCGATGGACCAGGCCTTCTGGTTCGCCACCGGCGTGTTCGACGGCGCCCGCGCCTTCGACGGCGTCGCGCCCGACCTCGATATGCATTGCGAGCGGATGCTGCGCTCGATCTGGCATTTCGGCCTGGCCACCGAGATGACGGTCGACGACCTGGTCGAAGTCGCGCTCGACGGCTGCGCCCGCTTCGCCGCCGGGACCGAGCTCTACATCCGGCCCTATTTCTATCCCCAGAAGGGCTTCCTGGTCGCCGAGCCGGCGAGCACGCGCTTCGTCATGACGGTGCTCGAGGAACCGATCCCCGAGCCGACCGGCTCGAAGGTGCTGTTGTCGAGCATGCGCCGTCCGGCGCCCGACACGGCGCCGACCATGGCCAAGGCCGCCTGTCTCTATCCGATGAGCGGGTTCGCGATCAAGGAGGCCCAGGACAAGGGCTTCGACAACGCGGTCATGCTCGACCACGAGAACAACGTCGCCGAGTTCGCCACCTCGAACCTGTGGATCGCCAAGGACGGCGTCGCCCACACGCCGGCGTGGAACGGCGCGTTCCTCAACGGCATCACGCGCCAGCGCGTCATCAAGCTCTTGCGGGAGACCGGCGTCGAGGTCGTCGAGCGCACGATCGGCTACGACGAGGTCAAGGCGGCCGACGAGATCTTCTCGACCGGCAACTTCGCCAAGGTCATTCCGGTGACGCGCATCGAGGACCGCGAATTGCAGCCCGGCCCGATCTACCGCCAGGCCCGCGATACCTACTTCGAATACGCCCGCCAGTCCGACATCAAGGTGCCCAAGGGCTAACCCGCCTTCAGCCGGTAACGATTGGATTCCTGCACGTAGTGGCGATCGGCGAATCCGTCGGACGGCGTGCCGACGAGCACCTTCTGCATATCGCCGACGACGGTCGGTGTATCGAGATAATACGAGTGCTCGACGAGGCCCTCGACGACCGGCGTGCAGTCGACCAACGTGACCTTGCCCGGGATGCCGCGCGGCACGCGCGGGCCATCGTCGCCGAGGCGGTCCGGGTTGCCCTTGGTCTTGTCCGAGATCGCCATCCCGGCGTCCTCGTTGTTGAAGTAGACGTTGACGCGCTTGGCGAGTCGCGGCAGCGGTTTCAGCTTGTGGGCGTATTCGAAGGCGTCGTCGTCCTCGTCGGCGGCCATCAGGAACACCTGATCGAAGATGCGCACCGGTCGTCCGGGCGAATGCGCCACGATCTCCTGGACGGCATGGCGCAGGACATAATTGCCCATCGAATGCGCGACCAGGTGGACACGCTGGTCGCAGGCCTCGACGGGCCTGGAACCGCGCAGAAAATCGGCGAGTTTCAGCAAGCCGCGCGCGAAGGCGGGCCCCGAGGCCGCCGCGTCCTGGCGGTCGTTGGCATAGGCGATGAAGGGCATCATCGAGCCGTCCGACGGCCACGAGAACAGCACGACGTTGACGCCCGGCCCACCCCGTGCGGTCGAGAAGTTGCGCTTCAACTCGGCGGCGCTGGTCAGTGCCTGCTTGAAGCTGACGTTGTAGCCATGGATGAAGACCACCGTGTCGCGCGCATGCCCGATCATCTTGTCGCGGACGCGTTCGAAGACGTTGAGACTGCCCAGAACCGAGCCTTTGCCGCCCTTGATCTTGCGCTCGACGTCCTTGCGCAGCCGCTCGGGCGCAAGATAGAGATCGTAGTTATCCAGATTTCCCCCGGTGACCTCGGCCATGCCGAACCGCAGGCTGGCGAGACCCGCCTCGCTAAAGCCCCACCCGAAATCGTCGGGCGCCTTCTTCCGGTTGGGTTTCCTGTTGGTGCCGAAATAGACCTTGACCATGGCGATCTCCTATCGATGGGTGATTATACCCAGAGAACATAAAGAGAACATTATAAGAATATTATAAGAATATTAACTCACCATGAAGATCGCACCGTTATAAAATCCAAGTTCGTCGGGATGCCAGGGGCAGTCGCCGGGCGCGTCCCCGGCGTTCGCTTACGCCGCGCTGAGGTCCTCGCCGGCGAGGACGCGTTCGATCAGGGCGATCGTCTCGGCGCGGCCGTAGAGCGCGATGAACGAGCCCATGCGTGGGCCCTGGGTCTGGCCCAGCAGCGTCTCGTAGAGCGCCTGGAACCAAGCGCGCAGCGGCTCGAAGCCGTGGCGCTTGCCGATCTCGTAGACCTCGTACTGGATCGCCTCGGCGTCGTCGGGCAGGTCGGCCAAGGCCATCGCCAGTTCCTCGAGCGCCGTGCGTTCGCGCGGATCGGGCGCGCGGAAGCTTTTGTTCGGCTTGACGAAGTCGAGGTAGTAGTTGACCGCGTAGCCGGCGAGCTCGTCGAGCATCGCGGCGCTTTCGGGTCTCGCGTCGGGCACGTAGCGCGCGATGAAGCCCCACAGCACGCTCGTGTCCTCGGCGTTGGCGACACTCGCCAGGTTGAGCAGCACGCCAAAGGTGATCGGCTGGCTCGGCGCCGGCGGATCGCCGTCGTGGATGTGCCAGACCGGGTTGCTCAGGCGCTTCTCGGGCGTCTGCTCGGCGTATTTCTCGAGGTGGCTCGCATAGTCGTCGACGTGGCGCGGGATGACGTCGAAGTAGAGCCGCTTGGCCTTCCTGGGCGACTGATACATGAACAGCGACAGGCTCTCTCTGCTGCCGTAGCGCAGCCATTCGTCGATCGTCATGCCGTTGCCCTTGGACTTCGAGATCTTCTGGCCGTTTTCGTCGAGGAACAGCTCGTAGTTGAAGCCCTCGGGCGGCGTCGCGCCGAGGATGCGGCAGATTTCGCTCGAATGCTTGATCGAGTCGATCAGGTCCTTGCCGGCCATCTCGTAATCGACGCCGAGCGCCGCCCAGCGCATCGCCCAGTCGGTCTTCCAGCCGAGCTTGCAATGGCCGCCGGTGACCGGCACCTCGGCCTCGGCGCCGTCCTCGTCGGTGAAGGCGACCGTGCCGGCGTCGGCGTCGACGGCGATAATCGGCACCTGCAGCACGTTGCCGGTCTGCGGGCTGATCGGCAGCACCGGGCTGAACGTCGCGCGCCGCTCGTCGCGGAGCGTCGGCAGCATGAACGCCATGATCGCGTCGTAGTGGCGCAACACGTTGACCAGCATCGCGTCGAATTTGCCGCTCGTGTAGCACGCGGTCGAGCTCATGAACTCGTAGTCGAAGCCGAAGCTGTCGAGGAAGGCGCAGAGCCGCGCGTTGTTGTGGTGACCGAAGCTCTCGTGGCTGCCGAACGGATCGGGGATCGCGGTCAGCGGCTTGCCGAGATGCGCGCGCAGCATGTCCTGCTCGGGCAGGTTGCCGGGCACGCCGCGCAGCCCGTCCATGTCGTCGGAGAAGGCGACCAGCCGGGTCGGGATGTCGCACATGACGCCGAAGGCGTGGCGCAGCATCGAGGTGCGCGCGACCTCGCCGAAGGTGCCGATATGCGGCAGGCCCGACGGCCCATAGCCGGTCTCGAACAGCACATAGCCCTTGTCGGGCGTCACCCCGCCGGTCCGTTCCAGCAGTTTGCGCGCTTCGCGGAACGGCCAGGCGGCGCCGTCGAGGGCGAGGTCGCGTTCGTTGGTCATCGCACTATCCTACTCCAAGCGGAGCGGACCATGCGGAAATCGCGCGCGGCCGTCAATGGCGCGTGCATTGCGTCGCGCGGACAAAGCGGTCACACTGAGTGGTTCGGCCAAGCGCGCAGAGACGCGCCGGGGCCGAGAACGGGGGTGAGGGCAGATGGAAGACGACGACTACGATATCCTGGTCATCGGATCGGGACCGGCCGGGCAGAAGGCGGCGATCCAGGCCGCCAAGCTGGGCAAGCGCGTCGCCATCGCAGAGAAGAAGGCGGTGGTCGGCGGCGTGTGCATCAATACCGGCACGATTCCGAGCAAGACGCTGCGCGAGGCGGTGCTGCATCTGTCGGGCTATCACGAGCGCGCCATCTACGGCGCCTCCTATTCGGTCAAGCGCGACATCACCATGTCCGACCTGCTCTACCGCGCCGATATAGTCATCCGCAACGAGATCGACGTGACCTGCCACCAGCTGCAGCGCAACGGCATCGACCTGCTGCCGGCGGCCGGTTCCTTCGTCGGCCCGAACACGGTGCGCCTGACCTACAACGACGGGCGCGGCCAGCGCGACGTCGCCGTCGAGCGCATCGTCGTCTCGGTCGGCACCTCGGCGACAACCTCTGGCAACATCGAGTTCGACCAGCAGCGCATCCTGACGAGCGACCAGATCCTGCATCTCAAGGACCTGCCCAAGACGCTCACCGTGGTCGGCGGCGGCGTCATCGGCTGCGAGTACGCGACCATCTTCGCGGCGCTCGGCGTGCGCGTCACGCTGATCGACATGCGCCACCAGCTGTTGCCCTTCATCGACGAAGAGATCACCGACGCGCTGGTCTATCAGATGCGCCAGAACCGCATGACGCTCAGGCTCGGCGAGGAGGTCGCCGGCATCGAGGCCTACGACGACGAGCGCGGCGAGCACGTCCGCATCACGCTCAAGAGCGGCAAGCAGGTGGTCACCCAGAAAGTGATCTACAGCGTCGGCCGGACCGGCGCGACCGACGGGCTCGACATCGAGGCCGCCGGCATCACCGCCGACGACCGCGGCCGCATCAAGGTCAACGAGTACTATCAGACCGAAGTGCCGCATATCTACGCGGTCGGCGACATCATCGGCTTCCCGGCGCTCGCCTCGACCTCGATGGAGCAGGGCCGGTTGGCCGCCTGCCACGCCTTCGGCGTCGAAGTGAAGAGCGTGCCCGAGCTGTTTCCCTTCGGCATCTACACGATCCCGGAAATCTCCTCGGTCGGCAAGACCGAGGAGGAGCTGACCGAGGCGGGCGTGCCTTACGAGGTCGGCAAGGCGACCTACCGCGAGATTGCGCGCGGCCAGATCATCGGCGATTCGAGCGGCCTCTTAAAGCTCGTCTTCCACATGGAGACGCGCAAGCTCTTGGGCGTCAACGTGCTCGGCATGGGCGCCAGCGAGCTGGTTCACATCGGCCAGGCGGTGCTCGCCCACGACGGGCCGATCGATTATTTCGTCAACACCGTGTTCAACTACCCGACGCTCGCCGAGTGCTACAAGACCGCCGCGCTGGACGGCATCAACCGGCTCGGCTGAACCGGGCGCGGTGGCGCAAGGCACCGGGCGGACCAATCATAAAACGTAAGCAGTATACATTTTATCGCATCCCGAGTCGTCACGAGGCGATCGGAGAAAATGTATACTGCTTACGTTTATTCATCTGCTTACGTGTACGCATTCGCGCGGCCCGGGGGGTATAGTCGCCCGCATGGCCGCCCGCTCGACCTCATCGCCCGACGACACAACTCCCCCCAACGATGTTGGCGCCGCCGCGCTGGTCGCCGGCGCGCGGGGCGCGGTGTGGCTCAGCGTCGATGGCGAGATCGAGGCGCTCGACCACGCCGCGGCGGCGGCGCGAGCCACGGCCGGGCCGGCGCCGATCGTCTGCCATGCGCCGGCCGTCCGGCGGCGCCTCGGCGGCGCGCCGTTTGCTGCATTGGACCTGCTCGAGCTGTTCGCCTTCACGCGCCCGGCGCAGTTCTGCCGGCCGACGCCGCGCGGCCTCGCCGACGCGCTCGGCCTCGCAGCGCCGCACGGCCACGAGGCCGAGGCGGCGGCGTTGCTGGATGCCGCCGGGGCGCTGCTCGCCGAGCTCGGACGGGCCGACGACGAGGCCAAGGACGAGGCGGCGCCGATCGCCGTCACCATGGCGCGCGCGGGGTGGTCCTGGGGGCCGGCGGTGATCGCCGCGCTCGGCCCGGCCGCGGTGCGCGCCGCCGGCGGCGGCGGGCTCGACGTCTGGACGCGCTTGCCCGAGTGGAGCGAGCAGGCGCCGCCCGGCCAACCAGCGGCACATGGCGTCGCGCCGGCCGACGCGCGCGCCCGGCTCGCGGCACTGCTCGGCTCGGGCGCCGAGGCCAGGCCCGAGCAGGCCGATTACGCGTCCGCCGTGACCGCCGCGTTCCAGCCGCGCGACGACGCCGACGACAGCTGCGTCGTCATCGCCGAGGCCGGCACCGGCGTCGGCAAGACGCTCGGCTACATCGCGCCGGCGAGCCTCTGGGCCGAGGCCAACCAGGGCGCCGTCTGGCTCTCGACCTACACCAAGAACCTGCAGCGCCAGATTGACCAGGAGCTCGACCGGCTCTATCCCGACGCCCGCGTCAAGGCGCAGAAGGTCGTGCTGCGCAAAGGGCGCGAGAATTACCTGTGCCTGCTGAACATGGAAGAGGCGGCGCGCGGCGTCGCCGGGCGGCGCGAGGACGCGGTCGCGGTCGGCCTGATGGCGCGCTGGGCCAGGCGCAGCCGCGACGGCGACATGGTCGGCGGCGATTTCCCGGCGTGGCTCACCGACCTCGTCGGCCGGCGCCGCACGCTCGGCCTCACCGACCACCGTGGCGAGTGTGTCTATTCGGCCTGCCCGCACTACCGCAAATGCTTCATCGAGCGCGGCGTGCGGCGCGCCAGACGCGCCGACATCGTGATCGCCAACCACGCGCTGGTGATGACCCAGGCGGCGCTGCACGCGGCGCTCGGCGGCGACGACCCGTTCCTGCCGACGCGCTACGTCTTCGACGAGGGGCACCACGTCTTCAATGCCGCCGATGCGGCCTTCGCCGCCGAACTGTCGGGCTACGAGGCCGCCGAGCTGCGGCGCTGGGTGCTCGGCGCCGAGGGCGGCGGGCGCGGCCGCGCACGCGGCCTGGAGAACCGGGTCGGCGACCTGATCGACGACGAGGATGGCGCCGCGGACCTCGAGGCGGTTCTCAAGGCTGCGCGCGTGCTGCCCGGCCCGGGCTGGTCGCAACGCATCACCGAGGGCGCGCCGCGCGGCCCGGCCGAGGCCTTCCTCGCCGCGGTTCGCGGCCAAGTGCTGGCGCGCGCCCGCGGCAAGGACGGCGCCTACAGCCTGGAGGTCGAGACACGGCCGCCGGTCGACGGGCTGCTCGCCGCGGCGGCGGCGCTCGCCGCGGCGCTCGACCAACTGGGCCGGCCGCTGATGGCGCTCGCCAAGCGGCTCGCCGCGCTGCTCGACGACGAAGCGGCCGATCTCGATTCGTCGACCCGGCTGCGCATCGAGGCGATGTGCCGCGGTCTCGCCCGGCGCGGCAGCATCGAGGTCGCCGGCTGGCGCCGCATGCTGGCCGAGCTGGCGGGCGAAACGCCGGCCGAGTTCGTCGACTGGTTCTCGCTGACGCGCGCCGACGGCCGCGAGGTCGACGTCGGCATGCACCGCCACTGGGTCGACCCGACCCGGCCCTTCATCGAGCATGTCGCGCGGCCGGCGCATGGCGTGCTGATCACCTCGGCCAGCCTGCGCGACGGCACCGGCGACGGCGAGGCCGATTGGCGCGCGGCGGAAGCGCGCACCGGTGCCGGCCACCTCGCGACGCCGGCGTTGCGCGCCCAGGTGCCCTCGCCCTTCGACTACGCCGGCCAGACGCGGGTCCTGGTGGTCACCGACGTGCGCCGCGACGCCGCCGACCAGGTCGCCGCGGCGTACCGCGAGCTGTTCGCGGCCTCGGGCGGCGGCGCGCTCGGCCTGTTCACCGCGATCGCCCGGCTGCGCGCCGTGCACGGGCGCATCGCCGCGCCGCTCGAGGCCGCCGGCCTGACGCTCTATGCCCAGCACGTCGATCCGCTCGACACCGCGACGCTGGTCGACATCTTCCGCGCCGAGCGCGACGCCTGCCTGTTGGGCACCGATGCGGTGCGCGACGGCGTCGACGTGCCGGGGCCGAGTCTGCGGCTGATCGTCTTCGACCGCGTGCCTTGGCCGCGGCCCGACCTGGCGCACCGCGCGCGGCGCCAAGCCTTCGGCGCCGGCTACGACGACATGCTGGTGCGCCTCAAGCTCAAGCAGGCGTACGGCCGGCTGGTGCGCCGCGCCGACGACCGCGGCGTCTTCGTGCTGCTCGACCGGGCGATCCCGTCACGCCTGCTGGGCGCCTTCCCCGAAGGCATCGAGATCGAGCGTCTCGGCCTCGCCGAGGCGATCGCCGCGACACGCGACTTCCTGATACCGAGGATGGCCGAGTGAGGCGGGTCGAAGCCATCTCTTCCGCACGTCGGGCGGGGGGTGTACAAAGCCCGCAATGCTTCCTAAATATACGGCGGCGCGACGCTTCGTCCGCTCGATCCCCTTCATTTGTCATTTATTGAGGCCCCGATGGTCACTCCCCATACCGCGTTGATTTACACCATGGTCCTGATGTCGGCCGCCGATGGCGACATGAGCGATGCCGAGCTGGCGACGATCGGCGAGATCGTCGGCACCTGGCCCGCCTTCAAGGGCGTCGACATGACCCAGCTGACCACGGACGCCGAGGCCTGCGCCGGGATGCTCGGCGCCGACGACGGACTCGAGGCCGTGCTCGACACGATCGCCGGGGCGCTCAACGAGCCGTTGCGTGAGACCGCCTATGCGCTCGCCTGCGACGTCGCCGCCGCCGACCTCGAGGCCGACCAGGAAGAGCTCAGGCTGCTCGAGTACATCCGCTACAAGCTCGACCTCGACCGCCTCGTCGCGGCGGCCATCGAGCGCGCGGCGCGGGCGCGCCATGCCACGCTCTGACGCGCTAGCCCAGATTTCCCGCCATGGACAGGCGCGTCATCGCGCCGGGCGGAGCTCGATCCGCCAGGAGAAGGCCGCCGCGCGTAGCCTGGGCTACGCGCAAGGCTTTCGACGCCGCGGGCGGCCCGCCCGGCGCGACCCGAAGGGCGGCGGATATCGGACGACAGGCGGCGTCAAAGCGCTTGCCCGCCTGCCTGCGCGAAGCCGGAGCTTCGCTTCGGCGAAGGCAGGATGCGCGAGTACTCACTTGCACGATTCCACGGTACGTAGGACGGCCTTGCGTGGTCGTCCGGCAAGGCGCCCGGCGCGCTGTGATGCTGGGCGCATCACAAGCGCCGGGCAACGCCGCCGGCGGCCGCGCAAGGCCGCCCTGCGGGTCGCGTTTCCCGTCCCCTCGGGGCGTCGGGAACGCTCTGCGATGCCACGGCATCGCCGTCACGCCCCCGACTGCCGAGGAAACGGGAAACGCGATCCTACGTGCCGTGGAATCGTGCAAGGGAGTACTGGCATCGCGCCGCACGCTTTTCCTAGACTGTCGTCCGATATCCGCCGTGCCGCACCTGTCCATGGCGGGAATTCCGGGCTAACGCCGGGATCGGCGCGGTCATGACCAACGCGCCCGGCAGCGCACTGGTCACCGGCGCCGGCCGGCGCATCGGCCGCGCCATCGCGCTCGACCTGGCGCGCCACGGCTGGGCGGTCGCCGTCCACTACCACCGATCGGCCGAGACCGCGCGCGCGGTGGTCGACGAGATTACCGGCGCCGGCGGTACGGCGGTCGCCATCGACGCCGACCTCGCCGACGAGGCCGCGACCGCCGAGCTGGTGGCGCGCACCGTGGCCACGATCGGCCCACTCAACCTGCTGGTCAACAACGCCGCGCTGTTCGAGAACGACCGCGTCGACAGCGTCACGCGCGCGTCATGGGACTGCCATATCGATGTCAATTTGCGCGCGCCATTGGTTTTGACCCAGGGCTTCGCGCGGCAGCTTCCCGACGGCGTCGAAGGCAATGTCGTCAACCTGCTCGACCAGCGCGTCTGGAACCTCGGCGCCAGCTTCATCTCCTATACGGTAAGCAAGTCCGGACTGTGGTCGCTGACCCGGTCGCTGGCGCTGGCGCTGGCGCCGCGCATCCGGGTCAACGGCATCGGGCCCGGCCCCGCCCTGCCCAGCCGGCGCCAAACCGACGCACAATTCGCCGCGCATGTCACGAGCCTGCCGCTCGGCCGCGGCACGACGCCGGCCGAGGTCTGCGACGCGCTGCGTTTCATCCTCGCGGCGCCGGCGATGACCGGACAGATGATCGCGCTCGACGGCGGCGAGCATCTCGACGGCCCCGATCCGCGCGAGCCCGCGAGCCTGACCGCGGCCCTGCCGGCCGGCGCCGGCGCCGAGCCGACGCGGCCGACCGGCACGCGGCGCATTTTCGTTCGCGATCTGATGCTCGAGGGCCGGATCGGCATCCACCGCCACGAGCAGGACACGACGCAGCGACTGCGCGTCAACGTCGACCTGACGCTCGTCGATGCCGGGCCGACCGGCGAGAAGATCGCCAACACCGTCTCCTACGACGACATCGTCGTCGGGGTGAAGGCTATCGTCGACGCCGGCCACGTCAAGCTGGTCGAGACGCTGGCCGATCGGATCGGCGATTTCTGCATGGCCGATCGCCGTGTCGCGGCGGCGCGGGTGCGGGTCGAAAAACTCGATGCGATCGCCGATACGACGAGCGTCGGCGTGGAGATCGAACGCCTTAACACACGGCTTTAACACTTTGATAACAAACATGTGAAAAGGCTCGGAACGGCCGAATTTGTGCACAGCACCATGACACGCTCCTGCCATCGCCATAGGCCACCAGGCAACTCAATTCGGTCTCCGTCCGCTTTTCAGTTGACTTCAGATTATGTATTTATTTTCAAGCGCTTGAAAATTCCTGCCCAATTTTTGGGCAATGATGTCTGGAGTGAAGCCTGACGCGGCTTCGGGGGATTTACCGTTCACTAGTCAACGGGGTTATCCACAGCTTTCGTGGATAGTCGGCGGCGCCGGGAGGCGGGCCCGGCGCGGCGCCCGCTCGCGCCTCAGGTCGCCAGTAGATCGCGCCGGGCGTCGTCGAGGTGTTCGGTGACGATACGCGCCGCGGCGTCGGCGTCGCGGCTGCGCAACGCCTGATAGAGGGCGACATGCTGTCGGTTGTAACCGGCGATGCGCTCGGCGGTCAGTATCTTGTCCTTCATCTCGCTCCACTGGGCGTGCCCACGCACGTGATTGACGTGCTGGTAGATCGATATCATCAGCGGGTTATGCGTCGCGTCGGCGAGCAGCTGGTGGAACTGACGGTCCCACTTGGTGAAGCTGTTGGCGTCGATGCCCGGCTTGTCGAGCCGGGAGAGCGCGTCGCGCACGCGGTCGATGTCCTTGGCGGTGGCGTTGATCGCGGCGAGCCGCATCATGGAGGGCTCGACGCCGAGGCGCACCTCGATCAGCTCGAGCGGGCTGGTGATCTCGGCGACGTCGTCGCCCACCGTCTCGGGCATGTAGGTGACGAAGGTGCCGCTGCCGACACGGCGCGTAATGAAGTTGTTCTGCTCGAGAATGCCAAGCGCCTCGCGCACCGTCGAGCGCGAGCTCGACAACGTCTCGGCGAGCTGGCGCTCGGCCGGCAGGCGCTCGCCGTAGAGGTAGACCCCGTCGAGGATGGCGCGCCGAAGATAGGCGGCGATGCCCGCCGCGCCGCGCGCCGACGGATAGTCGGGCGCCGCGCCGTCGGCGGCTGCCGTGGGGCGGGTCATCGTTCCGTTGTGGATGCCGCTTGACAGTTTCTGCATTCGGCGTTTTTTATAGTCGACGAATTGGTTGAATTGGTGTTTATTTGGTCTAGCATATGGTCGGACCAAAACAAGCTCCCGTCAAGTCCGATGATTCGAGAGGCACGACAATGGCGTTTCCCAGCCACGCGAAACACGTGGTCATCGGCGCCGGCATCCACGGCCTGAGCAGCGCGTATCATCTCGCGCTCGAGCTGAAGGCCAAGGGCCGGGGCGACGGCACCGATATCGTGGTCGTCGACAAGTCGGGCATCGGCAGCGGCGCCAGCGGCATCGCCTGCGGCGTCGTGCGCAACAATTATTTCCAGCCGGCGATGCGCGAACTGATGGCCGAATGCGTCGCGGTCTGGGAGAGCGACGCGGAAGCCTTCAGCTACCACCCGGTCGGCTATATGCAGATCAGCCCGGAATCGATGCACGCCGACATCGCGACGATCTACCAGCAGCAGCAGGCGATCGGCTACTCATCGGCGTTCATCGAGGGCGACGCCGATTGCACCGCCTATATGAAGGCGATGTTCAGTGACTGGCGCGCCAAGGGCATCACCACGGTGCTGCACGAGAAGAAGGGTGGCTACGCCAACAATACCGCCTCGATGTACGGCCTGGCGACCAAGGCCGAGAACGAGGGCGTGCGAATCCTGAGCGGCGTCGAGGTCACCGGCTTCAAGCTGACCGGCGGCGCCGTCGCGGCGGTCGAGACCGACCGCGGCGCGATCGAGTGCGACCACGTCATCGTCGGCGTCGGACCGTGGGTCAATGCGATCTGGAAGATGCTCGACCTGCCGCGCACGGTCGACATCAAGGGCGGCGACGGCACGATGCACCAGGGCATCGACATGTGGCGCTACTGGTGCCTCGAGGAGGGCACGCTGGGCGTCGATCCCGACCTGCAGAAGACCAACGACGGCCAGATGCCGCCGGTCATCCACGTCGACACCGACGCGCCGCTCTATTCCGACGTCGACGGCTCGCTGATCACCGACCGGATGTGGGGCATCTACTACAAGCCCGACTTCAACTTCGGCGGCATCCAGGGCGGCGCCATGCCCTACAAGGTCGAGACGCCGGTCGACGAGGTCCAGGTCGATCCCTACGGCCCCGAGTCGCCCGAGTTCATCGTCGACGACCAGTTCGCCCACATGTGGTGCTCGGCGCTGGCGTTCTGCCAGGAGCGCTTCTCGGGTCAGATCGGCAAGTGGAAGAAGGAACCGTCGGGCGGCATCGGCTGCTTCACGCCGGACAGCTTCCCGGTGATCGATATCTTCCACCAGAACTGCCACATCATCGCCGACTCGAACCACGGCTACAAGATGATCGGCATCGGCAAGCTGGTCGCCGGCGAGATCGTCGGTGAGCGCAGCGGATTGTTGGCGCCGTTCCGCTTCTCACGCTACGCCGAGGGCAAGTTGCACCCGGTGTCGAACAGCCCGTTCCCGTGGAGCTAGGAGTGGCGGTGGCAGAGGGAGATTGAGACGACATAATCGCGGGTTCCGGCCGCGCCGGCCGAGCCGTTACGCACGCAAGATGCGGGCAATTTCAATTTGGTGACGATTGGGGAGACACATCATGACGTATCTCGAGGCACATGTCGCACAAGAGGGTCGCGACGAACTGGTCAGGGAAGTTCGGGCCAAGATCGACGAGCTCGGCATCACCTATATTTACTATCAGTTCATCTCGGTAACCGGGCGCATCGTCGGCAAGGGCATCCCGGCCGACCACTGGGAGGCGATCGCCGGGCGCGGTTTCCAGCTGGTCTACGGCTCGACCGCGAACCTGTTCGTCGACCGCCACGGCCAGTACATCGGCTATGGTCCCGAGTCTTCCGAGTTGGTCGGCATTCCCGATCCGGAGACATTCTGCCAGCTGCCCTGGGACAAGCGGGTCGCCCGCGTGTTCGTCACCTGCTTCCGCAATCGCGAGGAGCAAGTCAACCCCGGCGGCCATCTGACTTCGGACTGCCGCGGCAACCTGCGCATCATCCACGACGAGTTCAAGGCAAAGCACGACGGCCTTCACCTGCGCATCGGCACCGAGCCCGAGATGATGTGGCTGAAGAAGGGCGAGGACGGCCTGCCCGACGGCGGCTTCTCGAAACCCAACTGCTATCACATCGACCAGTTCGAGAGCTTACGCCCGGTGTTCATGCAAGTCATCGAGTACAGCCAGGCGATGGGCCTCGATATGATCCAGGGCGACCACGAGGACGCCCCCGGCCAGCTCGAGCTCAACTGGATGTTCGACGAGCCGATGCGCAACAGCGACCGACTGGCCACCTACCGCCAGATTTGCGCTCAGGTGGCGCGCGAGAACAACCTCATCGCCTGCTTCATGTCGAAGCCCTTCATGGGCGTCTCGGCCAACGGCTGCCACCACAACATGTCGCTCTGGCGCGGCGGCGAGGAGCAGCTCGTCAACACCGCGCATGTCGATCAGCGGCCGGGCGTCGACGGCGTCTATATGCATCTCAAGGGCGGCGAGAACACCTTCATGCCGGTGCCCGAACTCGATGCCCGCAAACCGGGCCCGATCGGCCTGCAATGCATCGGCGGCGTCATGGAACATGTCGGCGCCCTGACCGCGCTGGGTTCCTCGACGGTGAATTCCTACCGCCGCCTGTGGGACACCGGCTTCTGGGCGCCGGTCTTCGCCGATTGGGGCTACCAGAACCGCACCTGCGCGCTGCGCATCTCGGCGCCCGGTCGCTTCGAGTACCGCTCGGTCGATTCGATGGTCAACCCCTACCTGCTGGCCGCCTCCCTGCTCACGGTGTTCGACGACGGCATCGCCCGCGACCTCGACCCGGGCGAGCCCGAGGAGCGCAACATTTACGAGGCCATGGAGGCCGGCAAGCAGGTCACCAAGCTGCCGATGTCGCTCGGCGAGGCGCTCGAGCGGCTGGAGGCCGACGAGATCGTCAAGGCCGGGCTGCCCGGCGATATGTACCGGGTGTTCACCCACTACAAGCGCGACGAATGGGAGAAGTACAACGCCACCGTCACGGAATGGGACTTGCAGACCTATTGGGACTGCCTGCCATAGGCCGGCTAGCCCGCATCTGAATCGATCGGCGCCGCCCGCCTCTGAATTTATTGGCGACGGGCGGCGCCACGCCAAACGCAAAGGAGCAAAACTGCCATGTGTGGTATTGCCGGAATCATCCATCGCGGCGCCAGCGGCGACATCGGCAGCGAGATGACCTCGATGCTGCAGTCGTTGAGGCACCGCGGCCCCGATTCGACCGGGTTCGCCGTCTACGGCCTGCCGACCGACGGCCAGCTCGTGATGCGCTTCAAGGTCGCCGAGCAAGAAGACATGTCGAAGGGTTTCGACATCCACGGCCAGGTCGAAGAGCGCCAGGCCGAGGTCGACCGGCGCATCGTGTCGCTCGGCGGCGAGATCGTCGAGGCCCATAAGGCGACCGAGTACGCGCTTCGCTACCTCATCAGCTTCGACGGCGATCTCAGACGCCTCGCCGACTACCTCGAGGACATCGAGGGCGTCGAGATCCTGTCGATCGGCGACGGCCTTGAACTGATCAAGGACCTCGGCGACGCGACGCGGGTCGCCGAGCAGTACGACCTCAAGGGCTTCGTCGGCACCCACGCCATCGGCCACACTCGCATGGCGACCGAATCGGACGTCGACATCCGCTCGGCGCACCCCTACTGGGCCTATCCGTTCCGCGATATCTCGGTGGTCCACAACGGTCAGCTGACCAACTACTGGAAGAACCGGCGCGAGCTCGAGCACCGCGGCCACCGCTTCATGTCGAACTGCGATTCGGAACTCATCGCCGTCTACCTCGCCGACCGCCAGGAGAAGGGCCAGGGCCTCGAGGAGGCGATGACCAACTCGATCGACGAACTCGACGGCGTGTTCACCTATGTGGTCGCGACCTCGGACAGCCTGGGCATGGCCAAGGACGTCATGGCGGCCAAGCCGATGGTGCTCTACGAGTCGGACGACTTCATCGCGTTGGCGTCGGAGGAGGTCGCGATCCGCAGCATCTTCCCCGCCGAAATCGACACCTCCGACCCTTACGAAGGGGAGGTCCGGGTATGGCGCACGTAAGCGACGACAAATCCTACGAAATGGGCTTGCACACCGAACAGCTCGGTGGGCGCACCCAGCAGGTCTTCTTCTCGCCGGCCGAGGAGGAAAATTTCGTCCAGCCGGACAGCTTCGACGTCGACTTCAACAAGCGTGCCGAATTCGACGCCGGCGAGATCGACATCAAGGCGATCAATCTCAAGATCCGCGAGCTGATGGCCGAGGGTTACGGCACCATCGTGATCAAGAACCCGCTCGCCAAGCATTCGCTCGGCGTCGGCATCCTGAACCGCCTTCAGCTCCGTTTCGAGGGCAGCCTGGGCTATTTCGGCGTCGGTCTGATCGACGGTCCCAACGTGCATATCTCGGGTCGCGTCGGCTGGTCCTGCGCCGAGAACATGATGGCCGGCACGGTGGTCATCGAGAAGAACGCCGGCTCGTGCTTCGGCGCGGCGATCCGCGGCGGCGACCTGATCTGCATGGGCGACGTCGGCGCGCGCACCGGCATCGACCAGAAGGGCGGCACGATCATCGTCGGCGGTCGCACCGGGGCGTTCTCGGGCTTCATGATGCAGCGCGGCCGCATGGTCGTGCTCGGCGACGCCGGAAAGAACCTGGGCGATTCGATGTACGACGGCACGATCTACGTCGGCGGCGCGATCGCATCGCTCGGCGTCGACGCGGTGCCCGGCGAGATGACCGACGTCGACGCCGCCTGGCTCGACGCCAAACTCAAGCAGTACGGGCTCACGGCGCCCAATGGTGTCGAGAACCTGCAGAAGATCGTCGCCGGCAAGCAGCTCTGGAACTACGACAATCTCGAGCCGCATGAAAAGAAACTGGTGCTGTAGGGGCGGGTTTCAAACCCGCCGCTACGACGGCTGCCGAGACGCGAAGGGAAAGTGACAATGACGAACGGCAACGGCGAAGGCCGCAACAAAGACGTCCTCGGGCAGAACTTTCTGTTCACGCCCCGGGTCATCGACGACATCCACATCAAGGCGCAGCTCGGCCGCTACCGCATGCGCGGTATGGCGCTGTTCAAAACGATCCCGACCTGGGACGATTTGACCTTCCTGCCCGGCACGCTGACGCGTTTCGTCATCGAAGGCTACCGCGAGAAGTGCCTGACAAAGACGGTCATCGGCCCGCGCGCCAAGCGGCCGTTGGAGCTCGACATCCCGGTCTACATCACCGGCATGAGCTTCGGCGCGCTGTCGTACGAGGCCAAGATGGCGCTGGCGCGCGGCGCGACCATGGCGGGCACCGCGACGTGCTCGGGCGAAGGCGGCATGATCCCCGACGAGCGGCGCTATTCGTCGAAGTGGTTCTACCAGAACATCCAGTCGCGCTACGGCTTCAACCCGCATCACCTGCAGCTCGCCGACGGTTGCGAGTTCTTCATCGGCCAGGGCTGCAAGGTCGGCCTCGGCGGCCATCTGATGGGCCAGAAGGTGACCGATCAGGTCGCCGAAATGCGCTCGCTGCCGGCCGGCATCGACCAACGCTCGCCGGCCCGCCATCCCGACTGGCTCGGCCCCGACGACCTGGCGCTCAAGATCCAGGAGATCCGCGAGGCGACCAACTGGGAAATCCCGATCCAGCTAAAGCTGGGCTCGGCGCGCGTCTTCGACGACGTCCGCATGGCGATCAAATGCGACCCGGACTCGATCTACCTGGACGGCATGGAGGGTTCGACCGGCGCCGGGCCGCATCTGGCGACCGAGGAGACCGGCGTGCCCGGTATCGCGGCGATCCGCCAGGCGCGCAAGGCGCTCGACGATCTCGGCAAGTCGGGCGATATCACGCTGATCTATGCCGGCGGCATCCGCAACGGCGGCGATCTCGCCAAGGCGCTGGCGCTGGGCGCCGACGCGGTCGCCATCGGCACCTCGGCGATGGTCGCGCTGAATTGCAACAAGGACATCCCGGAAGCCGACTTCGAGAACGAGATCGGCGTGCCGGCGGGCTATTGCTATCACTGCCACACCGGGCGCTGCCCGGTCGGCGTGGCGACGCAGGACCCGAAATTGCGCGCCCGGCTCGACCCCGACGAGGCCTCCGAGCGGGTCTACAACTTCCTGCACACGCTCACCATCGAGTGCCAGATGATGGCGCGCGCCTGCGGCAAGACCGACGTTCATTCGCTCGAGCCCGAGGACCTCGCGGCCTTGACCATGGAGGCCTCGGCGATGGCCATGGTGCCGCTCGCCGGCACGCAGCACACGGTCGGCCGGCCCGACATGACGCGCTACTAGGAGGCAGCCATGGCCGAAAACAAGACGACCGACGTCGACTACTTCCTCAAGCAGTCGGGCATCGACACCGCGCGCGAGCAGGAAATCGGCCAGCACATCGGTTACCGCTACGACATCAACCTGCTGCCCGATTACTCGAAGTTGACGCCGTTCCTGGCGCGCTACATGGAGCACATGGGCTGGCAGGACCTCAACTGGCTCGAGGACGTCCACATGGGCTACGAAGAGGGCCGCTCGGCGGTGTTCGACCGCAACATCAACGGCTGGGTCACGGTGCCCGAGGACATGGAACTGCCCGACAACCAGCAGGACCGCGACATGATCGCGCGCGAACTCCTGGTAAAGTTCCAGATGTCGCCCAACCACCCGCTGATCGCGCTCAAGAAAGCCTACAAGAAGTTCTAGCGCGCCACGGCCGGCGCGTGTTAAACGTAAGCAGTATACATTTTATGCCGGCCGGCGGGGCGGATCGCCGGCTTGCGGGCCCTCGTGTGGCCGACCTGGCGGCGAAACACATTCGTCAGTGCCGCGACACTCGGCTCGGTCTGAACACCACGAATAAATATATACTGCTTACGTTTACTGGCGGCGCGCGGTAGTTAAATGTATACTGCTTACGTTTAATAGTGGCGCGGTACGTGCGGTATGCGCCGTTCAGACCGCCGTGAAGCAGCGTTCCATCTTGTCGGAGACCGCCGCGACGTCGGCCATCGAGAGACAGAGCGGCGGCACCATGCGGATGACGCTGCGGTGCGGGCCCGACTTGCTGGCCACCAGCCCCTCGCGCCGGGTCGCCTCGAAGACCCTGGCGGTGGTTTCGGGGTCGGGCTCCTTGGTGCCGCGGTCCTTGACCAGCTCGATCGCCATCATCAGCCCCTTGCCCCGGACGTCGCCGATCACCGGGTGACGCTCGGCGAGCTTGCCGAGTTCGGCGAGCAAGGCGGCGCCGACGACGCGCGCGTTGTCCTGCAGCTTCTCGCCGGCGATGACGCGCAAGACGGCGCGCCCGGCGGCGCAGGCGACCGGGTTGGCGCCATAGGTGTGGAACAGGAACTTGTCGGCCATCGCCTCGGCGATCGCGCGCTTGGCGACGACGGCGCCGAGCGGGAAACCGTTGCCGATTCCCTTGGCCATGACGACGATGTCGGGCACCACGCCGTCGGCCCCGAACGCCCAGAAGTGATCGCCGGTGCGCCCGAAGCCCGATTGCACCTCGTCGACGATGCCGACGCCGCCCGCCGCGCGCACGCGCTCGAACGCGCCGGCGATATAGCCGTCAGGCATCGGTACGATGCCGCCGTAGCCCTGCACCGGCTCGATGATCATGCCGGCGAGCCGGCCGCTGGTCTCGAAATGGATCGCCCGCTCGATGTCGTCGAGATAGGGCTGGATGCCCTCGCCGAAGGCGCCGCGGTACTGGTTCGGCTCGGCGACGAAGGCGACGCCGCCAAGCTGCGGCACGTTGTGGCGGAAGCCTGAGATGCCGGTCAGCGATTGGGCGCCGAAGGTCGCGCCGTGATAGCTCGTGCGCAGCGACAGCATGTCGACGTTGCCGGTGTGGCTGCGCGCCATCAGAAGCGCGAGATCGATCGCCTCGGTACCGCTGTTGGTGAAATGGACGACCCAGTCGTGGCCCGCCGGCATGGTCGCCGCCAGCTCCTCGGCGAAATGCGCCGGCACCGGGTGGTAGAACATCGTCGTGCAGTGGGTCAGCTCGGCCATCTGCTCGGCCGCGGCGCGCACCACCTCGGGGTGGGCGTGGCCGACCGAGATGCAGACGTTCATGCCCAACAGGTCGATGTAGCGCCTGTCGTCCTCGTCCCACAGGTACTGGCCCTCGCCGCGCCGGAAGATCTGCGGCGTCTGGTAGGGCACGAACTTGCGCTGCGTCGCCGCGTAGAACCGCTCGCGGCGCGCGACGATGGCCTCGGTCGACCAGTCGACGGCGGATGACGTTTCGTTCATGGCGGGTGTCCTCGTCTCGCCGGGCGGCCCCGTTTTGGCGATATCGACTCTCGAGCGCGAGTTTATCTAATAATGTGCCGTCGCGCTCGGGATAACGCGCGTTTCGTGACGAGTCTGGGGGCGGATGGCACGACATGGTTTCGGCTGGCGCGGCGAAGGTCGTCATCATCGGTGGCGGCGTCATCGGACTCGGCACGGCCTATCACCTGGCCAAGCTGGGCATCGACGACGTCCTGCTGATCGAGCGCAACGGGCTGACCAGCGGCACCTCGTGGCACGCCGCGGGCATCGTCGGTCCGCTAAGGGCGAGCATGAACCTGACGAAGCTGGCGATCTACGCGACCGAGCTGTTCGGCCGGCTCGAGGCGGAAACCGGCCAGGGCACCGGCTATGTCCAGACCGGCGGCCTGTGGCTCGCCCAGAGCGCGGCGCGCCTGACCGAGATCCGGCGCATCGCCGCGATGGGCGAGATGACCGGGCTCGAGGTCGGCGTCTTGGACGCCCATGAGATCGCGTCGAAGCTGCCCGGGCTGCGCATCGACGACCTCGCTGGCGCGCTCTGGGTCGCGGCCGATGGCCAGGCCAACCCGGTCGACATCTGCATGGCTTACGCCAAGGGTGCGCGGGCGGGCGGCGTGCGCATCCGCGAGGGCGTCGGATGCGCCAGCATCGAGGTCGAGAACGGCGCGGTGCGCGCGGTGCGCCTGACCAGCGGCGAGACGGTGCGCTGCGCGGCGGTCGTCAACTGCGCCGGCGTGTGGAGCCGCGCGGTCGGCGCCATGGCCGGCGTGCCGGTGCCGGTCCAGGCGGTCGAGCACATGTACGTCGTGACCGAGCCGATCGCCGATCTCGCCGAACCCTTCCCGATCGTCCGCGACCTCGACGCCGGCATCTACCTCAAGGCCGATGCCGGCAAGCTGGTGCTCGGCGGCTTCGAGCCCAACGCCAAGCCGTGGGATGCCGACGGTCCCGGCGGAGAGCGGCCGTTTATCGAGTTCGCCGAGGACTGGGACCAGTTCGAGCCGTTCATGAGCGCCGGGCTGCACCGCGTCCCGGCGCTCGAGCACGCCGGAATTCAGCGCCTGATGAACGGCCCCGAGGGCTTCACGCCCGACACCCGTCAGGCGATGGGCGAATCGCCGTTCCTCAAGGGCTTCTACGTCGCCGCCGGGTTCAACTCGATCGGCATGATGTCGTCGGCCGGCGTCGGCAAGGCGATGGCCGAATGGATCGCTGGCGGCGAGCCGCCGATGGATCTGTGGGAAGTCGACGTCGCGCGCTTCGACCACCAGTCGGTGGACGATACTTTTTTGTCCGCGCGGGTTCAGGAGGCGGTCGGCGACCAGTTCGCCATGCACTGGCCCTACAAGCGGTACCAGACCGGGCGGGACATCCGGCGCTCGCCGCTGCACCAGGTATTCGCCGAGGCCGGCGCCGTGTTCGGCGCGCCGGCCGGCGGCTGGGAACGGCCGCTGTGGTTCGCCGCGACGCCGGCCGAGCGCGATATCGCCTACAGCTACGGCGATCAGGGCTGGTGGCGACCGGCGCGGCGCGAGGCCGAGGCGCTGCGCGACCGCGTCGCGCTTCTCGAACTGACGCCGTTCACCAAGATCGACGTGACCGGGCGGGACGCGCTCGCGCTGCTGCAGCATCTCTCGGCCAACGACGTCGACGTCGAAGCGGGACACGTGGTCTACTCGCAGATGCTCAACCGCCACGGCGGCATCGAGGCCGACGTGACCGTCACGCGCCGCGGCGAGACCGACTTCCGGGTCATCAGCGGCGCCGCGACGCGCTGGAAGGACCTGGCCTGGATGACGCGCTCGCGCGACCAGCGCGGTGACGACACGGCAATCGTCGACGCGACCGAGGCCGAGGCCGTCATCGGCGTCATGGGCCCCGCGGCGCGGGCGCTGCTCGAGGCGCTCACGGGCGCCGATCTGTCGAACGCCGCCTTCCCGTTCTCGACCGCGCAAGACCTCGAGATCGCCACCGCACCGGTCTGGGCGACGCGTGTCAGTTTCGTCGGTGAACTCGGCTGGGAGCTCTCGATGCCGGTCGAACACGCCGAGCGTGTCCACGCCGCGCTGGCCGGGGCCGGCGCGCCGCACGGCCTGGCGCATGCTGGCCATTACTGCCTCGACGCCTGCCGCATAGAGAAAGGCTTCCGCCACTGGGGCCACGACATCGGCCCCGATGACACGCCGCTCGAGGCCGGTCTCGGCTTCGCCGTCGCCTGGGACAAGCCGGGCGGTTTCCTCGGCCGCGAGGCGCTCAGCGCGCGGCGCGACGCGGGCCTCGCGCGCCGCCTGCTGCTGCTCGCGGTCGCGGGCGCCCATCCGCTGCTGCTGCACGACGAGCCGATCTACCGCGACGGCCGCCTGGTCGGGCGGACGACGTCGGGCGCCCGTGGCTTGCGCACCGATCTCGCGCTGTGCCTCGGCTATGTCGAGACGCGGCCCGGCGACGACCGGGCGGTGGCCTTCGAGGGGCGTTACGAGATCGGCGTCGCGGGCGAACGCTTCGCCTTGTCGCCCTTGCCGCGCCCGCCCTACGATCCCGATGGCATCCGCACGCGCGGAGCGACGCCATGAAGACCGAGGCACGGGTGGTCATCGTCGGCGGCGGCGTGATGGGTGTCTCGGCTCTCTATCACCTGACCAAGCTCGGCTGGCGCGACGTCGTGCTGGTCGACAAGGACGAGCTGACCTCGGGTTCGACCTGGCACGCCGCCGGCCTGTGCACGCATTTCGCCCACGACCCGACGATCATGGCGATGCGCGCGCACTCGGCGCGCCTTTACCGCGATATTTTGCCCGGGGAAACAGGCCTCGCAACCGGCTTCCACGCCTCGGGCGCGTTGCGCGTGACGCGTTCGGCGGACCGCTTGGCCGAGTTCCGCCAGGTCCAGGGCCTCGGCCGGTTCGTCGGCCACGATTTCCATATCCTCTCGCCCGGCGAACTCGCCGAGATCTATCCGCTGTGCCGGACCGAGGGCCTTGTGGGCGCGATCTGGGAGCCCGATGACGGCCATGTCGATCCGTCGCTCGCGACCAACGCGATGGCCGCCGGCGCGCGCGCGGCCGGCGCCGAGATCTACCGTAACAACCCGGTCGAGGCGATCGGCCGCGCGCCATCGGGCGAGTGGCTCGTCGCGACGCGCGGCGGAACCATCCGCACCGAGCACGTCGTCAACGCGGCGGGCACCTGGTGCCGCGAGATCGGCGCCATGATGGGTATCGATCTGCCGGTCGTGCCGATGCTGCACCAATACGTCGTGACCGATCGCGTCGCGCCGATCGCCGAGCGCATCGCCGCCGGCGCCGCCGAGTTGCCGATCATCCGCGACCCCGAGGAGAGCTGGTACCTGCGTCAGGAGCGCGACGGCTATATCGTCGGCCCATACGAGAAGGCCGCCCAGCCGTGGTCGGTCGACGGCGTGCCGGCCGGTTTCGGCAAGGAGCTGCTGCCGCCCGACCTGGACCGCATCGAGCACATCGTCGCCAAGGCCATGGACCGCGTGCCGGCGCTCGCCGAGGCCGGTATCAAGACCATCGTCAACGGCCCGATCACCTTCACGCCCGACGCCAACCCGCTGATCGGCCCGGCCTTCGGGCTGACCAACGCCTGGCTGCTGACCGGCTCGAGCATGGGCGTGATGGAAGGCGGCGGCGCCGGCAAGTTCCTCGCCGAATGGATGGCGGGCGGAGGGCCGCCGAGCGACGCGCTGGCGATCGATGCGCGCCGCTTCGGCAACTACGCCGACCGCGCCTACCGCCTCGACAAGGCGGTCGAGTGTTTCGGCCTGCAGTTCGCCGTCCACTACCCCTACGAGGAGCGCGAGGCCGGACGCCCCAAGCGCGTGACGCCGGTCTACGACGCCCAGGCCATGGCCGGCGCGGTGTTCGGCTGCGCCTATGGCTGGGAGCGGCCCAACTGGTTCGCCCGCGCCGGCGACGATGCCGCGGCGCCGCTCACCTTCGACCGGCCCGCCTGGCTCGACGCGGTGGCCGAGGAGTGCCTGGCGGTGCGCGACGCGGTCGGCATCGCCGATCTCTCGGCGTTCGCCAAGTTCGACGTCTCCGGGCCCGACGCCGCCGCCTTTCTCGAGACGCTCGGCGCCAACCGGCCGCCCTCGAGGCCCGGCCGCATCGGCCTGACTCACGCGCTGACGCCGGCCGGCGGCGTCGCCTCGGAGTTCACCGTCACGCGGCTCGCCGAGGACCGCTTCTATCTGACCAGCGCGGCGGCCGCCGAACGGCACGACGAGGACCTGTTGCGCGCCCGGTCCGGCGACTTCGACGGCGTCGAGATCGCCAACCGGACCGAGGATGTCGGCATCCTCGCGGTGGTCGGGCCGAAATCCCGCGCGGTCCTCGCCGGTCTCGCCGACGCCGATTTCGGCAACGCCGCCTTCCCCTGGCTGTCGGCGCGGGAGATTGCGGTTGCCGGCGTTGCGCTGCGCGCGCTGCGCATCTCCTACGCCGGCGAGCTGGGCTGGGAGCTGCACGCCGGGCTCGGCGAGCTTGCGAGGCTTTACGACGCGCTGATGGCGGCGGGCGGGCCAATGGGCATCCGCCCGTTCGGTGTCTATGCTCTCAATGCCATGCGATTGGAGAAGGGTTATGGCGGTTGGGGCAGCGACCTGACCACCGAGCGGACGCCGCTCGAGGCGGGTCTCGGCTACCTGGTCAAGCCCGACGGCCGCGACTTCGTCGGCCGCGACGCCATGCTGGCGCGCGCTGCGTCGGGCGACGCCTGGCGCATGGCGCTGCTCGAGCTGAACGCCGGTGCCTATCCTTTCGCCAACCATACCGTGCTGCAAGGCGGCGAGCCGGTCGGCATGGTGACCTCGGCGGCGATCGGGCACCGCACGGGCGTCTCGCTCGCGCTCGCCTATCTGACGCCGGGCACCGAGACAGCCGACCTGTCGGTGCTGGTTCTCGGCCGGGAGATCGCGGCGCGGGTGCTCGAGGTCGCGCCCTACGACCCCGATAACGATTTGCCGCGCGACGCGCCGGGCGCATGATGACGCCGGGAGATTGGCCATGACCGATTCAGGGAAGCGCACCAAGACGAGCGGCCGGCGGGGCCGGGCCAGCCGGATCGCGGCGCGCGCGGACCGGAGCGCGGTGCGGGCGCCCTACATCACGCGCAAGCTCGGCACCTATGACGTGCTCGACGAAGAGGGCTTGGGTCTGATCGAACACAACGCCGATGTCCTCTTGAAGGAGACCGGCATGGAGTTCACCGGCGACCCCGAGATCCTCGACATCTTCCGGAGCGCCGGGGCCGATGTCAAAGGCGAGCGGGTGCGCTTCGAGCCGGGCATGTGCCGCCAGCTGATACAGGCGACCGCGCCCGCGGAATTCGTCCAGCACGCGCGCAACCCGGCGAACAACGTCGCGATCGGCGGCGCCAATACGGTGCTGTGCCCGTCCTGGGGGCCGCCCTTCGTGCACAACCTCGATGACGGGCGGCGCTACGCGACGCACGAGGACTTCCGCAAGCTGGTCAAGATCCACCAGATGATCCCCTGGCTCCACCACTCGGGCGGCGTCGTCTGCGAGCCGGTCGACCTGCCGGCCAACAAGCGGCATTTCGACATGCTCTACGCCCACATCCGCTATTCGGACCGCGCCTTCTACGGCGCGCTGATCGGCGCGGAGCGCGCCCAGGATTCGGTCGACATGGCGAAGCTCCTGTTCGGCGAGGACTTCGTCCGCGACAACGTCTGCCTGTATGCGGTCAGCAACACCAACGCGCCGCTGGTGCTCGACGTGAACATGTCTGGCGCGCTCAAGGTATACGCGCGCAACAACCAGGCGGTCGCCTGCACGCCGTGGACGCTGGCCGGCGCGATGAGCCCCTGCACGGTCGCCGGCACGCTGACCCAGGTGCTCGCCGAGGCGTTGGCGAGCCTGGCGCTGGTCCAGCTGATCAACCCCGGCGCGCCGTGCCTGATGGGCAGCTTCGCGAGCACGATCTCGATGCAGTCGGGCGCGCCGACCTTCGGCACGCCGGAGGCCGCAAAGATGGTGCTCGCGTCGGGCCAGTTGGCGCGCCGCCTCGGCGTGCCGCTGCACACGGTCGGTTCGCTATCGGCCTCGAAGCTGCCCGACGGCCAGGCCGAGCAGGAGGGCACCTGGGGTCTGTTGATGGCGATGTTCGCCGGCGCCAACGTCATCAACCACGCGACCGGCTGGCTCGAGGGCGGTCTGTGCACGGGCTATGAGAAGACGATCATCGATGCCGACGTCTGCGGCAAGGTGCAGAACTTCTTCGAAGGCATCGATTTGTCGGAGAACGCGCTCGCGCTCGACGCCATCCAGGCGGTCGGTCCGGCCAGCCACTTCCTGGGCTCGGCGCACACCCAGGCCAATTTCGAGACCGCCTTCTATCAATCGGCCAGCGCCGACAGCAACTCCTATGAGCAGTGGCACGCCGAAGGCGGGCTCGACGCGGCCGAGCGCGCCAACCGGGAATGGAAGCGTCTGCTCGAGACCTACCAGGACCCGGGGCTCGACCCGGCGATCGACGAGGCGCTGCGGGAATTCATCGCCAAACGCAAGGCGAGCCAGCCCGACCGCGACTATTTCTGAGCCGGCGGTTAGAGTTTTTGATCCGGTCATCTTTGCTGCGCAAAGATCACCTGCGCTCAATCGCCGCGCAGGCCAATCTTTATCCCACAAGGACTGGCCGAACGGTCGGCGGCCCTCCTCTTGTCCCAATTAAATTGGCGCGGGCTGGCACAATCCGATTGATCGGATTGTGCTCTAGACAGGCGGCGTGGCTGACACTTCGTCCCAATCCGGCGTCAAGGCGAGCACGCGGATGGCGGCCGGTATGGCCGGGTTGAACATGTGGTTGTGCCAATAGGTCGCCTGGTAGGCCGGGTCGTCGGCGTCGAGCGCGGCGACCGCGCAGGCGAAACGCCAGCGCTGGCTGAACTGCTCGAACTCGAGGATGCAAGCGCGCTCGGCGGCGATCGGCGCGCCGGCCGCGACGAGCGCCGTCAAGACCTCCGAGAAATGCCCCGCGTTCTGGAAATGCGCGGCCGAGAGCAGATCGAGCGCGTCCTGGTAGCGGCGTTCCGGCTCGTGCGTCCGCTTGACGATGTGGCGACACATGGCGGTGGTCTCTTCGGGCTCGGCCTCGATCAGCAGCACAGTCATGGCCGGCGCGATCTCGGCGCCGTCGAGGCGCGTGACGCGCGGGCGCATGCCGGGCGACGGCCGCCCGCCGTACTGGCGCATGGCGTGCTGACGCACGCGGCACTGCCAGCCGAGAAATTCGTCGCGCAGGCGCGTTTTGCCGGGTTCGTCAGCCATGCCCCACCATACCAATTCGAGAGGCCAAAAACCTTAGAATTCGGGGGTTTAGAGGTCAACGACAGACCTAAGGGTCTGGCCGCAATAGGAATTAATTGACCACACGACGCCAACTGGCGCTTGACCCCGGCCTAGTTGCGGGCTTCAATGGCCACTGAAAAGTCCGGGCTTACCGGACCAAGGGAGGGTCAAGCAGCCTCGATCGGCCGTTGATAAAATCCTTGCGGATCGACCGGCATACGGGATATATGTCATGTGGCGGCTGGTAGACACTATATGTCGTGGTTTCGCGAATTAGCGTCAACATTGCCAACGGTCTGCCAACGACGCGGCGCCGAGGTCACGCACGGACCGATCCCTCCCGCCATGCGGTCAGAATCATAAGGGGGTTGAAGCATGGATACCGATGTTGGTGCGTTAACTATCATATTCACCGAGTTCTACTACTGGATTACCGTCGCGCTGATGTTCCTGATTCACGTCGGGTTCTGCATGTACGAGGTGGGCGCGAGCCGGCGCAGAAACCACATGCACACGCTGATGAAGAATTCGATGTTGATCCCGCTGGTCACCGTCACCTGGTTCTTCTTCGGCTGGTGGATCTATTGGGCGTTCGCGGGCGGCCCGGGCATCACCGGTGGCATCGGCCATCCGGGTGGGGATTTCGATTTCGCCGTGGCCTCCTATCCCTGGAGCCAGGAAATGGGACCGAACCTGGGCGCAGACGGACTTGGAGGCCGCATCACCGGCGTCTTCTGGGCCGCCTTCCTGCTGTTCGCCTGGACCGCCGCCTCGATCGTCTCGGGCGCGGTTATCGAGCGCATTCGCTCCTTCGCCTTCTGGCTCTTCGCCATCCTCATCGGCTCGGTCACCTGGTCGATTGACGCCGCCTGGGGCTGGAGCTACAGCGGCTGGATGGTCGAGAAGTTGGGCTATCACGACGCCTATGCCTCGGGCGTCATCCACGCCATCGCCGGCGGCACCGCCCTCGGCATTCTGGTGGTGCTCGGCCCCCGTCTCGGCAAGTTCGCCGCCGACGGCACGCCGCGCGACATCCGGCCCCACAATCCCTGGCTGGTATGTATCGGGCTGTTCCTGATCTATACCGGCTTCTGGGGCTTCTACGTGGCGTGTAACGTGCCGCTTGCGACCACCGGGTATATCGACGGCCTGATAACCGGCGCCACCCAGACGGGGACCACCATTTACCTGACGCCAACCACGCTTTCGGCGATCACGGTAAACTTCCTGATGTCGCTCTCTGGCGGCATGCTGGTGGGCTATATGATGTCCAAGGGGGATGCCTTCTGGACCTACTCGGGCGGTCTCGCCGGGATCATTGCGGCGTCGGCCGGCAACGATCTCTACCACCCGATCCAGGCGCTGATCATCGGCGGCATTGGCACTGCGTTCATGTACAAGCTGCACTTCTGGGTCGAGCGGACGTTCAAGGTCGACGACGCGGTCGGCGCGGTCGCGGTTCACGGCTATGCCGGGTTCTTCGGCGTGGTCATCGCCGGCTTCGTGCTCTGGGGGCATCCGTCATCGCCTTACGACGGCTTCGCCGCGATCAACCCGGTCGGTCAGTTCGCCGGCGCGATCATCATGTTCTGGGTGCTCGGATTCATTCCCGCCTGGATTCTCGCTAAGATCCTCGCGAGCATGGATTTGCTGCGCATTCCAAAGGAGATCGAGCTCCTGGGCCTCGACTTCGGCTCCAACCAGGAAGCCGATCAGGCCCGCGCCGACGTTCTCGCGGGTGTCCGCGAAGCACGCGCCTGAGCACGGCCAACGGATATCGGATAAAGGAGATAGATCATGTCAACCACACCGATCGAAACCTGGGCCGTCGACCTGGCCGACGTCACGTATATATATCCGTTTGTCGGATCCGAAGGCCTCATGGCTGCGGTCGCCGTCGTCCTTTGGCTTCTCTGGCACGTCTGGCAGGTCAAGCACGAAAACGCCACCTATCGCGACGAGATGGCCAAACATGGAGATGACGAATCCATAAGAAAGGCGTTGGGCGACTCCGACTAGAGCGGCGCCAACGCCATGCCTTGACGTCGGGGCACCGGGCCATACGCCCGGTGCCCCTTTTTCTTAGGCCACGGGCGGGACATCGAATCCGCGGTTCGCGGTGTTCAAAACTGCGTGAATACCCGTTGCCCCGAACGCCGCAAACCGCTACGGTTCGGCGGCTTTTTTTCGAGCGTCCGTAAGCCGGTCCACGTGGCGCGAAGACGTGCCGCCACGGCGACCGGTCATTGTTTGTCTGCCGTCAGGTATAGGGCGCGAAGCCGGCAGCGCGATTGCCGGGCGAGGCGGTGATTTTGACCGCGCGTTCGACGCCATCGTGCCGAGCCACTTAAGCGAGCGGGAACAGAAGACACCATGGCCACCGATCAACACACCAATCCGAAATCCGACATCGAAATCGCCCAGGCGGCCGAGATGCGGCCGATCGTCGAAATCGCCGAGGACAAGCTGGGCATCGAGGCGACGCATCTCGAGCCCTACGGCCACTACAAGGCGAAGGTCTCGCTCGACTACGTCAAATCGCTGGACGACAAGCCCGACGGCAAGCTGATCCTGGTCACCGCGATCACGCCGACGCCGGCCGGCGAGGGCAAGACGACGACCACGGTGGGTCTCGGCGACGCGCTCAACGCACGCGGCAGACGCGCGATGATCTGCCTGCGAGAGCCGAGTCTCGGCCCGTGCTTCGGCGTCAAGGGCGGCGCGGCCGGCGGCGGCTATGCCCAGGTCGTGCCGATGGAGGACATCAACCTCCACTTCACCGGCGACCTGCACGCCATCGGCACGGCGAACAATCTGCTCGCCGCGTTGATCGACAACCACATGTACTGGGGCAACGAGCTCGGCCTCGATTCGCGACGCATCACCTGGCGCCGCGCCATGGACATGAACGAGCGCGCGCTGCGCACGATCACCAACTCGCTGGGCGGCGTCGCCAACGGCTATCCGCGCGAGGACGGCTTCGACATCACGGTCGCCTCCGAGGTCATGGCGATCTTCTGCCTGGCGCGCGACCTCGACGACCTGCAAACCCGCCTCGGCAATATCATCGTCGGCTACACGCGCGACCGCACGCCGGTACGCGCCGCGGAACTCAAGGCGCAGGGCCCGATGACGGCGCTCCTGAAGGACGCGCTGGCGCCCAATCTGGTTCAGACGCTCGAGCACAACCCAGCGTTCATCCACGGCGGTCCGTTCGCCAACATCGCGCATGGCTGCAACTCGGTGCTGGCGACCACGACGGCGCTGAAACTGGTCGACTACTGCGTCACCGAGGCCGGCTTCGGCGCCGACCTGGGCGCCGAGAAGTTCTTCGACATCAAGTGCCGCAAGGCGGGGCTCACGCCCGACTGCGTGGTCATCGTCGCGACCATCCGGGCGCTCAAGATGCACGGCGGTGTCGCCAAGGGGGACCTCACGAGCGAGAACCTCGAGGCGCTCGGCGGCGGCCTCGCCAACCTCGAGCGCCACATCGCCAACCTGCGCAAGTTCGGCGTCGAGGTCGTCGTCGCGATCAACACCTTCTCTGCCGACACCCAGGCCGAGGTCGACTTGGTGCTGGCGCGCTGCAAGGAAATCAGCGTCGAGGCGGTGCAGTCCGACCACTGGGCGCAGGGCGGCCAGGGCGCGCTCGATCTCGCCGACACCGTGGTGCGTACCATCGAGACGAAACCGAGCGACTTCAAGTTGCTCTACCCCGACGACATGCCGCTGTGGGACAAGATCCGCACCGTCGCCGAGAGCGTCTACGGCGCCGACGTCGTGGTTGCCGACAAGCGCGTGCGCGACCAGATCGACCTGTTGCAGGACTTAGGTTTCGGCCAATTCCCGGTGTGCATGGCCAAGACCCAGTACTCGTTCTCGTCCGATCCCACGCTCAAGGGTGCGCCGGTCGATTTCGTCGTGCCGGTGCGCGAGGTGCGCGTCTCGGCCGGCGCCGAGTTCCTGGTCGCGATCTGCGGCGACATCATGACCATGCCGGGCCTGCCGCGCGTGCCCGCCGCGAACTCGATCGCGGTCGACGCCAACGGCAAGATCACCGGGCTGTTTTAACGGCCATCGCGGCCGCCCCTACCCGGCAGCCCAGCAGCCCAGCGGCCATAGCCCCCTCGGGCCGTATTTCTAATAATGGGGTCAGACACTTTTATTATCATTTCATGACATTAGTTAAAAAAGGAGTCTGACCCCATAACATTTACGACCCGATAGATTGGGCTTGATAGATGGGAAATGGGGTGGTCGGTTGCGTGCCGCTTGCGCCTTGGGGCGCTTGGTGGGGCCGGTTCGGCGTCGAGCGCGAAGGCATCGCCGGCGCTGGGGATCGGTTTTGGCCCGGGCGCGGCTTGATCGGTGCGTCACGCATTACGCCGATCGTCTCTTGCGCGCCGAGCGCAGGCAGAAGTAATCCAGCAGCAGCGAGGCGCCGGCGAGCGACGTCACCTCGCCGACGTCGTAGGCCGGCGCCACCTCGACCAGGTCCATGGCGACAAAGTCGATGTCGACCAGGCCGCGGATGGCCGTCTGCGCCTGCCAGGTACTCAGGCCGCCGCAGACCGGCGTGCCGGTGCCCGGCGCGAAGGCCGGGTCGAGGCAGTCGATGTCGACGGTCAGGTAGGCCTTGTTGTCGCCGACGATCTCGGTGACCTTCCCCGCCACCGCCCCGAGAGATGGCTTGACAGGCCGCGCCACGCGGGTAGAGTCCCGCCCCTTAGCGCCGATTTGAATATCAGCTTGCGGGCGCTTTAAAAATACGGCTAAAGCGACGGCACACCGCCCGGCTTGGCCGCGGCGGTGTTATTGTTTTCCGGGCCCCGGGCCCGGGGGAGGATGCCATGACCGAGAGTATCGAGGCACGCGAGGAGAGCTGGGGCCCGCGCACGCGCATGGTGCGCGGCGGCACGCGGCGCTCAGGGTTCGGCGAGACCGCCGAGGCGATGTTCCTCAATTCCGGCTTCGTCTACGATTCGCCCGAGACCGCCGCGGCGCGCTTCAAGGGCGAGGACGACGGCTTCATCTATTCGCGCTACGGCAACCCGACGGTGGCGATGTTCGAGCGCCGGCTGGCGCTGCTGGACGGCGCCGAGGCGTGCTTCGCGACAGCGACCGGCATGGCCGCGGTGTTCACCGCGCTGATGAGCATGCTGCGCGCCGGCGACCACGTGGTCGCCTCGAAGGTGCTGTTCGGCTCGTGCCACTACATCATCTCGGAGCTGTTGCCGCGCTATGGCATCGCGACCACTTTCGTCGACGGCGCCGATCTCGACCAGTGGCGCGCGGCGATGCGGCCCGAGACCAAGGCCGTCTTCTTCGAGACGCCGGCCAACCCGACGACCGAGCTGATCGACGTCGCCGCGGTGGCCGAGATCACCCACGACGCCGGCGCGCGGGTGGTCCTCGACAACGTCTTCGCGACACCCGTGCTGCAGCGCTCGTTCGAACTCGGCGCCGACGTCGTGGTCTATTCGGCGACCAAGCACATCGACGGCCAGGGCCGCTGCATGGGCGGCGCGATCCTCGGCACGAAGGCGTTCTACACCGACGAGCTGATGCCGCTGATGCGCCACACCGGGCCGAGCCTTTCGCCGTTCAACGCCTGGGTCATGCTCAAGGGGCTCGAGACGCTCGAGTTGCGCCTCTGGCGCATGTGCGACAACACGCTCGACATCGCGCGCCACCTGGAGACCGTCAACTCGGTCGAGCGCGTGCTGCACCCGAGCCTCGAGAGCCACCCCCAGCACGCCTTGTGCAAGCGCCAGATGGCGCATGGCGGCTCGGTCGTCTCGTTCGTCGTGCCGGGCGGCAGGGACGCCGCGTTCCGTTTCCTGAAGGCGCTCGAGCTGATCGACATCTCGAACAACCTGGGCGACGCCAAGACGCTGATCACCCACCCGGCGACGACGACGCACCAGCGCCTCAAGCCCGAGGAACGCGCCGAGATCGGCATCGGCGACGGCATGCTGCGGCTCTCGGTCGGCCTCGAGGACACCGCCGACCTCAAGGCCGACCTCGCCCGCGGCTTCGCCGCGTTGTAGGCTCCAGGCCGAGGAGGCCCGGCCATGAACCTCGAGCTCTATCTCGCCTTCGTCGTCGCCAGCGCGGTGCTGATCATCGTGCCGGGGCCGAACGTCATGCTGATCGTCGCGCATAGCCTGAGCCACGGCGCGCGCCACGCATTGCTGACGGTCGCCGGCACCAACGTCTGCCAGATGATCCAGCTCGCCGTCACCTGCATCGGCATGACCTCGCTGTTGCTGTTCCTGTCGCAGTGGTTCGAGGTCTTGCGTTGGGCCGGCGTCGCCTATCTGGTCTATCTCGGCGTCACCGAACTGCGCGCCAGGCCGCCGGCGCCGGGCGACGCGTCGGCCCCGGCCATCTCGGGCCGCGCCTGCTTCTGGCAGGGCTTCATCGTCTCGGCGACCAACCCAAAGACGCTGTTGTTCTACGCCGCCTTCTTCCCGCAGTTCATCGACCCCGCGCTGCCGCCGGTGCCGCAGATGGTGACGCTCAGCGTCACCTTCGTCGTCATCGCGCTGATCTTCGACGGCTCCTACGCGCTGCTCGCGAGCCGCGCGCGGGTCTGGCTCGCCGACGCGCGGCGCGCGCGCATCCGCGGCCGCATCACCGGCACGATCCTGATCGGCGCCGGGCTCGGCCTGGCGCTCGCGCGCAAGGGCTGACGGGCGCGCGCCAAACGCCTATCATGGCGGGTGGAGACGCCCGATGGCGCGCAAAACAACAAAGCTGGAAGACCGCATCGTCGACGAGGCCATCGCGCTGGCCGAGCAGGCCGGCTGGGGCAGCGTGCGCCTGCGCATCGTCGCGGAACGGCTCGGCGTCAAGCTGACCGAGGTCCATGCGCACTACCGCGACCTCGACGCCGTCGCCAACGCCTGGTTCGGCCGCGCGACGAAGGCCATGCTGGCGCCGCCGCCCCGGGGCTTCGCCAAGCTGGCCGCCGAGAACCGGCTGCATCTGGTGATGATGCGCTGGTTCGACGCGCTCGCGGGCCACAAGCGCGTCACCGGCGAGATGCTGGCCGCCAAGATGCACCCGCCGCACCCGCACCACTGGGTGCCGATGGTCTTCGATTTGTCGCGCACGGTGCAGTGGCTGCGCGACGCCACCGGCTTGGATGCCGGCGGCCGGCGCCGCCAGCTCGAGGAGATCGGCCTGACCGCCCTGTTCGTCGCGACGCTGCGCTATTGGCTCAAGGACGATTCGCCCAACCAGGAGATGACCCGCGAGCGGCTCGCCGGCCGCCTCGCCCGCGCCGACACCCTGATGGCCCGCCTGTGGCCGCCCGAGGCGGCCGACTAATCGTCTGAACCGCGCCCCAGATGTTCCGCAAGGAACGCCTCGACGCGACCGATCGCGTCGGCGGTAGCCTTGGCGTCGTACTTGATGAGGTGGCCGAGGTAGCGTAAGCCGCCCGGCACGGCGACGATGTCGGGATACTCCTCCGCTCACGCGGCGACCTGGGCCGGGTCATCGGTAACCTCACTGTCGAAACCGTGGGCCGCTTCGGGATAGACCACGACGTCTACCGCTAAGGGCGAGCCCATTTGTGCAGCAGCACGCGCCAAAGTTACGCACATGCTCGCCGGCGACCAATCGTCCGCTTCGCCGATCAGGATTAGGATCGGGATGTCGAACACGTCGGTACCGCCGCAATAGGGGTACAACGCAACGGCCGCGCGGAAACGCCCGACACGCCGCGCGAAGATCCGCGAAATCCGCCCGTTAACCCGGGCCGCGTGGAGCACCGCATATCCCCCATGCGACCAGCCGATGACCCCTATCCGATTCTCGTCGGCGAAGGGTTGGCGTTGCAGATACGCCAGGGCTCCATATGCATCACCGAATTGGAGGTGCACGTATGGCTGTTTGGGGTGCTTTTCGATACCGCGCGAACCGAGCGAATCGACGACCAACGCCACGTAACCCATGCTGCGGAACCGAGCGGCCCAAATGTAATTTTCTTCCCCGATCCCACTACTGCCGTGCAGCAGGACGAGGGCAGGGAACGGCCCGTCGCCGTCGGGAACGAACAGCTCGGCGGAAATCTGCGTCGCGTCGATCGTCCAGGCGCTCGGGAATGTCACGGTTGTGCTGTCACGCGCCTCGTCGCCGAGTGCAACGGTGGCGCCGCAAATGAGACCAATCAGTGCGACAGCGAGGCGGTCCCGCCATCGCCTGCGGGATGAACCTTCAATCGGTGAGTTACGCCGCGTCATGCATGAACTCGCGTTTGGCTCGCGCATTGCGCCTCATTGTACCCGTTTCCGCCGAATCGACGGGGGCGATTTGGCCGTCACAGCCTGCGACCGCAGGCCGCCGACCGTTCGGCCAGTCCTTGTGGGATGAAGAATGGCCTGCGCAGCGAATGAGCGAAGCAAAGCCACTTGTGGCTTTGCGTCACCAAAAATGCATGGCACCCATGCAGAATCACGATTGACAGGTGGCTTGGTTCCGATATTAAATATCTCCCACGCGCCGATTTGAAAACCAGATTGCGGGCGCGATACAAATGCAGCTAAAGCGATGACGGCGCTCCGTCCAGCTCAGCTGCGGCGGAGTTTTTTTATGGCCCGGTCCGGCCTCGAGGGTGGGCAATCCACTTAGGACCCGCGGGATTTGATGGGCAGCTTGCGCCGCGACACCAAACGCTAAAGCGCCACGGAGAGCGATCTCCGTGGGCCCAGCAACGTGATGGACCCGCCAGGAGGTCGCCATGCCGCTCGACGCCATCGCTCCCACTCCCACTCCGACTCCCAATGGCGCCGCGCCCGAGCCGCTCGCGCGCACCGCCGACGTCGTCGAATTCCGCGACGCGCTCGACGCCTACCGCGCGGGCGACTGGGACGACGAGAAGTTCACCGCGTTTAGGCTGCGCTTCGGCGTTTATGGCCAGCGCCAGCCGGGTGTCCAGATGGTCCGCATCAAGGTGCCCGGCGGGCTGCTGTCGCCCGAATGGGCGCGCAAGGTGGCCCATGTCACGCGGACTTTTGCCAAGGGCGATGCGCATGTGACGACGCGCCAGGACTTCCAGATCTATTACGTGCCGCTCGACGACGCGCCGGCCATGCTGGCCGAGCTCGACGAGGCCGGGCTGACGACGCGCGAGGCCTGCGGCAACACGGTTCGCAACATCTCGTCCTGCGCACTTTCGGGCGTCTGCCCGCGCGAGCACGTCGACGCCGGCAAGGTCGCCGACGAGCTGGCGCGCAGCTGGATCCGCAATCCGCTGGTCCAGCATATGCCGCGCAAGTTCAAGATCTCGGTGTCGGGCTGCGCGACCGACTGCGGCGCGTCGTCGATCCACGACCTCGGCCTGGTCGCGACCGAGAAGGACGGCCGCAAGGGCTTTGTGGTCTACGGCGGTGGCGGCCTGGGCGGCGTCCCGTTCACCGCGGTCGAGCTCGCCGACTTCGCCACCGAGGACGAGCTGCCGGCCGTGCTCGAGGCGCTGGTCCGGCTCCACCAGCGCTATTCGAACCGCAAGAACCGCAACGCCGCACGCATCAAGTACCTGGTCAAGCGCTTCGGCGAGGAGAAGTTCCGCGAATTGTTCGCCGAGGAATTCGCGCGCGCCAAGGCGCTGCCCCAGCGCCCCTGGCAGCCGCAGACGTGGCGCCAGCCGACCGACGCGCCCGAGCCCAAATCGCCCGGCGGCGTCGTCTCGCAGCACAACGGGCGGATGAGCGTGGTCGCCAACTTGCCGCTCGGGCTCTTGTCCGCCGACCAGCTCGACGGCCTCGCCGACATCGCCGGGCGCTACGCCGCCGAGGGCCTGCGCACGACGCGCGAACAGAACATCGCCATCCTCGGCATCGACGCCCAACTGGTCGGCGACGTCGTCGACGCGGTGCGCGGCCTCGGCGTGCCGGTCGAGGACAACGTCGGCGACGTGGCCGACGTGGTCTCCTGCCCGGGCACGACGAGCTGCCGCATCGGCATCACCAATTCGCAGGACTTCGCCCGCGAGATCGTCGCCGACGTCACCAACTACGCGCCCCTGCCGGGACTCACGGTGCGCCTCTCGGGCTGCCAGAATTCCTGTGGCATGCACCATGTCGCCGACTTCGGCTTCCGCGGCATGGGCAAGAAGATCGCCGGCCGCAACGCGCCGCATTACCAGATCTACATCGGCGGCAATGCGCGCGAGGCGGGCGCCATCGGCCTGCGCGGGCCGATCGTTCCGGCGCGCCACGCCAAGCAGGCGCTCAAGCTGTTCCTCGACGGTTACGCCGCCGACAGAGAGGGCGCGGAAAGCGTGCGCGGTTGGGCCACCCGGCTCGGCAAGGCAGGGCTCGCCGAGCTGCTCGCGCCGCTCGAGGGCACGCTCTCGACCGAGGACAAGGACGTCTACATCGACTGGGGCCATTCCGAGTGGTTCGAGCCGCCGTCGATCGCCCACGGTGAGTGCGCCGCCGGCTTCGCGCTCGACAATCTCTACCGCGACCTCGCCGACGACGCGCTGATCACCCTCGACCGGGCGATCGCTGCGCAAAGCCGTTCAGCCGCCATCGCGGGCGGCCGCGACGCCCTGGCGTACGCGTCGCGGCGCCTGCTGCTCCGTGTCGCGGTGGCGACCGACGACGCGCAGGGCGCCGACGAACTGGCCGCCCAGGCGCGCGGGTCGTATGCCGACGAGGGCGAGGTGCTCTACGCGATCGACGCGGTGACCACGCATGAGGCCGCCGCGCGCAACGGTGGCGCCCTCGACACCTACCGCGAGACGGTCGCACTGCTGATCGATACCGTGGGCGAGATCGCCAAACGGCCGCTGCCCTTCGCCAACCTCGATTTGTCGAAGCTCGGCGATGTCGACCCGGCGGCGCGCGCCCAGGCCGGCGGCCTGGTGGCGGCCGAGTGATGTACCCCCTGACACTCGACGTCGCCAGGCTGCCGGTCGCGCTGGCCGGCGGCGGACCGGCGCTTTGCCGCCGCCTCGACGGCCTCGATGCGGCGGGCGCGGCGCATGTCACGGTGTTTGCCGAGACACCGGACGCGGCGCTTTCCGCCGCGGCGGGCCCGCGCCTCCGGCGTCGCCTGCCGACGGCGGCCGATCTGGTCGGCGTGCGCCTGCTGCTGGTCGCCGGGCTCGACGACGGCGCGGCCGCGGCGCTCGCCGGCCTGGCGCGCGCCATGGGCATCCTGGTCAACGTCGAGGATCGCAAGCCGTGGTGCGACGTCCATGTCCCCGCGGTGGTGCGCCGCGGCGACCTGACGCTGACGGTCTCGACCAACGGCCGCAGTCCGGGCCTCGCCAAGCGCATCCGGCGCTATCTGGAAGGGCTGTTCGGGCCCGAATGGGCGGACCGCGTCGACGACGTCGCGGCGCGCCGTACCGCGTGGCGTTCCGCCGGTGCCGACATGGCGACGCTGGGCAACCGCACCGACGCCCTGATCGCGCGCCGCCGCTGGCTGCACGCCGACGACCCCCGCGTGCCGCCGGCCTGAGCGCCGGCGCCGGTCAGACGCGTTGCCGAGCGTCCCCGGCGCGCGGCGTACCGATGTCCGCTCCCAAGCGCTAAGCGGCCGCCCGTCGTGAGGTGTTTCGACGTCAGCTTCTAGCCAGGAGGAGACATCGCGACCTCGGTGAGGGTGCTTGGTCTGGTTGGGGTCACACGAGCTGCTACCGAGGAATTTCCGGCTGTCTGTGGCAGCCCTATGGGCGATCTGGAGAGGGCACCTTTGGGAGCGTCGGTCCGCTCTACATGCTGTCACGGACATTTATCGGCAAGCGTCGCCCGTCTGGCTTCTCGTTGCTTGCTGGCTTGCCTATCCGGTTAACGCCCATGACCGCTACATGTAGGGTGCCGCCACTCTCCCGAGTAAAGCTCGGCATAGGTTGGAGCAGAGGTGTCGCCCGCGATGCCGAGCAATGAGCGGAAGGCGTTGAACGGGTAGAACCGCCTGTTGAAGCGGAAGGTGAACTCGTTGAGGTAGGCTTGTAGGTGCTGGTGGCTAACGCCGTGGTGGATACCGATCAGCCACGTCTTCAGGTTGGCGAAAACCAGATGGATGATCGGCAGGTATTGCTCGGCAACCTCTGGATCACCACACTCGGCAACAGCGAAGTGCTCATAGCCGCGCTTACCGAGGCCAGCATAGCCGCTCCAATCGTCAGTAACGATCAGCGATCCCGGCGCGACGGTGCTCTCGACGAACCCACAGAGCGACTCGGCGCTACGGTCGAGCACGACGGCGAGCCGAACGCGTCCGGCATAGCGTCCGTCTTTCCGGTTGTCGAGCTTGGTGCCCGGCTTTCGATGACGCACCTCGATGGCACAGGAGACGAGAACCTTGTGGTGAACACCACGGCCTTCCCCACGCGTTCGCCCGCCAACCCAGGTTTCGTCCACCTCAACATGGTTCTTGGGCTGTCCACCGATCCTGTCTTGGTTGGGCCGCACCATGCCCGAGCGGAGCTTGTGGAGAATTTGAAAGGCCGTCTCGTAGCGCGAAAGACCAAGTTGCCGCTGAAACTGCACGGCGGACATGCCGGGCGTCTGACTGGCGACCAGATAAGCGGCCCAGAACCAGACGTTCAGCGGAGTGTGGCTATGCTCCATCACTGTTCCCACCGTCAGCCCGGTGTTCTGGCGGCACTTGCGGCAGCGCAGGACGCCAGGGCGGTTTTCAAAGTGGAACGGCTCTCCCGCCGTGCCGCAGTGCGGGCAGGCAAAGCCGTCTCCCCAGCGGGCTTTCTCCAGGTAGGCGGCGCAGGCCGCATCATCGGGGAAAAGTCGCTGGAACTCGGGTGTCAATGGCGGAGCAAAAAGGGACCACCTCGGCGGTGTAAGAAGGGACCGCTTGGCGGCTGCGGGCTTGTCCCCGTAGTCCACGGGAGGGCCCCGCGCGCGACGCGGCGTGCCCTCAACAGGCTGACGCGGCGGCGCGCGCGGGAGGGACCTGTGGGCCCACGGGGTCAAGCGTGGGCTGGGTGGTCGGTTCAGTTAGCAGTCGGGGTTTGACGCCTGCGGCTCTGGTTGAGCCTGTAGCTGTCACCGTTCATCTCGAGGATGTTGACGTGGTGGGTGAGGCGATCGAGGAGCGCGCCGGTGAGGCGCTCGGAGCCGAACACCTCGGTCCATTCGTCGAAGGGCAGATTGGTGGTGACCAGGGTCGAGCCCCGCTCGTAGCGTTGGCTGAACACCTCGAACAACAGCTCGGCGCCGGTCTTCGACAGCGGCACGAAGCCGAGTTCGTCGACGATCAGAAGCTTGTAGGTGGCGAGCTTCTTCTGGAACCTCAGCAGCTGCTTGTCATCGCGGGCCTCGATGAGTTCGTGGACCAGCGCGGCGGCGGTGATGAAGCCGACCGAGAGGCCCTTCTGGCAGGCCGCCAGGCCGAGACCGAGGGCGATGTGGGTCTTGCCGGTCCCACTGTTGCCGAGCGCGATGAGGTTCTCGCGGCGCTCGATGTACTCGCAGCGGGCCAGCTCCAGGACCAGCGCCTTGTTGAGCGAGGGGATGACCTTGAAGTCGAAGCTGTCGAGGCTCTTGACCACGGGGAAGCGCGCCGCCTTGATGCGCCGCTCGACCATGCGGCGCTCGCGGTCGATCAGCTCGAGCTCGGCGAGTCTCAACAGGTAGCGGACGTGATCGACGCCTTCCGAGGCGCACTGCCGGGCGATCTTGTCGTACTCGCGCAGGAAGGTCGGCAGCTTCAGCGTCTTGAGGTGGTGGGCGAGCAGCACTTGCGGTGTGTCGGTCATGCGCCGAGCCCCGACAGCAGGCTCATGTACGACTTGGCGGACGTCATCGCGACCCGGGCGCGCGGCAGATACGGATAGACGTCGAGGTTGAGCCTGGGCGGCCGCCGCTCGATGCGGCACAGTACCAGGTGCTTCACCGCATCAAAGCCGATTGCGCCGAGCCGCAGGGCGTCGCCGACCGCACCCTCGACCTCCTCGAGCCGGAAGGTCTCCAGTAGACGGAGCACCTGGACGTACTCGCGCTTGCCTGCCTTGCCCATACGAGCTTCGAGGAGCCGCCGCAGAGTGATGAAGGCCTCGGGCAGGTCCCAGCCCGCCAATGGCGCGGCCTGGTCGAGGGCGCCGATCTTCTGCTCGATCAAGGGCAGGTAATGCAGCGGGTCGAAGATCAGGTCCTCGCTGTCGTAGGACCGGCGGTGCCGGGCGATCACCTCGGCCCCGCAGCTGATCACCACCTCATCGACGTAGCCCCGGATGAGCACCTCACGGTGGCCGTAGGCCACGGGCACGGAATAGTCGTTGCTGCGGTAACGCACCAGCGACAGCGAACTCGCCCGTCCAGGGCGCTTATCGCAGGCATCATAGGGAGCAGGCGGCAATGGCAAGAGAACTTGACGATCCCGCTCGAGACGCTCGCCGATGGTCTCCTTGTGGCCCCGCAGCCGCGCCGCCTGGCGCCGGCGGCACTGTTCGGCGAGAGCATCGTTGAGGGCCGCGAAGCTCTCGGCACGCGGGACGGGGACCAGGAAGTTCCGCCGGATGAAGCCGACCAGTCCCTCGACCTTGCCCTTGTCGTTGCCCTTGCCCGGCCGGCCGAACCTGTCCTCGAACAGATAGTGGGACTGAAGCTCCGTGAAGACGCGCGTTCGCTGCCGCTTCCCATCGCCCAGGATCCGGGCAACCGCCAGCTTGGTGTTGTCGTACAGGATGGATCGGGGGACGCCGCCGAAGAAGGCAAACGCCGCGTTGTGGCCATCGCAGAATGCTTCGGTCGTCTCCGCCGGATAGGCCGCAACAAAGCAACCATCACTGTGGGGAAGGTCGAAGGCAAGGAAGTGGATCTTCCGTAACGCGCCGCCGATCACCGCCATCGCTTCGCCGAAGTCCGCCTGGGCGTGACCGGGGGAATGGGAGAGTGGCACGAACACCTCACGCGACCGAAGCCCCTGCTCACGAACGTAGTCCTTCACGATGGTGTAGCCGCCCGTGAAACCGTACTCGTCCCGGAGGCGGTCGAAGATGCGCTTCGCAGTGTGCCGTTGCTTGCGGTGGCTGGTCCGATCGTCTTCCAAGATCCGATCGATGATTCCCGTGAACGGACCCAGCTTTGGCCGCCTCGGCGGCGCGCTTCGGCGATACCCTGGCGGCACCGAGAACGACAGCATCTTACGGACCGTCTTGCGGTCTACACCAAACACCCGCGAGGCCTCGCGGGTGCTCATCCCCTCGACATGACACGCCCGCCGAACCCGTGCGTACAACTCCACCCGATACATCCCCCCCGCCTTCCAGTCAGAGCAACCCTGACAGAAGGCTATACGCGGTCCCATTTTGGTCCGCCGCAGTCGGATCGACCGGCCGCTTCAGTGGGGGATTATTGCTCTGCCGTTCTCAAATGGGAGATCGGCGCGGTCGAGAACATCCATGGCGCGCTCCCCTATATCCGGTTTGCGCCCATTCTAGCCCTAGTGGGTGTGGGCGTAAACCGGATAGGCAAGCTTGCTGGCAGCGACCGATCAATATCGCAAACACTTATGTGGCGTTGATCCGTCTGCGTATCTCCTTGCCGCTCCTGAAGTAGGGGCGGAGCTTCGTCGCCACGTGTACCGTTTCGCCTGTACGCGGGTTGCGGCCAACTCGCGGGGCTTGCTCCTTGACGGCGAAGGAACCGAACCCACGGAGTTCGATACGCTCGCCCCGCGCCAAACCAGCAGCGATCGTCTCGAAGATGGCGTTGACGAGGCGATCCACCTCGCGGTGGGTGAGGTGCGGATTCTGCATGGCCAGTCGCTCTATGAGTTGTGATTTGGTCATGGGACCGACAACTTACCTAATGTACCGCGCCGATGATACCGGGTGACCTTGGGTGTTGGGGTCGTAACCGCCGCCTTGCCTGTCTTTCAATGTCTCATACCAGTAAGCCTATGAAATCACCTTCATGATCCATGGATAGGCGCAGAGGGTTCGCATACGATCCGGTTCTGCGATGAGGTCGATCCATGCTTGGCAACAGGCGTCGATGATGGCCTCGGTGTCGTCGAGGACGCGGAGCGATAGGAAGCGTTCGCGTAGGTAGAGCCAAACCCGCTCGACGGGGTTGAGTTCGGGACTGTAAGGCGGCAACAGCGCCAAGGTGACGTTGTCGGGGACGGTGAGGGCGCGCTCGTCGTGCCAACCGGCGCCGTCGCACATCATGACGGCGTGCGCATCCTGGTCCAGGGTATCGGCGAAGTGTGCGAGAAACAGGTCCATGACCTTGGCGTTGACGCTCGGCATCACCAGGGTGACGTCGTCGCCGGTGTCCGGGCGCACGGCGGAGAAGATGTAGGCCCACTGGTAGCCGATTTGACGCGTCCCGGGGGCACGCTCGCCCCTGCGCCACCACCGGTGACACACCCGGCCCTTGTTGCCGACGCGCGCTTCATCCTGAAACCACAGCTGTAGGCGCTTGTCGGGATGCGCCGCGGCGGTCGCCTTCAGGATGTCGCGAAGCCCCCTTTTTTGAAGCGCTCCTGCGCTTCGGCGTCCCTTCGCGGGTGGCTCGGGCGCGCCTTCTGGCGGGAAAATCCCATCCGCCGTAGAACCCGGGTCATGCTCGAGGGGTGGTAGGTCTTGGCGAAGCGCTCCTCCAGCCAGCGGCACAGATCGGCCCGGGTCCAGGCGCAAACCCCGTCGCGCTCAGGCTCCGGCCCGGCGATGATGACCGCCGCCAGCGCCGCTTCCTCGTCTGCCGTCAGCCGCCGCGGCGAGTAGCCCTTTGGACGGTCGTGAAGCCCCTCCAATCCCTTTGCATTGTAACGAACAACCGCGTCGCGAAGCGTTTGGCGATCCATCCCCGCAAGCCGCGCGGCATCAGCCCGGGGCATCTCCTCCAAAGCATTCGCGATCCCATAGGCCCGCGCCGCCGCTCGACCGTACGATTCCACGCGAGCCCAGCGCCGAAGCTCCAAAGGCGTCAAATCATCCCGTATCTTGAGTGCTGATCCCATGACATCCCCCACATCTGGTGGGAGACCATAGAATCACAATCCGCCATCATCCGCCATCAATGAATATCCCGAGAGTCAATTCAGGCGCTCACTGGTATCACTGGCTCTCGCGGCGGTATACCCCGCACGTCGCGAAGTATCTCAGGCGTGGCTGGGCCGGCCGGTTTTAGCCAGTAGCCGGTCTCCAAATATGGGCTATCGCCAGGAAAGTCCGGCGGAGCCTCCATTGGGTGCATCCAGGCACAGTGGGCCGCGACGTGGATTACGGTATTGCATGATCCGTGAACGTGCCACCAACCACAGTGTTGGCACCAGACCGCGCATTGGCCATCACCCACGCCGTAAGCATCCAAAATCGGTGCGTTCGTTCGGCCGTCAGGCATCATTCATCCCTAACCAACTGGCGAAGCATCGTGGCGGTGGCCCGTCTTATGACCGCTCGTCAGCGAGCAAAACTTCCACTGCAGAGAGAACACGCAGAGCCAAATTGACCTCTGACCGGTCTTTTGAGGTGGATACAGCCTCGACGCGTTCTTTCGCCGCTGCAATCGCGTTGTCCCCATAGCGCTCGACAAGCTCCTTGGCGGCGCGCTGGATGTCAGCGTCAGCAATCATTCTAGTTGCCGTCTTTCGCAATTCGCGCCAGGGCGATCCTCTCGCCATCCAAGACTTCCTTTGGTGGGCCCCCCGCAATCATCTTGACGGCGGAAATAGCCGGTTCCTGTTTAGCTGACAGGTAAGGGAGCAGTTCGCGCAGATACTCCGCCGCGCCCCTGCCCATGCGCGGCTCGTCTCCCGGTGCCTTGACGATCAACATTCGACCCGGCCCGACACCAGCGTTTTACGCATTTGGGTGACAGATGATCTCTCCCGCGAAATCAAACTCCTTGGCGAGGGCCTTGGCCTCATCGGGGCCCATTTATCTCTCCATTATGATTGTGGTGGTGGCGCTATTTCGATGAGCTATAACCGAATCTTGACGGGGCGGTAAAAAGTTGTTGGCCGATGGCGTGCTTGTACAGGTCTTTGCGGTTCGGTGAAGAATATTTGCCTGTCTCCGCGTTGCTGGTGGATAAAACCTGATATTACCTATCCTTGGCTTCTCCTTGGCTTCGTTTTTTATGGTGCGATTGCCGCGCAGCGTCGGATATTGAGGCCGAGGGCACGCAGATTGACCACGTAGCGCATGGCCGGCATGCCGCGAATGCGTAGGTGAGCCAGGTTCATCTGGTACTTTAATCGCGACATGGTAGCTTCTATGCTGGCCCGCCATCTGTAGACGTTGCGGAAGGCATCGCTTTGTTCATAAAGCCGGCGCTTTTGGTTGGCAGCCCTGGCCGGGGTATATTGAAAGCGGGAAAATTGGCCGTCACGCTTGGCCGCCTGCACGGGACATCGCAGTATATCGGGACATTTTTGGCAGATGGAGAGGTCGAAACGGGCCTGCAGCTTGGCTTTGGCGAGCGAGGCTGAAACCGGTTCGACGTTATTGGGACAGCGCAAGACCAAGCCTTCTTCGTTGAGAGTGAAATCCTCCAACGTCAACCGTCCCGAGACGGCGCCTTTCGGCGGTCGTGCGGGCGCCACGAGATTGATGTTCTGTTCGCGCGTCAGAGCCATGTTGTCACTGGAACCGTAATGTGAATCACCCAGCATCACCGCCGGCGTCAGCGCGCGCTCGCTCAGATCATCCAGCGCATCGGCTAAGCGATGGCCGTCATGCACCGTCATCTTGTGGACCTCCACGTGGGTGATGAGGTCCGGTGTCGCGGCAACCGCCTCGTTACTGACATCTTCACAATAGGTTTCGACGATCTGCGCCATGTATCCTTGACCCTTGTGCGCGTTGTAGCTCGCGTCCGGGTCGGCCGGATTGCCGACGGTATCGCACGGCACATCCTTTGGATCTCGAATCGCGGCGCGCGTTGCGTCACGATCGCCATACTCATCATCAACGATCTCGAACTGATCGCGCAGAACCCTCTCCAGGATCGCAAAACTGGAAAGCTTTGCCGCCGCCGTGTCACGGAATTGCAGCACCAGGGCTAGGAGATACTGACCCGCTTCGCCGAGGCGCCGTTTTGAAACACTCGGCGCCGTATTCGCGAACGCGCCATTACCCTCGCGATCGACATAGCGGCGGATCACCTCCTTGCTGATCTGCTCGTGCAGACCGGGATGATATCGCTCAAGCTCACGGGCAAACTTCGAGATGCTCTCAACAACGATACCAAGTCGTGTCAGCGCCCGCATTGCCGAACGAAGGGCCGTCGAATCCATGCGTTGGTGGCTGGTATCGACAGAGAACCCCTGCACCAGCCGATCCGTCAAACACCGGAACAGCAATTCATCGAGACCTTGTTCGATAAACAGACGGCGATAGTTGCGCAGGGTTTTCTCACAGAAATAGCTGTCCGCTTCGCTGCGCACGTCCAAGGCATAGTGCCACGCCATATTGAAGGCCAGGGCCTCGACGGTCTCTGCATCGCTCAGATCGTGCAGCTGCTGCAAAAGCAAGACCCCGATGACAACGTGTAGATCCTTCGATGGTCGGCCCATGCGTTCATCAAGGTGACGGCAAAGATCGTCAACCGGAAGTTCGACAAGCAGATGGTTCCGAAAAACCCCGGCCCAGGATTGCTCCATCAGGCGCCGACGTTTGTCCCCGAAATCGGACCAGCGATCAAACAATTCCCCAGTCCGTCGGTCGCGTAAAGTAAACATGCACAATTATAATCCAGCCGACTCTCATGAGGAATCGACTTTTTACCGCCCCGTCGAATCTTGTGTACGGCGTTGAAATGAAGGCGGCGTATCCTGGTGATTGTTGATGTCACCACTTGAGCTAAGCCAAGGAAGGATACGCCATGAAAGAGAATACCGTTGTTGCTTTTCAAAACCCATCTGATTTTCAGAAAGATCCGTTGACGGAAGTCCTACAAGCTGGAGCTCGCGAGTTGTTGGCCCAAGCCGTTGAGGCCGAGGTCTCCGTGTTTTTGGGTAGCCATGCGGCGCTTGTTGACGCCGCCGGCCGCCGCCGGGTTGTCCGCAATGGATATCTGCCGGAACGCTTCATCCAGACCGGGATCGGCCCGGTGAGCGTGCGCCAACCCCGTGTGCGGGACCGGGGGGACGGCGCCATCCGCTTCACGTCGGCGATCCTGCCGCGCTATCTGCGCCGCGCCAAGAGCCTGGAAGACCTTTTGCCATGGCTGTATCTGAAGGGCATTTCCACCGGCGACTTCGGGGAAGCCTTGGCGGCGCTCCTGGGGAGCTCCGCGCCGGGGCTTTCGGCCTCCACGATCACCCGGCTGAAAGAGGTCTGGGGGGTTGAGGCGGAGCGCTGGCAACGGCGCGACCTCACGGCCAAGCGCTACGTCTATTTCTGGGTGGACGGCATCTATTTCAGCGCCCGCATGGAGGAAGAGAAGCAGTGCATCCTGGTGATCGTCGGGGCCACGGACAAGGGACAGAAGGAACTGATCGCCATCGCCGACGGCTATCGCGAAAGTGAGCAGTCCTGGCTCGAAGTTCTGCTCGATCTCAAGCGGCGCGGCCTTGAAATGGGTCCGCAACTGGCGCTCGGCGACGGCGCGCTCGGCTTCTGGAAGGCGCTCCGCCAAGTCTACCCAGGCGCCCGCGAGCAACGCTGCTGGGTTCACAAGACGGGCAACGTCTTGAACAAGCTGCCCAAGGGTCTGCAAAAGAAAGCCAAGGGGCGCCTGCAAGACATCTGGATGGCCGAAACCAGGAAGGATGCCGAGAGCGCCTTCGACTTCTTCCTGGAAGCCTACGGGCCGAAGTACGACAAGGCCGCGGCCTGCCTGGCCAAGGACCGCGACGTCCTGCTGACGTTCTACGACTTCCCCGCCGAGCACTGGAAGCATGTACGCACGACCAACCCCATCGAGAGCACGTTCGCCACGGTTCGTCTGCGCACCTACCGGACCAAGGGCTGCCTGTCGCGCAAGACGGCGATGGCCATGGTCTTCAAACTATGCCAGTGCGCTCAGAGAAAATGGAGAAAACTCGATGGATCGAACCATCTCGCCGAGATCATTCGCGGCGTCAAATTCGTAGATGGAGAACGCCAGGATCGCGCCGCCGCATGATCAGCCCATACACAACTTTTGACAATAGCTCTATTTCGATGCCGGGATACGTCGCCTTCTCCACAGCCTTATGGAGGACGCCCAGCGTTACGCCATTCGCATCGAAAGCGATCTCAGACAATGCCAGATACAGACCAAACATACCCTCTCGACCCCAATACAGCAAACGGCGGTGTAGGCACCAATCGCCAGGTAGCAAATCAAATCTCAATGTCCGGGTTGGGTCCAGACTGTGTAATACCAGTGAGCCTATGAAATCACCTTCATGATCCATGGATAGGCGCAGAGGGTTCGCATACGATCCGGTTCTGCGATGAGGTCGATCCATGCTTGGCAACAGGCGTCGATGATGGCCTCGGTGTCGTCGAGGACGCGGAGCGATAGGAAGCGTTCGCGTAGGTAGAGCCAAACCCGCTCGACTGGGTTGAGTTCGGGACTGTAAGGCGGCAACAGCGCCAAGGTGACGTTGTCGGGGACGGTGAGGGCGCGCTCGTCGTGCCAACCGGCGCCGTCGCACATCATGACGGCGTGCGCATCCTGGTCCAGGGGTAAGCGTTCGTTCAGGCCGTGGAATCAGCGCGGGCGTTTCCATTCGCCCCGGCCGATTTTAGCGATTGAGGGTGCGTTTCCAATCCCGTCGCAGGGGCCGGAGCCAGACATCCTTTTTAGGCTTGTCGGACTGCCTGTCCCGGTCGTAGCGCCCGCGCCCCTGGGTGGTCCCGACGCGGGTCCAGCCGGAGGCCCTGTAAACGGCGCCGGTGTAGCGCGGGGTCTCGACGAAGGTCTCGATGAGCACGGGCGTGGTGTTGTAGCGCTCGGTCCAGTCATCGGGCAGGCGCCGGCGGATGATGGCCAGGATGTGCGAACCCAGGTTGGGGATATTGATCCAGGGCAGGATCAGGAATCTCGGGTTGTCGACCACGAAGGGAAGGTTCTTCTCGCGCGTCTGCCGTGTCCATCCGATGAAGTTGTCGCGCGGGGCGAGCTTCCACGCGGCGGTGGAGAAGCCGAGCATGGCGAGCGGCCAGCCGTCGCGGTCGTGGACGGCGTAGCGCATCTGGGCGCCGACCAGGGTCTTGTATCCGAGATAGTGGTAGCGGGCGACGAACTCGTTCCAGAGCTTGCTCTCCCGGGTGCCGCGCACGACGGGGCGCAGGTCGAGCGGGCGGACCTTGTCGAGGGTCGTCGGGGCCGGGAACAGCGGCGCTTCGGTGTCCGGCCCGAAGACGATCGGCCCGGGCCGGTTCTGCCGTCCCTGCGGCGCCGGCAGGGCGATCAGGCCGTCCCTGTGCATGGCCAGCATGGCGACCCTGGCCATCATGTCCTTGAGGCCGCCGTCGGGCTTGAACCAGCCGATGCGCCGGCAGAACTCCTTCGACAGCATATGGCGGTTCAACGGCGGCGGCCCGGCGATCAGCGCGCGCAGCAGCGCCATTTCCCCGGCGGTGAAGTCGCGGCCGTAATAACGGCACTCGATCGCGCCGGTCACGCCGGCGCCATGAGTTCGCGCCTGCGCTCCTCGCTCATCGACCATGGCAGCCACGGCGACAGGTCGTCCGGCGGTTTGCGATCGTTCTCCGCGCACGCTGCGAGCCACGTGTCCAGCCAGCTCAGGATGTCGATGCCATTCATCGAGAGCGTGCCCACCACCGAGTACATGATCGCCGTGAACCTGGCGCCGTCCTCGCTGTCGGAACCGAACGACAGCCGTCGCCCTATGGCCGGACCTCGTAACAATCTTTCGGCGCGATTGTTATCCAGAGGCACCTGCGGGCGGTCGACGAACACGCTCAGCCCTTCGCGATGGTTCAGCAGCGAGCGCAGCGCCCTGCCCTGGCGCGCCTGGTCCGGCAGGCCGGCCAACTCCCGGGCGGCCTCCGCGAACAGGCCGTCGAGCGCCGCCTTCAACGCGCCCTGCGCCGCGTCGAACGCCGGCGTCTGGCGCTTGATCACGGGGTCGTAATGAGCCAACCTCGCCTCGTTCAGGCGGTAGACCGACGCGATCCGCTCGATCCATCCCTGGCACCAGTCCGTCAGTCTCACCTGGCCGGCCGCGCACTCGACAAAATCGCGGCGCATATGGGACCAACAGAATGCAAGGGTCACTTTGCCCTCGCGAAGGCGAGCGAGTCGCTTGTAGGCGCTATAGCGATCGCAGACGATGACCGTGTCGAGGAGAGCGTCGCCGAACAGCTTCTGCGCCGCCTCGGCGCTGCGCGAGGGGTCGATATGGAAAGAGACCGCGTCATTGCTGACCGAGACCCACAGCCAGGCGCGGCTCGAGCGGTCTTCCCCGCGAAGTTCCTGGACGCGCCAGCTGGTCTCGTCGGCATGGCGCAGCGCCGCCTTGTTCTGGTGCGCAAGGATCGCCTCGGCCAGCGGCTCGAGCAGCGGCACGAACCGCTTCAGGCTGTCGGCCAGCGTCCCCGGCGAGACCGTCAGCCCTTGGGCGGACATCCACGCGGCAACGCGGTGCACGGGGCGGAAGCAGGCACAGTGCTCGAACAGGAAGCGTGCCCAGAAGCTGGTCCCGTAGAGCGTCCTGGGGAACAGCCGCGGCACCGGGGGCGCCGACACTTCCATGGGCGACGACGCGCACTCGCAGGTCCGGCGCCAGCGCGGACGGCGGATCACGCGCTTGTAGGCCTTGACCTCGATCTCGACGAGGGTGGATTCCTCGGCGCCGTTCGGCGCATAGGGCTGCCCGCACCGGCCGCAGACGCACGCATCCGGCGGCGGGTTGTGCTCTTCGGTGCGCTCATCGAGCCCGGGCCGCTGGGTGCGGCCGTGGCCGGGCGCGCCGCGCTGCTGGCCGCGCTTGTGTTCCGAGCCCGGCTTGTCCTGCTGCTCGCTCTTGCGGCCGTAGAGCGCCCTCGACAGCACCGCCCCGGTCGCACGAAGCCTCTCAAGCTGGACTTCCAGCGTCTCGATCCGGTTCCGCGACGTCTTCGCGCCCTTGCGCAGGCGGGCGTTCTCCCGGGACAGCGACTTGATCGTAGCCTTCTGGCGCCGCGACCTTCGCAGAGCCCTGCGGAGATCGGCGTCTGCAACGGACAGCGACTTCGACAACGTCTTCCTGACCGCCCGAAGCCCGGCAAGCTCGGACTCGAGTGCCTTCCTGATCGCGCGAAGCTTGGCAGGCTGAACCGCCAGCGCCGCTTTCCGGGTCTCCAACTCCCGCATGGTCCTGCGCAGACGGGCGTTGCCCTTGCGCAGCGCCTCGATCGTCGTCTTCTGACGCCGCGACCGCCTCAACGCCGCGCGCAGTTGAGCAGCCTCGTCGGACGGCAGCTTCGACAGCATCGCCCCGGCCGCCCGAAGCTTGGCGAGCCGGGCCTTCAACTTCTCCTTACCGGCTTTGGACACCTCCAGGGCATGGCGCAGCCAGAAAACCTCGTCGGACAGCGACCGGGCGCGGGCCTCGGCGTCGCCCAGTATCCTCACCTCCCGGTGGAGCCGAAGGGACTCGCTGGACAGCTTCTTCGCGGTCTCCCTGATGCGCTCCGTCCTCTCCTTCTCCTGGTCGAGGCGCGTGTTCAGCCGGGCGTTCTCCTTGTCCCGCCGGACCACCTCCTTGTCGAGCCGGCGGAGTTCCGTGCGAAGCGACCTGACGGTCTCCTTCTGGTCCGGGGAAGGCTCCAGGACGGTGCGCCGCCGGGGCGGAGCGGGCCACGGCCCGGTCGCGCCCTCACGGGCCTTCGATGCCGCCAGGGCCTTGCGCAGCCGGGCGTTCTCCTTGCGCAGCGCCCCGGCCGTATCGAAGGCCGACGCGATGCCGGCTTCAGAAAGGAGCGTCTCCAGGCGCGCCACTTCCGCCTGCAAGGACGGCACGTCCCTTGCCGTGCGGCGGGCTTCCTTCGTCTCTTCGACGGCCTCACTCAGCCTGCGCCGGCAGGCCTTGAACCGAGACTTCCACGAACCGCCATCGCTGCGGGCGGCCACTTCCGCCCAGCGCAGCTCTTCCGCGCGCGCTTCGGCCGCGTCCGCCCGCGCCCGTTCCCGCTCACACTGTGACCGCCAGTCGCGCGGCGCGTGCTCCGGCACCGACACGGGGGACAACCGGACCCCGCCATTACCCTCGACCAGCGTCAGGTTGGTGCCAAAATCCTCGTCCAGAACCACCATGCGCACGACGATAGCGCATGGCAAATCGCGTTACCAGCAGAAAGACAGCACCTTGTGGGGCCTCGCCTCAACGTGGGAGATGCGCTTGACGGGACCCATTCCACGGCCTGAACGAACGCTTACGTCCAGGGTATCGGCGAAGTGTGCGAGAAACAGGTCCATGACCTTGGCGTTGACGCTCGGCATCACCAGGGTGACGTCGTCGCCGGTGTCCGGGCGCACGGCGGAGAAGATGTAGGCCCACTGGTAGCCGATTTGACGCGTCCCGGGGGCACGCTCGCCCCTGCGCCACCACCGGTGACACACCCGGCCCTTGTTGCCGACGCGCGCTTCATCCTGAAACCACAGCTGTAGGCGCTTGTCGGGATGCGCCGCGGCGGTCGCCTTCAGGATGTCGCGAAGCCCCCTTTTTTGAAGCGCTCCTGCGCTTCGGCGTCCCTTCGCGGGTGGCTCGGGCGCGCCTTCTGGCGGGAAAATCCCATCCGCCGTAGAACCCGGGTCATGCTCGAGGGGTGGTAGGTCTTGGCGAAGCGCTCCTCCAGCCAGCGGCACAGATCGGCCCGGGTCCAGGCGCAAACCCCGTCGCGCTCAGGCTCCGGCCCGGCGATGATGACCGCCGCCAGCGCCGCTTCCTCGTCTGCCGTCAGCCGCCGCGGCGAGTAGCCCTTTGGACGGTCGTGAAGCCCCTCCAATCCCTTTGCATTGTAACGAACAACCGCGTCGCGAAGCGTTTGGCGATCCATCCCCGCAAGCCGCGCGGCATCAGCCCGGGGCATCTCCTCCAAAGCATTCGCGATCCCATAGGCGAGCTATAACCGAATCTTGTGTACGGCGTTGAAATGAAGGCGGCGTATCCTGGTGATTGTTGATGTCACCACTTGAGCTAAGCCAAGGAAGGATACGCCATGAAAGAGAATACCGTTGTTGCTTTTCAAAACCCATCTGATTTTCAGAAAGATCCGTTGACGGAAGTCCTACAAGCTGGAGCTCGCGAGTTGTTGGCCCAAGCCGTTGAGGCCGAGGTCTCCGTGTTTTTGGGTAGCCATGCGGCGCTTGTTGACGCCGCCGGCCGCCGCCGGGTTGTCCGCAATGGATATCTGCCGGAACGCTTCATCCAGACCGGGATCGGCCCGGTGAGCGTGCGCCAACCCCGTGTGCGGGACCGGGGGGACGGCGCCATCCGCTTCACGTCGGCGATCCTGCCGCGCTATCTGCGCCGCGCCAAGAGCCTGGAAGACCTTTTGCCATGGCTGTATCTGAAGGGCATTTCCACCGGCGACTTCGGGGAAGCCTTGGCGGCGCTCCTGGGGAGCTCCGCGCCGGGGCTTTCGGCCTCCACGATCACCCGGCTGAAAGAGGTCTGGGGGGTTGAGGCGGAGCGCTGGCAACGGCGCGACCTCACGGCCAAGCGCTACGTCTATTTCTGGGTGGACGGCATCTATTTCAGCGCCCGCATGGAGGAAGAGAAGCAGTGCATCCTGGTGATCGTCGGGGCCACGGACAAGGGACAGAAGGAACTGATCGCCATCGCCGACGGCTATCGCGAAAGTGAGCAGTCCTGGCTCGAAGTTCTGCTCGATCTCAAGCGGCGCGGCCTTGAAATGGGTCCGCAACTGGCGCTCGGCGACGGCGCGCTCGGCTTCTGGAAGGCGCTCCGCCAAGTCTACCCAGGCGCCCGCGAGCAACGCTGCTGGGTTCACAAGACGGGCAACGTCTTGAACAAGCTGCCCAAGGGTCTGCAAAAGAAAGCCAAGGGGCGCCTGCAAGACATCTGGATGGCCGAAACCAGGAAGGATGCCGAGAGCGCCTTCGACTTCTTCCTGGAAGCCTACGGGCCGAAGTACGACAAGGCCGCGGCCTGCCTGGCCAAGGACCGCGACGTCCTGCTGACGTTCTACGACTTCCCCGCCGAGCACTGGAAGCATGTACGCACGACCAACCCCATCGAGAGCACGTTCGCCACGGTTCGTCTGCGCACCTACCGGACCAAGGGCTGCCTGTCGCGCAAGACGGCGATGGCCATGGTCTTCAAACTATGCCAGTGCGCTCAGAGAAAATGGAGAAAACTCGATGGATCGAACCATCTCGCCGAGATCATTCGCGGCGTCAAATTCGTAGATGGAGAACGCCAGGATCGCGCCGCCGCATGATCAGCCCATACACAACTTTTGACAATAGCTCCCCATAGGCCCGCGCCGCCGCTCGACCGTACGATTCCACGCGAGCCCAGCGCCGAAGCTCCAAAGGCGTCAAATCATCCCGTATCTTGAGTGCTGATCCCATGACATCCCCCACATCTGGTGGGAGACCATAGAATCACAATCCGCCATCATCCGCCATCAATGAATATCCCGAGAGTCAATTCAGGCGCTCACTGGTATAAGAACGTTTGCTGCGTGATCTGTACGGCGCGTCTTTGGCTTCGATGATCCGTCGCGGCGGGTATTCCGGGATTAAGGATTTTCGCCACTCGTGCGGACCTGTCGGCCGGCTGGCGCCGGTGTGAGCTGCGATTTGGCCGGATATGGGCGCAATTTGCGGCGCAGAGAGGCCTATGCGGTCCTCATCGCCGCGATCAGCGGGTCGATGCCCGTGATGTTCATGACGCGCTTGAGATTGTAGGCCAGCACGTGCAGGGCCATCTCGGTCCTCACCCGTTTCAGCGTCTTCGTCTGGAAATGCGTCGCGCCCATCCAGGACTTGATGGTGCCGAAGGGATGCTCGGCCGTCTCGCGCCGCCGACGCATCGCCTCCGGGTGCTCGTCGAGCCGCCTCTCGACGGCCTCGAGAACATGCTCGTGCTGCCAGCGGGTGATGCGGCGCTGCTTGGCCGTGGTGCAGCGATGCTTGATGGCGCATCCCTGACAGGCGTTGGTCCAGTAGCGCCGCATGCTCAGCCCCCTCTCCTGGCTGGTGAAGCGGTAGACCAAACGCTCGCCGGCCGGGCAGCGATAGACATCGTCGGCGGCCAGATAGACGAAGTCCTGTTTGCCGAAGCGGCCCTTGGCCTTGGCTCCAGAGGTCAGCGGCTTAGGCAATGTGACGGTGATGCCGGCCTCATCGCAGGCCAGAATCTCCTTGCCGTTGTAGTAGCCGCGATCGGCAACGACATCCAACTCGTCGGTCTCCAGAGCCGCCTTGGTCCGCTTCGCCATGGCTGAGAGCTGGGCGCGGTCGGTGCCCTGATTGGTCACCTCGTGGGCGACGATCAGGTGGTGCTTGGTGTCGACGGCGGCCTGAACGTTGTAGCCGACCACGCCGGAACCCCGGCCGCTCGTCGCCATCGAGCGGGCATCGGGATCGCTCAGAGAGATCTGCTGGTCCGGGCTCGCACGCCGCTCGACTTCAAGCGCCTTCAGGCGCCGCATCTCCTCCTTGAGGATCGCGATCTTGTCGGCCAGACGAGTCGTCTTGGTCGTGCGCGCCAGCGACGGCTCTTGCCGGTCGGCGCTGTCCAACTGGTCCAGATAGCGCGCAACGCTCTCCTCGATCTGCGCCACCCGCCGCGCCATCTTGGCCCGCGTGAAGTTCCTGTCCCGGCTGTTGACCGCCTTGAACTTCGAGCCATCGATCACCACGCTCGCCTCGGCGAACAGCCCGAGTTGCCGGCACAGCGCGACGAACCGGGCGCAGACCTTGCGGATCGCACGGCCGTTGTCCTTGCGGAAGTCGGCGATCGTCTTGTGATCCGGCGCCAGCCGGCCGACCAGCCACATCACTTCCACATTGCGCCCGGCCTCCCTCTCGAGCCGACGGCTCGACTGAACCCGGTTGAGATAGCCGTAGATGTAGAGCTTCAACAAATCGCAAGGATGATAGGCCGGCCTGCCGGTCGCCAGCGGCTCGACCCGGTCGAACCCGAGGCCGCCAAGATCGAGCTCATCGACGAAGACGTCGATCGCCCGAACCGGGTTGTCGTCGCCGATCCAGTCTTCCAGGCGCTCCGGAAACAACGTGCCCTGGCTGCGATCGACACCCTCGACAAAACGCTTCATCAGACCCTCCCGCCAAAGCACGAGAGAATCATAACACCATCGACGTTTTTACACAGTCTGGATCAAAACCAGACATCGGCGGCTCACACGCTGGGCGTCCGCTTTTGAGCGGTAACTGGACAATCAGTGTGCCCGCCCCCCCACCCCACCCGCAATCTATGCTATGTTTGCCGAAAGCGTGGGGAACACACCCCAGGGACATGTCCACTCATATTAATCCAGGCTAGATGATGACCAGTGCCAAGCCCGAGCCGGATTTCAGGCAGCGCAAGATGCGCGCTTGCTTAGGACCGAACTGCCTGGGCAACACTAAGTTTCTCAGCGACCATCCCGGGCACCGGCTGTGCCCGCGTTGCGCGGCCCAGGTTAAGAGCATCTCGCGCAGTGCGGCGGCCGCCTAGCCAATGACCGCTCCGCGTCCAGGCTGTGTAAAAACGTCGGAAAATACCACTAAAAGGAGAGTGCTCGGTCAATTCTTCTAAAGTGCCCTCTGATAAGATGTTGATTTTGTTGAGTTTAGAAATTCGAGAAGTTAGAGAAAATCGTGCCAATAGCGCTCGGGGGCGGTTTTTACACAGCCTGGGTCATGTGTGGACGGCTCCCTGTTGGCAAGAGATTTTGTGACGTTGATGCAAGCTGGTCGGGTGCTGCCATGTGTCCGGCCTTTTGGTGCGGCGTACATGGCCGCTGGCCCTAATGCGATCCGCGGGGTCGGGTCCCAGTCATAAGCACGCGCTCGAGGCGCCGTGGCTATAGCGGGTTTTCCCGATCCTCGGTTCGACCGATTTTGCATTACGTCACTTACACTCCGCCAAACTCGTGAACGCCTTGTTTTCGTCGGCCTAGGCCGTCGCGGGCCTGCGATAGGTTCCGCCATGTCTCAGAAGCGCCCAGGCAATGCGGGCGTTCTTGTTGGCCAGCGCCACGGCCGCGACCTTGGTCGGCTTGTCGGCGATGATGTTGGCAAGCCATGGATCGGTCGTGCCGCGTCGCTTGGCGTGGCGGATGACCGTCATGGCGCCGGCGACCAGCAGCCAGCGCAGGTATTGATCGCCCTGCTTGGAGATCCGCCCCATGCGCTCCTTGCCACCGGTCGAGTTCTGTCTTGGCACCAGCCCGATCCAAGCGGCCATTGAGCGGCCCGATTTGAAGATCGACGGATTGGCAATCGAAGATGCCAGCGCGCTCGCCGTGATCGGTCCGATGCCGGGTGTGGTTTCGAGACGCAGGCTCTCTTCGTTCGTCCGGTGCCAGGCGTGGATACGCCTCTCAGCGCCGACGATCTCCCGCTCCAGCGACAGCAACTGCCGCGCCAGCCCTTCCAGGCAAGTCCGCGCCAGGGGCGGAATGCGCTCATCCGCCTCATCGCTGATCACCGCGAGCAGCTCCTTGACCTGCGGCAACCCGGTTCGCGCCACCACCCCGAACTCCGCCATGTGCGCCCGCGTAGCGTTGACCAGCATGGTTCTCTGGCGGACCAGAAGCTCGCGCGTTCGGTGCAGCATCAGAACGCTCTGCTGCTCGACGCTCTTCACCGCGACAAAGCGCATCGTCGGGCGCGTGACGGCCTCGCAAATAGCCTCCGCATCGGCAGCGTCATTCTTGTTCCGCTTCACGTAGGGCTTCACATAGCGCGGCGGCATCAGCTTGACCTCATGCCCAAGCGCCGCGATCTCCCGCGCCCAGTAATGCGCGGTCGCACATGCCTCCATACCAACCAGGCAGGGCGGCTGTTTCTCGAAGAAGGCCAGCACCTGACGCCGCCTCAACTGACGGCGGACGACCACGGTTCCCTCATCGTCAACTCCGTGGACCTGGAAAACGTTCTTCGCAAGATCAACACCGATCGTGGTAACTTCCATCTTGGGCGGCTCCCCTATTGGCGGTTATCAAACAACCTCCATGGCACATTGCGATGCCGGCGGTGGAGCCGTCCACAGCATCACAAGATGCTATGAGGCTGAAGGACGCAGCCTCAAGCTCCTTCGATTATTTCAACCTCGATCAGAAGGAGCGACACGATGGCACAGTTTCCGGTATCGACCTCCAATGAACACGCTATTTATGCGGCACTGGAGTTGAGCAAGAACAGCTGGCTTTTGGCGATCCAGGCTCCGGGGCGGGGCAATCCGAGCTTGCATCCGATCAAGGGCGGCGACGCTGAAGGACTGATGGCCAAGCTGGACGCGGCGCGGGACCGGGTGGTCAAGGTGACGGGTCGAACGCCGACGATAACGCTGTGCTACGAGGCCGGCTACGACGGCTTCTGGTTGGCGCGGTTCCTCGAGCAGCGCGGCATCGAGTGTCTGGTCATGGAGCCGGCCAGCTTGCGGGTCAACCGCCGGGCGCGGCGGGTGAAGACCGACCGCATCGATGTCGAGAATATTCTTCATACGCTGATCGCCTGGTGCCGCGGCGAGCGTCATGTCTGCTCCATGGTGGTGATTCCGAGCGTCGCGGAGGAGGACCTTCGCCGCTCTCATCGGGAACGTGACCGATTGGTCCGCGAGCGAACCGCCCACATCAACCGGATCAAGGGTCTGCTATTCGGTCAGGGCATTCGCGGCATCAATGTCAAGGCGCGCTACAAGACCTTGACACCGGCGGCGCTGGTCACCGGAGACGGCCGACCCCTGCCGGACCGTCTCGGCCGCGAGATCGCGCGGGAGATCGCGAGACTGGCCCAGGTCCAAGCGCAGATCGTCGAGGTCGAGCGTGAGCGTGATCAAGCGCCGACACCGTGTGTGGCCACGGAAAGCAAGCGTCACCAGCTGCTGCGCTTAAAGGGCCTCGGCCCGGCCTTATCCACGACGCTCGCACGGGAAGTCTATTATCGCCAGTTCGCCAATCGCCGACAGGTGGCAAGCTATATCGGGATCACGCCCAGTGCCTATGACAGCGGCGACGGGCGCCGCAGCCAAGGCATCTCCAAGGCGGGCAATCGGCTGGCACGGGTTGCCATGATCGAAGCCGCATGGCTTTGGGTCCGCCATCAACCCGATAGCGCTCTGACCCAGTGGTTCCATGACCGCACCCAAGGTCAGAAGGGGCGCATCAGGCGCGTCATGATCGTCGCCCTGGCCCGCAAACTGGCGATCGCGCTTTGGCGGTATCTGGAAACCGGGCTGATCCCGGTGGGTGCTGTCGTCAAATAGGACTGCGGATCAGCTCAGCGTTCTAACGGGCTTCATTCCCCGATGGGAACGCTTGTTGGCAGGTTGGATGTGTGACTGCATGTCTCCTTGGCGAAGGTGCCGTCCACAAGATTAGTCCCATCCCCGTCCTGTGATGGTCCATGTATACAGCATTGTGGCAAGCCGGATCGGAGCTGCCGGATATAAGGTGATGCGATCACTCGCACGAAACACGGAACTCATCGCAAGACCCGCCCTGGATACAAAGCCATAACCAATGGAAGAGACGATCATGTGGCGTAGATTAAATCCACCTTGACAGCAAACGCCTCATATAAGGAGACATCGAGCGACCTCGTCTCCGACGTCCGGTTCCAAGCGGTGAGCGGACATCGCTTTCCGATTGGGCAGCCGATTGCTTCTAGGGCGCACTCAGGCGCGGTGCAAAGCCGGTGGCCATCGATCTAATCGTCGGCGCCTCAGCGCATCGGCGCGCCGTATAAGTAGCGGGTGTTGACTTCCGCCTCGTTGCCGTCGGGGTCGATCATAAAGAACGCCCGGCCCGCGCCGCGCTCGCCGTAGGGGCCGCGGGTGAAGTGTGTGCCGCCGGCGAACTTCGCCAAAATCTCGTCGAAGGTCTCCTCGCTGACGGTGAAGGCGAAGTGCAGTGGGCCGCCGCCCTGGTGGCGACCGGTGTGGTTCTCGATCTGCAGCACGATGTGGCCGCGCTCGGCCTGCAGATAGGTGCGTTCGCCGTCTTGCTTGTCGATCGGCAGACCGACGATGCCGTGGTAGAAGTCGAGCGCCTTCTCCATGTCCTTGACCTTGAGAAATATCTCCTCGATGCCGATGACGCCCATGAGTGGCGCGCTCCCCTGCTCTGCCGACTGTCCGCTCCATGTTAGCCCGGTGTGCTTACCATGGACAGGCGCGTCAACGCGCCGCACACCGTCCGATCCACGACGAGAAGGGCACCGCGCGTCGGGTGCGCCCCGCCGAAAGCAACCAGAACCCAACGTCCACTACATCCAGCATTCGTTGGCCGGACGCTTGTGGTCGAGCGCGACGATCTGAAAGTCGTCCTGATAAATCTGCCAGCCCGGTTCCGCCGTCCAGCAGCAAGTGATTGGATAACCGATCTCGTCAAGAACGCCGCACATTTCACGCATTCGCGCAATATGCTGGCCGGCGCCGGCCTTGAACCAGCAGACACCAATTCCAATGCTCGCCCGGCCCAGTCGCCGTTGAAATCGGCTAGGTGAGAACGGCAGAGCAATAATCCCCCACTGAAGCGGCCGGTCGATCCGGCTGCGGCGGACCAAAATGGGACCGCGTATAGCCTTCTGTCAGGGTTGCTCTGACTGGAAGGCGGGGGGGATGTATCGGGTGGAGTTGTACGCACGGGTTCGGCGGGCGTGTCATGTCGAGGGGATGAGCACCCGCGAGGCCTCGCGGGTGTTTGGTGTAGACCGCAAGACGGTCCGTAAGATGCTGTCGTTCTCGGTGCCGCCAGGGTATCGCCGAAGCGCGCCGCCGAGGCGGCCAAAGCTGGGTCCGTTCACGGGAATCATCGATCGGATCTTGGAAGACGATCGGACCAGCCACCGCAAGCAACGGCACACTGCGAAGCGCATCTTCGACCGCCTCCGGGACGAGTACGGTTTCACGGGCGGCTACACCATCGTGAAGGACTACGTTCGTGAGCAGGGGCTTCGGTCGCGTGAGGTGTTCGTGCCACTCTCCCATTCCCCCGGTCACGCCCAGGCGGACTTCGGCGAAGCGATGGCGGTGATCGGCGGCGCGTTACGGAAGATCCACTTCCTTGCCTTCGACCTTCCCCACAGTGATGGTTGCTTTGTTGCGGCCTATCCGGCGGAGACGACCGAAGCATTCTGCGATGGCCACAACGCGGCGTTTGCCTTCTTCGGCGGCGTCCCCCGATCCATCCTGTACGACAACACCAAGCTGGCGGTTGCCCGGATCCTGGGCGATGGGAAGCGGCAGCGAACGCGCGTCTTCACGGAGCTTCAGTCCCACTATCTGTTCGAGGACAGGTTCGGCCGGCCGGGCAAGGGCAACGACAAGGGCAAGGTCGAGGGACTGGTCGGCTTCATCCGGCGGAACTTCCTGGTCCCCGTCCCGCGTGCCGAGAGCTTCGCGGCCCTCAACGATGCTCTCGCCGAACAGTGCCGCCGGCGCCAGGCGGCGCGGCTGCGGGGCCACAAGATGCTATGAGGCTGAAGGACGCAGCCTCAAGCTCCTTCGATTATTTCAACCTCGATCAGAAGGAGCGACACGATGGCACAGTTTCCGGTATCGACCTCCAATGAACACGCTATTTATGCGGCACTGGAGTTGAGCAAGAACAGCTGGCTTTTGGCGATCCAGGCTCCGGGGCGGGGCAATCCGAGCTTGCATCCGATCAAGGGCGGCGACGCTGAAGGACTGATGGCCAAGCTGGACGCGGCGCGGGACCGGGTGGTCAAGGTGACGGGTCGAACGCCGACGATAACGCTGTGCTACGAGGCCGGCTACGACGGCTTCTGGTTGGCGCGGTTCCTCGAGCAGCGCGGCATCGAGTGTCTGGTCATGGAGCCGGCCAGCTTGCGGGTCAACCGCCGGGCGCGGCGGGTGAAGACCGACCGCATCGATGTCGAGAATATTCTTCATACGCTGATCGCCTGGTGCCGCGGCGAGCGTCATGTCTGCTCCATGGTGGTGATTCCGAGCGTCGCGGAGGAGGACCTTCGCCGCTCTCATCGGGAACGTGACCGATTGGTCCGCGAGCGAACCGCCCACATCAACCGGATCAAGGGTCTGCTATTCGGTCAGGGCATTCGCGGCATCAATGTCAAGGCGCGCTACAAGACCTTGACACCGGCGGCGCTGGTCACCGGAGACGGCCGACCCCTGCCGGACCGTCTCGGCCGCGAGATCGCGCGGGAGATCGCGAGACTGGCCCAGGTCCAAGCGCAGATCGTCGAGGTCGAGCGTGAGCGTGATCAAGCGCCGACACCGTGTGTGGCCACGGAAAGCAAGCGTCACCAGCTGCTGCGCTTAAAGGGCCTCGGCCCGGCCTTATCCACGACGCTCGCACGGGAAGTCTATTATCGCCAGTTCGCCAATCGCCGACAGGTGGCAAGCTATATCGGGATCACGCCCAGTGCCTATGACAGCGGCGACGGGCGCCGCAGCCAAGGCATCTCCAAGGCGGGCAATCGGCTGGCACGGGTTGCCATGATCGAAGCCGCATGGCTTTGGGTCCGCCATCAACCCGATAGCGCTCTGACCCAGTGGTTCCATGACCGCACCCAAGGTCAGAAGGGGCGCATCAGGCGCGTCATGATCGTCGCCCTGGCCCGCAAACTGGCGATCGCGCTTTGGCGGTATCTGGAAACCGGGCTGATCCCGGTGGGTGCTGTCGTCGAATAGGACTGCGGATCAGCTCAGCGTTCTAACGGGCTTCATTCCCCGATGGGAACGCTTGTTGGCAGGTTGGATGTGTGACTGCATGTCTCCTTGGCGAAGGTGCCGTCCACAAGATTAGTCCCATCCCCGTCCTGTGATGGTCCATGTATACAGCATCAAGCCGGATCGGAGCTGCCGGATATAAGGTGATGCGATCACTCGCACGAAACACGCCGACCCGCCCTGGCGCCAATGGAAGGCGGCGCGGCTTGCGGGGCCTCACAAGGAGACCATCGGCGAGCGTCTCGAGCGGGATCGTCAAGTTCTCTTGCCATTGCCGCCTGCTCCCTATGATGCCTGCGATAAGCGCCCTGGACGGGCGAGTTCGCTGTCGCTGGTGCGTTACCGCAGCAACGACTATTCCGTGCCCGTGGCCTACGGCCACCGTGAGGTGCTCATCCGGGGCTACGTCGATGAGGTGGTGATCAGCTGCGGGGCCGAGGTGATCGCCCGGCACCGCCGGTCCTACGACAGCGAGGACCTGATCTTCGACCCGCTGCATTACCTGCCCTTGATCGAGCAGAAGATCGGCGCCCTCGACCAGGCCGCGCCATTGGCGGGCTGGGACCTGCCCGAGGCCTTCATCACTCTGCGGCGGCTCCTCGAAGCTCGTATGGGCAAGGCAGGCAAGCGCGAGTACGTCCAGGTGCTCCGTCTACTGGAGACCTTCCGGCTCGAGGAGGTCGAGGGTGCGGTCGGCGACGCCCTGCGGCTCGGCGCAATCGGCTTTGATGCGGTGAAGCACCTGGTACTGTGCCGCATCGAGCGGCGGCCGCCCAGGCTCAACCTCGACGTCTATCCGTATCTGCCGCGCGCCCGGGTCGCGATGACGTCCGCCAAGTCGTACATGAGCCTGCTGTCGGGGCTCGGCGCATGACCGACACACCGCAAGTGCTGCTCGCCCACCACCTCAAGACGCTGAAGCTGCCGACCTTCCTGCGCGAGTACGACAAGATCGCCCGGCAGTGCGCCTCGGAAGGCGTCGATCACGTCCGCTACCTGTTGAGACTCGCCGAGCTCGAGCTGATCGACCGCGAGCGCCGCATGGTCGAGCGGCGCATCAAGGCGGCGCGCTTCCCCGTGGTCAAGAGCCTCGACAGCTTCGACTTCAAGGTCATCCCCTCGCTCAACAAGGCGCTGGTCCTGGAGCTGGCCCGCTGCGAGTACATCGAGCGCCGCGAGAACCTCATCGCGCTCGGCAACAGTGGGACCGGCAAGACCCACATCGCCCTCGGTCTCGGCCTGGCGGCCTGCCAGAAGGGCCTCTCGGTCGGCTTCATCACCGCCGCCGCGCTGGTCCACGAACTCATCGAGGCCCGCGATGACAAGCAGCTGCTGAGGTTCCAGAAGAAGCTCGCCACCTACAAGCTTCTGATCGTCGACGAACTCGGCTTCGTGCCGCTGTCGAAGACCGGCGCCGAGCTGTTGTTCGAGGTGTTCAGCCAACGCTACGAGCGGGGCTCGACCCTGGTCACCACCAATCTGCCCTTCGACGAATGGACCGAGGTGTTCGGCTCCGAGCGCCTCACCGGCGCGCTCCTCGATCGCCTCACCCACCACGTCAACATCCTCGAGATGAACGGTGACAGCTACAGGCTCAACCAGAGCCGCAGGCGTCAAACCCCGACTGCTAACTGAACCGACCACCCAGCCCACGCTTGACCCCGTGGGCCCACAGGTCCCTCCCGCGCGCGCCGCCGCGTCAGCCTGTTGAGGGCACGCCGCGTCGCGCGCGGGGCCCTCCCGTGGACTACGGGGACAAGCCCGCAGCCGCCAAGCGGTCCCTTCTTACACCGCCGAGGTGGTCCCTTTTTGCTCCGCCATTGACAATTGGCTTTGTGGGATCAAGAATGGCCTTGTGGGATTAATACCAGTGAGCCTATGAAATCACCTTCATGATCCATGGATAGGCGCAGAGGGTTCGCATACGATCCGGTTCTGCGATGAGGTCGATCCATGCTTGGCAACAGGCGTCGATGATGGCCTCGGTGTCGTCGAGGACGCGGAGCGATAGGAAGCGTTCGCGTAGGTAGAGCCAAACCCGCTCGACGGGGTTGAGTTCGGGACTGTAAGGCGGCAACAGCGCCAAGGTGACGTTGTCGGGGACGGTGAGGGCGCGCTCGTCGTGCCAACCGGCGCCGTCGCACATCATGACGGCGTGCGCATCCTGGTCCAGGGTATCGGCGAAGTGTGCGAGAAACAGGTCCATGACCTTGGCGTTGACGCTCGGCATCACCAGGGTGACGTCGTCGCCGGTGTCCGGGCGCACGGCGGAGAAGATGTAGGCCCACTGGTAGCCGATTTGACGCGTCCCGGGGGCACGCTCGCCCCTGCGCCACCACCGGTGACACACCCGGCCCTTGTTGCCGACGCGCGCTTCATCCTGAAACCACAGCTGTAGGCGCTTGTCGGGATGCGCCGCGGCGGTCGCCTTCAGGATGTCGCGAAGCCCCCTTTTTTGAAGCGCTCCTGCGCTTCGGCGTCCCTTCGCGGGTGGCTCGGGCGCGCCTTCTGGCGGGAAAATCCCATCCGCCGTAGAACCCGGGTCATGCTCGAGGGGTGGTAGGTCTTGGCGAAGCGCTCCTCCAGCCAGCGGCACAGATCGGCCCGGGTCCAGGCGCAAACCCCGTCGCGCTCAGGCTCCGGCCCGGCGATGATGACCGCCGCCAGCGCCGCTTCCTCGTCTGCCGTCAGCCGCCGCGGCGAGTAGCCCTTTGGACGGTCGTGAAGCCCCTCCAATCCCTTTGCATTGTAACGAACAACCGCGTCGCGAAGCGTTTGGCGATCCATCCCCGCAAGCCGCGCGGCATCAGCCCGGGGCATCTCCTCCAAAGCATTCGCGATCCCATAGGCCCGCGCCGCCGCTCGACCGTACGATTCCACGCGAGCCCAGCGCCGAAGCTCCAAAGGCGTCAAATCATCCCGTATCTTGAGTGCTGATCCCATGACATCCCCCACATCTGGTGGGAGACCATAGAATCACAATCCGCCATCATCCGCCATCAATGAATATCCCGAGAGTCAATTCAGGCGCTCACTGGTATAAGATTGGCATGCGCGGCGATTGAGCGCAGCAAAGCCGCAGGCTTTGCGTCACAAAAGGTGACCGGAAACCAACCTAGTGTCCCGATTCCGAAGTTCGCATGATTTTCGCCTGCTGTTCAGCGATTTCGATTGTTCGGAGGCAGAAGCGCTGGATGGCGCCGAGGATGTCATCGGCGGATTTGGTCCATTTGAAGGGTTTGGGGTTCTGGTTTGTCGTGTCGATGTAGTCGAGGATGGTGCGCTCCAACTCCTTGGTGGAGCGATGGACGCCGCGCCTGATCTGCTTGTCGGTCAGCAGCCCGAACCAGCGCTCGACCTGGTTCAGCCAGGAGGCGCTGGTGGGTGTGAAATGGGCCTGCCAGCGCGGCCGTTTGGCGAACCAGTCGCGGATCGCCTTGGTCTTGTGGGTCCCGTAGTTGTCCATGACGATGTGGATGTCGAGATCAGCAGGGACGTTCGCCTCGACGAGGTCGAGGAATTTGCGGAACTCTCGGGCCCGATGGCGCGGGAAACATTTGCCGATGATCTCTCCCGTGGCGATGTCGAGGGCCGCGAAGAGAGAGGTCGTGCCGTGGCGCTTGTAGTCGTGGCTGCGCCGCTCCGCCTGCCCGGGGCGCATCGGCAAGAGGGGCTGGGAACGGTCCAGGGCCTGGATCTGGCTCTTTTCGTCGACACAGAGAACCAGGGCACGATCCGGCGGCGCCAAATACAGACCGACGATGTCGCGGACCTTCTCCACGAAGAAGGGATCGCTCGACAGCTTGAAGGTCTCCGAGCGATGCGGCTGCAAGCCGAAGGCCCGCCAGATGCGATGAATGGTCGAGGGCGCGTGGCCGCTCGCCCGCGCCATCGAGCGAAGGCTCCAATGGGTCGCGTCCGGCGGCGTCTCTTCCAGCGTCAGCCGGACCGCTTCCGCGATGGCGTCATCGCCGATTTGACGCGGCGCGCCGGGGCGGGGTTCGTCGTACAGACCGTCGAGGCCCTCCGCCGCATAGCGGCGACGCCACTTGCCCACGGTGTCCGCGCTCGCCTCGAGACGAACGGCGATCTCCTTGTTCTCCAACCCTTCCGCCGCCGCCAAGACGATCCGAGCCCGCCGCGCAAGCCCCTGCGACGTCTTGCGACGACGAGACAGCGCCTCCAATTCGGCGCGCTCGTCATCGCTCAAAGAGATCGTCACCGCCACTCTCGCCATCAATCGCGCCTCCTAAAAACAAATAGAGACATAATCATATCAATTTATCGATCAGGACACTAGTTAAGAGCGGGGGCCAGCAGCGGGCCGAACAGGGCCTTGGCGGCCTGCAGCGCCTCGTCGAGCGAGAGCCGGACGCCCTCGGCGCCAGCGCCGGCCGACTTGCGCCACGCGGCGAGATGGTCGGCCGCGCAGAAGAACGCCGTCGTCCGGCCCGACGGGGCCGCGGCGCGGTCACCGACAGGGTCCGAGTCCATCCAAACGACAATGCCGCGCGGCATGGCGCGGCCGAGCGCCGCGCCGCGGTCGCGTGTCTCGAGCTGGATCGCGCCGCCACAGGCCGGGCACCGCGAGCTGATTTCGACGTCGCGCCGGCACATGATGCCGGCGCCGAGCGCGTCGATCGCGCTGGTCGCGTTGATCTCGTGGCCGCCCAGGCAGACCGTGTTCGGCGTATCGCTCTCGGTGAACGGGGCGGCGCCGGTGATGGTCACGCCGCTCACGCCGAGCGCGATCATGTCGCGCGCGGCAAGCGTGCCGAGCACGTGCCGGACGTCTTCCGGCTCGAGGCCGGTGGCCGCGGTCAGCCGCGCCACCGACGGCGGATAACCGGTCTCGGCGTAGTGATCGAGGACGGCCCGGCGCACCCGGTCCTCCGGCTCGGCGATGCCCGACCAACGGCGCGTCACGTCGGCCGCGCCGAGCATCGCACCGAGCGCACCGCGCACCGCGTTGGAATCGACCGCCGACCAATCGGGGTAGCTGACGCCGGAACGCAAGCAGACTTCGGGCTGCGCGTCCGCGACGGCCTTCCGAAAGATCAGCAGTTCACCCATCTAGTGCGCATTTCTCCAGCCCTCGCTTCTTGGCTGACCACCATATGATACGGTCACAATACATTATACCCCGAGATTATGTTGTCAGATGTTGGCCGGCGATGCAGCGGCAGCCGTCACAGTCAGACCGAGAATCAGGCCCAATCGAGCACGACCTTGCCCGATCTCCCCGAGCGCATGACGTCGAAGCCCTCTTGGAAGGCGTCGATTCCGAAGCCGTGGGTCAGCACCGGCGTGACGTCGAGCCCGCTCTGCAGCATCGACGACATCTTGTACCAGGTCTCGAACATCTCGCGGCCGTAAATGCCCTTGAGCGTCAGCCCCTTGAAGATGACCGCGTTGAGGTCGAGCGCCGCCTCTTCGGGCGGGATGCCGAGGATGCCGACCCGGCCGCCGTGGTTCATGACGCGCAGCATGTCGCGGAACGCCGCCGGGCTGCCCGACATCTCGAGGCCGACGTCGAAGCCCTCGACCATGCCGAGTTCCGCCATGACGTCGTCGAGCGTCTCGCCCGTGACGTTGACGGTGCGCGTCGCGCCCAGCTTGGCGGCGAGCTCCAATCGGTAGTCGTTGATGTCGGTGACGACGATGAAGCGCGCGCCGACGTGCCGGCAGATCGCCGCCGCCATGGCGCCGATCGGCCCGGCGCCGGTGATCAGCACGTCCTCGCCGACCAGGTCGAACGACAGCGCGGTGTGCGCCGCGTTGCCCAGCGGATCGAGGATCGCGGCGATGTCGTCGCCGATCTCGGGCGGCAGGTGGAAGGCGTTGACCGCCGGGATCGCCAGATACTCGGCGAAGCAGCCCGGTCGGTTGACGCCGACGCCGACCGTGTTGCGGCACAAGTGCCGCCGCCCGGCGCGGCAGTTGCGGCAATGCCCGCAGGTGATGTGGCCCTCGCCAGAGACCCGGTCGCCCGGCTCGAAGCCGGCGACCTCGCCGCCGACCTCGACGACCTCGCCGGCGAACTCGTGGCCGATCGTCATCGGCACCGGGATGGTCTTCCTCGACCAGTCGTCCCAGTTGTAGATATGCACGTCGGTGCCGCAGATCGCCGTCTTGCGAATCTGGATCAAGACGTCGTTGTGGCCGACGCTGGGTTCGGGCACCTCGTCCATCCAGATGCCCGGCTCGGGCTTCAACTTGACCAGCGCCTTCATGGCGGCCCTCCCGGCTGCGCGGTGGCATTTTTTGCACGGTCATCTTTACTACGCGAAGATGACCGTGCAAAACAACTCAACCAATCACGCCGAGCTCGCAGCCGACCGTGGCGAAGGCGGCGATGGCGCGGTCGAGATGCTCGCGGGTGTGCGCCGCCGAGAGCTGGGTGCGGATGCGCGCGGCGCCCTTGGGCACCACCGGGAACGAGAAGCCGATGACGTAAATGCCTTCGTCCAAAAGACGCGCGGCCATCTCGGTGGCCAGCTTGGCGTCGCCCAGCATGACCGGCACGATCGGATGCTCGCCGGGCACCAGCGTGAAGCCGGCCTCGGCCAGGCCGGCGCGGAAATAGGCCGCGTTTTCGTGCAGTCGCTCGCGCAGCTCGGCGCTCCCCTCGAGCATGTCGAGCACGGTTATCGAGGTCGCCGCGATGACCGGCGCCAGCGTGTTCGAGAACAGATAGGGCCGCGAGCGCTGGCGCAGCCAGGCGATGATCTCGCGGCGCCCCGAGGTGTAGCCGCCCGAGGCGCCGCCCAGCGCCTTGCCGAGCGTGCCGGTGACCAGATCGACGCGCTCGGCAACGCCGCAGTGCTCGGGCGTGCCGCGGCCGCCCGCGCCCATGAAGCCGACGGCGTGCGAATCGTCGACCATGACCAGCGCATCGTAGCGCTCGGCGAGGTCGCAGATCGCCGCCAGGTTGGCGACGATGCCGTCCATCGAGAACACCCCGTCGGTGGCGATAAGCCGGTGGCGGCAGTCCCGCGCCTCGACTAGCCTGGCCTCGAGATCGGCCATGTCGTTGTTGGCGTAGCGCAGCCGGCGCGCCTTGCACAGCCGGATGCCGTCGATCACGCTGGCGTGGTTGAGCGCGTCCGAGATCACCGCGTCGCGCTCGTCCAGGATGGTCTCGAACAGCCCGGTGTTGGCGTCGAAGCAGGACCCATAGAGGATCGTGTCCTCGGTGCCGAGGAAGCGGCTGAGCCGCGCCTCCAACTCCTTGTGGAAGGTCTGCGTGCCGCAGATGAAACGCACCGACGACAAACCGAAGCCGTATGCAGTCACACATCCAACCTGCCAACAAGCGTTCCCATCGGGGAATGCATCCAGCGCGTCCTTGGCGGCGGCGACCAGCGCCGGGTGGTTCGCGAGCCCGAGGTAGTTGTTGGCGCAGAAGTTGAGCACCTCGGGTCCGTCCGCGACCGTGATCGCCGCGCCCTGCGGCGTCGCGATGACGCGCTCGTCCTTATAGAGCAGCAGCTGGTGACGCTTGCTTTCCCGCTTTCGCGCAGCCCCTCGGTCTCGTCGCCGAGCTCACTCAGCAGCGTCTGGTCCATGGCGTGTCCTCGCGTCAAATGCGGCCGGGCAGCCGCGCCGCTAGCCCGGGATCTCGATCGGCTTGGCGATCTTGCCGACGCGGTCCTCGACAGCGCCTCGATCAGGCGGTCGCTTGGCCATCAGCCGCGTCCTTGATGCCAGGAACGGCGCGAACTCTTCCATTCGATGGGTCACCAAGAGGCTGAGGCTGCGTCCTTGGTCATGGCGTCGACCGACGACAAACCGAAGCCGTACGATCCAGCGCGTTGAAGCCGAAGAAGAAGTTGAGCTCGGGTCCGTCCGCGACCGTGATCGCCGCGCCCTGCGGCGTCGCGATGACGCGCTCGTCCTTATAGAGCCCGCTTTCGCGCAGCCCCTCGGTCTCGTCGCCGAGCTCACTCAGCAGCGTCTGGTCCATGGCGTGTCCTCGCGTCAAATGCGGCCGGGCAGCCGCGCCGCTAGCCCGGGATCTCGATCGGCTTGGCGATCTTGCCGACGCGGTCCTCGAGCGCCTCGATCAGGCGGTCGATGCCGCCCTTTGCCAGGAACGGCGCGAACTCTTCCTTCTGGGTCACCAAGAGGCTGATGCCCTTGGTCATGGCGTCGATGATCTTGAAGCCGAAGAAGCTCTCGACCTTGCGCCGGATGCGGATGCCGACGGTCAGCGACTCGCCGGTCTCGTCGATGAACTCGACCGTGATCAGCGGTCCTTGCCGTAGGGCCGGATCTCCTTGATGTCGTATTTGCCGGCCCAGGATTTCGCCTTGGAGAACGAATAGCCGGTCAGGAACAGTTCCTGGTAGAGCAGGAAGAAGTTGTCCCATTGCGCCGCCGTCGCGCGCTCGTATTGGCGGCCGAGCACGAAGCGGGCCATCGGCTCGAAATCGACGACATGGCCGAGCATGCCGCGGAACTTGGCGAGCCGCTCGATCATCGGCACGTCCTTCGAGCCCATCACCGCGCCGGCGTTTTCGGTCAGCTCGAGCAGCATCTGCTTTGCGTTGACCAGGGTCTCGGCGGCGAGCTGCGCGTCCGACATGCCGCCTTCGTTCTGCGTCGTCGAACGCGTCGACGACGAGTCGCCGAGCGACCGGACGCGGTTGCGCGCGAGCACCGTGAAGGTGCCGCTCTCACCGTATTTCTCCATATAGGCCCTGAAGTCGGCCGGGTCCCGGCTGCCCTCGATCGACTGCCAGAAGGCGACTTCGGCCGCCACCTTCGACGCGGCGATCGCCGAGGCCGGCGGCGGCGGCGCGATGGCGACCTGGCCCTCGCCCGACGGCGTGCCGTTGAAGTAGAAGTCGCCGGTCAGCGACGACGATTCCCCGGGCACCTGTTCATCGTTGGTTGCCGCCATCACCGAACGGCGCACCCGCTTGAAGACCTGCTCGACCGGCACGCCGGGCACCGTCAGCTCGCGCGCCAGCGCCGCGGTGAACTCGCTGTTCGCGCCCTCGCCGTCGCGCGCCACTTTGCCCGGTCCGGTGGAATATGCGACCAGGCTGCCGCTCGGCGCGTCCATGCGCGCCAGCCCGCGCACCGCCGAGCGGAAACTGCGTGTCAGCGGGTTGTTGCGACAGGCGTCGAGGATGACGAAGTTCATGCGATTGCCGGCGAACTCCATCTGGCCCAGCACCCAACTCGTGCCGACCGCCTCGATGGCGACGTGGCGCTCCTTCGAGATTTCCGATTTCAGAGGGATCAGGTAGTTCTCGCCGTCGACCTGGACGCCATGGCCGGCGTAGAAGAACAGGCCGACCGCGTCCTTGCCGGCCTGCTCGAGCCGATCGCCGAGCTCGAAGATGGCGACCTTCATTTCCTTCTGGTCGGCGTCGATGCGCTCGATGACGTCGAAGCCGAGGCGGCGCAGCGTCGCCGACATCAGCCGCGCGTCGTTCGCCGGGTTGGCGAGCGGGGCGTTGGCGTAGCCCGAATTGCCGATGACCAGGGCGATGCGCGCCTGGCCTTGAGCGGCGACGGCATGCGGCGCGACGACGACGAGCAGCACCGCGAGCAGCACGCCGAGCGCCGGCGCGGCGCGCCTAGCGGTTAAAAAACTCATCGCGACAAACTCTCCGAACTGAAACCTTCCCCCGCCCGACGATTGTCGCCCAGCGGCGCGCCCACTGCAAGGCGCCCCGTTCTCGACATCCGCCCGCCGGGCATTAGATTGTAGAGGCAAGGAGAGACAGAGCCGATGGGCGCACTCGACGGCTTCATCGACGGCCTGCCCAAGGCCGAGCTGCATCTGCACATCGAGGGCACACTCGAGCCCGAGCTGATGTTCGCGCTGGCCGAGCGCAACGGCGTCGCGGCTGATCCTCTGCTTCCTGCGCCACCTGAGCGCGGCCGAGGCCGAGGCGGCGCTGGAGGCGGCGCTGCCCTACAAGGACCGCATCGCCGGCGTCGGCCTCGATTCGTCGGAACGCGGCAACCCGCCGGGCAAGTTTTCAGCCGTCTTCGCGCGCGCCCGCGCCGCTGGCTTCCACGCCGTGGCGCACGCCGGCGAGGAAGGCCCGGCGGCCTATGTGCGCGAGGCGCTCGATGCGCTTCTGGTCAAGCGCATCGACCACGGCAACCGCGCGCTCGACGACGCCGCTCTGGTTCAGCGCCTCGCCGAGGCCCGGGTGCCGCTGACCGTCTGCCCGCTCTCCAACCTGTGCCTCGCGGTGATCGACGACATCGCGGAACACCCGTTGCGCCGGATGATCGAGAAGGGCCTGTTGGTCACGGTGAACTCCGACGACCCGGCGTATTTCGGCGGCTACGTCAACGCCGACTACCGCGCCGTCGCCGCCGCGCTCGGCCTGAGCCGCGGCGACTTGGTCGAACTCGCGCATAATTCCTTCGCCGCCTCGTTCCTCGGCGACGACGCCAAGGCCGCCCGCCACGCCGAAGTCGACGCCTATGCGGCGACGGCCTGAGCGCGGCGAGGCCGCTTATCGAACCACGCGGCACCATGGCCGGGCCGCGCGTGCTATGACTCCCCGAGGGGCCGCGAGACGGCCGCAACGAGGAGGCACGTGCCATGTTCACGAAATACAATCCCGACACGGTCTACGCGCCCGTCGCCGCCTACTACCAGGCGGTCGAGGTGCCGGACCGCGCGCGCTGGCTGGTCACCGCGGGCCAGGTCGGCATTACCCCGGACGGCGACCTGGTCGAGGACGCCGACGGCCAGATCGCCCAGGCCTGGCGCAACGTCGCGGCGATGCTCGCGGCGGCCCGCATGACGCCCGACGATCTGGTCAAGCTGACCATCTACATGGTCGGCGCCGAGCATATCGTGGCCAGCCGCGGCCATCGCGAGAGCGCGCTGGGCGGCGCGATGTGCGCGGCGACGCTGATCCTGGTCGCCGGCCTCGCCGATCCGGCCATGATCATCGAGATCGACGTCATGGCCGCCACGGCGTGAGCCGATGACCGGCGGTCGGGACGACGACGCGGTGCCGGCCGGCTTCGCCGTGCTCTATGCGGACGAGCCGTTCGAGATGCACGCCGGGCCGCATTACTTCCGCGAACACGACGGCGACTTGGTGGCCGGCTTGCGCGCTGACCGCCTTCGCCGATTCGGCGCTGACCGCATTCGCGTTGCGCGGCGTCGACCGGGAAGCGGAATGGGTCGCGACGATTTCGTTCAACTGTGAGTTCGTCGCGCCGGCGCGGCCCGGTGACTGGATCGAATGCCGCGGCGCGGTGATCCGGCGCACCGGCGCGCTGGTCTTCGTGCGCGGCGCGATGACCGTCGGCGAGACGACGATCATGACCTGCTCGACCGTGCTGCGGCGCCTGCGCCGCGACCGCCGGTAATCGGGCGACATACCCAATTCGCGGCGTCTCATCAAAATAACGGTGTCAGACACCGTTAAGCGTAGACCCCGCTCTTAAAGCCGGCCGACACCCATAAAGTCGGCTGACACCCATAAAGTCGGCCGATTTCCAACAAAGGGGTCATACACCATTAAATCGCTTATATATCAATGTGTTAAATGTTAGAGACGGGTTGAGAGCGAGCGTGCGCCGTAGCGGTCGGCGCGGTGCTGGCCGTCGAATTCCTTGATCCGGAAGACGTCGGTGAAGGCGAGCCGCATGCCGCGCCAGACGACCGCCGCGCCGATCGGGTCCTGGTAGCTGCCCTGGACGCCCTCGGCGAAGCTCTCGGGTCCGACGATGCCGAGGTCGAACTCGACCGAATCGAGGGCGTCGATGGTCTGGCCGTTGCGTTGCCGCGTGGTCTCGGCGTGCACCGAGATGCCGGCGTAGAGCCAGCCCACGTAGGGCCGGTCGTCGCGCACCAGCGCGGTCGCGTGGGTGTCCTCGGGCGTGAATATGTTCTGGCCGAGCACCGGGCCGACGCGGCCGGCGCGGAGATCGGCCAGCGGGTAGAGCCATTCGAGCGCGTCCTTGGCCCATTGCGGCCCGTCGAACGCCTTGTCCGAGACCCAGGCGAGACGCGTGCCATGGGTGTAATGCCGGTTGGTGTTGGCGATCCGATCGTTCTCGATCTGCAGCGTAAAGGTGCCGCCGATGGCCTCGGCCAAGGCCGGCTGGGGCATCATCGCCACGGCAAGCGCAGCCAAATGAAACCGTGCAATTCGGCGCATGAATCCCGGCGCCGGCGACCACCCTACCAACGTGTTGGAAACGTCAGGCCGCGGTGCCACCGACCGTCAGGCCGTCGATCAGCAGCGTCGGCAGGCCGACGCCGACCGGCACGCCCTGGCCGTTCTTGCCGCAGGTGCCGATGCCGGAATCGAGCGCCATGTCGTTGCCGATCGCGGCAACGCGGGTCAACACATCCGGACCGTTGCCGATCAGCGAGGCGCCCTTGACCGGCCGCGTCACCTTGCCGCCCTCGATGAGATAGGCTTCCGAGGCGGTGAAGACGAACTTGCCCGAGGTGATGTCGACCTGGCCGCCGCCGAAGTTGACGGCATAGAGCCCCTTGTCGACGCCGGCGATGATCTCGGCCGGGTCGCGCTCGCCCGCCGCCATGAAGGTGTTGGTCATCCGCGGCATGGGGCTGTGCGCATAACTCTCGCGCCGGCCGTTGCCGGTCGGCGCCATGCCCATCAGCCGGGCGTTCTGCCGGTCGTGCAGATAGCCGACAAGCACGCCGTCCTCGATCAGCACGGTGCGCTGGGTCGGCGTGCCCTCATCGTCGACGGTGAGCGAGCCGCGGCGGTCGGCGATCGTGCCGTCGTCGATCACCGTGACGCCGGGCGCCGCGACGCGCTCGCCCATCAACCCGGCGAAGGCGGAGGTCTTCTTGCGGTTGAAGTCGCCCTCGAGGCCGTGACCGATCGCTTCGTGGAGCAGGATGCCAGGCCAGCCGGGGCCGAGCACGACCTGCATCTCGCCGGCCGGCGCGGGCACCGCCTCGAGATTGACCAGCGCCTGGCGCAGCGCCTCGTCGGCCTGGCCCTGCCAGTGCTCGGGCTCGAAATAGGCCGCATAACCGCCGCGCCCGCCGGCGCCATGGCCGCCGGTCTCCAGGCGGTCGCCCTCGCCGGCCACGACGCTGACGTTGAGCCGCACCAGGGGCCGCACGTCGCCGACGCGGGCGCCGTCGGCGCGGACGATCTCGACCACCTGCCAGATGCCGGTCAGCGAGACCATCACTTGGCGGACGCGGTCGTCGAGCCCGCGCGCATAGGCGTCGATGTCCTCGAGCAGCTTGACCTTGGCGGCGAAACCGACGCCGTCGAGCGGGTTGTCGGGCGTGTAAAGCGTGCGGTTGGTGCGGCCCGGGGTCTCGCCGACGGTGCCGGCATGGCCCGCGCGCACCGCCTTGACCGTGGCTGCGGCGCGCTCGATCGCCGCCTCGCTCAGTTCCGAGGCGTGGGCGTAGCCGGTCGCCTCGCCGGCGACGGCGCGCAGGCCGAAGCCTTGCGCGGTGTCAAAGCCGGCATTCTTGAGCTTGCCGTCGTCGAACGCGAAGCTCTCGGATTGGCGGTATTCGAGGTACAGCTCGCCGTCGTCGCAGCCGTCGAGCGCGTCGGCGACGATCGCGGTGACGCGCGCGCGGTCGAGCCCGGCGCGGGTGAAGAACAATTCGTCGGGGCTCGGATTGCCGCCGCTGTGTGGCTCGCTCATGGACGATCTCCTTAGACGTGACGCCGCGCGGCGCGCGGCCTCACCTTGCCATATGGGGCGCCGCGCGCGGTCTTCCAGCCGCGCGCAAACGAACGCGCCCACCTTATACCAAGGCGGACGCGCTGGGGAGGTCGGAGATCGATCGGGGTGTTCGTCGAAGGACCGCGCGAGCGGCGAGGCGGCCGTCGGTGGCCCGGTTTACGAACCCGCCTCGCCGATGATGGTCTTGGGCGGCGGGCTTTTCATCCAGGCGTCGCCCGAGGCGAGACCACAGCTCTCGCCCGAGGCCTTGGTGACGATGATCGTCCAGCTGCCTTTCTCGGAGGCCAGCACCTCGATGACGCGGCCGTCGGTCGTCAGGCCCATCGAGACCGGCGCTTCGTCGAACTTGTCGTCGAAGTATGCGAGGAACTTGGCGCGCTCGGCGCAGGGCGCCGCGATGGCGAGCGTCGGCAGCAGCGTGATGAGCAACGAAAGAATGGCGGTGCGCAGCATTTCATCGTCCTCCATTGTGGAATTGGACGATGCTGAATTTAGGGGGGAAAGTAAAATAAGTAAGTGATGCCCGTCACTTACGCCGTCTGACCCTAAGGGAAAACCCTCGTGATGGTCGTCACATGTTGGTACGATTTTCCGCTAGGTGTGACGGCCGTCACACCAATTGCGGCGGCTTCGGGTTGGCTGGTTGCCCGGCGCCGATCGCCGTCGTCAGCCGTTGTCGGTGGCGTTCGGAACCAGCCCGGTCGCGGCGCTTGCGAAGCCGCCGCTCGGATACCCGAAGACAGTCTTCCAGGCGCCTCACGGGCTTGTGATTCAATATCCCCTGTTGTACGGTCCGGCGAGCAGGCAGCCGCTGAATATCGGCGGCCGGAGGCGCGTTCGAAACGGCCTATCGGACCTAGCGGGCGACCGTCGGCAGAGCGTGTCGGTGGGTCACGGCGCGGACGCTGTCCATCCGAGCAGGGAGAGGCGAAGCAATGTCGCTTGGAAACAGATTGTGCGGCCTGGCGATCGTATTGGCGGTAACGCTTGGCGCTGGCGCGGCGCTGGCCAGCCAGCCGACGCCGTGGCAAATGGATTTTCAACCGGCCGCGACGCCGGTCATGGAACGACTCATCGACTTCAACTTCCTGATTTCGGTGTTCATGGTCATCACCAACACCTTCGTCATCGGGCTGCTCGCCTATGCGGTCTGGCGCTTTCACGCCAAGCGCAACCCGACGCCGTCGAAGACCTCGCACAACACGCTGATCGAGGTCATCTGGACCGTTGCGCCGATCATGATCCTGGTGGTCATCGCGATCCCGTCGTTCAAGCTGTTGTACTTCGCCGACCGCGCGGTCGACGCCGAGATGACGATCAAGGCGGTCGGCCACCAGTGGTACTGGAGTTACGAGTATCCCGATCACGGCGACTTCACCTTCGACAGCCTGCTGGTCTGCCGCACCGATGAGGAATGCGCCGAGGCAGCCGAGAATAGCGTCACGCCGATCCGCCTCTTGGATACCGATACCCGCGTCGTGCTGCCGGTCGATACTTCGATTCGCCTGCTGGTGACCGCCGACGACGTGCTGCACAATTGGGCGATGCCCGCCTTCGGCATCAAGCTCGACGCGGTGCCCGGACGGGTCAACGAGACCTGGATGAAGATCCAGCGCGAGGGCGTCTACTACGGCCAGTGCTCGGAACTGTGTGGCATCGACCACGGGTTCATGCCGATCACCGTCGAGGCCGTGTCGAAGGCGGCGTTCGCCGCCTGGGTCGTCGAGGCGAAGCAAGAGTTCGCGCGGAACGACGCGCCGGCCACGACCATGGTGGCCCGGACGTCGCCGAACGTGACGCGTTAGCGCAAGGGAAAAGCGGGATATGAGCTACGGCAGCGAAACTTCGGCCGAGGCGCACGGCGGCCACGACCACCACCCGACCGGCTGGCGGCGTTGGGTCTATTCGACCAACCACAAGGACATCGGCACGATGTACCTGATCTTCGCCGTCTGCGGCGGCGTGATCGGGGCCACCCTGTCGATCTTCTTCCGCCTCGAGCTGCAATCGCCCGGCATGCAATTCTTCGAGGACAACCAGGTCTTTAACGTGATGGTCACCGGTCACGGGCTGATCATGATCTTTTTCATGGTCATGCCGGCGATGATCGGCGGCTTCGGCAACTGGTTCGTGCCGCTGATGATCGGCGCGCCCGACATGGCCTTCCCGCGCATGAACAACATCAGTTTTTGGATCCTGATCCCGTCGATCCTGCTGCTGCTCGGTTCGATCTTCGTCGACGGCGGGGTCGGCGGCGGCTGGACGATCTACCCGCCGCTCTCGACCTCGGGGCACCCGGGCATGGCGGTCGACATGGCGATCCTCGCGCTGCACCTGGCGGGCGCGTCGTCACTGCTGGGCGCGATCAACTTCATCACCACCATCTTCAACATGCGCGCGCCGGGCATGACGCTACACAAGATGCCGCTGTTCGTGTGGTCGATGCTGGTCACCACATTCCTGCTTCTGCTGGCAATCCCGGTACTCGCGGGCGGCATCACCATGCTGCTGACCGACCGTAACTTCGGCACCAGCTTCTTCGATCCGGCGGGCGGCGGCGACCCGATCTTGTTCCAGCACCTGTTCTGGTTCTTCGGCCACCCCGAGGTCTACATCCTGATCCTCCCCGGCTTCGGCATCATCAGCCATATCGTCTCGACGTTTTCTCGCAAGCCGGTGTTCGGCTATCTCGGCATGGCCTACGCCATGGTCTCGATCGGCGCGATCGGCTTCATCGTCTGGGCGCACCACATGTACACCGTCGGCCTCGACGTCGACACGCGCGCCTACTTCGTCGCCGCGACCATGGTCATCGCGGTGCCGACCGGCATCAAGATCTTCAGCTGGATCGCCACCATGTGGGGCGGCTCGATCACGCTCGAGGTTCCGATGCTGTGGGCGATCGGTTTCATCGTGCTGTTCACCTCGGGCGGCGTGACCGGCGTGGTGCTGGCCAATTCGGGCGTCGATTTGGCGCTGCACGACACTTACTACGTGGTCGCCCACTTCCACTACGTGCTGTCGCTCGGCGCGGTGTTCACGATCTTCGCCGGCTTCTACTACTGGATCGGCAAGATGTCGGGCCGCCAGTATCCGGAGACGCTGGCCAAGCTGCACTTCTGGGTTACGTTCGTCGGCGTCAACGTGACGTTCTTGCCGATGCACTTCTCGGGCGTCGCCGGCATGCCCCGGCGCATCCCCGACTACCCGGACGCCTTCGCCGGCTGGAACATGATCGCCTCGATCGGCTCCTACATCTCGTTTGCCGGCATGATCATCTTCCTGGTCGTCCTTTGGCGCACCTTCACGGCCGGCGAGAAGTGTCCGGAAAACCCATGGGGCGAGGGCGCGACGACGCTCGAATGGTCGCTGCCGTCGCCGCCCGACTTCCACTCCTACGAAAAGCTGCCGCGCATCAACTAGTGGATAGAGTCCAACATATGGTGCCCATACGATCCCATATCCCGGTTTCTCGGCAGGAGAGCGCCCGCCGGCGGTGCCGAGGCATCGGCAAGGGCGTTCGACGCCCCGAGAATCCGGGACATGGCACCCGAAGGGCGGCGTCCCAAGGCCGCCGGATGCGTTGCCCGATGCTTGTGATGCTCCAGCATCACCGCACATCGGGCGCCTTTCCGGGCGACCTTGGGACGCCGTCGTATGGGTGCCATATGGTGGATTCTATCCACTGGCGCGGCGTGACGGGGGAAATACGCGCGTGACCGATCGCACGATCACATACAGCCCGCAAGGCGCCGCCGCCGAAGCCGGCGACGTCGGCGACTATCTCGCGCTGTTCAAGCCGCGCGTCATGTCGCTGGTCGTCTTCACCGGTTTCGCCGGTCTCTATCTCGCGCCCGGCACGCTGCACCCGATACTCGCGGTCACCGCCATGCTGTGCATCGCGATCGGCGCCGGCGCCTCGGGCGCGATCAACATGTGGTACGACCGCGACATCGACGCGCGCATGGCGCGGACGCGCGGCCGGCCGCTGCCCGCCGGCCGCGTCGCGCCGGGCGCCGCGCTGGCGCTGGGCGTCGGTTTCGCCATCGGTTCGGTCGTCGTAATGGGGCTTGCGGTCAACCCCGTGGCGGCGGCGTTGCTGGTGCTGACCATCGGCTTCTACGTCTTCGTCTACACCATGTGGCTCAAGCGCCGCACGCCGCAAAACATCGTCATCGGCGGCGCCGCCGGCGCCTTTCCGCCGATGATCGGCTGGGCCGCGGTGACCGGCAACGTCGGGCTCGGGGCACTCGCCCTGTTCGCCATCATCTTCATATGGACGCCACCCCATTTCTGGGCGCTCGCGCTCTACCGGGCGGACGATTACGCCGACGCCGGCGTGCCGATGCTGCCGGTGGTCGCCGGCGCGGCCGCGACCAAGCGGCAGATGCTGATCTACACCTTGGCGCTGTTGCCGGTCACGCTGGCGCCGGTCGCGCTCGGCGTCGCCGGCGGGCTCTACGCGACGGGCGCGCTGATCATCGGCGTGCTCTTCCTGGTCTCGGCGCTGCGCGTCATGCGCGATGAGACGGACCGCGCGGCGCGCCGGATGTTCGGTTTCTCGATCTTCTACCTGTTCGCGATCTTCGCCCTGTTGATCGTCGACAAGGGCCTGGCATAGGCGGCGGGGCGCACCAACCATGGCGACAATGCAAAGACGAAAGTCGATCACCGTCGCGGCGCTGACCGGCCTGCTGGTCGGCATGGCCGGGCTGAGTTACGCGGCGGTGCCGCTCTATCGGATGTTCTGCCAGATCACCGGCTATGGCGGAACGACGCAGGTCGCGACCGCGGTGCCCGACGCGATTTCGGACCGCGTCGTCACCGTGCGCTTCAACGCCGACATTGCGTCGGGCCTGCCGTGGAACTTCCGGCCCAAGCAGCGCGAGATCGAGCTGCGCATCGGCGAAACCGCGCTGATCCACTATGTCGCCGAGAACCCGACCGGCCAGACCCTGGTCGGCACCTCGACGTTCAACGTCACGCCGCACAAGGTCGGACCCTATTTCGCCAAGGTCGAGTGCTTCTGCTTCACCGAGCAGACGCTGGCGCCCGGCGAGAGCGCCGAGATGGCGGTCACCTTCTTCGTCGATCCGATGATGTTGGAGGACCCGAACCTGGCTGAAATCAACACCATCACGCTGTCCTACATGTTCTTCCCGGCGAAGACGCAGACCCCGTCGGACGCCGAGGGAGCCGCCGCGAAACCGGCGCTCAACTGAGCGATGGGCCGGCGAGGACAGGCGCGCGAAGAGATGCAAAAATTGCTCTTGAGGGGATGGCGGTAATGGCCGACACACACGCCAAACACCACGAATACCACCTCGTCGACCCGAGCCCCTGGCCGGTCGCCGGCGCGATCTCCGCGTTCGTTCTCGCGACCGGCGGCATCCTGTTGATGCACGACGTCACCAATATCCTGTTCTTCATCGGGTTGTTCATGACGATCGGCACGATGGCGCTCTGGTGGCGCGACGTCATCCGCGAAGGCGAGCATCAGGGCCATCATTCGCGGGTCGTTCAACTCGGGTTGCGCTATGGCATGGCGTTGTTCATCGCCTCGGAGGTGATGTTCTTCGCCGGCTTCTTCTGGGCCTTTTTCAACGCCAGCCTGTTCCCCGCCGAGGCGACCGGCGGGGTCTGGCCGCCGGTCGGCATCAAGACCTTCGATCCGTTCCAGATACCGTTCCTCAATACGCTGATCCTCTTGACCTCGGGCACCACGGTGACCTGGGCGCACCACGCGATCCTCGACGGCAACCGCCCGAGCGCGATCCAGGCCATGTGGTTCACGGTCACGCTCGGCGTCGCGTTCACGGCGTTGCAGGCCTATGAGTACACGCGTGCGTCGTTCTCGATCGACGGCGGCATTTACGGCTCGACCTTCTTCATGGCGACCGGCTTCCACGGCTTCCACGTCATCATCGGCACCTGCTTCCTGGCAGTCTGCCTGTGGCGGCTCCACCAGGGCCACTTCAAGCCAGATCATCATTTCGGTTTCGAGGCGGCCGCCTGGTACTGGCATTTCGTCGACGTCGTCTGGCTGTTCCTGTTCTCCTGCGTCTACATTTGGGGCGCATGATCGGGCAGCATCGGAGGCACGCGTGAGCGAGGCCTGTTACGGCACGATATCGCCGTTCAAGGCGGGATTTGCCTGCCGCTGCCCGCGCTGTGGCGAGGGCAAGCTTTTCGCCGGGTTCCTCGACGTCGCCGAGCGTTGCGCGGTGTGCAACCTGGACCTCACCCAGCAGAACAGCGGCGACGCGCCGGCCGTGTTCATCATATTTATTCTCGGCTTCGTCGTGGTCGGCCTCGCGTTCCTGCTCGAGACGACCTTCGCGCCGCCGATGTGGCTCCATCTCCTGATCTGGTTCCCACTGATTTTGGGCGGTTCGATCGGCCTGTTGCGGCCGTTCAAGGCGATCATGATCGCGCTTCAGTACAAGCACCGGGTCCAGTTCGAAAGCAACGACGACGCCTGACGTGCGCGGCTTTCGCTCCGGCCCCTGGGCAATCGCGATCGTCCTTGCCGCCCTCTGCATCCTGCTCGGCCTCGGCATCTGGCAGCTCCAGCGACTCGCCTGGAAGACGGCGCTGGTCGAGCTGCGCGAGACGCGCCTCGCCGAGCCGCCCATCGCGTTGCCCGCCGAGCGCGGCGATCCGGCCGGGCTACTCGCCGCCTTGGCGCACCGCCGGGTCACGGTCTCGGGCGCCTTCCTGCACGACCGTGAGGTCTATCTCGCGGCGACGCGGCGCGGTGAGTTCGGTTTTCGTGTCATCACGCCGCTGCGCCGCGTCGATGGCGCGACCGTTCTGATCGACCGCGGCTGGGTGCCCAACGAGGCGCGCGACCCGGCGTTTCGTCGCGCCGGCCAAGTCGACAACGAGGTAACGGTCCGGGGGTTGTTGCGCGGCGCCAGCGAGCGCGGCTGGTTCACGCCCGACAACGATCCGGCGCGCAACTACTGGTTCTGGCGCGATCTCGCGGCGATGGCGGCGTTCGCCGGCGTCGACGCGCCGCCGCTCCTGATCGAAGCCGACACGACGGCCAATCCGGGCGGCCTGCCGATCGGCAAGGAGATGGCGGTCAAGCTGCGCAACGAGCATCTGCAATACGCCATCCTCTGGTTCAGCCTGGCGGCGGCGCTGCTGGTGATCGCCGTCCTGGCGCGGCGCCAGGCGATCGAGGACGCGGCGTGATGCGCGGTTTCCGCCGCCTGGCCGGCCTGACGATCGTGTTCAGCTACGCGCTGATCGTGCTCGGCGCCGTTGTGCGCGCCACCGATTCGGGCATCTCCTGCCCCGACTGGCCACGCTGCTACGGCGTCTGGCTGTTGACGCCGAGCGTCTTCGCGGCGCTCCCCGACGTTGCCTACAGCTACGGCCAGGTGATGCTCGAATGGACCCACCGGTTGATCGCCGGCTTGGTCGTCGGGCCGCTCGTCCTGGCGCTGACGGTGTGGGCCTTCCGCTTGCGTGGCCAGACACGCGCGCCAGCGCCGCTGATGGTCGCAGCACTCGTGCTGGTGGTCGTCCAGGCCGGGCTTGGCGGCTTCACCGTGCTCGACCGCAACAGTCCCTGGTCGGTCGCCGTGCATTTGACCGTCGCCCTGATCTTCCTCGCCGTGCTGATCCGCGTCTTCCTCGCCGCGCGCCCCGACGGCGGCACGCCGGCCGACGCCCTGCCGCAACACATCGTCACGGTCACCGGGGTCGCCGCGCTGGCCGCCATGGCGACCATGGCGAGCGGCGCGATGATGGCCAAGAGCGGCGCCTCGCTGGCCTGCGCGAGCTGGCCGCTGTGCAACGAGACGCTGCTGCCCGATCTCGCCGATCCGCTGGTGCTCGCCAACGTCGTGCACCGGCTGCTGGCGCTCACGACGGCGCTGCTGATCGGCGCCCTGTTCGTCGCCGGCCGCGCGCGGCGCGCCGCCGCGCCCGGCTTCCACCACGTCCTCACGGTGGCCGCCGCGCTGGTCGCGACCGAGATTGTCTTCGGCGCCACGGTGGTCTTCCTGCTGATGCCGTTGTGGATCGCGATCGTCCATCAGGGCACCGGCATCCTGGTCTTTGCCCTACTCGCCGCGGCCTACTTACGGCCCCATGTCGAACCAACGAGCCATGCCCATGCCTGACGCCTACCGCTACCTCGAGCGCCGCTTCGCGCGCCTCACCGCCTTGCGCGGCGCCAGCGCGATGCTCGACTGGGACAGCCAGACGATGATGCCGGCGGGCGGCGCCGACGACCGCGCCGAGCAGCTGTCGACGCTCGCCGTGGTCTGCCACGAAACGCTGACCGACCCGGCGCTCGCCGATCGACTGGCCCGCGCCGAGGCCGACGAGGCCGGCGCGCTCGACCCCTGGCAGGCCGCCAACCTGGCCGAAATGCGGCGCCAATGGGTGCACGCCAACGCGCTCGACGCGCGTCTCGTCGAGGCGCTGTCCAAGGCGACCTCGGCGTGCGAGATGCGCTGGCGGAGCGCGCGCGCCGACGACGACTTCGCCGGCTTCGCGCCGAGCCTCGCCGCCGTCGTCGCGCTGGTGCGCGCGAGCGCCGCCGCCAAGGCCGAGGCGCTCGGCGTGACGCCCTACGACGCGCTGCTCGACGACTTCGAACCAGGCGGCCGGTCGGCCGAGATCGACGCGCTGTTCGCCGATCTCGGCGCTTTCCTGCCCGGTTTCGTCGCCGCCGCGATCGAGCGTCAGGCGCGCGACGGCGAAGCGCGCGAGCTCGAAGGCCCCTTCCCGATCGCCGCCCAGCGCGCGCTAGGCCGCCGGCTGATGGCGACGGTCGGCTTCGATTTCAGGCGCGGCCGCATCGATGAGAGCGATCACCCGTTCTGCGGCGGCACGCCGGGCGACGTCCGCATCACGACGCGCTACGCCGAGGACGACTTCACCAAGGCGATGATGGCGGTGTTGCACGAGACCGGCCACGCCATGTACGAACACGGCCTGCCTACCGAGTGGCGCCTGCAGCCGGTCGGCCACGTCCACAGCATGAGCCTGCACGAAAGCCAGTCGCTGCTGCTCGAGATGCAGGCCTGCCGCAGCCGCGTCTTCATCGGCTTCGCCGCACCGCTGATGCGCGCGGCGTTCGTCGGCGACGGCCCGGCGTGGCAGCCCGACAACCTCTATCGCCTGGCGATCCGCGTCGCGCCCGGCTACATTCGGGTCGACGCCGACGAGCTGACCTATCCAGCGCATATCATGCTGCGCTACCGGCTCGAGAAGGCGCTGATCGCCGGCGACCTCGAGGTCCCCGACCTGCCCGGCGCCTGGGCGCAAGCGATGCGCGACGGCCTGGGGCTGACGCCGCCCGACGACCGCCTGGGCTGTCTGCAGGACATCCACTGGTCGGCCGGGCTGTTCGGCTATTTCCCGACCTACACGTTGGGCGCGATGACGGCGGCGCAGTTGTTCGACGCCGCCCGGCGCGCCGAGCCCGACATCGTCGACGGCATCGGCCGCGGCGACTTCGCGCCGTTGTTCGCCTGGCTGCGCGCTAACGTCCACGGCCTCGGCGCGTCGCTCTCGTCCAAAGCGCTGGTCGTGAAGGCGACCGGCCGGCCGCTCGATACCGCGGTGTTCAAATCACATCTCGAGGCGCGCTATCTCGCTTGAGCGCAACGAACCAAGGAGAATACGCCATGCCACGGTTTGCCGCGAATTTGACGATGATGTTCAACGAGGTCGATTTCCTCGACCGCTTCGCCGCGGCGGCCGAGGCCGGCTTCACCGGGGTCGAGTACCTCTTCCCCTACGCCTACGACAAGGAAGTGCTGGCCGGCAAGCTGCACGAACACGACCTGACCCAGGCGCTGCACAACCTGCCGGCGGGCGACTGGGAGGCCGGCGATCGCGGCATCGGCTGCCTGCCCGATCGCCAGGGTGAATTCCAGGACGGCGTCGGCCTGGCCATCGAGTATGCCACGGCGCTCGGCTGCGGGCGCGTCAACTGCCTGGCCGGCGTCGCGCCCGAGGGCGCCGACCCGGCGACCTTACGCGAGACCTTCGTCGCCAATTTGCGCTTCGCGGCCGCCGAGACCGCCAAGGCGGGCATCACGCTGGTCAGCGAGCCGATCAACACGCGCGACATTCCGGGCTTCTACCTCAACCACACGGCCGACGCGCTGGCGATCTTCGACGAAGTCGGCGCGGACAATCTGCGGCTCCAGTACGACGTCTATCACATGCAGATCATGGAGGGCGATCTGGCGCCGACCATCGAGCGGAACCTCGAGCGCATCGCCCATATCCAGATTGCCGACACGCCGGGCCGCCACGAGCCGGGCTCGGGCGAGATCAATTACCGGTTCCTGTTCGACCACCTCGACCGGCTCGGCTATGACGGCTGGGTGGGCTGCGAATACAAGCCCGCCGCCGGCACCACAGACGGCCTCGGCTGGCTCGCGCCCTATCTTTAGCATCCGTTTCTATAGATTGCGCTGATCGAGCCAAAAAATTAACCAAGAGTAATTGCAACTTTTGCGGTAGTCTTCTCCTCAAGCCGATCACATCAGGCCGGAGGGGCAGCCATGGCCAAGCGGTTCAAGAGTGGCGAATGGGATCTCATCGAGGCGGAGCTCGAGCGTGATCCCGCCCACTACGGCATGCCCGAGGGCGGGCGCGAGGAGTCGGTGGTGCTCGCCTCGTTCAACATCCGCAAGCTCGGCGCGCCGGGGAGCCGCAAACGCGAGATCGACTTCATGGCGCGGTTTTGCGCGCGCTGCGATCTGGTCGCAATCCAGGAGGTCCAGGATCGGCTCGATGGTCTGCACGAACTGAAGGCGCGCGTGGATGAGCGCGTGTCGAGCGCCGGCGAATACGGGCTCGTGGTGTCCGACACCACGGGTAGGACGCCGGGCAAGAGCGGCATGGCCGAGCGGCTGGCCTTCCTTTACCGCCGTAGCCGTGTGCACCGGGCCGACATGATCTCCGATCTGACCGTCGACCGCTCCGACATGCTGCAGAACTTCGAGGCCGGGCGCGACGCCATCGTCGCCGCGTGGCGGGAGCACCAGGAGAAGATGGCGGCGTTCGAGGCCGGGACGCGGACGAGCAAGCCGACGTTTCGATTGCCCGAATTCCTGAGCTTCGCCCGGACCCCGCATGTCGGCGCCTTCGAGGTGCCCGGCAAGGGGAACAAGTCGCTCCGCTTCATCGCGGTCAACGCCCACCTCATCTACGGCAGCCAAGCCGAGCGCGACGCCGAGTTCCGCGCCCTCGTCGCCTGGATGGTCAACCGGCTGAAGGCGGAGAAGCGCATGGTCGCGCCCAACTTCATCCTGCTCGGCGACCTCAACCTGAACTTCAACAATCCCGACAAGGACGGGCCGGTGACGAACGAGTTCCTCCGCGACCTCAACAAGACGGTGTTCGGCCGCGCGGCGCGCCGGGTTTATTTCCCGTTCATCGACCCCTATCCGCCGACGCGCAAGGTGCACCGCAGCAACGCGCGGGAGAACCAGACCTTCGACCAGATCGCCTTCATGCGGGGCGCCAAGGAGAAATTCCTTCCGACCCACCGGTGGAGGGAGGGGGCGGGCAAGGAGCCCGACGGCTTCGACTTCCAAGTCTTCCGGTTTACCGATCTCTTCGCGAAGGCCTTGAGGGGAAACGAGGTCGACGAGGGCCTCTCCGACGCCGATCGCAAGTTTATCTTCGAGCACTGCGAGAACTCGGTCAGCGACCACATGCCGATCTGGGTGCGTGTGCCGCGCCCGGGCTTCCGTCCGCCGCCGCCCATCTGACCGTCGGCCGCCGTCGGGGCTACTCGACCCCATTCGATCGCGCTATGATCGCTGTGCCCGTCGGCGCCTGAGACGGCCGGCGGGCGTTCGAGCAATCGCGCGACGGAGGAGGCGACACATGACCAAGATCGGATTCATCGGGCTCGGCATCATGGGGCGGCCCATGGCGGGCCATCTGCAGGCCGGCGGCCACGAGCTCTACGTCGTCAAGCACCGCGCCGACCTGCCCGAGGCGCTGATGGCGGGCGGCGCCATCGAATGCGCGTCGGCCCGCGAGGCCGCCGAGAACGCCGAGGTGGTCATCGTCATGGTGCCGGACACGCCCGACGTCGAGGCCGTTCTGTTCGGGCCGGACGGCGTCGCCGAGGGCCTCTCGGCGGGCAAGACCGTGATCGACATGAGCTCGATCTCGCCGATCGAGACCAAGGCTTTCGCCGAACGCATCGGCGATCTCGGCTGCGATTATCTCGACGCGCCGGTCTCGGGTGGCGAGGTCGGCGCCAAGGCGGCGGCGCTGACCATCATGGTCGGCGGCACGGAAGACGCCTTCGCGCGGGTCAATCCGCTGTTCGAGTTGATGGGCAAGAACATCACCCTGGTCGGCGGCGTCGGCGACGGCCAGACCTGCAAGGTGGCCAACCAGATCATCGTCGCGCTCAACATCGAGGCCGCCGCCGAGGCGCTGCTGTTCGCCGCCAAGGCGGGCGCCGATCCGGCCAAGGTGCGCGAGGCGCTGATGGGCGGTTTCGCCGCGTCGCGCATCCTCGAGGTCCACGGCGAGCGCATGATCAAGCGCACCTTCGACCCGGGCTTCCGCATCCGCCTGCACCAGAAGGACTTGAGCCTGGCGCTCGCGGGGGCGCGCGCCATGGGCCTCAGCCTGCCCAACACGGCGACCGCGATGGAGCTGTTCAACGCCTGCGCGGCCAACGGCGGCGCCGACTGGGACCACTCGGCGATGGTCAAGGCGCTCGAGCTGATGGCCGACCACGAGGTGGCGAGCTAGGCGGCTGTGGCACGCGATTGGCTGCAGAAAATTCTGCGATGGCGGTTGCAATTCACCGTATGACGTAGTACGTTTTTGCCGTGATTAAGTCGTGGCGGAACGCGGCAAGCCGTAAAGTCTGGGAAGGCGAACATCCCAATCGGTTTCGTGGTCTGGACGACCAAGCCGCCGTCGACCTACTGCTTGCCCTCAACGTCGCCGGTTCGGTGCACGACCTTAGTCCGCTGGCGAGCGTCGGGCTCCACAGGCTCAAGGGCATTCGTAAGGGGCAGTGGGCGATGACGGTCAATGGACCGTGGCGCATCTGCTTCGAGTTCCGCAAGGGCGACGCGTACAATGTCGAGATCGTCGACTATCACAAGGGATGAAGCCATGACCCCGATCGCGCATCCTGGCCGCCTGCTTGGCCGCGAGCTGGCAGCCCGGACGCTCAGCGCCAACCGGCTCGCACTCGACATCGGCGTGCCGTCGGGTCGCATCACCGACATTCTCAACGGACGGCGCTCGATTAGCGCCGACACGGCCGTACGGCTCGGGCGCTATTTCGGCAATCGGGCGCAGTTCTGGCTCGACCTGCAAGGCCAGTACGACATCGCCGTCGTCGAGCGCGACCGCGGCGCGGAAATCGCCGCGCGCGTGCATCCGGCGGACGAAGCAGCTTAGGGGAAGGCCATGCCCTTGCCGGTCGCCGACCGCTGGTTCGAGTACCGTACGCTCGACGACGGCATCAGCCATATCTGGGAGCCGCACGTCATCCGCTTCATGCGCTGCAACATTTGGCACGTGCCGGGCCGCGAGCGCGACCTGTTGATCGATACCGGCATGGGCATGGCGTCCTTGAAGGACGCCATAAGCCACTTGATCGACAAGCCGGTGCTGGCCTTCGCGACCCACAGCCACTTCGACCACATCGGCTCGCACCATGAATTCGACGAACGGCTGGTGCACGCCGGCGAGGCCGATGTGCTGGCGGCGCCGACGCGCGACAACACGCTGATCGAGAGATACGTCGACGAGGCCTCGATCACCGCGCTGCCGCGCGCGGGCTACCGCGTCGCCGATTACGCGATCGAGTCGGCGCCGGCGACACGCGTGGTCGCCGACGGCGACGTCATCGACCTCGGCGACCGCGCCTTCGAGGTCATCCACCTGCCGGGCCACTCGCCGGGCTCGATCGGCCTGTGGGAGGCGGCGACGGGCATCCTGTTCTCGGGCGACGCGATCTACGATGGCGAGCTGCTCGACGGCCTGCACCACTCGAACGTCCCGGATTACCTCGAGACCATGGAGCGCCTGCGCGGCCTGCCCGTTACCACCGTCCACGGCGGCCACCGGCCGAGCTTCGGCCGCGCGCGCATGATCGAGCTGATCGACGACTACATCGCCGGCAAACGTGCGCCCGGCTGCCCGATGGAGACCACCCGGACGTAGCGATCAATCAGAATCGGTCGGAATCTACCAGCCCGCGCCAACCTTATTGGGACAAGAGGCGGGCCGCCGACCGTTCGGCCAGCTTTGATTCCGTGAGATTGGCTTGCGCGGCAATTGAGCGCAGGTCATCTTCATGAATTGAAGATGACCGTACAAAGAACCCCTAGCTTCCCTCGGCGCGCCAGGCGAGCATCAGGCCGCCGAGGACGAGCGCCAGCACCAGGAGCGCGGGCATCAGCGGGACTTGGTGGATGCCGGTGACGACGTAGTCGTTGTTGGCCACCAGGCCGATCCAGCCGCGCCCGGCGGTGTCGCGGCCGGCACGCACCATGCGCACCGCCGGCGCCGGCTCGTCGGCCAGCCAGAGCGCCGTACCGCCCGTCGCGCGCACCACCGGCGCCAGCAGGGCGGCGCTGGCGCGCAGATCGGCGAATTCGAGCGGGTTGATCTCGCCGACCGCGCTGATCGCCGTGTGCACACCGTCGCTCAGGCGGTAGATGCCCGGCTCGTCGACCGCGATCGTCGCCACCGAACGGCCGTCGCCGGCGTCCTCGAGGTCGACCTCGCGGATCGCGCCCGACGGCGCCGTGACGCTGACCGGCACCACCGCGTCGGACAGGCTGCGGCGGATGATGTCGATCTTGCCGCCGCGCGAGACGGCGCGCAGGTCCTCTTCCTCGAGGTCGGGCTCTTTCATCAACCAATGCGCGAGACGGCGCAACAGCTCGGCCTGCGGGCCGCCGCCCTCGTGACCGCGCGCCCAGAGCCACAGATGGTCGGTCAGGAGCTGCGCGACACGGCCCTCGCCGAGCCGGTCGAGCACCAGCACAGGCCGGTCCGCGACGCCTTCCATCAGCGCGACGCCGCGGTCGACCTCGGCGTCGATCTGGCGGTACCAGCGGCCCCAGCTCGGCGTCTCGCCGACCGCGCCGGCGCCGGGCAGGTTGGCGGTCACCGGATGGCGCCGGCCGAGCGCGGTCAACTCGGCGCGGTAGCCGGTCTCGATGACCTCGCCGGTCGGGCTCGCCGGCAGCACGTAGTTGAGCGGCGTGCGGAACAGGCTGAGCGTCGAGGCGAACGACGGGCCGGCGGCGGTGAGTAGCGCGCCGCCCTCTTCGACATAACGCGCGATGTTGCCCAGATAGGTGACCGGCACGACGCCGCGCCGCCGGTATCGGTCGAAGATGATCAGATCGAATTCGTTCAGCTTGATCTCGAACAGTTCGCGGATCGGAAAAGAAATCAGCGCCAGTTCGTGGATCGGTGTCGCGTCCTGCTTCTCGGGCGGCCGCAGGATCGTGAAATGGACCAGATCGACCGACGGGTCGGACTTCAAGAGGTTGCGCCAGACGCGTTCGCCGGCATGCGCGACACCCGAGACGAGCAGCACGCGCAGGCGCTCGCGCACCCCGTTGACCTCGACGACGGCGCGGTTGTTCAAGCGGCTCAGCTCGCCGGGGCCATCCTCGACATCGATCTCGATCACCGTCATACCGGCGCGGTCGAGATCGAAGTCCAATTCGTGGCTGACGCCGACCGGCACGAAGTACGACTGCTCGGCACCGGCGCCGCGCCGTACAGTAACTTTTGCAAGGCTGCCGTTGCTCGCCGGGTTGCCGGCATCCTCGACGCGCACGACTAGGGTCTGGGTATTGCCGACCACGCCATAGCGCGGCGCGCGCTCGACGACCAGCCGGCGGTCGCGGTCGCCGTGCTGGCCGGTGAGCAAGAGGTGCAGCGGCGCGTCGAGGCCGAGCGCGGCGACATCGGCCGGCACGTCGTGCACCTGGCCGTCGGTCACCATGACGACGCCGGCGAGCCGCTGGCGCGGTACGTCGACCAGGGTGCGGCCGAGCAGCTCGAACAGCCGCGTCCCCGAACCCGGCGTCGCGCCGGCGGCGCTCGCCGCCGCGTCGAAGACGACGGTGCGTGTCTCGAGATTGGGGATCTCCGCGAGGCGCGCGGCCAACGCGTCGGCCGCCGCCGCCGCCTGGTCGCGCCGCGTGCCGATCGACTGGCTCGCCGAATCGTCGATCACGACGACGGCGACGTCGGGCAGCAACTCGCGCACCTCCTCGACCAGCGCCGGGTTGATCAGCGCGCCGAGCGCCGCGGCGAAGCCGAGCGCGCGCCACCAGGCGCCGCGCGCCCGGCACTTGAGCGCCAAGCCGATGCCGGCCATGGCGGCGATCGCGAGCAGCGCGATCAGAGGCCACGGCACGAGCGGCGCGGCGGCGATCGTGGTCATCGCCTCGGTCATTGGCCGAGTCGCTCGAGGATCGCCGGCAAGTGCACCTGATCGGCCTTGTAGTTGCCGGTCATGGCGTACATCACGAGGTTGATGCCGAAGCGGTAGGCCTGTTCGCGCTGACGCTCGCCGTCGGGCACGACAGCGAACATCGGGCGCCGCTGCTGGTCGATCGCCCAGGCCGCCGCCCAATCGTGGCTGCCGATGATGAGCGATGAGACGCCGTCGTTGACGCCGCCCTCGTGGCGCTCGACCCAGAGCGGCCCGCCGGTCCAGCGGCCCGGGAAATCCTGCATCAGATAGAACGCGCGGGTCAGCACATGCTCGGCCGGCACCGGCTGCAGCGGCGGCACGTTGAGCCCGCCGAGCAGCTTGCGCAATTGTTTGGCGCCCGGCCCGCCACCGCCGATGTTGCCCGACAGGCGCGCGTTCTGGTCGCGCGTGTCGAACAGGATGATGCCGCCGGTCTTCAGGTAATGGTCGACCTTGGCCAGCGCCCGCGGCCGGAGCGGCGGCTGCGTCGCGCTCATCGGCCAATAGATCAGCGGGAAGAAGATGATCTCGTCGCGGTCGATGTCGATCCCCATCGGTGGCGCCGGCTCGATCGAGGTGCGCGCGCGCAGCGTCGCGCCAAGGCCTACCAAGCCGGCGCGGCTGATCTCGTCGAGCCCGTCGTCGCCGGTCCGCACATAGGCGAGCCGTGTCTCGAGCGTCGCCTTGAGAACGAAGTCGTCGTCCTGTTGGGCGTACGCCGGCGGCGCGGCGAGGACCACCAGAACGGCGCCCGCCGTCGCCGCCGCGGCGCCCAACCGGACGAGTCCGCGCAGCGCCAGGCTGGCAATCAGGTCGACCAATGCGAGAACAACGACCGCGACGAGCAGCCAGGCGCCGATATCGATCTCGCCGGTCTCGCCATAGACGCGTTTCTCGGCGCTTTCCGGCAGCGCGCCGATGGCGCGCAGCGCGCCCATCCCGGCGCCCAGGTTCAGCGCGTGACGCGCCCCGTCGGCGCCGTAGAAGCCGGGCGGGCTCGCCGGTCCCGCCGAGGCCGTGACGATGTCGGCGGTCGGTATCGGCCGCGCGGTCGGCGGCGGGTCGGCCAGCCGCCCGAACCCGTCGAGCGTCGTGATCGGCGCGAGAAAACCTTGTCCGGCCTCGCCCGCGACGCCCTGACTCAGGGCCGCCAGGCGCTGCAGCATCTCGACGAAGAGCCCCGACAACGCGAGATCCGACCAGGCCGTGTTGGCGGTCGTGTGGACCAGCACCAACCAGCCGTGCTCGCGCCGTTCGGCGGTCACCAATGGCGTGCCGTCGGCGAGCCGCGCCCAAGTCTTGGCAGCGAGGTCGAGCGCTGGCTCGGCGAGCACCTGGCGATGCACCCGTACGTCGGCGGGCACGGCCAATCCGGCGAACGGCGTGCCGGGTGCGAAGGGTGCGAGCGGCGCCGGCTCGTTCCACGACATCGCACCGCCGAGCACGCGGCCGCCGCCGCGCAGCCGGACCGGCACCAGGTCGTCGGTGTCGCCCGTACGATCGGCGATGCGCGGGCCGGCGAAGCGGATCAGCACGCCGCCGGCCTCCAGCCAGTCGACCAACGCCGACCGGTCGTCGCCGATCACCTTGGCGACGTCGGCGAGAACCAGCACGGCGAGCGGCCGCGCCAACAGCTCGCGCAATTCGCCCTTGCGGACCTCGCTGAAGGGATTGAGCGCGCGCTCGAGATAGTACAGTTCGGACAGCAACGGCTGGTCGGCCTCGGCCGAGCTCGCCGACACCAGCCCGACCGGCCGGCGCCGCCAACGTTCGTCGATCAGGACGACGCCGGCGGCACTGCGCGCGCCCTCGATATCGAGGCGCACGATATCGTTGCGCAGCTCGGCCGGCGCCTCGACGACGACCTCGGCGTCGTGCTCACCGGCGGCGAATAGCACCCGTTGACGCGCCAGCACGGCGCCGCTCTCGCTGCTTGCGCGCAACCAGACCTCATCGGCGGCGGCGGCGGCGGGGCGCTTGACGGTCAGGCGCATGACGCCGGGTTCGGCGCCAGGCGACGCGAGCACAAGCGTGCGCCCTAGGTCGGCGTCAACGAACACGCGCAGGCGGCCACGCGCGGCCAGCGCGGCGGCAAATCTTGTGTCACCACCCTCGAGCCCGTCGCTCAGCCACACCACGTCTGCGCCACCGCCGATCAAGAGGCGTCCGAGCGTGGCCCGGGCGGCGTCGCGGTCGACCGGCCACGGCTTGGGCTGCATCGCCTGGGCGATATCGCGCGCCTGAGCGGCGCGCAGGATGCCGCTTGGCGGCGTCATGCCATCGGCGGCGGTCGGCGCCGTGGTCAACAAGACGACCGGCCGATCGGCGCGCTCGGCCTTGTCGATCAGATCGGCCAGCGCCGCCTGGCGTCGATCCCAACGCCGCGCCGACGCCCAGCCGTCGTCGACCGCGATGAGCAATGGCCCCTGGCCCTCGAGCCGGACGCCCGGATTGAGTAGCGGCTCGGCGAGGGCGAGAATGACGAGCGTCGCGATCGCCATGCGCAGGACGATCAGCCAGGGCGGCGTCTTGGCCGGCGTCTCCTCGTCGCGCATCAGGCCGAACAGCAGACGCACCGCCGGAAACAACACCCGCGCCGGGGTCGGCGGCGTGATCCGCAACAGCCACCAGATCAGCGGCACGATGACCAGCGCCGCGAGCATCCAGGGCGCCGCGAAGGCGAAGCCGCCGAGATCGATCATGGCGTCACCACCCCGATTGCGCCGACATGGCGACATAGAGCGCGAGCAAGGCGGTCTGTGCCGGGCGGTCTGTGTGGTGCACGGCGAAGTTCCAGCCGGCGGCGCGCGCGAACGCGGCGATCTCGGCGCGGTGCGCGAGGAAGCGCCCGACATAGTCGTCGCGCAGCGATTCCGGACGTCCGACGAGTATGTCGCCCTCGTCCTCGAGCCCCTCGAACCGCGTTCGCCCGCTGAACGGCAGGGTCTCCTCGGCGGGATCGACGATCTGCAGCAGATGGCCCTTCACGCCGCCGCCGACGTAATGCCTGATGAGCGCCTCGGTCTCCTCGGTTGGCGACAGGAAATCGCCGATCAGCACGACCTGCGCATAGCGCGGCAAGACCGCCATGGGCGGCTGGCTGGGCTGGTCCTCCTCGCCGTGCTCGAGCTCGGTCGCGAGACGCGTCAGCGTGGTGCTGCCGGTCGTCGGCCGGCTATCGCCGCCGAGCAAGGCGACCTGCTCTCCACCACGGATTAGCAGCACGGCGAGCGCCAGTGCCATGAGCGCGGCGCGGTCCTCCTTGGTGGTCCGCGCGAGCGCCGATTGATAGCGCATCGATGGCGAGGCGTCGCACCAGATCCAGACGCTCTCGGCCGCCTCCCACTCGTTCTCGCGGATGAAGACGTGGCTGCGCTTGGCGGACTGCCGCCAATCGATCTGCGTCGTCGAATCGCCGGGCTGATAGCGCCGGTATTGCCAGAAGGTCTCGCCGATGCCGACACGGCGGCGACCGTGGACGCCCTGGGCGACGATCGCGGCGACGCGCTCGGCGGCGACCAGCAGCGACGGCAGGGTCGCGGCGAGCTGTTCCGCCTCCTGACGGCGCGCCAGGGTCGCCTGGGTCATGCGCCGGCCATCAGGCGAGCGGCGCGCAGAGCCGTTCGATCACCTGGTCGATGACGACGCCCTCGGCACGCGCGGCGAAGTTGAGCGCCATGCGGTGGCGCAGGATCGGCCCGGCCAACGCGATGATGTCGTCGATCGAGGGCGACAGGCGTCCATCGAGAATGGCGCGCCCGCGCACCGCGAGCATCAGCGCCTGGCTGGCGCGCGGACCGGGGCCCCAGGCGACGTGGCGGCGCACCTCGTCGATGTCGCTCGAATCGGGCCGGCCGGAGCGCACCAAGCCAAGGATCGCCTCGACGACCTTCTCGCCGACCGGCATGCGGCGCAGCAGACGCTGCGCCTCGATCACGTCGGCGGCGCTCATCACCTCGACGGCTTGCGCCTCCTCGGCGCCGGTCGTCGCGATCAGCATGCGCCGTTCGGCGTCGAGGTCGGGATAGGTGATGTCGATCTGCATCAAGAAGCGGTCGAGCTGAGCCTCGGGCAGCGGATAGGTGCCCTCCTGCTCGAGCGGGTTCTGTGTCGCCAGCACGTGGAACGGGCTGGGCAAGGGGTGGCGCTGGCCGGCGATCGACACCTCGTGCTCCTGCATCGCCTGGAGCAGCGCCGATTGGGTGCGCGGGCTGGCGCGGTTGATCTCGTCGGCCATCATCATCTGACAAAACACCGGGCCTTCGATGAAACGGAACGAGCGGCGCCCGGTCTCGGATTCCTCGAGCACCTCGGAGCCTAGAATGTCGGCTGGCATCAGGTCGGGCGTGAACTGCACGCGCTTGGCCGACAGGCCGAGCGCGATGCCGGTGATCTCGACCAGCCGCGTCTTGGCCAGGCCGGGCACGCCGATGACCAGCGCGTGGCCACCCGAGAGCAACGTAATAAGCATTTGATCGATAACCAGTTGTTGGCCGAAAATGATACGGCCGATACACTCGCGCACCGATGTCAACTTCTGGCCGAGGTCGTCAATCCGGGCGACCAGGTCGTGGGCCTGATCGATCGGCGTAGGCATCGCGTCGGACATGGGGTGCGCTCCGTGATCTGCTGCAAGAGAATTTAGGATGACCAGACCAACAATCGACCCGGCCAACCTCGCCGCCGCTCTCGGCACAGATACCGGCGAGCCACAGACGCCCGACGCGGGCAAACGACGCGAGCCCGAATTGTGCGGCGATCTCGATATGCGTATCGCCCGCGACGGCACTTGGTTTTACCACGGCTCGCCCATCGGTCGCAAAAAACTGACCAAGCTGTTCTCGACCGTCCTGAGCCGCGACGAGGACGGTGAATTCTGGCTGACCACGCCGGTCGAAAAAGGCCGCGTCGTGGTCGACGACGCGCCGTTCGTCGCCGTCGCACTCGACGTCGAGGGCGCGGGATCGGCGCAATCGTTGCATTTTCGCACCAATCTGGACGACGAGGTGACGGCCGACGCGAAGCACCCGATCCGCGTCGCGCTCGACGACCGTACCGGCGAGCCGTCGCCCTATGTGCTGGTGCGCGGCCGGCTGGAGGCGTTGATCGCGCGCGCGGTCTTTTATCAACTCGTCGAGATCGGCGTCGAAGAGACGCTCGGCGACGAGACGCTTTTCGGCGTCTGGAGCGCAGGCTGCTTCTTCCCGCTCGGCCGGCTGAGCGAGGCGGCATGACGCCCGACCAGCTGCGCGCGCGGCTGGCGGCGCGCGGCAGCGCCGGCGATGGCACCGGCGCCTGGCCCGCGCCGGTCGGCGGCGCGACGCTGGCGGCCGTGCTGGTGCCGCTGGTTACGCACGCCGACGGGCTGACCGTGATCCTTACCCGGCGCACCGAGCATCTCGACGACCACGCCGGGCAGATCAGCTTCCCGGGCGGGCGGATCGAGCCGGGCGACGACCATCCGGCGGCGACGGCGCTGCGCGAAACCGAGGAGGAGATCGGCCTTGCGATCGACCGGATCGAGGTCATCGGGGAGCTATTGTCAAAAGTTGTGTATGGGCTGATCATGCGGCGGCGCGATCCTGGCGTTCTCCATCTACGAATTTGACGCCGCGAATGATCTCGGCGAGATGGTTCGATCCATCGAGTTTTCTCCATTTTCTCTGAGCGCACTGGCATAGTTTGAAGACCATGGCCATCGCCGTCTTGCGCGACAGGCAGCCCTTGGTCCGGTAGGTGCGCAGACGAACCGTGGCGAACGTGCTCTCGATGGGGTTGGTCGTGCGTACATGCTTCCAGTGCTCGGCGGGGAAGTCGTAGAACGTCAGCAGGACGTCGCGGTCCTTGGCCAGGCAGGCCGCGGCCTTGTCGTACTTCGGCCCGTAGGCTTCCAGGAAGAAGTCGAAGGCGCTCTCGGCATCCTTCCTGGTTTCGGCCATCCAGATGTCTTGCAGGCGCCCCTTGGCTTTCTTTTGCAGACCCTTGGGCAGCTTGTTCAAGACGTTGCCCGTCTTGTGAACCCAGCAGCGTTGCTCGCGGGCGCCTGGGTAGACTTGGCGGAGCGCCTTCCAGAAGCCGAGCGCGCCGTCGCCGAGCGCCAGTTGCGGACCCATTTCAAGGCCGCGCCGCTTGAGATCGAGCAGAACTTCGAGCCAGGACTGCTCACTTTCGCGATAGCCGTCGGCGATGGCGATCAGTTCCTTCTGTCCCTTGTCCGTGGCCCCGACGATCACCAGGATGCACTGCTTCTCTTCCTCCATGCGGGCGCTGAAATAGATGCCGTCCACCCAGAAATAGACGTAGCGCTTGGCCGTGAGGTCGCGCCGTTGCCAGCGCTCCGCCTCAACCCCCCAGACCTCTTTCAGCCGGGTGATCGTGGAGGCCGAAAGCCCCGGCGCGGAGCTCCCCAGGAGCGCCGCCAAGGCTTCCCCGAAGTCGCCGGTGGAAATGCCCTTCAGATACAGCCATGGCAAAAGGTCTTCCAGGCTCTTGGCGCGGCGCAGATAGCGCGGCAGGATCGCCGACGTGAAGCGGATGGCGCCGTCCCCCCGGTCCCGCACACGGGGTTGGCGCACGCTCACCGGGCCGATCCCGGTCTGGATGAAGCGTTCCGGCAGATATCCATTGCGGACAACCCGGCGGCGGCCGGCGGCGTCAACAAGCGCCGCATGGCTACCCAAAAACACGGAGACCTCGGCCTCAACGGCTTGGGCCAACAACTCGCGAGCTCCAGCTTGTAGGACTTCCGTCAACGGATCTTTCTGAAAATCAGATGGGTTTTGAAAAGCAACAACGGTATTCTCTTTCATGGCGTATCCTTCCTTGGCTTAGCTCAAGTGGTGACATCAACAATCACCAGGATACGCCGCCTTCATTTCAACGCCGTACACAAGATTCGGTTATAGCTCGTCATCGGGCGCCTCGGCCTGCACGATATCGCGACCGGCTTCGCCGTCGTCCCGGTGATCGGTTTCGTCGCGCCGCCGATCGTCTATACCTTGGATGCGTTCGAGGTCGCCGAGGCGTTCGAGGTGCCGCTCGACTTTCTGCTCGACCCGGCCAACCGCCAGATTGGCCAGATCGAATACAGCGGCCGGATGCGCGATTATTTCTACTTTGACTACAACGGGCGTATGATCTGGGGCGCGACCGCCCGCATCATCGTCGACCTCGCCGAAACCCTGAGCCCATCATCATGAGCCGTATTCTGCTAAACTACGTCCTGCCGCTGATCCTGCCGCTGCTGCTGTACTGCATCTGGCTGGGCGTACACCGCTGGCGTCGACAGGCCGCGGGCGAGGCGGTGCCCGAGGGCTGGGGCCTGCGCGAGGCGCCCTGGACCTGGCTGTTCATCAGCGGCATCGCGCTGCTCGGCGCCAGCCTGGTGAGCCTCGCGCTGCTCGGCTCGAGCCCGCCCGAGTCGAAATACGTTCCGCCCAGCATCGTCGACGGCGAAATCGTCCCCTCCCACACGGAATAGCCGCGTGCAGCCGGCCGATCGCATCGCGCCACGGCCGTGGATGACGGCCCCCGCGACCCGCGCGGTGACCGAGGCATTGTCCGCCGAAGGCGCGACCGTGCGCTTCGTCGGCGGCTGCGTGCGCGACGCCGTGCTGGGGCGCGACGTCAAGGACGTCGACATCGCCACCGCCGACCCGCCGGAGACCGTTACCCGACTGCTCGAGGCGGCCGGCCTCAAGGCCGTGCCGACCGGTATCGCACACGGCACGGTCACCGCGGTCGCCGACGGCACGCCGTTCGAGGTCACGACGCTCCGTCATGACGTCGAGACCGACGGACGTCACGCCACGGTCGTCTTCACCGACGACTGGGTGGCCGACGCGGCGCGTCGCGACTTCACGCTGAACGCGTTGTACTGCGATGCCGACGGCACGCTCTACGACCCGGTCGGCGGCATCGAGGATGCACGCCGGGGCCGCGTGCGCTTCGTCGGCGATGCGCGCGCGCGTATCGAAGAAGACGCGCTTCGGCTGTTGCGCTTCTTCCGGTTCCACGCCCATTACGGTCGCGGCGAGGCGGACGCCACGGCGCTCGCCGCCTGCCGCGAATTGGCGCCTCTGCTGGCCAATCTCTCGGGCGAGCGGCTGCGTGACGAGACGCTCAAGCTGCTGGCCGCGCCCGCGCCCGCGCCGGTCGTCGCGTTGATGATCGAGGAAGGCGTGCTCGGCCATGTGCTGCCCGAGGTTGCCGGTGTCGGCGCGCTCGCCGGGCTCTGCGCCATCGAGGGCGACGCCGCCGACCCGCTACGCCGCCTGGCGTGCTTGTTGCGCGACGGCCAAGGTGGCACCGAACGGACCGCCGAACGGCTACGCCTGTCGAAGGTCGACACCAAGCGCCTCGCCGCGCTGGCCACGCCGGCCGTCGCGATCGCCGCCGACGACAGCGTCCGCGTCCAGCGCCGCGCGCTCTACCGCGTCGGCCGGGCACTGTTCGTCGACTTGGTCACCATGGCCTGGGCGGCTGCGCCGGGTGACGCAGGCGCGATCCGCGCCATGCTCGCGACCGCCGCCGCCTGGGAGGACCCCGCGCTGCCGGTCAAGGGCGCCGACGTGGCGGCGCTCGGCGTGCCCGTCGGACCCGAGGTCGGCCGCCGGCTCACCGCCGTCGAGGCGTGGTGGCAGGACGGCGACTACCGCGCCGACCGCGCGGAAACGCTCGAGAGGTTGAAGGCCCTGGTCGATGCTGGCTAGACCGCCGGCCTACTGGGACGCCTTGGTCAGTTTGCCGGTGACGGTCTTGGTCGGTTCGCCGTCGCGCACGCGGGTGAACTCGAGCTCCATGCCGAGGCCGGTCAGCGTGCGGTCGTAGCTGTGCATGGTGTAGGAGCCGGTCTCGTCGATGACCAGCGAATGCACGGTCAGGGTCTGGCCCTTGATGTATGCCCAGGCATAGGCCGAACCGCTCAGGGGATCGACCGACGGGGCGCCGCGGAAGAGGCCCGGCCGGCCGGCCGGCACGAAGCCGATCGACGACGATTTGCGCTTGACCTTCGGGTTGTCGGGATCGCCGCCTTCGCTCAGCACGGTGGTCCAGGCGACGTTGAAGCCGGCGCCCTGGGGCGTGATCGTGACGTCGAGGTCGCGCACGGTGAGGTCGAAGTATTCGCTGACGTCGTCGCGCGCCAGCCCGCTGCCGACATAGCGCCCGGCGAAGGCGTTGATCGACAGATCGGCGGCCCGCGCCACCGGGGTGGAAATCTCGAAAGCGGCGAGCATCAGGATCCCTGCCAGGAAACGCCTCACCATGATGTCACTCCTCTGTCGGGTCGGTCCGTGCCCGCACTGTAACTTGGCCGCGCTGGATCGAACACCGCGAAGTGGGCGTCGGTCGGCGTGCCGTCGCCGCCGTTGGTGAGATAGACGTCGTCGGGGCAGGCCGAGAATGCGACGATCGCGTCGCGCAGCGCGGCGAGTTCGACGTAGTCGCCCGGCGCGCTGGTCGGCCGGGTGAAGCGGATCGCGCCGCCGGCCTCGACCGGCGCCAGCATGAACAGATTCCACGGCGCCGGCGTCCGCCCGGCGTCGACGCCGAGCACGGCGAACGCGGCACGCAGGTTGTCGGCGCAATTGGCGTGGCCGGCGGGGCGGCCGGCGCGCGTATACATCTCCTCCGAGCAGGCGGCGATCAACGTGTCGTGGCCGCCCGGCGAGGTGTCGGCGACGATCTCGAGGAGCGGCGCGTAGCGGTTGGTCGCGAGCACGTCGCCGGTCTCGAAATGGATCTTCTCGAGGTTCGAGCGGCTGTGCTCCATCGAGAGGAACTCCGAAACGTCGTCGGCGACGAAGGCCCAGGTATCGACGCATTGCGTGCCGCGCGTATTGATCACGCGGACGTGCTGGCCGGCGCGCAGCCGCGCCGCCGCGCCGCGGCCCGCCGGGATGGTGACGAGGTCTGCGTCGGTCATGGCCATGTCACCTCGGGCGGCAGGGACATCAGGATCGCTTCCGTGTTGCCGCCGGTCTCGAGGCCGAAGCGCGTGCCGCGGTCGTACAGCAGGTTGAACTCGACGTAGCGGCCGCGCCGCACCAGTTGGTGGGCGCGCTCCTCGGCCGTCCAGCTCTGGTTCATGTTGCGCGCGACGAGCCGTGGGTAGACCCGTAAGAAGGCCTCGCCGACGTCGCGCGTGAAGGCGAAGTCGGCGTCCCAGTCGCCGCTGTCGACGTAGTCGTAGAAGATGCCGCCAACGCCGCGCGGCTCATCGCGGTGCTTGAGGTGGAAATACTCGTCGGCCCAGGCCTTGAAGCGCGGGTGGTAATCCGGGTCGTGGGCATCGCAGGCGGCCTTTAGCGCGGCGTGGAAATCGGCGGTATCGGCCGCGTCGGGCACCATCGGCGTGAGATCGGCGCCGCCGCCGAACCAGGCCTTGCCGGTGACGATATGGCGCGTGTTCATGTGCACCGCGGGCACCTTGGGCGAGCACGGATGGGCGACCAGCGAAATACCACCGGCCCAGAACGCCGCGCTCGCCTCGGTGCCCGGGACCTGGCCGCGAAACTTCTCGTCGAAGTCGCCCGAAACCGTCGAGACGTTGACGCCGACCTTCTCGAAGACGCGGCCGCGCATCACCGACATGACCCCGCCGCCGCCGCCCGGGCGTTGCCATTCGCTGCGCGCGAAACGGCCGGCCGGCCGCTCGTCGCCCTCAAGCGCATCCTCGAGCGCCTCGAAAGCGGCGCAGATGCGGTCGCGCAAATCCTTGAACCAGGCTTCGGCGGCGGCCTTGCGGTCCTCTGTCGCGTCGGTCATGGCGTCTCCCCTGGTAGCCCATCGGTCTGGCGCAGCGCCTCGGCCAGCACGACCGCGCCGGCGACGGCGACGTTGAGCGAACGTCGCCCGGCCGCCATCGGGATGACGACGCGGGCGTCGGCCGCGGCGTGCACCGCGTCGGGCGCGCCGGCGCTCTCGCGCCCGAGTAGCAGGCAATCGTCGGCGCGGAACGCGAACCGCGTATAGGGCGTCGATGCCTTGGTCGTCAACAGGATGAGACGGCCGGGCGCCGCCGATGCCCGGCGCCGGGCCATGAAATCGTCCCACGAAACGTGCCGGGTGAGCGCCACTCCCGCGAGATAATCGAGCCCGGCGCGGCGAAACGCGCGGTCGTCGAGCACGAAGCCGCAGGGCTCGATGATATCGACCGCGACGTCGAGGCAGGCCGCCGTGCGCAGCAAATTGCCGGCGTTTTGTGGAATATCGGGTTGATAAAGCGCGAGACGCATCGATTTTCCGGCTTCCGGCCTTTCGTCACCATGAACTTTTGGGCTATACCCGTAGGCGGGAGCCGCCGTGGCGGGCGCCGCGCCGCGCCATCATAGCGCAGCGCGCGGGAAGGCCTAGACACGGCGATACATTGATGGGAACAATGGCCGCATTCCGCGCGACGAGGGGGAGACAGAAGCATGGCTGAAACAACGCCCGCCGCCGACCACGGCGACGACGAGTCGCGGCGCGACTTTCTGTACCTCGCTACCGGCGCGATGACCATTGCCGGCGCGGCGGCCGTCGCCTGGCCGCTGGCTGATAACCTGAGACCGGCGGCCGACGTTCTAGCGCTGTCATCAACCGAGGTCGATCTCTCGCCGATCGAGGTCGGCCAGAGCATCACCGTGGTGTGGCAGGGCAAGCCGGTGTTCATCCGTCGCCGCACCGCGGACGAGATCGCGGCCGCGCAAGGCGTCGATGTCAACGACTTGCGCGATCCCGAAGACGACGCCGCGCGCGCCGAGAAGCCCGAATGGCTGGTCCTGGTCGGCGTCTGCACCCATCTCGGTTGCATCCCGCTGGGCCAGCGTTCAGGCGAGCCGAAGGGTAATTTTGGCGGCTGGTTCTGCCCCTGCCACGGTTCGCACTACGACACCGCGGGGCGCATCCGGATCGGCCCGGCGCCGAAGAACCTGCAGGTGCCGCCCTACGTCTACCTCGACGACACCACCATCAAGATCGGCTGAGGCGCACCATGAACAAGTTCATGCAGAACCCGATCGTCCAGTGGGTCGAATACCGGCTACCGATCTTCAGTTTTATCGACCACAGCGTCGGCACCTATCCGACGCCGCGCAACCTGAACTACTGGTGGAACTTCGGCTCGCTCGCCGGCATCGTGCTGACGCTGCAACTGGTCACCGGCATCGTCCTGGCGACGCACTACACGCCGCATGTCGATATGGCGTTCGACAGCGTCGAACACATCATGCGCGACGTCAATTACGGCTGGCTGCTGCGTTACGCCCACGCCAACGGCGCCTCGATGTTCTTCCTGGTCGTCTACATTCACATTCTGCGCGGCCTCTACTATGGCTCGTACAAGAGCCCGCGTGAAATCCTCTGGTGGATGGGCATCGTCATCCTGCTTCTGATGATGGCGACCGCCTTCACGGGCTACGTCTTGCCGTGGGGCCAGATGAGCTATTGGGCGGCCACCGTGATCACCACCATGTTCACGGCGATCCCCTGGATCGGCGAGGATATAACCCAGTGGTTGTGGGGCGGCTTCGTCGTCGGCAACCCGACGCTCAATCGGTTTTTCAGCTTCCACTATCTGCTACCCTTCGCGATCGTCGGCGTCGTCGTCGTCCACCTCTGGGCGCTGCACGTGCACAAATCGAGCAACCCGCTGGGCATCGACATCAAGGGGCCGCAGGACACGCTGCCCTTCCATCCCTACTACACGATCAAGGATATGTTCGGTCTCGGCATCTTCCTGCTCGTGATGGCCGGCTTCGTGTTCTTCGCGCCCAACTACCTGGGCCACCCCGACAACTACATCCCGGCGAACTCGCTGGTCACGCCGCCGCATATCGTGCCCGAGTGGTACTTCCTGCCCTACTACGCGATCCTGCGCGCGGCCGACTTCGACATCTGGTTCATTCCGGCAAAGCTGATCGGCGTCGGGCTGATGTTCGGCTCGATCCTGATCCTGTTCGTCGTGCCGTGGCTCGATACCTCGCGCGTGCGCTCGGCAAAATTCCGGCCGATTTACAAGCAGGTCTTCTGGCTCTTCGTGATCGACGCCATCGTGCTCGGCTGGGTCGGCGCCAACGCGCCCGACGGCATCGTGTGGCAGGTCGGGGAGGATTTTGCCATCACCTTCCTGCATGTTGGCAAGGTGGGGACGTTGTACTATTTCGCACACTTCATCGTCGTCATGCCGCTGATCGGCAAGCTGGAGCGGACCAAGCCGCTGCCCGACAGCATCGCGGGCTCGGTATTGAAGGGCGGCGGCCCGGCGCCCGGCGGCGCGGCGGCACAGAAGATGGAGAAGGCGTGATGCGTAGCATTGCCATCGCGGCCTGCGCCGCCATTCTGGGCCTCGGCCTGATCGCGCCGCGGGCGCCAGCCGCCGCGGCCGAGGGGGCCGCACTGCCGCAGCAGAGCTGGTCGTTCGACGGTGTCTTCGGGCGCTATGACATGGCATCCATTCAGCGCGGCTTCCAGGTCTATACCGAAGTCTGCGCGAGCTGCCACGGCCTCAAATATTTCGCCTTCCGCAACCTCCTCGACGCCGAGTCCACCGAGGACCAGGCCAAGGCGAAGGCCGCCGAGGTCGAGGTCGAGGACGGCCCCGACGCGGATGGCGAGATGTTCACGCGGCCGGCAATTTTGTCGGATTATTTCCCGTCGCCCTTCGCCAACGACAACGCGGCGCGGGCCAGCAACAACGGCGCCCTGCCGCCCGATCTCTCGCTCATCACCAAGGCGCGCATGCACGGCCCTGATTACCTGTTCGCGCTGATGACCGGTTACGAGGAGGAGGCGCCCGAGGGCTTCGAGCTGGCCGACGGCATGAACTACAACCATTACTTCGCCGGCAATCAGATCGCCATGCCGCCGCCCTTGTTCGAGGATGGGGTCGAGTACGTCGACGGCACGGAGGCGAGCGTCGAGCAGATGGCAGCCGACGTCACCCACTTCCTCGCCTGGGTCGCCGAGCCGCACCAGGACGCCAGCAAGCGCATCGGCATAAAGTCGATCCTGTTCCTGATCGTGTTGACCGCCCTGTTCTACGCCTCCAAACGCAAGGTCTGGGCCGACACCCACTAGGCCGCCACGCAGCGCCACCGCCACGAGAGGCGCCATCGGCATGGCCAGCGCCGGAACCAAGCCGCTCGTCGGCGTCATCGGCGGCAGCGGCATCTATGACATCGACGGGCTCGTGGAGAAGCGCTGGGTCGAGATCGGCTCGCCGTTCGGCGCGCCGTCCGATGCGCTGCTGTTCGGCGCGCTCGACGGCCAGCCGCTGGTCTTCCTGCCGCGCCACGGCCGCGGCCACCGCCTGCTGCCGGGCGAGATCGACTACCGCGCCAATATCGACGCGCTCAAACGCGCCGGCGTCACCGACGTGATCTCGATCTCGGCGGTCGGCTCGCTGCGCGAGGATCTGGCGCCGGGCAGCTTCGTCATCGTCGACCAGTTCATCGACCGTACCTTCGCGCGCGCCAAGACCTTCTTCGGCGTCGGCGTCGCCGCCCATGTCTCGATGGCGCATCCGGTCTGCGCCCGGCTCGGCGACCACATCGCCGCCGCCGCCGAGGCGCGCGGCATCCCTGCAACGCGCGGCGGCACCTATCTGGTGATGGAGGGGCCGCAGTTCTCGACGCTCGGCGAGTCCGAGCTCTACCGGTCGTGGGGCTGCGACGTCATCGGTATGACCAACATGCCCGAGGCCAAGCTCGCCCGCGAGGCCGAGATGTGCTACGCCACCATCGCCATGGTGACCGATTACGACTGCTGGCACCCGGACCACGACGCAGTCACCGTCGAGACCGTGATCGCTGTCATCCAGGCCAACGCCCAGGCCGCGCGCGGCCTGATCGGCGACCTCGCGCCGCGGCTCGCCGATCACGCCGGACCCTGCGCCGGCGGCTGCCAGACGGCGCTCGATCACGCCATCATCACGGCGCCCGACGCGCGCGACCCGGAAGCGCTCGCCCGCCTCGACGCGGTCGCCGGCCGCGTGCTCGGCCGCTGAACGGGAGGCGCGCCGGTCATGCCCTACAAGTCGCTCGTCCGCACGATCCCCGATTACCCCGAAAAGGGCGTGATGTTTCGCGACATCACGACGCTGCTGATGGATCCGGCCGGCTTCCGCAAGGCGGTCGACGAGCTGGTCCAACCCTACGCCGGGCGGCGCATCGACAAGGTGGCGGGTATCGAGGCGCGCGGTTTTATCCTGGGCGGCGCGGTGGCCCACCAGCTCTCGACCGGCTTCGTGCCGATGCGTAAGAAGGGCAAGCTGCCTTGGGCCACAATCGGCCAGGACTACGCGCTTGAATACGGCGTCGACCGGCTCGAGATCCACACCGACGCGATTGCCCGGGGCGATCAAGTGCTGGTCATCGACGACCTGATCGCCACCGGCGGCACCGCCGAGGCGGCGATCCGACTGGTCGAGGCCGCCGGCGGCGTGGTGGTCGGCTGCAGCTTCGTCATCGAACTGCCCGACCTCGGCGGGCGCGGCCGGCTCAAGGCGCTCGGCCATTCGATCGCGGCGCTCTGCGTCTTCGAAGGCGACTGACGGCGTCGGGCCGACGCGGATCATGCTGGTCGACGGACACCCTTACCGCAGCATCTGGCTCGCCGAAGACGGCCGCGCCGTCCAGATCATCGACCAGACCCTGCTACCGCATCGCTTCGAGACGCGCCGCCTCGAGACCCTGGATGACGCTTGCGAGGCGATCGGTGTGATGCGCGTGCGCGGCGCGCCGCTGATAGGCGCGACGGCGGCCTATGGCATGGCGCTCGCGATGGCCGACGACGCCTCGGACACGCGTCTCGACGACGCCTACGCGCGGCTGTTCGCGACCCGGCCGACGGCGGTCAATCTGCGCTGGGCACTCGACGACATGGCGGCGCGGCTGAGGCCCCTGCCAGCCACAGAGCGCGCAGCCGCGGCCTATGCCCGGGCGCGGGCGATCTGCGACGAGGACGTCGCCGCCAGCCGCGCCATCGGCGAGCACGGCGCCGGCTTGATCGCCGAAATCTGGCAGCGCGGCGGCCGGTCGGCCCCGGTCGACTTGCTGACCCACTGCAACGCCGGCTGGCTGGCCGCGATCGACTGGGGCACCGCGCTCGCCTGCGTCTATGTCGCGCACGAACGCGGCGTGCCGCTCCACGTCTGGGTCGACGAGACGCGGCCGCGCAACCAGGGCGCCGGGCTGACCGCCTGGGAGCTGGCCCAGCACGGCGTGCCGCACAGCGTCATCGTCGATAGCGCCGGCGGCCATCTGATGCAGCGCGGCCGGGTCGATCTGTGCGTTACCGGCACCGACCGGACGACCGCTGCGGGCGACGTGTGCAACAAGATCGGCACCTATCTGAAGGCGCTCGCGGCGCACGACAACGGGGTGCCGTTCTACGTCGCGCTGCCGCACACGACGATCGACTGGTCGATCGCCGACGGCGCCGACATCCCGATCGAGGAGCGCGACCCGGCCGAGGTCGCGCAAGTCACCGGGCGCACGGCGACCGGCGCGCTGGCCACGGTCAGCGTCATGCCCGAGGCGAGCACCGCGTTCAACGTCGGCTTCGACGTGACGCCGGCGCGGCTGGTCAGCGGGCTGATCACCGAGCGCGGCGTCTGCGCCGCCTCGCGCGAGGGGCTCTTGGGCCTCTATCCCGAACGCGCGGCCGAGGCGGCCGGCCGATGAGCCCGCCGATCACCGGTATCGACCATCTTCTGGTCGGCGTGCGCGATCTCGAGGCCGCGCGCGAGGGGTACCGGCGGCTCGGCTTCACCTGCACGCCGCGCGGCAGCCACATCGGTTGGGGCACGGCGAACTACTGCATCATGTTTCCGGATGACTACGTCGAGCTGATCGGCGTTGTCGATCGGACCAAGGAAACCAACGGCCTCGACAGTTTTCTCGAGCGCCGCGAGGGCCTCAAGGGCATCGCCCTGGCGAGCGACGATGACGACGGCGGCTATGCCGCGCTTCACGCCGCCGGCATCGCGGCCGCGCCGCCCAGGGACTTGGCGCGCAACCTGGAACTGCCCGAGGGCACCGTGCAGCCGCGCTTCAAGCTGGTCCACCTGCCGCCCGATGCGACGCCGCAGCTGACAGCCTTCATCTGCCGGCACCTGACGCCCGAGATGGTGCGCCGGCCGGCATGGCTGGCGCACCCGAACGGCGCCACCGGCCTGCGCGCGATCACCGTCGTGGTCGAAGACCCGCCGGCCTTGGCCCGGGCCTACGCCGGCCTGCTCGGGGCCGGCGCGATCACGCCGACCGACGAGATGCTGACCGTGCGCGTCGGCCGCGCCGCACTGCTCTTCGTGCGCCCCGGCGACCTCGCCGACTTGTACCCCGAGTTGGATTTGGACGACGCGCCCGCGCCGCCTTACATCGCCGGCATGACCGTGGTGGTCGCGGATGTCGCCGAGGCCGCGCGCGTCATCGGGGCAAACGGCGTCGCTGTCGCAGCCAACCCCGGAAGCGCCCTCGTCGTGCCGCCGGACGAGGCCTGCGGCGTTATCGTCGAGTTCACCAGCGGTTAAATTCGAACCACAGAGGCACAGAGACACAGAGTTTCAACACAGAGACGTTCAATTGAGAGCCGCTTTCGGCCCTCGATTCCTCTTCTTTGTGTCTCTGTGTCTCTATGGTTCAGAAACTTATTCCACGCCTCACCCAAGGTGTTCGGCGAGGAAGGTCAACGTGCGTTCGCGGGCCATGGCGGCGTTTTCGGCGTGGTAATCGCCGGTGCGCTGGTCGCAGTTGAAGCCGTGGCCGGCCGGGTAGAGATGGATCGTCGCGTCCGGATGCGCTGCGCGCACGCGAGCCACGTCGTCGGCCGGCGTCGAGGCGTCCCGTTCGCCGTAGTGCAGCATCACCGGGCAGCGCGGCCGTTCGTGGACGTAGGCGATGATCCGCGCGCCGTAGTAGCCGACCGCGCAATCGACATCGAGCCGGGTGGCGACGAGCCAGGCGAGCGCGCCGCCCCAGCAATAGCCGACGACGCCGATCGTGGCGCCATCGCGCGCCGCGTCGAGCGTCGCGGCGAGGTCGCAGACGGCATTGTCGTTGCCGGTCTGGCTGCTCAGCTCGCGGCCGCGTGCGAAACCCGTCTCGTCGTAGCCGAGCTCGGCGCCGCGCTCGGTTCGGTCGAACAGGGCGGGAGCGATGACCGCATAGCCGTCGGCGGCGAAACCGTCGCACACCGCCCTGATATGCCCGTTGACGCCGAAGATCTCCTGCGCGATGACCAGCCGGCCAACCGTGGCGCCGGACGGCGTCGCCCGGTAGGCGCCGAGTGAATGCCCGTCGACCGCGGTCAGTTCGATCGTCTCGCCCATGGCGTCGCCCTCCTTCTGCCTCTGCGATTCTAATGCTGGGAACTGGCCCGCGCTATAAATTGACACGGGACCCGTCGCCTCACGATCACATCGTACTCATGCGAGCGAGTGCCGTATCGATCGCGCGTTTCGGTGTCTTTTCGGTCTTCTTCACGAAGGCATGGAGGATGACCAGCCGCCTCCCTGGCGCCGCGACGTAGATAGCGCGGCCGATGCCCGATTTGCCCGTAAGCCTCATCTCCCAGAGCTTGTCGCGCAGCGGTCGGACGTGGGGCATTCCAACTTGATGCGGGCCAAAAGTTTCGACAAGATCGGAGATACGCAGAAAACGCGCCTGCATGTCCTTCGGCAACGCCATGAGTCGGACCCGATTTCCTTGGACACAGAATTGGCTTAATCGAAGTGTCCAAGGAGGACCGGAACATGACCGACAATTTTGAGAACAAAGTTGCTGTTGATGGGCCTGTGGTAAACGAGGGCGAGCTTGGCTCGTCCACGTTTTCCCCGGGCCAGGTTTCGCCGGCAGGCCCGCTGGGACTTGGCCAGCGGTGGACGGTGACGCGCAAGCGTGAGGTTGCCCTGCGGCTTTTGCGTGGCGAGCCGGTGGAACTTTTGTCGCGGCAGTTGGGCGTGGAGATTTTCCGGCTCGAGCAGTGGCGTGAGAAGGCGATCGCCGGGATCGATGCCTCGCTCAAGGAACGCAAGGGCGATCCGGTGAAGGCGGAACTGGACATCGCCATGAAGCGGATCGGGGAGTTGATCATGCAGGTGGAACTGCTGGAGGCCAAGACGGAGACGTCCGGCCCTTTGGGGCGGCGGAGGTCGCGGCGATGAGTGCCGCCACCTCTCCCGGCACGGGTTTGGCCTACGGCCTCCAGCGGGTCTGTGCGGCCTGGGGTTTTGCCCGTTCCTCGTTCTACGCCATGAAATCCCGGCAGCAGGCCACCGCTGAGCGCCCACCAGCAAAGCGCCGGGGACCGAAGCCCTCGATCTCGGACGAGGCTCTGCTGGTGGCCATCGAGGCCGACCTGGAGGCATCCCCCTGGGAGGGCGAGGGACACCGCAAGGTCTGGGCTCGGCTTCGGGTCTGTCGTGGCATCCGTGTTTCCCGCAAGCGGGGGCTCCGGGTGATGCGCGAGAACAACCTGCTCTCGCCCCATCGCTGCCGCCGCCGTGGCGGAAATCCCCATGTCGGTGAGATCATCACCCATGCCCCCAACCTCATGTGGGGCACGGACGGCGTTCGGGTGTTCACGGTGGACGACGGCTGGGGCTGGATATTCACCGCCATCGAGCATTGGAACGCCGAGTGCGTCGGCTGGCATGTGTGCAAGCGAGGCGACCGCTTCGCCGCCCTTCAGCCGATCTCCATGGGGCTTGCGAGGCTGTATGCCTCGACCTCCGCCGGTGCGGCGCGGGGGCTGGCCTTGCGGATGGATCACGGCTCCCAGTATCTGTCGGACCACTTCACCAACCAGATCAAGTTCTGGGGCATCCAGCCGTCCTACGCCTTCGTCGAACAGCCCCAGACCAACGGCGTCGCCGAGAGGTTCAATCGCACGCTCAAGGAACAGATCATCCATGGCCGCATCTACCGCAACATCGCGGAGCTGCGGAACGCCGTCCGCGGGTTCGTCGAACAGTACAATGCCCAGTGGATCGTGGAGAAGAACGGCTACCTGAGCCCCGCTCAAGCTCGTCAGGCGTGGCACACCGCGATGTCACTCAGGCCCGCCGCATGAGACAAACTTGTGTCCAAGGAACCGGGTGCGATACACCGGCATCTCGGATGTTCAAATGCGCGACGTGGCCAACGAGTTGTCGACGACGATAGATCTGGTCTTGCCTCTCGAGACCGCGCAATTGGAAGCGGCAGCCATCTACGGCACGCTGCTGAAAGTCGCGTCCGCCGAGGCCGCCGCATGTGAACAACAGCAATATGCGGACTTGGATTTGTCGTGCGATTTCGACTCGTTCTCGCTGTTGCTGCAGAAGTCGATCGGCGGGGTCAAGGCGGTAGCGAAGGAGCTCGATCCCGAGACCGGCCGCGATCTTCTTGAGCAAGCCGCAAAATTCGAGTCCTTCACGAAGGGACGCGACAGTTTCTTTCTCGCCCGCAAACGCGAAATCGACCAGCTGTTGGAGGCCAAGCGGCAGCTTGCCTCGAACGCCGACATTTCGCGCCGGCTGACCGAGGCGGTCGACGGGCTCGTGGCGCGCGCCAAGGGCGACATCGACACCGCCAACCTGGAGGCCGGCGCGATCCAGCGCGTCAGCACAGGCATCATGATCGCCGTTGTCGTGCTCAGCATCGTCAGCTCGACCCTGATCGTCTGGCTCTATGTCGGGCGCAACCTGGTCGCGCGGCTGACGGCGTTGAGCAACAGCATGCTCGAGATCGCCGGCGGCAACCTCCAAGCCCAGATACCGTACGGCGGCACCGATGAAATTGCCGGCATGGCCGACGCCCTCAAGGTGTTTCACGACACCGCCGTCGAGCTTGAGGAAGCGAATCTGCGCGAAATCAACGAAGCCCGCACCCGGCTGACCAACGCGATCGAAAGCATTTCCGAAGGATTCTCGCTATACGACGCCGATGACAACCTCGTCGTTTGCAACAGCCGGTATAAGACTCTCCTGTACCCGAGCATTTCAGATGTCGTTCAGCAGGGTGCACCATGAGGTGGTCCCACTTTGTTGGACAGTTTGGCAGCGCGGTTAAGGTGTATTCCGTTGTTTGATCATGCTGCCAAAATCCTTTTTATCACATCCTGTCGCTGTTGTTGAGCCTGTGGGGATGTGGGCAAGGCGCGAGCCTTGTCCATCATATCCACAGGTTGACCGGCCCCGTAGGCCTCGGCCGGCGTTTGACCGTCGAGGGACGAATGGGGCCGCTCGGTGTTGTAGAAGCCGATCCACTCGCCGATGACCCGTTCGGCGTGGAAGCCGTCGGTGAGCTCGTGTAGGTAGACCGCCTCATACCAGTGAGCCTATGAAATCACCTTCATGATCCATGGATAGGCGCAGAGGGTTCGCATACGATCCGGTTCTGCGATGAGGTCGATCCATGCTTGGCAACAGGCGTCGATGATGGCCTCGGTGTCGTCGAGGACGCGGAGCGATAGGAAGCGTTCGCGTAGGTAGAGCCAAACCCGCTCGACGGGGTTGAGTTCGGGACTGTAAGGCGGCAACAGCGCCAAGGTGACGTTGTCGGGGACGGTGAGGGCGCGCTCGTCGTGCCAACCGGCGCCGTCGCACATCATGACGGCGTGCGCATCCTGGTCCAGGGTATCGGCGAAGTGTGCGAGAAACAGGTCCATGACCTTGGCGTTGACGCTCGGCATCACCAGGGTGACGTCGTCGCCGGTGTCCGGGCGCACGGCGGAGAAGATGTAGGCCCACTGGTAGCCGATTTGACGCGTCCCGGGGGCACGCTCGCCCCTGCGCCACCACCGGTGACACACCCGGCCCTTGTTGCCGACGCGCGCTTCATCCTGAAACCACAGCTGTAGGCGCTTGTCGGGATGCGCCGCGGCGGTCGCCTTCAGGATGTCGCGAAGCCCCCTTTTTTGAAGCGCTCCTGCGCTTCGGCGTCCCTTCGCGGGTGGCTCGGGCGCGCCTTCTGGCGGGAAAATCCCATCCGCCGTAGAACCCGGGTCATGCTCGAGGGGTGGTAGGTCTTGGCGAAGCGCTCCTCCAGCCAGCGGCACAGATCGGCCCGGGTCCAGGCGCAAACCCCGTCGCGCTCAGGCTCCGGCCCGGCGATGATGACCGCCGCCAGCGCCGCTTCCTCGTCTGCCGTCAGCCGCCGCGGCGAGTAGCCCTTTGGACGGTCGTGAAGCCCCTCCAATCCCTTTGCATTGTAACGAACAACCGCGTCGCGAAGCGTTTGGCGATCCATCCCCGCAAGCCGCGCGGCATCAGCCCGGGGCATCTCCTCCAAAGCATTCGCGATCCCATAGGCCCGCGCCGCCGCTCGACCGTACGATTCCACGCGAGCCCAGCGCCGAAGCTCCAAAGGCGTCAAATCATCCCGTATCTTGAGTGCTGATCCCATGACATCCCCCACATCTGGTGGGAGACCATAGAATCACAATCCGCCATCATCCGCCATCAATGAATATCCCGAGAGTCAATTCAGGCGCTCACTGGTATCATACTTGAGAGACCGCCACAGGCGCTCGATGAAGATGTTGTCCATGCAGCGGCCCCGACCGTCCATGGAGATGCGGATGCTCGCGTTCTTGAGCACGCCGGTGAAGTCGAGGCTGGTGAACTGGCTGCCCTGATCCGTATTGAATATCTCCGGCTGGCCGTAGCGGGCCAGCGCGTCGCCCAAGGCCTCGGCGCAGAATCCAGCGTCCATGGTGTTCGACAGCCGCCAGGATAAAACGTGGCGCGTCGCCCAGTCCATGATCGCTACCAGGTACAGAAAGCCACGCTGGACGGGGATATAGGTGATGTCGGCGCACCAGACCCGATTGGGCTGGTCGATAGCCATCCCTTTGAGAAGATAAGGATAAATCCGGTGCATGGGATGCGGCACGCTGGTTCTCGGCGCCTGATAGATCGCCTCCAGGCCTATCAATCGCATCAACCTGCGAACCCGGTGACGGCCGACGCAAACGCCGTCCCGCCGCAACTGGCGGACCATCTGGCGGCTGCCGTAGAACGGGTACTTCATGAACAACTCGTCGATCCGACGCATCAGCGCCAGACTCGAAGGGCTCTCCCCCCTGGGCGCATAATAGAACGAGGACCGGCCGATCGAAAGCAGGCGGCATTGACGGCTCAAGCTCAGCTCGGGGGCGTCGCGTGTGATCATCGCCTTGCGCTCCCCCCGGCTCATCGCTTGAGCCCTCTGGCTAAAAAATCCCGTTCCACCGTCAGCTCGCCGATCTTGGCGTGAAGGTCGCGGACCTCGGATTCATGATCCCGGCAAGCGCGGTTGGCGCCGTTCGAAAACACTTCGCCCAGACCGTCCACCGCCTGGCGCTTCCAGGCGCTCACCTGGTTCGGATGCACCTTGTGCTTGGCCGCGATCTGCTGGATCGTCTTGTCGCCCCGCAGCGCTTCCAGCGCCACCCGGGCCTTGAATTCCGCCGTAAACCGGCGTCGATTCGTCATCTCGTATTCCTCCGTTATCCGGTGGAATACACCTTAGCTCCCTGTCCGATTTTCTGGGACCACCTCACCATTCGAGTCGATCATCCGGGCCGCCGCCGAACAAGGCCTGATTCGCGATGCCGAGGGTCGCATCGACGAATGGGTTGCCCAGCGCGTCGCACAGCACCGCAACCCCGACGAGCCACACCTCCAGCTGCGCCAGGACGGCAGTTGGATCCGCATCAGCGAGCGCAAGACCGAAACCGGCGGCACTGTCGCGGTCTACACCGACATCACCGAACTCAAGCAAAGAGAGGAAGAGGCCGAGGCGGCGAGCCGCGCCAAGAGCGAATTCCTGGCGACCATGAGCCATGAAATCCGCACGCCCATGAACGGCGTCATCGGCATGTCGGGCCTGCTGCTCGATACCAGCCTGGATTCCGAGTAACGCGAGTTCGCCGAAATCATTCGCGAGAGCGGCGAGTCCCTGCTGACCATCATCAATGCCATCCTCGATTTCTCGAAGATAGAAGCGGGCCGCCTGGAGCTCGAAAATCAGCCCTTCGCGATGCGCGACTGCCTCGAGAGCGCGATCGACCTGCTGACCAACGAGGCGGCGACGAAGGGCATTAGCCTGGCGTACATCGTCGAGGGCGACATGCCCGAATCGGTCGTCGGCGACGTCACCCGGTTGCGCCAGATCCTGATCAACCTGTTGAACAACGCGCTCAAGTTCACCGAGGTGGGCGAGGTCGTGCTGTCGCTCACCTGCCGTCCGCTCGACGGCGGGGGCGAGGCGCCCGAGGAGCAGAACTACGAGCTGCACTTCGTCGTCAAGGACACCGGCATCGGCATTCCTGCGGACCGCATGGACCGGCTGTTCGTGTCGTTCAGCCAAGTCGACGCGTCGACGGCGCGCCGCTACGGCGGCACCGGGTTGGGCCTGACCATCAGCAAGCAACTCTGCGAGTTGATGGGCGGCGCCATGTGGGTAACAAGCCAAGGCATACCCGGGCAGGGCTCCGAGTTTCATTTCACCATCCACGCCTCGGGCGCGCCCGACGCCACGTATGATTATCTGCACGAGACGCAGCCCGACTTGGACGGCAAGCGGGTCCTGATCGTCGACGACAACGAGACCAACCGGCGAATCCTGACGCTGCAAACCGAATCCTGGGGCATGGTGCCGCGCGCGACCGCGTCCGCCAACGAGGCGCTGTCATGGCTCCGATCCGGCGAGCGATTCGCGATCGGGCTGCTCGATATGGAGATGCCCGAGATGGACGGTCTGACGCTGGCAAGTGAGATTCGCCGGGTGAGCGCCGACATGGCGAGCGGTGCCGAGGGCGTCGGCGACTTCCCCTTGGTGATGCTGTCCTCGCTGTCCGAGCGCGAGGCGACGCGTCACGCCGAAGACGAACCCGTCGCGTTCGCCGCAACACTCGCCAAGCCGATCAAGCCGTCGCAGCTGTTCGACGTGCTTGCCGAAATATTCGGCGATGAAGACGGGCGCGGCATGCGGCGAACAATTCAGACCGTGTCGTCGTTCGACAGGGAGATGGCGGAACAACTGCCGCTGCGCATCCTGTTGGCCGAGGACAATGCCATCAACCAGAAGCTCGGCATACGTTTGCTCGCGCGGCTCGGCTATCGCGCAGACGTCGCGGGCAACGGGTTCGAGACGTTGGACGCGCTGCGGCGGCAGCCTTACGACGTCGTGCTGATGGACGTCCAGATGCCGGATATGGACGGCTTGGAGGCGACCGGACATATCGTTGCGGAGTGGCCGGTCGAGAAACGGCCGCGCATCATCGCGATGACGGCGAACGCCATGCAAGGCGATCGGGAAATGTGCCTGGAAGCCGGGATGAACGACTACGTCAGCAAACCGATTCGCACCGAGAGGCTGATCGAAGCGCTGCACCAATGTCGTCCGCTCATCGACGTCAAATGGGACTCCGAGATATACGGCAAGATGCCATCACACGCGCCGCAAGCGGACCCGGTCGGCGACGCGGGCGGCGCCGATGCAAGCGCGGCCGACACGGCCGCCGATGAGCTCGGAGCGACGCTGCGCGAAAGCCTCGAGAAGCTGACCGGCGGCGACAAGGAATTCATGGCGGAAATCATCGATACATTTCTCGAGGACGCCCCCGATCTGGTGGCGAATATGCGCAAGGGCGTCGATCAGGGCAACGCGGCGGACTTGCGCCTCGCCGCCCATAGCCTCAAGTCGAACAGCGCCGACTTCGGCGCCGAAACGCTGCGCGAGCTGTGCAAGCAGGCCGAGTTGCTTGGGAAAATGGGCGAGCTCGATGGCGCGGACAACCTTGTGTCCCGGGCGGCGTCGGAATACGCGGCGGTCGAGACGGCACTCAAGACGCTGCGCAGCGAAGTATGAACCGACGTATGGCGAAAACCGCGTCGGCACCGGGATGCTCGCGTGGACAACCTGAAATTCGGAGCAAACAATGACTGAAAATAGCGGTCGCATACTTCTCGTCGATGACGACCGACAAACACGTCTCAAGCTGGCCCGGGACCTCGAGGGCGGCGGCTTTGCCGTAAACGAGGCGGCCGGCGGTCGCGCGGCGTTGGACATGCTCCGATCCGAGCGATTCGATCTGGTGTTGCTCGACATATTGATGCCGGAGGTCGACGGTTACGCGGTGCTCGAGCAGATGAAGGCCGACCAGGCGACGCGCGACATTCCGGTTGTCATCATCTCGGCGGTCGAGAACCCCGAAGACGTCGAGAAGTGCATGACGATGGGGGCCGAGGACTACCTGACCAAACCGGTCGACGCGGCGACGCTCAACGCGTGCGTCGCCAAGGCCCTCGGGGACTAGCCGGACAATCTCACCGTAAATGAATGCGGCAACGGAATGAACTCATGACCGACCAACCGATCCATATCCTCGCGGTCGATGACAACCGCATGAACCGGCTCAAGCTAGCGCGCACGCTTGAAGGCGGCGGCTATAGCGTGAGCCAGGCGGACGGCGGCCGCGCGGCGTTGGACATGCTCCGGTCCGGGGCTTACGACTTGGTGTTGCTCGATATTTTGATGCCCGAGGTCGACGGCTTCCAAGTGCTGCGCGAGATGAAGGGCGACGCGGGCTTGCGCGATATCCCGGTGATCGTCATCTCGGGGCTGGAAGACATGAAAAGCGTTGAGCGGTGCATGGCGGCGGGCGCCGACGATTTTCTGAGCAAATCCGTGGAACCCGCTGTCTTGCAAGACCGCGTCCGAAAGATACTCGACAAGTCGGCGCAATGACCGAACCGGCGGTCACGACATCGGAACCGGGCGCCGACCGGAAGCTCGGCCATGTCCTCGTCGTCGACGACAACCGCATCAATCGGCTCAAACTCTCCCGCGCCCTGACCCAGCGGGGGCATACCGTAAGCGAGGCGGAAAATGGCCGCGTGGCGTTGGAAATGCTGCGCGCCGAGCTCTTCGATCTGGTGTTGCTCGACATCCTGATGCCCGAGGTCGACGGCTTCCAGGTGCTGCGCGAAATGAAGGATGACACCACATTGCGCGACGTGCCGGTGATCGTCATCTCGGCGCTCGAGGAAATGGACAGCGTCGTGAAGTGTATCGAGATGGGCGCCGAGGACCATCTGCCGAAGGACTTCGACCCGGTGCTGCTCAACGCGCGCATCGGCGCCAGTCTCGAGAAGAAGCGGCTGCGCGACGAAGTCGTCGAGCAGCTCAAGTTCATCCGCGAGATCTTCGGCAAATACGTCCCCGAAAGCGTCGCCAAGCAGATCGTCGCGAGCAAGGGGGCGCTCGAGCCCAAGCAGTTGAAGGCGACCATACTGTTCTCCGACATCGAGAACTTCACCGGCACCGCGGAAAGCATCCCACCCAAGCAGGTGGTGCAGATGCTGAGCGAGTATTTCCCCGCTGTGATCGAACCGATTACGGCAAACGGCGGCGTCGTCAATCAGTTCCAGGGCGACGCCATGCTGGTTACCTTCAACGTCCCGGTCGAGGATCCGCGGCACGCGGAAATGGCCGTCAAATCGGCATTGGAAATCCAGCAGGTCCTCAAGGGGCGGACATTCGCCGGCATCGAGCTGAGAACGCGAATCGGCATCAACACCGGCGACGTGATCGCCGGCAACGTCGGCGCGGGCGACCGGATCAATTACACGGTCTACGGTGACGCGGTGAACCTCGCCTCGCGCCTCGAGCAGATGAACAAGGAGCACGGCACGCTCATCCTGATGTCCGAATCGACCGTCGAATTGCTGAACGACCAAAGCGTGGTCGAACCCCTCGGCGAACTCGAAATCCGCGGCAAGAACAAACTGATTCGCGTCTTCAAACCGATCGACTGACGCGCCGCGCCTGCGACATTCCGAGTCGGCCCGATGAGGGCGTTAACGCGATAACCCGTTTATCATTCGGGGCGGCACTTCACGCGAACAATGAAGAGGTGGAACGATGCGGCGCCTGATCTTTGCAACAGGCGTCCACTTTGAATATGCGGGGCTCGGGCCGGCGGGGCTTGCGCGAAGAGTTCTCTTGCCTCGCGTCGGGATTCGGCGACGCCAACATGGGCGGCGGCGGCAACGACAGAGGGGTTCATTGATCAGCCCTGTGCTGATCGCTGCCGGCGCGTGCCTCATGGTCACATGTAACTGGGCGATGGCGGCGCAACGCGAGGTCGACCTCGAGCTGGTGCTGGCGGCCGACATCTCCACCAGCATGGACCTCGAGGAAGCGGCCCTGCAGCGCCGCGGTTTCGCCCTGGCCATCCGCCATCCCCGGGTGATCGAGGCGATCCAGTCGGGACCGCTCGGTCGCATCGCCATCGCTTACATCGAGTGGGCCGATGACCACTACCAGAACATGCTTGTGGACTGGACCGAGGTGGGCGGCGAGAAGAGCGCCACCGCGTTTTCCGAGGCAATCGAGCGGTCCGCGCTGAGGGCCTTGGATTGGACCTCTATCAGCACCGCGATCACTTATGCGGCCCGCAGATTCGATGACAATGGGTTTCAAGCATATCGGCGCATCATCGACATCTCGGGCGACGGGCCCAACAACAGAGGAGCCTACGTCGTAGAGGCCCGCGACCGCGCCGTCGCCGGCGGCATCGTCATCAACGGCCTGCCCATCGTCAACGATCGTCCCGAACCCACTTACGGCTTCCCGGCGCTGCCCAATCTCGACCTCTATTACGAGGACTGCGTCATCGGCGGCCCCGGCTCATTCATCATCGTCGCCGATGGCTTCAAGGACTTCGCCCGCGCCATCCGAAGAAAGATGCTGCTGGAGATTGCCGGCATGGCGCCCCAAGACCCCTTGCTGCGACTCGTCACAGAAAGGCTTCGTCCACCCTGCGATGCGGGTGAGCAGCAGGCTCGCGGCTGGATGCACGACTTCGAATAACGAAGGTTCCGGTCTCGCCGTAACGTCGTCGTGCAACCGAGCTCATGCCCAAGCGCTGATGGGCCAGGGCGATTGTAGGGAGGTCGGGTCAGAGCCCACAGCCTCATCGCGTGCTAGTCGAATTTGGCTGGGCGAATGGGACCGGCAAGCGCCCTACCGCGCGATGCGCTCGATCGTCTCGGTCGTCGAGTGGCCGGGGGTGAGTTCGGCGAGCACGACCGTGCCGCCGTAGCCCTCGACCAGGTCGCCGCCGACCACCTCGGCGCGGCTGTAGTCGGCGCCCTTGACCAGCGCGTCGGGCCTGAGCGCCTCCAAGAGCGCCATCGGCGTGTCTTCTTCGTAGACCACGACAAGATCGACGTCGGCCAGCGAGGCGAGCACCTGGGCGCGCGCCTGTTCGCCCTGGATCGGCCGGTCCTCGCCCTTGAGGCGCGTCACCGACGCATCGGAGTTGAGGCCGACGATGAGCCGGTCGCCGGCCGCCCTGGCTTGGCCGATCAGCGCGATGTGGCCCGGGTGCAGAAGGTCGAAGCAGCCGTTGGTGAAGGCGATGCGCAGACCCCGCGCGCGCCAGCGCGCGACGCGCTCGGCGGCGCCCGCCAGGGTGACGATCTTGGCTTCGATCGCCGTCCACTCCTTGGCGTGGATCGCGTGCAGCAGGTCGTCGGCGTAGACCACCGCCGTGCCGACCTTGCCGACCACGATGCCGGCGGCGTAGTTGGCCAGCCGGGCGGCGTCGGCCATCGGCACGCCGCGGCCGAGCGCGGCGGCGAGCGTCGCGATCACCGTGTCGCCGGCGCCCGAGACGTCGTAGACCTCGCGCGCCGCGGCCTGCAGATGCAGCGCCTCGTCGTCGCCGGCGACCAGCGACATGCCGTCCTTGCCGCGCGTCGCCAGCACGGCCTCGACGCCGCAGGTCGCAATCAGCGCCGCCGCGGCCACGGCGACCGCCGCGTCGTCGTCGGCGGGCCGGCCGCTCGCCGCCGCCAGCTCGCCGCGGTTCGGCGTCAGCAGCGTGGCGCCCCGGTAGCGCGTGTAGTCGTCGCCCTTGGGATCGACGACGACCGGCTTGCCGGCCGCGTTGGCGGCGCCGATAACCGCTTGCGCGACCTCGGCGGTCAGCACGCCCTTGGCATAGTCCGACAGCACCACCACGTCGCAGCCGGCCATCATGTCGCCGGCGATGCGGACGATCTCGGCGGCGGTCTCGGCGGCGATCGGCGCGGTCGTCTCGTCGTCGGCGCGCAACAGCTGCTGGCCGTCGGCGATGTAGCGGGTCTTGAGCGTCGTGCGGCGTTGGCGCTCGATCAGCAGGTAAGGCTCGACACCGTCGCCGTCGCCGATCGCCGCGGTCAGCTGGTGGCCGACGGCATCGTCGCCGACCACTGTGATGAAGCAGGCGCCGGCGCCCAGTGCCGTCACGTTGCGCACCACATTGCCGGCGCCGCCCGGCACCGCGGTTTCGCGTTCGATCTGGAACACCGGGATCGGCGCCTCGGGCGAGATGCGGCTGACCGTGCCGTAGACGAAACGGTCGAGCATGACGTCGCCGATGCACAGCACGCGGCTCTGGTTCAGCTCGGCGACGCGCGCCGCAAGGGGCGGGGGATCGCTCATGGCGTGGCGGGACTCGATTTGAACCTACCTCGGAACTTGACGGCCTTCGCATCGAATCGACGATCAAACCGGCCATACCGGTTCGGTCGTCGTAGCCCGCGACTGCGGGCCGCCGCCCCTGCGGCCAATCTTGATTCGAAAAGAATGGCCTGCGTGGCGTTTGAACGCAGCAAAGCCACAGGAACTGGGGCTTTGCGCATCATAGCTCTTTTGCGCGGTCGCGCAGCACGAACTTCTGAACCTTGCCGGTCGAGGTCTTGGGCAGCGGCCCGAAGACGACGGACTTGGGCGCCTTGAAATGCGCCATGTTGTCGCGGCAAAAATCGATCAGCGTCTGGTCGTCGACCGCCTCGGCGCCGTCCTTCAGCGTGACGAAGGCGCAGGGCGTCTCGCCCCATTTCTCGTCGGGCCGCGCGACCACCGCGGCCTCGAGCACCGCCGGATGCCGATAAAGCACGCTCTCGACCTCGATGGTCGAGATGTTCTCGCCGCCCGAGATGATGACGTCCTTGGCGCGGTCCTTGAGCTCGATATAGCCGTCGTCGTGCATGACGCCGAGATCGCCGGTATGGAACCAGCCGCCGGCGAAGGCCGCCTCGGTGGCTTGCGGGTTCTTCAGGTAGCCCTTCATGACGATGTTGCCGCGCATGAACGTCTCGCCCATCGTCGCGCCGTCGCCCGGGCACGGCGAGAGCGTTTCGGGATCGCCGATCATGAGGCCCTCGAGCACGGGGTAGGCGACACCCTGGCGCGCCTTGACGCGGGCCTGCTCGTCGACCGGCAGGGCGTCCCATTCGTCGTGCCAGGCACACACCACGGCGGGACCGTAGCTCTCGGTCAGGCCATAGGCGTGGGTGACGTGGAAACCCATGTCCTCCATCGCCGCGATCACCGAGGCCGGCGGCGGCGCCGCCGCGGTCATCACCTCGACCGTGCGGCCGAGCGGCCGGCGTGCCTCCTCGGGCGCGTTGACAAGCATGTTGAGGACGATCGGCGCGCCGCAGAAATGGCTCACCCCGTGGTCGGCGATGGCGTCGAAGATGGCGCCCGCCTCGACCTTGCGCAGGCACACCTGGGTGCCGCCCATCGCCGCCATGGTCCACGGGTAGCACCAGCCGTTGCAGTGGAACATCGGCAGCGTCCAGAGATAGACCGAGCCGGTCGCCATGCCCCAGCCAAGCGCATTGCCGATGGCGTTCAGATAGGCGCCCCGGTGGTGATAGACGACGCCCTTGGGTTTGCCCGTCGTGCCCGAGGTGTAGTTGAGCGAGATGGCCTGCCACTCGTCGGCCGGGCCGGTCCAGGCGTAATCCGGGTCGCCGGCGGCGATGAAGTCCTCGTACTCGATCTCGCCGAGCCGCTTGCCGTCGCCCTGGTAGAGCGCGTCGTCGATGTCGATGATGATCGGCGTGGCGCTGGTCTCGGCGAGCGCGGCTTCGATGGTGGCTGAGAACTCGCGGTCGGTGATCAGCGCCTTGGCCTCGCCGTGCTCGAGGATAAACGCGATGGTCGCCGCGTCGAGCCGGATGTTGAGCGTGTTCAAGATGGCGCCGGTCATCGGCACGCCGTAATGCGCCTCGAGGATCGCCGGCACGTTGGGCGCCATGACGGCGACCGTGTCGCCCGCGCCGATGCCGCGCCGCGTGAGCGCCGAGGCGAGGCGCCGGCAGCGTGCGTAAAATTCTACGTAGCTGGCGCGGCGGGGCCCGTGGATCCATGCCGTCCGGTCGGGGTAGACGGCGGCCGAGCGCGCCAGATAGCTCAACGGCGTCAGCGGCACGTAATTGGCCGCGTTCTTGTCGAGGCCGCTCTCGTAGATGTTGGCTGTGCCGTCGTCCCCGGCCATGATGAGAATTCCGGGTCAGCCCGGCGCCGCGCCGCCCTGCTTGGCCGCGACGCCGGTGTCGGCTTGGTTGCGCGCGATCACCTGGTTGAGCGATATCTGGGTGCAGAGCCCAAGCAGCACCGGATCGCGCGGCCGGATGTTGGGCGAGTTCCAGTGGGTGCGCTCGCGCACCGCCTTGATCGTCGTCTTGGTCGTGCCCAAGAGCTTGGAGACCTGCGCGTCGCTGATCTCGGGATGGTTGCGCACCAGCCAGGCGATCGCGTCGGGCTTGTCGCCACGCTTGGAGACCGGCGTGTAGCGCGCGCCGCGATTCTTGATCTTGGGCAGTTCGCGCGGCTTGACCAGTTCGAGGCGCGCACTCGGGTCGGCACTGCAGCGTTCGAGCTCGTCCTTGGCAAGTTGGCCGTTGGCGACCGGATCGAGACCGATGATGCCGGTGCCGACCTCGCCGTCGGCGATCGCCTGCACCTCGAGCGCGTGCAGGCCGCAGAAATCGGCGATCTGCTGGAAGGTCAAAACCGAATTCTCGACCAGCCACACGGCGGTGGCCTTGGGCATCAGCGGTGGCGGCATGTCACCTCCTCGAAAGCCTGGACTGTTACATGGGGTGTCCGGCGGGCACGCGAGTGTGCCGGATGTCCGTTCTCACAGCAGCATATAACCGCTTTTCGCGCCGTGGCAAAGGGTTGCGGTATCCTTTTTGCGCCGGCTGGCTCGAATTCCGAGCTGTTCGGCCACGGGGTTACCGTTCTCGCGCGGTGCCTGAGACAGGGCGCGGCCAGGAACCGTCGTCGTATACCCGACCGGGTTGTACAATAACCCCGACCGAATACCGGCATTGCGTCTGGCAGATCGTGCTTGGCCGCAGTAGCGTTGTGGCGAAGGTTATCTTGGATAGAGGCGCGCGATGACGTTCGAGACCTTGACCCTTAAGCGCATCGAGGCGCGCCCCGTCGTGCTCAAGCTCGAGCGGCCCGTCGTCGCGCGGATCGCGACGCTTACCGATTGGCCGCTGATCCTGATCGATCTCTACACGAACGAGGGAGTCGTGGGGCGAAGTTATCTCGAGCCATACATCGCCAAGGCAATGCGCTACCTGATCCCCGCCATCCACGATCTGGGCGAGGCGCTCGAAGGGCGCCGGCTGGCGCCGGACGACCTCTGGGAAGCGGGCCGCAAGTCGCTGCATTTCGTCGGCTACGAGGGCCTGTCCATGATCGCCGTCGCCGGCATGGACATGGCGGTCTGGGACGCGCTCGCGATGGCCGCCGGCCTGCCCTTGTGCGTCCTCTTGGGCGGCAGTGTCGGCGCCGTGCCGGCGTACAACTCCAACGGGCTCTGGCTCAAGCCGCCCGGCGAGCTCGCCGACGAGGCGGCCGCCTTGCGCGACGAAGGCGGTTTCCGCGGCCTTAAGCTGCGCCTCGGCCGCGATCGCATCGACGACGACCTGGCGGCGATCGCGGCGGTCCGCGACGCCGTCGGCGGCGACATGGCGCTGATGATCGATTTCAACCAGGGCCTTCACCTCGGCGAGGCCTTGGAGCGGTGCCACGCGATCGACGATCTCGGCCTCGCCTGGATCGAGGAGCCGATCGTCTACGACGACCTCGAGGGTTACGCGCGGCTCACCGCCGAGCTGAAGACACCGATCCAGATCGGCGAGAACTTCTACGGCCCGCGGGCGCTGCAAACCGCCCTGAAGATGAAGGCCTGCGACTACGTCATGCCCGATTTCATGCGCATCGGCGGCGTCACCGGCTGGCAGCGCGCGGCGGCGATCGCGGGCGCGGCGGGCATTCCGGTTTCGACCCACCTCTATCCCGAAGTGGCGGCCCACGTCATGCGCGTGACCGAAACCGCGCACTGGCTCGAATGGCAGGATTGGGCCGATCCGATTCTTGAACAGCCATACCGGATCAAAGATGGCGCGCTGCATATCCCGAACGTGCCGGGCGTCGGACTGGCATGGAACGAGAAGGCGGTCGCGGCCCACCTGGCCGATAGCTTCTAGGAGCCGTCCACGGCGTCTGAGCCCTGGTATTACACCGTCAGCACGATCTTGCCGATGTGTTCGCCGCCGTCCATGCGCGCATGCGCGCCCGCCGCGTCGGCCAGCGCAAACGTCGAATCGATGACCGGCGCGATGCGCCCGGCGTCCAACAGCGGCCAGACCTCGGCGCGCAGCTCGTCGGCGATCGCGCTCTTCTGCTCGACCGAGCGCGGCCGAAGCGTCGAGCCGGTGAGCGTCGCGCGCTTGAGCATCAGCGGCAGGAAGTCGATCTCGGCCTTGGACCCGCCGAGGAAGGCGATGTAGACGATGCGGCCCTCGGTGCGCAGCGCCTTGATGTTGCGCTGGATGTAGTCGCCGCCGACCATGTCGAGGATGACGTCGACGCCTTCGCCGCCGGTCGCCTGCTTGACGACGGCGACGAAGTCCTCGTCGCGGTAGTTGATCGCGCGCTCGGCGCCGAGCCGCTCGCAGGCCGCGCATTTGTCGGCCGTGCCGGCGGTCGCGAAGACCCGCGCGCCGCGCGCCGCGGCGATCTGGATCGCCGTCGTGCCGATGCCTGACGAGCCGCCGTGGACCAGGAATCGTTCGCCGGCCTGCAGCCGGCCGCGCTGGAAGACGTTGGTCCAGACCGTGAAGAAAGTCTCGGGCAGCGCCGCGGCTTGCGTCATGTCGAAGCCCTCGGGCACCGGCAGGCACTGCGCGGTCGGCGCCGCGCAGAACTCGGCATAGCCGCCGCCCGAGACCAGCGCGCAGACCGGGTCGCCGATTTGCCAGCCATGGGCGCCGGGGCCGAGTGCTGCGACCGTGCCGGCGACCTCGAGCCCGGGAATATCGGACGCGCCCGGCGGCGGCGGATAGCCGCCCTGGCGCTGCAGCACGTCGGGCCGGTTGACGCCGGCGGCGGCGACCTCGATCAGCAGCTCGCCGACGCCGGGCGCGGGCCGCGGGCGCTCGACGGGCCGCAGCACCTCAGGCCCGCCGGGCTCGGCGATCTCGATGGCGGTCATGGTCTCGGTCATCGTCGGCTCCTCGTGATGGGCGGCGCGCCACTCTGCCCCAGCAGGCATGGCGATGGAAGGCCCAACGCGCGGCCTTCCGGGACGCGAACGCGGCAATTATAATAGCCGGCGTTCCGCGAACAACGGGGATGGGCCGATGGACGAAGACGATTTGATGCCGCGCAACGTCAAGCCCGTGCCGAAGAACCTCGAGCAGATGTCGATCGAGGCGCTCGAGGATTACATCGCCGGGCTCGAGTCCGAGATTGACCGGGCCCGCGCGGTCATCGCCGACAAGGGCGACGCGCGCAACGAGGCCGAGGGCTTCTTCCGGGGCTAACCCGGAATTCTCGCCATGCACTGGTGGTTCATCATCGTCGCGGTCATCGGCGCGGCGCTCTTCTACGCCTACCGCGAGCACACCCGGCGCAGCCGCGACCTCGGCCGGCTGTTCGGCCTGGCCGCCGCCAAGCGCCGCGGCAGCGTGACGCCGGGCACCTCGCTGGTGCTGCCGCAGCTCCACTTCGAGATCGACGGCCGCCGCTTCCACGTCGGCGCGATGCCGACGAGCGGCGGCGAGGGGCCCGACGGCGGCCCGTTCTGCTTCGTCGACGTGGCGCTCGGCGTCGATACCGGCCAGCAGCTCCGCCTCGCGCGGCGCGACGTCGAGGCGACGGCCGACGCCACCCGGCGGCTCGGCCAGCCGCCGCCCGACGGCCGCCCGGCGACCGGCGATCACGCGTTCGACACCGCGTTTCGGATGAAGTGGAACAACGAGGACTTCGCCGCCCGCCTGTTGGACACTCGCCTGCGCCGCAAGCTGCTGGCCGCGCGCCTGCCGCGCCTCGACATCCGGCTCGACGGTGCGCGGCTCCGCGTCCACACCGACGGTTACGTCGAGACCCTGATCGACCTCGACGAGCTGATCGACATCGCCGCGACCATCGCGGCGCGCTGCCCCGGCGGCCGAGGCGGCTGAGCGGCCGCCTCAATTCCGTCTCACGGCGCTCTCAATTCTTCGGCCGCGTGGCGCGTGCGCGGCGACAAAACGTTACAATTCACGACACGGGCGACAAAAACCTTCGACATGCGGCGTCTATGGTGGGTCTCGTAGGCGGACCGATAAACCGAGGAGACGATCATGACCCAGGCGAGCATCGCGGCGACCGACACCAACATGTTGCTCTACGCCCACCCCGGCGTCGCCCTCGGCGCGCTCGGCATTCTCGCCGCCGGCGCCGCCGCCGCCGACCTCTCGGCGAGCGCCGGCCTCGCCGATCCGGCCCTCGCGGCCCTCGTCTCGGCGGCGGTCGGCGTCGCCGCCCTGCTCACCTTCCTGACCACCCAGCGCTTCATCCGGCGCCACCAGACACGCGCTTAGCGCACAAAGAGAATGCGCGGCGTCGTCGAGAGACTCTCGCCGCGCCGTTCGCCGACCCGGATGGTTTCGCTGAAGACATAGGCGTCGTCGTGTTCCCAGACGCCGATGATGAGGTGAAAGGTGTAGTCGGTCTCGAGCGGCGTTTCGTCGTCGTCCTGCAGACTGAAGCACAAGTCGCTCCAATCGAGCCCGATCGAATAGCCGATGCGCGATTCCTTGCGCACGCCGCGCGGATAGAACGCCGCCGCGAAGGCGCGGTGCACGTCGCCGCAGGTGGCGCCCGGGCGGACCGCGTCGAGCGCCGCCTCGAAGCCCGCCAGGACCGCGTCGTGGACGTGAAGCAGGCGCGCTGGCGGGTCGCCCAGATAGGACGTGCGCGACAGCGCGCAGCAGTAGCGGTGCACGAAGGCGCCGGCCTCGAAGTCGGTCTGGTCGCCCGGGCGGAACGGCTGGTCGGTCCATTTGAGGTGCGGCGCCTGGGCGACGCCCGGCCCGGTCGGCATGGTCACCGCCTTGGTCGCGTCGCCGCCGCGCTCGGGCGTGCCGGCGATCAGGTCGTGGGTGATGCGCGCCGCGACGTCGCACTGGCGCACCCCCTCGGCGATCTCTGCGATGCCGTTCTGCAGCGCCCGGTCGACGATCTTGGCGGCGTCGCGCATGTAGCCGAGCTCGGCCGGCGATTTCTTGATCCGCGCCCGGCTCACCAGGTCGCTCGCGTCGACCAGCGGTCGGTCGCCCAGCGCGCGGGTCAGCGCCTGGTGGTCGGCGAAGGAGAAGTTGTCGGCGCCCAGCTCGAGGCCGATGCGGCCGCCGTTGGCGATCTCCGCGACGCGCTGGCCGATGACCTGCCAGGGCGAGCGCTCGGGCGTGCCGATATAGCTCTCCGGGTAGCTCTCGATGCGCGAGGCGTCGAGATAGACGGTCGGGGTGGCGCAGTGAATGTCCATCTCGCGCAGGATGACGCGCGCGTCCTGGTCGCCGGCGCGGATCACGGTGACCTGCGGGACATAATCGGAGCGGCCCTCGTAGCCGGTCAGGAAGCACATATGCGGTTCCGAGAAGACCACCAGCGTGTCGACCCCGGCATCCGCCATGCCGGCCGATACCCGCGCCACCCGGTCGCGATACTCACCCGTCTCGAACGCCGCCATGCCGTACCTCCTGCTATAGAGCGCCTAGTAAGCGATGTTTCCCGGGCCGCGCAGCAGCACGATGACCAGCCAGCCGACGCGCGGGCCTGGCCGCTTTAGCCGGCCCGGGGTGCTTCAGCGGCGCAGTGGCCAGGGCGTCCTGTAATACAAGTGAGCCTATGAAATCACCTTCATGATCCATGGATAGGCGCAGAGGGTTCGCATACGATCCGGTTCTGCGATGAGGTCGATCCATGCTTGGCAACAGGCGTCGATGATGGCCTCGGTGTCGTCGAGGACGCGGAGCGATAGGAAGCGTTCGCGTAGGTAGAGCCAAACCCGCTCGACGGGGTTGAGTTCGGGACTGTAAGGCGGCAACAGCGCCAAGGTGACGTTGTCGGGGACGGTGAGGGCGCGCTCGTCGTGCCAACCGGCGCCGTCGCACATCATGACGGCGTGCGCATCCTGGTCCAGGGTATCGGCGAAGTGTGCGAGAAACAGGTCCATGACCTTGGCGTTGACGCTCGGCATCACCAGGGTGACGTCGTCGCCGGTGTCCGGGCGCACGGCGGAGAAGATGTAGGCCCACTGGTAGCCGATTTGACGCGTCCCGGGGGCACGCTCGCCCCTGCGCCACCACCGGTGACACACCCGGCCCTTGTTGCCGACGCGCGCTTCATCCTGAAACCACAGCTGTAGGCGCTTGTCGGGATGCGCCGCGGCGGTCGCCTTCAGGATGTCGCGAAGCCCCCTTTTTTGAAGCGCTCCTGCGCTTCGGCGTCCCTTCGCGGGTGGCTCGGGCGCGCCTTCTGGCGGGAAAATCCCATCCGCCGTAGAACCCGGGTCATGCTCGAGGGGTGGTAGGTCTTGGCGAAGCGCTCCTCCAGCCAGCGGCACAGATCGGCCCGGGTCCAGGCGCAAACCCCGTCGCGCTCAGGCTCCGGCCCGGCGATGATGACCGCCGCCAGCGCCGCTTCCTCGTCTGCCGTCAGCCGCCGCGGCGAGTAGCCCTTTGGACGGTCGTGAAGCCCCTCCAATCCCTTTGCATTGTAACGAACAACCGCGTCGCGAAGCGTTTGGCGATCCATCCCCGCAAGCCGCGCGGCATCAGCCCGGGGCATCTCCTCCAAAGCATTCGCGATCCCATAGGCCCGCGCCGCCGCTCGACCGTACGATTCCACGCGAGCCCAGCGCCGAAGCTCCAAAGGCGTCAAATCATCCCGTATCTTGAGTGCTGATCCCATGACATCCCCCACATCTGGTGGGAGACCATAGAATCACAATCCGCCATCATCCGCCATCAATGAATATCCCGAGAGTCAATTCAGGCGCTCACTGGTATAATAGGTCAGGCGCTCGGAGATGACGCCCGCGTCCGACGTCCTGATGACCGCCGAACCTTCGACATCGGCGCCGATCAGTCGCCACCAATACCACTCGAGCAACAGACCATCGTCGTCTCGCACGACCTTATCGACGATATCGAACTCGAACGCCGCGCCCAGGGCCGCGGCCTTGGCCGGCCATTTCGGCAAATAGGCGACGAGCGTCGCCTTGGTCACGGGTTCGGGGTCGGCCGGATCGTCGAACAGGAAGTCATCGGTGACCGATACCAGAAGCTTTTCGGCGTCCATGGAATTCCAACCCTCGATGTATCGGGCCCTATGTCGCGCTCGTTTCGACATTCGTCTCGCTCCCCATGACACCAGCAGCCAAACCAAACCTACGGCATCGCGCCGCTCATTCACCGCCGCCCCGCCGCCGCGCCATATAGACCAGCCAACCGAGCGGGCCCAGCAGCAACACGATGACCAGCCAGCCGACGCGCGGGCCCAACGGGCAGCGGGTGCCCTCGGGCGGCCGGAAGGGGCCGCCGCGCGGCGACACGGCGACGTGGATCAGCGGTCCGACGAGCAAGATCAGGACGGCGGCCCAGCCGATGAGCGGGCTCATCGCGCGAATCTCCGGGGTTTGACTGCGGCGTGCTTCACGGCCCGATCATCGGCGCAACGGGGCGGCGATGGCAAGTGGCGTGCCCGGTGGCCGCCGTCGTTTGGTTCACGCGGAGGCGCGGAGTGCGCGGAGAAGCGATGACGTGGAAGCCTCGCCGCCGCAGATTTGGTATCAGTAACTTCCTCCAAAACATATGGTCGTCATATCCATCCACCTCCGCGTCCTCCGCGCCTCCGCGTGACATACGATCTAGGCCCGCACCGGCTGGACGCTCCCGCGCGCCCTGTGTACTGTGCGGGCCGCCAATTCACGAGCCCCCGGGGGAACGTCATGGTCGAGCCCAAGTTTCATCGATTCGACACGCGTACCGTCCACGCCGGCTACCGGCCCGACCCGACGACCGGCGCGCGCGCCGTGCCGATTTACCAGACGACGTCTTACGTCTTCCGCGACACCGACGAGGCCGCCTCGCTGTTCAACCTGTCGCGTTCGGGCCACATCTATTCGCGCATCTCGAACCCGACGACGGCGGTGCTCGAGGAGCGACTCGCGGCGCTCGAAGGCGGCGTCGGCTCGGTGTGCACGGCGTCGGGCCAGGCGGCGCTGTCGCTCGCGGTGATGACGCTGATGGGGGCGGGCGGCCATATCGTCTCGTCGCGCTCGCTCTACGGCGGCAGCCACAACCTGTTCGTCCACACGCTGCCGCGCTTCGGCATCACCACCACGCTGGTCGACCCGCGCGACGCGGGCGCCTTCGGTGCGGCGATCCGGCCCGAGACGCGGCTCGTGTTCGGTGAGACGCTCGGCAACCCGGGGCTCGAGGTGCTCGACATCCCGCGTATCGCGGCCGTGGCCCACGACCACGGCCTGCCGCTGCTGGTCGACAACACCTTCGCGACGCCGTATCTCAGCCGGCCGATCGAGTTGGGCGCCGACATGGTCTACCACTCGGTGACCAAGTTCCTCGGCGGCCACGGCGTCGCCATGGGCGGTGCGCTGATCGACGGCGGCCAGTTCGACTGGGACGCCGGCGATCTGTTCCCGACGCTGACCGAGCCCTACGCCGGCTATCACGGTATCGACTTCGCCGACGAATTCGGCCCGCTGGCCTTCGTCATGCGCGCCCGCGTCGAGGGCCTGCGCGACTTCGGCGCCTGCATGAGCCCGGCCAACGCGTTCTACATCATCCAGGGCGTCGAGACGCTGCCCATGCGGATGGCGCGCCACGTCGAGAACGCGGACAAGATCGTCGCCCATCTCGATGGCCATGCGGCGGTCGACTGGGTCAGCCACCCCAACCTCGAGAACCACCCCGACCACGCGCTCGCCAAGAAGCTGCTGCCCAAGGGCTGCGGCGCGATCTTCAGCTTCGGGCTCAAGGGCGGGCGCCCGGCGGGCCGCAAGTTCATCGAGGCGCTCGAACTGTTCTCGCATCTCGCCAACGTCGGCGACGCGCGCTCGCTGGTCATCCATCCGGCATCCACGACGCACCAGCAGATGAGCGCCGAGGAGCTCGAGGCCGCCGGCGTCGGCGAGGACCTGGTGCGGCTCTCGATCGGCGTCGAGGACCCGGCGGACCTGATCGACGACCTCGAACGCGGCCTGCGCGCCTCGCAGAAGGGGTAGGGCATGTTTGCATCGAATCGTTTAACGGCACGTCCCAGCGCGCGCCAGTCTAATTGGGACAAGAGGGGCGCCGCCGACCGTTCGGCCAGTCCTTGTGGAGTTTAAATTGGCATGCGCGGCGATTGAGCGCAGGTTATCTTCGCGCAGCGAAGATGATCGGAAAGCAAAGTAATCATGAAGCTCAACGTCAAGGGCCGAACAGTCGGTGCCGGCACCGGGGGGACGGTGTTCGACAACGCGAAGCCGGCCGTGGTGTTCATCTCGGGCGCCTCGCTCGACCACACGGTGTGGGCCGTGCCGATGCGCTATTTCGCCCAGGAAGGATACGGCGTGCTGGGGCCCGACATGCCGGAGCACGGGCAGTCCGAGGGACCGCCGCTGGCGACCGTCGAGGCGATGGGCGAATGGCTGATCGACGTGCTCGACGCCGCCGGCATCGAGACGGCGACTCTGATCGGCTTCTCGATGGGCACCTATATCGCGCTTGAGGCCGCGGCGCGGGCGCCCGAGCGGGTGCGCAAGATCTCGCTCGCCGGCGCGGCCGACGCCATGAAGGTGCATCCCGATCTGCTCGCCGCGGCCGAGGCCTGTGACCACCGCGCCTTCGAGCTGATGGTCGACTGGTGCCACGGCCCGGTCGGCCATGTCGGCGGCCAGCCGGCGCCCGGGCTATGGGTTCTGGGCAATGCCATGCGGCTGTTCGAGCGAGCCGCGCCGGGGCTGCTGTTCACCGACCTCACGGCGTGCAACGACTACACCGGCGCGCTCGCCACGGCGACCAAGGTGACCTGCCCGGTGCAGCTGATCGTCGGCGAGATGGACATGATGACGCCGCCTAAGGGCGCCGCCAAACTCGCCGCCGAACTGACCGAGGTCGAGACCGTCGGCTTCGCCGGCTGTGGCCACATGACGATCGCCGAGCGGCCCAACGAAACGCTCGACGCACTGCGCGCGTTCGTGTAGGCGAAGCGCGCGGAAAAGGTCGTCACGCGCGCCCTAATCTTGCCACATTGGCGCAATAGCGTTATTGAGTAGTTCCCGCCACCGGATGTGGTATTTTGTGGCTGCGGCCCGACTATATACGGTTGAATACAGTTGAAGTGAGGCGATGGCCGGCCATTCCCAGTTCAAGAACATCATGTACCGCAAGGGCGCACAGGACGCCAAGCGGGCCAAACTGTTCACCAAATTGATTCGCGAACTGACCGTCGCGGCGCGGTCGGGGCTTCCCGACCCGGCGATGAACCCGCGTCTGCGCACCGCGTTGCAGGCCGCCAAGGCGGCCAATATGCCCAAGGACACGGTGGAGCGCGCGATCAAGCGTGGCGGCGGCGACGACGACGGCGCTCAGTTCGACGAGGTGCGCTACGAGGGCTACGCGCCGGGCGGCGTTGCGGTCATCGTCGAGGCGCTCAGCGACAACCGCAACCGGACCGCCGCCGAGATGCGCACCGCCTTCAACAAGAACGGCGGCACGATGGGCGGAACGGGCAGCGTCACCTTCATGTTCGACCACGTCGGCGCAGTCGGCTATCCGGCCGACGCGGCGAGCGCCGAAGAGATGTTCGAGGCCGCCTTGGAGGCCGGCGCCGACGACTGCGAATCGGGCGAGGTAGGCCATGAGGTGATCTGCGCCGACGACCAGTTAAGCGACGTGCGCGATGCGCTCGAGGCGCGCTTCGGCCCGCCGGCCAGCGCCAAGCTGGTGTGGCGCCCACAGAACCTGGTGCCGGTCGACGAGGATACCGCGGACCAACTGTTCAGACTGCTCGAGGCGCTCGAGGACAGCGACGACGTGCAGGCGGTTTCGGCCAACTATGACGTCCCCGAGGACGTCATGGAAAAACTCAGCGCCTGAGGGGGGGGGGGGGGTGCCGTGACGATGAGGGTCCTCGGTCTCGATCCCGGCTTGCGCGTCACCGGCTGGGGCGTCATCGACGTCGACGGCAACAAGCTCAGCCATGTCGGCAATGGCACGGTGAAGACCAACAGCGACGAAACGACCGCCGGCCGCCTCTTGCAGATCCACGAGGGCCTCAGCGCGATCATCGACAGCTACCAGCCCGAAACGGCGGCGGTCGAGGAGACTTTCGTCAGCAAGAACGCCGCCTCGACGCTCAAGCTCGGCCTGGCGCGTGGCGTCGTGCTGCTGGCGCCGGCGCGTGCCGGGCTTGCGGTCAGCGAGTATGCCGCCAACCTGGTCAAGAAGTCGGTCGTCGGCACCGGCCATGCCGACAAGCGCCAGGTCGCCGAGATGGTGCGCCGGCTGCTGCCCGGCTGCCTGCCCAAGAGCAGCGACGCGGCCGATGCGCTCGCCGTCGCGATCTGCCACGCGCACCACGCCGCGACGCGACGGCGCGTCGACGCGCGCATCGCCGAGACCGCCGCATGATCGCCAAGCTCGCCGGGTTGCTCGATTCGGTCGGCGACGATCACGCCGTGGTCGACGTCGGCGGCGTCGGCTATCTGGTGTTCTGCTCGGGCCGCACGATGCGCGCGCTGCCGGCGGCCGGCCAGCCGGTCGTGATCCACGTCGAGACCCATGTGCGCGAAGACCACATCCACCTCTACGGCTTCGCCGACGAGGCCGAGCGCGACTGGTTCCGGCTCTTGCAGTCGGTCCAGGGCGTCGGCGCGCGGGTCGCGTTGGCGATCCTGAGCGTGCATGCGCCGGGTGATCTGATGCTCATCATCGCGGCGCAGGACAAGGCGGCGGTGGCCCAGGCCAACGGCGTCGGCGCCAAGCTCGCGGGCCGCATCGTTGCCGAGCTCAAGGACGCGGTCGGCGGACTGGCGTTGCATCCGGCCGGCGTGACCGGCGGTGCGACGCTGATCGAGGTCGGCGTCGAGGGCGACGCCGTCTCGGCGCTGGTCAACCTCGGCTATCGGCGCACCGAGGCGGCGATGGCCGTGGCCGGCGCGGCGCGGTCGATGGCCGGCGAGGCCGAGCTCGACGTCCTGATCCGCGCCGGCCTGCGCGAGCTCGGCCGATGAGCGAGGAGCGTGTCGTGACCGCCGATTCCGGTGCCGAGGACGGCGGCGAGATCAAGCTTCGCCCGGCGGTGCTCGACGACTTCATCGGCCAGCGCCAGGTGTGCGACAACCTTTCCGTCTTCGTCCAGGCGGCGCGCGGCCGCGGCGATGCGCTCGACCACGTGCTGTTCTACGGGCCACCCGGGCTGGGCAAGACGACGCTGGCGCAGATCACCGCGCGCGAACTGGGCGTCGGTTTCCGCGCGACGTCGGGGCCTGTGCTGGCGCGCGCCGGCGACCTGGCGGCGATCGTCACCAACCTCGAGCCGCGCGACGTGTTGTTCATCGACGAAATCCACCGGCTCAACCCGGCGGTCGAGGAGATTCTCTACCCGGCGATGGAGGACTTCGAGCTTGACCTGATCATCGGCGAGGGGCCGGCGGCGCGCTCGGTACGGCTCGACCTGCCACCCTTCACGCTGGTCGGCGCGACGACGCGCTCGGGGCTGATCTCGACGCCGCTGCGCGAGCGTTTCGGCATCCCGCTGCGCCTGGGTTTCTACGAACCGGACGAGCTGCGCGAGATCGTCGTGCGCGGCGCGCGCGTGCTCGATGCGCCGCTGACCGATGACGGCGCCGCCGAGATTTCCCGCCGCGCGCGCGGCACGCCACGCGTCGCCACCCGGCTGTTGCGCCGCGTGCGCGACATCGCCGCCGTGACCGGCATCGCCCGCATCGACGCGGCGGCGGCCGACGCGGCGCTCAACCGTCTCGAGGTCGACGGCCGCGGCCTCGATGCCATGGACCGCCGCTATCTGGCGCTGATCGCCGAGCACTACGCGGGCGGCCCGGTCGGCGTCGAGACCCTGGCGGCGGCGCTGTCCGAGCAACGCGACGCGATCGAGGACGTCATCGAGCCGTTCCTGATCCAGCAGGGATTGTTGAAGCGCACGCCGCGCGGCCGCGTCTTGACGCCGGCGAGCTTCCGCCATCTCGGTCTCACGCTGCCCAGAGAGATTGCCGAGCAGCTCGATCTGCTGGCCGCCGAGGAGGCCGAGGAGGCCGACCATGACTGAGGCCGTCGGCGTCAATGCGGCCGGCGTGCACAGCATGACGCTGCGTGTCTACTACGAGGACACCGACGCCGGCGGGCTGGTCTACTACGCCAACTATCTGAAATTCGCCGAGAGGGCGCGCACCGAATGGCTGCGCGGGCTCGGCTTCGAGAACAGCGGCCTCGCCGAGAACGCGGGCGCCAGCTGGGTCGTGCGCCGCTGCGAGATCGACTACTTGCGTCCCGCGCGGCTCGACGACGAAGTCGAGGTGCGCACGCGCGTCGTCGCGCTGGGCGGCGCCAGCGCCGATCTCGAACAGACCGTGCTGCGTGGTGCGGTCGACCTGGCGCGGCTTCTGCTGCGCCTCGCTTTCGTCACGCCGGCGGGCAAGCCGAGGCGGCTGCCCGCCGCGCTGCGCGCTGCCATGCAAAATGTCATACAACCGTTGTCCGGGGCATAGTCGATGCAAGAAACCGCCGTTGAAACAATCGCTTTGGAGGGTTCGGTCGGGTTCGAGCCGCTGTCGATCATCGGGCTCTTCCTCGAGGCCGATCCGATCGTCAAGTTCGTGCTGATCGTGCTGATTGTCGCGTCGTTCTGGAGCTGGACGATCATCTTCGAGAAGGTCATGCGCTTTCGCCGTCTGCGCGGCCAGGCCGAGAAGTTCGAGGAATCTTTCTGGTCGGGCGGCTCGCTTGAGGAACTCTACGACCGCATCGGCAAGCAGGCCGATCATCCGATGGCGGCGATCTTCGCCGCCGCGATGGCCGAGTGGCGGCGCTCGCTGTCGCGCGGACTGGCGGCGACCGGCAAGGGCCTCACGGTCGGCCTGCACCAGCGCATCACCCAGGCGATGCAGATCACGCTGGACCGCGAGGTCGACGCGTTGGAGCGCTATATGAACTTCCTCGCCACGGTCGGCTCTACGGCGCCGTTCGTCGGCCTGTTCGGCACGGTGTGGGGCATCATGGACAGTTTCCAGGCGATCGCGGTGAGCAAGAACTCGTCGCTTGCGGTGGTCGCGCCGGGCATCGCCGAGGCGCTGTTCGCGACCGCGCTTGGCCTGGTCGCGGCGATCCCGGCGGTGGTCGCCTACAACAAGCTGTCGACCGATCTGGGTCGCTATGAGGGACGGCTCGAGACCTTCTCGGCCGAATTCTCGGCGATCCTGTCACGCCAGCTCGAGGAGGAGGGCATCGTCGGATGACGACCGTCACCCCGACATCGTCGCGACGCAGCGCGCGCCGCTCGCACGGCCTGATGCACGAGATCAACGTGACGCCGGTCGTCGACGTCATGCTGGTGCTGCTGGTCGTGTTCATGATCACGGCGCCACTGTTGACGGTCGGCGTGCCGATCGATCTGCCGGAAAGCACGGTGCCTGAAATCCGCGGCGAGGACGAGCCGCTGGCGGTCAGCATCGACGCCGACGGCAAGATCTTCCTGCAGGACACCGAGATCGCCATTGACGAGCTGGCGCCCCGGCTCGGTGCGATCACCCTGCGCAAGCCCGAGACGCGCATCTTCGTGCGCGGCGACAAGGCGATCGATTACGGCCGGGTCATGGAGGTCATGGGCGTGCTCGCCGAGGCCGGCTTCGACAACATCGCGCTCATCGCGGTCCTGCCTGGCACTAAGGTGGCGAGGTGAGACGTGCGATTTGGCGCCCCCATATCGTCGTTCCTGCTGCACCTGTGCGTCGCTGCGCTGGTCTTCTTTGGCTTGCCGTCGTTCTTCGAGCCCGAGTTCGACATGACGCAGTCGATCGCGGTCGAGATCGTGACCGTCGCCGAGATTTCCAACCCGCCGCCGCCGGCGCCGGCGGCCAAACCCGAGCCGGTCGAAACGGCGGACATCCCACCGTTGCCCGAGCCGGATCCGGTGCCGCCCGAGCCCGAGGCGTTGCCCGAACCGGCGCCGCCCGAGCCAGCGCCGATACCGGAGGTCGTCGAGGCGCCGCCACCGCCAGTGCCGGAACCCGAACCCGAGCCCGAAATCGTCGAGCCACTGCCGGAACCCGAGGTGGCCGAGGCGCCGCCGCCGCCGTCGAAGCCTGAGCGCCTCGCCGCGCTCGACGTCGATACGCCACCGGCGCCGCCGTCGAAGCCCAAGGCGCCGGCCAAGAAGCAGCAGTTCGACACGCTGCTCAAGGACCTGACCGAGAGCGCGCCAAAGCGGCGTGCGCCGGAGCCCGAAATCGCGCCGGCCGTGGCCGCACCGACGCCGTCGACCGTGACCTCGGCGCGCGACGAGCCGCTGTCGATGACGGTAAGCGATTCGATTCGCCGTCAGGTCGAGGAGAAGTGGAACGTGCCGGCCGGCGCGCGCGACGCCGGCGAGCTCGACGTCGAGATTTACATCTCGCTGCTGCCCGACGGCACCGTACGCAAGGCGGAGATCGTCGACCGGGCGCGCATGGCACAGCCCGGCGGCGAGTACTATCGGTCGATGGCGGAAAGCGCGCGGCGCGCGGTCCTGCAGGCAAGCCCCTTGCACGACCTGCCGCCCGACCGCTACGAGGAGTGGCGCGAGATAACTTTCCGGTTCAGACCACCGGTCTGAACCTAAACGAATTGATCACAATGGCTTACGTCGCGGGGACAGGATGCATCGAATGTCGCATATGAAACGGTTGCTCGGACTGGCGGTAGTCGCCTTGGCGCTTTGGTGCGCGGGCCCGGCGACGGCGTTCGCGGAACTCAAGATCGACATCACGCGCGGATCCGTCGAGCCGATGCCGATCGCCGTCAGCCGCTTCGTCGGCAGCGGCGCCGAGCAGGCGATCGGCGCCGATCTCGCCAGGGTAGTCGCCAGCGACCTCGAGCGGTCGGGCCTGTTCAGCCCGATCGACGACAAGGCGTTCATCCAACGGCCCGAGGCGATCCGCGGTTCGCCGCGCTTCGGCGACTGGCGCCAGATCAATGCCGAGGCGCTGGTCAGTGGCGTCGTCGAACGCCAGACCGACGGGCGCATCAAGGTGACATTCCAGCTTTGGGACGTCTTCGCCGAACAGCAGATGGTCGGGCTGATCTTCCGGGCGCAGCCCAGCGCATGGCGGCGCGTCGCGCATAAGGTCGCCGACCAGATTTACAAGCGGATCACCGGCGAGACCGGCTACTTCGATACCCGCATCGTCTACATTTCGGAATCGGGGCCGGCGACGAAGCGGATCAAACGCCTCGCGATCATGGACCAAGATGGCGAGAATCACCGATTTCTTACCAACGGCGAGCATCTGGTGCTGACGCCACGTTTCTCGGCGTCGGCCCAGGAGATCACCTATCTCTCCTATTTCCACAACCAGCCGCGCGTCTACATCCTGCACATCGACACCGGCCAGCAAGAGGTCGTTGGCAATTTCCCAAACATGACCTTCGCGCCGCGCTTCTCGCCCGACGGCAACAAGATCATCATGAGCCTCTCGAGCGAAGGCAATTCCGACGTCTATACGATGGATCTGCGCACGCGGCGCGTGAAGCGGCTGACCGATCACCTGGCGATCGACACGTCGCCGTCATTCGCGCCCGACGAACGCTTCATCGCGTTCAACTCGGACCGCGGTGGATCACAACAAATTTACGTGATGGATTCGGACGGCCGGAACGTCAAGCGGGTCAGCTTCGGCAATGGCCGCTATGCCACCCCGGTGTGGTCGCCGCGGGGCGATCTGATCGCCTTCACCAAGATCTACAAGGGGCAGTTCTATATCGGCGTCATGCGCCCCGACGGCAAGGGCGAACGGCTGCTGGCCAGTGGTTTCCTTGTCGAAGGACCGACCTGGGCGCCGAACGGCCGGGTCATCATGTTCTTTCGTCAGACGGCCGGCGGCGGCAACGACCCGGGCAGCGTGAAGCTGTATTCGATCGACCTGACCGGCTACAACGAGCGCGAGATCGTGACGCCCGCAGAGGCGTCAGACCCGGCTTGGTCCCCCTTGATTCCGTAAATGGCGCACAGTATAGTCCAGTGGCGGTTTTTCGGCCGATTTCAACGGTTTCAGGAGTCGATTCTCGTCAACTTGCGTGGGTTCGACTGTCACTCCAAGGTGTAGCAGACGCAGATCGAAGAATTAATCCCGGCAGAGGAGAGTTTTTATATGTGGAATAAGTTCGTTGGTCTTTTCGCGGCGCTGCTATTGGTCGCCGCGTGCGAGACGACGCCGGATCAATCGAGTGACACCAGCGGCGGTGGCGATACGACCGCAAGCTCGACGGGTGGTGGCGAGATGACCCAGGAGGCGGTGCCCGAGCCGATGCCGGCCGAGCCCATGGGGCCGACGCCTGGTACCCAGGATGACCTCGTCGTCAACGTCGGCGATCGCGTCTTCTTCGATCTCGACAAGGCGGTTTTGAACGCCTCGGCCCAACGGACGCTTGAGCGCCAGGCGGCGTGGCTGAGCCAGTGGCCCAGCGCGACGATCATGATCGAGGGCCATTGCGACGAACGCGGCACGCGCGAATACAACCTCGCGCTTGGCGATCGGCGCGCGACGTCGGCGAAGAACTACCTCGTCCAGCTCGGCGTCGACCCGAACCGTATCGAGACGATCAGCTACGGCAAGGAACGGCCCGATGCGGTCGGCCATAGCGAGGCCGCCTGGTCGCAGAACCGGCGCGGCGTCACGCTCGTCACGTCGAGCGGCGGCGCCTGACGGCTCGACCGGACCCGGCGCGCAATGGCGGCGCGCCCACTATAGATGGGGTAAACGGCTTGGCCGGCGCGTCCGCCACGGGGGGTGGCGCGGTCGTCGTCGGCCGAGTGCAGCGCCGGCCCCCTGCCGCCGATGCGGTATGACCGGCGGGGAGAACCGACATATGCCCGTTCGTTCGGCACCGATTCACCACGCACCGATTCTTCGCGCATTGGCGGTCATGGCGCTGATCGTGCTGATGGTCGGCGGCGTCCCGGCGCCGGTCGCCGCGCAAGACTCCAATATTCAGCAGTTGCTCCTCGAACTCGAGCGCCTGCGCAACGACATGAGCGACCTTCAGAGGTTCGTGTACAAGGGCGGCGAGGTGCCGCCACCGTCGCTTCAGCCGACGACGACGGCGCCAACGGTCGGCGGCGGCGATGCCCGGACGGCGCAGCTCGAAGTCCGCTTCAGCCAGGTCGAGGACGAGATGCGCACGCTGACCGGGCGTATCGAAGAGGTCGCTCACGGCATCGATCTGCTCGGCCAACGGATCGACAAGCTGGTCGCCGACGTCGATTTTCGGCTGACCGCGATCGAGCGGGGGCAGGCAACCGGCATGGCGCCGGCCGCGGCGCTCACCGCGCCGGCGGCGGCCATCCCGGCGACGGCGGCGACCGTTCCAGCGACGACGGCAACGACGCAGCCGGCCCTCGTCCCACAGGTCTCCGACGAGCCTGGCGTGCTCGGCACTATTCCGGCCTCGGCGCTGCTGGCGGTAACGACGGATGGTGCGGTCGCCGCGGCCGAGCCGACCGAGATGGTCGCGCTGGCACCGGCGCTGCCCGCCGGTACGCCCAAGCAGCAGTACGACTACGCCTACGACGTGCTGAAACAGGCGGTGCAACAGCAGGGCGAATTCGACGAGGCGCGGCGCGCGTTCGACGCCTTCATCGAGAGCCATCCCGACCACGAGTTGACGGACAACGCATACTACTGGCTGGGCGAGACCTATTACGTGGTCAAGGACTACGCCTCGGCGTCGCACCACTTCGCGCTTGGCCTGCAGCGCTTCCCCGACGGCAACAAGGCGCCCGACATCATGCTCAAGCTCGGCATGTCGCTCTTTGGTTCGGGGCGCACCGAAGAGGCCTGCATCGCCTTCGAGAAGTTCGGCGAGCTGTACGCCGGCGCTTCGGCGCAGCTCAAGCAGAAGGTGGCGCGGGAAGCGCAACGCTCGGGCTGCGGCTAGCCCGGCCTTCTCACCATGGACAGATGCGGCACGGCGGATATCGCACGACAGGCTAGGAAAGGCGCGCGGCGCGATGCTTGCGCATCGGGCAAGCGCCTTGACGCGGCCTGTCGTCTGAGATCCGCCGCCCTGCGGGTCGCGCCGGGCGGGCCGCCCGCGGCGTCGAAGACCTTGACCGTAGCCCAGGCTACGCTCTGCGGCCTTCTCCTGGCGGATCGGCGACCGCCCGACGCGATGACGCGCCTGTCCATGGTGAGAAATCCGGGCTAAAAGCATGTCTCATGGCGGGACCGAGGACCTGCCGATCACCGCGCCGATCGCCACGGTTGAATTCGATCGCATGATGACGCCGCTCGGCCCGTTCGAGCGGCCCCCCGAAATCGCTGTCGCCGTCTCCGGCGGCGCCGACAGCATGGCGCTTGCCCTGCTCGTCGACGGCTGGGTTCGGTGTCGCGCCGGGCGGTTGACGGCGCTGGTCGTCGATCACGGGCTGCGCGCGGACTCGCGCGAAGAGGCGGCCCGGGTCGCGGCCTGGCTCGCGGCGCGCGATGTCGTGGCGGTCGTCCTGACCTGGTCTGGGCCGAAGCCGACCACCGACATTCAGGCGCGCGCGCGCGCGGCGCGCTACCGGCTGCTCGGCGAATGGTGCCGCGGCGCCGGCGTGCTGCATCTGTTGCTGGCCCATCATCGCGACGACCAGGCCGAGACCGTGCTGCTGCGGCTCGAGCGGCACAGTGGCCCCGATGGCTTGGCGGCGATGGCGGCGGTCGTCGAGACGCCCGATGCGCGTTACCTGCGGCCCTTGCTGGCGACGCCCAAGGCGCGCCTCTACGCGACGCTCGAGGCGTCTGGCCAGCCCTGGGTGGAGGACCCGTCGAATCGCGATATCGTTTTCGCGCGCGGTCGCTTGCGCGCACTCATGCCGGTGCTTGCCGACGAGGGGGTGACGGCCGAACGCCTGTCGCGGATGGCCGCGGCGCTGGGTCGTGCGCGAGGCGTCGTGGACACCGCCGTCGCCGCCTTGCTGGCCGACGCTGTCGCGCCGCACCCGGCCGGGTTCTGCCGCCTCGACCCAGTTCGTTATGCCGGCGCACCGGCCGAAATTGCGCGGCGCGCCCTTGCACGTATCGTGCAATGCGTTGGTGGCGGCGAATACGCGCCACGCAGCGACCGCCTCGAGCGCCTGCATGGCGCGCTCGCGGAGGGATCTCTCCGTCGGGGACGAACGCTCGGCGGCTGCCGTATCCTGCCGCGCCGAGACGGTGTTCTTATTTGCCGGGAACCGGCCGCCGCGGCCGAAGAATCCGTGCTCGAGGCCGGTGGTTCGGTGCGCTGGGACGGCCGGTTCACGCTGCGCGCGACGGCGGCGCCGGGGCGGGCGCCGGGACGGTTCATGGTGCGCAAGCTCGGGCACGACGGGTGGCGCGCGGCCGTCGCGCGGCACCCGGCGTTGCGCAAGACCGCGATTCCCGCCGCGGTGCGTCCGGGCTTGCCGGCGATTTACGATCTTGACGGTCTCCTCGCGGTTCCCCATTTGGGATTCATGCGTACTGCATCGCCGGATGGCGGCGCGCCGCTTTTCGAATCCGCGTTCAGGCCCGCGCACGCATTGGGTCCGCATGGCTTTGCGTTCGTCGCGCCGCGGGGCTAGAATGGCCGGCCGTCGGTGCGTCGGGAACGGTAAATTGCGCGCTAGGACCAAGGCGGCTCCAGTGGTGGCCGCGCCGGTCAGGGAAGGGTAATCGAACGTGAACAATATCGGTCGCAACCTCGCGCTCTGGGTAATCATCGGGCTCCTGTTGATCGCTCTGTTCAACCTGTTCCAGGGCTCGTCGGGCCAAGGGCCGCAGGCCAACCTGAAGTTTTCCGACTTTCTCGACGAGGTCGATCAGGGCCGGATCAACGAGGTGATGATCCAAGGCAACACGATCACGGGGCGCGATAAGAACAACCGGCCCTTCACGACCTATGCGCCCGACGGCGCCAATCTGGTGGACCGGCTGAGCGCCAAGAACGTCCACATCAGCGCCGCGCCCGACGAGGAGGGCGTGCCGTCGCTGTTCGGCGTGCTGCTCAACTGGTTCCCGATGCTGCTGCTGATCGCCGTCTGGATTTTCTTCATGCGGCAGATGCAGTCGGGCGGCGGCAAGGCGATGGGCTTCGGCAAGTCGCGCGCCAAGCTGTTGACCGAAAGCGTCGGCCGTATCACCTTCGACGACGTCGCCGGAATCGACGAGGCCAAGGAAGAGCTTGAAGAGATCGTCGAGTTCCTCAAGAGCCCGCAGAAGTTCCAGCGCCTGGGCGGCAAGATACCCAAGGGCGTGCTGCTGATCGGCCCGCCCGGCACCGGCAAGACGCTGTTGGCGCGCGCCATCGCCGGCGAGGCCAACGTGCCGTTCTTCACCATCTCGGGCTCGGACTTCGTCGAGATGTTCGTCGGCGTCGGCGCGAGCCGTGTGCGCGACATGTTCGAGCAGGGCAAGAAGAACGCGCCCTGCATCATCTTCATCGACGAGATCGACGCCGTCGGCCGCCACCGCGGCGCCGGCCTCGGCGGCGGCAACGACGAACGCGAACAGACGCTCAACCAGCTGCTGGTCGAGATGGACGGCTTCGAATCGAACGAGGGCGTGATTTTGATCGCCGCCACCAACCGGCCCGACGTGCTCGATCCGGCGCTGTTGCGCCCGGGCCGCTTCGACCGCCAGGTCGTGGTGCCCAACCCCGACGTGTTGGGCCGCGAGAAGATCCTCAAGGTCCACATGCGCAAGGTGCCGCTGGCGCCCGACGTCGAGCCGCGCACCATCGCGCGCGGCACGCCGGGCTTCTCGGGCGCCGACCTGGCCAATCTGGTCAACGAGGCCGCGCTCTTGGCCGCGCGCCTCGGCAAGCGTGTCGTCACCATGTCGGAGTTCGAGTCCGCCAAGGACAAGGTCATGATGGGCGCCGAGCGGCGCTCGATGGTGATGACCGACGAGGAGAAGCGGCTGACCGCCTATCACGAGGGCGGCCACGCGCTGGTCGCGGTGCACAGCCCGGCGTCCGACCCGGTGCACAAGGCGACGATCATCCCGCGCGGCCGCGCGCTCGGCATGGTCATGCGGCTGCCCGAGGGCGACCGCATCTCGGTGTCGCGCGAGAAGATGAACGCCGACATCGCCGTCGCGATGGGCGGGCGCATCGCCGAGGAGCTGATCTTCGGCGCGGAGAAGGTGACCAGCGGCGCCTCGTCGGACATCCAGATGGCGACCAAGATGGCGCGCATGATGGTCACCCAGTTCGGCATGAGCGACAAGCTCGGCCCGCTGACCTATGCCGAGGACGAGCAGGAGATCTTCCTCGGCCATTCGGTGACCCAGACCAAGCACGTCTCCGAGGCGACCGCGCAGGTGATCGACGCCGAGGTGCGCCGTATCGTCGACGAGGGCTACAAATGCGCGCACAAGATCATCGACGACAATATCGATCAGCTGCACGCCATCGCCAAGGCGCTGCTCGAATACGAGACGCTGTCGGGCGACGATATCAACACGTTGCTCAAGGGCGAGCCGATCGTACGACCGCATTATGACGACCCGCCGTCTGATTCGGGCAAGCGCGCGTCGGTGCCGGAAAGTGGCGGCAAGGGTGCCTCGGGCGACCTCGAGCCGGAGCCCCAGCCGGGCTCCTAAGCTACGCGTCCCCGTCATGGCGTCACGAACCAGAAGCCCCGCCCTGCCGCGGGGCTTCTCGCATGAAGCGACAGTCTACCTGCGCCCGGCGGGCGTCCTCTCGGGCCCGGCGGCGCGCGCGGCCGTCGAGGCCGGCAGCGCCCGCCGGCTGGCCGGCGGGCGCCTCGCCTTCAGCGCCTGCGAGGTGCTGCTGCGCGACGGCGAGGCTGTTTGCGCCTGTCTCGCGCCGCTCGCCGACGTCACCGACTGGGCGGCAACGCTCGCCGGGCCGCCAGCGGCGCGGGTCACCGGCTTGCTGGAGCGGATCGGCGCGCCGCGCGCACCGTTCGCCGGGCTGGCGCTCGATACCCCGCGCGTCATGGGCGTCATCAATGTCACGCCCGACAGCTTCTCGGACGGCGGCGACTTCGCCGATGCCGGGACGGCAATCGCCGCGGGCCACGCCATGTGCGCCGCCGGCGCCGATATCCTCGACGTCGGCGGCGAATCGACGCGGCCCGGCTCGGACCCGGTGTCGCCCGACGCCGAACGCGCCCGTGTCCTGCCGGTCATAGAGGCGCTCGCCGCGGCAGGCGCGACGGTCTCGATCGACAGCCGCCGGGCGGCGGTCATGCGCGCCGCGCTGGCGGCGGGGGCGGCCGTCGTCAACGACGTCAGCGCGTTGAGCGCTGACCCGGACAGCCCTGCCGTGGTCGCCGCGGCCGGCGCGCCGGTCGTGCTGATGCACATGCTGGGCGAGCCCAAGACCATGCAGCGGGACCCGGTCTATGTCGACGCGCCGCTCGACGTCTACGACACCCTCGAGGCGCGTATCGCGGCCTGCGAGGCGGCCGGCATTCCACGCCAGCGCATCGCCGTCGATCCGGGCATCGGCTTCGGCAAGACGCTCGACCACAACTTGGCCATCCTGCGCGACATCGGTATCTTCCACGGGCTCGGCTGCGCGTTGCTGCTCGGCGTCTCGCGCAAGAGCTTCATCACGCTTATCGCCGGCGAGGCCGCGCCCAAGGAACGGCTGCCGGGCAGCTTGGCGGCCGCACTAGCCGGCCTCGACCGGGGCGTCCAGATCGTCCGCGTCCACGACGTCGCCGAAACCGTCCAGGCGCTCGCCGTCTGGCGCGCGATCACGGACTAGCGCGCTGGCACGCGCGGCGCTAATCTGTCCGCGTTTGGCGTTTGGAAACGTAACGACCCATGACCCGCAAGTACTTTGGCACCGACGGCATCCGGGGCACCGCCAACCGCCCGCCGATGACACCGGATATCGCGCTTCGCGTCGGCCTCGCGGCGGGTCGCCAGTTCACCCGTGGCGAGCACCGACATCGCGTCGTCATCGGCAAGGACACGCGGCTTTCGGGCTATATGATCGAGCCGGCGCTGACCTCGGGCTTCGTCGCCATGGGACTCGACGTCATCCTGGTCGGGCCCATGCCGACGCCGGCGATCGCTATGCTGACGCGCCGTATGCGCGCCGATCTGGGCGTCATGATCACGGCGTCGCACAACCCCTTCCATGACAACGGCATCAAACTGTTCGGGCCCGACGGCTACAAACTCTCGGACGCGGTCGAGGCGGCGATCGAGGCGCGCATGGACGCCGACATGGAAGCCGAACTGGCGGCGCCCGAGCGGCTCGGCCGCGCCAGGCGGCTCGACGACGCCGAAGGCCGCTATATCGAGTTCGTCAAGGCGACCTTCCCCAAGGCGCTTAGCCTGGACGGCCGCAAGATCGTCATCGACTGCGCTAACGGCGCCGCCTACAAGGTCGCGCCGACGGTGCTGTGGGAGCTCGGCGCCGAGGTCGTGCCGGTCGGCGTCTCGCCCGACGGCTTCAACATAAACAAGGGCTGCGGTTCGACCGATCCCGACTATATGCGCGAGCAGGTCGTCGCGCACGAGGCCGACATCGGCATCGCGCTCGACGGCGACGCCGACCGGCTGGTCATCGCCGACGAAACGGGCGCGCTGGTCGATGGCGACCAGCTGATGGCGTTGATCGCCGGCTCGTGGCACGCGGCGGGCCGCCTCAGGGGCGGCGGCGTGGTCGCCACGGTGATGTCGAACCTGGGCCTCGAGTGTTATCTCGAGGGCCTCGGCCTCGCCATGGTGCGCACGCCGGTCGGCGACCGCTATGTCGTCGAGCATATGCGCGCCCATGGCTTCAACGTCGGCGGCGAACAGTCGGGCCACATCATCCTGGGCGATTTCACGACCACCGGCGACGGTCTGATCGCCGCGCTGCAGTGCCTCGCGGTGATCGCCGAGACGGGCAAGCCGGTGAGCGCGGCGGCGCGCCTGTTCGAGCCTTTCGCCCAGACGCTCAAGAACGTCCGCTTCGAGGGCGCCTCGCCGCTCGACGACGCGGCGGTCAAGGGCGCGATCGCCGAGGGCGAGGCCCGGCTGGGCGCCGCCGGCCGCGTACTGGTGCGCACATCGGGCACCGAGCCGCTGGTTCGCATCATGGCCGAGGGCGCGGACACGGCGATGGTCGAGGGCGTCGTCGACGCCATCGTCGCGGTCATCGAGGCCCGCGTCGGATGACCGTGCGCTACTTCGACGACTTCGCCGTCGGCGAGCGCTTCGTCTCTGACGGCAAGACGCTGAGCGAAGCCGAGATCCTCGACTTCGGCTTCCGCTACGACCCGCAGCCGATCCACATGGATGCCGTGGCCGCCGAGGCGTCGCAATACGGCGGGCTGATCGCCAGCGGATTCCAGACCCTGGTGATCGGCTTCCGGCTGATGTGGCAGACCAACCTGTTCAACGGCTGCTCGATGGGCTCGCCGGGCATGGACGAGGTGCGCTGGCTCAAGCCGGTGCGCCCCGGCGACACGCTCAAGACGACATGCGAGGTGCTCGAGACGCGGCCGTCGGCCTCGAAGCCCGACCGCGGCGTCGCGCGCGTCAAATACACCATCTCGAACCAGGCCGACGAGGCGGTGATGACGATGATCGCGATCCAGATCCTGGCGCGCCGGCCCGCGGGCGCCTGACGGGTATGACACCGTGAAGCTGCCACTCTTCCAGGTCGACGCCTTCACCGGCCGCGTCTTCGGCGGCAACCCGGCCGCCGTCTGCCCGCTCGAGGTCTGGCTCGACGACGCGAAAATGCAGGCGATCGCGGCCGAAAACAACCTGTCGGAGACCGCCTTCTTCGTCGAGGCCGGCGATCACTACGACCTGCGCTGGTTCACGCCGACCGCCGAGGTCGATCTGTGCGGCCACGCGACGCTCGCCACCGCCCACGTCCTGTTCACCCTGCTCGACGAGCCGGGCGACACGGTCGCCTTCGAGACGCGGTCGGGCCGCCTCACGGTCAGCCGCGACGGCAAACGGCTGGTGATGGACTTCCCGGCGCTCGCGCCCGAGCCGTGGGGCGCGTCCGACGCGCTGGCGTGCGCGATGGGCGCGGCGCCCGCCGAGGTGCTCGGCAATGTCAACTGCGTCGCGGTCTACGCCAGCGAGGCCGACGTCCGCGGTCTCGCGCCCGATATCGGCCGCATCGCGGCGCTGCCCTACGAGGGCGTCATCGCCACGGCGCCCGGCGAGGCGGTCGACTTCGTCTCGCGCTATTTCGCGCCTAAGTTCGGCATCCCCGAGGATCCGGTGACCGGCTCGGCCCATTGCGAACTCGCGCCGTATTGGGCCAAGCGCCTCGGCCGCCAACGCCTGACCGCGCATCAGGTCTCGGCGCGCGGCGGCGAACTCGACTGCGAGGTCAAGGGCGACCGCGTCCTGCTCACCGGCCGCGCGGTCACCTATCTCGAGGGCATCATCGAGGTCTAGAGCGGGGGAATCGAGCGCGCCGCGCCGGGGGGAGCCACGCTCGACCGTCCGACGTCCGCGTACCGCTCCGAAGCGGACACCGCGCGCCTACGCTGCGTATGTCTGCTGCTGGCCCAGCCTGTGTAAAAACGTCGATGGTGTTATGATTCTCTCGTGCTTTGGCGGGAGGGTCTGATGAAGCGTTTTGTCGAGGGTGTCGATCGCAGCCAGGGCACGTTGTTTCCGGAGCGCCTGGAAGACTGGATCGGCGACGACAACCCGGTTCGGGCGATCGACGTCTTCGTCGATGAGCTCGATCTTGGCGGCCTCGGGTTCGACCGGGTCGAGCCGCTGGCGACCGGCAGGCCGGCCTATCATCCTTGCGATTTGTTGAAGCTCTACATCTACGGCTATCTCAACCGGGTTCAGTCGAGCCGTCGGCTCGAGAGGGAGGCCGGGCGCAATGTGGAAGTGATGTGGCTGGTCGGCCGGCTGGCGCCGGATCACAAGACGATCGCCGACTTCCGCAAGGACAACGGCCGTGCGATCCGCAAGGTCTGCGCCCGGTTCGTCGCGCTGTGCCGGCAACTCGGGCTGTTCGCCGAGGCGAGCGTGGCGATCGATGGCTCGAAGTTCAAGGCGGTCAACAGCCGGGACAGGAACTTCACGCGGGCCAAGATGGCGCGGCGGGTGGCGCAGATCGAGGAGAGCGTTGCGCGCTATCTGGACCAGTTGGACAGCGCCGACCGGCAAGAGCCGTCGCTGGCGCGCACGACCAAGACGACTCGTCTGGCCGACAAGATCGCGATCCTCAAGGAGGAGATGCGGCGCCTGAAGGCGCTTGAAGTCGAGCGGCGTGCGAGCCCGGACCAGCAGATCTCTCTGAGCGATCCCGATGCCCGCTCGATGGCGACGAGCGGCCGGGGTTCCGGCGTGGTCGGCTACAACGTTCAGGCCGCCGTCGACACCAAGCACCACCTGATCGTCGCCCACGAGGTGACCAATCAGGGCACCGACCGCGCCCAGCTCTCAGCCATGGCGAAGCGGACCAAGGCGGCTCTGGAGACCGACGAGTTGGATGTCGTTGCCGATCGCGGCTACTACAACGGCAAGGAGATTCTGGCCTGCGATGAGGCCGGCATCACCGTCACATTGCCTAAGCCGCTGACCTCTGGAGCCAAGGCCAAGGGCCGCTTCGGCAAACAGGACTTCGTCTATCTGGCCGCCGACGATGTCTATCGCTGCCCGGCCGGCGAGCGTTTGGTCTACCGCTTCACCAGCCAGGAGAGGGGGCTGAGCATGCGGCGCTACTGGACCAACGCCTGTCAGGGATGCGCCATCAAGCATCGCTGCACCACGGCCAAGCAGCGCCGCATCACCCGCTGGCAGCACGAGCATGTTCTCGAGGCCGTCGAGAGGCGGCTCGACGAGCACCCGGAGGCGATGCGTCGGCGGCGCGAGACGGCCGAGCATCCCTTCGGCACCATCAAGTCCTGGATGGGCGCGACGCATTTCCAGACGAAGACGCTGAAACGGGTGAGGACCGAGATGGCCCTGCACGTGCTGGCCTACAATCTCAAGCGCGTCATGAACATCACGGGCATCGACCCGCTGATCGCGGCGATGAGGACCGCATAGGCCTCTCTGCGCCGCAAATTGCGCCCATATCCGGCCAAATCGCAGCTCACACCGGCGCCAGCCGGCCGACAGGTCCGCACGAGTGGCGAAAATCCTTAATCCCGGAATACCCGCCGCGACGGATCATCGAAGCCAAAGACGCGCCGTACAGATCACGCAGCAAACGTTCTTACACAGTCTGGACCCCGAGCGGACATTCCGGCAACCTCGCCTTGCGCAAACCGTCCACCAGAAGCGCATTGTGCTCCGGCAACTTGTAAAGGATCATATCGCCGCAAAGGATGCTGGGTAGGAATTCGGGCGCGAACGCCTTGGTCGCTGCCCCACGAGCACACCGGCTACGAGGATTTCGTCGTGCTCGAGGGCGCGCTGATCGACAATGACGGCGCAGGCGGTCCATTGGAATTCACTGTCGCCGCGCTGGTGCTGGTTTCGGCGTCATTGCATCCGATCTGGAACGCCATCGCCAAGGTCGACGACCACCCGGAATGGATATTCTTCTCGCTGTTGTGCCTGACCACGACGATCGCGGGCGCCCATCCAAACCCACCTCTCGGTCAGCAGAGGCGGGCGCACGAGTTACCTAAATCGCGCTTGGATAGATTGACTCTCGCAGTGTGCGCTGCGCTTTACGACGGGTCCAATCGGACCTCGACGCTCTCGATATCGTCCAGGGAGACGAGTCCCCCTGGAAGCCGGACGCGCCGCTCTGGAAGGGCGGAGATCTTACGGTGCCAAATTTCCTCACCGTTGCATAGCAGCCGCAGTATTCCGCGCGCGGGGCGATCGACGCGTGTCCGGAACAGCAGGCCGTTGGGCCGATCGCCCGGGACCGCGACGACTTGGGGTGTGACGTACTGGAGCGGCGAGCTCGCCTTGATTGGCACCCGGCGCGCCGGCGCGATCAGGCGGCCTGCGAGCGCGGCCGCCATGGCGCGGCCGGCAGCTTCGCCCTCGCGGCCCACGACGCCCGACGTCTCGACCGAGCGCAAGAGGTTGCCGGCGGCGAAGTACACGGGGTCGGAGCAACGCCAATGCTGGTCAATGATGGGTCCGCCGCTGCCCTCGTCAAGTTCGAGGTGGCTCGCGCGCGGCAACGCGGCCTCGGGCACGAAGCCTCCAGTCATCACGACGGCGTCGCAGGCGAGGCGCTCACGCCGGCCGTCGCGCTCGATCTCGACCGCCTCGACGACCTCGCGGCCCAGAATTCCGAGAAGCCGAGTGCGGGTCAGCACGGGAACCCCAAAGGCGAGCCTTGCAATAGTGTCTGCGGGTCTGGGCGCGGTGATGCGGTCCGCTTCCTCGATCATGGCCACGGGCTTGATACCGGCCCGGCGAAGCGTGAGAAGGGCGGAGAACGAAACCCACTCGCTGCCGACGATGACCGGACGCCGGCACGGCCGGATATGGGCCAGATGCAGAAGTTGTTGCAACGCGCCAGTGGTGAGCACGCCCCAGGCCGGGCGTTCGCCGGAAACCAGGCGCGCCGAGCGCGGGGTTTCGCGGACGCCGGTGGCGAGCAGGACGGTGCTTCCCGTCATCGTTTCGAGCCCGTCGGTTGTGGCAACGCTGAGTTCGCCGCCCGGACGCAAAGCGAGCACCGACGTGTCGGTCCGAAGGTCGATGCCCTTTACGTCCCGACGCAAACGGCGCGCATATGCCGGGCCAAAGTAGGGCCAATGGAACTGGCTGAACCCGAAGCCAGAATGGTGGCAGTGGCGCGGGACACCACCCGCCTCGGCCTCGCGCTCCAGCACCACCACGTCGTCCACGCCCGCCTCGCGCAGCGCCCGAGCGGCGGAGAGCCCGGCTGGGCCGCCGCCGACGATGATGGCGTCGTGCCGGCTCACGCGGCGTCTCTCCCAACGTCTCCCGCGGCGGGCGGAATGTCGATGTGTCCGGCCGCGAGTTGGGCGACGCGCCAAGCACAATAGAAACCCTGGCAGCGGCCCATCATGCAGCGGGTGCGCCGTTTGAGGCCGCTCAAGTCGGTAGCCGGCAGCGGTCCCGCTAGCGCCGATTCAATCTCACCGCGGGTCACCCATTCGCAGTGACAGACGATCTCGCCCGAGCCGCCCTGCTGATAGGGCCTCGGCCGGGCCTCGGCCAGGTTTGGCACCGGCGTCCACACCGGATCCGCAATGTCTTCGAGCGGCGCGAAGTTCTGCTCGTAGAGCCGGCGGACATGGGCGCCAATCCCGAGCGCGCCAGTCAAGCCGGTCGAGCGGATGCCACCGACCGTTATCCACTGACGTTCAGTGAGTGCCTCGATCTGATAGTCCTTGAACTGGGTAGCCGGGCGCAGGCCCGCATAGGTCGCCGTGACCGGATGTTTGGCGAGTGCAGGAACGATCTCCGCCGCGCGCCGGACCAGCATCTTCAGCGTTGCCGTGTCGACGGCGGCCATCTCGCGATCGTCCTGCTCCTCGGCGGTAGGTCCGACCAACACGTTGCCGAAGGCGGTCGGCGCGACCAACACGCCCTTCGTCGCCTCGGTCGGCACCGGCAGGATGATCGTATCCACAAGTGATGCCGCGGACTTATCGAAGACCACGAACTGACCCTTGCGCGGGTTGATGCGAAACGGCGGGTCGCGGATGATGGATTCCACGAGGTCGCCGAATAAACCGGCGCAGTTGATGACAATCTCCGCGCCGATCGGCCCCCGGGTCGTCTCTAGGCGCCAGTGGCTGCCATCGAACTCCCCGCCCGTGACCTCGCGGTTCCGCTGCACGATGGCACCGTTGGCGATCGCTTGCAGCGCATAGGCGAGCGGTGCAGACCAGGGATCGATGACATGCTCGCCCGGGATCAGCATCGCACCCCGCACCTCGGGATTGAGACCGGGGGCGCGGCGTAGAACCTCGCGCCGATCGAGCGCGATTGCACCTTCGACTCCGTTGGCCTCGGCGTGGGCGAGCAGTTCGGGCAAACGCGCGCGTTCGGCCTCAGTCCAGGCAACCATGAGGGCCGAGGTCTCGACCAGCGGCAGGTTGAGACGCTCCCGGATTTCCAGATAGGCGTCGTATCCCTCGCGCACGCACGCGAGTTCCAGGCTGCCCGTCGGTGCGTCGTATCCGGTATGCAGAAGGGCGCTGTTGGCCTTGCTGGCACCCGAAAGGATGTCGGGCCCGCGCTCGATCAGGATGGCGCGCGCGCCAGCCAGCGCGAAGGCGCGCAGCACCGCGCAACCGACCACGCCGCCGCCGATGACCGCGACTTGGAAGTCCGTTTGGGTCACGGCTCCACCTCGATCCGATCCCAACACAGCCGCGCATAATCATCGAGATCGCCGGCGAGGCCGACGAAATGAATTTGAGTCGCGCACCAGACCGCCTCGCGCGCCGCGATTGCCGGCACCAAGCGCGCCACCGCATCGGGATCGACATCGCCATAGCTGGAATAGAAGTTTTGCCGCCGTCGCTCCGGCAATCCGAAATGCACGCCGACCATGGCCAAATCCACCAAAGGGTCGCCAAGTCCCGCGTATTCCCAATCCACTAGAAACAGCGCATCGTCCCGGACGATGACGTTCTCGGGTATCAGGTCGCCGTGAATGAGGCTGCGCGCCTCGCGTCTTGGCGCGCGCTGGAGAATTTCCAGGACCCGCCGGCGGCGCGTGGGCGGCACGGCGGAAATCGGCAACGCCGCGAGCTGGCGCCGGCATCTTTCCACGGGATCGAAGGGCGCTAGGTCAGCGGGCACCTCGGATTCGTGCAGACACCTTAAGCCGTGGGCCAATCGAACGAGAATTTCGTCTGAGATCGGTTCACCCTGAACCAGTGTCCGGCCGTCGATGAACTCCGTGACCAGAACGCCCTCGGCGGCGAAGACCACCTTCGGCGCGATGTCCGCGACCGCGGCGAGGCGGCAACAGCGAACCTCATTGGCGCGCGTGATGCCGTGATGCGGGAGATCGACGCCGAGGCGCGCGAAGAAGGTTCGATCCCCGGCGTGGACGAAATAGTTTTGGTTCGTCCGGCCGTCGGAGATCGCTCGGATTCGGGGCGGTGACCGCCAACAGGACAGGCCTCGAATTCGTTCGATAGCGCTCGAGGGGTCCACGACCCCGCGTTCGCCAGGATCGGCTTGGAGCGGATTCACGGCGCCGGTCCCGGATCCTGGCCATCCCGCGCAGCGGTCCCGGCCTCGACGACCTCGACGTCGGCTTGCGCGTGTTCCGCGCCGAGGTCGGGCGGCAACCGTTCGGTTACGAGCATATCGACCGCACAATGCACCGTCTCAACCGAGCTTGGGAATTCAGCAACGACGCTATCCCCGGCGCTGCCGAACACGCGGCCACGGTGGTTCGCGATCAGTCCGTCGATGACCTCGCGGTAGGCGTTTAGCGCCGTGAGCGTCGCCTCCTCGTCCGCCTCCATGAGGCGTGAGTAGCCCACCACGTCGACAGCGAGTATGGCCGCGAGGCGGCGCTTCATGTGACGTCCTCCCTTGCCAGCGAGATTAGCGAGTCGCAGTGGAAGAATCTATGCGCGGAGGGAATCCTCGGAATGTCTGCTCATGATGCGGTGGACGGCTCCCACCCGCAGGCATCTAGGTGCCAAAATGGTGGTTTCGATGAACCACAGGGAAATAGGAGCCGTCCATGAACGAAGTTATCACGATCGGTGTTGATCTTGCGAAGAACGTATTTCAGGTGCATGGCGTTGACGCCGAGGGAACCGTGGTCGTCCGCCGTCAGTTGAGGCGGCGTCAGGTGCTGGCCTTCTTCGAGAAACAGCCGCCCTGCCTGGTTGGTATGGAGGCATGTGCGACCGCGCATTACTGGGCGCGGGAGATCGCGGCGCTTGGGCATGAGGTCAAGCTGATGCCGCCGCGCTATGTGAAGCCCTACGTGAAGCGGAACAAGAATGACGCTGCCGATGCGGAGGCTATTTGCGAGGCCGTCACGCGCCCGACGATGCGCTTTGTCGCGGTGAAGAGCGTCGAGCAGCAGAGCGTTCTGATGCTGCACCGAACGCGCGAGCTTCTGGTCCGCCAGAGAACCATGCTGGTCAACGCTACGCGGGCGCACATGGCGGAGTTCGGGGTGGTGGCGCGAACCGGGTTGCCGCAGGTCAAGGAGCTGCTCGCGGTGATCAGCGATGAGGCGGATGAGCGCATTCCGCCCCTGGCGCGGACTTGCCTGGAAGGGCTGGCGCGGCAGTTGCTGTCGCTGGAGCGGGAGATCGTCGGCGCTGAGAGGCGTATCCACGCCTGGCACCGGACGAACGAAGAGAGCCTGCGTCTCGAAACCACACCCGGCATCGGACCGATCACGGCGAGCGCGCTGGCATCTTCGATTGCCAATCCGTCGATCTTCAAATCGGGCCGCTCAATGGCCGCTTGGATCGGGCTGGTGCCAAGACAGAACTCGACCGGTGGCAAGGAGCGCATGGGGCGGATCTCCAAGCAGGGCGATCAATACCTGCGCTGGCTGCTGGTCGCCGGCGCCATGACGGTCATCCGCCACGCCAAGCGACGCGGCACGACCGATCCATGGCTTGCCAACATCATCGCCGACAAGCCGACCAAGGTCGCGGCCGTGGCGCTGGCCAACAAGAACGCCCGCATTGCCTGGGCGCTTCTGAGACATGGCGGAACCTATCGCAGGCCCGCGACGGCCTAGGCCGACGAAAACAAGGCGTTCACGAGTTTGGCGGAGTGTAAGTGACGTAATGCAAAATCGGTCGAACCGAGGATCGGGAAAACCCGCTATAGCCACGGCGCCTCGAGCGCGTGCTTATGACTGGGACCCGACCCCGCGGATCGCATTAGGGCCAGCGGCCATGTACGCCGCACCAAAAGGCCGGACACATGGCAGCACCCGACCAGCTTGCATCAACGTCACAAAATCTCTTGCCAACAGGGAGCCGTCCACACATGGTCAACGCTACGCGGGCGCACATGGCGGAGTTCGGGGTGGTGGCGCGAACCGGGTTGCCGCAGGTCAAGGAGCTGCTCGCGGTGATCAGCGATGAGGCGGATGAGCGCATTCCGCCCCTGGCGCGGACTTGCCTGGAAGGGCTGGCGCGGCAGTTGCTGTCGCTGGAGCGGGAGATCGTCGGCGCTGAGAGGCGTATCCACGCCTGGCACCGGACGAACGAAGAGAGCCTGCGTCTCGAAACCACACCCGGCATCGGACCGATCACGGCGAGCGCGCTGGCATCTTCGATTGCCAATCCGTCGATCTTCAAATCGGGCCGCTCAATGGCCGCTTGGATCGGGCTGGTGCCAAGACAGAACTCGACCGGTGGCAAGGAGCGCATGGGGCGGATCTCCAAGCAGGGCGATCAATACCTGCGCTGGCTGCTGGTCGCCGGCGCCATGACGGTCATCCGCCACGCCAAGCGACGCGGCACGACCGATCCATGGCTTGCCAACATCATCGCCGACAAGCCGACCAAGGTCGCGGCCGTGGCGCTGGCCAACAAGAACGCCCGCATTGCCTGGGCGCTTCTGAGACATGGCGGAACCTATCGCAGGCCCGCGACGGCCTAGGCCGACGAAAACAAGGCGTTCACGAGTTTGGCGGAGTGTAAGTGACGTAATGCAAAATCGGTCGAACCGAGGATCGGGAAAACCCGCTATAGCCACGGCGCCTCGAGCGCGTGCTTATGACTGGGACCCGACCCCGCGGATCGCATTAGGGCCAGCGGCCATGTACGCCGCACCAAAAGGCCGGACACATGGCAGCACCCGACCAGCTTGCATCAACGTCACAAAATCTCTTGCCAACAGGGAGCCGTCCACACATGGCAGCACCCGACCAGCTTGCATCAACGTCACAAAATCTCTTGCCAACAGGGAGCCGTCCACACATGGCAGCACCCGACCAGCTTGCATCAACGTCACAAAATCTCTTGCCAACAGGGAGCCGTCCACACATGGCAGCACCCGACCAGCTTGCATCAACGTCACAAAATCTCTTGCCAACAGGGAGCCGTCCACACATGTTGGCTCCCGGCCCTTTGTCGGGGCCTGGCGGATGCGTGGCCGCTGTCAGCGCGCCACGCGGGAGATGTCCCGGTCGATGTTGAAAAGTTGAGGTAGGTGTCGCTCTCCTGGAGCCGTTAGGCTCCGGGTGCTGCAAACCCAAGAGGGAGAACGACACCATGGGAAAGAATATCCGTAGTTCCAGTAGCCCGAAAGCCCTTGCCACCTCGTTTCCTATGCCGCCGCTGGCAGACGCGATGGACGCAGTCCGTCTCAGCGTGGATCGGTTCTGTCTCCTGGCCGGGGTCGAGGCCTTGGCCGAGATGATGGAGGAGGACGCCACGACCGTGTGCGGGGCCCGACATCGTCGCCATGGGAACCGTCGGGGTTATCGCTGGGGCCATACGCAGAGCGAGATCGGCTACCACGGCGGCCGCGTGAAAGTGCAGCGGCCACGGGTTCGCGACCATGCTGGCAAGGAGGTGGGTTTGGAGAGCTGGCAGGTGCTGCGCGACGGCAACCTGTTGCTCGAGTGGGCGCTCAACCTGATGGTCCTGAACGTGTCGACCCGCAAGTACCACCGCGCGGTCCGTCTGCCCGAGGGCGACCTGGCGAAAGCGCGTGGCGACGGCACCTCGAAGTCGGCCGTTTCCCGGCGCTTTGTGGCGCTGTCGCGCAAGAAGATGAAGGCCTGGCTCGCCTCGGACCTCTCGGAGCTCGACCTGCTGGTCATCCAGATCGACGGTCTGCATGTCGGCGACCATGTCTTGGTGGCGGCGATCGGCGTCGATGGCAACGGCGACAAGCATGTCCTGGCCGTGGTCGAGGGGGCGACGGAGAACACTGTCGTCGTCCAGGCCTTGCTCGACAATCTCCTCGCCAGGGGGCTCGATCCGACGCTGCCCCGGCTGTTCATCGTCGATGGCGCGAAGGCGCTCAGCAAAGCGATCCGCAACACCTTCGGTGTGGCCGCCGCCATCCAGCGCTGCCAGGTCCACAAGGGCCGTAACATCATCGAGCGCCTGCCCCTGCATTTGCATGCGAGCGTCAAGAAGGCGCTCCGTCAGGCCTGGGACCAGGACGACGCAGACAAGGCCGAACGGCTGCTGCGCAACCTGGCCCGGCGTCTGGAGCATGAGGAACCGGGCGTCTCGGGCAGCATCCTGGAGGGGCTGGACGAGATCCTCACCGTCATCCGCCTCGGCCTGCCGCACGAACTCCGGCGCTCGCTCGCCTGCACCAACATCGTCGAGAACGCGCTCGGCACGGTGCGCCAGGTCACCCGCAACGTCAAACGCTGGAGACACGCCGAGATGGCGCTCAGATGGACCGCCGCCGGCCTGCTGGAGGCCCAGAAAACCTTCCGTCGCCTCAAGGCCTATCGTCAGCTGCCCATCCTCCGAAATGCTCTCCAGGAACACTTGAGAAAGGCTCAGGCCGACAGTGCCATTGAAACCATCATGAAGGCAGCATAGCATCATCAACCAGCGACGCCTGCCCCACGAATTTCAACAGAGATAGGGACATCGCCGCCACGCGCGCTACTCGGCGGTCTGGACGGCGTCGGTAAACCGGTCGACCACGGCGCGCAGATCGTCGGTGAGGTGGCGCCGCGCGGTTTCGGCGATGTCGTCGGGCAGGCCGAACAGGAGCTCGGCGATGCCGCCGGTGATGCAGGCGAGCGTGTCGGAATCGCCGCCGATCGAGATCGCGTTGCGCAGCGCGTCCTCGTAACCGGTCGCCTCGAGCGCGCAGGTGATCGCCTGGGGCACCGTGCCGGCGGCCGACACGTCGAAGCGGTAATGCGGCCGGATGTCGTCGACGCTCGGCGCGAGATCGTAACCGAAGCGGGCGGCGATCTCGCGGCGAATCGCCAGCGCGTCGGCGCCCGCGCGCGCCAGCCACATGGCGAGCGCGACCGCCTGGGCGCCGGCGACCGCGTCCGGGTGGTCGTGGGTCACCGCCGATGATCGCCGGGCGAGCTCGAGGGCGTCGTGCTCGTCGCGCGCGGCGTGGGCGACCGGGCTGACCCGCATGGCCGAGCCGTTGCCCCAGCTGTTGTAGGGCCCGCCGCCGGTCATCGCCCATTGTTGGAACATGCCGCCGTAGCCCCGGTTGGGATACGCCAGGGCATAGCGGCGCAGGTAGTCGGCGAAATCACCACCGGCGATCAGGCAGTCGGCGACGGCGACCGTGCAGACGGTGTCGTCGGTGAAATCGCAGCGCGCGCCGAACAGCGCAAAGTCCTTGGTCTTGATGTTGCGGTGCTCGTAGATCGAGCCGACGATGTCGCCGGCAATGGCGCCCAACATTGGTTTTCCTCGGGCAATCGGTGGGAACTCCGGGCCGGGTCCCCTGTCGCATCTTAACCGAGGCAACACCGGTCGACGTTTGATAATCTGGGCCTGCCGATTGGATCGTCGGTGGGCATCAGCAAGGAGTGGGAACATGAAAATCGACGGGTCGTGCCACTGCGGGCACATCACGTATCGGGCCGAGGTTGATCCCGACAGGGTCTACGTCTGCCATTGTACCGACTGCCAGTCGATCACCGGCTCGGCGTTTCGTTGGGCGGTGCATACGCCCGAAGCGAACTTCGAGCTGCTCTCGGGCACGCCCAAGACCCACGTCAAGACGGCCGAGAGCGGCGCGACGAACCATCAGGTCTTCTGCCCAGAATGTGCCTCGCCGCTCTATTCGTTCTCGGTCGGCGACGGGCCGAAAACCCTCAACCTCCGCCTCGGTACCGCGCGCCAGCGCGACCAGCTCCAGCCGAAGTTCCAGTACTGGTGCCGCTCGGCGCAGCCCTGGGCGATGGAACTCGCAGCCGTCAGGCAGCTCGACAAGCAATAGGCCGCCTCGCCCGATGCTTCGTCCGCGTGCTGCAGCGCAACACGAACGTTGACGCGGCCGTCTGCGGGCCTAAACTGCGCAACCGTCACGCCCCCGCCGGCGCGGGGGAACCCACAAACAACCAAGGCCCGCGTCCCGTGAAGCCATCGGTCCGCCCGCAAAACCCGCTGTTCTCGTCCGGTCCCTGCGCCAAGCGGCCCGGCTGGACGCCGGCCGTGCTCGACGGCGCATTGCTCGGTCGCTCGCATCGCGCCGCGCCGGGCAAGGCCAAGCTCGCCGAAGTGATCGCCCGGACGCGCGCGCTGCTCGGCGTGCCCGATGACCACCGCGTCGCCATCGTGCCGGCGTCGGACACCGGCGCCGTCGAGATGGCGCTGTGGTCGCTGCTGGGCGCGCGCGGCGTCGACGTCCTTGCCTGGGAGAGCTTCGGCCAGACCTGGATCACCGATGTCACCGAACAGCTCGGCATCGAGGATCTGCGCCTGCTCAAGGCCGGCTACGGCGCGCTGCCCGACCTCGCCGACGCCGACTTCGAGCGTGACGTCGTCTTCGTCTGGAACGGCACGACCTCGGGCGTGCGCGTGCCGAACGGCGACTGGATCGCCGCCGACCGCGCCGGCCTGACGATCTGCGACGCGACCTCGGCGGCCTTCGCCATGGCCCTGCCGTGGGACAAGCTCGACGTCGCCACCTTCTCCTGGCAGAAGGTGCTCGGCGGCGAGGCGGCGCACGGCATGATCGTCCTGTCGCCCCGCGCGGTCGCCCGCCTGGAAAGCTACGCGCCGCCCTGGCCGCTGCCCAAGCTCTTCCGCATGACGTCGGGCGGCAAGCTCGACGCGGCGCTGTTCGAGGGCGCGACGATCAACACGCCGTCGATGCTCTGCGTCGAGGACGTGCTCGACGCGCTGCGCTGGGCCGAGGCGATCGGCGGGCTCGATGCGCTGATCGCCCGCGCCGAAGCCAACCTCGCGGCCGTCGCGCGCTGGGTCGCGGCGAGCGACTGGGCCGACTTCCTGGCCCAGACGCCCGAAACACGCTCCTGCACCTCGATCTGCCTGCGTTTCGCCGACGCCTGGTTCGCCACGCTGGACGACGCCGAACGGGCGGCCGCCGCCAAGCGGGTCGCCGTACTGCTCGACGCCGAGGGCGTGGCGCACGACATCGGCGCCTACCGCGCGGCGCCGCCGGGGCTGCGCATCTGGGGCGGCGCGACGGTCGAGACGGCCGACATCGAAGCGCTCCTGCCGTGGCTCGATTGGGCCTACCGCGAGATCAGGCAACGCGCGGCGGCGGAGTAGGGGACATGCCGAAGGTATTGATCGCCGATGAGATGAGCGACATCGCGGCGCAAGTGTTCACCGCCAACGGCATCGACGCCGTGGTGGCGACCGGGCTGGCGGCGGACGATCTGGCTGCCGAACTGACCGACATCGACGGCCTCGTCGTGCGCTCGTCGACCCAAGTGAGTGCCGAGCTGCTGGCCGCCGCCGATGCGCTCAAGGTGGTCGGCCGCGCCGGCTCGGGCGTCGACAACGTCGACGTCGCCGCCGCGACGGCGCGCGGCGTGGTCGTCATGAATGCGCCGTTCGGCAACGCGATCACCACCGCCGAGCACGCCATCGCCATGATCATGGCGCTCACCCGACGCATCCCGGCGGCCGACGCCTCGACGCGCGCCGGCAAGTGGGAAAAGGCGCGCTTCATGGGCACCGAGGTCGCCGGCAAGCTCTTGGGCCTGGTCGGCTGCGGCAATATCGGCGCGATCGTCGCCAATCGCGCCCAGGGTCTCAAGATGCGCGTGCTGGCCTACGACCCCTTCGTTTCGACCCAACGCGCCGAGGAGCTCGGTGTCGAGAAGGTCGAGCTGGACGAGCTTTTGGCGCGCGCTGACTTCATCTCGCTCCACGTCCCGCTGACCGACGCGACGCGCGGCATGATCGATGCCGCGGCACTCGCCAAGACCAAGCCGGGGGTGCGCGTCATCAACTGCGCGCGCGGCGGCCTGGTGGTCGAGGCGGACCTCGTGGCGGCGCTCGAGAGCGGCCATGTCGCGGGCGCCGCGTTCGACGTCTTCACCGAGGAACCGGCGACCGACAACCCGCTGTTCGCGTTCGACCAAGTCATCGTGACGCCACATCTCGGCGCCTCGACGACTGAGGCGCAAGAGAACGTGGCGCGCCAGATCGCCGAACAGATGTCGGATTTCCTGTTGACCGGCGCCGTGACCAACGCGCTCAACATGCCGTCGGTCACCGCCGAGGAGGCGCCCAAGCTCAGGCCCTACATGCGGCTCGCCGAGCAGCTCGGTGGTTTCGCCGGTCAGCTCACGGCGACCGGGCTGGTGGCGGTGACGGTCGAGTACGAGGGTCACGCGGCCGAGCTCAACACCCGCGCGCTGACCGCCACCGCGCTCGCCGGCCTACTCGCGCCGTTGATGGATTCGGTCAACATGGTCAACGCGCCGCTGGTCGCCAGGGAGCGCAACATCGCGGTCAGCGAGACCAGCCACGCGCGCCGGGGCGACTATCAATCGCTGATCCGCATCACGGTGACCACCGAACGGCGCTCGCGGTCGATCGCCGGCACGCTGTTTGGCGACAACAAGCCGCGCGTCGTCGAGATCAAGGGCATCAACATCGAGGCCGAGCTGGGCCATCACATGCTCTACATCACCAACGAGGACAAGCCGGGCATCATCGGCCATCTCGGCATGGCGCTGGCCGACGGCGGCGTCAACATCGCGACTTTCCACTTGGGCCGCGCCGAAGCCGGCGGCGACGCCATCGCGCTGATCGAAGTCGACGGCGCGCTGCCCGAAGACGTGCTCGCCAAGGTGCGCGCCATCGACGGCGTCCACCAGGCCGCGGCGCTGAACTTCTAAAGGATCAAGCGGACCCGTCATGAACAAGACCCCCAACCGCGCGCTGCTGCCGCCGGGCCTCGGCGATGCGCTGCCGCCCGATGCCGAGTTCGAGGCCGGCGTCGTCACGCGTCTGCTCGAAAGCTTCGCGTCCCATGGCTACGAGCGCGTCAAGCCGCCGCTCGTCGAGTTCGAGGAGAGCCTGTTCGCCGGCGCCGGCGCGGCGATGGCAGGCGCCACCTTCCGGCTGATGGACCCGGCCTCGCAGCGCATGATGGGGGTACGCGCCGACATCACGCCGCAAATCGCGCGCATCGCCGCCACGCGGCTGGCCACGGCGCCGCGACCACTGCGCTTGAGCTATGCCGGCGAGGTGCTGTGTGTCGCCGCCGGCCAGCTGCGCGTCGAGCGCGAGTTTGTCCAGGTCGGTGCCGAGCTGATCGGCAGCCAAGCGGCCCGTGGCGACGCCGAGGTCATCTTGCTGGCGGCGCGGGCGCTGGCCGCCGTCGGCGCCGGCAGGCTGAGTATCGATCTGACGCTGCCGACGCTGGTTTCCGCGGTCTGCGAGGGCCTCGGCCTCGACGACGACGCGACGGCCGAAGCGCGCGCCGCGTTGGACCGCAAGGACGCCGCCGCGGTCGCCGCGGTCGGTGGCCGGGCCGCCGAACTCCTGGGCGCCATGTTGCGCGCCGCCGGGCCGCACGAGGCGGCGCTCGCCGCGCTGGCGGCGCTCGAGCTGCCGCCGGCCGCCGCGGCGATGCGCGACGGCCTGGCCGAGGTCGCGTCGCTGGTTGCCGCCGACACGTCCGGCATCGGCCTCACCGTCGATCCGGTCGAGCACCGCGGCTTCGAATACCAGACCGGTGTCAGCTTCACGGTGTTCGGCCTCGGCGTGCGCGGCGAGCTCGGGCGCGGCGGACGCTATCACGCCGGCGGTGACGACGGCGACGGCGAGCCGGCGACCGGATTCACGCTTTACATGGACAGCCTGCTGCGCGCCTTGCCGGCCCCGGCGCCGGCATCGCGTCTGTTCGCGCCGGTCGGTGTCGATGCCGTCGACGTCGCCCGGCTGCGCGCCGAGGGCTGGCGCGTAGCCGCCGCGCTGGAGCCCTGCGACGACGCCCGGGCGGAGGCGCGCCGCCAAGGCTGTAGCCATGTCCTTGCGGACGGCGCTATCGTCGCTCTCGACGAATGATGGGGCACGGATAGATGGCCAATGTGACGGTAATCGGCGTCCAGTGGGGCGACGAGGGCAAGGGCAAGATCGTCGACTGGCTGTCGCGCCGCGCCGACGTCGTGGTGCGCTTCCAGGGCGGCCACAACGCCGGCCACACGCTGGTCATCGGCAACGAGACCTACAAGCTCAGCCTGCTGCCCTCGGGCGTCGTGCGGCCGGGCAAGCTCTCGATCATCGGCAACGGCGTCGCCGTCGACCCCTGGGCGCTGTTGGACGAGATCGCCGCGATCGGCACGCAGGGCGTCGAGGTGACGCCGGAGACATTGCGCGTCGCCGAGACCGCGGCGCTGATCCTGCCGCTGCACGGCCGGCTCGACCGGGCGCGCGAGGCGGCGCGCGGCGGCGCGCGCATCGGCACCACCGGACGCGGCATCGGCCCGGCCTACGAGGACAAGGTCGCGCGCCGCGCGGTGCGGCTCTGCGACCTGGCCGACGAGGGCTGCCTCGCCGACAAGGTCGACGAGCTGTTGTTCCACCACAATTCGGTGCTGCGCGGCTTCGGTCTGGAGGCGCTCGACAAGGACCAGGTGCTCGGCGAGCTGCACGACATCGCGCCGCGCATCCTGCCCTTCGCCGCGCCGGTCTGGGAGCTCTTGGACGAGGCGAGACGCGGCGGCCGGCGCATCCTGTTCGAGGGTGCCCAGGGCGTCATGCTCGACATCGACCACGGCACCTATCCTTACGTCACCTCGTCGAACACCGTGGGCGGCGCGGCGGCGGTCGGCTCGGGGCTTGGGCCCGGCGCGGTCGGCTATGTGCTCGGCATCTGCAAGGCCTATACGACGCGGGTCGGTTCGGGCCCGTTCCCGACCGAGCTCGAGGACGAGATCGGCCAGGGCCTCGGCGAGCGCGGCCGCGAGTTCGGCACGGTGACCGGCCGGCGCCGGCGCTGCGGCTGGTTCGACGCGGTGATGGTGCGCCAGGCGATCAAGGTGAGCGGCATCGCCGGCATCGCGCTGACCAAGCTCGACGTGCTCGACGGCATGGCGGCGCTCAACATCTGCACCGGCTATCGCCTGGATGGCGGGACGCTCGGCCGGCTGCCCGCCTCGATGGCCGCCCAGGCCGCCGTCGAACCGGTCTACGAGACGCTCGAAGGCTGGCGGGAAAGCACCCGCGGCGCGCGCTCTTGGGCCGATCTTCCGGCGACCGCGATCAAATACATCCGCCGTATCGAGGAACTCATCGAGGCGCCGGTGGCGCTCTTGTCTACTAGCCCCGAGCGCGAGGACACGATCTTGGTCCGCGACCCGTTCGCCGACTGATTAAACGTAAGCCGACTATTATACGTAAGCAGTATATATTTAATTGGTGTTCGCGGACGAGGTAGTGGGCCGCCTGGCGGCGGCTGGAAGGGGCGGGGGACTCGTCCCCCGCGCCCCCTGTTCGTTAGGCGTCCGATAATAACCTAGATAATAACCTAAGCAGTATACATTCTATCGTTGAATTGCGGAGAGAGGGCCGATGACCGATTGCCGCTTGTGCGCCGCGCCGACGCTCGCCACCGACGAGACCGGATTGGCGCGGATCGTCGCCTTTCCGACACCCCAGTTCGACGGCCACGCGGTGGTCATGACGACCGCCCACAAGGGCCGGCTCGAGGACGTCACGCCCGAGGAATGGCGCGCCGTCGGGTCGCTGGTGTCCAAATTCGCCGCCGAGACGCGCGCCGCGACCGACGTCGAGCGGTTCTACCTGCTGCTCATCGGCGACGTCGACGACCACCAGCTCCATATGCATCTGGTGCCGCGTTACAGCGCCGATCCCGCGCTCGGGCCGCATGTCTTCGGGCCCGAGGGCTGGAATGCAGGGCGTTCCGTCGCCTAACGCCGCGACGCCGCCTGCGGGCGGTCGCCCGTCCCGGAAAATGTATACTGCTTACATTTAATGGGGTGGCGCGCATTGGGTGGCTGCCACTACTAAACGTAAGCAGTATACATTTAATTGGTGTTCGCGAACGAGGGAGTGGGCCGCCTGACAGCGGCTGGAAGGGGCGGGGGACTCGTCCCCCGCGCCCCCTGACGTTAAGCCTCGGCGGGGGTCGGCTCCGCCATCGCCGCCTTGACCGCCTTCTCGACCTTCTCGAAGGCGCGGACTTCGATCTGGCGGACGCGTTCGCGGGAGATGTCGTAGACCTTGGAGAGCTGCTCAAGGGTCTTCGGTTTGTCCTCGAGGCGGCGCTCGGTGAAGATGTGGCGCTCGCGGTCGTTCAAGACGCCCATCGCGTTGCTCAGCAGCGCGCGGCGCTGGGCGAGCTCCTCGCGGGCGGCGAACGCAGTCTCCTGGTCCTCGGCCGTCTCGTCGACCAGCAGGTCCTGCCAGTCGGCGCCTTCGCCGTCGAGGCCGCCGATCGGCGCGTTCAAAGAGTGGTCCTTCGAGGCCAGCCGGCGGTCCATGTTGACGACCTCGACCTCGGGCACGCCCAACTGCTGGGCGATCTCGGCCACCGTCGCGGGGTGCATGTCACCCTCGTCGAAGGCATGCAGCTTGGCCTTGAGCTTGCGCAGGTTGAAGAACAGCTTCTTCTGCGCCGCCGTGGTGCCGATCTTGACCAGCGACCACGAGTGCAGGATGTACTCCTGGATCGACGCGCGGATCCACCACATGGCATAGGTCGCGAGCCGGAAGCCGCGGTCGGGCTCGAAGCGCTTGACCGCCTGCATCATGCCGACGTTGCCTTCCGAGATCAGCTCGCCGATCGGCAGGCCGTAGCCGCGATAGCCCATGGCGATCTTGGCGACCAGGCGCAGATGGCTGGTCACCAGCCGGTGCGCGGCGTCCGAATCGCCGTCCTCGCGCCAACGCTTGGCGAGCATGAACTCCTCGTCGCGCTCGAGCATCGGGAACGTACGGATTTCGGCGAGGTAGCGGGACAGCCCGCCCTCGGAGGACACCGACGGCAACGTAATTTCAGCCATGAATACCGACACCCTTAAGACGACACGGCCGGGCGCCCACGCGCTCGGCCTCATTGGTATTGCTCCAATCTTGTGGGTATATATAAGCATCGGGCGCGAAAAATCAAGAATATTCACACTTTGTTCCGAACCCGTCAAATCGGGGTCGCGTTTCTGAAAACCTCGATCAATTCATTGATATCCACGGGTAATTCGCTTTCGAAGCTGAGTTCCAGGCCGCTTCTCGGGTGGCGGAGCGTCATCAAATGGGCGTGAAGCGCCTGACGGCCGAGGCCGGCGATCGCGCCCTGGACCCGATCGTCGACCATCGCCGTGCGCCGGCCGCCGCGGCCATAGAGCGCATCGCCGATCACCGGGTGGCCGCGATGCGTCATGTGGACGCGGATCTGGTGCGTGCGGCCGGTCGCGAGCCGGCATTCGACCAGGCTCGCCGCCACGCCGAACGCCTCGATCAGTCGATAGCGGGTCAGCGCGGGCTTACCGCTGCGCGTCATCACCGCCATCTTCTTGCGGTTGCGCGGCGAGCGCCCGATGGCGCCCTCGATCTCGCCAACCGGCGGCGACGGCAGGCCCCAGACCAGCGCGCGGTATACGCGCGTCAGGCTGCGGTCGGCGAACTGGGCGGCGAGCGAGGTGTGGGCGACGTCGTTCTTGGCGGCGACGATCAGTCCCGAGGTGTCCTTGTCGAGCCGGTGCACGATGCCCGGCCGGAGCACGCCACCGATGCCCGAGAGCGACGCGCCGCAATGGGCGATCAGCGCGTTGACCAGCGTGCGATCGTGGTTGCCGGCGGCCGGGTGGACGACCAGTCCGGCGGGCTTGTCGATGACGATCAGGTCGGCGTCCTCGTAGACCACGGTAAGCGCGATGTCCTGGCCCACGGGCGTCGCCGGCACCGGCTCGGGCACGGTCAGCGCGAAACGCTGGCCGGGTTTGACCCGGTATGACGGGTCGGTTATGGTCTCGCCGCCCGCGACCAGGCTGCCCGCGAGGACGAGCGCCTTGATGCGGCTGCGCGACAGATCGGGCAGCGCGCCGGCGAGCAGCTTGTCGAGCCGCGCGCCGGCGTCGCCAGGTCCCGTGTCGACGACGTAACGAACTTCACCCTTGGCGGTCATGACCCAAGACTGGACCCAAAGCACCCGTGCGCTCAAGGCCGTCGTCATCATCCTCGGCGTGCTGATCGTCGGCGCCGCGACCATGGTGGCGTATGAAATCGTGCGCCGCGCCGGATCGATGGGCGACGCCACGCCAGACGGTGCCGTCACTGTCGCGGTACCGCTCGCCGCTGGCGAGCGGGTGCTCGGCATGACCGGCGAGGGCGACGCGCTGTCGTTCCTGGTCGAGGACGCGCAGGGTCGCCAACGCGTCGTGACGGTCGACCGGCGGACCGGCGCGACGCTCGGCGTGCTCGAATTCGACTCCCAATAATCAATCAACTCGGAATTCTCACTATGGATTTTCGCAGCGACAACACCCACGGCGCGTCGCCCGAGATCGCCGCCGCACTGGCCGCCGCCAACACGGGAACCGAGACCTCCTATGGCGACGACACGGCGACCAAGCGGCTCGAGGCGCGCTTCGCCGAAATTTTCGAACACGAGGTCACGGTCTTCCCGGTGGTCACCGGCACGGCGGCCAACGCGCTCGCGCTTGCGGTCATGACGCCGCCCTTCGGCGCGGTCTATTGCCACGCCGAGGCACATATTCTGGTCGACGAATGCGGCGCGCCCGAGTTCTACGCCGGCGGCGCCAGGCTGGTGCCGGTCGAAGGGGCGGACGGCAAGATCGCCGCCGCCGACCTCGCCGCCGTGCTCGCTGCGGACGGCACCGGCGACGTCCACCGGTTTCAGCCCGCAACATTGAGCCTGGCTCAGCTCACCGAATGCGGTACCGCATACCGCGTCGACGAGATCGCTGCGTTGGCCGAAGTGGCCCGGGGCCATGGGCTGCGCGTGCACATGGACGGCGCGCGTTTTACCAATGCGCTGGTCGGCCTGGGCTGCACGCCGGCCGAGATGACCTGGCGCGCCGGCGTCGACATCCTGTCGTTCGGCGCCACCAAGAACGGCGCCTGGGCGGCCGAGGCGGTCGTCGTGTTCACGCCCGCACTCGCCGTCGAGATGGCGTACCGGCGCAAGCGCGCGGGTCATCTCTTGTCGAAGATGCGTTTCGTCTCGGCTCAGCTCGAGGCCTATCTGACAGACGAGCTGTGGCTGCGCAACGCGGCGCACGCCAACGCCATGGCGCAACGCCTCGCCCAGGGCCTCGGCGCCGTGCCCGGCGCCGGGCTGGCCCACCCGGTCGACGGCAACCAGCTTTTCGCTCGTCTGCCCGGGGCGACCATCGAGGCGCTGATCGCCGATGGCTTCTTGTTTTACCGTTGGCCCGAGAGCGTGGCGGACGCGACCGTCATACGCCTGGTCACCGCTTTCGACACCGGCGAGGCGGAGATCGCCGCCTTCGTCGACGCCGCGACGCGCCATGGCGAGGCGGCGGCCTGAGGCTTGGTTTTAACCGATGGTTGACCGCGCCCGCCCGCCTGGGATATGACTTCGCCCCGGCCCGACGTCCCCATCGTCTAGTGGCCTAGGACATCGGCCTCTCACGCCGAAAACGGGGGTTCGACTCCCCCTGGGGACGCCAGATTTTTGAATTGGATTGATCATGGTGCTCCGGCCCCACTTGGTGGGGGTCCGGGGAAGGCCTCGGGCCTTCCCCTGTGACCCCATCCAATAGTGCGCCGTCTCCAGTCAACCGTGTACCATTCACATCATGCAGTTCTTATCATCGAGATACTGTTGGATCGCTGCTGCCGTGATCGCGCTTGGCGGGCTGGCGTGGTTCATCGCCCGCGACACGGCGCCGCGGCACGGTGGCCGTTATGACGTGATCGCCGATCTGGTCGAGGACAACCTGCATTTCGGCCGCCACTTCACCTGGGCGGTCACCGCCGACACGATCAAGGACGCGCGCCCCGCGATCGGTGTCGCCGATGCGGCGGTCCTCGAACGTATGCTCACCGACCAACGCGGCACCGTCGCGGTCGCGGCCGGCGCGCTTCTGGTGTTGCTGGGCGCCGATGGCGAGGCGGCCTTGCGCCGCGCCGCGGCGCCGGGCGATTTTCGCGCCCGGATGCACGCCAACGACGCCTTGATCCATCTGGCAGCGTGCCGCGATCCGATGATCACGAACCTCGATAGGGATTTGTGTCCACCGAACTGACAGGTGGGGGCGTGGGGGAGGATGAATCCTCCCCCACCGCGAACGCCGCCAAGGCGGCGTCAGAACCAGGGGAAGGACTCAGTCCTTCCCCTGCGACCCCATCCATGTGCGGGTCGTCGGGCCGTCTTTTTGCCACGCGAGGACCGGCGATTTCGCGGATCAGCTTGGCGGCGATGGCCTCGGCGAAGGCGTCGTAGTCGGCCGCGGTCATGACGAATGCGCCCGGGCCGCCGATCACGTAGCGACGGTAATATTCGTCCAGCATCGGCTCGTCGTCGAGGATGGCGAGCCCGTTGACCACGACGCCGCGGCGGACCGCACGGTCGCGCGCCGCGGTGGTCGGCACCAGGAGGTCGGAGCGGCCGTCTCCCGACACGTCGATCACCCGGCGCCGCCCGTCGTAGCCGTTGACGTCGAGCTCGTGCAGCGTGAAGTTGACGACGCCGTATATTGCCGTGCCGCCGCCCGGGATCGCGCGGCCGGCGGCGGCGATGTCGTCGGCCAGCGCGGCGGCGCCCGCGGCGTCGCGCACCAAGGTCCAATCGACCGTCTTCCGCTGGCCGACGAAATCGGACCACTGGATCAGGGCGACGGCGATGCCTCGGCCACCGGCGCCGTCGATCGCCGCCTGCACGTCTGCGTCACGGAACGCCGCCGCGATACCCCGCATCTGCAGCGCGAACTCGGCGTCGTCGACGCTGCTCGAGGCATCGACCGCCAGGACCAGCTCGAGCTCGACCGGCGTGCCGGCCGGCGCCGGTGCGGCGATCGATAGCGCCGAGAGCGGCGAGGGCAGCGAGGACCACCGTACTGACAGGTGGGGGCGCGGGGGAGGATGAATTCTCCCCCGCCGCGAACGCCGCCATGGCGGCGTCAGGGTCAGGGGAAGGTCTCGGACCTTGCCCTGAAACCCCATCCATTGGTACGTCTTTAGCCGTCATCTTTCGGGTGCGTCCGAATGGCCGAGCGGCTTGTCCGGGGCGATCACGTCGCGCAGGCGCTGCTTGAGCTCCTTGATCTCCGGAAAGCGGCCTTCGGCGGCGCGCGACCAGAGCAGCGCGTCGCCGACGCGGACCTCGAAGACGCCCCCGGTGCCCGGCCTGAGCGCGACCTCGGCGAGTTCACCGTCGAACGTGGTCAGCAGCTCCTGCGCGGTCCATGTGGCGCGCAGCAGCCAACGGCACTGCCGGCAATAGGTGATCTCGACGCGTGGCCCCTCGTCCATGACCCGGCGCTCCCCGATGCCCTTTCGACGGGCCATCATAGCAAGTCCAGCGCCCGGCCCCGACCTTCCTCGAACTAATGGCGATGCTGCCCAAGCGAACGGGAGGGGGCACGGGGGAGGATGCGTAGCGACCGTGGCCGAGGGCCGCGTATGCGCGGAGCATGTCCTCACCCGCCCAAGCGAACGCCGCCATGGCGGTATCAGGGTCAGGGGAAGGTCCAGGACCTTCCCCTGAAACCCCATCCATGAGCGGGGGCGTTGTGCAATGACAGTAGTTTCCAGAGCTCGCGGATCGTGCTATTCACGCGGATACCACAAACATACGCACTGAGATTCGAACGATGACTGTCGGTACTGTGAAATGGTTCAACCGGGTCAAGGGTTACGGGTTTATCCAGCCGGATGACGGCGACAAAGACGCCTTCGTGCATATCTCGGCCGTCGAGGCCGCGGGGCTGGATGGTCTGCGCGAAGGGCAGAAGGTCGAATTCGAGCTGGTCTCCGACGACCGGGGGCGCAGCTCGGCGGAGAACCTGTCGCTCGTCGAGTGACGAAACCGCGGCCACGCGGCCGCTCGTCGATCCGCTGACGACGAAGGAGCCGGGCGCCGCGCATGCCAGGGCGTGCACCGTGCCGTGTTGCCGCTGATCATGCGTCCAATTAGCGCGTTCCCGCCCGCCCGCCGCCGCGCCGTGCGCTATCTGCTCACCGACATCGACGACACGTTGACGCTCGACGGCCGCATACCCGCCGAGGCGTTCGCCGCCATGGCGCAATTGCGCGCGGCGGGTCTCGTCGTCGTGCCGGTCACCGGTCGCCCGGCGGGCTGGTGCGACCACATCGCGCGCATGTGGCCGGTCGACGGCGTGGTCGGCGAGAACGGTGCGTTTTATTTTCATTACGACGATGCGGCGCGGACCATGCGCCGGCGCTATTGGCAGGACGCGGCGGCGCGGGCGGCCGACCGCCGCCGGCTGGCCGAGATCGAGGCGCAAATTCTCGCCGAAGTGCCCGGCGCGGCCGTCGCCGCCGATCAGGCGTACCGCGAGGCCGACCTGGCGATCGATTTTCGCGAGGACGTCACGCCGCTCGACGAGACCGAAGTGGCGCGCATCGTCGCGATTTTCCGGGCCGCGGGCGCCCATGCCAAGGTCAGTTCGATCCACGTCAACGGCTGGTTCGGCGATTACGACAAGCTCAAGATGACGCGCCGCATGTTCGATGAGTTATTCGGCGTCGCGCTGGACGCAGTGCGCGAGGCGACCGTCTTCGTCGGCGATTCGCCCAACGACGCGCCGATGTTCGCCTACTTTCCCGACGCGGTCGGCGTCGCCAACGTCGCCGATTTCGCGGGCCGCCTCGACGCCGAGCCCGCCTGGGTGACGCGCCGACGCGGCGGCCACGGCTTCGCCGAGTTCGCCGAGACGCTGATCGCGGCGCGCCAAGGTCATACCAAGGGTTAGCAATGTTTTCGGCGCTTTACATCCACGCCGCCGGCGTTACCTTTGCGGTGGGTTCGTCACGGGGTGGTACATGAGTGATCGGTTCGATTTGGTGTCGCCCTGTGTCAGCGTCTGCACGCTGGACCCGGTGAACGGCTGGTGCCAGGGCTGCCTGCGCACCACCGACGAAATCGCCGGCTGGTCGTCGCTCGACTACGATGGCAAGCGCGCGGTGCTCGAGCGGTTGCACGAACGGCGCCAGGCGATCGGTCTGCCGGCCCGGCGCCAGACCCGTCGCGGCCGGGCCCGGGCGTCGGGCGCCCGGGCGACATAGTGCGCCCAAGCGACATAATACGAGAGTGGGAACTGGCCGTCCGATGACCGATGTGCTGCGCAGGCTGCTCGATCACAAACCCTATCTGGTTTCCGACGGCGGCATGGGCACCAGCCTGTTCGCGCTCGGCCTCGAGACCGGCGGCTCGCCCGAGCAATGGAACGTCGATCATGCCGACCGCATCGCCCTGGTCCACCAGGGTTTCGTCGATGCCGGCGCCGACATCATCCTGACCAATACCTTCGGCGCCAACGCGTACCGGCTCAAGCTCCACCAGATGGCAGACCGGGTCGCCGAGCTCAACGAGGCGGGCGCGCGTGTCGCGCGCGGCGTCGCCGACGCGGCCGACCGACCGATTGTCGTCGCCGGCGATATCGGCCCGACGGGCGAGCTGTTCGCGCCGCTCGGCGCGCTGTCGATGGCCGACGGCGTCGCGGCCTTCACCGCCCAGGCCCAGGCGCTGGCGGCGGGCGGCGCCGACGTCATCTGGATCGAGACCATGTCGTCCGAGGAGGAGGTCGCCGCGGCCGCCGCCGGCGCCCCGACGACGGGCCTGCCGGTGGTCTGCACGATGACCTTCGACACCGTCGGGCGCACCATGATGGGCGTGACGCCGGCGCAGGCAGCGGCATTTTGCCAGGGTCTCACGCCGACGCCGATCGCCTACGGCGCCAACTGCGGCAACGGCCCGGCCGAGTTGGTCAACGTGCTGACCGGCCTGGCGCGTGTCGCCGGGCCCGACGATGTGCTGGTCGCCAAGAGCAACTGCGGCGTGCCCGACTACATCGACGGCAAGATCATATATGACGGCACGCCCGAGGTGATGGCGCGCTATGGCCGCATGGCGCGCGATTCGGGCGCGCGCATCATCGGTGCCTGCTGCGGCGCGACGCCGGTGCATTTGAGGGCTATCGTCAACGCGATCGAGGGCTATGCACCTGTGGACGCGCCCGACCTCGATGCCATCGAGGACGCGCTGGGCCCGGTCGCCGCGGCGATCAAGGCGCCGGTCGCCGGCAGCGCGCTCCGCCGCCGCTCACGCCGCCAGCGCTAAGCCGCCGCCCACGCCGCCGGGGGACCCGGTCGAGGCTGACGCTGATGTTGAACCGGTGCAGGCCCGAGTCGAGGCCGTTGACATTGAAGTTCGCGTCTCGCCGATCAGGATCACCGAGCCTTGCAACGGCACGCGCGACTGACACGAACCAGCGACGCGTGGGCGGCTATCGACAAAGCACAAAGGCTCTGATATATCGCCGGGCCTCGGTGGGCGCATAGCTCAGTTGGCAGAGCAGCTGACTCTTAATCAGCGGGTCGCAGGTTCGAATCCTGCTGCGCCCACCAATTAAATCAATGACTTATCTGTTCCCAAATCTCCAGAATTTGATCTTGGGTAGGGAACGGGGTAGGGAATTGCCCCAATCCGTGCTAATGTCCCCATGCTGATTGGACCAACCGACTCTGACGATAAGGAACCAGGTGGGGGGGAAGGGTACATTGCGACGGTGGCGGGTCCCACTAGGTTCACGTCGTATGGGCTGGGTCTCACCTCGTAGAGCTGTGAACGGAACGCGCGCGAGACGACTATGGCGCACGATCACCCTGGACCCCCTAGCGACGTGATAAAAGCGCCAGCCGCCAGCCAGGAACGCCGCCAAGCTGAAACTCCATCGGTCTCACCCACCGAGCTACCGGCGAACCTGGCTGGTGGCACCTCACCTCAAAACATCATCGGGAGCGAAGCGACGAACCATGCCAGATAGCTTCACCGACCACGGCGAATTCTCTCCCCGTCAACCTGGCGATACCAACCAGGTTGAAGGCGATGATGTGTCGTTTGGGGATGTGGACGGCCTAGCAGCCGCGTCGAAGACGCCCTTTCACGCCCGCGCGCTGACCGACGACGAGCTCCAGGCACTCGCCGGCCGCGACCAGTCCGAGGTGGTGCGCGATCACCGTACCATCGTGGCACGCGCTCAAGAGCTGGTGTGCAGGCTGTTCACCGAGCTGTCGACCGAACACGAACGCGCTGCCGAGGTGGAGACCTTGCTGACCGACCTTCGGGCGATTGCCGACGGCAAAGAGGATATGTCGGGATTGAACCGCATCCAGCATCGGCTTGACCGCGTGGTGACGGCGGCGTTGCCGGCCAGGGCGGCGGTCGCGCGGTCCCTGACGGCGGCGCTCAAGGAGCTTGTCACCATCGAGCGCATCGCCCACGGTCTCGAAGCCTACGGCGGCGAAGGCGAGAGTGATGGTAGCATCCTGCCGATCGCCGAGCGCATCGCGCAATGGGAACGGGATGACGAGCTCGACGACGCCTTCAACGTGACCCGACTACCGAAGCGTGGCACGCTGCCGGCGCCGAAACGGGGGAGCGAGGCGTATGACGGACAAGACAGGGCGTGATTGGATCATCATCGCGTTGCTGGTCACCGGGTCATCGTCGCCCTCGCGGCCCTCGGTGGCTGCAATCCTCTCTGGTTTCCCATGATGCCACCGCTCGACTGGTGATCTGGGCGTCAAGTTGGAGGCCAGGCAATCGGACCAAGATCGGCCGCACATGTTCGGACCCCGGGGGGAGGGGTACATCGCGACGGCGGTGGGTCCCATCAGGTTCATGCTGTATGTCGGCGATCTCTCGTTCCAAGGTCGGTTTTTCTGGTAGCCAGCGGGTCCCATCCGAGGAGGTGGATATGGGTCCCATATCGGAACTCTCATCAGGCGATGGCGATCATGCTGATCCGGGCGACGGTCGTGCGAGAGCCGCCTCGCACTACCCTTGCGGTACGCCGCCCTCTCCGACGACCACGAATGGAGCCCAGAACATGGGATGGGCGAAGTAGGGTTTCTCCACGTCGGTCATCAGCTTGAGCCTTGCACGTCGCAGCGCCTCGGCGCGGCCTATGTCGGGATCATCACGCATTTCATCGAACATTGTCGTCGTAAGCTTGACCGCTGCATCCGAGACCACTGACCAATGCGACACCAGGAGCGCTCGCGCGCCGGCGTAGAAGAATGCCTTGGCGAGCCCAGAGAGGCCTTCGGCCCCCGGTGTGCCGTCGGCCGCAGCAGTGTTGCAGGCGGAAAGGATGACCCAATCAGCGTCGAGGTTCAGCGTGGCGATCTCACTTGCGGTGAGGAGCCCGTCGTCCGCCTCGGACCCAGTCTCCGGCGGCGTAAATACGAGCGCCGGCTCGGCGACGCCCTTGAGATCACCGGCGACGAGGCCGTGGGTAGCGAAGGCGAGGACGCGGTAACGGGAGAGGTCTTCCGAGCGCACCAATGTCTCTGTCGCTCGCTCGCCTAGGAACACCATTTCGTCCTCGACCCCGAGGCTCTGAGCTAGCGCCCGCAACTCGTCGGCGGTGTCGGGCAGGCGTGGAAGTTTGCGGACACCGTCGACATCGGCTACCGCGCCACGGGTGAATAGGGCAGCGACGTCGAAACCGCGCCCACGACCGGGATCGCCCTCGAGCAGCGGGTCGCCAAAACCGACGAAGGGGTACGTGGCCCGCGCCGCCTTGGCGAACTGACGCAGCGCGCGCAGCGACGACACCGAGGGCAGCACCGTCATTGCATACCGCTTAGCGAGCCACGGCACATCGGCGTAGTCCTCGAGCTTGCGCACGCGGTGCTCGGGCTCCTTCGTCACCAGGACACAAACAGGCAAGCTCTGTAGCGCCCCGTCGGGCACGACGAAGACGTGGCGGACACCTTCGAGCAACGGTTCGGTGGGAGCAAAGATGGCGTCGTAGAGCAGGAACGCCTCCGCAGTGTCGAAGGGGCGAACGTCGCCAAGGCTCCTGGGTGTCTGATCGAGGTGAGAACGGCAGAGCAATAATCCCCCACTGAAGCGGCCGGTCGATCCGGCTGCGGCGGACCAAAATGGGACCGCGTATAGCCTTCTGTCAGGGTTGCTCTGACTGGAAGGCGGGGGGGATGTATCGGGTGGAGTTGTACGCACGGGTTCGGCGGGCGTGTCATGTCGAGGGGATGAGCACCCGCGAGGCCTCGCGGGTGTTTGGTGTAGACCGCAAGACGGTCCGTAAGATGCTGTCGTTCTCGGTGCCGCCAGGGTATCGCCGAAGCGCGCCGCCGAGGCGGCCAAAGCTGGGTCCGTTCACGGGAATCATCGATCGGATCTTGGAAGACGATCGGACCAGCCACCGCAAGCAACGGCACACTGCGAAGCGCATCTTCGACCGCCTCCGGGACGAGTACGGTTTCACGGGCGGCTACACCATCGTGAAGGACTACGTTCGTGAGCAGGGGCTTCGGTCGCGTGAGGTGTTCGTGCCACTCTCCCATTCCCCCGGTCACGCCCAGGCGGACTTCGGCGAAGCGATGGCGGTGATCGGCGGCGCGTTACGGAAGATCCACTTCCTTGCCTTCGACCTTCCCCACAGTGATGGTTGCTTTGTTGCGGCCTATCCGGCGGAGACGACCGAAGCATTCTGCGATGGCCACAACGCGGCGTTTGCCTTCTTCGGCGGCGTCCCCCGATCCATCCTGTACGACAACACCAAGCTGGCGGTTGCCCGGATCCTGGGCGATGGGAAGCGGCAGCGAACGCGCGTCTTCACGGAGCTTCAGTCCCACTATCTGTTCGAGGACAGGTTCGGCCGGCCGGGCAAGGGCAACGACAAGGGCAAGGTCGAGGGACTGGTCGGCTTCATCCGGCGGAACTTCCTGGTCCCCGTCCCGCGTGCCGAGAGCTTCGCGGCCCTCAACGATGCTCTCGCCGAACAGTGCCGCCGGCGCCAGGCGGCGCGGCTGCGGGGCCACAAGGAGACCATCGGCGAGCGTCTCGAGCGGGATCGTCAAGTTCTCTTGCCATTGCCGCCTGCTCCCTATGATGCCTGCGATAAGCGCCCTGGACGGGCGAGTTCGCTGTCGCTGGTGCGTTACCGCAGCAACGACTATTCCGTGCCCGTGGCCTACGGCCACCGTGAGGTGCTCATCCGGGGCTACGTCGATGAGGTGGTGATCAGCTGCGGGGCCGAGGTGATCGCCCGGCACCGCCGGTCCTACGACAGCGAGGACCTGATCTTCGACCCGCTGCATTACCTGCCCTTGATCGAGCAGAAGATCGGCGCCCTCGACCAGGCCGCGCCATTGGCGGGCTGGGACCTGCCCGAGGCCTTCATCACTCTGCGGCGGCTCCTCGAAGCTCGTATGGGCAAGGCAGGCAAGCGCGAGTACGTCCAGGTGCTCCGTCTACTGGAGACCTTCCGGCTCGAGGAGGTCGAGGGTGCGGTCGGCGACGCCCTGCGGCTCGGCGCAATCGGCTTTGATGCGGTGAAGCACCTGGTACTGTGCCGCATCGAGCGGCGGCCGCCCAGGCTCAACCTCGACGTCTATCCGTATCTGCCGCGCGCCCGGGTCGCGATGACGTCCGCCAAGTCGTACATGAGCCTGCTGTCGGGGCTCGGCGCATGACCGACACACCGCAAGTGCTGCTCGCCCACCACCTCAAGACGCTGAAGCTGCCGACCTTCCTGCGCGAGTACGACAAGATCGCCCGGCAGTGCGCCTCGGAAGGCGTCGATCACGTCCGCTACCTGTTGAGACTCGCCGAGCTCGAGCTGATCGACCGCGAGCGCCGCATGGTCGAGCGGCGCATCAAGGCGGCGCGCTTCCCCGTGGTCAAGAGCCTCGACAGCTTCGACTTCAAGGTCATCCCCTCGCTCAACAAGGCGCTGGTCCTGGAGCTGGCCCGCTGCGAGTACATCGAGCGCCGCGAGAACCTCATCGCGCTCGGCAACAGTGGGACCGGCAAGACCCACATCGCCCTCGGTCTCGGCCTGGCGGCCTGCCAGAAGGGCCTCTCGGTCGGCTTCATCACCGCCGCCGCGCTGGTCCACGAACTCATCGAGGCCCGCGATGACAAGCAGCTGCTGAGGTTCCAGAAGAAGCTCGCCACCTACAAGCTTCTGATCGTCGACGAACTCGGCTTCGTGCCGCTGTCGAAGACCGGCGCCGAGCTGTTGTTCGAGGTGTTCAGCCAACGCTACGAGCGGGGCTCGACCCTGGTCACCACCAATCTGCCCTTCGACGAATGGACCGAGGTGTTCGGCTCCGAGCGCCTCACCGGCGCGCTCCTCGATCGCCTCACCCACCACGTCAACATCCTCGAGATGAACGGTGACAGCTACAGGCTCAACCAGAGCCGCAGGCGTCAAACCCCGACTGCTAACTGAACCGACCACCCAGCCCACGCTTGACCCCGTGGGCCCACAGGTCCCTCCCGCGCGCGCCGCCGCGTCAGCCTGTTGAGGGCACGCCGCGTCGCGCGCGGGGCCCTCCCGTGGACTACGGGGACAAGCCCGCAGCCGCCAAGCGGTCCCTTCTTACACCGCCGAGGTGGTCCCTTTTTGCTCCGCCATTGACAATGAGCTCGATCTTGGCGGCCTCGGGTTCGACCGGGTCGAGCCGCTGGCGACCGGCAGGCCGGCCTATCATCCTTGCGATTTGTTGAAGCTCTACATCTACGGCTATCTCAACCGGGTTCAGTCGAGCCGTCGGCTCGAGAGGGAGGCCGGGCGCAATGTGGAAGTGATGTGGCTGGTCGGCCGGCTGGCGCCGGATCACAAGACGATCGCCGACTTCCGCAAGGACAACGGCCGTGCGATCCGCAAGGTCTGCGCCCGGTTCGTCGCGCTGTGCCGGCAACTCGGGCTGTTCGCCGAGGCGAGCGTGGCGATCGATGGCTCGAAGTTCAAGGCGGTCAACAGCCGGGACAGGAACTTCACGCGGGCCAAGATGGCGCGGCGGGTGGCGCAGATCGAGGAGAGCGTTGCGCGCTATCTGGACCAGTTGGACAGCGCCGACCGGCAAGAGCCGTCGCTGGCGCGCACGACCAAGACGACTCGTCTGGCCGACAAGATCGCGATCCTCAAGGAGGAGATGCGGCGCCTGAAGGCGCTTGAAGTCGAGCGGCGTGCGAGCCCGGACCAGCAGATCTCTCTGAGCGATCCCGATGCCCGCTCGATGGCGACGAGCGGCCGGGGTTCCGGCGTGGTCGGCTACAACGTTCAGGCCGCCGTCGACACCAAGCACCACCTGATCGTCGCCCACGAGGTGACCAATCAGGGCACCGACCGCGCCCAGCTCTCAGCCATGGCGAAGCGGACCAAGGCGGCTCTGGAGACCGACGAGTTGGATGTCGTTGCCGATCGCGGCTACTACAACGGCAAGGAGATTCTGGCCTGCGATGAGGCCGGCATCACCGTCACATTGCCTAAGCCGCTGACCTCTGGAGCCAAGGCCAAGGGCCGCTTCGGCAAACAGGACTTCGTCTATCTGGCCGCCGACGATGTCTATCGCTGCCCGGCCGGCGAGCGTTTGGTCTACCGCTTCACCAGCCAGGAGAGGGGGCTGAGCATGCGGCGCTACTGGACCAACGCCTGTCAGGGATGCGCCATCAAGCATCGCTGCACCACGGCCAAGCAGCGCCGCATCACCCGCTGGCAGCACGAGCATGTTCTCGAGGCCGTCGAGAGGCGGCTCGACGAGCACCCGGAGGCGATGCGTCGGCGGCGCGAGACGGCCGAGCATCCCTTCGGCACCATCAAGTCCTGGATGGGCGCGACGCATTTCCAGACGAAGACGCTGAAACGGGTGAGGACCGAGATGGCCCTGCACGTGCTGGCCTACAATCTCAAGCGCGTCATGAACATCACGGGCATCGACCCGCTGATCGCGGCGATGAGGACCGCATAGGCCTCTCTGCGCCGCAAATTGCGCCCATATCCGGCCAAATCGCAGCTCACACCGGCGCCAGCCGGCCGACAGGTCCGCACGAGTGGCGAAAATCCTTAATCCCGGAATACCCGCCGCGACGGATCATCGAAGCCAAAGACGCGCCGTACAGATCACGCAGCAAACGTTCTTACACAGTCTGGACCCCGAGCCGAAGTCGCGGCGGGCTGCATTGGACGATTGCGAGTTAGTCTTGCCTGCCCGACCGGGGTTGGAATTTGAATGACTCGAGATTTCGGCGTGATGTGACGGCCTGTGACGGCGATCGGCCGGGCCTTCAACCGAACCTCAGGCTGCGCTCGCATGCCGCCAATATTCGCTGCGGCGAGGGAATGTTATGCTTCTCGAGCCGCGGCAACGGCATGACCACGTCGTAGCCGGTTACCCGTTCGATCGGCGCGAGGAGGGCCAGTATCGCCCGTTCGGCGAGCGTTGCGGCGATCTCCGCCCCGAAGCCGGCAGTCCGCGCGGCCTCGTGCACGATGACGCACCGGCCGGTCCTGCCGACCGATGCGATGACGGTTTCCGCGTCGAACGGCGTGATCGTCGCGATGTCGATCACCTCGGCCGACACGCCGCGCTCCTCGAGGAGCGCGGCCGCCTCCAACGTCTCCTTCATCATCGCGCCCCAGGCGACCAGCGTGATATCCGTTCCCTCGCGGACGACGAAGCAGCGATCGAGCGGGGCCCCCGCGCCGTCGTCCTCGACCGGCTCCTTGAACGCGCGGTAAAGCCGGGTCGGCTCCAGGAAGACCACCGGGTCGGGGTCGCGGATCGCGCTCAGCAGCAGGCCATAGGCTTTCGTGGGCGAAGACGGGATGACCACCCTGAGCCCGGGAATATGCGCGAGCATCGACTCGAGCGCCTCGGAATGATGTTCGGGCGCGCGCACGCCACCGCCATGCGTCACGCGAACGACCATCGGGCAGGTCAGCCGGCCGCGCGTGCGGTTGCGCATGCGCGAGGCGTGATTGGCGAGGTTGTCGAGCACCGGATAGATGAAGCCGAGGAACTGAATCTCGCAGACCGGCTTGAGTCCCTGCGTCGCCATGCCGAGCGTCAGGCCGCCCAGCGCCGTTTCGGCGAGCGGCGTGTCGCGCACGCGCGTGCCGCCGAATCGCTGATAGAGCCCGTCGGTCGCCCGAAACACGCCGCCGTGAATGCCGATGTCCTGCCCCAGCACGACGACCGCCGGGTCATCCTCGAGGGCTCGGGCCAGGGCTTGGTTGACGGCCTGAACCAGATTCAGTTCAGGCATCCTCATACCTTATCGCCTCGTCGCGCTGATCGGCGTAGGCGGCGGGCAGCGTCGCGAACAGGTGGTCGAACATGGCGGCGGCGCCGTCCGGCTCCCTGGCGAGATAGGAAGCCACGGCCGCCTCGAGTTCGGCGTCGATCGCCGCCTTCGCGGCCGCCTCGCGCTCGTCGCCCCACCACCCCCTGCTTTCGAGAAATCCTCTCATGCGTTTCAGCGGGCAATGCGCCCACTGTCGTTCGACCTCTTCCGGATCACGGTATCGCGTCGAGTCGTCGGCGGTATTGTGATCGTGGAGACGGTATGCCAAGCATTCGACGAGCGTGGCGCCGCCGCCGCCCCGCGCCCGTTCGAGCGCTTGCGACACGGCGTCATAGACGGCGATGACGTCGCTGCCGTCGACCTGCAGCACCTCGATGCCGCCCGCGAGCCCCTTCTGCGCCAGCGTTTGGGCGGCGGTCTGGTGTTTCAGCGGCGTGGAGATTGCCCATTGGTTATTGGCGATCACGAAGACCACCGGAAGGGACCAGACGCCGGCGACGTTGAGCGCTTCGTAGACGTCGCCTTTCGACGTCGCGCCGTCGCCGAAGACGCAAAGCGCGGCGCGGTCTTCACCCTTGATCTGCAGCGCCGTCGCGACGCCCGCGGCATGGAGCGCGTGATTGCCGACCGTGATGCATACCGGCAGGTCGTCCGCCACCGCGGGATCGGCGTAACGGTTGCCCCGCTCGTCGCCGCCCCAAAAGGTGAGCAGTTCGTCGATGCGGACGCCGCGCGCGATCTGGGCCGAGCCCTCCCGATAGGCGGGGACGAACACGTCGTCGCGGCGCATGGCGGACGCGATCCCGATCGGCACCGCCTCCTGGCCGGCCGCCGTCGAAAAGGTGCCGAGACGGCCGGTGCGTTGCAGGTTGACGCATTTGGCGTCGAAGGCGCGCGCGAACAGCATGCCGCGATAGAGCTTGCGCGCGAATTCCGCATCCTCGGCGCAGGGCGGGAGCGCCGCGACCGGTGAGCCGTCGATGTCGAGGAATTGCCGCCGCCGGATTTCGAAGGCGGCGACGACCTTGTCGGAACCGTCAATCATCGGTCGGTTGCCTTCCGCGTTTGCCAGCGCTCAGTAATAGCCCTGATAGGCCCGCCGGTGCGTGCCCTCGTAGAAGTAGTTGATCATGGTGACGAAGTCGAAGACCGGCAGCCCGGTCGCGTCCTGCACCGCGTTGGCGTAGGGCGGCAGGAGCGAGCATTCCAGCACGATGGCGCCCAGGTCCGGATGCCGCGACTGGAGCTCGCGAGCGGCCTCGACGGTTTCCTGCTCGATCACCTCCGAGTCGAGATCGCCGCACTCTTCGAGGATCGATTCCTTGAAATGGGGATAATCCTCCATGCCTTTGACGACGACGTTGATGTCGCTGGTTATGCCGGCCAGTTCGAGGACGCGGTTGCCGAGCTTCTTGCGCGTCGCCGTGATGCAGCCGACTGGTCGCGACGCATCGAACATCTTGGAAAGGAACGGGATCTGAAGCAGGCTCGACATGAAGACCGGCACCTTGACCGCCCGCGTGACCAACGCCTGGTACTGCACCAGGAAGCCGCAATCGCTCGAGATGCCCCGGACGCCGAATTCCTCCAGTTCCTTGGCCGCCTCGACGATATCGGCGCCGCATTCCGGGTCGCCCGCCAGGACGCGGTCGAGCGTCAACCCCTTAACCAGCTTGTACAGCACGGGGTAGTCGTAGGTCGTCGCGTTGCCGACGTCGCCGGGGATGAACGGTCCGCGGTAGTCGAGCAGCAGAATCCCTATGGCGTGGCCGTAGGTATCGGCGTTGCGTACGTGATATTTGGCCATGGCATCTTCCTCCAACGTTTCAGTTTCAACGCGACACGGCCGCGTCGCCGGGCCTAGTCCGCCATTGTCAGATCCGCGACGACGGCGCGGATGAACCGGGCCGCCTCGCCGCCCGTCACGGCACGATGGTCGTAGCTGAGCGATAGTGGCAGCACGCGGCCGACGACGGGCCCGTCGTCGCCGGCAATCACCTGCGCGCGCGATCGGCCGGCGCCGAGGATCGCGACCTGGGGCGGCATCACGACCGGCGTCGCGTGAAGCCCGGCAATGGCGCCATAGTTGCTGAGCGTGATCGTCGCACCCTTGAGCTCGCCCGCCGAAAGCGAACGGTTCCGCGCACCCGACACGAGGCGGTCCAGCTCGCCGCGCAGCGCGCTCGGGGCAAGGCCCTGGGTGCCCCGAAGCGGCGGCACAAAAAGGCCGGCCGGCGTGTCAACCGCGATGCCGACGTCCACCGTCTCGTGCACCAGGCGGCCTCTTTGCGCGTCGAACCAGCAATTGAGCGCCGGTTCCGCGGCGACGCCGGCCAACAGCGCGCGGACCAACCTCACCGTCACGTCCTCGTCCGAAGCCCACGCGCCGATGTCCGCCTCCTCGTGGACCGTGGCGGGAACCACCTCGGCATGCGCCCGCGCCATGTTGCGCGCCATCGTCCGGCGCGGCCCGCTCAGTGGCTCCCAGTCGGCCGCTTCCTCGACCGTCTCGGGGGCACCCGGCTCGGCGCCGGCGGCAACGGTGTCGTGGGTCGCGCGCGTCTTGGCCGCTTGCGCGACGTCGCGCGCCAGGATCGCGCCGTCGGGCCCGGTGCCGGTCACACCGTCAAGCGCGACGTCGAACTCTGCCGCAAGAAGCCGCACGGCGGGCATGACAGCGACGCCCGCGCCCGGCTGCGGCGCGGCGACGCGCGTCCCGGCGCCGGCGACCGTCCAGCGCGCATCGGACGGGCGCGCTTCCGGCACGGCCCCATCGTCGTCGTCGTCGCCGGCGTATGCGACGATCGCGTCGCCCACCTTGATGACGTCGCCCACCTCCGCGCACAGCCGCGCGATCGTCCCCGACCACGGGGCGGGCACCTCGGTCACGGCCTTGTCCGTCTCGACGGAGACGATCACGTCGTCCTCGACGACGCTGTCGCCCGCGCTGACGTGCCACGCGACGATCTCCGCCTCGTGCAGACCCTCACCGAGATCGGGAAGCACGAACGTCTTCATCGGACGTTCCCCGCAAGACCACTGGTTCCGCGCCTCAGAATATCCGTTCCGGCCCGCGAATCAAACTCGCTCTGCATGCCGCATGTCTGGTGATGGCTATGAGCAGACATACGAGAGGCTGATCGTCGGCGTCCGCTTCCCGCTCGTTAGCAGACCTTAAAGACGCTGGATCGCGGGACAAGGCGTTCGACGTCGGCTTACCGCTCGAAAGCGGACACCGCGTGATGACGCCGCCGAGGTCTGCTGTTGACCCAGGCTGTGTGAAAACTGCTCCCGAGCGCTCTTGGCGTGATTTTCTCTGGATTCTCGAATTTTCAAGTTCAACAAAATCAACATCTTATAATAGGGTGATTTAGAACATTATGCTGAACACTCCCTCGCTAGTAGCATTCGCCGGCGTTTTCACACATGGCGTAACTCGGGGATCGGGCACTGCTCTCCTTAATGTAGCAACGACCGGCATGGGCCGGGCGAGCACACTGAAAGAGCAGGAGAGCAGCTATGGAACTGTATGTTGGAATGGATGTATCGCTCAAGGAGACCTCGATCTGCGTGGTCGATGACAACGGCGAGATCGTGTCCGAGGGCGTGGTGATCTCGGAGCCGGCGGCAATCGCGGCGTATATCAGGACAACGGCGCCGCACGCAAAGCGCATCGGTCTGGAGACCGGTCCGACGACGACCTGGCTGTGGCATGAGCTCAGGGCGCTCGGCTTGCCGGTGATCTGCATCGATGCGCGTCATGCCAAGGCGGCGCTGTCGATGCAGATCAACAAGAGCGACCGGAACGATGCCGCCGGGATCGCGCGGATCATGCAGTGCGGTTGGTACAAGGAGGTCCAAGTCAAGAGCGTGGCGTGCCACGAGATACGGGCCGTCCTGAACAGCCGGGCCCAGTTGGTCAAGATCAAGCGTGATCTCGAGAACCAGATCCGTGGCTTGCTCAAGAACCTCGGCCTCGTCATCGGCAAGGCGGGCGGCAATGTCTTCCGTCGCCGGGTCGAAGAGCTGCTTGGCGGGCAGGGTCTTTTGTCGGAGGCCGTTCGGCCCCTTCTGGAAGTCCGCGAGAAGGTCGGCCGAGAGATCGCCGCGCTCTATCGCAAGCTGCTGGGCCTGGCGCGGAACGACGAGGACAGCAGACGTTCCATGACGGTTCCAGGCATCGGGCCGATCACCGCCTTGGCCTTCCACTCGGCGATCGACGAGCCGAGCCGCTTCCGACGTTCCCGGAGTGTCGGCGCGTACATCGGGCTGACGCCGCGCCGCCATGCTTCCGGCGAGGTCGATTGGACGGGGCGGATCTCCAAATGCGGCGATCGAATGCTCAGGACCTACCTCTTCGAGGCGGCCGGCGTGCTGCTCACCCGGGTGCCGCGATGGTGCGCGCTCAAGGCCTGGGGTCACAGGTTGTGGAAACGCATCGGCTTCAAGAAGGCCAAGATCGCCGTGGCACGGAAGCTGGCGGTCATCCTCCATCGCATGTGGCGTGATGGAACGGACTTCATCTGGTCAACCAAGGAGGCGGCCGCATAGGGAAACAACGTCCAAGCATTCCGCGAGAGCGGAACCGATGTCCCTGTCGGGACGGCGGCGTCGGCGAGATCGATCCAGGCTTTGCGATGCCTCACCGAGGCAAGCGCGCTTCACACATTGATCCGCCAACGTCCTCCAACGCCATCATGCGGAGGGCCGAGCCCCTACCGCGGAGAGAACAGTGAACCCGGCAGGTACGTCACGGAGAGCTTGACAACCAACCCCCGAGTTAGAGAACCGATGTCCCTGTCGGGACGGCGGCGTCGGCGAGATCGATCCAGGCTTTGCGATGCCTCACCGAGGCAAGCGCGCTTCACACATTGATCCGCCAACGTCCTCCAACGCCATCATGCGGAGGGCCGAGCCCCTACCGCGGAGAGAACAGTGAACCCGGCAGGTACGTCACGGAGAGCTTGACAACCAACCCCCGAGTTAGAGAACCGATGTCCCTGTCGGGACGGCGGCGTCGGCGAGATCGATCCAGGCTTTGCGATGCCTCACCGAGGCAAGCGCGCTTCACACATTGATCCGCCAACGTCCTCCAACGCCATCATGCGGAGGGCCGAGCCCCTACCGCGGAGAGAACAGTGAACCCGGCAGGTACGTCACGGAGAGCTTGACAACCAACCCCCGAGTTAGAGAACAGTCTGGACCCGAAGCGGACTTTCGAGGCATTGAGAACTCGGTAACATCTTCATCCCGCATTTCCCAAGTAGCGTCGATATTCAGTGCGGCGAGAAGGCTATTCTGCTATAAGAATCATGAAGTTGTAGCATGCATGGAGCGGCGGATATGGCACACCCGATGGGTGAATCGAAACAGGGGTGCCTTCGGGTCGTTTTTGACCGTCGCTTGAAGCTTGAATTCCACGGTTCCAAGATCACCTCTGATGCCGGGTTGCTCGCCTACCGGGAGCTTGACGATGCCCTCGGCCTGACTGAGATGGCCGAGGGTGTTTTCCACGACAGCCGTACCGGCAAGAACGGATGGCACGGCATAACGGAGCAGTTCCTTCAGTCCGTCTTTGGCCGTCTTGGCGGCTATGACGATGTGAACGATGCCGATCGTCTGGGTCGTGATCCCGCCATGCGCTGGATTGTCGGCGGCAAGGCCATCGAAAGACAGGCCGCTTCCACCAGCCAGATGGGACGCTTCGAGACGGAGCTATTGGCCACCGACGAGAACGTTGAAGCCTTGGCCGACATGAACGGGGTGTGGATCGACAAGGTTCATGACCGCCATCCGCCGAATATGATCATTCTCGACATGGATAGCTCCGTCAGCCCGACCCATGGCGATCAGGAGGGCACGGCCTACAACGGGCACTTCGGGTGTTCCTGCTATCATCCGCTGTTCGTGTTCAACCAGTTCGGCGACTTGGAGAGATGTTCCCTGCGCCCCGGTAATGTTCACAGTGCCGACGGTGGCGGAATGTTCTGGAGCCGGTGGTGATGCGCTATAAGGAAAGGAAGCTGCGGCTGTATTTTCGTGGCGATGCCGCCTTCGCCTCACCGGAGATATACGAATATCTCGAAGCTGAGGGATTACTCTACGTCATCCGCCTCAAAGCGAACGTGATTCTCCAGCGGAACATTGCCCATCTGCTTACGCGACCTGTCGGTCGCCCGCCCGACCATGTTCGCCGTTTCCACGCCAGCTTCAGCTATCAGGCCGGATCGTGGAACAAGAAGCGCCGTGTCGTGGCCAAAGTGGAGTGGCACCCCGGCGACCTGGTTCCCCGTGTCGGTTTCATCGTCACCAACCTGTCGCGCCCTACCAAGGGCGACTATATACTTGACAAACGCACAGGACGCATTACCTTATAGATAGCAAGGAGATGCGCCATGTACGACATAACCGCCAAACGCTTCAACGACGTCAACGCCGCTCGCAAGCATCTAGAGGCTATTCGCTGGCCTGACGGCCCGATCTGCCCGCACTGCGGCGTCATTGATAACGCGCATCGCATCAAGGGCAAGTCGGCACGTCCCGGTCTGTGGTTCTGCGCCGACTGCCGCAAGCAGTTCACCGTGACTGTCGGCACGTTGTTCGAGCGTTCCAAGGTTCCGCTTCATAAGTGGCTGCTCGCCAATCACCTGATCTGTGCGAGCAAGAAAGGCATGTCGGCGCACCAGCTTCATAGGATGCTGGGCGTCACGTACAAGACCGCGTGGTTCATGGCGCATCGCATTCGTGAAGCCATGCGCGACAACCCCGACCTGTCCGGCCCTGTCGGTGGCGAGAACAAGGTTGTCGAGGCCGATGAGACGTTCGTCGGCGGCAAGGCCAGGAACAGCGCCTATGGACCCCCGCCCAAGAAAGAGGCCGTGTTCGCACTGGTCGAGCGCGAGGGTCGCGTTCATTCGTTCCACGTCCCTGGCGTCAACGCCAAGACGCTACGCCCCATCCTCGTTACCCAGATCGACCGCAAGTCATACCTGATGACGGATGAAGCCGGCCAGTACATCAAGGTCGGGCGCGAGTTCGCGGGCCACGGTCACGTCAATCACTCGATTAACGAGTATGTGCGCGGCAAGTTCTGGCACACCAACACCGTCGAGAACTATTTTTAGATCATGAAGCGCGGCATCAATGGCGTGTACCAGCACGTCAGCCAGAAGCACCTCAAGCGCTATCTCGGCGAGTTCGACTTCCGCTACAACACGCGCGACGTGATGGACGCCGAACGCGCCACAGAGGCGCTACGCGGTATCACCGGCAAGCGCCTGACATATCGGCGGACTCACGCAGGGGCGTGACGCCCAGAAGCGCCAAGCGACGCTACGCCTGATCCGCTGGCTGGCTTACGTGAAAGATTCCAATAGGGGCTGATTCCAGTCAGGCAAGAACACTGATACCGGACGAGCCGCCCTTGCTGCCGCGCACTAAGATGCGATACAAGCCAAGCGCCACCGCAAGGGTGGCAATGACCGCCCATAACACCTGGAATTCATCCAAGACGACCGGCGCGCTGCGACCAACGAGAACGCCCAACGAGACAATCAGGCTGTCGGCGACGTACGGCCCACTGGAAGAGGCGAGCTTGATGATGTCGTCGGGGTCCAATGGGGTGCGAGTCTCGCATGGCAGTGATGTCTGCGGCTTGGTTCGTTGAGTTCAGGCAGCGATTGCCATGGCTGCTGCACGTGGACTGATGTTGTCGTTGGCCGGTGTGTCGGTTGCGCTGATCAGGGCCTTCCATGCCCGCTCGAAGCGGCCGGATTTGATCAGGGCGCGGAAGGTCAGAACAGCCTGTCCGCCGACGATCCGCCAGCGCATGCCGGAGCGCTTCATGCGCTGTGTCACCAGGGTCTTGTTGGCAGCTTCGACCACGCCTGAGCCGATGGCGATGCCCTCTTCCTTCAGGGCGTGGTAGCGCATGCGATGGCGATGCTTGCGGAAGAAGGCGAGTTCCCGCTCGGTCTCGGCCCGGTCCGGCGCAGCGGCGGCATCGCGAAGGTGGCGCAGCGCCCGGATCACCTTGGCGACGCCACGGGGATCGTGACGGAGGATCTCGCGGTACTTCTCGAACCAGCCGGGCGCCACGGCATGGTCGGACGCGGTTTGCAGATGTTCGCAAGCATGCCAGAAGTCGATCACCTCGGTTTCGGGCGACAGGGTCTCCAGGAAGGTCCAGTTGTCGGCGGCGCCATCGGCGATAGCGACGATCCCGATCTCGGGGCGTGCTCGCCTGATGTGTGCGACTTCGCTTGCAAGCTGCGCCTTCAGCGTGAGCTTGCCGCTCTCCGGCATGCGGCCGAGATAGAGGGTCTTCAGGCGCTTGCCCTCGGCGTCGTGGAAGGAGACCGTGCCGCAGGCAGCCTCGCGCCAGGAGGCCTTGGCGCGACCGTCCTCGCCGGGTCTCAGCGGCACCATGACGCCGTCGAGGGAGACCGAGGCGGTGGTCGCGTCCTGCGGTATGCCCTCGGCCTCACGGATGCTGCCCAGCGTCTCCGGGCCGAGGCTCTCCCAGCATTCGTGCATGCTCAGGGTCAGGCGCTGCAGGGTGCTCACCGACGGCGTCATGGCGCCGGTCTTCGCAAAGAACGCCGCCGCTTCCCGGGCCGTGCAGTGACCCATCATCAGCAGACCGAGCTCGGCCGCCGGCCGCGTCAGGTAATCGTCGACGAGGCCCAGGCTCTCGTCGACCGGCACCGGCGATGCCCCGCTCGCGCCGCTGCGGTAACGCGCTCGCCGGTAGGTCACCGGACCGAGCGAGGTCATGATCGTCTTCGGCGTCACCGCGACCCGGAACCAGCTCTGCCCGTCCCGCTCGATCCGGGAAGCGCCATCGTCCCGGTTCTCGATGACGGCGCCCATGACATCGCGAGCGAACTCGTTCGTGGCCTCACGCACCCGCAACTCGACCTCCTCGGGCGCCTCGGGGCGCGGCTCGGAACGAAGCTCCTCGCGACACAGTGCGAGCACCCGGGCGGCCGCCTCGACGACCCGAGGAGGCAGGCCGGAAAGATCGATGGACGAAGGCGCCGGAGGCGGGGATACTGCCATGGGAATGCTCCCGATGTTGGGTTTCGAGACACGGCATCGTACCGCTTCTGGCGGTGCGGAGCGTTCCCACCTTCCCCTGCTCGACCCTGCCGTCGTGACAAAATCCTGCCTTGGAGCGGCCCATTGTCACGAATAGCCGATTTCGGCCGTTCGTCTCGATACAAAAAACGCACTAAATCAATGACTTAGATTTTCCATACCAGACCCACACCCGTCCAATGTATTCCCTGCCAAACGTCAAGATCAACGCGCCAGCGCGCGCGAGCTACTGCTCGCCGTGCGGACAGCGCCAAGAGCCAAAGCATCAATAGGCCTACTACCAACATCGCCACAGGCCAAATTGCGCCGCTCACTATGGATAGCACAAACCCACTTAGCGATACAGCCGCCGCCATAATCACCAATGCCGGCAAATACCGCGGGTAATCAGCTGGGCGAGTGGCGGCGGTTGGTTCCTCTGCGTGTGATTCGCCCTCATACTGACGCGTTGCGCCGCGAGAAGATGGGCCAAGCCCAGGTAAATCCCACCAAATTGCGTCGCCTGAACCGGTTGGCGATATTTCCTGTCGGTCGGTCATTCTTCCTTTTGTCCCTGCAACTCTCTGGAAAGTTTCTTCACAGCGCGCAGTTGATCGAGCTTGGCCTTGAGCCAATCGATCAACTCCGCCGTCGACACCTCATCCATAAGAACATCAACTTCAAGCTCTCGAACTACCCCCTCACGCGTTTCAATGACTGTTTCTCGTGACGTTTGCGTTTCCGCATCCAAAGATAGGATAGTGCGCCTGGGAATGGCGCGGCGCTCGTTGTTGAAGCTCAAATGGATGTATCCTCGCGCGGTGACACCGCCATACGCGCCGTCCGCATGAATAGCACGGAATAGATTGCTCTTTATGTAGTGGAATTCAATGTCCTGCGGGCGCTGTTGTGCAGCCGACGCCCCGGATTTTCCGCCCACCCCCATACGACCCAACTCCGAAGTTCAGACACCGTACCTTGCCGAGTTCTTGAGTCGGACCCGATTTCCTTGGACACAGAATTGGCTTAATCGAAGTGTCCAAGGAGGACCGGAACATGACCGACAATTTTGAGAACAAAGTTGCTGTTGATGGGCCTGTGGTAAACGAGGGCGAGCTTGGCTCGTCCACGTTTTCCCCGGGCCAGGTTTCGCCGGCAGGCCCGCTGGGACTTGGCCAGCGGTGGACGGTGACGCGCAAGCGTGAGGTTGCCCTGCGGCTTTTGCGTGGCGAGCCGGTGGAACTTTTGTCGCGGCAGTTGGGCGTGGAGATTTTCCGGCTCGAGCAGTGGCGTGAGAAGGCGATCGCCGGGATCGATGCCTCGCTCAAGGAACGCAAGGGCGATCCGGTGAAGGCGGAACTGGACATCGCCATGAAGCGGATCGGGGAGTTGATCATGCAGGTGGAACTGCTGGAGGCCAAGACGGAGACGTCCGGCCCTTTGGGGCGGCGGAGGTCGCGGCGATGAGTGCCGCCACCTCTCCCGGCACGGGTTTGGCCTACGGCCTCCAGCGGGTCTGTGCGGCCTGGGGTTTTGCCCGTTCCTCGTTCTACGCCATGAAATCCCGGCAGCAGGCCACCGCTGAGCGCCCACCAGCAAAGCGCCGGGGACCGAAGCCCTCGATCTCGGACGAGGCTCTGCTGGTGGCCATCGAGGCCGACCTGGAGGCATCCCCCTGGGAGGGCGAGGGACACCGCAAGGTCTGGGCTCGGCTTCGGGTCTGTCGTGGCATCCGTGTTTCCCGCAAGCGGGGGCTCCGGGTGATGCGCGAGAACAACCTGCTCTCGCCCCATCGCTGCCGCCGCCGTGGCGGAAATCCCCATGTCGGTGAGATCATCACCCATGCCCCCAACCTCATGTGGGGCACGGACGGCGTTCGGGTGTTCACGGTGGACGACGGCTGGGGCTGGATATTCACCGCCATCGAGCATTGGAACGCCGAGTGCGTCGGCTGGCATGTGTGCAAGCGAGGCGACCGCTTCGCCGCCCTTCAGCCGATCTCCATGGGGCTTGCGAGGCTGTATGCCTCGACCTCCGCCGGTGCGGCGCGGGGGCTGGCCTTGCGGATGGATCACGGCTCCCAGTATCTGTCGGACCACTTCACCAACCAGATCAAGTTCTGGGGCATCCAGCCGTCCTACGCCTTCGTCGAACAGCCCCAGACCAACGGCGTCGCCGAGAGGTTCAATCGCACGCTCAAGGAACAGATCATCCATGGCCGCATCTACCGCAACATCGCGGAGCTGCGGAACGCCGTCCGCGGGTTCGTCGAACAGTACAATGCCCAGTGGATCGTGGAGAAGAACGGCTACCTGAGCCCCGCTCAAGCTCGTCAGGCGTGGCACACCGCGATGTCACTCAGGCCCGCCGCATGAGACAAACTTGTGTCCAAGGAACCGGGTGCGATACACCTTGCCGAGTTCTGGACCAAGACGCAAGTAGGTTGTTGGGGGTAGTCTGACCGGGCGCGGCTCACTCGGGACTGAGTTTCATAGGCTTCCGTGCCTGCGGCTTATCCTTGTGCAGCTTCGGCGGCGTGTTCAGCATCCGCCGGAGCACCTCGTCTTCGCGGACGGACGATACTTCTTCGGTTGTCGACTTATCGGGAGGTCTGGTCATGACAACTCTTGATCTAACCCAGCAGCCATCCAATGCCATAGAGTTACATGTTTGGCGGGCTCGGGCAATCCAGGCCTATGCTAGCGTCGAGCAGGCCCTGTCCATGCTGTTTTCCTACCTTCTCGGAACATCCCCCGACTATGGGGGAATCGTCTTCTTCCGACTCACCAACACCCATTCGCGAAACTCGATACTCGATCAACTGTTAACAAAACGCCATGGCGGTCAATTCAAAGTCTATTGGCACGGCGAAGCCAACTGAGGTGGTCCCACTTTGTTGGACAGTTTGGCAGCGCGGTTAAGGTGTATTCCGTTGTTTGTGTCAATGGCGGAGCAAAAAGGGACCACCTCGGCGGTGTAAGAAGGGACCGCTTGGCGGCTGCGGGCTTGTCCCCGTAGTCCACGGGAGGGCCCCGCGCGCGACGCGGCGTGCCCTCAACAGGCTGACGCGGCGGCGCGCGCGGGAGGGACCTGTGGGCCCACGGGGTCAAGCGTGGGCTGGGTGGTCGGTTCAGTTAGCAGTCGGGGTTTGACGCCTGCGGCTCTGGTTGAGCCTGTAGCTGTCACCGTTCATCTCGAGGATGTTGACGTGGTGGGTGAGGCGATCGAGGAGCGCGCCGGTGAGGCGCTCGGAGCCGAACACCTCGGTCCATTCGTCGAAGGGCAGATTGGTGGTGACCAGGGTCGAGCCCCGCTCGTAGCGTTGGCTGAACACCTCGAACAACAGCTCGGCGCCGGTCTTCGACAGCGGCACGAAGCCGAGTTCGTCGACGATCAGAAGCTTGTAGGTGGCGAGCTTCTTCTGGAACCTCAGCAGCTGCTTGTCATCGCGGGCCTCGATGAGTTCGTGGACCAGCGCGGCGGCGGTGATGAAGCCGACCGAGAGGCCCTTCTGGCAGGCCGCCAGGCCGAGACCGAGGGCGATGTGGGTCTTGCCGGTCCCACTGTTGCCGAGCGCGATGAGGTTCTCGCGGCGCTCGATGTACTCGCAGCGGGCCAGCTCCAGGACCAGCGCCTTGTTGAGCGAGGGGATGACCTTGAAGTCGAAGCTGTCGAGGCTCTTGACCACGGGGAAGCGCGCCGCCTTGATGCGCCGCTCGACCATGCGGCGCTCGCGGTCGATCAGCTCGAGCTCGGCGAGTCTCAACAGGTAGCGGACGTGATCGACGCCTTCCGAGGCGCACTGCCGGGCGATCTTGTCGTACTCGCGCAGGAAGGTCGGCAGCTTCAGCGTCTTGAGGTGGTGGGCGAGCAGCACTTGCGGTGTGTCGGTCATGCGCCGAGCCCCGACAGCAGGCTCATGTACGACTTGGCGGACGTCATCGCGACCCGGGCGCGCGGCAGATACGGATAGACGTCGAGGTTGAGCCTGGGCGGCCGCCGCTCGATGCGGCACAGTACCAGGTGCTTCACCGCATCAAAGCCGATTGCGCCGAGCCGCAGGGCGTCGCCGACCGCACCCTCGACCTCCTCGAGCCGGAAGGTCTCCAGTAGACGGAGCACCTGGACGTACTCGCGCTTGCCTGCCTTGCCCATACGAGCTTCGAGGAGCCGCCGCAGAGTGATGAAGGCCTCGGGCAGGTCCCAGCCCGCCAATGGCGCGGCCTGGTCGAGGGCGCCGATCTTCTGCTCGATCAAGGGCAGGTAATGCAGCGGGTCGAAGATCAGGTCCTCGCTGTCGTAGGACCGGCGGTGCCGGGCGATCACCTCGGCCCCGCAGCTGATCACCACCTCATCGACGTAGCCCCGGATGAGCACCTCACGGTGGCCGTAGGCCACGGGCACGGAATAGTCGTTGCTGCGGTAACGCACCAGCGACAGCGAACTCGCCCGTCCAGGGCGCTTATCGCAGGCATCATAGGGAGCAGGCGGCAATGGCAAGAGAACTTGACGATCCCGCTCGAGACGCTCGCCGATGGTCTCCTTGTGGCCCCGCAGCCGCGCCGCCTGGCGCCGGCGGCACTGTTCGGCGAGAGCATCGTTGAGGGCCGCGAAGCTCTCGGCACGCGGGACGGGGACCAGGAAGTTCCGCCGGATGAAGCCGACCAGTCCCTCGACCTTGCCCTTGTCGTTGCCCTTGCCCGGCCGGCCGAACCTGTCCTCGAACAGATAGTGGGACTGAAGCTCCGTGAAGACGCGCGTTCGCTGCCGCTTCCCATCGCCCAGGATCCGGGCAACCGCCAGCTTGGTGTTGTCGTACAGGATGGATCGGGGGACGCCGCCGAAGAAGGCAAACGCCGCGTTGTGGCCATCGCAGAATGCTTCGGTCGTCTCCGCCGGATAGGCCGCAACAAAGCAACCATCACTGTGGGGAAGGTCGAAGGCAAGGAAGTGGATCTTCCGTAACGCGCCGCCGATCACCGCCATCGCTTCGCCGAAGTCCGCCTGGGCGTGACCGGGGGAATGGGAGAGTGGCACGAACACCTCACGCGACCGAAGCCCCTGCTCACGAACGTAGTCCTTCACGATGGTGTAGCCGCCCGTGAAACCGTACTCGTCCCGGAGGCGGTCGAAGATGCGCTTCGCAGTGTGCCGTTGCTTGCGGTGGCTGGTCCGATCGTCTTCCAAGATCCGATCGATGATTCCCGTGAACGGACCCAGCTTTGGCCGCCTCGGCGGCGCGCTTCGGCGATACCCTGGCGGCACCGAGAACGACAGCATCTTACGGACCGTCTTGCGGTCTACACCAAACACCCGCGAGGCCTCGCGGGTGCTCATCCCCTCGACATGACACGCCCGCCGAACCCGTGCGTACAACTCCACCCGATACATCCCCCCCGCCTTCCAGTCAGAGCAACCCTGACAGAAGGCTATACGCGGTCCCATTTTGGTCCGCCGCAGCCGGATCGACCGGCCGCTTCAGTGGGGGATTATTGCTCTGCCGTTCTCAGATATGTGCCTGCCGCGCTTGTGTCGCGGAAACGGCGTACAGGTCAGCGGCCTATGCGGCGCCCGACCGTTTGGCAGAAGCGTCGAAGCGCTTCGCTCCGATAAGACCCTCTAATTTGGTTTCGCCCCGCGTAGGTGGCCGGCGCGCAGCTCGCCGGACTCGAACAGACCGGCGAGCGCGCGCCACTGGGTCAGGAAGCCTTCGTGCCGGGCCGCGCCGATCGCCGCGATCATCGGCCCGCGCAGGCGCCCCGCCATGGCGTCGCAACACGCGCGCGGCTGGCCGCGGCGCACGTCCGAGGTGTCGGCAACCGTAATGTCCGTGAAGCCGGCCGCGCGCAGCATGGCATCGTAGGATCCAGCCGTCTCGAGGTGATAGGCCATGCCGCGCAGTTCGAAATAGGCTTCCATGTCGGCGCTGGGCGGGGCGCCGTCGCCCATCCATTCGCTCGCCGCGATGCTGCCGCCGGGCCTGAGAACGCGGTGCAGCTCGGCGAATAAGGCCGGCTTGTCGTCGATCAGGAGCCAGCTGTCCTTGCCGAAGACGACATCGAAGGCGGCGTCGTCGAAGGGCAGCGGGCCGGGCTCGACGAGGCGCAGATCGACCCGGTCGGCGAGGCCGGCGGCCTCGATGCGCTTGCGCCCGATGTCGACCAATCCGGGCTCGATGTCGACGCCGACGACGCGGCAGTCGAACTCGGAGGCGAGCTGGACGTCGATGCCGCCGATCGCGCAGACGATGTCGAGCACGGTCTTGCCGGCGAGATCGAGGCCTTCGACGATCGCGCGCACGCTCTCGGGCCCGCCGGGCGACATGTGGCCGGCGCCGAAGATCAGCTCGGAAACGATCACCACCGAGTCGTCGTAGCGGTCGTAGAGCTTGTCCTCGCCGGCCATGGGGCTTCCCCTTAGGAGGCCGCGCCACGGCGCAGCCGCAGGAGCCAGCCCTTGAGCTTGGCGGGCAGCGTCTCGAGGCCGTCGGGCAGGAAAAGCATGGTGAAAATCAGGATGAAGCCATAGATCAGCGGGCGGTGTTCGCCGACCGCCGGCAGGCCGCGCAGCGACGTGTCGACGATGGTCAGCACGGCGACCCCGATGATCGGCCCGGCGAAGCTCGCGGCGCCGCCGACGATGACCCAGACCAGCACGTAGAGCATGATCGAGAGCGAGAACTGGTTGGGGTTGATGGTGCCCAGGTGATGGGCCAAGAGGGCGCCCGCGATGCCGGCGAAGAACGACGCGGTAACAAAGGCGAGCGTGCGGTAGTGCCGGGTGTCGACGCCGACCGATTCGGCGAGCGCGTCCTGCCAGTGGATGGCGTGCAGCGTCAGCCCGACGCGCGAGCGCTCGAGCCGGTACATGAGCAAGAGCGAGACCACGGTGACCGCCAGGGTGAGCTGGTAATAGGGGATGTCTTCGAGCAGGTCGATCTCGCCGAGGCCGGGCACCTCGAGGAGCGGCGGGAACAGGTTGTTCAGGCCGCCGGCGCCGCCGAACGGGTCGCGGAAACGCTGCCAGGTCAGTCGGATCGCCTCGCCCGCCGCGAACGAGCCGATCAGGAAGTAGAAGCCCTTCATGCGGAACAGCGGGAAGCTCAACAGATAAGCCATCAGCGCCGAGATCGCCCCACCCGCCGGCACGCTGGCCCAAAACGTCCAGCCGAACTGCTTCATCAGCAGCGCGCTGGCGTAGCCGCCGACGCCCATCATGACGACATGGCCGAGCGACCATTCGCCGGTCGTCGTGATCAGCCGGTAGCTGACGACGACGATGACGTTGACCAGGAGCCCGATCAGCACGCTGTGCAGGTAGGGCCTGACCAAGAAGGGCAGCGCGATCATCAGGGCGATCAGCGCGACGACGCCGGCGGTTCTGACGAGCCTGGCATCGAGGCTGCCCATCAGACCTTCTCGCGCGTGCCCAAGAGGCCCTGGGGCCGGATCACGAGCACGAGCAGCATCAGTACCAGCCCGAGGATGCTGGCGATGGTGCCGTCGAAATAGGTCGTCACGAAGGTGTGGAAGAACATGTAGACGAAGGCCGCGATGACGGCGCCCTCGAGACTGCCGATGCCGCCGACGATGATGACGATGAAGGCGGTGATGATGGCGCCGTGGCCCATATAGGGATCGACCTGCACCAAGGGCGACATGATGCCACCCGCGGCGCCCGCCAGCCCGCCGCCGATCGCCATCGCCAACAGCGAGGTCTTGTCGATGCCGATGCCCTGCAGCGCGGCGGTCTCGGGGTCCTGGGCGCAGGCGCGCAACGCCCAGCCGGTCCGCGTGCGGTGCAGGAACAACCACAGCCCGCCAAGGATGAGCGGCGCGGCGGCGATCACCACGATGCGCTGCCAGGGCACCGCGACGCCCGCCATGCCGAACGGCTCGACGGTGCCCGGATAGGCCGGCGGGATGTGCTTCATCAGGCCGACGCCGAACAAGTCGGCGGCCAGCACCTGGAGGATGAACAGCGCGCCGACCGACATGATCAGCCCGCCCAGCGGGTTGCCGCGCATCGGCCGGAACAGGGCGCGTTCCATCATCATGCCAATCACCGCGACCAGGATGATCGCGGCGGCGACCGCGACGAGGAACGGCCAGTCCTGCGTCGCGTAGAGATACCAGACCGAATAGGCGCCGACCATGTAGAGCTCGCCATGGGCGAAGTTGATGACCTTCATGACGCCGAAGATCAGCACCAGCCCGACCGCCATGACGGCGGCGAAGCTGCTCGCGACGAGCGCGTTGGCGATGGTCTGTAAAACGAGATCGGACACGTTTTTGTCACCGCATTATATGAAAAGAACCGGAGCGCGCGGCGCCCCGGTTCTCGTCATTTCGACGCTCGAGACGGACCAGGCTCGGACGCCGGCCCTCAGGGCTAGCTGCGCTGGTACCACATCTCGCCGAGCGCCTCGAAGTGCTTGATCATGATGTCCTTGTTCTTGTCCCACCACGCCGGGATGCTCTTGAACGCGACGATCTTGGCCTTGCCGTTCTGGATCTGCACGACCGGCCAGTCGCCGACCAACGCGTTGTCGACGCCGAACAGCTCCTTGCCCCACCAGTTGGACTTGCCGAACGCGTGGTCGCCGGTGCCGTCTTGCTTCATCGCCGCGAGGACGTCCAGCGGCTCGACGCTGCCCGCCGTCTCGGCGGCGATCTTCCACAGATCGAGGATCGAGACGTATTCCCACGAGACCGCCGACCAGGTGCCCGGATAGCGCTCGCTGTAGGTCTTGAAGAATGCGCCGGGGTTCTTGAAGGTGATCTTGGGATCGTTGAGCGCGGCGTCGTCGAAATCGGGGAACTGGAAGACGAAGCCCTCGCAGAATTCCGCGCTCGTCTTCTCGATGACCTGCGGATAGAAATCGAAGGTGCAGGAGATGATCTGCCCCTTGAAGCCCTGCAGGAAGGCCTGTTCGGTGATCAGGTTGACGAAGTCGGCGTAAGCCGTATCGAGGCACAGGATGTCGGGCTTGGTCGCCAGCATCGCGGTGACGATCGGCGCGAAGTCGGCGGTGTCGATGCCGAAGAACTTGTCGTAGACGACGTCGATGCCGGCCGCTTCGAAGGCCGCGCGGTAGGTCGCCACCGAGGGCCGGCCGAGCTCGTCGTCCTGGGCGCAGATCGCCGCGGTCTTGAGGTTGGGGTTGTTCTCGGCGAGCCACTCGACGCCGGTCACGTTGTAGATCGGGTGCACCTCGCAGGGCGCCAGGTGATACTTGGTTTCGGGCGACAGGTCGGAAGGCAACAGCGTCGTCGACAGAATTTTCTTGCGCGTCAGCCAGGGCACCGCGCCGGCGGCGTCGGTGCCGCCCAGCATGAGGATGATCTTGACGTCGTCCTCGAGCACCTGCTTCTTGGCGCCTTGCAGCGCCTTGTCGCTGAGGTATTCGTTGTCGAACGGCACCAGCTCGACCATATGCGCCTCGCCGCCGATGTCGACGCCGCCCGCCGCGTTGACCTGCTCGGCCCAGATCTCGCAGCCGTTGAGGCCGGGCAGGCCCCAGGCCGCGACCTCGCCGGTCAGCGGCGCGTTGAAGCCGATCTTGACCGTCTTGGCGCCGAAGCCGGGCTTCGGCGCGACGCTCGCCGCGGCGACGCCGGCGGCGGTCGTGGCGATGAATTTCCTGCGGCTCAGTCGTGTCGTCATATCGGTTCCCTCCCTGGTCCGATGATCCGCTCCCCGCGGCTTGGCGCGGATAAGCGGGCGGCCGCGTTACGCGCGGTCGATTTTCATTGCTTCAACGGATATCGGCTGGCACGGAGGCTGTCAAGCGGACTCTGGGAAGATGGCGACGCGCTTGCTCCGGTCCTTTGGCATGCTCTAACATCCCGCCCTTGAGACAACGCCGCCGATCGGCGGCCAGAACAAGCAGATTCAGGGGAGACCATGACTGATACCAAGATGTGGGGGTCCGAGGAGTTCTGGGGGCTGGGGTTCGAATACGATCCGCAGTGGCTGCTCACCCCGGCGCAGCAGGAGCTGCAGGCCAAACTGATCAAGCTCTGCCAGACCACGCTCCGCGACAACGCAGTCGAGAGCGACAAGAAGCTGATCTTCCCGCGCAAGAACTTCGAGGCGCTCGCCTCGCTCGGCCTGATGGGTCTTCTGGTGCCCAAGGAATGGGGCGGCCTCGGCGAGAACCATGTCTGCGCCACCATGGCGGTCGAGACCATCGCGCGCTACGGCTGCGCCTCGACCGCGATGTGCTACACCATGCACATCGGCGCGGTCGCCGCCGCCATGCTGCGCGCCCATGGCAACCCGACCATTCAGGACGTCATGAAGCGGCTCGACAAGGACGTCTTCATCGGCACGCTGTCGTACTCCGACCCCGAGACCGGCGGCCACTTCTGGTATCCCTTCTCGTCGGGCGCCGAGCGTGTCGAGGACGGCTGGAAGGTGCTCAAGAAGTCGTCGTGGACGACCTCGGGCGGCTTCGCCGACTGGTACATCGTACAGACCACCAGCCCCGACTTCGACGGCGATTATTCGAACCTGTCGTGCTTCATGATCATGGGCGACGAGGTCAAGGCCGAGCCCGCCAAATGGGACGGCATGGGGCTGCGCGGCAACCAGTCGGGGACGCTGTTGGTCGACAACATCGTCATCCCCGCCGACCGCATGGTCGGCCCGGTCGGCGACGGCGCGTCGTCGAACGACGAGGCGGTCGATCCGTTCTTCCTGATGTGCTCGTCGGCCTGCTGGAACGGCATCTCGCTCGGCATGATCGACATCACCAAGCGTCACACCACGGCCAAGAAGCACGTCGACGTCGGCATGCGGGTGTGCGACTACCCGACGATCCAGGACTACGTCGGCGAGGCGATCATCGATACCAACGCCGCGCGCGCCATGAACTACCAGATGGCCAAGGCGATGGACGACCTGACCAACGGCTGCGACTGGTCGATCCATGCCGACGACGTCGGCAACCTGCCGCGCGCGAGCGTGCTGCATTGGATGTGGATGCTCAAGTTCACCGCCGCCAAAACGGTGGCCAACGTCTCGGACAAGATGCTGCACGCCTGCGGCGGCACCGGCTACAAGCCCGGCCTCGGCATCGAGCGCTACCTGCGCGACGCCAAGGCGGGCTGGGTCATGGGCCCGTCGAACGAGGTGCTGCGCCAGTTCGTCGGCAAGTCGGCGCTCTTGGGCTTCGATTCGCTCGATTATTGGAACACTTCCGTGAACCAGCGCGTGCTCGACAACGAGATCAAGAAGCTCGACGCCGACGCCAAGAAGGCGCTCGCCGAGAAGCTCATGGCCGACGCCGGCGACTGAGTCGCGTTACACCGCGCAAACCACTAAGGGCCGCCCCACCGGGCGGCCCTTGTCTTTCATGGCTTAGGCTCGCACGTTTGGATGCCGAATGTTCGATGCGAGCGAATTTCGATGTTGACATTTATGTTTCATATTATACACTTCATGCAATGAAAACGTTAATTCCACGCTAGGGCAGCTTGATAAACGCCAAAATCCTGCCAATGCCGAGCATTCAGGTTCCGTCCCAACCGATTGCCCCTTACTTGCGAATCGGCCGTACCAGTCTATCGCCCTCTTGAGACATTGCATGATGAGGGACGCGTACCGGCGCGCCGAGTAGTCGTCGCCGCGTCCATGCTGAAGTTCCAAAAAGAGCTCATGACTGCGTTGAAGGCATCGCGTACGGAGATCGTTCTCGATACCGACGCGGCGGAACTCTCGGTCCTCGCATGTTTTGATGGGAAGGTGAAATCCGCACCTTGGGCATCGGCGGGTGATGGAGGTCCGTTGCGACCGGAACATTTTTCTGCTGACGCCAGAAGTGATGTAATTGGCCAAATTGCTCGATTTGCCGTCGAGCACGGTGTCGACGCGGTTCTTTCGCCAGGACGTTTTCTGCGCAATGGCAATCAGGACGAATGGTTCAATGTAGACCGAAATTCATGCATTGCGTTGCGAGACGCACTCGACCGTGAAGGCGGGAGACGAATAGCCGTCGATTACACTTTGATACCGACATACTCGCATCTGCACGACGAGGCGACGCGCGGCGCGTTCCTATCGGGAATCAATGATCTACCATTTGAATTTCTTTGGGTTAGAGCCTCTGGTTTCGGTTCGGATGCAACTCCGTCGCGTATTCGACGCTACATTGCCGCCCTGAGAGGCCTGCACAACCTGGGAAAACCGATAATCGCAGACAACGTCGGCGGATTGGCCGGTCTAGCCGTACTTGCTTTTGGAGCGGCAAGTTGTCTCGCGTTCGGCGTCGGCGAGCATGAGCGGTTCTCCGCCGGACAATGGGACAAACCGAGGAAAATGAACACAGACGGGCGTGTAGGCGGCGCCAGTACGCGCATTGCAATCCCCGGTCTCGATAAGTCCGTCAAGATCAAAGAACTAGAGCTGCTCGCGAAAGCTAGAGGTGGCCATCGCCTGGTGGTTTGCGGCGACCGTAATTGCTGTTTGCATGGTCTTGAGGACATGATCAAAAACTGGCGGGCGCATTTCTTGAATCAGCGATTCAACCGAATCCGTGCGCTTGAAGAGGTGCCGGATTTTAGCCGAATTCGCTATTTCCTCGATACCGATATGGCACAGTCCGATCGGCTGGCGCGTCAGGTAAAGGAACTCAAAACTGGAGATGACGAACTAACAAAAAGACTGGTCGAACACAGCCTTCGCACCGAGAAGAAACGATTGGTGCTCGAAAACCTCTATCGGGCGCTCGGCGACGGCGCCGCCCGCGCACCGGCCGCGATGCGTGGTAATGTCGACGCCGTGGACGATAGCCGGGGAGGCACGTAATCGAGATGGTGGGAGCTGTCGCGAGATACATCGACGAGCTGCGCGAAGAGGGTGGTCTGAAGGGCACCGACATCGCGAACATCGCGGACGTGTCGACCGCGACGGTTTCACGTTGGTCAACGGGCAAGCTCAGTCCTCATCCACGGACGCAGCTCGTTCTGTCCGATCTTCATTACATCGTCGGGCGTTTACGCGATTATTACACGTCGGAGGAGATTCGATTGTGGCTCTTCGCGCGGCATCCACAGCTCGGCGGCGAGCGACCGATCGATGTCATCAACGACGGACGGTCCGAGGAGATTCTCGACGTGCTCGAACGGCTGGACTCCGGCGCGTACCTCTGAGTAGATGATCCAGCGCCGCAGGGTACGGGACAACACGCTACTCGACGCGATCGAGGCGGCGACTGCTACGAAATTCGAGGGTTCCGTTTGGCGCGTCGTGCGCGGTGATCGTGATCCGCTGCAGGCATCGTCGCCTGGCGGGCGATGGGACGACGGAACGTTCGACGTCCTTTACACCTCGCTCGAGTCCGATGGCGCGCTTGCCGAGATATACTTCCACATCATGCGTGGCCAACCGGTCTTCCCATCCCGGATGGTGTTTCGCCTTTACGAGCTACGTGTCGAGCTCGACCGGGTCCTGGAGTTGGCGGACATAGCGGCGCTTCGTGTCCTTGGAGTGGATGGAGGTAGGTACGGATCTCTCCAATACGCCCGTAAACATGAAGAATACCCGCGTTTGCAAGACATCGGAGAAGCAGCGCATTTTCTCGATTTCGAGGGTCTCATCGCTCCGAGCGCTCGATGGGAATGCCGGAACCTGGTCGTGTTCACCGATCGTGTCCCTCCAGACGCTCTGAGTATCGCTAACGAGCACGGGCAGGTTGATTGGGATACTTGGAGATCAAGAACAAAATCCACTTGAATATGGCGATTCGCGGTCGCGATTGCCTCACAACAACTACCTGTCGACCCCGGTGACGATGTCCTTGATGATGTCGAGGACGACGCCGGTCGCTTGCTCGACGAGCACCACGTCGTCGCCGACAATCAGCCGCTCGAGACCGCTTCTGGTCGACCCCAGGCGCTTGGCGAGGCCGGGCGGCAGTTCTTTCTTGTCGAGGCCGGGCGGCAGCTTGCCGTGCTTCTCGATGTGTTTGGCGAGGCCGGGCGGCAGCTCGCCGCTCTTGCCCTTGTCCTTGGCATTCTTGTTCTTTTTGCCTTTGTCCTTCTTGTCCTTCTTGTCCTTCTTGGTGCCCGAGATGGCATCGGCGGCTCGCTCACCGAAGAAATCCTCGATTACCTTCTTCTCGACCGCGCTGAACACCTGGCCGATGACGTCGGTGGTCTGCGCCTGGACCGGCGGCGCGGACACGGCGAACAGGAACGTCAGGATCAACAGTATGCGCATGATAAGAGGTCCCTCTGTCGCCATCGGGCGATCGTTTCGTCGGCGTGGCGCGCAGAATCGCCCAATTCAGGGTCCGAGGTCAAGCGACGGCCGTCACACCTGGCCCGAATCTGGCCGAGGAATGTGGCCATACGAGGGCAGCCCAGCGCGCGGTCTAATTGTTTGTATACATACGAACTTGTCGCGCCGCCGCACGCGAGCTATATGAACCCGGGAGGACGATCCTCGGCGGCATCTGGACAGCGGGCATGAGCGAGTTTGATCTGGCGCACGGGCTGGCATTCCGTGACCTCTACGCGCGTGACGGCCTCGTCCGCGTCGACGCGCTGTTCCGCGACCATCTGGCGGCCGCCGATGGCGATCTGGCGGCGCGCCTCGACGCCGCGCGGGTCGCGCCCGACGCGCTCGAGCGCAAGGACCATTCCCAGCTGCTGGTCGACCTGGCGCCGCATCTCGACGACTTCGTCGGCGCGCTGTTCGGTATCGCCGACGAGGTCGCGGACCTTGTCGCGCACCACCACGCGCTGGCGCCGCTCTATCGTTGCAAGCGCTTGTTCGTCCAGCGCCGCGCGGTCAAGGGCGTCGGCGCCGAGGCGGCCGACGCGCTCGACGGCGACGCGCTCGAGGCCGCGCTCGCCGAACATCTCGACACGTCGTTCGACGAACTCGCCTTCGCCGAGGCGGTGATGGCCTGGCTCGAGGACGAGGATGCCAACGCCGCCGCGCTCGATGCCGCCAAGCAGTTCGCCGCCTGGGCGACGCTGAGCGCCGCGGGCCGGGCGCGTTTCGCCGACGGCGTGCTGTTCAATACACCCGGCAAGCTCGACCCCGAGCATCTGATCGAGACCGAGACGGTCGAGTTCCACGGCGCCGAGATGCTGCGCCTGCCCGAGGCCAAGCTGCGCCGCCGCGAGGGCTTCGCGCTGACCGATGCGGGTACCGACCTGATCGGCGCTCTCGACCACGCCAACTACTGCATCTTCTGCCACAACCAGGGCAAGGATTCGTGCTCGACCGGGCTCAAGGACCGCGACGGGATTTTCCGCTCGAGCCCGTTCGGCGTCACGCTCGCCGGCTGTCCGCTCGAGGAGAAGATCTCCGAGATGAACCTGGCCAAGTCGGCGGGCCACGTGATCGGCGCGCTCGCCATCGTCACGGTCGACAACCCGATGGTGGCGGCGACCGGCCATCGCATCTGCAACGACTGTATGAAGTCGTGCATCTACCAGAAGCAGGACCCGGTCGACATCCCGCAGGCCGAGACGCGCACGCTGAAGGACGTGCTGGGTCTGCGCTGGGGCTTCGAGATCTACAGCCTGCTGACGCGCTGGAACCCGCTCGACATCGCCCGCCCGCTGCCCTTACCGGCGACAGGGCGCAAGGTGCTGGTCGCCGGGCTCGGGCCGGCCGGCTTCACGCTGGCGCATCACCTGATCAACGACGGCCATATCGTCGCCGCGGTCGACGGCTTCAAGATCGAACCGCTGCCGGCCGATCTCTCGGGCGTCGACGCCGCCGGCAACCGGGTCGACTTCCGGCCCGTGCGCGACGTCACGGAACTCTACGAATCGCTCGACGACCGCGTCATGGCGGGTTTCGGCGGCGTCGCCGAATTCGGCATTACGGTGCGCTGGGACAAGAATTTCCTCAAGCTGGTCCGCCTGCTGATCGAACGGCGCGCCGAATTCGCCATGTTCGGCGGCGTGCGGTTCGGCGGCACGATCACGATCGACGACGCGCTCGCCATGGGCTTCGACCACGTCGCGCTTGCCGTCGGCGCCGGCAAGCCGACCGTGCTGCCGATCCCGAACGGCCTGGCGCGCGGCGTGCGCGCGGCGTCCGATTTTCTGATGGCGCTGCAGCTGACCGGCGCGGCCAAGACCGATTCGGTGGCCAATTTGCAGATCCGGCTGCCCGTCGTCGTGATCGGCGGCGGCCTGACGGCGATCGACACGGCGACCGAATCGCTCGCCTACTATCCGGTGCAGGTCGAGAAGTTCCTGGCGCGCTACGAGACGCTCGCGGCCGAGCGCGGCGATGACGCGGTGCGCGCGTCGTGGAGCGACGAGGAACGCGAGATCGCCGACGAGTTCATCGATCACGCGCGCGCGCTGCGCGGCGAACGCGCGGCGGCCCAAGCGCAAGGCCGCGCGCCGCGCATCCGCGAACTGCTCGGCGACTGGGGCGGCTCGACCATCGTCTACCGCAAGCGGCTGATCGATTCGCCGAGCTACACGCTCAACCACGAGGAGGTCGCCAAGGCGCTCGAGGAGGGCGTGCGCTTCGTCGAGTGCCTGTCGCCGCTGTCGGTCGTTGTCGACGGTTACGGCCACGCAATGGCGCTCCGGCTCAACCGCATGCAGCACGTCCGCGACGGCTCGGGCTGGATCACCGGCGACACCATCGAGACGCTGCCCGCGCGCAGCATCCTGGCGGCTGCCGGCACCCAGCCGAACACCGTGCTGGGCCGCGAGGACCCCGGCCATATCCAACTCGACGGCCGCTATTTCGAGGCGGTCGACGAGGACGGCCGGCCGGTCACGCCCGAGCGCATCGCCAAGCCCGACGCGGTGCGCGTGCTGACCTCGGTGACCGAGGACGGCCGGGCCGTAAGCTTCTTCGGCGACGTGCATCCGTCCTTCGCCGGCAACGTGGTCAAGGCGATGGCGAGCGCCAAGCAGGGCTATCCGGTCGTCTCGCGCATGCTGGCGCGCATCGCGCCGGCCGACGACGCGCCGGCCGAGGCGTTCTTCGCCCGGCTCAACCGCGACTACCGTGCGACGGTACACGAGGTGGTGCGCCTGACGCCGACTATCGTCGACGTCGTCGTCCACGCGCCGGCCGCGGCGCGCGCCTTCACGCCGGGCCAGTTCTACCGGCTGCAAAATTATGAAACGCTCGCCACGCGGGTCGACGGCACGACGCTGGCGATGGAGGGGCTGGCGATGACCGGCGCCTGGGTCGACAAGGACCGCGGCCTGTTGAGCCTGATCGTGCTCGAGATGGGCGGCTCGTCGGACCTCTGCGCGCTGCTCGCGCCGGGCGAGCCGGTGATCGTCATGGGGCCGACCGGATCGCCGACCGAGACGCCGGCCGGCGAGACCGTCGTGCTGGTCGGCGGCGGGCTCGGCAACGCGGTGCTGTTTTCGATCGGCCGCGCCTTCCGCGAGGCGGGCTCGCGGGTGCTCTACTTCGCCGGCTACAAGAAGGTCGAGGACCGCTACAAGGTGGCCGAGATCGAGGCGGCCGCCGACACCATCGTCTGGGCCTGCGACGAGGCGCCCGGCTTCGCGCCGTCGCGCGACGGCGACACGAGCATCGTCGGCACCATCGTCGAGGCGATGGTCGCCTACGCGCGGGGCGAGCTGGGCGCGACGCCGATCGACATGTCAGAGGCGGATCGCATCGTCACCATCGGCTCGGACCGTATGATGGCCGCGGTGACGCGGGCGCGCCACGATGTGCTCGAGCCCTATCTCAAACCCGATCACGTCGCGATCGGTTCGATCAACTCGCCGATGCAGTGCATGATGAAGGAAATCTGCGCCCAGTGCCTGCAGCCGCATGTCGATGCGGAAACCGGCGAAGAGAGCGTCGTCTTCTCGTGCTTCAACCAGGATCAACCGCTCGACCTGGTCGATTTCGAGGCGCTCGGCGCGCGGCTCGGGCAGAACGCCGTGCAGGAGAAGCTGACGGCGCAGTGGATCGACCGCTGCCTGCGCCGCATCGAGGTGCGCCCGGCGGCCGAATAGCCGCCCGGCGGAATAGGACCTAGACGATGTACTTGATCGCCGCGTCGGCGAAGTGGCGTGGCGCGAAGGCGATCAACTCGTCGACCGCCGCGCAGAGCTCGCCGTGATTACCCTCGCGGGCCTCGCCGCAGCCGGCGTGTCGACGCAATGCCGTCGCGCGATCGCCTGTCGCATGGAATGTCTCGTTACGCATCTCTTCGTCCTCTTGAGACCTGGGCGATCCTTAACGTACCGCCGGAATGTGTCGATATGATTACGCCGGCGGGCGTTACAAGCGTGGATCACGGAAAATTGACGCCGGATGTGACGCCCATCACGCGGCGCGGCCGATTTCGCCGGCGTCAGCCGGCCGCCTTTGCTTCGTCACCGTCGCGTAGCCGGTCGAGAGCGCCGCTGACATGGAGCTGGGCGAGTTCCTCCGAGCCGCCGATCGGCACGCCGTCGATGAAGATCTGCGGCACGCTGGAGCGCCCCGAGCGCTCGACCATCGCGCGCCGGTGTTCGGGCGGACCCGTGACGTCGATTTCGTCGAAGTCGAGGCCCTTGTCGGCGAGCATCGCCTTGGCGTGGTAACAGTAGCCGCACCACGGCGACGTATAGATCTCGATCCGGCTCATCGATGTCCTCTCCCGGTCGGTGGCCTTCGGTGACCTTGGACCAACCCGCCCGAAAAACTAGTGTCCTGATCGATAAATTGATATGATTATGTCTCTATTTGTTTTTAGGAGGCGCGATTGATGGCGAGAGTGGCGGTGACGATCTCTTTGAGCGATGACGAGCGCGCCGAATTGGAGGCGCTGTCTCGTCGTCGCAAGACGTCGCAGGGGCTTGCGCGGCGGGCTCGGATCGTCTTGGCGGCGGCGGAAGGGTTGGAGAACAAGGAGATCGCCGTTCGTCTCGAGGCGAGCGCGGACACCGTGGGCAAGTGGCGTCGCCGCTATGCGGCGGAGGGCCTCGACGGTCTGTACGACGAACCCCGCCCCGGCGCGCCGCGTCAAATCGGCGATGACGCCATCGCGGAAGCGGTCCGGCTGACGCTGGAAGAGACGCCGCCGGACGCGACCCATTGGAGCCTTCGCTCGATGGCGCGGGCGAGCGGCCACGCGCCCTCGACCATTCATCGCATCTGGCGGGCCTTCGGCTTGCAGCCGCATCGCTCGGAGACCTTCAAGCTGTCGAGCGATCCCTTCTTCGTGGAGAAGGTCCGCGACATCGTCGGTCTGTATTTGGCGCCGCCGGATCGTGCCCTGGTTCTCTGTGTCGACGAAAAGAGCCAGATCCAGGCCCTGGACCGTTCCCAGCCCCTCTTGCCGATGCGCCCCGGGCAGGCGGAGCGGCGCAGCCACGACTACAAGCGCCACGGCACGACCTCTCTCTTCGCGGCCCTCGACATCGCCACGGGAGAGATCATCGGCAAATGTTTCCCGCGCCATCGGGCCCGAGAGTTCCGCAAATTCCTCGACCTCGTCGAGGCGAACGTCCCTGCTGATCTCGACATCCACATCGTCATGGACAACTACGGGACCCACAAGACCAAGGCGATCCGCGACTGGTTCGCCAAACGGCCGCGCTGGCAGGCCCATTTCACACCCACCAGCGCCTCCTGGCTGAACCAGGTCGAGCGCTGGTTCGGGCTGCTGACCGACAAGCAGATCAGGCGCGGCGTCCATCGCTCCACCAAGGAGTTGGAGCGCACCATCCTCGACTACATCGACACGACAAACCAGAACCCCAAACCCTTCAAATGGACCAAATCCGCCGATGACATCCTCGGCGCCATCCAGCGCTTCTGCCTCCGAACAATCGAAATCGCTGAACAGCAGGCGAAAATCATGCGAACTTCGGAATCGGGACACTAGATGGGACCGTCGTCGGCCGCTGGCAAGGCCGCGGCGCGGTTTGATCTCCGTCCGACGGCGGCTAAAGTGTAGCGGCAATGCCGAGTGAATTCTTCAGCCGACTGAAGCGCCATCCGAACGCCTGGATCAGGCGCGCCGCCGGCGCCCTGTTGATCATCGACGGCATTTTCGGCTTCCTGCCGATCCTCGGTTTCTGGATGCTGCCGCTCGGCGTCGTGCTGATCTCGGACGACGTCCCGTGGCTGCGCCGCCAGCGCCGCCGCGTTCAGTCGTGGTGGCTGCGTCGCCGCCGTGGGCCCGATGACGCCAAGCCGGTGCGCCAGGCGCCCGATGACGCGCCTGTGCACAGCGAGAAGTCCGGGCTAGAATAGGTTCAGGAGGTGACTGTCATGATGCAGTTGGCACGCCGGGTGGCGCTGATCGGCGCCTTGGTCGCGGGCATCGCGACCGGCGCCCTTGCCCAAGGCTTCGACAAGGTTTTCGAGGCCTATTCGAACGGCAAGGTCGCCGAGGCGGTGAAGGGCTTCAAGGCGCTGGCGGGCAAGGGCGACGCGCGCGCGCAGCAGATGCTCGGCCGCATATACTCCGACCCCGAGAGCGGCGTGAAGAATGACGCCGAGGCGATCAAGTGGTACAAGCAGGCCGCCGATCGCGGCGACGCGGTCGCTCAGGTCGCGCTCGGTTCGATGTACGTCGACGGCATCGGCGTGAAGCAGGATTACGGCGAGGCGTACAAGTGGCTCTACCTGGTCGTCACGGGTGAGGACATCACGGTCGCCAATCGGGCGATGGACGTCTACGACCTGATCGAGAAGCTGGTTACCAAGGATCAGATCGCCGCTGCGGAAGCGTTCGCCGACGACTGGCAGCCGAAGAACTAGGCGCCCGATCGAGCCGAGCCACGCGATGAAGCTCAGCACAAAAGAGCCGTGGATGCCGGCGCCCGACTACGGGCGCTCGCTCAAGGGCCTGACGATCAACCTCTTGGTGCGCGACGTCGCCGCGGCGCTCGCCTTCCACCGCGAGGTGCTCGACGCCGAGGTGGTCTACGACGATCCCGATTTCGCGGTCGTCCGGCGCGGCGACGCCGAATGGATGCTGCACGCCGACCATACCTATCGCGAGCACCCGCTGCACGGCAGCCTGCGCCCCGACATCGCGCGCGGCATCGGCGCCGAGATCAGGCTGCACGGCCGCGATCCGGACGCCGCCGAAGCGGTCGCGCGCGACCTCGGCTACACCGTGCTCGACGGCGCCGCCGACAAGCCGCACGGCCTGCGCGAGGTCTACATCGTCGACGCGGACGGCTACCTCTGGGTGCCCGACGTCCCGCTCGAGGCATGACGCGGCGGGTTATTTTTTGCCGACCGCATCAGTGGCTTCCTGAGCGTGCCGAATTCGAATAGGGTACGGTCGAGTGGCCGCTGGCTTGATTTGCCACGCAGGCGGTCGTCTCGACAATCAACACGTCAACGACATATCGTATTCGAGATTTTGGAGGATGCATCAATGCACTTGAAACAACTCGCCCTGCTCGCCGGCTTCGCGTTCGTCGCGGCCCAGGCGGGATCGGCGGTCGGATCGGCCCAGGCCGGCACGCCGGACGATACGCTGATAATGGCCAAGATCATCGACGACATCATCGTCCTCGATCCCGCCGAGGTGTTCGAATTCACCGGCGGCGAGGTCATCGCCAACATCTATGACCGGGTCATGATGTTCGAGGCCGAAGACCTTACCACCCTGGTCGGCGGCGCCGCCGAAAGCTACACCATCAGCGACGACGGCAAGACCATCACCCTGAAGCTCCGGCCCAATCAGGTTTTCCATTCGGGCAACAAGATGACCGCGGCCGATATGGCGTTTTCGCGCCGCCGGGTCATCAAGCTCAACAAGACGCCGGCCTTCATCTTCACCCAGTTCGGCTGGGACGCCGACAACGTCGACAGCTTGGTCACGGCGCCCGACGACGAGACGGTCGTCGTCAAGCTGAACTCCGATCTGTCACCGGCCTTGGCTTTGAACGCCCTGTCCGCCGGCGTCGGTGCGGTCATCGACATGAAGTTGGTGATGAGCCACGAGGTTGACGGCGACCTCGGCTACGAATGGCTGAAGAACCATAGCGCCGGGTCCGGTCCGTACTCGCTCAAGACCTACAAGGCGAACGAGATCGTCATTCTCGAGGCCAACCCGAACTATCGCCACGGCGCGCCGGCCATGAAGCGGATCATCCTGCGTCACGTTCCCGAGGCGGCCGCCCAGCGCCTACTGATCGAGAAGGGCGACGTGGACATGGCCCGTGACCTGACGCCCGATCTGATCAAGGGCCTGGAAGGCAACATGGACGTGGTCATCGCCAACGACCCCAAGGCGGCGCTGGTCTACATGGCGGCCAATCAGGCCCATCCGATCCTCGGCAATCCCAAGGTGAACGAGGCGATCCGCTAAATCGTCGACTACGAGGGCATGGTCAATTCGTTCCTCGCCGGCCAGTTCAAGACCCATCAGGCATTCTGGCCGTCGGGCCTGTGGGCGTCCTATGACGAGACGCCGTTCTCGCTCGACCTCGACAAGGCCAGGGCGCTGCTCGCCGAGGCCGGCTATCCCGGTGGCGGCTTCAAGATCAGGATCGATACCCTGACCAAGTCGCCCTACCCCGAGATCGCCCAGTCGGTTCAGCAGAGCCTGTCGAAGATCGGTGTCGAGTCCGAGATCACCCTGGCCGAGGGCAAAACCTTGTGGCCGATGTATCGGGCGCGCAAGCATGAGCTCATCGTCGCTCAGTGGTCGCCCGACTACGTCGATCCGCATTCCAACGCCGATGCCTTCGCCCACAACCCGGACAACCGGCTGGAAGCCAGCCTGACCGGCAAGGTGGCGTGGCGGACCTCGTTCTTCAATCCCGAAATCAACGGGTTGACGGAAGCCGGCGCGGCGGAAATCGATCTGGTCAAGCGTGAGCAGATCTACCTCAAGCTCCAAAAGCGCATGCAGGAGATCGGGCCGTTCACGATCATGTTCCAAAAGAGCGAACAGACCGCGCTGCGCAGCAATGTGAAGGGCTATGTCAGCGGCGCCAACTTCGACCTCGTCTTCTACCGGACGATCACGAAGTAACGCTGCGACCCTCGGTACCGCACGACGATGGTCGAGGGTAATTCGACAAAGGTGACGGGGGCGGGCGAAAGCCCGCCCCGGCATCCTTTGGCCGCCAGATTCGCGTCTTTCACGAAGGCGGTCGCCAAGCCCGCCAACGTCCTGTTCACGATCGTCATCACCTTCGTCGGCCTGACCGCCATCACCTTCATCATCGGCCGGGTGATGCCCGCCGATCCGGTGTTGGCGATCGTCGGCGATCGCGCGTCGAAGGATGTCTACGAGGCGATGTACCTCCAGCTCGGCCTCGATAAGCCGCTGCTTCAGCAGTACTGGATCTATTTGACCAACGTCGTTCAGGGCGATTTCGGCAAGTCGATCATGACCACGCGGCCGGTGCTCGACGATCTCATCACCTATTTTCCGGCAACGCTGGAGTTGGCCTCCGTCGCCACCCTGGTCGGCATCTTGGTCGGCGTGCCCATGGGCGTCGCCGCCGCCGTCCGGCAGGGCCGCATGACCGACCACATCGTCCGCATCATCGGCTTGTTCGGCTACTCGGTGCCAATTTTCTGGCTCGGCCTGGTCGCGCTGCTGATCTTCTATGCGAAGCTCGGCTGGCTGCCTGGACCGGGCCGCATCGAGGTCTACTACGACGGCATCGTCGACCCGGTCACCGGGTTCATCCTGATCGATTCCGCCATGCAAGGAGAGTGGGAGATCTTCCGTAACGCGGTCTCCCACCTGATCCTGCCGTCGGCCATGCTGGCGACCTTCGCGCTGGCCTATATCGCGCGCATGACGCGCAGCTTCATGCTCGACCAGCTCAATCAGGAATACGTCATCACCGCCCGCGTCAAGGGGTTGTCGGAAACCGCGGTGATCTGGCGCCACGCATTCCGCAACGTGCTGATCCAGCTGATCACCATCATCGGGTTGACGTACGCCTCGCTGCTCGAAGGCTCGGTGCTGACCGAAACCATCTTCGCCTGGCCGGGCATCGGCCAGTACATCACCAAATCGCTGTTCAACGCCGACATGAACGCGGTAATCGGCGGCACGGTGGTGGTCGGCATCGGTTTCGTCGGCATCAACATGCTCTCCGATGTCCTCTATCGCCTGGTCGACCCGAGGGCGCGGCGATGACCGACAACACCACGACCGTCCCGGCGGCGGAGAAACAGGGATTGAAGGCCTGGCTGCTGTCGAATTCCCCGGGCTCGATGGCGCATGCCCGCTGTCAACGCATGTACCTGAACTGGCTCGTCTTCAGTGCCAACCCGATCGCCATGGCGGGCTTGCTCATCATCGGGACCTTGGTGCTCGGCGCGGCCTTCGCGCCGCTGCTGACCGCCGGCGACGGCATCGAGCAACATCTCGCCGACCGCTTGCAGCCGCCCAGCGCAGAGCATTGGTTCGGCACCGACGAACTCGGGCGCAACGTTTACGAGCGCATCGTCTGGGGCTCGCGGATCACGCTCTACATCGTCGGGCTGGTCGGCATCATCGTGGCACCGCTCGGGCTGATCATCGGCATCATCGCCGGCTATGTCGGCGGCTGGGTCGACAACGTGCTGATGCGCGTCACCGATATCTTCCTGGCCTTTCCGCGCCTGATCCTGGCGCTGGCCTTCGTCGCGGCTCTCGGGCCGGGGCTTGAAAACGCGGTATTCGCCATCGCCATAACCACCTGGTCGCCGTTCGCCCGCATCGCCCGTGCCGAGACCCTGACGATCCGCAACTCGGAATTCATCATGGCGGCCCAGGTTCAGGGCGCGTCGACCACGCGCATTCTGCTGTCCCATGTCATGCCGCTCTGCGCGTCGTCGATCATCGTGCGCCTGACGCTCGACATGGCGGGCATCATCTTAGTCGCCGCCGGGCTCGGCTTCCTCGGCCTTGGCGCGCAACCGCCGCTGCCCGAATGGGGCGCGATGATTTCGACCGGCCGCCAGTTCCTGATCGACCAATGGTGGGTGCCGACCATCCCCGGCATCGCCATCCTGGTGGTCTCGATGGGTTTCAACCTGCTCGGCGACGGCCTGCGCGACGTCCTCGATCCGCGGAGCGGTCACTGACCATGGCCGGCGATGCCCTGCTCAGCGTCGAGGATTTGCGGGTCTCCTTCGACACCCCGAAGGGCGTCGTCGAGGCGGTGCGCGGCATCGATTTCGAACTCGGCCAGGAGCGCCTCGGCATCGTCGGCGAGTCGGGCTCGGGCAAGTCCCAGACCGGGCGCGCCATCCTGCGGCTGATCAGCGGCAACGGCCGCATAGCGGCCAAGCGCATGGACTTCGACGGCATCGACCTGTTGAACGCCAGCGAGCGCCGCATGCGGTCGATCCGCGGCAACCGCATCTCGATGATCATGCAGGATCCGCAATATTCGCTGAACCCGGTGATGACCGTCGGATGGCAGATCGCCGAGGCCTATATGGTTCATTCCAAGGCCAGCAAGCACGAGGCCAAAGAGCGCGCGCTCGCGATGCTGGAGACGGTCCGCATCCGCGAACCCGAGAAGGTCTACAACCTTTTTCCCCACGAGGTTTCGGGTGGCATGGGCCAGCGCATCATGATCGCCATGATGCTGATCCCCGACCCCGATCTGATGATCGCCGACGAGCCGACCTCGGCGCTCGACGTCACGGTGCAGCTCCAGGTGCTCGCCCTGCTGGACGACATGGTGCGCCAGCGCGGCATGGGGCTGATCTTGATCAGCCACGACCTCAACCTGGTCGCTTCGTTCTGCGACCGCGTGTTGGTCATGTACGGCGGGCGCATCATGGAAACCATCGAGGCCGACGCGCTGCACCAGGCGAGCCACCCCTACACCCGTGGCCTGCTCAACTGCCTGCCGCAGCTCGACGGCTCGCACGCCGAACTGCCCGTGCTCAAGCGCGACCCGGCGTGGCTGGAACCCGGCGGCGGCGCGCCATGATCCGGGTCGAGGACCTCGCCATAACCTTCGGCACCGGCCGCAACGCGGTCCAGGCGGTGCGCGGCGTCTCGTTTCACGTCAAGGAAGGCGAGAGTTTCGGGCTGGTCGGCGAATCGGGCTCGGGCAAGTCGACCGTCTTGCGCGCCATCGCCGGGCTGCACACCCATTGGACCGGCCGCATCGAAGTCGACGGCATCGCGCTTGGGCCCAAGCGGCCGCGCGCTTTCCGCAAACTGCTGCAGATGGTGTTCCAGGACCCCTACGGCTCGCTGCACCCGCGCCACACGGTCGACCACATCCTCAAGGAGCCGCTCGCCATCCACGGCTTCGACGACCTCGAGCCGCGCATCCTGAAGGCGCTCGACGAGGTCGGGCTGGGCCCCGAGTTCCGCTTCCGCTATCCGCACCAGCTCTCGGGCGGCCAGCGCCAGCGCATCGCCATCGCACGCGCGTTGATCCTCGAGCCGCGTGTCGTCGTCCTGGACGAACCGACATCGGCGCTCGACGTCTCGGTCCAGGCCGAGATCCTCAACTTGCTTGGCCAGCTCCGCAAGGAACATGGCCTGACCTATATCATGGTCAGCCACAACCTCGCCGTCGTCGCCCACCAGTGCGAACGCATCGCGGTGATGAACCGCGGCAATTTCGTCGAGGAGATGACCGATCGGCAGCTGCGCACGGGCACGCCGACGCACGGCTATACGCGCCAGCTGCTGGTCGCCAGCAAGGGCTTCGACCGCGACGCCATCGCCGGTTTCGTCGAGTTCGATTGAGCAGTGTGGGCGGCATGGCCGTCGCGCTGACCATTCTCGCCGCCGTTTCCTTGGCCGTCTGGCTCTATCTGCTGTTCGGCCATGGCGGGTTTTGGCGGACCGATCAGCGGCTCGACGGGGCGGGCGACACGCCCGAGGCCTGGCCCGCCGTCGCCGCGGTCGTGCCGGCGCGCAACGAGGCGGCGGTGATCGGCCAGACGCTTCGCTCGCTGCTTGCCCAGGACTACCCTGGCGATCTCGTGGTTATCGTGGTCGACGACGAGAGCGATGACAGCACCGCCGAGCTGGCGCGCGGCGCCGGAGTGGTCGTCGTCGGCGGCGTGGCACGGCCGGTCGGCTGGGTCGGCAAGACCTGGGCGCTCGCCCAGGGTGTCGAGGCCGCCGCGGCGGCGGCGCCCGAGGCGTGCTATCTGTGGTTCAGTGACGCCGACATCGCGCACGGGCCGGGCGTGCTGCGCGCGCTGGTCGCCAAGGCCGAGGCCGGGCGGCTCGACCTGGTGTCGCTGATGGCGCGGCTGCAATGCGAAAGCGGTTGGGAGCGGCTGCTGATTCCGGCCTTCGTCTACTTCTTTCAGATGCTCTACCCGTTCCGTCGCGTCAACGACCCGGCGCGGGCGACGGCGGCCGCGGCGGGCGGCTGCATGCTGGTGCGCCGCGCCGCGCTGGTCGCCGCGGGCGGTCTCGACGCCATCGCCGGCGACTTGATCGACGACTGCGCGCTGGCCCGCGCGATCAAGCCCGGCGGGCCGATCTGGCTCGGTCTCGCGACCGAGAGCTGGAGCGTCCGGCCCTACGCCGGCCTCGGCGATATCTGGGATATGGTCGCGCGCTCGGCATACACGCAGCTGCGCCATTCCCCGATGCTGCTCGCCGCCACGGTCGCCGGCATGACGCTGATCTATCTCGTGCCGCCGGCCACCGTGATCGCCGGCGTCTTCGGAGGTTTCGGTCCAGCAGCGGGGCTCGGCGCCGCGGGCTGGTTCGCCATGGCCGTTGCCTACGCGCCGACCCTGCGGTTCTACCGCCAACCCGCCGTGGCCGGCGTGGCGCTGCCCGCGGTCGCCGCGCTCTATACGCTGATGGCGCTCGATTCCGCGTTGCGCTGGCGACGTGGCGAGGGCGGCCGATGGAAGGGGCGCCGCTATACGCCCGCCCGTCCATGACCCTTGGTACAGGCGGAAATTCACGTTTGTTTCGGTCTATTAGGGAAAACCCACTGCTGTCCGGTTAACTGAGCGGTGCTGGCTTTGAGAGCCAGGATTTCTGCGGGGTTTGAAGCGAAAATGCATGGTGTCGATTTGAATTGGATGGAGCACTTTTCGGAGTTTCTCCGAGGAGATGCTCATGAACACCGGCAAGACCCTGTTCGCTCAGCTCATGGACTTCCTGCCATGGACTACTTTCACGCGGATCGTCGACCGGTATGGCGGCGATCACCGGGTCCGGACGCTTTCCTGCGCCGAGCAATACCGGTCCATGGCCTTCGCCCAGCTGACCTACCGGGAAAGCCTGCGCGACATCGAGACCTGCCTCTCGGTCCACGCATCGAAACTCTATCACATGGGCTTCCGCCAGCCGGTCCGGCGCTCGACGCTGGCCGATGCCAACGAAAGGCGCGACTGGCGTATCCATGCGGCGTTGGCCCAGCGGCTCATCACCCAGGCGAGGACGCTGTACGTCGACGAAGAACTGGGGTTGGACCTGACCAATACCGTCTACGCCCTGGACTCGACGACCATCGCTCTGTGCCTGTCGGTCTTTCCGTGGGCGCACTTCCGCACCACCAAGGCGGCGGTGAAGATGCACACGCTGCTCGACCTGCGGGGCAACATTCCGAGTTTTATCCACATCTCGGATGGCAAGCTGCACGACGTTCATGCCCTCGATATGCTCTTGCCGGAAGCCGGAGCCATCTACGTCGTGGATCGTGGCTACGTCGACTTTGCCCGCCTTTATGTGTTGCACCAAGCCGGGGCCTTCTTCGTCACGCGTGCCAAGTCGAACATCGATGCTCATCGCGTCTATTCGGCGCCGACGGATCGCTCGACCGGCATCATTTGCGACCAGACCATCTCCCTGGACGGCTTCTACACCCGTCAGGATTACCCCGAACTTCTGCGGCGCATCCGCTTCAAGGACCCCGAGTCCGGCAAGACGCTGGTCTTCATCACCAACAACTTCTCGCTTCCGGCCGCCACCATCTGCGCGCTCTACAAAAGCCGCTGGCAGGTGGAACTCTTCTTCAAGTGGATCAAGCAGCATCTTCGGATCAAGCAGTTCTACGGCACGTCGGAGAACGCGGTGAAGACGCAGATCTGGATTGCCGTCTCGGTCTACGTCCTCGTCGCCATCGTCAAGAAGCGCCTCGACCTGGACGCCTCGCTCTACACTTTGTTACAGATCCTCTCGGTGACCCTCTTCGAGAAAATGCCCATACATCAAGCACTTGCGGGAGACGAAAACAGATGCAACGCTTCGCAAATAACCAACCAATTGAATTTATTCGATTTTTAACCGGACACTAGTGGAAAACCCTAATAAAACGGGTAATGTTCAAAAAAATTGGGCCGGAAAACCGGCCCAAGTTGGGGGAATGCAGGGAGGACACCTTGAACAGGTGTGGCCTATACATACCAACACCCCCCGTTACTGTCAGTGACGCCCGTCACACTCCGCGTGATGCTTGTCACATATCGGTCGTTTTGTTCGAAATGGGGCCGCCCGGCGCCTCGCGCCGTCAGTGTTCGGGCGTCTGATCCTCGGTATTACCGTCGTCCGATGGCACGACGCGGCGCACCAGCCGCTCCATGGTCAGGCCCTGCACGACGACCGAGAAGATGACCACGCCGTAACACACCGCGAGTATCGTCTCGCGCTCATGTGATGGCGGCAGTGACAGCGCCAGCGCCACCGAGATACCGCCGCGCAGACCGCCCCAGGTGAGCGTCGGGATCGCGCCCTTGGTGAAGTCGGTCCACCGCGCCAGCACGGTAATCGGAATCGACACCGAGACGAAGCGGCTCGCCAGCACCAGCGGCACGGCGAAAGCGATGGCGGCGAGGTAGCGCGGTTCGGCGGCGATCACCACGACCTCGAAGCCGATCAGCATGAACAAGAGCGAATTCAGGATCTCGTCGGACAGCGACCAGAAGGTGATGACGTGCTCGCGCGTCTTTTCGCTCATCGCGAAGCGCACGCCGTGATTGCCGATCAACAGGCCGGCGACGACCACGGCGATCGGCCCCGAGACGTGCAGCCGATGCGCCAGGGCATAGCTCACCGTGACCAGGGCCAGCGTGATGATGACCTCGATGTTGTGTTCGTCGACGCGCCGCATGGCGTAGAAAGCCACGCAGCCGGCGCCGAAGCCGAGCGCCGCGCCACCCAGCGCCTCGCCAAGGAACAGCGCCGCGATCGAGACCGCGCCGAGATCGTCGCCCGCCGAGCCGGTCGCGATGGCGACGACGATGGTGAACAGGACGACGCCGACGCCGTCGTTGAACAGGCTCTCGCCGGCGATCTTGGCCTCGAGGCTCGGCGGCACCTTGACGTGCTTCAAGATGCCGATCACGGCGACCGGGTCGGTCGGCGAGATGAGCGCGCCGAACACTAGGCAATAGGTGAACGGCAGGGCGAGATCGAGCGCTTGGGCGACCAGCCAGATGCCGCCGCCGACGAGACCGGTGGAGAGCAGCACGCCGAACGTCGCCATGCCGCCGATCGCCCACTTTTGCTTGGCCAGGTCGGCGAGGTTGACGTGCAGCGCGCCGGCGAACAGCAGAAAGCTCAGGAACCCCTTCATCAACACCTCGGTGAAGTCGATCCTGTCGAGCGCCTGGTGCACCGCGTCGCCGAGGCCCCAGGCGGGAACCGCGGCATCGGCCGCGAGCAAGCCGAACGAGACGGCCAGCGCGATGACGACAAGGCCGATGGTGTGCGGCAGCTTGAGGTAGCAGTAGTTGATGTAGCCGAACAGCGCCGCCAGGCCGAACAGCACGGCGACCAAATCGAAACCCGCCTGCATGCCTAAGGCCCCCGGGCGCCGGCCTTGCGCCGGGCAACGGCCGGGTCGGTCGGCCTCGGGTGATCGTCGCGTTTGCTCATAGGCTGGTCCTTGTTGTCTGCCGGGCCGCACCGGATAGTGAGCGAGACAGGCGTCGCCGACAAGCGCGACGTTACAACCGCCTTGCGCCGGGGCCCGCATAAGCATGTGTTTACAACTCGACGTGAGTCGGACCCGATTTCCTTGGACACAGAATTGGCTTAATCGAAGTGTCCAAGGAGGACCGGAACATGACCGACAATTTTGAGAACAAAGTTGCTGTTGATGGGCCTGTGGTAAACGAGGGCGAGCTTGGCTCGTCCACGTTTTCCCCGGGCCAGGTTTCGCCGGCAGGCCCGCTGGGACTTGGCCAGCGGTGGACGGTGACGCGCAAGCGTGAGGTTGCCCTGCGGCTTTTGCGTGGCGAGCCGGTGGAACTTTTGTCGCGGCAGTTGGGCGTGGAGATTTTCCGGCTCGAGCAGTGGCGTGAGAAGGCGATCGCCGGGATCGATGCCTCGCTCAAGGAACGCAAGGGCGATCCGGTGAAGGCGGAACTGGACATCGCCATGAAGCGGATCGGGGAGTTGATCATGCAGGTGGAACTGCTGGAGGCCAAGACGGAGACGTCCGGCCCTTTGGGGCGGCGGAGGTCGCGGCGATGAGTGCCGCCACCTCTCCCGGCACGGGTTTGGCCTACGGCCTCCAGCGGGTCTGTGCGGCCTGGGGTTTTGCCCGTTCCTCGTTCTACGCCATGAAATCCCGGCAGCAGGCCACCGCTGAGCGCCCACCAGCAAAGCGCCGGGGACCGAAGCCCTCGATCTCGGACGAGGCTCTGCTGGTGGCCATCGAGGCCGACCTGGAGGCATCCCCCTGGGAGGGCGAGGGACACCGCAAGGTCTGGGCTCGGCTTCGGGTCTGTCGTGGCATCCGTGTTTCCCGCAAGCGGGGGCTCCGGGTGATGCGCGAGAACAACCTGCTCTCGCCCCATCGCTGCCGCCGCCGTGGCGGAAATCCCCATGTCGGTGAGATCATCACCCATGCCCCCAACCTCATGTGGGGCACGGACGGCGTTCGGGTGTTCACGGTGGACGACGGCTGGGGCTGGATATTCACCGCCATCGAGCATTGGAACGCCGAGTGCGTCGGCTGGCATGTGTGCAAGCGAGGCGACCGCTTCGCCGCCCTTCAGCCGATCTCCATGGGGCTTGCGAGGCTGTATGCCTCGACCTCCGCCGGTGCGGCGCGGGGGCTGGCCTTGCGGATGGATCACGGCTCCCAGTATCTGTCGGACCACTTCACCAACCAGATCAAGTTCTGGGGCATCCAGCCGTCCTACGCCTTCGTCGAACAGCCCCAGACCAACGGCGTCGCCGAGAGGTTCAATCGCACGCTCAAGGAACAGATCATCCATGGCCGCATCTACCGCAACATCGCGGAGCTGCGGAACGCCGTCCGCGGGTTCGTCGAACAGTACAATGCCCAGTGGATCGTGGAGAAGAACGGCTACCTGAGCCCCGCTCAAGCTCGTCAGGCGTGGCACACCGCGATGTCACTCAGGCCCGCCGCATGAGACAAACTTGTGTCCAAGGAACCGGGTGCGATACAGTGAGTCGGACCCGATTTCCTTGGACACAGAATTGGCTTAATCGAAGTGTCCAAGGAGGACCGGAACATGACCGACAATTTTGAGAACAAAGTTGCTGTTGATGGGCCTGTGGTAAACGAGGGCGAGCTTGGCTCGTCCACGTTTTCCCCGGGCCAGGTTTCGCCGGCAGGCCCGCTGGGACTTGGCCAGCGGTGGACGGTGACGCGCAAGCGTGAGGTTGCCCTGCGGCTTTTGCGTGGCGAGCCGGTGGAACTTTTGTCGCGGCAGTTGGGCGTGGAGATTTTCCGGCTCGAGCAGTGGCGTGAGAAGGCGATCGCCGGGATCGATGCCTCGCTCAAGGAACGCAAGGGCGATCCGGTGAAGGCGGAACTGGACATCGCCATGAAGCGGATCGGGGAGTTGATCATGCAGGTGGAACTGCTGGAGGCCAAGACGGAGACGTCCGGCCCTTTGGGGCGGCGGAGGTCGCGGCGATGAGTGCCGCCACCTCTCCCGGCACGGGTTTGGCCTACGGCCTCCAGCGGGTCTGTGCGGCCTGGGGTTTTGCCCGTTCCTCGTTCTACGCCATGAAATCCCGGCAGCAGGCCACCGCTGAGCGCCCACCAGCAAAGCGCCGGGGACCGAAGCCCTCGATCTCGGACGAGGCTCTGCTGGTGGCCATCGAGGCCGACCTGGAGGCATCCCCCTGGGAGGGCGAGGGACACCGCAAGGTCTGGGCTCGGCTTCGGGTCTGTCGTGGCATCCGTGTTTCCCGCAAGCGGGGGCTCCGGGTGATGCGCGAGAACAACCTGCTCTCGCCCCATCGCTGCCGCCGCCGTGGCGGAAATCCCCATGTCGGTGAGATCATCACCCATGCCCCCAACCTCATGTGGGGCACGGACGGCGTTCGGGTGTTCACGGTGGACGACGGCTGGGGCTGGATATTCACCGCCATCGAGCATTGGAACGCCGAGTGCGTCGGCTGGCATGTGTGCAAGCGAGGCGACCGCTTCGCCGCCCTTCAGCCGATCTCCATGGGGCTTGCGAGGCTGTATGCCTCGACCTCCGCCGGTGCGGCGCGGGGGCTGGCCTTGCGGATGGATCACGGCTCCCAGTATCTGTCGGACCACTTCACCAACCAGATCAAGTTCTGGGGCATCCAGCCGTCCTACGCCTTCGTCGAACAGCCCCAGACCAACGGCGTCGCCGAGAGGTTCAATCGCACGCTCAAGGAACAGATCATCCATGGCCGCATCTACCGCAACATCGCGGAGCTGCGGAACGCCGTCCGCGGGTTCGTCGAACAGTACAATGCCCAGTGGATCGTGGAGAAGAACGGCTACCTGAGCCCCGCTCAAGCTCGTCAGGCGTGGCACACCGCGATGTCACTCAGGCCCGCCGCATGAGACAAACTTGTGTCCAAGGAACCGGGTGCGATACAGGCTTTCCGATGAGCGCCTATTACAAGTATATGGGCGGCACATCGATGGCGACGCCGCTGACCGCCGGCGGCGTCGCGGTGCTGCGCGACTTCTACGACGACGTCTATGGCCACGACGCCAGCGCCGCGCTGATCAAGGCGACGCTGATCAATTCGGCCGTCGACATGGCCGACGAGAACAACGACGGCGTCAACGACAACGACTTCCCGATCCCCAACGTTCACGAGGGTTGGGGCCTGGTCGACCTCGACAACGCGACCGACGAAAGCCACCAATACGTCGATGACACCACCGGTGTCGGCACCGCCCAGACTGCCAGCCACAGCTTCGACATCGCCGTCGGCGGCGATTTCCGCGTCAGCCTGGTGTGGAGCGACTTTCCCTCGACCGCGGCCGCGGCGACCAACCTGGTCAACGACCTCGACCTCGTGGTGACCGCGCCCGACGGCAGCACCAGCTATCTCGGCAACGTGTTCAGCGGCGGCTGGTCGACCACCGGCGGCGCGGCCGATGCCACCAACAATGTCGAGAACGTCTACGTCGCGAACGCCCTGGCCGGCACTTGGACGGTCGACGTGAGCGGCGCGAACGTGCCCAACGGTCCGCAGCCCTTCGCGCTCGTGATCGACGCCGACTTCGCCCAGGGCGGCGGCACGGGTCCCGACATCGTGATCGAGAACCTGGGAACGAATATCTATTGGACTCCGGGCGAACTCACCACCGCGTTCTGGTTTGTGAAAAACATCGGAACGGAGACAGTCACGAACAGCTATCGCGACAACATTTACCTGTCGGCCGACGCCATCCTCGACGGTTCCGACGTGCTATTGGGATCGAGGAACCACGAGTTCGACGTTTTTGAGATTGTGCCTGGAGCGAGTCACTGGTCTGGCGTGGTGGTCTTTACCGTTCCGGCGAGTACGGCTGAAGGCGCGTGGTATTTCCTGGTCGAAGGGGATGGAGACAATAACGTTGCGGAGAGTGACGAAACCAACAACGTGACGGCCCATCCCGTCTCCGTCTTTGATGATGTTTCGGATGGGATGGACATCGTCGTCGAGAACGTGACGGCGTCGAACATCTTGGTGTCGGAGGGCGACAGCATCGACGTCAACTGGATCGTCAAGAACATTGGAACTGAGACGATCCCGAACAGTTACCGCGAAATCGTTTATCTGTCGGCCGACCAGTTGATTGATGGTTCAGACGTGGAATTGGCATCGAGCCATACGCACGACGACGGTGTTCCGTTGCCGTCTGGATCGAGTCACGGGTCCGGAACGGTGAGCGTCACCATTCCGGTGGGTACGGCGCAAGGCACGTGGCGTCTCCTGGTCGAAGGGGATGCAGACAATGCCGTCGCGGAGAGTGTCGAGGCCAACAACATCGGCTTCGTGTCGATCAACGTCACGGGTGAGAACACGGGCGGCGCCGACATCGTCACTCAAATCACACAGTTGTCGACCAGGAATGTCGATCCGGGCGATGTCGTTACGATGACTTGGTTTGTGAGGAACATCGGGACGGAGACGGCCAACAACGCCTATAGCGAGAAGGTTTTTTTGTCGGCCAATACGACGCTCGACGCTTCAGACACGCAGATAGGGTCGGGAATTACCTCTAACAACGCCGGTCCATTGAGGCCTGGTACTATCGGCTTTTCCACAGAGGATGTTTCGATTCCGCCAGGCACGGCGCTGGGTTCGTGGTACATCCTGGTGGAAGGTGACGCCGGTGCGGTCGTCGCGGAAAGCGACGAAACCAACAACGTCTCGGTCGCCCCGATTACCGTGGTCGACACCACACCACCCGTAGTGACGCCGCCCGCCGATGTCACGGTCGAGGCCAGCGGCCCGACGGCGCCGGTGTCGCTCGGTTCGGCGAGCGCGAGCGATGACGTCGACGGGTCGTTGACCCCGACGCCCGATATCACCGGCCCGTTCGCCGTCGGCGCGACGACGGTCACCTGGAGCGCAACGGACGGCGCCGGCAATACCGGCACGGCGACGCAGACCGTCACCGTCACCGATACGACCGCGCCGGTCGTCACGCCGCCCGCAAACATCACCGTCGAGGCGACCGGCGCGAGCGGGGCGGTCGTCGGCTTCGCGCTTCCGGCCGCGAACGACCTGGCGGACCCGGCGCCCACGGTGGTCGCCGTGCCCGCCTCGGGATCGACCTTCGCGCTCGGCGCCACGATCGTCACGGTGACCGCGACCGACGCCAGCAACAACTCGAGCCAGGTGACCTTCACCGTCACCGTCACCGACACGACGCCGCCGGCGGTGACGCCGCCCGCCGACGTGACGGCCGAGGCGATGGGTACGCTGACCCCGGTGTCGATCGGCGCGGCGACCGCCGATGACCTGGTCGACGGCGCGGTCTTGGCGACCAGCGACGCGCCGGCGCAGTTCCCGCTCGGCGCGACGGTGGTGACCTGGAGCGCGACCGACGCGGCCGGCAACAGCGCCTCCGCGACGCAGACCGTCACCGTCGCCGACACCACGGCGCCCGTGGTGACGGCGCCGGCCGACGTGACGGCCGAGGCGACGGGTACGCTGACCCCGGTGTCGATCGGCGCGGCGACCGCCGATGACCTGGTCGACGGCGCGGTCTTGGCGACCAGCGACGCGCCGGCGCAGTTCCCGCTCGGCGCGACGGTGGTGACCTGGAGCGCGACCGACGCGGCCGGCAACAGCGCCTCCGCGACGCAGACCGTCACCGTCACAGACAGCACGGCGCCCGCGGTGACGGCGCCGGCCGACGTCACGGCGGAGGCGACCGGCACGCTGACCACGGTGTCGATCGGCGCGGCGACCGCCGATGACCTGGTCGACGGCGCGGTCGCGGCGACCAGCGACGCGCCGGCGCAGTTCCCGCTCGGCGCGACGGTGGTGACCTGGAGCGCGACCGACGCGGCCGGCAACAGCGCCTCCGCGACGCAGACCGTCACCGTCGCCGACACCACGGCGCCCGCGGTGACGGCGCCGGCCGACGTGACGGCCGAGGCGACCGGCACGCTGACCACGGTGTCGATCGGCGCGGCGACCGCCGACGACCTGGTCGACGGCGCGGTCGCGGCGACCAGCGACGCGCCGACGCAGTTCCCGCTCGGCGCGACGGTGGTGACCTGGAGCGCGACCGACGCGGCCGGCAACAGCGCCTCCGCGACGCAGACCGTCACCGTCGCCGACACCACGGCGCCCGTGGTGACGGCGCCGGCCGACGTGACGACGGAGGCGACCGGCACGCTGACCACGGTGTCGCTCGGCGCGGCGACCGCCGATGACCTTGTCGATGGCAGTCTCACCCCAACGCCTGACAACAGCGGCCCGTTCCCGGTCGGTGTCACCGTCGTCACATGGAGCGCGACCGACAGCGCGAGCAACGTCGGTACCGCGACCCAGACGGTCACCGTCACAGACAGCAGCTCGCCGACCGTCACGCCACCGGCCGACATCACGACCGAGGCGACCGGGCCGACCACGCCGGTCTCGCTCGGCACGGCGACGGCGCTCGACGACGTCGATGGGCCGCTTACGCCGACGCCCGACATTACCGGGCCATTCTTGGTCGGCCTGACGACGGTGACCTGGAGCGCAACCGACACGGCCGGCAACGAGGGGTCGGCAAGCCAGAACGTCACCGTTACCGATTTGACGCCGCCCACGGTCAGCCCGCCGGCCGACGTCACCGTCGAGGCGACCGGGGAGTTCACCGAAGTCGCCCTCGGCAGCGCGGCGGCCTCGGACCTTGTCGATGGCAGTCTCACCCCAACGCCTGACAACAGCGGCCCGTTCCCGGTCGGTGTCACCGTCGTCACCTGGAGCGCGACCGACGCGGCCGGCAACAGCGCCTCCGCGACGCAGACGGTCACCGTCGCCGACACCACGGCGCCCGCGGTGACGGCGCCGGCCGACGTCACGGCGGAGGCGACGGGCACGCTGACCACGGTGTCGATCGGCGCGGCGACCGCCGATGACCTGGTCGACGGCGCGGTCGCGGCGACCAGCGACGCGCCGGCGCAGTTCCCGCTCGGCGCGACGGTGGTGACCTGGAGCGCGACCGACGCGGCCGGCAACAGCGCCTCCGCGACGCAGACCGTCACCGTCACAGACAGCACGGCGCCCGCGGTGACGGCGCCGGCCGACGTCACGGCGGAGGCGACCGGCACGCTGACCACGGTGTCGCTCGGCGCGGCGACCGCCGATGACCTGGTCGACAGCGCGGTCGCGGCGACCAGCGACGCGCCGGCGCAGTTCCCGCTCGGCGCGACGGTGGTGACCTGGAGCGCGACCGACGCGGCCGGCAACAGCGCCTCCGCGACGCAGACCGTCACCGTCACAGACAGCACGGCGCCCGCGGTGACGGCGCCGGCCGACGTCACGGCGGAGGCGACCGGCACGCTGACCACGGTGTCGCTCGGCGCGGCGACCGCCGATGACCTGGTCGACCGCCGACGCGCCGGCGCAGTGACGGTGGTGACCTGGAGCGCGACCGACGCGGCCGGCAACAGCGCCTGGTCGACGGCGCGGGCACGCTGACCACGGTGTCGCTCGGCGCGGCGACCGCCGATGACCTGGTCGACGGCGCGGTCGCGGCGACCAGCGACGCGCCGGCGCAGTTCCCGCTCGGCGCGACGGTGGTGACCTGGAGCGCGACCGACGCGGCCGGCAACAGCGCCTCCGCGACCCAGACCGTCACCGTCGCCGACACCACGGCGCCCGCGGTGACGGCGCCGGCCGACGTGACGGCCGAGGCGACCGGCACGCTGACCACGGTGTCGATCGGCGCGGCGACCGCCGACGACCTGGTCGACGGCGCGGTCGCGGCGACCAGCGACGCGCCGGCGCAGTTCCCGCTCGGCGCGACGGTGGTGACCTGGAGCGCGACCGACGCGGCCGGCAACAGCGCCTCCGCGACCCAGACGGTCACCGTCGCCGACACCACGGCGCCCGCGGTGACGGGCCGGCCGACGTGACGGTTCCGTCGACCGGTACGCTGACCGACGTCGACCTCGGCACGGCGAGCGCGAGCGACCTGGTCGGCGGCGCGTTGACGCCGACGGCGGACGACACCGGGCCGTTCCCCGTTGGCACCACGACGGTCACCTGGAGCGCCATCGACGCCGCCGGCAACACCGGTACGGCGACGCAGGACGTCACCGTTATCGGGGCGGCGACCATGCACCTCGGTGACCTCGATGGCGCGCCCGATACGCAGAAGAACCAGTGGTGGGTTACGGTGACGATCACCGTCCACGACGGCAACGAAGGTCCGCTCGCGAACGCCACCGTAAGCGGTTCGTGGAGCGGCGCGTCTTCGGGTGATGGCGCCTGCGTGACCGACGCGGTCGGGCAGTGCAGCGTTGAAAGCGCGCACGTCCACAAGAAGAACGACGGCATGACCTTCACTGTGACGGACGTGAGCCTCGCCTCGAACAGTTACGTTGCCGCCGACAATCACGACCCGGACAGCGACAGCTCGGGCACGGCGATCACCGTCACACAGTCCGGCACGCCATCGAATCAACCGCCGACGGCCAACGCGGGGACGGACCAGACGGTAACCGACAGCGACGACTCGGGGAGCGAATTGGTCACGCTTGACGGCGCCGGCTCATCCGATTCGGACGGCAACATCGTCGCCTACGAGTGGTCGGAAGGCGGCTCGACAATCGCGACCGGCGCATCGCCGACGGTCACGCTCGGCGTCGGCGCTCACACCATCACGCTGACCGTCACCGACGACGGCGGGGCGTCCGACACCGATCAGGTGACCGTCGTCGTCTTATCGCCCAACCCGTCCGACACGATGCACGTCGGCGACCTCGACGGCGCGGCGACGGGTCAGAAGGGTCAATGGCAGGCGACGGTCACCGTCACGGTGCACGACGCGGCAGAACAAGCGGTTGCCAACGCCGTGGTGAGCGGAAACTGGAGCGGCGGTTTCTCGGGCGCCGATTATTCATGCACCACGGGCGCCGGCGGCCAGTGCAGCGTGACGAGTGGCTCGGTCGGCAAGAGAAACGCCAGCATGACGTTCACGGTGGGCGGCGTGACCGACACCACGCTCACATACGACGCGCCGGCCAACCACGACCCGGACGGCGACAGCACCGGCACCGCGATCACCGTAAACAAACCTTAAGCCGACTTCAGCCTTGCTCCTGCTGGTCTTCGCAGGCGATCGCCATGTGCACCAGATTGGCGAGCGAATCGGCCTCCATCTTGCGCATCACCGCGGCCCGGTGGGCCTCGATCGTCTTGGCGCTGAGATCGAGGTTGCGCGCGATCATCTTGTTCGGCTCACCGGCGACGACCTGTGCCATCACCTCGCGCTCGCGCGGCGTGAGCGACATATAGCGCGCCGCGATTACGCTGCGTGTCGCCGATTCCTGCCGATATTCGGTGTCCTTCTCGATACAGCGCTGGATGGTGTCGAGCAGCAGCTGGTCGTTGACCGGCTTCTCGATGAACTCGACGGCGCCGGCCTTGATCGCGCGCACCGCGGTCGGCACGTCGCCGTGGCCGGTGACGACGATAATCGGGATGACGATGCCGTTTTCGTGGAGCTTCTCCTGCAGGTCGAGGCCGCTCATGCCAGGCATGCGCACGTCAAGCACCAGGCAGCCGGGCCGGTTCAGATCGTGGGTCTCGAGAAACTCGCGCGCGCTGGCGTAGGTCTCGACCGGAAGGCCGATCGATTCGACCAGCCAGCGCATCGAGTCGCGGACCGCATCGTCGTCGTCGACGACGAAGACAGTCGATTCCTGCTCAGCCATCGTCATCGTCCTGGTTCTCTTCGGTGATCGGAAGCGTGAAGTGGAAGGTGGCGCCGCCGTCGTCGTTGCGCGTCACCCAGAGCCGGCCGCCATAGGCCTCGACGAGGGTGCGGCTGATCGACAGCCCCATGCCCATGCCCTCCGGCTTGGTCGTGAAATAGGGTTCGAGGATTTTATCCGCGACATCGTCTGGAATGCCCGGCCCGCGGTCGCTGATCGCGACCTCGAGCGCGGCATCGCCAGCCATCGCGGTGCGGATGGTGAGCGTGGGGTCGGGACTCCCGGCGTCGGCCATCGCCTCGATGCTGTTGCGTATCAGGTTGAGCACCACCTGCTCGACCTGCAGGGTATCGACGCGCACCGACGGAAGATTCTCGGCGAGATCGAATGCGATGGCGACACCCTTGCCGCGTGCGTCGGCCTGCGTCAGCGACGCTACCCGGTCGACCAGCTGGTTGATATCGGCGGAAACGCGCGTCAGATCACTGGTGCGCACGAAGCGGCTCGCGCGGCGCACGATCTCGCTGGCCCGCTCGGCCTGGCCGCTCAGCTGCTCGAACACCTCGACCAGCTCCTCGGGCGCCACCGAACCGGCGCGCACCCGGCGCATCGCGCCGCGCGCGTAGTTGACCACCGCGGCGAGCGGCTGGTTGATCTCGTGTGCGAAGGTCGCGACCATCTCGCCCATGGTACTGACGCGCAGCGCGTGGGCAAGGTCCGCCTGATGCTGGCGCGCGCGTTCCTCGGTCTTCTTCTGCTCGGTGACGTCGAGCGCAACGGTGACCACCTGGCCGACCTCGCCTGCCGTGTCGAAGACCGGCGCGCGCGTCATCAACCAGGTCTGCGGCTCACCCCCCGAAGGCGTGAAATTGAACTCCTCGTTAACCCGCCCATAGCCGCCGTAGATCACCTGGGCGTCGCCGGCGCGCAGCGACGCCGCATAGGCCGCGCCGGCGACGTCTGCCGGCGTCCGGCCGATCACGCCTTCGGTGTCGACACCCAATGCCTCGGCCTGATAGGCGTTCATGAAGACATAGCGGCCTTCGGTGTCCTTGGCATTGATCGCCGCCGGCACCGCGTCGATCACCGTGCGCAGCAGCTGGCGGCTGGAGTTGAGCGCGGCTTCCGACTTCTTGCGCTCGAACGCGAGCACCGCCACGGCCCAGATTGCCAGCAGCGCAAGCGCGCGATTGAGCATGCCCGCCCAGGGAAATTCGATCTCCGCCGGGAACAGGAAGCCGATGAAGGTGAGTGCGCTGCCGATCGCGGCGAGCACGAGCAGCGAATGGCGCCAAGGCAGCCACAGGCCGATCAGCACCAGCGCGACATAGGGCACACCGCCAGCGATGTCCAAGGGCAGCGATAGGTCGAATGCGAAGATGCCGGCCGCCATCGCCACGCTGAGCACGAGGAGGCCGCCGCTCGCCTTGCCGACACGGAATGTGGCGCTTTGTTCCGCCATCTGTCAGATCCGTTTTTGTTCGAAGGGGGAAAACACGCCAGGGCGGCGCGTCGAAACGCAGCGCGGGACAATCAGGAAACCAAAGTATAGTACCATTTACGCCCCGCCGACTAAGGGAAAACCCTAAGTTTTATAGGTAGCCATGCTAGCTTGTTCGATCACCAAGATCCCGGTACATAAGAGCCAGCTTTGCACGGGTTATTCGAAACTGCGTCTCGATGTGCGGGACGCGAGTTTAACATAAACGATTGAGGAGAGTGTTATGTTGAAGCTCTATGTCTTGACCATCGAGAAGTTCCGGGCGTTCAAGGACGAGTCCGGCGCCACCGCGATTGAGTACGGCCTGATCGCCGCCGGCATCGCCGTCGCGATTATCGCGGCCGTCGGCCTGCTCGGCGACGAGCTCGGCCTTCTGTTCAACTCGATCTCGTCCGAGATTTAGTCGGCGGACGGGTTCGACCGCCCCGGTACGGGACGGGACGAACACAGGCAGCAAATGCCGGATGGCGCCGCGAGGCGCCATCCGTGCGTTCGGGAGGGGCTTTCGGGCCCCTCCTTTGCGTTGTGCAGGGACCCTTTTTGTGCGGTCACCTTTGACTCGCGTAAAGCTGACCTGCGCTCAATCGCCGCGCAAGCCAATCTTAATCCCACAAGGCCAATCTTATACCAGTGAGCCTATGAAATCACCTTCATGATCCATGGATAGGCGCAGAGGGTTCGCATACGATCCGGTTCTGCGATGAGGTCGATCCATGCTTGGCAACAGGCGTCGATGATGGCCTCGGTGTCGTCGAGGACGCGGAGCGATAGGAAGCGTTCGCGTAGGTAGAGCCAAACCCGCTCGACGGGGTTGAGTTCGGGACTGTAAGGCGGCAACAGCGCCAAGGTGACGTTGTCGGGGACGGTGAGGGCGCGCTCGTCGTGCCAACCGGCGCCGTCGCACATCATGACGGCGTGCGCATCCTGGTCCAGGGTATCGGCGAAGTGTGCGAGAAACAGGTCCATGACCTTGGCATTGACGCTCGGCATCACCAGGGTGACGTCGTCGCCGGTGTCCGGGCGCACGGCGGAGAAGATGTAGGCCCACTGGTAGCCGATTTGACGCGTCCCGGGGGCACGCTCGCCCCTGGGCCACCACCGGTGACACACCCGGCCCTTGTTGCCGACGCGCGCTTCATCCTGAAACCACAGCTGTAGGCGCTTGTCGGGATGCGCCGCGGCGGTCGCCTTCAGGATGTCGCGAAGCCCCCTTTTTTGAAGCGCTCCTGCGCTTCGGCGTCCCTTCGCGGGTGGCTCGGGCGCGCCTTCTGGCGGGAAAATCCCATCCGCCGTAGAACCCGGGTCATGCTCGAGGGGTGGTAGGTCTTGGCGAAGCGCTCCTCCAGCCAGCGGCACAGATCGGCCCGGGTCCAGGCGCAAACCCCGTCGCGCTCAGGCTCCGGCCCGGCGATGATGACCGCCGCCAGCGCCGCTTCCTCGTCTGCCGTCAGCCGCCGCGGCGAGTAGCCCTTTGGACGGTCGTGAAGCCCCTCCAATCCCTTTGCATTGTAACGAACAACCGCGTCGCGAAGCGTTTGGCGATCCATGGCGGGAAAATCCCATCCGCCGTAGAACCCGGGTCATGCTCGAGGGGTGGTAGGTCTTGGCGAAGCGCTCCTCCAGCCAGCGGCACAGATCGGCCCGGGTCCAGGCGCAAACCCCGTCGCGCTCAGGCTCCGGCCCGGCGATGATGACCGCCGCCAGCGCCGCTTCCTCGTCTGCCGTCAGCCGCCGCGGCGAGTAGCCCTTTGGACGGTCGTGAAGCCCCTCCAATCCCTTTGCATTGTAACGAACAACCGCGTCGCGAAGCGTTTGGCGATCCATCCCCGCAAGCCGCGCGGCATCAGCCCGGGGCATCTCCTCCAAAGCATTCGCGATCCCATAGGCCCGCGCCGCCGCTCGACCGTACGATTCCACGCGAGCCCAGCGCCGAAGCTCCAAAGGCGTCAAATCATCCCGTATCTTGAGTGCTGATCCCATGACATCCCCCACATCTGGTGGGAGACCATAGAATCACAATCCGCCATCATCCGCCATCAATGAATATCCCGAGAGTCAATTCAGGCGCTCACTGGTATTAATCCCACAAGGCCAATCTTAATCCCACAAGGCCAATCTTAATCCCACACGGCCAATCTTAATCCCACAAGGCCAATCTTAATCCCACAAGGACTGGCCGAACGGTCGGCGGCCTGCGGTCGCAGGCTGGTAGGATCTGACCGGTTCCGATCAATCAGATGGTGCGCTAAATCGGTGGGGCGAGCGTGTCCGATTGCGTGAGCGCGCGCCGCACGGCGATGCCGAAGACGATCAGCAGGCTGACCGTACCGAACTGGACGCCGACGTAGGTCACGCTGGCCAAGACCATCATCGGCGCTAACCAGGCGAGCACCAGCACCGCGCGCTCGCCCGGCAGGGGTTTGCTCGAATACGCCGCCCAACCGATCAAGGCGATGGCGACGGCGAGCACCGGCAGGTCGTAATCGTAGACATGCGGCGAGACCAACAGGGCGCCGACGATGAGCACCGCGGCACTGCCCGCCGTGGCGCGCCGGCGGTGCCACACCCAGGCGACGACGGCGGCGACGGCGGCGGCGAGCACGCCATGCAGCGCATAAGCGATGCTGGCGTCGACACCGTGCACGCGCAGCGTTGCAAACAGACTGGTCATCTTGAGGATCGGCACGTGGCCCTCGGCCATTTTCTGGTTGATGACCGCCAGGTTGTTCCAGAACGCGAGCCAGGTCTCGGGTCCGAACAGCGCGGCGGTCCCGGCCACCAGCACGACCGTGGTGACGGTCGCCGCGGCGAACGCCGTCCACTGGCGCCCGGCCAACAGCGCGAGCGGGATCAACAGGCCGAACTGCGGCTTGAAGGCCAAGAGGCCGATCAGCACACCGGCGACGACCGGTCGCTTGTTCAACAGAATGAGCGCGCCACCGAACAGCGCCGCCGTCAGAAAACCGTTCTGGCCGTGGCCGGCGCAGATCAGCGTCGCCGGAAAGCCGAGCAGCAGCCAAATCGTCTGGCGCGCCGGCGCGATCTTGCGGATCACCGCGGCCATCGCGGCGAAGCTCGCGGCGATCCACAGCGCATAGGACAACAGGAAGGGGACGAGTGCCAACGGCGCCACGTAGAGCATGAAGATCGGCGGGTACGACCAACCCAGCACGCCCGACATGCCGGGCACCAGGGCGTGCTCGGCGGCCATCATCCCGGGCCAGTCGAAGACCGCCGCCGCGGCGCCGTCGAGGATCAACCCCGAGGCGATCCAGAACATCGTGAAATCGGAGGCGACCGGATCGCCCACCGCGCTCAACAGGCCGCTCGAGGTGTAGAACCGCTTGACGAAGAAGGCGACGTATATCGCGACGAACAACGGCGGAAACAGGCGTATCGCCACGCCATACGCCCAGTCGCCGCGCCGCGCCTGATCAGCCATCGCCGCCCCACCGCCCCGAATTTGCGTCACCCAAGCCTACACCACGCCGGCAATGGCGAACATTCTTAGCCTCAGAGCCGCGCATCGTGGTCGCCACCACCGGCGAGCGCCCGGCGCACGCAGATCGCGAACACGGCGAGCAGGCAGGCGGTGCCGATCTGCACGCCGATCACGGCCACGCTGATCCAGACCAGGATCGGCGTCAGCCAGGCGAGCACCAGCACCTCGCGCTCGGCCCACAGCAAGCCGTCGCGATAGGCCGCCCAGCCGATCAGCGCGATCGGCACGGCCAAGAGCGCCAGGTCGTAGCCGTAGGGGTGCGGCGGCACGAAGAAGGCGCCGGTGGCGAGCACCGCGGCGCTCGCCACCGTCGCGCCTCTCACGTACCAGACCCAGGCGACGACCGCGGCGACGGCGAGCGCCAAGGCGACGTGGAACGCTTGGGCGACGCCGTCGTCGACGCCGAGCAGATGGAGCGTGATCATCAGGCTGGGCACGTTGATCAGCGCCGGCCTGCCCTCGATCACCGCCTGGTAGAGCTCGGGCATGTTGTGCCAGAACGCGACCCAGGGTTCGACGCCGAAGCCGGCAGTGCTTACGCCAAGCAGCACGACGGTGGTGACCGCCGCGGAGGCGAACGCCGTCCAACACCGCCCGGCAATGAGCGCGACCGGGATCAGCACGCCGAATTGCGGCTTGTAGGTAAGCAAGCCGAACAGCACGCCGGCGACGACCGGGCGCTTGTTGATCAAGCTCAGCGCGCCGCCGAACAGCGCCGCGGTCAGGAAACCGTTCTGGCCGTGCACGCCGTTGACCAGCGTCGCCGGGAAGCCCACGAGTAGCCAGAGCGTCTCGCGCGCCGGCGCGATTTTGCGCACCACGGCGGCGAGCGCGGCGAAGGTCGCGACGCACCACGCGACATAGGCCCAGGCATAGGGCAGCAACGCCAGCGGCAGCGCATAGAGCAGGAAGATCGGCGGGTACGACCAGGCGTAGAGCCCGCGCTCATAGCCGAACAGCGCGCGCTGGGCGCCAGCGACCCGGTCCCAGTCGTAGACCGCGCCGATATCGCCCTCCAGCACGAAGTTCGAAGCCAGCCAGAACATCGTGAAGTCCGAGCCGAGCATGCGGCCCTGCGAGTCCAGGACGCCGTCGGAATTGAACAGCCTGAGCCCGAAGTAGAACGCGTAGATCAGCGCGAAGATCGGCGGAAACAGCCTGATCAGCAGCTCGTTCGCCCAGTTCTCGCGCCGCCGTCGCCTCATCCGCCGCCTCCGATCGATGCGCCGCCAAGATAGCGCGGCGGCGGGCTATTGGGAATCGCCGGCCTCAAGCGCGGCGACGCGGGGGCCGTAGATGGCGGCGTTGACCGCCGGGTCGCCGACCACGCCGGGGTGGTCCTCGTAGCACATCACGGCGACGAGCCGGCGTCGTCCGCCGCGCACGGTGGCGACGCGGTGGAGCGAATCGTGGCCGCGGAAGACGACCAGCGAGCCGGGCGGCCTGGCGACGCGGACGACGCGCGCTTCGTCGCCGTCGAGCACGCGCCCGACGGCGGTCGTAGTTTTCGTCCGCCGTGCCGCGGATGTCGGGGACGAGCGAGAAGTCGCCGCCTTCTTCGGCCTCTTGGAGAAGCAGCGTCACGGTGAAATCGTTGTCGGGGTCGAAATGCCAGTCCGACTGCTCGCCGGGCTCGTAGACGATGACGTTGAGCGCCTGGAAGCGGTCCTCGTTGGGATAGAGCGCCGGGTAGCCCATGATGGCCGCCAGGAAGCCCTGGAAGGCCGGCCAGTCGTAGAGCTCGCGGACCAGCGCGTCGGCCGGGATCAAGTCATCGGCGACCACGCCCAGCGTCGTCGCCATGAAACGCCGCCGCGGGTGGCTGGCGGGCAGCGACGGATCGTTCTCGACGCCGATATAGCAGTTGCGCCGCGCCGCGCGGTGGTGCGCGAGCGGCGCGAGCCGCTCGGCCTCGGCCGCCATGGCCGCGAGCGCGGCGGGCGTCAGCAGCCGCTCGACGACGCACACCGCGCGCTCGGCGAGCTCGGCGCGACAGCGCGCGACGAGGGCCTCCGTCGCCGGGTGGTCGGCCTGGTCGAGCGGGTAGCGGGCCGAATCGATCAACGGAATCATTTTACGTCCCCGTGCCGGTCTCGTCGGATGCGTTCTCGGACAGGCTCCTAACACGCCTCCTCGCCGACCTCGAAATCGGGGTCGGCCACCTCGTCGACGAAATCGCGCCAGTCGATCGGCGGCACCGGCTCGGCCGACGCCGCCGGCGTGGCGAGGGCCGCCGTCGTCAAGATCACCAGCGCGAAACCCATCCGCCGCATCGCTCGCCTCCCTCTCACGCCGCCTCCTTGGCGCCGCTTTCGGCCAGGGCGACGATGTCGCCGATGATCTGGGTCAGCTCGAAGTCCTTGGGCGTGTAGATGCGCGCGACGCCGGCCTGGGTCAGGGTCTCGGCGTCGTCGGGCGGGATGATGCCGCCGACGACGACCGGCACGTCGCCGATGCCGAGCGCGGCCATGCGCGCCAGCACCTCGGCGACGAGCGCGTTGTGCGAGCCCGACAGGATCGACAGGCCGACGACGTGGACGGCCTCCTCGAGCGCCGAATTGGCGATCTGCTCGGGCGTCAGGCGGATGCCCTCGTAGACCACCTCGAGGCCGCAGTCGCGGGCGCGCACGGCGATCTGCTCGGCGCCGTTCGAATGGCCGTCGAGGCCGGGCTTGGCGACCAGCAGCTTGATCGGCCGGCCGAGCGTGCGTGCCGCGGCCTCGGCGCGGCCGCGAACCTCGACGAGCGACTCGGCGTCGGCCGCCGGCGCCCCGCCGATGCCGGTCGGCGCGCGGTATTCGCCGAACACGGCACGCAGCGCGCCGGCCCACTCGCCCGTGGTGACGCCGGCCTTGGCGCAGGCGATCGACGGTTCCATGACGTTGCGGCCTTCTCTGGCGGCGGCCTCGAGATCGGCGAGCGCGGCATCGACCGCCGCCGCCTCGCGAGCGGCGCGCCAGGCGATGATCTTGTCGATCTGCGCGGCCTCGACCGACGGATCGAAGGTCATCGCCACGCCGGCGTTGCCGGTGAGCGGCGAGGGCTGGGTCGCGGTATAGGCGTTGACGCCGACGACGGTCTGCGCGCCCGCCTCGATGGCGGCGACGCGGCGCGCGTGGCTCTCGACCAGGCATTCCTTCATGTAGCCCGACTTGACGGCGGCCAGCGTGCCGCCGATGCGCTCGATGCGCGCGAGCTCCTCGGCCGCCTCGGCCTTGAGCTCGGCGACCTTGGCGGCGATCACCGGCGAACCGGCGAAGACGTCGTCGTATTCGAGCAGGTCGGTCTCGAAGGCGACGATCTGCTGCAGGCGCAGGCTCCACTGCTGGTCCCACGGCCTGGGCAGGCCGAGCGCCTCGTTCCACGCCGGCAGCTGCACGGCGCGCGCCCGCGCGTCCTTCGACATGACGACGGCGAGCATCTCGATCAGGATCCGGTAGACGTTGTTCTCGGGCTGCTGCTCGGTCAGGTTCAACGAGTTGACCTGGACGCCGTAGCGGAAGCGGCGCAGCTTGGCGTCCTCGACGCCATAGCGCTGCGCCGTGATCTCGTCCCACAAATCGGTGAAGGCGCGCAGCTTGCAGATCTCGGTGATCAGCCGCGTGCCGGCGTTGACGAAGAAGCTGACGCGGCCGACCACCCGCGCGAACTCGGGCTCCGGCACCTGGCCGGCATCGCGCACCGCGTCCAACACGGCGGTCGCGGTCGCCAGCGCGAAGGCGAGTTCCTGCACTGGCGTGGCGCCGGCCTCCTGCAGGTGGTACGAGCAGACGTTGATCGGGTTCCACTTTGGCGCCTCGCGGCAGGTGAAGGCGATGACGTCGCCGATCAGCCGCATGCTCGGGCCGGGCGGGAAGATGTAGGTGCCGCGCGAGAGATACTCCTTGACGATGTCGTTCTGCACCGTGCCGGCGAGCGCGGAACGGTCGACGCCCCGGCGGTCGGCGAGCGCGATATAGAGCGCCATCAGCCAAGCCGCGGTGGCGTTGATCGTCATCGAGGTGTTCATGCGCTCGAGCGGGATGCCGTCGAACAGCGCCGCCATGTCGCCGATATGGCTGACCGGCACGCCGACCTTGCCGACCTCGCCGCGCGCCAAGGGGTGGTCGGGGTCGTAGCCGGTCTGGGTCGGCAGGTCGAAGGCGACCGAAAGGCCGGTCTGGCCGTGCTCGAGATTGTTGCGGTAGAGCGCGTTCGAGGCCTCGGCCGTCGAATGGCCGGCGTAGGTGCGCATGATCCACGGCTTGTCGCTCATCTCCGCCCCCGAAGGCCCGTGTGCTCCGGTATTAGGGGAGCATATTCTATGGTGCAGCGCAACAAGGCCTTGCCAAAAGCCGGCGCAACGCGAAGAATGGCGCGACGTCCGGCGCGCCGTGCAGCGCGCCGAAGAGACAGCCGGAGGGCGGTGACATGAGCGATGCGGCGGAAGCCATCGCGGTCGATGGGGACGCGGGCGAGCGCAAGGATCTCTACGAGATCGGCGAGATCCCGCCCTTGGGTCACGTGCCCGAGAAGATGTACGCCTGGGCGATCCGCCGCGAGCGCCACGGCACGCCCGAGGACGCCATGCGGGTCGAGGCGGTGCAGACACCCGACATCGATTCCGACGAGGTGCTGGTCCTGGTGATGGCCGCCGGAGTCAACTACAACGGCGTCTGGGCCGCGCTCGGCAAGCCGGTCTCGCCGTTCGACATCCACAAGGCCGACTACCACGTCGCCGGCTCGGACTGTTCGGGCGTCGTCTGGGCGGTCGGCCGCCGGGTGACGCGCTGGAAGGTCGGCGACGAGGTCGTCGCCCACTGCAACCAGGACGACGGCGACGACGAGCAGTGCAACGGCGGCGACCCGATGCTGTCGCCAAGCCAGCGCATCTGGGGCTACGAGACGCCCGACGGCTCGTTCGCCCAGTTCGCCCGCGTCCAGTCGCGCCAGCTCATGCCGCGGCCGCGCCACCTGACCTGGGAGGAGAGCGGCTGCTATGTGCTGACGCTCGCCACCGCCTATCGCATGCTGTTCGGCCACCGCCCGCATATCCTGCGCCCCGGTCACAATGTGCTGGTGTGGGGCGGCGCGGGCGGCCTCGGCTCGATGGCGATCCAGCTGATCGCGACGGCCGGCGCCAACGCCATCGCGGTGATCTCCGACGACGACAAGGAGGACTTCGTCCGCTCGCTCGGCGCCACGGCGGCGATCAACCGCACGAAGTTCGACTGCTGGGGCCGCTGCCCCGACATCGACGACGCCGAGGGCTACGCCGCATACGCCAAGAAGGTGCGCGAGTTCGGCAAGGCGATCTGGGCGGTCACCGGCAAGGGCAACGACGTCGACTTCGTCTTCGAGCACCCCGGCGAGCAGACCTTCCCGGTCTCCTGCTTCGTCGTCAAGCGCGGCGGCATGGTGGTGTTCTGCGCCGGCACCACGGGCTACAACCTGACCTTCGACGCGCGCTTCGTCTGGATGCGCCAGAAGCGCATCCAGGGCAGCCATTTCGCCAACCTGCTGCAGGCCGCCCAGGCCAACCGCCTGGTCGTCGGGCGGCGCATCGACCCGTGCATGAGCGAGGTGTTCGGCTGGGAGGATATCCCGCGGGCGCATACCAAGATGCTCAACAACGAGCACAAGCCGGGCAACATGGCGGTCCTCGTTCAGGCCAAGCGCCCCGGCCTGCGCACCCTCGAAGACGCCCGCGAGGCGTGAGCGCGTCGATGGCGCGACCCGCCGCCCCGGTTGCGGTCGACGACCTCATCGCAAACTGCGCCGCCGCGCTCGACGCCGCCGAGCGGCTGATGGCGGCGGCGCGGCGCACGATCGGCGCCGAGGTGCTGCGCGACGGGCGGATCGATGCCGCGAGGCTCGACGAGAGCCAGTTCGCGGCGCACGGCTTCGCCTGGCTCGCGACCTATGTCGCCGCGCTGCGCCAGATGCTCGCCTGGGCGCGTGGGCTGGACACCGCGGGTCGGCTGGGCGCGCTCGAGGCGCTGATGTTGCAGGCGGCGTTCGGCGAATATCTCGCGCAAATCTCGGGCGGCATCGCGATGAGCCAGGTCGAGGTCGTCAGGCCCGCCGATCTGGGCCTCGACGACGACACGCTCGGCGCCTTCCGCACGCCCGATGTCGCTAAGCTGATAGCACGCGGCAATTCGGCCGAGGTGCGCCGGCAAATCGCCGAGCTGATCGCCGACGGCCGCTTCGGCGAGGCGGGGCTCGGCGACGAGACGCTCGAGATGGTGCGCGACCAGTTCCACCGCTTCGCCGACCAACGCATCGCGCCCGACGCGCAAGACTGGCACCGCGCCGATCGACTAATACCGATCGAGATCGTCGAGGAGATGGCGGCGCTCGGCGTCTTTGGCCTGACCGTGCCCGAGGCGTTCGGCGGCGCCGGGCTCGGCAAGGTCGCGATGTGCGTGGTGACCGAGGAGTTGAGCCGCGGCGCGCTCGGCGTCGGCTCGCTCGGCACGCGCTCGGAGATCGCCGCCGAGCTGATCCGCCTCGCCGGTACCGACGACCAGAAGGACCGTTGGCTGGCGCGCATCGCGAGCGGAGAGGTGCTGCCGACCGCGGTCTTCACCGAACCGGCGACCGGTTCCGACCTCGGCGCGATCCGCACCCGCGCGGTGCGCGACGGCGACGTCTACCGCGTCACCGGCAACAAGACCTGGATCACCCACGCGGCGCGCACCGACCTGATGACCATGATGGTGCGCACCGATCCGGACGAGCCCGGCTATCGCGGGCTCTCGATGTTCCTCGCCGAGAAGCCGCGCGGCACCGACGACGACCCGTTCCCGGCGCCCGGCATGACCGGCGGCGAGATCAACGTGCTCGGCTATCGCGGCATGAAGGAATACGAGCTCGCCTTCGACGGCTTCGAGGTCGCCGCCGACGGCCTGCTTGGCGGCGTCGAGGGGCGCGGCTTCAAGCAGCTCATGGAGACCTTCGAATCGGCGCGCATCCAGACCGCGGCGCGCGCCGTCGGCGTCGCCCAGAACGCGCTCGAGCTGGGCCTCGCCTACGCCACCGAGCGGGTCCAGTTCGGCAAGCCGATCTACGGCTTCCCGCGGGTCTCGGGCAAGCTCGCCTGGATGGCGGTCGAGACCATGGTGGCGCGCCAGCTGGCCTATTTCGCGGCGCGCGAGAAGGACGCCGGGCGACGCTGCGACGTCGAGGCCGGCATGGCCAAGCTGCTCGCCGCCCGGGTCGCCTGGTCGAATGCCGACAACGCGCTGCAGATCCACGGCGGCAATGGCTATGCCGAGGAGTTCGTCATCAGCCGCGTGCTGGTCGACTCGCGAATCTTGAACATCTTCGAGGGCGCCGGGGAGATCCAGGCCCACGTCATCGCAAGGCGGCTGCTCGAACGGCGCAACTGACGCGGCGGCGCGTTCTGCGCTAACCTCGCCTCAGAACCGACAGAGAGGGACCGATCATGGCGAACAAGGACCAGTGGGTCTTCAATCTTCACGACGAGGCCCAGGGCATCGCGCGCACGCTCGCCGAGGGCATCACCACGCGCATCTTCCCGGGCGACCAGGCGATGCTCTCGGTGGTGCGCATCGCGCCCAATTCCGAGGGCACGCTGCACAGCCACCCGCAGGAGCAGTGGGGCGTGCTGCTCGAGGGCGAACTCGTGCGCATCCAGGGCGGCGAGGAGGCCGCGGTCAAGGCGGGCGATTTCTGGTGCACGCCGGGCGGCGTCGAGCACAGCGTGCGTACCGGCGACGCCGGCGCCGTGGTGCTCGACGTCTTCGCGCCGCCGCGCGACGAATACCGCAAGCCCGGCGAGGGCTTCAGCGCCGACTGACCGGGGTGGCGTGATGAGCAGCCTGCAGGAGCGCCTCGCGCGCGGCGACGTCATCATCCTCGACGGCGGCACCGGCACCGAGCTCGAGCGCCAAGGCATGCCGATGGACGACGTCACCTGGTGCGCCGCCGCCATGACCGACCACGCCGACATCGTGCGCAAGGTGCATGCGGACTACATCCGCGCCGGCGCCGACGTGATCATCTCCAACACGTTCTCGACCGCACGCCACGTGCTCGAGCACGCCGGGCTGGGCGAGGCGACCGTGGCGATCAACCGGCGCGCCGTCGAGCTGGCGCGCGAGGCGCGCGACGCGGCGGCCGAGCGCGACGTCTGGATCGCCGGCTCGATGTCGCCGCAGATCGCCAACATGGACCGCGCGTACCGGCCGGACGAAGCGGCGGCGCGCGCGAGCTTCCGCGAGCAGGCCGAGACGCTCGCCGAGGCGGGCTGCGACGTGCTGATCCCCGAGATGATCATCGACGTCGCGTGGTCGCGCCTGTTCGTCGAGGCGGCGGTGGCGACCGGCCTGCCGGTCTGGCTCGGCTTCAGCTGCCGCATGAACGACGCGCGCGACCGGGTGCTGGCCTACGATACGCGCGGCGGCGAGGTCGGTTTCGACGACGCGATCGACCCGATCCTCGATATCGGCGGCAACGTTGCCGGCGTCATGCACTCGATTTTGGACGACACCGGGCCCGGTCTCGAGGTGCTCAAGCGGCACTGGTCGGGCCCGCTGATGGCCTATGCCGAATCGGGCCGCTTCGAACACCCGAACTGGCAGTTCGTCGACATCATCGCGCCCGAAGACTATCTCGCCTATGCGCAGGGCTGGGTCGGCATGGGCGTGCAGATCGTCGGCGGCTGCTGCGGCATCGGCCCCGACCACATCCGCCTGCTCAAGGAGCGCCTGCCGGCGCGAATCGGCGGCCGGGCCGCGCCACCTTAAAACGTAAGCAGTATACATTTCTCCGGCGCCGACATCGTGGGGGGCGGACATTCCGGGCGCGCGTAAATGTATACTGCTTACGTTTAAAGGAGGTGTTGGGGGTCAGGGACCGGCGGGTGGACGGGTGCGGTTGATGCGCTGCACGACGACGCCGATGACCAGGAGCGCCGCGGCGATCGACAGCAGCCAGAAGCCCCAGCGCACCGTCGAGCGCGCGGCCTTGGTCAGCGCGGCGAACACCTCGTCATAGGCGACGAAGGTCGCGGGCGCCGTCAGGTTGAAGTCGCTGTGCTCTTGGATTTGCCAGATATTCACCGGTTCGCCCGTGCCGCGCGCGGCCGCCCCGACCCAGACGTCGATGGTGCCCGCCGTGCGATAGGCGACGTCGTAATATCGCGGATGGGTCGACGGGTAGCGGAACGTGTCATCGACGCCCTCGAGCGTGAAGTAGACCGAGGTCAGCGACGGCATCGCCGCGCCCGCCATGGTCTTTGAGATGTCGTCGCGGATGACCACGGTGCGGATCTTGCCCGAGACCATGGTCAATTCGTCGGCGTCGGGAAACCCCTTCGGCCACCAGCCGACGATGAACACCGTCGCAACCACGAGCGCGACAATGCCGAAGAAGTAGTACGGCCATACCGGCAGGTGCTTGGGCGGCGGGCGGAAGGCCGCGCGCCGCCGGGGGCCGAACATCATGGAAAACAGCGAGGGCATATCAACGCAATAGTATAACCGGTCTTCAGGGGCCGAGCGACGGCAGGCCGCGGTTGCGGCGTTGCACCAGAAGCCCCGTGGTCAGCAATGCGGTGGCGATGGCGAGCAGCCAGCCGCCGGCCTCGACCATCGAGCGGTCGGTCTCGGCGAGCTCGCCGACGATCTCGTCGTAGCCGATCGAGGTCGCCGACATGACCAGGTTGTACGGGTTGCGCTCCTCGATCGCCCAGATCGTCATCGGCCGGCCGGTGCCGATCTCTGCCTTATCGACCCAAACGTCCATGGCGACCGCCGTGAAGTCGCGGACCTTGACGTATTGCGGATGTGACGACGGATAGCGGAACTCGCCCTCGATCCCCTTCATCGTGAAATAGACCGCGGTCAGCGCCGGCATGAAGGCGCCCGCCGATGAATCCGAGATGTCGTCGCGGATCCTGGCGGTGGCGATCTCGCCCGAGACCTTGACCAATTCGTCCTCGCCGGGATAGTCGGCGGGCCACCATGTGTAGATGATCGCGCCGCCGGCCAACGCCATGGCGATGGCCAGGAACCAATAGGGCCAGACCGGCAGCCGGCGGCGCGGCGCCTGGCGCACCGAACGCGGCGCGGATGGCGGGGACGGGCTCGTCATCCGCCCAGTATAGCGTTGCCAGCGTCACGCGGTCTCGGACGGCGCGCCGATGACGGCGTTTTTGGATTACGCGCGCCGGTCCGGGTTATCCGATCGGTGCAACGGATAACGGCGGCCATGGAGATCGATCGTCGCCGCCGGGTCAGTCATATCGCCGCTTGAGCTCGGCCTTTGCCCGTGCCTCGGAGATGAACTTTGTGCCGCCGAGCCAGACGTCGCGCACCCGGCCATCGCGGCCGCGGACGAGTCGGGCGGGCTCGCCGTGATAGTCGAACCCGCCGGCGAGGCGGATCTTACCCCGGTCGCGCGCCGTCACCTCGATCTCGCTCGCGCCCGAGTAGGGATTGATCATGTCGGGTGAGGCGACGGCCACGTGATCGCGATGGGCGATCAGGTCGACGGCGCCCCACAGGGTCCACCAGCGGCCCGTCCAATCGCGGGTCCGCGCGGTCGGCGCGCCACGCGCGGCGAATTCACGCAGGATGTGAACCACGGCGTCCGACCAGGGCGACGCCGCCCCGTCGACGGCGTTGGTGAGAACCGAGACGCTGAGGTCACGGCCGGGCAGGACGACCGTGCGGCTGATGCAGCTTTGGAAACCGCCACCGTGGCCGATCCAATCCCACCCGCCGACCGTGCCGGACATCACGCCGAGACCGTAGTAGCTTTCACCCACCGCATGGGGGTCGCGCCACTGCCGTCGAACCATTTCGCGCCGGCTCGCGGTCGAGAGCACGCTGCGCTTCGCCGCCGGGTCCGGGCTGGCGAAATAGCGCGCCAGATCGGCGGCCGTAGAGACGAAGCCGGTGGCGGGCGCCAAGGCATTCGTCGGGTTGTCGCCCGGGACGACGACGCGACGGCCTAAGGGCAGTTTGCCGCTATGGCCACGCGCGACGGGGACGTCATCGGGCGCCGGCCCGTCGGGTAAGGTTTCATCGAGTTTCGACGCCGCGATGATTTTACGTCCGATCCATTCGCCATAGGGTTCGCCGGTGACGGCCTCGATGACCAGTCCCAAGAGGCCGAATCCGTGATTGGAATACTTGAATCGTAAGCTCGCCTCGATCACCGGCGGCTCGGCGAGCGCTGCGCGCAGCTCTTTCTCGTCCAGGAACGGGCGCCGGTCCTGCCACTGCCCGGCATCGGCACCGTCGCGCACCAGTCCGGCGCTGTGTGACAGGAGCTGATTGAGCGTCGTCTCGGCGACGGCCGGGTGCAGGCCGTCGACATGCTGGCCGACCGGATCGTCGAGCCGCAGTTTGCCCGCCTCGCGCAGCTTGAGGATGCCGGCCGCCGTGAAGCTCTTGGAATGCGACGCGACGCGAAACCGGTGGCGCGGCGTCAACCTCTCGCCGGTGATCAGATCGGCGTGGCCATACGCCCGCTCGAACACGACACGGCCCTTGTGGGCGACCGCGACGACGCAGCCCGGCTGCTCGATTTGCCGCATTCGGTAGTCGAGCCACTCGCCGGCGTAGACGAGCGCCCTCTTCAGCCATGCCTGCACTGCCATGTCCGCCTCCGACCATCGTGGCAACGTCGCCGGGTCGCGAGACTAGCGGACGAACTCGGATGAATCCACGGCCGGCGTCATGGGATTTCGCCTCGACGGCGCGCCCTCGGCATGCCGTAATATGCGCGGGGGCGGTGCTAACGCGCGCCGCGACGGGAGACGGCCATGGCCACCGGATTCGTCCATCACGAGATATATCTATGGCATGACACGCGCTCGGCCGGCCTTTGGCTGCCCGCCGGCGGCATGATGCAACCCGAGCCGCACGCCGAAAACCCAGAATCGAAGCGCCGCATGCGCAACCTGCTCGAGGTCTCGGGCCTCTTGGACAGCCTGACGCCGATCGCCGCGCGGCCGGCGACCGAAGAGCAGGTGCTGCGCTACCACACGCCCGATTACATCGCGCGCATCAAGGCGCTGAGCGCCGAGGGCGGCGGCGACGCCGGCATGTCGACGCCGTTCGGCCCGGGCAGCTACGAGATCGCCCTGATGTCGGCCGGCGGCGTGATCGCGGCGCTCGACGCGGTGGCCGGCGGCCAGGTCGACAACGCCTATGCGCTGGTCCGACCGCCCGGCCACCACGCCGAGGCCGACATGGGCAAGGGTTTCTGCTTGCTGGGCAACGCGGTGATCGCGATCAAGCACGCCATCGCGGCACACGGCATCGAGCGCGTCGCGACGGTCGATTGGGACGTCCACCACGGCAACGGCACCGAGCACGCCTTCTTGGGCGACCCCAACGTGCTGACCATCTCGATTCACCAGGACAACTGCTTCCCGCCCGATTCGGGCGCCGTCGGCGACACCGGCGAGGGCGCCGGCGAGGGCTACAACATCAATGTGCCGCTGCCGCCCGGTTCGGGCCGCGAGGCCTATCTCGCGGCCTTCGAGCGCGTCGTCGAGCCGGCGCTCAGGGCCTTCAAGCCCGAGCTCATCGTCGTCCCCTCGGGCTTCGACGGCAGCGCGTACGATCCGCTCGGGCGCATGATGGTGAGCAGCGAGACCTACCGCCGGATGGCGCGCGCCGTCCTGGGCCTGGCGCGCGAGCTGTGCGGTGGCCGGCTCGTGCTGTGCCACGAGGGCGGCTATTCGACCGCCTACGTGCCGTTCTGCGGCCTCGCGGTGATCGAGGAGCTCTCGGGCAGCAACTCGGGCGTCGAGGACCCGTACCTGGCGGCGATCGAGGGCATGGGCGGCCACGCGCTCTACCCGCACCAGGCCGCGGTCATCGACCAGGCCGCCGAACTGGCCGCCCGGCTCGCCTGAGGCGCATGGCCTCGTTGCTGAACTGTAATACCTTGGATCAGTGATCAACCGTGAACCACGACATAAGCGCCGGCCGCGACGAACAGGGCGCCGGCGGCGCGCGCGAACCGATGGCCGCCGGGCGCGACCTTCTCGATCAGCACGACGGCGGTAACGGCCGCGACCCACAACAGGTTCATCACGCCGACGACGAACAACAACCCCATGAGCACCCAGCAGCAGCCGACGCAATAGGCGCCGTGGTGGACGCCCATCGCGACGGCGCCGCCGGTTCCGCTGCGCCACGACCGCGACAGGAACTCGGCCGGCGCGCGGCAGTTTTCCAAACAGGCGTGCTTCAGCGGCGTCCACTGGTAGACGCCGGCGGCGACGAGAAGTGCGCCGCCCAGGTAAGGGCTCGCGCCGACCATCATCGGCGACAACAGCGCCGCCTGTTCGAGCGCCCATTGCAAGGCGGTCGCGGCGAGGCTGAACACCGTCCAGGCGACCAGATAGCCGGCGGCGAAGACGCCGGTCGCTGCGAAGACGTGGCCGCGCCCGCGCTGTTTGCGGCTGACCGCGGCGTAGAGCAGGATCATCGGCGCCGCGCTCGGCAGCATCATGCCGACCATCATGACCGCCCACATGACGAACATCAGCCAGAAGTCGAGGGCGCTCCACGGCGCGACGGCCGGCATCGCCATGGCGCCCATGTCGGCCGCCATGACGACGAGATAGACCCAGGCGAGCGCCGTTACGCCCGCCAGGCCGGCGAGCACGAACCATCGATCGCGCTTGAGGAACGCCTCCAGGTTGGTTGCGCTGTTCATGGTGTCAGCCAACTCAGGAACTCGAACTTTCGATCCAATCACCCGCTCTTCTTGATCAACACTTTGAACATGGCGGCGATCCCCTGCTCGCCGAGGCCATCGGCCATGGCGCGCTCGAAAAGGTCCGACACTGCCGTCGAGAATGTCGCGTCGAGGCCAAATTCGTCGATTAGCCTGACGACGTGACCGTACGCCGCCGCTTCGATCTCCATTGTCGCCCCCGGACGCTTCGTACGACTGCTTTACCAACATCTCGCCCAAGCGGGGTTTCGACCCCGCCCCGAAGCCGACGACTTGTTCCACATAGGTCTCCAGGGATAACCCGGCAGCGTGACAAATCGCGGCGCCGTGCAGGAAGCCGAGAATTGACCCATAGGAATACGCATAGATCGTCTTGTCGAATGTCAGTGCGCCGCCGATCGCTTCACCAACGAGTTTCGGTTTGCCTCCCATGGCCGAAAGCACACCTTCGCTGGTGTCGAAGACGCTCTTTGGACCGGAATAGACGATCGTGCAGTCGTTGTTCAGGACATCCTGAGGGTAGCCAAAGATCGACCCGTCGAGATAGCCGATGCCATGCTCATCTGCCCAGCGGCCCATGTCGCGCGATTCCTCGGCGGTGACGGTGCCGAGCTGCACCAGCGTCTTGCCGCGCAGCGCGCCGGCCACCTCATCGGTATGCAGAACCAACGTGCTCGAGGCATGATCGGTCAAGCAGACGATGACGACGTCGGACGCCCTTGCGGCCTCGGCCACCGATCCCGCGGCGCTTGCCCCCTTCGCGACCAATGCATCGCACTTGCCTGGCGTACGATTCCAACCCGTGACTTCGTGACCGGCGTTGATCAAGGCTTCAGCAAGGGCGCTGCCCATGCTGCCCAGGCCGATCACAGAGACCCGCTTGGTAGCATTTGGCGGGGCGTTCGAACCGGTCATCATTGTCCTCCCGTTGATTGCCGAGGCTCAGTTCACGATTCCCTGCGGACCATAGGCGAAGCGCGAGAAGATGGCCGAGCGTTCCTTGTAGTCGAAAGTGAATTCGCCGAGCGCGGTGAAACTGGCGCTGGCGAGCTCGGCCTCGTCGAACTCGAAACCCTGCGGCAGAACGACGCGCGCGTGGTGCGGCTCGCCGGTGACCGCGTTGCGGATCGGCTGGACCTCGATCTCGACGACACCGGCAATGAAGACCGCGGCGGTGCGCGCCTCGAGGTCGGAACGCATCTCGATCGGCTTGTAGAGCGCCGCGTAGTCCTCGTGCATGGTCGAGGCGTAAATGCTGAACGCGGTGGTCGGTTCCTGCTCCTCGCCCGAGACGATCTTGTAGAGCGCGTCGCGCTGTGCCTCGTCGGCGCGCTCGTCGATGATCACCTGGCCGACGCCGTCGCCCTCGTGGATCGCGCCCGGCCAACCCGCGAGACAGCCGACGCGCAGGCCGTCGAGCGAGACGTCGCCGAAGTGCCCCTCCTCGATTTCGAGCACGTCCACCCCCTCGCATTTGTCATAGCTCGGCGGCGCGTTAAACTGGCACGGGCAGCCGTAGTTGCAATTGCAGGCGCTGATCTTGGCGCCCTTGATCTGCCAATCGACGTAGGTCATTGGGGTATTCTCCTGTTTTAGCCTGTTTATAAATGGGTTACCTGATTGAACTGGAAACCAGATTGCCAGTACGGCGTGCCGGCCGCGTATGTGGAACTGTGAAAAATTCGTAAATTCGGACCCGATTCGGGTTGCCGGGTCGGTTTTTTGTGAAAAGTGCCGGCGAGCGTGCGATGCTTCGGGCGACATCGGGGGGGAAACCAATGGCCGGATTGCGCATCGCGCTTCTCGGCGGTCTCGATATTACCGGCGGCGAAGCGTCGGCCAGGGCCTCGCTGACCAGGAAGGCGAGGGCGCTGGTCGCTTATCTTGCGCTGCAGGGCGACCGCGGTCAGTCGCGCGAGAAGCTCGCCGAATTGCTCTGGGGCAACAGCGCCGAGGAACAGGCGCGCGCCGATCTGCGCCAGGCGCTCTCGACGCTCAGGAAGGCCCTGAACGGCGACGAGGCCGCTTATCTGGTCACCGACGGCGACCAGATCTCGCTCGCCGGGGAGGACATCGACCTCGACGTCGCAAAATTCGAGCGGCTCGCCGCCGAGGCGACGCCCGGCGCCCTGAAGCGCGCGGCCACGCTCTACAAGGGCGACCTCTTGGACGGCTTCAGCCTCAAGGAGGACTCGTTCGAGGCCTGGGCCCGGGCCGAGCGCGAACGCCTGCGCCGCCAGGCGTCCGCCGTGCTGACCAAGCTGATCGCCCATTGCGACGAGGTCGGCGATACCGAACGTTGCGTCGAGACGGCGGCCCGTCTGCTGAACCTCGATCCGCTGCGCGAGGCGGCGCATCGCATCCTGATGCGTGCCTATGCAGCGCAGGGGCGCCGTGCCTCGGCGCTGAAGCAGTTCGAGACCTGCCGCGAAATCCTGAAGCGTGAGTTGGGCGTTGAGCCCGAGCCCGAGACCGTCGCGCTCTACCGCGACATCCGCCAACAACGCGCGGCCGCGCCCGAGGGCGAGACCGATACGGCGCTAGAGCAAGTGGCCGACGACCCGCCGCTGCCCGATGGGCCGTCGGTCGCCGTGCTGCCCTTCGAGAACAAGAGCGGCGATCCCGACCAAGCCTATTTCGCCGACGGCCTGACCGAGAACGTCATCGCCGGGCTCACGCGGTTCCGCGAAATCCTCGTGATCGGTGTGAAGTCGATCCTGATTGTGCGCGAACACGCCGCCGATTTGCGCGACATCGGCCGCACCCTCGGCGTCGCCCATATCGTCGAGGGCAGCGTGCGCAAGGCCGCCGAGCGCGTCCGAGTGACCGCGCAGCTCGTCGACGCGGCGACCGGCCAGCGCCTTTGGGCCGAGCACTATGACCGCGACCTCGACGATATCTTCGCCGTCGAGGACGAGATCACCGACATCATCGTCGCCACGCTGGCGGGCCAGATCGAGCATCTGGAGCTACGCCGCGCGGCGAAGAAAACTTCCGGGGGCCCGGTCGCATACGACTCCCTGCTCAAGGGCCGCCAATGTCTGAACCGCTACACGAAAGACGGCGAACTCGAAGCGCGCCGCCACTTCGAGCGGGCGCTGGAACTCGACCCCGATTACGCCGCGGCCGTAGCGGGGCTGTCGATCAGCTATATCCACGAGTACGAGGAGAACTGGTCCGAAGCGCCCGAGGAGGCGCTCGTCCGCGCTTATGATCTCGCGCAGAAGGCCGTCGCCCTCGACGACGCGGACAGTCCGGCCCGCTATGCCATCGCGTCCGCCTGCTTCTATCGCGGCCAACACGAACTGGCGATGGTGCATATCGATAAGGCGCTCGAGCTGAACCCGAACGACTACCACAACATCTGCACGAAGGCTTGGTTCCTCGTTTTCAGTGACCATCCCTCCGAAGCCGTCGAATGCTCCCTCGAGGCCATGCGCCTCAACCCGCTGGTGCCAGACAACTGCCTGTACACCCTCGGCATGGCCGAGTATGGCGCCGGACGATACGAAGAGGCGCTGGCGGCCTTCGGCAAGGTCAAAGGCTGGGGCCTCCACCGTCCGGCTTGGATCGCGGCCTGCTATGCCCAGCTCGGCCGTGACGCGCAGGCCCACGCGGCCGCCGCCGAGGTGCGGGAACTCACGCCGAGCGACCCGAGCACACCCGACGAGGACGACATCGAGGGCTGGTGTGCCTATTGGTCGCGGTTCGGGGAATTCGAGGATCCAAACGACCAGGCAAGATTCCTCGACGGACTTCGCAAGGCCGGCTTGCCAGCGTAAACCTCCGGCTCGTCGCGCTTGCGCTCAGGTCTTGTAGTCGGGCTGCTCGCGGTCGAGCTTGCGAATGAGCGCTGCCCATTCGGTCGAGCCGTCGTAGTTGTAGTCGGGCGAGCCGTACATCTGGTCCTGGAAGCGCGCGACTTCCTGGGGGTCGATAATGTGTGGTTCCTCGCCCATCGAAAGCACCTTGACCTGCACCGAGCACGCCTGGCGCAAATAATAGGTCCGGAAAAATGCTTCGGACGCCGAGCGGCCGAGCACGTAGTAGCCATGGTTGCGCGTGATCATGATGTCGTGAGCGCCCAGCGTACGCGTGAATTTCTCGGTGTATTCGTCGTCCTCGAAGAACTCGTAATCGATGTAGGTCGTCAGGTGCATCAAATAGACGGCGGCTTGCGAGACGGCCTGCAGGCCCCGTTTGGTCGCGCTTACCGCCATGACGTCTTCGCAATGGCCGTGGATGAAAAAATTGGCCTCGGGGCGCGCGCCGAAGATCCACTTGGCGAGGTTCTGGGCGCCGTCGACCGGCGCCGGCATCGCCGGATCGACAGGTGCACCCACGGCGTCGGTCTTGATCAGCGACGACGCGGTGACCTCCTCGTAGAACATGCCGTATTGGTGCAGCAGATATCGGTCCGGCTCATCCTTGACGCGCGCGCCGACGACCTGGTTGGCGAGGTCGGACATACCGTAAAGATCAAGCAGCCGGTAAAGCGCGGCCTGCTCGATGCGCGTCTCCCACTCGGCGGGGCTACACGCGCACGGCAACACTTGCGGTGCGGGGGTGGTGGCCATTGTCGCCTCCCGAGTTCGGATCCTGTCCCGACATTAGCGTAGTCGGACGCACTGTGCATTGTCATAATCGCGCCCATCGTGCCAGAATCGCCGTCTCTTGGCGGATCGAGGGAGGCCGCCGATGCTCAACGCGCTCATCATCGCCGCGCTCGCCGCCACGGTGATCGTGCTGATCGCCGGCGTCATCGCGATGTTGCGCGGCGGCGAATTTAACCGTAAATACGGCAACAAGCTGATTTGCACCCGAACCACGCCATGACCATTCCGCCTCAGACTGCCCAGAGCGGCGCTCGCCCGCGGGCAACCATCCTGACCGAGCTCGGCATCGAGTCCGTCATCAACGCCACCGGGCCGTGGACGACGATGGGCAACGCCAGCCTAAGCCCCCGGGTGATAGCTGCGATGCGAGAGATGGCCGCGGTTTTCGTCCCCATGGCGGAGTTGCAGGAGGCCCTCTCGAGCGCGGTCGCCGAGGCGACCGGAGCCGAAGCCGGGTATGCCCTGCCTGGCGCTGCCGCCGGCCTGACGCTCTCCGTCGCCGCTTGCATCGCCGGCGAGGATCCGGAGCGCATCAAGGCGCTGCCGCGGATCGACGACCCGCCGCACACGGTGGTCATGTTCAAGCAACACCGGGGCTATTACGACGTCGCGCTGCGGGCAACCGGCGCCCGGTTGCGTCTCGTCGACGCCGCCGCATCCGATCCGCTGGCATACCTGCGTGAGGCCCTCGACCCCGACGTGGCCTGTGTCTTCTTTGACTGCACCGGCCCGCCTTACAAGGAGCCGAGCGGGGTGCCGCCTCTGGTCGAAGTGGCCGCCGTCGCCCATGCCGCCGGCATCCCGGTTGTGGTCGATGCCTCAATGGCCTTGCCGCCAGCGGAGAACCTGCGCGCCATCGTCACGGCCGGCGCCGATGCCGTCGCCTTCGCCGGTAGCAAGGCGATGCAGGGCCCTCCGGCCAGCGGCTTCATCGCCTGCCGCCGTGCCCTCCTGCGCTCGATGGTCTTGCAGCATCAAGACCTCGATGTTCTGGCCGAGACCACCGGCCGCGCCGATCCCGACGACCGATTCATGGGTCTCGGCCGCAGCCTGAAGATCGGCAAGGAGCAGATCGCCGGCCTGATCGTTGCGTTGCACGACTACGTGGCGCGCGACCACGCCACCGACACCCGCCGCTGGCGCGCCGCGCTCGAGACCATCGAAGCCGCGGTCGCCAGCATCCCCGGCGTCGCCCATCGCTGGCTGATCTCTGAAGAGGGCCGCGCCCCATACCTGCTCCTGAGCTTCGAAGGTCCGCTTGCCGGCCTCGCGCCGGCGACGCTGTCGGAGCGACTCATGGCTGACCATCCGCGTATATTCGCCGCCGTACACCATGGGCCGGCCCTGTGGCTGGGTGCCGAGTGTTTGAAGGATGGAGAGGCGGAGACGGTGGGGCGAAGGCTAGTGAAGACGATTAACGCGATGGCTAAAGCGGATTAAATCCGCCGAGAAGCCAAAGCCGCTCCTCATCAAGCGAGAGACCAGTTGAAACCGATGAAGCCTGCAAGAGCGGCCCATCGGCTCTGGCCCGGCGGCGGTCCCGCACCCTATAGTCGACGGGAAGGAGAAACCGCACCCGTGCTCAACGCGCTCATCATCGCCGCGCTCGCCGCCACGGCGATCGTGCTGATCGCCGGCGTCATCGCGATGTTGCGCGGCGGCGAATTCAACCGCAAATACGGCAACAAGCTGATGCGCGCGCGCGTCACCGTGCAGGCGCTCGCCATCGCGCTGCTGTTCGTCCTCTACCTTATCAACCGCGGCTAGTGTCCTGATCGATAAATTGATATGATTATGTCTCTATTTGTTTTTAGGAGGCGCGATTGATGGCGAGAGTGGCGGTGACGATCTCTTTGAGCGATGACGAGCGCGCCGAATTGGAGGCGCTGTCTCGTCGTCGCAAGACGTCGCAGGGGCTTGCGCGGCGGGCTCGGATCGTCTTGGCGGCGGCGGAAGGGTTGGAGAACAAGGAGATCGCCGTTCGTCTCGAGGCGAGCGCGGACACCGTGGGCAAGTGGCGTCGCCGCTATGCGGCGGAGGGCCTCGACGGTCTGTACGACGAACCCCGCCCCGGCGCGCCGCGTCAAATCGGCGATGACGCCATCGCGGAAGCGGTCCGGCTGACGCTGGAAGAGACGCCGCCGGACGCGACCCATTGGAGCCTTCGCTCGATGGCGCGGGCGAGCGGCCACGCGCCCTCGACCATTCATCGCATCTGGCGGGCCTTCGGCTTGCAGCCGCATCGCTCGGAGACCTTCAAGCTGTCGAGCGATCCCTTCTTCGTGGAGAAGGTCCGCGACATCGTCGGTCTGTATTTGGCGCCGCCGGATCGTGCCCTGGTTCTCTGTGTCGACGAAAAGAGCCAGATCCAGGCCCTGGACCGTTCCCAGCCCCTCTTGCCGATGCGCCCCGGGCAGGCGGAGCGGCGCAGCCACGACTACAAGCGCCACGGCACGACCTCTCTCTTCGCGGCCCTCGACATCGCCACGGGAGAGATCATCGGCAAATGTTTCCCGCGCCATCGGGCCCGAGAGTTCCGCAAATTCCTCGACCTCGTCGAGGCGAACGTCCCTGCTGATCTCGACATCCACATCGTCATGGACAACTACGGGACCCACAAGACCAAGGCGATCCGCGACTGGTTCGCCAAACGGCCGCGCTGGCAGGCCCATTTCACACCCACCAGCGCCTCCTGGCTGAACCAGGTCGAGCGCTGGTTCGGGCTGCTGACCGACAAGCAGATCAGGCGCGGCGTCCATCGCTCCACCAAGGAGTTGGAGCGCACCATCCTCGACTACATCGACACGACAAACCAGAACCCCAAACCCTTCAAATGGACCAAATCCGCCGATGACATCCTCGGCGCCATCCAGCGCTTCTGCCTCCGAACAATCGAAATCGCTGAACAGCAGGCGAAAATCATGCGAACTTCGGAATCGGGACACTAGGGCATAATCCGATCGATGGACATCGTTTGGAATCTACCAGCCTGCGACCGCAGGCCGCCGACCGTTCGGCCGGTCCTTGTGGGATATAGATTGGCCTGCGCGGCGATTGAGCGCAGGTCATCTTCGACGCGCGTAACGATGACCGGAAATTTAACGAGCCCGGAGCCCCCGTCATGGTCAAGCTGACGCGCATCTACACCCGGGGCGGCGACAAGGGCGCGACCTCGCTGGGCGACGGCGCGCGCGTCGCCAAGCACGATCCGCGCGTCGCGGCCTACGGCGCGGTCGACGAGGCCAACGCCGCGGTCGGCGTCGCCCGGCTGCACGTCTCGGCCGCGGTCGACGAGATGCTGCAACGCATCCAGAATGATCTGTTCGATCTCGGCGCCGACCTCTGCCGGCCCGGCGACGGCAAGCGCGAGGCGCTGCGCATCGTCGATGCCCAGGTCGAGCGCCTCGAAGCCGAGATCGACGCGATCAACGCCATGCTCGCCCCGCTGACCTCTTTCGTGCTGCCGGGCGGCACCAAGGCGGCCGCCCATCTCCACGTCGCGCGTACGCTCACGCGCCGCGCCGAGCGCGAGATCACCGCCTTGGCGGCCGAGCAACCGGTCAACGAGGCCGCGGTGCGCTATATCAACCGGCTGTCGGACCACCTTTTCGTGCTCGGCCGCCAGGTCAACGACGACGGCCAGAAGGACGTCCTCTGGGTGCCCGGAGCGAACCGCTGAGGCGCTCGAAACAGTCGCTTCGACCGCAGCGCACAACGGCGTTCAAACGGCTGTGACAGCCCGTTGACATCCCCAAAAGCCGGCGATAGTGTGCGGCTGCGAAATGACCCCGGCGACGACGCTGGGTTCGCGCGTTTTCAGTCCCGCCGATTGCACCCCAGTGCGTGATACCAAGGATCAATGATTAAGACCCCTAGAGACGGCTTCCCGTGGTTTTCGGCTAGGCGCGCCCGTCACGGCGATGCAGCGCATCGCAAGGCGGGCGGAACGACGTCCGAGAGCCACGGCAAGCCGCCCTTCGGGTCGCGGCCGCTTATCGCCGGAGGGCGTCAGGAAACCTCGACGATGCGCTGCATCGCCCGCGGCTCCCTTCCTACCCGGCGAAAAGCGGACGCGATCTCTAGGGGTCTTAATCATTGCTCCTTGGTATCACATCGGAGTCGTGCCGCATGAAAGTCCTCGTCGCCGTGAAGCGGGTGATCGATGCCTATGTCAAGGTGCGCGTCAAGGCGGACCAGACGGGTGTCGAGACCGCCAACGTCAAGATGTCGATGAATCCGTTCGATGAGATCGGCGTCGAGGAGGCGATACGCCTCAAGGAGGCCGGCACGGCGAACGAGATCATCGCCGTCTCGCTCGGCATCGAGCGATGCCAGGAGACGATCCGCACGGCGCTCGCCATGGGCGCCGACCGCGGCATCATGGTCCAGACCGATGTCGAGCTGCAGCCGCTCGCCGTCGCCAAGCTGCTCAAGGCGGTGGTCGACGAAGAGGCGCCCGACCTGGTCATCCTCGGCAAGCAGGCGATCGACGACGATTCGAGCCAGACCGGCCAGATGCTGTCGGCGCTGCTCGGCTGGGCGCAGGGCACCTTCACCTCGAAACTCGTCATCGAGAACGGCAGCGCGCGGTGTACGCGCGAGGTCGACGGCGGCCTCGAGACGGTGTCGCTCAAGATGCCGATCGTGATGACCACGGACTTGCGCCTCAACGAGCCGCGCTACGCTTCGCTGCCCAACATCATGAAGGCCAAGAAGAAGCCGATCGACGTCAAGACGCCCGAGGACCTGGGCGTCGACGTGACGCCCCGGCTGGTCGTCCACAAGGTCGTCGAGCCGCCCAAGCGCCAGGCCGGCGTGAAGGTCGCCGATGTCGCCGAGCTGGTCGCAAAACTGCGCGATGAAGCGGGGGTTATCTGATGTCTGTCCTGGTCTTCGCCGAACACGATAACGCGGAACTAAAGGTCGCGACGCTCAACGTCGTCACGGCCGCGGCGCAGCTCGATGCCGACATTCACGTCGTCGTCACCGGGCAGGATTGCGCCGCCGTCGGCGCCGCCGCCGCCAAGGTCGCCGGCGTCGCCAAGGTGCTGGTCGCCGACGACGCGGCCTACGGTCACCGCCTCGCCGAGAACGTCGCGCCGCTCATCGCCCAGCTCGCGCCTGGCTACAGCCACGTGCTCGCCGCGCACAACACGAGCGGCAAGAACATCATGCCGCGCGCCGCGGCGCTGTTGGACGTCGCGCAGGTCTCCGACATCATCGAGGTGGTTTCGGCCGACACCTTCGTGCGACCGATCTATGCCGGCAACGCCTTCGCCACCGTGCAGGCGACCGACGCGGTCAAGCTCGTCACCGTGCGCACCACGGCATTCGAGGCCGCCGCCGCGGAAGGCGGGACGGCCGCGGTCGAGGCGATCTCGGGGCCGGGCGACGCGGGTCTTTCGAGCTTCGTAGGCGCCGAGCTGTCGAGCTCGGAGCGGCCCGAGCTGGTCAGCGCGGGCGTCGTCATTTCGGGCGGCCGCGGCATGCAGTCGGGCGACAACTTCCACATGCTCGAGGAGATCGCCGATCTCTTGGGCGCCGCGGTCGGCGCATCGCGCGCCGCGGTCGACGCGGGCTATGTACCCAACGAGTACCAGGTCGGCCAGACCGGCAAGATCGTCGCGCCCGAGCTGTACATCGCGGTCGGCATCTCGGGCGCCATCCAGCATCTCGCGGGCATGAAGGATTCGAAGGTCATCGTCGCGATCAACAAGGACGAGGAGGCGCCCATCTTCCAGGTCGCCGACTACGGCATCGTCGGCGACCTGTTCACGCTCCTGCCCGAGCTCAAGGCGGAGCTGGAAAAATCCGCGTGACCCCGCAACCAACGACGGAGGCCGCCGGCCCATGATCGAAATAATCGGCATCGTCGGCGCCGGCCGGATGGGCAATGGCATCGCCCATGTCTGCGCGCTCGCGGGCTATGAGACGCGGATCATCGACATCTCGAAGGAGCGTGTCGAGCACGCGCTCAAGTTGGTCGCCCAAAACATGGACCGCCAGGTCGCGCGCGAGATCATCAGCGCGGACGACAAGGCCGCGGCGCTCGCGCGCATCACCGCGGCGGACGGCTACGACGACCTCGCCGACTGCGATCTGGTGATCGAATCGGCGATCGAGGACGAGGCGACCAAGAGCGATATCCTGCGCCATCTCTCGGCGGTGCTGAGACCCGAGGCGATCATGGCGACCAACACCTCGTCGATCTCGGTGACGCGGCTCGGCGCCGGCACCGATCGGCCCGGCAAGTTCATGGGCATTCATTTCATGAACCCGGTGCCGTTGATGCAGCTGGTCGAGCTGATACGCGGACTGGCGACCGAGGAGGAGACCTTCAAGGCGGTGCGCGAGGTGGCGCTGAAGCTCGGCAAGACACCGGTCAACTCGGAGGATTTCCCCGCCTTCATGGTCAACCGCGTGCTGCTGCCGATGATCAACGAGGCGATCTACACGCTCTACGAGGGCGTCGGCTCGGTCGAATCGATCGATACCGCCATGAAGCTCGGCGCCAACCATCCGATGGGTCCGTTCGAGCTCGCCGACTTCATCGGCCTCGACGTCTGCCTCTCGGTCATGCAGGTGCTGTACGAGGGCCTCGCCGATACCAAGTACCGGCCGTGCCCGCTGCTGGTCAAATACGTCGAGGCCGGCTGGCACGGTCGCAAGTCGGGCCGTGGCTTCTACGACTACACGGGCGACACGCCGGTACCGACGCGATGAGCGCAACTATTCGGGCTGCTGCCAGCCCTCGATTCGGCTCCACAGATCGTCGACCTCCGGGGCGACCCCGGGGTGCTGGGGCAGGCCGTCGGCGAAGTCGAGGTATGGCGCCTGACTCGCGGTGTACTGGTGGAACGTCGGCACGATGGCGCTTAGATCGTCGAGGCACGCCAGCGTGACATCCATCAGCTTCGGTTCGCCGGCCGCACGCAAGCCCAGGGACGTTCCGCAGACGGCACAGAAGACCCGCAACCAACCCGGTGTCGATTCGTATGCCAGGGGTTCCCCCTCGGTGTAGGTGAAATCCGCTATGGGCACCGTGGCGACGGCCATCCGGCCGGCCTTCTGGCACATGCGGCAATGGCAATAGAAGGCCAGATCGGGTTTGACCGTTATGCGGAACCGCAGCGCGCCGCACAGGCACCCGCCCGTCGCTTCGAACGCCGTCATGATACCGTCCCTCCCTCGCTTCGCTGACGCGATGATGCCGCATCCAGGGCCGCATGTTATGCCGGTGAAGGCGAATTATACCGACTCCGCCTGAATGATTCGGTTGCGACGGATTCCCGTTGGAATCGGAAAGGGTTAGGATCCGTAGTCATGATTCGCGGAGGGGCGGGACATGGCGCATGTCGAGGAACATTTGCAGCTTTCTGAGTTGGAGGGACGGTATCGCTCGGCGTCGGAGGCGACGGAGGCGCGGCACTTCCAGGTGATCTGGCTTTTGGCCAAAGGCCATACGGTTCGCGAAGTGTCGGAGATGACGAGTTTCGGCCAACGCTGGCTCGAACAATTGCTTTCTCGCTACAACAAGCTCGGCCCGTCGTCGCTGGGCGATCGTCGACGCTCGAACGGCTCCGAGGCGACGATCCTGAAGCCGGAAGTCCTGGCGGTGTTGAAAGAGCGCCTGAAAAAGCCGCCGGCGGACGGCGGCTTGTGGTCTGGGCCGAAGGTGGCGGCTTGGATGGCGGGCGAACTGGGCTTGGAGACGGTGGCGCCGCAACGGGGCTGGGAGGCGCTGAAGGCAGTCGAGTGGAGTTTGCAGGTGCCCAGGCCGAACAACCCCGGGGCGGCGAGCGAGGAAGAACGCCAGGCGTTTAAAAAAAACTTCACCGCCTGGTCGCGGAAGAAGCCGAGCGCCACCCCGGCACGCCGATCGAAGTCTTCGCCAGCGACGAACACCGGCTCGGTCTGAAGCCATTGGCCCGGCGCTGCTGGGCGCCGCGCGGGATGCGCCCGGTGGCGCTCGGCCACCACCGCTTCAAATGGCTCTACGTCACCGCCCTCGTCTCGCCGACCAGCGGAGAGACCTTTTGGTACATCTCCAATTGTGTCTCCAAGCCATTCTTCGAGAAGCTGCTCGCCCTCTTCGCCCGCGAGGCCGGCGCTGGGCAGAGCCGCATCATCATCCTGGTGATCGACGGCGCCGGGTGGCACACGGCGCCGAACCTCACGGTGCCGGAAGGCCTCCACCTCGTCTACTTGCCGCCCTATACGCCCCAGCTGCAACCGGCCGAATGTCTCTGGCCCGTACTCGACGAGCCGGTCGCAAACAGACACTTCGAGACCATCGAGGAACTCGACGCCGTCGTCGCCCGGCGCTGCCTCACTCTCGATGCCAATCCCGAACTCTTCAAGGGGCGTATCGACTTCCACTGGTGGCCCAAAACCATCTATCCGAACTGATCAGCCGGATGCGGTATTACTGGCCGGCGCACCAGCGGCGCCACATCGCGCGGTAGGCGGCCTCGACGTCGCGGGCGAAGCCGGCCGCGTCGCAGAGCGGCGATGACATCATGCGATCGCGCAACGCCAGACGGCGCGCCGGAAGGCCGTCGAGGTCGCCAGCGAAGTGCACGGCGGTCTCGACATAGCCGTCCGTCGTATCGGCAACCAGTTCGGCGAGGCCGATCCGCGTCAACAGGCTCGCGCCGACCCGGCCGGCGTGCCGATCGCCCGCCAGCGTGACCACGGGCACGCCCATCCAGAGCGCCTCGCAGGTCGTCGTCGTGCCGTTGTAGGGAAACGGATCGAGGCCGATGTCGATGTTGGCGTATGCGCCGAGGTGCCCGCTGCGCGCGTCGATCCAGGCGCGCAGATCGACCCGCCCGGCGTCGACGCCCGCGGCGGCCAACATTTCCAGATAGCGCGCCCGTGTCGCCGCGTCGGCGAGCGGGCCGCTCTTGATCACCAAGCGGGAACCCGGCACCCCGAGGAGAATGCGCGCCCACGCCGCGACCACCGCCGGCGTGATCTTGGCGAGTGCGTTGAACGAGCCGAAGGTGACGTGGCCGGTCGACCGGGCAGGCGGTGCGCCGATCGCCGGCGCATCGGCCGTCGGCGCGTAGCAGAGGAAGCCGTTCGGCAGGCGGACGAGCGTCTCGCTGTGCAGCGCGTCGCTTGGCCCGGGCGGGTCGGCGATGGCATCGGTCAGCCGCGCGTCGATCGCTTCCGTCCCGGTCGTGTTCGGATAGCCGAGCCAGCTTAGCTGCACCGGTGCCGGCCGGCGGGCGAAGGCGAGCAGGCGATTGCCGCCGGTGTGACCCGCGAGGTCGACGAGGATGTCGATGCGGTCTTCGCGAACGGCCGTCGCCAAGTCGGCATCTGTCATGCCGACCGTCGAACGCCACGTGTCCGCGAGGCCGCGGAATCGCTCGGTCCGCTGGTCGGGCCTGGCGACCTGGGCATAGCAGAACACCTCGAATGCGGCGCGGTCGTGGGCGGCGATCAGTGGTTCCAGGAAATAGGCCACCGAATGCTCGCGAAAGTCGGGCGAGACGTAACCGACGCGTAGCCGACGCTCGGGATCGCGCGCGTTGGCATGGCCGGGCGCGCGTCGGCCGAGCGCCGCCGCGTGGCTCTCGTGCCAGGCCCGGCTCTCGGCGAAGATGGTTTGCTGCGTCGCCGCCGCGTCGTAGTTCATGCTGAACACGAGATTGCTGTGCGCCGCCGCGAAGTCGGGCTTGTGCGCAATCGATGCGCGGTAGGCCGCGATCGCCTCGGCCAGCCGGCCCTGGTCCTTGAGCGCGCCGCCCAGGTTGTTGTGCGCGGCGGCGAAATCGGGCGCCAGCGCCAAGGCGGCTCGGTAGGCGATGACCGCGTCCTGCCACTGGCTCTTGTCGCGGAGCGCGTTGCCCAGGTTGTTGTGCGCATCGGCGAAGTCGGGCGCCAGCGCGAGCGCCTGGCGGAACGCCGCCTCCGCTTCGTCCGCCTTGCCCTGGTAGATCAGTGTCGTGCCCAGATTATTGTGCACCGCGGCGTCGTCGGGCGCCAGCGCCAGCGCCGCTCGGTATGCGTCGAACGCCTCGTCCGGCCGGCCCTGATCGTTGAGCGCGCCGCCCAGGTTGCTGTGCGCGGCGACGAAATCGGGCGCCAGTGCGAGCGCCTTGTGGAAAGTCTCGACCGCCGCCGGCAGATCGCCCAGGCCCCTGAGTGCGTTGCCCAGATTGTTGAGAGATTCGACGTTGTCGGGTTCGATCGCCAGGGCCTTCCTGTAGGCCGCCGCCGCGTCGGCCAGCCGGCCTTGTCCGAACAGCGCGCTGCCGAGATTATCGTGTGCCTCGGCGAAACTAGGCTGCAACGCCAGCGCCTTGCGGAGCGCGACGATCGCCGCCTCGGCATCGCCCAGATCGCTGAGCAGATTGCCCAGGTTGTTGTGGGCCTCGGCGAAATCGGGCTTCAGCTTGACGGCCTTGCGGTATGACGCCAGCGCCGCCTCGGCGTCGCCCAGGGCCTTCTGCGCCATGCCCATGGTGTAATGCGCCTCGGCGTAATTCGGCGCGACGGCGATGACCTGGGTCGCCAACGCGGCCGCGCGGCCGGCGTCGCCCTGCTGGAACGCGATGACGCTCAGCAGGCGTAGCGCCTCGGCGTGCTCGGGCTCGCGCGCCAGGATCGCTGCGTAGAGCCGCTCGGCCTCGGCCAGCCGGCCGGCCTGGTGATGCGCCAGCGCCGCGCTGATCTCGGCGTCCGCCGCCGCCGATCCGCCGGTAACGGGCCGGCCCTGACGCTGCGCCTTGGCCGCCCGCCGCTCCCTCCGGTTCACTTGGTTCCTCGGTGCATCTCTACTCGACGGCGGCGCTGTCGACCTTCGGTTCGCCACCGAGCACGCCGCGGACCAGCGCGAGCGCCGCGGGGCTGTCCCATTCGGTCGGTCCGACCATGCGGCCGATTTCGCGGCCCTCGCGATCGATGACGACCGTCGTCGGCATGCCGACGACGCCGAGCGCGGCGGCGACGCGGCCCAGCGGGTCGAGATACCGGGCGAGGTGTTCGAGGCCGTATTTCTCGTAGAAACCCACCACCAGCGGCATGCCGCCGCGGTCTTCGCTCAAGGCGACGACCTCGAGTTCGTCGCCGCCGAGCATCGCCTGCAGGCGGTCGAGCGAGGGCATCTCGCGCACGCAAGGCGCGCACCAGGTGGCCCAGAAGTTGAGCACCACGACCTTGCCGCGGTAGGCGGCCACGCTGGTCTCGCCATCGGCGGTAAGAAAGGCCATATCGGGCACCGCGCGCGGCGGCGTCACGAAGGCGAAGCCGGGCGGCGCCTCGGCTGCGCCGGCCGCGGCGTCGGTCCCCGCGACGCTTGATTGTGCGGCGAATGCCGTCACAATGGCCGCCACGACCAGCCGCGCCACCAAAACCGCGAAATTCGACATGCGTTTAGACATCCAATCAGGGGCCATGCCATGAGCGACGAGGCCCGTCAAAAGCCGCCCCCGGCGAGCGACGCCAACCCCATGTGGGGCGGGCGTTTCGCGACCGGTCCCGCCGAGGTCATGGACGAGATCAACCCGTCGATCGATTTCGACAGGCGGTTCTATGCCCAGGACATCGCCGGTTCGAAGGCCCATTGTTCAATGTTAGTCGCCCAGGGCATCTTGACAAGAGAGGATGGCGACGCGATCAACGCCGGCCTCGACCGTATCCAGGGCGAATTCGAACGCGGCGCGTTCGAATTCGAGCGCGGCCTCGAGGACATCCATATGAATGTCGAGGCGCGCCTGCGCGCGCTCATCGGCGATGCCGCCGGGCGCCTGCACACCGGGCGCTCGCGCAACGACCAGGTGGCGACCGACATGCGGCTGTGGCTACGTGAAACGATCGACCGCATCGACGGCGAGCTGCAGGCGCTGCAGGCCGCGCTGATCGACCAGGCCGAGCGCCACGCCGCCACCGTGACGCCCGGCATGACCCATTTGCAACCAGCCCAGCCGGTCACCTTCGGCCACCACATGATGGCCTATGTCGAGATGTTCGGCCGCGACCGGGGGCGCCTCGCCGACGGCCGCGTACGGCTCAACGAATGCCCGCTGGGCGCCGCCGCGCTGGCCGGCACGTCGTTCCCGATCGACCGCGATGCGACCGCCGCGGCGCTCGGCTTCGACCGGCCTTGCGCCAACTCGATGGACGCCGTCTCGGACCGCGACTTCATCGTCGAGTTCCTGGCCACCGCCGCGCTCTGCGCGATCCATCTCTCGCGTCTCGCCGAGGAGATGGTCATGTGGTCGAGTGCGCAGTTCGGCTTCGTCCGCCTGTCGGACGCCTTCACCACCGGCTCTTCGATCATGCCGCAAAAGCGCAACCCCGATGCCGCCGAGCTGGTGCGTGGAAAAACGGGCCGCGTGGTCGGCGCGCTGGTCGCGCTGTTGACCACGCTCAAGGGTCTCGCCATGACCTTCGCCAAGGACATGCAGGAGGACAAGGAGCCGCTGTTCGACGCCGCCGATACGGTCTCGGTATCGCTGCGCGCGATGGCCGGCATGGTGCGCGACATGACGGTCGATGCCGACGCCATGCGCGCCTCGACCGAAGCCGGCTTCATCACCGCCACCGACCTCGCCGACTGGCTGGTGCGCGAGTTGGCGCTGCCGTTTCGCGACGCGCATCACGTCGTCGGCTCGATCGTGCGGCTCGCCGAAGAGCACGGCGCGCGACTCGCCGATCTGCCGCTCGAGGTGCTGCGGGGCGTCGAGCCGCGCATCGACGAGCGCGTCTACGCCGTGCTCGCGGTCGAGAGCGCGGTCGAGAGCCGCACCAGCTTCGGCGGCACGGCGCCCGAAAGGGTGCGCCAGGCGGTGGCTGCCGCGCGGGAGCGTTACCTGTGAGGCGCATCGTCGTCCTCGTGCTGCTCGCCGCCGTGATCGCCGGCGGGTTGACCTCCTGTGGCCGCAAGGGGGCGCTCGAGGCGCCGCCCGAGAGCGCCCAGGCGGAACAGGCGTCGCCGCGGGTGGCATGAACCACTTCGACTTCAAGGACGGCGCGCTGCACGCCGAGGATGTCGCGCTCGCCGACGTCGCCGAGGCCGTCGGGACGCCGTTCTACTGCTATTCGACGGCGACCATCGAGCGTCATTACCGGGTCTTCTCCGCCGCCTTCGCCGACGTTTCGGCAACCGTCTGCTATTCGCTCAAGGCGAACTCCAACCTTGCCGTCGTGCGTGTCATGGCGGCGCTCGGCGCCGGCGCCGACGTGGTCTCGGTCGGCGAGCTCGAACGCGCGCTCGCCGCCGGCATTCCGGCCGACAAGATCGTCTTCTCGGGCGTCGGCAAGACGCGTGACGAGATGGCGCGCGGCATCGCGGCCGGCATCATGCAGTTCAACGTCGAGAGTTTACGCGAGATCGAGGTGCTCGACGCGGCCGCGCAGGGCCTCGGCGCCGTCGCGCCGGTCGCGCTGCGCATCAACCCCGACGTCGACGCGCGGACCCACGACAAGATTTCGACCGGCATGCGCCACAACAAATTCGGCATCGCATACCAATCGGCGCCCGAGGCGGCCGACCACGTGGCCGCCGCGCCGGGCCTGGCGTTGGTCGGCATCGCCGTTCATATCGGCTCGCAGGTCACCGATCTCGGACCGCACGAACAGGCTTTCGGCCGCGTCGCCGACATGGTGCGCGCCTTGCGCGCCACCGGCCACGACATCGCGACGCTCGACCTCGGTGGCGGCCTCGGCATCCGCTACGCCGACGAGACGCCGCCGACGCCCGACGATTACGCCGCAATGGTCAAGCGCGTCACCGCCGGGCTCGACTGCCACCTGTTGTTTGAACCCGGCCGCATGGTGATCGGCAACGCCGGCGTGCTGGTGACGCGCGTCTTGTACGTCAAGCAGACCGATGCGCGCGGCTTCGTCATCGTCGACGCGGCGTTCAACGACCTGCTGCGCCCGGCGATGTACGACGCCTATCACCAGATCGAACCGGTCATCGCGCCGCCGGATGACGCGATTGCCGCGCCGGTCGACATCGCCGGCCCGATTTGCGAGAGCGGCGACGTGTTCGCCAAGGACCGGCCGCTCACGCCCGTGATCGCGGGAGATTTACTGGCGATCCGGTCGGCGGGTGCGTATGGTGCGGTCATGTCTTCGAGCTACAATTCGCGGCCGCTGGTGCCCGAGGTGCTCGTCAAGGGCGCCGATTTCGCCGTCGTTCGCCGCCGGCCGAGTTTCGATGAGATGGTCGAGCTAGAGCAATTTCCCGACTGGCTGGGCGACGCGTGATGGCCGGCGGAACGGTCCGAACAATCCACGAGGTTTCCGTGGCGCGCCGGCGCCGCGTCCGGCTGGCGCGGGCGGCGCTATTCTGGGAGCGGCTGTGGCCGGCGCTCTGGCCCGGCGTATTCGTCGCCGGTGTTTTCGTCGCGCTGTCGCTGTTCGGCGTCTGGCGCTTCACCCCAGGCTGGCTCCACGTCGCTCTGCTGGCGGCTTTCGCCGTCGCGCTGTTCGGCGTCCTGGCGCGCGGCCTGCGACGGCTCGAGGCGCCCGGCGAAACCGAGGCCGTGCGCCGAATCGAGCTGGCCAGCGGCCTCGCCCACCGGCCGCTCGGGACGCTCGACGACCGGCCGCTCGCGGCGCCCAGCGACACGGTCGCCCAGGCGTTGTGGCGCGCCCATCTCAAGCGCATGCTGGCGCGCGCCGGCCGGTTGCGCGTCGGCATCGCCTCGCCCGGCATGGCGCGGCACGATCCGATCGGCCTGCGCGCCGTCCTCGTTCTGGTCCTGGTCGTCGCCTTCGCCGCCGCCGGAGACGGCAGCACCGGCCGCCTGGCGCGCGCCTTCCAGCCCGACTTCTCGGCGCCCGGACCGACCGGCCCGGGCGAATTGACGCTGTGGATCACGCCGCCGCATTACACCGGCGCCGCGCCGATCTTCCTGACCGAAGCCGCGCGGCCGCCGAGCGGCGCCGCGCCGGCCGCCGTGCGGCTGCCGGTCGGCAGTACGGTGCTGGCCCGCGTCCACGGTGGCGCCGCCGTGCCCGAGCTCGCGGTCGACGATGTGGTCGTACCGTTCGACGCGATTGATCAGGCCAACTTCGAGATCAGCGCTGCGCTCGATGCGGGTGCGCGCCTCGCCGTCACCCAGGGCGGTCACGAAATCGCCGCATGGCCGATCGCGCTGATCGTCGACCAGCCGCCGTTGATCGAATTCTCCAGCCCGCCGTCGCGCACCTATCGCGCGGCGCTCAGGCTCGACTACATCGCCGAGGACGACTACGGGCTTGCCTCGGTCCACGCCATCATCCGGCGCTTGGACGACACATCGCAGTCGTTCACGCTCGATCTCTCGTTGTTGCGCGCCGGCACCCGGGCGGTCGACGATTCGAGCTACCACGACCTGACGCCGCACCCTTGGGCGGGGCTTCAGGTGACCATCGCGCTGCGCGCCGTCGACGGACTCGGTCAAGCCGGCGACAGCGAGGCGATCCCGACGCTGATGCCCGAGCGCATCTTCAACCACCCGGTCGCGCGCGCCGTCATCGAGCAGCGCAAGGCTCTCACCATCGACCCGACCAAGCGCGACGCGGTGCGCAGCGAGCTCGACAAACTGGTGCGCGATCCGCGCCATTTCTTCGAGGACCTGAAGGTATTCCTCGGCCTGCGCGTGGCCAGCGCGCGGCTGCGCTACGACCGTTCGGACAAGGTCATCGCGGAGCTCCAGGACTTGCTGTGGGACATCGCGCTGTCGATCGAGGAAGGCCCCGTCGCGCTCGCCGAGCAAGAGCTTCGCGAGGCCCAGCAGGCGCTCATGGACGCGCTGAACTCGGACGCCAGCGACGCAGAGATCGAGCGCCTGATGGACGAGCTGCGCGAAACGCTCGACAAGTTCCTCGCGGCGCTCGCCGAGCAGGCCGCGCAGCGGAGCGACCTCGCTGCCGAGCTGCGCGAGGAGCTCGACCAGGCGATCCAGCGCGACGAGCTGATGGAGATGCTCGAACACGCCCGCGAGCTCTACCGCACCGGTTCGCGCGAGGCCGCTCGCGACCTCCTGGCGCGGCTGCAGGAGATGCTCGAGAACCTCAAGGCCGGGCGCATGGCGGCGTCGAACGATCAAGGCCCTGGCCAGGGCGAGGCGGCGCTGCGCAACCTCGAGAACCTCATGCAGCAGCAGCAACAGCTGCTCGATCAGACCTTCCGCTGGGCGCAGCAGGGCCCCGAATCCTGGGGCCAGGACGGACCGGCGCGCATCGGCAAGGGCTCGCAGGAAGCGTTGCGCCGGCGGCTCGGCGAGCTGATGCTGCAGTGGAGCGAGACCGGCCTGCCGATCCCGCGCCCGCTGGGCCGCGCCGAACGCGCCATGCGCGAGGCCGGGCGTTCGCTCGGCGAGCAGCTGCCCGGCCAGGCCGTCGGCGCGCAGTCCGAGGCGCTCGACCACATGCAACAGGGCTCGCAGTCGATGCTCGAGGCGATGCTCGAGCAGCTCGAACGCGGGCCGCAGCGGCCGGGCGGCAACCTCGGCATGTTTAACGGCGCGCGCGATCCGCTGGGCCGCGGCGTGCTCGGCTACGGCTATCAGGACGACGGCCGCACCCGGGTACCCGACGAGGCCGAACTGCAGCGCAGCCGGACGATCCTGGAGGAGCTCTATCGCCGCTCGGGCGAGTTGAGCCGTCCGGGGATCGAGCGCGAATACATCAACCGCCTGTTGCAGCGCTTCTGACGCGCCCCGCGCCTCGTAAGCATCCAAGGATTAAACGGCAGTTTAAACGGGGTCTGATTTAACGGTGTCAGACACCATTATATGTCAATGTCAACAAACAGTAATAACGGAGTCTGACCCCGTTATTACAGTGCTTCACCGGATTGTAGCGGCGCCTCAGGTCGGCACGATGGTGCCGATGTAGGGCAGGTCGCGGAACAGGTGGGCGTAGTCGAGGCCGTAGCCGACGACGAAGCGGTCCTCGACGATGAAACCGATGAAGTCGGCCGCGCAATCGACCTTGCGCTTGCCCGGCTTGTCCAACAGCACGCAGAGCTTGGCCGTCCGCGCGCCGCGGTTGAGCAGCAGCTGCTGGGCGCCCGAGATCGTGCGGCCCGACTCGAGGATGTCGTCGACGATCAACACGTCGCGGCCCGCGACGTCGTCGGTGATGTCGCGGGTGATCACCACGTGGCCCGAACTCTCGGTCGCCGCGCCGTAGCTCGACAGCGTCATGAAATCGACTTGCGGCCGCATGCCGGCATAGTGCAGTGCGCGGATCAGGTCGGCGACGAAGACGAAGCCACCCTTGAGGATCGCGACGATGAGCAGGTCCTTGGGCATCGTGCCGGCGATCTCCGCGGCGATCGCCTCGACCCGGACGGCTATCTCGTCGGCGCTGAACAGCGGCTCGACCGCGGGCGTCTCATCACGCGTCATGGCGAACTCTCGGGCGTACTGGCGTCATCATGTCAGCGTGTCGCGAAGTCGACGGAGAGTTGCGCATAACCGACCGGTGGATCGGCGAAGCGGTCGCTGAACGCCACCGTCCCGCCGGGCGCGAGCTGCGCGATCGGCGGCGCCACGATCCAGCGGTCAAGAATGCGCTGTTCGCTGTCGAAGACGCGCGCCTCGAGGTTGGGCACCAGCCGCGTCTCGCCCGAGACGTTGACGATCTCGCCGGTCACGACGACGATCGTGTGGCCATCATCGAGAAAGGTCGACGACTGGATCCGGCGCAGAATGAAGTTCGTCGACGGCTTGGGCTCGGCCAGCCCGGCGAGCAGGTAGAGCCGCTCGGTGAGCGGCCAGGCTTCGACGATCCGCTCGCGCGCCGCCACCGTGCCGCCGAGCACCGCGATAACGACCGCGGCAAGCGCGGCCCATGACGCCCAGCCCGACGATCTCGGCGCATCGGGCAGCGCCGGCAGGTTCGAGCCCGGCGGAATCGGCCGTGCCACGGCGGGCGCCACGGCGACGTCGACGCGCTTGGGCATGTCCTCGGGCGGGGTCTCCATCCAGCTATGCGCACAGCGCGCGCAGCGCACCACCCGGCCAATCTCGCCGAGCGCCGAAGGATCGATTAGATAGCGCGTCGAGCAGGACGGACAGGTCAGGATCATGATGACTGGCTTACTTTGAAGACCGCTTCGTTATAGGCGGATTGGCCGGGCCATGGCAAGGCCGCTCGGGCGGTGCTGGACGCGGGCCGGCGCGTTGTGCCATGCTGCGCCGCCACAGGCGTCCGACCGGCGCCGACGCCGAGGGAGGGAGCCAAATTGGTTCGTTTCGAGAACGTCGGCATGCGCTACGGCACCGGGCCCGAAGTGCTGCACGACATCAATTTCACGCTCGAAGCCGGCTCGTTCCATTTCCTGGTCGGGCCGAGCGGCGCCGGCAAGTCGTCGCTGCTCAGGATCATGTATCTGGCGCATCGCCCGTCGCGCGGCCTGATCAGCCTGTTCGACCGCGACATCGCGATGCTCGCGCGCACCGAGTTGCCGGCGATCCGCCGCAAGATCGGCGTCGTCTTCCAGGACTTCCGCCTGCTCGACCATCTGACCGCCTTCGAGAACGTCGTCCTGCCGCTGCGCATCGCCGGCGCGCGTGACGAGCAGGTCCGCGACCATGTCCGCGAGCTGTTGCACTGGGTCGGTCTGGGCGACCATGTCGACGCCCTGCCGGCGACGCTGTCGGGCGGCCAGAAACAGCGCGTCGCGATCGCCCGCGCGGTGATCACGCGGCCGCGCCTGCTGCTCGCCGACGAGCCGACCGGCAATGTCGACGCCGACGTCGGCATGCGCCTGCTTTATCTGTTCGAGGAGCTCAACAAGATCGGCACCACCGTGGTCATCGCGACGCATAACGAATCTCTGGTCGCCGGCTTCGATCATCCGGTGGTGCGCCTCGAAGGCGGCACGCTCGGCTTCGTCGCCGGGCAGCGGCGCAAGGCCGGTTGACATGGCGACATCCTATCCGACGCTGCCGCTCAAGGGCGACCCGGCGAGCCGCTTCCTGCCCTGGATCGTCGCGCTCAAGGTCTATCTCGCGGCGCTCGCCCTGGCCGGCGCCCTGGCGCTCAACGGCGCGGTCGCGGAGTGGCAGGGCGCGCGCGCCGGCACGATCACCGTGCAGGTGCCGCCGCCCGGCGCCGATGACGACACCGATCATGTCGACGCCGCCGTCGCGGTGCTGCGCGCGACCCCCGGCGTCGCCCAGGCGGACGCGCTCGCCCGCGCCGAGATCGTCGCCCTCCTGGAGCCGTGGCTCGGCGCCGGCAACGTCGATGTCGAGCTGCCGCTACCCTGGCTGATCGACGTCAAGCTCGACGGCGAGACGCCGCTCGACACGGCGGCGTTGGACGCGCGGTTGAAGGCGGCGGCGCCGGGCGCCGAAATCGACGATCATGGCGAATGGCTGGCGCGCGTCGCCTCGGCCGCGCGCGCCGTCCAGTTCGCCGCGCTCGCGGTGGTGCTGGCGATCGTCGCCGCCACGGTCGGCACCGTGGTGTTCACGACGCGCACCAGCCTTGCGCTGCACCACGACACCGTCGAGGTGCTGCATCTGATCGGCGCCCAGGACAGTTTCATCGCGCGCAGCTTCGGCCGCCTCGCGCTCCGCCTCGGACTCAAGGGCGGCTTGATCGGCCTGGTCCTCGCCGCGCTGACCCTGGCGGCCGTCGGCACCTTCGCGAGTGGCCTCGAGGCGCCGCTGCTGCCACGGCTCAGCCTGACGCCGGCGGCCTACCTGGCGCTCGCCCTGCTGCCGGTGGCCAGCGCCCTGGTCGCCATGGCGACGGCCAGGGTGACCGTGCTCCGCGCGCTCGCGGCGATGCCATGAACGAGCTGTCCGGGACGTCCGACGCGGCGACGGGCGGCGCGCGCAACCGCCGCCTGCGGTTGGTGATCGTCGCGTTAGGCGGCATCGCTGCGCTCGCTGCGCTGTGGCTCGCCGGCCTGATCTGGTTCGCCGCTGCGATCCCGCGCGCGCCGGCCGAGCCGACCGCAACGACCGACGCGATCGTCGTCTTGACCGGCGGCGCCGGGCGCCTCGGCGTCGGCTTCGAGCTGCTGCGCGAGGGCCGCGCCAAGAAGCTGTTCGTCTCGGGCGTCTACCGCGGCGTCGACGTTGCCGAGATTCTGCGCGTCTCGCAACAGACGCCCGAGGCGCTCGCATGTTGCATCGCGATCGGCCATAGCGCGGTCGATACCGCCGGTAACGCCCGCGAGACGGCGCGCTGGATGGCCGACGAGGGTTTCGCCTCGTTGCGCCTGGTAACCGCGGACTACCACATGCCGCGCAGCCTGGCCGAATTCCGCCGCGCCATGCCGACGGTGACGTTGATCGCTCACCCGGTGTCGAGCGACAGCGTCCATGTCGACGCCTGGTGGCGCTGGCCCGGCACCGCCAGCCTGATCGCCAGCGAATACACCAAGCATCTGGTCAGCACCGTTATCGGCGCCCGGGACGGGGCCCGATGAACCTGCTGCGTTCGGCTCTGTTCAACGTCGCCTTCTATGGCTGGACGATGATCTGCGGCGTGGTCTTCATGCCGACGTTCGTCCTGCCCCGGCCGGTGCTTCGCGCCTGCCTGTTCATCTGGGCGCGCGGCATCCGCTGGCAGCTCGCCACCATCGTCGGCCTGACCGCGGAATTCCGCGGCACCGAGAACCTGCCGGCCGGCTCGGTCGTGCTCTGCGCCAAGCACCAGTCCGCGTGGGAGACGATCACGCTGATCGAGTACCTCGCCGACCCGGTCTACGTCGTGAAGAAGGAGCTGCTGAGGATCCCGCTCTATGGCTGGTGCGCGTGGAAGACGGGTTCGATCGCCGTCGACCGCCAGGGCGGCGGCAGTGCGCTCAAGGCCATGGTCGAGGGCGTGCGCGGGGCGATCGCGGCGGGCCGCCAGGTGGTGATCTTTCCCGAAGGCACGCGCGCGGCGCCGGGCGCGCGTCTGCCCTATCACCCCGGCATCGCGATGATCGCCGCCAAAGTCGACGCGCCGGTCGTGCCGATGGCGCTTAACTCGGGTCTGTTCTGGGGTCGGCGCAGCTTCGTCAAGCGGCCGGGGCGCATCATCGTCGAATTCCTGCCCGCCATGCCGACCGGTTTGAAGAGCCGCGCGTTCATGCAGGAGCTCGAACACCGCGTCGAGACCGCGAGCGCCGCGTTGATCGCCGAATCGCTTGTGGATAACTCTGTGGATTAGCCGGCAACACCTCTCGCGGACCCCTGTGAGGCGCAGGAGTTATCACAAATAAACGCGTAAATTCAACAAATTAGACGTATCGGATGGGTGCGCTTTCGTGTGGAAACAAACGTGGAACAATCGTTGACGTAACGGTCCGATCAGCCTAGAATTCGAGTTCCCCCCGGCATCTTCCGGGCCCCGCAAGGGGCCGCGCGTTTGTCCCCGAGGAGCCTTCGTTGTCCGACATCGCACCCATCTCACTGCGCATCTGGGACATGAAATACCGTCTGCACGCGGCCGACGGCACGCCGCTCGACGGCTCGATCGAGGACAGCTGGCGCCGCGTCGCCGGCGCGCTCGCCGCCGCCGAGGACGATCCGGCCGCGTGGCGGGACCGCTTCTGCGAGGCGATGGCCGATTTCCGCTTCCTGCCGGCCGGGCGCATCCTCGCCGGCGCCGGCGCCGGGCGCTCGGTGACGCTGTTCAACTGCTTCGTCATGGGCGTCGTTCCCGACGACATGACGGGCATCTTCGAGCATCTCAAGGAAGCCGCGCTGACCATGCAACAGGGCGGCGGCATCGGCTACGATTTCTCGACGCTCAGGCCCAAGGGCGCGCCGGTGCGCGGCGTCGGCGCCGACGCCTCGGGGCCGCTCTCGTTCATGGACGTGTGGGACGCCATGTGCCGCACCATCATGAGCGCCGGTCACCGGCGCGGCGCCATGATGGCGACGCTGCGCTGCGACCATCCCGACATCGAGGTCTTCATCGACGCCAAGCGCGAGCCCGGGCGGCTGCGCATGTTCAACCTCTCGGTGCTGGTCACCGACGCCTTCATGGACGCGGTCAGGGAGGACCGCGCCTGGGAGCTGACCTTCGGCGGCGTCACCTACCGGTCGGTCGGCGCACGCGAGCTGTGGGACAAGATCATGCGCGCGACCTACGCCTATGCCGAGCCGGGCGTGATCTTCATCGACCGCATCAACCGGCGCAACAACCTGCACTACGCCGAAACCATCCATGCGACCAATCCTTGCGGAGAGCAGCCGTTGCCGCCGTATGGCGCGTGCCTGTTGGGTTCGATCAACCTGGCGCGGTTAATCGTCGATCCGTTCGAGGAGAATGCGCATCTCGACCTCGCGGCGCTCGACGCGCTGGTGCCGGTTGCCGTGCGCATGCTCGATAACGCCATCGAGGTCTCGAATTTCCCGCTCGACGCCCAGGCGCGGGAGGCCCGCGCCAAGCGGCGCATCGGCCTCGGCATCACCGGCCTCGCCGACGCGCTGATCATGGTCGGCGCGCGCTATGGCGGCGACCGCTCGCTCGAACTGGCCGCCGAATGGACCGCGCGGCTGTCGCGCGCCGCCTATCTGGCTTCGGTCCAGCTCGCCGCCGAGAAGGGCGCCTTTCCGCTCTACGACGCCGAGCGCTATCTGGCCGGCGAGACGGTCGCCGGGCTCGACGAGGACGTCCGCGCGGCGATTGCCGAACACGGTATCCGCAACGCGCTGCTCACCTCGATCGCGCCGACCGGCACGATATCGCTGCTCGCCGACAACGTTTCCTCGGGGCTCGAGCCGGTCTTCAGCTATGCCTATACGCGCAACGTGCTGATGCCCGACGGCACGCGGACGCCCGAGGAGGTGAGCGACCCGGCGGCCCGCCTTTTCCGCCGGCTCAAGGGCGAAAAGACGCCGCTGCCCGACAGTTTCGTCGACATCCAAATGCTGACGCCCCGGGACCACCTGCGCGTCCAGGCCGCCGTCCAGCGCCATGTCGACAGTTCGATCTCGAAGACCATCAACTGCCCCGAGGACATCTCGTTCGACGATTTCAAGGACATCTACCGCGAGGCCTACGCGCTCGGTCTCAAGGGCTGCACGACCTATCGGCCCAACCCGGTGACCGGCGCCGTCCTCGAGAAGCCCGCCGAGGATGCGGCCGAGGACAAGCAGGCCGAGTTGCCCCTGAAGTCGCAGCCGCCGCGTTCCGCCGACCGCTTCGAGGCGGGCGGTGTGATCTACATGACGCAGCCGCTGGATCGGCCCGAATCGCTGCCCGGCGCGACCTACAAGGTGCGCTGGCCGGAAAGCGATCACGCCATGTACATCACCATCAACGACATCATCCGCGACGGCCGCCGGCGGCCCTTCGAGATTTTCATCAATTCGAAGAACATGGAGCATTACGCCTGGACGCTGGCGCTGACACGCATGATCTCGGCGGTGTTCCGGCGTGCCGGCGATGTCTCGTTCGTCGTCGACGAGCTCAAGGCGGTGTTCGACCCGCGCGGCGGCCATTGGGTCGAGGGCCGCTACGTGCCGTCGATCATCGCCGCCATCGGCGACGTCATCGAGCGCCACATGATCGACATCGGCTTCCTGCCGGCGCCCGACTCGGTGACGCCGGCGGCCGAGGCGCTGCGCAAGGCGGTGGGCGACGAGACGCCGCGCGACACACGCTTCCGCTCCTGCCCGAAGTGCTTCTCGCCGTCGCTCATCCACCAGGAAGGCTGCGACATCTGCACCTCGTGCGGCTATTCGAAATGCGTGTGAGAGGGCCGGCGCGCCGTTACAAGGTCCAGATTTGCAGCGCTGCATTGCGCCGCACCGCGCCGACCAGCCATGGCGCAACACTATACGTTAGGTGTCAGACACCTTTATATTACTATGAAATAAAACAATTAAAACATTAAAAAGTGTCTGACACCATTTAATTTCGGCGCGGCGTCTTAGATGAGCCGCGCGAGCGCGTGCAGCGGGCCGTCGGGGATGCCGAGTTCGTCGAGGTGGGCGATCAGATCGCGCAGATAGTCGGGGTTGCCGCCCGAGATGCCGCGGGCGCCGCGGATGATCTCGGCTGTGTCTTCGAGCGCGAGCCGGCCGGCGTACTGGGCGTGATTGAAATCGATCAGGTAGGTGAGCGCGCTGACGCGCCGGCCGGCGGCCTGGATCGGCACGCAGGCGCGCCGGTAGGGGTAGTCGATCAGTTCACGCTCGTCGAGGTAATCGATCACCGCCGCCGCGTCGGCGGCGGCGACCCGATAGGCGCGGCCGCGGCACGAGCCGCCGCGATCGAGGCCGAGCACCAGGCCGGGCCGCTCGCGCGTGCCGCGGTGGCGATAAGAGGTCACGCAGAAGGCCCGGTGATAGCCGCGCAGCAGCGCCGGCGCGGCCGCGCGGTACGCGAAGCCGGGCCGCCACATCAGCGAGCCATAGCCGAATACCCAGATGTCGCCGGTGTCGTCGCGGGGGCCGTTCATGGTACTAGAGCATAATCCGATCATTTGGAATCGGCCGGATTATGCCAGCCTGCGCCAATCTTATCCCAACAAGAGGGGGGCCGCCGACCGTTCGGCGGAAGTATGCGCGGCGATTGAGCGCAGGTCAGCTTTGCGGAGTAAAAATGACCGCACAATGCTCTAAATAACTCGCCTGCGCCGTCGGTGCGGGGTCGGTGATTAGAGCATGTTCCGCACAATTTCGCGCGGGAAAGGACAGTGGTGGGCCTACCAGGACCTGCGATGCAATCGAAGATCCGCCGCGCCGCCGTCGTCCTCGCGCTGCTCGGGCTCGCCTGGACCGGCTATTGGGTCGGGGCCAAGGTCTGGCTGCGCGGCGCGATCGCCGACTGGGCCGCCGCGCGCGAGGCCGAGGGCTTCACGGTCGGTATTATCGAACAGGACATCACCGGTTTTCCCTTCGCTCTCGAAGTGCATTTTCCGGCGCCGACACTGGTCCGTCTCGACGATCCCGAGCCCTGGGTCTGGATGCCCGACCGGCTCGACATCGCGCTGCGCCCCTGGGCCTTCGACCGTGCGCGTATCGTGCTGCCCGCCGAGCAGCGCTTCAGCCGGCTCGACACCGAGGGCCGCGTCTGGTTGCTCACCCTGCGCATGGCCGGCGGAGAAGCAAACGTGGTGTTCTCGGGCGGCGCGCTCGATCGCCTCGATGTCGAGGCGCATGGGGTCGCGTTCGAGGCGCCGCCCGGCGCAGGCAGTGTCGGCCGTGTCACGGCGCGCGGCCGCCGGGGCGCCGACGATGCGGCGCTGGTCACGCTGGCGCTCGACGACGTCACGCTGCCGCCAGGCGCGGGCGCGGGGCTCGGGCGCGACATGCGCGGCTCGTTGCCGAGGCGGTGGCGAGCGGACCGCTGCCCCGGACGCCGGACGCCGCCGGGCTCGACGCCTGGCGCGTGGCGGGCGGCGCGATCGACGTGACCCGGCTGGAGATCGATTGGGGGCCGCTCTCGGTTTCGGCCGACGGCACGCTGACGCTCGATGACGCGCTGCGCCCGCTCGCCGCGTTGACCGCCCGCATCGTCGGCTATGGCGCGGCACTCGAGGCGCTCGCCGCGGCCGGCATGGTCAAGCAACGCGACGCCTCGTTCGCGACCATGGCGCTTAACCTGATCGCGCCGGCCGACGCCGAAGGGCGGCGCGTGCTGACCGTGCCGGTAAGCGCACAGAACGGCGTCTTGATGGTCGGCCCCATCGCAATCGCCCGCCTCGCGCCGGTGGTCTCCAGATAGCGTTTTTTGTGCGGCCATCTTTGACTCGCGTAAAGCTGACCTGAGCTCAATCGCCGCGCATGCCAATCTTATGGAATCAAAGCTGGCAGAACGGTCGGCGGCCCGCCCGCTTGTCCCAATAAGATCGACGCGGGCTGGCATCAACCGATCGATTGTTATCGATCGGTTGATGCTGTAGTGAGCGGTCGCGTCAGTCGTCGTCTTCGAGCTCGGTCGCCTTGAAGGTGCCGGCCTGATGCAGCTCGATGACGTCGCGGCGAATCGCGCGGGTGCGCGTGAAATGGTCCTCGAGCACGTCGCCCTGGCCGCGCCGGATGGCGCGCTGCAGCGCCATCAGGTCCTCGCTGAAGCGCGCCAGGACCTCGAGCACCGCGTCGCGGTTCTTGAGGAACACGTCGCGCCACATCACCGGGTCCGAGGCGGCGATGCGCGTGAAGTCGCGGAAGCCGCTGGCCGAGTATTTGACGACCTCCCGCTGGAGATGATCCTCGAGCTCGGTCGCCGTGCCGACGATGGTGTAGGCGATCAGATGCGGCAGATGCGAAGTGATGGCGAGCACCTGGTCGTGGTGCTCGGGGTCCATGCGGTCGACCATGCTGCCGGCCCGCCGCCACAGCGCGGCGACGCGCTCGACCGCCGCCTCGTCGGCGCCCGGCGGCGGCGTCAGAATGCAATAGCGGCCCTCGAACAGCGTGTCGAAGCCGGCCTCGGGACCGGAATGCTCGGTGCCTGCCACCGGATGGCCGGGCACCAGATGGACGCCCGCGGCCAGATGCGGCTGGATGTCGCGGATCGCCGAGCACTTGGTCGAGCCGACGTCGGTGACGATGGCGCCGGCGCGCAGCACCGGCCCAATCGCCTTGGCGATCCCGGCATAGGCGCCGAGCGGCGCGGCGATGACCACCAGGTCGGCGTCGGCGACCGCGGCGGCGGCGTCTGTCGTGTAGCTGTCGCCGAGGTCCAGCGCGCGCGCCGTGGCCAGCGTCTGGTCCGAGCGCGTGCAGACAACGAGATGGCCGGCGAGGCCGTCGCGTTTCACGACACGGGCGATCGATGAGCCGATCAGGCCGATGCCGATCAGGGCGATGCGCTCGAACAAGGGTGTATCAGTCATGGCTTTGGCCGGCTAATTCATGAATTCGGCGAGTGCTGCGACGACCGCTGGCATCTCGTCTGCCAGTCCGATGGTAATGCGCAGACAATCGGGCAGGTGATAGGCCGCCATCTGGCGCGGGATGATGCCGCGCGCCATGAGGAAGTCGTTGGCTGCCTCGGCGCTGCGTCCCTTGCCGGGCGAAAAGCACACCAGCACGAAGTTGCCGACGCTCGGGTGGACCGTGAGGCCGAGGCCCTCGACCTCGGTGGTGAACCAGCGCAGCCATTTGTCGTTGTGACGCCGCGCGGCGTCGACATGCGCCGCGTCGGCGAGCGCCGCGAGCCCGGCGGCGAGTGCCGGGGCGGTGACGTTGAACGGGCCGCGGACGCGGTTGAGCACGCCGGCTACGTCGGTCGGGCAGTAGGCCCAGCCGAGGCGCAGCGCGGCGAGCCCGTAGATCTTGGAAAAGGTGCGCGTCATGACGACGTTGCCGGCGTCCTCGACGAGCTCGGCGCCGGCCGAATAGTCGTTGGCGCCGACATATTCGGCATAGGCCGAATCGATGACCAGCAAGACCTCTCCGGGCAGGCCGTCGCGCAGCCGGCGCAGCTCTTCCGCCGAGACGTAGCTCCCTGTCGGGTTGTTCGGGTTGGCCAGGAAAACGATGCGCGTCGCCGGCGTCACATGGGCCAGTAACGCGTCGACGTCGGCCCTGAGGCCCGCTTCGGGTACGGCGACCGGCGTCGCGCCGGCGGACATCACCGCGATCGGGTACATCAGGAAGCCGTATTCGCTGTACAGCGCCTCGTCGCCGGGGCCGATATAGGCGCGCGTCAGCATGGTGATCAGCTCGTCGGAGCCGTTGCCGCAGACGATGCGTTCGGCGTCGAGACCGTAGCGTTCGGCGAGCGCGGCGCGCAGGTCGTGCGCGGCGCCGTCGGGGTAGCGGTGCAGTTCGTCGGCGACCGCCCGGTAGGCTTCGATGGCGTGTCGGCTCGGCCCGAGCGGCGATTCGTTCGACGACAGCTTGATCACCCGACCGCCCGGTTGGCCGGCCGTGGAACGGCCGCCGACATAAGCGGTGATGTCGAGGATGCCCGGTTGTGGGCGCGGGCCCGTCATGTCAGGCGCCGTCGATCTGGCCGAGCGGCGTCGCATAGCCGCCGAGCGGCACGATGCGCAGGATGCGCTTGGCGAGCGCCGCGCCGAGCGCCGCGAGCCGGGCGTCGGCGGGCGTCAGGAAATCGCCGGCCTGGACGAGGTGCAGCCGCGTCTCGCCATTGCCCGCATCGCGCCACACGGCGACGACGCTGGCCGACAGACCAGCCGCCATCAAGGCCTCGTTGAGTCGGTCGCGGCTGACCTCGGCGTCGGCCTCGACGACGATCATCGAGACGTCGTCGCCGGTCGGCTGCTGGGTCATGCGGGCGATCGCCAGCGCGCCCTCGGGCTCGGCCGACCGCGTGTTATTTGCGACGAACGGCAGGCGGGTGACGACCGACGGTGCGTTCTCTCCGGCGCTGACAAACAGCGGCCACCAGGGCTCCGCCTCGCCGTCCTGGGGCAGCGGCACGACGCCGACCGTCGCGCTGCCGTCGACGACCGCGCGCACCACGGCGTTGGCCGCGCCGTGCAGGCCCATCCGGGTTCCCGAGCCATAGTGGTCGCGCGCCAGATCCCAGTAGCCGACCGCGTCGTCGGGTGCGTAGACCGCGACGGTGAGCGGGCTCTGCATGCCGGCGGTGGCGGCGAGGATTTCGCGCCACACGCGAACCACGACCTTGGTCGGCAGTTGACCGCCGTGGCGGGCCGCGAGGCGCCGCAGGATCAGCGCCTCGCGTTCGGGCCGGATGAAGACCGGTGACGCATCGCGGTTCTTGACCGATGCGACCTGCCCGACGATCTCGACGCGCCGCATCAAGAGATCGTGCATTTGGTCGTCGATGGCGTCGATCTCGCGCCGCAACGATTCGAGCGATTCCGCAGGGGACGTCATGGGGTCCAACACGCCGGGGGTTCAGAAGGCCGATAGTCATAGCTTCGGGTGGTGCGAAAATCAAAGAAAACGTTGACACCCGCCGCGCCCGCAACCTAGCAGTTCAGCCACGATCCGGTGGCGTCGCGGTGTACGACGACCGGCGGTTCCGATGGTATGATGACTGGCTTGGTGCGAGGCTGCGCCCTAAACTGTATGGACGTAGCCAAGCGCATTCGAAAACGGATCTTCGCGTAATGCCAATAAAAATCCCCGACAATCTGCCGGCCCGCCGCATCCTCGAGGACGAGGGTGTGGTGGTGATCGACGAACATCATGCGATCCGCCAGGACATCCGGCCTTTGCAAATCGCCGTTCTCAACTTGATGCCCGAAAAGATCAAGACCGAGACCCAGCTCGCGCGGGTCATCGGTGCCACGCCGCTACAGGTCGAATTGACGTTGCTGACGACCGGATCGTATCAGGCGAAGACGGCCGCGGCTGACCATATGCTGAAATTCTATCAGACGTGGGAAACGGTCGCCGATGACAAATTCGACGGCCTCATCATCACCGGCGCGCCGGTCGAGGAAATGCCCTTCGAAGAGGTCGATTATTGGCCGGAACTCGCTGGCATCTTCGATTGGGCGCGGACCAACGTCACGACCTGCTACAACATCTGCTGGGCCGGGCAGGCGGCGCTCTACCACCACTACGGCATCCCCAAATACCAGCTCGAGCGCAAGATCTTCGGCGTCTTCGAACACCGCATCGCGACGCCGGGCTCGGCGATCATGCGCGGCTTTCCCGATCGCTTCTTGGTGCCCGTCTCGCGCTACACCGAAACCCACCGCGAGGACATCGAGAAGGTCGAGAACCTCGACATCGTCGCCTGCTCGGATGTCGCGGGGTTGTGCCTGATCGAGGACCGCGCGCTCAACCAGGTGCATATGTTCAACCACCTCGAATACGACACCGATACCTTGCGCAACGAATATCGGCGCGACGTCGAGGCCGGCCGCGACATCCAAGTGCCGGCCGACTACTTCCCGAACGACGACCCGGCGCAGCCGCCGCTCAACCGCTGGCGCGGCCACGGCCACCTGTTGTACGGCAACTGGGTCAACATGATGTACCAGCGCGCGCCCCTCCGTATCGAGGACACGGGCAAGGACGTCGCGGCGCCCCGCCTGCGCGACTCGGCCATCGGATAATAATTTATTTATCAATCTATTGTGATAGTGTCAGACACCTTTATCCTCCCGATTCCGCAATTGCTTGCGTGAGACGTCGGAAATCGCGCAAACGGCGCGCGACAAGACGGCGAAATGGTGTCTGACACCATTATGGAGCGACGGTAATCAGGCGCGCATGGGACAGGCGCCGGCGGTGCATGGCGTGTGACGCCCGGGCGGCGGCTCGGCCGCCAGCGGCGCCGCGCCGAGCGGCCGCCGATGGGCCGGCTGGGGGCCGCCGATGAAGGCGCGATACGCCCTGGCAGCCTTCGCCGCGCGCTCGGTCTTGGCGGCATAGACCTGCTTGCCGGCCTCGACCAGCACGACGCCGGCGAACGGCAGCGACCAGCGTTCGCCGAGGCCTTCCCAGGCGCCCGCCAGGCGCAGCATCAGACCCGACGAACTCGGCGGGACGTATAGCGCCGTCGTCGAATTGAGCGGCGAGAACATGCATTCGCGCATCAACTGGGTGAGCTGCGCCGTCGAGAACGAATAACCGCGGCCGAACGGCGTGCGCTCGAGCCGCGCCCAGATGCCGCGCCGGTTGGGCGCAACGACGAGCAGGCGGCCGCCGCTCTTGAGGACGCGCCAGACCTCGCGCAGCATCGGGCGGAGCTGTTCGCTGCACTCGACCGCGTGGACCAACAGGGCGCGGTCGATCGAGTCGTCGGCCAGCGGCAGCTCGGCCTCGTCGGCGAGGCCGACCAGGCGGCGCTCGTTGCGCGGCCAGGGCATCACGCCTTGCGATGCCGGCATCACCGCGACGACGCGCTCGGCCTCGTCACGGAACGGGCGCAGATAGGGCGTCGCGTAACCGAGGCCGAGCACCGTGAGGCCGTGCAGATCCGGCCATATCCCGCGCACGCGCCGACGGATCATCCGCTGGGCGACGTGGCCCGGCCGGCTGTTGTAGAACGCGTTGAGATCGACGACGTCTTGCCACATGACCCGGCGAGCTTAGCACAGCCGACACGCGCCGGTGACGGCCGAACGACCCGGTGATATGCTCCCACGTTCCGCCAAACCTGCTGCCACAACGCCCCGGAATGCCCGACATGAAGCTGCGCTATTCGCCCACCTCGCCCTACGTCCGCAAGGTCGTCGTCACCGCCGCCGAGACCGGGCTCGCCGACCGCATCGAGCTGGTGCCGACCAACCCACGCGACCCGGGCGCGAAGCTCGAGAACGACAATCCGCTCGGCAAGGTGCCGGCGCTGGTCACCGACGACGGCGTCAATCTATTCGACTCACCGGTGATCTGCGAATACCTCGACAGCCTGCACGGCGGGACGAAGCTGATGCCGGCGTCGGGCGGGGCGCGCTGGCGCGAGCTCTGCCGCGTCGCGTTGGCCGACGGCATGCTCGACGCCGCCCTCTTGGCGATGGGCGAGGGCCGCCGGCCGCAAGAATTCCAGTGGGACGAATGGGTCGCCCTTCAGAAGGGCAAAATCGCCGCCGGGCTCGATGCGCTCGAAGGCGAAGTCGGTGGTTATGGCGACACGGTTAGTATGAGCATCATCGCGGTCGGCTGCATGCTCGGCTATCTCGATTTCCGTTTCGCCGACGACGATTGGCGGATTGACCATCCGGGCCTGGCGGCGTGGTACGAGAATTTCGCCAAGCGCCCGTCGATGGTCGCCTCGGTGCCACGCGATCCGAGTTAGCGCGTAATCCGATCGATCCGAATCGGTCGAAATCTACCAGCCCGCGCCAATCTTATTGGGACAAGAGGGGGCCGCCGACGGTTCGGCCACCCTTGATCCCATAAGACTGGCATGCGCGGCGCTTGAGCGCAGGTCAGCTTCACGAAGTGAAGGTGACCGCACAAAGAGTCAGACCAGGCCGAGCGTCTCCTCGAGCGCCGCGCAGAGCGCGTGGCCGATGGTGATGTGCATTTCCTGAATGCGCTGCGTGTCTTGTGACGGCACGATCAGCAGCGGATCGGCGAGGCCGACCAGATCGCCGCCGTCGCGGCCGGCGAAGGCTGTGGCGGTGAGGCCGCGCTCGCGTGCCAGCGCAAGCGCCTGGGTGACGTTGGTTGAGCGGCCCGAGGTGGTGATGCCGATGGCGACATCGCCGGGCCGCCCGAGCGCCTCGATCTGACGCGCGAACAGCCGCTCGAAGCCGAGGTCGTTGCCGATCGCGGTCAGCGTCGATGAGTCGGTGGTCAGCGCGATGGCGGCGATCGGCGCGCGCTCGCGCACGAAGCGCACGGTCAGTTCGGTCGCCAGGTGCTGTGCGTCGGCCGCGCTGCCGCCATTGCCGAAGAACAGCAGCTTGCCGCCGTCGCGAACCGAGGCGGCCGAGATATCGACAAGCCGTGCGAAGGGCGCGCGCACGGCCCCGAGCGTCGCCGCGGCGGTCGCCGCCTGCGCCTCGAACTCGCGCGCCAGAATGTCGTCGTTCGCCATCACCGCTCCTCAAGGGTCGGGCCTTATACCAAGGATCAATACAGCGTCTCGGCGTCGCTTGTCGACAGCGCTTCGAGGCGGGCGGAAAGCGCGCCGAGGTCGCGGCCGACGACGACCTCGAAATCGGGCGCCGCGAGCGCCGCGGCGTCCGGCCCGTGGCGCACACCGTAGCCGGTCGGCACCAGCCAGCCGAGCGCCAGCCCCGCGTTGCGCCCGGCGGCGAGGTCGGTGGCGTGGTCGCCGGCTATCCAGCTGCGCGTCAGATCGAGGCCGAGGTCCTCGGCCGCCGCCGTCAGCATGCCCGGATCGGGCTTGCGGCCGAACGGCGACGGCGCGCCTTGCGCCGGCGGCGCGTGCGGGTTGGCATAGACCGCGTCGACGAACGCTCCCGCGGCGGCGAGCGCGGCGCTCATGGCGTCGTCGACCGCGACATAGTCGGCCCAATCGAGAAGCCCCCGGCCGATGCCGCCCTGGTTGGTCACCACGACGACCGGGATGCCGCGCGCGTTGGCGCCCGCGATCAGGTCGAGCGCGGCGGCAATCGCGCGCACGTCCTCGGGCCTGGAAATGTAATCGACCTCTTCGATGATCGTGCCGTCGCGGTCGAGGAACAGCGCGGGCCGCGGCGCTCCCGTCGGCGGCACAATGCGCAGGTCGCGCCACAGGCCGCGCGGGTCGATGCGGTCGCGCTTGTTCGCGGGAACCGTATCCCAACGGCCGGCGGCGTCGGTCGTCATGCGTGGCTCAGGCGGCCGCGCCGGCGGCGTTCTCGCGGAACCAGGCGTAGCTCCGCGCCAGGCCGTCTTGCAACGGCGTCGGCGCGCGCCAGCCGAGCGCGTCGAGCTTGGCGACGTCCAAGAGCTTGCGTGGCGTGCCGTCGGGTTTCGTATCGTCGAAGCGCAGCCCGCCCTCGAAGCCGACGACCTCGCATACGAGGCGCGCGAAGTCGGCGATCGTAACATCCTCGCCGCAGCCGATGTTGATCGGCGCCGCGTCGGAATAATGCGCCAGCACATGGACCAGCGCGTCGGCGAGGTCGTCGACATAGATGAACTCGCGCCGCGGCGTGCCGGTGCCCCAGACCTCGAGCGTCGCGTCGCCGCGCCGCTTGGCGGCGTGGGCCTTGGCGATCAGCGCCGCGACGACATGGCTGGTCTCGAGATCGAAGTCGTCGCCCGGGCCATAAACGTTCGTCGGCATGGCCGAGATGAAGTCGTCGCCGTGCTGCCGGCGGTAGGCCTGGCACAGCTTGATGCCGGCGATCTTGGCCACCGCGTACCATTCGTTGGTCGCCTCGAGCGGGCCGCTCAGCAGCGCGTCCTCGGTGATCGGCTGCGCCGCCAGCTTGGGATAGACGCAGGACGAGCCGATCAGCAGCAGCTTGGCGACGCCGGTCTGGTGGGCGGCGTGGATGACATTGGTCTCGATCGCCAGGTTGTCGTACATGAAATCGGCCGGGTAGCTGTCGTTGGCCAGGATGCCGCCGACCTTGGCGGCGGCAACGATGACGACGTCGGGCCGTGCCTCGGCGATCCACGCCTCGACATCGGCCTGGCGCCTGAGATCGAGCGCCGCGCGGTCGGCCGTGACCAGCGCACAGTCCTCGCGCGCGAGACGCCGCGCCAACGCGCCGCCGACCATGCCACGGTGGCCGGCGACCCAGATGCGCCGGCCGGTCAGGTCGAACGGTAGGCCATCAGCCGTCATCGCCGGTCCGTCCGTCATGGGCGACCGTGGCGAGGTCGCTCTCGACCATCTCGCGGACCAGATCGGCGAAGCCCGTGCTGTGCCGCCAGCCGAGCTTCTCGCGCGCCTTGGTCGGGTCGCCGAGCAGCATTTCGACCTCGGTCGGGCGGAAATAGCGCGGATCGACCTGGACCAGCACGTCGCCGTTCGCTGTGTCGACACCGGTTTCCGCGACGCCCGCGCCGCGCCATTCGATCGTCCGGCCGACGCCGGCGAAGGCGTGTTCGACGAATTCGCGCACGCTGTGCGCTTCGCCGGTCGCCAGCACGTAGTCGTCGGCCTCGTCCTGCTGCAGCATCCGCCACATGCCCTCGACGTAGTCGCGCGCGTGGCCCCAGTCGCGCCGAGCGTCGAGATTGCCCAGATAGAGCTGTTTCTGCAGGCCGTGCTCGATGGCGGCGACGCCGCGCGTGATCTTGCGCGTCACGAAGGTCTCGCCGCGCGTCGGCCCCTCGTGGTTGAACAGGATGCCGTTCGAGGCGTGAAAGCCGTACGCCTCGCGGTAGTTCACGGTGATCCAGTAACCGTACAGCTTGGCGACGCCGTAGGGGCTGCGCGGATAAAACGGCGTGGTCTCGGACTGCGGCGTCTCGATCACCTTGCCGTAGAGCTCCGACGTCGAGGCCTGATAGAAACGCACGGTCTCGCCGAGCTTGAGGATGCGCATCGCCTCGAGCAAGCGGAGCGGGCCGATGGCGTCGGCGTTGGCGGTGTACTCAGGCGTCTCGAAGCTGACCTGGACGTGGCTCTGGGCCGCCAGATTGTAGATCTCGGTCGGTCGGCAGTCGTGGATCAGGCGGATCAGATTGGTGGCGTCGGTCAGGTCGCCGTAGTGCATGGAAAAGCGCGTTTGGTGCTCGTGCGGGTCGGCGTAGAGATGGTCGACACGGCCGGTGTTGAACGACGACGAGCGGCGCTTGACGCCGTGCACCTCGTAACCCTTGGCGAGCAACAATTCGGCGAGATAGGCGCCGTCCTGGCCGGTCACGCCGGTGATCAAGGCAACGTTGTCGGTCATGTCCCAGGTCCGCCTTCAGCAGCCGCCGCCCACGGCGGCATCCCCACAGCGCCCCGTGGTAACAAAGAACGGCCGCCGCCGCCAGCCCGCATCGCCGCGCCGGTCACTCGCCATCAGTCGGTGACAACCGGCGGAGGGGATCGGGCGTGCAGTCGAAGAGATCGCCGGGCGGCGCTTCGCGGATCAGCGCGATCAGCCGTTCGCGCGGCGCCTCGATCAGCAGGTAGGGCACTTCCTCGCCACCGTAGTCGCCAACGACCTCGCGGCCCTCGAGCGCGCCGTCTTCGATGAGCGCGTTGAGCCGGCTCTCGTCGAGGAAGCAAATTTCTAGCTGCTCATCGTCGACCAGATTGGCGCGCGCCACGATATAGCCCGGTGGCGTGTCGGCCGCGCCGTAGTCGTCGCCGGCGCCGACGGTGCGCTGGACGTTGTAGTAGAGTCGGCCGTCGATCTCGGACGCATGGCCGGTCATCCGCAGCCAGCGCACCGGCTTGCCATCGGTGTAACCGAGGCCGGCGCCGACGACGTCGAGCACGGCGCTATCCTCGCGCGCCTCGATACTGAGGTGCCAGGTGAAGTCCTTCTCGGTGGCATACCAGTCACCGAGAATGCGGGGATCAAAGGCCGCCGCGCCTGGCTCCGAAAGCGCGACGCGTGATTCGACCGGCCCGCCGCAGGCGCCGAGCGCAAGCGCGAACACCGCGAGACAGACCAGCCTGAACGGCATCGAATTCGCCGACGTCATGGTTCGATCCTCCGGGCCATGGCGCGTCGATCATACCAGCTCGGCGACGAGGCGTTCACGGTTGAGCGCCAGCCATTGCAATGCGATGACGGCGTTGGCCGCCACGATGCGCCCGTCGGCGACCGCGGCGAGCGCGTCGTCGGTGGCCATCACGACGGTGCGGATGTCTTCGTCGTCGATGCCGTGAACGCCGCCCGCGTCGCGCGAATCGACACGGCCGCAGAACAGCGTGATGAACTCGGACGCGCCGCCCGGCGAGAGCATGAACGCGCCGATGCGCTCGATTGCGTCGACCGTCAATGAGGTCTCCTCAGCCGTTTCGCGCCGCGCGACATCCTCGGGCGTCTCGCCCTCATCGATGATGCCGGCGACTGTCTCGATCAGCCAGGGTCCGCCCGGCGCGTCGGCCGCCGGCGCACGGAACTGCTCGACCAGGACGACTTGGTCGCGCGCCGGGTCGTAGAGCAGCATCCCCGCCGCGTGGCCGCGCTCGAGCACCTCGCGCGTGATGATCTCGCTCCAGCCGCCGTCGTAGCGGCGAAACCTGACGCTGAGCCGGTCGAGCCGGAAGAAGCCGTCGTAGCCCGTCTCGCGCGCGACGATTTCATGCTCGTCGGCCGCCATCAGCCGGCCGGCTCGGCGACGACGTCGCGGTAGCACGAAAGCGCCTCGGCGCCGAAACAGACGAAGACGACGCGTTCCGGCGTCTCGTTGGCGTCGAGATGGCCGACGGTCTCGCTTACGGCGATGCGCGTCGCACGCTCGAGCGGGAAGCCGTAGGCGCCGGTGCTGATAGACGGAAAGGCGACCGAGGCGAGGCCGTGGTCCCGGGCGAGCGCCAGGCTGGTCCGATAGCAACTGGCGAGCAGCGCATCCTCGTCGGCCGCGCCGCCGCGCCAGATCGGGCCGACGGTGTGGATGACGTGGCGCGCCGCGAGATCGAAGCCCGGCGTGATCTTGGCGTCGCCGGTCGCGCAGCCGCCGAGCGTCCGGCAAGCCTCCAGGAGGCCTGGTCCGGCCGCGCGATGGATCGCGCCGTCGACGCCGCCGCCGCCGAGCAACGAATTTTTCGCCGCGTTGACGATGGCGTCGACGCGCTGCGCGGTGATGTCGCCGTCGACGATCGAGATGCGTGATGACATGGCGCCCCCTGGTACGGCCCATTGTCGGGCATCGCCGGGTCCTGTCAATCGCCGGGCGAAGGATTTGCCAACGGCGCGGCGCTCGGGCATTGTCCGAACCTTCGATAGGGAGGCGTAACGTCTAATGCGTGATTTTCAGCTGCCCGGCCGCTCGCCCGTATCCGCACTCAACGGAATGGCCGCGACCTCGCATCCGGCGGCCACCCTGGCGGCTCTCGACATCCTGCGCGCCGGCGGCAACGCCGTCGACGCGGCGGTTGCGGCCTGCGCCGTGTTGTGCGTCGTCGAGCCGATGTCGACCGGCGTCGGCGGCGACTGCTTCGTGCTCTATGCGCCGGGCGGCGGCGGCGAGGTCATCGCCTACAACGGCTCGGGCCGCTCGCCGGCGGCGGCCGAAACCGCCTGGTACGTCGATCAGGGGATGACCCGGATCGACGAGCTGAGCCCGCACGCGGTCACCGTGCCGGGCGCGATCGACGCCTGGTCGCGGCTCGTCGCCGACCATGGCCGCAAGGGGCTCGACGAGGTCTTGGCGCCGGCCATCGGCTATGCCGAGGACGGCTATGCCGTGCTGCCGCGCGTCGCCAGCGCCTGGGCTGGTTGCGTCGACAAGCTGCTTCGCGACGAGGATGCGACGCGCATCCTGCTCGACGGCGGCCAGAGCCCTGGCGTCGGCGCGACCCACCGCCAGCCGGCGCTCGCCGAGACGCTGCGCACGATCGCCCGCGAGGGCCGCGCCGGCTTCTACACCGGCCGCGTCGCCGAGGACATCGTCGCCAAGCTGAACGCGCTGGGCGGGCTGCACACGCTCGACGACTTCGCGGCCGCCGGCGGTGATTATGTCACGCCGATCAAGACCGATTACCGGGGCCACGAAATCTACCAATGCCCGCCCAACGGCCAAGGCATCGTCGTCCTGATCATGCTCAACATCCTGGCCGGCTACGATTTGGCTGAACTCGACCCACTGGGCGTCGATCGGCTGCATCTCGAGGTCGAGGCCGGCCGGCTGGCGTTCTGCGACCGCGACGCGTTGATCGCCGACCCGGATCAGTCGGAGGTGCCGGTCGAGGCGCTGCTGTCGGAAGCGCACGCGGCCGAGGCGCGCGCGCGCATCCGGCGCGACGGCGTGCTCAGCAATCTGCCACCGATCGCCTTCCCCGAGCACGGCGACACGGTCTATCTCACGGTGGTCGACGAGGACCGCAACGCGATCAGCTTCATCAACTCGCTGTTCGCGGGCTTCGGCAGCGGCATCATGGCGCCCCAGAGCGGCGTCGTGCTGCAGAGCCGGGGCGCCGGCTTCGTCGTTCAGCCGGGCCATCCGAACTGCATCGCGCCGTCGAAACGCCCGATGCATACGATCATCCCCGGCATGGCGCTCAAGGACGGCCGCGTCGACATGCCGTTCGGCGTCATGGGCGGCCACTACCAGCCGTTCGGCCACTGCCACTTCCTGACCAACGTCATCGACCACGGCATGGACGTCCAGGAGGCGCTCGACCTTGCGAGGGTCTTCTGTTACGGCGACGTGCTCGACGTCGAGACCGGCGTGAGCGACGAGGTCGCCGAGGGCCTCGCCGCGCTCGGCCACCGGGTCGCGCGGTCCGAGGGACCCATGGGCGGCGGCCAGGCGATCCGCATTGACTGGCAGCGCGGCGTGCTGACCGGCGGTTCGGACCCGCGCAAGGATGGCTGCGCGCTGGGGTATTAGCGTATTGTGCGGTCATCTTTACTGCGTAAAGGTGACCTGCGCTCAATTGCCGCGCATGCTTTCGTCGAACGGTCGACGGCCCGCGGTCGCGGATCATGCGCTAGCCGTTGCCAGGCGGTCGTGAATGATTGATCCCGGCCTCTTCGTCAAGGGCGTCGTCGTCGGTTTGATGATCGCCGCGCCGGTCGGGCCGATCGGCGTGTTGTGCGTGCGTCGCACGCTGTTGCTGGGTCCGGTGGTCGGGCTCTACTCGGGGCTCGGCGCCGCGGTGGCCGACGCGGCCTACGGCGCGGTCGCCGCGTTGGGGCTGAGCGTCATCTCGGACTTCCTGATCACGCACAACGCGTGGCTGCGCCTGATCGGTGGCGGCTTCCTGTGTTATCTGGGCATTCGCACCTTCGCCCGCGCCCTGGCCCGCGAAACCGCCTCGGGCGAGAGCGGGCCGATCGGCACCACGGCGCTGGTTGGCGCCTTCGGCTCGACCCTGGCGCTGACCCTGACCAACCCGGCGACGGTGCTGTCGTTCCTCGCGGTCTTCGCTGGCATCGGCATCGCCACCAAGGGCATCGGCGTAATCGGCGCCTCGACGCTGGTGACCGGCGTGTTTCTCGGCTCGACGATCTGGTGGCTTGGCCTGAGTGCCGGCGTCGGCGCGCTGCGCCACCGCGTCGGGCCGCATTTCCTGATGTGGATCAACCGTGTCTCGGGCATCCTGATCTTGGGCTTTGGGATCGTCGCCATCGTCTCGGGCGCCTATTTGTTCAACCACCCATGAGGGCCGCGCGAGCGCCATGCTGAACGCCGCCTCGCTATTGCAGAACGCCGCGCTCAGCCATCCCGAGCGCACCGCCATCGTCTTCGAGGACGAGCGGCTGAACTATGCCGGGCTGGCCGATACCGTCGGCCGCGTCGCCGAGGGTTTGCGCGCGGCGGGCCTCGGCGCCGGCGATCACGTCGCGCTGTGCAGCCCGAACCGGCCCGAATTCATCATCGTCTACTACGCCGTGCTGACGATCGGCGGCACGGTGGTCACGGTCAGCCCCCTGTCGACGGTGCGCGAGATCGCCTACTACCTCGACGATTCGGATGCCGACGCCTTGATTTGTTTCGCCGGCGACGACGGCGAACTGGGCCGCCGGGGTGCCGAGGCGTTCGCGCTGACCGCGCACTGTCGGCGCCTGTGGCTCTTCGGCGACGGCGATCGACCGCCAGCGGCCGAAGCTTTCGAGGCGCTGTTGGCCGGCGCGGCGAACCGCGTCGAACCTGCGGTGACGCCGGCCGAGCAGACCGCGGTGATCCTCTACACCTCGGGCACGACTGGGCAGCCCAAGGGCGCCGAATTGACGCACGCCAACATCGTCATGAACGTGCTGACCGTGGCGGCGGTCTACCCGGCGCGCCGCGCACAGGTCCAGCTCGTTGCGCTGCCGCTGTTCCACGTCTATGCCCAGACCAGCCTGATGCACCAGGGCGTCCACGTCGGCGACACGCTGGTGCTGATGCAGCGCTTCGAGCCGGGCGCGGCGATCCGCATGCTGATCGACGAGGGCGTCACGCGCTTCGGCGGCGTGCCGACGATGTTCCACGCCATGCTCGACCACGCCGATTTCGACCGCATCGCCGGCAAGCATCTGGCCAACACGCTCGAGTTCGCCGGCACCGGCGGCGCGGCCATGCCGCAGGCGGTGGTCGACGATTTCGAGGCGCGCACCGGGGTGCCCTTGCTCGAGGGCTACGGTTGCACCGAGACCTCGCCCGTCGTCGTCCTGCAGCCGCCCGACGCGCCGGCCCGGCCGGGTTCGGTCGGCAAGGCGGTGTGGGGTGTCGAGGTCCGCATCGTCGACGCCAATGGCGCGGCGCTGCCGATCGGCGAGGTCGGCGAGATCGCCGTCAAGGGCCACTGCGTCATGAAGGGCTATTACAAGCGGCCCGAGGCGACGGCCGAGGCGATCCGCGACGGCTGGTACCACACCGGCGATCTCGGCCGGCTCGACGAGGACGGCTATCTCTACATCGTCGGGCGCATCAAGGAGCTGATCATCCGCGGCGGCTTCAACGTCTATCCGGCCGAGGTCGAGGACATGCTGACGACGCATCCCAAGGTGTCGCTCTGCGCCGTCGTCGGCGTCGCGGACGCGCGCTATGGCGAGGAGGTCAAGGCCTTCGTCGTGCCGGTCGAGGGCGCCAAGCTGACCGCCGAGGCGGTCGTCGCCTGGGCGCGCGAGAACATGGCGGCGCATAAATACCCCCGCCTGGTCGAGATCCGCGACGCGCTGCCGCTGACCGCGACCGGCAAGATCCTCAAACGCGAACTACGCTAGGCGCGCGCCTCGGCAGAGTCGAAATGGTGTCTGGCCCCATTGGTGGGGGCGGGTAAAAGGCTGAGCGGGCCGGGGACGGGCTAATCGCCGTCTTTCTTGGCGAGTGCGTCGAGTTGGCGCTGCATGGCGTCGAGCTTCAGTTTGAGATCGCCGAGTTCGGGTTCCGCCGCGTCCGCCGCCGCGCCGCCCTCGCGGTTGCCGCCGCCAACGTCCCCGCCACCTCCCAGGGACGCGTCGCCGCCGCCGGGCGGCGCGAACATGTTCATGGTGCGTTGGAAGATGGCCATGTTGGCCTTGCCCATCTCCTCGAACTGCTTGAACGGGAAGAAGCCGCCGAAGGCCTGCTCGAGATAGGCGCGCATGCGCTCCTGGTCGCGCGAGAAGGAGTCCATCGAGACCTCGAGATAGCGCGGTACGAAACCCGCCAGGCTGTCGCCGTAAAACGGGATGAGCTGGCGCAGGAACTTGATTGGCAACAGGTTATGACCCTTGCTCTCCTCCTCCATGATGATCTGGGTTAGCACCGTGTGCGTGATGTCCTCGCCGGACTTGGCGTCATAGACCACGAAATCGGTGCCGTCCTTGACCATCTCGCAGAGGTGGTCGAGCGTGACGTAACTCGAGGTCGCCGTGTTGTAGAGCCGACGGTTGGCGTATTTCTTGATGGTAACCGGCTCGGTCCCGTCGGCGTTGTCGCGCTTGCTTGCCATGGCTGTCCTGGCTCGAGGAATGCGGACCGTCGTTCGACAATCGGCCACAACGGGCAGCAAGCCTACAATAGCTTTTGCTGCGCTGCAATTACTGCAATGCGGCGCAAATGGATGGCCGCCATCGGGGCAGCCACGGTGGCGCGCGCGGATGGCCTCGCGTATAGTCGGCCGATGTCCGACGCGCCCGACCTCGACGCCCTCGCCAAGCGATTTCTCGACCTGTGGCAGGCGCAGGTCGCCGCATCGGTCTCGGACCCGGCGCTCACCGACTGGATCGCCCAACTGATGGCGGGCGCGCCGGGCGCACCAGGCGCCTCACACGTCGCACCGGGAGGCCAAGCCCATGCCGGCATCGCCGCATTCACCGCCGCCGCGGGCGGGACCCCGGCCGCTGCCGCTGCACCTGGCGCGGGCGACGAGCGTCTGGTCGAGCTCGATCGCCGCCTTGCCGCTTGCGAAGAGCGGCTCGCTGCCCTGGAACGCGGGACTGGCGGCGCAGGCGGCGGCGCTCGCGCCAAGCCTCGAAAACGCCGCGGCTGACGCGCTCGGCGCGGCGCTCGCCGGCGAGGCGACGCGCCGCCTCGGCGAAATGCTCGCCGGAATTGAGGCCTACACCGACCATCCCTACCGCCGGCCGTTGCAAGACCCTCCCGTGCCGTGGCGCGATGGCGCGACGCGGCTGCTCGATTTCGGCGCCCGACGGCGCAAGCCGTTCGATGTCGCCGCCCTTTTCGTGCCGTCGCTGGTCAACCGCGCCTACATCCTGGATCTCACCAAGCGGCGCAGCCTGATGCGCCATCTGGCGGGTCATGGCGTGCGCCCCATGCTGGTCGACTGGGGCGCGCCGGGCGAGGCCGAGCGGGACATGACGCTGACCGACTACGTCGCCGGGCGGCTCGACGCCGCGCTCGATGCCGCGCTCGAGGCGAGCGGCGGCCCGGTCGCGGTCGTCGGCTATTGCATGGGCGGGCTGCTCGCGTTGGCGCTGGCGCTGCGCCGGCCGGCCGAAGTGCGGGGTCTCGCGCTGCTGGCGACGCCGTGGGACTTCCACGCCGACAACGCCGCGCATGCGCGCCTCCTGGGCGCCGCCGAGGCGCCGCTGACGGCCCTGGTCGAGGCCTGCGGCGAACTGCCCGTCGACCTGATCCAGGCGATGTTCACCGCGCTCGACCCCAATCTCGTGGCCAATAAGTTCCGCGCCTTCGCACGCCTCGACCCTGCGAGCGACGAGGCCGCGTTCTTCGTCGCGCTCGAGGACTGGCTCAACGACGGCGTCGCGCTGACAGCGCCGGTCGCGCGCGAATGTCTGGTCGATTGGTACGGCCACAACACGCCGGCGCGCGGCTGTTGGCGTATCGACGACACGCCGGTGCGCCCGGGCGATCTCAATATGCCCGCGCTGGTCGTCGTGCCCAAGCGCGACCGCATCGTGCCGCCGGCCTCGGCCGCCGCACTCGCCGAGGCGATCCCCGGCGCCGAACGCTTGGTGCCGCCGGTCGGCCATATCGGCATGGTCGTCGGCGGGGCCGGCCCGCGCCACCTGTGGCGGCCGCTCGCCGACTGGCTGAGGCGGCTGCCATGACGCCGCCGGGCTATCGGTTTGCAGTGCAGCATATTTTCCGTTGCATTTGCCCGGCGCGCCTCTACATTCTGGATCCGACGCGCCGTGTCGACAGTTCCACGCCAATCGGGCCGCTTCGAGGCCCATGCGACATGAGGAGACAGCCATGACCGATATCGTAATCGCCAGCGCCGCTCGCACGCCCGTCGGCGCCTTCTCGGGCGGCCTGAGCACGCTCGCCGCTTCGGCGCTGGGCAGCGTGGCGATCGCCGAGGCGATGAAGCGCGCCGGCGTCGAGCCGGGCGAGGTCTCCGAGGTCATCCTGGGCCAGATTCTGGGCGCCGGGCAGGGCCAGAACCCAGCGCGCCAGGCTTCAATCGGCGCCGACATCCCGGTCGAAGTGCCGGCCTGGGGCGTCAACCAGCTGTGCGGCTCGGGCCTGCGCGCGGTGGCGCTCGGCTACCAGGCGATCCTCAATGGCGACAGCGACATCGTCGTCGCCGGCGGCCAGGAGAACATGAGCCAGGCGCCGCACTGCGTGCACATGCGCAACGGCACCAAGCTGGGCCCGGCCGAGCTGGTCGACACCATGGTAAAGGACGGCCTGTGGGACGCCTTCAACGGCTATCACATGGGCAACACCGCCGAGAACGTCGCCGAGCGTTGGCAGATCACGCGCGAGCAGCAGGACACGTTCGCCGCCGCCTCGCAGCAGAAGGCCGAAGCCGCGCAGACCGCCGGCCGTTTCGCCGACGAGATCGTCCCGGTGACGATCAAGACGCGCAAGGGCGAGACCGTCGTCGATACCGACGAGCATCCACGCCACGGCACGACGGCCGAGTCGCTCGCCAAACTTCGCCCGGCCTTCGTCAAGGACGGCACGGTGACCGCCGGCAACGCCTCGGGCATCAACGACGGCGCCGCGGCGACCGTGCTGATGACCGCGGACGAAGCCGCGAGGCGGGGTATCACGCCGATGGCGCGCATCGTCTCCTGGGCACAGGCCGGCGTCGATCCGGCGATCATGGGTTCGGGCCCGATCCCGGCCAGCAGGAAGGCGCTCGAGCGCGCCGGCTGGTCGGCCGACGATCTCGACCTGGTCGAGGCCAACGAGGCGTTCGCCGCCCAGGCCTGCGCCGTCAACAAGGACCTCGGCTGGGACACCGCCAAGGTCAACGTCAACGGCGGCGCCATCGCGCTCGGCCATCCGATCGGCGCCTCGGGCGCGCGCGTGCTGACCACGCTGTTGTACGAGATGGCCAAGCGCGACGCCAAGAAGGGCCTGGCGACACTGTGCATCGGCGGCGGCATGGGCATCGCCATGTGCGTCGCCCGCGACTGACCGCGGCGCGATAACGGGGGAGGGTACTATGGCGCGTGTAGCATTGGTGACCGGCGGCACCCGGGGCATCGGCGAGGCGATCTCGATCGCGCTCAAGGACGCCGGCCACACGGTCGCCGCCAATTACGGCGGCAATGTCGAGGCGGCCGAGGCGTTCACCGCGGCGACCGGCATCGCGGCGTATCGCTGGGACGTCGGCGACTTCGACGCCTGTCAGGCGGGCATCGCACAGGTCGAGGCCGATCTCGGCCCGGTCGACGTGCTGGTCAACAACGCCGGCATCACGCGCGACGGCATGTTGCACAAGACGTCGCTCGAGAACTGGCAGGCGGTTATCCGCACCAACCTCGATTCGGTGTTCAACATGTCGCGCGGCGTCCTCGAGGGCATGCGCGCGCGCGGCTTCGGGCGCATCGTCTCGATCAGCTCGATCAACGGCCAGAAGGGCCAGATGGGCCAGGCCAATTATTCGGCCGCCAAGGCCGGCGTGATCGGCTTCACCAAGGCGTTGGCGCAGGAGAACGCCTTCAAGGGCATCACGGTGAACGCCATCGCGCCCGGCTATATCGCCACCGAAATGGTGCGCGCGGTGCCCGAGGACGTGCTGAAGACCAAGATCCTGCCGCTCATCCCGGCCGGCCGGCTCGGCGAGGCCGCCGAGATCGGCCGCGCCGTCGTGTTCCTCGCCGCCGAGGACGCCGGCTTCATCACCGGCTCGACGCTGACGATCAACGGCGGCCAATATATGACGTGAGCCATCGGCGGACGACTTTGTGACCGACTGCCCCGAGGCCTTCCACCGCGCGGTGTAACCGCCGCATCGGCCGTTCGCGTGCTAGACTGATCTCGGCACTCCTGCCATCCGCGAGCAATCGAGCTGGCCTGCCGCGGCAGAGGAGGGACGGCGACATGGCGCTGACGCGACGGCGATTCATCGATCGGGTCGCGCTCGCGGGCGGCTACGGCGCGGCCTACGTGACCATGCAGCAGCTCGGGCTGCTGCCGATGCCGGTGGCCTACGCCGGCCCACCCGAGTTGGCGCCGGGGTCGGGCAGCGGCACGTCGGTCGTCATCCTCGGCGCCGGGCTGGCCGGCATGACGGCGGCTTACGAGCTCGGCAAGGCCGGTTATGACTGCCGCATTCTCGAGGCGAGCGATCGCGCCGGCGGCCGTTGTTGGACGATCCGGCGCGGCACGCGCGTCGAAGAGATCAAGGGAGAAGCCCAGACCTGCAGCTTCGACGACGGGCTCTACTTCAACGCCGGTCCGGCGCGCATCCCGGCCCATCACCGGGCCATCCTGGGCTACTGCAAGGCGTTCGGCGTCGATCTCGAGGTCTTCGTCAACACCAACCGCGGCGCCCTGTTCCACGACGACTACCGGTTCGACGGCACGCCGATCGAATCGCGCGCGCTGTACCATGATTTTCGCGGCTACGTCGCCGAGCTGCTGGCCAAGGCGCTCGACACCACCGCGCTCGACGACGCGCTCACGCCGGGCGACAAACGGCGCCTCGGCGTCTTTCTCAGGGGTTTCGGCGATCTCGACAAGGACGCAATCTACCGCGGCTCGAGCCGGGCCGGCTACGCGACGCCACCGGGCGCCGGCCTGCAGGCGGGCGAGCCGCGCGCGCCGTTCGACCTGTCGGTCCTGCTCAATTCGAACTTCTGGTCGTGGAAGATGCATAAACTCGAACAATTCGACATGCAGGCGACGATGCTTCAGCCGGTCGGCGGCATGGACCGCATCGCGGCCGCGTTCGAACGGAGAGTCGGCGACCGCATCACCTTCGGCGCCGAGGTGACGCAGATCCGGCGCGCCGGCGACAGGACACGCATCGTCTATCGCGATCGAACGAGCGGCGCGGAGACGGCGGCCGAGGCCGATTACTGTATCTGCACGATTCCGCTGGCGGTCATGCGCGATATCGAGAGTGACTTCTCGGAGCCGACGACCACGGCGATTAGCCGATCGCTTTACGTCGAGTCCTGCAAGCTCGCCTGGCAGGCCGAGCGGCGCTTCTGGGAAGAGGATTTAGGCATCTACGGCGGGATTTCCTGGACCGAACGCGATATCACCCAGATCTGGTACCCCTCGTCGGGTTTCCACGGCGACAAGGGCATCCTGATCGGTGCCTACAATTACTCGCTTGTCGCCCAGCAGTTCGGCAATCGTTCGCCGACGGAACGGGCCGAATACGCACGCGAGAGCGGTCGCCGGCTTCATCCCGAATTCGAGAACGAAGTGTCGCGGCCGATTTCGGTGGCCTGGCAGAACATGCCGTACGCGCGCAGCGCCTGGACGAAATGGTCCGGCATCGCGCGCGAGAAATATTATCCCGCCCTGACCCGCGCCGATGGCCCGTTCTACTTCGCGGGCGAGCATGTCAGCTACCTCCGCGCGTGGCAGGAGGGCGCGATCCTGTCGGCGCATCACTCGATCGCCGCGCTGCATCAACGGGTGCAAGGCTCGGGCGGCTAAGGGCTAGACCGGCGGGTCGTCGAGGCGGCGTAGGCGGTTGGCGGCGTAACGCGCGAAACGGACGGTCTGCACGCGGCGCGTCGCTGCCGCCATTTTTGCGGTCTCGGCGCGGCGCACCACGGCGCCGCCATAGCGGTCGGCGACGATGACGCCGGTCCCGGTCGGCAGCAGGCGCTGGTCGAAACCGGCCGGCACGGCGAAGTAGAAGCTGTCGCAGTAGTCCAGATAGTCGGGCCATTTGCGGTCGGCGCGCAGATCGGCGGCGCTCACCTTGATCTCGACGATGGCGAACTGGCCGCGCCGGTTGAGCCCGATGACGTCGACGCGCCGGCCGTGGCCGACGCGCATCTCGCACAGCGCCGCAAAGCCCATCTCGCCCAGCAGCCGGCCGACGCCGCGCGCCACCAGCGCCGCGTCGCCCTCGTCACGGCATGGCCGCACGATATCGAGCGCCAGTTCCCCCATCGTCGCCATGATCGCCACCCCCACCCGGTTCCGCCGATACGTTCATGTTATGTCTGGACGTCGGAAGGATCAATGCCCGTAGCACCGCGGGCATGAATTCGGTGCCGCGTGGATTATTCCGCAACCATTCGCTAATCTTGACGTTTGGGGGGGAAGTGCCGATGGAACGCCGTCGGAAGACGACGCACACCGCTCTGAGGAATAGCAGGGCTCTACAGAGACCAAGCGCCCCTTGGCGCGCGTGGCGCTGCGTCTGATGGCGCTGAGCCCGGAAGAACTGGCGAGGCGAGAGCGTTTTGCCCAGACCTACGAACGGTCTCAATCGCCGGCCATTCTTTCCGTCGAACGCCGCGCCTGCGGCTGTGATTATGGCGGCAACAGTTGGACCACCCGTGACGAGGCGCGCCGCATAGCCGTGCTTCTGGGCCTCAAACCGGGCGTTCGCCTCATGGATGTCGGCGCCGGCGCCGGTTGGCCGGGCCTCTATTTCGCGAAGCAAACGGGCTGCGACGCCGTGCTCGTGGACCTGCCGCTCAACGGGCTCAAGATCGCGAACGAACGGGCGGCGAGAGACCGCATGTCGGACCGCTGTCGGTTCGCCGTCGCCGACGGATCCGAGATGCCGTTTTGCGACGCGAGCTTCGACGCCATCAGTCACTCCGACGTGCTGTGCTGCCTCGAGGACAAGCGCGGCGTGCTCGAGGCGTGCCGGCGGGTGATCCGCGACACGGGGCGTATGGTCTTCACGGTCATCTGGATCACGCCGGGCCTCTCACCCGCCGACCGCGAGCGCGCCCTCGCAGGCGCGCCCGTATTTGGCGAGCCCGAGACGGACTATCCGACGCTGCTCGGTCAAACCGGCTGGACGGTCACCGATTCTTCGGACATCACCGCGGACTATGCGGACTCGATCCGCCGCTTCGAATCCGCCGACGAGGAGTTCAAGGATCAATTGGAGCCGCTGCTCGGCGCCGCCGAGTTCGCCGAGCGACAAGCGGGGTGGCGAGCGGAATTCGGCGCGATCGAGGAAGGTCTGCTGCGGCGCGACCTCTTCGTCGCGACCCCCACCTTGGCATAGGCTGGGGCGCGAGGAGGACGCCGAGAGGACGGTTGCCGCGATCCTCAGGCACGATCCCGAGTATTCGATCAAGAAGTACGTCGGGCGGCTGTCCTACCGGGACCCGGCGGAATTGGCGCGTTTCGAAGACGGCATGCGCAAGGCCGGGTTGCCCGAGTAACCGATCATCGAGGCGCATATCCGTTCCGGGCGTCGATCCGGCAGAATTTCGAACCCAGGTGCGACGCGGGCCGCTTGCGGCGATTGCCGTCGGCGGCGCGGTGCCCTATACCCGGTCGCTCGGAAGTTACGGTAATCCGAAGGATCGAAGGGACTTGGTGATGAGTACGACGACGAGCTGGTGGTGGGTGCGGCATGCGCCGGTCGTCGGTATGGACGGCAAGGCCTACGGCAACTCCGAGGTCGACTGCGATGTCTCCGACAGCGCCGCGTTTCGCGCGCTCGCTGCGCGCGTTCCGGCCGGGGCGCAGTGGGTGACGAGCCATCTGAGCCGCGCCAAGCTGACCGCGGCGGCGATCGCCGAGACCGGCGGTTACGCCATCGAGCCGCTCGTCGAGCCCGACCTCGCCGAGCAGGACTTCGGCAATTGGCAGGGCCGCAGCTGGGCCGAGATCGAGCGCAGCGGCCAGCGCGTCTATCACAAGTTCTGGGCGACGCCGGCGCATCACGCGCCGCCCGGCGGCGAGAGCTTCGCCGATGTCGTCGTGCGCGTCGGAGCCGTGGTCGAGCGGCTGACTACGGCACATGCCGGGCGCGACATCGTCGCCGTCGCCCACGGCGGCACGATCCGCGCCGCGCTCGCCATCGCGCTCGGCATCGAGATCGACGCCGCGCTGGCCTTTGCGACCGCCAATCTGGCGATTACGCGGCTCGACCACGTCCCGGGCCCGGGACCGGGCGGCGACTGGCGCGTCGCCTGGGTCAATCACCAGCCGACATAGCGCACTTAGGTGGCAACGTGCTAGTCTGGCTGGGCCGCATCACGCCGAACCGCGCGGAGGAAACACATGTCGAAGGCCGTCACTGAATTGTTCCGGGCACTGGCCGTCCGCCTCGGCGGACTGTTCGCCGGCGGCGCGACCCAGCAGCGAAGTATGAGCCGGGAATTCGACAAGTTGCGCACCTGGCAGGAGGACCTCGACCGGCGCTGCGGCTGCTGAGGCGCGCCACATCGGCTCTGGAAAGGCGCTTGCATCGTGACCGCGAATCCCCGCATCGTCTCGTTGATCCCGAGCGGCACCGAGATCGTCGCCGCGCTGGGCCTCGCCGACCGCCTGGTCGGCCGCTCGCATGAATGCGATCACCCGGCCGGCGTCGCCCAACTGCCGGCCTGCACGCGGCCGGCCTTCGAGACCGGCGGCTCGAGCCGCGAGATCGACGAGCGCGTGCGCGCCATGCTCGAAACCGCGCTCAGCATTTACGACCTCGACACCGCGACGCTCGAGCGCCTGGCGCCGAGCCATATCGTGACCCAGGACCAATGCGCCGTCTGCGCCATCGACCTGGCGACGCTCGAGCGCGCCCTCGGCGAGATGATCGGCTGCGACGCGAAAGTCATCTCGCTCCAGCCCCAGCGGCTCGGCGACGTCTGGGACGACGTGGTGCGCGTCGGTGCGGCGTTCGGCGTCGCCGGCGAGCCGGTCGCCGCCGCCCTCGGCGCGCGCGTCGCGTCGATCGCGGCGGCGCTGCCCGCCGGGCCGCGCAAACGGGTCGTCTGTGTCGAATGGGCCGATCCGCTGATGGCGGCGGGCAACTGGGTGCCCGAGATGGTCGCGCTGGCCGGCGGCGACGATGTGCTCGGCGTCGTCGGCGGACACGCGCCCACCATCGGTTGGGACGCCCTCGCCGCCGTCGACCCCGACGCCATCGTCATGATGCCCTGCGGCTATGACATGGCGCGCACCCGCGCCGATGCCGAGTTGCTCGCCGGGCGCCCCGAATGGCAGGCGCTTGGGTCCGTGCAGGCCGGCGAGGTCTACGTCACCGACGGCAACCAGTACTTCAACCGGCCCGGTCCCAGGCTCGCCGAATCGGTCGAGATCCTCGCCGAGATCCTGCATCCGGAAACCTTCTCTTTCGGCCACGAGGGGACCGGCTGGCAGCGTTTCTGAGCCATGAACGACGACGACAGGACGCCGCCGAAGGGCGTCGGGCTGCGTCTTTTCCTGGTGCTGTGGCTCGCCGGCGTCGGCGCGACGGTGCTGCTGGCACCGGTCTCGGGCTGGGTCGCCGAAGCTCAGCAAACCGGCGCCGCCGCAGATTGGCGCGAGATCTACGCTTTGCCGCTGGTTAGCGCCGCCGTTCTCTATGCCGCGGTGATCTATCTGGGCTTGCGTCTCAGCGCACGCTACGGCATTGGCGCGCCGATCCTCAGCGCCTGGCTCGGCGGCGGACGCGTCGAAGGCGTCGTCCGCTACCTCGTCTCGGCCGCCGCGCTGGGCGCTGCCGCGGCGGTCGCCGTCGTGCTCGTCGCGGTGGTGCTGCGGACGACGCATATCGGGCCGGGCGCCGGTATCCAGGCCGAGTTGCCCTGGGCGTCGGGCGTGCCACTGGCGCTGTTCGCCGCGGTCAACGACGAGATCTTCTTCCGGCTCGGCGTCATGACCGGCGTCGTCTGGTTCACGGTCCACCTGCTGCCGGCGCCCGACGGCAGCCCGAGCAAGTATGCCATGTGGTTCTCGGTTGCGCTCTCGGCGCTGATTTACGAGCTTTCCGACGTCACGCCGCTCGGCATCGCCGGGCCGGCGGACGCCGCCGACGCCATACAATCGCGCGCCCTCCAGTTTATCGGCATCGCCGTCGGCGCGCTGTTCGGCTGGCTCTACTGGCGGCGCGGCCTCGAATCGGCGATTGTCGCGCATCTCGCTTACGCCCTGGTGCTGTTCTATGGCATCGTAGTCGCCGTGTGACACGTACCGGGCGGGAACCGAAGCCCCGAAGTTGCAAAGCAAGTTGGAGTGAGCGACATGACGAATTCGATAACGCGCCGGCTGCCGGCCTGGATCGTGCTCTGGGCGCTGGTCGTCGGCTGGGGCGCGCCGGCCGCCGCGTCCGAGGAACAGCGCCTGATCGACAAGGCCAAGATCACGGTCGAGGAACTGCGCGGCGAGGACAAGTTCTCGAACCTCAAGCCCTACTTGGCCCGGGCCAAGGGTGTGGTCGTCGTCCCCGAGATGGTCAAGGCGGGCTTCATCGTCGGCGGCGAGGTCGGCGCCGGCGTGCTGTTGGTGCGCGATGCCGAGACCGGCGAGTGGAGCTATCCGGCGTTCTATACCTTGGGGGCGGCGAGCATCGGCCTGCAGATCGGCGCCCAGGTCTCGCAGGTCATGTTGCTGATCATGACCGACGGCGGGCTCGAGACGATGATGGCCGACACGATGACGCTCGGCACCGACGCCTCGATCGCCGTGGGCACCGTGGGCGGCGGCGTCGACGCCGGCACGACGCTCAACGTCGAGGCCGACATTTACTCCTTTTCCCACGCCAAGGGGCTGTTCGGTGGCATCTCGTTCGAGGGCGCGGTGCTGACGTCCGACGAAGAAGCGGCCGAGACCTATTACGGCAAGCCGGTCTCGTCACGCGCCATCGTCATCGACCGCGAGGTCTCGAACCCCGGCGCCGACGGCATCAGGGCGGCCCTTGCCAAGCCGTGAGGCCGGACCACCCGCGGCATTGATGCTGCAGGGCACGGGCTCGAACGTCGGCAAGTCGCTGCTCGTCGCCGGGCTGGCGCGTGCCTACACGCGGCGCGGCCTGACGGTGCGCCCGTTCAAGCCGCAGAACATGTCGAACAACGCCGCGGTGACCGCTGACGGCGGCGAAATCGGCCGCGCCCAGGCGCTCCAGGCGCGCGCTTGCGGTATCGAGCCGAGCGTCGACATGAACCCGGTGCTGTTGAAACCGCAATCCGACGGCGAGGCCCAGGTCGTCGTCCAGGGGCGCGTCATGGCGACTGTCGCGGCGCGCGACTACGCCGCGCTCAAACCGCGCCTGTTGCCCAAGGTGATCGAGAGCTTCGCGCGCCTCAGCGCGACCGCCGATCTGGTGCTGGTCGAGGGCGCGGGCAGCCCGGCCGAGGTCAACCTGCGCGCCGGCGATATCGCCAACATGGGCTTCGCCGAGGCGGCCGGCGTGCCGGTGGTGCTGGTCGCCGACATCGCGTTGGGCGGTGCCATCGCCAGCATCGTCGGCACCTGGGAGCTCATGGAGCCGGCCGAGCGAACTCTGCTCAAGGGTTTCCTGATCAACAAGTTCCGCGGCGATGCCCGCCTGTTCGACGACGGCCTCGCGGTGATCGAGGCGCGCACCGGGCTCACCGGGCTCGGCGTGGTGCCCCATATCGACGCCGCGCGCCGCCTGCCGGCCGAGGATTCGGTGGCGCTCGACGGCGCCAGGGTGGCGCCGCCGCCGCCCGCCGGCGCGATCCATATCGCCGTGCCGAGGCTGGCGCGTATCGCCAACTTCGACGACCTCGACCCGCTTGCCGCCGAGCCCGACGTCGTCGTCAGCTTCGTCGAGCCCGGCCGCGCGCTGCCCGGTGACGCCGATTTGGTCATCCTGCCGGGCAGCAAGGCGACGCTCGCCGACCTGGCGTTCCTGCGCGAGCAGGGCTGGGACATCGACATCGCGGCCCATGTTCGGCGCGGCGGCGCCGTGCTCGGTCTGTGCGGCGGCTATCAGATGCTCGGCGCCAGCGTCGCCGATCCGGACGGCATCGAGGGGCCGCCCGGCGCGGCCGAGGGCCTCGGCCTGCTCGACGTCGAGACCCGGCTGGCCGGCGAGAAACGCCTCGCGCCGGTGACCGGGCATTGCGTGCGGACCGGCGAGGCGGTCGCCGGCTATGAGATGCATATCGGCGAGACGGTGGGCGCCGACCGCGCGCGGCCGATGGTCAGCTTGGGTGAACGCGACGACGGCGCGCGCTCGGCCGACGGGCGCGTCGAGGGCTGCTACGTCCACGGGCTGTTCGCCGCCGACGGCTTCCGCCACGCCTATCTGGCGCGGCTCAGGAACCGCGCGGCGAGTGGCATCGCCTGGCAGCACGAGGTCGAGAGCGCGCTCGACGCCGTTGCCGACGGCCTCGCCGCCACCATCGACCTCGACCGCCTGCTGGCCATCGCGCGTGGCGCGCAATCGGTGTAAGTTCCCGGCCATGGACACGCTGCCTATTGAACTGCCGCATTTCGAGGCCGGAACCGTCTGGCTGGTCGGCGCCGGGCCGGGCGATCCCGGTCTTCTGTCGCTGCTCGCGCTGCATGCGCTGAGAGAAGCCGATGTCGTGGTCTATGACGCGCTGGTGAGCGACGCGGTGCTCGCGCTGGCGGATTCCGAGAGCGAGCTGATCTACGCCGGCAAGCGCGGCGGCAAGCCGTCGCCCAAGCAGCCCGACATCTCGCGCCGGCTGGTCGAACTGGCCCGCGAGGGCAAGCGGGTCTGCCGTCTCAAGGGCGGCGATCCCTGCCTGTTCGGGCGCGGCGGCGAGGAGGCGCTGGCATTGGTCGAGGCCGGGGTTCGATTCCGGCTGGTGCCGGGTATCACCGCCGGCGTCGGCGGGCTCGCCTATGCCGGCATCCCGATGACCCACCGCGACACCAACTCGGCGGTCACCTTCGTCACCGGCCACGCGGTCGGCGGCACGGTGCCCGAAGACCTCGATTGGGACGCGCTTGCCGGCAGCTCGCAGGTGCTCGTGCTCTACATGGCGCTCAAGCATCTCGACGCGATCGCCACGCGGCTGATCGGCGCCGGCCGCGACGCCGCGACGCCGGTCGCGATCATCTCCAACGCGACGCTGCCCGAACAGCGGGTCGTCGTGTCGACGCTCGCCGAGGCCGCCAAAGACGCCGAAGCGGCCGGCATCGAACCGCCCGCGGTGATCGTCGTCGGCGAGGTCGTGCGTCTGCGCGCGGCGCTCGACTGGCTCGGCGCGAGCCGCGCCGAAGGCGACCGCGCTGCCCTCGTCGATCGGTTGACGACGGCGTGAGCGAACCAGTGCGCCTGCTGCGGACCGTGCGCTGGGCGGCCTGGGTGGCCGTCGCCGTCTCCGTGTTGCTGACCGGCGGCGCTTGGCTCATGCGCGATTTGGCGCGTGAGCCGGCGCCCGCGGCGATCGCCATCGGCGGGCCCTTCGCGCTGACCGACCACTTGGGCCGGGCGGTGAGCGACCAGGACTACCGCGGCGCCTACATGCTGATCTATTTCGGCTACATCAACTGCCCCGACATCTGCGTGCCGGCGCTCAACAACATGAGCACGGCGCTCGACGCGCTGGGCGCGGCGGGTGACGCCGTCCAGCCGATCTTCATCACCGTCGACCCGCTGCGCGACACGGTCGAGGCGCTCGCCGGGTATGTGCCGAGTTTTCATCCCCGGCTCGTCGGGCTGACCGGAACGGCGCGCCAGACCGAGGCCGTCTCGGCCGCCTACAGCGTCTTCTTCGAGGCCGAGGAACATGCCGGCGACGACGACTACCAGGTCGGCCACTCGGGCTATGTCTACCTGATGGGCACCGACGGCGGGTTCCTCACGGTCATGTCGCACGCCAAGCCGGGCGTGGCGATGGCCGCCCAGATCAAGGAATTCCTGTAAGCGGCTTGGGTTGCGTGCCGGCCAGCGCGGCGCGCATGAAATCGGCCCACAGCCGGGTCGGCAGGCCGCCGCCGGTCACCCCCTTCATCGGCCGACCGTCGTCGTTGCCGACCCAGACGCCGGCGACCAGGTCGCGCGTGAAGCCGATGAACCAGGCATCGCGGGACTCCTGGCTGGTGCCTGTCTTGCCCGCCGCCGGCCACGGCATGGCGGCGGCGCGCGCGGTGCCGCGGGCGACGACGGCGGTCAGCATGCCGACCATCTGTCTGAGCGCGCGCCGGCCGATCACCTCGCCCGAGCCCGAGCCGGCGCGGCGGTAGAGCCGCTCGCCCGCCGCCGAGCGGATCTCGCTGATGCCGTGGGCCCAGACGCCGCGGCCGTTGTTGGCCAATACCGCATAGGCCGAGGTGAGCTCGATCAGACTGACTTCCGACGCGCCGAGCGCCAGGCTCGGGTGGGTCTTCAGGGCCGAGGTGATGCCCAGCCGGCGCGCCGCCTGAACGACCTTGCCGCGGCCGACGCGCTCGGTCAGCCGGACCGCCACGGTGTTGAGCGAGCGCGCCAGCGCGGCGCGCAGGCTGACCCGGCCGGCGTATTTGCCGTCGTAGTTGCGCGGGCTCCAGCCGTCGATGGTGAGCGGCGCGTCCTCGACGATCGTCTCGGCATCGAGGCCGTCCTCGAGCGCCGCCAGATAGACGAACAGCTTGAACGCCGAGCCCGGCTGGCGGCGCGCCTGGGACGCCCGGTTGAACTGGCTCTGGGCGTAGTCGCGGCCGCCGACCATGGCGCGCACCGCGCCGTTCGGGCTCATCGCGACGAGCGCCGCCTGAGCCGCGCCGCGCTTCGCACCCTCGCCAGCCAGTGCGCGCGCCACGGCCTGCTCGGCGACCCGTTGCTGGCCCGAATCGAGCGTCGTCATGACGGTGATGTCGCCGGCGCCGGGGCCGGCGTAACCGGCCACCTGGTCGAGCACCCAGTCAGCGAAATAGCGCCCGCCGGCGCCGGTGTGCCGGCTCGGCGCGACGCGCGCCGGGTTGCGCGCCGCGGCATCGGCCTCGGCTTGCGTGAGGTAGCCGGCGTCGACCATGCCGGCGAGCACCTGGCGCGCGCGGCCCCGGGCGCGTTCGATATTGCGCGTCGGCGCATAGCGGCTCGGCGCCTTGAGGAGCCCGGCGATCATCGCCGCTTCGGCGAGCGAGAGGCGCGCCACCGACTTGGCGAAGTAGCGCCGCGCCGCCATCTCGACGCCATAGGCGCCGGCGCCCAGGTAGACCCGGTTCAAGTAGATCGAAAGGATCTCGTCCTTGGTGAAGTTGCGCTCGAGCCAGAGCGCCAGCAGCAGCTCCTGGACCTTGCGCTTGAGCGTGCGCTCGGGCGTCAGGAAGACGACCTTGGCGAGCTGCTGGGTCAGCGTCGAGCCGCCCTGGACGATGCGCCCGGCCCGCGCATTGGCGTAGGTTGCCCGCGCCAGCCCGAAGACGTCGAGGCCGAAGTGGCCGTAAAAGCGCCGGTCCTCGGTCGCCAGCACGGCCTCGATCAGGTAGGCCGGCATCGCCTCGATGGTGGCCGGCGGGCCGTAGAGGTCGCCGTAGCGCGCGATGGTCGCGCCGTCGGCGGCAACGAGCGTGATCGACGGATTGCGCTGGCGCTCGCCGAGATCGCTGATGTCGGGCAGGTCGTAGCCGTACCAAGCGATGAGGGCGAGCGCCGCGACGCCGCCCCAGATCGCCGCGACGAAGCCCCACTTGAACAGCCAGCGGAGCGCCGAGCGCCGCTTTGGCGCCGCGCCCTTCTTCTTGCGCGGCGCCTTGCCCTTCTTGTCCGGTTTCTTGGTCATCTACAGCTGATCGCCGCGCCGCACCGCGCCGCTCAGACGTCGAGGTTGACGACCTTGAGCGCGTTGGACTGGATGAATTCGCGGCGCGGCTCGACGACGTCGCCCATCAGGGTCTCGAAGATCTCGTTCGAATCCTCGACGTCCTTGATGCGCACCTGCAAGAGCGAGCGGCTGTCGGGATCGAGCGTCGTTTCCCAGAGCTGTTCGGGGTTCATCTCGCCGAGCCCCTTGTAGCGCGAGATCGCGAGGCCCTTGCGGCCGTGGGCGAGCACCGCCTCCAACAGCGCGGTCGGGCCGAACACCTCGACCTCGCGGTCCTTCAGCGTGAGCACGCCGCGCCCTTGGTAGGTCGTCTGCAGGTCGGGCGCCATGGCGTCGAGCTTGAGCGCCTCGGCGCTGACGATCAGCGAATGATCGACGACGTGGCGCTCGGGCACGCCGCGCAGCTCGCGCGTGAACACGATGCCGCCGGACTCGTCGGCGGCGCCTTGCCAGCCGCGCTCCTCGGGCGCGGCCAGTGCGTCGAGCCGGCGCGCGACGTACTCGGCGGCGAGCTGCGCCTGCTCGGCGTTGGCCAGCACCTGGGCGTTGAGCGCGCCGGCGACCGCGACCTGCTCGGCGATGGCGACCGGCACGCGCTGCCCGAATGCCTTGACCAGCGCGTTGGCCTCGCGCGCCTGGGCGATCAGCGCGGCGAGGTCGTCGCCGGCGCGTTGGCGGCCGTCGAACGGGGTGAACACCGCATCGGCCAGGCCCTGGTCGATCAGATAGGCGTCGAGCCCCTTGTCGTCCTTGAGGTAGACCTCGCTGGCGCCGCGCTTGACGCGGTAGAGCGGCGGCTGCGCGATGTAGAGGTGGCCGGCTTGGATCAGCGGGCGCATCTGGCGGAAGAAGAAGGTCAACAAGAGCGTGCGGATGTGCGAGCCGTCGACGTCGGCGTCGGTCATGATGATGACCTTGTGATAGCGCAGCTTCGAGAGGTCGAAGTCCTCGGGCCCGACGCTGGTGCCGAGCGCGGTGATCAGTGCGGCGATCTCGACCGAGCTCAGCATCTTGTCGATGCGCGCGCGCTCGACGTTGAGGATCTTGCCGCGCAGCGGCAGGATCGCCTGGGTCGCGCGGTTGCGGCCCTGCTTGGCCGAGCCACCCGCCGAATCGCCCTCGACCAGGAAGATCTCGCTCTTCGCCGGGTCGCGCTCCTGGCAGTCGGCGAGCTTGCCGGGCAGGCTGGAGATCTCGAGCGCGCCCTTGCGCCGGGTCAGTTCGCGGGCCTTGCGCGCGGCGTCGCGCGCCGCCGACGCTTCGACCACCTTGGCGACGATGACGCGCGCCTCGGACGGGTGCTCCTCGAACCACTGGTTGAGCCGTTCATTGACCAGCGTTTCGATCGATGGGCGCACTTCGGACGAAACCAGCTTGTCCTTGGTCTGCGACGAAAACTTGGGATCGGCGAGCTTGATCGAGAGCACGCAGGTCAGGCCCTCGCGCACGTCCTCGCCCGAGAACGCGGACTTCTCGCGCTTGCCGCTGCCGGCCGAAGCGTAAGCGTTGATCGTGCGCGTCAACGCCGCGCGCAGGCCCGCCAGGTGGCTGCCGCCGTCACGCTGCGGGATGTTGTTGGCGTAGCACAGCACGTTCTCGTGGTAGCTGTCGTTCCACTGCAGGGCGAGCGCAACCTCGACCTCGTCGCGCTCGCCCGAGATCGAGATCGGCGGGTTGTGCAGCGCGGTCTTGGCGCGGTCGAGATAGGTGACGAAGGCCTCGATGCCGCCCTCGTAGTGCAGCGTCACCTCGACCGGCAGGACCGGGCGCAGGTCGCGCAACGTGATCGAGATGCCCGAATTCAGGAAGGACAGCTCGCGCAGGCGGTGCTCGAGCGTCGTGAAGTCGAACTCGGTTTGCGAGAAGATCACCGAGGACGGCAGGAACTTGACCCGCGTGCCGGTGCGCGGGCCGGCGTCGCCGACGACCGCGAGCGGCGCCACGGGATCGCCGTCGGCAAACGACATGGCGTGTTCCTTGCCGGCGCGCCAGATGGTGAGTTCAAGCTTCGACGACAGAGCGTTGACGACCGAGACGCCGACGCCGTGCAGGCCGCCCGAGACCTTGTAGGAGTCCTGGTCGAACTTACCGCCGGCGTGAAGCTGGGTCATGATCACTTCGGCGGCCGAGATGCCTTCTTCCTCGTGAATGTCGGTCGGGATGCCGCGGCCGTTGTCTTCGATGGTGACCGAGCCGTCGCCGTTGAGTATCACCTCGATCGCGTCGCAATGGCCGGCCAGCGCCTCGTCGATCGAATTGTCGACGACCTCGCCGACCATATGGTGCAGACCCGAGCCGTCGTCGGTGTCGCCGATGTACATGCCGGGCCGTTTGCGCACCGCGTCGAGACCGCGCAGGATGGTGATCTGCTCTGCGCCGTACTCGCCGTTGCCCTCGGCCGCCTTGTTCTTGCCGCTGTCGCTCATCGTTTTGCCCGGGTCATGTCGAACCAACCGTAATCATGCCGCCCTGCACCGCGAAGCGCTGGGCGCGCGAGCCAAGCGGCGCGAAGACGGCCTCGTCGGTGCCCGTCATCCACGCTTGGCCGTCGATTGCCGCCAGCGCATCGAACAACGCAGCGCGATGGCGGGCGTCGAGATGTGCTGCGACCTCGTCGAGCAGCAGCAGCGGCGCCTGGCCGCGCTCGTCCGCCTGAAGCCGGGCGGTGGCCAGCAGGATGGCGATCAACAGCGCCTTCTGCTCGCCCGTCGAGCACTGTGCCGCGGGCAGGCCGTTGCCGCGATGGCGCACGTCGAGATTCGTCCGATGCGGCCCGACCGCCGCCCCGCCGGCCACTGCGTCGTGACGCCGGGATGCCGCGAGCGCCTCGGCGAACCGCGCCTCGGCGTCGACCGCCGGCATATCATCCAGCGACGCCTCGACGGCGCCTTCGAGCGCCGCCTCGGCGCCCGGGAACGGACCGACGCCGGCGGCCATCGTGGGTGCCAGACGGCGCAGGGTCGCGCGCCGCGCCGCCGCGACGGCGACGCCGTGCGCCGCCATGGTGTTCTCGAGCGCCTCGAGCCAGACCGCGTCGCCGGCGCCGTCGCGCAACAGACGCGCGCGCTCACGCAGGACCCGCTCATAGGCCGACAATTGGGACGCGTGGCCTGGGTCGAAACCGAGCACGAGACGGTCGAAGAAGCGGCGCCGGCTCGACGTGCCGTCGTTGAACATGCGGTCCATCGAGGGCGTCAGCCACAACGCGCCGACCGCCTCGGCGAGCGCCGCCTGGCCGCGGACGACACGCCCGTCGATCTTGACGACGCGCCGGTTCTCGCTCTCGCCATCCGCCTGTCCGGTTCCGATGTCCACCGCGCCGCGCGGCGTCTCGACGGCGGCGGCGACCGCCCAGCGCGCGCCCGCCGGCGCGCCGCGGCGCGGCAGGTCGGAGAGCCGCGCACCGCGCAAACGCGGTCCGGGCGTGAGCAGCGACAGGGCCTCCAGGACGTTGGTCTTGCCGGCGCCGTTAGGCCCCGTGAGCACCACCGGCCGCGCGTCGAGCGCGAGCGAGGCGCGGGCAAAGCACCGAAAGTCGGTGAGCACGAGGCCCGTCACCGCGGTTGTCGTTGGCGTTTCGGCTTCGATCGCGACAGGCGCTGGTGTGCTCAGCGTCGTTCCCTCACACCCGCATCGGCATCAGGACGTAGAGCGCTACCGAATCGCCCGAGTCGCGCAGGATGGTCGGCGAGACCGAATCGGCCATGACGAAGTGGACCGTGTCGCCGTCGATTCGCTCGGTGACGTCGAGCAAATAGCGCGAGTTGAAGCCGATCTGCAGCTCGGGACCGTCGTACTCGACCTCCAAGTCCTCGCTCGCGCTGCCCGATTCTGGACTGTTGGCCGAGATCACGAGCCGGTTCCTGTCGAGCGCCAGCTTGACCGAGCGCGTCTTGTCGGTCGAGATCGTCGCCACGCGGTCGACCGCCTCGGACAGCGCCTTGCCGTTGATCTGCACGGTCTTGTCGTTCTCGCTCGGGATGACACGCTCGTAATCGGGGAAGCTGCCGTCGATCAGCTTTGAGAGCAGCACGACGTCGCCGAAGGAGAAGCGTATCTTGGCGTCCGAGACCGAGACCGAAATCTCGTCCTCGACCTCGTCGATCAGCTTGCGCAACTCGTTCACGGTCTTGCGCGGCACGATCACGCCGGGCATGTCGGCCGCGCCGTCGGGCAACGGCGCATCGACGCGCGACAGCCGGTGGCCGTCGGTCGCCACGGCGCGCAGCACCGGGCCGTCGTCGCCCTTGGCGGCGTGCAGATAGATGCCGTTGAGGTAGTAGCGCGTCTCCTCGGTCGAGATCGCGAATCGGGTCTTGTCGATGAGCCGGCGCAGGTTCGCGGCCGGCAGCGAGAAGTGGTGCGCCAGCTCGCCCTCGGTCATCACCGGAAACTCCTCCGCCGCAAGCAGCGGCAAAGAAAACCGCGAATGTCCCGAGGTCAACGAGAGCTGGTCGCCGTCGCCAATCTCGAGGTCGACCTGGGCGCCGTCGGGCAGCTTGCGCACGATGTCGTAAAGCATGTGGGCCGACGCGGTGGTGACACCGCCGGTGCCGACCTCGGCGGCGACTTTCTCGTTGAACGAGATATCCATATCGGTCGCGGTCAGACCGAGAAAGCCGTCACCCGCGTCCATGCGCACATTCGACAGAATTGGGATGGTCGTCCGCCGTTCGACGACATTCTGGACATGGCCCAGCGACTTCATGAGTACGGCGCGTTCGATCGTCAGTTTCATCTCTGCAAGGACTTATATGTTTGTGCCGCCGGTGCGGCGGCAACACGGTTTCAACGATGCTGGAAGGGCGGACGGGAAGGATCGTTCAACGCATACCGTGCCAGCGGCTTAGTATATCAGAGGATACCGGAAATCAGCACAAGATTTGGCGCTTCGACGACCCGACGGCTAACCCGGATTTCTCACCATGGACAGGCGCGTCATCGCGTCGGGCGGAGCCGATCCGCCAGAAGAAGGCCGCGGAGCGTGGCCCGGGTCATGGTCAAGGCCTTCGACGCCGCGCCCGCCCCGCCCGGCGCGACCCTTAAGGGCGGTGGATCTCGGACGACAGGCGGCGTCAAAGCGCTTGCCCGATGCGCGAGTACTCACTTGCACGATGCCACGGTACGTAGGACGGCCTTGCGCGGTCGTCCGGCAAGGCGCCCGGCGCGCCGTGATGCTGGGCGCATCACAAGCGCCGGGCAACGCCGCCGGCGGCCGCGCAAGGCCGCCCTGCGGGTCGCGTTTCCCGCCCCCTCGGGGCGTCGGGAACGCTCTGCGATGCCAAGGCATCGCCGTCACGCCCCCGACTGCCGAGGAAACGGGAAACGCGATCCTACGTGCCGTCGAATCGTGCAAGGGAGTACTGGCATCGCGCGGCACGCCTTTCCTAGCCTGTCGGCCGATATCCGCCGTGCCGCACCTGTCCTTGGTGAGAAAGCCGGGCTAGACCGCTTCAGCTCTCGATCATGCGCCTGAGAAGCTCGACGTCCTCGGCGAACCCGGCGTCCGATTTGGACAGCTGCTCGACCTTCTTGACCGCGTGCATCACGGTGGTGTGGTCGCGGCCGCCGAACTTGCGGCCGATCTCGGGCAGGCTGCGCGAGGTCAGCTGCTTGGCCAGGTACATCGCCACCTGGCGCGGCCGCGCGACGGCGCGCGCGCGGCGCGCCGAGTGCATGTCGGAGACGCGGATGTTGAAGTGTTCGGCGACGCGCTTTTGGATCTCCTCGATCGAAATGCGCCGATCGTTGGCGCGCAGCAGGTCCTGCAACAGCTCTTGGGTCGTCTCGAGCGTCACCGGGCGGCCGACCAGCGTGGCATGCGCGACGACGCGGTTGAGCGCGCCTTCGAGTTCGCGAATGTTCGAGGTGATACGGTGCGCCAGGAATTCGAGCACGCGCCGTGGCGTGGTCTGCGCGCCGAGCTGCTCGAGCTTGGACTCGAGAATGCCGAGGCGCAGCTCGTAATCGGTCGGGTGGATGTCGGCGACCAGACCGCAGCCGAGCCTGGAGCGCAGCCGCTCCTCCATGCCGTCGAGGCCCGATGGCGAGCGGTCGCCGGTGATCACCAGCTGGCGGTTCTGGTCGACCAGCGCGTTGAAGGTATGGAAGAATTCTTCCTGGGTCGAGCCCTTGCCCGAAATGAACTGGACATCGTCGATCAACAGCACGTCGACCGAGCGGAACTGCTCCTTGAACGCCATCGTGTCCTTGAAGCGCAGCGCCCGAATGAACTGGTACATGAACTTTTCGGCAGAAAGATAGATGACCCGACGCGTTGGATCGCGGCGCCGGATCTCCCAGGCGATGCCGTGCATCAGATGGGTCTTGCCCAGGCCGACGCCGCCGTAAATGAACAGCGGATTGAACGGCACCTCGTCGGCGTTGGCGACGCGTTGGGCGGCGGCGTGGGCGAACTCGTTCGACTTGCCGACGACGAAGTTGTCGAAGTTGTAACGCAGGTCGAGGGCGCCGGTGAAGTTGCGTTCGACCGCGGGTGCTTGACCCTTGGCGGCGTCCGAGCCGGCCCACGCGGCCGGCGCCACCGGCGCCACCGGCGTCTCGTCGCGTGCGACCGCGACCGCGCCCTTGGCTTTGACGGCGATGTCGATGGCGTTGATCTTTGGGTCCTCGCCACGCCACAGGGCGCGGATGCGATCGGCGTAGCGCGACACGACCCATTCGCGCATGAAGCGCGTCGGCGCGTGCATCGTCACCCGGCCGTCGCTGACGCTGTCGAGGCTGAGCGGTTGCAACCAGCTGTTGTAAGCCGCCGCGCCGAATTCGGCGCGCAGCTGACCGCGCACGCGGCCCCATTGCTCGTCGGTCGTCACGGGCGCATCGGGTTTCTTGGCGGCCACGGGGCTAGCCCTGCGCCCAGGGAAGGCCGCGCGCCTTCCAGCCGCCAAGCGTGCCGCGGTGCTTGTCGGCGTCGAGCGGCCCCTCGAAGCCCTCGGCGACGTTGTAGCAGCGGACGAAGCCCTTGGCGGTCATCGCGATGGCGGCTGCGGCGCTCCGGTTGCCCGAGCGGCAGATGAACAACGTTGTCTGGTCGGGGGTCACGCCGCGGTTGGCGAGTTCGGCGGAAAAGTTAGGGTTGACGCCCATAGTCGGGAATGTCTGCCAGGGCACCAGCACCGGCTGCTTGTCGACCGCACCCAGGTCGGGGATGCCGACGAAGGCCCATTCGGGCTGTGTGCGCGTGTCGATCAGAACCGCACCCGGGTCTTCACTGAGGATCTGCCACGCCTCGTCCGGCGTAACGTCACCGGCGTAACCCGCGTCCGCCTCAACCCGCCTCGCTGCCGCTTCGTGCACGTCCTCGAGCCCCATGGCGTCACTCGTTATTCCGCATCCCAACCCCGCGACCACGCGCCAAATCGGCGAACCCTCCGCGGGGCATGTCCCGATCATCGACAAAAATCCCCCGTTCAACCGATACGTGTGTATCAGCTGTCCTACAATCCAGTGCGGACGGTTCGTCTTACGAGTTTGCGGCGTCGCTCCCCAGTGCCGCGAGTCGCTAGATTAATGATGTGCCGCGCGGCTGGCAACAGGACTGAAATGAGAACTCGCAAAAATCTGTGGCCGTTGTGTCACAGACAGCAAAAAAGCCGCGCCCGGATGGGCACGGCCTCGATCGCCACGCGCCGTCATGCGGCGCACGGGCGCATCGTCACATCGCTTTGATGCGCGCGTTGAGGCGCGAGATGCTGCGCGCCACCGTGTTGCGGTGGAGGATGCCGCGGCTGACGCCGCGCATCATTTCGGGCTGCGCGCGCTTGAGCGCCTGGCCCGCCACGTCCTTGTCGCCGCCGGCGATGGCGAGTTCGGCGTTCTTCATGAAGGTGCGAATGCGATTGCGGCGGTCGCGGTTGACGACGGTCTGCCGCGCGGTGAGCCGGATGCGCTTCAGCGCTGACTTGTGATGCGCCATTGGTTCTCTGTTTCTCAGGCGGTTGAACGGTTGGTTTCGCGAATCGGCGTGCCATTTTCGCGAGGCCGCGCTTTATATCGCCCGGCGCGGCCCGCGTCAATCACCGTTGCGACGTGCTGCGGCAGACTGACCCGTGTGTACCGCCTGCCCTCGATCAGCTGTCGGTGAACGACGCCTGGCGTTTTTCGGTGAAGGCGGACATGCCTTCCTTGCGGTCGTCGGTCGCGAAGGTCGACTGGAACAGGCGGCGCTCGAAGCGCACGCCCTCGGCGAGCCCGAGTTCGAAGGCGCGGTTGACCGCCTCCTTGGCCATGGCGACGGTGGGCATCGACATATCGGCGATGCGCTCGGCAACCTTGATCGCCTCGTCGACGACGTCGGCGGCCGGAACGACGCGGCTCACCAGACCGGCGCGCTCGGCCTCCGCGGCGTCCATCATGCGCCCGGTCAGGATCATCTCCATCGCCTTTGCCTTGCCGACCGCGCGGGTCAGCCGCTGGGTGCCGCCCGAGCCCGGGATCGTGCCCAGCGTGATTTCGGGCTGGCCGAACTTGGCGGTCTCGGCGGCGATGATCGTGTCGCACATCATGGCGAGCTCGCAGCCGCCGCCCAGCGCATAGCCGGCGACCGCGGCGATCACCGGTTTCCTGCAGCGCGTGACGCGTTCCCAGGGCGCGATGAAGTCGTCGCGCACCACGTCGATGAAGCTCTTGTCGCTCATCTCATTGACGTCGGCGCCGGCCGCGAAGGCCCGCTCGCTGCCGGTGATGACGATGGCGCGGACGTCGCCGTCGGCCTCGTAGCCGTCGAGCGCCTGATTGAGCTCGCCGATCAGCTCGGCGTTGAGCGCGTTGAGCGCCTTGGGCCGGTTGAGTGTGATCAGGCCGACATGGCCGCGTGTTTCGACGATTATTCTCTTGTACGCCATGGTGCCGCTCCCTCGGGTCTGCGCCTTGGTGTTATTCGGGCGAGATTGAAAAATGGACGGTCAGCGCGTCGTCACCACCCGTGATGTCGATACGCAATCGTTCGCCTTCGCGCGTCCAGTCCGCCGCGTCGAGCCTCTGCCAGCCAAGCTGGGGCAGCGTCTCGGCGTAGAATGCGCCGACCGCCGCGCGGCTCACCGCGCCGGTCGCCCAGGCCTCGACGATGCGGCCGCCCGGCTTGTCGAAGACCAGGTTGGCGCCTTCGTCTTCGGTCAGGCCGGCCATCAGCGGCAGGTCCTCGGCGCCACCGACGAAGCCGTCGGCGCGCGCGGGCGCCGTTAATAGCATGGCCAAGCACGCGTACAAGCAAATCTTTGGCAACCCGTTCATCGTGCCTCTTCCTCAGCGTTGACGCCTGGGACAGTAGAAGGTCGAGCGGTTCGACTGGACGATGCGGCGGATGCCGCCGGCGCAGTCGCAGCCCGGGCACGGCTTTCCCTCGCGGTCGTAAACGGCGAAGCGGTGCTGAAAATAGCCGAGCTCGCCCGATGCCTGAACGTAATCGCGCAACGACGTGCCGCCGGCCTCGATCGCCTCGTGGAGCACGGCGGGGATCGCGCGCGCCAACCGCTGGGCGCGGACGCCCGCCACGGTGTGGGCCGAACGCCGCGGCGACAGGCCGGCGCGGAACAGTATCTCGCTGGCATAGATATTGCCGATGCCGGCGATCACGCGCTGGTCGAGCAGCGCCGCCTTGATCGGCGTCTTCTTGCCCTTCAGCAGCGCCGCCAGCGCCGCGCCCGAAACCGCATCGACGATCGGGTCGACGCCGAGCTCGGCGAGCAGCGGGTGGCTGTCGAGTTCGTTGACCGTGGTCAGCGTCATCAGGCCGAAGCGGCGCGCGTCGTTGAAGATGATGGTGTCGCCCGCGTCAGTGCGAAAGACGACGTGGTCGTGGCGCGCCGGCGCGGGCGGCGGATCGCCGTGGACGACCATGCGGCCCGACATGCCGAGATGAACGAGCATCACCGCGCCGTTGTCGAGGTGCACCAGGATGTATTTGGCGCGTCGCGCGACCTCGGTGACCCGGCGGCCAGTCAAGCGCTCGGCGAAACGCTCGGGCAGGGGTATGCGCAGCTTCTCGGTGCGCTGCTCGACGGCGGTGAAACGACGGCCGACGAGGTGCGGCGCAAGGCCGCGGCACACGGTTTCGACTTCGGGCAGTTCGGGCATGGCGGCAGAGACTAGCCCGGACTTCTCACCGTGGATAGATGCGTCATCGCGTCGGGCCGCGCCGATCCGCCAGGAGAAGGCCGCAGAGCGTAGCCTGGGCTACGGTCAAGGTCTTCGACGCCGCGAGCGGCGTGGGGGGGGGGGGGGGGGGGGGGGCGGCCCTCAGGGCGGCGGATATCAATGGCGAGAAAGCCAGGCTGGCGCGCTTCCGCGCGCTTCGCTACGTTACGCTTCAAAAATCGCACGAGAAGGCGTAAAGTTTCCAATTAGGAAACATTGGGTGCGGCAACCGCGACCCGAATGCGGGGACATGCAGAACAGAATTCGCCACTGGCGCCGCGAGCGCGGCCTGACCCAGGAGGCCCTCGGCCGCTTGGTCGGGCTCGGCAAGCCGACGATCTCGAAACTCGAGCGCGGCGATCTGCATTTGCGCGACGTCACCATCGCCAAGCTGGTCGGGGCGCTCGACGTGCCGGCCGAAGAGCTGCTCGGCGATTACGCGCCGGGCACCGGCGGCGCGGCCGATAGCGTGGCCGAGACGGCGGATCGGCCTGCGCCCCGGGCGCCGTCGCGCGCCAGACCCACGCGGCGGCCCGGGCCGGCCCCGCACGCCGACGGCGACCGCCAGGCCGACACCACCGATTTCGGCTTTCGCGACGTCGGCGCGGGCGAGAAGCGCCGGCTGGTCGACGCGGTCTTCTCGAGTGTGGCCGCGCGCTACGACCTGATGAACGACCTGATGAGCGCCGGCGTGCATCGGCTGTGGAAGGCCGACATGATCGACTGGCTCAAGCCACGCGCCGGCAGCCATACCGTCGACGTCGCGGGCGGTACCGGCGACGTCGCGCGGCGCATCCTGGCGCGCGCCGGCGGCGCGCGAACCGGCGCCCGGGTCACGGTCTGCGACATCAACCGCGCGATGGTCGAGATCGGCCGCGACCGCGCGCTCGACGACGGCATCGTCGCCGGCATCGACTGGCTGTGCGGCGACGCCGAGGCGCTGCCGCTCGCCGACGCCAGCACCGACGCCTACACCATCGCCTTCGGCATCCGCAACGTCACGCGCATCGAGCGTGCACTGGCCGAGGCTCGGCGCGTGCTCAAGCCGGGTGGACGCTTCGTCTGCCTCGAGTTCAGCCATGTCGCGCTGCCCGCGCTGGGCGCACTCTACGATGCCTATTCCTTCCGTGTGCTGCCGGCGCTCGGCGAGATCGTCACCGGCGACCGCGCGGCCTATCAGTACCTCGTCGAAAGCATCCGGCGCTTCCCCGCCCAGGACGACTTCGCCGCCCTGATCGAGTCCGCGGGGCTGGGCAACGTGCGCTACCGGAACCTGACCGGCGGCGTCGCAGCGCTGCATTCGGCGTGGCGGATCTAGAGCATGTACCGACTGATCGCAATTGATCGGAATCTACCAGCGCGCGACTGCGCGCCGCCGACCGTTCGGCGAAAGCAAGCGCGGCGATTGACCGCAAAACAGGGCCTAACCCGATGATCCGCGCGCTCCGCAACCTCGCCCGCCTGCTGGCGATCGCGCGCATCCTGGCGCGCCACGACGCACTGTTTCCGCTCGAGCTGCTCGGTCTCGGCCCGCTCGTTCCGGCGATCGCGCGGCTGGTCTCGCGGCGCGGCGTGCCGGGCCGGCCGGGCGAGCGCCTGTCGGTCGCGCTCAACGAACTGGGGCCGAGCTTCATCAAGCTCGGCCAGGCGCTCTCGACCAGGCCCGACCTGATCGGCGCGGCGATGGCCGACGACCTCGCCAACCTGCAGGATCGGTTGCCGCCGTTCCCGGGGAGCCAAGCGCGCGCGACGATCGAGGCCGCGTTCGGGGCGCCGCTCGACGAACTATACGAGAGCTTCGACGACGATCCCGTCGCCGCGGCATCGATCGCCCAGGTCCATCTGGCGACCACCGTCGAGGGCGTCCCGGTCGCGGTCAAGGTGCTGCGCCCTGGCGTCGAGCAGGCCTTCGCGCGCGACCTCGACCTGATCTACTGGCTGGCCGAGCTGATCGAGCGCACCCAGCCGGCGTGGCGCCGCCTCAAGCCGGTCGAGGTGGTGCGCACGATCGCCGCCTCGGTGGCGATCGAGATGGACCTGCGGCTCGAGGCCGCCGCCGCCTCGGAACTCGCTGAAAACCTCGCCGACGACGACGGTTTCCGTGTGCCCGCTGTCGACTGGCGGCGCACCGCCGAGCGCGTGCTGACGCTGGAGCGCATCGCGGGCATCCCGATCGACGAGCGCGAGGCGCTGATCGCGGCCGGCCACGATCTCGGCGCGATCGTCGAAAAGGCGTCGCGCGCGTTCTTCAACCAGACCTTCCGCGATGGCTTCTTCCACGCCGATTTGCACCCGGGCAACCTGTTCGTCGACGCCGACGGCGACATCGTCGCGGTCGATTTCGGCATCATGGGCCGGTTGAGCAAGGAAACCCGGCGCTATCTGGCCGAAATGCTGCTTGGTTTCCTAATTGGAAACTACGGCCGCGTCGCCGACGTCCATTTCGAGGCCGGCTACGTGCCGGCGCACCAGTCACGCGACGCCTTCGTCCAGGCGTGCCGCGCGATCGGTGAGCCGATCCTGGGCCGGCCGCTGAGCGAGATCTCGCTCGCCCGGTTGCTCGGCCAGCTGTTCCGCGTCACCGAGACCTTCGAGATGGCGACCCAGCCGCAGCTCCTGTTGCTGCAGAAGACCATGATGCTCGCCGAGGGCTTGAGCCGCCGTCTCGACCCGGAAGCCAACATCTGGGTGCTCGCCCAGCCGCCGATCGAGGACTGGGCGCGTGACAATCTGGGCCCCGAAGCGCGCATCGCCGACGCCACGGCCGAGGCCATCGCGACCGTCCAGCGCCTGCCCAAGCTGGTCAAGGACGCCGAGGCGACGCTCGCCGACCTCGCCGAGGGTGGCCTCAAGCTGCACCCCGAGACGGTGCGCGCGCTGGGCGGCAATGCGGGTCGGCGCGGTGGAAGGCCCTTGTTCTGGGCGGGTTTGATCGCCCTGGCAGCAATTTTCCTCGCTTTGGCGTAGACTCGCCGCGCGCGGCGGCGGGGTTGCGCCCCCGACACTGCGGACCTATGTGTTCGGTCATCTTTACGCGCGTCAAAGATGACCTGCGCTCAATCGCCGCGCATGCTTCCGCCGAACGGTCGGCGGCCTGCGGTCGCAGGCTGGCGTAATCCGACTGATTCCAATCGGTCGGATTATGCGTTAGGTTACCGTCATCGTTTTGGTGCACTGCAACATCGGCCATGCTGTACGGCAAACGCATATTGCTCATCATCGCGGGCGGCATCGCCGCCTACAAGTCGCTCGAACTGATCCGGCGGCTGCGCGAGCGCGGTTGCGCGGTACGCTGCGTGCTGACCAGGGCGGGCGCCGAGTTCGTCACGCCGCTCTCGGTCGCCGCGCTGTCGGGCGACAAGGTTTACGGCGAGCTGTTCTCGCTGACCGACGAGGCTGAAATGGGCCATATCGAGCTGTCGCGTGCCGCCGATCTGCTGGTCGTCGCGCCGGCGACCGCCGATCTGCTGTCCAAGATGGCCCACGGCCGCGCCGACGATCTCGCCTCGACCGTGCTCTTGGCGACCGACAAGCCGGTGCTGGCGGCGCCGGCGATGAACGTCCGCATGTGGCAGCACGCCGCGACTTGCGTCAACGTCGAAACTCTGATCCAGCGTGGCGTCACGATTGTGGGCCCGAACGAGGGCGACATGGCCTGCGGCGAGTACGGCCCGGGCCGCATGGCCGAGCCGGACGAGATCGTCGCCGCGGTCGAGGACTATTTTGCCGCCCGTGCGCCGCTCGCCGGCCGCCGCGCGCTGGTCACCTCGGGCCCGACATGGGAGGCCATCGACCCGGTGCGCTACATCGCCAACCGATCGTCGGGCAAGCAGGGCCATGCCATCGCGGCCGCCTGCGCGCGGCTCGGCGCCGCGGTCACGCTGGTCTCGGGGCCGACCGCCCAGGCCGATCCCGCGGGCGTCGCCGTGGTGCACATCGAATCGGCCGCCGAGATGCTCGAGGCCTGCCGCACCGCGCTGCCCGCCGACGTCGCGGTCTGCGCCGCCGCGGTCGCCGACTGGCGCGCCGCCCAAACCGCTATCTCCAAGATCAAGAAGGACGGTAAGCCGCCAGCCGCGCTCGCGCTCGCCGAGAACCCCGACATCCTGGCCAGCCTGAGCGAGGCCGGCAACCGGCGGCCGGCGCTGGTCATCGGCTTCGCCGCCGAGACCGAAGCGGTGGTCGAGAACGCGCGCGCCAAGCTGGCGCGCAAGGGCTGCGACTGGATCGTCGCCAACGACGTCGCGCCCGGCACCGGGGTCATGGGCGGCGACGACAACACGGTGCATCTGGTTACCGCGCAAGGCGTCGACGACTGGCCGACGATGAGCAAGACCGACGTCGCCGAGCGCATCGCCGCGTGCATCGCCGCGCATTTCGCCGCCGGCCAGGCCGCATGAACACGGAACCGCTCGACGTCGCCGTCACGCGTCTCGACGACGCGGCCGATCTGCCGCTGCCGGCCTATGCCACCGAAGGAAGCTCGGGCCTCGATCTGGCGGCATCGATCGCCGGCCCGCTGACCATCGCGCCCGGTGGCCGCGCACTGGTGCCGACCGGCATCAAGATCGCGCTGCCGGCGGGCTTCGAGGCGCAGGTCCGGCCGCGCTCGGGCCTCGCCCACCGCCACGGCATCGGCGTGCTCAATGCGCCAGGTACGGTCGACGCCGACTACCGCGGCGAGATCAGCGTCATCCTGGTCAACCTGGGCGCCGATCCGTTCGTCGTGACGCGCGGCATGCGCATCGCCCAGTTGGTCGTCGCGCCGGTCGCCCGGATCGCCTGGCGCGAGACCGCGGAGCTGCCCGAGACCGCGCGCGGCGCCGACGGCTACGGCTCGACCGGGCTGGTCGGCGCGACGGTCGAGACGGTATAGGGCCAGACGCTATGGATTTCACCGAAGCCCAGCTGCAGCGCTACGCGCGCCACATCATCCTGCCCGAGGTCGGCGGCATCGGGCAGGCGCGGCTGATCGACGCCAAGGTGCTGGTGATCGGCGCGGGGGGCCTCGGCTCGCCGGTGCTGATGTACCTCGCCGCCGCCGGTGTCGGCACCTTGGGCGTCGTCGATTTCGACCGCGTCGATCTCTCGAACCTGCAGCGCCAGATCGTCCACGCGACCTCGCGGGTCGGCGAGCCAAAGACCGAGAGCGCGCGCGCGACGCTCGCCGAAATCAACCCCGAGGTCGACGTCGTCGCCCACGACCTGCGGCTCATCGCCGAGAACGCGCTCGAATTGATCGAGCCCTACGATCTGATCGCCGACGGCAGCGACAACTTCGCGACGCGCTATCTGGTCAACGACGCCTGCTACTTCGCCAAGCGCCCGCTGGTCTCGGCGGCGATGTCGCGCTTCGACGCGCAGATCTCGACCTTCAAGGCCTTCGAGGGCGGCGACAACCCGTGCTACCGCTGCCTGTTCCCCGAGGCGCCGCCGCCCGGCCTGGTGCCGAGCTGCTCGGAAGCCGGCATCCTGGGCGCGCTGGCCGGCGCCGCGGGCTCGCTGCAGGCGACCGAGGTGATCAAGGAGATTCTCGGTATCGGCGACAGCATGTCGGGCTGGCTGCTGCTCTATGACGCGCTCGCGACGAGCTTCCAGAAGGTCCGCATCAAGCCCGATCCCGATTGCCCGCTGTGCGGCGCCCAGGCGACGATCAAGGACCTCGCGGACCACCTGGACGGCGCCGCCGAAGCTTGCGGGTAAAGGTGTGAGCGCGGCGCCCGACAAGCTCTCGATCGTCGTCTTCTCGGGCGATTTCGAGCGCGTCCACTACGCCTTCTCGATGGCCGCCGCCTCGGCCGCCGTCGATCGCCCGGCGACGCTGTTCTTCACCATGGAAGCGATCCGCGCGCTGGCCAAGCCGACCGCCGACGGCGCGCCGGGCTGGACGGCGATGCCGGGCGCCGCGCGGGATGCCGAGTTCGCCGAACGCGGTGTCGCCACCATGGAAACGCTGATCGAGTCCTGTGCCGCGCTCGACGTCACCTTCTTGGTCTGCGAGATGGGGCTGCGCGCCGCCGGCCTCGCCATGGCCGACCTGCGCGACGACCTCGATTACGCCGAGGGTGGCATCGTCACCTTCCTGAACGACACCAGCGCGAGCGGCGCATCGTTTTTCATCTGAACCTTGGTATAAGACGCGCGTCCCCTAGTGTCCTGATCGATAAATTGATATGATTATGTCTCTATTTGTTTTTAGGAGGCGCGATTGATGGCGAGAGTGGCGGTGACGATCTCTTTGAGCGATGACGAGCGCGCCGAATTGGAGGCGCTGTCTCGTCGTCGCAAGACGTCGCAGGGGCTTGCGCGGCGGGCTCGGATCGTCTTGGCGGCGGCGGAAGGGTTGGAGAACAAGGAGATCGCCGTTCGTCTCGAGGCGAGCGCGGACACCGTGGGCAAGTGGCGTCGCCGCTATGCGGCGGAGGGCCTCGACGGTCTGTACGACGAACCCCGCCCCGGCGCGCCGCGTCAAATCGGCGATGACGCCATCGCGGAAGCGGTCCGGCTGACGCTGGAAGAGACGCCGCCGGACGCGACCCATTGGAGCCTTCGCTCGATGGCGCGGGCGAGCGGCCACGCGCCCTCGACCATTCATCGCATCTGGCGGGCCTTCGGCTTGCAGCCGCATCGCTCGGAGACCTTCAAGCTGTCGAGCGATCCCTTCTTCGTGGAGAAGGTCCGCGACATCGTCGGTCTGTATTTGGCGCCGCCGGATCGTGCCCTGGTTCTCTGTGTCGACGAAAAGAGCCAGATCCAGGCCCTGGACCGTTCCCAGCCCCTCTTGCCGATGCGCCCCGGGCAGGCGGAGCGGCGCAGCCACGACTACAAGCGCCACGGCACGACCTCTCTCTTCGCGGCCCTCGACATCGCCACGGGAGAGATCATCGGCAAATGTTTCCCGCGCCATCGGGCCCGAGAGTTCCGCAAATTCCTCGACCTCGTCGAGGCGAACGTCCCTGCTGATCTCGACATCCACATCGTCATGGACAACTACGGGACCCACAAGACCAAGGCGATCCGCGACTGGTTCGCCAAACGGCCGCGCTGGCAGGCCCATTTCACACCCACCAGCGCCTCCTGGCTGAACCAGGTCGAGCGCTGGTTCGGGCTGCTGACCGACAAGCAGATCAGGCGCGGCGTCCATCGCTCCACCAAGGAGTTGGAGCGCACCATCCTCGACTACATCGACACGACAAACCAGAACCCCAAACCCTTCAAATGGACCAAATCCGCCGATGACATCCTCGGCGCCATCCAGCGCTTCTGCCTCCGAACAATCGAAATCGCTGAACAGCAGGCGAAAATCATGCGAACTTCGGAATCGGGACACTAGGGTCCCACGTGCTTGCGGTCGCGGCGCTTGAGGCCGGCCCTGAAGAAGCGCCGGCGCTGGTCGGGCGGCAGCATCTGGGCCACCTCGGCGAGGACACCGTGCACCGCGGTCTGCGCCTCGTCGGTGCGCGCGCGCAGCGCCGCGTAGGCCGCCTCGAGCGCGGTCGCGTCGATCGGCTCGGCGATCAGCTCGCGCATGACGTCGTGACGCGCCTTGCGCGCGGCGCGGATGCGCGGTCGAATGTCGTCGATGCGGTCGCGCCAGACGGCCTCGACCCGCCTGCGCGCGCCCGCGTCCAGCGCCTCATGTGCGGCGCGCCGGTTGAAGTGTCCGATGCCGTCGGGGCCGGCGCCATGCGCCCCCGGCGGCGCGTGGAACAGCCAGCGCGAGGTCGCCATGCCGCCGAGGAACAAATTGACTGCGAGCGACGCCACCAAAGCGATGGCGAGCCGGCGGGCGAGCGGGGTCGTCATGGCGTCTCCTCCAACTGGTATTGAGGCCCGAGGGCGAGCAAGCCGATCTCGTCGCCGAGCGTGTTCGCGTCGAGCTTCTCGGCGCCGCCGGTCGCGAGACCGGCGACGATGCCGAGGACACAGGCCGTGGCGAGTGCCGAGGCCGGCTGCCACGCCGGCCCGAAGGGCCAGAGCGCGATGAGACGGCGGCGCCACGGCGTGACCGGCGCTGCCATCAGCACGTCGGCCATTAGCTCGGATGAGGGCTCAGTGAGTGTCGCGCAGTCGAGCGCCGCATCGAGCCGGCCGGCTTCGGCGCGCAGCGCGCGCGCGCCGCCGTCGGCCTCGACCAGCGCCTCGGCCCAGGCGCGTTCGCCCTCGGGCCAGCGCGCCGCGTCGGCGCCGTAGGCGTCGAGCATGCGCTTCAGGCGGGCGTTCCAGTCGTCGTCTCTGTCGGTCATCAGACGTCCCCCATCAGGTCGAGCCGCTCATCGGCGAGCCGCTCGCGCAAGGCCCGACGGCCCCTGGCGAGTAGCGATTCGAGCGCCTCGACGGTGATATCCATGACTTCGGCCGCCGCGATGTTGCCGAATTCCAGGTGATGGACCAACGTGATCGCGGCACGCTGCCGGTCGGGCAGGGCGGCAATCGCGGCGTCGACGATCGCCGTGACCTGGCGCCGTTGGTGCGCCGCCTGCGGCCCGTCGGCCGGGTCGGCGATCTCCGGGACCGCGTCGCCGGTGACTTCGCGGCGACGGCGCAGCTGGTCGATACATAGATTGTGGGCGACACGGTGCAGCCAGGTCGCCACCGCCGCCTCGGCGCGCCAGGTCCCGGCCTGGCGCCAGAGTCTCAGGAAGCTCTCCTGCGCGACGTCCTCGGCCGCGGCGGCGTCGCCCAGCATGCGCTGGGCAAAGCCGACCAGCGGCGCCAGATGGTGATCGACGAGCGTGCGGCAGGCGGCGGCGTCCCTGGCCGCCACACGCCGCAACAACCGCGCGTCCGATTGGGCCCGCGAGCTCCCGGTCATGCCCGATTATAGGGCCGGACATGCCGGGGCCGCGCGGCATTATTCGCCATCGGCGGTGGTTTGGTCGGGCGCGCGTCACCCGTCGTTCTTGTGGTGGCGCTTACTGGCGGCCTTGGCCTCGTCGAGCGTGACGACGCCGTCGCCGTCGGCGTCCATGCGGTCGAAGAAGTGGCCGCGCCGGCCGCCGAACTCGTCGGGCGTGATGGCGCCGTCGCCGTCGTCGTCGAGCCTCGCGAAGTGTCGCTTCAGGCGCGCCTCGACGCGCTTCTTGCCGGCCTCGATGAACTCGGCCTCGCTGACCGCGCCGTCGCCATCGGTATCGGCGCGGCCGAACATGGCGCCGCGGTGACTGGCGGCCTCCTCGCGGGTCACCCGGCCGTCGCCGTCGGTGTCGAGCTCGGCGAAGTGCCGCTCGACGCGTTCGGTGTGCCGATCGCTCTTGGCATCGGCCAGCGCAAAGCCGGGGACGATCAGGGCGGTGATGGCCAGCAAGGCCCAGTATCGCTTGTTCATGTCGTATATCCTCAAGTTGGTTGAAACATGTCGTGGTTGGCGGCGTGAACCGCGCTTTCGGGGATTAAACGGGCGGGCGCGGCGATTCCGTCGCGACGATCGTCGTCGGGTCGATTTTCCGCTGCAATTGACGCCATCCCGCGGGCGGGCGCATGCTGGTGAACCGAGGCCATGATCTCTATCGTCATCCCGACCTATAACGAAGCCCAGACGTTGCCGCGTTTGCTCGCCGAGCTGGCCGGCGAATGCGTGCCGCACGAGGTCATCGTCGCCGACGGCGGCAGCGGCGACGGCACCGCCGATCTGGCGCGCGCCGCGGGCGCCGTGATGATCCGCTGCGCGCGCGGCCGCGGCCCGCAGCTCCGTGCCGGCGCGGCCGTCTCGCGCGGCGACACGCTGTTGTTCCTGCACGCCGACACGCGTTTCCCGGCAGACGGTCTGGCGCGGCTGGCGGCGGTGCTGGCGGCGGCGCCGCGGCTCGTCGGCGGCAACTTCCGCGTTGTTTTCGACGGCGGCACGAGCTTCAGCCGCCGGCTCACCCGGGTCTACAACGGGCTGCGCCGCTGGGGCCTCTACTGGGGCGATTCGGGCATCTTCGCGCGGCGCGCCGCCTACGACGCAATCGGCGGCGTGCGTCCGCTGGCGTTGATGGAGGACTACGACTTCGTCGGCCGCCTCGAGGCGCATGGCCCGACGCAGCGGATCGAAGAGACGCCGCTGATCGCCTCGTCGCGCAAATTCCGCGACCGGCCCAAGCCGGGCGTCGTCTGGGGCTGGCTCAAGCTCCACCTGCTGTTCCATCTCGGCGTGCCGGCCGAGCGGCTGGCGCGCCGCTACTATGGCGACGAAGCCTGAGCGGTTCGGCGGCCGGGTAACGCCGCGCCGTCAAACTTGACAGTTGCGCTGCGTCAGGTAGGCTCTGGCCGGGTCGCAGGCGGTGCGATCCGGGGGTTTGAGAGGGTCGCAAGGGGGCCTTGTAATGAAAAAGCTGTTTGTCGTCGCGCTGACGGCGCTTGGGCTCGCGTCGGGTCACGCGTTCGCCTTCGATCCGTTCGGCAACTCGCGCGCCGAGATCTACGTCACGATTCCGTTCGGCGGGTCGGCCAAGAGCGACGCGACGCCGCGTTTCGGCTTTCGTGTCGACCGCACCGACGGGCGCATGTTCGTCGACAACGGGACGCCGCTGCCGCCAAACTTCATCGACCTCAGCTACAACCTCGACGGCGTGACGACGTTCAACCTCAACGGCGTCAATCTACAGCAGTCCGGCCAGGCGCTGTATGCGACCGATGATGACGAAAACGGCACCGGCACGCTGACCAGCGAATACCTCATCCCGATCGGCGTCGTCGTCGGCGGCGTCATCCTCTTTGCCGTGGGAACCGACTGAGCCGATCCGGGCAATCCCGGCTATCATCGGAGCCGCGCACGCCGAGCGCGGCGTGCGGCTTCAGACCACGCGTTTAGCGCCGCACCGTGCGCGCGAGATCGCCGTCCATCACGTCGGGCATCGAGACCGGGCTGAGCGCCGCGGCGAGCGGCGAGGCCTGCGGCGGCACGGCGATGCATTCGCCCTGTTCGTCGAGCGGCACGGCGGGGCGTGCCTTCATACGGTAAACCGCGAAGCCGCCGATCGCCGCGTGCACCGCGCCGAGGCACCAGAACCAGCCCGACGGCCCGACCGCCGACATCAGCCCGGCGGCGGCGATCGGCCCCATGATCGCGCCGATGCCCACGACCAGCACCAGCGTGCCCGACGCCGCGACCATCTGCTTGGGCTCGAGGAAGTCGTTGGTGTGTGCGAGGCACAGCGAATACATCGGCAGCGACAGCCCGCCGAACAGCGCGATCAGCGCGAACAGGGCCCAGACGTCGACCTCGGCGGCGGCGATGGCGCCGAGCGCGCTGAGCGCGGCGAGGAAGGTGATCGCGGTGAGCACGCGGCGGCGGTCGAAACGGTCGGAAAGCCGGCCGATCGGCCACTGCAGCACCATGCCGCCGAGGAAGGTGAGCGCGATCAGGATCGAAATCTCGGCCACGCTGAGCCCGGCCGAGGCGCCGTAGACCGCGCCCATGCCGATCAGCGCGCCATGCGCCATGCCGGTGCCCAGCGAGCCGACCACGCCGAGCGGCGATATGCGGTAGAGCTGCTTGAGACTGACGTGCGACGGCGTGTCGAAACTGGGCGTCGGCACGGCGGTGAGCGAGGTCGGCACGAGCGCCAGCGAGACCACCACCGAGACCAGGATGAACAGCTCGAAGCCGCCCGGATCGGCGACGTTGAGCAGCAGTTGGCCGCCCGAGAAGGCGCCCAGCTGGACGACCATGTAGATCGACAGGAGCTGGCCGCGCGTCTCGTTGGTCGCGCGGTCGTTGAGCCAGCTCTCGGCGACGACGTAGAGCCCGGCGAGGCAGAAGCCGGTGACGATGCGCATGGCCATCCAGGTGAACGGATCGACGAACACGGCGTAGACCAGCGCCGCGGCCGAGGCGAGCGAGGCGAGCGCCGCGAACACCCGAACGTGGCCGACGCGCTGGACGATCCTGGGCGCCAGCGTCGAGCCGGCCAGGAAGCCGATGTAGTAGCCCGACATGATCAGCCCGATGGTCGCCGGCGCGAAACCGTCGAAGGTCGCGCGCACGCCCAGCAGCGTTGCCTGCAGCCCGTTGCCGAGCATCAGGAACGCCATGCCGAGAAAAAGCGCCCAGGAGCCGCGAACTGCCGCGAACATGGCCCATCCAATGACCGAGGTGAAACGCCCGCGCTTATGCAGCACAACGGCCGTCCGGTCCATCGAAATCGACGACGCGCAGTAGCCCCGAGGCGCCGCATCGACCTTCACAACCCGAATATAAGATAAAAAGGTGTCAGACACCTTTGTCTCAGTAGAAGCATGTTATGTCAATATCTTAAAATAGTGTCTGACACTGATTGATTGTGCAGCGACGGTTTGCGCGTGGTCTCGGTGATGGGCGGTCGCCGGCGTTGGCCCGGCGAAGGCGCGGCCTAGAAGATTCCGGCGTCGAGGCCGGCGGCCATCGCGGCGCCCAGCTCACGGCACTGCTCGACGAACGCGTCGCGCCATTCGCCGCGGCAGACCAGCGGTTCCTGGACGGCGCGCCAGCGCAGGCCGGCGACGATCGTCTCGACGCCGCGCCGTGTCCCGGTGCCGTCGTGGCCCGCGCGGATGTAAAGGCAATAGGGCAGCGCCTGGGTCTTCTCGAGGCACGGATAGTAGCTGCGATCGAAGAAGTCCTTGAGCGCGCCGCTCATGTAGCCGAGGTTCTCGGTCGTTCCAAGGATGATCGCGCTGGCCGCCAAGACGTCCTCGGGCCCGGCGTCGAGCGGTGCGAGCGCGACGACCTCGACGTTTTCGATGTCGTCCGACGTCGCGCCCTCGACGACGGCGTCGCGCAGCCGACGGGTCCTGGGCGACGGCGCGTGGGCGACGATGAGCAGACGTTTCCTGGTCATGGCGCCGCATAGTGTCCCGTATGGCGCCCGTACGTTTCAAGCCCGAGCGACCGATCGATTGCCCGACCTGCGCCGATCAACTGCTGGCCTCGCCCAGGCGGTCGTGGACCACGTCGCCGCCGAGCACGGTGAGGTCGGCCTGGGCGGCGCGGATCTCGTCGGGGTTGGCGCGCAACAGATCGGTGTCGATGACCGCGATGTCGGCCAGCTTGCCGGTCTCGATTGTGCCGCGGGTCGTTTCCGAGAAACCCGCGTAGGCGCCGTTGTAGGTCATCGCGGTCAGCGCCGCCTCGATGCCGATGCATTGGTCGGCGCCGATCACGCGGCCGCTCGCCGCGGCGCGCGTCAGCGTGGCGTAGACGTTGAGGAACGGATTGTAGTCGGAGACCGGCGCGTCGGTGCTCGCCGCGGGCTTGAGACCGGCGGCGATCCAGCTCGCCATCGGATAGGCGCTCGCCGGCCGTTCCTCGCCCAGCACCTCGACATAGGCGTCGCCGAATTGGTGGATGAAGATCGGCTGCGGCACCGGCACCATGCCGAGACGCACCATCTCGGCGATCTGTTCGGGGTGGATGAAGCCGCAGTGCTCGATGCGGTGGCGCCGGTCGACGACCGGGTGCGCGGCCATCGCGCGGCCGACCGCCGCGAGCGTCTGGTCGATCGCCGCGTCGCCGATCGCATGGACGCCGAGCTGATAGCCCTTGACGTGGTAGTCCATCGCCATGTCGTTCATGTCGTCGTCTCCGAACAGGAACATGCCGCAGTCGCAGTCGTCGCCGACGTAAGCCTCGCGCATCGCCGCGGTGCGCCCGCCGGCGCTGCCGTCGGTGAAGATCTTGATCGGGCCGACCTTGAGCCGCTCGTCGCCGACGCCGGTGACCAGGCCCTCGGCGTAGGCCTCCTCGACGATGCCGTTGGGGCCGCCGACCAAGCACAGATAGGCGCGCATCGGCAGGCGGCCTTCGTCGCGGGCGCGGGCGTAGGCGCGGTATTCGGCGAAGCCGGCGCGCATGCCGACGCCGGCGTCCATCGCCGAGGTGATGCCCTGGGCGAGCATCAGGCGGCTTGCGTCCTCGACGGCGGCGGTCAGCGCGTCCGACGACGGCGGTGGCATGACGTCGAAGATGCACTGCTGGGCGCGCTCCTGCAACAGCCCGGTCGGCCGGCCGTCGCGCCGCTCGATATGGCCGCCGGGCGGCTGGGCCGAGCCCTGATCGACCCCGGCGAGCGCCAGCGCGGCCGAGTTGGCGACGCCCATGTGGCCGCAGGTGCGCTTGATATAGACCGGGTTGTCGGGTGCCGCGGCGTCGAGGTCGTCGCGCGTCGGATGGCGGCGCTCGGCGATCAGGTGGTGGTCGTAGCCGCGGCCGAATGCCCAGGCGCCGGGCGCGAGGTCGGCGACGTGGCGGCGCACCCGGTCGATCAGCGCATCCATGGTCGGCGCGGCCGCGGGACGCGCGTCGATCTCGCCGAGCGTCAGGCCGAGCGGCAGCAGGTGCATATGGGCGTCGTAGAAACCCGGGATTGCGAGCCGGCCACGCAGGTCGATGGTCACGGTGTCAGGCCCGGCGAGCGCCCCGACCTCGTCGTCGGCGCCGGTCGCCATGATGACGCCGTCGGCCGCCGCGAGCGCCTCGGTGACGCCCAGGCCGGCGCCGCGCCAGATACGCCCGTTCTTCAGGATCAGCTCGGCCTTGGCCTCCGTCATCGCCGGGTCCTCCCTGTCAACCAGTCGCGTCGATTTTCCACATAATGCGCAAAGTCGGTGCGCGTGACCGCAGATATTTTTCAGTCCGGCTCTTGACGCATCGATTTATTTTAATAATTATAGAAATATGGAAACGAATGCTGCCATTTCAGCCCTCGCCGCCCTGGCCCATGAGTCACGGCTCGCGGCCTTCCGCCTGCTGGTCGAAGCCGGCCCCGAGGGCAGGGCCGCGGGCGACATCGGCGCGCGCCTCGGCGTCGCGCCGGCGACGCTCTCGTTCCACCTGACGCGGCTCGCGCATGCCGGTCTGGTCGGCTCACGGCGCGACGGCCGCTCGATCATCTACGCCGCGCGTTTCGACGCCATCGACGGGCTGATGGGCTATCTGCTCGCCAACTGTTGTCAGGCCGGTGCGGCGGCCTGCCGGCCGACGACACGGCCAAGGGAACCACGGAGGATATCGCCATGAAGCGTCTTCACGTCTCGCTCTCGGTTACCGATCTCGACGCCTCGGTCGGCTTCTACTCGACCGTCTTCGGCGCGCCGCCGACGGTTTGCAAGGACGACTACGCCAAATGGATGCTCGACGACCCGCGCGTCAACTTCTCGATCATGCCGGCCAAGCAGACCGTCGGCCTCAACCACCTGGGCATCCAAGTCGAGGACCCGGACGAGCTCGACGAACTGCATCGGCGCATGACGGCGGCCGAGCGGCCGATGCGCGAACTCGCCGAGACGACGTGCTGTTACGCGCGCTCGACCAAGGCGTGGATCGCCGATCCGGACGGCGTGCCGTGGGAGGCGTTCCTGACGACCGGCAGCGCGACGGTTTACGGCGACGAGGCGAGCCTCGACGACCTGGTCGCCGCCGACACCGCCTGCTGCGGCGGCGACGCGCGCTAGCGCCTCGCGGCCAACCCTGACGGCTTGTAACCGCCTCGCCGGGCCGATAGTCTTAGCCCAAGCCGCGCCGAACGCGGCGGGGAGGGCAACGTTTGAGCTACGTCAGTACGCGCGGCACCGCGCCGCGACTCGCGTTCGACGACGTCGTGCTCGCCGGCCTGGCGCGCGACGGCGGGCTCTATGTGCCCGAAAGCTGGCCGCGCTTCACGACCGACGAGATCGCCGGTTTCGCCGGCTTGCGCTATGCCGACCTCGCCATGCGCGTGATGACGCCGCTGGTCGGCGACGCGATCGCGCCGGCCGCCTTCGCGCGCATGATCGAGGACGCTTACGCCGGCTTCGGCCACGCCGCGGTCGCGCCGTTGCGCCAGATCGACGACAACGACTGGCTGGTCGAACTGTTCCACGGGCCGACGCTCGCGTTCAAGGATGTCGGCCTGCAGCTTCTGGGCCGCCTGTTCTCCCATGTGCTGGCCGAGCGCGGCGAGCGCGTCACCATCGTCGGCGCGACCTCGGGCGACACCGGCGCCGCCGCCATCGAGGCGTGCCGCGACCGGCCGAACGTCGAGATCTTCATCCTGCACCCCGAGGGCCGCGTCACCGAGGTGCAGCGCCGCCAGATGACGACGGTCGACGCGGCCAACGTCCACAACATCGCGATCGAGGGTCATTTCGACGATTGCCAGGCGCTGTTGAAGGCGATGTTCGCCGACACCGGCTTCCGCGACGAGATCGGCATGTCGGCGGTCAACTCGATCAACTGGGCGCGCGTCATGGCGCAGATCGTCTACTATTTCTCGGCCGCCGTGGCGCTCGGCGCGCCGCACCGCAAGGTCGCTTTCGCGGTGCCGACGGGCAACTTCGGCGACGTCTTCGCCGGCTATGCCGCGCATAAGATGGGTCTGCCGATCGACCGCCTGATCGTCGGCACCAACACCAACGACATCCTCGCCCGCGTGCTGACCAGCGGCCGTTATGAGGTCGCCGAGGTCGTGCCGACGCTGAGCCCGAGCATGGACATCCAGGTGGCGAGCAACTTCGAGCGCCTGTTGTTCGACCTCTACGACGGCGACGGCGCGGCGGTCGCCGGGCTGATGGCCGGGCTCGCCGCCGACGGCGCCTTCGAGATCGAGCCGGCGCGGCTCGATGCGGCGCGCGGCCTGTTCGCCGCCCACCACCTCGACGACGCCGGCACCGAGGCCGAAATCGGCCGCATCCATCGCGAAACCGGCATGCTGATCGATCCGCACAGCGCCATCGGCGTCGCCGCCGGGCGCGCCCGCCGGGGCGACGCGGGCGTGCCGATGATCGCGCTGGCGACGGCGCACCCATCGAAGTTCCCCGAAGCAGTCGAACGCGCCACCGGTGTACGGCCCGAACTGCCGGCGCATCTCGCCGGCCTTTACGACCGACCCGAACGCTGTCAGACCCTGCCAAACGACCTCGCCGCCGTGATGCGCTACATCCGCGGCGCAGTGGATACCGGAAACAGGACGAAGGGCGCAGCATGACCGAGCCGCGCGTCACCACACTCGAAAACGGCCTGCGGGTCGCCACCGTCGACATGCCGGGTCTCGAGACCGCGGCGGTCGGCGTCTGGGTCAATGCCGGCGCGCGCGACGAGCGGCGCGAGCTCAACGGCATCTCGCATCTCTTGGAGCACATGGCGTTCAAGGGTACCGAACGGCGCAGCGCGCTCGCCATTGTCGAGGAGATCGAATCGGTCGGCGGCCACCTCAACGCCTATACCTCGCGCGAGCAGACCGCCTTCGTCGCCCGCGTGCTCAAGGAGCACGTGCCGCTCGCCGTCGACATCCTGGCCGATATCCTGCAGCACACGGTGATGCCGGAGGACGAGCTCGAGCGCGAGCGCGAGGTCGTCATGCAGGAGATCGCCCAGGTCCACGACACGCCCGACGACGTCATCTTCGATCTGTTCCAGGAGACCGCCTATCCCGACCAACCGCTCGGTCGCTCGATTCTGGGCACGGTCGAGAGCGTCGGCGGATTCTCGCGCGATGACGTGTTCGGCTACATGAAGGATCATTACGGCGCCGGCGGCATGGTCGCCGTGGCGGCCGGGCGGGTCGACCACGACGACTTCGTCGAGCTCAACCGCCACGCCTTCGACGCCCTGCCGCGTCACGACGGCCGCGCGGTCGAGCCGGCCGAATACGCCGGCGGCGACACGCGCCGCGACCAGAGCCTCGAGCAGATTCACCTGGTCATGGGCTTCGACGGCGTCGCCTATGACGACCCGTCGTTCTACGCCATGCAGGTGCTGTCGACGGCCTTCGGCGGCGGCATGTCGTCGCGCCTGTTCCAAGAGGTGCGCGAGAAGCGCGGGTTGGCCTATTCGGTCTATTCGTTCACTGCGTCCTATGTCGACGGCGGGCTGTTCGGCATTTACGCCGGCGCCGGCGAGAGCCATGTCGATGAGCTGGTTCCGGTGATCTGCGACGAGGTCGTCAAGATCGCCCAGCGCGTCGACGACGACGAGATCGACCGCGCCAGGGCGCAGCTCAAGGCGTCGTTGCTGATGTCGATGGAAAGCCCATCGGCGCGCTGCGAGCAGCTCGGCCGGCAGATGCTCATTTTCGGCCGGTCGATCCCGGCGAGCGAGATTATCGACAAGATCGACGCGGTCGACGGCGCGGCAATCGAGATCGCCGCGCGGAACCTGGTCGGGGGCGGCGCGCCGACCGTCACGGTGCTCGGCCCGATCGGCCGGGTCGAGGCCTACGAAAAGATCGCCGAAAGATTCGGCTGAGCCCCAGGATCGGGCCGTGTTCGCCTTTCTCAGACCGATTTCAGGCACGACACACTCGGCACGGCTTTATGGCTCGCGTGTCTACTTGCGCGCGCCGCGCGGCGGCGACTGGCGCGCCTGGTCGAAGATCCGCACGGCCTCGCGCGCGTTCCTCGAACCCTGGGAGCCGACATGGCCCAAGGACGCACTAAGCCGCGGCGCGTTCCGGCGCCGGCTGCGCCGCCAGGCGCGCGAGAGCCTCGACGACACCGGCTATGCCTTCTTCATCTTCCGGCGCGCCGACGACGCGCTGCTCGGCGGCGTGACCTTGAGCAATCTGCAGCGCGGCGTCGCGATGTCGTGCAGTCTGGGTTATTGGGTCGGCGAGCAACACGCGCGCCAGGGCTTCATGTGCGAGGCGATCACCAGCCTGCTGCCCTTCGTCTTCGATACCCTCGGCCTGCACCGGCTCGATGCGGCCTGTCTGCCGGACAACGTCGCCAGTCATGGGTTGCTGCGCAAGCTTGATTTTCACGAAGAGGGTTATGCGCGGGATTACCTGCGCATCAACGGCCGCTGGCACGACCATCTGCTGTTTGCGCTGCTCGCGAGCGACCGCGGCGTCCCGAAGGCCTGATAGACCATTTGCGCGGTCATCTTTACGTCGTAATGATGACCTGCGCTCAATCGCCGCGCATGCCAATCTTAATCCCACAAGGCCATTCTTAATCCCATAAGGACCGGCCGAACGGTCGGCGACCCCCCTCTTGTCCCAATAAGGTTGGCGCGGGCTGGTAGATTTCGACCGAGATCGATCGCTAGGATCAGGCGTGGCCGGCCTCGCTCGACAACAACGTCATGTCGATGCCCAGCTTGGCGATCGCCTGTTCCCACTTGCCATTGAGATCGTCACCGAAGATCAGCTCGTCGTCGGGATCGACGTGCAGCCAGCCGTTGGCCTGGATCTCGGCGTCGAGCTGGCCGGGCGACCAGCCGGCATAGCCGAGCGCCAGCAGGCTGCGCTTGGGCCCGCCGCCGCGCGCGATCGCCTTGAGCACGTCGGTGGTCGCCGTCAGCGCGACGCCGGCGTCGATCACCAGCGTCGATTCCTGAACGTAGTCGTCCGAATGCAGCACGAAGCCGCGCCCCGATTCGACCGGGCCGCCGAAATGCACGCTGATGCTCTCATCGGCGTCGCCGACCTCGATGTTGAGCTGGCTCAACAGATCAGGGAAGGTGATCGAATCGACCAGCTTGTTGACCACCAGACCCATCGCGCCCTCGGTTGAGTGGGCGCACAGAAACAGGACCGTCCTGGCAAAGCGCGGATCGGTCATCTGCGGCATCGCGATGAGCATTTTGCCTTCGAGGAAGCCGGATTGTTGGTCCATCACAGCTCCAAAAACCGCCGTTTCCAACGTTTCTTACCCGTTCAGTATCGCACAGATGTGACAAACGGGTAGTAGAATTCTATATATCCTTCTGTCATGAGATTGCGAGTCCCGCCCCGGCCGCGACCGTCGGGGCCTCATGTCGGAGAGACCATGTCGGAGAGACCATGAAGCGGGCGACCATCGATAGCTTCGCGTATCGCATCGCGGTACTCGGCGCGGCGATCTTCGCGTTGGGCGCCGCGACCGACGCCCTGGCGCTGTCGAGCGCCTGGCAACGCAGCGACGTCACCGAGGTGCGCCTGGTCTCGGCCCAGGACGCCATCGACGTCGCCGGCAAGGCCTCGATCGGCCTGCAGTTCCGTCTCGCGCCGGGCTGGAAGATCTATTGGCGCTCGCCCGGCGAATCGGGCCTGGCACCGCAGATCGACTGGTCGGGCTCGGCCAACCTCGAAACGGTCGCGGTGTCCTGGCCGCTGCCCGAACGCTTCATCGAGATCGGCGAGCTGGTCACCCACGGATACAAGGACGAGGTCGTGCTGCCGATCGTGGCGTCGGCCACCGATCCGGCGCGGCCGACGGTGCTGCGCGCGGTCGTCAACTATCTCGCCTGCGAGCAGATCTGCGTTCCATTCAGCGCCGAGCTAAAGCTCGCGCTACCGCCCGGGCCGGCCGGCCCGACCGCGTTCGGCGGGCTGATCGCCGATTATCTGGCGCGGGTGCCGGGGCCGCCGACGGCGTCGGGGCCGGCGATCGATCGGGTCGAGGCGGTCGGCGCGGGGCCGGATCGCCTGCTGCGCGTCGTCGCGCGCGCGCCCGAACCCTTCGCCGAGCCGGTGGTGTTCGTCGAGGGTGGCGACAGGTACTATTTCGCCGCGCCCGAACTCGAACTCCTCGACGGTGGCCGTGAGGCGGTGTTCCGCCTCGCCGCGCCGGCGCGCGGCGAGGCCCCGGCGTTGACCGGCGCGTCCTTCACCGTGACACTGGCCGACCGCGGTCGTGCCGTCGAGCAGACGCTGGTGGCCGTCGCCGGCGAAGCCGAGGGGCCGCGGCTCGACGCGTTCGCGGTGATTCTGATGCTCGCCATGGTCGGCGGGCTGATCCTCAACCTGATGCCTTGCGTGCTGCCGGTGCTGTCGATCAAGGTGATGGGCGTGATCGGCATGGCCGGCACCGAGCGGCGCCGGGTCACCATGCGCTTCCTCGCCACGACGGCCGGCATCGTCGTCTCGTTCCTGGTGCTCGGCGGCGCCGTCGCCGGCTTCAAGGCGGCGGGCCACGCGGTTGGCTGGGGCGTTCAGTTCCAGGAACCGCTGTTCATCGTCGCCATGGTCGCCGTCGTCACCCTGTTCGCCTGTAACCTGTGGGGCCTGTTCGAGGTCCACTTGCCGGTGTCGATTGGCGGCGCGGCGGTCGCTGGCAGGGCGCCGGGCAGCCTGTCCGGTGATTTTGCGTCGGGCGCCTTCGCGACATTGTTGGCGACGCCGTGTTCGGCGCCGTTCCTCGGCACCTCGGTGAGTTTCGCGCTGGCCCGCGGACCGCTCGAGATCGTCGCCGTGTTCGCCGCCTTGGGCCTCGGCATGGCGGCGCCCTATCTCGCGTTCGCGGCGTTCCCGGGGCTCGCCGCGCGGCTGCCCCGGCCGGGCCCGTGGATGGTCACGCTGCGCCGTGTTCTCGGCGTCCTGCTGGCCGCCACCGGGATCTGGCTGTTGAGCGTGCTCGCCGCGCAGGCCGGCATGACCGCGGCGCTCGCCGTCGGCGCGTTGATGGTTGCCGTCGGGCTGGTGCTGTGGTTCGCCGCGCGCGGCGCCGGAAGGCGCGGCATCGCCGGTGGCGTGATCGCGCTGTTCGTCGCGCTCGCCTTCGTCGCGCCCGGCCAACTGGCGCAGCCAACCGCCGGCAGGCTCGCGATCGCCGCCGGGTCGTTGTGGCAACCCTTCGACCGCGCCGAGATCGCGCGCCTCGTCGCCGCCGGCAAGACGGTGTTCGTCGACGTCACCGCCGACTGGTGCGTGACCTGCGAGTTCAACAAGAAGACGGTACTCGATCGCGGTGAGGTGGCGCGCCGGCTGGCCAGCGAGCAGATCGTCGCGATGCGCGCCGACTGGACGCTGCCGAACGCCGATATCGCCGCCTATTTGGAGGCGTTCGGCCGCTACGGCATTCCGTTCAACGTCGTTTACGGGCCGGCGCTGCCACGCGGCCTGCCGCTGCCCGAGCTGTTGACCGAGGACGTCGTCATGGCCGCGTTCAACCGCGCCGGCAGCGCCGTTGCATCGGCCGAATAACACACTAAGGTTAAGGCGCGCGGCGTTCGCATACCCGGCGCGTGCACCGCTAAAAACGATTTCGGGGGAGTCACCATGACCATCAAAGTCGGCGATCGAGTCCCATCCACCACGTTGCACCACATGACCGACGACGGCCCGGCCGAGATTTCCTCCGATGCGTTGTTCGGCGCCAAGCGGGTCGCCATCTTCGGCCTGCCCGGCGCGTTCACGCCGACCTGCTCGGCGAAGCATCTGCCCGGCTTCATCGCGGCGGCCGAGCGCTTCAACGAAAAGGGCGTCGCGACGATCGGCTGTGTCTCGGTCAACGACGCCTTCGTCATGGGCGCCTGGGGCAAGGACCAGAACGCCGGCGACAAGGTCATGATGCTGGCCGACGGCAGCGCCGACTTCACGCGCGCCATCGGCCTCGAGCTCGACCTGATCGCGCGCGGTTTCGGCGTGCGCTCGCAGCGCTACTCGATGCTGGTCGACGACGGCGTGGTCACCGCCCTGCACGTCGAAGAAGGCGGCGGCTTCGAAGTCAGCGACGCCGACACGCTGCTCGGCGATATTTAAGGATTTGTGCGGTCACCTTTACTGCGTAAAGCTGACCTGCGCTCAATCGCCGCGCAAGCCAATCTATATCCCACAAAGACTGGCCGAACGGTCGGCGGCCCGCGGTCGCGGGGCTGGTAGGAACCGACCGACACCAATTCTAGTCCCCGGGCCGGGGCACCGCTTCGCGGGCCAGCGCGTCGGCGCGCTCGTTGCCGGGATGGCCGGCGTGGCCCTTGACCCAGTGCCAGCTGACGTCGTGACGGGCGAGCGCCGCGTCGAGGCGGCGCCACAGGTCCTCGTTCTTGACCGGCTTCTTGTTCGCGGTCTTCCAGCCGTTGCGCTTCCAGCGGTGGATCCACTGGGTGATGCCGTCCTTGACGTAGGTGCTGTCGGTGTGGATGCGCACGGTGACCGGGCGGGTGAGCGATTCGAGCGCGGCGATCGCCGCCATCAGCTCCATGCGGTTGTTGGTCGTCGCCGCCGCGCCGCCCGAGATCTCGCGCGTCTTGCCCTGCCAGCCGAGCACCGCGCCCCAGCCGCCGGGCCCCGGATTGCCCGAGCACGCGCCGTCGGTATAGACCTCGGCGATGCTCTCGTTGGTCACGACAGTCCGTAGGCCGACGGCCCCTCGACGCTTTGGTGGAAACGCAGCTTCCGGAGATACTCGAGCGGGTCCTTCGGCTTGACCAGCGCGCCCGGAACCTGGTTGAGCCAGTCGTAGAGCCGGGTCAGCAGGAAGCGCAGCGCCGCGCCGCGCGCGAGAAGCGGCATCAAGTCGAGCTCGGCGGCCTCCAGCGGGCGCGTGCGGTGGTAGGACAACATCAGCTGCAGCGCCTTGGTGATGTTGAATTCGCCGGTCCGCTCGAAGCACCAGGCGTTGAGGCAGACCGCCAGGTCATAGGCCAGGAAATCGTTGCACGCGAAATAGAAGTCGATCAGCCCGGTCAGCCGGAAGTCGGCGAAGAAGACGTTGTCGGGGAACAGATCGGCGTGGATGACGCCGGCCGGCAGGTCGTCGGGCCAGTTCGCCTCGAGATGGTCGAGCTCGGCGGCCAGCAGATCGCCGAGGCCGTCGGCGACCTCGTCGCAGCGCGTGCCGCAGGCGTCCAGCAGCGGGCGCCAACCGGCCACCGACAACGCGTTGGCGCGGGCCATGGGGAAATCGGCGCCGGCGAGGTGCAGCCGCGCCATGCCTTCGCCAAGGGCGGCGCAGTGTTCGGCGTAGATGCGCCGTGGCCAGACGCCGTTGAGGAAGCTGATGATCGCCGCCGGCCGGCCGCACAACTCGCGCAATGCATCGCCGTCGCGCCCGCGGATCGGCGTCGGGCAGGGCACGCCGTTGACCGCGAGATGCTCCATCAGCGCCAGGAAGAACGGCAGGTCCTCGGGTGCGACGCGTTTCTCGTAGAGCGTCAGGATGTAGGGCACCGATTCGGTCAGCATGAGATAGTTGCTGTTCTCGACGCCCTCGGCGATGCCCTTGTATGAAATTAACGGGTCGAGATCGTAGGCCGCGAGGAATTCCGCGATGTCTTGGTCCGAGACCTCGGTGTAAACCGCCATCGACCGTACCCGTCCTATCAGCCCCACCACGCGCCGGCGGTGCGGCGCTTGCCGTCGCTGGCGACGGCGATTAAAGTGCCGCCCGTCCGGCGAGGCCATCGGCGGCGCCGCCGGCGGGCGGCGGCACCAAGCTATTACATGCCGGCGATGAGTAAAACCGTTTAGGGACCGTGCCATGCCGGACGCCGTGATTGCCCAGAAGGGCCCGTTCCAAGTCAATGTCGAGGCCGACAAGTCGTACTTCTGGTGCGCCTGCGGCCGCAGCGCCAACCAGCCGTTATGCGACGGCTCGCACAAGGGCACCGGCTTTGCGCCGGTGCATTACGTCGCCAACCGCTCGAAGACTGTCTATTTCTGCGGCTGCAAGCAGACCGGCAACCGGCCGCTGTGCGACGGCAGCCACGGGGATCTGTGATCGCGTGCGGCGCACTGGCTGGCGCCGACACCCGGTGGACCGCGGCATGATCCGCGTCTCGGTCGTTTTTCTCGGCCTCGTGCTGGCCGGCTGCACGGTCTTCGACACGGGACCGCAGCTGCCGTGCCCGCGCGCCGTCGTGTTGTCCGAGGCGGCCGAGATGGTCGAGTTCCGGCCCGGCCCGGGCCGCGATCTCACCGACGTGCTGTACACCGGCGAGGTGGTCGAAATGTCTTCGACCTGCGAATACGACGACGACGGTTATGTCGACAGCGAAGTGCTGCTGACGGTCGGGCTGACCCGCGGCCCCGCCGCCGAGGGCAAAATCGGCCGGTTCGCCTATTTCGTCGCGATCACCAACCCGGGCGACAAGATCATCGCCAAGCAGGTCTTTCCGGTCGAGGTCGAGTATCCGGGCTTTGGCCCGCGCGTCGCGGTGCAGGAGGAGGTCAGCCAGCGCATCCACTATGCGCCCAATGCCGACGCCCGTTACTACCGCATCATCATCGGCTTCCAACTGACCCAAGATCAGCTCGATTTTCTGCGCCGCGGCCGCGGTGGTTGACCTCGGCCCGGAACCGCCTATGATCATTTCGCCGGACGGGGCGACCCGCTCGGCAAGGCGGACAGACATCAAATGATCCCTGCGGGAGAGACCGGCCACCGATCGCGCGGCGGCCGGCGCCGAAGGAGCAACCGCCCCGGAAACTCTCAGGCACCCGGACCGTAGGGGGATGAATCTCTGGAAAGCAGGTGCGCGCGAGGCGCGCCTCACCGAAGGGGTAAGCCGCGCCGGCGCGCCAGCGCGTGAATCTCTCAGGTCCGACGACAGAGGGGGCAGCCACCACATTGGCGACGGTGGACGGCGCTCTGTGTCGGAGGATCGTGTGGCAGACCAACAACACTCACCAATCAAGCGCACGCAGCTTCATGACCTGCACGTCGAGCTGGGCGCCCGCATGGTGCCATTCGCCGGCTACCAGATGCCGGTGCAGTACGCCGGCGGCATCATTGCCGAACACAACCACACGCGCGGCCAGGCCGGGCTGTTCGACGTCTCGCATATGGGCCAAGTCAAGCTGGTCGGCCCCGCCGCCGCGGCCGCGCTCGAGAGCCTGGTGCCGGTCGACATCGTCGGTCTCGATGCCGGCCGTCAACGCTATGCGCTGTTTACCAACGATGCGGGCGGCATCCTCGACGATCTGATGGTGACCAACGCCGGCGATCATCTGTTCGTCGTCGTCAACGCCGCCTGCAAGGACGCCGACATCGCATATTTGCGCCGCCACCTCGACGGGCGCTGCGACGTCGAGGTGCTCGACGACCGCGCGCTGCTCGCCTTGCAGGGCCCCGCCGCCGCGGCGGTCATGGCGCGGCTCGCGCCGGCCACCGTCGATCTCGTCTTCATGAGCGCGGCGCGGGTCGACATCGACGGCGTCGAATGCTTCGTCACGCGGTCCGGTTACACCGGCGAGGACGGTTTCGAAATCTCGGTGCCGGGCCACGCCGCCCTGGCGCTGGCCCACACGCTGTTGGCCCACGACGCGGTCGCGCCGATCGGCCTCGGCGCGCGCGACACGCTCAGGCTCGAGGCCGGCCTGTGCCTCTACGGCCACGATATCGACACGACGACGCCGCCGGTCGAGGGGCGGCTCGCCTGGGCGCTGTCCAAGGCGCGCCGCGCCGACGGCGCGCGCCCCGGCGGCTATCCCGGCGCCGACGTCATCATGGGCCAGCTCGCCGGTGGCGCGACGCGCAAGCGCGTCGGCCTCAGGCCCGAGGGCCGGGCGCCGGTGCGCGAGGGCGCCCGCCTGTTCGACGAAGACGGCAACCAGACCGGCGTCGTCACCAGCGGCTGTTTCGCCGCCACGGTCGGCAGACCGATCGCCATGGGTTATGTCGCGGCGGGCGACGCCGACGTCGGCCGCAAGCTCCAGGCAGAGGTGCGCGGCAAGCTGCACCCGGTCACGGTGACCAAGCTGCCGTTCGTCGAACAACGCTACTATCGCGGTTGAAAATTTGGCGCGGTTGAAAATTTGGCACGGTTGAAAATCAAGGAGTTACCTCAGATGAGCGAGATGAAATTCACCGAGGGCCACGATTGGGTCCGTCCCGAGGGCGACGACGTCGCCACCGTCGGCATCACCGACTATGCGCAGGAGCAGCTCGGCGATGTCGTCTTCGTCGAACTGCCCGGGGTCGGCACCGAGGTCGCCCAGGGCGGCGACGCGGCGGTCATCGAATCGGTCAAGGCGGCGAGCGAGGTCCATGCGCCGGTGTCGGGCACGGTGACCGAGGCCAACGACGCGCTGGCCGACAACCCGGTGCGGGTCAACGAAGACCCGACCGGCGACGGCTGGTTCTTCAAGCTCAAGATGAGCGATCCATCCGAGCTCGACGACCTGATGGACGAGGATACCTACAAGAGCTACATCGCCGGCCTCGAGTAAGCCGTGCGATCGTTGCGCGGACGGTGACGGAAACACGGGAGAGACGACAGATGTCGGAGACCAGACGTACGCTCGAAGATATCAAAATGCGCGGCGACTTCATCCGCCGCCACATCGGTCCCGGCGACGAACAGGTCGCCGAGATGCTCGGCGTGTTCGGCCTCGATTCGCTCGACGCGTTGATCGACGCGGCGGTGCCGCGGGTAATCCGCACCGACGAGCCGCTCGATCTCGAGCCGGCCATGAGCGAGCGCATGATGCTGTCGTATCTGCGCAAGATGGCGAAACGGAACCGGGTCTTCGTTTCGATGATGGGCATGGGCTACTACGGCACCTCGCTGCCCGGCGTCATCCTGCGCAACGTGCTCGAGAACCCCGGCTGGTACACCGCCTACACGCCCTATCAGGCCGAGGTCAGCCAGGGCCGCCTCGAAGCGCTGTTGAACTTCCAGCAGATGATCATCGACCTGACCGGCATGGATCTCGCGAACGCCTCGCTGCTCGACGAGGCGACCGCGGCGGCCGAGGCGATGGCCATGTCGCACCGCGTCGCGAAGAGCAAGTCCGACACCTTCTTCGTCTCGAGCGACTGCCATCCCCAGACCATCGCCGTGGTCGAGACGCGCGCCCGCACGCTCGGCTTCGAGATCGTCGTTGGCGACCCGTTCGCCGACCTCGCCGACCACGATGTCTTCGGCGTGTTGGTGCAGTACCCGGGCTCGAGCGGCGAGACGCACGACTTTCGCGCGCTGATTGAGGACGTCCACGAACGCCAGGGACTGGTCACCGTTGCGGCCGACATCCTCGGCCTCGCCGTCCTGACGCCGCCCGGCGAGATGGGCGCCGACATCGTCGTCGGCAGCGCCCAGCGCTTCGGCGTGCCGATGGGCTACGGCGGGCCGCATGCCGCCTTCTTCGCGACGCGTGACGCCTACAAGCGCTCGACGCCAGGGCGCATCATCGGCGTCTCGGTCGATGCCCAGGGCAAGCCGGCGCTGCGCATGGCGCTGCAGACCCGCGAGCAACACATCCGGCGCGAGAAAGCGACCAGCAACATCTGCACGGCGCAGGTGCTGCTCGCCGTGATCGCCGCGATGTACGGCGTCTACCACGGCCCCCAGGGCATCCGGACGATCGCGCTCAGGGCGCACCGCATGGCGCAGATCTTCGCCGACGGCATGCGCCGGCTCGGCTTCGAGATCGTCACCCAGGTGTTCTTCGACACGGTGACCGTACGCGTGCCCGGCCAGGCGGCGCGGCTCGCCGCCAAGGCGCGCGAATCACGCATTAACCTGCGCTTCGTCGACGCCGACCACCTGGGTATCGCCTTCGACGAAACGACCAAGCGCGCCGATCTCGAAGCGTTGTGGCGCGTCTTCGCGACCAAGGCCGATCACAAGCTCGATATCGACGAGATCGACGCCACGGTGCCGGAATGCATTCCCGATACGCTGCGCCGCAGCAGCGACTTCATGACCCATCCGGTGTTCGACCTCTATCACGGCGAGACCGAGATGCTGCGCTATCTGCGCTGGCTGGCGGCCAAGGACATCGCGCTCGACCGCTCGATGATCCCGTTGGGCTCGTGCACCATGAAGCTTAACGCGACGGCCGAGATGCTGCCCGTTACCTGGCGTGAGTTCAGCCATATGCACCCCTTCGCGCCGCTCGAGCAGGCGCAGGGCTACCAGCAGCTGTTCGAGGAGCTCGAGGGGATGCTGTGCAAGGTGACCGGCTACGACGCCGTATCGCTGCAGCCCAACGCCGGTTCGCAAGGCGAATACGCCGGCCTGCTGGTGATCCGCAAATACAACGAGGCGAACGGCCAGGGCCACCGCGACGTCTGCCTGATCCCGTCGTCGGCGCACGGCACCAACCCGGCGAGCGCCCATTTGGCGGGCATGCGCGTCGTCGTCGTGGCCTGCGACGACAACGGCAACGTCGACATCGACGACTTGCGCGCCAAGGCCGCCGAGCACGCCGACGATCTGGCCGCGCTGATGGTCACCTACCCCTCGACCCACGGCGTGTTCGAGGAGGCGATCCGCGACATCTGCCAAATCATCCACGACCACGGTGGCCAGGTTTATCTCGACGGCGCCAACCTCAACGCGCTGTTGGGTGTCTGCAAGGTCGGCGAAATCGGCGCCGACGTCAGCCACATCAACCTGCACAAGACGTTCTGCATTCCGCATGGCGGCGGCGGCCCGGGCATGGGGCCGATCGGCGTGCGCGCCCATCTGGCGCCGTTCCTGCCCGACCACCCGGTGGTCGACGGCGTCAACCCGTCGGCCGGGCCGGACGGCACGATCGGACCGGTCGCGGCGGCGCCCTGGGGCTCGGCGTCGATCCTGCCGATCAGCTGGGCCTACATCGCCATGATGGGCGCCGAGGGGCTCAAGCGGGCGACCCAGGTCGCGATCCTCAGCGCCAACTACATCGCACGCCGCCTGGCGCCGCACTACCCGATCCTGTATACCGGCCAGAACGGCATGGTGGCGCATGAGTGCATCGTCGATCTGCGTCCGATCAAGGAATCCTGCGGCGTCTCGGTCGACGATGTCGCCAAGCGGCTGGTCGACTACGGCTTCCACGCGCCGACCATGTCGTTCCCGGTGCCCGACACGCTGATGATCGAGCCGACCGAGAGCGAGGCCAAGCGCGAGCTCGACCGCTTCTGCGACGCGATGATCGCGATCCGCCAGGAGATCGCGGCGCTCGAGGCGGGCGAGGCCGACCCCGAGAACAACCTGTTGTCGAACGCGCCGCACACCCATCACCTGCTGCTCGAGGGTGTCTGGCAGAAGCCCTACACCAAGGAAGCGGCATTCTTCCCGCTGCACGCGGTACGCGAGGACAAGTACTGGCCGCCGGTCGGACGTATCGACAACGCGCAGGGCGACCGCCATCTGGTGTGCACCTGCCCGCCGATCGCGGCCTACCAAGAAGCCGCCGAGTAGGCGAGGCCGGCGGCGTGTCCGAATACGACCTCCCGGCGTTCATCGACGACGCGCGGCGCGTTGCCCTGAACCGCGCCGAGCCGGCCGACTGCGTGCTCGAAATCGCGCCCTTGATGCACCAGCTCTTGATGGGCGACCGTTCGTTCCTCGAGGCGCGCCACTTCCGGGCCGATCCCGACCACTATGCGCGCAACGCGATCCACGCCGCCGACGACGGCGGGCCGTCGCTCTACGCGCTGGTCTGGACGCCCGGTCAGTGGACGCCGGTGCACGACCACGGCACCTGGGGCGTCGTCGGCATCGTCGAGGGCGTGCTCGAGGAGCGCAACCACATCCGCACCGACCACACGGCCGATGTCGATGAGGGCATCGTGCTGGCGCGCGGCGGCGTCATCCTGTTGGCCGAAGGGACGGTGACGACCTTCGTGCCCAACCCCGACCACATCCACAAGACGGGCGTGCCGGAGAGCCGCGCCCGGGTCGTCAGCCTGCACCTCTATGGCCGCGCGATGAACAGCTTCCACGTCTATGACGTCGACGCCGGCACCCGCCGCCTGATCGACGTGCCGCACAACGAGAGCTGAGGCGGCGCCTGCGCCCAAAAACGTAGGGGCGGGTTTGAAACCCGCCCCCAAAAGGCATCACATCAGTGTGATCGAGGGCGTCAGTGCAGCCGCTTGTCCAAATCGGCGATGGCCTCGTCGATCAGCGCGGCGTGGCCCTCGGCGTCGAGCGTCTCGGCCAACAGCTTGCGCGTCGCGCGGACGGCGACGTCGACCGCCGCGGCGCGCACGTCGTCGAGCGCCTCCTGCTCGGCGCGGGCGATGCGCTCGATGACCTGTTCCTCGCGCCGCTTGAGCGAAGCCTCGAGCGCCTCGGCCGCCTGGCGGTCCTGGCGTGCGGCCTCTTCGCGGGCATGGGCCAGGATCTGCTCGGCCTCGGCGACCGCCGCCTGCTGCTGGCGTTCGTATTGGGCATAGAGCGCCTGCGCCTCCTCGCGCAGCCGCACCGCCTCCTCGAGCTGCTCGCGGATCTTGTCGGCCCGGCCGTCGAGCGCGCCGCCGATCATGCGCCCGACCGGCCGCCACGTCGCGGCGACGAAAACGATGAAGGCGAGGGCGATCCAGAAGGCGCCCGACGAGAACAGCTCGGCCACGGCTCAAGCCTCCCCTTTGGCCGCGCCGACGGCGGCCGCGACCGCGGCCTCGTCGAGCGTGCCACCGATCAGCCGCTCGGTCGCGGCGCGCGCGATTTCGGCGGCCAGCGTGTCGACGCTGGCAAGCGCCGCGCCGCGCGCGGCGGCGATGCCTTGCTCGGCCTCGGCGAGCTGCGTCGCGATGCGGCCGTCGAGCTCGGCCTGACGCACCGCCGACTCCTGGGCGCACTGCTCGGCGGCCCGGGCAATCTCGCTCTGCGCCTTCGAGCGGGCCTCGGCCATGGTGCGCTCATAGGCGCGAAGCACGGCCTCGGCCTCGGTCTTCAGCGTCGCCGCGGCGTCGAGGTCGTGCGCGATGCGGTCTTGCCGCGCCTCGATCGCATCACCGATGCGCGGCAGCGCGAGGCGCGCCAACAACAGGTAGAGGATGACGAACGAGATCGCCAGCCACACCAGTTGCGGCACGAAGACGTGAGGGTCGAGTTGCGGCATTGTCGTACGCGGTCGGGCGCGCCGGCGGACCGGCGAACCCCGCCCGCTGCTAGCCGAACAGGACCAGGAAGGCGATCAGCAGCGCGTACAGCGCCACCGCCTCGACCAGCGCGAAGCCGAGCATGGTGAACGGAAACACCTTCGGCTGTGCCGCCGGATTACGCGCCACCGCGGTGACGAACGAGGCGAATATGTTGCCGATGCCGATGCCCACGCCACCGAGACCGATGACCGCGAGGCCCGCGCCGATCAACTTTGCGGCTTCAACATCCATGATCGAGATCCTTTTCCGTTAAGTGGGGTTCTAGTGAGATGAGTCCCTGCCACCGCCTCAATGCAGATGCAGCGCATCGTTGAGGTAGAGGCAAGTCAGAATTGCGAACACATAGGCTTGCAGAACGGCGACGACGACCTCGAGCGCCATCAACGCCACGATCATCAGGAACGGCGCGAAGCCGAAGACGCCGAGCAATACGACGAAGGTCGCGAACACCTCGAGCATGGTGTGTCCGGCCATCATGTTGGCGAACAGGCGCAGCGCCAGGGTCACCGGGCGCGCCAGATAGGACAACACTTCGATCGGCACCAGCAGCGGCACCATCGCCATCGGCACGCCCTGGGGCACGAAGAACGAGAAGAAATGCAGCTTGTGTTTGACGATGCCGATGATCGTCACGCCGATGAAGACGACCAGCGCCATCGCGAAGGTAACGATGATGTGGCTGGTCACCGTGAAGCCGTGCAGGCCGACGATGCCGAACGGCAGCAGGCCGAGCGCATTGCAGAACAGGATGAACATGAAAAGCGTGAAGATGAAGGGGAAGTAGCGGCGTCCCTCGCTGCCGACGTTGTCGCGCACCATGTTGGCGACCAGCTCGTAGCTCAGCTCGGCCATCGACTGCCAGCGCCCGGGCACCATCGCGCGCTTGCGCGTGCCGCCGACCAGGAACAGGGTGACCGAGGCGATCGCCAGCACCATGAACAGCGACGAGTTGGTGAACGATGCGTCGAAGCCGCCGAGGTCGATCGGGACCAGCGCGTGTACTTCGAACTGCGATAGCGGGTCGAACGTCTTCTCGGCCACTGCGTCCCCCGTCGCCCCTTAATCTTCCCGCCCAGCTTCGTTGTCCCCGCCGGGCTCTTCCGCGTCCGCGCCGAGCAGTTGCCCCGCCCTGCGATAGACATTGAGCCCCCCGGCTGCGGCACCGAGAAAAAAGAAAATAACCAAAAATAACGGTGCTGTCACCAGCCAGTCATCGATCAGCCAGCCGATGAAGACACCGAAACCCAAGGGCGCCACCACCTCGATCGACATCTGCACGGCGATGCCCACCGCACCCATCCCCTTGCCGTCCGAACCCCGGCCGGCGCGGTCCGCTTGCGCGTCACGCGCGCGGTCGAGCCGGGTCTCGAGATCCTCGAGCGACGGCGGAGGCTTGTGCTCGCTCAATGACGACCGATCCTGTGATCGCGGCCGCTCCCGAAAGCATCGGAAACGTGCCCCAAGGCGGGCGCACTTTAGGTGTCGCCACGGGCCCTGTCAAGGGCGATGCGATGCAGCACAAGTAGCTGATATTAAAGACTTATCGGTCAGTCGCCGGCGGCTGCTTCGGCGACTCTCAGCGCCTCGGCGGTGCGCAGGTCGACCGAGACCAGCTGCGAAACGCCGCGTTCGCTCATGGTCACGCCGAACAGCCGGTCCATGCGCGCCATGGTGATGTGGTGGTGGGTGATGATCAGGAAGCGGGTCGCAGAGTTGCGCGCGATCTCGTCGACCAGGTCGCAGAACCGCCCGACGTTCGCATCGTCGAGCGGGGCGTCGACCTCGTCGAGCACGCAGATCGGCGCCGGATTGGTCAGGAAGACGGCGAACAGCAGCGCGAGCGCGGTCAGCGCCTGCTCGCCGCCGGACAAGAGCGAGAGCGTCTGCAGGCGCTTGCCCGGCGGGCTCGCCATGATCTCCAGGCCGGCCTCGAGCGGGTCGTCGGAATCGACCAGCGCGAGATGGGCGCGGCCGCCGCCGAACAGACCGGTGAACAGTTTGCTGAAATGCGCGTCGATCGCCGTGAACGCGGTCTCGAGCCGCTCGCGGCCCTCGCGGTTGAGCCGCGAGATCGCCTGGCGCAGCTTGATGATCGCGGCCTCCAGGTCAGCGCGCTCGTTGCGCAATTCGCCGAGCCGCTGCTCGACGTCGTCGGCTTCGACCTCGGCGCGCAGGTTGACCGGCCCGATCGCATCGCGCTGTCTGACGAACCGCGCGAGCTGTGCGTCGATCTGCTCGGCGTCGGGCAGTTCGGCGTCTTGCTCGATGCCGGCGAGCCCGGCGAGGTCGGTCGGCGCGCAGTTCAGGCGCTCGCTGATCGTGCGGACGATCTCGTCGCGCGTCGCGTCGCCCTGGCGCAGGGCGCCCTCGCGGCGGCCGCGCTCCTCGCGCGTCTCGCCGACCGCGGCCTCGGTCTCCTTGAGGCGGCGGTCGCAGGCGGCGAGCCGGGTTTCGGCCTCGGCGACCGCGTCGGCCGCGGTCTTTCGTTCGCTCTGGGCGACAGCCAGGCGCTCGAACAACGCCGCGCGCTGCTCGGCGATCGCCGCCGGCCGGTCGGCCAGCGCCTCGAGCTCGGTGGTCGCCCCGGCGCGCCGTTCGGCGAGTTGTTCGAGACGCGCCTTGGCGCCCTCGGCGCGGCCCTGCCACGACGGCAGTTCGTCGGCGATCGCCCACAACCGCTCGCGCCGGACCTCGGACTGGCCGTGCAGACGGTTGTAGGCGCCGTCGCGCTCGGTGAGGCGCGCGCGTCGCGCGGCCAGCTCGGCGCGCTGCGCATCGAGATCGGCGCGACCATCGACGTCGGGGACCATGGCGTCGAGATCGGCCTTGGCGTCGTCGCGTAGCTTGGCGGCCTCGGCGATTTCGCCCGCCAGCCGCGTCCGGGCCTCTTCCAGGTTGGCGCGCCGCGTCGTTTGCGCGGCGGCGGCGGCGGTCAGCCCGGCGCGGGTCTCGCGCGCTGCTTCCAAGGCGTCCTCGGCGCGGCGCAGCACGCCGCGCGCGGCGGCCTCGTCGGCGGCCGATTGTGCGTTGGCGTCGCGCGCCGCCTCGTGCTCGCGCCGCGCCTCGTCGCGCCGCGTCTCGCAATCGGCGAGCGTCGCGCGGGCGTCGGCGAGCCGGTTGCGGTTGCTGAGCCGCTCGGCCGCCGGGCTGCCTGCCTCGCTCGCCACGGTCAGGCCGTCCCAGCGCCACAAGGCGCCGTCGCGGCTGACCAGGCGCTGGCCCTGGGCGAGTTTCTTCCGGAGCCGCGGCCCGTCGTCGGCGTCGACGACGCCGATCTGCGCCAGGCGCCGCGCCAGCGCCGCCGGCGCCTTGACGATGTCGCCGAGCGGCGTCGCGCCCTTGGGCAGCGCCGGCGCCTTGGCGTCGGCGGCGGGTGTTTGCCAATGTACCGGCGCCGCCGCGTCGGTCGACGCCAGAAGGTCGTCGCCGAGCGCGACGCCGAGCGCGGTCTCGAGCCCGGCCTCGACCTCGATATCGTCGATCAGCGCGGACCAGCCGCCGGCGATCCCGGCGCCCAGCGAGCGGGCGAGCGCGGCCTCTTCGGCGCGCGCCGCGGCGTACGCCGCCTCGGCCGCCTGCAGTGTCTCGCCGACGGCCGCCAGGTTGGTCTGCGCCGCGCTACGCGCGGCTTCGGCCGCCTCGACGGCGATGCGCTTGGCGGCGACGCCGTCGCGCGCCGTCGCGAGCGCCGTTTCGGCGTCGGCCAGCGCCACGGCGTTAGCGGTCTCGTCCTCGGCGGCGGCGATCTCGCGTTCGACCTCGGCGGCCTGTCTGCGCAGGTGTTCGATGCGCGCTTCGGCGGCCTCGATCTGACGCATCAGCGCGCCGCGCCGCGCTTCCTGGCCGGCCAGCCGGGTCGCCAACCCGTCGACGCGGCGCTCGATCTCGGCGACCGCCTCGGCGGCCGCGTCGCGGTCCGTTGCGGCGCCCGCCTCGGCGGCTTCCTCGCTGGCCTGCTTGGCGGTCAGCGCGGTGCGTTCCTCCTCGAGGCGCCCGACCGCGGCCTCGGCGTCGCCGGCCAGTGCGGTCTCGCGCTCGACGTCGGCGTCGATCTGGGCAAGCCGCGTCTCGAGCGCCTGGCGTGCGTCGGCCAGGCGGCGTTCCTCGGCCTCGAGCTCGACCTGGGCGACCTCGAGCCGGTGCAGCCGCGCGCGCGCTTCCGATTCGGCCTCGCGCAGCGGCGGCATGGCGGCGGCGGCCTCGGCCTGCGCGGTGGCGGCGGCGGCGGCGGCGCCCTGAACGTCGGCGACGGTCTGCTCGATCTCGGCGAGCCCGCGTTCGGCGGCGGCCAGCGCCTCGCCGGCGGCGCGCCAGCGGCGATAGAGCAAGAGAGCCTCGGTCTCGCGGATGCGTTCGTTCAGCCGCCGATAGCGGTTGGCCTGGCGCGCCTGTCGCTTGAGCCCGTCGTATTGCGCGTCGAGCCCGCCCATGACGTCGTCGAGTCGCTCCAGGTTGCCCTCGGCCGCACGCAGGCGCAACTCGGCCTCGTGGCGGCGGCTGTGCAGCCCGGTAATGCCGGCGGCCTCGTCCAAGAGCCTGCGGCGCTGCGCCGGCTTGGCGGCGATCAGGGCGCCGATCTCGCCCTGGCTGACCAATGCGGTCGAGCGCGCGCCGGTGACCTCGTCGGCGAACAGCAGCTGGACGTCGCGTGCGCGGGTCTCGCTGCCGTTGATGCGATAGGTCGAGCCCTCGCCGCGGTCGATTCGGCGCGACACCTCGATCTCGCTCTGGTCGTTGTAGGCCTGCGGCGCGGTGCGCGCGGCGTTGTCGAGCAGGATGGCGACTTCGGCCGAGTTGCGGCCGGGCCGGTTGGCGCTGCCGCCGAAGATCACGTCGTCCATCTCGCGGCCACGCATCTGGCGCGCCGAATTTTCGCCCATCACCCAGCGCAGCGCTTCGACGAGGTTGGACTTGCCACAGCCGTTGGGGCCGACAATAGCGGTGAGACCCGGCTCGATCTGCAGGTCGGTTGGGTCCACAAACGATTTGAACCCGGTCAGGCGAAGGCGCGAAAAATGCACGCGTACAAACTCAAACTATGATTGCGACAACAGACGCTCGATGATTTCTTCGAACTGCTCGTACGGCTGGGCGCCGACGACCTTCTCACCGTTGATGATGAAGGTCGGCGTCGACTTGATCTCGAACTCCTGGCTGCCTTTGAGCCGCGACTGCATGATGCTGTCGAGCAGCGTCTGGTCGGCGAGGCAGGCGGTGATTTCGTCCTCCTTGAGGCCGGCCAGGCGGGCGATGCGACCGAGCGCCGCTTCCGGGTCCGCCGCGCGCGCCCAGGTCTTCTGGGTGCGGAACAGGACGTCGACGAAGCCGAAGAAGCGCGCCTCGCCCGCACAGCGCGCGAGCGCCGCGGCGAGCAGCGCCTGACGGTCGAATGGAAAGTCGCGGAACACCAAGCGCGCCTTGCCGGCGTCGATGTAATTGGCCTTGATCAGCGGCAGCGTCTCGCCGTGGAACGTGGCGCAGTGCGGGCAGGTCAGCGACGAATACTCGATGATCGTGACCGGCGCGTCGGCCGCGCCCATGACCATCTCGGAATCGTCCCCGCCGCCGGCGCTGTGGTGCGCGAACGCGGGCGCGGCGAGCGCGAGCCCCGCGCCACCGATAACGACAAGCGCGTCCCTGCGTCGGAACGCGCGCCCTTCTGCGATTCGCTGTCGACTCTCTAACATACTAGAACTGGTATACAATCGATGTGTTGGTTACTGCATGTGCGGGGAGTATACGTCCCCGCGAATCCTCGCTCAAGCGCCGTTTTTCGCCGGTGGCGAGACGCCCTCCGCCGCGTCGACCGTCTCGCTGCCGCCGAGAATCGCCCGTCCGAGCCGTTCGAGCGAGGCGCGCAGCGCCGGGTCGTCGGTTGCCGCGAGGCAATCGGCCAGCGTCCGTTCGCCGTCGTCGTCGAGCGGGCGGATGCGCCGGATGCGCCGTTTCGAGCGCGCTGGCAGCGGGCCCTGCATCAGCGTCAGGCGGGTGACCGCGCGATAACCGAAATAGCCGGCGATGCGCTCGACGACCAACGGCTCGAGATGCTTGAGCTCGAGCGCCCAGCCGCCCGAGACGCGGACGTGGAGCGCGCCGTCGCGGCCGAGCCGTTCCGGACAGCAGTGATCGCAGAGCGGCGCGCCGACGATGTCGGGCCAGTCGGTGACGACACGCGCCTCGTAGAAGCCGCGCGCGCGGAACAGCGGCTTGGTCACCTTGGGCATGGTGGCGGCGAGGCCGCGTGGGCCACCGCCGCGCTTGATCACTGTCATCGCGCCTCTCGCGTGCCGCCGGCCGGCGTCTGTGGCACACTGGCGCCGACGGGTCTCACTTGGTGGCACGCGATGACGCCTCAGTCAACGTCCCAAACGGCGGCGGGCGATTTCCCGAGCGTCGCGGCGCTGCTCGCGTGGTACGACCGCCACGCGCGCCGCCTGCCATGGCGCGGCCCGCCGGGCGCAACCGCCGATCCGTACCGCGTCTGGCTCAGCGAGATCATGCTGCAGCAGACCACGGTGGCGACCGTCGCGCCCTATTTCCGCGCCTTCCTCGAGCGCTGGCCGCGCATCGAGGACCTCGCGGGGGCGTCGCTCGACGACGTGCTGCACGCCTGGCAGGGGCTCGGTTACTATGCGCGGGCGCGCAACCTGCACAAATGCGCCGTCGCGGTTGCCGCGCGCGGCGGCTTCCCCGGTGACGAGTCGGGACTGCGCGCGCTGCCCGGCATCGGCGCCTATAGCGCCGCGGCGATTGCCGCGATCGCCTTCGATCGTCCGGCGACGGTGGTCGACGGCAACGTCGAGCGCGTCATGGCGCGGCTGTTCGGCGTGCGCGACCCGCTGCCCGGCGCCAAGGCCGAGCTGCGCCAATTGGCCCGAAGTCTTACACCGCAAATGCGGCCCGGCGACTACGCCCAGGCGGTGATGGATCTGGGCGCGACGATCTGCACGCCGCGCGCGCCGGCCTGCGCGCTCTGTCCCTGGTCGGGCGCCTGCCTTGCGCGGCGGCGTGGCATCGCCGCCGAATTGCCGCGGCGCTCGCCTAAGCGGGCGCGGCCGACGCGGCGCGGCGTCGCCTTCTGGGCGGTGCGCGACGACGGCGCCGTGCTGCTCCGCCGGCGCCCCGACGAAGGCTTGTTCGGCGGCATGATGGAGGTGCCCTCGACGCCCTGGCGCGAGGCCGCCTGGACGGTCGCCGAAGCGCGTGGCCATGCGCCGGTCAAGGCGCGCTGGCGGCGTCTTCCGGGAATCGTCCACCACGGCTTCACCCATTTCCGTCTCGAGCTCGAGCTGCTGACCGCCCGGGTGACTGACGCGCCCGCCGGCGTTTGGTGCCCACCCGACCGTTTCGCCGATCACGCCCTGCCGACGGCGATGAAGAAGGTGGTGCGCCACGCGCTGGCGGAGACCGCAGACCTTAAGTCTCGCTACGCCGGGCGGCGACCGGTGCGAAGCTGCGCCGGTGGTGCGGCGTGACGCCCAACGCATCGAGCGCGGCACGGTGTTCGGCGGTGCCGTAGCCGGCGTTGCGCTCCCAGCCGAAGCCCGGATGGGCGCGCGCCAGGTCGGCCATGATGCGGTCGCGCGTCACCTTGGCGACGATCGAGGCGGCGGCGATCGAGACGCAGCGCGCGTCGCCGCGCACCACCGCGGTGGCCGGGCAGGGCAGCTCTGGTAGGCGGTTGCCGTCGACCAGCACATGGCCGGGCACAACGCCCAGATCGTCGACTGCGCGGCGCATCGCGAGCATCGTCGCGGCGAGAATGTTGAGCCGGTCGATCTCGGCGACGCTGGCGACGCCGACGCCGAGCCGCGCGCAGCCGGCGAGCGCGTCGTAGAGCGCTTCGCGCCGCGCCCGGCTCAGCATCTTGGAATCGGCGATGCCTTCGGGCGCATCGGCCGGATCCAGGATCGCCGCGCCAGCGACCACGGGGCCGGCCCAGGGGCCGCGGCCGGCCTCGTCGACGCCCGCGACCGGGCCGTCGAGCGCGCTCTCGAGCGCGAAGTCAGGCGGTGTCGCCGGAAGCCTTTGTCGTCTCATCGTCGTCCGGCGCGACGATCGCGCGCGGCGTCTTGCCGGCGCTTTCCTCGCCGTCGGCGTCGTCCTCGAAGGCGGCGTCGGGGTCGTCGGCCGGGCGCCGGGTGAAACGGCGCATCAGGCGCGCCAGCCAGCCGGGCAGCCGGCCGCGCGAGCGGCGTTCGATCGAGATCACCATCTCCTGGGTGCGCTGGACCGCGACGTCGGTGGTCTGCTTCACGGCCGCGGTCTCGCGCGGGTAGAGCTTGCCGAGCAACTCCTTGAGCGTCGGAATGCCGGCCGTGGCGAACTCATCCAGGCGGCGCGCGACGTCGAGCCACAGCGGGCTGATCATCAGGCTGAGCGCGATGACCGAGACGACGAGCCGATGGTCGGCGACGCTGATCAGCCCGTTCGACAGGCCGAGCGCGGCGATGACGAAGGAGAACTCGCCGATCTGGCCGAGGATCACGCCGCTCAGGAAGGCGCGCGGCCAGGGCTCGCCGAGCAAGCGTAGGATGCCGACGTTCAACACTGTCTTGCCGACCGTGACGATGAGCAACAGCACAAGCACGCTCGCCAGGTTCTGCCAAATATAGTTGAGGTCGATCAACAGGCCGATCGAGAGGAAGAAGATCATCAGCAGCACCGCCTGGATCGGGTGCGTCGCGCGCATCATCGTGGCGCGGTCGGTGCTGGCGCCGACCAGCAGGCCGGCGAGGAACGCGCCATAGGCCGCCGACAGGCCGAGCAAGCCCGAGATCGCCGCCGCGGCGAAGCAATAGGCGAGCGCGGCGAGCGGCGTCAGGTCGTGATCTCCGACGACCCAGCGGCTCATCGGCAGGCGGATGCGCTGACGCCGGCTCAAATACCAGACGAACAGCGCCAGGAAGCCGGTGGCGAGCGCGATGACGACGACGGCGACGACGTCGAAGCCGCCTTCGCTGGCCATGCCGTTGAGCGTCAGCATCATCGGCACCACCGCGAGGTCCTGGGCGATCAGGATGCCGACGGAGCGCCGCCCGATATCGCTGCGCAGCTCGTCGATGTCCTCGAGCATCTTGATCGCGACCGCGGTCGACGACAGCGCGATGACGAAACCGAGCAGCACGGCGAGCCCGATCGGCCAGCCGAGCAGCTGGGACAGCGCCAGCGTGACCGCCAGCGAGATGGCGATCTGCAGCAGCGTGCCCAAGAGCGCGATGCGCAGCACCGTGATGAAGGCGCGCAGGGATAGCTCCATGCCGATCAGGAAGACCAGCATCAGGACGCCGAGCTCGGCGAGCTCGTTGATCTGCTCGCGGTCCTCGACCAGGGCGAGGCCGGACGGGCCCAGCAGCACGCCGGCCAGGATGTAGCCGACGATCGCCGGTTGCTTGAGACGCGCCATGACCAGCCCGCAGATCAACGCGGCGACCGCGACCAGCGCGATAAAGGTGAGTGAGTGATGGACCTCCATGACGCCGCCGAGTGTAGCACGGCGGAGCCCCGCGCGGCCTAGCCTAAGCGGTGACTAGTTCTATGTGCGGTCACCTTTGCCAGTAAAGGTGACCTGCGCTCAATCGCCGCGCATGCTTCCGCCGAACGATCGGCGGCCCGCGGTCGCGGGCTGGTAGAATCCGACAGATGCTGACCGATCAGACAACGTGTTAGAGCAGCGAAAGCTGGTCGCCGGCGCGGGGCGGCGGGCGGAACAGCGTGGTGTCGAGCGTGGTGTCGCGTGCGCCCAGGCCGCGCTGGCGGCAGGCCAGGCGGAATCGCTGGCCGATCATCTCGGCGTAAGGTCCGGTGCCCTTCATGCGCCGTCCCCAGGTCGCGTCGTAGGCGCGGCCGCCGCGCGACTGCCGCACCAGGCTCATGACGTGGTCGGCCTTGAGCGGCGCGTGGACCGCGAGCCATTCGGTGAACAGGTCCTTGATCTCGTAAGGCAGCCGGAGCAGCACGTAGCTCGCCGACGACGCGCCGGCGTCGCGCGCGGCATCGAGGATCGCCTCGATCTCGCCGTCGTTGATCGCCGGGATGATCGGCGCCACCAGCACGCCCGTCGGGATACCCGCCGCGGCGAGTTCGCGCACCGCCTCGAGACGCCGCGTTGGCGTCGATGCACGCGGCTCGAGGCGGCGGGCGAGGCCACGGTCGAGCGTCGTCACCGAGACATAGACCTTGGCCAGCCCCTTGGCCGCCATCGGCGCCAGGATGTCGATGTCGCGCGTCACCATGGCGCCCTTGGTGACGATGCCGACCGGGTGGTTGAACGCCGCAAGGACCTCGAGGATGCCGCGCGTGATGCGCCGCTCGCGCTCGATCGGCTGGTACGGATCGGTGCTGGTGCCGAGCGCGATGACCGCGCAGCGGTAGTTCGGCCGGCGCAGTTCATCGGCCAGCAGCGCGGGCGCGTCGGGCTTGTCGAACAGCCGCGTTTCGAAGTCCTGGCCGGGCGACAGGCCGAGGAAGGCGTGGGTCGGCCGCGCGAAGCAGTAGACGCAGCCGTGCTCGCAGCCGCGGTAGGGGTTGATCGAGCGATCGAAGGGCACGTCGGGCGACGCATTGCGTGTGATCACGCTCTTGGTCCGGTCGTGCTGGACAGTAGTGCGCAGCGGCGCCGGCTCGGCGTCGAGCCCGCCCCAGCCGTCGTCGAGCGCGATGCGCGTCGTCGGCTCGAAACGCCCGTCGGCGTTGCTTACCGCGCCGCGGCCCTTGCGGTAGAGGCGGGGGGTCGCCGTCTGCATGGCATCGTTATAGGTTGGCAATGCGAACATTACAAGAACAATTCGACGAGAACGTCGACAACAACCAACAAACTTCGGGCGGTCGCGCGGCTTTGCGCTACATTCCTGTGAAATGCGTCGGATTTCAGGGATAGCGAGGGCAGCCATGTCGACCGAGCATCGAATCGCCGAGCTTCATGACGAGCTGATCGAAATTCGGCACGACATACACCGCCACCCTGAGATCGCCTTCGAGGAGGTGCGCACCGCCGACATCGTCGCCGCGAAGCTCGCGAGTTGGGGCCTCGATGTCGATCGCGGCCTGGGCAAGACCGGCGTCGTCGGCACGCTGCGCGCCGGCGATTCGAACCGCGCCATCGGGCTGCGCGCCGACATGGACGCGCTGCCCGTCGATGAGCTCAACACCTTCGACCACCGTTCGCAGCACGACGGCAAGATGCATGCCTGCGGCCACGACGGCCACACCACCATGCTGCTCGGCGCGGCGCGCTACTTGGCCCGGAACCGCGACTTCAACGGCACCATCCACTTCATCTTCCAGCCCGCCGAGGAGATGTACGGCGGCGCCAAATACATGATCGAGGACGGCCTGTTCGAAAAGTTCCCGGTCGAGAGCGTCTGGGGCATGCACAATATGCCGGGCCTGCCGGCCGGCCACTTCTCGGTCGCCGCGGGGCCGGTCATGGCGGCGGCCGACGAATACCGCGTCAAGATCACCGGCGTCGGCGGCCACGCCGCGTACCCGCATTACGCGGTCGACCCGGTCTATATCGCGAGCGAGATCATCGTCGCGCTGCAGACCATCGCCGCGAGGCGCGTCGACCCGCTCTGCTCAGTCGTCGTCAGCACCACCGTGCTGCGCGCCGGCAATGCCGGCAACGTGATCCCCGAGACCGCCGAGATGGTCGGCAGCGCGCGCGCCTTCACGGTCGAGCTGCAGGACGAGATCGAAGGCTCGATCCGGCGCATCGCCGAGGGCGTCGCCCAGGCACACGGCGCGACCGCCGAGGTCGAATACGAGCGTGGTTATCCGCCGACCATCAACCATGCGGCCGAGACCGAGATCGCGCGCCAGGCCGCGATTCGCACCGTCGGGGCCGAGAACGTCGGCGCCGGTGGACTGCCGATGATGGCGAGCGAGGACTTCTCGTTCATGCTGCTTGAGCGGCCCGGCTGTTATCTGTTCATCGGCAACGGCGAGGGCGATCACGCGGTCGAGTGCCACAACCCGCATTACGACTTCAACGACGACATCCTGCCGATCGGCGCGCGCTATTGGGTGACGCTGGTCGAGGACATCTTCTGTGCCGCCTGAGTCGTCGCTCGGCGTCGTCGTCCCGACGCTCGGTTCGGCGGCCGGCCTGGGCCACTGTCTCGCGGCACTCGATCACGGCGGATCGCTGGTCGGCGAGATCGTCGTCGCCGACGGTGGCTCGACCGACGCGACGCGCGCGGTCGCGGCACGGTACGGCGCCCGCGTCATCAACACCGCGCGCGGCCGTGGCGCACAGCTCGCCGCCGGCGCGGCCCTGGTCACGGCGCCCTGGCTCTTGTTCCTGCATGCCGACACATGGCTTGCGCCGGGCTGGGCCGAGGCGGCGCGCGGCTTCATCGCCGACCCCGGCAACGCGGCACGCGCCGCCGCCTTCCGCTTCACGCTCGACGACGCGACGCCGGCGGCGCGCCGCCTCGAGGCGGTCGTCGCCTGGCGCAGCCGCGCGCTGGCGCTGCCCTATGGCGACCAGGGATTGTTGATTGCACGCACCTTCTACGACGCGCTCGGCGGCTTCCGGCCGCTGCCGCTGATGGAGGACGTCGAGCTGGTCCGGCGCATTGGCCGCGCGCGGCTGGCACTGCTCGACGCCGCCGCGGTGACCTCGGCCGAGCGCTACCGGCGCGCCGGCTACCTGAGGCGTTCGGCGCGCAACCTGGCGTGCCTCGGGCTCTATTTCGCCGGCCTGCCGACGCGCACCATCGCGCGCCTCTACGGGTGAGGCCGGCGCGCCACCTGGTGGTCTTCCTGCGCGCGCCGCGCTTGGGCGCCGTCAAGACGCGGCTCGCCGCCGACATCGGCGCGCTCGCGGCGTGGCGCTTCTACCGCGGCTGCACGACGCGCGTCCTCGGCCGCGTCGCGAATGACGCGCGCTGGCGCACCGGACTCGCCGTGACGCCCGACCGGTTCACGGGCGCCGGTTTCTGGCCCAACGAACTGTCCCGCATCGCGCAAGGCCCGGGCGATCTCGGCGCGCGCATGGTGCGGGCGTTTGGGCGCCTGCCACCGGGTCCGGCAATCATCGTCGGCACCGACATGCCCGAACTCGACGCCGGGCAGGTCGCACGCGCCTTCCACGCACTGGGCGCGGCCGACGCGGTGTTCGGCCCGGCGACCGACGGCGGCTACTGGCTGATCGGCCTGGCCCGCCGCCGCCCGCCGCCGCGCGGCCTGTTCAGGGGCGTCCGCTGGTCGACCGAACACGCGCTGGCCGACACGCTGGCGACGGTGCCCGGTCATTTCCGCATCGCGCTTCTCGAGCAACGCGCCGACATCGACGAAGGCGCCGATTATCGGCGGTGGCGAGATCGTGCGCGAGAATGCCGCGACGCCTCAAATTCGGGGGACGTGCCAAAACCAAGGGAAATCATTAAACAAGAACAATTAGTAGAATAATTACGGGGACGTGATACTTATTTATATGGTGACAGTATATGTAATTGGTTTGAATTAAGCATCACGTCCCCTTAATTATCGTGTTTGTCACCAATTGGTAAGTATTACGTCACGGTCATTGCTGCGCGTTGCCTCGATCGACGGGTGCGCTAGAGCGTGACCGCCACACCGCCGCGGCGCGGGTCGCCGGCGCCGACGAAGGATTTGAGCGCCTGGTCGACCGAGGCGGCGTGGACGCCGCCGAAGAACATGTTGCCGGGCGGCCAGGGTTTCTGTTCGGGGAACTCGCGCGTCAGCGCGGCGACCGCTTCGGGCGCGAAGCCCGCCTCGACGTTCAACAAATCGTCCTCGAGGTGCAGGCGCGGCGCATGGATGGCGGCGTCGAGCGCCATCTCGAAGTCGATCAGCCCGACCAGGACCTGGAGCAGCGCGGTGCGGATGCGGTTCGAGCCGCCGCTGCCCAACGCGGTGACCCGTCCCGATGCATCGCGCAGCATGGACGGCGCCATCATCGACGACATACGCCGTGCCGGCGGCCAGTTGTGGAAACCGGTCGGGTTGACGTCTTCCTCGCCGAGCATGTTGTTCAGCATGATGCCGGTGCCCGGCACGATATAAGCCGAACCCTCGCCGTTCGAGACGCTGAGCGCCACCGCGTTGCCGGCGCCGTCGATGACGTTGATATGCGTCGTGCCGCGCGTCGCGGGCGGCGCGCCGATCACGCCATCGCGGTAGGCGGCGATCAGCTCGGGCGCCAGCAGATCGGCGGCGACCTCGTCGTGGGCGAGGTCGTGGATGTGGCGCTCGATCCGCGCGCGGTTGGTCTGGCGCATGGCGCGGGCCAGCCAGCCGAGCGCCTGGGCGCTGCCCAAGCCGGCCGCCGCGAAGTCGGCGGGCTCGATCAGGCCGAGCGCGAAGGCGATCAGCACGCCGCCCGACGACGGCGGCGGGTTGGTCGCGATCTCGGCGCCGCGGTAGCGCCAAATCAACGGCGCGCGCCGCGCTACTCGGTATGCGTCGAGGTCGGTCCGGGTCAGATGACCGCCGTTGTCGCGGCAATCACTCAGGATGCGCGCGGCGATATCGCCCCGGTAGAACAGGTCCGCGCCTTCCCGGGCGATCGCTTCGAGCGCGTCGGCGAAGTCGGGCGCGCGGTAGCGCTCGCCGGCCTGCAACAGCGCGCCGTCCTCGAGCGCGCTGCCGAACAGGGCGCGCGATGCCTCGGTCGCCAGATAGATCGCGCCGATGAACTCGAAGATGCGCGCCTGCAACGGCTCGATCGCCACGCCGTCGCGCGCCAGCGCCGCCGCCGGTTCGACGATGCGGCGCATCGGCATCCAGCCGAGTTCGTCATGCGCCGTGAACAGCCCCTTGACCAGGCCCGGCACGGCGATCGAGCCCATGCCGATGTGGAATTCCTGGCGCGCCGGCCCGAAGTCGGCGTGCTTGGCGTAGAACTCGATCTCGTCGGCCGGGCGCGGGTCCGCCGGCGTGTGGGTGAAGAAGTCGTAGAGCCGGGACTCGCCTTCGGCCGGCCGGGCGAGCAGGAAGCCGCCGCCGCCGAGCGAGCACAGCACCGGCTCGGCGACGCAGGCCGCGCACATCGCGGCGAGCGCCGCGTCGAACGCATTGCCGCCCTCGCGCAGCACCTCGGCGGCGGTATCGGCGGTGATCGGGTTGCCGCAGGCGACGACGCCCTTTGCCGTCATGGTGAGAATCCCAGGCTAGCTCTTGCGGTGCTCCTCGAGCCGGGGCATCAGCTCGACGAAATTGCACGGCTTGTGGCGGTAATCGAGCTGGGCCTCGAGGATCTCGTCCCAGCCGTCGCGGCAGGCGCCGGGCGAGCCGGGCAGGGCAAACAGATAGGTGCCGCCTGCGACGCCCGCGGTAGCGCGCGACTGGATCGTCGAGGTCTTGATCTTTTGGAAGCTGATCATGCGGAACAGCTCGCCGAAGCCGGCGATTTCCTTCTCGTAGACCGCGTGGAACGCCTCGGGCGTGACGTCGCGCCCGGTCAGTCCGGTACCGCCGGTGGCGATGACGACGTCGACATCCGGATCGGCGATCCAGGCCCCGAGCCGGGCGACGATGGCGGCCTCGTCGTCGGTGACGATAGCGCGGTCGACCAGCTTGTGGCCGGCGTTCGCGATGCGATCGACCAGGGTCTGCCCGGAGGTGTCGTCGGCCTCGGTGCGTGTGTCCGAAACGGTCAGCACCGCGATGTTGACCGGGATGAAGGGCCGGCCGCTCTCAGTTCCCGGCATTGACGGCGACCGATGTCGGGTCGAGCGGCACATAGGTCGGCCAGCGACCGCCGGCGACGGCGTCGAGCGACGGCGTCGCCTGGCCGAGCTGTGCGCGATAGGCCCAGAAGTTGGTGAACACGCTCTTGATGAAGCCGCGCGTCTCGCGCGACGGCAGGGTCTCGACGAACAGCAGCGGGTCGTCGTCCTGCGCCTGGCGGCGGCGCCACTTGTTCAGGTTGCCCGGTCCGCCGTTGTAGGCGGCGACCAGGTAAAACAGGTTGTCGGCGATCTCGGGCTGCGCGGCGAGGTGCAGGATGTAGGTCTGACCGAGCTCGATGTTGATCGCCGGATCGAACAGTTTGTTCCTGTGGCTCTTGCGGTAGCGCCGGTCGCCCGAGATGAACGAGGCGGTCGACGGCATCAGCTGCATCAGGCCACGCGCGCCGGCGCGGCTCTTGGCGCGCGCGTTGAACTGCGATTCCTGGCGCATCAGCGCATAGATCAAGGCGCGGTCGACCCGGTAGCCGCCCTCGGGCACCCAGGCAGCGAGCGGGTAGAGCCCGCCGTCGTGGCGTCGTCCGTCCAATCTACTGAGCGATCTGGCGATGCGTAGCTGGGCCGCCGGCAGCCGAAGCTGCGTCGCGATCGCGAGCATCGCCCTGCCGAGCGCAGGACTGGCGTCGGCCCTGAGCCGGCGCAGCTCCAACTCGGCGCGCTCGTGTTGATGAGCTTGCGCGAGCGCCAAGGCACGGATCGCGGCGGGCACGCGGCGCACGATCTCGAGGTCGCGCTCGGTCAGCCGCGGCGCCTGCCAGGTGAAACCAGGATCCTCTGCCAGCGCGCGCAGCGCGAGCAGGCCATAGAAGCTACGCGGCTCGGTCGCGGCGATCTTGAGGAATCGGCTGACACGTTGCGGCTTGCGCGTGATCAGGTTAACGCGCGCCGCCCAGTAACCGCCCGCGGCAATCGTTTCGGTCGCGGCGACGTCGGAGCGGGCGAGCGCCTCGAAATGCTCGCGCGCGGCGTCGAGCTCGCCGAGGCGGTAGGCGGCGAGTCCCGCCGTCCAATGCGCCAGTGGGACCGCTTCGCCCGAGCGTTGGGCGCTCGCGTCGGCATACTCGAACGCCTTGGCGTCGTCGCCCGTAATCAGGAAGCCATGCGCGATATCGCGCCTTAGCGTGTCGAACTCGAACTCGTCGGCGAGACCCTTGAAGTCGGCCGCCCACAGGTGTACGGCGGCGCGCTTCACCTGGCCGCGCCGGATGTGCCGGCGCATGTCCTTGATGATCGCGATCAGCTTGCCCCGCTGCGCCTTGGTCGGCTTGCGCGGCGATTTGTAGCCGGTCTTCGGCGCCGCCTCGCCATTGTCGAGCTTGGGCTGGATCGGCAGCACCGGCTTACGCGGCGCGCGCGCCGCGGCCGGCTTGCGGCGCATCGCCAGGCGATAGACGCGCTTGGCCTGCGGGTGGTCGGCGTAGGCCTCCAACCAGTCGCTGAGCTCCTTGAACTTCGAGCGGTAGGCGGTCGGATGCATGTAGCGCTGGACCATGACATGGCCCATCAGGATGCGATCGTCGAGCTGCTCGATCTCGTGGTTCGCGGCGTGCCAGTCGCCGATTTCCTGGACCTCGAAGATGCGTTTGTAGCGCTCGACATCGCGCGCGCCGAGCACGCCAGGCAGGGCGACCTCGCGTTCCACGCCGTCGGTGCCGTCGGGCGCCACGGCGACGCGCAGCACCGATGGCTCGGCGGTCGCCTCACCGCCCGCGAGTCCCCCCAGGATCGCCACAAAAAAGGCCCGAAGCACCCACCACCGAAGGCGCCGGGCAGCAGCCATACTCACCGGCATTTCGCCCCGTTGTTATCGTCCCGCCGCGGCGATCATAAGGCCTCGCCCGTGCCGCGGCAAGCCGGCGATGCGCCGGTTGGCCGCTCTTAGGGCGCCGTGGTAGACTGCCAATTCCGGTTGAGGACGATGCGATGAAACGTCTGGCAGCAGCCGTCGCGCTGGTCCTCGTTCTATTCGGCGCGATGAACATTGCGACAGCGGCGGTGCCCGAGCCGCGCGTCGCGCTGGTCATCGGCAACAGCGCGTACGCCGACGCACCGCTGGCAAACCCGGCCAACGACGCGCGTCTCATGGCCGAGACGCTGCGCGGGCTCGGCTTCGATGTCATCGAGCGCGTCGATGCCAACCAGAGAGAGATGAAACTCGCCATCTTCGAGTTGGGCGACCGGCTCGAAGCGGCGGGCAAGGATGCCGTCGGCCTGTTCTACTACGCCGGCCACGGCGTCCAGGTCGAAGGCCAGAACTACCTCATCCCGTTGAACGCCGAGATCGAGAGGGAGCGCCACGTCGCCATCGAGGCGGTCGGCGCCAGCTGGGTGCTCGGGCAGATGGAGTTCGCCGGCAACCGGGTGAACTTCGTAATCCTCGACGCCTGCCGCAACAACCCGATGACGCGGAGCTTCCGTTCGCAATTGCGCGGCCTGGCCAAGATGAACGCGCCGACCGGCAGCCTCGTCGCCTACTCGACCGGGCCGGGCGACGTCGCGGTCGACGGTGACGGCGCGAACAGCCCGTACACGCTGGCCCTGTCACGGGTGATGCAAACGCCCGGTCTGCCAGCCGAGAAGGTGTTCAAGCTGGTGCGCGACGCCGTGAGGGAGGAGACCAAGGGCAAGCAGACGCCGTGGGAAGAGTCGTCGATGACGGGGGCGGACTTCTATTTCCGCGTCAGCGTAGCGGTCACGGTGGAGGCGCCCGAGGTGTCGGCGACCAGCGATACCGCCGCAGCGACGCAACAGGAGACCGTGTTCTGGCAGTCAATCCAGAACAGCACGGATCCCGCGATGTTTGAGGCATATTTGCAGAGCTATCCAAACGGGGCGTTCGCAAACATAGCGACGCTCAAGCGTGATGCACTGAAGGCGCCTTCGAGGCAGGAGACACAGACCGCGGCAATCATTCCACCGCCAGAGCCCAGCATCCAGGTCGAGGAAATGGACGCGACCTTCGTGGCGCTCAAGACCTCGAATGTCCGCGCCGAGCCGACCACCGAGTCCAGCCGCGTCGGGCGACTGTCACGCGACGATGCCGTCGCGGTGACCGGCAAGGTCAAGGACACGAACTGGTACCGCATGGAGTACAAGGGCGAGACCGCCTTCGTCTTCGGGGCCCTGATCAAGCAGATCGATCCGGGTGAGCTTGCAGCGTGGGAGAGCATCGCCAACTCTTCCGATCACGCTGACTTCGTGACATTCCTCGCGAACTTTCCCGATCAGCATTTCGCGGAGCGAGCGAGGGTAAAGCGCGACCTCGTCACGCCGGCACCGGCACCCGAGCCCGCTGGTCTAGACCTCGCGTTTTGGGAGTCGATCAAGGACAGCCCGAACCCCGTCGATTACGAAGCCTATCTGCGGCAGCACCCCGAAGGTCACTTCGCCGCGCTCGCCCGTGCAAGATTGACGGCTATTATGGAAGCACAGCGCAGGGAAGCCGAACGCCGCGACGCCGAACGCAAGGCGGCGGAAGAAGCCAAGCGCAAAGCTGCCAAAGAAGCCCGACGCAAGGAAGCCGAGCGCGTTGCCGCCGAGAAGGAACGCCGAGCGGCAAAGAAACTCAAGGATGCACAGACCGCCGCCGTTGTGCCGCCGCCCACTCAGAATATGACAAGAGCAAAGAGAGCTCGGGAAGTTGAGCAGTGGACAAGAAATATTGTTAAGTATCTGGGCCGTTTAGATCAAAATTCCACAATAGAGCAAATCAGATTGGTGAAGGATAAAATAAGGGATGCCGACCGGGAAGTGCGCACATTTCGGGTTGAGCCGTCATCCGACCGAATATCATCTGGTGCACTAAGAGCCACGAAGAATCAATGTATTTATGAATTGAACGAATTGGATCTTGAGGGAATTGGGAAAGAAGTGTGCGAGTGTTGGATGTCGAATATGCAGCTATATTTACCAGCACGGAAATTTAAAGAGTATGCGCCAAGTTACGGAGTATTTAATTATAATAGTATGCCAAGCAAAATCGGAATTAGAGTTGCAAAAATGTTGCTTACGTGTTTTAATGATTATTTGGAATAGATTGGAAAGATGTTGATGTTATTTTGACAATTCTTATCTTGTCGTGACGGTTACTTCGAATCGTGTCGAGGCATTCGGCCCGCAAATTCGATAGAGTTTGGGCTGCCAGACGGCGCAATGATCTTGGTCTCCGCGTCGCCAGGACGCTGCCGTAGGCAGCCTACCTCTCGAACCATTTATCCGGTACCCCTGGTCAATCTTTCGTGGCGGCGTCACACCAATGAGCAAGGCGAAAATTGATCACGCGATGCGCATGGGTCCAGCTCGCCATGAGAGTCGGGTCGCGCCTAAAGGCGGGCTCTGACCGCGTCGTCAGACGCCGAATTCGAAACAGCGCGTGGCGACCAGCAGCATCGGGAGGCTGAAGACGGTGGCGAGCGCGTCGTTGGCGGCGGCCGGGATCAGGCCGCGTCGGCCTCGTCGAGGCGGGCCTTGATGGCCAGCAGGTCGCACCAGACCTCGCGTTTCTTGGCCGGCTGGCGCAGCAGATAGGCAGAGTGGAAGGTCGCGATGGCCGGGATCGGTTCCGCGAGACCGGGGCTCTGGTAGCTGTGCCAGGTACCGCGCAGCCGGGTGATGCCCTCGGCGCGGCCGAGCAGCGCCTTGGCCGAAATGCCGCCGATCGGCACCAGCACCTCGGGCGCGACCAGCTCGATATGGCGCTGGGTGAAGGCCAGGCACATGGCGATCTCGTCGGCGGTCGGCGTGCGGTTGCCGGGCGGCCGCCAGAAGATCATGTTCGAGATGTAGGCGGTCGCGCGGTCCATGCCGATCGCCGCCAGCATGCGGTCGAGGAGCTGTCCGGCAGGCCCGACGAAGGGCAGGCCGCGGCGGTCTTCCGCCGCGCCGGGCGCCTCGCCGACGAACATCACCCGCGCCGTTTCCGCATTGCCGTCGGCGATTACGGTGTTGGTCGCGGTCTCTTTCAACGCGCAGCCGTCGAAATCCTGGATCGCCGCGACCAGCGCCTCGACCGTGTCGCAGGCGGCGGCGATCTCGCGCGTCGCCGTCGCGGCCGGCGGCGCGGCCGGCGCGCGCGGTGCCGCGGGCTTGGCGCCGGCGGGTGGCGCGGCGCGCTGCGTCCCGGCTTTCGAGGCCGCGAATCGGTCGACCGGTGTGTCGCCGATCGCCTCGTCGGCGCCGGTCTCGATATACCAGTCCAGAAGGTCTTCGGGGCGTGGCTGGGCGGTCATGCGGCGAACTTATCACGGCCCCTAACGCACCACCAGCGAGGCCGGCGCATGACGGCGATTGACCGGCCGGGGTAAGGGCGGCATAACCTCGGGCTAGACCTTTGTGCGGTCATCTTTACTGCGTAAAGCTGACCTGCGCTCAATCGCCGCGCTTGCTTTCGCCGCAGGGGCGGCGGCCCGCAGTCGCGGGCTGGCATAATCCTACCGAACCCAATCGATCGGATTATGCTTTTGATCTTCGGTCTGCTCGGGAGGGGGCGATGGAACGCGAATTCATGGCATACGACGTGGTCATCGTCGGCGCCGGCCCGTCGGGGCTGGCCGCGGCGATCCGCCTCAAGCAGCTGGCCGAGGCCGAGGGCCGCGAGGTCTCGGTCTGCGTCCTCGAGAAGGGCGCCGAGGTCGGCGCGCATATCCTGTCGGGCGCGGTGCTCGAGCCGCGCGCCCTGAACGAGCTGATGCCTGACTGGCGGGAGCGCGGCGCGCCGCTCGACACGCCGGCCGGCGACGACCGCTTCCTGCTGCTCACCGAAAAGGGCGGCATTTCGCTGCCGACGCCGCCGCAGATGCACAACGACGGCAACTACATCGTCAGCCTCGGCAATTTCTGCCGCTGGCTCGGTGAGCAGGCCGAGGCGCTCGGCGTCGAGATCTACCCGGGCTTTCCGGCCGGCGAGGTGCTCTACGCCGACGACGGCCGCGTGCGCGGCGTCGCGACGCCCGACATGGGCATCGCCAAGGACGGTTCGGCCAAGCCGAACCACGAGCCGGGCATCGAACTCCATGCGCGCTTCACGCTGTTCGCCGAGGGCTGCCGCGGCTCGCTGACCAAGGGCCTGTTCGAGCGGTTCGACCTGCGCGCCGACACCGATCCGCAGACCTTCGGCATCGGCATCAAGGAGCTGTGGGAGGTCGATCCGGCGCGCCACAGCCAGGGTACGATCGTCCACACCATCGGCTGGCCGCTCGATGCCGGTACCTATGGCGGCTCGTTCGTCTACCATCTCGAGGACCATCAGGTGTCGGTCGGCTTCGTCATCGGGCTCGACTACCAGAACCCGCACTTAAGCCCGTTCGACGAGTTCCAGCGCTTCAAGACGCACCCCAAGATCCGGCCCACCTTCGAAGGCGGCCGGCGCATCGCCTACGGCGCGCGCGCCCTGAACGAGGGCGGCTACCAGTCGATCCCCAAGCTGACGTTCCCCGGCGGCGCGCTGATCGGCTGCGGCGCGGGATTCTTGAACGTGCCCAAGATCAAGGGGACGCATACCGCGATGAAGACCGGCATGCTCGCCGCCGAGACCGCCTTCGAGGCGCTCGGCACCGGCGGCGACGCGACCCTCGATGGCTATGAGGCGGCGTTCAGGAATTCCTGGGCGCATGACGAGCTCTACCACGTGCGCAACATCCGGCCGGGCTTCCGCCATGGCCTGTGGGGCGGCCTCGCCTATGCCGCGCTCGATACCTACATCCTGCGCGGCCGCGCGCCCTGGACCTTCCGCCACCACCCCGACCACGCCAGCCTCAAGCCGGCGAGCGAATGCCGCAAGATCGACTATCCCAAAGCCGACGGCGTGGTCAGCTTCGACAAGAACTCTTCGGTTTTCATTTCGGGCGTGATGCATGAAGAGGACCAGCCGGTCCACCTGCAGCTCGCTGATGATGCGGTGCCGATCGACACCAATCTGGCGCTCTACGACGCGCCCGAGCAGCGCTTCTGCCCGGCCGGCGTCTACGAGATCCTGCGCGACGACGACGGTTCGAACCCGCGGCTGCAGATCAACGCGCAGAACTGCGTGCACTGCAAGACCTGCGACATCAAGGACCCGACCCAGAACATCAACTGGGTGACGCCCGAGGGCGGCGGCGGGCCGAACTATCCGAACATGTGAGCGGCGATCCAAGACGCCGCGCTTTCGACGGCGACTTGCCTGGCGGCCGATACCTTTTAAATGATACCCAAAGGGCCCCAAGCGGTGGTATTTTCATGTACAAGACGCGTGGCCCCTGCCGCGTTCAAGGATTGAAATCGTGACCGACACCCCGACCCATCCGGGCTGCCTGGCCCCGCGGCCGACCGCCATCGTCGCCCTGGCGGCGCTTTTGCTCGCGGCCTGCCCGCAGAACAAGCCGCCCCAAGTGGCGCAGGCGACGCCCGAGCCGATGCCCGCGCCGGTCAAGGCGGAGCCGGTCGAGATCGATTCACCGCTCGGCAGCTATCTGGCCGGCAAGCTGGCGCGGCGCGACAACGACATGGACGCGGCGGCCAAGTATTTCTCGCAAGCGCTCGCCGAGGATCCCGACAATCTCGACCTGCTGCGCCAAGCCTTCCTGGCGGTCAACGCCGAGGGGCGCGAGGTCGAGGCGATGGCGATCGCCCGGCGCATGGTCGATGTTCGGCCGAAAGATTCGATCGGCGGCGTCGCGCTCATGGTCGACGCGATCAAGCGGGGCGACACGGTGGCGGCGCGAGGCCGCCTCGAGGCGTTGCCCAAGGATGGCTACAACACGCTCCTGGTTCCCCTTCTGCAGGCGTGGCTGCAGGTCGCCGACGGCGACACCATGGGCGCCATCGCGATTCTCGATAAACTGGCCGAGAGCGAAGGCTTCGCCGTCTTCCGCCAGTATCACAGCGCGCTGGTGCACGATATCGCGGGCAACGCCGACGAGGCCGACGCGGCGTACGGTTTCATCGTGATGTCGGAATCGGGCGGCAGCTTTCGTTCGGTCTCGGGCTACGGCTCGTATCTCGAGCGCGCCGGGCGGATCGATGAGGCCCGCGAGCTGTACGGCACCTATATCGAGACCAACCCAAGTGTCATCTGGTTCGAACCGTCGATCATGCGGCTCGAGACCGGCGTGCGCCCGCCGCGCACGGTGCGCAACGAGCGCGATGGCGCGGCCGAGGTACTGTTTGGCATCGCCAGCGCGCTTTACCAGGAGAACGCGCTCGACGCCGCCATGCTGTATGCGCGGTTGGCCGGCTATCTGCGGCCCGGTTTCGACGCGGTCAACCTTCTGATCGGCGATATTTTCGAGGTCCAGGGACGGCCCGAGGAATCGATTGCCGCCTACCGCGCGGTGTCGCAGAACTCGCCGCTAAGCTGGTCGGTGCGCCTTAGGATCGCAAACAACCTGGATGCACTCGACCGCACCGACGAGGCGATCGCCCATCTGCGTGGGATGGCCGACGAGCGGCCCGATCGCTCTGATGCGCTGCTCGCGCTCGGCAATCTGTTGCGCTCGAAGGAGCGCTGGGCCGATGCCGTCGCGGCCTACGATGAGGGTCTCGCGCGCATCGGCGATCGCGAGCCGCGCCACTGGCGGTCCCTGTATGCGCGCGGCATCGCGCTGGAGCGTTCGCGTCAGTGGCTGCGGGCTGAAAAGGATTTCCTCGATGCGCTCGATCTCGCCCCCGACCAGCCGTCGGTGCTCAACTATCTGGGCTATTCGTGGGTCGATCAGGGGATCAACCTCGCCAAGGCCCTGGACTTCATCGAGCGCGCCGTCGAATTGCGTCCCGAGGATGGCTACATCATCGACAGCCTGGGTTGGGCGCTTTATCGCATGGACAAGTTCGAAGACGCCACGCGGCAGCTCGAGCGCGCCGTCGAGCGCCGGCCCGACGACCCGACGATCAACGATCATCTGGGCGACGCCTATTGGCGCGTCGGGCGCTATGTCGAGGCGCGCTACCAATGGCGCCGCGCACTGGTGCTAGAGCCCACCGAGGAGGGCGCCGTCGCGAACATCGAGGCCAAGCTGCGCGATGGCCTGTCGCCACTCGCGGTCGCCGATGGCGAAGGCTGACGGGCCGGATCGCGTCGCCCTGCGCGCCACCGCCCCGGCCAAAATCAACCTCTATCTTCACGTCGCCGGCCGGCGCGCCGACGGCTATCACCTGCTCGACAGTCTGGTCGCCTTCGCCGGCGTCGGGGACATCGTCGACGTCGTCGCGTCCGATGCCCTCGGGCTGACCATCGACGGCCCGTTCGGCGCCGTGCTCGAGGCGCAGGATGGCGACAACCTGGTGCTGCGCGCGGCGCGTCGTCTGGCGCAAGCCGGCGACGTGCCGGCGCACGCGGCGATCCGTCTCGACAAGCGGCTGCCCGTCGCCGCCGGCCTCGGCGGCGGCTCGTCGGATGTCGCGGCGACGCTCAAACTGCTCGCCCGGCTGTGGCGTCTCGACATCGGTGACGACGATCTGGCGCGCCTCGGCCTCGAACTCGGCGCCGACGTCCCCGTGTGCCTCGCCGGCCACGCCTGCTTCGTCGGCGGCATCGGCGACGCGCTGGCGCCCGCGCCGGCCCTGCCGTCGGCCCCCATATTGCTGGTCAATCCGGGCGTCGCGCTGCCGACGACCGAGGTGTTCGCCGCGCGGACCGGCGACTTCGTCGCACCGGCGCGGTTCGACGACGCGCCCGCCGACGCGACCGCGCTCGCCACGTTGCTCGCTACGCGGGGCAACGATCTCGATGACGCGGCGACGCGGCTGGCGCCGGTGATCGGCGAGGTTCGCGCGGCTATCGCCGCGCAGCCCGGTTGCCTGCTCGCCCGGATGAGTGGCAGCGGCGCTACCTGCTTCGGGCTGTTTGCCGACGCTGCCCCGGCCGAGACGGCGGCCCGCGTACTGGCCGCGGACCACGCGGATTGGTGGGTCGAAGCGACGTCGCTCATCGCAAGCTAGTGGATTCTATCCACTAGCGATCGGTGGTTGCGCGGATGCCGGCTTGATGGTTGTTTAGGCCGCGCCGTGGGGCGTGAGGTGTTATGGGGGCGAGATGAAGGTTCTGGTGACCGGGGCGGCGGGGTTCGTCGGCTATCACGTTTCGGCGGCGCTGCTGGCGCGCGGCGACGCGGTGATCGGAGTCGACGACCTCAATCCGTATTACGATGTGGCGCTCAAGGAGACGCGGCTGGCGCGCCTGACGGCCGACGACGGCTTCACGTTTCGCAAGCTCGACATCGCCGAGCGCGGCGCGCTGGCGGCGGCTTGCTCGGGCGCGGGCATCGCGCGCGTCGTGCATCTGGCGGCCCAGGCCGGCGTGCGCCATTCGCTCGACGATCCCTTCGCCTACGCCCGCATCAACGTGGTCGGCCATCTCGAGGTGCTCGAGCTGTGCCGCCGACTCGACGGTCTCGAGCACCTGGTCTACGCCAGCTCGAGCTCGGTGTACGGCGGCAACGACAAGCAGCCCTTCGCCGAGACCGACCGCGTCGACTGCCAGGTCTCGCTCTACGGCGCGACCAAGAAGGCCGACGAGCTGATGAGCCACAGCTACGGCCACCTGTTCGGCGTGCCAGCGACCGGTATCCGGCTGTTCACCGTCTATGGGCCGTGGGGGCGGCCCGACATGGCGGCCTACATCTTCACCCGGTCGATCTTTGCCGGCGCGCCGATCAGCGTCTTCAACCGGGGCGACATGCGGCGCGCCTTCACCTACATCGACGACGCCGTCGGCGGCATCGTCGCGGCGCTCGACAAGCCGCCGCCGGCCAATGCCGCCGGTGTCCGGCACCGGATCTACAACATCGGCAACGACCGCGCCGAGGCGCTGATGGATTTCATCGCCGCGCTCGAAGCGGCGATCGGCCGCAAGGCGGTGATCGAGCTGGCGCCGATGCAGCCGGGCGACGTCAAGGAGACGATCGCTGACATTGCGGCGGCGCGGCGCGATCTCGGCTTCGCGCCGGCGACGCCGATCGCGGAGGGCCTGCCGCGCTTCGTCGCCTGGTACCGCGACTACCACGGCGTGTGAGGGTGCGCCTTTACCACGAACGTCCGCCTTATAAAGGGCGCGCGAACGCCTGATTCGCCCAGAATCCTCGAAGAAACCCATGGCGAGGGACATGCCGACGTGATCGACAACATCGAAAGGACCGAGGCGCTGATGGAAATGATGCGGGCCGTTCTTCCACTGAGCGCCGAGCTCAGCACCCGTATGCTCGACGCTTCGCGGGAAGAATCGACGGAACCGGAGCTTCCCCGTCGATGCGCGGTCACCGCGGTCAACTATGCCGGCGATGAGGGCGGAATTGTTTGCACGCTCGACTTCGGGCCCGGCGAAATGAGCAAGGTGCGGATCACGTCGATCACGCATTTGGATTTCGATCGCGGAAGCCCGCTTTCACGCGAGATTCGGGCATACCGGAAGCATCGGATCAAGCGGTTGCGAAAGCTCGGTGTCGGGCCGTTCTGATCCCGAATTTCGATCCCAACCAGCCATTCAGGCCTTCGAATATTTAGTCAGCAAATGCGCAAGATGCGTGACACTTCCACGGACCGCCTGGCTGGCGTCGGAACACGTCGATGTACTTGCCCGAAAATTTATCCGTTTCTCCCTGGTCGTTCTGATATTGGGCCGAAAACGTACCCGTCGCATACGCCAGATCACCGTCCTCCTCACAGGTAAGAATTTCGTGCCTAACAGCTTGCTTGCTGTCTATCCAGCCTTGAAACATCGACACCAGCTCGACTTTCCCCCGCACTACTGGTCTCCCCTGCAAGAGAAACATACCGTCTTCGGTGAAGAACTCTGAAACAGTTTCGGCGTCACCCGAGGCGATAGCCTTTTCGAAGTCCGCGGGGAATGCTTCCAACGATTTGCGTAGGTTCATGTGCGATTCCTTTCGTCTCGGGGGTTCTCTCTCTCGAATAAAAGAGGAAATCGGGTGCGGACAAAGCGCCGCCAGCGTCAGGCTGCTTTGGCCGCCCGGATCTGTGTCGGGCAGATTTCCCGCTGTCTGGCGAAGGATTCCTGCTGCCTCCATGACCACAGCCACCCCTCGGCGCTCTCCTCATCGGTCGCCCGGATCAGGTCCGCTCTCATGGGGCCGGCTTCAAGCTTCTTGATTTCCTCGCCAAGCAGATCGGCGAACCACGCGGCGCGGTCACGCAGGGCGATCTCGACGAACCCGGCGCTGGCAAGGGCGTCATGCATCTCTTCGGGTGCGGCCCAGTGATACCGACTCCGCCTGAATGATTCGGTTGCGACGGATTCCCGTTGGAATCGGAAAGGGTTAGGATCCGTAGTCATGATTCGCGGAGGGGCGGGACATGGCGCATGTCGAGGAACATTTGCAGCTTTCTGAGTTGGAGGGACGGTATCGCTCGGCGTCGGAGGCGACGGAGGCGCGGCACTTCCAGGTGATCTGGCTTTTGGCCAAAGGCCATACGGTTCGCGAAGTGTCGGAGATGACGAGTTTCGGCCAACGCTGGCTCGAACAATTGCTTTCTCGCTACAACAAGCTCGGCCCGTCGTCGCTGGGCGATCGTCGACGCTCGAACGGCTCCGAGGCGACGATCCTGAAGCCGGAAGTCCTGGCGGTGTTGAAAGAGCGCCTGAAAAAGCCGCCGGCGGACGGCGGCTTGTGGTCTGGGCCGAAGGTGGCGGCTTGGATGGCGGGCGAACTGGGCTTGGAGACGGTGGCGCCGCAACGGGGCTGGGAGGCGCTGAAGGCAGTCGAGTGGAGTTTGCAGGTGCCCAGGCCGAACAACCCCGGGGCGGCGAGCGAGGAAGAACGCCAGGCGTTTAAAAAAAACTTCACCGCCTGGTCGCGGAAGAAGCCGAGCGCCACCCCGGCACGCCGATCGAAGTCTTCGCCAGCGACGAACACCGGCTCGGTCTGAAGCCATTGGCCCGGCGCTGCTGGGCGCCGCGCGGGATGCGCCCGGTGGCGCTCGGCCACCACCGCTTCAAATGGCTCTACGTCACCGCCCTCGTCTCGCCGACCAGCGGAGAGACCTTTTGGTACATCTCCAATTGTGTCTCCAAGCCATTCTTCGAGAAGCTGCTCGCCCTCTTCGCCCGCGAGGCCGGCGCTGGGCAGAGCCGCATCATCATCCTGGTGATCGACGGCGCCGGGTGGCACACGGCGCCGAACCTCACGGTGCCGGAAGGCCTCCACCTCGTCTACTTGCCGCCCTATACGCCCCAGCTGCAACCGGCCGAATGTCTCTGGCCCGTACTCGACGAGCCGGTCGCAAACAGACACTTCGAGACCATCGAGGAACTCGACGCCGTCGTCGCCCGGCGCTGCCTCACTCTCGATGCCAATCCCGAACTCTTCAAGGGGCGTATCGACTTCCACTGGTGGCCCAAAACCATCTATCCGAACTGATCAGCCGGATGCGGTATGATAGGTGAGCTCCACCCTCTCCATAAAATTCACCAATTCCTCCGAAAGCGGGAGGGGGCGGTCCCTCAGCCAGTCGTTGGCGGCGAGAGTGCCGCCACGCCGGAGGACGCGGAAGATCTCGGCGAAGAGCGCCGGTTTGTCGGCAATCTGGACGAACGTCCCCATACTGAAGACAACATCGAAACTCTCGTCGGCAAACGGCAATGGTCCGGGTTCGACGAGGCGGAATTCGACGCGGTCGGAAAGCCCTCGTCTCTCCGCCAATCGGGTCGCCCGCTCGATCTGCTCCTTCTGGATGTCGATCCCGATCACCCGGCCCGGATCATGGTTCGCCGCCAAGGCGACCGCGGACCCGCCCAATCCGGAGCCGATCTCCAAAACCCCTTTGCCCCGGATGTCGACGCCATCGACCACGGAGGCAACCTCATCGTCGCCGCCCGGCGACATGTAGCCCTTGCCCCAGATGATCTCCATTCCGACGTAATGGGCCTCGACGTATTCGCCTGACGGTTCGCTCATCTTCTTTCCCTCGCTATCTCATAGGGGAAGCGCGGCTCAGAAACCTCCCTTGGGCCGGCTCTCTTCCTCGATCACGCCGTAGGGCGTATCGTGGTGTTTGCAGGCTGACTTTCCGAATACAGAGAACAACAGCGTGACTTGAGCGTGACAAACCGCATGTCATGGCTACACTCACTTATCCGGGAGGTGGGGAATGGATTCGAAGCTCAGCCTGTCTCTGTTCGGGAGCTTCATGATGCTCGACCCCGCTGGGTCGACGCTAAATGTCTCGACCCGCAAGGCCAAGGGACTGGTGGCTTATCTGGCGCTGCGCCCGCGGTTCTCGGATTCGCGCCCCCGGCTGGCCGCTTTGCTATGGGGAGATCAAAGCGAAAAGCAGGCACGAGGCAACCTGCGTCAGACGCTGAGCCGGCTGCGTAAGGATCTGAAGGCGTCGGGCGAGACTCTGCTCTGCGCTCAAGGCGAGCAGATCGTCCTTAACGGCGAAATTCTTACTGTCGATGCGCGTGAGCTAGAGAGGTTGGTCGCCGATGGCACTCCCGCCTCCTTGGCACTGGCAGTGGAGCATTACCGGGGCGGCCTCCTGGATGACGTAGCTGTGTCCGAATCCGCATTCGAGGAATGGGTACGCCTGGAGCGGGAGCGCTTTTTTCAACTCGCACATAGCGCTCATGCCCAATTGCTATCGCATTTTGTTGAGACCGGTGCCCTGCATCGAGCCATTACGATCGGTCAGCGTTTGTTGGCCTTTGATCCTCTTGACGAAGCCACCCACCATACGCTCATCCGGCTGTACTGGAGCCAGGACCGCGTCGGCGCGGCCTTGAAGCAATACCAACATCTTGAGACCGTTTTGCGTGACGAATTGGATGTCGAGCCGAATCCCGACACGCAAAGACTCCATCGTGCGATCCTGAACTCCATCGTCGACGACGAGGCGGTCGCGCTTCTGCATACCGCGGAGGAACCGCCCGCCGTCTCGACCAAGTGCACTCGCTTGGTGGTCCCGAGCGTTTCGGAGCAGCGAGCCGACGGCGCGGGTCGACCGACAGCCGCAGGGGAGAATGTGGTTGCGGTGTTGCCCTTTGAAACTATTGGCATCGATTCGGACAGCCGCTATTTGGGCGCTGCCCTGGCCAGCGAAATCATCGCCGCGCTCACCCGTTTTCGTGAGTTGGCGGTCATCGCACGGGAATCATCCTTCAGCTTGGCAGGGCGATCGCTCGCCGCGTCCACCATCGGACACTGTCTCGATGCGCGTTATCTCTTGACGGGCACGATTGAACAAAAAGGCGGTTTGCTTCAGGTCTCTACGCACCTGCTCGATACAGGCAAGGACCAGGAGGTATGGAGCGAGATACATAGCCTCGACCGACAGGCGTTACACGGGCTCCGTGACGATGTGACCGGCCGCATCGTGGCATCGATGGTCGGAAGAATCGAATCCGATCGTCTGGCGAGTAATCGAGGTCTCGAACCACAGCGCCTGAGGACCTACGACCATTGGTTGCGCGGCATGAGTCATCTTCACCAGTCGCGCCATGCCGTCGCTCTTGCTCGCGCGCAAGACTGCTTTGAGCAGGCGTCGGCCGAGGATCCCGAGTTCGCACGCGCCTATTCCGGGCTGGCGCTGGTCCACATGAGCGAGTGGAGCGGATATGCGTGGTCGCCGATGAACTGGAAACAGGAAGCGTGCCTGAAATTTGCATCCAGGGCGGTCGAGCTCGACGACTCGGATGCGCAGCCGCGCTGTATCTTGGGAATGATGCGCCTCTACCAAGGTGAGTTCGACGCGGCGAGGAAACATCTCGAACGGGCCACCCTGCTGAACCCCAACGATGCTTTCACCCGAGCGTGTCTGGCCTACTGCCTGCCGTTTTTCGGTGAGGTCCGTGAAGCGGTGCTCGCGGGAGAGGCCTCGCTTCGACTCAATCCCTACAACCCGGATTGGTATCACTCGAGTCTGGGGACCGCCCACTTCTTCGACGGCAGCTACGACAAGGCCTTGGATTACCTCGAACCCATTCCCGACGTATTTTGCGACACGCCCGGCTATCTGGCGGCCACCCATGCCTACCTCGGCAATGTCGAAACCGCGGCGGCATACGCCGACACCGCCGAGCAGCATTTCCGATTGAAGCAGATTGCTTATCGGGAGTACCGCGATCTTAGTTGCCTGGAATGGCTCACCACCTTGACGCCGTTCCTCCGGGCACAAGAGCGTGAGCACTTCACTCAAGGACTGGTTGAAGCCGGAATCAGGTGAGCGTCCGGGAAGCGAGACGTCGGCTCTTCGCTTGACCCGGCGCGCATGCTGGTTCACTTACCCGATGGGCCTATTCGAAGTCTCGGATCGATACTACCAAGAAGTTCGGCCCGATCAGAGTTGACGCCGGTATTCTCGAAGTCCTTGCAATTCAAGAATGAATAGCGGCTTTGGCCGTTGGCCCCGAGTTAGCGTCCGCCTAGGGTTAAAGCGCGAAATGGAGCAGCTTCCTTGCGGCCGACCGTTTCGTGAAGATCAGCGGACTCCAGACCGCTTGATCGCGCGTTTCTCGGCCCATGCCGTAGGCTATGGCCGCTTCGCAGGCGCGGGCAGCGGCCGTTTTGATGTATGATGGGTGACCCACAATTCGAATGCCCGTCCAGCTTCCATGACCGAACGCAGCGAACCCAACTCCACGCCCGCGCCCGTGCCCGGCGATAGGCCGCTGGTGGCGGGCCGCGCCGTCATCGCCGCGGCTCTCGGCGCCCTGCCGACGCGGCCCGGCGTCTACCGCATGCTCGGGCCGAAAGGCGAGACGCTTTACGTCGGCAAGGCGCGCAACGTGAAGAAGCGCGTCGCGACCTATGCCAACCTCGGCAAGCTCTCGACGCGCTTGAAGCGCATGGTCGCGCAGACCGCGACGATCGAGGTCGTCACCACCCATACCGAGGTCGAGGCGCTGCTGCTCGAGGCGAACCTGATCAAGCGTCTCAGGCCGCGCTACAACATCTTGCTGCGCGACGACAAATCGTTCCCCTACATCCTGCTGCGCGGCGATCACGACTGGGCGCAACTGACCAAGTACCGCGGCGCGCGCAACCGCAAGGGCGAGTACTTCGGTCCCTTCGCCTCGGCCGGCGCGGTCAACCAGACGCTGAACGCGCTGCAGCGCGCCTTCCCGCTGCGCTCTTGTTCGGACAGCGTATTCGCGAGCCGTACGCGGCCCTGCCTGCAGTACCAGATCAAGCGCTGTGCCGGGCCCTGCGTCGGGCGCGTCGGCGCGGCCGACTATGCCGCGATGGTCGGCGAGGCGCGCGCCTTCCTGTCGGGTCGCAGCCGGCAGGTCCAGGACAAGCTGGTGGCGCGCATGCAGGCGGCGAGCGACGCGCTCGACTTCGAGACCGCCGCGGTGTTCCGCGACCGCATCCGCGCGCTGACCCAGATCCAGGCGAGCCAGGAGATCAACATCGCCAGCGTCGGCGAGGCCGACGTCATCGCCGTGCACCAGGACGGCGAGCAGACCTGCGTCGAGGTGTTCTTCTTCCGCTCGGGCCAGAACTACGGCAACCGCAGCTATTTCCCGGTGCGCGCCGGCGCCGCCGAGGCGGCCGAGGTCTTGACCGCCTTCCTCGGCCAGTTCTACGAGAACAAGCACGTGCCGCGCCGCGTCGTGGTCAGCCACGACCTGCCCGAACGCGCCCTCATCGAAGAGGCGCTTAGCCTGCGCGCCGGACGCCGCGTGCATATCGTGCGTCCGCGGCGTGGCGCCCGGCGCAAGCTGGTCGAGCACGCGCTCGGCAACGCCCGTCTCGCGCTCGCGCGTAAGCTTTCGGAAAGCGCCGCCCAGCGCAGACTTCTCGAGGGACTCGCCAAGCGGCTCGGCCTCGAGGCGCCGCCGGCGCGCATCGAGGTCTACGACAACAGTCACATCTCGGGCACCGACGCGGTCGGCAGCATGATCGTCGCCGGGACCGAGGGGTTCATCAAGAATGCCTACCGCAAGTTCACCATCAAGGACGTCGGCGCGGGCGGCATCACGCCGGGCGACGACTACGCGATGATGCGCCAGGTGCTGACCCGGCGTTTCACCCGGTTGATGAAGGAAGACCCCGACCACGATCGCGAGAGCTGGCCCGATCTGGTCATGGTCGACGGCGGCCAGGGTCAGCTCAATCTGGCGATCGAGGTGTTCGCCGATCTCGGCGTCACCGATGTCGGCCTCGTCGGCGTCGCCAAGGGAGCCGACCGCAACGCCGGGCGCGAGCGGCTGTTCCGGCCCGCGCGGCCGCCGCTCACCCTGGATTCCCAGGACCCGGTGCTCTACTTCATCCAGCGACTGCGTGACGAAGCGCACCGCTTCGCGATCGGTACGCACCGGGCCAAGCGCAGCAAGGCAACCGGCCGCTCGACGCTCGACGACATCCCGGGTGTCGGCGGCAAGCGCAAGCGGGCGCTGTTGCACCATTTCGGCTCGGCGCGCGAGGTCGCGCAGGCCGGTCTGGTCGACCTCGAGAAGGTTGCCGGCATCTCGCGCGCGGTGGCGCGTACGATCTATGAGCATTTTCACGCGGAGGCCTGAAATTTCGTGCTATACAGCAGTACCGCCCGGCGACGGACGCAAGGCATGAATCTCAATCTGCCGAACTGGCTTACCCTGTCGCGCATCGGCGTAATTCCGCCGCTCATTGCGCTGTTCTACTGGGACTCGCCGCTCGCCGGCTGGGTCTCCTGCGGGCTGTTCACGATCGCCGGCATCACTGACTTCTTCGACGGTTATCTGGCGCGCACGCGCAACGAGCACTCGCTGCTCGGACGCATGCTCGACCCGATCGCCGATAAGCTGCTCGTCGCCTCGGTGATCCTCATGCTGGTGGCGTTCGGTCGCGCGCCGCTGTTCGCCTCCGTGATCATCCTGTGTCGCGAGCTGCTCGTCTCGGGCCTGCGCGAGTTCCTCGCCGAGCTGCGGGTCGGCATGCCGGTCAGCCGTCTCGCCAAGTGGAAGACGGTGATCCAGATGGTCGCCATCGGTTTCCTGCTGGTCGGCGCGACGGGGCCGGTCTTCTTCCATCCCGCGGTGACGACCGTGCTGATCGGCGAGGTGCTGCTCTGGATCGCCGCGGTCCTGACGCTCGTGACCGGCTTCGACTATCTGCGCTTGGCGCTCAAGCATGTCGACGGATCGCCACCCGAAAGCGTCCCCGAGCCGAGCGCCACGCCGCGCGCGACGGATGCCCGTCGCGCGAGCGCGGCGCGCTGACGCCCGGCAGATCGATCGGACGGCATAGCGGTGGCGAAGATTTTCGGCTTGGCGGGAGACGGACGGAACGGCGATGCCGCGCCGACTGCGGCGCTGGTCGGCGAGCTCGGCCGCCGCGGCCTCTCGGTCTCCGTGATCAGACGCGTCGCCTCGCCCGACGGCATCGACCGGCCGGGCAAGGACAGTTTTCGCCACCGCACGGCGGGCGCGGCGGAAGTCATGGTGACGTCGGCCAAGCGTTGGGCATTGATCCACGGCCACGACGGCGCGCCGGCGATCGCCGACCTGGTCGGCCGGATGGCGCCGGTCGACGTCGTGCTGGTCGAGGGCTTCGACGGTGCGCCGGGTGTGCCGCGCGCCGACACAGCGGTCGATACGGTGGCGATCGCCGACGCCATCGTTGACGCCTGCGCCCGAGAGGCGGGCTGAGCCATGCCCCAGTTGACCGACGATTGTTTCGCTCACGGCGGCCCGCTGATGACCACCGCCGAAGCGCTCGCGCGCATCGCCGAGGTGGCCTCGGCGGTGACCGAGCCCGAGACCGTGCCGTTGCGCGCCGCCAACCGGCGCATCCTGGCTGCCGATGTGGTCGCCGGGCGCGCCGTGCCGCCGCACGACAACGCGGCGGTCGACGGCTATGCGGTGTTCTTCGACGACCTGAGCCCGGACGGCGAGACGCAACTGCCGGTGACCGGCCGCATCGCCGCCGGCCACCCTTTGGGTCGACCGGCGCGGCGCGGCGAGGCGTTGCGCATCTTCACCGGCGCGGTCATGCCCGAGGGCCCCGACACGGTGATGATGCAAGAGGACTGTCGCGCCGAGGGCGACTCCGTCGTCATCATGGCCGGCATCAAGCGCGGCGCCAACTGGCGCGACGCCGGCGAGGACATCCAGGCGGGCGCCACCATCCTGCACGCCGGCCATCGGCTACGGCCTCAGGACGTCGGCCTCGCCGCCTCGGTCGGCCTGAGCGAGCTCACGGTCTACCGTCCGCTCCGCGCGGCTGTGTTCTCGACCGGCGATGAGCTGTGCGATCCGGGCGCCGACGCGCCGGACGGCGCGATCTACGATTCGAACCGTTACGTGCTGAGCGCGCTCCTGGAGGCCCAGGGCTGCGCAGTGACCGACCTCGGCATCCTGCCCGACGACGCCGCGACCGTGTGCGCGGCCTTGGCCGACGCGGCGCGCGACCACGACCTGCTGTTCACCTCGGGCGGCGTCTCTGTCGGCGAGGAGGACCATGTCAAGGCGGCGGTCGAATCGCAAGGCAGCCTGCATTTTTGGCGCCTCGCGATCAAGCCGGGCCGGCCACTCGCGCTCGGCCAGGTCGGCCATGTGCCCTTCGTCGGCCTGCCCGGCAACCCGGTCGCCGCGATGGTCACCTTCCTGCGCTTCGCCCGGCCGCTGATCCTGCGCCTCGCCGGCGCGACCCAGGTTGCGCCGCTGATCTACCGCCTGCGCGCCGACTTCGACCACAAGAAGAAGCGCGACCGCCGCGAGTGGGTGCGCGCCCGCCTGGTGCCCAGCGACGACGGCACGCTGGTCGCCGCGAAGTTCCCGCGCGGCGGCGCCGGCATCCTGTCGTCGCTGGTCGAGGCCGACGGCCTTGTCGAGTTGCCCGAGGCGATGACCCGTCTCGAGCGCGGCGCGATGGTCGATTTCCTGCCCTTCGCCGAGGTCGACGGATGAAACTCTTATACTTCGCCTGGCTGCGCACCAAGATCGGCACCGGATCGGAGGAGATCGAGCCGCCCGAGGGCGTCGCCGACGTCGCCGCATTGCTCGACTGGCTTAAGGGCCGCGGCGGCGGCTACGCCGATGCGTTGGCCGATCTGTCGCTGGTCCGCGTCGCGGTCAACCAGGTATATGTCGCGCTCGACCACCCGGTCGCCGCCGGCGACGAGATCGCCCTGTTCCCGCCGGTAACCGGCGGATGATACAGGCCAGCAAAGCGACCGGTTCGATTCGGTGGCCGGAGCCCGCGCCAATCTTATCGCGACAAGAGGGGGGCCGCCGACCGTTCGGCGAAAGCCAAGCGGACGGATGTCCGCGCCCGGCGACTGAGGGATCATACGACAAGCCAATGCATTGGCTTGTCGGTACGAGTGGGCGGGGTCGATGACCGTCCGTGTCCAGCAAGACGACTTCGACGTCGGCGCCGAGCTCGCCGCGCTCAGCGCCGGCAACCACGCGGTGGGCGGCATCGCGAGCTTCGTCGGCGTGGTGCGCGAGATGGCCGGCGAGGCGAAGATCGGCTCCATGACGCTCGAGCACTACCCCGGCATGACCGAACGCGCGCTGGCCGAGATCGAGGCCGAGGCGCGCCAGCGCTGGCCGCTCGAGGCGTGCCTCATCATCCACCGCTACGGTCGCTTGGAGCCGGGCGCCAACATCGTCCTGGTCGCCACCGCCTCGGCGCATCGCCAGGCGGCGCTCGAGGCCTGCGCCTACCTGATCGACTGGCTCAAGACCAAGGCGCCCTTCTGGAAGCTCGAGGAGACGGCGGCCGGCTCAAAATGGGTCGACGCGCGCGATACGGACGAGGCCGCGGCGAAGCGCTGGATCGAGAAATAGGGTCCGGGGGCCGCGCCCCCGGAAAAGGCCGCGCGCCAGCGCGCGCGAAGCGCCAACCGGCACACCGCCGAGCATTCGCGTATGGCGGGCAAGTTTCAATAAATAATCTCTGAACGGCGGTCAAATCTCTTGTAGGCGTACTCCCAACGTGCCACAATATCTTGTAGTGAACCACAATATATGGTGGTTAAGCTATGGGGGTGTCTAGGAGAGTGCGCGTTGAGACGCGGGGTATCCGTGCGATCAGCGCTTTGGTTCTTGCGGGCTTGGCTGCGCTCCTCCTGGCCGCTTGCGCGCTGCCCCAGCATATGGAGGTGCGCGCCGGTATCGACCCGCGCCACCAGGACGACGACGTCCGCTTCCGAACGACCTATTACTTCCGCGTCTTCGACGCCTGCCAGGGCATCGTACCAAGGGAGGAACCGCGCTCCGACGCTACGGGCACCTTCACTAAGGACAACGAAGGACCGTATAGCATCGCCATCGACTCGCTTTACCGGTTCCACATGACCGGCAAGGCAGATTCGCTGTTCAGCAAGATCCATTTCGAATCGGGAACCCTGCACAAATCGGAGATCGATCCGTTGGGCGCCGCGGTCGTGTTTGACGAGAAAAGCGGCCGGTTCCATTTCGAATCGCGCGAAGAGACCGAACGGGCCGCCGCGCGCAATCGCCAGTTCGATGATCTCGCGCGCCTGCTCGCGGAATATGACCGGTTGAAGAATAGCCTTAAGGACAAAAATGGCGACATCGACGCCGAATCGAAGAAGCTCCTAGGCGAATTCCGAAATGCCATCAGGGGCCAAATAACAATAATCGGCGGCGCGAACCTTCAGCCGGTTCTCGACCGAATGGACGCGGCGGAAAACGCTGGGAAAACGCTCCTAGAGCTAAGGGGTACTCTAATCACCGCTTTGGTCGTTGCGAATACCGCGGTCCAAGATTCGGCCGCAACTCCGGAATCCAAAGCTGCCGCAATCAAAATGCTCAAAGACGCTGCCGAGACGGCAGCCCGTGCCGCCGAGGCGGCGAAATCGAAATTGGTGACAACCACCGACGGCACAAATCAACACATTGACACCGCGGTCGAACACGCAGAGGGCTCGAAAACTATCGATGAACCGAAAAAAGTTAGGGGCTGTCCTAGCTAAGCGGCATGCTTAGGCTAGGATGGCGGGATGTACGAGAGGAAAAGCCGGCTCAGTGATTGGAAGCGCGGTCGTCTGATTGAGCACTTCGTTGCGGGTACGACGGCTCGGGCAGCAGCCGAACTGGTTGGCGTCCACCGGAACACGGCGGCCTCGTTTTATACTCGGCTTCGCAAGGTGATTGCCGAGGAAATGGAGAAGGCCTCGCCTTTTGCCGGAGAGATCGAGGTTGATGAGAGTTATTTTGGCGGCCGCCGCAAAGGCAAGCGGGGTCGAGGCGCTGGCGGAAAAGTCCCGGTTTTCGGGCTTTTGAAGCGAGGTGGGAAGGTCTACACGGCGATGATTCCCAATGCCCGGACTGCCACGTTGATGCCGATTATGGAGCGTATGATCCGGCCTGACAGCATCGTCTATACGGACGGCTTTTCGAGCTATGATGCCCTGGACGTTTCGGACTTCCACCATGTTCGGATCAATCACTCGGAGCGGTTCGTCGACGAGCGGAGCCATATCAACGGGATCGAGAACTTCTGGAACCAGGCGAAGCGGCATTTACGGCGCTTCAATGGCGTCCCGAAACAGAGCTTTCACCTGTTCCTCAAGGAGTGCGAATGGCGGTTCAACGGAGGTGACCACCGAGAACTGCTTAACCAATTGAAGACATGGATTATTTTGAGACAGAAACGCCCTTAGCTAGGACAGCCCGTAAAGTTATTAGCAAAATCGGTGAGATGGTCACCGCCATCGGCGATGCCGCATATCAGCTCGGCCAGTTCAACGTAGCCTCGGCGACAAAGGATGCCTTGGTCCTCGAATGCGGCGACGCGCGGCGCGGTTTCCAGATTCTGGGGCCCGAAGGCTGGCGGACATTCAATCAGGACGAGCGCCTGATCCTGGCCATGTCATCCAGCGCCAAGCCGCTGATCGGCGCGCTCAAGGAATTGTCGAGCCGGGTGCTCAACGAACAGCCAAGCCGCAGCGCAATGCTGCTGCCGCTGGTCGAGGAACGCTTGCGGATCGTCCGCGCCGAGCGTGTCCTCGATCGGCTCGAGACGGCTGAACCGACGGCGCCCAAGGATGCTCTCGGCAAGGTCATCAAGCAGTACGACCCGCCGGAGTGAATTCGAGCGGACCGGAAAAGAAACCATGAGGGGACGGATAATGTTCAGGCAGTTCCCGCGCGCCGCAACTTGCGCCGCCTTCGCCGTCGCCGCGTCGCTCGGCCTGTCGGCCTGTGCCAAGGGGCCGTTCCATGGCGCTGCGTCCATGCGTGTCGAAGTCGAGGTCTACAAGGGCCCGCTCTCGAAGGAGCCCGAGATCCAGTGGGCTGCACTCAAGGCGCTGATCAGGGAAGTCCCAAACGCCCTTACCGCGTTAAACGATGTGGTCATCGTTACGGCGGCAAAAAATGGCTTTCTGCCGAATTACCAAGACATAATCTGGCCACTCGATAAACCCACCAGGCTAAAAATTCAATCGCCATCATCGGGCTCGAATTCTTCAGGCACATCGGGGCAAGGCAGCACAAGACGCGTGGTATCCGAAGTCGAGAATTTGAAGACTAGCAGGACGCCTACCGAGGACTTGTCGACAATAAATTTGGCGCTGGAAGACTTGGCGCTGGAAAACTTAAAGACCGAGAATCAGGAAGAAATTTCGAAAAAAATCGTTGAAATCCAGAATATGTTGAATTTGGAGTTCCGACCGAAAGTAATAGAATTCTGTTCCACATATTCTATGAAGCGAAAACTTACCGGTTTCATCTGGGAACTTGATACCTACGCAGGCTGCCTGATGAGCGCGCAACTTCACGATGACATCGTGCAACTGCTTACGCGAATTCGGAAAGTCGAGGAGAGTATTGGCCACGCTGATTTGGCCGGCGTTCCCGACCAACCAATGGTCAAGAATATCCTCCAAGATTCGGCCGAGGTCGCCACCATCTTCAAATCCAAGGCGATCTATTGGTCGGAGGCTCATACTGCCGCCCCGCCGCAGAACCGGCTGGTGCGGATCAGCATGACAAACTTCTCCAATTTCGCATCCGAAATGGCCAACCAGATTGAATCGCGCGCCGATGCGCTGCTCAAGCAGATTGCGGGCGAGGGACGGCCGAGACAGGAGCTGGCGACATCGGTCTATTTGCGCGACACGATGCCGACCGATTTCCTCAACCTCTATATATGGAACCGCGCGGCGGCGCCGGCGCTCATTGAGGAGATGATTCTCCATCCACTCAACGCCTTCTCGTCCGAGGAAACGACCGACCGGGTGCGCGTCATTGAGCGGCTGTTCGCCGACATGAACTGGTCGAAGGTCAATACGGTCTATACCAGCGGTCAGGGCGAAGTGGCCATGGCGCTGATCAAGGACGACATCGGCAACTGGAACCTGAAGTCCTTCGACAGCGACCCGACTGAGCTGGTCGAGGCCTACACCGACGTCACGAAGGCCGCGATCAAGGCGGTTGCCACGGCCGTCGCCAGCGGTGGAAGCAGCGGAGCGTTGGATTCGGTGCTCGCCACGGCGAGCCGTCTCACGCGCGGACAAATGGGCGATGGTGGCGCCACCGCCGGCGGCTTCAATGTCGCGGCGCTCCATGACCGCGCGCTCAAAGAAATTGAGGAGCTAAGAACCAATACAGCCATGGACTACCAGGACAAACTGGGTGAGGTGACTGGTGCCAAGGCTGGCGTTAACACGAATACAGGCACTGCAATGGGTGCGGAGTCAGCGGCGAAGGGCGCGGAAAACAAAGCCGGGCTCGGCGAGGGCGGCGTCAAGATCCTCGTGCCCCAACCGGACCCCGAAAAACCAAATGCCAATGCGACGGACACAGCGAACAGGGCCGACGAGATCGCGATCCGTGCCGGGCTAAAGGCCGAGGCGCATGCCGCTTCCCCGAGCAGCCGTCAAGCGATCGAAGATGGGCGCAAGGCGGAAGTTTACGCTGACGAGGCGCGGAAAAAGGCCCAGACGCCGGAAGTAGAAGGGACCACGACAAACGGCGACGACGCGAATCGGTTTGCCCACGCTGCCCTGATGCGAGCCAAGGCGGCCGCGGCAAAGGCCGAGCTGGCCGCTGCCGAATCACAGCTGGCGGCTGCCAAAGCGGCATTGAAAGCGCAGTACGTCGCCATGCTTGCCGAGGCCCGCGACATCCTCGACGATCACGCCGCGATCATCGATGTTCTCCAGGAGGGCGCGACCGCTGGCGCCGCGCAATACACGTCGCAGAATACAGAGAAAGTAAGTCGTCAAAACAGGGTGGTAGCACTCTAGCGAAACGTCGCGGGCCTCTCTAAGGCTCCCCTAAGCCCCCCGCACCTCCTTCACGTAATCGTCCATCAGCTTCCGGGTGATCGGCCCGACTTGATAGTGGTGCGGGTCGATCTCGGCGATCGGGGTGACCTCGGCCGCGGTGCCGGTCAGGAACACCTCGTCGAAATCGCCCAGCTCGTCGGGCATGATGACGCGTTCGATGACTTCGATGCCGCGCGCCTGGGCCAAGCCGATCACCGTGCGCCGCGTGATGCCATCCAGAAAACAATCCGGCGTCGGCGTGTGCAGCGCGCCGTCCTTGGCCATGAAGATATTGGCGCCGGTCGCCTCGGCGACGCGGCCGCGCCAATCGAGCATCAGGGCGTCCTGGTAGCCTTGTGCCTCGGCCAAGTGCTTGGACAGCGTGCAGATCATGTAGAGACCGGCCGCCTTGCTCTTGGCTGGCGCCGTCTCGGGCGACGGACGGCGGTACTCGGCGAACGCGAGCTTGATGCCGCGGGTGCGCGCCTCGTCGCCGAAATAGGCCGGCCACTCCCAGGCGGCGACCGCGACGTGAATCTTGGTTTGCTGCGCCGAGACTGCCATCATCTCGCTGCCGCGCCACGCGAAGGGACGGACATAGCCGTCGACGATGCCGTTCTCGGCGATGAGCTGGTTGCACACTGCATCGAGTTCGGCGACCGTATAAGGAATTTCGAAGCCCATCAGCGTCGCGGACTCATGCAGCCGCTCGGAATGTTCGGTCAGCTTGTAGATCTTGCCGCCGTAGACGCGCTCGCCCTCGAACACGCAGCTCGCGTAGTGCAGGCCGTGGCTCAGTACGTGCAGTTTCGCGTCGCGCCACGGGGTCAACGCACCGTTCAACCAGATGACGCCGTCGCGATCATCGTAGGGTAACATGCTCATCTGCGGGGCTTTCCGGGTTGCGCGCAGTCTGCGCCGTTTCAAAAGGTCTTGCGTTTGCGTAGCATTCGGCGGCATATAAGTCAACATGACTGACGTAATTCCCTCGGCCAACCCGCTGTTCCTGCGCGAGGAGGAATTGCGCCGCGGCATCGAGCTGTTGTTTTACGCCTACCGCGACTTCACCGCCGAGCCCGACGCCATGCTCGCGCGCTACAAGTTCGGCCGGGCCCACCACCGGGTCATCTACTTCGTCGGCCGCAACCCGGGCATCACGGTCAGCGAGTTGTTGCGCATTCTGCGCATCACCAAGCAGAGCCTGTCGCGGGTGCTGCGCCAGCTGGTGCGCGAAGGCATGATCGTCCAGCGCAAGGGCACGCGCGACCGCCGCCAGCGGCTGTTACACCTGACCGAGGCCGGCGTCGAGCTCGAGCATCAATTGACCGCGACACAGCGTGCGCGCATCGCCCGCGCCTACCGCGAGGCCGGCGCGCAGGCGGTCGACGGCTACCGCAAGGTGCTGATCGGGCTGGTCGACGACGAATACCGCGAGGCGATCGGGGAATGACGCCGGACACACCGCAAACCGCGCGACCGGGCGGGCCGTGACCGCCGAGCCGCCGCATATCCTGGTCGTCGACGACGATCGCCGCCTGCGCGACCTGTTGCGCAAGTACCTGGCCGACAATGGCTTCCGCGTGACCACCGCCGAGAACGCAGCCGCCGCCCGCGCGCGACTCGCCGGCCTCGCCTTCGACATGATCGTGCTCGATGTCATGATGCCGGGCGAAAGCGGCCTCGAACTGACCGAGTCGCTACGCCGCGACTCAGGCGTGCCGATCCTCCTGTTGACCGCGATGGGCGACGCCGACGACCGCATCGCCGGGCTCGAGAGCGGCGCCGACGACTACCTGCCCAAGCCGTTCGAGCCGCGCGAGCTGTTGCTGCGCATCGGCGGCATTCTGCGCCGCGCCGGCCCGGTGCCGCCGGCCGAGCCCGAAGTCCGTTTCGGCGAGTTTTGCTTCGATCTCGAGCGCGGCGCGCTCCGCCGCCGCGACGAGCCGGTGCGGCTGACCTCGGGCGAGGCCGGGCTGCTCGGCATCTTCGCGCTCAACCCGGGCGTCACGCTGACGCGCGAGCGGCTCGGGCGCGAGAGCAGGCTGGGCGCCAACCCGCGCACCATCGACGTGCAGATCGCGCGGCTTCGGCGTAAGATCGAGGCCGATCCCAAGGCGCCGCGCTACCTGCAGACCGTATGGGGCGCGGGCTACGTGCTGCGCGCCAATTAGCGGATAGAGTCCAACATATGGTGCCCATACGATCCCATATCCCGGTTTCTCGGCAGGCGAGCGCCCGCGGGCGATGCCGAGGCATCGGCAAGGGTGTTCGACGCCCCGAGAAGCCGGGATATGGCGCCCGAAGGGCGGCGTCCCAAGGCCGCCGGATGCGTTGCCCGATGCTTGTGATGCTCTCCAGCATCACCGCACATCGGGCGCCTTTCCGGACGACCTTGGGACGCCGTCGTATGGCTGCCCTATGTTGGACTCTATCCACTAACGGGATCGGGAGACGGGCCGCGACCATGCATCCTCTCAAACGCCTCGTGCCGCGCACGCTGTTCGGCCGCTCGCTGTTGATCATCGTGACGCCATTCATCCTGCTGCAGGTGATCTCGGCCTATATCTTCTACGAACGCCACTGGGACACGGTGAGCCGCTATCTGGCGATCGGCCTGGTCGGCGACATCAGCGCCGTGATCAGCATGCTGGAGGCGTTTCCCGAGGACGACGACCGCGCCTTCGTGCTGTGGACGTCGCGCGTCTTCCTTGGCCTGGATACGCGCATCGAGGCGGGCGCGGTGCTCGAGACGACGACCGCGCCCGACGACACCATCTACCTCTACCCCGATCTGATCCCGACGCTGAGCCGGCGCCTCGGCCGGCCCTTCCTGGTCGCTTCGGGCAGCCTGACCAAGCGCGTCGCGATCTCGGTGCAGCTCAACGACGGCGTCATGCACGTGGTCACCTCGCGCAAGCGGCTGTTCAGCTCAACGACCTACATTTTCATCATGTGGATGGTCGGCTCCTCGATCGTGCTGCTCGCCGTGGCAATCTATTTCCTGCGTAACCAGATGCGCCCGATCCGCCGGCTCGCGGTGGCCGCCGAAGGCTTCGGCAAGGGCCGCGAGGTCGTTGACTTCAAGCCCGAGGGCGCGCGCGAGGTGCGCCAGGCGGCGGCCGCCTTCATCGCCATGCGCGAGCGCATCCGGCGCCAGATCACCCAGCGCACCGAGATGCTCGCCGGCGTCAGCCACGACCTGCGCACGCCGCTGACGCGCATGCGCCTGCAGCTCGCCATGCTGGGCGAGGGCGAGGACGTCGCCAGCCTCGAGGCCGACGTCGCCGAGATGGAGAAGATGATCGAAGCCTATCTTGGTTTCGCCAAGGGCGAGGGTCCCGAGACGCCGACGCCGACCGACCTGTCGAGCCTGCTCGCCGAGGTCGTCGCCAGCGGCCGGCGCAACGGCGGCGATATCGCCCTGACGAGCAAAGGCGACCTCACCGTGCCAGTGCGGCCCAACGCGCTCAAGCGCTGCTTCTCCAACCTGGTGGAAAATGCGTTGCGCCACGGCGAGCACGTCACCGTCGCGGCCGAACGCCGCAGCGATGTCGTCGAGGTCGCCATCGACGATGACGGGCCGGGCATCCCCGAGGACGACCGTGAAGCGGTGTTCCGCGCCTTCCACCGGCTCGACGCCTCGCGCAACGTCGAGACCGGCGGCGTCGGCTTGGGCCTCGCGATCGCCCGCGACGTGGTGCGCGGCCACGGCGGCGACGTGTTGTTGTCGACCTCCGAGGCGGGCGGGCTCAGGGCGCTGGTGCGCCTGCCGGTCTGAGGCACCGCCGCCCCGACCGGGATGCGCGGGTGCGGGCGGCGCGTCCCTCACGGCCCCTCGGGCGAGGGGCCTTGACGTCGCGCACGCGGCCGGTCTTGCACACCTCGCCGACCGCGGTGTCCAGGCAAGCCGCCCCAATCCTGCGGCGCGCGTCTCCGCCGCGGGTCTCATTTCCGCCGCGGGTCTCATTTTCGTCCGCATATCGGTTCGCCGGCCGACGACCTCACGAGCCTAGCGGCTGCGTGTCGACGCCTGTGGCGACACGTCATAGTCTTTTTCCGTTACCGGTTGAAACAACAACTAAAAAATTGCTAAACGGTTAGAAATTGCTATCATTTCTCGGCGGCGCAACGACCGCCAAGATAACATAGCGTGTCTGCGGTCCGGGAAACGCCGACGAGCCTCCCGCGCTGCCGATGCGCAGGGGAGGCGGCGATGAGACTCAGGGCAATATTTCCGGCATTGTTGGTTTGCTGCGGCCTCGCTGTAGGGGGATGCGGCGCAATCACGAAACCGGGCGCACCGGACCAGTCGTTCAACGTAGACCAGGATATTCAGGATCTGGAGGACGAGCTCAAGACAAAACAGGTAACAGTAACAGGCTTTTATGCTACTAAGCCGAATGAAAGACTCGACAAACGCAACGAGTTTATTGGCGTGAGGCTAACGCTGATGAACATTCAGTACATTAAGTTTATCAGAAGATTTGCCGTCGATAAGGCACAACTGGATACCGCAGCAGACATTTTGGTGATCGGCCTCGATCTGGCGGGCACTCTCGTCGGTGCGGCCTCGACGAAGGCAATTATCGCCGCTATCTCCGGCGGCACGAGCGCGTCGCGGACCTCGATCAACAAGAATTTTTTCCAACAGAAGACCGTCCCGGTGCTCATCACGGCGATGAACGCCGAGCGTAAGAAGGCCCTGATTCCAATTCTCAAAGGTAGTGGTCAGACTTTGGAGGTCTACTCGTTCGAGCAGGCGCTCTCGGATCTGCACATCTACTACCAAGCAGGTACCTTTCTCGGCGCCCTGCAGGCCGTTCAAAAGGATTCTGGGGTCAAGGAAGGGCAGGCAGATGAGGAAATTAAGAATATTGTTAAAGGAAAATTCGAAAAGGACGACGCTGGCATCACCCTCAGAAAATTCTGGAAGCCTGACGGTAACAATATCGTCGTTGGGAACAGAGACACGATACAAGCCTGGATGGATGCGAATAATGTAACGGGCTGTCCTAGCTAAGGGCGTTTCTGTCTCAAAATAATCCATGTCTTCAATTGGTTAAGCAGTTCTCGGTGGTCACCTCCGTTGAACCGCCATTCGCACTCCTTGAGGAACAGGTGAAAGCTCTGTTTCGGGACGCCATTGAAGCGCCGTAAATGCCGCTTCGCCTGGTTCCAGAAGTTCTCGATCCCGTTGATATGGCTCCGCTCGTCGACGAACCGCTCCGAGTGATTGATCCGAACATGGTGGAAGTCCGAAACGTCCAGGGCATCATAGCTCGAAAAGCCGTCCGTATAGACGATGCTGTCAGGCCGGATCATACGCTCCATAATCGGCATCAACGTGGCAGTCCGGGCATTGGGAATCATCGCCGTGTAGACCTTCCCACCTCGCTTCAAAAGCCCGAAAACCGGGACTTTTCCGCCAGCGCCTCGACCCCGCTTGCCTTTGCGGCGGCCGCCAAAATAACTCTCATCAACCTCGATCTCTCCGGCAAAAGGCGAGGCCTTCTCCATTTCCTCGGCAATCACCTTGCGAAGCCGAGTATAAAACGAGGCCGCCGTGTTCCGGTGGACGCCAACCAGTTCGGCTGCTGCCCGAGCCGTCGTACCCGCAACGAAGTGCTCAATCAGACGACCGCGCTTCCAATCACTGAGCCGGCTTTTCCTCTCGTACATCCCGCCATCCTAGCCTAAGCATGCCGCTTAGCTAGGACAGCCCCTAATGTAAATGTTTCCATCGCTTTCTTTATTCTCAGCGCGGACTTTGCTGAGTTGAGGGTTGAAGCGGGTGTGGGTCTGGTATGGAAAATCTAAGTCATTGATTTAGTGCGTTTTTTGTGTCGAGACGAACGGCCGAAATCGGCTATTCGTGACAATGGGCCGCTCCAAGGCAGGATTTTGTCACGACGGCAGGGTCGAGCAGGGGAAGGTGGGAACGCTCCGCACCGCCAGAAGCGGTACGATGCCGTGTCTCGAAACCCAACATCGGGAGCATTCCCATGGCAGTATCCCCGCCTCCGGCGCCTTCGTCCATCGATCTTTCCGGCCTGCCTCCTCGGGTCGTCGAGGCGGCCGCCCGGGTGCTCGCACTGTGTCGCGAGGAGCTTCGTTCCGAGCCGCGCCCCGAGGCGCCCGAGGAGGTCGAGTTGCGGGTGCGTGAGGCCACGAACGAGTTCGCTCGCGATGTCATGGGCGCCGTCATCGAGAACCGGGACGATGGCGCTTCCCGGATCGAGCGGGACGGGCAGAGCTGGTTCCGGGTCGCGGTGACGCCGAAGACGATCATGACCTCGCTCGGTCCGGTGACCTACCGGCGAGCGCGTTACCGCAGCGGCGCGAGCGGGGCATCGCCGGTGCCGGTCGACGAGAGCCTGGGCCTCGTCGACGATTACCTGACGCGGCCGGCGGCCGAGCTCGGTCTGCTGATGATGGGTCACTGCACGGCCCGGGAAGCGGCGGCGTTCTTTGCGAAGACCGGCGCCATGACGCCGTCGGTGAGCACCCTGCAGCGCCTGACCCTGAGCATGCACGAATGCTGGGAGAGCCTCGGCCCGGAGACGCTGGGCAGCATCCGTGAGGCCGAGGGCATACCGCAGGACGCGACCACCGCCTCGGTCTCCCTCGACGGCGTCATGGTGCCGCTGAGACCCGGCGAGGACGGTCGCGCCAAGGCCTCCTGGCGCGAGGCTGCCTGCGGCACGGTCTCCTTCCACGACGCCGAGGGCAAGCGCCTGAAGACCCTCTATCTCGGCCGCATGCCGGAGAGCGGCAAGCTCACGCTGAAGGCGCAGCTTGCAAGCGAAGTCGCACACATCAGGCGAGCACGCCCCGAGATCGGGATCGTCGCTATCGCCGATGGCGCCGCCGACAACTGGACCTTCCTGGAGACCCTGTCGCCCGAAACCGAGGTGATCGACTTCTGGCATGCTTGCGAACATCTGCAAACCGCGTCCGACCATGCCGTGGCGCCCGGCTGGTTCGAGAAGTACCGCGAGATCCTCCGTCACGATCCCCGTGGCGTCGCCAAGGTGATCCGGGCGCTGCGCCACCTTCGCGATGCCGCCGCTGCGCCGGACCGGGCCGAGACCGAGCGGGAACTCGCCTTCTTCCGCAAGCATCGCCATCGCATGCGCTACCACGCCCTGAAGGAAGAGGGCATCGCCATCGGCTCAGGCGTGGTCGAAGCTGCCAACAAGACCCTGGTGACACAGCGCATGAAGCGCTCCGGCATGCGCTGGCGGATCGTCGGCGGACAGGCTGTTCTGACCTTCCGCGCCCTGATCAAATCCGGCCGCTTCGAGCGGGCATGGAAGGCCCTGATCAGCGCAACCGACACACCGGCCAACGACAACATCAGTCCACGTGCAGCAGCCATGGCAATCGCTGCCTGAACTCAACGAACCAAGCCGCAGACATCACTGCCATGCGAGACTCGCACCCGTTGAATCAGTTCAAGCGTTGGGTCTGTAAAAAAGGCAGATGAATGTTTCCAATTTTCGACGACAAACCTGACGATGTGTTGAGGCGTTTTTTGAAACCTGACGGTGACAATGCGGATGCACTGACTGAACAGCGGATGCGAGAATGGATGAAGAAAAACAATCTCGAACAAATTTCGATTAACAGGTTTCTTCGAGGAAATCTATTGGCTGATGCGCGCCGCAAGGCAATCACGAACTTGAGACTGTAACAGGGGCAAGACCCCCGAGCACGGAGGTTCAGCATGTGGGGCCAAGCGTCTGCAAAACCGAGTCTCTGTGCGGGTATTCCGTTCCAGGCATCCCGCTTGCTCCCGGTTCTGCCCGGGGGTTCGCCCCTCTTACATGAGACTCGATTAACCCCGTGATTTAGGAGAGGATGAAATGCCGAGACGGGAGGAGCTAACTGGTGTTCCCGACAGCGAAGTCGAAAGCACCGTCAAGGATTTTAAGGATGCGGGAGCCACGAAGGTTGAGAAGGAAAAAGAAAACGGGACGTGGAAAGTCACCGCGACCTTTCCCGACAGCTAATGGTTGACCCGGCGACTAATTGTCGGCGAATTTGGATGGCATTTAGGCAACGCCTTTCCGGCCACTCGGCTTCTGCTGCTCGCGCGAAACGGGCTGATGATCGAGTGGCGCAGATAGAACACTTGGGAGCGCCGGCGTGGAGCAGCTCATTCCCGTAATCCGCTTTGAGGTCTGGGCCGTGCTCGGATTCCTGACGTTGGTGATCGGCATAAAGATATTAACCGGTGCCATCAACATGCGCGGTCTGATCGTCGACAAGGCCACGGGCCGATTGAGTCCGGGGTCGGCACAGTCGGCGGTGCTCGCCGTGATGAGCGCCGCGGTCACTTAAGGAGACACGCGATGCCCTTGAGCTACCAACAAGCCGGGCTCGTGCTCAAGCGACCCGGCACCGGCGCGAGCGACTCGCAGATCCGCGATCTGCAGCGGCACCTGCGCGCGCTGGGTTATCTCAGGCGCGGCATCGACGGGGCTTTCGGGCGTGGCACCGAAAGCGCCGTCAAGGGCCTGCAGCACGACCTCCTTCCCGTAATCGGACCGACCTGGTAGTGCCGGGGGCGGCCGATCCCGGCGTCCCGGGTGACCTCGGGCGCGGCACCGCTTGCCCGGCTCGGGCGGTCGGGATCGTTCGAATGCGGTGTCGGCGAGAACCCGCGGTCCCTCGTTCGGCGCGGCGCAACCGTTCGTGCCGCGGAACGCCTCGCCGGGGCGCGAAAGGGGGGTCGCTCGACAGGGGATGGGCGCGATCGAGCGCGCCTACGGCTCCTCGGGCGAGGGGCCCTTGACGTCGAGCACGCGGCAGGTCTTGCGCACCTCGCTGACCGCGGCGTCGAGAAAGCCGTCGAGACGCTGCTTCATGTCGGGCGACAGCGCGAGCAGCTTGGAACGCGCATCGTCGGGGTTGTCCGACTCGATCAGCATGCCGCGGCGCACCGCGGTGTCGACGTATTTGGCCGCGGTGTGCGGGCTCTTGACCGCCTTCATGAATCCCAGCACGTCGGTCTTCCTGACCGGTCCCTTGTTGAGCCACATGCCGGTGAACAGATCCCAGAAAATCGCCGAGTAGAATTCCGGCCGGCCCTCGAACACGTCGAGCCAATGACTGCCGACACGGCTGATCATGTTGAAGTATTCCTCGCGCTGCGCGCCGTTGTACTTCAGAGCCATCTGACGTTCCTGACCATCGAACATGAGATGGATGATAGCGCTTTCGTCGGAACTTTGCAACTATTTTTGCACACAAACATATATGCATATGTCAGAATTTTGGCGATCTGGCGGTGTGTCGACGTTAGTAGGTTCCCCAAAACAACTAAAATCAATAATTAAACATTATATCGGCAAATTTATTGGTAGATGTGAAAAAACTATTGACATCATATTTGCATCTATGTTTATATACAGTTCGAGAGCTGCACGGCTCACATGAAAGAGGCATTCGAACCATGAAGAATCCATCGATCGCCATCGTCTTCGCCGCCGCGCTGTCGCTCGGCGCCTGCGTTTCGGATCAGGGCGACAAGCAGACGCTGGGCACGCTGATCGGCGCCGGTCTCGGCGGCCTGGCGGGCAGCCAGATCGGCTCGGGCACGGGCCAGCTCGCCGCCGTCGGCGCGGGCGTACTTCTGGGCGGGCTGCTCGGCAACGAGGTCGGCCGCTCGCTCGACAAGGCCGACATCGCCTATGCCGAGCGCAACGCGCAGCAGACGCTCGAGTATCAACCGACCGGCGCGACCTCATCCTGGATCAACCCCGACAGCGGCAATTCGGGTTCCATCACGCCGACCGCGACCTATCAGTCCGAGACCGGCCGCTACTGCCGCGAATACCAGCAGACCGTCACCGTCGGCGGCGAGCTGCAGTCGGCCTACGGCACCGCCTGCCGCCAACCCGACGGCAGCTGGGAGATCCTTGGCTAGACAATCAACCCCTGGAGTCAATGACGCCGGGCGGGGGCAACCCCGCCCGGTTTGTTTTGTGCATTGTGCTCGGTCCCCATACATGGTGACGGGCCGCGCCGCCTGATATCCTGGAGCGATGAAGTCCGAATCCCGCCACGCTACCGGCATCGCGTTCGGTGGCCTGATCGCGCTCGCCGCGGCGATGGGCGTCGGGCGCTTCGTCTATACGCCGATCCTGCCGTTCATGGTCGACGATCTCGGTTTGAGCGCGCCGGCGGCCGGCGTCATCGCGTCGGCCAACTTCCTCGGCTATCTCGCCGGCGCGCTGGCCGCCTCGGCGGGCGCGCTGCCCGGCGGGCGGCGCGCCTGGTTCCTCGCGGGGCTCGGGCTGAGCGCGCTGACGACCGGCGCCATGGGGTTCGTCGGGTCGATGACCGCGTTCGTGTTGCTGCGCCTGGCCGGCGGGGCGGCCAGCGCCTTCGTGCTGGTGTTCGCCTCGGCGCTGGTGCTCGACCGGCTGGCGGCGGCCGGACGGCCCGGTCTTGCGGCGCTGCATTTCGCCGGCGTCGGCGTCGGCATCGCGGTCTCTGCGGTGCTCGTCGCCGCGTTGGCCGGTTTCGGCTGGCGCGCACAGTGGCTCGCCAACGGTGCGCTCTCGCTTGGCGCGCTCGGCGCGGCGGCCCGGCTGGTGCCGCGTGGCCTGCCCGTCGAGGCACCTTCTGATACGCAGCCGATAGACAGGAGGGACCGCCGACTGGCGGCGCTGACCGTCGCTTACGGCCTGTTCGGCTTCGGCTATGTCATCACCGCGACCTTCATTTCGACGATGGTGCGCGCCGAGCCGTCCTTGCGCGCGATCGAGCCGGTGGTCTGGCTGGCCGTCGGTCTCGCCGCCGTCCCGTCGGTCGCGCTCTGGGCCTGGATCGGGCGTCGCTGGGGCAACGACCGCGGCTTCGCGCTCGCCTGCTTGGTCGAGGCCGTCGGCGTCGCGATCAGCGCGCTTATCGCCGACCCGGCCGCCGTCCTCCTCGCCGCGGCGCTGCTCGGCGGCACCTTCATGGGCATCACTGCGCTGGGCCTGATCCACGCCCGTGGCCTGGCGGCCGGCGACCCGCGCCGCCTGCTGGCGCTGATGACCGCGGCCTTCGGTCTCGGCCAGATGATCGGCCCGACCTTCGCCGGCGTCGTCCATGACCTGGGCGGCGGCTTCACCGCACCATCGCTCGCGGCGGCGGCGGCCCTGGTCGTCGCGGCGGGGCTGGTCGCCCGGCCGCGCCGCCAGTAGAGTATTTTTGCGGTCAATCGCCGCGCTCGCCAGTCTTATTGGATCAAGGGTGGCCGAACGGTCGGCGGCCCGTCTCTTGTCCCAATTAGATTGGCGCGGGCTGGTAGATTTGGTCCGAGTCGAATCAAACGCACAAAACTCTACACACCGCGCCGTACGGCCGCGGTCAACAGCCCCGCGCCGATCAGGAAGCCGCCGCCGATCCGGTTGACCAGGCGCAGCGTCGCCGGTTCGCGAAAGCGCGCGCGCATTTCGCCGGCGAGCACCGCCCACAGCGCGACGTTGATCGCCGCGAGTGCCAGGAAGGTGACCTCGAGGATGACGAACTGCGGCAGCAGCGGCCGGTCGGTCGCGACGAACTGCGGCACGAAGGCGATGAAGAAGACGATGCTCTTTGGGTTCAGCGCGGTGACGGCATAGGCGTTCGCGAACATGCGACGCGGTCCGAGCACGACGGCCGTCGCGGCCAGGTCCCCAGACGATACGTCGGCGCGCCAGAGCTGGATGCCGAGCCAGATGAGATAAGCGGCGCCGGCCAGCTTGAGCGCGGTGAACAGCGCGGCCGAGGCGGCGAGCACCGCGCCGGCGCCGAGCAATGAAATCGTCATCGCGGTGAAGTCGCCGAGAGTCACGCCCGGCACGGTCGCCCAGCCGGATTGCCTGCCGCGCCCCAGCGCGTAGCTGACCACCAGCATGATGGTCGGTCCCGGAACGGCGAGCAACACGCTGCTCGCGGCGACGAAAGCGAGCCACAGTTCGAGCGGCATCGGTCTACTCCCCGTTCGTTGGCGCGCGCCCACTGAGCCCGCGAACGGCCGGCCGTGTCAAGGCGAAGACGGCCCGCCGCAACCCACCGTGGCGATCCTCCCTATCTTAAACGTAAGCAGTATACATTTTATGCCCAGCGCGGCATGCCGCCGCGTAAATGTTTACTGCTTACGTTTCTTCTTGCGTTTGTTGGAGAGGCTAGAACATGCGGCCGCCGTTGGGCACCGGCGGATCGACCGTGATCATCGCCACCGCGCCGTCGTCGCGCGGGAAGCCGAGCACCAGCACTTCCGACATGAACGGGCCGATCTGGCGCGGCGGGAAGTTGACCACCGCGGCGACCTGACGGCCGATCACCGCGTCGCGCGCGTAAAGCTCGGTCATCTGCGCCGACAATTTCTTGACGCCGATCTCGGGGCCGAAGTCGATGCGCAGCTTGTAGGCCGGCTTGCGCGCCTCGGAAAAATAATCGCAGGCGACGATGGTGCCGACGCGAATGTCGACCTTGAGGAAGTCGTCGAAGCTGATCTGCTCGCTGGTCATCGCGCTCGTCCCACAAGTCTGGCATGCCGGTCGGCGGGACGTGATTACAGCGTCAACCGGCGGTGCGCGCAAGGCCATGCAGAAAGGGGCCACCCAATGGGTGGCCCCTTTCGCACTCATCGACCCGGGCGCCAGGCGCCCGGGTCGGGTTTAAACTGGTTGGATCGTTTTGGCGTTAGGCCTTCTTGGCGAAGCCGCCGACCTCGTCGAGACCCTCGACGACACGCTTGGTCAGGACGTCGAACACCTCGGCGTTGGCTTTGACCGCGATCTCGGTCAGCTCGCGCGCATTGGCGACCGAGCTCTCGACCGCCGACTTGGTGTAGGCGACCTGCTTGGCGACGCCGACCTTGGGGTCCTTGGCATTGTAGAACTCGCCGACCGCGGCGACATACTCGTCGACCGCGCCGCGCGCGATCTCGGCCTGACGGGTGGTCAGCACCTTGACGCTGTCGGCGGCCATCTTCTGGACGGTCGAGAACGCCTCGATGTTGCGGCGCTGAAGCGCGACGAGCGCATCGACGTCAAACGTCGGCAGCTTGAAAGCGGCGAAAGCGGCCGCCGGATCGAACGACGTGGTGGAATTGGTCTTGGGCATGTCGATTACATCCTTGGCATGAGGAGCTGCATTGCAATGCTGCACTGCACCATTGGGGCCTATGTAAGGGTCCACCACGCCACCGTCAAGGAATTATTGCGCACTGCAACAAAAAATTTATCGTGCCGCGGTATGAACCGACTCAGGCGCTCTCCGTAGCGCCCCGCGCGCGGCCCGGGCAGGGTAGGCGGCCGAGCGTCGCCAGCGCCGCGTCGGCCTGGCGCAGCCACTTGTCGAGCGCCGCCATGGTGGTCGCCATGTCGTCCGTCTCGTCGGCGAGCCAGACGCGCAGCACCGCGAGATAGATCGCCGCCAATCCCTTGACGCGCAGCAGCCCGCCGAGGCCACTACTCTCGATGCGCGCCGCGGCCAGCATCCAGGTCATCGAGCGTTCGAGCGCGCAGGCGCCCGAGACCAGCGCCAGCGGATCACCCAGGCTGTCGCCGATGATCGCGCGCACGCCAGCCTTGTGCGGGTTGAGCGCGTCGAAACGTCGCATGAGCACGTCGAAAAGCCGGTCGGGCGCCGGCTGGTCGGCGAGCTCCGGGTCGTCGCCGGCGAGCACTGCGGCGTCGATCTGGCGCGAAAATGCGGCGAGGATCGCGGCCTTCGAGCGATAATGGCCGTGGACCTCGGCGAGCGTCAGTTTGGCGGCCGCCGCGATGTCGCCGAGCGTCGTGTCGCGCCAGCCCTGCGTCGCCGCCAGCCCGATCGCGGTGGCGACGATGTGGCGCGGAATGTCGGCTTTCTTGACCAAACGGTCCTCCTGACGGGACCGGCCGACGCCGGCGCCCGTTGTCCGTCATTGCTTAGAGTATAGATGTAGGGACCGACGGCGTCTTTGCCAACAGCCGGGGGCGATCCAGATCATTGTGCGGTGACCTTTTTGTGCGGTCACTTAAAGATGACCTGCGCTCACTCGCCGCGCATGCCAATCTTATGGTATCAAGACTGGCCGAACGGTCGGCGGGCCCCCTCTTGTCCCAATAAGACTGGCGCGGCCTGGAAGAAATTCATTGAATCCAACCAATCGGATTGTGCGCTAGTCGGCGAGCTCGCGCGAGCGTTGGGTCGCGGCGGCGACGGCGCGTGACATCAGCGGCCCGAGGCCGTCGCCGGCCATCAGCACGCCGAGCGCCGCCTCGGTCGTGCCGCCCGGGCTGGTGACGTTGCGGCGCAGTTGGTCGGCGGGCTCGTCGGCCAGGCGGGCGAGTTCCCCGGCGCCCGACACCGTGGCGCGCGCCAGCCGCGCCGCCATCTCGGGCGCCAGGCCGGCGTCGACGCCGGCGGCGGCCAGGCATTCGATCAGCAGGAAGACGTAGGCCGGGCCGCTGCCCGAGACCGCGGTGACCGGATCGAGCAGGCCCTCGTCGTCGCACCACAGCACCTCGCCGACGGCGGCAAGCAGGGTCTCGCAGGCGGCGCGCTGGCCGTCGTCGACCAGCGGGTTGGCGCACATCACGGTGATGCCGCGGGCGACCGCGGCGGGCGTGTTGGGCATGGCGCGCACGATCGCGGCGCGGTCGCCGAGATGGCGCGTGAAATAGCCGATCGTCTTGCCCGCCGCGATCGACAGGAAGACGGTTCCGGGCGCCGCGAAGCGGGCGTAGGCCGGCGCCACGCCGTCCATCGCCTGGGGTTTGACCGCGAGCACGACGACGCGCGGCACGAGCCCGGCGTCGAGCGCGGCGGCGTCGCCGAGCACCGTGACACCGTGGCGCGCGCGCACCGCCTCGGCCAACGCATCGGCCGGCTCGACGACGATTGCGTCGGCGGCACTCAGTCCGTGATCGAGCCAGCCGGCCAGCAGCGCACCGCCCATCTTGCCGCAGCCGACCAACAGGATCGGCCCGGTGATGGCGCGGGCGCCGTCGCTCACGCCTCTCCCTCGGTGTCGAGGATCGCCGCCTCGATCGCCTCGGCCGGCGTCTTGCCGCCCCATATGACGAACTGGAATGGCGGGAAATAGCGTTCGCAGTCCTCGAGCGCGAGCTCGATCAGGTCGTGGACCTGCTCGACGCTGACGCCGAAGCCGCCGCGCAGCAGCAACGACTCGCGGAACATCACCATGCCGTCGTCGGACCACAGGTTGAAGTGACCGATCGGCATGCGTTCGTTGATCATCGACAGCAGCGGGTAGATCGCCTCGCGCCGGTTGTCCGGCACCTTGACGTCGAAGGCGCAGGAGAAATGCAGCATCTCGCGCTCGGGGCGCCAGGCGAACCACATGTGATAGATGCAGCCGGAGCCGGACACTTCCGCGGCGATCTCGTCGTCGCTCAAGCGGTCGAACAGCCAGTCGTTGGCCAGCACGATCTGTTCGACGATGTCCAGCGGATTAGCGGTGAGGGGCTCGGGGTGGGCGACTGCGTAGGCCATGGCAAAACACTCCCTCGGGCCGCCCGAAGGCGGGCATGACAAAATGCGGCGCGCCTCTCGCAGAATATATTGTGTCAGGTCTCTGACCGGACCCCACTGGTAGTAGGTTGCCAGAGAGTATGCCCGAGCGCAACCGTTGCGTCGGCACGTTCGGCACGAATTATTCCGGTGTCGGCGAATCTAAGTCTTGCGCGCGCTCTTGGCCGGTCGTTTGCGCGGTTTCGGCGCGGTCTCGCCGGTGCCCTCGAGCGCGGCGATGCGCGCCGCCAGGCGCTCGTTCTCGGCGCGCGCTTTCGCGGCCATCGCCTTGACCGCCTCGAACTCGTCGCGGTTGACCAGTTCCATGTCGTCGAGCATGCGCTCGAACACCTGGCGCAGCCGGCCCTCGAACTCGTCCTTGACGCCGGCGATGACGCCGACCGCGCTCGCCGCGACCTTGGCGAGATCGTCGGCCAAGCGGTTATCGGTCTGCATGGCGAATTCTCCTGCCGTTCGCGCCCGACTATGGCCCGATGACGGTCGCCAGGCAAGCGGCGCGCCTTGCGGCGCACCCGGCGCATACCTATAACGGTGCCGACCGAAACTTCAACCATGCCGCCGCGGGCGCTGCCAGCGCCACCGGTCGGCCGATCGAGGGCATATGATCGTCGTTACGGGTGGCGCTGGATTCATCGGCTCGAACCTGGTCGCCGCGCTCGAGGCGCGCGGCGCGGACGCGATCGTCGTCTGCGACCACCCGGGCGCCGGTGACAAGGCGCGAAACATCGCCAAACGCAAGCTCGCAGACGTGATCGCGCCCGACGCGCTGGCCGCCTTTCTCGACGACAACCGCGATGCCGTCACGACGGTCTTCCACATGGGCGCGATCTCGTCGACCACCGAGACCGACGCCGATCGGATCATGGACGTCAACTTCGGTGGGAGCGTCGCGCTGTGGCGCTGGTGCGCGGCGCACGGCAAGCGCCTGATCTACGCCTCATCGGCGGCGACCTACGGCGATGGCTCGGCGGGCTTCGACGACGATGGTTCGCCGGCCGCGCTCGCCCGATTGCGCCCGCTCAACCTCTACGGTTGGAGCAAGCATCTGTTCGACCGCTGGGCGGCGCGGGTCGTCGCCGCCGATGGCGCGCGGCCGCCGCAGTGGGCCGGCCTCAAGTTCTTCAACGTTTACGGCCCAAACGAGTACCACAAGGGGGCGCAGCGCAGCGTCGTCGTGCAGGCCTGGGAGACGGCGAAACGCGGCGCCCCGGTCAGGCTTTTCCGTTCGCACCACCCGGACTACGCCGACGGCGGCCAGCTGCGCGACTTCGTCTCGGTCGACGACTGCGTCGCGCTGATGCTGTGGCTTCACGACAACCCGGATATTTGCGGCCTGTTCAACATGGGCACCGGCCAGGCGCGCGGCTTCGCCGATCTGGCCGCCGCGGTGTTCGCCGCAATCGGCCGCGAACCCGACATCGAATACGTCGATACGCCGGCCGAAATCCGCGACAAGTACCAATACTTCACCCAGGCCGAGATGGCGCGCGCGCGGGCCGCCGGCTACGGCGCGCCGTTCCGCAGCCTCGAGGACGGTGTCGCCGACTACGTGCAGCGCTATCTGGAACGCGAGGATCGCTACCGATGATCCTGGCGATCCCCTTTCCGGTGATCGACCCGGTTCTGGTCGAGATCGGGCCGATTTTCGGCATCAGCCTGGCGATCCGCTGGTACGCGCTCGCCTATGTCGCCGGCATCCTCGGCTGCTGGTATGTCGTCAAGCGGCTTGCCAAAACCTGGCCGGGCGCGCCCGATGCGCGCGCGATCGACGACTTCGTCGTCTGGATCACCTTCGGCATCATCCTCGGCGGCCGGCTCGGCTATGTGCTGTTCTACAAGCCCGGCTACTATCTCGCCAACCCGGCCGAGATCGTCTTCGTGTGGCAGGGCGGCATGTCGTACCACGGCGGCATGTTGGGCGTTATCGGCGCGATCCTTCTGTTCGCCCGCCAGCGCAAGATCCGCCTCCTGACGCTCGGCGATGCGGTCGCCTGCGCGGTGCCCATCGGGTTGTTCTTCGGGCGCCTCGCGAACTTCATCAACGGCGAGCTTTGGGGCCGGGCGAGCGACGTGCCTTGGGCCATGGTGTTCCCCCACGCCGGCCCCTCGCCGCGCCACCCGAGCCAGTTGTACGAGGCGGGGCTCGAGGGCGTCTTGCTGTTGCTCGTCATGCTCGCGGTCTGGCGCTTCACCGGTGCGCGCCATCGGGCCGGATTCCTCACCGGCGTCTATCTCGTCGGCTACGGTGGCTTGCGCGCCTTCGTCGAGCTGTTCCGCGAACCCGACGCTCATCTCGGCTTCCTGTTCGCCGGCGCGACCATGGGCCAGCTCTTGTCGGCTCCGATGATCGCCATCGGGGTGTGGTTGATGCTGCGCGCCAAGCCCGCCGATGCACCGTCGCCGGCGCGCGCCAAGGACCCGGCCGTCAAACGATGACGACGCTCGGCGCCCAGCTCGCCGCCGAGATCGCCGCGCACGGTCCGCTCACCGTCGCCGAGTACATGGCCGCCGCGCTCGGCCATCCGCGCCACGGCTACTACATGTCGGGCGACCCGTTCGGCCGCGCGGGCGACTTCATCACCGCGCCCGAGGTGAGCCAATTGTTCGGCGAGTTGATCGGCCTGTGGTGTGTCGTCGGCTGGCGGCAGATCGGCCAGCCCAAGCCGGTGCAGCTGGTCGAGCTCGGCCCCGGCCGCGGCACGCTGATGGCCGACGCGCTGCGCGCCATGGCCGTGGCGCCCGACTGCCGCGCGGCGCTCGACGTCCACATGGTCGAGACAAGCCCCAGCCTGCGCGACGCCCAGCGCCGGGCGCTCGACGGTGTCGCGGTCGCCTGGCACGACCAGCTCGCCTCGGCGCCCGAGGCGCCCCTGCTGCTGGTCGCCAACGAACTGTTCGACGCGCTGCCGATCCACCAGTTCGTGCGCACGGTGGGCGGTTGGCGCGAGCGCCTGGTCGACGTCGACCGCGCGAACGGCGGCTTCCGCTTCGTGCTCGCCACCGGGCCGACGCCAGCATTGGCGCTGGTGCCCGACGACATCGAGGCGCCGCCCGGCGCGGTCGCCGAGGTCTCGCCCGCATGCGTCAGCCTGGCGCATGAGATCGCCCGGCGCGTGGTGTCGTTCGGCGGCCTCGCACTGGTCGTCGACTACGCGTCCGAGCAGGGCCCGTTGGGCGACACGCTGCAGGCGGTGCGCCGCCACGGCCGCCACGGGGTGCTCGACGATCCGGGCTCGGCCGACCTCTCGGCGCGGGTCGACTTCCCGACCCTGATGCGCGTCGCGCGTGAGGCCGGCGCGCACGTCTTCGGCCCGGTCAACCAGGGCGACTTCCTGCTTGCGCTCGGCATCGAGGCGCGCGCCGAAGCGCTGGCCAAGAACGCGACGGCCGTGCAGCGCGACGACATCGCCGGCGCGGTCCGACGGCTGGTCGATCCGGGCGAGATGGGCGCGCTGTTCAAGGTGATCGCGATCGGCGCGGCGGACGCGCCGGCGCCCGCCGGCTTCGAAGAGGCGGTGGCGTGACGCGCCACGCCGCGCCGCTCGAGGCGCTCGGCGGCTTGCGCCACGGCTTCCTGACGCGCGCCGGCGGTGTCAGCGAGGGCGCCTTCGCCTCGCTCAACTGCGGCTACGGGTCCGACGACGACCCGGCGCGTATCACGCGCAACCGGGCGATCGCGCTCGACCGTGTCGGCGCGCCCGACGCGACGCTGTGCACGGCCTATCAACGGCACACCGCGCTTTGTGTCACCGTCACCGAGCCATGGCCGGACGGCGCCGGACCGCAAGTCGACGCCATGGTCACCGATCGGCCGGGCGTCGCGCTCGGAATCCTGACCGCCGATTGCGCGCCGGTGCTGCTGGCTGACAGAAAGCGCCGGGTGATCGGCGCGGCGCATGCCGGCTGGCGCGGCGCGCTCGCCGGCGTGCTCGAGGCCGCCGTCGCGGGCATGGCGGCGCTCGGCTCGGCGCCCGGCGATATCGTCGCGGCCGTCGGGCCGTGCATCGGTCAGGGCTCCTACCAGGTCGGCCCCGAGTTCCGCGACGCCTTTGTGGCGGCCGATCCGGCCAACGACCGTTACTTCACGGCTGCTGTCCGCGGCGGCCACCACATGTTCGACCTGCCGGGCCATGTCGCCGACCGGCTCGCCGCGCTCGGCCTCGCCGAGGTCGCGGCGGTGGCGCCCGACACCTGCGCCGACGCCGAGCAGTTCTTCAGCTACCGCCGCGCCTGCTTGCGCGACGAGCGCGACTACGGCCGCCTGATCTCGATTATCGCGCTTACAGCATGAATGACTCGACCCGGCAGCGACGTTGCCGCGGCCCTCGTTCGCGGCGATAATCGGCATTCGTTGGCCGAGGCGGGGAGGACCGCATGGCGCTGCATTTTACGGTCGAGGAGTTCGCCGCGCGCCAGGCGCGCGCACGGGCGAAGCTCGCCGAGCGCGGGCTCGACGGGTTGCTGATGTTCCGCCAGGAGAGCATGTACTACCTGACCGGCTACGACAGCTTCGGCTTCGTCTATTTCCAGTGCCTCTATCTGGGCGCCGACGGCACGCTGACGCTGCTCACGCGGGCGCCCGATCTGCGCCAGGCGCAGCACACTTCGACCATCGAGGACATCCGCATCTGGGCCGACCGCGCCGGCGCCGAGCCGGCCGGCGATCTGCGCGCCATCCTCGACGAGCACGGCTGCAAGGGCGCGCGCCTCGGCGTCGAGCTCGAGGCCTATGGGCTGACCGGGCGCAGCTGGCGCATGGTCGAGCGGGCACTCGACGGCTTCTGCACGCTCGACGACGCCTCCGAGCTGGTCAGCGAGGGGCGCCTGATCAAGAGCCCGGCCGAGCTGGTCTACGTGCGGCGCGCCGCCGAACTCGCCGACGACGCGCTCGATGCGGCCAACCGGCTGGCCGTCGCGGGCGCCTTCGAGGGCGACATCCTGGCCGCCATGCAAGGCGCGGTGTTCAAGGGCGGCGGCGACTATCCGGGCAACGAATACATCATCGGCTCGGGCGCCGACGTGGTGCTGTGCCGCTACTTCTCGGGCCGCCGCCACCTCGACGCGCAAGACCAGCTGATGCTCGAATTCGCCGGCGCCTACCGCCACTACCACGCCGCGCTGATGCGCACCATCATCGTTGGCAAGGCGAGCCAACGTCAGCGCGACATGCACGCGGCGTGCCGCGACGCGCTCGCCGCGGGCTGCGACGCGCTCAGGCCGGGTCGGCCGATCGGCGAGGTGTTCGACGCCCACGCCCGCGTGCTCGACGACGCCGGCTACCGAGACCACCGCCCGAACGCCTGCGGCTATTCGATGGGCACAACGTTCGCGCCCAACTGGATGGACTGGCCGATGTTCTACACCGGCAATCCGGTGATCGCCGAGCCCGACATGGTGTTCTTCCTGCACCCGATGGTGATGGACAGCGACAACGGTGTCGGCATCGCGGTCGGCGAATCGGTGCGTGTGACCGCGGCCGGCTGCGAGCGGCTGTCGCGGTCGACGACCGATCTGGTCGTCAACTGAGGCCCGGCGCGCCCGATGCCCCATCTGGTAATCTTCCTCATGCTCTTGGTGCTGGCCATGCTCGCCAGCTGTTTTTTCTAGCGGGAAACGGCAGCCACTCGAAAATTGCCGCCGTTCGGGCGCATTAGCGTTTACAGATTTTCGGCCCTTTGTTACAGTCCGGCGCACCGTCGGCTGGGTTCCCGCCTCGGGGGAAGCGGCCCACTTCGGAACCGATTGGCGCGGCGAAGGAAATCCCATGAAAGTGCTGGCTGGCAACAGCAATCGGCCACTCGCCGAGGCCATCGCGGCATCGCTCAATCTTCCGATGGTGCAGGCGAGCATCCGCCGTTTCTCCGACATGGAGGTGTTCGTCGAGATCGACGAGAACATGCGCGGCGAGGATGTCTTCATCATCCAGTCGACCTCGTATCCGGCCAACGACAACCTGATGGAACTCCTGATCTGCCTGGACGCGCTCCGGCGCGCCTCGGCCCGCCGCATCACCGCCGTCCTGCCCTATTACGGTTACGCGCGCCAGGACCGCAAGATCGGCCCGCGTACGCCGATCTCGGCCAAACTGGTGGCCAATCTGATCACCATCGCCGGCACCCACCGCGTGCTCACTCTCGACCTTCATTCCGGCCAGATTCAAGGCTTCTTCGACATTCCCGTCGACAACCTGTTCGCCGGGCCGGTCTTCGCCAAGGACATCGACGAGAATTTCAACGGCGACGATCTGGTCATCGTGTCGCCCGACGCGGGCGGCATCGTGCGCGCGCGCGCGATCGCCAAACGGCTTGACGCGGACCTCGCGATCGTCGATAAGCGGCGCGAACGGGCGGGCGATTCCGAGGTTCTCAACATCATCGGCGATGTCGAGGGCCGGCGCTGCATCATCATCGACGACATCGTCGATTCGGCGGGAACGCTATGCAACGCGGCGACGGCGCTGAAGCAAGTCGGCGCGACGTCGGTTCAGGCGCACATCACGCATGGCGTCCTGTCGGGTGGCGCGGTCGCGCGGGTGACCGCGTCCGAATTGGAGGTGCTGACCGTCACCGACAGCATCTGCCCGACTGAGGCGATGCGCGTGGCGCAGAACGTGAGGGTAATTTCGATCGCGCCGCTGATCGCCGAGGCGATGCGGCGGATCGCCGACGAGAGCTCGGTATCGAGCCTGTTCGACTGAGCCGCCCGGCGGCGGGGCCGCCTTGGGCGCTTGGCAGGGTTGAAGGAGAGGAAAGATGAGCGACGTTACGACACTCGCCGCCGAGGTGCGCGCCGAAGCGGGCAAGGGCCCGGCGCGCGCGCTCAGGCGCGCCGACCGCGTCCCGGCAATCATCTATGGCGACAAGCGGGACCCGACGTCGATCTCGGTCAGGGCTCACGACCTCGGCAACGAGTTGAAACGGCCGGGCTTCTTCCGCCGGCTCTACAGCATCGAGGTCGACGGCGGCAAGCAGCAGGTGCTGCCGCGCGACGTCCAGCGCCACCCGGTGACCGACGCGCCGCTGCACGTCGACTTCCTGCGCATCGGCGCGGGCGACAGCATCGCGGTCAACGTCGCGGTGGTCTTCGAGAACGAAGAGGAATCGCCCGGTCTCGCGCGCGGCGGCGTGATCAACATCGTGCGCCACGAGATCGAGCTGTTGTGCCCGGCGACCGCGATCCCCGACGCCATCCGCATCGACCTCACCGGCCTCGACATCGGCGACAGCGTGCATATCAGCGGCATCGATCTGCCCGCCGACGTGACGCCGACGATCACCGACCGTGACTTCACGATCTGCACGATCGCCGCGCCAACCGTGGTGGTCGAGGAGGTCGAGGAAGAGGACGAGGAGCTCGAGGGCGAGGAAGGCGAAGAGGGCGAGGAAGGCGAAGAGGGCGAGGCCAAAGCCAAGCCCGACGAGGACGGGGGCTAAGCCCGGCACTCGATGTTTCTCGTCATCGGCCTTGGCAACCCGGGGCCGGAACATGCGAACGACCGGCACAATGTCGGCTTCATGGCGCTCGACGAAATCGTCCGCCGCCATTCGTTCGGCCCGGCCCGGCGGCGGTTTCAGAGCGACGTCTTCGAAGGCAGCGTCGGTGGCGAAAAGCTGCTCGCGCTGAAGCCGATCACCTTCATGAACCGCTCGGGCGACGCGGTCGGCCAGGCCGTCCGCTTCTACAAACTCGACCCGGCGCAAGTCATCGTCATCCACGACGAGCTCGATCTCGCGCCCGGCAAGCTGCGCGCCAAGACCGGCGGCGGAATCGCCGGCCACAACGGGCTGGCCAGCATCGCCCAGCACATCGGCCGCGACTTCCGCCGCGTGCGCATCGGTATCGGCCACCCCGGCGACAAGGACCGGGTCACGTCCTACGTGCTGCACGGTTTCGCCAAGGCCGACAAGGCCTGGCGCGAGCCGCTGATCGACGCCATCGCCGAGGCCTTGCCGCTGCTCGTCGGCGGCGACGAGGGCGGCTTCATGACGCGCGTCGCGCTGCTGACCCGTCCGCCCGAAAAGAAGAAGACCGCGGCGGCGGCCCAAGACGGCGCGCCGAAACCGCCCGCGGGTGACGGCGATGGGGTTTAGCTGCGGCATCGTCGGCCTGCCCAATGTCGGCAAGTCGACGCTTTTCAACGCACTCTGCTCGACCGCTCGGGCGGCGGCCGAGAATTATCCGTTCTGCACCATCGAGCCCAACGTCGCGCGCGTCCCGGTGCCCGATGCGCGGCTCACCACGCTCGCCGCGGTCACCAGGCCGGCGCGCGTCATCCCGACCCAGATCGAGTTCGCCGACATCGCCGGGCTGGTGCGCGGCGCGAGCGCCGGCGAGGGGCTGGGCAACAAGTTCCTGCAGCATATCCGCGAGGTCGACGCGATCGTCCATGTCGTGCGCTGCTTCGAGGCCGGCGGCGTCGCCCATGTCGAGGGCGGCGTCGACCCGCTGCGCGACATCGAGATCGTCGAGACCGAGCTGATGCTCGCCGACCTGGAGAGCCTCGAGCGCCGCGTCGAGCCGCTGACCAAGCAGGCGCGCGGCGGCGACAAGGAGGCTAAGGCAAAGCTCGCGCTGGTCGAGCCCGCGCTGGCCGCGCTCAACGACGGCCGGCCGGCGCGCGCCGCGATCCCGCAGGGCGAGGCGAAGGCGTTCAAGCGGCTCCATCTGCTGACCGCCAAGCCGGTCATGTACGTCTGCAACGTCGACGAGGACGCGGCCGCCGCCGGCAACGCTCACTCGGCGGCGGTCGCCGAACGCGCCGGGACGCAAGGCGCCGTCGCGGTGGTCGTCGCCGCCGAGATCGAGGCGCAGCTCTCGCACATGGACGACGCCGAGGCGCGCGACGCCTACCTCGCCATGCTCGGCCTCGAAGAGCGCGGGCTTGACCGGGTCATCCACGCCGGCTACCAACTCCTGGACCTGATCACCTTCTTCACCAATGGGCCGAAGCAGGCCCGCGCCTGGACCGTGCGCAAGGGCGCGCCGGCGCCCGAGGCGGCGGGCGTCATCCACACCGATTTCGCGCGCGGCTTCATCCGCGCCGAGATCATCGACCACGCCGATTATGTCGGGTTGGGCGGCGAGCAGGGCGCCAAGGACGCCGGTAGGATGCGCCTCGAGGGCCGTGGCTACCGGGTCAGGGACGGCGACGTCATCCACTTCCGCTTCAACGTCTAGCGCGACATTTGTAGAGCCGCCGAATATTTGTCTTCAAAAATATAGCAAAAATGCTATATTCCAGGTTACGCGGCAATTTTTGGAGTTGAACCCATGAGCGCACGCATGAGCACGCTGAAGAAGCGGATGCTTTCAGACCGCGAAGTGCGCGAAGCCTATGACGCGATGTCCGGGGAGTTTGAGTTGGCGCGTGAACTCATTGCGGCGCGCACGCGGGCTGGGTTGACGCAAGCCGAACTGGCGAAGCGCATGGGGACGACGCAGTCGGCCGTGGCACGCATGGAAAGCGGCCGGCAACTGCCCAGCCTGAAGACGCTGCACCGCTATGCCGCTGCGACGGGCACGCGCCCGCTTGTCAAGCTGGTCGAGGCGCCCACTGGGTAATCACAGCAAGAAATTGTAACTCCATTGGGAATACTGAAATGTCCATTCACACATCCACGATTCGCCGAGGCATCCAGCTCTACAAGACGACCAGCTTTGAGTTTCCCTTAACTCAAGATGAGAAGGACGAGCTGGGACGAATTGCCGACAGCAATTCATTGAACGCAATTCTAAATCGATATGAGGAAGTGAGTCGGACCCGATTTCCTTGGACACAGAATTGGCTTAATCGAAGTGTCCAAGGAGGACCGGAACATGACCGACAATTTTGAGAACAAAGTTGCTGTTGATGGGCCTGTGGTAAACGAGGGCGAGCTTGGCTCGTCCACGTTTTCCCCGGGCCAGGTTTCGCCGGCAGGCCCGCTGGGACTTGGCCAGCGGTGGACGGTGACGCGCAAGCGTGAGGTTGCCCTGCGGCTTTTGCGTGGCGAGCCGGTGGAACTTTTGTCGCGGCAGTTGGGCGTGGAGATTTTCCGGCTCGAGCAGTGGCGTGAGAAGGCGATCGCCGGGATCGATGCCTCGCTCAAGGAACGCAAGGGCGATCCGGTGAAGGCGGAACTGGACATCGCCATGAAGCGGATCGGGGAGTTGATCATGCAGGTGGAACTGCTGGAGGCCAAGACGGAGACGTCCGGCCCTTTGGGGCGGCGGAGGTCGCGGCGATGAGTGCCGCCACCTCTCCCGGCACGGGTTTGGCCTACGGCCTCCAGCGGGTCTGTGCGGCCTGGGGTTTTGCCCGTTCCTCGTTCTACGCCATGAAATCCCGGCAGCAGGCCACCGCTGAGCGCCCACCAGCAAAGCGCCGGGGACCGAAGCCCTCGATCTCGGACGAGGCTCTGCTGGTGGCCATCGAGGCCGACCTGGAGGCATCCCCCTGGGAGGGCGAGGGACACCGCAAGGTCTGGGCTCGGCTTCGGGTCTGTCGTGGCATCCGTGTTTCCCGCAAGCGGGGGCTCCGGGTGATGCGCGAGAACAACCTGCTCTCGCCCCATCGCTGCCGCCGCCGTGGCGGAAATCCCCATGTCGGTGAGATCATCACCCATGCCCCCAACCTCATGTGGGGCACGGACGGCGTTCGGGTGTTCACGGTGGACGACGGCTGGGGCTGGATATTCACCGCCATCGAGCATTGGAACGCCGAGTGCGTCGGCTGGCATGTGTGCAAGCGAGGCGACCGCTTCGCCGCCCTTCAGCCGATCTCCATGGGGCTTGCGAGGCTGTATGCCTCGACCTCCGCCGGTGCGGCGCGGGGGCTGGCCTTGCGGATGGATCACGGCTCCCAGTATCTGTCGGACCACTTCACCAACCAGATCAAGTTCTGGGGCATCCAGCCGTCCTACGCCTTCGTCGAACAGCCCCAGACCAACGGCGTCGCCGAGAGGTTCAATCGCACGCTCAAGGAACAGATCATCCATGGCCGCATCTACCGCAACATCGCGGAGCTGCGGAACGCCGTCCGCGGGTTCGTCGAACAGTACAATGCCCAGTGGATCGTGGAGAAGAACGGCTACCTGAGCCCCGCTCAAGCTCGTCAGGCGTGGCACACCGCGATGTCACTCAGGCCCGCCGCATGAGACAAACTTGTGTCCAAGGAACCGGGTGCGATACATCGATATGAGGAAGCTGCATCACAGATATTGAGGGACGCTGGTTTACCCGATCATATGGGGCCCTTCTTGGTTCATGAAGATGGAACCTGGCAAGAGTTCACCGATGAATTGCGAGCGAAGTTTGATCGCATATCTGAACTGTCGTCGGGAGAAACAGTTCAAATTTCGTTGGTGACACAATTCGTGCGCCACAAACCGCTAACACTGGAATGGCGCGCAGCGCAAATTCTCAAATGGTGTGATTCTGTCCGCCACTACATCTCAAAGAACGATGCAAGCGCTGCCGCGTATGCCGCAATCTCTTTGCAGGACCATGTCACCAAAGCACTGGTGATTGACTCCCTCGAACCCGACGTGATTCGCGGTAGAAACAACGCTCGGTGTCTACGCGAAGCTGCGCAAACCCACAACAAACTGCGAAAATCTTGTCGCGCGAAATTCTGGGAGAACTGGCAGCAAGTCGCTAATCAAATTTGGGAACGCAATTCGCAGTTGTCAAAAATGTCTGTCGCCGAGATTGTTCGACAACAGTTGGGAATTGATGATTCCGTAAACACGATCCGTCGACGAATTGCGAAGAAAACTGGTGAAGCTCACTGAGCGCCGCCAATCGAATAGGCGTACGAATTCTATCAACGCATTCGATACCAAATGAGATCGTATAGTTCCGATGACCTCGTGGACAGTCGAGCCACTAGACGAAATCGTCGAGGACGAGCTTCTGGCGTTGCCGAAGTGTATCGCACCCGGTTCCTTGGACACAAGTTTGTCTCATGCGGCGGGCCTGAGTGACATCGCGGTGTGCCACGCCTGACGAGCTTGAGCGGGGCTCAGGTAGCCGTTCTTCTCCACGATCCACTGGGCATTGTACTGTTCGACGAACCCGCGGACGGCGTTCCGCAGCTCCGCGATGTTGCGGTAGATGCGGCCATGGATGATCTGTTCCTTGAGCGTGCGATTGAACCTCTCGGCGACGCCGTTGGTCTGGGGCTGTTCGACGAAGGCGTAGGACGGCTGGATGCCCCAGAACTTGATCTGGTTGGTGAAGTGGTCCGACAGATACTGGGAGCCGTGATCCATCCGCAAGGCCAGCCCCCGCGCCGCACCGGCGGAGGTCGAGGCATACAGCCTCGCAAGCCCCATGGAGATCGGCTGAAGGGCGGCGAAGCGGTCGCCTCGCTTGCACACATGCCAGCCGACGCACTCGGCGTTCCAATGCTCGATGGCGGTGAATATCCAGCCCCAGCCGTCGTCCACCGTGAACACCCGAACGCCGTCCGTGCCCCACATGAGGTTGGGGGCATGGGTGATGATCTCACCGACATGGGGATTTCCGCCACGGCGGCGGCAGCGATGGGGCGAGAGCAGGTTGTTCTCGCGCATCACCCGGAGCCCCCGCTTGCGGGAAACACGGATGCCACGACAGACCCGAAGCCGAGCCCAGACCTTGCGGTGTCCCTCGCCCTCCCAGGGGGATGCCTCCAGGTCGGCCTCGATGGCCACCAGCAGAGCCTCGTCCGAGATCGAGGGCTTCGGTCCCCGGCGCTTTGCTGGTGGGCGCTCAGCGGTGGCCTGCTGCCGGGATTTCATGGCGTAGAACGAGGAACGGGCAAAACCCCAGGCCGCACAGACCCGCTGGAGGCCGTAGGCCAAACCCGTGCCGGGAGAGGTGGCGGCACTCATCGCCGCGACCTCCGCCGCCCCAAAGGGCCGGACGTCTCCGTCTTGGCCTCCAGCAGTTCCACCTGCATGATCAACTCCCCGATCCGCTTCATGGCGATGTCCAGTTCCGCCTTCACCGGATCGCCCTTGCGTTCCTTGAGCGAGGCATCGATCCCGGCGATCGCCTTCTCACGCCACTGCTCGAGCCGGAAAATCTCCACGCCCAACTGCCGCGACAAAAGTTCCACCGGCTCGCCACGCAAAAGCCGCAGGGCAACCTCACGCTTGCGCGTCACCGTCCACCGCTGGCCAAGTCCCAGCGGGCCTGCCGGCGAAACCTGGCCCGGGGAAAACGTGGACGAGCCAAGCTCGCCCTCGTTTACCACAGGCCCATCAACAGCAACTTTGTTCTCAAAATTGTCGGTCATGTTCCGGTCCTCCTTGGACACTTCGATTAAGCCAATTCTGTGTCCAAGGAAATCGGGTCCGACTCAATCCGAGATGCCGGGATTGTTGAGCTTTCCCTGCAGGATTGAAATCTGGGCGTTGGCATAATTGGCCTTCGATGCGAGCAAATTTTGGGTCGCGTCATAGGTCTCGGAAAGCTTGCGCAACATCAGCTGCTTGCGCTCGAGATAGTCGATATTGTTAAAGAAGATGCCATCGAGGGTGATGACGTTGAAGCTCATCAACTCGACCAGATTTTTAATCGTGGCGATCGTATCGGCGTCGACGTCGGTGCCTTCCAGGTCACCCAGGAGATTGGTGAGACGCTCGCTGATCGCGTACATCTCGTCGGACAACGCGTTCTGCTCGTCGAGCGTCGTCGAGCTCAGCATGGACGGCCCGACCGCCAGGATCCTCTCGGCCTCGCGGGAGAGTTCCTGCGCGATCAACGCGACCGGCACGCGCTCTTTGGTGATCGTATCGAGGGAATCGCCAATCTTGACGAACGAGATGACGGCGGCGACCGCGGCCAGGACCACGAACGACGTTATCGCAAGGAACGCCAGGAACAGGCGTCCCCGCACGCCCAACCGACGCGTATTGGCTGGTGTTGCGGTCTCCGCCGACATTCTACCTACCTTCACTGCCTGCTTTGTTCGACACTAGTGTCCCGATTCCGAAGTTCGCATGATTTTCGCCTGCTGTTCAGCGATTTCGATTGTTCGGAGGCAGAAGCGCTGGATGGCGCCGAGGATGTCATCGGCGGATTTGGTCCATTTGAAGGGTTTGGGGTTCTGGTTTGTCGTGTCGATGTAGTCGAGGATGGTGCGCTCCAACTCCTTGGTGGAGCGATGGACGCCGCGCCTGATCTGCTTGTCGGTCAGCAGCCCGAACCAGCGCTCGACCTGGTTCAGCCAGGAGGCGCTGGTGGGTGTGAAATGGGCCTGCCAGCGCGGCCGTTTGGCGAACCAGTCGCGGATCGCCTTGGTCTTGTGGGTCCCGTAGTTGTCCATGACGATGTGGATGTCGAGATCAGCAGGGACGTTCGCCTCGACGAGGTCGAGGAATTTGCGGAACTCTCGGGCCCGATGGCGCGGGAAACATTTGCCGATGATCTCTCCCGTGGCGATGTCGAGGGCCGCGAAGAGAGAGGTCGTGCCGTGGCGCTTGTAGTCGTGGCTGCGCCGCTCCGCCTGCCCGGGGCGCATCGGCAAGAGGGGCTGGGAACGGTCCAGGGCCTGGATCTGGCTCTTTTCGTCGACACAGAGAACCAGGGCACGATCCGGCGGCGCCAAATACAGACCGACGATGTCGCGGACCTTCTCCACGAAGAAGGGATCGCTCGACAGCTTGAAGGTCTCCGAGCGATGCGGCTGCAAGCCGAAGGCCCGCCAGATGCGATGAATGGTCGAGGGCGCGTGGCCGCTCGCCCGCGCCATCGAGCGAAGGCTCCAATGGGTCGCGTCCGGCGGCGTCTCTTCCAGCGTCAGCCGGACCGCTTCCGCGATGGCGTCATCGCCGATTTGACGCGGCGCGCCGGGGCGGGGTTCGTCGTACAGACCGTCGAGGCCCTCCGCCGCATAGCGGCGACGCCACTTGCCCACGGTGTCCGCGCTCGCCTCGAGACGAACGGCGATCTCCTTGTTCTCCAACCCTTCCGCCGCCGCCAAGACGATCCGAGCCCGCCGCGCAAGCCCCTGCGACGTCTTGCGACGACGAGACAGCGCCTCCAATTCGGCGCGCTCGTCATCGCTCAAAGAGATCGTCACCGCCACTCTCGCCATCAATCGCGCCTCCTAAAAACAAATAGAGACATAATCATATCAATTTATCGATCAGGACACTAAGTGCCGTTCGTCAGCCTGTCTACTATGTGAGTCGATTGGGTTACGCGCCGGTCCTTGCCGTCGGATATCGATCTAGAATCGGGCATCGGCCACGTCGCGAGCCGAGGTCCGCTATCGGCATGGCAGCGGGCGGCGGCCATAGCCAGAACCTTACGACAAATCGAATGTCGGGTGAACGCCCTGATCGGGCCGTTGGCAATGTCGCGGGCGGCGGGCCGCCCGGCGGTGGCGTCAGGCGTGTTGAAGTCGGTATATTTCGTCTTTTATTCGGAGTTTTTCGCGTTTCCACTCGGAGATTCGCAGGCTGTCCGGCAGGGGATGTTGTGTTTCTTCTTCGATGGCGTGCTCAAGTTCGGTGTGCTTGCTGGTCAGCGCTGAGACACGAGCTTCGAGTTCCATGTTTCCCTTCCTTACATTCGCGAGAGAGAAAAATCTGTTGTCACCGGCTCCCAAAACAATTCTATACCGAGTAGTCGCGTCGCTCTCCGATGCGACGACGGCAAAAATCGCGTGCCCGGATACGCATTCGCAGTATGACACGGTGATGACACGATGGCCACACCAAGTCGACTGATAATCGGCATCAGCGGCGCCTCGGGCGTGATCCACGGCGTGCGCTTGCTCGAGCTGTTGCGTCCGCTCGATATCGAGGCGCATCTGGTGATGAGCAAGACCGCCGAGTTGACGCTCGCCTACGAGACCGACTACAAACCGGCCGCCGTGCGCGCGCTGGCCGACGCGGCTTACGCGCCGGGCGATCTGGGCGCGGCGCCGGCGAGTGGCTCGTTCACCACGCTCGGCATGATCGTCGCGCCGTGTTCGATCCGCTCGATGTCGGAGATCGCCACCGGCGTGACCACCAGCCTGTTGACACGCGCCGCCGACGTCATGCTGAAAGAACGCCGCCGCCTGGTGCTGATGGTGCGCGAGAGCCCGCTGCACGCGGGGCATTTGCGCAACATGGCGGCGCTCGCCGAGCTCGGCGCGATCATCGCGCCGCCAGTGCCGGCGTTCTATTCGATGCCGCGCTCGGTCGACGACATCGTCGACCACACGGTGGGCCGCGCGCTCGACCTGTTCGACATCGACGCCGGCGTCGTCCGGCGCTGGGGCGAGGCGGTGCCCGCCGCCAAGCGCCGCGCGGTCAGCCGCAAAGACTAGCCGCCGCCGCTGCCGCCGTCACCGCATCCGCCCCGGCATCCTCGAAGACGGCGCCGAGCAGGGTCGCGAGGTCGGCCCGGTCCGCGTCGCCAACGGCGACGCCGAGTGCCGTTAGATAATAGCCGAGACCGGCCGCCGTGTCGGTCAGACGGTCGCCGGCCGCGCGGCCGGCGTCGGGTGCCCGTGTGACGGTCGCTTCCATCATCAGCTGGGCGACGTGCTCGCCGTCGATCTCGCAGCCGAGGATGCGCCGGCGCAATGCCTCGGCAGGCCCATCGGGCGCCGCGGCGGGCGGCGGCTTGAGGTGGCGTCGCGCGGCCCGCAGCGGCTCGACCACCTCGGACTGCCAGGGCCGCGCGACGGCGAGCGCGCTCACGATGTCGTCCGCCCCCAGTGCGCCGCGCCCGCTCGATCCGGCCCAGCAGCAGAGCAGCAGCATGTTGACGTCGACGCCCAACCGGTCCTGCAGGGCGATGACGGCGGGCGACAGGCCCGCGCGACCGTAATGCGCGATCGTGAAGTCCCAGAACTCGCTCGCCGCAAAGCCGTCGTCGCCGTCCGATGCCATCGCCGCCCCCCTTCGTCGGTTGGTTGCCTACGACTACCCCTTTGGGACGGAATTTGATAGACTGTCGGTGCGACCAAAAGGGGAATTTGGACGGCATGGCAGACGAGGGCACGACAGAAGACCGATTGGCCGAGCTGCGCGAGGAGCACCGCCAGCTCGATGGGCAAATCGCCGAACTCGCGACCAGCCCCGAGTTCGACCAGATCGACGTGCAGCGGCTCAAGAAGCGCAAGCTCCAGCTCAAGGACGAGATCGCGGTGCTCGAGAACGCGATCATCCCCGACATCATCGCTTAGACCGCCGACGATCTCTGGACCGGGTCGGCGCGCCGCCCTACTATGCGCGCCGCGCGTCCCGCAACTTCGCCAGCGAGCAGATCGTGACCAGTGATACCAATCCCGCCGTCGGCATCGTCATGGGTTCCCAATCCGACTGGGAGACCATGCGCCACTGCGCCGACACCCTCGCCGAGCTCGGCATTGCGCACGAGGTGCGCATCATCTCGGCGCACCGCACACCCGACCGCATGACCGCCTATTGCGCGGACCTGCGCGAACGCGGCGTCAAGGTCATCATCGCCGCCGCCGGCGGCGCCGCCGCGCTGCCCGGCGCGATCGCCGGGCTGACGCCGCTGCCGGTGCTCGGCGTGCCGATGACCGGCTGGGCGCTGCAGGGCCTCGATGCGCTCCTCTCGATGGTGCAGATGCCGGCCGGCATCCCGGTCGGCACGCTCGCGATCGGCAAGCCGGGCGCGATCAACGCCGCGCTCTTGGCCACCGCCATCGTCGGCATCGGCGACGCGGACGCCGCCGCCGCGGTCGACCGCCGGCGCGCCGCGCAGACCGCCGCGGTGCCCGAAACCCCGACCGACCCGAGCTGACGCCGCCACCGCCCAAGGGCGCCGCCCGCGCCGCCGTCTTCGCCGCCGCGGCCTTCACCATCGTCGCCTGGGCAGGCACGCCGATCGCCACCAAGATCGCGGTCGTCGAGGTCGACGCGCTGGTCGTCGGCCTACTGCGCACGGTGTTGACCGCGTTGATCGCCCTACCCCTGGCGCTCGCGCTGCGTTTGGCGCTGCCCGCGACGCGCGGTGGCTGGGCCCTGCTGGTGACCTCGGCGCTCGGCGGCTTCGTGCTCTTCCCCGTGCTGTTCTCACTCGGACTGCGCGACACCTCGGCGTCGCATGCGGCGCTGATCCTGGCGTCGCTGGCGGTGTTCACCGGGCTCATCGCGGCGCTTTTCGAGCGCACGGCACCGCGTGCCCGCTGGTGGCTCGGCGCGGCCATCGCATTGATCGGCGAGGCGCTGCTGATCGGCTTCCGCTTCGGCTTCGAGACGGTCGAGGACGTGCTGTTTGGCGATCTCCTGATCGTCGCCTCCTGCATCGCCGCCTCGGTCGGCTACGTCACCGGCGGCCGGCTGTCGCGCAGCCTCGGCACCTGGCCGACGACGCTCTGGGGCATCGCGATCGGCGGCGTCGCGCTGCTGCCCGCGCTGCCCTTCGCGGCGGCCGGTGTCGAGTGGTCGGCGGTCGGTGCGTCCGGCGTCGTCGCCATCGGCTATCTCACCTTCATCTCGTCGCTCCTGGCCTACGTCACCTGGTATTGGGCGCTCGGCGCCGGCGGCATCGGCCGCGTCGGCACCTGGCAGTTCGCCATGCCGATCGTCAGCCTCGCGCTCGCCGTCGTCATCCTCGCCGAGCCCCTGACGTGGCCGCTGGCGGGGTCCGCCGTCGCCATCCTCGCCGGCATTTGGATCGCCGGGCGCTGAAACAAAACCCTCGCACGGCGGGCGTTGCGGCCTATACTGTCGCCTGTCGTTTCGCGCCCATCGGGCCTGGAACGGCGAACGTTCTCGGGGCGGGGTGGAAGTCCCCACCGGCGGTATTTGCATTACGATGCATCAGCCCGCGAGCGCCCACCGATGCAATCGGCGGGGTCAGCAGATTCGGTGTGATTCCGAAGCCGACGGTCATAGTCCGGACGGAAGAGAACGGGATGCTGCCGGTCGCGCCGTGCCGCTTGCACCGCCGGCCCTCGTTTCCCGTACGCCCTGGTTTTGGTCGCAAACCGCAAGGGCACAACCATGAACCAGAGCCACCCACACACCACGCCGCGCATCGCGTTCGTCCAGGCGACGTGGCACAAGGACATCGTCGATCAGGCGCGCCTCGCGTTCATCGACGAACTCGCGGCGCTCGGCATCGCGCGCGACAGCGTCGACGTATTCGAGGTTCCAGGAAGCCTCGAAATCCCCCTGCAGGCAAAACTTCTGGCCGAGTCCGGCCGCTATCGGGCGATCGTCGCCGCCGGCCTGATCGTCGACGGCGGCATCTACCGCCACGACTTCGTCGCGAGGAGCGTCAGCGACGCCATGATGCGCGTGCAACTCGACACCGAGGTGCCGATCCTCTCGATCGTGCTGACGCCGCAGCGCTTCCACGAACACGACGCGCATACGAATTTTTTCCGTGATCACTTCAAGGTCAAAGGCGCCGAAGCCGCCAAAGCCTGCGCGCAAACCCTGGAAAATCTCGCCTATTTCGATCGTGTCAGGGCAGAGCAGTAGGTTGCTTCGCTTAACGCATGTTCCGATCGATCAGCATCGGTCGGATACTACCAGCCCGCGCCAATCTATATGGGACAAGAGGGGGGCCGCCGACCGTTCGGCCAGTCTTGATCCCACAAGAACGGCTTGATCCCATAAGATTGGCATGCGCGGCGATTGAGCGCAGGTCACCAAAGGTGACCGCACCAATACTCTACCCCCGCGCGGCGCGGCGGATGATGCGTTCGGGGTCGGGCAGGCAGGCCCTCAGACGGCCCAGCGCCTTGGGCACGCGCATGACGTCGGAGATACGGCGCTCGAGGAACGCCCAGGTCGCCGCCGAGCCCTCTGACTTGTCGTTGAGCCAGTAGAGCAGCGTCGATGAGTAGACGCCGGCGAGCAGGCCGCGCTTGGTGTAGAAGTTGAAGTCGGTTGCGGTGTCGCCCGCGGCGCGCCACATGGCGTCGACCGAACGCCACAGCGCGGCCAACGCGTCGGGTGCGTGGCGCGGCAGCGCGGCGCGGCCGAGCGCCAGGCGCAGCGCCTCGCGGTGGCCGGCGTTAACGTCGATGCGCGCGCGCACGGCGGTCGCGATGCGCGCGCGCACGCGCATCTCGGCGAGGTCGTGTTCCTCGAGCGCGGCGAGCATGGCGCGGTCGCTCTCGGCCGCCCAGAAGGCGAGCACGCCGGCAACGCCGCGTGGGAAGGCGCGGCGCAGCGTCGCGAGATCGGCGCCCGCGTCCTCGGTGCCGGCGCGCAAGGACCGGTCCGACCAGCCGTCGAACGGCACATGGGCGAGGATCGCCGCCAGCAGCTTGGGGCGCAACTTGTCGAGCTTGGTGTCGGTCATGCGACCGCCCTGTCCCAGCCGGTCCAGGCCGCGCCGTGGTGCGGCAGCTCGGAAGCGAAGATCAGTCTCGAGAGATCGTCCATGCGCATCGGGTAGAGAATGCCGTCGAGGTGGTCGAACTCGTGCTGCACGGTGCGCGCCGCGCGGCCCTCGACGGTGCGCTCGACCGCCTCGCCGCCGGGCGTCGTGCCGCGGTAGCGTACCCGGGCGAAACGCTGCACCCAGCCGCGCAGGCCGGGCAGCGAGAGGCAGCCCTCCCAGCCCTCGATGCGTTCGTCGCCGAGCGGCTCGACGGTCGGGTTGACCAGGGCCTCGAGCCCGCTCCAGTCGCCGCTCTCGGCCTCGCTCTCGTTGCTGGGCACGCGGAAGATGAAGACGCGCTTGGCGACGTGAACCTGGGGCGCGGCGATGCCGCGGCCGCCGATGTCGTCCAGCGTTTCGAGCATGTCGTCGACGAGCCGGGCGATCTCGGGCGCGGTCGGGTCGGCGACCGGCTCGGCCGGGCGGCTCAGCACCGGGTGGCCCATGCGGGCGATCTTCAAGATAGCCATGACATCACCTCGACACCGATGATAGCAGATTCCGGTCGAGCGCATAATCCGGCCAATCGAAATCGGTCGGAATCTTCCAGCCGGCGACTGCCGGCCGCCGACCGTTCGGCAGAAGCATGCGCGGCGATTGAGCGCAGGTCACCGAAGGTGACCGCACAAAAAGATGACCGCATATCGATCAGGCCGCCGCGATCTCTTCCTCGTCGGCCGGGCGCGGCCGGTGGCGCATCTCGGACTCGAAGATCAGCTTGGTCAGGTCGTCCATGCGCATCGGATAGAGGACACCGTCGAGATGGTCGCATTCGTGCTGCACGACGGTCGCATGCAGCCCCTCGACGGTGCGCTCGATCGCCTCGCCCATCGGCGTCACGCCGGTATAGCGGACCCGCGCGAAGCGCGGCACCAGGCCGCGCAGGCCGGGCACCGAGAGGCAGCCCTCCCAGCGCTCGACGCGGTCGTCGCCGATCGTCTCGACGACCGGATTGACCAGCACGGTGAGGCCGCCCCAGTCGCCGCTCTCTTCTTCCTCGGCGTCGCGCGGCGCGAGGAAGATGACGACGCGTTTGGGCACATGGACCTGGGGCGCGGCGAGGCCGAGGCCCTCGGCGTCCTCCATGGTCTCGATCATGTCGGCGACGAGTTCCTGGATCTCGGGCGCGGTCGGGTCGGCGACCGGCTCGGCCGGGCGGCCGAGCACAGGGTGGCCCATGCGGGCGATCTTCAGAATTGCCATGTCCTCACCCTCGAAACCTTCGAATTTATCGCTTTTTCACAGCCATTGGGGCCTTCACAAGCCGGTCCGCCTATGCTATCAAGCGCACCGTTAACCCGGGAGATGTTATTTGGTTCAGGTCGTCGTCCGCGACAACAATGTCGATCAGGCTCTGCGCGCGCTCAAGAAGAAGATGCAGCGCGAGGGTATTTTCCGTGAGATGAAGATGCGCCGCGCTTATGAGAAGCCGTCGGAGCGGCGTGTCCGTCAGGCCGCCGAAGCCGTTCGGCGCGCCCGCAAGCTGGCGCGCAAACGCGCGCAGCGCGAAGGCAACCTCTAAGCGACGCGCGGGCGCCGCGCCCGCGCCTTAATCCTCGACACAGCGCCGCCCCTTGTAACGAGGGGCGGTTTTCGTTGTTCGTGGGCCTTGGTTGTGCCGGCGAAGCCGGCCGACAGCGAGAGTTCGGCGAAGCGTATCTCGAGCGCCGGCGGCAACCGGCCCAGTCTGTCGACCAGGCGATGATCAATTAGGTCGGGTTCGCTCCAGCGCGTTCCAGCGCATGCCATTCGGCCGGGTTGGCGCCGAAGTCGATCATGCAATGCTCACGATAGGCCGGGCGTTCGGAGAGCCGGTCATACCACGCCCTCACATGGGGCAACTCGGGCCGCGCCACATCCAAATGGAAATAACGGTGGATCAGAGCGCCGAGCGGAATGTCGCCCATGGTCAGGCTGTCGCCAGCAAGATATGGCCGGCCGCTCAGCTGGGCGTCGAGGAACTGCCAATTTCTGGCGGCGACCTCGGCGAACCTCGCGATGGCGGCCGGCTCACGCTTGTCGGGCTCGGTTCGCACGGTGGCGAAGAACACGCGCATGGTCGCCACGACGCCCGTAGACTTGGCCCATTCCATCCATCTGTCGGACAGCGAACGCCGAGCCGGGTCGGCTTGCCACAGGTCGTCCGCGCAGTATTTCGCCGCGAGATAGCGGATGATGGCGTTCGATTCCCAAAGTATATGGCCGTCGTCGGAGAGCGTCGGTACAAGGCCATTGGGGTTCATCGCGAGATATTCGGGCGTATCCAGTCCACCGAACGAACCGCCGACATCGTAGCGGCGATAGGCAACGCCGGTCTCGCCAACCGCCCACATGGCCGGGATCACATTGCTCGAATTGCGCCGCCCCCAAATCTCCAGCATCTCGCCTTTACTCCAGTCCCTACAGCGACTTGACGATGTTATCGACCATCTTCTTGGCGTCGGCGAACAGCATCATGGTGTTGTCGCGGTAGAACAGGTCGTTGTCGATGCCGGCGTAGCCGGGCGACAGCGAGCGCTTGACGAACAACACCGTGTTCGCCTTCTCGACGTCGAGGATCGGCATGCCGGCGATCGGGCTCGCCGGGTCGGTCTTGGCCGCCGGGTTGGTGATGTCGTTGGCGCCGATCACGAAGGCGACGTCGGCGCTGGCGAATTCGGCGTTGATCTCCTCGAGCTCGAAGACATCGTCGTAGGACACGTTGGCCTCGGCCAGCAGCACGTTCATGTGGCCCGGCATGCGGCCGGCGACCGGATGGATCGCATAGCGCACGTCGACGCCCTCGTTGTTCAGGAGATCGGCCATCTCGCGCAGCGAGTGCTGCGCCTGGGCGACCGCCATGCCATAGCCGGGCACGATGATCACCTTGGATGCGTTCTTCATGATGAAGGCGGCGTCCTCGGCCGAGCCGCTCTTGACCGGGCGGTCGTCGCCGCCGCCCGCCACCGCGGTCGCGCATTCGGCGCCGAAGCCGCCCAGGATGACGCTGAAGAACGAGCGGTTCATGGCCTTGCACATGATGTAGCTGAGGATCGCCCCCGAAGCGCCGACCAGCGCGCCGGTGATGATCAGCAACTCGTTCTCGAGCGTGAAGCCGATGCCCGCCGCCGCCCAGCCCGAGTACGAGTTGAGCATCGAGATGACGACCGGCATGTCGGCGCCGCCGATCGGGATGATGATCAGGAAGCCGCTCAGGAACGCCAGCGCGGTCATCGTCCAAAACGCGGGGTAAGATTCTGTCGCGCAGAAATAGGCGCCGACACCGACGATGACCAGCGCGAGCGCCAGGTTGAGCCAGTGCTGGCCGGCGAAGCTGACCGGGTTGCCCGAGACCAGCCCCTGCAGCTTGGTGAAGGCGATCACCGAGCCCGAGAAGGTGATCGCGCCGATCACCAGGCCGAGGCTCATCTCGATCCGACTGGCCAGCTTGATGGTGCCGGCGCTGCCGATGCCATAGGCCTCGGGCGCATAGAGCGCGGCCACGGCGACCAGCACGGCGGCCATGCCGACCAGGCTGTGGAAGGCGGCGATGAGCTGCGGCATCGCGGCCATCTGGATGCGCCGCGCGACGACCGTGCCGATGGCGCCGCCGACCACCATGGCGGCCAGGATATCGACATAGGACAGCACGCCCGGGTCGGCCAGCGTCGTCACCACGGCGATCACCATGCCGACGATGCCGATGACGTTGCCGGAGCGCGCCGAGGTCGGCGACGACAGCCCCTTGAGCGCCATGATGAAGCAGATCGCGGCGATCAGATAGGCGATCGCGGAGAGGTTCGCTGCTGACACGGTCTGGCCTGCCTACTTCTTCTTGAACATCTGGAGCATGCGCTGGGTCACCATGAAGCCGCCGAAGATGTTGACCGAGGCGAGCGCCACGGCGGCGAAGCCGGCGATCTTCGAGAGGTTCATGTCGGGTGGTCCGGCGGCGATCAGCGCGCCGACGATGATGACGCTCGAGATCGCGTTGGTCACCGCCATCAGCGGCGTGTGCAACGCCGGCGTCACGCTCCACACCACGTAGTAACCGACGAAGACGGCGAGCACGAAGATGGTGAAGCGGAAGATGAGCGGGTCGATGACGGCGACTTCCATGATTTTCGCTCCGCGTCCCTAGTGGTTAGAATCGATTAGTCCTGGCTGGTGAATTGCGGGTGGACGACCTCGCCGTCGCGCGTCAGCATCATGCCCTGGATGATCTCGTCGTCCCAATCGACGGCGAGCCGGCCGGTCTCACGGTTGATCATCAGATCGAGCACGTTGTAGAGGTTGCGCGCATACAGCGTCGAGGTGTTTGCGGCCTGCGCCGACGGCAGGTTGCCGCGGCCCAGGATGGTGACGCCGTATACCTCGACGTCCTCGCCGCGCCTCGACAGCTCGCAATTGCCGCCCGATTCGACGGCGAGGTCGACGATCACCGAGCCGGGCTTCATGTCCCTGACCATCGCCTCGGTGATCAGCAGCGGCGCCGGTCGGCCCGGGATCAGCGCGGTGGCGATCGCGATATCCTGCTTCTTGAGCGTGTCGTGGATCAGCTGCTTCTGCTTTTCCTTATACGCGTCGCTCATCTCGCGGGCGTAGCCGCCGGCCGCGTCGCCGGTCTCCTCGCTGGGCACCTCGACGAAGCTCGCGCCGAGGCTCTCGACCTCCTGGCGCGCCGCGGTGCGCACGTCGAACGCCGAGACGATGGCGCCGAGCCGCTTGGCCGTGGCGATCGCCTGCAGCCCGGCGACGCCGGCACCCAGCACCAGCGCGCGCGCCGGCGCGATCGAGCCGGCCGCGGTCATCATCATCGGGAAGATGCGCCGGTACGAGGCGGCGGCGTCGATCACCGCCTTGTAACCGGCGATATTGCTCTGCGACGACAGCGCGTCCATCGCCTGGGCGCGGCTGATGCGCGGCATCAGATCCATCGCGAAGGCGGTGACCTTCTGCGCCGCGTAATAGTCGATCTGGTCGCGGTCGGCGAGCGGGTTCAAGAGGCCGATCAGGATGGCGCCATGCTTCATCAGGTCGACCTCGTCCTCGTGGCCCTCGTCGACGGTCAGCGGGCGGCGCACCTTGAGCACGATGTCGGCGTCGCCGTAAACGCCGGCGAGGTCCGGCGCGATCGTCGCGCCGAGGGCGGCGAAGGCGTCGTCGGGGATCAGCGCGGCCACGCCGGCGCCGGTCTCGATGACCACTTCGAGGCCCATGGCGACCAGCTTCGTGACCATGTCGAGCGAGGCCGCGACGCGCGCCTCGCCATGTCGCCGTTCCCTGGGAATTCCGATCTTCATCCGTCACTCACGCTTGCACCGCCGGCGGCCGCCGGCGGCGGCCGCACAATGCCTTTTTCGACGCCGTTTGCCAAGGCGATTAACGGCCGAGAAGGCCGCACGCGCAATAGCGATGCCGAGCTAGTGCAGGTGGCGCCCCACCGCGTCTTTGGTCGCCGCCAAGTGGTCGAGGTCGAAGCCGTAGAGGCGGGCGGCGTTGCCGCACAGCACGGTGTGCGCCTCGGCCGGCGCGAGGCGCGCGCGGATATCGGCGATCGGCCGGCGCGAATGCGGGAAGGTGCCCTCGTCGTGGGGATAGTCGTTGCCCCACATCAAGCAGTCCGTGCCGGTGAACGCGACGTTGTTGAGCGCGACCGGATCGTCGGAGATGGTGATCGCGCCTTGGCGCAGGAAGTACTCGCTGGCGCGCAACGGCAGCTTGCGCATGCGCAGGTAGCGGCGCTCCTGGAGCTGGTCCATCGCCTGCAGCACCCAGGCGAGCCAGCCGCATTCCGATTCGGTGACGACGAACTTGAGATCGGGGTGACGCTCTAGGACGCCCGATCCGGTCAGATCGATGATCGGTGACATGCCGGCGGCGAGACCAAGCACGGTGTTGAGCAACTCCTCGCTTTTTTCCTCCTCGCCCTTCTGTAATTGACGGGCCGTGTCGTAGCGGTCCTGGCTCAAGTCGCCGACGCTGGCGAAATCGCCACGTATCGCGAGGTTGCCGCTGAAGATGTGGAAATTGATCGGCACGCCGGCTTCCTCGGCGAGCCGCCACAGCGGCTCGTAGAGCGCGAGACGGTACGGTTGCCAGGGCACGACGGCGGGTACGAACAGCGTGCAGAAGCCGCGCTCGAGGCAGCGTTCGGCCTCGGCGACGGTGCGCGCGATGTCGTCGACGGCGAGCATGGCGGCCGGCTTGAAGCGCGCCGAGTCGACCGCGAAGGCGTCCCAGACGAAGTCGTTATAGGCGACCGACCAGGCGTGGTAGAAGTCCGCGCTGGCGCTGCCCATCGAGCAGCCGAGCCCGATGTTGGGAAAGATGACCTGGCCGTCGACGCCCTCGATCGCCATGTCGTGCAGCCGCCGGTCGATGTCGGTGCCCTGGGACGGGTCGGTGCGGAATTCGCGCGTGAGGTCTTCGGCGGTCGGCTTGTTTACGGCCTTGGGGCCGTCGGCGAGCGGCTTACCCTTGAGCGAGAATTTGAGGTTGCCGACATCGTCGACGCCGAATTCGACGAGCTGGTCGCGGAACTTCTCGGGCAGCCGGCGTCGCAGGTCCTCGGGCTCACCGACATGGGCGTCGGCGGTGATGACGACGTCGTGCAGCCCGTTGTCCACGACCGTTGCCTCGTTCACAGCCGTCATCGCATGCTCTCCCGATATTGGCCAGTTTACCCGAATATCACGCGGCGTCCGACGCCCTTTCTTCGGCCGCTCAAACCCAATACCATCGGCGCTCGCCGCGAGGCAACTGCTTGTTTCCAGGAGGCGTCATGAAGGAAGTCGTCATCGTCGACGGGGTGCGCAGCCCGATAGGAAGATACGGCGGCGGGCTCGCCAGCGTGCGCCCCGACGACCTGCTCGCCGACGTCTACAAGGCGCTGATCGCGCGCACCGGCGTCGATGCCGCCCTGCTCGACGACGTCTATGCCGGCTGCGGCAACCAGGCCGGCGAGGACAACCGCGACGTCGCGCGCATGTCGGTGCTGCTCGCCGGTTTCCCCAAGGAAGTGCCGGGCGTCACCGTCAACCGCAACTGCGCCTCGGCGCTCGAGGCGGTCAACCAGGCGGCCAAGGCGATCGTCGCCGAGGAGGGCGAGGTCTACATCGGCAGCGGTGTCGAATGCATGAGCCGGGCACCCTGGGCGATGGGCAAGCCGGCGCGCACGCCGCAGATGGGCCACCCCAAGATGTGGGACACCACGGTCGGCTGGCGCTTCAACAACCCGCGCATGGACGAGATGTACCCGATCGTCAGCCTCGGCGAGACGGCCGAGAACATCGCCGAAGAGATGCAGATCACGCGCCAGGAACAGGACGCCTTCGCGGTCGAGAGCCACCGCCGCGCGGTCGACGCCATGAACACCGGGAAGTTCGCCGAAGAGATCACCGCCATCGCCGTGCCGCGGCGCCGGGGCGAGCCGATCCAAGTCACCCGCGACGAGCACCCGCGCTGTCGCGAGACCGACGACGGCCGGCTCGAGATCGCCACCTCGACCGAGGACATGGCCAAGCTGAGGCCCGCCTTCCGCAAGGACGGCACGGTGACCGCGGGCAATTCGAGCGGCGTCAACGACGGCGCCGCGGCGCTGCTCCTGACGAGCGCCGACAAGGCGACCGAATTGGGTCTCGTACCCAAGCTCCGCTGGCTCGGCTCGGCGACCGCGGGCGTCGATCCGGGCGTCATGGGCTACGGCCCGGTGCCGGCGACCGAGAAGCTGCTCGCGCGCTTCGGCCTCACGATCGACGACATCGGTTTGGTCGAGCTGAACGAGGCGTTCGCGGCCCAGACCATCGGCTGCATGCGCCGCCTCGGGCTCGACCACGCCAAGACCAACGTCAACGGCGGCGCCATCGCGCTCGGTCACCCGACGGGCTGCTCGGGCGCGCGCATCCTGACCACATTGATGCACGAGATGGCGCGCCGCGCGGCCGACGCGCCCCGGCCGTTCTACGGCGTAGCCACGCTCTGCGTCGGCGTCGGCATGGGCGTCTCGACCCTGGTCGAGTGGATCGGCGACTGAGCATGGCCGACGACGTGCAGCGCCCGCTCTCGGGCATCCGGGTGGTCGGGCTCGAGCAGTACATGGCGGGCCCCTACTGCACCATGCTGCTGGCCGACGCCGGCGCCGAGGTGATCAAGATCGAGCGCCCCGGCACCGGCGATCCGCGCCGCGCCATGCCCCCCTTCGCCGAGCGCGACGGCAAGCGCAAGGCGGCCGGTTTCATGTCCTATAACCGCAACAAGAAGAGCCTGGCGCTGAACATCCGAAGCGACGGCGGCCAGGAGGTGTTCCGCCGGCTGGCCGCCACCGCCGACGTCGTCGTCGAGAACCTGAGGCCCGGCTCGATGACGCGTATGGGCCTTGGCCAGAAGGAGATGCGCGCCAAGCACCCGCGCCTGATCTGGTCGATCATCTCGGGCTTCGGCCGGCTCGAGGGCTACCGCGGCCCGTACAGCGACCGGCCCGCCTTCGACATCGTCGCCGAGGCGATGAGCGGCATCATGAATCTGGTCGGCTTCGCCGACAAGCCGCCGTCCTGGACGATCTACGGCATGGCCGACATCTATTCGGGCCAGGTCACCGCCTACGGCATCATGCAGGCGCTGTTCATGCGTGAACGCACCGGCCAGGGCCAATTGGTCGACTCCGCCATGTTCGACAACATGCTGGCGCTCAACGAAAGCATGATTGCGCTCTATTCGGTCGCCGGCCAGAGCCCGGAACGCGGCAAGCCGCGCAACCTGTGGCCGCGCGGCGCCTACCGGGCCAAAGACGGCTATATCGCCATCAACATCCCCGACAACATCATCTGGGCGCGGCTGTGCACCGCCATGGGGCGCGACGACCTGATCGAGGACCAACGCGCCGATTCGGGCACCGCGCGTTCGGCCAACGTCGAGTTTCTGCAACCGGTCATCAAGGACTGGCTCGGCACGCTGAGCCGCGACGAGGCGGTCGAGACGCTGAACGCCCAAGGCATCCCCTGCGGCCCGATCTACAACGCCGAAGACGTCTTCGCCGACCCGCACGTGGCGGCACGCGGCATGATCATGCCGATCGAGGATCCCGAATTCGGCAGCTTCGGCTTCGCGCGCTCGGCGCCGCATATGTCGGCGGCACCCGAGCTGCCAGCCAACCCGGCGCCGAACCTGGGCCAGCACAGCCGCGAGATCCTCGAGGGCCTGTTGGGATACGCGTCCGAGGACGTCGACCGCCTGGTTTCCGCCGGCGTCGTCGAGACCGGCGAAGGCTGAAGCCGGCGACCGGAAAGGCGCGGCAAGTTACGTTGATTTCAGGACCACTTCCGACCGCTAACTCCGGTCGGGTGCAACGACTGGTTCGGCGCCGCTGGCAATGTGATCGTTTACCCTAGACCGGTCACGATCGCGCTGGCGTAAGCGGCGGCGTTCATTGAGACACCCGAACCACAGGCTGCCGAGTCCTCGCATTTCTGAATGTCGTCGTACAGCCAGATCCACCCGCCTTGGATGCCGTCGGGCCGCCAAGAGCTGAACTGACTGGAGATTCTGTCGGGGCAGTCGCCGGAATCGCAGCCGTTATGGATGCACCAGAGGCCCGGATAGACGAACCCTTTGGCATCGAAACCGCTGACCATTTTTTCCTGAATGGCCGTGATCCAATGCTGAGGATCATTCCCCGCTCCACCGGCATAGCACTGGAGGTTGAAGCCGGTTACAAGGTTTGGCGTCGCGGTGTTGAGTTGGTAAAGGCAATCGACCCAGAAGGAAACGTTGGTGTACGGGCAGAATGTCACTTGGTAACCAAGCGTGTTCAGCATTTGGCTGAACGCGACGGTGGTTGGCTGGTCGTAGAGCGTCTCGTCGTCGAAGTCGACGCCATCGATGGTCGGGATGGCGTTCTTCAGCGCCTGGAAGTTCTGATAGAGTATGGTGTTTGAACCTATTTGAGGATTGTCGGGATAATTGCCCGGGTTGGGGAAAATCAGGGCTTTGACGTTGGGAAAGTCCCCGACTTCCCACCCACCGATGGAAATCAGAAGCCGGTTCACGGACGTGGCGCCCTGCTTGAGCGCCGCAAGGAGCCCCGGCCAGGCAGAATCGCCGACGTACTGGCCGCGGCTGACAATGGTCGGGTCATTGAAGACGAGGTCGCCCGACGCTTTAACATGGACGGCCCAGGCGACCACCGTGGTATATCCCGAGCCTTTCAGATCGTCGATGACGGCGCATCCACCCGAATAGAATGGCCCGCCGCCATAGATTCCTGATGTGATTGCGTTCATGTCGATACCCCTTTCTTCGCGCGAGAGGCTTTCTCCGGGTCTTCGCGCGAGAGGCTTTCTCCGGGATTTCCCAGATGATTCCTCCCAAGCGCCCAAGACGGTAGCACGACCGTAGTTTCATTTAAATTCTTATTCTACAACTTACACGGGGTCTTGGGATGGGGCGCTCGGTGCGTCGGAGATCCGGCCAGGGTGCAATCCGGTATCCGAAGACGCTCGTTCGGTTACGGCGCCGGCGAGGTCAACCGGCCGGCCGCCGACGGCGTCGTCGAGACCGGCGAAGGTTGACCGCCCGACCCGGGCGGCGGTACACCCCAACCCCAGTCAGCTTCCCGAAAGGCGCGAGACGGCCGCATGCCGACGATCACCGAGCGCTCACCCATCGCCTTCGCCGACGCGCTGCCCGAGGCAGTCGACGTCGCTATCGTCGGCGCCGGCATCGCCGGCACCGCGACCGCCTATTTCCTGGCGCGCCACGGGACCAAGGTCCTGCTCTGCGAGAAGGGCCGCGTGGCCGGCGAGCAGTCGAGCCGCAACTGGGGCTGGGTGCGCCAGCAGGGCCGCGACCGGGCCGAGCTGCCGATCATGATGGAGGCCAACCGTATCTGGCGCGGCCTGGCGGCCGAGACCGGCGAGGCCGTTCTCGCCTTCACAGCCTCAGGCTGCATCTATCTGATCGACGACCAAGCGCAGCTCGGCAAACACGAGGGCTGGCACGAGCTCGCCAAACAGCACCAGCTCGACACCGCGATGCTCACCAAGGAAGAGGTCGCGGCGCGCTTCCCCGGTCTCGGCGGCGATTGGATCGCCGCCATGGTGACCGCGACCGACGGCCGCGCCGAGCCATCGGTCGCGGTGCCGGCGCTCGCCCGGGCGGCGCGCGGGTCGGGCGCCATCGTCATCGAAGACTGCGCGGTCCGCGCGCTCGACGTCTCCGCGGGCCGCGTCGCCGGCGTCGTGACCGAGCGGGGCCGGGTGCGCTGCGACCGCGTGCTGCTTGCCGCCGGCGTCTGGTCGAGCCATTTCGCGGCCAACGCCGGCGTCGACCTGCCGCAGCTCGCGGTCCGCTCGACCGCGGCGCGCACCGAGCCGGCGCCGGCGGCGCCTTACGAGAACAACCTCTCGACCCCCGGCCTCGCGCTGCGGCGCCGGGCCGACGGCGGCTACACGGTCGCCACCGGCGACGGAGCCGACCACTATCTGTCGCCCGACTCGTTCAAATACTTCGTCAAGTTCCTCAAGGTCATGAGGACGTCGGACAAGGACGTGCATCTGCACCCAGCCGCGCCCAAGGGCTATCCCGGCGCCTGGGGCACGCCGCGCCGCTGGTCGGCCGATGCCGTGAGCCCGTTCGAGCGCATGCGCGTGCTCGACCCGGCGCCTTCGCCGCTCGTCGTCAAGCGCATCGTCGACCGCCTGCCCCGGCGCTTTCCCGCGCTGGCCGGCGTCAAGCTCGCCGAGGCCTGGGCCGGCATGATCGACGTGACGCCCGACGCGGTGCCCACCCTCGGCGAGGAACCCGGTTTGCCGGGGCTCTACCACGCGACCGGCCTGAGCGGCCACGGCTTCGGCATCGGCCCGGCGATCGGCCGCGTCATGGCCGACCTGCTGACCGGCCGCCCAGTCGGCCACGACCTCGCCCGCTTCCGCCCGGCGCGCTTCTTCGACGGCAGCGAGATCGTCCCGGGGCCGTATTGAGGAGGCCGGCGATGACCACGCCCGACATCGCCGTCCGCCAGGCGACGCCCGAGGATGCCGCGACGGTGGCCACGCTGGTGTTCGAATTGCTGCTCGAGCTGGTGCCCTCCTATGCCGGGACCCTGACCGTCGACGAGCTCATGCCGGTCGCCGCCGGGCTGCTGGGCGGCGACGACGTTTGGGCGTATCTGGCGGAAACCCGGGACGGCCGGGCGATCGGCGTGCTGACGCTGAATGAATGCGCCGCGATCTACGCGCGTGGCCGATTCGGCGAGATCTCCGAGCTCTACGTCCGGCCCGACCATCGCTCGGCCGGGGTCGCCGCCAAGCTGACCGACGCCGCCGCCGCGTTCGGCCGCGCGCGCGGCTAGCGCATGATCGAAGTCGGCGCGCCCGATCTGCCGCGCTGGCAGCGCACGGTCGACTTCTACAAGCGCTATGGCTTCACCGAGATCGGCCCCCGGTTGGAATTCGATCTGTAGTCAATCGCGCCAGTCGCCGAGCGCAGCAGCCACCCTGATAATTGTAAGCAGTATATATTTTCTTGCCGATTGGACGTGTCGCGTCCAAGCCGGAGCGCCCCGACGAAGGCCATTGAGCGAATTAAATATATACTGCTTATGTTTAATAGACGCGGCGACACGTTAGGCGGACCAATCGCCGAGCGCAGCCTGCCAGCAGGCGAGGGCGGCGAGCGCCGCGGTTTCGGCGCGCAGAATGCGCGGGCCGAGGCCGACGCGAAGCGCGCCCGGCAACGCGGTGAGCGCGCGGATTTCATCGTCGGCGAAACCGCCTTCGGGTCCGGAAACGATCGCCCAGGGCGTCGCGGGCTCGCGCGCGGCCTCGGCGAGCGCCTGGGCGATTGGCGCGCCGCCGCCGGTCTCGTCGCACACGAGGGCACGGCGCCCTTCCGGCCAGCCGGCGATCAGGTCGTCGAACGCGGCTGGGGCGCGGCAATCGGGCACATCCAGGCGGCCGCACTGCTCGGCCGCCTCGACCGCGTTGGCGCGCAATCGGTCGAGGTTGACGCGGCCGACCGCGGTGTGCCGTGTGGTGACGGGGCACAGGGCGGCAACGCCGAGCTCGGTCGCCTTGGTGGCGATCAGGTCGATCGGCGCGCGCTTGACGGCTGCGAAGACGAGCCAGACGTCGGGGCCGGCGGCCTGCGCGCGGCTGCATTCGACGACGTTCACCGCGCAGCCCTTGCGCGCCGCCTCGATCTCGGCGCGCCATTCGCCGTCGCGACCGTTGAACAGCATGAGTGCATCGCCCGGCTTGCGGCGCATCACCCGGGTCACGTAATGCGCCTGTGGCGGCGCGAGCGCGAGCGCCGCCCCGGCGGCGAGCGGCGCGTCGACGAACAGGCGGGGCGCGCGTTGACGGCGTGGCGGAACGTCTCGCATAGTGGAGCCTACCATGCCCAAGATCGCCCAGGCAGCAGCGCGCACCGACATCGCGGTCGGCGGCTGGCTCGACCGTTACGCGCCGGCGCCGGTACGGCCCTATGCCCGGCTCATGCGGCTCGACCGGCCGATCGGCACCTGGCTGCTGTTGTGGCCGTGCTGGTGGAGCCTGGCGCTCGCCGCGCCCGGCTGGCCGGACCCGTGGCTCATGGCGTTGTTCGCGGTCGGCGCGCTGGTCATGCGCGGCGCCGGCTGCACGGTCAACGACATCGCCGACCGCGACATCGACGGCCGCGTCGCGCGCACCGCGACACGGCCGCTGCCGAGCGGCGACGTCTCGCTCACCCAGGCCCTCGTCTTGCTCGGCGTTCTGCTCGCGATTGGCTTCGCCATCCTGGTCCAGCTCGGCACCGTGGCGATCTGGCTCGGCATCGCCTCGCTGCCGCTGATCGGCTTCTATCCCTTCATGAAGCGCATCACCTGGTGGCCCCAGGCGTGGCTCGGCCTGACCTTCAACTGGGGCGCGCTGGTGGGCTGGGCGGCGGTGACCGGGACCGTCGATGCGCCGCCAATCGCGCTCTACGCCGCGGGCATCGCCTGGACGCTCGGCTACGACACGATCTATGCGCATCAGGACAAAGAGGACGACGCGCTGATCGGCGTCAAGTCCTCGGCCCGCAGGCTGGGCGAGGCGACCCGGCCCTGGCTCTACGCCTTTTATTGCGCCGCCGCCGCCCTGATCGGCGTCGCCGGCTGGTTGGCCGGTCTCGCCTGGCCGTTCTATATCGGCCTCGGCCTGGCCGCCGCCCAGCTCGCCTGGCAGGCGGCGCGGGTCGACATCGACGCGCCGGCCGACTGCCTGGCTAAATTCAAGTCGAACAAATGGCTCGGCCTGATCGTCTTCGCCGCCATCGTCGCCGGACGGGTGATTGGTTAGCGTGGCAGCGCGTGCGCCAATTGCCGACAGATGGATGGATTTTGCGCCTAGGGGGAACATCCTTTCCGCATACGGCAATACTAACGCACTGAAATTATTCGCACTCCGTCATATGAGCGCTGGTTAGCACTTCATCCAGCCGTCTTAACGTCGGTTGCCCGTGTCATCATAATATACCAAGTTTTCACTTGACTAAAAAGCCTCGCATATTTTATCAAGTATTCACTTGTCCGAGGATACCCGGAGTAGACTCATGGATTTCTCCAAGGCTGGACTCATTCTTTACACCGAGAAATATCCAGAATGCGTAAATTTCTACGGCGACATTCTCGGATTGGATCTCCTCTTCGAGATAAATCGACCTGGCGAGCAATTAACGTGCTTTGAACCTTGCCTATCCGGTTATCACCCACACCCACTATATGTAGTGTGCACCCATTTTCCTGAGTAAAGCTCGGTGCAGGTCGAAGCGGAGATATCTCCGGCGATGCCGAGCAGGGACTCGGACGGCATTGTAGCGGCTTTTAGGCGACACTTTAGCGTGGTGGAAATCCTAATCATTGAGTCGGATTTGGCAAAACGCCACGTTGCATAAAGGACCGTCACTTCATTGAAATTTATCTGAAATCGGAGGTGAACGACACCGATGGAATATTCCAGGAAATCAGAGCTTCATTGAATTGTAGGATTCGAGTGCCGGATTATTCACAAATAGCTCTGTGAACTGGTTTTCAAGTTCGCTCAATACGTCATATGGAGTAAACGGATTGAGGATCACGTTCTTGCGTGTCGCTTCGTCTTCGCTGCGACTCAAAACGCGCAGGAGACTAACAGGCGCGGACGGGTTCTTCGCAACGATTCGTGCCAGCGCGTCGCTTTCTTCGACTAGTGCCGTCAATCGCTCAGACGATGTCGTTTCATCAGCAGCTTCCCGTCTGGCCGTGGGTTTCTTCGTTTTTCCCTTGGTCGCCACCGTTCCGTCCCCCGATGTTAAGTACGTGACGTGAATTAAACTCCGGTTCGGTTTTCAGAACAATCAAGAATTAGCCGGATCGCCTCCTCAATGCGCCTGCGCCGGCCCTTGCCTGCAGTCCAAGGAGACACACTACATATAGTGGGTGTGGGTGATAACCGGATAGGCAAGCTTTGAACTGGGCGGCGTCTACCTGATGATCGAGACTGGCGGTTATTCGCACTCAAATGTTAAACCCATCGACCAATGCCCAACAAAGTTTCGCTTCAATGTGCCGAACGTCGATGCGGTTTGCACCGAGTTGAGGAGCAAAGGTGTGACCATCGAAGTAAGCCACTACGAATGGGGAACGACCGCTGAGTTCTCTGATCCGGATGGGAACCGTTGTGCTCTGAGATCAGACGAAGGCTTTGGGGTCTGAAGTAGCCCATGTCACCGATTGGCACTCGACGAATTCTATGCCTGATCGTCTAGACCGACATCGTCGCCGGACGGGTAATTGAATAGCGTGGCAGCGCGCTACAAGACGGTCCTCGAGGCGCGCGACGGAGCGCTGTGGCTGGTCATGGTCCACGGCATGTCGGGCGACCATCGGGTGTTTTCGGCCCAGGTCGCGGCGTTCAAGGCGCGTTACCGCATCCTCTTGGTGGACCTGCCCGGCCACGGCCTCTCGAGCGACGTGCCCGGGCCATTCGGGCACAGCGAACTTGCCGCCCATGTCGCCGGCGCTATAGCCAACGCCGGGGTCGAGACGTGCCATTACTGGGCGACGCATACCGGCACCGCGCTCGGCCTGCTGCTCGCCACCGAGCGAGCGGGCCGCTTCCGCTCGATGATCCTCGAAGGCGCGGTGCTGCCCGGCCACGCCATGCCGAGCGTCGATCGCGAACTCGCACGCGCCCGCGACACCGCCAGGACGGCGGGGGTCGCCGAGGCGCGCCGGCAGTGGTTCGACGAGGCGGATTGGTTCGACGTCATGCGCTCACGCCCCGAGGAATGCCGCGCGGCGGCCCATTGGGCGATCGTCGCGTCGTTCTCCGGCGCGCCCTGGCTCGACGCCGGCCAAGCTGCGCCAGTCGCGCCGATCGACGGACGCTTGGCGTCGCTCGAGGTGCCCGTGCTGCTCTACAACGGCGAACACGACGTCGACGACTTCAACGACACCGCCGACCGTCTCGAAACGCTGCTGCCGCGCGTGAGGCGCGCGACCATCGCCGACGCCGGCGGTTTCCCGGCCTGGGAGTTCCCCGACCGCGTCAACCGATTGGCCGAGGACTTTCTGTCGTCGTTTTGATCTCGATCCTCGGGCTAGTAGGTCTTGCCGCCGGTCTCGAGCTTGAGGGCCTTGTAGGACGTGCCGTCGGATTCCATGGTGAAGATGCCGGTGGCTGATCCGGTCTTCTGTGAGTCGTCGAGGGTCCAACGGAAGCTTGCCTCGAGCGTCACGATGTTGCCGGCGACATGCAAGACGGTGATGTTGCCGAAGGATTCGATCACGGCCTGCGAGACGCCGCCGGCGAGGCCGCCCTCTCTCTTGTAGATGCCGGCCCTCTCGTAGATCGCCCTCATTGCCGTTTGCAGGTCCCCGTCGCTCGTCACCATCTCGGCGTCGAGGGCGGCGTCCGAGCCAGCCAACGCCGGCAATCCGAACCCGAGCATCAGCGCGGCGGCCGCGAATATCCGTGTCATGGCATTTGTCCTTTGTTGCCGACGGTACTTCAGTCGGGTCCAGTTTTGAACCCCCACCGACGCCGTCCAAGGCGGCTCCGCTCGAGGCGTTGGGCGCGATGGTGGCGTCGTCGCCGGCCGAGGTCGCCGAGGCCGCCGATCTGGTGATCGTCAATCTAACGGACCACGCGGCGACACTCTCGGTGCTTGAGACCGAGGGCGTGGCGGCGGCGTTGCGCGGCAAGACGCTCGTGCAGACCGCCATGACGACATCGGCGGAGGTCGAGGCGCTGGCCGCCTGGGCGGCGGCGAACGGCGTCGGATTTCTGGGCGCCTTCATCTTCACTTACCCGATGTATGTACTGAAGGGCGCCGGCAACCTGGTCTACGCCGGCCCCAAGCGGCTGTTCGACGCGCATCTCGGCATCTTCGAGGCCTTCGACGCCGAGCCGGGGTTTCTCTCGACCCAAGTCGGCGCGGCGGTCATCTCGAGTTTCTTCGGCTGTGTGATGTCGTACTTCCACGGTGCGGCGATGGCCGAAAGGCGCGGCATACCGATCGAGCTGTTCACCGGCTACGCTGCCGAAGACGCCGTCGAGTCGATGAACGCCTGAGGACAGATGTTGCGCGAAAGAGATAAGGACGTCGCCGCAACGCTGTCGATCTATGCCGCCGCGCTCGACGTGGTGCTTCGCGAGGCGGACGCGCTCGGTGTCGACAACGCATTTCATGAGCCGCTCAAGGCACATCTGACCAAGCGCATCGCCGATGGCCATGGCGACCGCGATATCGACGCCATCTGGCCGCAGTTGTTCGAGGACCCTGAGTGAACTCGGCGAGTCGAGGGCGCGCCCCGACTAACCCGTCGATTGCGTATCAAACTGTGGGATCGATCTCAGGTCGCTGACCCAATTCTGCGCGGACCGGCACCAAACCTGTCGACAGGGTTTCAAGCTATCGCGTTGGCGCACGGTGCCCAGGCGAAGGCCGAAGAACGACGTGCCTTCACCGACGGTGGTGGCGTGTATCCTGGTGCCGCATTCGGGGCAAAACGCCAGGGCGCGCACGGTTCCGCTGTCGGCAATCTTTTCGTAAGTCTTGAGATTGCCACTCAACAGGCGAAAACTCTCGTCGACGACGCCGACAACGACGCCATAAGCCGTCCCTGAGTGCGTTTGGCAGTCGGTGCAGTGGCAGATGGTCACGCTTTCCGGATCGACTTCGGCTTCCTATGTGACGTGGCCACACAAGCAATTGCCATCGATTCTCATGGCGCTCCTCCCGACAGAATTTCGGCACAAATTTGCCATGGGTCATCAACGCTAGCACAAGGCAAATGAATGTCGTATCCGGCGATCGGCCAGCTATTCCATACTCCGACGATGGCCATCACGGGCATCGACCACGTCATCGTCATCGGCCGCGATCTCGACGCGCTCACGGCCGAGTACCGCGCGCTGGGCTTCACGGTGACGCCCGGCGGCCGGCATGCGCGGGCGACGCACAACGCGCTGGTGCCGTTCGCCGACGGCGCCTATATCGAACTGCTCGCGTTCTGGGAGCCAGCGCCCGAAACGCGCCGCTGGGCGATGCTCGAGGCGGGCGGTGGCCTCTCGGAATTCATGCTGACCTCGGATGACGTCGCGGCCGACATTGCTGCCGCGTACGCGCGCGGCGTCGACTACGGCGCGCCGGTGGCGGGTACGCGCATCCGCCCCGACGGCGTCGAGGTCGCCTGGCGGGACGGCCCGGCGCCGGCCGGCGGCGCGCTGCCTTTTCTAATCGAGGACGTCACTGAGCGCACCGTTCGCGTGCCGGCGGGAAATGCCAGGGTCCACGCCAACGGCGTTCGCGGCTTGGCGCGCCTGACCCTGGCGGTCGCCGACCTCGACAGCGCGACGCGCGACTACGCGGCGCTGCTCGGGACCGAGCCAACGCCCGGCGTGGCGGCGGCGGAGGCCGTGACGCTAGCTTCGCGATCGGGCCCCACGTTCTCGAACTCTGCGAGCCGCGTGCCGGCGGCGACATGGCGCGCCACGTCGCCGCGCGCGGCGATGGCCCCTATGCCGTCGAATATCTGGGCGCCGCGCCGATGTCGCCCGATATCGGCGACTGACCTACATTCGTTGAACGCCACCATTGATCGCAATCTGTCTTTGGGACCGACGTTCGCTATACTCATCGCGCAGCGGCATCGAGGTGAGGGGTTAGCAGCGGATATGAGCACGATCGGCAAGGTCGACGGCCTGTGGCGCTATCCGGTCAAGAGCATGCGCGGCGAGGCGCTGGCCGAGGCCTATGTGAGTTTCTCCGGCATCTACGGCGACCGCATCTACGCCTTCAAGAGCACGGCTTGCGCGAAGGTGTTCCCTTATCTGACCGGGCGCGAGCAGGCCCGGTTGCTGCTGTTCGAGCCTAGGTTCCGCAAGCCGGACCTCGCCGCGAAGCCGGTCAACTGGGCCGAAGCGGCACACGAGGCGCCTGGATTGAACGCCTGCTTCGACGATCCGGACAATCTCGCCGTCGATGTCGAAACGCCGTCGGGAGAGGTCCTGGCGATCGATGATCCCGCGCTGATCGCCGCGCTTCGCCACGGTCTCGACGACGCCCACGAGGTCAGCCTCTTGAGATCGGATCGCGCCTTGACCGACTGCCGCCCGGTTTCGCTCATCGCCACGCAAACCGTCGACCAGCTTGGCGACGAGATCAGCGCCGCGCTCGATCCCCGGCGTTTCAGGGCGAACGTCTATATGAACCTCGAGTCTGGCGAGGGTTTCGACGAAGACGGGCTCGTCGGCCGAACTCTCGCTATCGGTTCCGACGTGCGGCTCACCGTCGTCGCGCGCGATCCGCGCTGCAAGATGATCACGCTCGACCCGGACACCGCCGAAGCCGATCCCCGGGTGCTGCGGAAGGTCGCAAGGGGTCACGGCGGGTTGGCCGGGATTTACGGTGCGGTCGTTCGCGAAGGCGTGGTCCGTCGGGGCGATGCGATTCAGTTGACCGACTAGAGCACCGACCGATCGTCATGGATCCAACCAGGCCCTAGCCCTCGGCGAGCACCTCGAAGGCGGCGAAGTCGGGGGCGCGGGCGTGGCGCTCGCGCAGCCGTTGCGTGCGCTGGCTGCGCAAGTCGTCGTCGGCGACGGTCTCGAGGATGAAGTCGTCGAGCGCCATGCCGGGCGCCACTTCGTCGCGCGCGAAGCCGAGCATGGCGCGCATGGTGCGCGGCTCGAACGCGCGGTCGCGCGCGGCGCGCGCCGCCAACGCCAGCGGCGCGCCGCCGGGCGCCAACGCGCCGTGCAGCGTGAGGTAGACGAACGCCGCGTCCCGCTCGCCGAGCCCGTCGAGCGCGAGGGCGATACGGTCGAGCCGGCCATAGACGTAGTTGACGGCGGCGATCTCGGTGTCGTGCATGAGCGCCAGCTGCGGCGCCGAGAGGAAGGTCACGGCGAGCTCGACCGAGGTGCCCGGCGAGCGCTCCAGCGTCGCCGGTATCGCGCCGTAGCGCGTGAAATGGGTCGCGTAGACGACGTCGTGGTCGGCGAGCCACGCCTTGATCACCGGGATCACCACGCCGCCCTCGATATGGCCGAACTTGCGCCAGAGCTGCTCGGGCGAGGCGTTCGAGCCGTGCGCGATGACCGGCACCCGGTCGTCGAGCCCGGCGGCGCCCACGATATCGAGGCGGCGCAGCAGCTCGGCCGCCGGCACCACCGCATCGCCGTCGCGCAGCCGCCCGTCGTGTACCGGATCGCGGCCCGGCTCGACGATCTCGTGCGCCACCCCGTTGACGAAGAGATACGAGTGCGGCGGCGCCGGAAAGGGGTAGCCGGTGGCGCGGGCGAGCTTTTCGATTTGCGTATCCTCGGTCATCGGCCGGGAAAGCTAGCACGCGCTCCGCGCGCTGTCGCCGGGTGCGCGACGCGCGTCCTTGACGGCGCGGCGTCGATGCTGTGCACAATAGGGCAAGCTGTCCGGGCAGATGCCCAAATCGGAGGGACGCATCATGGAATTCACCGCTTTCTCGATCTTCGTCGTCGCCGCGCTGATCTTCGCCGTGGTGATCGTCTTCGCCGGCGTCAAGACGGTGCCGCAGGGCTATGAGTACACGATCGAACGCTTCGGCCGCTACACGCGCACGCTGCGCCCCGGTCTGCACCTGATCACGCCGGTCGTCGACCAGATCGGCGCCAAGTTGAACATGATGGAGACCGTGCTCGAAGTGCCGACCCAGGAGGTCATCACGCGCGACAACGCCATGGTCGCGGTCGACGGCATCGTCTTCTTCCAGGTGCTCGACGCCGCCAAGTCGGCCTACGAGGTCAACAACCTGGAGAACGCCATCATCAACCTGACGATGACCAACATCCGGACGGTGATGGGCTCGATGGACCTCGACCAGCTGCTGTCGCAGCGCGATGCCATCAACGCCCAGCTGCTCACCGTGGTCGACGACGCGACGACGCCCTGGGGCGTCAAGGTGACGCGCATCGAGATCAAGGACATCGCGCCGCCGCGCGACCTGGTCGAAGCCATGGCGCGGCAGATGAAGGCCGAGCGCGAGAAGCGCGCCAACATTCTCGAAGCCGAGGGCTTCCGACAGGCCGAGATCCTCAAGGCCGAGGGCGAGAAGCAGGCCGCCATCCTCGATGCCGAGGGCCGCCGCGAGGCCGCCTTCCGCGACGCCGAGGCGCGCGAGCGCGAGGCCGAGGCCGAGGCCAGGGCGACGACCATGGTCTCGGAAGCGATCGGCAGCGGCAACGTCCAGGCGATCAACTATTTCGTCGCCCAGAAATACATCGAGACGCTGAGCGCCTTCGCCGAATCGGATAACCAGAAGATCCTGCTGCTGCCGCTCGAGGCGTCCAGCGTGATCGGCTCGATCGCCGGTATCGCCGAGATCGCGCGGGAGACCTTCGGCAAGGACCGCGCATGATTCCGGTGATCGAGGAAATCGTCTTCTGGCACTGGTGGGCAGCCGCCATCGTCTTCGTCGTCATCGAGGTCTTCGCGCCGGGCGCCATCTTCCTGTGGCTCGGCGTCTCGGCCGGCGTCGTCGGGGCCCTGCTGCTGGTGCTGCCCGAGATGACATGGCAGATTCAGATGCTCGTCTTCGCCGCCCTTTCGATCTCGGCGATCGTCGGCTGGCGGGTCTTCCAGAGGGCCAACCCGGCGGCGACCGACCAGCCGTCGCTCAACCGCCGCGGCGAGCAATACGTCGGCCGCACGCTCACGCTCGACGAGCCGATCGTCAACGGTCAGGGCAAGATCCGCGTCGACGACACGACCTGGAAGGTCGAGGGCGACGACATGCCGGCCGGCACGCGGGTCACGGTGATCGGTGTCGACAGCGTCGTCCTCAAGGTCGCGCCGGTCGCGTCGTCCGGCGCGTGACACTCGATCCGCGCGCGGCGCCGTGAATCCGGTTTAGCCGATGCCCTACGCCAGCTTGCGCGATTTCATCGAACGGCTCGAGCGCGAGGGCCGGCTGGTGCGCATCGCCGAGCCGGTCTCGCCGGCGCTCGAGATGACCGAGATCCAGACCCGGCTGATCGCCGAAGGCGGCCCCGCCGTGCTGTTCGAGAACGTTCGGCGCGACGACGGCACGGCCTACGACATGCCCGTGCTGGTCAACCTGTTCGGCACCGTCGAGCGCGTCGCCTGGGGCATGGACCGCGAGGCGCACGAACTGCGCGGCGTCGGCGAGACGCTCGCCTTCCTCAAGCAGCCCGAGCCGCCCGGCGGCTGGCGCGAGGCGGTCGGCATGCTGCCGATGGTCAGGACCGTGATGGCGATGAAGCCAAAGACGGTGGGCGCCGCGCCGTGCCAGGAGGTCGTGCTCGAAGGCGCCGACATCGACTTGGGCGCGCTGCCCGTGCAGACCTGCTGGCCGGGCGACATCGCACCCCTCATCACCTGGCCGCTGGTCGTCACCAAGGGTCCCGGCACGCGCCCCGAAGACAATTACAATCTCGGTATCTACCGCATGCAGGTGACCGGGCGCGACACCACGCTGATGCGCTGGCTAAAGCACCGCGGCGGCGCCCAGCACCATGCCCGCTGGGGCCAAGCGAAGCGCGAGCCGCTGCCCGCGGCGGCCGTCATCGGCGCCGACCCGGGCACCATCATCGCCGCCGTGACGCCTGTGCCCGACACGCTGTCGGAGTACCAGTTCGCCGGCCTGCTGCGCGGCAAGAAGGTCGAGCTGGTCGGCTGCAAGACGGTGCCGCTCAAGGTGCCGGCCACCGCCGAGATCGTGCTCGAGGGCCATGTCTCGCTGAGCGATTACGCCGACGAGGGCCCGTTCGGCGACCACACCGGCTATTACAACGCGGTCGAGCCGTTCCCGGTGTTCACCGTCTCGGCGATCACCCGGCGCCGCTCACCGATCTATCTGTCGACCTACACCGGCCGGCCGCCCGACGAGCCCTCGGTCTTGGGCGAGGCGCTCAACGAGGTCTTCGTGCCGCTCTTGGTCCAGCAGTTCCCCGAGATCGTCGATTTCTGGCTGCCGCCCGAGGGCTGCTCGTACCGCATCGCCGTGGTCTCGATGAAGAAGGCCTACGCCGGCCACGCCAAGCGCGTCATGATGGGCGTCTGGTCGTTCCTGCGCCAGTTCGTCTACACCAAATGGGTCATCGTGGTGGACGACGACATCGACGCGCGCTCGTGGGCCGACGTCATGTGGGCGGTCTCGACTCGCATGGACCCGGCGCGCGACATCACGATCATCCGGAACACGCCGATCGACTACCTCGACTTCGCCAGCCCGGTCGCCGGCCTGGGCTCAAAGATCGGCCTCGACGCGACCACCAAATGGCCGCCCGAGACCAAGCGCGAGTGGGGCCGCCTAATCCGCATGGACGACGAGGTGGTGCGGACGGTGACAGAAAAATGGCCAAGGCTGGGGCTGCCGGGGAGCGGCAAGCCGGTGTGGGAGTGATGGCCGTACATGACCGATAAACACAAAATTCATATAAATATGGATCGTATCCACGAGATAGCGTTGCGTGGGGTTCGAAGAACCTACGTATTTCTCGGTTTAGGACTCAATGCAGCGAGGCGACCAGATTTTCGAGAGTTTCATTTGGAGAGCCGAATGAATCTCAAGCTAATGCCGGAAGAGGTTACTGACGCCAATATTGATGAATTTAAAGATAATTTTGCCGTCTGGGTTACGTCGAACGGCTTGCGAGAACTTGTAGAGACGTTTTCTGTATTCTTGTCAGAAATATATCGGGTGTGTTTGATTCTGGATGTTGTTTCCGGAAAATTTGCTGCTGCTGATCTTCCAAAGTTCAAGGATCAGTTCGATTACAACGGGATTGCCAGACAGCTTGACGAATTGCGTGTTGGCTACGATGTATCGTGCGATTTTTCAGATCACATCCAATCTCTAGTGAGGTTACGAAATTGTTACACCCACAGGTTGGGTGTCGTGTCTTCGAAAGATATTGGAGTCGATGACCTGATGGTCGTTAAGTGGCGTGGTATGGAAATAATTATCGAGCAAGAAGAAGGTGACCCCATCGTTATAGATGGAGATTTTGATGAAGGTATCTATGTTGAGAAAGGAGGGAAAATCGGTGTTCGGGTCGTTGATAAGATCAGGGAGTTTCATACCGGTGAATTTGCGATACTTGACCAGAATGAGCTCAAAGAAATTTGCTGGACAGTTTTATTGGCTTCTGGGTCTGTCAAAGACTCAACAATAGAACTATTTCAAAGGAGGGAAACTCTCTTCAGCGACGCTAGTGTCCTGATCGATAAATTGATATGATTATGTCTCTATTTGTTTTTAGGAGGCGCGATTGATGGCGAGAGTGGCGGTGACGATCTCTTTGAGCGATGACGAGCGCGCCGAATTGGAGGCGCTGTCTCGTCGTCGCAAGACGTCGCAGGGGCTTGCGCGGCGGGCTCGGATCGTCTTGGCGGCGGCGGAAGGGTTGGAGAACAAGGAGATCGCCGTTCGTCTCGAGGCGAGCGCGGACACCGTGGGCAAGTGGCGTCGCCGCTATGCGGCGGAGGGCCTCGACGGTCTGTACGACGAACCCCGCCCCGGCGCGCCGCGTCAAATCGGCGATGACGCCATCGCGGAAGCGGTCCGGCTGACGCTGGAAGAGACGCCGCCGGACGCGACCCATTGGAGCCTTCGCTCGATGGCGCGGGCGAGCGGCCACGCGCCCTCGACCATTCATCGCATCTGGCGGGCCTTCGGCTTGCAGCCGCATCGCTCGGAGACCTTCAAGCTGTCGAGCGATCCCTTCTTCGTGGAGAAGGTCCGCGACATCGTCGGTCTGTATTTGGCGCCGCCGGATCGTGCCCTGGTTCTCTGTGTCGACGAAAAGAGCCAGATCCAGGCCCTGGACCGTTCCCAGCCCCTCTTGCCGATGCGCCCCGGGCAGGCGGAGCGGCGCAGCCACGACTACAAGCGCCACGGCACGACCTCTCTCTTCGCGGCCCTCGACATCGCCACGGGAGAGATCATCGGCAAATGTTTCCCGCGCCATCGGGCCCGAGAGTTCCGCAAATTCCTCGACCTCGTCGAGGCGAACGTCCCTGCTGATCTCGACATCCACATCGTCATGGACAACTACGGGACCCACAAGACCAAGGCGATCCGCGACTGGTTCGCCAAACGGCCGCGCTGGCAGGCCCATTTCACACCCACCAGCGCCTCCTGGCTGAACCAGGTCGAGCGGGTTCGGGCTGCTGACCGACAAGCAGATCAGGCGCGGCGTCCATCGCTCCACCAAGGAGTTGGAGCGCACCATCCTCGACTACATCGACACGCAAACCAGAACCCCAAACCCTTCAAATGGACCAAATCCGCCGATGACATCCGAGCGCCATCCAGCCCTGCCTCCGAACAATCGAAATCGCTGAACAGCAGGCGAAAATCATGCGAACTTCGGAATCGGGACACTAGAGCGGGAACTCACTTCAATCTTTGAGAGAATCGATTCGCTGTCCAAGAGACTTGATGACTTCAGGTTGATTCTTTCTCAAGAGTATTTGCCCGAGGAGAAACGCACTCGGCCTTTGAGTGCCAAGGTTCTTGATGCCATGCCGCCGGAGATTCGCGAGAGCCTTCCGCGATACCTTCGCGAAAGAGTCGCTTCACAAAGATTTCGATCCCGAGACAAGGAATAGCGTAATCCGCATTGGTTGGTTGCTGATCGGTGCAGACTCTCTTATATACGGCGGGCGACATTCACAGTTCCAGCGGTCTTCTGATGCCCCAGCCCTTCGATCCCCTCGCCCTGCTTGACGATCTCGTGCGCCACGCCGTCGCGGCGGGCCTCGACGCCGCCGACGCGGTGTTGTTCGAAAGCGCCAACCTCTCGGTCGCCCAGCGCTTCGGCGCTTCGGAAGGCATCGTCCGCACCGTGACCGAGAAATGGCCGGCCTATGGGTTGCCGGGGAGCGGTAAGCCGATCTGGGAGTGACCGGCTGCCATGCGTGGCCGGGGGGTGTCGCGGCCGGCGGCGCGCGCTATGCTCAGCGCCTGACCCGGTCGTCCTGGGAGCTCCGCCATGAAATACCACTTTCATACCTGCGACGTGTTTACCGACAGCGTCTTCGGCGGCAATCCTCTGGCCGTGTTCCCCGATGGCCGGGGGCTCGACGATGGGCAGATGCAGCGGATCGCGCGCGAGTTCAACCTGTCGGACACGGTGTTCGTGCTGCCGCCCGAGGATGCCGCGCATACCCGGCGCTTGCGCATCTTCACGCCGGTGGGCGAGGTGCCCTTCGCCGGCCACCCGACGGTCGGCACGGCGCATGTCCTGGCGGCGATCGGCGAGGTCGCGCTAAGCGGTGAGGAAACGCGCATCGTCTTCGAAGAAGGCGTCGGGCCGGTGCCGGTGACAATCCGGGCCGAGGGCGGCGCGCCGGTCTTCGCCCAGTTGACCGCCGCCCAGCCGCCCGAGGTCGGCCCGCCGCCGCCGGCCGACGACGTCATCGCCGCCGCGTTGGGCCTCGAAGCGGCCGATCTGGGCGCCGGTGACATGGCGGTCCAGGTGGTGAGCTGCGGAATGCCCTTCCTGTTCGTGCCGCTGCAAGAGGTGGCCGCGTTGGGGCGCATCGTGGTCGACACCGGGCGCTGGCACGCCGCCTTCGCCGATTACGTCAGCTCGTTGCTGTTCGTCTTCGCGATGGGCGGCGAGCGCCCCGGCTCGGACATCTCGGCGCGCATGTTCGCGCCCTTGTGGGGCATCCCCGAGGACCCGGCGACCGGCGCCGCGGCCACCGCGTTGGGCGGCTATCTGGCGCTGCGCGACCCACGTGGCGACGCCCGGCTCGCCTGGACCGTCGAGCAGGGCTTCGCGATGGGCCGCCCGAGCATCATCGAGGTCGAGGCCGACAAGCGGGATGGTCAGGTCGTCGAAATACGCGTGGGCGGCGCCTCGGTGATGGTCAGCGAAGGCGACTTCGACGTTCCTTAGACATTGGTGCGGTCACCTAAAGGTGACCTGCGCTCAATCGCCGCGCATGCCACTCTTTATCCCACAAGGACTCGCCGAACGGTCGGCGGGCCGCAGTCGCGGGCTGAAGTAAACCGACCGGTTCCGAACGATCGGACCGTGCGTTAGTCACCCGAAGCTGGCGTCCCATGGCGTCGCGGCCTATATAGCCTTGGGCGGCGAAGGTTGCCGCCACCGATTTTGCACCGAGGTTCCCGGTCCATGCCGCAAGACATCTCCCCGTCGATCGAGCCGCGCGAGCGGCTCGACGATCTCGTGCGCCGCGCCGTCCGAGCTGGCGCCGATGCCGCCGACGCGGTGATGTTCGAAAGCGCCAGCCTCAGCGTCGCCCAGCGCCTCGGCGTGTCGGAGGGCATCGAGCGCGCCGAATCCCAGGATCTCGGCCTGCGCGTCTTCCGTGGCCGCCGCCAGGCCGTGGTGTCGTCGACCGACGTCTCGGCCGATGCGCTCGCCGGTCTGATCGAGCGCGCCATGGCGATGGCCGGCGCGGTGCCCGAGGATCCTTTTTGCGGCCTCGCCGACCGGGCACTGCTCGCCGCCGACGTCCCCGACCTCGACCTCGCCGACGACGCCGAGCCGACGCCCGAGGCGCTGGTCGCACAGGCCGCGGCGGCCGAGGACGCCGCCCGCGCCGTCGCCGGCGTGACCAATTCGGAGGGCGCCGAGGCGAGCTGGAGCCGCGCGCGCGTCGCGCTGGTGACCTCGGACGGCTTCGGAGGCGGCTACGGCGTCACGCAGTTCAGCATCGGCGCGAGCGTCATCGTCGGCGAAGGCACCGCGATGGAGCGCGACCACGATCACGCGAGCGCGCGTTTCGCCGCCGACCTCGCCGATGCGGCCGCGATCGGTCGCAGCGCCGGCGAGCGCGCGGTCGCCCGGCTCGGCCCGCGCAAGGCGCCGTCGGGCACGGTGCCGGTTGTCTACGATCCACGTGTCTCGCGCGGCCTGTTGGGCCACCTCGCCTCGGCGATCGGCGGCCCGGCGATCGCGCGCGGCACGAGTTTCCTCAAGGACCGCATGGGCGAGGCGGTGTTCGCCGACGGCGTCACCATCACCGACGATGCGCGCCGGCCGCGCGGCCTGCGCTCCAAGCCGTTCGACGGCGAGGGCGTCGCGACCGCGGCGCGCGATGTCATCGACGGCGGCGTGTTGACCAGCTGGCTGCTCGATTCGCGCTCGGGGCGACAGCTCGGCCTCGCCACGACGGGCCACGCCGCGCGCGGCACATCGTCGCCGCCGTCGCCGCAATCGACCAATCTATATCTGGCGCCCGGCACGCTGTCGCCCGACGGTTTGATCGCCGATATCGACCAGGGTTTCTACGTCACCGAGCTGATCGGCTTCGGCGTCAACGCGGTGACCGGCGATTATAGCCGGGGCGCCGCGGGCTTCTGGATCGAGAACGGCCAGCGGACGCATCCGGTCAGCGAAGTCACCGTGGCGGGTAATCTGGCCGAGATGTTCCGCCATCTGACGCCGGCCGACGATCTGGTCTTCCGCTACGGCGTAAACGCGCCGACGGTTCGCATCGACGGCATGACCGTGGCCGGTACGTGAGCGGGCCTGAGCCCGCGCTGGCCGGCACGCTGGCCGACGATCACGGCATTCTGGTCGACGCGGTGCGCGAATGCGGGCCGCTCGCCATGCACTACTTCCGAAACGACGCCGAGAACTGGGAGAAGCGCCCGGGCGACCCGGTGTCCGAGGCCGACATCGCGGTCAACCGGTTGCTGCTCGCGCGGCTCGGCGACGCGCGGCCCGACTACGGTTGGCTGTCGGAGGAAACCGAAGACACCGACGCCCGGCTCGATGCCGAATGCGTCTGGATCGTCGACCCGATCGACGGCACGCGCGCCTTCCTCGACGGGCGCAAGGAATTCTCCATCGCGGTGGCGCTGACGGTCGACGGCCAGCCGGTGTCGGCGGCCGTCTACAACCCGGCGACCGACGAGATGTTCGACGCCGTTTCGGGCGGCGGCACGCGGCTCAACGGCGAGCGGGTGACGGCGAGCGACGCCGACGGCCTCGACGGCGCGCGCCTGCTGATGAGCCGCAGCGAGCTGCGCCGCGCCGACTGGCCGCAGGAGCTCGGCGAATGCGCCATGACGCCGATCAGCTCGATGGCCTACAAGCTGGCGCTGGTCGCCGCCGGCCGCTTCGACGCGACCGCGACGATGTGGCCCAAGAGCGAGTGGGACATCGTCGCCGGCGACCTTCTGGTGCGTGAAGCGGGTGGCCGGATGAGTGATTCGGCGGGCGTCCCGTTCGCCTACAACGCGGCGTCGCCGCGCCGGCTCTCGGTGGTCGCCGCGGCGCAAGGCGTCTACGACGCGCTGATCGACCGTCTCGGCGCCTACGTCACCCAGCCGCGCGACCGCTAGCGCCTTTTGGTGCGGTCACCTTCACTGCGTGAAGGTGACCGGCACTCAGTCGCCGCGCATGCCAATCTTTATTCCACAAGGACTGGTCGAACGGTCGACGGCCCTCCTCTTGTCGGAATCAAGACTGGCGCGGGCTGGCATAATCCAACCGAGTCCGATCGATCGGATTATGCGCTAGCGCCCCGTTTCGGGACCGTCGCCAAGACATGCACAAGGCCCGGGGCGGCGTTCGGATTCCTCAATTTCGATGCGAAATCCATGGTAGATCTTCGTCATGCGCGAGCGTCCTTCATCCCGTCTCGTTGTCCTGAATCCGCAAGACAGCATCTTGCTGTTTCAATTTGTGTTCGATGAAGGCGCACTGGCCGAGCAGGCGTTTTGGGCGACGCCGGGCGGCGCGCGCAGGCATGGCGAGAGTTACCGGGACGCGGCGCGGCGCGAACTCTTCGAAGAAACCGGCATCGTTGCGGACATCGGTGAAGAAATCGCTCAAAGGGATGTCGATTTCGTCACCCCCGACGGAGACCACGTCACCGCCGACGAACGCTACTTTTTGGTTCGCGTTGCCGACGACGCCATCGATCAAGATGGGCAGGAACCGCTGGAAGCCAACGTCATGAAGGCGTACCGCTGGTGGCCACTTACTGAAATCCGAAGAACCTCGGAAACGGTCTATCCTGAAGACCTTGCCCAATTAGTAGAGCAGCACCTCAATCACCAAAACACCGACCCTCTATATGACTGAGCCGACATATTTCGTTACAGATATCGAAACTAATGGGCCGCATCCCGGCGTCCATTCTATGCTCGGATTTGCTTCTGTTGCCTGTCGTCGGGGTGACGGGATCATCGGTGAGTTCGAAAAAAATGTTGCGCCGCTTGCTGAGCTGACCGAGCACCCTGAAGTCATGGATTGGTGGCGCACGCAACCCGACGCCTTCAGTTATGTGACAAAAAATCCGTCACTGGCCCAAGAGACTATGGCGGGTTGGGTCGATTGGATCGAGGGCTATCCAGGCGAACGGGTGTTTGTGGCATATCCCATTACCTTCGACGGGATGTGGATAGATTGGTATTTGCGCCGGTTTCTCGATATGCCGCTTTTTCGAGGCCCTATGAGCGGCAAGCGTCTATTTTCAGATACCGGTTTGGACCTGCCGTCATTTGCGATGGCGGTTCTCAACATGGGCCCAGAGGATGTCAGACGCGCGGAGTACCCAACGGAATGGTTTGGCGATGTGCCTCATAGTCATCGAGCGATTGATGATGCGAAGGGTTACGCTCATTTACTATTGCACCTCTTGGCAATGCAACGCGATCGGTGATGTACGTCCAAATGTCGGCTCGGGGTCCAGACTGTGTAATACCAGTGAGCGCCTGAATTGACTCTCGGGATATTCATTGATGGCGGATGATGGCGGATTGTGATTCTATGGTCTCCCACCAGATGTGGGGGATGTCATGGGATCAGCACTCAAGATACGGGATGATTTGACGCCTTTGGAGCTTCGGCGCTGGGCTCGCGTGGAATCGTACGGTCGAGCGGCGGCGCGGGCCTATGGGATCGCGAATGCTTTGGAGGAGATGCCCCGGGCTGATGCCGCGCGGCTTGCGGGGATGGATCGCCAAACGCTTCGCGACGCGGTTGTTCGTTACAATGCAAAGGGATTGGAGGGGCTTCACGACCGTCCAAAGGGCTACTCGCCGCGGCGGCTGACGGCAGACGAGGAAGCGGCGCTGGCGGCGGTCATCATCGCCGGGCCGGAGCCTGAGCGCGACGGGGTTTGCGCCTGGACCCGGGCCGATCTGTGCCGCTGGCTGGAGGAGCGCTTCGCCAAGACCTACCACCCCTCGAGCATGACCCGGGTTCTACGGCGGATGGGATTTTCCCGCCAGAAGGCGCGCCCGAGCCACCCGCGAAGGGACGCCGAAGCGCAGGAGCGCTTCAAAAAAGGGGGCTTCGCGACATCCTGAAGGCGACCGCCGCGGCGCATCCCGACAAGCGCCTACAGCTGTGGTTTCAGGATGAAGCGCGCGTCGGCAACAAGGGCCGGGTGTGTCACCGGTGGTGGCGCAGGGGCGAGCGTGCCCCCGGGACGCGTCAAATCGGCTACCAGTGGGCCTACATCTTCTCCGCCGTGCGCCCGGACACCGGCGACGACGTCACCCTGGTGATGCCGAGCGTCAACGCCAAGGTCATGGACCTGTTTCTCGCACACTTCGCCGATACCCTGGACCAGGATGCGCACGCCGTCATGATGTGCGACGGCGCCGGTTGGCACGACGAGCGCGCCCTCACCGTCCCCGACAACGTCACCTTGGCGCTGTTGCCGCCTTACAGTCCCGAACTCAACCCCGTCGAGCGGGTTTGGCTCTACCTACGCGAACGCTTCCTATCGCTCCGCGTCCTCGACGACACCGAGGCCATCATCGACGCCTGTTGCCAAGCATGGATCGACCTCATCGCAGAACCGGATCGTATGCGAACCCTCTGCGCCTATCCATGGATCATGAAGGTGATTTCATAGGCTCACTGGTATAAGAACGTTTGCTGCGTGATCTGTACGGCGCGTCTTTGGCTTCGATGATCCGTCGCGGCGGGTATTCCGGGATTAAGGATTTTCGCCACTCGTGCGGACCTGTCGGCCGGCTGGCGCCGGTGTGAGCTGCGATTTGGCCGGATATGGGCGCAATTTGCGGCGCAGAGAGGCCTATGCGGTCCTCATCGCCGCGATCAGCGGGTCGATGCCCGTGATGTTCATGACGCGCTTGAGATTGTAGGCCAGCACGTGCAGGGCCATCTCGGTCCTCACCCGTTTCAGCGTCTTCGTCTGGAAATGCGTCGCGCCCATCCAGGACTTGATGGTGCCGAAGGGATGCTCGGCCGTCTCGCGCCGCCGACGCATCGCCTCCGGGTGCTCGTCGAGCCGCCTCTCGACGGCCTCGAGAACATGCTCGTGCTGCCAGCGGGTGATGCGGCGCTGCTTGGCCGTGGTGCAGCGATGCTTGATGGCGCATCCCTGACAGGCGTTGGTCCAGTAGCGCCGCATGCTCAGCCCCCTCTCCTGGCTGGTGAAGCGGTAGACCAAACGCTCGCCGGCCGGGCAGCGATAGACATCGTCGGCGGCCAGATAGACGAAGTCCTGTTTGCCGAAGCGGCCCTTGGCCTTGGCTCCAGAGGTCAGCGGCTTAGGCAATGTGACGGTGATGCCGGCCTCATCGCAGGCCAGAATCTCCTTGCCGTTGTAGTAGCCGCGATCGGCAACGACATCCAACTCGTCGGTCTCCAGAGCCGCCTTGGTCCGCTTCGCCATGGCTGAGAGCTGGGCGCGGTCGGTGCCCTGATTGGTCACCTCGTGGGCGACGATCAGGTGGTGCTTGGTGTCGACGGCGGCCTGAACGTTGTAGCCGACCACGCCGGAACCCCGGCCGCTCGTCGCCATCGAGCGGGCATCGGGATCGCTCAGAGAGATCTGCTGGTCCGGGCTCGCACGCCGCTCGACTTCAAGCGCCTTCAGGCGCCGCATCTCCTCCTTGAGGATCGCGATCTTGTCGGCCAGACGAGTCGTCTTGGTCGTGCGCGCCAGCGACGGCTCTTGCCGGTCGGCGCTGTCCAACTGGTCCAGATAGCGCGCAACGCTCTCCTCGATCTGCGCCACCCGCCGCGCCATCTTGGCCCGCGTGAAGTTCCTGTCCCGGCTGTTGACCGCCTTGAACTTCGAGCCATCGATCGCCACGCTCGCCTCGGCGAACAGCCCGAGTTGCCGGCACAGCGCGACGAACCGGGCGCAGACCTTGCGGATCGCACGGCCGTTGTCCTTGCGGAAGTCGGCGATCGTCTTGTGATCCGGCGCCAGCCGGCCGACCAGCCACATCACTTCCACATTGCGCCCGGCCTCCCTCTCGAGCCGACGGCTCGACTGAACCCGGTTGAGATAGCCGTAGATGTAGAGCTTCAACAAATCGCAAGGATGATAGGCCGGCCTGCCGGTCGCCAGCGGCTCGACCCGGTCGAACCCGAGGCCGCCAAGATCGAGCTCATCGACGAAGACGTCGATCGCCCGAACCGGGTTGTCGTCGCCGATCCAGTCTTCCAGGCGCTCCGGAAACAACGTGCCCTGGCTGCGATCGACACCCTCGACAAAACGCTTCATCAGACCCTCCCGCCAAAGCACGAGAGAATCATAACACCATCGACGTTTTTACACAGTCTGGGTCAGCTGCAGACCTCGAGAGAGCCCGTCTCCGGCGCCCGGTTCGGAGCGGATAGCGGACCACCAAGACTCAGACTTGGAAATTCAGTGCGGTAACTTCCGCTTACGAGCGAAAAGCGGGCGCCGCGGCCCGATCCGCTGGGGGTCTCCTCATAGCCGAGGCAGCCAAGTGGCGACATCCTAGTGATTTCTCCGCGCATGGATTCTTCCTCTGGGCTTGGTTAATCTCGGCAAATAGGGAGGACCGTCAATGGAGCACCGGCACGCAGCCCTCATCGAGCTGCCCACTTGCGAGTTATCCTACCTGCAAGAGGGTGAGGGGCCGGACATCGTCTGGGTTCCTGGCGGCGATCAGACAGGCGACGTCTATTCGACCCAGTTCGCCGCCTTCAGCCCCGGGTTTCGGAGCACGAGCTTCGATCCCCGGGGCGTCGGGCGAACGGTATCGAAGACCTCGCCGCCGTGGCCGATCTCGGACCATGCCGCGGACTGTGCCGCTCTCATCCGCCAGGTCTGTGATCCGCCAGTCATCCTGACAGGCCTCTCGATGGGCTCGTTGATCGTCCAGGAGGTCGCCCTGACTTACCCCGAGTTGGTGCGGATCGCCATCGCCATGGGGACCGGCGGACGCAAGACCGGCTTCTTCCGCGAATGGGAGGAGGCCGAGATCGCCTTCGCCGCGGCCGGCCATAGCCTGCCCGCGGATTTCGCCGTCGCGCATTATGCGGCGCTTACATATCCATCCGAAGTGCTTGGTGACGATGCCTTGTGGCGGCGATGCAAGCCCTATGTATCCGGCGCCTACGAGGCGAGGGATTCAAAGATGCTGGCCGCACAATGGCAAGCCTGCGTCGAATACGATGCTCTGGATCGCTTGCCGCACTGCGAGGTCCCGATCCACGTCGTTGCATTCTCCCAGGATCTGCAAACGCCGCCATCGCGCGGCCGGGTCGTGGCCGAGGCCGCCAGGCACGGCCATTTTCACCTGCTTGAGGGCCTCGGTCACTTCTCTCTCTTCGGTCACAAGCCGGATGTGGTCAATGCCTGCATACGTGGGATCATCGACAGCTACGATCGTGGCTCTTCGGGAAACCGAGACTGACGTCCGGTTGGTGTCATCGGCGGATGAACCGATGCCCGCTTCCAGGCGGCAAGCCGACCCGCACGCGTCGCTCTCTTGAAATCAGCGTTTGGCCAAGATCGAAAATCGGTTCAACGTGATTCTGGCGCAGAAAAGGGTGCTATGGGTTCTCCTCGCCATGCTTGGCTCGGCTCGCCTTGGCGCGGACAACCAATGTCGCTGCCTCGTCGTGGCGACCCGTCTCCCGTAACAAGGCGGCGTAGTTCTCCAGGCCCGTGGCGACATTGGGATGGTCGGGCCCGAGCGTCTTCTCCCAGATCGCCAGCGCCCGCTTGTAGAGCGGTTCCGCCGCCTCGTAGCGGCGCCGAGCGCGGTACAATTCGGCGAGGTCGTTGAGGCTCCTGGCGACTTCGGGATGTTCCGGCCCGAACGCCTTCTCGTTAATCGCCAGTGCCCGCTTGTAGAGCGGTTCCGCCGCCCAGTAGCGGCCTTGATGCTGGTACAGGCCGGCGAGGTTGTTGAGGCTGTTGGCTACCGAGGGATGATCAGGACCGAGCAACTTTTCCCAGATCGCCAGCGCCCGCTCGTAGAGCGGTTCCGCCGCCTCGTAGCGGCCCAGAGCGCGGTACAGTTCGGCGAGGTCGTTGAGGCTCCTGGCGACATCGGGATGTTCCGGCCCGAACGCCTTCTCGTTAATCGCCAGTGCTTGCTTGTAGAGTGGTTCCGCCGCCCAGTGGCGGCCTTGATGCTGGTACAGGCCGGCGAGGTTGTTGAGGCTGTTGGCTACCGACGGATGATCAGGACCGAGCAACTTCTTGTAGGTCGCCAGCGACCGCTTGTAGAGCGGCTCCGCCGCCCCGTAGCGGCCCTGAGCGCGGTAAAGCTCGGCGAGGTCGTTGAGGCTCCTGGCGACATTGGGATGTTCCGGCCCGAACGCCTTCTCGTTAATCGCCAGTGCCCGCTTGTAGAGCGGTTCCGCCGCCTCGTAGCGGCTTTGATGCTGGTACAGGCCGGCGAGGTTGTTGAGGCTCGTGGCTACCGAGGGATGGTCAGGACCGAGCGACTTCTCCCAGATCGCCAGCGACCGCTTGTTGAGCGGCTCCGCCGCCTCGTAGCGGCCCTGGGCGCGGTACAGTTCGGCGAGATTATTGAGGCTCTGGGCGACATCGGGATGATCCGGCCCGAGGGCCTTCTCCCGGATCGCCAGCGACCGCTTGTAGAGCGGCTCCGCCGCCCCGTAGCGGCCCTGAGCGCGGTACAGCTCGGCGAGGTCGTTGAGGCTCCTGGCGACATTCGGATGTTCCGGCCCGAACGCCTTCTCATTGATCGCCAGTGCCCGCTTGTGGAGAGGCTCCGCCGCCTCGTAGCGGCCTTGATTTTGGTATAGGGCGGCGAGGTTGTTGAGGCTCGTGGCTACATCGGGATGATCAGGACCGAGCAACTTCTCCCAGATCGCCAGCGACCGCTTGTTGAGCGGCTCCGCCGCCTCGTAGCGGCCCTGAGCGCGGTATAGTTCGGCGAGATTATTGAGGCTCTGGGCGACATCGAGATGATCCGGCCCGAGGGCCTTCTCCCGGATCGCCAGCGACCGCTTGTAGAGTGGCTCCGCCGCCTCGTAGCGGCCTTGGCTTTTGTAGAGCCCGGCGAGATTGTTGAGGCTCTGGGCGACATTGGGATGGTCCAGCTTCTCAAGGACTGCCAGCGCCCGCTTGTAGAGCGGCTCCGCTGCCTCGTAGCGGCCTTGGCTTTTGTAGAGCCCGGCGAGATTGTTGAGGCCCGTGGCGACATAGGGATGTTCAGGCCCGTGTGCCTTCTCCCAGATCGCCAGCGCCCGCTCGTAGAGCGGCTCCGCTGCCTCGTAACGGCCTTGGCTTTTGTAGAGCCCGGCGAGATTGTTGAGGCCCGTGGCGACATAGGGATGTTCAGGCCCGTGTGCCTTCTCCCAGATCGCCAGCGCCCACTCGTAGAGCGGCTCCGCTGCCTCGTAGCGGCCTTGGCTTTCGTAGAGCCTAGCGAGATTGTTGAGGCTCGTGGCGACATCGGAATGTTCCGGCCCGAGAACCTTCTCCTGGATCGTCAGCGCCCGCTTTTGGAGCGGCTCCGCCGCCTCGTATCGGCCCTGAGCGCGATAAAGTCTGGCGAGGTTGTTGAGCAGGTTCGCCGCCTTGGGATGGTCGGAGCCGAACTCACGCTCGCCGAGTTCAAGCGCCTTTCGCCAATGCGGAATAGCCTGCTCGTATCGACCGGCCTCGTAGTGGGTCAGACCTTGGCGGTAGGCATCCTTCAACGCCTCGGACTGCGAGCTATTGTCAAAAGTTGTGTATGGGCTGATCATGCGGCGGCGCGATCCTGGCGTTCTCCATCTACGAATTTGACGCCGCGAATGATCTCGGCGAGATGGTTCGATCCATCGAGTTTTCTCCATTTTCTCTGAGCGCACTGGCATAGTTTGAAGACCATGGCCATCGCCGTCTTGCGCGACAGGCAGCCCTTGGTCCGGTAGGTGCGCAGACGAACCGTGGCGAACGTGCTCTCGATGGGGTTGGTCGTGCGTACATGCTTCCAGTGCTCGGCGGGGAAGTCGTAGAACGTCAGCAGGACGTCGCGGTCCTTGGCCAGGCAGGCCGCGGCCTTGTCGTACTTCGGCCCGTAGGCTTCCAGGAAGAAGTCGAAGGCGCTCTCGGCATCCTTCCTGGTTTCGGCCATCCAGATGTCTTGCAGGCGCCCCTTGGCTTTCTTTTGCAGACCCTTGGGCAGCTTGTTCAAGACGTTGCCCGTCTTGTGAACCCAGCAGCGTTGCTCGCGGGCGCCTGGGTAGACTTGGCGGAGCGCCTTCCAGAAGCCGAGCGCGCCGTCGCCGAGCGCCAGTTGCGGACCCATTTCAAGGCCGCGCCGCTTGAGATCGAGCAGAACTTCGAGCCAGGACTGCTCACTTTCGCGATAGCCGTCGGCGATGGCGATCAGTTCCTTCTGTCCCTTGTCCGTGGCCCCGACGATCACCAGGATGCACTGCTTCTCTTCCTCCATGCGGGCGCTGAAATAGATGCCGTCCACCCAGAAATAGACGTAGCGCTTGGCCGTGAGGTCGCGCCGTTGCCAGCGCTCCGCCTCAACCCCCCAGACCTCTTTCAGCCGGGTGATCGTGGAGGCCGAAAGCCCCGGCGCGGAGCTCCCCAGGAGCGCCGCCAAGGCTTCCCCGAAGTCGCCGGTGGAAATGCCCTTCAGATACAGCCATGGCAAAAGGTCTTCCAGGCTCTTGGCGCGGCGCAGATAGCGCGGCAGGATCGCCGACGTGAAGCGGATGGCGCCGTCCCCCCGGTCCCGCACACGGGGTTGGCGCACGCTCACCGGGCCGATCCCGGTCTGGATGAAGCGTTCCGGCAGATATCCATTGCGGACAACCCGGCGGCGGCCGGCGGCGTCAACAAGCGCCGCATGGCTACCCAAAAACACGGAGACCTCGGCCTCAACGGCTTGGGCCAACAACTCGCGAGCTCCAGCTTGTAGGACTTCCGTCAACGGATCTTTCTGAAAATCAGATGGGTTTTGAAAAGCAACAACGGTATTCTCTTTCATGGCGTATCCTTCCTTGGCTTAGCTCAAGTGGTGACATCAACAATCACCAGGATACGCCGCCTTCATTTCAACGCCGTACACAAGATTCGGTTATAGCTCTCGGACTGCGCGTGCAGGCTTGAAGGCCACAGCCACAGGATGGTCAGGAAGAGCGCAACCCTGCGAGCGACGAACATCGCTACCCCTCCTCTCGAAGCGAGATCACCAGGATGAGTTGATGGTATCGGCAGGCTATCGCGTTAGCGCGGCGGCTACAACTGAAGGCCCTATAGTCGTTGTGCACGATGGTAGCCCAAAGCACTGCACGAGCCCGCTCAGGGTCATCGGCGGCTGCACCGGTGACCGGACGCCAAGGTCTGCCGTCGGTCGCAGAGCGGTCATGATCCTCCGATAAGGCGGCGTTCCGGGCGTTCGTTCGATGACATTTCAACCCGCGACACGACCCACCGCCAGCGCCCCTTGGCGTGATTCGCGGGGCCGTGGTATGGTCGGGCCGTAAGAGTCAGCCCGAAGGCACCACGCCGTTGACTGCAGTCACGCCGCCAGCGCCGGCCCATCTGTCCACACGTTATCTATTGAACCGCCTCGTGCGCGACGAGGTGCGGCCCCATGTCCGCCGTCTCGCGCTCGCCGCGGCGTGCATGATTGTCGTCGCCGCGGCGACCGCGGCGTACGCCTATATGATGGAGCCGGTGCTCAACGAGGTGTTCGCCAACAAGAACCGCGACATGCTCGTGGCTCTGCCGCTGATCGTGATCGCCATCTTCGCCGTCAAGGGCTTCGCCAACTACGGCCAGGCGGTGCTGATGAACCAGATCGGCCAGCGCATCATCGCCGACCTCCAGACGCGCATGTTCGCGCACCTTATGCGCGCCGACCTGGCGTTCTATCACGACACCGCGACGGGCACGCTGATCTCGCGCTTCACCAACGACGTCAACCTGTTGCGTGCCGCGGTCTCGACCGCGCTGACCGGCATCGTCAAGGAACTCCTGACGCTGGTCTTCCTGGTCGGCGTCATGATCTACCAGGATTGGGCGCTGGCGCTGATCGCCTGCGTCATCTTCCCGGTCGCCATCCTGCCGGTGGTCAAGATCGGCAAGCGCATGCGCAAGGTCTCGGCGCGCACCCAGACCCATGTCGGCCGCTTTACCGCGCTGCTCAATGAGACCTTCCAGGGTGCCCGCCACGTCAAGGCATACGGCATGGAGGCCTACGAGACGGGCCGCGCCAAGGCCGTCGTCGAGGAGCTCTACAAGCTCATCTTGAAGGCGGTTCGGGCGCGCGCGCTGGCCTCGCCGATCATGGAGAACCTGGGCGGCATCGCGATCGCGGTCGTGATCTTCTACGGCGGCTGGCAGGTCATCGACGGCGCGACGACGACGGGCGCCTTCTTCTCGTTCATCACCGCGCTGCTGCTCGCCTATCAGCCGATGAAGACGCTGGCCAACCTCAACGCCCACTTGCAGGAAGGCCTCGCCGCGGCGCAGCGCATATACGCGCTGCTCGACACCGCGCCCGGCATCGTCGACCGCGCCGACGCGCGGCCGCTGGCGATCGAGGCCGGCGCGATCGCCTTCGACGACGTGCGCTTCGCCTACGGCGGCGCGGCGCCGGCGCTCAACGGCGTGACGCTCGAGGTGCCGGCCGGCCGCACCGCGGCGCTGGTCGGCCCGTCGGGCGCCGGAAAATCGACCATCCTCAACCTGATCCCGCGCTTCTACGACGTCGACGGCGGCGGCGTGCGGATCGACGGCCAGGACCTGCGCGACGTCACCATCGCCAGCCTGCGCGGCGCCATTGGCCTGGTCAGCCAGGAGGTCAGTCTGTTCAACGACACGGTGCGCGCCAACATTGCCTACGGCCGCGCCGGGGCTTCCGATGCCGACATCCGCGCGGCGGCGGCGGCCGCCGCCGCCGCCGGTTTCATCGAGGCGCTGCCCGACGGCTACGAGACCGTCGTCGGCGAGCACGGCGTCAAGCTCTCGGGCGGTCAGCGCCAGCGCATCGCGATCGCGCGCGCGATGCTCAAGAACGCGCCGATCCTGCTGCTCGACGAGGCGACCTCGTCGCTCGATTCCGAATCGGAACGGCTTGTCCAGGCGGCGCTCGATCGCCTCAAGACGGGCCGCACCACGCTGGTCATCGCGCATCGCCTTTCGACCGTGACCGACGCCGACGTCATCTACGTCGTCGAGGACGGCCGCGTCGTCGAACAGGGCAGCCATGGCGAATTGCTCGCCCGAAACGGGCTCTATGCCCGGCTCTACGCCATACAGCGCGCCGACGCCGCCGGCGCCGACGACGGGATGGCCCGCGCCCGGGCCTGATCGGTGAAGCTCGCCAAACGCATTCTGCGCTCGGGCGCCCTTCAGGGCGTCGCCTGCGCCCTGGTCGCGCTCTACATCCGCCTGGTCCACGCGACCGGCCGCTGGCGCGTCGTCGGCGCCGAGGCGCCCGAGGCGCTGTGGCGCGACGGCACGCCCTTCATCCTGGCGTTCTGGCACGGCCGCATCCTAATGATGCCCTACTGTTGGCCGTGGACGACGCCGATCAACATGCTGATCTCGCAGCACCGCGACGGCCAGCTGATCGCCCGCACGGTTCGCCGTTTCGGTATCGCCAGCATCGCCGGCTCGACGAGCCACGGCGGCTCGGCGGCGCTGCGCGCCATCCTGCGGGCGCTCAAGGCCGGCCAATGCATCGGCGTCACGCCCGACGGGCCGCGCGGCCCGCGCATGCGCGCCGCCGGCGGCGCGGTCGACATCGCGCGGCTTTCGGGCGTGCCGATCCTGCCGGCGGCCTTCGCGACGTCGCGGCGCCGGGTGCTGGGCAGTTGGGACCGCTTCGTCCTGGCCTGGCCGTTCAGCCGCGGCGTGTTCGTCTGGGGCGCGCCGATCACGCTGCCCAAACACGCCGATGCGGCCGCCCGCGAGGCCGCCCGCCGCCGACTCGAGGACGGTCTAAACGCGGTCACCGCCGAGGCCGACCGGCTGGTCGGCTGCGCCGCCATCGAGCCGGCGCCGGCCGAGCTGCCGGACGCCGGCGCGAGCCCCTCGGAGGTGCGATGACGCCGCAGATTTACCGCGGCCTGACGACGGTCGCCGCGCCGCTAATCGGCCTCTATCTGCGCCGCCGCCGCGCGGCCGGCAAGGAAGACGCCGCGCGCTTCGACGAGCGCTTCGGCCACGCCGGCGCGCCACGGCCGGCGGGGCCACTCGCCTGGATACACGCGGCCAGCGTCGGCGAGGCGGTTTCGATGCTGCCGCTGATCGAACGCCTGCTGGCGCGCCGCGGCGACGCCCGAGTGTTGATGACCACCGGCACGGTGACCTCGGCCCAGCTGATCGCCGACCGCCTGCCGGCCGGCGCGCTGCACCAGTACGTGCCGGTCGACCGGCCCGACGCGGTGCGCCGCTTCCTCGACCATTGGAAGCCCGACCTCGCGTTGTGGGCCGAATCAGAGCTGTGGCCCAACCTGGTCGCCGAGACCCAGGCGCGCGGCGTGCCCTGCCTGATGGTCAATGCGCGCATGTCCTCGGCGTCGTTCAAGCGCTGGCGCCGCTTGCGCGGCCTGGTCGCGCCGCTGCTCGGCGGTTTCGCGCTGTGCCTGGCACAGAACGACGAGCAGGCCGCCAGGCTGGCCGCGCTGGGCGCCACCGATGTGCGCGCCGTCGGCAACCTGAAATTCGCGGCCGATCCGTTGCCCGCCGACGCCGCCGCGTTAGATCGCCTGCGCGCCGCGGTCGGCGATCGGCCGCTGTGGCTCGCGGCGAGCACGCACTCGGGCGAGGAGCGCATCGTCGCCGAGGCGCACCGCGCGCTGACGCGGACGCATCCGGGCCTGCTCACCGTGATCGTGCCGCGCCATCCGCAGCGCGGCGCGGCGCTCGCCGGCGAGCTCGACGCCGCCGACCTCAATATCGCGCGGCGCGCGCGCGAAGACGCCATCGCCGCCGATACCCACGTCTACCTCGCCGACACGCTGGGCGAGCTCGGCCTGTTCTACCGGCTCGCCGAGATCGTTTTCGTCGGCGGCTCGTTGGTGCCGCACGGCGGCCACAACCCGCTCGAACCCGCGCGACTCGGCTGCGCGCTGCTGTGGGGCCCGCATATGTTCAACTTCTCGGCCGTGGCCGAGGGTTTCGCCGCGGCCGACGCGGTCGAGCCGGTCGCCGACGGCGGCGCACTGGCGCGCGCCGTTGCGCGCCTCCTGGACGACACCGATCTGCGCCACCGCCGCGCCGAGGCGGCCCGCGTGGTCGCCGAAACCGAGTCCGGCGTCCTCGATGCCATAGAGGACGCCATCGCGCCCTATCTCGACGCCATGCCGGAGGGCGCGCGCCGTGAAGGCGCCTGAGTTCTGGCGCCGCGGCGGCCTCTTGCCAGCGCTCCTGGCGCCGCTCGCCTGGAGCTACGACGCCGCCGGCCGCGCCAGCCGCGCCTTGGCCAGCGCCCAGCGCGCGCCGGTGCCGGTGGTCTGCGTCGGCAATCTGGTCGTCGGCGGCGCCGGCAAGACGCCGGTTGCGCTGGCGCTCGGCGCGCGGCTCGCCGCACTTGGCCACAACGTGCATTTCCTGAGCCGCGGCTATGGCGGCCGCGCGCGCGGCCCGGTCCGGGTCGAGCCGGCGCGCCATGACGCGCGCGAGGTCGGCGACGAGCCACTGCTGCTCGCGGCCGGGCGGCCGACCTGGGTGGCGCGCGACCGCGCCGCCGGGGCGCGCGCCGCGGCGGCCGCCGGCGCCGAGGTCGTGGTCATGGACGACGGCTACCAGAACGGCCATATCGCCAAGGACCTGTCGCTGGTCGTCGTCGACGGCGTCTACGGCTTCGGCAACGGCCGGCCGATGCCCGCCGGTCCGCTGCGCGAGGACGTCCGCCGCGGCCTCGCCAGGGCCGACGCCGTGGTGCTGCTGGGCGCCGACGGGGCCGGCGTCGCGGCGCGGATCGAGGCGACCGGCCGCGCGCTGCTGCGCGCCACGCTCGCGCCGACGCTCGAGGCGATGACCCTGGCCGACCGCCCGGTCGTCGCCTTCGCCGGCATCGCCCGGCCCGAGAAGTTCTTCGCGACCCTCGAAGCGCTCGGCTGCCGCCCGCTCGCGACCCGCGTCTTCGCCGACCATCACCGCTACGACGCCGACGAAATCATGGAACTGGTCGAATTGGCGGCCGACGAAGGAGCGGCGCTGGTGACGACCGAGAAGGACCATGTCCGCCTGCCCGAGGAGGCGCGGCCGATGATCGAGGTCCTGCGCGTGCGCCTCGAATGGGCCGAGCCGGCGAGGCTCGACCGCCTGCTGGCGCCGCTGTTCGAGGGCCGGTGAGCGCGATGGCGCGCGGCGGCGTCTGGCGCGATGCGTCGTACCGGCTGCAGGCCTGGTGCGCGCGGCTCGCGCTCGCCCTGTTCGGCGCGCTGCCGATCGACCGCGCCTCGGCGCTGGGCGGCTGGCTCGGTCGCACGATCGGACCGCACGCCGGCATCAGCCGGGTCGCCGCGCGCAACCTGCGCCACGCCTTCCCCGAGATGTCCGATGGCGAGGTCGCCCGAGTGATCCGCGGCATGTGGGACAATCTGGGCCGCGTCGCCGCCGAGTACCCGCATCTCGGCGAGATCGACGTCCACGCCGCGGACGGCCGCGTCGAGGTGATCGACGCGCACTACGTCGAGCGACTGCGCGACGACGGCATCGGCGGCATCTTCTTCGCCGCCCATCTCGGCAACTGGGAGATCCCCTCGCTCGGCGCGACACAGAACGGCGTGCCGCTGACGCATATCTATCGCGCCGCCAACAACCCCTATGTCGAGCCGATCATCCAGCGCCTGCGCGCGCCGGTCGGCGGCACCCACCATCCCAAGGGTTCGGCCGGCGCGCGCCAACTGGTGCGCGCGCTGATCCGCGGCGAGCACCTGGCGATGCTGGTCGATCAGAAGCTCAACGACGGCATCGCGGTGCCGTTCTTCGGGCGCGACGCGATGACCGCGCCGGCGCTCGCCCAGCTGGCGCTCAAATACCGCTGTCCGGTGGTGCCGGCGCGGCTCGAGCGGCTCGACGGCGCGCGTTTCCGCCTGACCTTTCAGCCGCCGATGGAATTGCCCGACACGGGCGACCGCGAGGCCGACGTCTTCGAGACCATGCGGCGCGTCAACGCGATCTTCGAGGACTGGATCCGCGCGCGCCCCGAGCAGTGGCTCTGGCTCCACCGCCGCTGGCCCGACTGAGCGAAGTCGCCAAGACGAACCACAGAGACACAGAGACACAGAGACACAGAGACACAGAGACACAGAGACACAGAGACACAGAGACACAGAGACACAGAGACACAGAGACACAGAGACACAGAGACACAGAGACACAGAGACACATAACCGAATCTTGTGTACGGCGTTGAAATGAAGGCGGCGTATCCTGGTGATTGTTGATGTCACCACTTGAGCTAAGCCAAGGAAGGATACGCCATGAAAGAGAATACCGTTGTTGCTTTTCAAAACCCATCTGATTTTCAGAAAGATCCGTTGACGGAAGTCCTACAAGCTGGAGCTCGCGAGTTGTTGGCCCAAGCCGTTGAGGCCGAGGTCTCCGTGTTTTTGGGTAGCCATGCGGCGCTTGTTGACGCCGCCGGCCGCCGCCGGGTTGTCCGCAATGGATATCTGCCGGAACGCTTCATCCAGACCGGGATCGGCCCGGTGAGCGTGCGCCAACCCCGTGTGCGGGACCGGGGGGACGGCGCCATCCGCTTCACGTCGGCGATCCTGCCGCGCTATCTGCGCCGCGCCAAGAGCCTGGAAGACCTTTTGCCATGGCTGTATCTGAAGGGCATTTCCACCGGCGACTTCGGGGAAGCCTTGGCGGCGCTCCTGGGGAGCTCCGCGCCGGGGCTTTCGGCCTCCACGATCACCCGGCTGAAAGAGGTCTGGGGGGTTGAGGCGGAGCGCTGGCAACGGCGCGACCTCACGGCCAAGCGCTACGTCTATTTCTGGGTGGACGGCATCTATTTCAGCGCCCGCATGGAGGAAGAGAAGCAGTGCATCCTGGTGATCGTCGGGGCCACGGACAAGGGACAGAAGGAACTGATCGCCATCGCCGACGGCTATCGCGAAAGTGAGCAGTCCTGGCTCGAAGTTCTGCTCGATCTCAAGCGGCGCGGCCTTGAAATGGGTCCGCAACTGGCGCTCGGCGACGGCGCGCTCGGCTTCTGGAAGGCGCTCCGCCAAGTCTACCCAGGCGCCCGCGAGCAACGCTGCTGGGTTCACAAGACGGGCAACGTCTTGAACAAGCTGCCCAAGGGTCTGCAAAAGAAAGCCAAGGGGCGCCTGCAAGACATCTGGATGGCCGAAACCAGGAAGGATGCCGAGAGCGCCTTCGACTTCTTCCTGGAAGCCTACGGGCCGAAGTACGACAAGGCCGCGGCCTGCCTGGCCAAGGACCGCGACGTCCTGCTGACGTTCTACGACTTCCCCGCCGAGCACTGGAAGCATGTACGCACGACCAACCCCATCGAGAGCACGTTCGCCACGGTTCGTCTGCGCACCTACCGGACCAAGGGCTGCCTGTCGCGCAAGACGGCGATGGCCATGGTCTTCAAACTATGCCAGTGCGCTCAGAGAAAATGGAGAAAACTCGATGGATCGAACCATCTCGCCGAGATCATTCGCGGCGTCAAATTCGTAGATGGAGAACGCCAGGATCGCGCCGCCGCATGATCAGCCCATACACAACTTTTGACAATAGCTCACACAGAGACACAGAGACACAGAGACACAGAGACACAGAGACACAGAGACACAGAGACACAGAGACACAGAGACACAGAGAGAGACACAGAGACACAGAGACACAGAGACACAGAAGAAAAATATTGAAGCGCTACCGAAACACGCAGATCACACCATATAATTTTAGTAAATTTTTACTAAAAATTCGTAATTTTGTTTGGTTCTAGATTCATCGCATCTGGCGAAGGCCTTCGGCTTGCAGCCGCATCGCTCGGAGACCTTCAAGCTGTCGAGCGATCCCTTCTTCGTGCGACATCGTCGGTCTGTATGAAAAGAGCCTCGTCGTGGCGAACGGAGCGGCGCAGCCACGACTTTCGATCTCGTCGTCATGGATCAACTACGGGACCCACAAGACCAAGGCGATCCGCGACTTTCGCCAAACGGCCGCGCTGGCAGGCCCATTTCACACCCACCAGCGCCTTTGAACCAGGTCGAGCAAGCTTTGTGCCTTTGTGCCTTTGTGCCTTTGTGCCTTTGTGCCTTTGTGCCTTTGTGCCTTTGTGGTGGCGATCCCTGTTTTTAGTTTTCCGGCATCGGGCCGACCAGCAGCGCCGGGTCGAGGCGGGTCGTGAACAGGTTGACGCGCCAGTCGAGATGGGCGCCGGTGGCGCGCCCCGTCGCGCCGATACGGCCGATCGGATCGCCTTGGGCGACGCGCGCGCCGAGCGTGGCGGTCACCGCGCTCAAATGCGAGAAGACCGAGGTCAGGCCGTGGCCATGGTCGAGCATCACCGTGCCGCCGGTGTAGTAGAGGTCGTCCTCGGCAAGCGCGACGATACCATCGGCGGGCGCGACCACGGCGCTGCCTTCGGGCGCCGCGACGTCGACGCCGTAATGCGGTCGCTTGGGCTCGCCGTTGAGGATGCGCCGACTGCCATAGACCCCGCTGATCGGCCCGATGGCCGGCCACACGAAGCCGCCGGCAAACAGCGCCTCGGGCGTGTCGCGCGCGCGGACCTTGGCGATCATGGCGCCTTCGCGGGCGATGCGCGCGAGCGCCGCCTCGCCGGGCGTCACCATCTTGGGCGCCAAGCCGTCGATCCGCTGGACGTCGTATTCGCGTTCCTCGACGGCGAGTTCGATATGCGATTTCGAGCCGTTCGGGTGGCGGATGTCGAGCGCGAATTTGCCGCTGTCGTCGCGGCCGAAGCCGATTAAGAACACGCCGTCGGGCGAGACCCGCACGAGGCGGTCGCGGAAACGCACTTGCGAGCCGGGTTCGGTAATGCCGCGCACCAAGCCGCCCTGAACCGTCCGGCCGTCGATGGTGATCGTGCCGGCAGTGGCGGGCAGTGGCGCACGGGCGAGCATGAGGGCGAGTATGAGCCCGAGCGCCGCCCGGGTGATGAACGATGCCGTAGACCGCATGTTACCCCGTCGCTTTGTCGCTGTCCGACCGGTGCTAGCACCGTCGGCCGGCGCGGATCAAGTGAGTGTCGATCGATCGGCCGTCTGTTTCGCGCCGCTTAAATGGGCTAACCTCCACGGATCGCGGGCAGAAATGACGAAATGATGAGCCAGGGATTGAAGCGTCGCGTCTACCAGGTGCTCGAAGTCGCCCATCCCGACGATCGCCTGAGCCGCAACATCGATCGGGCGCTGATCGCGCTGATCGTCACCAACGTGTTGGCCGTGGTGGTCGAGACCGTCGAGCCGATCCACGCGCGCTACGAGGCCGAGTTCTGGGCCTTCGAGGTCGCCTCGGTGGCGATCTTCACGGTCGAATACCTGCTCCGCCTGTGGGTCTCCGACGAGCATCTGTCGGTCGCCGGGGATGGTCCGATCAAGGCGCGGCTGAAGTTCGCCTCGACGCCGTTCGCGCTGATCGATCTCGCGGCGATCCTGCCGTTCTATATCGCCTTGATCCTGCCCTTCGCCGATTTGAGGCTGCTGCGCGTCTTCCGCCTGCTTCGGCTCTTGAAGCTGGTGCGCTACTCGCCGGCGCTCGCCACGCTCGGGCGCGTGTTGCACAACGAACGCCGCGCCCTGGTCGGCGCGCTGCTGATCATGGCGGCGATGCTGTTGGTCGCGTCGACGGCGATTTATTACATCGAGCGTCACGTCTCGCCCGACAAGTTCGGCAGCATTCCGGAATCGATGTGGTGGGCGCTGGCGACGCTGACCACGGTCGGCTATGGCGACGTCGTGCCGGCAACACCGCTCGGCAAGATGGTCGGCGGGCTGGTCATGATCTTCGGCCTCGGCATGTTCGCGCTGCCGATCGGCATCCTGGCTTCCGGTTTCGCCAGCGATATCCACCGCCGCGATTTTGTCGTCTCGTGGAGCATGATCGCGCGGGTGCCGCTGTTCGCCCGGCTCGACGGGCTGTCGGTCTCTCGCATCACGAACCTGCTGCAGGCGCGCGTCGTCGAGGCGGAGACCGTGATCTTTCACAAGGGCGACCCGGCCGAAGACATGTTCTTCATCGCGACCGGCGAGGTCAGTGTCGAGATCGAGCCCGAACCGGTGCTGCTCGGCGACGGTGACTTCTTCGGCGAGTTCGCCTTGCTTCACGATTCGCCGCGTGGCGCCACGATACGCACCGTGACGCAATGCCGCCTGCTGGTGCTCGATTGCGACGACTTTCGCGAGTTGCTCGCGACGGATCAGAACATGCGTAAAATCATCGACGAGGTGGTCGAGCAGCGCGCCGCGGACCTGGGCCTCGACCTCGGGGCGCGCTTCGACCGAGATTCTGACTAGAGCAGGCTGCCCTGGGCGTCGCCCGGCGGCTTGCCTGGCTTAGCCTTCTTCTTTCGCGTCTGCGCGCCGTCGACGGTGGCGTGGCGTTCGCCGTCGTGGAATATGAGCGCGAGGCCGGTGCCGGGCGTGGCGCCCGCCGCCGAGGTCACCGGGTGCCCGGCGTCGTCGCGGGCGAGCACGAAGCCGCGCGCCAACACCCGCTCGAAGCCGAAGCCGTCGAGCAGCCGGGCCTGCGCCTCGAGCCGGCGCGTCGCCTCGCCCAGCATGCGCCTGAGCCCCTGCAGGAGGCGCGGCGGCAGACCATCGAGCGTCGCCGCGCGGCGCGCGATCTCGGCGCGCAGCGGGCCGGGCCTGAGCTCGGGGATGCGCCGGCGTTGGCGCTCGACCCAGAAGCGCAGCGCCTGGGCGAGCCGTTCGGCCGCGTTGTCGAGACGCTGGGTCGCGGGCTCGATCAGGCTGCGCGGGTCGGGCAGGCCGCGGCCAAGGCCGCGCAGCTCGACGGCGCGACTTTCGAGGAACCGCGCGGCACCGCCGATCAGCCGGCGTTCGAGCTCGAGCAGGCGCATCACGAGCTCGGCGCGCACCGGCACCGCCATCTCGGCCGCCGCGGTCGGTGTCGGCGCCCGGCGGTCGGCGGCGAAGTCGATCAGCGTCACGTCGGTCTCGTGGCCGACCGCCGAGATCAGCGGGATGTCGGAGGCCGCCGCGGCGCGCACGACGACCTCCTCGTTGAACGCCCAGAGGTCCTCGAGGCTGCCGCCGCCGCGCGCGACGATGATGACGTCGGGGCGCGGCACCGGCCCGCCGGCCGCCAGCCCGTTGAAGCCGGCGATGGCGGCGGCGACCTCTTGCGCCGCGCTCTCGCCCTGGACGCGTACCGGCCACATCAACACGTGGCGCGGGAAGCGGTCGGCCAGGCGGTGCAGGATGTCGCGGATGACGGCGCCGGTCGGCGAGGTGATGACGCCGATGACCTCGGGGAGATAGGGCAGCGGTTGCTTGCGGTCCTCGTCGAACAGGCCCTCGGCGGCGAGTTGCTTGCGGCGCGCCTCCAAGAGCGCCAAGAGCGCGCCCTCGCCGGCCGGCTCGACGCGCTCGACGATGATCTGGTACTGCGAGCGGCCGGCATAGGTCGTCAGCCGGCCGGTGCAGATCACCTCGAGGCCGTCCTCGGGCTGGAAGCGCAGCTTTGCCGCCATGCCGCGCCAGCAGATCGCCGACAGCACCGCTTTCTCGTCCTTCAGCGTGAAGTAGACGTGGCCCGACGAATGGCGCTTGAGACCCGAGACCTCGCCGCGCACGCGGACCACCTCGAAGCTGCCCTCGATGGTGCGCTTGACCGCGAACGACAGCTCGCTGACGGTAAATTCCGGCAGATTGTCGCCGCTCTCCAGCGGCAGCTGGCTGTCACTCATGGCGAGGCTTGGTTTCCCATGCCGCTATGTTACAAGATGCCGACGCGGAAACAATCGCGCCAGAGCGCCTGGCGCGTTTTCCGATCGGGCTCGGTCGCATTCTGCCAGCCCGCGACCGCGGGCCGCCGACCGTTCGGCGGAAGCATGCGCGGCGATTGAGCGCAGGTCATCTTTGCGCAGCAAAGGTGACCGGAACCAAGGAGCAAACGCGATGCGGGTTCTGGTGGTCGGTTCGGGTGGTCGCGAGCACGCGCTGTGTTGGGCGCTCGCCGCCTCGCCGCTGTGTGACGCGCTCTATTGCGCGCCGGGCAACGCGGGCATCGCGGCCGAGGCGACCTGCCTGGCGGTCGGCGCCGACGACATCGACGGCATCATCGCGGCCTGCGCCGAGCACGCCATCGATTTCGTCGTCGTCGGCCCCGAGGCGCCACTCTGCGCCGGCCTCGCCGACCGGCTCGAGGCCGCCGGCATCGCCACCTTCGGGCCGCGCGCGGCGGCCGCCAGGCTCGAGGGCTCGAAAGGCTTCGCCAACGACATCTGCGCCAAATACGGCATCCCGACCGCGGCCTACGCGCGCTTCACCGACGCGCAAGCGGCCAAGGCCTATGTCCGTGCTCAAGGCGCGCCGATCGTCGTCAAGGCCGACGGCTTGGCCGCCGGCAAGGGCGTCGTCGTCGCCGAGACCGTCGAGGCGGCCTGCGACGCGGTCGACGCGCTCATCTCTGGCTTCGGCGCCGCGGCGTCCGAGCTGGTCGTCGAGGAATGCCTGACCGGCGAGGAGGCGAGCTTCTTCGCGCTGGTCGACGGCGAAACCGCGCTGCCGCTCGCCGCCGCGCAGGACCACAAGCGCGTCGGCGAGGGCGACACCGGCCCCAACACCGGCGGCATGGGGGCGTACTCGCCAGCGCCGGTGGTCGACGAGGCCGCCGCCGGCGAGATCATGGCGCGCATCGTGCGCCCGACCGTCGCCGCCATGGCGGCCGAGGGGACGCCGTACAAGGGCGTGCTCTACTGCGGGCTGATGATGACCGCCGACGGCCCCAAGGTGATCGAGTTCAACGTCCGCTTCGGCGACCCCGAGACCCAGGTCCTGATGCCGCGCCTGATGTCCGACCTGCTGCCCGCGCTGGTCGCCGCGCGCGACGGCGTGCTCGACAAGTTCACCCTGCGTTGGCTCGACGCGGCCTGCGTCTGCGTCGTGATGGCGGCACAAGGCTATCCGGGCGCCTACGACAAGGGCTCGGTGATCGGCGGGCTCGACGCGGCGGGTGCGCTCGACGGCGTCACCGTCTTCCATGCCGGTACCACGGCGGTGGACGGCGATATCACCGCCACGGGTGGCCGTGTGCTCGGCGTCACCGCGACCGCGCCCTCGATCGCCGAGGCGCAGGCGCAGGCTTACGCCGCGGTCGACGCGATCGACTGGCCGGGCGGCTTCTGCCGCCGCGACATCGCCTGGCGTGTGGTCGGGGGCTAACCCTCCGTCGGCCCGTCGAGCTGGCCGGCGAGCGCCTTGGCGGTCTCGGCGCCGGGCAGGACGGGGACGATCTCGAAATCGACCAAGTCCGACCATTCGGTGGTCCAGCGCTGCAGCACGGCGACGTCGTCGCATTCCATCACCTGAAAACAGCGGTCGAGATCGGCGCTGACCCAGCTGTCGATGAAACTCAGCCCGTCGGGCGTCATGCGGCCCTTGTCGCGAAAGCGGCGGTAGACCGCCTTGGCGTCCTGGTTGCGGAAGGTCTCGACGACCATGAACAACATGGCGGGCTCCTGGTTTGTTGTCTGGGGATCTAGTGTCCTGATCGATAAATTGATATGATTATGTCTCTATTTGTTTTTAGGAGGCGCGATTGATGGCGAGAGTGGCGGTGACGATCTCTTTGAGCGATGACGAGCGCGCCGAATTGGAGGCGCTGTCTCGTCGTCGCAAGACGTCGCAGGGGCTTGCGCGGCGGGCTCGGATCGTCTTGGCGGCGGCGGAAGGGTTGGAGAACAAGGAGATCGCCGTTCGTCTCGAGGCGAGCGCGGACACCGTGGGCAAGTGGCGTCGCCGCTATGCGGCGGAGGGCCTCGACGGTCTGTACGACGAACCCCGCCCCGGCGCGCCGCGTCAAATCGGCGATGACGCCATCGCGGAAGCGGTCCGGCTGACGCTGGAAGAGACGCCGCCGGACGCGACCCATTGGAGCCTTCGCTCGATGGCGCGGGCGAGCGGCCACGCGCCCTCGACCATTCATCGCATCTGGCGGGCCTTCGGCTTGCAGCCGCATCGCTCGGAGACCTTCAAGCTGTCGAGCGATCCCTTCTTCGTGGAGAAGGTCCGCGACATCGTCGGTCTGTATTTGGCGCCGCCGGATCGTGCCCTGGTTCTCTGTGTCGACGAAAAGAGCCAGATCCAGGCCCTGGACCGTTCCCAGCCCCTCTTGCCGATGCGCCCCGGGCAGGCGGAGCGGCGCAGCCACGACTACAAGCGCCACGGCACGACCTCTCTCTTCGCGGCCCTCGACATCGCCACGGGAGAGATCATCGGCAAATGTTTCCCGCGCCATCGGGCCCGAGAGTTCCGCAAATTCCTCGACCTCGTCGAGGCGAACGTCCCTGCTGATCTCGACATCCACATCGTCATGGACAACTACGGGACCCACAAGACCAAGGCGATCCGCGACTGGTTCGCCAAACGGCCGCGCTGGCAGGCCCATTTCACACCCACCAGCGCCTCCTGGCTGAACCAGGTCGAGCGCTGGTTCGGGCTGCTGACCGACAAGCAGATCAGGCGCGGCGTCCATCGCTCCACCAAGGAGTTGGAGCGCACCATCCTCGACTACATCGACACGACAAACCAGAACCCCAAACCCTTCAAATGGACCAAATCCGCCGATGACATCCTCGGCGCCATCCAGCGCTTCTGCCTCCGAACAATCGAAATCGCTGAACAGCAGGCGAAAATCATGCGAACTTCGGAATCGGGACACTAGAGCATAATGCGATCGATGAGGTCGATCGAACTACTTCAGCCCGCGACTGCGGGCCGCCGACCGTTCGGCCAGTCCTTGTGGGATCAAGAATGGCCTTGTGGGATAAAGATTGGCATGCGCGGCGATTGAGCGCAGGTCACCAAATGTGACCGGACAATAGGTTATCGCCGCGCGGCGAAGAACGTCTTGAGCAACGCGCCGGCGTCGCGTTCGGCGATGCCGCCGTAGACCTCGGGCGCGTGGTGGCATGTGGCTTGCGCGAAGATGCGCTGGCCGTGCTCGACGCCGCCACTCTTCGGATCGGCGGCGCCGAAGTAGAGCCGGCGGATGCGCGCCAGCGAGATCGCCTGGGCGCACATCGGGCAGGGCTCGAGCGTGACGTAGAGATCGCAACCGGTGAGCCGCGGGCCGCGCCCGACCGACGCCGCGCGCAGCGCCAGCATCTCGGCATGCGCGGTCGCGTCGCCGAGCTCCTCGACGCGATTGCCGGCCGCCGCCAGCACCGCGCCGGTCGCCGCCTCGACGACGACCGCGCCGACCGGCACCTCGCCGCGCGCCGCCGCGGCGCGGGCCTCGGCCAGCGCGGCGTCCATCAAGCTATCGGCCGATCCGCTCATGACCGCGAGCTTCGCGGCCCGGCGCGGCCGCGTCAAGGCGCCTCTTGCTGCAACGCAAGGATGCGGTGCGGCATGAAGTTTTCGTTTGTGCCAAATGGACTTGTGACAGAATACCGCCCCGTCTATGGTGCGTTGCACAATCTGAATAAAAAATTCGAGTAGGAACCTTTGATGCCTGACAGTTCGCAACACGCCGTTACCGCGACCCTCGACGTCTCCGAATACGAGGGTTACGCCTTCGAGGACCTGGCGATCGGCATGACCGCGGTCTATTCCAAGACCGTCACCGAATCGGACATCAATATGTTCTGCGCGATCTCGGGCGACACCAATCCGCTGCATCTCGATCACGAATACGCGCGGACCACCATGTTCGGCGGGCCGATCGCCCACGGCATGCTGTCGGCGAGTTTCCTCTCGACGGTGATCGGCACCAAGCTGCCCGGCCCGGGCTGCATCTACATTACCCAGAACTGCAAGTTCAAGGCGCCGGTGCGCGCCGGCGACACGGTGCGCGCGCGGGCGACGATCACCGAACTGGCGCCCGAGCGGCGTCGCGTCATGCTCGAGACCATCTGCACGGTCGGCGCGACCGTCGTGGTCGACGGCGACGCCGTGGTCATGGTGCCGGCGCGGCCCGAGGCGATGGTCCGAGCCGCCGACTGACGCGGCCCGCGCCGTGGCGCCGATGCCGGATCCGGCACGGTGTAGTGTCTCAGTTTGAAATTCAGTCGAAACAACGCCCGGAACGTCGGCCTTTTAGCGGATTATGTTTGCGTTGCGTGCGACATCAGACGTTGGCGCGCGGTCATCGGCACAGCCGCTGTTGAATTTCGATGGTAGACCCGAAGCGGAGTTTTGCCTGATAGAGCAGACTGACAGGTGCGCGTCACCAACGACGACTTTCGACGTCCGAATCCGAGTTGATTAGGCGCCGTCGCTGTCGAGCGTATTAGATCACTCGTCCAATGGATTGATAGGCCCAAGCCGCTTGGGGCATGCGCCCTAGCCAGTACATCGCTTTTGGTGCACCCTTGCCGCAACAACCAAAAGGAGCGGGGAACGGCGGCTTTGGAGTGTCCCAGGTGCCAGTTCGAGAACCCGGACGATAATCGGTTCTGCGGGGGTTGCGGCGCGCCCCTCGACAAGACCTGTCCGTCCTGCGGCCATGCCAACCCTTCCAATTCACGGTTCTGCGGCGACTGCGGCACCGAGCTCGCCGGGGCCGAGCCGACCGGCCGGGCCAGTTTCGCCGCGCCCCAGTCCTACACGCCCCAGCACCTTGCCGACCGCATCCGCACCGCCCGGGATGCAGTCGAGGGTGAGCGCAAGCAGGTCACCGTGCTGTTCGCCGACATCCAGGGTTCGCTCGAGCTGATCCGGGGTAGCGACCCCGAACGCGTCCATGAGCTGCTCGATTCGGCGATCCGCACCATGATGGAGGCGGTGCACCGCTACGAAGGCACGGTCAATAAGGTGCTGGGCGACGGCATCATGGCACTGTTCGGCGCGCCACTGGCCCACGAGGACCACGCAGTGCGCGCATGCTACGCCGCGCTCGCCATGCAGGACGCCATCCACCGCAGCGCCGAAGAGGTTCGCCGGACGCACGGCGTCGAAATGCAAGTCCGGGTCGGGCTCAACTCGGGCGAGGTGGTGGTGCGGGCCATCGGCAACGACCTGACGATGGACTACGACGCCATCGGCGAGACGACGCATCTCGCGGGCCGGATGGAACAGCTCGCGGTTCCCGGCACCATCCGGATTACCGGCGATACGCTGCAGCTCGCCGAGGGGTTCGTTCAGGTGAACGGGCTCGGTCCGATCCCGGTCAAGGGGCTGGAGGCGCCCATCGAGGTCTTCGAGCTGACCGGCGCGACGACCGTGCGGACGCGCTTCCAGGCCGCCTTGGCGCGCGGGCTCAGCCGGTTCATCGGGCGCCAGACCGAAATCGAGGCCCTGGGGCGGGCGCTCGACCGGGCCGGCGGCGGCGACGGCCAGATCGTCGCCGTGATCGGCGAGGCCGGTGTCGGCAAGTCGCGCCTGTTCTACGAGTTCACCCATTCCCACCGAACCGAGGGCTGGCTGGTCCTGGAAAGCGGTTCGGTGTCCTACGGCAAGGCGACGGCCTATCTGCCGATCATCGACCTGCTCAAGGCCTACTTCCGCATCGAGGGCCGCGACGACGCCCGGCAGATTCGCGAGAAGGTCACCGGCAAGCTGCTGACCCTGGACGAGGGCCTGAAGCCGCTGCTTACGCCCTTCCTCACCCTGTTCGACGTCGCCGTGGACGATGAGGCCTGGCAGGCGCTCGATCCCTCCCAGCACCGGCGCCGGACGCTGGACGCGGTCAAGACCCTGCTGCTCAGGGAGAGCGCCGTGCAGCCCTTGGCCGTGGTCTTCGAGGACCTGCACTGGATCGACGGCGAGACCCAGGTGTTCCTCGACAGCCTGGTCGAGAGCCTGCCGGCGTCGCGCATTCTGCTGCTCGCCAACTACCGTCCCGAATACAGCCACGGCTGGGGCAGCAAGACGTTCTACAGCCAGCGCCGCATCGACCCGCTGCCGGCGGAAAGCGCCGACGAGCTGCTGGTGGCCATGCTGGGCGAGGACGCCGCGCTGGCGCCGCTCAGGGAGACCCTGATCGAGCGCACCGCGGGCAACCCGTTCTTCCTCGAGGAGAGCGTGCGCACCCTGGTCGAGGCGGGGATACTCAGCGGCGCGCCGGGGGCCTACCAACTGACGGACGAGGCCGCCACTGTCGAAGTACCGGCGACAGTGCAGGGCGTTCTGGCGGCGCGCATCGACCGCCTGCCGGCCGACAACAAGCGGCTGCTTCAGACCGCGGCGGTGATCGGCAAGGACGTGCCCTACGACCTGCTACTGGCCATCGCCGAGACGCCCGAGGAGGAGCTGCGGCGCGGGTTGAGCGAACTGCAGACGGCCGAGTTCGTTTACGAGACGCGGCTGTTCCCCGACCCGGAATACACCTTCAAGCACGCGCTGACCTACGAAGTCGCCTACGGCAGTCTGCTTGGGGAGCGCCGCCGCAAGCTCCACCAGGCCATCGCCGAGCACATCGAGGCGGCGTCCGTCAGCCGCCCGGGCGAACAGTTCGAGCGACTAGCCCATCACTACACCGAGGCGGGCCTTACCGAGCAGGCGGTGGACTATTGGCAGCGTGCCGGTCAGCGCGCCATCGAGCGCTTGGCGAACGCCGAGGCGGTGGGCAGCCTGACCAGGGGACTAGAGCTTCTAGAGGACCTGCCCGAAACGCCTGACCGGGCGCGGCAGGAACTCGCCATTCAGCTCGGTCTTGGCGTCGGAATCATGTCGGTTGATTGGGACGGCGCACCCGAGGTGGAACGCGCATATACGCGGGCCCGCGCACTGTGCCGGGACGTCGGCGAGCCGGCGGACCGCTTCGCCGCCCTGTGGGGACTTTGGCGATACAGGACCGTTATCGGCGATATTCCGAGCGCGCTCGCGCTGGCCGACGAGTTGTCCGACCTGGCGCAACGGCGGGACGACGCGGCATATTCCCTTCAGGCCCATCACTCACAATGGACCACCCGGTTCTACCTGGGCGAGTTCGCCGCATGCCGAGACCATACGAGCCAAGCCATCGCGGTCTACGATGCTCGCCGTCACCACGCTCAGACCTTCCGGTTCGGCGGGCATGACCCCTGCGTCTGCGGCCACGCGACCGCCGCTCATTCGCTCTGGGCGCTCGGCTATCCCGATCAGGCGGCCGCCCATGTTGGCGAGGCAATCGAGCTTGCCCACAGAATCCACCATCCACATAGCCTGGGGCTGGCCCTCGAGCAGGGCGCGCTGACCTACCAGTTGCGCCGCGAGGTCGACATGGCGAAGGAGCTGGGCGAGGCGGTCGTCGAAATCACGCGCGAGCATGGCTTCCCCCAGGAACACGCGACCTCGGCGTTCGTCGATGGCTGGGCCGCGGTCGGTGGCGGCCGGCTCGAGGAAGCGATTGCCAGCATCCGCGAGGGGCTCGCGGCCTGGCGGGCGGTGGGACGCGCGTACGAAAAACCCCATGCACTGGGCTATTACATCGATTTGCTCGCACAGGCCGGTCAGGCCGATGAGGGCATGACGGTCCTCGCGAACGCCTTCGACGCCAGCAAGGACAACGGAATTGTCTTCTGGGACGCCGAGCTTCACCGCCTCAAGGGCGTGCTGCTGCTGTCGCTTTCGGACGGCAACGGCGGCGAGGCCGAAGCCTGCTTCAAGCAGGCCATCGAGATCGCCCTCGGCCAGAGCGCCAGGTCCTTGGAGCTGCGCGCCGCTATGGGCCTCGCGCGCCTGTGGCAAGGCGAGGGCAAGCGGTCGGAGGCCCGCGACCTTCTCGCGCCGGTCTACGACTGGTTCACCGAGGGCTTCGACACCACCGATCTGAAAGAGGCTAAGGCCCTGCTCGACGACCTGACTTGAGGGTTGGTGCAACAATCCCAGCGATGGAAGCCGTTGCCTCTCTCGCAAACCTGATTTTGGGAAATATCGGAGATCTAGCGTGCGTCCGAATAACCCCCCATGGCTATGTGTGGACGGCCCCGATTTGGCAAGGGTTGTTTTGACGGTCATGCAAGTTGGTCGGGTGCGGCTATGTGTCCGGCCTGTTGATGCGGTGCTCTTGACCGCTGGCCCTAATGCGATCCGCGGGATCGGGTCCCAACTAAACCCACGAGCTCGAGGCTCCCTAGCCATGACGGGTTTCTCCGATCCCCGGTATTCGACCGGTCTTGCATTACCTCACGATCACCCTGCCAAAGGGTTTAATACCAGTGAGCGCCTGAATTGACTCTCGGGATATTCATTGATGGCGGATGATGGCGGATTGTGATTCTATGGTCTCCCACCAGATGTGGGGGATGTCATGGGATCAGCACTCAAGATACGGGATGATTTGACGCCTTTGGAGCTTCGGCGCTGGGCTCGCGTGGAATCGTACGGTCGAGCGGCGGCGCGGGCCTATGGGATCGCGAATGCTTTGGAGGAGATGCCCCGGGCTGATGCCGCGCGGCTTGCGGGGATGGATCGCCAAACGCTTCGCGACGCGGTTGTTCGTTACAATGCAAAGGGATTGGAGGGGCTTCACGACCGTCCAAAGGGCTACTCGCCGCGGCGGCTGACGGCAGACGAGGAAGCGGCGCTGGCGGCGGTCATCATCGCCGGGCCGGAGCCTGAGCGCGACGGGGTTTGCGCCTGGACCCGGGCCGATCTGTGCCGCTGGCTGGAGGAGCGCTTCGCCAAGACCTACCACCCCTCGAGCATGACCCGGGTTCTACGGCGGATGGGATTTTCCCGCCAGAAGGCGCGCCCGAGCCACCCGCGAAGGGACGCCGAAGCGCAGGAGCGCTTCAAAAAAGGGGGCTTCGCGACATCCTGAAGGCGACCGCCGCGGCGCATCCCGACAAGCGCCTACAGCTGTGGTTTCAGGATGAAGCGCGCGTCGGCAACAAGGGCCGGGTGTGTCACCGGTGGTGGCGCAGGGGCGAGCGTGCCCCCGGGACGCGTCAAATCGGCTACCAGTGGGCCTACATCTTCTCCGCCGTGCGCCCGGACACCGGCGACGACGTCACCCTGGTGATGCCGAGCGTCAACGCCAAGGTCATGGACCTGTTTCTCGCACACTTCGCCGATACCCTGGACCAGGATGCGCACGCCGTCATGATGTGCGACGGCGCCGGTTGGCACGACGAGCGCGCCCTCACCGTCCCCGACAACGTCACCTTGGCGCTGTTGCCGCCTTACAGTCCCGAACTCAACCCCGTCGAGCGGGTTTGGCTCTACCTACGCGAACGCTTCCTATCGCTCCGCGTCCTCGACGACACCGAGGCCATCATCGACGCCTGTTGCCAAGCATGGATCGACCTCATCGCAGAACCGGATCGTATGCGAACCCTCTGCGCCTATCCATGGATCATGAAGGTGATTTCATAGGCTCACTGGTATAAGGCGTCTGTCTCAAGCGGCGGTGACTGCTGGCTGACGGTAGGTTCCACCGTTGGCGAGCAGCGCCCAGGCGGTTCGTGCGTTCTTGTTGGCCAGCGCCACGGCGGCGAGCTTGGTCGATTTGCGCGCCATGAGATCGCCCAGCCAAGGGTTCTTCTCGAAGTTTGATCTTCGCCCGTGGCGTATCACCGTCATGGCGCCGGCGACGAGCAGCCACCGGAGGTAGTGGTCGCCCGCCTTTGAGATGCGGCCGAGCCGCTGCTTGCCGCCGGTCGATATCTGTCTGGGCACCAGACCGATCCAAGCCGCCAGTTCACGCCCCGATCTGAACACCGAAGGGTCGGCGATCGAGGCCGCCAGCGCACTCGCCGTGAGCGGTCCGATGCCGGGAATGGTCGCCAGACGTTGGCTGACCTGGTTCGCCCGATGCCAGGCATGAATGCGCTGCTCGGTGGTGGTGATCTCGCGCTCCAGCGACAGCAACTGCCGCGCCAGTCCTTCCAGGCATGTTCGTGCCAATGGCGGGATGCGCTCATCGCCCTCATCAGCGATGACCGCGAGGAGTTCCTTCACCTGCGGCAGCCCGACCCGGGCGACGACCCCGAACTCCGCCATGTGCGCGCGGATCGCGTTGACCAGCATGGTCCGCTGCCGAACCAGGAGTTCGCGCGTCCGGTGGTCCATCAACACGCTCTGCTGCGCGGCCGTCTTCACCGCCACGAAACGCATCGATGGCCGCGTTACCGCTTCGCAGATCGCTTCGGCATCCGCCGCGTCGTTCTTGTTGCGCTTGACGTAGGGCTTCACGTAAGCCGCCGGCATGATGCGCACCTCATGGCCAAGCGCCCCGAGTTCCCGCGCCCAATGGTGCGACGTCGCGCAGGCCTCGATACCGACCAGACAAGCCGGCTGCTTGCTGAAGAACGGCACAACCTGGCGGCGCCTCAGTTGCCGGCGGATCACGGTCTCGCCTGAGACATCGACCCCGTGAACCTGGAAAACGTTCTTCGCAAGATCAAGTCCGATCGTGTTAACCTCGGTCATAGGACGGCTCCTTTGTACGTGATCAGCCAACAGCTACCACTTCTGGCACCTAGATGCCGTGTGGGGCCGTCCACCCCATTATACCCGGACTCAACGGCCGCACCAGAACGATGACCGCTTGCGGACGATTAGCCGACATGCGGGTGCGCTTCGTGCTTTCAGGCCAGGTCAAGTTTCAAACGGAAACACTATCCGGCACGGCGCTTGGTTGAGTTCGCCGGCCATTTGCGGTAAACGCGCGTATGCGCATTTTGCGGCATTATGACGGGGTCGACGCCTCGGCGCGCGGCGCCGTGGTCGCGCTCGGCAATTTCGACGGCGTGCACCGCGGCCACGCGGCCGTGATCGCCGAGGCTGCGCGTCTGGCGCACGCCAAGGGCGCGCCGCTCGCCGTGCTGACCTTCGAGCCCCACCCGCGCCATTTCTTCCAGCCCGGCTCGGTGCCGTTCCGCCTGACGCCGTTCCGCCTCAAGGCTCGGCGTATCGCGGCGCTGGGCGTCGACGTCATGTGCAACCTGCACTTCGACGCCGATCTCGCCGGCCGTCTGGCGCAGCAATTCGTGCTCGATGTGCTGGTCCGCGGCCTCGGCATCAAGCACCTCGTGGTCGGGCCCGGCTTCGTCTTCGGCAAGGGCCGCCGGGGCAACGCGGCCGTGCTGCGCCACATGGCGGCGATGGAGGGCTTCGGCTTCACCGAGATCGCCGCCGCACAATTCGCCGGCGAGACCTGCTCGTCGACCGACATCCGGGTGCTGGTGCGCCGCGGCCTGGTCGATCAGGCCGCCGAACGGCTCGGCTGGACATGGGAGTTCGAGGGCCGCGTCATACCGGGCGAGGCGCGCGGCCAAGAACTCGGCTTCCCGACCGCCAACATAGCGCTCGACGGTCGCCTGCACCCGGGACCCGGCATCTATGCGGTGCGCGCCGGCGTGGTCGGCCCGGACCGCGTCGATTGGCGCGACGGCGCCGCCTACATCGGCAGCCGGCCGACCTTCGCCGGCGAGACCGTGCTGCTCGAGACACATCTATTCAACTTCGAAGGCAATCTCTACGGCCGCCGCCTGCGCGTCGCCTTCGTCCAGCGCGTCCGCAAGGACCAGAGTTTCGAGGGCGTCGAGGCGCTCAAGGCGCAGATGACCGCCGATTGCCAGCGCGCCCGCCACATCCTGGCCGGCGCGGCCGGGATTGCAGAGCCAAATTCCGTCGCAGAACCAATTTCCAACCCGCCCGCGGCCTAATACCATGGAGCAGTGATAAAGACCCCTAGAGACGGCTTGCCGTGGTTCTCGGCTAGGCGCGCCCGTCGCGGCGATGCAGCGCATCGCAAGACGGGCGCAACGACGTCCGAGAGCCTCGGCAAGCCGCCGTCCCGGTCGCGGCCGCTTATCGCCGGCGGGCGTCAGGAAGCCTAGCCGATGCGCTGCATCGCCCGCGGCTTCCTTGCCTCACCGGCGAAAAGCGGACGCGATCTCTATGGGCCTTTATCACGGCTCCCTGGTATAAACGCCGCGACCAGCCTGAAAGTACCGACGATGGCCACCGACTACCGGTCTACCGTGTTGCTGCCCAACACCGATTTTCCGATGAAGGCGCAGCTGCCCAAGCGCGAGCCCGAGATGCTGGCGCGCTGGGCCGAGCGCGACGTCTACCGCCGGCTGCGCGCCGCGTCGGCGGGCCGCGAGAAATTCATCCTGCACGACGGCCCGCCCTACGCCAACGGCAACATCCACATCGGCACGGCGATGAACAAGATCCTCAAGGACGTCGTCGTGCGCTCGCGGCAGATGCTCGGCTTCGATTCCAACTACGTGCCCGGCTGGGATTGCCACGGCCTGCCGATCGAGTGGATGGTCGAGCAGAAATACCGCAAGGACAAGCGCGACAAGGATGCCGTGCCGATCGTCCAGTTTCGCCAGGAATGCCGCGCGTTCGCCGAGCACTGGGTCGACGTCCAGTCGGCCGAATTTCAGCGCCTCGGCGTCGTCGGCGACTGGGCCAACCCATACACCACCATGGCGTTCCCGGCCGAAGCGCAGATCATCCGCGAGATCGGCAAGTTCGTCATGAACGGCGGCCTCTATAAGGGCGCCAAGCCGGTACTCTGGTCGGTCGTCGAGAAGACCGCGCTGGCCGAGGCCGAGGTCGAATACCACGACCATACCTCGACGACGATCGACGTGCGCTTCCCCGTGGTCGCGACGGACGAGGCGGCGCTCGCGGGCGCCAGCGCGGTGATCTGGACGACGACGCCCTGGACCATCCCGGGCAACCGCGGCATCGCCTACGGCGACGCGTTCGATTACTGCGTCGTCGAGGTCGAGGCGATCGCCGAAGGCAGCGCCGCGGTGATCGGCGAGCGGCTCCTGTTGTGCGAGGCGTTGTGCGCCGCGGTTTGCGCGCGGGCCGGCATCACGGCCCACAAGGTGGTCGCGAAGCTGACCGGCGCGGCGCTCACCGGCACGGTCTGTGCGCACCCGCTGCGCGGCCAGGGCTACGACTTCGACGTGCCGCTGTTGGCCGCGCCGCATGTCACGCTCGAGCAGGGCACCGGGCTGGTGCATATCGCGCCGGGCCATGGCGCCGAGGACTTCGATGCTGGCGTCAAGCACGGCCTAGAGGTGCCCGAAACGGTCGACGGCGACGGCGTCTTCGTCGACGCGGTGCCGCTGTTCGCCGGCCACCATGTGTTCAAGGTCGACGCGGATGTCGCCGAGGCGCTGGCGGCGGCCGGCGCGCTGCTCGCGCGCGGCAAGCTGACCCACAGCTACCCGCATTCCTGGCGCTCCAAGGCGCCGCTGATCTTCCGCAACACGCCGCAGTGGTTCATCTCGATGAGCACCAACGATCTGCGCGCCGTCGCGCTCGCCGCGATCGAACGGGTGCGCTGGGTGCCGGGTGCCGGACGCAACCGGATCACGGCGATGATCGCCGATAAGCCCGACTGGGTGATCTCTCGCCAGCGCGCCTGGGGCGTGCCGATCGCGGTCTTCGTCAACAAGGCGTCAGGCGAGCTGCTGCGCGATCAGGCGGTGCTCGACCGCATCGCCGCAGCGGTCGAGGAAGCCGGCGCCGACGTCTGGTTCACCGCCGACCCCCAGGACTTCCTGGGCGATGCCTACGACGCCGCCGATTACCATAAGGTCGACGACATCGTCGACGTCTGGTTCGAATCGGGCTCGACCCACAGCTTCGTGCTCGAGAGCCGCGACGACCTCGTCTGGCCGGCGTCGATCTATCTCGAGGGCACCGACCAGCACCGTGGCTGGTTCCATTCCTCACTCGTGGAATCATGCGGCACGCGCGGACGGGCGCCCTACGACACGGTGCTGACCCACGGCTTCGTGCTCGATGGCGAGGGCCGCAAGATGTCGAAGTCGTTGGGCAACGTGGTCGCGCCGCAGACCGTCATGGACCAGTACGGCGCCGACATCCTGCGCATCTGGACGGTCAGCGCGGACTACACCGAGGATGTCCGCATCTCCGATGAGATCCTGCGCTATCAGGTCGACAGCTACCGCCGGCTGCGCAACACGCTGCGCTTCATCCTAGGCAATCTCACTGGCTTCGACGAGACCGAGCGGCTCGACGCGGCCGAGATGCCCGAGCTGGAACGCTGGGTACTGCATCGCCTGAGCAAGCTCGACGCGCTGGTCCGCCAAGCCTGCGAAGACTACGATTACAGCGTGCTGTTCAGCCGGCTGCACAATTTCTGCGCCACCGAGCTCTCGGCCTTCTACTTCGACATCCGCAAGGATGCGCTCTATTGCGACGCGATCGGCTCGACGCGGCGCCGCGCGGCGTGCAGCGTGCTCGATACGCTGTTTTCCTGCCTCGCCACCTGGCTCGCGCCGATCCTCTGCTTCACCGCCGAGGAGGCCTGGCGGACGCGCTACCCGGACGACGAAGACGGCGTGCATTTCCAGCTATTCCCCGAGGTGCCGGCGGCGTGGCGCGACGACGCGCTGGCCGAGAAATGGGCCAAGGTGCGCCGCCTGCGCCGCGCGGTGACCGGCGCGCTCGAGGTCGAACGCCGCGAGAAGCGCATCGGCTCGAGCCTGCAGGCGACTACCACCGTCGCCGCCAACAGCGAATACGCCGGCGTGCTCGACGGCCTCGATCTGCCGGAGATCTTCATCACCTCGGGCGCCAGCTTCGTCGGCGACGCGGCGCTCGAAGGCGCCTTCTCGGACGACGACGTGCCGGGCGTGCGGGTCACCGTCGGTCTCGCCGAGGGCGGGAAATGCGCGCGCTGCTGGCAGGTGCTGGCCGAAGTCGGTCGCGTGCCCGGTCACGATGAGCTGTGCCGGCGCTGCGCCACCGTCGTCGCCGACGCGCCGGCCGCGGCATAGCCCGCCATGTTGCGCGTTGGCCTGGCGATCGCCGCATCGGTCGCGGTGATCGACCAGCTGGTCAAATGGTGGATCATCGGCTGGCTCGCCGAACCGCCCGGCTTCGTCGAGGTGTTGCCATTCTTCAATCTCGTCATGGTATGGAACCGGGGCGTCAGTTTCGGCCTGTTGGGCGACGCCGACCTGGCGCCGTATTTGATGGCCGGCATCGCCGGAATGGTCGTCATCGGCCTGGTCATCTGGCTCGCCCGCGTCGCGCAACGGCTGCTCGCCGCCTCGATCGGCCTGATCATCGGCGGCGCGCTGGGCAACATCGTCGATCGGCTGCGTCTCGGCGCCGTCGCCGACTTCGTCGACCTGCACGCCGGCGGCTATCACTGGCCCGCCTTCAATGTCGCCGACGCGGCGATAACGGTTGGCGTCGCCGTGATGCTCATCGACAGCTTGCTCAATCGGCGTGGAGAGCCTAAATAGTAGGCTATGACTTCACGTAAGAATGGCCGCTGGTCGCGCGTGTCGACCGGAACGGGGCTCGTGGCCCTGAGCCTGGTCGTCGCCGGTTGCTCGGGAATCAGCGATCAGATAACGGGCCGGGGCAAATACGCGCCCGACGAATTTTCGGTCGTCGCGCGCGCGCCACTGACCCTGCCGCCCGACTACGGGCTGAGGCCGCCCCAACCGGGCGCGCTACGCCCGCAGGAAACACGCGTGCAGGACATCGCCAAGGCGGCGCTGCTCGGCGCCGGCGGGCCGTCGCTATCGGCCGCCGACGCCTCGGCCGGCGAACAGGCGCTGCTCGGCCGCGCCGGCGGCGCCAACGCCGATCCGAGCATCCGTCGGATCATCAACGAGGAAAGCGCGATCTACGCCGAGGACGACGATACCTTCGTCGACAATCTGATGTTCTGGCGCGACAAGGAGGGGCCCGGCTTGATCGTCGACCCGACCAAGGAATCCCAGCGACTCGAGGAGGCGACCGCGCTCGGCGACGATCCGACCGAGGGCGAAACGGCGGTCATCGAGCGCCGCCAAAAGGGCATCCTCGAAGGGGTGTTCAACTAGATGTGATGCCGCGTGGCGACGGTATGACGCTAGGTTCACCGGTCCGCACCACCCAGGCAGCCGTAGAGGAGACACGATGACATCTCCTGCGTTCCGCAGGTTGTTCGCCGCGCTCGTGCTGATCCTGCTGGCAGCGCCCGGCGCGCGCGCCGCGGTCTTCAATCCCGAGACCTTCACGCTCGAGAACGGCATGGAGGTCGTGGTCGTGCCGAACCATCGCGCGCCGGTCGTGGTGCACATGGTGTGGTACCGCGTCGGCGCGGCCGACGATCCGGTCGGCAAGTCGGGCATCGCGCATTTCCTCGAGCATCTCATGTTCAAGGGCACGCCAAGCTATCCCGACGGCGAATTCTCGCGCCTGGTCGCGCGCCACGGCGGCAACGAAAACGCCTTCACCAGCCAAGACTACACCGGCTACTACCAGAAGGTCGCCAAGGAGCGGCTCGGGCTGGTCATGGCGCTCGAGGCCGACCGCATGACCAACCTGGTGCTGCGCGACGAGGTGGTGTTGCCCGAGCGCGACGTGATCATCGAGGAGCGGCGCTCGCGTGTCGACAACGAACCCGGCGCGCTGTTGGGCGAGCAGATCGCCGCGGCGCAGTATCTGGCGCATCCCTATGGCGTGCCGATCATCGGCTGGGAGCACGAGATGCGCGCGCTGACGACCGAGGACGCGCTCGCCTTCTATCGGCGCCATTATGCGCCCAGCAACGCCGTCCTGGTGGTCAGTGGCGACATCACCATGGCCGAGCTGAAGCCGCTCGCCGAGAAGCACTATGGCGTGATCCCGGCGCAAGATATCGCGCCCAGGCTGCGCCCGCAGGAGCCGCCGCAGCGCGCCGCCCGGCGCGTCGTGCTGCGCGACGGTCGCGTCAGCCAGCCGTCGCTGAGCCGCAGCTATATCGCGCCCAGCCTGACCGCCGGCGCGACCGAACACGCCTATCCCTTGCAGGTGCTGGCCGAGGTGTTGGGCGGCGGCGCGACCAGCCGGCTCTATCGCGCACTGGTCGTCGAGCGCAAGCTCGCGGCATCGGCCGGCGCCTGGTACGACGACGTGTCGCTCGACCTGACGCGCTTCGTCGTCTACGCGACGCCGTCGCCGGGCGTCGAGATCACCGAGTTGGAAGCGGCAATCGACGAGGAAATCGCGCGCCTGCTCGACGACGGCGTCGGCGCGGACGAGATCGCGCGCATCAAGCAACGCCTGATCGCCGAGACGACCTACGCGCGGGACAGCCTGTATGCCGCGGCGCGCGTTTTCGGCGCGGCGCGGACCTCGGGCGTTTCGGTCGCCGAGATCGAAGCCTGGCCCGATCGCATCGAGGCGGTCACCGTCGAGCAGATCAATCAGGCGGCGCGCGCCGTGCTGCGGCCCGAGGGCTCGGTGACCGGCGTCCTGCTGCCCGAAGAAACCGGCTGAGCGACGGAGCGTGGCGATGGCGACGGAACGATACACTCCGATCCGGGCTGCGGCGCGCGCGGTGCTCGTCTTGATGCTGGCGGCCGTCGTACTGACGGCGCCGGCCAAGGCGACCGAGGTGACGCGCGTGATCAGCCCGGGCGGCATCGAGGCTTGGCTGGTCGAAGCGCACGCGATACCGATTCTGTCGGTCAACATCGCCTTCCGTGGCGGCGCGACGCTCGATCCGGCCGGCAAGGAGGGGCGCGCCAACATGGTCTCGGCGCTCTTGGACGAGGGCGCGGGCGACTATGATTCGCGCGCCTTCCAGAGTCGCCTCGAGGACCTCGCCATCCACCTCGGCTTCAGCACTGGGCTCGACACCTTCAAAGCCAGCCTGAAGACGCTCACCGCCAACACCGACGCCGCCTTCGAGATGCTGCGCCTGGCGATGACCGAGGCGCGCTTCGACGAGGAGCCGGTCGAACGCATCCGTCGCCAGCTTCAGGTGCGGCTGAAGCGTCTCGCCGACGATCCCGACCGCATCGCGCGCCGCGCCTGGTTCGACGCCGCTTTCCCGGACCATTCGTATGGCCGCCCGGTCGACGGTACGCAAGAAAGTGTGGCGGCGCTGACCGTTGCCGATCTCCGCGGCTTCGTTGCCGGGCAGCTGGCGCGCGACCGCATGGTCGTCGCCGTCGTCGGCGACATCGCGCCGGACCGGCTCGCCGCGCTGCTCGACGAGACGTTGGGCGGCCTGCCGGCGACGGGGGCGCCGTTGACGGCCGCCAAGACCGCGCCCGCCGCGCCGGGTCGTCTGATCGTCGTCGACCGCGACATTCCGCAAAGCGTCGTCGTCTTCGGCCACCGGGGGCTGGACCGCGACGACCCGGAGTTCTACGCGGCCTATGTGATGAACTACGCGCTGGGCGGCGGCGGCTTCACCTCGCGGCTGACCCAGGAGGTGCGTCAGAAGCGCGGCCTCGCCTACGGCGTCTATAGCTATCTGTCGCCGCTCGACTACGCCGCTCTCTATTTCGGCGGGGTGGCGACCGAGAATGCGCGGGTCGCCGAATCGCTCGAGGTCATCCGCGCCGAGTTCGCGCGCATGCGCGATGATGGGATGACGGCGGATGAACTCGCCGACGCCAAGACCTACCTGACCGGCTCGTTTGCCCTGCGACTCGATTCGAACGGCAAGATTGCGAACTTACTGATCGGCATTCAGCTCAACGACCTCGGCATCGACTACATCGATCGGCGCAATGGCTATATCGAGGCGGTGACGCTCGCCGACGCCAACCGCGTCGCCGCCCGGCTGCTCGACCCCGAGGCCCTGCAGGTCGTCGTCGTCGGCACTCCGGAAGGGCTCGTATCGACGCCCTGAAGACCGCCCGGGCGGCGATGCGCGCGGCGTCAAGGCGCTGGACATGGACGGGAAGATGAAAGAGGCTTACGCTGCCAACCAGATCGGGAGCCACGGGCACCCCGGCGAGGCTTCGAAAGCCAGGGAGAACAAGACGTGAGAGACGCCGGATACAGGTGGCCGGGATGACCTCGTCCGAGGCCGATCAGACGCGCGTCGACACTTTCCCAAAGTTGCTCGTCGAGAACGCCCGAAAATGGGCGTCGCGCCCCGCGATTCGCGAGAAGGACTATGGCATCTGGCAGACCTGGACCTGGGCTCAGGTCGCCGACGAGGTGCGCGCGCTGGCCTGCGGTTTCGCGGCGCTCGGCCTCAAGCGCGAAGACAAGATGGCGATCATCGGCGACAACCGGCCGCAGCTCTACTGGTCGATGGTCGCGGCTCAGGTGATCGGCGCGGTGCCGGTGCCGATGTACCAGGACGCGGTCGCCGACGAGCTGAAGTTCGTCATGAACCATTCCGAGGCGCGCTTCGCCGTCGGCGAGGACCAGGAGCAGATCGACAAGCTCGTCGAGATCAAGGCCGACTGTCCCAAGCTCGAGACGTTGATCTACGACGACCCGCGCGGCATGCGCAATTATGCCGAGCCCGATCTCCACGCGTTCGACGAGATCCAGGCGCGTGGCCGCGATTTCGACCGCGACAACCCCGGCTTCTTCGACGCCGCGGTCGCCGAGGGCAGCGGCGCGAACACCTCGATCATCCTTTACACCTCGGGCACCACCGGCCAGCCAAAGGGCGTGGTGTTGAGCTTCGACAACGTCATCATCAGCGCGCGCAACGCAGCGAACGCCGACCGGCTGACCGTCGACGACGATATCCTCGCCTATCTGCCGATGGCCTGGGTCGGCGACAACGTGTTCTCGCTCGGCCAGTCCTACGTCACCGGGTTCTGCGTCAATTGCCCGGAAAGCGCGGCCACCGTGTTGCACGACATCCGCGAGATCGGCCCGAGCTTCTTCTTCGCGCCGCCGAGCATCTTCGAGAACATCCTGACCCAGGTGATGATCCGCATGGAAGACGCGGCCTGGATCAAGCGGCGCCTGTTCGACTATTTCATGGCGTTGGGGCGCCGCGTCGGCGGTGACATCGTCGATCGCCGGCCGGTCCCGCTTGTCGACCGGCTGTTCTATGCAATCGGCCGCGTGCTGGTCTTCGGGCCGCTCACGAACACGTTGGGCTTCAGCCGCATTCGCCTGGCCTATACCGCGGGCGAGGCGATCGGGCCCGACATCTTCGATTTCTACCGCGCGCTCGGCATGAACCTGAAGCAGCTCTATGGCCAGACCGAGGCGAGCGTGTTCGTCACCATGCAACCCGATGGCGAGATCAAGCCCGACACGGTCGGCCCGCCGGCCGACGGTGTCGAGATCAAGATCAGCGACGGCGGCGAGGTGCTCTACCGCAGCCCGGGTGTGTTCGTCGAGTACTACAAGAACCCCGAGGCGACGGCCAAGACCAAGACGCCCGATGGTTGGGTGCGCACCGGCGACGCCGGCTTCTTCGACGACGACGGCCACCTCAAGATCATCGACCGGGCGAAGGACGTCGGCAAGCTCGCCGACGGCACGATGTTCGCACCCAAGTACCTGGAAAACAAACTTAAATTCTTCCAGCACATCAAGGAGGCAGTAGCCTTCGGCAACCAGCGCGGCTTCGCCGCGGCGTTCATCAACATCGACCTCGAGGCGGTCGGCAACTGGGCCGAGCGGCGCGGCATCGCCTATGGCGGCTATCGGGAGCTGGCCGCCCACGAGCAGGTCTACGGGTTGATCGCCGACGAGATTGCGCAGGTCAACCGTGAACTCGCCGACGACCCGCATCTCGCGGGCTCGCAAATCAGACGCTTCCTGATCCTGCACAAGGAGCTCGACGCCGATGACGGCGAGTTGACGCGAACGCGCAAGGTGCGCCGCAGCCATGTCGGCGAGAAATACCGGGCGTTGATCGACGCGCTGTATTCGGACGCGAGCCGAGCCGCGATCGAGGTCGAGGTGACCTACGAGGACGGCCGCAAGGGCACCGCCAGCGCGGAGATCGAGATCCGTTCGCTCGACGCCGCCCCCGCGGCGCTCAAGATGGCGAGCTGATCGGCGTGACGACGGCCCAGGAAGCAGTGGCGGCGACGGCGATCGACGCGCCGGCCGAGGCGTCAAAATCGATCGGCGATTCGATTCTCGAGGTCGAGAACATCAGCCTGTCGTTCGGCGGCGTCACCGCGCTCGTCGATGTCAGCTTCGAAATCCGCGAGCACGAGATCCTGGCGATCATCGGCCCCAACGGCGCCGGCAAGAGCTCGATGCTCAACGTCATCAACGGCTTCTATCACCCGCAGCACGGCCAGATCACGTACAAGGGGAAGACGCGCCAGCAGATGCGCCCGCACGACGCCGCGGCCCAGGGCATCGCGCGGACCTTCCAGAACATCGCGCTGTTCCGGGGCATGTCGACGCTCGACAACATCATGACCGGGCGGCTGTTGAAGATGAAGCGCAACCTGTTGTGGCAGGCGCTCTACGTCGGCCCGGCGAAACGCGAGGAGCTCGAGCACCGCGCCTTCGCCGAGCGCATCATCGACTTCCTCGAGATCCAGGCGATCCGCAAGACGCCGGTCGGCCGTCTGCCCTACGGCCTGCAAAAGCGCGTCGAGCTCGGCCGGGCGCTCGCCGCCGAGCCTGATCTGTTGCTGTTGGACGAGCCGATGGCCGGCATGAACGTCGAGGAGAAGGAGGACATGTGCCGCTTCGTGCTCGACGTCAACGACGAGTTCGGCACGACGATCGCGCTGATCGAGCATGACATGGGCGTCGTGATGGACATCTCCGACCGGGTCATCGTGCTCGACTACGGGCGCAAGATCGCCGACGGCCCGCCCGACGTGGTGCGCGCCGACCAGAACGTCATCGACGCCTATCTCGGCGTCCCGCACGAGGCGTAGCCCGGCAGCCGATGGAATTCCTCAACGACATGCTGGTGGCGCCGTTCCTCGACATCGCCGGTGAGCCGATCTTCTTCATCGAGGTGGTGGTCGGCGGCCTGTCGGCGGGCGTCATGTATTCGCTGGTGGCGCTCGGCTTCGTGCTCATCTTCAAGGCCTCGGGCGTGTTCAATTTCGCCCAAGGCGTACTCGCGCTGTTCGCCGCGCTGACGTTGGTCGGCATCATGGAGTGGGGCGTTCCGATACCCATCGCGCTGGTGCTGACGGCGGCGGTGATGGTCGCGCTGGCCTTCGCCATCGAGCGCCTCGTGCTGCGCCCGCTGGTCAACCAGGAACACATCATCTTGTTCATGTCGACCATCGGGCTCGCCTTCTTCCTCGAGGGCCTGGGCGATTCGCTTTGGGGCAGCAACGTCAAGCGGCTCGACATCGGCATCCCCGACAGCCCGTTCGAGGTTGGCGGCGTGCTGTTGAACGAGTTCGAGCTGGTCGCCGCGGCCACCGCCGGCACCCTGGTCGCCGTGCTCGCCGTTTTCTTCCACTATACGCGCATCGGCCGCGCGCTGCGCGCCGTCGCCGACGATCATCAGGCGGCGCTCTCGGTCGGCATCCCGCTGAAGACGATCTGGATCATCGTCTGGTCGGTCGCCGGCATCGTCGCGCTGGTCGCCGGCATCATGTGGGGTTCCAAGAGCGGCGTGCAGTTCTCGCTGTCGCTGATCGCGCTCAAGGCGCTGCCGGTGCTCATCCTGGGCGGCTTCACCTCGGTGCCGGGCGCCATCGTCGGCGGTCTGATCATCGGCGTCGGCGAAAAGATCGCCGAAATCTACTGGGGACCGGCGCTGGGCGGCGCGATCGAGGGCTGGTTCGCCTACATGCTGGCGCTGGTGTTCCTGGTGTTCCGACCCCAGGGCCTGTTCGGCGAACGCATCATCGAGAGGGTATGAGACGTGATCTACCGCGAGGCGGGCCAGTTCAAGACCAGTTACGGCGCCGACCAGGCGATCTTCCCGATTGCCCAGGACCGGGTGTTCGTCGCCGCCGTGCTGATCGTCGCCTTCGTCGTCGTGCCCTTGGTCGCCAACGACTACTGGTTCAACGCGATCCTGATCCCCTTCGTGGTCTACGCGCTGGCAGCGGTCGGCCTCAACATCCTGACCGGCTACGCCGGCCAGCTCAGCTTGGGCACCGGCGGCTTCATGGCGGTCGGCGCCTATGCGTCGTATAAGCTGGCGACCGGCTTCCCCGAGCTCAACATCATCGTCGTGTTCGTGCTCTCGGGCGGCTTCGCGGCCGCCGTCGGCGTCTTCTTCGGCCTGCCCAGCCTGCGCATCAAGGGCTTCTACCTCGCGGTCGCGACGCTCGCCGCCCAGTTCTTCCTGATCTGGCTGTTCAACCGGGTCGCCTGGTTTTACAACTATAATCCGTCGGGGACGATCGACGCGCCGCCGCGCGAGATGTTCGGCGTCTTGATCACCGGCGCGCTGGCCACGCCGGAGGTCAAGTATCTGACCGCCCTATCCATGCTCGTGCTGTTCGCCGTGTTGGTCAAGAATCTGGTGCGCGGACGCATCGGGCGCGCCTGGATGGCGATCCGCGACATGGACATCGCCGCCGAGATCATCGGCATCCGACCGCTGCAAACCAAGCTGCTGGCCTTCGCCGTCTCGTCGTTCGTCTGCGGCGTCGCCGGCGCCGAGCTGTTCATGCTCCACTTCGGCAGCGTCGAGACCATCGCCTTCGACATCAACCTGTCGTTCCTGGTGCTGTTCATGATCATCATCGGGGGCCTGGGCAGCGTCATGGGCTCGATCATGGGCGCGGCCTTCATCGTGCTGATGCCGATCATGCTGACCAATCTCTTCGTCGGCGGGCTGGGCATGCAGGCGGTCGACGCCAAGCACATCGAGTTCATGGTCTTCGGCGGGTTGATCATCTTCTTCCTGATCGTCGAGCCGCGCGGGCTGGCGCGGCTCTGGCAGATCGCCAAGGAAAAGCTCCGGCTGTGGCCGTTCCCGCATTAGGCGGGCCGGACCGGCGCCGGATCGACGCGCCCGAAGGGGCGTTTACGGCCGCTTCGGCGGTGTGTTACGCTTGCTCGTTGTTTCCGTCGGCGGTGGCGCGCCAAAGCGTCACGTCGTTGGAACACCAATCATACAATCGATCTTAGGGAGGAATGGGATGTTTGTGAGGAAACTGATACTTGGCGCGGCGGCGGCCGCCTTCGTGGCCGCGCTGGCGCCGACGACGACCGCGCTCGCGGAAGGCTCGATGACGCTTCCGTCTCTGACGTACCGGACCGGCGCCTATGCGCCGAACGGCACGCCGTTCGCCAACGGGGTCCGCGATTACATCGCGCTCGTGAACTCCAAGGGCGGCGTCAACGGCGTCATGATCGACCTGATCGAATGCGAGACCGGCTACAAGACCGATGTCGGCGTGGAATGCTACGAGAAGCTGAAGGGCGAAGGCGAGACCGGCGCCGCGGTGTTCAATCCGCTGTCGACGGGCATCACCTACCAGCTGATCGAGAAGACCTGGGCCGACCACGTCCCGGTGCACTCGATGGGCTACGGCCGCACCGCTTCGGCCGACGGCCGCGTGTTCAAGTGGACCTTCAACTTCCCGACGACCTATTGGAGCCAGGCCTCGGCGGTCATCAAGTACATCGGCGCCCAGGAAGGCGGCCTCGACAAGCTCGCGGGCAAGAAGATCGCCCACGTCTACCACAACAGCCCCTACGGCAAGGAAGCCAACCCGACGCTCGAGGTCCTGGCCGAGAAGCACGGCTATGAGCTCCTCTTGTTGCCGGTCGACCATCCGGGCCAGGAGCAGAAGGCGACCTGGCTGCAGATCCGCCGCAACAAACCCGACTGGGTGTACATGTCCGGCTGGGGCGTCATGAACCAGGTGGCGATCAAGGAAGCCGCCGCGGTCAACTACCCGATGGATCACTTCATCGGCAACTGGTGGTCTTCGTCCGAAGCGGACGTCGTGCCGGCGGGTGACGCCGCGACCGGCTACAAGGGCGCTAACTTCACCGGCAACGGCAGCGATTGGCCGGCGCACCAGGAAATCCTGGCGAGTCTCTATGGCGGCGATCTCGCCAAGGCGAAGGAGAACAACTTCGGCGAGGTGCTGTACAACCGCGGCCTGATCAACGCGGTATTCTCGACCGAGGCGATCAGCACCGCCATGGGCAAGTTCGGCAACAAGCCGCTGACCGGCGAGCAGGTCCAGTATGGGCTCGAGAACCTCGACCTCACGGCCGATCGGCTGGCCGCGCTCGGCCTCGCCGGCTTCACCAACCCGGTCAAGGTCACCTGCGAGGACCACGAGAGCAACGGTCCCGTGCGCATCCAGCAGTGGGACGGCTCGAAGTGGGTGTTCGTCAGCGACTGGATCACGCCGATGCGCGACGTCGTTCGCCCGATGATCGAGGCCGCCGCCGCCGCCTACGCCGCCGAGAAGGGCATCACGCCGCGCAAGTGCGACGGCACCGACTGACCGCCGCGCAACGTGTGAGCGGCCGGTCACGACGGCTTTAGGAGGATTCCTATGGAAGCGCCCGCGGCGCTCGAGGCCGCAGGCGACGCGCCTCTTCTGGCCGTCAACAACATCGAGGTCATCTACGACCACGTGATCTTGGTGTTGAAGGGCGTCTCGCTCGAGGTTCCCGAGGGGCGCATCGCCGCCCTCCTCGGGGCCAACGGCGCCGGCAAGACGACCACGCTCAAGGCGATCTCGAACCTGCTGCGCGCCGAGCGCGGCGAGGTCACCAAGGGCTCGATCGAATACGCCGGCAAGCGGGTCGACGCGCTGACGCCGAACGAGTTGGTTCGGCTCGGCGTCATCCAGGTCATGGAAGGACGCCACTGCTTCGAGCACCTGACCGTCGAGGAGAATCTCCTGACCGGCGCGTACACCCGGCGCGACGGCAAGGCCGCGATAGAAGCCGATCTCGATCTGGTCTATGGCTACTTTCCGCGCCTCAGGGAGCGCCGAAAGGCGCAGGCCGGCTATACCTCGGGCGGCGAGCAGCAGATGTGCGCGCTCGGCCGCGCGCTGATGTCGCGGCCCAAGATGATCCTCTTGGACGAGCCTTCGATGGGTCTCGCGCCGCAGCTCGTCGAGGAGATATTCGAGATCGTCAAGCAGCTCAACGAGAACGAGGGCGTCAGCTTCCTGCTCGCCGAGCAGAACACCAACGTCGCGCTACGCTACGCGCATTACGGCTATATCCTCGAGAACGGCCGCGTCGTCATGGACGGCGACGCCGGGAAGCTGCGCGACAACGAAGACGTCAAGGAGTTCTACCTGGGCCTCAGCGCGTCCGGCCGAAAGAGCTACCGCGACTTCAAGCATTACCGGCGCCGCAAGCGCTGGCTTTAGGAACTAGCCCGGAATTCTCGCCATGGACAGGTGCGGCACGGCGGATATCGGACGACAGGCTCGGAAAAGCGTGCGGCGCGATGCTGTCGCATCGAGCAAACGCTTTGACGCCGCCTGTCGTCCGATATCCGCCGCCCTTCGGGTCGCGCCGGGCGGGCCGCCCGCGGCGTCGAAGGCCTTGACCGTGGCCCAGGCCACGCTCGGCGGCCTTCTCCTGGCGGCTCGGCGACCGCCCGACGCGATGACGCGCCTGTCCATGGCGAGAATTCCGGGCTGATGCCGGTGAGCGCGGGCGGCGAGTTCTACGACGACCTCGAGACGCGCGATCCCGAGGCGCGCGAGCGCGCGCTGTTCGCGGCGTTGCCGGCGCACGTCGCCCACGCCAAGGCCAAGGCGCCGCACTTCGCCGAATTGTTCGCCGATATCGACGCCGATGCCGTCGTCGATCGCGCGGCGCTCGCCCGGCTGCCGGTGACGCGCAAGTCTGCCTTGATCGAGCGCCAACGGGCGCGGCCACCGTTCGGCGGGCTCGCCGCAGTCGCGCCGGGCGCGCTCGCCAACATCTTCGTTTCGCCGGGACCGATTTACGACCCCGCGGCGCACCGACCGGACTTTTTCCGCCTCGCCCGCGCGCTCCATGCCGCCGGATTCCGTGCCGGCGACATATTGCACAACTGCTTCTCCTACCACCTGACGCCAGCCGGCATGATGCTCGAGAGCGCCGCGCATGCGCTCGGCTGCGCCGTCGTACCCGGCGGCGTCGGCAACACCGAGCAGCAGCTCCAGACGATAGCCGACGTCCGTCCGCAGGCCTATGTCGGCACCCCCTCGTTCCTCAAGGTCCTCTTGGAGCGGGGCAGCGAGGCGGGGCTCGACCTGACGAGCATTACCAAGGCACTGGTCTCCGGCGAGGCGCTACCGCCCAGCCTGCGCGCCGAGATCGCAGGCTACGGCATCGACGTCCTGCAGTGCTACGCCATCGCCGACCTCGGCCTGGTCGCCTACGAATCACCGGCCAAGGAGGGCATGATCGTCGACGAGGGCGTGATCCTCGAGATCGTCACGCCGGGCACCGGCGCGCCAGTCGCCGAAGGCGCGGTCGGCGAGGTCGTGGTGACCATCTTTACACCCGAATACCCGCTTATCCGTTTCGCCACCGGCGACCTCTCGGCGGTGCTCGCGGGGCCGAGCCCCTGCGGGCGCACCAACATGCGCATCAAGGGCTGGATGGGGCGCGCCGACCAGACGACCAAGGTCAAGGGCATGTTCGTCCACCCCGAGCAGGTCGCCCAGGTGCTCGCCCGCCACCCCGAAGTCGGCAGGGGCCGCCTGGTCGTCGAGCAGGAGGATGGCCGCGACGTCATGACGCTCCACTGCGAGGTTTCGGGCGCGGCCGATGGCCTCACCGCCGCCATCATCGAAACGCTGCAGGCCGTCTGCAAGCTGCGCGGCCGGGTCTCGATCGTGCCGCCCGGCAGCCTCTCCGATGACGGCAAGGTCATCGACGACCAGCGCGACCTGACCTAGCCCGGAATTCTCACTATGGACAGGTGCGGCACGGCGGATATCGGACGACAGGCTAGGAAAAGCGCGCGGCACGATGCTGTCGCATCGGGCAAGCGCTTTGACGCCGTCCTGTCGTCCGATATCCGCCGCCCTGCGGGTCGCGCCGGGCGGGCCGCCCGCGGCGTCGAAGGCCTTGCGCGTAGCCCAGGCTACGCGCCGCGGCCTTCTTCTGGCGGATCGTCTCCGCCCGACGCGATGACGCGCCTGTCCATAGTGAGAACGCCGGGCTAAGGCCATGACTAAGGACGCCGATAGCGGCCTCGCGGCACGTGGCTTGGCCTGTATACGCGGCGAGCGCAGCGTCTTCGCCGGCGTCGACTTCGCGATCGCGCCGGGCGGCGCGCTGCTGCTGGCCGGGCCCAACGGCAGCGGCAAATCGAGCCTATTGCGTCTGCTCGCCGGCCTGCTCGCGCCGGCCGCCGGCACGATCACCTGGCACGGTGCGCCGGTCGCCAACGACCCGGAAGCGCATCACGCGCGGCTGCGCTATGTTGGCCATCTCGACGCCGTCAAACCGGTACTGACCGTGGCCGAGAACCTGACCTTCTGGGCCGGGCTGTTGGGCAGCCCGGACGGCGCCACGGGCGCCGCCAAGCGCGCACTCGACCGCCTCGGCATCGACCATCTGGCCGACGTGCTGGCGCAGCTCCTGTCGGCCGGCCAGCGCCGCCGGCTCGGCCTCGCGCGCCTCGTCGCGGCGCCTGCGCCCTTGTGGCTGCTCGACGAGCCGACGGTCACGCTCGACGGCGCTTCGGTCGCCATCATCGAGACGATGATCGCCGAGCACCGCGCAGCCGGCGGTCTCGCGGTCGTCGCGACCCACGGCGGGCTCGCGGTGCCCGACGCGGCGGCGCTGGACCTTGGCGCCATCGAGGGGGCCGCGCCGTGAACGGCTTCTGGTGGCTGGTGCGCCGCGACCTCAAGCTCGCGCTCAAGCGCGGCGGCGACAGCGCAAACGTCATCGTCTTCTTCGTCTTGACCGTCACGCTGTTTCCCTTCGGCGTCGGGCCCGAGGCGACCATGCTGGCGCGCATCGCGCCGGGCATAATCTGGGTCGCCGCCCTGCTCGCCGCCATGCTGTCGCTCGGCCGTCTGTTCCGCGATGACCACGACGACGGCAGCCTCGAGCTGATTGCCATGTCCCGCCTGCCGCTCGAGGTCACGGTGCTCGCCAAATGCCTCGCCCATTGGCTGACCACCGGCCTGCCGCTGGTCGTCGCCGCGCCGCTGCTCGCCGTGCTGTTGAACATGAGCGCCGAGGGCTTCGCCACACTCGTCGCGGCGATGCTGCTCGGCACGCCGGTGCTGAGCCTGGTCGGCGCGATCGGCGCGGCGCTCACCGTGTCGCTGCGCCGCGGCGGCGTGCTCGTCAGCCTGCTCGTCTTGCCGCTCTACATTCCAGTGCTTATCTTCGGGGTAGGCGCGATCGACGCCGCGGTCTTCGGACTGGCGGCGGGGCCGCACCTGTCGCTCCTTGGCGGCCTGCTGCTCGCCGCGCTGCCGCTCTGCCCTTGGGCGAGCGCGGCGGCGTTGCGCCTGGCGCTCGAATAGGCTCAGATGAACGCCATGCACCGCCTCGCCAATCCCGCGCGCTTCATGCGCTATTCGGCTCGCATCCTGCCCTGGGCGGCCTGGGCGACGGCGGCGCTAATCGGCGTCGGCCTTTATCTTGCGCTGTTCGTCGCACCGCCCGACTACCAGCAGGGCGAGACGGTGCGCATCATGTTCATCCACGTGCCGGCCGCCTGGATGGCGCTATTCGTCTACACCGGCATGGCCGTCGCCAGCGCCTCGGCGCTGATCTGGAAGCATCCGCTGGCCGACATCGCGGCGCAGGCGTCGGCGCCGATCGGCGCGAGTTTCACCTTCATCGCGCTGGTTACGGGCTCGCTCTGGGGCAAGCCGATGTGGGGCACCTGGTGGGTCTGGGATGCGCGGCTTACCTCGGTCCTGGTGTTGTTCTTCCTTTACCTCGGCTACATGGCGCTGCGCGGCGCCTTCGACGACCCGTCGCGCGGCGGCCGCGCGGCGGCGATCCTCGCGCTGGTCGGCGTCGTCAACGTGCCGATCATCAAGTTCTCGGTCGACTGGTGGAACACCCTGCATCAGCCGGCCAGCGTGGTGAAGATGGACGGCCCGGCGATCCACGGCTCGATCCTGGCGCCGCTGCTGGTCATGGCAGCGGGATTCACGGCATTTTACGTCGTGGTGTTGATCCTGCGCATGCGCGCCGAACTCGTTGCGCGTAAGCTGCGCGCGCTGCACATCGCCGAGGTCCAGCGCCACGACGAACATGACGCGGGCCGGGCTGGCGCCGCGGTCGTCGACGGCGGCTGACGCGGACACGGGGCAAGGGACAATGGGCGAATATCTCGCGATGGGCGGTCACGGCGCCTTCATCTGGCCGGCCTATCTCTGCGCCGCCGCGGTGATGGCCGGGTTGCTGGTCGCGAGCCTGCGCGCCTTGCGCGCCCGCCAGGCCGAGCTCGACGCGCTCGAGACACGCCGGCGCCGCGCTGATGCGGGGACGGGCGATGAAGCGTAAGCACCGGCGCCTTACATTCATACTCACCGGCCTGGTGCTGCTCGGCGCGGCGGCCGGGCTGGTGCTGGTCGCCTTCGAAGACAACCTGGTGTTCTTCTACAGCCCGACCGATCTGACCGTGAAGGACATCCCCGAAGGCCGGCGCTTCCGCATCGGCGGCCTGGTCGAGGAAGGCAGCGTCACCCGCCTGGCCGACGGTCTCACGGTATCGTTTCGGGTGACCGACTTGTCGAAGACCGTGCCGGTCACCTATAAAGGCGTGCTTCCCGACCTGTTCCGCGAGGGCCAGGGCGTGGTCGCCGAGGGCTATCTCGACGCGAATGGCGTGTTCACCGCCGAGATGGTGCTCGCCAAGCACGACGAAAACTACATGCCGCCCGAGGTCGCCGACGCGCTCAGGGCCTCCGGCCAGTGGAAAGGCGCCGACGAACAATGATCGCCGAAATCGGACATTACGCGCTGATACTCGCGCTCCTGGTGGCGCTCGTCCAGGGCACGCTTCCGTTGATCGGCGCGCAGACCGGCAACGCCGCCTGGATGGCGGTGGCGCGCCCTGCGAGCGTCGGCCAGATGCTGTTCATCGGCATCTCGTTCGGCTGCCTGACCTACGCCTATGTGGTGTCCGACTTCAGCGTCATGAACGTCGCCCAGAACTCCCATTCGGCGAAGCCGCTGATGTACAAGATTTCGGGCGTGTGGGGCAATCACGAGGGCTCGATCCTCTTGTGGGCCATGATCCTCGCGCTGTTCGGCATGGCGGTCGCGCTCTTCGGCGGCAACCTGCCGCCCACGCTGCGCGCCCGGGTGCTCGCCATCCAGGCGTGGATCGCGGTCGGCTTCCTGGCGTTCGCCGTCTTTACCTCGAACCCGTTCCTGCGCCTCGATCCGGCGCCCTTCGAGGGCAGCGATCTCAACCCGCTGCTGCAGGACCCCGGCCTCGCCTTCCACCCGCCGTTCCTCTACCTCGGCTACGTCGGCTTCTCGATGGCGTTTTCCTTCGCCGTCGCGGCGCTCATCGAGGGCCGCGTCGACGCCGCCTGGGCGCGCTGGGTCAGGCCCTGGACGCTGGTCGCCTGGTCGTTCCTGACGCTCGGCATCGCGATGGGCAGCTGGTGGGCCTATTACGAGCTCGGCTGGGGCGGCTTCTGGTTCTGGGACCCGGTCGAGAACGCCTCGTTCATGCCGTGGCTCGCCGGCACCGCGCTGCTGCACTCGGCGATCGTTACCGAGAAGCGCGACGCGCTCAAGAGCTGGACCATCCTGTTGGCGATCATCGCCTTCTCGCTCAGCTTGCTCGGCACCTTCCTGGTGCGTTCGGGCGTGCTGACCTCGGTGCACGCTTTCGCGACCGACCCGACACGCGGCGTGTTCATCCTGGCCTTCCTGGTGATCGTCATCGGCGGTTCCTTGACGCTCTATGCCATCCGCGCGCCGAAGCTCAAGGCCGGCGGCCTGTTCGCGCCGATCTCGCGCGAGGGCGGCCTGGTGCTCAACAACCTCTTGTTGACGGCGGCCTGCTCGACGGTGCTGCTCGGCACCATGTACCCGCTGGCGCTCGACACGCTCGATCTCGGCAAGGTCTCGGTCGGGCCGCCCTACTTCAACGGTACCTTCGGGCCCCTGATGATGCCGCTTCTGGTGGTCGCCGCGATCGGCCCGTTCCTGTCGTGGAAACGCGCCGACCTGCCTGGCGTGTTGGGCCGGCTCAAGCTCGCCTTCGCCGTCACCGCCGTGGTGTTCGTCGGCAGCTGGATGGCGACCACCGGCGGCTCGCCGCTGCCGGCGATCGGCCTCGGTATCGCGGCCTGGCTGTTCACCGGCACCGTGATCGAGTTCGCCGGGCGCATCAAGCTGTTCCGCGCGCCCCTGTCGGAGAGTTTCAATCGCGCGCGCCACCTGCCGCGCTCGGCCTATGGCATGACCATCGCGCATGCCTCCATCGCCGTCGTCGTTGCCGCGATCATCGTCTCGCAGGTCTGGCGGACCGAGCATATCGCGCTGATGCACCCGGGCGAGCAGGCCGAGGTCGCCGGCTACACGTTCACCTTCAAGGGCGTGCGCGACCTTGCCGGGCCGAACTATTCGGCCCTGCGCGCCGAGTTCGTGGTGACCCGCGACGGCGAGCCGATCGCCCGTTTGTTCCCCGAGAAGCGCACCTATCCGTCACAGGACATGACGACCACCGAGGCGGCGATCCACACCACCTGGCTGGCCGACCTCTACGCGGTGATCGGCGATCCCGACGGCGAGGGCGGCTGGAGCGTGCGCATCTACCATAACCCGCTGGTGCCGTGGATCTGGCTCGGCGCCATCCTGATCGTCGTCGGCGGCGCGGTCAGCCTGACCGATCGCCGGCTCAGGGTCGGCGCGCCGCGCCGCGCGCGCGCCGCGGCGGGCGCCGGCGCCAAGCCGCAAACCGTCTGACATGAGCGCGGTCCAACTGCGCTACATGCTGCCGCTCAGCCTGTTCGTCGTGCTCGCCGTCGGCCTCGGCATCGGCCTGACGCGCGATCCGAGCCAGATCCCCTCGGTGCTGATCGACCAAGACGTGCCTAGGTTCGCGCTCGGCCCGGTCGAGGGCCGCGCGCGCGGCCTCGCCAGCGCCGATCTCGAGGGCGAGGTGCGGTTGGTCAACTTCTTCGCCTCTTGGTGCGTCGCTTGCCGCGTCGAGCACCCGCTGCTCAACCGCCTGACCGAGGACGGCACGGTGCCGGTCTACGGCATCAACTACAAGGACAAGCCGGAGGACGCGCGCCGCTGGCTCGACCGCATGGGCGATCCCTACGTTCGCTCGGGCGCCGACCACGACGGCCGCGTCGGCATCGACTGGGGCGTCTACGGCCTGCCGGAAACCTTCGTCATCGATCGCAGCGGGCGCATCGTCTACAAGCACATCGGCCCGATCCGGCCCGAGGATCTCGAGCAGACGATCCTGCCGCTGATCGAGGAGCTGCGCGGATGAGGGCGCTCGCCACCGCCCTGCTGATCGCCCTGCTCGCCGGTCCGGCCTTCGCGATCAGCGCCGTCGAGCAGCTCGACGACACGGCGCTCGAGTCGCGCGCGCGGGTCATCTTCAAGGAGCTGCGCTGCCTGGTCTGCCAGAACCAGTCGATCGACGAATCGAACGCCACGCTGGCCAAGGACCTGCGACTTCTGGTGCGTGAAAGGCTGGTCGCCGGCGAGACCGACGAGGCGATCGTCGCCTATGTCGTGTCGCGCTACGGCGATTTCGTCCTGCTAGAACCGCCCTTCAAGCCGACGACCTATGTGCTGTGGCTCGGCCCGGCGGTGATTTTGCTATTGGGCGCCGCCGGCGCCGCCGTTTACTTGCGCCGCCAGGGGCAAAGGACCGCGGCGGCCGGACCGCTCACCGCCGACGAGCGGCGCCGCCTCGACGCACTGATCGACGACGGCTAGCCAGGAATTCTGACCATGGACAGGTGCGGCACGGCGGATATCGGACGACAGGCTAGGAAAAGTGTGCAGCGCGATGCTATCGCATCGGGCAAGCGCTTTGACGCTGCCTGTCGTCCGATATCCGCCGCCCTTAAGGGTCGCGCCGGGCGGGCCGCCCGCGGCGTCGAAGGCCTTGACCGTGGCCCAGGCCACGCTCGGCGGCCTTCTCCTGGCGGATCGGCTCCGCCCGACGCGATGACGCGCCTGTCCATGGTCAGAAATCCAGGCTGAAGTATGCTGCTGTTCATCGCTCTCGGCGCCATGACGGTCGCGGCCCTGGCGCTCGTCGCCGTGCCACTGTTGCGCCGTCACCGCGCGGTCGCGCCGCGCGCCGACTATGACGTCGAGGTCTACCGCGACCAGCTGCGCGAGCTCGACGTCGACCTCGAGCGCGGTGTCATCAGCGCCGAGGAGCGCGACAGCGCGCGGCTCGAGATCGAACGCCGCCTGCTCGCCGCGGCGCCCGCCGAGCCTGCGCCGGAGGCCAGCGCACCCGACACAACGCATCTGATCACCGCCTTCGCCGTCGTCGTCGCGCTGCCGCTGGTCGCCGGCAGCCTCTATCTGTGGCTCGGCGCGCCGGGCGCCGGCGATCGGCCGATCGCGACGCGCGAGCGCCCCGCGACGCCGACCGCGATGGCCATGCCCGAGGGCGGCGTGCCCGACGTCGAGCAGATGGTCGCCGGGCTCGCCGAACGCCTCAAGGCGCAGCCCAACGACCTCGACGGCTGGCTCATGCTGGGCCGTTCCTACAGCGTGCTCGAGCGTTTCGACGAAGCGGTCATCGCCCTGAAGCATGCCGAGATGCTGGCCGAGGGCGATGCCAGCGTGACGGCGATGCTCGGCGAATTCCTGGTATTCGCCGCCGATGGCGTGGTCACGCCCGAGGCCAAGGCGACCTTCGACGATGCCGTGGCGCGCGATGCCGGGCACCCCGCGGCGCGCTTCTACCTGGCGCTCGCCAAACACCAGGTCGGCGATGCGCGTGGCGCGCTCGACGATTGGCTCGCGCTGCTGCGCGATTCCGACCCGGCGGCGCCCTGGTTGCCGGTGTTGCGCCAGCGCATCGACGAGACCGCCGCTGGGCTCGGTGTCGATGTCGCCGGCCTGACGTCCGCTGCGCCCACCGCGTCGGCTGCGCCCGCCGCACCCACCGCGTCGGCTGCGCCCGCCGCACCCACCGCGTCGGCAGCGCCATCCGCGCCGCCGCCGGGGCCGACCGCCGAGGACATCGCCGCCGCCGCCGGGATGTCGGCCGACGACCAGGGCGAGATGATCCGCGGCATGGTCGCCCGCCTCGCCGAGCGGCTCGAGGACGAGCCCGACGACCTCGATGGTTGGCTGCGGCTCGGGCGCTCATACGGCGTGCTGGGCGAGCCGCAGAAGTCGCGCGACGCCTATGCCCAGGCCGCCGCGCTGTCGCCCGACGACCCGGACATCCTGCAAAGCTACGTGACCGCGATCATGGCGGCGCAGCCCGAGGACGCCACCGTGCCAATGGAAGCCGTCGTCGTCTTGCGCCAGCTCGCCACCGTCGACGCCGAGAACCCTTCGGCGCTCTGGCTGCTGGGCCGCGCCGAGGCCGAGAGCGGCAATATGGACGGCGCGCGCGGCCTGTGGCGGCGGTTGCTCGCGCTGCTGCCGCCGGGCGGCGACGATCACGCCACCGTCGAGAGCGCGATCGAGTCGCTCGGCAACGCGACGTCAGGCGGTTAAAGCTGTCAGCGCATGGCCGGCCACCTGCTCGACGACGTTCTGATCATCGGCGGCGGCGTCATCGGCTCGTCGATCGCCTACCATTTGGCGCGTGACGGCCGGGCCGGCAAGGTCACCGTCATCGAGCGCGACCCGACGTACGAGTTTGCCGCGACGCCGCGTTCGCTGGGCGGCACGCGCCAGCAATTCAGCCTGCCCGAGAACATCAAGATGTCGCAATATGGGCTCGGCATCTGGCGCAACTTCGCCGAGGAGATGGCGGTCGACGGCGATCCCGCGCGCGTCGACTTGCGCGAACAGGGCTATCTGTTCCTGGCCGACGCGACGGGTCTCGCCGACATGGTCGCGGCGTTCGGCGTCCAGCGCGAACTCGGCGCGCCGGTCGAGATGTTCGACCGCGACGGACTCGCCGAGCGCTTTCCGTCGCTCAACCTCGCCGGTATCGAGGCCGGCGTGTTCGGCCGCGAGGATGGCTGGCTCGACCCGCACGGCGCGCTGCAAGGATACCGCCGCAAGGCGCGCGCGCTCGGCGTCGAATACATCGCCGACGAGGTCGTCGATATCGCCTCGGACTCGCGGCGGGCTCACGGCGTGCGCCTGAAATCGGGCGCCGAGCGCATCGTCGGCAATCTGATTATCGCCGCCGGCGCCTGGTCGGCCGAGATCTGCGCCATGGTCGAGATGCCGTTGCCGGTCGCGCCGGTGCGGCGCATGGTGTTTGGGTTCGATATCCGTGGCCAGATCGAGCCGATGCCGCTGGTGATCGACCCGAGCGGCGTCTACTTCAGGCCCGAGGGCGTCGGTTATCTGGGCGGCCGCAGCCGCCTCGACGAGCCCGCCGGGGCCAATTTCGAGGTCGATTACGACTATTTCGACACGGCGGTCTGGCCGATCCTGGCAGAGCGCGTGCCCGCCTTCGAGGCGCTCAAGGTCGGCCAGGCTTGGGCCTGCCTCTACGACGTCAACCGGCTCGACGAAAACCTGATCATCGGCCCCTGACTCGACGGGCCGGGCCGCGACGGTCTGGCGAACTTCTACGTCGCCTGCGGCTTCTCTGGCCACGGCCTGCAACAGGCGCCCGCCGTCGGCCGCGCCATGGCCGAGCTTATCCTCGACGGCTATTTCGTCACCATCGACCTCAAGCGCCTGAGCTATCAGCGCGTCATCGAGAGCCGCCCGCTCCGCGAATCGGGTATCGTTTGAGCCCGCCGCTCCGTGGTCCTGAAAACGTAAGCAGTATACATTTTCCGTGCGAAGATGATACGCAAAATGTATACTGCTTACGATTATTGTGAAGCCGCGAGAAAATATATACTGCTTATGTTTTAGTAGAGATGTCGACCGAAGCTCGGGCGACGAGGCGCGTGCCGTCGGCGGTCATCGGGTCGATCGGCAGGCGCCCCGCGATGCCGGTCGCCTGCTCGAGGAGCGCCGCGGCGCCGAGCACGGCCGCCTCGCCGCGCGGCGGGCCGACGATCTGCAGGCCGACCGGCAGTCCCGCGCCCGTGAAGCCGGCCGGCGCCGAGACCGCCGGGCAACTGGTCAGCGTGATCGCGAAGGTGATCGCGATCCAGTGCACGTAGTTGTCGAAGCGCTGGCCGTCGACTTCCTCGACATAGCGGATGTCGACGTCGAACGGCGGCACGATCGCCGCCGGGCAAAGCAGGAAATCGTGATCGGCGAAGAAGGCGGCGACGCTGGCATAGAGCTTCGCCCGGGTGCGCTCGGCGCGGCCGATCTCGTCGGCGGTCAACGCCAGGCCCTTTTCGATGTTCCAGATGACCTCGGGTTTGAGCTTGTCGCGATGGCCGCGCAGCAGCGGTTCCATGCCCGCCGCGAAGGCCGCCGCGCGCAGCGTCTGGAAGCACTCGATGGCGCCCGAGAAGTCGGGACAGGCGTCGTCGATCTCGGCGCCCATCTCGGCGAAGCGCTGGGTGGCGGCCTCGCAGATCGCGGCGACCTCGCGGTCGACCGGTACGATGCCGATATCGGGACTGAAGCCGATGCGAGCCGGTGGTCGCGCGCCCTGTACCGCATCGAGGAACGGCACCACGGGTGCCGCGAGCGATAGCGGGTCTTCCGGGTGCCAGCCCGCCATGGCGTCGAGGAACAGCGCACAGTCGGCCGCGTTGCGCGCGATCGGGCCCTCGACCATGAGCGTGTTGAATGGCAGCGTCGTCGGCCCGCAGGCGACGCGGCCGGGGCTCGGCCTTAAACCCACGACCGAATTGAAACTCGCCGGCGTGCGCAGGCTGCCGCCGAGGTCCGAGCCGGTCGCGAGCCAGGCCTGACCGGCAGCGACGCAGGCCGCCGCGCCGCCCGACGAGCCGGCGACCGATTTCTCGACGTTCCACGGGTTGCGCGTCTTGCCGAAGACCTCGTTGAAGGTGCTCGCGCCGGCGCCGAACTCGGGCGTGTTGGATTTGCCGATGACGATCGCGCCGCGCTCTTCCAGCGTCTCGACCATGATGTCGGAGCGCGCTGGCACGTCGTCGGCGAAGATCGGCGAGCCCTGGGTGCAGCGCACGCCGGCGACCGCGTTGAGGTCCTTGACCGCGATCGGCAGGCCGCCGAGCAGGCCGCGCTCGGCCGGCGGCTTCGCCATCAGTCGCCGCGCATGGTCGCGCGCGCGGTCGAGGCAGAGGATGGGGAGCGCGTTGATTGCGCCGTCGGTCGCGGCGATGCGTGCCGCCGCCGCGTCGACCAGCTCGAGCGGCGAGACCTCGCCGCGTTTCAGGAGGTCGACGGCGTCGACGGCCGAAAGCCGCCACGTTTCGGACGGTAGGTTCTCATCGGTCATGCGAGAAGCCGTTCGGCGATGATCGCGCTGTAGCGATCGGCGCGCGTGACATAGGGGAAGTGGCCGCTGGTCAGCGTATGGCATGGCGCGCCGGGATAGCGTTGGCGCATGTGGACGCGGCCGGCCGCGGCGATCACCGGGTCGTCGTCGCTCTCGATCAGAACGATTCGTTCCTCGGGCACGGCGAGTGGCGGCGGCTCGGTAAGCGAGGCGAGCGCCAGCATGCGCGATTTCACCATCGCGTCGGTCAGGCAATGCCGGCCGTGATCGACCAGGATTTTCTTGAGCACGGCGACCGCCGGGTCTGTCTCGGCGTAGGCCGCGATACCCGCCTCGACCCCGGCCCTGATGTCACCGCCCGTCCGCACCGCGATCGCCGCGTGATCGAAGTCGCGCGCGAGCTGATCGGTCCTGCTCAGCGAGTTGGCGAGGAACAGCGTCTCGATGCGCGCCCCGTGGCGCCCGGCGAAGCGCTGCGCGATATAGCCGCCGAGTGACGTGCCCAAGAGGTTGGCCGAGGCGAGCCCCAGATGGTCCATCAGCCCGGCGACGTCGTCGGCGAGCAATCCGACATCGTCGGCCGGCGGATAGGTCGCGGCGACGATGCGCAGCCGGTCGCCCAAGTCGGTGATCTGGTTCCAGAACAGCTCGGCGGCGCCGAACGCGCCCGGCAGCATGACCAGCGCCGGCGCCGACGCGTCGGCCTGGCTCGCGATATAGCGCCACTCGCGGCCGCCGATCGAGACGGTGGCCGGTGGATGGTCCGCGCGGAACGCATGCAGCGAGTCGAGGCCGCGCATCAACCGTCGAGCGGCTTGTAGGCGAGGCTTTCGATCTCGATCTTGGCGTCGAGCATGAGGTCGGAACGCACCGTCGCGCGCGCCGGCGGCGCGTCGGCGAAGAATTCGGCGTAGACCTTGTTGAAGCCGGCGAAGTCGCGCGTGTCGGTGAGCCAGATGGTGTTCTTGACCACGTCGGCGAGCGTGCAGTCGGCCTCGGCCAGGGTGTTGCGGATGCTCTCGAGCACGACGCGGGTCTGCACCTCGATGGTGCCCTGGACGATCAGGCCGTCGGGCCCGAACGGGATTTGGCCCGAGACGAAGACGAAGTCGCCGGCGCGCACCGCCTTGGCGAACGGGAAGGGAAGATCGGACGGATAGACGATCTTGGTCATCGGCGCCTCCGGGTTTCTCGATGTCGACGAAACGCGGCGCGCGCGCCGTGATCAGTCGAACTTGAACAGGCTGGCTACGTTGTCGCACACCATCTTGCGCCGGTCGACATCGGAAACGCCGGCCAGCATGTCGTCGAGGAAGCGGCGCGATTCGGGCCAGGTCGATTCGGCATGCGGGTAGTCGGAGCCGAACATCAGCGTGTCGGTGCCGATCATCCTCGACAGCACCTCGAGGCCGATCTTGTCCTCCTGGAAGGTGAGGAAGATGTTGGTGCGGAAGAAGTCGCTGGGCAGCACGCCGTCCTTGAAGCGGTAGGGCGCGGTCTGGCTCAGCTCGGTATAGGTCGCGTCCATCTTTTCGAGGAAGTAGATCGCCCAGGCGAGCTCGTGCTCGACGATCGTCAACTTGAGGCCGGGGAAGCGGTCGAACACGCCGGCGAAGATCATCTCGCCGACCGAGCGGCGCACCCAATAGTCCTGGGTTGACGAATACGCCGCCGCGTCGGGGCTGGTCCATTCGCTGGTGAAGATGCTGCGCTGGCCGGGCCCGGCGCAGGTCGCCGCGATGTGGAAGGCGAGCGGCGTCTCGAGATCCTGGGCGGCCGCCCACAGGGCGTCGTAATCGGCCAGGTGATAGGGCCGGTTGGGGCCCGGATAGGTCGGGATCATGCCGCCCGCGAGGCCCGCGGCGACGCAGCGCTCCAACTCGGCGACCGACCAGGCGACGTCGTCGGTATCGAGCAATGCGATGCCCTTGAAGGTGTTCGGGTCGGCGGCGCAGAACTCGGTGATCAGCCAGTCGTTGCCCGCCTTGAAACAGGCCTTGCGCAGATCGCCGTCGATGACGCCGTAGATGCGCGCGCCGAGCGTCGGGAAGACGACCTCACCCGAGACGCCGTCGCGCGCGAGATCGGCCAGGCGCGGCCCGGGATCGGCGCAGCCCGGCCGGACGTCGGCCCAGGCGCCCTCGAAGGTCACCTGTTCCGGGTTCTCGAAGCGCACGCCAGCCTGCGACGGCGCACCGACCGAGCCGAGCGGCGTGCCGCCATTGACCGTGAAATGGACGATACCGCCGTCGTCGGTGTGCGCGCGTGGCGCCCGCTCAGCGAACGCCGGGTCGATATGGCGCGTCCAGAAGTCGGCCGGCTCGACGATATGTGAATCGGCGGAAAGAATGCGTTCGTCGGTCATCTCGTGTCTCCTCGAGTCTCAATCGCCGAACGTCAGTTCGACCGTGCCCATGCTGCCCATCTCGGCGCGCGCGCTGTCGCCCGGCTCGGCCATCGTCACGCCGGTACAGCTGCCAGTCGAAACGACCTGGCCGGCGCGCAGGCCGTCGCCGCGCCGCGCGCGGTCGTTGGCCAGCCAGACCAGCGCCGTCACCGGGTCGCCCAGCACCCGGGCGCCGATGCCGTCGGCCGCCTTCGCGCCGTTGACACAGAGCGCGGCGGCATGCGCCGGCAGGTCGAAGCCGCGCCAATCGGCGATGCCCTCACCGAGCACGAAGGCGCCGTCGTTGCCGCCGTCGGCGATGATGCTCGGCGCGCCCACCGCGCTCCAGTCGGTGTAGCGCGAATCCGAGACCTCGATCGCCGGGTGCAGCGTGGCCACCGCGGCGATGACCCGCGCGCGGGAATACGGCGCGCCGTCGGGGGCCAAGTCGGCGGCCAGCGTGAAGGCGAATTCGACCTCGAGCGCGCGCATGAACAGCGTCTCGCGCGGGATCACTGCCGGGCTCGCGTGGCAGATCGCCGCCGCGAGCGGCGCGCCGAAGGGCTCGGTGGTGCCGACGATGGCCTGCGCCTGCTTGCTCGTCGAGCCGATCTTCCAGGCCGTCGGCTCGATGCCGCGCAACGCGGTCAACGCGTCCTGGACGCGGTAGCCGTCCTCGATCGTCTGGGGCTTGCAGTCGTCGGGCAGGCCGTCGATGCGCCGGCGCTGGATGCGCGCGTCGTTGAGGATTTCGGCGGCCCGCTGTACCGCGGCTTGGTCCATGTCTGGTTCCCCTCGCTTGTCCCACGCATACGCGCGTTTCACCTTGACCGCAAACGACGATTTCGCACAGATTATGTTAGAAAAATTTACAGGAAGTCGATGTATCGTCGCGACCTTCAGCTCAATGCCCTGCGCGCGTTCGAGGCCGCCGGCCGGCACCTTAGCTTCACCCGCGCGGCCGAGGAGCTCGGCGTCACCCACGCCGCCATCAGCCACCACGTCAAGGCGCTCGAGGACGCGCTCGGTACCGCGCTGTTCGAGCGCCGCCATCGCCGCGTCGTGCTGACCGAAGCGGGCCAGGTGTTGCTGCCGGTGATGAGCGAGTCGCTCGACCGCGTCGCCGAGACGCTCGACGGGCTGGGTCCGGGACCGCGGGCCCTGACCGTGACGCTGACCCCGTCGTTTGCCTCGCGCTGGCTGATCCCGCGTCTCGGCCGCTTCCGCGCTAAGCATCCCGAGATCGACGTCCGCCTGGCACCGTCGCTGCGCTTCGTCGACCTGGCGCACGAGGATTGCGACATGGCGGTGCGCTGCGGCGACGGCGATTGGCCGGGCCATACCGTCGAGCATCTGCTGGCGATCGCCATGACGCCGGTCTGCAGCCCGGCGCTCGCCGCCGGTCCGGCGCCGCTGCGCGCGCCCGCCGACCTCGCCCATCACACGCTGATCCACGCCGACGTCGGCGACGCGCGCATCGGCGACGAATGGCGGCTATGGCTCGATGGCGCCGGCGTCGCGGGCATCGAGCCCACGGGCGGGCTTAGCCTGCACGACCCGGCGATGGCGCTGCAGGCGGCGCTCGACGGCCTCGGCGTCGCGATCGGCTACACCGTGCTGGCCGCCGCCGATCTCGCCACCGGCCGGCTGATCGCGCCCTTCGCCGCCACAGTCGACCACGACTTCGCCTATTACGTGGTCTATCCGAAGACCGCCACCACGCCGCCCAACATCGCCGCCTTCCGCGACTGGCTGGTCGGCGAGGCGGCCGGCGACGCAGTGGGGCACGCGGCGTCTTGAGCCAATCCGGACGTGCGCGGCGCCTCTCGCCTGTCGCCTGGCTCGGCGTCGCCGACCTGCGCGACGCCCTGCCCTTCGGCATGATGCAGTGCGTGCTGGCGCTCTGCTGGGTGTTGCCGTCGGCGGTCATCCCGATCGAGGCGCTGGCGATCCTCGGCACCGCGCTCAACGTCAGCGTGCTGTTCTTCGGCGTCAGCTTCGTCGGCGTCGGCGGCGCATTCGTCATGCCTTGGCTCGTCCACCTGGCCGGCCGGCGGAGTATTTTCGCGATCGGCGGCGTCTGCGTGGCGGTCTCGTCGGTCCTGATGTCGCTCGGCATGATGCTGCCGTTGATCGTCGGTCTGGCCTTCCGTGTCTTCGGTTACCTGTGCGTCGACGTGGCGTTCGAGGTCGCGATCATGGAACGCATCCCGCGGCGCGCGCTGGCCCGCTTCGAGCCGGTCCGCATGTTCTTCATGGCGATCGGATTTCTCGTCGGGCCGTGGCTCGGCATCTGGCTCTCGCTCCAATTCGGTCTGTGGAGCCCTTTCGCGCTCGCCGCCGTGCTCACAATCGCGGTTTGCGCCTATGCGCTCCGCGCCGGGTTTTCGAGCCACCCAGCCGGCACCGCGTTCCGCGGGCGGCCGCCGAACCCGCTGCGCTTCTTGGTCCGCTTCGCGCGCCAGCCCAGGCTTCGGCTGGCCTGGCTGCTGGCCTTCGGCCGGTCGGGCTGGTGGACGATGTTCTTCATCTACACGCCGATCTATTGCGTCCAGAGCGGCCTGGGCGAGGAATTGGCCGGCATCGTGCTCTCCGCCGCGGCGCTGCCGATGCTGCTGGTGCCGCTGTGGGGCCGGCTGGGCGGCCGGATCGGTCTGCGCGCGCTGCTCGCGGTCGGCTACCTCGCGACCGGCTGCGTGACGATCGCGGTGGCGGCGGTGTCGGACGTCGCCTGGCTCGGCGTCACCCTGCTGCTCGCCGGCACCGCCTGCGCGTCTTGGATCGATGCCGCCGGCAACGCGCTGTTCTTCCGCGCCGTTCACCCCCACGAGCGCACCGAGATGGCGTCGGTGTTCTCGACCTACCGCGAGGCCGCCCAGCTCGGCGCGCCGGGCGTCTTCGCCGCGCTGTTGAGTGTCTTCACGCTGCCCGCCGTCTTCGTCGCCTCGGGCGCGTCCATGGTACTGCTGACTTACCTGACCCGCTACATCCCGCGCCGCTATTAGGCGGGGGACCGGCGCGTCAGCGCTTCAGCAGCGCTGCGATATTGGCGGGTTGGCGGGGGTAGGACGCCAAGTTGGCGAGCTCGAGCCAGGGCTGCGCCGAATCGGTCCACACCTGCGCGACCGGCGCGAGCCAGCTCGTGTCGTCGAGCGTGCCGGGCTTGAGGTGCCAGTAGTCCGGCCCGAGCGAGGACGAGTGATAGACGCGGCTGCCGCACTCGGGGCAGAAAAAACACGCCAGCTCGCGCCCGCTGTCGGCCGTCCGCCGCCATTCCTTGAGCGACCCCGACGTGAGCCTGAAATCGCGCTTGGCGACCGGCAGCGTCATGCCGAAGGCGCTCGAGGTCTGCTTCTGGCATTCCGTGCAGTGACAGATGATCGCCGGCAAGGGCTCGCCGGTCAGCTCGTAGCGCACCGCGCCGCATTGGCAGCCGCCGGTCTTGGGCATGGCCTCACGCCTCCGTCGACTTGGGCTTGCGCCCGGGTTCTACGCGGCGTCGTCCCGCGCGCCGTGGGCAGCGCGTTCGGCGTCGAGCAGCGTCTTCTTGCGCTCGGCGCCCCAGCGGTAGCCGCCGGCGGCGCCGTCGGCGCGCACGACCCGATGACACGGCACGACGACGGCGACCGGGTTGGCCGCGCAGGCGTTGGCCACCGCGCGCACGGCCTTTGGCCGGCCGATCGCTTGCGCGACCTCGGCGTATGACCGCGTCTCGCCGTAGGGGATGGCGCGCAGGGCCTCCCAGACGGCGCGCTGGAAGGCGGTCGCGCGCACGTCGACCGGCAGGTCGAGATGCGGCCGGCGGCCGTCGAGATGCGCCAGGATGTCGCCGACCCAACCGGCGAGCCGCTGGTCGTCGCGGGCGATCTCGGCGGCCGGGAACTCGTCGCGCAGGATGGCCTCCAGCGCGCCGTCGCTTGTCCCCAGGCAGACCGCCGAGACGCCGCGCTCGGTGGCGCCGACCAGCAGCCGCCCCAAGGGGCTCTCGACGATGGTGTAGCCGATACGTGCGCCGGCGCCGCCCTTGCGGTAGGTCGCCGGCGTCATGCCGAGCTGGGCCGGCGCCTTCTCGTAGAGCCGGCTCGACGAGCCATAGCCCGCCTCGTAGAGCGCGCCGGTCACCTGATCGCCCGCCTTGAGCGACGCCTTGAGCCGCTCGAGACGCCGCGCGTCGGCGTATTGGCGCGGGCTGACGCCCAGGTAGCGCTTGAACGTGCGCTGCAGGTGGTGCGGGCTCAGGCCGACGTGCGCGGCGAGCGCGGCCAGTGTCGGCGGGCCTTCGTCGTGGTCCTCGATGTAGCGGCAGGTCTGGCGCACCGCCTCGATACGCGGGTCGGCGGCGGCCGTCTCGCGCGGCTTGCAGCGGAAGCAGGCGCGGTAGCCAGCGCGCTCGGCCGCCTCGGGCAGCGCGTAGAAGGCGACGTTTTGGCGCTTCGGCCGGCGGCTCGGGCAGGACGGCCGGCAATAGATGCCGGTCGACGAAACGGCGAAGACGAAGGCGCCGTCGCTTGCGGCGTCGCGGGCCTCGGTCGCCCGCCAGCGTTCCTCATCGGTCACGGTTTTCTCCTCGGGGTTCATAGTCTAGACCCGATAGATAGGCCGCGCCAGCGCACCCCGCTATCCGCTCCTTGCGCCCGAAGTGAGATCGTAGACGTTCGCAATCCGTCAAGCCTGGCCGGGCTCCCAGAGCGGCTTGCTCATCTGTTCGGCGTAGGACGCGAGCATGACGTTGAAACTGACGCTGATGCGCGTCTCGCTGCTCCGGTTGGGGTCGACGGAGTGCTGCAGCCAGGCCGGGAAGACGAGCAGCGTGCCGGCGCTCACCCGGACGACGACCTGATCGGTGTTGTCGGCGGTCAGCTCGGTCACCGGCGGCCGTATGATGGCGGCCTGCGGCCTGGGGTCGTGGAAGTTCACCGTGTCGGCGCCGTCCGGCGTCGTGACGTAGTAGATGCCGCTCAGCAGGTTGTTGGGATGGCTGTGCATGGCGTGGCCGGCGCCCGGCGCGTTGACATTGGCCCAGCACGCCGTGATCGCGAAGCCGTCGTGGCCGATCTTCAAGTACGCGAGCGCGGCGGCCGCCGCCTCGTCGACGCAGGCGACCAGCTCGCCGAACGCGTCGTGTTCGTGCAACGTCTGGTCGGATTGCCACGCCGCGCCGGGCGCGGGCGCGCCGCCCCTCATCTCGTTGAGCGCGCCGACGATGCCCGCGTTGAGCGGGTCGCGGGTTTGCGCCGCGACCTCGCCCCGCCAGACGAAGGTCGGGAACATGCGCAGCGGATGCGATTCTTCGAAGCGCGACGGTTCTCTGGCGGCCATGCTGTCCGTTCCGGCCCCTGCATCGAGGCGACATGGTAGCCGCTCGGGCGCGCCGTGCCTACTCGTCCGAACCCTGCCACAGCGTCAGGCGCTGGCCCGCGCCTTCCGCCAGCGCGCGTTCGTCCGCCTCCCGTCGTTGTATACTGGCGCGCAGCCGAGCTCGGTGGGATTCGGCAAGCAAGAGCCGTTTCGCCACTACCAGAATAAACGGCTTGACATGTTGGTAAGTCAAAACTTACGGGAAGCCATGGCTTACGCAGAAGGTTTCACAGCATTGGCAGACCCAACCCGCCGACATATTTTCGAGGCATTGCGCGCGCAGCCCAAGACCGTGGGTGATTTGGCGGCAGGCCAGCCAGTGAGCAGGCCTGCCGTGTCGCAACACCTGAAGGTGCTTGAGGCCGCGAGGTTGGTCGGTGTTGAGCCACAGGGTAATCGTCGCCTGTATTCGATCAAGCGCGATGGGTTGGATGAACTGCGGCAGTATCTGGAGGCTTTCTGGTCGGATGCCTTGGCTGCTTATGGCGCTGAAATTGCGCGACCCATGAAGAACGAATAGGAGAACACAGTGCTCGATCCGATTATCAAAACAATCGAAGTTCCCTGCGGCCAAGAAAAGGCATTCGACGTGTTCGTGACCGAAATGGGCAGTTGGTGGCCGCTGGACAAGCGCTCGATGTCACTGATGGGCGGCGGCAAGCCCGCCAAGTCGTTGCGTGTCGATCCGAAGCAGGGCGGCAAGATCGTGGAGATCGGCCACGATGACACCGAGCACCATTGGGGCACGATAAAGTCATACGACCCGCACGACGCGATCAGCATGGACTTTCACATGGGGTTGCCAGCAGAAAACGCGAGCCTTGTTGAAGTGCGGTTTACCGCGCTTGAAGGCGAACGAACGCGGGTCGAACTCACCCACAGCAATTGGGAAGCATTCGGCGATATGGCCGAGATGATGCGGGGCGGCTACGGCTCGGGTTGGGTCATCATTTTCGAGCAGGCATACAAATCGGCTTGCGGCGGCTGAGCGTTGCGCGCCGTCGCGGCAGCGACGGGGCGGTTGACGCCAAGCCTACTCGTCCGAACCCTGCCACAGCGTCAGGCGCTGGCCGGCGCCGGCGGCGAGCGCGCGTTCGTGGATTGCGTGGCCGAGCACGATATCGCTGATCGCGAAACCGCGGTGCCAGAAGGTGATGCGCTCGTCCGGGCTCTCGCGGCCCGGCCTGGTTCCCGCCGCGATCTCGCCGATCTCGGCGTGGACGCCGGCACGGGCCAGGTCACCCGCCTCGATCAGCGGCTGGAAGGTGCCGCCCTTGGTGCATTGGTCCCAATCGTCGACGCAGAGTTCATACGTGAGCGCGTTACCGGATCAGAGTTCGCGGTGATCGAAGGTGCTGGGCACATGCCAAATCTCGAAAGGGCGGACGAATTCAATCAGACGGTTCACCGATTCTTGGCTCGACTACGGGAGCAGGTATGACGACAGGTCGATCCCGTAGTAGGAACACAATGAATGCAGCAAGAACCGCCAGACCCAGCGAGCTCATCCAAATCCAGTCATAGCGTGCGTAGAGGTCGTAGAGGTAGCCGCCCAAGAAGGCGCCGATGGAATGACCGGCCGAGATCATTCCCATGGCGAGGCCCATGACCCTGATCCCGAGATGGCTGGCGGCCAAGCTCGCGGTCACTGGTACCGTGGCGTAATCGACGGCCCCGAACAGCGCCGCGAAGACAAATAGCGCCTCCAAGCTCGCACCCACGTTTATCAGCAGAATGAAGGTGAGAGCCCTCAGAATGTAGATCACTCCCAGCAGCAGGGGTCGATTCATCCGGTCGGTGAGCCATCCGGCCCCGATCATCCCGGCCATATTCACGAAAGAGAGCAAACCGTAAGCCGTTGCGCTCGGCAGCGGGGCGAAGCCGGAGAATGACGCGTATGGCAGAAAATGGGTCTCGATGACGCCCGTGGTCGTAAAGCCACATAGCAGGAAACTCCAAAACAGCGCGTGGAAGGCGGGTCGCTTGAGGAGGCTGACCACGTCAAACAGAAGGCTTGTGTCCGGAGCTGGGTCATTTTCGGACCCGGCCGAGGTTGACCCTGGCGTGGCCAGCAGCCACCAGAGCATCGGAACCAACAGCATTGACGCGAGCCCCAGCCCAGCAAAGCTCCAACGCCAGCCGGCATAGGCCAGAATCGCAGCGATCAACGGCACGATGACGAATTGGCCCGCTGTCGCACCTGAGGTTGCAACACCGATGGCCAGACCCCGGTTGCGCCGAAACGTCCGGGCGACCGCCGTCGACACCACGTGGGTCGCGAGAATCCCGAATCCCGCTGCGGAGATGAGGCTGTAGGAAATCAAGAAGACGATCCGGTCGCTGGTCAACGCCACCAGGAAGCAGCCGACCGAGAGGGCCGTGAGCCCGGCAGTCAGGGCGACACGCGGGCCATATCGATCAACCAACCTGCCCGCGAAGGGCGCAATCCCGGCCATCACGATCAGCGCCGCCGCGCCCGCGCCCGACACGAAACTCCGGGACCAGCCCAGCTCGCTGTCCCACAAAGGCATGATCAGGCCCAGCGCGGCCCTGGCGGAGAAGGCCAAGGCCAGCGCCAGGAACCCGAAGCCCACGAGAAACCACGGCCAAAGGAGGGAGCGATCTGATTGAACAGGCATGGCGACGCACCTTGAAGCTTGAACCTGGCCAGTTCTGGCCCCTTATGCGGCCGGAGAAAAACGAAATTGCTGACGGCTGAGTTTAGCTGGGCTAAACTCTCGGCATGACCATTCCCCCTGCCTCTGCTGCATACGTTCGTGACTGTGACCCGCTGGGCGGAACGGCTCGCCCCCCTTCGATACGGACCCACTGATCGGAGTAGAGGCCGTTGAACCTGGAGCTCATTGAATTGGTGTAAGCCCCAGCGAGACCAAATTCGATCCAGTCACCGACCTCAAGGCCGACCGGGAGATTTATTTTCGCCGGGAACAGGTCAAGCGAATCGCAGGTCGGTCCGGAGATTGAATAAGGCTTGGTCTTCTCGTCTGGTGTCCCCATGAGACGAATGACTCTTGGTGGATATACGACGGCGTTATCGGAGATATCGAGCTCCTTGAAGCTGCCATAAACACCATCGTTCAAGAACACGAGGTCTTCTTTTATGAGAATGACCTGTACGAGCAGTGACTGGCCTTCGGCGACGAGAGCACGTCCCGGTTCGCAGAGAACCACACAATCCTCGGGCCAATCTGTAGTTTCGAGCTCGTAGCGTATTGCTGAGAAAAACTCTTCGATCGGACGGGAGCCCAGGCCCGGATACTCGGTCGGGAACCCTCCCCCAACATCGATCGACGCTATTGAGACGTCAGCCGCCTTTGCCACATCGCTCGCCGCCGCAATGGCCCGACGGTAAGCATCTGGATGCCGGCAGAGCGAACCAACATTGAATGCCAAGCCAGGGCGCAGCCCAGCATCGGCAACACGTTTAAGCAAGCGGGCCGCCTCATCGTTCTCGGCACCGAACTTACTTGACAGCTCATACACCGATGCAGGATCGAACGCTTTCATCCGAATGTGGATGGTCGTGTCCACGTCGGCAAACGTAAGGAGTCTTTCCACCTCACTTCGATGGTCGGCGACAAAATGGCGAACACCGTAGTCCCAAAATGCCTTTTCCGCGGCCCCAGTCAGCTTGCAGATCACCATGAAATAGCAATGGGCATCCGGGCAGAGCTGTTTTACGAGCGCGATCTCGCGGAGAGAAGCCGTATCGAAATGGCGCACACCAGCCGCGTAAAGCTCTCGAATAATCTCCGGCTTCGGATTTGCCTTGACGGCATATAGAACATGCCCAGGGAATCCAGCGACGAAACGCTGGGCAGCGTTTCTGAGGACTTCAGGATATATGCAATAGACCGACTCTGCCGGGCGTAGATGCGCGACCACTTCATCGGTTGTCAGGTAGGTGTCGAGCGCCGCAAACCGCCGCGCGGAATGCTCAAGAGCCGCTTCCTGAAAACCAATCATACCCACGTATCCTTTCGAAAATAGGTGAATGCAGCCCGCTTAATTTCCCTAGTTGACGCCCCGCCTCGCCAATTCGGCATCGCTTCAACCGTCTCGTCCGCGCAGGATAGTGGGATGTGCTTGACAAGTGTGGTCAAATTCTCCGAAATAATGGAGATATTCGTCATAAACGATCTACTTTTGGGGAGTCTCTCCATGGACCGACTTGACGTCAGAATTCTCGATGCCCTTCAGCGGGAAGGTTCCCTGACACAGTCAGAATTGGCGGAGCACGTCGGATCTTCGCCCTCCACCTGCTTGCGCCGCGTTCGGCGCCTGAGAAACAGCGGTCACTTGGAGCGCTGTGTCTACCTTGCCGACCCGAGAAAACTGGAACGCGGGCTGAGAGCGATCATCACCGTCGTGACGAGTGGCCATGGACGGAAGAAACGAGAAGCCTTTGCGAAAAAGATACGGAACGAAGCAGCCATCAATCATGCCTACGGCACGACAGGCGAGGTGGACGCCGTTCTCCTGGGAAATTTTACCAATATGGAAGAATACCAGTCTGTCTGTGATCGTCTCTTCGACCATGATCCCGACGTTGTAAGGTATACGACCTTCTTCGCGGTAGATTGCTACAAACAGACGACCGCGGTGCCGACCGATGCGCTGGAGACAAAAATAGCACAGGGATGACCATTACTCTTCTCCGCGACAATCAGATGACCGAACCCAGTCGACAGTCGACTCAGATCGCAAGACGGCGGCAAGGCGCTGCGCATGCTATCGAGCGCGCCGACGATGCCCGTGTTGAGCGGGTCGCGGGTTTGCGCCGCGACCTCGCCCCGCCAGACGAAGGTCGGGAACATGCGCAGCGGATGCGACTTGTCGAAGCGCGACGGTTCTCTGGCGGCCATGCTGTCCGTTCCGGCCCCTGCATCGAGGCGACATGGTAGCCGCCCGGGCGCGCCGCGCCTACTCGTCCGAACCCTGCCACAGCGTCAGGCGCTGGCCGGCGCCGGCGGCGAGCGCGCGTTCGTGGATTGCGTGGCCGAGCACGATATCGCTGATCGCGAAACCGCGGTGCCAGAAGGTGATGCGCTCGTCCGGGCTCTCGCGGCCCGGCCTGGTTCCCGCCGCGATCTCGCCGATCTCGGCGTGGACGCCGGCACGGGCCAGGTCACCCGCCTCGATCAGCGGCTGGAAGGTGCCGCCCTTGGTGCATTGGTCCCAGTCGTCGACGACCAGCTTGTCGACGCCGGTCGCGAGCGCCGGGTCGACCGCCATGACCCAGCCGTAGCTGACAAGCAGCGCGCCGGGCGCGACGGCGTCGGCGGGGACGAGCACCTGCGGTTCTTCGAGCCGCGTGGCTTCGACGACGATGTCGGCGCCCTCGGCCGCTTCCGCCGGGCTCTCGACGGGCTTGGCGGGGACGCCGAGTTCGGCCTCGACGCGCGCCGCGAGCGCCTCGCGGGTCTCGGGCCGCGCGCTGGCGATGCGCACTTCGGCGAGGTCGAAGTTGGCGGCGATCGCCGCGATGTTGGCGAACGCCGAGCCGCGCGCGCCGATATGGCCGACGATCGTGGCGCCCGCGCGCGCCAGGTGCCGCGCGCCGACGCCGGTCACCGCGCCGGTGCGCAGCCAGGTCAGCACCGTCGCGTCCATCAGGCAGCGCGGCACGCCTGTTCGCGGGTCGTAGAGCGTCAGCAGCGCGACCTCGGAGGGCAGGCCGTGGCGCCAGTTGTCGACGTAATCGCCGACCACCTTGACGCCCGCCGTGTCGATCGGTCCGGCATAGCCCGCGAGCACGTTGAAATGGCCGTTGTAGCGGTCGTCCAGGAGGATATGGCTCTTCGGCGGCAGTACCACCTCGCCGCGGCCGTGGGCCGCCAGCCCGGCCTCGACGATGTCGATCACCTCGGCCATCGGCGGTGCCAGGGCCTCGACCTCGGCGCGGTTGAGAAACAGGAACTCGACATTGGGCATCTGCGCATCCTCCCGCGTCAGAAGACCACAGCGCCCCGGCGTGTGCCACAATTGGCTTGCGCGTACGCGCGCCTGTCCGTCATCGTAGGCCGCCGACAACAATCAAAATCAATGAGGGGAGGCGTTCGATGCTGTTTCACCTGGATTTCAACGTCGAATATCCGGACTCGATGAGCCAGAAGGACCTGTTCGCGATCTGGGCGCGCGAGGCCGATGCCGCGCTCGGCGCCAAGGAGGCCGGTGTCGTGGTCGATCTGTGGAAATGCGTCGGCGAGCGCCGCGTCATCGCTGTCGTGGACGTCGAATCGCCCGACATGCTCGACCAGATCTCGTTCGACCTGCCGATCATGCAGGAGCACGGCCAGCACGTTCACATCGACGTCACGCCGCTGCGCCGCTACGAGGACTTCGCCGCCGACGTCAAGGAACGCCTGGGATAGAGTTTTATTGCGGCCATCTTTACTGCGTAAAGATGGCCTGCGCTCAATCGCCGCGCATGCTTCCGCCGAACGGTCGGCGGCCCGCAGTCGCGGGCTGATTACAAAATTGCGGTGAGGCTACCGCCGCTCAGCCCTCTTCGCGGTAGAGGAAGATCGGGCTCGACCAGGCGTTGAAGCCGTCCTCGGTGGTGACGCGCAGCCAGATCGGGTTGTCGCCTCGGGGTTTCAAGGGCAGCGTGATCGTCTCATTGAGCTCGAGACACCGGTTGTCCTCGGGCAGGCGGAACATCACGATGCGCCGCTCCAGCCCGCCGGCCTCGTAGACGATGTCGTCGAGGCCGATGTCGGCGAGAGCCGCTGCGCCCGAGACCAGGTTGGTCTCGATCTCGAGACGGCCTGCCGCGCCGGGCTCGAGCCAGGCGTCGAAGCCGCCGAAATTACCCGTCGTGATCGCCTCCCACGCCACCGTGTCGCCGCCGCGCAGCTCGAGCAGCTTCTCGTGGTTCCAGGCGTTGATCTAGGCCATGCGCGCGATCCGGGCCCCGGTAAAGCGCGCTTCGCCCCGCCAGTGGGTGTCGCGGCCGCGGCCGCGGTACTCGGCGCCGCCCCAAACGACGCGGATGCGCTGGCCCAGGTCCGCCGCGCCGAAGCCGCGCAGCGTCGCCACCGTCTCGGCGCCGTTGAGCACGTCGATGCGTTCGATCGGCGTGTGCGAGATCGCCTCGATCGAGAGCGTAACATGCGCGTCGTTGGTCTGGGCGATGTCGCCCATCATGACCTCGTCGACGTCGTGCGGCGCGACTGAGAACGGCAGAGCAATAATCCCCCACTGAAGCGGCCGGTCGATCCGGCTGCGGCGGACCAAAATGGGACCGCGTATAGCCTTCTGTCAGGGTTGCTCTGACTGGAAGGCGGGGGGGATGTATCGGGTGGAGTTGTACGCACGGGTTCGGCGGGCGTGTCATGTCGAGGGGATGAGCACCCGCGAGGCCTCGCGGGTGTTTGGTGTAGACCGCAAGACGGTCCGTAAGATGCTGTCGTTCTCGGTGCCGCCAGGGTATCGCCGAAGCGCGCCGCCGAGGCGGCCAAAGCTGGGTCCGTTCACGGGAATCATCGATCGGATCTTGGAAGACGATCGGACCAGCCACCGCAAGCAACGGCACACTGCGAAGCGCATCTTCGACCGCCTCCGGGACGAGTACGGTTTCACGGGCGGCTACACCATCGTGAAGGACTACGTTCGTGAGCAGGGGCTTCGGTCGCGTGAGGTGTTCGTGCCACTCTCCCATTCCCCCGGTCACGCCCAGGCGGACTTCGGCGAAGCGATGGCGGTGATCGGCGGCGCGTTACGGAAGATCCACTTCCTTGCCTTCGACCTTCCCCACAGTGATGGTTGCTTTGTTGCGGCCTATCCGGCGGAGACGACCGAAGCATTCTGCGATGGCCACAACGCGGCGTTTGCCTTCTTCGGCGGCGTCCCCCGATCCATCCTGTACGACAACACCAAGCTGGCGGTTGCCCGGATCCTGGGCGATGGGAAGCGGCAGCGAACGCGCGTCTTCACGGAGCTTCAGTCCCACTATCTGTTCGAGGACAGGTTCGGCCGGCCGGGCAAGGGCAACGACAAGGGCAAGGTCGAGGGACTGGTCGGCTTCATCCGGCGGAACTTCCTGGTCCCCGTCCCGCGTGCCGAGAGCTTCGCGGCCCTCAACGATGCTCTCGCCGAACAGTGCCGCCGGCGCCAGGCGGCGCGGCTGCGGGGCCACAAGGAGACCATCGGCGAGCGTCTCGAGCGGGATCGTCAAGTTCTCTTGCCATTGCCGCCTGCTCCCTATGATGCCTGCGATAAGCGCCCTGGACGGGCGAGTTCGCTGTCGCTGGTGCGTTACCGCAGCAACGACTATTCCGTGCCCGTGGCCTACGGCCACCGTGAGGTGCTCATCCGGGGCTACGTCGATGAGGTGGTGATCAGCTGCGGGGCCGAGGTGATCGCCCGGCACCGCCGGTCCTACGACAGCGAGGACCTGATCTTCGACCCGCTGCATTACCTGCCCTTGATCGAGCAGAAGATCGGCGCCCTCGACCAGGCCGCGCCATTGGCGGGCTGGGACCTGCCCGAGGCCTTCATCACTCTGCGGCGGCTCCTCGAAGCTCGTATGGGCAAGGCAGGCAAGCGCGAGTACGTCCAGGTGCTCCGTCTACTGGAGACCTTCCGGCTCGAGGAGGTCGAGGGTGCGGTCGGCGACGCCCTGCGGCTCGGCGCAATCGGCTTTGATGCGGTGAAGCACCTGGTACTGTGCCGCATCGAGCGGCGGCCGCCCAGGCTCAACCTCGACGTCTATCCGTATCTGCCGCGCGCCCGGGTCGCGATGACGTCCGCCAAGTCGTACATGAGCCTGCTGTCGGGGCTCGGCGCATGACCGACACACCGCAAGTGCTGCTCGCCCACCACCTCAAGACGCTGAAGCTGCCGACCTTCCTGCGCGAGTACGACAAGATCGCCCGGCAGTGCGCCTCGGAAGGCGTCGATCACGTCCGCTACCTGTTGAGACTCGCCGAGCTCGAGCTGATCGACCGCGAGCGCCGCATGGTCGAGCGGCGCATCAAGGCGGCGCGCTTCCCCGTGGTCAAGAGCCTCGACAGCTTCGACTTCAAGGTCATCCCCTCGCTCAACAAGGCGCTGGTCCTGGAGCTGGCCCGCTGCGAGTACATCGAGCGCCGCGAGAACCTCATCGCGCTCGGCAACAGTGGGACCGGCAAGACCCACATCGCCCTCGGTCTCGGCCTGGCGGCCTGCCAGAAGGGCCTCTCGGTCGGCTTCATCACCGCCGCCGCGCTGGTCCACGAACTCATCGAGGCCCGCGATGACAAGCAGCTGCTGAGGTTCCAGAAGAAGCTCGCCACCTACAAGCTTCTGATCGTCGACGAACTCGGCTTCGTGCCGCTGTCGAAGACCGGCGCCGAGCTGTTGTTCGAGGTGTTCAGCCAACGCTACGAGCGGGGCTCGACCCTGGTCACTACCAATCTGCCCTTCGACGAATGGACCGAGGTGTTCGGCTCCGAGCGCCTCACCGGCGCGCTCCTCGATCGCCTCACCCACCACGTCAACATCCTCGAGATGAACGGTGACAGCTACAGGCTCAACCAGAGCCGCAGGCGTCAAACCCCGACTGCTAACTGAACCGACCACCCAGCCCACGCTTGACCCCGTGGGCCCACAGGTCCCTCCCGCGCGCGCCGCCGCGTCAGCCTGTTGAGGGCACGCCGCGTCGCGCGCGGGGCCCTCCCGTGGACTACGGGGACAAGCCCGCAGCCGCCAAGCGGTCCCTTCTTACACCGCCGAGGTGGTCCCTTTTTGCTCCGCCATTGACATCACGTATGATGCGGATTAATGACGCCTACGAGCGTATCCTCGAGATGCGTAAGGCCGCGGCGGCGAATGGCTAAGAAAGCGAAACAGAGTCGAACACCCACGCGCGCACGGGCTAGTGTCCTGATCGATAAATTGATATGATTATGTCTCTATTTGTTTTTAGGAGGCGCGATTGATGGCGAGAGTGGCGGTGACGATCTCTTTGAGCGATGACGAGCGCGCCGAATTGGAGGCGCTGTCTCGTCGTCGCAAGACGTCGCAGGGGCTTGCGCGGCGGGCTCGGATCGTCTTGGCGGCGGCGGAAGGGTTGGAGAACAAGGAGATCGCCGTTCGTCTCGAGGCGAGCGCGGACACCGTGGGCAAGTGGCGTCGCCGCTATGCGGCGGAGGGCCTCGACGGTCTGTACGACGAACCCCGCCCCGGCGCGCCGCGTCAAATCGGCGATGACGCCATCGCGGAAGCGGTCCGGCTGACGCTGGAAGAGACGCCGCCGGACGCGACCCATTGGAGCCTTCGCTCGATGGCGCGGGCGAGCGGCCACGCGCCCTCGACCATTCATCGCATCTGGCGGGCCTTCGGCTTGCAGCCGCATCGCTCGGAGACCTTCAAGCTGTCGAGCGATCCCTTCTTCGTGGAGAAGGTCCGCGACATCGTCGGTCTGTATTTGGCGCCGCCGGATCGTGCCCTGGTTCTCTGTGTCGACGAAAAGAGCCAGATCCAGGCCCTGGACCGTTCCCAGCCCCTCTTGCCGATGCGCCCCGGGCAGGCGGAGCGGCGCAGCCACGACTACAAGCGCCACGGCACGACCTCTCTCTTCGCGGCCCTCGACATCGCCACGGGAGAGATCATCGGCAAATGTTTCCCGCGCCATCGGGCCCGAGAGTTCCGCAAATTCCTCGACCTCGTCGAGGCGAACGTCCCTGCTGATCTCGACATCCACATCGTCATGGACAACTACGGGACCCACAAGACCAAGGCGATCCGCGACTGGTTCGCCAAACGGCCGCGCTGGCAGGCCCATTTCACACCCACCAGCGCCTCCTGGCTGAACCAGGTCGAGCGCTGGTTCGGGCTGCTGACCGACAAGCAGATCAGGCGCGGCGTCCATCGCTCCACCAAGGAGTTGGAGCGCACCATCCTCGACTACATCGACACGACAAACCAGAACCCCAAACCCTTCAAATGGACCAAATCCGCCGATGACATCCTCGGCGCCATCCAGCGCTTCTGCCTCCGAACAATCGAAATCGCTGAACAGCAGGCGAAAATCATGCGAACTTCGGAATCGGGACACTAGGTCATCTGAGGATTCTCGGTCAACATGAGCCGCAAAGAGGCAGTTGGGGATGGGGCGGGAGAAGAGCAATCCAAAGTTCCCCGGCGGGCGCGAGCAGCGTCAACATTCACGTCACGTGATGCCGCGGCTGACACTTCGCTTCGAGGATCACAATTACAAGACCACCGACTGGTCGATTGGCGGATTTCAGATCAGCGGCTTCCATCGCCCTGTGCGCCCGGGTGAAACACTCGAGGGCACTGTCGTTGCTTGGGGCGGCCTCAAACAAGAAGCTTTCAAGGCCGATGTCTTGCGGCTGGACCCTGAGGGCGACGTCTGCTGCCGCTTTCTGACACTGACAAGGGCGATTGTGAACGCCATGCAAAGCGTTTGAATTGACCTGCTCAAGGTCGACTTCGGGTCCAGACTGTGTAAGAACGTTTGCTGCGTGATCTGTACGGCGCGTCTTTGGCTTCGATGATCCGTCGCGGCGGGTATTCCGGGATTAAGGATTTTCGCCACTCGTGCGGACCTGTCGGCCGGCTGGCGCCGGTGTGAGCTGCGATTTGGCCGGATATGGGCGCAATTTGCGGCGCAGAGAGGCCTATGCGGTCCTCATCGCCGCGATCAGCGGGTCGATGCCCGTGATGTTCATGACGCGCTTGAGATTGTAGGCCAGCACGTGCAGGGCCATCTCGGTCCTCACCCGTTTCAGCGTCTTCGTCTGGAAATGCGTCGCGCCCATCCAGGACTTGATGGTGCCGAAGGGATGCTCGGCCGTCTCGCGCCGCCGACGCATCGCCTCCGGGTGCTCGTCGAGCCGCCTCTCGACGGCCTCGAGAACATGCTCGTGCTGCCAGCGGGTGATGCGGCGCTGCTTGGCCGTGGTGCAGCGATGCTTGATGGCGCATCCCTGACAGGCGTTGGTCCAGTAGCGCCGCATGCTCAGCCCCCTCTCCTGGCTGGTGAAGCGGTAGACCAAACGCTCGCCGGCCGGGCAGCGATAGACATCGTCGGCGGCCAGATAGACGAAGTCCTGTTTGCCGAAGCGGCCCTTGGCCTTGGCTCCAGAGGTCAGCGGCTTAGGCAATGTGACGGTGATGCCGGCCTCATCGCAGGCCAGAATCTCCTTACCGTTGTAGTAGCCGCGATCGGCAACGACATCCAACTCGTCGGTCTCCAGAGCCGCCTTGGTCCGCTTCGCCATGGCTGAGAGCTGGGCGCGGTCGGTGCCCTGATTGGTCACCTCGTGGGCGACGATCAGGTGGTGCTTGGTGTCGACGGCGGCCTGAACGTTGTAGCCGACCACGCCGGAACCCCGGCCGCTCGTCGCCATCGAGCGGGCATCGGGATCGCTCAGAGAGATCTGCTGGTCCGGGCTCGCACGCCGCTCGACTTCAAGCGCCTTCAGGCGCCGCATCTCCTCCTTGAGGATCGCGATCTTGTCGGCCAGACGAGTCGTCTTGGTCGTGCGCGCCAGCGACGGCTCTTGCCGGTCGGCGCTGTCCAACTGGTCCAGATAGCGCGCAACGCTCTCCTCGATCTGCGCCACCCGCCGCGCCATCTTGGCCCGCGTGAAGTTCCTGTCCCGGCTGTTGACCGCCTTGAACTTCGAGCCATCGATCGCCACGCTCGCCTCGGCGAACAGCCCGAGTTGCCGGCACAGCGCGACGAACCGGGCGCAGACCTTGCGGATCGCACGGCCGTTGTCCTTGCGGAAGTCGGCGATCGTCTTGTGATCCGGCGCCAGCCGGCCGACCAGCCACATCACTTCCACATTGCGCCCGGCCTCCCTCTCGAGCCGACGGCTCGACTGAACCCGGTTGAGATAGCCGTAGATGTAGAGCTTCAACAAATCGCAAGGATGATAGGCCGGCCTGCCGGTCGCCAGCGGCTCGACCCGGTCGAACCCGAGGCCGCCAAGATCGAGCTCATCGACGAAGACGTCGATCGCCCGAACCGGGTTGTCGTCGCCGATCCAGTCTTCCAGGCGCTCCGGAAACAACGTGCCCTGGCTGCGATCGACACCCTCGACAAAACGCTTCATCAGACCCTCCCGCCAAAGCACGAGAGAATCATAACACCATCGACGTTTTTACACAGTCTGGGTCACCAGCAGACGTTAGACGGTGTCGCCTCCAACGTCTGCTTTGTCGCGCGAACCAGACATTGACTGCCGGATTTCTGAATTCCTCGGCGCGAGGGTCTGCTAACGAGCGGAAAGCGGACGTTGCGGCCCGCCCTTTCTAATTTCCGGGATTAATGGGGTGGACGGCCCCACGCGGCATCTAGGTGCCAGAAGTGGTAGCTGTTGGCTGATCACGTACAAAGGAGCCGTCCTATGACCGAGGTTAACACGATCGGACTTGATCTTGCGAAGAACGTTTTCCAGGTTCACGGGGTCGATGTCTCAGGCGAGACCGTGATCCGCCGGCAACTGAGGCGCCGCCAGGTTGTGCCGTTCTTCAGCAAGCAGCCGGCTTGTCTGGTCGGTATCGAGGCCTGCGCGACGTCGCACCATTGGGCGCGGGAACTCGGGGCGCTTGGCCATGAGGTGCGCATCATGCCGGCGGCTTACGTGAAGCCCTACGTCAAGCGCAACAAGAACGACGCGGCGGATGCCGAAGCGATCTGCGAAGCGGTAACGCGGCCATCGATGCGTTTCGTGGCGGTCAAGACGGCCGCGCAGCAGAGCGTGTTGATGGACCACCGGACGCGCGAACTCCTGGTTCGGCAGCGGACCATGCTGGTCAACGCGATCCGCGCGCACATGGCGGAGTTCGGGGTCGTCGCCCGGGTCGGGCTGCCGCAGGTGAAGGAACTCCTCGCGGTCATCGCTGATGAGGGCGATGAGCGCATCCCGCCATTGGCACGAACATGCCTGGAAGGACTGGCGCGGCAGTTGCTGTCGCTGGAGCGTGAGATCACCACCACCGAGCAGCGCATTCATGCCTGGCATCGAGCGACCGAGGTCAGCCAGCGTCTGGCGACCATACCCGGCATCGGGCCAATCACTGCGAGCGCGCTGGCGGCCTCGATCGCCGACCCTTCGGTGTTCAGATCGGGGCGTGAACTGGCGGCTTGGATCGGTCTGGTGCCCAGACAGACCTCGACCGGCGGCAAGCAGCGGCTCGGCCGCATCTCCAAGGCGGGTGACCACTACCTCCGGTGGCTGCTCGTCGCCGGCGCCATGACGGTGATACGCCACGGGCGAAGATCAAACTTCGAGAAGAACCCTTGGCTGGGCGATCTCATGGCGCGCAAACCGACCAAGCTCGCCGCCGTGGCGCTGGCCAACAAGAACGCACGAACCGCCTGGGCGCTGCTCGCCAACGGTGGAACCTACCGTCAGCCAGCAGTCACCGCCGCTTGAGACAGACGCCTTAAACCCTTTGGCAGGGTGATCGTGAGGTAATGCAAGACCGGTCGAACACCGGGGATCGGAGAAACCCGTCTTGGCTACGGAGCCACTGAGCTCGTGGGTTTAGTTGGGACCCGATCCCGCGGATCGCATTAGGGCCAGCGGTCAAGAGCACCGCATCAACAGGCCGGACACATAGCCGCACCCGACCAACTTGCATGACCGTCAAAACAACCCTTGCCAAATCGGGGCCGTCCACACATAGCCATGTGTGGACGGGACAACCCTCCACGGGCACGTCACTCCCAGCCATAATTGAAACTGATGCTGATGCGTTCCTCATCGGCCTTGTTCTGAGGAACTTCGTGGCGTAGCCAGCTTTCCCAAAGCAAAACCTCGCCTGCCTGGGGCACGACATAGATGAACTTGCGCAGTTCGTTCCGTGCTTCGACCTCGCGCTCCGGTGCCGCCATCATCATTGCCGACCGCGGGTCTTCGAACTTGATGGCACTTGCGCCGTTCGGCACCGTGACATAGGCGGTGCCGCTGATCACGCTATGGGGATGCAAATGCGACGTATGCACGCCGCCTTCGGGCAAGATGTTGATCCACAGACTATTCAGCCTGACCTTCTTGCCGTCCAGATCGAATTGCAAGTCCTTGACAAAGGTCGCGACATGTTTATCGAGCACCGGGACCAGATCCTTGAAGATCGGAAACCGCCAAGCCAGATCGTCCAGCGAGGCATAGCTGGTATAACCCGGATAATCATGTTCCTCGCACCATACCTGCCCGGCCTTATCATCATCGGCAATCGACAGGCAGGAGGTTTCAAGCTCGGCCGCATCCGGCGCCTTGCAGAACTCGGACAGGGCAGAGCGGTAGAGACGGGTGACGAAAAGAGATTCGATCTGTGACATGGGCCCATCATAGCACCGGACCAGTTTCTCTTGTATAAATGTCTAGATCCCGTGAAAAGCCGCCAGGACCAGATACATCTCGTCGGGGTCAAAAGCAGTCACTCCAATTGGAGAAAGAAGAGGTCCGCTTTGGGTCCAGTTTGTGTGAGAACGTTTGCTGCTATTTCTGTGTGGCGCGTCTTTGGGTTTGGATGATCAGTCGGGACGTGTTTTCCGGGATTATGGATTTTCGCCGCTCGTGCGGGCTTTTCGGCCGGCTGGCGCCGTTGTGAGCCGCGATGTGGCCGGGTATGGGCGTAATTGTCGGCGCAGGGGCGCTATGCCGTCCTGATCGCCGCGATCAGCGGGTCGATGCCCATGATGTTCATGACGCGCTTGAGATTGTAGGCCAGCACGTGCAAGGCCATCTCGGTCCTCACCCGCTTCAGCGTCTTCATCTGGAAGTGCGTCGCGCCCATCCAGGCCTTGAGGGTGCCGAAGGGTTGCTCGGCCGTCTCGCGCCGCCGACGCATCGCCTCCGGGTGCTCGTCGAGCCGCCTCTCGACGGCCTCGAGAATGTGTTCGTGCTGCCAACGGGTGATGCGGCGCTGCTTGGCCGTGGTGCAGCGATGCTTGATGGCGCATCCCTGACAGGCGTTGGTCCAGTAGCGCCGCATGCTCAGCCCACTCTCCTGGCTGGTGAAGCGGTAGACCAAACGCTCGCCGGCCGGGCAGCGATAGACATCGTCGGCGGCCAGATAGACGAAGTCCTGTTTGCCGAAGCGGCCCTTGGCCTTGGCTCCCGAGGTCAGCGGCTTAGGCAACGTGACGGTGATGCCGGCCTCATCGCAGGCCAGAATCTCCTTGCCGTTGTAGTAGCCGCGATCGGCAACGACATCCAACTCGTCGGTCTCCAGAGCCGCCTTGGTCCGCTTCGCCATGGCTGAGAGCTGGGCGCGGTCGGTGCCCTGATTGGTCACCTCGTGGGCAACGATCAGGTGATGCTTGGTGTCGACGGCGGCCTGAACGTTGTAGCCCACCACGCCGGAACCCCGGCCGCTCGTCGCCATCGAGCGGGCATCGGGATCGCTCAGAGAGCTCTGCTGGTCCGGGCTCGCACGCCTCTCGACTTCAAGCGCCTTCAGGCGCCGCATCTCCTCCTTGAGGATCGCAATCTTGTCGGCCAGACGAGTCGTCTTGGTCGTGCGCGCCAGCGACGGCTCTTGCCGGTCGGCGCTGTCGAGTTGCTGCAGATAGCGTGCAACGCTCTCCTCGATCTGCGCCACCCGCCGCGCCATCTTGGCCCGCGTGAAGTTCCTGTCCCGGCTGTTGACCGCCTTGAACTTGGCGCCATCGATCGCCACGCTCGCCTCGGCGAACAGCCCCAGTTGCCGGCACAGGGCGACGAACCGGGCGCAGACCTTGCGGATCGCAGCCGTTGTCCTTGCGGAAGTCGGCGATCGTCTTGTGATCCGGCGCCAGCCGGCCGACCAGCCACATCACTTCCACATTGCGCCCGGCCTCCCTCTCGAGCCGACGGCTCGACTGAACCCGGTTGAGATAGCCGTAGATGTAGAGCTTCAACAAATCGCAAGGATGATAGGCCGGCCTGCCGGTCGCCAGCGGCGCGACCCGGTCGAACCCGAGACCCCCAAGATCGAGCTCATCGACGAAGACGTCGATCGCCCGAACCGGGGTGTCCTCGCCGATCCAGTCTTCCAGGCGCTCGGGAAACAACGTGCCCTGGCTGCGATCGACACCCTCCACAAAACGCTTCATCAGACCCTCCCGCCAAAGCACAAGAGAATCATAACACCATCGACGTTTTCACACAGGCTGGGTCAGCAGCAGACATTAGCGACGTAGGTGCGCGACGTCCGCTTTCGGGCGGTAACCGGACCTAATACGTGCGGCTTCCAATTTTCATGACATGCACGTCCGCTTCCGAGCGGAAAGCAGACGTCGCAGCGCAGCGAGCCTAATGTCTGCTCATAATGGGGTGGACGGCCCCACGCGGCATCTAGGTGCCAGAAGTGGTAGCTGTTGGCTGATCACGTACAAAGGAGCCGTCCTATGACCGAGGTTAACACGATCGGACTTGATCTTGCGAAGAACGTTTTCCAGGTTCACGGGGTCGATGTCTCAGGCGAGACCGTGATCCGCCGGCAACTGAGGCGCCGCCAGGTTGTGCCGTTCTTCAGCAAGCAGCCGGCTTGTCTGGTCGGTATCGAGGCCTGCGCGACGTCGCACCATTGGGCGCGGGAACTCGGGGCGCTTGGCCATGAGGTGCGCATCATGCCGGCGGCTTACGTGAAGCCCTACGTCAAGCGCAACAAGAACGACGCGGCGGATGCCGAAGCGATCTGCGAAGCGGTAACGCGGCCATCGATGCGTTTCGTGGCGGTCAAGACGGCCGCGCAGCAGAGCGTGTTGATGGACCACCGGACGCGCGAACTCCTGGTTCGGCAGCGGACCATGCTGGTCAACGCGATCCGCGCGCACATGGCGGAGTTCGGGGTCGTCGCCCGGGTCGGGCTGCCGCAGGTGAAGGAACTCCTCGCGGTCATCGCTGATGAGGGCGATGAGCGCATCCCGCCATTGGCACGAACATGCCTGGAAGGACTGGCGCGGCAGTTGTTATCGCTGGAGCGTGAGATCACCACCACCGAGCAGCGCATTCATGCCTGGCATCGAGCGACCGAGGTCAGCCAGCGTCTGGCGACCATACCCGGCATCGGGCCAATCACTGCGAGCGCGCTGGCGGCCTCGATCGCCGACCCTTCGGTGTTCAGATCGGGGCGTGAACTGGCGGCTTGGATCGGTCTGGTGCCCAGACAGACCTCGACCGGCGGCAAGCAGCGGCTCGGCCGCATCTCCAAGGCGGGTGACCACTACCTCCGGTGGCTGCTCGTCGCCGGCGCCATGACGGTGATACGCCACGGGCGAAGATCAAACTTCGAGAAGAACCCTTGGCTGGGCGATCTCATGGCGCGCAAACCGACCAAGCTCGCCGCCGTGGCGCTGGCCAACAAGAACGCACGAACCGCCTGGGCGCTGCTCGCCAACGGTGGAACCTACCGTCAGCCAGCAGTCACCGCCGCTTGAGACAGACGCCTTAAACCCTTTGGCAGGGTGATCGTGAGGTAATGCAAGACCGGTCGAACACCGGGGATCGGAGAAACCCGTCTTGGCTACGGAGCCACTGAGCTCGTGGGTTTAGTTGGGACCCGATCCGCGGATCGCATTAGGGCCAGCGATCGTCGTATCGCGCAAACAGGCCGAACACATAGCCGCACCCGACCAACTTGCATCACCGTCAAAACAACCCTTGCCAAACCGGGGCCGTCCACACATAGCCGAGGGTGTTGAAGAAGTCGTATCGGAACGGCGTTCCGGTGTCGGCTTATAGAAGCAGCAAATGTTTTCGTTTCCGCCTTGGCGCGCTGCCGAGGCGGTTTTGCGCCTATGGCTTGGTTGGATGAGGCTTTGCGGCATGGATCAAGCCATCATGGGCCGTGGTGGCGGTCTCGTGGTGTGATTGACGAGGCGTCTCAGGTTCTGGACGGTGGCGGTCAGCAGGAACTCGTCGCGGGCGCCGGTCAGGCCCCGCAATCGCAGGCGAACCATCGAGAGAATGTGCTTGGCCTCGCCGAAGAGCCTTTCGATCTTCTTACGTTCCGTGCGCGACGCCGCGTAAGCCTCGGTCTCCATCAAGGCGCGGGTGTGGTCACGAGCCGCCTCGTTCACCTCGCGCGGGACCCGGCGCGCCGCTGTGTCGGGACAGCATCTCGGCTTCAGCGCGCAGGCGTCGCAATCACGCTTGCTGGCGCGATAGCGATAGGTGTTGTCGGAGTGGAGATTGCCGGTGGTCGTCAAGGCCTTGCCGCCGGGACAGATGTAGCGGTCGCGCGCCTCGTCGTAGATGAAGTCGGCCCGTGAGAAGATGCCATCGTCGCGTTCGCTCTTGTCCCAGACCGGGATGTGCGGCGCGATGTCATGGTCGAGAAGCCAGCCGAGCATCTCGCCCGTGCCATAGGCGACATCGCCGGCCAGGCGCTCGGGCTTGAGCGCGAAGCGCTCTTGCGTGCGCTCGATCATCGTCTCGGTGGCCACGACTTCTTTCGAGATGCGCGTCGGCGTCGCCTCGACATCGACGATGACGGCGTGGCCGGTGTCGATCAGATAGTTGAGGCTGTAGCCGAACATCACCTTGGCGCGCCCACGCGTCGTCCAGGCCGCCGCGGGGTCGCTCGGCGACATCGCCTTGGGCTCGCGCACGGGGTCGGTCGGCGGGTTCTCGCTCTCCAGCGCGGCCAGGTACTCACTCACCGGGCGACTGGCTCGCTGCTCGGCCGTCCAATCGACCTCCGAGCCCTCGATGCGCTGATAACGGCTGGCATTGGCCTCGATCACCGAGGCGTCCCCGGCAAAGCCCTCGCCACCGACCAGACCCGCCGTCATGCAGCGCCGCACGACATCCTCGAAGACCTTGCGCAGCAGATCGCTCGCGCGGAACCGGCCGTGCCGGTTCACCGAAAACGTCGAATGGTTGGGAACCTTGTCCTCCAAGCCTAAGCCGCAGAACCAGCGGTACGCCAGGTTCACCTTCACCTCCTGGCACAGCCGCCGCTCCGAACGGATCGAATGGCAGTAGCCAACAATCAGCATCCGGACCATCAGCTCGGGACAGACCGACGGGCAGCCCAGGTGACTGTAATGGGTCTTCAGCTCGCCGCGCAGCCAGCTCAGGTCCAAAGCCGCATCGATCCGGCGCAACAAATGATCGGCCGGTACCATAGCCTCGAGATCGAACGCATAGAATAGACGGTCTTGTCGACCAACAGGTTCGCCCATCATCGCTTCGATCCCCTGCTCAAATCATCACAAGCAGGGAATCACAGCAACCCCGACCGATCGAACAACTTCTTCAACACCCTCGGCTAGAAGCTGACGTTAGACGAACCACGCTGCAATGTCCGGTTTCCACTCGTAAGCAGACCTCAGAGACACTGGATCGCGGGACAAGGCATTCCATGTCGGCATACCGCTCGAAAGCGGACCTCGGAATGAGGCAGCCGGAAAACTAAACGTCAATGTCCGAGAATTCGTCGAATTTGACCGATCAATGGTACCAACCAAATAATTGATCTCGTAGCGCGGTTCATACAAACGTATCCATAGACCCCCGGGTGGCCCATACGCTACCCCCTTGGATAACTGAGTAAGGCACGCGTTTGGTCTTGGTGATCAGGCGCAACACAGCCTGCCAAATCACAATTTCGTTCGGAAGGAGCCGCCCGAGCCGGTCGACAAAATGAGTATGTGAGCGACCTGTGAAGTGAAATAGTCAGCTCACTTTAAGGTCACTCGGTCAAAAGATGGTGAAGAAGAGATTCACGTAACCTATTGAAAAATATGGTGCCGAAGCGCGGATTCGAACCGCGGACCTACTGATTACGAATCAGTTGCTCTACCCCTGAGCTACTTCGGCACGGGCGCCAAGCTACTCCCGCGTCGCGATGTCGTCAACGGCACCCGGCGGCGCGATCGAGGCCGACGGAAGCGGTGCGTCGTCGGCGCGCGGCAGCGGCGTGGTAACCGGCGCCGCCGAGAGATGCGCGGGCGTCGGCGGCAGTTTCCAACCTAAGCTGTCGAAGGCGCCGCAGGCCTCGCAGCGCGCGCTCCATTCGGCCGCCGCGTCGCCGCATTTGTCGCACAGCCAGGCCGGATCGGGCGGCGCCGAGGCGGCGCTCATCAGCCAGTTGCGCACCGCCTCGGCGCTGCCCGAATCGCGCTCCTCGGCGGTGGCCAGCAGGCGGTAGACGCACTGTGACGGTTGCCGGTCGGCGGCCGCCAGCAGGTGGTTGCGCGCGGCGCCCCAGAGCTCGGCGTCGAGCGCGGCTTGGGCGAGCGCCAGGTGGCTCTCGGGATGGTCCGCGTTGAGGGCGTGCAGGCGCTCGAGGCGCTTGACGCGCTCCAGCGCGCTCTCGCCGGCGCCGAGCGCGGCGTAAGCGGCTGCCAACTCGCCGTGCGGCGCGAGGCGCCACGCCGCCTCGATCACCTTGGCCGCCGCGCGCTTCTTGCCCGTTTTCGCCAGCAACCCGGCGGCGAGTGCCGCGGCGGCGGTCAGCGACGGCGCCAGCTTGTGCGCCTCACGCGCCAGGCCGAGCGCCGCGGCCTCCTCGCCGTCGCCATAGGCCGCGCGGGCGCGCTCGGCGAGCAATACCGCGCGGCGGCGCGGCGCGTGGCCAGCGGCGACATGCTTGCGCCGGACCGCCGCCTCGAGCGTCTTCTGCGCCGCGCGCCAGTCGCCGGCGCGGGCTTGGAGGTCGAACAGCGCGTTGCCGACCCATTCGGTCTCGGGCCTGAGCGCGTAGGCGCGCCGCGCATAGCCCAGCGCGGCTTCCCAGTCACCCGCGTTGGTCGCCTGCACCAACAGGCCGCGCAGGCCGAGGAACTCGGTCTCGGGATGCACGAGCATGGCCTGGAAATGGCGCCGCGCGCCGGTCTCGTCGCCGGTGAGCCGCGCCGATTGCGCCAGCACCAGCAGGTTCAGCGGGTTGTCGAGCAGGCGGCCCGAATCGCGGCCGAAGCGCTGCGCCGCCTTGGCGTCGCCCGCGGCGATCGCGACCAGGCCCTTGGTCAGCGCCTGGTAGCCGCGGTCGTGGCGGCGCGCCGACCAACCAGCGGCGATGCGTCGTGGCCCGCCGCGCAGCCAGCGCCAAACGTGATAGACCAGCGCCCAGACGACGGCGATCGCGGCGACCGCGACGATCAGCACCGACAGCGACGTGGTCAGCTGATAGTCGGGTCCGTCGATGGTGACTGCGTCGGGCAGGTCAACGAGCCAAAGCGCCGCCAGGGTGGCGAGCGCGACGACGAAAACGAAATAGAGGACGCGCAGCATGGCTGGCGTCAGCCGTCGGTGCCGTGGAGCGCGGCGATGGCGCGGGTGTCGAGCGTCACAAGCGCGGCCTCGGCGTCGAGACGCGCCCGCGCCCGAGCGAGCCAGTCGGCCGCGGTCGCGGCGGAGCCGCCTTCGAGGGCCTCGATCGCCTCGATCGCATCGGCCAGTTCGTCGTCGTCGAGCTTCGCCTCGGCGTGCGCGACGATCGCCTCGGTCGCGGTGTCGCACTGGGCGGCCTCGCCGACGCAGCGCACGGTCCACAGTGCCTGGAGGTTCGCCACGGTCTGGTCGACCCACGAGCCTTCCTCGGGCGCCTTCGCGGCGCGCACGATGGCCGGCGCGAGGCCGACGAACTCGGCGCGCAGCTTGGCGACAGTCGGCACGCCTGTTGCAGCGTGGCTGGCGAGGTTTGCAAGCGCTTCGGCGATGGCCGGATCGTCACCCGCGCGGGCCTCGACAGCGGCGAGCACGGCGGCGTAAGGGGCGGCTGTAAGCAACGCCTCGCGCAGCTCGCCGATGTCGGTGAGCATCGTCGCCGCGCCGCCCGAGCCTTCGAGCCGCGCCTCGATCGCATCGAGCCGGTCGGCCAAGCCGTTGGCCATCGCCGTCAGACGCCGGGCGGCGTCGGCGACCGCCTGTTCGCTGGCCACGGGCGTCGCGGCCAGGGTATCCTCGACCGCGGCCAAGCGGTCGGCGAGGCCGTCATCGGCCGGCGGCGTGGTCTCGATCGCGGCGAGCCGGGCGCCGAGCGCCGCGACCCTCGCGTCGAGCGTGGCGAGCGTATCCGCGAGCGCCGCGAGACGCACCGCCGGATCACGGGCCGCGAGATCGTCGCCGAGCCCCGCGAGCGCCGTCTCGAGCGCCGCGAGGCGCTGCTCGGCCTCGCTTGGGCCCGCGGTCTCGGGGGGCGGTGCGGTGACGCCCGTCAGGTAGGGCCAAGTGAGATAACTGCCGCCACCGATCAGAAGCGCGACGGCGATGAGCCAGACCACGCCGGCGGCGCCGAACTTGATCTTGAACGGTCTCGACGGCGTGGCTGCGGCCTTGGCGCCGTCATCCGCGCCGGCCGGTTCGGCCGGCGATGCCGTCGTGTCGTCGGCCGATTCGGCCTTGCTGGTCTGCCGCCGCGCCATTCCGCTCCATCCCACAGCCTGTCGAGCGCCGGCTAGCCGGCGACGAGCGCGAGCAGCGCCTCCTGGTCGGGTCGCACCGCGACGTCGAGCGCGCGCCACGCCACCGTTCCCGCCGCCTCGGCGACCGCCACGCTCAGGCACAGCGCCCGGACGCGCGCGAGGTCCGCCGTCACGCCGGCCCGCGCCACCAGCGTAACAAAGCTGCCCGCGGTGCGGGGAGAAAATAAGAGCACCGCGTCGAGGGCGCCCTGGCGCAGCGCCGCCACCGCGGCATCGCTCAACGCCGCGGCACGCTCGGCCGTGTAAAGCGTTTCGCGACGCAGCGTGAAGCCGCGCTCGGTCAGCCGGCCGGCCAGGTCGCCGGCGACATGGCTGCCCGCGACGTGGACCAACGGGCCGGCGGCCGGGTCGCATACGCTCGCGGCGAGATCGGCCAAGGCGGCGACGTCGCCGCCGGCCGCCTCGACGCGCGCGAAGCCCACCGCCGCCGTCGCCGTCGCCGCGCCGACCGCGAGCACCGTGACGTCGCGCGCCCCGGTCGCGGCGGTCAGCGCGCGCGCACCGTTGGCGCTGGTCAGCAACACCGCCTGGACGCCGGCGAGGTCGAGCTGCGCGCCGGGCACGGGCACGATCTCGAGCAGCGGTTCGATCAGCGCCTCGACGCCGCGCGCCGCGAGCGCCTCGGCGAGCGGCCGGGCGTCCTCGCGGGGTCGGGTGATCATCACGCGCATGGCGGAACGGCCGCGCTAACCCAGATGGTCGAGGAAGCCGGGGCCGGCGATGGCGAGCAGCTCGCGTCCCGCATCGGTGCCGATCGCCAGCGCGTCGGCGGCCGCGCCGGTCCGCGACGTCTCGTGGACCGCGCTGCCGTCGAGTTTGGCGACCAGGGCGCGCAGCGTGAGGCCGCCGCCGCCGTCGAGCGCGGCTAGACCGGCGATCGGCGTGCGGCAGGAGCCGTCGAGCGCGGCGAGCAGCGCACGCTCGCAGGCCACCTGGGTGGCGCAGGCCTGATCGTTGATCGCGGCGAGCATTTCACGGGCCCGCGCGTCGCCCTCGCGGCACTCGACGCCGATCGCGCCCTGGGCGACCGCCGGCAGCATCTCGTCCGGCTCGAGCGCGACGGCGCCGGTCTCAGCGGTGACGCCGAGCCGGTCGAGGCCGGCGAGCGCGAGCAGGGTGGCGTCGACCTCGCCGTCGGCGAGTTTTCGCAGGCGCGTGTCGACATTGCCGCGCATGAGCACGATCTCGAGGTCGGGCCGGTGACGCTTGAGCTGGGCGGCGCGGCGCACCGAAGCCGAGCCGACGACGGCGCGCTCGGCCAGACCGGCGATCGACACCGCGCCATTGGCGATCAGCGCGTCGCGCGGGTCGGCGCGCGGCAGCAGGCAATCGATGACCAGGCCGTCGGGCAGCCAGGTCGGCACGTCCTTCATCGAATGGACCGCCATGTCGATGCGGTCGTCGTCGAGCGCCTGCTCGATCTCCTTGGTGAACAGCCCCTTGCCGCCGATCTCGGCGAGCGCGCGGTCGCGCACCCGATCGCCGGTCGTGCGGATGATCTCGATGACGACGGCGTCGGGCGCGGCGAGCGCGGGGTGCGCCGCGATCAGCCGATCACGCACTTCGCCCGCCTGGATCAGCGCCAGCGGACTGCCGCGCGTGCCGATGCGCACTGTCTGCGAATTGGACATGGCCAAGCTCTACCCCTTGCGCCGCGACAAGGAAAGTGGTTCATCGCGCCTCAACGGGTCGTACCGAAGGATCAGCCAACGAGGACCGTCGACATGGCGCGCAAACGCACGCCGGCCACACCGCGCGACCCGAGCTGGCGCGCGCGCTATGCATTGGGCCACAAGCGCCACCAGAGCGCCGATGCCTACAGCCGGGCCGACAGCCGAGCGACCGAGCGGGCGGCTCGCGGCGAACTCGCTGACGACGACGCCGGGGCGCCGATCGTGCTCGGCATCGAGACGAGCTGCGACGAGACCTGCGCCGCGATCGTGCGCGCCGACCGCCGCGTGCTGGCGAGCCGCGTGCGCGGCCAGGCCGACGCGCACGCCCGTTACGGCGGCGTCGTGCCCGAGATCGCCGCCCGCGCCCATGTCGAGCACGTCGACCGGTTGGTCGCCGAGGCGCTCGACGAGGCCGGCTTACGTTTCGACGCGCTCGACGCGGTCGCCGCCACGGCGGGGCCCGGCCTGATCGGCGGCGTCTTGGTCGGCCTGATGACCGGCAAGGCGATCGCCGCGGTCGCCGGCGTGCCGCTGATCGCGGTCAACCATCTCGAGGGCCACGCGCTGACCGCGCGGCTGACCGACGACGTCGCCTTCCCCTATCTGCTGCTGCTCGTCTCGGGCGGCCATTGCCAACTGCTCGCGGTCGAGGGCGTCGGCCGCTACGCGCGCCTCGGCACGACCTACGACGACGCCGTCGGCGAGGCCTACGACAAGACCGCCAAACTGCTCGGCCTCGGCTTTCCGGGCGGCCCGGCGGTCGAACGCGCGGCGCTCGCGGGCGACGCCACGCGATTCAAGCTGCCGCGCCCGCTCAAGGGCCGGCCGGGCTGCGACTTCTCGTTCTCGGGCCTCAAGACCGCCGTGCGCCACGCGGTCGAGACGGTGGGCGCGGGCCGGCTCGCCGCTCAAGACGTCGCCGATCTCTGCGCCGGCTTCCAGGCGGCGGTCGCCGACGTGCTCGCCGACCGCACGGCCAACGCCATCGCGCTGTTCGGCGAACGCTTGCCGGCCGGCGACGTGCTGGTCGTCGCCGGTGGCGTCGCCGCCAACCAGGCGCTCCGCGCACGGCTCGCCACGGTGGCCGACGCACACGGCTTCACGCTGGTCGCGCCGCCGCCCGAGCTGTGCACCGACAACGCCGCGATGATCGCCTGGGCCGGCATCGAGCGGCTCGCGCTCGGCCTGACCGATGCGCTCGACGCGCCGCCGCGCGGCCGCTGGCCACTCGACCCCGACGCGCCGCCGGCGACGGGCGCCGGCGTCAAGGCATAACCGCCGCCGAAGCCGCCCCGCCCACGCCGCGCGGGTAAGCCAGCCATGCCAGCGTATTCAATAATGGGGTCAGACACCATTAATTTCTATTTTATGACGATAAATCAAATCTATAAATGGTATCTGACCCCATTAATTACACCCGTTAATTACACCCATTAATTACAGATCGTCGATCGGGCCTAGTTTACGTCGCCCGCGCAGCGCAAGCCGACCATGTCGAGGCCGATGCCGGGCGGGTTGGTGTGGTGATAGCCGATGCGCAGGCAATAGGGGTCGTTGCCCCAACCGCCGCCCTTGAGGATGACCCTTTTGGGGTCGCCCGCCAGCAGCGTCGCGGTCCATTCCCAGACGTTGCCCGCCATGTCGGCGAGGCCGAAGGGCGAGTCGCCCGCCCGGAATCGGCCGACCGGCGCGGTCTTGGCGAAGCCGTCGGCGGCGTCGGCGGCGCAGCAGCGCACCGTGCCGAAGTTGGCGCGCCTAATCCCGCCCATGTCGGGCGCGCCGTCGCCCCACGGATAGCGGCGCCAGCGCTCGCCGCGCGCGGCGCGCTCCCATTCCGCCTCGGTCGGCAGGCGCAGGCCGTGGAAGGCGCAGAAGGCGCGCGCATCGTGCACGCTGACCTGGACCACCGGGTGGTCGGCCTTGCCCGCGATCGTCGTCGCCGGGCCGAAGGGGTGGCGCCACTCGGCGCCGGCGACCAGGTTCCAGCGGCCGTCCCAGACCCAGGCCTTGCCCGAGCGCTCGGCCGAGCTGACATGGCCGGTGGCGGCGACGAAGGCGGCGAACTCGGCGTTGGTCGCCTCGTGGCGCATCAGGCGGAACGCACCGAGCGCCACTTCGCGCGCCGTCTCATCCGCCTCGCCCGCCGGGTCGCCCATGACGACGGCGCCGGCCGGCACCTCGACCAGATCGAGCGCGCGGGCTGCGGTCGACGGCAAGCAGATAACAAAGCCGACGAGGACGAGCGCGCGAACCACCGGCCGGCGTCAGAGTTCGGCGAGCGACCGGTCGAGCGCGTCGACCAGCTGATCGGCGTTGTCGCGTTTGAAGACCATCGACGGGCGAATCTTGAGCACGTTCCTGTGCGTCCCCTCGCGGCCGACCAGCACGCCGTTGTCCTTCATCAGGTCCAGCAGACGCTTGGTCTCGGCGCGCGCCGGTTCCAGCGTCGCTGGGTCGCGCACCAGTTCGACGCCCGCCAGCATGCCGGCGCCGCGCACGTCGCCGACGATGGCGTGCTTCTGGCCGATCTGGCGGATGCCCTCGCGCAGATAGGCGCCGACGTCGCGCGCGTTGGCGAGCAGGTCCTCGCGCTCGATGACGTCGAGCACGGCCGAGCCGGCGGCGCAGGCCACCGGGTTGCCGCCGAAGGTCGAGAAGTAGCCCGTGTCCGCGGTGAACGACGCCAGGATCTCGGGCGTCGTGATGATCGCGCCGAGCGCGAAACCATTGCCGATCGGTTTGCCGAGGGTCAGGATTTCGGCCTCGACGCCGTGCGATTGGCAGCCCCACATGTGGCTGCCCATGCGGCCGAAGCCGGCCTGCACCTCGTCGGCGATGAAGACGCCGCCGGCCGCCCGCACCTTGTCGACGACGGCCTTGAGATAGCCTTCGGGCACGTCGATGACGCCGTGGTTGACGAACGAGGTGTCGAACATCACCGCGCCGACGCCCAGGCCGGCCTGGTCGAGCGCGGCGATCGCGCGGTCGGCGTCGGCGGCATAGCGCCCGGCCGCGTCGGCGCCGTGGAATTCGCCCCGGTAGGTGTCGGGCGTGGCGATGGTCCGGATGTGCGCAGCGATCTTGTCGGCCGGCAGATCGCCCGGCGAGAATGCGTCGATCGCATCGGTGCCGCCGTGATAGGCGCCCTCCAGCACGATCGCGCCGGTCTTGCCGGTGTGCATCTTGGCCATGCGCCAGGCGATGTCGTTCGCCTCGCTGCCCGAATTGACGAAGACGCAGACACGCGGGCCGCCGGGCAGCGTCGCCGCCAGGCGCTCGGCGTAGTCCAGGATGTTGCGGTAGACGTAGCGCGTGTTGGTGCACAGCGCCGCGTACTGGCGCGAAATCGCGCGCAGGACGTGGGGGTGCGAGTGGCCAACGTGGGTCACGTTGTTGTAGGCGTCGAGATAGCGCCGCCCGGTCGCCGAATAGAGCCAGACGCCTTCGCCGCGGACGACGTGGATGGGCCGCTCGTAGAACAGGAACTGCTTCGGCCCGAGCAGCCGGTGGCGTCGCTCGAGCAATTCGTCGAGCACCGCGTCGGCGTTCTCGTCTGGCTCTTCGGTCGGCGGGCAATAGGGCGGAAACTGGCAAGTCCGGCGCAGCCGATCGCGCGCCGCCGCCCGGCCCACCCCGAGCAGGTGCTCGAACGCTTTCTCGAACGGCCCGACGAAGTCGATCAGGTGCCGGATGTCGCTGCTGGTCGGGTTGACGATGCGCCAATTGCAGATGACGTATTCGACCGCCACCCGCGTGACCACCAGATCGTACAACAGGTCGATCTCCTCGGCCTCGAGCGGCAGCACGGCGTCGTAGCCGGCTGCGACGTCGCAGATCGCCGCGACCGGGTCGTCGGTGTGATGCGTGACACCGGCCGCCGCCATGGCGAGATCGAGGATCAACGCGCCGTGCACCATGTCGCCGTAGTCGATGATGCCGGCGATGCGCTCGTGGTCGTCCTCGGCGACCAGCACGTTGCCCGCGTTGGCGTCGTTGTGGATGATCTGGCCGCGCAGGCCGCCGAGGCGGGGCAGCACGTCGTCGGTAAAATGATCGAGCACGGCCTCGATGCGCGCGCGCAGTCCGGCGTCGGCGATCGCGTCGGTGTTGCGGCGCAGCTCGGGCGCGCGCTTCAGGTCCCACAGCAGCACGTGATCGGCGGCCGGGTGGAAGAAGCCGCGCAATGCCAGGTCGAGCCGCGCCACGGTGGCGCCCAGATTGCGGTAAAGCTCGGCCGTCTGGGCGACCTCGGCCAAATCGATCCCCGGCATATAGCTCAACAGGCGAACGATGTGACTGCGCCCGTCGGGGCCGTCGACCGTGCCCGAGAGATCGCCGGCCAGGGAGCGGATGACGCGCGGCACAGGCAGGTCGGGGTCGCGCCCTTCGATATGGATCAGCGCCTGGTGCTGCAGGTCGAGGACGCCCGGATCCTCCTCGCTGTTGGCGAACTTGAGCACGCAAGTCGCGCCGTCGGCCTGGCGGATGCGGTAGTTCTGGTCGCGCTCGCTGTAGAGCCGCTTGAATTCGCCTTCGACGCCGTAGAGCTCGCGCGCCACTTCGGCCGCCGCCTCGGCCGAGAATTCGGGCACGTCCGAGTCCAGGAACTTGATGTTTTCGGCGGCTCGCTGCTCGGCCATGGCGGCCCTCGGCTGGCTGATACGTTCGGGTTGTCGGCGTGATCATAGGCCCGGCGCGCGCCCGCTTCCAAGCTTTCGATTGGCCGCGCGACGGCCCAATACCAAGGATCAGTGGTAAAGACCCATAGAGATCGTGTCCGCTTATTCCCGGGTAGGAAGGGAGCCGTGAGCGATGCAGCGCATCGGTTAGGCTTCCTGACGCACTCCGGGGGTAAGCGGACACGACCGCAGGCGGCTTGCCGAGGCTTTCGGACGTCGTTGCGCCCGTCTTGCGATGCCAAGGCATCGCCGCAACGGGCGCGCCTAGCCGAAAACCACGGCAAGCCGTCTCTATGGGCCTTTACCACTGATCCTTGGTATAAGATCGGCCGGCAACGAGAAGCGGCGCGAGGCGCCCATGGACTGGACGGACAAACGGGTCTTGGTGACGGGCGGCAGTCGCGGCATCGGCCGGGCGGCGGCCGTGGCGTTTCACGAGCGCGGCGCGCGGGTCGCGATCAACGGCCGCACGGGTCCGTCGGCCGCGGCGACGATCGCCGCCCTGGGCGGTGGCGACCGGCTGGTCGCGGCGCCCGGCGACGTCGCCACGGCGGCCGGCTGCGAGGCCATCGTCGGCGCAGCGCTCGCGGGCTTGCGCGGGCTCGACGTGCTGGTCAATAGCGCCGGGGTCGGCAGGACCGGGCCGATCGAGGACTTCGACGAGGCGGCCTGGGACGAGACGCTCGACGTCAACCTGAAGGGCACGTTCTTCTGTATCCGTGCCGCGTTGGCGGCGCTGCGCGAGGCCAAGGGCAACATCGTCAATCTGGCGTCAGATGCCGGCCTGATCGGCGAATTGGGCCTGACCGTCTATTGCGCGTCGAAGGGCGGCGTCGTCAACATGACCCGCGCGCTGGCGCTCGAGCTGGCGCCCGAGGTGCGCGTCAACTGCGTCTGCCCGGGCTACGTCGACACCGACATGGTGCGGCGCGACGGCATCGAGCGGGCCGAAGACGTGGCGGCCGCCGAGCAAGCCGTCATCGATTATGCGCCGTTGAAGCGCATCGCGACGGCCGGCGAGATCGCCACGGCGATCGTCTATCTGGCCTCGGACGACGCGCGCTTCGTTACCGGGGCGGCCTTCCAGATCGACGGCGGCTCGACGGCGGGGCACTGAAACGGGCCGCGATCGGCCTCTGCGCACGCAAAATTGAATCCCCCTATCTGTTTATTTTACTTGCACATCGGCGCTCTACGCGCCAGTTAGGGGGCGCGGGTTACACACGACCACGGCGGACACTCCCCGGCGCAGCCGCGCCAATCGAGTTACCCTGAGACATTGTGCAACCTCGTGACTCCGCGACGCGGTGCCGGATGGTCCGTGTCGTAACGATCGTTTTGAAAGGACTGGAAGAAATGACGACTGGAACTGTGAAATGGTTCAACACCGTCAAGGGCTATGGCTTCGTGCAGCCGGACGACGGCGGCCGGGACGCTTTCGTGCATATCTCGGCGGTTGAACGCGCCGGCCTGAACGGCCTGCGTGAGGGCCAGAAGGTTCAGTACGAGCTGGTGCCGGGCCGCGACGGCAAGTCATCGGCCGAGAACCTCGTCGCCCTCGACTGACGCGTTAATACCGGGTGGACTGACGATCATGGCGCGCACGCACAACTACAAGTTCGAACGCCTGGAGCGTGAACGGGCGAAAGCGGCGAAGAAGGCGGCGCGCCTCGAGGCGAAGAAGGAGAAAGCGGACAAGAAGAAACAAGAAAAGGCTGACCAGGAGCCGGGAGGCGAGTAACGACCTGGCGCGCCCGCGAGCAATGCGACGGGCGCACCTATGAGATGACAGCGGCGACCGCAGAGCGCTTCGCCGTATCGCCGCCTCAAAGCGACGGCGGACGCCATAGGACAACGACGCCTGACACCCCCCAGCCGAACGTCGACGCGATCCCGCTTGGCGCCAATCCCGGTGCGGTGGCTGCGTGTTTGTCTGGGGCCGAAAAGGCTGCCCCTAATTGCCCCCGGGCGGGAAGGTGGCATCGCCGCCCGACGAGCCGGCCTCCTCGGACGGCCGCGGCGCAACAGAACTGGCGCACCCGACAGGATTAGAACCTGTGACCTCTGCCTTCGGAGGATGACGCCCGTCCGAGATGACCGCCGCTGTTCCCGGCGTGTTTCCTACGTAAATGACGGCGTTTGCACCGGTATCGGCACGTAGAACGGACATAACGCGGACATCAATCAAGCGCATCCCGCGTACGGCTCAAGTGGTCCGGATGATGGTGGTTGTAAAGCTCGGCCGTGCGCTCGTGGCTGTGCCCGAGATAGCCGGCGGTCTCCCACATGGGAACGCCGCGTTGGGCAATCCAGGTACCCGCCGTATGGCGCAGGGTGTGCGGCCTTACATCGCCTAGCCCGGCTGTCTTGCAAGCCGAAGCGAACGCCCGTTTGATGTCGGCGATCCGTTCGCCATCGCGATTGATCACATAGCCCAATTCGCCACCGCGAAGGCTGGCGCGTTCAAGGAACCAACGCAAGCCGACCGGGATAGGGATGATGGGCCGCCCCTTGCTCGTGCGCTTGCGGCCCGGTGGGTTGAAGTCGATGAGGTCCGATCCTTGCTCCCGCATGCGGCGTTATATTTCCTTAATGGTATTGCGAAACTCAATCTTGGGGTCGCTCAGACCCTTTCCGTACCGGATGCCCTTGGGGATCGATGAAGCTGATGGACTGGAGTTCACCCTCAACGGTCCACAGGATAGATTCGGGGTGGAAGTTCTCGGCCTCGAAGACACTAATGAGGTGGTCCCAGAAAATCGGACAGGGAGCTAAGGTGTATTCCACCGGATAACGGAGGAATACGAGATGACGAATCGACGCCGGTTTACGGCGGAATTCAAGGCCCGGGTGGCGCTGGAAGCGCTGCGGGGCGACAAGACGATCCAGCAGATCGCGGCCAAGCACAAGGTGCATCCGAACCAGGTGAGCGCCTGGAAGCGCCAGGCGGTGGACGGTCTGGGCGAAGTGTTTTCGAACGGCGCCAACCGCGCTTGCCGGGATCATGAATCCGAGGTCCGCGACCTTCACGCCAAGATCGGCGAGCTGACGGTGGAACGGGATTTTTTAGCCAGAGGGCTCAAGCGATGAGCCGGGGGGAGCGCAAGGCGATGATCACACGCGACGCCCCCGAGCTGAGCTTGAGCCGTCAATGCCGCCTGCTTTCGATCGGCCGGTCCTCGTTCTATTATGCGCCCAGGGGGGAGAGCCCTTCGAGTCTGGCGCTGATGCGTCGGATCGACGAGTTGTTCATGAAGTACCCGTTCTACGGCAGCCGCCAGATGGTCCGCCAGTTGCGGCGGGACGGCGTTTGCGTCGGCCGTCACCGGGTTCGCAGGTTGATGCGATTGATAGGCCTGGAGGCGATCTATCAGGCGCCGAGAACCAGCGTGCCGCATCCCATGCACCGGATTTATCCTTATCTTCTCAAAGGGATGGCTATCGACCAGCCCAATCGGGTCTGGTGCGCCGACATCACCTATATCCCCGTCCAGCGTGGCTTTCTGTACCTGGTAGCGATCATGGACTGGGCGACGCGCCACGTTTTATCCTGGCGGCTGTCGAACACCATGGACGCTGGATTCTGCGCCGAGGCCTTGGGCGACGCGCTGGCCCGCTACGGCCAGCCGGAGATATTCAATACGGATCAGGGCAGCCAGTTCACCAGCCTCGACTTCACCGGCGTGCTCAAGAACGCGAGCATCCGCATCTCCATGGACGGTCGGGGCCGCTGCATGGACAACATCTTCATCGAGCGCCTGTGGCGGTCTCTCAAGTATGAGGCGGTCTACCTACACGAGCTCACCGACGGCTTCCACGCCGAACGGGTCATCGGCGAGTGGATCGGCTTCTACAACACCGAGCGGCCCCATTCGTCCCTCGACGGTCAAACGCCGGCCGAGGCCTACGGGGCCGGTCAACCTGTGGATATGATGGACAAGGCTCGCGCCTTGCCCACATCCCCACAGGCTCAACAACAGCAACAGGATGTGATAAAAAGGATTTTGGCAGCATGATCAAACAACGGAATACACCTTAACCGCGCTGCCAAACTGTCCAACAAAGTGGGACCACCTCACTAATGCCCCGCCCCTTGCTCATGTTTCGGAGCAGACAGAATTCCATGCCGAAGAAATAACCTTGCAAGAAGAACAGTGGGCGTTTAGCGATGTTCAGGACTCTCTTTGCGATCCATAGATCGGATGATCCCTGCCGTGGCTTGCCATTTTGTGGCTGAATCGTTGTTTGAACTCATCTCCAAGTTCATCATAAAGTATGCAAAGCCCTTCGCTTAGTAACCGACAACTCTTATTGAAGTCTGATCGCATCACATCAATAGCGTTCCGGAAGAATTTCGCAAAATCGATTTCTCGCCCGTGCTTATCAGTCCCCGTTAGATCAGTTCCACGGAATTCAAAAATGGAGACTGATTTGAACGTATGATCATCATCGGTGAATTCCCTTTCTACACCCCCGTGAAATCTCTTATTTCGTTCAACCCGATGGTCTCTCTGTATGGGCTGAATTCGTCCGAGAGAACCCACAATAGCCAGATTGTCGGTCAATTTTCGTAGGTTACCGAGGGTCGAATTTTTTACGTCAAGCCCACATTCAAGCACTGCATTTGAAAGCAGTAGGCAGCAGTCAGTTACAGAAACGAACCTCACCAAAAAACGTCGGTAATGACATTACACCATTCGTACTTTGATACTGGAAAATCTTTGAAAACCTCCAGGGAACACTCTGGCCATAGCATGTCACCGACAAGATTCAATGATTCAAAACGGCGGGTTAACGAAGAAAGCCATCCATCAACTTCGAAAGCGTAGAGGCAGTCTGGTAATATCGCTATTTCGTCATAACTGTTGAATGAAAGCCCTTCATGCCTCCAAGATCATAGACCCGCCCAATGAACTCGTGGTTGTCAGATTCAACAAAGTACCGAGCCTCAAAATGTTGGTTCATTACCATGTTTATGCCTTCAAACAGATCACGATGAAATTTGAAAGGGTATCCCACATTGACTTGAGATGATGGTCTGAAGGGAAAAAATCTTTGTGATGAACATACGTGTTCATCGTGTTGGCGGACAGAATCGGCTCTGTGTTCTCAAATTTCTTCAACCCCTCGTGATACTTCTTCTCAATCATCCTTGCCGCCAGCATATGATCCAAGGCTTTGCGAAACTTCATTGCCAATTTGTCGTTGTTGTGAACGCCAGAGACCGATTGGCGGGTGATGTAGTTCTCCGCCGCGAATTCTAGACACACCCGAAACAGCACGGCGATGGCATTGTCGTGTTTTCCGAATTCGAGGTAGTGCTGAAGTTCTCCCCAAATATCCATGGCTCTTTTGGTATGAGCCTGTGATGTGAGGTTGACACCATCCTCCACGCGAATTAGGGATTTTCGTTCTTTCGGTTTCGGCCTCGGAGTTGGAGGCGGCTTGTATTCTGGGGCAGGTATTATCTCCCCCGTCTTGAAACTATGGTGTTCTCAAGTTCATCGTGAGCCGTTGGCAGAACACCCTCCTTCTCAAGGTCGTTCAGGTATTTCCGTTTCTTTTTGTTGACCAACAAGTGGTTCAAGTTGAGCGTGCCGGCCGCAAGGTCCTCGACGACGCGAACCAAGGCGGCCAACGATTTTTCCACATCTCGGATAAACACGATCTCCCTGGTTCTCAATGAGATACCGACACGGGAACGAAATTCCTCCGAGGATAGAAGTCGCTCCAGGTTGGTGTGCTTGAATTTCAGATTTTCATCGATAAGTTCCCCGGATCGAAGTTTTTCTTCGATTATGCCCGGCAGGTTGAGTTTGGTTGATTTCCCCGTTCTTTCCACGAAACGCGCTTTCGACGGGTTACCCCAGTTAATTTGTCCAACACCGTCTTGGCTGCCAGTATGAATTCGATAGAGGTAGTTATCGATCCAGTCCTGGTCCGTTGCGATTTGACAGTCAATTTTCAGGGGAAGGGGAACTTCCGAGCCCTTGGCCGTTTTCGAGAAGAACTCTTGCCATTCCTCTGTCGGGGCATGATGAGGTTTATTTAGCAACTTGAGACATGTCACTCGGCGGTTGCCGTCAAAAACGATGTGGGTGCCGTTCTCTTTCGATCCCACCATAGGTAACACGAACAGTTCACCGGTTTTAGCGATATCCTTGGCGAGATTCTTCATTCTAAAGGGAAGGGTGTCTAATACCAACGGCACTAATTATTGACCTGAAATCGCCCAATCTCTCATTCCGATGGACATGATCGTCTCGGGCTGGTCGATTAGTTTGTTCCAGGCTTGGCAACCGGCCTCGATGATGGCGTCGTAATCTTCGAAGACGCGGTTAGAGAGCCAATTCTGGCGGAGGTATTGCCAGATGTTCTCGACCGGGTTCAGCTCGGGCGAGCGCGATGGCAGCAGGATGATGGTGAGGTTCTTGGGGACCTTGAGCTGGTCGGTGCTGTGCCACCCGGCGCGGTCCATCAGGACGACGCCATGGGCCTTGGCGGCGACGTTGCAGCTGATCTCGTCGAGATGCATCTGCATGGCGGCTGTGTTGGCGAAGGGGAGCATGAGAGCGGCACCCTTGGCTCCCATGGGACAGATTGCGCCAAAGAGGTAGGCGTTCGTGTAGCGCTGATCGGCGGGCAGGCGTGGCCTTGTTCCCTTCTTCGCCCAAATGCGCACACGCCCGTTCTTCTGTCCCAGCCTGGCCTCGTCTTGGAACCAGATCTCGACCCGCTTGGTCTTGGGCAGACCGGCTAGGTGGGCAGCGAGCGTGCGGGGGAAGTTTTTTTGAACGCCTCGATCACCCGCTGGTCCTGCTTGGGGTGCTGCGGCCGGGCGCTGATGTGGGAGAAGGACAGCGCGACGAGAAGGTCGGAGATCGCCCGCTCGCTATAGATCACGCCAAAGCGTTCTTCGATCACCCGTTTCAGGTCAACCCGCCGCCAGCGAACCACACCGTCAATCTCTGGATCGGGGCCCGTTTCGACGATCACCGACAGTTCGCCCATCTGCTCGTCGGTCAAGAGCCGGGGGCGGCCCGCACCGGGACGGTTCTTCAAGCCGTCTGCCCCTTCATCGTTGAAGCGGTGCGCCCAGTCTCTCAGCGTCTGGCGATCCATGCCGCCGACCTTAGCGGCTTCCGCTCGGCTCATGCCGTCGTAAACCGCCGCCAAGGCCAAAAGCCGGCGAACTTGGCGGGGATCGCGACTGTGCTTGGCCAAACACCGGAGCTCAATGCTGTCGTAGTCGTCCCGAAGAGCAATGCATACTGACATGGCGAATCTCCTTCGCCAGCCTTGAATCACATCCAGCCCAAAAAGGGAATCCCTTGCGAGTCAGAATTTTGCGCCGTTGGTATAACAAGGTCGCAATCGCGGTGGCCTCGTCGGCAACATTGTCATGGCGGTAATTGTGCGGGTTTATCCGCAAGTGGTCGATATGCAACGTCTTGATTTCCTTGGCCATGGGACGTCTTTCTATTCCTTTCTCCACCTAATCATAAACAACATTTCCACGATATGCTTCCGCCATGCTTTCGAGGCACAATTTTGAACTGGTTTCTCTCTGCCAACTCGTTGAAAATATGGCGCACCCGACAGGATTCGAACCTGTGACCTCTGCCTTCGGAGGGCAGCGCTCTATCCAGCTGAGCTACGGGTGCGGCGTCGGCGCGACGCTACTGCATCGCCCGCGCCGAGGCAAACCCCTTCGACGCTCGACCCTACCCCCCCAACAGCAGCGCCTCGCGGCGGTAGAGGCGGACGGCGATGGCCAGCAGGCCAAGCGCGCAGGCCGTGGTGACGACGCTGGCGATCGCCACGTTCAGCGCGCTCAGCGGCTCGCCGCGCATGACCTGGCCGATCAACACGGTCTGGCTCAGCGTCGGGATGGTCATCATCCAGGCGTGCGCCTTGACCGCGACGAAGACGAACACCAGGCCAGGCACCGACGGCACCAGGGGAAGCAGCGCGAGATAGGTCTGCATCTCCTTGAAGCTGCGCGTCACCGCCGCGATCACCGACTGCAGCGCGACGGCGAACAGCATCAGCGGCAGGGCGAGCACGAAGATGCCCAGATAGACCAGGACGCCCGGCGTCTCCTGGATCTCGATCGTCTCGCCGATCAGGAATTCGAACATCACCATGAAGGCGGAGAGCTGCACGGCGACCGCGGCGCCGGTGAACAGGAGCGCCGCGCCAACCTTGCCGGCCATCAATTCCCAGCGCGCGATCGGGTTGGTCAAGAGCGGCTCGAGCGAGCCGCGCTCGCGCTCGCCCGAGGTCGCGTCGATCGCCAGATACATGCCGCCGACGAAGACCGTGAAAATAATCAGCGGCGGCATCATGTTGAGGAAGAAGCCGGACAGACTGCGACCGACCGCGACGTTGACGTTGCGCACCTCGATGGCGTCGACGATCACGGGATCGACGCCGCGCGCGCGCAGCCGCGCCGCGCCGGCCTCGGCGCCGTAGGCACGCAACAGCACGAGCGCGCGGCTCATGGCGAGCACCGCCGAGAGCCTCGAGCCGTCGGATACGATGACGATCTCGGCCGGGCGTTCGGCGGCGAAGTCGGCGGCGTAGGCTTCGGGCACGACAACCACGGTGTCGTGTTCGGCGCTGCGCACCGCGGCCTTCGGGTCGGCAGGTGCCGCGACCACCTCGACGCCGCGTTCATGCAGATAGTCGATCAGCCCGGGGGCGCGCTCGGCGCCGACGATCGGCAGCTGGAAGGTCGACTTCGGCAGCTCGACGATCGCCTTGCCGACGACGCCGATCAGGATGCCGACCAGTATCGGACCGATGAACGGATAGATCATCGCGCCCGACACGCTGCGCCAGTCGCGCAGGTTGTCGATGGTCTCCTTGGCGAAGACGACCCAGATGCGATCGAACACGCGCTAGTCCCTCGTCGTCCCGGTCGCCGACATGAAGGCTTCCTCGATGTCGTGCTTGCCGGTCTGGGCGCGCAGCGCGTCGAGCGTGCCGTCGGCCAGCACGCGGCCCTCGCCGATGACGATGATGCGATCGCACAGCGCGGCGACCTCCTGCATCAGGTGGCTGGCCAGCAGGATACAGCGGCCCTCGTCGCGCATCCGCCGCATGAGGTCGCGCATATCGAGGCTGGAAGCGACGTCGAGCCCGTTGGTCGGCTCGTCCAGCAGCACGTTGTGCGGGTTGTGCACCAAGGCGCGCGCCAGCGCCACCTTCATCACCTGGCCGCGCGAGAATCCCTTGGTGCGGCGGTCGGCGATCTCAGCCATGTTCAACTGCTCGAGGACCCGGTCGATCTCGCGTTCCAACGCGGCGCCCTTGAGGCCGTGCAGCCGGCCGAAATAACGAATGTGCTCGCGCGTGGTGAGGCGCACATAGAGCCCGCGGCTGTCCGACAGGACGCCGATGCGGCGCTGCACGTCGCGCGTCGCGGCGACCGTGTCGAAGCCGTCGACCGCGGCCGTTCCCCGGTCGGGGTTGAGCACCGTGTAGAGGATGCGCAGCGTCGTCGTCTTGCCGGCGCCGTTGGGTCCGATCAAGCCGGTGATCTCGCCGTCGGCCGCGGCGAAGCTGACACCCTTGAGGGCTTCGACCGTGCGGAAAGACTTGTGAACGTCGTGAATGGCGATCATGGCGCGGCGGGCCGCCTCAGACGAAACGCGCGCGGGCGGTGCCCAGGCCGTCGACGACGACCTCGGCGGTCTGGCCCGGCTCGGGATACTCGGCGGCGACCATGCTGCCGGTCAGCACGAACTCGCCGCGTTTGAGGCCTCGGCCACGCCCGGCCAGATCGTTGGCCAACCAGGCGAGCGCGGCCAAGGGATGGCCCATGACGTCGGCGCCCCGGCCGCGGCCGGTCTCGACGCCGTCGATCAGCGTCCAGGCCTCGACCGCCGCGAGGTCGAGATCGCGCCAGTCGGTCACCGGGTCGTCGAGCACGCAGCCGGCGCCGAAGAAATCGTCGGCGATCAGCGTTTCGACGCCGAGGGTGTGGAAGTCCGCGTAGCGGCTGTCGACGATCTCGATCGCCGCCATGCAGGCCTCGACCGCGTCGGCGACGCTGGCTTGGCCGAACGGCGCGTCCTCGGGCGCGAGATCGGCGCCGAGCAGCACCGCGATCTCGCATTCGACGCCGACCCGGATGTGATCGCCGTGGCGCAGCTCGGCCGGCCCGCGGTGGACGTTGGCCGCCAGGATGCCGCCATCGCAAGGGTGCGTGATGCCGAGACGCTCCTGCATGACCGCCGTCGTGCAGCCGATCTTGTAGCCGACCCGCGCGCCCATGCCGGCCGCCGCGAGCCGGGCGTGCAACGCGTCCTGGACGGCATGCGCGGCGGCGAGGTCGACCGGCCGGATGGCATCGGGCAAGGGCTCAATTGGCCGGTGCGCCAGGCGTGCCGCGGCGATCGCTGCGGCGGCGCGGTCGTGGCGGTCGTGCGCGTCGGTGGTCATGCGTGAGGCCTCATGGCGTGTCGACCCGGTAAAGATAATGTCGGCCGTCGCCCAATGTGGCGTCAAGCGGCGCCGGCGTCCAGCCCGCGACGCGCATTTCGCGGTCGGCGACGACCGCGCCGCCGGGCCGCAGCAGCGGCGCCGCGGCCGGGCCGAGCCAGGCGACCAGCCGGGCGTCGGCGGCGCGGTCCTCGGTGCCGATGTCGAAATGGGCGAGCGCGGCGGCCGCGCCGATGCGCGCCAGCGCGCCCGGCACCGTGTCGCGGAACTCGCCAAGCAGGAGATGCGCGCCGTCGGGCACACAGTCGGGCGGGCAGTGGACGTCGCAGTCGAAGGCGAAGATCTCACGCCCCGGCAGGCGCTCGCGCAGGAAGTCGTAGGTCCGTCCCTTGCCGAGGCCGAACTCGAGCACCGGACCGGGCAGATCGCCGACCAGCGCGATGGCCCGCGCCAGCAGGTCGCGTTGCGCGGTCAGCCGGTCGATCATCCGCTCGAGCCGGTTCGAGGTGGTCATGGCGTCGATTTCCAAGCCGTTCACCGGCGCCAGCATAGCGCCTCGCGCACAATCCGATCGATCGGATTGTGCCAGCGCGCGACTGCGCGCCGCCGACCGTTCGGCGAGAGCCTGAGCGACGATTGAGCGGAGATCATCTTTGCGGCGTAAAGATGATCCACGAACAACGCGCGTAACCGAGTCCGAAAACGGCCAGACGGCGGCGCCCGAACGGGCTATCCTCGGGCCATGGAACTGAACGATGCGATCTGCGAACGGGCGCGCTTGGCGCGCGATGCGCGCTTCGACGGCCGCTTCTATACTGGCGTCGTGACGACCGGCGTCTATTGCCGGCCGATCTGCCCGGTGCGACAGCCGCACGCCAAGAACGTGCGCTATTTCCCGAGCGCCGCGGCGGCGGCGGAGGCCGGCTTTCGGCCCTGCCTGCGCTGCCGGCCCGAGGCCTCGCCCGGCACGCCCGCCTGGCTCGGTACCCAGACGACGGTGTCGCGCGCGCTGCGCCTGATCGCGGCGGGAGCGCTCGACGACGGCGACGTCGACGCGCTCGCGGAACGCCTCGGCATCGGCGCGCGCCACCTGGCGCGGCTGTTCAACCGCCACCTCGGCGCGCCACCACGCGCGGTCGCGGGGACGCGGCGCCTGCTGTTCGCCAAGAAGCTGATCGACGAAACCGACATGGCGATGGCCGCGGTGGCCGGCTCGGCGGGCTTCGGCAGTGTGCGGCGCTTCAATGCGGTGTTCCGCGCCTGCTACGGCCGGGCGCCGGGAGTTCTGCGGCGCACCGCGCGGCGTCGTGACACGGCGGACGGCATGCGGCTCCGGCTCGCCTTCCGGCCGCCCTATGACTGGCCGTCGCTCATCGCGTTCCTGGCGCTGCGTGCGATCCCGGGGGTCGAACGGGTGACGCCAGATTGTTATGCCCGGACGATCTCGCTCGACGGCGCCCGGGGCGCCATCGAGGTCCGCCCGGTGCCCGGCACGGCGCAGCTCGAGCTGCGCGTCGCCTGTTCCAAGCCGGGCGCCCTGATCCGCGTCGTCGAGCGCGTGCGCCGCATCTTCGACCTCGGCGCCGACCCGGCCGAGATCGCCGGCCATCTGGGCCGCGACGCCGCGTTGGCGCCGCTCATCGCGGCCCGGCCGGGGCTGCGCCTGCCGGGCGCGTGGGACGGTTTCGAGCTCGCCGTGCGCGCGATCCTCGGCCAGCAGGTCACGGTCAAGGGCGCCTCGACACTGGCCGGCCGCCTGGCCGCCGCGTTCGGTGAGGCGATCGCGGGCGCGGGCGATGGCCTGAGCCATCTGTTCCCGACGCCCGAGGCGCTCGCCGCGGCCGACGTGGCGGCGATCGGCATACCCAAGGCGCGGGCGCGCGCGATCGAGGGCCTGGCGCGGGCGGTCCGCGACGGCCGCGTCGGCTTCGACGCCGCGCTTGGGCTCGATCGGCTGGTCGGTGAACTGACGGCGCTCGACGGCATCGGCGCCTGGACCGCGCAGTACATCGCCATGCGCGCGGGCGGCGAGCCCGACGCCTTCCCGGCGACCGATCTCGGGCTGCTGCGCGCCGCCGCCCGGCTCGGTATCGCCGGCGGTGTCAAGGGATTGTCGACCAGCGCCGAGGCCTGGCGGCCGTGGCGCGCCTATGCCGCGATGCACCTGTGGCGCAGCGAAGCGGACGCGCCCGCCGATGCGCGCGGCGAGGCTCGGTACAGAGGAGAGAAAGTCGATGTACTACACGCATATGGCTAGCCCGATCGGCCGCTTGGTGCTCACCGGCGACGACCAGGGGCTCACGCTGATCAGCCTGCCCGGCGATTCCTACGCGCGCGAGCCGGCGCCAGATTGGCGTGCCGACGCGGGCCCGTTCGACGCCGCGCTCGACCAGCTCGACGCCTATTTCGCGGGCGCGCGCACCGATTTCGATCTGGCGCTGGCGCCCCGGGGCACGCCGTTCCAACACGCCGTCTGGGACGCGCTCCGCACTATTCCCTACGGCGAGACGCGGTCCTACGGCGAGATCGCCGGGGCCATCGGCAGGCCAACGGCGTCGCGCGCGGTCGGCGCGGCGAACGGCAGAAACCCCCTGCCGATCGTCGTGCCCTGCCACCGCGTCATCGGCTCGACCGGCAAGCTTACCGGCTTCGGCGGCGGCCTCGAGACCAAGGCCGCGCTCCTGGAACTCGAGCGCAGCGTCGCCACCGGCCAGGGCGCGTTCTCGTTCGGCTGACCGACCGAACACCATCGCCGCCGCGTCGCCGCGCGTGTATCCTGTCGGACAGGCTAGGCTAGGCAGCGGGTGCGATGAGCGACGCATCGACCTATTTCGATGAGGCCGCGCTCGACATGGGCGCGGTGGTCGACGGCATGCGCGAGGTCGGCGCCGCGTCGGTGCCGCTGCTGCGCGACGACGGCCGCGAGCTGCTGCTCGAGGCGGCGCTGCGTGGCGTCTACCGCACCTCTCGGGACGTCGTCGGCAGCGGCGAGAACATCGTGCGCCAGGGCATGGACTGCTGCGCCGTCTTCCCCGACGACAGCCCGTTCCACGTTTTCACGGCAGCCTTCCAGACGCTGGTCGAGCGCGCGCTTGCCGGGCTCGAAGACGACCCGTTCGCGACGCCGCTGAAATTCGACGATTTGATGCTGCAGCGCTACGACGCCGGCTCGATCGGCATCACGCCGCACCGCGATTCGGCCGGCTATATCAACGTCGCCTGCCTGTTCACGCTGGCCGGCGACGCACGGCTCTATCTCTGCGCCGACCGGGCGGGGTCGGGCAAGCGCGAGATCGACCATGCGCCGGGCAGCGTGGTCTTCCTGCGCGCGCCGGGCTTTCTGGGTTCGGACGAGCGGCCGTTCCACACCATCACCGAGATCGGCGTCGGGCGCGTCAGCTTCGGCCTGAGACAGCGGCGCGAGCCCGCGACGCCGTGAACCAGGCGCCGGCGACGACGAGGGCGCTCGATGTTCGCCTGATCATCGGCCTGATCGTCGCGCTGGCGCTCGCGGCGCTGGTGCTCGGCCACTACCACGACCGCTTCTGGTGGGCGCCCGACGACGGCGCCGACTTCCACATGGCCGAGCGCATCCTGGCCGGCGAGGTGATGCACCGCGACATCGACGACGTCCACCCGGGCTACCACAATTTCCTCAACGCCGCGGCGCTCCGGCTGTTCGGCGACGACTTCGTGTCGCTGCGCTATCCGCTGGTCGCCATGGGCATCGTCCAGGCGGGGCTGATCTTCCTGCTGCTCGGCCCGCGCGGCGCGGTCGTCGGCGTCGTCGGCGCGCTGGCCGGGACGGCGCTGTCGTTCGTCCAGTTTCTCAACCCGACGGCCAACTGGCACGCGCTGTTCGTCTACCTGCTGATCGTCGCCGCGGTGGCCTGGCTGCCGCGCGAATGGCGCTGGCGGCTCGCCGTCATTGGTTTCCTGATCGGCACGCTGATCATGTTCCACCAGTTGACCGGTGTCATCGTCGCCATCGGCGTCGTCGCCTGGCTGCTGGTCGAGCCACGGTCGGGCGAGCCTCGGCTCGACGCGCGCAACGCCGACACCGGTCGCGGCCTGGTGCGGGCGCTGCTGCTGATCATGCTCGCCGGACTGGCCGGCTACCTGTTGGGCAAGACCGACGGCCAGGCGATCGGCCTGTTCGGCGTTTGGCCGATCGCCGTCTTGATCTGGGCGTGGTTCAACCCGGCGGCCGGCAATCGCGCGGTCGCCCGCATGGCGCTCTGGCTCACGGTGGGCGCGGCGGTGGCGGCGGCGCCGCTGGTCGCCTATCACCTGGCCAACGGCTCGCTCGCGGACTGGCTCGACGCCATCGTGATCGGCGCGCTGGCGCTCTCCAACCTCGACTTCCTGCGCGCCAACCCCTTCGGCCACGGCCTCTTCCTGGTCACCGCGCTGCGCCAGGTCGCCGTGCTGGTCAGCGCGGTGGAAGTCGCCAACGGGCTGTTCTGGGTCGCGCTCGTGCTGCTCGCCACGGCGCAAGGCTTCCTGGTGCTGCGCGGCCTGATGCGTGCCGGCACGGCATCGCCGGCGTTCCATCCGCTGGCCTTCCTCGGCGTCTTCTATGTGCTCGTCGCGGTGCACTATCAGATCCCCGTTTATCTGTTCTTCGCGACCGGCCCGACGATCGCCGCGGTGCTTTGGCTGACCACGGGCGGCACGCGCCCGGGACGCTGGGCGCCGGTCGGTATCGCCTCTGCGATGGCCGCGGTCGCGCTCCACTACCATGCCGCGCAGCCGCTGACGCGCGGCATCGACGGCGCGCTGCGCGGCGAGCGCATCGCACTTTCGGCCGACCACGGGCTCGACCGCGTCGGCCTGGCGATCGAACCCGGCGAGGCCCGGCTCTACGCCCATTTCGTCGCGTTGATCGCGCGCGAGGCGCCGGCCGGCGCGCCGATCCTGGCGCTGCCGATGAACCCCGAGCTCTACGTGCTGGCGCGCCGGCGCAACCCGCTGCGCTTCTTCAACGCCGGCATCGGCCTGACCGACGCGGCCGACGTCGCCGAGGCGCTCGCGATCCTCGAGCGCGACCCGCCGGCGCTGGTGTTCCACCGCCCGCGCGACAAGTACAACACGCCGATGACCGCGCCGATCGTCGACTTCGTCCGCGAGCGCTACACGCCGATCGAGTCGCTCAAGGGCTTCGACGTCTATCGCTACCGCGCCGAAAACTAGCCGCGGCGGATGACGATTTGCGGTATCCTTTGGCGGCTCTGAGTTGCGCCGGGAGCACGCCATGAACGACCAAGCCGAGCTGCGATCGCCGCCGCTGCTCGACGCCGGGCGCTTCGACCCGGTCGCCGAGAACAGCTGGACCTTGCCGGCGCACTGGTACACCGCGCCCGAGATCTACCGGCTCGAGCACGCGGCGATCTTCTACCGGACCTGGAGTTATCTCGGCCACGTCAGCGACATCGCCGCGCCAGGCGACCGTATCGCCGGCGCGGTCGCCGACCGGGGCGTCGTCGCGATGCGCGGTGAGGACGGCGAAATCCGCGCCTTCGACGACGCCGAGCGCGCACCGGTGCGCATCGAGGCCTATGGCGGTTTCCTGTTCGTCAACCTGGACGCCGACGCCGCGCCCTTGGTCGAGCAGGCGCCCAACTTCTTGCGCGACATGTACGCCTACTGCCCCAGGCTCGACGATCTGGTGCGCGCCGAGCGCCACGAGGTCGCGGTCGCCGCCAACTGGAAGACGGTGATCGACAACAATCACGAATGCTATCACTGCGCCGCCAACCACAAGACGCTGATGGCGCTGGTCGACTACCGCGACAAGGCGCATTGGTCCGACGACGGCATCACGTTTTCGCATGTTGTCGAGCGCAAGGCGCTCGACAGCGGCGCCTACGCGCTCGACGCGGCCGACGCCCAGCGGGATTCACTGTTCGGCTACATCTGGCCGACGCTGATCCCGCTGTTCTGGCCGGGCTCGCCAGGCGCGGTCCTGTTCCAGGTCGTGCCGACCGGGCCCGAGACGACGCGCGAGCGCTGGGACTTCTACTTCACCAGCCGCGAGCCCTTAGAGCGCGAGCGGCGCTTCGTCGACTACATCAAGAACGTCTTGATCGGCGAGGACGTGCGCCTGTGCGAGCAAGTGCAGAAGGGCCTGCGCTCACGCGGCTACCGCCAGGGCCGCTTGATCGTCGACCGCGCGCGCACCGATTTCTCGGAGCACCACGTCCATTTCTTCCAGAAATTCGTCCACGACGCGCTGATGAGCGCGTGAGCCGGCCGGCGGGCCGTGTCAGGCTGGCGGCACGCGAGATCCGAGCGCCTCACGATGGGCCGCGCAATCGAGGACGTACACGGAAATCAGCCCGATCCCGAGCTTAACCGAATTCCACAGGTCCGCGTGGCGGACATACACCATTCCGGCCATTTCGAGGATGCGCCCGGAAGCGCGATTCCTCGGTTCCATGCAGGCGTAGAAGCTGGCGAGGTCGGTGTGCGTCGCGATCCAGTCAACCCCAATCGATGACCTCACTGTACGAAGTTTGAGCTGAAACTCTCGTGCCAAATTTTGTGAGGTATGCACGCCGTTGGCAAAAATTAGCCGCAATTCAATAGAGCTAACAGCCCGTTGACGAAGTCTTCCCTGGACGAAGTCGGCATGGTCTGATTCTCTGGTGTCCTGGCCTGAAGGGGGGTTCGCTGATGGCGATGGGACAGCAGAAGGATCGTCAGGGGGACTTGATGGTGAGCTGGTCGGAGATGCCGCGCTCGCCAGGTCATGTATTTTACGACCGCCTGCAGTTGGTACTGATCGAGGGCGGCTTCGACGGCTTCGCCGAGGCGGTCTGCCAGCCCTATTACGCGGCCAGGATGGGGGCGCCTTCGGTGCCACCCGGGCGCTACTTCCGTATGCACCTGGTGGGCTACTTCGAGGGTATCGACTCTGAGCGTGGGCTGGAGTGGCGGTGCTCGGATTCCCTGTCGCTACGGGAGTTCCTGCTGTTGGAGAGGCGGGGACGGGTGCCGGACCATTCCTGGCTGTCACGGACCCGCGCGCGCCTGCCCCATGAAGTCCACACGGCGGTGTTTGACTGGGTCCTGGCGCTGATCGCCGAGGCGGGTCTGGTGAAGGGCGAGCGCATCGGGGTGGATGCCTCGACCATGGAGGCCAACGCGGCGCTGCGCAACATCGTGCGGAGGGACACGGGCGAGGGTTACCGGGGGATGCTGGAGCGCTTGGCCCAGGAGAGCGGTATCGAGACACCCACGGCTGAGGACCTGGCGCGTCTGGACCGCAAGCGCAAGGGCAAGAAGCTCTCGAACCAGGACTGGGTTTCCAGGAGCGACCCCGAGGCCAAGATCGCCAAGATGAAGGACGGCACCACGCACCTGGCCTACAAGCCCGAGCACGCGGTGGATCTGGACACCGGCGCGGTGGTGGCGGCGGAGCTGCACCCGGCCGACGAGGGCGATACGACAACGCTTCCCAAGACCCTGGCGGCGGCCGAGGCAAACCTCGAGGCGGTGGATGTGGCGCCGACGGCCGAAGATCCGGCCGAATGTGTGACCGATAAGGGCTACCACTCACGGTTGGTCTTGAAGGCGCTCGACGACGGCCCCTGGAAGAGCCGGATCTCCGAGCCCAAGCAGAAGGGTTTTGCGCGCTGGCACGGAGATGATGCGGCTCGCCGGGCGGTCACCAACAACCGGACCCGGCTGTTATCGGGGGTGGCCAGGGAAGCCTTCAAGCTGCGCGCCGAGATCGTCGAGCGCTCCTTTGCCCACAACCTCGATCGCGGCGGTATGCGCCGGACCTGGCTTCGGGGCCGCGAGAACGTGCACAAGCGATACCTGCTTCACGTCGCCGGCCACAACCTATCGTTGCTGATGCGCCAACTCATCGGCGCCGGCACCCCGAAGGAGGCCGTGGCGGGCGGAATTGGCGCCTTGTTCGTGCTTGTTACGCCCGCTGGAGCCGTCCTGGTCGTTCAGATCGTCCTCATCGTCTCGGAGGATGGCGAAACCGCCTTCGCCGCGATATGCTTCGCCGTGGCGTGAAACCCGGTCAATGACGCCTTTTTCAACGGGCTGCTAAGGGCGTTTACATTCAAGCAGAAATTGTAATATAATTTATGAAACTATCGGGGGGGCACAAATGAGCGAGAATGAGTATAACGTGGAACAGCTCAAGACGATTCTCAACGCATATCTTGACTATATAACTGAATTGGATACCACATATACCGTTGAAAGCGATGGAACCCAACAACTAATAGATCGCCCTAGCTGGTTGTTGCTACATCTCGTCTGGCTAAGCAATAAAAGTGATGTCCTTTTCAATCCCCAGAAAGCAAAAGAAGTATACAAGCCACGGAAAGATAGATCCGCAAGAATACATATTGACCGCCTAATAGACAAAGGTTATCTTGAAACATATTCTCTACTGGACGACAAAGAAGGAGACAGAAGGCATACGTATTTCCAGACAACAAATAAATCGGAAGAATTGATTTCCACATGCCTGTCCGCTTTGATTGATATCATGATATTGGCCACCCGACGGATTACCGAACAAGGACCTGTGCGGAAAACAGCTCGTAGATTGAGTAATCGGCAGGCGCTTATTGAACGATTCACAGGGTAATTTCCAACGAAACAGACGCGGCAAATGTCATTTAACACCGGGGCTCTCACGTCCAATAACCACCATAATCAACGCTTGTAACGGTCTGAGGCGCCATTACGTGACCACGGATAATGGTGTTTCACCAATTCGAAAGGCACGTGAGGTAACGCCATGCCACACTATCCGCCCCACATCAGAAATGTCGGCGAGCAGCTCATCTCCATCCTCGATTCAGGTGATACGATCGAGTTCACACTTGCGGGTCAAGACGCGTTGGCGAGGAAAGTCGCCGCGATCAAGGGACTCGATAAGTTTTTCGAAGACAGCGACCACGTCTCCAAGATTACTGTTTTCCTAACATCCGAATACGCGAGCGCTGAAAGTTCAATTGAGGCAAGCACGATAGTTGGCGTCTGAAGGGCCATGGGAGCGTCTGTACAACCCAGTAGTGAAGCTGCAGAAGGCGACGAAAGCGATGATACGCAGGGGCAAGATACCGGGGCCAGCGCCGATGGCGCTTCGGAAAACGAGGATGATGAAGATGGTCTTGGCGCAGTCTTGGGGCCCTTTGAGACAATCATCAGCCACTCTGATCTTGACGAAGTACTCGAAGAATGGCGAAGTCAAAAAGTCGCCGGCGCCATCATGAAATCCTCGATGCCACTCAATACTATAGCCTACTGACGTTGGTGTTCATAAAGAAAATTCTGAGTTATAGTAAGTATATCGTTGGGTTTCCTCTTAGCGATTTGGCAGTAAAAAAATTATATGCAAAATATCCTAACAGTAAATCTTTGAGATTGCTGTCCAGATACATGGACATTGCGAAGCGTGTGCTTATCTTAATCTTTACGTTGATAATGTGGATCACGAGACCGGACAAAGTCGCCAAAAAATTCATCGGGCCGGAACTTGAGGACGCCCTCGGCGACGCGACGGTATAAAGCTTCAGCAAGAGCTCCATTTGAACTGATCGAATGGGTTGTTGAGGCGATAGGCGCGCGCTGGGTATCATCTTAGCCCGCCGCCGCCTCGCCCGGCGCCGGGGTGTAGGAGAAGTCGCCGCGGGCGCGGATCGCCGCCGCGCCGCCGAGTGCCTCGGCGCGGCGCGCCTGGTCGGCGAAGGCCTGGTCGTTGACCGCTTCGGGGTCGAGGATGTCGCGCAGGCGCGCCTCGCACTCGGCGCGCACCTCGGCGTGGTCGGGGCTCTCGCCCAGGTCGTTCTCTTCCGTTGGGTCGGCATTCAGGTCGAACAGCTGCGGCGCGTAGCCGACGTAGTGGACGTATTTCCAGCGCCGGACGCGGACCATGAAGATGCCGGTGATCGCGCCGCCGTCGTGATACTCGCTGAGCACCGTGCGATCGGGCGTGGCGCCCTCGGCGATGTCGATCAGCGAGTGGCCGGGCAGCGCGCGCTCGGCGACGCTCAGCGGCGCGCCGACGCTCTCGACGATGGTCGGGTAGCAATCGACGTGGCTGACCGGCGTCTCGATCACCGCGCCGGCCGGCACGCCGGGCCCGGCGACGATCAGCGGCACGGCCACGGCGCCGTCGTACATCACCGACTTGGCCCAGAAACCGTGGTCGCCGAGCATCTCGCCGTGGTCGGCGGTGTAGACGATCCGCGTCTCGCCGGCGAGGCCGCCGTCCTCGAGCGCGGCGAGCAGTTTGCGGACGTTGTCGTCGAGGAACGAGCAGAGCCCGTAATAGGCCGCGCGCGCCTCGCGCACGCGGGCATCGTCGAAATAGGCGTCGTAGTCGAAATAGCGCGCCAGCTCGGTCAGTACCGGGTGCGTCGGGCGCTGATCGGGCGCGTAAGCGCGCGGCCAGCCGGCGTCTTCCGGCGTATACAGGCCGTGGAATTCGGCCGGCGCGACGAGTGGGTAATGCGGGCAGACAAACGAGACGAAGAGCACCCAGGGCGTGTCGCCGCGGCGTGCGCCATCGTTCTTGAGCCAATCGCAGGCGGCGGCGCAGATGTCGCGGTCGTATCGGGTGTAGGCGGTCTCGCCGGCGCCGACGTCGCGCGCGAAGCCGGCGTTGACGTCGCCGGCGGGCGGTGGGTCGCGGCGCAGCAGCGCGGTCATCCAGCCAACCCCGTCGACCACGTGGAGCGGCAGGATCTCCGGCTCGAAGCCGTTCGGGTCGTCGGTGTCGCGGTAGTGCAGCTTGCCGATCGAGACGACCCGGTGGCCGTCGTCGATCAGCCGGTGGCCCCAGCCCGGCACATCGCCCTTGTACGGCTCCGCGCTCGACCAGTTGCCGATTTGGTGGACGTAGCGTCCGGTCGCCAGGCTGGCGCGCGCCGGCACGCAGATCGGCGAATTGGTGTAGGCATTGGTGAAACGCGTGCCGCTTGCGGCGAGCCGATCGAGCGTCGGCGTCTGGACCACGGTGTGACCCGAGCAGCCCATCGCGCTGCGCGCGTGCTCGTCCGAACAGATGAACAGGAGATTGCTGCCGGTCATGCGATGCCCAGGGTCTGTTGCAGCGGTTTCCGGCGCAGCTTCCAGATGACGCCGTCGACGATGTAGTGGTGGAAGTTGACCGTCATGTAGATGACGATCACCGGCATCGCCGGCAGGCCGGCCAGTGCGATCAGCGCCACGAGGCTCGGTTCGACCAGTTTGTAGAGCAGCGTCGAGATCGCCACGCAAACCGGGAAGTAGAGCCACCAGTTGCGCGTCTGGCTGATCGTCGACAGGAAGCGCGCTTGTCGGTCGACGCCACGCTTGAACCGGTTGTTGTTGTAAATCCAGACGAAGGCGATGTACTACGCGTTGTGCCACACGTTGAGCACCAGCCAGCCATGGGTGATGTCCTCGATCACCAGATAACCGACATAGAAGATGGCGAAATGCGACGCCATGTAGAGCGTGTGCGCGACCGGCAGATGGCCGCGCATCGCCATGCGGGCGCGGCTTACCAGCCACCACGCGAGCGCCGCGCCGGCGGCGAGGCCGGCGACGGTCACGGCGACCTCGGGCACCGGGATGACGCGCAGCTCCATGAACAGGAACGCGCCCGGGTCCTGGTGCGAGCGGTGCGCGATGCCCCACAGCGGCAGCAGATAGATCGCCGCCCTGGTCAGCCAGGGGTTTTCGACGAAGCCCGATCCGGCCTTGCGCCGGTAGACCTGGGCGATGCCATAGCTCTGGCGCGTGTAGTGGAACCACTGCCAGTAGAGATAGACGCTGGCCAATACCCAGAGCCCGGCGCCGGCGGCGAGCGCGGCGACGCCGGCGAGCACGATTAGCGGCAGCCAGGTGATCAGGATGCGGTGGGCGCGCAGGCTCGCGCGGTCGAAGCATAGCCGCGTGAAGGTGGTGACGACGTGGTGGTAGCCCAAGAGCCAGAGATCGGTCACCAGGATCGGCGTGAACCAGCGCGGCTCATAGGCCGCGAGCGCGCCCGAGGCGAGCGCCAGCGCGGCGATGCCGACGATGAAGCCGAGATCGAACACCCCGCCGCGCAGCCAGCCGGGCGTGATCGGTGCGACGTCAGTGGCTGCCGTCATCGGCGCGGTCTCCTGACCATCGAACGCTAGTGTCCCGATTCCGAAGTTCGCATGATTTTCGCCTGCTGTTCAGCGATTTCGATTGTTCGGAGGCAGAAGCGCTGGATGGCGCCGAGGATGTCATCGGCGGATTTGGTCCATTTGAAGGGTTTGGGGTTCTGGTTTGTCGTGTCGATGTAGTCGAGGATGGTGCGCTCCAACTCCTTGGTGGAGCGATGGACGCCGCGCCTGATCTGCTTGTCGGTCAGCAGCCCGAACCAGCGCTCGACCTGGTTCAGCCAGGAGGCGCTGGTGGGTGTGAAATGGGCCTGCCAGCGCGGCCGTTTGGCGAACCAGTCGCGGATCGCCTTGGTCTTGTGGGTCCCGTAGTTGTCCATGACGATGTGGATGTCGAGATCAGCAGGGACGTTCGCCTCGACGAGGTCGAGGAATTTGCGGAACTCTCGGGCCCGATGGCGCGGGAAACATTTGCCGATGATCTCTCCCGTGGCGATGTCGAGGGCCGCGAAGAGAGAGGTCGTGCCGTGGCGCTTGTAGTCGTGGCTGCGCCGCTCCGCCTGCCCGGGGCGCATCGGCAAGAGGGGCTGGGAACGGTCCAGGGCCTGGATCTGGCTCTTTTCGTCGACACAGAGAACCAGGGCACGATCCGGCGGCGCCAAATACAGACCGACGATGTCGCGGACCTTCTCCACGAAGAAGGGATCGCTCGACAGCTTGAAGGTCTCCGAGCGATGCGGCTGCAAGCCGAAGGCCCGCCAGATGCGATGAATGGTCGAGGGCGCGTGGCCGCTCGCCCGCGCCATCGAGCGAAGGCTCCAATGGGTCGCGTCCGGCGGCGTCTCTTCCAGCGTCAGCCGGACCGCTTCCGCGATGGCGTCATCGCCGATTTGACGCGGCGCGCCGGGGCGGGGTTCGTCGTACAGACCGTCGAGGCCCTCCGCCGCATAGCGGCGACGCCACTTGCCCACGGTGTCCGCGCTCGCCTCGAGACGAACGGCGATCTCCTTGTTCTCCAACCCTTCCGCCGCCGCCAAGACGATCCGAGCCCGCCGCGCAAGCCCCTGCGACGTCTTGCGACGACGAGACAGCGCCTCCAATTCGGCGCGCTCGTCATCGCTCAAAGAGATCGTCACCGCCACTCTCGCCATCAATCGCGCCTCCTAAAAACAAATAGAGACATAATCATATCAATTTATCGATCAGGACACTAGCGCATAATCCGATCGATTGATCTCGGTCGGATTATACCAGCCCGCGACTGCGGGCCGCCGACCGTTCGGCGAAAGCATGCGCGGCGATTGAGCGCAGGTCAGTTTTACGCGGTAAAGGTGACCGTACAATGCTCTAGGTCTCGCGTCGCCGAGCCTAGCGCAAAATTCGCAGGCGTGGGTCAACGCCTTGCACTCGGGCCTTGGGCGTGCGTGGATGTCGGGTTAGTCTTGCGTCAATCGCGCGGCATCGGACGGTGCCGCAATACAATAACGATCGGTTTGGGGGGAGGTTCCCGTGACTAAGCACTACGCATTGATGGTTCCCGGCGCGACCGCCACAGGCAATGTCGCGGTCACCGCGCCCTACGACGACGCGCCCATCGCCACGGTCGACACCGCCGACGCCGACGCCGTCGACACGGCGCTGGCTACCGCGCACCGCCTGTTCCGCGACCGCGCCGGCTGGCTGAGCCCGCACCGCCGCACCGAGATCCTCGAGCGCGCCGCCGCGATCATGGCCGAGCGCGCCGAGCACCTGGCCATCGAGGCGGCGCGCGAAGGCGGCAAGCCGCTGATCGATTCGCGGGTCGAGGTGGTGCGCGCCATCGACGGCGTCAAGCTGTGCATCGAGACGCTGCGCACCCAGCACGGCACCGAGATCCCGATGAACCTCAACCCGGCCTCGGCCGGGCGCATGGCGGCGACCCGGCTCGAGCCGATCGGCGTCGTCGTCGCGGTCTCAGCGTTCAACCACCCGCTCAACCTGATCGTCCACCAGGTCGGCCCGGCCGTCGCCACCGGCTGCCCGGTCGTCGTCAAGCCGGCCGAGGTGACGCCGCTGTCGTGCATCCGCTTCGTCGAGATCCTGCGCGAGGCGGGGCTGCCCGAGGAATGGTGCCAGGTAACGGTGACCCAGGGACGCGACGTCGCGACCGCTCTTGTCACCGATCCACGGGTCAATTTCTTCAGCTTCATCGGCAGCGCGCGGGTCGGCTGGATGCTGCGTTCGCAGCTCGCGCCGGGCGCCCGCTGCGCGCTCGAGCACGGCGGCGCGGCGCCGGTCATCGTCGCCGCCGACGCCGATTTGGACGATATGATGCCGGTGCTCGCCAAGGGCGGCTTCTACCACGCCGGCCAGGTCTGCGTGTCGGTGCAGCGCGTCTTCGCCGAGCGCTCGATCGCGCGCGACGTCGCCCAACGCCTGGCTGGGCACGGCGACGCCATGACGATCGGCGATCCGACCGACGCCGGAACGGAAGTCGGCCCGCTGATCCGCCCGGCCGAGGTCGACCGGGTCGACGAATGGGTGCGCGAGGCGGTCGATGGTGGCGGGGAGCTGATTTCGGGCGGCGCCAAGGTCTCGGACAGCTGCTATCAATGCACCGTGCTCTACGACCCGCCGGCCGATGCGCGCGTCAGCACCAACGAGATCTTCGGCCCGGTCATCTGCGTCTACCCCTTCGACGACATCGACGAGGCGATCGGCCGCGCCAACGCGCTGCCGTTCGCCTTCCAGGCGGCGGTCTGCACGCGCGACATCGACACCGCGCTGCACTGCTACAGCCAGCTCAACGCGAGCGCCGTGATGGTCAACGACCACACCGCCTTCCGGGTCGACTGGATGCCCTTCGCCGGGCTCGGTCAGTCGGGCCACGGCGTCGGCGGCATCCACCACACCGTGCACGACATGCAGATCGAGAAGATGATCGTGGTGCGCTCGAAGGCGCTCTAGCCCGGCATGCGGGGGCCGGGCATGACGATACGACGATGAGCGAGCGAACGGCGCCGCCCGACAGCCTGTTCCCCCTGATCCGCCACCTGTCGTGGCGTATCACACCGCCGGTCGCGCGCCTGCCGGTTACGCCGAACCAGATCACCACGGCGTCGCTCGCCGTCGGCATGGCGTGCAACTGGTGCGTCATGCGGGGCGCATACGGTCTCGCGGTGGCCGGCGGCGGGCTCTTGGTGCTTTGTTACCTGCTCGACAACATCGACGGCGAGATCGCGCGCCTCAAGGGCCTGCAGTCGACCTTCGGCATGCATTTCGACACCTTCGTCGATTGGCTGGTGCACGCGACCTTCTTCCCGGCGCTGGGCTGGGGCGAGGCGGCGCGCTCGGGCAACGATATGTGGCTCTGGCTGGGCGCCGCCGCGGGCGCCGGCGCGACGATCAACTATCTGGTCGTGCTCTATCTCGATCGGCGCGACGGCGTGCCCGAGAGCGCCACCGCCGCGCCACGAACGACGACCGACGATTCGCTCGCCGGCAAGCTGATGTACGCTATCCGTGAAATCAGCCGGGCCGATTTCTGCTTCATCGTGCTGGCGCTCGCCATCGTCGACGGCCTGTGGCTGCTGCTGCCCTTCGCGGCGGCCGGCGCGCAGGTCTACTGGATGACCGCCGGCATCCAACAGGCGCGCGACGCCCACGTCTGAGCGGCGTGATCGCGTTTCCTCCGCTGCATGAACGCCGGCGTGAGCCCCCGGAAGTCCGATGTCCGCTCGCCAGCGGACACTAAATGCAACAATCAGTGGTGTCCGTTGGCGACCCGAGGGAGAGATTGAAGCCCTTGCGGCGTTGTTCGTCGGTTCCCCGGCCTTGGCGACTGACGTGCAGCGGTGTTCAGTGACGACCGTGCACGAAACACTCGCCCCTCGGTCAACGGAGCCCGCGATCCACATCATCCAACGGCATCTTGCCAGTCGGTGGGTTTTAACCAGAAATTTCCCAGAAATTTCAGAATCCCTTTAGCGCCTTGGCCTCGTTCTTTGAAACCGACACGATCGAATCGAACCCGGACATTTCGAAGACCTCCCGCACGAGGTCATTCAGGTTACATACCCGCAGCTCTCCGCCACTTACCTGTAACTGCTTGGCCGTCGCCAGCAATATATACAAGCCCGCACTCGAAATGTAGTCGAGCCGTTCGAAGTTGACGACGATCTTCCTCGCCCCCGCGTCAATGAGCTGAGTCAGCTGGGCCTCGGCGTCCGGAGAGGTCAGGGTGTTCAGTTCTCCTTCGATCCGAACGATCTTCACCTCGCCAGTATCACCAACCGTGAGTATCATGGCGCCATCCTTCCGAGGAGATGTCCCGGTCGATGTTGAAAAGTTGAGGTAGGTGTCGCTCTCCTGGAGCCGTTAGGCTCCGGGTGCTGCAAACCCAAGAGGGAGAACGACACCATGGGAAAGAATATCCGTAGTTCCAGTAGCCCGAAAGCCCTTGCCACCTCGTTTCCTATGCCGCCGCTGGCAGACGCGATGGACGCAGTCCGTCTCAGCGTGGATCGGTTCTGTCTCCTGGCCGGGGTCGAGGCCTTGGCCGAGATGATGGAGGAGGACGCCACGACCGTGTGCGGGGCCCGACATCGTCGCCATGGGAACCGTCGGGGTTATCGCTGGGGCCATACGCAGAGCGAGATCGGCTACCACGGCGGCCGCGTGAAAGTGCAGCGGCCACGGGTTCGCGACCATGCTGGCAAGGAGGTGGGTTTGGAGAGCTGGCAGGTGCTGCGCGACGGCAACCTGTTGCTCGAGTGGGCGCTCAACCTGATGGTCCTGAACGTGTCGACCCGCAAGTACCACCGCGCGGTCCGTCTGCCCGAGGGCGACCTGGCGAAAGCGCGTGGCGACGGCACCTCGAAGTCGGCCGTTTCCCGGCGCTTTGTGGCGCTGTCGCGCAAGAAGATGAAGGCCTGGCTCGCCTCGGACCTCTCGGAGCTCGACCTGCTGGTCATCCAGATCGACGGTCTGCATGTCGGCGACCATGTCTTGGTGGCGGCGATCGGCGTCGATGGCAACGGCGACAAGCATGTCCTGGCCGTGGTCGAGGGGGCGACGGAGAACACTGTCGTCGTCCAGGCCTTGCTCGACAATCTCCTCGCCAGGGGGCTCGATCCGACGCTGCCCCGGCTGTTCATCGTCGATGGCGCGAAGGCGCTCAGCAAAGCGATCCGCAACACCTTCGGTGTGGCCGCCGCCATCCAGCGCTGCCAGGTCCACAAGGGCCGTAACATCATCGAGCGCCTGCCCCTGCATTTGCATGCGAGCGTCAAGAAGGCGCTCCGTCAGGCCTGGGACCAGGACGACGCAGACAAGGCCGAACGGCTGCTGCGCAACCTGGCCCGGCGTCTGGAGCATGAGGAACCGGGCGTCTCGGGCAGCATCCTGGAGGGGCTGGACGAGATCCTCACCGTCATCCGCCTCGGCCTGCCGCACGAACTCCGGCGCTCGCTCGCCTGCACCAACATCGTCGAGAACGCGCTCGGCACGGTGCGCCAGGTCACCCGCAACGTCAAACGCTGGAGACACGCCGAGATGGCGCTCAGATGGACCGCCGCCGGCCTGCTGGAGGCCCAGAAAACCTTCCGTCGCCTCAAGGCCTATCGTCAGCTGCCCATCCTCCGAAATGCTCTCCAGGAACACTTGAGAAAGGCTCAGGCCGACAGTGCCATTGAAACCATCATGAAGGCAGCATAGCATCATCAACCAGCGACGCCTGCCCCACGAATTTCAACAGAGATAGGGACATCGCCCCTTCCGAAGCCCTAGACTGATACCGCGCTACAAGGTCCCGTCATTCAATGTGTTTGACCAGGGTCAACACGTTCCTCTCGTTTCGGCGTTGGTACGACATGTCGTCGACCAAATGCCGAATCAAGTGGATTCCTAGATCGCCCATGGCGCGTTTGTCCAGGGACAGGCTTGTATCCGGCGTACCGGCACCCAGGGGATTGAACGGGATTCCGTCGTCTGAGATGGTCACCGTCAGCCGGTTGGTGGCGAGCTCTGCCCCGATCTCGATTTCGTGTGATGCATCATCGGGGAACGCATAGGAAATCACGTTGCTCAGGAGATCGTCGAATAGGATGTTTATTCTCCGACCGACATCGACCGGGATCCCGTGTTCTTCGGCAAACTTCTGGAACTCCTGATTGACTCTGGCGATCTCGCACGAATCGTTGCGAACCATGATGTGGAACACCGCGATCGGGTCATGCACCGAACTTCCGTGGAACTGCACCGCCAACACGGTAATGTCGTCTTCTTGATTGACGTCACCCCGGAAGTCCTTGATCGCGGCGATGGTATCCCGAACCGCGTTTTCGACCGAATCCACAGTCGTGGACGCCAGTACACTCACCAATCTCTTCTCCGAAAACAGCTCTCTGTCGGCATTCCTTTCTTCGGTAACGCCATCAGTGTACATGAACAACATATCTCCGGGGGTCATGGTGTCGGTATCCTCCCGGTAGATCAATCCGGTGACTGCCCCGATCACCGGTCCGTGGCGAACGTCGAGACGCTGCAGGGAGCCGCCTTTTCGTCTCAAATAGGGCGGATTGTGTCCGGCGTTCGTGTAGACGAACTCGCCCGATCGGATATCCAAGATTCCCAGGAAAATCGTCACGAACATGCTGGACTTAATGTCGGCACTCAGCTCCGCGTTCACGTGTGTCAAAATGCTGGCGGTGGAGAAATCGTCGACGGCCCGCGATTTGATCAGGGTCTTGGTGACGGCCATGAACAATGCTGATGGCACCCCCTTTCCGGATACGTCACCGACACAAAAACAGAGCCTCCCTTCATCGAGGAAATAGTAATCGTAGAAATCGCCGCCAACCTCGCGGGCCGGTTCCAGCGCCGCATAGATGGAGAATTCGTTGTGATCGGGGAAGGGCGGAATTTTGAGCGGGATCATACTCATCTGAATTTCGCGACCAACGTTCAACTCGGACTCCATCCTCTCCTTCTGGTCCTTGATGATGCGGGAAGCCTCTTGCAGCTCCGCCTCGGCCCGCTTGCGCTCGGTGATGTCGACATCGACGCCGCCGACGGCAATAACCTTGCCGGAAGCATCCAGGATCGGAAACTTCAAGGCGTCGAAAATATGCTTCACGCCTTGTTGCACGTAAGTTTCTTCCCGCGTGAGGACCCGGCGCTGCTCGATGGCCTCACGATCATAGGCCGTGAAATCGTCAGCCTGGTCTCTTGGGAATACGTCGTAGAGGGTCTTTCCGCGAATCGACTCGTCGGTGACTTGGTACACCTCCTCATACTTGCGGTTGACCCGTATGTAGCGGCCGTCGAGGTCCCTGAAATGTATTATGGCGGGAATGTTATCGACCAACGTACCTAAGAACTGCTGGCTTTCGCGCATTGCCTCTTCGGCCCATCTCAGTTCGGTGACGTCCGTGTAGACCGCGACGGTGCCGCCGTCTTCGGTTTTGCGTTCGCTGATCTGGATCCAGCGGCCGTCGGCGCGGCGCTGCAGTTGCGGCTGGCCCGGGTTGCGGTGCTGCGCCAGTCGTTCGGACAGCCATTCGTCTATCCGACCCTCTGCGCCCTCGATGTAGCCCTTCTCGGCCGCCTTGCGGATGACAGTCTCGAAGGGGGTGCCCTGCTCGACCGTGTCCTCGGCATCCGGATAAAGGAGTTCCCGATAGCGGGTATTCGAGACCACGAGGCGGTCCTCGGAATCGTAAAACGAGAAGCCCTCGGAGATCGACTCGATCGCGTCGATCAAGCGTTGCCGGGCCTCGCGGATCTCGCGCAGGTTGGTCTCTTTGACTTCGATCGCGGTGTCGCGGAACACGGCGAGCGCTTTGCCCATATCGCCGATCTCGTCGGAACCAGCCGCTGGGATGCTTGTGTTCAATTGGCCGCCAGCGATGGCCAGCATGCTGCCGCTCATCGCTGTCAGGCGGGCGATCAGGTTGCGCCCGACGTAGAGCCAGACGATCAGGGTCGAGCTGATCAGGCTGAGCGCGACTACCGCGATCAGCACGGCGGTGCTGATGCGCTGCACGGACAGCGCCTCGAGGTTCGCTTGGACGATATCGCGATTGGCGCCCGTCACCAGCAAGTCGACCGCCTCGGTCAGCTCGGCCGACAGCGCGGCGTTCTCGCCGAGGAGCCGTTCGCTGTCGGCCAGGATAGCGAGTTCGTGCTGGCGCGCTTTAAGGATGCTGTCGGGTCCGTCGACGAGGTCTCGAAACTCGCGAACCCGCGCCAGCAGGCGCGAACGCAGCATAGGACCTATGCCGGCGTCCAGGTTTTCCAAAACGCCAAGCGCCCGCCGGACGAGAAAGGTCAGGATCTCGACCTCTGCCGGTCGCGGCGCCGAGGCGATCCGGAGCAGCGTATTGTTGATACTCAAGGTTTCGATCTGAGCCCTCTGGAGAGGGGGCGAGGCGGCCATCGAATCGACAAGCCCAGATAAGGCCGAGACCCGCGCTTCGGCGCTCAGGTCGGGATCGCCGAGTATCTTGCGTAACTGCGAGAGATCCCCTTCGACGACCATGAGCCCGGGCGTGATGAGCCGCTGTGCCGCGTTGTGGGTATGCGACAGTCGGCGGAGCAACTCCTTTTTATGCTTCCCGGCCTCGAGCCGCTTGGCGACCAGGACGTCGAGAGCCTCGAGGTTCTTCCCCAACTGGGCCACATCACTCTCAATCAATGCAAGGACTGCGGCATCGCTGCTGCTGCCTTGCAGATCCGAGAGCAATGCGTCGAGCCGTTCGATCTCCGCCGCGATCTTGGCGGACAGTTGTTCCCGCTGGGTCGGCGTACTGATTGTCAACAGCGCCGGGGCCACGGCGACGATTCGCTCGGCCTGGCGCGAGATCTCGAGGGACGACAGGGCCGTGGGGACGCGTTGCTGCGTGATCCTGTCCAAAGCCTTGCCGACCTCGAGGAAGGAGTACATCGCGGCGGCAGCGGCCAGGACCGCAAAAGCGCTGATCCCGAAGAACGCCATAAGCAGGCGCCCTCGGACTCCGAGGCGATCGTGCATGCTGTCATCTCCCCCAACTTAACGAACGGCAGCTGGCGGTCTTTGTTGCTTTTGGCTGTTACTCTGCCAGCACGTATGCGCCGTTCTTCCAGACGTACCAGACGAAACCGGGCGTGGTGATATCGCCCTTCTCGTCGAATCCGATCTGCCCCAACACCGTACCGTACTGGTGGCTTTGGAGGGCTTCGATGACCGCATCGAGCTCAAGCGTTCCGGCCTTCTCGATGGCCTGCGCCCAGACCTGGACGGCCCCATAGGCAAAGAGCGTATAGCCTACGGGCTCGAAGTAGCGGGTACGGAATCGTTCCACAACCTCGGCAGCACCCGGATTGTTGCGCGGATCGGGAAAGAAGGTCATGCGGGCGCCTTCACCGGCCGGACCCGTGATCATCCAAAACTCGTCAGTGGCAAGCGCGTCGCCCGAGATCAATTGGACTTCGTAGCCGCCGAGGCGCGCCTGGCGGAGCATAAGGGCGGCCTCTGTGCTGTATCCACCCACGTAGAAGACATCAATGCCTGCCGACTGCATCTTGGAGATCAGCGCCGAATAGTCGCGCTGTCCCGGTTCGTAGGCCTCGAACATTGCCTCCGCAACGCCCCGCTCGTTCAATCGCTTGCGGGTCTCCTCGGCCAAGCCCAATCCGTAAGTCGTTTGGTCGTGCAGGATGGCGATCTTCTTGTCGCCCCAGTGATCCGTCAGGTAGTCGCCGGCGACCGTGCCTTGCAGGTCGTCGCGGCCGCAGACTCGAAACACGTTGGGACCACCTTCGTCGGTCAGCTTGGGGTTGGTGGAGGCCGGCGAGATCATCAGAATGCCGGCTTGCTCATAGACCTTCGAGGCAGGGATAGACGAATGAGAGCAATAGTGCCCAGCTACGAAGACGACACCGTCATTCGCCAGACTGTCGGCCACCGCCACCGCTTGTTCCGGGTCGCAGGCGTCATCGCCAATAATGATCCTGACCGTCTCGCCGAGGACGCCACCCGCAGCGTTGATGTCGTCCACCGCCATCTCGGCGCCGCGCGCATATTGCTCGCCAAACCAAGCGTATTGCCCGGTCATCGGACCAGCCGTTGCGATCAAGATCTCGGCCTGGGCGCAGGTGAAGCTGGCCGCCGTCATGCCAACGGCGACGATGAATAATGCTCTAGGATTGCTTATCACCAGCGTCTCCTTGGCAGATCAAATCTCGCCCAGCACCTCGCATATGCAACTCGATGTATCGCACCCGGTTCCTTGGACACAAGTTTGTCTCATGCGGCGGGCCTGAGTGACATCGCGGTGTGCCACGCCTGACGAGCTTGAGCGGGGCTCAGGTAGCCGTTCTTCTCCACGATCCACTGGGCATTGTACTGTTCGACGAACCCGCGGACGGCGTTCCGCAGCTCCGCGATGTTGCGGTAGATGCGGCCATGGATGATCTGTTCCTTGAGCGTGCGATTGAACCTCTCGGCGACGCCGTTGGTCTGGGGCTGTTCGACGAAGGCGTAGGACGGCTGGATGCCCCAGAACTTGATCTGGTTGGTGAAGTGGTCCGACAGATACTGGGAGCCGTGATCCATCCGCAAGGCCAGCCCCCGCGCCGCACCGGCGGAGGTCGAGGCATACAGCCTCGCAAGCCCCATGGAGATCGGCTGAAGGGCGGCGAAGCGGTCGCCTCGCTTGCACACATGCCAGCCGACGCACTCGGCGTTCCAATGCTCGATGGCGGTGAATATCCAGCCCCAGCCGTCGTCCACCGTGAACACCCGAACGCCGTCCGTGCCCCACATGAGGTTGGGGGCATGGGTGATGATCTCACCGACATGGGGATTTCCGCCACGGCGGCGGCAGCGATGGGGCGAGAGCAGGTTGTTCTCGCGCATCACCCGGAGCCCCCGCTTGCGGGAAACACGGATGCCACGACAGACCCGAAGCCGAGCCCAGACCTTGCGGTGTCCCTCGCCCTCCCAGGGGGATGCCTCCAGGTCGGCCTCGATGGCCACCAGCAGAGCCTCGTCCGAGATCGAGGGCTTCGGTCCCCGGCGCTTTGCTGGTGGGCGCTCAGCGGTGGCCTGCTGCCGGGATTTCATGGCGTAGAACGAGGAACGGGCAAAACCCCAGGCCGCACAGACCCGCTGGAGGCCGTAGGCCAAACCCGTGCCGGGAGAGGTGGCGGCACTCATCGCCGCGACCTCCGCCGCCCCAAAGGGCCGGACGTCTCCGTCTTGGCCTCCAGCAGTTCCACCTGCATGATCAACTCCCCGATCCGCTTCATGGCGATGTCCAGTTCCGCCTTCACCGGATCGCCCTTGCGTTCCTTGAGCGAGGCATCGATCCCGGCGATCGCCTTCTCACGCCACTGCTCGAGCCGGAAAATCTCCACGCCCAACTGCCGCGACAAAAGTTCCACCGGCTCGCCACGCAAAAGCCGCAGGGCAACCTCACGCTTGCGCGTCACCGTCCACCGCTGGCCAAGTCCCAGCGGGCCTGCCGGCGAAACCTGGCCCGGGGAAAACGTGGACGAGCCAAGCTCGCCCTCGTTTACCACAGGCCCATCAACAGCAACTTTGTTCTCAAAATTGTCGGTCATGTTCCGGTCCTCCTTGGACACTTCGATTAAGCCAATTCTGTGTCCAAGGAAATCGGGTCCGACTCACATATGCAACTCGATAAGAGAAAACAGCTTAAGCCGGTTTGCTTGGTGCTGCAAATCACGTCCTGCGGAAGCTGCGGCGCTAGCTCGGGACAAAATTCCGGCCGGGGACATCCGCCTCAATAATCCGAAGTCGCAGACCATAAATATGCTGGTCGTGGGCAGCCGGCCCGCGCCTTTCCGCGCTGTGGGCGCGATAGGGTCTGGGGATCGACCCCCTGGAGATCGCAGCTTGAATCGAATGTACGGATGTCCGGTTATGGCCGAGGGTGTTGAAGAACTCTTTTGAGGGTCCGAATTCGTGGATTTCCCGGAAACAACGAAAATTAAACTTCAATAAAATCAATGGTTTAGGAAAATTTCAAATTCGCAAATTTGGCCAATTCGGGCTCAAATTGGAGTTATCAGGACTTTTTCAGCAGCCTCGGCTATGACCGGACATGCGGCGTGATCGGGCGCGGTGTCCGCTTTACGCCCGTAAGCCGACCTTGGCGGCGGAGAGTTTGAAATTTCGACCTGTTGCGCCCGGTTTCCGGCGCTAGGTCAGCCTTCGTCGGAACCCGGTCGGTCGTTCCATCCGGCTATTTTTAACGCTCCTTCAAGGCTCGGGCGATCGCGACCAAGCCGGCGTTCATCTCCCGCGAAAGGGTGGCGAAATCGCGCCCGGCGGCCATGTCTTCGCAGCCCGCGACCATACGATCACGCAGCTCCGCCGTCAGTTCGGGCGCCTCGAGCCGGGTCCAGGGGAACTTCAGCGCCGGGCCGAACTGGTCGAGGGTCGACGCCATGCCGCCCTCGCCGCCGCCGACGTGGAAGGTCAGGCACGGCCCCATGAATGCCCAGCGCGGCCCCGGGCCGTTGACCACCGCTTGGTCGATCTGCTCGACCGTGGCCTCGCCGTTGGCGACCATGTGCAGCGCCTCGCGCCACAGCGCCTCCTGCAGCCGCGTCGCGACGAAGCCGGGCACCTCCTTGGCCATGACCAGCGGCGACTTGCCGCAGGCGCGGTAGAACTCGGCGACCCAGGCGACCGTGTCGGGCGCAGTTCGCGCGCCGCCGGCGATCTCGACCAGCGGCATCAGATAGGGCGGATTGAAGGGGTGGCCGACGACGGTGCGCTCAGGGCTCGGGCAGCGCGCCTGGATGTCGCTCATCATGAAGCCCGACGTGCTCGAGGCGATGACCACGTCGGCCGGCACCACCTCGCCCAGCCGCGCGTAGAGTTCCTGCTTGAGCACGAGGTTCTCGGGCGTGCTTTCCTGGACGAATTCGGCGTCGGCGACGGCATCGGCCAGATCGGTGGTGAGCCGCAGCCGGTCGCGCGACGCGCCGTCGGCCAGGCCGATCGCCTCGAGGCTCGCCCAGGCGGTGTCGATCAGGCGGCGCAGCGGCGCCGCCTCGGCCGCCTCGTGCAGGTAGATGGCGACGTCGTAGCCGCGCGCCAGGAAGAATGCCGCCCAGCCGCCGCCGATCGGGCCCGCCCCGATGCTGGCGACCCGCCGGATGTCGTTCGGTGCATTTCTTGCCATGTCGTTCCCTCGATTGTCCTCAGGCGGGAGCGGTACGCGATCAGCGGCCGTGGAAGACGGCCTTGCGCTTCTCGACGAACGCGCGGACACCCTCCTTGGCGTCTTCCGAGCGCAGCATCTTGCGGTAGATCGGTAACTCGCCGGTGCGCATGGTGTGGAACGCGCCCTCGATCGATTCGGCCTCGATCGCGCGCAGCACCTCCTTGATCGTCTGCACGGCGAGCGGCGCGGCATCGGCGAGCTGGTCGGCCCATTCGCGCGCCTTGTCCATCAGCTCGGCCGCCGGCACGACGAGGTTGACCAGGCCGTGATGCGCCGCCTCGGCCGCCGGCATGCGCCGGCCGAGCAACAGCATCTCGAGCGCGATGTTGTAGGGCAGACGGCGCGGCAGGCGCTGGATGGCGCCGGCGTCGGGCACGATGCCCATGGGCAGCTCGGGCAGCGCGAACGCGACGTGATCGGCGGCGACGATCAGGTCGCAGGCGAGCGCCAGCTCGAGGCCGCCGCCGATGGCGAGCCCGTTGAGCGCGGCGATCACCGGCTTGTGTAGGTTCCACATCTCGGTGAGCCCGGCGAAGCCGCCGAGGCTGGCGTCCTCGCCCTCCCACCATTCGTCGAGCTGGGTGCCGGCGCTGTCGACCGCCTTGAGGTCCCAGCCGGCCGAAAATATCTTCTCGCCGCCGCCGGTGATGATGCCGACGCGCAGCTCGGGATCGTCGCGCAGCATGACGAAGGCCTCGCCGAGCAACCGGCTGGTCTCGAGGTCGATGGCGTTGACCTTTGGCCGGTCGAGCGTGATCTCCAAGACCCGGCCGCGTCTCGCGACCTTTACGTCCTCGTTCGCCTGTGGCATCCGAAAGGCCTCCTTCGATTGGTTGGCAACCGTTTCTCTTGCATACTTGTTCAATATCTGCGGTAACCGGCAAGCGGAATTTTGGTGTCATGTCGGACACGCGGAATCGAGTGGGCGGTGGGGAGGCCCGATGAACTTCGAGCCGAGCGACGAACAACGCATGCTGATCGAGTCCGTGCGCGCGTTCCTCGAAGAGGAAATCTATCCCCACGAAGACGCGGTCGACCGCGCCGCCGAGGTGCCCGACGAACTCGGCGAACGCATCGCGCGGAAGGCCATCGAGATGGGCTTCTACGCCGCCAACCTGCCCGAGGCGGTCGGCGGCGGCGGCCTGGACTATACGAGCCTCGCGCTGATGGAGCGTGAGCTGGGCAAGGTCACCCACGCCCTGAATGGATTCGTTCACCGACCCTCGGAGATCCTGCTCGCCTGCCAGGGCGATCAGATCGCGCGCTATCTCGAGCCTTGCGTGCGCGGCGAGAAGACCGAGTGCTTCGCCCTGACCGAGCCCGGCGCCGGCTCCGACATCATGTCGATGGCGACCCGCGCAGTGCGCGACGGCGGCGATTATGTGATCAACGGCGCCAAGCATTTCATCAGCCTGCACCGGCTGCCCGACTTCGCCATCGTCTTCGCCGTCACCGGGGTCGACGAGACGCCGCGCGGCGAGCGCAAGCGGGTGACCGCCTTCCTGGTCGATCGCGGCACGGCCGGCTTCGATCTCAGGCGCGGCCCGCGCGCCGTCAGTCAGCGCGCCTACCACACCCACCAGCTCGGCTTCGACGACTGCCGCGTGAACGCCGGCCAGATCCTCGGCGAGGAGGGCAAGGGACTCGAGCTCGCCGACACCTGGCTCAGGATGGGCCGCGTCTGGGTCGGCGCGGGATGCTGCGGCAAGATGGAGCGCCTCTTGGGGCTCGCGACCGACTGGGCGGCGACACGCAAGCAGTTCGGCCAGACGATCGGGCGCTTCCAGGGCGTCTCGTTCAAACTCGCTGACATGGCGACCGAGCTCAACGCCGCCGACCTTCTGGTCATGAGCGCCGCCGAGAAGGCCGACCGCGGCGTCATGGCACCCGAGGATGCGGCCATGGCCAAGCTGTTCGCCTCGGAAGCGCTCGGCCGGGCGGCCGACAACACGGTGCAGATCTTCGGCGGCATGGGTCTGATGGAGGAGCTGCCGATCGAGCGGCTGTGGCGCGATCCGAGGCTCGAACGCATCTGGGACGGCACCTCGGAAATCCAGCGCCACATCATCGCCCGCGCGCTGTTGCGGCCGCTCGGCGGATGACGCCCGGCCAGCGCGCCAACCTCAAGCGCCTGCTCGCGCCGCGCCACGTCGCGTTCATCGGCGGCGCCGGCGCGGCGCTCGCCGTCGAGCAATGCGTCGCCGGCGGCTTCGAGGGGCCCATCTGGGGCGTCAACCCGCGCCGCAACCAGCTCGCCGGCCAGCCCTGTTTCGCCCGCATCGAGGACCTGCCCGAGCCACCCGACGCGGTCTTCCTGGCGGTGCCGCGCGAGGCCGCGGCCGAGACCGTCGATGCCTTGCGCCGGATCGGCGCCGGCGGCGTGGTCGGCTACACCGCCGGCTTCGGCGAAACCGGCGAGGACGGCGCCGCGCACGAGCGCGCGCTGGTCGCCGCGGCGGGCGATCTCGCGCTCGTCGGGCCCAACTGCTCGGGCCTCATTAACTTCGTCGCCGGCGCCGCGCTCTGGCCCTTCGATCACGGCGGCGGACGGGTCGAGCGCGGCGTCGCCTTCGTCAGCCAAAGCGGCATGCTGGGCAACACCCTGACGCTCAACCGGCGCGCGCTGCCCTTCGCCTATGTCATCAGCGCCGGCAACCAGGCGATGCTCGGCATCGAGGACTATCTCGAGGTGCTGATCGAGGACCCCGCGGTTTCGGCGATCGGGCTCTATGTCGAGGCGCTGCGCGACGTGCCGCGCTTCGCCGACGTGGCGATCGCGGCGCTGGTCGCGGGTATCCCGATCGTCGTCCAGAAGGCCGGAACCTCGGACATCGGCGCGCGCTTAACGGTCACCCATACGGGTTCGCTGGCCGGCGCCGACGCGCAGTACCAGGCGCTGTTCGACCGCCTGGGCGTGGTCCGGGTGAGCTCGCCGGCCGCGCTGCTCGACACGCTCACCATGCTGACCGTCGCCGGCGCGCCGAAGGGCCGCCGCGTCGCGGCGCTGACCTGTTCGGGCGGCGATTCGACGATGCTCGCCGACGGCGGCGCGCGGGCCGGCGTCGCGTTCCCGCAACCCTCGCCCGACGTCGCCGAGCGATTGGCGGCGCAACTGCCGCCGATCGCCACGGTGTCGAACCCGCTCGACTACACGACGCCGCTGTGGGTCCACGAGGCGCCGTTGACAGCGCTGTTCACCGACATGTTCCGCGACCCCTATGACGCCGCGCTAATGGCCCAGGATTACCCGACCCGCCATGCCGGCGAGAGCTATGTGCCCTATCTGGCGGATGTCCGCGCGTTCGTCGCGGCGACCCGCGCGGCGGGAATTCCGGCGGCGATCTGTACCGCGCTACCGGAGACCATCGACGAGGAAACCCGCGATACGATGATTGCCGCGGGCGTCGCGCCCCTGCAGGGACATGGCGAGGCACTCGCCGTTATCGCCGGCGCCACCAGCTTCGGCATGCGCCGCGCCGGCCTAAGGTCTCCTGAAGACGCCGAAAGCTTGCGTCTTCCGCCGGTGCCCGCGCTGAATGGCGCCCTCGCGCTGCTCGACGAATGGCACGGCAAACAACGCATCGCGGCGGCCGGCGTCCCGGTGCCCGACGGACGCCTGACCAGCGCGCGAGACGCGCCCGCCGCGGCCGACGCGCTCGGTTATCCGGTCGCCGTCAAGCTGGTCAGCGCCGATCTGGCGCACAAGACCGAGGCCGGCGCCGTCCGCCTCGGGCTCGACGGTTCCGGTGCGGTCGTCGCGGCCGTCGAGGCCATCACGGCGTCGGTCGCCAGGCATGCCCCCGGCATCGCCGCCGATGCCTTCCTCGTCGAGCGCATGATCGCCGAGCCGATCGCCGAGCTGCTGGTCGGCGTCAAGCACGATGTCCAGTTCGGCCAGGTCCTGGTGCTGGCCAGCGGCGGCACTTTGGTCGAGCTGGTCGGCGATGCGCGCACGCTATTGCTGCCGACCGATCGCACGGCGGTGGCCGATGCGATCGCATCGCTCAGGGTCGCCGCGCTGCTCGACGGCTATCGGGGCCGGCCGCCGGGCGACAGGGACGCGCTGATCGAGGCCGTGCTGGCGGTTGCCCGGTTCGCCGAGGCGCACCGCGCGGAACTCGCCGAGCTCGACATCAATCCGCTCGTGGTGTTGCCGGACGGCGTCGTGGCGCTCGACGTGCTGCTTAGAATGGCCCGCGCCGACGAGGCCTAGCGTGTAACCTCCGGCCTGAACCTGGTTACGCAGTTCCTGATACTTCTGCGCCGTCTTGGGCGACAACGCTTCGAAGAAGATGCTGCCGTTCAGCATGTATTCCGGCCCGCCAAATTCGAGCGATTGACGTCGGGTTGCCATTTGGGCGCCAGTTTCGAGGTGTCGCTAAATCCCCGAGGCGCCGTGATCGAACCTGTAAAGCTGAATCGACGTCGGGTAGTGGCTTTCGAAGCCGACGACCTGGTACGACGACGCGTTCCGGCGCAGGGTCACCATGCCGCGTCCCGTGCGGCCGTTGGTGTCGTCGTTGCCCCACAGATAGCTCGTCTCGATCACCACCCGGGTGTTCGATTGGACGACGATTCGCATGCGCGTGAACGTCTCGATTTCGAAACGGTACTTCGCCTCGGCGAATCCCGAGACTGCCGCCATCAGTCCGCCGTCCCGCATGAGCTGACCTTCGGTCAGCGGCGCGGCGGGAACCACCTGCGCCGGCGCCTCAAGCCGCGTCTTTGACATCGGTGCATCGGGCCAGGCGGTCGACGACACGCCCGACGGCGCCGCCGCGGGGGCCGCCGCCCGCTCGCGCATCGTCTCGAGCCGCGCCACCGCGAGCACGGTGACATGACCGTAAGGATATTGCAGCAGATAGGCCTCGTAATCGGCGGCGCTGGTGCTGTGCTTGATCGAATCCCAGAACATCAGCTCGAATCTGACGACGGGGAGTTCGACGGCCACTGGCGGCACGGCCACTGACGGTGTTTCGGCTGGCCGCGCGCGCCTCTCGGCGGCGATGATCGCCACGATGACGGCGTTGCTCAGCCCCTCCTCGCGCAGGCGGATGAGCGCCTCTGGCTCGACATCGAAATCGGTGTGTGGTCGATCGACGACCGCGACGATCGCCTCGTCGCTCAGGCCGGCGCGAAGCAGCGCGATGACCGTGTCGTTGGTGACGTCGCCGACATCGGCCATCGTCGACGCCGGCAGAATCGTCAAGGCAAGCAGCAAGATGGTGAACAGTCGGCGCATGAATGAACTCCGCGATCCGCGGCGGCGGCTGTAGCCGGTCACATCGGCAACGAGTATGGCTGCGAGGTGGCGCTCCATTACAAGCCTCCCTGGCGTCGAGTTTAGCGAACCTCGATGGAAGAATCTATGCGCGGAGCGAATCCTCGGAATGCCGGTCATGATGCGGTGGACGGCTCCCAGCCGACGGGCCGAGGCGGTCGACGCGGCGCTCGTCGATATCCACACCTTCCTCAATTTCGTCGACTTCGCCGGCGTCGTCGTCGGCGGCCGGCGCATCACCACCGATTTCCTCGGTGGTGCCTTCTCGCTCGATGGCGTCCACCCGACCAACACCGGATATGCCCTGATCGCCAACGAGTTCATCCACGCGATGAACGCCCATTTCAACGGCGGCATCCGCCCCGTCGTGGTGCGCAAGGTGCAGAAGGCCGATCCGCTCGTCCTGCCGGGCGTCGGGACGCCGCCGTCAGCGCTCGGCGCGATCACCTCGGACGACGCACGCGTCCTGCGCGACCTCCTGGCGCCATGAACGGGCGCCCTGGCGGACCGGCGCGATCGCCGATCCGGCGCCCGAATGCCGAAGGGGCTAGCCTATTACGGGCTAGCCCCTCGACGTCTTGGTGGAGCCGAGCGGAATCGAACCGCCGACCTCTTGAATGCCATTCAAGCGCTCTCCCAACTGAGCTACGGCCCCGAAATATCCCGGCTTCGGCCGCCCCGCTGGGTGGCCGGGCGACAACGTAGGAACGCCGCCCGGGCGACGCAAGCGAAAAACGAGCGCGACGGTCGAGCTAAATACCACCGATCAGCGTTCGCCGTCGTCCTTGGGCGACGCGGCGACAGCTTCCGCCACGACGTCATCGTCCTCGCCAAGCTCCGATACGTCCTCGATCAGATTATCGGTGTCGTCATCCTCCTCGACGACATCGGCGGAATCGGCGGCATCGGCGGCATCGGCATCGTCGATCGATTTGGCATCCTTGCCCTCGATGACGATCTCGACGTCGTGGGCCGCGACGACGGGCGAGGTCTCGGCGGCGACCGCGGCGGCGGTCACGCGCGACCGCGGCGCCGCCACTGGCTCGAAGACCGCTTCGCACCGCGGACAGATGATCGGTTCGCGCCGCAGGTCGTAGAAGTTTGCGCCGCAGCTCGCGCACCGTCGTTTCGCGCCCCATTCGACTTGCGCCACGGTGTCAAATTTCCTTCGTCGTGTTGACCGGCCTCTAACGGTCCAATTGCCCTGATCGCATGACGCTGTCAAAAGCAAATTTCATCGAAATTGCGTACCACCCTGTTCACCGGCCGGGCTGATATGTTAGAGACAGCCCGGCCGGTCATGCCGGCAGCCAATTTCTCTCGCCCGTGCGCCGCGAGCACGCCTTGGAAACCATGACGACGTCAACTTCACGCCCCGCCGGCCCGCTCCAGGGCCTGGCCCGCGTCCCCGGTGACAAGTCGATCTCGCACCGAGCGCTGATACTCGGCGCGCTCGCCGTCGGCGAGACATCGATCGCCGGGCTGCTCGAGGGCGACGACGTGATGTGCACGGCCCGGGCGTTGCGCGCCCTGGGCGCTGAAATTCTGCGCGGCGATGACGGCGTCTGGCGCGTTCACGGCGTCGGCGTCGGCGGCCTGGCCGAGCCCGTCGCGACGCTCGACATGGGCAATGCCGGCACCGGCGCTCGCCTTTTGATGGGTGTCGTCGCGAGCCACCCGATCACCTGCCAGTTCACCGGTGACGCCAGCTTGTGCGCGCGTCCGATGGACCGTGTCGCCGAGCCGCTCACAGCGATCGGCGCACATATCGTCGCGCGCGACGGCATGCGCCTGCCGCTCAGCGTGACCGGCAGCGACGATCCGCTGCCGATCGTCTACCGTCTGCCCGTGCCGTCGGCGCAGGTCAAATCGGCGGTGCTGTTCGCCGGCCTCAACGCGCCGGGCGCCACCACGGTGATCGAACCCGAACCGACGCGCGATCACACCGAGCGGCTGCTGCGCCACTTCGGCGCCACGCTAGACTTCGGCGTCGAGGCCGACGGCGCCCGCCGGGTCACGCTGACCGGCCAGCCCGAACTGACGGCGCGCCATGTGACCGTGCCCGGCGACCCGTCGTCGGCCGCGTTCCTCATGGTCGCCGGGCTGATCGTGCCGGGCTCGTCGCTGACCATCGAGGGCGTCGGCGTCAATCCGCTGCGCAGCGGCCTGCTGGCGACGCTTGTCGAAATGGGCGCCGATATCGCGCTCGGCAATGAGCGTGAGGAAGGCGGCGAACCGGTCGCCGACGTTCACGTCAACGCCGGGCCGCTCAAGGGGGTCGATGTGCCGGCGGCGCGCGCGCCGACGATGATCGACGAGTATCCGATCCTCGCGGTCGCGGCCGCCTTCGCCGAGGGCGCGACGGTGATGCACGGGCTCGCCGAGTTGCGCGTCAAGGAGAGCGACCGCCTGGCCGCCATCGTCGATGGCCTCGAGGCCTGTGGCGTCACGGTCGAGGCGGCCGACGACAGCCTGACGGTCACCGGCTCGGGCGGTCCGGTCGAGGGTGGCGGGCATATCGCGACGCGGCTCGATCATCGCATCGCCATGGCGTTCCTGGTGCTCGGCCTGGCCGCGCCCCTGTCGGTGTCGATCGACGACGCGGCGCCGATCGACACCAGCTTCCCGGGCTTCGCGGCGCTGTTCAACCGGCTGGGCGCCGACATTGTTTGACACCTCTGGAGTTGACGCGCCGGCGCTCGACGCAACCGGCGTCGTGATCGCGGTCGACGGGCCGGCCGCCGCCGGCAAGGGCACCTTGGCGCGCCGGCTCGCCGCACATTTCGACTTGCGCCATTTGGACTCAGGCACGCTCTACCGCGCGGTCGCCGCGCGGCTGTTGCGCGAAGCTGGCGACCCGGCGGACGCGGCTGCGGCCGAGGCCGCGGCCCGCGCGCTCGACGAGACCGACCTGACGGCTGCCAACCTGCGTGACGAAGCGGTCGGCCGCGCCGCGTCGGTCGTCGCGGCGATTCCGGCGGTGCGGCACGCGCTGATCGACACCCAGCGTCGCTTCGGCCGGACGCCGCCGGGCGCCGTGATCGACGGCCGCGACATCGGCACCGTCGTGTTCCCCGACGCCGAGCACAAGCTGTACATCACCGCGAGCGCCGAGGCGCGCGCCGAACGCCGCTATCTGGAGCTCGTTCAACGGGGCGAGACGGCCGAGCGCGCGGCGGTGCGTCGCGAGATGGCCGAGCGCGACGCGCGCGACGCCGAACGCGCCGTCGCGCCCATGGTTCCGGCCGCCGATGCGATCGTGCTCGACACCAGCGGGCTCGATATCGATGCGGTATTCGAGGCCGCGCTCGCGATGCTCGACAGTGGGGCCGAAATCGCGCCGCGGCGTGAGCCGGATTAACGCCGGAATCGGTTGCAGTCCGGCGCTGCCACCTGTATAGAGTCGCGCTTTCAGTTTCTTGTCCGTTGTGAGTACCTGCTGACCGGGGTGGTTGGAGGGTTTGGCGTGTACCAAACGCCGCCTCGCGCCCCGGCAGAAACCGCCACGAGATAACGACTTGATCTAGGAGCCCGCATGTCCGAACCGATCGCCACCACCGGCGAAGAAACACCCCCAACCGGCGAGGATTTCTCGGCGCTGTTCGCCGAATCGCTTGAAATTCGCGACGCCGTCGAACGCACCGTGATCACCGGCATCATCGTCGCCATCGAAAACGACATGGCGCTGATCGACGTCGGCCTCAAGGCCGAAGGCCGCGTGGCGCTGAAGGAATTTGCCGAAGGCGGGCAGGCCCCCGAGGTCAAGGTCGGCGACGAGGTCGAAGTTTATCTCGAGCGGCTCGAAAACCGCGAAGGCGAGGCGATGCTGAGCCGCGATAAGGCGCGTCGCGAGGAGGCCTGGATCCAGCTCGAGCAGGCATTCAACAAGACCGAGCGGGTCAAGGGAACGATCTTCGGCCGCGTCAAGGGCGGCTTCACGGTTGATCTCTCGGGCGCCGTCGCCTTCCTGCCGGGCAGCCAGGTCGACATCCGCCCGGTGCGCGATATCGCGCCGTTGATGGGCATGCCGCACGAATTCTGCATCCTCAAGATGGACCGCCATCGCGGCAACATCGTCGTGTCGCGCCGCGCCGTGCTCGAGGAGTCGCGGGCCGAGCAGCGCGCCGAGCTGCTGGCCAACCTCAAGGAAGGCCAGGTGCTCGAGGGCGTCGTCAAGAATATCACCGACTACGGCGCCTTCGTCGATCTCGGCGGCGTCGACGGTTTGCTTCATGTCACCGACATCGCCTGGCGGCGCGTCAATCATCCGTCCGAGATTCTGTCGATCGGCCAGACCGTCAACGTACAGGTGATTCGGTTCAACCGCGAGACCCAGCGCATCAGCCTCGGCATGAAGCAGCTCGAATCGGACCCGTGGGACGGCGTCGACGCCAAGTACCCGGTGAGCACCAAATTCATCGGCCGGGTCACCAATATCACCGACTACGGCGCCTTCGTGGAGCTCGAGCCGGGCGTCGAGGGCCTGGTCCACGTCTCGGAGATGAGCTGGACCAAGAAGAACGTCCACCCGGGCAAGATCGTCTCGACCAGCCAAGAGGTCGAGGTCATGGTGCTCGATGTCGATCCGCACAGGCGGCGCATCAGCCTCGGGCTCAAGCAGTGCCTCGACAACCCGTGGGCGGCGTTCCTCGGATCGCACCCGGTCGGCGAGGTGCTCGAGGGCGAGGTCAAGAACGTTACCGAGTTCGGCCTGTTCGTCGGCCTGCCCGGCGACATCGACGGCATGGTGCATATGTCGGACATCTCGTGGGAACGTTCCGGCGAGGAGGCGATCCAGGACTACAGCAAGGGCGATATGGTCAAGGTCAAGGTGCTCGACGTCGACACCGAAAAGGAGCGCATCAGCCTCGGCGTCAAGCAGCTCGGCGACGACCCGTTCACCGAGGCGATGGCCGACATCAAGAAGGGCTCGCGCGTCACCTGCGAGATCACCCAGGTGATGTCCAACGGGATCGATGTGACGGTCGCCGGTGCGAGCGGCTTCATTCGCAAGGCCGACCTCGCGCGCGACCGCGCCGACCAGCAACCCGAGCGCTTCGCGGTCGGCGAGAAGATCGACGCCAGGGTGACCTCGATCAGCCGCACGACGCGCAGGATCAGCCTGTCGATCAAGGCGCTCGAGGTGGCCGACGAGAAGCAGGCGATGGCCGAATACGGTTCGTCCGATTCGGGCGCCAGCCTGGGCGACATCCTCGGCGAGGCGATGAGCAAGGCGAGCCGAGAGAGCGCCGAGGCCACGACCAACGACGAGCCGGCCGAGGAAGCGGCGGCCGAGGCCGCGCCCACCGAGGACGCAGCCGCCGAAGAGGCGGCGGAGGTCGAGGAAGCGCCCGCCAAAGACGAAGCGGCAGTCGAAGCCGACGCCGAGCCTGAGGCGGCGGAAGCCGAGCCCGAAGCAGCGGAAGCCGAGCCTGAAGCGGCGGAGGCCGAGCCCGAAGCGACGGACGAAGCCGTGGCGGAAGATGCCCCCGCCGAGGACGAAGCGGCGGCCGAAGCCGACGCCGAGCCCGCTGCAGCGGAAGCCGAGCCTGAAGCGGCGGAGGCCGAGCCCGAAGCGACGGCCGAAGCCGTGGCGGAAGACGCCCCCGCCGAGGACGAAGCGGCGGCCGAAGCCGACGCCGAGCCCGCTGCAGCGGAAACTGCCGAGGACGACGACAAAAAGACGTAGCGCCGCGCCCTGGGCGATGACGAGGCGCCGACAGAGGGCATGATGAGCCACGACACCGACATGATGGTCGACCGCCGGCGCCTCAAGCGCCGGATCGCCGTCTGGCGCGGCTTGGCGATCGTCGCGATCGTCGCTGGCGTCATCGGTGGCGTCGCGCGCTTCGAGGACTGGGCGGTGCGTGATCATGTCGCCCGCGTCGCGGTCGCCGGCATCATCGTCGACGATCCGGTGCTGATCGAGGCGCTTGCCGCGGTCGCCGGCGATGACAAGGCCAAGGCCCTGATCGTCAACATCAACAGCCCCGGCGGCACCTTCGTCGGCGGCGAATCACTCTATCTCGCGTTGCGCGACGTTGCCGAGCACAAGCCGGTGCTCGCCGTCATGGGCACCGTCGCGACCTCGGCGGGCTATATGGTGGCGATCGCATCCGACCGCATCTACGCGCGCAATGGCACGATCACCGGCTCGATCGGCGTCCTGATGCAGACCACCGATATCACCGGCCTGTTGGAAAATATCGGTGTCTCGGCCGAGGCGATCAAGAGCGGGCCGCTCAAGGCCGCGCCCTCACCGCTCGAGCCGCTGACCGACGAGGTGCGCGCCGCTACCCAGTCGGTTATCGACGACATGCACGCGCTGTTCACCTCGATGGTCGCCGAACGCCGCAGCCTCGACGAGGCCGGTGTGCGCGGGTTGGCCGACGGCCGCGTCTACTCGGGGCGCCAGGCGCTCGGTCACGACTTGATCGACGAGATCGGCGGCGAAACGGAAGCACGCAGCTGGCTCGCCAGCGAAAAGGGTGTGCCTGTCGACCTGCCGACGCGCGACATCAAGATGGACAAGCTGGGCGGTCAATGGTTCGACGCGCTGGGTTCGCTCGCTAAAAATATAAAGGTATCAGAACGACTTATGCTTGACGGTTTGATGTCGGTTTGGCACCCTGGCGGTGGATGAGACGGTCGTCCAAGACAATCGATTGCGGACATGACGGCCGCCTCCCGGCTGAAATCGACCGCTTCGGGAGGGGTAATATGACGAGATCGCAGCTCATCATGCAGTTGGCGGAACAGAATCCGCATCTCTATCACCGCGATGTCGAGCGTATCGTCAGTACGATCTTCGAGGAAATCTCCGCCGCCCTGGCGCGCGGTGAACGGGTCGAACTGCGTGGTTTCGGCGCGTTTTCGGTCAAGCAACGCGCGGCGCGCGTCGGTCGCAATCCGCGTACTGGTGAGGCCGTGCAGGTCGCGTCCAAGCGCTTGCCCTATTTCAAGACCGGCAAGGAGCTACGCGAACGGCTCAATTCCAAGTGAGCGCCGGCCGCGGCGTCTCACCGATGAAGTTGCTGCGTTGGATCGTCGGCATTCCAATCGGCGTCTTCATCGTTGTCTTCGCGGTGGCCAACCGTCACGATGTCACGGTGCGCTTCGACCCGTTGCCCTTCGCCCCCGACCTGCCGCTTTACGGCGTCGCCTTTGCCGGGCTTGTGCTCGGCTTCGTCGGCGGCGTCACGGCGGCCTGGCTTGGCGGACATCGGACACGTCGCGACGCGCGCGCCAACAAGCGCAAGGCGGCGACGCTGGAGCGCGATCTGGCGCGTCGCGACGCCGCGCCCGAAACACGCGGTGGCGCGCTCACCACGACCGTAGAGCCGGTCTGACACGTTCCGGACGCCGCCGCGCCACGCGACCGTGATCTTGAATTGTCGTGCCTAGACAAGCCCTAGCCAGGAGTTCTTATTATTGACAGGTGCGGCACGGCGGATATCGGCCGACAGGCAAGGAAAAGTGCGCATCGGGCAAGCGTTTTGACGCCGCCTGTCGTCCGATATCCGCCGCCCTTTAGGGTCACGCCGGGCGGGGCGTGCGCGGCGTCGAAGGCCTTGACCGTGGCCCAGGCCACGCTCGGCGGCCCTCTCCTGGCGGCTCGGCGACCGCCCGACGCGATGACGCGCCTGTCTATAGTGAGAAATCCGGGCTAGTCTGCTATAAAGCGGCGAAGCGGTCGCATCCAACGGGCCGCGAGGGGAAGGACATCATGACCGACGCCGACAGCGCCAAGCGCTTGATCTGCGCGATCGATACCGCCGAGCTCGATACCGCGGTATCGCTCGCGGCGTCGCTCGTCGACGTCGTCGGCGGGATCAAGCTGGGGCTCGAGTTCTACACCGCGCACGGCCCCCAAGGCGTGACCGAGGTCAGTCGCTGCGGCCTGCCGGTATTCCTCGATCTCAAATACTACGACATCCCGAACACGGTGGCTGGCGCGATCCGCGGCTCGGCCGCGCTCAACCCGTTCATGATGACGGTCCACGTCGCCGGTGGCCCGGCCATGATGCGCGCCGCGATGGCCGCCTCGTTCCGCCTGGCCGACCGAAACGGCGCCAATCGGCCGCTGGTCGTCGGCATTACCGTGCTGACCAGCTTCGACGACGTCGACGTCGATGCGGTCGGCATGAAGGGGCCGCTGGCCGATCAGGTACGCCGCCTCGCCGATTTGGCGCGCGACAATGGCCTCGACGGTGTCGTCGCCTCGGCGCATGAGATCGCCGATCTGCGCACCCAATGCGGCGCGGATTTCACCCTCGTCATACCCGGCATTCGCCCAGCCTGGTCGTCGGCCGACGACCAGAAGCGCATCGTCACGCCGGCCGAGGCGATCAGACGCGGCGCCGACTACCTCGTCGTCGGCCGGCCGATCACGCGCGCAGATGATCCTGCCGCGGCGGCGCGCCGCATCATCGGCGAGATGGTCTCGGGCGCCGGCTGAGCCCGGAATTCTCAACCATGTCCGTTGCAGCGAAAATTTGCGGCGTCAACTCGCCGGCAGCGGTGTCCGCCGCCGTCGATGGCGGCGCGCGCCTCATCGGCGTCAACTTCTACCCGCCTTCGCCGCGCGCCGTGACGCCCGAAGCGGCGGCGGCGCTGGTCGCCGGCACGCCGCCAGACATTGCCAAGGTCGGCGTCTTCGTCGATCCCGACGACGACACGCTCGCAGCAACGCTGGCGATCGTCCGGCTCGACCTCATTCAGCTCCACGGCGGCGAGAGCCCGGCGCGCGTGGCCGCGGTGCGCGCCCGCTTCGACGTGCCGGTGATGAAGACGATCGCGGTTTCGGGCGAAGCCGACATCGAGGCCGCCGGCGGTTATGCCGAGGTCGCCGACTGGCTGCTGTTCGACGCGCGCGCCCCCAAGGGCATGAAGGACGCGCTGCCCGGCGGCAACGCGCTCGCCTTCGACTGGCGATTGCTCGCCGGCCACGTCTGGCCGAAGCCGTGGCTGCTGGCGGGTGGGCTCGATGCCGGCAACGTCGCCGAGGCGGTGCGCATCTCGGGCGCCCGCGCGGTCGACGTCTCGTCGGGCGTCGAGGACCGGCCGGGCCACAAGAACCCGGCGTCTATCGCCGATTTTCTCACCGCGGTAGCGGCGCTTTGAGCGGCGCGCGGAGATATCGATCATGGAAGCGTTGAACACATACAAGGCGGGCCCGGACGAGGCCGGCCGTTTCGGCATCTACGGCGGCCGTTTCGTCGCCGAGACGCTGATGCCGCTCGTCCTCGATCTCGAGCAGGCCTACAAGGACGCCCGCGACGACCCGGCCTTCGCCGAGGAACTCGCCGGCTATCTCAAGCATTACGTCGGCCGGCCCAGCCCGCTCTACTTCGCCGAGCGCCTGACCGAGCATTTCGGCGGCGCCAAGATCTACTTCAAGCGCGACGAGCTCAACCACACTGGCGCGCACAAGATCAACAACTGCATGGGCCAGATCCTGCTGGCCATGCGCATGGGCAAGACACGCATCATCGCCGAGACCGGCGCCGGCCAGCATGGCGTCGCCGCGGCCACGGTATGCGCCCGGTTCGGCCTGCCCTGCACGGTCTACATGGGCGAGGTCGACGTCGCACGCCAGCAGCCTAACGTCTTCCGCATGAAGCTTCTTGGCGCCGAGGTGGTGCCGGTGTCCTCGGGCTCGCGCACGCTCAAGGACGCGCTCAACGAGGCACTACGCGACTGGGTGACCAACGTCGAGAACACCTTCTACATCATCGGCACGGTGGCCGGGCCGCACCCCTACCCGATGCTGGTGCGCGACTTCCAGGCGGTCATCGGCACCGAAGCCAAGGCACAGATGAGGGAGGCCGAGGGCCGGCTGCCCGATACGCTGGTCGCCTGCATCGGCGGCGGCTCGAACGCGATGGGCCTGTTCTATCCGTTCCTCGACGACGAGAGCGTCGGCATCCACGGCGTCGAAGCGGCCGGGCGCGGCGTCGAGACCGGCGAGCATGCCGCTTCGCTGACCGCCGGCTCACCGGGCGTGCTGCACGGCAACCGCACCTATCTGCTGCAGGACGACGACGGCCAGATCACCGAGGCGCATTCGATATCGGCCGGCCTCGACTATCCCGGCATCGGCCCCGAGCATTCCTGGCTCAAGGACATCGGCCGGGTCGCGTATTTCTCGGCGACCGACGACGAGGCGCTCGAGATGTTCAAGCTGTGCTCCGAGCTCGAGGGCATCATCCCGGCGCTCGAGCCGGCGCACGCGCTGGCCCATGTCGCGCGCATCGCGCCCGACCTGCCGACCGACCACATCATCTTGATGAACATGTGCGGCCGCGGCGACAAGGACATCTTCACCGTCGCCGACGCGCTCGGGGTGACGCTGTGAGCGGGGCCGACGACGACGGGCGTATCGCGCGCCGTTTCGCCCGGCTCGCCGCGGAGAACCGCGGCGGCCTGGTCACATTCGTCACCGCGGGCGACCCCGACTTCGCCCATGGCATGGCGATCCTCGAGGGCCTGCCCGCCGCCGGCGCCGACATCATCGAGCTCGGCATGCCGTTCACCGACCCGATGGCCGACGGCCCGTCGATCCAGGCGTCCAGCCTGCGCGCGCTCGCCTCGGGCCATACGCTGAGCAAGACGCTCGACATGGTGCGCGCCTTCCGCGCCGGCGACCAGGACACACCGATCGTGCTGATGGGCTACTACAACCCGATCTACGTCTACGGCAACGAGGCGTTCCTCGACGACGCGCGGGTCGCCGGGGTCGACGGTCTGATCATCGTCGACCTGCCGCCCGAGGAGGACGAGGAGCTGTGTCTGCCGGCGCTCGCCCGCGGCCTCAACTTCATCCGCCTGGCGACGCCGACGACCGACGATCGACGCCTGCCCCGGGTGCTCGCCAATACCTCGGGCTTCGTCTACTACGTCTCGATCACCGGGATTACCGGAGCCAAGGGCGCCGCCGCCACGACGACGGGCGAGGCGGTCGCCCGGTTGCAGCGCCACACCGAGCTGCCGGTCGCGGTCGGATTCGGCATCAAGACGCCCGACGACGCGGCCGATGTGGCGCGCGTCGCCGACGCCGCGGTGGTCGGCTCGGCGATCGTCGATCGGGTCAAAGCCAACCTCGACGAGAGCGGCGCGCCGCGGCCGGGCCTGGTCGACGACGTTCTCGCCCTGGTCGGCGGTTTGGCGCAAGGCGTGCGCAGCGCGCGCGGCTAGTGTCCCGATTCCGAAGTTCGCATGATTTTCGCCTGCTGTTCAGCGATTTCGATTGTTCGGAGGCAGAAGCGCTGGATGGCGCCGAGGATGTCATCGGCGGATTTGGTCCATTTGAAGGGTTTGGGGTTCTGGTTTGTCGTGTCGATGTAGTCGAGGATGGTGCGCTCCAACTCCTTGGTGGAGCGATGGACGCCGCGCCTGATCTGCTTGTCGGTCAGCAGCCCGAACCAGCGCTCGACCTGGTTCAGCCAGGAGGCGCTGGTGGGTGTGAAATGGGCCTGCCAGCGCGGCCGTTTGGCGAACCAGTCGCGGATCGCCTTGGTCTTGTGGGTCCCGTAGTTGTCCATGACGATGTGGATGTCGAGATCAGCAGGGACGTTCGCCTCGACGAGGTCGAGGAATTTGCGGAACTCTCGGGCCCGATGGCGCGGGAAACATTTGCCGATGATCTCTCCCGTGGCGATGTCGAGGGCCGCGAAGAGAGAGGTCGTGCCGTGGCGCTTGTAGTCGTGGCTGCGCCGCTCCGCCTGCCCGGGGCGCATCGGCAAGAGGGGCTGGGAACGGTCCAGGGCCTGGATCTGGCTCTTTTCGTCGACACAGAGAACCAGGGCACGATCCGGCGGCGCCAAATACAGACCGACGATGTCGCGGACCTTCTCCACGAAGAAGGGATCGCTCGACAGCTTGAAGGTCTCCGAGCGATGCGGCTGCAAGCCGAAGGCCCGCCAGATGCGATGAATGGTCGAGGGCGCGTGGCCGCGAGCTATAGCTGAATCTTGGTGATGGAGAATGAAGGCGGCGTATCCTGGCGTTGATGAAGACGCCAATTTTCCGAAGAAAGGGATACGCCATGAAAGACGATACAGTTGTTGCGTTGCGCCAGCCAGAGTCATTTTCCGACGATCCGCTGACGGAGATATTGCGCGCCGGCGCCCGGCAGTTGCTTGGCCAGGCGATTGAAGCGGAAGTTGCCGCCCATATTGAAGCCCATGCCGATTTGACCGACGCTTCGGGCCGGCGCCGTATTGTCCGTCACGGGCACATGCCGGAACGCGAGGTTCAGACCGGGATCGGAGCTGTGACGGTGAAGCGGCCAAGAGTGCGAGACCGAGATCCACAGGCCACGGGCGGGCGCATCCGTTTCACGTCATCGATCCTGCCGCCTTATCTCAGGCGCGCCAAGTCGGTCGAGGCGCTTCTGCCCTGGCTTTATCTGAAGGGCATCTCCAGCGGCGACTTTTCGGAGGCCCTGGCGGCGCTGCTGGGACCGGACGCGCCGGGCCTGACGGCCAGCACCATTGGCCGGCTGAAAGCGGTCTGGTGGGACGAATACGAAGCCTGGCAAAAGCGCGACCTTTCGGCTCGGCGCTACGTCTATTTTTGGGCCGACGGGGTCTACTTCTCGCCTCGCATGGACCATGACAAACAGTGTGTTCTGGTGATCATCGGCGCCGACGCCATGGGCAACAAGGACATCGTCGGCATGGTCGACAGTTATCGAGAGAGCGCGCAAAGCTGGAAGGAACTGCTGCTTGATCTCAAGCGCCGGGGCTTGGAGACCGGCCCCGAGTTGGCCGTCGGCGACGGCGCCTTGGGCTTCTGGAAGGCGCTACGCGAGGTTTACGGAGAGACCAGGGTGCAGCGTTGCTGGGTCCACAAGACCGCCAACGTGCTCAACCAGATGCCCAAATCCCTGCAGGCCAAAGCCAAGGGCCATCTGCACGACATCTGGATGGCCGAGACTAGGGCCGACGCCGAAGCCGCCTTCGACTTCTTCATCGCAGCCTACGGCGCAAAATACCACAAGGCCGCAGAGCGCCTGGTCAAGGACCGTGAACGCCTGCTGAGCTTCTACGACTTCCCGGCCGAGCACTGGAAGCACATCCGCACCACCAACCCCATCGAAAGCACCTTCGCCACGGTGCGCCTGAGGACCGTGAAGACCAAGGGGTGCCTGAGCCGCAAGACGGCGCTCGCCATGGCCTTCAAACTGATCTTGAGTGCCAGGCGGAAATGGCGGAAGCTGGACGGATCAAATCAACTCGCCGAACTCGTCGAAGGAGTGCCGTTCAAGGACGGAATCAAGATAACCAAACACGCCGCCTGATAGCTCCGTCACCAACTTTCGGACATAGCTCCGTGGCCGCTCGCCCGCGCCATCGAGCGAAGGCTCCAATGGGTCGCGTCCGGCGGCGTCTCTTCCAGCGTCAGCCGGACCGCTTCCGCGATGGCGTCATCGCCGATTTGACGCGGCGCGCCGGGGCGGGGTTCGTCGTACAGACCGTCGAGGCCCTCCGCCGCATAGCGGCGACGCCACTTGCCCACGGTGTCCGCGCTCGCCTCGAGACGAACGGCGATCTCCTTGTTCTCCAACCCTTCCGCCGCCGCCAAGACGATCCGAGCCCGCCGCGCAAGCCCCTGCGACGTCTTGCGACGACGAGACAGCGCCTCCAATTCGGCGCGCTCGTCATCGCTCAAAGAGATCGTCACCGCCACTCTCGCCATCAATCGCGCCTCCTAAAAACAAATAGAGACATAATCATATCAATTTATCGATCAGGACACTAGCGTCTTTCGGCGGTAAGCTTAACTACGTAAAGCTTACCTACGCTCAATCGCCGCGCATGCTCCCGCCGAACGGTCGGCGACCCACAGTCGCGGGCTGGCATAATCCAATCGATCGAAATCGATCGGTTTATGCTGTAACTCCCAAATCGCCTATACTGGGCGCGGTGTAAGCGTAGAGGCATTTTGGAGACGGCGTCGTGAACTGGCTGACCAACTTCGTCCGCCCCAAGATCCGCGCGCTCGTGCGCAAGCCGGACATTGCCGACAATCTGTGGGAGAAGTGTTCGTCCTGCGAGCAGATGATCTTCCACCGCGACCTCGAAGCCAACCTGTCCATCTGTCAGCACTGCGGCCACCACATGCAGCTCGGCTGCAAGGCGCGACTGGCCATGCTGTTCGACGAGGGCGACTACCAAACGATCGAGCTGCCCGCCGTGCCGATCGATCCGCTCAAGTTCCGCGACACCAAGCGCTACACCGAGCGGCTCAAGGAATACCAGGCCAAGACCGGCGAGAAAGACGCGGTGGTCGTCGCGCATGGCAAGATGGGCGGCGAGGGCGTCGTCGTCGCGACGTTCAACTTCGCATTCATGGGCGGATCGATGGGCGTCGCGGTCGGCGAGGGCCTGGTCGCCGCCGCCCAGCTCGCGGTTCTGCAACAGGCGCCGCTGATCTTCATATCGGCCTCGGGCGGCGCACGCATGCAGGAGGGCATCCTGTCGCTGATGCAGATGGCGCGCACGACGATCGCCATCAACGAGGTCAAGGACGCCGGCCAGCCTTATATCGTCGTGCTGACCAACCCGACGACCGGCGGCGTGACCGCGTCGTTTGCCATGCTGGGCGACGTGACGCTCGCCGAACCGGGCGCGATCATCGGCTTCGCCGGCGTGCGGGTCATCGAGGAAACCATCCGCGAGACGCTGCCAGAGGGCTTCCAGCGCGCGGAATACCTGCTCGAGCACGGCATGGTCGACGCCGTCGTCCACCGCCACAAACTGCGCGACCGCCTGATCCTCATTCTCGAGCTGTTGAGCACGCCGGGGCGGATCGCCGAGATCGTCGAGCTGCCGTTGCCCGACCTCGATATCCCGCCCGTGGCAGGCGATGCGGCGATCGTCGAAACCGGGGAGCCCCAGGCTGAAGAGTGACGTCCTTCTCGAGCGCCTGCTCGCGCTCCATCCCAAGCTGATCGATCTCTCGCTCGACCGGATCGAGCGCTTGCTCGCCGCGCTCGGCAACCCCGATCGGGCGCTGCCGCCGACGGTCCATGTCGCGGGCACCAACGGCAAGGGCTCGGTCGTCGCCTATATGCGCGCCGCGCTCGAGGCCGCCGGCTACCGCGTCCACGTCTACACTTCGCCGCATATGGTGCGCTTCCACGAACGCATCCGCCTGGCCGGCGCGCTGATCGAAGAGGACGCGCTCGCCGAACTGCTCGGTGAATGCGAGCGGGTTAACGGCGATCAGCCGATCACCTTCTTCGAGGTGACCACGGCGGCCGCCTTGCTCGGCTTCGCGCGGGCGCCCGCCGACGTGGCTCTGCTCGAGACCGGCCTCGGCGGCCGGCTCGACGCGACCAACGTGCTCGCGCACCCGGCGCTCTCGGTCATCACGCCGGTCTCGATCGACCATGAGCAGTATCTCGGCCACGGCCTCGCCGCCATCGCCGGCGAGAAGGCGGGCATCCTGAAGCCGGGCGTGACGGCGGTGATCGGCCGGCAGGAGCCGGTTGCCGCCGAGGTCATCGCCGCCAAGGCGGTCGAGGTCGGCAGCCCGCTCAAGCGCCACGGCGCCGACTTCCGCGCCGAGGCGACGAAGGGCGGCATGCGCTACGTCTCGGCCGCCGGCGAGATGGCGCTGCCGCGCCCCGCCCTGCCCGGCGACTATCAGATCGACAACGCGGCCGTGGCCGTGGCCTGTCTCGAGACCCTCGAGGGCTTCGCGGTCGGCGCCGACCACATCGCCGCCGGCCTGGCCAACGTCGACTGGCCGGGCCGCCTGCAGCGGCTGAGCCGCGGCCCGCTTGCGGACCGGCTGCCAGACGGCTGGGAACTGTGGCTCGATGCCGGCCACAACCCGGCCGCCGGCCGGGCGCTCGCGGGGGCGCTCGCCGACTGGCGCGACCGCCCGCTCCACCTGATCGTCGGCATGCTGAACACCAAGGACCCGGTCGGCTTCCTGGCGCCCCTGGCGGCGCTCGCGGCCGATGCCGCCTGCGTCTCGATCCCCGGCGAGGAGGCGACGCTGAGCGCCGACGAGACCGCCGCCGCGGCGCACACAGCCGGCCTCGCGGCGACCACCACCGACGGCGTCGAGGCGGCGCTGGCCGGTATCGTCGGCGATGGAACCGGGGGGCCCGCGCGGGTCCTGATCTGCGGTTCGATCTATCTCGCCGGCACGGTGCTGGCCGACAACGGTTGAGCGGCGACGCTTATAACGCCCTCAGATACAGCTCGTATTCGGCGGGCGTGATGCGCGCGTTGAATTCGGCGACCTCCTGCCATTTGCAGGCGCTGTAGGCGCGCCAGTAGACCTCGCCCAGATAATCCGGCAGCACGGTCGCCGCGTCATGCGCGCGCAGCGCGTCGATCCAGTGGCCGGGCAACACCTGCGGGTGTTGCTCGTACGCGTTGCCGGTGGTTGGCGGGCCGGGATCGAGCGCATTCACCAGGCCGTGGTGGATGCCGGCGAGCACGCAGGCGGCGGCCAGATAGACGTTGGCGTCGGCGCCCGCCGGCCGGTGCTCGATGCGGCTCGCCGCGCCGCGCACCAGCGGCACGCGGAGCGCCACGGTGCGGTTGTCGACGCCCCAGCTCGGTGCCAGCGGCGCGTACGCGCCGGGCGCCAGGCGGCGGAACGAATTGGCGTTCGGGCCGAACACCGCCATCGCCTCGCTCATGGTCGCGGCGAGGCCGCCGATCGCGTGGCGCAACCGCGTCTCGCCGTCGGCCGCGCGGTCGTCGAAGATGTTGCGCCCGTCGCCGTCCAAGAGGCTGGTGTGCAGGTGCAGGCCGCTGCCCGCGATATCGGCGAAGGGCTTGGCCATGAAGGTCGCCTCGAGGCCATGGCGCCGCGCGACGCCCTTGATCGCGCGCTTGAGCAGCACCGCCTGGTCGCAGGCGCGCAACGCGTCGGGCTGGTGCGCGAGATTGATCTCGAACTGGCTGGGCGCGTATTCCGAGGTCGCCACGCTCGCCGGGATCGACTGCACGGCGCAAGCATCGGCGATGTCGTCGAGCACCGCGCGCGCGTCGTCGAGGTCGTCCATGCTGTAGCACTGGGTCTCGGTGGCGCGCCGTCCACTGGTCGCGAACAACGGTGGCTGCGGTCGGCCCTGCGCGTCGGCGGCGCGGTCGAGCAGGTAGAATTCGAGCTCGACGGCGGTGACCGGCGTGAGACCCAGTTCGTCGAAGCGCCGCGCGGTTTGCGCCAGCACATGGCGCGGGTCGAGCGCGAACGGCCGGCCGTCGGTGCGGTAGAAGCTGATCAGCGTCTGCGCGGTCGGGCGCGGCGCCCAGGGCACCGGCGCGAGCGTGTCGGGAACGGCCATGCAGCGGACGTCGGGGTCGCCGTCGGCCATGCCGCTGCCGGTCGCCTCGACATTGCTGCCGGTGATGTCGAGCACGACGATCGAGCCGGGCATGGTGACCTCGCCGGCGACCAGCTTGTCGAGTCCGTCGATCGCCAGACGCTTGCCGCGCAACACGCCATTCACGTCGGAAATCAGCACATCCAGCACACCGATGTCGGGATGGGCGGCGCGGAACGAGCGGGCGGCGCTGGGCGGCGCGGTGTCGGCGGCGGGCGCGGCCGGCCGCGCGGCCTTGGTGCCGACGAAGTCGTTGGCCTCGACCTGGCCGTCGCTCGCGGCGGTGATGCGCAGCATGATCCGCGGCCGCGGCACGCGTTTGCCGGCGACGTATCGGCTCATCGACGCCTCGGACACACCTACCTTTTCGGCAAACTCCGCGAGCGATAGGCGCGATTGTTTGAGATAAATTCCGAGATCCATCGGAAATTCATACCAAAACGCCAAGAACACGTCAAACGCGACTTACCGATCGGATGTAATCAGGAAATGTGTGGCGTTGCGCTTAAAGCGACGAGGCGAGCCACTCGTAGAGTTTGTTCTTGGGCAGCGCGCCGACCTTGGTGGCCGCGATCTGGCCGTTCTTGAACAGGATCAGGGTCGGGATGCCGCGCACGCCGTATTTCGACGGCGTTGACGGGTTTTCGTCGATGTTGAGCTTGGCGATCGAGACCTGGCCATTCATTTCGTCGGCGATGTCGACGAGCGCCGGCGCGATCTGCTTGCACGGGCCGCACCATTCGGCCCAGAAATCAACCAGCACCGGGCCGGGCGCCTGTAAGACGTCGGATTCGAAAGAATCGTCGGTAACGTGTGAAATACTCATTCGGGTGTCCCCTCATGGTGCGGGTGGCGAATTCCCGGACCCGCCTTGCCGCCAAAATTACCCTGCGTCAACTTAGGCACGGGGTGGCCCAGCGTCAAGGCGCGCGCGCCGATATACCAAGGGTCAGTGATAAAGGCCCCTAGAGATCGCGTCCGCTTTTCGACGGTGAGGCAAGGCAGCCGCAGGCAATGCAGCGCATCGGCTAGGCAACCTGGCGCCCTCCGGCGATAAGCGGCCGCGACCCGAAGGGCGGCTTGCCGAGGCTCTCGCCCGCTATCATACCAGTGAGCGCCTGAATTGACTCTCGGGATATTCATTGATGGCGGATGATGGCGGATTGTGATTCTATGGTCTCCCACCAGATGTGGGGGATGTCATGGGATCAGCACTCAAGATACGGGATGATTTGACGCCTTTGGAGCTTCGGCGCTGGGCTCGCGTGGAATCGTACGGTCGAGCGGCGGCGCGGGCCTATGGGATCGCGAATGCTTTGGAGGAGATGCCCCGGGCTGATGCCGCGCGGCTTGCGGGGATGGATCGCCAAACGCTTCGCGACGCGGTTGTTCGTTACAATGCAAAGGGATTGGAGGGGCTTCACGACCGTCCAAAGGGCTACTCGCCGCGGCGGCTGACGGCAGACGAGGAAGCGGCGCTGGCGGCGGTCATCATCGCCGGGCCGGAGCCTGAGCGCGACGGGGTTTGCGCCTGGACCCGGGCCGATCTGTGCCGCTGGCTGGAGGAGCGCTTCGCCAAGACCTACCACCCCTCGAGCATGACCCGGGTTCTACGGCGGATGGGATTTTCCCGCCAGAAGGCGCGCCCGAGCCACCCGCGAAGGGACGCCGAAGCGCAGGAGCGCTTCAAAAAAGGGGGCTTCGCGACATCCTGAAGGCGACCGCCGCGGCGCATCCCGACAAGCGCCTACAGCTGTGGTTTCAGGATGAAGCGCGCGTCGGCAACAAGGGCCGGGTGTGTCACCGGTGGTGGCGCAGGGGCGAGCGTGCCCCCGGGACGCGTCAAATCGGCTACCAGTGGGCCTACATCTTCTCCGCCGTGCGCCCGGACACCGGCGACGACGTCACCCTGGTGATGCCGAGCGTCAACGCCAAGGTCATGGACCTGTTTCTCGCACACTTCGCCGATACCCTGGACCAGGATGCGCACGCCGTCATGATGTGCGACGGCGCCGGTTGGCACGACGAGCGCGCCCTCACCGTCCCCGACAACGTCACCTTGGCGCTGTTGCCGCCTTACAGTCCCGAACTCAACCCCGTCGAGCGGGTTTGGCTCTACCTACGCGAACGCTTCCTATCGCTCCGCGTCCTCGACGACACCGAGGCCATCATCGACGCCTGTTGCCAAGCATGGATCGACCTCATCGCAGAACCGGATCGTATGCGAACCCTCTGCGCCTATCCATGGATCATGAAGGTGATTTCATAGGCTCACTGGTATCAGACTGGCGGACGTCGTTGCGCCCGCCTTGCGATGCCCCTCCTCTTGTCATACATGGGCATCGCCGCGACGGGCGCGCCTAGCCGAAAACCACGGCAAGCCGTCTCTAGGGGTCTTTATCACTGACCCTTGGTATTAATGCCGCATCGCTGAGTTGCATCAGATGCGGCCCGTCGGTCCACAGCAACAGGCAAACTATTGTTTTGTCGGGGTAGATTTGTTCCAGCACCGCGCGGTAAGCGGCCATCTGGGCGATGTAGGCGGGCGCCACGTCGGCCTCGCGGTCGGGCGCCGGCCGGTTGGTCTTATAGTCGATCACCGTGACGCGATCGGCGCCGACGACGAGTCGGTCGACCTGGCCGGCGACCACGGCGCCGTCGACGACGCCGGCCAGCGGCACCTCGGCGCGGCTGGTCGGCCCGAACAGCGCGGCGAAGCGCGCATCGTCGATGACCGCGAGCACCTCGGCGGCGATCTCGGCCTGCGCCTCGGCGGTCAGTCCATGGCCCGGCCGCGCCAGCAGCCGGCGGCACAGGGCGTCGCGCGCCGCAGGTTCGGCGTCGGGCAACAGCTGCAACAGCCAGTGGATCAGCCGACCGCGCAGGAAGCGGCCCTCGCCCGGGCCCTCGGCGAGCGGCGACAGCACCGCCGGCTCGGCCGTCGCCGGACGCGACGGCGCCAGCGGACGCGGCGGCGCGGGCTCGGGCGGCGCGGGGCTGCGCAGGAAGTCGGGTTCTTCCGTCGGCGGCGGCGCATCGCCGGGCCGCGCCGCGTCGTCGGCCTCGGCGCCACGCGTCTGCGGCTCGGCGAGCCGGTAGGCGGTGCCGCGCCAGCCGTCCGGACCCTGCGCCGTGGTGTCGAATTCGACCGCCTCGGCGATCGTCTCCATGGTATCGGCGACCAGGCGGTACCAGCATCCGTCAGGCGGCGCATGGCGCCCCTGCCAGCCGCAGACATAGAGCCGGTCCTCGGCGCGCGTCATGGCGACGTAGAGCAACCGGCGGTATTCCTCGCTCTCGCGGTCGCGCAAGGCCTGGCGCGCCGCGCGGCAGCGCCGCTCGTCGTTGGCCGTGCGTACCGGCCACAGCAGCGTCGGTTCTTCGCCGTCGAGGTCATGCCACAACAGCGTCGCGCCGCGGCCACCGCCGGGTAGCGCCGTGGTATCGGGCAGGATGACGATCGGCGCCTGGAGGCCCTTGGCGCCGTGCACGGTCATCACGCGCACCTCGTCGCGCGCCTGGTCGAGGTCGCGCTTGATCTGCGTCTCGCCCGCCGCGAGCCAATGGAGGAAGCCCTGCAGCGATGGCGCCTCGATGCGTTCATAGCCGAGCGCGAGCGTCAGGAACTCGTCGATCGGATCGTTGGCGTCGGGACCGAGGCGCCCGACCAACTGCCGCCTGCCGCCGCGCACACCGAGTATCTCGGCGTAAAGCTCGTAGGGCGGCACGAAATCGACCCGGCCGAGCAGCGCGGCGAGCGTGCGATGGGCGCGCCTGTAATCGTGGCGTTCAGCGCGGCGCCGGACCAGTTCGGCCCACAGGCTGGCGCGGCGTCCGTAGGCGAGGTCGAACAGCGCGTCCTCGTCGAGGCCGATCAACGGGCCTTTGAGAACGGCGGCGAGCGTCAGGTCGTCGTCGGGCAGCAGCAGAAATTCGCCGAGCGCCACCAGGTCCATGACCGCGAGTTGATCGGTCAGCACCATGCGGTCGGCGCCGGCGACCGGCACGCCGAGACCCTTGAGCGCACGCACCAGTTCCTCGACGAACACGGTGCGCCGGCGCACCAGCACCAGCACGTCGCCCGGGCGGACCGCGCGATCGCGCGCGTCGAGCCTTTCGCCGCCGCTGACCCAGCCGTGCACGGTGCGTGCGATGTGACGCGCCAGACGCGCGCTCGAGCGCGCCGCCTCGCGCCGTTCGACGGGCACCGCCCAGGGCGCCGGGTCGTCGGCGTCGGCGTCGGCGACCAGCGGCCATAGCTCGACATGGCCGGCATGGCCCTTGCGCTCGGCCTCGTGCGCCACGACGTGATCGGCGAAAACGACGCCATCGCGCGCCGCGGGGTTGGCGAACACCGCGTCGACCGCCTGCAGCACCGCGGCGGTCGAGCGGAACGAGATGCCCAACCCGACCTCCTGCCAGGCCTCGTCGGCAGCCCGGACCCTGGCCGCGAAATGGGCGCGCATGGCGGCCAGCGCGGCGAGATCGGCGCCCTGGAAGCTGAAGATCGATTGCTTTTCGTCGCCGACCACGAACACGGTGCGCAGTATTTCGCGCGCGCCTTCGCCGGCGAAGAACTCGTCGGCCAGCCGGGCGATCACGCGCCACTGCTCGGGGCTGGTGTCCTGCGCCTCGTCGACCAGGATGTGGTCGAGCCCGCCGTCGAGCTTGTAGAGCACCCAGGGCGCGACGCCAGGGCGGGCGAGCAGCCGGCCGGCGGCGAGCACCAGATCGTCGTAATCGAGCCGCGCCCGCGCCGCCTTGTGGCGGTCGTATTCGTCGAGCAGGGCGCCGCCGAGGCGCAACAGCGCGGCGCTCGCGCGCGCCACGGTCACGGCCCTGCGCCGCTCGATGACGTCGACCAGGCGCGCTTGTTCGGCGCCGAGCGCATCTTCCGCCGCCGGATCGGCGGCTTGCGCCGCCTTGGTGATGAGCCGGGCGCGTGGCTCGAACGCCTTGGTCAGGAAGATATCGGCGTAATCGTCGAACGCGGCTTGGCGCGCCGCGACCGGCATCTCGAGCCAGGCGGCGAGGCGGGCGCCGCGCGCGATGTCCGCATCGCTGCCGTGCTCGAGCGCGGCGCAAACGGCGGCCAGCGCGACGCCGTCGAATATACCGTCGGCCGAAGCCGCGCCGACCACGTCATCGACCGTTTCGCCCGCCGCGACACCGAGCAGGTGCCACGTCGCGTCGATCAGGCCGTCGACATCGCCGTGGTGGTCGAGCAGCGCACGCAAGCGGCCCCGCGCGCCGCGCAGCGCATCCATCAGGTCGTGGAAGGCGTCTTCGTTGACCTGGCCGGAGACCTCGGCGAGCGCCTCGGTAAGCCCGGGCTCGACAGCCGCGTGGGCGGCGACCAGCACGGCCGACTGGGCGTCGCGCAGCAGCTCGGCCGCGGCGCGCTCGTCGAGCACCTCGAAATGCGGCGCGAGCCCGGCCTCGAGCGGAAAGCGGCCGAGCAGCGACTGGCAGAAGGCATGGATGGTCATGATCTTGAGGCCGCCCGGCGCGTCGAGCACGGCGGCGAACAGCCGGCGCGCGCGGCGCCGCATCGCGTCGTCGGGCAGCGACCCGGTCAGTGCCTCGAGTTCGGCATCGAGCAGTGCGTCGTCGACCAGCGTCCAGCGCCCGAGGTCGCGGTTGATGCGGTTGGCCATCTCGGCCGCCGCGGCGCGCGTGAAGGTCAGGCAAAGCAGCCGCGCGGGCGGCGCGTCGTCGAGCAGCAGGCGCATGACCCGGTCGGTCAGCACCTTGGTCTTGCCGGCGCCGGCCGACGCCGCGACCCAGACCGATTGCGTCGGATCGGCGGCGTTGCGCTGCGGGCCGCTGACCCGCCAGCTCGGCAGCGGAGCTTGCCTGTGCCGCGCCATCAGGTCTCCTCGCCGCGCGCCGGGTCGGACCATTCCTTGACGCGCGCCAAGTGTTCGTAGTCGCTGAAGCGCGGCGCGCGCGCCGCATCGGGCCGCGCGAGATACGGTGTCGCCGGATCGTCGAACCTGGCGATCAGCGCCCGCAAGCCGGCCTCGGCGTCCCGGGCGAGCGCCATGGCGTCGGCCTTGACCGGCTTGATCTCGCCGGCCTGCTCGGCCCCAGTGAGCCGCCAGTAGGCGAGCTCGCCGACCGCCGCCGCGGCAATGTCCTCGAAGCCACCGGCCGCGGCGATCGCCGCCTCGAGCGACAGTTGCGGCGCGAGGCCGGCTTCGACCTCGGCGGTGCTCGGCACGACGCCGGTCTTGTAATCGATGATCGCAAGCGTGCCGTCGGCGCGGCGCTCGATCCGGTCGGCCTTGGCAGTCAGGGTGAACGGCCCCGCCGGCGCGGCGATCTCGAGCCGCCCGGCGACCTCGCTGGCGAGCGCCCGCAGCGCGGCGCGACGCGCGCTTTCCTCGGCGATGAACCATTTGGCGATACGCTCGAACCGGGGCCACCAGAAGGCCACGACCCCGGGGCGATCACCGAACGGCTCGAACGCCGCGCGGCCGAAGTCGACCAGCCGGGTCAGCGCGTCGTCGGGCAGCGCCCCGTCGAACGCCGAGACGAAGTGGTCGAGCGCCTCGTGGATGATGGTGCCGCGGTCGGCGGCGCCGGGGTCGGCGTCGATCGGGTCGAGCCGCCGGAGCTTGAGAATCCGTTGGGCATAGATGGCATACGGATCGCGCAGCCAGGTCTCGATCGCGGTGACCGAGAGTTGGCGCGGCCGCGCGCCGACCGGCGGGCAGGGCGCCGGCGGCGGTGCGGGGCGCACTGCATCGGGCCGGTCGAGCGCGGCGTGCCAAGCGAGCCACGCCGGCGCGCCCGCGATGCGCTCGGCGCGCCCCCAGCCCTCGACCAGCGTACCGAGCCGCGCCAGCCAGCGCGACGGCACGGTCGGCGTGCCCTCGATCTTCTCGGCGCGGCTCAGCACCACATTGGGCGCCGCCGCGCATTGCGCGAAGTCATGCGCCGCGAGGCCGATGCGGCGCTCGTGCGCGGGCAGGCCGAAGCGGGCGCGCATCGGCCGGCTGAGCCACGGGTCGGCGGCCGGTTCGGGCGGCCAGCTGGCCTCGTTTAGGCCGCCCAGGATCATCACGTCGGCGTGCTGCAGGCGAGCCTCCAGCGGGCCCCAGATGTGCAGTCTGGGATGGCGGCCGAAGCGCGGCCGCACGACGCGCGTCTCGACCAATCGGTCGAGCAGCGTTGGATAGTCGCGCCCGGCGATCGGCGGCAGCACGCCGGCGTCCTCGGCGAGCTCGGTGAAGAACGCCGCGGCGGCCTCGCCGGCGTCGCCGCGCCACAGCCGCTCGGCGCCGGGCTCGGCGTCGCTGGTGGCGAGCCACTCGGCGAAGCCGAGATGGGCGCGCGCGATCTCGCCGAGCCCGACCGAGGGCTGCGCCATCGCCTCGGCGAACGGCGCGGCGGCATCGGCGATGGCGTCGAAGAATTTGCGCAGCCCGACCGGCGCCTTGGCCGCGGCGAGCGCACGGGCGACGCCCGCGAAGCCGGCCTCGGGCCGCGGCCCGCGCAGCACCGCGTGTTCGAGCGCGCGGACCCGCGCGCGGAACCGGCCCGGCGCCCGGCCACCGGCGGCGAGCGGATGCTTGAGCGCGGCGAGCAGGGCGAGCGGCGCGGCGCGCGCGGCGACGAGCTGCGCGGCCAGCCGCAGGAAACTCCCGGGCGCCGTGTCGGCGAGCGGCTGGCCGCCCGAATCGTCGAGCGCGACGCCCCAGCGGCCGAGCTCGGCGGCGACGCGCCGGGCGAGGCCGCGGTCGCGCGTCACCAGCGCGGCGCTGCGGCCCTCATGCTCCAACGCCTCGCGCAGCTTGAGCGCGATGACGCCGGTCTCCTCGCGCGCGCCGGGACAGTCGATGCGCTCGAGGCCGTCGAAGGCGGCGTCGGGCGGCGCCGGCATATCGCGCCAGGCGTCGGTCGTCTCGGCCGGGCGCAACGCGGCGGCAATGAGCGCGGCGCGCGCCGGGTGGCTGGCCGCGATATCGTCGTAAAGTGGCCAGTCGGCGACCCGGTCGCGGTCGATGCCGATATGCTCAATGAGGCGTTTGAGGCCGTACTGCGGGTGGCTCTCGTCGAGCGCCTCCCAACTCGCCTCGTCGGCGTCGCGCTCGAGGCCGGGCAGCACGACCTCGCCGGCCGGCAAATTCGCGATGACCGCCAGCAGATCGGCGGTCGCCGGGATGCTGCCGGTCGAGCCGGCAGCGATCACCGGATCGGCGGGCGGCGCCGCGCGCCAGCGCTCGGCGAGCCGGCCGAGCATCGTGTCGCGGCGTACCGCCGGGTCGATCAGGCCACGCTCGGCGAGCAGCGCGGGCCACGCGGCGGTGACGATCTTGAGGAAGTCGAGCGTGTGCTGACAGTGCGCGGCGTAGTCGTCGGGCACCAGGCCGTCGAGCGCGTCGAACGACAGACGCGCGGTCTGCACCTGGTCGAGCAGCGCGGCGAGCTCGCCGGCGAGCCGCACCGCCTGGTCGGCGCGCATGTCGCTTTCGCCGCCCCAGGCCAGGATCAGCCGGGCGAGCAGCAGGCGGCGCGACAGCTCGGAGATCGCCGGCGGCACCTCGGCGTCGGCGTCGCCGCCCGCACCGATGTCGGCGGCCGCCTCGATCTCGTCGGGGTCGACGTCGCCGAGCGGCGTGATGCGCGGCAGCAGGAGCGCCGTCCCGCCGCTGCGGCGCAGGAAGGCGTCGCGCAGCGCGAGACAGGCGCGCCGCGTCGGCAGCAGCACGGTGAGCCCGGCGAGATCGAGAGGATCGCCGCCATGGCACGCCAGGATGCCGGCGGCCAGCGTGTCGACGAAGGGCGCGCCCGGCGGGATGGTCGAGACCGACAACGTCATCGCCCCAGTACTCCCTTGCACGATTCCACGGCACGTAGGGTCGCGTTTCCCGTCCCCTCGGCAGTCGGGGGCGCGACGGCGATGCCTTGGCATCGCAGAGCGTTCCCGACGCCCCGAGGGGACGGGAAACGCGACCCGAAGGGCGGCCTTGCGCGGCCGCCGGCGGCGTTGCCCGGCCCTTGTGATGGTGTCGCATCACGGCGAACCGGGCGCCTTGCCGGACGACCACGCAAGACCGTCCTACGTACCGTGGAATTGTGCAAGTGAGTACTAAGCCCCGCTCTGGAGCCAGGCGTCGGCGGCGGCGAGGCCGGCGGGATCGCCGACGTGGCACCATTCGCCGTCGTGGACCAGGCCGAACAGCCGGCCGGCCGCGAGCGCGTGGTCCCAGACCCAGTTGTTTGAAAATGCGCCGGTCGGGCAGCCGCCGAATGCGCGCGGGTGCATCATCTGGATGCTCATATAGGCGTAAGGCGCGCTGGCCGCGACGCCACGCCGCGCGAGCCGGCCGTCCGGCTCGATGAAGAAATCACCGGCGCCGTCGAAGCCGATCGCGTCGGCCATCGGCTGGAGCAGCAGGATAGCATCCATCGCATCATCGTCCCAGGCGGCGGCGAGCCGCGCCAGGGCGGGCGTCGCGCCGTCGCGCCACAGGCCGTCGCTGCTCAGCACGTAGAACGCGTCGGGGCCCAGCTCGGGCAGCGCCTTGGCGACGCCACCGCCAGTATCGAGCAGGGTCGCCTCGCGCGACAAGACGATGTCGGGCGTCGTGCGATCGGCCAGATGGGTGGCGATCAGGTCGGCCAGATACCACAGATTGACCACCGCGCGGGCGACGCCTGCGGCGGCCAGGCCGTCGAGCACATGATCGATCAACGGCCTGCCGCCGACCCGCACGAGCGGCTTGGGCAGGCGGTCGGTGACCGGGCGCATACGCTCGCCGCGGCCGGCGGCGAGCACCATGGCCGCCGTCATGTCACGGCCCACGGCGCCGCGCCGCGCCAGGCCGGCGGCACCCGGTCGTCGAGCCAGCGCTTGACCGGCGCCAGCGCCGGATGGGTCAGGTTGTGCTCGAGATAGCGCCAGACGCGCGGCAAATGGGCCAGGTAGCCGACCTTGCCGTCGCGCCGCCAGAGCCGCGCGAAGGTGCCGATGATGCGGCAGTTGCGCTGCGCGCCCATGATCGCATAGGCCGCCCCGAACGCCGCGCGGTCGAGTTCGGGCCGGGCGTCGAGATAGCGCGCGACCATCGCGCGGGCGAGCGGCTCGGGCACATCGCGCCGGGCGTCTTCGAGCAGCGAGACGAGATCGTAGGTCAGCGGCCCGCGCACGGCGTCCTGGAAGTCGAGCAGGCCGACGCGGCGCAGCCCGCCGCGTTCGGGCAGCCAGATCAGGTTGGGCGTGTGGTAGTCGAACAGCACCAGCGCCTCGGGCACGGCGCGGGCCAGCGGGAACACCGCCGTCCAGGCCTCGGTATAGGCGTCGCGCACGGCCTCGGGCGCCTCGGCGCCGCTGGCGGCGGGCAGGAACCATTCGACCAAGCGATCGACCTCGCGGTGCAGCCGGGCGTCGTCGAAGGCCGGCACATCGGGGCCGGTCGGCCCGGGGCCGGTCGGCCCGGGGCCGGTCGGCCGCGCGCCGTGCAAATCGACCAGCACGTCGACCGCGGCGCCATAGAGCGCTTCCTCGTCGGCGCCGGCGGCGAGCGCGTCGGCATAGAGATCGTCGCCGAGGTCTTCGAGCAGCAGCAGCCCGGCGTCTTGGTCGGCGGCGCGGATCTCGGGCGCGCTGTAGCCCAAGGCGCGCAGATAGCGCCCGATGGCGACGAACGGCCGGACGTCCTCGTGATCCGGCGGCGCGTCCATCAGCACGGCGCGGCGATCGCCATCGACGAGCCGTTCGTAGCGCCGGAACGAGGCATCGCCGGCCAGCGCGTGGCGCGTGGCCCCGCCCCAGCCGTGGCCGGCCAGGAAGTCGGCGATCTGCCGATCGCGCTCACTCATTGGGCGAGCGAGGCACGGTCGAGCCGGGCACCGCGCAATCGTTCGGCCCAGGCACCGCCGCCGGTGAGTCGGGCGACACGGGCGCCGGCCGTCGGTCCCTGGACCAGCGTGATCATCAGATGGTCGGCCGGCATCAGCGCGCCGAGGCGCTCGGGCCATTCGACCAGCGTGACGCCGTCAGCGAGCGCATCTTCGAAGCCGAGCTCGAAGATCTCGGCGGGACGCTCGATGCGGTAGAGGTCGAAATGCCACACCGTGAGCGCGCCGCAGTCGTAGGTCTGCGCCAGGGTGAAGGTCGGGCTCGGCACCTCGCGGTCGCGGCCCGAAAGCGCCGCGATGAGGTCGCGCGCGAGCGTCGTCTTGCCTGAGCCGAGCACGCCGGCGAGGCCGACCAGGTCGCCGGTGCGCAGCAGGGGCGCGAGGCGGCGGGCGAGGCCCGCCGTCGCCGCCAAATCGGGCAGCGCGGTCTCGATTTCGACAGCGGTATCTTTTTCCGACATTCCTTTCGGAATGTTAGCACGACGGCTAGCCGCGCGCCGCCGCCGTCAGAACCGACAGGCTTTCGCGCTGGCGCCCGTCGGCGTCGAAGTTGGCGTCGTCGAGCCAGCGCTCGAAGGCCGACTTTATCGCCGGCCAATCGCCGTCGGTGACCGCGTACCAGGCGGTATCGCGGTTGCGCCCCTTGTAGAGCGTCGCCTGGCGGAAGACGCCCTCGAAGGTAAAGCCGAGGCGCTCGGCGGCGGCGCGCGAGCCGGCGTTGAGCGCGTCGCACTTCCATTCGTAACGCCGGTAGCCGAGCTCGTCGAAGACGCGGCGCATCATCAGGAACATCGCCTCGGTCGCGCCGGCGGTCTTCTGCAGCCTGGGCGCGTAGTTGATGTGGCCAGTCTCGATGACGCCGGCCGTCGGCTCGATGCGCAGATAGCTGGCGACGCCGACCGCCTTTTCGGTCGCGGCATCGACGATCGCGTGGAACAGCGGATCGTCACCCAGGCAGGTCGCTTCCAACCAGGCCCGGTAATCGTCGAGCGTCTCGAACGGGCCGTAGGGGAGATAGGTCCAGATGCGGTCTTGCGTGTCCTCGCGGTTGGCGGCGTGGAGATCGGCGGCGTGGCGCGCCGGATCGACCGGCTCGACCCGGCAATGGCGCCCCTCGATCGCCGTCCGGGGCGGCCGCGGCCGCACCGTCCAACCCTCGACCGGGAAGCCGATCGGCTGGCCCAGCGCGTTGTGGAACTCGGTCATGCTCGTCTCCACCCTGCCAACGACCAAGCCCTTGGATAGCCGCCGCGGGCGCTCCAGGCGAGCGCTTTCTTTCAGCGCCGATGCGGACTTGCGTCCGGCCCGCCCGGCCGCCATGTTAGGAGCCGCCGGCAAGCGCCCGGGGGAGTGAGATGAGCGACGCCCAGCACCACACCGACATCGTCATCGTCGGCGCCGGCCCGGTCGGCCTGTTCGCGGTCTTCGAGGCGGGCATGCTGGGCATGCGCTGCCACGTCGTCGACGCGCTCGACGCGCCGGGCGGGCAGTGCTACGCGCTCTATCCCGAGAAGCCGATCTACGACATCCCGGGCTACCCGCGCATCGACGCCGCCGGGCTGATCGACAAGCTGACCGAGCAGATCGCGCCGTTCGCGCCGGTCACTCACCTGGGCCAGCAGGTCGCGACGCTGGCGCCGCGTGGGGATGGCGGCTGGCGCGTCGGCACGGCGGAAGGCGTCACGATCGACTGCCGGGCGGTGATCGTCGCGGCCGGCGTCGGCGCCTTCGGGCCGCACCGACCGCCGCTCGACGGCCTCGCCGAGTTCGAGGGCACCAGCGTCTTCTACATGGTGCGCCGGCGCGAGGATTTGCGGGGAAAACGCGTGGTGATCGGCGGCGGCGGTGATTCGGCGGTCGACTGGGCGCTCTCGCTCGCCGAGGTCGCCGCCTCGGTCTCGGTGGTGCACCGGCGCGACAAGTTCCGCGGCGCGCCCGAGATGGTCGCACGGCTCAAGCGGCTCGCCGATCGGGGCGCCGTCGAGCTCGTCGTGCCCTACCAGCTCGCCGCGCTCGAGGGCTCGGACGGCCGGCTCTCGGCGGTCGTCGTGCGCGATCTGGCGGGCACCGAGCGGCGCCTCGACGCCGACGTCCTGCTGCCGTTTTACGGTCTCGCGATGGAACTCGGCCCGATCGCCGACTGGGGCCTCGCGCTGGAGAAGAAGCAGATCGCGATCGACCCGTCGACCAGCCAGACCAGCGTGCCGGCCGTCTTCGCGATCGGCGACATCGTCACCTATCCGGGCAAGCTGAAGCTCATCCTGACCGGCTTCTCCGAGGCCGCGGTGGCGGCCCACGCCATCCACCCGCTGGTCTTCCCCGACCAGGAGCTGCACTGGGAGTACTCGACCACCAAAGGCGTCACCGGCTTCGAGAATGGCGGTGAGGGCCTGGCCGACTAGGTTCTGGTTCACAATTCGCGACCGTCGCTCGGTTTGGAATTACGGGGTCAGACACCATTTAAACAATGGTAATTAAGCTATAATATTGGTGTCTGACTCCGTTATAAAAAGAAACACCCGGCGGCGCCGTGTCCGAGTCGATTGATTGAGATCGGCCAGAATACCCCAGCCCGCGCCAGTCTTATACCAGTGAGCCTATGAAATCGCCTTCATGATCCATGGATAGGCGCAGAGGGTTCGCATACGATCCGGTTCTGCGATGAGGTCGATCCATGCTTGGCAACAGGCGTCGATGATGGCCTCGGTGTCGTCGAGGACGCGGAGCGATAGGAAGCGTTCGCGTAGGTAGAGCCAAACCCGCTCGACGGGGTTGAGTTCGGGACTGTAAGGCGGCAACAGCGCCAAGGTGACGTTGTCGGGGACGGTGAGGGCGCGCTCGTCGTGCCAACCGGCGCCGTCGCACATCATGACGGCGTGCGCATCCTGGTCCAGGGTATCGGCGAAGTGTGCGAGAAACAGGTCCATGACCTTGGCGTTGACGCTCGGCATCACCAGGGTGACGTCGTCGCCGGTGTCCGGGCGCACGGCGGAGAAGATGTAGGCCCACTGGTAGCCGATTTGACGCGTCCCGGGGGCACGCTCGCCCCTGCGCCACCACCGGTGACACACCCGGCCCTTGTTGCCGACGCGCGCTTCATCCTGAAACCACAGCTGTAGGCGCTTGTCGGGATGCGCCGCGGCGGTCGCCTTCAGGATGTCGCGAAGCCCCCTTTTTTGAAGCGCTCCTGCGCTTCGGCGTCCCTTCGCGGGTGGCTCGGGCGCGCCTTCTGGCGGGAAAATCCCATCCGCCGTAGAACCCGGGTCATGCTCGAGGGGTGGTAGGTCTTGGCGAAGCGCTCCTCCAGCCAGCGGCACAGATCGGCCCGGGTCCAGGCGCAAACCCCGTCGCGCTCAGGCTCCGGCCCGGCGATGATGACCGCCGCCAGCGCCGCTTCCTCGTCTGCCGTCAGCCGCCGCGGCGAGTAGCCCTTTGGACGGTCGTGAAGCCCCTCCAATCCCTTTGCATTGTAACGAACAACCGCGTCGCGAAGCGTTTGGCGATCCATCCCCGCAAGCCGCGCGGCATCAGCCCGGGGCATCTCCTCCAAAGCATTCGCGATCCCATAGGCCCGCGCCGCCGCTCGACCGTACGATTCCACGCGAGCCCAGCGCCGAAGCTCCAAAGGCGTCAAATCATCCCGTATCTTGAGTGCTGATCCCATGACATCCCCCACATCTGGTGGGAGACCATAGAATCACAATCCGCCATCATCCGCCATCAATGAATATCCCGAGAGTCAATTCAGGCGCTCACTGGTATTATTGGGACAAGAGGGGGCCGCCGACCGTTCGGCCAGTCCTTGTGGGATCAAGAATGGCCTTGTGGGATCAAGAATGGCCTTGTGGGATCAAGAATGGCCTTGTGGGATCAAGAATGGCCTTGTGGGATCAAGAATGGCCTTGTGGAATAAAGACTGGCATGCGCGGCGATTGAGCGCAGGTCATCTTTACGCGTCGCGTAATGGTGATCGCACAAATAACTAATACCGGTAGTGGTCGGGCTTGAAGGGGCCGTCGGCGTCGAGGCCGAGGTAGTCGGCCTGCTTGTCGGTCAGCCGGGTCAGCCGGACGCCGAGCTTGTCGAGGTGCAGCGCCGCGACCTTCTCGTCGAGCGTCTTGGGCAGCACGTAGACCTCGCGCTCGTAGTTCTCGGCATTGTTCCACAGCTCGATCTGCGCCAGCACCTGGTTGGTGAACGAGTTGCTCATCACGAAGCTCGGGTGGCCGGTCGCGCACCCCAAGTTCACCAAGCGCCCCTTGGCCAGCACGATGAGGCGCTTGCCGTCGGGGAACTCGACCTCGTCGACCTGCGGCTTGACCTCGTGCCAGTGCATGTTGGCGAGCGCCGCGATCTGGATCTCGGAATCGAAGTGGCCGATGTTGCAGACGATCGCGCGGTCCTTCATTTCGCGCATGTGGTCGATGGTGATGACGTCGAGGTTGCCGGTCGCGGTGACGAAGATGTCGCCGATCGCCGCGGCGTCCTCCATGGTGACCACCTGGTAGCCCTCCATGGCGGCCTGCAGCGCGCAGATCGGGTCGATCTCGGTGATCAGGACGCGCGCGCCCTGGCCGCGCAGGCTGGCCGCCGAGCCCTTGCCGACCTCGCCGAAGCCGCAGACCACCGCGACCTTGCCGGCGAGCATCACGTCGGTCGCCCGCTTGATGCCGTCGATCAGGCTCTCGCGGCAGCCATACAGATTGTCGAACTTCGACTTGGTGACCGAATCGTTGACGTTCATGGCCGGCGCGAGAAGCGTCTTCTTGCGCGCCATGTCATAGAGCCGCAGGACGCCGGTGGTGGTCTCCTCGGAGAGGCCGCGCACGTCGGCCATCAGATCGACGTGCGCCTCGTGCATCACCTGGGTCAGGTCGCCGCCGTCGTCGAGCAGCATGTTGGGACGCCAGCCTTCGAGCCCGGTGATGGTCTGCTCGACGCACCACGCGTATTCCTCTTCCGATTCGCCCTTCCAGGCGAACACGGCAACGCCGGTCGCCGCGATCGCCGCCGCCGCCTGGTCCTGGGTCGAGAAGATGTTGCACGAACTCCAGCGCACTTCGGCGCCCAACTCGATCAGCGTCTCGATCAGCACGGCGGTCTGGATCGTCATGTGCAGGCAGCCGGCGATACGCGCGCCGGCGAGCGGCTGCGAATCTCGGTACTCGTCGCGCAGCGCCATCAGGCCGGGCATTTCGGTCTCGGCGATATCGATTTCCTTGCGGCCCCATTCGGCGAGCGAGGCATCGGCGATCTTGAAGTCGGCAGTGGCGGTCATCGGGGTCTCCGTATTTTTGTGCGCGGAGCCACGGTTCCCGTGGCTCCGCTGCGCTCAATAGCCGCGCAGGCTTTCGCCGCATAAGCGGCGGCCCGCAGTCGCGGGCTCCGTCGGTCAAATCGATTAGCTCGATTTGACCGACGGGAGGTACGCGGCGCCGAGCGCCCGGCGCGGCACTATAGGCCAATTCGCCCCGGTGTCCAGGGCGCGCGCGGCGTTCAGGCGAGCGCGTTGAAATCGTCGAGCATGGCGGCGATCACGCCGGCGTCGGACTGGTCCATGATCGACTGGGCGCGGCGCGTCGCCTCGCCGATATCGAGGCTCCGGATGCGCTGCTTGACGAGCGGCAGCGAGGCCGCCGACATCGACAGATCGCGGATGCCGAGGCCGAGCAGCAGCACCGCGTAGCGCGGGTCGCCGGCGACCTCGCCGCATACCGCGATCGGGATGCGCGCACGCAACGCCGCCTCGGTCGAGAACTGGATCAGGCGCAGCACGGCCGGGTGCAGCGGGTCGAAAAGCGGCGCGACCTGCTCGTCGCCGCGGTCGATGGCCAGCGTGTACATGGTCAGATCGTTGGTGCCGATCGAGAAGAAATCGCACACCCGGGCGAGCGAGTCGGCGGCCAGCGCGGCGCCCGGCACCTCGATCATCGCGCCCAGCGGCGGCAGCGGATCGGCCATCGGCACGCGGCGCCGGCGCAGCCGACGCACCACCTTGGCCATCACCTCGCGCACCTGGCGCACTTCCGCCGTGGTGCCGATCATCGGCAGCAGGATGCGCATCGGCCCGTGCGCGCTGACCCGCAGCATGGCACCGAGCTGGGCCTCCAACAACGGGCGCACCTTGAGCGAGAGACGGATCGCGCGTAAGCCGAGCGCCGGGTTCAGGCTGGGCTGGATGTGGCCGGCCAGCGAAAAGGCCAGCTTGTCGCTGCCCGCATCCAGGGTGCGCACGGTCACCGGGCGGCCGTCCATGGCTTCGATGAAGGCGCGCAGCGTGGCGTACTGCTCGTCCTCGCTGGGCGGTTCCTCGCGGTTCATGTACATGAACTCGGTGCGCAACAGGCCGACGCCCTGGGCGCCGGCGCCGAGCGCGCCGTCGATCTCGCCGGGCAGCTCGAGGTTGGCCTGCAGCATGATGTCGACACCGTCGCGGGTGACCGACGGCAGGTCGCGCAGGCGGGCGAGCTGGCGCTGGCGGCGCCGCAGCTCGGCGCGGCGTGCTTCATAGCGCTCCAGCGTCGCCGGCTTGGGATTGAGCGTCAGCTTGCCGGTGCCGCCGTCGACCACGATCGGGTCGCCCGAATGCAGCTTGCCGACCAGGTCGGGGACGCCGATCACCGCCGGCAGGCCGAGCGAGCGCGCCATGATCGCGGTGTGACCCTGGATGCCCCCGATGACCGTCGCGAAGCCGCCGACCAGCGCGGGTCCATCAGTGCCGTGTCGGCCGGCGACAACTCCTCGGCGATGATCACCGAGCCTTCCGGCAAATCGGAGAACGCCTGGTAGGGCACCGCCATCAGGCCGCGCAACAGCCGGGCGCCGACGTCGCGCACATCGTCGAGGCGCGCCGCGAAATAGTCGTCGTCCATCGCAAGGAAGGCCTGCGAGATCTCGGCGATCTCCTCGGAGACGGCGGCCTCGGCGTTTATCGCCTGATCGGCGATGCGGCGGTCGACGCCGCGCACCAGACGCGATTCGCCGAGCATCTGGGAATGGGCATCCAACAGATAGCCGAGTTCCTCGGCGGCGCTGCCGGGCAGCGTGTCGGCCTTGTCGTGGAGCTTGGCGACCTGCTTCAGGGCGCGCGCAACGGCATCGGCGAAACGCGCCCGCTCGGCCTCGATCCCGTCGGCCGCGATCGCGTACTTGGGCACCTCGATGATGCCCGGCTCGACGACATGCGCCGGCCCGATGGCGATGCCCGGCGAGACGCCGATGCCTTGCAGCACCTGCTCGGCGGGTCGCTTGGCCGGCTTCTTCCGCTTGGCGCTCATCGGCGCGTCAATCCTCTTCGAAGCCGTCGGCGACCAGCGTGGCGAGTGCATCGATGGCGCGTCCCGCATCGGAGCCGCTGGCCGCGATCGCGATCGTCGAGCCGAGGCCCGCGGCCAGCATCATCAGCCCCAAGATCGAGTCGCCCGAGACGTCCACGCCATCCTTGGAGACCGTTATATCGGCGTCGAATGCGCCGGCCCGCTTGACGAATTTCGCCGCAGCGCGGGCGTGAAGACCCAGCTTGTTGACGATCGGAACGGTCCGGCGGACCGTCGCCGCGCCGTCATGGTCGAGCGCGGCTTCGGTCATTTCTGGTTGCCGAGCAGGGCACTCGCGACGTTGATGTATTTGCGGCCGGCCTCCTGCGCGCTGGCCACCGCGTCGCCGAGCGACTCGCTCTCGCGCACGCTCGCAAGCTTGACCAGCATGGGCAGGTTGACGCCGGCGATGACTTCGACCTTGGCCTTGTCCATGATCGAGATCGCCAGGTTCGACGGCGTACCGCCGAACATGTCGGTCAGCACGATCGCACCGGCCCCGCTGTCGACCTCGGTGACCGCGTTCAAGATATCGTCGCGGCGCTGTTCCATGTCGTCGTCGGGCCCGATGCAGACGGCGCGGAAGTTGCGTTGCGCGCCGACGATGTGCTCGGTCGCGGCGATCAGTTCATCGGCGAGCCTGCCGTGGGTCACCAGCACCAGTCCGATCATGACGTTCCCCCGTCGATTTCTTTCGATCTTATACCAAGAATCCTCGGCATTAACCCGGATCGCGCGCCAGGTCGCGGTGGCGCGGTTGGCACGGGCGTCCCGCGGCGCCGAGCAGCTCGGCGATGCGCTCGGCGACAAAGACCGAGCGGTGCCGTCCGCCGGTGCAGCCGACGGCGATCGTCAGGTAGCTCTTACCCTCGCCCTCGAAGCGCGGCAAGAGCGGCACGAGCATCGCGGTCAGGCTGTCGAAGAAGGGTTGGTAGCCCGGATCCTGGGCGATATAGGCGCCGACCGCCGCGTCGCGCCCGGTGAGCGGCCGGAGATCGTCGACGTAGTGCGGGTTGGCCAGAAAGCGGACGTCGAACACCAGGTCGGCCTCGCGCGGCAAGCCTTGCGCAAAGGAAAACGACATCACCGAGATGGTCAGCGTCGGCCGGTCGTCGAGTGCGAAATGGCCGGCGACGAGGCGCCTGAGCTCGGCGACGCCGAGCTCGGTGGTGTCGAGCGTCAGGTCGGCGTTGGCGCGCAGGCCCTCGATCAGCCCGCGCTCGCGGCGGATGCCGTCGATCACCGGCCGGTCGTCGGCGAGCGGGTGACGGCGTCGCGTCTCGGTGAAGCGGCGGCGCAGCACCTCGTCCTCGCAATCGACGAACAAGAGCCGCGCGTCGACGTCGTCGCGCGCGAAGATCGGCGCCACCGCGTCGCGCAGGGCGTCGGCCGAGAAGTCGCGCGTGCGCACGTCGATGTCCACGGCGAGCGCGGCGCCGCGCGCCGCGTCGGGACCCACCAGGCTGGCCAGCAGTGGCAGCGGCGGGTTGTCGACGGCCTCATAGCCGATGTCTTCGAAGGCCTTCAGCACAGTCGACTTACCCGCCCCCGACATGCCGGTTACCAACACCAGGCGGGTGCGGCGCCGGGCGGCGCGCTTGGATCGGTCCGGGACGCTCATCGGTGCACTATACCAAGGACCAGTGATAAAGACCCATAGAGACGGCTTGCCGTGGTTCTCGGCTAGGCGCGCCCGCCGCCGCGATGCCCATGTATGGCAATAGGAGGGGCATCGCAAGGCGGGCGCAACGACGTCCGCCAGTCTGATAGCGGGCGAGAGCCTCGGCAAGCCGCCCTTCGGGTCGCGGCCGCTTATCGCCGGCGGGCGCCAGGTTGCCTAGCCGATGCGCTGCATCGCCTGCGGCTCCCTTGCCTCACCGGCGAAAAGCGGACGCGATCTCTATGCGTCTTTATCACTGATCCTTGGAATTATACCGTGGCACCCGGCCTTGACGGCAAGGCGCAGCTTGGCCGGCGCCGAGGCTTCGAAGGGATCGAGCCGCATGAGCGGCACTGCGACGCCGCAGAGCTCGGCGACCGCCGGCTCGGGCAACCGCTCGACCGTCTCGCGCGCGACGAGGTCGACGACGAGACGCAGGGTGGCTCGCGCGGCGGCATCGAGCCGCTCGATGCCGACGCCGCGCACCTCGAGGAGGCCGGCGAGCGCATCGGGGACACTGGCCACCAGATCGCCCGCCCGGGCCTCGAGCGACACGCGGTCGTCGGCAACCAGTACGGCGCCGCCGTCGATCAGGCGCAGCGCCAGATCCGACTTGCCGCAGCCCGACGGCCCGCGCAACAGCACGCCGGCGCCATCGATCGCAACACAGGTGCCGTGGACTTGTTGGTCCATCGCGTAATACCAAGGATCAGTGATAAAGGCCCCTAGAGATCGCGTCCGCTTTTCGCCGGTGAGGCAAGGGAGCCGCAGGCGATGCAGCGCATCGGCTAGTCTTCCTGACGCCCTCCGGCGATAAGCGGCCGCGACCCGAAGGGCGGCTTGCCGAGGCTCTCGGTCGTCGTTGCCCCCATCTTGCGATGCCAAGGCATCGCCGCGACGGGCACGCCTAGCCGAAAACCACGGGAAGCCGTCTCTAGGGGTCTTTATCATTGATCCTAGGTATATAGGGTGGAATGCGCTCGGGGCGCTGTCAATCGCGGCGCGCGGCGCGCGCCATCGCGGCTCAGGCCGCGTGGCTCGCCGACTGTTCGGTCAACAGTGCGTAGAGCGCCTCGGCGTTGTCGGTGCCGCGCAATTTGTCGCACAACTGCTTGTCGCGCAGCAGGCGCGAGACGCGGGCGAGCGCCTTGAGATGTTCGGCGCCGGCCGATTCGGGCGCCAGCAGAAGAAAGATCAGATCGACCGGCTGATCGTCGATGGCGTCGAAGTCGATCGGCGTATCGAGCCGCGCGAACAAGCCATGCAGGCGGTCGAGATCGGTCAGCTTGCCGTGCGGGATGGCGATGCCGACACCGACGCCCGTGGTGCCCAGGCGCTCGCGCTCCAAGAGCGTGCCGAAGATCGCCCGCTCATGCAGCCCGACGATCTTCGCGGCGCGCTGCGCCAGCACCTGAAGGGCCTGTTTCTTGCTGGTCGCCTTGAGTTTGGCGACGACGCCCTCGGGCGCGACAAGATCAACGATTTCCATGGCGTGTTTCCGCTCTCATTCCCCGCCGAGACCGGCGGCGGCCTCGCGACCACGCGCGTGGTCGCGCCGTTTGCGCTTGTGCCGTCTCAGCTGTTTTTCGATATGTGCCACCGCTTCGTTGAAGCTGACGTGGATGTCGGCGTGGTCGGCCTGGCCTTCCCACGCCATGCCCCTGCCGACGTGAACCTTGATATGGGTGCGAAACTTGGGGCCCTCGCGCGAGAACGCGACGTGGCCCTCGATCGCATCGTCAAAATACTTGTCGACGCCGTCGCCGAGCCGCTCCTGCACGTGATCGTGCAGTGCCCTGCCGACATCGATTTGATGACCGGTAACGGTTATTTGCATGCCAACGGAATTCCAATCACTGACGGCTCGATCGTCGAACCTACGCCGATTACAAGGATTGGGGCTCAGCACGCCCGCCGCGAAAGGCGAGGAACATAGTTCCCGACGTCACCGCGAGTCAATAGCGCGTACTGCACCGCACAATACGGTCGGTCAACCGTTCCGACCGCTTAACGTAATGGTTTCTTCATGCGTCGCCGAACCGTCGACGACGGAATGTGCATCGCGTCCCGGTATTTTGCCACGGTGCGCCGGGCGATGTCGATTCCTTTGCTGCGTAAATGACCAACGAGGCGGTCGTCGGACAGAATATCGCCGGCAGTCTCGCCCTCGACCGCCGCCTTGATGTGATGGCGCGCGGCGGCCGACGAAACCGCCTTGGGCGCGCCGTCGACGGCGGCGAGGCCCGAGGTGAAGAAGAAGCGCATGGCCAGCGTGCCGCGCGGCGTCGCCATATATTTGTTTGCGGTGGCGCGGCTCACCGTGCTCTCGTGGACGTCGAGCGCCGCCGCGACGTCGCGCAGCACCAGGGGCGCGAGACGCTCGACGCCATGCTCGAAAAACGCCGCCTGTCGGCCGACGATCTCGGTGGCGATGCGCTCGATCGTGTCGGCGCGCTGGTCGAGCGTGCGCACCAGCCAGTTGGCCGCGCTCAGCCGCTCGCGGAGATAGGTCTTGTCGTCGCGCGTCCTGGCCTGGCGCTTGACCATGGCTTGGTAGCGGCGGTTGACCAGGAGGCGGGGCAGCGCATCGCCGTTGGGTTCGACCCGCCAGCCGCCGCGCCCATCGCGCGTCACCAGCACGTCGGGCCGGATCGCCAACACTTCGGTCGCTTCGAAGGCGCGGCCCGGTTTGGGGTCGAGCGCGCGCAATTCATCGAGCATGTCGGCAAGGCGCGCGGCGTCGACGGCGCAGCGCCGGCAAAGCGCGTCGCTGCGATGCGTGGCGACCAAGTCGAGATTGTCGAGTAGCGCGGCCATCGGCGCGTCGAGTTTGCCGGCCTCGGCGAGCTGCAGCGCCAGGCAGTCGGCGAGGTCGCGCGCGAACACGCCGGGCGGATCGAAGCGCCTTAGCGTGACCATCACCGCCTCGATATCCGCGACGCCGCAGCCGAGCGGCGCGGCGAGCGACGCCGGGTCTTCGGTCAAATAGCCGGCCTCGTCGAGCGCTTCGATCAGCCGGGCGCCAATCGCCCGTTCACCGGCGCCGAGCACCGCGAAGGCGAGCTGGCCGCGCAGGTGATCGGTCAGGCTCGCGTCGGGCGCCGGCGTCCGGTCGATGGCGTCGCCGCTGTCCGGCCGGCGACCGGCATCGATCGGCCCATCGCGTTCGAGCAGAGGGTTTTGATCCAACGCCTCGGCAACATAAGCCGAGAGTTCGAGGCTCGACAGCTGGAGAAGTTTGATCGCCTGTTTGAGCTGTGGCGTCAGTGCCAGGGTCTGGCTCTGGCTCTGGCGCAGGCCGAGACGCACACCGGTCGCCATGCCGGAACCTCTAAAGGCTGAAGCGGTCGCCCAGGTAGACCCGACGGACATCCTTGTGGGCAACGATCTCGGTCGGCGCGCCCTCCATCAGCACCATGCCTTCGTGAAGGATGTAGGCGCGGTCGACGATGTCGAGCGTCTCGCGCACGTTGTGGTCGGTGATCAGGACGCCGATGCCGCGGTCTTTGAGGTGCGAGACCAGGTTGCGGATTTCACCGACCGCGATCGGGTCGATGCCAGCTAGTGGCTCGTCGAGCAGCATGAAGCTCGGCTGCGATGCGAGCGCGCGGGCAATTTCGACGCGGCGCCGCTCACCGCCCGACAGCGCGAGCGACGGCGTGCGCCTGAGGTGGCTGATCGAAAATTCGGCCAGGAGATCGTCGAGCATCGCCTCGCGCCGCTCGTGGACCGGTTCGACGATCTCGAGCACGGCGCGGATGTTGTTCTCGACCGAAAGGCCGCGGAATATCGACGCCTCCTGTGGCAGGTAGCCGATGCCGAGGCGCGAACGACGGTACATCGGCAGCTCGGTGATGTCTTGGCCATCGAGCGAAATGGCGCCGTAATCGGGCGTGATCAGGCCGGTGATCAGGTAGAAGCAGGTCGTCTTGCCAGCGCCGTTGGGGCCCAGGAGACCGACCGCCTCGCCACGCTGCAGCGAGAGGTTGACGTCGCGCAGCACAGGGCGCGAGCGGTACTGTTTGCCCAGATTTTCGGCGCGAAGACCGCTGTTGGCGGTGACCAGCCGCGGTGCGGCGTCGGCCGGTTCGGCCTCTGGCGATGGCTCGCCTGAATTCGTTGTGTCGCTCACCTGGACCCTGGCACGTTGTTACTCTGGCCTCGACTACTGCGGCTCCGACTCGGGCACGAATATGGCCTTGACGCGCTGCTTGCCGCCGTCCGCCGATGCCGCACTCGCCATCTTGCTCTGACCGGTCGCCAGGTTCAACTCCAAATGGTCGCCGCGGATGACGTTCTCGCCTTGGGTCAAGACGACCGAGCCGTCCAACTCGACGCGCTGGGCATCGACGTGGTAGGTGCCGCGGTCGCCCTGCGCCATCTCGTTGGGCGATGACACGAACACGTTGCCCTCGGCCTCGATCAGCGAGATCGAATTCTGATTGTCCTCGCGCGGCCGGTAATGCACGACGAGGACGTCGGCGCGCAGGTTCATCTCGCCCTGCACGGCGTCGACCGTGCCGCGGAATATCGCCAGCTGATTTTCCTGCTGCACCTCGAGCGAATCGGCGGTGATCTCGATCGGTTGGTTGGCGTCATGGCCGCCGCCGAGTTCGAGCTGGCCGAATGCCGACGCGCCGATGGTCGATACGGCAGCCAGCAAGCCGATGGCAAAGATCGCGCGGCGGCGGTGGCATGTCATGGCGAAGCTCACGTCACGACTCCACGTTCGGGTAAATAATCATGCGCACGCGACCCTCGAACAATAACCGGCCCGCCGCGTTGTCGAGGCGGAAGGTGTCGGCGTTGAGCGTGCCAAGCGGCCCCTGGCCCTCGATCGGCTGATCGCCCCAGGCGGTGTTGGCGTCGATATCGATTTCGGCGTGCTCGGTACGGAACTCGTAACCCTCGTCGGAAAAGATGTTCACGGCGCCGTCGAGTATCATGGTGTTGGTTGCGCGGTGCAGTGTCCCGCGATCGGCGGTCAGCGCGACCCAGGCGCCGCTGTCGAGCAGCATATCGGCCTTCGGCGCGGTGAAGTGGACCGTGTCCTCGTCCTCGGCCGCCTGTGTCACGGTGTCGGCGGTGACGCTGAACGGTCGATCGCGCTCGTCCGTCGCGAAATAGCGCGCGTTGCTCATCAGCGGCGTTTCGGGCCCGCTGAACTCGACGTTGGCAAACGAGATCAGCACACCCTCGTCGCGGCCGGTGAGCAAGGGCCACGCGACGACCAATGCGGTCAGCGCCGCCGCGCCGGTCGGCAACAGCACCTTCATCAAGCCGACAAAATTGCTGTACCGCACGCCGGTCGCGGCGAGCTGTCGACGTCTAATGGTCCTGCCGATCGATGGTCTTGTCATATCGGTTGCGGCCGGTGACCAACCACCGGACCCGGATTGCCCAGACGGCGGCTTCGCAACGTCGTGCATGAGGCGACGCGTTGTTCGCCCGCACGCAGACAAGTATGGGGTCTCGATCCATGAAACGCAATCGCACACCGCGCGTGGATAGAATTCACGAGGAGCCGGTCCGCGGTGTCGTGTTGGACACTCAATGACGGAAGATGTCGGGATCGTCCCAGCCCAGCAGATCGAGCGCCGCGCGGCACGGCAAAAACGCGAAGCAGGCGGCGGCGATCTCGGCGCGCCCCTCGCGAGCCACCAGCGTGTCGAGCCGTTCGCGCAGCTGGTGCAGATAGAGAACATCCGAGGCGGCATAGCTGAGCTGCTCCGGGCTCAGCACGTCGGCGCCCCAGTCCGAGGACTGCTGCTGTTTCGACAGCTCGACGCCAAGCAAGTCGCGGCACAGGTCCTTGAGGCCGTGGCGGTCGGTATAGGTGCGCACCAGCTTGGAGGCGATCTTGGTGCAGTAGACTGGCGCGCAGACGATGCCGAGATAGTGGCGAAACGCGGCGATGTCGAAGCGCGCGAAATGGAACAGCTTGGTGACGTCCGCGTCGGTCAGCAGCGCCTTCAGGTTGGGCGCCGCATAGTCGCCTTGTGCGAGCTGCACGAGATGGCAGTCGCCGTCGCCGGCGGAAAGCTGCACGACACAGAGCCGGTCGCGCCGCGGATCGAGCCCCATGGTTTCGGAATCGACGGCGACGGAGGCGCCGAACGTGACGTCGTCGGGCAGGTCGCCCCTGTGCAGAAAGTTGGCCATCGGACTCCGGTGCGCGTGGCGGGTGCGTTGCGCCGGTGTGCGCCGCGGCTACAGCGCCCAACCGGCGTGTGGTGCCCAGGAGAAGACTCGAACTTCCACGACCAAAAGGTCACTAGCACCTGAAGCTAGCGCGTCTGCCAATTCCGCCACCTGGGCTCTCACACGGCGAAGACGTCAAGTAGCCTTGGCCCCGGTTGATGTCAACCGCGGAAGCGGCGCGCGACGGCACCGGGCGAGCGGTTGGCGGACGCTGGCCTAACGGCACCGGCGGTCGGCGCCTCAGGCGTAGGCCCAGACGAGCAGGGCGACGCCGAGCACGACCCGATAGGCGACGAACGGCGTAAAGCTCGCGCGTGTCAGCCAGCGCATCAGGAAGCCGATAGCGCCGAGCGCCGTGACGAAGGCCAGCGCCGCGGCGATCGCTGCGCTTCCCGTCGGCACGGCATCGCCCGTACCGTAGAGCGCGACGGCCTGCAGCGTGCCGGCGGCGATGATCACCGGAATCGACATCAGCATCGAGAAGCGGGCGGCCTCGCGCCGTTCGAAGCCGAGCGCGCGCGCCGCGGTCATGGTGATGCCCGAGCGGCTGGTGCCGGGGATCAAGGCGAGGACTTGCGCGAGGCCGATCAGCACGGCGGGGCCGAGCGTCATCTGCTCGAGGCGGCGCCGCGCCGGGCACACCCTGTCGACGGCGTAAAGAGCCACGCCGAAGCCGAGCATCGCCCAGCCGATCACCTCGATGCTGCGCAGTCGTTCGGCGCCGAACGCGAAGAGCGCGATGCCGGCGAGCACGACCGGCACGGTCGCCACGGCGATTTGGAGGGCCAGCTTGCCGCCGTCGTCACGGCGCGCGATACCGACCACCATGCGGCACAGGTCGCGTCGAAAATAGACCGTCACCGCAGCCAGCGTGCCGACATGCACCGCGACGTCGATCGCCAGCCCCTGGTCGGGCCAGCCGGTGACGGCGGGCACCAGGACCAGATGACCCTGCGAGCTGATCGGCAGGAATTCGGTGATGCCCTGGACAACGGCCAAGACGACGAGATGGAGCCAGGACACGCGGACCTCGTGACGACGGGTGCGCGAAAGATACACGGTGGCGGCCGGAACGCCAACGATCACCTTGCGTTAACGATAGTCTCAAATCGGTACTAATATAGATCAATCCGCTTTGAGTTCGTGCGAACGCGTCGCAACAACGAATCCCTTCTTTATTTAAGGTCAATATATTTGACCTAAATGTCATTATTTCCTCGCTTAGCCGGCGCATTCGTCGTAAATTGGCGGCCAAATTCAACAACCGCAGCGTCCATCGCGCATGCACCGCGTGATGATTGGCGCGCCCGGTCGGGGGGACGATGGCCGAGAAACTGCTGAAATTCGTGTCGGTCGAACGGCACACGCCCGAGAAGCGCGCCGTCGCCGAGCGGCGCGACGACTTCGGCGAGATCTATCGTGATTTCGACCCCGACAACGGCGCCGAGCAGGCGGCGCGTTGCTCGCAGTGCGGCATTCCCTTCTGCCAGGTGCATTGCCCGCTGCACAACAACATCCCCGATTGGCTCATGCTGACCGCGCAGGGACGGCTCGAGGAGGCCTACGAGGTCGCCGCCGCGACCAACACCTTCCCTGAGGTGTGCGGCCGCATCTGCCCGCAGGACCGGCTGTGCGAAGGCAATTGCGTCATCGAGAAGGGCTTCGGCGGCGTCACCATCGGCGCGGTCGAGAACTACATCGTCGAGACCGCGTTCCAGCAAGGCTGGGTCAAGCCGGCGCGGCCACGGCGCGAGCTCACCACTTCGGTCGGCATCGTCGGCGGCGGCCCGGCGGGTCTCGCCGCCGCCGACCGGCTGCGCCGCATGGGCCACCAGGTCGCGCTCTACGACCGCTACGACCGCATCGGCGGCTTGCTGATCTACGGCATCCCCAACTTCAAGCTCGAGAAGGACGCCGTCGCGCGGCGTGCCCGACTGATCGAAGATTCGGGCGTCGTCTATCACACCGAGTTCGAAGTCGGCCGCGACGCGAGCCTCGCCGAGTTGCGCGAACGCCACGACGCCGTATTGATCGCGACCGGCGTCTACCGGGCGCGCGACGTCGCCATGCCCGGCTCGGGCCTGGGCAACTTCGTGCAGGCGATGGAATACCTGACCGCGAGCAACCGCAAGGGCCTGGGCGACGCCGTGCCGGCCTTCGAGTCGGGCGCGCTCGACGCCGACGGCAAGCATGTCGTGGTGATCGGCGGCGGCGACACCGCGATGGACTGCGTGCGCACCGCCGTTCGGCAGGAGGCGACGTCGGTCAAATGTCTCTACCGGCGCGACCGAGCCAACATGCCGGGCTCGATGCGCGAGGTCAGCCACGCCGAGGAAGAGGGCGTCGAATTCGTCTGGCTCACCGCGCCCGAGGCGATGCTCGGCGACACCGTGGTCGGCGCGGTGCGCACGGTGCGCATGCGGCTCGGCCCGCCCGACGCCGATGGCCGCGCCGCACCCCAGCCGGTGCACGACACGAGCGCCACGCTGCCCTGCGACCTCGCCATCAAGGCGCTCGGCTTCGACCCCGAAGACCTGCCCGCCGCGTTCGACGAACCGGCGCTCGCGGTGACCCGCTGGGGCACGCTGCGCATCGACCGCAAGACCAAGGCGACCGCGCTCGATGGCGTCTTCGCGGCTGGCGATATCATCCGCGGCGCCTCGCTCGTCGTCTGGGCGATCAAGGACGGCCGCGACGCCGCCGACGGCATCGATGCCTACATCCGGGGCAAGGTGGCGGCCGATGCGCCCGCCGTCGCGGCCGAATGAGAGGCGACGCGATGACCGAAACAAAAAACGCCGGCGCCGCCTTCGTCGACGAGTGGCGCGCCAATGCCGCGCGCCTCTCCGCGAACGGTCTCTATGACCCGGCCGACGAGCATGACGCCTGCGGCGTCGGCTTGGTTGCGGCGATCGACGGCCGGCCGCGCCGCGCCGTCGTTCTCGCGGGCATCGAGGCGCTCAAGGCGGTATGGCACCGCGGCGCAGTCGACGCCGACGGCATGACCGGCGACGGCGCCGGCATTCACGTCGAGATCCCGCAGGACTTCTTCAAGGAGCACATCGCGCGCACCGGCCACGTCGCCGGCGGCGAACGGCTGGCGGTCGGCATGGTGTTCATGCCCAAGACCGACCTCGGCGCCCAGGAGGTCTGCCGCGGCATCGTCGAGACCGAAATCATCAACTTCGGCTACCGCATCTACGGCTGGCGCCAGGTGCCGATCGACGCCGGCGTGATCGGCGAGAAGGCCAACGCGACGCGGCCCGAAATCGAGCAGATCATGATCGCCAACGACGGCCACGTCGACGAGGACCAGTTCGAGCTCGACCTGTATATCATCCGCCGCAAGATCGAGCGCGGCGTGCTCGCCGCGCATATCACCGATTTCTACATCTGCTCGCTGTCGTGCCGCTCGATCATCTACAAGGGCATGTTCCTGGCCGAGCAGCTGTCGGCCTTCTTCCCCGACCTGTTGGACGACCGCTTCGTCTCGAGCTTCGCGATCTACCACCAGCGTTATTCGACCAACACCTTCCCGACCTGGCGGCTCGCCCAGCCGTTCCGCATGCTGGCGCACAACGGCGAGATCAACACCGTGCGCGGCAACATCAACTGGATGAAGTGTCACGAGCCGCGCATGGTGAGCAACCAGTTCCGCGAGCACGGCGCGGACATCAAGCCGGTGATCCAGGCGGGCAGCTCGGACTCGGCGGCGCTCGACGCGGTGTTCGAGGTGCTGGTGCGCGCCGGCCGCCCGGCGCCGCTGGTCAAGTCGCTGCTGATCCCCGAGGCCTGGTCGAAGAACGAATCGATGCCCGAGGCGCACAAGGCGCTCTATAGCTACTGCAACACGGTGATGGAGCCGTGGGACGGCCCGGCGGCGATCGCCGTCACCGACGGCCGCTGGATCCTCGCCGGCATGGACCGCAACGGGCTTCGCCCGATGCGCCACACGATCACCGCCGACGGCCTTCTGATCGTCGGCTCGGAGGCCGGCATGGTCGCGGTGTCGGAGGCCGACGTGGTCGAGAAGGGCCGCATCGGCCCGGGCCAGATGATCGGCGTCGACCTCGTCGCCGGCCGGCTCTACCACGACCGGGAGCTGAAGGACCAGCTCGCCGCCGATCGGCCCTATGGCGAGTGGGTCAAGAACATCACCGAGCTCGGCGACCTGATCGAGCCGGGAGCGCCCGAGACGCACGAGATGGACCGCGACGCGCTGCGCCTGCGGCTGCGCTGCGCCGGCTACACCATGGAGGACCTCGAGATGATCCTCCAGCCGATGGTCGAGGAGGCCAAGGAGGCGACAGGCTCGATGGGCGACGACACGCCACTCGCCGTCTTGTCGAACGGCTATCGCGGCCTGCACCACTTCTTCCGCCAGATGTTCTCACAGGTCACCAATCCGCCGATCGACAGCTTGCGCGAGAGCCGCATAATGTCGCTCAACACGCGGCTCGGCAACCTGACCAACGTGCTCGACGAGGACGCCAGCCAGACCAATATCCTGCTCTTGGCCTCGCCGGTGCTGACCAACGCCGAGTTCGACGCGGTAATGCGCGCCATGGGCGCGGCCGTGACGTCGATCGACGCGACCTTCGAGGTCGACGCGGGCGACGACGCGTTGCGCGACGCGATCAACCGCATCCGCGCCGAGGCCGAGGACGCGGTGCGCGGCGGCAGCGTGCATCTGGTTCTTTCCGACATGAACGTCGGTCCCGAGCGCGCCGCGATCCCGATGGTGCTGGCGACCGGCGCGGTACATTCGCATCTCGTGCGCCACGATTTGCGCACTTATACGTCGCTCAACCTGCGCACCGCCGAATGCCTCGACGTTCACCAGTTCGCCGTGCTGATCGGCGTCGGCGCGACCACGGTCAACGCCTATCTCGCCCAGGAGGCGATTGCCGACCGCCATCGCCGCGGCCTGTTCGGCGCGCTCGAGCTCGGCGACTGCGTGCGCCGCTACAAGCACGCCGTCGACCAGGGCCTGTTGAAGATCATGTCGAAGATGGGCATCTCGGTGATCAGCTCGTACCGCGGCGGCTACAATTTCGAAGCCATCGGCCTGTCGCGCACGCTGGTCGCCGACTTCTTCCCGGGCATGCCGTCGCGTATTTCGGGCATCGGGCTCGCCGGCATCGAGCGCAAGGTCATCGACCTGCACCGCGAGACCTTCACCGACGACGCGGCCGTGCTGCCGATCGGCGGGCTCTATCGCTACCGAAGCACCGGCGAGGTGCATTCCTTCGCGCCCGAGCTGGTGCACACGCTGCAGGCCGCGGTCGCGACCGACGCCTATCAGCTCTACCGCAAATACTCAGAGGGCGCGCGCGACCTGCCGCCGGTCAACCTGCGCGATTTGTTGGATTTCGACACCGTCGGCGCCGAGGTGCCGGTCGACGAGGTCGAATCGATCACCGAAATCCGCAAGCGGTTCGGCTCGGGCTCGATGTCGCACGGCGCGCTGTCGAAGGAAGCGCACGAGACGCTCGCGATCGCCATGAACCGCATCGGCGGCGCCTCGTGCTCGGGCGAGGGCGGCGAGGACCCGGCGCGCGCCAAGCCCCGGGCGAACGGCGACAACGCCAACTCGACGGTCAAGCAGATCGCCTCGGCGCGCTTCGGCGTGACCGCCGAATACCTCAACAACTGCTCGGAGATCGAGATCAAGATCGCGCAGGGCGCCAAGCCCGGCGAGGGCGGTCAGCTGCCCGGCTTCAAGGTGACGGCCGAGATCGCCCGGCTACGGCACGCGACCGAGGGCGTCACGCTGATCTCGCCGCCGCCGCACCACGACATCTATTCGATCGAGGACCTCGCCCAGCTGATCTACGACCTCAAGCAGATCAACCCCGACTGCCGCGTCACGGTGAAATTGGTGGCTCTCGCCGGCATCGGCACGGTGGCCGCCGGCGTCGCCAAGGCCAAGGCCGACGTGATCCTGATTTCGGGCAACACCGGTGGCACCGGCGCGAGCCCGCAGTCGAGCATCAAATACGCCGGCGCGCCGTGGGAGATGGGGCTCTCGGAAGTCAACCAGGTGCTCACGCTCAACCGCCTGCGCCACACCGTCCGCCTGCGCGCCGACGGCGGCATCCGGACCGGGCGCGACGTCGTCATCGCCGCCATGCTGGGCGCCGAGGAGTTCGGCGTCGGCACCGCCTCGCTGGTCGCGATGGGCTGCATCATGGTGCGCCAGTGCCATTCCAACACCTGTCCGGTCGGCGTCTGCACCCAGGATCCCAAGCTGCGCGACAAGTTCGAGGGGACGGCCGAGAAGGTCGTCAACCTGTTCTCGTTCCTGGCCGAGGAAGTGCGCGAGATCCTCGCCGCGCTCGGCGTCCGCACGCTGAACGAAATCATCGGCCGCGCCGACCTGCTGACCCAGGTGAGCCGTGGCTCGGCCTATCTCGACGATCTCGACCTCAACCCGCTGCTGGTGCAGGCCGACCCGGGGCCCTACACGCGCTATTGCAGCCTCGAGGGCCGCAACGAGGTGCCCGAGACGCTCGACGCCCAGATGATCACCGACGCCAAGCCGGCGCTCGCCGCCGGCGAGAAGATGCAGCTCGCCTATTCGATCCGCAACACCCAGCGCGCCATCGGCACCAAGCTCTCGTCGATGATCACGCGCCGCTTCGGCATGACCGGGCTGCAGCCGGGCCACATCGCGGTGCGCCTGCGCGGCTCGGCCGGCCAGTCGCTCGGCGCCTTCGCCGTGCAGGGTCTCGCGCTCGAGGTCATGGGCGACGCCAACGACTATGTCGGCAAGGGGCTGTCGGGCGGCGACATCGTCGTCAGGCCGACCGTCTCGAGCCCGCTGGTCAGCAACCAGAACACCATCGTCGGCAACACCGTGCTCTATGGCGCGACGGCCGGCACGCTGTTCGCCGCGGGCCGCGCCGGCGAGCGCTTCGCGGTGCGCAACTCGGGCGCCGTCGCGGTGGCCGAGGGCTGCGGTTCGAACGGCTGCGAGTACATGACCGGCGGCACCGTCGTGATCCTCGGCCCGGTCGGCCTCAACTTCGCGGCCGGCATGACCGGCGGCATGGCCTTCGTCTACGACCCGGACGAGACGCTGCCGATCCGCATCAACGACGACACGGTGGTCTACCAGAGGCTCGAGAGCCGCCATTGGGAAGACGTCTTGCGCGATCTCGTCGCGCGCCACGCCGAGCGCACCGGCTCGCGTTTCGCGAGCCACATGCTCGACGGCTGGGAGGTCGAGCGCGAGCGCTTCTGGCAGGTCTGCCCCAAGGAGATGATCGCCCGCCTCGAACACCCGCTGTCCGATGAGGCGGCGGCGGCACGAGCGTAACACTGGGAGAGGTTCGACGACCATGGATCAATCGTCCGCCGAAGCCATCGACGCCGCGTCGCTGGTCGACCTGGAGCGCTATCCGATCGACGATCCCGCGAGCGCGCGGTATCGCGAGGTCGTCGCCCAGGGGCGGCGGGATCTGGCGGCGAACGGCGCGCTCGCGCTCGAGGGCTTCATCACGGCGGCCGGGCTCGAACGCCTGCAGGCGGAGGCCGCCACGCTGGTCCCGCAGTCCCAATTCAGCGCGAAACAGGAGAGCCCTTACGGCTTGACTGCCGACGACGACGTGCCGCAAGACCACCCCTACCGCATCAAGGAGACGTCGCAACGCCACTGCGCCGCGCATCACAAGATGCCCGGCACGGCGCTCGATGCGCTCTATCGCTGGCCGCCGGTACGGCGCCTGGTCGCCGACCTGATGGCCAAGCCCGAGTTGTTCCTGCACGAGGACCCGTCGAACGCGCTGGTGCTGATGATCTACAAGGCCGGCGATCAACTGGCGTGGCATTTTGATCGTGCGCAGTACTCGAATATCATCGAGTTGCAGGCCTCCGAGGCGGGCGGTGCGTTCGAATTCGTGCCCGGCCTGCGCAGCGCCGACGACGAATGTTTCGACGACGTGCGCGCGGTGCTGACCGGCGAGCGGTCGCGCGTCGTCCGGCCGCGCACCAAGCCCGGCGCGTTCACCATGATCGAAGGCAATTTCGCGCTGCACCGGGTGACCCCGATCGAAGGCGCGACACCGCGCATCTCGCTGGTGCTGTCATATGAGGAAAAGCCCGGCGTCAGGCTCGACGTCGCGACGCGCCGCTTCTTCTTCGGCCAAGACGCGCCCGGCGATCCGTAATTCTGTTTGGGTCACCTTTTTTGTGCGGTCACCTAACGGTGACCTGCGCTCAATCGCCGCGCATGCTTCCGCCGAACGGTCGGCGGCCCGCCTCTCTCTTGTCCCAATAGGATTGGCGCGGGCTGGTAGATTCCGATCGCGGGCGTGATTACCCGGCGCAGCACCCATTCCGCCGACTGAAACGAGGCTGTCGCCTGTCGCGGGCTTGGGATACATTCGCCGCCATGCGGACACTGCATCATCTGTGGTTGTCGGCGCATTCGCGCAGGGTGCGCCTGGTGCTCGCCGAAAAGCGGCTCGACTTCGTGCTCAAGGTCGAGAAGGTGTGGGAACGTCGTCCCGAATTCCTCGCCATGAACCCGACCGGCGAGGTGCCCGTGCTGATCGACGAGGGCGGCCTGGTGGTCGCCGACGCGACGGCGATCTGCGAGTATCTCGACGAGGCCTATCCCGACCCGCCGCTGATCATGGGCGCGCCGTCCGAGCGCGCCGAGATTCGCCGCCTGGTCGCCTGGTTCGACGGCAAGTTCGCCCACGAGGTGGCCGACAACCTGGTCGGCGAGAAGGTCATGAAGCGGTTCCTGGGCCTCGGCGAGCCGAGCACCGAGGCGATCCGCGCCGGGCTCGCCAACCTCGACATCCACCTCGAATACCTGAGCTATCTGACGGCGCGGCGCAATTGGCTCGCGGGACCTGAGTTCTCGCTCGCCGACCTCACCGCCGGCGCCTATCTCTCGGCCGTCGACTACCTCGGCAACGTGCCCTGGGACGCCCACGCGGGCGCGCGCGAATGGTACGCCCGCCTCAAGTCGCGGCCCTCATTCCGCCCGCTGCTCAAGGATTCGATCCCGGGCATGCCGCCGGCGGCGCATTATGCCGATCTCGACTTCTGAGGCGACCGGCGCCGGCGCGCCGGAACCGGCCGCGGCCAAGGCCGAAATCGCCGCCTTCGCCCGCGAACTGGGCTTCGACGACGTCGGATTCGCCGCCGCCGCCCAGCCGCCCACCGTCGCCGCCGGCCTCGAAGGCTTCCTCGCCGCCGGCCATCACGGCGAGATGGACTGGATGGCGCGCAACGCCGAGCGCCGCGCCGACCCGCTGGCGCTGTGGGCCGACGCGCGCACGGTCATCGCGCTCGGCGTCAGCTACGCGCCGGCCACCGATCCGCTCGCGGCATTGGAGAACCGGGACCGCGGCGTCATCTCGGTCTACGCGCAAGGGTCCGATTACCACGACGTCATCAAACGCCGTCTCAAGCGGCTCGCGCGCTTCATCCACGAGCGCTTCGAAACCGAGGTCAAGGTCTTCGTCGACACCGCGCCGGTGATGGAGAAGCCGGTGGCCGCCCGCGCCGGCATCGGCTGGCAGGGCAAGCACACCAACCTGGTGTCGCGCCGGCACGGCTCATGGCTCTTCCTCGGTGAAGTCTTCACCGCGCTCGAATTGCCGCCCGACGGCGCCGAGACCGATCATTGCGGTTCATGCCGCGCCTGCCTCGACGTCTGTCCGACGAACGCGTTTCCGGCGCCCTACCGGATCGACGCGCGGCGCTGCATCTCGTACCTGACGATCGAGCACAAGGGCCACATCGACCGCGAATTTCGCGCCCCCATGGGCAACCGCATTTACGGCTGCGACGATTGCCTGGCGGTCTGCCCGTGGAACAAATTCGCGCGAGTGCCGCGCGAGACCGCCTTCATGCCGCGCGCCGAGCTGACCGCGCCGCGCCTCGCCGACCTCGCAGGCCTCGACGACGCCGGCTTCCGGCGCGTCTTCGCCGGCACCGCGATCAAGCGTGTCGGCCGCGACCGCTTCGTCCGCAACGCGCTGATCGGCCTCGGCAACGCGGGCGACGCGGCGCTCGCGCCGGCCGCCGAGGCGCGGCTCGGCGACGCCTCGCCCCTGGTCCGCGCGATGGCCGTCTGGGCGCTTTCGCGGCTGCTCGCCGAAGATCGGTTCGCCACGCTGCGCGAGGCTCATCTGCCTGGCGAGCCCGACGCCGACGTGCGGGCCGAATGGCGTGCGCCGATTTGAACCACAGAGGCACATTGATTGTAGGGCCGGGTTTGAAACCCGCCCCTACGGGTCTAAATTCTCTGTGCCTCTGTGGTGATTCTTCTCTTGTGAGCGGGATGTGATGGCAACGGAATATGTCGCACGTTTGGAGGCCTTGCTCGGCCCGACCATCGCAATGTTGCCCAAGGACGTCGAGGTCGAGGTCAGGCATTTCTTTTCGGGCGCGGCGGCCTACGCCAACGGCCACATCTGCCTGTCGTTGACGCCGGTCGGGCTGGCGATGAAGCTACCCGACGACGACCGCGCGCGGCTCATGTCGGAAGGCGGCACACCGCTGCGTTATTTCGCCACGGGACCGGTGAAGAAGCAGTACGTGCTGTCGCCGCCGGCGCTGCGCGACGACCCCGATAGCCTGGCGCATTGGACGCGCCGGTCGATCGACCATGCGCTAAGCCTGCCCCGCCCCAAGCCCAAGCCGCGCCGGCTCGCGACGGCACTCGCCTGGTTGCTGCTCGGAGTTTGGCCGGCGGGCGCCTGGGCGGCGGGCGAAGCGGTCAGCTTTACGAGCCCCGGCAAGAACGAGTCGATATCGATCACCGGGACGCTCTACCGGCCGGCGCCGATCGACCGGCCGGCTTCGGCGGTCGTGCTGCTGCACGGCTGTTCGGGGGTCACGTCGCTGCACCACATTTGGGCCGAGCGGTTCCGCGATTGGGGGCATGTCGCGCTGGTCGTCGATTCGCTTGGTCCCAGGGGCGTCGACGAGGTCTGTTCGGCGCCCGCCCGCGTCTCGGTCCGCAAGCGAATCTACGACGCCTATGGCGCGATGGCCTTCCTGAAAAGCCAGCCGGGCATCGACGCCGAGCGCATTGCCATCGCCGGCTGGAACCACGGCGGCTGGACGCTGCTCCACGCGATCCGCGCCGACAGCACGCAAGTCATGGACATGATCGGACGGTTCGGCGGCTTCCGCGCGGCCGTTGCGTTCTACCCGTTCTGCGACGTGACCGACGTGTTCGAGACGCCGCTGCTGATCCTGATCGGCGGTGCCGACGATTGGACGCCGGCCAGCCTGTGTCACGGCGCGGTGATCGCCGCGCGGCAGATGAACTCGCCGGCGCCGGTCACGATCAAGGTCTATCCGGGCGCGGTGCACGGCTACGACGACGAGTGGAGCGCCGATCCGGCGCGCGTCGGCGCCTGGGCGCGCGGCAAGTCGGGCGCCTCGGTCGCGCCCGGCGGTGGCGCCAGCTACCTCGGCCACCTGCTGAAGTTCGACCCGGACGCCTTGGCCGACACACTGCCGCGCGTCGAACAGTTCCTCGCCACACACCTGGAGACCGACGCGGTCGGCATCGGCGACTAGGGCGCGCCCTCCCAACCCCCGCGCCGCCGCATTTCGGATCAGCGCTGCAGACCATCCAAACGGATCACCGCCGCAGACCAACCAAACAAAATCGAATGTTGTTTTAATATTTTTAGTAAAAATTTACTAAAATTTTGACGAATAAACACCTTGTGAATCGACAACCGACGGGGCGGCAATATTGGGATGGCGTCGAGCGCCGCGGCGGGGTCAGTCGGTCTTGACGTCGAGGCGTTCGAGATTGCTGCGCGCGTCGGCGGCGGCGTGGCCGCCCGGCGCCACCGAGAGGAGCCGAAGCCAATCGGCGCGCGCGCCGGCGTCGTCGCCCTGAAGGCGCCGGATGTTGCCGCGCTCCAAGAGCGCAACCGGATCATCGGGCGCGAGCGCCAGCGCGCGCTCGGCGTCGTCGAGGGCGAGATCCAGATTGTCGATGTAGCGGTACGCGCTGGCGCGGAAGGCGTAGGCGTCGGCCCGCCCGGGCGCCAGCTCGATGGCCTGGCTGAGGTCGTCGATCGCCTCCCAGAAGGCGCCCGCCTGGGCCAGCGCCTGGGCGCGGTCGATGTAGAGCTCGGGCGCCTCGGGCGTGATCTCGAGCGCGACGGTGAAGGCGGCGTCGGCGCGCTCGGGCTGGTCGGCGGTGAGCCAAGCCTGGCCCGCCTGGGCGAGCACGCCGGCGCGCAGCCAGGGCCGCGCATCGGCCATGTCGGCGGCCAGCGCCTCGAGCCGCGTGGCCGCCTCGGCCGGCTGACCGAGCCGCACCAGGGCGAGCGCGGCGCAGTGCCGCGCCGGCGCGCCGCCGCCGGCGTCCTGCCAGGCCAGCGCGCTTTCGAAGGCGGCCTCGGCGTCGTGATCGAGCAGCTTGAGGCAGGCCGCGTACTCGCTCTCGTCAGCGCTCTGACCGAAGGCCGGCGCCACAGCCGTCAGGGCCATCACGGCGAGAGCGGCGGCGGCCTTGAGGCTATGCCTGGCGACGCGGAACGCCATCGCCCGGCGTCTCAAGCGAGCCCGGCCAGCGCGTCGTCGAAGCGCGCCAGGAAATCGTCGCACACCGCCTCGTCGTGTGCGATCGAGAGGTAGAGCTTGGTGCCCATCGGGTTGAGGAAGACGCCGCGCTCAAACAGCCCGAGCATGGCGGACCGGCCCATGGCGGCGTCGCCGCGCCGCATGCTGCGATAGTCGCTGACCGGTTGGTCGGAGAACACGACCTGGGCGAGCGGCCCATCGCCGATGACCTGCGCGGTCATCTGGCGTCGGGCGAGCACGTCGCGCATGCCGCCGCGCAGGTAGTCGCCGAGTGCGTGCAGCCGCGGGTAGACGCCGTCGCCGCCGAAAACGCCGAGCGCGGCGCGCGCCGCGGCGCAGGAGATCGGGTTGCCGCCCAGCGTCGAGGCCATCCAGACATAGCTGTCGGTTCCCAAGCGGTCCTCGCGCACCAATTCCATGATCTCGGCGCGGCCGCCGAAGGCGCCGATCGGATAGCCGCCGCCGAGCGCCTTGCCGTAGGCGACCAGGTCGGGGACGACGCCGTAGTATTCCTGCGCGCCGCCGAGCGAGAGCCGAAAACCGGTGACCACCTCGTCGAAGATGAGCGGTATGGCATGGTCGTCGGCCAGCGCGCGCAGGCCCTCGAGGAAACCGGCGACCGGCGGCGTGCAACGCTGCAGCGGCTCGACGATGATGCCGGCGATGTCGGCGACGTGCTCGGCGACGATGGCCCGCGTCATCGCGAGGTCGTTGAACGGCGCGACAAGGACCTGGTCGCCGACCGGCGGCGCGATGCCGGCGCTGGTCGCCTCGGGTTCCGGAAAGTCGCGCAGCCGGGTCGGGAACAGGCTGGTGACGCCGACGTCGTTGGCGCCGTGATAGGCGCCCTCGAACTTGAGGATCTTGGCTTTGCCGGTGACGGCGCGCGCCAGGCGCTGGCAGTACATCGTCGCCTCGGTGCCCGAGGCGCAGAATCTCAGACTGTCGCACGCCGGGCTGAGGCTCAGAATCGTCTCGGCGAGCGCCAGCGCGTTCTCGTTGACGTAGGCGAAGTTGGCGCCGAGCGAGGCCTGGCGCGTTACCGCCTCGGTGACCGCCGGATTGGCGTGGCCGACCAGCACCGAGCCCCAGCCGATCGAGAAGTCGAGGAACTCGCGGCCGTCGGTGTTCCACAGCCGGCAGCCGTCGCCGCGCGCGATGACCATCGAGAGTTCGGGCGGCAGGTTGAACTCGCCGTTCGAGCCGGCGGGGAAGGCCGCCTGGGCGCGCGCGCGCAGCGATGTCATGGGCGTCTCCTCTTGGCTCCGGCTCGGGGCTCGACCCGGGGCGGATAATTTGCCAGTTTATGATACGACGCAAGCGCCGTTTCGTCCCCGCCAATAGAGTGCCGCCCCGATGTCCGAAGGCCCGCCAACCCGCCGCCTGTTCTGCTTCGGCCTCGGCTATACCGCGCTCAGGCTGGCCGAGACGTTGATCGCCGACGGTTGGCAGGTCGCCGGCACCTCACGGTCGGCGGAGAGTTGCGCGGACCTCACGGCGCGGGGTATCGCCACCTATCGGTTCGACCGCGACCACGCGCTCGTGAATGCGGGCGCGTTGATCGGCGGCGCGACGCACCTGATGAGTTCGGTGCCGCCCGACGGCGCGGGCGATCCGGTGCTCGACGCGCACGCCGCCGAGATCGCCCATGCCGAGCGGCTCGAGTGGATCGGCTATCTCTCGACCACCGGGGTCTACGGCAACCACCGCGGCCTCTGGGTCGACGAGGCGACGCCGCCGACGCCGGCCGGCGAGCGCGGCGAACGGCGCGCCGCCGCCGAGGCGCTGTGGCTCAACTACTGGTGGGGCCACGGCATCCCGGTGCACATCTTCCGCCTCGCCGGCATTTACGGGCCGGGCCGCAACATGCTGGCAACGGTCAAGGCCGGCGTGGCCAAGCGCATCGACAAGCCGGGCCAGGTGTTCTCGCGCATCCACGTCGACGACATCGTGGCGGTGCTGCGCGCCTCGATCGCGCGGCCCAATGGTGGCCAAGCCTATAACGTCTGCGACGATGCGCCGACGCCGCCGCGCGAGGTCGTCGAGCATGCCTGCGAACTTCTCGGTGTCGCGCCGCCGCCGCTGGTCGATTTCGACGATGCCGCGCTTTCGCCGATGGCGCGCAGCTTTTACGCCGACAACAAGCGCGTGCGAAACGAACGTATCAAGGAAGAACTCGGCGTGACGCTCGCCTACCCGGACTACAAGGCCGGGCTCGCCGCCCTGCTCGACGAGGAACGGGCGGACGCCGCCGACGATTGACACCGGGCATGGCAGCCGGCATCGCGGCGGTGCGTCGTGTCTATTTGAGCGGGATCTTCACGTCTCTGGATTTGGTTGGGTCGAGGTCGATTTCGGTCGGACTGGACCTGCCGCCGGCCGGTTGTTTGTCGCCGCCGCCGGCGCCGCAAACCGGCTCGCAGGTCAGGGTATCCTCCGCTGTCACGTTGCGGAACACCGTGACCTCCCGCTCCTTCTGTTTGGCCGCGGTCGGCGCAGCCGAAATCGCCGGCGCCGGCGTGTCCGGCTCGGCCTCGACCAGGTCCGCCCGCTCATCGACGACGATCGTGGTGTCGACCATGGGTTTGCCGTCGGCATCGAGAATGAACAGCGACGTCTCGCCGACGGCGTGGCCGATGACGAAGATGAGGCGCGGCGACTCGACCGTGACATCGGCGATCGCGGGATCGGTGATCATCACGGTGGCGGCGTTCTCGTCGAGCTGGATGAGATGGGCCTTGTCGACTTCGATGTGGAGCGTGGCCTTATCCTGCGCGGACACCGGGCCGGCAGACGCCGCGATGACGACGCTCGCGATCAGCACGAGACCGCCGATCGTGAGGGCGCGCGATCGCGCCGCGCCACCGGAAAAACTCGAAAATCGCCACATGGCCACACTCCGTAAGATGCCAGCCGTCATGGTAGGTAAGCCCGCGCGCTATTGCAAACGCAACCTGGGAGCCTAGCCAGCCAGCGCACAGACCGCGTCGACGGTGCGCATCAGGCGCGCCAGGTCGGCCGGTCTCGAGAGGCGATGATCGCCGTCCTTGACCAGCGTGACCACGACGTCGGCGCTGCTCAGATGCTCGGCGATCCGCGGCGCGGTCTGCCAAGGCACCGCGTCGTCGCGCATGCCCTGCAGCAGGCGAACCGGGCAGCCGATGTCGATCGGCCCGTTCATCACCAGGTGGTCGCGGCCGTCCTCGATCAATGCGCGGGTGATGCGATACGGTTGTTCCGAATACTCCGACGGCCGCTCGATTACACCGTCGCGCGCGAGCCGCGTGCGCTCGTCCTCGTCGAGGTCGGCGGACATGGCCTCGGTGAAGTCCGGCGCGGCGGCGATGCCGACCAGGCTGGCGATCCGCTCGGGGCGGGCCAGGGCGACGCGCAGCATCAGCCAGCCGCCCAGGCTCGAGCCGACCAACACTTGAGGGCCTTGCGTGATGCCGTCGAGGACGGCGAGCGCGTCCTCGGTCCAGCGCCCGATAGTGCCGTCGGTGAAGACGCCCGACGAGGCGCCGTGGCCGAGATAGTCGAAACGCAGGTAGGCGCGGCCCGCCGCCCGGCAATGGTCCTCGAGCGCGATCGCCTTGGTACCGGTCATATCCGACATCAGGCCGCCCAGGAAAACCACGCCGGGAGACTTGCCGGCCAGCACGTGGTAGGCGATGCTGTGGCCGTCGGCGCGCCCGAGGTGGCGCGGCTCGGCGCCGTTGTGGGAAATGTGATCGGTCATGGGTGATGTCTGAACCGTCGGTGGATGTTCGCCGCGATGCTACCAGCTTGACGGCACCGGCGGAACGGCCACGGGGCTCCGTGCTCCAAGTCGTGCCGGCGCTCGAGACGGGCGGTGTCGAACGCGGCACGGTGGAGATCGCCCGCGCGCTGACGACGGCCGGCTGGGGCGCCATCGTGGCGTCGTCGGGCGGTGCTTTGGTCGCCGACGTCCAGCGCGCCGGCGCCCAACACGTCACCCTGCCGCTGGCAAGCAAGAATCCGTTCACCATCCGCGCCAACATCAAGCGCTTGATCGGCGTCATCGAGCGCCATGACGTCGGCATCGTGCACGCGCGCTCGCGCGCACCGGCGTGGAGCGCATACTACGCGGCGCGACGTACCGGCCGGCCGTTCGTCACCACCTTTCACGGCGTCTACAGCGCGGCGACCGCAGCCAAGAAGCGCTACAACGCGGTGATGGCGCGGGGCGACCGGGTGATCGCCATCTCGAACTTCATCGCCGAGCACGTCCGCGGCGAATACGGCGTCGACAGCGACCGCCTACGCATCGTGCCGCGCGGCGTCGATCTGAAACTGTTCGATCCGGCCAATGTCGGCGCCAGCCGCCTCGAGCAGCTGGTACACCGCTGGCGGCTGCCCGATGGCATGCCGATCATCATGCTGCCCGGCCGCCTGACGCGGTGGAAGGGCCAGACCGTCCTGATCGACGCCCTGGCGATCCTTGGACGCAATGACGTCCGCTGCCTGTTCGTCGGTTCCGACGCCGGCCACCAGGGCTTCCGCCGGCGGCTCGAAAAGCGTATCACACAGCTTGGCCTGGCCAGCATCGTGCATGTCGCGGATCACTGCCGCGACATGCCGGCGGCCTATATGCTGGCCGATGTCGCGGTGTCGGCGTCGCTCGACCCGGAAGCATTCGGCCGCGTCATCGTCGAGGCCCAGGCGATGGGCCGGCCGACAATCGCGACCGACCACGGCGGCGCGCGCGAGACCGTGGTACCCGGCGAGAACGGTTGGTTGGTGCCGCCGGGCGACCCGGCAGCCATGGCCGAGGCGCTGCGCGAGGCACTGGCGCTCGATCCCGCCGAACGCGCGGCGCTGGCCCTGCGGGCCACCGAACGCGTACGCGCGCACTACTCCAAGGACACTATGTGCGACCGCACGCTCGCCGTCTATGACGAGCTGCTCGCCGAGACCGGCCGGGGACGCCGCGATGCGCCTTGACAGCGCTTCGATTCACTCTACATTTCGCGCGCTTCACCGAAACCCCGAGCGGCGCGGAATCGCATAGAGTCTCATGGTTACGATCACTCTGCCCGACGGCAACACGAAAGAATTCGCCGCGGCGCCCTCGGGCGCCGAGGTCGCCGCCGCGATTGGCCCCGGTCTCGCCAAGGCGGCGCTCGCGGTGCGCGTCGACGGCGAGCTGCGCGACCTCGCCGCGCTGATCGAGGCCGACGCCGAAATTGCCATCGTCACGGCCAAGGACGCCGACGCGCTCGAGTTGATCCGCCACGACGCCGCCCATGTCATGGCCGAGGCGGTCAAGGAACTCTATCCCGCGACGCAAGTGACGATCGGCCCGGCGATCGAAGACGGCTTTTACTACGATTTCGCGCGCGAGACCCCGTTCACGCCCGAGGATCTGGCGGCGATCGAGGCGCGCATGCACGAGATCGTCGCGCGCGACGAGCCGATTACCCGCGAGGTCTGGCAGCGCGACGCGGCGGTCGCCTTCTTCAAGGAACAAGGTGAGGACTACAAGGCCGAGATCATCGCGGGCATCCCCGAGGGCGAGGACGTCGGTCTCTACCGCCAGGGCGGCTTCGTCGACCTCTGCCGGGGCCCGCATCTGCCGTCGACCGGCAAGCTGGGCTCGGCGTTCAAGCTGATGAAACTGGCCGGCGCCTACTGGCGCGGCGATTCGAACAACGCGATGCTGCAGCGCATCTACGGCACCGCATGGACGTCGGACAAGGACCTCGCCGCCTACCTGCACCGGCTCGAGGAGGCCGAGCGCCGCGATCACCGCCGCCTGGGCCGCGAGATGGACCTCTTCCACTTTCAGGAAGAGGCGGTCGGCATGGTCTTCTGGCACCCCAAGGGCTGGACGCTCCACCGCACGCTGGTCGACTACATGCGCCGCGAGATCACGCGCGCCGGCTACGTCGAGGTCAACACGCCGCAGCTCGTCGACCGCTCGCTGTGGGAGGCTTCGGGCCACTGGGAGAAGTTCCGCGAGAACATGTTCACGGTCGAATCGGACGAGCGCACCCTGGCGCTCAAGCCGATGAACTGCCCGTGCCACGTGCAGATCTTCCGCCACGGCCTGAAGAGCTACCGCGACCTGCCGCTGCGCATGGCCGAATTCGGCTCGTGCCTCCGCTACGAGCCGTCGGGCGCGCTGCACGGCCTGATGCGCGTGCGTGGCTTCACCCAGGACGACGCCCATATCTTCTGTACCGAAGACCAGATCGACTCCGAGAGCGCGGCGTTCTGCAAGCTCGCGCTGGGCATCTACAGCGACTTCGGCTTCGACGACGTCGAGATCCGCTTCGCCGACCGGCCAACCGTGCGCGCCGGCTCGGACGAAGTCTGGGACCGCGCCGAGGCGGCGCTCAGGAACGCCGCGGAGAAGGCCGGTGTAGCCTATACGATGAACCCGGGCGACGGCGCGTTCTATGGTCCCAAGCTCGACTTCTACCTGCGTGACACGATCGGCCGCGAATGGCAGTGCGGCACGCTGCAGGCCGATTTCGTGCTGCCCGAGCGGCTCGACGCGTCTTACGTCGGCGAGGACGGCGCGCGGCACCGGCCGGTCATGCTGCACCGCACGATCCTCGGCTCGATCGAGCGCTTCACGGGCATGCTGATCGAGCAGTACGCCGGCGCCTTGCCGCTGTGGCTCGCGCCGGTCCAGATCGCCGTCGCGACGATCACCAACGCGGCCGACGGCTACGGCGCCGAAGTACAGGCCGCGCTCGACGCGGCCGGGCTGCGTTCGATTCTCGATACCGGCAGCGACAAGATCGGCTATAAGGTGCGTCGGCACAGCGTCGCCAAGGTTCCCGTCATCCTCGCGGTCGGCAAGCGCGAGGTCGAGGAGCGCGGCGTGACGATCCGCCGCCTGGGCTCGCGCGAGCAAGAATCGCTTGCGCTCGATGAGGCCATAGCTAGACTTGCCGAAGAAGCCAGATCGCCCATCGACCGGCGCGCGGCCTAGGCGCGCTCTCGGGCGGCACTAACGAGGAGCACAAGGGATCGCACGACACCATACACCGGCGCCACCGGTCCGCGAGGGACCGCGCGCCAACGACCTGATCGAAGTTCCAATGGTTCGACTGGTCGATCAAATGGGGGAACAAGTCGGCGTCGTCACGATCGGACGCGCGCTCGAAATGGCAGGTGAAGTCGGGCTCGACCTCGTCGAGGTCTCGCCCAACGCCGACCCACCCGTTTGCAAGCTGCTCGATTACGGCAAATTCAAATACGACGCCCAGAAGAAGGCGGCCGAGGCACGCAAGCGCCAGAAGACCGTCGACGTCAAGGAAATCAAGATGCGGCCGGGCATCAACCAGCACGACTACGACGTCAAGATGCGCGCGATCAACAAGTTCCTCGACGAGGGCGACAAGGTCAAGGTGACGCTGCGCTTTCGCGGCCGCGAGATGGTCCACCAGGAACTCGGCATGAAGGTGCTCGACCGGGTGCGCGACGACCTTGGCGAAGTCATTAAGATCGAGCAATGGCCGAAGATGGAAGGCCGCCAGATGACCATGGTCATGGTGCCCAACCGCTGAGCCGGCCCGCCGAAGCGAATTTTTCGCGCCTCTGACGATAATTCGGCGACCGCCTTGACCTACCTCGATGCGGCGTCCCGTCATATTCTCTAGATTGGGATTCTACCTCGCTTTACCCCGATGAACCTGCCCCGCATGCTTCGGCGCGCGGGGCTCCTTTTTTGCCGCGGTCGCGCAAACGTGAACCCGGCGCTGGCGGCGAGCCTGTTCATCTGGTCGCCGCACGGCCTATCTTCATCCAAGCGAAGCGTCGCCGACGCGGCGGACTACCTTATCGACTATCCAGGAGATCGAACCGATGCGTTCATTCATGTCCCGCGCCGCCGCGCCAATGCTTCTCGCCGCCGCGCTCATGCTGCCGGCCGTGTCCCACGCCCAGGAGGTGCTGGCCCAGGGCGCGTTCCACGGCGCCAGTGGTCACAAGACGTCGGGCGACGTCGTCGTGCTGAAATCGACGGGCGGCGCCCAGGTCGTGTTGCAGTCCAACTTCAACTTCGACGGCGCGCCCGATCCCAAGGTCGGCTTCGGCGCCGGCGGTACCTACGACCGCGCCAGCCAGCTCGCGCCGCTGGCAAGCAACACGGGCGAGCAGGTCTACGACGTGCCCGCCACGCTCGACCTCACGCGCTACGACGCGGTCTACATCTGGTGCGAACGCTACAGCGTGCCCCTGGGCGTCGCGGCGCTGAAATAACGCGCGCCGGTCCGCCGGACGCCTCTCGGTCGGCAATTCGACACGCGTAGATTCTCGCCGAGCGGTTCGCTAGTCTCGACACCGGGGAGGAACGTCATGGCGACCGAGATTCTGGGCTTCATCGGCCTCGGCAATATGGGTGCGCCGATGGCGGCGAACCTCGCCGCCGCCGGCTGCGACTTACGCGTCCACGACAGGGCGGGGACCAGCAAACGCGCGCCCGAGGGCGCCGCGACCGCCGCCTCGGCGGCCGAGGTGGCCGCGGCCGCCGGCGCCGTGTTCCTGAGCCTGCCCGACGGCGACGCGTGCCGCGCGGTGGCGCGCGAGATCGCCGCGACCCGCGGCCGGGCGACCACCGTGGTGGTCGATTTCTCAACCACCGGCGTGGCCGCGGCGCAGGACATCGAGCGCCATCTGGCCGAGGCCGGGATCGCATACGCGGACGCGCCGGTGAGCGGTGGCAGGGCCGGCGCGGTGGCCGGCACCTTGACCGTCATGTGGGCGGCGCCGGCGGCGCTCTTGCAGCGCCTGCGCGGGGCCCTCGACGCGGTGGCGAAGAACGTCTTTCACGTCGGCGACGCCGCCGGCCAGGGTCAGGCCATGAAGCTGTTGAACAACTTCCTTTCGGGCACCGCCTTGGCGGCCACATCCGAGGCGGTCGCCTACGGCGAGACGCAAGGATTGGACCCGCGCACGGTGATCGACGTGCTCAACGCCTCGACCGGCCGCAACACGGCAACCAGCGACAAGTTCCCCAACCCCATTCTCACCGGCAGCTTCGATGCCGGGTTCCACACCGCGTTGATGGCCAAGGACTTGCGGCTCTATGTCGAGAGCGCAAGGACCGGCGGCGTCTGTTTGGACATCGGCGAACGGGTGGCCGAGACATGGCGGCGGGCGGCAAGCGAGATACCGGACAGCGATTGCACCCGCATCTACGAGTTCGTGCGTGGCCCGCGCCGCGCCTGAGACCGCCGTCGCGGTCATCGGGTCCAATCGCGTGATCGCACCGGGGTTGCGCGGCGGCGCCGGGTCGCTCAGCATTGGCGGCAGGCGATCAAGGAGCATGCGATGATCGAGGTCCGGCGCAGCGGCGAGGGCGACCCTCTCGCGTTCGAGGTGATCGTCCGCGAAGCTGAGGGCGAGACCCGTCACGAGGTGACGATGTCGCGGGCGACTTACGAGCGCCTCACGGCCGGCGAGCACACGGCCGAGCGCTGTATCGAGGCGGCCTTTCGGTTCCTGCTCGACCGCGAACCGAAGGAATCGATCCTGCGCCGCTTCGACGTGACGGTGATCGCGCGCTACTTCCCCAAGTTCGAGCGCGAGCTGCCGCGCTACCTGTCGCGCGGCTGATTACGCCGCATCCGCCCCGGCGGCGGGTACGACCGCACCAGCCAGCTCGCGCCCTTAAAGAGCAACAAGGGCGAGCAGGCCTAGGACGTGCCCGCCCCGCTGGACCCGTGCGCGGCCAGGGTACAACCCGAACTCGTTCCCTCATACGGCTCTCATACCAGTGAGCGCCTGAATTGACTCTCGGGATATTCATTGATGGCGGATGATGGCGGATTGTGATTCTATGGTCTCCCACCAGATGTGGGGGATGTCATGGGATCAGCACTCAAGATACGGGATGATTTGACGCCTTTGGAGCTTCGGCGCTGGGCTCGCGTGGAATCGTACGGTCGAGCGGCGGCGCGGGCCTATGGGATCGCGAATGCTTTGGAGGAGATGCCCCGGGCTGATGCCGCGCGGCTTGCGGGGATGGATCGCCAAACGCTTCGCGACGCGGTTGTTCGTTACAATGCAAAGGGATTGGAGGGGCTTCACGACCGTCCAAAGGGCTACTCGCCGCGGCGGCTGACGGCAGACGAGGAAGCGGCGCTGGCGGCGGTCATCATCGCCGGGCCGGAGCCTGAGCGCGACGGGGTTTGCGCCTGGACCCGGGCCGATCTGTGCCGCTGGCTGGAGGAGCGCTTCGCCAAGACCTACCACCCCTCGAGCATGACCCGGGTTCTACGGCGGATGGGATTTTCCCGCCAGAAGGCGCGCCCGAGCCACCCGCGAAGGGACGCCGAAGCGCAGGAGCGCTTCAAAAAAGGGGGCTTCGCGACATCCTGAAGGCGACCGCCGCGGCGCATCCCGACAAGCGCCTACAGCTGTGGTTTCAGGATGAAGCGCGCGTCGGCAACAAGGGCCGGGTGTGTCACCGGTGGTGGCGCAGGGGCGAGCGTGCCCCCGGGACGCGTCAAATCGGCTACCAGTGGGCCTACATCTTCTCCGCCGTGCGCCCGGACACCGGCGACGACGTCACCCTGGTGATGCCGAGCGTCAACGCCAAGGTCATGGACCTGTTTCTCGCACACTTCGCCGATACCCTGGACCAGGATGCGCACGCCGTCATGATGTGCGACGGCGCCGGTTGGCACGACGAGCGCGCCCTCACCGTCCCCGACAACGTCACCTTGGCGCTGTTGCCGCCTTACAGTCCCGAACTCAACCCCGTCGAGCGGGTTTGGCTCTACCTACGCGAACGCTTCCTATCGCTCCGCGTCCTCGACGACACCGAGGCCATCATCGACGCCTGTTGCCAAGCATGGATCGACCTCATCGCAGAACCGGATCGTATGCGAACCCTCTGCGCCTATCCATGGATCATGAAGGTGATTTCATAGGCTCACTGGTATTACACCGCCGAGGTGGTCCCTTTTTGCTCCGCCATTGACAGCGAGAGCATCGTTGAGGGCCGCGAAGCTCTCGGCACGCGGGACGGGGACCAGGAAGTTCCGCCGGATGAAGCCGACCAGTCCCTCGACCTTGCCCTTGTCGTTGCCCTTGCCCGGCCGGCCGAACCTGTCCTCGAACAGATAGTGGGACTGAAGCTCCGTGAAGACGCGCGTTCGCTGCCGCTTCCCATCGCCCAGGATCCGGGCAACCGCCAGCTTGGTGTTGTCGTACAGGATGGATCGGGGGACGCCGCCGAAGAAGGCAAACGCCGCGTTGTGGCCATCGCAGAATGCTTCGGTCGTCTCCGCCGGATAGGCCGCAACAAAGCAACCATCACTGTGGGGAAGGTCGAAGGCAAGGAAGTGGATCTTCCGTAACGCGCCGCCGATCACCGCCATCGCTTCGCCGAAGTCCGCCTGGGCGTGACCGGGGGAATGGGAGAGTGGCACGAACACCTCACGCGACCGAAGCCCCTGCTCACGAACGTAGTCCTTCACGATGGTGTAGCCGCCCGTGAAACCGTACTCGTCCCGGAGGCGGTCGAAGATGCGCTTCGCAGTGTGCCGTTGCTTGCGGTGGCTGGTCCGATCGTCTTCCAAGATCCGATCGATGATTCCCGTGAACGGACCCAGCTTTGGCCGCCTCGGCGGCGCGCTTCGGCGATACCCTGGCGGCACCGAGAACGACAGCATCTTACGGACCGTCTTGCGGTCTACACCAAACACCCGCGAGGCCTCGCGGGTGCTCATCCCCTCGACATGACACGCCCGCCGAACCCGTGCGTACAACTCCACCCGATACATCCCCCCCGCCTTCCAGTCAGAGCAACCCTGACAGAAGGCTATACGCGGTCCCATTTTGGTCCGCCGCAGCCGGATCGACCGGCCGCTTCAGTGGGGGATTATTGCTCTGCCGTTCTCACACGCAAGATCGGAATCCCCGTCCTTCTCGCCGCCGCGTAGCGACACCATTCAGGGTCGGCCCCCGCCATCACACGGCGGAGGTCGGCCCCCTTTTTGTGCCGGTTTGCTAAAGACGAAGTCCATGGCGGGGCGCTTCGCGCCACCGCCAACCGTGCGAGCTTACGCTCGCTCGCGGCTCCTCGTTCTTCGAACATCGCATCGCCGCCTCACGGCACGGCGCTTCGCGCCATCGCCGTACGCGGGCGCTGAAGCGCCACGCTAGCGCCCGGCCATCCCCCATTGCAACTTCATTATTCGCATCCCGAAAACCGCCACGACGGACCGCCGTTCTTCGAACGCCGCTTGCTTGCTTTGCGAACTCACATGCACCCTCGTTCGGCTTAGAACGGATCACTGCCTTCTTCCGACACCATGGACCTGGCGGCCTCGGCAACCTTCCTTCCCGGCAATACGCCCTTGTCCAGAAAGGTCCGCAGACTGTGCTCCGTGATATCGATGCCGCCCGATTTCAACACTTCATGCATCTGAGCCACCGTAACCCCCTTGGCCTGTTGCTCGACCAATCGCTTCCGCAAACGGTCCAGCACATCCGTCAGGCTCAGCTTAGGCGGCACAAGTTTCGCCAACTCCCCGTCTATGGCATCGAAGTCGATATCCGCTTCGTTGAAGCGTTTCGCCGGCATCGTCCATCTCCCCGCTGTTTCCAGAATCCTCAATTAGGCCCGGATGCGGTCGCCGGCTATCCGATCACCGTTCTGAGGAACGAGAACCTTGGCAATCCTAAACACCAGCCATGATGGTCCGTCCGCTTGCCTAACCTCCCCCGAATGCAACAGCGTGAAAATCCAGCGTTTGCCAAACCTGCGCGCCGTCAATGTGGACGGTCAAAAAATCCTTGCAACGTCGAACGATATGCGTATGCTCGGTCGCGAACGAGAGATAAATGGTGATTCTTTCTTCTCACACCTCTGCACCTTTGGTGCCTCGATCTCGATAAATGTAATAAAGTTTGCCCTGATTTGTAAATATCGCCTGACCGATTCGGTAAGAGGTTGAACATAATTGAATTTCTAAGGCTGGAATCATGAGAGCTACAACAGTCATAATCCAGCTGCACTCCGGACAGGTTGTATCCCTATCCGGTAACGTCGTTACCAAGCTGGCGTCATGGTAGCCACCCTGGCCCAAGCGGCATCGGCCGCTTATTACCTGGAGAGCCAGCGCTCTTTCCGTCATCCCAACGAGTACTACACGGCGGGTGAGGAACCCGACGGCGTCTGGTTCAATCCGAAGGGCCTGTTCGGTCTTGCCGACGGCGGCAAGGTCGACAGCAGCGACTTCCACCGGCTGTACAACGGCTTTGCCCCAAGCGGCGGGGGCAAACTCACACAGAACGCGGGCAGCGAGCGGCGCTCGGCCGGTCTCGACCTGACCTTCAGCGCGGACAAGAGTGTTTCCGCCTTGTGGGCGGTCGCCGATCCCGAGCTGCGTGCGGAGATCGAGCGGGCGCATAACGATGCGGCTCGGGGAGCGCTGGAGGAAACAGTGCTGAGGCATTGCGCCTATACCCGTATCCGTAACCGGGACGGCGATATCGAGGTGCTGCCCGCCGATATATCGGCGGCGATGTTCCAGCATGGCACCAGCCGGGACAACGACCCGCAGCTGCATACCCACTGCGTGATCTTCAATGCCGCCCGGACACACCGGGACGGCAAGTACCGGGCGCTGCATCAACACCCGGTCTACACCTGGATGAAGGCAGCGGGGGCGGTCTACCGCAATACGCTCGCCTGGAGCCTGCAAGAACGCCTCGGCATCCGCATGGAACAGTACGGCAAGGATGGAGAGTTCACGCGCATCGCAGGCATACCCGAGGACCTGATCGGACACTGGTCGAAGCGCCGGGCGGCGATTATCGACGCGGCCCGGGAGATGGGCTTTACGGTCGAGGGCAACGCGCCGCGTGCAGCGGCGGCGAACAAGATCACACGGGCCGGCAAGTCGCCGGATAACGACCCGGAGATCCGGCACGCGCGCTGGCGCGGCGAAGCGGACGGCTTTATCGAACGCGAGGCGCTGATCGTCTCGCTCTTGGGTAAGTCGGAAGAGATTACCCAAGAGCAGATCCGGGCGCTGACAGCAGTCCTGGAAGACCTGCCCTACCGACTTACGCGCGAGGAAGCGGTATTCCGCCTGCCGGATATCGTCGAGCGGGTCGGCAATGCCACCGCCGGGCTCCTGAACCGCGATGCGGTCGCGACAAGCATAGAGCGTGTTCTTCTGAGCCCTGAGGTCGTGCGCCTGACCCGCGCGCCACGGTCGGCCGAAGGCCGGGCCGACATGGCGCATACGAGGCTCTATTCAACCCGTCACAACCTCCAAATGGAGATTGAAGTCCGTGACATGGCGGCAGGAATGGCCGCCGATACGGGACATTCCTTGTCTGCCCAGGCAATCGAGAACAAGGTGACGGGGCTTCTGGCTGCGGGTTATCCGTTGAGCGTAGAACATATCCAGGCGATTCGGGCCGTCACGTCTTCGAGCGGGCGTGTAGCCATCATCGAGGGAGCGGCGGGTTCGGGAAAGACCACAACGCTGCGGCCCATCGCCGATCTTTACCGCGACCACGGGAACAACATTATCGCCACCGCCGTGGCATGGCGCACCGCCGTGGCGCTGGGTAACGATGTCGATGCGCGGCCGTTCTGCGTCGACAAGCTGCTGCGCCTTGCCGCGCGGGGCGGTATCGAGATCGATGGAGACACCACCATCATCGTCGACGAGGCGGGGATGCTGTCGACCCGCCAGGCGCATCACATTCTCCAACTCTCAGAACGCCATGGAGCGAAAATCGTATTCGCGGGCGACACACAGCAGCAGCAGCCGGTGGAAGCGGGACCGGGGTTGAGATTGGTGCGCGACGCCGTGGGTAGCGTGAGGGTTGACCGAATCCGCCGCCAGAAGGCTGATCTGGAAGATATTCTGGTCCATGTCCATGGAGAGAATCCGGAGACTGCGCGGTTCCGCACGGGGATGATGGGAGAGCAGGAACGCGCCCGCATTCTTACTGAGTACGATGCGATGGGGGATAAGCCTGTATTCACACCGTGGCAGGTGGCAGCGTCGGAAGCGCTGCGTGATGGCGACGCGGCATCGGCCATTGCGGCCCACCACGTCCGTGGGCGGTTCCATATCGGGTACGACGAAGAAAAGACGCTGACCGGCCTGGTCGATGACTGGGACCGCTACCAGCGGGAACATCCCGACAAATCCAGCGTGGTGCTGGCGCGCACACGAGCCGAAGTGCGGGCGCTGTCGTACCTGATGCGGGAACGCCGGTTCGCCGCACTGCCGGATGGAGAACGGGCCGATACGGACCGGGTGACGGTGATCGTAAGCCGGGGGACGGAAGACGAGCGAACAACCTCTCCACTGGAGATCGCCCGTGGCGACAGGCTGCGCATCGGCGCCACGCACTGGGAGAAGCAGCTGTTCAACGGCACCGTGGTCACGGTCGACGACTTCAAGGTTGAACGAGCTGAGGCCGCTACGGAGCCGAGTGTCCTGATATCGGCACGTACCGAAGACGGGCGGCACGTATCGTTCCACCACGACGAGATCCGCGACTGGTACGGCAATATCCGCCTCGATCACGGTTATGCCCTCACCATTACCTCGGCCCAGGGATTGACCGTGGACTGGACGTTCCTGCTGGCCGATGCGAGGCCCGCGCGCGAGACGATCTATCCCGCCGCGACACGCCATCGCGAGGGACTCGACATCTATGTCAATCGCGCGCCGCTCGCTCTCGATATCGCCGACCGGCGGGCTGACAACGACCGGGAGGCGGCAGTGACGGACACCGAGATCCGGGCGTATTTGGCCGAACGCTGGTCGCGCTCGCAACCGAAGGAGGCGGCGCTCGACTACATGGCCGATGGCATATGGGAGGACCGCCGGGAGAATGTCCGGGAGGACAGAAGTCGATCCCCTGGCGAAACCCAGGGCGAGGTGGGCGATATCCGGACCGCAGCGAACGACAACACGCTGGCTCGCATCGCGCGGGATGTCCGGCGCACCGCCTTAGGCTGGCGTTATGCCCAGGCCGTGGCTTCGTTCGTAGACGGCCGTAGGCAAGTTCTGGCGGCGTACGACGAACTCCGCGAACGGACCCGCACGCAAGGCGATGCCGTGGCGCTCGGCGGGGCATTTCGGGAAACCCTCACCCGACATGCCATGTTGCTGAAACAGGCCGATACCTTCCGTGCCCGGCCGGCTGAATTCGCCTTCCTGCTTGCCGAGCGCGGCGGCATCGGGCGCAGGGATATCGACGCCTTCGAGGATCTCCATACCCGCGCGCGCCGCCACCGGCGCGCGGCCACGATGCGGTATGTGCACCAAATCAAGCGGGAGGCGAAACAACAGGGGCTCGAGCCGGAGATGCGCCAGGGAATGCCGCCGCTCGGGGGCGGAGTCTCCGAGACAGCGGGCGGCGTGCCGACCGGGCGCATTCAACCGACCGAGCCGGGCGATGGCAGGCCACGTACCCCGACGCAGGCCACACCCCCGATTGAAACGGTTGCCATGCCAACTGAACGGAGCTTGGCCAGAGATCCTCCGGCAGTGGCGCCGGCGGTGGACAAACCGTCCGCACCCACGGAAGAACAGGTCGCCTGGGACACCTATTCAGCATTGCGACAGGACTGGAGCCGTCACCTCACGGCCGCGGAACGGGCCGGTGTCCATGCCATATATGTGCGCGGCTACAAGCAGCTCCGCGCCCGCATGGAAGCGTTGGCCGAAAACCCGGCCCTTGAAGACCGCCCACGCCGGTCGCTCGGGAACGTGCTCGCCCAACTCGACAAAGGGACCAAAACCCGCCGTGAAATCGAGGATTATCTCGCTGCGGTCAAGGACCGGCTGGAATATCGTAGCGAGGTGCTGGAAACCGTCGCGATCGATTTAAACAGACCGGTTACCGGTCTCACCGGCTACGGCAGGTGGCGGACGGACATCGACAGGCTGGCCGAGACCGGCCGGCTTATCATGGATGGCCATGTTATCTACGGCAGTCATCTCAACGGCATCCCGCTCGGCCTGGAGCACATGCGCTGGGCGCTCACCGATATCGGCAGACTGATGGCCAGGGACGACAGGCAGATGTCGGAGGCCGCCGAACGGGAGCGCCATAGCGAACAATCCGCACCGCAGGAGACGCACGAGGAAAGCCAGCGCCGCGCACAAAGGGACGCTCGCGAGTTCAGCCGGCTCCAGTCAGCCGCGTACAACGCAACGGGGGAAGAACGCAAGGCGGCACAAAAGGAATTCGACGACTATGTTGAGCGCCACTCCAAAACGCGCGAAACGGCCGAGGAAGAAGAACGCCAGACCCACAAAAGATCCCGGGGACGAAGCATGGGCATGTAGCAGCCTCGCGCTTGGCGCTACAGACCGAGACTTAAGACACTCTTTAGATGTAGTAATTCAGACCTGATCTGACAGGTGCCGGATTTGAGGCGGCGTCTGTCAGTTTAGGTTCAGGCTACGAACTTTTCCCTCCAGATGGCTTTGCCTTCCTCCAGGGTCTGCATGGGGGTTCGCCCTTCACAGATTTTGCCCTGATGGGTGCGTTCATTGTTGTAGTGATCGATCCGTTCGTCCAGATCATTCTGCAGTTGCTCGATGGTCTCGTAGATCTTTTTTCGGAATGTCACCTGGTAGAACTCCTGCAAGATGGTTTTGTGGAACCGTTCGCAGATGCCGTTGGTCTGGGGCGATTTGACTTTGGTCTTGGTGTGGTCGATGTCGTTGATGGCCAGGAACAGCTGGTAATCGTGCCGATCGGCGCGCACGCAATATTCCGTTCCCCGATCCGTTAGGATACGCAGCACCAGCAGCGCGTGCTGCTCATAGAACGGCAGCACCTTGTCATTGAGCATGTCGGCTGCCGTGATCGGGGTTTTTGTTTGTAGAGTTTGGCCTGGGCGACCTTGGCGTATGTATCGATGTAGGTCTGCTGATAGACCCGGCCGACGCCCTTCAGGGTGCCGACATAGAATGTATCCTGTGAGCTAAGTTGGCATTCTCCAGTTGTTCGAAGCGCAGCAGGCCGATGCGCCCGGCGTCGATGCGGAAGACGAGGCGGTAGCGCCGGCGCTCGCGCGAGGCCTCCTCGCGCCCGATCCAGGTCACGAGCTCGCCCGCGATCTCGACACTGAGCCGCTCCGGATCGGCCTCGATCTCTTCGGGATAGAAGGCGCTGGCCAGGTCGCGCCCGGCCATGCGGGCAGCCTCGGCCTCGACCCAGGCGCCGATCGCGCCGCGCGCCGAGGGATGGGCGAGGCGCGCCGCCGCCCGGCGCACAGGGGCGGCGTTCTCCGGCGTCAGCGTCAGCAGCGTCACCGCCGCCGTGCGCGCCATGTCCTCCAGGTAGCGGGCCCCGGCCCGGCCGGCCCCGGCCGCGCCGCCGCCGACCTCCCAGGCCGGACCGGCGGGGAATCCGCGACAGCACCGCCAGCGCTTCCGGCGCCAGGGAGATCGTCCTCGGACCGGTCTTCGTGTCGGGCAGCCTGATCTCGCCCACCGTCCATGTCCAGCGTCGCGCGATTCCGGCATTTCGGCAATCCCCATCCCGTGGGCGCGGACGAAGCCGCAGTCGTGCCGTGGAGGGGCGCCAACCCCGACTACCCGCCCTATGCGTGCCGTGCGGACGAGGTCCACGTCGTCGGCAAGGTGGTGTGGAAGTTCACCCGCGCCTGAGGAGCGACGCCCGCCGCGAAGCGGGACGGGCGCTCCGGGCCGCGTCCCCGACGCGCGCGCCCGCCGCGCCGCCGCCGTCATCGCCCGTAGCCGACCTCCGCCTCCAGCAGGGCGGCCGGATCCGCGCTGCCGCCCGTCGGCGCGATCTGCGCCGCGTCGCGCGCACCCCGCAGGCGGTCGGTCCCGCCCGCGTCAGCCCCGAACGCCGGTGTCAGCTTGGCTGAACTACCGATAAGCCGAGGCATGGGGAAGACTTTGCCGGATGTCCGGGATACCGGTCAGAAAGATCGCCTCATCTTTATGACCCGAATAAGCGCAGAAGATGTATTCGTTCCAATGGTTGGGATCCGGACCGTACTTCATCAGATGGCCGTGCGCGTCATCCGTCCGGGGCAGTTTCTTCGCCTTCATCCGCGCGAGCTCGCGCTCCAGATAGTCGACAAAGGTGCGTTCGGGATAGTCCCGGATTACGTAGGGCGTGTTGAACACGATATGGTGGCGGCACAGGCGGTTGGGCGGCGGCAGCACGCGCACGAACCATATCTGCCCCTCGCAGCCGGTATAGCCGGCCGGAACCGTGCAGGAAGCGATCTCGCGCGTACCGACCTCGCGCAGCAGAACCCCCTCGCCCTCGCCGCCGCAATGTACGTAAAAGCCCATCCTCGACTGCTGCATCCGCTCAACGGCGTCGATCAGCCAGGACGGGCAATCGAACTCGGGCGCGATGCGCAGAATGCAGCTGCCCATGGTTTCCCGGCTGCTCCCGAACCGGACGTCGAACAGCGCCCACATCGTGAAATAGCTGACGGTCAACGGGCTCATCGGCGGCCCGCCCGGCAAGTACTGGTTCTCGGCGTCGCCGGCTATCCTGACGTAACCCTTCGCTTCTCTCATCCCGGAAATGGATTCGGCCATGAGAGAGGCGACGTTCTGCCCCACAACGTACAGAGCGTGGCACGGGTCATGGCCCGCGAACTTGCCGAGGGCCAGGCCGTCGTCACCGAAACCGGCTTCGAGAGCCATCTTCCTGCCCTCCCGCCAGCTCGCCAGATCGACGACCTTCGACCCGCCGGACGGGATAATCTTCTTCGCGATTTTGTCGGCAACGGAACCCATGGTGTGCTTTCGGTGGTTATCGCTCGTGGGGCTCACCCATCCACACGGGAACATAGCGGGCGCGAGCCTCGCATGGCGATGATGGGCCGGTTCATCGGGGCACGGGAGAGCCGGCGGCAAGTGGCGTTGTGGCTGACGTTGACGAGCGTGCCCGTCGCGCCCATGAGATGGGTTCTCACCCTCGCCACGTTCCGCGACTCAGCCGCCGATCACGCTCCACGAGAGCACCCCCAGCCACGCCTCCGACGAGCGCCGATATCCTGTAGGGAACGTCATTGCCGGCCCCTTCCAGCCCGGCCGCGGCCGAGCTATGACGACCGACCCCTTATCCACTCCAGAGCGCCGTCGAAATGAAACTGTTCGTCTGGAATATCGCCGAGCACCGATCGGTAGCGTCTGCGCGTAGTTTCGGCCTCTGAACCGGGATTTCCCATGTGGCACCCTTCAGCCAAGTTGAGCGTGGCTCGAAATCGCTCAAAGGGCAAGTCCGATGGGTTGTGCCACCAAGATCATGCCCGACAACACGAAATTGAGAGTGAATGGGACATGGTGGCATTCGATATTGCCGGTCGGGCCGTGTCTCGGACACCCCGGTCCTGTCGTCTTCACGCATGAGGGACGATCGTGTCGTCATGTTGGGAGGGGCGTCGTTCTGAGCCGATCGATTCGGCGGAGGATGTCGGCGAACAGGTCACGAGGGATAGCGACCTCGGCCATCTGGAAGACGATGTAGCGACCGTGGCGGACGATCTTCGCGCCGATCTTGACGAGCTTTTCGCGCAGCGTGGTCAGTGACCACTGCTCCACTGCATCGGGCAACACGAGTGTCCGCATGAAGTTGCCGAGATTGTAGGCGAGCGCGTGGAGTTGGAGCCGGACAGCGTTGTGACGGAACTTGCGGCACGACAGGCGTGTCCACTTGATGGCGTTTTTGCCTTCCTTGATCCATTGCTCGGCCGTGCCGCGCTGATTGTAGAATGCGACGACCCGCTCGGTGGGTCGGCTCAGGTTGGTTACAATGAACCCGACGCGCGGGTACAACTCACCAGGATGCCACTCGACCTTGGCGACGACGCGGCGGGGTTTGTCCCAGGTCGCGGCCTGATAGCTGAAGCCGGCATGATACCGGCGAACATCATTGGGCGGCCTGCCGACGGGGCGTTTCAGCAGATGGGCGATGCTGCCTTGCAGCACCTTGTTTGCGGGGAGCCGGATGGCGTAGCTGAAGTCCTCGGCTTCGAGAAACTCGTAGACTTCGGGTGAGGCGAAGGCGGCGTCGCCACGGAAGTAGCGCCGGAGTGTCCTGTTGCGGTATGTCTCCACCCATTGCAAGCCGAGCACGGCCGAGGAATACCGCCGCTCAGTCAAGCTGTTCATCGATCCCCGGATCGGCAGGTACCGGGTGCCCGATATTCAGAGGAGCGATATCGCGGCGCTCCATCACGATATGCGCGACACGCCCTATCAGGCCAACCGTATGCTCGGGGTTTTATCCAAGATGTTCAATCTGGCGGAGCTGTGGGATCTCCGCCCCGACGGCTCGAACCCGTGCCGGCATGTAAAGCGATTCCGGGAGGAGAAGCGCGAGCGGTTTCTATCGGATATCGAGTATCAACGTCTGGGCGCAGCCCTGAAAGAGATCGAGGTGGACGGTACGGAGACGGCCTCAGCCATCGCCGCGGTTCGGTTGCTGATGCTGACCGGGTGCCGTCTATCAGAGATACAGAAGCTGCGCTGGCAGCATGTCGATCTGGAGGCGGGTGAGTTGCGCCTGCCCGATACCAAGACGGGCGCCAAGGTGGTGTATCTCGGCGATCCGGCGATCGCAGTTCTTGAGCGCATCGACAGGCGAGATGGCAACCCCTGGGTGATCGCGGGACGTAAACCGGAAAGTCATCTTACCGACCTGCAACATCCCTGGCGACGCATTCGGGCGCGCGCCGACCTCGACGACGTGCGGATTCACGACTTGAGACACAGTTGTGCATCGAGGCTCGACTTTCTTGCGGCCAAAGAAGTCGTAAACCATTGGTTTAACTTGTCTTTGTCTCTGCTTCAGCATCCCGTAAACTTCGCCCCTTACAATCCGTAATCATATAGTCGTCGGATTCATTCCAACGTCCGAGGCTGCCGGTCCTCCATTGTCCGTCCGGGTAAGAGGGATCGTTACCGAGCCGCGATTCCGGCAACTGCGGAATTCCGCGCCGGGAGGCTCCGGAGCGCGGCGTTTGCGGGCCGTCCGGCAGCGGAATTTTTCGCTCCGGGGCCGCGCCCCGGGAAAGCCTCCACCCCGCTTCTCCGGCACAACCCCTTGCGTGTCCCGCCGATGTCGCCATCACCCGATCAATCCTCCGCCCCGTTACGGGGTCACGAGATCGCGCCGGCCGCCGCCGTTGCGGGCGCGCGCCGTGGCGATCTGCCGCCTGACCTGCGAGCGCATCCCGCCGTCGCAGCGCCACTCGGCCTCGACCGCCGGCCCGAAGATGACCTCGGCGACCTCGCGGGCCGCCTTGTCCTCCCGCTGCCCGTCCAGCTCCTTCACGAACTTGCAGTCCTCCCAATCTTCGCCCCCCGTTCCCGACCCGTCCGAAAGGCCGGCACGCCTCCCGAACGCGGTCACCCGACGGGCCCATGGCGCGGCACCAGGTCGCGCCAGCCGCCGTCCGCCAGGGCGCTGGCCTTGTCGATCCACCGCCTGACCTGCGAGCGCATCCCGCCGTCGCTGTACCACTCGGCGGCCACCTCGTCCGCCCCGTAGATGTCCACGGCAATCTGGCGCGGCGTCTTACCGGCCCGCAGTCCGTCCAGCGCCTTCACAAGAGCCCGATCCTCGCCCCCCGACCCCGCCCCAACCGAGGGGCCGGCAGGCCCGCCACGCTCCAGAAGTCGACCATTCGTCCCATCGTCGGCGGCATCCGCAGCGCGAAGCGGTGACGAATGTCGATCCCGCCGTCCTCGGGGAACGGCGCGGAGCCCCGGATCCGGATCTGCACGACCGCGCCGACCCACTCGATCTTGAGCACCAGGTCGCCGCCGGCCAGGCGCAGCCCCTCGACCGCGCCCCCGTCGGCCGCAACCTCTGCAACCAGGGGCTCCGCGTCCGGCTCAAGGGGTGCGAGTCTCGCATGGCAGTGATGTCTGCGGCTTGGTTCGTTGAGTTCAGGCAGCGATTGCCATGGCTGCTGCACGTGGACTGATGTTGTCGTTGGCCGGTGTGTCGGTTGCGCTGATCAGGGCCTTCCATGCCCGCTCGAAGCGGCCGGATTTGATCAGGGCGCGGAAGGTCAGAACAGCCTGTCCGCCGACGATCCGCCAGCGCATGCCGGAGCGCTTCATGCGCTGTGTCACCAGGGTCTTGTTGGCAGCTTCGACCACGCCTGAGCCGATGGCGATGCCCTCTTCCTTCAGGGCGTGGTAGCGCATGCGATGGCGATGCTTGCGGAAGAAGGCGAGTTCCCGCTCGGTCTCGGCCCGGTCCGGCGCAGCGGCGGCATCGCGAAGGTGGCGCAGCGCCCGGATCACCTTGGCGACGCCACGGGGATCGTGACGGAGGATCTCGCGGTACTTCTCGAACCAGCCGGGCGCCACGGCATGGTCGGACGCGGTTTGCAGATGTTCGCAAGCATGCCAGAAGTCGATCACCTCGGTTTCGGGCGACAGGGTCTCCAGGAAGGTCCAGTTGTCGGCGGCGCCATCGGCGATAGCGACGATCCCGATCTCGGGGCGTGCTCGCCTGATGTGTGCGACTTCGCTTGCAAGCTGCGCCTTCAGCGTGAGCTTGCCGCTCTCCGGCATGCGGCCGAGATAGAGGGTCTTCAGGCGCTTGCCCTCGGCGTCGTGGAAGGAGACCGTGCCGCAGGCAGCCTCGCGCCAGGAGGCCTTGGCGCGACCGTCCTCGCCGGGTCTCAGCGGCACCATGACGCCGTCGAGGGAGACCGAGGCGGTGGTCGCGTCCTGCGGTATGCCCTCGGCCTCACGGATGCTGCCCAGCGTCTCCGGGCCGAGGCTCTCCCAGCATTCGTGCATGCTCAGGGTCAGGCGCTGCAGGGTGCTCACCGACGGCGTCATGGCGCCGGTCTTCGCAAAGAACGCCGCCGCTTCCCGGGCCGTGCAGTGACCCATCATCAGCAGACCGAGCTCGGCCGCCGGCCGCGTCAGGTAATCGTCGACGAGGCCCAGGCTCTCGTCGACCGGCACCGGCGATGCCCCGCTCGCGCCGCTGCGGTAACGCGCTCGCCGGTAGGTCACCGGACCGAGCGAGGTCATGATCGTCTTCGGCGTCACCGCGACCCGGAACCAGCTCTGCCCGTCCCGCTCGATCCGGGAAGCGCCATCGTCCCGGTTCTCGATGACGGCGCCCATGACATCGCGAGCGAACTCGTTCGTGGCCTCACGCACCCGCAACTCGACCTCCTCGGGCGCCTCGGGGCGCGGCTCGGAACGAAGCTCCTCGCGACACAGTGCGAGCACCCGGGCGGCCGCCTCGACGACCCGAGGAGGCAGGCCGGAAAGATCGATGGACGAAGGCGCCGGAGGCGGGGATACTGCCATGGGAATGCTCCCGATGTTGGGTTTCGAGACACGGCATCGTACCGCTTCTGGCGGTGCGGAGCGTTCCCACCTTCCCCTGCTCGACCCTGCCGTCGTAACAAAATCCTGCCTTGGAGCGGCCCATTGTCACGAATAGCCGATTTCGGCCGTTCGTCTCGACACAAAAAACGCACTAAATCAATGACTTAGATTTTCCATACCAGACCCACACCCGGCTCAAGCACGCCTTCCGCCATCTTCGATTGAACCCAGAAGGGCGACGCCGGTCCGTCCGCGTCGGGGTCCGCCCACGCCAGAAGATCGAACCGGGCGGCCTCCAGATCCGCCGCCGTCTGGATGCGGATCGGGAAGGGACCGGGCTCGAAGACCGGCTCGAGAGCGGGCAGGACGGAGTGCACCCGCCACGCCGCCAGATAAGTCTCGACGTGTCTGAGAAACAGCCACGCCCGAAACCCGTCAACGGTCTCCTTCGCGGCCCGTTTACGGCCCCGGCGCCTCACTGCCCGGCACCGGTTCCGCACTGCGCGGCCCGGGTCCGGCACAGCTGCCGAACATCACCAGTGTCGCACGCCAATATCATTCAACGCCGCCGCCCAATGTCGCCCAAGGCAGTGCCGCAAGACCTGGCGCGGCGCAGCTACCGGCCCGATAGCTGAAGTTCGCGTAATACCGACGAACTTCCTTCGGCGGCCGACCGACGGGGCGCTTGAGCAGGTGCGCGATGCTGTCGTGCAGCACCTTGTTGGCCGGAAGCCGGATGGCGTACTTGAAGCCTTCCGCTTCCAGAAACTCATAAACCTCGGGCGAGGCGAAGGCGGCGTCACCACGGAAATAACGCCGGAGTGTCTTGTTCCGGTATCGAGCGACCACCGGGTCCAACACATCGCGCCATTCATGGGCGCTGTGCACGTTGCCCGGACGCAGGGCGCAACGCTCCAGATCGCCGAACTGGTTGAACACGAACAGCGGGTGATAGCACGTGCAGCCGAAGTGACCGTTGTAGGCCGTGCCCTCCTGGTCACCGTAGGTCGGGCTGACGGAGCTGTCCATGTCGAGCACGATAATCTTCGGCGGCTTGCGCTCGTTAACCTGGTCGATCCAGATGCCCAAAAGGTCAGCGAGCGCGGCGAGGTTGTCATTGGTGGCGAGTAACTCCGTCTCGAACCGGCCCATCTGGCTGGTCGATGCGCCGCCGCGCTCGACAGCCCTGCCGCCGACGATCCACCGCATCGCAGGATCGCGCCCCAGCCGGTCGGCGTCGTTCACGTCCTCGTACCCGGCGAGACGACCATAGACGGATTGGCGAAGGAGACCGATGATGCCGTGCCAACCGTTCTTGCCGGTCCGGCTGTCAGCAATAACGTCACCGGCCAGCGTGGTCAGGCCGAGGGCTTCGTCCAGTTCACGATAGGCGAGCAGACCAGCGTCTGACGTGATCCGCGAACCGTGGAACTCGAACTTCAGTCTTCGGTCGAAAAACGCCCGCAGAAGCCCCCGATCCGACTCACCCTCCAGGTTCCGCATTCGACCCACCCTCCGTCTGATCTAATCCACTGATTCTTATACAGGAATCAGACGGAAACCGCATCAGATGGATCGGTCACTTGGGGAATGCGGGTTTAGAGGGCCTCATGGTGGCCTGTCAATGGCGGAGCAAAAAGGGACCACCTCGGCGGTGTAAGAAGGGACCGCTTGGCGGCTGCGGGCTTGTCCCCGTAGTCCACGGGAGGGCCCCGCGCGCGACGCGGCGTGCCCTCAACAGGCTGACGCGGCGGCGCGCGCGGGAGGGACCTGTGGGCCCACGGGGTCAAGCGTGGGCTGGGTGGTCGGTTCAGTTAGCAGTCGGGGTTTGACGCCTGCGGCTCTGGTTGAGCCTGTAGCTGTCACCGTTCATCTCGAGGATGTTGACGTGGTGGGTGAGGCGATCGAGGAGCGCGCCGGTGAGGCGCTCGGAGCCGAACACCTCGGTCCATTCGTCGAAGGGCAGATTGGTGGTGACCAGGGTCGAGCCCCGCTCGTAGCGTTGGCTGAACACCTCGAACAACAGCTCGGCGCCGGTCTTCGACAGCGGCACGAAGCCGAGTTCGTCGACGATCAGAAGCTTGTAGGTGGCGAGCTTCTTCTGGAACCTCAGCAGCTGCTTGTCATCGCGGGCCTCGATGAGTTCGTGGACCAGCGCGGCGGCGGTGATGAAGCCGACCGAGAGGCCCTTCTGGCAGGCCGCCAGGCCGAGACCGAGGGCGATGTGGGTCTTGCCGGTCCCACTGTTGCCGAGCGCGATGAGGTTCTCGCGGCGCTCGATGTACTCGCAGCGGGCCAGCTCCAGGACCAGCGCCTTGTTGAGCGAGGGGATGACCTTGAAGTCGAAGCTGTCGAGGCTCTTGACCACGGGGAAGCGCGCCGCCTTGATGCGCCGCTCGACCATGCGGCGCTCGCGGTCGATCAGCTCGAGCTCGGCGAGTCTCAACAGGTAGCGGACGTGATCGACGCCTTCCGAGGCGCACTGCCGGGCGATCTTGTCGTACTCGCGCAGGAAGGTCGGCAGCTTCAGCGTCTTGAGGTGGTGGACGAGCAGCACTTGCGGTGTGTCGGTCATGCGCCGAGCCCCGACAGCAGGCTCATGTACGACTTGGCGGACGTCATCGCGACCCGGGCGCGCGGCAGATACGGATAGACGTCGAGGTTGAGCCTGGGCGGCCGCCGCTCGATGCGGCACAGTACCAGGTGCTTCACCGCATCAAAGCCGATTGCGCCGAGCCGCAGGGCGTCGCCGACCGCACCCTCGACCTCCTCGAGCCGGAAGGTCTCCAGTAGACGGAGCACCTGGACGTACTCGCGCTTGCCTGCCTTGCCCATACGAGCTTCGAGGAGCCGCCGCAGAGTGATGAAGGCCTCGGGCAGGTCCCAGCCCGCCAATGGCGCGGCCTGGTCGAGGGCGCCGATCTTCTGCTCGATCAAGGGCAGGTAATGCAGCGGGTCGAAGATCAGGTCCTCGCTGTCGTAGGACCGGCGGTGCCGGGCGATCACCTCGGCCCCGCAGCTGATCACCACCTCATCGACGTAGCCCCGGATGAGCACCTCACGGTGGCCGTAGGCCACGGGCACGGAATAGTCGTTGCTGCGGTAACGCACCAGCGACAGCGAACTCGCCCGTCCAGGGCGCTTATCGCAGGCATCATAGGGAGCAGGCGGCAATGGCAAGAGAACTTGACGATCCCGCTCGAGACGCTCGCCGATGGTCTCCTTGTGGCCCCGCAGCCGCGCCGCCTGGCGCCGGCGGCACTGTTCGGCGAGAGCATCGTTGAGGGCCGCGAAGCTCTCGGCACGCGGGACGGGGACCAGGAAGTTCCGCCGGATGAAGCCGACCAGTCCCTCGACCTTGCCCTTGTCGTTGCCCTTGCCCGGCCGGCCGAACCTGTCCTCGAACAGATAGTGGGACTGAAGCTCCGTGAAGACGCGCGTTCGCTGCCGCTTCCCATCGCCCAGGATCCGGGCAACCGCCAGCTTGGTGTTGTCGTACAGGATGGATCGGGGGACGCCGCCGAAGAAGGCAAACGCCGCGTTGTGGCCATCGCAGAATGCTTCGGTCGTCTCCGCCGGATAGGCCGCAACAAAGCAACCATCACTGTGGGGAAGGTCGAAGGCAAGGAAGTGGATCTTCCGTAACGCGCCGCCGATCACCGCCATCGCTTCGCCGAAGTCCGCCTGGGCGTGACCGGGGGAATGGGAGAGTGGCACGAACACCTCACGCGACCGAAGCCCCTGCTCACGAACGTAGTCCTTCACGATGGTGTAGCCGCCCGTGAAACCGTACTCGTCCCGGAGGCGGTCGAAGATGCGCTTCGCAGTGTGCCGTTGCTTGCGGTGGCTGGTCCGATCGTCTTCCAAGATCCGATCGATGATTCCCGTGAACGGACCCAGCTTTGGCCGCCTCGGCGGCGCGCTTCGGCGATACCCTGGCGGCACCGAGAACGACAGCATCTTACGGACCGTCTTGCGGTCTACACCAAACACCCGCGAGGCCTCGCGGGTGCTCATCCCCTCGACATGACACGCCCGCCGAACCCGTGCGTACAACTCCACCCGATACATCCCCCCCGCCTTCCAGTCAGAGCAACCCTGACAGAAGGCTATACGCGGTCCCATTTTGGTCCGCCGCAGCCGGATCGGAGCTATAACCGAATCTTGTGTACGGCGTTGAAATGAAGGCGGCGTATCCTGGTGATTGTTGATGTCACCACTTGAGCTAACAGCCCGTTGACGAAGTCTTCCCTGGACGAAGTCGGCATGGTCTGATTCTCTGGTGTCCTGGCCTGAAGGGGGGTTCGCTGATGGCGATGGGACAGCAGAAGGATCGTCAGGGGGACTTGATGGTGAGCTGGTCGGAGATGCCGCGCTCGCCAGGTCATGTATTTTACGACCGCCTGCAGTTGGTACTGATCGAGGGCGGCTTCGACGGCTTCGCCGAGGCGGTCTGCCAGCCCTATTACGCGGCCAGGATGGGGGCGCCTTCGGTGCCACCCGGGCGCTACTTCCGTATGCACCTGGTGGGCTACTTCGAGGGTATCGACTCTGAGCGTGGGCTGGAGTGGCGGTGCTCGGATTCCCTGTCGCTACGGGAGTTCCTGCTGTTGGAGAGGCGGGGACGGGTGCCGGACCATTCCTGGCTGTCACGGACCCGCGCGCGCCTGCCCCATGAAGTCCACACGGCGGTGTTTGACTGGGTCCTGGCGCTGATCGCCGAGGCGGGTCTGGTGAAGGGCGAGCGCATCGGGGTGGATGCCTCGACCATGGAGGCCAACGCGGCGCTGCGCAACATCGTGCGGAGGGACACGGGCGAGGGTTACCGGGGGATGCTGGAGCGCTTGGCCCAGGAGAGCGGTATCGAGACACCCACGGCTGAGGACCTGGCGCGTCTGGACCGCAAGCGCAAGGGCAAGAAGCTCTCGAACCAGGACTGGGTTTCCAGGAGCGACCCCGAGGCCAAGATCGCCAAGATGAAGGACGGCACCACGCACCTGGCCTACAAGCCCGAGCACGCGGTGGATCTGGACACCGGCGCGGTGGTGGCGGCGGAGCTGCACCCGGCCGACGAGGGCGATACGACAACGCTTCCCAAGACCCTGGCGGCGGCCGAGGCAAACCTCGAGGCGGTGGATGTGGCGCCGACGGCCGAAGATCCGGCCGAATGTGTGACCGATAAGGGCTACCACTCACGGTTGGTCTTGAAGGCGCTCGACGACGGCCCCTGGAAGAGCCGGATCTCCGAGCCCAAGCAGAAGGGTTTTGCGCGCTGGCACGGAGATGATGCGGCTCGCCGGGCGGTCACCAACAACCGGACCCGGCTGTTATCGGGGGTGGCCAGGGAAGCCTTCAAGCTGCGCGCCGAGATCGTCGAGCGCTCCTTTGCCCACAACCTCGATCGCGGCGGTATGCGCCGGACCTGGCTTCGGGGCCGCGAGAACGTGCACAAGCGATACCTGCTTCACGTCGCCGGCCACAACCTATCGTTGCTGATGCGCCAACTCATCGGCGCCGGCACCCCGAAGGAGGCCGTGGCGGGCGGAATTGGCGCCTTGTTCGTGCTTGTTACGCCCGCTGGAGCCGTCCTGGTCGTTCAGATCGTCCTCATCGTCTCGGAGGATGGCGAAACCGCCTTCGCCGCGATATGCTTCGCCGTGGCGTGAAACCCGGTCAATGACGCCTTTTTCAACGGGCTGCTAAGCCAAGGAAGGATACGCCATGAAAGAGAATACCGTTGTTGCTTTTCAAAACCCATCTGATTTTCAGAAAGATCCGTTGACGGAAGTCCTACAAGCTGGAGCTCGCGAGTTGTTGGCCCAAGCCGTTGAGGCCGAGGTCTCCGTGTTTTTGGGTAGCCATGCGGCGCTTGTTGACGCCGCCGGCCGCCGCCGGGTTGTCCGCAATGGATATCTGCCGGAACGCTTCATCCAGACCGGGATCGGCCCGGTGAGCGTGCGCCAACCCCGTGTGCGGGACCGGGGGGACGGCGCCATCCGCTTCACGTCGGCGATCCTGCCGCGCTATCTGCGCCGCGCCAAGAGCCTGGAAGACCTTTTGCCATGGCTGTATCTGAAGGGCATTTCCACCGGCGACTTCGGGGAAGCCTTGGCGGCGCTCCTGGGGAGCTCCGCGCCGGGGCTTTCGGCCTCCACGATCACCCGGCTGAAAGAGGTCTGGGGGGTTGAGGCGGAGCGCTGGCAACGGCGCGACCTCACGGCCAAGCGCTACGTCTATTTCTGGGTGGACGGCATCTATTTCAGCGCCCGCATGGAGGAAGAGAAGCAGTGCATCCTGGTGATCGTCGGGGCCACGGACAAGGGACAGAAGGAACTGATCGCCATCGCCGACGGCTATCGCGAAAGTGAGCAGTCCTGGCTCGAAGTTCTGCTCGATCTCAAGCGGCGCGGCCTTGAAATGGGTCCGCAACTGGCGCTCGGCGACGGCGCGCTCGGCTTCTGGAAGGCGCTCCGCCAAGTCTACCCAGGCGCCCGCGAGCAACGCTGCTGGGTTCACAAGACGGGCAACGTCTTGAACAAGCTGCCCAAGGGTCTGCAAAAGAAAGCCAAGGGGCGCCTGCAAGACATCTGGATGGCCGAAACCAGGAAGGATGCCGAGAGCGCCTTCGACTTCTTCCTGGAAGCCTACGGGCCGAAGTACGACAAGGCCGCGGCCTGCCTGGCCAAGGACCGCGACGTCCTGCTGACGTTCTACGACTTCCCCGCCGAGCACTGGAAGCATGTACGCACGACCAACCCCATCGAGAGCACGTTCGCCACGGTTCGTCTGCGCACCTACCGGACCAAGGGCTGCCTGTCGCGCAAGACGGCGATGGCCATGGTCTTCAAACTATGCCAGTGCGCTCAGAGAAAATGGAGAAAACTCGATGGATCGAACCATCTCGCCGAGATCATTCGCGGCGTCAAATTCGTAGATGGAGAACGCCAGGATCGCGCCGCCGCATGATCAGCCCATACACAACTTTTGACAATAGCTCGCCGGATCGACCGGCCGCTTCAGTGGGGGATTATTGCTCTGCCGTTCTCAGTGGCCAGCGCGCTGTGATTGTCGGCGTATCCGATGAGGCGTAACAATCACCTCTATAGACGCGCGGTGGCAGTTGTGGGTAGATTTGTCGGTTCAGGTGAACGGTTCCGGCTAAGGAGCCACGTCTACAAGAATAACCGAACTGGGAGACATCGAATGCATCATTCCATCAAAAAGGCGACGCTCGGCCTCGCCGGGCTGGCGGTCGCGGCGTCCTTCGCCTTGGCGCCGGCCGCGCGGGCCGGCAGCGTTCCGGAAACGCCGGATCCGATAAAGCTGGCGATCAACGAGTGGACCGGCCAGCACATCACGACCCATGTCGCGGGCGAGATCCTCAAGCGCATGGGCTACTCGGTCGAGTACGTGACCGCGGGCTATTACCCGCAGATGACGGCGCTCGAGGACGACACCATCACCGCGACTCTCGAGATTTGGAGCTCAAACATCGGCGAGAACTACGACAAGGCGCTCGCGACCGGCAATGTCATCGAGATCGGCGACCTCGGCCTCGAGCCGCGGGAAGGCTGGATGTACCCCAAATATGTCGAGGCCCAGTGTCCGGGCCTGCCCGACTGGGAGGCGCTGATGAAATGCGCCGAGGTGTTCGCGACGCCCGAGACCTTCCCCAAGGGCCGCTTCCTCGACTATCCGCTCGACTGGGGCACCACCAACGTCGACCGCATCAAAGCCCTGGGGTTGGATTTCGTCTCGGTGCCGTCGGGCGGCGAAGGCTCGCTGGTGGCCGAGATCAAGAGCGCGGTATCGCGCAAGGACCCGCTGATCATGCAGTTCTGGGCGCCACACTGGCTGCATGCCGAGGTCGAGATGGCGATCGTCAATCTGCCACCCCATGAGGCTGGCTGCTACGACGACGCGTCCTGGGGACTCAACCCGAACGCCACCTACGACTGCGACTGGGAGCTCGGCTACATCAAGAAGATGGTCTGGATCGGCATGGAAGAGAAGTGGCCGGCGGCGTTCCGCCTACTCAAGAACTACAAGCTGAACAACGCCGCGCAGAATGCCATGATGGCCGAAATCGACGTCAAGGGCCGGCCTGTCGAGGAGGTCGTGGCCGAATGGCTCGACGCCAACGAGGGCACCTGGCGTCCCTGGGTCGACCAGGCGATGATGTAAGCGCCGGCAGATGATTTCTGCTTTGTGCGGGACCGGGCAATTGCCCGGTCCCGTCGCATGAGCCTATCGATCCTACGGCATCCGTCGATGTCCGAGAACATCAGCGAAGGCGCGGCGAACGGCGAGATCAAGCTGTCGTGCCGCAACCTGTGGAAGATCTACGGGCCCGAGCCCGAGGGCTTCTTCACCGATTCGGGCGGCGCCGTCGCCGACACGTCGGGCCATATCGAACAGATCCGGAGCACCGGGCACATCGCCGCCGCCTGCGACGTGAGCTTCGACGTCCGCGAGGGCGAGATCTTCATCATCATGGGGCTTTCGGGCTCGGGCAAGTCGACCGTGGTGCGCTGCCTGTCGCGCCTGGTCGAGCCGACCGCCGGCGCGGTGCTGTTCGACGGCGATGACCTGCTCAAGGTTTCCAAGGCCGAACTAATCGACATCAGGCGCCACAAGATGGGCATGGTGTTCCAGAACTTCGGCCTGATGCCGCATCTGACCGTGCTGGAGAACGTCGCTTTTCCCCTCAAGATCCAAGGTATCGGGCGCGAACAACGATTCGCCCGGGCCCAGGAGATGCTCGATCTGGTCGGCCTCGAGGGCCGCGAAGCCGCCTTCCCGCGCCAGCTTTCGGGCGGCCAGCAGCAGCGCGTCGGCATCGCCCGCAGCCTCGCCGTCGAGCCCGCGGTGTGGTTCCTCGACGAGCCCTTCTCGGCGCTCGACCCGCTGATCCGCCGCCAGATGCAGGACGAGTTCCTGCGCCTCCAGCGCCTGCTGCACAAGACCATCGTGTTCATCACCCACGACTTCCTCGAGGCGCTCCGCCTGGCCGACCGTATCGCCATCATGAAGGACGGCGAGATCGTCCAGATCGGCACCCCCGCCGAGGTCGTCATGCAGCCTGCCGACGAATACGTCACCGAGTTCACCCAGGACGTACCCCGGGTCAAGATCATCACCGCCGGTGACATCATGTCGCCGGCGGATTCGGATGCCGGAATCGGGGCTACGGTGGGCGCGGGCACCACGCTCGAGCAGTTGATGCCCCGCTTCAGAAAGGGCATGACGCCCGTGGCGGTGACCGGCGCCGACGGCGCGGTCATCGGCCAGGTTTCGGCGCAGGACGTGCTTACCGCGTTGGCCAGCGCCGAGGACGAGCCCGAATGACGACCGTCGAGGACGCCCACGGCCTGCTCGAAGAGGCGCCCCCGCGGCGCAGCGATTGGGGCCTGATCACCTGGCTGGCCGTCGCCGTCATCGCCGCCGCCTGCTTCTACTTGAGGACGGATCACGCGTGGCTGATCAGCTACCCGGACGACGGGGTACCGCCGATCCGCGACTGGTGCAATGTGGCGATGGACTGGTTCGTCCTGGTCTTCAAGCCGCTGTTCCGCGCCATAAGCTGGCTGCTCGACTGGCCGATGACCTGGCTCAAGGATCTGCTGCACTGGCTGCCCTGGCCGGCGACCATTGCCATCGTCACCGTCATGGCCCATGCCGCGTCCGGCTGGCGCCTCGCCCTGTTCAGTATGCTGGCGTCGCTTTACATGGTGGTCGTCGGCTATTGGGACGAGAGCATGAACACCCTGGCGCTGGTTGGCGTCTCGGTGCCGGTATCGGTCGGCGGCGGGTTCCTGCTCGGCCTGCTCGGCTTCAAGTCGCCCATGGTCCGGCGCATCATCGAGCCGACCCTCGACGCCATGCAGACGGTGCCGACCTTCGCGTTCTTGGTTCCGATCATGCTGCTGTTCGGCTTCGGCCCCGTGGTCGGTCTGGTGGCCAGCGCCATCTACGCGGTGCCGCCCATGGTACGCAACGTCATGCTGGCGCTCAGCCGGGTGCCCGCCGAGATCGTCGAATCGGGACAGATGTCGGGCTGCACCGATCGCCAGCTTTTGTGGTCGGTCCAGATCCCGGCGGCCAAGCACGGCATCATGATGGGGGTCAACCAGACGATCATGGCGGCGCTCTCGATGGTCATCATCGCCGCCATCATCGGCGGCTTCGCCGATATCGGCTGGGAGGTGCTCAGCACCATGCGCAAGGCGCAAACCGGCCAGAGCCTGTTGGCCGGCGCCGTCATCGCCCTGATGGCGATGATGATGGACCGCATCAGCCGGGGCTTCACCGAGCGCTCGGGCGCGCTGCGGGTGCGCGGCCGGGTCAGCCCCTTGCTGCGCCACGGGCATCTCATCCTGGCTTTGGCGTTGGTGGCGATGTTCGTCGTCGTCGCCAGGTTCGCGCCGGCGCTGCGTGACTCTCCTACGACCGGGTTGTTCGATCTAGCGCCGATCATCAACGACGCGGTCACCTACATGACGGTCAACTATTTCGAGGTGACCAAGACCATCAAGACCTGGGCGCTCTACTACTTCATGCTGCCCATCCGCATCGGCCTCGAGCACGCGGTGATACCACGCTTCTGGGGTTTCGGAATGACGCCGACGGTGGCGGCGGGGTACGCCGTCTTCGTGCTCGGCCTGACCGCCGCCGCCTGGCGGAGCTGGAGCTGGCGCGCCGCGGTGGGCGTCGTCATCGGCGCCACCGTCTTCTTCTTCGGCACCATGGGCACGCCGTGGCCCGCCTTCATCGTCGTCGTCGTCGTCCTGGCCAGCCAGGTGGGCGGCTGGCGCCTCGGTCTGTTCGCCGCGCTCGGGCTGCTCTTCATTTTGGTATCGGGCGAGTGGGAGCGCGCCATGCTGACCGTCTATCTGGCCTCGGCGGCGGTGTTCCTGTCCTTCGTGCTGGGCGCCTCCCTCGGCATCCTTGCCGCCAACAGCGACCGGTTCTCGGCCTTCATCCGGCCGATCAACGACTCGCTTCAGACCATGCCGCTGTTCGTCTTTTTGATCCCGGTGATCATGTTCTTTCGGGTCGGCGAGTTCTCGGCCCTGCTGGCGATCATGATGTACGCAGTCGTGCCCTCCATCCGCTATACCGAGTTCGGCCTCAGGAACGTCGACGCCGAGGTCGTCGAGGCCGCCGAATCGATGGGCTGCACCCAAGGCCAAATTCTGCGGCAGGTCAAGTTGCCCCTGGCGCTGCCCGAGATCATGCTGGGCCTCAACCAGACCGTCATGTACGGCCTCGCCATGCTGGTCATCGCCGCGCTCATCGGCACCAAGGGGCTGGGCCAGCTCACCCTGGAGAGCGTCACCCAGTCCAATTTCGGCACCGGTGTCATCGCCGGCGGCGGTATGGCCCTGATCGCCATGATCACCGATCGCATCATCCAGGCGTGGAGCCACCGTAAGAAGCAGGAACTCGGCATTGCCTAATTTTGTTGTTCCTCTACCATAGGTTGATTTCGGCGAGCCATGTCGCGGCATCGCGCCGCGCTTCCGCATCGGCGGCATAGCCGCCACAATCGGGACGCTGTGGCAACCATATCCACCCGCTCGATCTGCGCATGTCTCCCAACCGTCATCGGACCTCGCCCATACCTCGTTGTTCTGGAAAACCGCCCCTTATCGCGAAAATTACTTCTTCCCAGCCAGTGCAGCTTGCGTGAAAGGCGAGACTAAACAATGTAACATTGTGGTACAAATCGGAGAAATGGCGAATAGCACTAACAATCTTGCCGTAACGGGCTCCGAGCTTGCCAACGAATGGCATCCAACCAGGAACGGTGAGTTAACTCCCTACGACGTGAAGCCGGGCAGCCACAAGGGTATGGTGGGTCTGTGATACCGCATCCGGCTGATCAGTTCGGATAGATGGTTTTGGGCCACCAGTGGAAGTCGATACGCCCCTTGAAGAGTTCGGGATTGGCATCGAGAGTGAGGCAGCGCCGGGCGACGACGGCGTCGAGTTCCTCGATGGTCTCGAAGTGTCTGTTTGCGACCGGCTCGTCGAGTACGGGCCAGAGACATTCGGCCGGTTGCAGCTGGGGCGTATAGGGCGGCAAGTAGACGAGGTGGAGGCCTTCCGGCACCGTGAGGTTCGGCGCCGTGTGCCACCCGGCGCCGTCGATCACCAGGATGATGATGCGGCTCTGCCCAGCGCCGGCCTCGCGGGCGAAGAGGGCGAGCAGCTTCTCGAAGAATGGCTTGGAGACACAATTGGAGATGTACCAAAAGGTCTCTCCGCTGGTCGGCGAGACGAGGGCGGTGACGTAGAGCCATTTGAAGCGGTGGTGGCCGAGCGCCACCGGGCGCATCCCGCGCGGCGCCCAGCAGCGCCGGGCCAATGGCTTCAGACCGAGCCGGTGTTCGTCGCTGGCGAAGACTTCGATCGGCGTGCCGGGGTGGCGCTCGGCTTCTTCCGCGACCAGGCGGTGAAGTTTTTTTTAAACGCCTGGCGTTCTTCCTCGCTCGCCGCCCCGGGGTTGTTCGGCCTGGGCACCTGCAAACTCCACTCGACTGCCTTCAGCGCCTCCCAGCCCCGTTGCGGCGCCACCGTCTCCAAGCCCAGTTCGCCCGCCATCCAAGCCGCCACCTTCGGCCCAGACCACAAGCCGCCGTCCGCCGGCGGCTTTTTCAGGCGCTCTTTCAACACCGCCAGGACTTCCGGCTTCAGGATCGTCGCCTCGGAGCCGTTCGAGCGTCGACGATCGCCCAGCGACGACGGGCCGAGCTTGTTGTAGCGAGAAAGCAATTGTTCGAGCCAGCGTTGGCCGAAACTCGTCATCTCCGACACTTCGCGAACCGTATGGCCTTTGGCCAAAAGCCAGATCACCTGGAAGTGCCGCGCCTCCGTCGCCTCCGACGCCGAGCGATACCGTCCCTCCAACTCAGAAAGCTGCAAATGTTCCTCGACATGCGCCATGTCCCGCCCCTCCGCGAATCATGACTACGGATCCTAACCCTTTCCGATTCCAACGGGAATCCGTCGCAACCGAATCATTCAGGCGGAGTCGGTATGAGAGGGCGATGTCCCGCCCAATGTTGAAAAGTGCGAGATAGGCATCGTCTGATCGAGAGGCTACGCGGCCACCTCGATGTCTTCAATGACGGACTTTGCTCCGGCCTTTCTCACCGCCTCCCGCAGGGCGGCGTCAAGGACGGGGAGCTGGCGGTAGGCCTTGAGGCGGCGGAAGGTCTTTTGCGCCTCCAAGAGGCCGGCGGCGGTCCAACGCAGCGCCATCTCGGCGTTGCGCCAGCGCTTGACGTTCCGCTGCACCGTCCGGACGGTGCCGATCGCGTTCTCGATGGCGTTGGTGCAAGCCAGCGAGTGTCGAAGTTGCGGCGGGAGGCCGAGCCGGATCACGGTCAGGATATCGTCCAGGCCCTCCAGGATCGAGCCCGAGACGCCGGGTGCGTCATGCTCCAGACGGCGGGCGAGGTTGCGCAAGAGCCGTTCGGCCTTGGCCGCGTCGTCCTGCTGCCAGGCCTGCCGCAAGACCTTCCTGACGCCGGCATGGAGGCTCTCGTCCAGCCGGTCCGTGATGTTGCGCCCCTTGTGCACCTGGCAGCGCTGGAGGGCCGCCGCCCGCCCGAAGGTCCGCCGGATCGCCTTCGAGAGCGCCTTGGCGCCGTCGACGATGTAGAGCCGAGGCCGTTCGGGATCGAGACCGCGCTCGATCAGGTTGTCGAGCATGGCTTGCACCGTGGCCGCGTTCTCCGTCGCGCCCTCGGCCAGGCCCAGCACGTGCTTCGCGCCGCCGGTGTCGATGCCGATCGCCGCCACCATCAGGTGATCGCCGACATGGAGCCCGTCGATCTGGAGCACCACGAGATCGAGATCGTCGAGCGGGCTCGCCAGCCAGGCCTTCAGCTTGCTTCGCGTCAACGCCACGAAACGGCGCGAGACCGCCGACTTCGAGGTTGCGTCACCCGATGCCGCCGGCAGATCGCCGCCCGCATCGTCCGGCAGGCGCACCGCGCGGGCATACTTGCGGGTCGAGACGTTGATCACCATCAGATTCATCGCCCAGGCTTGCAAGAGTTCGGGTTCCGACAGCAGCTCCCAACTCGGCAGGCTCATCTCCCGACCCGCGAAGTCCCGCACCCGAGGGCGCTCGACCTTCACTTTGCCGCCGTGGTAGGCGATCTCGCTCCGGGTCGTGCCCCATCGATGGCCCTTGCGCTCGCCCGAGCGGGCGTGGCGCGAACCGCACAAGGCTTCCGCGTCCGCCGACATCATCTCGTTCAAAGACTCGAGGCCCGCCAAAAGGCAGAAGCGATCGACGCTCATGCGCAGATCGTCGAAGGCCTCCGGCATCGATGGCAAGAGCCGACAGGATGGTTCCGAGGAACGGTCGTTGCGTGTAGTCTTGGTCATGGCGTCGTTCTCCTTGATGGAATCAGCACCCAGAGCCTAGCGGCTCCAGGCGGACGACGCCTACTTCAGCTTTTCAACAGAGCCCGGGACATCCCCGTCTGTGAGCGTGGGCATGAGTGGGAAGCTCTTATCGGCAATCGAACGCGCGGCATTGGCTGCCCTTATTGTGCAGGGCAGAAGGTTCGTGCTGACAACAATCTCGCCGTACAAGGACCGGTCCTCGCAAAGGAGTGGCACCCAACGAAGAACGGTGATTTAGCTCCCTACGACGTGACGCCCGGAAGCGGTAAAAGAGCCTGGTGGCTTTGTAAGCGCGGGCATGAGTGGGATACCACCATCCGACATCGGACCCATGGCAGTGGTTGCCCTTATTGCACAGGCAGAATAGCTGACGCCGAAAACAACTTTGCCGTAAGAAATCCCCAGCTTGCCAACGAATGGCATCTAACCAGGAACGGTGAGTTAACTCCCTACGACGTGACGTCGGGCAGCCAACAGAGGGTCTGGTGGGGTGTGGGCCTGGTATGGAAAATCTAAGTCATTGATTTAGTGCGTTTTTTGTGTCGAGACGAACGGCCGAAATCGGCTATTCGTGACAATGGGCCGCTCCAAGGCAGGATTTTGTTACGACGGCAGGGTCGAGCAGGGGAAGGTGGGAACGCTCCGCACCGCCAGAAGCGGTACGATGCCGTGTCTCGAAACCCAACATCGGGAGCATTCCCATGGCAGTATCCCCGCCTCCGGCGCCTTCGTCCATCGATCTTTCCGGCCTGCCTCCTCGGGTCGTCGAGGCGGCCGCCCGGGTGCTCGCACTGTGTCGCGAGGAGCTTCGTTCCGAGCCGCGCCCCGAGGCGCCCGAGGAGGTCGAGTTGCGGGTGCGTGAGGCCACGAACGAGTTCGCTCGCGATGTCATGGGCGCCGTCATCGAGAACCGGGACGATGGCGCTTCCCGGATCGAGCGGGACGGGCAGAGCTGGTTCCGGGTCGCGGTGACGCCGAAGACGATCATGACCTCGCTCGGTCCGGTGACCTACCGGCGAGCGCGTTACCGCAGCGGCGCGAGCGGGGCATCGCCGGTGCCGGTCGACGAGAGCCTGGGCCTCGTCGACGATTACCTGACGCGGCCGGCGGCCGAGCTCGGTCTGCTGATGATGGGTCACTGCACGGCCCGGGAAGCGGCGGCGTTCTTTGCGAAGACCGGCGCCATGACGCCGTCGGTGAGCACCCTGCAGCGCCTGACCCTGAGCATGCACGAATGCTGGGAGAGCCTCGGCCCGGAGACGCTGGGCAGCATCCGTGAGGCCGAGGGCATACCGCAGGACGCGACCACCGCCTCGGTCTCCCTCGACGGCGTCATGGTGCCGCTGAGACCCGGCGAGGACGGTCGCGCCAAGGCCTCCTGGCGCGAGGCTGCCTGCGGCACGGTCTCCTTCCACGACGCCGAGGGCAAGCGCCTGAAGACCCTCTATCTCGGCCGCATGCCGGAGAGCGGCAAGCTCACGCTGAAGGCGCAGCTTGCAAGCGAAGTCGCACACATCAGGCGAGCACGCCCCGAGATCGGGATCGTCGCTATCGCCGATGGCGCCGCCGACAACTGGACCTTCCTGGAGACCCTGTCGCCCGAAACCGAGGTGATCGACTTCTGGCATGCTTGCGAACATCTGCAAACCGCGTCCGACCATGCCGTGGCGCCCGGCTGGTTCGAGAAGTACCGCGAGATCCTCCGTCACGATCCCCGTGGCGTCGCCAAGGTGATCCGGGCGCTGCGCCACCTTCGCGATGCCGCCGCTGCGCCGGACCGGGCCGAGACCGAGCGGGAACTCGCCTTCTTCCGCAAGCATCGCCATCGCATGCGCTACCACGCCCTGAAGGAAGAGGGCATCGCCATCGGCTCAGGCGTGGTCGAAGCTGCCAACAAGACCCTGGTGACACAGCGCATGAAGCGCTCCGGCATGCGCTGGCGGATCGTCGGCGGACAGGCTGTTCTGACCTTCCGCGCCCTGATCAAATCCGGCCGCTTCGAGCGGGCATGGAAGGCCCTGATCAGCGCAACCGACACACCGGCCAACGACAACATCAGTCCACGTGCAGCAGCCATGGCAATCGCTGCCTGAACTCAACGAACCAAGCCGCAGACATCACTGCCATGCGAGACTCGCACCCGTCTGGTGGGTCTGTGAGCGTGGGCATAATTGGGAAGCTAACATCCGCAATCGAGCGCGAGGCAATGGTTGCCCTTATTGTGCAGGCAGATTAGCTCATGCAGAAAACAACTTTGGATTGTGTCCCAGGACGTGGTGTAGGAGTTGTTGGAGCCTCTGGTAGCTGTGGGTAGGCGGCTTGCCGTAGCGACCGCCGAGAGTCTGGCGTAGGCAAGCCGGCTATCCATAGCGGAGGCCATCGCGGTTCCGGTTTAGGGTTGGGCTAGTGCAAATGAGAACGGCAGAGCAATAATCCCCCACTGAAGCGGCCGGTCGATCCGGCTGCGGCGGACCAAAATGGGACCGCGTATAGCCTTCTGTCAGGGTTGCTCTGACTGGAAGGCGGGGGGGATGTATCGGGTGGAGTTGTACGCACGGGTTCGGCGGGCGTGTCGTGTCGAGGGGATGAGCACCCGCGAGGCCTCGCGGGTGTTTGGTGTAGACCGCAAGACGGTCCGTAAGATGCTGTCGTTCTCGGTGCCGCCAGGGTATCGCCGAAGCGCGCCGCCGAGGCGGCCAAAGCTGGGTCCGTTCACGGGAATCATCGATCGGATCTTGGAAGACGATCGGACCAGCCACCGCAAGCAACGGCACACTGCGAAGCGCATCTTCGACCGCCTCCGGGACGAGTACGGTTTCACGGGCGGCTACACCATCGTGAAGGACTACGTTCGTGAGCAGGGGCTTCGGTCGCGTGAGGTGTTCGTGCCACTCTCCCATTCCCCCGGTCACGCCCAGGCGGACTTCGGCGAAGCGATGGCGGTGATCGGCGGCGCGTTACGGAAGATCCACTTCCTTGCCTTCGACCTTCCCCACAGTGATGGTTGCTTTGTTGCGGCCTATCCGGCGGAGACGACCGAAGCATTCTGCGATGGCCACAACGCGGCGTTTGCCTTCTTCGGCGGCGTCCCCCGATCCATCCTGTACGACAACACCAAGCTGGCGGTTGCCCGGATCCTGGGCGATGGGAAGCGGCAGCGAACGCGCGTCTTCACGGAGCTTCAGTCCCACTATCTGTTCGAGGACAGGTTCGGCCGGCCGGGCAAGGGCAACGACAAGGGCAAGGTCGAGGGACTGGTCGGCTTCATCCGGCGGAACTTCCTGGTCCCCGTCCCGCGTGCCGAGAGCTTCGCGGCCCTCAACGATGCTCTCGCCGAACAGTGCCGCCGGCGCCAGGCGGCGCGGCTGCGGGGCCACAAGGAGACCATCGGCGAGCGTCTCGAGCGGGATCGTCAAGTTCTCTTGCCATTGCCGCCTGCTCCCTATGATGCCTGCGATAAGCGCCCTGGACGGGCGAGTTCGCTGTCGCTGGTGCGTTACCGCAGCAACGACTATTCCGTGCCCGTGGCCTACGGCCACCGTGAGGTGCTCATCCGGGGCTACGTCGATGAGGTGGTGATCAGCTGCGGGGCCGAGGTGATCGCCCGGCACCGCCGGTCCTACGACAGCGAGGACCTGATCTTCGACCCGCTGCATTACCTGCCCTTGATCGAGCAGAAGATCGGCGCCCTCGACCAGGCCGCGCCATTGGCGGGCTGGGACCTGCCCGAGGCCTTCATCACTCTGCGGCGGCTCCTCGAAGCTCGTATGGGCAAGGCAGGCAAGCGCGAGTACGTCCAGGTGCTCCGTCTACTGGAGACCTTCCGGCTCGAGGAGGTCGAGGGTGCGGTCGGCGACGCCCTGCGGCTCGGCGCAATCGGCTTTGATGCGGTGAAGCACCTGGTACTGTGCCGCATCGAGCGGCGGCCGCCCAGGCTCAACCTCGACGTCTATCCGTATCTGCCGCGCGCCCGGGTCGCGATGACGTCCGCCAAGTCGTACATGAGCCTGCTGTCGGGGCTCGGCGCATGACCGACACACCGCAAGTGCTGCTCGCCCACCACCTCAAGACGCTGAAGCTGCCGACCTTCCTGCGCGAGTACGACAAGATCGCCCGGCAGTGCGCCTCGGAAGGCGTCGATCACGTCCGCTACCTGTTGAGACTCGCCGAGCTCGAGCTGATCGACCGCGAGCGCCGCATGGTCGAGCGGCGCATCAAGGCGGCGCGCTTCCCCGTGGTCAAGAGCCTCGACAGCTTCGACTTCAAGGTCATCCCCTCGCTCAACAAGGCGCTGGTCCTGGAGCTGGCCCGCTGCGAGTACATCGAGCGCCGCGAGAACCTCATCGCGCTCGGCAACAGTGGGACCGGCAAGACCCACATCGCCCTCGGTCTCGGCCTGGCGGCCTGCCAGAAGGGCCTCTCGGTCGGCTTCATCACCGCCGCCGCGCTGGTCCACGAACTCATCGAGGCCCGCGATGACAAGCAGCTGCTGAGGTTCCAGAAGAAGCTCGCCACCTACAAGCTTCTGATCGTCGACGAACTCGGCTTCGTGCCGCTGTCGAAGACCGGCGCCGAGCTGTTGTTCGAGGTGTTCAGCCAACGCTACGAGCGGGGCTCGACCCTGGTCACCACCAATCTGCCCTTCGACGAATGGACCGAGGTGTTCGGCTCCGAGCGCCTCACCGGCGCGCTCCTCGATCGCCTCACCCACCACGTCAACATCCTCGAGATGAACGGTGACAGCTACAGGCTCAACCAGAGCCGCAGGCGTCAAACCCCGACTGCTAACTGAACCGACCACCCAGCCCACGCTTGACCCCGTGGGCCCACAGGTCCCTCCCGCGCGCGCCGCCGCGTCAGCCTGTTGAGGGCACGCCGCGTCGCGCGCGGGGCCCTCCCGTGGACTACGGGGACAAGCCCGCAGCCGCCAAGCGGTCCCTTCTTACACCGCCGAGGTGGTCCCTTTTTGCTCCGCCATTGACACGGAACCAAGCAAGCGCAGCTCCTGACGCTCCTCAGGCGCCCTGACGGCGCCGCGATGACCGAGATGACAGTCGCTACCGGCTGGCAGCCGCACAGCGTCCGTGCAGCGCTCACGGGCTTGCGCAAGCCTGGCCACGAGATCGAGCGCCGTGTCGAGGCTGGTGCAAGCCGATACCGCGTGAATGCGGCCGGGAAATAGCCGCGATGTCGAGCGACGTATCGACAAAGCGCACGGGTGCCGCCGCGGATCTGGCCGCCAAGCTCGCAGCAATCTCGGAGATGGCGGCCGTCGAACTACGCACCGAGTGGCGGCGGCTCTATCGCGCGCATCCGCCTAAGAGGATCGGTCGGCATCTACTCGAGCTCGGTGTCGCCTGGAAGCTGCAGGAGCGGGCCTACGGTGGCCTCAGCAGCGCCATGAAACGCCGGCTAGCGGACATGGCGAAGACGATGGACGAGAAAGGCGACCTCGCAAAATTCCGGGCCGTCACGCTCAAACCCGGCTCGAAGCTGGTCCGCGAATGGCGTGGCGCGACACATGACGTCCTTGTGCTCGAAGACGGTTTCCAATGGCGCGGGCAGCGCTGGCGCTCGCTGTCGGCGATCGCGCGCGAGATCAGTGGGGCGCACTGGTCCGGCCCCCGTTTCTTTGGACTGCAGACGAAGGCAGATGTGGCCGTCATGAGCAGCTCCGAGGCTGCCGCACTGCATGTCAGCGATGCATAAAAAAGCGACGACAAATCGTGCCAAGGCGTCGACCCGCTGTGCGGTCTATACCCGCAAATCCTCCGAAGAAGGACTCGAACAGGACTTCAACTCGCTCGACGCCCAACGCGAGGCTTGCGAGGCCTTCATCCTCAGCCAGAAGCACGAGGGCTGGACGGCGCTGCCGGAGATGTACGACGATGGCGGCATCTCGGGTGCGACCCTGGAGCGCCCGGCGCTCAAGCGGCTTCTGGCCGACATCGAGACTGGTCGTATCGACACCGTGGTCGTCTACAAGGTGGATCGCTTGACACGGACCTTGGGCGACTTCGCCAAGATCGTCGAGGTGTTCGACGCACGCGGTGTATCGTTCGTCTCGGTAACCCAGCAGTTCAACACGACCACGTCGATGGGGCGCTTAACCCTCAACATGCTGCTGTCCTTTGCGCAGTTCGAGCGCGAGGTCACCGGCGAGCGCATTCGCGACAAGATCGCCGCCTCGAAGAAGAAAGGCATGTGGATGGGCGGCCTGCCGCCGCTCGGCTACGACGCGGCGGACCGGAAGCTGGTAGTCAACCGCCACGAGGCCGAGACGGTCCGGCACATCTACCGCCGCTATGCCGCGCTCGGTTCGGTCCGGGCCCTCAAGGACGAACTCGACCGCGACGGTGTCGTCAGCAAGGTCCGGGTCGACCGGTTCGGTCGGACCACGGGCGGCAAGCCGCTCGCACGCGGCGCTCTCTATCTGTTGCTGCAGAACCGCATCTATCTCGGCGAGATCGTCCATAAGGAGACGAGCTACCCGGGCAAGCATGCGGCGATCATCGATGAGGCGCTCTGGAACCAAGTCCAGCAGCGGCTCGCTGCCAATCGAGTCGACCGTCAATCCGGCGCCAATGCCGCCGAGCCGAGCCTGCTCGCCGGCCTGATCTACGACGATGTTGGCGAACGGATGACGCCGACCCACGCCAACAAGAAGGGACGCCGCTATCGCTACTATGTCAGCCAGTCGCTCATCAAACGCGGGCGGCCAAAAAGGTCGGATGCGGGGCGACGGGTTCCGGCGGGCGATGTCGAGCAATTGGTGGTGGATCGCATCACCGGTCTCCTAAGTGACGAAGCAGCGGTCTTCGACGCGATCGAGTCCTTCGTCGAGGATATCAATGAGCGGCGATCGATCGTCACGCAGGCTGCGGATCTGGTCGGGCGCTGGCCGGACCTGGAGCCGCCGGAGAAGCGTCGGATCTTCCAGAGCCTCGTCGCGCGGATCGAGGTCCGGCGCGAGAGCGTGAAGATCCGGGTGCGACCCGGCCGGATCCCGGAGGTCGTGATTGCCGACAGCGAGATGATGCGGATCGACCAGGCGCCAGCAGATGTCGAGCCAACGCTCGACCTCAACGTCTCCGCAAAGCTGAAGCGGGCGGGCATGGAGATCAAGTTGCTGATTGACGGTGCGGGCGGCCGGTCGCGGGGAACGCCGGACCGCAGCATGCTGAGGCTCCTCGCCCAGGCGCATCGCTATCGCGAGATGATGCTCGAAGCCCAAGGTCGCACGATGAGCGATCTCGCGCGGCAAGCCGGTGTCGGGCGCTCCTACTTCAGCCGCATCGTCAGGCTCGGCTTTCTCGCCCCGGATGTCGTGAAGGCGGTGTTGCACGATCGCCACCCTCCTGAACTCACGGCAAAACAGCTCTCACTGCGTACCAAGCTGCCGAGCGCATGGCAGGACCAGATCTCGGCCCTCGGGATCACTTGACGCATCTTTCCGAAAACGAACCAACGCCTCTCGCCAGCCTGGCAAGGCGATACGATTCCGGACTGGAGGAGGCTCCACGGTGCCCGCAGCGGGCCACTTGGGGCACCACCAAAACTGGCGTAAGAGACTTCGGCGCAGTCAGCCGCCCGTTTGCGGCACCTCCCCGGTCTCACAAAGCCACAACCGGATTGCGTTATCGGCCTAACCTTCGGAAACTACGCGAAGATTCCCAAGATATCGAGAATTCAAAAAACAATGTAATATCAGTTACTTAGTTGTGGCGGAGGGGGTGGGATTCGAACCCACGGTACGCAAAGCGCACAACGGTTTTCGAGACCGCCCCGTTCGACCACTCCGGCACCCCTCCGCTGTTGAATTTGTTGGATTTTTCAGAACGAGAGGTTCGCAAAGCCAACAAATGGTCACCAATTGGTCGCATGAGGTCTGAGTTTCATGCTTGGCGCGCCTACCTAGCGCAGATTTGAGAGCCCTGTCTACCCTCGCCGCAGCATCCTCTTGCATTCCCGGCATGACGGGTCAGTAGAGGTCCAACGGCAGCGCGATCGTGGTATGCCCCAGCCGCTCCTGGGCAACCTTCGGATCGACACTTTCCTCAAGCGACTGTGCCGCGTGCTAATGCCCGAGATCGTGGCAGCGGACCCGAGGAATTTTCATATCCTTGACGCGGCCAGCAAGGCCACTCGCGAGGAAATCTAGGTTGACGGGTTCGCCAGTCGCCTTTGTGTGCACCGACGCAAGATGCCCGATGCCTGCGCAGGGTCATGTTTGGACGTCGCGCGGTTTCCACAACGACGGCCGCTATGCGGCCGATTGCCGACATGGGCGCCACCCAGCCGACGCCAATACGGATGAGCGCGACGCCTAAATCCGCTCGCCGCGGCGGAACGGCACCAGCAGCGCCTTGGGGTCGGTCGCACGGCGCGCATGACGACCATGGCGACGATGCTCAGCACGTAGGGCAGCATGAGGAAAAACCGGTATGGGATGACCGCGCCGGCGAGTCGCTGCAACAGCGTGCGGCCTACGCTACTCGGCGGCGACGCGGTTCGGGTTGTTGGGATGCGTCGTCCAGTTGGCGTAGCTCCGGTCGATCGGCCGGCCGGTCCTGGGGTCGACTCCCTCGGTCATCTCGACCATCGAGATGCAGCCCTCGACCGGGCAGACGCTGGCGCACAGGTTGCAGCCGACGCATTCCTCGTCGATGACGTCGAAGTAGCGCTCGCCGTTCTTCGACGCCGTGATCGACTGGTGCGAGGCGTCCTCGCAGGCGATGTAGCAGCGCCCGCATTTGATGCACATATCCTGGTCGATGCGCGCCTTCACGACGTAGTTCAGGTTCAGGTACTGCCAGTCGGTGACGTTCGGCACGGCGCGCCCGACGAAATCGTCGAGCCGGGCATAGCCCTTGTCGTCCATCCACGCCTCGAGGCCCGCGATCATGTCCTCGACGATGCGGAAGCCATAGACCATGGCGGCGGTGCAGACCTGCACGTTGCCGGCGCCGAGCGCCATGAACTCGACCGCGTCGCGCCAGTCGGTGATGCCGCCGATACCCGAGATCGGCAAGCCGTTGGTCTCCGGGTCGCGGGCGATCTCGGCGACCATGCTGAGCGCGATCGGCTTGACCGCCTCGCCGCAATAGCCGCCGTGGGTCCCCTTGCCGTCGGTGTTCGGCTCGGGCGCCATGCGGTCGAGGTCGACGCCGACGATCGAGTTGATCGTGTTGATCAGAGAGACCGCGTCGGCGCCGCCGTTCATCGCGCCGCGCGCGGGAAACCGGACGTCGGTGATGTTCGGCGTCAGTTTGACGATGACCGGCATGCGCGAGTGTTGCTTGCACCAGCGCGCGACCATCTCGACATATTCGGGCACCTGGCCGACCGCGGCGCCCATGCCGCGCTCGGACATGCCGTGGGGGCAGCCGAAATTGAGCTCGATGCCGTCGGCGCCGGTGTCCTCGACCATCGGCAGCATGCGCTACCAGGCCGCCTCCTCGCAGGGCACCATGAGCGAAACGACGACCGCGCGGTCGGGCCAGTCACGCTTGACCTGCTTGATTTCGCGCAGATTGACGTCGAGCGGTCGGTCGGTGATCAGCTCGACGTTGTTGAAGCCGATGACGCGGCGGTCGCCCGAATGGATGGCGCCATAGCGCGGCCCGTTGACGTTGACGATCGGCGGGTCCTCGCCGAGCGTCTTCCAGACGCCGCCGCCCCAACCCGCCTTGAAGGCGCGCACCACGTTGTATTCCTTGTCGGTCGGCGGCGCCGACGCCAACCAGAAGGGGTTGGGCGACTTGATACCGACGAAGTCGTTGCGGATATCGGCCATGGCTTGGTCTCCCGTTGTCTGCGCCCCGCGGCGCCGGCGGCTCAGCCGGCGCCGCTCAGGGCGTCGTCGATCGAATGCGCCGCGATCTTGCCGTCCTCGACCGCGGCGACCGTCAGGTCCGCCCCGCCCGCGACGCAGTCGCCACCGGCCCAGACGCCGGCCAGCGAGCTGCGCCGCTGGTCGTCGACGGCGATGCGGCCGGCGATCATGTCGAGCGCGGCGTCGTCGCCTTCGAGCGGCTCGGGCACCAGTTTCTGCCCGATCGCCTTGAATACCACGTCGGCGGCAATCGTGAAGCGTTCGCCGGTGCCCTCGAGGCGGCCATCGCCGTCCGCGCGCGTGTACTCGAACTCGATCGCCTCGATGCGGCCGCTCTCGCCGATCAGGCGGACCGGCTGGGCGTCGTGCTTGATCTTGACGCCCGAGGTCTGCGCGATCGCCTGCTCGTAATCGCTCGCGTTCATCTTCTCGCGGCCGCGCCGGTAGACGATGGTGACGTCCTCGGCGCCGAGCCGCTTGGTCTGCGCGGCAATGTCGATCGCCGTCATGCCGCCGCCGACGACGACGATGCGGCGGCCGACCGGCAGCGTGGCGTAGTCGTCGGCTTGGCGCAGATCGGCGATGTAGGCGACCGCGTCCTCGACGCCCTCGGCGTCCTCGGCTTCGAGGCCGAGCGCGTTGACCGCGCCCATGCCAAGGCCGAGGAACACCGCGTCGAAGTCGCGGCGTAGCCCGGCCAGCGTCACCCCATCGCCCAGCGCCTTGCCGTACTCGACGGCGATGCCGCCGATGCCGAGGATGTATTCGACCTCGCGTTGGGCGAAACCGTCGATCGTCTTGTAGGCGGCGATGCCGAACTCGTTGAGCCCGCCGGGCTTCGCCTTGGCCTCGTAAATGGTGACCTCGTGGCCGCGCACGGCGAGGCGGTGGGCGCAGGCGAGGCCGGCCGGGCCGGCGCCGACGACGGCAATGCGTTTGCCGGTAGCTGGGCCGCGCTCGAACGGCTGGCGCCCGGTCGCCATCAGCGCGTCGGTGGCATAGCGCTGCAACAGGCCGATCTCGATAGGCTTGTCCTCGGCGGTGTTGCGCACGCAGACCGCCTCGCACAGCGTCTCGGTCGGGCAGACCCGCGCGCACATGCCGCCCATGATGTTCTCTCTGAAGATCGTCTCGGCCGAGCCATGCGGGTTGCCCGTCGCGATCTGGCGGATGAACATCGGGATGTCGATGCCGGTCGGGCAGGCGGTCGTGCACGGCGCGCCGTCGCAGAAGTAGCAGCGCTCGGCCTCGACCACAGCCTGATGCCGGTTCAATGGCGAATGGAGGTCGGCGAAGTTGGCGGTGTAGTCCTCGGCCGTGAGACGGCCGGCGGCGACGTCCCGTTGGTTCGCGTCCTTGGCCATCGAAGCCTCCCCTTTCGCAGCCACGCCCCCGTTGCCTTGGCGAACCCGGCAGATCGAACCGTTGGCATCGCCAAATTTTGATCATTTGATTAAAAATTGATCGTATGGTCAAGAACAAATATTGCGCCAGCCGGCTATGTTCGCCCGGCCAGGGACGTTATGCTCCGGCCGGCATGACGGACGGTGTTTCGGCAGACGCAACCCGAACCCCGAGCGAATTATGGAGAGGTAATCGCGCAGCCATGACCGAGATCATCGACCCCGAGCGCCTGTGGCGTGGCTGGCAGAAGCGCACGCCCTTCGAGAGCGTCGTGCGCATGGAACTCGAGAGCTGGGACAAGGCGGCCGGTACGGCCCGGTTCCGCCTGCCCTTCGCGCCCGAATACCGGCGCTCGGACAAGGCGCCCGGCCACCACGGCGGCGTCATCGCGACCTTCATCGACGTCGCCGGCGACTTCGCCGTGGCGATCAAATGCGACACCGGCGGCGTGCCGACGATCAATCTCGCGGTCGACTATCTGCGCATGGCGGGCGACGTCGACTTGATCGCCAAGGCGCGCGTGCGGCGCGCCGGGCGCACCATCGCCGTGGCCGACGTCGACGTCGAGACCCATGAGGGCCGCCTCATCGCAGTCGGCCGCGCGACCAATTCGACCAAGCCCCAATGAGTGGGCCGGCGCGGCGCTACCCGTTCATGCAGGTCGACGCCTTCACGCGGACCCGGCTCGCGGGCAACCCCTGCGCCGTCGTGTTCGACGCCGACGACCTCGACGACGCCACCCTGCTCGCCATCGCGCGCGAGATGAACCTGGCCGAGACCAGCTTCGTGCTGACGCCCCGGCGGTCCGACGTCCGGGCGCGCTATTTCACGCTCGCCGACGAGATTCCGCTGGCCGGCCACCCGACCGTCGCGACCCTGCACGCGCTGGTCGAGACCGGACGGCTCGCGCTCCCGGGCGGCGCGACGACGGTCTCGCTCGAGATCGGCGCCGGCGTCATTCCGGTCGAGGTGGTGGCGGACGGCGGGGTGGCGACCCGCGTCACCATGTCGCAGATGAAACCCCAGTTCCTGGCGGTGCTCGACACGCCCACGGTGCTCGCGACGATCGGCCTCGAGGAGGCTGACCTGGTCGCCGGCGTGCCACTGCAGATCGTCAGCACCGGGACGCCGCAGCTCATGGTGCCAGTCACCGGCCTCGACGCGCTGCGCCGCGCGTGGCCGGACATCGCGGCGCTCGCGGCGCTCAAGCGGGCGCACGGATTTTCCAGCCTGCACCTGTTCTGCCGCGAAGGCGCGACGGCGGCCGGCAACACCTTCGCGCGCGATTTCGACGCGCCGCCCGAGATCGTCGAGGATCCGTTCACCGGCTCGGCGACCGGCGGCATGGCGGCCTATCTGTGGCATTACGGGCTGATCGACACGCCGCGCTTCACCGCCCAGCAGGGCCATTGGATCGCGCGGCCGGGCGACGCCTACGTCGAGGTCGTCGGCCCGCGCGACGACATCGAGACGGTCAAGGTCGGCGGCGACGCCGTCACCGTACTGACCGGCGAGCTGACGATCTGATCCTCGGTACGAGCCGTCGCTACTCGTCGATGTTCTCCTCGAGGATCTGGCTCGACTTGAAGCGCGTCGCCAGGATCCAGCGGCCGGTCGGCGTCGTCGCGTCGCCACTGTGGAAGTACTTCAGCTTGTTGACGTGCATGTAGAACTTGTCGCCGACCTTCTCGGCGGTGGTCACGTTGTATTCGTCCCAAACGTAATGGTAGATCGACACCGTGGTGTAGACCGTGCCCGGATCGATATAGCCCTCGCGCTTCTCCTTGCGATGGACGTCGTAGCTGACGACCATGCGTAGGTACGGATTGACGCCGTGTTTCGGGTCCTTGAGCACCTCGGCGGCGATCTCCAGGAGCTCGTCGTCGTCGGAGCGCGACTTCGGCATGCGGATGTCGTTGAGCGCGACCTCGACGAGCTCCTCGAAGCGCTCCTGCGCCGCCTCGTGTCGCGCGCGCTGGGCGTCGCGCTGCGACGTGTCCTGGTCGAGCGCGTCCTCGAAGACCTTGGCCATGGCGATGTCGTGCAGACCGTTCCGCAGGCCCTCGACGGTCTCCTCGAACTTGCCCTCGCCGAGCAGCTTGTTGGCGACGTCGTTGCGGTCGTTGACGTCGATCCCCTCGATGAATTCCGCCATACGCTCGGCCGTCTTCGCCCAGCCTTCGACGAACCCAGCGGCATCGTCGAGCATCTTCTGCAGATCGCGCCGGGCCTTGGTGCCGACCCAAAAGATGGCGCTCGACAGCTTCTGCTTGTCGACGATGTTGAGGCGCTTGATCGAATCGAGCCAGGCGGCGTCCGTATCGAGATCGCCCATCACCGCGACGATGGTCTCGACCCAGACGCGCGTCGTTACCTCGGTCAACGGCTTGTCGAGCGGGTCGGGCAGATTCTTGCCGATGTATTTTCCATTGATCGAATCGAAGCGCGCCAGGATCTGGCCGTACTCGGCGGTCAGCTTCTCGGCGTAGGCGAGCTTCTCGTCGAGCATGGTGCGGACCTCGGCGAGCCAGCCGCCGATCTCCTTGACCCTCGGATGATCCTGTTTCGGCAGCTCGGTGTGTAGCTTGTGGATCCTGTCATAGCCGGCGTTCCATTTGGCCGGCTCGCCTTCGGGCTGCAGGAGGCCGGGATTGGCGCTCTTGACAGCCTTCCACGCCCTGTCGATGCGTACCGCGGCGGCCTCGACCGCTTCGCTTTCCTCGGGCGTCAGCTCGTTGCCGGCGGCCGCGATCCGCTGGTCCAAGAGCCCGTCGAGCTTGTCGATCTCGGCGGCGTGGGCCTGGACGTCGGGGTGGTCTTGGCGGCTGTGTTCGCCGAGCTTGCCACGCTGCGCCTCGATCATCGCGCGCAGACGGTCTTGCTCGGCTTGGCCCTGAAGCGCGACGAGATCGGCGCGTTGGATGGCACCGGCCACCCGTTTGGTTTCCTTTTGGACGCGCCTGAGTTGCGTCTGCTCAAGTGATGTGAGATCGGCCGGCGCGGCCGCGGGCGTCTCGGTCGTCGTCGTTTCGGTCGCGGCGGGCTCGGCCGGGGTTTCGGTCGTCGTCGCCTCGGCCGGCGCTTCGGTCGTCGCCGGCGCCTCGGTCGTCGTCGCGGGCGCCTCGGTCGTGGTCGCCTCGGCCGGCGCTTCGGCGGCGGCAGGCGCAGCGCTCGGCGTCTTACCGGCGGCGAGATCGACCAGTGCCTGCTTGAGCGCCTGCAGCCGGTCGTTGGCCGCCGCCCAGGACGCGTGGTCCTTGTTGGTCGAATTATCGAGCCGTTGCTCGGTCAGCTTGAGAAGCTTCTCGATCCGCTTGACCGCGGACTTCTTGCCCGGCTGGATACCCTCGGCCTGCTTCTCGAAGCGGTCGAGGTCGCCCATCACCGCCTTGATGTTCGAATCGGCCGGCTCGACCTGGGCGCTCGCGACGGCGCTCCAGACGCCGAAGACCAACACCATTACCCACAGCATGATATGCCGCATCGTTGCCTCCCCCCACACAAAGGCGGCGATGCCCGCCGCAGCGACAACTCTAACCCGATATCCGGACAGAAGACAAAGCCCCAATCGGGGCTAGCGACCGTGGGTCGCGTGCCAGTGCTGGGCGATCTCTGTGCGCTGGCAGATCCAGACGCGGTCATGCGCCAGCACGTGATCGAGAAAGCGCGCCAGGCCGGCGATGCGGCCGGCGCGGCCGATCAGCCGGCAGTGCATCGACACGGTCATCATCGCCGGCCGCTCGGCGCCCTCGGCGTAGAGCCAGTCGAAGCCGTCGCGCAGATAGGCGAACAGCTGGTCGGCGGTCTCCAGCCCCGAGCCGCGCGCGAAGCGGCTGTCGTTGTTGTCGAAGCTGTGCGGGATGACCAGATGATCCCGGCCGCCGACGTCGACCCAATAAGGCAGGTCGTCGTTGTAGTCGTCGCTGTCGAACAGGAAGCCGCCGTGCTCGACGACCAGGCGCCGGGTGTTCGGGCTCGGCCGGCCGGTGTACCAGCCGAGCGGGCGGGTGCCGGTCAGCCGCTCGATCGTCTCGACGGTGCGCGCGATGTGCTCGCGCTCTTGGGCTTCGTCCATCTCGAGGTAATCGACCCAGCGCCAGCCGTGGCAGACCGTGTCGCAGCCGGCCTCGGCGACCGCCTCGCCGACCGCCGGGTTGAGCTCGAGCGCGCGGCCGACCAGATACATGGTCGGCGCGATGCCGCGCTGCTTGAACAGCCGCAACACCCGCCAAATGCCGACCCGGCTGCCGTATTCATAAAGCGATTCGATGTTGCGGTTGCGTAAGCCAGGCAGCGGCGGCGATGGCGCGATGTCAGAAAGGATCGACTCGGCGAAGCCGTCGCCCTCGAGCGGGCCGTACTCGGCGCCCTCCTCGTAGTTGACCACCAGGTTGAGGGCGAGCCGCGCGCCACCCGGCCACTGGGGATCCGGCGGGTTCGGCCCGTAGCCGACATGGTCGCGCATCTGGTGGTCAGCTCGTGCGCAGGCGGCCCGCCACCATGACGCAGAGGATCTCGAACATCAGGTTGGCCGCGGTGACGCAAGTGATGCCAGTCGGGTCGTAGCACGGCGCGACCTCGCTGATATCGGCGCCGACGACGTCCTTGCCCGACAGCGAGCGCAGGATGACCTGGACGTCGCGCGGGATCAGCCCGCCGATCTCGGGCACCCCGGTGCCCGGCGCGAAGGTCGGGTCGAGGCCGTCGATATCGAGCGAGATGTAGACCGGACCCTCGCCGAGCGTCTCGTGGATCATCTCGATCACCGCGGCGCGGCCCATCTCCTCGTATTCGTCCATGGTGACGATGGTATAGCCGACGTCGTAGCCGAACTGGAGGTCGTCGGCGCCGAAGCGGCTGCCGCGCAGGCCGATCTGGATGACCCGTTTCGCATCGACCAGGCCTTCCTCGTGGACCCGCCTGAGGAAGGTCGCGTGGTTGATCTTGGTGCCGCACAGCTCGTCGAGCGTGTCGGGATGGGCGTCGAAATGCACCATGCCGACCGGCGCCTGCTTGGCGATCGCGCGCAGGATCGGCACCGGGATGGTGTGGTCGCCGCCGATCGCGATGGGCGCGATGTCGGCGGCGTGCACCTCGGCGAAGAACGCCTCGATCATCTCGATCGAGCGGTCGAGGCTGAGCGGGTTGACCGGCGCGTCGCCCAGATCGGCGACGTTGCACAGCTCGAACGGCGCGATGCCGCTGGTCGGGTGCGATTTTCGGATCAGGCGCGAGGCCTCGCGCACGCCGGCCGGCCCCTGGCGCGCGCCGGCGCGGAAGTTGACGCCGATGTCGAACGGCACGCCGATCAGGCCGATGTCGACATCGGCCGAGATCTCGTGGCGCCGGGTGCGCATGAATGTCGCGACATCGGCGAAACGCGGCACCACTGCCGCATCGACCTGCTGGAATCTCTGATCACTCGCCATTGCGTTTCCTCCCCGCCTTCTTCCTACAGGGAATGGTCGGCAGGGTGAACCGTTAGATATTTGGACGGCCGCTTGGCGCGGCTCGGCGGCCGGCACAGTCGACCGATTTTCCTGCGTTCGATACGTACGTCGGGCTATAGTTTCTTACGTATCGTGCGTTGACTCGCGGTTTCGCCGGAGGCAAAAGATAGGCGTGACAAACGACGTGAAACCCATGACGCGTTCAGGGAGCCTTGTGGTATGACCGATGGCCTTATCGAGGTTCGTCCCAGCGCCTCGGCGATCGGCGCCGAGATCCACGGCGTCGATCTCGCGCGACCGCTCGACAACCGGACCTGGGCAGCGATCCACGACGCCTTCCACGAACACCTGGTGATCTTCTTCCGCGACCAAAACATTACGCCCGAGCAACATGTCGCCTTCTCGCGCCATTTCGGCGAACTCGAGCCCTATCCCTTCGTCAACGGCATCGACGGTTTCCCCGAGTTGATCGAGATCGTCAAGATGCCCGACGAAGTTCGCAACTTCGGCCATGGATGGCATGCCGACATGTCGTTCCGCGAGGAGCCGCCGCTCGGCGCCGTGCTGCACGGTCTCGAGGTGCCGCCGGTCGGCGGCGACACCGTGTTCGCCAACATGTACCTCGCCTACGAGACACTCTCGGACGGTATGAAGGCGATCGTCGAGCGCGCGCGCGGCATTCACGATTCGCACGAACCCAGCGACCATTCGCAGAACTACAAGGGCATGAGCCTTGCCGAGCGCAAAGGTGCGAAGCGCGAAATTCGTCCCCACCCGCTGATCCGTGTCCATCCGGTGACCGGCCGCACCTCGCTGTTCATCAGCCCCTCATATTGCTGGCAGATCGAGGGTATGACAGCCGAGGAGAGCCGCATGATCCTCGACCACCTCGAGCACCATGCGACGCGCGAAGAATTCACTTGCCGCTTTCAATGGCAGCCGAATTCGATCGCCATCTGGGACAACCGCTGCATCGTGCACAGGGTGCTCAGCGACGATCTCGGCGCGGCGCGCGACGGCCACGGCTTCAGGCGCGTGATGCGCCGCGCGACGATTCGATGCTAATACCAATCGACAGGAGACCGCGATGACCGCCACGCCCATCAAGCTCGAGACCGGCCCCGACCCGGTGCGCGAGGCCCGCGTCGACCTGGCCGCCGCCTACCGCCTGGCGGCCCGCTACGGCTACGACGACGGCATCTGGAACCATTTCACGCTGACCGTGCCGGGCGCGCCCGGCCGCTTCCTGGTCAAGACGCACGGCCTGTTGATGTCCGAGGTGACCGCGAGCAATCTGATCGTCGTCGACGCCGAGGGCACGCTGATCGAGGGCGAGGGTTACGTCGAGCGCACCGCGCTTTGCATCCACTCGAAAATCCACGAGTTGGTCCCGGCGGCCAACTGCGTGATCCACGCGCACCCGCCGCACTGCAATTGGCTCGCCGACATCGAGGACGGCCGGGTCGAGATGATCGACCAGGACAGCATGGGCTTTCTCGACCGCGTCGCGTATGACGACGATTACCAGGGCATCGCGCTTGACACCGACGAGGGCGAGCGCATGGCGCGGGCGTTCGACGGCAAGCCGATCCTGCTGAGCCGCAACCACGGCCTCACGACGGTCGGCGAGACCGTCGCCGACGCCTTCAACGACATGCACTACATGGAGCGCATCTGCGCCAAGCAGTACCGCGTCGCGGTCTCGGGCAAGACACCGGCGATGATCCCCCAGGCGGTGCTCGACCGGACGCACAACCGCGATGTCGGCGGCTACCGGGCCGAGGCCGCGAAGCTCCTGTTCGACGCGCTCAAGCGCCAACTGGACCGCGAGACGCCGGACTACCGAGACTGATCCTTGAGTCGGACCCGATTTCCTTGGACACAGAATTGGCTTAATCGAAGTGTCCAAGGAGGACCGGAACATGACCGACAATTTTGAGAACAAAGTTGCTGTTGATGGGCCTGTGGTAAACGAGGGCGAGCTTGGCTCGTCCACGTTTTCCCCGGGCCAGGTTTCGCCGGCAGGCCCGCTGGGACTTGGCCAGCGGTGGACGGTGACGCGCAAGCGTGAGGTTGCCCTGCGGCTTTTGCGTGGCGAGCCGGTGGAACTTTTGTCGCGGCAGTTGGGCGTGGAGATTTTCCGGCTCGAGCAGTGGCGTGAGAAGGCGATCGCCGGGATCGATGCCTCGCTCAAGGAACGCAAGGGCGATCCGGTGAAGGCGGAACTGGACATCGCCATGAAGCGGATCGGGGAGTTGATCATGCAGGTGGAACTGCTGGAGGCCAAGACGGAGACGTCCGGCCCTTTGGGGCGGCGGAGGTCGCGGCGATGAGTGCCGCCACCTCTCCCGGCACGGGTTTGGCCTACGGCCTCCAGCGGGTCTGTGCGGCCTGGGGTTTTGCCCGTTCCTCGTTCTACGCCATGAAATCCCGGCAGCAGGCCACCGCTGAGCGCCCACCAGCAAAGCGCCGGGGACCGAAGCCCTCGATCTCGGACGAGGCTCTGCTGGTGGCCATCGAGGCCGACCTGGAGGCATCCCCCTGGGAGGGCGAGGGACACCGCAAGGTCTGGGCTCGGCTTCGGGTCTGTCGTGGCATCCGTGTTTCCCGCAAGCGGGGGCTCCGGGTGATGCGCGAGAACAACCTGCTCTCGCCCCATCGCTGCCGCCGCCGTGGCGGAAATCCCCATGTCGGTGAGATCATCACCCATGCCCCCAACCTCATGTGGGGCACGGACGGCGTTCGGGTGTTCACGGTGGACGACGGCTGGGGCTGGATATTCACCGCCATCGAGCATTGGAACGCCGAGTGCGTCGGCTGGCATGTGTGCAAGCGAGGCGACCGCTTCGCCGCCCTTCAGCCGATCTCCATGGGGCTTGCGAGGCTGTATGCCTCGACCTCCGCCGGTGCGGCGCGGGGGCTGGCCTTGCGGATGGATCACGGCTCCCAGTATCTGTCGGACCACTTCACCAACCAGATCAAGTTCTGGGGCATCCAGCCGTCCTACGCCTTCGTCGAACAGCCCCAGACCAACGGCGTCGCCGAGAGGTTCAATCGCACGCTCAAGGAACAGATCATCCATGGCCGCATCTACCGCAACATCGCGGAGCTGCGGAACGCCGTCCGCGGGTTCGTCGAACAGTACAATGCCCAGTGGATCGTGGAGAAGAACGGCTACCTGAGCCCCGCTCAAGCTCGTCAGGCGTGGCACACCGCGATGTCACTCAGGCCCGCCGCATGAGACAAACTTGTGTCCAAGGAACCGGGTGCGATACACCGAGACTGATCCTTGATATTACGATGCCGCATAAACCACGAGTCAGGGAGCGAGCCCGCAGAGGTACATCATGGGGAATAGCGAGGCGTCGGCGCCTTGGGACGCGGCGCGGACCCGCGCGTTGCGCGGCGCGCTCGGCATGTTCGTCACCGGCGTCACGATCATCACCAAGATCGACACCCACGGTCAGCCGCGCGGCCTGACGGCGAACTCGTTCACTTCGGTTTCGCTCGACCCGCCGCTGGTGCTGGCCTGCATCGCGCGCGGCTCGGCGAGCTACGACACCTTCCAGGGGCCCGGTGGATTCGCGATCAACGTGCTGAGCGACGCCCAGCGTGACCTTTCGGATCGCTTCGCGTCAAAATCACCCGACAAGTTCGCCGGCGTCGACTACCGCCTCGGCATCGGCGGCGCGCCGGTCATCGACGCGAGCCTCGCCTGGCTCGATTGCGCGACCGAGCGCATCGTCGAGGCCGGCGACCACATCATCCTGATCGGCCGGGTCGCCGATTTCGGCACCGGCGCCGGCCGCCCGCTCGCCTTCTGCCAGGGCACCTACGTGTCGTTCGGCGCGCAGCACGACGCCGTCTTCAGGCCCCAAGGCAAGAGTGTCACCGTCGATTGCATCGCCGACTTCGGGGACGCGATTCTGCTGCGTGCGGTCGACGTCGACGGCGAGCGCCGCTGGACGCTTCCGGGCGTCGCATTGGCGCGCGGCGAGCGCGGCGGCCTTGCCGCGCTGGCCCGCTTTGTCAAGGGCTTGGGGACCGCCATCGACGTCAACTTCATCTATTCGGTCTACGAGACGCCGCACGATGACGCGGTCCACATCGTCTACCGGGGCACGCTCTCGGGTCCGCCCGCCTCGGACGAGGCTCGGTTGTTCGCCGAGAACGAAATGCCGTGGGACCGCCTCGTCCATCGGCAGATCCGTGACGCTCTCGAGCGCTACTTCAAGGAGCGTGCGTTCGACCAGTTCGGGGTCTATGTCGATATGGAGGAGGGCGGCCATGTAGCACCCGTCGCGCAGCAGCCCCAGGCGTGGTCCAGCTACGTCTCCGACCTCGAAAAATAGGACCGGACTTCTCGCCATGGACCCGTTCATCGAAGCCAACGGCATTCGCATGCGTTATCGGATCGACGGCGCCGGGCCCGATCTCGTGCTGGTGCACGGCGTCGGGGCGCAGCTCGACTCCTGGGACGGCGTCGTCGCGCGGCTGCGCGGGCGGTTCCGCTGTATCGCCTACGACCTGCGCGGCCACGGCGCGACCGACAAGCCGCCCGGCCCCTACAGCGTCGAGGACTTCGCCGCTGACCTCGCCGGCCTCATGGATACGCTGGGCGTCGCGCGCTGCCACCTGGCCGGCTTCTCGCTCGGCGGCCTGATCGGCCAGCGCTTCGCGCTCGACTTTCCGGAATGCCTCGACCGGCTGGTGCTGCTCAGCGCGATCGCCGGACGCACCGAGGAGGAGCGCGCCCGCGTCGCCACCCGGCTCGAGGTCGTCGAATCTGGCGCGCCGGGTGATCACTTCGAGAAGTCGCTGACGCGCTGGTTCACCGATGATTATCTGCGCGACAACCCCGACGTCATCGCCGAGGCCAAGGCGCAGAACCAGCGCAACGACCCGCAAGCCTACGCCGCGGCCTATCGCGTCCTGGCGACCGCCGAGATGATCGACGAACTGGCGAACATCCAGGCGCCGACGCTGGTCGCCACCGGCCTCGGCTCGACGCCGCGCATGTCGCGCCTCATGCACGAATGCATCGCCGGCTCCGAGCTGCACATCCTCGACGGCCTGCGCCACTCGATCCTGACCGAAGCGCCCCAGACGGTGAGCGATCTGCTGAGCGAGTTCCTGGGCCGCAACCCGGCCTGACGCCGCAGCGTCGCCGATTTATACCGAGGATCAGTGACAATGACGGTTGAATTGTCTACTGACAGGCCAATCCTTGGCAAAGACTAGAATTCGGCCGTGACGGGTTTTGATCTGTTCATTCAAATAGGCGGTGGCGTCGCGCTCCTGTTATGGGCGACCCGCTTGGTGCGCACGGGCATCGAACGCGCTTACGGTCAACGCCTGCAGCAGGCGCTGACCATTTCGGTCCGCAACCGGGTTTCCGCGTTGCTGGCCGGGCTCGGTGTCACGACCGTGCTGCAGAGCTCGACGGCGACGGCGCTGCTCACGGTCTCCTTCGCGCAGAGCGGCATGTTGGCGACGACCCCGGCGCTGGCCATCATGTTGGGCGCCGATCTCGGCTCGACCGCCGTCGTCCAGGTTCTGTCCTTCGACCTCTCATGGCTGGCGCCGGTGTTGCTGGTCGTCGGCGTCATGCTGTTTCAGATCGCCAAGCAGCGCAAGCTGCGGCATATGGGCCGGATCCTGATCGGCATCGGCCTGATGCTGGTGTCGCTGAAGATGATCGTCGGTGCATCGGGACCGCTGCGCGAAAGCGAAGCGCTGCCCGCGGTCATCGGCTTTTTTGCTGACGATCCGGTGACGGCTTTCGTGCTTGCGGCCGTGGTGACCTGGTTGGCGCACTCCAGTGTCGCCATGGTCCTGTTGATCATGTCCCTGGCGGCGAGCGCGGTCGTTCCAGTCGGCCTCGCCTTCGTCCTGGTGTTGGGCGCCAACGTGGGCTCTGGCCTGATCCCGTTTTTCATGACGCTGAAAAACGAGCCCGAAGTTCGGCGAATACCCTTGGGCAATTTGCTGATGCGTGTCGTCGGGGCGTTGGCGTTGCTGTGGCTGTTGCCGACGATTACCCCGCACCTCGCGGCCTATCTTGGCAGCGAGCCGTCACGACAGGTGGCCAATTTCCACAGCGCGTTCAACCTGGTCCTTGCGCTCTTTTTCCTACCGCTGACGGATGTCGTTTCGGCCGTGACGGGCCGCCTTCTGAAACCCAGCACCGCCGACGAGACCGCCGACGGCAAGGAATGGGAAAATCCGAGTTATCTCGACGTCACGGTTATCGATACACCGCGACTGGCGCTGGCCTGTGCAAGCCGCGAAGTGCTGCGCATGGCCGACAAGGTTGAGGCCATGCTGCGCCGCACGATCGACATGTTTCAGACGACCGACCGGGAGGCTATCGGCCGGCTCGTCAAGATGGATGACGAAGTCGATAAAATGTACGACGAGATCAAGCTCTATATCGCCAAAATCAGTCGCAAGGAACTTACCTCGGACGAGGCGTCGCTGAGCATGCGGTTGTCCGACTTCAACATCAAGCTCGAGCACATCGGCGACATCATCGAGCGCAACCTGACGCGGCTCGCCACCAAACGGGCCGAAGGCGATCTGGAGTTTTCCAAGGAAGGCTGGGGCGAGATCGTCGACCTTCACGCCCGTGTCGTGGCCAACATGCAGCTGGCCCTGAACGTGCTGGTTTCGAGCGACGTCGAAAGCGCGCGGGAACTGTTATCGGAAAAATCGGCCATTCGCGAACTGGAACGCGAAAGCTCCGACCGTCACCTCGCTCGTCTGGCGGCCGGTCAGGTCGCGAGCATCCGCACGAGTTCGATCCATCTCGACGCGATCAAGGATCTCCGACAAATCAACTCGCAGCTGGCTTCCGTCGCATACTTCATTCTCAACGAGAGCGGCGACTTTCGGCCGGACCCGCCGGCGTCGGATTGAACGCGATCCGGACCGACGCCCAATCCGCCCGTCGCAAGCATGGTTCGGGGCAGGTGGCCGGCCTCGCCGCCGGGCATGAAAAACCGAATCGCTTGACAATTCGGACGAGGAGGGCCATCTCTCCGGCATAGATTGTCTCGCGATTGCGCGAAGCGCCGCCAGCGGCGCCATTTCCCGGGAACAATAACCAAGAAACTTCCCGCTCCGGCCGCGCTCGGGGCAGGGTAAAACGCCGGGATGCGGTCGCGTCGAGAACGCCCACCGCGCTGTCCGGCGCATAAGGATACCTAAGTGACTATTAGTAAATTCTCGGAACTCGGCTTGGCCGAGCCGATCCAGCGTGCGTTGATCAACAGAAACCACGTCACCCCGACGCCGATCCAGGCGCGGGCAATCCCCGAACTTCTCGCCGGCCGCGACATGCTGGGCATCGCCCAGACCGGCACCGGCAAGACGGCGGCCTTCGCGCTGCCCATCCTCCACCAGCTTTCCCAAAAGCGCGGCGCAGGCGGGCGGCGCAGTCCGCGCGCCCTTGTGCTTGCGCCGACCCGCGAACTCGCGATCCAGATCAACGACGAGTTCCGCGCCTACGGCAAGGATCTGCATCTGCGCCAGACCGTGATCATGGGCGGCGTCGGCCAGAGGCCGCAGGTCAATTCCCTGTCGCGCGGCGTCGACATCTTGATCGCCACGCCCGGCCGCCTGCTCGATCTCATGAACCAGCGGCAGCTGGTGCTCGATGCGGTCGAGTTTTTCGTCCTCGACGAGGCCGACCGGATGCTCGACATGGGCTTCGTGCGCGACGTCCGCAGGATCGCCGCGGCCTTGCCGGCGAAGCGCCAAACGCTGCTGTTTTCGGCCACCATGCCGGCCGAAATCGCGCGCCTCTCGGGCGAGATTCTGGCCGACCCGGTGCGCGTCGAGGTGACGCCCCAGGCGACGCCGATCGAGCGCCTCGAGCAGAGCATCTACCACGTCGACGCCGGCGGCAAGGTGGCCTTGCTGGCCAGCATCCTTGACGATCCCGCGATGTCACGGGTGCTCGTGTTCGCGCGCACCAAGCACCGCGCCAACCGCGTCGCCGAGAAGCTCGGCAAAAGCGGCGTCGCCGCCGAGGCGATCCATGGCAACAAGTCCCAGGCGGCCCGCCAGCGCGCCCTCAAGCGCTTCCGCTCCGGTGACGCGCGGGTCCTGGTGGCGACCGATATCGCAGCCCGCGGCATCGATGTCGACAGCGTCAGCCATGTCATCAACTTCGAGCTTCCCAACGAGCCGGAAAGCTATGTCCACCGCATCGGGCGGACGGCACGGGCCGGCGCCGGCGGGATCGCGCTGTCGTTCTGCGACCCGACCGAGCGCGGTTACCTGCGCGACATCGAACGCCTGATCCGACGCCGCCTGACGGTGATCGGCGACGCGCCCGCCGCGGCGGCGCCCGACGCCTTCAACAAATCCAAGAAGCCCGGTGGCAAGTCCGGCGGCAAGCCCTGGCACAAGCGCGGCGTTCCCCGCGCGACGGCCGAAAATTCCAACAACCCGCCGCACCGGGCGCGGCGGCGCAGGCGGGCTGCTTGATCGAAATACGCTAGCGCATAATTCGATCGATTGGATTCGGTCGGATTATGCCAGCCCGCACCAGTCCTAATGGGACAAGTGGGCGGGCCGCCGACTGTTCGGCCACCCTTGATCCCATAAGATTGGCATGCGCGGCGCTTGAGCGCGGGTCATCTTCAAGAAGTCAAGGTGACCGTACAATGAACCAACCTGACGGCCTTACCGCGAGACGGCGGTGCAGGCGGGCCGCCGTTTTCGTATCCCGCGCGATTGTCTGAAGAGCGTCATCGGGGCCGACATTGCGGCTCGGCATGCTGGATGTCCCTTTGTAGCCGAGGCCGTTCTCTAACTCGGGGGTTGGTTGTCAAGCTCTCCATGCTGTACCTGCCGGCCCCGCTGTTCTCTCCGCGGTCGGGGCTCGGCCCTTGAACGCGGCAAGGGCGCAAGTATTGTGGCCATGCGCAACCGAGGAGCCGCCACGCTCGAAATGACCATCCGCAACTCGACGCCGCCTGAAAGGGCGAGCGCATCTGGATAATGAAGACGTCGATTTTCGAACACTTGCCGCTGAGTCGGACCCGATTTCCTTGGACACAGAATTGGCTTAATCGAAGTGTCCAAGGAGGACCGGAACATGACCGACAATTTTGAGAACAAAGTTGCTGTTGATGGGCCTGTGGTAAACGAGGGCGAGCTTGGCTCGTCCACGTTTTCCCCGGGCCAGGTTTCGCCGGCAGGCCCGCTGGGACTTGGCCAGCGGTGGACGGTGACGCGCAAGCGTGAGGTTGCCCTGCGGCTTTTGCGTGGCGAGCCGGTGGAACTTTTGTCGCGGCAGTTGGGCGTGGAGATTTTCCGGCTCGAGCAGTGGCGTGAGAAGGCGATCGCCGGGATCGATGCCTCGCTCAAGGAACGCAAGGGCGATCCGGTGAAGGCGGAACTGGACATCGCCATGAAGCGGATCGGGGAGTTGATCATGCAGGTGGAACTGCTGGAGGCCAAGACGGAGACGTCCGGCCCTTTGGGGCGGCGGAGGTCGCGGCGATGAGTGCCGCCACCTCTCCCGGCACGGGTTTGGCCTACGGCCTCCAGCGGGTCTGTGCGGCCTGGGGTTTTGCCCGTTCCTCGTTCTACGCCATGAAATCCCGGCAGCAGGCCACCGCTGAGCGCCCACCAGCAAAGCGCCGGGGACCGAAGCCCTCGATCTCGGACGAGGCTCTGCTGGTGGCCATCGAGGCCGACCTGGAGGCATCCCCCTGGGAGGGCGAGGGACACCGCAAGGTCTGGGCTCGGCTTCGGGTCTGTCGTGGCATCCGTGTTTCCCGCAAGCGGGGGCTCCGGGTGATGCGCGAGAACAACCTGCTCTCGCCCCATCGCTGCCGCCGCCGTGGCGGAAATCCCCATGTCGGTGAGATCATCACCCATGCCCCCAACCTCATGTGGGGCACGGACGGCGTTCGGGTGTTCACGGTGGACGACGGCTGGGGCTGGATATTCACCGCCATCGAGCATTGGAACGCCGAGTGCGTCGGCTGGCATGTGTGCAAGCGAGGCGACCGCTTCGCCGCCCTTCAGCCGATCTCCATGGGGCTTGCGAGGCTGTATGCCTCGACCTCCGCCGGTGCGGCGCGGGGGCTGGCCTTGCGGATGGATCACGGCTCCCAGTATCTGTCGGACCACTTCACCAACCAGATCAAGTTCTGGGGCATCCAGCCGTCCTACGCCTTCGTCGAACAGCCCCAGACCAACGGCGTCGCCGAGAGGTTCAATCGCACGCTCAAGGAACAGATCATCCATGGCCGCATCTACCGCAACATCGCGGAGCTGCGGAACGCCGTCCGCGGGTTCGTCGAACAGTACAATGCCCAGTGGATCGTGGAGAAGAACGGCTACCTGAGCCCCGCTCAAGCTCGTCAGGCGTGGCACACCGCGATGTCACTCAGGCCCGCCGCATGAGACAAACTTGTGTCCAAGGAACCGGGTGCGATACACGAACACTTGCCGCGCAGCATCGGCACGTTCCTCCGGGACGATAGCGGCATGTCGCGCATCGACTGCGCCGTCATCCAACTGATATTGTTGGCGCTGGTGGCGAGCTCGCTCGCTGTGTTCGCTGGCGACTTCGGAGAGCAACCGGCGGAAACGGCGGCGCAACCGTCGACCGAGACCGGCGCCATGGTTCTCGGCATGCCGGTGGAGATCGTGTTTTGGCTGCTGGGCGCCGTCGCGGCGGTGATCGTCATCAGGCTGGTGATCGAATTGCGACGTTGACGATTTCACATGGCCATTCGCGATCATCCCGTCATCCGAACCTTCCCGAAGATAGGTTGATCTGGAATGGCCGAAATCGAACCGGCGCATCGAGAATGGCGGTCAAGCGCGCGCCGCACAGGTGCGCCTATCGAGCCATGCGAATGTCCGTTGATCGATCGGACCGGATCCGAAATGGTCGGTAAACCTCTTCCGTCTTGCCCGAAGTTGTGCGGGTTGTTATCGTTCACGAGTTCGTGAGGCGATACCAGACACCACAACGGTGGCTGGGCCAAAATTTTACGCATCGACTTTCGCCCATCGCCTCGTGGGCTAATCGGAACGGTGGGCGCGCATCGCATTTACCGGTCTAGTGTCGATGAGGGGGAAAATGACGTACACGAAATGTCTATTCAGCATGGCACTCGCATCGGCGTTTTTGTTGAGTTTCGCGAGTTTGCAAGCCGCTGATGCGCAAGAGGAATATAAACCGAAAGCCATGGTGAAGACACTCCATCAAGCGCCTCTTCCCGGGATTGACGGCAAAGAAATGATCGTCAAGCATCTCGCACTCCCTGCCAAATTTGTCGGTGGTCGGCACCTTCATCCTGGCCCAGTTTTTGTCTATGTGCTCGAGGGCGAGCTTACCGTCGTGCTCGACGGTGAAACCAAGACCTTCGGCGCGGGCGAGCTGTACGCGGAGGATATCGACGCCGCGATGACCGGCAAGAATTTGAGTGGGACCGACGATCTCGAGATACTGGTCTTCCAGGTCGGCGATATCGGCAAACCCATGATGATCAAGGTGGAATAGAAAGCCCCTTAAACGACGCAAGATCGAGCCGTCGGTCGGTTGAAGGGCTGTCCTTCAGGCACGCCAATGGTCGCGCCTCTACAGCGCCTCGACAGGGCCTCCAACGACGCCGCCGTCACGGTCGCCGGCGTCGGCGAGACGAGGTTCGGCGGCGGCATCGGTTCCTCCGTCACCGGTCCGGATTGCGGAGCCGCGGGTTGCTGGCCAGCGCGATGATATCGGCGACCAGAAACAGGAAAATGTAAATCGTCGCGAAGATCATGCCGCTGGCCTGGACCACGGGAAGGTCGCGCGACGCCACGGACTCGACCATGAAGCTGCCCAGGCCCCGGTAAGTGAACAACACCTCGACGATGACGACGCCGACGATCAGGTGGGCGATGATCATGATCGTGACGTTGATGATCGGGCCAAGCGCGTTGGGCAGCGCATGGCGCGTAATCACCCGCCACGGCGTCAGGCCCTTGAGTCGGGCCATCTCGATGTAGGGTTCGGCGAGGAGGTTGAGAATGCTGGCCCGGGTCAGGCGCATGATCGGGGCGAGCGACACCAGGGTCAGCGTCAAGGTGGGCAGCGCCATGCCGTACAGCCTATCTCCCAACGATATGTCCGGCATCCATGCGGTGAAGGCGGGAAACACCCGGAACGTGACGACCAAGATAAAGGCGAGGAAATAGGCCAGCACGAAGTCGGGCGTGGCGAACAGCACCAGGGTCCCGAGCGAGGTCGTGCGGTCGAAAAGGGTGCCCTTCTTGGTCGCCGCATAGACGCCGAGGACAAGGCCGAGCGGCACAGCAAAAATTGCCGTCAGCGCCGCCAACAGCAGAGAGTTATAGAGGCGTGGCGCGATGATCGGCCAAACCGGGGTACCCCATTTCCACGAGGTTCCGAAATCCAGCGACAGGGCGCCGACCACCCAATCGGCATAACGCAGGTGTGCGGCGCGATCGAGGCCCAGGGCCTCGCGGACCGCCGCCAGGCGTTCCGGCGTGCGGCCGCGCCCGAGGATGGCGTCGGCGAAGTCGCCGGGCAGCAGTTCGAGCGCCACGAACAACATCGACGAGATGACGAACAGCGCGACGACGCCGACCGCGACCCGCGCGAGGATCATCGTCGTGACGGGGTGGCGCCGGACTGCCATGCCGCTACTCATACCAAGGATCAGTGATAAAGACCCATAGAGATCGCGTCCGCTTTTCGCCGGTGAGGCAAGGGAGCCGCGGGCGATGCAGCGCATCGGCTAGGCAACCTGGCGCCCGCCGGCGATAAGCGGACGCGACCCGGAGGGCGGCTTGCCGAGGCTCTCGCCCGCTATCAGACTGGCGGACGTCGTTCCGCCCGTCTTGCGATGCCCCTCCTATTGCCATACATGGGCATCGCCGCGACGGGCGCGCCTAGCCGAGAACCACGGCAAGCCGTCTCTAGGGGTCTTTATCACTGATCCTTGGTATCAAACACGTCGGCCCGTCGGATCAAAGTCCCGACGCGCGCGGCCCTTGAACGCGGCAAGGGTGCAAGTATTGTGGTCGCGCGTTACCGAGGAGCCGCCATGCTCGATCTGATAATTCGCAATGCGACGCTCGCCGACGGCCGCCGCGGCGTCGACATCGCCGTCAAGGACGGCCGGATTGCCGAGCTGGCGCCAGCGATCGAAGCCGACGCCGTCGAGGCGATCGACGCAGCCGGCCATCTGGTGACGCCGCCCTTCGTCGACAGCCACTTCCACATGGACGCGACGCTCAGCCTCGGCCTGCCCAGGATGAACCAGAGCGGCACGCTGCTCGAGGGCATCCGGCTGTGGGGCGAGCTGGCGCCGACGCTGACGCCCGAGGCGATCAAGCAGCGCGCGCACGCGCTGTGCCGCTGGTCGATCGCGCGCGGCACCCTGGCGATCCGCAGCCACGTCGACGTCTCCGACGCGGCGCTGACGGCGGTCGACGCGCTCCTCGAGGTCAAGGCCGAGATCGCGCCCTGGATCGACCTGCAGCTCGTCGCCTTCCCGCAGAACGGCATCTACCGCGCGCCCGACGGCCTGGACAATCTCGCGAGGGCGCTCGACAAGGGCGTCGATGTCGTCGGCGGCATCCCGCATTTCGAGCGCACCATGGCCGACGGCGCCGCCTCGGTGACGGCGCTCACCGAGATCGCCGCCCAGCGCGGCCTGCTGGTCGATATGCACTGCGACGAGACCGACGACCCGGCCTCGCGCCACATCGAGACCCTGTCCGCCGAGACCGACCGGCTCGGGCTGCATGGCCGCGTCGTCGGTTCGCATCTGACCTCGATGCACTCGATGGACAACGACTACGTCAGCAAGCTGCTGCCGCTGATCAAGGAGGCGGGCGTCGCGGCGATCGTCAACCCGCTGATCAACATCGTCATACAGGGCCGCCACGACGCCTACCCGAAGCGGCGCGGCATGACCCGCGTGCGCGAGCTGCTGGCGCACGGCATCCCGGTCGCCTTGGGCCACGATTGCGTGATGGACCCGTGGTACAGCCTGGGCAGCCACGACATGCTCGAGGTCGCCCATATGGCGGCCCATGTCGGCCATATGATCGGCACCGACGAGCTGCGCGCCATGTTCCGCGCGGTCACCGAGACCGGCGCCGAGTTGCTCCACCTCGAGGGCTATGGCCTCGAGCCCGGCTGCAACGCCGATCTGGTCGTCCTGCAGGCCGGCGACCCGATCGAGGCGATCCGGCTGCGCGCGACGCGGCTCTACGTCGTGCGCCGCGGCAAGGTGATCTCGCGCATGGCGCCGACCGAGGCCCGGCTCGACCTCGACGGCACGACCGAGACGGTCGACTTCCTCAGGTCCCCGCCGGCCTAGCCGCCAACGGCGACCGCGAACCCAGCCAACCTCAGTCGGACACTTACAATAAATGGTGTCAGACACCATTATAAACAAATAATAACAATGAAATAAATAGAGTCTGACACCATTTTATTTTCACCATCAATTTTTGCCGGCGAGGGATCGTTGATCGGGTCTCGCGCGCCCGCGTGATCATGCCGATCCCGATGCGCTTGGTCCGCTCTGGCCCGCGCTTAGCAGCGGCGATCTCGACATCGTCCGCCATGGCTCGGGCCCCGCCGCTCAGATGCCGTCCGGGTACTTGGCGCGCAGCTTGCGCATGCCGCCGAGCCAGCGGTCGACGTCGCCCGTCTTGAATTGCATGTAGTCGCGCACCTTGGCGTGCGGCAGGATCAAGAATTCCTCGCGCGCCATGGTCTCGACGACGCATTCGGCGACCTCCTCGGGCGTGAGCACGCCGTCGACGCTGGCGACCCCCGATTCGCGGCCGGCGATCATCGCGGTGCGCACCGCCTGCGGGCACAGCACCGAGACCCGCACGCCCTTGTCGCCATAGGCGATCGCGAGCCACTCGGCGAAGGCGACGGCGGCATGCTTGGTCACCGCGTAGGTCGCCGAGCCGGTGTGGGTCAGCAGCCCGGCGGCCGACGCCGTGTTGACCAGATAGCCCGAGCCGCGCGCCGCCATGCCGGGCGCCACGGAACGGGCGGCATAGACATGGGCCATGACGTGGAGCTCCCAGGTGAGCCGCCAGTCGGCGTCGGGCGCGCTCTCGTCGCCGGTGAGCGCGACGCCGGCGTTGCTGCAGAACACGTCGATCGGACCGCAGGCCGCCTCGGCGCGCCGGACGAGCGCTTGGACCGCGGTCTCGTCGGTGACGTCGCAGACGACGGCGAGGCCGCCGACCGCCTCGGCGACCGCGTCGAGCGGCGCCGCCTGGATGTCGGCGAGCGTGATGCCGGCGGCGCCCTCGGCGTGGAAACGGTGCGCCAGCGCCGCGCCGATGCCGCCGGCGCCGCCGGTGACGACGACGTTTTTGCCTTCGAGCTTCACGAGACGACCCTCCGAAATTGAGCCTTCATACGGTATCACGCGACGCGTCGATTCATGGCGGTTTCTGGGCTAGGCCCGGCGTTCTCACCATGGACAGGCGCGTCATCGCGTCGGGCGGTCGCCGATCCGCCAGAAGAAGGCCGCGGAGCGTGGCCTGGGCCACGGTCAAGGCCTTCGACGCCGCGGGCGGCCCGCCCGGCGCGACCCGAAGGGCGGCGGATCTCGGACGACAGGCCGCGTCAAAGCGCTTGCCCGATGCGCAAGCATCGCGCCGCACGCTTTTCCTAGCCTGTCGTCCGATATCTACCGTGCCGCACCTGTCCATGGTGAGAATTCCGGGCTAGGCTGGCGGCATGGACTTGGTGCTCAAGAATGCCTTGATCGTGACCGAAGCGCAGCGCGGCCCGCTCGATATCGCGATCGAGGCGGGTCGGATCGCCGCCATCGAGCCGGCCATCGCCGCCGACGCCGAAACCCTCGATCTCGGCGGCCGCCTGGTGGTGCCGGGCTTCGTCGAATCACACATCCATCTCGACAAGGCGTGCATATTGGAGCGCTGCGCGGCCGAGGAGGGTACGCTGGCCGAGGCGATCCGCGAGGTCTCGCGCGCCAAGCGGGCGTTCACCGTCGCCGACATCCGGGCGCGCGCCGTCGAGGTCCTTGAGCGCTGCATCGCGCAGGGCACGACACGCATGCGCAGCCATCTCGAAGTCGACCCGGTGATCGGCGTCAAGGGCATCGAGGCGGTGCTGCCGCTGATCGAGGACTACCGCTGGGCGATCGACCTGGAGATCTGCGTCTTCCCCCAGGAAGGCCTCACCGACAATCCGGGCACCGACGAATTGATGGTCGAGGCGATGCGGCGCGGCGCCCGGGTGGTCGGCGGCTGCCCCTACACCGACAGCGACCCCAAGGGCCAGATCGCGCGGGTCTTCGAGATCGCCCGCGACTTCGACGCCGACATCGATTGCCATCTCGATTTCGACACCAACCCCGAGGGCATGACGGTCGACGAGGTCTGCCGGCTTACCGATCGGTACGGCTATGGCGGCCGCGTCGCGATCGGCCATGTCAGCAAGCTTTCGGCGCTGCCCGCCGAGCGCCTCGGCGCCGTCGCCGCCCGGCTCGCCGACGCCGGGGTCGCGGTGACCGTGCTGCCGTCGACCGATCTCTACTTGATGGGCGCCGGGCGCGACCACGACATCGTGCGCGGCGTCGCGCCGGCCCACCGCCTGGTCGAGGCCGGCGTCAACTGCGCGCTTTCGACCAACAACATGCTCAACCCGTTCACGCCGTTCGGCGACGGCTCGATGCTGCGCATGGCCAACCTCTACGCCAACATCGGCCGCGTCGGCACGCGCCACGGCATGGCCGAATGCCTGCGCATGGTCACCGACCGGCCGGCCACGCTGATGCGCGCCGCCGATTACGGCATTCGGGTCGGCAATCCGGCCGATATCGTCGTGCTCGACTGCGCCACGCCCGAGGCGGCGGTCCAGACGCTGGCCGCGCCATTATGCGGTTTCAAGCAGGGCCGCCGGACCTTCACCCGCGCGCCCGCGGTCCTCCACCGGCCGTAGCCGGCTATCCCCGTTCATTCAGGCAGCGCCCCATGACCGACATCCTGATCACCAATGCGACGATCGTCACCATGGACGGCGAGCGTCGCGTCATCGAGAACGGCGCGATCGTCATCGCCGGCGACCGCATCGCCGAGATCGGCGCGACGGACGACCTCGCGGCGCGGCACGACGCGGCGCGGATCATCGACGGCCGCGACATGGTCGCCATGCCCGGGCTGATCGACTGCCACGCCCACGCCGGCCACGGCCTGGTCAAGACCATGGGCGCGGGCAGCGGCGATGCCTGGAGCGCGGCCTGCGAGACGATCTACACGATCGGCTCGGGCGTCGGGTTCTGGCGCGCCGAGGCGCGGCTCGCGGCGCTCGAGCGGCTCAAATGCGGCGTCACCTGCGGCGTTTCGCTGTTGGGTGGCGGCAACGACATCATGCGCACCGACGAGCCGGCCTATGGCGCGGCACACTGCGGCGCGATCGAAGAGATCGGCATCCGCTCGTTCCTCGCCGTCGGGCCGTGCCGGCCGCCGTTTCCGCGGCGCTTCGCGCGCTGGGAGGGCGACACCGCGGTGCCGCTCGCGATCACCGAAGCCGACCAGCTCGCCTGCAGCGAGACGCTGATCGAGGAGTGGCACGGCGCGGCGCAAGGCCGCGTCAACATCGCGCTCAATCTGCCGGTCTATGGCCGCGCCGACGTCGACGGCGGCGAAGCGCCGCTCGGCGAACTGATCGAGCAATCCCACGCGGTGCGCGACATGGCGCGCGGCCGCGGCCTGCTGCTCACCCAGGACGGCCACCGCAACGGCTCGATCGAGATCGCCCACGAGGTGTTCGGCCTGCTCGGCGCGAACGTCTTCCTGTCGCATTGCAACAACATGTCGGCGCGCGAGATCGCGCTGTGCCGCGAGACCGACACAAAGATCGTCCACAACCCGAGCGCCATCGCCTCGATTGTCGCGCGCTGCCCGGCGCCCGAGCTGATCGAGGCCGGCGTTACCGTGGCGATCGGCTCGGACGGCACCGCGCCCGACCGCGGCGCCGACATGTTCCGCCATATGTTCCAGTGCATGCACTACCAGCGCACCCACTTCCACGACGCCGCGGTCATGCCGCCCGGCAAGGTCATCGAGATGGTCACGTGCGACGCCGCCCGCGTGCTCGGCCTCGAAGACCGGATCGGCTCGCTGGAGGCCGGCAAGCAGGCCGACGTGATCCTGATCGACATGGCCAAGCCGCATCTCTACCCGCCAAACATGCCGCTCTTCCGCATCCCGAACTACGCCAACGGCGCCGACGTCGACACCGTCATCGTCGACGGCCGGGTGTTGATGGCGGGCCGCGCGGTCGCGACCGTCGACGAGGCCGAGGTGCTCGACGACGCGCGCAGCGAGACCGCGCTGATGATCGAGCGCACCGGCCTGGCCGCGCTGCTCGAGACGCCCGAGGGCTTCTGGAACGCGGCCCGCTATCCGACCGGCGTCACCGGATGATGGGCGATCGTGATGAACACGACCCCGTGCGGCGTGACCACCAAGCGACCACGCCCGGCCACTGCCAGTACCTGATTATCGGCGGCGGCATCATCGGCTGCTCGATCGCCTATCACCTGGCCAGGATGGGCGAGCGCGACATCGTGCTGGTCGAGAAGGCCGGGTTGACCCAGGGCGCGACCTGGCACGCCGCCGGGCTGGTCGGCCAGCTCCGCTCGTCGCGCAACACGACGCGCATGCTGCAGAAATCGGTCGCGCTCTACGACGCGATCGAGGCCGAGACGGGCCAGGCGATCGAGTGGAGGAAGGCCGGCAGCCTGCGCCTCGCCTGTTCCGAGGCGCGCATGATGGAGATAAAGCGCCTGACCACCATGGCGCGCAGCTTCGGCCTCGAGGCGCACATGATCTCGGCGGCGGAGGCGGAAGCGCTGTTCCCGCTGATGTCGCGCGACGGTGTGCTCGGCGCGGCCTACATCCCGTCCGACGGCCACGTCGATCCGGCCAGCCTGTGCCAGGCGATCGCCAAGGGCGCGCGGACGCGCGGCGTGCGAATCTGCGAGGGGGTCGAAGTCACCGGCTTCGCGACCGAGGGACGCCGCATAAGCCGCGTCGAAACGTCCGACGGTCCGATCGCGGCCGAAACCGTCGTGCTCGCCGCCGGCATGTGGAGCCGCGAGCTGGCCGCCGGGCTCGGCGTCAACGCGCCGGCCTGCGCGCTCGAGCACCAGTACATCGTGACCGAGCCGATCCCCGGCATGCCCGACGACCTGCCCAACATGCGCGACCCCGACCGACTGGTTTATTACAAGCCCGACGCCGGCGGCCGCCTGGTGATCGGCGGTTACGAGGACAACACCGTGCCGTTCGGCGAGAACGGCATTCCCGACGGCTTCGCCCAGCAGCTCCTGCCCGAGAACTTCGAGCGTTTCGAGCCGCTGGCGACGCTCGCCGGCGAGGTCACACCGGTGGTCAACGAGGTCGGCGTGCGCCAGGTGATCAACGGCCCGATTCCTTATTCGGCGGACGGCGATTTCGTCATGGGCCGCGCGCCCGAGCGCGACAACCTGTTCGTCGCGACCGGCTTTCTTTACGGCATCGCGGCGGGCGGCGGGGCCGGCGAGATGATGGCCGAATGGATCGTCGAGGGCCGGCCGAGCCTCGATCTCTGGCCGCTCGACGTACGCCGCTTCGGCGTCCACCACGGCACTCGGGCATTCATGTACCCGCGCGCCGTCGAACACTACGCGCATCATTACAAGATGCGTTTCCCGGGCGAGGGCAGCGTCGCCGCGCGCAACGTCCGCCTCAGCCCGCTGCATGAGACGCTCGCCGCCAAGGGCGCGGTGTTCGGCTCGGCGAACGGCTGGGAGCGGCCCAACTGGTTCGCGCCGGCCGGCGTCGAGCCGGTCGACCGCGCCGCCTTCGAGAACCCCAATTGGGAACCGTACGTGGCCGAGGAACACCGCGCCGTGCGGACGCGCGTCGGGCTGATCGACCAGACCAGCTTCTCGAAGTTCGAACTGCGCGGCCTGGGCGCGCTCGACGCCATGCAGCACCTCGCAGTCTCGAACATGGACAAGCCCGTCGGCCGTGTCGTCTATACGCAGTTGTGCAACGAACACGGCGGCATCGAGGCCGACCTGACCGTGACGCGGATCGCCGATGACGTCTTCTACATCGTCACCGGCTCGGGCTTCGGCGTGCACGATGCGCATTGGATCGAAAGTCACCTGCCGGCCGACGGATCGGCCGTCCTGACCGAGGTCACGTCGGCCACCGCGGTGATCAACCTGTGCGGCCCCGCCGCGCGGCGCGTCCTCGAGGCCGTCGCCGACGCGCCGGTCGATAACGCGCGCTTCCCGTTTGCCACGGCGCGGCGGCTGAACATCGGCTCCGCGCCGGTCCTCGCCATTCGCATCGGCTATGGCGGCGAGCTCGGCTGGGAGCTGCATGTGCCGACAGAATTCGCCCGCCAGCTCTACCAGACCCTGTGGCGGGCCGGCGAACCGCACGACATCGCCGACGTCGGCTACCGGGCGATCCAGACGCTCCGCATGGAGAAGGGCTACCTCTATTGGAGCGCCGACGTGACGCCCGACTACAACCCGGTTGAGGCCGGGCTCGGCGGGCGCGTGCACCTGAAATCGAAGGGCGGTTTCATCGGCCGCGCCGCGCTCGAGCGCGCCAACGCGGAACCGCCCGCGCGCCGCCTCTCGACCTTCACGGTCGACGACCGGATTGCCGTGTTCGGCGGCGAAACGATCCTGCACGACGAGGCGGTCGTCAGCCTGGTGACCAGCGCGGGCTATGGCCATACCATCGGCAAGACGATCCTGATGGGCTATCTTCCGGCCGAGCTCGCGACGGAGAGCGTGTTCGAGATCGAGGCGTTCTGCGTGCGCCATCCGGCGCGGCGCGTCGACAGCCCGCTCTACGATCCGGCCGGGGCGAGGTTGAAATCATGACCAGCGAGGGGGAGACGGCGATGGAAGCGGCTCATGAGGCGATGAAGGCAGTGCCGATGCTGGCCGGGCTCGGCGCCGACGACGTCGTGATCGAGCGGCTCGGCGGCCTGACCAACCTGGTGTATCGAATCGAGGCGGGCGCCGAGCGCTACGTGCTGCGCGTGGCCGGCAAGGGCACCGAGGAATACATCGACCGCGCAGTCGAGATGCACAACGCGCGGCTCGCCGCCGAGGCCGGCGTCTCGGCCGAGCTGCTCTACGCCGACGCGCCGTCGGGGCTGATGGTGACGCGCTATCTCGACGGCACCGAGACGATGTCGCCCGAGAGCTTTCGCTCGAGCGCCGGCGCGCCGGCGCGCGCCGCGCGGGCGTTTAAGCAACTGCACGACTGCGGCCGGGAGTTCCGCTTCCGCTTCGAGCTGTTCGCCATGATCGACGACTACTTGGCGCTGCTCGACGGCAAGGGCGCGGCGCTGCCCGACGGCTACCACGACGTCGTCGCCGAGGCCGAGGCGGTGCGCCGGGTGCTCGACGCCAACCCGACCCCGCTGGCGCCCTGCCACTGCGACCCATTGTGCGAAAACTTGCTCGACGACGGTGCGCGCATGTGGATCGTCGACTGGGAATATTCGGGCATGAACGACCCGATCTGGGACTTGGGCGACCTCTCGGTCGAGGCCGGCTTCGAGGCCCGCCACGACCGCGAGATGATGGACGCCTACTGCGGCGGCGCGGCGCCCGCGCACGTCTACGGCCGCATGGTCATCTACAAGGCGATGTGCGATCTGTTGTGGACGCTGTGGGGCCTCATCCAGCACGCCAACGAGAACCCGGCCGAGGACTTCTGGGCCTATGCGGTCAACCGCTTCGAGCGCTGCAAGACGCTGATGGGCGAGCCCGACTTCGCCCGCCACCTGGCCGCCATCGGGCGCTGAGCGCCACCTCGCCTCGGGCGGCGTCGATCGAACGTCGACGCGGCCGACGCTCACAACCGTGAGTCTAAATAATCTGGGGTCAGACACCATTGTTATTGAATAAATACAGTAAGATAAATGGTTCCCGACTCCAATTAAAAAAACTTCGTTCTATAGGGTGGTGGCGCGCGAAATTCGATTGGCGACTCCTGAAATCCGATTGACCTAGCCGGCGATGATCGGCATGTCGCGCGGCGCGCGGCGGGTCAGCAGCTCGCAGCCGTCCTCGGTGATGACGACGTTTTCTTCGTGCAGGATCATGCGGCCGGGCGCGTATTCCATGCCCGGCTCGATGGTCATCACCATGCCGGGCACCAGCGGCGTCTCGTCGCCCGGCATGTTCGACGGCGGCTCGGTCAGCTGCATGCCGAGGCCGTGGCCCATGCGGCCGACGTTGAGGCCCCGCGAACCGGCCGCCTCGAGCACGCCCGACATGGCGCGGAACAGATCGCTCGACGTCGCGCCCGGCCGCGCGGCGGCGATGCCGGCCTCGGTCGCGTCCCAGACCGCCTCGTGGCAGCGCCGGGCCGCGTCCGACAGCGCACCGAACGCGAAGTTGCGGTCGAAATCGCAGAAATAGCCGTCGTAGGTCGCGCCGGTGTCGATGAACAGCACGTCGCCGTCGCTCAAAACCCGTTCGGTCGGCCCGACGATGCACTGGCTGTAGCCGCCGACGCCCGAGACCGTCGCGACGAAGGGCGCGCCGTCGGCGCCACGCTCGATCAGCTCAACGCGCATCTTGCGGCAGGCATCGATCTCGGTCTCGCCGATGCACAGCTTTTCGGGCAGCGCCGCGAAGGCGTCGCTGGCAATCTGGCAGACGCGGCGCAGGCGCGCGATCTCGGCCGGCGACTTGATGCCGCGCAGGCGCCAGATGGTCGGCGAGCCGTCGGCGAACTCGAGGTTGCCGGCGCCGGCGCGAAGTGCGTCGAAATCGACGATCGGCATGCGTATGATCGACTCGCGGCCCATCTCCCAGCCGATCCGCCCGCTTCGGCGCGGCAGTTCGGTGAGCGTGTCGCGCATCAAGGAGATGCCGTCGTCGGCCGGACGCGGCGCCGGCCAGGTGCGGATATCGCCGACCCAGGTCATCGCCATGCCCGGGCCGCCGACCTCGGGGATCACGGCGATCGGCTCGCCCTCGCGCGGCACGACGACGAACCAGGGACGCGTCGGGCTCTCCCAGAACTCGGTCGCCAGCCCAGTGAAATAGCGCACGTTGGGCGCCGAGGTGACGACCAGCGCGTCGAGGTCGTCGTCGGCCATTGCCCGTTGCGCGCGCGCCAAACGCTGCTCGAACTCGGCGCGCGCGAAGCCGCGCGGAGCCTCGGATGTCTGGCTGGTCACGCTGTCGCCTCCCTAATTCGGCCCGGTCCCAGGACAATGCCCGGCAATCGGGCGGTGATCAATCGCGGCGGGCCGCTTCGAGGTGCCGCACGCGAGGCGGCCATGGCCGTCAGACCGCGCAGCCGGCCTTGAGGCCTTCGAGGACGGCTTCCTCGGCGGTGCGCGGGCTGAGGCAGTCGCCGGCCAGCTGGACGTCGCCCGGGTAATCGGCCAGCGCGGCCTCGAGCGTCGTTTCGGGCGTGTGTCCGAGCGCGGTGACCAGCGTGTCGACGGCCTCGCACAGGATCGGCTCGCCGCTCGCCGTGTGCTGCAGATAGACCGTGTCGGCATCGATGCCGAAGACGCGCGCGTAGGGGATTATCTCGACGCCGAGGGTGTGCAGTTCGCCGACCCAGTGGTCGCGGACGTATTGCTGCAGGCTCTGGCCCGCCATGGTGCCGTTGACCGCGAGGCGCACGTGGCAGCCGTCGCGCACCAGCTTCTCGGCCAATCCCAAGCCGACCCAGTCGCAGCGCCAATCGGCGACGACGACCGATTGGCCGACGTTGACCTCGCCGTTCAGCACCTGCCAGGCGTCGACGACATGGCCGTCGTCGGCGCCCTCGATGGCCGGGCGGTAGGGCGCGGCGCCGGTCGCGACGATCACGGCGTCGGGCGCCTCGGCGTCGATCAGCGCCGCCGTTACCTCGCTGTTCTTGACCACGGTGACGCCGGCCAGTTCCATCTCGCGCGCCAAGTTGGTGACGATGCCGCCGAACTCGGCGCGGCGCGGCAGGAGCTGGGCCAGCAGCGCCTGGCCACCGAGCCGCGCCGCGCGCTCGTAAAGCGTCACAGCGTGGCCGCGTTCGGCGGCGACGGCGGCTGCCTTCATGCCCGCCGGGCCGCCGCCGGCGACCAGCACCTTGCGCCGGGTTTCGGCCGGCACACGCGTGCCGTAGGTCCGCTCTCGCCCGCTCTCGGGGAACTGTATGCAGGAGATCGGATAGCCGGTCTGCATATGGCCGATGCACGCCTGGTTGCAGCCGATGCAGGCGCGGATGTCGTCGCTGCGCCCGGCCGCCGCCTTGCCGGCCATCGCCGGGTCGCAGATCATCGCCCGCGTCATGCCGCACATATCGGCCTGGCCCGAGGCGATGACCTGCTCGGCGATCTGCGGCTGGTTGATGCGCCCGGCGACGAACACCGGACGGCCGGTCACGGCCTTGACCGTCGCCGCGAAGGGCGCGACGTAGGCGGTGTCGATGAACATCGGCGGCACGACATGGACCGAGCCGGCGAGGCCTGACATCGAACCGGCGATGACGTTGAAATAGTCGAACACCCCGTCGGCATCGAGCGCCTCCAGCACGTCGATGACGATGTCGGGCGTCAGCCCGTCGTGCTGCATCTCGTCGCCCGAGATGCGCAGGCCGAGCACCGTGTCGGGCCCGACCGCGGCGCGCACCGCGTCGGCGACCTCGCGCAGGAAGCGCAGGCGGTTCCCCGGGCTGCCGCCGTAGTCGTCGTCGCGCCGATTGACCAGGGGGTTGAGGAACTGCGCCGGCAGCAGGCCATGGCTCGCCAACACCTCGACGCCGTCGAGCCCGGCGCGCGTCATGCGCCGCGCCGCCGCGCCGTGGGCGCCGACGACCTCGTGGATGGGTGCGAGTCTCGCATGGCAGTGATGTCTGCGGCTTGGTTCGTTGAGTTCAGGCAGCGATTGCCATGGCTGCTGCACGTGGACTGATGTTGTCGTTGGCCGGTGTGTCGGTTGCGCTGATCAGGGCCTTCCATGCCCGCTCGAAGCGGCCGGATTTGATCAGGGCGCGGAAGGTCAGAACAGCCTGTCCGCCGACGATCCGCCAGCGCATGCCGGAGCGCTTCATGCGCTGTGTCACCAGGGTCTTGTTGGCAGCTTCGACCACGCCTGAGCCGATGGCGATGCCCTCTTCCTTCAGGGCGTGGTAGCGCATGCGATGGCGATGCTTGCGGAAGAAGGCGAGTTCCCGCTCGGTCTCGGCCCGGTCCGGCGCAGCGGCGGCATCGCGAAGGTGGCGCAGCGCCCGGATCACCTTGGCGACGCCACGGGGATCGTGACGGAGGATCTCGCGGTACTTCTCGAACCAGCCGGGCGCCACGGCATGGTCGGACGCGGTTTGCAGATGTTCGCAAGCATGCCAGAAGTCGATCACCTCGGTTTCGGGCGACAGGGTCTCCAGGAAGGTCCAGTTGTCGGCGGCGCCATCGGCGATAGCGACGATCCCGATCTCGGGGCGTGCTCGCCTGATGTGTGCGACTTCGCTTGCAAGCTGCGCCTTCAGCGTGAGCTTGCCGCTCTCCGGCATGCGGCCGAGATAGAGGGTCTTCAGGCGCTTGCCCTCGGCGTCGTGGAAGGAGACCGTGCCGCAGGCAGCCTCGCGCCAGGAGGCCTTGGCGCGACCGTCCTCGCCGGGTCTCAGCGGCACCATGACGCCGTCGAGGGAGACCGAGGCGGTGGTCGCGTCCTGCGGTATGCCCTCGGCCTCACGGATGCTGCCCAGCGTCTCCGGGCCGAGGCTCTCCCAGCATTCGTGCATGCTCAGGGTCAGGCGCTGCAGGGTGCTCACCGACGGCGTCATGGCGCCGGTCTTCGCAAAGAACGCCGCCGCTTCCCGGGCCGTGCAGTGACCCATCATCAGCAGACCGAGCTCGGCCGCCGGCCGCGTCAGGTAATCGTCGACGAGGCCCAGGCTCTCGTCGACCGGCACCGGCGATGCCCCGCTCGCGCCGCTGCGGTAACGCGCTCGCCGGTAGGTCACCGGACCGAGCGAGGTCATGATCGTCTTCGGCGTCACCGCGACCCGGAACCAGCTCTGCCCGTCCCGCTCGATCCGGGAAGCGCCATCGTCCCGGTTCTCGATGACGGCGCCCATGACATCGCGAGCGAACTCGTTCGTGGCCTCACGCACCCGCAACTCGACCTCCTCGGGCGCCTCGGGGCGCGGCTCGGAACGAAGCTCCTCGCGACACAGTGCGAGCACCCGGGCGGCCGCCTCGACGACCCGAGGAGGCAGGCCGGAAAGATCGATGGACGAAGGCGCCGGAGGCGGGGATACTGCCATGGGAATGCTCCCGATGTTGGGTTTCGAGACACGGCATCGTACCGCTTCTGGCGGTGCGGAGCGTTCCCACCTTCCCCTGCTCGACCCTGCCGTCGTGACAAAATCCTGCCTTGGAGCGGCCCATTGTCACGAATAGCCGATTTCGGCCGTTCGTCTCGACACAAAAAACGCACTAAATCAATGACTTAGATTTTCCATACCAGACCCACACCCTCGTGGATCATCGAAACCGGCATCGCGCGCGGCATGTTGTGGAAGCGCTCGTCGGGCAGCGTCGATGGCGCGTAAGGGACCGGCCGGGTGCCGTCGCCCGAGGTGTACATCACCCGGCCAGAATGGGTCAGCTGGCCGAACACGGCGCAGCCATGCGCGTGCACCGCCCGGGCGATGCGGCCGTATCCTTCGATGCAGTCGTCACGCGACGCATCGAGCGCGCTACCGCCAGACACCCCCGAGGCGTGGACGCGCGCCGCCTCGGTGATGATCAGCCCGGCGCCGCCCGCCGCGCGCGCCGCATGATAGGCGACCAGGTCGTCGGTCGGCTTGCCATGCTCGACCATCATGGTCATGTGGCCGGTCGAGAATATCCGGTTCTTGATCGTCAGCGGCCCGAGGGTGAGCGGCGAGAAGAGATGCGGAAAGCTGGCGGACATACGGGCGCTGCTCGGTGGGCGATGGTGCGGGGCGATGAAGAATAATCGCTTGCAAGCCGGCTGTCACTTCGCGTCGAATTTGGCGATAATGCACGGCATGACAGGGTTTCCCGACACCGCGCGCACCGCCGCGATCGACGAGAGCGAGGTCATCGGCGCGGTCGAGGCGCTGGTGTCGCAGCCGAGCGTCTCGGGCGCGGAAGACGCGATCTCGCGCTGGGCCGCCGACGCGTTGCGCGGCCTCGGCCTCGACGTCGTCGAGCAGGAAGTGCTGGCCGGCCGGCGCAACGTGATCGCGACGCTGGATAGTGGCCGGCCGGGGCCCGTCTTGTTGTTCAACGGCCACCTCGACACCCTGCCGGTGCCCGTCGGCGGGACCGCCGATCCCTATACGCCGCGGCGCATCGGCGACCGGCTGTTCGGCGCCGAGATCAACAACATGAAGGCCGCGGTCGGCGCCATGATCGGCTGCATGGCGGCGCTCGCGCGCGACACCGACGGCCTCGGCGGCCGCGTCGTCCTCTCGGCCGTGATCGGCGAATGCGATGCGCTCGGCCTTGGCACCACCCATATGCTCGGCCAAGGCGTCACGGCGGACGCGGCGATCAACGGCGAGCCGACCGACCTCAACCTGTTGACGGCGCATGCGGGTGTCACCCAGCTCAGGCTCCGCGTGTCGGGCGTGAGCGCCCACATTTGCCAGCGTTCCGCCGGCCGCAACGCGATCGACGGCCTGGTCGCGACGCTCGGCGCGCTCGACGAAGGCGTGCTGCGCTTCGAGCCGCACGACGAGTTTCCCGGCCTGCCGACGCTCAACGTCGGTTCGATTGCGGGCGGCGGCGTACCGTCGATGCTCGCCGCGCAGGCCGAGGCGCTGATCGACGTCCGCACCGTGCCGGGCATGACGCCCGGCGGGGTAAAGGCCGACATCGAGCGCGCGATCGAGGGAGTCGAGACGGGCACTGTGGCGGTCGAGCTGTTGCAGCCGCCGGCGTTCTGCCAGCAGTACCCCTACCGCGTGGCACACGACGAACCGATCGTCCGCACCGTCGCCGCGGTCCATCAGGCGGTGTGCGGCGCGGCGCCCCACATCGGCCCGCTGATACCGCAGGTGTTCTTCGGCACCGACGCCTCGCACCTGCTGCGCGCCGGCATCCCGACGGTGATCTACGGGCCCGGCAAGGTCGACGACATCAACCAGCCGGACGAGAGCATCGCGGTCGCCGATTTCCTGACCGCCGCGAAGGTCTACTATCTCAGCGCGCTCGCCGTGTGCGGCGCGGACTGAAGGGGGACGCCGTGGCCGATCTCCATTACATGCCGGCCGCCGAGGCGCTGGCGCGCTTCAAGCGCCGCGCGCTGTCGCCGGTCGAGCTGATGGCCGCGGTGATCGCCCGCGCCGAGGCGGTCGAGCCGGTGATCAACGCCTTCGCCGCGCGCTACTTCGACGAGGCGATGGCGCGGGCGAAGAAGGCCGAGGCGAAATACGCCAAGACCGATGGCCGGCCGCGCTCGCTCGAGGGCCTGCCGCTCGCGGTCAAGGACGACACGGCGATCGCCGGCAAGCCGGGCACCGCCGGCTCGCTGGTGCCCGCCAACCAGGTGACGGGGCCGACCAACCCCTCGGTCGGGCGGCTGATCCGCGCCGGCGCGATCGTGCATGCGCGCACCACCTGCCCCGAGTTCGTCTGGCCCTGGGTGTGCTATTCCAAGCGCTATGGCGTGACGCGCAATCCGTGGAACCCGGCGTTCACTTCCGGCTCGTCGTCGGGCGGTTCGGGCGCCGCGCTGGCCGCCGGCACGACGTCGCTGGCGACCGGCTCGGACAGCGCCGGCTCGATCCGCCACCCGGCAGCGCTGTGCGGTGTCGTCGGCTTCAAACCGCCGTTCGGGCGCAACCCCAACGTCGCGGCCTACAACAACGACGCCTATTTCCACATTGGCCCGATGGCCCGCACGGTGGCCGACTGCGCGCTGATGCAGAACGCCATGGCCGGCCCGCATCCGCTCGATCACAACACGGTGCGGCCCAAGCTGCGCATCCCTGGCGAGCCGAAGGGCATCGCCGGTTTGCGGATCGCCTATTCGATCGACCTCGGCTGCTATGAGGTGCATGCCGATGTCCGCCGTGAGACCGCGGCCGCCGTCGCGGCGCTCGCCGAGGCCGGTGCGGTGGTCAGCGAGGTCGCGGTCGACTGGGCCGGCGAGGCGGTCGAGGCGTCGCATGCCTGGGGCGCGCATATCTACGCCGACGACTTCACCGCCGCGGTGCGCGACCACGCTGACCTGGTATGCGACTACACGCCCTATTTCGCGCGCTACAACGAAGCCGTCACGGCGGCCGACTTCCACCGCGCGATGACCGTCGCGGGGCGCGTCTGGTGGGAACATCTTGGGCCGCTGTTCCGCAGCTTCGATGCCTTCGTCTGCCCGACCGTCGCGACCCACGAGGTCGCCGCCGACATGAAACCCTGGGACGACAGCCTGCGCGTCAACGGCAAGCCGGTCGGCGCGAGCGACTGGGCGATGACCGGGTTGTTCAACATGTTCGGCCGCTGCCCGGTGCTCGCCGTGCCGTCGGGCATGACGACGGGCGGCCTGCCGACCAGCGTGCAGATCGCCGGGCGGCCCTACGACGACGTCACCGTGTTCCGCGTCGCCCGAGCGATCGAGGCGCGGCGGCCGCTCACGGGACGGCCTGCGATCGCTTCGGTTCGGCATGGCTGACCTCGACGCACGATCGATCCGGGACGACGAGATTCCGGTCATCGACATCGACGGTCTGATTCTCGGCGACCGTCGCGACAAATTGACGGTCGCCGAGGCGCTCGACGACGCCTGCCGGAACGTCGGCTTCTTCTACGTCAAGAACCATCGCATCCCGCAGACGGTGATCGACGGCGCGCAGATGGCGATGCGGGACTTCTTCGCGCTGCCGCTCGAGGCCAAGATGGATCTCGACATCGCGAAACTCCAGCGCCACCGCGGTTACGTCCCCTTGGGCGGGCTTTATGCCGGTCCGACGGCCGAGGTGGATTTTCAGGAAGGCTACGAGGTCTCGTTGGAGCTGGGCGACGAAGACCCGGACTACCTGGCCGGCAACATCATGTACGGGCCGAACGTCTGGCCCGCGGCGCTGCCGTCGTTCCGGCCCGCAGTCTACGGCTACTTCGAGCGGGTCCTCGACCTCGGCCACTTTCTGTTCCGCGCGTTCGCAATGGCCCTCGACCTGCCCGAGGACTTCTTCGAGGACAATATCGACAAGCCGATGGCGCAGTTGCGGTTGATCTACTATCCGTCGCGCCAGGGCCCGATCGAGCCGAAACGGATCGGCATCGGTCCACACACCGATTACGAGTGCTTCACGATCCTGTGGCAGGACGACGCCGGCGGTCTCCAGGTCGGCCACAGGGCGGGCGACTGGGTCGAGGCGCCGCCGATCCCCGGCACATTCGTGGTCAACATCGGCGACATGATGATGCGCTGGACCAACGGACGGTTCGTCTCGACGCCGCACCGGGTGATCAACACGGCGGACCGCGCGCGCTATTCGATGCCGTTCTTCTTCGGCGCCAACTACAGGACGGTGGTGCGCACGCTGCCGGGCTGTACCGGCCCGGGCAATCCCGCGCGCTACCCGCCGACCAACTGCGGCCTATGGACCGAGAGCATGATCACCGACGCCTACGAATACCGCCGAGCGCACCGCGGCACGGTGTCCGATCCCGAGCTCGACGCCGACGCCGACTAGCCGAGGATGATGACGCCGCCCAGGACGATCGTGGCGCAACCGATGCCGCCCTGCAGGCCGCGGTGCGTCCAGGTCAGGACGTTGGCCGTGAGGCGCATCGGGATGGCGATCGCGAACGACAGCAGCGCCATGCCGCCGACCGAGCCGAGCCCGAACAGGGCGACGTAGATCAAGCCCTCGAGCGGTGAGCTGAGCGCGGTCGCCGCCAGCACGACCAGCGCGGCCGAGCCCGCCAGGCCGTGCATCATGCCGACCGCGAGGCTGCGCAACGGAACGCCGCGTGGATGCTCGTGGTCGTGCGTCGAGTGCTGGTGCGGCGCCGCGTCGTCGGCGTGGGAGTGGGCGTGGAGGTGGACCCGGTCGTCGGCGTGGTCGTGGACGTGGAAGTGGATGCGACCGCGATAGAGGCGGCGCAGCACGCTGGCGCCGAGCAGCACCAACATGACGCCGACGGCGCCTTCCAGCCAGCCGGCGAGGGCGCCGCCGATGGTGCGTTCCGAGACGATGACCGCGCCGGCGAAGACCGCGAGCGTCAGCATATGGCCGACGCCCCAGCTGACGCCGTGGCGCAGGATGCCGCGCCGCGAGCGAGCGCTCGTCGCCAGGCTCGCCACCGCCGCCAAATGGTCGGCTTCGAGCGCATGCTGCATGCCGAGCAGCAGGCCGAGAAGCAGCGCGCCAATCATGTCGGACAGCGATCACGTCCGGCCGCGACACCCGCCATGTCAGTCCTCGGCCGCCATGACCCGGTCGCGGTGGCCGAGCTTGCCTTCGACGACCATCGTACCGAGGACGTCGAGCATGACCCGGCAGGCGAGCTGCGAGGTGTTGTCGTTGACGTCGTAGGGCGGCGAGACCTCGACCACTTCCATGCCGCACAATCCCTCGCGGGCGATCAGGCGGACCATCTCGAGCGCCTCGCGGGGCAAGAAGCCGCCGGGCTCGGGGGTGCCGGTGCCGGGCGCGAAACCGGGATCGATCGAGTCGATATCGAACGACAGATAGACCGCCACGGCGTCCTTCCAGGCAAGCTCGAGCGCCATCTCGGCGGCCTTCTGGACGCCCAGCTCCTCGACATCCTTCATGGTCATGACGCTGGTGCCGCGCTCGTTGGCGACCTCGGAGCCGGGCCGCGAGCCGTACCAGCCGCCGATGCCGATCTGCACCAGGTTCTTTGGCGGGCAGTTGTCGAGGCCGATGTCGTGCATATGGCTGTGGTCGCGGTGCGTGCCGTGGACGTCGACGCTCTCGTGAGCATTGGAAGTCCAGAACCACGGCGTGGTGTGCATGCGCTCGTCCATGTCCATGTCCTGCATGTCGATATGCCGGTCGAAATGGATGATGCCGACGTTGCCCTCGATATGCGGCGCGATGCCGCGCACGTTGGGATAGCCGAGGCTGTGGTCGCCGCCGCAGATCACCGGGAAGGCGCCCGAGGTGTAGATGTGCGAGATCGCCTTCGAAACCTGGTCGAAGGTTTTCTCGATGTTGCCCGGGATGACGAACACGTCGCCGGCGTCGCAGATGTCGAGCTCCTCGAAGAGATCGACGCCGCCGTCGACCGAATAGCCGTCGTAGACGGCCGAAATCCGCCGCACCGCCTGCGGCCCGAAACGGGTGCCGGGCCGGTAGGTCGTGCCGGTGTCGAACGGCACGCCGACGAACGCCGCCTCGTAGTCGCCGACATTGCGGATGTCTTCGCAGTAGGGCATCTTCAGGAAGGTGTTGATACCGGCGAAGGCGGGTTGATGACCGCGGCTGAACAGCGAGATGGACCGGTCGTTGATCGAGGCGGCGGCCTCGAGGCCGAGTTCCAGGTTGCGCTTGATCTCCTCGTCCTGCTTGGTCTGCGAAATGCGCCGCAAGCGATTGAGGTTGCGGTTGCCGCGCAGCTCGCCGGTCTTTGGATCAGGCATTGAATGATCTCCTCGCGTTGCCCGGGCGCCGGATCCCGCGATCCAGCGCCCGGTCTACGATCGACAGCTCGCGATTACAGCCCGACCCGCCCGATCCAGGCGTTGGACATGTACGTCTTATCGATTCCGTCGGCGACGAGTGCTTCCAGAACGCTCGTGTCGAGACCGTCACTGGCCATGGCGGTGGTGTCGACGACCCCAGCCTCTCTGTAGACGCTATTGAACAGGTCCCAGGTGGCGGGCAGATAGCCGGCCTCGCAATCCGGTCGGCCGCCGAACAGGGAGGCGCCCCAGCCGCTCGGCTCCGAGGGCCCCTCGGGCGCCCCGTCGGGCAGGCTGGCGCAGACCGGCTTGCCACCGCCGATGCCGAAGGCACCGAGGTTTTGGTCGAGGCTCAGCATGATGGCGCCGTATTGGGTCTCCCTGACATCGGCGACCGGCCAGTCGAGGCCTTTGGCAATTAAATCGTTGCCTTCAACCGGGTTCTCTTTCCACCAATCGACGGCCTCGAACCAGGCGCGCAGCAACTCCTTGGCGGTGTCCGGGTTTTCCTTGAGCCAGGTCTCGTTGCAGGCAATGGCTTCCGAAATCAACCCGCGCTCCCATGTCCGGTCGGTGAGGCTGGTCTTGAGCGCATGGGCGCCCGACCGCGTCAGTGACTGCGTGGAGAACGGCTTGTAATTGACGTCGATGTCGAGGCCACCGCTGACGAACGCAGCGGCGCTGTCCTGGGGCAACATGATCTTGTGCGACAGGGCATCGAGGGGGAGGCCCGCGTTCTTAAGCGTCAACAGCATCCACATGTGGTTTAGGAAGGCGTAGTCGGCGCCATAGCTCTTGCCCGGGAACTGGTCGACCGAGGTAATCGAGGCGTCGACCACCATCTCGTCGAGGCCGTAGGACATCGCCGGTACGGCGATGACCTTGAGCGGCACACCGGCGGCGCGCGCTACGACAACCGAGTCGAGGGTGTTCAGCATACAGGGCACACTACCGCTGGTGACGGCGGCGTTCTTGGCCGTGATGTCCTCGATGAGGCGGACGTTGATGTCGAGGCCCTTTGCCAAGCCCTTTTCCTTGACGATGTACCACGGCGCGTAGGGTGAGAAAGAGATGATGGCGATGTCGATCTCTTCGGCTGCCCGCGCCGGCGACGGCGCCGCCAGCGCCAAGCCGCCCGCGATGCCGGCGATCAGCGCCAACGCGGCGGTCGTTCGAATTAGACGTTTATTACTTCTCATGGCTTCCTCCCTTGCTGGATACGGTATCGGATCTCGATTTTCGATCGTTGCCGACAGCGCCATCGTTCAGGCTGCGCTGCCGGTGATCTCCTCGCGCATCATGGCGAAAAGCTGGCGTTCCATTTCGACGTAGCCCGGCTGCTCGAAGAGTTCCTCCTTGCGCGGAAAGCGCCGCCCCTGCTTGAACTCAAGCGCGATGTCGGCCTTGATGCGGCCAGGCTGGCGGGTGAAGAAGATGATTCGGTCGGAGAGATAGATGGCCTCCTCGATGTCATGGGTGACGGCGATCACCGTCTTGCTCTCGCGCTCGATGACTTCGATCATCATTTCCTGCATTTCCCAGCGGACCTGGGCGTCGAGCGCACCGAAGGGCTCGTCCATCAGCAAAACCTGCGGGTCCTGCGCCAGAGTGCGGGCGAGAGCGACGCGCTGCTTCATGCCGCCCGACAGGCTGTGCGGATAGCTGTTCTCGAAATCCTCGAGATGGACAAACTTGAGCATCTCGGTCGCCTTTTGCTCGCGCTCGGCCCTGGGCACGCCGACGATCTTCATGCCGTATTCGATGTTTTTGCGAGCCGTGAGCCAGGGAAACGAGGTATAGGCCTGAAAGATCATGCCGCGGTCCGGTCCCGGCCCGCCGATCGCCTCGCCGAAAGTCGAAAGCCGTCCGCGGGTCGGCATCTCGAGCCCGGAGATCAGGCGCAGCATGGTCGTCTTGCCGCAGCCCGACGGACCGATGAAACAGACGAACTGGTTCTCGTGGAGCGTCAGGGTGATATCGTCGAGCGCCGTGAACGTGCCCTTCACGTACTGCTTGGTGATGTTGCGCGCCACGACGGCGTCTCTGGGCAGGGTGTCCGGCTGGCTGCGTTCGGTCATCCGTCAAACCTTTCGCGCGACATTCCACGGGAAGAGAAAACGCGAGGCGACGCGGAACAGGATGTCGGTCAGAACGCCGAGAATGCCGATCATCATGATGCCGGCCATGATGATGTCGACATGCAGGAACCGCCCGGCGCGCATCATCACCGCGCCGATGCCGTCCTGGGCGCCGACGATCTTGGCGATGACCAGATAGGTCCACCCTACGGCGATCATGGTACGCATCGAATCGATGATGGCCGGGAATACCGCCGGCACCACGACCTCGAAGACGATGCGCGTGCGGCTCGCGCCCATGGTGAGCGCCGCCTCGATGAACTCGCGTTGAACCGCCTCGGTATTGTCGAGCACCATGGCGACGAGGAAGAAAACGACGCCGAGGATCAGCAGCGCGATCTTGGCCGTCTCGGACGGGCCGAACCAGACAAGCAGCAGCGGGATGAAGGAGGCCGCTGGCAGATATCGCCAGCCCGACACGGTCGGGTTGACCAGCGCCTTCAGGCTGCCGAAGCAGCCCATGGCGATGCCCAGCGGCACGGCGATGAGCGAGGCTATGAAGAAGCTGCCGAAGATGCGCATGCAACTGACCGCCACATCTGTCAGGAAGCCCTTTTCGGTGAACAGGAAGATGAGCTTGCCCACGACCTGCTCGACCGCCGGCAGGAAGCGCTGGCCCGCTTCGGGTGTCGCGTAATGGCCGGCCTCCCAGACGGCGAAAAAGACAATGGCGCCAACGACCCCCAGCACTGCCGAGCGGCGCGCCGAGGGCGGCGACAGCAACTCCAAGAACCGTTCCCTGTGGCGCGGTGCGGCTTCTTCGGACGCCGCCATGCCATCCTTCAGCGACCGTTCGGCCGCCGTTTCGTGTTCCACCAAGCGCCCTCCAACCAGTGCTTCGCCGCTTTCGGACGATGTCTCTGGATCGGTATTTGGAATCCCAAACAAATCATTCTAAACATTCGCGGAATTAGGTAATAGGTCCATTAACCCGATGATTATCATCAATGTAACTGATGCTACAACGATCGACTAGGTTCGCGTTGCGGTCTCTCATTTTCGTGTTAGGGGCATGACGTCGCGGAAGTGCTCCAACAGCAGGTCGCGCGCCCGGTGCGGCGGCGCCTGGGGATGGGAAATGACGGAAATCTCCGACGACGGGTTGTTATCCGACCCCAATACCGGATGCAGGTGGCCGCTTTCCGTTTCGCGCGCGACGAACGCCTCGGGCAGGAAGCAGAGGCCGAGGCCGAGCACGGTCATCCGGCGCGCTTCCTCGAGGTGCTCGGAGAGGCCCGCGACGTGGCGGCCCAGGCCATAGCGCTGGCGGAACTTGGTCTGCTGGTAGGGTTCGTCGGCGCCGGTCAGGATAAAGGGGTAAGCGGCGAGGTCGGCGGGACGGTCGGCGGTGACGCCGAACAAAGGGTGCGAGCGTCCGCAGTAGGGCCGGTAAACCTCGTGGAACAACAGCTCGTAGCGCAGGTCGGAATCCCGGTGATGGCTCGGCGCGATGCCGATCTCGACCTCGTCGCGCAGCACGCTGCGTTGAATGACGTCCCACGTGGCGACGCTGATGAAGAGTTCGACCAGCTGGTGGGCGCGGTGAAACGACTGGATGGCGTCGTCGATGCGCGGGTCGACCAGGTTGCTGATCAACTGGATTCGGACCCGGCCGTGGACGTCGGTGGCCACGTTGGCGACCGAGTGCGGAATGTTGGCGACGCCGCCGTAGAGCGCGCCGCAGGTCTCGGCCAGCAGCTCGCCCTCGCGGGTGAGCTTGAAGCCGCCCGGGCCGCGCCGGCAGAGCCGCGCGCCGACGTGGTCCTCGAGCCGCTTGAGCGCCATGCTCAACGCCGGCTGCTTGCGGCTGCTGCGCCGCGCGGCTTCGCTGATGCCGCCGGCCTGGACGATCTGGTAGAAGGTCCTCAGCAGGTTCCAGTCGAGCGACTGTGCGAACCGACGGCCCGTCATCGGTTGCGTCTCCGCGCTTTGGGCATTGCGGTTGCTCGCCGCCATCCGCGGTTTCCTCCTTCGGCTGATAGACGCCGGTATCGTCGAGAAATCCCGATGACAAATCAAGTCGGAGGAAATCGACAACCACCGACGAGGATCGAATAGGCTATCGGATGGCGCCAGGGACCGGTCCGTGACAGTACTTGTTGCTCTCGCGGTCGGTTGTGCGGATGAATGTTTGAGGGGATGGGAGAAATGGTCAGCACGTTTTTGCTTGTCACGGTCACGCTGCTCTACGCGGGCTACAATCTCTTGATCAAGGTGTCGGGATCGCATGTCCCGGCCGAGGCGACGTCGACCATCCTGGCGACGGTGTGCCTGCAGCTCGCGGCGCTCTCGACGTCGATGGCGTTCATCGCATTCGTCGTTCTGCGTGGCGGGCACAGCCTGGCGCTGCCGACGACCGCGTATCATTGGGCCGCGGCGGCCGGCATTTGCATCGGCGGCGCCGAGATCGCTTACTTCTACCTGTTCGGCGGCATCGGCGACGTCAAGCCGATGCCGGCGACCGTCGCCGTGCCGGTCATCGTTTCGGGCACGATCGTCATCACCATGGTCGTCGGTTATCTGGTCTTCAAGGAGACGCTGTCGTGGCGCCAGTTGGTCGGTGGCGCCTGTATCGTGGTCGGCATCGCCATCCTCTTCCTCGGCAACGATGCCATGGCTCAGTAATTTCCGGCGGCGGCGGGAACCGCATCGACCGATAAGCGGGGATGGACTTTCGGCCTCTCAATTCCGCTTGCGAATGGGAAGCGGACCCCGCGATACCAACCGCTGGATGTCCGGAAACTACCACAAGGCGGCAAATCGAGGATTCTCTCCGCAGATAGATTCTTCCACTGAAACTCGCTAGTCTCACCGACAAGGGAGGCCGTCACATGGAGCGCCGCCTCGCGGCCATACCCGCTGCCGACGTGGTGTGCTATTCGCGCCTCATGGAGGCCGACAAGGAAGCGACCCTGGCAACGCTGAATACGTACCGCCAGGTTATAGATCGGTTGGTCGCAAGCCACCCGCAGGGTGTCCGGCAGCAGTGACGAATACTGAAGCCGATGGTCGCAATCGCTGAAATCAGTGACGACAGGGCGCGTCGCCGGCCGTCTACGCGGTAACGACCGCGACGACGCCACGCAATCCTATCTGCCGTCCTCACCAACTATCATCGGCTCAACGACTTCATCATAGGCCACCCCAGCAACTGCACCTATGATGCACCCAACTGGGAAGGCCACCACGCAGCCGACGACCAACCCTACTACTTTGCCCTTGTTGTCGATGGCCACGGCCGCAAGATCTTTGTCTTCAGCAGCGACGACCTGCGATGAAACCACGCTTGACGATAACGCGATAAAGCACGTTAGCGTGATAGCTATGATTCTCTTCACGTTCCGATGCCCCTTATATCTGTTCGTATTTTTGTATCGCACCCGGTTCCTTGGACACAAGTTTGTCTCATGCGGCGGGCCTGAGTGACATCGCGGTGTGCCACGCCTGACGAGCTTGAGCGGGGCTCAGGTAGCCGTTCTTCTCCACGATCCACTGGGCATTGTACTGTTCGACGAACCCGCGGACGGCGTTCCGCAGCTCCGCGATGTTGCGGTAGATGCGGCCATGGATGATCTGTTCCTTGAGCGTGCGATTGAACCTCTCGGCGACGCCGTTGGTCTGGGGCTGTTCGACGAAGGCGTAGGACGGCTGGATGCCCCAGAACTTGATCTGGTTGGTGAAGTGGTCCGACAGATACTGGGAGCCGTGATCCATCCGCAAGGCCAGCCCCCGCGCCGCACCGGCGGAGGTCGAGGCATACAGCCTCGCAAGCCCCATGGAGATCGGCTGAAGGGCGGCGAAGCGGTCGCCTCGCTTGCACACATGCCAGCCGACGCACTCGGCGTTCCAATGCTCGATGGCGGTGAATATCCAGCCCCAGCCGTCGTCCACCGTGAACACCCGAACGCCGTCCGTGCCCCACATGAGGTTGGGGGCATGGGTGATGATCTCACCGACATGGGGATTTCCGCCACGGCGGCGGCAGCGATGGGGCGAGAGCAGGTTGTTCTCGCGCATCACCCGGAGCCCCCGCTTGCGGGAAACACGGATGCCACGACAGACCCGAAGCCGAGCCCAGACCTTGCGGTGTCCCTCGCCCTCCCAGGGGGATGCCTCCAGGTCGGCCTCGATGGCCACCAGCAGAGCCTCGTCCGAGATCGAGGGCTTCGGTCCCCGGCGCTTTGCTGGTGGGCGCTCAGCGGTGGCCTGCTGCCGGGATTTCATGGCGTAGAACGAGGAACGGGCAAAACCCCAGGCCGCACAGACCCGCTGGAGGCCGTAGGCCAAACCCGTGCCGGGAGAGGTGGCGGCACTCATCGCCGCGACCTCCGCCGCCCCAAAGGGCCGGACGTCTCCGTCTTGGCCTCCAGCAGTTCCACCTGCATGATCAACTCCCCGATCCGCTTCATGGCGATGTCCAGTTCCGCCTTCACCGGATCGCCCTTGCGTTCCTTGAGCGAGGCATCGATCCCGGCGATCGCCTTCTCACGCCACTGCTCGAGCCGGAAAATCTCCACGCCCAACTGCCGCGACAAAAGTTCCACCGGCTCGCCACGCAAAAGCCGCAGGGCAACCTCACGCTTGCGCGTCACCGTCCACCGCTGGCCAAGTCCCAGCGGGCCTGCCGGCGAAACCTGGCCCGGGGAAAACGTGGACGAGCCAAGCTCGCCCTCGTTTACCACAGGCCCATCAACAGCAACTTTGTTCTCAAAATTGTCGGTCATGTTCCGGTCCTCCTTGGACACTTCGATTAAGCCAATTCTGTGTCCAAGGAAATCGGGTCCGACTCATCTGTTCGTATTTTGCATGCTACAACAATGTAGCCGTCAGTGCCATTCGCTTGGCCACCGAGCAATCGCCGTGACCTTCATCCCCGGGGTCCGCAAAGAGGCATTAGGAGGCGTCCAGCGATCTCGTTTCCGGCGTCCGGTTTGGAGCGGTCAGCGAACATCGGTGGCGTCGATCGGAACCGCGGGCTTTCCGCCGCCGTTTCTAGTCCAGCGCGGCCGTGCTCTCGAGGTCGGAGACGAACCTGCGGTCCGGCGCGATCGGCAGACGTCGAACGGCGAAATACCAAAATCCGCATGGCCGGCGTCGAGGGCATGCCCGAAATAGCCCGAGGCACCGTTCAAGTTTTGCAGTCTCTGGAAAATGCACGCCAACTCTCCTCCGGCGCGCGGCAGTGCAGCGGACCGTCTGCCGTTACCCGCGACAGGGTGATGGCGCCGAAACGCCACATCTTCCGCCACAGCTCGACGTTGCCCGTGATCTGTGCGCAGGCGAACGCCCGCATCTTGCGATGCACCAGGCGGCGGCCGACGATCCAGTAAAACACGAGCGATCCCACCGTGGCGCCAATCGCCACTTCATAACCGAACACCGCGAACGACAGGCCGACCACGGCGACGATCGCATAGAACGCGCGCGTCGAATAAACCTTTGCCGACAAGGGGCAATGGGGATGTCCCAGCGCAGCCGCGTCGATATCGATAGCAACCTCGCCGCGCCGGTACGCCACGACAAGGCGATTGAACAGGGCCCGATCGTCCGGTTCGTCTCGCTTGGACGGCTGCATATTGTCGACGCTCATGACATCCCTTCGGCGCACGCGGTTCGGCCCCCGCAGCGCTGCGAGGATGTACCATATCCTCCCGTCATCGCGGGCAAAATGGGGGCTTCGCTGGAGGCCGAGAGGGGTCCGTCCGCGTTTAGATCACCGACGGCGGTTTGCGGCGCAGGCCCGAGATGGCATTGCCGGCGCGGGTGCCTATTCCGGCAATCCCGCTTTCTTCAGGCCGTCGAGGAAGTGATCCTTGTCGGCGTCGCGGCGGTATTGGACCGTCGATTTGAACGTCGCCAGCGAAAATTCGGGATCGCTTTCGAGCACGGCCTCGACGTGCTTCTGCGCGTCGTCTCGGCGGCCCAGTTGCCCGTAGCTGGCGGCCAGGATGCGACGATCCCAGATCGCCAGCGTTCCGACGCGGTTGAGGGCAGCTATGGCGCCATCGTAGTCCTTCTGGAGATAGAGGATCTTGGCCAGCACCGAGGCATACCAGTCGGGGAAATGCGGGTTGCGGCGCATGGCGTCGTCGACCCAGGGTCGGGCGTCACCGCTCTGCCCCGCATAGGCCAGCATGTCGCCATAGGTGGCGAGCAGGTCGCCGTCGTTCGGGTTGAGCTCCAACGCCCGCTCGATTTGCGCCAGCGCCTTGTCGAATTCGCCGCGCGCCTGGCTGATTTTCGACAAGATTCGATAAACCTTATCGTCGCTGCCGAGGTACTCCGATGCTTGCTCGGCAAATTCGGTCGCTTTGTCCAGTGCCTCCGGGCCCGTTTCGACCCATTGGGCGCGGTATTCAATGTAATGGGTCCAGGCGAGACCGATATAGGGCAGTCCGAACTCGGGCTCCAGTTCGTTGGCGTTCAGGAACAGTCGCCGTGCTTCTTGGGTCGCGTCCTTGTTCAGCTTGTGGAAGACCTCCAGCCCCTGCAGGAGAAAGTCGGAGGCGGCGAAGTTCTCCAACGGCTTGGCGGCCAGTTTGGCGGCGGCGCTGCGCCAGATCGTCTCGCCCAGCGCGGTCACCACCGAGCGGACAATCTCGTCCTGCACGACGAAGACATCGGTGATCGTGCGGTCGTACTTTTCGGTCCACACCTGCGATTCGCTCTCAGCCTCGATCAGTTGAACGGTGACGCGCAAGCGGTCTCCCGCCCGCCGCATGCTGCCCGCCAAGACATAGCGGACGCCCAGCTCGCGGCCGATTTGTTTGGGCGTCTTCTTCTGGTCGCGATAGAAGTTCGCCGAATCGGGCGAAATGACGAAGAGATCGGAAAAGCGCGAGAGCTCCGTGGTGATGTCCTCTGAGATGGCGCTCGACAGGCTGTCCTGGCCGGCCTCGTCCGACAGGTTCTTGAGCGGCAGCACGACGACCGAGGGTTTGTCAGGCAATGGCAGGACGGCTTGAGCCGGCGCTTCGGGCGCGGCTGGTGGCTTGCCGAACTGCCACCAAGCGAGACCGCCAACGATGGCGAAAACCGCGACACCCGCAGCAATCAACAGCGATAATGGCCGGCGTTGCTGCTCGGCGCGCTGCACGTCGGTGATACGGTCGTTGGCCTTGTCGTCCATGACGACGCGGCAGACCGACACCGGCTGGGCGATGTTCTTGACCATCTGTTCGCCGAGGCTTTCGAAGGTCAGATCGAGCTTGCCCCGGACTTGGCTAAAGGCCGCGTCGGAAATATAGATGCCGCCGGGTTCCGCGATGGTTTCGAGCCGCGCGGCGATATTGACGCCATCGCCGTGGATGTCCTCGCCGTCGACGATGATGTCGCCGATATTGATGCCGACCCGGTAGACGATCCGGCGGTCCTCTTCGATGTCCTCGTTTCGCATCGCGATGGCGCCCTGAATTTCGACCGCGAAGAGCACGGCATCGACGACGCTGACGAACTCCATCAGCAAGCCATCGCCCATCAGTTTGACGATGCGCCCGTGATACTGGACCGCCTTCGGTTCAATCAAACCGCTGATCAGCGTCTTGATGGCGGCGACCGTGCCGGCCTCGTCGATGCCGACGAGACGGCTGTAGCCGACGACGTCGGCGGCCAGGATTGTCGATAATCGCCGCTCGACGGTGTCTTCTGTCATGAGAGGCTCCTGCCTCGGCGCGCGATCGTTTCGGCCATTCGGGAAAGCACCGCTAGTTTTGTCGGACCGTGTTCAATCCATTCGACGAACAAACATGCCGTGATTTTGACGCGCTTGCCAGCGAATTTGGAGATCGGCCTTCCGGGGTAAATTCGCCGTCGCCGTTCACATCACCGGCGTCGGCTTGCGCCTGAGGCCGGAGATGGCGTTGCCGGCGATCGCGGCCATCAGGATGGCGCCGCCCAAGAGCGTGTAGAGCCCGGTGGTCTCGCCGAGGAACAGCCAGACCCACAGAGGACCGAGTACGACCTCGGTCATCGACAAGAGCGCGAGCTCGGCGGCCGGCACGACCCTTGAGCCGATCGTGAAACACACCAGCCCGGCGCCGACCTGGAAGACGCCGAGGGCAAGCGCGATCGAGATGTCCCAAGCCGGGATCGCAAAGGTGTAGCCGGCCGTAAGGCACACGGCGCCGGTCGCGCCGATGGCGAAGACGCCGGACAGGAACACCGTCGGCAGCATGTCCTCGAGCCGTCCCCATCTGAGCGCGATGGTGAAGACGGCGAAGCCGAACGCCGACACGAACGCGGCGATATTGCCGCGCATGAAGCCGAGCGCGATGCCCTCGGCGACCATCATGACGATGCCGACCAGGGCGACCGCCGCGGCGATCAAGGTGGCGGACCGCACCCGCTCGCCCAGCACCAGCCGGCCGAGCAGCGCGGCCATGAAGGGCGCGGTCGCGAACAGGAACATGGCGTTGGCGACCGTCGTGGTCTGGATGGCATAGATGCCGCCGGTAAAGGCGACGACCAGCGCCAGACCGCCGATCACGCTGGCGACGCCGGCCTTGCGGATGACCGCGAGCGGCCTGCCGCCCGAGCGGATGGCGATGATCGCGAACAGGAAGGGCGCCAGCGCGCAAGAGCGGTAGAACAGGATCTGCCAGACGTTGGCGGCCTCCATGGAACGGATGGCGAGCCCCATCGACGACCAGCACACCCCGGCGAGCAGCACGAGAAGCACGCCGCGCGAATAGCTGAGCGCGGGTGAAGCCGCCGTCGGCGCGTCGACCCGGGTCATGGCTGACGGCCTAGCCTGGCGTTCTCACTATGGACAGGCGCGTCATCGCGTCGGGCGGTCGCCGATCCGCCAGGAGAAGGCCGCCGCGCGTGGCGTGGGCCACGGTCAAGGCCTTCGACGCCGCGGACGGCCCGCCCGGCGCGACCCTTAAGGGCGGCGGATCTCGGACGACAGGCCGCGTCAAAGCGCTTGCCCGATGCGCAAGCATCGCGCCGCGCGCTTTTCCTAGCCTGTCGTCCGATATCCGCCGTGCCGCACCTGTCCATGGTGAGAATTCCGGGCTAGCCGCCGGTCATGCGCGGCAGGATGAAGACCTCGCTGTCGGGCGGTACGGGCTGGAACCATTGGGCGCGATAGATCTGGCCGTCGATCGCGACGGCGACGCCGCGCTCGAGCACCGGGCAGAGCTTGGGGCATTGCTCGCCGAGCCGGTCGAGCAGCTCGCGGATCGTCGCGGCCTCGATCTCGAACTCGCTTGTCCCCCCGGCGGCGTTCTTGAGCGTGCCGCCGAGTTGCACGCGGACCATCGGCCGCCGCCCTACTCGGCGGCCAGCTTCGGGCTGGCCGCGCCGAGCGCCGCCAGCAGCTTGGGCGGCGATATCGGCAGCGAGGTCATGCGCACGCCGGTCGCCCGGGCCACGGCGTTGGCGACCGCCGCCATCGGCGGGATGATCGAGGTCTCGCCGACGCCGCGCACGCCATAGGGATGGCCCGGGTTGGGCACCTCGACGATCACCGTGTCGATCATCGGCAAATCCGAGGCGACCGGCATGCGGTAGTCCAGGAAGCCCGGGTTCTGCAGCCGGCCGTCGGCGCCGTAGACGTATTCCTCGTTGATCGCCCAGCCGACGCCCTGCGCCGCGCCGCCCTGGAACTGGCCCTCGACATAGCTCGGATGAATCGCCTTGCCGGCGTCCTGGGTCACCAGATAGCGCAGCACCGTGACGCGCCCGGTCTCGGGGTCGACCTCGACGTCGACGACATGGGTGCCGAAGCTGACGCCGACGCCCTTGGCGCTGAACTCGGCGTGGCCGGCGATCGGCCCGCCGGTCTCGGCCTGGATCTTGGCGATAGCGGCCAGCGACATCGGCTCGAAATCGCCGGCGTTGGATCCGGACGGCTTGGCGCAGCCGTCCTCCCAGGTGACCGCGTCGGCCGGGATGCCCCATATCTTGGCCACCCGGCCGCACATCTCGGCAATCACGTCGCGCGCCGCCTGGATCGTCGCCATGCCGCAGGCGAAGGTCACCCGGCTGCCCGCCGAGACGTCGTTGAAGCCGAGCGCGCCGGTGTCGGCGACGTAGGTGCGCACGCGGTCGTAGTCGATGCCCAGCTCCTCGGCCGCCATCAGGCACATCGAGGCGCGCGAGCCGCCGATGTCGGGCGTGCCGACGGCGACCATCACGGTGCCGTCGAGGTTGACGTTGAGGCCGACCGCGGTCTCGCCGTCCCAGTTGAACCAATAGCCGCTGGCGACGCCGCGGCCCTGGTTGGCGCCGAGCGGCGCGGCGTAATTGGCGTGGCCCTTGGCCGCCTCGAGCGTCTCGACGAAGCCGATCGGCCCGAAGGTCGGCCCGTAGGCCGCCTTGGTGCCTTGCTTGGCGGCGTTCTTCAGGCGCAGCTCGACCGGGTCCATGCCGATCGTCTCGGCGATCTCGTCGACGACGCTTTCGACCGCGAAAGCCGCCATCGGCGCGCCCGGCGCGCGGTAGGCCGCCGCCTTCGGCCGGTTGGTGACGACGTCGTAGCCGACCGCCTTGACGTGGTCCATGTCGTAGCAGGCGAAAGCGGTCATCACGCCCGAGCCGACCGGCGAGCCCGGGAAGGCGCCGCCCTGGTACTTCAGCAACGCCTCGCCAGCGACCAGCCGGCCGTCGTTGGTGGCGCCGATCTTGACCGTCATGGCAGTGCTCGCGGTCGGCCCGGTGCCGATGAACTCCTCTTCCCGCGTCAGCACCAGCTTGACCGGCCGGCCCGCCTTGCGCGACAGCGCCAGCGCGACCGGCTCGATGAAGACGCGCGTCTTGCCGCCGAAGCCGCCACCGATCTCGGACGCCGTGACGCGCAGCTTCGAGATGTCCATGCCGAGGATCTGGGCGCAGCCGTTGCGGATCGCGAAGTGGCCCTGGGTGCAGCACCACAGCTCGGCCTGGCCGTCCTCGCCATAACTCGCCAGGCAAGCGTGCGGCTCGATATAGCCCTGGTGCACCGCCTCGGTGGTGAAGTCGCGTTCGATGATGACGTCGGCCTCGGCGAAGCCCGCCTCGACGTCGCCGTGGACGACCTCGACGCGGCTCGCGACGTTCGACGGCGTCTCTGGCTTTGGCTCGACGCCCGAGGTGAACATGTCGTCGTGCAGCACCGGCGCGCCGGGCTTCATCGCTTCGTCGACGTCGGTGACATGGGGCAGCACTTCGTAATCGACATCGATCAGGCCGAGCGCTTGGGTCGCGATACGCGCGTTGGTCGCGGCGACGGCGGCCACCGTGTGGCCCTGGTAGAGCGCTTTGTCGCGCGCCATGACGTTGGTCGCGACCCAGCGCAGCTCGTCGTCCTCCTCGCCGGTCATGATGGCGTCCGGGTCGACGTCGGGAAAATCGTCGCGCGTGACGACCGCCTTGACGCCCTCCAGCGCCACGGCCTTCGAGGTGTCGAAGCCCAGGATGCGGGCGTGGGCGTGCGGGCTGCGCAGTATCTTGGCGATCAGCATGCCGGACGCCGTCGCGTCGGCGCCGAAGCGCGCGCGGCCGGTCACCTTGTCGACGCCGTCGGGCCTGAGTGGCCGCGAGCCGACCTGCTTGAAGTCGCGCGGCGCGTAGCCGTGGTTTTCGTCGAGCGGCATGATCGTACTCCCCGAATCCGGCGGCCCTCGGCGCCGCCGGCGCGATAGTCTCACAGCCCGCGCCCCAGCACAAACGGCGGATTGTCCGGAATTCGCAACGGCCTATGCGTGCGACGCATGCCATTCACAGAACCGGTTGCGTTCGCTAATCTCTCTCCATGAAGGGGGTTGAGCGATGAAGTGGGCGGTGTTCGCTGCCCTGCTGGTTCTCGGCCTGTCGGGCAACGCACGCGCCGACGCCGCGGGCGAGGTGACCGCGCCGTTGGTGCTGGCACAGTCGAGCCTCGCGGTAATCGACGCGCCCAAGCGGCTCGACATCGATCAGGAGACCGTCGATTTCACCGGCCGGGCGATCGCGCCGGGCGAGGTGACGCTGACGGTCAACGGCATGCCGGTGGCGGTCGCCGGGGACGGCTCGTTCCGCATCCGCCAGCAGGTCCCGGTCGGCCGCAGCCGCCTGTTGCTGGTGCTCGAGGGCTCGTACGGCGACAAGGCCGAGCACAAGGTGTTCGTGCGCCGCACCGCGGCGACCGCCGAGGGCATCGATTACGGCGACTACTACGCCCTGGTGATCGGCAACAACGACTACGATCATCTGACCGACCTCAAAATGGCGGCGAGCGACGCCCGGGCGGTGGCCGAGATGCTCGGCGAGCGCTACGCCTTCGACGTCGTGACGCTGATCGACGCGACCCGCTACGACATAATTTCGGCGTTAGATAGGCTTCGCGCCGATCTGACCGAGAACGACAATCTGCTGGTTTACTACGCTGGTCACGGCAGCCTGGACATCGGCGCGGACGAGGGGTTTTGGCTGCCGGTCGATGCCGAGCCGGACAGTTCGGCGAACTGGGTGCGCAACACAACGATCACCAGCACGCTTCGAGCGATGCGCGCGAAGCACGTCATGGTCATCGCCGATAGCTGCTACTCGGGCAAGCTGACCCGCGACTTCGCAGCGGAGCTCAGGACGGGCGCCGAGCGCACGGCTTGGATCAGCCGCATGAACGCACGGCGTTCGCGCACGGCGCTGACCTCGGGCGGGTTGGAGCCAGTGTTGGACGCCGGCGGTGGCGACTACTCGGTCTTTGCCAAGTCCTTTCTCGAGGCGCTGCGCAAGAACACGCAAGTGCTCGACGGCCAGGCGCTGTTCGACGCGATCAAGCGGCCGATCGTCGTCAACGCCGATCAGACGCCGGAGTACGCCGATATCCGCAAGGCCGGCCACGACGGCGGCGACTTCCTGTTCGTGCCGGTGGCCATGACGCCGACGGCACCGACTGCTGCCGAGCCCGCGGCGGCGCCGACGTCGGCCATCGCGCCGGCCGAGATCGCGTTGTGGCAGGCGGTCAAGGACAGCCAGAACGCCAGGGACTATGAGGCCTACCTGGAGGCCTATCCCAACGGCATCTTCGCGCCGCTCGCCAGGGCGCGCGTCGGGTCGCTCGACGCCGAGGCGGAACGGCGCTCGGCCGACCAGGCCAACATGGCCGAGTTCGAGTTCTGGAACGCGATCAAGGACGGCGGCAGCGCGGCCGACTACCAGGCCTATATGGAGCGCTTCCCGGAAGGCAACTTCGTGCCGCTCGCCAAGGCGCGGATGGCGGCCGCCGAGCGGGCCGAGGCCGAGGCGGCCGAGCGCCGGCGCATCGCCGCCGAGAAGGCCGCCAAGGAGCAGACCGCCGCCGAGGCGGCGCAACGCCTGGCGGCCGAGCTGGGCTACTGGAACTCGGTCAAGGACAGCGCCAATCCGGCCGACTACGACGCCTATCTGCAACGCTACCCGGACGGCGACTTCGCCGCGTTGGCGCGTAACCGCAAGGCCGAGGTCGAACGCCAGGCGGCTACCGCGTCGGCCGAGCGCAAGCGCCAGGCCGAGGAAGATGCCGCGCGCAAGGCAGCCGAGCGCAAGGTCGTCGAGGACGCGGCGCGCCGCGAGGCCGAGCGCAGCGCCGCCGAACGCGCGCTGTGGGACGCGGTCAAGACCAGCGCCAACCCGGTCGATTACAAAGCCTACCTACAGCAATACCCGGCCGGCACGTACGCCACCCTGGCGCAGGTGCGCCTCGCCTCCGCCGAGCGCAAGGTGGCGGCGGCCGAGGCCGAGCGCAAGCGCCAGGCGGCCGAGGAGGCCAAGCGAAAGGAGGAGGAGCGCAAGGCCCAGCAGGAGACCCAAACGGCGCTACTGACGGCGCCCTCGCAGACGGCCGTCGTTCCCTCGGAAGAAGAAATCCTCGCCGATCCGGAAGTCCGCCAGGCAATTACCAAATTTTACAATAAAAGAAAAATACAAAGAAAATGTACAACATCAAGAAAATTTCACCGAAGCAAAATGATTTCTATTACAAAAATGAAAACGTTAGAAATATCTAGTAACATAATAACTATAAATGTTGAATATATTTGGGAGAATATTTGTTTCAAATCCGATGACCACGGTATCGCGACGCTCGAATGGACCGGTTTTGCGTACAGGGTTCTGGCATTCAAAACGGGGGGAATGACCTATGGGTCTCTTGCCAGCGGTGGAGTCCAGACCACGCTGCTAACCGCGCCGTCGACGCCGGATGTCGTCGTCGACAAGGCCGAGGTCGAAACAGATGATCGCCTGAAATCGGTGATCAAAAGATACTTCAAGAATCAGCATTTTATGACTCGTAGTGGGAAACGCTTGGAAATCGTCTATGTCGAGAACGTGTCGGTAGAGTCGGTCTCGGGAACGATGTTCATCGCCCGCATCAATTATGCATTTACGACAGGCGACGTTAGCAGTTTGGGGTCCACCACGTCGAAAATCGAGAAGACCGCTGACTCGTACAATATCATCAGCTGGGAAAGATGACGGAAAAACGCGCCGAACTTCTCTACGCCACGCATGATTTGTCACACAACTCGCCAGTCACATTGGTATGTCTCCTTATATGAGGCGTTTGCTGTCAAGGTGGATTTAATCTACGCCACATGATCGTCTCTTCCATTGGTTATGGCTTTGTATCCAGGGCGGGTCTTGCGATGAGTTCCGTGTTTCGTGCGAGTGATCGCATCACCTTATATCCGGCAGCTCCGATCCGGCTTGCCACAATGCTGTATACATGGACCATCACAGGACGGGGATGGGACTAATCTTGTGGACGGCACCTTCGCCAAGGAGACATGCAGTCACACATCCAACCTGCCAACAAGCGTTCCCATCGGGGAATGAAGCCCGTTAGAACGCTGAGCTGATCCGCAGTCCTATTTGACGACAGCACCCACCGGGATCAGCCCGGTTTCCAGATACCGCCAAAGCGCGATCGCCAGTTTGCGGGCCAGGGCGACGATCATGACGCGCCTGATGCGCCCCTTCTGACCTTGGGTGCGGTCATGGAACCACTGGGTCAGAGCGCTATCGGGTTGATGGCGGACCCAAAGCCATGCGGCTTCGATCATGGCAACCCGTGCCAGCCGATTGCCCGCCTTGGAGATGCCTTGGCTGCGGCGCCCGTCGCCGCTGTCATAGGCACTGGGCGTGATCCCGATATAGCTTGCCACCTGTCGGCGATTGGCGAACTGGCGATAATAGACTTCCCGTGCGAGCGTCGTGGATAAGGCCGGGCCGAGGCCCTTTAAGCGCAGCAGCTGGTGACGCTTGCTTTCCGTGGCCACACACGGTGTCGGCGCTTGATCACGCTCACGCTCGACCTCGACGATCTGCGCTTGGACCTGGGCCAGTCTCGCGATCTCCCGCGCGATCTCGCGGCCGAGACGGTCCGGCAGGGGTCGGCCGTCTCCGGTGACCAGCGCCGCCGGTGTCAAGGTCTTGTAGCGCGCCTTGACATTGATGCCGCGAATGCCCTGACCGAATAGCAGACCCTTGATCCGGTTGATGTGGGCGGTTCGCTCGCGGACCAATCGGTCACGTTCCCGATGAGAGCGGCGAAGGTCCTCCTCCGCGACGCTCGGAATCACCACCATGGAGCAGACATGACGCTCGCCGCGGCACCAGGCGATCAGCGTATGAAGAATATTCTCGACATCGATGCGGTCGGTCTTCACCCGCCGCGCCCGGCGGTTGACCCGCAAGCTGGCCGGCTCCATGACCAGACACTCGATGCCGCGCTGCTCGAGGAACCGCGCCAACCAGAAGCCGTCGTAGCCGGCCTCGTAGCACAGCGTTATCGTCGGCGTTCGACCCGTCACCTTGACCACCCGGTCCCGCGCCGCGTCCAGCTTGGCCATCAGTCCTTCAGCGTCGCCGCCCTTGATCGGATGCAAGCTCGGATTGCCCCGCCCCGGAGCCTGGATCGCCAAAAGCCAGCTGTTCTTGCTCAACTCCAGTGCCGCATAAATAGCGTGTTCATTGGAGGTCGATACCGGAAACTGTGCCATCGTGTCGCTCCTTCTGATCGAGGTTGAAATAATCGAAGGAGCTTGAGGCTGCGTCCTTCAGCCTCATAGCATCTTATGGCTGTTTTGCGAGATCGAATTGGTCGAGAACGATCGCGCCGAGTTGGCGCGAACAAGCGCTGGACCTTCGCCACACAGCTTTGTGAGCCTGTGACCGTTGACATTCCCATAACCGGCTGCGTTCGCTAAACTCTCGGTATGAAGGGGGTTGCACGATGAGGTGGGCGGTGTTCGTCGCCCTGCTGGTTTTCGGCCTGTCGGGCGACGCGCGCGCCGGCGACCGGGGCGACGCGACGGCGGCGCCGCTGGTGCTGGCGCAGTCGAGCCTCGCGGTGATCGACGCGCCGCGCCGGCTCAAGACCGACCAGGAGACCGTCGACTTCTCGGGCCGCGTGATCGCGCCGGGCGAGGTGACGCTGACGGTCAACGGCGCGCCGGTCAAGGTGGCGCCCGACGGCAGCTTCCGCATTCGCCAAGAAGTCCCGGTCGGCCGCACCGATCTCTTGCTGGTGCTCGAGGGCTCGTACGGCGACCGCGCCGAGCACAAGGTGCTGGTGCGGCGCGCCGCGGCAGTCGCCGAGGGGCCCGCCGTCTACGGCCGCTTCCACGCGCTGGTCATCGGCAATAACGCATACAAGCATCTATCCGATCTGGAAATGGCGGTGGTCGACGCCGAGGCGGTCGCCGAGATGCTCGAGCGGCACTATGGCTTCGATGTCGAGGTGCTGGTCGACGCGACGCGCTACGACATCATCTCGGCGCTGTCGCGGTTGCGCGCCGAGCTCAACGAGACCGACAACCTGCTGATCTACTACGCCGGCCACGGCAGCCTCGACATCGGCTCGGACGAGGGCTACTGGCTGCCGGTCGACGCCGAGCCGGACAACCCGGTCAACTGGGTGTCGAACAACGACATCTCGGGCCAGCTTCGGGCGATGAGCGCCAAACACGTCATGGTGGTCGCCGATTCGTGCTATTCGGGCAAGCTGACGCGCAACGCCGCGGCGAGCCTCAAGACGGGCGCCGAGCGCACCGCTTGGCTCAAGCGCATGAACGGCCGGCGCTCGCGCACGGCGCTCACCTCGGGCGGCCTCGAGCCGGTGCTCGATGCCGGCGGCGGCGGCCATTCGGTGTTCGCCAAGGCGTTCCTCGATGCGCTCGAAGGCAACACCGATATACTCGACGGCCAGGCGCTGTTCGACGCCATCAAGCGGCCGATCGTGGTCAACGCCGATCAGACGCCGGAATACGCCGACGTGCGCAAGGCCGGCCACGACGGCGGCGACTTCCTGTTCGTGCCGATCGCCGTGACGCCGACGACCACGGTCGCGACCGCCGCGCCCGCCGCCCCGGCGGCGCCGGCGATCGCGCCCGCCGAGGTGGCGCTGTGGAGCGCCGTCAAGGACAGCCAGTTCGCGGCCGACTACCAGGCCTATCTCGACGCCTACCCCGCGGGCGTTTACGCACCGCTCGCCAAGGCGCGCATTGCCCGGCTCGAGGCCGGTGCCGAGAGCCGCGCGGCGGTGCAGGGCAGCGCCGCCGAGCTGGCCTTCTGGCAGGCGATCAAGGACAGCGCCGAGGCGGCCGACTACCAGGCCTATCTCTCGCAGTTCCCCGAGGGCGCCTTCGCCGCGCTGGCGACGCTCAGGCTGGCGACGTTCGGCCAGGCGGCGGCCGAGGCCGAGCGCAAGTCTGCCGAGGAAGCGGCGCGCCGGGAGGCCACGCGGCTCGCCGCTGAGGCCGAGGCCAAGCGTGTCGCGGCAGAAGAAGCCGCGCGACACGCCGCCGAGGAAGCGAAGCGCCAGGAGGCCGAGCGCAAGGCCGCCGAGGCGGCCGCGCGCCGGGAGGCCACGCGGCTCGCCGCCGAGGCCGAGGCCAAGCGCGTCGCGGCGGAAGAAGCGGCGCACGTCGCCGCCGAAGAAGCGAAGCGCAAGGAGGCGGCGGAAGAGGCGGCGCGCGCCACCGCCGAGGCGGAAGCCAAGCGCAAGGCGTCCGAACGCCAGGCAGCGGAAGAAGCCGCGCGCAAGCGGGCCGAGCGCAAGGCCGCCGAGGCCGAGGCGAAGCGCCTCGCAGTCGAGGAGGCCAAGCGCCAGGAAGCCGCGCGCAAGGCGGCCGAGGCCCAGGTGGCGGCCGCCCAGCGCCAGGCGCGGGAGCGCGCGCTGTGGGACACCATCAAGGACAGCAACCGCGCGATCGACTACCGGGTCTACCTGCAGCAGTTCCCGGGCGGCACCTATGCGGTGCTCGCCCGCGCCCGCATGGCCGAGGCCGAACGCCTGGCAGCCGAGCAAGCCAAACGCAACGAGGAAGAACGCAAGGCGGCCGAGAAAGCCAAGGCGGAGCAGGCGTTCCAGACGGCGATGCTGGCGCCGTCCAGATCGTCGTTCAATGGCAAATGGATTCTCGAAATAGTGGATTTGGAAAGCGACGCGATGGAGAGAAAGAACGTCCAAATCGCCAATAACGAATTCAACGTTGCCTATTCCTTGGACGATGTGGCGGGGAATTTTGCGGGCTCGATCGATCAGTCGGGTAGATTACGCGCGGTGATGTCCGCGCTATTGAAAAAAAATACAAGATTCAAGACTCTGATAAGTCGGCTGAAAGTAAACACAGCCTTCGCCAATGGAAAGTTCGAAGCCGAGGCAGGTGGTTGGTTGGCGGTAAATACAGCAGTTTCAGTCCCCAAGAAATTCAGAATTCGGTTGATCAGGGTCTCACTGCCGCAGACCGGTTCGGAGAGCGGTGGATCAGAGGCCCAGCAGGGGACCCAGACCGCCCTGCTCACCGCGCCGCCGGCGCCGAGCATCGTCGTCGACAAGGCCGAGGTCGAAAAGGACGATCACCTGAAGTCCGTGATCAAGAAATACTTCAACGGACAAAAATTCTAGCGCATCATCGGCGGCACTCGGACCGTCGAGCTCACCAATTTCGAGGACTTGTCGGTAAGGTCGATCTCTGGGACGACGTTCGTTGTAGACATCAAATATCGAGCGGGGGAGCTCACCGGCGGCCTAATCGAGCGCGCCACGGCAAAAATCGAGAAAACCGCCGATTCGTACAAGGTCATCAGTTTCGACAGAAAACGGTAGAACGCATAACCGCTGGCACCCGCCGCCAATCGGGCATCATAGGGCAGATCACCGACGCGGCGATGGGGACCAGCGATGACGACGGCCTTCGAGCAACGCAAGCGGCGCTTCAAGGACGCCTTCGAGCGGCTCTCGGCGGAGCGTGGCGTCGACCAGGACCCGCTGATGCAGGAATGGTACGCCGGCACCCTGCCGATCGCGGTCATGCGTGGCTTCGTCATGGAGTACTACCACTGGGAGTTCCTGCGCGGCTTCGCGGCGACCTACGCGGTCTGCCCGCACGCCGACGTGCGCGACAAGATCATCAACAACCTGGCCGAAGAGCACGGCATCAAGGAACTCGTCGTCGCCGAGCGCCACATCGACATGATGAAGCGCTTCGGCATCGCCTGCCTCGGCCTGACCGAGGCCGAGGTCCACGAGCACACGCCCTCGCCCGAGCTGATCGCGCTGACCGACCGATACGTCAATGCGCCGCTGACCGACGGCTGGCTCGCCGGTCTCGCGACCTTCGCGATCCAGGAGTACCAGCTCGCGCCGGTCAACGCGAAGCGCTTCGACGCGGTGGTCAGCAAGTATAAATTCGCCGAGGAACACGCGACCTTCTTCCACGTCCACGGCGAGGCCGATCTGGTGCACCGCGACCGCGCGCTCGACGACTTCGCGCGCTACGCCACCAGCCCGGCCCAGGAGGCGATCGTGATCGACGCCGCGACGCGCAGCATCGACGCCTTCCGCAACTGGTACGCGGCAATCTATCGGAACTTCCAGTAGGCGCATGATGGCCAGACGAATGCAGAAACGGGCGCTCCACGTCGCGGCACTGGTGTTCGGCGCGGTCGCTGTGCTCCACCTGCTGCGCCTCGTCGCTGACACCGCGATTACCATCGGCGGCACCGAAATCCCGGTGATCGTCTCGCTACCGGTCGGCCTCGCGCTCGCCGCGCTGGCGGCCTGGATGGTGCTCGCCGCGCGCCGTTAGGCGATGTCGCCGCGGTCACGTGCTAACATTCGGCGGCGACCGGCGGATCGACAGACGAGGGAGGCGCGAATGTCCGACGACAAGCAGATGCTGCTCGATTGGATCGAGGCGGACCGCGGCAAGCTGATCGATTTCTTCTCGGGCTTCGTCGCGGCGGCGAGCCCCAACCCGCCGGGCGACACCCGCGAGGCGGTCGCCCATATCACAGACTTCCTCGACGCCGAGGACGCGCCGTATCGATTGATCGTCGCGCACCCCGAGATGGCCAACGTGGTCGGCAGCTTCGAGGGCGCAGGCGCGGGTAAGCACTTGGTGCTCAACGGACACATCGACTGCTTTCCGGTCAACGAGGCCGATCCGTGGACGCAACCCCCGTGGTCGGGCGCGGTGGCCGACGGCAAGGTCTGGGGGCGCGGCTCGGCGGACATGAAATGCGGCACCTCGGCGTCGATCTTCACCTTCGTCTACCTCAACCGCATCCGCGACCGGCTCAACGGCCGGCTGACGCTGACCGCGGTGTCCGACGAGGAGACCTTCGGGCCCTACGGCGCGCGCTATCTGATGGAGAATCACCCCGAGGTCCACGGCGACTGCTGCCTGAACGGCGAGCCGTCGAGCCCCTACTCGATCCGCTTCGGCGAGAAGGGCCCGCTGTGGCTCAAATTCACGGTGCGCACGCGCGGCGGCCACGGCGCCTACACCCATTCCACGGAGAGCGCGACCAAGATCGCCGTCGGGCTCGCCGCCGAACTGGAGACCTTGGAGGACATCGATACGCCGCCGCCGGGCAACGTCGGCGCCGTACTGGAGCGCAACGCCGCGACGCTCGAAAGGGCGCAAGGCGAGGGCGCTTCGGAGATCATCCAGAAGGTCACGGTCAATCTGGGCGTCATCCGGGGCGGCCTCAAAGTCAACATGATCCCCAGTGAATGCGTCATCGAGGCCGACGTGCGCTTTCCGGTCGGCCTCGAGAAGGACCGCGTGATGGCGGCGTTGGAGGAAATCGTCGCGCGCTACCCGCAAGCCGAGATGGAAGAGATCAACTTCCAGGCGCCGAGCTGGTGCGACCCCGAGGGCGAGATGGTCGACATTCTGCGCGCCAACGTGAAGCAGCTCCGGGGCCACGAGCCCGACCCGGTGGTCAGCCTGGGCGGCACCGACACGCGGCTGTGGCGATACCGCGACGTGCCGGCCTACGTCTACGGCCCCTTTCCGACCGGCATGGGCTCGTGGGACGAGTACGTCGATATCGAAGACTTCCTACACATCGTCCGCACCCACGTGCTGTCGGCGTACGACTACCTGACCGCCACATGAGACCCGAAATGGATACGTGTGGTGGCCCGGCACGGGAATCAAAAATCGAAAGAGCGTAATTGATCGATCGTCGGTGGTCGCTGAATCTAGTCGTTCTTGTCGCAGTTCGATCCGACCACGACACAGCGGCGTTCTGGATCGAATGCCGCCGTTATTTCTTCAAACACATCCGAGAGCGAGACGCCGAGATAATTCAGCGCCAGGATGATCGCCACGGCGACCGATGCAGCGATGATAGCGTACTCGATCGCCGTCGCCCCGGAACACGATCGCAGGCAGGCAACGGCTTGATCGAACCAAGCCGACAGTCGAATCTTGACGTCGTGAACCACGCGCACCGCCCGAGCCCCCACTTCAGTCGCCCGACATAGTAGCGCAACGCGTCTCGAATTCCGAATCTTCGATAGTGTAGTGGCGCGGACGGCAATCTCGGCGCCCGCGACGACCGTCGCCCAACCACTCCGTGTTATCGTTACGCATACCGTAGGCTGTGCGCCGAGTCGAAGGCGCCTCACAGCTGGGACATGGAGCCAGCGGAGACATCTGTCAATGGCGGAGCAAAAAGGGACCACCTCGGCGGTGTAAGAAGGGACCGCTTGGCGGCTGCGGGCTTGTCCCCGTAGTCCACGGGAGGGCCCCGCGCGCGACGCGGCGTGCCCTCAACAGGCTGACGCGGCGGCGCGCGCGGGAGGGACCTGTGGGCCCACGGGGTCAAGCGTGGGCTGGGTGGTCGGTTCAGTTAGCAGTCGGGGTTTGACGCCTGCGGCTCTGGTTGAGCCTGTAGCTGTCACCGTTCATCTCGAGGATGTTGACGTGGTGGGTGAGGCGATCGAGGAGCGCGCCGGTGAGGCGCTCGGAGCCGAACACCTCGGTCCATTCGTCGAAGGGCAGATTGGTGGTGACCAGGGTCGAGCCCCGCTCGTAGCGTTGGCTGAACACCTCGAACAACAGCTCGGCGCCGGTCTTCGACAGCGGCACGAAGCCGAGTTCGTCGACGATCAGAAGCTTGTAGGTGGCGAGCTTCTTCTGGAACCTCAGCAGCTGCTTGTCATCGCGGGCCTCGATGAGTTCGTGGACCAGCGCGGCGGCGGTGATGAAGCCGACCGAGAGGCCCTTCTGGCAGGCCGCCAGGCCGAGACCGAGGGCGATGTGGGTCTTGCCGGTCCCACTGTTGCCGAGCGCGATGAGGTTCTCGCGGCGCTCGATGTACTCGCAGCGGGCCAGCTCCAGGACCAGCGCCTTGTTGAGCGAGGGGATGACCTTGAAGTCGAAGCTGTCGAGGCTCTTGACCACGGGGAAGCGCGCCGCCTTGATGCGCCGCTCGACCATGCGGCGCTCGCGGTCGATCAGCTCGAGCTCGGCGAGTCTCAACAGGTAGCGGACGTGATCGACGCCTTCCGAGGCGCACTGCCGGGCGATCTTGTCGTACTCGCGCAGGAAGGTCGGCAGCTTCAGCGTCTTGAGGTGGTGGGCGAGCAGCACTTGCGGTGTGTCGGTCATGCGCCGAGCCCCGACAGCAGGCTCATGTACGACTTGGCGGACGTCATCGCGACCCGGGCGCGCGGCAGATACGGATAGACGTCGAGGTTGAGCCTGGGCGGCCGCCGCTCGATGCGGCACAGTACCAGGTGCTTCACCGCATCAAAGCCGATTGCGCCGAGCCGCAGGGCGTCGCCGACCGCACCCTCGACCTCCTCGAGCCGGAAGGTCTCCAGTAGACGGAGCACCTGGACGTACTCGCGCTTGCCTGCCTTGCCCATACGAGCTTCGAGGAGCCGCCGCAGAGTGATGAAGGCCTCGGGCAGGTCCCAGCCCGCCAATGGCGCGGCCTGGTCGAGGGCGCCGATCTTCTGCTCGATCAAGGGCAGGTAATGCAGCGGGTCGAAGATCAGGTCCTCGCTGTCGTAGGACCGGCGGTGCCGGGCGATCACCTCGGCCCCGCAGCTGATCACCACCTCATCGACGTAGCCCCGGATGAGCACCTCACGGTGGCCGTAGGCCACGGGCACGGAATAGTCGTTGCTGCGGTAACGCACCAGCGACAGCGAACTCGCCCGTCCAGGGCGCTTATCGCAGGCATCATAGGGAGCAGGCGGCAATGGCAAGAGAACTTGACGATCCCGCTCGAGACGCTCGCCGATGGTCTCCTTGTGGCCCCGCAGCCGCGCCGCCTGGCGCCGGCGGCACTGTTCGGCGAGAGCATCGTTGAGGGCCGCGAAGCTCTCGGCACGCGGGACGGGGACCAGGAAGTTCCGCCGGATGAAGCCGACCAGTCCCTCGACCTTGCCCTTGTCGTTGCCCTTGCCCGGCCGGCCGAACCTGTCCTCGAACAGATAGTGGGACTGAAGCTCCGTGAAGACGCGCGTTCGCTGCCGCTTCCCATCGCCCAGGATCCGGGCAACCGCCAGCTTGGTGTTGTCGTACAGGATGGATCGGGGGACGCCGCCGAAGAAGGCAAACGCCGCGTTGTGGCCATCGCAGAATGCTTCGGTCGTCTCCGCCGGATAGGCCGCAACAAAGCAACCATCACTGTGGGGAAGGTCGAAGGCAAGGAAGTGGATCTTCCGTAACGCGCCGCCGATCACCGCCATCGCTTCGCCGAAGTCCGCCTGGGCGTGACCGGGGGAATGGGAGAGTGGCACGAACACCTCACGCGACCGAAGCCCCTGCTCACGAACGTAGTCCTTCACGATGGTGTAGCCGCCCGTGAAACCGTACTCGTCCCGGAGGCGGTCGAAGATGCGCTTCGCAGTGTGCCGTTGCTTGCGGTGGCTGGTCCGATCGTCTTCCAAGATCCGATCGATGATTCCCGTGAACGGACCCAGCTTTGGCCGCCTCGGCGGCGCGCTTCGGCGATACCCTGGCGGCACCGAGAACGACAGCATCTTACGGACCGTCTTGCGGTCTACACCAAACACCCGCGAGGCCTCGCGGGTGCTCATCCCCTCGACATGACACGCCCGCCGAACCCGTGCGTACAACTCCACCCGATACATCCCCCCCGCCTTCCAGTCAGAGCAACCCTGACAGAAGGCTATACGCGGTCCCATTTTGGTCCGCCGCAGCCGGATCGACCGGCCGCTTCAGTGGGGGATTATTGCTCTGCCGTTCTCAGACATCTAAGGGGGATCGAAAAATGCTGACATCTACACGCCTGACCCACTGGCTCAAGATCCAGTCGGTGGCCGGCATCGCGGTGAGTTTCGCTGTGTTCGTTTTCTTCATGCTCGTCATCCTCTTGGGAGAGCCGAACGAGGATGCCTGGGTCGCGATGTGGTACGCGTACTTCGTCGGCCTGCCTCTCTATGGGATTCTCTACGTCGGCTTGAAGCTGCGCGAGTATCTGCGCGAGATCGAGGCCTCGCTGATCCGACGGGAGACCTAGCCGATCGGCCGCCGAACCCGGCACCGGGGGCATAGGCCCCGCCGGCTGTCTCGATCTCTACCGCAGCCGTAAGCCGTATCGGGACTGACGGCGCCTCGCGTTGTTCCGTGGTGGCCGTCGCGTTACCGGGCCCACGATCATGGCCACGGCGTTCGCGCCGCGGGGAGAGACGTTTGCTACGCGGTGAGCCCCCAAGGCCATGACCAGATCTCGCCTCTGTGGCGCGATCCTGGGGCCATTGAACACCGGTTGTTGGCGGGCTATGCGACGAGCCTGCGCTTCGCCCTGCCACACGGCAGTCGAGCGCCGGATCACGTCCCTACTCCGGCGACGTAAGCACCGCTCCGTTCATTTCCACCAGCGCGCCCCAGTAGGGGCTTTTCAGTAGCTGCCGCAACAGGCTCGTGCGGAACACCACCTTGCTCGCCTCATCGAGCGGCCACGCCCTGTCTAGTACCTCCCAAGCGGCCCCAGCCTGGCCCGCGTAGATGTAATCCAGGATTAGGCCAAGGAAGTCCTGGTCCTCGTAGACGTTCCAGTCCTCGGTAGAGGTGGCCCCATCGCGTAACACATCGGCGACGAGTTCAATCGTGCAGGGGGCATCACCGCACCTCGACTCGGCCAGCAACTCGGCGAGCGGTCTTTTCATGACATCCGTGGCCACCTCCAGGGTCTCGTCGCGGTAGCGCAGCACGGCGGCAGGGAAGGGCGTGTAAACAAACGCCGCCGCCCAATAGGAGAAGATGTTGTCCCTGACCAGCAACTCCCAATGCCCGTCGCCGTCGGGATCGATGAACACGAACCCGGTATTCCCGAGCGTGAAGCTGAACAGGTGGTGGAACCCGTTGGCGGGGTCGAACACATGCACGCTGGTACAGCAATGCGCCCCACCGCTGTAGCTCTCGACCACCACGTCGGGCAGGCCGTCGCCGTTCAGATCGCGGGTCGTGCCTCTTATGGACCACGTCGCGGAAATCCAGTCGGCCAGGGTCTCGCCGCCGCGCTCGACGACGAACCGCGACCGCCACATGCCGTCGGAATAGTCGAGGACCGTAACGGTGACGTCGCCGAACTGCCGTTGCTTGTCTACCACCCACGAGCCTTCGCTCGTATTGAATGCGTCCGGCTTATACGCGGTGACCGCCCGGAGGTCCCAGTGGTTAAACCTAGTGTCCCGATTCCGAAGTTCGCATGATTTTCGCCTGCTGTTCAGCGATTTCGATTGTTCGGAGGCAGAAGCGCTGGATGGCGCCGAGGATGTCATCGGCGGATTTGGTCCATTTGAAGGGTTTGGGGTTCTGGTTTGTCGTGTCGATGTAGTCGAGGATGGTGCGCTTCAACTCCTTGGTGGAGCGATGGACGCCGCGCCTGATCTGCTTGTCGGTCAGCAGCCCGAACCAGCGCTCGACCTGGTTCAGCCAGGAGGCGCTGGTGGGTGTGAAATGGGCCTGCCAGCGCGGCCGTTTGGCGAACCAGTCGCGGATCGCCTTGGTCTTGTGGGTCCCGTAGTTGTCCATGACGATGTGGATGTCGAGATCAGCAGGGACGTTCGCCTCGACGAGGTCGAGGAATTTGCGGAACTCTCGGGCCCGATGGCGCGGGAAACATTTGCCGATGATCTCTCCCGTGGCGATGTCGAGGGCCGCGAAGAGAGAGGTCGTGCCGTGGCGCTTGTAGTCGTGGCTGCGCCGCTCCGCCTGCCCGGGGCGCATCGGCAAGAGGGGCTGGGAACGGTCCAGGGCCTGGATCTGGCTCTTTTCGTCGACACAGAGAACCAGGGCACGATCCGGCGGCGCCAAATACAGACCGACGATGTCGCGGACCTTCTCCACGAAGAAGGGATCGCTCGACAGCTTGAAGGTCTCCGAGCGATGCGGCTGCAAGCCGAAGGCCCGCCAGATGCGATGAATGGTCGAGGGCGCGTGGCCGCTCGCCCGCGCCATCGAGCGAAGGCTCCAATGGGTCGCGTCCGGCGGCGTCTCTTCCAGCGTCAGCCGGACCGCTTCCGCGATGGCGTCATCGCCGATTTGACGCGGCGCGCCGGGGCGGGGTTCGTCGTACAGACCGTCGAGGCCCTCCGCCGCATAGCGGCGACGCCACTTGCCCACGGTGTCCGCGCTCGCCTCGAGACGAACGGCGATCTCCTTGTTCTCCAACCCTTCCGCCGCCGCCAAGACGATCCGAGCCCGCCGCGCAAGCCCCTGCGACGTCTTGCGACGACGAGACAGCGCCTCCAATTCGGCGCGCTCGTCATCGCTCAAAGAGATCGTCACCGCCACTCTCGCCATCAATCGCGCCTCCTAAAAACAAATAGAGACATAATCATATCAATTTATCGATCAGGACACTAGCAACCTGGGCATCGTGCGCGGCGGTTGCGGGGGCGATCGAAAAGACGAGCGCCAGGACTGCCAGCGCGGCGGCGGCCAGTGCCATCGGTTTCACGATCATCGCGGATACATGCACCAGGATTGGGGCAATTCGATGACGGGCTATCGGATCGACCCATCAGTCGCCTCGGCACCGCATATTCGGGATGACCTCGGACCATGCGCCGGGTCATCGATTCGCCTCAATTCTGTTGCATCTACTGACGATGGCCCGAGAACGATGGCACGTCCACATGGACCACGTTGAATTTCACCGACTAATCGTGACGACTATGTTTCATAGCCATACGCGCTCGGCTCTCATCGCCATGGTATTGGTGGCGTTGTTCGGCGCGGTGCCGGTCCAAGCTCAAGAAGAAGCACCCCATGAATCCTCCAAGCGGGTGTCCACGCTCTGTCATGAAACTTTCGACGAAGCTTTCTTCGAGCCGATTGAGAAGGTCCTTGAGCAGGAGCCCGACCCGTGGGTGCAATTCTATCTGGCCGAATGCTACCGTAGTTTCGGCAAGAACGAAGCCGCCATGGACCACTACATGAAGGCCTTCGGGCTGGAGCAAATTATCGACTTCGTCAAGGAGAGGCTGGAGGAGGCCGAACAGGCGCGGGATGAACCTGAAATCATAAAGGCAGACCACGCCGTTCCCGTTCCCCGAGATGGGGCTCCCAGCAGGTAGCGATGGCAAACATGTTTCGCCGGATTGTTCTCACGATCTCAATGGTGGCTGCGCTGGTGTCGCTCCCCGTCACGGTCCAGGCGACCGAGAGCTTCTTCAACACCACCGAGGACGAGAGAACGACCATCGACAGGTTCAAGCATTGGATCGCTGCGATCTCGCGCTACGACGCCAAGAGGGCGAAGTACGAAGGGCCGTGTACCGTGACTGAGTCCAAGCAATGCCTGTACCTCGAATGGCGCAACTTCATCGACAGCCTGCGCTCGAAGCCGCACGACTACGATCTGCTCGTCGAGGTCCACAAGTTCCTCAACCCACCCAACCGCCGCTACATCAAGGACCCGATCAACTGGAATAAGAAGGACTACTGGGAAGCGCCCGACCAGTTCTTCAACAGGCGCGGCGACTGCGAGGACTACGCGATCACCAAGTACATGACGCTGCGTGAACTGGGCTTCCCGGCTGAGCAACTGCGCGTCGTCGTGGTCAAGGACCTCAATCTCAAGCTCGGCCACGCTATCCTCGCGGTGTTCATGGACGGCAAGACCTACATCCTTGACAACCAGATTCCGGTCGTCAAAGAGGACAAGAAGATCGCCCACTACAGGGTAATGTACTCGCTCAACGAAGACGCCTGGTGGCGACACAAGCGGGTCAAGAAGTGAGGCTCATGGATTACGACACCACCGAGCTCGTGCAGGCTGCTCGGAGGCTGTGTCGGTGGGTTCGCTTGCGCGCTTCCGGCGATGGTAGTGGAGCCGCAACACCGGCAACGTCATGCGTCTCGTTCGTTAGCGGCAGTGGGGGCGGCCAACCCTAATCCCATAAGATCGGCTTGATTCCATAAGATTGGCCTGCGCGGCGAATGAGCGCAGGTCATCTTTGACGTGCGTAAAGATGACCGGGAATTGATCTAGGACGCCCGGCGGGCCCCGGCCGAGGCGGGAATACCAAGGATAATACCGGGCTACGGCCGCAGACACACCAGGTGCAGGCAGAGCAGCATGACCGTTGCGGCGAGCAGTGCTGTCATGCCGGCGGCGTCGTGCGGCGGGCTCACCGTGTTGACGTCGCAGGCGACGATGTTCATGCCGGCCAGGCTCTGCAGGATGCCCAGCCCCTCGCGCGCCGAGACGCCGCCCCAGGTCGGATCGCACACACCGGGCGCGCAGGACGGGTCGAAGAAGTCCATGTCCCAGCACAGATAGACCGGCCGGTCGCCGATCGCCTCGCGCACGGCGGCGATCACGTTGGCGATGTTTTGGGCGTACAGCTCGTCGGCGGTGACGACCCGGTAGCCGAGCTTTCGCGCCCGCTCGACGATGTCGGGGAAGCGGCACGGCCCGCGCGTGCCGATGTGGTACGACGAGGCGGCGTCGATGACGTCCTCCTCGGCCGCGCAGGTGAAGGTGGTGGCGTTGGTGAAGCGGTTCTGGCCCTCGACCGGGTAGGCGTCGGTGTGGGCGTCGAAATGGAGCACCACGAGGCCCGGGTGGCGCCGGCCGAGCGCGCGGAGCTGAGGCAGCGTCACCGCGCCGTCGCCGCCCATGGTGACGGGAACGGCGCCCTGGTCGGCGATGAAGCCGACCGCGGCCTCCATGATCTCGTAGGATTCGTCGATGCGCCCCGGCGTGACGCGCGCGTCGCCGCAGTCGACCAGGCCGAGAGCGGCGACCGGGTCGACCATCGAGAACGGCGGATAGGGGCGGCCGAGCCGCTTGGCCTGCTCGCGGATCGCGGTCGGCCCCGAGCGCGAGCCGATGCGGCTGGGATCGGCGCCGCAGTCGAACGGCATGCCGAGGATCGCCGCCTTGGCGCCGCCGAGGTCGTGGCTGAACGGCGCGCCGAGGAAGCCGGCGGTCGGGCGGAACAGGTCGGGGTCTGGCGTGGTCATCGGCAAGTCACCTTGGCTACAGGATCAAGAGGCATATCGCGCAAGACTACCGTGGGCGGGCCTCGCGTCGCGGTAAAAAATTCCGCAAATATCGAGACGCCCTATGTTTATTCTAGCGATGCTCGGCTCGCGGATGGGCGACCGGTCGAGCGCGACGGAAAGTCCAGGCTCCATGGAGAGCGCCGGCAATGAGTGACCACGACAGTAACGAGAGAGAGGGACGCACGCTCTCCCCCGAGACCCTCGCCGCCCAGGCCCTGGGCCGCGTCGACGCGGTGACACGGGCGCTGGTGCCGGCGATCCACCCATCGACGACGTATGAGCGCGACGCCGACGGCGGTTACAGTTCGGGTCGCGGCTATACGCGGCCGCACAATCCGACCTACGACGAGCCCGAGGAGCTCCTCGCGGCCCTCGAGGCGGGCGACGATTGCCTGCTTTTCGCCTCGGGCATGGCCGCGGCGACCGCCGTGTTCCAATCGCTGTTGCCGGGGGATCATGTCGTCGTGTCGCGCGTCATGTACTGGGCGTTGCGCACCTGGCTTGTCGACTTCGCGGTGTCGTGGGGCCTCGAGGTCGAGTTCGTCGACACCTGCGACATCGACGCGGTGGCCGCCGCGATGCGCCCCGGAAAGACGCGTTTGGTCTGGCTCGAGACGCCGGCGAACCCGACCTGGGACGTCACCGACATCGCGGGCGTATCGGACATCGCCCACGCCGCCCACGCGCGCGTCGCGGTCGACAGCACGGTCGCGACGCCGGTGCTGACGCGGCCGCTCGCGCTCGGCGCGGACCTGGTGGTGCATTCCGCCAGCAAGTACCTGAACGGCCATAGCGATGTGCTCGCCGGCGCGATCGTCTGCGCGCGCAGCGATTCGTTCTGGCATCGGATCCGCGCCTGGCGGCGTGACGCGGGGGCCGTGCTCGGCCCCTTCGAGGCCTGGCTGTTGCTGCGCGGCATGCGCACCTTGTTCGTCCGCGTCGGGCGATGCTCCGAGAGCGCGCTCGCCGTCGCGCGCCATCTCGAGGGACATCCGCGCGTCGCCGAAGTTCTCTACCCCGGGCTGCCCGGTCACCCGGGCCATGCGGTCGCAGCGCGTCAGATGACCGGTGGCTTCGGCGGCATGCTGTCGATCCGGGTCGCGGGCGGCGAGGCTGCCGCGGTGGCGACGGCGGCGCGGGTCGCAGTGTTCAAGCGCGCGACCTCGCTCGGCGGCGTCGAGAGCCTGATCGAGCACCGCGCCAGCATCGAAGGGCCGTCGACGCCGGCGCCCGTCGACCTGCTGCGGCTTTCGGTCGGCCTCGAGAACCCCGACGACCTGATCGCCGATCTGGAGCAGGCGCTGGACCATCGGGTTGCCGACGACCCGGCCCGGGTCGCAAGCGCCGAGGCCCGCCCCGCGCCAGCGGACGGCGCCGACGTGTCGGCGCGGATCGAATGGCTGCTCGCCGAGCGGGTCCGACCCCTGATCGCCGACCGGGGCGGCGACCTGATCTTGCGGGGCTTTGCCGACGGGATCGTCACGCTCAGGATCGCCGGATCGCCCGGCGCGTCGATCCCGCTCGCCGGCGTCATCGCGGACATGTTTCGCCACTACCTGACCGAGGTCGCCGACGTCCGCTTCGACCCGTCGCTCGACGGCATCGGCGAGCCCGGCGCCGCGCCGGCCGACCGCGTGCAGCGCATCCTCGACGAGCAGGTCAATCCGGCGGTGAGCGCTCACCGCGGCCTGGTCAGTCTGGTCGAGGTCAAGGACGATACCGCCTTCATCCGTTTCGAGGGCGGCTGCCAGGGCTGCGCCATGGCCGACGTGACGTTGCGCCAGGGCGTCGAGGTGATGATCAAGCGGCAGGTCCCCGAAATCGTCGCTGTCGTCGACGCGACCGACCATGCCGCCGGCACGGACCCCTACTTCGTCACCAAGAAGGGCGCCGCATGAGACGGTTCAGGGCGCCCGCACGGTTGCGCGACCGCCCCGAATGCCTATATTGCGCGCCATGAACGGACTCGCGCCATGAACGAATTGGGCATCGATAAGCCGGCCGCCGAAACCCGCGTCGTCGTCGCGATGTCGGGCGGCGTCGATTCGTCGGTCACCGCGGCGCTCATGGCGGAAGGCGGCTTCGAGGTCGTCGGCGTGACGCTGCAGCTCTACGACCACGGCGCGGCGACCGGCCGCAAGGGCGCCTGCTGCGCCGGCCGCGACATCCACGACGCGCGCCGTGTCGCCGACCGGCTCGGCATCGCCCATTACGTGCTCGACTACGAGAGCCGCTTCAAGGCGGCGGTGATCGACGATTTCGCCGACAGCTATCTGCGCGGCGAGACGCCGATCCCCTGCGTGCGCTGCAACCAGACGGTCAAGTTCCACGATCTCCTGGGCACCGCGCGCGACCTCGGCGCCGACGCGCTGGCGACCGGCCATTACGTGCGCCGCGAGATCGGCGCGCACGGCCCCGAGCTGCACCGCGCCATCGACGCCGACCGCGACCAGAGCTATTTCCTGTTCGCCACGACGCGCGACCAGCTCGCGATGCTGCGTTTTCCGCTTGGCGGCATGGCCAAGACCGAGACCCGCGCGCATGCCGCCCGCTTCGGTCTCGCCGTCGCCGACAAGCCGGACAGCCAGGACATCTGTTTCGTGCCGCGCGGCTCCTACGCCGACGTCATCCGGCGCCTGCGCCCCGAGGCCGGCGCGCCGGGCGACATCGTCCATATCGACGGCCGTGTGCTCGGCCGCCACGATGGCATCGTCGATTTCACCGTCGGCCAGCGGCGCGGCCTGGGCGTTTCGTGGCACGAGCCGCTGTTCGTCCTGCGCCTCGAGCCCGCCGAGCGGCGCGTCGTGGTCGGCCCGCGCGATGCGTTGATGGGCCAGACGCTGACGGTCTCGGGCGTCAACTGGCTGGCCGCCGGCGCCTTGCCGGCCGAGGGCCTCGACGTCGACGTCAAGCTGCGCGCCAACCAGGCCGCCGTCGCGGCCACCGTCAGGGACTTGGGCGGCGACCGCGCCGCGGTCGATTTGGTCGCACCGCAGGCCGCCATCGCGCCCGGCCAGGCCTGCGTCGTCTACCAGGGGCCACGCGTGCTCGGCGGCGGCTGGATCGAGCGGCCCGAGGCTCGGCTTGCCGCCTGACGGCGGCCCCCTTGGGGCTGCTTGACAGCCCTCGCACGGGCCCGTATACCGCAGCCTTCCAACGCAGGCGCCGTTCGGGGCGGAGTAGCTCAGCTGGTTAGAGCAGCGGAATCATAATCCGCGTGTCGGGGGTTCGAGTCCCTCCTCCGCTACCAACGTTTTCAATGACTTAGATGGAATTCGGTGACACGGGAATAGGAGCGTGTCACCATGATGTCACCGCCCGCCCGGCACTGCCCCGCCTACCACGTCTCCAGGCGGGGCAGGTCGTTGCCCTCCGCCGCTTGCTCGAACCACGCGATCCGGGCGCGGCACTCCGCGATCCGGCGATCCAGGACGGCCAAGCTCTCGAATTCCTCGCCCGAGCCTTCGCCGTGGTCGTGCTTGATGATGCCGCCCGAGCCCGCCCGCTGGTCGCGGGTGCGGAGCAGGGATTGCAGCAACAGCCGTTCTTGCGCCGCGATCACGGTGGGGTCGATTGCCGATGACGCAGGCGTTCTGAATATCGTGCGCTTGACCGCCTTGCCGCCCTCGTAGGCAAGGACCAGCAACATCTCGCGGAGGCCGGTCGCGGAGGCCGCCGCAAGGGTGTCCCACTCGATGGCGAAGCCCGCCGCGCTGGCGGCGTCCTCGAAGCCGGTCACGTTCGCGCGGGGCTGTCCCGCCGTCGAGGGTGGTGGAATGAAGGCGTCGGCGGTGACGTTCCAGCCGCCGATGATCGCCCATTGCGGAGGGTGGCCGCCGTGCGTGATAAGCGGGTTTCCCCTGGGCTCATCATTCAGCGCGGACAGGATGTCGGTCCGACTAAAGGCGCTCCAGCGTTCGGCGCCGGTGGGCGGTGAGTAGCGGGTGTCCTCTCCGAACTCGACTTCGATCACGTCTGTCGGTGTGCGGCTCATGCGGCTTCCTTCCGTCCGGCGGCGCTGGCGATGGCGTCGGCCTCGGCGAGCATGAAACCCAGGCCCAGGTGAGAGACAAGCGCGAGGCTGTAGACCAGCACGTCGAGCGGTTCGTTTGCGCGGGCGATCTTCCGCCACATCAAGCGGGTCGCGCCGGTGCGCTTGTCGAGGGTCCGCATAAGGGTTTCGGAAACGATGCCCTCGAATTCCTCCGGCCCATACTTGGACTCGTCCATCGGCCAGACCATCGGCTTAGGCTCGACGCCCGCGATTGACTGCCGCATGAGGCTAAAGCATGACGCCTTTCCAGCGTTCCCGCATACCAGCATCAGGCCCTCGGGGCCGTAGCTTTCCAGACTGTCGGCGGTCACGGATCGGCGCGCCAGGACCGCGCCGTATCTCTGTGGGGGAAGTCCCTTTAGCGGCTGATATCCACGGCCCCGCACCTTGCAGAAATCGGCAACTTGCGGGCCGTAGTGGCCGCCGGTGTCGATTCCGACCGCGACGGGGCGCAACATCGGGCCGGTGGCGTGCGGTCGCGGGCGCTCCATGAACTCCGCCAGTTGTTCCCACAACTCTGGCGTTCCCGGGTCGCCATGGAAGCGGCGATATTCCAACGCCCAACGGCGAAGCCGATACCAGCGCCCGCCGTGTTGGAGGCCCCGGAATTCGTGACTGCCCCATCCCTTCAGTTGCGATGCGTCGTCGCGCGCTACTTCCACGAGGCCCCAGGCGGAGATTTCCGCCTCTAAGCGATCGTCTTGCACGTCGCAGGCCCCGATCAGCACGCCGGCCGCCGCCGGCACGGTGGAGGGGTCGTAATCTTCGCGGCACGACGTGCGCAGGGCTTCCGGGGTCACGCCTTGCGCGGCCTCGGGCTTGTAGGGCAGCGCCAGCCGCCCGGTCTGGAACGATATGGTTTCGGCCATGCTGCCGGTTTGCTTCCGGTGCGCGTCGGCCCGCTTCCACTGGCGCACGATGGTTCGCAAGGACTCGAAGGGCGAAAGGAAAGCGTCCAGGTGGAACCCTGCCGTGCCAGGGACCATCTCGTCCTTCGTCGCCTTCCAGCGCCCCGCCTGCATGGCACGGCGGAAAGGGACGCCCTCAAGCGTCGATCCGCAGCACGGCATGACGTAGAACGGATACCGTCGCGCCTTGTAGTTCACGTTCCTCCAGTCCGCGACGTTCTCTTGGCCGCACTGGTGGCAGCGGAGAAACCAGCGCCGGGAATCGGATTTCTCAAGCTCGTGCGTAGTCTTGCACTCGTCTTGATATCCGGCGCTGGACGCGGTTATCAGTCGGCCCTTGCCGCCGTAGGCCGCCATGCGGTCGATCAGGTCGCCGAGCAGGTCAATGTGGAACAAGCGAAGTTCGTCCACGATGACGATCTCCGCCGTCCGCATGACGCCCGCCCCGCCCTCGCGTGCGGAGAGGATTTCACAGCGCCCGCCCGCGTCCGTAGAGCGTGCGAAGGGTGGCCGCTTCGGATCGTAGGCTTCCCGGATGGCTTCGTCCTTGCACAGGCGGCCCCAGGCGAGGATGCGGGTTGCAAGGGCGCGTTTCAGCTTGTCGTCGGGCTCGAAGATCAGCACGGATCGACCGGCGGCCATGTGCCCCAGGGCAGCGGCGATCAGCGCGGCGGTCTTGCCGGACTGGACGCTGCCCCGGATCGTGACTTGTTCAAGCTCGGGATCGTCCATGGCGTCGAGCACGTCGCCCCACGGTGCCGACGCGATGCGGAACGGGCGCCCGGCGCGGGGTCCGTCCGCGACCACGAGATTGCGGAGAGACCAGCGGCGGAGGGCGCTCGCGCTCATACGGTCAGGGGCCACAAGCGCGGCACCACTCGACACGCTTCCTTCGCCCGCTTGGCGATCGCGGCGGTCGCTTCGCTGTAGGCCGGTCGATCGACAAGGCCGATATTCCACAGGGTCGCGGCCCGAATGACGCGGCGGTCCGGGGTCGGCCAGTCTTCGGCCTTCACCTCCATCTCGACACTGAAACCTCTAAGGATTCGCCGCTTCACTTGGTCCCGCACGTCGCCTCGATACTCGGGAATGTCGGCGCGCAGGAACAAGCGGTCGGCCCCGTCTTCCAGGGTGAGGCCGCCGCCTTCCGTCCGGGCCAGCGGTTCGCGGTGGTCGTGCATCAAGTTGAGGATGACGTCGTTGATCTGCCCGAACGCTCCGGCGTCCACGGACTCGCGGAACGCTCCGGCGATATTCGCCTCGCGCGTGTAGGGCATGACGATGCCCTCGATCAGCCCGCCATCGGCGGCGCGGACTTCCAAGGTCGCGTAGCGGTACTCCAAGGCCACGGTTATGCGACCTTGAACTTGAGGCGGTCGAAGCCACCGGCGCGCAGAATGTCGAACCCGGCCAACATGCCGATGGTGAGACCGATCTGTCCGGACTTCCGACCAGAGATTTCGTCCCGGATCATGAACATTGAATCCCAGACCGGACAAACGGCGTTTGCACCAGCAGCACCCATGCGGCCGACGATGCCCTCTTGGAACATCGAAGCCGCGGCGGGGACGTTTGCGGACGCCATCGTCTTCATGGTGGTGCGGCCCATGTACGCCAAGGCCGAATCGGAGTCGTTGGTCTGGAACTTGCTCGCAAGATCGCGGGCGGTGTCGTCTCCGATGACGACGGCACACTCGCCGAGGCCGCCGGCATACTTGCCGTCGATGCCCCGCGCCGCCTCAGCCGCCGCCAGGGCGAACGTGACGCGGGCCGGGCTGTCGCTCCGGTCGGTCAAGCCGCCATTCGCGGCGGTCGCCAGGAAGCCGGCGAATTGCGCTCCGGTGGTGCCGTCGCCCGCCAGGACTTGCGCGTCGAGCAGATCGGAAACCGACATGGACAGGTCGGCCCGCAAGGCTTCCTCCAGGCCGCCCAGGACTGCTTGATCCTCGCGGCGGAACAGATAGGACCGCTGTAGCCGCTTCGGCTCGATGACGTGAGCAGTGATACCGGCGTCCGCGGCGTCGCCCTCGGCGGCGTCCTTCACCAGGATCACGGCGGAGTCGGTGGTCGTGACAACCGGATAATTTTGCTCGCCGCTTGGAACCTGCGGCATTGCAACCCCCAAGGTCGCGGTCGCGCTCCGGGCGAACACGCGGCTTAGGATCGGATGTTGTTGCAGGTGACTGTCGGCGGGCGCGGAAGATACGGCGTCCGCGCGATCCTCAGTCCGGGGCGCGGGGCGCGGGCCGATCATATCCCATGGGACGGAGTGGCCAGACAGACCTCGATGTTCCTGCAACTCCTTCTCGGCTCCAGTCAGCGGGTCGCCGTTCATGACGGCCCGGAACGCCATTCGAAGCTCGGCCTTCGTCGTCAGCTCGCGGAACTCGCGCTCGGCGCCGGTGAGGCCGTGAACGTCGGCAGCACCCACCTCGGCCTCGGCCTCGCTCGTGAGTGCCGCCCGGTATTCGCTCTCCACGGTGTTGAGGCTGTCCAGAAGCTCGCGGCGCTTCGCAAGGGTGGCGTCGCCCGGCTCCAGGCCATTGATCTCCGAACGGATTTCCGACGCCCGGATGGCGAGTTGTACGGATTTATTCATGGGTCTAGGTCTCCAGTTGATCCCGCGCGTCAGCGGCGGTGATGATGCCCTCGCGGGCGAGGAGCGCCAGGGATTGCGCTTCCTTCTCGGGTTGCGGCGGAAGCCGCTTAGGCCCGCGCCATGCGGGTTTCTTGATCTGCGCCATCGTCTGCATGTTCATGCGCGGGAGTCGGCCCGCCGCGAAGGCGTCGGAAAGGATTTCGAGATACAGGGGCAAGCGGTAGCGGCGGTGCCACCATCGGCGGCGGCGGGCGATTTCGCGCTCGGCGTCCTGCCATGCCATGCGGAGATTCGAAAAGGAGCCCGTAGAGTAGTCGGATAGCAATTCGCTCAAGGGCATGTTCAACGCGGCAGATACGTCCTTTTCAAGCTGCGCCTCGTACTTGCGGGCCGTCTCGTCCGGGCCGGTCTGGATGCGCTTCACTTCCTCGCCGATTCGCAGGTACGGGACCGATCCGACGTTCGCCGAGTGGATCGGCTGGCGCTCCGCTTCCGCCGTCCCGGCTTGGTCCACGAGGCCCGAACGCACGCCAGCCGACGCGGTGATCCGGTCGGGGCTCGCGTTCGAGATGACAGAGGCGATTTTTGCCATGGTGCCGAGGGCGTGCGCGGCGCCGGTGCGGGCATTGAGAAGGCCAGCCGCCGGGGGGAGCGCCGGGGCGATCCACGGCAAGGCGCGGCTCGCGCCCATGGGGCGATCTCCGACATACCGCAGGCCCGCCGCGCGAGCGCGTGAGCCCGTGCCGATCTTGTATCCGACTACCTCGCGGTTCCACTTCGGCCCCGCCATGATCGGCTCGAAACCATCGGGCGGAACTATCGTCCCGTCGTCCAGCTCCAAGAATTCGCCGTCCACGACCAGGCGGTCGAGTAGGTCGCGCTCGCGGTCGGGGTCATGCGCGTCGGTCCACAAGTCGGCGACGGCCTCGACGACGGCCTCGGGAACGGCGTCGTCGTACTCCGGGGCCTCCGGCTCGCCGGTCAGCACTCCGGACTCGATCACGGCGCGGTAGGCGATCAGCAGCGGGCTCTGCCGCCCCAGGCGTCGACTCTGGGTCAAGAGTGCCCCGGCGTTGTCCAGCACGCCCAAGCTGGAAACCAAGATCGCGGGCGATTGCGAAAAACTGAAGGCCCCGCCGCCGGACTGGAAGAACGAGGCGTACAACGCGCCCAGATCGATCTCGGCGGAGCGCGTCTCGGGGCCGCGAAGGCGGTTCAGGAACCCAAACATTGCCAGTTTAGAATTGGTCTAATAGCACGGTATGTCAATACCGCAGTTCAGGCCGACACAAAAAACGTGAGAACATGCGATAACCCCCCCAGACCACGCAGGATCGAGGCGGTCACAGTACCTTTGAGCTCCTCAATGCAGTGTCGTCCAAGTGCTTATCTTGTCAGGGTCGATGCCATGCTCGCGCAACAGCTTGTCACGCGATTGGACGGCAGCAATCAGCGACTCCCCCGCGTCGATCAAGCAGCGCAGCGGGTCGGCTGGCGGCTCGTGGCCGTTCGCCTTGAGGATGCGGGCGTACCACTCAGCGATCTGGTAGAGGCGTCTGGTTGTGGCCACGTCCAGGTTGATAGGCACGGGCGGCGGGTTCGTGTCGCGGGGGTCAAAATAGTGAAATGCTCCGGTATCCGTCATGTGTTCCTCTTTCAGAGTGAGCTTGCCAAAGGTGACGGCAGGGCGGGCCATCCTGCCGGTGCCGTTTCGTCGTCTCCCTAAGAGGAGACGAGACGACGAAATCAATTCGGTAGAGCATACATGATCGCATTGCCCTGTTTCCATGATGTGAGCGCGCCTTCCTCGGCAAGCTGGTCGCACATGGCGCGGATCGCCTTGCCGCTCCCCTTCACCTTGTCCTCGATGTCCGATTTCTTCATCGGCTCGCCCGCCTCCCCGACGATGTAGAGGATGTTCTCGCGCATGTCGGATCGTCGGGTTTCCCGCTTCTCTCCGGCGGCTTGGACGCGGCCCGTGGCCTCGTCGATGTCTAGATAGGTCTCCGGCATGTTGGCGCCATAGCGTTGCGTCGTCTCCACGACGCGGCGGTCGCCTTCCGTGCGGATGATGAGGGTGGTGTCGATGTTGCCCCGAATCGCGGTGGAGCCGAGCAATTCCTCCCCGGTGTCGCCACCTTCGCCCTTCCGGTTGTGGTGAGCGAACAAGATGCAGGTCCGCGTGGTGCGGGCAAGCGTGGCGTATGGCGTGATTGCCCGATTCACCTCGGAATAGTCGTTCAGGTCGACACCTGGCATGGCCTTCGCCATCGTGTCGAGTATCACCAGCGCGGGGCGGTGGGTTTCGATCCATGCGGCCAGCTTGTCGAACATGTCTTCCGGCGCCGGCTGGATGAACGGATAGATCGGGTCGTCCGCGGTCGCGCCGAGCTTCACGAGGAAATCCCGGGTGAAAGACGGGTCTTCCTCGAACAGCCCCAGGAAAACCGGCCCTTGCTTCGTCCGGCGCCCCAGGAACGTCTCGCCCCGCGCCACGGCCATCGCAAGCGTGCGCTCGAACGTGGTCTTGCCGGCGTCCGGCTTGGCGCCGACCGCGTTCAATCCCGCCGCCGTGAACAGCCCTTCAACCAAGAATTCGGGGGGGGTCAGGTCCATGTCGAGATACTCGCGCATGGACGGCACAAAGGTTTCGTCGTCTCGTCCCGCCCCTAGGGAGACGACGAAATCTCCGGCGCCCTCGATCAGCCGGTGAATGTCCGCCTCGGATGCGTCCATGCAGTCCCAGCCCTTGGGCTTGCCGTCCGGCACGGCCACCCATCGGACGGCGCATCCGAGCCCCTCCAGCACGCCGGAAAGCTGCTCCATGGCCTTCATGCCCGGCTTGTCGGCATCCGGCCACAGGATCACGTCGGAGCCGCCCAGCGCGTCCCAGCGGGTGCGCAGTACTGCCTCCGCGCCGCCACACCATGCCACGGCGGCGTATCCGAGACGCGCGAGCCGGTCGGCCTTGGGCTCGCCCTCGGCGATCACGATGGGGTGGTCTCCGAAATCCGCATGGTGTTCGATCCGATAGGGGAGCGGGCGCCCCTTGAAGCCGGGCCGCTGCCAACATTTCTTGCCCGGCCCGTCGCCTTGGCGAAAAGCGCTGTGGTAGTGCTTGCCGCTCAGGTCGCGATACTCGAATTCGCGGGTCGGTGCCGCCCCGTTCGTCGGGCGATCCTCGGCGAGCCCGGCGGCCTTCAAGATGTCGACGAAGCCCTTGCACTGACGGCAATGGATCAGCGCCGCGCCGCCCTGGACCGGTTTGACCGCGAAGCGATCTGTGCCGCCACACGAAGGGCAGGAACCAACCAGTTCGCGCCCTTGGCGCCTCAATTCCAGCGCGGCGGCTTTCCCTTGCCAGTCCGCGAAGCTGGGTGCTATAAGTATTTCGCCCATTCAAGCCACCATCGGCTGGGGTGGAGGCGGCGGGAATTGAACCCGCAAGGCGTGCTTTTAGAGAGCGTCCTCGGAACCATCCCGCCCCCAACGTCGTCGCTGTTGGAACACCATGAAGCCCGCCGGTAGTCGTCGCCCGGCGGGTTTCTCTATGCGGCTTGTGGTTCGACGGTGCGGGCGGCCAACCAGTCGTTCAACGCCTTGCCTGAATAGGCAACGCGCGAGCCGATCTTGATATAGGCCGGGCCACGCCCTTCCGAACGCCAGTGCGCGAGGGTCGAGTAGGGTCCGAGCGCCTTCAGCGCCGGATCGTTCGCAAAATAGAGCTTGGTGGGGTCGAACACGGTGGCAACTCCTGTGTTTGTGGAGCCGTCACCTTGCGCGACTTATCCGCGCTTTAGAACGGACAAATTCAGTCCGATTCTGTCCTGGCTATTCTGATAACCAGGGCCGCCGAATCCGATCTATGCGCTTGCGGAGCGCGTCGTCAGAGCGATAGCCAGCATTTTTGCTTACGCGCCGCAACCGCTTGCGAACCTTGGTTTCCGAAGTCCTGTATCGCTTTGCCAGGGTCCGCACCTTTTGTTCTAGACGTCGGTCCTGCGCTTGTTTGGTGCGCTCTAGAGCTTTCGGGTGATCCAATCCCAACTCGGCAAGCTCCAGAATCCGGAACATCAGCCGCGGATCTAGGGTGAGGTCCCATTCGAGGCGTTCGTGCAGGAAGGTACGGAATATCTCCACCAAGTCGGCGGGGCTCCCAAGCGGTGGTTTCTTACTTGCCACGGTGTCGCTCCATGGAAATGACCTCTCCGCCCTTGCCCTCCATCATGGCGGCCATGGCCGCGCCTACTTGTTCGCGAGCATCGCGGACGGGGTTCCCGACGGCGCGGACGTAACGATCGGCCATCGCCGTCGTCTTGTGGCCCAACAGGTCCCGGAGCACATGAGTCCCGACGCCCGCGGCCGCAGCACTGGTCATCACGGTGCGCCTGAGGTCGTGTAACCGCACGTCCTCTAAGCGCGCCGCGCGCGCGGCCTCCGTAAACACGATGTGGCAATAGCGATAGGTAGTCGGAGCATCCCGCCCCGTCGTGAAGGCCCAATCGTTTATGCGGGGTAGGGCGGCTAGGATTTCCAGCGCCGCCGCGGGCAGGTCATGAACCCGCCGCCCGCTCTTTGTCTTCGGCATTGTGAGGCGACCGGTCTCGAAACTGACGTCCTCCCAGCGGATTGTCCGAACCTCGCCAATGCGCAAGCCGGTGACGGCGGCAACGCGGATCGCGGCAACAGGGGCAGGGTACTTGTCTTCAATGCCAGTCAGTGCCCTCGCCAACGCGGCCAGCTCGGAAGGCTCTAGAACGCGGTCGCGCGGTTCCTCGCGTGCCTTCTCGATTCGCTTTGCCGGATTTGTGTTCTGCGCTCGCCACTCCCAATCCTCGAACAGATTGAACATCCGAGAAATAAGGGCGAGCGTCCGGTTTCGCTGCACTGGTCCGCGCGGGGCGACGGCCCGCTCGATGTCCGCGCGCGTTACGTCCGCGATCTTGCGCTTCCCGAGGGCCGGCAGGATCGTGAGGTTCGCCTGTTTCCGGTAGTCCGTTTCGGTCCGCGCGCTCAAGCGTCCGTTAGCAATCCGGCGCGGGCAATATTCCTCGAAGAACCGTTGTACCCCTTCCGCCACGGTCGGCGCCTGCCTCGCTGCGTCCCGGCGCGTCAGAGGGTCGGTCTCGCCGGAACGAATTCGCACCATTTCCTCGCCGGCCCGCTTTCGGATGTCCCGTAGTGATGTCTCGCCGGCACGGGCGAGGATCGCCTGGCGCTTCCGACCGCAGACCATGTAGCGGATGACGTAGTTCTTCTTGCCGCCCTGGGTGATCTGGAGCCCGAGGCCCTTGACCTCGCCGTCCCAGATCGTCCTCGCCTTGCCTTTGGATTTGGCGTCCCGTATGATGCGCTCGGTGAGCATGATTTTGCCTCCGTGTCACCAGGATGTCACCACAGAGACAGGATATTGGCGCATTGACCGGAAAGCAAACGCAAACTGGAGAACGACTTTACATACGGTTTATCAATAGATTACGAAATTTCCGGCAATTGCTAGAAAGCAGATGCAAAGCTTCGACAGCGGAATCATAATCCGCGTGTCGGGGTTCGAGTCCCTCCTCCGCTACCACCAATAGGCCCCGGTTTGGGCGCATCCGCGCCGCCGCGTAAATCGTCGAGGACGAACGAGCGATGCTCCAATTTTACAAGCCCGACCTCGGCGCCAATCCCGACGACCCGTTTGCCAGAGACGAGAACGACAAACTGGTGCGCCGCGGTTATTGGCTCGACATGAGCGACCGCTCGCTCGTCCTTGCCATGACGGCCGGCATCGGCGCCGATCTGCCGAACGAGCATAAGCGGGCGCATCTGGCGGACCTCAAACGCGAACACCTGGTCGACGACGTTTGTATCCAGGAGATCTTGCCGCCAGAGGGTTAACGCGCGGTTGCCGCCGGCGTGCAGCGCCGCGCGAGACACGGGGCCGGCACGAACCCCGGCACGGACGGAACGGTCCTCGAACGCGATGACCGAGGCTGACCCCCTGAAATGTTGGCGGAAAGGATAGCCTGCGGCGAACCCGTCTCTGGCCGTGATTCCCCGTTAACCAGAGGAAAATACAGGCAATTTCTCAATAAAACCGGCCCGAAGTCGGCTTCGCCAACCTCCAAACACCCAATAACTCCAATAGCTTAAGAAGAGAAATCCCTAAAACTTAGAACCGGGTAATTTTTGCGCGGAACAAGGAATTTCTCTGACCGATCAGGGAATTGCCGCACCACCAATTCGCTGGGTTCACTACATGACAGTGCCCTCGGTGGGATGTCGTCCTTGAACGCGCTCTTACCGACCAACTTCGCCCGGTTCCACAATGCCCGACAGGAAGGAGATGAAGTGGGAAAATAGCTCGGACTGGGAGGAAATCCCGAGTTTCGCGTAGATGTTCTTGCGATGAATCTTGACCGTCCCGGTGGTGATTTGAAATTGGCGTCCGATGGAATTGGATGAATGACCGCGCAATACCATGCGCACCACCTCGCGTTCACGGCTTGTCAGAACGCCGTCGCCGAAATTCTCGAAAGCGCTGGTGACTTGAAGGTTCAGCCGTGGTCGGGCCGTTTCCGCCTCTGTCTCGCGGGACTGGGGATGTCCCAGATTTCGCCAATGTCGCGCCGCCGAGGCATGAACGATCGGTTCCATACGACGCAGTTTGTTCATGTCTCGGTCACTGAACGGCGTGCTGGTGCCGGCCCGCATCAGGGATATCACCAGCATCATGTCGTGGGGCGGGGACACCAGGAAGCCGATCTCTTCGGCCAGTCCGGTGCGGCGATAGTATGATCGAAAATACTCCGAGTGATAGAACCGGTCCGGCGCGATCTCGCGCAGCCGATACAAGCCGGCCTCTAACCGGTCCGCATATACCTGATAAAACGGGTCCAGCAGATAGGGGCCTTCCTGATAGTCAGTGACGAATACGATCCGCTGCTCGGGTGTGAATGTATCGTAGGGGCATATCGGGCGTTCCTGGGAGCTATAACCGAATCTTGACGGGGCGGTAAAAAGTCGATTCCTCATGAGAGTCGGCTGGATTATAATTGTGCATGTTTACTTTACGCGACCGACGGACTGGGGAATTGTTTGATCGCTGGTCCGATTTCGGGGACAAACGTCGGCGCCTGATGGAGCAATCCTGGGCCGGGGTTTTTCGGAACCATCTGCTTGTCGAACTTCCGGTTGACGATCTTTGCCGTCACCTTGATGAACGCATGGGCCGACCATCGAAGGATCTACACGTTGTCATCGGGGTCTTGCTTTTGCAGCAGCTGCACGATCTGAGCGATGCAGAGACCGTCGAGGCCCTGGCCTTCAATATGGCGTGGCACTATGCCTTGGACGTGCGCAGCGAAGCGGACAGCTATTTCTGTGAGAAAACCCTGCGCAACTATCGCCGTCTGTTTATCGAACAAGGTCTCGATGAATTGCTGTTCCGGTGTTTGACGGATCGGCTGGTGCAGGGGTTCTCTGTCGATACCAGCCACCAACGCATGGATTCGACGGCCCTTCGTTCGGCAATGCGGGCGCTGACACGACTTGGTATCGTTGTTGAGAGCATCTCGAAGTTTGCCCGTGAGCTTGAGCGATATCATCCCGGTCTGCACGAGCAGATCAGCAAGGAGGTGATCCGCCGCTATGTCGATCGCGAGGGTAATGGCGCGTTCGCGAATACGGCGCCGAGTGTTTCAAAACGGCGCCTCGGCGAAGCGGGTCAGTATCTCCTAGCCCTGGTGCTGCAATTCCGTGACACGGCGGCGGCAAAGCTTTTCAGTTTTGCGATCCTGGAGAGGGTTCTGCGCGATCAGTTCGAGATCGTTGATGATGAGTATGGCGATCGTGACGCAACGCGCGCCGCGATTCGAGATCCAAAGGATGTGCCGTGCGATACCGTCGGCAATCCGGCCGACCCGGACGCGAGCTACAACGCGCACAAGGGTCAAGGATACATGGCGCAGATCGTCGAAACCTATTGTGAAGATGTCAGTAACGAGGCGGTTGCCGCGACACCGGACCTCATCACCCACGTGGAGGTCCACAAGATGACGGTGCATGACGGCCATCGCTTGGCCGATGCGCTGGATGATCTGAGCGAGCGCGCGCTGACGCCGGCGGTGATGCTGGGTGATTCACATTACGGTTCCAGTGACAACATGGCTCTGACGCGCGAACAGAACATCAATCTCGTGGCGCCCGCGCGACCGCCGAAAGGCGCCGTCTCGGGACGGTTGACGTTGGAGGATTTCACTCTCAACGAAGAAGGCTTGGTCTTGCGCTGTCCCAATAACGTCGAACCGGTTTCAGCCTCGCTCGCCAAAGCCAAGCTGCAGGCCCGTTTCGACCTTTCCATCTGCCAAAAATGTCCCGATATACTGCGATGTCCCGTGCAGGCGGCCAAGCGTGACGGCCAATTTTCCCGCTTTCAATATACCCCGGCCAGGGCTGCCAACCAAAAGCGCCGGCTTTATGAACAAAGCGATGCCTTCCGCGACGTCTACAGATGGCGGGCCGGCATAGAAGCGACCATGTCGCGATTAAAGTACCAGATGAACCTGGCTCACCTACGCATTCGCGGCATGCCGGCCATGCGCTACGTGGTCAATCTGCGTGCCCTCGGCCTCAATATCCGACGCTGCGCGGCAATCGCACCATAAAAAACGAAGCCAAGGAGAAGCCAAGGATAGGTAATACCAACGGCGCAAAATTCTGACTCGCAAGGGTTTCCCTTTTTGGGCTGGATGTGATTCAAGGCTGGCGAAGGAGATTCGCCATGTCAGTATGCATTGCTCTTCGGGACGACTACGACAGCATTGAGCTCCGGTGTTTGGCCAAGCACAGTCGCGATCCCCGCCAAGTTCGCCGGCTTTTGGCCTTGGCGGCGGTTTACGACGGCATGAGCCGAGCGGAAGCCGCTAAGGTCGGCGGCATGGATCGCCAGACGCTGAGAGACTGGGCGCACCGCTTCAACGATGAAGGGGCAGACGGCTTGAAGAACCGTCCCGGTGCGGGCCGCCCCCGGCTCTTGACCGACGAGCAGATGGGCGAACTGTCGGTGATCGTCGAAACGGGCCCCGATCCAGAGATTGACGGTGTGGTTCGCTGGCGGCGGGTTGACCTGAAACGGGTGATCGAAGAACGCTTTGGCGTGATCTATAGCGAGCGGGCGATCTCCGACCTTCTCGTCGCGCTGTCCTTCTCCCACATCAGCGCCCGGCCGCAGCACCCCAAGCAGGACCAGCGGGTGATCGAGGCGTTCAAAAAAACTTCCCCCGCACGCTCGCTGCCCACCTAGCCGGTCTGCCCAAGACCAAGCGGGTCGAGATCTGGTTCCAAGACGAGGCCAGGCTGGGACAGAAGAACGGGCGTGTGCGCATTTGGGCGAAGAAGGGAACAAGGCCACGCCTGCCCGCCGATCAGCGCTACACGAACGCCTACCTCTTTGGCGCAATCTGTCCCATGGGAGCCAAGGGTGCCGCTCTCATGCTCCCCTTCGCCAACACAGCCGCCATGCAGATGCATCTCGACGAGATCAGCTGCAACGTCGCCGCCAAGGCCCATGGCGTCGTCCTGATGGACCGCGCCGGGTGGCACAGCACCGACCAGCTCAAGGTCCCCAAGAACCTCACCATCATCCTGCTGCCATCGCGCTCGCCCGAGCTGAACCCGGTCGAGAACATCTGGCAATACCTCCGCCAGAATTGGCTCTCTAACCGCGTCTTCGAAGATTACGACGCCATCATCGAGGCCGGTTGCCAAGCCTGGAACAAACTAATCGACCAGCCCGAGACGATCATGTCCATCGGAATGAGAGATTGGGCGATTTCAGGTCAATAATTAGTGCAGTTGGTATAATATCAGGTTTTATCCACCAGCAACGCGGAGACAGGCAAATATTCTTCACCGAACCGCAAAGACCTGTACAAGCACGCCATCGGCCAACAACTTTTTACCGCCCCGTCAACTTTTGACAATAGCTCCCAGATGCGTTCGACCCGCTTGTGGTTCACGTGCCAACCCTCTCCGCGGAGCAGCGCCGTGACCCGGCGATAGCCGTAGCGGCCATACTCACTGGCTAGCCGCACGATCGCCTCGGTGAGCGCCGCCTCATCGTCAGCCCCGACACGTCGATAGCGTTGCGTCGAGCGTGGCTGTCCGATGACCTGGCACACCCGGCGCTCGGGTAATCCATATCGTGTGCAGACATGCTCAACACAGCGCCGGCGACGCTCGGGGCTTAGAAGTTTCCCTCGGCGGCTTCCTTCAGGATCAGTTTATCCAGCATCAGATCGGCGACGGCTCGCCTGAGATGTGTGTTCTCCCGCTCGAGCTCCTTGAAGCGTCGGGCCTGCCCAACCTTCAGGCCGCCGTACTCCTTGCGCCACCGATAGTACGTCTGCTCGGCGATGCCCAAGGTCCGGCACACTTCGGGCACCGTGTGACCGCTCGCCAGGCCGACTTCAGCCTCACGCAGCTTGCTGATGATCTGTTCCGCGGTATGTCGCTTCCGTGGCATCTTGACCTCCTCTCCAACGGCCCAAGACTAACATTCCGCCTGGGCCAGGTTTTGGGGGGCAGGTCACATTGGTTTTCGGGGAGCGCGCGCGATCTCGACCGGGCCATTGCCGGCGATGTCCCTATCTCTGTTGAAATTCGTGGGGCAGGCGTCGCTGGTTGATGATGCTATGCTGCCTTCATGATGGTTTCAATGGCACTGTCGGCCTGAGCCTTTCTCAAGTGTTCCTGGAGAGCATTTCGGAGGATGGGCAGCTGGCGATAGGCCTTGAGGCGACGGAAGGTTTTCTGGGCCTCCAGCAGGCCGGCGGCGGTCCATCTGAGCGCCATCTCGGCGTGTCTCCAGCGTTTGACGTTGCGGGTGACCTGGCGCACCGTGCCGAGCGCGTTCTCGACGATGTTGGTGCAGGCGAGCGAGCGCCGGAGTTCGTGCGGCAGGCCGAGGCGGATGACGGTGAGGATCTCCTCCAGCCCCTCCAGGATGCTGCCCGAGACGCCCGGTTCCTCATGCTCCAGACGCCGGACCAGGTTGCGCAAGAGCCGCTCGGCCTTGTTTGCGTCGTCCTGGTCCCAGGCCTGACGGAGCGCCTTCTTGACGCTCGCGTGCAAATGTTGGGGCAGGCGCTCGATGATGTTACGGCCCTTGTGGACCTGGCAGCGCTGGATGGCGGCGGCCACACCGAAGGTGTTTCGGATCGCTTTGCTGAGTGCCTTCGCGCCATCGACGATGAACAGCCGCGGCAGTGTCGGATCGAGCCCCCTGGCGAGGAGATTGTCGATCAAGGCCTGGACGACGACCGTGTTCTCCGTCGCCCCCTCGACCACGGCCAGGACATGCTTGTCGCCGTTGCCATCGACGCCGATCGCCGCCATCAGGACATGGTCGCCGACATGCAGACCGTCGATCTGGATGACTAGCAGGTCGAGTTCCGAGAGATCCGAGGCGAGCCAGGCCTTCATCTTCTTGCGTGACAGCGCCACAAAGCGCCGGGAAACGGCCGACTTCGAGGTGCCGTCGCCACGCGCTTTCGCCAGGTCGCCCTCGGGCAGACGGACCGCGCGGTGGTACTTGCGGGTCGACACGTTCAGCACCATCAGGTTGAGCGCCCACTCGAGCAGCAGGTTGCCATCGCGTAGCGCCTGCCAACTCTCCAAGCTCACCTCTTTGCCCGCCCGGTCACGAACCCGTGGCCGGGCCACCTTCACTTTGCCGCCGTGGTAGCCGATCTCGCTATGTGTCCTGCCCCAGCGATAACCTCGACGGTCCCCATGGCGGCGATGTCGGGCCCCGCACACGGTCGTGGCGTCCTCCTCCATCATCTCGGCCAAGGCCTCGACCCCGGCCAGAAGACAAAACCGATCCACGCTGAGATGGACTGCGTCCATCGCGTCCGCCAGCGGCGGCATAGGAATCGAGGGGGCAAGGGCTTTCGGGCGGCTGGAACTACGGATATTCTTTCCCATGGTGTCGTTCTCCCTTTTGGGTTTGCAGCACCCGGAGCCTAACGGCTCCAGGAGAGCGACACCTACCTCAACTTTTCAACATCGACCGGGACATCCCCCCATTGCCCTTGGGTGCTGGTTTAGCGTCGGCCCGGCTATGTTAAATGGCGAAAAGGGAAGGGCACTGACAGAGCGCATGCCGCGCGAACGAGTTCTCACCGAGTCCGACGGCCCGTTCGCGCAGATCGACGTGTATCGCACCCGGTTCCTTGGACACAAGTTTGTCTCATGCGGCGGGCCTGAGTGACATCGCGGTGTGCCACGCCTGACGAGCTTGAGCGGGGCTCAGGTAGCCGTTCTTCTCCACGATCCACTGGGCATTGTACTGTTCGACGAACCCGCGGACGGCGTTCCGCAGCTCCGCGATGTTGCGGTAGATGCGGCCATGGATGATCTGTTCCTTGAGCGTGCGATTGAACCTCTCGGCGACGCCGTTGGTCTGGGGCTGTTCGACGAAGGCGTAGGACGGCTGGATGCCCCAGAACTTGATCTGGTTGGTGAAGTGGTCCGACAGATACTGGGAGCCGTGATCCATCCGCAAGGCCAGCCCCCGCGCCGCACCGGCGGAGGTCGAGGCATACAGCCTCGCAAGCCCCATGGAGATCGGCTGAAGGGCGGCGAAGCGGTCGCCTCGCTTGCACACATGCCAGCCGACGCACTCGGCGTTCCAATGCTCGATGGCGGTGAATATCCAGCCCCAGCCGTCGTCCACCGTGAACACCCGAACGCCGTCCGTGCCCCACATGAGGTTGGGGGCATGGGTGATGATCTCACCGACATGGGGATTTCCGCCACGGCGGCGGCAGCGATGGGGCGAGAGCAGGTTGTTCTCGCGCATCACCCGGAGCCCCCGCTTGCGGGAAACACGGATGCCACGACAGACCCGAAGCCGAGCCCAGACCTTGCGGTGTCCCTCGCCCTCCCAGGGGGATGCCTCCAGGTCGGCCTCGATGGCCACCAGCAGAGCCTCGTCCGAGATCGAGGGCTTCGGTCCCCGGCGCTTTGCTGGTGGGCGCTCAGCGGTGGCCTGCTGCCGGGATTTCATGGCGTAGAACGAGGAACGGGCAAAACCCCAGGCCGCACAGACCCGCTGGAGGCCGTAGGCCAAACCCGTGCCGGGAGAGGTGGCGGCACTCATCGCCGCGACCTCCGCCGCCCCAAAGGGCCGGACGTCTCCGTCTTGGCCTCCAGCAGTTCCACCTGCATGATCAACTCCCCGATCCGCTTCATGGCGATGTCCAGTTCCGCCTTCACCGGATCGCCCTTGCGTTCCTTGAGCGAGGCATCGATCCCGGCGATCGCCTTCTCACGCCACTGCTCGAGCCGGAAAATCTCCACGCCCAACTGCCGCGACAAAAGTTCCACCGGCTCGCCACGCAAAAGCCGCAGGGCAACCTCACGCTTGCGCGTCACCGTCCACCGCTGGCCAAGTCCCAGCGGGCCTGCCGGCGAAACCTGGCCCGGGGAAAACGTGGACGAGCCAAGCTCGCCCTCGTTTACCACAGGCCCATCAACAGCAACTTTGTTCTCAAAATTGTCGGTCATGTTCCGGTCCTCCTTGGACACTTCGATTAAGCCAATTCTGTGTCCAAGGAAATCGGGTCCGACTCACGCGCAGATCGTCGGGCGTGCCGTCCTGCCTTGGGAAGTCGATAGCGCTGTCACCGTTCTGGCCGATCTCTGGAACAACAATACCCACGAAACCCAGAGAACTCTGGACGACAATCTCCGCCACCTCACCCAAACCCTGTCTCCAGCTCTTGAGACCTGAGATGATCCTACGCACAGGAAACCGCCGATGAGTATCCCCAATCATTACAGCCGTGACATCGTAATGCGATGCGAAAGCCTTATTCGTCACCTGCTCCCGACAATCAATGATGGCCTTCCAGACGACGCCCGGTTTGGCGGACCGCTGCGGACAACGTTTCTGCTCGCCATGGCAACACCGATGATCGTTCTTCCCATCGAGCGGATATTCAAGCCGGGCAATCCGCGCGCCGTGCAAGCGGGAGATGACAGGGATCTCGATCCTGCGCTTACCGCCGAATTAAGTGGCGTGCTGGGAAATACCCGATCTTTTGGCGATGCTCCTTTTGCCCAAACCAGCGCGTGGAGCTATGTGCCGGCCTATCCCCCGTTCAATGTCGCGAGCGATTGGCCACATGACCTGCTCGACGCGCTTTCTGCGCCGCAAGCGCTTGAAGCCGCCCGTAACGCTTCGGCGCGGCGCGTCCTGCTTGATCTGCGCAATGCGCTCGAGCACGGCGGCGTTGCCTATCTAGATGAAAACGGGCGCAACACCCATGATCAGGCGGCCATGTTCGCATTTGTAAGCGCGAGCATAAGGAACGGGCAAATAACCGGCCTGAATATACTGCGCGTCCACGAAAACGACTTCGGCGCATTTCTAGCCGCCTGGACGGATTGGCTCGGACAGCAAGTCCGCGTTCTGGATGCGCTTAATGACGGCAGGCCTGTGGCCGCCTGATCCGGCCCCACGCAAACTTTGCATACCCCCTCCCGACGGCCCTTCCGTTCAGCATAGGGCTGCTCGCGACCGTCCGGTTCGGCCCCATGCCATATCGTTGCATTTTCCATGAAATGATAGGGCTGGTGCGGAAGAAGATGTAATCATATCAATAATTTAAACGTTTCACCCCGGCAGATTATTGTTGCAGAGACCGCCGGGCTTACATATCATTTCAAAAGCCGTGAAACGATATCTTGACAAATCAGGAAAAGCTATATATTTTAAGTACATAATTGTTTCACAGAATTAGCAGATCGTTTCATGCCGCTCAATGACCAGGACATTCTCGACTACATCGCGGGCCATCCCGGCGCAGGCCGGGAGCACATAAGGCGTCATGTCGCGCCGGAGGTGAGCGGTCCCACGGTCTGGCGCGCCCTCAAGAAGCTCGTCGATAAAGGCCGGCTTGAGGTTTCGGGCAAGGCCCGCGCCACCGGCTACAGCTTGGCGGGCGCAGCCGTGGTGCGCGCCTATCTGCAAACACCCTATATCCGCCGCAGACCCGCGACCTACAACAAAGAGTTTGTAGATCGCTATATCCCCGACAAGACGTTCTATCTTGGTGAGGCTGATCGGCAGCGGCTGCATGAAGCCGGCCGGCCGGAACCGGTTCCGCTTCCCGCCGGAACCTATGCGCGCCGCATCCTGGAGCGGCTCCTGGTGGACCTGTCCTGGGCTTCATCGCGGATGGAAGGCAACACCTATGACATCCTTCAAACCGAACGCCTGATCCGCTTCGGGGAAGAGGCATCCGGCAAGGACCGCAAAGAAGCGCTGATGATCCTCAATCACAAGGAGGCAATTCAGTACGTCGTCGATAATCTCGGAGATATTACGATCAGCCGGCCGGACGTGTTCAGCATTCATGCGCTGCTCTCAGGCGGCCTTCTTGCCGATCCCGCCATGGCGGGACGGTTGCGGCGCATGCCTGTCGGCATTTCCTATTCGAGTTACAAGCCACTGGACGACCAGTACGAGATTGAAGAAGAGTTCGATATCCTGATTCAGAAGTCGGCGGCGATCACCGACCCGTTCGAGCAGTCCTTCTTTCTTCTCGTTCATATTCCCTATTTGCAGGCTTTTGCCGATATCAACAAGCGGACCTCGCGCATCGCCTCCAACATCCCGCTCTTAAAGGCCGATCTTGCGCCCATGTCGTTTCTCACGATGGACGACGGCAATTATATCGACGGCCTGATCGGCATCTACGAACTGAACAACGTGTCATTGCTGCGGGAGGTTTACATCGACGCCTACCTGACCTCGGCCGAGAATTACCGGGTACTGCGTGCCGAAGTTGAAACCCCCGAAAAGGCGGCGCTGGCCTATCGCGATTTCGTTCGCAACGCCGTGCGCCGCAGCGTCCTGGAATGGAAGACGTTCCAACCTGAGCGCATCATGGCCATGGCCGCCGAGGAAGACATTCCCGAAGCGGATCGCGAGGATGTAGTGGCCTATATCGGGCATGAGTTCCACGGCCTGCACGAAGGCAACATCATCCGCTACCGCCTGCGCCCCGAGGACCTTGCCGGTATCAGACAGGAATAGGTCAATGCCAGAACGATTTTCAGATCGGCACGGCTATCGCGGGGCGGAACAGGAGCTTACCGTCCGCGAAGATGCACCGGAGGGCCTGCGCTTTGCCATCCCGCTGATCGCGAAGGATACCGGCATGAGGCCGGCGGCGATTCGGCAGGCAGTTTGCCAAATCCTGCTCGTGCGTCCGGACCCCAATAATTGGTCCGAGTACCCGAATGTCTGGGAAGAGGTGAACCGGCTCATCGAGGATTGTCCGTGGTTCAAGGTCTATGACATCGCAGAAGCGCTTCATGCTGCCTTTACCGGGGATTTTCCTGACAGGGCTGACGCTTTCCAGGACAGCCTGAACCAGTATTTCCGGGAGAACGGTATCGGCTGGCAGATGACGGACGGCCAGATTCTCTACCGGGGCTCTGAAGCCTTCGCCGAAACCACACGCGAGGCCGGCGACCTTCTCGCGCAGACCGGGCGCAGCGCCGCTGCGAACGAAATTCACGAAGCCATTCAGGATATTTCGCGGCGGCCAACGCCAGACGTGACCGGTGCGATCCAGCACGCGATCGCCGCTCTGGAATGCACCGCCCGTGACGTGACGGGGGAGCCGAATCTCACTCTCGGCCGGCTGGTGCCACGGCTGGGGCTTGCGCCGCCACTGGATAGCGCCGTCGAGAAGCTCTGGGGCTACGCCTCGGACCGGGCGCGCCACATTCGGGAGGGGCAAGCCGTAACGACGGAGGAAGCAGAACTCGTCGTCAGCGTCGCCTGTGCAGTCTGCTCTTTCCTGTCACGGCGCGATCGCGAGGGCGGATGACGGAGATACCCAAACGCCTTAACAGCCCGTTGACGAAGTCTTCCCTGGACGAAGTCGGCATGGTCTGATTCTCTGGTGTCCTGGCCTGAAGGGGGGTTCGCTGATGGCGATGGGACAGCAGAAGGATCGTCAGGGGGACTTGATGGTGAGCTGGTCGGAGATGCCGCGCTCGCCAGGTCATGTATTTTACGACCGCCTGCAGTTGGTACTGATCGAGGGCGGCTTCGACGGCTTCGCCGAGGCGGTCTGCCAGCCCTATTACGCGGCCAGGATGGGGGCGCCTTCGGTGCCACCCGGGCGCTACTTCCGTATGCACCTGGTGGGCTACTTCGAGGGTATCGACTCTGAGCGTGGGTTGGAGTGGCGGTGCTCGGATTCCCTGTCGCTACGGGAGTTCCTGCTGTTGGAGAGGCGGGAACGGGTGCCGGACCATTCCTGGCTGTCACGGACCCGCGCGCGCCTGCCCCATGAAGTCCACACGGCGGTGTTTGACTGGGTCCTGGCGCTGATCGCCGAGGCGGGTCTGGTGAAGGGCGAGCGCATCGGGGTGGATGCCTCGACCATGGAGGCCAACGCGGCGCTGCGCAACATCGTGCGGAGGGACACGGGCGAGGGTTACCGGGGGATGCTGGAGCGCTTGGCCCAGGAGAGCGGTATCGAGACACCCACGGCTGAGGACCTGGCGCGTCTGGACCGCAAGCGCAAGGGCAAGAAGCTCTCGAACCAGGACTGGGTTTCCAGGAGCGACCCCGAGGCCAAGATCGCCAAGATGAAGGACGGCACCACGCACCTGGCCTACAAGCCCGAGCACGCGGTGGATCTGGACACCGGCGCGGTGGTGGCGGCGGAGCTGCACCCGGCCGACGAGGGCGATACGACAACGCTTCCCAAGACCCTGGCGGCGGCCGAGGCAAACCTCGAGGCGGTGGATGTGGCGCCGACGGCCGAAGATCCGGCCGAATGTGTGACCGATAAGGGCGACCACTCACGGTTGGTCTTGAAGGCGCTCGACGACGGCCCCTGGAAGAGCCGGATCTCCGAGCCCAAGCAGAAGGGTTTTGCGCGCTGGCACGGAGATGATGCGGCTCGCCGGGCGGTCACCAACAACCGGACCCGGCTGTTATCGGGGGTGGCCAGGGAAGCCTTCAAGCTGCGCGCCGAGATCGTCGAGCGCTCCTTTGCCCACAACCTCGATCGCGGCGGTATGCGCCGGACCTGGCTTCGGGGCCGCGAGAACGTGCACAAGCGATACCTGCTTCACGTCGCCGGCCACAACCTATCGTTGCTGATGCGCCAACTCATCGGCGCCGGCACCCCGAATGGAGGCCGTGGCGGGCGGAATTGGCGCCTTGTTCGTGCTTGTTACGCCCGCTGGAGCCGTCCTGGTCGTTCAGATCGTCCTCATCGTCTCGGAGGATGGCGAAACCGCCTTCGCCGCGATATGCTTCGCCGTGGCGTGAAACCCGGTCAATGACGCCTTTTTCAACGGGCTGTTAAGCCAAAGCCCGAGACTCTCAGGGAGTTGTTTCTCAAATCGGGTAATCTCTGCGCTTTCCCGAATTGTACCACGCTGATGATGAATGAGCAGGGCATGTTCATCGGCCAGGTTTGCCACATAAAAGCGGCTGAAAATGGCGGGCCGCGTTTCAGTCCGGCCATGACCAACGAGCAGCGCAGGGCGCCGGCGAACCTCATGCTCATGTGTTACGCCCATCACCAGGTAACCGATGACGAAAAAAAGTTTCCCGTCAACAAGCTCCGTAAGATGAAGCGTGATCACGAGCGCCGTTTCTCCGCCCCTGATCGCGCGATTCTGGAACGCCTTACCGACTGGACGACTGCGGATAAGCCGACCCAGGTCAAGAATCTTCGCCGCATGAACGACGTATTGCAATGGCGTCACTCTGATGAAGAACTCAGTCTATCGGTCGCCGAGTTGAACGAGTATATCTAGCGCTTTCGTGTTGTGCCGATCGAGGTACGCCGGTTTGTCGGCGCAATGGCGCAGAGAATGCACCGCATGCGGGACACCTCCGCCGTACACGACGACCTGTTCGGCATCGGTATCCTCATATCGGACGTAAGGGACGCGTTTAAGATCGGCGATTCCACAATCAGGAAAAGGCTCTCTCAGCTTGAATCATACAATCTTGTGAGAACGGCAGAGCAATAATCCCCCACTGAAGCGGCCGGTCGATCCGGCTGCGGCGGACCAAAATGGGACCGCGTATAGCCTTCTGTCAGGGTTGCTCTGACTGGAAGGCGGGGGGGATGTATCGGGTGGAGTTGTACGCACGGGTTCGGCGGGCGTGTCATGTCGAGGGGATGAGCACCCGCGAGGCCTCGCGGGTGTTTGGTGTAGACCGCAAGACGGTCCGTAAGATGCTGTCGTTCTCGGTGCCGCCAGGGTATCGCCGAAGCGCGCCGCCGAGGCGGCCAAAGCTGGGTCCGTTCACGGGAATCATCGATCGGATCTTGGAAGACGATCGGACCAGCCACCGCAAGCAACGGCACACTGCGAAGCGCATCTTCGACCGCCTCCGGGACGAGTACGGTTTCACGGGCGGCTACACCATCGTGAAGGACTACGTTCGTGAGCAGGGGCTTCGGTCGCGTGAGGTGTTCGTGCCACTCTCCCATTCCCCCGGTCACGCCCAGGCGGACTTCGGCGAAGCGATGGCGGTGATCGGCGGCGCGTTACGGAAGATCCACTTCCTTGCCTTCGACCTTCCCCACAGTGATGGTTGCTTTGTTGCGGCCTATCCGGCGGAGACGACCGAAGCATTCTGCGATGGCCACAACGCGGCGTTTGCCTTCTTCGGCGGCGTCCCCCGATCCATCCTGTACGACAACACCAAGCTGGCGGTTGCCCGGATCCTGGGCGATGGGAAGCGGCAGCGAACGCGCGTCTTCACGGAGCTTCAGTCCCACTATCTGTTCGAGGACAGGTTCGGCCGGCCGGGCAAGGGCAACGACAAGGGCAAGGTCGAGGGACTGGTCGGCTTCATCCGGCGGAACTTCCTGGTCCCCGTCCCGCGTGCCGAGAGCTTCGCGGCCCTCAACGATGCTCTCGCCGAACAGTGCCGCCGGCGCCAGGCGGCGCGGCTGCGGGGCCACAAGGAGACCATCGGCGAGCGTCTCGAGCGGGATCGTCAAGTTCTCTTGCCATTGCCGCCTGCTCCCTATGATGCCTGCGATAAGCGCCCTGGACGGGCGAGTTCGCTGTCGCTGGTGCGTTACCGCAGCAACGACTATTCCGTGCCCGTGGCCTACGGCCACCGTGAGGTGCTCATCCGGGGCTACGTCGATGAGGTGGTGATCAGCTGCGGGGCCGAGGTGATCGCCCGGCACCGCCGGTCCTACGACAGCGAGGACCTGATCTTCGACCCGCTGCATTACCTGCCCTTGATCGAGCAGAAGATCGGCGCCCTCGACCAGGCCGCGCCATTGGCGGGCTGGGACCTGCCCGAGGCCTTCATCACTCTGCGGCGGCTCCTCGAAGCTCGTATGGGCAAGGCAGGCAAGCGCGAGTACGTCCAGGTGCTCCGTCTACTGGAGACCTTCCGGCTCGAGGAGGTCGAGGGTGCGGTCGGCGACGCCCTGCGGCTCGGCGCAATCGGCTTTGATGCGGTGAAGCACCTGGTACTGTGCCGCATCGAGCGGCGGCCGCCCAGGCTCAACCTCGACGTCTATCCGTATCTGCCGCGCGCCCGGGTCGCGATGACGTCCGCCAAGTCGTACATGAGCCTGCTGTCGGGGCTCGGCGCATGACCGACACACCGCAAGTGCTGCTCGCCCACCACCTCAAGACGCTGAAGCTGCCGACCTTCCTGCGCGAGTACGACAAGATCGCCCGGCAGTGCGCCTCGGAAGGCGTCGATCACGTCCGCTACCTGTTGAGACTCGCCGAGCTCGAGCTGATCGACCGCGAGCGCCGCATGGTCGAGCGGCGCATCAAGGCGGCGCGCTTCCCCGTGGTCAAGAGCCTCGACAGCTTCGACTTCAAGGTCATCCCCTCGCTCAACAAGGCGCTGGTCCTGGAGCTGGCCCGCTGCGAGTACATCGAGCGCCGCGAGAACCTCATCGCGCTCGGCAACAGTGGGACCGGCAAGACCCACATCGCCCTCGGTCTCGGCCTGGCGGCCTGCCAGAAGGGCCTCTCGGTCGGCTTCATCACCGCCGCCGCGCTGGTCCACGAACTCATCGAGGCCCGCGATGACAAGCAGCTGCTGAGGTTCCAGAAGAAGCTCGCCACCTACAAGCTTCTGATCGTCGACGAACTCGGCTTCGTGCCGCTGTCGAAGACCGGCGCCGAGCTGTTGTTCGAGGTGTTCAGCCAACGCTACGAGCGGGGCTCGACCCTGGTCACCACCAATCTGCCCTTCGACGAATGGACCGAGGTGTTCGGCTCCGAGCGCCTCACCGGCGCGCTCCTCGATCGCCTCACCCACCACGTCAACATCCTCGAGATGAACGGTGACAGCTACAGGCTCAACCAGAGCCGCAGGCGTCAAACCCCGACTGCTAACTGAACCGACCACCCAGCCCACGCTTGACCCCGTGGGCCCACAGGTCCCTCCCGCGCGCGCCGCCGCGTCAGCCTGTTGAGGGCACGCCGCGTCGCGCGCGGGGCCCTCCCGTGGACTACGGGGACAAGCCCGCAGCCGCCAAGCGGTCCCTTCTTACACCGCCGAGGTGGTCCCTTTTTGCTCCGCCATTGACAGCCGGACGTGCGCGACCTTGACCTTGGTCGTCACCCCCGCCAGCACCACGTACTCGTGGCTCCAGTCGAACTGATAGGCCTCGCCCGGCGAGAACACCAACGGCACATAGGTCTGCGCCGTCGATGCCGAACGGCGCCACCGCCACGCCTTGGCGTAGCGCCGCACCGCGTCGTAGCCGCCGCCATAGCCCAGACCCTCGAGGGCTTCGGAGATCCGTAGCAGCGTCAGCCGCTCCCGCTTCGACTTGGTCTCGTTGGCCTCCAGCATCCGCTCCAGCTCGGCCGTCCACGGCCCCAGCTTCGGCATCGGCTGGACCCGCCGGTCGTAGGTGAACGCCGTCGCCTGCGAACGGATCACCTTGCGCACCGTGTTGCGCGAGACCTTCACGTCCCGCACGATCTCCTTGATCGGCTTCCCCTTGACGAAATACTCCCGCCGGATCCGCGCTATCGTCTCCACGACCAACATCCCCCACCACCTCGTCCGCCCAAAAACGAGGTGACTTGGACTAGCCAGGCTCAGGGGGTCAAATTTGGACGCCGATCACCCCTCAACAGGGGTCAACTTTGCACGCCGTTCCACAGTCCTGCCCGCGAGGGTCAGCCAAGAGCTGGGTTGTGGGCCAGCTTGCCGCCCTGGGCCTGCGGCCTGGGTCGCCCCTGTTCCAACCCGGTATCGAGACGCTGGTGGTCAGCGCCAGCCTGGAGCAAAGCCGGATCATCCTCGGGTTCGTCCGGGAGCCGTTGGAGGATATCGAGCAGCACTACCGGTGGCTGGACTCCGGGCAGCGGTTGGCGGTGACGCACGGGGCAACTGGGACGAAGCTCCGGGTCCTGTCGAGCTCCGGCAAGCGCGCGATGGGCTTGTCGCAGTTCCACACCATCTATGCGGATGAACCGGGCAGCTACGAAGCCCGGGGCGGCGCGTTGATGTTCGATGCCCTCCGCCAATCCCTCGGCAAACGTCCGGGGCAACGCCTAGTCATGATCGGCACCCGTGCGCCTTCAGAGGACGGTAGCTGGTGGCCTTCCCTGCTTGATGGGGGGTCCGCGGGGCCGGGAACGCATGTAACCGTGCTCACGGCGCCCGAGGGCGAGCCGTGGGACGCCTGGAGCACGATCAGGAGGGTCAACCCTCTCGTTCTCCACAACCCCTCTTTGCGGAAGACGATCCTTCGAGAACGAGATGATGCCAGGCGTGACGAGTCCCAGCGCCCGGCCTTCGAAGCCTACCGGCTGAATCGCCAGGTCGAGGTCTACAAGGACATGCTGATCCCGGCAGATTCATGGAAGAGAGTAGAGGCCCGACCCGTTCCAGAACGGAATGGGCGCCCGCTGGTAGGTCTGGACCTCGGCGCCGAGCGATCATGGTCCGCAGCATGGGCGATCTGGCCGAACGGGAGATCGGAGTGCTACGCGGTCTGCCCCGGAATCCCAGACCTTGCCGAGCGCGAGCGGCAGGATGCAATGCCGAGAGGTCTATATCGTCGTCTGCACGATGACGGGGTGCTGCTCGTCGACGAGGGCTTGCGCGTGTCGCGGCCGGCCACGCTGATTGACCATCTTGTAAGCTTGGGAATCGCGCCGGAAACGATCTACTGTGACAGGTTCGCCATCGGTACCCTCAAAGACGCGGCGGCTGGCCGGTGGCCTATCGTCGACCGGGTGGCGAGATGGTCCGACGCCACCGAGGACATCTCCGGCTTCCGCCGACTGGTCGCCGACGGGCCACTGTCGATCGCCGAGAAATGCCGTGGGCTGGCGCGGCTGGCGCTCTCACAGGCAGTTGTGCACAGTGACGATCAGGGGGGTCCGTCCGTCTGGCGAAGCGGCGGCACGGCCGAAGTCGCGACGATGTTGCCGCTGCCGGCGTGCTGAGCGTAGGTGCGCTGGCGAGGGTGCTGGCGAGGGGGACACCCCGGCGGCGCTGGCGCTACGTCGGCATGGCAGGATGAGCCCGTAATGCCCTCAATCCAAATCACTTTTTAGGGCCGTCTACCCAATCAGGCTCTAGTGTCCTGATCGATAAATTGATATGATTATGTCTCTATTTGTTTTTAGGAGGCGCGATTGATGGCGAGAGTGGCGGTGACGATCTCTTTGAGCGATGACGAGCGCGCCGAATTGGAGGCGCTGTCTCGTCGTCGCAAGACGTCGCAGGGGCTTGCGCGGCGGGCTCGGATCGTCTTGGCGGCGGCGGAAGGGTTGGAGAACAAGGAGATCGCCGTTCGTCTCGAGGCGAGCGCGGACACCGTGGGCAAGTGGCGTCGCCGCTATGCGGCGGAGGGCCTCGACGGTCTGTACGACGAACCCCGCCCCGGCGCGCCGCGTCAAATCGGCGATGACGCCATCGCGGAAGCGGTCCGGCTGACGCTGGAAGAGACGCCGCCGGACGCGACCCATTGGAGCCTTCGCTCGATGGCGCGGGCGAGCGGCCACGCGCCCTCGACCATTCATCGCATCTGGCGGGCCTTCGGCTTGCAGCCGCATCGCTCGGAGACCTTCAAGCTGTCGAGCGATCCCTTCTTCGTGGAGAAGGTCCGCGACATCGTCGGTCTGTATTTGGCGCCGCCGGATCGTGCCCTGGTTCTCTGTGTCGACGAAAAGAGCCAGATCCAGGCCCTGGACCGTTCCCAGCCCCTCTTGCCGATGCGCCCCGGGCAGGCGGAGCGGCGCAGCCACGACTACAAGCGCCACGGCACGACCTCTCTCTTCGCGGCCCTCGACATCGCCACGGGAGAGATCATCGGCAAATGTTTCCCGCGCCATCGGGCCCGAGAGTTCCGCAAATTCCTCGACCTCGTCGAGGCGAACGTCCCTGCTGATCTCGACATCCACATCGTCATGGACAACTACGGGACCCACAAGACCAAGGCGATCCGCGACTGGTTCGCCAAACGGCCGCGCTGGCAGGCCCATTTCACACCCACCAGCGCCTCCTGGCTGAACCAGGTCGAGCGCTGGTTCGGGCTGCTGACCGACAAGCAGATCAGGCGCGGCGTCCATCGCTCCACCAAGGAGTTGGAGCGCACCATCCTCGACTACATCGACACGACAAACCAGAACCCCAAACCCTTCAAATGGACCAAATCCGCCGATGACATCCTCGGCGCCATCCAGCGCTTCTGCCTCCGAACAATCGAAATCGCTGAACAGCAGGCGAAAATCATGCGAACTTCGGAATCGGGACACTAGGTCAGGGTGGTAGTCGTCCACGAGGTTTGGCGTCATCTTGCCTACGTCGGTCTCGATACGACGTAGGGCATCCATGATCTCAACCAAGAAGTTATGGACGCGCTGGACGAGGTAGAGGATCAGGACCAGAACGAATACCCCGGTCAGCCCTATCACCTCCAAAGTTGTCAGCCCGTACAGCCACGCCTCGATAGCATCCATAACCGTGGTCCCACTAAGTCAGTCCGCACTGGTTTCGCCCTTGTGGGCACGCTACATAGTGTGCTGAATCTGCGGGGCTGGCTATAGTCCGCTGTGTAGCGCACCCGGTTCCTTGGACACAAGTTTGTCTCACGCGGCGGGCCTGATTGAGATCGCGGCGTGCCACGCCTGACGAGCTTGAGCGGGGCTCAGGTAGCCGTTCTTTTCGACGATCCACTGGGCATTGTAGAGTTCGACGAAGTCGCGGACGGCGTCCCGCAGCTCCGCGATGTTGCGGTAGATGCGACCATGGATGATCTGTTCCTTCAGCGTGCGATTGAACCGCTCGGCGACGCCGTTGGTCTGGGGCTCGGCGACGAAGGCGTAGGACGGCTGGATGCCCCAGAACTTGATCTGGTTGGTGAAGTGGTCCGACAGATACTGGGAGCCGTGATCCATCCGCAAGGCCAGCCCCCGAGCCGCGCCGGCCGCGGTCGAGCCATACAGCCCGGCAAGCCCCATGGAGATCGGCTGCAGGGCGGCGAAGCGGTCGCCGCGCTTGCAGACATGCCAGCCGACACACTCGGCGTTCCAATGCTCGACGGCGGTGAAGATCCAGCCCCAGCCGTCGTCCACCGTGAACACCCGAACGCCATCGGTGCCCCACATGAGGTTCGGGGCATGAGTGATGATCTCACCGTCATGGGGATTGCCGCCACGGCGGCGGCAGCGATGGGGCGAGAGCAGATTGTTCTCGCGCATCAGGCGGAGCACCCGCTTGCGGGCAACCCGGATGTCGCGACAGACCCGAAGCCGAGCCCAGACCTTGCGGTAGCCCTCGCCCTCCCAGGGCGATGCCTCCACGTCGGCTTCGATCGCCACCAGCAGCGCCTGGTCCGAGATCGCGGGCTTCGGTCCCCGACGCTTTGCCGGCGGCTGCTCGGCGTGCTGGCCGGAGGTCATGGCGTAGAACGAGGAGCGGGCCATGCCCCAGGCGGCGCAGACCCGCCGCAGGCCGTAGGCCAGACCCGTGCCGGGCGAGGTGGCGGCACTCATCGCCGCGACCTCCGCCGCCCCAAAGGGCCGAAGGTCTCCGTCTTGGCCTCCAGCAGTTCCACCTGCATGGTCAACTCTCCGATCCGCTTCATGGCGCTAGCTCCGCATGCTCAACTTACCTTCATCAATGACCGAACAGTCGCCTTTTGATAATCAAACGCCGCAGGAGACTTGTTCGCAGGCCAGAAAAACTGACCTCTCATTTGTTCCAAGTCCACCTGAAAGCTGGGTTCGTCTAGCTTCGCCTCTTCCTTAATCTCGATCTCAAACACCTCTGTGTGAGGAATCACCTGAAGATCTGGCGCCGTTGCCAAGAATACTTCTAGGGCGCCCAACACAACTTCGCCGACCAAAATGGAAGTTTCCGATCCACTGCACAGCGCTCGTACGGTCAATCCCAGGACTCTGGTTTCAAGAACCTGAACGAGAAGTCGCTTTAGCTTGGTATCAGCATGACTCAGGTTCTGAAGAGTCGGCAAGTGCTCGTATTCGCTTCCGACTACAAGCTCCGCGCTGACTTCGCCGCCGAGAATTCCTTCTACTTCGGAGGGATGCGCCGCGGCAAGATCGACGATGTACGGGGCGAAACCGTTCAATTCTATCGTCGCGTACGCTGCCGCCGTGCGGGCTTCCTGCGGGGTCAAGTTTCTTTTCCACCCCGAGTGAGATGCTTCGGCCGATACGCCAATGAGTCCCTTTATCCAGTCCTGCGGCGTCCTGTTTCTCTTCCCGGCGGGCCGTGTCGACCAACAAGGCCGTCGCATCGAACCTTCTCGACCAGAACTTCTCCGCCGAGGCACCCAACGAGAAATGGGCTGCCGACATCAGCTATATCTGGACGGCACAGGGCTGGCGGTACCTGGCCGTCATGCTCGACCTCTACTCCCGGCGCGTCATCGGCTGGGCCGTGGGCGCTCGCATGACCAGCGACCTGCCGCTCAGGGCGCTTAACCGTGCTATCGGGCTGCGCCAACCTGGCGCCGGTGTGATCCACCATAGCGATAGTGAGTATCTGCGGGCCGGTTCCCTCGGAGTGACCTGACCCGCACAGCGATAGACGCATCTAGACTGATAGGGCCGGCCGCCCTTGGGTGGCTTGACCCACACTCAGATCGACCGAGATGTCATTCCCCGGACATGTCGGCCACCCGGGGGCAACCGGTTGAGGTTCCGACCTCGACCGACATCGTGACCTGATGAGAGCCCGGCCTTGGGCGCCCCGTCACTGTCGTGTCCGACATCGGCTGAGTTCGGAGCCAACCCCTCCACCCATCATAGACCAGGGGGCGGACATGGCGACTACAACAGCCGACAACATCCAGATCATCGGTGGCGTCGACACCCACCAGGACCTGCACACCGCCGCCGTCGTGAGCCACGACGGAACGGTGCTTGGTACCGAATCGTTCTCCACCACCCGAGCCGGCTACCGGGCGATGCTTCGCTGGTTCCGCTCTCATGGCGAGCTGCTTCGTGTAGGAGTGGAATCCACCGGTACCTACGGAGCCGGCATCACCCGGCACCTGGCACTCTCGGGTATCCCCGTGCTCGAGGTGACCGGGCCGGACCCAGCCAGCCGAAGAGCCAAGGGCAAGGACGACGCCCTGGATGCGATCTCCGCGGCCGAGGCGGCGCGCACAAGACGCCGGGTCCAGGTGGCCAAAGACCGTTCCGGCACCGTGGAAGCCCTGCGGGTGCTGCGAACAACGCGAAAGACGGCAATCAAGTGCCGCCGCGCGGCCCTGCAGCAACTCCACAACACCATCGTTGCCGCACCGGAGGAAGTGCGTGACCAGGTCCGCAACCTCACCCGCATGCAGCGCCTGCGTACCTGTGCGGCCTGGAGGCCGGACACGGTCGGCTATCGAGACCCGGTGGTCGCGACCAAGCTCTCCCTGAAGTCCCTCGCCCGCAGAATCCTCGACATCAACGACGAGATCGCTGAACTCGACCGGTTCATCGTCCCCTTGGTCGAGGAGCTCGCCCCCAGTCTGCTTGAGCTCGAAGGCGTGGGCACCGAGAACGCAGGCGCAGTAATGGTCGCCGTTGGGGATAACCCGGATCGGCTCCGCTCCGAGGCGAGCTTCGCCATGATGTGCGGCGTCTGCCCGATCCCCGCATCGAGTGGGAAGACGCAACGCCACCGTCTCAACCGCGGAGGCAACCGCCAAGCCAACTCCGCCCTGCACATGGTCGTCGTGTGCCGAATGCGAACCGACGAGCGGACCCGAGCCTATGTCGCTCGCAGGACCCTGGAGGGGCTGTCCAAACGCGAGATCATGCGCTGCCTGAAGCGTTACGTGGCCCGCGAGATCTACCGCGTACTCACCGCCCCATCGAGTGCTTGACAAACATGAGAGCGTCAGCGGCCGCACGGATCACTGAAAGCATTGGTGGGAATCTGTTGGGGGACTAAGAAACTGACAGGGTCTCGCCTTCCGAATGAATTCAGGCGACGCCCCGGCCCAGGTGTCAATGCCACCCCATTGACATTTGCTTCGATTGCTGCATTTATTTCATTAGTATGTCTTGGCTCCGTCAGGTCACGCCTTTTAGGGAGGCTCGCATGAACACGCTAGCTCACCGACAGCTCCCGCCCACGCCGCGGGACGCAGCGATCGCACGAAGCACCTACCAGGCTCTTTCGCCTTACTGCGGGACGGACCGGCCCTTGAAGCTGCGCGTTCGAGACAGCGAACAGGAACAACCGATCGATCTCCCGGCAGGTGCGGTCGACTTGCTCATGCATGTCCTGGAAGCCATGGCCGCGGGACAGGGCGTTACGTTAATTCCTGAGAGCGCCGAGCTCACCACGGTCCAGGCGGCCGACGTGCTGAACGTCTCCCGCCCCTTCCTGATCAAACTCCTGGACCAGAAGGCCATCCCGCATCGGAAGGTCGGCAAGCACCGCCGGATACGCATGGAGGATGTCATGGCATACAAGAATGCCATCGACCGGGAACGCGAGCAGGTGCTGGAACAACTAACCCGCGAAGCCCAGGCTCATGATATGGGATATGGCGCTCGGTGACGGGCTTCACGGCTCTACTTGACGCCAACATTCTCTATCCCGCACCGATGCGGGATATTTTTCTGCAATTGGCCGTTGACGATCTCTTTCGCGCGAAATGGACCGCAGACATCCATCGGGAGTGGATCGACGCCCTGATCCGCAACGAACCGCACCGTGATCGAGCAGCCCTGGAACGGACGCGCGATCTCATCGACCAGGCAACGCGGGATTGCCTGATCACCGGATACGAAACGATTATCTCCACACTCGACCTTCCCGACCCCGACGACTGTCATGTTCTCGCAGCAGCAATAGTCGGACGCTGCGACGTGATCGTCACCTCCAACCTGCGGGACTTCCCAGAAGCCGCGGTCGCGCCCTACGGAATCGAAGTCCAGCACCCCGACGACTTTCTGTCCAACCACCTTGACTTGATGCCCGGCCCCTTCTGCGACGCCATCCGCAAGATACGAGCGCGGCTGGTCGCACCGCCCGTCACCGCTCAAGACTATCTCGCCACCCTCGCCGGCTTGGGACTCGTTGCAACCGCCGCCGAACTGGCTCCGTTTTCGGCGCTGCTGTGATCATTTCCATCCCTTCTACAGGGTTCCCCGCATATGGCTGAAACCTGGCCACGCATTCGCCGCGGGAAGATAAAGAAGAACAATCCGTACACGAAATACGATGCGCTGGCAGCGCGTCGTGCTCTATGAGTCCGACTCGAAATGAATCGAGTGTTTTCAGGCTCTTGCGAGGCGGCGCGTGAGGAGCTGGATGCTGGCGAGGAAGATCCAGGCCTCGGCGGTCTCGATGGCCGTCTCGAAGTCCTTGGCCAGCCGCCGGTTTCGATTGAGCCAGGCGAGCGTGCGCTCGACGACCCATCGGCGGGGCAGGAGTTGGAAGCCCTTCACGCCCGCGGGACGGTTGACGATCTCCAGCGACCAGCGGCCGATCCGCTTCAGTGCGCCCTCGAGCTTGGGCCCGGCATAGGCGCCGTCGGCGAAGACGTGGCGCAGGCGGGGAAAGTGGCGGGGGATGGCGGCGAACACCGCCGGCGCGCCGTCGCGGTCCTGGATCTCGGCGCCGTGGACCACGACCGCGACCAGCAGGCCGCCGGTGTCGGTGAGGATGTGACGCTTGCGGCCCTTGACTTTCTTTCCGGCGTCGAAGCCCCGGATACCGCCGCTTTCCGTGGTTTTTACGCTCTGACTGTCGATGATACCGGCCGACGGGCCGGCCGCGCGGCCCTCGGCCTCGCGCGCCGCGACCAGCAGTTGCCGGTTGACCTCGGCCCAGGTGCCGTCGTCCCGCCAGAGATAAAAGTAGCGCTGCACCGTCGAGCGTGGCGGGAAGTCCCGGGGCAGCATGCGCCATGGACAGCCGCTACGCAGTAGGTAGAGGATCGCGTTCACCACCTCGCGTAATGCCGTCGTCCGAGGCCGTCCCAGCGCTTTGGCGCGAGGCAGCAACGGCTCCAGCACCTTCCATTCTCCATCCGTCAGGTCGCTTGCGTAGCGCAGCAGGTCGCGTTCATACTTCGGGCGAGTGATTTCGGTCCACATGTTGTGTCTCCCTGGTTGCTAGTGGATTGATCGAGACGAATAGATCCCAACACCAAACAAGCTATCATATTGAAATGTCGGGGATATCCGTCAACAATGGCCGCCTGGAAAGGGATCGAAGCGTCGGAATCTATCCACTAGATACAAACAGTGAATCACAACTGACTGAAATCACTCAACTCTTTTCGGGCCAGACACTAAGGTAAACTTCAATGCGCGGCAGAATATCGAATCGCGGCTGCTCCAATGTTGGCGGAGGAACAGATTGCTTTCGGGTGACCTCAGCTTAGAATCGAGAGTTGTCGAAGCCCACCACCGGCTCATCAAGAGCATGATTGCACTTCGACAGACTCTGAATAACGACGAAGAGTTTGTCACGTTTAAGACGATCGTCGGCAACAGGTCGGTCTTCCGCCATCAGTGGGGAGAGAAAAGATTGGATTTTAAGCGAGATCAAGCCGTTCGTTTTCAGCGACAAGACGAGCTCGCCGACAGCATCACCCCAGAGATCTGGTCGACTTGGAAGTCGCGGTTGGCGATTGCCGCAAATGAAATATCTCACGCCGGAGCGCCGTTTGGTCTTTATGAACGGTTTTTGTCAGCCATTGCAGCCCGACAACCAACTCTCGCCTTGGAACTGTTGGCTGATCGGAGCATTCTGCCCGATTGGACGATCGAAGTGGTCTTGCTTCGCAAACGTGGAGAGCACCTACTGAAACAGGAGGTGTTCTATGGGGCGAGGAATCAGGTTTACGACGGAGTTCAAGCGCGAGGCGGTGCGCCTAGTGCTGAGTAGTGGCCGGCCGCGGACAGAGATCGCGGAGGACCTTGGGGTCGGGCTGTCATCGCTGACACGCTGGATCGGTCAATATCGCGGTGAAGAGATGCCGCCAGAGATCCGGGACGACCTGCAGGCCGAGTTGAAGCGGCTGCGCAAAGAGAATGCGGTTCTCCGGCAGGAGCGTGACATTCTAAAAAAAGCCGCGGCCTTCTTCGCGAAGGAGGGAAGTCGATGAGGTTCGCGCTCATTGATGCCGAGAAGGCCGAATTTCCCGTGAGGACGATGTGCCGGGTTCTGGATGTTAGCGAGAGCGGGTTCTTTTCATGGAAAGGGCGGCCTGCCAGTCAGCGTCAGCGGGACGATATGATCTATCTGGCTCATATTCGCATCGCCTTCGAGTTATCGAACCGAACCTACGGCAGCCCGCGCATGCACCGTGATCTTGTGGATGAGGGTCTGTCCATAGGACGCCGCCGGACAGCCCGCCTGATGCGCGAGAACGGCCTGGCCGCGCGCCAGAAGCGTCGTTTCAAACGAACCACGGACAGTACGCACGCCTGGCCGGTCGCGCCCAATCTGCTGGACCAGGACTTCGCGGCAGAGGCGCCAGACCAGAAATGGAGCGCCGACATCTCCTACATCTGGACCGCCGAGGGATGGCTCTATCTCGCCGTGCTCATCGACCTCTTCTCACGGCGTGTCGTCGGCTGGGCTGTCAGCGATAGGCTGAAGAAGGATTTGGCGCTGCGTGCCCTGCGTATGGCGCTTGTCACGCGACACCCACCCAGTGGTCTGATCCATCATTCCGACCGCGGCAGCCAGGGCGAATTCAACCGGTCGTCGGAACACGTTCAGTTTGACTGGCCTGCAAGCACTGGTCCAGAGCTTCGGCGGGAGTTCTCCATCCGAGGGTCTTGCGGGGCCGTGTATTGAGCGCGTCAGCAACAACTGCGAGTACGTCCGGACTGTGTACGCTCAGATCGGTTCGAGCTATAACCGAATCTTGTGTACGGCGTTGAAATGAAGGCGGCGTATCCTGGTGATTGTTGATGTCACCACTTGAGCTAAGCCAAGGAAGGATACGCCATGAAAGAGAATACCGTTGTTGCTTTTCAAAACCCATCTGATTTTCAGAAAGATCCGTTGACGGAAGTCCTACAAGCTGGAGCTCGCGAGTTGTTGGCCCAAGCCGTTGAGGCCGAGGTCTCCGTGTTTTTGGGTAGCCATGCGGCGCTTGTTGACGCCGCCGGCCGCCGCCGGGTTGTCCGCAATGGATATCTGCCGGAACGCTTCATCCAGACCGGGATCGGCCCGGTGAGCGTGCGCCAACCCCGTGTGCGGGACCGGGGGGACGGCGCCATCCGCTTCACGTCGGCGATCCTGCCGCGCTATCTGCGCCGCGCCAAGAGCCTGGAAGACCTTTTGCCATGGCTGTATCTGAAGGGCATTTCCACCGGCGATTTCTCGGAAGCGTTGGCGGCGTTGCTGGGGGCACGGGCTCCGGGTCTGTCGGCCTCCACGATCGGACGACTGAAGGAAGTCTGGCAAGACGAGATGGAGCGCTGGCAACGGCGTGATTTATCGGCCAAGCGCTACGTCTACTTCTGGGTCGACGGCATCTATTTTGGCGCCCGCCTGGAAGAGGAGAAGCAATGCATCCTGGTGATCATCGGCGCCACGGATCACGGAACCAAGGAGTTGATCGCCATCACCGACGGCTACCGCGAGAGCGAACAATCCTGGTGCGAGGTGCTGCTCGATCTCAAGCGGCGTGGTCTCGGCATCGGTCCGGAACTGGTGACCGGCGATGGCGCGCTCGGCTTCTGGAAGGCGCTCCGCCAAGTCTACGGGGCCGCCCGCGAGCAGCGCTGCTGGGTGCATAAGACGGGCAATATCTTGAATAAGCTGCCCAAGGGTCTGCAGAACAAGGCCAAGGGTCACTTGCAGGATATCTGGATGGCCGAGACCAGGAACGACGCGGAGACCGCCTTCGACTTCTTCGTGGAAGCCTACGGACCGAAGTACGAAAAGGCCACGGCCTGCCTGGCCAAGGACCGGGACGCCTTGCTGAGCTTCTACGACTTCCCCGCCGAGCATTGGAAGCATGTGCGGACGACGAACCCCATCGAGAGCACCTTCGCCACGGTTCGTCTTCGCACCTATCGGACCAAGGGTTGCCTATCACGCAAGACGGCGATGGCCATGGTCTTCAAGCTTTGCCAGGGGGCCAGCAAGAAATGGCGGAGGCTCAATGGATCAGATCAATTCGCCGAGATCATTCGAGGCGTCAAATTCGTCAATGGAGAACGCCAGGATCGCGCCGCCGCATGACAAACCCATACACAACTTTTGACAATAGCTCGGCGTCGATCGCGGCTTCACCACTATGAAGGCCGAGGACTGCAAGGACATCAACGCGAAGACCGGCGCCGACCGGCTGGCCGGAGCGAAGGTGCTGGAGCTCAAGCCCGGCAAGTACATCTTCCGGGTCACCAACACGAACGTCCCCTACACCCTCGGCTTCTGGCTGCGCGGCAAGGGCCTGGGCCGCGTGACCCTGCCCAGCGTCTCCGGGGGCGGTATCACGCCGGGCACGACGAAGGACTACGCCATCGAGCTGAAGGAAGGTGATTATCTCTATTCCTGCCCGCTCAATCCGACCCCCGACTACCGTTTGGTGGTCGCCGGCTGACGGGCACGGCCGGAGTCGGCGGACGCGACCTGTCCGCCATGCCCGGCCCGCACGGGGGAAAGGGCCGGTCACGCAAGCCCATCGACATCATGGCCGCGACGCGGTCTTGAAACCGGTTGCCGCCCACTGTATGTAGCCGCCGATGGGGGATGCACGAATGACAGCAGACGCCGCACTCGCCGAATACTCCGCTAGCGATCCACTACCGAGAACGGCGCGGTTTGGCCGCCTCGGCAGGGACGACGCGCCGGACCCGGCGCCGACAAGAAACCTGCCGTGATTCGGGCCGACGACTTTCTCGATCCGGCTGCCGCCGCCGGATTCAATTTCTATACCGGCGTCCCGTGCTCGTTCCTGACACCGGTCATAAACCGGGTCATCAGTCGTCCGGACCTGACCTACGTGGGTGCCGCCAGCGAGGGCGAGGCCACGGCCATCGCGGCCGGTGCCTGGCTGGCAGGCCGGCGGACGGTGATGATGTGCCAGAATTCCGGTCTTGGAAACGCGATCAATCCCCTTACCTCGCTGAACCGGCCTTTTCGCATTCCCACCCTGATCATCGTTACCTGGCGCGGCCAGCCGGGCCTCAAGGACGAACCCCAGCACGCCATGATGGGCCGGATCACCGGTGCGCTCCTGGACGATATCGGCGTCCCCCATGCGTCCTTTCCCACGGCCCCCGCCGATGTGCGCCCGGCGCTCGATGCGGCCGGGGCCGCTATGGACGAAACCGGTCTGCCCTACGCCTTGATCATGGAAAAGGGGTCGGTCGCGTCCGCGGAGTTGGAACAGGCGCCGGCGGCGGCACCCCCCGGCGGCCGGCCGGAGGACCTGACCACGGGCGGCGAGCGCCCGACCCGCTTTGCCGCCCTCGAGCGCGTGCTGGAGTCGGCGCCCGAGACCGGCGCGTTCATCGCGACGACTGGAAAATGCGGCCGCGAGCTTTTCACCCTGGCCGACCGCGGGCAGCATCTGTACCAGGTGGGCTCCATGGGGTGTGCCAGCGCAATGGGGCTGGGCGTGGCCCTTAACGTCTTGCGTCCCGTGATCGTGCTCGACGGCGACGGGGCGGCGCTCATGAAGATGGGAAACCTTGCGACGATAGGCATGCAGGCTCCGGCGAACCTCGTGCATGTCCTGCTCGACAACGGCGTGCACGATTCGACCGGGGGCCAGGCGACCGTTTCCCCGGGCGTCGATTTCGCCCGGGTCGCGCTCGCCTGTGGCTATGCGACCGGGGTGTCGGCCGACGACCTTGGCGGATTGGGCAGGGCCCTCGCCGGGGCGTTCGGTGCCGCCGGTCCGCACATGATTCATCTGCGTATCCGGCCGGGCAGCCTCGACGACCTCGGTCGTCCGACCGTGCCGCCGGACCAGATCGCGCGCCGCTTCAAGGCGTTTCTGTCGTCGTAGCCCTAAGCGCCATCGTCGTGGCGCTCCTTGGCCTCGGGGAACAGCCATACGGCGTAGATCATGAACGCCGCCAGGGCGAGCACGACCCACTTAAGCGCGCCGGCACCGGCCTGCATTTCGACATAAAAGGCGACGGCCGCCACCAAAGCGACAATGACGGAAAGCATCGCCCGGATGTTTTTCGGCATGGTCAGGACTTCCCTTCATGTGGACCGGACGGCATTCCTTCGTCCGGCGGAACGTATCGGATTATCGAATCTCCTGGACGGTGCGTTGATGGGCTCGCCGCGCCGGCCCCCCTGCGTACGGGTGCGCGCCTTGACCCCCACGCGTCGTGTGTTAAAACATACGGCTTAATATATCACAGATTGATCAGAGGGAAACAGCCGTAATGGCCGGGGAGGGCGGGCAAGAGAAGAAAAAGCGGTCGATCACCGAAATCCGTGAATCGAAGAAGACCGGCGAAAAGATGGTTTACATGTCGGTGCCCGATTACACCTCGGCCAAGTGGGCGGAGGCGGGCGGGGTCGATGTCGCGGTGGTTGGTGATAGCCTGGCGATGATTGCGCACGGCCATCCCAATACGATCCCGGCCACCATGGAGATGATGATCATGCACGCCCTGGCGGTTCGCCGCGGCGCGCCCAATACGTTCGTCCTCGGCTGCATGCCTTACCAGAGTTACAACACCGCCGACCGTGCCCTCGAAAACGCCGCCCGTTTCATGCAGGAAGCGGCCAGCGACGCGGTGAAGCCGCAAGGCGGCAAGAGCCAGGCTCACATATTGCGGACGCTTGTCGATGCAGGGATACCGACCGCCTCCCACATCGGGCTGACGCCCCACACGGTGGCCGTCTTCGGGGGTTTCAAGATCCAGGGCCGGACCGCCGACGCCGCGATGAAAATTCTCGAGGACGCGCTGGCGATCGAGGACGCGGGATGCTTCATGCTTGAGTTCGAGGCGGTTCCGGGAAAAATCGCCACGTTGATTTCCCGGCAGCTGGAAATCCCGACCATCGGAATCGGCGCCGGCGCCGGGACCGACGGCCAAATTCTGCTCTGTCACGACCTCTTGGGCGTGTTTACCGATTTCAAGCCGAAATTCACCAAACGCTTCGCCAACCTGACCGAGGTGGCGGTCGACGAAATTTCCCGATATGTCAGGGAAGTCAAGGACGGGACCTTTCCCGAAGAGGACCATACCTACGGCGTGAGCGAGGAGGAATACGAGAAGTTCGCATCCATGGTCGAGAACCGCCGACAGATGTGATCGTCTTTACCTGCGCCCTTGCGGCCGATCGACACAAGTTCGCCCACTGCGCCGGCTGGAGATACCGATGCCCAAGGTTCAAGACATAAGACCCGGAAAAATGAGCCTGACCGACCGCGCCTACGATCAGCTCGAGGAGTTGATCGTAACGCTCCGGCTGGAGCCCGGCGCCGTGCTCTCGGAGGGCGTGCTTGCCAGCGAACTGGGGTTCGGCCGGACGCCGATCCGCGAGGCGTTGCAGCGGCTTGCCCGCGAAGGCCTCGTCGTTATCCTGCCGCGCAAGGGCATCCTGGTTTCCGAGATCAATCCGCGCAAGCAACTGCTTGTGCTCGAGGTGCGGCGCGAGCTGGAACGGCTGATGGCGCGAAGAGCCACCGTGCGCCAGACGGAAGAAGAGAAGGCCCGGTTCCTTGAGATCGCCGACGGCATGGAAAAGACGGCGCGCGAGAACGACGATATCAGTTTCATGCGTTTTGATTACGCCCTGAACATGCTGGTCTCGAAGGCCGCCCGTAACGAGTATGCGAGCCGCGCGATGGGGCTGATGCACGGAATGTCACGCCGGTTTTGGTACATGCATTACAAGGAGGCGGCGGACCTGCCCCTGTGCGCCAGCCTGCATGCCCGGTTCGCCCGCGCCATCGCCGGGGGCGACCCCGGCGAGGCGGGACGGGCTTCGGACGCGCTGATCGACTACGTCGAGACCTTTACCCGGGCAACGCTGGAAATCGGGACGCCGGCCGGGAGCGGAAAAAAACGCCCCCTCGCCGCGTCGCAGGGCCGCGCGGGGCTCGCCTCCCGGGTTTAAAAAACCCGTGGACCCCGTTTATGGGGTTCCAAGGACCGGCCCTTGGTGGGGATTAAACCCGCATTGCCCAGATGACCTGTGATTTGACGACATCGTACCCGGATTCTGGTATCATACCAGTGAGCCTATGAAATCACCTTCATGATCCATGGATAGGCGCAGAGGGTTCGCATACGATCCGGTTCTGCGATGAGGTCGATCCATGCTTGGCAACAGGCGTCGATGATGGCCTCGGTGTCGTCGAGGACGCGGAGCGATAGGAAGCGTTCGCGTAGGTAGAGCCAAACCCGCTCGACGGGGTTGAGTTCGGGACTGTAAGGCGGCAACAGCGCCAAGGTGACGTTGTCGGGGACGGTGAGGGCGCGCTCGTCGTGCCAACCGGCGCCGTCGCACATCATGACGGCGTGCGCATCCTGGTCCAGGGTATCGGCGAAGTGTGCGAGAAACAGGTCCATGACCTTGGCGTTGACGCTCGGCATCACCAGGGTGACGTCGTCGCCGGTGTCCGGGCGCACGGCGGAGAAGATGTAGGCCCACTGGTAGCCGATTTGACGCGTCCCGGGGGCACGCTCGCCCCTGCGCCACCACCGGTGACACACCCGGCCCTTGTTGCCGACGCGCGCTTCATCCTGAAACCACAGCTGTAGGCGCTTGTCGGGATGCGCCGCGGCGGTCGCCTTCAGGATGTCGCGAAGCCCCCTTTTTTGAAGCGCTCCTGCGCTTCGGCGTCCCTTCGCGGGTGGCTCGGGCGCGCCTTCTGGCGGGAAAATCCCATCCGCCGTAGAACCCGGGTCATGCTCGAGGGGTGGTAGGTCTTGGCGAAGCGCTCCTCCAGCCAGCGGCACAGATCGGCCCGGGTCCAGGCGCAAACCCCGTCGCGCTCAGGCTCCGGCCCGGCGATGATGACCGCCGCCAGCGCCGCTTCCTCGTCTGCCGTCAGCCGCCGCGGCGAGTAGCCCTTTGGACGGTCGTGAAGCCCCTCCAATCCCTTTGCATTGTAACGAACAACCGCGTCGCGAAGCGTTTGGCGATCCATCCCCGCAAGCCGCGCGGCATCAGCCCGGGGCATCTCCTCCAAAGCATTCGCGATCCCATAGGCCCGCGCCGCCGCTCGACCGTACGATTCCACGCGAGCCCAGCGCCGAAGCTCCAAAGGCGTCAAATCATCCCGTATCTTGAGTGCTGATCCCATGACATCCCCCACATCTGGTGGGAGACCATAGAATCACAATCCGCCATCATCCGCCATCAATGAATATCCCGAGAGTCAATTCAGGCGCTCACTGGTATAAGAATCATTACGTTATAGGCAGATTTGGGGTGTTGATATGGCTCACCCGATGGGTGAAAGGGAAGCAGGGGTTTTGAGGCTCGGTTTTGACCGTCGGCTGAAGCTGGATTTCCACGGTTCCAAGGTCACTTCCGACGCTGGGTTGTTGCCGTACCGGGAACTGGACGATGCGGTCGGACTGAGCGAGATTGCCGGGGACGTACTCACGGATACCCGTCGTGGGAAGAACGGTCGCCACGGTCTTGTCGGGCAGTTCCGCCAGTCCGTTTTCGGACGCCTTGGGGGGTACGACGACGTGAACGATGCCGACCGGCTCAGCCTCGACCCGGTCATGCGATGGATCGTCGGCGGCCATGCTGTCACGAAACAGGCAGCCTCGACCAGTCAGATGGGGCGCTTCGAGACGGAGGTTCTGGCCACCAACGCGAACGTTGAAGCCTTGGCCAATCTTTCCGGGCAATGGATCGACAAGGTTCATGACCGGCACCCGCCGACGAAGATCATTCTCGACATGGACAGCAGCGTCAGCCCGACCCACGGCGACCAGGAAGGAACGGCCTACAACGGACACTTTGGATGCACTTGCTACCACCCTCTATTCCTGTTCAACCAGTTCGGCGATCTGGAACGGAGTTCCCTCCGTCCCGGCAACGTCCACAGTGCCGATGACTGGGAAGGCGTGTTGAAGCCGGTTGTCGTTCGCTATAAGGGTCGGAAGGTACGACTGTATTTCCGGGGCGATGCCGCCTTCGCCTCGCCGGAGATTTACGATTACCTCGAAGCCGAGGGCTTCCTGTACGCGATCCGCCTCAAAGCCAACAAGGTTCTCCAGGAAAGCATCGGCCATCTGCTCACGCGACCTGTTGGCCGACCGCCGAACCATGTGCGGCGCTATTACGCCAGTTTCAGCTATCAGGCCGGAAGCTGGGACAGGAAGCGGCGCGTGGTGGCCAAGGTGGAATGGCACCCCGGCGAGCTGGTTCCCCGTGTCGGCTACATCGTCACCAACCTGTCGCGGCCAGCCGAGCGGGTGGTGGCCTTCTACAATCAGCGGGGCAAAGCGGAGCAGTACATCAAGGAAGGCAAGTGCGCGATCAAATGGACCCGGCTGTCATGCCGGAAGTTCCACGGCAACGCCGTCCGGCTCCAGCTTCACGCCCTGGCCTACAATCTTGCCAACTTCATGCGGACGTTGGCCTTGCCAAAGGAGGTGGAACACTGGTCTCTGACCACGCTACGGGAGAAGCTGGTCAAGATCGGTGCGAAAGTGGTCAGCCATGGCCGGTACGTCACGTTCCAATTAGCCGAGGTGGCGGTGCCGAGGGAACTGTTCCGGAAAATCCTGAGCCTGATTGATGATCTACGACGAAAACCCGTTCCGGCGTAGGCCGAGGGAATCGACGGCGAGGTGAAAAGTGCGGGGGAGGTACGCCTGGATGGCGGAAAATATGGGAAAAGGGCCTTCCGGGCACGGCCAACTCACCAAAATCAGGCTATCGGACGGCTGCGGAGGGAAAGCCATTACAACGGCGGCGCAATTTGAGTATGATTGTCATGGATTTGAAGGCTATCTGGGAAATGTCGGTTAAAAGGTGTGACGTCCCGCCGGCCTTCCCTAATCGGTCGCCCGTGAAAAACCTCGACACGGTTTATTTTCAATCCCTTCCCGTTGTTTTGAAGTAATCGTTTTTGCAAGATTCCGCGGTTTCGGCCTCGAAACCTTGCAATTTGGAAAACGGAATTTAAGGGATTCTCTTTCTCGCCGTGGCGTGATTCTCTGTCCTTTGCAAGGACGGAGAGACAGCCATGAAGCCCTCTCGAAAGCCACCGTCGGGAACGGACGATCTGTTCCGCTCGCGGCTTGAGAACATCATCGACATGGGTCACCAACTCGTTCGTCTGGGCGCGGCGATCGACTGGGCGTTTTTCGACGACGCCTATGACGCCTTCTATTCCGAGGAAGGCCGCCCCGGCATCCCGACGCGGATGATGGTCGGGGTGCATATCCTCAAGCACATGTTCGATCTCTCCGACGAAGGGGTGTGTGAGAACGGCAGAGCAATAATCCCCCACTGAAGCGGCCGGTCGATCCGGCTGCGGCGGACCAAAATGGGACCGCGTATAGCCTTCTGTCAGGGTTGCTCTGACTGGAAGGCGGGGGGGATGTATCGGGTGGAGTTGTACGCACGGGTTCGGCGGGCGTGTCATGTCGAGGGGATGAGCACCCGCGAGGCCTCGCGGGTGTTTGGTGTAGACCGCAAGACGGTCCGTAAGATGCTGTCGTTCTCGGTGCCGCCAGGGTATCGCCGAAGCGCGCCGCCGAGGCGGCCAAAGCTGGGTCCGTTCACGGGAATCATCGATCGGATCTTGGAAGACGATCGGACCAGCCACCGCAAGCAACGGCACACTGCGAAGCGCATCTTCGACCGCCTCCGGGACGAGTACGGTTTCACGGGCGGCTACACCATCGTGAAGGACTACGTTCGTGAGCAGGGGCTTCGGTCGCGTGAGGTGTTCGTGCCACTCTCCCATTCCCCCGGTCACGCCCAGGCGGACTTCGGCGAAGCGATGGCGGTGATCGGCGGCGCGTTACGGAAGATCCACTTCCTTGCCTTCGACCTTCCCCACAGTGATGGTTGCTTTGTTGCGGCCTATCCGGCGGAGACGACCGAAGCATTCTGCGATGGCCACAACGCGGCGTTTGCCTTCTTCGGCGGCGTCCCCCGATCCATCCTGTACGACAACACCAAGCTGGCGGTTGCCCGGATCCTGGGCGATGGGAAGCGGCAGCGAACGCGCGTCTTCACGGAGCTTCAGTCCCACTATCTGTTCGAGGACAGGTTCGGCCGGCCGGGCAAGGGCAACGACAAGGGCAAGGTCGAGGGACTGGTCGGCTTCATCCGGCGGAACTTCCTGGTCCCCGTCCCGCGTGCCGAGAGCTTCGCGGCCCTCAACGATGCTCTCGCCGAACAGTGCCGCCGGCGCCAGGCGGCGCGGCTGCGGGGCCACAAGGAGACCATCGGCGAGCGTCTCGAGCGGGATCGTCAAGTTCTCTTGCCATTGCCGCCTGCTCCCTATGATGCCTGCGATAAGCGCCCTGGACGGGCGAGTTCGCTGTCGCTGGTGCGTTACCGCAGCAACGACTATTCCGTGCCCGTGGCCTACGGCCACCGTGAGGTGCTCATCCGGGGCTACGTCGATGAGGTGGTGATCAGCTGCGGGGCCGAGGTGATCGCCCGGCACCGCCGGTCCTACGACAGCGAGGACCTGATCTTCGACCCGCTGCATTACCTGCCCTTGATCGAGCAGAAGATCGGCGCCCTCGACCAGGCCGCGCCATTGGCGGGCTGGGACCTGCCCGAGGCCTTCATCACTCTGCGGCGGCTCCTCGAAGCTCGTATGGGCAAGGCAGGCAAGCGCGAGTACGTCCAGGTGCTCCGTCTACTGGAGACCTTCCGGCTCGAGGAGGTCGAGGGTGCGGTCGGCGACGCCCTGCGGCTCGGCGCAATCGGCTTTGATGCGGTGAAGCACCTGGTACTGTGCCGCATCGAGCGGCGGCCGCCCAGGCTCAACCTCGACGTCTATCCGTATCTGCCGCGCGCCCGGGTCGCGATGACGTCCGCCAAGTCGTACATGAGCCTGCTGTCGGGGCTCGGCGCATGACCGACACACCGCAAGTGCTGCTCGCCCACCACCTCAAGACGCTGAAGCTGCCGACCTTCCTGCGCGAGTACGACAAGATCGCCCGGCAGTGCGCCTCGGAAGGCGTCGATCACGTCCGCTACCTGTTGAGACTCGCCGAGCTCGAGCTGATCGACCGCGAGCGCCGCATGGTCGAGCGGCGCATCAAGGCGGCGCGCTTCCCCGTGGTCAAGAGCCTCGACAGCTTCGACTTCAAGGTCATCCCCTCGCTCAACAAGGCGCTGGTCCTGGAGCTGGCCCGCTGCGAGTACATCGAGCGCCGCGAGAACCTCATCGCGCTCGGCAACAGTGGGACCGGCAAGACCCACATCGCCCTCGGTCTCGGCCTGGCGGCCTGCCAGAAGGGCCTCTCGGTCGGCTTCATCACCGCCGCCGCGCTGGTCCACGAACTCATCGAGGCCCGCGATGACAAGCAGCTGCTGAGGTTCCAGAAGAAGCTCGCCACCTACAAGCTTCTGATCGTCGACGAACTCGGCTTCGTGCCGCTGTCGAAGACCGGCGCCGAGCTGTTGTTCGAGGTGTTCAGCCAACGCTACGAGCGGGGCTCGACCCTGGTCACCACCAATCTGCCCTTCGACGAATGGACCGAGGTGTTCGGCTCCGAGCGCCTCACCGGCGCGCTCCTCGATCGCCTCACCCACCACGTCAACATCCTCGAGATGAACGGTGACAGCTACAGGCTCAACCAGAGCCGCAGGCGTCAAACCCCGACTGCTAACTGAACCGACCACCCAGCCCACGCTTGACCCCGTGGGCCCACAGGTCCCTCCCGCGCGCGCCGCCGCGTCAGCCTGTTGAGGGCACGCCGCGTCGCGCGCGGGGCCCTCCCGTGGACTACGGGGACAAGCCCGCAGCCGCCAAGCGGTCCCTTCTTACACCGCCGAGGTGGTCCCTTTTTGCTCCGCCATTGACAGGTGTGCGAACGCTGGGTCTATGACCCGTATTTCCAGTACTTCTGCGGCGAGGAATACTTCCAATTCGAGCTTTCCATCGAGCGTTCGTCGATGACCCGGTGGCGCGACCGGATCGGTCCGCAAGGCCTGGAGAAGGTGTTCCAGGAGAGCCTCGGCGTGGCCCACCGCACCGGCGCCTTGCGCACCAAGGACCTCAGAAGGGTGACGGTGGATACCACCGTTCAGGAGAAGGCGATCACCTTCCCCACCGACGCCAAGCTCATGCACAAGGCCCGCCAGAGGCTGGTGCGGCTGGCGAAGGCGCACGGCGTTCCCCTGCGTCAGTCCTATGTGCGCGTCGGCAAGCGGGCTTTGATCATGCAGGGGCGCTACCGCCACGCCAAGCAGCACAAGCGGGCGGGCAAGGCGATGCGCAAGCTCAGGACCTATCTCGGGCGCACCATCCGCGACATCCGCCGCAAGACGGCCCATGACCAGGATTTGCGGGATATCTTCCGACGGCCCTTGTGGCTGGGCGAGCGCGTGCTCACCCAGAAACGTCGCGATCCGCTGCCGAAGGTGTATTCGCTGCACGCGCGGGAGGTCGAGTGCATCGGCAAGGGCAAGGCGCACAAGCCCTACGAGTTCGGGTGCAAGGTCTCGGTGGCGGCGACCAACAACCGTGCTCCAGGCGGCCAGTTCGTCACCCACATGAAGGCGTTCCATGGCAATCCCTACGACGGCCACACGCTGAACACCGTGATCAAGGAGATGGAGCGCTGGACCGGGGTCGGCATCGAACGCGCCTACGTCGACAAGGGCTATGCCGGCCACGATTACCCGAACAAGTTCAAGGTCTACAAATCGGGCCAGAAGCGGGGCATCACGCCGACCATCAAGAAGGAACTCCGGCGCCGATCCGCCGTCGAGGCCGTGATCGGCCACCTCAAGACCGACGGCCGGCTCGGAAGAAACTTCCTCAAGGGCCGCGACGGCGACAAGATCAACGCCATCCTCGCCGGCGCCGGCTACAACTATCGCCTGGTTCTCAGGTGGTTCAGGCTTTTGTTCGCCCGGATCCTGGCGGCAATCTTCAACGCCATGCCGCCTTCGTTCACGACGATGACCAATCCCCCCTGAAATCAGGGTTCTTCACGGACGACTAATCGGTTCACGGCGTTACGGCCCGGAAGGTCCTGGCCCGCGTGTAATGCGCTCGAAAAGCGCCCGGAAACCGGTCTCCAGGTTGTCGCCGAACATCGGGTCGCTGTTCGTGGCGAAGGCCCGGCTTATGTCGCCCCAGTCCTCTTCGTTCAGGGACTGGCGGGCCAGGGGCAGGACCTCGCGTTCCTCCTTGCCGATGTGTTCGCGCTGGGCGTCGACGTAGGTTCGCGTCGCTTCCTGAAGCACGGCGAGACCGTCGGGGTAGGTGCGGTCGTACGCCGTCAGGGCCCGCTCGAGCTCGGCGATCAGCCGGCCGCCCTCGGCGTGCTGTTTCTCGAGTTCATCGAGGAGTGCCGCGGAGTCCGGCTGGCGCCGCCTGAGGGCCTTGAAGAGGTACTCCTCTTCCTTGGGGTGGTGCAGCTTGTCGGGGAATACGCGGATGTAATAGAGGGTCGAGTACAGGAGGTCGAGGTCCGGTTTCGTCCCAGCCGCCGCCAGGCCGGCCACCGAGTCCTCGAGCGCCGCGAGGACCCGGTCGATGTTGCGGTGTTCGGTCTTGATGGTCTCGATCGCGTCGGACATGCCTCGGCAGCGTGCTTCCCCTTCGAAAAGTTCCGGCGCGGCGCCCAGCCCCGGGACGCGGCGCCACGCGGGGATGTAAGGTCGCTCTCCACTTTACTTTCGCACGGCGCACCATTAGCATACTACAGATATATCAGCTAGCGCCAAACACGGGAATGCGGGAGCGATGAAGACGTACACCGGATCCCGCACGATAGATGGTAACCGGGTACTGGTCGATGGCAGGCCCCTCGGCGAGCGTTATGACCTCAGGAAATTCACCGACGGGGGTTTTGAGTGGACCTACGAAGGGGCCGAGCCGTCACAACTTGCCTTGGCCTTGCTTGCCGATCACTTCGGCGATGACCAGAAGGCGCTCCAGCTCTGTGACCGCTTCATGCGCGAGGTGGTGGCGAATCTCGACAACGACTGGGAGATAACAAGCAAGGACATCGACGGGGCGCTGGCCGGAATCACAGCCGACGAAGCGAGGTAAAGCCGGACAATCGCCGCCGAAACGCCCTGCCTTCCGCGGTCCGCGGAGAGTTGGCTCTGTCATCGGGATCGAGGATGCAGGGCGCGAATAAATTACCGGTTAAATCAGGGAGGGATTCATGACGCTTTTTCGAAAATTGACGCTGCTTGCGGCGGCCACGGGGATTGGCATCAGCCTGGGGCTGTCGAACGACGGCCTTGCCGCCGAGACGAAATGGAAAATGGCGACCAGCTGGGGCGGCGGACCGCTGATGGAAATCGGGGCCAAGGCGTTCGCCGAAAAGGTCAAGTTCCTGACCAACGGGCGGATCGAGATCCAGGTCTTTCCCGGGGGGCAGCTCGGCTCGGCGCTCAAGGTTTCGGAGACCGTGCGCAACGGCGTCGCCGAAGTCGGCCACACCTGGATGGGCTACGACTGGGGTCGCGACAAGACCACCGTGGTGTTCGGCGGATTCGCCGGCAGCATGGATTCGGAGCGCATGCTTCACTGGCTCTACGAGGCCGGGGGGCTGGCGATGTGGCGGAAATTCCGCGAAGAGAAGTTCGGTGTCATATCGATGCCGTGTTTCATCCGCACCGCCGAAGCCTTCCTGCACTCGCGCAAGGCCGTTCGCACGCTGGCCGACCTCAAGGGCCTGAAGATCCGCACCGCGGGCGCCTGGCTCGAGATATCCAAGAGCCTGGGCGCGGCACCTGTCACCATGCCGGGGGCTGAGGTCTACACGTCGCTCGAGCGCGGGGTGCTCGATGCGACCGAGTGGGGCACGCTGTGGGAAAATATCTCACCGGGATTCAACAAGATCGCCAAATACGTGATCATCCCGGGGGTTCATCAGCCCGTGGCGCCGTTCGAGATCCTGTTCAACAAGAAAGCCTGGAACAAGATTTCCGATCGCGACAAGGCCCTGGTTGAAGAGGCCGCGAAGATGGTCACCTTCGAGACCTGGACCCGGATCGGCCACGAGGACGCCAAGGCCCTGGATTACTATCGCAACGCCGGCAACGAGATCATCGAGCTCGATGAGTCGGTCCAGGTGAAGACGAAGAAGCTGGCCAGGGAATGGGCCGCGCAGCAGGCCAAGGGAAATCCCTGGTTTGCCAAGGCCTGGAAATCCCAGCAGGCGTTCGAGGAACTCTGGAAAGACGCGGCCCGCTATCGCAATACGAAGGGCTAGGCTACCATACGGGTGAGGGCGCTTCGGCGCCCTCACTCCGCCTGTCGCTGACAACCACAGCCCGCAAGAGACAATGCTGGTCGTCGTCCGTTTCATAGAGCGTATTTCGGGCGGCTTCGGCGTGCTCGGGGCGGCCGTTATCCTGCCCCTGGTTCTGGCGACCGTGTACGAGGTCTTTTCCCGCTATCTTTTCAATGCGCCGACGATCTGGGCCTACGAGCTGGCCTATATGGCCATGGGCACGAATTTTCTCCTCGGCGCCGCGTTCACGCTGCGTGAGCGCGGTCATATCCGGATCGACATCGCCTACGAACGATTCACCCCCAGGACCCGGGCGCTGGTCGACACGATCGGATACCTGTTCCTGTTCCTGCCGATGGCGTGGTGGTTGAGCTGGGCGCTGTGGATCTACGCCTATGACGCCCTGCTTTCCGGCGAGACCTCGGGCGAGTCGGCGTGGAACCCGATCATCTGGCCGTTCCGCATGATCTTCTTCGCCGGGTTCGCGCTGCTGGCGTTGCAGGGAACGGCCGAACTGATCAAGGCGATCCGTGTGCTGCGCGGCGGCGGCGAGCACGGGGCGGAGCGATGAGCGACTACCTGTCACTGCTCATGTTCCCGGCCCTGTTGACGGCCCTGTTTCTGGGCTTCCCGGTCGCCTTCTCGATGATGGGCGTGGCGTTCTTTTTCGGGCTCATGGTCTTCGGCGACGCCGTCATCTTCCAGATGGTCCAGAAGGTCAACGACGTCGCCTCGAATTTTATCCTGGCGGCGGTGCCGTTGTTCGTTTTCATGGGGGCCATGCTGGAACGCTCGGGGATCGCCGAGCAGCTTTTCGAGGCCGTTCATCTGTGGACCCGGCGCCTGCCGGGGGGCCTCGCCCTGGGCACGATCATCATGTGCGTCATCTTCGCCGCGTCGACCGGCGTTATCGGCGCCACGGAGACCGTTGTCGGCCTCCTCGCCATCCCGGTGATGATGAAATACGGCTATGACAAGGGCCTGATCTCGGGGACCATCTGCGCCGGCGGTTCGCTGGGGACAATCATCCCGCCGTCCGTCGTCGTCGTCGTCATGGGACCGGTGGCGGATGTCTCGGTGGGCGATCTGTTCGTCGGCATGTTCTTTCCCGGCCTGCTCATGGCCGGGCTGTACCTTGTATACATCCTTGTCCGATGCACCATCGACCCCAAGGCCGGGCCGCGCCTGCCGCGCCAGGCCGACGAGCCGCCGTTCGTGCAAAAGTTGCGGATCACCGTGGTCGCGCTGGTGCCGCCCGTAGCGATGATATTCGCCGTGCTCGGCTCGATCGTGCTTGGCTGGGCGGCTCCGACCGAAGCGGCGGGGATTGGCGCGTTGGGCTCGATCCTGCTGACCCTCGTATACCGGTCCTTCACGCTTGGCGTATTGCGTGAGGCGCTGATCAGGACACTGAAGGTTACCTGCATGATCATGGTGATCCTGCTTGGCGGCAGCATGTTCGCGGGTGTCTTCGTGGCCGCCGGAGGCGTCGCCCTGGCCAACGAATTGGTCCAGTCCACACAGCTCAGCTCCTGGGTGATGGTACTGCTGTTTCTGGCGGTCGCCTTCATCGCCGGGTTCTTCCTGGATTGGATCTCCGTGCTGTTGATCTTCATCCCGGTGTTCATCCCGTTGGTCACCGGGTTCGGATTCGACCCCGTTTGGTTCTGCGTCCTGTTCCTGATCGTCATCCAGACCAGCTACCTCACGCCGCCGATGGCGCCGGCGATCTTTTACCTGAGAGGCATCAGCCCGCCGGAGATCACCCTTACGCAGATGTTCAGGGGGGTTATCCCGTTCGTCGTGCTGCAGCTCATCACCCTGGCCAGCGTTGCCGCGTATCCGCCGTTGGTTTTGTGGTTGCCGGCCCAGGTCCTCGGGTTCAAGTAGCATCGGCATGGCGGATATTGACGGCGGGACCCGTTCTGATGTATTGGTAATATATCAGAACGGGATGTACCATCAGGGGCCCGTTCGCGGGGCCGGGAAGACCGTGCCGCGGTAATCGTCCGGCAGGAGGAAATTGCCATGACCCCTGACCAAGTCCTGTCTATCCGACCCAAGGTTCTTACGGAAAAGCAGCGGGAATCCTATTTCGCGGACGGCTATCTGCTACTCGAAAAGGTCGTCTCCGACGAATGGCTGGAGCGGCTCCGCGCGGTCACCAACCAGATGGTCGAAGACAGTAGGCAGGTAACGCAATCGGACGCGGTGTGGGACCTCGAGAGCGGGCACAGTGCCGAGACGCCGCGGCTCAGGCGACTCTCCAGCCCGAACGACCACCATCCCACGTATTGGGAGTTCGCGTCGCGCTCCGTTCTCCCCGACATCGTCGCCGACCTGGTCGGTCCCAACGTCAAGTTCCATCACTCGAAGCTGAATTTCAAATGGGCCCGTGCCGGCGAGGAAGTGAAGTGGCATCAGGACATCGGATTCTGGCCGCACACCAATTACAGCCCGTGCACCCTTGGCACCTATCTGTACGACTGCACCATGGAGCAGGGCCCGTTGGGCGTCATCAAGGGGAGCCATAACGGGCCCCTCTACGACCAGTACAACGACAAAGGCGAGTGGATCGGGTGTCTGTCGGACGAAGACGCCGCCGGGTTCGACGTGGCGAAGATGGTGTATCTCCATGGCCCGCCGGGCTCGGTCACGGTTCACAACTGCCGGACCATCCACGGCTCGCGGCCCAACAACTCGGACGAGGCCCGGCCCCTGTTGCTGAACGTCTACGCCGCGGCGGACGCCTTTCCATACACGGCGAACCCGCTCCGTTCCAAATACGACCAGGAGATCGTGCGCGGCGAGTCGGTGCGCTGGGCCGACCACGACCCGCGGCCGTGCCTGGTTCCCCCGGACTGGTCCGGCGGCTATACCTCGATCTTCGCCTTGCAGCAGGAGGAGACGTGGGAAGCGTCGCCATGACCGCCGCAGGCGCCGCCGAAGTACAGGAGGACTGAACGATGTTGGGTGCGCGACAGGCAGGTTTCCGCAAGGAATACCGCGCGCGGATTGTCGGCTGGTACAACGGGTATTTTCACGTCCTGATCATCTATGCCATGGGGGCGGCGGCGTTTTACTACTACGTCCCGCACATAGATGCCGTGCTGTGGTGGGAGTGGGGGACAATCCCGGTCGTATTCCTGGTGTGCAATATATTCGAGTGGGCCCTGCATCGCTTCGTCATGCATCGCCCGATCAACGTGCGTGGGCTGCGCGCCATATACAGCCGGCACACCCTGAACCACCACCAATTCTTCACCGACACGGAGATGCGGTTCCGCGATCACAAGGACTGGCGGGTCACCGTGTTCCCGCCCTTCGCCCTGGTAACCTTCATCATGTTGTCCCTACCACCGGCGCTGGTCATCGGCTTGGTGGTCACATCGAATGTCGGCTGGCTGGTGATCTGCACGACCACGGGTATGTACCTGGTCTACGAGTTCATGCACTTCTGCTGCCATGTGGAAGAGAACGGGTTCGTCAGGAACTGTCCGTTCGTCAATACGCTGCGGCGCCATCATTTTGCCCATCACAACACGCGAATCATGATGGAAACGAACATGAACCTGACCTTCCCCATCGCCGACTGGCTGTTCGGCACGTCGGACCTCGACCGCGGGTTGCTCGGCCACCTGTTCAACGGATACAGCACCCGCTACGTCAAGAAGGGTCTGCGCGGAACGCCGGCCCCGCCGGAGGCGCTGGCGGCGGTTCCGGTGCTGGCCGAGTAACGGGCTCGGTTTTTTCCGTTCCGGCCATCGCGCCGGAGACGCGCGTCTCCTGATTGGGAACCGCGCGCGTGGACCGTTCCGGTTTGGGGGACCGTGGCGCCTTATGAGCCGCGTGGGCCCGGAAAAATCCCCGGCAGGACAGCCCGTCAACGCAACGCATTGGCCGACTTTTCGCGTGCGGCCGGCGTGACCGGGGCGGGCCGCGGATCGCCCTGGACTCAAGGGAACGCATGGATTCGTGCGTCCGCCGCGAGCGCATCTTGACAGCCGAAAGCGAAACAAATACAAACAGTTAGGGGAGTCGCGGTAATTTCACAGAAAGCGGGGGCGCGCCTCGCTTTACCGCGACATTCGGGCCCCTGCGGTTCTGCTTCGAACTGGTTGGGCGGGCGGGTCTCGACGGGGACTCGTCGAAATCATCTGTTTGCTTCCTTGGTGGGAAATTCACCTCGCCGGTTAATTCCGACTAATACAGCTATCGACCTATGACACCAACGACGATAATGGCCAGAACGCGGTCGCGGAATGCATTCGGTCAGGGCTTGAGTCTGGCGGATTCGAAGAGGTCGCGATTGTCAAGCCCAGCGCAAAGATGATGTCCCTTCTCTATCAGCGTCGCGTCGACTTCTCCGCAGAATTGACGTCGCTGCCGTGTCGGTTCCAGACATGGTTCGATGCCATCGAGCGTCGTTTCTGACGCTATGTCGAGTCCGGCCCACTGAGTTGCCTTTGGGCAATTCGATTTCAAGCCTCTTATACTGCCGCCTGGCCCGGCTGGTACAACTGATTGCCACTGTTACACGCCAGTTTGCCGTTTCCCTTTTCACGTCGTTCTACTTGAACCGATGTGCTGGATGTATTCTACCGCCAAACCAAGTTAATCGCCGCCGGCGCCGACAAGGGAAATTTACAGGCATTGCCTGATGTTCACCGTAGTCACCCCCACGACGAGTCTTATACCAGTGAGCGCCTGAATTGACTCTCGGGATATTCATTGATGGCGGATGATGGCGGATTGTGATTCTATGGTCTCCCACCAGATGTGGGGGATGTCATGGGATCAGCACTCAAGATACGGGATGATTTGACGCCTTTGGAGCTTCGGCGCTGGGCTCGCGTGGAATCGTACGGTCGAGCGGCGGCGCGGGCCTATGGGATCGCGAATGCTTTGGAGGAGATGCCCCGGGCTGATGCCGCGCGGCTTGCGGGGATGGATCGCCAAACGCTTCGCGACGCGGTTGTTCGTTACAATGCAAAGGGATTGGAGGGGCTTCACGACCGTCCAAAGGGCTACTCGCCGCGGCGGCTGACGGCAGACGAGGAAGCGGCGCTGGCGGCGGTCATCATCGCCGGGCCGGAGCCTGAGCGCGACGGGGTTTGCGCCTGGACCCGGGCCGATCTGTGCCGCTGGCTGGAGGAGCGCTTCGCCAAGACCTACCACCCCTCGAGCATGACCCGGGTTCTACGGCGGATGGGATTTTCCCGCCAGAAGGCGCGCCCGAGCCACCCGCGAAGGGACGCCGAAGCGCAGGAGCGCTTCAAAAAAGGGGGCTTCGCGACATCCTGAAGGCGACCGCCGCGGCGCATCCCGACAAGCGCCTACAGCTGTGGTTTCAGGATGAAGCGCGCGTCGGCAACAAGGGCCGGGTGTGTCACCGGTGGTGGCGCAGGGGCGAGCGTGCCCCCGGGACGCGTCAAATCGGCTACCAGTGGGCCTACATCTTCTCCGCCGTGCGCCCGGACACCGGCGACGACGTCACCCTGGTGATGCCGAGCGTCAACGCCAAGGTCATGGACCTGTTTCTCGCACACTTCGCCGATACCCTGGACCAGGATGCGCACGCCGTCATGATGTGCGACGGCGCCGGTTGGCACGACGAGCGCGCCCTCACCGTCCCCGACAACGTCACCTTGGCGCTGTTGCCGCCTTACAGTCCCGAACTCAACCCCGTCGAGCGGGTTTGGCTCTACCTACGCGAACGCTTCCTATCGCTCCGCGTCCTCGACGACACCGAGGCCATCATCGACGCCTGTTGCCAAGCATGGATCGACCTCATCGCAGAACCGGATCGTATGCGAACCCTCTGCGCCTATCCATGGATCATGAAGGTGATTTCATAGGCTCACTGGTATTAGCCTCGACGATCATTTCATAAAGCGTCCTGCGGCGACATTCTTTGTCACGGTCGAGGGCGGCGGCATGGCCGAACACGGGATCCTTACCGGCGATACCCTGATCGTCGACCGTTCGCGCACGCCGGGCGCTGGCTCCATCGTCATCGCGGTAATCGAGGGCGAGTTGACCGCCCGTCCGTTCACCGCCCTTGATGGCGAGGAGGCCCACGTCTGGGGCGTCGTTGCCGGTGTGGTGCGGAGCCTGCCATGAGCATCTACGGACTGGCCGACTGCAACAACTTCTTCGTCTCCTGCGAAAGGGTCTTCCGTCCCGCGAAGACCTCCGCCAAAACGGACGGCGTTCTCAATCTCACCGGCGAGCGCTGGCGCGACAGGGCGCTGGCGTCAACGGAAGTCGGCGAAATCTGGGGCATCGGCAGGCAGTACGCCAAGAAACTCAACCGCAACGGCGTTATGACGGCTCTCGATCTCGCGCAGCGGCCCGATGGCTGGGTGCGCAAGGAGATGGGCGTCGGCGGGCTGAAGACGGTGCGGGAATTGCGCGGCGAGGACTGTATAGGCTTCGATAACATGCCCCAGCCCAAGCAAACGACGATGGTCTCCCGGTCCTTCGGTGCGGAAGTGCGCGACTACGACGAGTTGGCCAATGCGATCACCATGTTCGCGACCGATGCGGCGCGCTCCATTCGCAGGGCCAATCTGGTCTCAACCTCGGTGAGCGTGTTCATCGAGACCAACCGTTTCGGCAAAACCCCGCACCATGCTCCGTCCCGCTCAGAGGCGCTTTCACCAGCGACCAATAACACGAGGCATGTCGTGCGAGCCGCACTGGCCGCTCTGAAGCACATCTACCGCGAGGGGCTGGCGTACAAGCGCGCCGGGGTGATGCTGCTCGACCTCGTCGAGGCCGGGCAAGCGCAAGTTTCCCTATTCGATACGCAGGATCCAAGGGACGACAAGCTGATCGAAGCATTCGACGCCATCAACGAAAGGTTGGGGCCGGGAGCGATCCAATTCGGCCCAGCGGCGCAGGCCGCGGCCTGGCGGTCGAGCAGTGCGTTCCGCTTGCCCAGCTACACAACCCGTTGGGAAGACATCCCGAAGGTTAAGACCTGAGCACCGACAGACCCGGGCGTCGATCCTGGGCCGGCCCACAAGCGTGGACATTACCCAACAGGCGCGCAGCCTCCGCCAGATCCTGACGCGCCGGCGAGAGAATGAGAATGGGCCCTTTCGGGCGGCGGGAAAGAGCGCGAGAGAACAGCTTTCGCTGCCCCGCCGGACGATCGCTGTAGTCGCGGTGCAGTTTCTGGCCGGCTGCATGACCGGCTATCATGGGTGAAGCGGATGGCTGACGCGGGGGCTCCACGGATTCGCCGGAGGCGTGCTCTGATCCACGGCCGACAGCGGCAAGCTCGGGATCGCGGCCTCGGTGGCGGGAACCATGGCGGGGTTGTTTCCCGGCAGCGGGATCGGCGCCTCGCTCGACAAGCTGTATGCGGCCCGCACGCGGCAAGCAGCGCTGGAGATCCGTCCAAGCGGGGCCTGGCACAATCCCAATACTGGCAACGCGGGGGTGATTACGCCGACGCGCACCTAAAGATCGACCGCCGACGGCATCAACTGTCGGGAATATCAGCCCACCGTGACCATCGACAGACGCCCCGAGCAAGCCCACGGCAGCGTCTGCCGTCAGCCCGACGCCGCGTGGCGGGTATCGAACCAGCACCGCGCCTGCCCATGGCGGCCTGCCCGGCGCAGTATCGGCGGCGATGGCTTCAACTGTCTTTGCACGGTCCAGCCGTTCCGGCCCCATCCGGTTCCGTTACGTCGCCGAGAGCGAGAGCTTGAGCCAAAGGCGGGCGAGGGCGGATGCCGAAGAGGGTGTCCCCGCCCGGTTCCGCATTCACGCAATCCCGGAGACCGACATGCACGACCCCGAACGCGATATCTCTGACATCCCGCTGTCCCAACTCGAACTCTCACCCGACAATGCGCGCAAGACGCCGGCCGATGATTCGGCCTTCACCGAGCTCAAGGCCTCGATCGCAGCCCACGGGCTGCTTGAGAACCTGATTGCCCGTTCCATGGGACCCGGCGCGGATGGCCCCGGGCGCTACGCGGTGATCGCCGGCGGGCGGCGGCTTGCCGCGATGCAGGCGCTGGCCGCCGAGGGCGCGCTGGAAGAGGACCACCCCGTGCCCTGCCGGATGATCGGAGATATCGTGGCAGCCGAAGAAGTTTCGCTGGCCGAGAACAGTGTCCGCGCCGCCATGCACCCGGCCGATCAGGTCGAGGCGTTCCGCCGCCTGGCCGATGCAGGCAGCACGGCGGCCGCCATCGCTGCCCGCTTCGGGGTCTCGGAGCGCACCGTGGAGAAGCGGCTGAGGCTCGGCAACGCTGCACCGGTGCTGCTTGAGGCCTACCGGGCAGGCGAGATCGATCTGAACACATTGATGGCCTTCGCCGTCACCACGGATCAGGCGCGCCAGAGCGTGGTCTGGGAGACGGTGAGCCAACAGGGCTACCGGCCTGGCGCCTGGCAGATCAAGCGCCTGCTGACCGAGGACCGGGTTCCGGCCACCTCCGCAATCGTGCATTTCGTCGGCCTTGAGGCTTACGAGGCGGCGGGCGGCAGGATCGACCGCGACCTGTTCGCCGAGGAGGACGAGCGAGGGATCTGGTTCGACGATCCTAATCTCTTGAACAAACTCGCCATGGACAGCCTCCAGGCGGCGGCGAGGGAACTGGAGACGCGCTGGAAATGGGCCGAGGCGCGGCTAGACGTGGACTGGAGCGCCACCGCCGCTTTCGGGCGGGTACGCCCGCAACCGGCCGAGCCCACGGACGAAGAGAAGGCCGAGATCGAACGCCTCCGGACCCGTAACGACGAACTCGCCAACATGGACGACGACGGCTGGACCGAAGAATTGGTGGAGGAAGCCGAGGGCAACGAAGAGCGGCTCGACGAGATCGAGGCCATGATCGAGGCCCGCGCGGTCTACCGGCGCGAGGATATCGCCATCGCCGGGTGCATCGCCACCGTCGGCAACGACGGCGAACTCAAACTGATCCAGGGCCTGGTCAGGCCCGAGGACATGCCCGCGCGCGAATCCAACGATGCGAACATGGCCGGACAAGACGATACCGGCGACGGGGAGAGCGCCAGTTCCAGCATCGAGGCTCCCACACTTGCGGCTCCCCTCGCTTCGCTCGGCGATGCGGAAGCCGAGGCGCGCAAGGAAGCGGGCGTCGGCATCGGCCTCGCCGACGACTTGCGGGCCATCCGCACGGCCATCATCAAGAGCCAGCTCGCCTGCGACTTCGAGGCGGCCTTCGATCTCCTGCTGCTCCAGCTTGCCCGGAGCGTGTTCACCACCGGCTACCATGATGACGCACTCGATATCAGGGCGGCCGAGACCCCGGACCGTCCGGCCATGCGGGTCAACGACGATGCGTTCGGCGACATCAATGTCGGTGAGAAGCACCTTGAGATCGACCGTGCCGCGCAAAAGCTCGACTGGGCCGGCCTGCCCGAAGCCGAGGCCTTCGCTGAACTGCGGGCGCTTCCCGAACGGGACAAAAGGACCCTGTTCGCGTCCTGTGTCGCGCGCACGCTGAAGGGTCAACTGGCGTTCGAACCCAAAGCCCGGCCCGAGGTCGAAGCGACCGTGGCCCGGCTCGACATCGATTTCGCCGCCGCTGTCCGAGGCAACCGCGATCAGGTCTGGACCGCCGATCTGCTGTGGTCGCGCTTGCGCAAGGACCGCATCCTCGCCATCGCCCGCGAGACGCTGGGCGAGACCTGGGCGCAAGCCGAGGCCAAGCGGAAGAAGGCCGACATTGCCAAGGCGATGCAGGACGCCTTCGCCCACGGCGGCGATGTGCCCGCCGGGGTCACGGCCGAGGGCCGCGCCGCGGCCATCGCCTGGACGCCGCCGGGCTTCCGCGCCTTCGATACGGGCGCCGTCAACGACAGTGCCTTGGCTGATGACGAGGGGACAACCGCCCCCGAACAGCAACCGTCGAAGATCGATATGCCATCGGTCGACGCACTGGAACACAGCAGCGTCGATCCATCGGGCGCGGATGGGGAGGACCGGCAAGACGACGCTACGGAAGCCGATGCACTACCGGGCGATGATCCTAAACCCACTCCGATGGAGGCGCCGTGTCCCATAAACGTGAGCGTTCCTGGCATCGTCGAGAGCATCGATGCTCCCGCCGTGGCCGAACGCCGCGCCGCGGCAATCGCCTCGGCCATGAACGCGGATGCAACGCTCCCGGTTGCGGCGTCCGCGCCGGAAGTGGCCGGCCCACCCGCCGCCGACGCGGGCGACCATGACGTGTCCGTAGAGCCGGAACAGGTCATGGCACCGCCACGCGGCAACGGCCACGACAACAAAGCGGAGTTGCTGGAGATACCGGCATTCCTGCGCCGCGGCTGAACCACCGCGTTCTTCTCTCACGACAACGCCCCGCCGGCTTCAGTCCGGCGGGGCGTCTTTCGTTCCCGTATCGACAACCAGGAGATTCCCAATGTCTACCGTACAGAATGCCGTTACGGCCGAGGCCGGCAATAGTTCCGCCACGATCCGCGCCCGCGTCGGCGACAGCGCCATTGACAAGGTAACCCGGCTGTTTTCGGCTAGCCTTGCCGATATTTTCACCGAGACGCTGCAAAACTCACGCCGTGGCGGTGCCAACCGCGTCGCCGCAACCATCGAGCAGGACGGCGACACCACCCGCGTTACTCTCATCGACGATGGCGCCGGGATCGCCGATCCCACCGTCCTGCTGACCTTCGGCGAGAGCAACTGGAAGGCCGGCATCGCCGAGGCGGAGGACCCCGCCGGGTTCGGGCTTCTCGCTCTCTCGCGCCGGGGCTGCACACTGCGCTGGCGCCGCCCCGGCGGGGACCCAAGCCCAGGCTACCGCTTGGCGCTGGAGCCTGTTCACTTTCTCGGCCGCGATGCGGCCCATGTCGTCCCGGACGACAGCGCTCCCTGGCCGCATGGAACCGCGGTCACCTTCGAAGCGTCCGAGGCGCCTCACTCCGTCCGCGCTTTCCTTGAGACCGCCGCCCGCCATTATCCATTGCCGGTCACCATCGGCGGAGAGACCGTCGAACGCCGCGCCTTTCTCGATGGCGCGCTCCATGTGGAACCATGGAAGGGCCTCGTGTTCGGGGTCTTCAAGGACAGCCATGCGGGCTACCGCGTCCCCGACGTCAACTTTCACGGCCTGACCCTGCCGGTGCGCCTGCCCCAGGTCGACACGGTGGAAGGCGGCACCTGGTCGGCGCGCGCCGACATCGACTCCTGCCCCGATCTGGAGCTGGTATTGCCGGCACGGAAGGAAGCGGTGGAGACCCCGTTTCTGAAAGAGATGCGCGAGGCCGCGCGGCTTGCCGTCTACCGCGCCATGGCGCAGGCCGATGCGGCCCCGCGGGTTGCCTGGACCGACTGGCACAAGGCGAAAGAGGCGGGGATCGAGATGCCCGAGCCGCCCGCCGAACTGCGCCCCTGGCGTCCCGCCATCGCCGACACGGACTATTGGGACGAGCGGTCCGCCTTTACGGCTGTGGGTTCCGGCGCGCTGGCGATGCAGGCCGACCCCGAGCCGCCCGAGGCCCAGGCGCTTCATCGCGCCCTCGGCCTTACCGGGCTCCAGGACGGATCGGAACGCACGCTCCGGCTGTTCGCCCCCGAGCCGCGTTTCGACGGTTATCCCTGGTACGACGCGCTCGCGCGCGTTATCGGCATTGAGACCCTTGTTACGGTGGATGGCGCCGCCCGTTCATTAGACAGCTTTCGTGAGCCCCAGAACGGCGGCGAACCGGAACGGCCCGAGACCATCGTGATGCACCTGAATGTCCTGCATCCGCCCAAGTCCCCGCGCCATTGCTTCCGCAAATGCGACACCATCGCCGTACCCGCCGATCTCGCCTTCGCGGGCGAGGCCTGGTCGTCGGTCCATGACGCGCTGCCCCTGGTGACGGCGGACAGCGATATAGCGCCCGAGGAACTCGCCCGATTGTTGCGCGCCGCATACTTCAGTCCGAGCGACGACGCGGATGCGGACTCTTGGGAGACGCAACTCACCCGCTTCGAGGAAACCGCCCTGCATATATCGCTCAAGCTCATGTGCTCGGTCGAGGAAGCCCGCCAGCGCACCATTGCCGATGCGGTATGGCGCGAAATCTTCTGGCTCATGCCGCGCGACCGCACGGTCACCATCGTGGTGCGCGGCGGCAAGGTCAGCGTCGATATCGGGCCCGTATGCACGGAGGCCGCAACCGATGCCAGTAATGTGGAGGTGGTCCAATGACATATTTTACCGTCTGTTGCGGCTACGCATCCCACTACCACAACACTGTAACGGTCGAAGCCGATACCCTCGACGCGGCGCTGGAAAAGGCCATCGAGCAAGCCGGCGACGATCCCCACTGGAGGTCCGTCGACCAAGCCAGTCAAACATTCGTCGAGGCCCTGGCCGAGAGCATGGATACCGACCCCTGGGGCGATACCGCGATCCCCGTTCCAGACCGTTTTACAGAGAACGGCGAACCGCCCGTGGTCACGCTGACCGGCCTCCGCCCGCCCGGCGGCATCGAGGTCGCGGGCGGCGCCGTCCGCATTCGTTTCGTCGAAGGCGCCGGCACCGTCACGACGGAGGCCGCCGATCCGCCGGCCCCGCCGGGCAACAAGCCTCTGGTCACCGTTCGCCGCAGAGCCGATGGCGCTCCGGATGTGACCGTCAGCGGAGGCCGTGCACGCGTGCTCATTCTGGATCCGGGCGATACCGGACCGCTGCCGGCCGGCTGACCGCCGGCGGCATTCTTCCATCGCGAACCGCCTGCCTTGCGCCACTCCGGGCCGGGGCCGGCTTTCGGCCCGGCGCGGATGGCCGGGGCGCGGGTGCATCCCGATGACCGATATTCGAGAGGACCATTCCATGAAACTGCTCACTGAAGAGCAGCGCACGAAGCTGCTTGCAAACGGGACCCGAAGGGGGGCCGACCACAAGCCCGTGGTCAAGTGGTTCAACCCATGCGGGTCCGGCACCTGGTTGGTGTCGGAGCTCGATCCCGAATACCCGGATGAGTGTGCATTCGGCCTGGCTGATTTGGGCTTCGGCACACCCGAATTAGGGTCACGGTCTGCTTGAATTGACCGAATACCGGGGACCCTTCGGGCTCGGCATAGAGCGTGATATTCACTTTACCGCCAGCTATCCCCTGTCAATTTACGCCGAAGCCGCGCGCGCCGCCGGGCATATCGTCGAATCGGGACCCGAACTCGAAGCCGCTGCCCGCATCCTCGCCGGCAAGGCGACGATGATACTCACCAGCCATGGCGGTCGCGAAGCATGATCCCGCCGCCGCGCGCGATGGCTTCGATGTTGCCGGTCGACCCGATCGTGAACGATATCCAGCACGAAACATATGTGGACGCCCCCTTTTGGTGCAAGCAAAACTTTAACAACTCGTGGCATGCGCTCAGGCACTGTCGTATGTCCGGCCTACAATGCGGCCTTCATGCGCCGCGGGCCTTTTATGAGGCGACAACAGTCAAGTGACAAATTGGACTATGGCGTCGGCATACGTCGGTCTCCCCGGGTTTCCCGCTCTATGGTTGGTCGTGCCAGGTTCGGAACGTCTTCTTGAAGGAAGAGGGCTTCTTGCATCGGTCGCGCGGCAATACGCGTACCCACCTTTTATCCGGCCGGATCCGTCAGCCTGCGTGATCCGTACCCCGATCCCGCTTACTGCGGGCGCAACGTTCCGAGGGTGGGGCCCAAACAGGGAAGAGGTTCGATCGTCCAGCAGCAGTTCAATACACAGGTTTTCCGCCCTGCGGCCCTCCTGCCATTCATCCCACTCGAACACCCAAACCCTGAACCGCGGGAACTTGCGCGCCGCCTTGAGCCCGGCGGAATGAAGCTTTTGGAGAAAAGGGTCCGTCTCCACACCATCCGGCGGCCAGTCTTCGAACGTAAGGATCAATCCCTTGGCTTTGGAACTACCCGAGTCAAGTTCGGAAGGGATTTCATCGGCGAGAGGACCGATAGAGCAGAACACGGACACTGCAACGACGATGACGAGAGTTCGGTTCATCCAGGTTCCCATCCGCCAACCCCGGGGCAAGCGCATCGGCATCGGACCAGCCTGATACCGCGGGCCGCGCCCGCATAATCCTCCATATCCGTGCCCCCGCCCGCAAGGAGGCGGGTTGCGCCCGGGCCGGGTGAACCGGGGCCGGGAGAGCGAGGACACCGGCTTCCGGCACCACCCGGCCATTCGCCGGAGCCGTAAGGCCCCGGCCACGGTTCCGGCCCGCCCTTATCCATTCGGGAGACAATTCATGCTCGACGCCCAACCGGCGGCGAACGCGCCCGCGCGTCCGCCCGCCCTCCGGCCAATTCCCGCATCCCCAGCGATTGCCGATGCCCCGGGCGTCCGCCCGAAGCCTGCCGCGTTGCTGGCCGCCGCAACCGCTCTGCTTCCCAACCTGGAAGCAGGCCGCGCGCTCGATGCAAAGACCCTGCGCGAGGCCATGAGCGCGGCCTTCGGCGCCAGCGACGCGCAAGGCGCCTGGGTCTGGAAGGACGCCTACGAAGCGGCCGAAGCCGCGATGGTGCTGTTCATCCAGCGTTACGGCCGCCTCATGCGCCGCGAGGCCGGCGCCGGACCCGGATCCGCCGCCGCCATGCTCGCCATGCTGGAAACCCTGGCGGCCCTGGAGCCGTCCCAGACAAGGCGGTCGGAAGAACAGCTTGCCCTGCAACAGTTCTCCACCCCCTTGCCGCTCGCCTACGCCGCGCTGCAAGCCGCCGCCATCCGGCCCGGCGACATCGTGCTCGAGCCCTCGGCCGGCACCGGCATGCTCGCCGTCATGGCCGAATGCGCCCTCGGCAAGCGCAGCAATGGCGCGCGTTCGAGGAATCCCCTGCACCTGAACGAGATCGCCGCCGTCCGCGCCGGGTTGCTTGCCGGATTGTTCGCGCACGCGCCGGTCACCCGTCACAACGCCGAGGCCATCGCCGATTATCTCCCGGACCTGCGTCCCACCGTGGTGTTGATGAACCCGCCGTTTTCGGCAAGCCCCGGGGTCCAACGCACCCGTCACGACGCGGATTTGCGTCACCTCCGTTCCGCCTTCTCCATGCTCCCGGCGGGCGGGCGGCTGGTGGCGATCACGTCGGCCGGTTGCATCCCCGGCGATGCCGCCTGGAGCCGCGCCTTCGAACGGCTCGATCCACCGCCGCGCACCGTCTTTTCCATCGCCATCGACGGGCGCGCCTACGCCCGGCGCGGCACGACCTTCGATACCCGGCTGACCGTAATCGATCGCGCGAACGCATCCGGCGTTCCGATCGACGCGCGGGAATCCGTCCCCACCGCCGCCGGGTTGCTGGCAGCCATCGCCGCCAATGTGCCGCAACGGCAGGCGGTCGTGCCAATTGCCGCTGCGCTTGTTCCGGCCGGCGATCTGTTCGGCCATGCCGCCGCACGGCCGGACACGCGAAAGCGGGCAGCGGCCGCCGCGCCCAACACCAGACCCGCAGCCCGGCAAGTCCGCGATTGGGGGCCGGTGGCCGAACTCGACTACGAAATTTCACCCGCCAACCCTGAAGGCACGGCAAGCGAACCGGAAGCCACCCATGCCGGCGTCTACGAGCCCTGGTGTCCCCGAACCGCGCGCATTCCCGGCGCGTGCGAACATCCGACACCGCTGGTGCAATCCGCCGCCATGGCGGCCGTGCCCCATCCCGTGCCGTCGTACCGCCCGATGCTTCCCGTGCGTATCGTGACGGACGAACTTCTGTCCGACGCCCAGCTCGAAAGCGTCATCCTCGCCGGTCAGGCCCACGGCCGCCATCTATCGGCGCTTTACCGCATCGGCGAGGGCTGGGAGACCGTCGCGCGTGTCGCCGACAACGAAGATGACAACGGCGATGACGGCGATAACGTCCAGGAGACGGCCAATAAAGCAGATAAGGGCGAAGCCGCAAGCGCCGGTCTTGAACCCGCCACCGATGCCACCGGCGACGGCGAAGCCCTGTCCGCGCCGGTGCGTTTCCGGCGCGGCTGGATGCTGGGCGACGGCACCGGCTGCGGCAAGGGCCGCCAGGTCGCCGCCATCATCCTCGACCACTGGCTGCGCGGCCGCCGCCGGGCGCTGTGGCTGTCCGCCTCCGACAAGCTGCTGGAGGACGCCCGCCGCGACTGGGCCGCGATCGGCGGGACCGAAGCCGACATCATCCCATTGGGCAAGTTCCGCCAGGGGGCCGATATTCCTCAAGAGGCCGGGATCCTGTTCGCCACCTATGCAACCTTGCGCTCGCCCGCCCGCCAGGGAAAGCGCTCGCGCCTCGAACAGATCGTCGGCTGGCTCGCCGATGGCATTGATGAAGGCTCCCGCCATGCCTATGGCGGCGTCATCGTGTTCGACGAGGCGCACGCCATGGCCAACGCCGCCGGGTCCAAGGGATCGCGGGGCGATACGGCTCCGTCACAGCAGGGCCGCGCCGGATTGCGTTTGCAGAACGCATTGCCCGATGCCCGTATCCTCTATGTCTCCGCCACCGGGGCCACCACCGTGCCCGGCCTGGCCTATGCGCGGCGCCTCGGCCTGTGGGGCGGGGCGGATTCAGGCGGCGAGACGCCCTTCGAGCAACGCACCGACTTCGTCACCGCCATGGAGGCCGGCGGGGTCGCGGCGATGGAGGTGGTGGCCCGCGATCTGAAGGCCCTCGGGCTCTACCAGGCCCGTGCGCTCAGCTATGACGGGGTCGAGGTCGAGCCGCTCGAACATCCCCTCACGCCCGAACAGCGGCGCATCTACGACGCTTATGCCGGGGCCTTCAAGGTGATCCACCGCAATATAGAAGACGCCCTCAAAGCCACCGGCATCATGGAGGGCGATGCGACCCTCAACAAGAACGCCAAATCCGCCGCGCTGTCGGCTTTCGAGGGCTCCAAGCAGCGTTTCTTCGGCCATCTCCTGACCGCCATGAAATGCCCCTCGCTGATCCGGGCGATCGAGGCCGATCTCGAGGCCGGCCATGCCTGCGTCATCCAGCTGGTCTCGACCGGCGAGGCTTTGCTGGACCGGCGCATCGCCGAGATCCCCGTCTCGGAATGGGACGATATCTCCGTCGACCTGACGCCGAGGGAGGCGTGCCTCGAATATCTGGCCCACGCATTCCCTGTGCAATTGCAGGAGCCATTCACCGACGACGAGGGCAACCTGATGTCGCGGCCTGTGACCGACGCCGGGGGCAACCCGGTCCTGTGCCAGGAAGCCGTGGCCGCCCGCGATGCGTTGATCGAGAAGCTCGCGGCCTTGCCGCCGGTGCAGGCGGCGCTCGACCAGATCCTCCACCGTTTCGGCGGCGAGGCCGTCGCCGAGGTCACCGGACGCTCCCGCCGGGTCTTGCGCATCGCCGATTCATCCGGCGAGCGCCTGGCGCTGCGCAATCGGCCGGCCTCGGCCAATCTGGCGGAGACCGCCGCCTTCATGGCTGGCGACAAACGCATCCTCGTCTTCTCCATGGCCGGCGGCACCGGGCGCAGCTATCACGCCGATCTCGGTTGCGGCAATACACGGCGGCGTATCCACTATCTGCTGGAACCGGGCTGGCGGGCCGACCAGGCGATCCAGGGACTGGGCCGAACCCATCGGACGCACCAGGCCTCGGCCCCCCTGTTCCGCCCGGTCACCACCGACGTGAAGGGCGAGCGGCGCTTCATCGCCACCATCGCCCGGCGTCTCGACAGCCTCGGCGCCATCACCCGGGGCCAGCGCGATTCGCAGACCGCCATGGGCGGCGGCGCCGCCACCTTGTTTAGAACCAGCGACAATCTGGAAAGCCCCTACGCCAAGGTGGCGCTGCGCCAGTTCTACATCGCGCTGTGGCGCGGCAACATTGCGGGCTGGTCCATGGACCGCTTCGAGGACGCCACCGGGCTGAAGCTCATCTGGGAGGGCTCGCTCAAGGAAGACCTGCCGCCGATGCCCCGGTTCCTCAACCGCCTGCTGGCCCTGCCCATCGCCGAGCAGAACGAACTGTTCGCCGAGCTGGAAACCCGCATCGAGGCCAACATCGAACAGGCCATTGAGGCCGGCACCCACGAGCAGGGCGTCGAGACGATCCGGGCCGACTCCCTCACTGTGGCCTCGCGCGAGACGGTTCACGTTCATGAAGCCTCGGGCGCCGCCACCGAGCTTGTCGAGATCGTCCGCCGCGACCGGCTCGTGCCGCTCGCGGCCGGCGATGCCCTCGCCTTGCGCGACGGGCGCCCCGTCATCAACACCCGCTCGAAGCGTGCCGCCGTGGTTCTGCCCGCGCCGTCGCGGATGTTCGAGGACGGCGGGGTCGAGGCCCGGGTCCGCCTGGTCCGTCCCGCCGCCCGCGAGCCCATGGCCGCGGAGGAACTTGCCGCCTCGAACTGGGAGGATGCAGGCGGGGATCGTTGGCGCGCGTCGTGGGATGCGGAGATCGAGGGGCTGCCCAGCCACACCGAATCCCGCCTGTGGCTGGTCACCGGCCTGCTGCTTCCCATATGGGATCGCCTGCCGGGCGAGAACATGCGGGTGCGCCGGCTTGCGACCGATGCCGGGGAACGCCTGCTCGGCCGGGTTCTGACGCCCGAGCAGGCGTACGCCTTCCACGACGCCTTCGGACTGGCCGGCGGACCGCTCATGAGTTCGGCCGAGATGCACGAGGCGATTCTGAAACGCGGCGCGTCCTTCGATCTCGCCAACGGCTGGCGCCTCGCAAGGCGGCGCCTGATGGGCGCCGCGCGTGTCGAGATCGAAGGGCCGGCGGACGGCGATCTCGCCGCACTCAAACGCATGGGCTGCGCCACCGAAATCGTCTCATGGCGGACCCGTGTGTTCGTGCCCGAATACATCGACCTCGGCCGCATCCTCGAACGCTGGCCGCTCGCGAATACCAACCCGGCGTAAACCCGCACGCTCCCGCCAGGTATCCGGAACGGAGGCGTCCGAACGCTTGTTGCCGCCCACCACGCGCGCTTCCAGTGATTTGCGCCTTTGCGCCGGCCACAGGCACGAACAGTCCAATCCGCCATATGGAAGATATCGCCATGACGTCACACACCCTGCCGGACGATCCCGTCTATGCGTTTTGCCCCAGTTATGACCTCGAACGTGCCCCAGCAGATCCGAATCGTGTTCGACAACGTGCCCGGTTACGTCCCAACTGCACTTTTTGCGCTCACACTCGATGACGCCCTGCGAATCTGCAATCGCCTGAACGCCCGCCTCGGGCTCGACTACGATGCCTGGTCCGCCATCGCCGGCCGGGCCATGTCCGCCGCCCACGATGAAACCACCCATTGAACCGTACCGGCCGGTTTACAGCCGGCAGCGTGCCCTCCGGCATGTTCGGGCTACAGGCAAGTGGGGCAAGCCATGTCGCGTGATCCTCCCACCCGCTTGTTGCGGCTCATAGAGGCCGAGGGCAGCACGGCAGGGGTGGTCCGGGCGATGCGCAGGAGCTAATTCTCCCGGCATCGCCGACATTCTGTCATGCAATGCACGGAGGAACCCGATGTTCGATACCCTCACACCACGCTCCACGACCGGCGAGTTCAAAACCATGCCCTGCGCCCGGCCCGATACCGGCGGATTCCTGCCGGAAGCACGGACCGGCGCACGTGAAGCCGCTGCCCACATGAAAGATCTGGCGGAACGCTTCGCCGAGTTGCGGAACGCCATCATGCGTCTGCCCGGCAACCCGTCCTGCGACGACCGCGCCGGGCTCCGCCACCGGCTTCTCCATCTGGAACACACCTTGATGAGCGCGAGGGGCAGCCTCGACGACGCCGTCATCGCCATCATGGACGCCAACGACGCGGTCCTTTGACAACCTGAGCGACGGTTGCCGGGCAAAATCGTGCCACCGGTTGCCGCCGGGCGATGCCCCCGAACTCTCCGGCCTGCCTCGACCAACGTGCAAGAGAGTTTGAGGAAGGCAAAGAGAAGGGCGACGCGCCCAAGGGAAAAGAGAGTTCCCTCCGGGCGGTGTCTCAACCCCATCAACCGGAGATGCCAGATGTTCGATTCCAGACATACCTCGCCCGAGTCCAACGACACCCTTTTCGATCCCGGCAGCACAGGAGATGCCGATCCAGACTTCGCCGCACCGCTTCCCGACGCCGGCGCGCTGCTGGCCGCGGCCGGATTGCCTGCCCACGCGATCCGCGAGGTTCTCGGCTCCCGGACATATACCGGGGCGGACGGCTGAATAGAGAAAGAGGGGGGCTTGGAGAAGTGTGAAGGAGGAAGGGTCGAGAGAGGCCTAACCCCGTTCGCTAACCCGATGTCATAACCCGGATCATAGGAGATTGATCATGTTCGGACTGAATAACGCCCAGTTGATCGGACGCCTCGGCGCCGACGCCACCATCAGCCATCTCACCAACGGCGGCCGTGTCGCCAACGTCTCGATCGCGACCGACGAAAGCTACCTCGACAAAAACTCGGGCGATAAGGTGGACCGCACCGAGTGGCATCGCATCGTCACCTTCCAGGACGGCCTGGTGGAGATGCTGGAGAAGCACGCGAAGAAGGGCCGCCTGGTCTACGTCTCGGGCAAGCTGCAGACCCGCAAGTGGCGCAAGGACGGCGAGGACAGCGACCGGTTCTCGACCGAGATCCTGCTGGTCCCCGGCGGCAGGGTCCAGTTCCTCGATAAGCCGAACGGCAACGGCGCGCCGTCGATGAACGGCGACGCCGTGCCTTCCGCCGAAACCGCCGCGACGGTGGATGACAGCGAAATTCCGTTCTAGCGGGCTTCCTCCCTCCCGCATAACTCAGGGCCAGTCCCCGCCATGTTGGCGTGGGGCTGGCCCTTATTTTTCGGAGTCCCGTTCGAGTCCGCCTCCACAGAGTTCCCAAAGCGTGGACGCGGAGCGGCCGCGCTGCGCGCTCCGCTCCCGCGGCCCTCACCGGCAAAAGTTCGAGGCGGGCCTGGAGGGGGCGTCCCGCAACAGGCACGAGAGGTTCCCCATGCAACCGTTTCACGCCATCGCTCCCCAAAGGAATCGCGTCCCATGAACGCCACTGAAATTGCCGCTGCGTTAAGCACACGGGCCGAAGATGTATGCCGCCGCTACCTTCCCCGCGGACGCAGGCAGGGCAGATACTGGACCATCGGCGACACAAGCGGCGCGGCGCCAAGGGGCGCTCGCTCTTCGTGCGCCTGGCGCCCCCCGGCATACCCGGAAAATGGACCGACGCCGCGACCGGCGAGCATGGCGATCTGCTCGATCTCATCCGTCTGCACACCGGCGGAGCATCGCTGCGGCACGCCATGGATGAGGCCCTCGCATTCCTCTCATTGCCGCGATCCGCTCCCGCAAATGCCGGAGATCACGCCGGCGGCTATGACCGCGAGGAAGCGGCACGCCGCCTCTGGCGCCGCTGCCGCCCCATCGATGGCACCCATGCGGAAGCCTATCTACGCGCCCGCGCCATCGGCCATTGCCGCTTCCCGGCCTTGCGGTTTCATCCCGATCTCATCCATCGGGGCGATGACGGCATCCACCGCCTCCCGGCGCTGGTCGCCGCCGTTACCGGCAATGACGGCGCCGTCGAGGGTGTGCAGCGTACCTGGCTTGACCCCAAGCGACCCGAGAAAGCCAACCTCGCCCGCCCGCGCAAAGCGCTTGGGCGCGTCCACGGCCGGGCCGTGCGCTTGGGCGGGTCCGCCTCCGGCGCGACCTTGCTTGCCGGTGAAGGCATCGAAACCGTGCTGTCGCTGGTCACCGCCGTCCCCGGCATTCATGCCGCGGCGGCTCTATCAGCGGGCAGCCTCGGCGCCTTCGAACCGCTCCAAGACCTCGCCCTATTGGTCATCGCCCCCGATAAAGACGTGGAAGGCGGGCACGCCGCGAACCGTCTTCAGCTCCGTTGCGTGGAACGCGGCATTCCCTCAATCGTGATCGTTCCTGAACGCTCCGATTTCAACGACGACCTCGTTGCCTTCGGGGAAGAAACCCTCGCGGCCCGGATCGCCCCCCTTATTGCAAGCTCCAAGTCCGCGGCAACGGGGGAAGAGAGGGGTGGGAGTGGGAGAATAATTATCCCGTCATGATGTCTCATTGTGTCACACGTTCTCACTGCGCCAACCCCTGCGGGGTCCTCCACTCCGCTCACGCTCCGTTACGGCGATAGCGAGCAATGCCACGCCGCTGCGCGGCTAACGCCGGTGGAATACGCGACCGTGGCTCGCTCGCTCCGCTCCCTGCGCCCGCACCACTCGCGCATCCCCCCGGCGCAGGCATTCCGGCCATCGTGGCTCCGCTGCGAGCGCGTGAAACAAAGAGTCATCACGACGAGGCGGCCCGCCTCGGAGGATAGCAACATAGCAATGGAGAGAATCATGCAGAACTTCATCAGCACCGAAACGTCATCGCAGACCGCAATGGCTTGCGAACAGGCCGCCCTGTTCGGCGCGACCCCTGGTCCCGACGAGTTCGACAACCGGGAGATCTGGAACGAGGAAGAGGCGCTTGCCGGGATCGAGGAAGCGATCCACATCCTGGCCGGTGTGGTCGCACCGGACGGCACGCAACTCTCCGACGAACGCGAGAGCCTGCTTTGGGGTTTCGTCAATACGCTGCACGCCCAGGTCCAGCGCCTCGACCGCGGCATCGACAAGATCGCGCCCGAGATGAAAGACCTCGGCCAAGAGCAGGACGGCTCCGAGATCAAGTCGCGCGAGCTGGAACTCCTCACCGATCGGGTCCAGAACCTCGGCGACCGCCGCGACGCCTTCGAGGCCATGCGCGACCTCGCCGCCGAGGGATACCGCGCCGAGACAGGCGAGACCTGGCGCCCGCGCAACGGATCGCACAGCAGCCAGACCGGCAAACTCACGTCCGCCGCCATCGACGCCCGCGACTACCTGCGCGCCCGCAAAGACCGCGAGACCTCCGCGCATCTCCCCGAAGGCACCCTGGTCGCCTTCGCCGGCGGCAAGGACTTCGACGACGTCACCGCCATCTGGCGCTCGCTGGACAGCATCAAGATCAAGTACGATGACATGGTCCTGCTACACGGCGGCGGACCCGGCGCGGAGAAGATCGCGGCAAGCTGGGCCGAGAAGAACGGAGTGCATCAGGTCGTGTGCAAGCCGAACTGGGACCGGGACGGCAAGGCCGCGCCCTTCCGGCGTAACGACGTGCTGTTGAACTTCCTGCCGAAGGGCGTCCTCGCCTTTCCCGGTTCTGGCACGAACAATTTGATCGACATATTTAAGAATCTGAATCTTGTATAAAACATATGTGTAATATCAATCAGTTATAGATATACGAATTTCCACGTCTGTGGTTTAATAATTGTGTCAACCCCCAGTCAACACATGGATGAACTCGTCGACATGGCGCCAACGGCGTAAAGCCAGGCCGAATGGCCGACGGTCTTTAGCGACGAGAAAATGACAACCGCTCTCCTCGATCGCCTAACCCACCATTGCCACATCGTCGAGACCGGAAACGACAGCTACCGGTTCAAACGTAAGCGCCGCGCCGTTAACCTTCTTGACGAGTGACGGTCGGGATTGCCGGGGTGAAGTTCCAGGGCATTAGATCGTTGAGGAATGACATGGAGTGCATGTCGACGATCCGGCTCAGGGTGTCGGTCAGGCTGGCGCATCGCGCCCAGGTTTTGGCGCTGTCGTCACTGTCGGCGAAGAGTGCGTTTTTCTTTGTGAGCTTCACCAGGCGGATGAGGTTCCCGACAGGAATGGTGTCCATCTCGATACGCCGGTCATGGAAGAGCCGGCTCAGGCCGTTCGAGCGCTTGAGGGCGTATCGGATATGCCTGGCGAGCTCGGATGCGCTCGACAGGCGCCCAAGCTGGGCTTCGACCCAGGGCCGCAGGGCCTCGACGATCGGCGTCGAGAGTTCCTGTCGGACCTTAAGCCGGTGCTCCGGTGGATGGCCGCGCACCATGGCCTCTATCCGGGACAGCGCCGCGATGCGTCCGAGTATCTCCTCGCACACGGGCGACGCCGTGCCGCGCTGGAACTCCACAAACCGTCTCCGCCAGTGGACCCAACAGTATGCGAGATCCCATGGGTTGGAGACCCGTCCCGGATCGCCGAGCGCGTCGTACACTGTGTAGCCATCGACATGCAGCGGGTCGCCGCCGGCATAGTCGCGCATCAGTTCCAGGGCTACCTTGGCGCTGCGATTGCGCGAGTGGTGGAACTCCACGATCGGCGGGTCGGGACCGCCATGGCCGCGCTGATCGCGGGCGATCGCCCACAGATAGTCGAGACGGGTCTGCCCGGTCCCCGGCGCCAGCACCGGTACCGTGGCCTCGTCCATGAACAGGCAGTCGGACGCCTTGAGGTGGTCGATCATCCGGTCGATGACCGGGAGCCAGGAACTGCACCCCGCGCCCGGCCCAGTTGCCCAGCATGGTGCGGTCGAGATCGATCCCCTCGCGCCGGTAGGCTTCAGTCTGGCAGTAGAACGGCTGGTGATCGGCAATCATCATGGTCTGGCGTGACAAGTCGGTACATGTCATACGATAGATGCGATATTACATGGTGTTAGGGTCTTTTCGACCCGTCAGTTGCCGACTATAATACACTCCGGTTTGCATCCTGTGGGATCGTGTCCCGGCAGGTGGTGTAATACCAGTGAGCCTATGAAATCACCTTCATGATCCATGGATAGGCGCAGAGGGTTCGCATACGATCCGGTTCTGCGATGAGGTCGATCCATGCTTGGCAACAGGCGTCGATGATGGCCTCGGTGTCGTCGAGGACGCGGAGCGATAGGAAGCGTTCGCGTAGGTAGAGCCAAACCCGCTCGACGGGGTTGAGTTCGGGACTGTAAGGCGGCAACAGCGCCAAGGTGACGTTGTCGGGGACGGTGAGGGCGCGCTCGTCGTGCCAACCGGCGCCGTCGCACATCATGACGGCGTGCGCATCCTGGTCCAGGGTATCGGCGAAGTGTGCGAGAAACAGGTCCATGACCTTGGCGTTGACGCTCGGCATCACCAGGGTGACGTCGTCGCCGGTGTCCGGGCGCACGGCGGAGAAGATGTAGGCCCACTGGTAGCCGATTTGACGCGTCCCGGGGGCACGCTCGCCCCTGGGCCACCACCGGTGACACACCCGGCCCTTGTTGCCGACGCGCGCTTCATCCTGAAACCACAGCTGTAGGCGCTTGTCGGGATGCGCCGCGGCGGTCGCCTTCAGGATGTCGCGAAGCCCCCTTTTTTGAAGCGCTCCTGCGCTTCGGCGTCCCTTCGCGGGTGGCTCGGGCGCGCCTTCTGGCGGGAAAATCCCATCCGCCGTAGAACCCGGGTCATGCTCGAGGGGTGGTAGGTCTTGGCGAAGCGCTCCTCCAGCCAGCGGCACAGATCGGCCCGGGTCCAGGCGCAAACCCCGTCGCGCTCAGGCTCCGGCCCGGCGATGATGACCGCCGCCAGCGCCGCTTCCTCGTCTGCCGTCAGCCGCCGCGGCGAGTAGCCCTTTGGACGGTCGTGAAGCCCCTCCAATCCCTTTGCATTGTAACGAACAACCGCGTCGCGAAGCGTTTGGCGATCCATCCCCGCAAGCCGCGCGGCATCAGCCCGGGGCATCTCCTCCAAAGCATTCGCGATCCCATAGGCCCGCGCCGCCGCTCGACCGTACGATTCCACGCGAGCCCAGCGCCGAAGCTCCAAAGGCGTCAAATCATCCCGTATCTTGAGTGCTGATCCCATGACATCCCCCACATCTGGTGGGAGACCATAGAATCACAATCCGCCATCATCCGCCATCAATGAATATCCCGAGAGTCAATTCAGGCGCTCACTGGTATAAGAGCGTTGCGCTCTACGCGGCTCCCGGCGGGTAGGGCCGGGACGTTCAGGCTGCCACGGTGGGCAGCGTGATGGGGACACCATCGCCCAGCGGAGCGATGGATTCCAGCGTCATGTATCTCCTTGAGACGGCCCACTCGTCGTTCTGCTCGAGAAGGATGGCGCCGACGAGCCGTGTGATGGCGTCTTCGTTGGGAAAGATGCCGACGACGTTGGTGCGGCGCTTGACCTCGGCATGGAGCCGTTCGATCGGGTTGGTCGAATGCAACTTCTGGCGGTGCTCCTTGGGGAAGCTCATGTAGGCGAGGACGTCGTGCTCGGCTTCGTCCATCAGGGCGGCGAGCTTGGGGACCTTGGGCCTGAGTTGGTCGGCGACCTGACGCCACTGGACCTTCGCGCTGTCGGCGTCCTCCTGGGCGAAGGCGGTGGCGACGAAGGCGGAGACGACGCGCCGACCCTGGCGGCCGGCATGGGCCAGCAGGTTGCGGGCGAAGTGCACGCGGCATCTTTGCCAGGTGGCGCCGAGGATCCGGGTCGCGGCGGCCTTCAGGCCCTTGTGGTCGTCGGAGATCACCAGCTTCACGCCGCGCAGCCCGCGCCGGGCCAGCGAGCGCAGGAACTCAGTCCAGAAGGTCTCGGCCTCCGACGCGCCGATCGCCATGCCCAGGACCTCGCGGCGGCCTTGGTCGTTGACGGCCACAGCCACGGTCACCGCGACCGAGACGATGCGTCCGGTCTGGCGCACCTTCACATAAGTCGCATCCAGCCACAGATAGGGCCAGTCGCCCTCCAGCGGTCGATCAAGGAAGCCGTTGACCTTATCGTCGATCTCGCCGCACAGCCTGGAGACCTGGCTCTTGGAGACGCCCGACATCCCCATCGCCTGAACCAGATCGTCGACCGAGCGGGTCGACACGCCCTGGATGTAGGCCTCCTGGATCACCGCAGCCAGCGCCTTCTCGGCCATCCGCCGCGGCTCCAGGAAGCCGGGGAAGTAGCTCCCCTTCCTCAGCTTCGGGATCTTCAACTCGACCGTGCCGGCCCGGGTCTCCCAGGACCGGTCGCGGTAGCCGTTGCGGTGGGTGATACGATCCGCCGAGCGCTCGCCGTGAGCGGCGCCGGTCAGGCCCTCGACCTCCAGTGCCATCAGCCGCTCGGCCGTGAAGCCGATCATCTCGCGAAGCAGATCGGCATCGGAGCTCTTCTCCAAAAGCGCGCGTAGGGTCATCATGTCCTGGATCATCGTGGTTCTCCTTCGGGTCAGGTTGGTTCGCACTAGCCCAACCCTAAACCGGAACCGCGATGGCCTCCGCTGTGGATAGCCGGCTTGCCTACGCCAGACTCTCGGCGGTCGCTACGGCAAGCCGCGAGGCCGCGTGACCCGCTTCGACGCGACCGACCGGCGCCCTGTAGACAAGTGGACAGCCGCTCCGCGACCGACCACTTCCCCACAGGGCCAGAAACCGCAACAGAAGCGGTCAACTCATATGGTACATAAACCGGTCAACTCAGAATGTTCTCGACAGCCGGGTGCGGGTGAGGGTCCCGCGATGGATGCTGGCGCGCCAGGACGAGCGGCAGTACAGCCGGGAGGTCGAGCGGCGGAATGTTGGTCCCCGCTGACGGAGAACGCGGATGAATGTACTCCGAGGAGCTTTTCGGGAAGGAATGCTTTGGCAGCATGGCTGAGGCTTTAGCCCGCATTTCCCAAGTATCGTCGATATTCAGTGCGGCGAGAAGGCGATTCTGCTATAAGAATCATGAAGTTGTAGCATACATGGAGCGGCGGATATGGCACACCCGATGGGTGAATCGAAACCGGGGTGCCTTCGGGTCGTTTTTGACCGTCGATTGAAGCTTGAATTCCACGGTTCCAAGATCACCTCTGATGCCGGGTTGCTCGCCTACCGGGAGCTTGACGATGCCCTCGGCCTGACTGAGATGGCCGAGGGTGTTTTCCAGGATAGCCGTACCGGCAAGAACGGATGGCACGGCATGACGGGTCAGTTTCGCCAGTCCGTTTTCGGGCGCCTTGGCGGCTATGACGATGTGAACGATGCCGACCGTCTGGGACGCGATCCCGCCATGCGCTGGATTGTTGGCGGCAAGGCCATCGAAAGACAGGCCGCTTCCACCAGCCAGATGGGACGCTTCGAGACGGAGCTATTGGCCACCGACGAGAACGTTGAAGCCTTGGTCGACATGAACGGGGTGTGGATCGACAAGGTTCATGACCGCCATCCGCCGAAGATGATCATTCTCGACATGGACAGCAGCGTCAGCCCGACCCATGGCGAACAAGAGGGAACAGCGTACAATGGTCACTTCGGCTGTACCTGCTAGCATCCGCTATTCCTGTTCAACCAGTTCGGCGACTTGGAGAGATGTTCCCTGCGCCCCGGTAATGTTCACAGTGCCGACGGATGGCGGAATGTTCTGGAGCCGGTGGTGATGCGCTATAAGGAAAGGAAGGTGCGGCTGTATTTTCGTGGCGATGCCGCCTTCGCCTCACCGGAGATATACGAATATCTCGAAGCCGAGGGATTACTCTACGTCATCCGCCTCAAAGCGAACGCGATTCTCCAGCGGAACATTGCCCATCTGCTTACGCGACCTGTCGGTCGCCCGCCCGACCATGTTCGCCGTTTCCACGCCAGCTTCAGCTATCAGGCCGGATCGTGGAACAAGAAGCGCCGTGTCGTGGCCAAAGTGGAGTGGCACCCCGGCGAGCTGGTTCCTCGCGTCGGTTTCATCGTCACTAATCTGTCGCGCCCTACCAAGCGGGTGGTGGCGTTCTATAATCACCGTGGCACGGCGGAGCAGCACATCAAGGAAGGCAAGAACGCCATCAACTGGACCCGTCTGTCATGTCGCAAGTTCCGCAACAATGCCGTTCGGCTCCAGCTTCACGCCCTGGCCTACAATCTGGGCAACTTCATGAGGACACTGGCTTTGCCGAAGGAGGTGGAGCACTGGTCGATGACGACGTTGCGCGACAAGCTGGTGAAGATCGGGGCCAAGGTTGTCCGACATGGCCGCTACGTTACGTTCCAATTGGCTGAGGTGGCGGTGCCGAGGGACCTGTTCCGGAAAATCCTGAGCTTGATTGATGATCTGCGACGAAGACCCGCTCCGGCGTAGGCCGAGGGAATCGACGGCGAGGAGAAAGCGACAGGAGAGGTGTGTCTGGATGGCGAGAAAAATGACCGAGTGGCCTTCCAAGCGCGGGCCGATTACCAAAATCATGCCATCGGATGGCTGCATAGGGGATACAGTTCCCTTGGCGGTGGGAAAGTGGTACGATTTCCACGAATTTGGATGGTATATGGGGAATGTCGGTTAAGGGAAATCCCTCGATTATCACCCATTCGGGTGATGACTGGAGCGCGAAATTGGTCAGAATGGGCCTCGGCAAGGCTGACGATCCCTTGCCGCCCGGGCCGGCGGCCCGGATTACCGAATCATGTAGAGGTTATCGGATATACCGAGCCTCGTTCTTCGGAACGGGGCTCTTTGTGCGTGCGCCACGAGGCGCGGTACCCGCCCGGGACGGGCGGCGGATGACAAGGAAGGAACCAGTGGTCATGGCGTCGAATACGATTCCCTTCCCCAACGCGAGCAAGAAAGCCCACGACCAGTCGCCGCCTTGCGACCCGGAAATCGCCGAGCGAACGCGCCGTGCCGTTGCCGAGCTTCAAGGCGCCATGGACGAAGCGGTGCTTGCCGGTCTCGTCGTCGAGCCTTGCTTCCGCCGCATCGAGCAACGCTTCGCCGGCGACGGCATGTCGATCGATTCCTTCGTCTGCAAGGTCGATATCTATCGAGGGCTCGCGTAGCGCAATCGGCCACGCTTCCCGGGGACGCCCCATGTTCGAACGCATCAAGGATTTTCTGTTCGGCCCGGTACCCGAGCGCAGGCAAGAGCCGCGCATCGCGGCGGTCGACGGCACGATCGAGATCGACGGCCAGATCTACCCGATCAAGAACTGGAGTTCGGCGGGCTTCCTGGCGACGTCCTGCGCCATCGAGCGCGACGTCACGGACGGTCTCGACATCCGGTTCCGGGCGCGGCTTGGCCAACAGATGCTCGACATCGCCTGTCGCGCGACCGTCGTCAGGATCGACCCCGACAGGCGGGTGCTCGCGGGCCGCTTCACCAAGCTGGACGATGCGGCTTAATATCGCCGCCTTGGCCAGCAACAAGATAGTGCGAGGCATGATGCGCGACGAGGTGTGGACCAATCTGGCGGCGATGTTTTTCGACTGCGCCGCGGCGGGCGGCGACGCACCCTTCCTGTGGTCGAAGCACGGCGGCGCGTACCGGCCGCAGTCGTGGCGCGCCATCGCCGACGAGGTCTCGGCGCTGTCGCGCGGCCTGCGCGCGCTCGGCGTCGCGCGCGGCGACCGCGTCGTGCTGGTCTCGGAGAACCGGCCCAACTGGGTCGTCGCCGACCTCGCGATCATGGCCGCCGGCGCCGTGCCGGTGCCCGCCTACACGACCAACACGACCGACGATCACGGCCATATCCTGACCGATTCGGGCGCCACCGCGGCGATCGTCTCGACGTCCGCGCTCGCCGAACGCCTGCTGCCGGCCGCCGACGCCGCGCCCGAGCTGCGCTTGGTCGTCGCCATGGAGCCTCCCGAGCGCGCCGAGGGGCAAGCGGTCGCGGTCCACGCCTGGGACGAGGTCGTCGCGCGCGGCCGCGCGGCGCCCGACGACGTCGCCGAACTGGTCGGCCGCCTGACGCGGCGCGACCTCGCCTGCATCATCTACACCTCGGGCACCGGCGGGCGGCCCAAGGGCGTCATGCTCTCTCACGCGGCGATCCTGTGCAATATCGGCGGCGCCCACGGGCTGCTGGCCGGGCTCGGCCTGACCGACGAGGTGTTCCTGTCGTTCCTGCCGCTGTCGCATTCCTACGAGCACACCGCGGGGCTGCACTTCCCGATCTCGATCGGCGCGCAGATCTACTACGCCGAGGGTGCCGAGACGCTGGCCGCCAACCTGACCGAGGCGCGCCCGACGATCCTCACCTGCGTGCCCCGGCTGTTCGAGACCATGCGCCAGCGCATCCTGGCGGGCGTCAAGCGCACCGAGGGCCTGAAGCGCAAGCTGTTCGACGCGGCGCTCGAGCTCGGCCGCCGGCGCTACGAGGACCCGGCCAGCCTGTCGTTCGGCGACCGGCTGCTCGACCGGCTGGTCGAGCGGCTGGTGCGCGACAAGGTGCGCGGGCGCTTCGGCGGCCGGCTCAAGGCGCTGATCTCGGGCGGCGCGCCGTTGAACTACGACGTCGGGCTGTTCTTCGTCGCGCTCGGCCTGCCGCTGTTGCAGGGCTATGGCCAGACCGAGGCGGCGCCGGTCATCTCGGCCAACCGGCCCGAGCGCAACAAGCTGCGCACGGTCGGCCCGCCGCTCGACGGCGTCGAGGTAAGGATCGCCGAGGACGGCGAGATCCTGGTGCGCGGCGAACTGGTCATGGACGGCTACTGGAACAACGCGGAGGCCACCGCCGAGGCGCTCGCCGACGGCTGGCTGCATACCGGCGACATCGGTGTGCTGGACGCCGACGGCTACATCGAGATCACCGACCGCAAGAAGGACATCATCGTCAACTCGGGCGGCGACAACCTGGCGCCGCAGCGCGTCGAGGGCGTGCTCGCGCTCGAGCCCGAGATCGCCCAGGCGATGGTGTTCGGCGACCGCCGCCCGCATCTGGTCGCGCTGATCGTGCCCGACGCGGACTTCGTCGAGGTCTACGCCGAGACCAACGGCGTCGCCGCCGACCTTGCGGCATTGGCCGCCGACGCCGCCTTCAAGCGTGCGCTGGGCGCCGCGGTCGAGCGCGCCAACGCGGGCCTCTCGCCGATCGAGCGGATCAAGCGCCACGCCGTCGCCGCCGAGCCCTTCACTGTCGACAACGGCGAGATGACGCCGACGCTCAAGGTCCGCCGCCACGCCGTCACGGCGCGCTACGGCGCGGTGCTCGAGGGGCTGTATTGATTTCCATCTGGGCATAAGGGCTTGGTATGAGCGACGATCTGACGGTCTATCTTTCGGGTGATATCCACAGCGATTGGCGCGAGCGCATTCGCGAAGGCGTGGCGGCCGCGGGGCTCGACGTGACGTTGCTCGCACCGGTTACCGATCATGCCACCAGCGACGCGGCCGGCGTCGCGATCTTGGGCGCCGAGGCGGATGACTTCTGGCGCGACCACAAGGGCGCCAAGGTCAACGCCATCCGCACGCGCACGCAGATCGAGCGCGCCGATGTCGTCGTCGTGCGCTTCGGCGACGAGTACCGTCAGTGGAACGCCGCCTTCGACGCGGGCTACGCCGCGGCGTTGGGCACCCCGGTCATCACGCTCCACGACGCCGCGCTCGGCCATGCGCTCAAGGAGGTCGACGCCGCGGCCTTAGCCGTTGCCGAGACCCTCGAGCAAGTCGTCCGCCTGCTCGCCTACGTCGTCAAGGGAAAGTTGTAGACTGCCATCAACTACCGCTGTTGGTTGTAACGGCGGTTTGGTCTAAGTTTCGCCACACCGTTGACGCAGGATGCCCGGCCGACGCCCGATCGGCGCCGCCGTGAGCAGACCGACATGACCGCGAGCCCGCCCGTGACCCCGACCGATGCCGCCAACCGTGCCGCGCCCATCTCCTTCGCGCGCTGGGCGCTCGGCGTGCTGGTGCCATTGCTGGCCTACGTGGCGCTTGTGTTCGTCTTGATGGGCGAGCGTTCGTGGTCGGTCGGGGCGTATCTGGTGCCGATCGTCTATGTGGCCGTGTTCATCTACCGGTACGGCATACTCAACGGCTGTCGACGAGCACACGCGGTCGCGGCGGCGGCGTTTGTCGCCCTGACGGGCGTGGCGTGCTTTGTCTTTCCCGTTTTAGAGATGTATGACCTATCGAACAGTCTGATTGGAAGGATTAGTAAAGGCAAGATCGCTGCCGATGCTCCCTGTGATCCGAGCCGCGGCAGTCTGGATAGAATCCCGGGCAAGGTGGGCGTAACGAACGGTTGTCTGGACCGTGCCTATCCGGTTAATGCAGACACACACTACATGTAGGATGCTTCCGCTCGCCATTTTACGCACCCAATTTACCCCTAGTGGGTGTATGCGTAAAGCGGATAGGCACGGTCTGGACTTGGGTATGTCAGAGGAGCTTCCCGATCATCGTCAGGCTCTCGCCCAAGGCCAGCGCACGGGACGCGAAGGAGTGTCGAAGGTCATGAATTCGTACGTCTTGAAGCCCGGCGCGCTCGCGGATGCGCCGCCAGGGTCGCTGCAGATCGGTGAGGTGCGAGCCTGGCAGCTTGCCAGCAAATGACCCAAGGATTGTCGTTCTCGCGGGGAAGGGTGGACAACACGGCGCGGGCCTCCGGACCGAGCGGCACGACCCGTCCGCCGGTCTTGGCATCCCGAAGACAGAAAATAATTCTAATATGTTGTAAAAGAACGAGCCTCTTGCAGAATAGCTGAGTCGGACCCGATTTCCTTGGACACAGAATTGGCTTAATCGAAGTGTCCAAGGAGGACCGGAACATGACCGACAATTTTGAGAACAAAGTTGCTGTTGATGGGCCTGTGGTAAACGAGGGCGAGCTTGGCTCGTCCACGTTTTCCCCGGGCCAGGTTTCGCCGGCAGGCCCGCTGGGACTTGGCCAGCGGTGGACGGTGACGCGCAAGCGTGAGGTTGCCCTGCGGCTTTTGCGTGGCGAGCCGGTGGAACTTTTGTCGCGGCAGTTGGGCGTGGAGATTTTCCGGCTCGAGCAGTGGCGTGAGAAGGCGATCGCCGGGATCGATGCCTCGCTCAAGGAACGCAAGGGCGATCCGGTGAAGGCGGAACTGGACATCGCCATGAAGCGGATCGGGGAGTTGATCATGCAGGTGGAACTGCTGGAGGCCAAGACGGAGACGTCCGGCCCTTTGGGGCGGCGGAGGTCGCGGCGATGAGTGCCGCCACCTCTCCCGGCACGGGTTTGGCCTACGGCCTCCAGCGGGTCTGTGCGGCCTGGGGTTTTGCCCGTTCCTCGTTCTACGCCATGAAATCCCGGCAGCAGGCCACCGCTGAGCGCCCACCAGCAAAGCGCCGGGGACCGAAGCCCTCGATCTCGGACGAGGCTCTGCTGGTGGCCATCGAGGCCGACCTGGAGGCATCCCCCTGGGAGGGCGAGGGACACCGCAAGGTCTGGGCTCGGCTTCGGGTCTGTCGTGGCATCCGTGTTTCCCGCAAGCGGGGGCTCCGGGTGATGCGCGAGAACAACCTGCTCTCGCCCCATCGCTGCCGCCGCCGTGGCGGAAATCCCCATGTCGGTGAGATCATCACCCATGCCCCCAACCTCATGTGGGGCACGGACGGCGTTCGGGTGTTCACGGTGGACGACGGCTGGGGCTGGATATTCACCGCCATCGAGCATTGGAACGCCGAGTGCGTCGGCTGGCATGTGTGCAAGCGAGGCGACCGCTTCGCCGCCCTTCAGCCGATCTCCATGGGGCTTGCGAGGCTGTATGCCTCGACCTCCGCCGGTGCGGCGCGGGGGCTGGCCTTGCGGATGGATCACGGCTCCCAGTATCTGTCGGACCACTTCACCAACCAGATCAAGTTCTGGGGCATCCAGCCGTCCTACGCCTTCGTCGAACAGCCCCAGACCAACGGCGTCGCCGAGAGGTTCAATCGCACGCTCAAGGAACAGATCATCCATGGCCGCATCTACCGCAACATCGCGGAGCTGCGGAACGCCGTCCGCGGGTTCGTCGAACAGTACAATGCCCAGTGGATCGTGGAGAAGAACGGCTACCTGAGCCCCGCTCAAGCTCGTCAGGCGTGGCACACCGCGATGTCACTCAGGCCCGCCGCATGAGACAAACTTGTGTCCAAGGAACCGGGTGCGATACATCTTGCAGAATAGCTGAGGCGGCCGGATTTTCCGCCTGAAGCGAGGCTGATGTGGTGGGACAGGCCCACCTGAGAACGGCAGAGCAATAATCCCCCACTGAAGCGGCCGGTCGATCCGGCTGCGGCGGACCAAAATGGGACCGCGTATAGCCTTCTGTCAGGGTTGCTCTGACTGGAAGGCGGGGGGGATGTATCGGGTGGAGTTGTACGCACGGGTTCGGCGGGCGTGTCATGTCGAGGGGATGAGCACCCGCGAGGCCTCGCGGGTGTTTGGTGTAGACCGCAAGACGGTCCGTAAGATGCTGTCGTTCTCGGTGCCGCCAGGGTATCGCCGAAGCGCGCCGCCGAGGCGGCCAAAGCTGGGTCCGTTCACGGGAATCATCGATCGGATCTTGGAAGACGATCGGACCAGCCACCGCAAGCAACGGCACACTGCGAAGCGCATCTTCGACCGCCTCCGGGACGAGTACGGTTTCACGGGCGGCTACACCATCGTGAAGGACTACGTTCGTGAGCAGGGGCTTCGGTCGCGTGAGGTGTTCGTGCCACTCTCCCATTCCCCCGGTCACGCCCAGGCGGACTTCGGCGAAGCGATGGCGGTGATCGGCGGCGCGTTACGGAAGATCCACTTCCTTGCCTTCGACCTTCCCCACAGTGATGGTTGCTTTGTTGCGGCCTATCCGGCGGAGACGACCGAAGCATTCTGCGATGGCCACAACGCGGCGTTTGCCTTCTTCGGCGGCGTCCCCCGATCCATCCTGTACGACAACACCAAGCTGGCGGTTGCCCGGATCCTGGGCGATGGGAAGCGGCAGCGAACGCGCGTCTTCACGGAGCTTCAGTCCCACTATCTGTTCGAGGACAGGTTCGGCCGGCCGGGCAAGGGCAACGACAAGGGCAAGGTCGAGGGACTGGTCGGCTTCATCCGGCGGAACTTCCTGGTCCCCGTCCCGCGTGCCGAGAGCTTCGCGGCCCTCAACGATGCTCTCGCCGAACAGTGCCGCCGGCGCCAGGCGGCGCGGCTGCGGGGCCACAAGGAGACCATCGGCGAGCGTCTCGAGCGGGATCGTCAAGTTCTCTTGCCATTGCCGCCTGCTCCCTATGATGCCTGCGATAAGCGCCCTGGACGGGCGAGTTCGCTGTCGCTGGTGCGTTACCGCAGCAACGACTATTCCGTGCCCGTGGCCTACGGCCACCGTGAGGTGCTCATCCGGGGCTACGTCGATGAGGTGGTGATCAGCTGCGGGGCCGAGGTGATCGCCCGGCACCGCCGGTCCTACGACAGCGAGGACCTGATCTTCGACCCGCTGCATTACCTGCCCTTGATCGAGCAGAAGATCGGCGCCCTCGACCAGGCCGCGCCATTGGCGGGCTGGGACCTGCCCGAGGCCTTCATCACTCTGCGGCGGCTCCTCGAAGCTCGTATGGGCAAGGCAGGCAAGCGCGAGTACGTCCAGGTGCTCCGTCTACTGGAGACCTTCCGGCTCGAGGAGGTCGAGGGTGCGGTCGGCGACGCCCTGCGGCTCGGCGCAATCGGCTTTGATGCGGTGAAGCACCTGGTACTGTGCCGCATCGAGCGGCGGCCGCCCAGGCTCAACCTCGACGTCTATCCGTATCTGCCGCGCGCCCGGGTCGCGATGACGTCCGCCAAGTCGTACATGAGCCTGCTGTCGGGGCTCGGCGCATGACCGACACACCGCAAGTGCTGCTCGCCCACCACCTCAAGACGCTGAAGCTGCCGACCTTCCTGCGCGAGTACGACAAGATCGCCCGGCAGTGCGCCTCGGAAGGCGTCGATCACGTCCGCTACCTGTTGAGACTCGCCGAGCTCGAGCTGATCGACCGCGAGCGCCGCATGGTCGAGCGGCGCATCAAGGCGGCGCGCTTCCCCGTGGTCAAGAGCCTCGACAGCTTCGACTTCAAGGTCATCCCCTCGCTCAACAAGGCGCTGGTCCTGGAGCTGGCCCGCTGCGAGTACATCGAGCGCCGCGAGAACCTCATCGCGCTCGGCAACAGTGGGACCGGCAAGACCCACATCGCCCTCGGTCTCGGCCTGGCGGCCTGCCAGAAGGGCCTCTCGGTCGGCTTCATCACCGCCGCCGCGCTGGTCCACGAACTCATCGAGGCCCGCGATGACAAGCAGCTGCTGAGGTTCCAGAAGAAGCTCGCCACCTACAAGCTTCTGATCGTCGACGAACTCGGCTTCGTGCCGCTGTCGAAGACCGGCGCCGAGCTGTTGTTCGAGGTGTTCAGCCAACGCTACGAGCGGGGCTCGACCCTGGTCACCACCAATCTGCCCTTCGACGAATGGACCGAGGTGTTCGGCTCCGAGCGCCTCACCGGCGCGCTCCTCGATCGCCTCACCCACCACGTCAACATCCTCGAGATGAACGGTGACAGCTACAGGCTCAACCAGAGCCGCAGGCGTCAAACCCCGACTGCTAACTGAACCGACCACCCAGCCCACGCTTGACCCCGTGGGCCCACAGGTCCCTCCCGCGCGCGCCGCCGCGTCAGCCTGTTGAGGGCACGCCGCGTCGCGCGCGGGGCCCTCCCGTGGACTACGGGGACAAGCCCGCAGCCGCCAAGCGGTCCCTTCTTACACCGCCGAGGTGGTCCCTTTTTGCTCCGCCATTGACACGCCGGGCAGCCGCGAAATCGCCCGCGAGGGCGAGAGCGCGCTGCTGGTCCCTCCCCGCGATCCGGCGGCGCTGGCAGCGGCAATCCTGCGGTTGGCGCACGATCCGGCGCTGCGCGCACGCCTCGGTGCCGGGGGGCGGGCTCTGGTCGAGCACACGTTCTCAGAGGACCGGATCGCGGCAGCAACGCTGGCGCTCTGGCGTCGCCTGCTCGATCCAGACTCAGCGGGAGGCAAAAGCTCCGCCTAGCGGCGCCAGTGACGGCGGACTGCAGTGCTCACGCGCCGGCGGAGGTGACCAGTTCGCCATATACTTTGCGATAGTCCGCGATCATCGTGGCGATGGCATAGCGATTGGCAACGCGCCGCCGCGCCGTCGCACCCCGCATTGCCCGGCTATCGCGGCCCTCGCACCGAAGCCTTTCCCACGCTGCAGCCAAGGCCTGCGCGTCCCCGGGTGGAACGATGAGGCCGGTGTCGCCGATGATCGACGCGCTATCGCCCACGTCGGTCGCGACGCAGGGCACGCCGCAGGCCATGGCTTCCGCCAATACATTGGGGAATCCCTCGCCGAACGCCGAGCTCAGGGTCGCAATGTCCAGCGCTGCATGGAGCCGGCAAATGTCCCGGCGTAGGCCGAGGCGCACGAACCGTCCGGCGATACCTGATGCCGCGATCGCCTGGTCCAATGCCGAGCCCGGTTCAGCAGTTCCTTCACCGATCAGGACGAACCGGGCCTCGGGTGCGCTCTCGGCGAAGATGGCGGCGGCCTTCACGACGTTGTCGTGGTCCTTCATCGGATGCACCCGCGCGCACATCCCGATGACAAAGTTGTTCTCGCTCAGCCCTAGATCGGCACGGACCGCCGCGCGCTCGTCGCTTCGGGGCCGAAAGCTGTCCACGTCGAGGCCATTCGGGACGACCTGCCATCGGGGTGGGCGGTATCCCAGCCGCTCGTGCACGACGCGGCCAGCCTCCGAATTGCAGAGAACGAGATCCGCTCTCGGTGAGAGAAGCGGCAATACCTTCAGGATAGAGCGGGTGCTGCGCGAATATCGGCGCATGTCCCTGTTCGAGCCCCTGATCCCCCAGACCAGACGGGTCGCCTTCCGCCGGCCAGAGAGAGCGAGGGCAAGCGTCGCAAGCAGGTCGGCATGATAGAGCCAGCTATGCACCACATCAGGCCGCGTGGCTTTGATTGCCCCGACGAGGCGAGCCAAGCCCCCGAACGCGCTCAACCCACTTCCAATTCCGAGATCTCGGACTGGAATCCCTTCCGTTTCCATACTCATGCGCAGCGCGCCGTCCGGCTTTAGACTGACCACGCGGTGGGAGATGGCACCCGTCCTGTCACCGGCGACCAGCCGGGCCAGCACGGTCTCTGCCCCGCCGACATCGAGCGACGTGATGACGTGCATCACCTCGATGGGCGCGCCGGACCGGTCAATTGTGGCGGGATGGGCCAGCGCGGCATCGCGGGCGGCGATGGTCATGCGGCGCGCCGGCCGACATAGGCATAGTGAACGAAGGCACAGCGGGGCAGGAAATCCAGATAACGTTCGAGCGTCATCAAGCTCTGGGACGCCACGCTCACATTGGGAAACAGCCGTTCGTGGCGGACGAGTTCTGTTTGGAAGCCCGCCTTCTCGAATAGCCGCTCCAGCCGCCGGGCACTGGTCACTCGCTCCACGCCATATTCATGCGTGCGGCCTCGTCCATCCGTGAAGGTTCGGACCCTTGGCAGGCCGCGCGCGCGGAGTAACTGAAGTTGAACCAGCGGATTGAGCGCATTGGTCTCCGCGATCACGACATGGCCACCGACGGAAACCAGGTCGGCGACACGCACGCCTACCCGATTGCGCGGCTCAAGGTGGTGGTAGGCCTCCTCCATCCACACGACATCGAAAAGCTCACCGCCCAGGCCCAGGTCGCCATCGAACAACGATCCTTCGACGAATCGGCAAGGCAGCGGCGCGCCTTGCAGCTCTTCCAACTGCGATCGGCGATTCCTGGCAGCGTGAAGCCGCTTCTCGCTAATTTCGATTCCGGTGACTTCGCACCGACGGGACGCCAGGAACAGGCACTCCGAACCGCAGCCGCTGCTCACTTCCACTACGCGTGTCCCGGCCCGGACGCGAGTAAGCAGCGGCTGAAGGCGCCGATCGTACGAATGGCGCATGTAGGAATCGAAGCGCTTCAAATACCCCGCGTAGTACCGCTCGAACTGGCGCCGCGCCTCATCGTCGAGTTGAGGCGCAAGATCGAACCAAGCCGCCAGAGAGCTATTGTCAAAAGTTGTGTATGGGTTTGTCATGCGGCGGCGCGATCCTGGCGTTCTCCATTGACGAATTTGACGCCTCGAATGATCTCGGCGAATTGATCTGATCCATTGAGCCTCCGCCATTTCTTGCTGGCCCCCTGGCAAAGCTTGAAGACCATGGCCATCGCCGTCTTGCGTGATAGGCAACCCTTGGTCCGATAGGTGCGAAGACGAACCGTGGCGAAGGTGCTCTCGATGGGGTTCGTCGTCCGCACATGCTTCCAATGCTCGGCGGGGAAGTCGTAGAAGCTCAGCAAGGCGTCCCGGTCCTTGGCCAGGCAGGCCGTGGCCTTTTCGTACTTCGGTCCGTAGGCTTCCACGAAGAAGTCGAAGGCGGTCTCCGCGTCGTTCCTGGTCTCGGCCATCCAGATATCCTGCAAGTGACCCTTGGCCTTGTTCTGCAGACCCTTGGGCAGCTTATTCAAGATATTGCCCGTCTTATGCACCCAGCAGCGCTGCTCGCGGGCGGCCCCGTAGACTTGGCGGAGCGCCTTCCAGAAGCCGAGCGCGCCATCGCCGGTCACCAGTTCCGGACCGATGCCGAGACCACGCCGCTTGAGATCGAGCAGCACCTCGCACCAGGATTGTTCGCTCTCGCGGTAGCCGTCGGTGATGGCGATCAACTCCTTGGTTCCGTGATCCGTGGCGCCGATGATCACCAGGATGCATTGCTTCTCCTCTTCCAGGCGGGCGCCAAAATAGATGCCGTCGACCCAGAAGTAGACGTAGCGCTTGGCCGATAAATCACGCCGTTGCCAGCGCTCCATCTCGTCTTGCCAGACTTCCTTCAGTCGTCCGATCGTGGAGGCCGACAGACCCGGAGCCCGTGCCCCCAGCAACGCCGCCAACGCTTCCGAGAAATCGCCGCTGGAGATGCCCCTCAAGTATAGCCACGGCAGCAAATCCTCCAGGCTCTTGGTGCGGCGCAGATAGCGCGGCAGGATCGCCGACGTGAACCGGATGGCGCCGGCGCCCTCGCCGGCCCTCCGATCCCGGACACGCGGCTGACGCACGTCTACCGGGCCGATCCCGGTTTGGATCAGCCGTTCCGGCAAGTGGCCATTGCGGACAATCCGGCGACGGCCACGGTCATCAACCAGCGTCGCATGACCTTCCAGAAACTCGGCAACTTCAGCTTCCACGGCTTGAGCCAGCAACTCACGCGCCCCAGCTCGCAGGACTTCCGTCAACGGGTCATCCTGAAAATCCGATGGGTTCCGAAAGGCAACAACGGTATTCTCCTCCATGGCGTATCCTTCCTTGGCTTAGGTCAAGTGGTGACTGCAACAATCACCAGGATACGCCGCCCTCTTTCCAACGCCGTACACAAGATTCGACGGGGCGGTAAAAAGTTGTTGGCCGATGGCGTGCTTGTACAGGTCTTTGCGGTTCGGTGAAGAATATTTGCCTGTCTCCGCGTTGCTGGTGGATAAAACCTGATATTACCTATCCTTGGCTTCTCCTTGGCTTCGTTTTTTATGGTGCGATTGCCGCGCAGCGTCGGATATTGAGGCCGAGGGCACGCAGATTGACCACGTAGCGCATGGCCGGCATGCCGCGAATGCGTAGGTGAGCCAGGTTCATCTGGTACTTTAATCGCGACATGGTAGCTTCTATGCTGGCCCGCCATCTGTAGACGTCGCGGAAGGCATCGCTTTGTTCATAAAGCCGGCGCTTTTGGTTGGCAGCCCTGGCCGGGGTATATTGAAAGCGGGAAAATTGGCCGTCACGCTTGGCCGCCTGCACGGGACATCGCAGTATATCGGGACATTTTTGGCAGATGGAGAGGTCGAAACGGGCCTGCAGCTTGGCTTTGGCGAGCGAGGCTGAAACCGGTTCGACGTTATTGGGACAGCGCAAGACCAAGCCTTCTTCGTTGAGAGTGAAATCCTCCAACGTCAACCGTCCCGAGACGGCGCCTTTCGGCGGTCGCGCGGGCGCCACGAGATTGATGTTCTGTTCGCGCGTCAGAGCCATGTTGTCACTGGAACCGTAATGTGAATCACCCAGCATCACCGCCGGCGTCAGCGCGCGCTCGCTCAGATCATCCAGCGCATCGGCCAAGCGATGGCCGTCATGCACCGTCATCTTGTGGACCTCCACGTGGGTGATGAGGTCCGGTGTCGCGGCAACCGCCTCGTTACTGTCATCTTCACAATAGGTTTCGACGATCTGCGCCATGTATCCCTGACCCTTGTGCGCGTTGTAGCTCGCGTCCGGGTCGGCCGGATTGCCGACGGTATCGCACGGCACATCCTTTGGATATCGAATCGCGGCGCGCTTTGCGTCACGATCGCCACACTCATCATCAACGATCTCGAACTGATCGCGCAGAACCCTCTCCAGGATCGCAAAACTGGAAAGCTTTGCCGCCGCCGTGTCACGGAATTGCAGCACCAGGGCGAGGATATCCTGACCCGCTTCGCCGAGGCGGCGTTTTGAAACACTCGGCGCCGTATTCGCGAACGCGCCATTGCCCTCGCGATCGACATAGCGGCGGATCACCTCCTTGCTGATCTGCTCGTGTAGACCGGGATGATATCGCTCAAGCTCACGGGCAAACTTCGAGATGCTCTCAACAACGATACCAAGTCGTGTCAGCGCCCGCATCGCCGAACGAAGGGCCGTCGAATCCATGCGTTGGTGGCTGGTATCGACAGAGAATCCCTGCACCATCCGATCCGTCAAACACCGGAACAGCAATTCATCGAGACCTTGTTCGATAAACAGACGGCGATAGTTGCGCAGGGTTTTCTCACAGAAATAGCTGTCCGCTTCGCTGCGCACGTCCAAGGCATAGTGCCACGCCATATTGAAGGCCAGGGCCTCGACGGTCTCTGCATCGCTCAGATCGTGCAGCTGCTGCAAAAGCAAGACCCCGATGACAACGTGTAGATCCTTCGATGGTCGGCCCATGCGTTCATCAAGGTGACGGCAAAGATCGTCAACCGGAAGTTCGACAAGCAGATGGTTCCGAAAAACCCCGGCCCAGGATTGCTCCATCAGGCGCCGACGTTTGTCCCCGAAATCGGACCAGCGATCAAACAATTCTCCGGTCCGTCGGTCGCGTAAAGTAAACATGCACAATTATAACCCAGCCGACTCTCATGAGGAATCGACTTTTTACCGCCCCGTCAAGATTCAGCTATAGCTCGCCGCCAGACAGTCGGACGTCGTGTGACGGTCGGCATCAAATGCACGCAAGGCCTCATCGCCATTCCCGTTCGCACCGACGCCGGTCACTTGTTCTCTACGGCTCCCGCAGATCGAGATGGCGAAACGTCATCGATCGAATTGATTGCGTCGCCTGCAAGGTCGGTCACGACACGCCGACCAAGGCTGTGAAGAGTTCGATCACGCGGTCACGTTCATGACGTGCCGGCAACAGCGACGGCCGGATATCGTCGACTGGCGACGGGACCACGTTCGCCAGGGCGTTGCGGAAGGCGTCTCCCCACGGGGCAATCGTCACCGCGCCCGGCGGCGCCGCGGTAGCGCGGGCGGCGATAGTCATGCTGCCCGCCGACCATCCGGTGAATGTGCGATGCAGGAGTCTTGAAGAACCCGAAGGCGACTCATCGTCCAAGTGGCCGTTCTTTCGTCAGCGATGATATCCCCGCGGCGCCGAGGCTATGAGGATACGAAGAGTTCATCGAACAAGGTCGCATAAGTCCGGGCGATCACCGGCGCCGAAAACCGCCTCGCGGCCCGTTGGCCTGCGACGCGCAGGCGTCCGGCGAATTCCTGGTTTCCGATCAACCGATACAGGGATTCGGCCAAGGCGTGGACATCCTGCGGCGGCACAAGCAATCCAGTATGGCCGTCCTCGATGATATCGGCTGGACCGTGGGGGCAGTCGAAGGCGACCACGGGCGCGCCACATGCCATCGCTTCGACGAGGACGTGACCGAACCCCTCCCACCGCGACGATAGTACGAACGCGGCCGCATGAGCGTACCATGGCCCGGGATCGGCGACATGCCCGGGCATGAGAATCCTGTTCGTCAGGCCCAATTCTCCTGCAAGCGTCGCCAACGCCTCTCGGTCCGGCCCCTCGCCAAGAATGGCAAGGCGTGTATTGGCCGTAGACATGTAGGCGAAGGCACGAAGCAAGATGTCGAACCCCTTCGCACGCACCAGGCGCCCGGCTGCGACCACCATCGGCCCGTTACCCTGCCACGGGTGCGCACGGCCGGAGGCTCGGGAGTGGAATGCGTCGACATCCACCGGATTGTGGATCATTACTACGCGTTCCGGCTTCAGGCGATAGTATTCCAGCAGCTCCATGCGCACGCCTTCGGAGAGCGCGACTACCACGACAGCCCGTCGGTAAGCTTGGCCGATCGCCGCGCGTTGCGCAAAGGACAAGGTGCTGCGCGCCCTGTGGCTGGTCTCGCGCACGACCAGGATGGGGGGGCTGCGTAGGCCGATCATGCTCGCTGCGGCGACGATGTTCGCACCGACCATGGTTGAAAACACGATATCCGGCCTCTGGCGGCGGATCAGTCGGCGAAGCGGCAATAACGACCACCTCAAGCGCCCAGAGCCCAGATCGACCGGGTCGATCCCGGTGAGCCAGAGCCGACCGGCGCCAGACGCGGAGGCAACAGCAAGCGTGGGGCGCGGCCGATCATCCGGCCAATGGTGCACCAGGTTTATCGCCGTCCGCTGCGCGCCACCGCCATTGAGATTAGGGAGGAAAAAGAGGGAGCGAGGGACCGACGTCATTCAATTCTCCCTCTCGAAAAACAACAAATTTTGATGCCGATCGGACACGTTACGGTAGGGGCAATAAGCTTCTCGCGATACCTCTAGCACGCCGTCCGGGTCGCTTAGCAACGAGATCTCTATCGCCCGCCGCGAAATCACGGTCGAGATGCGCCGGCTATCTCTACTGTGGGCCGGCCGTCGGTATGCTCCAGCACGGCGCGACTGTCTTTCAGGCTGTAGACGAGGTCCGCCGCGCGCCGCATTGCCAGCTGGTGGGAGATCGAGAGCACCGTGACCTTGCCGGCCAGCCGCCGGACGGTGGCCACGATGCCCGCCTCCGTCGCAGGGTCGAGCGCAGTGGTAGCCTCGTCCGGATAAGCGTTCGCGTCGTTGAACAATACCATATCGACGGCGTAACTCCAGGCGATCAGCCCACGCGCGATGCCAACCGTGGACCTTTCGGCTCCGCCGCCACGCAGGTCGGAAATCGCCAAAGCGGTCCGCTTGGCGCCGGAAGCGTCATCGCATTCTCCCGACTGGCCGGGCAGCGCTGAGTTCGGCATGCGCCGGGTCAATCCGGGAAGCCTCGATTGGTGGATGCCAGTTGGCTGGCCCGGCCGAAACGGTGACGCGCATCGAGGCAGTCGTGGCACCGACGCTGGAGATCCGGCATGCGGCTGAGAGAGTGACGCGCGCCGCCTCCGAAGAGCGTGCCGAACGCGCGGTTGACGATCAGCATGTGCATTGCGGCTTATGGGTGGAAACTATAGACGCAATGAGCCGCTTGCAAAACTCTGATCGATTTGGAGCGGCGCAAGAACACCCAAGCTAGCAACGACGTCCGCGCACGGCAATTGGTGCGATTTTGATGGCGACCATGGTCGGATCAGCGTTGGCACAGCCTCCGATTCGGTATTTTCGTCGAACTTCGGGCGCGTTTGGCCGCACCGTCTTTCGAGAAGTGCGGCCACCGTGATGGCGAAGGAGACGAGCCGGACTAGATCGGCGGAACGATAAGGCGCATCAGTTGGCTGGCCGTCAGAACGGTCATGCCAAACATGAGGTGGGCCAGAACCTTGTCGTAACCGCGCACGCGGACATGGCGGCCGCCGAACTCATCCTTGAGGCGCCCATTGACCCGCTCGGACCCTGAACGCTCGACGTAGCGACGCTCTTCGGGAAAGAAGAGACCGAGCGTCCGCCGCGCCTTCTTCTCACGCCTCAACGCCTCTTGCATTTCGACCGAGCGGCGGGGATTCACGTCGATGATCGGCTTGTGGCCAAGCAAGATGCAGTGCGCCCAGATCTCGATGGAATCATAAGCCGCGTCCATAAGGTCGTAAAGGTTCTCGACCCGCCCGGCCGTCAGGGTTCCCAACGGAATCGCCACCTGGGAGTCATGCGTCGATGCCGAGGTCATGATTCAACTGATGGGGATCCCGCCATCGGCCGTGTCGACGTGCAGCTTGTACCCGATCCAGGAGGTGGTATGGCCCTTGGCGTTGCGCTTGGTGCCGACATCGCAGGCCCTCGGCAGGTCCGCCAGCATCTGCGGAAGGCTCATCGTCAGTTGCCGTTCCAGCCGGCTTGGCTCCTTCGCCTGCTCCTCTCCCTTGCGGGGCCGCCCCCGCTTGCGCCGCCGCTTCGGCTTCGCTGCCTTCGGCTTCGGCGCCGGCTTCTCCCGCGCTTCAATCGCCGTCGCATCCCGCGAGATGTGCTCCACCAGATGGCCATCCATCGTCCGCGCAATCAGCGTCTCATGCAGACGGCTGGCCAGACGGCTCTCGGCAAACTCGGAAAAGGCCCGTGAAAACGTCGCCTCGCTCGGAAGCCGGCCAGCACCGCTCCAGCCGCACAGCCGGCATAGCCTGCCGTCAACCTCAAGACGCTCGATCAGGCCGCGCGTCGTCGGAACGTCGAACACGGCCTTGGCTATGAAGGCGCGCGCCAGCGCCGCGCGGTCCTCCTCCGGCCGCCCTACCTGGCCGCGGAAGTAGGGCAGAAGAGCCTCGACCCGCACCAGTTCCAGAACCGCGACGAACAGCTCGTAGCGCTCGCCCATCGGGCCAAGCTCGCTCTCGAGCCTCGGGAACAACTCTTGTTGAAAGGCGTACCAGTAATCCGATAGCATCTCGCGCAGGGACACGGCTCCACTCCTCCGTGGTCATCATGCGGTGTTTTGCGACAGCACATGATACTCACGAGGGTGGGCCGGTCCCACCGCAAGGGCCTTCACTCAGGCAGAAAAGCCGCTCGCCTCAGCTATTTTGCAAGAGGCTCGCAATTGTAGTGCTCGAGCTATTGTCAAAAGTTGTGTATGGGCTGATCATGCGGCGGCGCGATCCTGGCGTTCTCCATCTACGAATTTGACGCCGCGAATGATCTCGGCGAGATGGTTCGATCCATCGAGTTTTCTCCATTTTCTCTGAGCGCACTGGCATAGTTTGAAGACCATGGCCATCGCCGTCTTGCGCGACAGGCAGCCCTTGGTCCGGTAGGTGCGCAGACGAACCGTGGCGAACGTGCTCTCGATGGGGTTGGTCGTGCGTACATGCTTCCAGTGCTCGGCGGGGAAGTCGTAGAACGTCAGCAGGACGTCGCGGTCCTTGGCCAGGCAGGCCGCGGCCTTGTCGTACTTCGGCCCGTAGGCTTCCAGGAAGAAGTCGAAGGCGCTCTCGGCATCCTTCCTGGTTTCGGCCATCCAGATGTCTTGCAGGCGCCCCTTGGCTTTCTTTTGCAGACCCTTGGGCAGCTTGTTCAAGACGTTGCCCGTCTTGTGAACCCAGCAGCGTTGCTCGCGGGCGCCTGGGTAGACTTGGCGGAGCGCCTTCCAGAAGCCGAGCGCGCCGTCGCCGAGCGCCAGTTGCGGACCCATTTCAAGGCCGCGCCGCTTGAGATCGAGCAGAACTTCGAGCCAGGACTGCTCACTTTCGCGATAGCCGTCGGCGATGGCGATCAGTTCCTTCTGTCCCTTGTCCGTGGCCCCGACGATCACCAGGATGCACTGCTTCTCTTCCTCCATGCGGGCGCTGAAATAGATGCCGTCCACCCAGAAATAGACGTAGCGCTTGGCCGTGAGGTCGCGCCGTTGCCAGCGCTCCGCCTCAACCCCCCAGACCTCTTTCAGCCGGGTGATCGTGGAGGCCGAAAGCCCCGGCGCGGAGCTCCCCAGGAGCGCCGCCAAGGCTTCCCCGAAGTCGCCGGTGGAAATGCCCTTCAGATACAGCCATGGCAAAAGGTCTTCCAGGCTCTTGGCGCGGCGCAGATAGCGCGGCAGGATCGCCGACGTGAAGCGGATGGCGCCGTCCCCCCGGTCCCGCACACGGGGTTGGCGCACGCTCACCGGGCCGATCCCGGTCTGGATGAAGCGTTCCGGCAGATATCCATTGCGGACAACCCGGCGGCGGCCGGCGGCGTCAACAAGCGCCGCATGGCTACCCAAAAACACGGAGACCTCGGCCTCAACGGCTTGGGCCAACAACTCGCGAGCTCCAGCTTGTAGGACTTCCGTCAACGGATCTTTCTGAAAATCAGATGGGTTTTGAAAAGCAACAACGGTATTCTCTTTCATGGCGTATCCTTCCTTGGCTTAGCTCAAGTGGTGACATCAACAATCACCAGGATACGCCGCCTTCATTTCAACGCCGTACACAAGATTCGGTTATAGCTCGTAGTGCTCACCGATTGAGGTGCCCTCCGAGACAGCGTGACACCGGCACGAACGCCACGCCGAACCGCTACAGGCGCGATCTTGCCACGAAGAGCCACCGACGGATCTTCATGGGAACGACGAGAGCACCGAGCAACAACAGGCACTTGGCGACGATGCGTGCAGAACCGTACCGGAATGCGACGAGGAGATCGGGGACGGCACGAGCAGAACTCCCCGAAAGGGCCAGATACATCGCACGATAAAAGTGGTACTTGCCCAATTGGCAGGGACAATGCTGCTCCCAAGCAACCTTGTGATCAACGATAAGCTCGCCGATGGCGGCGGCCATGTCGCCGGCGCGCCTGATGGCGGAAGCGGCGCCCGTCAGTTGGTCGTCGACGTCCCTATAGTAGATGTAGGCCGGCCGGTTGACCACCAGACCCGGCCGTTGACGGGCGAGGCGCCAATGGCGCAAGCCCTCCAGTCCTCTGTATGGGGGCCAAGGCGCCATCTGCACCACGTCCTTCTTGTAAATCCGAAAAAAATCCCCGCGAAAGACGTTCCCGCACACGGTATCGATGTAGTTGGCTTCAATCCGATTCGCAGACACGTGGGAAAGGTCGGTGCGACCCTCTTGATCCACGACCGTAAACGCGACCCAGGCGATCTCGGGACGCGTGGCGCGGATTTCCGACAGCATCTCGGCCAGGGTTGTCTCGTTTAGCACTTCGTCGTCACTGTCGAGATAGACGACGTAGTCGCCGCGAACTTCCAAGCCGCCGCGGTTGCGTGCTTCGTTCTCGCCTTGATTGTGCTGGTATATGTAATGGATGCGGGGGTCGTTGAACGCGAGGACCACCTGTCGCGTGTTGTCAGTCGAGCCGTCATCGACGACGATCCACTCAAGACGCGTCTCCGTCTGCCGGGCAATGCTTGCCCACGCCCGCGGCAACAGGTGGGCACGATTGTATGTGGGCGTGACGATGGAGACGGTCGGTGCCATGGGCAGCGCGCGCTCGTTCGCTTGTCGCATCACTCGCGTGTGACGGCGCCGTTGCCCACCGAATAGACGATCGTGGCCGCATTCCGCATGGCCGGCTGGTGCGAGATTGAGAGCACCGTGACATTGCCGGCCAGCCGCCGGACGGTGGCCACTATACCTTCTTCCGTCTCCGGGTCCAGCGCGGTCGTGGCCTCGTCCAGAATGATCAGCGCCGGGTCGCGGACCAACGCCCGTGCGATGGCGATGCGCTGTCGTTGACCACCGGAAAGCCGGGCACCCCGCTCGCCGACCACCGTGTCCATGCCCTCCGGCAGCGCGGCGACGAAGGTCCAGGCTTCGGAGCGCCGCAGCGCCGTCTCCACATCGGCACGGGAAATGCCGGGCTCACCGAGCGCAACGTTGGCCATCACCGTGTCGTGGAAGAGGAATGTCTCCTGCGGCACATATCCGATCATGCCGCGCCATGCGTGCACGTCGATGTCGCGCATGGGCAACTCGTCAATCCATACCTCGCCGTGCTGGGGCCGCAGCAGCCCGATGATCAGGTCAGCGACCGTCGTCTTGCCGGCGCCCGAGGAGCCGACGATCGCAGTGAATGCACCGGCGGGTAGAGTCATCGAGACGCCGTCGAGAACATCCCCGCGGCCGTAGGAGAAACTCACGTCGCGGAGCGTGATCGCCGAGCTCAAGCGGGGTACGGTACCACCGAAGATGCGTTCCCTGGCGCGTTCGGCCGTCGCGATCGTGGCTCTCACGAAGCCGAACGCCGGTAGGTTGGTCACAACCTCCTGATAGGAGCTCTGTAGTCGACTCACCTTCTGCAGAATACGCACGAAGAGCAACGCAAGGACCAACAAGCCTTCGACCGGCTGGCCCCATATCGTCACGAAGACATAGAGCCCCCCCGCCACGGCGAAGGCACGAATGATTTCGTGAGACTCGATCAGCCCCTCCCGGCTGACGACGATCGCCTGCAAGGCCTTGTTGAGCCCGCGAATATCGCCCTCGATGAGGGGCCTTGTGCTTGCCTCCAACGCCATTGCCTTCAGCGGCTTCATGCCGTCGATCGCTTGCAGGAGGCGGGTCATAAAGGACTTTTGAAGTTTGGTGAGATTCTGCCCGCCGCGGCGGCTGATTCCGACGAGACGGTTCAACGCAATCATGCTCAGTGAGCCGACGACCACTGCGACCACCAATATCTCCCAGGAAATTGCGATCGATAGCGCGAGGTAGATCAGAAGTTGGATTGCCCCGGCAAGAACGCGGCACGAAGCGACATAGGCAGTGGCAGCACGCGTCGGCTCGACGCTGACCACACTCGCCAGTTCGCCGGACCTTTGATCTACGAAGTGCATCCAGCGCGCCTGCAGAAGCGTACGAACGCACTCGACACGCAGCTCCATCGCCACATGGGCGGCCGAGTACCCCACCTGCGTAGCCGCCAGCAGCATCAGCGACGACTTCAGTGTGAGCGCCACGACAATCAGGAGCACCAACCCGCCGAGGGAAAGCTCCAGCCCGACCAGAGCGAAGACCTTTGCCACGTATGCCATCAGGATGCCACCGCCGCCTTCGGCGTCGATCACCAAGCTGAGCAACGGCAGCACCGCTGCGATTCCCACCCCCTCCGCCAGGGCCGCCGCAGTCAGCGCCAGCAGAATTAGTGCACTGCGCGCGGGGTAGGCCGCAACGAAATAGCGGAACAGCCGGGCTGACTCCACCGCACTCTTGCCGATAATCATTGTGGGATCGATGCCTCTTGATGATACCATCGTCGCAAGATATGCTCTGAATTACTCCAGCGTGACTCACAGTTGCGGGAACGAAACAATTTCCTTTTCAACCTCAAACGAAGAGACAGCACTTCTCAATCCTTTCAGTGTAATTTCATGCCTTCAGTTCTCCAAAGCTTCTGAGCATGTTCTTTATCTTGTGCCCAATTTCAAAATCCGCCGATACTGGCGAAAATTCTTCACCGCCGCCTCCGGGGAAAAACGTAATCTCTCCAGCCTTTATCACAGCGTCCGGCAGCAAGTATAAATCCACGCGACAAAGAGGAAAGTCCTCCGCGAGAGTCGCCGCAATATCAAGGGCTGCGTCAAGGGTGTCCGGCCTGTCGATGGGAACGGAGTTCCGTGGAAACTTCAAACCGAAGTCCAATAATTTCCAATTTTCTGAATATAACTGCCTCGTGTGATTTGCAAACCGGTCGTTATCTACTTGAATCATTAAGGGACGACCCATACACATGAAAAATTTGTAATCCATAGGTATAGTATTCGTCGAATCGAGCAAAAGGAGTTCGCATATAAGTCGCTTGCGCACGCCCTTATAGGTCTTCTCTCGGCTTTTTCTGTAATAGTCAGTATCCATCCATTTCTCTAATTTTGATATTTCCTTCACCGTCAGTTTTCTGGATTCATAGAAGGGAATCACTGCGCCGCTCAGGTGCGTTGGTTTGAGAATCGTATGCCTGTCAAAGACATGGTTTCTCACCTCATTCACATCGTCGTAAACGGCGAGGGTGGGCACCACAAGATTCTCACATCCTTTCTCCCTCAGCCATTCCTTGAATAGAAATTTATCCGTCACCCTCCTGGCAAGATCAACATCGCCGTAAAAGCGCTTCTTGCTGGATTGAATATAGTCATTGAATGACAGTGGAGAGCGAACGTGCGGCGCATACCCCAACCTAAACCATGCGTGAATATAATTTAGAACATCATCAATAGTCTCCCCCGTAGGAAGGTACAATTTCGCCCCACTAACAGATTTGACAAGCGTTGCTTGGATGCGCCTCTTTACTCGCTCGGTGATTGAAGATTTAACCATGGCGTTTAGGCCGACATTCCCCAGATGACATCCAAATTCGTGGAAATGGTACCATGGCCCGATCTCCAAGGGAATTCTATTCCCTTTGCAGCCATCCGATGACATGATTTTGGTAATCGGCCAGCGCGTGGAAGGCCATTTGGTCGTTTCTCTTGCCATCCAGACACACCTCTCGTGTCGCAATCTCCTCGCCGTCGATTCCCTCGGCCTACGCCGGAACGGGTCTTCGTCGTAGATCATCAATCAGGCTCAAGATTTTCTGGAACAAGCTTCTTGGGACGGCAACCTCGGCCAATTGAAATGTGACGTACCGGCCATGGCGGACAACTTTGGCCCCGATCTTCACCAACTTCTCCCGCAGCGTCGTAAGCGACCAATGCTCTACCTCCTTTGGCAAAGCTAGCGTCCGCATGAAGTTGGCGAGATTGTAGGCCAGGGCGTGAAGCTGCAGCCGAACGGCGTTGTCGCGGAACTTGCTGCATGACAGCCGCGTCCATTTGATCGCGTTCTTGCCTTCCTTGATGTATTGCTCCGCCTTGCCTCGTTGATTGTAGAAGGCCACCACCCGTTCGGCGGGCCGCGACAGGTTGGTGACGATGAAGCCGACGCGGGGGTACAACTCGCCGGGGTGCCATTCCACCTTGGCCACCACGCGCCGCTTTCTGTCCCAACTTCCACCCTGATAGCTTAAGCTGGCGTAATAGCGCCGCACATGGTTCGGCGGACGGCCGACGGGTCGTGTGAGAAGATGTGCGATGCTTTCCTGCAGAACCTGGTTGGTCGACAACCGGATCGCGTACAGGAAACCCTCGGCTTCGAGGTAATCGTAAATCTTCGGCGAGGCGAAGGCAGCGTCACCTCGGAAATAGAGCCGTACCTTCCGCCCCTTGTAGCAAAAGACAACCGGCTTCAACACGCCTTCCCAATCATCGGCGCTGTGAACGTTGCCGGGACGCAGGGAACACCGTTCAAGGTCGCCGAACTGGTTAAAGAGAAAAAGGGGGTGATAGCAGGTGCAGCCGAAGTGACCATTGTACGCTGTTCCCTCTTGTTCGCCATGGGTCGGGCTGACGCTGCTGTCCATGTCGAGAATGATCTTCGTCGGCGGGTGGCGGTCATGCATACGGTCGATCCAAGCGCCGGAAAGATCGGCAAGCGCGGCGAGGTTTTCCTCGGTTGCCAGAACCTCCGTCTCAAAGCGCCCCATCTGACTGGTCGAAGCAGCCTGTTTGGTGACAGCATGGTCGCCGACGATCCACCGCATGACCGGGTCGAGGCTGAGCCGGTCGGCATCGTTCACGTCGTCGTATCCGCCAAGGCGTCCGAAAACGGACTGACGGAACTGCCCGACAAGACCGTGACGACCGTTCTTCCCACGGCGGGTGTCCGTGAGTACGTCCCCGGCAATCTCGCTCAGTCCGACCGCATCGTCCAGTTCCCGGTACGGCAACAACCCAGCGTCGGAAGTGACCTTGGAACCGTGGAACTCAAGCTTCAATCGACGGTCAAAATAGAGCCTCAGAACCCCGTCTTTCGATTCACCCATCGGGTGTGCCATATCAACGCCCCAAATCCGCCTATAACGTACTGATTCTTATACCAGAATCCGGGTGCGCTGTCGTCAAATCACAAGGTCATCTGGGCAATGCGGGATAAGAACGAAACGGCCGAGGAAGAAGAGCGCCAGATCCACAAAAGATCCCAGGGACGAAGCATGGGCATGTAGCAGCCCCGCGCTTGGCAAAATCCGCTGCTATCTCGTCGACCTCCTGAAAAATAGCACGCCTTCTTCACCATGAGAGCGACGAGAGACGCTGATTTTAGCATGGCATTATCCGCAATCGGCTCGGACTGGAATGGGGCGAAGGTTTCGCATGCGCACCCGCTCCGGTCGGCCAAGCGGCGCGCCCGCCTGCGTCTCAGACGCCTGCTTGTAGTGAGCCTTCACCTCGACGGCGGCGAAGAGGTAGTCGGGCCGACAATGGAAAATGTAGTCCGTCCGATTCTGCCTACCCCGCTTCGCCCTGCCGCCATCGAACAGGAACCGGCCATCGGTGAATGTGCGCCGTTATTCGATAGCATGCGGCAGGTTGTCCCATCCGGCCTGCTACAACGGCGTCGCGGCGAATTTGCGGCAGGTATCCGCTTCTGTTAGCACTCCTCGTCCGCCTGCTGTTATCGCCTGTGGCCACGACGGGCCGGACCACCTCCTGGTGCGGCCTCATCCATCCGTGGCTGGCGCACCGCTCTTGCATCTCCTATGGGCTGATCTACGCCTTCCAGATACCGATCGATGGCTTGCCGCAGCACCCAAGCCATTGAACCCGCATTCCCCAAGTGACCGATCCATCTGATGCGGTTTCCGTCTGATTCCTGTATAAGAATCAGTGGATTAGATCAGACGGAGGGTGGGTCGAATGCGGAACCTGGAGGGTGAGTCGGATCGGGGGCTTCTGCGGGCGTTTTTCGACCGAAGACTGAAGTTCGAGTTCCACGGTTCGCGGATCACGTCAGACGCTGGTCTGCTCGCCTATCGTGAACTGGACGAAGCCCTCGGCCTGACCACGCTGGCCGGTGACGTTATTGCTGACAGCCGGACCGGCAAGAACGGTTGGCACGGCATCATCGGTCTCCTTCGCCAATCCGTCTATGGTCGTCTCGCCGGGTACGAGGACGTGAACGACGCCGACCGGCTGGGGCGCGATCCTGCGATGCGGTGGATCGTCGGCGGCAGGGCTGTCGAGCGCGGCGGCGCATCGACCAGCCAGATGGGCCGGTTCGAGACGGAGTTACTCGCCACCAATGACAACCTCGCCGCGCTCGCTGACCTTTTGGGCATCTGGATCGACCAGGTTAACGAGCGCAAGCCGCCGAAGATTATCGTGCTCGACATGGACAGCTCCGTCAGCCCGACCTACGGTGACCAGGAGGGCACGGCCTACAACGGTCACTTCGGCTGCACGTGCTATCACCCGCTGTTCGTGTTCAACCAGTTCGGCGATCTGGAGCGTTGCGCCCTGCGTCCGGGCAACGTGCACAGCGCCCATGAATGGCGCGATGTGTTGGACCCGGTGGTCGCTCGATACCGGAACAAGACACTCCGGCGTTATTTCCGTGGTGACGCCGCCTTCGCCTCGCCCGAGGTTTATGAGTTTCTGGAAGCGGAAGGCTTCAAGTACGCCATCCGGCTTCCGGCCAACAAGGTGCTGCACGACAGCATCGCGCACCTGCTCAAGCGCCCCGTCGGTCGGCCGCCGAAGGAAGTTCGTCGGTATTACGCGAACTTCAGCTATCGGGCCGGTAGCTGGACGGAGCCCCGCCGGGTCGTCGCCAAGGTGGAGTGGCACTCAGGGGAACTGTATCCCCGCGTCGGCTTCATCGTCACCAACCTGAGCCGTCCTGCCGAGCGGGTTGTTGCGTTCTACAATCAGCGCGGCACTGCCGAGCAATGGATCAAGGAAGGCAAGAACGCCATCAAGTGGACGCGGCTGTCATGCCGTTCGTTACGCAACAATGCCGTCCGGCTCCAGCTGCATGCACTCGCCTATAACCTCGGCAACTTCATGCGTACCCTGGCGTTGCCCGATGCCGTGGAGCAATGGTCGCTGACGACGCTGAGGGAGAAGCTGGTCAAGATCGGTGCGAAAGTTGTCAGCCATGGCCGGTACGTCACATTTCAATTGGCCGAGGTTGCAGTCACCAGAAGCTTGTTCCAGAAAATCTTGAGCCTGATTGATGATCTACGACGAAGACCCGCTCCGGCGTAGGCCGAGGGAATCGACGGCAAGGAGATTGCGACACGAGAGGTGTGTCTGGATGGCAAGAGAAACGACCAAATGGCCTTCCACGCGCTGGCCGATTACCAAAATCATGTCATCGGATGGCTGCAATGGGAACAGAGTTCCCTTGGAGATGGGGCCGTGGTACGATTTCCGCGAATTTGGATATCATCTGGGGAATGTCGGATTAATGATCCCCGAGGGAGGTGACCAATGAGGCTTCCGATCGCGATCGCATCCGCCATGGTTGCGATCTTCTTAACCACCGGCGCGGCCCAGGCGCAAACCGCTAGCGCCAGTCTGATGAACGCCGACGGCCAGAGCGTCGGTTTGGTCGGCCTGAAGCAGACGCCGAATGGCGTGCTGCTATCGGCCAGTTTGTGGAACCTGGCGCCCGGCGCGCACGCGTTTCACGTCCACGCCGTCGGCAAATGCGACGCACCCTTCAAGTCGGCCGGCGGGCACTTCAACCCGAAGGGCAAGAAGCACGGCATCACCCGCAAGGGCGGCATGCATGCTGGCGACATGCCGAACGTTCACGTCCATGCTAACGGCACGCTGACAATCGAGGTTCTGAACAAGAGGCTGGCGCTCGACGACGCGCTGTTCGACGCCGACGGCGCGGCCATCGTCATGCACGCCGGCGCCGACGACTACAAGTCCGACCCGGCCGGCGCCGCGGGGCCGCGCATCGCCTGTGGGGTCATCGAACGCTGAACGGCTGAGACGACCAAATAACCAATGACCGGGCCCGACGACGGATCACGATTTTCGCGTGGCGTGTCGCTCGGCCTCGCGGCCGGTGGGCTGCTCGTCGCTGGTGCCTTGCTGCTGCTCTGCTTGGTATTGCGGGCAAAATTCGCGGGCTGACCGCAGAGCCGGGAGGGACGGGGCATGAAGGGCTATTGGATCGCGCGCATCGACGTCACCGACGAAGCGCTCTATCCCGAATATGGCTTAAGAAGTAGGTTCTTCGCTGGTCTACGCCACGTGCACGTCGATCGCCGCGACCCAGGGGCTTCGGTCGTGGTATGTGATCGGTGAAGTACAATCCATACCAGCCTCGAAGGCGCCCCAATAAATGTCTGACACGACCGTCGGCCGCGGCAGTGTTCGCGTAAGATCCTACAAAATGCAGTCGGTGATGGTCACCCGCAAGAGTACAGAATCCGATTCCTCGTGAGGAGGTAACGTTCTTTGTCCGACGAAATGCCATCAGTGACCAAGGACGCCAGGCCCGATACGGTACCTACCAAAAACCCAGCAACGGGGCTTGAACAAGGAGTACTCCTGGCCTGCCCCCATTCTATGTACCAGTTCCTATGTTAGTCCTGGCACGGTTTCTGGGAAGGGCTGATCCGGCTGTAGCCCATCAATAGCGAAGGCCGGATCAGTCCGTTTGGGCACGATGGTCTGTGGTGCCGGGGGTGTATAGCCCAGCGCACTGTGCGGCTTGACCGTGTTGTAGTGATGCCGCCATCGCTCGATCAACACCTGAGCCTCCTTGAGCGAGTAGAATATCTCACCGTCGAGCAGCTCGTCTCCGAGCTTGCCGTTGAATGATTCGTTGTAGCCGTTCTCCCAGGTGAGAACGGCAGAGCAATAATCCCCCACTGAAGCGGCCGGTCGATCCGGCTGCGGCGGACCAAAATGGGACCGCGTATAGCCTTCTGTCAGGGTTGCTCTGACTGGAAGGCGGGGGGGATGTATCGGGTGGAGTTGTACGCACGGGTTCGGCGGGCGTGTCATGTCGAGGGGATGAGCACCCGCGAGGCCTCGCGGGTGTTTGGTGTAGACCGCAAGACGGTCCGTAAGATGCTGTCGTTCTCGGTGCCGCCAGGGTATCGCCGAAGCGCGCCGCCGAGGCGGCCAAAGCTGGGTCCGTTCACGGGAATCATCGATCGGATCTTGGAAGACGATCGGACCAGCCACCGCAAGCAACGGCACACTGCGAAGCGCATCTTCGACCGCCTCCGGGACGAGTACGGTTTCACGGGCGGCTACACCATCGTGAAGGACTACGTTCGTGAGCAGGGGCTTCGGTCGCGTGAGGTGTTCGTGCCACTCTCCCATTCCCCCGGTCACGCCCAGGCGGACTTCGGCGAAGCGATGGCGGTGATCGGCGGCGCGTTACGGAAGATCCACTTCCTTGCCTTCGACCTTCCCCACAGTGATGGTTGCTTTGTTGCGGCCTATCCGGCGGAGACGACCGAAGCATTCTGCGATGGCCACAACGCGGCGTTTGCCTTCTTCGGCGGCGTCCCCCGATCCATCCTGTACGACAACACCAAGCTGGCGGTTGCCCGGATCCTGGGCGATGGGAAGCGGCAGCGAACGCGCGTCTTCACGGAGCTTCAGTCCCACTATCTGTTCGAGGACAGGTTCGGCCGGCCGGGCAAGGGCAACGACAAGGGCAAGGTCGAGGGACTGGTCGGCTTCATCCGGCGGAACTTCCTGGTCCCCGTCCCGCGTGCCGAGAGCTTCGCGGCCCTCAACGATGCTCTCGCCGAACAGTGCCGCCGGCGCCAGGCGGCGCGGCTGCGGGGCCACAAGGAGACCATCGGCGAGCGTCTCGAGCGGGATCGTCAAGTTCTCTTGCCATTGCCGCCTGCTCCCTATGATGCCTGCGATAAGCGCCCTGGACGGGCGAGTTCGCTGTCGCTGGTGCGTTACCGCAGCAACGACTATTCCGTGCCCGTGGCCTACGGCCACCGTGAGGTGCTCATCCGGGGCTACGTCGATGAGGTGGTGATCAGCTGCGGGGCCGAGGTGATCGCCCGGCACCGCCGGTCCTACGACAGCGAGGACCTGATCTTCGACCCGCTGCATTACCTGCCCTTGATCGAGCAGAAGATCGGCGCCCTCGACCAGGCCGCGCCATTGGCGGGCTGGGACCTGCCCGAGGCCTTCATCACTCTGCGGCGGCTCCTCGAAGCTCGTATGGGCAAGGCAGGCAAGCGCGAGTACGTCCAGGTGCTCCGTCTACTGGAGACCTTCCGGCTCGAGGAGGTCGAGGGTGCGGTCGGCGACGCCCTGCGGCTCGGCGCAATCGGCTTTGATGCGGTGAAGCACCTGGTACTGTGCCGCATCGAGCGGCGGCCGCCCAGGCTCAACCTCGACGTCTATCCGTATCTGCCGCGCGCCCGGGTCGCGATGACGTCCGCCAAGTCGTACATGAGCCTGCTGTCGGGGCTCGGCGCATGACCGACACACCGCAAGTGCTGCTCGCCCACCACCTCAAGACGCTGAAGCTGCCGACCTTCCTGCGCGAGTACGACAAGATCGCCCGGCAGTGCGCCTCGGAAGGCGTCGATCACGTCCGCTACCTGTTGAGACTCGCCGAGCTCGAGCTGATCGACCGCGAGCGCCGCATGGTCGAGCGGCGCATCAAGGCGGCGCGCTTCCCCGTGGTCAAGAGCCTCGACAGCTTCGACTTCAAGGTCATCCCCTCGCTCAACAAGGCGCTGGTCCTGGAGCTGGCCCGCTGCGAGTACATCGAGCGCCGCGAGAACCTCATCGCGCTCGGCAACAGTGGGACCGGCAAGACCCACATCGCCCTCGGTCTCGGCCTGGCGGCCTGCCAGAAGGGCCTCTCGGTCGGCTTCATCACCGCCGCCGCGCTGGTCCACGAACTCATCGAGGCCCGCGATGACAAGCAGCTGCTGAGGTTCCAGAAGAAGCTCGCCACCTACAAGCTTCTGATCGTCGACGAACTCGGCTTCGTGCCGCTGTCGAAGACCGGCGCCGAGCTGTTGTTCGAGGTGTTCAGCCAACGCTACGAGCGGGGCTCGACCCTGGTCACCACCAATCTGCCCTTCGACGAATGGACCGAGGTGTTCGGCTCCGAGCGCCTCACCGGCGCGCTCCTCGATCGCCTCACCCACCACGTCAACATCCTCGAGATGAACGGTGACAGCTACAGGCTCAACCAGAGCCGCAGGCGTCAAACCCCGACTGCTAACTGAACCGACCACCCAGCCCACGCTTGACCCCGTGGGCCCACAGGTCCCTCCCGCGCGCGCCGCCGCGTCAGCCTGTTGAGGGCACGCCGCGTCGCGCGCGGGGCCCTCCCGTGGACTACGGGGACAAGCCCGCAGCCGCCAAGCGGGCCCTTCTTACACCGCCGAGGTGGTCCCTTTTTGCTCCGCCATTGACACCCAGGGACTCCCCGGCGCGATGTAGAGCGTCGTCACACCGACTCTCGCCAGCCAGTCACGGACGGCCTTGGCGGTGAACTCGCTGCCGTTGTCCGAGCGGATGTGGTCCGGTGGCCCCCGGTCGACGAACAGTGCCGCCAGGCGATACAGCACGTCGTCGGATCGCAGGTGCCGGGCGACGTCGATCGCCAGGCACTCCCTGGTCCACTCGTCGATGATCGTCAGCATGCGGAACGTCCTGCCATCGTGTGTGCGGGCCATGACGAAGTCATAGGCCCAGACATGGTTCGGCCAGCTCGGCCGCAGACGGATGCAGGACCCGTCGTTGAGCCACAGTCGGCCTCTCTTGGGTTGCTTTACAGGCACCTTCAGCCCCTCCCGTCGCCAGATGCGTTCGACCCGCTTGTGGTTCACGTGCCAACCATCTCCGCGGAGCAGCGCCGTGACCCGGCGATAGCCGTAGCGGCCATACTCACTGGCTAGCCGCACGATCGCCTCGGTGAGCGCCGCCTCATCGTCAGCCCCGACACGTCGATAGCGTTGCGTCGAGCGTGGCTGTCCGATGACCCGGCACACCCGGCGCTCGGGTAATCCATATCGTGTGCAGACATGCTCAACACAGCGCCGGCGACGCTCGGGGCTTAGAAGTTTCCCTCGGCGGCTTCCTTCAGGATCAGTTTATCCAGCGTCAGATCGGCGACGGCTCGCCTGAGATGTGTGTTCTCCCGCTCGAGCTCCTTGAAGCGTCGGGCCTGCCCAACCTTCAGGCCGCCGTACTCCTTGCGCCACCGATAGTACGTCTGCTCGGCGATGCCCAAGGTCCGGCACACTTCGGGCACCGTGTGACCGCTCGCCAGGCCGACTTCAGCCTCACGCAGCTTGCTGATGATCTGTTCCGCGGTATGTCGCTTCCGTGGCATCTTGACCTCCTCTCCAACGGCCCAAGACTAACATTCCGCCTGGGCCAGGTTTTGGGGGGCAGGTCAATCCCAGAGGACATGCTCACGGTCCCGGGGTTCGAGGGCGTCGACGGTTCGTTTGGTGATCTTGGCCATGGCACACTCCGTTTCTCGTTGCCTTATGGGAACCGCATGGGTACCCACAGGATGCAAACCGGAGTGTATTATAGTCGTCGACTGGCGGGTCGAAAAGACCCTAACACCATGTAATATCGCATCTATCGTATGACATGTACCGACTAGTCACGACATCCCATGATGATTGCCGATCACCAGCCGTTCTACTGCCAGACTGAAGCCTACCGGCGCGAGGGGATCGATCTCGACCGCACCATGCTGGGCAACTGGGCCGGGCGCGGGGTGCAGTTCCTGGCTCCCGGTCATCGACCGGATGATCGACCACCTCAAGGCGTCCGACTGCCTGTTCATGGACGAGGCCACGGTACCGGTGCTGGCGCCGGGGACCGGGCAGACCCGTCTCGACTATCTGTGGGCGATCGCCCGCGATCAGCGCGGCCATGGCTGAGAACGGCAGAGCAATAATCCCCCACTGAAGCGGCCGGTCGATCCGGCTGCGGCGGACCAAAATGGGACCGCGTATAGCCTTCTGTCAGGGTTGCTCTGACTGGAAGGCGGGGGGGATGTATCGGGTGGAGTTGTACGCACGGGTTCGGCGGGCGTGTCATGTCGAGGGGATGAGCACCCGCGAGGCCTCGCGGGTGTTTGGTGTAGACCGCAAGACGGTCCGTAAGATGCTGTCGTTCTCGGTGCCGCCAGGGTATCGCCGAAGCGCGCCGCCGAGGCGGCCAAAGCTGGGTCCGTTCACGGGAATCATCGATCGGATCTTGGAAGACGATCGGACCAGCCACCGCAAGCAACGGCACACTGCGAAGCGCATCTTCGACCGCCTCCGGGACGAGTACGGTTTCACGGGCGGCTACACCATCGTGAAGGACTACGTTCGTGAGCAGGGGCTTCGGTCGCGTGAGGTGTTCGTGCCACTCTCCCATTCCCCCGGTCACGCCCAGGCGGACTTCGGCGAAGCGATGGCGGTGATCGGCGGCGCGTTACGGAAGATCCACTTCCTTGCCTTCGACCTTCCCCACAGTGATGGTTGCTTTGTTGCGGCCTATCCGGCGGAGACGACCGAAGCATTCTGCGATGGCCACAACGCGGCGTTTGCCTTCTTCGGCGGCGTCCCCCGATCCATCCTGTACGACAACACCAAGCTGGCGGTTGCCCGGATCCTGGGCGATGGGAAGCGGCAGCGAACGCGCGTCTTCACGGAGCTTCAGTCCCACTATCTGTTCGAGGACAGGTTCGGCCGGCCGGGCAAGGGCAACGACAAGGGCAAGGTCGAGGGACTGGTCGGCTTCATCCGGCGGAACTTCCTGGTCCCCGTCCCGCGTGCCGAGAGCTTCGCGGCCCTCAACGATGCTCTCGCCGAACAGTGCCGCCGGCGCCAGGCGGCGCGGCTGCGGGGCCACAAGGAGACCATCGGCGAGCGTCTCGAGCGGGATCGTCAAGTTCTCTTGCCATTGCCGCCTGCTCCCTATGATGCCTGCGATAAGCGCCCTGGACGGGCGAGTTCGCTGTCGCTGGTGCGTTACCGCAGCAACGACTATTCCGTGCCCGTGGCCTACGGCCACCGTGAGGTGCTCATCCGGGGCTACGTCGATGAGGTGGTGATCAGCTGCGGGGCCGAGGTGATCGCCCGGCACCGCCGGTCCTACGACAGCGAGGACCTGATCTTCGACCCGCTGCATTACCTGCCCTTGATCGAGCAGAAGATCGGCGCCCTCGACCAGGCCGCGCCATTGGCGGGCTGGGACCTGCCCGAGGCCTTCATCACTCTGCGGCGGCTCCTCGAAGCTCGTATGGGCAAGGCAGGCAAGCGCGAGTACGTCCAGGTGCTCCGTCTACTGGAGACCTTCCGGCTCGAGGAGGTCGAGGGTGCGGTCGGCGACGCCCTGCGGCTCGGCGCAATCGGCTTTGATGCGGTGAAGCACCTGGTACTGTGCCGCATCGAGCGGCGGCCGCCCAGGCTCAACCTCGACGTCTATCCGTATCTGCCGCGCGCCCGGGTCGCGATGACGTCCGCCAAGTCGTACATGAGCCTGCTGTCGGGGCTCGGCGCATGACCGACACACCGCAAGTGCTGCTCGCCCACCACCTCAAGACGCTGAAGCTGCCGACCTTCCTGCGCGAGTACGACAAGATCGCCCGGCAGTGCGCCTCGGAAGGCGTCGATCACGTCCGCTACCTGTTGAGACTCGCCGAGCTCGAGCTGATCGACCGCGAGCGCCGCATGGTCGAGCGGCGCATCAAGGCGGCGCGCTTCCCCGTGGTCAAGAGCCTCGACAGCTTCGACTTCAAGGTCATCCCCTCGCTCAACAAGGCGCTGGTCCTGGAGCTGGCCCGCTGCGAGTACATCGAGCGCCGCGAGAACCTCATCGCGCTCGGCAACAGTGGGACCGGCAAGACCCACATCGCCCTCGGTCTCGGCCTGGCGGCCTGCCAGAAGGGCCTCTCGGTCGGCTTCATCACCGCCGCCGCGCTGGTCCACGAACTCATCGAGGCCCGCGATGACAAGCAGCTGCTGAGGTTCCAGAAGAAGCTCGCCACCTACAAGCTTCTGATCGTCGACGAACTCGGCTTCGTGCCGCTGTCGAAGACCGGCGCCGAGCTGTTGTTCGAGGTGTTCAGCCAACGCTACGAGCGGGGCTCGACCCTGGTCACCACCAATCTGCCCTTCGACGAATGGACCGAGGTGTTCGGCTCCGAGCGCCTCACCGGCGCGCTCCTCGATCGCCTCACCCACCACGTCAACATCCTCGAGATGAACGGTGACAGCTACAGGCTCAACCAGAGCCGCAGGCGTCAAACCCCGACTGCTAACTGAACCGACCACCCAGCCCACGCTTGAGAGCTATAGCTGAATCTTGACGGGGCGGTAAAAAGTTGTTGGCCGATGGCGTGCTTGTACAGGTCTTTGCGGTTCGGTGAAGAATATTTGCCTGTCTCCGCGTTGCTGGTGGATAAAACCTGATATTACCTATCCTTGGCTTCTCCTTGGCTTCGTTTTTTATGGTGCGATTGCCGCGCAGCGTCGGATATTGAGGCCGAGGGCACGCAGATTGACCACGTAGCGCATGGCCGGCATGCCGCGAATGCGTAGGTGAGCCAGGTTCATCTGGTACTTTAATCGCGACATGGTCGCTTCTATGCCGGCCCGCCATCTGTAGACGTCGCGGAAGGCATCGCTTTGTTCATAAAGCCGGCGCTTTTGGTTGGCAGCCCTGGCCGGGGTATATTGAAAGCGGGAAAATTGGCCGTCACGCTTGGCCGCCTGCACGGGACATCGCAGTATATCGGGACATTTTTGGCAGATGGAAAGGTCGAAACGGGCCTGCAGCTTGGCTTTGGCGAGCGAGGCTGAAACCGGTTCGACGTTATTGGGACAGCGCAAGACCAAGCCTTCTTCGTTGAGAGTGAAATCCTCCAACGTCAACCGTCCCGAGACGGCGCCTTTCGGCGGTCGCGCGGGCGCCACGAGATTGATGTTCTGTTCGCGCGTCAGAGCCATGTTGTCACTGGAACCGTAATGTGAATCACCCAGCATCACCGCCGGCGTCAGCGCGCGCTCGCTCAGATCATCCAGCGCATCGGCCAAGCGATGGCCGTCATGCACCGTCATCTTGTGGACCTCCACGTGGGTGATGAGGTCCGGTGTCGCGGCAACCGCCTCGTTACTGACATCTTCACAATAGGTTTCGACGATCTGCGCCATGTATCCTTGACCCTTGTGCGCGTTGTAGCTCGCGTCCGGGTCGGCCGGATTGCCGACGGTATCGCACGGCACATCCTTTGGATCTCGAATCGCGGCGCGCGTTGCGTCACGATCGCCATACTCATCATCAACGATCTCGAACTGATCGCGCAGAACCCTCTCCAGGATCGCAAAACTGAAAAGCTTTGCCGCCGCCGTGTCACGGAATTGCAGCACCAGGGCTAGGAGATACTGACCCGCTTCGCCGAGGCGCCGTTTTGAAACACTCGGCGCCGTATTCGCGAACGCGCCATTACCCTCGCGATCGACATAGCGGCGGATCACCTCCTTGCTGATCTGCTCGTGCAGACCGGGATGATATCGCTCAAGCTCACGGGCAAACTTCGAGATGCTCTCAACAACGATACCAAGTCGTGTCAGCGCCCGCATTGCCGAACGAAGGGCCGTCGAATCCATGCGTTGGTGGCTGGTATCGACAGAGAACCCCTGCACCAGCCGATCCGTCAAACACCGGAACAGCAATTCATCGAGACCTTGTTCGATAAACAGACGGCGATAGTTGCGCAGGGTTTTCTCACAGAAATAGCTGTCCGCTTCGCTGCGCACGTCCAAGGCATAGTGCCACGCCATATTGAAGGCCAGGGCCTCGACGGTCTCTGCATCGCTCAGATCGTGCAGCTGCTGCAAAAGCAAGACCCCGATGACAACGTGTAGATCCTTCGATGGTCGGCCCATGCGTTCATCAAGGTGACGGCAAAGATCGTCAACCGGAAGTTCGACAAGCAGATGGTTCCGAAAAACCCCGGCCCAGGATTGCTCCATCAGGCGCCGACGTTTGTCCCCGAAATCGGACCAGCGATCAAACAATTCCCCAGTCCGTCGGTCGCGTAAAGTAAACATGCACAATTATAATCCAGCCGACTCTCATGAGGAATCGACTTTTTACCGCCCCGTCGAATCTTGGTGATGGAGAATGAAGGCGGCGTATCCTGGCGTTGATGAAGACGCCAATTTTCCGAAGAAAGGGATACGCCATGAAAGACGATACAGTTGTTGCGTTGCGCCAGCCAGAGTCATTTTCCGACGATCCGCTGACGGAGATATTGCGCGCCGGCGCCCGGCAGTTGCTTGGCCAGGCGATTGAAGCGGAAGTTGCCGCCCATATTGAAGCCCATGCCGATTTGACCGACGCTTCGGGCCGGCGCCGTATTGTCCGTCACGGGCACATGCCGGAACGCGAGGTTCAGACCGGGATCGGAGCTGTGACGGTGAAGCGGCCAAGAGTGCGAGACCGAGATCCACAGGCCACGGGCGGGCGCATCCGTTTCACGTCATCGATCCTGCCGCCTTATCTCAGGCGCGCCAAGTCGGTCGAGGCGCTTCTGCCCTGGCTTTATCTGAAGGGCATCTCCAGCGGCGACTTTTCGGAGGCCCTGGCGGCGCTGCTGGGACCGGACGCGCCGGGCCTGACGGCCAGCACCATTGGCCGGCTGAAAGCGGTCTGGTGGGACGAATACGAAGCCTGGCAAAAGCGCGACCTTTCGGCTCGGCGCTACGTCTATTTTTGGGCCGACGGGGTCTACTTCTCGCCTCGCATGGACCATGACAAACAGTGTGTTCTGGTGATCATCGGCGCCGACGCCATGGGCAACAAGGACATCGTCGGCATGGTCGACGGTTATCGAGAGAGCGCGCAAAGCTGGAAGGAACTGCTGCTTGATCTCAAGCGCCGGGGCTTGGAGACCGGCCCCGAGTTGGCCGTCGGCGACGGCGCCTTGGGCTTCTGGAAGGCGCTACGCGAGGTTTACGGAGAGACCAGGGTGCAGCGTTGCTGGGTCCACAAGACCGCCAACGTGCTCAACCAGATGCCCAAATCCCTGCAGGCCAAAGCCAAGGGCCATCTGCACGACATCTGGATGGCCGAGACTAGGGCCGACGCCGAAGCCGCCTTCGACTTCTTCATCGCAGCCTACGGCGCAAAATACCACAAGGCCGCAGAGCGCCTGGTCAAGGACCGTGAACGCCTGCTGAGCTTCTACGACTTCCCGGCCGAGCACTGGAAGCACATCCGCACCACCAACCCCATCGAAAGCACCTTCGCCACGGTGCGCCTGAGGACCGTGAAGACCAAGGGGTGCCTGAGCCGCAAGACGGCGCTCGCCATGGCCTTCAAACTGATCTTGAGTGCCAGGCGGAAATGGCGGAAGCTGGACGGATCAAATCAACTCGCCGAACTCGTCGAAGGAGTGCCGTTCAAGGACGGAATCAAGATAACCAAACACGCCGCCTGATAGCTCCGTCACCAACTTTCGGACATAGCTCCACGCTTGACCCCGTGGGCCCACAGGTCCCTCCCGCGCGCGCCGCCGCGTCAGCCTGTTGAGGGCACGCCGCGTCGCGCGCGGGGCCCTCCCGTGGACTACGGGGACAAGCCCGCAGCCGCCAAGCGGTCCCTTCTTACACCGCCGAGGTGGTCCCTTTTTGCTCCGCCATTGACATTCATAAGGATAGTTTCCAGGTTCAGCGTCTCGAGGTGGTAAACACCGGTCGCCGTCGGCGCTGGAGCGTGGCGGAGAAGCTGCGGATCGTCGAGGAGAGTTTCCAGGGTCACCGACAGGTATCTGCGACCGCGTGTCGCCACGACATCTCGCCCTCGTTGTTGTTCTCCTGGCGCAAAGCGTTTCGTCGCGGTCGCGACGAGGTGATCGGCTTTGCGCCGGCGCTGATCGTGCCTGACGAGGAAGCGCCGCTGGGCGCGGCTGCGGCTGTTGGGCGCATGGAGATCGTAACCGTAACAGGCCAGCGGATCATGGTTGGCGCCGATGTCGATGTCCTGGCGCTGGCGCGGGTCGTGGCGGCGCTAGAGGCGCGATGATCCCGGTTCCCTCCGGGGTTCGGGTCTGGCTGGCGACCGGCGTTACGGACATGCGCCGTGGCATGAACGGGCTGACGCTTCAAGTCCAGGAGGCCCTGGGGCGCGATCCTTATGCCGGCGATCTGTTCGTATTCCGGGGCCGTCGCGGCAATCTGATCAAGGTGCTGTGGCATGACGGACTGGGTACCTCGCTCTACGCCAAGCGGCTAGAGCACGGCCGGTTCATCTGGCCCTCACCAGCCGATGGCGTGGTCGCGGTTTCGCCGGCCCAGCTCGGTTATCTGCTCGAAGGGATCGACTGGCGGCGTCCGGTGCGCAGCTGGCGGCCCGAGCGCGCGGGTTGACCGCGGCAAAGCGACGGAGCCGCGCAAGAAAGAGCGTGACTCAAATCCGGCGGGTATGATTCGCTCGGCGCTATGATCCGCGCCACAGCGTCCGATATCGAGGCCCTGCGCGCCGCCCTTGCGGTCGCCGAGGCGCGGGCCGAGGAGGCGGTGGCCAAGGCCTCGAACGCCGAGGCGATCATCGCCGCCCTGAAACTGATGGTCGAGAAGCTGCGGCGCGAGGTCTACGGCCAACGCTCGGAGCGCAAGGCGCGCCTGCTCGACCAGCTGGAGCTGGAGCTCGAGGAGCTGGAGGCGCGCGCGAGCGAGGACGAGCTCGCCGCCGAACAGGCAGCCGCGAAGACCTCGACAGTCAAGTCTTTCACTCGCAGGCGGCCATCGCGCAAGCCGTTCCCGGAGCATCTGCCGCGCGAGCGCGTGGTGGTTCCGGCGCCTGAGGTCTGTGGCTGTTGCGGCTCGGATCGGCTTTCCAAGCTGGGCGAGGACATCACCGAGACGCTGGAGGTGATCCCGCGCAGCTGGAAGGTGGTCCAGACGGTACGCGAGAAGTTCACCTGCCGGGACTGCGAGAAGATCTTGCAAGCCCCCGCACCGTTCCATGTGACCCCGCGGGGTTGGGCGGGTCCGAGCCTGCTGGCCATGATCCTGTTCGAGAAGTATGGCCAACATCAGCCGTTGAACCGGCAGAGCGAGCGCTATGGCCGCGAGGGCGTGGAGCTCAGCCTGTCGACCCTGGCCGACCAGGTAGGCGGCTTCCACCGTGCTGCGACCGCTCCACGACTTGATCGCGGCCCATGTGCTGGCCGCCGAGCGCATTCATGGCGACGACACCACGGTGCCGGTGCTGGCGAAGGGCAAGACCGACACGGCGCGGGCCTGGGTCTATGTGCGCGACGATGCACCCTCTGGAGGCGCCGATCCGCCGGCGGCGTTGTTCTATTACTCGCGCGATCGATCCGGCGCGCATCCCGAGAAGCACCTGACCGGCTTTACCGGGATCCTGCAGGCCGATGCCTATGCCGGGTACAACAGGCTGTATGCGCTTGGCCGCTCTCCGGGGCCGGTCACCGAGGCGCTCTGCTGGTCCCATGCGCGGCGCAAGTTCTTTGTCCTGGCCGACATCGCCGCCTCGGCAAAAAGGGGGGCGAAGAAGGGCAAGGCGGGCGCCATCATCTCGCCGCTGGCCTTTGAGGCCGTGACGCGGATCGACGCCCTGTTCGACGTCGAGCGGGAGATCAATAGATTGAGCGCCGAGGGGCGGCTCACGGTCCGGGCCGAGCGGTCCGCACCGTTGCTCGCCGAGCTCGAAGCCTGGCTGCGCGCCGAACGCGCGCGGCTGTCCCGCCATGCCCCGGTCGCCAAGGCCATGGACTACATGCTCAAACGCTGGCCGGGCTTTGCCCGGTTCCTCGAGGACGGCCGGGTTTGCCTGACCAACAATGCCGCCGAGCGGGCCCTGCGTGGTATCGCGCTCGGCAGGAAGGCCTGGCTGTTCGCCGGCTCCGACCGTGGCGGTCACAGAGCCGCGTTCATGTACACCCTGATCGTCACGGCGAAAATGAACGACGTCGATCCTCAGGCCTGGCTCGCCGACGTGCTCGCTCGCATCGCCGACCATTCGTCCCAGCGCCTCGACGAGCTCCTCCCCTGGAACTGGAAGCAGGCCCAGGCCGCCGACACACTAGCCGCATAACTCACGTTCCACGATGCTGCCCAACATCACGGGCCAAAAGTAAACTCACCGCGGTCCTGGCCGGATGGGTACTCATCCGCGTCCCTTGCGCCGACCTTGTTCAAGCCGGTCCGGGCGGCCAGGCGATCGGCCATTTCCGCCTTGTTCATCTATTCTCCTCCCCGACGCCGTGGTGCCGCCCTGCTATTCACGGCCGGTTCATGGCCCGGTTCTTGCAACCGACTACCACGAATTGTCGCCGGCCTCGCTGCCCGCCGACCGAAGTCAGCTCTCCCTTCATTGCCAATGACCGGTCAGTGCGCGCCGCAGCAGCGCTTGTACTTCCGGCCGGAACCGCACGGACAGGGTTCGTTGCGGCCCACCTTGCGACCGAATGCCGTCGGCTCCTCTCGCCCAAACCGGACATGGGGCTGGGCAACACTGCTTCCGCGTTTCCCGATTTGCCGAGATTTGGTCCAGGCGTTCAGATTACGCACGAATTCCGGGATCAACCCCGGCGCCATCCGGTCGAGTTCGGAGGAGATCGCGCTGAGCGACGACAAGGAGGCGTCGGCGTCGGTCAGCATGATCGTCGCCCTGAACGATTTCTATTACGGCCGGTCGGAGTTGACGGAAGAGGCAGAGGACGGGCGCGGCGAACCGCCGCGTCCTCGCACCACGGATGGCCGATCTTGCTCAGCCGGGCGTTGCCGGATAGGCCGAAGATGTAGCCGCAGCCTTGATCTTCCAGGAATTCCATGACCTCCGGCGTTCCGTAATGACCATCGCCACGCACGGTGATTTGGACCCGGGGCCAGTTGTGCCGGATGCGGCGGATGACGTGTTTCAGGACCTGGGCGACCTCCTCTCCGCGGAGGGCCGCTTGCCGGGGCGCAGGAGCGAGAGCACCGGCTTGCCCGTGGCCGCCTCGAAGATATGGATGGGCTGGAAGCAATAGTCGTCATAATGGGCGTTGAACTGCCGGGCTCGGCTATCGCGGGAAGGCGCGTTCCAGGTAGACATAGGCGAGCGCGAACTCGTTGTGCCAGGGAATCCGCCAGACTTCGTGACCAACATGCTCAGACTGGAGCAACCGTAGGTCCTGGGTTCGAAATCCGGCGCCGCGCCAAGAATCAGGCTGCCCACACTGGCGAGGGCATTGCCAAGTTAGCTGGATTTACTCAGAAATCTCGTTAAATTGTCGATGGCTGCGCTACAAAATTTCAATGGCTTAGCCTCATGGAAAATGCCGAAAACAGCCTACAATCAGTTAACTTGACGATGCCCTGGAGGCGAGCCCCGAAGGTTCAGGCGGACAACCGGAGCACCGCCTGCCAGCCACACGCCCGCCGACTGCAGAACGTACCGGCTTGCCTCGCAGCCAGCCAGTCCGGGCACCAGAACCACGGTTGGAACCGGCTTTCGTCCGTTGTGGAAGCGTGCGGCGAGTAGGTCCGCGCTTTCGTCACGGAGAGGTATCTCGAAACGTTGCCCGGAATTCGGCGGGATGCCCGAAAGCCTTCCCGGAAAAACATTCCGTATCGTCTGAAGGTCGGCCGTGACCCAGGGCCAGCGTGGACGAAAGTATGGAGATGTCTTCATCCGTCAGGAGGTGGCAGGTTCTTCGGGCTGCGCCCATCAAGTTTGAACACTTGCGGAAACCAAAATCCCACTCGTTAAGTCTCAAGCATCATGCAGCGTTCCCGACATTCCACGTTATAATACTCGATGTTTTGATCCCATTTACGGCGGGTTTGACGGAGCCGCCGCCGCGGTTGCGTTCATAAGGGCATCGATCCGGTCAGCGATGCCCTGCGCGGGTTCGCGCAGTTGCCCGATGGTCCAGTCGGCCGCGTATCCCTCGGTGATGTCGTTGGGCCGGACGTGGTTGACCAGCCGCTTGGTCAAAGTGCGCGGCAGCAGCAGGTCGCGCTCTGCCACTGTGATGAAACAATTCCGCAAAGCGTGGTACCAGAACTTCGTGCCGCCCGTCTCGCCGATCAGCCGGTAGAAATGAGCCAAGTCGACGACATGGCCCGAGGCGCTGGCGGAGGACGGGAACACCCAGTCCCGAAGCCCGCCCGGCAGGGTCGCGATCACTGCCCGGCGGCGTTCGAGGATGGCGGCCAGTTGCCGGGTAATGGGCAGTTCCAGGGGGGCGCCGGTCTTGGTCTCGTCAACGCGGAAGACAAGCTCCGCCATGTCCACGCGCTCCCACCGGAGCGGCAACACCTCGTTCAGGCGCATGCCGGTGTACAGCCCGAACCGGAACGCGTCCCGGGCAACCGGCGCGATGGCCCCCGCCTCGATGCCTTTCTTCCAGCGCGGCAGCACCTCCGCCGGAGCGGAGATCTTGCGCCGCTTCGGGGGATGATACTTGCCGCCGCCGGCGCGCCACAGCTCGACCGGGTTGCGCAGGCCCTCGAGATCGACGCAGGGCCGGCGATAGATCGAACCCAGGAGCGATATCGACATGTTGGCCGGCGCCCAACCGTTATTCCGGGTGAGGCTGTTGAAACGGTCCTCTACATCCCGGCGGCCGATGGCGTCGAGCGGACGCATGCGCCAGTCGGCGAGATAGCCGAATATGTTGCGATAGTGTTTATTGGTGCGCGTGGTTCGTTTGGGATTGACCGCCATATAGTCATCGAAGGCTTGCTCGAGCAGGGGCATGCCGCCCGTCTCGGCGCGCCCGCCCGCCGGACCGTCGCCGGCTTCGCGCAACACCCGCTGCGCCATATGCCGGGCTTGCTCGGCCGTTATCCCGCCGTGGCGGCCAAGAACGACGCGCTTGTTGGGCGCCTTTCTTCCGCCGTCTCCAGCGCGGTAGTTGACGATGTAGGATTTGAGGCCGGTGGGCTGCACTCGGATACCGAACCCGGTCAAGGTGTCATCCCAGGCGATCCAGGACTTGGCGGCGGGCTTCAGCGCCTCGACAGTGCGTTTGGTCAAGGACAGCTTGTTCAGCGCGATACGTTTTCCGGAGGGTTTCGTCATTCCGGACTGATCCAGTGCGGCACGCGGGGCCTGCCGATGGAGCTTGCCGTGGCCGTTTTGGCCGGGCAATCGTTCATCAGTGCCTCGATCCGATCCGCGATGCGCTGAGCCGGTTCCCGCAGTTGCCCGATGGTCCAGTCGGCGGCGTAGCCCTCGGTGACGTCGTTGGGCCGGGCGTGGTTGACAAGCCGTTTGGTCAAGGACAGCGGCAGCAGCAGGTCGCGCTCGGCGACGGTAATGAAACAATTCCGCAGTGCGTGGTACCAGAACTTCGCACCGCCCGCCGTTCCGATTCGCGCATAGAATTGACTGAGGTCAGAGATGTGGCCTGCTCTGGCTGAGGACGGGAACACCCAGCCGCGAAGATCGCCCGGTAGCGTTTCGCTCTCCCGGTTGCGGTGTTCGAGGATGGCCGCCAGTTGCCGGGTGATGGGCAGTTCCAGGGGCTCGCCGGTCTTGGTTTCATCAACCCGGAAGACAAGCTCCGCCATGTCCACTCGTTCCCACCGCAGGGACAGCACCTCGTTGAGGCGCATTCCCGTATAGAGCCCGAACCAGAATGCATCCCGGACCTTCGGCGTCGCCACCACCGCTTCGATGCCCGCCCGCCAGCGCGGCAGCACCTCGGCGGGTGCGGAGATCTTGCGCCGCTTCGGGCGATGATACTTGCCGCCTCCGGCGCGCCACAGGTCGACCGGGTTGCGCAGGCCCTCGAAATCGACGCATGGCCGGCGGTATATCGAACCCAGGAGCGATATTCCCCGGTTGGCGCAGGCCCAGCCATGATCTTCCGTGAGGCGGCTGAAACGATCCTCCACGTCCCGCCGGGTGATGCTGTCAAGGGGACGCAGTTGCCAGTCGCCGAGATAGCGGGCGAACTGTTCAAGGTACAGTTTTTCGGTGCGCGCCGCCCGGTTGGGATTACCCGCCATGTAATCGGTGAAGGCCTGCTTGAGAAGAGGCATGCCGCGCACCTCGGCGCGCTCGCCTGCCGGGTCGGCGCCACCAGCGACCTTGCCCAGTGCCTGATGGGCGAGACGCCTCGCCTGCTCGGGTGACATCCTGCCAAAGCGGCCAAGAACGACACGCTTGTTGGATGCCTTTCTGCCACCGTTGCCGGTGCGGTAGTTGACGAAGAAGGATTTGATGCCGGAGGGATGCACCTGGATGCCGAAGCCGGTCATATCATGATGCATTAATTCTCCCGCATCGCCACGGCTGCGCAGAGATGCGCAGGAGTGCGATAAAGTAGCGGTTCTCCTATGTTTCTAGAAGATTTTCGCTGCCATTTCCCGCTTGCGTCCCTGTCAGGGACGCGCCATGATGCGCCCCGGTTTGAGGGCGGTCGCTTGCATAGTGCTTACGGATCGTCCGGGCGGCAGAACGAGAATAGCCGGGAACGCCATGCCGAGACGCCAGGAACGGGTTATCACCAAACGCACCGTCGACGCGTTGTCGGTCGAGCATCGCGACGCCGTGTTCTGGGACCGGGACCTCCCCGGCTTCGGCATCAGGGTCTATCCCTCGGGCCTGAAGAAATACGTCGTCCAGTCGCGCGGCCCCGGCGGGTCGAAGAGGGCGACGCTTGGACGGCACGGGAAACTCACCGCCGACGAGGCGCGGCGCCGGGCGGCGGAGGCCATCGACCGCATCAAGCGGGGCGAGGATCCGATTCCCCTTCCGCCGGAGCCCGAGCCGACGATGGCCGTTCTCGCCGAGCGCTACATGCGCGATTACGTGCCCTCGCACTGCAGGGCGTCGAGCGCGGAGGTCTACCGGCGGGCGCTCGACAACCACATCCTGCCGGCGCTGGGCGAGATGCGTGTGGGCGAGGTCGGGCGCGAGCAGGTGATGGAACTGCATTACGCGATGCGCGGCGAGCCCCATGCGGCGAACGCGGTGCTGAAGATCGTGGCCAAGGTGCTGTCGCTGGCCGTCGAATGGGGCCTGCGGGAGCACGGGCCGAACCCATGCCGGGCGGTGCGCAAGTACCGGACGCACCCGCGCGAGCGGTTCCTGACGGAGGAGGAGTATTGCCGGCTCGGCCGGGCGGTCGATGAGATGGAGGCGAAGCGGACGGTGTCGCTCCATGCGGCGGCGGCGATCCGGCTGCTGGTGCTGACCGGGTGCCGGCGCAACGAGGTGCTGGAGCTCAGGTGGGACGACATCGACCGGACGGTGGGGGAGCTACGGCTGCGCGACGGCAAGACCGGCGCGCGCATGGTGCCGCTGACACCCGCCGTGGCCGGCGTGCTGGAAGATATTCCCCGGGTTCCGGACAACCCGTGGGTGATCGCCGGGCAGAAGCCGGGCGCGCGCATGACCAACGTCAACGATCCGTGGCTGATCGTACGTGCCCGGGCCAGGCTGGACGACGTGCGCATCCATGACCTGCGGCATTCCTGGGCGAGCCGTGCGCTGGCGCTCGGCGAGAGCCTGAGCATGATCGGGAAGCTGTTAGGCCACAACAGGATCGAGACCACCGCGCGCTATGCGCATCTCGCGCGCGACACCGAGAAGGCCTCGGCGGCCAAAGTGGCCGGCAGCATCGGCGCCGACATCCTGCCGGCGGACGGCGCGGAGGCGGCGTAATGGCCAAGCTGAACCGGCGTTCGATCTCCCGGCGCACCGTCGAGGCGCTCAAGGTCGAGAAGGACACGGTGTTCTGGGATCGGGACCTGCCGGGGTTCGGCATCAGGGTCTACGCCTCGGGCACGAAGATGTACGTCGTGCAAAGCCGGACGAAAGGAAAGTCGGTGCGGGTGACGGTGGGCCGGCACGGGGTGATCTCCGCCGACGAGGCGCGGCGCCGGGCGGCGCGGATCGTCAACCGGATCAAGGCGGGCGAAGACCCGATACCGGAACCGCTGCCGGCCCGGCTCGCGGGCGGGCCGACGGTGGCCGGCTTGGCGGCGCGCTACATGGAGAAGCATGTCGCGGTGCGCTGCAAGCAGTCCACGGCGGAGGGCATCCGGGGGCTGCTCGGCAAGTACATCGTGCCGGAGTTCGGCAAACTCCCGCTGCTCGCGGTGGAGCGCGAGCGGGTGGCGGCGTTCCACGTCCGGCTGAACGGGGTTCCCTACGCGGCGAACCGGGCGGTGGCGCTGATGTCGCGCATGTATGCGATGGCCGCGGACTGGGAGATGGTCCCCGACGGCACCAACCCTTGCCGGTCGGTGCGCAAGTACCCGGCGCGCGGGCGCGAGCGGTTCCTGACCGACACCGAGTTCCGCCGCTTCGGCGAGGTTCTCGGCGAGGCCCCCACCGAGGGCGGGGTGTCGGTCCATGCCGTGGCGGCGATCCGGCTGCTGATGCTGACCGGCTGCCGCAAGAGCGAGATCCTGTCCCTGCAATGGACTGACATCGACCTCGAGGCCGGCGAATTTAGGCTCCGCGAAAGCAAGACGGGCCCGCGCGCGGTGCCGCTGTCGCCGCCGGCGGCGAAGGTGCTGGCGGAACTGCCCCGGGTTCCGGGCAACCCCTGGGTAATCCCCGGCCAGAAGCCGGACACGCACATGACCAACCTGGACGACCCGTGGCGGATCGTGCGGGAGCGCGCGGGGGTCGAGAACGTCAGGATTCACGACTGCCGGCATTCCTTCGCGTCGAGGGCGCTGGCGCTGGGCGAGAGCCTGCCCGTGATCGCCAAGCTGCTCGGGCACAGCCAGATCCGGACCACCGCCCGGTATGCGCATCTGGCGCGGGATTCAGTCAATGCACGCGTCACCAATATAGAATAATGTTGTGATTGGCCGGTGTGGGCGATCGCCCGGGCCCCGAGGAGGAATCTGAGGCGGAGGAAATCAGTAAGAGGACCGCATGCAGCAGCCAGTGCGCTTGTCTTTCCGGCTGTCCGACTTGCGGACAGCGGTCTGCGATTCCCCCAAATTGGTCGCGGCCGTGTTGTTGGCCGCATTGATACCGCTCGCCGGCTGTGGCACCGCATCGCCGCCGACACGACAGGCGGATATCTGCGAGGTGTTCCGGCAGTACCCCGACTGGTATGACTATGCCCGGAAGTCCGCAAGCCGCTGGGGAACACCGATCCACGTGCAGATGTCGTTCGTGCGCCACGAATCGAGTTATCGGGGCGACGCCCGGCCGCCGCGCCAATGGCTCTGGTTCATACCGCTCGGCCGTCCGTCTTCTGCCAAGGGCTATGCGCAGGCACAGGATCCGGTCTGGAACGAATACCAAGCGGAACGGGGACGTCTGTTCCGCAGCCGCGGCGACATGGAAGATGCCCTGGACTTCATCGGCTGGTACAACCACCGAACCAGACGTCAGCTCGGCATACCCCTCACCGACGCGCAGCGCCTCTACCTCGCCTACCACGAAGGGCAGGGCGGATATCGGCGGGGCACCTGGAGGGACAAGCCGAAGGTGCAGCGTGCCGCCCGGCGGGTCGCTGCGACCTCGGATCGTTATAGAGCGCAGCTTGTGCGCTGTGAATCCAGCTTTCGGTGCGACTCCTGGTATCAAGTCTGGCCGTTCTGCCGCTAATCGCCGATCTGCACCCTCGCGATATGCGGGTGCACTAGCGCGTATGAATCCGCATGCCAAGTGGAGAGTCTTTACGTTGAAGGGAGTCGAAACTACATGGGCGGCGTCATCGCGCGCGAGGACCTCTCGGCCGGGTTCGGCGGTACCCGCTGATCCCTTCGGTCTCGGCGGTGCGACGCTCGCTGCTTTGCTAGGGCGGGCCCATCGCCCCTTCTTGCACGGCGAACCGGACCGCGCTGGCTCCAGCCTGGCGATGCCGCTGTGATGAGCACCAGCGCGATCAGCGTGGTAAAGATCATGAAATAGCCGACAGTCGCAATCATCAAGGGCAAGGTCGAGGCTCCGGTGAAGACGGGCACGGCGCAGGTTCCTGGTGATCCTCCCCCATCGAATTGGTCCATCCTTGGGTTTGGGAATGAGGAGGATCAACGATGGCAAGGAAGCGTTACAAGCCGGAGGAGATCGTCAGCCTGCTGCGGCAGGCGGAGGTTCTGCACAGCCAGGGCATGTCGATGGCGGATGCGATCCGGCAGTTGGGGATCAGCGAGGTCACTTACTATATCTATGGACGGCTCTCCCGTTGCAAGGGATGTTGATCTGAGGTAGGCATCCGCCGAAGGCTGCGGGGTATTTGGGGCTGAGTTTGGTGGCGGCGCATTTCCGGTGAGGAAGCGCCAGGCGGAGGTCTCGGCCTATGCGGCCTGATCGTGCCGCTGGCTGTCTTGCCCGTTCCACGGGAGGAGTTCGTCGAGCTGGCTCTGCGGCGTCCCGGCGATGCGGTCGAGGATGTCGGCGAGCCAGGCCTGCGGATCGACATTGTTGAGCTTGGCGGTGCCGATGAGCGTGTACATCGCCGCCGCCCGCACGCCGCCGCGGTCGGAGCCGGCGAACAGCCACGACTTCCTGCCCAAAGCGATACCGCGCAGTGCCCTTTCGGCGGCGTTGTTCGTAAGGCAGATGCGGCCGTCGTCGAGGAAGCGGGCGAAGAGGTCCCAGCGCCTGAGCATGTAATCCATCGCCTTGGCCACGGGGGAATGGCGCGACAGCTTCCTGCGCTCGGCCTGCATCCAGCCCTTGAGATCGGCCAGCACCGGCGCGCTCAGCTCCTGGCGTACGTCGAGGCGCTGCTCGGCGGCCTTGCCGTTGATCCCGCGCTCGATGTCGAACAGCACGTCGATCCGCTTCACCGCCTCCAGCGCGAGCGGCGAGATCGGCGGCGCGTTCTTGCCGCGTCCCTTGCTGGCCGCGATGTCGGCGAGCTCGAAGAACTTCCTCCAGCAATGCGACCAGCACGCTGCCTCGGTGACAGGTCCCGGCGATCTTCCGGCCGCATAGAGGCGGTTGTAGCCGGCGTAGATGTCCGCCTGGAGGATCCCGGTGAAGGTCCGCAGATGCTCGACCGGGTGATCGCCGGACCGGTCCCGCGAGTAGCGGAATAGTGCCGCCGGCGGGTCAGGACCGCCGAACGGCGCGTCGTCGCGGACGTAGACCCAGACCCGCGCGGTAGCGGTCTTGCCCTTGGCCAGCACCGGCACCGGCGTGTCATCGCCGTGCAGACGCTCCGCCGCCAGCACATGCGCCGCGATCCGCTCGTGCAGCGGCCGCAGCGCCACCGTGCAGGCGCCCACCTGGTCGGCCAGGGTCGACAGGCTGAGATCGACACCTTCGCGCGCGTAGCGATCCCGCTGGCGGTTGAGCGGCTGGTGCTGGCCGTACTTCTCGAAGACGATCATCGCCAGCAGGTTCGGGCCCGCCCAGCCCCGGGGTGTCGCATGGAACGGCGCCGGCAGCTGGGAGATCTTCTCGCAATGGCGGCAGGTGAACTTCTCGCGCACCGTCTGGATCACCGGATCACCTTCCAGCGGCGCGGGATCACCTCCAGCGTCTCAGTCACATCCTCGCCGATCTTCGACAGCTTCTCCGAGCCGCAGCAGGCGCAGGATGTCGGCCCCGGCACTACCACGCGCTCGCGCGGAAGGTGCGCAGGAAACGGCTTGCGGGCCGGCTTGCGACGCGTGAACCCCTTGACCTGCGTCGTTCCGGCCGCCGCCTGTTCGGCCGCCAGCTCGTCCTCGGTCGCGCTCGCCTCAAGCTCGTCGAGCTGAAGCTCCAGCTGGTCGAGAAGCCGCTGCTTGCGCTCCGAGCGCCAGCCGTACATCTCGCGCCTGAGCTTCTCGATCGTCAGCTTCAGGAAGGCGATCTCCGCCGCGGCGCCGGACACCTTCGCCGCGGCGTTCGCAGCCCGCGCCTCGGCCGCCGCGAGGGCCGTCTTCAGGGCTGAGATGTTGGACCCGCCGGTCATCGGCGGGATCGAATCACATCGACCGATTCGGCGCTACAACATTCCTCCCGCCCGCGTCGTTCCCCCGCCGATCAGCCCGCGCGAGACGGTCGCCAGGTCCGAACCGGGTTCCGCCAATCGATCCCCTCGAGCAGGTAGCCCAGCTGCGCCGCGCTGATCGACACCGCACCCCCCGACGTCGTCGGCCACTGGAACCGGCCGCGCTCAAGCCGCTTGGCGTAGAGCGAGATCCCCACCCCGTCATGCCACAGGCATTTTACGAGGTCGCCTCGACGACCGCGGAAGATACACAAATCCCCCGCATGCGGGTCGCGCCCGAGATCCTCCTGGACCTGAAGCGCCAGGGTGTTCATGCCGCGCCGCATGTCGGTCACCCCGGTCGCCAGCCAGACCCGAACACCGCCCGGAACCGGGATCATCGGCGTGCCAGAACCGCCAGCACCCGCGCCAGCGCCGAACCGTCCACCTCCCGGTCGACGATCACCCGCGAGCCATCGGCCAGCGCGATCTCCATCCGTCCCGCCGCCGGCGCTTTCCCGTTCCGGCGTGGTCAGCCAATGCCATGCAGCCAGCAGGCCGGGATCGGCCTCCCGTAGCGCTTTCGAGCCAGCGCGGGAGCGGATGAAGGCCCGGCACCCCTCCACATCGACAGGGCGCGCGTGAAGGACCCGCCGGGCGGACCGTGGCAGGAACTCGACCCGGTCTCGCGGGGGCGGGTGCAAATCCTGCCGGCCGGCCGCAACCCGCTTTCGCAAGCGCGAACGACCGTGGCAGAGTTGCTGCGCCTTGCCGCTCTTTCGCCGGACTGGGACTGGTCGCGGTGCGCGGTGATCGCGCGCGAGTGGGAGTATCTGGTTCGGTGCGCCCGGATCGGCCCGGATCGCCGGCAAAAATGCCATTCCGCGCCACCAACGCCGCCAATTGGTCCTCAATCATCCGGATCGGCGCGAAGATGGCTGTCATTCGAAGGCGAATTGCACGTCGAGCGGTTTCGAGTCACACTCAACGGGCTGGGAGGTTTCCATATGGGGAATCCCGATCTAGACCGAAAACGAGACGCTTGTTGATGAGAAAGGTGACGTCACGACATGGCCAATTCAGATGCACGGGGTCTCGGAGTTGGCTTTGGCCATTGTGACTTGCACAAGTCCGTCGCCGCAATCGGAGGACTGCTGACACTTCCGGTTTTGCAGGCAAATACCCTCCGATTGGAGGCAATTGCGCACTTGGCCCTAGCGAACTGCAATGGTCGGCGGAGTCCGACACTGCAGAACGCGTCGCGCTGGTTCAAATCGGTTGGCACGCGAGTGGGGCCTCTGGAGGACCCAGCCGAGGATGTCTTCGTGACGCGCGTAATCTTCGATGGCGCAAACTATCGAATCTTGGAAGGTCTTCGTGAGGCAAACGGACATCATCTCCAGCACATCCTTCATGCAGTCGAGGGAATGCCTGACCGCGGCAAACTCAGGGCAGCAAAGCGAAGCTGCCAGGCGCTACTGGTTCTATCGGACCTTCTATGCGCTCGCGCTGATCTGGACGCGTTTCTGGAGGGCCCGGGGCGCCCTCTCGAAGCTCTTCCCATCAAGAGCATTCCAACGATGAAGCAACTCGCAGCGCGCACAACATTTTCGTATCGAGATTTGGCAGTCGCAGGATGTGATGTGCAATGGCTGAGCCGCTTTGTCCTGCCACGCGATGAGCAGAGCATTAGCTGGTCGCCGAACGAGCCAAGCGCATTCGACAGGCAGCCTCTCCTCGATACGGGCTCCGAGATTATTGCAGCGCTCCCTTCTGCGCTTGGGGCCGTGAGTCGGACCCGATTTCCTTGGACACAGAATTGGCTTAATCGAAGTGTCCAAGGAGGACCGGAACATGACCGACAATTTTGAGAACAAAGTTGCTGTTGATGGGCCTGTGGTAAACGAGGGCGAGCTTGGCTCGTCCACGTTTTCCCCGGGCCAGGTTTCGCCGGCAGGCCCGCTGGGACTTGGCCAGCGGTGGACGGTGACGCGCAAGCGTGAGGTTGCCCTGCGGCTTTTGCGTGGCGAGCCGGTGGAACTTTTGTCGCGGCAGTTGGGCGTGGAGATTTTCCGGCTCGAGCAGTGGCGTGAGAAGGCGATCGCCGGGATCGATGCCTCGCTCAAGGAACGCAAGGGCGATCCGGTGAAGGCGGAACTGGACATCGCCATGAAGCGGATCGGGGAGTTGATCATGCAGGTGGAACTGCTGGAGGCCAAGACGGAGACGTCCGGCCCTTTGGGGCGGCGGAGGTCGCGGCGATGAGTGCCGCCACCTCTCCCGGCACGGGTTTGGCCTACGGCCTCCAGCGGGTCTGTGCGGCCTGGGGTTTTGCCCGTTCCTCGTTCTACGCCATGAAATCCCGGCAGCAGGCCACCGCTGAGCGCCCACCAGCAAAGCGCCGGGGACCGAAGCCCTCGATCTCGGACGAGGCTCTGCTGGTGGCCATCGAGGCCGACCTGGAGGCATCCCCCTGGGAGGGCGAGGGACACCGCAAGGTCTGGGCTCGGCTTCGGGTCTGTCGTGGCATCCGTGTTTCCCGCAAGCGGGGGCTCCGGGTGATGCGCGAGAACAACCTGCTCTCGCCCCATCGCTGCCGCCGCCGTGGCGGAAATCCCCATGTCGGTGAGATCATCACCCATGCCCCCAACCTCATGTGGGGCACGGACGGCGTTCGGGTGTTCACGGTGGACGACGGCTGGGGCTGGATATTCACCGCCATCGAGCATTGGAACGCCGAGTGCGTCGGCTGGCATGTGTGCAAGCGAGGCGACCGCTTCGCCGCCCTTCAGCCGATCTCCATGGGGCTTGCGAGGCTGTATGCCTCGACCTCCGCCGGTGCGGCGCGGGGGCTGGCCTTGCGGATGGATCACGGCTCCCAGTATCTGTCGGACCACTTCACCAACCAGATCAAGTTCTGGGGCATCCAGCCGTCCTACGCCTTCGTCGAACAGCCCCAGACCAACGGCGTCGCCGAGAGGTTCAATCGCACGCTCAAGGAACAGATCATCCATGGCCGCATCTACCGCAACATCGCGGAGCTGCGGAACGCCGTCCGCGGGTTCGTCGAACAGTACAATGCCCAGTGGATCGTGGAGAAGAACGGCTACCTGAGCCCCGCTCAAGCTCGTCAGGCGTGGCACACCGCGATGTCACTCAGGCCCGCCGCATGAGACAAACTTGTGTCCAAGGAACCGGGTGCGATACATGCGCTTGGGGCCGCAGTCCGCGAAGCAGTGATAGAGACTTGCATCCAGACCGGACAGAAACTCCAGATCAGGGCGGCAGTGCTACGGTCTCAGACCGACGCACTCCACCAAAACCCGATGTTCCGCAAAGCCCAGATTGCCAATCACCGGCAGGGTCTCCCCGAGCGCCAGGGCGCGGGACGCGAAGGAGTGCCGTAGATCGTGAGTCGTGTATTTCGGCGGTCCGGGTTCGGGGCAGGCTTCGTTTCGTTGGCCGCGGCCATTCGGGGAAGCAAGCATGAACGCGATTCGGGCCGGATCGATCTCAGCGCTAGGGGTCGATCAGGATCTCGTCGACCACAGAGATTGTGCCGTCGCGCCCGATCTCAAGCAAGAAGACCTCGCCCGAGGCGGGGATCCGGCCCGTGAGCGCCGTGATGTTCACCTGATGGGTGACCAGGATGGCCGCCCGATTGATCCGCCGGAAATCGGCGATCGTCTTGAAGTCTGGCGACAAACGCCGCAACAGCCAGATCACTTCGAGATTACGCTTGCTCTCAGCCTCCAGCCGGCGGCTCGAACGTACCCGATTGGCCGGTACGTCACATTTCAATTGGCCGAGGTTGCAGTCACAAGAAGCTTGTTCCAGAAAATCTTGAGCCTGATTGATGATCTACGACGAAGACCCGCTCCGGTGAGAGCCTCCAGATGCGCGACGAGCGCGTCGCCCGCCTCCTCGACGATCCGGAGAAGCTCCAGGAGTTGCGGCAACAGCGCGCCGAGCGCAAGGCCGAAAGGCAGCAGCAGAGCAAGGGCCGGTATTGGATGCGAATCTAGTCCGGCCTGGTCGCGCTGGCGACGAGATCGCGATAGCGTCGTCCATCGGACGAAGGGAGTCCCCGACACGACAAGACCAAGGTGCGTCAGGTGTGATGAAACCGCGCCGCATGGCGTCCCAGTCGCGCTTCCTGACCGCTCAAGCTGTCGGGCGACGAAAGCCGTTGTGCAATCAGCATTTAGCCCGAGCGGCGCTTGAGCGGCAGCGCCCGCCGCGCACTTGCGGAGACAGTCCCCGAACCGCCGCGCGGCTTCCGGGCGGCACTATAGGAAGCACGAGGTAACAGATCAATGCAGGAAGGCGCGCGCACCGGCAGCGTCATTCACTCGGCCCGCACCGTCGGTGGCAGTGCCGCTTCACCCGTTACCGTAACGCAGACGGGACCGCCGCACGTGGTCCCGCGCCGCAGCACTGGGGCGTACACATGTTAGCGTTCCGCAGCGGGGTCGGCGGTCATGACGGCAGGGCACGTGGCGTGTCTGGCACGGCGGACGCTTGCGGCGCGTAGCGTGGCGCGCTACAGTGAATCATGAGGATCAGGCACAAGGGATTGCGGGCACTGCACGAGCGCGACGATGCCGCGCGGCTGCCTGCCGGTCTCGTGCCACGGCTTCGGCGCATCCTGTTCCGCCTGCAAGAGGCGGCGCATCCGGGCAGCGCCGACGCGCCGGGCTTTCGGCTAGATCCCCTCAAGGGCGACCGCGCGGGCCAGTGGAGCGTTCGCGTCTCCGGCAACTGGCGCGTGGTGTTCCGCTTCGAGGACGGCGAGGCCGTGGAGGTGGACCTGATCGACTATCACTGACCGCAGGGGAGCGCTCACCATGAACGACATTGAGAACGATCGCGTTGGCCCGATGCAGTCCCCGCCGCACCTGGGCGAACTCATCCGCGAGAGCATGGACGATGTGGGCTGGAACGTGACGGAGACGGCGGCGCGTCTCGGCTGCGAGCGGGGAACGCTGTCGCGTCTGCTGAACGGCAAGGCGGGGGTGTCGGCGAACATGGCGCTGGCGCTGGAGGATATCGGCTGGGGCACCGCTGAGCACTGGATGCGGATGCAAGCGAGCTACGAGCTTGCACAGGCGCGACGGGACCGGGCCAGCGCTCAACGGCGCGCGGGCGCGTTGCACGCATGATCCGGTCTCGGGTTCGTGCGGTGGGGAACGGGAACGCTAGGCTCCAATGTTGAAGGGCCCTGAATCCAACGTCACAGATGCGAGTCCTGGGGACTGGTCCTGCCGTCAACTTCCCTTCCTTGCCATGGCTGCTCTATGGGTTGCGGCGATTTACGCCGTTTCACGCGTTTGGGCCGTGGAACAACTGGTGTTCGTGGGGGTCGGCATGCTGCTGCTGGGCGTTCCCATGTGTCTCGCCGGCATCTGTTCGGGCACTTTACGTCAGCAGCGCAAGGTATCTGCAATGTTCCAGCGGCAGGGATGGCTTTATAGGCTATGGCTTGGGCGATGGCTGAGAATCCTGATGTGGACGATTTGGGGACTGGGGATGTCGGCCGTATTGCTGCTGCAATTGCATCTCTACGATCACGTGGGATGGGCGGCGCTGGTCTTGATCGTTCCACTTTTTTCAATCGTCTTCACCACCATCCACCGCAGGCTGTCAAGTGCGGGGATGCACGAGGACGTGGCGGTCACCCAAGCATTGACATGGTCGCGCTGGTTGTGTCCGGCGCTGATTGTGCTGCTCTACGTGGTCGCAATGACGTGGTTGGGAGACCCACCGAAGCATGCGACGATCAACGCTGCCATTGACGCAAGAACCGAGACGACCAATGATTGGGCCGGCAACGCCTTGATTGGTGAGGCGCTGCGCGGGTTTGCGTACTTCCACGGTATTGAGGCCTACGTCCTTGGTCATCTTCGTGCGATGGACGTAGCGTCGGGGTGGTGGTTGCTCGCGTTGTTGGCGATGGGTATCGGCAACTTCGCGCTCCTCTATAACGCCTGTCTCGCGTTGTCCTGCTTCCGTATTCCACGAGCCGGATTCATGCAGGCCAACTTGCTTCCGCGATCGGCGGGGAGCGCGTTCACGGTCGCGGTGGTTGCGACATTCCTCCCAATCTTCATTTTCCTCCCGTTGCTCGCGCGATTGGAGCCGTGGGCGTCGGAGGTTGCGGACCAGCGCCAGAGGGTGGAAGAAAGGATTAAGCCATTTGTTGAACCGCTCTTGCCGGTTGAGAAGATCAGGGGAGATGTGAATTGCGTAACCGACGACATTAGCAATGAGGCTGGGCCTGGTTGCTTCTACAGGCAGGGGACCGTCGAAGAAATAAGGATAGCGCGTACGGAAGCCGCCTCGTTGGTAGGCGCGGCCGCCGATCAACTTCGCCGCGAAGTTGATGTGGCATTTGCTCGACTCGAGAATGATGCAGTCGGCGAATACCTCGACTGGTACTACAGCTTGGCTGGCGAGTATGGCCGACTTTGGATGCTATTGACGGGAGGAACAGCGCGCCTGGAAGAGCGTCTAACCGAAAAGGCCAACGAAATATTCGGGCACGAACAGTGGTTCATAGGTGTTAACGCAGCCATGGAACGCTTGTTACCCGCTGACGAGCAAGCAAGAATGGCGTACGAGCGTGCGGAGCGCGACATACTCGAAAGGAATCGGGTAGATGCTCAACAGGCCGAGGTCGAAGTCGTATTGACCGATTCGCTTGAGGATGTAATCCAGCCATTCTCTTACAAGGACTTCGTGCCCGCAGTGCACAGATTCGGGATAGCCGGCGTAGGCGGTTCAGCGGCTGGGGCTGGCGTCGCGCGAATCGTTGCTCACAAAGTAACGGCGAAGGTGCTCGGAAAATCTCTCATCAAAGTGGCAGCCAAGGCCCCGATAAAAGCGCTGGCCAGCAAGGTTGGAGCTGGTGCGCTGGCTGGCGGTGTTGCTGGAACTGTCGTGCCCATTGCGGGAAACGCCGTGGGGGCAGTCGTCGGAATCCTTTTCGGTATCGGTGGTGGCATAGCGATCGACGGTACGTTGCTGAAGTTTGAGGAAGCATTGGCCCGGGATGAATTCAGACGCAAGATTGTCGCAGCCATCCGGGAGGCACGTCGGGGATTCGAGGACGAGTACCTTGGTACGTCAGAAGAATAGAGCGGGCAAGGTACGGAGTGGGTCCTGCACAGAGTTTCGTATGTGACGATACTGTAGGAAATGTTGTGTGTTGAGCCGTCCTCCGTTTCTCCGACCAACTACGGGGGCCGAAATATGTCAGAGGTCATCTGCGCGGCAATGGCGCTCCCAACCGTTTCCGCCGCCTCGACGAGATGTGCGTCGGCAAGATGCGCATAGCCCGCAGTGGTGCGGTGGCGTCGGTGTCCGAGCAACTTGCCGACGAGCGGAAGATTTTCGCCGGACATGACGGCTTGGCTAGCTGCGGTATGGCGAAGGTCATGCAGGCGCAGGCTGCCGAGCTTCGCGTCCGCGCAGACCGCGCGCCAACAGTTTCGCAAGGGGTGTCCGTCATCAAAACAAATGGGACTGTTGAGCGTGTTTCATAAGGGAGGATCTGGCTCATCTTTGTTTGATGTTAAGCCGCTTGGCGTTGATGGTTCAAGCGGCGGTTTTGGGTGGTCAGTTTTTGATCTTTTTTCTCTTTTCGATGATGGCGGTGTGGCGTCCAAAGTAGGCGTCGGCTGGAGTTACGTTGCCTATGCTCTCGTGGTAGCGTTGGTTGTTGTAGTGATCGACGAAGGCGCTGATCTGGTTTTCGAGATCGCCGGGCAGATAATAATTTTCAAGCAGGATCCGGTTCTTCAGCGTTTGATGCCAGCGCTCGATCTTGCCCTGGGTTTGCGGGTGATACGGTGCGCCCCGAACGTGATCCATACCGTGGTCCTCGAGCCATTCAGCCAGATCGCCGGAGATATAGGACGAGCCGTTGTCGCTGAGCAGCCTCGGCTTGTGGACGACATTGGCGCGATTGCAGCCTGAGGCTTCTAGCGCCAACTTCAGTGTTGCCGTCACATCGTCCGCCGTCATGTTGGTGCAGAGCTTCCAAGCAATTATGTAGCGGGAATAGTCGTCCAGGATGGTCGACAGGTAAAACCAGCCCCAGCCGATGACCTTGAGATAGGTGAAGTCGGTCTGCCACATCCGGGCCGCCGCCTGTGGCACGCTTACCCGACACTGGGTTCGGCGCGTGCTTTGGCAATCCGGATTCCCCTTGGTTGAGGCCCTTTCCTCCGGTGACTCCGCAGAAGCTCGCGCTCCCTTGTTCGCCGCCCTCACAGGTCGTACGGCCTCATCCGACTTCTTCAAACCGTTCATCATAGGCTTCGGTTTTCTCCATTCCCTACGCGGCCCCTTTACGACAACCGGGGCAGTTTGAAGACCTCCCAGGGTCCCAACAGAAGGCGTGCGAACGTGCATGGGTTGCCCCTGTTCCGGTTCGATTTTTTCCATAAGCAAACAGCAAGCGGATTCAATCCAACTCCCGCGCACGCTGGTCCATATTTGTCGTCGTTCACGACCACCGCACAACCATCGCTTCCCGCGAACCCCGGCGCGTGCAAGTGACCTTTCGGGCGGCTTCCGCAATGGTGATGGCCGAATGTCGGCCCAGCGCCCAGTCCGGTGAAGCTCACCGCGGCATTGTCTAAGGCGGGTTGGAAGGTGAGTTCGACGACGGTGAGCCGTTTGCTGCATGAGCTTGGCTATCGGCTGCAATCGGTGCGCAAGAGTCGAGAAGCGACATCGCACGCCGATCGGAACGCGCAATTCGCGCACATCAGTACGAAGGCGGATGACTTTCTGCAACGCCGGCAACCAATAGTCCCGGCCGACACCAAGAAGAAGGAACTGGTGGGTGAATTCAAGAACGGTGGCCTTGAATGGCTACCGAAGGGGAGTCCCGAGCAATCACTGGTGCATGATTTTCCCAAGGACTCGGCCGGCCAGACGATTCCTGTCAATGGCGGAGCAAAAAGGGACCACCTCGGCGGTGTAAGAAGGGACCGCTGGCGGCTGCGGGCTTGTCCCCGTAGTCCACGGGAGGGCCCCGCGCGCGACGCGGCGTGCCCTCAACAGGCTGACGCGGCGGCGCGCGCGGGAGGGACCTGTGGGCCCACGGGGTCAAGCGTGGGCTGGGTGGTCGGTTCAGTTAGCAGTCGGGGTTTGACGCCTGCGGCTCTGGTTGAGCCTGTAGCTGTCACCGTTCATCTCGAGGATGTTGACGTGGTGGGTGAGGCGATCGAGGAGCGCGCCGGTGAGGCGCTCGGAGCCGAACACCTCGGTCCATTCGTCGAAGGGCAGATTGGTGGTGACCAGGGTCGAGCCCCGCTCGTAGCGTTGGCTGAACACCTCGAACAACAGCTCGGCGCCGGTCTTCGACAGCGGCACGAAGCCGAGTTCGTCGACGATCAGAAGCTTGTAGGTGGCGAGCTTCTTCTGGAACCTCAGCAGCTGCTTGTCATCGCGGGCCTCGATGAGTTCGTGGACCAGCGCGGCGGCGGTGATGAAGCCGACCGAGAGGCCCTTCTGGCAGGCCGCCAGGCCGAGACCGAGGGCGATGTGGGTCTTGCCGGTCCCACTGTTGCCGAGCGCGATGAGGTTCTCGCGGCGCTCGATGTACTCGCAGCGGGCCAGCTCCAGAACCAGCGCCTTGTTGAGCGAGGGGATGACCTTGAAGTCGAAGCTGTCGAGGCTCTTGACCACGGGGAAGCGCGCCGCCTTGATGCGCCGCTCGACCATGCGGCGCTCGCGGTCGATCAGCTCGAGCTCGGCGAGTCTCAACAGGTAGCGGACGTGATCGACGCCTTCCGAGGCGCACTGCCGGGCGATCTTGTCGTACTCGCGCAGGAAGGTCGGCAGCTTCAGCGTCTTGAGGTGGTGGGCGAGCAGCACTTGCGGTGTGTCGGTCATGCGCCGAGCCCCGACAGCAGGCTCATGTACGACTTGGCGGACGTCATCGCGACCCGGGCGCGCGGCAGATACGGATAGACGTCGAGGTTGAGCCTGGGCGGCCGCCGCTCGATGCGGCACAGTACCAGGTGCTTCACCGCATCAAAGCCGATTGCGCCGAGCCGCAGGGCGTCGCCGACCGCACCCTCGACCTCCTCGAGCCGGAAGGTCTCCAGTAGACGGAGCACCTGGACGTACTCGCGCTTGCCTGCCTTGCCCATACGAGCTTCGAGGAGCCGCCGCAGAGTGATGAAGGCCTCGGGCAGGTCCCAGCCCGCCAATGGCGCGGCCTGGTCGAGGGCGCCGATCTTCTGCTCGATCAAGGGCAGGTAATGCAGCGGGTCGAAGATCAGGTCCTCGCTGTCGTAGGACCGGCGGTGCCGGGCGATCACCTCGGCCCCGCAGCTGATCACCACCTCATCGACGTAGCCCCGGATGAGCACCTCACGGTGGCCGTAGGCCACGGGCACGGAATAGTCGTTGCTGCGGTAACGCACCAGCGACAGCGAACTCGCCCGTCCAGGGCGCTTATCGCAGGCATCATAGGGAGCAGGCGGCAATGGCAAGAGAACTTGACGATCCCGCTCGAGACGCTCGCCGATGGTCTCCTTGTGGCCCCGCAGCCGCGCCGCCTGGCGCCGGCGGCACTGTTCGGCGAGAGCATCGTTGAGGGCCGCGAAGCTCTCGGCACGCGGGACGGGGACCAGGAAGTTCCGCCGGATGAAGCCGACCAGTCCCTCGACCTTGCCCTTGTCGTTGCCCTTGCCCGGCCGGCCGAACCTGTCCTCGAACAGATAGTGGGACTGAAGCTCCGTGAAGACGCGCGTTCGCTGCCGCTTCCCATCGCCCAGGATCCGGGCAACCGCCAGCTTGGTGTTGTCGTACAGGATGGATCGGGGGACGCCGCCGAAGAAGGCAAACGCCGCGTTGTGGCCATCGCAGAATGCTTCGGTCGTCTCCGCCGGATAGGCCGCAACAAAGCAACCATCACTGTGGGGAAGGTCGAAGGCAAGGAAGTGGATCTTCCGTAACGCGCCGCCGATCACCGCCATCGCTTCGCCGAAGTCCGCCTGGGCGTGACCGGGGGAATGGGAGAGTGGCACGAACACCTCACGCGACCGAAGCCCCTGCTCACGAACGTAGTCCTTCACGATGGTGTAGCCGCCCGTGAAACCGTACTCGTCCCGGAGGCGGTCGAAGATGCGCTTCGCAGTGTGCCGTTGCTTGCGGTGGCTGGTCCGATCGTCTTCCAAGATCCGATCGATGATTCCCGTGAACGGACCCAGCTTTGGCCGCCTCGGCGGCGCGCTTCGGCGATACCCTGGCGGCACCGAGAACGACAGCATCTTACGGACCGTCTTGCGGTCTACACCAAACACCCGCGAGGCCTCGCGGGTGCTCATCCCCTCGACATGACACGCCCGCCGAACCCGTGCGTACAACTCCACCCGATACATCCCCCCCGCCTTCCAGTCAGAGCAACCCTGACAGAAGGCTATACGCGGTCCCATTTTGGTCCGCCGCAGCCGGATCGACCGGCCGCTTCAGTGGGGGATTATTGCTCTGCCGTTCTCATACCTGCGCGCCCGCAAAGACCGCGAAACCACCGCGCATCTGCCCGAAGGCACCCTGGTCGGCTTCACCGGCGGCAAGGACTTCGACGACGTCACCGCGATCTGGCGCTCGCTGGACAGCATCAAGATCAAGTACGACGATATGGTCCTGCTGCACGGCGGCGGACCCGGCGCGGAGAAGATCGCGGCAAGCTGGGCGGAGAAGAACGGCGTTCACCAGGTCGTCTGCAAGCCGAACTGGGATCGAGACGGAAAGGCCGCGCCCTTCCGGCGTAACGACGTCCTGCTGAACTTCCTGCCGAAGGGCCTCCTCGCCTTTCCCGGTTCTGGCATCCAACAATTTGATCGACATATTTAAGAATCTGAATCTTGTATAAAACATATGCGTAATATCAATTAGTTATAGATATACGAATTTCCACGTCTGTGGTTTAATAATTGTGTCAACCCCCAGTCAACACATGGATGAACTCGTCGACATGGCGCCAACGGCGTAAAGCCAGGCCGAATGGCCGACGGTCTTTAGCGACGAGAAAATGACAACCGCTCTCCTCGATCGCCTAACCCACCACTGCCACATCGTCGAGACCGGAAACGACAGCTACCGGTTCAAACGTAAGCGCCGCGCCGTTAACCTTCTTGACGAGTGACGGTCGGGATTGCCGGGGTGAAGTTCCAGGGCATTAGATCGTTGAGGAATGACATGGAGTGCATGTCGACGATCCGGCTCAGGGTGTCGGTCAGGCTGGCGCATCGCGCCCAGGTTTTGGCGCTGTCGTCACTGTCGGCGAAGAGTGCGTTTTTCTTTGTGAGCTTCACCAGGCGGATGAGGTTCCCGACAGGAATGGTGTCCATCTCGATACGCCGGTCATGGAGGAGCCGGCTCAGGCCGTTCTAGTAGCGCTTGAGGGCGTATCGGATATGCCTGGCGAGCTCGGATGCGCTCGACAGGCGCCCAAGCTGGGCTTCGACCCAGGGCCGCAGGGCCTCGACGATCGGCGTCGAGAGTTCCTGTCGGACCTTAAGCCGGTGCTCCGGTGGATGGCCGCGCACCATGGCCTCTATCCGGGACAGCGCCGCGATGCGTCCGAGTATCTCCTCGCACACGGGCGACGCCGTGCCGCGCTGGAACTCCACAAACCGTCTCCGCCAGTGGACCCAACAGTATGCGAGATCCCATGGGTTGGAGACCCGTCCCGGATCGCCGAGCGCGTCGTACACTGTGTAGCCATCGACATGCAGCGGGTCGCCGCCGGCATAGTCGCGCATCAATTCCAGGGCGACCTTGGCGCTGCGATTGCGCGAGTGGTGGAACTCCACGATCGGCGGGTCGGGACCGCCATGGCCGCGCTGATCGCGGGCGATCGCCCACAGATAGTCGAGACGGGTCTGCCCGGTCCCCGGCGCCAGCACCGGTACCGTGGCCTCGTCCATGAACAGGCAGTCGGACGCCTTGAGGTGGTCGATCATCCGGTCGATGACCGGGAGCCAGGAACTGCACCCCGCGCCCGGCCCAGTTGCCCAGCATGGTGCGGTCGAGATCGATCCCCTCGCGCCGGTAGGCTTCAGTCTGGCAGTAGAACGGCTGGTGATCGGCAAGCTGCTCGGTCACACACAGGTCCAGACCACCGCGCGGTATGCGCACCTCGCCAACGAATCCGTGAAAGCGTCGGGTTCGCGCGTGGGCGACAGCATTGGCATCCACATCGCGACAAACCAGACAGGGCAATGAACTTCCTGCTTATCCCTGAAAGTCATCCTGCGATGAGGAGGCGATAGGGCATGGGCTGGGTTTGTGCGGCGCTATGGACGAAACGCGGGATCATTGTCTGGAGTTGATAGCGCCGGTTGTAGCGCCAGGCGAAGCTGGCGAGATAGCGTCCGGCATGGTCGGGGCCGAGCTTGCGATAAGTCCCGGTGATCGCGCTCTTGATGTTGCCGAGCGTCGTGTTCACCCATTTTAACGGCGCCCTGCGGGCCGCCTGTCGGCCCGACCCGGTGCGGATTGCCCGATGGCTGCAGGCGGCTTCGTCGAGTGCGCTCCAGCAGCCCAGGCCGTCCGTCACAACCGCCGCTCCGGGGGCCAGCCAGTGTTTGGCGCCGCGCGCGATCTCGCGCTTGCGGAAGCCCTTGACCGGCGCCAGCTTCAGCTTGCGCGGGCGCCCCTCGGGACTGGTCGAGACCGCCGCCACGAAGGGTGTCTTGCCCGCCGCGCCGCGGCCCCGCTTGCCGCCGGAGCGCGCCCCGCCGAGATAGGCGTCGTCCATCTCCACCCGCCCCGTAAGCGCCGTCTCCCCCTCGCGCCGCGCCATCACCGCCATGATCTTGTGCTTCACGGCCCAGGGCGTCGGCTGCTTGACCCCGAGACGGCGGCCGAGTTCCACCAACGAGATGCCGTTCTTCGCCGTCACGACCAGGTGGATGGCGGCGAACCAGAGTGTCAGCGGCAGCTTGGTCGCGTGGAAGATCGTGCCCGCCGTGGGCGATGTCTGCTTCTTGCACCGGTTGCATTGATAGAGACCCCGACCCGCCAGCACGCAATGCTCCCGATGGCCGCAGCAGGGGCAGACGAAGCCGCCCGGCCAGCGCAGCCGGACCAGCGCCGCGCGGCACTGCTCCTTGGTGCCGAAGGCCTCCCGAAACGCCTCGTCGCTCAGACCGCGCACGCGCGATGCAACCTTGAACCCCATAACCGTAACCCCCTCATGCAGAACATATTGAGAACATACATCCCCACAGGCGGAGTGTCACGGATAAGCAGGTTCCTGTGGTTCCTGAAAACCTTATCCGCCGCAAAAACCTTATTAGGAAGTTCGCCTCTGTTACCTCGCTACCAGCAAACCGTACGCGTTCAGCTGACGCCCATAGTCGCATCACATCGCACGGCGCTGAAGACTCCCGGTGTGATTTCCATAAGGCTCAAGTCGGTTGTCAGCACCGATGAACAGGGGAGAATTGTGGCCAGGCCCGAGGCGTCATTCGGAATCGGCCGGAATCTCCCAATCGCCCGTGAACGTCCGTAGCCCGTTTCGCATCGCCCGTTCGTTGATTTGGGATACCGAGGACGCGAAGTTCTTCTCGCCCCGCCAGAAGGGAAAGCCGCCAAGATGGCTCGCCATCGGCGCGGGGTGCTCAGGGACCGCTACCTCCTTCAGGAGCTCGTCATAGCCTTTCGGACCCGACCAGAAGGCTTCAGGATCGGTTGTGAGAGGTTCCGCGGGCGCGGCTTGGGCCTCGGCGACCAGTGTCTCCTCGTCGCCCGTGGTGCCGCCCAGCCCGAGCAGCGCGACGAGACCGTCCCGCTCCATGCCCCGCAGGCGGAACAGCAGAAAGGGGTCGCGGTCGAACGCCTCGGCCAGCAAGTAGTAGACCGCGGCGACGTGCTTGCAAGGATTCGACCAATCGGGGCAACTACACCTGGTCGTCAGGTCCCTCTGGTTCGTCGGGAACAAGGGTGCGCGCACATCGGCGAACACCTCCTCGATCTCCGGCGGCATCTCCCCGGCCATGAGCTTGGCCGCCACAAGCAGGTTCTCGGAGGCTTGTTTGGCAATCTTTCTCCACTTGGACGTTGCGATCGGCTTCATCGTGATCGAGACCGCGTAGGGGCGCGTCCGCGAACCCTGCACCTCCGCGGTCACCCGCCCCTTGTCGATCTCCAGGGAGATCACCTGACCCTTGCGGGCATAGCTGCGCCCGCGTCCCAGGCGGGCGCCGATGGGGAAGGACTCCAGTGTGGCGATCCAGCGCTGGCTCCACCAACTCGAGGCGAAGGCGCCCCGCTTGCTCTGCGCCTTGATGCCACCCTTGGCCTCGCGGGGACGGGACGGCGGGTAATAGCCGAACTCATGCCATCGCGCCATCTTCGTCCTCCTCCCGTTCGGGCAGGGGGACCTCCGCGGCCTTCCGGAGCAAGCCGCTTTGCCGGTCGAACAGGCGGATGACCCGATCCGGCGCCAACGCCTCCGGGTCAAACACGAAGCCGTCGTGCTGCTGCAAGAACGCTACGGCACCACAGCCGGGAACCAGGCATTCCGGTTTGTGCTTGGGACAGCGGGCGAAGTCGCACAACCGACCGAGATAGCTGTCCGTGCCCGGTGCCAGCACGAAGACATCCACCTGATGGGACGCCACGCCGATCCCGGTCTCCTTGTACATCTCGGCCAAGGCCCGGGTCTTCGCCTTCCGCAGGCCGCCGAGCTCGCTGGTGCTCGATAGCCACAGGGCCAGGTCCAGGTCCTTGCACTCGTGCCTAAGGGCGATTCCCGCCCGCCGGTAGGTGCGGAACCGCGGCACCTCCTTCCACAGCGCTACCGCCACCGAGCCGAACAGCGCCACGGCCTCCACTTCGCCGCGTTCACTCCAGGCCGCGGTCACGGCATCCGCCGCCAGGCGGAACTCTTGCTGGCGCTGGAGCAAGTACCGGTTTTGCTCGGCGATGCCGGCGGGGGACAGCTCGGAAGCTTCTTGGCGTTCCATCTCCGCCTCGAGGTCGTCTGGATCGAGGTTCTCCCAAGCGTCGCTCATGCTACTCTCCGACTACTCTCCGACCGCATCCTCGCGCAGGCTCAATATATCGGTCAACTGCTCGGTGGTCAGCTCGGTGAGCCAAGCCTCGCCCGCGCCCACGATGGCCGAGGCCACCTCCTTCTTGCGCTCGATCATCTCGTCGATCTTTTCCTCGAGCGTGCCGAGGCAGAGGAACTTGTGCACCTGCACCCCTCGAGTCTGCCCGATGCGGAAGGCCCGGTCCGTGGCCTGATCCTCCACCGCCGGGTTCCACCAGCGGTCGAAGTGGAACACATGATTGGCGGCGGTCAGATTGAGACCGGTGCCGCCGGCCTTGAGGGAGAGCAGGAAGATCGACGCCCCGGCCTCCTGGAATCTCTTCACCATCCGGTCCCGCTTCGCCCTGGGCACGCCGCCGTGCAGGAACAGAACCTCCTCGCCGAAGGTCTCCTGCAGGTGGGTTTTGATGATCTCGCCCATCTCCGAGAACTGGGTGAACACCAGGGCCCGCTCGCCCGCCTCCAGGACTTCCTCGAGCATCTCCACGAGCCGTGCCAGCTTGCCCGAGCGCCCGGGCACGGTCGAATTGTCGCCCAGGAACTGGGCCGGGTGGTTGCACACCTGCTTGAGCTTGGACAGCGTTGCCAGCACCACGCCCCTGCGCCGGATGCCATCGGCCGCGGTCAGGGTCTCCATGGCCTCATCCACCACGGCCGCATAGAGCGAGCCCTGCTCCCGGGTCAGGTTGCAATAGACCTTCATCTCCATCTTCTCCGGAAGATCGGCGATGATGGTCTTGTCGCTCTTCAACCGGCGCAGAATGAACGGGCCGGTCAGCGCTTTGAGCCGCTCGATGGCCTGAACATCACTGTTCGCCTGGATGGGCACAAAAAATCGGCGCTTGAAGTCCGCCTGGGTGCCGAGGAGACCCGGGTTGAGGAACTCCATGACCGACCAGAGGTCGCCCACGTTGTTCTCAACCGGTGTGCCGGTGAGCGCGATCCGATAGCCAGCCGTCAGCGCGCGCGCGGCACGGGCCTGCTTGGTCTCCGGGTTCTTGATGTTTTGCGCCTCGTCGAGGACGACGCCTTTCCAGGGCACCGCGTCCAGCGCCGTGACGTCCCGCTGGAGCAAGGCGTAGCTGGTGATCACCACGTCGTGCTTGAATGCCGTCTTGCGCAGGGCCTTACCACGGCCGCGGGCGCCGCCATGGTGAACCATGACCGCCAGATCGGGCGTGAAGCGGGCCGCCTCCCGCTGCCAGTTGCCGATCACCGAGGTCGGGCAGACCAGCAGGACTGGCGCTCTATCCTCCGGCTTCTCTCGGTCGTAGAGGATCAGCGCCAGGGTTTGCACCGTCTTGCCGAGCCCCATGTCGTCGGCAAGGCAGGCGCCAAGGCCCCAGCGGCGCAAAAATCGGAGCCATGCATATCCCCGCTCCTGGTACGGCCTGAGCTCACCCTCGAAGGCACTGGGCACCGGCAGGGGCTCGATGGTGTCCCGGTTCTCGAGACGGGCCAGGACATCGGCGATCCAGCCCCGCGCCTCGATGCCGCCGGATACCACGCCGTCACCGCCGGCCGACCCACCCGCCTGTCCACCCAGGGCGATGCGCAGCGCATCACGGCCCGTGAGCCCCTTGTCCTTGCGCTTGAGACGGGCTATCGCGTCCTTGATTTCCTCGGCGTCGAGCAAGACCCATTGGCCGCGGACGCGGACCAAAGGCACCTTCAGCTTGGCCAGCGCCATCAGGTCCTCGCGCGACAGGCTCTGGTCTCCCAGCGCCACTTGCCAGTCGAAGCGAACGATCTCGTCGAGCGAGAGACCATTGCCGCCCTGCATCTTCGGCGACGTGACCTGGGCGCGGGCGGAGAGGCGCAGCTTGGTGCTCTTGGCCGTCCACCACGCCGGCAGCATCACACCGAAACCAGCTTGCTCGAGGACAAGAGCATGATCGGTGAGGAAGGACACGGCACCGGCGGCGTCGGTGACGTGAAGGTCGGGCAGGCGGCCGCGCAGACTATCCTCCAGAACGGGGCAGAGCCGCACCGCTCGGCCCAAGGACGACAGCAAGAAGTCCCGGACGTCGAAACCATCCGCCTTGAACGCCGCCGCCGCCCGGCCTCGGGCGCGCCATGCCTCGGCGGCCGGCACGATGAGGCTCGGGTCGCTGTTGGACTGGATCAGGTAGCGGAGAGTCCACGCCGCTTCACCGGGGCTCCACGGCCGTTCAACCTCGTCCTCCTCCGGGGCCGGCTCCTCGAGGCGAAAACACAGGCGGAATGGCCCCTCGTGAACCACCGCCACCGGCCGGCGCCACTCCCGACACCTCTGACGGAGCGCGACAAGCTCTTCCTGATTTCCATCGACCCGGGGTTCGGGGCCGCGCAAGGCCGCCAACCAGCGGTCGTCCACGGTGTCAAGCGCGGCTGCCCCGGGCCGACTCTGGGATCCCCGCCCCGGTCGTGCCGCCGTCATGGGCGCTGCCTTCGGTGCCGCGGCCGTGCGCACGAGGCTGTCCAAGGCGGCGTCAAGGAATCCACCCAACACCGAGGCCCGGCCGGTGTCTGGCGGAGTCGAGCCTGGGCTGGCCGCCCGGCAGGAGTCGGGCATGGCGTCCGCTAACCGGGCTTGAACACCGCGTTCCTTTCCCAGCACGACCGGGCGCCAGCGCGCTAGGAACACGTTGTCTTCTTCGATCAGGTCGGGAAGGAAGCTCCCGCGCGCCACCAGGGCGCCCGCGAACCGCAGAGCCTCAGCCCAGAACGCCAGATCGTCGGCCACGAAAACGCCCGGCGCAAGGCGGCTCCGGCCGGCGCAGCGGCTCAGCAAATAAACCGCGTCCACAATGGGCACGACCAGGGCGGAGACCGTCCACGGCGCGATCGTGATCCCGCCCGTCGCTTCCGGCGGGTCCTCGATCAGGGGACGGGACGCCACCGGCCTGGCACCTTTCGAGGGCAACCAGACGACCACCTTGTCGGCAGGCGGACTATCGATCTCCGGCCACCCGGCGGAAAGGGCCGCGGCCAAGACTTCGGGTCCGGGGTCGAACGGAGAGGGTGGTGGCGGCGGCACCTTCGGCCGCCGGCCACGGGGCTTCCTGACGGGTGCCGCTTGCTTCGGGGGTACCTCTCCCCACACCAAGAAACGCTCTCCAGCGAATGCCCCGTGCAGAAACAGCGTCACGTCAGTGCTTGCCCCCCTTGCCCTCAGCCGAACCGGGTGCCACCAGGGGGCTCCCGGCCGGGCCCAAGTCATGCTATCGCAATTTGTTACGCGCATAAAACGATTGGCTTGTAGCTAGACGCCGATGAGTTGGCAGCAGCGAGGCCAAGCGCAGGGTGATCTTGTAAACCAAGAACAGGGTAATCTTGTAAACAGGGTCTCCGTTTTCACGGCCCAGCGTCTTCATTGGCGCCCGGGAAAGTCCGGGTGACGGGCATGCGACGGTGCGCGTAGGACCCACCCATGGAAGTGTTATTACCGAACATTCCCCCGGGTGCGGAACTTGCTCTCCAATGTCAAAAGCGCCGTAAATTCTGCCCAGCGAGTGAGTGATGGCACGGGACCAACCGCGTACCTGCAAGCAGAGATCGCAAATTCCCGGTTCCGGGCCAAGAATTCCCTGTTAGGCTCAAAAAATTCACTCTTATGCGGGAAGAATTTCTTCGAAGATCCGGGGGGCGTGCCAAGGTCAGGAATTACAGGTCGATCTTCCATGTCCCTGGCACGCCCAATTTACCGTCCGGGGATCACCGCCTGTCGGTTCGCCCCGCAGTCGGCCATATTACGGTCGACCTAGTGGGCACCGATCGGGTTCGCCGACATCTCCACCTCGCCCTTGATCCGCCCCTGCCGACGGCTTCTCCGGCGCTCCCGGCGCTTATCGGGTCCCGGTCCCCATCTTCGTGGGTCAGTTGCCTACCTGGAGCAAGTGGCCCACACCAAATTCCAACGGTGAAGGCGGCGCGCTAATACCAACGGGCATTAATCAGAACCCATGGGCCCATTTTCGGCGTCCGATCGACATGATCTTCCAGGGTTGATCGATGAGCCTGTTCCAGGCTTCGCAACACAGCGCGACGATATCGTCGTAGGTCTTGAATATCCTGTTGGAAAGCCAGTTATCGCGCATGAACTGCCATATGTTTTCGACGGGGTTCAGCTCGGGCGCTCTTGGTGGCAAGAACATCAATGTGATGTTGGATGGGATCTCGAGCCTGCCGGTGGTGTGCCATCCGGCCCGGTCGATGATGAGTACAGCGTGAGCGCCTGGTGTCACCAGGGCCGAGATTTCATCAAGATGCCATTGCATGGCCTGAGTGTTGCAGCGGGGCAGGACAAGGCCCGCACCGACACCGCGCGCGGGACAGATGGCACCAAAGATATAGGCCGACTTCGTGCGTTGGTCCCGGAGCGCCGTGGGTCGGCTGCCGCGTCGCGCCCAGCGCCGGGTGAGCATGGTTTTCTGGCCGACCCGGGCCTCATCTTGCCACCAAATTTCTATCGCGGTGTTGGCCGGGAGCCTGGCTCGGATCTCCCCCAACCCGGCGGGGAAGTTTTTTTAAAATCCTCGACGGCAAACTCGTTCTGCCCCTTGTGGCGTGGTCGCGCCGATATCTTGCGAAACCCCAGCGCCCTCAATTCACGGCCCACCGTCGTCTCATCAACCGAAATGCGGAACTCTTCGAATATCCAATGCGCCAGGTCCTTTCGGCGCCAACGCACGACACCGTGGATCGCCGGAATCGGTCCGCTCTCAACAAGCCGAGCGAGCGCTTGTCGCTGCCTGTCATTGAGCTTGGCCGGCTTGCCTGTCGCCTTGCCGTCAATCAGACCATCCGGCCCCTTGGCGTTGAAACGGAGAACCCAGTCACGGACCACCTGGAGCCCGACAGTACCGATCCGCGCCGCCTCCGTGCGACGGCCACCATCGTAAATCTCAGCCAGCGCAAGAAGCCGCCGGCTCTGTCCAGCATCCTTCGACGCCTTGGCTAACCGCCGAAGCGCCGGACCATCAAAATCTTCCCGTAACGCAACCGCTCTGCCCATAGCGAACCTCCGTATCAGTTCGCCTCATTGATTCAGACTTCTTGCCGTTTGGGAATCCCCTAAATGAGTCTCCTTCAATGCTCGATGGTATAAGGCATTGAAAGCCGACACGGGTATATCCGAAGGCAAGGACGAGAAGGGCGAAAACGACGACGAGGAGGAGGAAGGCAACCTTACCCCCACTGCCATGGAACTGGCGCTGAAGCCCCACGTGCTCGAGACCTTTGATAAGATAGCCAAGACGTACAAGCGCTTCGAGAAGGTACAGGTCCTGCGCGTAGAGGCGGCGCTAAAGCATCAGGAACTGACGCCGCAGCAGGAGAAGCGTTACCAAAAGCTGCGCGACGAGCTGGCGGAGCTGGTCAAGGACGTCCAGCTCCACAATAGCCGGATCGAGGCCCTCGTCGATCAGCTCTACGGCATCAACCGGCGCTTGATCGGCCTGGAGGGGCGGCTCTTGCGGCTAGCCGATGCCCATGGTGTGGCACGGGCCGACTTCATCAAAATTTACGTCGGCTGCGAGCTCGATCCGCGCTGGCTCTCCCGCGTGCGCCGGCTCAAGGGCAAGGGCTGGGCCGCGTTCCCCAGCAAAGAGCGCGACGAGATCAAGGGTATCCGCGAGCGCATCGCCTATGTGGTGAGAGAGACGGGCCTGCCGATCGGCGAATTCAAGCGCACCGTCACCACGGTGCAGAAGGGCGAACGCGAGGCCGGCCGGGCCAAGAAGGAGATGGTCGAGGCCAACCTGCGCCTGATGATCTCTATCGCCAATAAATACACCAACCGCGGTCTCCAGCTCCTCGATCTGATCCAGGAGGGTAACATCGGCCTGATGAAGGCCGTGGACAAGTTCGATTATCGTCGCGGCTACAAGTTCTCGACCTACGCCACCTGGTGGATCCGCCAGGCGGTCACCCGCTCGGTTGCTGACCAGGCCCGCACCATCCGCCTTCCGGTGCACATAATCGAGACCAACAACAAGCTCGTGCGCACGTCGCGCCAGATGCAGCATGAGTTCGGTCGCGAGCCAACGCCGGAAGAACTCGCCGCAAAACTTCACATGCCCTTGGCAAAGGTTCACAAGGTCCTGAAGATCGCCAAGGAACCGATCAGCATGGATATGCCGGTGGGCGAAGAGGAGGATTTGCGTCTTGGCGATCTTATCGAGGACAAGGATGCCATCGATCCTCTCGATGCGGTCATCCGAGTGAACTTGCGCCACGCGACGAGCAGAATGTTGGAAGCGCTAACACCACGCGAAGAGCGCATCGTTCGTATGCGATTTGGCATCGGTGTGGATGAAGAGAAAACCTTGGAGCAGATCGGCCAACAGTTTGCCGCCACTCGCGAGCGCATACGTCAAATCGAGGCCAAGGCCTTGAGAACCCTCAAACATCCGAAGCGTTCGCGCAGGCTACAGAGTTTTCTCGACCGCTAGCAGCCTGTCGGACTGAGGTCCGCGAGAATGGGTGTGGACGGATCGCGATGTGGAGAGGTCATGGGATCGAGCGCCTTTCGTGAGGACACGGAGTGCGGTCGCTTGGCCGCGCGTACCGCAGGGTGAGTATACTCTTATGCCCTCTCGTGAGGGCACGAAGTACGTTCGCTTGCTCGCGCGTGCCGCAAGGCGAGCATACTCTTATTCCTTTTCGCGAGGTACGGAGTCCGGCCGCCTGCTCAAGCGTATTGCAAGGTGAACATTCTCTTTATGTTCCAGGCCAGGGTCACCAGGTTCCATTCGCCCGTGACCTTGTCCAGGCCGCGTAGCGAGAACTGGCGGAAGCCCATGGCCGATTTGATGATGCCGAACACCGGTTCCGGCGTTTGCTTGCGCAGGGCGTAGAGTTGCCGGCCCTCGGGCGTCGCCAGTCGATGTGTCATCGCTTCCAGCGGCGTCGGGTTCTCCGGGGGCGGCGGCGCGCCGGCGAAGCGGTCCTTCCAGGAGAGATGATGGCGTTCCCGGCCGGGCGTGATCAACGGCGCGATCTCGGCCTCGGCGCAGGCGTTCACGTTGGCCTCGCTGAAGTAGCCGCTGTCCGCCAGCAGGGTCTCGGGCGCGCCCAGCGCCTCGGGAAGGCGGGCGAGCGCTTCCAGCGCCGGCTCGATTTGTCGCTTGTCGTTGGGGGCCTGGACCACGTCGTTGGTGACCACCAGCAGGCTGTCGGCCGCCACCAGGGCTTGGGCGTTGTAGGCCTGTTCGAAGCCGCCGCCGGCCACCGGCATGATGCGCGAGTCCGCGTCGGTCAGATTGACCTGGTCCTTCGGCCCGGGCCCGGCCACCGGCGGCTCGGGTGGACGGCCGCCCGGCTTGCGGCCCGTCTTCTCGGCCTTCTCCGCGCGCGCCTCGAGCTTCGCCTCGTACTCGGCCCGTTCCCGCTCAAGGCGTTCGCGCGCCCGCGCCTCGATCACCGCCTTGGCCTCGGCGATGCGGGCCAGACGATCCTCGCGCCGGGCCAGTTCCTCGGGCACCGACATCCCGTCGGGCACATCCGCCCCATCGGCCGCCTCCGCCAACGCCATCAACTCCGCCACCTCGGCCTTCAACCGGGCTTCGAGCTCGCAGGCGTGTTTCCACGACAGCGCGCTGTGCCGGCTCGCGTTGGCGTGCACCTTGGTGCCGTCCAGCGCCACCGTGCCGAGCTTCAGCACCCCGGCTTCCCGGGCCAGCAGCAGCACCTCGACGAACAGCCCTTCGATCCGGTCGAGAAAACGCCGCCGGAACGCGGCGATGGTATCGTGGTCGGGATGATCGTTGGCCGCGATGAAGCGGAAAGCGACAGAATCATAGGTCGCGCGCTCCAACTTGCGGCTCGAAAACACCCCCGTGGCATAGCCGTAGACCAGAAGCCCCAGCAGCATGCTCGGGTGATAGGACGCCGAGCCCGAGCCGCGATAGGCCTTCACGAACGCCGAGAGGTCCAACTGCTCGATCACCTCGACCACGAAGCGCGCCAGATGCCGCTCGGGAAGCCATTCCTCCACCGACGGCGGCAGCAGAAACCCCGTCTCCCGGTCGACCGGTCGGAAATTGCTCATGACGGCCTCCATCACGCGCGGGCAAATCAACTGATACCATCGAATCCTATTTCGACTCCCGGCTCAAGTCCGACAGGCTGCTAGCACTGCCGAATGCCGATTGATACAGGTCCGCGGAAGCGAAGGACAGAGGATGTCTACTGACCGAGTTCCGCAAGCAATACCGCACATTTTACAGCAACCGCGCTGTCGGCTTCCTTTTCGCCAGGCATTGTGGCCCAACCCTGTTTTACTACAAAGTCACCTCTCTGCCAGGAATCTGTTTCGTTCAACATTTTGAGCTTCTCATCTTTCTCCGATACTTGGTTAAACTGCTCGACACAAATCGGCGCCAATCGGGCGACGACGGCGTCATCAGCCATTTGCCTCGCCATTTCCTGAGCAGTACCCGCTGTAACCCATCCAGCCCAACTGAATCCGATGATGGCCAATACAATTCCACCACCAACAGCACCCCCCAGAGCTAGCTTAATTTTCTCCTGGTTTACCTGCATCTGATTGCCTCTTGAAAAAGCGCGCTATCAGCCTTGGAAAGTACGCAACCGTCTTTTTCGACATCCCAGGGGGCCGACGCCACGAATGAACTTGAGTGGATATTCGTCAGATAACGTCCCGAACGGTGGTCAACGTATACTCTCTGTGTGGCCATGGGAAGCCGGCATGCGTCATCAGCCTGCTGGGGAAGGACTCCATCACTTCGCCGAGGCACTCATCCGTGGTCATACGTTCCGGGAGAAGGGCGTTGGGCATCAGCAAAGAAGCCAGTTGGTGGCGAATGCAATCCAGCTGTTCATGGACCTGACGAGAGAGTGCTGTGGGAGTCGTCCGAACGGGCATCTGAAGACTGTCGGTTGAGGCATCGTCTTGACCGGGGGCGGCGCGCTCCTTGGCAATACTGATCATTTGATCCGCAATGCTATCGGATTGCCGGTGCTGATCGCCGATGAGCCGCTTTTCTGTGTCGCGCTTGGCACCGGACCATCCCAGCAGACTGAACGCGCCGCAAGGCACCTAAATCGCAATACACCCACATGCGGCCGAGGTTCGTATGGGGGCTCCGGGTCAGTCTTTCAGGAGCACCTGTATTTACGACCTACTGGCCAGGTCGGCTTGGCGCCGAGATGCGGCCGCTGCCGCATCGATGTAAGTATATTCAACCTCTTCGAAGTCACCGTAAGGGGATGTCCCGGTATTTGTTGAAACTTTGAATTAGGGTGGCGTTGCTTCCCCTGAGCCGTAGGCTCGGGGTGCTTAAACCAAGAAAGGAAGCAACACCATGAAGACGACTACCACATCCGCGACCGCGCTGGCCAGTGCGGCGAATGTTCACGCCCTTGTTAAAGAGGCCTTTGACGCGGTCGGGGCGAGCTTTGAGCGGTTCTGCCTGATGGCTGGCATTGAAAGCCTGACACAGATGCTGGGAGAAGACGTGGACACGCTTGCGGGTGGGCGATATGAGCACCGTCCAGACAAGCCTGGCTACCGATGGGGTCAGGCCAAGGCGCAGGTTGGGTTCCATGGGGGCAAGATCGAAGTTGATCGCCCGCGTGTCCGCAACAAGGCGACGGGTAAAGAGATGACGCTGCCGAGTTGGGAAGAGATTGCCGCTGGCGGCTTTCTCGATCAGTGGGCCGTGAACCTGATGGTGATGAACGTCGCGACCCGACAATTTGGCCGGGCGGTGCGCCTGCCGGAAGCCCGGGTTCCGGCACAAGTTGGCAGCGGGCTTTCAAAGTCTGCGGTCTCACGTCGCTTCAAGGCCCTGACGCAGGCGCATTTCAATGATTGGATGGGGTCCGATCTGTCCGAGCACGACATCATTGCGATCCAGATCGACGGACTGCTCTGGACGATCGCCTATTGATGATCGGAGCCGTCGGCATTGACGTTTTGGGGGAAAAGCACCCTCTGGGCGTCATTGAGGGGGCCACAGAGAACACCGCTACCGTGCAGGCCCTGCTCGATAACCTGATTGAGCGCGGCCTTGATCCGGAGGGCTGTTACCTCTTCATCGTGGACGGTGCCAAAGCGCTCACCAAGGCCATCCGGCGTACCTTCGGCGCAGACATCCCCATTCAGCGTTGCCAGATCCACAAGGCTCGCAACATTACCGACAGGCTCGACCCGAAGCATCACGCAGCTGTGCGACGTGCTCTGAAGCAGGCATGGGAACTGGATGACGCCGACAAGGCTGAGCGCTTGATGCGCAATCTGGCGCGGAGGCTGGAGATGGAAGCGCCGGATGTGTCGAAATCGATCCTCGAAGGCATCGATGAAATCCTGACTGTCGTCAGACTTGGCCTTCCGTTGGAATTGCGGCGCTCACTGGCCAGTACCAACATCATTGAATCCATGAACAGCGTTATCCGCCGCGTCTGCCGAAATGTGAAGCGCTGGCGGGATGCAAAAATGGCCTTGCGCTGGACTTCCGCCGGGATGTTCGAAGCGCAGAAAGGCTTTCGCCGCATCAAAGCATACAAGCAACTGCCCATTCTCAAGCAAGCTCTCATCGATCACCGCGAAAAAGCCAAACTTGACCAGTTGAAGGACGCAGCATAACCTCCCATCAAGCAGCGCCGCTCAGGCGAGTTTCAACACAGACTGGGACATTCCCCACCGTAAAGGAAACGCATATACGTGCCTGATTTATTTGGGCAAGCGATGTTGCCACCCAGAAACTAAATTGTCGAAGTCGGCAGCACGATCTCTTGCGGCACGCCTTAGCCGCCGTTCTCGGTCAATAGCATTTCTCCCTTCGGTAGTCGTCTTTCGAGCACGGACTGACCATGACTGACTGCGTGTCGGAACGCGACAAGGTCGAGCCGGATCTCGCCGCGCATCCGGTTGCGCTCCCAACGGAACGGCCAGGGTCTCGGTGGATCGTAGGAGATCGTGACGTATGCCATATCCTCATAGATATCGACAAAATAGCGGTCCCGTGCGCCGCGCTCGTGTCCGTCATCAAAACAAATGGGACTGTTGAGCGTGTTTCATAAGGGAGGATATGGCTCATCTTTGTTTGATGTTAAGCCGCTTGGCGTTGATGGTTCAAGCGGCGGTTTTGGGTGGTCAGTTTTTGATCTTTTTTCTCTTTTCGATGATGGCGGTGTGGCGTCCAAAGTAGGCGTCGGCTGGAGTTACGTTGCCTATGCTCTCGTGGTAGCGTTGGTTGTTGTAGTGATCGACGAAGGCGATGAAGACAGCGATGCCGACGGGCAGATAATAATTTTCAAGCAGGATCCGGTTCTTCAGCGTTTGATGCCAGCGCTCGATCTTGCCCTGGGTTTGCGGGTGATACGGTGCGCCCCGAACGTGATCCATACCGTGGTCCTCGAGCCATTCAGCCAGATCGCCGGAGATATAGGACGAGCCGTTGTCGCTGAGCAGCCTCGGCTTGTGGACGACATTGGCGCGATTGCAGCCTGAGGCTTCTAGCGCCAACTTCAGTGTTGCCGTCACATCGTCCGCCGTCATGTTGGTGCAGAGCTTCCAAGCAATTATGTAGCGGGAATAGTCGTCCAGGATGGTCGACAGGTAAAACCAGCCCCAGCCGATGACCTTGAGATAGGTGAAGTCGGTCTGCCACAGCTGGTTCGGCGCCGTGGTCTTGTCGCGGAACTCATCGGCTGCCTTGATGACCACGAAAGCGGGGCTGGTGATCAGGCCGTGGGCCTTGAGAAGCCGGTAAACCGAGGCTTCCGAGACAAAGTAGCCCCTGGTGTCCGTAAACCTGACGGCCAGTTCCCGGGGCGACAGTTGCGTCTCCTCCAGGGCAAGATCGATGATCTGCCCCCGGACATCATCCGGGATCCGGTTCCACACCCGGCCCGGGCTGCTGTTGCGATCCTCAAGACCGGCGTCGCCAAAGGCCAGAAAGCGATCGTACCAGCGATAAAAGGTGGTCTTCGGAATGCCCAGCTTGTCCAAAGTGGACCCGACGCCCAGGTGGGACTGCTCGACCAGGCGGATGATCTCCAGCTTCTCGGATGCGGGATACCTCATTCCTCGCCTCCCCCATGCCCGATCATGTTTTTTTTGAGAAGACGGTTCTCCAGCGAAAGTTCGGCGACCAACTCCTTCAAGTCGCGCATCTCCTGGCGCAGGCCTTTAACCTCGCCCGAGGTCGCTTGGCGCCCGGTGTCGCCGGCGAGCCGCTTCTTGCCCGCTTCCAAAAACTCTTTCGACCAGCTGTAATACAGACCCTCGGCGATGCCCTCGCGGCGGCACAAGGCGGCGATGCTCTCCTCGCCGCGCAGGCCCGACACCACGATCCGGATCTTCTCCTCAGCCGTATACTGCTTGCGTGTCTTGCGCCGAATATCCCGAACCGTTCTCTCCGCCGGGTCGTTCTTGCTCATTGATTTCTGTCTCATCTTCGTTCCCTTCGGTCACTACGATGAGCCAGAAATCCTCCGTTATGCAATTACCTCAATTCGTCCCAAAGGCGCTGACGTCAGACACGGCGCGCTGACCGAGCTTGCCAACCGCTACTGGATCCTCGGCGCGGGCGGCAAGGCCCGTGAGATCGAGGCGCTGTCCGGGATATTCGCACTGAGCGAGACCCTCCAGGACGCCATCCGCTACCGCCTGCCGGGACCCGGCAGGGACGGCGCGCCGGTACTTCTTATCGCCAGCGATGCGCGCGGGCGCTTTGAGCAACTGGTCGTCAATACGCCGGGACCGGCCGAACTTTGGGCGCTGACCACCAGCCCCGCCGACGTGGCGCTGCGGTCGCGTCTTCAGGCGCGGCTGGCCCCGGCCAAAGCGCGGGCCGTGCTGGCCCGGGCCTTCCCCACGGGGACCGCGCGTGCCCGCATCGGCGCCGAGCTTGGCCGCCTTGCGGCGGCGGGCATCCGTGCCGGCGCCACCGAGGAAGACGTGCTCGACCGCCTCGCGGCGGAGCTCGCGCTGGCAGCCGAAACCACCGAATCCGCCTTCAAGCCGGCCGGTGATGATCCGGCCGCGGCGGTTTCCACCGGCCGGTCCGTACCGGCCAGCCAATCAACCGAAACGGAGGAATAAACGATGTTGAACATGAACCGGGTGATGTTGCTGGGCCACGCGGGGCGCGACCCCCAGATCCGCACGATGAAGAGCGGCGACAAAACCGCCACATTCAGTCTGGCCACCACGGATAAATGGCGGCGCCAGGACGGCGGGACGGGTGAGGCCACCCAGTGGCACCGGATCGTTGTGTTCGGCGCCGCCGTCGCGGCAGTCGAAAAGTTGATCCGCAAGGGTGCCGCGCTGCTGATCGAAGGGCGCATTACCAGCCACGAATATCAGGACAAGAAGGGCGAAAGCCGCCGGGTTACGGAAATCGTCGTCGCGGGACCGCAAGGCCGCGTCAACGTGCTGTCCCCGCGCCAGGACGACGGCCGCGTGGAAGACGTGGAAGACGTGGGCGAGGTGGTGGAAAACGAGGATCCCGGCGAGACCACCGGCACGCCCGCACCAGCCGGGGAGGCCAATGGCGTGGTACCGGACGGCGCTTTAGGGCTCGGGGGGCAGTGATGAACGGGCGCGCGGGTCTCGCGCTCGCGGCACTGGCGCTTCTGGCGCCGGTGCTCGCCTCCGTTCCCGGAGTCTCGCCGGCCCTGGCCCAGGCGCCGCCGCCCGCCGCACTTGAAGCGGGCTGCGATCCCGGGATCCGCGAGGCGCTGGCGGCGAGCGCCGCGCGGGGCGTCGAGCAGGATCTCGCCGTTATCCGCAATCCCGATCAGGGTATTCGCGATCCGGACTCGATCCTCGACTTCTCCTGCCTGGAGGACCTCTTCAACTACCGGGCCTTCGACGTGCTGTTCGATCCCGGCCGCGCGCTCGAGGAAATCCTCGGTCTCGCGCAGCGCCGGGTCTGTGAGATCGCGCGGAACACCTACCGCGGCTATGTCGGGCGCACGCTGGACGCCTCGGTCTATACGTCACGGCTGCCCCGGTTGCCGGGTCTGCACCGCCTGCCGGGGCTCGATACCGACGCCCGGAACGGCAACATCCTGCAAGACAGTGGGGTCAACGCCGAACGCTTCCGCAGCATCCTGGGAGGTGGGCAATGAGTACCCCCGTTCGTTGCCGCACGGTCTTCCATGCCGTGATCCTTGCCACGGCGCTGACCGCAAGGTTGGCGGTTCCGCCCGCGCACGCCCATTCGCCGTGCGATCCGACCGACAACGACCGGGCCGAGGCGAGCCGCGTGCTCGCCGGTCTCACCCGTGAAATCGACGTCATGGAAGCCACGATCGTCGAGGCGCTGCGCCTGCAAACGGGCCAGCTCTCGGGTTATGCGGCGCAAAGCGCCAAGGCGGTGACCGGCGCGCTCGACGCCCAGACCAAGCTTCAGGCGCAGATCGCCCGCGAGGTCGAGGAAACCAGGGCCATGCGCGCCCGCCGGCCGACGGACAGCGGCTGCGCCGCCATCACCGGCCTGGCTGGGCTTGCCGCGGCACGGCAAGCGGCCGAAAGCGCCTATGGGCGAGCCGCGGACGCTGAGACGGGGCGTATCGCGGGCGACCGCGCCGCCGTTCCCGATGCCGGCGCCGCCGCCGGCAACGCGGCCCGCTTCGAGAGCCTGACGAGCACCTATTGCAACGGCGCGCGGGCCGGGGAGGATGCCGCGCTCTGCCGGGGCGGGGATGCGCTCCACGCCGCCGATCTCAAAGCCGGAAACCTGTTCGACCGGCGCACCTTCGCGAACGAAGCGGAACTGCGCACGGCGGTCGAGCTGTCGCGCAATCTCGCCGTCCCCGTGGTGCACGACCCGCCGGCGCTGGCCTCCGCCGAGACCGATCAGGAGCGCCGCCGCATCCTGCTCGCCCGCTCCGCCGACGCCCGCGCCGCGCTGGCCGGCGACTACTTCGCCCATGCCCGCGCATTGCGCGCACCGGGCGCCGCGCTCGGAGCCTGGGCCGCTCTGGCCGCGCCGGGACGCAATGCGGCAACCCCGGTCAGCCGCTATGAGCTTCTGGAGCTGCTCGCCAGCCGCCGGTTCGAGAACCCCGGCTGGTTCGTCGGTCTGCAAGCGATGAGCCAGGAGAACCTGCTGCGCGAGCTGGTCACCCTGCAAGCGGTCTCGCTGATGCTCGACTGGCGCCGCTACCGGCTCGATGAACGGCGTGGCGCCATCGGCGCCACTGGGCTGGCGTTGGCTGCCGAAGGCATGCGCCTTCTGCCCGGCCTCGCCAACCCGGCCGCCGGAGCGAACTGACCGCCATGAGCGCGCTCCGCTTCCTGTTCGCCCCGGAATTGACTCGCCCGCTCACGGATGCGGTGCGGTCTTCGGCCGAGCTGGTCCGGAGGATGTGGCCGTTTCGGCTCCCGGTGCCGGCCAATTCTGCACCGAACGTGACGCATGAGACGGGGAAAGACGACGCGGTAGCCAACACACCAAAAGCAAACAGGTTGCGGTTATCGGAGAGGAAGCGTGCCCTTTCCTGTATCGGCCTTCTGATCCTGCTCGCGGGAACGGTGCTCGCAGCCACGGGTATCGCGGGGCTGCTGCTGGCGGAACCGGCGGCGGCACAGACCATCGGCCGGGGCCTGTTCGCCGATGCCGACCAAGCTACGCGGGACGTGCTGGCCTTTCTCGGCGATATCGGCGCGGGCCGCAGCTCCGTGCTCGGCGGCATGCTGTTCGTCTTCAACGGCGGTGTGCTGGCGCTGGCGGGGTTCCTGCTGGTCTGGCACACGGTGGCCGGCACCCTCGATACCGCCCGCGAGGGCCGCTTCGGCTTCGGCGCCTGGGAGATCGTGCGCATCGTTGCCGCCGTTGCCCTGATGGCGCCGCTGCCGGGCGGCATGAACGGCGCCCAGCACGCTGTCGTGGGCCTCGCCCATCTCGGAGGGGATTTCGCCAACGCCGTCTGGGAGCCGTTCTCGGAAGAGGCGCTCGGCGAAGGCGAGCCCATCGCGCCCCGGCCCCGTGAAACGGTCTGGCGCGCCGCCATCGCCCGAACCCTGATCCTGGAGACCTGCCGGTATGCGGCCAACGGCAGCGCCGCCCGCGCAGGGGATGCACCCTATATAGAACTCCGAGAGTCCGACGAGGCCTACAAAAGCCCTGGAACCGTCCGGGTCCGGCGCATCGGGGCGAGGATCCTGCATTACGACGGCGCCGGGCGCAGCATGCCGGGCGATCTGTGCGGCGCGATCCGCTTCGCCGGGCTCGCGGCGGAAGGCGCACGCGGCATCGCCGCCGAGGGGCACCGTAACGCGCTGGCCGGGCTGCTGCCGGAGATCCGCGCCGTCGCCACCGATCTCGCCGGCCATTATGTGACCGGATCGCCCGTCTACGGCCGGCCCTTGCCCGATCTCGATGCCCTGCTTGAGGGCCGGGGCCTGGCCGAGCGTTATGCGGGCGTGCTCGATACGGCGCTTGCCCGCGCCGCTTCCGAGGAACGCGCGGAGCTTGCCCGTGTGGTGGCCGAGGATGCCAAGGCGGCAAGCTGGATGTCGGCCGCGAGCTTCTTCAACACCATCGCCCACCGCACCGGCCTGTTCCAGGCCGCCGCTCATAACATTCCGGGCGTCAGCCTGCCGCCGCCGAGCCTGGGGCAATGGGCGCCCGCCGCCGATGCCGCCGTCAAGGGACTGACGACTGCCCTGGTCCAGTCGCGCGGCTACCAGCCCATGCTGTTTTCCGCCGCTGCCAGTGGCGCCGCCGCGTTGCCCGCGCCGGGCGGTGGCGGCATGGCGGCGGGGGTGATGGAGTTCATCGACCTCGACAGCGTGATCGTCGCCGACAGCGGCAATCCCATTGCTGATCTGGCTTCCCTCGGACACGGCCTGATGAACGCGGCGCTGGCCGCCACGGCCGCGCTGATGGGTGCGGCGGCAGGATCGGGGCTGCTCGAATCCGTGCCCTTCGTCGGCAAGGGCCTCGATATGTTCGAATCCGTCTGGCAGGTCGCCGACGGCTTCGTCTCCACCGTGCTCGGGCTCCTGCTGATGGCCGGCGCGGTGCTCGCCTACCTGCTGCCGGCACTGCCCTTCATCCGTTTCCTGTTTGCCATCCTCGGCTGGATCGTGACCGTCGCCGTGGCGGTACTGGCCGTCACCGTGTTCGCCGCCGCCCATGTGACGCGCGGCGACGGCAACCGGCTCGCGACACAGGCCACCCGCCTGGGCTGGCTGTTCCTGCCCGGGCTGATCCTGCGCCCGCCGCTGATGCTGTTCGGCCTGATTGCGGGCTATTTCGTGTTCCTGGCCGGGATCGGGCTGTTCAACGAGGTCTGGCTGCCGCAGATGCGCGACGCGGGCGCGTCGGGCGGCCTCGGTCCCATCGGCTTCCTCGCCATGCTCACCCTCTACGTGATGATCGCCTACGGGCTGATGAACGCCTCGTTCAAGCTCATCGACCTGCTGCCCTCGGCCGTCCTCGACTGGATCGGCGGCAGAGGCAGTACGGGCGAGGACGGCGGCGAGCGGGTCGGAGGTGCTGCCGCCGGCGCCATCTCGCGGGTGGGCGGTTTGCGGATCGGCGCGGGGCCGCGGCGCGGCGGCGGCATTGCCGGGAGCCGGTAATGATTCACACAGATCGAAATATCCATACCGCAACACACGGCGGGCGATGCCGGATCGGAGGCGTCGACGAACGCCCTCCGGATCGGTCTGGAATTACGCCTGCAACCAATGAAGGAGTTTGAAACCTGTGCGTTTCCTGCCGATCTGCATCTCTGTCCTGCTGCTTGCCGCGGGCGCCGGCTGTTCAGCCTACCTGCTGGAGCGTCTCCGCTCCTCCCATATCAGCCTCGCCATTCTCGGCGCCGTTCTTACCCTGGTACTGCTGGCCTACTTTGCCACCGGCCGCCAGGAGAAGGGCGCCTGGGTCCGTTTCGGGCTCTACGGGGCCGCAATGATGATCTGCGCCGCGTCGGTCTGGATGGAGATCGTCCGTCCCGTGCTCGAGGCCTCATCCTTCCCGGGCTTCGTCGACCGGCTCACGCGTCTGAGCGGCTATGAACTGGCCTTGATCGCCGTGCCGCCACCGGGCTTCGCGATTTCTTTCATGCTGTGGTTCGAGGTCCTGATCGACAGCTTCAAATACCTGGAGAGCGGCAAGCGGCGGCAGCGGGCCGAGTCCGATCTTTATGGCAAGTCGAAGCTGCTCGGCCGAAGGTTTCTGCGCCGCCTGGCCAAACGCCGGGGCATCCTGCTCGGCCAGTGGGGCGCGGGCCGCAACGCCAAGCTGATCGGCTGGTCCCTGGAAGGCTCCGCCATCACCGTGGCGCCGCCCCGCGTCGGCAAGGGCGCTCTCATCGCCCTTAACCTGCTGTCGCCCGGCGACCGGGGGTTCCAGGGATCGACGGTCACCATAGACCCGCGCGGCGAGCTCTGGTGCATCGCCGCGCGGCGCAGGCGCGAGTTGGGCCGCCGGGCTCTGCTGATCGATCCCTTCGGGGTGGTGGCCAAGCACAAGAAGTTCAACGAAACCCATCTGCCGGATGTCGAAAGCGTGCTCTACAACCCGCTCGACTTCATTCGAGACGATGAAAGCCTCGCCGTGCGCGACATCTATGTCCTCCTGGACGCTCTGCTCACGCCGCCGCGTCCTGATGCTCATAACGCCGGCAAGCATTTCTATGAGTCCGCGCGCGCTATCGTCGCGGGTTACATGGCATGGGTCCGTTTCCAGGAACCGGCCGAGAGGCAAAACCTGTCCACCCTTTACGAGATGCTCTCGATGCCACCGAAGGAACGGGATGATTTTGCCGAGGGGGTGGCCTCAATGGACCGCTTTGCCGGCGGGCTCACCCATATCGCGGTTGAGCGCCAGGCCCAGGTCGGCGATGAGGAAGGCGGCAGCAATTTCATGACCATCGCCAACCAGCTCGCCTTCCTGAACTACCCTGAATTGCTCGCCCATACGCAAACCTCCAGCTTCGATCCCTTGGATCTGGCGGAGGGCAATACCGACTTGTTCGTCGTTGCGCCGGAAGAGACCATCGAGCACGTCAAGGGCTGGCTGCGCCTGTGGGTCGCCATCCCCAACGCCGTCGCAGGTATAAAGCCGCTTGAGCGCGACCTGCTGATCGTCATCGACGAGATGCCGCGGCTCGGCTACCTCAAGCCGGTCATGGACGGCTACACCATGGCCGCCGGCAAGGGCGTTCACTTCTGGTGCTTCGCCCAGTCCATCTCGGCGCTCGATTCGAGCTGGGGCAAGGAGCCCCGCAAGACCCTCCTGCATCTCGCCGAACTGGTCCAGATCCTGGGCTTTCCGCGCACCGACGCCGAGGGCGCGGAGGAACTCTCCAAGGCCATCGGCACCGCCACCTACGAGGCCCGGACCGAGAACCGTTCCGGCACCATCGCCGAGAACCGAATCGTCACCGCCAACACGCAATGGCAGGCCGGCGATTCCCGCGCCCTGGTGCGCGAGCGCCTGATCACCCCCGACGAACTCATGACGCTTGGCCCCGACCACCAATACGTCATCGCCTCGCCCAAGGACATGCCGCGCGATGCACTCCATCTCCACCACGCGCGCTACTGGCACCGCTGGGATTCCCGCAACCTTGCAGATCCCAATCCGTTCGTCATCCGCAAGCAACGCGCCGCGGAAGGCTACGAAAAGAGATTGTGGCCGCAATTCAAACTGCCCTTTGGAGGAAAAGCGTTATGACGGAGAAACTTGAACAATTGGCAGGCAATCGCGATCCTGGGGCCAATGAAGCATTAAGGCCCGCCGGATGGACACGCGCTTCGGCAATTGGCGCTCCGAGAAGCGCGGCGCCCGCCGGGGAAGTCCCGGGTGAGGATCGCGGGGAGACAGCATCGGAGAGCCTCGTGGCGAACACGGGCGATCCATCTCAGCCAGCCGGAAGTGATGGCGCGAAGGATCTGCCGGGCGGCGGTACTGGGGGCGACCCCGATCCGGAACGCGTCCCGGCCGATGAAATCGCAACACTTGCAAACGTCCTTGATCTGACGCGCCGCATTTGCGCGCGCCTCGGCAAGGAACCGGGCGTTAATTTGGTCGAGCTAAGTGGGAAAGTCGACGAGCTTACCCTTGCCATGGAGAAGTTCGCGTCCGGGGCGGAGAAAACCGGAGCCGCGCTCGATAAGGTGCTGGCTGCGCGGGAAGCCGCAACAGGCGAAACCGCGAAATGTGTCGAGGACAATAATCGGAAAGTCACGGCCGACTTCCACCGCTGGGCAGACACGCAGCGCCGGTATCGCTTTCGATTGTCGGCGCTCGCGCTGGCCGTCGCCGTACCCGCCTTCTTTATGCTCGGTGTGCTGCTTGAGCAACAATTCCAGATCGTGCCGCTCCACGATCCGACCAGCGGCTGGAGCGCCCACATCTGGCAGAACTACGGCCGCACGATCGTCGATTGCGCGGAGGATGCGAGACGGAAGAACAAGGCGATCGAGTGCAGGTTTCCCGTTCGCGCGCCTTGACGGCCCGGCAAAACCGGCCGCGTTTTCCTCGTTCACGTTACAAACGCGTTGCCCTGGCAGAGCGGCGCGAGTGGTCGCCGATTTACCGGACGGCCGCGGTTTGGGCAACGGTCTCGGGTCCCTCGCCACCGAACCGTGTGGCGGCGAAGCCGATGACGAGCCCGGCGATGGCGCCCTCGGCGACAAACCAGAACGGGGAAGACAAGATGCCCTCCGGACCGAACACGGACGCCATGGCGGCGGCCAGCGTGTCGTAGGCAAAGAACGTCAGCACGAAGTTCATCCACGCCCCCAAAAGAGGCGCAAGAAACCACCACGGCATCGGCACTCTCAAGATGGGGTGCCGCGTGTAGACGCCGAACACGCCGATGATCGCGCCCAGCGTTGTGTACCAGAGCAATATTCCCCAGCGCAGCAGGCTGTCATCGCCGACCGGATAGACAGTGAGGTAGATAAATCCCGCAAGGCCGAACAGGGCGCCGAGCGTTTTGCCGACGGCGATGCGGGTGTTCAACGAGGGATTGCCGAACATTTGAACCTCCAGGGTTATTGGCGTTGCCGGTCAGGCCGGAAGTATCCGCAATCGGCCGCAATCGGCCGCAATCGATTGTCCGAAATCGTATTGATGTTGCGTTCGGTGCAAGAGCCGATGGCTGGCGGTGTGGGCTACGGGAGGCAATAGCCCGCACCTGGAGGGCCGGCGCATGCCGCCTAATTGGCGTTGTTACGCTTTTGCGGCCCCCGGCGGTGGCGCCACCGGTCACTCATCGACAGCCTGCCGTCGTCGTTGCGGTCCAGCCGCTCGACGATGTTGGCCAACGGCCTGTCGTACTCCGCGCGCGAGATGACAGCGTTGCCGTCCGTATCCAGCATCTGGAAGGCGCGCACGGTGAGCGGGCGCGTGGTTTCATGCCAGACGCCGGCGAATTCATCGAGGCTGAGGTTGCCGTCGCTGTCGCCATCGTGGGCCGCATGACGGTCATCGCGCACCTTGTCGATCTCCGCCTGGCTGAGCTTGCCGTCACCGTCGGTGTCGATGGAATCGATTATTTCCATCGCCATGAGTGCGAACTGTCCTTTGGCGAAAAAACCCATGCCGCCATGACCGCGTTCCGCGTAGCTCGCGCCCGCGAGTGCGATGCCGCCGATAGCCGCGGCGATGCCTATTCCGATCAGCCCTTCGTTCTCGTTCTCATGGATATGCTCCTGCGTCGAATGTCTATGACCCAAATATAGGTAGCGTTTGCCGCAAAAACTATGTGCATCCGCGCACTTTGTGTTGCGCGAGTTGGACAATCGGGGAACCGGCAAACTTTGTTACGCTCTTTGCCTGCGTTTGGGCGAGGCTCTCGTTAGCCGTTGGCTATTGAAGCGTCACCGTCGTTCCCGGGGAATGTCCCAGTCTGTGTTGAAACTCGCCTGAGCGGCGCTGCTTGATGGGAGGTTATGCTGCGTCCTTCAACTGGTCAAGTTTGGCTTTTTCGCGGTGATCGATGAGAGCTTGCTTGAGAATGGGCAGTTGCTTGTATGCTTTGATGCGGCGAAAGCCTTTCTGCGCTTCGAACATCCCGGCGGAAGTCCAGCGCAAGGCCATTTTTGCATCCCGCCAGCGCTTCACATTTCGGCAGACGCGGCGGATAACGCTGTTCATGGATTCAATGATGTTGGTACTGGCCAGTGAGCGCCGCAATTCCAACGGAAGGCCAAGTCTGACGACAGTCAGGATTTCATCGATGCCTTCGAGGATCGATTTCGACACATCCGGCGCTTCCATCTCCAGCCTCCGCGCCAGATTGCGCATCAAGCGCTCAGCCTTGTCGGCGTCATCCAGTTCCCATGCCTGCTTCAGAGCACGTCGCACAGCTGCGTGATGCTTCGGGTCGAGCCTGTCGGTAATGTTGCGAGCCTTGTGGATCTGGCAACGCTGAATGGGGATGTCTGCGCCGAAGGTACGCCGGATGGCCTTGGTGAGCGCTTTGGCACCGTCCACGATGAAGAGGTAACAGCCCTCCGGATCAAGGCCGCGCTCAATCAGGTTATCGAGCAGGGCCTGCACGGTAGCGGTGTTCTCTGTGGCCCCCTCAATGACGCCCAGAGGGTGCTTTTCCCCCAAAACGTCAATGCCGACGGCTCCGATCATCAATAGGCGATCGTCCAGATGCAGTCCGTCGATCTGGATCGCAATGATGTCGTGCTCGGACAGATCGGACCCCATCCAATCATTGAAATGCGCCTGCGTCAGGGCCTTGAAGCGACGTGAGACCGCAGACTTTGAAAGCCCGCTGCCAACTTGTGCCGGAACCCGGGCTTCCGGCAGGCGCACCGCCCGGCCAAATTGTCGGGTCGCGACGTTCATCACCATCAGGTTCACGGCCCACTGATCGAGAAAGCCGCCAGCGGCAATCTCTTCCCAACTCGGCAGCGTCATCTCTTTACCCGTCGCCTTGTTGCGGACACGCGGGCGATCAACTTCGATCTTGCCCCCATGGAACCCAACCTGCGCCTTGGCCTGACCCCATCGGTAGCCAGGCTTGTCTGGACGGTGCTCATATCGCCCACCCGCAAGCGTGTCCACGTCTTCTCCCAGCATCTGTGTCAGGCTTTCAATGCCAGCCATCAGGCAGAACCGCTCAAAGCTCGCCCCGACCGCGTCAAAGGCCTCTTTAACAAGGGCGTGAACATTCGCCGCACTGGCCAGCGCGGTCGCGGATGTGGTAGTCGTCTTCATGGTGTTGCTTCCTTTCTTGGTTTAAGCACCCCGAGCCTACGGCTCAGGGGAAGCAACGCCACCCTAATTCAAAGTTTCAACAAATACCGGGACATCCCCCGTTCCCGTGGCCGATGATCACCGGGATATCCGCGAGCCCTTGGCGCGCTACCTGAAGAATCATGACGGGCTGCGTGTCACCATGGGCGGCGGCAGCGCGTTCGCGCGGCGGATAGATGCAGCGCAACGATGAACTTCTTCCCGCCGCAGTTTCAATCCTGGAACGGTTTTCCTCATAGTGGCGGAATGCCGGATTTAACGGCTTCGGCGTGCGGCGTGACCGGTCCAGTGTTCGCCGCCGCCAGCTCCCGCCATCGGGTGGTGTAGCGCGGGGAAAGGCGTTCCTGGCGCATCCGCCACTCCGCAGTTCTGGCCGCGAGACCGAGGCCGATCGAGCCCCGCCCGAACCGCCCGTTGATCCGATCCACCGCCTGCATCAAGCGGCCGTTCTCCGACGGCCCGTCCTCAAACAGCGATCCAACCGCATCGCCGGCCGGCGACAGGTCAAGGAGCATCACGCCGGCCTTGCGGTAGGCAAAGCCCTCGCGCCAGAGGTGCTCGAATATTCGCAACGCCGCCGCGACGATAACGCGGCTGTCGGCGGTTGGCGCCGGGAACGCTGCCGATGCGGCGGTCGTATATTGCGGGGCGGCGGTATCGAAACTGTCGGTCGCGATGGATACCTGAAGATTGCCGCAGACCTGATCGGCCCGGCGGATTTTCTCCGCCGTCCTTTCCGCGAAGGATACGATGGCATCGCGAACCTGCTCCCTATCGCTAATGGCCCGGCTGAAGCTTCGCGAACAGCAGGTGGTCTGTTTCGCGGCGGGCTGTGTCTCCAGTTCATGACAGGCGATGCCGCGCAGCTCGTGCACCGTTCTGAGCCCGGTCACGCCCATGCGCTGGCGCACCCAGCCATCGGGCGCATCGCGCAGGTCCAGCGCGGTCCCGATCCCGCGCCCGGCCAGCATCCTCGACCAGCGGCTGCCTATGCCCCAGACATCGCCCGCGGCGGTTCTGGCGAGTGCCGGGCCGATCCAGGCGGGGTTGCCCGACAGGTCAAGAACCCCTCCCGTCCGTGGCGCGCTTTTCGCGATCCTGTTGGCGATCTTGGCCAGGGTCTTGGTCGGACCGATCCCTATCGATACCGGGATGCCGGTCCAGCGGCGGATCCGGGTGCGAAGATCGTGGCACCACCGGGCCGGGTCGGGAACCGCAAGGCGGTCGAGATCGAGGAAACTCTCGTCGATACTGTAGACCTCGATGCGCGGCGCCTCGGCGGCCAGAATGCTCATCACCCGTTCCGACAGGTCGCCATAGAGCGCGTAGTTCGAGGACAGCACCGTGACATCGTGGCGTTCGACGAGGCGCTTCGCCTGGAACAGCGGGACGCCCATGGCGATGCCGAGCGCCTTGGCCTCCTGGGAGCGGGCGACGATGCAGCCATCGTTGTTGGACAGCACGACGATGGGGCGGCCGGCGAGCGAAGGTTGGAACACCCGCTCGCACGAGGCATAGAAGTTGTTGCAATCGACCAGGCCGATCGTGGCCATGGACCTAACGCGCGCAGTGCCGGCGGATGCTGTGGGTAACGACGCCCCAGGCCTCGCAACCGGCATCGTCGAGGGCGATATCGGGAAAATCCGGATTCTCGGCGTAGAGGATCAGGGCGCCATTGCTCTTTCTCAGGCGTTTGACCGTCAGATCGCCATGCAGGACGGCGATGACGATATCGCCGGCCTGGGGCGCGATGGCGCGGTCGACAACGAGAAGGTCGCCGTCGAATATTCCGGCATCGCGCATGGATTCGCCCTGCGCGCGGATGAAAAAGGTCGCCGCCGGGCGGCGGATCAGATGCAGATTGAGATCAAGCTTGCCCTCGATATGGTCGTCGGCGGGGCTTGGAAATCCGGCGGGTACCCTGGAGCCGTAGAGCGGCAGGGCGAGGTCGGAGGGCTGATCGGTGAAACGCTGCAAGGAGGCGGCCCTCGGTGTTGACACGGACATAACATAAACAAACAACACTGGTTGTCAAGATTGTGCGGCGTGTTGAGGGCTGTCCCGATCCGAACGTTCCTTCCGCCAGGGACCGCATCGGCCCGTTTGCGGTTCGGTTGAGTGCCTCCAGATTAGAACCCGGCACTCAAAATGGCACCTCTCACCGCGTTCGATGCCGTGAGGACGCGCCATTGCCCATGAGGTCGAGGAGAGAGGGCGCCGGTCCAGCCAACCGCGCGGCTTACTGCAGGCGCATTCTCAGGCCCTTGGACTTCTTGCGGGTCTGGCGCTTCTTCTCCTCGTGCTTCTCGTTCTTTTTGAACTCGCGCTCGCGATAGTCGTCGAACGCCTTCTGTGCCGCTATGCGCTCGTCCCCCGTTGCGTTGTACGCGGCCGATTGAAGCCGGCGGAACTCGTGGGCCTTGCTTTGGGCTTCGCGCCTGCGCTCCTCGTCCGTTTGCGGCGAGGAGGGCTGTTGTCGGGTCTCTTCATGTATGTCGCGGGCGTGGCGGCGGTCTTCCCCGGACGTGGTGTAGTGTTTGGACTCGCGCGCTCGATATTCGTCGAACGCCTTCTGCGCCGCTTTGCGCTCGTCCCCCGATGCATGGTAGGCGGCCGACTGAAGCCGGCGGAACTCGTGGACCTTGCTTTGAGCTTCGCGGGCGCTCTCTTCGGGCGTTGGCACCGGGGAAGGGCGCTCCCGGGTTTCTGTTACGGCGTTCTCGCGGATGGCGGCGCTGTCCCGCCGGATCGCCTCGCGAAGGTCCGAGAGCACCCATTTGATGCGTGTATCGCCGATCAGGATGTGATCGAGATGCACACCGTAGGCCTCCTTGTCCGAGAGAATGGCCTCACCCGCCGCCGCCAGGCGCTCCGCTTCCTGCCTCCAATCCGGATGATCCGGTACCTTGGCGATCGGAATATCGGGGCTCTCCGCCGCGCTTTGAAGGCCGGCGAAATTGCCCATGTGCCGTTCGGCCGCGTCAAGATAGTCCGCGACGTATTTCCGCGCCGAGAGATCCCGTTGGTGATTTTCGAGCGCCCGGATCATCGGTGCCCGTGTCTCGGCCGGGATATCCCGGTTATCCTCGAGCGCCTGCATGCGCGGCATCATGTCCGCATACCCCTTAGCGTAGAATATGGGTTCCCCGGTTTGTTGAACCCTTTCGATCAGGCTGTTCCAATCCCGCCGCAAGGCTTCGTAAGGCTCCACCCAGTCCGGCTTTGCGGTTTCCGCGTCTGTTGCGGGCGCCCCCGCATCGGCTGTCGTCGCGGCAGGACTGCGGGATGGCGCTGTCGTCGCGGTCCGCTCCACCGCTTCGGCACGCCCGTCCAGCGCGGCATGATCGTCCTCCAGAGGCAGCTCGCCTTGCCGCAACTCCGGCCCAGGTTGCTGTTCCGGCCCTTGTTCAGCCTCCCGTTTGATCCGATGCACGTAGCGCATCGTGGCCGCGCGCCGGTGGCGTCGCGCCCGTGTATGGAGATCCTCGAAGGCGTCGAGATCCCTGCGCCCGATACCGCCGCGTTCTGCCAGCAGGGAGGCGAAGTCGGCCGGCCGGGCGCGGAAGGCCGCGGCCTGTTTAAGCAGTGCCGAGTGACGGGTTAGCGTCTCCTGGTAAGCAGGCCCAAGCGCCACGGTATCGCCTTGCGTGCGGGTGCGCTCGCGCAGATCGTCGTATGCCGCCAGAATTTCCGCGCGGCCAGCGGCGAAGGTGGAGACCGCCTGGGCATGGCGCCAGCCGAAGGCGGTACGCCGGATATCCCGCGCGATGCGGGCCAGCGCGTTGTCGTTGGCTGCGGCACGGATATCACCGGCCCCGCCCTGGGTTTCGCCGGAGGATCGGCTTCTGTCCTCCCGGACATTCTCACGGCGGTCCTCCCATATACCATTGGCCATGTAGTCGAGCGCCGCCTCCTTCGGCTGCGAGCGCGACCAGCGTTCGGCCAGATACGCCCTGATCTCGGTGTCCGTCACCGCAATTTCCCGGTCGTTGTCCGCTCGCCTGTCGGCGATATCGAGAACGAGCGGCGCCCGGTTGACGTAGATGTCGAGCCCCTCGCGATGGCGTGTCGCGGCGGGATAGATCGTCTCACGTGCCGGCCGTGCATCGGCCAGCAGGAACGTCCTGTCCACGGTCAACCCCTGGGCGGAGGTAATAGTGAGGGCATAGCCGTGATCGAGGCGGATATTGCCGAACCAGTCGCGGATCTCATCGTGACGGAAAATGACCTCTCGTCCGTCCTCGGTGCGCGCCGATATCAGGACACTTGGCTCCGTACCGGCCTCGCCCCTCTCAACCTTGAAGTCGTCAACCGTGACCACGGTGCCGTTGAACAGTTGCTTCTCCCAGTGGGTGGCGCCGATGCGCAACCGGTCGCCGCGCGCGATCTCCAGTGGAGAGGTTGTTCGCTCGTCTTCCGTCCCCCGGCTTACGATCACCGTCACCCGGTCCGTATCGGGCCGTTCCCCATCCGGCAGGGCGGCGAAACGACGCTCCCGCATCAGGTACGACAGCGCCCGCACTTCGGCTCGTGTGCGCGCCAGCACCACGCTGGATTTGTCGGGATGTTCCCGCTGGTAGCGGTCCCAGTCATCGACCAGACCGGTCAGCGTCTTTTCTTCGTCGTACCCGATATGAAACCGGCCCCTTGCGTGGTGAGCCGCTATGGCCGATGCCGCGTCGCCATCGCGCAGCGCTTCCGATGCCGCCACCTGCCACGGTGTGAATGCAGGCTTATCCTCCATCGCCTCGTATTCAGCAACAATGCGGGTGCGTTCCTGCTCCCCCATCATCCCCGTACGGAGCCGCGCAGCCTCCGGATTCTCCCCATGGACATGGACCAGAATATCTTCCAGGTCGGCCTTCTGGCGGCGGATTCTGTCAACCCTAACGCTGCCCACAGCGTCGCGCACCAACCTCAACCCCGGTCCCGCTTCCACCGGTTGCTGCTGCTGCGTGTCGCCTGCGAAGACGATCTTCGCCCCATGGCGTTCTGAGAGTTGGAGAATATGATGCGCCTGACGGGTCGACAGCATCCCCGCCTCGTCGACGATGATGGTGGTGTCTCCATCGATCTCGATACCGCCCCGCGCGGCAAGGCGCAGCAGCTTGTCGACGCAGAACGGCCGCGCATCGACATCGTTACCCAGCGCCACGGCGGTGCGCCAAGCCACGGCCGTGGCGATGATGCTCTGTCCGTGTTCGCGGTATAGATCGGCGATGGGCCGCAGCGTTGTGGTCTTTCCCGAACCCGCCGCTCCCTCGATGATGGCTACACGCCCGCTCGAAGACGTGACGGCCCGAATCGCCTGGATCTGTTCTTCGCTCAACGGATAACCCGCCGCCAGAAGCCCCGTCACCTTGTTCTCGATTGCCTGGGCGGACAAGGAATGTCCCGTATCTGCGGCCATTCCGGCCGCCATGTCACGGACTTCAAGCTCCATTTGGAGGTTGTGACGGGTTGAATAGAGCCTGGTGTGCGCCATGTCGGCCCGGCCCTCGGCCGACCGTGGCGCGCGGGTCAGGCGCACGACCTCAGGGCTCAGAAGAACACGCTCTATGCTTGTCGCGACCGCCTCATGGTTCAACAGCCCTGCGGTAGCATTGCCCACGCGCTCCACGATATCCGGCAGGCGGAATACCGCTTCCTCGCGGGTAAGACGGTACGGCAGGTCTTCCAGCACCTCTGTTAGAGCCCGGATATGCTCTTGGGTAATCTCTTCCGCCTTCCCAAGAAGCGAGGCGATCAGTGCCTCGCGTTCGACATACCCTTCCGCTTCGCCGCGCCAGCGCCCGTGCCGGATCTCCGGGTCATTGTCGGGCGATTTTCCTGCGCGTGTGATCTTGTTCGCCGCCGCTGCCCGCGGCGCGTTGCCCTCGACCGTAAAGCCCATCTCCCGGGCCGCTTCGATAATCGCCGCCCGGCGCTTCGACCAGTGACCGATCAGGTCCTCGGGCATGCCTGCGATACGCGTGAACTCTCCATCCCTGCCATACTGTTCCATGCGGACGCCGAGACGGTCTCGCAGGCTCCAGGCTAACGCATTGCGGTAGACCGCTCCCGCCGCCTTCATCCAGGTATAGACCGGGTGTTGATGCAGCGCCCGGTACTTGCCGTCCCGGTGGGTCCGGGCGGCATTAAAGATCACGCAGTGGGTATGCAGTTGCGGGTCGTTGTCCCGGCTGGTTCCATGTTGGAACATCGCGGCGGATATATCGGCGGGAAGCACCTCGATCCCGCCGTCCCGGTTACGGACGCGGGTATACCCGCAATGACGTAGCACCGTCTCCTCCAGCGCTACCCGAGCCGCATCGTTATGCGCCCGCTCGATCTCCGAACGCAGTTCCGGATCGGCGACCGCCCATAAAGCCGAGACGCTCTTGTCCGCGCTGAAGGTCATGTCGAGACCCGCCGAGCGCCGCTCGCTGCCCGCGTTTTGTGTGAGCTTGCCTCCGGTGTTCGGTGCGAAGCCGTTATACAGCCGGTGGAAGTCGCTGCTGTCGACCTTGCCGTCGTCGGCAAGACCGAACAGGCCCTTCGGATTGAACCAGACGCCATCCGGTTCTTCACCCGCTGTGTAGTACTCATTGGGATGACGAAAGGAGCGCTGGCTCTCCAGGTAATACGCAGCCGATGCGGCCTGGGCCAGAGTGGCTACCATGACGCCAGCCCGGTAACGACGTTGCCGGATAGGGATACAACCTGGCCGGAGTACAGCCGGAATATGACTGTCGTAGCTCTCATGATTCCAGCCTTGGGAATTCCTGTATTTTACAGAGGTTTAACGAAATGGCCGTGCGATCTTTACAAATCAGGGCAAAGTTCATTACATTTATCGAGATCAAAGCACCTAAGGGTGCAGAGGTGTGAGAAGTAACAAACGCCATTTCGCTCTCGTTCGCGACCGAGCATACGCATATCGTTCGACGTTGCAAGGGATTTTTTGACACGCCGCAGGGACGGCGCGCAGGTTTGGCAAACACAGGATTTTCGCGCTGTTGCATTCGGGGGAGGTTAGGCAAGCGCACGGACCATCATGGCCGGTGTTTCGGATTGCCAAGGCTCTTATTCCTCAGAACGGTGATCGGATAGCCGACGAATGCATCTGGGCCTGATTACGAATCCTGAAATGGCGAGAGAGACGGAATATGTCTGCGAAACGCTTCAACGAAGCGGATATCGACTTCGGTGCCATAGACGGGGTGTTGGCAAACTTGTGCCGCCTAAGCTGAGCCTGACGGATGTGCTGGACCGTTTGCGGAAGCGATTGGTCGAACAACAGGCCAAGGGAGTGACGGTGGCTCAGATGCAAGAGGTGTTGAACGCTGGAAGCATCGATATCACGGAGCGCAGTCTGCGGACGTTTCTGGACAAGGGCGTATTGCCGGGAAGGAAGGTTGCCGAGGTTGCCAGGGCCATGGTGTCCGAAGAAGGCAGCGATCCGTTCTGAGCCGAACGACGGCGCATGCGGGTTCGTAAAGCAAGGAAGCGGCGTTCAATGAACGGCGGTCCGTCGTGGCGGTTCTCGGGGTATGAACACCGAATCTGCGGGGGGAGGTTTTCGGATATGGCGTGGCGCGTCAGCGCCCGCGTACGGCAATGGCGCGAAGCGCCGTGCCGTGAGGCGGCGATGCATCGTTCGAAGAACGGCGAGCCGCCAGCGAGCGTAAGCTCGCACAGTTGGCGGCGGCGCGAAGCGCCCCGCCTTGGGCCGTGACTTTATGCACCCGGCATAAAAAGGGGGCCGACCTCCGCCGTGTGATGGCGGGGGCCGACCCTGAATGGTGTCGCTACGCGGCGGCGAGCATAATGCCGAGTAGTTGCTAATGCCGAGTGACGTGCGGGGAACGGCTTGTCCGCGCCGATTTCCCGCCGATTCGCTCGGCATTAATTCTGGCAGTCAGTTCCCGCCGAGAACCCTCATCAGGCTGTCCTTCAGACCCGGGAAGTTCCCCGACCGGATGGAAGGCGGTGTGTTGATCTCAAGGATTGCCAGTTTCTCGGCCGGGCTCGCGCGGACATACGTTTCGGTGATCTTGATGTCCGCATGCCCGAGCCACAACGAGACCTTCCGTATATCGTCGGTGGCATGCAGGATCGTCATTGCCGTCGAGTGACGGAGCACATGCGGGGTCACCCGCTTGGTGTCGATCGACGGGACCTTCTGGGCCGCCGTGGCGACATGCTGCTTGAGGATGTATGCGAAGCCGTCCGTGCTCATTGCCCGCCCCCGTGCGTTGAGGAACAGGTAGCGGTTGTTGACGGCCGGCCGGACGTCGAGCCACTCATTGAGGACGGTTTTCGTTTCCCTCCACAGCGGCAGTTCGCGCTCGCGCCGCCCCTTGCCCAGGACGCGGATAGTCTCAAGCTGGGAACCCGACAGGCTGTCGAGGGTGAGTCCGGTCAGTTCCGACACCCGCAGCCCGGCGGCGTAGCACAGGTGCAGCATCGCGCGGTCGCGCAAGCCTGCCACCGTTGCGGTATCCGGAGCATCCAGGATCGCCTGCATCTCGGTCCGGTCGAGCCAGTCGATCAGGGGCTTGTCGGCGCGCTTCTGCGGGATGGCGCGCACCTGCAATGCGTGGTCGAGGCAGCTCGGGACACGGTATTCCACGTACCGGAAGAAGGACTTGATGGCGGCGAGGCGGATATTGCGCGTGCCGATGCTGTTGTTGCGAACCTTCTCCAGGGATTCGAGGAAGGCCAGCAGGAGCGCCACCGTGAAGTGCTCGATTTTCAAAGCACAGGGGCGGACTTTGATTTGCTCCGCCGCGTAGAGGACGAGCAGCCGGAAGCACTCGGTATAGCTCTGCACGGTGTGTCGGCTGAAGCGCCGCTCGTTGGGCAGGTGCTCCTGCAGGAAGGCGGTGAGATGGGGGGCAAGATCAGTCATCGGACCCTCCATTCGCGTGAGCCTGCTGCGCGGCCTCGGCGATGCCGCGCAGCAGGACCGGGGTCGATTCCAGATACCAATAGGTGCTCGAGACCCCGACATGGCCGAGGTAGGTGGCGAGGGCCAATATGTGACGGTCCGGGTTGACGCCGGGAGCCAGGTTCTCAAGTGACCGGACGGCGAAAGAATGCCGTAGCGAGTGCGGGGTCGGTCCTCGTGCCGCGTCGGGTTCCCGGATTCCCGCTTGCTCCGCGATTTTGCGGAAGACGTGATCCGCATACTGTCTATGTGGGCACCGGCCGGTGGCGATCACGAACAGATGCCGGTCTGGAGTTTTCTCCTTGAGTCGTGCATCCAGATAGCGGTTCAGCGCATCCCAGGTGGTCGGGTGCAGCGCGACCATCCTCGTCTTGCCGAACTTCGTGTCTCGGATGACGAGGCCGTCAGGCGTGATGTCGTCCAGCGTCAATGCGAGGGCTTCGCCGATGCGCAGGCCGGTTGCGGCGATGAGACCGAACAGGTGGTGCCAGGTCAGCGGGGCGATGGTGCCGACGGGCCGCATGGACAGTGCCGCTGTCAGCAGTTTCTGGATGTCCGGGACCGATACCAGGTACGGCTGCGGTCTCCTTTTGGACAGATGACCTAGAGCATCACGGGGCGGCACCTCGTGACGTGGGTCCTCGGCATGCAGCCAGCAGGCCATGGCATGGACCGCTCGCAGCTTGCTCACTCGCTCGTTTCGTGACGCCGCCGCCGATGCCGATGCCCATTCGAGGGCTGTCTCGTAACGGATGAATGTTTCGTCACGGCCCTCGGCGAACCGCGCAAAGCTCCGCAGTGTCGTCCCGCTCCGCGTGAACCGGTAACCGACCCTTTGCTTCATCGCGACAAAGCGCTCGATATGCTCTGTGATGGTGGCTTTCTCCGTCATGCCTCGATCCCTCCGATCCAGGGCTGGGCGATCTCCTGCAACATGACCGCATCGGTCTTGGCGTAGATCATGGTGGTGTCGGGGGAGGCGTGCCGGAGCAGCGATTGGATGACATCGAGCGTTGCTCCCGACCTGAGCAACGCTGTCGCCTGGGAGTGGCGGAACGCATGCGCACCGCGACCGGCGAAGGTCTTGACCCCGACGCGGTCGAGTGCGCGTTCCGCCACAGCACTGACGGTGCTTGAGTCGGTGAACGGTCGACAGGGTGCGTTGACGCAGAGGAACACCTTCTCCTCATCCACCCTTGGCCGCACCGTCGCGATATAGGCATGGAGCGCGTCGCCGGCATCCTGGGGCAGCGGCAGAGCCGTCTGCCGTCGTGACTTTCCCGAGACACGGATCTCGGCCCTGTCCCAGTCGATATCGCCGAGGCGCAGGGCAACGATGTCCCCTGCCCGCAGTGCAAGTCGTGCCAGAAGCAGCAGGATCGCCCGGTCGCGTACGCCCATAGGGTCATCACCGCAGGAGGCGATGGTGCGCGCGACATCGTCGGCCGGGATGTACCGTGGCAAGGTTGACAACCGCCACTGAGGCACCGTCGGCACGGCCCCGACCAGCGCTGCCGCGATGCTGCCTTCCGATACCAGGAACCGAAGGTACATGCGCATCACGGTTGTCAGCCTCTGGGCGTAGCTTCGCGACCAGGGCTCCATATGCTCGAACAGCACTCGCCGGATCAGTGCCGCGCCATAACCCCCGGGATCATCTCCAAGGTGAGGCAGCATCTCTGCGATCAAACGGACATGCTGGCGTATAGTCCCCGGGCAGATGCCGCGATGGCGTTCAAGCCACACGGCGTACCTCTCAAGGCGAGCGGACGGCGCCTTCTCGCCCGGGAACGGCTCCAGGGGTTCAATCCGCCCGATTGCGACGAGATGCTTCAGGAAGCCGCGGACTTCGGTTCGGTAAGCGGTTCCGGGTGACTGCGTTTCGTGGCCGCAGAACATCCCGGGGATTGAGCAGACGAACTGCCTGTTCCGGAAGCGTGCATAAATATCCGGTGTCAGATCGCGCAGGCGGATCCGTGAGAGGTGGAGCCAGACAATGAGACCGGCGCAGCCGTAACGGTACAGTTTGATGGTTGCGGTCGCATATCTACCGCGGCGCAAGCCCGCGAGGAACGCGTCCAGCAACTGGAAATTGTCGTCCAGCTCACCCGGCGTCTCGATCCGCCCCGTCCGCTCAAGGAAGCGGATGAACGTCATGAGTTTGGGCGACGTGCGGCCCTTGCGCCAGCGGCGAGGCCGGACAGGTGCGGACGATGCGGCACAACGGCAATCGTGCCGCAGAAAGCGGTCGATGACTGTGGCGTCGACTGTTTTGAGCGCGATACCGGTGAGCTCAAGCCAGATCAGGAAGTGACGGGCGGCATACCGGTACTTGGGGAACTGACCTTCAGCAATCTCGCCGCGACGACGAAGATCGTCAATGAACGCGAAAATGCTTGCGTCGAAGCCGGCCAGTGCTGTGGTCCCCAGCAGGGGCCGGCGGTTGGGTGTCGAAGACATTTGTTGTCGTCCTCCATCTGATCGAAAGGGAGGACGACTTTGCCGGAAAACTGACTACCAGAATTAATGCCGAGCGAATCGGTGGGAAATCGGCGCGGACAAGCCGTTCCCCGCACGTCACTCGGCATTAGCAACTACTCGGCATTATTCTCGCCGCCGCGTAGCGACACCCTTCAGGGTCGGCCCCCGCCATCACACAGCGGAGGTCGGCCCCTTTTTTATGCCGTGTGCATAAAGTCACGGCCCATGGCGGGGCGCTTCGCGCCACCGCCAATTGTGCGAGCTTACGCTCGCTGTCGGCTCCTCGTTCTTCGAATGATGCATCGCCGCCTATCGGCTCGGCCACTTCGCGCCATCGCCGTATGCGGGCGCTGAAGCGCCACGCTGGGGCCCGGCCATCCCCCATTGCAACTTCATTATTCGCATCCCGAAAACCGCCACGACGAACCCATATGCGCCGTCATTCGGCTCAGAACGGCTCTTTGCCTTCTTCCGACACCATGGCCCTGGCGGCCTCGGCAACCTTCCTTCCCGGCAATACGCCCTTGGTCAGAAACGTCCGCAGACTGCGCTCCGTGATATCGATGCCGCCCGATTTCAACACTTCATGCATCTGAGCCACCGTAACCCCCTTGGACTGTTGCTCAACCAGCCGCTTCCGTAAACGGTCCAGCACATCCGTCAGGCTCAGCTTAGGCGGCACAAGTTTCGCCAATTCACCATCTATGGCATCGAAGTCGATATCCGCTTTGTTGAAGCGTTTCGCAGTCATATTCCGTCTCCCTCCGCCATTATCGGTCACACATTCGGCCGACCGTCGGCGCCACATCCACCGCCTCGAGGTTTGCCTCGCCGCCGCCAGGGTCTGGGAAGCGTTGTCGTCGCCCTCGATTAGGATTCGTAATCAGGCCCAGATGCATTCGCCGGCTATCCGGTCACCGTTCTGAGGAATGAGAACCTTGGCAATCCGAAACACCAGCCATGATGGTCCGTGCGCTTGCCTAACCTCCCCCGAATGCAACAGCGTGAAAATCCAGCGTTTGCCAAACCTGCGCGCCGTCCCTGCGGCGTGTCAAAAAATCCCTTGCAACCTTGAACGATATGCGTATGCTCGGTCGCGAACGAGAGAGAAATGGCGTTTGTTACTTCTCACACCTCTGCACTGAAGTGCGCTGTCCCAGGGAGACTGTGGCCGAGTATCGGTCAACGAGGGACGATTTGCTTGGGAAACCCGGGTAACGATCGGACGCTTATGAGGATTTCCGCTCCAGTAGTCATGGACGCCGTCCCGGCCCCGGGCCGGAAGGCGGCGCTTGGCTCCGTCGCCGCGGTCATTCCCCCTGCCTTGCGGAGCTCATCGTGGTAGCGACACTCGCCCAGGCGGCGTCTGCCGCGTACTACCTGGAGAGCCAGCGCTCCTTCCGCCATCCCAACGAGTATTACACGGCGGGAGAAGAGCCGGACGGAGTGTGGTTCAACCCCAACGGCCTGTTCGGTCTTGTCGACGGCGGCAAGGTCGACAGCAGCGACTTCCACCGGCTGTATCACGGCTTCGCCCCGAACGGCGGAGGCAAGCTAACGCGGAATGCCGGCAGCGAGCGCCGTTCGGCCGGTCTCGACCTGACCTTCAGCGCCGACAAGAGCGTCTCGGCCTTGTGGGCCATCGCCGATCCCGAGCTACGTTCAAAGATCGAGACGCGCATAACGATGCGGCTCGCGTAGCGCTGGAAGAGACGGTGCTGCGCCATTGCGCCTACACCCGTATCCGTAACCGGGACGGCGATATCGAGGTGCTGCCGGCCGATATCGCGGCAGCGATGTTCCAGCACGGCACCAGCCGGGATAACGACCCCCAGCTGCATACCCACTGCGTGATCTTCAATGCCGCCCGGACACACCGGGACGGCAAGTACCGGGCGCTGCATCAGCACCCGGTCTACACCTGGATGAAGGCGGCGGGGGCGGTTTACCGCAATACACTCGCCTGGAGCCTGCAAGATCGTCTCGGCATCCGCATGGAACAGTACGGCAAGGATGGAGAGTTCACGCGTATCACAGGCATGCCCGAGCACCTGATCGGACACTGGTCGAAGCGCCGGGCGGCGATTATCGAAGCGGCCCGGGAGATGGGCTTTACGGTCGAGGGCAACGCACCGCGTGCAGCAGCAGCGAACAAGATCACACGGGCTGGCAAGTCGCCGGACAACGATCCGGAGATCCGGCATCAGCGCTGGCGCGGCGAGGCGGAGGGATATGTCGAACGCGAGGCACTAATTGCCTCGCTATTGGGCAAGTCGGAAGAGATTACCCAAGAGCAGATCCGGGCGCTGACAGAAGTCCTGGAAGACCTGCCGTACCGTCTTACACGCGAGGAAGCGGTATTCCGCCTGCCGGATATCGTCGAGCGGGTGGGCAACGCCACCGCCGGCTTGTTGAACCGGGACGCGGTGGCGACAAGTATCGAACGCGTGCTTCTAAGCCCCGAGGTGGTGCGCCTGACCCGCCCGCCGCGTTCGGCCGAGGGTCGGGCCGATATGGCGCACACGAGGCTGTATTCGACCCGTCACAACCTGCGGATGGAGCAGGAAGTCAGGGATATGGCGGAAGGCATGGCCGCCGATACGGGCCATTCCTTGTCCGCCCAGGCCATCGGGGCAAAGGTGGCGGGGTTGCTGAAGGCGGGTTATCCGCTGAGCGAGGAACAGATCGCGGCGATCCGCTCGGTCACCTCATCCGAGGGCCGGGTCGCCATCATCGAAGGAGCGGCAGGCTCGGGCAAAACCACGACGCTCAGGCCCATTGCCGATCTCTATCGCGAACACGGGCAGAGCATTATCGCCACGGCCGTGGCCTGGCGCACGGCCGTGGCGCTTGGCAACGATGTCGATGCGCGGCCGTTCTGTGTCGACAAGCTGCTGCGCCTTGCCGCTCGGGGTGGGATCGAGATTAACAAGGATACCACCATTATCGTCGACGAAGCGGGGATGCTGTCGACCCGCCAGGCGCATCACATTCTCCAACTCTCCGAACGCCATGGAGCGAAGATCGTCTTCGCGGGCGACACACAGCAGCAACAACCGGTGGAAGCGGGACCGGGGTTGAGGTTGATCCGCGACGCCGTTGGCAGCGTGCGGGTGGACCGCATACGGCGCCAGAAAGCGGACCCGGAGGATATCCTGGTTCATGTCCATGGCGAGACGCCGGAGGCAGCGCGGTTCCGCGCGGAATTGATGGGAGAGCAAGAACGCGCCAAAATTCTTGGCGACTACGAGGCCATGGCTGAGAAGCCCCAGTTCACGCCGTGGCAGGTTGCCGCGTCGGAGGCCTTGCGCGATGGCGATGCGGTATCGGCCATCGCGGCTCATCACGCAAGAGGCCGGTTCCATATCGGATATGATGAAGAAAAGACGTTGACCGGCTTGGTTGATGACTGGGATCGCTACCAGCGGGCGAACCCCGACAAGTCCAGCGTGGTGCTGGCGCGCACACGGGCCGAGGTGCGGGCTCTTTCGCATCTGATGCGGGAACGCCGGTTCGCCGCCCTGCCGGATGGGGAACGGCTCGATACGGATCGGGTGACGGTGATCGTAAGCCGGGGGATGGAAGACGAACGGACGGCTTCGCCGCTCGAGATCGCGCGCGGCGACAGGCTGCGTATCGGCGCCACCCACTGGGAGAAGCAGCTGTTCAACGGCACCGTGGTCACGGTGGACGACTTCAAGGTTGAGAGGGGTGAGGCCGGTACGGAGCCGAGTGTCCTGATATCGGCGCGTACCGAGGATGGGCGGTCCGTCTCGTTCCATCACGACGAGATCCGCGACTGGTACAGCAATATCCGCCTCGATCACGGCTATGCGCTCACCATCACCTCGGCCCAGGGGTTGACCGTGGACCGCACGTTCCTGCTGGCCGATGCAAGGCCCGCGCGTGAGACGATCTATCCCGCCGCGACACGCCATCGCGAGGGGCTCGACATCTATGTCAATCGCGCCCCGCTCGCTCTCGATATCGCCGACAGGCGAGCGGACAACGACCGGGAAGTGGCGGTAACGGACACCGAGATCCGGGCGTATCTGGCTGAACGCTGGTCGCGGTCGCAACCGAAGGAGGCCGCGCTCGACTACATGGCCGAGGGCAAATGGGAAGACCGGCGGGAGAATGTCCGGGAGGACAATTCCCGGTCAATCCGAGAAACCCGGGGAGAACCGCTGGAAGCCCGTCCGGCGGCGAACGACAACGCGCTGGCTCGCATCGCACGGGATATCCGGCGCACCGCCTTCGGCTGGCGTCATGCCCAGGCGGTGGCTTCGTTCGTAGACGGCCGCGGGCAAGTTCTGGCGGCGTACGACGATCTCCGCGAACGGACTCGCGCCGAGGGCGACTCCGTCGCGCTCAGCGGGGCTTTCCAGGAAACCCTCACCCGGCACGCCGTGCTGCTGAAACAGGCCGAGATCTTCCGCGCCCGGCCCGGCGACTTCGCCTCCCTGTTGGCCCAGCGCGGCGGCATCGGGCGCAAGGACCTCGATGCTTTCGAGGATCTCCATACACGGGCGCGACGCCACCGGCGGGCGTCCACGATGCGCTACGTGCATCGGATCAAGCGGGAGGCCGAACAACAGGGGATCGAGCCCAAGAGGCGCCAGGGAGTGCTGCCGCTTGGCGTCGGAGCCGTTGAACCGGCAGTCACCGTGCCGGACGGGCGCATCCAGCCTGCAGGGCCTGACGGTGACAGGCCGCGTAACCCAGCACATGCCCCTCCACCGATTGAAACGGTTGCCATGCCAACCGAACGAGATCCGGATGTACAACCTTCACCCGTGGCGCCAGCCCCGTCCGTGAAGGAACCGTCCACACACACGGAAGAGCAGATCGCCTGGGATACCTATTCGGTATTGAGACATGACTGGAGCCGTCACCTCGCGGCCGCGGAACGGGCCGGTGTTCATGCCATATATGTGAAAGGCTACAAACAGCTCCGAGCCCGCATGGAAGCGTTGGCCAAAAACCCGGCCCTTGAAGACCGCCCACGCCGGTCGCTCGGGAACGTGCTCGCCCAACTCGACAAAGGGACCAAAACCCGGCGTGAAATCGAGGATTATCTCGCTGCGGTCAAGGACCGGCTGGAATATCGTAGCGAGGTGCTGGAAACCGTCGCGATCGATTTAAACAGACCGGTTACCGGTCTCACCGGCTATGACAGGTGGCGGACGGACATCGACAGGCTGGCCGAGACCGGCCGGCGTATCATGGATGGCCATGTTATCTACGGCAGTCATCTCAACGGCATCCCGCTCGGCCTGGAGCGCATGCGCTGGGCGCTCACCGATATCGGCAGGCTGATGGCCAGGGACGACAGGCAGATATCGGAGGCCGCTGAACGGGAGCGCCATAGCGAACAATCCGCACCGCAGGAGACGCACGAGGAAAGCCAGCGCCGCGCACAAAGGGACGCTCGCGAGTTCAGCCGGCTCCAGTCAGCCGCGTACAACGCAACGGGGGAAGAACGCAAGGCGGCACAAAAGGAATTCGACGACTATGTTGAGCGCCACTCCAAAACGCGCGAAACGGCCGAGGAAGAAGAACGCCAGACCCACAAAAGATCCCGGGGACGAAGCATGGGCATGTAGCAGCCTCGCGCTTGGCGCTACAGACCGAGACTTAAGACACTCTTTAGGGCGGATCACGGTCTCGCCTGAGACATCGACCCCGTGAACCTGGAAAACGTTCTTCGCAAGATCAAGCCCAATCGTGCTAACTTCGGTCATAGGACGGCTCCTTTGTAAGTGGTCAGTCAACAGCTACCACTTCTGGCACCTAGATGCCGTGTGGGGCCGTCCACCCCATTATAAGCGGACTCTTTGGGGCCGTGCCTTGAACTTCCGCTTATCCCCCAACGAGAGACATTCAAAGCCTATGCCGGATTTCCTGCTAGGGCTCTGCTTTCGATCACGGTTTTACTTTCTTAGCGACGAGCATCGTCGATCTTCATCTCCCGCCACATCCACTGGAAGTTATAGGGCTCTTGCCCTTCACTAGCAGCGCGCCTGGCTTCCGAGTTTTCCAGTTTCTTGAGCCAATTTATCACTTGCGCTCTGCCCTTTTTGGTCTTTGCGGCTTGTCGAGGTGTTTTGCCGTCGAGATAAGGCAGCGGGTCATCGAGGGCCTGCCGATAATGGGTTTCCAAATAGGAATGGATGACTTGCTCTGCCACTTCGGGAGGCAGTTCGGACTGCACAGGAGCGGAACCGGATCGCTCATCAAGCATTTTCTCCGGGGTCTGATGTGAGGTCAGAGGCTGGCCAACCAACCCATCAAGGCGAGAAAGCAATAGGTCCCGGCCCTTATCGGCGCGTTCCTTCGAATTCGTGCTCAGGACTAGTGCGTCCTCACCGATCTCGATGTTGCCCAGTATGGTTCGACCGGCATCATCGTCCGCCTTGAAGGTGTGGCCCTTTCCTCGCGACACCCTCTTGGATGGTGAACCATGTCCATGCCAAGTCCATTGCAATTCGTCGGGGTCGTCCCTTTCGAACTCGTTGATTGCGTCGAGGCCGACGATGACACTGGCAAGTTCGCCGGTGATTGGAAACCGGGCTTCTGAGAACACGATCTCATCGCCATCGGTATTGCGGATCTCGGGTAAAGGTTCTGAGGCTCGATCCAGAACATCAATCAGCCAAGTCCGGGTGAATAGGCGGGCGCTCGCGTGAAGAAACATCTCCCGCAGGTCTCTGTCCTTGAAATCCGCTGGTTCTCCCTGCTTCTTGGCCTCCCTCTGGAGCTTCTTCTTGATACTCTTGACCATCTCCTCGATGCCGGAAAGAATCTCATCCGCCACCTCGTGCGGGAACAGCAGCAAGGAGCCGGTGAAATAGACCTTCTTGTTGACCGTCACGATCCGTCCAGCAATCCGGTCCCACCGCGCGGCCGTTTCCGACCCAAGCTTTTCCTCTACAGTGATAGTATCGCCCCCCAATACCAAATCCCTGACCGTCATACTGTGTCCCGGATCTAGGTCAACGACCTCGTAGAGCGACAAAACAGAGTCCCTGATGGCCTCCAGGTAACGTTTTGCCGAGATTTTCTCCCGCCACCCCCGTCGCTTCAGGTAGTCATCAATGATGTTATCGCCCTTGTCGCCAAATCTGGCGGTAAAGAAGTCCTCGAGGACGCACCCGAACACCATGCCAAATGAATCGCCTAGAAGGTCGGCGATTTCCTCCTTGGTGGTGTCGAAGCGGTCGAAGATCATGTCAAAATGCTCCGCGAATACCTGCTCACGAAAAGGGTTCCACTCCTCGTTCGCGGACCATTTAATGAGATTGTCGATAGCCTTATCGGCTCCAGGGATGCGCATACGGGCTCCAGGAAAACGTATTTCGGCTGATTGATATAGCACAAGTCGAGGACACAGATACCAACTTCTCCCGCAGCGCGGTCAGCGACCCGCGCTCTATTTCATTCCGCAAGGCGAAGGGTCGCGGTAGGGAAGCGGGTTAGGGATGGCGCTTGGCGTGCCCCTCGATGCGGGCAAAGAAATACTCGAAACCCGCTGCCGTATGCGGGATCTCGAATTCCTCGAGCAGACTGCCGTCCGTGAGACCGACGGCAACAGAGTGGCACTGCGAGCCGACATCGACACCGACACGCAGTTGCAAAGCTTGGGGGTTCAGCATGGATCGCTCCTTCAGCAAACAAGACCCTCGGATCATCCTTCGGTGAGCTATTGTCAAAAGTTGTGTATGGGCTGATCATGCGGCGGCGCGATCCTGGCGTTCTCCATCTACGAATTTGACGCCGCGAATGATCTCGGCGAGATGGTTCGATCCATCGAGTTTTCTCCATTTTCTCTGAGCGCACTGGCATAGTTTGAAGACCATGGCCATCGCCGTCTTGCGCGACAGGCAGCCCTTGGTCCGGTAGGTGCGCAGACGAACCGTGGCGAACGTGCTCTCGATGGGGTTGGTCGTGCGTACATGCTTCCAGTGCTCGGCGGGGAAGTCGTAGAACGTCAGCAGGACGTCGCGGTCCTTGGCCAGGCAGGCCGCGGCCTTGTCGTACTTCGGCCCGTAGGCTTCCAGGAAGAAGTCGAAGGCGCTCTCGGCATCCTTCCTGGTTTCGGCCATCCAGATGTCTTGCAGGCGCCCCTTGGCTTTCTTTTGCAGACCCTTGGGCAGCTTGTTCAAGACGTTGCCCGTCTTGTGAACCCAGCAGCGTTGCTCGCGGGCGCCTGGGTAGACTTGGCGGAGCGCCTTCCAGAAGCCGAGCGCGCCGTCGCCGAGCGCCAGTTGCGGACCCATTTCAAGGCCGCGCCGCTTGAGATCGAGCAGAACTTCGAGCCAGGACTGCTCACTTTCGCGATAGCCGTCGGCGATGGCGATCAGTTCCTTCTGTCCCTTGTCCGTGGCCCCGACGATCACCAGGATGCACTGCTTCTCTTCCTCCATGCGGGCGCTGAAATAGATGCCGTCCACCCAGAAATAGACGTAGCGCTTGGCCGTGAGGTCGCGCCGTTGCCAGCGCTCCGCCTCAACCCCCCAGACCTCTTTCAGCCGGGTGATCGTGGAGGCCGAAAGCCCCGGCGCGGAGCTCCCCAGGAGCGCCGCCAAGGCTTCCCCGAAGTCGCCGGTGGAAATGCCCTTCAGATACAGCCATGGCAAAAGGTCTTCCAGGCTCTTGGCGCGGCGCAGATAGCGCGGCAGGATCGCCGACGTGAAGCGGATGGCGCCGTCCCCCCGGTCCCGCACACGGGGTTGGCGCACGCTCACCGGGCCGATCCCGGTCTGGATGAAGCGTTCCGGCAGATATCCATTGCGGACAACCCGGCGGCGGCCGGCGGCGTCAACAAGCGCCGCATGGCTACCCAAAAACACGGAGACCTCGGCCTCAACGGCTTGGGCCAACAACTCGCGAGCTCCAGCTTGTAGGACTTCCGTCAACGGATCTTTCTGAAAATCAGATGGGTTTTGAAAAGCAACAACGGTATTCTCTTTCATGGCGTATCCTTCCTTGGCTTAGCTCAAGTGGTGACATCAACAATCACCAGGATACGCCGCCTTCATTTCAACGCCGTACACAAGATTCGGTTATAGCTCTCCTTCGGTCTCGTCTACCTGCAGAGCCACGATCGCCAGCGATCGGCACCATCCCGGTCGACCCGTCGGATGATGCAGGTGACGGGGGCGGCAATTCAAACTTGAGTGAGCCCGGCAAGCCGGACCACTGACCCAAACAGCCACACCCCCGTCGGCGTCAGGCTAACCGCCGTTCACCGCACAAGCCACCTGCGATTCCAGGAAAATCACTGCCGCCGCACTGGATATGTGGATAACTCGCCGCCGCGAGTTCTCGCACATCCCCACTGCGCAACAACAGCCTATTCCTCACGAAATTCGATGGTAGACCCACAGCCGCCATTCCCGCACATCGTCTCATCCGTCTTGAGCTCGAAGGGTATGTCACTTAGACCGACATTCCCCATATACCATCCAAATTCGTGGAAATCGTACCACTTTCCCACCGCCAAGGGAACTGTATCCCCTATGCAGCCATCCGATGGCATGATTTTGGTAATCGGCCCGCGCTTGGAAGGCCACTCGGTCATTTTTCTCGCCATCCAGACACACCTCTCCTGTCGCTTTCTCCTCGCCGTCGATTCCCTCGGCCTACGCCGGAGCGGGTCTTCGTCGCAGATCATCAATCAAGCTCAGGATTTTCCGGAACAGGTCCCTCGGCACCGCCACCTCAGCCAATTGGAACGTAACGTAGCGGCCATGTCGGACAACCTTGGCCCCGATCTTCACCAGCTTGTCGCGCAACGTCGTCATCGACCAGTGCTCCACCTCCTTCGGCAAAGCCAGTGTCCTCATGAAGTTGCCCAGATTGTAGGCCAGGGCGTGAAGCTGGAGCCGAACGGCATTGTTGCGGAACTTGCGACATGACAGACGGGTCCAGTTGATGGCGTTCTTGCCTTCCTTGATGTGCTGCTCCGCCGTGCCACGGTGATTATAGAACGCCACCACCCGCTTGGTAGGGCGCGACAGATTAGTGACGATGAAACCGACGCGAGGAACCAGCTCGCCGGGGTGCCACTCCACTTTGGCCACGACACGGCGCTTCTTGTTCCACGATCCGGCCTGATAGCTGAAGCTGGCGTGGAAACGGCGAACATGGTCGGGCGGGCGACCGACAGGTCGCGTAAGCAGATGGGCAATGTTCCGCTGGAGAATCGCGTTCGCTTTGAGGCGGATGACGTAGAGTAATCCCTCGGCTTCGAGATATTCGTATATCTCCGGTGAGGCGAAGGCGGCATCGCCACGAAAATACAGCCGCACCTTCCTTTCCTTATAGCGCATCACCACCGGCTCCAGAACATTCCGCCATCCGTCGGCACTGTGAACATTACCGGGGCGCAGGGAACATCTCTCCAAGTCGCCGAACTGGTTGAACAGGAATAGCGGATGCTAGCAGGTACAGCCGAAGTGACCATTGTACGCTGTTCCCTCTTGTTCGCCATGGGTCGGGCTGACGCTGCTGTCCATGTCGAGAATGATCATCTTCGGCGGATGGCGGTCATGAACCTTGTCGATCCACACCCCGTTCATGTCGACCAAGGCTTCAACGTTCTCGTCGGTGGCCAATAGCTCCGTCTCGAAGCGTCCCATCTGGCTGGTGGAAGCGGCCTGTCTTTCGATGGCCTTGCCGCCAACAATCCAGCGCATGGCGGGATCGCGTCCCAGACGGTCGGCGTCGTTCACATCGTCATAGCCGCCAAGGCGCCCGAAAACGGACTGGCGAAACTGACCCGTCATGCCGTGCCATCCGTTCTTGCCGGTACGGCTATCCTGGAAAACACCCTCGGCCATCTCAGTCAGGCCGAGGGCATCGTCAAGCTCCCGGTAGGCGAGCAACCCGGCATCAGAGGTGATCTTGGAACCGTGGAATTCAAGCTTCAATCGACGGTCAAAAACGACCCGAAGGCACCCCGGTTTCGATTCACCCATCGGGTGTGCCATATCCGCCGCTCCATGTATGCTACAACTTCATGATTCTTATAGCAGAATCGCCTTCTCGCCGCACTGAATATCGACGATACTTGGGAAATGCGGGTTTAGATGTAGTAATTCAGACCTGATCTGACAGGTGCCGGATTTGAGGCGGCGTCTGTCAGTTTAAGTTCAGGCTACGAACTTTTCCCTCCAGATGGCTTTGCCTTCCTCCAGGGTGTCAATCGGCTCTCAATATTGACCCCCGTCATTGGAGTGCGCCCCTGGACCCGGACAGGTGATGTATAAGGAGTTGACCGGGGACGCCGGGCTTTCAGAGGATGAAAGCCATGGCAAAGCACCGCACATACAGTATCGAATTCAAGCGGCAGGTGGCGCAGGAGTTTCTCGCCGGGGAGAGCCTTCACGGGCTCTCCCGGCGCCACGACGTCTCGCGTAACTTGATCCGTGTCTGGGTGGCGAAGCTGGAAGCCGGCACCTACGACGAAGATGCCGAGGCTGCCGATCTCCTGCAGGAATACGAGGCGAAAATCGCTGCCCTCGAGCGCCTGGTCGGCCGGCAGGCGCTGGAGATCGAGTTTCTAAAAGGGGCTCTGAAAAGCGCACCCCGGCCGAGAAGCGCGACTACATCCGTGATTGCCGGCCCGATGGTCTCTCCATCGCCCAAGGATGCCGACTGATGGGCCTGCCACGCTCGACCTATTACGACGCGCCGGTGGCCACGGCCGCCGAGGCCGAGATCGTCGCCCGCACCCGATCAATCCTCCGCCCCGTTACGGGGTCACGAGATCGCGCCGGCCGCCGCCGTTGCGGGCGCGCGCCGTGGCGATCTGCCGCCTGACCTGCGAGCGCATCCCGCCGTCGCAGCGCCACTCGGCCTCGACCGCCGGCCCGAAGATGACCTCGGCGACCTCGCGGGCCGCCTTGTCCTCCCGCTGCCCGTCCAGCTCCTTCACGAACTTGCAGTCCTCCCAATCTTCGCCCCCCGTTCCCGACCCGTCCGAAAGGCCGGCACGCCTCCCGAACGCGGTCACCCGACGGGCCCATGGCGCGGCACCAGGTCGCGCCAGCCGCCGTCCGCCAGGGCGCTGGCCTTGTCGATCCACCGCCTGACCTGCGAGCGCATCCCGCCGTCGCTGTACCACTCGGCGGCCACCTCGTCCGCCCCGTAGATGTCCACGGCAATCTGGCGCGGCGTCTTACCGGCCCGCAGTCCGTCCAGCGCCTTCACAAGAGCCCGATCCTCGCCCCCCGACCCGCCCCAACCGAGGGGCCGGCAGGCCCGCCACGCTCCAGAAGTCGACCATTCGTCCCATCGTCGGCGGCATCCGCAGCGCGAAGCGGTGACGAATGTCGATCCCGCCGTCCTCGGGGAACGGCGCGGAGCCCCGGATCCGGATCTGCACGACCGCGCCGACCCACTCGATCTTGAGCACCAGGTCGCCGCCGGCCAGGCGCAGCCCCTCGACCGCGCCCCCGTCGGCCGCAACCTCTGCAACCAGGGGCTCCGCGTCCGGCTCAAGCACGCCTTCCGCCATCTTCGATTGAACCCAGAAGGGCGGCGCCGGTCCGTCCGCGTCGGGGTCCGCCCACGCCAGAACATCGAACCGGGCGGCCTCCAGATCCGCCGCCGTCTGGATGCGGATCGGGAAGGGACCGGGCTCGAAGACCGGCTCGAGAGCGGGCAGGACGGAGTGCACCCGCCACGCCGCCAGATAAGTCTCGACGTGTCTGAGAAACAGCCACGCCCGAAACCCGTCAACGGTCTCCTTCGCGGCCCGTTTACGGCCCCGGCGCCTCACTGCCCGGCACCGGTTCCGCACTGCGCGGCCCGGGTCCGGCACAGCTGCCGAACATCACCAGTGTCGCACGCCAATATCATTCAACGCCGCCGCCCAATGTCGCCCAAGGCAGTGCCGCAAGACCTGGCGCGGCGCAGCGATCCGCGCCGGTCGTTCGCAGACCGCCTTCCCGCGGGGGCCGAAGCCCCGCCCTGAAGCCGCAACCCGGTCCGTCCGCCCCCGCCACGGCTACCCGGCCGTCCGGTTCACCGCGTCCCGGAGCCCCTTGCCGGCCCGGAACGACACCGACCGCGACGCCGGCACGGCGATGCTCGCGCCGGTCGCGGGATTGCGCGCCGTGCGCGCCGGGCGCGAGCGCACGCCGAACGCCCCGAACCCCACAAGCCGTACCGTCTCGCCCCGCGCCAGCGCGCCGGCGACCGCTCCGAGCGCGGCTTTCACCGCCGCATCCGCCGCCGCCGGGTCCAAGCCCGTTTGCACGGCCACCTGCCGGACCAGTTCCGATCGGTTCATCCCATGTCTCCCGCTTGCTAATCCCGCTACCAGCGCGCAGTCACCGTGAGCACGAACCCGTGCTCGGGCGGGGTGTTGTCATTGGCTCTCTCGCGCCGGCGCGCCTCAAGCGAAAGCTCCAGAGACCCCGGCCCGGAACCGGACCGCGTCAGCCGCCGCTCGGTGATCGTCACCAGTCAGTTGCCCGTCGCCGACTGGCACCGCCAGCTCAACGATCCCACCCTGGCAGACGCCATCCTCGACCGTCTCGTTCATGGCGCCATACGCTTCGAGCTGCACGGCACGTCCATGCGCATCGATGAAGCCGGTGCTGGAGCCAAACAATGAAAGCGGGAGGGGGCCGCGCTTCGCGCGGTAGAACCGTCGCTCCGACTCGTGAAGGGTCACGCGTCGCGCGCGCACCATGCTTCCCCTCCTTGCCGCAGGGCCTTCGGCGGTGATATCGCTGAGGAAGAAATCGCGAAAGGAAAACTGCCGACAACACCCGCCCGGACCCCATCAGAAGCGCGCCGTCAGACGGAGACCGACCTCGTGCACCGGGTCCGTGTCGTCGTTGGCGCTCTCGCGCCGGCGCGCCTCGAAGGAGAGTTCGAGCGCGCCGCCGTCGCTGCCGGACCCGCCGCGCACCAGGCGCCAGCTGAGGCTGTAGTCGCGCCCGGTGTCCGACAGGCCGACGCCAACCTCCGGCGTCCAGGTGAAACGGTCGCCGAAGGCCGACAGGCCGTAGCCGAACTTCAGCTCCAGCCGCCGGCTCTTCAGCTCGTCGTTGCCGCCCTCGCCGTTGTCGTTCGCCGCCAGCCCTTCCAGCGTGGTGCGCGACAGGAGCGCATCGGCGCCGCCCGCGGACGACCCGCCGACCGTCTGGGTCAGCCTCAGCTTCGCCCCCCGGTCCGAGCCGGACTTGCCTTCCCAGGCGAGCGAACCCGAGAAGCCGAGGTCGCGGAAGCCCGTCGACTGGTGGGCGAGCAGCCCGCGCCCGCTGAGCTCGGCCTGGAGGCCGCGCTTCGGGTCGCTGAGCGCAAGCCCGCCGCCGAGGTCGAGGCCGACGCCGGTCTCGGCGTCGCCGCCGTCGTGGCGCACCCCGATCTCCAGGCGCGGCGTCAGGGTCGCCCCGCCGCCGAGCCCGACCGGCCGCACCGCCTCCAGCCCGAGACGCAGCCGGGTCACCGTCGCCCGGGCCGGTTCGAGCCTGCCGCCGTCGGCGCTGCGCCCCCGCCCCGACGCCGTCTGCACGACCATCGCGTCGGTCTTGCCGGTCAGCTGGAAGCCGGACCCCGATTCGGGATCCAGCAGCACGCCGCGCAAGCCCACCGCCGCCATCCGGAGGTCGAGGTCGGCGTGGATCGCCGGGCCGTCCCCGCCGGTCCCCGGCGCCTTCGGCGTCACCGTCAGCTCGCCCTGGCCGTAGCCGGCCGCGCCCCAGGCCTCCAGCCGCTCCGAGAGCGCATGGCGCGCCCAGGGGAAGAGGCCGGTCAGGGTCGCCTCGACCTTGCCGCCGCTGCCGGCGTCCCCGGCGTCCGGCGCCCCGGAATACCCGCCCTCGGCGGTGCTGTGGGAGACGATCAGACCGGCGGTCCAGCGCCCGCCCGTCCAGTCGGCGCCGAGCATGCCGGTCACGACCTCGCCGTCCAGCATGAGATCGCCCTCGCGCCCGTCGAAGCGCGTCACCGCGCCCCGGCCCCAGAGCGAGACCAGGTCCTTGCCGGCCGTCTCCGCGGTCAGCGCGAAAGACGAGCCGGTCAGCAGGTCGCGCGGCGTCACCGCGCGGGACCTGAGACGCTGCGCCTCCTCCGGGTCGGTCTCGCCCTGCAGCCAGCCGGCGAGGCGCTGCGTATCGCGCCGGGCCTCCTCTTCCCGCCGGGCCTCCCGTTCCGCGTCGCTGCCGGGCTCGGCTTGCCCCGGACCCCGATCCGGGGACTGCGCCCCGATCCGCTCGCCGGCGAGCGCGACCTCGGCGCCGGGCGCCGGCGCCGCGCGCATCCGGCCCTCGACCGCCTCCAGCACCTGTTCGGCCACCGTGCGCCCGAAGCGCGCGATCCACGCCTTCGGGATTGGTCCGTCATTGTGGATATGGCCGTAGTTCTCGCCCCGCCCGATCACGGCGCCTTGCGGGTTCGACAGCACGAGCCATACGGTTTCCCTCCCCTCGTCGTGCGCATCAGGAAGCACTTCCACGGCCACCGTGTGCTCTGTCTCGGTCCCCTCGAACGTCAGCGTTCCGCTCCTCTCGACGTAATCACCGTCGGCCACGGTTGCCGTTCCGTCGCGCGTCGTGTAATCGACGGTGACCATTTCGTCCGGTGTCTTGTTGAGACTCACCTCGAAATTGAGCGTTGCCCCCGGCACCTCGTGCGCATCTGCCGGTCCTACCGACAGCACCGGTGCGTTCTCTCCGAGGTTGTTCTCCGTGACCGCGACGCTCGCCGAAGCGGGCGGTCCGATCTCGTACCATTGGTTTCCGAAATCCGCGTAGGTAATCTCGAGCGTGATCGTGCGGTCGTTGTTCATCACACCGTCTCCAGGCACCGTGATGCGATTTGTCGATACCGCTTGACGTGCGTTCTCGCTGTCAAAGTTGAACGGGAACGAGAGCACGCTGGTCCTGCTCTCTTGGGGCAGTCCGCTGTCGGTCACCCTCACCGACGCGTGCGCTGTCTCGTCGTGCTCCCCGCTTCTGGTTACTCTGATCTCGAGGTCGTCGCCCTCGCGCACGCTGGTGCTCTCTGCGCTGATCCGCATGTTGTAGAAGCCGCCTCGCACTCGATGCGCTTGAAGGTTGCTTTGCTTCGCTCCTGTGAGGTTCGCTTCCCGTCCGGTTCCGTCCTCGATCTTCGCTCCGTTCTCTGTGAGTTCGTCTATGCTCGGTCCGTCTGGATCGTAGTCGCCCTGCGACGCCGTCCATCCGAACCTGAGCTGTGTCGTGCCCGACCCCCCGCTGTAGCGTGCCGTGTGTGTGCGCCCGAAGATGTCGAGCTTCAGCTCAGGTTTTGCTCCGGTGTTCGGATCAGGTACCACGGTGACTGCCCTGCTGAACGTCACGGTGAACACGAGCCTTGCTCCGGGTCCGTGCACTGCGTTTGCGGGCAGCGCCGCGAGTTCGTCCTTTGTCCTCGGGCTCCTGGCGACCGCGCTCGCTCCGGGGGGTGTTGGCGAGATCGTTACTGCGGTGACGATCGGTCCTCCGGTGTTGTCGAGGATGGTCACGTCGAGATCGCTGTGTAGCCCTGCGTAGTCGGCTCCGGACCCTGTGTGCCCGATTGCGCCTGTCTCGTCGTTGGCGTCGGAGTCGTTTGCGGCCGAGACGGTCACTGTTTCCGCCGTGTTCCAGCTCAAGGCGGTGAACGTCAGGGTCTGCGGGTCCGTGCTCAGACTCGAGGCACCCGCGCCGCTTGGGCTCAGCGTGACCGTCACCGTTGTCAATGGCGGAGCAAAAAGGGACCACCTCGGCGGTGTAAGAAGGGACCGCTTGGCGGCTGCGGGCTTGTCCCCGTAGTCCACGGGAGGGCCCCGCGCGCGACGCGGCGTGCCCTCAACAGGCTGACGCGGCGGCGCGCGCGGGAGGGACCTGTGGGCCCACGGGGTCAAGCGTGGGCTGGGTGGTCGGTTCAGTTAGCAGTCGGGGTTTGACGCCTGCGGCTCTGGTTGAGCCTGTAGCTGTCACCGTTCATCTCGAGGATGTTGACGTGGTGGGTGAGGCGATCGAGGAGCGCGCCGGTGAGGCGCTCGGAGCCGAACACCTCGGTCCATTCGTCGAAGGGCAGATTGGTGGTGACCAGGGTCGAGCCCCGCTCGTAGCGTTGGCTGAACACCTCGAACAACAGCTCGGCGCCGGTCTTCGACAGCGGCACGAAGCCGAGTTCGTCGACGATCAGAAGCTTGTAGGTGGCGAGCTTCTTCTGGAACCTCAGCAGCTGCTTGTCATCGCGGGCCTCGATGAGTTCGTGGACCAGCGCGGCGGCGGTGATGAAGCCGACCGAGAGGCCCTTCTGGCAGGCCGCCAGGCCGAGACCGAGGGCGATGTGGGTCTTGCCGGTCCCACTGTTGCCGAGCGCGATGAGGTTCTCGCGGCGCTCGATGTACTCGCAGCGGGCCAGCTCCAGGACCAGCGCCTTGTTGAGCGAGGGGATGACCTTGAAGTCGAAGCTGTCGAGGCTCTTGACCACGGGGAAGCGCGCCGCCTTGATGCGCCGCTCGACCATGCGGCGCTCGCGGTCGATCAGCTCGAGCTCGGCGAGTCTCAACAGGTAGCGGACGTGATCGACGCCTTCCGAGGCGCACTGCCGGGCGATCTTGTCGTACTCGCGCAGGAAGGTCGGCAGCTTCAGCGTCTTGAGGTGGTGGGCGAGCAGCACTTGCGGTGTGTCGGTCATGCGCCGAGCCCCGACAGCAGGCTCATGTACGACTTGGCGGACGTCATCGCGACCCGGGCGCGCGGCAGATACGGATAGACGTCGAGGTTGAGCCTGGGCGGCCGCCGCTCGATGCGGCACAGTACCAGGTGCTTCACCGCATCAAAGCCGATTGCGCCGAGCCGCAGGGCGTCGCCGACCGCACCCTCGACCTCCTCGAGCCGGAAGGTCTCCAGTAGACGGAGCACCTGGACGTACTCGCGCTTGCCTGCCTTGCCCATACGAGCTTCGAGGAGCCGCCGCAGAGTGATGAAGGCCTCGGGCAGGTCCCAGCCCGCCAATGGCGCGGCCTGGTCGAGGGCGCCGATCTTCTGCTCGATCAAGGGCAGGTAATGCAGCGGGTCGAAGATCAGGTCCTCGCTGTCGTAGGACCGGCGGTGCCGGGCGATCACCTCGGCCCCGCAGCTGATCACCACCTCATCGACGTAGCCCCGGATGAGCACCTCACGGTGGCCGTAGGCCACGGGCACGGAATAGTCGTTGCTGCGGTAACGCACCAGCGACAGCGAACTCGCCCGTCCAGGGCGCTTATCGCAGGCATCATAGGGAGCAGGCGGCAATGGCAAGAGAACTTGACGATCCCGCTCGAGACGCTCGCCGATGGTCTCCTTATATGAGGCGTTTGCTGTCAAGGTGGATTTAATCTACGCCACATGATCGTCTCTTCCATTGGTTATGGCTTTGTATCCAGGGCGGGTCTTGCGATGAGTTCCGTGTTTCGTGCGAGTGATCGCATCACCTTATATCCGGCAGCTCCGATCCGGCTTGCCACAATGCTGTATACATGGACCATCACAGGACGGGGATGGGACTAATCTTGTGGACGGCACCTTCGCCAAGGAGACATGCAGTCACACATCCAACCTGCCAACAAGCGTTCCCATCGGGGAATGAAGCCCGTTAGAACGCTGAGCTGATCCGCAGTCCTATTTGACGACAGCACCCACCGGGATCAGCCCGGTTTCCAGATACCGCCAAAGCGCGATCGCCAGTTTGCGGGCCAGGGCGACGATCATGACGCGCCTGATGCGCCCCTTCTGACCTTGGGTGCGGTCATGGAACCACTGGGTCAGAGCGCTATCGGGTTGATGGCGGACCCAAAGCCATGCGGCTTCGATCATGGCAACCCGTGCCAGCCGATTGCCCGCCTTGGAGATGCCTTGGCTGCGGCGCCCGTCGCCGCTGTCATAGGCACTGGGCGTGATCCCGATATAGCTTGCCACCTGTCGGCGATTGGCGAACTGGCGATAATAGACTTCCCGTGCGAGCGTCGTGGATAAGGCCGGGCCGAGGCCCTTTAAGCGCAGCAGCTGGTGACGCTTGCTTTCCGTGGCCACACACGGTGTCGGCGCTTGATCACGCTCACGCTCGACCTCGACGATCTGCGCTTGGACCTGGGCCAGTCTCGCGATCTCCCGCGCGATCTCGCGGCCGAGACGGTCCGGCAGGGGTCGGCCGTCTCCGGTGACCAGCGCCGCCGGTGTCAAGGTCTTGTAGCGCGCCTTGACATTGATGCCGCGAATGCCCTGACCGAATAGCAGACCCTTGATCCGGTTGATGTGGGCGGTTCGCTCGCGGACCAATCGGTCACGTTCCCGATGAGAGCGGCGAAGGTCCTCCTCCGCGACGCTCGGAATCACCACCATGGAGCAGACATGACGCTCGCCGCGGCACCAGGCGATCAGCGTATGAAGAATATTCTCGACATCGATGCGGTCGGTCTTCACCCGCCGCGCCCGGCGGTTGACCCGCAAGCTGGCCGGCTCCATGACCAGACACTCGATGCCGCGCTGCTCGAGGAACCGCGCCAACCAGAAGCCGTCGTAGCCGGCCTCGTAGCACAGCGTTATCGTCGGCGTTCGACCCGTCACCTTGACCACCCGGTCCCGCGCCGCGTCCAGCTTGGCCATCAGTCCTTCAGCGTCGCCGCCCTTGATCGGATGCAAGCTCGGATTGCCCCGCCCCGGAGCCTGGATCGCCAAAAGCCAGCTGTTCTTGCTCAACTCCAGTGCCGCATAAATAGCGTGTTCATTGGAGGTCGATACCGGAAACTGTGCCATCGTGTCGCTCCTTCTGATCGAGGTTGAAATAATCGAAGGAGCTTGAGGCTGCGTCCTTCAGCCTCATAGCATCTTGTGGCCCCGCAGCCGCGCCGCCTGGCGCCGGCGGCACTGTTCGGCGAGAGCATCGTTGAGGGCCGCGAAGCTCTCGGCACGCGGGACGGGGACCAGGAAGTTCCGCCGGATGAAGCCGACCAGTCCCTCGACCTTGCCCTTGTCGTTGCCCTTGCCCGGCCGGCCGAACCTGTCCTCGAACAGATAGTGGGACTGAAGCTCCGTGAAGACGCGCGTTCGCTGCCGCTTCCCATCGCCCAGGATCCGGGCAACCGCCAGCTTGGTGTTGTCGTACAGGATGGATCGGGGGACGCCGCCGAAGAAGGCAAACGCCGCGTTGTGGCCATCGCAGAATGCTTCGGTCGTCTCCGCCGGATAGGCCGCAACAAAGCAACCATCACTGTGGGGAAGGTCGAAGGCAAGGAAGTGGATCTTCCGTAACGCGCCGCCGATCACCGCCATCGCTTCGCCGAAGTCCGCCTGGGCGTGACCGGGGGAATGGGAGAGTGGCACGAACACCTCACGCGACCGAAGCCCCTGCTCACGAACGTAGTCCTTCACGATGGTGTAGCCGCCCGTGAAACCGTACTCGTCCCGGAGGCGGTCGAAGATGCGCTTCGCAGTGTGCCGTTGCTTGCGGTGGCTGGTCCGATCGTCTTCCAAGATCCGATCGATGATTCCCGTGAACGGACCCAGCTTTGGCCGCCTCGGCGGCGCGCTTCGGCGATACCCTGGCGGCACCGAGAACGACAGCATCTTACGGACCGTCTTGCGGTCTACACCAAACACCCGCGAGGCCTCGCGGGTGCTCATCCCCTCGACATGACACGCCCGCCGAACCCGTGCGTACAACTCCACCCGATACATCCCCCCCCCCCCCCCGCCTTCCAGTCAGAGCAACCCTGACAGAAGGCTATACGCGGTCCCATTTTGGTCCGCCGCAGCCGGATCGACCGGCCGCTTCAGTGGGGGATTATTGCTCTGCCGTTCTCACAATACCGACCTGACTCGACGCCGGTCCAGGCAGGAACTGGCAGAGGGCCACTAGATCGGCATATGCGCGTTCATCGATCCAATTCCGCCGGCCGACAAACTCGTCACGGAAATAGCCGAGATGTGCGACTGGCCCGCCAAACGACGTACACCCCAACCGTAGGAAGATGAGGAAGACTTTCGCGGGCGAGGTCCGCGCCGCGGCTTCTACCCGTGAGTCCGCCTGCGAAACGTCAGAAATTGCGTACTCCTCCGTGCTATATCGAAATTCGACATCGAAAGGCGATATAATATGCTATTTGTCAAGCTGGCGCTTGTAGGACCGAACCGACAAACTCAAAGTCCGCGTCGGGTCCAGGCTGTGTAAAAACGCCGGAAAATACCACTAACAGGAGAGTGCTCGGTCAATTCTTCTAAAGTGCCCTCTGATAAGATGTTGATTTTGTTGAGTTTAGAAATTCGAGAAGTTAGAGAAAATCGTGCCAATAGCGCTCGGGGGCGGTTTTTACACAGCCTGGGTCAGCACCAGACATCAGCGGCGTAGGCTCACGGTGTCCACTTCCGAGCGGTAACCGGACTTCAATGATTCACGCCCGAATTTTCAGGACAGGCACTTCCGCTTACGAGCGGAAACCGGACGCCAAGCGAGATCACGCTGGATGTCGGCTTCTAGCCGTGAGCGGGCTTTCGTAGGATTCCCCCAGTGATGTCATTTGAAGGCTGTTCATATTAATGCCTTGGATTATTCTGCGGGCGTGTCGCCATGAGGCAGCAATTTCTCGAGAGTAGATGGCCGGCTAAAGCATCTTGGCGGGTTCCCTGATAGAAGAGCGCCAAGAAAACTCCGGCTCGTCGGATGACGAGTAAGGGGAGGTTCGCACTTCATGAAAATCACGGCTGCAAAAATCTATCGGGCTGTCCTAGCTAAGGGCGTTTCTGTCTCAAAATAATCCATGTCTTCAATTGGTTAAGCAGTTCTCGGTGGTCACCTCCGTTGAACCGCCATTCGCACTCCTTGAGGAACAGGTGAAAGCTCTGTTTCGGGACGCCATTGAAGCGCCGTAAATGCCGCTTCGCCTGGTTCCAGAAGTTCTCGATCCCGTTGATATGGCTCCGCTCGTCGACGAACCGCTCCGAGTGATTGATCCGAACATGGTGGAAGTCCGAAACGTCCAGGGCATCATAGCTCGAAAAGCCGTCCGTATAGACGATGCTGTCAGGCCGGATCATACGCTCCATAATCGGCATCAACGTGGCAGTCCGGGCATTGGGAATCATCGCCGTGTAGACCTTCCCACCTCGCTTCAAAAGCCCGAAAACCGGGACTTTTCCGCCAGCGCCTCGACCCCGCTTGCCTTTGCGGCGGCCGCCAAAATAACTCTCATCAACCTCGATCTCTCCGGCAAAAGGCGAGGCCTTCTCCATTTCCTCGGCAATCACCTTGCGAAGCCGAGTATAAAACGAGGCCGCCGTGTTCCGGTGGACGCCAACCAGTTCGGCTGCTGCCCGAGCCGTCGTACCCGCAACGAAGTGCTCAATCAGACGACCGCGCTTCCAATCACTGAGCCGGCTTTTCCTCTCGTACATCCCGCCATCCTAGCCTAAGCATGCCGCTTAGCTAGGACAGCCCCAAATCTATTTCATCCCCCCCGAAATATCCGTGACGGCATGGGGTCCGGGAAGAACCTGGATATTGGTCAAGCTGGAAACCGACGAAGGCATAGAGGGGTGGGGAGAGACCCACAGGATACATGAGCGCGAACATGCGATTGCCAGGAAGGTTCAAAGGCTGTCGCACGACGTCGTCGGCATGGACCCGTTTTGCATCAAACGCTTCATGACGATGGCATATGACAGTATCACCAACCCCCGAGATGGAATCGAAATTTCAACGGCTGCCGCCGGCATTGAAATTGCCCTGTGGGATATCGTCGGCAAGGCTCTGGACTCACCGATTCACAAGTTGTTGGGCGGTCCTTGCCGCGAGCGCATCGGCGTTTATGCAAATTGCTGGAGTGACGAAACCCGCTCGCCCGAACAGCTTGCATCCTTCGCCACGGAACAAGTGGAAAGAGGATTCAGGGCCGTAAAAATCTATCCCTTCCTTTATGACAACTCGGTCGGAGACGGCATCGCGTGCCTGCGCGCCGTGAGGGATGCGGTGGGCCCCGATGTTTCAGTTCTTATCGATATGTGGAGCAGGATGCGCCAGGAGGACTTCCCCGTGATCGTCGATGCGCTCCACGCCCATGGGGTCTCATGGTTTGAGGACCCGGCCAGCGCAAGCGACGTGGACTCGCTTGCTCGTATCCGCGCCCAATCAAACCTGACGGTCGTTACAGGCGAGACATTGTACTCGAAGCAGGAATTCCGACGGCTTCTCGAACACAACGCGGCGGATGTCCTGAACCCCGAAATAACCCTTTGCGGCATTCTCGGTGAGAACGGCAGAGCAATAATCCCCCACTGAAGCGGCCGGTCGATCCGGCTGCGGCGGACCAAAATGGGACCGCGTATAGCCTTCTGTCAGGGTTGCTCTGACTGGAAGGCGGGGGGGATGTATCGGGTGGAGTTGTACGCACGGGTTCGGCGGGCGTGTCATGTCGAGGGGATGAGCACCCGCGAGGCCTCGCGGGTGTTTGGTGTAGACCGCAAGACGGTCCGTAAGATGCTGTCGTTCTCGGTGCCGCCAGGGTATCGCCGAAGCGCGCCGCCGAGGCGGCCAAAGCTGGGTCCGTTCACGGGAATCATCGATCGGATCTTGGAAGACGATCGGACCAGCCACCGCAAGCAACGGCACACTGCGAAGCGCATCTTCGACCGCCTCCGGGACGAGTACGGTTTCACGGGCGGCTACACCATCGTGAAGGACTACGTTCGTGAGCAGGGGCTTCGGTCGCGTGAGGTGTTCGTGCCACTCTCCCATTCCCCCGGTCACGCCCAGGCGGACTTCGGCGAAGCGATGGCGGTGATCGGCGGCGCGTTACGGAAGATCCACTTCCTTGCCTTCGACCTTCCCCACAGTGATGGTTGCTTTGTTGCGGCCTATCCGGCGGAGACGACCGAAGCATTCTGCGATGGCCACAACGCGGCGTTTGCCTTCTTCGGCGGCGTCCCCCGATCCATCCTGTACGACAACACCAAGCTGGCGGTTGCCCGGATCCTGGGCGATGGGAAGCGGCAGCGAACGCGCGTCTTCACGGAGCTTCAGTCCCACTATCTGTTCGAGGACAGGTTCGGCCGGCCGGGCAAGGGCAACGACAAGGGCAAGGTCGAGGGACTGGTCGGCTTCATCCGGCGGAACTTCCTGGTCCCCGTCCCGCGTGCCGAGAGCTTCGCGGCCCTCAACGATGCTCTCGCCGAACAGTGCCGCCGGCGCCAGGCGGCGGAGCTATTGTCAAAAGTTGTGTATGGGCTGATCATGCGGCGGCGCGATCCTGGCGTTCTCCATCTACGAATTTGACGCCGCGAATGATCTCGGCGAGATGGTTCGATCCATCGAGTTTTCTCCATTTTCTCTGAGCGCACTGGCATAGTTTGAAGACCATGGCCATCGCCGTCTTGCGCGACAGGCAGCCCTTGGTCCGGTAGGTGCGCAGACGAACCGTGGCGAACGTGCTCTCGATGGGGTTGGTCGTGCGTACATGCTTCCAGTGCTCGGCGGGGAAGTCGTAGAACGTCAGCAGGACGTCGCGGTCCTTGGCCAGGCAGGCCGCGGCCTTGTCGTACTTCGGCCCGTAGGCTTCCAGGAAGAAGTCGAAGGCGCTCTCGGCATCCTTCCTGGTTTCGGCCATCCAGATGTCTTGCAGGCGCCCCTTGGCTTTCTTTTGCAGACCCTTGGGCAGCTTGTTCAAGACGTTGCCCGTCTTGTGAACCCAGCAGCGTTGCTCGCGGGCGCCTGGGTAGACTTGGCGGAGCGCCTTCCAGAAGCCGAGCGCGCCGTCGCCGAGCGCCAGTTGCGGACCCATTTCAAGGCCGCGCCGCTTGAGATCGAGCAGAACTTCGAGCCAGGACTGCTCACTTTCGCGATAGCCGTCGGCGATGGCGATCAGTTCCTTCTGTCCCTTGTCCGTGGCCCCGACGATCACCAGGATGCACTGCTTCTCTTCCTCCATGCGGGCGCTGAAATAGATGCCGTCCACCCAGAAATAGACGTAGCGCTTGGCCGTGAGGTCGCGCCGTTGCCAGCGCTCCGCCTCAACCCCCCAGACCTCTTTCAGCCGGGTGATCGTGGAGGCCGAAAGCCCCGGCGCGGAGCTCCCCAGGAGCGCCGCCAAGGCTTCCCCGAAGTCGCCGGTGGAAATGCCCTTCAGATACAGCCATGGCAAAAGGTCTTCCAGGCTCTTGGCGCGGCGCAGATAGCGCGGCAGGATCGCCGACGTGAAGCGGATGGCGCCGTCCCCCCGGTCCCGCACACGGGGTTGGCGCACGCTCACCGGGCCGATCCCGGTCTGGATGAAGCGTTCCGGCAGATATCCATTGCGGACAACCCGGCGGCGGCCGGCGGCGTCAACAAGCGCCGCATGGCTACCCAAAAACACGGAGACCTCGGCCTCAACGGCTTGGGCCAACAACTCGCGAGCTCCAGCTTGTAGGACTTCCGTCAACGGATCTTTCTGAAAATCAGATGGGTTTTGAAAAGCAACAACGGTATTCTCTTTCATGGCGTATCCTTCCTTGGCTTAGCTCAAGTGGTGACATCAACAATCACCAGGATACGCCGCCTTCATTTCAACGCCGTACACAAGATTCGACGGGGCGGTAAAAAGTCGATTCCTCATGAGAGTCGGCTGGGTTATAATTGTGCATGTTTACTTTACGCGACCGACGGACCGGAGAATTGTTTGATCGCTGGTCCTATTTCGGGGACAAACGTCGGCGCCTGATGGAGCAATCCTGGGCCGGGGTTTTTCGGAACCATCTGCTTGTCGAACTTCCGGTTGACGATCTTTGCCGTCACCTTGATGAACGCATGGGCCGACCATCGAAGGATCTACACGTTGTCATCGGGGTCTTGCTTTTGCAGCAGCTGCACGATCTGAGCGATGCAGAGACCGTCGAGGCCCTGGCCTTCAATATGGCGTGGCACTATGCCTTGGACGTGCGCAGCGAAGCGGACAGCTATTTCTGTGAGAAAACCCTGCGCAACTATCGCCGTCTGTTTATCGAACAAGGTCTCGATGAATTGCTGTTCCGGTGTTTGACGGATCGGCTGGTGCAGGGGTTCTCTGTCGATACCAGCCACCAACGCATGGATTCGACGGCCCTTCGTTCGGCGATGCGGGCGCTGACACGACTTGGTATCGTTGTTGAGAGCATCTCGAAGTTTGCCCGTGAGCTTGAGCGATATCATCCCGGTCTGCACGAGCAGATCAGCAAGGAGGTGATCCGCCGCTATGTCGATCGCGAGGGCAATGGCGCGTTCGCGAATACGGCGCCGAGTGTTTCAAAACGGCGCCTCGGCGAAGCGGGTCAGTATCTCCTAGCCCTGGTGCTGCAATTCCGTGACACGGCGGCGGCAAAGCTTTCCAGTTTTGCGATCCTGGAGAGGGTTCTGCGCGATCAGTTCGAGATCGTTGATGATGAGTGTGGCGATCGTGACGCAAAGCGCGCCGCGATTCGAGATCCAAAGGATGTGCCGTGCGATACCGTCGGCAATCCGGCCGACCCGGACGCGAGCTACAACGCGCACAAGGGTCAGGGATACATGGCGCAGATCGTCGAAACCTATTGTGAAGATGACAGTAACGAGGCGGTTGCCGCGACACCGGACCTCATCACCCACGTGGAGGTCCACAAGATGACGGTGCATGACGGCCATCGCTTGGCCGATGCGCTGGATGATCTGAGCGAGCGCGCGCTGACGCCGGCGGTGATGCTGGGTGATTCACATTACGGTTCCAGTGACAACATGGCTCTGACGCGCGAACAGAACATCAATCTCGTGGCGCCCGCGCGACCGCCGAAAGGCGCCGTCTCGGGACGGTTGACGTTGGAGGATTTCACTCTCAACGAAGAAGGCTTGGTCTTGCGCTGTCCCAATAACGTCGAACCGGTTTCAGCCTCGCTCGCCAAAGCCAAGCTGCAGGCCCGTTTCGACCTCTCCATCTGCCAAAAATGTCCCGATATACTGCGATGTCCCGTGCAGGCGGCCAAGCGTGACGGCCAATTTTCCCGCTTTCAATATACCCCGGCCAGGGCTGCCAACCAAAAGCGCCGGCTTTATGAACAAAGCGATGCCTTCCGCGACGTCTACAGATGGCGGGCCGGCATAGAAGCGACCATGTCGCGATTAAAGTACCAGATGAACCTGGCTCACCTACGCATTCGCGGCATGCCGGCCATGCGCTACGTGGTCAATCTGCGTGCCCTCGGCCTCAATATCCGACGCTGCGCGGCAATCGCACCATAAAAAACGAAGCCAAGGAGAAGCCAAGGATAGGTAATATCAGGTTTTATCCACCAGCAACGCGGAGACAGGCAAATATTCTTCACCGAACCGCAAAGACCTGTACAAGCACGCCATCGGCCAACAACTTTTTACCGCCCCGTCAAGATTCGGTTATAGCTCGATGACCGCGTGGTGGAACCACAAAGCCAAGGCGCTCGAATCTTCGCCGCGCCACTTCCATGTCGGCAATGGCGACGACCGGATAATCGATCGCCGTGATTCCATGCTGCGTATACGGGCTCTTACCATCCCTAGTGTCCTGATCGATAAATTGATATGATTATGTCTCTATTTGTTTTTAGGAGGCGCGATTGATGGCGAGAGTGGCGGTGACGATCTCTTTGAGCGATGACGAGCGCGCCGAATTGGAGGCGCTGTCTCGTCGTCGCAAGACGTCGCAGGGGCTTGCGCGGCGGGCTCGGATCGTCTTGGCGGCGGCGGAAGGGTTGGAGAACAAGGAGATCGCCGTTCGTCTCGAGGCGAGCGCGGACACCGTGGGCAAGTGGCGACGCCGCTATGCGGCGGAGGGCCTCGACGGTCTGTACGACGAACCCCGCCCCGGCGCGCCGCGTCAAATCGGCGATGACGCCATCGCGGAAGCGGTCCGGCTGACGCTGGAAGAGACGCCGCCGGACGCGACCCATTGGAGCCTTCGCTCGATGGCGCGGGCGAGCGGCCACGCGCCCTCGACCATTCATCGCATCTGGCGGGCCTTCGGCTTGCAGCCGCATCGCTCGGAGACCTTCAAGCTGTCGAGCGATCCCTTCTTCGTGGAGAAGGTCCGCGACATCGTCGGTCTGTATTTGGCGCCGCCGGATCGTGCCCTGGTTCTCTGTGTCGACGAAAAGAGCCAGATCCAGGCCCTGGACCGTTCCCAGCCCCTCTTGCCGATGCGCCCCGGGCAGGCGGAGCGGCGCAGCCACGACTACAAGCGCCACGGCACGACCTCTCTCTTCGCGGCCCTCGACATCGCCACGGGAGAGATCATCGGCAAATGTTTCCCGCGCCATCGGGCCCGAGAGTTCCGCAAATTCCTCGACCTCGTCGAGGCGAACGTCCCTGCTGATCTCGACATCCACATCGTCATGGACAACTACGGGACCCACAAGACCAAGGCGATCCGCGACTGGTTCGCCAAACGGCCGCGCTGGCAGGCCCATTTCACACCCACCAGCGCCTCCTGGCTGAACCAGGTCGAGCGCTGGTTCGGGCTGCTGACCGACAAGCAGATCAGGCGCGGCGTCCATCGCTCCACCAAGGAGTTGGAGCGCACCATCCTCGACTACATCGACACGACAAACCAGAACCCCAAACCCTTCAAATGGACCAAATCCGCCGATGACATCCTCGGCGCCATCCAGCGCTTCTGCCTCCGAACAATCGAAATCGCTGAACAGCAGGCGAAAATCATGCGAACTTCGGAATCGGGACACTAGCCATGTTGGCGACTCACAGGTCTATGAGAAAATCAGATCACAAGGCGCTTGATCGTATACGATTTTATTCATATTGTAGTCAATATAAAATCGGCCATAGGACGCTGGACCATGGGGTATCGATGACGGAACGCCCGCCGCGGAAACTCAAAATGAGTGGCACAACAGCCCGGAACATAGTGCCGCTCTTGCGGAAAGAGATCTTGGCGGGCGCGTTGGCCGCCGGCACACCATTGCGTCAAGACGAGCTTGCCGGGCGCTTCAACGTCAGCAAGATCCCGGTACGCGAAGCCCTTAGGCAACTGGAGTCCGAAGGCCTGGTCGAATTTCGGCCGCGTCGCGGCGCTATCGTCGTCGAGCTGACGCCCGAAGACTTCGCCGAGATGTTCGACCTCCGCATTGCGCTTGAATGTCGTGCATTGGAGCTCGCTGTTCCGAACATGGTCGAAGCCGATCTTCGTTTCGCCCGTGACATTCTTGATGACTATGTGGAAGCCGGAGACTTCGAGCGGTGGAGCGATCTAAATCTGCGGTTTCATCTCGCGCTGTATGAGCCCTGTAACCGGCACCGTCTGCTCAGAATGATCAGACAGCTTCATGATCAGATGGGGCTTTTCAGACGCCTTCAGGTGACCTTGGTGTCCGGTTTGGAGCGGCCACACCACGAACACACAAAACTCTTGGAAGCCTGTGGGGAGGAAGATGTGGAATCGGCCGTCCATCTCCTACACGCCCACATCGAGGCGTCTCAGAAGGAAGTAGCCGCCTATTTCCGCCGAAGGTCTCTGCAGATCGTGGCGGAAGACTGAGTTTCTGAGGAAAGCCAGAAATCAGCCAACTCCAGCCGTATCGATCGCCGAGTGTGGACGGCCGGTACGCGATTCGGAAGCCGACATTCGGTCAGGCAGCTGTGAATAACCACTTCGGGTCGACTCGTGCCAATTGCGATGGTCTCAGATCGGCCCGAAACGGCCGTCGTGAATGTCTATCTGATCGGCATGGATGGGGACAAAGCGGTCGTTCACGTCTCTTGCTGTCAATGGCGGAGCAAAAAGGGACCACCTCGGCGGTGTAAGAAGGGACCGCTTGGCGGCTGCGGGCTTGTCCCCGTAGTCCACGGGAGGGCCCCGCGCGCGACGCGGCGTGCCCTCAACAGGCTGACGCGGCGGCGCGCGCGGGAGGGACCTGTGGGCCCACGGGGTCAAGCGTGGGCTGGGTGGTCGGTTCAGTTAGCAGTCGGGGTTTGACGCCTGCGGCTCTGGTTGAGCCTGTAGCTGTCACCGTTCATCTCGAGGATGTTGACGTGGTGGGTGAGGCGATCGAGGAGCGCGCCGGTGAGGCGCTCGGAGCCGAACACCTCGGTCCATTCGTCGAAGGGCAGATTGGTGGTGACCAGGGTCGAGCCCCGCTCGTAGCGTTGGCTGAACACCTCGAACAACAGCTCGGCGCCGGTCTTCGACAGCGGCACGAAGCCGAGTTCGTCGACGATCAGAAGCTTGTAGGTGGCGAGCTTCTTCTGGAACCTCAGCAGCTGCTTGTCATCGCGGGCCTCGATGAGTTCGTGGACCAGCGCGGCGGCGGTGATGAAGCCGACCGAGAGGCCCTTCTGGCAGGCCGCCAGGCCGAGACCGAGGGCGATGTGGGTCTTGCCGGTCCCACTGTTGCCGAGCGCGATGAGGTTCTCGCGGCGCTCGATGTACTCGCAGCGGGCCAGCTCCAGGACCAGCGCCTTGTTGAGCGAGGGGATGACCTTGAAGTCGAAGCTGTCGAGGCTCTTGACCACGGGGAAGCGCGCCGCCTTGATGCGCCGCTCGACCATGCGGCGCTCGCGGTCGATCAGCTCGAGCTCGGCGAGTCTCAACAGGTAGCGGACGTGATCGACGCCTTCCGAGGCGCACTGCCGGGCGATCTTGTCGTACTCGCGCAGGAAGGTCGGCAGCTTCAGCGTCTTGAGGTGGTGGGCGAGCAGCACTTGCGGTGTGTCGGTCATGCGCCGAGCCCCGACAGCAGGCTCATGTACGACTTGGCGGACGTCATCGCGACCCGGGCGCGCGGCAGATACGGATAGACGTCGAGGTTGAGCCTGGGCGGCCGCCGCTCGATGCGGCACAGTACCAGGTGCTTCACCGCATCAAAGCCGATTGCGCCGAGCCGCAGGGCGTCGCCGACCGCACCCTCGACCTCCTCGAGCCGGAAGGTCTCCAGTAGACGGAGCACCTGGACGTACTCGCGCTTGCCTGCCTTGCCCATACGAGCTTCGAGGAGCCGCCGCAGAGTGATGAAGGCCTCGGGCAGGTCCCAGCCCGCCAATGGCGCGGCCTGGTCGAGGGCGCCGATCTTCTGCTCGATCAAGGGCAGGTAATGCAGCGGGTCGAAGATCAGGTCCTCGCTGTCGTAGGACCGGCGGTGCCGGGCGATCACCTCGGCCCCGCAGCTGATCACCACCTCATCGACGTAGCCCCGGATGAGCACCTCACGGTGGCCGTAGGCCACGGGCACGGAATAGTCGTTGCTGCGGTAACGCACCAGCGACAGCGAACTCGCCCGTCCAGGGCGCTTATCGCAGGCATCATAGGGAGCAGGCGGCAATGGCAAGAGAACTTGACGATCCCGCTCGAGACGCTCGCCGATGGTCTCCTTGTGGCCCCGCAGCCGCGCCGCCTGGCGCCGGCGGCACTGTTCGGCGAGAGCATCGTTGAGGGCCGCGAAGCTCTCGGCACGCGGGACGGGGACCAGGAAGTTCCGCCGGATGAAGCCGACCAGTCCCTCGACCTTGCCCTTGTCGTTGCCCTTGCCCGGCCGGCCGAACCTGTCCTCGAACAGATAGTGGGACTGAAGCTCCGTGAAGACGCGCGTTCGCTGCCGCTTCCCATCGCCCAGGATCCGGGCAACCGCCAGCTTGGTGTTGTCGTACAGGATGGATCGGGGGACGCCGCCGAAGAAGGCAAACGCCGCGTTGTGGCCATCGCAGAATGCTTCGGTCGTCTCCGCCGGATAGGCCGCAACAAAGCAACCATCACTGTGGGGAAGGTCGAAGGCAAGGAAGTGGATCTTCCGTAACGCGCCGCCGATCACCGCCATCGCTTCGCCGAAGTCCGCCTGGGCGTGACCGGGGGAATGGGAGAGTGGCACGAACACCTCACGCGACCGAAGCCCCTGCTCACGAACGTAGTCCTTCACGATGGTGTAGCCGCCCGTGAAACCGTACTCGTCCCGGAGGCGGTCGAAGATGCGCTTCGCAGTGTGCCGTTGCTTGCGGTGGCTGGTCCGATCGTCTTCCAAGATCCGATCGATGATTCCCGTGAACGGACCCAGCTTTGGCCGCCTCGGCGGCGCGCTTCGGCGATACCCTGGCGGCACCGAGAACGACAGCATCTTACGGACCGTCTTGCGGTCTACACCAAACACCCGCGAGGCCTCGCGGGTGCTCATCCCCTCGACATGACACGCCCGCCGAACCCGTGCGTACAACTCCACCCGATACATCCCCCCCGCCTTCCAGTCAGAACAACCCTGACAGAAGGCTATACGCGGTCCCATTTTGGTCCGCCGCAGCCGGATCGACCGGCCGCTTCAGTGGGGGATTATTGCTCTGCCGTTCTCAGTGGTGCGCGGATCCAGCGAAATTCTGGTCGCCGGCGGGCAGCTGGTCGTCGAATCGGTCAAGGTGGTCGGCGAAAGCGTGGTGATCGTCCTCAAGGGCGTCGGCGAAGCAAGCCACATCGTATTGACCGGAGCGGGCGAAGCGCTGGGCGCGTCGGCCATCGGCGTCGGTCAATCGATAGCGGTCGTTTCGACGGCAGCCGGCCACGTTCTCTACCAGGGCAGCGAGGTGTTGGCCTTCGTCCCCAATGAGATCGGTCATTCTCTCGTGCACAGCAGCTATCATGGAGAGAGCTCATGATTTCCCGCATCGCCAAGGCGCTGGCCTGCGCCGGCATCGCGATGTTGAGTGCGATGACGCCGGCGATGGCCGGCGGTGGCTGCACGGCCGCGCCGATCTCGGGCGAAGAGTTGGCGCGGCGCGCGGAATGGGCCGTCCAGATTTACCGCGAGCTCGACAGGGCGAACCCCGAACTGGCCCTCATCGCGCGGGTCGGCAGCGACGTGAGCGAGTACGGCTTGCGCTACACGCATATCGGCTTCGTCTGGCGCGATCACCCGAAGGGCCGTTGGGGGCTGGTGCATTTGCTGAACACCTGTGGTCGCGACATCGGACACATCTATGATCAAGGCTTGCTGAACTTCCTCTTGGATGACCCCTTCGCGCTGGACATACTCATTCTCGAGCTCGACAGCCGGCTCCAAGAGGCGATCGTGGCGCGAATCGAGGCGGGTTACGCGCGTCGCTTCTACCATCGCGCGTACAGCACCGTGGCCAACCCGTTCAGCACGAAGTATCAGAACTCGAACCAGTGGCTGCTGGAAATCCTCGCCGCCGCGCAGGGTGACCTCGTCGGCATGTCGATCACGCAACGCCACGAGGCGCAGGCGCTCTACCAACGGCTCGGCTACCGAGGCACCATGATTCACCTTTCGCCGCTCAAGCAGATGCTGGCCACGATGACCCGATCAAACGTCTTCTTCGATGATCATCCCGCGGCAGCGCGGCATCGCGGACAATTCGAAACCAATACCGTCAAGGCGATCTGGCGCTATGTCGAGCGCAACGATCTGGTTACACGGCAAACCGAGCTCATCTATCCCCATCCGGAACTTTTCGAGCGGCGACCGCCATCCGCATCGGACGGCAATACACCCAGACGCAATCAGTACGCCGAGCGATAAAACGGGCGAGACGGCCTAGTAATTGCGCGACGCCCTTCTCGTCATTGTTGGTGTTGCACTGCTTGAGTGCGGCGAGGGGACGAAGGTTTTCGAGACCGGACGGCTTCGAAAGCTGGCGACAACTGAATCACCGATAGTGTCGGGTGAGCCCGATCGCCCGCCGCCGCTCAGCGTCCCGGCGTGCCGGGGGCGCCCAGGTCCCAGAACAGGCCGGTCATGATCCCGAGCGCCTCGCGCGAGACGTGATCCAGGATGTGTTCGTTTGGCGCGTGCTGCGAGCACGACGCGTAGGAATGCGGCACCCAGATGGTCGGCAGGCCGAGCAGCTCGGAAAACACGTCGTTGGGCAGCGAGCCGCCCAGGTTGGGCAGCACCGCGCAGGCTTTGCCCGTACTCGCCTCGATCGAGGCGACCGCCCAGCGCGCCCAGGGGTGGTCGGGGTCGAGGCGGGTCGCCGCCATGTTGTCCTCTTGGGGCGTGATCTCGACCATGGCGAAACCCCGTTCGTCGAGGTGGCGGCGCAGCGCCGGCACGAAATCCTCGGCCAGGCTCGGCACGACATAGCGCATGTGACAGGTCGCGCTGGCGCGCGGCGGCACGGCGTTGACCGGGTGTTCTGGATTGCCGGTCGTGAAGGCGAGCACCTCGAAGGTGTTCCAGGCGAACACCTTCTCGGCCGCGCTCAGCCCCGGTTCGCCCCAATCGGGGTCGATCGCCGGCGCGTTCTCGCCGCCGTCGATCTCGAGCCCGGCGATCGCGTCGCGCACCGAGCCCGGGATCGGCGGCGGGCGCCATTCGGGCACCAGGATTTCACCGCTCGCCGTGGTCAGGCTGGCGATCGCATGGGCCAGGATGATACCCGGGTTGGCGAGCAAGCCGCCCCAATTGCCCGAATGGTGGCCGCCCTCGCGCAGATCGACCGTGAGGTCGAAGTTCATGGTGCCGCGCGAGCCCATGAAGATGGTCGGCCGGTCGGGCGCGAGCCTGGGCCCGTCGGACGCGATGAAGACGTCGGCGGTGAACAGCGCCGCGTTGGCGGCGCAGAACTCGCGCAAGCCCGGCGAGCCGGCCTCCTCGCCGGTCTCGATCAGCATGATGGCGTTGAAGCCGAGCGAGCCTCGTTCCGCCAGCACCTGCGAAAGCGCGGCGATGTTGATCGTGTGCTGGCCCTTGTTGTCGGCGCTGCCGCGGCCGTACCAGCGCGCGCCGTCCTTGGTCAGCACCCAGGGGTTCAGCCCGGCGCGCCATTGCTCGTCGTAGCCGAGCACGACGTCGCCGTGGCCGTAGCTCATCACCGTCGGCAGCGCGTCGCCTTCGTGGCGGCGGGCGACCAGGAACGGTCCGCCATGCGCGGCAGGGTTCTCATGAACCCGGCATTCGAAGCCGAGCGCCGCGAGGCTCGGCGTCATCTCGTCGGTCAGATAGCGGTAAAGCTCGGCGCGCCGCGCCGGGTCCTGGCTCTCGGTGCGAATCGCGACGCGGCGCGCCAGGTCGTCGAAGAACCCGCCGTCGTCGAAATACGCGCCGATGCCGGCGATCGCCGCCTCACGCGTCATGCGTCTTGCCCTTCGTGACAGGCCGTTGCCATGGCCGTAGGGTATCACCGATGACGAGGACCGCCACCATCGCGAGGAACGTCATGCCGCTGCCCAACCTGTTCTCGCCGCTCGTCGTCGGTCCAATCACGCTGCGCAACCGGATCTTCTCGACCGCGCATATGACGGTGCTGGCGCGCGACCGCCTGCCGAGCGACGAGCTGGTCGCCTATCACGCTGCGCGGGCGGCCGGCGGCGCCGGTCTGATCATCACCGAATCGGCGTCGGTCCACTGGAGCGGCAACCCGATTCTGATCAAGCTCTACGACGACGACTGCATCCCGGGCTACGCGCGCATCGCGGCGGCCGTGCATGCCCACGGCTGCAAGCTGTTTGCCCAGCTCGGCCACCAGGGACGCGAGAATATCGGTAGCCTCGACGGCGTTGCGCCGGTCGCCTTCGCGCCGTCGGCGATGCCCAACGAGCGCTTCCACGTCATGCCACGCGAGCTTTCGAAGGCGATGATCGGCGAGATCGTCGCCGGTTATGGCGCCGCCGCGGCGCGCATGCGTGAGGCGGGCGTCGACGGCGTCGAGATCTCGGCCAGCCAAGGTTACCTGCTCTCCCAGTTCCTCAATTCGCGGGTCAATCGGCGCGCTGACGAGTACGGCGGCAGCCTCGAAAACAGGCTCCGGCTGCACCGCGAGATCGTCGCCGAGGTGCGCCACGGGATCGGCCGCGACATGGTCGTCGGCATGCGCATCTCGGGCGACGAGCTGGAGCACGAGGGGCTGACCCCCGACGAGAGCCTCGAGAGCACCGTGCTGCTCGACAGCGACGGCGGGCTCGATTACTTCAACGTCATCGCCGGGTCGTCGACCGGGCTGGCCGGCTCGGTCCATATCGTGCCGCCGATGAACATCGAGGCGGGCTATGTCGCGCCCTACGCCGCGGCGATCAAGGCCCGGGTCTCGGTGCCGGTCTTCGTCGCCGGACGCATCAACCAGCCGCAGGTCGCCGAGCGCATCGTCGCCTCGGGCCAGGCCGACATGTGCGGCATGACGCGCGCCATGATCTGCGACCCCGAGATGGCCGGCAAGGCCGCGGCCGGCCGGCTCGACGACATCCGCGCCTGCATCGCCTGCAATCAGGCGTGCATCGGGCATATGTGGCAGGGCTTTCCGGTCTCGTGCATCCAGAACCCGGTGTCCGGGCGCGAGACGGTCTACGGCACACAGGTGCGCGCCGAGACGCCGCGCAAGGTGCTCGTCGCCGGCGGCGGTCCGGGCGGCATGAAGGCGGCGGCGGTGGCGGCCGAACGCGGCCACCGGGTGACGCTCTACGAGCGCGCCGACCGGCTCGGTGGCCAGGCGCTCTTGGCCCAGCTGCTGCCCGGGCGGGCCGAGTTCGGCGGCATCGTCACGAACTTCGCGCGCGAGATGGAACTGGCCGGCGTCGAGATCGTCAAAGGGACCGAGGTGACGCGCGCGCTGATCGACGCCGAGCGTCCCGACGTCGTCATCGTCGCGACCGGCGCGACGGTGCGCCGGCCGCCGATCGAGGGTGCCGCCGACGCCCACGTCGTCGACGCCTGGCAGGTCATCAAGGACGAGGCCAACGTCGGCACCAACGTCGTCATCGCCGACTGGCGCTGCGACTGGATCGGGCTCGGCGTCGCCGAAAAGCTGGCGCGCGACGGCTGCATCGTTACGCTCGCGGTCAACGGCAGCATGGCGGGCCAGTCGATCCAGCAGTACGTCCGCGACCGCTGGGTCGGCGAGCTGCACAAACTGGGCGTCAACATCGTCACTTATTCGCGCCTCGCCGGCGTCGACGCCGACACCGTCTATCTCCAGCACACCACCAGCGGCGAGCCGATCTATTGCGAGGGCATCGACACCCTGGTCACGTCGCTCGGCCACGAGCCGGTCACCGGCCTCGAACAGGCACTGGCGGACTACCCGGGCGAGCTCCACCTGATCGGCGACTGCCTCAGCCCCCGCACCGCCGAGGAGGCCGTCTTCGAAGGCTTCAAGGTCGCGACCGAGATCTGACTAGCGAGCAAAGCCGCCGGATCGCGTCGGACGCTGTCGAGGTGGTGTCGGTTACGCTTCTGGCAGACCCAGAATCTCCCTGGCGCGCGCCGGTTCGGCGGGCTCTGCGCCGTGCTCGCGGATGATGTCGACCGCCTTCTCGACGAGCCCGGCGTTGGTCGCGAACTCGCCCTTGGCGATGTAGAGATTGTCCTCGAGCCCGACGCGCACGTTGCCGCCGCGCGCGACCGCCTCGCCGACCATCGGGAACTGCTGGCGCGAGATGCCGAAGGCGCTCCAGCGCGCATTGTCGGGCAACAGGCTGCTCATATAGGCCATCGCGTCGGCGGTCGCCGGCGAGGCGTAGGGGATGCCCAGGCAGAGCTGGAACATCGGCGGGTCGTCGACCAGGCCTTGGCCGATCATCTCGTTGGCGAAGACGATGTGACCCGAATCGAAGACCTCGATCTCGGGCTTGACGCCGGACGCCTGAATGCGCGTCGCCATGCGGCGCAGGTGGTCGGGCGTGTTCATGAACACCGCGGCGCCGAAGTTGAAGGTGCCGACGTCGAGGCTGCAGATATCGGGCAGCAGTTGCTCGACGTGGACGACGCGTTCCTCGGGCTGCATCAGCGAGGTGCCCGGGCCGGCAACACGCGGGTCGTCCGCGCTCGGCACGTAGCGGCCGCCGTAGCCGGTCGTCAGGTTGATCAAGATGTCGCTGCCCGAATCGCGGATGCGCTCGACCACCTCGCGGTAGAGCGCGACTTCGCCGGTCGGCATGCCGGTCTCGGGTTCGCGCACGTGGATGTGGCAGATCGCGGCGCCCGCCTGGCGCGCCTCGAGGCAGGTCGCGGCGATTTGCGCCGGCGTGATCGGATAGTCGGGATGCTTGGTGTGCATCTGATGGCCGCCGGTGACGGCGCAGGTGACGATGACGTCGCGTGACACGGGGTGTCTCCCTTATCGTTAGTTCGACCCGATCGGCCGCATGTCTTGCGCTATTCAGGGGCGCTTGCGATAAGTTGTCAACGCGCCATTGGGAGATCAGCGATGGATGCCGAGACCGCCCCGGAGACACCCCGCGTTAGCTTGGACGATATCGAGGCCGCCGCCGAGCGCATCGCCGGCCGCGTGCGCCGCACGCCGTGCCTGCGCAGCCGCTTCACCTTGAACCCGCTGCACGACGGCCCGTTGTTGCTCAAGCTCGAATGCCTGCAGGTGACCGGCTCGTTCAAGGCGCGTGGCGCCAACAACGCCGTGCTCGGCCTCGATTCCGCGGCGCTCGGGCGCGGCATCATCACCGCCTCGGGCGGCAACCACGGCATCGCGGTGGCCTATGCCGGGCACGCCTCGGGCGCACGAACGGTCATCTATCTGTCCGAGAACGTGCCGGCGGCGAAGGCCGAGAGATTGCGCGCCTGGGGCGCCGAGGTGGTCATCGAGGGCGCGCTGTGGGACGACGCCAACGAGGCCGCAATGGCGCGCGCCTGGCGCGACGGGCTGAGCTACATCCACCCCTTCGCCGATCCGGCCGTCATCGCCGGCCAGGGCACGGTCGGGCGCGAGATGCTCAAACAGTCGCCCGGCATCGACGTCCTGGTCGTTGCGATCGGCGGCGGTGGCCTGATCTCGGGCGTCGCGACGGCGGCCAAGGCGATGGTGCCCGACATCCGCGTCATCGGCGTCGAGCCGGTCGGCGCGCCGACGCTGAGCACCGCCCTGGCGGCGGGCGTGGTGACCACGCTGGAAACGGTCGAGACCGACGCGGTGACGCTGGCGCCGCGGCGCAGCGCCGAGATCAACCTCGACATCGTGCGTTCCAAGGTCGATGAGATCGTGCTGGTCACCGACGACGAGATGCGCGCCGCGGCGCGCTGGCTGTGGTTCGAGGCCGGCATCGCGGCCGAACTCTCTGGCGCCGCGGCGCTCGCCGCCGTTCAGACCGGCCGCATCGCGGCCGATCCCGAAGCCACCATCGCCGCCATCGTCTGCGGCGCCGGCACCGACGGCATCGCCTGATTTAAACATAAGCGGTATACATTTAAGACGCGCGAGTAAAACGTAAGCAGTATATATTTTAAAGCGGCTTCGCCGCGATCGACACCGCCATCATGTCGACAGAGAATATATAATGCTTACGATTTAATTTTCGTGGAAAAGGTATACAGCTTACGTTTAAAGATGCGGGTCGTCAGGCGGCGCGCCAGCCGCCGTCGACCATCAGGTTCTCGCCGGTGATGTAGGTCGCCTCGTCGCTCGCCAAGAAAAGCGCCGCGTTGGCGACGTCCTCGGGCCGGCCGAGGCGCGGCATCGGCGTGTGCGCGCGCGAATACGCCAGCGCCTGCGGCGTCACCGCGTCGCCGCCCTTGCCGGTCAGGATCTTGCCCGGCGCGACCGCGTTGCAGATGATGCCGTCGGTGGCGTAATCGGCGGCGATCTGGCGCGTCATGTAGACGACGCCCGACTTGCTCACGCCGTAGGCGAAGTCGCCGGGCGCCGAGACCATGCCGTGCTGCGACGAGATATTGACGATGCGCCCGCGACATTCGTTGCCCGCCGCGCCGCGCGGCTCCTGGCGCAGCATCTGCTCGACCGCGCGGCGGCAGCACAGGTAGACGCCCTTGAGGTTGACGCTCATGACCCGGTCCCAATCCTTCTCCTCGGTCTCGGTCAGGCGCTGGCCGGTCGAGACCGCGGCGTTGTTGACCATGACGTCGAGCCGGCCGTGTCGTTCGGTGACGCCGGCGATCAGCGCCGCGACCTGGGCGTCGCTCGCGACGTCGGTCTCGACGAACGCGGCGCGCCCGCCGGCCGCCTCGACCAGCGCAAGCGTCGTCTCGCCGCCCTCGCGCGGCGTCTGGGTGACATCGGCAACGACGACGATGGCGCCTTCCGCCGCGAAGCGCAGCGCGATCGCCCGGCCGATGCCCGACGCCGCGCCGGTGACGATCGCCGTCCGTCCCTCGAGCCGTCCACTCATGGTTTATCTCCTGTTTCTTTTTTTGTGCGGTCACCTTTGGCTCACGCAAAGCTGACCTGCGCTCAATCGCCGCGCATGCTTCCGCCGAACGGTCGGCGGCCCGCGGTCGCGGGCTGAAACAACCGGACCGATCCTGATCGATCGCACAAATCTCTAAAATCTCCGGGCCAGGTAGACGCCGGCGATCAGGCAGGCGATGCCGGCGATGCGGCCCAGGCTGATCGGGCGTTGCTCGAAGCCCAGCCAGCCCTTGTGGTCGAGCAGCATGGCGACCAGGACCTGCCCGGCGATGATCGTCACGACCAGCACGGTGGCGCCGAGCCGGGGCGCCGCGATGATCGTCGCCGAGACGAAATAGGCGCCGAGGAAGCCGCCGCCGATCCAGGTCCACCACGGCAGCACCGGCAGCCGGCCGAGCGCCGGCAGCGGCAGGCGCGCGACCAGCACATAGGCGAACAGGATTGTCGTGCCGGCGAGGAAGGAGACGAAGGCGGCGCTGATCGGATGGCCCAGGCCCTTGGCGAGGCCGGTGTTGATGCCGGCCTGCAGCGGCAGGCAGCTGCCCGCCGCGACCGCCATCAGAAGAAAGATCCACTGTCCCATCGGTCGCGTCCCCTCCGGTCGGTCATGATTTGGCCGCGGACACAACAAAGGCTGCGGCGTCGCATCGCGGCCGATGCGGCCCCGCAGTCGTTCGCCCGATATCCGCCCGGCTATTCGGCGGCCGACACGCGGTCGACGGCGCTCGGCGCGTTGGCGGCGCGCTCGCGCTCCATCGCGGCGAAGTAGGGCGCGAATGTCGGGCGCTCGATATAGCGTCCGACGCCCCGTTCGCTGCGCACGTCGCCGTCGTGGTAGACCACCTTGCCCTGGCTGATTGTCGTCGTGTTGATGCCCTTGACCGTCATGCCCTCGAAGATGTTGTAGTCGACGTTCTGGTGATGCGTGTCCTTCGAGATAGTGCGCTCGCGCTCGGTGTCCCAGATCGCGATGTCGGCGTCGGCGCCGACCGAGATCGAGCCTTTGCGCGGATAGATGTTGAAGATCTTGGCCGCGTTGGTCGAGGTGATGCCGACGAACTCGTTGATCGTCAGGCGGCCGCCGTTGACGCCGTGGTGCCACAGCACGTGCATGCGGTCCTCGATGCCGCCGGTGCCGTTGGGGATCTGGGTGAAGTTGTTGTGCCCCATGCGTTTCTGCGGCGCGCAGAAGCAGCAATGGTCGGTCGCCGTGGTCTGCAGCATGCCGGCCTGCAGACCGCGCCATAGCGCCGCCTGATGCTTGCGGGCGCGGAACGGCGGGCTCATGACATGTGCCGCGGCGACGTCCCAGTCGGGATCGCGATAGACGCTGTCGTCGACCAGCAGGTGGCCGGCCAAAACCTCGCCGTAGACGCGTTGGCCGTCGTTGCGGGCGCGCGTAATCGCCTCGAGCGATTCGATGCACGAGTTGTGCACGATGTAGAGCGGCACGCCGAGCGCCTGGGCGATGCGGATCGCCCGGTTGGCGGCCTCGCCCTCGACCTCGGGCGGCCGCGACAGCGGATGGCCCTCGGGCCCGTTGATGCCTTGGTCGAGGATCTTCTGCTGCAGATGCGCGACCAGCTCGCCGTTCTCGGCGTGGACGGTGCAGATGGCGCCCAGCTCGCGGGCCCGGGTGAACGACTTCACCAGGATCTCGTCGTCGGCCATGATGGCGCCCTTGTAGGCCATGAAATGCTTGAACGAGTTGACGCCGAAATCGCGCGTCAGCGTCTCCATCGCCTCATGCACGCTATCGTCCCACCAGGTGATGGCGACGTGGAACGAATAATCGCTCGCCGCCTTCTCGGCCCAACCGCGCCAGGTGTGATAGGCCTCCATGATGTCCTGCTGCGGGCCTGGAATGACGAAGTCGATGATCATCGTGGTGCCGCCGATCATGCCCGCCGTGGTGCCCGAGAAGAAGTCCTCCGACGCCACCGTGCCCATGAACGGCAGTTCCATATGGGTGTGTGGGTCGATCCCGCCGGGCATGACATAGCAGCCGCCGGCGTCGATCACCTCGGCGCCCGCCGGCGCCTCGAGGTCTTCGCCGATCGCGGTGATCCTGCCCTCGGTCGTCGCCACGTCGGCGCGATAGGTCTGGTCGGCGGTGACCACGGTCCCGCCACGAATCAAAAGCGACATGCCGGTCCTCCTCTCCTCAAGTCAGTTGCCTCGGGGGACGGCGCGCCCGCGCCGCCCCCTGAACTGGTACTAGCTCAAACGCGCAATGCGCGCCCTACATCAAGCCTGCCTTATCGGTCACTGCGTGCGTCCAGGCGCCGGTCGGCGCCTTGGTGATGACCGGGTCCGAACCGCCCGACAAGAGCGTGTTGACCGTGCGGTCGAAGTCGGCCGGGTCGAGTTTGCCGGAGCTGCCTGCCGTGAGCTTGTTGATCTCGCCCATCATGCGCACCTGATGCTTCTCGGTCTGGGCGCCGGTCATGTCGTTGTCGAGCACGATCAGGGCGGCGGCCTTGGGGTTCTCGCGCGCCCAGTCGAAGCCCTTCATGGTGGCGCGCACGAAGCGGGCCATGCGGTCGACGAAGGCCGGGTCCTCGAGGTTGTCCTCGAGCACGTAGAGGCCGTCCTCGAGTGTCGCGACGCCCTCGTCTTCGTATTTGAAGACGACCAGTTCGTCGGCCGGAAGGCCGGCGTCGATGACCTGCCAATACTCGTTGTAGGTCATGGTCGAAATGCAATCGGCCTGCTTCTGCAGGATCGGATCGACGTTGAAGCCCTGCTTCAGCACCGTGACGCCGTCGTCACCGCCCGTGGTCGGAATGCCGAGCCGCGACATCCAGCTGAGGAAGGGATACTCGTTGCCGAAGAACCAGACCCCCAGGGTCTTGCCGCGGAAGTCCTGCGGTCCCTTGATGCCGGTCTTCTTGCGGCACGTCAGCATCATGCCCGAGCGCTTGAACGGCTGGGCGATGTTGACCAGCGGCACGCCCTTCTCGCGCGACGCCAGCGCCGAGGGCATCCAGTTGATGATCACGTCGGCGCCGCCGCCGACGATGACCTGGGGCGGCGAGATGTCGGGGCCGCCGGGGTTGATCGTGACGTCGAGACCTTCGGCCTCGTAGAGCCCCTTGTCCTTGGCGACGAAATAGCCGGCGAACTGCGCCTGGGTCACCCATTTGAGCTGGATGGTGACCGCGTCGGCCGCCGCGGCGCTCTGGACCGCAAGTCCGAGGCCCAGGGTCAGGGCCATCGCCATTGTCATTAGTCTACGCATCGGTTTGTCTCCCTTGAGTAATGGTTTTCTCGTGTTGTCTCCGCCCGGCTGTTAGCGCCGGAACGATGGATGCCAGAAGGTCAGGGTCCGCTCGAGCAGCGCAACCGCACCGTAGAACAGCGATCCGGCGAGCGCCGCCACCGCAATCGTCGCCCAGACCATGTCCAAATTCATGCGCCCTACCTCGGTCGAAATGCGAAAGCCCATGCCGACGATCGGCGTGCCGAAGAACTCGGCAACGATGGCACCGATCAGCGCCAGCGTCGAGTTGATCTTCAACGCGTTGAAGACGAAGGGCAAGCCGATCGGCAGGCGCAGCTTGATCAGGGTTTCCAGATAGCTCGCGCCGTAGGAGCGCATCAGGTCGCGCTCCATGCGGCCGGCGGCGGCGAGACCCGCGATGGTGTTCACCAGCATCGGAAAGAAGGTCATGATGACGACGACCGCGGCCTTCGACTGCCAGTCGAAACCGAACCACATGACCATGATCGGCGCGACGCCGACGATCGGTAGCGCGCTGATCAGATTGCCGAGCGGCAGGAGACCGCGCTGCAGGAAGGGCACGCGGTCGACCAACACGCCGACCAGGAAGCCCGCGCCGCAGCCCATGACGTAGCCCGACAGCACCGCCTTGGCGAAGGTCTGGTAGAAGTCGGCCGCCAGCACGTCGAGGTTCTGGGCGATCGATACGCCGATCGCCGATGGCGCCGGCAGCAGGATCGGCGAGATGCCGAAGCCAACGACGACGATCTCCCAGAGATAAAGGATCCAGAAGCCGAAGGCGGCCGGCACGACGACGTTCAGGCAGCGCTGCAAGGCGGCGCTCTCGACCGCGCAGTCGGACATCACGGCCATGCCGCGCCAGACCAGGAAGGCGAGCGCCACGATGAAGCACCAGAAACCGAGGGCGCCAAACCCCTTGGCGCCGCCCGGCACAATCGCGGCCAGCGTCGCGAGGCCGCCGAGCAGGACGACGCACAAGAGGACAAGGCCGGCGATGACGGTTGTCGAGGGTCGCCACAGCACCCAGGCCGCCACGGCGAGCGCCGCCAGCCAGGCGACCGTCATGACCGGCTCGCCGAAAAAGCCGATCGCCGGCGTGCCTGGCGTCGCGATAGGCACTACCGCCGCAAGCACGGCCGCCGCCAGCGCCGCCAGTGCCGAAATGTTCCAGCGCCGGCTCACGATCTGAACCCCATGCGGCCGACGACGATACGCTCGACCAAAGCGACCAGGGTGACGAACAATCCGGCCATCAGCGATCCCATGATCAGCGCCGACCAGATCTGCACGGTCTGGCCATAATACGAACCGACCAACAGCCGCGCGCCGATGCCCGCCTGCGCGCCGGTCGGCAGCTCGCCGACGATCGCGCCGACCAGGCTGATCGCCGCGGCGATCTTGAGGCTGGTGAACAGGAACGGCACCGACGACGGCACGCGCAGCTTCCAGAAGACCTGCCAGCGCGACGCCGAATAGGTGCGCATCAGGTCGCGCTGCAGGACATCGGGCGCGCGCAGCCCCTTGACCATGCCGATGACCACCGGAAAGAAGCACAGATTAAGTCGAGATGATCGCCTTGGGGATCAGACCCTTGAGGCCGATCGCACCCAAGACGACGATGATCATCGGCGCGACCGCCAGGATTGGGATGGTCTGCGAGGTGATGATCCAGGGCAGGAGCGAGCGTTCGAGCGTGCGCACGTGGACGATGCCGACCGCCAGCACGATGCCGAGCAGCGTGCCCATGGCGAAGCCCAGCAGCGTCGACGACGCCGTCACCCAGGCGTGGAACAGCAGGATGCGCTTCGACGTCAGCGGCGTGCCGATCGTCGACTTGTAGAGATCGACGAACACCTGATGCGGCGCCGGCAACACGGGGCGCTCCTGCGCCCAGGTCTCGGCGATCAGGTCCCGGGCGGTCCAGTCCTGCTTGGCGCGCTCGAAGACCTCGATCTGCCAGGGCGTGTTGAGATAGACCGCGCCGGCGTACCAGGCGATGACGATCGCCGCGACGATGACCAACACCGGCCCGGTCCTGCCCTCGCGGACGCGCTGCCAGAGGCCGGCCCCGCCCGCCGCACCGGCGATCACGGCGGCGTCAGTCGCCATAACCGTGGCCGGCGCGCAGGCCCTCGCGCACCCGGTGCGCGATGTCGAGGAACTCGGGTGTCTCGCGGATGTCGAGAGTGCGGTCGGCGGGCAGGTCGCAATCGATGACGTCGATGACGCGTCCGGGCCTGGGCGACATGACGACGATGCGGCTCGACAGGAACGCCGCCTCGGGGATCGAATGGGTGACGAAGATGACCGTCTTCTTGGTCTTCTCCCAGAGCCTGAGGAGCTGTTCGTTGAGATGGTCGCGGGTGATCTCGTCCAAGGCGCCGAACGGCTCGTCCATCAACAGAAGCTCGGGCTCGAACGACAGCGCGCGGGCGATCGAGACGCGCTGCTGCATGCCGCCGGAAAGCTGCCAGGGGAACTTGCCCTCGAAGCCGGTGAGGTTGACCAGCTCCAACTGACGCTGGGCGCGCTGCTTCCGCTCGGCCGCGCTCAGGCCCATAATCTCGAGCGGCAGGGTGACGTTGCGCAACACGCTGCGCCAGGGATAGAGCGCCGGGGCCTGGAAGACGTAGCCGTAGGCGCGCGCCAGCCGCGCTTCGTCGGGCGAGGTGCCGTTGACCGTGATGGCGCCCTCGGTCGGCTGCTCGAGGTCGGCGACGACGCGCAGCAGCGTCGTCTTGCCGCAGCCCGACGGCCCGATCAGCGAGACGAAATCGCCGTGGCGGATTTGGAGGTCGACGTCGGCGAGCGCGTAGACCGGCGCATCGGCGGTCTCAAACGTCAGGCCGAGGCCGGCGATGTCGACGACGATGCGTCGTTCGTCGGCCGCGCCCTTCTGGGCGGGTCCGCCGTGCGCCGCCTCGGTCATGGCCTGAGTCCCGTCGCCGTCCACCGCGTCAACCGGCCTGGCCCGCCTTGTCGAGGATGGCGTGCAACAGCACGTCGCAGCCCGCCGTTACCCACTCGGGCTTGGCGTCCTCGACCTCGTTGTGGCTGATGCCGTCGACGCAGGGAATGAAGATCATCGAGGTCGGCGCGACCTTGGAGACGTAGCAGGCGTCGTGGCCGGCGCCGGAAACCATCTCGCGCATCGAATAATCGCAGTTGGCGGCGCCCTCGCGCACCGCGCCGATGCAGTCGTCGTCGAAGTGGATCGGCGCGTAGTAGAAAATCTGCTCGATCTCGAGCTCGAGCCCGATGCCGTCGACGATCGCCCGGACGCCCTCGCGCAACGCGGCGTCCATGCCGGCCAGCACGGCGTCGTCGGGGTGGCGGAAGTCGATGGTCATGAAGACCTGACCGGGAATGACGTTCCGCGAATTGGGATAGACGTTCATCATGCCGACCGTCGCACAGGCGACCGGCGCGTTGTCGAGGCCGATGCGGTTGACCAGATCGACGATGCGCGCGGCGCCCAACAGCGCGTCCTTGCGCACCGGCATCGGCGTCGGCCCGGCGTGGCTCTCGACGCCGGTCAGCGTCGCCTCGTACCAGCGCTGGCCCTGGGCGTCGGTCACCACGCCGATCGTGATGTCTTGGTCCTCGAGGATCGGCCCCTGCTCAATATGCGCCTCGAAATAGGCGTGCACGTCGCGGCCGCCGACCTCTTCCGATCCCGCATAGCCGATGCGTTCGAGTTCCTCGCCCATCGTCTTGCCGTCCTGATCGGGGCGCGACAGGCCGTACTCGAGGTCGAAGACGCCGCCGAACACGCCCGAGGCGACCATCGCCGGCGCGAAGCGCGAGCCTTCCTCGTTGGTCCACACCGCGACCTCGACCGGGCGCTCGGTCTCGTAGCCCAGGTCGTTCAGCGTGCGCAGCACCTCGAGCCCGGAAAGCACGCCATAGACGCCGTCGAAACGGCCGCCGGTCGGCTGGCTGTCGAGGTGGCTGCCGGTGATGACCGGTGCGAGCTCGTTGTCGCGGCCCGGACGGCGGGCGAAGATGTTGCCCATCTTGTCGACCTTGATCGAGCAGCCGACTGCCTCGCACCATTCGATGAACAGGTCGCGGCTCTCCTTGTCGAGGTCGGTCAGCGCCAGGCGACACACGCCGCCCTTCTCGGTGGCGCCGATCTTGGCCATTTCCATCAGGCTCTCCCACAGCCGCTGACCGTCGATGCGCAAATTTCTGTCTGCCATGTGTCACGCCTCCCTGACGCGGCCGGATTGCCTAGTGGATAGAACCCAACATAGGGCAGCCATACGACGGCGGCCTTGGGACGCCGTCCTTCGGGTCCCATATCCCGGCTTCTCGGGGCGTCGAACACCCTTGCCGATGCTTCGGCATCGCCCGCGGGTGCTCGCCTGCCGAGAAACCGGGATATGGGATCGTATGGGCACCATATGTTGGATTCTATCCACTATAGCTCGATCAGCATATCGTACAGCTCGGGCCGCCGATCGCGGAAGAATTGCCAATTGTTGCGGATTTCCCTGACCATATCGAGGTCGATTTCGTGGATCAGCAGCTCGTCGGAGTCGGCGCTCGCCTGGGCGACGATCTCGCCGCGCGGATTGACGACGTAGCTCGACCCGTAGAACTCGCCGATGTTCCACGGCGCCTCTGTGCCGACACGGTTGATGGCGCCGATGAACACGCCGTTGGCCGCCGCCGAGGCGGGCTGTTCGAGCTCCCAGAGATACTGCGAGAGGCCGGCGACGGTCGCCGACGGGTTGACGATGTACTCGGCGCCGCCCAGCGCCAGCGCGCGCCAGCCCTCGGGGAAATGCCGGTCGTAGCAGATGTAGACGCCGAGCTTGCAGTAGGCGGTCTCGAAGACCGGCCAGTCGGAGTTGCCGGGCTTGAAGAAGAACTTCTCCCAGAAGCCGCCGACGTGGGGGATGTGGCTCTTGCGGTACTTGCCCAGATAGCTGCCGTCGGCGTCGATCACCGCGGCGGTGTTGAAGTAGACGCCGGTCATCTCCTCTTCGTAGATCGGCACGACGATGACCATGTTGTGCTTCTTGGCGTAGTCCTGCATCAGCCGCGTCGTGTGGCCGTCGGGGATTGTCTCGGCCGCGGCGTACCACTTGGCGTCCTGGCTCGGGCAGAAGTAGGGCTGGGTGAAGACCTCCTGGAAACAGAGCACCTGGACGCCCGCCTCGCCGGCCTCGTCGATCAGCGGAAAATGCGCCTCGAGCATGGCGTCGCGGATCGCCTCGGGCGCCATCTCGGTGTCGCCCTTCAGCGCCATCTGGATCAAACCGCATTTCAGCTTGGTCATCGTGTCCCTCCCACGCCGCGCATCCCCGTTTCGACGATCGTCGCGACGTTCCGAATTCTTGTCCAATTGGTCAAGAACATGCTATTGAGCGTTGACCATTTGGTCAATAATATTCCCAGACATTGGGACGGCTCGGGGATGGTATGGCGACTGTAGGACGTCAGAGCAAGGCAGCCAACGGCAAAACCCGCATCCAGACGATCAACGAGGCGCGCATCCTGGACGCCGCCAAGCGGGTCTTCGCCGAGCACGGCTTCCGTGGCGCCACGGTCGACGAGATCGCGCAGCGCGCCGAGATGTCGAAGCCCAACCTCTTGTATTATTTCAAGAACAAGAAGGCGCTTTACCGCGCGGTCCTCGAGCAGACGCTTGAATTCTGGCTCGAGCCGTTGCGCGAGCTCGATGCGGCGAACGATCCCGAGACCGAGCTGCGCCGCTATATCGCGCGCAAGATCGAGGCGTCGCGCCAGGACCCCGAGGCGTCGCGTGTCTTCGCCAGCGAGATGCTGCGCGGCGCGCCGGTGCTGATGGACCATCTGCGCGGCGATCTGCGCCAGCTCGTCGAGCGCAAGGTCGCGGTCGTCGAGCAGTGGATCGCCGAGGGCCGGCTGGCGCCGGTCGACCCGATCCACTTGATCTTCATGATCTGGGCGACGACCCAGCACTATGCCGACTTCGCGGTTCAGGTGCGCGCCGTGTGGGGCCGCAAGACGCTCCAGAAGAAGGACTTCGAGCGCATCGACGACGCGGTCAGCGGCGTCATCCTGCGCGGCGTGCTGCCGCGCGGCGAGTAGCGTTCCGGTCTAGCCCGGAGTTCTCACTATGGACAGGCGCGTCATCGCGTCGGGCGGTCGCCGAGCCGCCAGGAGAAGGCCGCCGAGCGTGGCCGGGGCTACGCGCAAGGCCTTCGACGCCGCGGGCGGCCCGCCCGGCGCGACCCTTAAGGGCGGCGGATCTCGGACGACAGGACCGCGTCAAAGCGCTTGCCCGATGCGCAAGCATTGCGCCGCGCGCTTTTCCTAGCCTGTCGTCCGATATCCGCCGTGCCGCACCCGTCCATGGTGAGAATTCCGGTCTAGCGCGGCGACACCGGCAAGTTTCGCGCATTCGCCGGGGTCTCGTCCGGCTCGAAGAGTCCGGCGATCTCGACGAACCACGCGGCGATCTCGTCATCCGATGTGCCGGGCGCCGCCGCGGCGGCGACCTCGGTGGCCGCGTCGTCCGGGCCGCCGAACCATTCGGCCAGCTCATCGAACAGCGAGATGAGATGATCTTCCGTGACCGGTGACTCGACGGCCGGCGCGGCCACGACCGCCGGAGTGGGCGCGATCACGACGGCCGGCGCTACCGGTTCAGGGACTGGCGCCAGGGCGACGGCGACGGGCGGCGCCACGGGCTCGGCTACGACGGCCGGCGCTGGCTTCGGTTCGGGCACGGGCGCCATCGCGACCGGCGCGACGGGACCCTCGGCGACGTAGTCGGCGAAAATGGCGAGCAGCGCGGGCACGTCGGGATGCAGCGTCTTCCACAGCGCCATGCGCTCCGGCGCGCGCGCTTTCATGTAGCGTTTGAAATCGCTGCACCAGTGCCATTCGAGGGTCTGGCGGAACTTGACGCGCAGCGCGGCGTGCTTGTTGAGGCCGAAGTCCTGGTGCGCCTTCTCCTTGTAGAGGCCCGCCTCGCAGCGGGCGTCGCGCTGGTTCATCGTCTCGAAGCGCCCCTCGCGCTGCTGCATGCCGTGGCCGACGATCTCCTGGGCGAGCATCGCGGCGACCTCGTCGCTCGGCCATGTGACGAGATAGCGGCCGATGACGACGGCGAAGGCGATGCCGTCAGTCAACTCGGCCGCGTTGTCGAACAGGTCGGTGCGGAATTCGGCGAGCCGCGCGCCGAGGATGTCGGGCGACGGCTCCTTGGGGTAGCCCGGGTCGTAGACGATGAAGACGCCGCCCTTGCGCTTGAGCTTGGCGATCGCCGCCGCGTTGAGCGGCGAACGGTCGAGCAGCGTATCGAGTGCCGCGCGCAGCGTGCCGAGCGCCCTGGACTTGCCGACGATATCGACGTCGAAACTCGCGCCGGCGACCGGCTCGAGCGCTATCAGGTTGACGCCCCGGTGCTTGATCCAGGCGAGGCCGTTGGCCGCCGTTGCGTCGGTCGACAGGGCTGCTCCGCCGAACGCCACGAGGGAGAATGCCATCACCGCGGCGGTCGCCGCGCGCAACGAATATGATTTCAACATGGACGACTACCTGCTCAATACATGCCGCGTCGCATAGCGAACCGGCGAGCATCCCTGGGCCACCTACTTCGTTGACGCCATACCCGGCGTAGTGTCGGCAGCTTATAGTCGTCATTACGACGAAACATTAAGTCTAATGGATAACTAGCTACTGAGCAATAGTTAATTGAATCAAGCCAGCCGCTCAGCCTTCACCGGCAAAGGCCGCGGCGTGGTCGCGGGCGAACGTCTCGATGCTGATCGGTGGACGGCCGAGCAGGCGTTCGACCGTATCGGTCGTCTTGCGCGTGCCTTGCGCGCGAATTCGCCGGTAGTGCTCGACGACCATGTCGGCGTCCCACGGCTCGCGGCCCTGGCGCAGAATCTCGGCGTGGTATTCGTCGTCGCTCAGGTCTTGGTACGTGCAGCGCCGGCCGGTCGCTGTCGAGAGGATATCTGCGACGTCGCCGTAGGTCAGCTGCGCGGCGCCGGTCAGTTCGTAAGTCCGGCCCTCGTGGCCCGGCTCGGTCAGCGCCTTGACGGCCACCGCGGCAATATCGCGGACGTCGATGAACGAGACGCGGGTCTGGCCGGCGGGCAGCGCGATGGTGCCGCTGGCCGCGTATTCGAGCAGGTTCTGGGCGAACAGGCCGGGCCGCAGCAGGATATAGCCGAGTCCCGAACCGGCGAGCTGGCGGTCGCCGATGCCGTGCCAGAGGGCGAGCCCCGCCTCGGCGTTCTCATCGGATGACACCGCCGAGAGCCTGACCATGTGGCGCACGCCGGCGTGCTTGGCCGCGGCGATCAGGTTGCCCTGCGGGCCGAGCTGTTCGGCGCCGTCGAACGACGCCATGAAGACCGCGTCGATGTTGGCCACCGCGGCCTCGAGCGACGCCGGATCGGCGAAATCGCCGACCGCGACCTCGGCGACGCCCTCGAACGCGGTGGCCTTGGCCGCATCGCGGATCAGCACGCGTGCTGGGACGCCCGCCGCCTGTTCGAGCACCGCACGGCCGACCGTGCCGGTCACCCCGGTGATCAGTATCATGTACGTGTCCTCATCCTTCGTTGGTCCACACGGCCTAGCGCGCCGGCCATGGCGCTGCCCAGCCCGATCCCTCGGCGTCCTACAATTCCGTTTGGCGGCTATGCGGAAATCGGGTGTGGGCCGACCGATTCGATGGCCCTATCCTTAAGCGCATCGTGCCTCGGATGGCGCGGCCAAGACAACGACGCGGGGGCGACGGGGTGTATTTCGATCCACGGCTGTGGCAGTTCACCAAGGGCGTGCGTCTGCGCATCGCCGGCGCGGTGGTCGTCGGGCTGATGGCCGCGGCGGTCGGCATCGGGCGTCTGGCACTGCTCGGCTGGCTGCTCGCCATGGTGTTCCAGGGCGCCGGCTTCGACGAGCTGGTCGGCCCTTCGTTGGCGGTCGCCGGCGTCATGCTGCTGCGCGGCGTGCTGGAGTATTGGCGCAACATGGTTGCGCACCGGACCGCGGCGCGCGTGCAACTGCATATCCGCGCCCGGCTCTACGATCAGGTGGTCGCGCTCGGCCCGGCGTATTTCGGTTTCGAGCGCACCGGCGACGTCATCACCGCCATGGTCGACGGCGTCGAGCAGCTCGAGATTTTCTTCGGCCAGTATCTGCCGCAGATGTTCGTCGCCGCGCTGACGCCGCTCGGCGTCTTCGCCTGTGTCGCCTTCCTCGATCTGCCGGTCGCCGCCGTGCTGCTCGGCTTCGCGCTCTTTACGCTGATCGCGCCATCCGCCTTCCACAGCTGGGACGAGAAGGCGAGCCTGGCGCGCGCCGAGGCCTATGGCGCGTTCGGCGCCGAGTTCCTCGATTCGATCCAGGGGCTCGCCACGCTCAAGGCGTTCGGCCAGAGCGAGGCGCGCGGCGGGCTGCTGGCGACACGCGCGCGGGCGCTGTTCGAGAGCACCATGTGGGTGCTGGCCACAAACGCGCTGGCGCGCGGCATCACCGATACCGGTATCGCGGTCGGCGCGGCGGTGACGCTGGGCTTCGGCGCCTACCGCGTCGTCGACGGCGCCATGAGCATCGGGGCGCTGCTGGTCATTCTGATGATGGGCATCGAGGTCTACCGTCCGATGCGCGAGCTGCGCGCGCTGCTGCACGATGGCATGACCGGCCTGGCCGCCGCCAAGAGCATCTTCAATATCCTCGACGCGACACCTCTGATCGAGCCCGAGCTGGCGTCGTCGAGCGGCGGGCCGCTGCCGCCAACGATCGCCTTCGAGGGCGTCGACTTCACGTACCCGGGCGCGCGCCGGGCCGCGCACTCGGGCCTCGGCTTCGAGGTCGCGGCGGGCGAGCGGGTCGGCATCGTCGGCGCGTCGGGCGCCGGCAAGTCGTCGATCCTGCGGCTCCTGTTGCGCCTCTACGATCCGCAGGCCGGGTGCATCAGGATCGGCGGGCGGGACCTGCGCGAGCTCGGGCTCGACGACGTGCGCGATCAGCTCGCCGTGGTCAGCCAGGACACCTATCTGTTCCACGGCACGGTCGAGGACAACCTGCGCCTCGGCAAGCCCGACGCGACCCAGGACGAGCTCGAGGCGGCGGCGCGCGCCGCCAACGCGCACGACTTTGTCAGCGCTCTGCCGCAGGGCTACCGGACGGTGATCGGCGAGCGTGGCCTCAAGCTCTCGGGCGGCCAGCGCCAGCGCGTCGCGATCGCCCGTGCGCTGCTGCGCGACGCGCCGATCCTGGTGCTCGACGAGGCGCTGTCGGCGGTCGACGCCGAGAACGAGGCGGTCATCCAGAAGGCGCTCGACCGCCTGATGCGGGGGCGTACGACGCTGATCTTCGCCCATCGCCTGTCGAGCGTGATCGCCGCCGACCGCATCCTGGTGCTCGACCAGGGCCGCATCGTCGAGGCGGGCCGGCACGGCGAGCTGATGGCACGCCGCGGCGTCTACCACACGCTGATGGCCGGTCAGGCCGAGGAGAGCGCGGCGGGCGGCGGGCGGTTGTTCGATGACGGCGCCGATCGGACGCCGGCGGCGGCCGCCGACCTGCCCGGCTACAGCGAGGCCGCCGAGACCGAGCCGACCGACGCCATTCTGCGCGCCGAGGGCATGGGCTGGCTCGGCGTCGCCGCGGTGCTGCTCGGCCTGGTCGCGCCGTGGAAGGGCAAGCTGACGCTGACCTTCGGCTTCGGCGTCGTCCGCGTTTTCGCGCTGATCGGCGTCGGCGTCTTGAGCGCGCTGATCGTCGCCGCGGTCAAGACCGGCGCGCCGTTCGGCGGCCTGCTGATCGCGCTCGGTGTCGTCGCGCCGCTCGCCGGCGTGCTGCACTGGCTCGAGAGCTGGATCGCCCACGACATGGCGTTCCGCCTACTGGCCGAGATGCGCATCGCGCTCTTCAACAAGCTCGACCGGCTGGCGCCCGCCTATCTGTTGCGCCGGCGCACCGGTGACCTGGTCGCCATGGCGACCCAGGATGTCGAGAAGGTCGAGTTCTTCTTCGCCCACACCATCGCACCCGCCTTCGTCGCCGTCCTGGTGCCCGCCGTGGTGATCGTCTCGCTCGCCGTCTTCGGCTGGCCGATGGCGGCGGCGCTGGCGCCCTTCCTCGCGCTCATCGCGCTCAGCCCGTTCGTCATGCGCAAGCGCATCGACACGCTCGGCGGGCGCGCCCGCGAGGCGCTCGGCGAGCTCAACGCGCACGCCGTAGACACCATCCAGGGGCTGGGCGAGATCGTCGCCTTCCAGCAGGCGGCGGCGCGCGGCGACGCGTTCATCGAGCGCATCCGGCGCTACCATGAGATCCGGCTGCCGTTCTTCTCCGACCTGACGCTGCAAACCGCGCTCTTGGAGGTCGCCACCGGCCTGGGCGGCCTCGCCGTGGTCGTCGCCGGCGCGCGGCTGGTGGTTGACGGCGAACTCGACGGCGGCATGCTGCCGCTGCTGACGCTGCTCGCCATGTCGGCCTTCCTGCCGCTCTCCGAGATTGCCAACGTCGGCCGCCAGCTCGCCGACACGCTGGGCTCGACGCGACGCCTCTATGCGGTCCACGCCGAGACCGTGCCGGTGACCGATGGCGCGGGCGTGGCGGACGACGCGCGGATCGGCCAGGCGGGCGCGGCGATCGAGTTGTCCGACGTCGATTTCGTTTACCACGGCGCCAACCGCCAGGCGCTTTCCGGCGTCGGCTTCACCGTGCCGGCCGGCCAGACGGTCGCGCTGGTCGGCCCGTCGGGCGCCGGCAAGACGACCATCGCGCATCTGCTGATGCGCTTCTGGGACCCGGAAGACGGCACCCTGCGGCTCGACGGCCACGACATGCGTGATTACCGGCTCGACGCCCTGCGCCGCCACATCGCGCTGGTCGCCCAGGACACCTATCTGTTCAACGATACGCTCAAGGCCAACATCGCGATCGCGCGGCCCGGCGCGAGCGACGCCGAGATCGACACCGCGGTCGCCCAGGCCGCGCTGGGCGACTTCGTCGCGGCATTGCCCGACGGCCTCGCCACGCCGGTCGGCGAGCGCGGCATGCGGCTCTCCGGCGGCCAGCGTCAGCGCGTCGCCATTGCGCGCGCCTTCCTCAAGGACGCCCCGGTGCTGATCCTCGACGAGGCGACCTCGCACCTCGACGCGATCAACGAACTGGCGGTGCGCCACGCGCTCGAGGCGCTGATGAGCGTGCGCACCACGGTGGTCATCGCGCATCGCCTTTCGACCGTGCGCAACGCCGACGTCATCGTCGTGCTCGACGCCGGGCGCGTCGTCGAGACCGGCACGCACGACACGCTGCTGGCCAAACGCGGGCTGTACGCCCAACTCGTCTCGCACCAGCTCGCCGCGGGCGTCGCCGCGGCGGATTGAGCGTGACGGCCGGACGCCCCGCCGTGCCGCCTCGGCTTGCCTCCCGACGGCTGGTTGCAGTAGTCTAGCCTTATACCAGTGAGCGCCTGAATTGACTCTCGGGATATTCATTGATGGCGGATGATGGCGGATTGTGATTCTATGGTCTCCCACCAGATGTGGGGGATGTCATGGGATCAGCACTCAAGATACGGGATGATTTGACGCCTTTGGAGCTTCGGCGCTGGGCTCGCGTGGAATCGTACGGTCGAGCGGCGGCGCGGGCCTATGGGATCGCGAATGCTTTGGAGGAGATGCCCCGGGCTGATGCCGCGCGGCTTGCGGGGATGGATCGCCAAACGCTTCGCGACGCGGTTGTTCGTTACAATGCAAAGGGATTGGAGGGGCTTCACGACCGTCCAAAGGGCTACTCGCCGCGGCGGCTGACGGCAGACGAGGAAGCGGCGCTGGCGGCGGTCATCATCGCCGGGCCGGAGCCTGAGCGCGACGGGGTTTGCGCCTGGACCCGGGCCGATCTGTGCCGCTGGCTGGAGGAGCGCTTCGCCAAGACCTACCACCCCTCGAGCATGACCCGGGTTCTACGGCGGATGGGATTTTCCCGCCAGAAGGCGCGCCCGAGCCACCCGCGAAGGGACGCCGAAGCGCAGGAGCGCTTCAAAAAAGGGGGCTTCGCGACATCCTGAAGGCGACCGCCGCGGCGCATCCCGACAAGCGCCTACAGCTGTGGTTTCAGGATGAAGCGCGCGTCGGCAACAAGGGCCGGGTGTGTCACCGGTGGTGGCGCAGGGGCGAGCGTGCCCCCGGGACGCGTCAAATCGGCTACCAGTGGGCCTACATCTTCTCCGCCGTGCGCCCGGACACCGGCGACGACGTCACCCTGGTGATGCCGAGCGTCAACGCCAAGGTCATGGACCTGTTTCTCGCACACTTCGCCGATACCCTGGACCAGGATGCGCACGCCGTCATGATGTGCGACGGCGCCGGTTGGCACGACGAGCGCGCCCTCACCGTCCCCGACAACGTCACCTTGGCGCTGTTGCCGCCTTACAGTCCCGAACTCAACCCCGTCGAGCGGGTTTGGCTCTACCTACGCGAACGCTTCCTATCGCTCCGCGTCCTCGACGACACCGAGGCCATCATCGACGCCTGTTGCCAAGCATGGATCGACCTCATCGCAGAACCGGATCGTATGCGAACCCTCTGCGCCTATCCATGGATCATGAAGGTGATTTCATAGGCTCACTGGTATTATACCCGCTCGCCCTTTACGCGTTGTGCTAGGGTCCATTTCACTGGGAGCGCACTGTTTACGGGAGACGCCATGTCAATTTTTCTCTCATTTGCAAGCATTATTTGTCTCGCCACGGCGATTTCACTTTTGCGGCTCACGAGGACGCACGTTAAGAAAGTCGATTTCGAAATAAGCCGGCTCTTAGAATCGGCTACGCCACTGCATCGGGATTCCATCGTACTTGATTGGATAAAACGCGTAATTGAGACCGTAAATCAAAGAACTACGATCTTCACGCGATATGAGGTTGTTTATGGCAATAGAATGTCGATTTTTGTTTATTTGGTTATTCTGGCGTTGGCCTTAGTACTCGTCGGGAATTTCCCAATTACTGTCGTTAAGATGTTTAAAGCACTTAATTCACACCCACTATAGAAGCTGACCCATTTTCCTGAGTAAAGCTCGGTGCAAGTTGAAGGTGAGCATCTATGAAGCGGAGATATCTCCGGCGATGCCGAGCAGGGACTCGGACGGCATTGTAGCGGCTTTTAGGCGACACTTTAGCGTGGTGGAAATCCTAATCATTGAGTCGGATTTGGCAAAACGCCACGTTGCATAAAGGACCGTCACTTCATTGAAATTTATCTGAAATCGGAGGTGAACGACACCGATATAATATTCCAGGAAATCAGAGCTTCATTGAATTGTAGGATTCGAGTGCCGGATTATTCACAAATAGCTCTGTGAACTGGTTTTCAAGTTCGCTCAATACGTCATATGGAGTAAACGGATTGAGGATCACGTTCTTGCGTGTCGCTTCGTCTTCGCTGCGACTCAAAACGCGCAGGAGACTAACAGGCGCGGACGGGTTCTTCGCAACGATTCGTGCCAGCGCGTCGCTTTCTTCGACTAGTGCCGTCAATCGCTCAGACGATGTCGTTTCATCAGCAGCTTCCCGTCTGGCCGTGGGTTTCTTCGTTTTTCCCTTGGTCGCCACCGTTCCGTCCCCCGATGTTAAGTACGTGACGTGAATTCTCCGGTTCGGTTTTCAGAACAATCAAGAATTAGCCGGATCGCCTCCTCAATGCGCCTGCGCCGGCCCTTGCCTGCAGTCCAAGGAGACACACTACATATAGTGGGTGTGGGTGATAACCGGATAGGCAAGGTTTAAAGCACTTAATTCATCAATAGAAGCTGACGAATTAATAGAAGCTGACCACAAGCCGTAGATCCAGATTCCCAACTACGAAAAAAATTTGCAACTGACGCAAATGCGAATCAAACAGATTTCCTATGAAGATGAAAAACATTCGCATCACATATAAAGGATTTGTTAGCCTACCGGCACGAATCTATCACGGAAATTCTCACAATATAATTGTTGAGCTCGTGCCAACTTTCGAAGGAAGCGAGACATCCAATGAGATTCGCGGGATTCGAATTTTGGACAACAAAGGGGCGGAATTGATCAATTGTTCTTTCACAGGTTCCATTGACAATTGCTTCCTTCAGATTGAACTTCAAGCGGCTGCATTAACGATCGCAGGAGATCAAAAGCAGAAACAGTCATTACCTTCGAATAAATTATCATACTCGTGGAATTGTACCTTTAATCAATCAGCGACTCACCAAATTGTCTTCGTTGTTAGACTTATGACGCCAGGCGGTGAAATTAACGTAGGAACTGTCACTCAAACTGTGAGTGTAGTTAAATTCGACGGATTGAATCAGCATCAAGTTTGGATTGTGGCGGCAGCTACTGGGATTCCTGGATTGGTCGGTACTGTGTACACGGTGACACAGATACTACTAGTGTCCCGATTCCGAAGTTCGCATGATTTTCGCCTGCTGTTCAGCGATTTCGATTGTTCGGAGGCAGAAGCGCTGGATGGCGGTGAGGATGTCATCGGCGGATTTGGTCCATTTGAAGGGTTTGGGGTTCTGGTTTGTCGGTCGATGTAGTCGAGGATGGTGCGCTCCAACTCCTTGGTGGAGCGATGGACGCCGCGCCTGATCTGCTTGTCGGTCAGCAGCCCGAACCAGCGCTCGACCTGGTTCAGCCAGGAGGCGCTGGTGGGTGTGAAATGGGCCTGCCAGCGCGGCCGTTTGGCGAACCAGTCGCGGATCGCCTTGGTCTTGTGGGTCCCGTAGTTGTCCATGACGATGTGGATGTCGAGATCAGCAGGGACGTTCGCCTCGACGAGGTCGAGGAATTTGCGGAACTCTCGGGCCCGATGGCGCGGGAAACATTTGCCGATGATCTCTCCCGTGGCGATGTCGAGGGCCGCGAAGAGAGAGGTCGTGCCGTGGCGCTTGTAGTCGTGGCTGCGCCGCTCCGCCTGCCCGGGGCGCATCGGCAAGAGGGGCTGGGAACGGTCCAGGGCCTGGATCTGGCTCTTTTCGTCGACACAGAGAACCAGGGCACGATCCGGCGGCGCCAAATACAGACCGACGATGTCGCGGACCTTCTCCACGAAGAAGGGATCGCTCGACAGCTTGAAGGTCTCCGAGCGATGCGGCTGCAAGCCGAAGGCCCGCCAGATGCGATGAATGGTCGAGGGCGCGTGGCCGCTCGCCCGCGCCATCGAGCGAAGGCTCCAATGGGTCGCGTCCGGCGGCGTCTCTTCCAGCGTCAGCCGGACCGCTTCCGCGATGGCGTCATCGCCGATTTGACGCGGCGCGCCGGGGCGGGGTTCGTCGTACAGACCGTCGAGGCCCTCCGCCGCATAGCGGCGACGCCACTTGCCCACGGTGTCCGCGCTCGCCTCGAGACGAACGGCGATCTCCTTGTTCTCCAACCCTTCCGCCGCCGCCAAGACGATCCGAGCCCGCCGCGCAAGCCCCTGCGACGTCTTGCGACGACGAGACAGCGCCTCCAATTCGGCGCGCTCGTCATCGCTCAAAGAGATCGTCACCGCCACTCTCGCCATCAATCGCGCCTCCTAAAAACAAATAGAGACATAATCATATCAATTTATCGATCAGGACACTAGGTTTCATGTAGATAATCCGATGGAAGTAATCTTCTATGGTGTCGTTGGATTTGGGATATATGTCCTTTTTGCGGTGGTGGGCAAGGGGTGTTGTTCTGAGGTGGTCCCACTTTGTTGGACAGTTTGGCAGCGCGGTTAAGGTGTATTCCGTTGTTTGATCATGCTGCCAAAATCCTTTTTATCACATCCTGTTGCTGTTGTTGAGCCTGTGGGGATGTGGGCAAGGCGCGAGCCTTGTCCATCATATCCACAGGTTGACCGGCCCCGTAGGCCTCGGCCGGCGTTTGACCGTCGAGGGACGAATGGGGCCGCTCGGTGTTGTAGAAGCCGATCCACTCGCCGATGACCCGTTCGGCGTGGAAGCCGTCGGTGAGCTCGTGTAGGTAGACCGCCTCATACTTGAGAGACCGCCACAGGCGCTCGATGAAGATGTTGTCCATGCAGCGGCCCCGACCGTCCATGGAGATGCGGATGCTCGCGTTCTTGAGCACGCCGGTGAAGTCGAGGCTGGTGAACTGGCTGCCCTGATCCGTATTGAATATCTCCGGCTGGCCGTAGCGGGCCAGCGCGTCGCCCAAGGCCTCGGCGCAGAATCCAGCGTCCATGGTGTTCGACAGCCGCCAGGATAAAACGTGGCGCGTCGCCCAGTCCATGATCGCTACCAGGTACAGAAAGCCACGCTGGACGGGGATATAGGTGATGTCGGCGCACCAGACCCGATTGGGCTGGTCGATAGCCATCCCTTTGAGAAGATAAGGATAAATCCGGTGCATGGGATGCGGCACGCTGGTTCTCGGCGCCTGATAGATCGCCTCCAGGCCTATCAATCGCATCAACCTGCGAACCCGGTGACGGCCGACGCAAACGCCGTCCCGCCGCAACTGGCGGACCATCTGGCGGCTGCCGTAGAACGGGTACTTCATGAACAACTCGTCGATCCGACGCATCAGCGCCAGACTCGAAGGGCTCTCCCCCCTGGGCGCATAATAGAACGAGGACCGGCCGATCGAAAGCAGGCGGCATTGACGGCTCAAGCTCAGCTCGGGGGCGTCGCGTGTGATCATCGCCTTGCGCTCCCCCCGGCTCATCGCTTGAGCCCTCTGGCTAAAAAATCCCGTTCCACCGTCAGCTCGCCGATCTTGGCGTGAAGGTCGCGGACCTCGGATTCATGATCCCGGCAAGCGCGGTTGGCGCCGTTCGAAAACACTTCGCCCAGACCGTCCACCGCCTGGCGCTTCCAGGCGCTCACCTGGTTCGGATGCACCTTGTGCTTGGCCGCGATCTGCTGGATCGTCTTGTCGCCCCGCAGCGCTTCCAGCGCCACCCGGGCCTTGAATTCCGCCGTAAACCGGCGTCGATTCGTCATCTCGTATTCCTCCGTTATCCGGTGGAATACACCTTAGCTCCCTGTCCGATTTTCTGGGACCACCTCATTCTTCGTTGTCAAAGCGAGAGGTACATTTCGGGGTGGCGTTGGTAACTGGACCTACAGTTGAGTCGGACCCGATTTCCTTGGACACAGAATTGGCTTAATCGAAGTGTCCAAGGAGGACCGGAACATGACCGACAATTTTGAGAACAAAGTTGCTGTTGATGGGCCTGTGGTAAACGAGGGCGAGCTTGGCTCGTCCACGTTTTCCCCGGGCCAGGTTTCGCCGGCAGGCCCGCTGGGACTTGGCCAGCGGTGGACGGTGACGCGCAAGCGTGAGGTTGCCCTGCGGCTTTTGCGTGGCGAGCCGGTGGAACTTTTGTCGCGGCAGTTGGGCGTGGAGATTTTCCGGCTCGAGCAGTGGCGTGAGAAGGCGATCGCCGGGATCGATGCCTCGCTCAAGGAACGCAAGGGCGATCCGGTGAAGGCGGAACTGGACATCGCCATGAAGCGGATCGGGGAGTTGATCATGCAGGTGGAACTGCTGGAGGCCAAGACGGAGACGTCCGGCCCTTTGGGGCGGCGGAGGTCGCGGCGATGAGTGCCGCCACCTCTCCCGGCACGGGTTTGGCCTACGGCCTCCAGCGGGTCTGTGCGGCCTGGGGTTTTGCCCGTTCCTCGTTCTACGCCATGAAATCCCGGCAGCAGGCCACCGCTGAGCGCCCACCAGCAAAGCGCCGGGGACCGAAGCCCTCGATCTCGGACGAGGCTCTGCTGGTGGCCATCGAGGCCGACCTGGAGGCATCCCCCTGGGAGGGCGAGGGACACCGCAAGGTCTGGGCTCGGCTTCGGGTCTGTCGTGGCATCCGTGTTTCCCGCAAGCGGGGGCTCCGGGTGATGCGCGAGAACAACCTGCTCTCGCCCCATCGCTGCCGCCGCCGTGGCGGAAATCCCCATGTCGGTGAGATCATCACCCATGCCCCCAACCTCATGTGGGGCACGGACGGCGTTCGGGTGTTCACGGTGGACGACGGCTGGGGCTGGATATTCACCGCCATCGAGCATTGGAACGCCGAGTGCGTCGGCTGGCATGTGTGCAAGCGAGGCGACCGCTTCGCCGCCCTTCAGCCGATCTCCATGGGGCTTGCGAGGCTGTATGCCTCGACCTCCGCCGGTGCGGCGCGGGGGCTGGCCTTGCGGATGGATCACGGCTCCCAGTATCTGTCGGACCACTTCACCAACCAGATCAAGTTCTGGGGCATCCAGCCGTCCTACGCCTTCGTCGAACAGCCCCAGACCAACGGCGTCGCCGAGAGGTTCAATCGCACGCTCAAGGAACAGATCATCCATGGCCGCATCTACCGCAACATCGCGGAGCTGCGGAACGCCGTCCGCGGGTTCGTCGAACAGTACAATGCCCAGTGGATCGTGGAGAAGAACGGCTACCTGAGCCCCGCTCAAGCTCGTCAGGCGTGGCACACCGCGATGTCACTCAGGCCCGCCGCATGAGACAAACTTGTGTCCAAGGAACCGGGTGCGATACAACTGGACCTACAGTCGATCGTTACTTTGACGTTGATCCTAGTTTAAAGATGACGACATTGTGCAGCCACGGCTGGCCTCGACGGTTGCTTTCGGATGCTATATCGGTGCTGGCGGAGATTCGGGGTAAAGCCGTCACAGCTTTAAGATAGAAAAGTTCGGGTCCGTTTTCCAATTGAAGCCATAAACAATTTCCGCCGTTTCGATCTGTGGGTGGTTTACCCAACGACCGTCTAGCGTGACGGCCAATCGCGGGTCATAATCGGGGTATACGCGGACAACCTGGGGAGTCGAGCCATGGCAGCGGGCGAAACCATCACCATCCCAGCGCGCAAGGGCAAAGCGGCGCACCTCGCCAAGGGCCAGAGCGTCAAGGTCATCAACACGCTCGGCGAGCAGGTCGTCGATGCCTGGGCGTTCAACGCCGACGACCTCGGCGAGTTCATGTCGATGGAACACACGCGGGTGGCGCTCGTCGCGATCGTCCCCGAGGTCGGTGACGCGCTGGTCACCAACCAGCGCCGGGCGATCCTGACGCTCACCGAGGACACCTCGTCGGGCATCCACGACACCTTGATGGCGGCGTGCGACGTGCACCGCTACCGCATGCTCGGCTGTACCGAATACCACGACAACTGCACCGACAACCTGCATGCCTCGATGGCCGAGCTCGGTCTGACGCCGCCCGAGGTGCCGAGTCCCCTGAACCTGTTCATGAACATCCCGGTGCTCGAGGGCCGCCGGCTCGATTTCCTGCCGCCCGAGAACAAGCCCGGCGATTACGTCATGCTGCGCGCCGAGATGGACTGCATCGTCGCGTTCTCGGCCTGCCCGCAGGACATGCTGCCGATCAACGGCGTCGACGCGACGCCGACCGACGCGCATTTCGAGATCGTCGACTAGAAAGCCGGGCGAAAGGGCAAGGAAAGATGATCGATGGACTGGACCATATGACGATCGTGACCGCCGACCTGGCGGCGTCGCGGCGCTTCTATGCCGAGGTGCTGGGTCTCGTCGACGGCGAACGGCCGCCGTTCGACGTGCCGGGCGCCTGGCTTTACCAGGGCGACAGGCCGATCGTGCATCTGGTCGGCCGCGCAGCCGGCGATGCGGGCGGCTCGACCGGGCCGTTCGATCATTTCGCGTTCCGTGCCAGCGACCTCGCCGGCACCGTCGCCAGGCTCGACGGCCACGGCGTCGATTACGAGCTGCGCACCGTGCCGGGTTTCGGCCTGCGCCAGGTCTTCGTGCACGACCCCGACGGCGTCAAGATTGAGCTCATCTTCGCCGCCGGCGAGCGGCTGCCCGGCGAGGACTGAGCGGCGCATGGCCGGCGAGCCGATCCTGGCGTCCGGCGCGGTCGCGCTGGTCACCGGCGCCAGCGCGGGCTTCGGCGTCGCCATCACCGAGGCGCTGGTCGCCAAGGGGTGCCGCGTGATCGCGGCGGCGCGCCGGCTCGATCGGCTGCGCGCGCTGGGCGAGCGGCTCGGGCCGAACTGCCATCCGCTGACGCTCGACGTCACCGACGCCGCGGCAACCGGGAACCTGATCGAGCGCTTGCCCGAGGAATTGCGCGCGATCGACATCCTGGTCAACAACGCGGGCCACGACATCGGCGGCCGCCGACGTTTCGACGAGGGCGACATGGCGCAGTGGGCGAGCATCGTCGAGACCAACGTCACCGGCCTGATGCGCGTGACCGGTGCGGTGGCGCCCGGCATGGTCGAACGCGACCGCGGCCACATCGTCAATCTGGGTTCGATCTCGGGTTTCAAGGCTTACGCCGGCGGCACGATCTATGCCGCCAGCAAGTTCGCGGTGCACGGCTTCACCGCCTCGCTGCGCGCCGATTACGTCGGCACCGGCATCCGCGTCACCGAAATCCTGCCGGGCACCGCGCGGACCGAGTTCGGCGAGACCCGCTGGCAGGGCGACAAGGCGAAGGCCAGCGCCTTCTACGACGGCTACGAGACGCTGCTCGACGCCGAAGACATCGCGCGCTGCGTCGTCTTCGCCCTCGAGCAGCCGGCCCACGTCGTGATTTCTGAGCTGGTCGTCATGCCGACGTCACAGTGGTAGGGGCTCGTCTGGCCGTTCATTGTGCGGTTGTTATTTTGTGCGGTCACCTACGGCGACCTGCGCTCAATCGCCGCGCATGCCAGTCTTATGGGATCAAGCGTGGCCGAACGGTCGGCGGCTCCCCTCTTGTTGGGATAAGACTGGCGTGGGCCGGAAAATTTCGATCGATCAGGATCGCCGTGTTGACCCCTTGTAGCTTTTTCGGGGCCGACCACAATATGTTGTTGTTTTCGAGCGAGAGACCTGATAAATAATCGAGACGCCAGGAGCGAGGCCGTTAGGCCAACGCTACGTGTCCGGGCGGGACACTCCTGGCGTCTCTGGAGCCGGTCAGACTCCTGTTGGCGAAAGCCGGCAGGCGGCTGGCCGTTTTCATTGCCGGACGAGTGCCCCGGGAAGAGCCATCGTCGGCGATGAAGGCGGCTGCCCCTTGCGAGGCGCGCTGCCCTTAGGCGAGATATCCAATTCCATCCTTAGCCGGACCTACCGGCCAGCGGTTGGTGCATCCGAGGATGCACCTTCCGTGGCGGTGGGTGGAACCGTCCCCGAGGGGTCGGCACCCGACTGCCGGGCGCGTCGACGGTCCGAAGACCGTTTGGCGTTTGGCAATCCCCGTTCGCCTGCCCGCGTCGGCGACCCGGAGGCCGCTTGGCGTTGGGCGAACAGCCCGGTGCGGGGCGGAGGCGGATCAACCGCCCGGCGATCGAGAATTTCTTGCGAAATACCTGACCGCCCCCCGACAGGCAGGCTCGCGAACGAGCTTGTCTGTCTCGGAACTCTGAACATCTTGGCGGTAAAAACAACAAACCCGAAAGTTTACTGTCAATACTACCGGGAAATTCATTGCCCCGACGCTTTCACGCAATTTAAATTATCTCCGGGACTATTGCCGAAGACAAGGCATAATCGATAAAGGATTGAAATTTCTTGTGGATTTAATTCTGAAGCGATTTCAGGTGCTTGCGGATTTATCCACAGGCCTATGCACTTATCCACCGGTTTCCGGGCCGCGGCCTGGCCCCTGAATGCCGTCGTCTAGATGCAATCGTAGTGGTGGATCCAGGTGACAAACGTCATCGGCTCGACCGCCATGAGCTGGTAGTTCTTGCTGTACTTCGCGCAATGCGCCTTGGCCATCGCTTCGGCTTCGCGTGCGAACTCGCCGCCTTCGATCAAGACACCGGCCGGGCTCGACTCGACGATGCGATTTTCGCAGGCGACCAGCAGCACAAGGGTGGCGGCGGCGATCCAGCGCATTCTGATTTCCTTTCGTGGGCGGCACCATAGCATCTGGCCGCCTCGGCTTGGCCAGCGAAATCAGCGGCGCGACCGGTTCGTCGGTGTCGCCGCGAGGACCGTTCGCAGGAAGGCGAACGCCGCCCGGTAGACGCCCGGCGCCTCGCTCTCGCGCGGCCCGGCGACGTTGAGCACGCGCGGGCGCGCGGCGCGCAGCCAGCCGACTACAGGCCCCGGCCGAGCGCTCGGACCCAAGACGACGACGCGGCAGCGCCGTCCGCGGCGCCGGGCGAGGCGGATCGTCGCCCGCGTGCCGCCGGTCGGGCCGCGGCGCAGCAGCACCAGCGTTGCGTCGGCATCACGGACGTTCCAGGCGGTGCGCTGCAGATAGGCGGTGCGCGGCGTTTCGGTCAGGGGATACCGGGCGGCGATGACGCCGTCTTCGGCGCGCCGGCCGCGCGGGCACCAGCCGCCGCACGGCAGGGCCAGCGCAAGCGAGACGTCGAGCGCGGCGCGGTCGACGCCGGTCTGGCCGCCCGAAACGATGATCGGGCCGCGGCGCGGCTGTCGTCTGGCCGGGGTGCGGCGCTGCATGCCCTGCTCAGCAAGTCGAGTGGATGAGGCCGCCGACCGGCGATGTCTCGCACAGCTCGTTGTAGAGCGTCACCGCCTCTTCGGTTTCGAGCACGTGGGCCGCGATGCCGTGCCGGCGCAGCGCCTGGAGCGTTTCGGGCATGATCCGCAAGCGTTCCCAGATACCTTGGCTGAGCACCACGACCTCGGCGCCGCGCGCGATCAGCTCCTCGACGTCGGCCGGCTGGATGCCGGGCGCATGACGCGTGCCGGTCTCGCGCCAGTCCCATTCGCGCGCGCCGCCCGGGTAGAGCTTGGCATCCTTGAAGCTTGCGCCACCCTCGACCTCGACGCGGCCCCAGGCGAGCGCCGTGACGCGCGGCGAGCGTTGTTTCGGGTTCTCCATGACGACCCGATTTCTACCCCGATTCGCGCGCCCGGGATAGCCCAAGCCGCGACGCGTCACGCGGCGCTGGCGCGCCGAAATTGGTTCGGCTATGCTGGCGCGCGACGGGGCGAAGCGCGGCGCTGCAAGACGCAGACCGGCCGCACTAGGCACGCGTGCGACGCGGCCATCGCCATCGTCTCATCGATAGCTGAGGACGCCAGCGGTTGCGGCGTGGCGACGAGAGGAGTGGTGTCCATGCATGCGGCAGCGACGAAACCCGGATCGAGCGCGTTGGTCGCCTCGCTCATCGGCGAGCGCCGCCCGGGCCACGCGCTGGGGCGGGCGTTCTACAACGACGCCGAGGTCTACGAGCGCGATCTCGAACGCATCTTCCTGCGCAACTGGCTCTACGTCGGTCACGTCAGCGAAATGCCCGAGCCGGGCGACTATCTGACATACGAAATCGCCGGCGAGTCGGTCATCGTCGTGCGCGGCACCGACGGCGCGGTGCGCGCGCTAATCAACGTCTGCCGCCATCGCGGCTCGCGCATCTGCGACGCGCCCTGCGGCAACGCGCGCTGGCTCATATGCCCCTACCACGGCTGGACCTACGACCTCGACGGCAGCCTGCAGACGGCGCGCCTGATGCCCAAGGACTTCGACAAGTCGACGCACGGCCTGAGATCGATTCACGCCGCCGTGTTTCACGGCCTGATTTTCATCAACTTCGCCGACGACGCGGGCAGCCTGGACGCGGCGCATGGCGCGCTCGACGAACACCTCGCGCCCTACCGTCTCGAGAACACCAAGGTGGTCGCGAGCGAGACCTATACGATCGACGCCAACTGGAAGCTGATGCTGGAAAACTACATGGAGTGTTACCACTGCGCGCCGTCGCACCCTGAATTTTCCGATTCGCACAGCATCAAGCTGCCCGAATCGCGCGCCGCCAAGCTGCACGCGGCGATGGCCGTGCGCGCCTGCGAGATCGGCGCGACGCCTGGCACCGTCGACTTTACCTGGAGCCCCGACGACCCGTCGCGCCTGCAGTACTACTACGGCCGCTACGCGCTGTTCGATGGCTATCAGACCGGCACCGAGGACGGCAAGCCGGCGGCGCCGCCGCTCGGCGATCTGACAGGCCACGACGGCGGCGCCTCGGACCTGCAGCTCGGCCCGATCAGCCATTTCCTGATCTACGCCGACCACGCCGTCGTCTATCGCTTCACGCCGCGCGGCTTGCACGAGACCGAATGCGAGGTCGTCTGGCTGGTCAGGGACGACGCGGTCGAGGGCCGCGACTACGACGTCGAACGGGTGACCTGGCTGTGGCGCGTCACTACCGAGGCCGACAAGGCGATCGTCGAGCGCAACCAGCAGGGCGTCAACTCGCGCTACTACGTCCCCGGCCCTTACGCGCCGATGGAGAACCCCTGCGCCTGGTTCGTCGACTGGTACCTCGCCGCCATCGCTTGAACGGTCGCGCGACCTGGCCTATTCGCTGGGCTGCCAGGACGCCGCGAGGCGCTCCGCCTCGGCGATCTCGGCCGCGCTCATGCGGTCGGCGATGCCGTCGCGGCCGATGCGCGCGCCGCGGTTGCCGCCCCGGGCCGCGAAGCTGAGCCACATATGGGCGCGCACGAAGTCCTCGGGCACGCCCTTGCCCTCGAAAAACATGATGCCGAGCCAGTATTGCGAGCGGTTGTCGCCGCGCTCGGCGAGCGGCCGGAAATGGCCCAGCGCGGCGTCGTGGCGGCCCGCGGCGAAGGCGTCGACGCCGGCCTCGAATTCCGACCAGTAATCGGCCACCGCCGGGCCCGAGAGGCCGAGCGCCACCAGCGCGGCGAGCATGAGCCGTTTCATCGCGGCAACCTCGTTGTTTTCGCGTCGGGCACAGCCTAGCGCATCCGACGCGCGCGAGGGAAGCCGGCGGGGCGTGCCGACACGCGCTTGTGAAAGGCCGTGATACCGCATCCGGCTGATCAGTTCGGATAGATGGTTTTGGGCCACCAGTGGAAGTCGATACGCCCCTTGAAGAGTTCGGGATTGGCATCGAGAGTGAGGCAGCGCCGGGCGACGACGGCGTCGAGTTCCTCGATGGTCTCGAAGTGTCTGTTTGCGACCGGCTCGTCGAGTACGGGCCAGAGACATTCGGCCGGTTGCAGCTGGGGCGTATAGGGCGGCAAGTAGACGAGGTGGAGGCCTTCCGGCACCGTGAGGTTCGGCGCCGTGTGCCACCCGGCGCCGTCGATCACCAGGATGATGATGCGGCTCTGCCCAGCGCCGGCCTCGCGGGCGAAGAGGGCGAGCAGCTTCTCGAAGAATGGCTTGGAGACACAATTGGAGATGTACCAAAAGGTCTCTCCGCTGGTCGGCGAGACGAGGGCGGTGACGTAGAGCCATTTGAAGCGGTGGTGGCCGAGCGCCACCGGGCGCATCCCGCGCGGCGCCCAGCAGCGCCGGGCCAATGGCTTCAGACCGAGCCGGTGTTCGTCGCTGGCGAAGACTTCGATCGGCGTGCCGGGGTGGCGCTCGGCTTCTTCCGCGACCAGGCGGTGAAGTTTTTTTTAAACGCCTGGCGTTCTTCCTCGCTCGCCGCCCCGGGGTTGTTCGGCCTGGGCACCTGCAAACTCCACTCGACTGCCTTCAGCGCCTCCCAGCCCCGTTGCGGCGCCACCGTCTCCAAGCCCAGTTCGCCCGCCATCCAAGCCGCCACCTTCGGCCCAGACCACAAGCCGCCGTCCGCCGGCGGCTTTTTCAGGCGCTCTTTCAACACCGCCAGGACTTCCGGCTTCAGGATCGTCGCCTCGGAGCCGTTCGAGCGTCGACGATCGCCCAGCGACGACGGGCCGAGCTTGTTGTAGCGAGAAAGCAATTGTTCGAGCCAGCGTTGGCCGAAACTCGTCATCTCCGACACTTCGCGAACCGTATGGCCTTTGGCCAAAAGCCAGATCACCTGGAAGTGCCGCGCCTCCGTCGCCTCCGACGCCGAGCGATACCGTCCCTCCAACTCAGAAAGCTGCAAATGTTCCTCGACATGCGCCATGTCCCGCCCCTCCGCGAATCATGACTACGGATCCTAACCCTTTCCGATTCCAACGGGAATCCGTCGCAACCGAATCATTCAGGCGGAGTCGGTATGAGACGGCGCCGGTAGTGCTTCAGTTTGAAATTTGACGGGGCTCGAAAGCAGGAAACGGCGCCGTATGTCGGCTATTCGTCCGAAAGCGGTCATCGTTCCGGTGCGGCCATCGAGTCCGGGTATAATGGGGTGGACGGCCCCACACGGCATCTAATACCAACGGCGCAAAATTCTGACTCGCAAGGGATTCCCTTTTTGGGCTGGATGTGATTCAAGGCTGGCGAAGGAGATTCGCCATGTCAGTATGCATTGCTCTTCGGGACGACTACGACAGCATTGAGCTCCGGTGTTTGGCCAAGCACAGTCGCGATCCCCGCCAAGTTCGCCGGCTTTTGGCCTTGGCGGCGGTTTACGACGGCATGAGCCGAGCGGAAGCCGCTAAGGTCGGCGGCATGGATCGCCAGACGCTGAGAGACTGGGCGCACCGCTTCAACGATGAAGGGGCAGACGGCTTGAAGAACCGTCCCGGTGCGGGCCGCCCCCGGCTCTTGACCGACGAGCAGATGGGCGAACTGTCGGTGATCGTCGAAACGGGCCCCGATCCAGAGATTGACGGTGTGGTTCGCTGGCGGCGGGTTGCGCCTGAAACGGGTGATCGAAGAACGCTTTGGCGTGATCTATAGCGAGCGGGCGATCTCCGACCTTCTCGTCGCGCTGTCCTTCTCCCACATCAGCGCCCGGCCGCAGCACCCCAAGCAGGACCAGCGGGTGATCGAGGCGTTCAAAAAAACTTCCCCCGCACGCTCGCTGCCCACCTAGCCGGTCTGCCCAAGACCAAGCGGGTCGAGATCTGGTTCCAAGACGAGGCCAGGCTGGGACAGAAGAACGGGCGTGTGCGCATTTGGGCGAAGAAGGGAACAAGGCCACGCCTGCCCGCCGATCAGCGCTACACGAACGCCTACCTCTTTGGCGCAATCTGTCCCATGGGAGCCAAGGGTGCCGCTCTCATGCTCCCCTTCGCCAACACAGCCGCCATGCAGATGCATCTCGACGAGATCAGCTGCAACGTCGCCGCCAAGGCCCATGGCGTCGTCCTGATGGACCGCGCCGGGTGGCACAGCACCGACCAGCTCAAGGTCCCCAAGAACCTCACCATCATCCTGCTGCCATCGCGCTCGCCCGAGCTGAACCCGGTCGAGAACATCTGGCAATACCTCCGCCAGAATTGGCTCTCTAACCGCGTCTTCGAAGATTACGACGCCATCATCGAGGCCGGTTGCCAAGCCTGGAACAAACTAATCGACCAGCCCGAGACGATCATGTCCATCGGAATGAGAGATTGGGCGATTTCAGGTCAATAATTAGTGCCGTTGGTATAAGTGCCAGAAGTGGTAGCTGTTGGCTGATCACTTACAAAGGAGCCGTCCTATGACCCTTGCCTATCCGGTTTACACCCACACCCACTAGGGCTAGAATGGGCGCAAACCGGATATAGGGGAGCGCGCCATGGATGTTCTCGACCGCGCCGATCTCCCATTCCCGCATTCGCTACCCGAGTTCCAGCGACTTTTCCCCGATGATGCGGCCTGCGCCGCCTACCTGGAGAAAGCCCGCTGGGGAGACGGCTTTGCCTGCCCGCACTGCGGCACGGCGGGAGAGCCGTTCCACTTTGAAAACCGCCCTGGCGTCCTGCGCTGCCGCAAGTGCCGCCAGAACACCGGGCTGACGGTGGGAACAGTGATGGAGCGTAGCCACACTCCGCTGAACGTCTGGTTCTGGGCCGCTTATCTGGTCGCCAGTCAGACGCCCGGCATGTCCGCCGTGCAGTTTCAGCGGCAACTTGGTCTTTCGCGCTACGAGACGGCCTTTCAAATTCTCCACAAGCTCCGCTCGGGCATGGTGCGGCCCAACCAAGACAGGATCGGTGGACAGCCCAAGAACCATGTTGAGGTGGACGAAACCTGGGTTGGCGGGCGAACGCGTGGGGAAGGCCGTGGTGTTCACCACAAGGTTCTCGTCTCCTGTGCCATCGAGGTGCGTCATCGAAAGCCGGGCACCAAGCTCGACAACCGGAAAGACGGACGCTATGCCGGACGCGTTCGGCTCGCCGTCGTGCTCGACCGTAGCGCCGAGTCGCTCTGTGGGTTCGTCGAGAGCACCGTCGCGCCGGGATCGCTGATCGTTACTGACGATTGGAGCGGCTATGCTGGCCTCGGTAAGCGCGGCTATGAGCACTTCGCTGTTGCCGAGTGTGGTGATCCAGAGGTTGCCGAGCAATACCTGCCGATCATCCATCTGGTTTTCGCCAACCTGAAGACGTGGCTGATCGGTATCCACCACGGCGTTAGCCACCAGCACCTACAAGCCTACCTCAACGAGTTCACCTTCCGCTTCAACAGGCGGTTCTACCCGTTCAACGCCTTCCGCTCATTGCTCGGCATCGCGGGCGACACCTCTGCTCCAACCTATGCCGAGCTTTACTCGGGAGAGTGGCGGCACCCTACATGTAGCGGTCATGGGCGTTAACCGGATAGGCAAGCTATGACCGAGGTTAACACGATCGGACTTGATCTTGCGAAGAACGTTTTCCAGGTTCACGGGGTCGATGTCTCAGGCGAGACCGTGATCCGCCGGCAACTGAGGCGCCGCCAGGTTGTGCCGTTCTTCAGCAAGCAGCCGGCTTGTCTGGTCGGTATCGAGGCCTGCGCGACGTCGCACCATTGGGCGCGGGAACTCGGGGCGCTTGGCCATGAGGTGCGCATCATGCCGGCGGCTTACGTGAAGCCCTACGTCAAGCGCAACAAGAACGACGCGGCGGATGCCGAAGCGATCTGCGAAGCGGTAACGCGGCCATCGATGCGTTTCGTGGCGGTCAAGACGGCCGCGCAGCAGAGCGTGTTGATGGACCACCGGACGCGCGAACTCCTGGTCCGGCAGCGGACCATGCTGGTCAATGCGATCCGCGCGCACATGGCGGAGTTCGGGGTTGTCGCCCGGGTCGGGCTGCCGCAGGTGAAGGAACTCCTCGCGGTCATCGCTGATGAGGGCGATGAACGCATCCCGCCACTGGCACGGACATGCCTGGAAGGACTGGCGCGGCAGTTGTTATCGCTGGAGCGTGAGATCACCACCACCGAGCAGCGCATTCATGCCTGGCATCGAGCGACCGAGGTCAGCCAACGTCTGGCGACCATTCCCGGCATCGGACCGCTCACGGCGAGTGCGCTGGCGGCCTCGATCGCCGACCCTTCGGTGTTCAGATCGGGGCGTGAACTGGCGGCTTGGATCGGTCTGGTGCCCAGACAGACCTCGACCGGCGGCAAGCAGCGGCTCGGCCGCATCTCCAAGGCGGGTGACCACTACCTCCGGTGGCTGCTCGTCGCCGGCGCCATGACGGTGATACGCCACGGGCGAAGATCAAACTTCGAGAAGAACCCCTGGCTGGGCGATCTCATGGCGCGCAAACCGACCAAGCTCGCCGCCGTGGCGCTGGCCAACAAGAACGCACGAACCGCCTGGGCGCTGCTCGCCAACGGTGGAACCTACCGTCAGCCAGCAGTCACCGCCGCTTGAGACAGACGCCTGATACCAGTGAGCGCCTGAATTGACTCTCGGGATATTCATTGATGGCGGATGATGGCGGATTGTGATTCTATGGTCTCCCACCAGATGTGGGGGATGTCATGGGATCAGCACTCAAGATACGGGATGATTTGACGCCTTTGGAGCTTCGGCGCTGGGCTCGCGTGGAATCGTACGGTCGAGCGGCGGCGCGGGCCTATGGGATCGCGAATGCTTTGGAGGAGATGCCCCGGGCTGATGCCGCGCGGCTTGCGGGGATGGATCGCCAAACGCTTCGCGACGCGGTTGTTCGTTACAATGCAAAGGGATTGGAGGGGCTTCACGACCGTCCAAAGGGCTACTCGCCGCGGCGGCTGACGGCAGACGAGGAAGCGGCGCTGGCGGCGGTCATCATCGCCGGGCCGGAGCCTGAGCGCGACGGGGTTTGCGCCTGGACCCGGGCCGATCTGTGCCGCTGGCTGGAGGAGCGCTTCGCCAAGACCTACCACCCCTCGAGCATGACCCGGGTTCTACGGCGGATGGGATTTTCCCGCCAGAAGGCGCGCCCGAGCCACCCGCGAAGGGACGCCGAAGCGCAGGAGCGCTTCAAAAAAGGGGGCTTCGCGACATCCTGAAGGCGACCGCCGCGGCGCATCCCGACAAGCGCCTACAGCTGTGGTTTCAGGATGAAGCGCGCGTCGGCAACAAGGGCCGGGTGTGTCACCGGTGGTGGCGCAGGGGCGAGCGTGCCCCCGGGACGCGTCAAATCGGCTACCAGTGGGCCTACATCTTCTCCGCCGTGCGCCCGGACACCGGCGACGACGTCACCCTGGTGATGCCGAGCGTCAACGCCAAGGTCATGGACCTGTTTCTCGCACACTTCGCCGATACCCTGGACCAGGATGCGCACGCCGTCATGATGTGCGACGGCGCCGGTTGGCACGACGAGCGCGCCCTCACCGTCCCCGACAACGTCACCTTGGCGCTGTTGCCGCCTTACAGTCCCGAACTCAACCCCGTCGAGCGGGTTTGGCTCTACCTACGCGAACGCTTCCTATCGCTCCGCGTCCTCGACGACACCGAGGCCATCATCGACGCCTGTTGCCAAGCATGGATCGACCTCATCGCAGAACCGGATCGTATGCGAACCCTCTGCGCCTATCCATGGATCATGAAGGTGATTTCATAGGCTCACTGGTATTAAACCCTTTGGCAGGGTGATCGTGAGGTAATGCAAGACCGGTCGAATACCGGGGATCGGAGAAACCCGTCATGGCTAGGGAGCCTCGAGCTCGTGGGTTTAGTTGGGACCCGATCCCGCGGATCGCATTAGGGCCAGCGGTCAAGAGCACCGCATCAACAGGCCGGACACATAGCCGCACCCGACCAACTTGCATGACCGTCAAAACAACCCTTGCCAAATCGGGGCCGTCCACACATAGCCATGTGTGGACGGCCCCCTGTTGGCAAGAGATTTTGTGACGTTGATGCAAGCTGGTCGGGTGCTGCCATGTGTCCGGCCTTTTGGTGCGGCGTACATGGCCGCTGGCCCTAATGCGATCCGCGGGGTCGGGTCCCAGTCATAAGCACGCGCTCGAGGCGCCGTGGCTATAGCGGGTTTTCCCGATCCTCGGTTCGACCGATTTTGCATTACGTCACTTACACTCCGCCAAACTCGTGAACGCCTTGTTTTCGTCGGCCTAGGCCGTCGCGGGCCTGCGATAGGTTCCGCCATGTCTCAGAAGCGCCCAGGCAATGCGGGCGTTCTTGTTGGCCAGCGCCACGGCCGCGACCTTGGTCGGCTTGTCGGCGATGATGTTGGCAAGCCATGGATCGGTCGTGCCGCGTCGCTTGGCGTGGCGGATGACCGTCATGGCGCCGGCGACCAGCAGCCAGCGCAGGTATTGATCGCCCTGCTTGGAGATCCGCCCCATGCGCTCCTTGCCACCGGTCGAGTTCTGTCTTGGCACCAGCCCGATCCAAGCGGCCATTGAGCGGCCCGATTTGAAGATCGACGGATTGGCAATCGAAGATGCCAGCGCGCTCGCCGTGATCGGTCCGATGCCGGGTGTGGTTTCGAGACGCAGGCTCTCTTCGTTCGTCCGGTGCCAGGCGTGGATACGCCTCTCAGCGCCGACGATCTCCCGCTCCAGCGACAGCAACTGCCGCGCCAGCCCTTCCAGGCAAGTCCGCGCCAGGGGCGGAATGCGCTCATCCGCCTCATCGCTGATCACCGCGAGCAGCTCCTTGACCTGCGGCAACCCGGTTCGCGCCACCACCCCGAACTCCGCCATGTGCGCCCGCGTAGCGTTGACCAGCATGGTTCTCTGGCGGACCAGAAGCTCGCGCGTTCGGTGCAGCATCAGAACGCTCTGCTGCTCGACGCTCTTCACCGCGACAAAGCGCATCGTCGGGCGCGTGACGGCCTCGCAAATAGCCTCCGCATCGGCAGCGTCATTCTTGTTCCGCTTCACGTAGGGCTTCACATAGCGCGGCGGCATCAGCTTGACCTCATGCCCAAGCGCCGCGATCTCCCGCGCCCAGTAATGCGCGGTCGCACATGCCTCCATACCAACCAGGCAGGGCGGCTGTTTCTCGAAGAAGGCCAGCACCTGACGCCGCCTCAACTGACGGCGGACGACCACGGTTCCCTCGGCGTCAACGCCATGCACCTGAAATACGTTCTTCGCAAGATCAACACCGATCGTGATAACTTCGTTCATGGACGGCTCCTATTTCCCTGTGGTTCATCGAAACCACCATTTTGGCACCTAGATGCCTGCGGGTGGGAGCCGTCCACCGCATCACTAGCGGTAATGATCTTGGTCGACATTCCCGCCTTTGCTGCCTAGCCCGGCTTTCTCGCCAAGGACAGGTGCGGCACGGCGGATATCGGCCGACAGGCTAGGAAAAGCGCGCGGCGCGATGCTGCCGCATCGGGCAAGCGCTTTTACGCGGCCTGTCGTCCGAGATCCGCCGCCCTTCGGGTCGCGCCGGGCGGGCCGCCCGCGGCGTCGAAGGCCTTGACCGTGGCCCAGGCCACGCTCTGCGTCCTTCTCCTGGCGGATCGGCGACCGCCCGACGCGATGACGCGCCTGTCTATGGTGAGAAATCCGGGCTAGCCTTTCGATAGGCCCCAGACCAATGTTTTCTTGAAAGGAGTCCACGATGCCCTTGGACCCTGCAGATATCCGTCAAGTGGCGGAAGGCTAAACGCAGGCTTGGTGTTCTCGATCTGGCGAGGTCGTTGCGTCTTTCTTCGCAGAGAACGCATCAAGCATCATCAACGCGGGGGAGCCAACTCTCGGTCGACCCGCAATCGCTGAAGCGATGGGGGCCTTCTTCGAAGATTTTCCCGATCTGGTTTTGCGCATGGATGATCTTAGGTCGGGGGGGAATCAGGCGATCTACCTCTGGACACTTGAAGGCACGAACAGCGGACCCGGTGGCACAGGCAATATGGTGCGGATAGCCGGTTGGCAAAACTGGCGGCTTTCCGACGATCTGCTCATCCTTGAAGCGGACGGCGGATATGATGCGGCGGACTACGAACGGCAAATCCGAGAGGGCGTTCAGGCTGATGCGTGATCTGCGCGCTGTCGTCTATGGAGTCGGGGAGATGGGGTCGATCCTGACACGCCTGTTGCTCGACAAGAGTGTGAAGATTGTCGGCGCTGTCGGGCGTAGCCCCGAGAAGGTCGGGCGCGACCTCGGAGACGTGGCAGGTCTCGGGCGGAAGATTGGCGTCGCGGTCGACTCGGACCCCCACCGGGCGCTCGCGGACGGGGCCGATATCGCCGTGGTCTGCGGTAGCAGCTACCTAAGCACCATGCGCGACCATTTTGCCGTCTGCCTAGAGCACAAGGTGAACGTCATCACGATTGAGGAGGAGACGGTCTTTCCTTGGAATTCGGCTCCGGGCCATGCTGCGGAACTCGACACTCTCGCCAAGGCCAACGGGGTCACACTCGCCGCTTCGGGCGCCCAGGATGTGTTCTGGATGCACCTCGTCGGGACTCTTCTGGGCGCGTCGCATAAAGTGGAGGCGGTCGAGGGGCGCTGCTTGTGGAATGTTGACGACTATGGGCCAGATGTCGCCGCTCACGTCCACGTAGGCGATACGCCTGAATCCTTCGAACGACACGTCGCCGAACACGGTTGGCCCGAATTTGTCGCGCGCCAGACACTCGAGGCGCTGATCGCTGAGCTTAAATTAACGGTCTCGACCATATCGTCACAAGTGGCGCCGGTTCTTGCCGATGAACCGACGCCATGTCTCAGCCTTAAGCGTACGGTGCCGGCCGGCCACCTGCTGGGCATTGTGGACACCACCGAAATCGAGACGATCGAGGGCCCCCGCTTTTCCTTTGCAATGGAGGGGCGGGTCTACCGCGAAGGCGAAACCGACACGAACGAATGGCGGGTCAGAGGCGAGCCAGAGCTTCATCTCCGAAACGATACTGTGCCCTACCGCTTCATCACCTGCAGTTCGATCGTCAATCGGATTCCTGACGTCATTCGAGCCGAACCTGGTCTCATCACCCTCGATCGCCTCGGCAAGCCTAGCTACAAGCACGGCGCGCTCAGCCGATACCTTCTCTGAATGCCTCCTTCGGGTCAAAAATGGCTGTGCCGAAGACCGCGCGCCAAGGTCTGCTGTCACGCGCAACGCAGATATGATCTGCTGAAAAGCCGACGTATCGGGCGATGCTTCGACTGAATTTCAAACCGAGACACGACCCGGGCGCCCCGCAGCTTGGCCGTGCCGGTCCTTGGGTGTAGCGTGAGGACGCGGTCAATTCGATGAGGCAACGCGTGCAGCAGGCGAGCCACCAGCTTTCGGTCGCGACGCGCGGCCGCGGCCTTTACGACGTGACCGGCGACGTCGCCGCCTGGGTCGCCGGCCAGGCGGTGCGCGAGGGCTTGCTGACGCTGTTCCTGCGCCATACCTCGGCGTCGCTGGTCATCCAGGAAAACGCCGATGCGGACGTGCTGCGCGACCTCGAGAGCTTCTTCGCCACGCTGGTGCCCGAGGCGCCGGGCCGCTACCGCCACACGAGCGAGGGGCCCGACGACATGCCGGCGCATATCCGCGCCGCGCTGACCCAGACCCAGCTCTCGATCCCGGTCGCCGAGGGGCGGCTCGCGCTCGGCACCTGGCAGGCGGTCTATCTCTACGAGCACCGCACGGCGCCCCACACGCGCCGCCTCGCGCTGCATCTGATCGGCGCCTGAGGCCATGGCGGCGTATTGGGCAGGGGCCGGCAATACCGACATCGGGCTGGTCCGCGCGCGCAACGAGGACGCCCACGCCGTCGACGACGCGCTCGGCGTCTACCTCGTGGCCGACGGCCTGGGCGGGCATCATGGCGGCGACGTGGCCAGCGCGCTGGCGCACGACGCCGTGCTGGCGACGCTCCATGACGGCCGCGGCGGGCTGCCCGACGCGGCGCCCGCGCTGCTCGAAGAGGCGGTGCGGCACGCCAACGACCGCATCCGCTATCGCGCCGAGAGCGACCCTTCGTTGCACGGCATGGGCACGACACTGACGCTGCTTTGGCTGGGAGACGACGCCCATGGCCATGCCGCCCATGTCGGCGATAGCCGCCTCTACCGGCTCGCCGGCGAGGACCTGGTTCAAGTCAGCGAGGACCACACGCTCGGCATGGAGATGGTGCGAACCGGCGTCATGACACTCGCCGAGGCGGAGCATTCCTTCGCCTGGCACCGGCTGACCCGCGCGGTTGGCCTCGACGCCGCGCTCGAGGTCGACGTCTTGCCGGTCGACGCGGCCGGCGCCGACGCCTTCCTGTTGTGCAGCGACGGGCTGACCGGCATGGTCGGCGACGACGAGATCGCGCGGCTGATGCGCGGGGCGCTGCCCGATCCGCGTTTCGCCGGCGAGGCGCTGATCGACGCCGCACTGGCCGCCGGCGGCAACGACAACGTCACCGTCGTCGTGGTCTGCCCGCATGGCAGGTAGGCCGCGCCCACTTGTCCAATCCAGCCAACGGCTATAGGTTCTATGCGGTCATTCGCGCACGGGGTGGGGGTACCGAGCAATGGTCATTCGATTTCGAACACAAGGGTCAAGGAGGACTCGATGAACAAGATGAAATGGTTGAGAACGGCAGAGCAATAATCCCCCACTGAAGCGGCCGGTCGATCCGGCTGCGGCGGACCAAAATGGGACCGCGTATAGCCTTCTGTCAGGGTTGCTCTGACTGGAAGGCGGGGGGGATGTATCGGGTGGAGTTGTACGCACGGGTTCGGCGGGCGTGTCATGTCGAGGGGATGAGCACCCGCGAGGCCTCGCGGGTGTTTGGTGTAGACCGCAAGACGGTCCGTAAGATGCTGTCGTTCTCGGTGCCGCCAGGGTATCGCCGAAGCGCGCCGCCGAGGCGGCCAAAGCTGGGTCCGTTCACGGGAATCATCGATCGGATCTTGGAAGACGATCGGACCAGCCACCGCAAGCAACGGCACACTGCGAAGCGCATCTTCGACCGCCTCCGGGACGAGTACGGTTTCACGGGCGGCTACACCATCGTGAAGGACTACGTTCGTGAGCAGGGGCTTCGGTCGCGTGAGGTGTTCGTGCCACTCTCCCATTCCCCCGGTCACGCCCAGGCGGACTTCGGCGAAGCGATGGCGGTGATCGGCGGCGCGTTACGGAAGATCCACTTCCTTGCCTTCGACCTTCCCCACAGTGATGGTTGCTTTGTTGCGGCCTATCCGGCGGAGACGACCGAAGCATTCTGCGATGGCCACAACGCGGCGTTTGCCTTCTTCGGCGGCGTCCCCCGATCCATCCTGTACGACAACACCAAGCTGGCGGTTGCCCGGATCCTGGGCGATGGGAAGCGGCAGCGAACGCGCGTCTTCACGGAGCTTCAGTCCCACTATCTGTTCGAGGACAGGTTCGGCCGGCCGGGCAAGGGCAACGACAAGGGCAAGGTCGAGGGACTGGTCGGCTTCATCCGGCGGAACTTCCTGGTCCCCGTCCCGCGTGCCGAGAGCTTCGCGGCCCTCAACGATGCTCTCGCCGAACAGTGCCGCCGGCGCCAGGCGGCGCGGCTGCGGGGCCACAAGATGCTATGAGGCTGAAGGACGCAGCCTCAAGCTCCTTCGATTATTTCAACCTCGATCAGAAGGAGCGACACGATGGCACAGTTTCCGGTATCGACCTCCAATGAACACGCTATTTATGCGGCACTGGAGTTGAGCAAGAACAGCTGGCTTTTGGCGATCCAGGCTCCGGGGCGGGGCAATCCGAGCTTGCATCCGATCAAGGGCGGCGACGCTGAAGGACTGATGGCCAAGCTGGACGCGGCGCGGGACCGGGTGGTCAAGGTGACGGGTCGAACGCCGACGATAACGCTGTGCTACGAGGCCGGCTACGACGGCTTCTGGTTGGCGCGGTTCCTCGAGCAGCGCGGCATCGAGTGTCTGGTCATGGAGCCGGCCAGCTTGCGGGTCAACCGCCGGGCGCGGCGGGTGAAGACCGACCGCATCGATGTCGAGAATATTCTTCATACGCTGATCGCCTGGTGCCGCGGCGAGCGTCATGTCTGCTCCATGGTGGTGATTCCGAGCGTCGCGGAGGAGGACCTTCGCCGCTCTCATCGGGAACGTGACCGATTGGTCCGCGAGCGAACCGCCCACATCAACCGGATCAAGGGTCTGCTATTCGGTCAGGGCATTCGCGGCATCAATGTCAAGGCGCGCTACAAGACCTTGACACCGGCGGCGCTGGTCACCGGAGACGGCCGACCCCTGCCGGACCGTCTCGGCCGCGAGATCGCGCGGGAGATCGCGAGACTGGCCCAGGTCCAAGCGCAGATCGTCGAGGTCGAGCGTGAGCGTGATCAAGCGCCGACACCGTGTGTGGCCACGGAAAGCAAGCGTCACCAGCTGCTGCGCTTAAAGGGCCTCGGCCCGGCCTTATCCACGACGCTCGCACGGGAAGTCTATTATCGCCAGTTCGCCAATCGCCGACAGGTGGCAAGCTATATCGGGATCACGCCCAGTGCCTATGACAGCGGCGACGGGCGCCGCAGCCAAGGCATCTCCAAGGCGGGCAATCGGCTGGCACGGGTTGCCATGATCGAAGCCGCATGGCTTTGGGTCCGCCATCAACCCGATAGCGCTCTGACCCAGTGGTTCCATGACCGCACCCAAGGTCAGAAGGGGCGCATCAGGCGCGTCATGATCGTCGCCCTGGCCCGCAAACTGGCGATCGCGCTTTGGCGGTATCTGGAAACCGGGCTGATCCCGGTGGGTGCTGTCGTCAAATAGGACTGCGGATCAGCTCAGCGTTCTAACGGGCTTCATTCCCCGATGGGAACGCTTGTTGGCAGGTTGGATGTGTGACTGCATGTCTCCTTGGCGAAGGTGCCGTCCACAAGATTAGTCCCATCCCCGTCCTGTGATGGTCCATGTATACAGCATTGTGGCAAGCCGGATCGGAGCTGCCGGATATAAGGTGATGCGATCACTCGCACGAAACACGGAACTCATCGCAAGACCCGCCCTGGATACAAAGCCATAACCAATGGAAGAGACGATCATGTGGCGTAGATTAAATCCACCTTGACAGCAAACGCCTCATATAAGGAGACCATCGGCGAGCGTCTCGAGCGGGATCGTCAAGTTCTCTTGCCATTGCCGCCTGCTCCCTATGATGCCTGCGATAAGCGCCCTGGACGGGCGAGTTCGCTGTCGCTGGTGCGTTACCGCAGCAACGACTATTCCGTGCCCGTGGCCTACGGCCACCGTGAGGTGCTCATCCGGGGCTACGTCGATGAGGTGGTGATCAGCTGCGGGGCCGAGGTGATCGCCCGGCACCGCCGGTCCTACGACAGCGAGGACCTGATCTTCGACCCGCTGCATTACCTGCCCTTGATCGAGCAGAAGATCGGCGCCCTCGACCAGGCCGCGCCATTGGCGGGCTGGGACCTGCCCGAGGCCTTCATCACTCTGCGGCGGCTCCTCGAAGCTCGTATGGGCAAGGCAGGCAAGCGCGAGTACGTCCAGGTGCTCCGTCTACTGGAGACCTTCCGGCTCGAGGAGGTCGAGGGTGCGGTCGGCGACGCCCTGCGGCTCGGCGCAATCGGCTTTGATGCGGTGAAGCACCTGGTACTGTGCCGCATCGAGCGGCGGCCGCCCAGGCTCAACCTCGACGTCTATCCGTATCTGCCGCGCGCCCGGGTCGCGATGACGTCCGCCAAGTCGTACATGAGCCTGCTGTCGGGGCTCGGCGCATGACCGACACACCGCAAGTGCTGCTCGCCCACCACCTCAAGACGCTGAAGCTGCCGACCTTCCTGCGCGAGTACGACAAGATCGCCCGGCAGTGCGCCTCGGAAGGCGTCGATCACGTCCGCTACCTGTTGAGACTCGCCGAGCTCGAGCTGATCGACCGCGAGCGCCGCATGGTCGAGCGGCGCATCAAGGCGGCGCGCTTCCCCGTGGTCAAGAGCCTCGACAGCTTCGACTTCAAGGTCATCCCCTCGCTCAACAAGGCGCTGGTCCTGGAGCTGGCCCGCTGCGAGTACATCGAGCGCCGCGAGAACCTCATCGCGCTCGGCAACAGTGGGACCGGCAAGACCCACATCGCCCTCGGTCTCGGCCTGGCGGCCTGCCAGAAGGGCCTCTCGGTCGGCTTCATCACCGCCGCCGCGCTGGTCCACGAACTCATCGAGGCCCGCGATGACAAGCAGCTGCTGAGGTTCCAGAAGAAGCTCGCCACCTACAAGCTTCTGATCGTCGACGAACTCGGCTTCGTGCCGCTGTCGAAGACCGGCGCCGAGCTGTTGTTCGAGGTGTTCAGCCAACGCTACGAGCGGGGCTCGACCCTGGTCACCACCAATCTGCCCTTCGACGAATGGACCGAGGTGTTCGGCTCCGAGCGCCTCACCGGCGCGCTCCTCGATCGCCTCACCCACCACGTCAACATCCTCGAGATGAACGGTGACAGCTACAGGCTCAACCAGAGCCGCAGGCGTCAAACCCCGACTGCTAACTGAACCGACCACCCAGCCCACGCTTGACCCCGTGGGCCCACAGGTCCCTCCCGCGCGCGCCGCCGCGTCAGCCTGTTGAGGGCACGCCGCGTCGCGCGCGGGGCCCTCCCGTGGACTACGGGGACAAGCCCGCAGCCGCCAAGCGGTCCCTTCTTACACCGCCGAGGTGGTCCCTTTTTGCTCCGCCATTGACAAATGGTTTCTCGCCGCGACGGCGGGAGTGCTGATGCTCCAGCTGCCGACGGCCGCCCAGGCATTCGACTGTCCCAATCGGTTCGACGCCGCGCAGGCGATGATCGACAAGGTCTCGGGCGACATGAAGAGCATGAAGGACCAGATGTCGAAGGAAAAGCATGCGCTGGTCCACGCCCTTGTCGACGACGCCAAGCATTTGCTGACCGGGGCAAGGCACAATCACGAGAAGCCGCAGGGCGCATATGACCACGGTCGCTCGGTGGCCAAGGCTGGCTCCGCGCTCGCCTATGCCGAGGCAGCCGACATGCTGCAGCAGGCGTATATGAAATAGCGCGGTCGCTCACAACCGGGCGTGTCGTAGGGTGGCGGGAGCGGCATTCCCGGCGCCGCGCGGCGAGTAGGGCTGCTCAGCCGCCGAGGAACAGGCGGCCGACTTCCTCGTTTTCCAGGAGTTCGTCGCCCGCGCCGGCCAGCGCCAGAGAGCCGTCGACCAAGACGTAGCCGATATCGGCGAACTCGAGGCCCTTCTTGGCGTTCTGCTCGACCATGACGATCGTCTTGCCGGCGTTGTGCTGCAGGTCGTCGAGGATCTCGAACACCATGTCGATGAAGCGCGGCTCGAGCCCGATCGACGGCTCGTCGACGAGCAGCACCTCGGGCTCCATGATCAGCGCGCGCGAGATCTCCAGCAAGCGCCGCTCGCCGCCCGACAGGACGCCGGCGCGCTGGCGGCGCCGCTCGGCGAGCCGGGGATACTTGCCCAGCACGCGCTCGGCGGCCTCCTTGGCTTGGTCGGTGCTGTCCATCAGATAGCCGCCCATCCACAGGTTCTCCTCGACCGTCATGTCGGGGAACACCGAATTGTCCTGCAGGATGTAGGCGATGCCCGCGCGCAGCTTCTGGTTCGGGTTGAGCCGGGTTATGTCGACGCTATCGAGCGTGATAGTGCCGCCGACGATGTTGGTGAAGCCGTAGATCGAGTGCAGCACGGTCGACTTGCCGGCGCCGTTGGGGCCGATCAGGCAGAGCGATTGGCCGCGCGCGATCTGGAGGCCGAAACCGTGCAGGATCTCCATCTTGCCGTAGCCCGCGACGAGCCGGTCAATGGCCAACAGCGGGTCGTCCTTGGCGAGCTCGGCGAGGCGCTGGGTGCTGGGACCTTGGTCGGCCAGGCTGCGCGCCTCGCGCGCCACGTCATCGACCGAGATGACCGAGTCGACCTCGCCGAAGCCGTAGCCCGCGATGCGCTTGTCCTCGGCCATCAATGCGCCCCGAGATAGGCGTCGATGACGCGCTGGTCGTCGCGGATCGCCTCTGGCGATCCGTCGGCCAGAAGCTCGCCGTGCGCCAGGCAGTAAATGTGCTCGGCCAGGTTCATGATCACGCGCATGTTGTGCTCGATGACGAACAGCGTGATGCCGAGGTCGGCGTTGGCGCGCTTCAAGCGGTCGATCAGGCCGTTGATCAGCGTCGGGTTGATGCCCGCGGTCGGCTCGTCGAGCAGCAGAAGCTTTGGCCCATTCATCAGCGCCATGGCGAATTCCAGCAGCTTCTGCTGGCCGAACGAGAGATCGCCGGCGCGCAGCCGGCGCTTGGTGAACAGACCGACGAACTCGAGCAGTGCCTCGGCCTTCCCGACGACCTCGGGTTTCGGCCGCGCGATCATGTCGGCGAAACCCTCGTGGCTTTGGCCGACGCTGATTTCCATGTTCTGCAGGCAGGTCATCTTGGCGTAGACGCGGGTCTGCTGGAAGGTGCGCAACAGCCCGAGGCGGGCGATTTGGGGGACGCGCAGGTTCGAGATCTCGCGCCCCTCGAAGCGGATCCCGCCGGCGTCGATCGGGTGATAGCCGACGATCGAGTTGAACAGCGTCGTCTTGCCCGAGCCGTTGGGGCCGATCAGGCCGATGATGCGCCCCTCGGGGACGCTCAGGCTGATGTCGTGGTTGGCGATCACGCCGCCGAACGCCTTCGACGCGTTCGAGACCTCGAGGATCGCATTCATCGGCCGACCCCGGCATCGTCGGCCTCGGCGACGGTCTCGCCGAACCAGTCGGGCCGAATGCGGCGCAGATAGCCCATGATGCCCTCGGGGAAGAAGACGACGATGACGACGATCAGCACGCCCAGCGCGACGCGCTGCCAGCCGAACAGATAGGTCCAGAACAACTCCTGCGTGACGTGGAAGATGACCGCGCCGATGACCGGGCCCCACAGCGTGCCCTTGCCGCCGAGCACTGCCATCAGCACCATCCAGACGCCGAAGGTGGCGCCCGCGAAGGCGACGTCGGTCGGGTCGATGAAGCCGATCAGGTTGCCCGCGCCGCCACCCGCGATGGCCAGGAAGAACGCGGCGATGCACCAGGCGAGCGTCTTGTACCGCGTCGTGCGCAGACCCATCGCCTCGGCCTTGTCCTCGTCGTCGCGGATCGCGTTTATGGCGAGGCCGAAACGGCCCGAGTAGAGCCAGCGGAGCGTGACGAAGGCGAGCGCCGAGAGCGCGAAGAAGATGTAATAGAAGAACTGCGAGCGCTCGCCGAGGTCGTCGGGGAAAAACGGCGCCACCATGCCCGAGCCGGCGCCGATATAGTCCCAGCCGCTGGCCAGCTCGCCGGCGGCGACGCCCAATCCCAGCGTGCAGATGGCGAAGTAATGGCCGCGCAGCGACAGGATGCCGGTGCCCAATATCACCGCCGTGGCGATGGCGATGACCGCGCCGAGAGCCATGCCCAGGCCGAGACCCGTGAGATACTGGGCCGGCGTCAGCATGAGTTCGATGCTGCCCTCGAGCTCGGCGTACTCCTCGACGGTGTAGTAGAGGTCGCGCTGCACGACGACCGTGGCGTACATACCGATGCCGAAATAGACGATGTTGCCAAACGAATTGTAGCCCATCTGGCCGCCGACGATGTCCCAGCTCAGCGCGAACAGCACCATGAGCCAGAGGAAGGCGAGCTGGGTCTGGTACGCCGGGAAAATCGAGGGCGCCGCCAGCGAGACCAGCGCGAGGCCGCCGTACAAGACGACGTTGCGCGCCACGCCGCTCACTTCAGGTACTTTCGCTTGCGCGCGAGCAACAGGCTCCGGGTGACCAAGATGACGACCAGCAGGCCGAAGACGAAGCCGATCTGAAACTCGGCGCCGAGCAGGAAGCTGGCGAACTGCTCGGCGACGCCGAGGCCCATGCCGGCGGCGATGACGCCCGCCAGATTGCCGAGCCCGGCGACGACGACGATCATGAACGAGCGGATCGTGTAAATCAGGCCGATGAAGGGCTGGATCACCCAGGTCATGACGACCAGCGCGCCGGCCGCGCCGCAGATCGCCGCATTCAGCGCGAAGGTCGCGGCGTAGACCCTGTCGGTATCGATGCCCATGATGCGCGCGGCGCGCGCGTTCTGCGCCGTCGCGCGGATCGCCTGGCCGAGCCGTGATCGCTTGAGGAACGCGACCAGGCCGGCGCCAAGCGCCATGACGATGACGAAGGCGACGAACTTGATCTCCGAGACCGTCACCATGTTGTCGAACAGGAACTGCGTGCCGAGGCCCGATTCGACCGACTGGATATCGGCGCCCCAGATCTGGTCGATCAGCTGCTGCAGCAGGATCGAGATACCGAAGGTGGCCAGGATCGAGATGAACAGGTCCTTGTCGACGACCCGGCAGATGACGATGCGATAGATCACCCAACCGACGCCGCCGACGACGACCGCGGAAATCGGTATGCCGAACATCGGGTGGATGCCGGCGAGCGAGACCTGAAGCGTCACGTAGCCGCCCAGGATGACGAAGTCGCCCTGGGCGATGTTGATGACGTTCATGACGCCCCAGACCAGCGCCAGGCCATAGGCGGCCATCGCGAAGATCGCGCCGATCAGAAGGCCGTCGATAAGCAATTGCACCGAGAATATCGGCGCCGCGATCAGAATGTCGAGGTTACCCATGGCCGAGGGATTGCGCCCGTCCCCGCCGTGCGCAGGGGACGGGCGCTATTCCCAAACGCGTCGCTTGGCTATTCCCGCTCGCTCCACATCGGCCGCGGATGGATCAGGTCGGCCGCGGCCCAGGCGGCCGGCGCCACCACGTGCAACTTGCCGTCCTGGATCTGGCGCAGCGCCATCGGCTTGGCGATGTTCTTGCCGGTGCCGTCGAACATGACGTTGCCGTAGAAAGTATTCAACATCGTTGCCGCAAGCGCGTCGCGCACCTTCTCGGTGTCGAATGAGTTGGCGCGTTGCAGGGCGTCGGCGTAGACCAGCACCGCGGCGGTCGATTCGGCCGCCTGGTAGGGCGGCACATAGCCGTATTCCGACTCGTACAGCTTCGCGTAGTCGCTCGCCGAGCCGAACCAGCGGTCGGCGTAGCTCATCGTCTCGGCCCATTGCGTCGCGCACAGCGTGTAGTCGGCGGCGGCGCCGAACTTGCCGATGACGTCGGCCGCCTCGCAGTGCGTGATGGCCAGCATCGGCACGTCGACCTTCATCTCCGAGACCTGGCGGATCACCGTCGCGGCGCCCTTCGAATGGCCCGAGACGACCAGCACGTCGGGCTTGACCGCCTTGACCTTGGTGAGCGTCGCCGACATGTCGTTGAGCTCCTTCGGCAACTTGTCGTCGATCACCACGTTCATGCCCCAGCGGCTAGCGTCGTTGATGATGCCGGCCCGGATATCCTGCGAGAACGGGTCGTTCTCGACCGCGATGGCGATCTTGAGGTCGGCCGGGTCCTTGCCCGCCGCCTGCGCCTGCTGGGCGGCCAGGTTGATCGCTTCGGCGAGATACTGCTCGGACGTCGAGAGCACCGCGAAGAGATAGCGATAGCCCTTGTTGAACAGCGAGCGCGAGGCGCCGTTGCCCTCGACCATCGGGATCTTGTGCTTCTCGGTGACCGGCACGATCGCCTTGGTCAGGCCCGAGCTGTACGGGCCAAGCATGAACGTGATGCCGTCCTGCTTGATCAGCTTCTCGGCCAGCTGCGCGCCGCGCACCGGCGTCGATTCGTCGTCGTAGTAAGTGATCGCGAGCTGATAGGCCTTACCGCCGACGGTGATGCCGCCCATCTCGTTGATCCGCTTGACCGCGAGATCATAGCCGCGCTTGGTGTGTTCGCCATTGGTCTTGTACTTGCCGGTGAACGACAAGGCGGCGCCCAGCGTGATCGTGTCGCCCTCGACCTTGGCGCTGGCCGGCGCCGCCGCGACCAGCGCGATAGCCGCGGCGCCGATCACGAGTTTCGGCATCGTTTTGTGCCAGAATGTCATTTGTTGAGCCTCCCTGAGTGATGACGCGTCCCGATGATAGCAGATTGCCCCGCTTGCGACCGCCAATTTCGGCGCCGGGGTCATTGTCTTCCTGCGGCCGGGAATTAGGCGCAAGCGCGACGGCTGAGTCAAGCCCGCGTCAGCCGTCGGCCTCGGAAATGGCGCGGCAGACCGCGTCCGCCAGGGCCGCGGTCGTCGCCGTGCCGCCGAGGTCGGGGGTCAGCGGGCCGCCGGCCCCGGTGACGCGCTCGATCGCCGCCGTGAGCCGCGCGGCGGCGGCGCTTTCGCCCAGGTGGTCGAGCATCATCGCCGCGCTGGCAAGCGCGCCGATCGGGTTGGCGACGCCCTTGCCGGCGATGTCGGCAGCGGAGCCGTGGACCGGCTCGAACATCGACGGGTAGGCGCGCTCGGGATTGAGGTTGGCGCTCGGCGCCAGCCCGAGCCCGCCGGCCAGCGCGGCGGCGAGATCGCTCAGGATGTCGGCGTGCAGGTTGGTCGCCACCATGACATCGATCGAGGCCGGGTCGCGCACCATGCGCACCGTCGCGGCGTCGACCAGCACGCGGTCGGTCTCGACGTCGGCATAGTCGGCCGCGAGCCCCGCGAAGACTTCGTCCCACAGCACCATGCCGTGGCGCTGGGCGTTCGACTTGGTGACCAGGGTGAGGCGGCGGCGCGGCCGTTTGCGCGCCAGCACGAAGGCGAAGCGCATGATGCGTTCTATGCCGGCGCGGGTGAACACCGCGGTCTCGACGCCGACCTCGCCGGCGAAGCCGGCATGCGCGCGGCCACCGGCACCGGTGTACTCGCCCTCCGAGTTCTCGCGCACGATGACCCAGTCGAGGTCGTCCGCCGCGACGTCCCGAAGCGGGCTCGCGATGCCGGGCAGAAGCCGCGCGGGGCGGACGTTGGCGTATTGGTCGAAACCCTGGCAGATGGCGAGCCGCAGTCCCCACAGCGTGACGTGGTCGGGCACCGCGACGTCGCCGACCGCGCCGAAGTAGATGGCGTCGAAGCCGGCCAGCCTGGCGAGGGCGTCGGCCGGCATCATGGCGCCGGTCGCGCGGTAGAAGTCCGAGCCCCAGGGAAAGCTCTCGAATTCGAGCTCGAGGTCCGGCGTCGCGGCCGCGAGCGCCTCGAGCACGGCGAGGCCGGCCTCGGTCACCTCGCCGCCGATGCCATCGCCGGGAATTACCGCGATGCGGTGCGCCGCCATCGGTCGCCTCCCTCTTCGCCCAATTCGTCGTCGGGCAGCATAGGGAGCGGCCGCGCCGTCCTCAAGCCGCCGGGGTCGATTCGCACTTGCTTTCGGCGCGTTTAGCACCAAGCTTTGATCGAGCTGACGAGAAACCTTGAGGCGCCATTCCATGAGCAACATGACAGCGCTTCGGCAGCCCGCGCCGGGCTTCGCCGAGCACCCCGACTACCGCGTCGACTTCGCGCCCTGCGCCAAGCGCGTGCGCGTCATGCTCGGCGGTGAGACGATCGCCTGCTCGACGCGCGTCATGCTGATGCGCGAGACCCGGCATATCCCGGTCTACTACTTCCCGCGCGACGACGTGCGCACCGAGGCGATGACGCGCACCGATCATTCGAGCTTCTGTCCGTTCAAGGGCGACGCGTCCTATTGGTCGATCGAGGCCGGCGGCAAGACCGCCGAGAATGCCGTCTGGAGCTACCAGAACCCGTTCGCCGAGACCGCGCAGATCAAGGACGCCATGGCGTTTTACTGGGACCGGGTCGACGCCTGGTACGAGGAGGACGAAGAGGTCTTCGTCCATGCCCGCGACCCCCTTGTGCGGATCGACATCCTCGACAGCCGCCGCCCGGTGCGCGTCGTGCTCGGCGGCGAGACGGTGGCCGAGACCGAGCGCGCGCGCTTCCTGTTCGAGACCGGCCAGCCGACGCGCTACTACATCCCGGCCGACGATGCGCGCATGGAGCGACTGACGCGCACCGAGACGCGCACGCGCTGCCCCTATAGGCGAGGCGGTTTATTGGTCGGCCGAGGCCGGCGGCGAGACCTTCGAGGACGTCGTCTGGAGCTACCCCGCGCCGGTCCACGAGAGCGCGCGGATCGAGGGCTATCTGTGCTTCTTCAACGAACGCGTCGACGAGATAACCGTCGACGGCGCGCCGGTCGCGAAGCCGGCGACCAAGTGGAGCAAGGGCTAGGCCGAACCGACACGCATCGCGTCAACGAGCGGTGTAACGAATGCTGTCCAACAAATGGTGTCGTCTATAGACAAGGTGTCTGACACCGTTTCGGCACCGTATTGGCGCTATCTTGGCTGGAAATGACAGTTTGCGACGCCTGAATGGCGATTGAAGCGCGCCGGGCGTGGCGCGAAACGGCGCCCTAGCCCCCGGCCTTGCCGCCGCCGAGGCAGGGCGGCGAGGCCGGGACTTCGCCGCCGCTCAGTGTCCATTCCTCGGTCGTTACCGTCTTGAGCGACAAGGCGTGCAGGCTTTCGGCGAGCTCGGCGGCGAGGATGCGGTTGACCGTCTGGTGGCGCTTGACGCGCGCGACGCCGTCGAAGCTGTCCGAGACGATGACCAGCTTGAAATGCGATTCCGAGCCCGGCGGCACCGAATGCATGTGGCTCTCGTTGATCACCTCGAGATGCGCCGGCGCGAGCGCCTCGATGATCTTGGTCTCGATCTGGCTTTGTACCGTCACGTCACATCTTCCTCGTCGTCGCGCGTGAGTGAACAGTTGGGGCGTGACCGGCGCGCCGTCAAGCGCTCTCGTTCGCCGCGATCCAGTCGATATAATCGGCCATCGCCTCGGCCAGCGGCCGTGGCCGCCAACCGTGCCCGTCGGTAAGGCGCGCGATGTCGTAGGCGCCCCAGCGGCCGAGCCGGCGCTGCGCATCGTGCACGACATTGGCGTCGTCGTCGCCGACCACCCGCCAACGCGTGTCCGGCACATGCTGCGCGACGATCTCGATCAGCGCGCCGATCGTGACGGCCTCGCCATAGGCGATGTTGTAGACCGGGTGCGCGGGCGTCGGCGCCCTCAGCAGGAGGCGCAGCGCCTCGGCGACGTCGCCGGCGTGGATCCAGTCGCCGACACCGTCCGTGTCGTTGACGCGGATCGTCTCGCCGGCCAGCGCCAAGTGCGCGATGCGGTTGGGCACGCAACGCACGTCACGGCTTTCCGTCACCCGGTCCATCGGCCCGTAGACGCCCGACAGCCGCACCGAGAGCGCGGGCAGACCGAATTCGTCGGCGAAGCGCCGCGTGATCAGCTCCGAGGCATATTTGCCGATCGCATAGAAACCGTCGGGCGCGACGGTGCCGTCTTCGGGCAGCGGCGCGCCCGCCGGCCCCTCGTCGGCGTAGACCGAGCCGGAACTGACGTAGACGAAGCGTTCGAGATCGGGCAGCCGGCTCGCCCAGTCCACGAGCCGCACCGTGCCCATGATGTTGATGTCGAGCATGTCCTGCGGATCGGCGCGCTCGCCGCCGCCGGCGAGCGCCACGCGGGCCGCGCCGTGCAGCGTGGTGATCGTCGCGCCGTGCACGACGTGGCGGATGTCGCCGCCCCGGATACAGCCGTGCCAGCCCTCGGGGTAACGCACGTCGGCGCGGATCACCTCGATCCGGTCGTCGACACCGGCGAAGAAACGCCCGGCGAGATCGCTCGGCCGGCCGGCGTCGAGCCAGCGCCGCGCCAGCCAGCGCCGCGCCAGGTTGCTCATCACGAAACCGGCGCCGCCGGTGATCAACAGCGTCATGACCGGGCGCCCCTGCGGGTTGTGGTGCGTCGCGTCATTTGGCTCGTCCCGTCGTTCGATATGTGATTAAAATGACACAGAGTCACAGAACAAGGTCAGGTATGCCGCCGTTTATCCTTGCGTTAGCCGCGCCGCAGCAATTATTGTTGCATTGCGGTATGAGCCTTTCCTCCCGATGGCGCGAATACCGTATTGCCCGTCCTGGGCATTCCTCCCTGACTAGGGCCGTGTCGCCGCCCGGCGACACGGCTCTTTTTTTGCCTAAAGCACTGTGCGGTCATCTTTGACTCGCGTAAAGCTGACCTGCGCTCAATCGCTGCGCATGCCAGTCTTATGGGACCAAGCCTGGCCGAACGGTCGGCGGCCCCCCTCTTGTCCCAATAAGGTTGGCGCGGGCTGAAATAATCCGATCGATTCCAATTGATCGGACAATGCGCTCGCACACTCACGGCGGCGTTTCGTCGCCGTCGCCCAGCGCGCGCTGCAAGATGACGCTGTCGACCCAGCGGCCGAACTTGAAGCCGATCGCCCGCAGCCGACCGACGCGCGCGAAGCCGAGCGCCTCGTGCAGGCCGATCGAGGCGTCGTTGCCGGTGTCGCCGACGACCGCGACCATCTGACGATAGCCCTCGGCGGTGCAAATCTCGATCAGCGCGGCGAGCAGCGCGCGCCCCACCCCGCGGCGCATGCCGTCGGGCGCGACATAGACCGTGGTCTCGACCGAATTTCGGTAGGCCGGGCGTGTCCGGTAGGGCGCGGCGTGGGCATAGCCGACGACCCGGCCGTCGCGCTCGGCGACCAGATAGCGATAGCCGGCGGCAAGCACCGCGGCGCGGCGGCGCGTCATCTCGGCGACGTCGGGCGGCGTTTCCTCGAACGAGGCGAGGCCGTGGCGCACGTGATGGGCGTATATCTCGGTGATCGCCGGCAGATCGCCGGTCGCCGACGGCCGAACCCGCGGCGCAGCCGATGTCGCGGCTTGCGCGGCCATCGTTTATTCGGCGGCGAGCGCCATCGGCGCCATGCCCGCCAACGCCTCGATCACCCGGGTCATGGTCGCGGCGACGCCGGCGAAGCCCGGGCCGTGCTCGAAACGCGTCTCGTCCATGTAGAGCGACCGCTTGACCTCGATCTGCAACGCATGCACGCCGAGATGGGGCCGGCCATAGTACTGGGTGGTGAAGCCGCCGGCATAGGGCTCGTTGCGGCGCACCGCATAGCCCGCTTGCGTTAGCACACGCTCGACCAGCGCCGCGATCGACGGGTGGCAGGACGTCGCGAAACGGTCGCCCAGCACGATGTCGGCGCGCGCCGCCCCGGGATCGCGGTCGATCGGTCCGCCGATCGAGGGCATCGAATGGCAGTCGAGCAGCACGGCGAAGCCGAACGCCGCCTCGGTCGCGCGGACCAGCGCGCCGAGCGCCGCGTGATAGGGCTCGTAACAGCGCTCGATACGCGCCGCGGCGTCGGCGAAGCGCAGCTTGCCGCGGTAGATCTCGGCGCCGACGGCGACGACACGGGCGATCGTGCCAAGCCCGCCGCGCACCCGGGGCGAGTGCGCGTTGACGTAAGGCGGCAGCGCGTCTTCGAACATCGCCGGGTCGAGCTCGTAGGGCTCGCGGTTGACGTCGAGGTAGGCGCGCGGAAACAGCGCCCGGATGAGCGGCGCGCCGCACCCGGGCCCGGCCGCGAACAGCTCGTCGACGAAGCTGTCCTCCGAGCGGCGCAGCGCGGCGCCCTTGAGCCGGGCGATGGCGGTGAATTCGGCCGAATAGTCGCGCCCGCTATGCGGCGAGGCGAGCACCAGGGGCGCGGTCTGCGCGGCCGGCCGCAGGACCTCGAAAGCCGTGCCGTCCGCTTGGGCCATTGGGTCGGCCGGGGTCTGCGGGGTGCCGCTCATGTCTCGCCGATCCTCGCGCTCGATCCCTCAGGCTTAGACCATAACGACTATCCTGTCACGCGTGTGCGGCCGGCGCGTCACGCGCGCGTGGCCGACCCGGTCCAGCGGGGCTTGCAAAGCCGCCGGGTTTGGCATTACAAGCGGGGTTCTGGGCGCCGCTGACAGACGCGGCGCCACCGAGGGCGCGTAGCTCAGCGGTAGAGCACTACGGTGACATCGTAGGGGTCGCTGGTTCAATCCCAGCCGCGCCCACCATTTGCCTGTGACAGCCCGAACGCGACGACCATGCGCCGGTCGCCGCGACCGAGGCCAAAGCGCTCTACGACGCCGGCGCCGCCGCCGCGCCGTGATCAGCCCGCGTCGCCCTTGGCCTCGGCGAGCACCCAGTCGCGGAACAGGGCGGCGGGTTCGCTGAGCGGTACCTCGCGTGGCACCAGGACGTAGAAGCCGCTATCCGAGCGCAGCGTCGCGGCGATCGGGCGCACCAGGGCGCCCGCCGCCAGGAAGTCGTCGGCGAGGCGCCCGCCGCCCAATGCGATGCCCTGGCCGCCGAGCGCCGCCTGGATCAGGATCAGGTAGTTGTCGAACTGGGGCCCGCGCCGCGCCGGCCTGTCGACGACGCCGAATTCGCGCAGCCACGCCTCCCAGGTCACCCAGTTGCGGTCGTATTCGACCAGGTTCAAGAGCGTCTCGCCCAACAGGTCGGCGGGCCCGGCGAGCGGCGGACGGCCCTCGAGGTAGCCCGGCGCGCAGACCGGGAAGACTTCGTTGTCCAACAGATGGGTCGCCTCGACGCCGGGCCAGCGGCCGTCGCCGTAGCGCACCGCCAGGTCGATGCCGGCGACCGCCAGATTGGCGACCGGCGCCGAGGCGACCAGGCGCAGCTCGACGTCGGGGTAGGCGGCGCGGAACTTGGCGACGCGCGACATCAGCCAATAGGACGCGAAGGTCACGCTGGTCGAGACCGTGACCTCGGCGTCGCTACGCACGCGCCGGATATCGGCCGCCGTCGTCGCGATGTGCTCGAGCCCCATGGTGACCGCCTGGAAGAGGCGCTGGCCGTCGCGCGTCAGCTGCAGGCCCTTCGGCGCGCGGCGGAAGACGGGCACGCCGAGGTGTTCCTCGAGCGTGCGGATCTGGCGGCTCACCGCCGCCTGGGTGACGCCGAGTTCGGCCGCCGCGCGGGTGAAGTTGCGGTGCCGGGCGGCCGCCTCGAAGGTCACCAGGGCGTTCGGCGGGGGCAGTTTGGCGCGCAGGCTTACCATGACCTTTTGTTATGGCATTAATGAGAATTTGTGCAGTTTACGGGAAGACGAAGGGTGTTGTCTTATGAAAAAGTTATAGAGACCCGCGTATTTGCCGAGCCCTTTCGGGCCGCGTGGCGGCCGGCGACGCTCGGCGGGCTCTGGAGCATTTCCGAAGCGGCGCGATCGACGCCCCGACGCTTCGGCGCCCGGATCAACCGCGTCGAACATGTGGGGAATTCAGTTATGGCCATCCTGATCGATTCCGACACCCGCGTCGTCGTCCAGCTCGAGCTCGGCCCGGCCGGCACGGCGGGCAGCCGAACGCTGCGCATCTCCGACACAGGCGCGCCGGCGCGCCGCGCCCACGACTTCGTCTCGGCCATGCGCCGCGTCGAGGAGGAGGTCTACGGCATCGCCTGAGGCGCCCGTCCGACCACACGCAACGCTATCTCTTGGGGGGAGCAACGACCATGCCCGGAACCACGGCCCTGTTCATTCCCGGCCCGACCAACGTGCCGCACGCCATTCGCCAGGCCATCGACGTCGCGATGGAAGACCAGCGCGCGCCCGATCTGCCCGACTTCACCCTGCCGCTGTTCGCCGATTTGAAGCGCATCTTCAAGACCGACCGGGGCCAGGTGTTCCTGTTCCCGTCGTCGGGCACCGGCGGCTGGGAGGCGGCGATCACCAACACGCTGTCGCCCGGCGACAAGGTGCTGGCCGCCGTCTTCGGCCAGTTCTCGTACCTCTGGGTCGACCTATGCCAGCGCCACGGCATCGAGGTCGACGCGGTCGAGGTCGAATGGGGCGAGGGCGTGCCGGTCGACATCTTCGCCGAGCGCCTGGCCGCCGACACCGACCATGCGATCAAGGCCGTGCTGGTCTGCCACAACGAGACCGCGACCGGCGTGACCAGCGACGTCGCCGGCGTGCGGGCCGCGCTCGACGCCACCGTTCACCCGGCGATGCTGTTCGTCGACGGCGTCAGCTCGATCGCCTCGATCGACTTCCGCATGGACGAGTGGGGCGTCGACGTCGCGGTCTCCGGCTCGCAGAAGGGCTTCATGCTGCCCGCCGGGCTGGCCATCCTGTGCGTCAGCGACAAGGCGCTCGAGGCGCGCAAGGAGGCCACCTGCCCGCGCTGCTACTTCGACTTCGAGGACATGATCCGCACCAACCGCGACGGCTTCTTCCCCTACACGCCGCCGATGTCGTTGATCCGCGGTCTGCGCGCCTCGGTCGATCTGTTGCTCGGCGAGGGGCTCGACAACGTCTTCGCGCGCCACCATCGGCTCGCCGAGGGCGTGCGCCGCGCGGTCGACGCCTGGGGTCTCGCGCTCTGCGCCAAGGACCCCAAGTGGTACTCCGACACGGTCAGCGCGATCTGCGTGCCCGAGGGCTTCGACGGCAACGCGGTCGCCAGGCTCGCCTACCTGCGCTACGGCCTGTCGCTCGGCCTCGGCCTCTCGAAGGTCGCCGGCAAGCTGTTCCGAATCGGTCACCTCGGCGACCTCAACGAGCTGATGGTCTTGAGCGGTCTGGCCGGCGCCGAGATGGCGATGCGCGATCTCGGCATCGAGGTCGCGGCCGGCAGCGGTGTCGCCGCGGCCCAGGAGTACTACCGCGCGACCGCCCACCCGGTGGAACTCGTCTCGCCCCGAGCCGCCGCGGTGTAGCGCGGAGTTCGATCGACCGCACTCGATCGGAATCTACCAGCGCGCGCCAGTCTTATTGGGACAAGAGGGGCGCCGCCGACCGTTCGGCCAACCTTGATCCAATGAGATTGGCTTGATTCCATAAGATCGGCCTGCGTGGCGATTGAGCGCAACCAAGAGTCCGCACCGCGGCCAAGCGGCCGCGGGACCAGGAGGGGAATCATGGATATTCACGAGTACCAAGCCAAGGACTTGCTGGCCGGCTTCGGCGTCGCCGTGCCGCGCCGCGGCCTCGCCTACAGCCCCGAGCAGGCCGCCTACCGGGCGCGCGAGATCGGCGGCAACCGCTGGGTCGTCAAGGCCCAGGTGCACGCCGGCGGCCGCGGCAAGGCGGGCGGCATCATCAAGTGCGAGTCAGAGCACGCGGTGTGGGACGCGGCCGACGAACTGCTCGGCAAGCGGCTGGTCAACGAGCAGACCGGCGCGCGCGGGCGCGTCGTCTACCGGCTCTCGGTCGAGGCCGCCGTGCCGTTCGTGCGCGAGGTCTACGTCGCCTTCGTGCTCGACCGCAAGACCGAGCGCGTCATGGTCGTCGCCTCGTCGGCCGGTGGCATGGAGATCGAGGGGATCGCCGCGCAAGCGCCCGAGACGATCATCCGCACCTCGGTCGAGCCCGCCGTCGGCATGCCCGCCTTCCAGGCGCGCGAGATCGCCTTCGCGCTCGGCTTCGATCCGGCGGTCATTCCCCAAGCGGTCGAGACCTTCCTGGGCTGCTACCGGGCGTTCCGCGAGCTCGACGCGACGATGGTCGAGATCAACCCGCTGACGCTGACCGCCGATGGCGCGCTGGTCGCGCTCGACGCCAAGATGACCTTCGACGACAACGCGCTCTACCGCCGGCCCGAGATCTCCGAGCTGCGCGACAAGTCGCAGGAGGACCCGCGCGAGACCCGCGCCTCGGACCGCGGCCTCGCCTACGTCGGGCTCGACGGCCGGATCGGCTGCGTGGTCAACGGCGCGGGCCTCGCGATGGCGACCATGGATATGATCGAGAAGGCCGGCGGAAAGCCCGCCAACTTCCTCGACATCGGCGGCGGCGCGACGCCCGAACGCGTCGCCAAGGCGGTCCGTCTGGTCGCCGCCGACGAAGGCGTCGAGGCGATCCTGGTCAACATCTTCGCCGGCATCAACCGCTGCGACTGGGTCGCCGAGGGCATCGTCCAGGCGCTCGAGACATCGCCGGTCGAGGTGCCCCTGGTGGTCCGCCTGGCCGGCACCAACGTCGAGCAGGGCCGCCGCATCCTGGCCGACTCGGGGCTCGACATCGTGCCTGCCGCGACACTCGCCGAGGCGGCCGAATGCTCGGTCGCGGCGTGGCGGGCGGCCCGTGCAACCCCAACCGCCGGAGGGCCCGCGTCATGAGCATCCTTCTCGACCGCGACACCGCCGTCATCGTCCAGGGCATCACCGGGCGCATCGGCGCCTTCCACGCCCGGGAGATGGCCGACTATGGCACGCGCGTCGTCGGCGGCGTGACGCCCGGCAAGGGCGGCGCCACGGCGGCCGGCGTGCCGGTGTTCGACACGGTCAAGGCGGCGGTCGCCGAGACGGGTGCTGTGGCCAGCGTCGTCTTCGTGCCGCCGCCCTTCGCGGCCGACGCGATCATGGAGGCGGCCGACGCCGGCATTCGGCTGTGCATCGCGATCACCGACGGCATCCGGGCGCAGGACATGATCCAGGTCAAGCGCTATATGCGGCGCTACCGGGCGGAACGGCGCATGTGCTTGCTCGGGCCAAACTGCGCCGGCGTGATCAGTCCGCGCCAGGCGCTCGCCGGCATCATGCCGGGGCATATCTATGCGCGCGGCCCGGTCGGCATCGTCGGCCGCTCGGGCACGCTCGGCTATGAGGCCGCCGCGCAGATGAAGGCGCTCGGCATCGGTGTTTCGACCAGCGTCGGCATCGGCGGCGACCCGATCAACGGCTCGTCGTTCAAGGACGTGCTCGCGCTGTTCGAGGCCGACGGCGAAACGCAAGTCGTCATGATGATCGGCGAGATCGGCGGCCCCCAGGAGGCCGAGGCCGCCGCGTTCATCCGCGATCACATGTCCAAGCCGGTGGTCGCCTACGTCGCTGGCCTCTCGGCGCCCAAGGGCCGCACCATGGGCCACGCCGGCGCGATCATCTCGGCGTTCGGCGAGAGCGCCGACGAGAAGCTGCGCATCCTCGAGGACGCCGGCGTCACCATCGCGCCGAGCCCGTCGGAGATGGGCGCCACCGTCGCCCGCGTGCTCGGCGAGGGAGTGCGGCTGACCGGGAGCTGAGGGCGCGCCCGCCCCGCGCCCAAAGAAAAACCCCCGCGGCGTGGGCCGCGTGGGTGTCGAGCTAGAGCGTGTCGTCTTAAGCATTGTGCGGTCACCTTCACTTCGTGAAGATGACCTGCGCTCAATCGCCGCGCTTGCCACTCTTATGGGATCAAGACTGGCCGAACGATCGGCGGCCCCCGCTTGTCCCATTAAGACTGGCGCGGGCTGGCATAGTCCGACCGATTCCAATCGATCGGACTATGCTCTAGGCCCTAGAAGCCGGCCTTGACCTCTTCGTACATGGCCTGCAGCTCGGGCTCGTTCTGGATCGTCGCCTGGAAGATGCCCGAGGCGATGTATTCCTCGATGTTGCCCGGCGTCAGGCCGCGCATGATCAGGTCGTCGTCCGAGATGCGCTCGTAGGTCTTCTTGTTGGCATGGCCCATGCCGTTCTCCATGACCCAGTACTCGCCCGTGTCGGGGCTCATGAACGCGTTGATCAGGTCGTAGGCGCGGTCGGTCATGTTGGCATCGCGGTTCTTCATCAAGACGATGCCGCAGGTCCAGGTCATTGGACCCTCCTTGGGGAACATGAAGGCGACCGGCAGGCCGTCCTTCGAGAGCGTCGTGATGGTGTTGTTCCACGACGCCGCGGCGACCAGCTCGCCCGAGGCGAGCGCCTGCTCCCACTCGGTGACGCTGTTGGTGTAGAAGCGCAGCAACGGCCGCTGCTCGGCCATCAGCTCCTTGGTTCTGGCGACCTCGTCGGGGGTCATGTTGAACGGGTCCTTGGCGCCGGAATAGATCGCCGCCACCATGACGCCGTCGATCAGGCTGTCGATCATCGACAGCCGGCCCTCGTACTTGGGATCCCACAGGATGCCCCAGGTGTGGGTCGACGGGTCGACGTACTCGGGCGCCAGATCGGTGCGGAAGGTGACCGAGGTCAGCCCCCACCAGGCGCAGACCATCAGGCGCTTGCCGTCGATCGCCATGTCGGGAACGCCCTTCAAGGGCTCGATGATGTCGGGCCAGTGGCTCAGCCGCGAGGTGTCGATCTCGTCGAGGAAGCCGTAGTCGTTCCACTTCTGGACCTTGTACGAGCACGGCATGGCGACGTCGGGCTGGAAGCCGGCGACCATCTTGGCCTCGGCTTCCTCCTCGTCGCCCCACAGGGCGAAGCGCGGCGATTCGCCATATTTCGTGATGTACTCGCCGTGCATCTCGGGCACCTCGTAGCCGCCCCAGGTGAAGCACACCGGCTGTTCGTCGGGCGACGCGGTGGCGCGGTGCGGCAGGACCGACGAGCCGATCGTCACCAGGCCGACAGAGGCCAGTCCCTTGCTGTGAAGTCGCGGCGGTCGAGCCGGCGCATCTTGAAGTCGTCGATGAAGCGTTCGACGTCACGTTTGGTTTCCATGTCGTTCCTCCCATGGTCGGTTATGCCGACCGCCGACGTGTCACGGCGGATGGCGTCTTGCCGCCAATCCTGCTCAATCGGCTCGCGGAACGCAAGACGGGCCACGATCCGGCAGGGTCCCAGTTTGCAATTTGACGTGGCTTGAAAGCACGAAGCGGACCCGTATGCACCTCACCATTCATGATGCTGGAATTCGGCAGGGACCAGCGAGATCACGTCTGCTGTTTCAAAAGTATGGCTTCGATCTCTCGCAGATACTCGCGCAGCTTCAGCCCGACATAAAGAATTCCATAGATCGGGAGGCCGACAAAAAATATATACCAAATCCCGACATAGACACCCTCGACCGGCGTACCCGATGTATCGCACCCGGTTCCTTGGACACAAGTTTGTCTCATGCGGCGGGCCTGAGTGACATCGCGGTGTGCCACGCCTGACGAGCTTGAGCGGGGCTCAGGTAGCCGTTCTTCTCCACGATCCACTGGGCATTGTACTGTTCGACGAACCCGCGGACGGCGTTCCGCAGCTCCGCGATGTTGCGGTAGATGCGGCCATGGATGATCTGTTCCTTGAGCGTGCGATTGAACCTCTCGGCGACGCCGTTGGTCTGGGGCTGTTCGACGAAGGCGTAGGACGGCTGGATGCCCCAGAACTTGATCTGGTTGGTGAAGTGGTCCGACAGATACTGGGAGCCGTGATCCATCCGCAAGGCCAGCCCCCGCGCCGCACCGGCGGAGGTCGAGGCATACAGCCTCGCAAGCCCCATGGAGATCGGCTGAAGGGCGGCGAAGCGGTCGCCTCGCTTGCACACATGCCAGCCGACGCACTCGGCGTTCCAATGCTCGATGGCGGTGAATATCCAGCCCCAGCCGTCGTCCACCGTGAACACCCGAACGCCGTCCGTGCCCCACATGAGGTTGGGGGCATGGGTGATGATCTCACCGACATGGGGATTTCCGCCACGGCGGCGGCAGCGATGGGGCGAGAGCAGGTTGTTCTCGCGCATCACCCGGAGCCCCCGCTTGCGGGAAACACGGATGCCACGACAGACCCGAAGCCGAGCCCAGACCTTGCGGTGTCCCTCGCCCTCCCAGGGGGATGCCTCCAGGTCGGCCTCGATGGCCACCAGCAGAGCCTCGTCCGAGATCGAGGGCTTCGGTCCCCGGCGCTTTGCTGGTGGGCGCTCAGCGGTGGCCTGCTGCCGGGATTTCATGGCGTAGAACGAGGAACGGGCAAAACCCCAGGCCGCACAGACCCGCTGGAGGCCGTAGGCCAAACCCGTGCCGGGAGAGGTGGCGGCACTCATCGCCGCGACCTCCGCCGCCCCAAAGGGCCGGACGTCTCCGTCTTGGCCTCCAGCAGTTCCACCTGCATGATCAACTCCCCGATCCGCTTCATGGCGATGTCCAGTTCCGCCTTCACCGGATCGCCCTTGCGTTCCTTGAGCGAGGCATCGATCCCGGCGATCGCCTTCTCACGCCACTGCTCGAGCCGGAAAATCTCCACGCCCAACTGCCGCGACAAAAGTTCCACCGGCTCGCCACGCAAAAGCCGCAGGGCAACCTCACGCTTGCGCGTCACCGTCCACCGCTGGCCAAGTCCCAGCGGGCCTGCCGGCGAAACCTGGCCCGGGGAAAACGTGGACGAGCCAAGCTCGCCCTCGTTTACCACAGGCCCATCAACAGCAACTTTGTTCTCAAAATTGTCGGTCATGTTCCGGTCCTCCTTGGACACTTCGATTAAGCCAATTCTGTGTCCAAGGAAATCGGGTCCGACTCAGTCAGTCTTTTCATCGCGCTTGTAAAGATAACAGTTTATCCGATTCTAGTTGTTGTCGCCGTAGGTGTGATGCTTATTCCTTTGTTTATTTTTAATTATCTTTTTTCTGATTATATATATTGGAAAGAGGCATCGGCAATTTTTTATATTGTTCTGGTTATCGTTGTCGTCGTGTTCGTTTTCTTGCATCGCAGAAAGAAAGGGCGGGCACGGCAAAAATCGAGTCTGCCAGAGACCGGTGGCGGCCGACGTTCGAGTTTGCCGACATGTGGAAGTCAACGACGGGATATCACGAAGAAATAGATGCACCGGCGATGAACCGCGAGTTTAGAACACTGCGAACGCGCTCTTCTCTGTGGTCCCACGGGCCGGTTCTGCGCGCGGGCCGGTTCGGTCGTGCTTGGCTTCGTTGGCGGTGATCTTTCGTGCCGTGCACGCCTTTCGCAACTTCCTGTGCCGGGCCGCGTCTTCGACCACGACTTTCGCCGGCGCCGGGTGGATAGAAACGCCGCGACCGGCTCCTACTGGGTGAGTCAAATGGTTATCGCGATTCGGATGTTCAGTCGGATGAAACAGTTACAATCTCTCAGCCTATTGGTTATTGGCTTGTTCATTTTGGTCCCCGGGCAGCCCGTTTTCGCTGCCGAACTGACGGCATTGCGAAATGCGACAAACTCGCGGCGCACCCGGACGATCCGTACAGAACTGCCGAGGGGGTGGCCACCTCGAGGCTAGACGTAGCGCAGGCACAAGTTGTTTGTGAGGAGGCGCTCGAAGACGAAGTGACGAATCCACGGGTCATTTTCCAGCTAGGCCGAATCTATCGCGCGCAAGGCTCGTTCGAACAAGCCGCAGATCTCCTTGAGAGAGCGGTGCAAGACGGTTACCCGGCAGCTGAGTTCGAACTCGCGGAAATGCTGGAAAAGGGGCAGGCCAGTAGACCCGAATTGTCACTGGGAAAATTATACTTATCTGCAGCAGAAAATAATCATGTATCGCACCCGGTTCCTTGGACACAAGTTTGTCTCATGCGGCGGGCCTGAGTGACATCGCGGTGTGCCACGCCTGACGAGCTTGAGCGGGGCTCAGGTAGCCGTTCTTCTCCACGATCCACTGGGCATTGTACTGTTCGACGAACCCGCGGACGGCGTTCCGCAGCTCCGCGATGTTGCGGTAGATGCGGCCATGGATGATCTGTTCCTTGAGCGTGCGATTGAACCTCTCGGCGACGCCGTTGGTCTGGGGCTGTTCGACGAAGGCGTAGGACGGCTGGATGCCCCAGAACTTGATCTGGTTGGTGAAGTGGTCCGACAGATACTGGGAGCCGTGATCCATCCGCAAGGCCAGCCCCCGCGCCGCACCGGCGGAGGTCGAGGCATACAGCCTCGCAAGCCCCATGGAGATCGGCTGAAGGGCGGCGAAGCGGTCGCCTCGCTTGCACACATGCCAGCCGACGCACTCGGCGTTCCAATGCTCGATGGCGGTGAATATCCAGCCCCAGCCGTCGTCCACCGTGAACACCCGAACGCCGTCCGTGCCCCACATGAGGTTGGGGGCATGGGTGATGATCTCACCGACATGGGGATTTCCGCCACGGCGGCGGCAGCGATGGGGCGAGAGCAGGTTGTTCTCGCGCATCACCCGGAGCCCCCGCTTGCGGGAAACACGGATGCCACGACAGACCCGAAGCCGAGCCCAGACCTTGCGGTGTCCCTCGCCCTCCCAGGGGGATGCCTCCAGGTCGGCCTCGATGGCCACCAGCAGAGCCTCGTCCGAGATCGAGGGCTTCGGTCCCCGGCGCTTTGCTGGTGGGCGCTCAGCGGTGGCCTGCTGCCGGGATTTCATGGCGTAGAACGAGGAACGGGCAAAACCCCAGGCCGCACAGACCCGCTGGAGGCCGTAGGCCAAACCCGTGCCGGGAGAGGTGGCGGCACTCATCGCCGCGACCTCCGCCGCCCCAAAGGGCCGGACGTCTCCGTCTTGGCCTCCAGCAGTTCCACCTGCATGATCAACTCCCCGATCCGCTTCATGGCGATGTCCAGTTCCGCCTTCACCGGATCGCCCTTGCGTTCCTTGAGCGAGGCATCGATCCCGGCGATCGCCTTCTCACGCCACTGCTCGAGCCGGAAAATCTCCACGCCCAACTGCCGCGACAAAAGTTCCACCGGCTCGCCACGCAAAAGCCGCAGGGCAACCTCACGCTTGCGCGTCACCGTCCACCGCTGGCCAAGTCCCAGCGGGCCTGCCGGCGAAACCTGGCCCGGGGAAAACGTGGACGAGCCAAGCTCGCCCTCGTTTACCACAGGCCCATCAACAGCAACTTTGTTCTCAAAATTGTCGGTCATGTTCCGGTCCTCCTTGGACACTTCGATTAAGCCAATTCTGTGTCCAAGGAAATCGGGTCCGACTCACTGCGCAGAATTTCAAACTGGCGCAGTATTGGCTGAATAGGGCGGTGGAAGCAGAAGACTCAGATGCACAGTTCCTTCTTGGCAGCGCATTCAAGAATGGCTGGTTCGGAGAGAAAGACCCGCAGGCTGCATTGCTCTGGTTCAGAAAATCGGCTGCGCAAAACAATGTACGTGGTCTGCATGTGGCAGGGACCGTGTTGTGGACAGGCGTGTTGGGTGAGCAGAACGACGAAGAAGCGTTGGGATATTTCAGGAAACTCATCGAGATGGGCGAGTTTGAAGAATTGCCTCCTTCCATCTCCGGATATATAGCGTGTTTTCGGTGAAGCCTATGAGAACGGACGTGGCGTGGACGTCGATAAAGACGAGGCGCAACGTTGGTATGAACGCGCACTGGCGGTTGGCAATCCACTTGCCAAGCTCAGGCTGATGAAGTGATCGATTGAGAATTTCAGAATCCGGACCCGACGTTATCGATCTTACTGGCCCCGCGATCGATCCGAACTTTCCCGAGGCACTGCTGGCGAAGGCGAACAATGCCTTCGTGCGTAACGACTCGCTCGCCTTCCGACGCATAGCCCGCTAAACACTCCCCCATGTCCGAAATCCGCGCATTCATCGACGGCGGCTGGCGGCGGCCCGAGGTGTTGCTGTTCCTGATGGCCGGCGCGGTGCCGATGAGCTTCGCCACCTGGCAGGCGTTGCTCAACAACTTCGCGATCGAGCGGGCGGCGTTCTCGGGCGCCGACATGGGCGTGCTGCAGAGCCTGCGCGAGGTGCCCGGCTTCCTCGCCTTCGCCGTGGTGTTCCTGCTGATCGTGCTGCGCGAGCAGACCTTGGCCTTGGTTGCATTGCTCTTGCTCGGCATCGGCACGGCGCTGACCGGCTGGTTCCCGTCCGTGCTCGGGCTGTGGTTCACGACCATCGTGATGTCGCTCGGCTACCACTACTACGCCACGGTCGAGATGTCGCTCGCGCTGCAGTGGACCGAGACGGACCGCACGGCCGTCATGCTCGGCCGCCTGATCGCGGTCGGCTCGGCGACCTCGATCGTCGCCTTCGGGCTGATCTGGCTCGCCTTCGACACCGCCCGGCTGGATTTTCGCTGGGTCTACATGATCGGTGGCGGCGTGACGGTGGCCGTCGTCGCGGTCGGCTGGCTGGTCTTCCCGCGCTTCCCGGCGGCGGTCGAGCAGCGCCGCCGCATGGTGCTGCGCAAGCGCTACTGGCTCTATTACCTGCTGACCTTCCTGTCGGGCGCCCGGCGGCAGATCTTCGTCGTCTTCGCCGGATTCCTGATGGTCGAGAAGTTCGGCTACAGCGTGGGCGAGATCTCGCTCTTGTTCCTGCTCAACGCGACGATCAACATGTGGCTCGCGCCACGCGTCGGGCGGTTGATCGCGCGCTGGGGCGAGCGCCGCGCCTTGATCTTCGAGTACGGCGGATTGGTGTTCGTGTTCACCGGCTACGCCTTCGTCGAGCACGCCGGGCTGGCGGCGGCGCTCTACGTCGTCGACCATCTGTTCTTCGCGCTTGCCATCGCGCTGACGACCTATTTCCAGAAGATCGCCGATCGCGCCGACATCGCCTCGACCGCGGGCGTCTCGTTCTCGATCGACCACACCGCCGCGGTCATCGTGCCGGCGTCGTTCGGCCTGCTGTGGCTGGTCTCGCCAGCCGCCGTCTTTCTTGCCGGCGCGGCGCTCGCCGCGGTGTCGCTGGCGCTCTCGTTCAACGTGCCGGCCCGCCCCGAGCCGGGCAACGAGGTGGTGCTGGGCCTGCGCGGCGCGGCGGTCCCGACGCCCGCCGAATAGACGCGCGCCGCCCGCCGTCGCCGACTGGACGCCCGCCGTCCGCCGCCCGCCGTCGCCGCCTAGGCGCCCGCCGTCGCCGACCAGGCGCCCGCCGCCCGCCGCCCGCCGCCCGCCGTCGCCGATCGCCGATCGCCGATCGCCGCCACCCCCGATCCAATCCCGGTGTCAAAATGAACTATATTTTTAGTAAAAATTTACTAAAAATATTGTAAGGAGTGTTCACCCAGAACGCGCGGTGTGAAAGTACGGTGGATGTTGCGGTGATACGGCTGGTGTTAGGGTCGGTGCGACGGTGGCGCACTGTGGTCGGGCGCTGCGGTGCGGTCGAGTTCTGCGGTGTCAGACACCATTTATGGTGTTGTTTCTAAATGATATAAAGCGACCATAATGGTGTCTGACCCCATTATGGATTGAGTGCTGGTCGGTTCGAGGCTGGCGCTGGCGCTCGACGCCGATTGCCTACGTCTCGACGCCGTTGGCCTACATAGGGTCGCGCGGGACCAAGTCGGGTCGCGCGGGACTAGGTCGGGTCGCGCGGGACTAAGTCGGGTCGCGCGGGACGAGGTGCTCCCAACGGCGCTGGCGCACCGGGCGGCCGCCCTCCGTGGCCTCGAAGGCGAGGTCGATGCGCAGCGTGTCGGCCGAGGCGCGGACCTCGGTGCGGGTCTCGACCAGCGTGCGCCAGTCGCCGCGCCTGAGCCCGGCGCGCCAGACCAGCGCGACCGAGGCCGTGGCCGGGTCGTCGGCGGCGATGCGGTGGGTCTGCGAGGCGTACGCGCTGATCTCGAGGCCCGAGTCGTCGAGCCGGATGACACCGCCCTCCTCGATATCGCTCAAGACCTGTTCGCCGGTCGCGATGTCGTGCGTCAGCCTGCGCTCGTGATGGGCCGGCCGCGGCTGGCTCAGGGCTGGTGGTGCGGCGCCCTCGGCGGGGCCGAAAGGGCGCAGCTCGGCGTCGTCGTCGCGCGGCGCGCGGACCGGCAGCGCGAGGCGGCTCGTGCCGGTGTAGAGGCTGAGCGTCGCCGCCTCGGGGGCCGGCCAGATGAGCGGCCAGTAGCTCGTCGAGACGGCCAGGCGGATGCGGTGGCCGGCCGGGAAGGCGTGCGCCGTCGCCGACATCGAAACGGTGATCCGATGGCGCCGGCCTGGTCCGTTGTCGAGCGCTTGCATGCCCCAGGCGACACGCGCCGAGGCACCATCCGGCGCGACGTCGCACAGGCGCACGGCGACCAGTGTGCGGGGCCGGTCGGCGGCGACCTCGAGCGTGGCCTGGGCGATGCCCAGCATCTCGATCGGCTCGGCGAGCGGCGCCGAGTCGAAGACCAGCGAACCGGCGTCGTCGATGCGCTGGTCGCCGGGCAGCTCGGCGGCCGGGCCGTAAGCCATGTAGGGCATCCACACCCCCGACGCGGCGCCGACGGTTTGCGGCGAGCGCAGCGTCAGATGGGTGTCGGCACCAGCGGCATCGGCAAGCCCGGCGGCGGTCACCGCTAACGCGCGGATCGCGACATCGGGCGATGGCCAGGATGTCTCGGCGACCCAGCGGCCGGGGCGTTCCTCGTGGTAGGGCCGGGGCGGCGCGCTCTCGGGCATCCAGACGCGCAGCATGGGCTCGTCCATGACGCCGGCATCGACGCCCTTGAGCCAGTGGTCGAACCAGCGCCGGACTTCTTGGAGGAAGCCGAGCTTCGGCCCGGGTCCGCCGAGATGCGGGTAGACATGTGCCCAGGGGCCGATCAGTCCTTTCCGTGGTCCATCGAGCGCCCCGAGCAGGTCGAGCACGAGGTCCGGATGGGTGTCGCACCAGCCGCCGATGGCGTAGAGCGGGCAGGATATGCGCCGGTATTCGTCGAACGCGCCGACCACGGTCGAGCCGCCGGCCATCAGCGCCGCCGGGTCGGCGAAGGCGTGCTCGGCGGCGTCGAGCCGGGCCGCCCAGGTCTCGCGCCAGACATCGCCGACGACCGCCGGGTCGGGCGGCCGCGCGTGATAGGCGACCAGCACCGACATGATGCCGAGATTGCCGGCAATGAGGCAGCCGTTCTTGTGATAGCGCGTCGAGCCACCGGGCGGGCAGACGACCAGCGCGGCGCCGAGTTCGGCCGGGCGGCGCGCGGCGAGCGCGAGCGCTGCCGCGGCGCCCCACGACAGGCCCATCATGCCGACCCGGCCGTCGCACCAGGGCTGCGCGGCGATCCAGCGCAAGACCTGCTCGCCGTCGTCCTCCTGCTGGCCCGCCGGGCGGCCGGGCAGCACGCCGTCCGAATCGCCGGAGTCGCGCATGTCGACGCGGACGCAGGCATAGCCGTGGCCCGCCAGATAGCCGTGGTTTATCGCGTCGCGGTAGACCGTCTGGTCGGCCTTGCGGTAGGGGATGTATTCGAGGATCGCCGGCACCGGTTTCCGCTCGGCGTCGTCGGGCCGCCAGAGCCGCGCCGCGAGCCGCGTGCCGTCGGCGAGCGGGAGCCACGCGTTGTCGATGACGCGGACGGCGTGCGGCAGGGTCTCAACGATGTTCATGCGTCTTCTCCGCGCCGAGCGTCGGGCGCGGGCCATCGGCTTGTCAATGGCGGTGGCGCAATTTCTGAATTACCATCGCGCGCGGATCGGTCGCAGATTGCGAAGGGCAAGGGGCATGGAGAGCGGCGATTTTCTGGTCATCGGGGCGGGCATCGCGGGCGCGTCGGCGGCCTATGAACTGGCGGCGTCGGGCCGTGTCATCGTGCTCGAGCGCGAGAGTCAGCCGGGCTACCACACGACCGGCCGCTCGGCCGCGCTGTTCACCGAGAACTACGGCAACGCGGTGATCCGCAAGCTGACCATCGCGTCGCGCGCGTTCCTCGAAGACCCGCCCGACGGCTTCGCCGACAATCCGCTGCTCAGCCCGCGCGGCCTGCTGCTGATCGCCAACCACGATCAGCGCGACGCGGTACGCCGCGCGATGGACGAGGCGGCGGCGGTCGGCGGTCCGGCGCAGGAGCTCGACGGCCAGGCGTGCCGCGAGCTGGTGCCCGCGTTGCGCGCCGATTATATCGCCGGCGGGGTCTACGATCCGGTTGCCCGCGACATGGACGTACACGGCATCCAGAACGGCTTTCTCAAGGGCCTCCGCGCGCGCGGCGGGACGCTGGCGACCGACGCCGAGGTGCGCGGCCTGACGCGCCGCGATGGCCGCTGGGTCGCCGAAACGCCGGCCGGTGAGTTTGCCGCGCCGGTCGTCGTCAACGCGGCGGGCGCCTGGTGCGACGTGGTCGCGGGGCTCGCCGGCGCGGCGCCGATCGGACTGGTGCCCAAGCGGCGCACGGCGATCACCTTCGATCCGCCGGCGGGCGTCGAGATCGACGCCTGGCCGCAGGTCGTCGACATCGACGAGGAATTCTACTTCAAGCCCGACGCCGGCCGCATCATGGCCTCGCCGGCCGACGAGACGCCGAGTGCGCCCTGCGACGCGCAGCCCGAAGAGCTCGATATCGCGATTACCGTCGATCGCATCGAGCGCGCGACGTGCTTCGAGGTCCGCCGCGTCGCGCATAGCTGGGCCGGCCTGCGCAGCTTCGTCGCCGACAAGACGCTGGTCGCCGGTTTCGACGCGGCGGCCGAGGGTTTCTTCTGGCTCACCGGCCAGGGCGGTTACGGCATCATGACCTCGCCGGCGATGTCGCGCGCGACGGCCGGGCTGATCACGGCGCGCGCGCTGCCCGCCGACGTCGCCGAGCACGGCCTGACCGAGGCCGATCTCTCGCCCGGCCGGTTGCGGTAGAATATTGTCCGGTCGACTGGATTCGCACGAAGTCTTCCAGCCCGCGCCAGTCTAGATGGGACAAGTGGGGGCGGGCCGCCGACCGTTCGGCCAGTCTTTGTGGGATAAAGATTGGCATGCGCGGCGATTGAGCGCAGGTCAGCAACGCTGACCGCACATAGAAGGAGGCCAGCATGGCTGTGGACATCGATCTTCCGGGCACCGTCGTCGACGACCGCATCCTGGCGGCGGGCGCGGCCTGGGCCGGCATCATCGCGTGTGGCCAGCGGCTGCGCATCACCGACCTCGAGGGCCGCCAGGGCGTCGACTTTCTGTGCTACAACGCGGCCGACCCGGATGAACGCTATCACGCGCCAAACACGATCAAGGCGGCGCACACGCTCGGTCTCGGCAAGGGGCACGTGCTCTATTCCGACCGCGCCCGCCCGATTTTCACCGTCGTCGAGGACAGTTGCGGCGGCCACGACACGATCGCCGGCTGTTGCAGCGCGCCGAGCAACCAGTTGCTCTACGGCGTCGCCGACTGTCCGGGCTGCCGCGAGAACTTCCTCGCGGTGCTCGCCGACCACGGCCTCGGCTGGCGCGACATCGTGCCCAACATCAATTTCTTCTGCGCGGTGCCGGTCGGGACGGGCGGCTCGTTGAGCGAAGCGGTGTTCGATGTCGGCCCGTCGAAGCCCGGCGATTTCGTCGAATTGCGCGCCGAGATGGACGCGTTGACGGCGATCTCGAATTGCCCGCAGGTCAACAATCCCTGCGCCGACGGCGCGCCGTCGCCGATCCGCATAACCGTCTGGCGGCCGACATGAGGCGCGGCGAAGCAGCGGTCGTGCGCACACCGCGACGGTCGGGGCGATGAGCGAACCCGCCCATATCGTCGTGGTCGACGACGACCCCCTGATTCGCGATCTGGTCGAGAGCTATCTCGCCGCGGAGGGCTACCGGGTGAGCAAGGCGGACGGCGGCACGGCGATGCGTGACGTGCTGGCGGCGGACCCGGCCGACCTGATCATTCTCGACCTCTCGATGCCCGGCGAGCACGGCTTCAGCCTGGTCACCGAGTTGCGCAAGCAATCCGACGTTGGCATCATCATCATGACGGCCTCGAAGAGCGAGGTCGACCAAGTCGTCGGGCTCGAGCTGGGCGCCGACGATTACGTCTCAAAGCCGACCGATTTGCGCCAACTGCTCGCCCGCGTGCGCAGCGTTCTGAGGCGGACCAAGGCGGCGAGCGGCGCCGGTGCGGCGTCGGCGGGTGGCGACGTCGTCATTTTCGACGGCTGGCGCCTGATGCGCGCGGCGCGCCGCCTGTTCGCACCCGACGGCGCGGAAGTTACCCTGACCACCGTCGAGTTCGATCTGCTCGCCAGCCTCATCGACAACGCCAACCGGGTGCTGAACCGTGACCAGCTGCTCGACATGACGCACAATCGTGAATGGTCGCCCTACGACCGCTCGATCGACAATTCGATCAGCCGGCTGCGCCACAAGATCGAGGCCGAGCCCAATAAACCCCAGCTGATCAAAACCGTGCGCGGCGTCGGCTACGTCTTCACCGCCAAGGTGACGCCTGGTTGAGAATTGATTTTTGCGGTCTTCTTTTGTGCGGTGAATTTTTGTGCGGTCACGTGCGGTGACCTGCGCTCAATCGCCGCGCATGCCAATCTTATGGGATCAAGACCGGCCGAACGGTCGGCGGGCCGCAGTCGCGGCCTGGTAGACTTCGACTGTTTCTGAACGATCGAGGTCAGGCGTTGTCCAGGCAGTACTGCGCGATCTCGGCGTGGGTCGCGAACCAGACGCCCTCTTGCGCCTGCATGTGATCGATCAATGCCGCGAGCACCTGAATGCGCGATCGGTGGCCCGAGATGTCGGGGTGCATGGTCAGCAGGAACAGGCCGCCCTCGGCGTAGGCGCCGTCGAATTCGGCCTTGAAGATTTCGAGCACGGCCGACGGCGCCACATGGGGTCGGATCGGCGAGAAGCGGTCCATGCCGAAGTAGGGATAGTCGTCGCGGATCCATTCGACCGGCAGCTCGACCAAGCCGGTCGGCTCGCCGTCCTCGAGGATTTCGTAGGGGTCGTCGTCGGCCATCAGCGAGGAATCGTAGAGCAACCCCATCTCGCGGCTGATCGCCAGCGTATGCGGACTGAAGTCCCATGACGGCGTGCGGATGCCGACCGGGCGGACACCAGTGATCGTCTCCAGGGTGTCGGCCGAGCGCATCTGCAGCTCGCGCTCGGCGTCGCGCGGCAGCTCGCTGTTGCGCTCGTGGATCCAGCCGTGGATGCCGACCTCGTGGCCCTCGGCGACGTTGGCGCGCTGTTCGTCGGGGTAAAGCTTGGCGACCACGGCGGGCACGAAGAAGCTCGCCTTGATGCCTGAGCGTTCGAGCAGCGCGCGGATGCGCGGCAGGGCGGCGCGGGCGCCATACTCGCCCCGGCTGAGCTCGCCCGGCGAGGTCCGCCCGGCGCGCAGCGTGCCCGTCTCGTGGTCCGAATCGAACGACAGCGCAACCGCGCAGCGCGCACCGTCCTTCCAGCGCGCCGGCTTCAGCGAGCGGCCGGCGCGCACCTTGCCGACGATGCCGCGCCATTTCGCCTCGGGCCACTGCCAGGGGAGATCTTCGCCCGAAGCTGCGGTGGTCGCACTGTCTTCCGTCATACTGCTGCTCCCTTCATTGCGCGGCGCACGGCGCGTACGCTCCGACGCCGGGTATCAAATTGCCCCCGTCGTGGCGGTTCCGTCCAGATCGAATGTCGGGCTAGGATACCGCCGGACAGCATCGCAACGTCGGGGGCCTGTCTGGTCATGAACATCATCCGCATTGTCCTGGCCATTTTTCTGCCGCCCCTGGCGGCATTCCTTACGGTCGGCCTCGGGCTTCATTTCTGGCTCAACATCCTCCTGACGCTGCTCGGATTCCTGCCCGGCATGGTCCATGCCCTGTGGCTGGTGGTGAAGAAGGCGGGGTGACCGGCCGCCGGTCGCCGGTCACGGCTGCGGCGCCAACTTGGCGTCGATCAAGCGCAGGGTGAGCAATCCGAAGAAGTTGCTGGCGGTGACCTCGACCGGCATCGGTGGAAAGCCCTCGGCGACCGGGCCGAACCGGATCGTCATGGTCTTCGGATAGCGCGGCGAATCCTTCTCGCGCGCCCGGAACCCGTCGATCTGCTCGAGCGCAACGCGGCACTCGACGCCGTCTGTCGCGTCGCCGTCGGCCGCCGTCATGTCGTAACGCCGCTTACCGTCGAAGACCGCGACCTTGGCATCGCACGAGCCGGTTTCCGCGAGGGTCTCGACCAGCGTCAACAGCGCGCTCAGCGGGTCGATCGTGCCGTGGCCGCGCGCGACGCGCGCGGCCAGCTCGTCGGTCGCCAGCTTCTCGTCGGTTTCGATCGTGATTTCGCCGTCGTCGGCGTACTTCAGCTTAAGGCGCTTGCCACCCTCCGATCCCCGGCTGATCGTGATGTAGTGGCTCGGGCGCAGCGCGACGCCGTCCCTCGGTCCCGATGCGTCGATGTGCAGTTCGTAATCGTAGAACATCTCGACGACGCCCTCGGTCCGGGCGTTGACCAGCGAGCGGTAACCATCGTCGCGCCGTGTGTAATAGAGCCGTAGGGTCAGGGCGTGAATGCCGAGACCGTAGACGTGGTACTCGAGGTCGAGCCGGGGCGGCGAACCGGCGCGCGCCGGCAGAGCCAGCCCCAAGGCCAACAGCAAAAGGCCAAGCGCGCGCACGATGCTTGAAATGCCGATCATTCCACCCCGCATGGTCGTTATGGTAGCGCAGCGCGGCAATATTAGCCCCGCCCATGTGAATTCACGCTGAGCGCCGCATTCATGACGGGTTCATCGCTGCCGCGCGATTCGGGCTATGCTGGCGCGCCGATGACCAATGTCGACGATCACATGGCCGCCGCCGGTGCGCATCTGGAGGCCGACCGGCCCGCCGAGGCCGCGGCGGCGGCGAGACGCGTGCTCGAGGCGCGACCCGATGACCTCGGCGCGCGGGTCACGCTCGGGCTCGCGCTGACAACGTTGGGCCGTGCCGACGACGCCATCGAGGCGTTCGAGACCACCATCGGTGCGGGCCACGCCGGCGTCGAGGCTTACAACGGATTGGGCAAGGCACAGTACGACCGACTCGCGCTCGACGCCGCCATCGCCGCCTTCGACGCCGCAATCGCGATCAAGCCGCGCGGGCCGGTCGCTCATTACCACCGCGGCATGGCGCTGTTGCTCGCCGGCCTCCTCGAGGCAGGCTGGCCGGAATACGAGTGGCGGCTCAACATCCCCGATTTCGGGCACCGACATTTCAACGCGCCGCGCTGGGACGGCGCGCCGCTCGCCGGCCGCACCCTGCTGGTCATCTGCGAACAGGGTTACGGCGACGTCATTCAAGCGGCCCGCTACCTGCCGATGCTGCGCGGCGCGGGCGGCCGCGTGGTCTTCGAATGCCCGGGCGACCTCGCCGCACTGCTGGCGCCGCTCGTCCCGGCCGCCGATCTGGTTCCCTTGACCGGCCGCGCGCCGCCCGACGTGCCGTTCGATGTCTATGCTGCGCTGCTCAGCCTGCCCGGCTGTTTCGGCACGACGCTCGAGACCATCCCGGGCGACGTGCCGTACCTGGCGGCGGATCCGGCGCTCTGCGCGCCGTTCGAGGACGCGCTCGCCGGCCCCGGTTTTAAGGTCGGCCTGGTCTGGGCCGGCAGCCCGCGCCATCCCGACGACCGCCAGCGGACCGCGCGCTTGCGCGACTTCGCGCCGCTTGGCGGCGTGCCCGGGGTGCGCCTGTTCGGGCTGCAGGTCGGCGAGGCCACGGCCGAGACGCCGCCGCCCGGGCTGGCGGTCGAGGCCCTTGGGCCTCCGCTCGATAGTTTCGGACACACTGCCGCGGTCATCGATCGGCTCGATCTGGTCGTCACCGTCGATACCGCGGTCGCGCATCTGGCGGGCGCGTTGGCCAAGCCGGTCTGGACGCTGCTGCCGTTCGCGCCCGACTGGCGCTGGCTGACCGGGCGCGACGACAGCCCGTGGTACCCGACCATGCGCCTGTTCCGCCAGCAGACGCCGGGCGACTGGGCCGGCGTCATGGCGCGCGTCGCCGCGGCGCTGCGCACCGAAGCCGGCGCCGGCTAGGCCTCCCAGTCGGGGTTGGGCACCGAGGCGAAGGCCTTGTTCGGCCCTTCGCCCCACAGCGCCCGCCAATTGTGCCAATAGGGATCGAATTCATCGAGGCGAACGCGCGGGGCGCCGCGCTTACTCACGGCGTCACGCTGAGTTCCTCGAGTTTGTCGAGAAGCCTCCGGGGGCGGCTGCCGGGATCATGATCCTTCTTGCGGTTGAATAGCGCATCATAGATCACGGTTTGTAGTACGCAGGCCATTCCCATTTTGCCGTACGCTTGGGCATTGTCGGGATCGAGCTGAGTTGCCTGGTCGTAGTCGCGGATCGCGCGGTCGCATTCTTGCTTGCTTTTGTATGCGTTGCCCCGGTTGTAGAAGGCCAGGGCATAGTCGGGCTTGAGTCGGATCGCCTGGTTGTAGTCGGCGATCGCGCGGTCGTATTCCCCCTTACGAGCGCGCGCGAAACCCCGATTGGTGAAGGCCTCGGCAAAGTTGGACTTGAGCTGTATCGCCTGACTGTAGTCGGTGATCGCGCGGTCGTATTCGCTCTTGAAATTGTATGCGCGGCCTCGGTTGTAGAAGGCCAGGGCATAGTCGGGGTTGAGGTCGATCGCCCGGTCGAAATTGGCGATTGCCTGGTCATGCTCGCCGTTGTCGGCATACGCGTTGCCGCGGTTATTGAAGGTGGCAACCAAGTCCTTCTTGGACAGGACGCCCGAATCGATCGCACGCGTGCAGTAGTCGATGTCGAGCGCCGCGTCGCCTGTACCTTCGGCGCATTTCTTAGCGTCATCCAACCCGACGCAAGCCGTCCCGTTTAGCGCCAAGATAGCCGCCAACACCAAGATCGGTCTCGTTGTTCGATGTTTCTCCGCCATCTCCTTAGGCCGATGAGGATAGCGCGTTGCTATAGGTCCGCCGCAGGGGTTCCCCGATCGAGTCCGTCAGAATCGATCGTTGAGCCCCAGGACCAAGGACAGGAAATGACCGCTGCGAAGCCCACCTTTAGTACGTCATGCGGCGCGATGCCTAGCCGCTTACCGCGGGAGCGGCGGCCACCCTGTATCCGACAAGGTGACGCGGGTCGGCATCATCCGATCGATTCCATTCGATCGGACGATTCTTTAGTTTTCATGGCCGCGGTTTTCGTCGTTCGCCTCGACGCGCTCGCGCCCTCTTTCTTTGTGCGAGAGGCTCGCCTCGCGCCCCCTGTCTTTGCGCGACAGGCTCTCCTCGCGGCCCGCGCGTTGCGGCGCCGCAAGCTGCGACGACCCGGCGCTCCGGTTCGCCGCCTGGGGCCGCGAGGCCTGTCCGGCGCCGCCATGGTAGCCGTAATCATAGCCGTAGCCGTAATCATGGCCGTAGCCGTAATCGTAGACGTAACGGTAATCGTGACGGTACTTCGTATCGATGTGGAAGAGGCCCAAAAGCAGATAGTCGATGGGACCGTAGTTGGCGTACGCCTCGGCGTGCTTCCGCTCCTCCTCCAGCCGATTTGCTTCGGCAACGGCGTAGGACGCTTGTTGTCTTGCCGTGTACGCATCCATCGCCGCGAGGCGTTCGGCTTCTGTCATCCCGTGCCAAAGCTCGAGTGGCACACCGTACACGAGGTGCTGGCAGCCCCATAACAAGAGCGCGGAGATCAGCGCTATGGATCGTTGCAGCGGCATGGCCGTGATCTCCCGGTGTCGGAAATCCTCGTTGGCAGCCTACCCAAAGATGCATATAAATATACACTCATTTATGATGTCAATAGTTAGTTTGTTTATGCATGTATGTTTAGGGAAGAATTGATAACCATTTGAAGTTAGGTCGATATTTCTCCATCCGCGGACCGGCCACCACCCCCGGGTCGCGCGCGACGGCGACGCGGATAAGATTGGCGCAGGCTGGAAGAGTTCGATCGAATTGGTTGCTAGGCGAGCGCCTCGATGCAGCCCGGGTCGTCGTTGCGCACGTTGTTGACGTGGCGGTTGATCGGGAACGCAGTCATCTCGGCGCCGGGGTAGGGGCGCAGCAGATCGTGCAGCGCGGCGGGCGAGGCGGGCCGGGCGTCTAGCCAGGCGTCGTAATCGGCGGACGCCAGGATGACAGGCATTCGGTGGTGGATCGGCGCCAGCGCCGGGTTGGCCTCGGTGGTGATCAGCGTGCAGCTCTCGACCGTCTCGCCCGCCGGGTCGCGCCAGCGCTCCCACAGCCCGGCGATGGCGAACGGCTCTCCGCTCTCGAGCCGGATGTAGTAGGGCTGCTTGGGCGCCTTGGGCGCCTCGGCCGTCTTGCGCCATTCGTAGAAGCCGTCGGCGGCGACCAGGCAGCGGCGCTGGCGGAAGGCGGCGCGGAACGACGGCTTCTCGGCCACCGTCTCGGCGCGCGCGTTGATCATGCGGGCGCCGATCGCCGGGTCCTTGGCCCAGCCCGGGATCAGGCCCCAGCGCAGCATCGTGAGCTCGCGGCCCGCGCCGCCCTGCCGGATGGCGACGACGTCCTGGGTCGGCGCGATGTTGTAGCGCGGCGCGAGGTTGGGCAGGGCGTCGACGCCGAACGCCTCGGCGAGGCGATGGGCCGGCGTGCGCAGGGTGAAGCGGCCGCACATGGCGCGGGCTAGCCCGAGCTATGCGCGCGGGCTTGCTTGGCGATGACCGTCTCGCCGCGGTAGATGGTGTCGCCGTCGCCCTGACCCGCGATGCCGTTGGCGCCGTAGTAGCGTCGCAGCGGCGGCGCGACCGGCCGGCCGTCGTCGGCCTTGAGCCAGAGCCTGAGCATGTGGCGCCGCCGCCCGGGCTCGGCGTGGTCGACGAAGGCGGTGCGTGAATGCAGCAGCACGTAGTTGTTGAACAGCATCAGCTCGCCGGGCTCCAACGTCATGGCGAGCACCATGTCCTCGCGGTTGGCGATCGCGTCGAAACAGTCGAGCGCGGCGGCCTCGTGCGCGGCCAGCGGCGCGTCCAGCTCGGCCGCCGCCATGGTGATGAAGTGGCGCAGATAGCAGCAGCTGACGACGCCGTCCCGGGTCGAGAACACCGGCACGCGGTAGTCGGTGATCGGCGGCTCGCCGGGCGGCTCCTCGCCGCGCCAGTGGTAGTGGAAGCCGGCATAGAGCGCCGCCAGATGCTCGGCGTGGCTGGCGCGCATCTCGTTGTGGATGGCGAGCGCGCTGACCAGCCGGCTGACGCCGCCCGTTGCGGCGCCCGCCAGGCACATCATGCCGACGATGTCGTCGGAATCGGTGTGGAACTCGAGCTCCTTGGACGAGCGGTAGCCGCGCTCGCGCGGATTGTCGCCCGAGACGTCGACGACATGGCCGAGCCGGTCGCCCATGCGGCTCTGCGACACCGCGGTGCCGAAATGCGCGCCGAGGCCCCAGTACAAGAGCGTCGTCGCGGCCACGCCCCAACGTTCGACCGGGAAGCCGCGCAGGACGACCACGCCGCGCCCGTTCATCAGCGCATCCCGGATCGCCGCGATGTCGCCCGCGATGGCCGAGAGGTCGAAGTCGGCGCGCTCGAAGTGCTCGGGCTCGAGGCCGCGTTCGCGCGCGACCGCGATCGCCGCCTCGAAGGCCACGATGTGGCGCGGCGCGAGATCGAAGGCGACGGCGTCCTTGCCGCCGACGTCGCAGCCCCGCCACGCCGCCGGATGGTCGATCAAGCCGTCGAAGATCTCGGTCATGCTAACGTCTCGTTATTGGTATCCGGTCACCTTTGCCGCGCAAAGATGACCTGCGCTCAGTCGCCGCGCAGGCTTCCGCCGAACGGTCGGCGGCCTGCGGTCGCAGGCTGAAGTCATCCGAACGACGTGTTCGAATTTCGCGACGATTGTAGCCCAGCCGGGGCTGTTACCGCCAGCCGACGCGGTCGGCGAGGCGTACGGCTTCGGCGTTGAATTCGCCGAGCAAGGTGAGGTTGAGCGAATCGGCCTCGAAGGCGCCCCAGGCCGCGACCGCGGCCGAGACCGGCACGCCCGGTTTGACCGGCCGCTCGTTGACCACCTCGGCGTAGAGGCGCTGCGCCGCGTCGCCCGACAGGAACTCGATCAGCGCGACCGCCTCGGCGACATTGGCGGCGTGGCGCGTGACGCCGGCGCCCGAGATGTTGACGTGAACGCCGCGGCCGCCCTGGTTGGGCCAGAATACCGCGACCTTGCCGGCGACCTGGCGGTCGGCGTCGTCGTCCGACTTGGCGAGCCCGGCGAGATAGTAGGTGTTGGCGATGGCGACGTCGCAGGCGCCGGCGGCGACGGCGCGGATCTGGTCGCGGTCGCCGCCTTGGGGCTTGCGCGCGAAGTTGGCGACCAGCCCGGCGGCCCAGGTCTCGGTCGCCGCGATGCCGGAATGCGCGATCATCGCCGCCAGCATCGATTGGTTGTAGACGCTGTTCGACGAGCGCACGCAAACGCGGCCCCGCCACTCGGTCCCGGCGAGCGCCTCGTAGGTCGATAGCTGGTCGGCCGTGACCCGGTCGCGGGCATAGATAATCGTCCGCGCGCGCACCGAGAGGCCGAACCAGTGGCCCTCGGTCTCGCGGTATTGCGGCGGGATGTTGGCCTCGAGCAGCGCCGAGGTCACCGGCTGCAAAAGCCCCGCCTGGCGGGCGCGCACCAGCCGGCCGGCGTCGGTCGTGAGCAGCAGGTCGGCCGGGCTGTTGACGCCCTCGCGCTCGAGCCGCGTGAGCAGCGCGTCGGCCTTGCCCGAGACCACGTTGACGGTGATCCCGGTGGCCGCCTCGAAGGCCTCCAAGAGCGGCTTGATCAGCACCTCCTGGCGCGCCGAATAGACGTTGACCTCGGCGGCCCGGACGGCCGGCGCGGCGGCCAACAGACAGGCGAGGGCGGCGAGCCCCAAGGCCGAAGACACTGATTTCATCGACGCTTCACTCCCTAAACACGGCGACACGGCCCCCTTGGCCGCGCCGCGCCACGACAGTCGCCCCGGTCGCGCCCGCCGGTCAACCGCCAAGACGGCATATCTGACCCGCGCGCTGCGCCGCGCCAAGACATGGATCAAACCGCGTGGATCGCGACGCGGTTCGACAGGCGTTGCTTCCTCTGTATTGCGATTGACAATCATTCGCAACTATTAAATTTGCATGATCTTTCATTCGATCGCCGGGTGATCCTGGCGGGCAGTGTTCGCTCGGCAAACCGGCGGAGACCGCGACGTCGCCAATCGGGACGGCCACGTGGTTGAAGTTTCGAGTAATCGCTTAACTTAGGCGCGGGCCATGGCATTATGGGTTGGACGCGCCACGCGGGAGCCGAAGCCATGGCCAACGACGACAAACCCGAAATCCCCGATTGGGTCACGCAACCGCCTACACTCACGATCGTCCCTGACTCGGCGCTCGCGTCCGACGACCCGGACGCCGACACCTTCGACTTGGCGCGCCAGGTCGGGCCGCTCTTCGAGATCCTGCGTCATCCGGGGACCGAGACACCCTTCGCGGCCGCCATCTACGGCGACTGGGGCACCGGCAAAACATCCGCGATGCGCTGGCTGGAGGGCCGGCTCGACCAGTGGAACCAGTGGGCCAAGACGGAGCTGAAGAACGACGAAGACGTCCGCATCGTGCGCACCGCCTGGTTCTATCCGTGGAAATACCACGAGCGCGAGGAGGTGTGGCGCGGGCTGGTCGCCGAGGTAATCCTGGCCTGCCTGTCGGACGAGGATTACACCCTCGAGTCGTTTACCCGCGACGCCAAGGACCTCGGCCGCTTCCTGGGCCGCAGCGTCATCAAGGTTCTTACCAGCACGAAGGTTTCAGTTGGCGTCGTCGAGGCAGACTTGGCGGCGCTCAAGGACATCGCGCAAGACCTGGAAGAGACGGTGTCCCCGGCGGCCGCCTATCTCAACGAATTCGAAAAGGTGATGGGCGCGTGGGTGGAGAGCTCGCTTGCGGAAAAGGAGCGCCTGGTCGTCTTCATCGACGACCTCGACCGCTGCATGCCGGATGTCGCGCTCCAAGTGCTCGAGGCGTTGAAGCTCTACCTCAACATCGAGCGTTTGATGTTCGTGGTCGGCGTCGATAAGACCGTCGTCGATCAGCTCGTCGTCAAACGGTACGGCGAGATGGGCGTAGACGAAGAAAAGGCGCGCGACTACCTGGCCAAGATGTTCCAGGTCGAAATTACGCTCGCGCCCACGGAGGGGGAGGTCGAAACGTTCTTCGCCGGGATCGTCGCCAGGAACGAGACCTGGAAAAGCCTGGAGCACCGGGAAGACGCGCTGGAGCCCGTCATCATCGACCTAGCGAAGCGCTCGCCGCGCGAGGTCAAGCGACTGGTCAACTCCGTGTTGATTTACGCCACGGGCGTGCGCCGCTCCAAGCTTATCGCGGCGACGGGTGTCGAGCCGCTGACCCCGGAACAAGGCGTCCAGGATTTCCTGCTGCGCCGTATCCTCGGCCCACCACCCTACCGCATGGAGACGTTGATCGGTTCGAAGACGGGAACGGCTTTTTCCGCGCCTGGTCCGCGGCGGTGGCGCGAGACCCCGATGAAGAGCCCTTCCTTCGCCTTTCGCAATCCGAGATCGACGCCCTAGGCAGAGCGCGCGGTGGCGACGAGGCGCACGCCGAGGCGGCGGTGGGCAAGCGCGACGAGACTGCGGAGCAGGAGCGCGAGGCGGTCCTAGACCGGGTTCCGGAACGATTCCGCGAAGTCGTCGAAACGGCCAGCTTTCATCGATATCTCCACCTGCTCGCGGATCGAAACCTGGGTGCGCTAATGCATATTCCGTATCCAGAGGAGGCGGTTGTCATTGCGGACCTCGGCGCTCCCGACGAAGCGAAGATCATCCGGGAAGCGATCGCCCGGGCTCTGAACATAGATGTCGAAGACGTGACGCGGGAAGACTATCCGCAGGTCGAGAAAATCGATCTCGCCGACAGCGACATCGAAGGCGTGGCGCTCCTGGCCGACCTGAAAAACCTAAAGTCGCTCGACCTCAATAAAACACCGGTGCGAGACTTGGCGCCTTTGGCCGCGCTGACAAGCCTGGAAGGGCTTTACCTCCACGGCACACAGCTCGAAGACCTGACGCCCCTGGCCGGGCTGACAAGACTGAAAGAGCTCAACCTCCACTCCACACTCGTCCAAGACCTGACTCCTCTGGCCGGGCTGACAAGACTGAAAGAGCTCAACCTCTACGCCACACAGGTCCAAGACTCGGCGCCCCTGGCCGCGCTGACAAACCTGGAAACGGTCTCCCTCGCAGGCACGCAGGTCCAAGACCTGGCGCCCCTGACTGCGCTGACAAGCCTGGAAATGCTCTACCTCGAAGGCACCCAGGTCCAAGACCTGGCACCCCTGGCCGCGCTGACAAGCCTGCAATGGCTCTACCTCGAAGGCGCCCAGGTCAATGATCTGGCGCCCCTGCACGGGCTGACGAATTTGAAGCGGGTGATCGTTACAGGTTGTCCGGTGCGTCGCGAGGACGTCGACGCATTGCGTGAGGCCCTGCCCGATGCGGAGATCAAGTTCGGAGACTACGAACCGGACGAGGGCACGTAGCCGGACGCACAGCCGAGGGGGGAGACGCGCCATGCTCGACGGCTTCGAGTTCCGCAAGCAGACGGTCGCGACCGGGGTCGAGATCGCCTATCGCATTGGCGGGGCGGGGTCGCCGTTGTTGCTGCTGCACGGCTACCCACAGACCCATGTCATGTGGGCCAAGATCGCGCCGGCGCTCGCCGAGCGGTTTACCGTGGTGATGAGCGATCTTCGCGGCTATGGCGACAGCGCGAAACCGGCGAGCGACGCCCGGCACGAGGCGTACAGCTTCCGGGCCATGGCGGGCGACCAGGTGGCGCTGATGGCCGGGCTGGGGTTCGAGTGTTTCGCCGTCGCCGGGCACGACCGGGGCGGGCGGGTGACGCATCGGATGTGCCTCGATCACGCCGCGCGTGTGACGCGCGCCGCGGTGCTCGACATCGCGCCGACGCTGACCATGTACGAGCGCACCGACATGGCCTTCGCGCTCGGTTACTTCCACTGGTTCTTCCTGGTCCAGCCCGAGCCGTTTCCCGAGACGCTGATCGGCGCCGACCCGTCGTTTTACCTGCGCGGCCGGGGCGCGGCGGCCGGCCCGCACGGTATCGAGGCGGTCGCCGACCCCGCGTGCCTCGCCGAGTACGAACGCTGTTTCACCGACCCGGCGGTGATCCACGCGACCTGCGAGGACTACCGCGCCGCCGCGACCGTCGATCTGGTCGACGACCGCGCCGACCGCGAGGCCGGGCGCCGCATCGCCTGCCCGCTCTTGGCGCTGTGGGGCGACGCCGGGCTGGTGCACCGCACCTACGACGTGCTCGCGACCTGGCGCGAGGTCGCCGACGGCCCGGTCTCGGGCCGCGCGCTCGCCTGCGGCCACTACCTTGCCGAGGAGGCGCCCGAAGCGACGCTCGCCGAAATGCTCGACTTCTTCGGCTAGGGCACAATTGGATCGACTGGGTCGATGAGTATCTTCCAGCCTGCGCCAATCCTATTGGAACAAGAGAGAGGCAGGCCGCCGACCGTTCGGCCGGTCTTGATCCCATAAGATTGGCATGCGCGGCGATTGAGCGCAGGTCACCTTCAGGTGACCGCACAAAAAGGTGACCGCACAAAAAAACAACCCCACCATACCCCAAAATCCGCCATTTCCGCCGTTGACAGGGCAGCCCGCCGTGCGTAGGGTGCGCGCCTCCAGCAGACAGCCAATTCGGATCGATCGGGCCATGAAGGTTCTGAACTCATTCAAGTCGGCCAAGAAGCGCCATCGCGATTGCCGCATCGTGCGCCGCAAGGGCCGCGTCTACCTGATCAACAAGCGCAACCCCCGCTTCAAGGCGCGCCAGGGCTGACACCGCGCGTCGCCGCGTCCGCCCGGCGGCGACCCCCCGATCATCGACATCGCACTGCCACGCCGCGAATTGCGTCGTCGCCGCATTTGCGCGAGCATGCGCGACCGTTGGCGATCGACAGGATTTTGTCAGCCCGCGCCAGTCTTATTGGGACAAGAGAGGGGGCCGCCGACCGTTCGGCCGGTCTTTATCCCATAAGGTTGGCATGCGCGGCGATTGAGCGCAGGTCACCGAAGGTGACCGGAAAATTGACGAGGGGAATGTGATGGGCGATCAGGACCTACCGATCACCGGCGCCTGCCAATGCGGCGCCATCGTCTACCAGCTGACCGAGCCGCCGCGCGACGTCGGCTATTGCCACTGCCGCATGTGCCAGAAGTCGCAAGGCTCGATCTTCAGCGTCTCGGGCGAATGGCCGCGCGCGGCGCTGGTGCTGCGCCGCGGTGAACCCAAATGGTACCGCTCGTCCAACGTCATGGAGCGCGGCTTCTGCGACGGCTGCGGCTGTTCGCTGTTCGGCCGCTACGACGGCGAGGCGACGCTCTGGGTCTACTTCGGCAGCCTCGATCGGCCCGAGGACCTGGCGCCCCGATGGCATCTCTGCGCCGAGAGTAAGATGCCCTGGTGCGACCTGCGCGACGTCCTGCCGCGCGCGCGCGTCGATCGTCCCGATATTGTGCCGACGCCGCCGCGTTGACGCGGCTTGGGGCGTGCCGCACTATGCGGCGCTGAAAGGGGCCCGCTGATGCAGATGCCCAAACCGGACAGCGAGGTGCTGGCGCGGCGCGGCGAGCTCGTCGAGGCGTTGCGCGGCTTGCTGCCCGCCGAGTCGGTGATCGCCGACGCCGACGCCCTGCGCGTCTACGAATGCGACGGGCTGACCGCCTACCGCCAGCTGCCGATGATCGTCGTGCTGCCCGAGACTACCGAGCAGGTGGCGCAAATTCTTCGGATGTGCCACGAGCGCGCCGTCAAGGTCGTGCCGCGCGGCGCCGGCACCGGGCTCTCGGGCGGCGCGCTGCCGCTCGCCGACGGCGTCACCCTGGGCCTCGGCAAGTTCAAGCGCATCCTCGACATCGACTACGAGAACCGCTGCGTCGTCGCCCAGGCGGGCGTCACCAACCAGGCGATCAGCGAGGCGGTGGCGCACGCCGGATTCTACTACGCGCCCGACCCGTCGAGCCAGATCGCCTGCACCATCGGCGGCAACGTCGCCGAGAACTCGGGCGGCGTGCATTGCCTGAAGTACGGCGTCACCACCAACAACGTGCTGGGCGTCGAGATGGTGCTGATGAGCGGCGAGGTCGTGCGTCTCGGCGGCAAGCATCTCGATGCGGAAGGCTATGATCTGTTGGGCGTCACGGCGGGCTCGGAGGGGCTGCTGGGCGTCATCACCGAGATCACTGTGCGCATCCTCAAGAAGCCCGCGACGGCGCGCGCGCTGCTCATCGGCTTCCCGTCGATCGAGGCGGCGGGCGACTGCGTCGGCCGGGTGATCGCCGGCGGCATCATCCCGGGCGGTATGGAGATCATGGACCGCGCGGCGGTCGAGGCGGCCGAGGCGTTCTGCCACGCCGGCTACCCGCTCGACGTCGAGGCGCTGTTGATCGTCGAACTCGACGGACCGCAAGTCGAGGTCGACGAGCTGATCGGCCGGGTCCGGGGCATCGCCGAGGATTGCGGCGCGACGACGCTGCGCGTCAGCCAATCCGAGGCCGAACGCGAGAGCTTCTGGGCCGGACGCAAGGCGGCGTTCCCGGCGATCGGGCGCATCTCGCCCGATTACTACTGCATGGACGGCACGATTCCGCGCGGCCGCCTGCCCGAGGTGCTCAAACGCATCAGTGAGCTCAGCGAGACATACGGCCTCGCGGTGGCCAACGTATTCCACGCCGGCGACGGCAACCTGCACCCGCTGATCCTCTACGACGCCAACAACCCGGGCGAGCTCGAGAAGACCGAGGCATTCGGCGCCGATATCCTCAAGCTCTGCGTCGCCGTCGGCGGCGTGTTGACCGGCGAGCACGGCGTCGGCGTCGAGAAGCGCGACCTGATGGGGACGATGTTCTCCAAGGCCGACCTCGATCAGCAGCAGCGCCTCAAATGCGCCTTCGACCCGGACGGCTACCTCAACCCCGGCAAGGTGTTCCCGACGCTGCACCGCTGCGCCGAACTTGGCCGCATGCACGTGCACAAGGGCAAGGTGGCGTTCGCCGACCTGCCCCGGTTTTGAGGCGATGGCGTCGTCAATTTTCTACGTGCGCGACACTGTAGGGGCGGGTTTCAAACCCGCCCCTACGTCCCGGTGACCGGCATGGCCGACGTGCTCACGCCGGCCGATGCCGATCAGGCGCGCGAGGCGGTCGAATGGGCGGTGGCAGAAGAAACGCCGCTCGAGATCGTCGGCGCGGGCTCCAAGCGCGGGCTCGGCCGGCCGGTCCAGGCGGCCCATCTGCTCGACGTCTCGGGTCTCGCCGGGGTGACGCTCTACGAACCCGCCGAACTGGTCATGAGCGCCCGGACCGGCACGCCGCTGGCCGAGATCGAGGCGCTGCTCGCCGAGCACGACCAGCAGCTCGCCTTCGAGCCGCCCGACCTCGGCCCGCTGATGGGCGGCGACGCGGGCCGCGGCACGATCGGCGGCGTCTTCGCCTGCAACCTCTCGGGCCCGCGGCGCGTCAAGGCCGGCGCCGCGCGCGACCATTTCCTCGGCGTCGAGGCGGTGACCGGGCGCGGCGAGGCGATCAAGGCCGGCGGCCGGGTCGTCAAGAACGTCACCGGCTACGACCTGTGCAAGCTGTTCGCCGGCTCCTGGGGCACGCTCGCGGTGATGACCGAGCTGACCTTCAAGGTGCTGCCGGCGCCCGAGAAGACGCGCACCGTGTTGGTCTTCGGCCTCGACGACGCCGCGGCGGGCGACGCGATGCGTGCGGCGCTCGCCAGCCCGCACGAGGTGGCGTCGGCTGCGCATCTGCCCACGCGGCTCGCGGCGAAATCGGCGGTCGGTTACGTCGCCGACGCCGGCGCCGCGGTTACCGCGGTGCGCGTCGAGGGCCCGGCGGCCTCGACCGAACACCGCTGCCAGGCGCTGCGCGAGTTGCTGGGCGCCGACGGCGCTGCCGTCGAGGAGCTGCACGGCATGAACTCGGGCGTGCTGTGGCGCGAGCTGCGCGACGCCGCGCCGCTTACCGGCGATGACGATCGCGTCGTCTGGCGGCTCTCGGTGCCGCCGAGCGAAGGCGCCGCGGTCGTTGCGCGCATCGCCGCGGCAACCGACGCGACCGCCTATTACGACTGGGGCGGCGGCTTGGTGTGGTTGAGCCTGCCGGCGTCTGACGACGCCGGCGCGGCGGCGGTGCGCGATGCCATCGCCGATTGCGGCGGCCACGCGACGCTGGTGCGCGCCGACGCCGGCCTGCGCGGTGCAATCCCCGTATTCCAGCCCCAGGAAGCCGCGCTCGCCGACCTTACGCGGCGCGTTAAAGGCGGCTTCGATCCGCGCCGCATCCTCAACCCCGGCCGCATGTACGCGGGCGTATGATTGGTTGGAGGTAAACGATGAACCTTGCCATTTTTGGATTCGGATTCAGCACGATTTGGGTATGCCTGTCTGCCTGGTATTTTTTCTCTTTCATTGGTCTCGATAATTTTCTTTCATTGCTCCCGAACGAGATTGGAGATTTTTTCGCGGGACTGTTCGCGCCCTTGTTTTTTATCTGGCTCATAGTCGGATATTTTCAACAAAACAAAGAATTGAGACTAAACAACAGAGTATTAAGGCAGCAAGCAGAGGAATTGAGGCGCTCTGTGGAACAAGCGGAACGACAGGCACAAGCAATTTCGGCCAACGAACTGCATGCGAGGCGGGATACATTTCTACGTGTCGCGGAACTTACAATAGATGAGTTAAATTCAATGGCTATCGATTTGTGTCGTCGACTAGCCAATTCAACAGCAATGGAATCCACATTCGATAAACTGAAGAGCGGAGAAAAGGACGCGTTTTTTAAACTTCTGATACATTATTTCGTACGGGGAAGTCATGTGACGACAATTCAAACATTGAAAGGATTTATGGATTGGCCGGAAATTCTCGGAAGATTTTGTAGCAAATTTCAACGGCTATTGGATGAGGCGCAGGAATGCGACCCCAATGGTCATCTTCTCGAGCACTTCAATAACTCGGCAATTGGGAAACTGAGTTGGCTACTTCGTGATGTCGTGGATGAAACCGCTGACAGGAAGGGCTCTGATGCAGCGATATCAGATGATGCCTGACGATCGGCTTGAATAGCCATGCAGACCAACTTCTCGCTCGCCCAGCTCGCCGATCCGGACATCGCGGAGGCCGACGGAATCCTGCGCAAATGCGTGCATTGCGGGTTCTGCACGGCGACCTGTCCGACCTATGTGCTGCTCGGCGACGAGCTCGACAGCCCGCGCGGGCGTATTTATCTCATCAAGGACATGCTCGAGGACGGCCGGCCGGCGTCGAAGAAGGTGGTGACACATATCGACCGCTGCCTCTCCTGCCTGGCCTGCGTGACGACCTGCCCGTCGGGCGTCGACTACATGCACCTCGTCGATCACGCGCGCGGCTATATCGAGAAGACCTACCGGCGGCCGTGGCTCGACCGGCGCCTGCGCGACGTGTTCGCCCGGGTGCTGCCGAGCCCTCGCCTGTTCCGCTTCGCACTGATCGGCGCGCTGGTGCTCAAGCCCTTCGCACGGTTGCTGCCGGGCCGGCTCGGCGCCATGGCGGGGCTCGCGCCGGGGCGCATTCCGGGCGCCTCGCCCGTCGATACGCCGCAGGTCTTCCCGGCGGCCGGCGCGCGGCGGAAACGCGTCGCGCTGCTCTCGGGCTGCGCCCAGCAGGTGCTGGCGCCCGAGATCAACGAGGCGACGGTGCGCGTACTGACCCGCCTGGGCTGCGAGGTGGTGGTGGCGCGAGGCATCGGCTGCTGCGGCGCGCTGGTCCACCACATGGGCCGCACCGAAGCAGCGCACGACGCCGCCAAGGCCAACATCGCCGCCTGGTGCGCCGAGATCGACGGCGCCGGGCTCGACGCCATCGTCATCAACGCCTCGGGCTGCGGCACCACGGTCAAGGACTATGGCCATATGCTGCGCGGCGACGCGGCGTGGGCCGAGCGTGCCGCGGCTGTCTCGGCGCTCGCCAAGGACGTCAGCGAGGTACTCGCCGGCCTCGACATCGCAACCCGGGCGAGTGATGCGCCCCGGCCGGTCGTCGCCTACCACGACGCCTGCTCGCTGCGGCACGGCCAGCGCGTCACCGCCGAGCCCAGGCAGGTGCTCCGGGCCGCCGGCTTCGATCTGCGCGAGGTCGCCGAGGGCCATCTCTGCTGCGGCTCGGCGGGCACCTACAACCTGATGCAGCCGGCGCTCGCCCAGGGCCTGCGCGAGCGCAAGGTCGCCAACCTCCAGGCGACCGGCGCCTCGGTCGTCGCCGCCGGCAATATCGGCTGCATCACCCAGCTCGCCGGCGCGGCGCGGATGCCGGTCGTCCACCCGGTCGAGTTGGTCGACTGGGCGACCGGCGGTCCGCGGCCCCGAGCGCTGGGTCCCGAAGAATTGATACCCTAGGGTCTGGTCCGGGGCGGGATCGGGCGCTATATTCCTTCGTCATGATGCGCCGGATTCTCGTCATCGTTGTCCTTTGGGCGTTTGTCGTCGGTGCGCCGGCCGAGGCGCGCCAGGACGACCCCCGCCTCGACGCCCTGTTCGAGCAGCTGCTCGCCGCCGACGACCTCGCGGCGTCGCGCCGCATCGAGGGCACGATCTGGCGCATCTGGACCGAATCGGGCAGCGCGACGATCGATGAGCTGATGACGCTCGGCATCGCCGCCATGGGCAACGGCCAGTTCGACACCGCGCTCGAAAGCTTCGACGCGATCATCGAGGCGGCGCCCGACTTCGCCGAGGGCTGGAACAAGCGCGCCACGCTCTATTACCTGATCGAGGAGTATCCGGCGTCGGTGCGCGACGTCGAGGCGACGCTGCGCCTCGAACCGCGCCATTTCGGCGCGCTGTTGGGCATGGGGCTGATCTACACCGCGCTCGAGGACGACGCGCGCGCGCTGCAATGGTTCGAACGCGCGTTCGAGGTCAATCCCAACATGCCGATGATCGAGAGACGCATCGAGCTGCTGCGCGAAAAGCTCAAGGGCGAGGCGATTTAGCTCTTTTTTCGGCCGATGATGGCCCTCAGCAATATATTTATTAAGGGGTCAGACTCCTTTTTAACATATCAATTGTACGTAACTATAATGGTGTCTGACACCTTTTCAATCTTCTATGCAGCTCAGCCGCGCTTTAGTTCGTGAATGCTGTGCGCGATGGCGACACCGGGTGCCAGGCGGAGCATCGGCGCGGACGATCCTCGCGTCGTCCGTCAGTCGCCTCCGTCGTCGCCGACCCAGGCGATGCGCAGGGTGTTGGTCGAGCCCGGCGTGCCGAAGGGGACGCCCGCGGTGATGACGATGCGGTCGCCGGAGACCGCGAAGGCCTCGCCCAGCGCCGCGCCGCACGCCGTGTCGACCATGTCGCCGAAGCTGGTGGCGTCGGAGGTCGTCACGTTGTGCACGCCCCAGGCGAGCGCCAGGCGGCGCGCGGTCTGGACGATCGGCGTCAGGCCCAGGATGGGCACCGCCGGGCGTTCGCGCGACGCGCGGAGCGTCGTCGAGCCCGACATCGAATAGGTGCAGATCGCGGCCGCGCGGATCGTACTTGCGACCTGCGCGGCGGCCAGCGTGATGGCGTCGGCCGCGGTCGCTTCCGGGTCCGAATCCTCGGCCGTGATCAGCGTGCGATAGCGCGGGTCCTGTTCGACCCTGACGACGATGCGGTGCATCATGGCGACCGCCTCGACCGGGTGCGCGCCGGACGCCGATTCGGCCGACAGCATGACCGCGTCGGCGCCCTCGTAGACGGCGGTCGCGACGTCGGATGCCTCGGCGCGCGTCGGCGTCGTCGCCGTGACCATCGATTCGAGCATCTGCGTCGCGACCACCACGGGCTTGCCGGCGCGCCGCGCGGTCGAGACGATCTCCTTTTGCAGGCTGGGCACGTCCTCGGGCGCGAGCTCGACACCCAGATCGCCGCGCGCCACCATGATGCCGTCCGACAGCTCGACGATCTCGTCCAGCCGGTCGATCGCCTGCGGTTTCTCGAGCTTCGACATGACCGCGGCGCGGCCGGCGATCAGCTTGCGCGCCTCGGCGACATCCTCGGGGCGCTGCACGAATGACAGCGCGACCCAGTCGACGCCGAGGTCGAGGCCGAACTGCAGGTCGCGCCGGTCCTTCTCGGTCAGCGCGGCGATCGGCAGGGTGACGCCGGGCAGGTTGACGCCCTTGTGGTCGGAGAGCGTGGCGCCGGCGAGCACCGTGGTCTCGGCGTAGTTCTTGGCCGCCTTGTCGACGCGCAAGCGGACGCGGCCGTCGTCGAGCAAGAGCTCGGTGCCGTCGCCGAGCGCGGCGAAGACTTCCTTGTGGGGCAGCTGGACGCGCGTCGCATCGCCCATCTTGTCGGCCAGGTCGAGGCGGAACGGCTGACCCGCCTCGAGCGTCACGGCGCCGCCCTCGAAGCGGCCGATGCGCAGCTTGGGTCCCTGCAGGTCGAGCATGATGCCGATCGGCCGCCCGGTGTCGCGTTCGAGCTGACGCACGGCCTCGTAGCGCGCCCGATGGTCGGCCTGGTCGCCGTGGCTCATGTTGAAGCGGAAGACGTCGGCGCCGGCCTCGAACAGGCGCCGCAGCACCGCGGGCTCCGAGCTGGCCGGCCCAAGCGTCGCGACGATCTTGGCGTTGCGGTGACGGCGCATTTTTTCCTATCCCCGCGCCAGCTTAGCGCGCCGGCCTAGGCCGTGCCAGGGGATATCAGGATGCAGCGGAAGTCGTTGACGTTGGTCAGCGTCGGGCCCGAGACGACCAGGTCGCCGAGCGCGGCGAAGAAACCGTAGGAGTCGTTGTCGGCGAGCCGCGCCGCGGCGTCGACGCCGAGCGCGGCGGCGCGCGTCAGCGTCTCGGGGCCGATCACGGCGCCGGCATTGTCCTCGCTGCCGTCGATGCCGTCGGTGTCGCAGGCGATGGCGTGGACGCCCGCCAGACCATCGAGCGCGAGCGCCAGCGCCAGCGCGTATTCGGCGTTCGGCCCGCCGCGCCCGGCGCCCTTGATGGTCACGGTAAATTCGCCGCCCGAGATGATCGCGGCCGTTCGGCCGCGGGCGACTGCCTGGCGGGCGAGTTCGGCGTGCTTGGTGGCGGCCTCGCGCGCTTCGCCCTCGAGGCTGTCGCCCAGGACGTGCGGCGTGTAACCGGCGGCCCGCGCGGCGGCCACGGCGGCGTCGAGCGCGTCGGAGGGGCGCGCGATCAGCCGGGTCTCGGCGCGCGCCAAACGGGGGTCGCCCGGTTTGGGCGTCTCGTCATCGGCCGCCTCGAGAAAGCCGCGCAGCGGCGTCTCGATGGCGTATCGGTCGAGCACCGCGAGGGCGTCGGCGAAGCATGACGGATCGGCCACCGTCGGGCCCGAGGCGATGACCGACGGGTCGTCGCCCGGCACGTCCGAGATCAGCAATGCGACGACGCGCGCCGGCGCCGCGGCGGCGGCCAGCCGGCCGCCCTTGATGCCGGAAAGGTGCTTGCGCACGCAGTTGATCTCGCCGATCGTCACGCCGGCGCGCAAAAGCGCGCGGTTGAGCGCCTGCTTGTCGGCGAGCGCGACGCCCTCGGCCGGCAGCGCCAGCAGCGCCGAGCCGCCGCCCGAGATCAGACACAGCGCGAGGTCGTCGGCGCCAAGGTCCCGCACCGCGTCCAGGATGCGCCCGGCGGCGGCGCGGCTGGCGGCGTCAGGCACCGGGTGGGCGGCCTCGACCACCTCGATCGCTTCGGTCGCGACGGCGTGGCCGTAGCGCGTGACGACGAGGCCGGAGAGCGGCCCGGACCAATGATCCTCGACCGCGCGCGCCATCGCCGCCGCCGCCTTGCCGGCGCCGACCACGACGGTGCGCCCGGCGGGCGGCTCGGGCAGGCCGGGCGGCACGCAATGCGCCGGGTCGACGGCCGCGACGGCGGTGTCGAACAAGGCGCGCAGAAGCGCGCGGGGGGTGGTCGTCGGGCTGGACATGCGGGCGGATTGTAGGGGCGGCGCGGGCGGCGTACAAGCCGTGCCGATCGGCGCTTCGAACGCCTCGCGCTGACCGCCGTTTGCGCTATAGTGGCGGCCATGACCGCCGACGTCGTCCAGCTCGAAACGCCGCGCGCGCCGCTGCTCGGCGCCGACGATCCGCCGCCCTTCGAGATCGTCAACGCGGACGGCCGGGCGCGCGTCGTCCTGTTCTGCGATCACGCGAGCTGCCAAGTGCCGGCGGCGCTCGATGGCCTCGGCCTCGATGGCGCCGTCATCAGGCGGCACATCGGCTGGGACATCGGCGCCGCCGACGTCACACGGCGGCTGGCCGCGCTGCTCGACGCGCCCGCCGTGCTGGCCGGCTATTCGCGGCTGGTGATCGACTGCAACCGGCTGCTCGATGAGGCCGGCTCGATTCCGCGCGTCAGCGACGGCGTCGCGGTGCCGGGCAATCAGGCGCTCGGCGAGGCCGAAAGGGCGGCGCGCCAGGCGGCCTGCTTCACGCCCTACCACGAGGCCGTCGACGAGACGATCGCGCGCGTCGAGGCGCACCACGGCGGCCCCGCCGCGGTGATCTCGATGCACAGCTTCACCCCGGTGATGGACGGCTACGAGCGGCCCTGGCATGTCGGTGTTCTGTGGATCGCCGACGGCCGCATGCCGCTGCCGGTCATCGCGGCGCTGGCCGCCGACCCGTCGATCTCGGTCGGCGACAACGAGCCCTACTCGGGCCGCGCGCCGATGCCCTATTCGATCCCCGCGCACGCGCTGCCGGCCGATCGGCCGCATGTCACCATTGATATCCGCCAGGACCTGATCGACACGCATCACGGCGCCGAGGCCTGGGCCAACATCATGGCGGCGGCGTTCGCCGTGCCACTCGCCGACCCCGCCATCTACCGCGCCGCCGAGGGGTGACATGGCGATCGAGGCGCCGGCCTTCACCGTTGGCATCGAGGAGGAGTATCTGCTCGTCGACCGCGAGACCGGCGACTTGGCGTCCGATCCGCCAGCCTCGCTGATGGCCGAATGCGAGACGCTGCTCGAGGGTCAGGTCAGCCCCGAGCTGATGCGCGCCCAGGTCGAAGTCGGCACGCGACCGTTCGAGACCGTGCGCGAAGCGCGCGCGGATCTCGCTCACTTGCGCGCCATGGTCGCCCAGGCCGCGGCGCATCACGGTCTGGCGCCGATCGCCGCCTCGACGCACCCGTTCGCCCGCTGGCAGGACCAGCAGCACGTCGCGAAGGAGCGCTACGAGGTCATTGCGCGTGACCTGCAGGGCGTCGCGCGGCGCCTGCTCATCTGCGGCATGCACGTCCACGTCGGTATCGCCGACGACGACCTGCGCATCGACTTGCTGAACCAGATGGTCTATTTTCTGCCGCATCTCCTGACGCTCTCGACCTCGTCGCCGTTCTGGGGCGGTGAGGACACCGGGCTGAAGTCGTACCGCTTGACCGTGTTCGACGCCCTGCCGCGGACCGGCCTGCCCGACCGTTACGAGAGCTACGCCGAGTACGAGCGGATGGTCGGCCAGATGGTCGCCGCCGGGCTGATCGAGGACGCCACCAAGCTGTGGTGGGACATGCGCCCGAGCGCGCGCTATCCGACGCTCGAGATGCGCATCGCCGACGTCTGCACGCGTCTCGACGACGCGGTCACCGTTGCGGCGATGACGCAATGCATACTCAGCATGCTCTACCGCCTGCGCTGCAACAACCAGCGCTGGCGCATCTATCCGCGAATTCTGGTCGACGAGAACCGTTGGCGCGCCCAGCGCTACGGCGTCGAGGGCTCGCTGGTCGATTTCGGCAAGGGCGAACTGGTCGATTTCGCCGGCCTGGTCGACGAGTTGATCGACCTGGTGCGCGAGGACGCCGAGCGGCTCGACTGCGTCGCCGAGCTCGAGCACGCCCGCGAGATCGCCGCGCGCGGCACCAGCGCCGACCGCCAGCTCGACGTCTTTCGCGCCGCGCGCGATGCCGGCGCCGACGCGCAAGAGGCGCTGCGCGCGGTGGTCGACCACTTGATCGTCGATACCGTTAACGGCCTCGACACCGGCTGAGGTAAACTGACGCCCGACACCGCAATCGAGGAATTGCCATGGACGAAAAGACGCGCACAGAGGTCGAGGCCGCGGCGTTCCGCCGCTTGGTGCACCATTTCCGCGAACGCTCCGACGTGCAGAACATCGACCTCATGACGCTCGCCGGCTTCTGCCGCAACTGCCTGGCGAAATGGTACGACGCGGCGGCCGCCGAACGCGGCGTCAGGCTCGGCTACGACGCGGCGCGCGAGATCGTCTACGGCATGCCCTACGGCGACTGGAAGGCGGCGCACCAGACGCCATCGACGCCCGACCAGGTCGAACGCTACAAGCACTCGATCGACGAGCACGGCGAAGCCGGCGAACGCTGGTTCGAGAAGGCGGTTTAGGCGTAGCGTCCCGGTCCGCAAGCGGCCGCGACCGGCGCCCCGAACGTCCGCCTTTCGCCGCAATTCGTTTGCTTTACCCCCAGGAGCAAACGCAACAGGCAGCCGTCCCGAACGTCCGAGTCTGATCCGAAGCGGAAGTCAGATTCAGTTTCCCGAAGAGCCACGATCGTAGCTGTCGATGATCCCACGTATGCAGGCATTGACCACATCCGGCTTGTGACCGAAGAGAGAGAAGTGACCGAGGCCTTCGAGCAGATGGAAATTGCCGTGCTTGGCGGCCTCGGCCACGACCCGGCCGCGCGATGGCGGCGTTTGCAGGTCCTGCGAGAATGCCACGACGTGGATCGGGACCTCGCAGTGTGGCAAGCGATCGAGGGCATCGTATTCGACGCAGGCTTGCCATTGTGCGGCGAGCATTTTCGGGTCCCTCGACTCATAGGCGCCGGATACGTAGGGCTTGCACCGCCGCCACAGGGCATCGTCACCGAGCACCTCTGATGGATAGGTAAGCGCCGCATAGTGTGCGACAGAAAAATCCGCGGGCAAGCTATGGCCGGCCGCGGCGAAGGCGATCTCGGCCTCCTCCCATTCGCGGAAGAAGCCGCTCTTGCGCCCGCTGGTCCCCATGGGGATGGCGATTCTCACCAACTCGGGATAGGTGACGGCCATCTCCTGGACGATCAACGAGCCCATGGAGAGGCCCGTCAAGATGACCGGCGGATCACAGACTTGGCGGATTAGCGCGGCACAGTCCGCGGCATGAACGGAGATCGGCCACGGTGGCACGACCTTCGATACGGTTCGCCCGACGCCCCGGGAATCCAGACAATATCCGGCCCCGCGCCCTCCTGCAGGTAGGCGAGCGCGCAATCCGGCAACTCGACGACCGCCGCGCGACGGCCGCCGCCGTCGCGCGGCGCCGGCCGATGTTCCGACGCTTCCGTCATGTTCCGGCCCGCCTACATGCGCGCCCCGGGCGACCGCAATGCGGTGACCAACGGGTCCGCCCCCTTCACGAGCGGGACGACCGGATCAGGCAAACCACCAACGCTCGAGAAGCTTCCAGCCGTCGAGTTCCCAATTCGACGCCACCTCGGGCGCGTGCGCAACCTTGTCGGAGCGGGCGTCGATGTAGTTGGCGTACATCGGAATGACCGACCCGCCGTCATCGCGAACGAGCTACTGCATCTCGTAGTACATGGCCCGCCGCTTGTCGTCGTTGAGTTCGGCGCGGGCGGCGAGCAGCAGCTCCATGAAGCGGTCGTTGCCCCAGAAGGACTCGTTCCATGGGCCGCCCGCCGCGTAGCCGATCGAGAACATCCAGTCCTCGGTGGGGCGCCCGCCCCAATAGCTCATCGACCACGGCTTCTTCATCCAGACACTGCTCCAGTAGCCATCGTTGGGCTCGCGCACGACTTCGATATCGATGCCCGCCTTGGCGGCGTGTTCTTTGTAGAGGACGGCGGTGTCGATGGCGCCTTCGAAGGCCGTATTGGCGGCCGATAGCTTCACCTTGAGTGAATCCATGCCGGACTCTTTCAGATGCCACTTGGCCTTGTCCGGATCGTAGGCACGTTGCTCGAGATCGCCCGCGTAGTACCGGTTCGGCGGTGCGATTGGATGGTCGTTGGCGACCAGACCGTGGCCGCGAAGTATGGTCCTAACAGCCCGTTGAAAAAGGCGTCATTGACCGGGTTTCACGCCACGGCGAAGCATATCGCGGCGAAGGCGGTTTCGCCATCCTCCGAGACGATGAGGACGATCTGAACGACCAGGACGGCTCCAGCGGGCGTAACAAGCACGAACAAGGCGCCAATTCCGCCCGCCACGGCCTCCTTCGGGGTGCCGGCGCCGATGAGTTGGCGCATCAGCAACGATAGGTTGTGGCCGGCGACGTGAAGCAGGTATCGCTTGTGCACGTTCTCGCGGCCCCGAAGCCAGGTCCGGCGCATACCGCCGCGATCGAGGTTGTGGGCAAAGGAGCGCTCGACGATCTCGGCGCGCAGCTTGAAGGCTTCCCTGGCCACCCCCGATAACAGCCGGGTCCGGTTGTTGGTGACCGCCCGGCGAGCCGCATCATCTCCGTGCCAGCGCGCAAAACCCTTCTGCTTGGGCTCGGAGATCCGGCTCTTCCAGGGGCCGTCGTCGAGCGCCTTCAAGACCAACCGTGAGTGGTAGCCCTTATCGGTCACACATTCGGCCGGATCTTCGGCCGTCGGCGCCACATCCACCGCCTCGAGGTTTGCCTCGGCCGCCGCCAGGGTCTTGGGAAGCGTTGTCGTATCGCCCTCGTCGGCCGGGTGCAGCTCCGCCGCCACCACCGCGCCGGTGTCCAGATCCACCGCGTGCTCGGGCTTGTAGGCCAGGTGCGTGGTGCCGTCCTTCATCTTGGCGATCTTGGCCTCGGGGTCGCTCCTGGAAACCCAGTCCTGGTTCGAGAGCTTCTTGCCCTTGCGCTTGCGGTCCAGACGCGCCAGGTCCTCAGCCGTGGGTGTCTCGATACCGCTCTCCTGGGCCAAGCGCTCCAGCATCCCCCGGTAACCCTCGCCCGTGTCCCTCCGCACGATGTTGCGCAGCGCCGCGTTGGCCTCCATGGTCGAGGCATCCACCCCGATGCGCTCGCCCTTCACCAGACCCGCCTCGGCGATCAGCGCCAGGACCCAGTCAAACACCGCCGTGTGGACTTCATGGGGCAGGCGCGCGCGGGTCCGTGACAGCCAGGAATGGTCCGGCACCCGTTCCCGCCTCTCCAACAGCAGGAACTCCCGTAGCGACAGGGAATCCGAGCACCGCCACTCCAGCCCACGCTCAGAGTCGATACCCTCGAAGTAGCCCACCAGGTGCATACGGAAGTAGCGCCCGGGTGGCACCGAAGGCGCCCCCATCCTGGCCGCGTAATAGGGCTGGCAGACCGCCTCGGCGAAGCCGTCGAAGCCGCCCTCGATCAGTACCAACTGCAGGCGGTCGTAAAATACATGACCTGGCGAGCGCGGCATCTCCGACCAGCTCACCATCAAGTCCCCCTGACGATCCTTCTGCTGTCCCATCGCCATCAGCGAACCCCCCTTCAGGCCAGGACACCAGAGAATCAGACCATGCCGACTTCGTCCAGGGAAGACTTCGTCAACGGGCTGCTAACCAACGCTTCGCGATCGATCGCCAGCTTCAGAGCCAGTCGCACGTCGTTGTTGTCGAACGGCGCCACCGTGGTGTTCATCGGGATCGTGTAGTGCTGCGTTCCGGTGACTTCCTCGACGGTGATCCCGGGGCGCTTGGCCAGCAGTTTCGCGGTCTTGCGATCGACACGGTTCATCGCGTCGATGTCGCCGGTTATGAGTGCGTTCTGTCTGGCCGCCACGTCGGCAACCGCCAATAGAACGCATTCGTCGAAGTGCGCGCGGCCCTCGTTCCAGTAGTTGGGGTTGCGCTTCATCGTCATCCTGACCCCGGGATCGAAGCCGGTCAGGATGTAGCCGCCGGTCCCGGTACCGTCCTGCCAATCGAGCTTGCCGTCCTTCGCCGGCATGATCGGAATGTGATAGTCATTCATGATGAACGGAAAGTCGGCGTTGCCGCCCGCCAGTTCGAAGACGACCGTGTGCTTGTCGTCGGCGCGCACGTTGACCAGTTCCGAGAGCAGCGGCTTGGCGGCGGACTTGGAGTCTTCGCCGCGGTGGTGATTGACCGAAGCGATGACGTCCTCGGCCTCGAACGATTTGCCGTTGTGGAATTCGACGCCCTTGCGCAGTTTGAACACCCAGGTCGCGGCGTCATCCGAGGCGTCGAAACTCTCCGCGAGTTCGGGGATCAGTTCGCCGTTTGTCGCGACTTCGGTCAGGTTGTTCAAGACGCCGAAGTTCATGCCGATCTGCGTGTGGTTCGAGATGTAGGTGGCGGGATCCAGCGTGTCCGACGTCGCCGGGTCGACGAGACCAAGGCGGAAGGTGCCGCCCTTCTTCGGCGTCGCCGCCTCGGCTTTGGACATCAGCTGGGTCGCCGTCGTGACCGAAACACCGAGGGCGAGGGCGCCTTCCATGAAGTCGCGGCGGGTGATCGCTCGTTTCCTGTAGAGCGTCTCGAGGTCCTTTAGCTTCGTCATATCTAGTGTCCCGATTCCGAAGTTCGCATGATTTTCGCCTGCTGTTCAGCGATTTCGATTGTTCGGAGGCAGAAGCGCTGGATGGCGCCGAGGATGTCATCGGCGGATTTGGTCCATTTGAAGGGTTTGGGGTTCTGGTTTGTCGTGTCGATGTAGTCGAGGATGGTGCGCTCCAACTCCTTGGTGGAGCGATGGACGCCGCGCCTGATCTGCTTGTCGGTCAGCAGCCCGAACCAGCGCTCGACCTGGTTCAGCCAGGAGGCGCTGGTGGGTGTGAAATGGGCCTGCCAGCGCGGCCGTTTGGCGAACCAGTCGCGGATCGCCTTGGTCTTGTGGGTCCCGTAGTTGTCCATGACGATGTGGATGTCGAGATCAGCAGGGACGTTCGCCTCGACGAGGTCGAGGAATTTGCGGAACTCTCGGGCCCGATGGCGCGGGAAACATTTGCCGATGATCTCTCCCGTGGCGATGTCGAGGGCCGCGAAGAGAGAGGTCGTGCCGTGGCGCTTGTAGTCGTGGCTGCGCCGCTCCGCCTGCCCGGGGCGCATCGGCAAGAGGGGCTGGGAACGGTCCAGGGCCTGGATCTGGCTCTTTTCGTCGACACAGAGAACCAGGGCACGATCCGGCGGCGCCAAATACAGACCGACGATGTCGCGGACCTTCTCCACGAAGAAGGGATCGCTCGACAGCTTGAAGGTCTCCGAGCGATGCGGCTGCAAGCCGAAGGCCCGCCAGATGCGATGAATGGTCGAGGGCGCGTGGCCGCTCGCCCGCGCCATCGAGCGAAGGCTCCAATGGGTCGCGTCCGGCGGCGTCTCTTCCAGCGTCAGCCGGACCGCTTCCGCGATGGCGTCATCGCCGATTTGACGCGGCGCGCCGGGGCGGGGTTCGTCGTACAGACCGTCGAGGCCCTCCGCCGCATAGCGGCGACGCCACTTGCCCACGGTGTCCGCGCTCGCCTCGAGACGAACGGCGATCTCCTTGTTCTCCAACCCTTCCGCCGCCGCCAAGACGATCCGAGCCCGCCGCGCAAGCCCCTGCGACGTCTTGCGACGACGAGACAGCGCCTCCAATTCGGCGCGCTCGTCATCGCTCAAAGAGATCGTCACCGCCACTCTCGCCATCAATCGCGCCTCCTAAAAACAAATAGAGACATAATCATATCAATTTATCGATCAGGACACTAGCCTCCCTGGCGGAATTGGATCGTTAAGGATCGGGGTAGGGGTTGTTCGAAGACCGTCCCATCGCCCATCAGCTTGACGATGCGGCCGCGACGCTCAGCAACCGTGGTGGCGAACAACTCCTTACGCAACGCGATGGGCGCGGCGAGCGTGCCGGCTTCGTCCTTACCCATGAGCCGGCTGCAGCCGACCACATCGGCAGACAAGATGGCGGCAAGCCTGCGTTCAATGTCCTCACCTGACACGGGAGCGCCCCCCGACTCGAATGAATTGGTGAAGACAGTCGATGGAAACTCAGAGGGCGAGTCCATTAGCGCTGTCCGAGGACACGCCGCGATTCGCGTCCGGATGTCCGTTCTCGGCGGCGGTCTCATACCAGTGAGCGCCTGAATTGACTCTCGGGATATTCATTGATGGCGGATGATGGCGGATTGTGATTCTATGGTCTCCCACCAGATGTGGGGGATGTCATGGGATCAGCACTCAAGATACGGGATGATTTGACGCCTTTGGAGCTTCGGCGCTGGGCTCGCGTGGAATCGTACGGTCGAGCGGCGGCGCGGGCCTATGGGATCGCGAATGCTTTGGAGGAGATGCCCCGGGCTGATGCCGCGCGGCTTGCGGGGATGGATCGCCAAACGCTTCGCGACGCGGTTGTTCGTTACAATGCAAAGGGATTGGAGGGGCTTCACGACCGTCCAAAGGGCTACTCGCCGCGGCGGCTGACGGCAGACGAGGAAGCGGCGCTGGCGGCGGTCATCATCGCCGGGCCGGAGCCTGAGCGCGACGGGGTTTGCGCCTGGACCCGGGCCGATCTGTGCCGCTGGCTGGAGGAGCGCTTCGCCAAGACCTACCACCCCTCGAGCATGACCCGGGTTCTACGGCGGATGGGATTTTCCCGCCAGAAGGCGCGCCCGAGCCACCCGCGAAGGGACGCCGAAGCGCAGGAGCGCTTCAAAAAAGGGGGCTTCGCGACATCCTGAAGGCGACCGCCGCGGCGCATCCCGACAAGCGCCTACAGCTGTGGTTTCAGGATGAAGCGCGCGTCGGCAACAAGGGCCGGGTGTGTCACCGGTGGTGGCGCAGGGGCGAGCGTGCCCCCGGGACGCGTCAAATCGGCTACCAGTGGGCCTACATCTTCTCCGCCGTGCGCCCGGACACCGGCGACGACGTCACCCTGGTGATGCCGAGCGTCAACGCCAAGGTCATGGACCTGTTTCTCGCACACTTCGCCGATACCCTGGACCAGGATGCGCACGCCGTCATGATGTGCGACGGCGCCGGTTGGCACGACGAGCGCGCCCTCACCGTCCCCGACAACGTCACCTTGGCGCTGTTGCCGCCTTACAGTCCCGAAGAGCTATTGTCAAAAGTTGTGTATGGGCTGATCATGCGGCGGCGCGATCCTGGCGTTCTCCATCTACGAATTTGACGCCGCGAATGATCTCGGCGAGATGGTTCGATCCATCGAGTTTTCTCCATTTTCTCTGAGCGCACTGGCATAGTTTGAAGACCATGGCCATCGCCGTCTTGCGCGACAGGCAGCCCTTGGTCCGGTAGGTGCGCAGACGAACCGTGGCGAACGTGCTCTCGATGGGGTTGGTCGTGCGTACATGCTTCCAGTGCTCGGCGGGGAAGTCGTAGAACGTCAGCAGGACGTCGCGGTCCTTGGCCAGGCAGGCCGCGGCCTTGTCGTACTTCGGCCCGTAGGCTTCCAGGAAGAAGTCGAAGGCGCTCTCGGCATCCTTCCTGGTTTCGGCCATCCAGATGTCTTGCAGGCGCCCCTTGGCTTTCTTTTGCAGACCCTTGGGCAGCTTGTTCAAGACGTTGCCCGTCTTGTGAACCCAGCAGCGTTGCTCGCGGGCGCCTGGGTAGACTTGGCGGAGCGCCTTCCAGAAGCCGAGCGCGCCGTCGCCGAGCGCCAGTTGCGGACCCATTTCAAGGCCGCGCCGCTTGAGATCGAGCAGAACTTCGAGCCAGGACTGCTCACTTTCGCGATAGCCGTCGGCGATGGCGATCAGTTCCTTCTGTCCCTTGTCCGTGGCCCCGACGATCACCAGGATGCACTGCTTCTCTTCCTCCATGCGGGCGCTGAAATAGATGCCGTCCACCCAGAAATAGACGTAGCGCTTGGCCGTGAGGTCGCGCCGTTGCCAGCGCTCCGCCTCAACCCCCCAGACCTCTTTCAGCCGGGTGATCGTGGAGGCCGAAAGCCCCGGCGCGGAGCTCCCCAGGAGCGCCGCCAAGGCTTCCCCGAAGTCGCCGGTGGAAATGCCCTTCAGATACAGCCATGGCAAAAGGTCTTCCAGGCTCTTGGCGCGGCGCAGATAGCGCGGCAGGATCGCCGACGTGAAGCGGATGGCGCCGTCCCCCCGGTCCCGCACACGGGGTTGGCGCACGCTCACCGGGCCGATCCCGGTCTGGATGAAGCGTTCCGGCAGATATCCATTGCGGACAACCCGGCGGCGGCCGGCGGCGTCAACAAGCGCCGCATGGCTACCCAAAAACACGGAGACCTCGGCCTCAACGGCTTGGGCCAACAACTCGCGAGCTCCAGCTTGTAGGACTTCCGTCAACGGATCTTTCTGAAAATCAGATGGGTTTTGAAAAGCAACAACGGTATTCTCTTTCATGGCGTATCCTTCCTTGGCTTAGCTCAAGTGGTGACATCAACAATCACCAGGATACGCCGCCTTCATTTCAACGCCGTACACAAGATTCGGTTATAGCTCGTCCCGAACTCAACCCCGTCGAGCGGGTTTGGCTCTACCTACGCGAACGCTTCCTATCGCTCCGCGTCCTCGACGACACCGAGGCCATCATCGACGCCTGTTGCCAAGCATGGATCGACCTCATCGCAGAACCGGATCGTATGCGAACCCTCTGCGCCTATCCATGGATCATGAAGGTGATTTCATAGGCTCACTGGTATCAATGGGTCGACGCAACACTTTATCTTGAACGAAGAGATGGAGTGTATGCAGATGACGCGAAGAAATGGTCGAGGGTTCAGTTCGGCAGAGAAGACGGAGCTTTGGGACCGCTGGCAACGCGGGGAGTCGTTGAAGGCGATTGGTCGGGTGTTTGGTAAGCCGTCGTCGTCGATTTATTTCCAACTATCGCCGCACGGCGGGATCCGGCCTTCGCCACGACGGCGCTCGCGGCTGGCGTTGAGCCTATGGGAACGCGAGGAGATCTCACGGGGGATCGTGGCCCGGCACTCGATCCGATCGATGGCGTTGTTGCTGAGCCGGTCGCCCTCGACGGTGAGCCGGGAAGTTCGCCGCAATGGCGGTTATGATCAGTATCGTGCCGCGCTTGCCGATGACATGGCCTGGGCTCGAGCGCGACGCCCGAAGCGATGTAAGCTGGCACTGAGTTCGGGGATGCGGCGGGTGGTGGCGATGAAGCTCGGGTTGAACTGGTCACCGGAGCAGATCGCCGGATGGCTCAAGCGAGCGCATCCAGGAGCTGGGTCTTATCAGGTGTCTCACGAGACGATCTATCGCAGTTTGTTTGTTCAAGCCCGCGGTGTGCTTAAGAAGGAGCTGCTTCAGCATCTTCGATCGAAGCGCACGATCCGACGCTCGAAAGAGGCGCGCCGGAAAGCCGTTGGCCGGGGTCAAATCACGGACATGGTGTCGATCCGTGAGCGCCCGGCCTCGGTCGAAGATCGGGCGGTGCCGGGTCACTGGGAAGGTGATCTGTTGTCGGGATCGAAGAACAGCTACATCGCGACCCTGGTCGAACGTCAAACGCGTTACGTGATGTTGGTAAAGGTTGCCAACAAGGAAACCCTGACAGTGGTATCCGCGCTCATCAGGCAGGCGAGGAAGCTGCCGACCGAGCTCTACAAGTCCCTGACCTGGGACCGGGGCAAGGAACTCGCGGACCATCGCCGGTTCAGCTTGGCGACCGACATCGATGTCTACTTCTGTGATCCGCAAAGCCCGTGGCAACGGGGTTCCAATGAGAACACTAATGGCCTGCTCAGACAGTACTTCCCCAAAGGCACCGACGTGTCGGTATACTCGCAGGCTCATCTGAACAAAGTGGCGCGTCAGCTCAACGAACGGCCACGCAAAACCTTGGGGTTTGAAACACCGGCAGAGAGATTCAACGCTTGTGTTGCATCGACCGGTTGAGGCGGCAGCTATACCCGGACATTCCAAGGGGTAGGCCTGAGCGTCCGTTGGTACTCCGAAAGTCGACATTCGAGTCCGCGTTGCGCGTTCGGTGCATCACATCTCAAACCGGAACGTCGCCAGGCGACGGCCCCGCTTGCGTCCCACCGGCGCCGCCGCTGTGCAAGGCGCGCGCCTGGCCCCGCCATGGCCGGGCATCGGTTTTCCGGGGCAGGCGGCGTGGATGGGGCCATGACGGACGTCGGCGGCATCGCCTGAGACGCGGATTCGGGTAGCCACGGCCGGCACTTCGCCGCATCATCGCATCATGAGCGATCAGGAATTCGATTACATCGTCGTCGGCGCCGGCTCGGCCGGCTGCGCTGTCGCCAGCCGGCTCACCGAGGATCCCAACAACAAGGTGCTGCTGCTCGAGGCCGGCGGCAAGGACCGCAACCCGTGGATCCACATTCCGGTCGGTTATTTCCGCACCATGTTCGACCCCGAGCTGAGCTGGAACTACGCGACTGAGCCCGACCCCGGCGTCAACGGCCGTACCCACATCTGGCCGCGCGGCAAGGTGCTCGGCGGCTCGTCATCGATCAACGGCCTGATCTACATCCGCGGCCAGCACCGGGACTACGACCATTGGCGCCAGCTCGGCAATGTCGGCTGGGCATGGGACGACGTGCTGCCCTACTTCAAGAAGTCCGAGGACCAGGAGCGCGGCGCCGACTCGCTGCACGGCGTCGGCGGGCCGCTCGGCGTCGCCAACCTGACCGACGACCGCGAGGTCTGCGACGCCTATATCGAGGCCGCCGTCGAGGCCGGGCTGCCGCGCAACGACGACTTCAACGGACCGACCCAGGAAGGCGCCGGCCCGTACCAGCTGACCAGCCGCAATGGCCGACGCTGCAGCGCCGCGGTCGGCTATCTCAAGCCGGCGCGCAAGCGGCCCAACCTGCGCATCGACATCCATGCGCTGGCCAGCCGGGTGCGTTTCGAGGGCCGGCGCGCGGTCGGCGTCGAATACAGCCAAGACGGCGCGCCGCGTTCCGCGCATGCCCGGCGCGAGGTGATCCTCTCGGGCGGCTCGATCAACTCGCCGCAGCTCCTGCAGCTCTCGGGCATCGGACCGGGCGCGCTGCTCGGCGAACACGGCATCGATGTGGTGCACGCGCTCGACGGCGTCGGCGCCAACCTGCAGGACCACCTGCAGGCCAAGAACGTTTACCGCTGCCTCAAGCCGTGCACGATCAACGACGAGCTCGGGTCGGTCTGGGGCAAGCTGCGCATCGCGCTTCGCTATGCGCTGTTCCGCACCGGGCCGATGACGATCTGCGCCGGCCAGGTCGGCGTCTTCGCGCGCACCCGGCCCGAACTCGAGACCCCCGACGTCCAGTTCCACCTGCTGCCGTTCAGCTCGGACCGGCCGGTCTCGGGCATGCAGTCGGGCGATCCGGGGATGCACAATTTTCCCGGCATCACCGCATCGGTGTGCCAGCTCCGCCCCGAGAGCCGGGGCACGGTGACGATCGCCTCGCCCGACCCGACGGCGCCGCCGGCGATCCAGCCCAATTATCTGTCGGCCCAGCTCGACTGCGATACCATGGTGGCGGGCATGAAGCTGGCGCGCGAGATCGCCCGCCAACCGGCGCTAAGACCGCATATCGCCGAGGAGCTGAAGCCCGGCCCGGATGTGGTCGGCGACGACGATTTGCTGGCCTATGTGCGCGAGACCGGCTCGACCATCTTCCATCCGGTCGGCACCTGCAAGATGGGCGGCGACCCGGCCGCCGTTGTCGACGCCGAGCTGCGCGTCCACGGCGTCGAGGGGCTGCGCGTGGTCGACTGCTCGATCATGCCGCGGCTGGTCTCGGGCAATACCAACGCACCGGCCATGATGATCGGCGAGAAGGCCGCCGACATGATCCGCGCCGGCTGAGTTGGCGGCGCCCCTCATTAAACGTAAGCAGTATACATTTAACGGCGGCTCGCTACTCGTATATATGTATACTGCTTACGTTTATGGCGGGTTGTGCTGGCTGAGCCGGCGGCCTCACTCGGCGTCGGGTAGGCACCCGCGCAGGTCTTCGTAGTCGCCGCTCACAACGCTCTCGGCCTCGATCCCCAGCATGGCTTCGACATTTCGATCGAGGCTCGCGAGCTCGGGGCCGTCGCGCCAGCGCATGGCGGAGATATTCAGCTCCTGTAGGAAGCCGACGGGCGGCATCGGCGTCTTGGCCCGGTTCCCGGGTTGCGCCCGCCACATGCGCAGGCGGTAGTAGAGCCGCGGCGCGCAATGGGTCAGATTGGCCGAAACCCGCTGGGCATCGCCGTGCAGGAAGTTCGGCGGGAAGCGGTCGGCCGAGCCGTGGCAGCGTGCACAATAACGGAAGAACGTCGACAGCACCCCCGAGCCGGATTCGGTGGTCGCCCGGTCTCGCGGCAAAGCGATCGGCGGCAGGCCACCGTCAGCCTCGCAGCACGACGCGAACGGCGCGATTGCCAATTCGGCGAACAGCGCGCGCATCAGGTCCGCGCGGCGGAACGGCTTGGCGGCGAAGACGTCGAGCCGGCCTGCCGCGCTGTCGTTCGCCATCGCGGCGATCGCGTCGTGGACCGGCGCGAAATCGTCGATCACCGCGAGCGATGCGTCGCCGGTATCGGCCTGGCGCGACGTCTCAGCCGAGGGGTCGGTGAGCTCCTCGCCGAGCGCGCGCCAGCTGAGCGTCAGGCTCTCGAGGGCGGCGCCGTCCGCTCGTCGGGGGTGGCGGCCGCCGAAACTTTGCCTGAGCCGCAACGCGGCGGTGAATTGGCCGTCATGTTGCGCGATCCCGCCGCCCGCGAGGTCGATCTCGTCGAACGTCTCGGCGCCTTCGATCCACAGGCGGTTGACCTTGCCCCGGAGCGGCTCGCCCTCCTTGATGTAGAATTGCCCGTCCACGGAAAATTCGTCGGGCTCCGATCCGCCGCATTGGAAGCGCACGCGATACGCCCAGCCGGCGAGGTCGTAGCCGGTCATCGCGCAGGATGCGCTTAAGTTCCGTCGCGGGCCGTTCATATTCCGCCCTTGCTCGAACAGGAATTCATCGAGCCGCGCGACGTCGGCGGGGGCGAGGAATTCCGCGAGGCCCGCGATCAGCCGGCCGATGTCGCTGGTCTCCGAAAGCGGCCAAACCTCGAGCGGCGGCCTGGGCGTCAGCGGATCGAGCTCGGCGGGGACGCGGTCGCCGAACGCGATCGGATCGCGGTTCGGGATGCCGGGGTCGGGGATGGCGAGCCCCGCCGGCCAGCGCGTCCGCCACTGCGCCAGCAGCCACGGCGCGAGCTCGTCGGCGAAGCGCGGCGACCCGGCGTCGTAGTGCCGCGCGCCGCTCATGCGGTATTGCAGCGCGAAGGCGAAGAGCGCGGCGCGGCAGCGAATGCCAGGCGGCCCGTCGCCGCAGCTCTCCCGCCACAGCAGCTGATAGGCGGCGAACAGGTTGGCGCGGTCGGTGGCGCGGTTGACGGCGAGCGCGGTCTCCATCGCCCGCGGTCCGGGCGCGACCGGCACGCCGTGGAAGTCGGCTCGCACCTCGGCGAGGCGTTCGGCGACGCCCGGGTTCGCGTTGGTCTCGTCCCACAAGGGCTCGGAGAAGATCGGCCCCTGGTTCTGGTGGCAGCCGATGCACAGCGTCCGGTTGGCGTAGACCACGCGGGGCGTCTTGCCGGCCGCGTAGTCCTCGACGATCTGGAACTCGAAGCGGCCGGCGGCTGCGTTGTAGCTGATCACCTCGATGCTTTCGGTCTTCTCCTGATAGCCGAGGTAGAGGCGGTCCTTGAACCGCATGCCGGTGCTCCCGCCCTCGCTGTCGACGGCGAGGACGATGCGCGGGTGACGGAAGAAATCGGGCGCCGCGGCGTGGCGCTGCAACGCGCGCCCCATCGGGACGAGGAGCTGCCTGACCGGCGCGTGGCGTGCGATCGCGTCGGTTAGCGCGGCGAACGGGTACGGCACCCGGTAGGCGGGCGCCCCGTCGACCACCTCGGTGACCAGCGCATCGAACAGGGACCGGCCGACCGGCGGCCGGTCGTCGCCCGGCGTCGCCGGGTCGACCGCCCACGCCCGGGGTCCATCGCCGGCCTGCGCGGCAAGCGCGCAGGGCGACGCGACCGCAAGGACGGCGGCAACGACGAGACGAATGAGGCCAGCGCGCATCTTCATGCCGTTCACGGGGCGACAAGCAGCCTACCTTTCGATCGATTGTAGCAGGTCCCTGTAAGCGGGGAGCGCGAGGTCCAGGGCGAGCGCCTGATCGACCGTGAACCAGCCGATTTCGGTATGCTCGTCGCCGAGCATGGTCGGGCCCGGGCCGCGCCACGCGGTCACGACGAAGAAATGATAGGCGCGCGCGCCGTAGACGTCCGGCTGCGGCTCGTCGAGCACGGCGAGCTCGACATAGTCGAGCGGCGTCACGTCGAGCTCTTCGGCGAGCTCGCGCACCAGCGTCTCGGCGATTGTCTCGCCGGCCTTCTGGTGGCCGCCGAAGACGTCCCAGACGCCGGGATAGAGCGCCCGGCCGGCGGCGCGTTTGCCCAACAGGACCCGGCCGTCGCGGACCAGGACGCCGCAGGCGCAGCGCTTCACGGGCCCGGTGCCTTGGCGCCCCAGAGGACGAGATAGGCGCGCGTTCCCGCGATCGGGCCTCTGGTGAGATCGTGCTTCATCCGCGCCATGCCGCGCTCGAAGGCCTCTTTCGAGATCAGATGCAGCGTCGAGTTCGCCTTGCTGGCGTACATCTCGGCGTCGGTGATCTCGGCCTCGAACGTGACCACCTGGTCGTCGATCTCGGCGAAACCGGCACACGCCATCTCGTCCTTGAGTTGGCTGAGCGGCGGATAGCGCGCGATGTTGGCTTCGATCGTTTCGGGGAAGTAGCGCGACAACACGGCGCCCGCCCGCAACAACTCGGCCGAGTGCGTCACCGACGCGATCCGGCCGCCCGGCGCGAGCACGCGCGCCGCCTCGCGGAAGTACGCGCTGGTCGAGGCGAAGTGGTGGATCGCGTCGACCGTATAGACGAAATCATGCGCGCCGTCGGGTAATGCGAGCCGTTCGGCGGGGCACTCGGTCAGCGTGACGCCGATGCAGCGATGGCGCGCGAAGGCCAGCATCTCGGTCGAGACGTCGACACCGGCGATCGAACATCCGGATTCCGCCGCGATCGCGCCGATGTAGTTGCCGGTGCCGCAGCCGACCTCGAGCACCCGCGTCGCCCGGCCGACCGCGCCGCCCGCGATCAGCGCCGCGACGACGATCGGCTCGGCGCGCCGGTGCGCGGCGTAGTCATGGGCGAGGTCGTCGTAGTCCTGCATGCGGTTCAGTCCGTTGCAGCCAGCCGCTTGGTGCGCCGGCCCGCGACCGGCACCGTAGCCTGCTCGAGCGCCTCGGCGAAGCCCCCGACGTCGGTGAAATCGACGATCACATGGCTGACGCCCTCGCTGTACAGCGTGCTGGCGCCCGACCCGCTGGCGACACCGACCAGCGGCAGGCCGAGTTCGGCGGCCGCGTGGGCGTCCCAGGCGCCGTCGCCGATGCAGACCACGCGATCGAAAGCGGCGACGCCGTAGTACTCGCGCGCGCGCCGCCAAGCGGTCGAACCGATGCGCGCGCGCGAAGGCCCGTCCTCGGCGAAGGCCGATGGAATATTGGCGACGTCGAGCCCGGCGGTCGCCAGCTTGAGCCGTGCCGTGGCGCGCCAGCCGCCGGTCGCGATCGCCGGCGCCCAGCCGTCGGGCAGGGCGGCGAGCATCGCGGCGGCGCCGGCGACCGGCGCGGCGCCATCCGGCCGGCGCGCCAGCTCGGCGCCGAGCAGCGCGCCGAAGCGGTCCTGGAGCCGCGCGATCTCATCGGCCCTCGGGCCGCGCCCGAGCCGCTCGCGGAAGACCTGCTCGGTGATGCCTGAATCGGTGGTGTGTTTGTAGGCCAGCCAGTTGGTGTCGATCGCGGCGATGTCGAGCGCCTCGGCGAAGGCGCGGACGAAGCACGTCTCGTCGGCCGCGTTGCTGTGCAACAGTGTGCCGTCGACGTCGAAGATGACGAGCTTGGGCAAATCGGGCGATGCTACTCGGCCGCGTCGGCGTGGGGGCTGGGCTTGCGGAAGGCGGCCAGCAGGTCGGCCTCGCGCGCCTTGGCGGTGGCGAGATGCGCCGCCTTGACGTGGCCGTAACCGCGGATGTGCTCGGGGATCGTCGCGATCTCGACGGCGAGCGCGTGGTTGTCGTGGTCGAGGCCGGCGATCAGCGCCTCGACGACCGCCTCATACTCGACGATCAGGCGGCGCTCGGTGCGCCGATCGGGCGCGTAGCCGAACGGGTCGAAGGCGCTGCCGCGCAGCCCCTTGAACCTGGCCAAGACGCGGAAGGCGGCCATCATCCACGGCCCGTAGGCCGATTTTTTGAGGTGGCCGCTGTCCGGGTCGCGCGCGGCGATCAGTGGCGGCGCCAGGTGGAATCGGAGTTTGAAATCACCCTCGAACTGCTCGGCGATCTGGCGGCGGAACGCATCGCCGGTGTAGAGCCGGGCGACCTCGTATTCGTCCTTGTAGGCGAGCAGCTTGTGATAATAGCGCGCGACCGCCTCGGCGAGGCCGGTCATGCCGCCGGCCGATGCCGTTTCGGCCTCGCGCACGCGCTCGACCAGACCGGAATAGCGCCCGGCATAGGCCGCGTTCTGGTAGCCGGTCAGGTCGGCCGTGCGGCGCGCGACGATCTCGTCGAGGCTCGCCGACATTGGTGCCTCGGCCGACGCGGGTGCCGCCTCGGCCGCCGCCGCCTCGACCGCGTCGCGGTCGATGGCGCACAGCCGGCCCCAGCGCAGCGCGCGCAGATTGGCCTCGACGGCGACGCCGTTGAGCTCGATGGCGCGCTCGATCGCTTCGTGCGAGACCGGCACCAGGCCCTTCTGGTAGGCCAGGCCGACGAGGAACAGGTTGGTCGCGATCGAGTCGCCCAAGAGCGCGGTGGCGAGCCGCGTCGCATCGAGGAACTCGACGTTGCCGGACCCCGCCACGTCGGCGACCAGCCGGCGCAGCTCGGCGCCGGGAAACTCGAGATCCGGATCGCGCGTGAACGCGCCGGTCGGCGATTCGTGGGCGTTGACCACCACGTGGGTCTCGCCCGGCGTCCCCTTGGCGAGCGAATCGAAGCCGGCGGCGACCACCAGGTCGCAGCCGAGAAGAAGTCGCGCGCCGCCGGCGGCGATGCGCACGGCGTGGATGTCCCCGGGCCTTCGGGCGATGCGCAAATGGCTGATCACGGCGCCGTATTTCTGCGCCAATCCGGCCATGTCGAGCACGGTGACGCCCTTGCCCTCGAGATGTGCCGCCATGCCGATCAGCGCGCCGATCGTCACCACGCCGGTGCCGCCGACGCCGGTGATCAGGATGCCGTAGGGCGTCTCGAGCGCCGGCAGGTCGGGCTCTGGCAGTTCGGCGACGACGTCGCGCACGCGGGCTTGCGGCCTGCGCAAGGACCCACCCTCGACGGTGACGAAGCTCGGGCAGAAGCCGTTGAGGCAGGAGAAGTCCTTGTTGCACGACGACTGGTCGATCACGCGCTTGCGGCCGAACTCGGTCTCGACCGGGATCACCGACAGGCAGTTCGAGGCGATGCCGCAGTCGCCGCAGCCCTCGCAGACCGCCGTGTTGATGACCACGCGGCGTGCCGGGTCGGGCATCGTGCCGCGCTTGCGGCGGCGCCGCTTCTCGGTCGCGCAGGTCTGGTCGTAGATCAGCACCGAGGTACCGGACAGCTCGCGCAGCTCGCGCTGCAGGCGGTCGAGCTCGTCGCGGTGGTGGATCGTCACGCCGTCGGCGAAATCGGTGTCGCGCGGGTATTTCTCGGGCTCGTCCGAGACCACGGCGATGCGGCGCACGCCCTCGCCGTAGAGTTGGTGGGTGATCTGTGGCACGCTGAGCTGGCCGTCGACCGGCTGGCCGCCGGTCATCGCCACGGCGTCGTTGTAGAGCAGCTTGTAGGTGATGTTGACGTTCGCCGCCAGCGCGGCGCGGATCGCCAGCAAGCCCGAGTGGAAATAGGTGCCGTCGCCGAGGTTCTGGAAGACGTGCGGCGTGTCGGTGAACGGCGCCTGGCCGACCCAGGTGACGCCCTCGGCGCCCATCTGGGTGAAGGTGTCGGTCTCGCGGTCCATCCACATCGCCATGTAGTGACAGCCGATGCCGGCCAGCGCGCGGCTGCCCTCGGGCACCTTGGTCGAGGTGTTGTGCGGGCAGCCCGAGCAGAAGTAGGGCATGCGCTCGATCGGCGCGGCGCGCCCCGCCATCGCCTTCTCCTTGGCCTCGAGGAAGGCGAGCCGCTGGACGATCGTCTCGGAGGTGAAGAAACGGCCGATGCGCGCGGCGATGGCGCGCGCGACACGCGCCGGCGTCAGCTCGTCGACCGAGGGCAGGATCCACTCGCCGGCCTCGTCGAACTTGCCGATGACGCGCGGGCGGACCGCCGGGTCCCAGTTGTAGAGCTGCTCCTTGAGTTGGTTCTCGATCAAGGCGCGCTTCTCCTCGACGACGAGGATCTCCTCTAGCCCCTCGGCGAAGGCGCGCGCGCCCTCGGGCTCGAGCGGCCACGGCATGGCGACCTTGTAGAGCCGGATGCCGATCTCGGCGGCGAGCGCATCGTCGATGCCGAGATCGTCGAGCGCCTGGCGCACGTCGAGGTACGACTTGCCGGTGGTGACGATGCCGAGCCGGGGTCGCGGCGCGTCGATCACCGTGCGGTCGAGGCGGTTGGCGCGGGCAAACGCCAGCGCGGCATAGACCTTGTGGCGGTGCAACCGGTATTCCTGGTCCATCGGCGCGTCGGGCCAGCGGATGTTGAGGCCGCCCGGCGGCATCTCGAAATCGTCGGGCAGCGCGATCGTCACCCTCGCGGGGTCGACCGTGACCGAGGCCGAGCTGTCGAGCGTCTCGGCGACCGCTTTCAGGGCGACCCAGGTCCCGGCGTAGCGCGACATCGCCCAGCCGTAGAGACCGAGGTCGAGGAACTCCTGCACGCCGGCCGGGTTGAGCACCGGGATCTGGGCGTCCATGAAGGCGTATTCCGACTGGTGCGGCAGGGTCGACGACTTGCAGGCGTGGTCGTCGCCGGCCAGCGCGAGCACGCCACCCGCCGGCGCCGTGCCGGCCATGTTGCCGTGCTTGAGCGCGTCGCCCGAGCGATCGACGCCCGGCCCCTTGCCGTACCACATGGCGAAGACGCCGTCGTATTTGGCGCCCGGGAACAGGCCGACCTGCTGGCTGCCCCACACCGCGGTCGCGGCGAGGTCCTCGTTGACGCCGGGCTGGAAGTGGATGTGGTTGCGCTCGACGAAACGCTTGGCGCTCCACAGCTCGCGGTCGAAGCCGCCGAGCGGCGAGCCGCGATAGCCCGAGATGAAGCATGCCGTGTTCAGCCCGGCGGCGACGTCGCGCTGGCGCTGCATCATCGGCAGCCGGACCAGCGCCTGGGTGCCGGTGAGATAGATGCGCCCCTCGTCGAGCGCGTATTTGTCGTCGAGGCTGACCGCCGCGAGCGCCATCGAAGTTCCTCCTGGGCGCCGGCGGCATCAGCCGCCGCGCCGGCGCCCATCCCTGATATAGCGCATTTCCGGGTGGATTACAGCGGCCCGTGCCGTCTGCGGCACGTCCAGTCGCTGCTTGTCGCTTCGCCACGGTGTAATCGGCACCAGGCGGCACGCGACCGCCCGGCCTTCGATGCACGGATGAATTGTAAGTTCCGTTTATGTTCTTGACATATTCCCATCCGATGGTAGGAAAAATTCCAGCATTTAGAGAATCCACGACATCCAACGTGGCGCGACGCCACTGCGGAGATTGTTGAGAGGAACGAACAATGCCAACTCATCATCCACCCCTCGGGTCCGGTTGTGACCCTCAGTACCTCGCCTGAGTCGGACCCGATTTCCTTGGACACAGAATTGGCTTAATCGAAGTGTCCAAGGAGGACCGGAACATGACCGACAATTTTGAGAACAAAGTTGCTGTTGATGGGCCTGTGGTAAACGAGGGCGAGCTTGGCTCGTCCACGTTTTCCCCGGGCCAGGTTTCGCCGGCAGGCCCGCTGGGACTTGGCCAGCGGTGGACGGTGACGCGCAAGCGTGAGGTTGCCCTGCGGTTTTTGCGTGGCGAGCCGGTGGAACTTTTGTCGCGGCAGTTGGGCGTGGAGATTTTCCGGCTCGAGCAGTGGCGTGAGAAGGCGATCGCCGGGATCGATGCCTCGCTCAAGGAACGCAAGGGCGATCCGGTGAAGGCGGAACTGGACATCGCCATGAAGCGGATCGGGGAGTTGATCATGCAGGTGGAACTGCTGGAGGCCAAGACGGAGACGTCCGGCCCTTTGGGGCGGCGGAGGTCGCGGCGATGAGTGCCGCCACCTCTCCCGGCACGGGTTTGGCCTACGGCCTCCAGCGGGTCTGTGCGGCCTGGGGTTTTGCCCGTTCCTCGTTCTACGCCATGAAATCCCGGCAGCAGGCCACCGCTGAGCGCCCACCAGCAAAGCGCCGGGGACCGAAGCCCTCGATCTCGGACGAGGCTCTGCTGGTGGCCATCGAGGCCGACCTGGAGGCATCCCCCTGGGAGGGCGAGGGACACCGCAAGGTCTGGGCTCGGCTTCGGGTCTGTCGTGGCATCCGTGTTTCCCGCAAGCGGGGGCTCCGGGTGATGCGCGAGAACAACCTGCTCTCGCCCCATCGCTGCCGCCGCCGTGGCGGAAATCCCCATGTCGGTGAGATCATCACCCATGCCCCCAACCTCATGTGGGGCACGGACGGCGTTCGGGTGTTCACGGTGGACGACGGCTGGGGCTGGATATTCACCGCCATCGAGCATTGGAACGCCGAGTGCGTCGGCTGGCATGTGTGCAAGCGAGGCGACCGCTTCGCCGCCCTTCAGCCGATCTCCATGGGGCTTGCGAGGCTGTATGCCTCGACCTCCGCCGGTGCGGCGCGGGGGCTGGCCTTGCGGATGGATCACGGCTCCCAGTATCTGTCGGACCACTTCACCAACCAGATCAAGTTCTGGGGCATCCAGCCGTCCTACGCCTTCGTCGAACAGCCCCAGACCAACGGCGTCGCCGAGAGGTTCAATCGCACGCTCAAGGAACAGATCATCCATGGCCGCATCTACCGCAACATCGCGGAGCTGCGGAACGCCGTCCGCGGGTTCGTCGAACAGTACAATGCCCAGTGGATCGTGGAGAAGAACGGCTACCTGAGCCCCGCTCAAGCTCGTCAGGCGTGGCACACCGCGATGTCACTCAGGCCCGCCGCATGAGACAAACTTGTGTCCAAGGAACCGGGTGCGATACACTCAGTACCTCGCCGACGTCAGGGAGACGGCCGAAAAGATCGTCGCGGCGAATTGTCAATGGCGGAGCAAAAAGGGACCACCTCGGCGGTGTAAGAAGGGACCGCTTGGCGGCTGCGGGCTTGTCCCCGTAGTCCACGGGAGGGCCCCGCGCGCGACGCGGCGTGCCCTCAACAGGCTGACGCGGCGGCGCGCGCGGGAGGGACCTGTGGGCCCACGGGGTCAAGCGTGGGCTGGGTGGTCGGTTCAGTTAGCAGTCGGGGTTTGACGCCTGCGGCTCTGGTTGAGCCTGTAGCTGTCACCGTTCATCTCGAGGATGTTGACGTGGTGGGTGAGGCGATCGAGGAGCGCGCCGGTGAGGCGCTCGGAGCCGAACACCTCGGTCCATTCGTCGAAGGGCAGATTGGTAGTGACCAGGGTCGAGCCCCGCTCGTAGCGTTGGCTGAACACCTCGAACAACAGCTCGGCGCCGGTCTTCGACAGCGGCACGAAGCCGAGTTCGTCGACGATCAGAAGCTTGTAGGTGGCGAGCTTCTTCTGGAACCTCAGCAGCTGCTTGTCATCGCGGGCCTCGATGAGTTCGTGGACCAGCGCGGCGGCGGTGATGAAGCCGACCGAGAGGCCCTTCTGGCAGGCCGCCAGGCCGAGACCGAGGGCGATGTGGGTCTTGCCGGTCCCACTGTTGCCGAGCGCGATGAGGTTCTCGCGGCGCTCGATGTACTCGCAGCGGGCCAGCTCCAGGACCAGCGCCTTGTTGAGCGAGGGGATGACCTTGAAGTCGAAGCTGTCGAGGCTCTTGACCACGGGGAAGCGCGCCGCCTTGATGCGCCGCTCGACCATGCGGCGCTCGCGGTCGATCAGCTCGAGCTCGGCGAGTCTCAACAGGTAGCGGACGTGATCGACGCCTTCCGAGGCGCACTGCCGGGCGATCTTGTCGTACTCGCGCAGGAAGGTCGGCAGCTTCAGCGTCTTGAGGTGGTGGGCGAGCAGCACTTGCGGTGTGTCGGTCATGCGCCGAGCCCCGACAGCAGGCTCATGTACGACTTGGCGGACGTCATCGCGACCCGGGCGCGCGGCAGATACGGATAGACGTCGAGGTTGAGCCTGGGCGGCCGCCGCTCGATGCGGCACAGTACCAGGTGCTTCACCGCATCAAAGCCGATTGCGCCGAGCCGCAGGGCGTCGCCGACCGCACCCTCGACCTCCTCGAGCCGGAAGGTCTCCAGTAGACGGAGCACCTGGACGTACTCGCGCTTGCCTGCCTTGCCCATACGAGCTTCGAGGAGCCGCCGCAGAGTGATGAAGGCCTCGGGCAGGTCCCAGCCCGCCAATGGCGCGGCCTGGTCGAGGGCGCCGATCTTCTGCTCGATCAAGGGCAGGTAATGCAGCGGGTCGAAGATCAGGTCCTCGCTGTCGTAGGACCGGCGGTGCCGGGCGATCACCTCGGCCCCGCAGCTGATCACCACCTCATCGACGTAGCCCCGGATGAGCACCTCACGGTGGCCGTAGGCCACGGGCACGGAATAGTCGTTGCTGCGGTAACGCACCAGCGACAGCGAACTCGCCCGTCCAGGGCGCTTATCGCAGGCATCATAGGGAGCAGGCGGCAATGGCAAGAGAACTTGACGATCCCGCTCGAGACGCTCGCCGATGGTCTCCTTGTGGCCCCGCAGCCGCGCCGCCTGGCGCCGGCGGCACTGTTCGGCGAGAGCATCGTTGAGGGCCGCGAAGCTCTCGGCACGCGGGACGGGGACCAGGAAGTTCCGCCGGATGAAGCCGACCAGTCCCTCGACCTTGCCCTTGTCGTTGCCCTTGCCCGGCCGGCGAGCTATGTCCGAAAGTTGGTGACGGAGCTATCAGGCGGCGTGTTTGGTTATCTTGATTCCGTCCTTGAACGGCACTCCTTCGACGAGTTCGGCGAGTTGATTTGATCCGTCCAGCTTCCGCCATTTCCGCCTGGCACTCAAGATCAGTTTGAAGGCCATGGCGAGCGCCGTCTTGCGGCTCAGGCACCCCTTGGTCTTCACGGTCCTCAGGCGCACCGTGGCGAAGGTGCTTTCGATGGGGTTGGTGGTGCGGATGTGCTTCCAGTGCTCGGCCGGGAAGTCGTAGAAGCTCAGCAGGCGTTCACGGTCCTTGACCAGGCGCTCTGCGGCCTTGTGGTATTTTGCGCCGTAGGCTGCGATGAAGAAGTCGAAGGCGGCTTCGGCGTCGGCCCTAGTCTCGGCCATCCAGATGTCGTGCAGATGGCCCTTGGCTTTGGCCTGCAGGGATTTGGGCATCTGGTTGAGCACGTTGGCGGTCTTGTGGACCCAGCAACGCTGCACCCTGGTCTCTCCGTAAACCTCGCGTAGCGCCTTCCAGAAGCCCAAGGCGCCGTCGCCGACGGCCAACTCGGGGCCGGTCTCCAAGCCCCGGCGCTTGAGATCAAGCAGCAGTTCCTTCCAGCTTTGCGCGCTCTCTCGATAACCGTCGACCATGCCGACGATGTCCTTGTTGCCCATGGCGTCGGCGCCGATGATCACCAGAACACACTGTTTGTCATGGTCCATGCGAGGCGAGAAGTAGACCCCGTCGGCCCAAAAATAGACGTAGCGCCGAGCCGAAAGGTCGCGCTTTTGCCAGGCTTCGTATTCGTCCCACCAGACCGCTTTCAGCCGGCCAATGGTGCTGGCCGTCAGGCCCGGCGCGTCCGGTCCCAGCAGCGCCGCCAGGGCCTCCGAAAAGTCGCCGCTGGAGATGCCCTTCAGATAAAGCCAGGGCAGAAGCGCCTCGACCGACTTGGCGCGCCTGAGATAAGGCGGCAGGATCGATGACGTGAAACGGATGCGCCCGCCCGTGGCCTGTGGATCTCGGTCTCGCACTCTTGGCCGCTTCACCGTCACAGCTCCGATCCCGGTCTGAACCTCGCGTTCCGGCATGTGCCCGTGACGGACAATACGGCGCCGGCCCGAAGCGTCGGTCAAATCGGCATGGGCTTCAATATGGGCGGCAACTTCCGCTTCAATCGCCTGGCCAAGCAACTGCCGGGCGCCGGCGCGCAATATCTCCGTCAGCGGATCGTCGGAAAATGACTCTGGCTGGCGCAACGCAACAACTGTATCGTCTTTCATGGCGTATCCCTTTCTTCGGAAAATTGGCGTCTTCATCAACGCCAGGATACGCCGCCTTCATTCTCCATCACCAAGATTCGACGGGGCGGTAAAAAGTCGATTCCTCATGAGAGTCGGCTGGATTATAATTGTGCATGTTTACTTTACGCGACCGACGGACTGGGGAATTGTTTGATCGCTGGTCCGATTTCGGGGACAAACGTCGGCGCCTGATGGAGCAATCCTGGGCCGGGGTTTTTCGGAACCATCTGCTTGTCGAACTTCCGGTTGACGATCTTTGCCGTCACCTTGATGAACGCATGGGCCGACCATCGAAGGATCTACACGTTGTCATCGGGGTCTTGCTTTTGCAGCAGCTGCACGATCTGAGCGATGCAGAGACCGTCGAGGCCCTGGCCTTCAATATGGCGTGGCACTATGCCTTGGACGTGCGCAGCGAAGCGGACAGCTATTTCTGTGAGAAAACCCTGCGCAACTATCGCCGTCTGTTTATCGAACAAGGTCTCGATGAATTGCTGTTCCGGTGTTTGACGGATCGGCTGGTGCAGGGGTTCTCTGTCGATACCAGCCACCAACGCATGGATTCGACGGCCCTTCGTTCGGCAATGCGGGCGCTGACACGACTTGGTATCGTTGTTGAGAGCATCTCGAAGTTTGCCCGTGAGCTTGAGCGATATCATCCCGGTCTGCACGAGCAGATCAGCAAGGAGGTGATCCGCCGCTATGTCGATCGCGAGGGTAATGGCGCGTTCGCGAATACGGCGCCGAGTGTTTCAAAACGGCGCCTCGGCGAAGCGGGTCAGTATCTCCTAGCCCTGGTGCTGCAATTCCGTGACACGGCGGCGGCAAAGCTTTTCAGTTTTGCGATCCTGGAGAGGGTTCTGCGCGATCAGTTCGAGATCGTTGATGATGAGTATGGCGATCGTGACGCAACGCGCGCCGCGATTCGAGATCCAAAGGATGTGCCGTGCGATACCGTCGGCAATCCGGCCGACCCGGACGCGAGCTACAACGCGCACAAGGGTCAAGGATACATGGCGCAGATCGTCGAAACCTATTGTGAAGATGTCAGTAACGAGGCGGTTGCCGCGACACCGGACCTCATCACCCACGTGGAGGTCCACAAGATGACGGTGCATGACGGCCATCGCTTGGCCGATGCGCTGGATGATCTGAGCGAGCGCGCGCTGACGCCGGCGGTGATGCTGGGTGATTCACATTACGGTTCCAGTGACAACATGGCTCTGACGCGCGAACAGAACATCAATCTCGTGGCGCCCGCGCGACCGCCGAAAGGCGCCGTCTCGGGACGGTTGACGTTGGAGGATTTCACTCTCAACGAAGAAGGCTTGGTCTTGCGCTGTCCCAATAACGTCGAACCGGTTTCAGCCTCGCTCGCCAAAGCCAAGCTGCAGGCCCGTTTCGACCTTTCCATCTGCCAAAAATGTCCCGATATACTGCGATGTCCCGTGCAGGCGGCCAAGCGTGACGGCCAATTTTCCCGCTTTCAATATACCCCGGCCAGGGCTGCCAACCAAAAGCGCCGGCTTTATGAACAAAGCGATGCCTTCCGCGACGTCTACAGATGGCGGGCCGGCATAGAAGCGACCATGTCGCGATTAAAGTACCAGATGAACCTGGCTCACCTACGCATTCGCGGCATGCCGGCCATGCGCTACGTGGTCAATCTGCGTGCCCTCGGCCTCAATATCCGACGCTGCGCGGCAATCGCACCATAAAAAACGAAGCCAAGGAGAAGCCAAGGATAGGTAATATCAGGTTTTATCCACCAGCAACGCGGAGACAGGCAAATATTCTTCACCGAACCGCAAAGACCTGTACAAGCACGCCATCGGCCAACAACTTTTTACCGCCCCGTCAAGATTCAGCTATAGCTCCCGGCCGGCCGAACCTGTCCTCGAACAGATAGTGGGACTGAAGCTCCGTGAAGACGCGCGTTCGCTGCCGCTTCCCATCGCCCAGGATCCGGGCAACCGCCAGCTTGGTGTTGTCGTACAGGATGGATCGGGGGACGCCGCCGAAGAAGGCAAACGCCGCGTTGTGGCCATCGCAGAATGCTTCGGTCGTCTCCGCCGGATAGGCCGCAACAAAGCAACCATCACTGTGGGGAAGGTCGAAGGCAAGGAAGTGGATCTTCCGTAACGCGCCGCCGATCACCGCCATCGCTTCGCCGAAGTCCGCCTGGGCGTGACCGGGGGAATGGGAGAGTGGCACGAACACCTCACGCGACCGAAGCCCCTGCTCACGAACGTAGTCCTTCACGATGGTGTAGCCGCCCGTGAAACCGTACTCGTCCCGGAGGCGGTCGAAGATGCGCTTCGCAGTGTGCCGTTGCTTGCGGTGGCTGGTCCGATCGTCTTCCAAGATCCGATCGATGATTCCCGTGAACGGACCCAGCTTTGGCCGCCTCGGCGGCGCGCTTCGGCGATACCCTGGCGGCACCGAGAACGACAGCATCTTACGGACCGTCTTGCGGTCTACACCAAACACCCGCGAGGCCTCGCGGGTGCTCATCCCCTCGACATGACACGCCCGCCGAACCCGTGCGTACAACTCCACCCGATACATCCCCCCCGCCTTCCAGTCAGAGCAACCCTGACAGAAGGCTATACGCGGTCCCATTTTGGTCCGCCGCAGCCGGATCGACCGGCCGCTTCAGTGGGGGATTATTGCTCTGCCGTTCTCACGAATCATGCGAACTACCGCGTTGCCGCGGAATGGCTCGAACATTACCTGTCTGGCGCGGCTGGAATAGTCCCCGCGAACCTCCATTGGCTCCGATCGAACTACCATTTTCCCAAGCCCTGGATAAGGCCCGAACGGCGGTCGAGAGAGAACTCGTCAATGCCATTCTCGCCGAGTTGGCAGGCAAATTGACCAATCGTCAGATCAATCGAATTGGGACGAGTGCGAAGCATAATGAGCCGGTTAGGGTTGTCGGCCCGTCCGACCGTGTTCTTTGCCAGTCATCGAAGCATGCGCGGCGGTTATTGCCATTTACGTGCCTGACCAGTTTGAAATCGGTTTCGTCGATGAAGCTGTCGAAGTGACGCCCGTGGTTTGGTCGTCTGGAAGGGCACCCCGATGCCGTCGATTGGTGGCTAAGTCCACCTTCGCTGAAACCGAAATGGTGGGACGATTCTACGCGGCGGCGTACAACTGGAATCCGGTCAGGCACCGACTGAATACGTCAATGGTATGGCCCATTCCCAACGGGATAGCTGGTCGATGCTGAAACCGCTCATTATCCCCACAAGGACTCCCCATTGTTTGCAATCACCTACCGCGACCTCGATGCCTTGCAAGCATGCTTCTCCGGCGTACCAACTTTCGGATCTAATACCGGAACGTGGACGCCGGCCGCCTTGCCATCGCCGGTTGCTGTTAAACGGCGGGTCAAGGTAGATCAGAACGTATCAAGCGTCCGTGCCGCTGGCGAAGTTAGCGGTCATCGGATGGCTTCCCGGCCCAGGTGGCGGGACAAAACGGTCTCATCTGCTTCCGTGCTTGGTAGAGTGGGTCAGCCATGCAATCAAAACGCGTGATCACGAAGCCCGCATCGAAAGTCTAGAACATTACCTGGGGCGCGATATTTGAATGGGCTTTTGTGAACGGACAATTGCCTATTAGTCACTTGTTCGCCATTCTTGCCAACGGCATGCCGGGAACCCCATATATGGCATTTTCCCAAGCCCTGGATAAGGCCCGCTGTACCAACCGCAGTCCCGATTGCAGGCAAATTGACCAATCGTCAGCTGTGCGCATCAATCGAATCGAATGGGACGAGTGCGAAGCATAATGAGCCGGTTAGGGTTGTCGGCCCGTCCGACCTGTTCTTTGCCAGTCATCGAAGCACGATCGAAGTGACGCCCAATTTGGTCGTCTGGAAGGGCACCCCGATGCCGTCGATTGGTGGCTAAGTCCACCTTAAATGGTGGGACGATTACGACTGGAATCCGAACAGACCGTACTTTCCAGGTGTCCCGATTCCCAAACCGATTATCCCCATGGACTCCCCATTGTTTGCAATCACCTACCGCGACCTCGATGCCTTGCAAGCATGTACCAACGGTGGGGCGGCCGAGTTCAAGGTCGAAGCGAAATGGATCGCGACGGCCCAGGTGGGGACAGGCATGACTCAGTTCGTCAATTGGTTGGGTCAGCGATCACGTCCCGCATACGAAATAGAACAATATTTGGGCTTGCAGATGCACTTGAAGAAGTTGATCCGCTGGATGGGATTCTGACGATCGGTTTCGATCGAAGTACCGATATCGACTACTACGATCTCGTGATGCTTCTGGCCCGCTGAAACGCCCATGGACAATGACGTGACATTTGGTCTCGGCGTCGGGTGTGCCGTGGGAACGAGTACGAATCGAGCCTCCGCCGCACGCCCTCTATGATGCCGCGCCAGTGGCGGAGCAGCGTCCAAGGGAACAGAATCTGCGCCGAATTTTGTTGCGCTCCAACTGGGCGTTGCACAGCCCGTTGAACTCCCAGCAGGCGAACCAGGCGTTCGGTTCCTCGGCGCCGCCGAAGTACTAGTCGGTGTCGTCGCGCGTGCTGGAATCTATGGCCAATCTGCGGTCGAAGCCGTCGGGCGGCGAAAACGACGCGAACGCTTCACGCTCGTGCCAACAAATGGTGAGGCCGTGGAAGTGGTCGTCCTTGCATAGATAGGGCCGCACGTCACAGCTCACGTCGGTTGCGACGGCTGTCGGATCGATGGTCATGGGCGACGCTGCCTCACATCAAGAGGCGGGTGCCGGGTCGAATCCATCGGTGACCGATCGAGATCGATCCTGAACGGCTTGCCGAACGTCTCGGCGCGCCGGCGCGTGTCCTCGAGTTGATAGTCGACCCACCCGCGAATCTCGTTCCAGTACGGCAACAGCGTCGTGGAGAAACGCACGAGGACCTGGATGCGCCCGTCGTCGAAGACCATGGCGCATTCGAATTCGTACTTGTGACAGCGAATCTCGAAGCCGGGTTCCGTCGGATCATCGTCGAAAAGGAGGACGCCATCGGTGCCGATATCGGGCTCGATCCGTGCCGCGTAGTCGGAGGCCTGCGGTATCCAGACGAAGGGGATGGCGTGGCCGACGTTCCAGCAGGTCGTCAAGGGGCCCAGATGGCGCGATCTGCACGCGACCTCCGTGGACCCGGCGTCCTTCCGGATGGTCGAGAACTCGGTTTGGCCCTCGCTCAGCTTGATCTCGACAAATCTGCTCAAGAGTTCGGGCGGCGCGCCGTATCGATCGACCATCGAATCGAAACGGATGCGCAGGACGACGAAATAGAATGCGTTGTCCTCGTCCTTGGCGGCGACCGTGTCGAACCACTCAGCCGGGATCAAGTAAACCTGCCCGCCGATCATGATCGGCGCCTCGCCGTAGGGCCGATCGTAGAAGCCGAACACACCGGCCATCTCCATGTCGTAGTAGGGCCAGGCGAGTGCATGCCAACCCATGTCAATCGATACGACACGACCGACGGCGACGGCCCCGTAGACGACAAGCGCGGCGCACCCGTTGCGTAACAGGGGACCGGGAAGACTCGAGGAGCTCGGCTCTGTCGCCGGCGTGGCGTTCACAGCCGTCCGTCGATGCGCGAGCCACGTCAGGTAGAGATGCGGAAGGATCACCAGGGGCGAGGCGGCTAACCAGAAAATTATGCCTTCGAGATAGGCGTAATCGGTGCGCAAACCCTCGATCATGAAGAACGCCAGCAGGGCGGCGCCCGCGCCGGCGCCGGCGGCATGGACCAAGAACCAGAGACAGAACGAGCGGATGCCGTGCGGATAGGCGATCCAATGGGCGATCGACAGCGCCAAACCGAGGAGAACGCCCATCGTCACCGGCGCCACGATCCAGATTACGGCGGGAAAGGGACCGGGCAACGGGTGCGAGTCTCGCATGGCAGTGATGTCTGCGGCTTGGTTCGTTGAGTTCAGGCAGCGATTGCCATGGCTGCTGCACGTGGACTGATGTTGTCGTTGGCCGGTGTGTCGGTTGCGCTGATCAGGGCCTTCCATGCCCGCTCGAAGCGGCCGGATTTGATCAGGGCGCGGAAGGTCAGAACAGCCTGTCCGCCGACGATCCGCCAGCGCATGCCGGAGCGCTTCATGCGCTGTGTCACCAGGGTCTTGTTGGCAGCTTCGACCACGCCTGAGCCGATGGCGATGCCCTCTTCCTTCAGGGCGTGGTAGCGCATGCGATGGCGATGCTTGCGGAAGAAGGCGAGTTCCCGCTCGGTCTCGGCCCGGTCCGGCGCAGCGGCGGCATCGCGAAGGTGGCGCAGCGCCCGGATCACCTTGGCGACGCCACGGGGATCGTGACGGAGGATCTCGCGGTACTTCTCGAACCAGCCGGGCGCCACGGCATGGTCGGACGCGGTTTGCAGATGTTCGCAAGCATGCCAGAAGTCGATCACCTCGGTTTCGGGCGACAGGGTCTCCAGGAAGGTCCAGTTGTCGGCGGCGCCATCGGCGATAGCGACGATCCCGATCTCGGGGCGTGCTCGCCTGATGTGTGCGACTTCGCTTGCAAGCTGCGCCTTCAGCGTGAGCTTGCCGCTCTCCGGCATGCGGCCGAGATAGAGGGTCTTCAGGCGCTTGCCCTCGGCGTCGTGGAAGGAGACCGTGCCGCAGGCAGCCTCGCGCCAGGAGGCCTTGGCGCGACCGTCCTCGCCGGGTCTCAGCGGCACCATGACGCCGTCGAGGGAGACCGAGGCGGTGGTCGCGTCCTGCGGTATGCCCTCGGCCTCACGGATGCTGCCCAGCGTCTCCGGGCCGAGGCTCTCCCAGCATTCGTGCATGCTCAGGGTCAGGCGCTGCAGGGTGCTCACCGACGGCGTCATGGCGCCGGTCTTCGCAAAGAACGCCGCCGCTTCCCGGGCCGTGCAGTGACCCATCATCAGCAGACCGAGCTCGGCCGCCGGCCGCGTCAGGTAATCGTCGACGAGGCCCAGGCTCTCGTCGACCGGCACCGGCGATGCCCCGCTCGCGCCGCTGCGGTAACGCGCTCGCCGGTAGGTCACCGGACCGAGCGAGGTCATGATCGTCTTCGGCGTCACCGCGACCCGGAACCAGCTCTGCCCGTCCCGCTCGATCCGGGAAGCGCCATCGTCCCGGTTCTCGATGACGGCGCCCATGACATCGCGAGCGAACTCGTTCGTGGCCTCACGCACCCGCAACTCGACCTCCTCGGGCGCCTCGGGGCGCGGCTCGGAACGAAGCTCCTCGCGACACAGTGCGAGCACCCGGGCGGCCGCCTCGACGACCCGAGGAGGCAGGCCGGAAAGATCGATGGACGAAGGCGCCGGAGGCGGGGATACTGCCATGGGAATGCTCCCGATGTTGGGTTTCGAGACACGGCATCGTACCGCTTCTGGCGGTGCGGAGCGTTCCCACCTTCCCCTGCTCGACCCTGCCGTCGTAACAAAATCCTGCCTTGGAGCGGCCCATTGTCACGAATAGCCGATTTCGGCCGTTCGTCTCGACACAAAAAACGCACTAAATCAATGACTTAGATTTTCCATACCAGACCCACACCCCGGGCAACAGGACATAGGCGACCCACGCCGCTGGGATGAAGACGCCAGGTGGAACGGGAAAGACAAAGCACGCCACGCCCGTCAGGGCGACAAACGCCGCCGCCGCGACCGCGTGTGCTCGTCGACAGCCGTTGAGTATGCCGTACCGGTAGATGAACACGGCCACATAGACGATCGGCACCAGATACGCCCCGACCGACCACGAACGCTCGCCCATCAAGACGAACACAAGCGCCACGTAGGCCAGCAATGGCACCAGCACGCCGAGCGCCCAGCGCGCGAAGGAGATGGGCGCGGCACGGTTGGCGGCATCGGTCGGGGTCACGGGCGGGCTCGCGGTCATGTCGGTCTGCTCACGGCGGCGCCGATCGGGCGTCGGCCGGGCATCCTGCGTCAACGGTGTGGCGAAACTTAGACCAAACCGCCGTTACAACCAACAGCGGTAGTTGATGGCAGTCTACAACTTTCCCTTGACGACGTAGGCGAGCAGGCGGACGACTTGCTCGAGGGTCTCGGCAACGGCTAAGGCCGCGGCGTCGACCTCCTTGAGCGCATGGCCGAGCGCGGCGTCGTGGAGCGTGATGACCGGGGTGCCCAACGCCGCGGCGTAGCCCGCGTCGAAGGCGGCGTTCCACTGACGGTACTCGTCGCCGAAGCGCACGACGACGACATCGGCGCGCTCGATCTGCGTGCGCGTGCGGATGGCGTTGACCTTGGCGCCCTTGTGGTCGCGCCAGAAGTCATCCGCCTCGGCGCCCAAGATCGCGACGCCGGCCGCGTCGCTGGTGGCATGATCGGTAACCGGTGCGAGCAACGTCACGTCGAGCCCCGCGGCCGCCACGCCTTCGCGAATGCGCTCGCGCCAATCGCTGTGGATATCACCCGAAAGATAGACCGTCAGATCGTCGCTCATACCAAGCCCTTATGCCCAGATGGAAATCAATACAGCCCCTCGAGCACCGCGCCGTAGCGCGCCGTGACGGCGTGGCGGCGGACCTTGAGCGTCGGCGTCATCTCGCCGTTGTCGACAGTGAAGGGCTCGGCGGCGACGGCGTGGCGCTTGATCCGCTCGATCGGCGAGAGGCCCGCGTTGGCGCGCTCGACCGCGGCGCCCAGCGCACGCTTGAAGGCGGCGTCGGCGGCCAATGCCGCAAGGTCGGCGGCGACGCCGTTGGTCTCGGCGTAGACCTCGACGAAGTCCGCGTCGGGCACGATCAGCGCGACCAGATGCGGGCGGCGGTCGCCGAACACCATCGCCTGGGCGATCTCGGGCTCGAGCGCGAGCACGCCCTCGACGCGCTGCGGCGCCAGGTTGTCGCCGCCCGAGTTGACGATGATGTCCTTCTTGCGGTCGGTGATCTCGATGTAGCCGTCGGCGTCCAGCACACCGATGTCGCCGGTATGCAGCCAGCCGTCGGCGAGCGCCTCGGCGGTGGCCTCCGCGTTGTTCCAGTAGCCGTCCATGACCAGTTCGCCGCGCACCAGGATCTCGCCGTCCTCGGCGATCCTTACCTCGACGCCGTCGAGCGGCGGGCCGACCGTGCGCAGCTTGTTGCGCTCGGGCCGGTTGGCCGAGATGACCGGCGCCGCCTCGGTCTGGCCATAGCCCTGCAACAGCGGCAGGCCGAGCGCGACGAAGAACAGCCCGACGTCGTAGTTCAACGGCGCGCCGCCCGAGATCAGCGCCTTGAGCCGGCCGCCGAAGCGCCCGCGCACCTTGTCGCGCACCAGCCGCTCGACCAGCCGGTCGAGCAGCCGGTCGCCGAACGACAGGCTGGCCGGGTCCTCGTAGCGCCGGCGGCCGAGCTCGAGCGCCGCGTCGAACAGCTTGCGCTTCAGGCCCTCGGTGCGCTTGACGCCCGCCAGGATGCGCTGGCGCATGGTCTCGAACAGCCGGGGCACGCAGGTGAGGATCGTCGGGCGCGCCTCGGTCAGGTTGGCGGCCAGCGTCTCGGCACCCTCGGCGTAGTAGATCTGCGCGCCGATCGAGATCGGGAAGTGCAGCCCCGCGGTGTGCTCGTAGGAATGCGACAGCGGCAGGAACGACAGGAACACCTCGTCGGTCAGGCCGAGCCCGGCCAGCAGCCCGTGGGCGCCGCCGATATTGCACAGGATCGCCGCGTGAGAGAGCATGACGCCCTTGGGCCGCCCGCCGGTGCCCGAGGTGTAGATGATGCAGGCGAGGTCGCGCCGCGTCAGGCGGCCGACCAGTTCGGCGACGTCGTCGGGCGCCGCGCGGCCGCGCGCGACGACCTCGTCCCAGGCGTGGACCGCGACCGCTTGCCCCTCGGCGCGCTCGGGAGGCTCCATGGCGACGACCAAGCGCAGCTCGGGCGCGGCGTCGGCGGCCGGCAGCAGGCGTTCGGCGAGCGCGGACGTCGAGACGATCGCCGCGGTGGCGCCCGAATCGGTCAGGATATGGCCGTGATCGTCGGTCGTGTTGGTCGTGTAGGCGGGCACCGGCACGGCGCCGGCGGCCATGATCGCGAGGTCGGCGACGACCCAGTTGGGCCGGTTCTCCGAGACCAGCACGACGCGGTCGCCGCGCGCGACGCCGAGCGCGCGCAGGCCGCGCGACAGCGCCGAGACCTCGTCGGCGATGGCGCGCCACGACTGCGGCCGGTACGCGCCGCCGTGCTTCGACCACAGGAAGGGTGCGTCGCCGCCCGCCGCGGCGCAGTCGAAAAACATCGCCGCCAGATTGGTCCACACCTCGTCGCGCATCATGCCTCGCACTATCTTGTTGCTGGCCAAGGCGGCGATATTAAACATACTCACCCGCTGGCCCAAGCGTTGAGGCATGGCGGCGCCGGGCGTGATGGCTATAGGATTGGGCGGGGCGCGACGATGGAGGGCGGAATCGGATGAGCGATGCGGTGGTGAATGACGGAGAGGCGGCGGTCGGCATGCTGCCCGGCTGGGACCTGAACGATCTCTATCCGGGACCCGAGTCGTCGGAACTCAAGCAGGACCTTGCGGCCGTGCGCGCGTCGGCCGAGGCGTTCGAGAGCCGCTACGCCGGCCGGCTCGCCGAGATCGACGGCTCGGGCCTGGGCGACGCCATCGCCGAGTATGAGGCGATCGAGGAGATCCTCGGCCGTGTCATGAGCTACGCCTCGCTGATGCACGCCGGCGCCGTGGACGACCCGGAAGTCGGCCGCTTCTTCCAGACCATGCACGAGGCGATCACCGATATTTCGGCCCATGTCCTGTTCTTCACGCTCGAGCTCAACCGGCTCGACGACGACACGCTGGCCGCCAAGATGGGCACGCCCGGCGCGGCGCATTACGCGTCCTGGGTACGCGACCAGCGCGCCTTCCGGCCCCATCAGCTGTCCGACGAGATCGAGAAGCTCTTGCACGACAAATCGGTCGTCGGGCGCGCCGCCTGGACGCGCCTGTTCGATCAGACCATCGACGGCCTGCGCTTCCCGATCGACGGCAAGGAATTGACCAGCGCCGAGGCGCTGCACCTCATGTCCGACCCCGACGCCGCGCTGCGCGAACGCGCCGCCGGGGCGCTGACCGAAGTGCTCGGCGCCAATGTCCGGTGCTTCGCGCTGATCACCAACACGCTGATCAAGGATAAGGAGATCGAGGATCGTTGGCGCGGCTTCGCCCGGCCGATCTCGTCGCGCAACCTGGCCAACCAGGTCGAGGACGAGGTCGTCGACGCGCTGCTCGACGCGGTCAGAAACGCCTATCCACGGCTCTCGCACCGATATTACGCGATCAAGGCGCGCTGGCTGGGCGTCGACGCGCTCGACCATTGGGACCGCAACGCGCCGCTGCCCGACGACGACGACCGGGTGGTGCCGTGGAACGCCGCGGTCGACACCGTGCTCGGCGCCTATGGCGCGTTTTCGGGCGAGATGGCGGACCTCGGCAAGCGCTTCTTCGACAACGCCTGGGTCGACGCCGGCGTGCGCGCCGGCAAGGCGCCCGGCGCCTTCTCCCATCCCACCGTGCCGAGCGCGCACCCCTATATCCTACTCAACTACCAGGGCAAGACGCGCGACGTCATGACGCTGGCGCACGAGCTCGGCCACGGCGTCCACCAGCTGCTCGCCGCCGAGCGGGGCGCGCTGATGGCCGACACGCCGCTGACGCTCGCCGAGACCGCTTCGGTGTTCGGCGAGCAGCTCACCTTCCGCGCCATGCTCGGCGCCGAGGACGACGCCAAACGCCGGCGCGTCATGCTGGCCGGCAAGGTCGAGGACATGATCAACACCGTGGTGCGCCAGGCCGCCTTCTGCGAGTTCGAGCGCCGGCTACACGACGAGCGCCGCGCCGGCGAGCTGACCGGCGAGCGCATCGGCGAGATCTGGCTCGCCGTCCAGGGCGAGAGCCTCGGCCCGGCGATCCGCTTCGACGACGGTTACGGCGCCTACTGGAGCTATATCCCGCACTTCATCCACACGCCGTTCTACGTCTACGCCTATGCCTTCGGCGAGTGTCTGGTGAACTCGCTCTACGCGGTCTACCAGGATTCGGCGCAAGGCTTCCAGGAGCGCTACCTCACGATGCTGCGCGCCGGTGGCACGCTGCGCCACAAGGAGCTGTTGGCGCCGTTCGGGCTCGACGCGTCGGACCCGGCGTTCTGGTCGAAGGGGCTGGACGTCATCTCGGGCTTCATCGACGAGCTCGAAGAAGACGATTAGTGCGTAATCCAATCAATCGAATTCGGCCGGCTCCTACCAGCCCGCGCCAATCTTATCCCAACAAGAGGGGGGCCGCCGACCGTTCGGCCAGTCCTTGTGGGATCAAGATTGGCATGCGCGGCGATTGAGCGCAGGTCACCAAAGGTGACCGCACCAAAAAGTAACCGGACAATGGTCTAAACGCATGGCGCGGCGGCAATCCGAGGACAACACGCTCGGCGGCCGGGTCAAGCGCTACGCCCGCGTGTCGACCTCGATCGGCACGATCGCCGCGCGCATCGGCGCCGAGCGCCTGTTCGGCGTGCCGCTCGACCGGCCCAGACTGGCCGCCGATCTGCGCCATGCGCTGGGCGACCTCAAGGGACCGCTGATGAAGGTCGCCCAGTTGATGTCGACCATCCCCGACGCGCTGCGCGACGAATACATCGAGGAATTCAGCGCGCTTCAGGCCAACGCGCCGTCGATGGGCTGGCCCTTCGTCAAACGCCGCATGGCCGCCGAGCTCGGCCCCGCCTGGCGCGAGCACTTCGCCGACTTTGGCCACCAGGCCGCGGCGGCGGCCTCGCTCGGCCAGGTCCACCGCGCGACCGGCCTCGACGGCCGTGAACTCGCCTGCAAACTGCAGTACCCCGACATGCGCTCGGTCGTCGAGGCCGATTTGAAGCAGCTCAAGGTCGTCTTCGCGATCTACCAGCGCTACGACAGGGCGATCGACACCAGCCGCATCCACGCCGAGATCGCCGCCCGCTTGCGCGAGGAGCTCGACTACGACCTCGAGGCCCGGCACATGGCGCTCTACGCCCGCATGCTGGCGCGCGAGCCCGGCGTCCACGTGCCCGAGGAAGTGGCCGAGCTCTCGACCGACCGGTTGTTGACCATGACCTGGCTCGAGGGCGACCGCCTGATGGACTGGGTCGGGCGATCCGCCGCCGAGCGCAACACCGTGGCGCACAACATGTTCCACGCCTGGTACGTGCCGTTCTACAACTGGGGCGTCATCCACGGCGACCCGCATCTGGGCAACTACACGGTGCGCCCCGACGGCACGATCAACCTGCTGGATTATGGCTGCATCCGCGTCTTCCGGCCGAAGTTCATCGCCGGCGTCATCGACCTCTACCACGCGCTGCAGAACGACGACCGCGATCTCGCGGTCCATGCCTACCAGACCTGGGGCTTCACCGGCCTGACCGATGAGCTGTTGGACGTGCTCAACCTGTGGGCCCAATTCGTCTACAGCCCGGTGCTCGACGACCGCGCCCGGCGCATTCAGGAGGAGACCAAGTCGGGCGTCTACGGCCGCGAGGTCGCCGCCAAGGTGCACCGCGAGCTGGGCCGCCTGGGCGGCGTGAGCCCGCCCCAGGAGTTCGTCTACATGGACCGCGCCGCGATCGGTCTTGGCTCGGTGTTCCTGCACCTGGATGCCGAGATCAACTGGCACGCCCTGTTCGAAGACCTGATCCAGGACTTCGACGTGGCGCGGCTCAAGCGCCGTCAGGCCGCGATGCTCAAGAAGGCGGGGGTGCCGTTGCCGGAGTAGGGGGGTGTGGCCAGAAGCCAGGGCAATCTCGTCAAAGTTCGACGTGAGCCAAGCCGCTGTGGCCCATCAAACGAAGTACCTAATCCGATTCCATCGGTGGACTGATTGCGGCGCCATCGGGTATGCCAAAATATTCGGCGTACTGATCGAAAAGTGCTCTAGGTCCACCGCGGTGCGACCCTCGGCAGTAACTTTCACTCAACGTGGCCGTCGGTGTAAACAGTAAGTCATCTTCGCGAATGGAGGGCACATCAGGGGGTAATGTGATGATTATCTTTTACGGGCTGTCCTAGCTAAGGGCGTTTCTGTCTCAAAATAATCCATGTCTTCAATTGGTTAAGCAGTTCTCGGTGGTCACCTCCGTTGAACCGCCATTCGCACTCCTTGAGGAACAGGTGAAAGCTCTGTTTCGGGACGCCATTGAAGCGCCGTAAATGCCGCTTCGCCTGGTTCCAGAAGTTCTCGATCCCGTTGATATGGCTCCGCTCGTCGACGAACCGCTCCGAGTGATTGATCCGAACATGGTGGAAGTCCGAAACGTCCAGGGCATCATAGCTCGAAAAGCCGTCCGTATAGACGATGCTGTCAGGCCGGATCATACGCTCCATAATCGGCATCAACGTGGCAGTCCGGGCATTGGGAATCATCGCCGTGTAGACCTTCCCACCTCGCTTCAAAAGCCCGAAAACCGGGACTTTTCCGCCAGCGCCTCGACCCCGCTTGCCTTTGCGGCGGCCGCCAAAATAACTCTCATCAACCTCGATCTCTCCGGCAAAAGGCGAGGCCTTCTCCATTTCCTCGGCAATCACCTTGCGAAGCCGAGTATAAAACGAGGCCGCCGTGTTCCGGTGGACGCCAACCAGTTCGGCTGCTGCCCGAGCCGTCGTACCCGCAACGAAGTGCTCAATCAGACGACCGCGCTTCCAATCACTGAGCCGGCTTTTCCTCTCGTACATCCCGCCATCCTAGCCTAAGCATGCCGCTTAGCTAGGACAGCCCCATAAAAATAGTGACGCACGTCAGGTCGAGCCGCATCCGGCTCCGGTAGCGGAATGGCGGGAATAGGTTCATCGAGGGGATTCCAAAAAATGTTCTTGTCTTTCAGCCTCTCTGAAAGGCAAGACAGAAGCGCCACATCGATTTGGTCCAGCCATTCAAACATGTCCAAAAACAGCTCTTGCAGAACGCTTTCAAAGTCAATTTCGCGGACAGGTCCACCACATGTGACAAGCGAAATGTCACTAGTCATTTTAGCGTCACCTGGTTTGGTGCTAGCTCGAAAATATACGAGATCGATATAATGCGTGAGCCTTTGGCGTATTCCTTCACCTCGCTTGAATCCGAGCGACCACCACGATTTGTCGTGGTCCAACGCCGCAAACAAATCCCCCACAGTATCCGGAGCAGGCAGCTGTTCATCCAAGATACTCTTCTTGAGCCCACTGAATCCATCGATCTCAATGGGTTCATTACCCTCGTTAGTGAGGACATACGGAACAATTCGGGCAAGGTCGTCGATGAAAAGGGTGAGGTAGTGGAATACACTGTCGGCGGCAATGCCCGCCACTTCGGGAATCTCGAAGGCGAGAATTGGATTTGGGCCAGCGATACCGCCTTCGTCGAGAAACCCGTCGTAGCGTCGAGCTTGATGATGCAAAAGCCCCAGCGAACGTACAAGCCGGAATAAAACCTGTCGGAAGTGGAATCCAATAAATTGCGGTCGTTGTTCTGGATGGCGTACATTGTAGCCTTGCAAGATGAGAAGCTCGGGCTCATTCCAGGGATAAAAGACCTGCAAAATTCCAATTCTGCATCGAGGTCCATCTTCACCCTCAGGAAGAACGCAATGTCGTTTTGGCATTATTACTCTCCGCAGATTGATTCACCGCTCTTAGCCCGCCCTTAGGTCGGGCTGGCGCCCGGCCCGAGGCCTCACAGTTCTATGAGTGGGTTTCCGATGATTCGGGTGGCGGCAAGCGCGCTCCGACCGCATCGTAGAGTGCCGCAAAAAAGGGATACAGAAAGTCGGCGGTCGGACGGTCCGGGTCATCAATGAGGATTTCGCGCGAAATCGCGGATTCATAGATCTGATTGCTGATCTGTGTCTGCGACAGGGTCAGCCTGTGGTTCTCCAGGTTCGCGACGCCGGCGACGGCGACGAAGGGCGGGGACAGTACGAGATGCTCGCGAGCGACGCGGAGATAGCGCGTGAGTCCGTCCTCGAAAATCTGACGGAGGAGCGTGTCTGGAATTACAGGATAGTCCCGGTCGACCCAGTGCCGGGAAGCGGCATGGGTGAGGAGATGCGTCTCGATTCCCCAAATTTCCCGCGTGAGCATGATCTGAGAGATGGCCCCGATAAGAGTGTCGTCGGCGCGGTGGCAGGCAACATAGCCGCCGCCAAGACGGTTGGTGCCCATGCCCCATCCCTGGTAGCGCTGATAGCCGAGGGGCCAGAGCTCGGTGGCTGCGAGTACCTCGAGGAGGGCGGCGCGCTCGATTGGCGGTACGGCGTCGCGCGGCATCAGACGCAGGAACATCTTCGGACCGACGGGAAAGCGTCGCTGAGCCTCCCCCTCGCCGTCGACCCACATGGGGAATAGCTCGTTCGCCTCGACGAAGGTCGCGCCGCTGTCGAAGGTGGGGCTACGGTCGAAGGGCGGCGGCGGCTCCGTGACAGGTGCCGGACGCGCGTCGAGGACCGTGGCGATGGCCCGGGCGAGATCGGTGACCAGCCGGTCCCGGACGCGGCGCCGCGTCTCGGGATCCGCGTCGGGCGCCAAATCGTAGGTGATCGGAAACCGGCGGTGGCGCATGTCGAAGGGTAGCTCGGTGGGTGGTCCGAAATGGGTGTTCATTACCGTGACGATCTTCGCCGCACTGGGTGCCTTCAGCGCGTAGCCGTACTCGATCATCACATTCGGGTTGGGCGTGCGCCGCGCCGCGTTATCGGGCACGAAGGTGACGTCCGGGAGGAAGACGTCGCAGACCTCGATCTTGGCCAGGATGGTGTCGACGATGGCGGGCGAGCCGGCGACACCTTGAGTGTCCTGATCGAGCCGGACCGCGTCCTCGACATCGGCACCCTCCTGGCGGTTGAGGCTCTCTACCGCCTGCTCAAGGGCCCGCCGAATGAAGTTACGGTTGACGGCATTGGGAACATCGCTCTGCCAAGAATAAAAGATGGGGCTGTCCTAGCTAAGCGGCATGCTTAGGCTAGGATGGCGGGATGTACGAGAGGAAAAGCCGGCTCAGTGATTGGAAGCGCGGTCGTCTGATTGAGCACTTCGTTGCGGGTACGACGGCTCGGGCAGCAGCCGAACTGGTTGGCGTCCACCGGAACACGGCGGCCTCGTTTTATACTCGGCTTCGCAAGGTGATTGCCGAGGAAATGGAGAAGGCCTCGCCTTTTGCCGGAGAGATCGAGGTTGATGAGAGTTATTTTGGCGGCCGCCGCAAAGGCAAGCGGGGTCGAGGCGCTGGCGGAAAAGTCCCGGTTTTCGGGCTTTTGAAGCGAGGTGGGAAGGTCTACACGGCGATGATTCCCAATGCCCGGACTGCCACGTTGATGCCGATTATGGAGCGTATGATCCGGCCTGACAGCATCGTCTATACGGACGGCTTTTCGAGCTATGATGCCCTGGACGTTTCGGACTTCCACCATGTTCGGATCAATCACTCGGAGCGGTTCGTCGACGAGCGGAGCCATATCAACGGGATCGAGAACTTCTGGAACCAGGCGAAGCGGCATTTACGGCGCTTCAATGGCGTCCCGAAACAGAGCTTTCACCTGTTCCTCAAGGAGTGCGAATGGCGGTTCAACGGAGGTGACCACCGAGAACTGCTTAACCAATTGAAGACATGGATTATTTTGAGACAGAAACGCCCTTAGCTAGGACAGCCCGATTTTTATTTGCCGGTTTGCTCCGAGATCTGAATTCAGACGAGATTCGAGGGCGTCTACGGCCGCGAGGTCGCCGCCAAGGTGCACCGCGAGCTGGACCGGCTAGGCGGCGTGCGGCCGCCCCAGGAGTTCGTCTACATGGACCGCGCCGCGATCGGCCTCGGCTCGGTCTTCCTCCACCTCGCCGCCGAGATCAACTGGCACGCCCTGTTCGAAGACCTGATCCAGGACTTCGATGTGGCGCGGTTGAAGCGGCGGCAGACGTCGATGCTGAAGAAGGCGGGGGTGCCGTTGGCGGAGTAGGGTGCGTGTTCGAGTTCATAGGGTCGACGGGTCGTCCGACGAACGGCGCCGGCCGTCATGCCGTCGCCGAAGGCCCGTGATCGGTAGCGGGCGAGCACGATCCAGGCACAACGAACGCAAACGAACAGACCGGTAAGGGAGAGAGAAATGGCTACCATCAACATCCAGTTCACGCTGTTTTCGGCGTTTTATTCGCCGCTGATCTCGGCGATGTCGGGCGGGTTTCTGGCCGACGAGGGGCTCGAGCCCGACTGGTCGATCTCGCCGCCGGGGACGTCCGCCATCGAGGCGCTTCTCGACGGCTCGGTCGATGTCGCCCAGTCGGCGCCGAGCCAGGGGTTCGCGGTGCTGGCCAGGGGCGAGACGCCCCGGGTCAGGCATTTCGCCCAGATCAACGAGATGGACGGCTTCTTCCTCACCGGCCGCGACGCCGACCCCGACTTCACCTGGGACAAGCTGGAGGGCGCCGGGCTGGTCTGCTTCAAGGGCGGCCAGCCGCGCGCCATGTTCGTCTACGCCTGCCACAAGGCGGGCATCGATTTCGAGCGGATCAAGCTGATCACGCCGGGCGGCCCGGCCGACATCGATGCGGCGTTCCGCGACGGCCAGGGCCAGTACGTCCAGCAGCAGGGCCCGTTCCCTCAGCAGCTCGCCAAGGACGGCGTCGGCCACGTCGTCGCCCAGGTCGGCCCGAAGATCGGGCCGGTCGCGTTCTCCTCGCTGTGCGCCACGCCGGCATGGCTCGCGACCGACATGGCCCGGGCCTTCACGCGCGCCTACCGGAAGACCCGGCTCTACATGAACGAGACGCCGGCGGCCGAGATCGCCCGGGCGCAGAAGCCTTATTTCCCCGACATCGACGAGGACGTTCTGGCCGACTGCATCGCGACCTACCAGGCGCTCGGCTGCTGGACGCCGCACGCCGAGATCACGCCCGCCGCCTTCGAGGTCGCGCTCGACGTCTTCGAGCACCTCGGCACGCTCGCCGATCACTACCCCTACGACCAGGTGTGCTGCTTGCCGCCTAACACGGACTAACGGCGGCGCCCTCGGCTCGGTGTTCCTCCACCTCGCCGCCGAGATCAACTGGCACGCCCTGTTCGAGGAGCTCATCCAGGACTTCGACGCCGCCCGCCTCAAGCGCCGTCAGGCCGCGATGCTGAAGAAGGCTGGGGTGCCGTTGCCGGATTAGGGCACTTGCCGACGCGGGCTACTGATCCGGGTCGCCTTCGCCGTTGCGCCAGCGGTCCAGCCGGTAGGGGTCCTTGGGCGCGGGACCCGACAGATCCCTGGCGGCAAGCTCGGATGCCAGCCACAAGGCCAGAATCATAAGATACAAGCCCAACAGGTCGGTCATGGCCGTGATTGTACGCCAAAGCGCGCCACCCGTCAGGACGAAACGCGCCGACACTTTCGGAACGCATTTCGCGACGCGACCTCGATCGCAGACGGATTTCGTCGGTCCCGGCCCGACAATGGAAGAGCATTGTCCGGTCACTTTTGCTTCGCAAAGTTGACCTGCGCTCAATCGCCGCGCTTGCCAATCTTATGGGATCAAGGGTGGCCGAACGGTCGGCGGCCCGCAGTCGCGGGCTGGCACAATCCGACCGATTCCAATCGATCGGATTGTGCTCTAGTGTCCTGATCGATAAATTGATATGATTATGTCTCTATTTGTTTTTAGGAGGCGCGATTGATGGCGAGAGTGGCGGTGACGATCTCTTTGAGCGATGACGAGCGCGCCGAATTGGAGGCGCTGTCTCGTCGTCGCAAGACGTCGCAGGGGCTTGCGCGGCGGGCTCGGATCGTCTTGGCGGCGGCGGAAGGGTTGGAGAACAAGGAGATCGCCGTTCGTCTCGAGGCGAGCGCGGACACCGTGGGCAAGTGGCGTCGCCGCTATGCGGCGGAGGGCCTCGACGGTCTGTACGACGAACCCCGCCCCGGCGCGCCGCGTCAAATCGGCGATGACGCCATCGCGGAAGCGGTCCGGCTGACGCTGGAAGAGACGCCGCCGGACGCGACCCATTGGAGCCTTCGCTCGATGGCGCGGGCGAGCGGCCACGCGCCCTCGACCATTCATCGCATCTGGCGGGCCTTCGGCTTGCAGCCGCATCGCTCGGAGACCTTCAAGCTGTCGAGCGATCCCTTCTTCGTGGAGAAGGTCCGCGACATCGTCGGTCTGTATTTGGCGCCGCCGGATCGTGCCCTGGTTCTCTGTGTCGACGAAAAGAGCCAGATCCAGGCCCTGGACCGTTCCCAGCCCCTCTTGCCGATGCGCCCCGGGCAGGCGGAGCGGCGCAGCCACGACTACAAGCGCCACGGCACGACCTCTCTCTTCGCGGCCCTCGACATCGCCACGGGAGAGATCATCGGCAAATGTTTCCCGCGCCATCGGGCCCGAGAGTTCCGCAAATTCCTCGACCTCGTCGAGGCGAACGTCCCTGCTGATCTCGACATCCACATCGTCATGGACAACTACGGGACCCACAAGACCAAGGCGATCCGCGACTGGTTCGCCAAACGGCCGCGCTGGCAGGCCCATTTCACACCCACCAGCGCCTCCTGGCTGAACCAGGTCGAGCGCTGGTTCGGGCTGCTGACCGACAAGCAGATCAGGCGCGGCGTCCATCGCTCCACCAAGGAGTTGGAGCGCACCATCCTCGACTACATCGACACGACAAACCAGAACCCCAAACCCTTCAAATGGACCAAATCCGCCGATGACATCCTCGGCGCCATCCAGCGCTTCTGCCTCCGAACAATCGAAATCGCTGAACAGCAGGCGAAAATCATGCGAACTTCGGAATCGGGACACTAGTGTCCTGATCGATAAATTGATATGATTATGTCTCTATTTGTTTTTAGGAGGCGCGATTGATGGCGAGAGTGGCGGTGACGATCTCTTTGAGCGATGACGAGCGCGCCGAATTGGAGGCGCTGTCTCGTCGTCGCAAGACGTCGCAGGGGCTTGCGCGGCGGGCTCGGATCGTCTTGGCGGCGGCGGAAGGGTTGGAGAACAAGGAGATCGCCGTTCGTCTCGAGGCGAGCGCGGACACCGTGGGCAAGTGGCGTCGCCGCTATGCGGCGGAGGGCCTCGACGGTCTGTACGACGAACCCCGCCCCGGCGCGCCGCGTCAAATCGGCGATGACGCCATCGCGGAAGCGGTCCGGCTGACGCTGGAAGAGACGCCGCCGGACGCGACCCATTGGAGCCTTCGCTCGATGGCGCGGGCGAGCGGCCACGCGCCCTCGACCATTCATCGCATCTGGCGGGCCTTCGGCTTGCAGCCGCATCGCTCGGAGACCTTCAAGCTGTCGAGCGATCCCTTCTTCGTGGAGAAGGTCCGCGACATCGTCGGTCTGTATTTGGCGCCGCCGGATCGTGCCCTGGTTCTCTGTGTCGACGAAAAGAGCCAGATCCAGGCCCTGGACCGTTCCCAGCCCCTCTTGCCGATGCGCCCCGGGCAGGCGGAGCGGCGCAGCCACGACTACAAGCGCCACGGCACGACCTCTCTCTTCGCGGCCCTCGACATCGCCACGGGAGAGATCATCGGCAAATGTTTCCCGCGCCATCGGGCCCGAGAGTTCCGCAAATTCCTCGACCTCGTCGAGGCGAACGTCCCTGCTGATCTCGACATCCACATCGTCATGGCCTGCCCACAAGACGCGATCCGCGACTACGGCCGAGGCCCTGTTCACACGCCCCAAGACGCTGGTTCGTTGCTGACCGACAAGCAGATCAGGCGCGGCGTCCATCGCTCCAGCGGACTGGAGCGTCGCCAAACGGCCGCGGTGCCCAGCTCGCAACAATCGCCCATCGCACATCGAACTGTCGCGCACGCCGGCAGTCCTCGCGATCGATGATCATGCCTCGGGCTGGCTGAACGAGCGCGCGGAATTGCCGAGGCGCTCTCGTCGTCGCAGCGCGCCCCAGGGGCTGCTGACCGATCGTCCGGGCCGTTCGTCTCGAGGCGAGCGCGGACACAGATCAGGCGCGGCGATGCGGCGGAGGGCCTCGACGCGCGACGAACGCCCCGCGCGCCGCGTCAAATCGGCGATCGCCATCGCGGAAGCGCCGCCGCTGGAAGGACGCCGCCGGACGCGACCAGGGAGTTGGAGCGCATCTGGCGGGCCTTCGGCCGCAGCGCATCGCCGGAGACCATGCTCGAGCGATCCCTTCTCGGACTCCGCGCTGATCGTCGGTCTGTATTTGGCGCCGCGATCGTGCCCTGGTTCCTGTGTCGACGCCCCAGATCCAGGCCCTGGACCGTTCCCATCCCCGCTTGCCGATGCGCCCCGGGCAGGCGGAGCGGCGCAGCCACGACTACAAGCCCACGGCATCGACCTCTCTCTTCGCGGCCCTCGACATCGCCACGGGAGGATCATCGGCAAATGTTTCATCCTCCCTGCTGATCTCGACCCACATCGTCATGGACAACTACGGGACCCACAAGACCAAGGCGATCCGCGACTGGTTCGCCAAACGGCCGCGCTGGCAGGCCCATTTCACACCCACCAGCGCCTCCTGGCTGAACCAGGTCGAGCGCTGGTTCGGGCTGCTGACCGACAAGCAGATCAGGCGCGGCGTCCATCGCTCCACCAAGGAGTTGGAGCGCACCATCCTCGACTACATCGACCTGCGACAAACCAGAACCCCAAACCCTTCAAATGGACCAAATCCGCCGATGACATCCTCGGCGCCATCCAGCGCTTCTGCCTCCGAACAATCGAAATCGCTGAACAGCAGGCGAAAATCATGCGAACTTCGGAATCGGGACACTAGTGCTCTCTCGACGAGCCTCTTTTCATGAACACTGCAGGCAATTCCCCATTTCTTACGGTCGACCTTCGCCATGAGCTTCGCCGCCGGACAGGCCCTCGCCTATTTGAAAATCGGCGTCCTCGCACTCGCCGTCATCGCGGTCGTCTGGGCCGCCGTCAAGGTCATCGAGGCACGGGGCCGGCGGAACAACGACGGCGGCGACGGCCGGGAAGGGCGCTGATTCAGCTTCAACACCGATCGCGGGCTAGGATCGGTGAATGCCGATGGAGTCCTGCCAGGCAATTCGAACGATCCAGGCCATAGACGAGGGCAAACGCCAACCCGATGTTGCCGTCCCGACCCACTCACTGGCCCGACCCACTCACTGGTCGGTCGGGAGGTCGGCCATGATACGGCCGATCGCCGGGCCGATGCCGAAGGCCTGGCCGGCGCGGTCGGGCCAATATTGTTTGCCGCCGTCGCAGGCGGGATGCCGGGTTGCGCGTCGCGGGACTGTACGCGGCGCGTGTTTCGGGGTTAGCTGTCGGCGGCCGGGCAATCGGGAGGATCGGGTATGGCGGCGCCACATGTCACGGCGTTGCGCGAACAGGGTTATGCCATCGTCCGGGGGTTCCTGCGCGGCGACGATTTGGCTCGGGCGCGGGCGGCGGTCGACGCGGTCTATGCCGAGGGCCTCAAGCACCACGCGACCTGGCGCGACGGCAACCTCTGCTTCGAGGTGCTGAACGACCCGGCGGCCCGGCGGCGCATCGTCATCCAGGCCTATTGGTTCGCCTGGATCAACCCGGTGCTCGAGGCGCTGCGCCGCGACGCGCGCTACTTCGCCCTGCTCGAGCCGCTGCTCGGGCGCGACATCAAGCAGATCGCCAACCAGCTCCACTGGAAGCCGGCCGGCGCCAAATACACCAGCTACCGCTTCCACCAGGACCTGCGCTTCCGCGAGCGGCCCGAGCTGTTCTCGAACCTGGCGACCCAATACCTCACCACCGGCCTCGCCTTCGACCGCCAGGACGCCGCCAACGGCGCGCTCCAGGTCTTCCCTGGCAGCCACAAGCTGGGCTATCTCGGCCTCTCGGACGAGGGCGAGACGATCATGAAGGGCCGCACCGGCGAGGACGAGTTGGTCGCCGCTGGACTCGACCCCGCCGACGCGGTGAGTTGCGAACTCGAGCCCGGCGATCTCTTGATTTGGACGCTCTACACGGTTCACGGCTCGCCACGGAACCGCTCCGATCGGGGGCGTTGCCTGATGCTCAACAGCTATGTCCGGGCCGCCGATTCGCCGTCGCGCGGTGAGTGGGCCTTCCGCGGCGGCTGCACCGTGCCGCTCGGCGCGACACCCGAGATCTGCCGCTTCGAGGACCTGCACGAGCACCCCGAGCCGTTCTACATCGAAGACGACTGGACCGGCGAGCAAACCCGCCCCGAGATGTGAACGCGCGTGGCGGCGCCCGACACCACGCCTGAGAACCGGCTCCACGGCGCGCGCCTGGCGCTCGCGCTGGCGCTCCTGTTCGTCGGCGGCGCGATCTGGGGCCTCAGCTTCCCGGCCGCCAAGCTGGTCACCGAGGCTGGCGCGCATCCCTTCGGCCTGTCGCTGATCGCCGGCTTCTTCGGCGGCGTCATTCTGCTGCCCTACTGCCTCGCCCGGCGCCGCCTGCCGCCGCTCAGGCGCGACTACCTGGTGTTCTACGTCGTCGCCGGCCTGCTCGGCACGGCGCTGCCGACGGCGGTGCTTTACTCGGCGGCGCCCCACCTGCCGGCCGGCGTGCTGGCCATCGTCATCGTGCTGGTACCGCTGATGACCTATGTCTTCGCACTCGGCCTTGGCCTCGAACGCGCCGAGGCGCTGCGCGCGTTGGGCATCGTGCTCGGCCTGCTCGCCATTCTGATGATCGTCGTGCCCGAGGCGGGCTTGCCACATCCGGCGATGGTCGGCTGGGTGCTGCTCGCGCTCGTCGTGCCGGCGTCGTACGCGTCGGAGAACCTGTTCATCGCGCTGCGCCGGCCGGCCGGCAGCGACGCTATCGTGCTGCTCTGCGGCATGCAGTTGGCCGGCGCGGCGATGCTCGCGCCGCTGGTCTGGGCGACCGACGGCTGGGTCTCGCTGGCGCTGCCCTGGGGCGAGATCGAGTGGTGGATCGTGGTGCTGGTCGTGGTCAACACCGTCGGCTATCTGATGTATATCGAGCTGGTGCGCATCGCCGGCCCCGTGTTCGCCGCGCAGACCGGCTATCTGGTCACCGCCTCGGGCGTCTTGTGGGGCATCGCGATCTTAGCCGAGCGGCACAGCGCCTGGGTCTGGGCCGCGCTCGCGGTCATGTTCGCGGGCCTCTTCCTGGTCAACCCGCGCCCCAACCGCCGCCCGTCGGCGAGACCGACCAACCTTAACCGGGAAGCTCCATGAGATTGGCAAACAGGGTCGCGGTGGTGACCGGGGCACAGCAGGGCATCGGCGCGGCGATCGCGGTGGCCTTTGCGCGCGAGGGCGCGGCAGTGGTCGTCAACTACCTCGACGGCCGCGCCGCCGCCGAGGCGGTCGTCCGGCGCATCGAGGCGGCCGGCGGCCGCGCCGCGGTGGTCCAGGGCAGCGTCACTGAAGAGGCCGACATCGGCCGCATGATCGGCGCCGCCGATGGCTTCGGCGGGGTTGACATCATGGTCAACAACGCCGGCATCTTCCCGCGCGTCGACTTCCTCGCGGCAACCACGGCCGATTGGGACGCGGTAATCGACGTCAACCTCAAGGGCGCGTTTCTCGCCGCGCGCGACGCGGCGAACGCCATGGTGGCGCGCGGCGTGCCGGGCGCGATCATCAACATCGCCTCGATCGTCGCGTTCACCGGCGGCACGCGCGGCGTGCATTACGCGACGAGCAAGGGCGGTCTGGTCGGCCTGACCCGCGCCGCGGCGCTCGAACTCGCGCGCCACGGCATCCGGGTCAACGCAATCGCGCCGGGCCTCACAGACACCGCGCAGCCGCGCTATGGCAACACCGAGGAGGAACTCGCCGACATGGCCCGGGCTATGCCGCTCGGCCGCCTGGTCGCGCCCGACGAGATCGCCGACGCCGCGGTCTTCCTGGCGTCCGACGATTCGCGCCAGATGACCGGCCAGACGATCCACGTCAACGGCGGCCAGTTTTTTGGGTAGAGTTTTGTGCGGTCACCTTTTTTGTGCGGTCACCTTTGGTGACCTGCGCTCAATCGCCGCGCATGCCAATCTTGTGGGATCAAGCCGTTCTTATGGGATCAAGGGTGGCTGAACGGTCGGCGGCCCCCCTCTTGTCCCATTAAGACTGGCGCAGGCTGTTAGAATCCGACCAAATTCAGTCGATCGGATTATGCGTCAGTCAAAGCCGCTCGAAGACGCAGTACATCCCGATCTTGCCGAGGCCGGTGAAGAATTCGTCGAGATGAATGTCGACCGCGCGCATGGCACCGGCCGCTTCGAGCGCGTCGAACGCGGCCTCGAAGCCCTTCGTTTGCCAGACGTCCTTGTGGATCGAGCAGGCCAATAGGGCGCCCGGCTTGAGGATGCGCACGATCTCGGGAATCGCCTCGGAGCCGACGTGGCCGTGTGTGAAGGTGCCCGACGAGATCGCCGCGTCATAGGCCGCGTCCGGCAGGTCGAGCGGCTTGGTGATGTCGGCCTCGTAGAGATCGCGGTATATGCCGCGTTGGCGTGATTTGGCGATCATCGCCGGCGTGACGTCGATGCCGTCGCAGGTCGAGAAACCGAGGTTGGCGAGATACTGGCAGGTCAGCCCCGTGCCGCAGCCGATGTCGAGGATGGCGGCCGAGCGGTCGTCGAGATGGGCAGCCAAGCGCTCGGCCATGACGCGCGGCGCGACATAGCGGAGACGGCCCTCCATGCGCTCGTCATAGCGCTCGGCCCATTCGGCATAGAAGCGGAGCGAATCGTCGAGCCCGTCGAGGCCATAGGCGCCGGTCACGAATTCATCCTCGAGGCGTTCGTCGGCTGGCTGGGGGGGGGGGGGGTCTTGCTCATCTGACAACCATAGCACGGGGGACGGAATTTTTAAATGTAAGCAGTATATGATTTACAGTAGTCAGACGCCAGTGCCAAGAGCTCACTCATACAACGTTAGATGTATACTGCTTACGTTAAAATGGCTGCCTACGTTTAAGTGGGCGGGTGAGGTCGCACATACTTATACCATCGAGCATTGAAGGAGACTCATTTAGGGGATTCCCAAACGGCAAGAAGTCTGAATCAATGAGGCGAACTGATACGGAGGTTCGCTATGGGCAGAGCGGTTGCGTTACGGGAAGATTTTGATGGTCCGGCGCTTCGGCGGTTAGCCAAGGCGTCGAAGGATGCTGGACAGAGCCGGCGGCTTCTTGCGCTGGCTGAGATTTACGATGGTGGCCGTCGCACGGAGGCGGCGCGGATCGGTACTGTCGGGCTCCAGGTGGTCCGTGACTGGGTTCTCCGTTTCAACGCCAAGGGGCCGGATGGTCTGATTGACGGCAAGGCGACAGGCAAGCCGGCCAAGCTCAATGACAGGCAGCGACAAGCGCTCGCTCGGCTTGTTGAGAGCGGACCGATTCCGGCGATCCACGGTGTCGTGCGTTGGCGCCGAAAGGACCTGGCGCATTGGATATTCGAAGAGTTCCGCATTTCGGTTGATGAGACGACGGTGGGCCGTGAATTGAGGGCGCTGGGGTTTCGCAAGATATCGGCGCGACCACGCCACAAGGGGCAGAACGAGTTTGCCGTCGAGGATTTAAAAAAAACTTCCCCGCCGGGTTGGGGGAGATCCGAGCCAGGCTCCCGGCCAACACCGCGATAGAAATTTGGTGGCAAGATGAGGCCCGGGTCGGCCAGAAAACCATGCTCACCCGGCGCTGGGCGCGACGCGGCAGCCGACCCACGGCGCTCCGGGACCAACGCACGAAGTCGGCCTATATCTTTGGTGCCATCTGTCCCGCGCGCGGTGTCGGTGCGGGCCTTGTCCTGCCCCGCTGCAACACTCAGGCCATGCAATGGCATCTTGATGAAATCTCGGCCCTGGTGACACCAGGCGCTCACGCTGTACTCATCATCGACCGGGCCGGATGGCACACCACCGGCAGGCTCGAGATCCCATCCAACATCACATTGATGTTCTTGCCACCAAGAGCGCCCGAGCTGAACCCCGTCGAAAACATATGGCAGTTCATGCGCGATAACTGGCTTTCCAACAGGATATTCAAGACCTACGACGATATCGTCGCGCTGTGTTGCGAAGCCTGGAACAGGCTCATCGATCAACCCTGGAAGATCATGTCGATCGGACGCCGAAAATGGGCCCATGGGTTCTGATTAATGCCCGTTGATATTAGTCGTCGAGCGGCGAGAGGCCTTCGCGATGGGGCAGCGGCGCGTCGGCGGCGATGCGGAAGATGCAGTCGCCGGCGCGCACGAAGCGGTCGCCCTGCCATCCTCGTTGGGTGGCCATGATCACGCTCGCTGCCATTTCCATTCGGTTGCCCGATAATGAGTCCACAGCCAGGTTTCAGCGCCGTTCCTTGAAACCATGTAGTTCGACTTGCGAAGATTTTTTGTTAATTCGAAATACAAACGAGCATTCACGCATAATGCCGTCAAGTCTCTGATATCTGCAGAGAATCTCAACCATTTCCTCATCTTCATTTTCAGTACCAATAGTTTTCAGTTACTCAGCCACGATAGTAAATGATGGGTGCAACACAGCAGCCGCGATCTTTCCGCCTACATTTAGATTAATGGATGAGTCGATAAAATTCTGGATACTTTCTTGGTTCTTTTCCACCGCCGCATTGACCAGTTTTACAAATAGGCCACGAAGGCGAGGATTTGATATTAGATTTAGATTCAGATCCTCGCTACGCGAAATGTTGAACCCTTTCGATCTATCGTACATGTCTAAGATGAACGGCCGGGAATGAATTGTTCTGATTTCAAAGCCTTGCGATCCTTCGTGTGAGGAGTTGGATGCTTGCGATCATGAGCCAGCCTCGGCGCTGGCGATGGTGGCCTCGAAGTCTTTGGCGAGACGGCGGTTGCGACCGAGCCAGGCAAAGGTGCGCTCCACCACCCAACGCCGGGGCAGGACCTTGAAGCCCGTCACGTCGTCGCTTCGCTTGACGATCTCCAGCGTCCACTGGCCGATCTTTTCCAGCGCCTTGCCGAGTTTCGGTCCGGCGTAGGCGCCATCGGCGAAGACGTGGCGCAGCCAGGGGAAGGCCCATCGGATCGAGGCGAGCAGCGGCGGCGCGCCGTCGCGGTCCTGGATATGGGCGGCGTGAACCATGCCGGCGACGAGCCGCCCGCCGGTGTCGGTGAGGATATGGCGCTTGCGCCCCTTAACCAACTTGCCGGCGTCGAACCCGCGCGGGCCGCCGCTTTCCGTGGTTTTCACCGACTGGCTGTCGATCACACCGGCGGACGGGCTGGCCTCTCGGCCCTCGGCCTCGCGCGCGCGCATGAGCAGCTCGTGGTTGATCCCGTTCAGCGTCGCCTCGGTGCGCCAAGCGTAGAAGTACTCCTGGACCGTGCTCTTCGGCGGAAAGTCCTTCGGCAACATCCGCCACTGGCAACCCGTGCGCGCCATGTACAGGATCGCGTTCACCACCTCGCGCAGGTCCGTCGTTCGCGGGCGTCCCAGCCGTTTGCATGGCGGCAGCAGCGGGCCGAGACGCCCCACTCCGCCTCGGTAAGATCGCTTGCATAGCGCAGCCCCTTGCGCTCATATTTGGGTCGAGTGGTCTCGGTCCACATCTTGTGCCTCCATCGCTGTTCAACCACAACGAAGGAAACACAAGTGACTGATTCCACTCAACTCTTATTCGGCCGGACTCTAAGATGGCCGGGAATGAATTGTTTGGATTTCAAAGCCTTGCGATCCTTCGTGTGAACGTTGGATGCAGCGATCATGAGCCAGGCCTCGGCGCTGGCGATGGTGGCCTCGAAGTCCCTTGGCGAGACGGCGGTTGCGACCGAGCCAGGCAAAGGTGCGCTCCACCACCCAACGCCGGGGCAGGACCTTGAAGCCCGGATCACGTCGGTCGCTTCGCTTGACGATGAGTCCAGCGTCCACTGGCCGATCTTTTCCAGACGCCTTGCCGAGTTTCGGTCCGGCGTAGGCGCCATCGGCGGCATGTACGTGGCGCATTTTCCAGGCGTCGGCCCATCGGTCGAGGCGAGCAGGGCGGCGCGCCGAGCGGTCCTGGATATCGGACGGCGTGAACCATGCCGGCGACGACCGCGTGGTGTCCGAGGATATTGGCGCTTGCGCCCCTTAACCAACTTGCCGGCGTCGCATACCCGCGACCGCCGACCGTTCCGGGAAATTTCACCGACTGGCTGTCGATCGACACCGGCGGACGGGCTGGCCTCTCGGCCCTCGGCCTCGCGTGCCGCATGAGCAGCTCGTGGTTGATCGGTTCAGCGTCGCCTCGCGTGCGTCAAGCGTAGAAGTACTCCTGGACCGTGCTCTTCGGCGGAAAGTCCTTCGGCGCCCTTCGATGCATCCGCCACTGGCAACCCGTGCGCGCCATGCAGGATCGCGTTCACCACCTCGCGCAGGTCCGTCGTTCGCGGGCGTCCCAGCCGGAATGGCGGCAGCAGCGGGCCGAGCACGCGCCCGCTCCGCCTCGGTAAGATCGCTTGCATAGCGCAGCCCCTTGCGCTCATATTTGGGTCGTGGTCTCGGTCCACATCTTGTGCCTCCATCGCTGTTCAACCACAACGAAGGAAACACAAGTGACTGATTCCACTCAACTCTTATTCGGCCGGACTCTAAGATGAACAGGACCTCTGATCCACCTTTTCTTGTATCTAGTGCATGTGGCATTCCGTAGTAATTCAAAAATTGATCAGGTCCCAAGTGTGGAATAACGCTAGGATGACCAAAAATGAGTTCTGCACCAATATCATCCTTATCGAAGAGGTTCCATCCACGTTCGCTCTCTTCTTTTGTAATTCGAAATGCAGAGAATGAATCTGCATCAAGATACACGCGGTAGGTACGTGTTTGATACCAATCATCGAACGATGGAAGCCTAACTGAAGAATATCTTGACCAAAGTCGTACCTTGCCTATCCGGTTATCACCCACACCCACTATATGTAGTGTGCACCCATTTTCCTGAGTAAAGCTCGGTGCAGGTCGAAGCGGAGATATCTCCGGCGATGCCGAGCAGGGACTCGGACGGCATTGTAGCGGCTTTTAGGCGACACTTTAGCGTGGTGGAAATCCTAATCATTGAGTCGGATTTGGCAAAACGCCACGTTGCATAAAGGACCGTCACTTCATTGAAATTTATCTGAAATCGGAGGTGAACGACACCGATGGAATATTCCAGGAAATCAGAGCTTCATTGAATTGTAGGATTCGAGTGCCGGATTATTCACAAATAGCTCTGTGAACTGGTTTTCAAGTTCGCTCAATACGTCATATGGAGTAAACGGATTGAGGATCACGTTCTTGCGTGTCGCTTCGTCTTCGCTGCGACTCAAAACGCGCAGGAGACTAACAGGCGCGGACGGGTTCTTCGCAACGATTCGTGCCAGCGCGTCGCTTTCTTCGACTAGTGCCGTCAATCGCTCAGACGATGTCGTTTCATCAGCAGCTTCCCGTCTGGCCGTGGGTTTCTTCGTTTTTCCCTTGGTCGCCACCGTTCCGTCCCCCGATGTTAAGTACGTGACGTGAATTAAACTCCGGTTCGGTTTTCAGAACAATCAAGAATTAGCCGGATCGCCTCCTCAATGCGCCTGCGCCGGCCCTTGCCTGCAGTCCAAGGAGACACACTACATATAGTGGGTGTGGGTGATAACCGGATAGGCAAGAGTCGTACATCTGAAATTATATTGTTATCAAAGTATCTGAACAACAATACATCGATCGGAATTTCACCTGTATTCACTAGTGTTCCAAAGTACCCAAATTTCTGAACATGTATCCACATCTTGTAATTAGCTCCGTCTTGAACTATGTCCTGGAATTGATCTGCTGTAATTCCAATTATATGCCGTATCCTCTCGAAATTCTCCCGTGAACGGTCAGAGGAGTAAGCTTTGATGACCGTCTCTGGCAGCGCTTGTGACGTGGATGCGTCTTTCAAAATCTCAACTTACAGCAATCGTCCATCTTCATCGTCGTTCTCAACAATCGATTTTGCAAGTGCACTCGCCTTTTCTCGCCATGTGACAATGTCCCGAAGGCGTTCAGAAATAATTTCCTCCAAGTCATCTCGCAAATATTGAATCTCTTGTTTCTTTAAGGTAGAAAGATGAGCATTTAGTCTCTCTGCTTCAGCTCTGAGGTCCGTTATTTGAGCCTGAGCACGCTTTTCCTCCTCTTCGGCTGACTGCTTTTCACGATTAGCTCTCTGGACCTTATCCCATAACAGTCGTAGATTATCTAACCTATTCTCATTATCCTTAGTCAGGGATGCTGCTCGTTCTTCGGCGACAGCAGCAGATTTGGTCGCTTCAGCTACTTCCTGTCGAGCATCCTCGGCCTTCTTGCGCTCTTCCGTTGCCTCCAACCGTGCCGTCTCCGCCTGTGCCTTGGCCTCGTCGCGATCTGCGGTCGCGGTTGCCGCTTCTCTTCCGGCCGCCTCCGCCTGCTCCAACGCTACAGCGGCTGACTTGGTCGCTTTAGCTACCTCCTGTCGAGCATCCTCGGCCTTCTTGCGCTCTTCCGTTGCCTCCAACCGTGCCGTCTCCGCCTGTGCCTCGTCGCGATCTGCGGTCGCGGTTGTCGCTTCTCTTCCGGCCGCCTCCGCCTGCTCCAACGCTACAGTGGCTGACTTGGTCGCTTTAGCTACTTCCTGTCGAGCATCCTCGGCCTTCTTGCGCTCTTCCGTTGCCTCTAACCGTGCCGTCTCCGCCTGTGCCTTGGCCTCGTCGCGATCTGCGGTCGCGGTTGCCGCTTCTCTTCCGGCCGCCTCCGCCTGCTCCAACGCTACAGCGGCTGACTTGGTCGCTTTAGCTACCTCCTGTCGAGCATCCTCGGCCTTCTTGCGCTCTTCCGTTGCCTCCAACCGTGCCGTCTCCGCCTCTCCCTTGGCCTCGTCGCGATCTGCGGTCGCGGTTGCCGCTTCTCTTCCGGCCGCCTCCGCCTGCTCCAACGCTACAGCGGCTGACTTGGTCGCTTTAGCTACCTCCTGTCGAGCATCCTCGGCCATTCTTGCGCTCTTCCGTTGCCTCCAACCGTGCCGTCTCCGCCTCTGCCTTGGCCTTGTCGCGCTCCTTTTCCGTCGTCAACTTTTCGCTAAGCGCTTGCTTCTCTAGAAAGCTTGCCCTTTTGACCTCCAACTTTGCGAGCCCCTCCGCAACAGTCGCATCAGCAATTTTCTTCGAAAGTTCGCTACTTTTCTTTTGCAATTCTTCACTAACTTCAACTCCTCGAATTGTGCTGTTAACAACTTCATTCTGAAGTTTTATTATCTTAGCAGCTGTCTTCATATTCTCGTCTGAGACGCTGGCAACACGAGTCAACGTTTTGTCAAAACATCATTGACAGTGCGAATTTGATCAAAATCTTGAGCCCTATAAAAGTAGATCCCGCCAATAAAGGTGGCCGTAAGTACTACTGCTCCCAAAAGCGGGCCAAAAGAAAATCGAATGAGGCTTATTAGTTCCGATTTCCATCCGCGCGAGCTAGCAGGTTCTGGTCCTGGCACAGGCCGTGGGGCGCTTGGTTCCGGTGGAGGTGGGGCCGCGGGTGTGTTGTCAGACATGCTGTGCACTCTGCTTCTTAGCTTCGGGTCAGTACCCAGATGTTTCTGCGCGCCTATCGAAGTTACCGTAGCACATGGCAGTTCCGGTCGCGTCGATGGGCCAAGTTGACTCGATAAATGCTAGCATGTGAGACAAGTTATTTCTAGCAGTTTGCTATGCAGTGCCGAGGTCGGCATCGACCGCATGGCTCATCAGCGCGATGCGCAGGTGATCGAACTCGGTGGTCGCGCGGGTCTCGGCGAGGCAGGCCAGCGCGGCCCGGCGGATCAGCCCGGCGTTGGTCTCGGCGTCGGCGCCCAGATCGTCGCCGACCCGCTCGAAGATCTTCGGGCCGAGCCACGGGTAGCCGCGGTTGAAGTTCTCGCGGCTGGCGAGGTCGAAGCGGCCGTAGTGGTGGCCCGAGAGGTCCTGGGCCAGGCCGATCGGGTTGGCGAAGGGCACGACGACGATCTCGCCGGTGACCGCGCCGTCGCGGTCGGCCTGGTCGAGGAGCGGCGTCAGGTGGTGGACGCAGAAGACGCCGGGCATCTCGTCGGCGTGCACCGAGGCCTGGATATAGGCCTTGGGACGCGCGCCGGGCCGGCCGTAGCGGCGTACCTGGATGTGGCGGTCGGTGCCGGGCGAGAGCGTCGGCAGATCGATGCGTTCGGTCGTGGCCATCGGCTGATCCTGGCGTGATGATCGGGGCGCCCAGCATCGGCGATCCCGCATGCCGGCTCAAGCGCCGAGGCGCAATGGCCTTCGACAGGGTACACTCGGTATCTCATCGACCGGCGACGGAGGCGACCAGGTGACGGCATCGGCCGAACAACGCGACCGCGACGACCCGCTGGCCGCGATGCGCGATCTCTTCGCGCTGCCCGAGGGCGTCGTCTATCTCGACGGCAACTCGCTGGGCGCCATGCCCAAGGCGGTCAGCGCCGAGATCAAGGCCGCGGTCGACCAGGAGTGGGCCGGCGACCTGATCGGCGCCTGGACCAAGGACGGCTGGTGGCGCCTGCCCGAGACGCTCGGCGATCTGGCCGGCGCCATCGTCGGCGCGGCGCCCGGTCAGACCGTCGTCTCCGACGGCACCTCGATCAACCTCCACAAGGCGTTGTGGGCGGCGCTCGACGCGCGGCCCGGCCGCCATGTCATCGTCGCCGAGGCGCAGAGCTTCCCGGCCGATCTCTACATCGCCGAGGCGCTGTCGGCGGACCGCGCGGACGTCACGCTGCGCTATCTGGCCGAGGGTGAACCGCTCGCGACGGTGCTTTCCGCCGACGTCGCCGCCGTCCTGCTGTCGCATGTCGATTACCGGACCGGCGCGCTCCGCGACATGGCCCCCGAGACGGCCATGGTCCACGACGCGGGCGCGCTGATGGTCTGGGACCTGTGCCATTCGGCGGGCGTCGTGCCGGTCGCGCTCGACGCATGCGCGGTCGATTTCGCCGTCGGCTGCACCTATAAGTATCTCAACGGCGGGCCCGGCGCGCCGGCCTTCATCTACGTCGCTGCGCGGCTCCACGAGGCGGCGCGCCAGCCCTTGTCCGGCTGGTGGGAGCATGCCGCGCCGTTCGCCTTCGAGCGGGGCTTCCGCGCCGATGCGGGCATCCGGAAGTTCCTCTGCGGCACCCAGCCGGTGCTCTCGCTGCGCGCGTTGAAACCGGCGCTCGAGCTCTACGCCATGGTTGACCTCGCGGCGGTGCGCGAGAAGAGCATGGCGCTGACCCAGCTGTTCATCGACGAGGTCGAGGCGCGCTGCGTGGGGCACGGGCTCAGCCTGCTTAGTCCGCGCGATGCCGAACGGCGCGGCAGCCAGGTCGCGTTCACGCATCCGGACGGTTTCGCGATCGCCCGGGCGCTGGTCGCGCGCGGTGTGATCGGCGATTTCCGCCCGCCCGACGTCATGCGCTTCGGCCTGGCGCCGCTCTATCTGCGCTACCGCGACGTGGTCGACGCCGCGGTGGCGCTCGAAGACGTGCTCGCCACCGAGGCATGGCGCGCGCCGGAATTCCAAGAACGCGGCCCGGTGACGTGAGTCGCGCCCGGCGTCAGGGCAGCGTCGCGACGATGTGGTCGATCTCGTCTTCGGAATTGTAGTGGTGCGGCGAGACGCGCACGCCGCCGGTGCGCGCCGACACCAGGATGTCGGCCGCGGCGAGTCGCTCGACCGACCGTTCGGTACGTCCGCCATCGCCGCGATGCCCGAGGCCTCGCCCGGCCTGGCGTGACGCTTGTATTCAGTAAACATTTGTGCCACTAATAGTCGTCACCGAGAGTGTCGTCCACCAGGCTTTGCCGTGATCGCAATCAGTGGTCGTGGCCCAATATCTTGGACTGTGTGGTCGGATCATGACACAAAACACCAACGGAAAAAGCAGCCGGTCCACAATGGAGAAAGTGACAAAGTTTCTCGTGAGGGCATACGAAACCGGCGGTATTCCGCTGGTCTTGATCGTTGGTGGGGCAGCGATGGCCTTCGAGGCCGGATTTGATCTTATCCCTGACGGATCGTCCGGGCTTCTGCGACGCGACGTTTTCCTCATAGGCATTGGTCTTATTTTGGCTGGCACCGTGTGCTGGACGTTCAGCGTCTACATGCTGCAGCAACGCGCATCCGAGAAGCAGCGGCTCCTTGAGGCCATTGTCGAGGCGGCGTCGAAAAATCGCGAACCCGGAATGTTCTTCAACAGCGCGGCGAAGTTCCTTTCGAAAGTCGGTTTTCGCACCACGGTCACCGATACCCGTGTTCTCCAAGCGCAGGGTGAACAACAGACGCCGCCGACAGAGGAGTGAGACACTTGGATTGCCGGCAAATCGCTCATCATGAGTCCGGGCGTGTCAACCTTAAAGAGCAAAGGCTTGAGCGGCGCGTAAGCAACGATGCCTTCTGAACGGCCATATTCCGAAGAACCCGAGGCGGGCGGCTCCGCGCCCGGACCACGTCGCACCAGGAGCGCGCCAGGAAAATTCGGCATCGCATTCGCTGTCACGCTGCTGGCATTAGGGGTCATAATCCTCGGCTTAAGGTTCATTGCCAGTGGCGCGGAATACGCGCTTGTTATTGACGCCGGGAGCACGGGCTTCCGCATCCATCTCTATAAATGGCTGCCCGAAGACGGTGACCGTCTTCCAGACATTAGGGAAATACCTCTCGATCGAGATTGCAATAAAGTCAACGATGGTCTGTCGAAATTGGGCGGCGACGACGACACCAACGAAACGGCGGGTAGAGTTCACGACTCGTTAGCATTGCTCATTACTTGCGCAAAGCTCGGACTGACTGACGGGGTGCCCGATTTCAAAAAAATTCCCCTCCACCTGAGGGCCACAGCCGGCATGCGCATACTCAGAACTGAGAGTGGGGATGAGTATGACAAGATAATAGAAGCGGTTCGTACTTATCTCGGTAAGACGCCGTTCGATATTCAGAGAGCCCGCGTCATAACGGGCGAGGAAGAGGCTCTCTATGCGTGGATCGCCGCCAACTATTCGAAGGCAACCTGGCCAAAGCGAGCGAGAACGGGACAATCGGCATCCTGGAGCTGGGAGGGGCATCCGCGCAAATTGCCTTTGTTCCGAATGACTCCCAGTCCGAAGGAATTGAACTCGTCCGTATAGCTGGCAGAAAGTACCAAGTCTATGCAAGGGGGTATGATGGTATAGGGAAGGATAAAATTGTGGCTAATTTCAAAGAAACAGAATCATGCTATCCAAATGAATTTATAACGACGGCCGGGGTTTGGGGCGTAGGTAATTATTCGGATTGTAAGGACCAGATAGAGACACGCTTTGAAGCAACCAAGAGTAATGTATTCGAGAAATTAAGAGATGATCAACGAGATGATCAACGGCCTGATTATGGCGAAAAAGAATTCTCAGCCCTCTCGGGTTTTTACTACACGCCTAATTTTTTGGGTCAAATGGCGCACTGAACTACGAAGTATTCAAAGAAAAATTAAAAGATGAGGGAATTGTGTATTGCGAAAAAAAGTGGGAAGATATACGCACGGAAAATGAGGACACCCCTGAAGAATTTCCTTCGGAATACTGCTTCATGACCGCTTATATACCGGTTCTTTTTACGGAAATTCTTGGAGAAAATAGCATCAACGGTGGTGTGACGCTGCGGCCCGAGGCTCACGTCGATTGGGCGCTCGGGGCACTGATCTGCTCACTCTACGACTGTCGTTCTGGATCCTGAGAACATAGGCATTTATTCAAGCAACCCCGCACCTCCGAGGCGCCACGAAATCTCGCCGTAGATATCGCCCCCTATCGACCCCGGGGCCGGGCGCGGGCAATCGGAAAACTCGGTGCGCCGGCCGCAGGTCGGGCGCGCGCGGGGTTTGGCCGCGCGGGTCGGCGCGAAGCGTTTCCGTGGCCTCGACGAGTGGCGCCAGCGCGCGCATGGCGCACGCCTCGATCGCCGTAGCGCCGAGATCGGCGATCATCTGCGGGGCCGCGTGGAGCGCCGAGACGCCGGCGGCGTTCCCGGCGCCGGGCTCGAAGCGACGGGCGTGGGACAACAGGTCGAGCCGTAGGCGAAGTAGAGCAGGCGGTCGTCGGTCATTTCGGCGGTATTCCTCGTATCGTTCGGCGACGCCCGTCATAGCCGATTTTCGTAGCCATCCGCGAGTCCAATTCCTTTGACTCGTATATAGTTCGTATTATAAAATAATTCGTTGGAACCTAAATTCCCCCGGACCCTCGCGATGGACGCGAAAATCGACACCGTCGTGCATGACGACGCCTCGGACGACGCCACGCTGCGCCAGACCTTCGGCTACCATATCGGCGAGGTGGCGCGGCTCTGGCGTGGCCAGATCGACCGTCACGTCAGGCCGCTGGGGCTCAGCTTCATGCAGTGGGTCACGCTGTTGCAGCTGTCGCGCGCCGACAAGGACTTCGTGCAGAAGGATTTGGCGCAGGCGGTCGGTATCGAAGGCCCGACCATGGTCGGCGTGCTCGACCGCCTGGTCGAGGCCGGGCTGGTCGAGCGCCGCGTCGCCGCGCACGACCGGCGCGCCAACACGGTTCATATGACGAGCGGCGGGCGCGCCATGCTGCGCGTTGCCGACACCGAGATCGGCAAGCTGCGCGACGGGCTGCTCGAGGGGTTGTCCGATGCCGAACTGCGGGCCGCCATCGCCGTGCTCGCCCACGTCGGCGCGCGCGCCAAGGCGATGTGACGGGGCGTCGAGTGATGAACTATCAAACGCCCGCGGCCGAACAACAGGCGGCCGCCCCGGCCCAGCCGCCGCGCCGTCTCGGCGCGCGCGTCGTCCGGGTCGCGCTGCTGGCCGGCATGACCGTCGCGCTGGGCATCTGGGCCGCCGACTGGGCGCGTACCGCGCTGGTCTTCGTCCACGAGACCGACGCCCGCGTCGCCGCCGACATGATCTCGGTGTCGAGCCGCGTCGATGGCTGGCTCATCGCCCGCCCGGTCCGTTCCGGCGACGCGGTCACCAAGGGCGACACGCTCGCCGTGATCGATGCGCGCGACGCCGAGACGCGGCTCACCCAACTGCTCGCCGAGCTCGACCGCATCGAGGCCGAGCGCGCCGCGTTCGCCGCCGAGATCGAGATGGTCGACAACCAGACGCGCAGCCGAATCTTGAGCGAGCGCGCCAGGCTGGCCGCCTCGGTCGCCCTGGTCCTGGCCGTCGAGCACGAGTTCGAATACGCCGAGCGCGAGTTCAAGCGCACCGAGCAGCTCTCCGGTTCGGGCGTCGTTTCCGCCAAGTCTCTCGACGAGGCGCGCACCGGATTCCTCAAGGCCCAGAAGGAGCTGGTGCGCGCCCGCGCCATGGTCGCGACCGCCCGGGCGCTGGTCGACGAGGCCCAGGCTGCGCGGCGCGAGATCAACCTGCTCGAACGCCAGCGCGCGACCCTCGATTTTCGCCAGGCCGAAGTGCTGGCGCGCATCGACCGCCAGCAGCTCGACATCGCCGACCGCACCATGACGGCGCCATTCGACGGCGTCGTCAGCCGCGCCTTCGTCGACCCCGGCGAATATGTCGAAGCGGGCCAGCGCATCGCCCTGTTGCACGATCCCGAGAAAATTTACGTCGAGGCCAACATCCGCGAGACCGACATCCGTCGTCTCGCGCTCGGCCAGCGGGTGACGATCGAGGTCGACGCCTACCCCGACCGGCCGTTCACCGGCACCATCGCGATGATCGGCCAAGCGGCGACCAGCCAGTTCGCGCTGTTGCCCAGCCCCAATCCGAGCGGCAACTTCACCAAGGTCACCCAACGCCTGCCGGTGCGCATCGCCGTCGGCCAAGAGGATGGCGTGCTGCGGCCGGGCATGATGGTCGAGGTCTTCATCCATGTCGACGGCGACTGACGCCGCCGCTGCCGGCGCGCCAGCGGCGGCCGCCGCCGAACCTCACCAGACGATCCGCAAATGGCCGGCGACGGCGACCGTCATGCTCGGCATGATGACGGTGATCATGGCGTCGACCATGATCAATATCGCGATCGCCGACATCATGGGCGCCTACGGCGTTGGCCAGGATCGCGTCCAATGGCTGCAGACCGGCTTCCTCTCGGCGACCACGGTGTTCATGCTGTTGAACGCCTGGTTCATGCACAATTTCGGTGCGCGCAACACCTTCATCCTGGCGACCACCGTGTTCTCGGTCGCCTCGGTGTTCGGCCAGTTCGCGCCCGGCTTCGAGAGCCTCGTGCTCGCCCGCGTCGTGCAGGGTGCCTGCGCCGGGCTGATCCAGCCGCTCAGCCTCAGCGTCATCTTCATGGCGTTTCCACCCAACGAACGCGGCAAGGCGATGGGGTTGTTCGGCGTCGGCACCATGATCGGCCCGGCGCTCGGGCCGCTCTACGGCGGCCTGATCATCGACGCCATCGACTGGCGTTTCGTCTTCACCGGCTCGGTGCCGTTCATGCTGCTCGGCGCCTTCATGGCGGCACGCTATCTGCCCGGACGCGGCGTCGGGACGCCGAAGGCGCGGCTCAACTGGGTGAGCCTTGGGCTCGTCGCGGTCGCCATCTCGACGTTGCTCAACGGCGTTACGCTGGGCCAGCGCGAGGGCTGGGAATCGCTGACCGTGCTGACCCTGCTGGTCACGGCGGCGCTCGCCACCATGGCCTTCATCGAGGTCGAGAGCCGCACCGCGCATCCGCTGTTGAACGTGCGTCTGTTCGCCAACCGCTCGTTCCTGGTGGTCTCGCTGGTCGGCGTCGTCTATGGCGCCGGCATGTTCGGCACCTTCTACCTGATGCCGATCTTCCTGCGCACGGTGCAGGGCTTCACCGGCACCAAGGCGGGCCTCCTGCTGCTTGCCGCCGACGTCATCACCTTCATCGTCTTCCCGATCGCCGGCTGGCTGTCGCACCGCGTCAAGCCGGTCTATCCGGTCGCCGGTGGCTCGTTCCTGTTCGCCGTCTCGTCGTTTGCGCTGTCGTTCGTCGATGCCGATACGGGCTTTTGGTACCTGGTCGGCTGGTCCGCGGTCGGCCGCGCCGGCCTCGGCCTCGCGTTGCCGGCGCTGACCGCGGCGGGCCTGCAGGGCCTTCACAGGGATCTCGTCGCCTATGGCGCGGGCACGATGAATTTCATGCGCATGCTGGGCGGCGCCTTCGGCGTCAATTTCCTGGCGATGATCCTGGACAGCCGCGCCGATTACTACGCCGAGCTGTTCACCGCCACCCAGACCGCGGCGAACGACACGACCCGGGGCCTGATCGACGGCGTCGTCGACCTGTTGGCGCAGGGCGGTGTGTCGAGCGCCGATCGCTGGCCGATGGCCATGGTCTATCTGGGCGACGTCATCTCGGCGCGCGCCGAGGCGCTGTCGTTTCAGGACGGCTATCTGGCGCTTGCCGTTGCCTTCGTCCTGGCGACGCTCTGCGCGCTGTCGCTCGCCCGCAACCGCCCGATCGGCGCCGAGTAGCGTCTGGCGGCGGCCACGACTGCCACATCCGGGGGCGCCGACACAGCCTACAGAAGCACCGCGAGCAGGACGGACGCCACGAGCAGGACGGCAAATCCCCTGTTGACGCGGCGGCTGGTCTTTTCGTTGCGGAGTATGTGGCGCAGCGCATTCCCCGCATAGAGCCACGCCGGGTTGACGATGCACAGAATTGCGTAACAGACGAACACCTGAAGGTAGGTCGACTGCACCGGCGACTGCGGGAACAATTGAAACCCCGAGAAGAGCGCAGCGAAGGCCGCATAGGCCTTGGGGTTCGAAAGATTCAGGATGAGGCCGCTCATGAATCCAGGGACATCTTCCGGTGACGCGGGTTCACCGACGGGTGGCGCGGTCGCGATCTTGAACGCGAGATATCCGAGATAGGCGGTCGCGATCACGGTCAGCACTTCGGCCGCAAGGGGTATCGCGATGATTGCGGCGAAAACGCCGGCGGCGACGCCGGCAACCACCAGCATGGCGCCGAACGTCACACCGAACAGGTAGTTGCGGGCCGTCCTGACGTCATAGGCCGCGCCCATGGCCGCGCAGCTCAGCGATGCCGGGCCGGGACTGCCCATCAGGGCGAATCCAACCAGGATGAACGCCAGCAATTCATTGAAATCTATCTGTCCCACGAACCGCCCGCCGCCGTTGTCCGCCTGCCATCCCGATATGTCGACGTTGCCCGCGAGAAACAAGCCGCGGGCACCGGATCAGAGGCGACGGTCGATCTGGCGTGCGGCGTGAAGCGAGCGCGCGACGGCGGCTTGGGCCTTCACTTCGGCTTGACGGCCGTCCGGGCCGTCGGAGACTCTCATCATCGTTGTGGGATTTTGGGTCGCACTACCGCGATAATGGGGCCGCGTTGCGCTGTGCGCGGTCGTCGAGGAGGGCGCCGGAGTGAAGCTCGCGGCAATCGTTGTGCTGGTCGTCGTCTATGCCCTGGCGCTCTATGGCTGGGGGCGCGTTGCCGAGCGGTTGGCGCGGGTGCGCTGGCCCTGGCCCCTGACCATCTGCCTTGGGCTGGTGGTTTGGATCTTCCTCGGCGGCATCGCCAACGCGTTGGCTGTCACCCATGCCGCCGTGCTGGACATCATCGTGCTGCTCGGCCTGGTCGCCGCCGCCATCGCCATCGGCGGCGCGGCCGGGCCCGGCGCGATCGGTGCGTCGGACGGCGGTCGTCGGGCGACGTCCTTTCTACTCCGCGTCTATCCGACCGCGGCGTTGATCGTGGCCGTCTTCGTCTTCACGGCGTTGACCCAGGTCCCGCCGGACGTCGTCAACGTTCACGACGACCTCGAGAAGTATCTGTCCCACCCGGCCCGCATGCTCGCGACCGGGACGTTGGACGGCGGCCCGTTCGGCGCGCTCGGCGCGGAGAACCTGGGCGGTCAGGCCTTCCTGCACGGCTTTGTCGCGGCGCATTGGCCGATCAGCAGCGTCAACGCCGTCGACGCCCTGTTCGGGTTGGCCCTCGCGATGACCGTGGTCCTGGTCGTTGCCGATCGCGCCCGGCTTTCCGCCTGGTTTGCGCCGCTCGCGGTGGCATCGCTGATCCTCATTGACCCGCAGTATGTCAACGTCCCGGCAATCTACACCGGCGTCGCCCTGTTGCTGTTCCTGTACTTCCTTCCCACCGGCGAGAGCGCGCGATCGGATCCCGCGCTCTTCGGGCCGTCGGGCGCCGTCGTCGTCGGCTTGATCTACGCGGCGCTGGTCGCCCTGAAGCCGACGTTTCTGCTCGTCGCGCTGGTTCACTACCTGTTGTCGGTCGACGCTGCGGCCTGGACCATGCGTCGCCCCCGCCGCGTCTTGGTCTGGGGCGCGACGGTCGCGGCGGCCAGTCTGGGCGGCCTGCTGCCCTGGGTGATCGTTCACGTCCCCGGGTGGCGACTCGCATTCGCGGCTCAAGGTCCATTGCCGACGGCCGACGCCGATTGGTCGCCGGCGCCGCCCTTCGATCTGTTCTCCGCGGCGCCGCTGCATTTCGGCATGGGCACGAGCTTCGCCCACTACACGGCGGTGGCGCTGCTCGTCGCGGTCTGGTGCCTTTATATGTTGACTGGCGCGTGCCGCCGAAACCCGTCCGACGACGCGGCGACGTCCTGGCGCCTCGCCTGCTGTGCCGTGCTGCCCATCCTCTATTTCGGCGGTGCTTTGAGCGTCGGACGGTACCTGACCGGTTACGGCGATTTGCTTCGTTACATCTGCCCTGTTTTCATCGCAACGCTTCCGGCCGCGATCGTTGCCATGGGCCAAGCCTTCACCGGGCGCGCCCCGGGCGAAGGGGCGGACGAAGGGTCGCGCCCGTCGCGCGCCTTGCTCGCTATCGCCCTGCCGGCCATCGCACTCTCGCTGGTGTTTGTCGAACCGCTCGTCAACCGCGTCAAACAGGCCGCGAGCCACGGGTCCGTCTTGTCCTTTCCCGGGGCGTACCAAGACCAGGCCTACCTGGCGTACAGCCGGTTCGCCCTGGGCGGCGCAGCCGCGGACGAAGTCTCGCGGCTGCAGCACATGGTCCCCGAGGGCGAGACTCTCGTGGCTTGGATATCCCTGCCCGTGTACCTCGATTTTGGACGCAATCGGATATTCGACGTCCAGCCCGCCGGCTTGGGGTCGCGCCTCGATGGGTCGTCCTTGCTAAGAGAGACCGAGACGCTGGTCGATTTCTTCCGGCGGCACGACATAGGTTATCTGCTCTGGCAGCGAAGAGGGGCCGCCGTTCGCTCCGACGGGCAACTGTGGTTATTGTCCGTTTCGCCCTTCGCCTATCCGCGGCGAAACGGTCGAAGCACGCTGGCGTTCAATCGGACGCTGGACGAACTGAGCAAACGGTCCCAGGTTCTCTTCGATGACGGAACGTACATATTGCTTCGATTTTAGGCGCCGACAGGGCCATCCGATCGGCGCGGCGTAAGGACTGTTGAGCATGACGTCGGCTAACGGCGAGACGCGGCACGACCGACTCAACGCGGTGCTGCGCTGGGATCTGACGGCGGTCAACCAGTACTTCCTTCACATCATGGTGCTGCATGCCTGGGGCGATGGCGAAACGGCGCGCGACATCGCCCGGGTCAACAACGCCGACGTCGCCAACACCATGCGCGTGCTCGAGCACATCGTCGCGGCGGGCGGACGGCCCGAGCTATGCACCGCCGAGGAGCCCTTCACGGCGCGCCTACCCGTCATCGGCGGTAGCCATGCCGACATGTACGACGCAGATTTAGCGCTCGAGGGCCGGCTTTACCAGGCCTTCGAAGCGGTTCGCGCGCCGCTCGCGAGCGCTGGGGATGCGCATGCCGAGGCGCTGGTCGCCGACGCGCTGTCGCGCCGCGAGCCGCATGCCGCCTGGCTCGACGACAAGCGGCGTGCCACGCCCGCGCCGGCCGACGATGCCGAACCGTTGTTCGGCGACGCGACCGAGCACCTCAACCGGCTGCTGGCCGAATTGGTCGTCGCGGTCGAACAGGCGCTGGCGCACGCCTTCGTGCTCTGGCACGCGGGCGACGAAGCGCGGGCGAGCACGGTCTGGACGGCGTCGTTCGACACGATGATGCACGGCAAGTCGATCGTCGATCTGTTCGGCGCGGCAGGGACGGCGCCGAGCCTTATGGCCGTGGCGGCGGAAGGCGACATCGAGGGGCCGCGCGTCGGCAGGACCGTCGCCGAGGCGCTCGCGCTCGAGCGTGCGACCGCCGACAGATGCCGCGTCGGCGCCGCGACAGCGGGCGCGGCGCTCGACGGTGACGCGGCTAGGATTTGCCAGGCAATCGGAGCATATTATGCACGCCTCGCCGACTGGCTGGGCGACGGCGCCGAACCGGTCGACGCCTATCCGGGCGACGTCCGGAGTTTCCGGCGCCAGCGCGAGAGATTCATCGACTGAGCCCGCAACCGTTCAACAGTCCGTATCCCCATGTTTTCCCTACTCCCCGACTGGCCGGCCTTCAGTGTGTTCCTGGTCGCGACGCTGACGGTCGGCGCCTCGCCCGGGCCCGGCATGATGTTCGCCGTCGCGCGCTCGGTCGGCCAGGGCCGGCTCGCCGGCGCGGTCTCGGTGCTCGGCCTGTCGTCGGGCTCGTTCGTCTTGTGCCTGGCGGCGGCCTTCGGCGTCGCCGCGTTGATCGCCGCCTCGGCGGTCGCCTACGACGCGCTGCGCTACATGGGCGCCGGCTATCTGATCTACCTCGCGGCGCGCACGCTGATCGTCGGCGGCGCGGTGCCGGGCCGCGACGGCAAAACCGACCGCGATCCGCTGTGGCGCGTCTACCGCCAGGCGGTCGTGACCAACCTGATGAACCCCAAGTCGGGGCTCTTTTACCTGTCGTTCGTGCCGCAGTTCACCGACCCCGAGCGCGGCAGCGTGCTCGCCCAGTTCATCCTGCTCGGCATCATCTTCAACGTGCTGGGCAATACCATCAACCTTGCCGTCGCCTTCTTCTTCGGCCATATCGGCGACTGGCTGGCGACGCACCGCAACGCCTGGCGCATCCAGCAGTGGTTCACCGCCTCGGTGCTGTGCGCTATCGCCGCCCACCTGGTGTTTGCCGAGCGAAAGTGACTCTTTTTTGTGCGGTCATCTTTGCTGCGCAAAGCTGCCCTGCGCTCAATCGCCGCGCATGCTTCCGCCGAACGGTCGGCGGGCCGCAGTCGCGGCCTGGACTTCAACCGAAGTAGGCCCGCAACGATATCATGACGGCTGCCATATCATTGTCCGAGCCGATGGTGATGCGCAGGCAGTCGGCGAGGCCGTAGCCGGCCATCGGGCGGACGGCGATGGCGTCGGCCATGAGCTGCGCGTGCGCCGCCGTGGCCTGGTCCGCGCCGCCGGGGAAGCGGACCAGCACGAAGTTGCCCTGGCTCGGATAGGCGGTCAGGCCGAGCGCGTTGGCCTCGGCGGTGAACCGCTCGCGCGCTTCGGCGTTGCGCTTGCGGTGCGCCGCGACATGCGCGGTGTCGCCGATCGCCGCCGTCGCGGCGGCGACGGCCGGGACCGAAATGCTGCTCGCGGTATCGACGCGGCGCAGCACGTCGACGACGTCGGCCGGCATGTAGCCCCAGCCGACGCGCATACCGGCGAGGCCGTGGATCTTCGAAAACGTGCGCAGCATCACCGTGTTGGCGCCGGCGCCGACCAGCGCTGCGCCGGGGTCGTAGGCCGCATCGGTGACGAATTCGGCATAGGCCGCGTCGATCACCAACAGCACGTCGTCGCGCAATTCGTCACGGAGCCGTACCATCTCCTGGCCGGTCAGTAGCGTGCCGGTCGGGTTGTTGGGGTTGGCCAGGAAGACGATGCGAGTCCTGTCGGTGACCGCGTCGAGCATCGCGTCGACGTCGACGATCAACTTGGGTTCGGGCGCGGCGACCGGCAGCGCGCCGACCGCCCTGATCGCGGTCCGGTAGAACAGATAGCTGTACTGGCTGTAGAGCGCCTCGTCGCCGGGCGCCAGGTAGATCGCGCACAACAGCGAGATCAGCTCCATCGAGCCCGCCGCGCAGACGATGCGCCCGGCGTCGAGGCCCTCGGCGGCGGCGATCGCCGCGCGCAAGCTCCCGAACGACGGGTCGGGATAGAACCGAACCTCGGCGAGCGCGGCCTCGGCGGCGGCGATCGACAGCGGGCTCGGCGGCGTCGCGCTCTCGTTCTGCGCCAACTGGCGCGGCCGCGCCTGGCCGGGCGCGCCGGTCTTCGCGACTTCGTAAGCGCTCAGCGTGTCGAGATGGGGGCGGGGGCGTGGCGTCATGGCACACTCATATGGGTTCTGGCGGCGGCGCTCGAATTGCGGGACACTCGATGGCGATCCACCGCGTTCGAGAGAGCATTACCAGCCGATGAGGCTCATCGTCCATTACGACCATCCCGAGACGTTCATCGACATCATCGAGGCGCGTCTGCCCGACGCCGAAATTCGCTGCTGCACGAGCTACGCGGCGTTGCCGGCGATGCTCGATGATTTCGCGCCGGAGGGGATCTACGGCATCCGCTTCGACGGCACGCCGGGCTTTCCGCGCGCCGCGATCATGGCCTGCCCGACGCTCGGCTGGTTCTCGGTCGGCGGCTCGGGCACCGACCATCTGGCGCCGTGGGACCCGGCGCGCCTGACCGTGACCAACGCCGCCGGCGTCGCCGCCGAGCAGATGGCGCAATACGCGCTCGGCGCGGCGCTCTCGTTCAGCCTCGGTCTGGCAGCCTTCGAGCGCGACCGGCGGGACCGAGCTTGGCGCATCGCCACGGTCGCCGGCATCGACGGGCGGACGGTTGCGATCGTCGGTCTCGGCAAGACCGGCCAGGCGGTGGCGCGCCGCTTTAAGGCGATGGGCTGTTCCACGTTAGGCGTCCGCGCGAACCCGGCGCCGACCGAGGCGGTCGACGAGGTCCTTGGCCCCGACCGACTGCATGACGCGCTCGGCGCTGCCGATGTCGTCGTCGTCTGCGTGCCGCTGACCGGCGCGACGCGCCACCTGATCGACGCCCGCGCGCTCGCCGCCATGAAACCGGGCGCGGTGCTGGTCGACGTCTCGCGCGGCGGTGTCGTCGACGGCGCGGCGCTGATCGAGGCCTTGCGGTCGGGCCGCCTCGGCGGCGCCGCGCTGGACGTCTTCGAGACCGAGCCGCTGCCGCCCGAGAGCCCATTCTGGACGCTCGACAACGTCATCGTCACGCCGCACTGCTCGAGCGTCTACGATGGCTGGGAGCGCCGCTCGACCGAGATGTTCTGCGACAATGCCCAACGCTGGCTCGCGGGCGCGCCCTTGGAGAACGTCGTCGATCCGGTTCGCGGCTATTGAGCGTCACGTGGCTTGGCGCGCCGTGCGCTTTTCTGGCATACAGGAGCCGGGCGGCGTGATGGGGCGAGGGGCATGACAGCCGAAGAAACAACGACCGACGAAGCAAATACCGACTTCATCCGCAACATCGTGCGCGCCGATGTCGACGCCGGGAAGACGCAAACCGTGATCACCCGCTTTCCGCCCGAGCCCAACGGCTACCTCCATATCGGTCACGCCAAGTCGATCTGCCTCAACTTCGGCGTGGCCGCGGAGTTCGGCGGCCGCTGCCATCTGCGCTTCGACGACACCAACCCGATCAAGGAGGAGCAGGAGTTCATCGAGAGCATCGAGGCCGACGTCCGCTGGCTCGGCTTCGATTGGGGCGAGCATCTCTACTTCGCCTCGGACCATTTCGAGACGCTCTACCAATGGGCCGAGTATCTGATCGAGCAGGGCCTCGCCTATGTCGACGATCTCTCGGTCGAGGCGATGCGCGAACACCGTGGCTCGTGGACCGCGCCGGGCAAGAACAGCCCCTACCGCGAGCGGCCCGCCGCCGAGAGCCTGGATCTGTTCCGTCGCATGCGCGCCGGCGAATTCCCCGACGGCGCGCGCGTGCTGCGCGCCAAAATCGACATGGCCGCGGGCAACATGAACCTGCGCGACCCGGTGCTCTACCGCATCCTGCACGCCACCCATCCGCGCACCGGCGACGCGTGGTGCATCTACCCGACCTATGATTTCGCCCACGGCCAGTCGGACGCCATCGAGGGCGTGACCCATTCGCTCTGCACGCTCGAGTTCGAGGACCACCGGCCGCTCTACGACTGGCTGGTCGACAACCTGCCGGCGCCGTCGCGGCCGCGCCAGTACGAGTTCGCGCGGCTCAACCTGAACTACACGGTGCTCTCCAAGCGGCGCCTGACCGAACTGGTCGCCGACGGCCATGTCGCCGGCTGGGACGACCCGCGCATGCCGACGCTCTCGGGCCTGCGCCGGCGCGGCGTGCCACCGGCGGCGATCCGCGATTTCATCGGCCGGGTCGGCGTCGCCCGGGCCGACAACCTGGTCGAGGTGGCGTGGCTCGACCACTGCATTCGCGAGCACCTCAACAAGACCGCGATACGCCGCATGGCGGTGCTGCGCCCGCTCAAGGTCGTCATCGAGAACTACCCGGAGGGCGAGAGTGAACTGCTCGACGCGGTCAACAACCCCGAGGACGCCGCCGCCGGCTCGCGCCAGGTGCCGTTCGCACGCGAGCTCTACATCGAGCGCGACGACTTCATGGAGGATCCGCCGAAGAAGTTCTTCCGGCTCGCGCCGGGCCGCGAGGTGCGGCTGCGCTACGCCTACTTCATCACCTGCACCGAGGTCGTCAAGGACGCCGCCGGCGCGGTCGTCGAGCTGCGCTGCACTTACGACCCGGCGACCCGGGGCGGCGACGCGCCCGACGGCCGCAAGGTCAAGGCGACGCTGCACTGGGTCTCGGCGGCCCATGCCGTGGCGGCGCAAGTGCGGCTCTACGACCATCTGTTCACGCGGCCCGATCCGGGCGCGAGCGGCGACATGGTCGCCGACCTCAACCCCGACTCTCTGACCGTGCTCGACGATTGCCGGCTTGAACCCGCGCTCGCCGAAACGCCCCAGGGCGAAACGGTCCAGTTCGAGCGGCTCGGCTACTTCTGCCTCGATGCGGCGAGCGAGGGGCGCGACCGCCCTGTGTTCAACCGCACGATTGGCCTGCGCGACGTCTGGGCCAAGCTCCAAGCCAAGGATGCGGCGAAGAAAACGCCGGGCTAGCCCGTGCCGACGCGCCTCAAGGTCGTCCTCGGCGTCCTCGGTGTCGTTGCCGTCGCGGTCGCCGTGATCGGCCGCGACGAGATGCTGACGATGGTATTCGGATCGGCCGACCACGTCGCGATCGACTTCGCGACGCTCGCGCTCGACGGGCGCCCGAACCAGCATCTGGTCTGCCCCGAGGGCTTCTGCGCGGCGCCGCCGCATGCCGCCAGCCCGGTGTTCGAGATATCGGCGACGGCGCTGCGCGACCGCTGGATGGCGATGATCGCGGACCAGCCGCACGTGACCCGGACGGGCACCGACGACGCGGCGGCGCTGCACTACGACTTCGTCCAGCGCTCGCTGGTGTTCCGTTTTCCCGACGCGATCACCGTCCGCTTCATCGCGTTCGACGCGGGCCGCGCGACGCTCGCGATCTACAGCCGTTCGTACTACGGCCACGACGATTTCGGCGTCAACCGCCGCCGCGTCGAGGCCTGGCTCGCCGCCTTGGAATAGGTGCCGGCTCTATCTCCATGTAATTGGGGCTCCATCTAATTGAGGGCCCATTTATTCGATCATCATCAGACGAATAAAGGAGCCCGACCCGATCAAAGTTTGTTGCGCGTTGGTGATGCCTGAGTGGCGGGGCGCCGTTGTCGGCCGGCCTCCTTGGTGGGCAGCGCCGTGTCGCTTCTGGACGGTTTCGAATTCATATACAATTTCCTGCCGGGCGGCATGGAGGGATGGTCATGGCGGGGATCGGAGACCGATTGAAAGAGCTTGGGATCGTCGTTCCAGAACCGCCGGCGGCAATCGGCAGTTTTGTGGCGGGCGTGGTCCACGCCGACATTCTTTACGTTTCCGGGACCTACGGAACGGTCAAGAACGACGCCGGAGTCGACTATATCCCGAAGGCCGGCAAGGTTGGCGGCGAGCTCAGTATCGAGGACGGCTACGAATCTGCGCGCCTGATGGCACTGAACCATTTGGCTCTCGCCCGGCTGGTCGTTGGTCGTCTCGACAAACTTCTACGTCCCATCCGGCTTGTCGGCTACGTCAACGCGGCGCCTGGTTTCAAGGATGCTCCGAAGGTACTCAACGGCGCGTCGGACCTGTTGATCGACGTCTTCGGCGAGGAACTTGGCCGACATGCGCGAATGGCGCTTTATCAGCATGAACTCGCGCGAGACGCCCCTATCGCCGGTGAAATAATGTTCGCGCTGAAATCGTAGATCACCGCGCTAACAGGTCGCCCTTAATAATGGGGTCAGACACTATTTTAACGTATAACTAGCAATGGTATATAAAGGAGTCTGACCCTATTATAATAGACGGTGTGTTGTGTGGCGTTACGGGCGCTGCGCTGCCGTCAGCCGGTCCCGTGGTCGTCGTCGTCGGCGGTGCCGCGCAGCCGCGCCGTTGCGTCGGCGTCGATGAACTGCTCGTCGTCGAGGACCACGCCATAGTCGCGTTTCGCCGCGGCGCGGCTGACCAGGCCCGAGCGGACGTCGGCCTCGACGCGCTCGGGTTCGCGCTCGCCGGCCGGCCCGTAGCCGCCGCCGCCGGGTGTGGCGACGACCAGCTTGTCGCCGGCGGGGATTTCGTGGACGCCCTTGCCGGCGAGGCGCTTGCCTGAGCCCAACCGAAGGATGCCGAGCGCGCCGTCGGCGCCGCCGGCGCGGCCGCGCGCCGGGAACTTCATGCGCTCGACGCCGGCCGGATGCAGCATCGGCGCGCCCTCGCGGTTCTCGACCTCGACCAGCTGGCCCATGCCGCCCCGGTGACGCCCCGGACCGCCGCTGTCGGGCCTGATCTCGCGGCGCAGGTAGCGGATCGGGTCGCTGCTCTCGGCGATCTCGACTTGGCTGCCCCAGACGCCGCTCGGATAGGCGGTGGTCGACAGCCCGTCCTTGGTCGGCCGCGCGCCGGTGCCGCCGTTGTGAATCGGATCGGTCGCGAACACCGTTGCGTTGCCGTTGACCGCGACGCTCGCCGCGCTGCGCAGCGAGACGTCCCACAGGCACGCGGTGCCTTCCGCCGGGACGCGGCCGGGCAGGGCCTTGTGCAGGCAGCCGAACATCACGTCGGGCAGCGTCTGGCCGATCATGTGGCGCATCGCTACCGGCGCCGGATCCATCGCGTTGACGATGCAGCCGGCCGGCGCCACGACGCGGATCGGTGCGAGAGATCCCGCGTTGTTCGGAATCTCGGGACCGACGATGCAGCGGATGCCGAAAACCGAATAGGCGGTCGCGTAGTTGAGCGGCACGTTGATGCCGAAGCGCGAGCACGGTGAGGTGCCGTCGAAATCGATCTCGATGGTCTCGTCGTCGACCGTCATGCGCGCCGCGATGTCGATCTCGAAGTCATAGCCGTCGAGCCGCATGACGTTGTCGTAGACGCCGTTGGGGATCCGCCGGATGGCGTCGACGACGCCGTCGCGCGAGGTCGTCAGGATATACTCGGCGAGGTCTTCGAGGCCGGCCAGGCCGAACTCGCCCATCATCTCGGCGGTGCGCGCCGCGCCGACGTCGCAGCACGCGATCAGCGCGTAGATGTCGCCCTCGTTGGGCACCGGCGTGCGTGAATTCGCTTTCACCAGATCGATCAGATAGCGATCGACCGTGCCGGCCGCGACGATGCGCACCGGCGGCAGGCGGATGCCTTCCTCGAAGACGTCGGCGCCGTCGGTCGTCGGGCCGCGTCCGCCAATGTCATAGACATGCGAGGTGCACGAGACCAGGCCGACGGCACGGCCGTCGTGAAAGACTGGCGCGACGAGCAGCAGGTCGTTGAGGTGGCCCGCGGCGATCCATGGGTCGTTGGTCAGGTAGACGTCGCCCGGTCGCATGTCGGCGACCGGAAAGACCTCGATCATCTTGCCGCAGGCCTCGGCCATGGTGTTGATGTGGCCGGGCGTGCCGGTCACCGCCTGGGCCAGCATGCGCGCCCGGGTATCGAAGATGCCCGCCGAGATATCGCCGCATTCGCGCACGATTGGGCTGAACGCGGTGCGCATCAGCGCTTGCGCCTGCTCCTCGACGACGGCGAGCAGGCGGTTCCACATCGCCTGGCGGTCGATTGCCGTGCTCGCCGCAACCGTGGCGGCGGACCGCGCGGTCTCCTCGCGGCGCGTCATGACGATGTTCATGGCGTCGTCGATCTCGGCGGCGAAGGGCCCGGCGACGTAGGTCGTCGTCTGCGGCTCGACGATCAGCGCCGGGCCGTCGATACGGTGGCCGGGCGCCAGGTCGGCGCGCCGAAAGCACGGCACCTCGGCGTAGTCGCCCGCCTTGCCGAGCCAGACGCGGCGGTGGCCCGCGGGCTCGGCCTCGCCATCATCGTCGCGGGGCGCGGTCGGCGCGGCGTCGCCGTCGACGGCCCGGGCGGTCACCGTAACGCCCCAGTTGACGATCTCGACGAGCATGCCGGGAACCGCGCGGCCGAACAGGCGGCTGTACGTCCGGTCGTAATCTGTGCAGAGCCGCGTCAGGGCGCCGGCGTCGAGCGCGCCGTCCGGTACCGTGACCTCGATCTCGTGGCCCTGGCCGCGGTAGCGCATGAACGCCCGGCGTTCCACCGCGAGCGGCAGATCGAGCGCACCGAGGCGCACCACGTCGATCGCTTCCCGCGCCATTTCGGCAAGCGTGGCGTTGACGCCCTCGAAGTCGAAATTTTCGGCCAGCGTGTAGTGGCTGCGCACGATCTCGTAGGTGATCGGCGCCGCCAGGAAGCCGACCGCCGAGCCGACGCCGGGATCGGGCGGCACGACGATGTGCCTGACGCCGGTCTTTTCGGCGACGCGCGCGGCGTGCAGCGGGCCGTTGCCGCCAAACGCGATCATCGTCCGGTCGGCGAGCTCCTTGCCGCCTTCGACCGCGTGTACGCGCGCCGCGTTGGCCATGTTCTCGTCGACGATCTCGGCGACGCCGTAGGCGGCGTCCTCGGCGGACATCGACATCGGCGCCCCGACGTCGCGCCCGAGCGCGTCGCGGGCCAGATCCAGATCCAGTTTCAGGCGGCCTTCGGCGAAGGCGTCCGGGTCGAGCAAGCCGACCGTGGCGTCGGCGTCGGTGACCGTCGCCTCGATGCCGCCCTTGGCGTAGCAGCTCGGCCCCGGCACGGCGCCGGCGCTCTTCGGCCCGATCGCCAGGCGCCCCAGTCCGTCGACCGAGGCGACCGAGCCGCCGCCGGCGCCGATCTCGATCATATCGATGGCCGGGATCAGGACCGGCAGGCCGCTGCCCTTGATGAAGCGCGCCGCGCGCGCGATCTCGAAGCGGCGCGAGGTCTGCGGCTGACCGTCGTCGATCAAGCAGACCTTGGCCGTCGTGCCGCCCATGTCGAACGAGACGACCCGGTCGAGACCGTGACGGCGGGCGAGCTTGGCGGCCAGCACGGCGCCCCCGCTGGGGCCCGATTCGATCATGCGGATCGGAAAGCGCACCGCCGTGGCGACCGTCGTCATGCCGCCACCCGAGGTCATGATATAGAGCGCGCAGTCGAGCCCGGCCGCGATCAAGCCGCGCTCCAGCTCGGTCAGGTAGCGCGCCATCAGGGGCCGCACATAGGCGTTGGCGACCGTCGTGCACAGCCTGTCGTATTCGCGGATCTCGGGACAGACTTCCGACGACAGCGACAGCGACAGATCGGGCCGGCGCGCGCGCAGCATCTCGCCGATGCGCTGCTCGTGCGTTGGGTTGGCGTAGCTGTGCAGCAGGCAGACCGCGACGCTTTCGGTCCCGGCGGCGTCGAGCGCGGCGATCAGGCCGTCGAATGCCGCCTCGTCGAGCGGCCGGTGAACCCGGCCGTCGGTGTCGACGCGCTCGGGCACCGTGAAACAGCGCTCGCGCGGCACATAGGCGTCGGGCTTGTCGAGGAAGACGTCGTACTGGTCGTAGCGCCGCTCGTAGGCGATCTCGAGCGTGTCGCGGAAGCCCTCGGTGCCGATCACCGCGACGCGCGCGCCGCGCCGCTCGATCAGCGCGTTGGTCGCGAGCGTCGTGCCATGGATGATGCAGGCGACGTCGGCCGGCGCGAGCGCCGCGCGTTCGAGCGCCAGCGCGATGCCGTCGAGCACGCCGGTAACCGGCTCGGCCGGTGTCGTCAGCGTCTTGGCGGTGACGTAGCCGTCGGCCGTGCCGACCGCGACGTCGGTGAAGGTGCCGCCGATGTCGATCGCGATGCGCGCGCCTGTCATCGCTGCCCGGTCCTCATGCCATCAGGTCGTCTTCGTAGGGAAACGTCGACAACAGTCGGCAGCCGTCGGCGGTGACCATCACTTCCTGTTCGAGCTTGACGCCCTCGCGGCCACCCGTCGCGCCGGTGTAGCTCTCGACGCAGAGCGTCATGTTCTCCTCGATGACGCCGTCGTAGCCGAGGTAGTCCCACAAGTGCAGCGGCGGGATGGCGGGGTATTCGTCGCACATTCCGATGCCGTGGACGATCTCGGGATAGGCGTTGGCCTGATAGATCTCCGAGATCGGCCAGCTCTTCTCGGCGAGCTCGCGCAGGCTCAATCCCGGACGCAGCAGCGCCATGTTGTGCGCGATATGCTCGACCGCGGTCTTGTAGAGGTCGCGCTGCGCGTCGGTCGGCGTGCCGGGGTCGCAGAACAGCGTCCGCGATATGTCGGCGCAATAGCCTTCGGGGCCGACCATGTCGGTGTCGAAGCCGACCAGCTCGCCGGCCTGGATGACCCGGTCGCTGCACTCCTGGCCCCACGGATTGGTGCGTTCGCCCGAGGCGAGCAGGCGGCAGTCGATCCATTCGCCGCCGTTGGCGATGTTGGTCTCGTGCAGCAGCGCCCACAGCTGGTTCTCGGTCATGCCGGGCGTGAGCGCCTCGCGCATACGCGCGATGCCCAGCTCGGCGACCTCGACGGAACGCGTCATGTGGCCGATCTCTTCGGTCGACTTGATGGCGCGCGCGAGCTCCATCGGCCGTTGCGCGTCGACCAGTTCGAGGCCCTCGGCGGCGAGCGCGTGGAAGTTGGCGGGTTCGGTCCGGTCGATCGCGAGGCGCCGGTTGCCGCCGCCGTTGGCGCGCACCAGCTCGGCGATCTCGGCCGCCCAGTGCTTGGCGCGCGCCTCGACGTCGGGCCCGGCGAAGAAATGCGCGACCGGTGTCGAGATGCGGTACTCACCGACCGTTTCGGTCGCTTCGCTGCCGCCCGACCAGTTGCCCAGGTTGAAGACGACGGCCTTGCCCTCGGCCGGCACGAAGGCGTAGCGCGACGGCAGGTGCATCTGCATGACCTGAAAGTTCACGCTGTCGGTCGCGTAGCGGATGTTGAGCGGATCCAAGAGCACGCAGGCGGCGATGTCGTGCGCCTCGAGCTCGGCCTGGACGCGGCTCAGGCGGTATCGTCTGAGCGCGGCGGTCATGTGCCGCCCCCGCGCCGCATCAAGTCGCGTGCGATCACCACGTTCTGGATCTCCGTCGTACCATCGAGAAATTGCGCCGTCTTGGCGCAGGCGAGGTGGCGGGCGAGCGGCGTATCGTCCTTCAAGCCGGCGGCGCCCATCGCCTGCATGCAGTCGGCGAGGCCCTTGAGCGCCGCCCGCGTCGCGAACTTCTTGGCGTGCGCCGCGGCGACCGTGCCGGCGCCGGCGTCGACCGCCAGCGCCGCCTCGCGGGTCAGCAGCCGGCTCGCCTCGAGATCGGTGGCGACGTCGGCGAGCATCCACTGCAGGCCCTGGAACTCGATCGTCGGCCGGCCGAACGCCTCGCGCCGGGCGGTGTAGTCGAGCGCGGTGGCGAGGCCCGATCGCATCATGCCGCAGCACAACGCGCCGACGCCGACGCGCGCGACGTCGATGCCGTGCAACGCCTCCTTGAAGGCCTCGCCAGGGCCGATCAGCAGGGCGTCGCCGGCGACGCGCACGCCCGAGAAGGTGAAACCGCCGGTGCCCATCGCATGGCAGCCCAACAGAGAGTACGCCGCGCCGCGCGTGACGCCATCGGCGGTCGCGTCGATCACGAAGGCGGCGATGCCGCGCCAGCCGGCGTCCGCATCGGTCTGGGCGAAGACGAACAAGAGGTCAGCGGCGGACCCGTTGGTGACCCAAGCCTTTTCGCCGTCGATCACCCAGCCGTCGCCGTCGCGCGTCGCGCGGGTGGTGATCGCCGCGGCGTCGCTGCCGACGCCCGGCTCGGTCAACAGGAAGGCGCCGATGCGCGCGCCGGAGAGCAGCGGCGGCAGATGGCGCGCGATCTGCTCGGCCGTGCCGAAACTCGCGATGCTGCGCGCGAAGTTGTTCTGCACCTCGAGGCTGAAGGCGAACGCCATGCAACCGGCGGCGATCTCCTCGAAGACGCGCGCGGCGGTGCTCATGCCGCAGCCGGCCCCGCCGTGCGCGGCCGGCACCATCAGGCCGCAGAGGCCGAGCGCGGCGGCGCCGCGGATCGTCTCGAGCGGCACGCGCCGCGCGCGTTCCCAGCCGGCCGCCTCGGGCGCCACGCGGTCGCGCGTGAACGCCGCCACTGTATCGATGATGCCGGTCACGTCGTCGGTCATGCCAATTCCCCGCCTCCTGCCGGTTTGCCCGACTTTCGCGGCCGTGTCGAGCGCCGTTTGTCGCTATGGCCGCAGGTGCTGTTCCGGGCCAACCCGGACTTCTCACCATGGACAGGTGCGGCACGGCGGATATCGGCCGACGGGCTAGGAAAAGCGTGCGGGCCACGATGCCAGTACTCCCTTGCACGATTCCACGGCACGTAGGATCGCGTTTCCCGTTCCTCGGCAGGAAGGGGCGCGAAGGCGATGCCTTCGCATCGGCGAGCGTTCCCGACGCCCCGAGGGGGCGGGAAACGCGACCCGGAGGGCGGCCTTGCGCGGCCGCCGGCGGCGTTGCCCGGCGCTTGTGATGCGCCCAGCATCACGGCGCGCCGGGCGCCTTGCCGGACGACCGCGCAAGGCCGTCCTACGTACCGTGGAATCGTGCAAGTGAGTACTCGCGCATCGGGCAAGCGCTTTGACGCGGCCTGTCGTCCGAGATCCGCCGCCCTTAAGGGTCGCGCCGGGCGGGCCGCCCGCGGCGTCGAAGGCCTTGCGCGTAGCCCAGGCTACGCTCGGCGGCCTTCTCCTGGCGGCTCGGCTCCGCCCGACGCGATGACGCGCCTGTCCATGGTGAGAAATCCGGGCTAGACTCGTCGGCACGGAGCCGGACCCGCCGTCACGGGCCGACGCAGGGGAAAGAGACCCGTCCATGAAACCCTCGGTGCTGATCGTCGATGACGAACCGAACATCGTCATCTCGCTCGAGTTCATGATGAAGCGGGCTGGCTACGACGTGCGCGTGGCGCGGGACGGCGAAGCGGCGATGCGCGCGATCGAGCACCGCAAGCCCAGGCTCGTGCTGCTCGACGTGATGATGCCCAAGCGCAACGGCTACGACGTCTGCCGGTCGATCCGGGGCAACCCCGATTGGCACGACATACGGATCATCATGCTGACCGCCAAGGGACGCGATGTCGAGATCGAGAAGGGCTTGGCGCTGGGCGCCGACGACTACATCACCAAACCGTTTTCGACACGCGAGGTCGTCGCGCGCGTGCGCAGCCTGGTCGAAGGCGTCGAGGACTGACGCGCGCCCTGGGAGCGATGACCCCGCGCGCCACCGTCGCGTTGCTGTTCGCCGCGCTCGGCGTTGCCGTGTTGTAGGAAACCGCGATCGCACTATGGATCGTCGTCGGGCCGGCGGCTTATGCCGACGATGTCGCGACCAAGGCGACGATGGTCGACGGTCTTTCTGTGCACGATCGACCTCGTAGAGCAGCGCGGCTCACGGACGCTCGGCGACGCCCTCGCGACCGCCGCCTCGATGGTCGAACTGCGCAGGCCGCAGGCGCAATTCTGACGCATCGTTTCGGCGGCGCGCCGGCGCCCGGAATTGCGACTCCCGCGTGGCGCCGCCACGGGTTACAATGTTGGCGGTTTGTTTCGACGTGACCGCCCGGATGGGCGGCCTCGTGGCGACCGCGAGTAGGGACGACGGCCACTATGATCAGACACCGGAAAATCAATCGCGAGCGGATGGTCGCGTTGTTTCTGCTCGGGGTTCTCGCCTTCAATGCGCCGGTACTACTGCTGTTCAACATCGACGCCTACGTCTTCGGAATTCCGCTGTTCTATGTCTACCTCTTCGCCGCCTGGGCCGGGTTGATCGCCTTGATGCGATTGACCGCGTGGTTCGCGGTCGTCGAGACATCGCCGGCACCGCCAGCGACCGGCGCGAAGGACTGACGATGCTGCAGGGCTGGTTCATTCTGCTCGTCGCGTTCGGCTATTTGTGCCTGCTCTTCGCCATCGCCTATTACTGCGACAAGCGGGCCGACGCGGGCCGCAGCCTGATCCGCAACCCCTATATCTACGCGCTGTCGATCGCGGTCTACTGCACGTCGTGGACTTTCTACGGCTCGGTCGGCCGCGCCGCCAGCAGCGGCGTCAGCTTCCTGCCGATCTATATCGGACCGACGTTGACCTTCGTTCTGTGGTGGTTCGTGCTGTGCAAGATCATCCGCATCAGCAAGGCCAACCGCATCACCTCGATCGCCGACTTCATCGCCTCGCGCTACGGCAAGAGCACGCTTTTGGGTGGCCTGGTAACGGTGATCGCGGTGGTTGGCATCATGCCTTACATCTCGCTCCAGCTTAAGGCGGTGTCGACGAGCTTCAACGTCCTGCTGCAATACCCCGAGATCGTCATGCCGGCGCACCGCTCGGTGCCGCTGTTGAGCGATACCTCGTTTTATGTCGCGGCTTTGATGGCGATGTTCGCCATCCTGTTCGGCACGCGTCACATCGACGCCACCGAGCACCACGAGGGCATGGTCGCGGCGATCGCCTTCGAATCGCTGGTCAAGCTGGTCGCCTTCCTCAGCGTCGGGGTGTTTGTCACTTACGGCCTCTACGACGGCTTCGGCGACGTCTTCGCGCGCGCCGCCGAGCGTCCCGAGCTGATGCGCCTGTTCACGCTGGAGGGCGCCGGCGGCTACGGCCAGTGGGCGATGCTGACGATCCTCGCCATGGCGGCGATCATCTGCCTGCCGCGCCAGTTCCAGGTCGCCGTGGTCGAGAACACCGACGAGACGCATCTGGTCAAGGCGATGTGGCTGTTCCCGCTGTATCTCCTGGCGATCAACATCTTCGTCCTGCCGATCGCTTTCGGCGGCCTGCTGCACTTCCCGGGCGGCGACGTCGACCCGGATACCTTCGTATTGACCCTGCCGATGGCCGAGGGCCAGGAATGGCTCGCGCTCTTCGTATTCATCGGCGGCCTGTCGGCGGCGACCGCGATGGTCATCGTCGCGGCGGTGGCGCTGTCGACCATGGTGTGCAACGACCTGGTGATGCCGTTCCTGCTCAGGCTCGACTGGCTCCGGCTGACCGAGCGGGAAGATCTGGGCGGCTTGCTGATCGGCATCCGGCGCGCGGCGATCATCGGCGTCCTGCTGCTCGGCTATCTCTACGTCCGGCTGATCGGCGAATCCTACGCGCTGGTCACCATCGGCTTGGTCGCCTTCGCAGCCGCGGCGCAGTTCGCGCCGGCGATCATCGGCGGCATCTATTGGACCGGCGCGACCCGGGCCGGCGCGGCGACCGGTCTCGTCGCCGGCTCGCTGGTCTGGGCTTATACGCTGTTGTTGCCGTCGTTTGCCCGCTCGGGTTGGCTGTCCGCCGACTACGTCGAGCTCGGGCCGTTCGGCATCGAATTGTTGCGACCCTATGAGCTGTTCGGCCTTGGCGGCCTCGACGAGATCTCGCACGCCATGGTGTGGAGCATGCTGGCCAACCTGGTCGGCTACATCGGCGTCTCGCTGATCACCAAGCAGTCGGCGGTCGAGCGCGCCCAGGCCAAGCTCTTCGTCGACGTCGACCGGCAGAGCGACGGGAGCTCCCGGCTGTGGCGCGGCACGGCGCCGATCTTCGAGCTGCGCGAGCTGTTGGCCCGCTTCGTCGGCGTGCGCCGGGCGAACCGCATCTTCGACCGCTACGCCGCGAGCCGCGGGCTCGACTTGACCGCCGCCAACGCCGCCGACGCCGAACTGGTGCAGTTCGCCGAGCGCGAACTGGCCGGTGCGGTCGGCGCCGCATCGGCGCGCGTCATGGTCGGCTCGGTCGTCACCGAGGAGGCGCCGGGCATCGAGCAGGTCATGGAAATCCTCGACGAGACCTCGCAGGTCATCGAATACAGCCGCCGGCTCGAGGAGAACTCGGCCAAGCTCGAGGCCGCCACCGCCGAGCTACGCGCCGCCAACGAGCGCCTGCAGGAGCTCGACCGGCTCAAGGACGACTTCATCTCGACGGTCAGCCACGAGCTGCGCACGCCGCTGACCTCGATCCGCTCGTTCGCCGAGATCCTGCACGACACGCCCGACATGGAGAGCGGACAGCGCAACGAGTTTCACAGCATCATCATCAAGGAGAGCGAGCGGCTTACTCGGCTGATCAACGAGATCCTCGACCTCGCCAAGATGGAGGCGGGACGCATGGAATGGCGCATGACCGATATCGATCCCAGGCCGGTCATCGACGACGCCCTGGCCGCGGCGCGCGGCATCATCGCCGAGAGCGCAATCCGTCTCGAGATCGACCTGCCCGACGACCTGCCCCATATTCACGCCGATCCGGATCGCCTGACCCAGGTGGTCGTCAATCTGGTCTCGAACGCCGTGAAGTTCTGCGATGCGGACGCTGGCGTCGTCTCGATTACCGCGCTCGCGACGCGACACCATCTGCGAATCGACGTCCACGACAATGGCCCCGGCCTGGCGCCGAACGAAACAAGCCTGATCTTCGAGCGCTTCCATCAATCGAGCGACTTGGTGACCGACAGGCCGCGCGGTACCGGCCTCGGCTTGCCGATCTGCCGCCAGATCATCGAGTATTTCGGTGGGCGCGTCTGGGTCGAAAGTGCGCCGGGCGCGGGCGCGACCTTCTCGTTTACCGTGCCGATCGCCGAAGCGACGCGGCGCGCCACGCCGGAAAGCGACGCCGCCGAGTAGCGACGCCGCGAATGCGTCACGCTCCGGCGGCGACAATAGCATTTCGAACGCCGCCCCTGTACAGTGCGCAGCCGGTGACCGCGCCGAAGCGTGGATCGCGGAACGGTAGGCGAGAATGACCACTAAGTTCACCCTGCCAGGCGTTGATTGGGACGCGCTGCTCGCGCGTCACCAGCGCAATGTCGCGACGCTGGAGGGCGTCAATCAAGCGGCCTTTGCCGACGCCCAGTCGGGTATCCAGAGCATGCTCGGAGAGATCGGCGGGCTGATCGACGAATGCGGCGCATTCGAAGCGAAGCTGCGCCAATTCGAGCACGCCATGACGGTGCTGCAAGCCGCCAACGACGGTCTCCAGACGGAGGCTGGTTGGTTGCCCGACGGGTTCGTTGGGGCGATCTCCCACAAGCTCCTGTCGCCGCTGACCTCGCTATGCTCGTTTTCCGAAATTCTCGCCGACGGTGATGAGCTCACGCTCCAGCAACGGGCGAGTTTTCTCGATATCGCCATCGCCGAAGGCGCGCGCTTGTCGCATTTGATCGACCAGATCGTCAGCTGGTCGCGGCTGCGCTCGGGGCGCCTCGACTGGGAACCGGCCGAATTCGACATCGGCGAGCCGATCGACGTGGCGATCGACGCGACGCGGCCGCTGTTCGATTTGAAGTGCGTGAACCTGGAGGCGGCGGTTGCACAGCCGGGCGCGACGGTTCGTGGCGATCGGCGCTGGCTGGCTCAGGTGATCGAGAGCTTGCTGGCCAACGCGGCAAAATTTTCCGAGCCCGGCACGGGCCGCGTCACGCTTGGACTCGAAACCACCGAGGGGGCCGCGCGCGTTGCCGTCAGCGACAACGGACCCGGCATTCCGCCCGCCCGCCATGGCATCATTTTCGCCCAGTTCCTGGAAGCCGGCGACACCCTGGAGAGCGAGCCGCATGGGGCCGGCTTCAGTCTGGCGCTGAGCAAGGCGATCGTCGAGCGGCACAACGGGCGGATCGGCGTCGAAAGCCGTCCCGGCGAAGGCGCCACATTCCACGTTTCCCTGCCAACCGTTCCCTGACCGTCGCGCGACCGAAGGCCGCGGACGATACCGCGCGGTTCGCCCTGCAAGTCGACTATTGGTGCAGCACACAAAAACTATCACGCAGTTGCAGCATTGATCTGCGACGCGAAAGTATAATGATGCAGCGCACAAAATAATCGCAAATTTTGGGGGTAATCCCCCAGGCGGTATCCTTCTGGTGGCGTAAATGTTGTGTCGCGGGGCGAAATATCGCTTGGCCATGTGAGGCAGGATTGTTATGGTGACGTGGTGTCGCGAAATGCATTGATCATGCCGAGGGTTGCTCCTGCTTGAACACCCGACCGGTGGTTGATCGGCGTTTTCGGCGCCGGAAATGTAAGATCACGGGGGCGAGATCGTGTCTGCAAAAATTATCTGGTTGTTCATGTTTGTGGTGCTCTACTGGGTGTACTGCATCTATTGGGGCTGGCGAAGCGCGCAAATGGCAAAGACAGCCACCGATTACTTCATCGCTGGCCGTAGGCTGTCCCTTTGGGTGTTTATATTGGCGGCCACCGCCACATCGTTTTCGGGCTGGACCTTCATGGGCCACCCGGGTCTGGTGTATCGCGATGGCTTCCAGTATGCGTACGCATCGTTTTACACCATCACCATCCCGTTCACTGGGGTCATCTTCCTGAAACGCCAATGGATGCTGGGCAAGCGTTTCGGCTTCGTGACGCCGGGCGAGATGCTTGGCACCTATTTCCAGGGTGACTTCATCCGCATCCTGACGGTGATCGTGGCCCTGCTGTACTCCATTCCGTATCTTGGCGTGCAGTTGGGGGCGTCTGGGTATCTGTTCAACGTCATCACGGTGACGGATGCCTTCCCGGACGGCATGTTCACACAGAACGTGGGCATGTGGATCCTGTCGATCGTGGTGTTCATCTACGTGGCGTCGGGCGGCCTGCGCGCCGTGGCCTACGTCGACACCCTCCAATGCATCCTGCTCGCCATGGGCATCATCATATACGGCTCGATCGCGCTGAACGCGGTCGGCGGCTGGGATGCGATGCAACAGGGATTGGCCAATCTGGCCGCTTCGGACGTCGGCAAGTGGGGCACCACCCAGGGCTATGGAGGGGGCGACTACAACGCCTATTTCGCCATCCCCGGGGTCATCCAGTGGACGGCCGGGCTCGGCAAGGCGACTCCGGTTGGCGGTCTGTGGACAGGCATCATGTGCCTGACCTACATGTTCGCGCTGATGGGCATTCAGTCGGCCCCGGCGTTCACCATGTGGTCGTTCTCCAACACCGATCCGCGGCCGTTCGCGCCGCAGCAGGTGTGGGCGTCCTCGCTCGGGATCGGCTTCATCCTGTTCTTCTTCACCGCGTTCACGGGCATGGGCGCGCACCTTCTGGGCGCCAACCCGGCGGTGACGGAGGCCGGCTTGGCGATTTCCAATGTGCTGCCGGCTTCGATTGCGGCAAAGCCGGACTCGTTGGTGGCGCACTATATGAACCTGATCTCGGAAACCTCGCCGTGGCTCGTCGGAATATTGGCGGTTTGCGCCCTGGCGGCCATGCAATCCACCGGCGCGGCATACATGTCGACCGCCGGCGGGATTCTCACCCGGGATCTATATAAGCGTTACCTGAACCCGGCTTCCACGCACAGGATGCAGAAGCTGGCCGGGCGCATGGGCGTTGGCTTCATCGTCGTAGCCGCCCTGCTGGTGGCCACGTACTCACGTGACGCCCTGGTGCTCCTGGGCGGTCTTGCGGTGGCCTTCGGCTTCCAGATGTGGACGCCGCTGGCGGCCGTGTGCTGGATTCCGTGGATCACGCGTCAGGGCGCCACCTATGGCCTGCTGGCCGGCATCATCGGCGTGATCTTTACCGAAAAGTTCGGCCTCGGGATTCTCAGCGACATGGGAATCGATTTCTGGGGCCGCTGGCCGCTTACCATTCACTCGGCCGGCTGGGGCATGCTCCTCAACGCCACCACTTGCGTGATCGTCTCGTCGATGACGCAGAGCGCGGAAGATCTCGGCCACCGCATGAAGTACCACAACTTCCTGCGAGAACACGCGAGCCTGCCCGCGTCGAAGAAAGGGCTGGTTCCGGTCGCCTGGATCATTACGATCGCTTGGATGTTCTTCGGTATCGGCCCCGGCGCCGTCATCGGCAACGATATCTTCGGCGCGCCGGACGCCGGCGTCGATGGCTGGACCTTCGGCATGCCCTCCATCTGGGCCTGGCAGATCCTGTTCTGGCTGCTCGGCGTGGCCATGATGTGGTTCCTCGCCTACAAGATGGAGATGTCCACCATCCCCGAAAAGAATATCGAGGCTCTGGTGGAAGACATCGGCGACACCGCCGAGGAACAGGCCCAGCGGACGTAGCCGAATACCAACCTTACTTTCACCGGGGGAAGGACGATGTCCTTCCCCCGATTTTTTTGTTACCATCCCGCGCGTCGCTCGGTCGCGCCGATCATTGGCACGAAGGTGTTTCGCCGTGGAGGCAGCGGTTTCTCCAGAATACAGATGGTTGTGGGTGGCGGCGCTTGGGATCGCCCTGTTCTTCCCCGTGCGGCAACTGATCTGGGTGCTGTCGGTGCGCCGGGCCCAGCGACGAACCGGGGAGCTTCCCGGCGAGGAAGACATGGACTCGATGAAACGCCGTGCCGGGGTCACGTCGGCGCTCTTGTGCCTGGCTTTCGCCGCCGCTTACGGCTAGGTGATGTTCGGCGGACCGCGATGAACCTGAAAACGTTCACCAACCCCAAAGTTCTGAGGCGGTTTATCATCCTGATGGCGCTCGCCACCTTCGGCATGTTCAGTTTCTGGGCAGTGGTCAGGAATTATGCCGAGGCCCCAACGGGCGACTACGAGGTCCGCCAGGGCGACATCCTGTTGGGCGACGGCAAGTACGAAGCGGCCCTTGAGCGCTTCAACACGGCACTCGCGGTCTCGCCCGACCATCGCGGAGCGCTGATGGGACGGGGACTAGTGTTCTTGCAGAGCGAGCGCTACGCCGATACCGAGGCCGAGTTCACGTACCTGATCGATTTCCTCCGCGATAACTTGGAGTCAGACGACGCCACGGGGATCGCGGTGCACGCCGCCGCTTACGCCAACCGGGGGATCCTGTACGACCGCACGGGACGCTATGAGAAGGCGCTCGCCGATTACATCCAGGCGCTGATGATCGACGAGGGCGCCATCGATGGCCCCGGCCTGATCGACAGGGTCATTTACGGCACGCCGCGACCGGCGACCGTCCGCCAGCGCGCCATCTACCTGACCGAGCAGCTCGCCCTGCCCGAGGGCCAGCGCGTGCTCCGAAATCCCGAAAAAGACGCTGAACAACGCATGTACAAACCATTATGACCGGAATGGCGATTGCCGGGTTGTCATGAAAGTCGGTAGATGCAATTATCCACCGCCCCTATCAGACGCGGGGACCGGTCGGATAAGTCATTCCGCCGATTGAAAATATTCACGCAATTGGGAGAGAATTTCATGTCGGAAAGTAGCGGATCTCAAGAACAACCCGCTGCGGCGGAAGCAGACAAGGATACAGACGAATCCACGATGCCGTCGGTGGGCAAGCAAATTGCCGTGATGGCGATCATTGTCGTCGGCATCACCGTCGTCCTTGGCGGCGGCGTTATGCTGTCGATGTGGTTGGGCTGACCACGGGCCCGGACGTCGTTTGACCGGGCGGGGATCGTTACTGACCTGTACGGACGCAGGCTTCCGATGGCGAATAATTGCGCCGAAGCACGCGGCCAGTCATTCCGCGGCAGGCGCCCAGCATCGAATCGGTTAGGACCTGGGTGATTCCATGAACAATGGCGTACGACTCGCGTTACCGGCGCTCGCGGCGGTATGGCTTATGACGCCGCCGCCGGCGAGCGCGGAATGTTATGACCCGCCGGCCGCCTATGTAATCTGGTCCAAATGCGATTTCGCGAGGAAGGACTTCGAGGGCGCGAACCTGAAGCGGGCCGTTCTCGAGGACGCCGTCCTTCACCATTCCAAGCTCAAGGACGCCAATCTCGAGAAGGCGGACCTTCGTGGCGCCGATCTGACGAGCGCCGACCTGTCGGGGGCCAACCTGAAAAACGCCAAGCTCATGAAGGCCATCTTGAAGGACGCCGACCTGTCGGGCGCCGACCTGTCGGGGGCCAACCTGGAAGAGGCCAATTTGGAAAGGGCCAACCTCACCGACGCCAACCTGGACGGGGCCAAGCTGGGCGCGGTCAGGATGGCCGGGGCGACGTGGACAGACGGCACGACCAAGTGCAAGGGCGGCTCGGTCGGAGAGTGCAGGCAATAGATTTTCGGCGGCTTCGTAGATCGACTCCCTACGAATCGGGGAAACTCCCGCCGGCGCGAATAGCGTAGGCGTCGGGCGACCCGGACGGAGCCCTGTTCCGACCCTGCGCCGGTTGCCTTGCTCTAAAAGTGGAGCAATCCCAATACGTCCTGGAACAGCACCAGGAAGAAGAAAACGGCCGCGATACAGCCGAACAGGAGATGCACGAAATCCGATTCGCCTTCCTCGTCCCGGAAGCGGATTCCGTGGAGAGCGATATAGCCGGTGGCACCTAGGAACATCAGGTTTACGAAGGGCTCGGCCTCCCCGGCGAATTCAAACATTGGCGGACCTTAGCGGCTCATCGGGCGGCTGACAACACCGGCTGGCCAAGAGGCGAAAAGACGCGCCGGCGGCGACCGGCAACCCAATTCCAAGAGGCGAGAAGCGCTCTCGCGAAGCGGAGCCCAAGCACCGAGCCCGGACAAGGGATCCGATCAGGTTTCGTCGGCAGGAAGAACCGACGTTCCGGTTCATACCAAGATTCAGGGCCTGGGCTGGCTGACGTCGCTGAAATTACCGGCGCCGCCAGGCGCGATGAAGAGTTCCTGTTCCCGGGTGTCCACCCTCATGTCGGGCAGGGCCCGAGGCAGGTCCTTTTCCTCGAAATACGGCGGCAGCATCGACGCCGTCGGATCGACGACCTGGCCGGCGATGTAAATGCTGCCGAAGACGGCGATGATCACCCCCGCCGCGGCGACGCAGAACCGCTGGACCCCCCGCGGCACCTGGGTGTGGTAGTCGTCGTCGTAACGGTGGAACATGGGCGCATTATCGTCCAGGTCGCCCCGCTCGTAGCCGTCAATGACGCGGCGCGCATAGTGCCGGGCCCAGTGGGGCACGCGATGGTGCAGCATGTACGAGGTGAACAGCTCGGCCACCAGGGCCTCGGGCAGGTCTTCGCCGAACCATTCCCTATAGGCCAGCTGGAGGAGCTGGAACTCGCCCACCTGGAGCTGGTTGGCGGCGGAGATGACCACCAGCCGTTCCTTCATTTCCACCTCTTCGCGGTCGGGGTGGAGCAGGGTCTTCCATAAGCTCATGGCCGTGGCGTCGTTGCCTTTGAATGCAAAGCCCTTCCGATCACATCATACCTCATATCCCACAGTCCAGGTTCACAATCGGTTTATTGCCGGGCGGCGGCCGTAAGATGGCGCTGGGCGCGGCCTGGCGCCGACGAACCCGGCGCTCAGGAGAAAGACCAGGTTGATCACCGCCGACCAGAACTGCTGTACGCCGGCGGGCGCGATGACGCGCCTGTCCATGGTGAAAAGCCCGGCCTCAGCCGAAGCCGTAGAGGCGGGCGGCGTTGTCGTGGACGATCTTGCGCTTGTCGGCGTCCGAGATGCCCGCGAAGGTGCGCTCGATGACCGCCTGGCTATGCGGGAAGGTGCCCTCGTCGTGCGGGTAATCGCTGCCCCAGAGCAGGCAGTCGGCGCCGGTGAACGCGATGTTGTTGAGCGCCACCGGGTCGTCCGAGAAGGTGACGTGGCCCTGGCACGCGAAAATCTCGCTCGGCAGCATCGAGAGCTTGGGGCGCACCCACATGTGCTTCTTCTCGACCTGTTCGTCGAGGACGTAGAGCAGCCAGGCGAGCCAGCCGGCGCCGCATTCGACGATGACGAAGCGCAAGGCCGGGTGGCGCTCGAGCGCGCCCGAGGCGATCAACAGCGCGACCGGTTCCTGGCCGCGCGCCATGCTCATCGCCATGTGATTGAGCGCGCCGCCGATGCCGTCCTCCTCGCCCCAGTCGGCCGGGTATTTGTCCGTCGACTCGGAGAACGCGTGCAGGCTCAAAACCAGGTTCGCGTCGGCAACGGCGGCCCACAGCGGCTCGTAGTCGGGCAGGTTGTAGGGCCGCTCGTCGACGGTGATCGGGATCTTGATCGAGCGGTAGCCGAGCCTGGCGACGCGCTCGACCTCGGCGACCGCGCCATCGATGTCGGCGATCGGCACGATGGCGACCGGCGCGAAGCGGTCGGCGCGGCCGCCGAACAGCTCCTGCGCCCAGTCGTTGTACGCCTGGGCGACGGCGAACTGATAGCCGGTGTCGGCCGAGTTGTAGAGAAACAGCGACTGGTTGGGGTAGATGACCTCGGCGCCGACGCCGTCGCGCGCCAGGTCGGCGAGACGCCGGTCGAGGTCGCGCCCGCCCGACGGATCGTCACGGAACTCGCGGTTCTGGTCGTCCTCGTTGATGCGCGCGGCGGCGACATCCATGCGGCGCGGCCGTTTGCCGTCGATCACCGAATAGCGCGCGCCGTCGCGCTCGACGATGCGCGGCGCCCGGTGGCGGAACCGCGCGGGCAGCCGCTCGGCATACAGCTCGGGCGGCTCCTGGACGTGCGAATCGGCGGAAATCACGGTCGGTGCGCTCATCGGTTCCTCGGATGTCGTGACGCGATGCCGTGAGTCTGCGGCCCCGGCGCGTCCGATGGCAAGCGCCGAATTCGCATCGTGGCCATGCGCGACGGTCCGATGCCACGCGGAAATCAGGCGAACACACGGAATTTCCGGACATCATGCGATCGGATGATGCCTGTGGCACGTGAATCGGTCATCATGGCGGCAATGACGCCCGTCGAACGCGGCGCCCCAATGGATGATGGCCAGGACATGCCGATTGCGGCAACAAGGACGAACCCAGCGGCGGTACGCAGCGCGCGGGCCTCTTTGGCGGTTGCGCTGGTGGTAGCGCTGATGGCGTTCGACGTCGGCCCGGCGCGGGCGGGCGAGCCGGCGCTGGCCGACGAACTGGCGCGCCTCGCGGCGGCGCATGGCGTCGAGATCAAGGGCATCGGCAAGACCGCCGGGATCGCGGCGCCGGCCGCCGGCGGCGGTTTGCGCGCGCGCCTCGAGGCGCTGCTCGCCGACTTCGACCATGTCATGATCCAGCGGCCCGGCGGCCCGGTCGAGCGGGTCTTCATCGTCGCCCGCCGATCGAGCGACGTGGCGCCGGCGATCGCCGATGCGCCGGGCGGCGCGCCCGAACTGACGCTCGCCAGCGCACCGGTCGCCGGCGCGCGCATCTCGTCGGGCTACGGGCCGCGCCTGCATCCCCTCCTGGGCTATTCGAAGATGCATCGCGGCATCGATTTCGCGCTGCCCCGCGGCGCACCGGTCCATGCCGTCGCCGACGGCGTCGTGGTCGAGGCCGGCCGGCGCGGCGCCTATGGCAACTACGTCCGCATCCGCCACGACGCGCGCACCGAGACGGCGTACGCCCATCTGAGCGCGTTCGCCGAACACTTGCGTCGCGGTGCACGGGTGCGGCGCGGTCAGGCGATCGGCACGGTCGGCTCGACCGGACGCTCGACCGGCGCGCATCTCCATTACGAGGTTCTGTTCGACGGCCGCCGGGTCGATCCGCGGACCGCCGAGCTGCCGTCGGACAACGGTCGCTCTGGCTGACAAATGATCCTGGTCACCGGCGCGACCGGCAATGTGGGTGGCGCGGTGCTGCGCCGACTCGCCGCCGAGGGCCGCGCCGTGCGCACCCTGATCCGCTCGCCCGACCAGGCCCAACGCCTGCCGGCGGGTGTCGAGACGGTGATTGGCGGGTTCGAGGATAGACAAGCACTAGCGCGCGCGTTCGAAGGCGTCGACGCAACCTTCATGACCGCCTTCAGTCATCCCGACTTTCTTGCCTTGCAGGACAACATCATCGCGGCGGCTCGGAACGTGGGTGTGCGGGTCATCGCGCGAATCTCGGGCATGGGCGCCGACGAAAACGCCGCGCCCGGCTATTCGCGCGACCACGGCGTCGCCGACCGCCGGCTCGCCTGTTCCGGCCTCGGCTACCTGCTGCTGCGGCCCAACTGGTTCCACCAGAACTTCCACTCGATGGCCGCGGGCGGTGCGATCCGCCTGCCGGTCGGCGACGGGCGCGTCTCGTTCGTCGACGTCCGCGACATCGCCGCCGTCGCCATCGCGGCGCTCGACGATCAAGGCCTTTGGAACCAGGCCTTCACGCTGACCGGACCCGAGACGCTGAGCCACGCCGAGGTCGCCGATATCATCTCCGACGCGACCGGCCGCCGCGTCGTCTTCGAGGATCTGAGCGAAGACGCCTGGGCCGCCGAGAGCGGCATGGACGCCGGCGCGGCCGCCGACCTGAACGGCCTGTTCCGCGACATTCGCGCGGGCCGCATGGCACCGGTCGCCGACGACGTCGAACGCGTCACGGGCCGCCCCGCCATCGCCTTCGCCGACTACGCCCGCGATCACGCCGAGGAACTGGCACGCGCCGTCGTCGGGGAAGGCTAGGTGGGGTATTCGTCGCCGCGCTTTGGCCGTTGCTTCTATATCGTGCGGTTTCATATTATTTGTTCGTCATTTGCGCGTTCGTAGCGCGGCGGCCAAACAGCCACGTCGAAGTCGACGGAATTTTTCGCGCTTGATGAGATTGCATCACAGGGGCCCTGAGCATGCGTAGACACCTCTACCTAGCGACGATCGCGTTGACGATCTCGGGATGTGCCTCACCATCGAAGGAGATTTCGCCGTCCTACGTGTCGGCCGTGACATACAAGCACCTGACTTGCGAGGACATCGGCGTCGAGGTGCACCGGGTCATCGATCGCGCCGTCGAGGTCGCGAAGATGGTCGACGCGCGCTCCAGCGAAGATGATTTCAAGATGGCCATGGGCATGATCGTGTTCCTGCCGCCGCTCTTCTTCATCGAAGGCAATGGGCCGGAAGCGACCGAATACGCCGCGCTGCAAGGCCAGTATGAGGCGCTCAAGGAGATCAGCCTGCAAAAGCAGTGTGATATCGAAATTATCTCACCGACTCGGTTCGACGGTGAATGGATCCTGTGAGGTGGTCCCAGAAAATCGGACAGGGAGCTAAGGTGTATTCCACCGGATAACGGAGGAATACGAGATGACGAATCGACGCCGGTTTACGGCGGAATTCAAGGCCCGGGTGGCGCTGGAAGCGCTGCGGGGCGACAAGACGATCCAGCAGATCGCGGCCAAGCACAAGGTGCATCCGAACCAGGTGAGCGCCTGGAAGCGCCAGGCGGTGGACGGTCTGGGCGAAGTGTTTTCGAACGGCGCCAACCGCGCTTGCCGGGATCATGAATCCGAGGTCCGCGACCTTCACGCCAAGATCGGCGAGCTGACGGTGGAACGGGATTTTTTAGCCAGAGGGCTCAAGCGATGAGCCGGGGGGAGCGCAAGGCGATGATCACACGCGACGCCCCCGAGCTGAGCTTGAGCCGTCAATGCCGCCTGCTTTCGATCGGCCGGTCCTCGTTCTATTATGCGCCCAGGGGGGAGAGCCCTTCGAGTCTGGCGCTGATGCGTCGGATCGACGAGTTGTTCATGAAGTACCCGTTCTACGGCAGCCGCCAGATGGTCCGCCAGTTGCGGCGGGACGGCGTTTGCGTCGGCCGTCACCGGGTTCGCAGGTTGATGCGATTGATAGGCCTGGAGGCGATCTATCAGGCGCCGAGAACCAGCGTGCCGCATCCCATGCACCGGATTTATCCTTATCTTCTCAAAGGGATGGCTATCGACCAGCCCAATCGGGTCTGGTGCGCCGACATCACCTATATCCCCGTCCAGCGTGGCTTTCTGTACCTGGTAGCGATCATGGACTGGGCGACGCGCCACGTTTTATCCTGGCGGCTGTCGAACACCATGGACGCTGGATTCTGCGCCGAGGCCTTGGGCGACGCGCTGGCCCGCTACGGCCAGCCGGAGATATTCAATACGGATCAGGGCAGCCAGTTCACCAGCCTCGACTTCACCGGCGTGCTCAAGAACGCGAGCATCCGCATCTCCATGGACGGTCGGGGCCGCTGCATGGACAACATCTTCATCGAGCGCCTGTGGCGGTCTCTCAAGTATGAGGCGGTCTACCTACACGAGCTCACCGACGGCTTCCACGCCGAACGGGTCATCGGCGAGTGGATCGGCTTCTACAACACCGAGCGGCCCCATTCGTCCCTCGACGGTCAAACGCCGGCCGAGGCCTACGGGGCCGGTCAACCTGTGGATATGATGGACAAGGCTCGCGCCTTGCCCACATCCCCACAGGCTCAACAACAGCAACAGGATGTGATAAAAAGGATTTTGGCAGCATGATCAAACAACGGAATACACCTTAACCGCGCTGCCAAACTGTCCAACAAAGTGGGACCACCTCACCTGGTCGTCAAAGACATCTCGGCCGGGTGGGCGCGAAACGCGGCCAGGATGCGGATCCAAAATCACCTCTTCTCCTCGCCGTTCGATACGGGAGCCTATGTCGGAGACATCGAGGGGAGCGTCGATGAGAAGGGCCAAATGCTGGTGAACTTCGCCGTTGCGCCTAAGAAAAACAAAAGCGCCGTCTTCAACACGTCACTGCGGGTCAAGTACGCCGAGGGCGGTTTCAGCGGCAACGCTGGCGGATGGGTATGGACCCATTGGAAGGATTTCCGCTTCACGATCACAAAGACCGCGCCCTAGCAACGGTGCGTCGTCAGAATTCGCCACGGATGGGTCTGCGGAAATGTCATAGCGTTGCAGTTCTGCTGGCTGCAGGGCTGCCGGGCGGTCCTAGAACGGTATCCAGCTGTGCTCGGCGGTCATGTGCAGGTAGCCGACGTTGGCGCCGGCGCGCAGGCCGACACCGGTGCGGATCGGCGCCAGCGTGACGTCGCCGCGCCGCTGGTAGTTAACGCCGAGACCGGCGACGAAATAGAAGCTGCCCTCGATGCCGGGATAGCGCTGGAACAGATCGTCGAGCTGATCGAGATCGTAGACCAGGACGAAGGCGCGCGAGGCGTTGCCGCCGAAGTCCCAGCCGACCGACGGCCCCTGCCAGAAAATCTTGACCGTCTCGGCGTTCTTGCGGTGGAAGGTGCCGCGGCCGTAACGCAGGCCGAAGACGAAGGCGCCCGAGACTTCCTCGCCCTTGATGAAGCCGTTCGGCTCGCCGAGTTCGGCGAACACCTTCTCGAAGATCGTCGCCAGCCCGTGGGTGGTCTCGCCGAAGAAGTCGCTCGCCTCGGCCAGCACGAGCTCGAGCTCGAAGGTGTCTTCCTGCGCCGCGCGGACGTCGGGCGCCGCCGTAACAACCAAAAGGCCAGTCAATGCTGCCGCGACGAGCCATCTCGACAGCGGCCGAATTCCCTGAAGCTGCATGATTATCGATCCCTTCGTCGATACCGTGGCGAGTTCAATGTGCGTGGTTGTGGCGGATCGTGTACAGGCCGTTCTCGAGATCACCGAACATCTCGCCGACCTCTGGGTGGCCGACCGGCTCGCCGGTCTCGTCGACCACCAGGTTCTGCTCCGAGACATAGGCGATGTAATAGGTCGCTTCGTTCTCGGCGAGCAGGTGATAGTAGGGTTGGTCCTTGTGCGGTCGGACGTCCGCGGGGATCGACTCCCACCACTCGTCGGTGTTGTTGAAGGTCGGGTCGATATCGAAAATCACACCGCGGAACGAATAGACGCGATGGTGGACGACCTGTCCCATCTGGAATTTTGCTACCCGGTTGATCACGTGTCTCGGCCCATGCTTGTGCAACGACGTCAAAAGGCTATCCACCGATCATAGCGGTGTCGACCGTGCGAATCTATCCAGCAGCCTGCCCGAGAATTCCGGGCGGCGCGGAATTCCTATTTCTTTGCCTCGAGAAGCGCCGTCATCGCGTCGGCGGGGGCGGGCCGGCCGGCCGAAGAAATAGCCCTGGCCCTCGTCGCATCCTTCGTTGCGCAGGAAGGCTACCTGTTCTTCGGTCTCGATGCCCTCGGCGAGGGTGCGCATCTCGAGGCTGTGGCCCAGCCCGTTGACCGCGCGAACGATCGCCTCGTCGCCCGCGTCCTTGCCGATGCCGTTGACGAAGCTGGCATCGATCTTGACCTTCGAGATCGGAAAACGGCGCAGATAGGTCAGCGAGCCGTAGCCGATGCCGAAGTCGTCGACCGAGATGTTGACGCCCAGTTTGTCAAGGTTGCGCAGCGACTTGCCGACCGCCGGGTCGCGCGTGCGCAGGAACATGTCCTCGGTGATCTCGATCTCGATGGCGCTCGGCTCGAGGCCGGTGTCCTTCAGCGTCTTCTTGACCAGCGCGACGTAGCCGTTGCTCAGCACTTGCGCCGCCGAGACGTTGAGCGCGAGGCGCAGCCGATGGCCCGCCGCGTGCCACTCGGCCAGCTGGCGCGTCGCGACGCGCATGGCCCAGGTATCGAGATCGCGGATCAGCCCGGTCGATTCGGCGACCGGAATGAAATCGCGCGGCTTGATCGCGCCGCGCTCGGGGTGGGTCCAGCGCACCAGCGCCTCGATACCGATGATGCGGCCGGTATCGAGCGTCACCAGCGGCTGGTAGTGAAGGTCGAATCCCTCGCCCTGAGACAGCGCGTCGCGCTGATCGGCTTCGATCACCTTACGGGTCTGCAGATTGGCGCTCATCTTCTCGTCGAAGAACTGGAAGGTGTTGCGCCCCTTCGCCTTGCCGGCGTAGAGCGCGAGGTCGGCCTTCTGCAACAGCTCTTCGGTGTTGGTCGCGTCGTCGGGGAAGATCGCAAGACCGATTGTCGCGCCGGTGTGGATGCGGCTGCCCTCGATGACGAAGGGCTTGCTCAGCGCGTCGATGACGCGTTCGGCGAGGTCGGTCGTGCCGCGCAGGTCATTGACCTCGGTCTGCACGATGGCGAACTCGTCGCCGCCGAGGCGCGCTACTGTGTCGGTTTCACGAATCGAGGCGTTCAGGCGCCCGGCGACACTCTTGAGCAGCTCGTCGCCGACGTGATGGCCCAGCGTGTCGTTGACGTCCTTGAAGTGATCGAGGTCCAGCAGGTGGAGGCCCATGATGTCCTTGTGACGTCGGGCATGCGCCGCGCCCTGGCGCAGGCGGTCGAGGAACAGCGCGCGGTTGGGCAGGTTGGTCAGGCGGTCGTGCTGAGCGAGGTGCTCGACGCGCTGCTCGGCCTCCTTGCGCGTCGTGATGTCGGTCGAGATGCCGCCGACCGCGACGATCTCGCCGCTCGCATCGCGCACCGGGAACTTGACCGTGAGCAGGGTGTGCTCGCCGTCGTCGAAGCGCACCTCCTCCTCTTGCTCGACGATCTCGCCGGTCTCGATGACGGTGCGGTCCTGGGCGACGCCCGAATCCGCGAACGCCTTCGGGAACAGCTCGTGCGAGGTCTTGCCCCTGGCCGCCTCGTTGGTCTTGCCGCTGATTTTCTCGTAGACGCGGTTGATGAAGATGTAGTGGCCGTCGGCGCTCTTGAGCGAGATCGCGTTGGGCGAATTGTCGATGACCGCGCGCAGGCATTCCTCGTTCTCGCGTAGCGTTTTTAGTTCCGCCGACTGGGTTTCATGCGCCAGTTCGAGTTCGGCGAGGCGGCTTTCCAGCCGTGCGAGATCCGCCACCAGCTGCTCGTGCGACTTCTCCGGCGCTGCCTTCACCGTTCGCGCTTGCTTCGACATTCCTCCGGTCCCCCTACCGTCGGCGCCGATTTCGTCGCGGCGCGGGAGCCGCGCGGAAAACCGTCAAATCGGTTGGTCGTCGTCGCGACATGAAGCATCTCATTGTGAGCGGGCGGCGCATTCTAATCCAGATCGATGGACGTCATCGACAATTCGTCGCGCCGATGCCAGACGCTGAATCTGTGATAGTCAACGTATCGGACCGTTCGGCGTCAACAGGATTTTGCCGGCGCGGCGCTCGCGCGCGGCATGCGCGAAGGCGTCGCCGATATCATCCAGGCCATAGCTCGCCTCGATCGGCGCCGCAATGGTGCCGTCGGCCATGTACGCGGCGAGCTTGCCGTACATGGCCTCGATCTCGGCGCGCGGCAGCCGGCCGATCATCGGCGCGAGCCAGAAGCCGGTCAGGCTGATGCCATGGATGATCGCCTGGTGCGTGTCGATCATGCAGGGCGCGCCGGCGAGGAAACCGTAGTTGACGACGGTGCCGCCGTCGGCCAGGCAGCCGGCGAGGCGCATCGTGGCCGCCCCGCCGATGGCGTCGAGCGCCAGCGCGATGGGCGCGCCACCGCTCGCCGTCGCGACCCGTTCGGTGAGATCGTCGCCATCGACGACGACGACGTCGGCGCCGATCGCCTGGAGCTCGGCGACCAGCGCTTCACGGCGAACGACGTTCGCGGTGTGCAGCCCGCGCGCCCGGGCGAGCGCGATGACGTGACGGCCGACCGCCGAGTTTGCGGCGTTCTGGATGACCCAGTCGCCGTCCTTCAGCGCGACGCCGTCCTTCAGCCCGACGTGGGTGTCGAGCATGAGATGCGCGCTCGCCGGGTTCGCCTTGAGCATCGCCGCCTGCCGCATGTCGATGCCCGCGGGCAGCTTGATCGCCTGGCTTTCCTTCAACGTGACGCGTTGGGCCCAGTTGGCGCGCACCAGGCTGATCACCGGATCGCCGACCGCGAAGGCGGTGATGTCGTCGCCCAGCGCGACGACGCAGCCGGCGCCCTCGATGCCGGCCCGCGCCGGCAACTCGGTCGGCCCGGGATAGCTGCCCGCGATGGTCAGAAGATCGGCCGGGTTTATCGGGCAGGCGGCGATCTCGACGACGAGTTCGTCGGCGCCGGGCGGTCCGGGCGCGTCGACGTCGATGCAGCGGCAGACTTCGTGTGGCGCGCCGAAGCGCCCAAATTCGATGACTTTCATGCGCCGTGACCCCGTGTTGGCGCAGGATGGTAGCGGTCGACCGGCCGTTCGGCCAGCCCCGATGCAGAGCCCATACCAAGGATCAGTGATAAAGGCCCCTAGAGACGTCTTGCCGTGGTTCTCGGCTAGGCGCGCCCGTCACGGCGATGCAGCGCATCGCAAGACGGGCGCAACGACGTCCGAGAGCCTCGGCAAGCCGCCCTTCGGGTCTCGTCCGCTTATCGCCGGAGGGCGCCAGGTTGCCTAGCCGATGCGCTGCATCGCCCGCGGCTGCCTTGCCTCACCGGCGAAAAGCGGACGCGATCTCTATGGGCCTTTATCACTGATCCTTGGTATTTGTTGGCGCCCGCGCACCAGCGTCATCGATCACGACGACGCGCTAAACGAGACGATCGATACATTGGTGCGCATGCTCGTGGCGCCGCCGGCCGACGGCGGCGATCGAGTGACGCCCCGCGTGACGTTTGGCGAATGAAACGTTAGAATGGGCCTAGAGACCGCGCTGACGAAGGAGGCTTTCACCATGGCCCAAGCAGCGGCGACCGTGGTCGGCGAGAGCGCCGGCCTGGTCAACAAGACATATATGCCGTTCGAGCTCGACCCGAGCATCGGCCACCGCGCCGCGATCGGCCTCATCGTGCTCGCCACCGACCAGACCGTCGAGCACGAGTTTCGCAAGATACTCGACATCGAGGGCGTCGCCTTCTACGAGAGCCGCATCCTCAACGACAGCACGATCACGCCCGAGACGCTCGCCGCCATGGCGCAGCGCATGAGCGAGGCCGCATCGGTCGTCCTGCCCGGACTGCCGCTCGACGTGGTGGCCTACGGCTGCACCTCGGGCGCCATGATCATCGGCGAAGAGAACGTCTTCGCGCGCATTCGCGAATCGCGGCCGGGCGTTCCGTGCACGACGCCGATCACCGGCGCGATGGCCGCCTTCGAGGCGCTCGGCGCCAAGCGCATCGCGCTGTTGACGCCCTACATCGATGAGATCAACCAGACCATGCGCGACTTCATCCAGGCGCGCGGCGTCGAGGTGCCGGTGATGGGCTCGTTCAACAACGAGAACGACAACGAGGTCGGGCGCATCTCGCTCGCGTCGCTGCGCGCCGCGGCGCTCGAGTTGGGCCGCGAGCCGAGCGTCGACGCGGTATTCGTCTCCTGCACCAACCTGCGCCTGATCGAGTACGTCGAAGATCTCGAGGCCGAGCTCGGCAAGCCGGTGACGTCGTCCAACCACGCCATGGCGTGGCACGCGCTGAGGCTCGCCGGTTACCGCGAGCCGGTGCCCGGTTTCGGCCGCCTGCTGATGATCTAGAGAGACGCGACGCGTCGCCGGCAACGGTGCGGGATCACGCCCTGTGGAACCTGGGGATATCGTCGGAACGGCAGCCATCCGGGCAGCTGGGCGGCGCCCAACATGTGTATCGAATTGTGGATAAGCCCGCTGGTTGCGCTTGGCTAAGTCGTTGATATTTCAACTTAATCTCAGTATAATTCGACGATGCGTCGAGGGCGCGACGCGGCTTCATCGAGGGGGAATGGCATGTTGGCGGCACATGAGACGCTTTTTCCCGAACTCGAAGTGGACGGCGCGGAGACGCGCACGACCGGCACGGTGCCGTCGCAGGAGATCCGCGCGTTGATCCGCGAGCGCGCGATCGAGTCGATCGTCGACATACCGGAGGACCAGATCCAGCCGGCCAGCCTCGACCTCAGGCTGGGGGCGGTCGCCTACCGGGTGCGCGCGAGCTTCCTGCCCGGCAAGGGCAACAAGGTGCGCGACAAGATCGACGCCTTCGGCATGCACGAGATCGACCTGACCGAGGGCGCGCTGCTCGAGCGCGGCTGCGTCTACATCGTGCCGCTGATGGAGAGCCTGCGCCTCGGCAAGCGGCTCTCGGCGATCGCCAGCCCGAAGAGCTCGATCGGCCGGCTCAACGTGTTCACCCGACTGATCACCGACGGCGGCACCGAGTTCGACCGCGTGCCCGAGCAGTACAAGGGGCCGCTTTACGCCGAGATCACGCCGCGCGGTTTCTCGGTCGTCGTGCGCCAGGGCTCGCGGCTGGCGCAGATCCGGCTCAAGCGCGGCAGGCCGTCGTATACCGACACCGAGATGCGCCGCCTGCACGACGAGCAGGTGCTCATCGAGGAGACCGAGCTGGAGGCGATCTCGGGCGGCCTGCCGATCAAGGTCAACCTGCGCGGCGACCCGGCGACCGGGCTGGTCGGCTACAAGGCGCGCCAGCACACCAACATCATCGACGTCGACAAGGTCGACCACTACGACCCGCTGGAGTACTGGAAGCCGATCCACGCCGAGGGCGAAGACGCCATGATCCTGACGCCCGACGACTTCTACATTCTGGCGTCCGAGAAGCCGATCAACGTACCGCCCGACCACGCCGCCGAGATGGTCGCCTACGACACCATGGTCGGCGAGTTCCGGGTCCATTACGCGGGCTTCTTCGACCCCGGCTTCGGCCATGCCGAGGCGGGCGGGGCGGGGGCGCGCGCGGTGCTCGAGGTGCGCTCGCACGAGGTGCCGTTCGTCATCGAGCACGGCCAGACCATGGGCCGCCTGGTCTACGAGCGCCTGATGGCGGTGCCCGACAAGCTCTACGGCGCCGGCATCGGCTCATCCTATCAGCGCCAGGGCCTCGCGCTCGGCAAGCAGTTCAAGAAGCTCTGAGCGGGTGCCGACGTTCACGAATCATGCGAGTCTCACAATAATGGGGTCGGACACCATTTATTTCTTTGTTTTTCAACGGTATTAAAGGAGTCTGACACTAATAATATAAAATCGGGAGTTCGGGCGGCGCCGAGGACGCTCAGAACCGGTCCGGCGTCAGGCCGGCGAGGTCGATGTCGGGGGCGCGGCCGTCGACCAGGTCGGCGGCGATGCGCGCCGAGCCGGCCGCCATGGTCCAGCCGATGTGGCCGTGGCCGGTGTTGTAGTAGAGGTTCGCATGGCGGCCGGCGCCGATCACCGGCGGGCCGTCGGGTGTCATCGGGCGCAGGCAGGCGAAGTATGACGGCTTGTCGTAGTCGCCGCCGGCCGGGAACAGCTCGCGCGCGACCTTGAGCATCGGCCCGAAGTCGGCCGGCTTGAAGCCGGTGTCGTAGCCGGCGAACTCGGCGGTCGCGGTGGCGCGCAACCGCGTGCCCATCGGCGTGAAGGCGATCAGGTTATGCTCGTCGATGACCGGCATCGCCGGCGCGCCGTTGTGGCCCTCGGACGAAACGGTCAGCGAGTAGCCCTTGACCGGATAGATCGGCATGCGCACGCCGAGGCCCTTCGTAACGAGCGGCGTGTAGCTCGCCAGCGACATGACGTAGGCGTCGCCGGTCATCGCGCCGCTGTCGGTGAGAACGCGCGCGATGCGGTCACCTTCGGCATCGAGACCGGTCACCGTGGTGCCCCAGCGGAAGGTCACGCCGATGTCTTCCATCAGGGCGACCAGCCCCTGGCACAGCTTGTTCGAATCGCCGCTTTCGTCAAAGGCGCAGTGAATCGCGCCGGCGATGCGGTCGACGGCCGGCGCCAGCGCCGGCTCGAGCTCGGCGCAGCGCGCCGCCGAGACGCCCTTCAGCCCACTCAGCCCGTGATCGGTCAGCAGCTGCATGTTGGCCATGCCGGTCTCGAGCATGCCGGCGTCGCGGTAGAGATAGAGCGTGCCGTCGGTGGTCTCGTCATAGGCGATGCCGGTGTCGGCGCGCAGCGCCTTGAGCGCGTCGCGGCTGTAGATACAGAGCCGCAGCTTGTTGAGCGTGTTGGCGCGGTTGCGCGTCGCCGTGCAGTTGGCGAGGAAGCGCAGCGACCAGGCGTAGAGCTTCGGATCGAGGCTGAATTTGAAGCGAAGCGCGGTGTCGTCGCGCCACAGCGAGCGCAACAGGATCAGCGGCGCGCGCGGCGACGCCCAGGCATAGGCGTGGCCCGGTGCGATGATGCCGGCGTTGCCGTAGCTACTCTCCTCGGCCGGCCCCGCATTGCGCTCGACCACGGTGACCTCGTGGCCACGCCTGGCGAGCTCGTAGGCGGTCGTGATGCCAATGACCCCGCCACCCAGAACGACGACTTTCATCGGCTCCCCCCCTTTGGCTTCGTCAACATGTCACGTCCATCATATAGCCGCGCGCGCGTCACGGCCGAAGCTCGAAATCGGCGACGTGGCGTGTGCCGTCGCGCAGGTAGGCGACGGCGACGCGGTCGCCCGGGCGGTGCATGTGGAGCGCGCTGGGGACGTCGCTGGCGCGGCGGATCGCGCGGTCGCCGATCGCAGTGATGACGTCGCCGGCGGAAAGGCCCGCGGCGTCGGCCGACCCGCCCGGATCGGCGCGGGTGACGCGGGCGCCGACGAGGCTCGCGCGGTCGGCCTCGTCGAGGTCGGCGACGCGCAGGCCCGTCTTGGCGCGGATGACGCGGCCGTGTCGGGCGAGGTCCTCGACGACGCGCATGACTAACGGCATCGAGGCGGCGAAGTTGACGCCGATGTCGGCGTCGGCGCCCTTGGTGAAGATCGCCGAGACCATGCCGACGAGGCGGCCGTCGGCGTCCACGAGCGCGCCGCCCGAGGCGCCCGGGTTGACCGTCGCGTCGGTCTGGATGAAGTCCTCGATCGGGTTGAAGCCGGTGCCCGTGCGGTGCACCGCCGAGACCACGCCGCAGGTCACCGAGAGGCCGAGGCCGAACGGGTTGCCGATCGCGCAGACGGTTGCGCCAAGCGGTGGCGGCGGGGCGATCTCGCGCAGCGGCAGTTCGACCGGCGCCTTGATCAACGCGATGTCGGTCAGCCGGTCGACGCCGACGATCTCGGCCGCCACGATGCGCCCGTCGGCGAGCCTAACGCGCAAACTCTTCGCCGCGCCCAGCACATGGTCGTTGGTCGCGATATAGCCGCCCGTCATCACCGCGACGCCGCTGCCTTCGGGCCGCTCGGGCAGCGGCTCGCCGGACGGCCAGTCGGGCAACACGCTGACCACCGAGTCGAGCGCCGACGGGTCGAAGGCCGCCGCCGGGCCCGTGGCGAGCATGAGCGCGACCAACGCGGCGCGCGCGAGGGACCGGTCGACGAGCGGTTGGCCGCGGCCATGCGGGGGGTGCATTACAGCCATGCGCGCAATAATCTCCCGAGAGGCGAGGGATTGGACTTCAATCGGCCGATGATGGCGTATCCGCGCGACGAAGCAAAGAACCGGCGTGCCCGGCGGGCCGGGCGCTGATGGCCGGTCCGGACTCCGGCGCCGCCCTGCGCGCCCCGGCCGACGGCGTGGCGGCGGCCATTCTGCCGCAAGCCGCGGCCGACACGGCGGCGCAGTACCGGCGCGCGGTCGGCTTCGTGCTCATGTCGTCCTGCCTGCTCAGCTTCAACGGGTTGATCCTGCGCCAGATCGACGACGCCAGCCCGTGGCAGGTGATCTTCTACCGCTCGGCCGCGCTGGGCGTCGCCATGTCCCTGTTGTTCGTCTTCCGACACCGCCGCCGCGCGCTGCACGAATTCCGTCGCGCCGGCACCAGCGCCATGCTGGCCGGCGCGCTGATCGGTTTGGCGGGTGTCTGCTTCATCCAGGCCCTGAGCCACACGACGGTCGCCAACACGCTGTTCACGCTCTCGTCGGTGCCGATGTTCGCCGCCGTCTTCGCTTGGGCGATCCTGGGCGAGCGGGTGCGCCGGGCGACCTGGATCGCGATCGGCGTCTCGATGGTCGGCATCGCCGTTATGGTCGCCGACGGCTTCGGCAGCGGCACGGTGATCGGCAACCTGCTGGCGCTGGCGACCGCCGTGCTGTTCGCGCTCTACGTCGTCGCGCTGCGCCGCAACAGCCACGTCGACATGCTGGCCTCGGTCTGCTGGGCCGCGTTCTTCTCGATGTCGATCGGCGGCATCATGGCCGCCGACCTCGCGCCATCGCTGCACGACATCGTGCTGTGCATCCTGTGGGGCGGCTGCCTGTCATGTGTGGGCCATGCGCTGTTCACCTTGGGCTCGCGCCACGTGCCGGCGGCCGAGATAACGTTGATCGCGCTGGTCGAAATGATACTCGGCCCGCTCTGGGTCTGGCTCTTCGTCGACGAGGTGCCCGGCGCGCTGACCATGGCCGGCGGCGCCGTGGTGTTCGCCGCCATCATCGGCTGGTCGCTCGCGCGCCGGCGCGCCGGCGCCTGATACTCAGCGCCTCGCCGCCTTCGGAGGCCGGATCGCGTTCGTCTGACAACGCCGACGGGACTCATACCAATCGCCGAACGTCCACCGAGGTTCGATGTAAGCGAGTTAACTTGACGATTCCCGACCGACCGTCTCTTCCGAAGACGGCACGTACTTGGTGATCCAGGCGACCAGAATCAGGACCGGTACGCCGAGCGCCGCAGTCAAAATGAAGAACCACTCATATCCGAGGCTGTCAACCATGGTGCCGGAATAGCCGGCGAGTATCTTGGGAAAAAGCGTCATGAGCGAGGTAAAGATGGCGTACTGAATGGCCGTGAACGAGATGCTAGTCAGGCTCGACAGATAGGCGACGAAGGCCGCCGACGCGAGGCCGCCGCTCAAGTTGTCGGCGATGATCACGGCCATGAACAGCGTCGTATCCGCGCCCTGGGTGGCCATATAGGCGAACAGCACGTTGGTCGCCGCGGCCAGGAGCGCGCCGAGGAACAGGATTCGCATCACCCCGAACCGGAACGCCAGCAATCCGCCTAGGAAGCCGCCCGCGATCGTCGCGTAAAGGCCATAGGTCTTGGCGTAGATCGCGATCTGGGTCATGGTGAAGCCCATCTCGACGTAGAAAACGTTGGCGATCACTCCCATGACAATATCGGCCACGCGGTAGCAGCCGATTAGCGCCAGGATCAGCACGGCGAGCTTTCCGTAGCGCCGGACAAAATCCGCGAAGGGTTCAACATAGCCCTCCCTGACCATAGCGCGCGGCACCATGCCAGCCGCGGCCAGCCCCCAGGCCACGCCCGCCGCCAGTCCCACGGCGACGGCAAGGCGCACGGTCTCGACCAGGAAGCCGACTAGCCGCGTGGCAATGCCCAATTGCTCCGTCAGCAGCGCCTTGGCCGACTGCGCCAAGTCGCCCGTCAAAACGAAGGCGCCGATGAAGGCGGCGGCGGCGCACAGGAACACGACCAGGAAGCGGACCAGGGCGGGACGGTCGTCGAACGCCGAGTGGGGTGCCCGGGAGACTTCGGGCTCATCGATGACAAGGGTGGTGACGACGCCGACACCCATGGCCGCGGCCATGCAGGCGTAGGCCCAGAACCAAGCCGTGTAGGCGTAGACGTCCTCGCCGCCGATCATCGCGGCTAGAAAGAGCGTCCCCGCGCCGGCCACCAGCATGCCGATACGGTAGCCGGCGATGTAGGACGACGCCATCATCGCCTGTAATTCCGCGTCCGCGGACTCGATGCGGTAGGCGTCGATGACGATGTCCTGGGTCGCCGACGAAAAACCAAGCGCGCAGGCGGCCACCGCCGTTAGCACCAAGTTGGTCTGCGGATCGGTCGAAGCCATCAGCAAGATCGACAGGATGACGGCTATCTGGCTCAACAGTATCCAAGCGCGGCGGCGGCCGAGCCAGACGGTCAGCAAGGGTAGCGGGACCTTGTCGACCAGCGGCGCCCAGACGAATTTGAACGAGTAGCCGAGCGCGGCCCAGCTGAAGAACGTCACAGTAGATCGATCGACTCCAGCCTTGGTCAACCACACCACCAATGTGCCGAAGATCAAGAGGATTGGCACTCCGGCGGAGAACCCAAAAAAAAGCATCGTGATGACTCGCCGATGCATGAACGCCGCGATCGCGGCGCCCCACGAGCGGCTTTGGGTCACGCCGATGGCATGTTTCATGGACCCCCCAAGTCCCGCGCCGCGGACAAAGATTTCTGTAGCAGCGGCAGGCCGCTCGAAAAACCGAGGCAAAGGATGGCGACGACGCGCGGATCGCGGTAGACGGCGAAGGCGGCAAGCCAGCGGGCGGTCGAGAATTGTTCGGTCACGGCCGCGCCAGTCTATGAACCGGGTCGCGCCTTGTACAGACCGCCGGCGCGGACTTTTCACTTCAGGGCTTGTTCCGCCGCGCCGGACCGCCAATATTGCTGTGATGGCCGAGAATGATAGTACGGGCGAGGCGCGTATGGCGAAGCCGATTAGGCGCTTTCGTAAGACGCGGCGTATCATCTGCGTGGTTGCCGCCGTCATCTTGGCGCCGCTGATCGGGAGTTACGCGAGCGTGTTCGGACAGAACTACGACTGGCGCACCGCGCCGCGGCATTCGATCGGCATCGCGCCCGACCCGGCGACCGAGACCGAGGCGATCGTCCAGGTCTACGTCGCGCGGGCGTTCGGCTGGCGCGCCACCTTCGGCGTGCATAGCTGGTTCGCGGTCAAGCCGACCGACGCGCCGGCCTTCACCGTCTACGAGGTGATCGGCTGGAACGTCATGCGCGGCGGCGGCGCGGTCAGTCGCAGTAACCGCCCGGCCGACGGCATGTGGTACGGCAACGCGCCCGAGGTCATCGCCGAGCTGCGCGGCGACGGCGTCGACGCGATCATCGAGCGCATCGAGCGCGCCGCCCAGGCCTATCCCTACGACGACAGCTACAGCGTCTGGCCGGGCCCCAACTCGAACACCTTCATCGCCTATGTCGCGCGCCAGGTGCCCGAGCTCAGCCTCGATCTGCCGCCGACCGCGATCGGCAAGGACTATCTGCCGGGCGGCGCCCTGTTCGCGCGCGCGCCGAGCGGCACCGGCTGGCAGGTCTCGCTGTTCGGCCTGGCCGGCGTCATGATCGCCGTCGACGAGGGGCTCGAGATCAATGTCCTGGGTCTCACCTTCGGCGTCGACGTCACCGAGCCGGCGCTCAAGCTGCCCGGGCTGGGGCGCATCGGCGCGGGCCGCGGCAGCGGGATCTAGCCCTCGACCGGCATGGCTGCCCTGCGCCGCGCGCGCTTTGCAGATGCGGCCGATCGTGGCACACTCCGGGTAACCGACGCGTCTGGCCTTCGCCGGAGCGGCTTGGCACGGGCGCGTCCATCCAGGGAGTGATCGCCATGACCAAGCCAATGGAAAAGAACGAGTTCGTCGACAAGCTCTGCGCGGGTAAGCTCGACCGCCGCGCCTTCAACCGGGTGCTGGCGTCGGTCGGCCTCGCCACCGTCGCCATGCCGCTCGTGCCGCAATGGGCGCGCGGCGCGCTGAACCACCCTATGGTGTTCGAGTGGTCGGGCTACGAGCTGCCCGAGTTTCACCAGGGCTACATCGACAAGCACGGCGAGTCGCCGACCTTCAGCTTCTTCGGCGAGGAGGAGGAGGCGATGCAGAAGATGCGCGCCGGCTTCCAGGCCGACATCTCGCATCCCTGCACCTATTCGACGCGGCGCTGGCGCGACGCCGGCCTGCTCAAGCCGGTCGACAACTCGCGCCTCGAGCACTGGGGTGACGTCTTCGCCAGCCTTAACAGCCCGTTGAAAAAGGCGTCATTGACCGGGTTTCACGCCACGGCGAAGCATATCGCGGCGAAGGCGGTTTCGCCATCCTCCGAGACGATGAGGACGATCTGAACGACCAGGACGGCTCCAGCGGGCGTAACAAGCACGAACAAGGCGCCAATTCCGCCCGCCACGGCCTCCTTCGGGGTGCCGGCGCCGATGAGTTGGCGCATCAGCAACGATAGGTTGTGGCCGGCGACGTGAAGCAGGTATCGCTTGTGCACGTTCTCGCGGCCCCGAAGCCAGGTCCGGCGCATACCGCCGCGATCGAGGTTGTGGGCAAAGGAGCGCTCGACGATCTCGGCGCGCAGCTTGAAGGCTTCCCTGGCCACCCCCGATAACAGCCGGGTCCGGTTGTTGGTGACCGCCCGGCGAGCCGCATCATCTCCGTGCCAGCGCGCAAAACCCTTCTGCTTGGGCTCGGAGATCCGGCTCTTCCAGGGGCCGTCGTCGAGCGCCTTCAAGACCAACCGTGAGTGGTAGCCCTTATCGGTCACACATTCGGCCGGATCTTCGGCCGTCGGCGCCACATCCACCGCCTCGAGGTTTGCCTCGGCCGCCGCCAGGGTCTTGGGAAGCGTTGTCGTATCGCCCTCGTCGGCCGGGTGCAGCTCCGCCGCCACCACCGCGCCGGTGTCCAGATCCACCGCGTGCTCGGGCTTGTAGGCCAGGTGCGTGGTGCCGTCCTTCATCTTGGCGATCTTGGCCTCGGGGTCGCTCCTGGAAACCCAGTCCTGGTTCGAGAGCTTCTTGCCCTTGCGCTTGCGGTCCAGACGCGCCAGGTCCTCAGCCGTGGGTGTCTCGATACCGCTCTCCTGGGCCAAGCGCTCCAGCATCCCCCGGTAACCCTCGCCCGTGTCCCTCCGCACGATGTTGCGCAGCGCCGCGTTGGCCTCCATGGTCGAGGCATCCACCCCGATGCGCTCGCCCTTCACCAGACCCGCCTCGGCGATCAGCGCCAGGACCCAGTCAAACACCGCCGTGTGGACTTCATGGGGCAGGCGCGCGCGGGTCCGTGACAGCCAGGAATGGTCCGGCACCCGTTCCCGCCTCTCCAACAGCAGGAACTCCCGTAGCGACAGGGAATCCGAGCACCGCCACTCCAGCCCACGCTCAGAGTCGATACCCTCGAAGTAGCCCACCAGGTGCATACGGAAGTAGCGCCCGGGTGGCACCGAAGGCGCCCCCATCCTGGCCGCGTAATAGGGCTGGCAGACCGCCTCGGCGAAGCCGTCGAAGCCGCCCTCGATCAGTACCAACTGCAGGCGGTCGTAAAATACATGACCTGGCGAGCGCGGCATCTCCGACCAGCTCACCATCAAGTCCCCCTGACGATCCTTCTGCTGTCCCATCGCCATCAGCGAACCCCCCTTCAGGCCAGGACACCAGAGAATCAGACCATGCCGACTTCGTCCAGGGAAGACTTCGTCAACGGGCTGTTAAGACGCTGGCCGGCAGCGTCGGTCCAGACGGCAAGAACTATTTCGTGCCGTGGGATTGGGGCAACTCGTCGGTGCTGTACCGCACCGATCTCGTCGATCCCGAGTACATCGAGGAGGAGTCATGGATGATCCTCTTCGACGAACGCTACAAGGGCCGGCTCGGCATCTATGATTCGGTCGACGGCGTGATGGGTGTCGTCGGTCTGGTCATCGGCGCGGAGAACCCGTTCAACATGACCGACGAGGAGCTCGAGCGCGCCACCGTGATGCTGCGCAAGCAGCGAGAACTCCTGCGCTACTACTGGACCGACCAGACCTCGGTCCAGCAAGCGCTCGCCTCGGGCGAGCTGATCGCGTCCTACGCCTGGAACGACGCATACGTGGCGCTCAAGAAGGAAGGCATTCCGGTCAAGTATATGAAGCCCAAGGAAGGCATCTATACCTGGGTCTGCGGTTTCGCGCTGATCTCTAGCGGCGAGGCCGACGAGGACCTAGTCTACGATTACCTCAACGCCGCCATGGAACCCGAGGTCGGCGCCTTCCTGATCAACGAGTACGGCTACGGCCACTCGAACGTGAAGGCATTCGGGCTGGTGCCCGAGGAACGCCTCGCCGAACTCGGCGTCTCCGACCCGGTCAGCCATATCGAGGGCAGCAAGTACTTCGAGGAGATCGACCCGGCGGTGCGCGAGAAGTACATCACCCTGTTCGAGGAGATCAAAGCCGGCTTCTAGTCCGGCTACGAATGGTCATCTGGGGCCGGTGCGCTGAGCGCGTGCCGGCCCTTCGTTTGTCTGGCGGGAAAACAAGTTGCCTCGCACGCGCGGGGCTTCTAACGTCGCGCGTTCGAGTTCCATCCGGGAAGGAAACGGCGTGACCGAGGCGACGCCCGCGCTCGTGGTCGAGGATATGCACAAAAGCTTCGGCGCGCTCGAGGTGCTCAAGGGCGTCTCGCTGACCGCCAATGAGGGCGACGTCATCGCCATGCTGGGTTCCAGCGGCTCGGGCAAGAGCACCTTCCTGCGCTGCATCAATCTGCTCGAGACGCCGGATTCGGGCCAGGTCTACGTCCGTGGCGAGCTGATTCGCATGACCCACGAAAAGGCCGGCAAGGCGGCGCCCGAGGACCACGACCAAGTCGACCGCATCCGCTCGCGCATCGGCATGGTGTTCCAGCAGTTCAACCTGTGGTCCCACATGACCGTGCTGCAGAACGTCATCGAGGCGCCGATCCACGTGCAAAAGGTGCCCAAGGCCGAGGCCAACGCGAAGGCCAGGGAGGTGCTGACCAAGGTTGGCCTCGACGACAAGCTCGACGACTATCCGGCCCACCTCTCGGGTGGTCAGCAGCAGCGCGCGGCGATCGCCAGGGCGCTCGCCATGGAGCCCGATGTCATGCTGTTCGACGAGCCGACCTCGGCGCTCGACCCCGAGCTGGTCGGCGAGGTGCTGCGGGTCATCCGCCAGCTCGCCGCCGAGGGCCGCACCATGATCGTGGTGACCCACGAGGTCGGCTTCGCGCGCGAGGTCTCGAACCACGCCGTCTTCCTGCACGAAGGCCGAATCGAGGAGGAAGGCCCGCCGCGGGAGGTCTTCGGCAAACAGAAATCGGAACGCTTCAGACAGTTCCTGGCCTCGCATCTGCAATAGGTGCGAGACGGGGCGCCGTTCAACCAGGACATAACCACCATACCACCAGGTACAACACCACTAGGGAGTAGGACCATGAAGAAGCTTGTTACCGCGGTCATCGCGATGGCCGCCTTCGCTTTCGCGGCCAATGGCGTTTCGGCACAGACCGTGCGCATCGGAACCGAGGGCGCTTATCCGCCGTTCAACTCGATCGATTCGGACGGCAATCTGATCGGCTTCGATATCGACATCGCCAACGCGCTGTGCGACGCCGCTGGGCTTCAGTGCGAGTTCGTCGTCCAAGACTGGGACGGCATGATCCCCGGGCTGCTGGCCAAGAAATACGACGCCATCATCGCCTCGATGTCGATCACCGAGGAGCGCAAGAAGAAGGTCGACTTCACCGGCAAGTACTACAACACGCCGGCCAAGTTCGTGGCCCCGGTGGGCGCGGGATACACCATCACGCCCGAAGGCCTCTCCGGCAAGAGCGTCGCGGTGCAGCGCGCCACCACACACGAGAACTTCCTGCGCGACAACTTCGCTGGCCTCGACATCCGGGTCTACGCGACCCAGGACGAAGCCAATGCCGATCTCGCCTCGGGCCGGGTCGATCTCGGCCACGCGGACTCGGTGGCGCTCATGGACGGGTTCCTCGAAACCGACCTGGGCAAGGGTTTCGAGTTCGTCGGCCCCGACTACAACGTGCCCGAGTGGCATGGCGTCGGCGCCGGCATCGCCATACGCAAGGGCGAGGACGACCTGCGCATGAAGTTGGACGCGGCGATCAATAAGATCCGCGCCGACGGCACCTACCAGAAGATCAACGACAAATACTTCGACTTCGACGTCTTCGGCGACTGATCGAAGCGACGGTACACACGACGAGAGGCGCCATGGCTCGCCCGAGTACGGGCCATGGCGCTTCGACGTTTAATTTCATTCGGACAGGCTGAGAGATGCTCGACCTGCAAGGCTACGGCTGGATGCTGTGGGACGGCTTGCTGGTCACCCTGACGGTGGCGGTCTGCGCCATGGGCCTGGCGCTGGTTCTCGGCATCGTCGGCGCCTGGGGCAAGATGGCCCAGTCGAACGCCGCGCGCGCAAGCGCGAACACCTATACCACGGTGATCCGCGGCGTGCCCGAGCTGATCCTCATCCTGATCGTCTACTATGGCACGCCGACCCTGATCCAGGACAGCCTGGAGAACTTCGGCATCGACATCATCCTCGACATCAACCCCTTCCTGGCCGGATTCATAACGCTCGGCTTCATTTACGGCGCCTTCGCCACGGAAGTCTTCCGCGGCGCCTATCTCGCCGTACCCAGGGGCCAGATCGAGGCGGCCCAGGCGATCGGCATGAACCGGATGCTGGTGGCGCGGCGCGTGTTGCTGCCGCAGATGTGGCGCTTCGCCCTGCCCGGTCTGGGCAACGTCTGGATCGTGCTGATCAAGGCCACCGCTCTGATCTCGGTCATCCAGTTGCCCGAGCTGTTGCGCAACTCCGACATCGCGGCGCGCGCCGTGCGCACGCCCTTTACCTTCTATTTCGCCGCCTCGCTGATGTACCTCGCCATCACCATCGTCTCGATGTGGCTGCAGCAGCGCGCCGAGGCCTGGGCCTCGCGCGGCATCCGCCAGGCCTGAGGCGGGGGAGGCCGAGCCGATATGGAACTCATTTGGGACAGCATGCCCCGCCTGCTCAAGGGCGGCTGGCTGACCATCGAGCTCACCGCGATCAGCGTCGTCATCGGGTTGTGCTTCGCGGTGCCGCTGGCGATCCTCTATCTGGCCCGCAACCCGCTGCTCTCGCTGCCGGTGCGCGCCTATGTGTTTTACTTCCGGGGGACGCCGCTGCTGGTGCAGATATTCCTGATCTACTACGGCAGCGGCCAGTTCCGCGCCGTCTTCGAAGCCGCCGGGCTGTGGACCTTCTTCCGCGAGCCGTACTTCTGCGCGGTGCTGTCGCTGACCCTCAACACCGCCGCCTACACCGCCTATATCCTGCGCGGCGCGATTCAGAACGTGCCCTTTGGCGAGGTCGAGGCAGCGCGCGCCTGCGGCATGTCGCGCAGCCTGCTCTACCGCCGGATCATCCTGCCCTTGGCGTTCCGCCTGGCCCTGCCAGCCTACACCAACGAGGTCATCTTCCTATTCCAGTCGACCTCGCTGGTCAGCATCATCACCCTGCTCGACCTGACCGGCGTGGCGCGAATCATCGTCGCCCGCAGCTTCGCGGTCTACGAGATCTATATCACCGCCGGCATCCTCTACCTGATCGTGACCTACACTATGCTCTGGGGGTTCAGGAAACTCGAATATAGCTGGTCCGGCCATAAGCGCGACCGGGCCGACCAGGGCGAAAGCTTCGCGGCGCGCTGAGCGGAATCACGCCGCGTTCCGCGACGGGAAACGGACCCCGCCGAGGCCCGGCAGCTCGATCGCCTACCGGTTCGAATCGATGCCGAAAGTGAGGCTGAGGATGTTCTGTTACATCATGCGCGAGACGCAATTCCCAATGGTTTGTCTCCCAATCGGATTGCTTTTGGCGCCGATGTTCGAGATGCCCTTGCGCCAGTCCATCTTGATGCACGGGTCCGACTTCACGATCTTTCTGACCAGTCCGATCGTCCTAGTTTTCCTGATCCTGGTCGGCATGTCTGTATGGCGCATGGGGAAAGGCGGGCGGCGGAGCACGCCATGACGGAAACCGCCACGGAAGAAATTCAAACGGGAATTGGCAAGGATATTCGGCTCGAGGCCCTGGCCGACGCCTATGCCACGATAAAGGACAGACCGTGGCGAAAGGCGGACAAATGCTGCGAGGCCTTCGTCAAGACGATCGAGAGCGGTTACTGGCGGCCAGGCGATTTCGTGCCGACCGAAAAAGAAATTTCCGCCGTTCTTCCGGTCAGCCTTGGGACTGTGCAAATCGCACTCAGGCGGTTGGCGGGCGATGGCATCATCAAGCGTACTCGTGGCCAGGGTACGAGGATCGCTACATCGTACGACCCGGGCCAGGAACCAAAACATGTCCGGTTCATCGCCGATGACGGCGAATCGCTGTTGCCACTCGATATTAGGCTGAAATCGGTCGAGGAGACATTTGAGCGGGGTCTGTGGTCGGCCTACCTAGGCACACCGGTCAGCTATATCCGCATTGTCCGCTATATCGACGTTGCCGGAGAATTTACCATCTACAATGAATTTTTTCTGGATGGCTCGCGCTTCCGGCCGTTTCTCGATTTTGCGCCGGAGACGTTCGAAAAGCTTCACCTGCGGATGATCTTGCACGATCGGTTCAACTGCCCGACGCTCGGCTTCACCCAGAACATCGAGCTTGTGACCCCACCGCCGGCGATCGCCGAGGTCATCGGATGCGCAGCTGAAACACCGGCCATCAAGCATGAGATCCTGTTGCACACCCTGCGGGGCGCGCCACTGTCCTTTCAGCAGATGTTCATTCCACCGAATGACAGGAAGCTGAACATCTCGAATTCAGTCTGATCGATAATGGGACGCAGGTCGGCACGCTCGCGGTCACCGATCCACGGGTCCCGGCAGCGGGCATCGCGTCGCCCAGGTGATGCGTGAATGTCGGTTCACGCTGTCCTACTATGGCGAATGACCTTGGTAGATGGAGAACGGCGGGTGGCGCCTTGAGCCGCCGGGCGCCCAACGAGACCGTCGAACCCGCTTGCCCGGTCTGCCGCACGATGGAGTGCCGCGACTACTTCACGCACGAGGGCATGGAACTCTACGCTTGCGAGCACTGCGCCACGGTATTCCTTTACCCGCCGCCGACGGCCGACGAGGTCGTCGATATCTATCCCGACATTCCCCATATACCATCCAAATTCGTGGAAATCGTACCACTTTCCCACCGCCAAGGGAACTGTATCCCCTATGCAGCCATCCGATGGCATGATTTTGGTAATCGGCCCGCGCTTGGAAGGCCACTCGGTCATTTTTCTCGCCATCCAGACACACCTCTCCTGTCGCTTTCTCCTCGCCGTCGATTCCCTCGGCCTACGCCGGAGCGGGTCTTCGTCGCAGATCATCAATCAAGCTCAGGATTTTCCGGAACAGGTCCCTCGGCACCGCCACCTCAGCCAATTGGAACGTAACGTAGCGGCCATGTCGGACAACCTTGGCCCCGATCTTCACCAGCTTGTCGCGCAACGTCGTCATCGACCAGTGCTCCACCTCCTTCGGCAAAGCCAGTGTCCTCATGAAGTTGCCCAGATTGTAGGCCAGGGCGTGAAGCTGGAGCCGAACGGCATTGTTGCGGAACTTGCGACATGACAGACGGGTCCAGTTGATGGCGTTCTTGCCTTCCTTGATGTGCTGCTCCGCCGTGCCACGGTGATTATAGAACGCCACCACCCGCTTGGTAGGGCGCGACAGATTAGTGACGATGAAACCGACGCGAGGAACCAGCTCGCCGGGGTGCCACTCCACTTTGGCCACGACACGGCGCTTCTTGTTCCACGATCCGGCCTGATAGCTGAAGCTGGCGTGGAAACGGCGAACATGGTCGGGCGGGCGACCGACAGGTCGCGTAAGCAGATGGGCAATGTTCCGCTGGAGAATCGCGTTCGCTTTGAGGCGGATGACGTAGAGTAATCCCTCGGCTTCGAGATATTCGTATATCTCCGGTGAGGCGAAGGCGGCATCGCCACGAAAATACAGCCGCACCTTCCTTTCCTTATAGCGCATCACCACCGGCTCCAGAACATTCCGCCATCCGTCGGCACTGTGAACATTACCGGGGCGCAGGGAACATCTCTCCAAGTCGCCGAACTGGTTGAACAGGAATAGCGGATGCTAGCAGGTACAGCCGAAGTGACCATTGTACGCTGTTCCCTCTTGTTCGCCATGGGTCGGGCTGACGCTGCTGTCCATGTCGAGAATGATCATCTTCGGCGGATGGCGGTCATGAACCTTGTCGATCCACACCCCGTTCATGTCGACCAAGGCTTCAACGTTCTCGTCGGTGGCCAATAGCTCCGTCTCGAAGCGTCCCATCTGGCTGGTGGAAGCGGCCTGTCTTTCGATGGCCTTGCCGCCAACAATCCAGCGCATGGCGGGATCGCGTCCCAGACGGTCGGCGTCGTTCACATCGTCATAGCCGCCAAGGCGCCCGAAAACGGACTGGCGAAACTGACCCGTCATGCCGTGCCATCCGTTCTTGCCGGTACGGCTATCCTGGAAAACACCCTCGGCCATCTCAGTCAGGCCGAGGGCATCGTCAAGCTCCCGGTAGGCGAGCAACCCGGCATCAGAGGTGATCTTGGAACCGTGGAATTCAAGCTTCAATCGACGGTCAAAAACGACCCGAAGGCACCCCGGTTTCGATTCACCCATCGGGTGTGCCATATCCGCCGCTCCATGTATGCTACAACTTCATGATTCTTATAGCAGAATCGCCTTCTCGCCGCACTGAATATCGACGATACTTGGGAAATGCGGGCTATCACGACGCCTACGACGGCGCCGCGACCGGCTATTTTGCCAAGGTCGACAGGAAGCTGCGGCGTTCGCGTGAGCGCATGCGGTATCTGTCGCGGTACGTCGCCGCCGGTTCTTTTCTCGATATCGGTTGCAACGGCGGCTTCATGGTCGAAGCGGCCAGAGAGCGCGGCTTCGAGGCCCACGGTCTCGACCTCGACGGCGTATCGATCGCGTATGCGCGGCAGCACTATCCGGAAAATCACTATTATCATGGCACCGTCGAAGCGTTCGCGACCGATGCGCCCCAATTCGATCTCGCCTACTGCTCGGAAGTGATCGAACACGTCCCCGATGTCCATAGTTTCGTTTCGGCGATTGCCAGGCTGGTGCGGCCGGGCGGCGTGATCTTCATCACGACGCCCGACATCAGCCATTGGCGCCGGCCTCGCGATCTGACGAGCTGGGACGGCTTCAGCCCGCCATCGCACTGCGTCTATTTCAATCCGGGCAGCCTGAGACTGCTCTTGGCGGGGCACGGCATTCAGGTCATCCGGTGTAGGATCGCCTTCAAGCCCGGCATCAAGGTGGTGTGCCGGCGGGATTGATACCAAGGATCAGGGCAGCACCGCGATGACCTCGATCTCGAGCCGGGCGCTCGGGCGTATCAGGCCGACCATTTGGCGCCTGGCGCCCGGAGATTCAGAATTGTAACTTCCGCTTACGAGCAGGAAACGGACACCGCGAACCTTTCCGCTGGACGTCCGTTCATAGCCACGAACGGACATTCGCCGGCACCTTGGATGCCCCAAATAAGGGCATCGGATGGCTACGGACGGGATGCCGTTCTGTTGGCGGTGGAACGGTGGTACGATTTCCCTGAAATTGGGGGCTATCTGGGGAATGTCGGATGATGAAACTGGGAATCAGCCTGCCCGAGACCGACCTCGGCGCCGACCCGGCGGTGCTCCGGGATTTTGCCCAGCTCGCTGAGGGGATCGGCTACCATCATTTGGTCGTTTACGACCACGTGGTGGGGGTCGATCCGACGAGCCGCCCCGACTGGGACGGCGTCGATTCCTCCGATGATATCTACCACGACCCTTTTGTCCTGTTCGGGTATCTGGCGGGCCAGACCAGAACCATCGAGCTCTCGGTGCAGGTGCTCGTCCTGTCCCAGCGTCAGACCGCGCTGGTCGCCAAGCAGGCGGCCTCAGTGGACATTCTGAGCGGCGGGCGGCTCCGCTTGGGGGTGGGGATCGGCTGGAACGAGGCGGAGTTCGTCGCGCTCGGCGAAAACTTCTCCAACCGGGGCGTACGCTCGGAGGAACAGGTCGAGGTGATGAAGGCGCTGTGGAGCGAACCGTATGTGCTGTTCGAGGGCAAGTGGCACCATATCCCCAATGCCGGGATCAATCCCCTGCCGACCCGTAAACCCTTACCGGTCTGGTTCGGAGGGAAGCACGACAATGTGTTGCGACGTATCGCCCGGGTGGGTGACGGCTGGATGCCGCTGCACTGTGCCGCCGGCGAGACCGCCCGGCGCGAGATCGAGACCCTGATGGGCTACGCCGAGGCCGAAGGGCGCAGCCGGGACGAGATCGGTATCGACGCCTGGGTCTCGATGGGCGCCGCGACAGCGGAGGACTGGTGTCGGGAGGTATCGGGCTGGCGCGAACTGGGCGCGACCCACATCACTCTCAACACCGCTTTCGATGTCGGCCACCACCGACGCATTGCGGGGCGGAGCTTCGACGATCACGCCGCCGCAGCTCGCGAGTTTTTCGCGGCGGTGAAGGACTTGTTATAGGCGCCGGACTGAGCGGTAACCGGACTGGAACACGCAACTTCCAATTTTGACGAAACTCACGTTGGCTTACGAGCACGAAGCAGACCCCGTGGCGTGGCGCGCCTCATATAAGCGGCCATTCCGCACAGACAATTTTGATGGTTCACAATTTCGTAAAGCGCGCTGTCGTCATGCAGCACAAATCAGCGACGATCAGTTTTCCACAGCTACACCAATCATGAAGAGAACTGTGTAGTCTTGCTTATTGCAGCCCTCGACTGGGGGCATCGGGCCTCCCGGCGTAACTGGAAATGCAGTCATCTGCGCGTTGGCTGGCGAACACGAACCATCACTCGTCGTCGATGTATAGCGCGCGGAGCGGCATCGCAAGTGCGTCACATCATAAAGCGTCGCGCCATCGTCAAGCTCCCAGTACTGAGCACCATCGTCGTCTGCGGGATGAATGGTCAGCACGCTCACCACCTCGCGGTTACCTGTGACGACGTATTTACCGGCGGGGACCGAGAAGTCTGGCGGCTCCATGATCAAGCCGTTTTCTTCCAGCCACCAATCCGTGCTGTCGAATTCCCATTGTGCCGGGGCGACTCCACCTGCGGCCTTCAATTGCTCGAAGTTGGCCAGCCGCACCCCCCGCGGACCCGGATCCAGACGCCACAGACCCCACAATTGTGCGCCAATCCCGGAGGTCGCACCCGGATCACCCAACGCCGCGATGAACTGCGTCGGAATGCGCCGGAACTCCGTCGGATCATCGTCTAGAGCGTGAGCCGATTGCCCCAAGGCTGCCATCACCATCAGAAACCCCATCGCCAAAAGTACGCTGTGAGTCGGACCCGATTTCCTTGGACACAGAATTGGCTTAATCGAAGTGTCCAAGGAGGACCGGAACATGACCGACAATTTTGAGAACAAAGTTGCTGTTGATGGGCCTGTGGTAAACGAGGGCGAGCTTGGCTCGTCCACGTTTTCCCCGGGCCAGGTTTCGCCGGCAGGCCCGCTGGGACTTGGCCAGCGGTGGACGGTGACGCGCAAGCGTGAGGTTGCCCTGCGGCTTTTGCGTGGCGAGCCGGTGGAACTTTTGTCGCGGCAGTTGGGCGTGGAGATTTTCCGGCTCGAGCAGTGGCGTGAGAAGGCGATCGCCGGGATCGATGCCTCGCTCAAGGAACGCAAGGGCGATCCGGTGAAGGCGGAACTGGACATCGCCATGAAGCGGATCGGGGAGTTGATCATGCAGGTGGAACTGCTGGAGGCCAAGACGGAGACGTCCGGCCCTTTGGGGCGGCGGAGGTCGCGGCGATGAGTGCCGCCACCTCTCCCGGCACGGGTTTGGCCTACGGCCTCCAGCGGGTCTGTGCGGCCTGGGGTTTTGCCCGTTCCTCGTTCTACGCCATGAAATCCCGGCAGCAGGCCACCGCTGAGCGCCCACCAGCAAAGCGCCGGGGACCGAAGCCCTCGATCTCGGACGAGGCTCTGCTGGTGGCCATCGAGGCCGACCTGGAGGCATCCCCCTGGGAGGGCGAGGGACACCGCAAGGTCTGGGCTCGGCTTCGGGTCTGTCGTGGCATCCGTGTTTCCCGCAAGCGGGGGCTCCGGGTGATGCGCGAGAACAACCTGCTCTCGCCCCATCGCTGCCGCCGCCGTGGCGGAAATCCCCATGTCGGTGAGATCATCACCCATGCCCCCAACCTCATGTGGGGCACGGACGGCGTTCGGGTGTTCACGGTGGACGACGGCTGGGGCTGGATATTCACCGCCATCGAGCATTGGAACGCCGAGTGCGTCGGCTGGCATGTGTGCAAGCGAGGCGACCGCTTCGCCGCCCTTCAGCCGATCTCCATGGGGCTTGCGAGGCTGTATGCCTCGACCTCCGCCGGTGCGGCGCGGGGGCTGGCCTTGCGGATGGATCACGGCTCCCAGTATCTGTCGGACCACTTCACCAACCAGATCAAGTTCTGGGGCATCCAGCCGTCCTACGCCTTCGTCGAACAGCCCCAGACCAACGGCGTCGCCGAGAGGTTCAATCGCACGCTCAAGGAACAGATCATCCATGGCCGCATCTACCGCAACATCGCGGAGCTGCGGAACGCCGTCCGCGGGTTCGTCGAACAGTACAATGCCCAGTGGATCGTGGAGAAGAACGGCTACCTGAGCCCCGCTCAAGCTCGTCAGGCGTGGCACACCGCGATGTCACTCAGGCCCGCCGCATGAGACAAACTTGTGTCCAAGGAACCGGGTGCGATACACCAAAAGTACGCTGCTCTTCAGGCGCTGCGTATTGCGCTTGGGTGCCAACACTGTACCTCGCTGTGTAATGGTTTTTCTCTGAATGTTCGGAGTTCTGAAATCATGCTCGCGTTTAAAGTTTGTCTCTTTGTTTGGTTCGTTTCTGTTCATGGTCAAGTCGATTGGGAAGCACGCCGAGAAAACAACGACCCACATACTGAAGTTTATGTGTTCAATGATAAACATGCAATGTGACATGCTCAAGGCAATCGAGTGAATGTATATTCTGCTCTGGATCAACTTGAGACGTTTCGCGCTACCAAAAATTTGGTCCGCTTACCCTCCGACAGCAGACATCGGGGCCGTGTTCGTGGTCGGACGGGACGCGCGCGGCGGGATGCCGAACGCCTCGGCGGGCATGCCGTCGATGAGCAGAGCGCCGTTCTAGGGCAGCACCGCGATGACGTCGATCTCGAGCCGGGCGCTCGGCGGTATCAGGCCGGCGACGACGGTGGTCGTGGCGAGCGGCTGAAAGTAGCGCTCCAGCACGGCGTGAACGGCATCGAAGTCGCCCGCGTGGGTCAGGTAGACGTTGCGTTTGACGACGTGGGCGAGCGTCGTGCCGGCTTCGGCGAGGATCGCCTCGACGTTCTCCATGACCCGCACCGTCTGCTCTTCGAGCGTGCCCATTTCGCCGATTTCGCCGCGCGCCTCGACGCCGTGCTCGCCCGGCTTTACCGCGACCTGCCCGGTCACGAAGACGAAGCCGCCCGCCTTGGTGCCATGCGCGGTGGTCGTCGAATAGCCGCGGCCGATCTTCGGGCTGTACAGGACCTCGACGTCGGACATGTCGCAGCGCTCCTTGGGTGGCCCGATTGAAAACCAGAATTCGACGATCCGTGCCGCTAATGCTTCTCGTTTTCCGCCGCGTGCCGGGCGAGCAGGTCGCTGGCCAGGCGGCCGGTCAGCTCGGTCAGGTGGTCGAATTGTGAGGTGTACCAGCCGACGCCGAGCGTCAACGAGCGCAGCTCGACGATCAGGTCGTGAAGCTCGGACTGCGGCATGTGGGCCTCGATCTCGTCCCAACCGTCCCAGCCTTCCTTGGCCTGGTAGCCGAGGATCTGGCCGCGCCGGCCGCTGATCACGCCGTGGACCTTCGAGGTCGCGTCGTTGGGTATCGATATGGTGACGTTGCAGATCGGCTCCAACAACACCGGTCTGCAGTTCGGGATGCCCTCGGTCATCGCCACCCGGGCGGCCAGCTTGAACGACTGTTCGTTCGAATCGACCGCGTGGAAGGCGCCGTCGGTCAGCGTCACCGAGACGTCGACCAGCGGGAAGCCGAGCGGGCCCTTGTTGAGCGACTCGCGCACGCCGGCCTCGACCGCCGGGATGTACTGCCTGGGCACCGAGCCGCCGACGATCTTCTGCACGAATTCGAAGCCGCTGCCGCGCGGCAGTGGCTTGATGTCGAGGTGGACGTCGCCGAACATGCCGTGGCCGCCGGTCTGGCGCTTGAAGCGGCCATGCTGCGAGGTCGACTTTCGGATCGCCTCCTTGTAGGCGACCTTCGGCGTCGCCGTGTTGATCGACAGATTGTACTTGTTCCTGAGGCGGTCGATCGCGACCTGAATATGGATCTCGCCCTGGCCCCACATGACGAACTCGTGGGTCTCGCTGTTTTGCCCGACCGAGAGCGACGTATCCTCCTCGAGCACCTTCGCGATCGCCGCCGACAGCTTGACCTCGTCGTCACGGTTTTCGGTGGTGATCGCCTTGGCGAAGGCCGGCGCCAGCGGCGCGGCGCTCGGCAGTCCTTGCGCCGGCGCGTTGCCGCCCAGCGCCAGGGTGTCGCCCGTGGCGATGCCCTCGAGCCGGCCCAAGGCGACGATATCGCCGCCCTCGGCGCCGCTCAGCTTTTCCTGGTTTGCGCCGGTCATCCGATAGATGCCGGCGACGCGGACGCCGCTGAGCGTGATGCCATCGGTGATCTTGCCGCGCCACACGCGGATCAGCGAGAGTTTGCCGCCATGCGGCGTCATGTAGGTCTTGAGCACCTGGGCGAGCGCATCGCCCGCCGCGTCGATGCCGCGCCGGGCCAGCGTGTTCGACGGCGCCGGCGTCATCTCGGCGAGATGGTCGAGCAGGCGGCGCACGCCGTTGCCGTGCTCGGCGATGCCGATGAACACCGGGACGACCTGATTTTCGGCGACCTCGGACCTGATGAACTCGAGGATTTCCGACGACGAGGGCACCTCGTCCTCGAGCAGCTTCTCGAGCAACGTGTCGTCAAAGTCGGCGAGCGATTCCAAGAGTTCGGTGCGCGCCGCCGCCTTGCGGTCCTGCACCGTCTCGGGCGCGGCGACCTGCTCGGACGCACCATTGCCCTGGTAAGCGTAGGCCTGGTCGCTGATCAGTTCGACATAGCCCGAGATCGCTTCGCCGTCGCGGATCGGCACCTGCTGCAGCACCAAGGGATGCGCCGAGACCGCGCGCATCGCCGGCATGAACTCGCGCATCATGACGTTAGCGCGGTCCATCTTGTTGACGAAGACGAAATGCGGGATGTCGTTGTCGTCGAGGAACTTGAGCGTCGGCGCCAGCATCATAAGGCGGTCGGGTGTCGGCTCACAGACGACCAGGGCCGCGTCGACGCCCATCAGCGCGTTGCGCGCCTCGGCCGAGAATTCGATCGAGCCTGGGCAGTCGATGAAGGTGAAAGAAATACCGTTGTGCTCGGTGCTCGCCGCCGAGACCTCGGTCGAAACCTGACGGTCGCGTGCCTCCTGGGCGCTGTCGCCCACCGTGGTGCCGTCCTTGACCGTGCCCTTGCGGCCGATCGCGCCGCTGGCGAACAGCAGGCTCTCGAACAACGTCGTCTTGCCGCTCAGCGACGGTCCGACGATGGCAATGTTACGCTTGTCGCTCATGCATCCTCCCAATTGGTACGTGTCACAGGGCCGCCCCGTGCCGGTGTCGCCCGGCTTCCATCCGCGATGCGGCGAAGGCAGCGAAGCCGTTATAGTTACCCAAGGCAAAGCAAAACGCGAGTCCTCAGGCCGATACGGGGTGCGGGAAAATTCTTCCGCGCAGCGGCCGTTGTGGCAGTATGCGCGCCGTGCAACGGACGGGCGGTAACCTGGGTCGATGAGCATTTGGGGAAAGATTGTCGGCGGTGCCGCGGGCTTCGCGCTCGGCGGCCCGATCGGCGCGCTCGTCGGCACGGTGGCCGGACACGCCGTCGACAAGATGCGCGCTGCCAAGGGCCCGGTCAGCGAAGAGCAGCGCCAGGCCGCGTTCTCGGTCGCGGTGATCGTGCTCGCCGCCAAGATGGCCAAGGCCGACGGCGTCGTCACGCGCGACGAGGTCGATACCTTCAAACGGCTGTTCCGCGTGCCGCCCCAGGCGACGCGCGACGTCGGCCGGCTCTACGACCAGGCGAAGCGCGCCGCCGCCGGCTACGAGCCCTATGCGCGCCAAGTCGCCAAGCTGTTCCGCGACAGTCCGCACGTGCTCGAGGAATTGCTTGACGGGCTGTTCCAGATCGCCCGCGCCGACAACGTCATCCATCCCAACGAGTTCGCCTTCCTGCGGCGCGTTGCCGAGATCTTCGGTTTCGATCAGGAGACCTTCGATCGAATTTCGGCCGGCCACGACGCGCCGGATGCGACCAATCCATACGATATTCTCGGACTCGCGCCCGGCGCCAGCGCCGCCGAGGCCAAGGCGGCGTACCACAAGCTGGTACGCGAGTATCACCCCGATAAGCTGATGGCGCAGGGCATGCCGCAGGAATTCATCGACGTGGCCAACGCCAAGCTGGCCACGATCAACGAGGCCTACGCCCGGATTCGCCGCGGCCGCGGCGCCGGCTAGCCCGGAGTTCTCACCATGGACAGGTGCGGCACGGCGGATATCGGACGACAGGCGAGGAAAAGCGTGCAGGCCACGATGCCAGTACTCCCTTGCACGATTCCACGGCACGCAGGATCGCGTTTCCCGTTTCCTCGGCAGGCGGGGGCGTGACGGCGATGCCTGGGCATCGCAGAGCGTTCCCGACGCCCCGAGGGGACGGGAAACGCGACCCGCAGGGCGGCCTTGCGCGGCCGCCGGCGGCGTTGCCCGGCGCTTGTGATGCGCCCAGCATCACGGCGCGCCGGGCGCCTTGCCGGACGACCGCGCAAGGCCGTCCTACGTACCGTGGAATCGTGCAAGTGAGTACTCGCGCATCGGGCAAGCGCTTTGACGCGGCCTGTCGTCCGAGATCCGCCGCCCTTAAGGGTCGCGCCGGGCGGGCCGCCCGCGGCGTCGAAGGCCTTGCGCGTAGCCCAGGCTACGCTCGGCGGCCTTCTCCTGGCGGCTCGGCTCCGCCCGACGCGATGACGCGCCTGTCCATGGTGAGAAGGCCGGGCTAGGCCATGGCGCGCACGCCGCCCGTCGTCGCGCTGAACGACGCGCGCATCACCTTTGGCGGCCGGCCGCTGTTCGATGGCCTCTCGATGTCGGTGGTGCGCAGCGATCGCGTCTGTCTGGTCGGGCGCAACGGCTGCGGCAAGTCGACGCTATTGAAGGCGCTGGCCGGTGAGATCGAACTCGACGGCGGCGCGCGATTCCTGCAGCCCGCCGCGCGCGTCGTCTATCTGCCGCAGGACCCGGTGGTGCGGGGCGGGCAGACCGTCACCGACTACGTCGCCGCCGGCGTCGCGGCCAACATCGCTCCGGATGCGCGGCTGCGTGCCGTCGCCACCATGCTCGCCGACGTATCGCTCGACGGCGCGCGCCGGCTCGGCACGCTCTCGGGCGGCGAGACGCGGCGCGCGGCGCTCGCCCGCGCGCTGGTCGGCGACAGCGATGTCCTGCTGCTCGACGAGCCGACCAACCACCTCGACCTGCCGACCATCGAATGGCTCGAGCGCTCGCTCGAGCGCTACGCCGGCGGGCTCGTGGTGGTGAGCCACGACCGCGCCCTGCTGGCCCGCCTGACGCGCCGCACGCTGTGGCTCGACCGCGGCGACCTGCGCTGCCACGATCAAGGCTTCGCCGCCTTCGAAGGCTGGTCGGCCGAACGGCTGGCCACCGAGACGCGTGACGCGGCCAAGCTCGACAGGCGCATCGCCGAGGAGCTGCGCTGGCGCAACGAAGGGCTCACGGCCCGCCGCAAGCGCAATGAAGGCCGCCTCCGGCGCTTGCACGAGATGCGTCGCGCGCGGGCCGAGCGCGTCGTCGTCGCCGGGCGCGCCAAGCTTGCCGCGCGCGGCGACGATCGTGGGCCGAGGTTGGTCATAGAGGCCGAGGACATCGCCAAAACCTTTGGCGCCAATGGCGCTGGGGCGGCGATCATCGACGGCTTCACGACGCACATCCTGCGCGGCGACCGGATCGGCGTGATCGGCGCCAACGGCGCCGGCAAGACGACCCTGGTGCGCCTGCTTTCGGGTACGCTCGCGCCCGACCGCGGCACGGTGCGCCTCGGCGCTGGCGTCGAGGCGGTCTATTTCGACCAGCGGCGCGAAGCGCTCGACCCGGAAGCGACGCTCTGGGAGACGCTGTGCGGCGCGGGCGACACGGTGATGGTCGGCGGCCGGCCGCGCCATGTCGTGGGCTATCTGCGCGACTTCCTGTTCGAGGAACGCCAGGCGCTGAGCCCGGTCAAGAGCCTCTCGGGCGGCGAGCGCAACCGGCTGCTGCTGGCCAAGCTGCTGGCCCGGCCGAGCACGCTTCTGGTGCTCGACGAGCCGACCAACGATCTCGACATGGAGACGCTCGATCTCTTGCAGGACGTGCTCGGCGAATACGACGGTACGCTGCTGGTGGTCAGCCACGACCGCGATTTCCTCGACCATGTCGCGACCAGCATCATCGCGCTCGAGGGCGGCGGCCGGGCCACCGAATACGCCGGCGGCTACACCGATTACCTGGCGCAACGCGGCGCGGCCCGGAACGTCGCCGGAAAACCGGCAAGGCCGAAACGGCCCGCCCCGCCCCGTGAGCGGCGGGCGCCGACGCGGCTGGGCTACAACGAGAGCCGTGAGCTGGATCGCCTGCCGCCGGCGATCGAGGCGCTCGCGGCCGAGCTTCGCGCGCTCGAGGCGTCGCTCGCCGACCCGGTGCTCTACCACCGCGACCGCGTGGCGTTCGAGAGCGCGACCGCGCGGCACGCCGCCGCAACCGAAGAACTCGCCGCCGCCGAGACGCGCTGGCTCGAGCTCGAGACGCTGCGCGAGAAGCGCGCGGCGCAGCGCCGGTGAGCGACGTGATCGAGCGCCCGTCGCCCAACCACGACGGCCGGCCGGCCGGCGTCGCCATCGACATGCTGGTGCTGCACTACACCGGCATGACCAGCGCCGCGGCCGCGTTGGCCCGGCTCTGCGATCCGGCGGCCAAGGTCAGCGCGCATTATCTGATCGACGAGGACGGCGCGGTCTATGGCTTGGTCGGCGAGCACCGCCGCGCCTGGCATGCCGGCGTTTCGTCGTGGCGCGGGCGCCGCGACATCAACGGCTGCTCGATCGGCGTCGAGATCGTCAACCCGGGTCACGAATTCGGCTTCCGGCCGTTCCCCGAGGCGCAGATGGCGGCGGTCGAGGCGCTGGGGCGCGCTATCGTCGCGCGCCAGCCGATCCCGCCGCGCCACGTGCTCGGCCATTCCGATGTCGCGCCCGGGCGCCGCCAGGACCCCGGCGAGCTGTTCGACTGGGCGCGGCTCGCCGCCGCCGGGGTCGGCCTGTGGCCGACGGCGAAGGTCGCGCGCGGCGAGATGGGCCTGAGTCTCAGGCCGGGCGACGCCGGCAAGCCGGTCGTCGAGTTCCAATGGGCGCTCGCCGAGTTCGGTTATGAGGTGACGGTCGACGGCGCGTTCGGCGCCAAGACCGGCGCGGTCGTCGCCGCCTTCCAGCGCCACTTCCGCCCGCGCAACGTCGACGGCGTCGTCGATCCCGAGACCGCGCAGCTTATATTCCAGGTTCTCGCCAGCGCGTAGTGTCTCGGTTTTGCCATGTGACGCGGCTTTCGGGTCGCAAAGCGGTCGGTCAACCGTGGCCGAAAGAACCCGTCACCTATCCAGTTGCGATCGCCCCTTGAGCCAGCCACGAACACGCAACCAGATAGCAGATCGCCGATGCCGTAGACGAGATTGCGCGAACGTGATTCCAAAAGCTCCATGATGGCACATAGGTCCGCCAGTAAGGCACGGTGTCGGCGGCGGAATAATCCATTGCGGCAAGGCGTTGGTTCATCGGCACATTGAATGCGAGCGTCACAAGAAACACGCCGGCTAGATAGATGGCCCCGCCGGCAACGATCCAGGCAGACGCGGGCCCCGTAACGTTGAGGTGAGCGTAGCCGATCAGAAAAGGTGCGAAGGCGGACATCCCCAAAAGCAGGACCATGAACACCGATTTGAAGACCTTGCGATTGATGATCTGCATGGCTTCGATGCCGCCGGCCGGGCTTGCCGCGGCCAGCGATTTCATGACGAAATCCGAAAACGTCAGAAAGACGCCGGAGACCAGTCCGCAGGCGATAATGGAGATTTGGCATAGGATCAGAAACCAAGTTGACGTCATGTTAGTCCTCCGTGACGAGATGATGTTGTCAGTGTTCATGCGTCAGTACGACAGGCTGGGGGTCTGGCGCAGATAGGTGTCGTCGATAAGCTGCTTCAGCATGAAGTCGGCAACATCTGCCGCCGACACTTTGAGCTTGAGCGACCTGTCAACGGCGGTAAAGCCGTGGCGGTACGCGCCAGTGTATTTGCCGTTTGAAAAGCTGCCGGGGCGAACGATCACCCAATCCAACCGACTGTCCTTGGCATAGCTTTCCTGGAGCTCGTGATCGGCATAGAGGTGGCGCATAACGAGCGGGATGATGAGATGCTTGAAGTGAATCGGCAGTATGTCCCGGCTATCGCCAGCGCCAAGCGCCGATAAGCAGACGAACCGATTGACGCCAGTTTCCTGCATGGCGCGGATAATGTTCTTCGTGCCGTTTGCCCGCAGATTTTCCTTGTTCACCATCGGCATGCCCAGCGCACACAGCGCGCCATCCTGTCCTTGAACCGCGCTCTTTACCGAAGCAGGATCCAAGACGTCGCCCTGCGCCACGCGAAGGTTTTCATTGGTTCGGCCGAACTTTTCAGGGCTGCGCGCAAATGCCGTTACCCGATGGCCTTGCGAGAGCGCCTGATCGACCAGTTGGCGCCCGATCGTTCCTGTCGCGCCAAAAATGACTAGCTTCATTGCCGACTCCAATTTGCTTGACACCGTGTCAATTGATATGATGACAAGTAAGTGTTACTTGACACTATGTCAAGAGGAAAAGTCGATACCCGAAACCGAATTTTGAAAGCTACCTTGGCGCTGCTGGAAGCGAGCCGGGGTAGGGGCGTGCGTATGACGGACATCGCCCAACGCGCGGGCATCAGCCGGCAGGCGCTCTATCTTCATTTCAGCACACGATCGCGGCTTTTGATTGCTACGACGCACTATCTCGATGAACTGAAGGGGAGCGAGGAACGCCTGGTGCCGAGCCGCACGGCGCAGACCGGAACCGAACGTCTCGACGCCTTTATCGAGGCATGGGGCGGTTACATCCCGGAAATCCATGGTGTCGCCAGAGCGCTTCTCGCCATGAGGGACACCGACGCGGCGGCGGCGAAGGCGTGGGACGAGCGCATGCAGGATATGCGGGAAGGCTGCGAAGCGGCGATCGAAGCGCTGAACCGCGACAACATGCTGTCGTCCCGCCACGCGCCGAAACAGGCGACCGATATCCTTTGGACGATGCTGTCTGTCCGCAGTTGGGAACTGCTGACCATCGAATGCGGTTGGCAGCAGGACGACTACATCGCGACGCTCAAGTCGCTGGCGCAGCGCATCTTGGTAGCCGACGGCGCCTGATTTCCGGGTCCGCGCGGCATAGGTCTAGGGGCGCCAGACGGTCGGATGGCCGCCTTTCGGCGCAAGCCGGGGGGAGGAAAGTCCGGGTGCCGCCGGGACCCCGGCGAGCTGTTCGACTGGGCGCGGCTCGCCGCCGCCGGCGTCGGCCTGTGGCCCACGGCGAAGGTCGCGCGGGGCGAGATGGGGCTGACGCTTGGGCCGGGCGACGGCGGCGCGCCTGTCGCCGAGATCCAACGGGCGCTCGCCGGTTTCGGCTATGGCGTGCCGACCGACGGCACCTTCGACGCGGCGACCGGCGCGGTCGTCGCCGCCTTCCAGCGCCACTTCCGCCCGCGCCAGATCGACGGCATCGTCGATCCCGAGACCGCGCAGCTCATCTTCAGGGTTTTTGACGGTGGGTAGGGTCCATTCTAATTCGGGCTGCGGCCCTCGAAGAGGTCCAGGTCCGAACTGATCAAGTCGGTTATGAAATCGGCGAAGAGCCGAACGCGATGCACGCGCCGGACGTCGGGATGGTACAGGATCCAGAGATCAAGTTTGTTGTCCATAAATGGCTCTGGTTCGGCTCGGCGCAGGCTCTCGTCTCGGTCGGCGAGGTAACATGGCAGCACGGTGACACCGAGGCCACTGCGCACCATCGATTGCATCGCCGCCACACTCTCGACCCGGTGTTTGAAACGGCCTTCGGGGAACACGGCCCCAAAGAGTATCCGATTGTGCATCTCGTCATGGACGCCAATCCAGTCCCATTCCGCCCGATTCGACGATGTGAAGCGGTCACCCGCCGTGCCGCTGGCAGTATAGACACCATAGGCCACCGAGGCCAGTCGGCGGCCGGCCAGCGTCTCGGTCGGGCGCTGCGTAAAGCGGATCGCCAGATCTGCGTCACTGCGGCTGAGGCTCAACTGTGAATCGGTGCAAACAACACTCAACTCAATGCCGGGATTTTGGCTCAAAAACTGCCAGACGAACGGCGACAGATAACCATTGAGAAGTATCTCGGTACAGGTGATGCGCAAGCCGCCGGTCAGATCCTGATCCTTGCCATAAATTTTGCGATCGGCTTCGGCCAGATCTTCCTCGACACGCTGAACGGTATCGAACAAGTCCATGCCGATCGCGGTCAACTCGTAGCCCTGCGGTGTGCGGTCGAAAAGCCGAACTTTCAGCTTGGCTTCCATCGCTTTCAGACGTCTGGAGATCGTCGGCTGGCTGACACCGAGCGCTTTTCCGGCAGCGGTCAGGGAACTCTCGCGGGCAATGGCGAGAAAATAGCGGTGGTCGTCCCAATTCGTTCTCATTCATATTTGTATAATGAAAATACCAACTTGGCTATGGCGCTTCAAATTTATTGGGTGCAAAATTCGACCTCACAGTCGCAGGATGGACATTCCGAGTTAACCATGAAGCTCATCGCACCGTTGGGTCGCTCGGCCACAATCTTGGCTGCCTGCTGACCCTTAAGGGCGGGTACAATCCGGCCAACCTATTCCACCGCGACCAATACATTCGGCCATCCCGACACATCCAGCGAGCGCAAGATGAACACGGCAGAGAACATTCCCTATCTATCGGAATCGACCCTTGAAGGGTTAGGCATCACGACGGGCGATGTCATCGAAAGTATCGAAACGCTCGTCCGCGGAATCGCCGAGGACACCGTCTGGAGCGCCCCTAAGGCGGTTATCCTGCCTTCCGATGGTCGCTATATGATGGCCGCGCTTGCGGCGATGGATAACCCGTCGCTGCTGGCCGTTAAGACGGTCGTCCTGAATCCACGCAATACCGACCAGGGGCTCCCGCAAATCAATGGCCTCGTTACCATGCTCGACAGTGAAACGGGACTGCCTGTCGCCATCCTAGACGGCAACTGGATCACCGCGGTGCGAACGGCGGGGTTGAGCGCGGTCGCCGCGAAATACATGGCGAAAAAGGATTCGGCGGTTTGTGCGTTCATCGGCTGTGGTGTTCAGGCACGAAGCCATTTGAGAGCGTTCTCCGACATGTTTCCGCTGCAGAAGATAAAAGCATTTGGCCGTGGACAGGCCAACATCGACGGCTTGTGCCATTTCGCGGATGAGCTTGGCCTGGCATCCGAGGTGTGCGATTCGGGCAAGGATGCCATCGAAGACGCTGACGTGGTTGTCACGTCCGTTACCTTTTCGGCGCAACTCGTTCCGCCTCTGGATGCAAACGATCTCGCCCCCGGATGCTTTGCCGCGATAACCGATCTGGCCGCGCCATGGGACAAGGAAAGTTTTGCCGCATTCGATCAGATCGCGCTTGACGATTTGGAGCAAGAGGCCGCGCTTCCAAACAAACTTGCCGCGCCGGAACATGTGACCGGCGATCTGTCCGGATTGATACTGGGCAAGTTCAATGGCCGTAATCGGGCCGATGATCGTACCGCCTTCATATTCCGGGGCCATGCCCTTGGCGACCTCGCCTTGGCCGCTGTGGCCTACCGCAAATTCAGCGAAGCCTAATCGGCTGATCATTTGTGCGATGTCTGCTTCGGGCCCCGGGCGTAATTGCAGCAGATTTTCACGCTGTGACACGGCCCGACGGCGCTTGATTTTCAGGGCCGCGCGGCATAGGTCTATGCGTGCCAGACGGTCGGATGGCCGCCTTCCGGCGCAAGCCGGGGGGAGGAAAGTCCGGGCTCCACGGGAACACGGTGCCGGGTAACGCCCGGCGGGGGCGACCCTAGGGAAAGTGCCACAGAAAGCAAACCGCCTGTCCCGGCCCCGGCGCCTCGGCGCCGCGGCTGGCGGGTAAGGGTGAAAGGGTGCGGTAAGAGCGCACCGCGCCGGCGGCAACGTCGGCGGCACGGCAAACCCCACCGGGAGCAAGACCGAATAGGGGCGGCGCGCCGCGGCCGCAAGGCTCGCGGCAGGTGGGTTTCCGCGCCGGCCGCCCGGGTTGGTCGCACCAGGCGTCCGGCGACGGGCGTCGCAGATGAATGGCCATCCCCCGCGTCAGCGGGGACAGAACCCGGCTTACAGACCGTCTGGCGTTTTTCTTTTTACCGATAACCCCGCGCGGCGACGGCCGTCGATGCGCCGCGCCGCGGTCGTTGACGGGTGTATCAGTCCTTGAGCTGCGCCGCCGCCTCTTCGAGCGCCTTGATCGCCTCGGCCTTGCCTTTCTTGGTCAGCTTGTCGCGGTCGATGACCAGCGCCAGGCCCTCCTGGTCGCGGAGGATAACTCTTCCCTGCGCCGCCAAGTCGTCGTAGAGGCCGACGACCGAGTACGTGTCAATGGCGGAGCAAAAAGGGACCACCTCGGCGGTGTAAGAAGGGACCGCTTGGCGGCTGCGGGCTTGTCCCCGTAGTCCACGGGAGGGCCCCGCGCGCGACGCGGCGTGCCCTCAACAGGCTGACGCGGCGGCGCGCGCGGGAGGGACCTGTGGGCCCACGGGGTCAAGCGTGGGCTGGGTGGTCGGTTCAGTTAGCAGTCGGGGTTTGACGCCTGCGGCTCTGGTTGAGCCTGTAGCTGTCACCGTTCATCTCGAGGATGTTGACGTGGTGGGTGAGGCGATCGAGGAGCGCGCCGGTGAGGCGCTCGGAGCCGAACACCTCGGTCCATTCGTCGAAGGGCAGATTGGTGGTGACCAGGGTCGAGCCCCGCTCGTAGCGTTGGCTGAACACCTCGAACAACAGCTCGGCGCCGGTCTTCGACAGCGGCACGAAGCCGAGTTCGTCGACGATCAGAAGCTTGTAGGTGGCGAGCTTCTTCTGGAACCTCAGCAGCTGCTTGTCATCGCGGGCCTCGATGAGTTCGTGGACCAGCGCGGCGGCGGTGATGAAGCCGACCGAGAGGCCCTTCTGGCAGGCCGCCAGGCCGAGACCGAGGGCGATGTGGGTCTTGCCGGTCCCACTGTTGCCGAGCGCGATGAGGTTCTCGCGGCGCTCGATGTACTCGCAGCGGGCCAGCTCCAGGACCAGCGCCTTGTTGAGCGAGGGGATGACCTTGAAGTCGAAGCTGTCGAGGCTCTTGACCACGGGGAAGCGCGCCGCCTTGATGCGCCGCTCGACCATGCGGCGCTCGCGGTCGATCAGCTCGAGCTCGGCGAGTCTCAACAGGTAGCGGACGTGATCGACGCCTTCCGAGGCGCACTGCCGGGCGATCTTGTCGTACTCGCGCAGGAAGGTCGGCAGCTTCAGCGTCTTGAGGTGGTGGGCGAGCAGCACTTGCGGTGTGTCGGTCATGCGCCGAGCCCCGACAGCAGGCTCATGTACGACTTGGCGGACGTCATCGCGACCCGGGCGCGCGGCAGATACGGATAGACGTCGAGGTTGAGCCTGGGCGGCCGCCGCTCGATGCGGCACAGTACCAGGTGCTTCACCGCATCAAAGCCGATTGCGCCGAGCCGCAGGGCGTCGCCGACCGCACCCTCGACCTCCTCGAGCCGGAAGGTCTCCAGTAGACGGAGCACCTGGACGTACTCGCGCTTGCCTGCCTTGCCCATACGAGCTTCGAGGAGCCGCCGCAGAGTGATGAAGGCCTCGGGCAGGTCCCAGCCCGCCAATGGCGCGGCCTGGTCGAGGGCGCCGATCTTCTGCTCGATCAAGGGCAGGTAATGCAGCGGGTCGAAGATCAGGTCCTCGCTGTCGTAGGACCGGCGGTGCCGGGCGATCACCTCGGCCCCGCAGCTGATCACCACCTCATCGACGTAGCCCCGGATGAGCACCTCACGGTGGCCGTAGGCCACGGGCACGGAATAGTCGTTGCTGCGGTAACGCACCAGCGACAGCGAACTCGCCCGTCCAGGGCGCTTATCGCAGGCATCATAGGGAGCAGGCGGCAATGGCAAGAGAACTTGACGATCCCGCTCGAGACGCTCGCCGATGGTCTCCTTGTGGCCCCGCAGCCGCGCCGCCTGGCGCCGGCGGCACTGTTCGGCGAGAGCATCGTTGAGGGCCGCGAAGCTCTCGGCACGCGGGACGGGGACCAGGAAGTTCCGCCGGATGAAGCCGACCAGTCCCTCGACCTTGCCCTTGTCGTTGCCCTTGCCCGGCCGGCCGAACCTGTCCTCGAACAGATAGTGGGACTGAAGCTCCGTGAAGACGCGCGTTCGCTGCCGCTTCCCATCGCCCAGGATCCGGGCAACCGCCAGCTTGGTGTTGTCGTACAGGATGGATCGGGGGACGCCGCCGAAGAAGGCAAACGCCGCGTTGTGGCCATCGCAGAATGCTTCGGTCGTCTCCGCCGGATAGGCCGCAACAAAGCAACCATCACTGTGGGGAAGGTCGAAGGCAAGGAAGTGGATCTTCCGTAACGCGCCGCCGATCACCGCCATCGCTTCGCCGAAGTCCGCCTGGGCGTGACCGGGGGAATGGGAGAGTGGCACGAACACCTCACGCGACCGAAGCCCCTGCTCACGAACGTAGTCCTTCACGATGGTGTAGCCGCCCGTGAAACCGTACTCGTCCCGGAGGCGGTCGAAGATGCGCTTCGCAGTGTGCCGTTGCTTGCGGTGGCTGGTCCGATCGTCTTCCAAGATCCGATCGATGATTCCCGTGAACGGACCCAGCTTTGGCCGCCTCGGCGGCGCGCTTCGGCGATACCCTGGCGGCACCGAGAACGACAGCATCTTACGGACCGTCTTGCGGTCTACACCAAACACCCGCGAGGCCTCGCGGGTGCTCATCCCCTCGACATGACACGCCCGCCGAACCCGTGCGTACAACTCCACCCGATACATCCCCCCCGCCTTCCAGTCAGAGCAACCCTGACAGAAGGCTATACGCGGTCCCATTTTGGTCCGCCGCAGCCGGATCGACCGGCCGCTTCAGTGGGGGATTATTGCTCTGCCGTTCTCACGAGTACGTCCGCACCGGCTTGGCGAAGCCCTTGACGGTCACGGCGTCGCCCTCTTCGGCCATCACCGTCGCCTTGACCAGCGAATGGGTCTCGTGGGCCAGCAGGATGCCGCCGACCTCGGCGAGCGCCTCAAGTCGGGCGGCGAGGTTCACCTCGTTGCCGATGATGGTGTAGTCCATGCGGTCGCCGCTGCCGAAGTTGCCGACCGTGCAGAACCCCGTGTTGATGCCCATGCGCACCTGGAACGGCTGTTCCAACCCCATGTCCAGCCATTCGGACCGGAGTTCGCGCATCCTGCGCTGCATAGCGATCGCCATGTTCACGCAAGCTCTCGCGTCTTCCTTGACGCCGCGAGTTTCCGGGTCGCCGAAGAACGCGATGATGGCGTCGCCGACGTATTTGTCGATCGTCGCGCCGTGGTCGAGGGCAATCTTCGACATCTCGGTCAGATAGTGGTTCAGGAGGTTGGTCAGTTCCTCGGACTCCAGGCTGTCAGTGGTCCCTGCGAAATCGGCGATGTCGGAGAAGAAGACGGTCAGCTTCTTCCGCTTCGACGCGATCTCGACGCTCTGTTTGCCGGCGAAGATCGAGTCGTAGACCTGCGGCGAGAGGTATTTCGCGAGCTGGTTCGACAGCGATTCGAGCATCTGGTTCTTTTCGGCAACCAACTTGCTGGCTTCCTCCGACCGTCGCTTCGCCTCGCGCAGCGCCTCCTCTGCTCGCTTGCGCTCGGTGATGTCGGTCGCGATCGTGACGTAGCCGCCCTCGGGCGTCGGCGCGATGTCGACTTGAAGCGTCGGTCCGCCGGGGATATTTCGCTCGAGGCTGTTCGCCTCGCCACGCCGGTAACGATCGACCACCTGCTCTATCAGCTCGCCCGCATCGCCTGGGCCGAAGTCGCCGCGTTCGGCCCGATAGCGCAACACGTCCAGCACCGACCCGCCCACCCGGATGAGGCCCTCGGGTAAATCGAACAACTGGCTATACTGCGCATTGAAGAGTACGTAGTTCAGGTCTTGATCGCCAAGCATCATGCCGCCCGGCATGTTGTCCAAGGCGACACGAAGCTGCGCCTCCTTCCTGGCCAGCTCTTCTTCGGCGCGTTTGCGTTCGATTACCCGGCCGACTTGCCCGCCGATGTTGTTGAGGACGTCGAGCAGCGCCTCGTCCGGTTCGACGGCTTCTGGGGAGAAGAACTCCAGCACCGCCACCACCTCGGACCCGGTCAGCACCGGAATCGCGAAACCGGCCTTGACACCGATGTTCTTTGCCAGCTTGGCCCTGGGGAAGTTCTTATCCTTGGTGACGTCGACGATCCAGGCAGGCTCGCCGGTCTCCAGCACGCGGCCGGGCAGGCCGACGCCGGACTCGAACGTGGCCTTTTCGGTGACCTTGCGGAAGTTGGCGAACCGCCTGGGCTTGTCGAGGTGCCAGACCATCGAGGGGACCAGCTTGGCCAGCTCACCCGGTGCCCGGACGTAAACATGTCCCACCGGCCAGCCGGTATAGGCGCAAATCGAATCGAGACAGCCCTTCAGCGCGTGTTCGACGTCCTGGGCCTGATTGGCGTCGAACGCGGTCTGGTGCAGGAGGCCCACGGTTTTCGTCTGCTCACGCAGCGCCTCCTCGACCCGCTTGAGCTCGGTAATGTCGGTCTGGATGCTGACGCTGCCGCCGGCCGCCGTCTTACGATCGCGGATCGTCACCCAGCGGCCATCGGTGAATTGGATCTCGATCGATTGTCTCTGTCGCCGCCGAGATAATGCAATACGCCAAGGTGAGCCAGCCATGCCGCTGCCCTCGCCGATGACGGTGCCCCGCTCGACGTCGAGGCGATCGAGATCGTCCCAATGGACGCCGGGCGCGGCCTCGGTGTCGGAGTAGCCCCAGAGGTCCCTGTACGTCTTGTTGCACAGCACGAGCCGGTCGTCGGCGTCGTACAGCGCGAAGCCCTCCGAGATAGAGTCGATCGCGTCGTTCAGTAACGCCTGCGCCTCGGCTGCCGCCTGTTCGGCCTGCTTGATCTCGGTGATGTCAGTGGCGATCGTGGCATTGCCGCCCTCCGGCGTTGGCGCCATGTTGAAGCGGAGTGTCCGTCCGTTGGGGAGGGTTCGCTCCCAACTTGTCGCTTGACCTCCCTGGTAAAGGTCGAGCAACTGTTCCACCAACTCGTCCTTCTTCCCAGGGCCGTAGTCGCCGCGCTCGACCTGAAAGCGCGCCTCCTCGCGCAAAGACATCCCGACCTTGAGAAAACCCTCCGGGTAATCGTGCAGTTCGCTGTACTGCCCATTGAAGAGCACATAGTTCAGGTCTTGATCGCCAAGCATCATGCCGCCCGGCATGTTGTCCAGCGCGACCCGGAGTTGCGCTTCCTTCTCCGCCAGTTCCTCCTCGGCTTGTTTGCGCTCGGTGATGTCGTAGAACCAGGCCAAGCTTCCCGGCTCGCCGGCGTAGTCGATGTCCATGAACGAAACCGTCGCCCAGAACTCGGTCCCGTCGCCTCGTTTGAGCCGCGTTTCCTCGTCGTGGACGAACCCGTCGCTCTTCAAGAGCTCGGCCATGCGCTCTCTGTCCGCGTCATCGACGTAATAGCTCTTGGCCCCCTGGGTACCCAGTTGCTGCTCGTCGATTCGGAACATTTCATATATGCGCGGGTTGGCATAGATGATCTCTCTATCCGACGAGCGGACAGCGGCGACGGCGATGGGGCTGTCCTTCAGGATGGACCTGAACCGCCGCTCGCTCTCCCGCAGCGCCTCTTCGGCCCGCTTGCGCTCGGTGATGTCGCGGCCGTAGATGTTGATGTAGGACTCACCGCCCACGGGCGTCAGCGCGAGGGCGAAGATGTGGTCACCGCTACGGAACTCGGGCTGCCGAGCCGCGGCCGTACGCGAGACCTTGGTGGCGAGTTTCGCGAGCTTGCTCGGAAGCCGGTCTTTCTTCCTGCCCGTTACCAGACCCTTAACCGCCTGCGCGGCGTCGTTGGCATAAAGCAGCCCACCTTCGGGTGTCACTCTTAGAACGGGATTGGGGTTCTCGGAAGGGAACTTGGCGAGATCAAGGAGCGCCTGACTGGCCAGGTAATCGTCGCTCGACGGCGGTTTCCCGCCCCCGGACGCATAGCCATCTCGTCCGACTTCAAACGCCGCGTCGCGCCGTTCGAGCGTATCGATCTCGTCGATCAGTTGCGCCTTCGTCTTGCGAAGGCGCTGCTCCCGGATCGTGGCTGGATTGGGCATTTGCCTCTCCTTGCCAACCGGCTGTATGGATCAGGATTTCGTGTTGATGAACGACGCTAACACAGCTCGGCGCGTCGGGCCACTCCACCCGGCGAACCGACGGGCGCCGACAGACCGCCCGGCGCGTTTTCGGAGCGCAACGCCAGTGATTGATCGCCGACCGACGCGGGACACCATAAATTGCGGCTCATCAGGAACATAGAACGAACATAAATTCGCCACATTCTTCGCCTAGTGTCACGAAGGACTCGCGAAGTTAGAGTGTCGGTTTAACTTCGTTCTATTCATGTTCTGGATCGACGCTGCTTTCTAAGCCCCGAAATTTCTTAACAGAAACCGCATTTTCCATAGGGTTTGGCATTGACGCCCATTGTATCCCATGATATCCCAAATAGTCCCAAGCCGATCATCCATGGGACGCGCGGGCTGGGCATGGGCCGTAATCGTGCCGCGGATGGGATGACAACTGGCTGGGGAGCGACGACGTGGCGCTGTTTCTGTCCACGTTCATCAATCGCATCGATCGCAAGGGGCGGGTGTCCGTGCCGGCGCCGTTCCGCGCCGCGCTCGGGTCGCAGAGCTTCCAGGGCATCGTCGCCTTCCCGTCGCTCAACGAAAACTACGACGCCATCGAGGCATGCGGCATCGACCGGATGGAGCAGTTGAGCGCCAGCGTCGATCGGCTGAACCCGTTCTCCGACGAACATGGCGACTTCGCCAACACCATCTTCGGCGATTCGGTCCAGCTGCCGTTCGACGGCGAGGGCCGGGTCATCCTGCCGCGCCATTTGATCGAGCGCGCAAAGATCGCCGAGCACGCCGCCTTCGTCGGCCGCGGCGCGACCTTCCAGATCTGGCAGCCCGACGCGCTGCAGGCCTTCCAGACGGCGGCGCGCCAGCGCGCGCAGGCCGCGCGCGCGACGCTCTCGCTCGAGCCGCCGAAGGGCGCCGGCGATGGCTAGCGCCGGACGCCGTGGCGGCGGCCACCAGCCGGTCATGTTGCGCGAGGTCGCCGCCGCACTCGAACCACGCGACGGCGGCATCTACGTCGACGGCACCTTCGGCGCGGGCGGCTACAGCCGGGCGCTCCTCGAGGCGGCGCGCTGCACCGTCTGGGCGATCGACCGCGACCCGTCGGCGGTCGCCGGCGCGGCGCCGCTGGTGCGCGAATTCACCGGCCGGCTGAGCGTGCTCGCCGGTCGCTTCGGCGAGATGGACCGATTGCTCGCCGCCCAAGGCGTCGAGGCCGTCGACGGCGTCGCGCTCGACCTCGGCGTGTCGTCGATGCAGCTCGATATCGCCGAGCGCGGCTTCTCTTTCGGCCGCGACGGACCGCTCGACATGCGCATGGAACAGGCCGGCGAGAGCGCCGCCGACGTGGTCAACGGGCGCGACGAACGCGAGCTCGCGACGATCATCTTCGAATACGGCGAAGAGCGCTGGGCGCGCCGCGTCGCCAAGGCCATCGTCGCCGCGCGCACAGAGCGGCCGATCACGCGCACCGCCGAGCTGGCGACCATCGTCCGGCGCATGGTGCGGCCCTCGGCCGACGGCATCGATCCGGCGACGCGCACCTTCCAGGCGCTGCGCATCCACGTCAACGACGAGCTCGGCGAGCTCGACCGCGGTCTTCGCGCGGCCGAGCGGCTGCTCGCCGAGAACGGCCGGCTGGCCGTCGTCGCGTTCCATTCGCTCGAGGACCGGCGCGTCAAACGGTTCTTGGGCGCGCGCGCGGGCCGCACGCCGCGGCCGAGCCGCCACGCGCCTGAAAGCACCGACCACCGCGCGCCGTCGTTCCGGTTGATCACCCGCCGGCCGCAGACGCCGGCCGCCGACGAGACCGCGGCCAACCCGCGCGCCCGTTCGGCCAAGCTGCGCGTTGCCGAGCGCACCGGCGCGGCGGCCTGGGAGGCGGCGGCATGAGCGTGTCCTCCAAGGTCGTGTGGGTCGGCGTGATCGGTTCGATGGCGTTCGGGCTCTACCAGCTCAAGCACGCGGTGCAGCGTTCCGAGGGTGCGCTGGCGCAGCTCGAGCGCGAGCTGATCACGAGCCAGGAATCGATCCACGTGCTGCGTGCCGAGTGGAGCTATCTGAACCGGCCCGACCGGCTGAGCCGGCTCGCCGGCCGCCATCTCGCGCTCGTCCCGGTCGCGCCGAACCAGGTCGGCGCCATCACCGCATTGCCGCCCCGGCCGATCGACGGCGCCGTCGTCGCCGATCTCGACGGCGCCGAGTGAGGGCCGGCCCATGAACCCTAAGGACGACAGCCGCCTCGACCGAGACGCCGTTGTCCACGGCCGCGTGACGATCGACGGCACCGCGAGCCGCGCGCTCAAGATGGGCCGCCACCGTCTGGTCCTGGCCGGCGCGCTGCTCTCGCTCGCCTATCTCGTGATCGGTGTCCGCCTCGTCGACGTGACGCTGTTCAAGGATGGCTTCGAGCCGCGCTTCACGCCGACCGCCGCCGAGAGCCATGCGCGTTTCGCGCGCTCCGACATCGTCGACCGCAACGGCGTGCTGCTCGCCACCAACCTGCTGACCGCCTCGCTCTACGCCGATCCCAAGCGCGTCATGGATGCGCGCGAGACCGCCGACGAGCTGGCCGCCGTGCTGCCCGGCGTCAGCCACGCCGAGCTCTTGAGCAAGCTGACCAGCGAGCGCCGCTTCGTCTGGCTCAAGCGCAATCTGACACCGCGCCAGCAGGTCGCGATCAACCGGCTCGGGCTGCCCGGCGTCGGCTTCCAGCGCGAGGAGCGCCGGGCCTATCCGCTCGGTTCGCTGTTCGCCCATGTCGCCGGCTTCGCCGACATCGACAACCGCGGGCTCGCCGGCGTCGAGAAGGCGTTCGACGATGTTCTGCGCGCGCCGCCGCGTGGCCCGGCCGAGCCGCTTCGGCTGTCGCTCGATGCGCGCATCCAGCACGTGCTGCGCGAGGAGCTGCGCGCCGGCATGACCGAGTTCAGCGCGCTCGGCGCCGCCGGCGTCGTGCTCGACGTCACGTCGGGCGAGGTGCTGGCGCTGTCGTCGCTGCCCGACTTCGACCCCAATCATCTCGGTCCGGGGGACGGCGAGGCGCGCTTCAACCGCGCCACCCTCGGCGCCTACGAGATGGGCTCGACCTTCAAGGTGTTCAACACGGCGATGGCGCTCGATTCGGGCATCGCCGGCCTGACCGACAAATACGACGCCAGCAAACCGCTGCGCGTCGCGCGCTTCGTCATCCGCGACTACAAGCCGAAGAACCGCTGGCTGACGGTCTCGGAGATCTTTGCCTACTCATCGAATATCGGCAGCGCCAAGATGGCGCTCGACGTCGGCACCGAGGTGCAGCGCGACTACCTGGCGCGCTTCGGCCTGTTGCGCCCGGCCGACATCGAGTTGCCCGAGGTCGCGGCGCCGATCGTGCCGAGCCCGTGGCGCGAGATCAACACCATGACGATCGCTTTCGGCCATGGCGTCGCGGTCAGCCCCTTGCAGCTCTCCTCGGCGGTCGCCTCGGTGGTCAACGGCGGCGTCTATCACCCGGCCACGCTCATCAAGCGTAGCGGCGGCGAGCCGCTGATCGGCTGGCGCGCGATCTCGCCCGAGACGTCGCTCAAAATGCGCGCGCTGCTGCATCTCGTTGTCGCCAGCGGCACCGGCGGCAAGGCGGCGGTGCCCGGCTATATGGTTGGCGGCAAGACCGGAACCGCCGAGAAGGCGTCGGCCAACGGCTACGCCGAGAAGTCGCTGATCTCCTCATTCGTCGCCGCCTTTCCGATGAACGCGCCGCGCTACGTCGTCTTCGTCATGTTCGACGAGCCGCAGGGCACCGAGGCGACCTTCAATTACGCGACCGGCGGCTGGACCGCGGCGCCCGCGGTCGGGCGTGTCATCCGGCGAATCGGGCCGATGCTGGGCGTTGCGCCGATCGACGACGCCGCGCCGGATGGCGGCCAGGGGCTCTACATCAAGGTCGCCGGCGAGGAGGGCCTGGGTGTTGCTTTCTGAACTGCTCGACAGCGCGGTCGACGGCGCCCGGAACGTCGAGGTTCTCGGCCTTACCGCCGATTCGCGCGAGGTCAGGCCTGGCTATCTCTTCGCCGCTCTGCGTGGCAGTCACGCCGATGGCGCCGATTATGTCGCCGACGCGCTGGTCCGCGGCGCCGTCGTGGTGCTGGCGGCCGACGAGCCGCGCCTCGATGTGCCGGCCGATCGCGCCCTGCTGGTCGCCGACGCCAACCCGCGCCGGCGTCTGGCGCTTATGGCGGCGCGTTTCTACGGCGTCCAGCCCGACGTCGTCGCCGCCGTCACGGGCACCAGCGGCAAGACCTCGGTCGCCGATTTCCTGCGCCAGATCTGGACGCACAGTGGCCACGCGGCGGCCTCGCTCGGCACCCTCGGCGTCATCGGCGTGGGCGTCGCGCGCAAGCTGCCGCACACCACGCCCGACCCGGTCACGCTGCACCAGTGCCTGGCTGGGATCGCCGGCGCCGGCATCGACCATCTGGCGATCGAGGCGTCGAGCCACGGGCTCGACCAGTGCCGCATGGACGGCGTGCGCGTCGCCGCCGGCGCGTTCACCAACCTGTCGCGGGACCACCTCGATTACCACCCGACGCTCGAGCATTACCTTGCCGCCAAGCTGCACCTGTTCGACACGGTGATGGCGCCGGGCGGCACCGCGCTGATCAATGTCGACGCGCCCGAATACGCGCGTGTGCGCGAGACCTGCGAGATGCGCGGCCACCGCGTCGTCGGCTATGGCCGCGGCGCTTGCGATCTGCAGCTCGTTTCGGCGACGGCCGACGGCGACGGCCAGCGTCTCACCGTCGTCGTCGACGGCGCGCGCCGCGACCTGGCGTTCCCGCTCGCCGCCGACTATCAGGCGCTCAACGCGGTCTGCGCGGCGGGCCTGGCGATCGCCACCGGGGTCGCCGCCGACGCCGCGCTCGGCGCGCTTGAAGACCTCGCCGGCGTGCCCGGCCGCATCGAGCTGGTCGCCCGCCATCCCTCCAGCGCGCCGATCTACGTCGACTATTCGCACAAGCCCGATGCGCTCGCCAACGTGCTGCGCGCGCTGCGACCGCAGGCGATCGGCCGACTGGTCGTCGTGTTCGGCTGTGGCGGTGACCGCGACCGCGCCAAGCGGCCGATGATGGGTGAAATCGCCGCCGCGCTAGGCGATTGGCCGATCGTCACCGACGACAACCCGCGCACCGAGGACCCGGTTGCGATCCGCCGCGAGATCCTTGCCGGTTGCCCCGACGCGACCGAGATCGGCGACCGCGCCGACGCGATCGGCGCTGCCGTCGCGGGTCTCGCCGCGGGCGATGTGCTGGTCATCGCCGGCAAGGGGCACGAGCAGGGCCAGATCATCGGCGACCGCGTTATCCCGTTCGACGACGCGACCGCCGCCCGCGACGCGGTCGCGGCACTCGAGAGCGCGGCGCCATGAGCCCGACGCCGCAAGCAGGCGCACCGCTTTGGACCTCGGCCGAGGCGGTCGCGGCGACGGGGGGGCGCGGCGCGGCCGCGTGGGCATGTTCCGGCGTCTCGGCCGACAGCCGCAACGTCGAGGCGGGTGATCTGTTCGTCGCCATCGAGGGGCCGAACGCCGATGGTCACGATTTTGTCGCCGATGCGCTGGCCGCAGGCGCGGTCGCCGCGTTGGTCGGCCATCACCCCGAAGGCGTTGCCGAGGATGCGCCGCTGCTCGTCGTCGACGACACCATGGCGGCGCTCGAGAAGCTGGCAAGGGCGGCGCGCGAACGCGCCCAGGCGCGCGTCATCGCGGTTACCGGCAGTGTCGGCAAGACGGGCACCAAGGAGGCGCTGAGACTGCTGCTCTCGGCCGCCGGGCCGAGCTTCGCCAATCCGGCGAGCTTCAACAACCAATGGGGCGTGCCGCTGAGCCTCGCCGCGCTGCCGCGCGCGGCGTGCTTCGGCGTCTTCGAGATCGGCATGAACCACGCCGGCGAGATCGCGCCGTTGACGGGCCTGGTGCGGCCCGACGTCGCCGTGGTCACCAATGTCGAGCCGGTACACACCGAATTCTTCGCGTCGCTCGAGGCGATCTGCGACGCCAAGGCCGAGATTTTCGAGGGCATGGGCGCTGGCGGCACGGCCGTGCTCAACCGCGACAACCGGTTCTACGACCGCCTGGTCATCGCGGCGGACGCCTGCGGCGTCACCAAGGTGGTCTCGTTCGGCGAGCACGCCGACGCCACGCTGCGTCTCGTCGATGCAGAGATTGCAACCGAGCACAGCGATGTCACCGTCGCGCTCGACGGCGCGCGCATCGTCTACCGGCTCGGCGCGCCGGGCCGCCATTGGGTGACGACCAGTCTCGCCGCGCTTGCGGCCGTCCACGCCGCCGGCGCCGACGCCGCCACGCTCGCGCCAGGACTCGCCGAGCTGCGCCCGCTCGCCGGCCGCGGCGCGCGCGAGCGGATCACGCTGGACGGCGATGGCTTCACGCTGATCGACGAAAGCTACAACGCCAACCCGGCCTCGATGCGCGCCGCCATCGCGCTGTTGGGCGGCACGCCGCCGGGCGAGAGCGGCCGTCGCATCGCAGTGCTGGGCGACATGCGCGAGCTCGGCGAGGCGGCGCCCGAACAGCACGTCACGCTCGCCGACGCGTTGATCGGCGCGCGCGTCGATCAAGTGTTCACCGTGGGCCAGCACATGGCGCAGCTGCGCGACGTTCTGCCGGCCGGCATGCGCGCCGGCCACGCCGAAAACCCCGACCATATCGCGATGCCCGTCGCGGCCGTCGTGCGCAGCGGCGACGTCGTGCTGGTCAAGGGTTCGCGCGGCGGCGGCGTGCGCCCGGCGATGCGCGTCATCATCGACGCGCTGCGCGCGCGCGACGGCGAACCGTCACCGCGCGCCGCGGGCAGCGGGTGAGGGGGCGGGCCGATGTTTTTCAACGTCCTGTTCCCGCTGGCCGACGAATTCAGCGCGTTCAACCTGTTCCGCTATCTCACCTTCCGCACCGGCGGCGCGGTGCTGACCGCGCTTCTGGTCAGCTTCATCTGTGGCCCGGCGGTGATCCGCTGGTTGCGCGCGCGCCAGGGCAGTGGCCAGCCGATCCGCGACGACGGGCCCGAGCGGCACATCATCGAGAAGGCCGGGACGCCGACTATGGGCGGCTTCCTGATCCTGCTCGCGCTGACCGTTTCTACCTTGCTGTGGGCCGACGTCACCAGCGGTTATGTCTGGGTCGTGCTGCTCGTCGCGCTGGGCTTCGGCGGCGTCGGTTTCATCGACGACTATCTCAAGGTAAAGCGGCGGTCGAGCCATGGTCTGTCGGGCAAACTCAAGCTGGCGCTCGAGGTCGCCATCGGCGTCGGCGCGACGCTCTGGATCATGCAGTTGACGCGCGACCCGTTGGCCTCGACGGTCGCCGTGCCGTTCCTCAAGGACGTGCTGGTCGACTTCGGCTGGTTCTTCGTGCCGTTCGCGGTCTGCGTCATGGTCGGAACTTCGAACGCGGTCAACCTGACCGACGGTCTCGACGGCCTGGCCATCGTTCCGATCATGATCGCCGCGGCCTGCTTCGCGCTGATCGCCTATCTGGTCGGCAACGCGGTGTTCGCCAACTACCTGCAGCTCCACCCGGTGCCGGGCTCGGGCGAGCTGGCGGTCGTGTGCGGCGCGCTGGTCGGCGCGAGCCTCGGCTTCCTGTGGTTCAACGCGCCGCCGGCGATGGTCTTCATGGGCGATACCGGCAGCCTGGCCGCGGGCGGTGCGATCGGCGCGGTCAGCGTAATCACCAAGCACGAGCTGGTGCTCTTGATCGTCGGGGGCCTGTTTGTGCTCGAGACGGTTTCGGTCATCGTGCAGGTCGTCTCGTTCAAGCTCACCGGGCGGCGCGTCTTCCGCATGGCGCCGCTGCATCATCATTTCGAGCAGAAGGGCTGGGCCGAGGCGACCATCGTCATCCGCTTTTGGATCATCGCATTCGTGCTGGCGCTGCTCGGCCTCGCCACCCTGAAGCTGAGGTGAGCGGATGATCGAACCGTTTCCCTTCGCCGGTCTCCCCATCGCCGTCTTCGGCCTCGGCCGCTCGGGCCTGTCGGCCGCGCACGCGCTCGGCGCCGCCGGCGCTGAGGTCTGGGCGTGGGACGACGACGAGGGTCAGCGCGCCAGGGCCGGCGAGGCGGGCGTGCCGCTGGTCGATCTCTACGAGCGCGACTGGGTGGCTGGCGAGGTGACCTCGCTGGTGTTGAGCCCCGGCGTGCCGCTCGACCATCCCGAGCCGCACCGGGTCGTCAAGATCGCGCGCGCCGCCGGTTGCGAGGTGATTGGCGACGTCGAGCTGTTGGCCCGCACCATGCGCGACCACCAGTTCATCGGCGTCACCGGGACCAACGGCAAGTCGACGACCACGGCGCTGGTCGGCCATATCCTGCGGCTCGCCGGCCGCGAGGTCGAGGTCGGCGGCAATCTGGGCATCCCGGTGCTCGACCTCCGGCCGATCACGAGCGATGGCGTCTACGTCATCGAGATGTCGTCGTACCAGCTCGATCTGACCTATTCGATCACCTTCGACGTCGCCGTGCTGCTCAATCTGACGCCCGACCACATCGACCGCCACGGCGGCTTCGAGAACTACGTCGCGTCGAAGAAGAAGATATTCCACCGCCAGACCGAGCCGCGCTCAGCGGTCGTTTGCATCGATGACGAGCCTTGCCGCGCATTGTTCGACGCGCTCACCGCCAAGGGCGACCAGCGGATCATACCGGTCGCTGTCGGGCGTCGGGTCGAGGGCGGCGTCTATGTGCTCGACGGGACGCTCTACGACGATATCGACGACGGCGCGACGCCGGTCCTGGATTTGACGGCGATTGCCAGCCTGCCGGGTGCCCACAACTGGCAGAACGCCGCCGCGGCTTATGCCATGACGTGCGCCATCGACGTCGACGCGCCGGTCGTGGCGGCCTGCCTGCAGAGCTTCCCCGGCCTCGCCCACCGCATGGAGCTCGTCGCCATCGTCGACGGCGTGCGCTACGTCAACGACAGCAAGGCGACCAATGCTGCCGCCGCCGACAAGGCGTTGGCGTGCTATGAAAACGTCTACTGGATTGCCGGCGGTCTGCCCAAGGAAGGCGGCATCGCCGACCTCGCGGTCCGCTTCACCAACATCGCGCACGCCTTCCTGATCGGCGAGGCGGCGGACGACTTCGCCGCCGCCTTGGGCGATGCGGTGCGACACGAGATTTGCGGCAACCTCGCATCCGCGGTCGCCGCCGCCCAACGCTTGGCCGGCGCCGAGGGGCGCGACGCGCCGGTCGTGCTGCTATCGCCGGCCTGCGCCTCGTTCGACCAGTTCGCCGACTTCGAGGCGCGCGGCGACGCATTCCGCGGGCTGGTCGCCGCGCTGCCCGGCACGCGCGAGGCGATCGACGAGGCGATCACCGACGGCGCGGCCGCGGGGCGCGGACGATGAGCGTCTTCGCGCGCACCGATACCAGCCTGGTCGGCCGCTGGTGGTGGACCGTCGACCGCTGGACGCTGCTGGCCGTCGGCCTGCTGATGGCCCTCGGCGCGGTGCTGACCATGGCGTCGAGCACGGCGGTCGCCGACCGCATGGGCGTCGACACCTTCTATTTCGTGCGCCGCCAGATGGCCTTCATGGCGCCGGCACTGGCGGTCCTGCTGGCCGCCTCGATGCTCTCGCCGCTGCGGCTGCGCCGCGTCGCGGTGGGTGGCTTTCTGATTTGCCTCGCATTGCTCGTCGTCACCCTGGTGGCCGGCGCGGAGATCAACGGCGCGCGCCGCTGGATCCGTCTCGGGCCGGTATCCCTGCAGGTCTCGGAATTCGTCAAGCCGACCTTCGCCGTGGTCACCGCATGGCTGTTCGCGGCCTATCATTTCAATCCGCGGTTCCCGTCGCATCTGATCTGCGTGGCGCTGTGCGGTCTGGTCGTCGGGCTCTTGATGTTGCAGCCCGATTTCTCGATGGCGGTGGTTGTCGCCGCGGTGTGGTTCACGCAGTCCTTCTTCGCCGGCCTGCCACTGCGCTGGGTCGCGCTGTTCGGCATCGTCGGCGCCGCCGGCGCCGCGGCGGCCTATCTGTTCATGCCGCATGTCGCCAGGCGCATCGACAGCTTCCTCGACCCGTCGTCGGGCGACAGCTACCAGGCCGACACCGCGCTCGAGGCCTTCATGAACGGTGGCCTGATCGGCCGCGGCCCGGGCGAGGGCGTCGTCAAACAGGCGCTGCCCGACGCCCACAGCGACTACGTCTTCGCGGTCGCCGGCGAGGAGTTCGGGCTGCTGTTCTGCCTCGCCCTGGTGGCGCTCTTCGTGTTCGTCGTGCTGCGCGGCTATTCGCGCGCGATGAACGACAAGAGCCTGTTCGTCATGCTGGCGGTCAGCGGCTTGCTGACCCAGTTCGGCCTGCAGGCGCTGTTCCACATGGGCGTGACGCTCAGGCTGCTGCCACCCACGGGTATGACGCTGCCTTTCGTCTCCTACGGCGGTTCCTCGATTATCGCCGTGGCGCTCGGCATGGGCATGGTGCTGGCGCTGACGCGTCGGCGCACGGGCGACGGAGGCATGCTGTGAGCGGGCCCATCATCATCGCCGCCGGCGGCACCGGCGGCCACATGTTTCCCGCGCAGGCGCTCGCCGGTACGCTCGCCGAGCGCGGCCGCGACATCGTCTTGGTCACCGACCGGCGCGGCGCGGCGTATGGCAGCGCGATCGCCGAAACGGTCCTGACCGTGAGCGCCGGCACGGTCAGCGGCCAGGGCCTTTCGGGCCGCCTGATGGGGCTCGGCCAGATCGCCTTCGGCGCCATCCAGGCACATGGCGTGCTGCGCCGTCTGGCGCCCGCCGGCGTCGTCGGCTTCGGCGGCTACGCCTCGGTGCCGACCATGCTGGCGGCGACGCGGATCGGCCTGCCGACGGTGATCCACGAGCAGAATGCCGTGCTCGGCCGCGCCAACCGGCTGATGGCGCCCCGCGTGCGCGCCATCGCGGCCGCCTTCGCCGATACCGCCCAGCTGTGCCCGGCCGACCGGGCCAAGGCGGAGCATACCGGCAACCCGGTGCGCGCGGCGATCGCGGCGCTCGCCGAGCGACCCTACCCGGCGCCCGAGCGCGGCGGGCTGCTTTCGCTGCTGGTGATCGGCGGCAGTCAGGGCGCGGCGGTTATGTCCGAGGTCGTGCCGGCGGCGCTCGCCGCCCTGCCCGAGCAACTGCGGGCGCGCCTCGATGTCGTGCAACAGTGCCGCGCGGACGACCTCGACCGGGTGCGCGAAATCTACCGCGCGGCGGGCATCGGCGCCGAACTCGCCGGCTTTTTCGACGATCTGCCGGCGCGCTTGGCCAAGGCACAGCTGGTCATCGCGCGCGCCGGCGCCTCGACCGTCGCCGAGCTCACGTCGGCCGGGCGGCCGGCAATCTTGGTGCCTTATCCCTTGGCCGCCGACGACCATCAGTCGGCCAACGCGCGCGCCATCGAGCGGGCTGGCGGCGGCTGGACGATGTCGCAGCCGACGTTCACCCCGGATGCGCTGGCGAGCCGCATGGAGAGTTTCCTGATCGCGCCGCCCAGGCTGATCGACGCCGCCAAGAAGGCGCGCTCGATCGGCGTGCCGGAGGCCGCCACACGGCTCGCCGATCTGGTCGAGCGGCGCATGCCGGCGAACGGCGGGCGCGGCACCAATCGGGCGCTGGGCGGCCCGATCGCGGGGGAGATCGCGGCATGAAGTCGATGCCCCTCGAAATCGGCGTGATCCACTTCGTCGGCATCGGCGGCATCGGCATGAGCGGCATCGCCGAGGTGCTGCACAATCTGGGTTACCAGGTGCAGGGCAGCGACCAGTCGGAAAACGCCAACGTCCGGCGCCTCGGCGACATGGGCGTCACGGTCAGCATCGGCCACGACGCCGACAATCTGGGCGACGCCAAGGTGGTCATCGTGTCGTCGGCGATCAAGCCCGACAATCCGGAAGTCGAGGCCGCGCGGGCGCGCTTCGTGCCGGTCGTCAAACGCGCCGAGATGCTCGGCGAGCTGATGCGCCTGCGCTGGTCTATCGCGGTCGGCGGCACCCACGGCAAGACGACGACGACCTCGCTGATCGCCGCCGTGCTCGACACGGCGCGCTACGACCCGACGGTGATCAATGGCGGCATCATCAACGCGTACGGCACCAACGCCCGGCTCGGCGACGGCGAATGGATGGTCGTCGAGGCCGACGAATCGGACGGCAGCTTCGTCAAGCTGCCGGCGACCATCGCCGTGGTCACCAATATCGACCGCGAGCACCTCGACCACTACGGCTCATACGACGCGCTGCGCACCGCTTTCGAGGCATTCGTCGAGAACATCCCGTTCTATGGCTTCGTCGTCTTGTGCATCGACAGCCCCGAGGTGCAGGCGCTGATCGGCCGGGTCTCGGACCGCAGGATCGTTACCTACGGCTTCAGCCCGCAGGCCGAGGTGCGCGCCGTCGATGTCGAACCGTCGCCCGGCGGCATGCGCTTCGAGGCCGTCGTCACCGACCGCGTCGACCACGCCGAGCGCGTCATCGAGAACCTGCGGCTGCCGATGCACGGTCGGCACAATGTGCAGAATGCGCTGGCGGCGATCGCGGTGGCCGTCGAGATGGGCATCGACGAGCAAGTGCTGAGCCGCGCGCTGGCCGAGTTCGAGGGTGTCAAGCGGCGCTTCACCAAGACCGGCGAGGCCGGCGGCATCACCGTAATCGACGACTACGGCCACCACCCTGTCGAGATCGCCGCGGTCCTCGAGGCGGCGCGCAACGCCTATGACGGCAACATCATCGCCGTCGTCCAGCCGCACCGCTACAGCCGGCTCGCCGACCTGTTCGAAGACTTCTGTACCTGTTTCAACGACGCCACGGCGGTCATCGTCGCCGACGTCTTTTCGGCCGGCGAGGCGCCGATCGACGGCGTCGACCGCGACGCGCTGGTCGGCGGGTTGCGCGACCGCGGCCACCGCCGCGTCGAGGCGCTCGGCGCGCCCGAGGACCTGGCCGCCATGATCGCCGACATCGCGGCGCCGGGCGACGTCGTCATCTGCCTGGGCGCCGGCACCTCGACGGCCTGGGCGAACGCGCTGCCCGATGAGCTGGCGCGTGCGTTGGCGACCAGCGGCAACGCGGAGGCGCGGACATGATGGCCGCCCGGGAGCGCACCGACCGCCTGATCGATCGCCTGCCTGCGGTGCGCGGGCGCTACCGCGAGGCCGTGGCGCTCGATCGCATCACCTGGTTCCGCGTCGGCGGCCCGGCCGAGGTGGTGTTCCGCCCGGCCGACGAAGACGATCTGGCCGGCTTCCTCGCCGCCAAACCGGCCGACGTACCGGTCACGGCGCTCGGCGTCGGCTCGAACGTCTTGGTGCGCGACGGCGGCGTCGACGGCGTGGTGATCCGCCTGGGCCGCGCGTTCGCAAAGGTTTCGGTCGACGGAGCCCGAGTCACGGCGGGCGCCGCGGCGCTCGACGTCAACGTCGCGCGCACGGCCGCGGCGGCGGGCGTCGGCGGTCTGGAATTCCTCTCGGGCGTGCCGGGGACGATCGGCGGCGCGCTGCGCATGAACGCCGGCGCCTTCGGCGGCGAGGTCGTCGACGTGACACGCGGCGCGCGCGCCATCGACCCGGCCGGCGTCGCCCATGTGCTTGGCCCGGCCGAGCTCGGCTTCAGCTACCGCGCCTCGGCGGTGCCCGAGGGCTGGATCTTCACCGAGGCGACACTCGACGGCCATGCCGAGGATCGCGCGGCGATCGATGTGCGCCTGGCCCAGATCGCCCGCGACCGCGACACCGCCCAGCCGCTGCGCACGCAGACCGGCGGCAGCACGTTCATGAACCCGCCGGGGACGAGCGCCTGGGAGCTGATCGAGGCGGCCGGTTGTCGTGGGCTCGCGCGCGGCGGCGCCATGGTCTCGGAAAAGCACTGCAACTTCCTGATCAACACCGGCGCCGCGACCGCCGCCGACATCGAGGCGCTCGGCGAGGAGGTCCGCCGCCGTGTCGCCGAGGCGACCGGCGTGACGCTGGAGTGGGAAATCCGCCGCATCGGCCGGCACGCCGCGGGCTTTTCGGAGGCCGGCTCATGAGCAAGCATGTCGCCGTGCTGATGGGTGGCTGGTCCGCCGAACGCGAGGTCTCGTTGGTCTCGGGCAAGGCCTGCGCCAAGGCGCTGCGCGAGCGTGGCTACCGCGTCACCGAGATCGACGTCGACCGCGACCTGGCGGCGACGCTGATCGCCCTCGAGCCACGCCCGAACGTCGCCTTCAACGCGCTGCATGGTCGCTATGGCGAGGACGGCTGCGTGCAGGGCGTACTCAATATCCTCGGCCTGCCATATACCCATTCGGGCCTGCTCGCCTCGGCGCTGGCGATGGACAAGCCGATCGCCAAGCGCGTCTTCGCCGGCGTCGGCATCCCCTGTCCCGAAGGCGTCGTGGTGAGCCTCGCTGACGCGACCAATGGTGGCGTCATGGAACCGCCCTATGTCGTCAAGCCGGCCAACGAGGGTTCGAGCGTCGGCGTCCGGATCGTCCTCGAAGGCGACAACTACCCGGGCATCGATCCCGCCGAGTGGCCGTTCGGCGACGCCGTGCTGATCGAGCCATTCATCCCCGGCCGCGAGCTGACCGTCGCGGTGATGGGCGACCGCGCGCTCGGCGTCACCGAGCTGCGCCCGCACGAAGGCTTCTACGACTACGAGGCCAAATACACCGACGGCAAGACGACGCATCTCTGCCCCGCGCCCTTGCCCGACGACGTGAGCTGCCGCGCGATGGACTATGCCGTCGCGGCGCACCGCTCGCTCGGCTGTCGCGGCGTGAGTCGCGCCGACTTCCGCTACGACGACACCGAAGGCGAGCCGGGCCGTCTCTACATGCTCGAGATCAACACCCAGCCGGGTATGACGCCGTTGTCGCTGGTGCCCGAGCAGGCGGCCCATGCGGGGATCGATTTCGGCGCGCTGGTCAGTTGGATGGTGGAGGAAGCGCAATGCGACGATTGATGGCTCGATTCGAGCGGCTGCTGCCGAAAAGCAGCAAGCGCCGCCCGGCCAAGGTAAAGACCCGGCGCCGGGTCATGCCGCGCTGGCTGCGCCCGACGCTGCGCTATGGCGGTACGGCGCTGGCGCTGGTTCTGATCGCCGGCACGGCCAATTGGCTGTGGACCTCAGGGCGCGTGACGACGGCGATCGAGCAGGCGCACGCCACGCTGATCGAGGCGTCGGTCGCCGGTGGCCTGATCGTCGGCGAGGTGTACGTCAGCGGGCGGCACTGGACACCGCGCGACGCGGTGCTCGCCGCTCTGGCGGTCGAACGCGGCACGCCGCTGTTGAACTTCGATCCCGACGCCGCGCGCGCGCGTCTCGAGACGATCGGCTGGGTTCGCGCGGCGACCGTCGAGCGGCACTTTCCCGACACCGTCTTCGTGCGGCTCGACGAGCGCACGCCGCTCGCGCTTTGGCAGCGCGACGGCCAGCTCATCGTCGTCGACCGCGACGGCGTGGTGATCGACGGCGCCGAGGCCGAGCGCTTCGCCAAGCTATTGGTCGTCGTCGGCGAGGACGCGCCGGTCAACGTCGTCAGCCTGATCGGCATCATGTCGTCGGAGCCGACGCTGGTAAAGCGCGTCGAGGCTGCGGTACGCGTCGGCGGCCGGCGCTGGAACCTGCACCTCGACAACGGCATCGACGTGCAGCTGCCCGAGGACGGCATCGCCGACGCCTGGCGCCGGCTGGCCGACTACGAACGCCGGCACCGGCTGCTGGCACGCGACATCGCCAGCGTCGATTTGCGCCTGCCCGACCGCCTGGTCGTGCGCCGGCCGCCGGCGGCGACCCGGCGAGACGAATCAGGCAAGAACACGTAGGGACGCGGCAATGACGATCGACATGAAGGTGACAGACAGGTGAGCAAGGGTAAGGTCCGTAACGGCCGCATCGCGGCGATCGACGTCGGCACCTCCAAGGTGTGCTGCTTCATTGCGCGCGTCGACGGCGATGCTCTGCGCGTCACCGGCATCGGCCATCAGATCTCGCACGGCCTGCGCGCCGGCGCCGTGGTCGACATGGCGGCGGCCGAACAGTCGATCCTTGCCGCGGTCCATGCCGCCGAGCAGATGGCCGGCGACACCATCCGCGACGCCTATGTCAACTTCTCGGTCGGCAACCCGCAGTCGCAACGCATCGAGGTCGAGGTCGCCGTCAACGGCCACGAGATCGGCGCCAACGACCTGCGCCGCGTGCTCGGCCAGGGCCGCGCGCGCTGCGAGCCTGGCGATCGCGAGATCATTCACACCATACCGCTCGGCTATACCATCGACGGCAACCGCGGCATCCGCAACCCGCAGGGCATGTACGGCGACCGGCTGGGTGTCGCGATCCACATGGTGACCGCTGACGCCGGCCCGATTCGCAATCTGACGAGCTGCATCGCGCGCTGCCACCTCGACATCCAGACCTGCGTCGTCTCGCCCTATGCCGCCGGGCTGGCATGCCTGGTCGACGACGAGATGGAGCTTGGCGTCACGCTCATCGACATGGGCGGCGGCACGACGTCGGTCGCGGTGTTCGACGACGGCGACGTGGTGCATTCGGACGTCATCCTGATCGGCGGCAACCACGTCACCAACGACATCGCGCACGGCCTATCGACACCGATCAACCACGCCGAGCGCATGAAGGTGCTCTATGGCAGCGCGGTCGCCGGCGCGGCCGACGAGCGCGAGACGATCGATGTGCGCCGCGTCGGCGAGAGCGACGGCGCCGGCACCAACCCGGTGCCGCGCGCGCAGCTTACCGGCATCATCCGGCCGCGCATCGAGGAAACATTCGAGCTGGTGCGCAACCGGCTCGAGGCCAGTGGATTCGGCCAGTCGGCGGGCCGCCGGCTGGTGCTCACGGGCGGCGCCAGCCAGCTTCAAGGCGCCGCCGACCTGGCCAGCGACATTCTCGGCAAGCAGGTGCGCCTGGGACGGCCCTTGGGCTTCTCGGGTCTCGCCGAAGCAACAGCCGGGCCGGCGTTCTCGACCTGCGCCGGCCTGTTGAACTACGCGGTCAAGGAGCGTCTCGAGGTACCACCCGAGACGATCGCCGCGCAGGAGGCGTCGAGCGGCCGGTTCGGCCGTGTCGGCCAATGGTTACGTGAGAACTTTTAGTGCGACATCGACCCGGCGTGGGGGCGTCGGGAGTAGAGCATTACCGGAGCGGACCGGTACCCCCGCAACGTCCATTCTCTGGAGGCAAGGATGACGATTAATTTGAGTATGCCGGCGACACATCAGCTGAAGCCGAGAATCACCGTAGTCGGCGTCGGCGGCGCCGGCGGCAATGCGGTCAACAACATGATCACCTCACATCTCGAGGGTGTCGAGTTCGTCGTCGCGAACACCGACGCCCAGGCGCTGGCGCAGTCGCTTTCCGAGCGGCGTACCCAGCTGGGCGTCAGCATCACCGAGGGGCTTGGCGCCGGCTCGCGGCCCGACATCGGCCGCGCCGCCGCCGAGGAGTCGATCGACGAGATTGTCGAGCACCTGACCGGCTCGAACATGGTGTTCATCACCGCGGGCCTCGGGGGTGGCACCGGCACGGGCGCCGCGCCGGTGATTGCCCAGATGGCGCGCGAGCAGGGCATCCTGACCGTCGCGGTGGTGACCAAGCCCTTCCAGTTCGAGGGCATCCACCGCATGCAGATCGCCGAGGAGGGCCTCACCGAGCTGCAGCAGTATGTCGATACGCTGATTATCATTCCCAACCAGAACCTGTTCCGCGTGGCGAACGACAAGACGACCTTCGCCGACGCCTTCAAGATGGCCGACGACGTGCTGTCTTCGGGCGTGCGCGGCGTGACCGACCTGATGGTCATGCCGGGTCTGATCAATCTCGACTTCGCCGATGTGCGAACGGTGATGGCCGAGATGGGCAAGGCGATGATGGGCACCGGCGAGGCCGAGGGCGAACGACGCGCTGTCGATGCGGCCGAATCGGCGATCTCGAACCCGTTGCTGGACGAGATCTCGATGCAGGGCGCCAAGGGCGTGCTGATCAACATCACCGGCGGTTACGACATGACCCTGTTCGAGGTCGACGAGGCGGCCAACCGCATCCGCGAGGAAGTCGATCCCGAGGCCAACATCATCTTCGGTTCGACATTCGACGATTCGCTCGCCGGCCGGATGCGTGTCTCGGTCGTCGCGACCGGGATCACGGCGAACGGCGAGGCGATCGTCCGCCCGGTCACGGTCGAGGCGTCGCGCCGCGATGCCCCGGTGCCCCAGTATCTCGAGCCGGGGGCCGAGATCGACGGCGCGCCGATCGACCAGATCGTCGACGAGCCGGACGTTGCCGAGGTCGCCGAGTCGGAGCTGGTTGCCCAAACGGTCGATGCGCCGGCCACCACGGCAAGCGATCCCGAGGACAGCTTCATCCCGCCGCCGCCGGTCGAGCCGGGCCCTAGGTGGCCGTTCTCGGCGCGCCCGGAGCCCTTCGCCGAGGCGGCCATGGAGAACGGCTCGGCGGCGGCACCGCGCGCCAAGCTCGAGCCACGTCGTGGTCCGACGCTGTTCGAGCGCGTCACCGGGACAGGCCGCGCCCGTGACGGGCGTCCCGAGCCGCAACGGGAACCGGTCTTCGGGTCGGTGCGCGACACGGTTAAGGCGCCGATGCCGTCGGCGCCGGATCCGGTAGCGTCGAAGCCGGTAGCGTCGAAGCCGGTAGCGTCGAAGCCGGTAGCGTCGAAGCCGGTAGCGTCGAAGCCGGTAGCGTCGAAGCCGGTAGTGCCGGCGCCGGTGCTCGAACCGGTTCTCGAAACGGCGGGCGCCGAGAGCCAGTCCACCTCGGTCGAGGGGCCCAAGCCCCAACGGCCCGAGGATGACCTGCTCGACATCCCGGCGTTCCTGCGACGTCAAACCAACTAGATGGTGCGTAACTTCCAGTAATTGGGCGTAACAATCTGTCACAAAACGTGAATTGTGGGCTTCGGGGGAAGTTGTTAGAAACCCTCGAAGCCCACGCGTTGTTCACGTGGGGGAGTCAATAATCTCACCCGGGTCTACCCGGTTTGTTTTGGAGATGAACAGGTATCATTCGTTGAGCTTCATTCGACAACATACACTCAAGACCGCGATCGCTTGCACGGGCATCGGCCTCCACAGTGGCGAGCGGATCGCGATGACCCTGCATCCTGCCGATCCTGACACCGGAATCGTATTCCGCCGCGCCGATTTGGGCGGGGCGACGGTCGCCGCGCATCACGACAACGTCTCGGCGACGATGCTGTGCACGACGCTGAGCGACGGCAACGGTACGGGCGTGGCGACGGTCGAGCATCTGATGTCGGCCTTCGCGGGTCTCGGCGTCGACAATGTCGAGGTCGAACTCGACGGCCCCGAGGTGCCGATCATGGACGGCAGTGCCGCGCCGTTCGTCTTTCTCGTCGAATGCGCCGGCCTCGCCGAGCAGGCGCCGCCGCGCAAGGCGATACAGGTGCTCAAGACGGTCGAGGTCTCGGACGGCGATCGTTCGGCGTCGCTGACGCCGTCGGACCGCTTTTCGGTGTCGATGACGATCACCTACGACCATCCGGTGATCGGCGAACAGACCTGCTATTTCGAGATCGGCGGCGACGTCTACAAGCGCGAGATCTGCCGGGCGCGCACTTACGGGTTCATGCGTGACGTCGAGGCGCTGCGCGAGCGCGGCTTCGCACTCGGCGGCTCGCTCGACAACGCCGTCGTCTTGTCCGACGACAAGGTCATCAACGACGAGGGCCTGCGCTATGCCGACGAGTTCGTGCGTCACAAGGCGCTCGACTGCATCGGCGACCTTTATCTCGCCGGCGGCCCCGTGATCGGCCACCTGGACGCGTTCGCGTCGGGCCACAGCATGAACCACCAATTGCTGACGGCGCTGTTCGACGATGACGACGCCTGGCGCTACGTCACGCTCGACGACGCCGCGTCCTGGCCCGCCGCCAAGGTCGCCGTCTCGGCCTGATCGGCAATCACTGCTCTGGACGTGAATTCGTGAACGGCGCCCTGGCGCCGTTTTCGTTTGTCCGGCGTGCCGTTGAATTCGTGCGGCGGATACGATCTCTATGGGCCTCTATCACTGATCCTTGGTATAAGGTGCTCATGAACCCGTCTCGTATCCGCGGCTTCCGGATGGGAGTCCTCGCCGCCCGCCTCGGCCTGATATCGCTCTTCGCTTTGGCGCTGGTCGCCTGTAGCAGCGACCAAGACAGCTATTTCGAGCGGCCCGTCGAGGAGCTCTACAACCGCGCCATGGACGACCTCGAGGCCGGCAACACGAACGCCGCCGCGGCCGGCTTCGACGATGTCGAGCGCCAGCATCCCTATTCGGTGTGGGCCAACAAGGCGCAGATCATGTCGGCCTACGCGCATTATCTATCGAACAACTACGACGAGGCGATCCTCGCCGCCGAGCGCTTCATCCAGCTTCATCCGGGCAGCCGCGAGGTGGCCTATGCGTACTACATCACGGCGCTCTGCTACTACGAGCAGATCTCGGACGTCGGGCGCGACCAGATGATGACCCAGCGGGCGCTCGAATCGCTCGACGAGTTGGTGCGCCGCTTTCCCGATTCGAATTACGCGCGCGACGCCAGGCTGAAGATCGATCTGACCCGCGACCATCTGGCAGGCAAGGAGATGAGTGTCGGCCGGTTCTATCTCGAGCGCGGGCAGTACATCGCCGCGATCAATCGTTTCCGCAGCGTCATCGAGTTCTACCAGACGACGAGCCACGTTCCCGAGGCGCTGCACCGGTTGACCGAGGCCTATCTGGCGCTCGGCGTGATCGACGAGGCGCAGGCCTCGGCGGCCGTGCTCGGCCACAACTTTCCGGGCAGCGAGTGGTACCTCGATTCATACGCGCTGCTGACCGGCCGTGATCTCAGGCCCGAGGCGAGCGACGAATCGTGGATCTCGCAATCCTGGAACTCGATCTTTTAGCCCGGAGGGCGCGCCCCTCGCCATGCTGGTATCGCTGTCGGTCCGCGACATCGTCCTGATCGACCATCTCGAACTCGAATTCGGCCCGGGGCTGTGTGCGCTGTCGGGCGAGACCGGGGCGGGCAAATCGATCCTTCTGGATGCTCTTGGCTTGGCGCTCGGCGGTCGAGCCGACGCGGCCCTGGTGCGCGATGGGGTCGACCAGGCCACGGTCGCCGCCGAGTTCCGGCCCGCTGCCGATCATCCGGTGCGCGGCCTGCTCGCCGATCGGGGCATCGACGCCGGCGATGAGACGCTGATCGTCAGGCGCGTGCTGGGCGCCGACGGCCGCAGCCGCGCCTTCATCAACGACCAGCCGGTCGGCGTCGGACTGCTGCGCGAGGTCGGCGATCATCTCGTCGAGGTCCAGGGCCAGGCCAGCCAGCGCGGCATCCGGGGCGCCGAGATGCACCGCGTCTTCCTCGATGGTTTCGGCGGCCATGACGATCGCACCGCCAAGGTCGCCGCCGCCCACCGCCAGATGCGCGAGACGCGCCAGGCGCTCGCCGACGCCGAGGCCGAACTCGCCGAGGCGCGGCGCAACGAGGAATACCTGCGCCACGTCCTGGCCGAGCTCGATGCGCTCGCCCCGGAACCGGGTGAGGAGGCCGCCTTGGCGACCCGGCGCGGCGTGCTGATGCAAAGCGAAAAGCTCGCCGAAAGCCTCGCCGGCGCCATCGACGAGCTGATCGATGGGCGCGGTGTCGAAGAGCGGCTGCGCGCCGCCCAGCGGCATCTCACACGCAGCGCCGAACGCGCCGCGGGGGCGTTCGACGGCGCCATCGATGCGTTGGAGCGCGCGGTGGTCGAGATCAACGAGGCGCTCGCCGCGCTCGAGACGGCGCGCCGCGAGCTGGCGCCCGATCCGGCGCGGCTCGACGCGGCCGAGGAGCGGCTGTTCGCGCTGCGCGCGGCGGCGCGCAAGCACCAGACCGACGTCGACTCGCTGGCCGGTCTGCGCGACCGCTTCGCCGAGACGCTGGCGGCGCTCGACGATCGCGGCGCGGCGCTCGCCGGCCTCAGCCAAGCAGCCGGCAAGGCGCGCGACGCGTTCACCACCGCCGCCAAGCGCCTCAGCAAGGCGCGCGCCAAGGCGGCCAAGGACCTCGACCGCCGGGTGATCGCCGAGCTGCCCGCCTTGAAGCTCGATAACGCGGTCTTCGTCACCCGGCTCGAGCCGCTGCCCGAGGCCGACTGGGGCGCCGACGGCGCCGAGCGCGTTCGCTTCGAGGTGGCGACCAATCCGGGCGCCACACCTGGGCCGCTTGCGCGCATCGCGTCGGGCGGCGAGCTGTCGCGTCTGCTGCTCGCGCTGCGCGTCGTGCTGGCACGCGTCGGCGCGGCGCCGACGCTGGTGTTCGACGAGGTCGACAGCGGCATCGGCGGCGCCGTCGCCGCGGCGGTCGGCGAGCGTCTGGCGCGGCTCGACGACGAGCTGCAAGTGCTCGTCGTGACCCATTCGCCGCAGGTCGCGGCGCGCGCCGCGCACCACTTCCGCGTCGTCAAGGACGAGACCAAGTCGGGCGCCGTCACCCGCGTCGATGCGCTCGACGACGCGGCGCACCGCGAGGAGGTCGCCCGCATGCTGGCCGGCAAGCGCATCACCGAAGAGGCGCGTGCGGCGGCCGACAGCCTGATCCGCGCGGGCGCGGACTGAGGGTCGCGCGATGGCCAAGGACACCGCGTCGATCGTGGTCGATCGGCTGAGCCGCGCACAGGCGGCCGCCGAGCTCGCCCGCCTCGCCGCCGAGATCGCGCGCCACGATCGGCTCTACCACCTGGACGACGCGCCCGAGATTTCGGATGCCGAGTATGACCGGTTGTGGCGGCGCAACGCGGCCATCGAGGCGCGCTTCGATGATCTGATGCGGTCCGACAGTCCGAGCCTGCGGGTCGGCGCGGCGCCGTCGGACGCCTTCGCCAAGGTCACCCACGGCCGGCCCATGCTGTCGCTCGGCAACGCTTTCGACGCCGACGAGGTGCGTGAATTCGTCCAGCGCGTACGGCGCTTTCTCGGGCTCGGCGAGACGGCAGCGGTCGACATCGTCGGCGAACCCAAGATCGACGGCCTGTCGGCGACGGCGCGCTACGAGGACGGCCGCTTCGTGCTCGGCGCGACGCGTGGCGACGGCCAGGTCGGCGAGGACATCACCGTCAACCTGCGCACCGTGCGCGACCTGCCGCTGCGCATCGACGCGGCCGACGTGCCCGCTGTCTTGGAGGTGCGCGGCGAGGTCTACATGACGCGGCCCGATTTCGCGACGCTTAACGCCGAGCGCGCGGCGGCCGGCGAGTCCCTGTTTGCCAATCCGCGCAACGCCGGCGCCGGCTCGCTGCGCCAACTCGACAGCCGCATCACCGCGCGCCGCAGGCTGCATTTCTTCGCCTATGCCTGGGGCGAGGTCTCGGCGCCCTTCGACGGCACCCACTGGCGGGTGCTCGAGCGCTTCAAGCGCTGGGGCTTTCGCGTCAACCCGCTGGCCCGGCGCTGCGCCGGCGCCGATGCGGCGCTCGCGCTCTACGACGAGATCGCCGCCGGCCGGTCGGCGCTGCCCTACGACATCGACGGCGTCGTCTACAAGGTCGACCGGCTCGACTGGCAGGACCGGCTGGGCACGGTGAGCCGCGCGCCGCGCTGGGCGATCGCCCACAAGTTTCCCGCCGAGAAGGCGCAGACCAAGCTGTTGGCGATCGAGATCCAGGTCGGGCGGACCGGCGCGCTGACCCCCGTCGCCCGGCTCGAGCCGGTAACCGTCGGTGGCGTCGTGGTGTCGAACGCGACGCTGCACAACGAGGACGAGATCGCGCGCAAGGACGTCCGGCCCGGCGATACCGTGATCGTCCAGCGCGCCGGCGACGTCATTCCCCAGGTCGTCGGAGTGGTCATGGCCAAGCGGCCGAAGGGCGCCATGGCCTATGTCTTTCCCGATGTTTGCCCCGAATGCCAGAGTCACGCCGTGCGCGAAGACGGTGAGGCGGCGCGCCGCTGCACCGGCGGGCTGATCTGTCCGGCCCAGGCGGTCGAGCGACTGCGCCACTTCGTCAGCCGCGACGCCTTCGACATCGAGGGCCTCGGCGAGAAGCAGATCGCCGCCTTCTGGCGCGACGGGCTGGTCAAGGAACCCGCCGATGTCTTCACGCTCGCCAAGCGCGACGCCGGCTTCGACCCGCCGATCGCCGAGCGCGAGGGCTGGGGCGAGACCTCGGCGGCGAACCTGTTCAAGGCGATCGAGGACCGGCGCCGGATCGAGCTCGACCGGTTCATCTACGCGCTCGGCATCCGCCATGTCGGCGAGACGACGGCCCGGCTGCTTGCCAAGACCTATGAATCGGCCGCGACGGTCGTCGCCAGACTGCGCGAGGCGTTGGACCGGGACGGCGCGGCCTATCAGGAGCTGATCGACGTCGACGGCATCGGCCCGAAGGTCGCCGACACGATCGTCGACTTCTTCGACGAGCCGCACAACGTCACCGTCGTCGATGAGCTCATCGAACAGCTCGACATCGAGGACTACGTCGCGCCGACCGGCGACTCGCCCTTGGCCGGCAAGACCGTCGTGCTGACCGGCACGCTCGAGGCGATGACGCGGGCCGAGGCGAAGGCGCGCGCCGAGGCGCTCGGCGCCAAGGTCGCCGGTTCGGTATCGGGCAAGACCGATTTCGTCGTCGTCGGCGCCGACGCCGGCTCGAAGGCGACCAAGGCGCACGAACTCGGCGTCGCGACGCTCGACGAGGCGGCGTGGCTGGCGCTCATCGAGGGCGCTTGAGGTGGCTCGCCCGCGGCTCGGCGACCACGATTTCTGGCCGGCCGAGCGGCTCGCCGCGTTTCGCGCGCGGCGCTGGCGCAAGCAGCGCGCCCACCTGGCAGCGAACTCGGCGTTCTACAAACGGCTGTGGGCCGGCAGGCGCCCGCCGGCGCGGCTCGACGACCTGGCCGAACTACCGCTGACCACCAAGGCCATGCTGCGCGACAGCCAGGCCGCCCGACCGCCGTTCGGCGATTACCTGGCGACGCCGCCCGAGCGCGTCATGCGCCTGCATCGCACCTCGGGCACCAGCGGCCGGCCGCTGAACATCGCGCTGTCGGCCGCCGATGCCGCGATGTTCGCGACCGTAAGCGGCCGCGCCATGCAGGCCGGCGGACTGGGTCCCGGCCATCTCGTCGTGCACTGCCTGAACTATCAGCTCTGGATGGGCGGCTATACCGACCACGCGACGCTCGAGGCGACCGGCGCGACGGTGGTGCCGTTCGGCGTCGGCGACAGCGAACACCTGATCCGCACGATCCGCGAGCTCGGCGTCACGGCGATCTACTGCACGCCGTCGTACCCGGCGGTGCTCGAAAAGGTCATCGACGAGCGCTTCGACGGCTTGGCGCCAGCCGACCTCGGCCTCGCGCTCGCGCTGCTGGGCGGCGAGCCCGGCTTGGAGAATCGGAGCTTCCGCGAGCGCATCGAGACGACTTGGGGGCTCGCGGCACGCAACCTCTATGGCATCTCGGACGTGCTCACCACCGTCGCCGTCGAGTGCGGCGAGGGCGCGGGCCTCCACGTCGTCACCCTGGACGCGCTCCATGCCGAGCTGGTCGCGCCCGACGGCGATGCGCCGATCGACTGGGCCGCCGGCGCGACCGGCGAGCTGGTGCTGACCCATCTGAATCGCGAATGCCAGCCGCTGGTGCGCTTCCGCACCGGCGACATCGTCACGGTCACCGCGACGGATGCTTGTGCCTGCGGCCGCACGGCACCGCGAATCCACATCGTCGGGCGCGCCGACGACATGGTGGTGGTGCGCGGCGTCAACGTCTTTCCCGGCGATGTCGCGGCGGTGGTGACGCGCTTTGCCGAGCTGTCGGGCGAATTTCGTATCAGGCTCCGCGGGCCGGCGCCCTATCACCGGCTGCCGGTCGACGCCGAACTGGCGTCCGGCAACGCCGCCACGCCGGCGCTCGCCGACGCCCTTGCCGAGGCGATCAAGCAGGCGACGCGCGCCTCGGCCGAGGTGACGCTGCTCGCGCCGTTCGAACTGCCGCGCTCGGCGGGCAAGACGCGCCGTGTCTTCAGGGAGGATCGATCATGACCACCGTGCTCAGCACCGTCGAGAACGCGGTCTGCAGCTTGACGCTCAACCGGCCCGACCGGCTCAACGCGATCAACGCGGCGATGATCGACGAGCTCAACGCCGCGCTGGCCGATGCCAACGCCGACGACGCGGTGCGCGCGATCGTGCTGCGCGGCGCCGGGCGCGCCTTCTGCTCGGGCGACGACCTCAAGGAGTTCGACCAGCAGAGCGGCGACGCGGCGGTCGCACAGCGCTATATCGAGGACCTGCAGGAGGTCACGCGCCGCATCGTCCACGGCGACAAGGTGGTGGTCGGTGCGGTGCACGGCTGGGCGGCCGGCGGCGGCTTCGAATGGGCGATCGACTGCGATCTGCTGCTGATGGCCGAGGGGACCCGCTGCTTCTTCCCCGAGACCGGTTGGGGCATGATGGTGACCGGCGGCGTGACCGCGCTGTTGCCGCGCATCGTCGGGGCGCAGCGCGCCCGCGCGATGATCCTGCTGGGCGAGAAGATCGACGCCCGCGAGGCCCTGGCCATGGGGCTCGCCTGGCGGATCGTGCCCGAGGACGCGCTGTTCGACGAAGCGCAGGCGCTGGCCGAACGCATCGCCGCCCTGCCGGCGCGGGCGGCGCGCGACGTCAAGCGGATCCTCGATCGTGCCTGCACGGGCACCGTCGAGGACGCTATGGCGCTCGAGACCGAGGCTACAGTGCGTTCGTTCACTGACCCAGAAACCGCGGCGCTGGTCGCTGGGTTTAAAAGGTAAATTTGTTTCCGGTCGTCTTTACGTCGTAAAGACGACCTGCGCTCAATCGCCGCGCATGCTTCCGCCGAACGGTCGGCGGCCCGCAGTCGCGGGCTGAAGACATTCGACCGAGGCCAATCGGTTGGATCGTGTGTTATACCATCGAGCATTGAAGGAGACTCATTTAGGGGATTCCCAAGCGGCAAGAAGTCTGAATCAATGAGGCGAACTGATACGGAGGTTCGCCATGGGCAGAGCGGTTGCGTTACGGGAAGATTTTGATGGTCCGGCGCTTCGGCGGTTAGCCAAGGCGTCGAAGGATGCTGGACAGAGCCGGCGGCTTCTTGCGCTGGCTGAGATTTACGATGGTGGCCGTCGCACGGAGGCGGCGCGGATCGGTACTGTCGGGCTCCAGGTGGTCCGTGACTGGGTTCTCCGTTTCAACGCCAAGGGGCCGGATGGTCTGATTGACGGCAAGGCGACAGGCAAGCCGGCCAAGCTCAATGACAGGCAGCGACAAGCGCTCGCTCGGCTTGTTGAGAGCGGACCGATTCCGGCGATCCACGGTGTCGTGCGTTGGCGCCGAAAGGACCTGGCGCATTGGATATTCGAAGAGTTCCGCATTTCGGTTGATGAGACGACGGTGGGCCGTGAATTGAGGGCGCTGGGGTTTCGCAAGATATCGGCGCGACCACGCCACAAGGGGCAGAACGAGTTTGCCGTCGAGGATTTAAAAAAAACTTCCCCGCCGGGTTGGGGGAGATCCGAGCCAGGCTCCCGGTCAACACCGCGATAGAAATTTGGTGGCAAGATGAGGCCCGGGTCGGCCAGAAAACCATGCTCACCCGGCGCTGGGCGCGACGCGGCAGCCGACCCACGGCGCTCCGGGACCAACGCACGAAGTCGGCCTATATCTTTGGTGCCATCTGTCCCGCGCGCGGTGTCGGTGCGGGCCTTGTCCTGCCCCGCTGCAACACTCAGGCCATGCAATGGCATCTTGATGAAATCTCGGCCCTGGTGACACCAGGCGCTCACGCTGTACTCATCATCGACCGGGCCGGATGGCACACCACCGGCAGGCTCGAGATCCCATCCAACATCACATTGATGTTCTTGCCACCAAGAGCGCCCGAGCTGAACCCCGTCGAAAACATATGGCAGTTCATGCGCGATAACTGGCTTTCCAACAGGATATTCAAGACCTACGACGATATCGTCGCGCTGTGTTGCGAAGCCTGGAACAGGCTCATCGATCAACCCTGGAAGATCATGTCGATCGGACGCCGAAAATGGGCCCATGGGTTCTGATTAATGCCCGTTGGTATTAGTCGGGTCTATTGCGGCATCAATGACTGGGCGCGGGCGCGCGCCTTCTCGGCCGCGTCGTAGTCGCCAAGGCCCTGGTGAGCGCGTGCGACCAGCTTCCAATTCTGCGGGCTGGTCGGCTTGACCGCGGTGCGCTCGTTGGCCAGCGAGCGGGCCAGCTCGAAGCGCCCGGCGCGCAACGCCGCCTCGACCAACGTCCAGGCGATGATGTCGCGCTGGGCGTGGCTGCCGCCGAGCCGGTGGGTGCGGTATCGGGTCGGCAGCAGGCGCTCGACCGTTTCGTCGTATTCGGCCTTGGCGAAGGCCTGCAGCGCGCGGCAGAACGGCAGGCCGATGTCGCGCGTCATCGCGACGTTCGCGTCGTTGGCCTGATCGGCATAGCGCTCGGTTGCATTGAGCACCCGCTCGGCGACATCGTCGCGCCCGTCGCTGACGAAGGTCGTCATGGCGTGCACGTCGTTGAAGGCGTAGAGCGTGTCGGTGGCGCTTCGCTCCCACTTGTCGGCCAGATCGCTCCAGCGGTCGCCGACGTCGACGTCGAGCAGCTTGAGCCGCCACAACAACGCCGCGGCGTCGAGCTCTTCGTACTTGTCGCCCGAGGTGTCCGACGAGCGCAGGTTCTGGTCGAATATCTTGAGCACCCGGTCGATCTGGCCGAGGTCGAGGTGGAACAGCGACAGGTGCCACCACAGGTGGCTGGCGAAGTTGCCGTGCGCCCAGTCGTCCTCGCGGCTGGTCATCCACCAGATGCCGCCGGCCTGGCGGCCCTGCATCTCCATGACATGGGCGACCGCGTGGATCGCGTAGGCGTCCTTTGGGTTGATCGCGACCGCGCGGCGGCCGGTCTCCTCCGCGCGCGAGAAATCGCGGCTCTCCTCGAGCCCGAAGGCGTAAAAGCCGAGCACGTAGCCGTAGCCCGGCACGCCCTCGTCCCACTGCGGCAGCACGCTGGCGACGCAATCGCGCTGTTCGACGATATGGCCGAGCAGGACGTCGGAGAGATGGACGAGCTGGAGCGCCAGGAGGTCGCGCGGGTAGGCCACCAACACCGATCCCCAATGCTCCACCGCGCCATGGAAATCGCCCTCGACCCAGGCGCGCACCGCCTCGATGTGGCCGCGCTCGCGCGCATTCGCGCCGTCCCACAGCGCCTCGGCCGCGACGACCGAGGCGACCATGTCGTCGTAGATGCGGGTTTCCATCGCCTGGGTCAGCAGGCCGGCCTTGAAGCAGTGGCCCATGACGAAGTCCGGGTGTGCGGCGAGCACCTCGGAGATCGCGCCGACCGCGTCGCCGGCGAAGCCGAGGCTCAGCTCATGCGCGGCCTCGAGGCGATCTATCAGGTCACGATTTTCGGTCGATACGGGGACGCCCCGGCAGTCGGTCAGGCTCATCGCGTCTCGCTCCCGTCTCCCCAATCAGCCGCGGATGATAAGCCACCTGCGCCGCGCGTCCAGCCCATCGGCGCCAAATTCACAATAATTTCGGGGTCTATCGCCGTGCGGCGTCTGTCCATGGTGAAGATTCCGGGCTAATATCGGCCGCATACCAGTCAAGCAAGGGAAGAGCCTGGAACCATGTTCGACGTCGACCAGTTCGTTGCCGATTGCCGCGCCGCGGTGGCGCAAGACCCGACGCATATGGCCGCGCGCGAGGTGCTCGCCCGGGCCGTCGCCGAACCCAGCGCCGTGATCGAGGGCCTCGGCGAGCCGAAGCGGGGCGAGGTCCAGAAACTCTACCAATCGCCCGAGCTGACGATCATCAACGTCGTCTGGGCGCCCTACATGACCGTCATGCCGCACAACCACGAAATGTGGGCGGTGATCGGCATCTATACGGGGCGCGAGGACAACATGTTCTGGCGCCGCATCGACGACGCCGAGGACGGCCGCCAGATCGAGGCGGCGGGCGCGACGGCGATGTGCGTCAAGGACGCCATACCGCTCGGCCCCGACATCATCCACTCGGTGACCAACCCGATCCCGCGGCTGACCGGCGCGATCCACGTCTACGGCGGCGACTTCTACGAGGTCGAGCGCAGCGAATGGGACCCCGAGGCGCTGACCGAACAACCCTACGACGTCGAGAAGACCCTGCGCCTGTTCGAGGCCGCGAACGACCGCATCGTCGCGGCGTAACGGCGGTCGTCGATCGATCGAAATCCCCGCGCCTATTCCGCCGCCAGCCGGTTGTAGTCGGCGAGCACTTCGATCAGCCGGTCGTGGGGCAGGGCGATGACGGTGGTGCCGTCGCGCCCGACCATGGTCTCGTTGGCGACCATCGAATCGACGATCGCCTCGTCGGTCGCCTGGACGACCGCCTCGAAGATCGGGTCGAGCGCGTCGTTGGGCAGAAACTCGGCGGCGCGCGCGCCGGGCGTCACGGCGAGCGCGTCGGCGTTGGCGGTCGAGAACGCCAGGAAGATGTCGCCCGAGCCGTTGTGCGAGATCGAGCCCGAACGGCCGACGCCGAGGCCGACCCGGCGCGCCAGCCGCTTGCATTGGTGCGGCAGCAGCGGCGCGTCGGTCGCCGCGATGGCGATGATCGAACCGCCCGGCGTCGAACGGATCTCGTTGCCCGTGATGTGGCGGCCGACCGGCGCGCCGGCGATCGTCAATTCGCGTCTCATGCCGAAGTTGGCCTGCACGAAGGCGCCGACGGTGTATTGCTCGCCGCCGACCTCGACGACGCGCGAGGCGCTGCCCGAGCCGCCCTTGAAGTCGTAAGCGATCATGCCTGTGCCGCCGCCCACGCTGCCCTGCTCGATAGGGCCCCCGGCGGCACCGTCTATTGCTTCGAGTACATGTTCAACAGTGACATGGAAGCCGTTGATATCATTGAGATCACCATCGTAGGTCTCACCCGCGACGGGGAGGCCCCAGGCCTGCGCGGTGGCGCCGCCCAGACGGTCGACCAGCCAGCGGATCGTGGCGTCGCGCGCGACGCCGCAGGAATGCGTGTTGGTGATCGTGACCGGGCCCTCGCAGGCGCCCGATTCCTCGACCCAGATGGTGCCGGTCAGCTCGCCGTTACCGTTGAGCGAGAACGTGCCGGCGAAGACCGGCGTAGCGACGCCGGCGTGCCCGCGCGGCAGGATCGCGGTGACTCCGGTGCGCACCGGCCCCTGGCCGACGACCAGCGGTCCGTCGCCCTCGATGATCGTCGAATAGCCCACGGAAACGTTGCCGACGTCGGTGATCGCGTTGTTGACGCCCGGCGTGCCGTCGAACGGGACGCCCAGCGCGCGGGCCCGGGGCTTGCCGCTGGGTGTGGCGTGGTGCGGGTTGGTCATGGGCGCCTCTCCTGGTCCGCCGAACGGCCGTGGGCGGCGAGCACCTCGAGGAGCCTCGCGTGGGGCAGGGCGATGACGGTCGTGCTGTCGCGCCCGGTCATGGTTTCGTTGGCGACCATAGAATCGATGATCGCCTCGTCGGTCGCCTGGACGACGGCCTCGAAGAGCGGGTTGAGCGCGTCGTTGGGCAGGCAGTCGGCCGGCCGCGCCGCGTGTCCGTCCTGAAACGAGTCGCGGTTGGCGGTCGAGAAGGCCAGGAAGATGTCGCCCGAGCCGTTGTGCGAGACCGAGCCCGAACGGCCGATGCCGAGGCCGATGCGCCGCGCCAGCCGCTTGCATTGGTGCGGCAGCAGCGGCGCGTCGGTCGCCGCGATGGCGATGATCGAGCTGCCCGGCCGGGCGCGCACCTCGCCGCCGGTGATGTGGCGGCCGACCGGCACGCCGGCGACGACCAGCTCGCTACGCACGCCGAAGTTCGACTGCACGAAGGCGCCGACCGTGTAGCGCTCGCCGGCGACCTCGACGACGCGCGAGGCGCTGCCCGAGCCGCCCTTGAAGTCGTACGTCACCATGCCGGTGCCGCCGCCGACGCTGCCTTGCTCGATGGGTCCGCCGCGCGCCGCGTCGATCGCCGCGAAGACGTGCTCGGCGGTAACGTGGAAGCCGTTGATGTCGTTCAGCAGGCCGTCGTTGGTCTCGCCCGCGATCGGCAGGCCCCAGGACGGCGACAGGGTGTCGCAGTTGGCCAGCAGCCAGCGCAGCGTCGCGTCGTAGGCAGCGCCGCATGACCGCGTGTTGGTGATCGTGATCGGCCCCTCGCACTGGCCGGCTTCCTCGACCCAGTGCATGCCGGTGAACTCGCCCCGACCGTTGAGCGAGAAGCAGCCCGCGAAGCAGGGCGCCGCCACGCCAGCGCGCCCGCGCGGCAGGATCGCCGTGACCCCGGTACGCACCGGGCCCTCGCCGACGACCAGCGCCCCGTCGCCCCGGATGATCGTCTGGTAGCCGACCTCGATGCCGGCGATGTCGGTGATCGCGTTGTTCGGCCCCGGCGCGCCGTCGAACGGCACGCCCAGCGCGCGGGCCCGGATCTTGCCGCCGGGCGTTGCGTGGTGCGGGTTGGTCACGATCCCTCGGCGAGCGGCCGGGTGACTCGCGCCAGCCATGCTGCGGTCTCGCCGTCGACCAGCGGCGTCAACGCCTCGCGCACCTCGGCGTGGTATTCGTCGAGCCAGGCGGTCTCCGCCTCGGTCAGCAGCGCGGCGTCGATCAGCGCGCGGTCGATCGGCGCGCGGGTCAGCGTCTCGAAGCCGAGCATCGGTCGTTCGGCGCCCTCGATGTCGGGCGCCTCGACGACGCAGACCAGGTTCTCGATGCGGATGCCGTAGGCGTCGGTCTTGTAATAGCCCGGCTCGTTCGAGACGATCATGCCGGGCTCGAGCGCCACCGTGTTGGGCGCCTTGGAGATGCGCTGCGGCCCTTCGTGGACGCCCAGGTAGCTGCCCACGCCGTGGCCCGTGCCGTGGTCGTAGTCGAGACCCATCTGCCACAGCGCGTGGCGCGCCAGCGCGTCGAGCTGGCTGCCCGAGGTGCCGGCCGGGAAGCGCGTCGTGGCGATCGCGATATGACCCTTGAGGACGGCGGTGAAGTGGCGGCGCTGATCGTCGCTCGGCGCGCCGACGGCGATGGTCCGCGTGACATCGGTCGTGGCGTCGAGGTATTGGCCACCCGAATCGACAAGGAACAGCGCGCCCGGCTCGATCCGGCGGTTGGTCGCCTCGCTCGCGCGGTAGTGCACGATCGCGCCGTTGGGCCCGGCGCCGGCGATGGTCGGGAAGCTCAGGCCGCGGAAGTGCTGGTTCTCGGCGCGCAACGCATCGAGATGCTCGGCGGCGCCGATCTCGGTCAACGCGCCACCCGGCGCGGTCTCGGCGAACCAGCGCAGGAAGCGCGTCAGCGATGCACCGTCGCGCCGATGGGCGACCCGGCTGCCGTCCAGTTCGGCCTGGTTCTTGCGCGCCTTGGGCAGCGCGCAGGGGTCGGCGGCGCGCAGCATCTCGCCGCCCGCCGCCGTGACCCGGTCGAACACCCAGGCCGACGTCGACGACGGATCGGCAAGCACCGGCTTGCCGGCCGCGGCCAGCGCATCGAGCGCGTCGCCCAGCTCGGCCGGATCGCGCACCGAGACGTCGTTGCCGAGATGACGGCCGAGCTCGGGGGCGAGCTTACGGCGGTCGATGAACAGCTCGACGCGGCCGGTCTGGTCGGCGACCACGAAGCCGAGCGGGAAGGGGCTGTAGGGCACGTCGCCGCCGCGCAGGTTCAATAGCCAGGCGAGTGAATCGGGCGTCGATAGGATACAGGCCCCGGCGTCCGCCGCGACGAGCGCGGCGGCGACCAGCGCGCGCTTGTCGGCCGCGCTGGCGCCGGCGAATTGTGGTTCGTGGGCGACGACGGGCGCGATCGGCGGCGGCGGCTGGTCTTGCCAGACGGCGTCGAGTGGATTGTCGTCGCAGGCGACCAGCTCGGCGCCCGCCTTCTTGCACGCCGTGCGGTAGCGCGCCAGCCCGTCGGGCGTGTGCAGCCAGGGGTCGTAGCCGAGCCGGTCGCCCGCCTCGAGGTTCCGGGCGACCCAGTCGTGCGGCGGCTCGTCGATCAGGTGGCGGTACTCGAAGGCCGCGCCGTCGACTTGTGAGCGGACCTGCAGAGTGTAGCGGCCGTCGATGAATATCGCCGCGTGCTCGGCGAGCACGACGGCAACGCCGGCCGAACCCGAGAAGCCGGTGAGCCATGCCAGGCGCTCGGCGCCGCGCGGCAGGTCCTCGCTGTGGTGCGGATCGGCGCGCGGCACGACGAAGCCGGTAAGCTCGCGGCGCGCCAGCTCGGCACGCAATTCCGCGAGGCGCTCGGCCGGCGCCGGACCGTCGGTCATGCCATCGTCGACGGCCGCGTATGCGGCATCGAGGCGGGCGCCGAGCGCGGTCCGCAGCGCGTCGCCGGGATTGGGCGTCACCAGCGTCATCCAGGCCGCGCCGTCGACGCCTTGGGGCGCCGCGACGACGCCGGCGATCAACGCATCGACCTCGCCGACCGACAGCGCCGAGCCGGCCCCGGCCAGCAGGTCGGCGAGCCCGCCGTCATCCACTGTGTTGCGTGTCATCCCTTGCTCCACGTGTTTCGCGACAACTTATACCAAGGAGCAGTGACCAGGGACAGGCGCGCCGTTGACAGCATCGGGAGCGGATGGTTGTTTCTCAGGCGAACATGCGATGTATTCTGCCATTCGAATTGTCCACTATCGCTTCAGCCGAAATACCGCCTCCGCGGAACGAGAATGGGATCAACTGCGTCCATGGCCAATCTTTCACGCCAAACCCTGCAAGCGTTTTTTGACAGTCCCGCGGCGATGCGTGCGCGCTACAAACTCAGCGCGTCCGCCGCGGAGCCCGTGAGCCAGAAAGAGCTTCTCGCCCTGGAGACCGGCGCTGCCGAAGCGTTCGCGGGGTTGGGTTTGGACTATCCGCACCGTTACGCTCCGATCGAGCTTCGCGAGCGGGTCGCAGCCAAATTCGACGGCATCGATGCCGACGGCGTGCTGATCACGAGCGGTCTCGACGAGGCCTTGGGCTTGCTGTTCGTCGCCCACGTCGAGCCGGGCGATCGGGTGGTCGTCCTGACACCGTGTTACCCACCCCATTTGGACCTGCCGAAATGGCGCGGCGCGACGGCCGTGCCGTGGCCGGCGCGCGAGGAAAATGACTGGGTTCCGGATCTCGACGAGTTGCGCGCGCTGATGCGCGAACCAACCAAAATGGTCGTCGCGACGTTGCCGCAGAACCCGACCGGATTCATGCCGGACGACGACTTTCTGAGCGCCTTCACAGAGGTACTTCGTGACAGCGGCGCGCTCCTGCTCGCGGACGAGATCTATGCCGGCCTGCCGATCGGCGGCGCGGCGCCACCAAACCTGGCGTGCCGCTACGAACGAGCGGTGTCGCTGCACGGACTGTCGAAGACCTGTGGCCTGCCCGGTCTTCGGGTCGGCTGGCTGGCGACGCGCGACAAAACCACGATGGGCGCTGTCAGCAGGGCAAAGAACCTCTTCAACTGCTACCTGCCGGGACCGATCGAATTCCTGGCGGCCGTCGCGTTCCGCCATGAAGCGGCCCTGCTCGAACGAAACAGCGCCATTCTTGCGAAGGGTCTTGCGGCCGCCAACGCGTTCTTCAATCGTCACGACAACCTGTTCGCGTGGACGCCGCCCGGCGCCGGGGCGCTGACATTTCCGCGCTGGTTGGGACCCGGCGGCACGAAGGCCTTGAGCGATCGTTTGGTCAACGAGGCCTCGCTCGCGCTCGCGCCAAGCCTCTGTTTCGACGCCGGCGATCGTCATTTTCGTCTCGGCCTGTGCCGGAGAAGCTTTCCCGAAGCCTTGGCGCGCTTCGACGAATTCCTGACGGCAGCAATCTAGCAGAAATCCATGGTGAGAAGTTCGGGTAATACCAAGGACCAGTGATAAAGACCCATGGAGACGGCTTGCCGTGGTTCTCGGCTAGGCGCGCCCGTCGCGGCGATGCCGATGTATGGCAATAGGAGGGGCATCGCAAGGCGGGCGCAACGACGTCCGCCAATCTGATAGCGGGCGAGAGCCTCGGCAAGCCGCCCTTCGGGTCGCGTCCGCTTATCGCCGGAGGGCGCCAGGTTGCCTAGCCGATGCGCTGCATCGCCCGCGGCTGCTTGCCTACCCGGCGAAAAGCGGACGCGATCTTTAGGGGCCTTTATCACTGGTCCTTGGTATAAGATCGCGCCGATGACCGAAGACAGCTTGCATCTCGTCCAGATCACCGACTGCCACCTGCTCGCCGAGCCGGACGGGCGGCTGCGCGAGGTCGACACCCAGGCGACGCTTGCGGCGGTCGTCGAGCGCGTCCGCGCCGAGGCGCCCGACATTGTGCTCGCGACGGGCGATCTGTCGCAGGACGGCACGCCGGCGAGCTATCGCCGCTTCAAGGCGCTGGCCGGCCGGCTCGGTGCGCCGGTCCACTGTCTGCCCGGCAATCACGACCATCCGGCGACGCTCGCCGCGGTGCTGCCGGGCGACGGCCTCCACGTCGGCCGGCGGCTTGTTGCCGACGGCTGGCAGATCGTGTTCCTCGATTCGGCGATCGCCGACGAAGACGATGGCGAACTCGCCGAGAGCGAACTTGCGGCACTCGAGGCGGCACTCGGCGACGACCCGGCGCGCCATGCGCTGGTCTGCCTGCACCATCACCCGGTCGTCGTCGGCGGCGCCTGGCGCGACTTCGTCAGCCTGGCGAACCCGCAAGAACTGTTCGCCGTGCTCGACCGGCACCCGCGGGTGCGTGGCCTGTTGTGGGGCCACATCCACCAGCCGTTCGACGATAGCCGCGGGGCCATGCGTCTGATGGCGACGCCCTCGACCTGCTTCCAGTTCAAGCGGACGCCGGGCGGCGAGCTGGGCATCGGCGACGAGCCGCCGGGCTACCGCCGCATCCGGCTGCACGCCGACGGCCGTATCGAGACCGAGGTCCGCTGGCTCGACGGCTAGGCGGCCAAGGTCCAGACGGCGAGTTCCGCCGCGCGGCCGCGGATCACTTGCGGTGTCGCCGGCGTCAGCCCGTCGAACAACCCGCCCTCGTCGCTCAGCTCGCGGTGCGCGGCGACGATCAGGTCGTCCGAGAACACCGCGTCGGTGGCGAGCTCGCGGGTCAGGTGCTCGAGCCGGCTGGCGACATTGACCGTGTCGCCGATGACCGCGAACTCGAGGCGCCGCTCGTCGCCGATGTCGCCGGCCACCACCGGCCCGCAATGGACGCCGACGGTCGCCTTGACCGGGCGTTCGCCCACCGCGGCGCGCCGCTCGTTCCACGCGTCGAGCGCCGCGAGCATGGCGCGCGCGCAGGCCAGCGCGTTGGCGGCGTCGCGTGGGCCGGCGCGCGGCACGCCGAAGATCGCCATCACCGCGTCGCCGATGTATTTGTCGAGCGTGCCGTCGTTGGCGAAGATATGCTCGGCCATCAGGCCGTGGAACTCACGCAGCACGGCGAAGGTTTCCTCGGGACTATGCGACTCGACGAAGCCGGTGAAACCGACCATGTCGACGAACAACACCGCCGCGTCGTGCTGGCGAACCGTGTCGAAACCTTGATCGGCGCCGGCCAGCTCCTCGACCATGTTTGGCGAGAAATAGCGCGCCAGATTGGCGCGCTGGCGCTCGGTCTCCGATTGGCGCAGAACCATCGCGCGCACGCGCCAGACGACGGCCGCGAGGATGCCGGTTACCACGGCCAAGAGGAAGAGGTCGCGCAAAAGCATGTCGAGATAGATGAAATACGGATTGGTGAACGGCCCCTGAATCGTGCTGCTGGTGTCCTCGATGAAGGGCTGGCTGCCCATGCCGACGTCGGTTTCGGGAAGCCAGGCCACCCAGACCAGCACCGCCGACCAGGCGAGTATGGCGCTGGCGCCGCTCCACAGCACCTTGCGCGGCGCGTAGGTCGGTAGTGTGGCGGCGATGAAGATGTAGAAGAATGATATGGGCGCATGGCGGACATGCATCTGTATCGGCCATGGCTCCGGACCGAACGGGTTCGGCACGGCCAGCGCGGCAGCCACCAGGCATGAATCGGCGAGAATGAAGAGATAGCTCGGCCAAGTCGCCGGGAAAAGCGCGACGGCGGCGAGACGATTTGCGACGCCAAGGGCAAGGAGGATGAACAGGATCGCGAGATAAAACCACGCTTGGGGAAACGGGTGGTTGACGACCACCCAGCCCGCGACCACCAGCAGCGCAACCGCTCGGACGATCGCCGCTTGACGAATGCCGGCAAGCGCGTCGTGCGCCAATCCCCGTTCCACGCGCGCGGCGATGCGCTCGTGGAGGGTCGATTTCACCGGGCAACCCAAACCGGTTGTCGGCGCTTCGCTCGATAGCTCGGCGGTCATCGGCTTCCCCATTTTCCGTCTTCAATGCTCGAAGCATAGTCGCCCCGGCACGATGCCGTCATCTGCGCACTGCGGCGGCTGGCGAGGTGGTCCGCTTTCGGCTAACGTGGCGCGCCACGCGTCGGGGCGGAAAGGGGGGCATGTGGAGCCGGTCGTCGTCGTCGTCGTGCTCGTCGCCGCGGTCATGCACGCGGCGTGGAACACCTTCGTCAAGATCGGCGAGGATCGCGTGCTGACCATGTCGATGGTGCTCGCGGTCGGCGGGCTGCTGGGCGGGTTGCTGATCTTCCCGAACGCCCCGCCGGCGCCCGAGAGCTGGAAATTCATCGCGCTTTCGGCGGCCATTCACACGGCGTACTTCTGCCTGCTGGTCGTCTCCTACCGGGTCGGCGATCTGTCGCATGCCTATCCGCTGGCGCGCGGTTCGGCGCCCTTGATGGTCGCCGTCGGCGCCGCGCTGTTCGCCGACGAGCTGCTCAGTCCCGGCGAGATCGCCGGTATCGCGGTGATTTCGGCGGGCATCCTGAGCCTGCTGATGAGCCGCCGCTACGGTCTCGGCGCCGGCTGGCGCTCGATCGTCTATCCGCTCGCCACCGGCGCGACGATCGCCGGCTACACGGTGACCGATGGTCTGGGCGTTCGCGCGTCGGGCAGTCCCGGCGGCTATATCGGCTGGCTCTTCGTCATCGAGCCGCTGCCGTTCCTCGCCGTCGTCGCGCTCACGCGCCGCCGCGATTTCGGGTCTTACATCGAGCGCTACTGGAAACCGGGCGTCGCCGGCGGCGCGCTCTCGTTCGGCGCCTATGCCCTGGTCATCTGGGCGCTTGGGCTGGGCGCCATGGCGCAGGTCGCGGCGTTGCGCGAGACCAGCGTGGTGATCGCCGCGGTGATCGGCACGCGGCTCTTGGGCGAATCCTTCGGCTATCGCCGCGTCGTCTCGGCCATGATCGTCGCCGCTGGGGTGGTGCTGCTCCGCGTTGCTGGCTGATCCTTGGTATAGGGGCCGCCTTTCGCCAGTACCGCGGGTCGGTTAGACTGGCGGCGGGACTGCGGGGGGCTGCCCATGAGACGTTTCGGAACCATTGCCGCGCTGGTACTGCTTGCGCTCGGCGCCTGTGCCGGGCCGGGTGACGCGCCACGCGTCGCCGCCTGCGAGGAAGATATCGTCGCACTCAAGCACGCCGCGCGGTCGGGCGATGCCGTCTCCCAGTACCGACTGGCGAACCGCTATTACGTCTCGTGGCTCAACCCCGGCCTGTGCGCCGGCGGCGGAAGCGACGACGCGATCGAGGCCTACCACTGGTATACGCTGGCCGGCACCCAGGGCATCGAGGCGGCGACACGCCACCGCGACGCGATGGCCGAGACCATGACCCGGTCGCAAGTCGAGGCGGCCGAGGATAAGGCGGCGACCTGGCTCGGCGGTGGAGGCTGAGCCGGCCGCTTGATCGATTTTCGCGACATCGCTTACCTGCGCGACGGTAACGCGCGCCAACGCGCGGCGTACCAGGCGCTTCACGCGCTTGGCATCATCGAGCGACTGGCCGGTTATGGTCCGGTGCTCGCGGGTACGGTGCCGCTGGACATCGACGTCGCCGGCAGCGATCTGGACATTCTCTGCGAGGTCCACGACTTCGCGCGTTTCGAGGCCGATCTTGCGGCCGGATTCGGTCATTGCGACGGTTTTCGCGTGACCGCGCCGCGGCGGCGCATGGGCGGGGCGTCGATGACCGCCTCGTTCGTCCACGGCGGTTTCATCATCGAGCCGTTCGGCCAGCCACTGCCGGCCGAGCGCCAAAGCGCCTACCGCCACATGGTCATCGAGGCGCGCCTCCTGGCACTCGGCGGGGCCGCGCTTCGGCGGCGGATCGTCGCGCTCAAGCGATCGGGGGTGAAGACCGAGCCGGCCTTCGCGCAATGCCTCGGGCTCGAGAGCGATCCCTACCTCGCGCTGCTCGATCTCGAGGCGCTCGACGACGAGCTCGCCGCGCTGATGCTTGATTTCAGTCGACGATCCGTCCCAAACGGACCGCGGTAAGGCCTTTCTTCAGGTCGCGCCCGGGCATGACCATGACGCAGTTGTCGTAGGGCGTGCGCACCTCGCGGTCGCCGTCGTGGCCGATCAGCGTGCCGGCCTCGGCGATGACCTCGAAGCCGGCGAGGTCGTTGGTGAAGGCGAAACGGTCGGTCTCGATGGTCACCGCCTCGCTGACGCGGATGATCATCTGGGGCCCGGCCGTGTCCGGAACGTGTTCGGTGACGAAACCGGCGTCGACGACATCGCAATGGCGCAGGAAGCGCAGGGTGGTGTCGATCGCGACGTCGTTCGCGGCGCGCTCGAAATGCTGGCCGCATTCGACCAACGTGGCAGCCGCGTCGACCGCGGGGTCGTCGAACGGCGCGTAATCGCGCAGCCGCCTGCCGGCGGCGTGGCCGGCGTCGATCACGACATGCGCCGGACTGCCGATGCCGCGGGCCAGCGCAAGGCCCTTGTCGCGCATGCCGCAGAGCATCATCGGCGCCATCGGCAGCGCGGTCGAGTGCAGGTCGAGCAACATGTCGACGGTGTCGACGATGGGCCTGATCGCGCGCGCCCGCTCGAGTTCGACGCTGTCGCGCGGGCCGTCGAGCGTCGCTTCATCCCAGACGCGATTGAAGTCCTCGTCGAAGAAACGCGATTCGAAGGGCGAATCTGGGTCGAAGCTGAGATACGCGGCGACGTTGGCAAAGCTGAGCGTCAGCCTGCCGCGGCTCGGCCGCACCGCGTGATCGAACAGGAACCCGACCGCATGGGCGCCGCTCAACTCGTTGCCATGGGTCAGGGCGTTGACCATGACATGCGGACCCGGCCGTCCCGAATCGAAGGTCGTGACATAGTCGATGCCGGTGTTGCCCTGGCGAAACGGGCCAATGTCGCGCGGCTCGATTTCGATCGCCGGCAGATACTCGGCGTTGTCCGGCAATGTTCGCTCCCCGTTGTACCGATGTACCGAAGATTAGCGCGTGCCAAACAGCGGTGCGAGGCAATTCACCCGTGTCGCGCGCCGGCGCCGGACATGATGACCTCGATCAAAGATTGTACCGGCGAAAGGCGGCAGTATTGTATGAATACCGATGGACGCGGCGCTGCCGCGCCCCGGGGGAGGATGGACGATGGATTACGAGCGGTTTTTTGCCGACAAGCTGGGCGGCCTCAAGGCCGAGGGTCGTTACCGGGTGTTCGCCGAGCTGGCGCGGCACGCGGGTCGGTTCCCGCTCGCCGCGCACCACGGCGACGCGGTGGCCGACGACGTCGTGGTCTGGTGCTCGAACGACTATCTCGGCATGGGCCAGAGCCCGATCGTGCTCGACGCGATGACGCAGGCTGTCGCCGAATACGGCGCCGGCGCGGGTGGCACGCGCAATATCGCGGGCACCTCGCATCCGCTGGTTGCGCTCGAGCGCGAGCTCGCCGATCTGCACGGCAAACCTTCGGCCTTGGTGTTCACCTCGGGCTACGTCGCGAACCTGGCGTCGCTCGGGACGCTTGCCGGCCTGATGCCCGACTGCATCATCTACTCCGATGCGTGGAACCATGCCTCGATGATCGATGGCATCCGGAACAGCCGCGCCGAAAAACGCATCTTCGGGCACAACGACGTGGCCCATCTCGAAGAGCTGTTGCGCGATTCGCCGCCTGATGCGCCGAAGCTGATCGCCTTCGAGTCGGTCTATTCAATGGATGGCGACACCGCGCCGATCGCCGATCTGTGCGATATCGCCGATCGCCACGGCGCGATGACCTATCTCGACGAGGTGCACGCGGTCGGCCTCTACGGCCCACGCGGCGGCGGCGTCGCCGAGGCACGTGGACTGATGGACCGCGTCACGGTGATCAACGGTACGCTCGCCAAGGCGTACGGCGTGCTCGGCGGCTACATTGCGGCGGCGTCACCGATCGTCGACGCGATCCGCAGCTTCGCGACGCCGTTCATCTTCACCACCGCGCTGCCGCCGGCACTCTGCGCGGCGGCGCTCGCGTCGGTGCGCCATCTCAAGGCGAGCGGGGCGGAGCGCGCGCGTCACCAGGAACGCGCGGCGACGCTCAAGGCGATGCTGACCGACGCCGGCTTGCCGCTGATGCCGTCCGAGACGCATATCGTGCCGGTGCTGGTCGGCGACCCGGTCAAGTGCAAGCGCGTCACCGATATGCTGCTCGAGGCGCACGGCATCTACATCCAGCCGATCAACTACCCGACGGTGCCGCGCGGCACCGAACGCCTGCGCATCACGCCGTCGCCGGTGCACACCGACGCGATGATGGGCGCGCTGCTCGCGGCGCTCATCACGGTCTGGACGCAACTGGAGTTGCCGCGCGCCGCCTAGCCGAAACCCGGCGGCAGGACGATTTCGAGCCGGGGCCATTGCCGAGACCAGTGTTTTGTCGTGACCCGCGCGACGTAGCGGGCGGCCTGCTTGTCGCGCGCGTAAGGCGTCGGCGCGACGCGCATGGCCAGTAAATCGTCGATCCCCAGTGGCGCGAGCAGTTCGAGCCGGTCCCGGTCGGTCAGGCGCACGGCGACCGCGGTCGGTGTCTCGAGCCAATGACGCAGAGAATCGGCGGTGTCGGCATATGGCGCGTCGCCCTTCGTGAGATGCATGCGCGCCTGGTTGCGCCCCTGCCAGGGCACGGGCGCGGCACCGCCGTCCCAGATTTCGGCGAGCCGGCGCTCGTGCGCGGCATCGGCCTCGCGCGTCGCCAGCTCCGGGTCGAAATAGACGACGTCGACGTCGTCGAGCGGTGTCGCGCGGGCGAAGCCATGGAGCCGGTCCCAAACGGCGGCGCGTAAGAAACCCGCGCCGATCCAGCAATCGGGGAGCGCAAGCGCGCGCACGGCCGACAGGGCGCGCATGCGCCAATCATCGGCGGCGATGATGGCCAGAATGCCCCCGGCGGTGCTCGGCTTTGGAGGCGCGGGCTCGGCCATCGGCGCGTTACTCCAAGGATCAGTCCGTGAACTGCTCGTTAATGATGCGTTCCTCGAGGCCGTGGCCAGGGTCGAACAGGATTTGCAGCGAGATATCGCGCCGCTCCTCGACGTCGACCTCGACGACGTTGCGCACCTCGGTGTAATCGGCGACCGCGCTGACCGGGCGCTTGTAGTTCTCCAATACCTCGAAATTGATCTTGGCGTGGGCCGGCAGCAGAGCGCCATGCCAGCGCCGCGGTCGGAACGCCGAGATCGGCGTCAGCGCCATGATGTCGGAGCCGACCGGCAAGATCGGGCCGTGCGCCGAGAGATTGTAGGCGGTGCTGCCGGCGGCCGTCGCGACCAGCACGCCGTCGCAGATCAGCTCGGGCGTGCGCACCCGGCCGTCGATGCTGATCCGGATTTTGGCTGCCTGGCGGGATTGGCGCAGCACCGACACCTCGTTGATCGCGAGCGCCGTGGTGGTGGTGCCTTCGACGCTCTTGGCGATCATCTGCAAGGGGTGCAGCACGGTTGCCTCGGCGACCTCGAGACGTTCGATCAGATCGTCTTCGTTGTAATCGTTCATCAAGAAACCAACCGAGCCGCGGTTCATGCCGTAGATCGGCACGCCGCGATCGAGGAAGCCGTGCAGCGACTCGAGCATGAACCCATCACCGCCCAGTGCGACGATGACATCGGCGTCCTCGGGATTGGCGGTAGCGTAGCGTTTTTGCAGCAGTTTCCCACCTTCCTGCGCCTTGGGCGAGCCGCTCGAAACGATGGCAACCTTTTCGTATTTCATTGATGGTCCCCGATGTTGCGGCCCGTCTGCGGAGCCGTTGTGCGTTCTGACCGCAGTATAACCCATGGCGGCTGGGCTGCCAGTCCGTCGGCGTTTCACAGTGACAAATCGGCTGACGCCGCGCAAACTCGCGGCGCGTTTTGGGACCGGGAGGGTCATATGATATCGCGCTCGTTCAGTTGGTTTTGTCGGGAGCATGGTCACTACGGGCTTTTGGCCGCGGCCATGTTGCTGTCTTGCCTGGCGGCGCCCGCGGTGGCCGCCGACCGCCACGCCGGCTACTACTATCCCGAACCGGCGACGAGCGAGACCTACAAGGCGCGCACGCTGACCCTCGGCGAGGCCAATCGCGAGATGCGCATCGGCTTCATCGTCACCCTGACCAACAAGATGCTGAACCGACCGTATCCGCCTGGCTTCGCCGTTTTCGTCAAGGGCGCGGAGGCCGAAAAACTGATCATCGTCGCCCTGCGCGACGACTATATCGACACGCTCTATCGGGCGCGGGCGCTGTTCGCCATGCTGACCTCGGTGGCGCGCTCGTCGCGCTTCATCATCGAGCACGGGTTGCAGGACTTCATCACCTTCTTCGATCTGGCCAAACTGTTGGGCTTCGCCCAGATCACGATCTCGGACGGCGACGCGTTCGCGCATCAGGTTATCGTCGAATAGCCGATCGCACGGCGCCGCGCAAAACTTCGGTATCGAGGGGCCGCGCATGGGCAATGCCGCCCTCTATGTGGCGACGGCGCTGATTTGGGGCACCACTTGGTTCGCCATCAAGTTCCAGGTCGGCGACGTCGCGCCCGAGCTTTCGGTCGCCTACCGGTTCGGGCTCGCGTCGATGATCCTGTTTGCCTATTGCGCCGTGCGCGGCCTGCGGTTCCGCTTCGACCGCCGCGCCCACGGCTTCGCCGCCCTGCTCGGCCTGCTGCTGTTTTGCCTCAACTACATCCTCTACTATACCGCCGTCGGCCAGGTGACGACCGGCCTGGTCGCGCTGGTCTTCTCGTCGACCATCCTGTTCAACATCTTGTTCGGCGCGCTGTTCCTCAAGAGCCCGGTGCGGTTGAGGGTGCTTGCCGGCGGCGTCATCGGCGTCGGCGGCATCGGCCTCGTTTTCTGGCCCGAGCTGGTCGGCCCGGCCGCGGCGCACGCGACGCCACTGGGCCTCGCGATCGCTATCGTCGCGACGATTTTCGTCTCGCTCGGCAACATTGTCTCGGCGCGCAACCAATTGGCCGGCATGCGGGTCGTACAGACCAATGCGGTCAGCATGGCCTACGGCGCCGGGTTCACGCTGCTGATCGCGCTGGTGCGCGGTCAGCCGCTGGCGTTCGACTGGTCATGGCCCTATGTCGTGTCGCTGGCGCACTTGTCGGTGCTCGGCTCGGTCGTCGGCTTCGGTTGCTATCTCACGCTGCTCGGCCGCATCGGCGCCGACCGCGTCGCCTATGTCAACATCGTCAATCCGTTGATTGCGCTCGGTCTCTCGACGCTGTTCGAAGGTTTCGACTGGGGCTGGGTGGCGGGCGCCGGGCTGTTGCTGGTGCTCGGCGGCAACGTCGTCGCGATCAGCTACCGTCGACGGCCGAACGACGGCCGGTGAGGTACCACCAGCACCACCAGGCCGTCTTCCAGACGATGTTGGCGGCGCGATAGAACCGGGCACGCGGCGCCAGCGGTTCGTTCGGGCGCCGCAGCTCTTGATAGATGCCGAAGCAAAACACGAAGGGCAGGGCGAGCAGCGTGACGACCAAGACGCCGCCGATGGCGATCATGATCAGCGTCGTCGCGACGGCCATGAATTGGCCGAGGACGGCATACCAGCCGCCTTCCTCGAGCAGATGCGAGAGGTCGCCCAGCACGACGGCGAGCGCCAGCGCGAGCACCGAACCCGGAACCATCAACGACAGGAAGTCGGTTCTACCCCGCATGGCTTGCCGGCGCCCGACGCGCCCTCCGCGTTTCATCACGATAAGGCGACAAGCATAGCCAATCTCGCCGCGCCGTCCACCATTCGTCGCCGACCCCGCGCACTGTGTCGTCGGCGGGCGCCACCGGTTCATGTCGGGTTGACATCGCCTCGGCCGGGTCGCAGGTTGGCCGCCGCCGACAATCGAGCCGGGATGCCCCTTGGAAAAACCGCCCTACGACCAGCGTATCGCCCGCGTCCTCGTCCGGCCGCTGGCGCGCACGCCGCTCTCGCCCAATCACCTGACGGCGCTGTCGCTGGCGCTTGCGCTCGCCGGCGCCGGGCTGCTCGCCGAGGGCGATCCGTTCGCCGCGAACTGGGGCGCGGCGCTGTTCGTGCTGGCCCGCTTCCTCGACCATTTCGACGGCGAGTTGGCGCGGCTGACCGGCAAGACTTCGCGCTTCGGCTATTACTTCGATTACGTTTCCGGCGGCCTGAGCTATGCCGCGCTGTTCGCCGGTATCGGCGTCGGGCTGGCCGACGGCGCGCTGGGCGGCTGGGCGTATCTGCTGGGCGCGGCGGGCGCGGCCTCGGCGCTGATATCGCTGTTCGTCAACCTCGCGCTCGACAAGGAGGCCGGCCTCGCCGACGGCGATGCGGTCGGCTATCCGGGCGTCGCCGGCTTCGAACTCGAGGACGGCATCTACCTGATTGCACCGATCACCTGGCTCGGCTGGCTCGCGCCGTTCTTTGTCTTAAGCGGCATCGGCGCGGCGGTTTACTGCCTGTGGACCGCCTGGACGCTGGCGGCGGCGCGCGCCAAGCGGCGCGGCTAGGCGGTCCGGGAACTAGCTCGAGCACCGTGTCCCGATTGCGTTCCGGCGCGGCTTGCGGGCCTGTCGTTTGCCGGTCCCGGGCCTGTTTCCGTGGTTGCGAGCGGCACTGTGATGTATCTTTGGATGATCTGAGCGGTTCCGCGCGAAAAGGTGGATGCCATGAGCTATTACGACGTCGATGTCTATAGCCGACCGATCACGACTGCCTCGCCCAAAGCCCAGCTTTGGTTCGATCGCGGCCTCGTCTGGACCTACGGATATCACCACGAGGAAGCGATCGTGTGTTTCAAGAAGGCGCTGGAGCACGACCCGGACTGTGCGATGGCACAATGGGGCATCGCCTATGCGGTCGGCCCAACTACAACATGCCCTGGGAGCTGTTCGACGCGGAAGGCATGGCGACCGCGCTGGCCGACGCTTTCGACGCCACGGCCGCGGCGCGCGCACTCGCCGACAAGGTCACCCCCGCCGAGCGCGCCATGATCGAGGCGCTGCCCGCGCGCTACCCGCAGCGCACGCCGATCGAGGACCAATCGCCCTGGAACGACGCCTTCACTGACGCCATGCGCGAGGCCTACCGGGCGCACCCCGACGATCTCGAGGTCGCCACGATCTTCGTCGAGGCGATCATGAATCGCACGCCCTGGAAGATGTGGGACCTGAAGACCGGCGGCGTCGCCGAAGGGGCGGGCACGCTCGAGGCGCGCGACGTGCTGGAACGCGCCATGCACGAGGATCCGGCGGCGATGGAGCATCCCGGCATCCTTCACCTCTACGTGCACCTAATGGAGATGTCGCCATTCCCGGAACTGGCGCTCAGGGCTGGGGACATCCTGCGCACGCTGGTCCCCGACGCAGGACACCTGATCCACATGCCAACCCATATCGACGTGCTCTGCGGTCACTACCACGACGTGCTCGTCGACAATCAGCGCGCAAGCGAGGCAGACCGGAAGTATCTCGAGAAGGCCGGCGCGATGAATTTCTATTCGGGCTACCGGGTTCACAACTACCACTTCGCAATATACGGCGCGATGTTCCTCGGCCAGTACGCGCCCGCCCTGGCCGCCGCGGAGGAACTGATCGAAACCACGCCGGAGGAACTCTTGCGGATGCCATCGCCGCCTATGGCCGATTTCATCGAGGCCTACATCCCGATGAAACAACACGTACAGATCCGGTTCGGCAAATGGCGCGAGATCATTGCGGAGGCGCTGCCCGCCGACACGGAGCTCTACTGCGTCACCATCGCGATGATGCATTATGCCAAGGGCGTGGCCCACGCGGCGCTAAACGAGGTGGAGGCCGCCGAAGAGGAGAAGGCGCTGTTCCTCGCCGCGCGGGCGAAGGTTCCCGAGAGCCGGTTTCTCCACAACAATTCCTGCCAGGACCTCCTCGCCATCGCCGAGGCGATGCTCAACGGCGAGATCGACTACCGCAAGGGCGACTTCGAGGCCGCTTTCGCGCATCTCAGGCGTTCGGTCGAACTCGACGACGCGCTGCCCTACGACGAGCCCTGGGGCTGGATCCAGCCGACCCGTCATGCGCTCGGCGCGCTGCTCCTTGAGCAGGGCCGGGTCGCCGAGGCGGAGGCGGTCTATCGCGAGGACCTCGGCCTCGGCGGGAGCCTAAGCCGCGCGACGGTGCATCCGGACAATGTCTGGAGCCTGCGCGGTCTCCACGAGTGCCTCGAGCGCCGCGGCGAGACCGTCGAGGCACGGCTTATCAAGCAGCGCCTCGACCTCGCCGCCGCGCGCGCGGACGTGCCGGTCAACGCGTCGTGCTTTTGCGCGCAAACCGCCGCCGAGTGACCGGCCGGGCGCTGGCGGCGAAACGCACGAAGCGGCGGGGCCAGGCGCGGTCGGCCGAGAGTTCCTCCGGAGGCAACGATAGTCGGCCGCTCATTGTCCGCTTCCGCGCGGCAAGCGGACGCAGACCAACACGACCGCTCAGAGTCTCCTTCTAGCCGAGGCTGTTGAAAAAGTCCCGAAACATCCATTTTAAGCCTGAATTGGCCAATTCTCCGAAATCGGTGTTTTCCTAAGTCTTTGATTTCATTGAAATCGAATTCTCATTGGTTCCGGGAAATTGGCGAGTTTGGTTCCGCTACCGACTTTTTCAACAGCCTCAGCCAAAAGCCGGCGTTCGGGTCCGGGACCAACTTACCTAGGCAATCAATCCGCTGTATGACACGATTGCCGTCCAAAGTGTCTGGCCAGGGGGAAAAATGCCGAAGAGACTGTTCGGGCTAGGGGCGCTCCTGGTATGGACGATCATCGGATACACGACGGAGCTTGAGGCCGCCCCGATCCACGAAGCTGCAATGGCAGGTGACACGAAACGTGTCGGGCAATTGCTCGACGACGGCGTCGACGTCAACGCAGCGGATGCCGTTGGCACGCCGCTGCATTGGGCGCTTTTCGCCAACCAGTCCGAGATGGTGCGCCTACTGTTGTCGGCGGGCGCAGACCCCAATGTGGAGGGCGCGATTGCCTGCGCGGGGTGCGAATCGCATCTGTACTCGAGGAGCTGAGCGATGAACGAAGGAAATTGCTTGTGTGGCAGCGTTACCTGGGAACTGACTGGCGAACCATATGCCGCCTACAACTGCCACTGTGTGATGTGCCAAAAAATTCACGGCACGCCGTTCGGCACCTATTACTTCGTACGCCCCGATCAGTTCCGCTGGACGAGCGATACGGACAGCATCATTCACTACCGCTCGTCTCACTCCTTGACCCGATGCTCATGTGATGTCTGCGGCTCGGTGGTGCCGTATCCGAGTGATAGTCGTGATTTCTGGGTTGCGCCCGCCGGCTGCCACGACCAGGGCAAGAAGGCTGACTGCAATATCTTCGTGGTCGACAGCGCGCCATGGCACGACGTGACCGGCGATTTGCCGCGCCACGATGCCTACCCCGTTGAATCCGGACTCCCGAGCGTCGATGGCAAGCTGCTTGCCGACGGGCCGGAGGGCGTTGTCCGAGGTAGCTGTCAATGCGGCGCCATCGAGTTCCATGTCACCGAGCCGTTCAAGGTGGCGCACAATTGTCATTGTTCGCGCTGTCGTCACGCGCGCGCGGCCGCTCACGCGAGCAACGGCTTCACGTCCATGGACGGCGTCCGTTTCCTCAAGGGCGAGGACCACCTGAAGAGCTACAAACTTCCCGACGCGCGCTACTTCACCCAAGTCTTCTGCGACATTTGCAGCTCGGCCATGCCGCGCCTCGACGCCGAGCGCAAAGTTGCGGTCATTCCATTGGGTGCATTGGATGACGATCCCGGCATCAAGCCGGTCGACCACATATTCGTCGCCTACAAGGCCGGCTGGCACGAAATCACCGATGACCTGCCAACGTTCGAGGAAGGTCCGCCGGGTTGATCGCTGGGAAGAAGCGATTGTGATTAACAGGTCCACCGCTCCGTATAGGGCCTGAGTTCGATCTCGTTGCTCCAGGCGGATTTTGGCTGTTGGTGCGCCCACCAATAGGTTTCCGCCACATCGTCGGTGTTCGCCGCTGTCTCGGGATTGAAGCTGTCGCCGTGGTAGTCGCGCATCAACGGCACGTCCAGATCGCAGTCCAGCCTGACGTGCACGATGTGCACGCCGTCCTTCGAATAGGCCTTGGCCAGACATTGCGACAACGCGCGCAGCCCGAACTTGCCGATGGCATAGAGCGGATGCGTGGCCGAGCCGCGCAGCGCGGCGGTCGCGCTCGAGAACAGCACGCTGCCACGCCTACGTTGCCGCATGGCGGGCAGCACCGATTTGGCCGCCGCGAAGGCACCGACGACCTCCAGACGGAAGACCTCGTCGAGTTCCGCGTAGGTCATCTCGAGGGGTTCGTGTAACGTGAAACTGCCGCGGGCATTGTAAATGAGGACGTCCACTTCGCCCATTTCACCGACGATGTTTGCGAGCGCCTGTTCGATGGTGTCCGGCTGCGTGGCGTCGGCCGCAAAGAATTTGACGTTCGCCCCGGCGTTGGCCCCGGCTGCTGCCGCGGCCGCGGCGCTGCTGCCTTTCTCGGACCGCGAGATCAGGGCGATGTCGAATCCTTCGCCGGCGAACTTGGCCGCCAGCGAGCGGCCGAGACCCTCGCCGGCACCGACGATCGCACACACTGGTTGGGGCATAATTTTTCTCCTGGTTTCCGAGTTACTGGGCTGATTGTGCCCTACCAAGGTCAGCCGAGGGTCCAGCCTGTGTGAAAACGTTTGCTGCTATTTCTGTGTGGCGCGTCTTTGGGTTTGGATGATCAGTCGGGACGTGTTTTCCGGGATTATGGATTTTCGCCGCTCGTGCGGGCTTTTCGGCCGGCTGGCGCCGTTGTGAGCCGCGATGTGGCCGGGTATAGGCGTAATTGTCGGCGCAGGGGCGCCTATGCCGTCCTGATCGCCGCGATCAGCGGGTCGATGCCCATGATGTTCATGACGCGCTTGAGATTGTAGGCCAGCACGTGCAAGGCCATCTCGGTCCTCACCCGCTTCAGCGTCTTCATCTGGAAGTGCGTCGCGCCCATCCAGGCCTTGAGGGTGCCGAAGGGATGCTCGGCCGTCTCGCGCCGCCGACGCATCGCCTCCGGGTGCTCGTCGAGCCGCCTCTCGACGGCCTCGAGAATGTGTTCGTGCTGCCAACGGGTGATGCGGCGCTGCTTGGCCGTGGTGCAGCGATGCTTGATGGCGCATCCCTGACAGGCGTTGGTCCAGTAGCGCTGCATGCTCAGCCCCCTCTCCTGGCTGGTGAAGCGGTAGACCAAACGCTCGCCGGCCGGGCAGCGATAGACATCGTCGGCGGCCAGATAGACGAAGTCCTGTTTGCCGAAGCGGCCCTTGGCCTTGGCTCCAGAGGTCAGCGGCTTAGGCAATGTGACGGTGATGCCGGCCTCATCGCAGGCCAGAATCTCCTTGCCGTTGTAGTAGCCGCGATCGGCAACGACATCCAACTCGTCGGTCTCCAGAGCCGCCTTGGTCCGCTTCGCCATGGCTGAGAGCTGGGCGCGGTCGGTGCCCTGATTGGTCACCTCGTGGGCGACGATCAGGTGGTGCTTGGTGTCGACGGCGGCCTGAACGTTGTAGCCGACCACGCCGGAACCCCGGCCGCTCGTCGCCATCGAGCGGGCATCGGGATCGCTCAGAGAGATCTGCTGGTCCGGGCTCGCACGCCGCTCGACTTCAAGCGCCTTCAGGCGCCGCATCTCCTCCTTGAGGATCGCGATCTTGTCGGCCAGACGAGTCGTCTTGGTCGTGCGCGCCAGCGACGGCTCTTGCCGGTCGGCGCTGTCCAACTGGTCCAGATAGCGCGCAACGCTCTCCTCGATCTGCGCCACCCGCCGCGCCATCTTGGCCCGCGTGAAGTTCCTGTCCCGGCTGTTGACCGCCTTGAACTTCGAGCCATCGATCGCCACGCTCGCCTCGGCGAACAGCCCGAGTTGCCGGCACAGCGCGACGAACCGGGCGCAGACCTTGCGGATCGCACGGCCGTTGTCCTTGCGGAAGTCGGCGATCGTCTTGTGATCCGGCGCCAGCCGGCCGACCAGCCACATCACTTCCACATTGCGCCCGGCCTCCCTCTCGAGCCGACGGCTCGACTGAACCCGGTTGAGATAGCCGTAGATGTAGAGCTTCAACAAATCGCAAGGATGATAGGCCGGCCTGCCGGTCGCCGTGCCGATGACCGTGGCGCCGGCGTGAACCGCGAGCTGGACGACCATCAGGCCGACGCCGCCACCGGCGGCGTGAACCAGAACCGTGTCGCCCGCCTTCACGCCATAGACCGTATGGAGCATGTGATAGGCGGTCTGTCCCTGGACCTGGAACGCGGCGCCGACGTCGAGCGGCACCGCGTCGGGCAGCAGCGTCACCATATCGGCCTTGGCGGCGCAGCGCTCGGCGTAGCCGCCGCTCCAGGCGCTCGCCGCGACGCGGTCGCCGAGCGCGAGGCCCTCGACGGCGTCGCCGAGCTCGGCGACGGTGCCCGCGACCTCGCGCCCGATGATGTCGGGATAATCGACCGGATGCGGGTAGCTGCCGGCGCGCCGCTGGGTATCAGCCCAATTGCAGCCACAATAGGCGACGTCGATCAGCACGTCGTCCGGTCCGATCTCGGGCTCGGCAACCTGGCGCAGCTCGAGCGCCTCGAGGCCGCCGGGCCTCTCAACGACGATGGCGCGCATGGTCGGGCCTCCATCACGACGAATTCCGCGCAAACCATTGCATTGTTCGGCACAATCGTCCAATCGACAGAAGGAGGGGACATGAACGCAGAAGAGAGGATCCGCATTCCGGCCGCGCAAGGCATCGCCGCCCGTGTCGCGGCGAGGCAGTGCGTGCGCGTGATCAACACGCATGGCACGCAAGTGCTCGACACCTGGGCGTTCAACGCGGCCGATGCGGCCGAGCACATGTCGATGGCGCATTCGCGCTCGGTCAACAGCCGCATCTATCCGGCGGTCGGCGACGCCCAGGTGAGCAACCGGCGGCGGCCCATGTTGACCCTGGTCGAGGACAATTCGCCCGGCCTGCATGACACGCTGCTCTGCGCCTGCAGCCGCGAGATCTACCGGGAACTCGGCGTCGAGGCCTACCACCGAAACTGCGAGGACAACCTTCACGAGGCATTGGCGGCGGGTGCGAGTCTCGCATGGCAGTGATGTCTGCGGCTTGGTTCGTTGAGTTCAGGCAGCGATTGCCATGGCTGCTGCACGTGGACTGATGTTGTCGTTGGCCGGTGTGTCGGTTGCGCTGATCAGGGCCTTCCATGCCCGCTCGAAGCGGCCGGATTTGATCAGGGCGCGGAAGGTCAGAACAGCCTGTCCGCCGACGATCCGCCAGCGCATGCCGGAGCGCTTCATGCGCTGTGTCACCAGGGTCTTGTTGGCAGCTTCGACCACGCCTGAGCCGATGGCGATGCCCTCTTCCTTCAGGGCGTGGTAGCGCATGCGATGGCGATGCTTGCGGAAGAAGGCGAGTTCCCGCTCGGTCTCGGCCCGGTCCGGCGCAGCGGCGGCATCGCGAAGGTGGCGCAGCGCCCGGATCACCTTGGCGACGCCACGGGGATCGTGACGGAGGATCTCGCGGTACTTCTCGAACCAGCCGGGCGCCACGGCATGGTCGGACGCGGTTTGCAGATGTTCGCAAGCATGCCAGAAGTCGATCACCTCGGTTTCGGGCGACAGGGTCTCCAGGAAGGTCCAGTTGTCGGCGGCGCCATCGGCGATAGCGACGATCCCGATCTCGGGGCGTGCTCGCCTGATGTGTGCGACTTCGCTTGCAAGCTGCGCCTTCAGCGTGAGCTTGCCGCTCTCCGGCATGCGGCCGAGATAGAGGGTCTTCAGGCGCTTGCCCTCGGCGTCGTGGAAGGAGACCGTGCCGCAGGCAGCCTCGCGCCAGGAGGCCTTGGCGCGACCGTCCTCGCCGGGTCTCAGCGGCACCATGACGCCGTCGAGGGAGACCGAGGCGGTGGTCGCGTCCTGCGGTATGCCCTCGGCCTCACGGATGCTGCCCAGCGTCTCCGGGCCGAGGCTCTCCCAGCATTCGTGCATGCTCAGGGTCAGGCGCTGCAGGGTGCTCACCGACGGCGTCATGGCGCCGGTCTTCGCAAAGAACGCCGCCGCTTCCCGGGCCGTGCAGTGACCCATCATCAGCAGACCGAGCTCGGCCGCCGGCCGCGTCAGGTAATCGTCGACGAGGCCCAGGCTCTCGTCGACCGGCACCGGCGATGCCCCGCTCGCGCCGCTGCGGTAACGCGCTCGCCGGTAGGTCACCGGACCGAGCGAGGTCATGATCGTCTTCGGCGTCACCGCGACCCGGAACCAGCTCTGCCCGTCCCGCTCGATCCGGGAAGCGCCATCGTCCCGGTTCTCGATGACGGCGCCCATGACATCGCGAGCGAACTCGTTCGTGGCCTCACGCACCCGCAACTCGACCTCCTCGGGCGCCTCGGGGCGCGGCTCGGAACGAAGCTCCTCGCGACACAGTGCGAGCACCCGGGCGGCCGCCTCGACGACCCGAGGAGGCAGGCCGGAAAGATCGATGGACGAAGGCGCCGGAGGCGGGGATACTGCCATGGGAATGCTCCCGATGTTGGGTTTCGAGACACGGCATCGTACCGCTTCTGGCGGTGCGGAGCGTTCCCACCTTCCCCTGCTCGACCCTGCCGTCGTAACAAAATCCTGCCTTGGAGCGGCCCATTGTCACGAATAGCCGATTTCGGCCGTTCGTCTCGACACAAAAAACGCACTAAATCAATGACTTAGATTTTCCATACCAGACCCACACCCTTGGCGGCGCTCGGCATCGCCGTGGCCGAAACGCCGAACCCCTTGAACCTGTTCATGAACACGCCTGTCGTGGAGAACGGCGCGATCGACCGGCGGGCGCCCGCCTCGAAGCCCGGCGACGATCTCGTGCTGCGCGCCGAGATGGACCTGGTAGTCGTCTTCTCCGCCTGTCCGCAGGACATCACGCCGATCAACGGACCCGAGCTGACGCCGCGCGACGCGCACTTCCGTATCGAGTAGCCCGGCGGGGCCGTTGGCGTCGGCCACGCATCCGGCGCATGATGGCGCCGAGGGAAGCGGGGGGATGCCATGACCTGGATCGATTTCGTGCCGTTCGAGGACGCCAGCGGTCGTCTCAAGACGCTCTACGATCGCTACAAGCGGCCGAACGACACGGTGTCCAACATCATCACCGCGCATTCGCTCCGGCCGCATCTGCTCGAGGGTCATATGGCGTTCTACCGCGCCGTGCTCGGCCATACCGCCAACGAGCTGCCGCTCTGGTTCCTCGAGGCCGTCGGCGTCCATGTGAGCGCGCTGAATCGCTGCGCATACTGCATCGACCATCATGACCATTACGGCGGCTTGGCCTTCGAGGGCGAGACCGGCGAATGGCGCGCCATCGTCGACGCGCTGCTCGACGACAGAATCGACGACGCGTTCGACGGCAAGCATCTGGCGCTGTTGCGCTACGCGGCGACGGTCACACGCGAGCCAACGTCGGTCACCGAACAGACGATTCGGGAACTGCGCAACGCCGGCGCGAACGACGGCGAAATTCTCGAGGTCAATCAGGTGGCCGGCTACTTCGCCTATGCCAATCGCACGATCCTCGGTTTGGGGATAACGCTCGACGGCGAGGTCTGGGCCGACTGATCGACCTCGAACGGTTTGGACGAGGAGTGGGCCTGATGGCCGAAACACTGACCCCCAACTTCGGCACCGGCAACGGCTGGTTCAACGCCTTGCCCGACCCGCCGCCGGCACGGCGCGTCACCGGCACGGTCAAGGCCGACTGGGCCGTCGTCGGGGCGGGCGTGACCGGGCTCGCCGCCGCCCGGCGACTCGCCGAGCATCTGCCCGACAAGCACATTTTGCTGGTCGAGGCGGAACGCGTCGGCGGCGGCACATCGGGGCGGAACTCGGGCTTCCTGCTGCACTGCAATTTCATGCGCGCGACGGGCCACGGCAACGATCCGGAGACGCTGTTTCGCGATGCGCGCTTGCACGCGCACGGCGTCGAGACGCTCCGCCATCTGGTCGGCAAGAACCAGATCGAGTGCCAGTGGCACGAGTTCGGCATGCTCTGGGCAGGGGCCGGTGAGCTCGGCGACGAGGGCGTACACGACCGCGCAAACGGGCTCGAGATGCTCGGACATGAGGCCCGGCCGCTCGACCGGGCGGCGCTGGCGGGGCTCACCGGCACGGACTTCTATACCTCGGGCGTCATCGCCGACGGCACCGTTCTGGTGCAGCCGGCGGCGCTGTGCCGCGGGCTCGCGCGCACGCTGCCCAACAACGTCGATGTCTACGAACAGACGCCGGTCGTCGAAATTAATCGAGGCCGGCCTCTCCGCCTGACCGTCGCGGACGGCGAGATCGAGACCGACGGGCTGGTCCTCTGCACCAATACGTTCTCGCCCGCGCTCGGGTTCGGGCGCAATCGCATGGCGCCGGGCGCGCTGTTTGCGAGTTTGACCCGGCCGCTTTCCGGCGCCGAGCTCGACGCGGTCGGTGACGCGGGGCCCTGGGGCATATTGCCCGGCGTCGTCGGGGGCTCAACGGTGCGGCGCACCACCGACAACCGCATCCTCATGCGCAACGGCTTCTCATACCTCCCCGGCCAACGCATCGAGGCCGCGACGCTGGTCGAGATGCGCGCGCAGCACCGCGCCTCGATCGCCAAGCGCTGGCCGGGGCTCGCCGGCGTCGAGATCGTCGACACCTGGGGCGGCATCGTCGGCAGCACGCGCAATGGCGGCCACATCTTCGGCCGGCTCGACGACGGCATTTGGGGCTCGATCGCCTGCAACGGCGCCAACCTGGCCCGCGGCACGACCGCGGGCGGCCTGCTCGCCGACATGATCGTCGGCGCCGGTTCGGAGCTGCTCGATATTCAGCTCTCGGTGCCGAAGCCGGCGTGGCTGCCGCCCGAGCCAATCCTCGGCTTCTTCGCGCGCCGCCGGCGCCGGAAGATGGCCGCGATCGGCGAGTCGGAACGCTAGCCCGGACTTCTCACTATGGACAGGCGCGTCATCGCGTCGGGTGGAGCCGATCCGCCAGGAGAAGGCCGCCGCGCGTGGCCTGGGCTACGGTCAAGGTCTTCGACACCGCGGGCGGCCCGCCCGGCGCGACCCTTAAGGGCGGCGGATCTCGGACGACAGGCGGCGTCAAAGCGCTTGCCCGATGCGACAGCATCGCGCTGCACGCTTTTCCTAGACTGTCGTCCGATATCCGCCGTGCCGCACCTGTCCATGGCGAGAAGGCCGGGCTGGCGCGTATTCGGCGGCTCGCATAAGGTGAGCTAGCAGTTTCAACCGGAGGCGACCATGAGCGAATACAACGGTCTTCAGCAACGGCTCGACAACAAGGAAGTGATCATCCTCGATGGCGCCATCGGCACCCAGCTCCAGACCATGGACGTGCCGATGAACAGCCACGCCTGGGCGGCGACGGCGCTGCACACCAGCCCATATACGGTCAAGCGCATGCACGAGAACTATATCGACGCCGGGGTCGACGTGATTACCGTCAACACCTACTCGTCGGCGCGCCACAATCTCGAGCCGCTCGGTATGGCCGAGCTGACCGCCGAGTTGAACCTGCGCGCCGTGATGCTGGCGCAGGAGGCGCGCGACCGCCGCGCCAAGGACCGGCCGGTGCTGATCGGCGGCTCGGTCTCGAACTACGGGCTGAAGGTTGCCACCGAATCGTCGTGGCGCAGCGACCGGCGGCGCACCGAGACGTCCGAGGCGCAGGCCAAGGCCAATCTGCGCGAGCAGGCCGAGATCCTCGCGGACGCGGGCGTCGACCTGATGATCGCCGAATCGACCGGCGGCCATCAGCACCGCCAGTGGGTCACCGAGGCCTGCGTCGCCACCGGTCTGCCGACCTGGGTCGGCTTCAAATGTCACCTCGCGGAAGGCGGCACGACGCCGTTGATCGGCTACGCCTCCGAGTTGACGCTCGCCGACGGCTTCGACGAGGTGGTCGCGCTCGGCGGCTCGGTGGTCAACGTCTTCCATTCACCAATCGACGCGACCGACGCGGCGCTCGACGTCGTGCGCGCGAAGTGGCCGGGGCCGATCGGCGTCTATCCCGAGGCCGAGCGCAGCGACTACACGGCGCGCTACCGCAACGAGAGCGTGCCGACGCGCTACGGGCCCGACGAGTTCGTCGAGTGGGCCAAGGCCTGCGTCGCCGGCGGCGTTCAGGTGATCGGCGGCTGCTGCGGCGTTGAAATTGACTACATCCGGCCGCTGCGCGACGCGCTGCCGACGCATTTGCCCGGCGCCGGCTGAACCCAGCGCGCGCCAGTCTTAATGGGACAAGAGGGCGCGCCGCCGACCGTTCGGCGAGAGCCAGCGCGGCGATTGAGCGCAGGTCATCTTTGCGTAGCAAAGATGACCGGAAATTGAACTAGACCACCTTGTCGGGCGGCGTTTCGCCGGCGAAGAACGCCGAGACGTTGTCGATGACGCGCATGCCCATGGCGACGCGCGTCTCGAGCGAGGCGCTGCCGAGATGCGGGAACATCACCACGTTGTCCATCGAAAGCAGCGCCTCGGTGACCTTTGGCTCGGCCTCGAAGACGTCGAGCGCCGCGCCGGCGATGACGCCGCCGGCGAGTGCCTCGGCAAGCGCCGCCTCATCGACCACATCGCCGCGCGATGAATTCACCAGATAGGCGCCGGGCTTCATCTGAGCGAGCCGCTCGGCGTTCATCAAATGGTGCGTCTCCTCGCTCGCCGGACAGTGCAGCGAGACGAAATCGGCGCGCGCCAGCAGCTCCTCGATGGTGTCGCATCGTTCGGCGCCGAGGGCGTCGATCTCGGCCTGAGGGGGCGGGAAGGGGTCGTAGAACAGGATCGACATGTCGAAGCCGAAATGCGCCCGCTTGGCGAGCGCCCGGCCGATCCGCCCGAGCCCGATCAGGCCGAGCGTCTTGCCGGCCACCTTGGCGCCCATCATGTGGGTCGGGCCCCAGCCATGCCACGCCTTGGCGCGCACCAGCCGCTCGCCCTCGCCGGCACGCCGGGCGATCATCAGCAGCAGCGTCATGGCGATGTCGGCGGTGCAATCGGTCAGCACCTCGGGCGTGTTGGTGATGGTCAGCCCGGCGGCCTTGGCGGCGTCGAGGTCGATGTGGTTGAAGCCGACGCCGAAGCTGCCGATGATGCGCGCCTTGCGCGGGCTGGCGCCGAGCACCTCGGCCGAGATTCGGTCGGTCACGGTGGGCAGCAGCGCATCCGCCGCGCGCATCGCGTCCTGCAGCTCGGCCGTGCCCATGCGGTGATCGTCGGCGTTGAGCGTCGTGTTGAACAGCTCGGCGAGGCGCGCCTCGACCGGCATCGGCCAGCGGCGCGTGACGACGACCTTGGGCTTGGCCATGGCGTTGTCTCCGGACCCGTTTGGCGGCGTCAGCCGGTTTCGTCGAGCACGTCGCGCATCATCGCGATCAGCGTGCCGACCTCGCCGCCGTTGTTGCGCACCACCGAGGTGAACTCCTCGCGCAGCGCGCGCACCAGGCTGACGCCCTCGACGACCGCGTCGATGGCGAGATAGGTTCCGTCGGCGTCGCGCACCTGCCAGACTACCGTGACGGGGTCGCCCTCGGACCGCTCGATGCGGCTCGTCACCATGGTGTTCGTCGCATCGGCGGCCTGCGTCGCGGTCACCACGAGCCGCTCGCCGCCATAGGCGAATCGCGTCAGGCCGACGTATTTGCGCACCAGATAATCGACGAACAGCGCCCGATACTCGGCGCGCTCGGCAACGGTCGCGGTGTCCCAGTAGCGGCCGAGGGTGTAGCGGCTGATGGTCGCCAGGTCGAAGCTGGCCTGGAACTCATCGGCCAGCATTCGCTCGCGCCGCGCCGCCGCAACCGAGGTGTCGGAGACCAGGCCGATGACATCATCGGCGACCCGCTGGACGAACTTGGCCGCGCCCTCGGGGCTCGCCGCGGCGGGGCCGCCGAAGACCAGCGCAAGGGCCAACAGGGCGGCCGGTATCGACCGCGAAATCGATTTATTCAACATGTTCATTCGCCGTGTCCTTAGGCCCGTCCCGCGTGGCGATCCGCTCGCCCGCGGCTGATTTTGGGCCGTTGATAACAAGCCCGGCGCGGGCCGCTTTCGGGCCGACGTCCGGGCGCCCGCTCTATAGCAGATTTTTCGCGCCGCGCCAGAAGAATCTTCACCCCGCCGCCGCGCAACTTATTCGGTGCTCTCGGCTGTGGTTTCAAGCATGAAACGGTCACCTTAACTGCGTAAAAGTGACCTGCGCTCAATCGCCGCGCATGCTTTCGCCGATCGGCCCGCGGTCGCGGGCTGGCATATTCCGACCGATTCCGATCGGTCGGATTATGCTCTAATGGCAATCAGCAATGACCGGTGATCCGAAATATTGGGCGTTCATAAGCTACAGCCACGACGACGACGGCTGGGGCAAGTGGCTGCACCAAGCGATTGAGCGCTACCGGACGCCCAAGCGTTTGGTCGGCCGGACATCGCGTGACGGCGTCGTCCCGAAGCGCCCCTACCCGATCTTTCGCGATCGCGAGGAATTGCCGACCTCGGCCGATCTCGGCGCAACGATCCGCGATGCCCTGGAACAGTCGCGCTATCTGATCGTCATCTGCTCGCCATCGGCGGCCAAATCGATCTGGGTCAACGAGGAGGTCCTCCAGTTCAAGCGGTTGGGACGCGAGAACCGCATCCTGTGCCTGATCGTCGGCGGCGAGCCGAACGCCTCGGACAAGGATGGGCGCGAGGCCGAGGAGTGCTTCTGCCCGGCGCTGCGCTTCCAAATCGACGAAGACGGCGCCTACACCGACCAACGCACCGAACCGATCGCCGCCGACGCCCGCCCGGGCAAGGACGCCAAGCCCGACGCCCGCCTCAAGCTGCTCGCCGGCTTGCTCGGCGTCGACTTCGACGAACTCAAGCAGCGCGATAAGCGCCGCAGCGCCTGGCGCCGCGTCCAGGTGGCGGCCGCGAGCGTCGCCGCGCTTCTCGTCGTCGGCGGCATCTGGTTCCACGGCGAGCGCCAGGCGCGGGACGAGGCGTGGCAAAAGGCACGCGCCGAGAGCTTGCGCCTGGCCGAACTTTCGGTCCGACAGACAGAGATGGGGAACGCGACCAACGGCTTGTTGCTTGCTTTGGAGGCTTTGCCAGACGATATGACAAATCCGGACCGTCCATTTGCTATTCGGGCCGAGAATGCTCTTTACCGAGCCATGTATTCGCATCGGGAGTTGACGATATTGCGAGGACACCAAGGGCCTGTCGAGCGCGTCGCGTTTAGTCCCGACGGGCGCACTATCGTCACCGGGTGTATCGCACCCGGTTCCTTGGACACAAGTTTGTCTCATGCGGCGGGCCTGAGTGACATCGCGGTGTGCCACGCCTGACGAGCTTGAGCGGGGCTCAGGTAGCCGTTCTTCTCCACGATCCACTGGGCATTGTACTGTTCGACGAACCCGCGGACGGCGTTCCGCAGCTCCGCGATGTTGCGGTAGATGCGGCCATGGATGATCTGTTCCTTGAGCGTGCGATTGAACCTCTCGGCGACGCCGTTGGTCTGGGGCTGTTCGACGAAGGCGTAGGACGGCTGGATGCCCCAGAACTTGATCTGGTTGGTGAAGTGGTCCGACAGATACTGGGAGCCGTGATCCATCCGCAAGGCCAGCCCCCGCGCCGCACCGGCGGAGGTCGAGGCATACAGCCTCGCAAGCCCCATGGAGATCGGCTGAAGGGCGGCGAAGCGGTCGCCTCGCTTGCACACATGCCAGCCGACGCACTCGGCGTTCCAATGCTCGATGGCGGTGAATATCCAGCCCCAGCCGTCGTCCACCGTGAACACCCGAACGCCGTCCGTGCCCCACATGAGGTTGGGGGCATGGGTGATGATCTCACCGACATGGGGATTTCCGCCACGGCGGCGGCAGCGATGGGGCGAGAGCAGGTTGTTCTCGCGCATCACCCGGAGCCCCCGCTTGCGGGAAACACGGATGCCACGACAGACCCGAAGCCGAGCCCAGACCTTGCGGTGTCCCTCGCCCTCCCAGGGGGATGCCTCCAGGTCGGCCTCGATGGCCACCAGCAGAGCCTCGTCCGAGATCGAGGGCTTCGGTCCCCGGCGCTTTGCTGGTGGGCGCTCAGCGGTGGCCTGCTGCCGGGATTTCATGGCGTAGAACGAGGAACGGGCAAAACCCCAGGCCGCACAGACCCGCTGGAGGCCGTAGGCCAAACCCGTGCCGGGAGAGGTGGCGGCACTCATCGCCGCGACCTCCGCCGCCCCAAAGGGCCGGACGTCTCCGTCTTGGCCTCCAGCAGTTCCACCTGCATGATCAACTCCCCGATCCGCTTCATGGCGATGTCCAGTTCCGCCTTCACCGGATCGCCCTTGCGTTCCTTGAGCGAGGCATCGATCCCGGCGATCGCCTTCTCACGCCACTGCTCGAGCCGGAAAATCTCCACGCCCAACTGCCGCGACAAAAGTTCCACCGGCTCGCCACGCAAAAGCCGCAGGGCAACCTCACGCTTGCGCGTCACCGTCCACCGCTGGCCAAGTCCCAGCGGGCCTGCCGGCGAAACCTGGCCCGGGGAAAACGTGGACGAGCCAAGCTCGCCCTCGTTTACCACAGGCCCATCAACAGCAACTTTGTTCTCAAAATTGTCGGTCATGTTCCGGTCCTCCTTGGACACTTCGATTAAGCCAATTCTGTGTCCAAGGAAATCGGGTCCGACTCACTATCGTCACCGGGTCGTGGGGTGGAACGGCACGTCTATGGGATGCGACAACTGGCGCCGAGATCGCTGTCCTTCGCGGTCATAAGGGTGACGTTCTGGACGCTGCTTTCAGCTCCGATGGCGACTATGTCATAACCAGTTCATGGGACCGGACGGCACGTATATGGGACTCAGCAAGCGGTACGGAGATCACTGTTCTGAGCGGCCACGAGGCACCGGTCAACCACGCTGAGTTCAGTCCCAATGGACGCCGAGTCCTCACTGCGTCGATGGATTCAACGTCCCGAATTTGGGATGCGAAGGACGGGGTCGAGATCGCCGTGCTGCGCGGTCACGAGGACAAAGTCGCGCACGCCGCCTTCAGTCCCGACGGCAGCCGCATCGTGACCGCGTCCTACGATGATACGGCGCGGCTCTGGGATGCGGCGGGGGGAGTCGAGATCGCTGTCCTACGCGGCCATGAGAGCGCAGTTGTGTATGCGGCGTTCGACCCCAGAGGAAACCGCGTTGTCACTGCGTCATTCGACGGGACAGCACGCTTGTGGGACGTCACCAGCGGTGCCGAGCTTGCCGTCCTCGCCGGGCACGTGGGCCCGGTTTGGCACACCGACTTCAACTATGACGGAAGCCTGGTTGTCACCGCTTCGTTGGATAGCACGGCGCGGCTGTGGGACGCGGAGAGTGGCTCGGAAATTTTCGTCCTCCGTGGCCATGAACAGGACCTCTTTTTCGCAACCTTCAGTCCTGACGGGTCACTCGTCATTACTGCTTCGGGAGATGCCACCGCGCGACTGTGGGATGTGACTAGTGGTTCCGAAATCGCCGTTTTTCGTGGTCATGAGTATTCGGTCGGATACGCCGCGTACCACCCCGGCGGAAATCGAATTGTCACCGGGTCGGCCGACGGGACAGCCCGCCTGTGGGATGGAACGAGCGGTGCTCGCGTCACTGTCTTACAGGGTCATTCGAGCAAAGTTTCTTCCGCCGCATTCAGCCCCGACGGAAGGCGGGTTTTGACCACGTCTGTCGATGGGCCGACGCGCCTTTGGGATGTGGCCGACGGCGCCGAAATTGGGAACCTCCGAGGTCATGATGACACCGTCGTCCATGGTGCTTTCAGCCCTGACGGCGACCGCATCGTTACCGCGTCAAATGATGGTACGGCCCGGCTGTGGGATGCAGCGAGCGGCACCGAAATTGCCGTCCTTGTCGGCCACCAGGCAAAGCTTACCTACGCCGAATTCGGCCCTCATGGAGACCGCGTCGTTACGGCGTCAATGGATGGCACGGCGCGCCTGTGGGATGCGTTGAGCGGCGTCGAACTTACCGTCCTAAGCGGCCACACGGGTCCGATCTACCACGCTATCTTCAGTCCCAACGGCCGCCGCGTCGCCACCGCATCATTTGACCGTACCGCACGGCTGTGGGACCCAGAGAGCGGCGATGAGCTGACCATCCTCCGAGGCCATGAGACACGAATCAATCATGTCGCCTTCAGTCCCGATAGCCGCCGAGTCGTCACTGCAGCCATGGACAACACGGCGCGCATCTGGGACACGGAAAACGGCGGGGAGATGGCCGTCCTGCGTGGATCCGAGGCCTTTGTCAACTACGCAGCCTTCAGTCCCAATGGAAATTTGGTGGTTACTGCCTCGGGGCATGGCGAGGTAAATCTTTGGGATGTGGCCAGCGGCGCCGAGATTGGGGTGCTACGCGGTCATACGCTTGATGTCGGGCACGCTGACTTCAGCCCAGACGGCAACCGTATTGTTACGGCATCCGCGGACAATACCGCACGCGTTTGGGATTCAGCAAATGGCGAAGAAATCGCTTTTCTACACGGCCACACTGATAGCGTGATCTATGCCGCCTTCAGCCCCGATGGCAGCCGCATCGTAACTGCGTCCGAGGACAAGACGGCCCGACTTTGGCCATACTTTCCGACCACGCAAGCCCTGATCGACTATGCGCGCTGCATCGTCCCTCGGCAACTCACCAAGGAACAGCGCGAGCAATTCCTCCTCGACCCCGACCCGCCGTCCGACGCCCGGCCGAGGGCCGGCGTCGATTGCGAAAAGCTGCGCCGATGACCGACACGCCGCCCGCCACCGACCAACCCCCTGCCAGCCTCGACGACTGGCGCGCGCTGGTGCGCAGTTTCGAGACGCGGGGCATGATGCTGCGCGCCTACGACGCGGCGTTGCGCGGGCTGGACGCGCATCCCGGCGACAAATGGCTCGCGCACCGCGCGGTGATGGCGCTGGCGCGCTCGGGGGCGACCGAGACGGCGTTGACGCGTTATGCCGAATACGGGCTTGACCAAGACGACGACGAGGACATCGCGGCGCTCGGCGCTCGGCTCGGCAAGGATCTGGTCTGGCTGGCCGAGGGCGATGAACGGGCGCGGCGTGCGCACGACGCGGCCGAGGCCTATGGCCGAGTCTATGAGCGCACCAAGACATACTTTCCCGGCATCAACACGGCGACCATGCGGCTCATCGCGGGCGAGCGCGACGTTGCCGGGGACATCGCGGCACGTTTGATCGCCGAGATCGAGGCGCTGCCCGGGGCGGCGGGCGTCGAGGCCTACTACCGAGCGGCGACCGTCGCCGAGGCGCGCTTGATCCTGGGCGAGACCGAGGCCGCGAGGGTGGCGTTGGCCGCGGCGGTGGCGGCGCATGGAGACGATCTCGGCGCGCGCGCGACGACGCGCAAGCAGCTGCGCCACATCTGCCGCGCGCTCAACCTCGACGACGCGCTGCTCGACGAGCTCGCCGCCGGGCGGGTAGTCCATTTCACCGGCCATATGATCGCCGCGCCGGGCGAACCCGGGCGCTTCCCGGCCGAGGGCGAGGACGAGGCGGCGGCCGCGATCGCGGCGCAGCTGAATGAGGTCGACGCCCGCTTCGGCTACGGCTCGATCGCCTGCGGCGCCGACATCCTGTTCGCCGAGGCGCTCTTGGCGCGCGGCGCCGAGCTCAACCTGGTGCTGCCGTTTACCTTGGACGAGTTCCTCGACACCTCGGTGCGGCGCGGCGGGCCCGGTTGGGAGGGCCGCGCGCGCGACTGCCTGGCTAAGGCCGCGACGGTCACCTATGCGACCGAGGACCATTACCTCGGCGACGACGAGCTGTTCGCCTACGCCAGCCGCCTCGCCATGGGCCTCGCGCTGCTGCGCGGCCACTACCTCGACGCCCCGGTCGCCCAGGTCGCGCTGTGGGATGGCGGCCCGGCCAAGGGGACGGTCGGCACCGCAGTCGACGCCGCGCTGTGGCGCGACATCGGCCATCCGCAGACCGTGATCCCGTGCCCGGCCGGCGCGGCAGCGCCGGCGGCGCCCGAGCCGGCCGCGCCGGCCGAGCCGGCCGAGCCGGTCACCAGACGGGTCAACCGGGCCATGCTGTTCGGCGACGTCAAGGGTTTCAGCAAGCTCGACGACCGCCAGCTGCCGGTCTTCGTGCGCGCGGTGCTGGGCGCCATGGCTCGGGTGCTCGAACGGTTCGCCGGCCCGCTCCTCTTCCGCAACACCTGGGGCGACGGCGTCTACCTGGTGTTCGACGACATCGCCGCCGCCGCGCGCTGCGCGCTCGACCTGCAGGCGGCGATGGCCGTACTGTCGCTGGCCGACTTGGGCCTGCCGGCGTTTATCGCGTTGCGCCTCGGCGGCCATTTCGGGCCGGTCTACGAGGCCATCGACCCGATCGTCGGCGCGACCAACTTCTTCGGCGCCCACGTCAGCCGGGCGGCGCGCATCGAGCCGATCACGCCCGAGGGCTGCGTCTACGTCACCGAGCATTTCGCCGCCGGCCTGGCGCTCGACCCGCGCCACGAGTTCGACTGCGACTACGTCGGCACCGTACCTGCGGCCAAGGGCTACGGCGACCTGCGCATGTACCTGCTGCGCCGCGCCTGACGCGTCAACCCGCCGAGCGCTGCGTGGCCGTGCCGTAGTCCTGGCGGCGTTCGCCGGGCTCGAAGCGGTCGAACGACTGTTTCCAGGTCGCGCCGGGCCAGCGGTATTCGGCGCGGCCGGCGGCCGGCCAGTAGAGCGCCGTATACAGCGTGCCGAAACCGGTCTCGTACGACGTCGAATAGAGCGGCGATTTTAGGAACGCATTGGCCAGCTTGCGTTCGGTCATGCGCGGGTCGGTCAGGCGGAAGAACAGGAAGCGCTCGCGCTCGAGCGTCGCGGTGGCGCGCGCGTGGCGGTGCCACTCGATCTGCTTCTGGTGGTTGGTGGCGATCGCCAGGCGGCGCACGATCGCCTCGCGGTCGGGCGAGATGTAGGTCGTCAGATAATCGCCCGACTTGTCGAGCGCGGTCACGTTGTAGGCCATGTGGACCGGCACGCGGGCGAGCACCTCGGCGGCCTCGGCCGCGGTGGCGCAGAATTCGGGGATGTAGCGCAGCACGATCGAGATCGCGAAGCCGTCGCCGACCACGTTGCGCCCGCCGAAGGTCAGGCTGAGCGCGAGGCCTGCCTCGTTGATGCCGTCGAGCACGCCCCAGGTGCAGTCGACCGAGGCGATGACGCGGCCGCCGTTCCAGCCGCTCTTGAGGATGGTGCCCTCGGCGAGCGCCGGGCTGAAATCGTAGTTGCGCATCAGCACCGGTTCGCCTTGCGTCCACGCCGCCTGGCTGCAGCCCTGCACGAAGGCGGGCGGCCGGTAGAGGCTGAGGAAGCGCGCCTCGAGGTCGCCGCCGCCGGCCAGCTCACAGAGCCTCTCGTACATCGGCACGATCTCGGGCATGTGGGCGCGCAGCGCCTTGATGCATTCGGTGTAACCCGGCCGCGCGTCGATGCCGTCGCCCAGGTACCAGCGGCGGTAGGCCGGCCATTTGGCGGCGAACAGCGCGGCCCACTCAGGCCCAGCCAGGCCCTCGTCGATGGCCTTGAAGGTCAGCTCCATGCCGGGGCCCTAGCCCGGAGTTCTCACTATGGACAGGCGCGTCATCGCGTCGGGCGGCGTCGATCCGCCAGGAGAAGGCCGCGGCGCATAGCCTGGGCTACGCGCAAGGCCCTCGACGCCGCGCCCGCCCCGCCCGGCGCGACCCTTAAGGGCGGCGGATCTCGGACGACAGGCCGCGTCAAAGCGCTTGCCCGGTGCGCGAGTACTCACTTGCACGATTCCACGGTACGTAGGACGGCCTTGCGTGGTCGTCCGGCAAGGCGCCCGGCGCGCCGTGATGCTGGGCGCATCACAAACGCCGGGCAACGCCGCCGGCGGCCGCGCAAGGCCGCCCTGCGGGTCGCGTTTCCCGCCCCCTCGGGGCGTCGGGAACGCTCTGCGATGCCAAGGCATCGCCTTCGCGCCCCCGCCTGCCGAGGAAACGGGAAACGCGATCCTACGTGCCGTGGAATCGTGCAAGGGAGTACTGGCATCGCGCGGCGCGCTTTTCCTAGCCTGTCGTCCGATATCCGCCGTGCCGCACCTGTCCATGGTGAGAATTCCGGGCTTCACAGGATCTTGAAGACCGGCTGCTCGGTGGCCGCGGCGGGCATCGGCGTGCGGCCCAGCGGCTGGCCGGTGAAGCGGCCCTTGATGCCCGCGATCCAGCGCTTGGCGCGGGCGTTCAGGCGGTGGGTCTTGGTCATCAGCCGGCCGCGCGTGATCAGGATGCCGAGATCGGCGCCCTCGTAGCGGTAGTCGCCGGCGCCCGAGATACGCAGGAAGAAGGCCTCCTGCTCGTTCTCGACGGCGCGGCGGTGGTAGTCGAAGCGCGCGTATTCGATGCCGCCATCGTCGCCGAGCCGCCAGATGCCGCTTTCGGGCGCCGCCGTCAGGATGTCGACCGTGTCCTCGGTATGCTTGATGACCATCTGGCTCCAGCTGTCGATATTGGCCGGGTCGGCCCAGCGGTCGTTGAGCGCATCGACGTCGAAGTCGAAGTCGACGCCCGAGAATTCCAGCAGGTGAAACAGGAACAAGGGCGCGTCGGCGTGCGCGAAGGCGGCGTGGTTGGTCATCGAGCTGGCGCCCGTGATGCGCGGGTTGAGCTCGCCCAGCCACAGCTCGCCGGTCTCGGTGTCGATCAGGAAATCGAGGTCGAAATAACCGCGATAGCCCTCCTGACGAAGCTGCTCGCCGAAGCGGAAGGTCAAGTCGCGCGCGTCGGCGCGGATCTCGGGGGTGAACGCCTCGGGGAAGATCTCGTTGCCGCACCAGCCGCCCTTGTAGGGCGTCAGCGCGGGAAAGCCGACCAGCTCGGTAAGCAGCGGGCCGACGATCGTGCCCGCCTTGGTGGTGCAGGCCTCGATGGTCGAGCCGAGGCAGTTGATGCGCTTCATGATCTTGACCTCGCCGTGGCCGACGATTTCGTCGGCGTGGCGCCGCCAGTCGGCCTCGTTCGAGATGAAGAAGGTGGTGTGGCCCGAATCGCCGAACGCGGTCTGCACCACCAGCGCCTCGCCCAGCCCCTTGCTTGCCCTGCGCAACGCGTCATAACTCGAGACCTTGGTCAGCACGTTGGGCACGCTCGGCACGCCGGCCTTCTCGCCGATACGCACGGTCTCGATCTTGTTGTCGACCTTGGTGCGCAGCCGCGCCTTGGGGAACCAGACTTGCATGCCAAGCTCGCGCGCCAGCCGTTCGGTGTCGCGGTCGAACATCAGGAAAACCGCCTTGGGGCGCTTGCCGCGGCCCTTGACGAAGTCGTGCACCTCCTTGTGCTGCAGCATGTAGTTGTTGATGTCCTCGATACTCTCGAACTCGGGGTGGTCGTCGGTGCTCGGCACGAGGACGTTGGGATGGCGCCCGTCGAAGCAGTCTAAATAATTGATATATTTGAAATTTTTAACCCACTCATCGATCCCGAGCAGGTTGAAATTGGTCGCGCTGATGAAGTAGATCGGCGACTCGTTGCGGTGAAAGAACCGCCGGATCTCCGAGATGCCGTTGAGTTTCTTCTTCTGCGCGCTGCGCGCCATGGCTGCCTCCCTATCCCCGGTCGCTTGTACCTTCGCGACGCCTCGGGTTTATAGAACCACAGAGACACGGAGACACAGAGAAAACTATCGTAGGGACGGGTTTGAAACCCGCCCTTACAATAACCCGTCTCTACGCGGCCTCACCTCTGTGCCTCTATGTGTCTGTGGTTCCTCATTTTAGCTTTGCCGCGACGGACTACTCCGCTGCCCGTTTGGTTTCGCCGCTCGCCGTCTCCAGCGCCTCTTCGGTGAAGACGCGCATGCCGAGCTCGGGGCGGTAGCCGTGGATCTCCTTGACGTCGAGTGCGCCCATATAGTCGAGGATCGCGCGGCTGACCACCTGTCCCGGCACCAGGATCGGGAATCCCGGCGGATAGGGGATGACGAACATCGCCGAGACGACCGCCTCGCCGCCCTCGATCGCGCGGCCGATCTCGTCGATGTCGAGATAGCGGCACTGCGCGTCGTCGTAGGCCTTGAAATAGGCGGTGCGCATGTCGCCCTCGGGCGTGTCGCCGTCGGGGTCGGGCCGGAAAGCATCGTGAAAATGGCTGAAGTCGGGCAGCGGCGGCAGGTCCACGCACAACGACACAACGCGCTTGTCGTGCAGCCGCCGTTCGATCGGGCTCGATTCGGCGTACTCCTCGTCGAGTTCCTCGGCGATCTTGACGAGCACCTCGATGAGGTAGGCGACCGAGCTGCGCGTCGTGCCGATGTTGGTCATGAACAGCACCGTGTTGCGCGACGTCTTGTTGATCTGGATGCCGTAGCGGTCCATCAGCACGCGGTTCTTGAAGGTATCGCCGTCGGTCCCCGTCTTGCCGACGAACAGCGTCAGCCGTGACGGGTCGAGTGCGAACTCGTCGGAGCCCCAGGCCTCCTCCATGCGCGACCAGCCGCGCTCGGGGTCGTAGTAGACCTGGATGCCCGACGGCCGGTATTCGGCCGGGATCAGGTGGTCCATGGTCAGGAAATGGAAATATTTCGACAGCAGCGGGTGTGTCTTGATGCGTTCGCGCAGCACCATGGCCAGCTCGATCTGCTTCTGCACCAGCTCGAAGCCCTCGAGCTCGACCTGACGCCGGCCGATGTCGAGCGAGGCGAGGATCTGGTAGTTCGGCGAGGTCGAGGTGTGTGTCATATAGGCCTCGTGGAAGGCCTCCTCGACCTTGGCGCGGTAGTCCTGGTCGTTGACGTGAATCATCGAGCCCTGGCGCAGCGAGGTCAGCGTCTTGTGCGTCGAATGGGTGGCATAGACACGCACCCGCGCCACATCGGGGTCGGGCATCAGCCGCGTGTCGAGCCAGGTCTCGTCGGCGTCGCCATCGAGCTTGTCGAAGTCTTCGCGCCAGGCCGCGTATTCTGCGCGGTAGCGTTCGCCGGCAAAGCGCCGGCGCAGCCTGTTGGCGACGTACATGGCGGTGCGCTGGCGGTAGGCGGGCACGAAACTGGCGAAGGCGAACCACGCCTCGTCCCAGTGGAACACCAGGTTGGGCTTGATTGCCAGGCACTCCTCCATGACCCGCTCGACGTTGTAGATCAGCCCGTCGAAGGTGCAGTTGGTCAGCACCAGAAGCTTGACCCGGTCGAGCTTGCCGGCGCGTTTGTAGGCCAGCAGGCGAGCCTTGATCTGGCGCAGCGGCACGGCGCCGTACATCGAGTAGTCGTGTAGCGGATAGGCGTCGAGATAATCGACATAGCCGCCGCCCAGCACCATGCCGTAGTGCAGCGACTTGTGGCAGTCGCGGTCGACCAAGACGATATCGCCCGGCGTGACGAGCGCCTGCATGACCACCTTGTTGGCGGTCGAGGTGCCGTTGGTGACGAAGAAGGTATGGCGCGCGCCGAAAGCGCGGGCCGCGAGCTGTTGGGCCTTCTTGATCGGCCCGAGCGGTTGCAGCAGTGAATCGAGGCCGCCCGAGGTCGCCGAGGTCTCGGCCAGGAACATGTTCATGCCGTAAAAACGCGCCATGTCCTGGATCCAATGGGACTTGGTGACCGACTTGCCGCGCGAGATCGGCATGGCGTGGAACACGCCGGTCGGCTGCTTGGCGTACTCGCGCAGCGCGGTGAAGAACGGCGTTTCGTAGCGGTGTTCGATGCCGCGCAGAATGCTGAGATGCAGCTCGAGATAGTCCTCCTGGCGGTAGAAGATGCGCTGGAAGTGCTGGGCGATCTCGCCGGCGACGTCCTCGACCGCCGAATCGGTCACCAGATAGCAGTCGAGTTCGGGTCTGAGTTCGCCGATCACGCGGCCGAGCAGGGGACCGTGGTCGGCATCCGGCCGGCCCTCGAGCGCGCGCTCGTCGACGGCCTCGAGATAGCGGTGCAGAACATCGAGATTGTGGCGCGAGGCGAAGGGAAAGCCGTAGCGGATGACGGCGGCCTGTAGGTTGTGGTTGAACAGCACCGCGATCAGGGCGTCCTCGAAGCTCGGCACGACGACCACGTCGTAAACGAAACTGTCCTCGGGCCGGCGCATGGCGCGCAGCCCCGACCGCAGGGTGCGTTCGTCGTGCGCCGAGATGTTGTCGACGACGAGCACCTCGAAATAGGGACGGTCCGGCGCGGCATCGGCCTCGGCGAAGGATTCGAGGATCGCATCGTCGTTCTCCTCGTCCTCGGCGTCGTGATAGAAATCCATCGAGATCATGCCGCGCCGGTAGGACTGGCTGACCAGGGCCCGCACGATGCGCGCGACCAGCCGCGCCAGTCGGCTGTCATCGCCCTGTTCGAACAACATGCGGATATGCTCGAAGGCCTGCTTCGAGGGGAACGCCCAATAGCTCTCGATCGGCTCGAGGGTGTCGAGCGCCTGTGCGAACTCGTGATGCAGACCGGCGGTGTCGACACCCGCAGAGCGCTTCTCCGCACGGCGCTGGGCGAGCACCTTGAGCCGGTTCCAGCTGTCGGCGCGTAGCTGGGCGGCGTTGTAGTAGCGGCCCAGCGAAATGCGTTCAGGACGTTTAGCGTCGTCGCTCATGTTGCCGTCGGTAATCCCGGCTCTGTGCGTTGCCACAAGGGAACCATACATCGCGGCCGAATGACACGAACAAATCGCGCCTCGCCGGCGACGCCGACCTTGCGAATCGCGTCGCCACCGCGCAAGTTTCATGACGCCGCCCCGGATTGTCGAAGTCACGCCGGACCGGCGAGGGCGGGGGAGATGCACGGTCATGGAGAAATTCGGCATCGGTCAGGCGCTGCGCCGGCGCGAGGACGACCGGTTTCTGACCGGCCAGGGTCGCTATACCGACGACATCGCCATGGCGAACCAGGCATATGGCTTCGTGCTGCGATCGCCGCACGCCCATGCCGAGATCGCCTCGATCGACACCGCGGCTGCGGCTGCGGCGGCGGCGCCCGGCGTGCTCGCCGTCTTGACCGCCGCCGATGTCGCCGCCGACGGGCTTGGCACACTACCCAGCCTGGACGATGTGCCCAACTGGGACGGCGCACCGATGGCGACGCCGCCCCGGCCGCTGCTGGCGGCGGGCCGGGTGCGCCACGTCGGCGAGCCGGTCGCCTTGGTGGTCGCCGAGAGCCTCGCCCAGGCCAAGGACGCCGCCGAGCTCATCGCCGTCGAGTACGCGCCGCTCGCGGTCGTTACCGGCACCCGGACAGCGGCGAAAGCCGGCCAGCCGCAGATCCGGGACGAGGCGCCGGGCAACGTCTGCACCGTTTACCGGCTGGGCGACGCGGCGGCCACGGACGCCGCTTTCGCGCGCGCCACGCGGGTGGTTTCGCTCGAACTGGTCAACAATCGCGTCGTCGTCGCCTCGATGGAGCCGCGCAACGCGATCGGCGACTTCGACGCGGCGACGGGGCGCTATACGCTGACCAGCGGGACCCAGGGCGTCCACGGGCTGCGCGACGCCATCGCTGGCCACGTTCTCAAGATGCCCCCCAAAATGTTGCGCGTGGTCACGCCCGACGTCGGTGGCGGTTTCGGCATGAAGGCGTTCCTCTACGCCGAACAGGCGTTGGTCCTGTGGGCGGCCAGGCGGGTCGGCCGGCCGGTGCGCTGGATCGGCGAACGCAGCGAAAGCTTCGTCAGCGATAGCCAGGCGCGCGACCACGCGACCCACGCCGAGCTCGCGCTCGACGCCGAGCACCGCATCCTCGGCCTGCGAGTCGCGACGACGGTCAACCTCGGCGCCTATCTGTCGCCGCACGGCGCCTTCATCTCGACCATCCTGAGCGCGTCGATGTTGAGCGGCGTCTATGACATTCCGGCGGCGTCGGCCGCGTATACGACGGTCTTCACCAACACCGTGCCGACCGACGCCTATCGCGGCGCGGGGCGGCCCGAGGCGGCCTATGTCATCGAGCGCCTGATCGAGACCGCCGCGCGCGAGATCGGCATCGCGCCGGACGACATCCGGCGGCGCAACTTCATAGCGCCGGCGGCGATGCCCTATGCGACGGCGCTGGGACTGGTCTACGACAACGGCGATTTCGCGCGCAACATGGATGACGCCATGGCGCGCGTCGATTGGCCGGCATTCGAGAAACGCCGCGCCAGCGCCGCCGTGCGCGGCAAACTGCGTGGCCTCGGCATGGCGACCTATATCGAGCGCTGCGGCGGCGGCGCGGCCGAGGAGGCGACGATCCGTCTCGATCCCGGTGGCGCGGTCAGCGTCGCGGTCGGCTCGCAATCGACCGGCCAGGGCCACGAGACCGCCTTCGTGCAGCTCGTCGCCGAGCGCCTCGGCCTGCCGTTCGACGATATTTGGCTGGTGCAGGGCGATACCGACGCCATCGCCTACGGCGAAGGCACGGTCGCTTCGCGCTCGCTGGCGCACGCCGGCAGCGCGATCGGCGGTGCGGCCGACATCGTGATCGACAAGGTGGCCGGGCTCGCCGCCGATCGGCTCGAGGTGTCGGCGCGCGATCTGACCTTTGCCGACGGCCGGTTCACGGTCGCCGGCACCGACCGCGCGATTGGGCTCGCCGAGGTCGCCGCCGGCGCCGCGGCCGGCATCGAGGGCCGCTTCCGTTTCTACGCCGAGGCGCAGACGTTTCCCAACGGCTGCTACATCGCCGAGGTCGAGATCGACCGCGAGACCGGTGTGCTCGACATCGTCGCCTATACCGCGGTCGACGATTTCGGCTTGGTCGTCAACCCGCTGATCGTCGACGGCCAGCTGCACGGCGCGCTCGCCCAGGGCCTCGGCCAGGCGGTCTTCGAGCGCAGCGTCTACGACGCCGGTTCTGGGCAGTTGCTGTCGGGCTCGTTGATGGACTACTGCCTGCCGCGCGCCGACGACCTGCCGGCCTTCGACGCGGCGCGCAACGTCACGCCGTGCACGGCCAACCCGCTCGGCACCAAGGGCTGTGGCGAGGCCGGCTGTATCGGCGGCCCGCCGGCAATTGTCAACGCCGTGATCGATGCGCTCGCATCCTTGGGCGTGACCCAGGTCGACATGCCGTTGACGCCCGAATACCTATGGCGAGTTATGCGCGCAGCCGGACAGTGAACGCCGAGCGCCACGAAGTGGTCACCAGCGATGCGCGCATCGGCGTCACCGTGCGCGGCGAAGGGCCGACGGTGCTGGTCATTCCGTCGCAGGGCCGGAGTGTCGCCGACTTCGCCGATCTCGCCGAACGGCTGGTGGAGGCCGGCCGCCGCGTGGTCATGCCCGAGCCGCGCGGCATCGGCGCGAGCCGCGGCTCCAACGAGAACATCACCTTGGCCGTGCTCGCCGGCGACGCGGCGGCGGTTATCGATCGGCTCGGCGGCGGCCCGGCCGACGTCATCGGCCACGCCTATGGCAACCGCGTCGCGCGCATGCTGGCGACGATGCGCCCCGATCTGGTGCGCCGCGTCGTGCTGCTCGCCGCCGGCGGCATGGCGCCGGTGCCCGACGACGTGGCGGCCGCCTTCGACGTCTGCTTCCGGCTCGACGCGCCCGAGGCCGACCGGCGCGCCGCCATCGCCATGGTCTTCTTCGCCGCCGGTAACGACGCCGGCGTTTGGCTCGATGGCTGGTCGCCCAAGGCGGCGGCGCTGCAGGCCGTCGCCGACGGCGCGACGCCGGTCGAGGCGTGGTGGCACGCCGGCTCGGCGCCGCTGCTGGTCATCCAGGGTCTCGAGGACCGCATGGCGCTGCCCGCCAACGGCCGCATGCTCAAGGGCGAGCTCGGCGAGCGCGTCACGCTGGTCGAGCTGGCCGGCGCCTCGCACGCGCTGTTGCCCGAACGGCCCGACGCCATCGCCGAAACCGTCATCGGATATCTGAAATGACCGGCAAACCAACATTCGGTGTCGTGGGCGCCGGTAGCGTGGGCGGCTATTTCGGCGGCCGCCTCGCCGCCGCCGGCTACGACGTCGCCTTCATCGCGCGCGGCGCGCATCTGGCGGCGATCCGCGAGACCGGGCTGCACATCGAGAGCGCGCTGGGCGACGCCCATATCCAGCCGGCGACGGCGACCGACGACCCGGCGACGATCGGCCCGGTCGATGTCGTGTTGGTCACCGTCAAGCTGTGGGACACCGAGGCGGCGGCGCGCGCCGCAGCGCCGCTGGTCGGGCCCGAGACGGCCGTCGTCTCGCTGCAGAACGGCATCGACGCCGCACACCGGCTCGCCGCAATTGTGGGTGGCGGACACGTTCTCGGCGGCATCGGCCAGATCGCCGCGGTGATCGAGCGGCCGGGCGTCATCCGCCACACCGGCACCATGGCGACGGTCATCGCCGGCGCGCTGGACGGCCGCGAGAGTCCGCGCGCCGAGGCGCTGATCGCGGCGCTTGCCGCGGCTGGCGTCGACGCCAGGCTGTCAGGCGACATCGAGCGGCGCATTTGGGAGAAATTCATTTTCCTGGTCGGCCTGAGCGCGCTGACCAGCCTCACGCGCCAGCCGATCGGGCCGGTGCGTGACGACCCCGAAACGCGCGGTCTGCTCGCCGAGGTCATGGCCGAGACCTGGGCGGTCGGGCGCGCCAAGGGCGTCGCGCTCGACGACGACCTGGTCGCCAAGAGGCTCACCTTTTCCGACACGCTGCCGGCCGAGATGACCTCGTCGATGGCCGGCGACCTCAAGCGCGGCAACCGGCTCGAGCTCGACTGGCTGTCGGGCGCCGTCGTCCGCTTAGGATCCGATCTGGGCGTCCCGACACCCGCCAACGCCTTCGTCACCGCCGCCCTGACTCTCCACGCCGACGGCCAAATTTAAACGTAAGCAGTATACATTAATTAGACAATGTCGGCACCATGTCCGTGCCGTAAATGTATACTGCTTACTTTTAAGGGACGGCTTACGTTTAAGGGGCGTCGCCGGCGAGGACACGTCGAACGTAGTCCGTCCAGTGGTCGCGCGGTTGCCAGCCGAGTGCCTCGCGGGCGCGACCGATGCTGTAGGCGCCGGCTTGCGGCTCGGCGACATAGGCGCCCCGGACCTCGGGGGCGTTGCCGAATTCGCGGCTCACCACCTCGACCGTCGGCAGCGTGCTGCAACTGTCCGCGGCGACCGCGTAGAAGACGCCGAACGGTGCGTCATCGGCGGCCAGCGCATGGCGGAAGCAACGCGCGACATCGATCGGGCTGACGAATGAACGCGTCATCGGCAGCGGGTCGGGCAGCGTCTCGCGCGACCATTCGGGCGCCGGCACGGGCGGCGCCGCGCCGCCGTCGGCCGCCGCCAGCCGCGTCGCCATGTCGTGGATGAAACCGGGGAAGGCGACCAGGCAGGGCCGGATGCAGAGCACGTCGAGCGCGCCGCGCCGCGCGAAGCCGGCGGCAATCGTCTCGCAGACCTGCTTGCTCATGCCGTAGGCGTCGGTCGGCGCCATCGGATGATCTTCGTCGATCGGCAGGTACTGTGGTGGATGGTCGCGGCCGAGGCCGACCGCCGAGCTCGACGAACAGACGATGACCTTGCGCGCGCCGGCCTCCTCGGCCGCCTGCAGCACGTTCCAGGTGCCCTGGACGTTGGTCCGGAAGAACGCCTCCTCGGGCGCCTCGATGGCGGCGTCGATCGCCGCCAGATGGACCACCGCCTGGTGCCCCGCGAGCGCACCGCGCCCCGCGTCGAGGTCGAGCACGTCGGCGGCGGCATAGGCGTCGTCGCCACCGGGCGGCGCGAGGTCGACAACGGTAACGTCGCAGTATGCGGCCAGCTCGGCGACCACATAACGCCCGAGGCGTCCGCTGCCGCCGGTCACCGCGACGCGATCGTAGCGGAATTTCATGCCGTCCGTCCGTTCACTGGCCGGCCGCGAGACCGCCGTCGATGGCGAGCGCCGCGCCGGTGATGAAGCGCGCGTCGTAGGAAGCCAGGTAGAGGATGCCGGTGGCGATCTCCTCGGCGGTCGCGATGCGTTCGAGCGGGTGCCCGGCGGCCGACGCGGCGAGCGACGCCTCGACCTCGGCGCCGGGCGCGAGACCCTGGCGCATCATGTCGGTGTCGACGCCGCCCGGGCAGATGCAGTTGACCCGGACGGTCGGCGCGAATTCGAGCGCCATCGCGCGGGTCATGTTGACCACCGCGCCCTTCGAGGCGCAGTAGACCGCCGAATCGGGGTGCCCGATGAGGCCCGAGACCGAAGCGGTGTTGACGATGTTGCCGCCGCTCGCGCGCAATGCCTCGATCGCCGCCCGGGTGCAGAAGAAGACGCCCTTGACGTTGATGTCGATCATGCGGTCCCAGGCGGCCTCGTCGAATTCCCCGACCGCGCCGGTTTCGTAGACCCCGGCGTTGTTGACCAGGATGTCGAGCCCGCCGAGGCCGTCGAGTGCGGCGCCGACCACCGCGTCGCAGCCCGCCTTGGTGGCAACATCGCCGGGCGCCGCGACGATCGCGCCACCGCCCAACGCCTCGACCGCCCGGGCGGTCGTCTCTGCCGAGCTGCCGTTGACCGCGATCCTGGCGCCGCGGTCGAGGAACGCCGCGGCGGTCGCGTTGCCGATGCCCCGGCTCGCGCCGGTGACCAGCACGCGTTTATCTGTGAAATCCATGGCGTTGCCTCCCTTCTGCTTAAATCAATCTGATTCGGCGAGCGCCGCGTCGAGCGCCGGCAGGGCTGGCTTCAAACCGACCCGCTCGGCTTCATCGCGCAAGCGCTTCAGCTCCTGCATCGTGGTTTCGTCACGTCCGCCGCGGCCATGAGCCACAAGCGCCCGGCCGCGCGCGATGAAGAAGTCGGACCAGGGCAGCGGCTCAGCGCAGGTGTAGTCCTCGAGCGCGTCGGCGTAGCGCTCCGCCCGGTCCCAATCGCCGGCCTTGAGGCAGGCATCGACGGCGTGGCGGAAGAAGCTCAGATAGTTGTGCCCGATGGTTCCCGCCTCGAGCATCGCCTCGCCTTCGCTGAGCGCTTGTTCGCGTTCGGTGGGGTCGTCGGTGAACTCCGCGATGCGGGCCAGAATTATCGGTCCGTAGAATTCTGTCGTCGTCTCGCGCGAGCGGACCAGCGCGCGTCGCAGCGTGTCGATCGCCTGGTCATGCTGGCCCCGGATATGCTGCACGACCGCCTCGACGGCCAATGCGGCCTGCTCCCAGGCTTGCGCGCCAAGCCTGTCAATCAAGGCGTTGTATTGCGCCATCAGCGCATCGGCATCGTCGATCTCGCCGAGATCGACCATCGCGTGGAAGGCGCAGGCGACGGCGTTGAGCTCGGCGCGCAGACGGCCGACCCGCGCGGCTGCGTCGGCGGCGGCCAGCGTGGTCTCCCGTGAGGCACGAAATTGGTTGGCATACATCAGCGTCAGCCCCGCCATCGGCTGGTGGGCGATCTCGATCCTGCCGAAGCCCTGCCGGCGCGACAGCGCGACGCAGTCGCTGAAGTTTCGGTGCGCCGTGAGCATATGGCCGCGCATATAGGCGGCGTCGCCCATGCCGCCGAGCGCGCGGGCCTCGGCCTCGGCATCGCCGGATTGGCGCGCATGGGCCAGACCCTTTTCATGCGCCTCGCCGCAGGCCTTGACCCGGCCGAGCGGGAAGTAGAGGTTGCCGCGCAAGTGGTAGAGGCGCGCGAGGTCGAGCGTGAGGTCGTGCGCCACCGCGATCGGCTCGGCCTTCTCCAGCAGGGAGAGCGCGTCCTCGTAGTCATTCGTAAGCCGCATGACGGCGGCGAGGCCGATCCAGGCCCGACATCGCTCGACGTCGTTACCGGCGATCTCCAGCGCCCGCCGGTTCGCCGCCATGCTGTCGGCGACAGCGCCGGTATCGTGCAGCAGCTCGCCAAGATAGGCGGTGAGTGCAAAGGCGTCCGTCGTGCCTTCGGCCAACTCGCAACCGCGCCGGACGAGACGGAGCGCGACGTCATAGTGATAGAGTGCCGCCTGCGCCTGGGCAGCCTCCAGATAGGCGGATGCCGCGGATGGGTGTTCGGCGCGCTCGAGATGCTGGGCGCGCAGCACCAGATCGTGATCGGCGAACCACGCCGCCGCGCGCTCGTGTAGCTCGTGCCGCGTCGCCTTCAGGAGCGAGGCATAGACGCCGTCGCGGATCAGCGCGTGGGCGAACAGGTAGTCGTCACCCTCGGGCCGCGCCAGATGGTGCTCGATCAGGCCGGCGCAGTCATAGTCGGCGTCATCGAGCAGGTGCCCGAGCACGTCGAGCGCGAAGCGCTGGCCGATCACCGAGGCGGCCTGCAGCGCGCGCTTGTCGGCGGGTTCGAGGCGGTCCATGCGCGCCAGCACCAGGCTCTGGATCGAGGCGGGAATGTCCTCGTCGGCGCGTTCTTCGGCGTTGCGCAGCAGTTGCTCGAGGAACAGCGGGTTGCCGCCGGCGCGCTCGATGCAGTCCTGGGCGAACTTTTCGGTCGCGTCGATGAAGGCGCCGGCGAGCGTCAGCGCCTCGTCGCGCCGCAAGGGGCCGAGGTCGATGGTCATCAGCGGGCAGCCGCCGGTCGCCGCGCGCCACGCCGCATCGAGCGGGTCGCCCTCGATGCGCGAGGTCATGACCAAGAGCGCCGGGCAGTCTGCAATCACCGCCGCCATGGCCGCGACATGGCTCAGCAACAACGGATCCGCCCAATGGACGTCTTCGACGATGATGACGATCGGTGCGGTCGCGCTCGTGGCGCGGATCAGATCGGCGACGACGGCGCGCTTGCCGTCGTTGCGTGTCGCGTTGTCCATGGCATCGTACATCGCGCGATCGGCGACCGGCTGCGCGAGGTCCAAGAGGTCGTTGAGGAAGACGCGCCGGTCGGCCACGATGATGCCGTCGCCGATCGCCGTGTCGGCCGCCGCTTGGCGCAGCGTCTTGCCGCCGCCGGGCGCGATGCCCAACAGGCTGCGCACCACCGTCCGGATCGCGTCCTGGCCCTTGCCTACGCCGAAATCGAGCACCAGCCCGCGGTGGCTGGCGTAGCCCTGGTCGGCGGCGAGTGCGGTGAACTCCTCGACCAACCGGGTCTTGCCCATGCCCGCCTCGGCGCGCACGACGATCGCCTGGCCTGCGCCGTTCGCGCGGCACGCCTCGGCGGCGCCGGAAAACTGCGTCAGCTCGGCGCGCCGGCCGACGAAGGCGACGCGATCCGCGCCGTCGTCGGCGGCGCGCAGCGCGCCGACCCGCCAGGCGCGCACCGGCGCGTCTATGCCCTTGACCGCGATGTCGCCGAGCGACTCGCAGTCGACCGCCTCGGCAACAGCCCGATAAAGCGCGTCCGAGATCAACGTCTCGCCGGGCTTCGCCGTGTCCTGCAAACGCGATGCCAGGTTCACCGAATCGCCGGTGACGGTGTATTCGCGGTGCGTCTCGCTGCCCGTGCCGCTGGCGACGACCTGGCCCGAGGCGATGCCGATGTGGGCGCGCAAGGGGTGGCCCGCCTCGTCGGCCAGGGCCGTCATCCGCTCGTGAATGTCGAGCGCGGCGCGCACCGCGCGCAACGGGTCGTCGTCGTGGGCGATCGGTGCACCGAACAGCGCCATGACATTGTCGCCCATATGCTTGTCGACCGCGCCGCCATAGCGCTCGACGATGCTGTCGACCGCCTCGAAATAGCGGTTGAGCAGCGCGTGGGTCGCCTCGGCGCCGAGCGCGCTCGAAAGTTTGGTGTAACCCGCGATGTCGGCGAACAGCACGGTCACCTGGCGCCGCTCGCCGGCCGGCGCGGCCGCTTCCTCTTCCGCCACCGCCGGTTCCTCGGTCGTCAATTCAGCGATCGCGGCGAGCAGCTTCTTGCGGTGGCCGAGCGGGCCGACGCCGATCTCCTTCAGGTCGTCGCCGGTCAGCGCCGGCAACGTCTCGCCGTCGATCTCGTTCTCGGCGAACGCCTCGGCGTATTGATCGAGGCCGAGGTCGCGCAACCAGCCCGCAACATTCACCGGTTGCCCTCCCTGGCAGCACGGTTCAACGGCCGAGAGTCATAGCACAGATCGGACTTTCGCCAGCGTCGCGAATCGGGTACCAAGCGCTGGCGTGGCGCAACACGGAGTGAGCCGTCATGGTCAGAGCGAAACCCGCCGAAATTCGTCGCATCGCGGTCGTCGGCGGTGGCGTCATCGGCAGCGGCTGGGCGGCGCGCTTCGCAGCGCGCGGCATCGACGTCGTGGTCACCGATCCGGCGCCGGGCGCCGAAGAACGCCTGCGCGACAACGTCGCCAACGCCTGGCCTGCGTTGCAGCGCGTCGGCGTCGCGCCGGGCGCGGATCCGACGCACATCGAGTTCACCGACGACCTCGAGGCCGCGGTCGGCGGCGCCGACTACGTGCAGGAATGCGCACCCGAGAACGAGGCGGTCAAGCGCGCGCTGTTCGCCCGCATGGACGATGTTGCGCGACCCGAGGTCGTCCTGGCGTCGAGCTCGTCGGGCCTCATGCCGACCGCTATCCAGGCCGACTGCGCGACGCCTGAGCGCGTCGTCATCGGCCACCCCTTCAATCCGGTCTATCTGCTGCCGTTGTGCGAGGTGCTGGGCGGCGAGCGAACCGCCGCCGATGCCGTCGACGCGGCCTTCGACTTCTATGCCCATATCGGCATGCGGCCGCTGCGCGTGCGCAAGGAGATGCCGGGTTATGTCTCGGACCGCATGCAGGAGGCGATGTGGCGCGAGGTGCTGCACATCGTCGCCGAGGGCGGCGCGACGACCGAAGAGATCGACGCCGCGATCGCCGACGGCCCGGGCCTCAGGCTGGCCAACTTCGGGCCCTGCCTGACCTTCTATCTGGCCGGCGGCACGGGCGGCCTCGAGCATTACTTCGAGCAATTCGGCCCGGCCATGAAGGAGCAGAGCTGGACCCAGCACCAGCCGCCCGAGCTGACCGAGGAGCTGATCGAGGGCATGATCGCGGGCACCGACGCGCAGGCGGCCGGGCGCTCGATCCGCGACCTCGAGCGCGAGCGCGACAACCTGTTGATCGACACGATGCGGCTGCGCGACGAATATCGCGCCGGGCTCGGCGCCCACGCCGGCGACCGCTACGCGCGGCGCGACGTCGCGCCTTGGCGGGCGGGCGATGCGGTGGCCGCGCCGCTCGCGCTGTTCGCGAGCGTCGTCGAGCCCGCCTGGGTCGACTACAACCGCCACATGAGCGAGGGCTTCTACCTCTATGCCTTCGGCGAGGCCTCGGACGCGCTGTTCCGCTACATCGGCGTCGACGAGGGCTACCGCGCCGCGGGGCACTCGTTCTACACGGCCGAATCGCATCTGAATTTCTACCGCGAGGCGGCCGAGGGCGAACCCCTGCGCTTCACCACCCAGCTCCTCGGCCTCGACGACAAGCGGGCGCACATCTTCCATGCCATGTACCACGGCGGCGACGATGGGCTTCTGGCGACGACCGAGCAGATGCTGCTGCACGTCGATACGGCGGGCCCCAAGACATCGCCGATCCTGCCCGAGGTGCGCGCGGCGCTCGACGCGATCATGGCGGCGCACGCCGACTTGGCCGTGCCCGAGCAGGTCGGCGGGCGCATGGCGATCCCCGGCGCCGCGTAGGGCGTGCGCGATGGACTTCGAACTCTCGACCGAGCAACGGCTGATCGTCGACAGCGTCCGCGCTTTCGTCGCGCGGGAGTTGATGCCCCACGAGGACGCGGTCGAGCGCACCGGCGAGGTGCCGGCCGAACTCGACGCCGAGATCCGCGCCAAGGCCATCGCCGCCGGCTTCTACGCCGCCAACATGCCCGAGGAGATCGGCGGTGGCGGCCTCGATGCGGTCTCGGTCACGCTGCTGGAACGCGAGCTGGGGCGCACCGCCTTCGCCCTGCAGTACATCGTGCACCGGCCGTCGAACATCCTGCGCGCCTGCACCGGCGCCCAGGTCGAACGTTATCTGCTGCCGACGGTGCGCGGCGAGCGCGTCGAGTGCCTGGCGATGACCGAGCCGGGCGCCGGCTCGGACCTGCGCGCCATGACGACCAAGGCCGAGCGCGATGGCGATGGTTACGTCATCAACGGCCGCAAGCACTTCATCTCCTATGCCGACCGCGCCGATTTCGCGATCCTGTTCGCCGCCTCGGGCGAGGAGGAAACGCCGCGCGGGCGCAAGAAACTGATCACAAGTTTCCTGATCGATAAGGGCACGCCGGGTTTCGAGGTGCGGCGCGGTTCGGCTTCGGTGTCGCACCGGGGCTTCCATCACTGTGAACTGGAATTCACCGATTGCCGGGTCGGTCCTGAGCAGGTGCTTGGCGCGGAGCACCACGGCTTCGACGTCGCCAACGAGTGGCTCGGCGCGACCCGGCTGACGGTCGCGGCGCATTGCATCGGCCGCGCCCAGCGGGTCCATGAGATGGCGCTCGACTGGGCGGCGACGCGCAAGCAGTTCGGCCAGACCATCGGCCGCTTCCAGGGCGTCTCGTTCAAACTCGCCGACATGGCGACCGAGATCGCGGCGGCCGAGCTCCTGGTGCTCAACTGTGCCTGGAAGCTCGATCAGGACGCGGCGACCGACGCCGATTTCGCGATGGCCAAGCTCTACGCCACCGAAATGCTCGGCCGGGTCACCGACAACGCGGTGCAGATCTTTGGCGGCATGGGCCTGATGGAGGATCTGCCGATCGAGCGCTTCTGGCGCGACGCGCGGGTCGAGCGCATCTGGGACGGCACCTCGGAGATTCAGCGTCACATCATCTCGCGCGCGCTGTTGCGCCCGCGTGAAGGCTAATACCAAGGACCAGTGATAGAGGCCCCTAGAGATCGCGTCCGCTTTTCGCCGGTGAGGCAAGGGAGCCGCGGGCGATGCAGCGCATCGGCTAGGCTGCCTGACGCCCTCCGGCGATAAGCGGACGCGACCCGAAGGGCGGCTTGCCGAGGCTCCCGGTCGTCGTTCCGCCCATCTTGCGATGCGCTGCATCGCCGCGACGGGCGCGCCTAGCCGAGAACCACGGCAAGCCGTCTCTATGGGTCTTTATCACTGGTCCTTGGTATAAGGAGAAAAGCATGACCGACATGGTGCGAACCGAACGACGCGGCGCGGTGCTCGAAATCACGCTCGACCGGCCGCCGGCCAACGCGATCGACGCCGCGGCGAGCCGGCGCATCGGCCAGGCGTTCGCCGAATTCGCCGCCGATCCGAGTTTGCGCGTCGCCATCCTGACCGGCGCCGGCGACAAGTTCTTCTCGGCCGGCTGGGACCTCAAGGCGGCGGCCCAGGCCGAGGCCCAGGGCCGCTCCGAGACCGAAAGCGACTATGGTTCGGGCGGCTTCGGCGGGGTCACCGAGTTCCTCGATCTCGACAAGCCGGTGATCGCCGCGGTCAACGGCTACTGCGTCGCCGGCGGTTTCGAGGTCGCGCTCGCCTGCGATCTGATGGTCGCGGCCGATCATTCGGTGTTCTTCCTGAGCGAGGTCAACGTCGGGCTGATCCCGGCGCCGATCGGCATCAAGCGGCTGATGGCCAGGCTGCCCCGCGCGGTGGCGCTCGAGCTCCTCTACACGGGGCGGCGCATGGACGCCGCCGAGGCATTGGAGCGCGGCCTCGCCAACCGCGTCGTGCCCGGCGCGCGGGTCATGGACACGGCCCGCGAAATCGCCCAGGCGATCGCCGATGCGGCGCCGCTCGCGGTCGCGGCGGTCAAGGAGATCGCGTTGGCGACCGAGTACCTGACGGTCGCCGAGACCTTGGCGATGCGCCACGACGGCCGGCTGCCGTCGTTTCACCGGGTCTACGACTCCGAGGACGCCAAGGAGGGTCCGCGCGCCTTCGCCGAGAAGCGCAAGCCCGTGTGGCAGGGCCGATGACCGAGCCGCTCGCGCTGCACGGCGAGCCGGTCCGGCCCGAGTGGGTCGACTACAACGGCCACATGCACGAGGCCTATTACGTGCTCGTCTTCGGCAACGCGACGGACGTCTTCTACGACCATATCGGCATGGACCAGGCCTACCGCGAGCGCACCGAGACGTCGGTCTACACCCTCGAAGCGCACATCAATTTTCTCGACGAGGTCGGCGAGGGGACGGCGCTCGCGGTGGCCACCCAGGTGCTCGGTGTCGACGACAAGCGGCTTCATTTGTTTCACACCATGCGCCGGGGCGACGACGGCCGCCTGGTCGCGAGCTACGAGTTGATGGGGCTTCACGTCGATATGGCGGAGCCGCGCGCGGCGCCGTTCGCCGCGGCGATCCTGGCGCGCTTGCGCGCCATCGAGACGGCACACGCCGACTTGCCCACGCCCAAGCAGGCGGGCGGCTCGATCGGCCTGCGGGCCAAGCAATAGTGGATAGAATCCACCATATGGTACCCATACGACGGCGTCCCAAGGTCGCCCGGAAAGGCGCCCGATGTGCGGTGATGCTGGAGCATCACAAGCATCGGGCAACGCGTCCGGCGACCTTGGGACGCCGGCCTGCGGGTGCCATATCCCGGCTTCTCGGGGCGTCGAACACCCTTGCCGATGCAAATGCATCGCCGGCGGGCGCTCTCCTGCCGAGAAACCGGGATATGGGATCGTATGGGCACCATATGTTGGATTCTATCCACTAGGGAGCGAGCGGCATGACCAGCGGGTTAGAAGGCAAGCGCGTCATCATCACCGCCGCAGCCGATGGCATCGGCAAGGCGACGGCTATTGCGTTCATCGACGCCGGCGCGCGCGTCCATATCTGCGACGTCGACGCCGACAAGCTCGCGGCGATCCAGGCGCAAGTGCCGGGGCTCGGCGCGACGCTCGCCGACGTCGCCGACCCGGCCCAGGTCGACCGCCTGTTCGACGCGGCCGAGGCGTCGCTGGGCGGCCTGGACGTGCTGGTCAATAACGCCGGCATCGCCGGGCCGACCGGCGGCATCGAGACCATGGCCGACGACGACTGGCGGCGCACCATCGACGTCAACATCAACGGCCATTTCTACTGCCTGAAGCGCGCCGTGCCGTTGCTCAAGGCGGCTGGCGGCGGCTCGATCGTCGGCCTGTCGTCGACCGCCGGCATCATGGGCTTTCCCTACCGCGGACCCTATGCCGCGTCGAAGTGGGCGGTCGTCGGCATGACCAAGTCGCTCGCCATGGAACTCGGCGAATTCGGCATCCGGGTCAACGCCATCTGTCCGGGCCCGGTGGCCGGCGAGCGCATCGAACGCGTCATCGCGGCCGAGGCCGAGCTGCGCGGCGAGACGCTCGATGACGCGCGCCAGCGCCACCTGAGCACGATCTCGCTCGGCACCTTCGTCGAGGCGCAAGACATCGCGGCGATGATCGTGTTCGTCTGCTCGGACGCCGGCGCCAAGATCTCGGGCCAGGCGCTCGCCGTCGACGGCCACACCGAGACGCTCGCCTGAGGCACAAAAAAACGGCCGGACCAAAAGGTCCGGCCTAATAATACAGGGAGGCTTCACGTCTGGGAGACGTAGGATCCGAAGACCCGATTTCGGGCATGTGGCCCGAAATTTAACCCGTTGGTCAGGGGGCTTTCCAACGGTGAACGGCGATGGATCGATGAGATACCGGTGCCGTTCGTCTAATCCTGGAGATAAGCGTTATGCGGCGCGGGTTCTAGGTCTCTGGGAGCAATGCCGCCATGCGTCCGACGCATGGCTCGACCTAGTGGATAGAATGCAACATATGGCACCCATACGACGGCGTCCCAAGGTCGCCCGGAAAGGCGACCGATGTGCGGTGATGCTGGAGCATCACGAGCATCGGGCAACGCGTCCGGCGGCCTTGGGACGCCGCCCTGCGGGTGCCATATCCCGGCTTCTCGGGGCGTCGAACACCCTTGCCGATGCAAAGGCATCGCCGGCGGGCGCTCGCCTGCCGAGAAACCGGGGTATGGGATCGTATGAGTGTCCTATGTTGGATCCTATCCACTAAAAGCCGGACTGCTTGACCTTTTTGAGGAGGAAATCGCGAAATACCGCGATCCGCTTCGAGTGGCGCAGTTCCTCGGGGTAGACGAAATAAGTCTCGATCGACGGGCCTTCGAGTTCGGGCATGACCCACACCGCGCCCGAATGGTCGCGCACGATGTAATCGGGCAGCGCGGCGATGCCAAGGCCGCTCTCGACCGCGCGCAGCATGGCGAGGATGTTGTTCACCTTCAGCACCGGCCGGCGCGGCTTGTCAGCGTTTTCACCGGCGCGCAATAGCCAGTTGGGCATGGTCACGCGCGACAGCGGACCATCGCTGTAGACGATCAAACGGTGGTCGTCGAGGTCGGCGACATCGATCGGCGTGCCGTGCTCCTCGAGGTAGGCCGGTGATGCATAGGCGTGGTTGTGCACCGTCATCAGGCGGCGCTGCACCAGGTCGAGCTGGGTCGGCGCGCGCATGCGGATGGCGAGGTCGGCCTCGCGCATCGAAAGGTCGAGCTCGCGATCCTCGGCGATCAGCGTCATCTCGATCTCGGGATAGAGCTTCTGGAACTCGACCATGCGCGGCGTCAGCCAGACGATGCTGAAGCCGATGGTCGCCGTTATCGTCAACGGGCCCGAGGGATGCACCTTGTCCTCGGCGAGCATGGCCTCGGCCATCTGCACCTTGGAAAAAACCTCGTGTGCCGTCCGGTAAAGCGTCTCGCCCTGCTCGGTAAGGATCAGGCCGCGCGCATGGCGGTGGAACAGCGGCACGCGCAGGTCCTCTTCGAGCGCGCCGATCTGACGGCTGACCGCCGACTGGCTCAGGTTCAAGAGGTCGCCCGCGCGGGTGAAGCTGCCGGCATCGGCGACGGCGTGAAAGACGCGAAGTTTATCCCAGTCCATGATTCATTGCCGATGGGTGATGGCGCGCTACTCGGCGGCCGCCGATTCTTCGAGGGCGTGCTCGGCGAGGAACCGCTCGGCGTCGAGCGCCGCCATGCAGCCCATGCCCGCCGCCGTCACCGCCTGGCGGTAGACCTTGTCGCGCACGTCGCCGGCCGCGAAGACACCGGGCACGCCGGTCACCGTGTTGTCGGGCGCGGTCACGATGTAGCCCTCGTCATCCATCTCGACCAAGCCCTTGAAGAGCTGCGTCGCGGGGTCGTGGCCGATGGCGATGAACACGCCGTCGGCGGCGATCTCGCGCGTCGCGCCGGTCTTGATGTTGTGCATTCGTGCGGCGGTCACGCCGAGAGGGTCTTCGGTGCCGAGGATCTCGTCGATGACGGTGTCCCAAATCACTGAAATCTTCGGGTTGGCGAACAACCGGTCCTGCATGATTTTTTCGGCGCGCAGCGTATCGCGGCGGTGCACCAGGATGACCTTCGAGGCGAAGTTGGTCAGAAAGATCGCCTCCTCGACCGCAGTATTGCCGCCGCCGACCACGATCACCTCGCGCTCGCGGAAGAAGAAGCCGTCACAAGTCGCGCAGGCCGACACGCCGAAACCCTGGAAGCGCTGCTCGCTTTCGAGCCCGAGCCAGCGCGCCTGGGCGCCGGTCGCGATGATCAGCGCGTCGCCGTAGTAGACGTCGCCCGAATCGCCGACACAACGGAACGGACGGCGCGCGAAATCGACCTCGGTGATGATGTCGGCGATCATCTGCGTGCCGACGTTGCGCGCCTGCGCTTCCATTTGCTCCATCAGCCAGGGGCCCTGGATGACCTCGGCGAAACCGGGATAGTTTTCGACGTCGGTGGTGATCGTCATCTGGCCGCCGGGCTGCAGACCCTGCACCAGCATCGGCTTGAGATTGGCGCGCGCGGCATAGACCGCGGCGGTGTAGCCGGCGGCGCCGGAACCGATGATCAAAACCCGGGAATGATGTTCGTTTGCCATGTCGTTCGTCTCAAGGCAGATAGGGCCGGCCGCGTCGCCGCGCAAGTGCTCGTAACCTATCGTGCCTCGTCGTCTGCCGCCAGCGCTTTGGCGTGCGCCATGCGACGCGCATGGCTCAACCGATGCCGAGTCGCCGGCGCACCTCGCCCGCGACGCTCGCGGTCTCGCCGAGCGCCGTGTATCGCCAGCTCTCCAAGCCACCGGCGGCGACGGCATCGGCGAACGGGCGCGTGCAGCCGGCCTCGGCGAGCGCGTGGTGAAAACGCTCCAACTTGGCCGATCCACCGGGCAGTTCGATGACGAAGACCGGCTTGCCGGTGGCGCAAGCCTCGGATGTCATGGCCACCGAATCGCTGGTCACGATGATCGCCTCGGCGTGCGCGAGATAGCCGAAATAGGGGTTGGCGCCCGCGCCGTCCCAAATCAGCGCGCCGACGTCACCGAGTTTCGCCTGCAGGACAGCGGTGTTGTCGGCGCCGGTGCGGCGCGACGTCGTGACCATGAGCCCGGCGCCCGACGCTCGGGCAAAGCTGGCCAGCCGCTCGCCGATCGCCGTGGCCTCCGCCGCTGACATGCGGTGGTGTTTGCTGGCGCCGCCGATCAGGACGGCGACGCGCGGGCTGGGCAGCGCCCCGACAGTGACCTCGAATTCGCGAGCGGCGTCGGCGAGGCGCTCCGGCGTGATCCGGTTAAGCGCGCCGCGCGTCACAATCACGTTGGCGCCTTCGAGGCGATCGTGCTTGGGCGCGACGACCAGATCGAAGTTGGCCGGGTCGACGCGCGGGTCGAGCAGTTGGACGGTAAAGCAGCGGCCGTCGCTGGCCCGCTTGATGGCGATCGAGAGCGCCACGCTCTGCCGCCCGGCGGCGATCAGCAGGTCGGGCCACGGCGGCGCCAGCGGGTCGCTGCCCGGTCCCGGCGCGCTGAACGGTGCGAACCATAGCTGTGGCGGCAGATACGACCAGGGCGCGCGTGGCCGGACACGTTTGACGATGGTCGAAAGCCCGACCGCCTCGGCGAGACCCAGACAGGAGTTCTCGTTGCCGGCCTTGCCGTCGCTTAAGGCCCAGCAGGTCTCGGCGGCCATCGGTCGCGCGCGAGCGGCGCCGGCCGCGTCAGTCGAAACTGACGCTGAGGATCTCGTAGCTCTTGAGACCGCGCGGCGTGTGAACGTCGACCAAATCTCCGGACGTCTTGCCGATTAGCGCGCGGCCCAGCGGCGAGGTGACCGAGAGCAGCCCTTCCTTGATGTCGGCCTCGTCGGTGCCGACGATCTGATACGTCATCTCCTCGTCGGTCTCCTCGTCGGCCACGGCGACCGTCGCGCCGAACTTGACGGCGTCGCCCGACAGTTTGCTGATGTCGATGACGTCGGCACGGCTGATCTTGTCCTCGAGCACACGCACGCGCGCCTCGATATAGCCTTGGCGCTCCTTGGCGGCGTGATACTCGGCGTTCTCGGAAATGTCGCCGTGCTCGCGCGCCTCGCCGATCGCGCGAATGACCGCCGGCCGGTCGACGGACTTGATGCGACGCAGCTCCTCTTCGAGGTGCTCGAAGCTCCGGCTGGTCATCGGAACCTTGTTCATGGCAGGCCTATCGCACACAAGTTCGACTCAGTCGCCGCCGACGATCAATCGCCGGCAGACTGAATACGATAAGACTGTAAGGGGTCGACTTCAAGGTCGCCCGCGGTAATCGCGTTGATCGCCTGGACCATGGCGCGGCAGCCGGGCACCGTGGTGTGGTAGGGCACCCTGTTGAGCAGGGTGGCACGCCTGAGCGAAAATGAGTCGGCGATCGCCTGGGCGCCCTCGGTTGTATTGAAGACGAGCGCGAAGTCGCCGTTCTCGATCGCGTCGACACAGTGTGGCCGGCCCTCGGCGACCTTGTTGACGATGCGGACGGCGAGGCCCCGGCCTTCGAGGAAGCTCGCCGTGCCACGCGTCGCCGCGAGCGAGAAGCCGAGGCCGATCAACTCGGTGAGCAGCGGCACCATCGCGGATTTGTCGGAATCCTTGACCGAGACGAACACCGTGCCGCCCTCGGGCACCGAGGCGCCGATCGCCAGCTGCGACTTGGCGAAGGCGCGGCCAAAATCGCGGTCGAGCCCCATGACCTCGCCGGTCGACTTCATTTCCGGCCCCAAAATGATGTCGACACCGGGAAAGCGCGAAAACGGGAAGACCGCTTCCTTGACCGCGATATGCGGCACCTCGACGGTTTTCAGACCGAACGACGCGAGCGGTTCGCCGGCCATGACCCGCGCCGCGATCTTGGCGATCGGCACGCCGATGGTCTTGGCGACGAAGGGCACCGTGCGGCTCGCCCTCGGGTTGACCTCGAGGACGTAGACCTCGTCGTCCTTGACCGCGAACTGGACGTTCATCAGCCCGACGACGCCGAGCGCGCGCGCCAGCGCCTCGGTCTGGCGGCGAATGTCGTCGAGCACGGCGGGCGCCAGCGAATAGGGCGGCAGCGAACAGGCCGAGTCGCCCGAATGCACGCCGGCCTCCTCGATATGCTCCAATATGCCGGCGACGAAGACCCTCTCGCCGTCGGCCAGCGCATCGACGTCGACCTCGACGGCATCGCGGAGATAGGCGTCGATCAGCACCGGATTGTCGCCCGAGGCCTTGACCGCGTGGCCGAGATAATGGGTCAGCGACGCGGCGTCATGGACGATCTCCATGGCGCGGCCGCCGAGCACGTACGATGGCCGCATGACGACCGGGTAGCCGATCCGCGTGGCGATCGCGAGCGCCTCGTCGACCGACCGGCAGGTGCCGTTGGCCGGCTGACGCAGGCCGAGGTGCTCGAGCAGCGCTTGAAAGCGCTCGCGGTCCTCGGCCAGATCGATGGCGTCGGGCGTCGTGCCGATGATCGGCACGCCGGCGGTCTCGAGCGCATCGGCGAGGCGCAGCGGCGTCTGCCCGCCGAGCTGGACGATGACGCCGATCAGCGTGCCGCGCGCCTGCTCGACGCGCGCCAGCTCGATGACGTGCTCGGTGGTCAGCGGCTCGAAGTAGAGCCGATCCGAGGTGTCGTAGTCGGTCGAGACGGTCTCGGGGTTGCAGTTGACCATGATCGTCTCGATGCCGGCGTCGGCGAGGCCGAAGGCGGCGTGGACGCAGCAATAGTCGAACTCTATGCCCTGGCCGATGCGGTTCGGGCCGCCGCCCAGGATGATCACCTTGCGCCGGTCGCTGGCCTGGGCCTCGCATTCGGCCGGCGCCGTCCCGTCGCCCTCGTAGCACGAGTACATATAGGGCGTGCGCGCCTCGAACTCGGCGGCACAGGTGTCGATGCGCTTGTACACGGGGTGCACGCCGTGCGTCCCGCGCGCCGCCCAAACGGCGGCTTCGTCGGTGCCCGCGAGCTCGGCCAGGCGGGCGTCCGAGAAACCCATCTTCTTGAGCCTGAGCAGACCGGTGTGATCGCCCGGCAGGCCGCTCGTGCGGACGTCCGCCTCGACGGCCACGAGATCGGCGATCTGCGCCAGGAACCAGGGGTCGAAGTGGCAGGCGGCGCGCACCTCGTCGATCGTCAGGCCCTCGCGGAACGCCTGGGCGATGACCAACAGCCGGTCGGGCGTCGGACGCGCCAGTGCGGCGCGCAGCGGCCCGGTGCCGCCGCCCGGCGTGTAGCCCGGCACCGCGACCTCGTTGAGACCGGTGAGCCCGATCTCGAGCGAGCACAGCGCCTTTTGCAGTGATTCGGCGAAGTTACGGCCGATCGACATGGCCTCGCCGACCGATTTCATCGAGGTCGTCAGGAGCGCCTCGGTGCCCGGGAACTTCTCGAAGGTGAAGCGCGGCACCTTGGTAACGACATAGTCGATGGTCGGCTCGAACGAGGCCGGCGTGACGCCGGTGATGTCATTGTCGATTTCATCCAGCGTATAGCCGACCGCGAGCTTGGCGGCGACCTTGGCGATCGGGAAGCCGGTCGCCTTGGAGGCCAGCGCCGACGAGCGTGAAACGCGCGGGTTCATCTCGATGACGAGCATGCGGCCGTCGGCCGGATCGATCGCGAACTGGACGTTCGAGCCGCCGGTGTCGACGCCGATCTCGCGCAACACCGCGATCGAGGCGTTGCGCATCAGCTGGTATTCCTTGTCGGTCAGCGTCAGCGCCGGCGCCACGGTCATCGAATCGCCGGTGTGGATGCCCATCGGGTCGATATTCTCGATCGAGCAGACGATGATGCAGTTGTCGGCGCGGTCGCGCACGACCTCCATCTCGAATTCCTTCCAGCCGAGCACCGACTCCTCGATCAGCACCTCGTGGGTCGGCGAGGCATCGAGCCCGGTGGCGACGGCGGCGTCGAACTCGCCGCGCTGGTAGACGACCCCGGCGCCCAAGCCGCCGAGCGTGAAGTTGGGCCGGATGATCGCCGGCAGGCCGACGAATTCGAGCGCTTCGCGCGCCTCGGCCAGGTCGTGGGCGAGACGGCTGCGCGGGCACTCCAGGCCGATGTTGGCCATCGCCTCGCGGAAGCGGTCGCGGTCCTCGGCCTTGTCGATGGCGTCGCGCGTGGCGCCGATCATCTCGACGCCGAAACGCTCGAGCACGCCGTCGCGCGCGAGGCTGAGCGCGGTATTGAGGCCGGTTTGTCCGCCCATGGTGGGGAGCAATGCGTCGGGCCGTTCGCGTTCGATGACCTTGGCGACCATCTCGGTCGTCACCGGTTCGATATAGGTCGCGTCGGCGAGGTCGGCGTCGGTCATGATCGTCGCCGGGTTCGAATTGACCAGCACGACGCGGTAGCCCTCGTCCTTGAGCGCCTTGCACGCCTGCGTCCCGGCGTAGTCGAACTCGCACGCCTGCCCGATGACGATCGGCCCGGCGCCGATGATCAGGATCGACGAGATGTCGGTGCGTTTAGGCATGGGCGAGCGTTTCCCACGATTTTAAGTGAACCACAGAGACACAGAGACACAGAGACACAGAGACACAGAGACACAGAGACACAGAGACACAGAGACACAGAGACACAGAGACACAGAGACACAGAGACACAGAGACACAGAGACACAGAGGGGTCATGGCGCCCGACCGCCTTCGGCGCGAAGCGCCAAAACAACTTATTCTATTTTTTCTCTGTGTCTCTGTGCCTCTGTGGTTCATTTCGTTACGCCTGGGCATGGGCTTCGATCATCGCGACGAAGCGCTCGAACAGGTAGTGGCTGTCTTGCGGGCCGGGCGATGCTTCGGGGTGGTACTGGACGGCGAAGACCGGCTTGCCGTCGAGCGCGAAGCCTTCCAGCGTGCCGTCGAACAACGAGACGTGGGTCGCGCGCAGGCCGGCGGGCAGGCTGTCGGCATCGACGACGAAGCCGTGGTTCTGGCTGGTGATCTCGACCTTGCCGGTCTCGAGGTCCTTGACCGGGTGGTTGGCGCCACGGTGGCCGAAATGCATCTTCTCGGTGCGCGCGCCGAGCGCCAGCGCGAGCATCTGGTGGCCCAGGCAAATGCCGAAAATCGGCACGCCGGCCGCCAGCACGCCCTGGATCGTCGGCACGGCGTAAGTTCCGGTCGCCGCCGGGTCGCCTGGGCCGTTCGACAGGAACACGCCGTCGGGCTCATGGCGCAGCACGTCCTCGGCGGAAGCCGTCGCCGGCACCACGGTGACGCGACAGCCGGCCGACGCCAGGCAGCGCAGGATGTTGCGCTTGGCGCCGTAATCGACCGCGACGACGTGGCGGCGCGGCGTGTCCTGCACGCCGTAACCCTCGCCCAGGCGCCAGCGCGTCTCGTCCCAGGCGTAGGTCTGGCGGCAGGTGACGTCCTTGGCCAGATCCATGCCCTCGAGGCCCGGCCAGGCTTGCGCTTCGGCGCGCAGCGCGGCGATGTCCAGCGTACCGGCCGCGCCGTGCGCCAGCGCGCCGGTCTGGGCACCGCCGTCGCGCAGGTGGCGGGTCAGGCGCCGCGTGTCGACGCCGGCGATGCCGGCCAGGTCGTTGGCCTTGAGCCAGTCGTCGAGGTGACGCAAGGATCGGAAGTTCGACGGCTCGGTGATGTCGGCGGAAAGCACCAGGCCGCGCGCCGCCGGCGTCGTCGACTCGATATCCTCGGCGTTGGCGCCGACGTTGCCGATATGCGGGAAGGTGAAGGTGATGATCTGCCCGGCGTAGGACGGATCGGTCAGGATTTCCTGGTAGCCGGTGATCGATGTGTTGAAGCAGACCTCGCCGACGCGGCGGCCTTCGGCGCCGGCGCCGCGCCCCCAAAACACTGTGCCGTCGGCGAGAACGAGTGCCGCCGTGGCCGAGGGATCGGGCGGCGAACTGCTGTCGGGCATGCGTTTTGGCCGCTGGCGGGTCGGCGAGGCCGTACACTGCGGCGCCCCAATGCGCGCGTGGACCTCGCAATCGGCGCGGAAGATACGCAAATACGGTCGCGCCGTCAACCCTTGTTAAAAAGAAAAATAGATTATAAATCAATAACTTACAAAAGAATTTGCGTTTGCCACCAAGGGCCTTTCCGTCTATGCTTGCCGATCATCATGCTCCCCGGACGCCCATAGAATGCTGCGCGACGAATTGACCGACGCGCTCAAGGTTGCGATGAAGGCCAAGGACCCGCGCCGGGTCTCGACGCTGCGTCTCATCCTTGCCGCCGTCAAGGACCGCGACATCGCGGTGCGCGGCGAGGGCAACACCGACGGCATCCCGGACGCCGAAATCCTGCAGCTCCTGACCAAGATGGTCCGCCAGCGGCGCGACAGCATCAAACTCTACGAGGAGGGCGGCCGGGTCGACCTGGCCGAACGCGAATCGGAAGAGATCACGGTGATCGAGGTCTTCCTGCCGCGCCAGCTCGACCAAGCCGAGATCGAGGCGGCGGTGCGCGAGGTCGTCGCCGAACTCGGCGCGACCGGGCTCAAGGACATGGGGCGCACCATGGCCGCGCTCAAGGCGCGCTATGCCGGCTGCATGGACTTCGGCAAGACCAGCGCGATGGTCAAGGTCATGCTTGGCTGAGATTCGGGGAGCGGCTGCGCGATGATGTTTCCGCCCCAATTCCTCGACGAGATCAGAGCACGGGTGTCGCTCGCCGACACGATCGGCCGGCGCGTGCGGCTGACCCGGCGCGGCCGCGAACACGTCGGGTTATGCCCCTTCCACAACGAGAAGACGCCGTCCTTCACGGTGAGCGAGGACAAGGGCTTCTTCCATTGCTTCGGCTGCGGCGAGCATGGCGACGTCATCGGCTTCGCCATGCGCATCGACAACCTGACCTTCCCCGAGGCCGTCGAACGCCTGGCGGATGCGGCCGGTCTGCCGTTGCCCCGCCAGACGCCCGAGGACAAGGCCCGCGAGAAGGAGCGCACCTCGCTCTATACCGTGCTCGAGGCGGCCTGCGCGTGGTTCGAGAGCCAGCTCGGCGAGACGGTCGGCGCCAAGGCGCGCGATTACCTCAACGGCCGTGGTCTCGACGCCGCGACGATCGCCAAATTCCGCCTCGGCTGGGCGCCCGATTCGCGCATTGCGCTGAAACGCGCGCTGGCCGCAGAGGGAATCAGCGAGACCATGATGGTCGCCGCCGGCATGCTGATCGTGCCCGATGACGGCGGCACGTCCTACGACCGCTTCCGTGGCCGCGTCATCTTCCCGATCACCGACCGCGGCGGTCGCATCGTCGCCTTCGGTGGCCGCGCGCTCGGCGACGGCAAGCCCAAGTACCTCAATTCGCCCGAGACGACGCTGTTCCACAAGGGCGCGCTGGTCTATGGCCACGCTATGGCGCGCAAGGCGGCGCGCGAAGCGCGCGAGGTGGTCGTCTGCGAAGGCTATACCGACGTCATCGCACTGCACCGCGCGGGCTTCGAAAACACGGTGGCGCCGCTGGGCACGGCGCTGACCGAGACGCAAATCCGGGAGCTCTGGGGACTCGCGCCCGAGCCGATCATCTGTTTCGACGGTGACGAGGCGGGCAGGAAAGCGGCTTGGCGCGCCGCCGAACGCGCGTTGCCACTGCTCGGTCCCGGGCGTTCGCTGCGCTTCGTCGCGCTGCCGCCAGGCGACGATCCGGACAGCATTATCGCCAAACGCGGCGCCAAGGCGTTCCGCGATCTGGTCACCGCGGCGCAGCCGCTGGCCGATCTGTTGACTGACATGGTGCTGGCGGGTCGACCGATCGACACGCCGGAACGGCGCGCCGATTGCGAGGCGCGTTTGCTTGGCTTCGCGCGCGAAATTAGCGACGGCACGGTGCGAAGCCACTACGAACGACACTTCAAGGACCGCCTGTGGGACATCTTCCGAGCCCGGCGCACAGAACGCTCGGACGGCCAGCGCCGCCCCGGCGAGCCACGACGGCGGGGCTTCGCGCCGGTTCTGCCCGAACCGCCGATGAGCGACTGGCTGGGCAGTGGCACCGACGGTTCGAGCGAGCGGCGCGAGCGACTCCTGGTGGCGATGGTTGTCGGCCACCCTGAACTGCTCGCCACCGTCGAGGAGGAATTCGCCGCGCTCGAAATCCGGGACCGCGATCTCGACGCGCTGCGCGGCGCCATTTTGAATATCGCGCATGACGACGCCGGGCTTGACACGGCGGTCTTGAAACGCCACCTCTCTGGCCAGGGTTGCGCGACATTGGCCGAAGGCCTGTCGTCGCTGGCCGATTGGCCGGAACGACGCCTTGCCGACCGACTCGCGCAACCGGGGGTGCCGTTGGCCGAGATCGAAAAGGGATGGCGCCATGTTTCGGCACGCCACAGGCGGGCCGTGACGCTGCGGACCGAATTGCGCGCCGCCCAAGAGGAATTTGCGGAGAACATGACCGACGAGGCCTTCGAGCGGATCAAGGCCCTAGGCCGGCAAATTGAATCGAGCGCCGGCGACGAGGCCGATCTGGACGAACTGGAGTTGGTATCCGAGGAATGACGACGCTGGCCAGGGGGTGAGGGCCGGCGGGGCGTTCGAGACATAGGGGGTTGGGAACGAATGGCAGCTTCGAAAGCGAATACCGCGCCCGCGGCCACCGAAGAGGAAGTCGAACAGCGCGACGACGCGGCCGACGGGCCGTTGCTCGATTCGGCGGTGGCCTCGATCAAGAAGCTGTTGGCGCGCGGTAAGGAACGCGGCTACGTCACCTATGATGAGATAAATTCCGCCCTGCCGCCCGAGCAGGTGTCGTCCGAGCAAATCGAAGACACCATGGCGCAGCTCTCCGAGATGGGCATCAACGTGATCGATGGTGAGGAGAGCGAGGACGCCCAGGGCGCCGCCGAGAAACCCGCCACAGAGGGCACGACGACGACCGCTCCCGCGTCGGACGAAGAGGCCGGCACGACCGACGATCCGGTGCGCATGTATCTGCGCGAGATGGGCTCGGTCGAGCTGCTGTCGCGCGAGGGCGAGATCGCCATCGCCAAGCGCATCGAGGCCGGCCGCGAGGCGATGATCGAGGGCATCTGCGAGAGCCCCCTGACGCTCAACGCGCTCGCCGAATGGCGCGAGCTGCTCAAGGCCGAGAAAATCCTGTTGCGCGACATCATCGACCTCGACGCGACCTTTGGCATCAGCGTCGGCAAGAGCGCGGCCGCCGCTGTCACCGCCGCGGCGAGTGGCACCGGCGACGGCGATCAGGAAGACGGCGACGCGATCAAGGCCGAGGCGCCGGACGAGGGCGTTCAGGACGACGGCGACGCGATCAAGGCCGAGGCGCCGGACGAGGGCGTTCAGGACGACGGCGACGCGATCAAGGCCGAGGCGCCGGACGAGGGCCTGGACGAGACAGACGATCAGGCCGATGACACGGCCGGCGGCGGCGACGATGAGCCCGACGACGACGCGGCCGACGGCGAAGACGAGGCCGAGGGCGAGACCGCGGGCGGCGGCGAAGACGAGGCCGAGGGCGAGACCGCGGGCGGCGGCGAAGACGAGGCCGAGGGCGGCGAAGCCGAGGGCGGCGAAGCCAAGGCGCGCAACGAGGCCGATGACGATGACGACGACGACGAGGAGAACAACCTCTCGATCGCGGCCATGGAGCGCGTCCTGTTGCCGACCGTGTTGCAGACCCTCGGTGACATCGGCGACGTCCACGCCAAGATCCGCCGGCTGCGCGATCAGCGCTTGGTCACCGCGCGTGAAGGCAAGGTGCCGAGTCCGGCGCGGGACAAGCGTTATGCCGAGGCCAAGCATCTGGTGCGCGACCTGATGAAAGAGGTCCATTTAAACAACGGCCGCATCGAGGCGCTGGTCGACGAGCTCTATGGCGTCAGCCGCCGCCTGGTCGGTCTCGAGGGCCGTCTCCTGCGTCAGGCCGAGAAGCGTAAGGTGTCGCGCGAGAGTTTCCTCGATCACTACCTGGGCAAGGAGATCGAGGCCAAGTGGTCGCGTCGTGTCGTGCGCCTCAAGGGCAAGGGCTGGAGCGACTTCGTCAGGAAGGACGCCGACAAGATCGCCGAGGTCCGCGCCGAGATCGACGAAGTCGCCACCATGGTCGGCGCCGACATTGGCGAATACAAGCAGATCGTCCAGAAGGTGCAGAAGGGCGAGCGCGAGGCCGGCCGCGCCAAGAAAGAGATGGTCGAGGCCAACCTACGGCTGGTCATCTCGATCGCCAAGAAATACACCAACCGCGGCCTGCAGTTCCTCGACCTCATCCAGGAAGGCAACATCGGCCTTATGAAGGCGGTCGACAAGTTCGAGTACCGCCGCGGCTACAAGTTCTCGACCTATGCGACCTGGTGGATCCGCCAGGCGATCACCCGCTCGATCGCCGACCAGGCGCGCACCATCCGCATCCCGGTGCATATGATCGAGACGATCAACAAGCTGGTGCGCACCTCGCGCCAGATGCTCCACGAGATCGGCCGCGAGCCGACCTCCGAAGAGCTCGCCGCGCGTCTTGTCATGCCGCTCGAGAAGGTGCGCAAGGTGCTCAAGATCGCCAAGGAGCCGATCTCGCTCGAGACCCCGATCGGCGACGAGGAGGACTCACATCTCGGCGACTTCATCGAGGACAAGAACGCGGTGCTGCCGCTCGACGCGGCGATCAAGTCGAACCTGCGCGAGACGACGACGCGCGTGCTCGCCTCGCTCACGCCGCGCGAGGAACGCGTGCTGCGCATGCGCTTCGGCATCGGCATGAACACCGATCACACGCTCGAGGAGGTCGGCCAGCAGTTCTCGGTCACCCGCGAGCGCATCCGCCAGATCGAGGCCAAGGCGCTTCGCAAGCTCAAACACCCGAGCCGCAGCCGCAAGCTCAGGAGCTTCCTGGATTATTGATGGCAATGCGCGGGCAGCACGCCAACCGTGATCGTGTAGGGGCGGGTTTCAAACCCGCCCCTACGGCGTTGCGGGCAGTATCGGAGATCAGGCGGTGACCGCCGCGCGCACCGCTATTGGCATTCTGTTGTTCGATGGTGTCGAAGAGCTCGACGCGGTCGGTCCGTGGGAGGTCTTCCGCGTCGCCGAGGCGGCGCGGCCCGACGCGTTGCATTGTTTCACGGTGGCCGAGACGGCCGCCGCCGTGACCTGCGCCAACGGCATGCGCATCCTCGCCGACCACGACCTCGCGAGCGCGCCGGCGATCGACGTCATCGTCGTGCCGGGCGGCGAGGGGACCCACGGGGTGATCGCCAATCCGGCACTGCTCGACTGGATCCGCGAGACCGCGGCGTCCTGCCGATGGGTCACCTCGGTGTGCACCGGCGCGCGGGTGCTGCTCGCCGCCGGGCCGGCCAGGGGCAAGCGCGTCACGACGTACCATTCGGCCATTTCCGAGCTGCGCGCCACGGGCGAGGCGGCCGAGGTGGTCGACGGCGAACGCTGGGTGCAGGACGGCAACCTGGTCAGCGCGGCGGGTGTCTCGGCCGGCATCGACATGGCGCTCTGGCTGTTGGGCCAGATCTTCGATCCGGCCTTCGCGCGCGAAATCCAGCGCGTCATCGAATACGACCCCGCGCCACCCTATGGCGAGGTGGCGTGACGAATGTCGCGATCGCCGCTTGATCCCGTCGCCGATCGGCGAGAGAATCAAAGTTCAGAGATTAGCGACGAGAGATCAGATGACGGTGCGGGGTACCGCGGCCTGATCTTTGTTCTCTGCCCTCTGGCGCCTGAACACGGGCCGGTAGTTCAGTTGGTTAGAACGCGCCGCTCATAACGGCGTTGTCGCAGGTTCAAGTCCTGCCCGGCCCACCACCCACCCTCGGCACTTCGGGTGTCCATCCCCCGAGGTGCACGAACCGGCCGATTTCCGCCGATTTTGGGCGATTCTCCGGTAGTGGTGGCTGTGCAGAGACGGCAATTTTGCCCGAAAGTCTCCATCGGCGTGTTTCGCGGACAATTCTTTGGGTCAATGATGGCGCGCAATTTGCAGCTCGATCAGCCGTCGAAGCCGAGGATGCCGCGCTGTCGCTGCCAATCGATGAGGAGCACGCCGCGCGTGAGGTGCCACGCCGTCAACTCGACCGGTTGATGCCCAGCCAAGGTCGCCTCGACGATATCGGGCGCCAGGAAGGCAAGCTGGGTGGTACGGCTGACTTCGCTCGCGTCGATACCGTCGCGGCGTGCAATCTCCCGCGCCGATCCAGCTTCTCCTCTCGCCAACTCATCGAACCAGCGATGGGTCCGACCATTCCATTCTCGGATCAGCCGTGCACCGGGTTTGAGTTTGTCTGGCTTGACGACGTCGATGCTTTTGCCGGTTGCATCGCCATAGGTTACCTTCCGAACCAGGCAATCCAAACTAATCCGCCGAACTTCGAACTATGGCCGCGACCTTGCGGCGCGCTTCCCGGTCGATGCCAGCGACGAAGGTGCCCCTGTGGTCCGTCGTTTTGATCGGCTTGCCGGCGAGGTCGGTTACGTCGCCGCCGGCCCCTCGGACCAGCATGATCCCGGCTGCCAAGTCGTACGCCTGCGCCGCCCGCCTGGACCAGAGATTGACGTAGACGAAGCTTCCCTTCGCGGCTTCCAACATCGCCCACAACGGGGAACCGCCGGGTAGCTTCACCATGTTCACGCCACCGTCGCGCCATGCCTCGAAGAAGCCGCCAATCATGTCCTGGGCGTCCCGGCTGGGCTGGAGATTGACCAGAAGGGTTTGTGGCCGAAGCCGCTCGCCGGGAAGCGTGACAGCCGCATCATCCTCGCCAAACAGGGAGACCTGCAGGAGCCGTGTCCCGGTATCGCTGGCGGCATAGCCAAGCTCTCCGGTTGCCGGGTTCAGGACCATGCCCAGAAATGCTTCGCCGTCGTGGAAGAAGGCAAGCCCCGTCGTGCAGCTTTCCGTGCGGTTGACCAGGGACCAGGTGCCGTCCACCGGGTCGATCGCGACGGCATACCCCCGGGGCGGCAGGGCGCCGCCGGATTCCTCGCCAACGAAGCCCGCTTCGGGGCAGATTTCCGTCAGGCGCTCACGAACGAAGGTCTCGATCCGGTGCTCCAGGGCCGTGACCGGCGAGCCGTCCGACTTGAACTGAACCGCCGCGTCCATGGGCAGAAGGCGCATGCCCCGCACCATGCGCCCGGTCTCGAGCAGCACGCTCAAGCCGAAGCGCAGCCACGCCGTCGTGTCGACGGGGGTGCCGATGGCGGCATCCGTTCGGTTGCCCTTCCTGTGGGCGTCGATGCAGGCCCGTTCCAGTTTCGTCAGTGTCACAGGCGCTCACCCCGTTTTGGCGAGGAGCGACACCGCCAGCTGTTGATCGATGCTGTCGGTATCGCGCAACCTTTTGACCGCCTCGCGGACCAGACGTGCTTGATTGGACGGCAGGCGGTTTACGGCCCCGGCGTCCAGGCGCCGCCATTCGACCTCCTCGAAGTCACTGCCCGGGCGAAAACGGGAAGGCCCGAATTCGTCGCCAAGATGGAACAGGCGGGCCTGGATATCGATCCAGGCATGATCGGTCTGCCGGGCGTCATAGCTGTAGCCCTCGAAGATGACGTCTCCGGTCCCGGGCTCGGGCCGCCAGCCAGTCGTGGCTTCAAGGACGCGTGCCATTGCGGTTTCGCGGCTTTCCCCAGGCCCAGCGAAGCCTTCCGGGAGCGAAAGGTCACCGCCTTCCCCGGTCCGGCCCAGGAGTATGTCGAGTTCGCCCGCGGTGCCGCCGGTTCGCACGACGACGGCGCCGACCATGAAATTGGCCCCCCACCTTCCCAGCAGGCCCCGGCCGGCGATCCCGGTGCGTCCGCGAGGATTGAGTGCGCGCCCTGCCGCATCGTGAATATCAGCCGTTTCCCGTTCGCCGGGTTCTTGAGCTTTTTCGAAATCCTCCGGATCGGCCCAGCCGCCCGCATTTTGGGCCCCGTCGTTGCTCGGAACCGACGGGTCGACGTGATACGGCGGCGTGTAGTCCGGGCATTCGGCGCCCCAGGGGGCCTCGTCGATGGGCACGCGCAGCCTCGGCGGGTAAGAGTCGGGCCGCTCGCCCCGGATCTTGAGATGGAAGTCGTCGGTAACGAGTATGAAGACCAGGCAGTCGATCGAGAACAGGGCGTGCAAGAGTTGGGGAAGATCGCATTCGCCCAGGTCTCGCCGCTTGTCGAAGCTGAGCGTGTGCAGCGCGTACCTGAGCAGTGCGGTGCGGTAGACAAGCCAGTCTTCGTCGTCCTTCAGGGAAAAACAAGTCTCCCGGATCTTCCGAACGGTATCCAGAATCTTTCGGAACCGCAGATCCCACTTCGCGAATTTCAGGTTGTCGGGAAGGCTGCTGGCGTCGGCCGGCAGGCGGTGCGAAAGGAGGTATTCCTCGAACTTCTCGAGCCGGACGAGGTCGTCCAGGTCGAACTGCTTGCTGGCGACGAACTTGATGTCGTTCTCCAGCTTCGCGAAGTCCATTTCCACGGGATGCTGACCGCAGTGGGTCCAGTCGATGAACCAGATGTTGTCGACCTCGTCGCAAATGATGTTTTTCATGTTGAGGTCGCCGTGGGCGATACAGGCTTCGCTTTCGATGGCGTCCTCGTTCGAGGTGATCAACTTCAGGATCTTCTCGATCGTCTCGCAGTCCACCTGTGGGCTGTTGCCGGCAACGGCGTCACGGTAATCCATGATGTAGCCGACATTCTCGCGCAGCCACTGCAATTGTTCATCCGTGTGAAGATGGAACCTGCGATAGGGAGCGATCCGCGTGAGCGTCCGGGTATTGCGGTAGAGCTTGTCCGTAATCAGTTCCAACGCCTTATCCAGCCGACCCATGAAACGGCGGACGTCCGCCTCGCCGTCGGCGCGCTCGAAACTGTCCTGAATGGTCTCGGGGCGCCCCTCCATGGCAGCCAGTTCCATGGCGATGCCGATGTAATCTCCGACCGCGACCGGATTGCCGAAGGTGGGGACGTGCTTGCCGAAAAAGTCGAATACCTGCTGGTAACCCTCGAGCTCGCGGCGCATTTGCGCGAAGTCGTCTATCTTGATCACCATCGGCTCGGTGCGAGCGTCGTCCTTCCAACCGTCCGCGAGGAATAGCAGGCTGCCGCTGAAGCCGCCCTGTAACGGCTTCAGATCGGTCCGGGTCCAGTGCATGCAAAGCAACTCGATGATGGCTCTCTGCTCCTCGCCAAGAGCTTGCCGAGCTTCGAGTGGTTCGATGACGCACGGCCGGCATGTGAAATTGCCGAAACGGGCCGGATCGATGTCGACGAAGCGCGCGGCATCTTCCAAGTCAAGAAAGACCTCGATGCCCGCGCTGGGGAAGTTATGGCGCAGGGCGGCGAAATGGGCGTCCTTCGTGGCGCTTCCGACGAGATGCGAGGAAACCGCCACTTTCGCGTAACCGAGGATGCTTCGCAGGAAGGTCGCCAGAGCGAGTATGCGATTCTCGGTATCGCAGCCGAGAAGCAAAAACCGGAATTCGTTTCTGTCCGTTTCCTCCGCCATCGGGTCGAAACCGGTGAGGCGCTCGACGGCTTGGCGGAACGCCGGCAATGGCAGTGCCCGGTGCGCCGTGTCGATGACTTCGGCATCGCCGGCAATCTCCTTCAGCGGCTCTACGAAGTCGCCACCACCGTCATGCTGAGGCTTGCCTCCCCGATCGGAACCGATGCCGCTTTCGGCGCTCCGCAACAGGACCAGCGCCGAGTTCGTGCCGTGCTTGCTGACTCTCGCGGCTTCGCGGAGAAACTCGGGCAGCACCCCGTTGCCAAAGTCCGGCCCGGCACCCAGGAGACGATCGATCTCTTGGCGGCCGACGTTGAGCGGGCAGGTCTGGAACTGAACCTCCGGACTTAGATATTCGTTGGTCAGTCCGTCGCCGATCACGATCGTGAACATCTGTCCCCCATCAATCGGAAAGCGCGCGCCCGAAAAGTCCCCACAGTTTCGCGGCGGCCATCGCCACTCTACGCCGATCGATCCTCGTCCTTCGATATTATCTGGTTGTGCCGGGTTGTGATGGCTTAAGTTGACGGTACCATTGACCCCAGGTTTTTGCATACCCCGGGTCTTCTTTCAAACGACGCGGGGGACTTCAATCGGCCGCCGTGGTCAAGCTGTGGCGAGAGTCAAATGGAAAGCGAACACATCCTACAGACCATAGCTCTCGCCATATTTCTTGGCGTGGCCGCGCAGGTCCTATCCCAGAAACTGCGGCTCCCCAGCATCATATTTCTCATGCTTTTCGGCATCGTGGCGGGACCTCAGGTACTGCATGTCCTGCGCACGCACGAGATTCCCGAAATCACATCGGCGGCCATCTCGCTCGGCGTTGCGATCATTCTGTTCGAGGGCGGAATGACCCTCCACATTCCCGATCTCAAGGCCGCGCCCAAGGCAATTTTGGGCATCATCATCGGTGGCCCCTTCATCACCATGGCCGTGGTTAGCGTCTGCCTGCATGTCATCCTGGATCTCAATCTCGGCGTGGCAATGTTGATCGGAGCGATCCTGATCGTGTCGGGTCCGACGGTTGTCGGGCCCCTTCTGGCGCGCGCGCGCGCCAGAAGAAGCTCCATGACGTGCTGACGTGGGAAGCGATCATCGTCGATGCCATTGGCGCGATCCTCATGGTGGTGACGCTGCAGTTCGTCGTTTCCGGCAGCGATCTAAATCTGACGACGGCGGGACATTTTATGCTGCGCCCCGTTTTTCGGACCACGGTTTAAGATAAGTCTGTCTCCTTCTTTCGGGGAAGGATTGAAGGATGACGAGGGTTCGCAAGACGCATGGCGAAGGTTTCAAATTCAAGGTGGCGCTGGCGGCGTTGAAGGGAGACCGGACGCTTGGGGAGCTGAGCCGGGAGTATGCGGTTTCGGTTGGCGCGATCCAGAAGTGGCGTGACCAGTTGGAATGTGGGGGCAAGAGCCTTTTCGCCGACAAGCGCCGCCGGTCGGGGACGGCGGATGAGCGGACCATCGCCAAGTTGCATGAGAAGATCGGCGAGTTGACGATGGAGCGCGACTTCTTAAAAAAAGCATTGGAGAGCTGAGCCGTGACAAAAGAAAAGCACTTCTCCGGCGCGAAGGTGGCGACTTGAGCCTGCGCCGCCAATGCGCCCTTTTGGATATCAACCGCAGCACGGTGTACTACCGGCGGCGTTCCGGGACGGATGACGAGGTCGACATGATGAACCGCATCCGGGACATCTGGGAGGCCCGTCCGTTCTACGGCTACCGCAAGATCGCCGAGGTCTTGCGCCGCGCCGGCCATGTCGTCAACCACAAGCGGGTGCGCCGCCTGATGAAGGCGATGGGGATCGCGGCGTTGTACGCCACGCCCAAGACCAGCCGCCCGGGGCGGGACCACGTTGTCCATCCTTATCTTCTGCAGGATCTGGACATTGTCCGCCCCGGTCAGGTCTGGCAGGTGGACATCACTTACATCAAGTTGCCGGTGGGCTTCGCTTATTTGGTGGCGCTGATCGATGTTTACAGCCGCCGGATCATGGGCTGGCGCCTGTCCAACTCGATGAGCCGGACGTTCTGTCTCGAGGCGCTGGAGGATGCGCTTGCCCAAGGGGTTGCGGACATCGTCAACTCGGACCAGGGGGCGCAGTTCACGGCCAAGGACTGGGTATCGGCGCTGGAGGACTGCGGCATTCGGGTTTCCATGGACGGCAAAGGGCGTTGCCTGGACAACATCTTCATTGAGCGCTTCTGGCGCTCGATCAAATACGAGGAAGTCTATCTCCGGGTCTATGAGAGCCTGCCCGAGGCGCGGCGCTGCATCGGCGCCTACATCGACTTCTACAACAGCCAGAGACCGCACCAGTCGCTGGATTACAATACGCCCGACGAGGTTTATTTCGAAGGCGGCCACCGGCCCGTGGATATGATGGATAAGCCTGACGGCTTACCCACATCCCCACAGGCGCAACAACAGCAATCAGGAGACAAAAATTATCTTAAACAGGCCGCATAATGGTCTGGACAACGGGGCGCACTTTATTTCTTCGGTCGCTTGATACTGGGAGGCGCCATCGGTTATGGCACGGGCCGCGTGTTGATTTTCGCCATTACGCGCAAGCTCGTACCCCACGACCTTCTGAACCTGGTGATTTTGGGCATCATCCTGCTGGCCTATTGGGGCGCCAACCATTTGGCCTCGGAGTCGGGCTTGGTGACGGTGACGGTGGCCGGTCTCGTGCTGGGACAGCTCAAGCACCCGTCGCTGGAGCGGATCAGGGACTTCAAGGAACAGCTTTCCACGCTGGTCATCTCCTTCCTGTTCATACTGCTGTCGTCGCGCATCGACCTTTCCAAGCTCGGTGATTTCGGCTGGCTCATGGTGCCCGCCGTGCTCTCGATCCTGTTCATTGCGCGCCCACTTACGGTGTTTCTGACGACGATCGGTACGGCGTTGAACCTGCGGGAAAAGCTGTTTCTGGTCTGGCTCGCCCCGCGGGGCATTATCGCCGCGGCCACGGCTTCGTTGTTTTCCCAGGTCTTGATCGACAAGGGCTATCCGCAGGCGGACGCCGTCGAAACCGTCGTGTTCCTGGTGATCATGGTTACAGTCGTATTGCAGGGACTGACGATCGCGCCGATCGCCGGCCTGCTTAAAGTCAACGCACCCCCGCGCAACGGCTTCCTGCTGGTTGGGATTCACGAGTTCTCCATAACAATCGCCGAGCTGCTGGCCGCCCGGGGGGTGCCGGTCAAGCTGGTCGACAACAAGGACGACAACCTGGCAGCCGCGCGCGAAGCAGGACTGGATGCCGTGACCGGAAATTTTCTCGACGAGGAATTCCTGCTGTCGCTCGGCTTGGAGCGGATGGGGACCATGTTGGCGCTCACCGAACACGATGAAACCAATACGCTGGTGTGCCGGCTCGGGCGCAAGTTGCTCGGCATGGACACCGCATATCAGGTGGTCAATACATTCCTGTCCGACGTCACCGACGAGGTGTTGATGAATTTCGGCGGGCTGCCCGCCTTCGACATGAAAATTTCCGTCGACGCCCTGAACGACCGGTTGCGAAACCATCGCCTGGAAGTACGGACGCTGGAACTCGAGGCAAGCGATCAGGGCCTGGTGTTGCCGGACAAGTTCCTGTTTCCGCTGTTTTTCTTCGACAAGGACAAAATCCGGGTCGCCCAGGTCGATGACGAAATCAACGTTCCGTCATTGATCGCGCTGGTGATGGTTTGATGGCTCGACCGCCATCCCCCTTGCAACCGCCGAATACGACCAGGGATCAGTGCCCGGGCAGCCATGGGGTTTAGCGCTATGTATCATCAGGCTTGCAAACAATGGGATTTATATATGAGAACGGCAGAGCAATAATCCCCCACTGAAGCGGCCGGTCGATCCGGCTGCGGCGGACCAAAATGGGACCGCGTATAGCCTTCTGTCAGGGTTGCTCTGACTGGAAGGCGGGGGGGATGTATCGGGTGGAGTTGTACGCACGGGTTCGGCGGGCGTGTCATGTCGAGGGGATGAGCACCCGCGAGGCCTCGCGGGTGTTTGGTGTAGACCGCAAGACGGTCCGTAAGATGCTGTCGTTCTCGGTGCCGCCAGGGTATCGCCGAAGCGCGCCGCCGAGGCGGCCAAAGCTGGGTCCGTTCACGGGAATCATCGATCGGATCTTGGAAGACGATCGGACCAGCCACCGCAAGCAACGGCACACTGCGAAGCGCATCTTCGACCGCCTCCGGGACGAGTACGGTTTCACGGGCGGCTACACCATCGTGAAGGACTACGTTCGTGAGCAGGGGCTTCGGTCGCGTGAGGTGTTCGTGCCACTCTCCCATTCCCCCGGTCACGCCCAGGCGGACTTCGGCGAAGCGATGGCGGTGATCGGCGGCGCGTTACGGAAGATCCACTTCCTTGCCTTCGACCTTCCCCACAGTGATGGTTGCTTTGTTGCGGCCTATCCGGCGGAGACGACCGAAGCATTCTGCGATGGCCACAACGCGGCGTTTGCCTTCTTCGGCGGCGTCCCCCGATCCATCCTGTACGACAACACCAAGCTGGCGGTTGCCCGGATCCTGGGCGATGGGAAGCGGCAGCGAACGCGCGTCTTCACGGAGCTTCAGTCCCACTATCTGTTCGAGGACAGGTTCGGCCGGCCGGGCAAGGGCAACGACAAGGGCAAGGTCGAGGGACTGGTCGGCTTCATCCGGCGGAACTTCCTGGTCCCCGTCCCGCGTGCCGAGAGCTTCGCGGCCCTCAACGATGCTCTCGCCGAACAGTGCCGCCGGCGCCAGGCGGCGCGGCTGCGGGGCCACAAGGAGACCATCGGCGAGCGTCTCGAGCGGGATCGTCAAGTTCTCTTGCCATTGCCGCCTGCTCCCTATGATGCCTGCGATAAGCGCCCTGGACGGGCGAGTTCGCTGTCGCTGGTGCGTTACCGCAGCAACGACTATTCCGTGCCCGTGGCCTACGGCCACCGTGAGGTGCTCATCCGGGGCTACGTCGATGAGGTGGTGATCAGCTGCGGGGCCGAGGTGATCGCCCGGCACCGCCGGTCCTACGACAGCGAGGACCTGATCTTCGACCCGCTGCATTACCTGCCCTTGATCGAGCAGAAGATCGGCGCCCTCGACCAGGCCGCGCCATTGGCGGGCTGGGACCTGCCCGAGGCCTTCATCACTCTGCGGCGGCTCCTCGAAGCTCGTATGGGCAAGGCAGGCAAGCGCGAGTACGTCCAGGTGCTCCGTCTACTGGAGACCTTCCGGCTCGAGGAGGTCGAGGGTGCGGTCGGCGACGCCCTGCGGCTCGGCGCAATCGGCTTTGATGCGGTGAAGCACCTGGTACTGTGCCGCATCGAGCGGCGGCCGCCCAGGCTCAACCTCGACGTCTATCCGTATCTGCCGCGCGCCCGGGTCGCGATGACGTCCGCCAAGTCGTACATGAGCCTGCTGTCGGGGCTCGGCGCATGACCGACACACCGCAAGTGCTGCTCGCCCACCACCTCAAGACGCTGAAGCTGCCGACCTTCCTGCGCGAGTACGACAAGATCGCCCGGCAGTGCGCCTCGGAAGGCGTCGATCACGTCCGCTACCTGTTGAGACTCGCCGAGCTCGAGCTGATCGACCGCGAGCGCCGCATGGTCGAGCGGCGCATCAAGGCGGCGCGCTTCCCCGTGGTCAAGAGCCTCGACAGCTTCGACTTCAAGGTCATCCCCTCGCTCAACAAGGCGCTGGTCCTGGAGCTGGCCCGCTGCGAGTACATCGAGCGCCGCGAGAACCTCATCGCGCTCGGCAACAGTGGGACCGGCAAGACCCACATCGCCCTCGGTCTCGGCCTGGCGGCCTGCCAGAAGGGCCTCTCGGTCGGCTTCATCACCGCCGCCGCGCTGGTCCACGAACTCATCGAGGCCCGCGATGACAAGCAGCTGCTGAGGTTCCAGAAGAAGCTCGCCACCTACAAGCTTCTGATCGTCGACGAACTCGGCTTCGTGCCGCTGTCGAAGACCGGCGCCGAGCTGTTGTTCGAGGTGTTCAGCCAACGCTACGAGCGGGGCTCGACCCTGGTCACCACCAATCTGCCCTTCGACGAATGGACCGAGGTGTTCGGCTCCGAGCGCCTCACCGGCGCGCTCCTCGATCGCCTCACCCACCACGTCAACATCCTCGAGATGAACGGTGACAGCTACAGGCTCAACCAGAGCCGCAGGCGTCAAACCCCGACTGCTAACTGAACCGACCACCCAGCCCACGCTTGACCCCGTGGGCCCACAGGTCCCTCCCGCGCGCGCCGCCGCGTCAGCCTGTTGAGGGCACGCCGCGTCGCGCGCGGGGCCCTCCCGTGGACTACGGGGACAAGCCCGCAGCCGCCAAGCGGTCCCTTCTTACACCGCCGAGGTGGTCCCTTTTTGCTCCGCCATTGACACCAGTATTCCCTTGGACCCACGCATAAAACGTTTCACGGTCTGCAAGTTGATCCAGGCCAAAGGCCTGCATGATCTGTACAGCGGCGGCATTTCTTGACAACCGATCGGCAAATTGTGATGCATCTACGATGCTTGCCTATCCGGTTTACACCCACACCCACTAGGGCTAGAATGGGCGCAAACCGGATATAGGGGAGCGCGCCATGGATGTTCTCGACCGCGCCGATCTCCCATTCCCGCATTCGCTACCCGAGTTCCAGCGACTTTTCCCCGATGATGCGGCCTGCGCCGCCTACCTGGAGAAAGCCCGCTGGGGAGACGGCTTTGCCTGCCCGCACTGCGGCACGGCGGGAGAGCCGTTCCACTTTGAAAACCGCCCTGGCGTCCTGCGCTGCCGCAAGTGCCGCCAGAACACCGGGCTGACGGTGGGAACAGTGATGGAGCGTAGCCACACTCCGCTGAACGTCTGGTTCTGGGCCGCTTATCTGGTCGCCAGTCAGACGCCCGGCATGTCCGCCGTGCAGTTTCAGCGGCAACTTGGTCTTTCGCGCTACGAGACGGCCTTTCAAATTCTCCACAAGCTCCGCTCGGGCATGGTGCGGCCCAACCAAGACAGGATCGGTGGACAGCCCAAGAACCATGTTGAGGTGGCGAATGCGGGAATGGGAGATCGGCGCGGTCGAGAACATCCATGGCGCGCTCCCCTATATCCGGTTTGCGCCCATTCTAGCCCTAGTGGGTGTGGGTGTAAACCGGATAGGCAAGCTACGATGCAGCGGATGACGTCGGGCTCTTCTTTCATACCCTTATGAAACATCCAATTCTCTAGTTCGGTGGAGACTAGGCTGCGAATCCATCGAATCTCCTTAATGACTTCTCTTGTCTGCATCGCCTCCTCCTGACTTCTAATTTGGCCCAACAATAATTAGTTGACACCCGCATAAGGCGCAGAAAACCAACTTGCAGTCCATATATCGTAGCACGATCCAGCAAACGTGAGGCCGATAAATGGCCGCTCAGGGTCACTAGCGACTCCACCGATAACCGGGCGCCAAGCTCCGCCGTTGAGCACAACGCAGACATGACCCGCTGATAAGACGACGTTCCAGCGATGCTTCGCCAAGACGTCAAACTGAGGCATTGCTCAGCCTTCAAACTCCGGTTTAAGAGCTCCCCGAATCGCCTTCAATGCGATCCGCGCGACCGGCCTACGCCGCGGCGTTGGCTGCCTTGCGCTTGGTCATGTAGGCCGTGAGCTCTTCCTCGATCGCGGCATCGAGCGGCGGCGGCTGGTAGTCGGCGAGCATCTGCTTGTAGATCGTGTTGGCGCGGTCGGTGGCGGTCAGCGAACCGGTCTCCTCCCAGGTCTCGAAGTTGCGCCAGTCCGAGACGATCGGGTCGTAGAACGCGGTCTCGTAACGATCGAGCGTGTGCTGGGTGCCGAAGAAGTGGCCGCCGGGCCCGACGTCGGCCATCGCCTCGACGCCCAGCGTCGCCTCGGTGACCTCGAGCGGCACCATGAACTCGGCCATCATCTGCAGCATCTCGACATCGATGATCATCTTCTCGAACGAGGCGCACAGCCCGCCTTCGAGCCAGCCGGCGCCGTGGTGGACGAAGCTCGCGTGGCTCATCACCGCCGACCAGATCGACATCCCGGACTCGTAGGCGGCTTGCGCATCGACCGCGTTCGACGCGTTGACGTTCGACGAGCGGTAGGGAATCGCGTAGCGCCGCGCGAGCTGGCCGCCGGCGAAGGTCGCGATGGCGTACTCCGGCGTGCCGAAGGCCGGCGCGCCGGACTTCATATCGACGTTCGATGTGAAGCCGCCGTAAATCGCCGGGGCGCCGGGGTTGACCAGTTGGATGAGCGCCAGGCCGGCGAGCGCCTCGGCGTTCTGCTGGGTCAGCGCGCCGGCGATGGTCACCGGGCTCATCGCGCCGGCCAGCGTGAACGGCGTGATCGAGACCGCCTGGCCGGCGCGCGACATCTCGATCAGCCCGTCGCTCATCGGCCCGTCGAGCACGAGCGGCGAGTTGGTGTTGATCATGGTCAGCACGCCCGGCTCGCGGGCCAGCTGCGCGCGGTCGACGCCGCGCGCGATGCACATCATCTCGATACCGTCGACCGAGCGGTCGCGGCTCAGCGCATAGGTGCGCCAGGCGCGGTCGGTCAAGGTGATGAAACCGTAATAGGCATCGAGATGCCGCGTCGGCACCGGCAGGTCCTGCGGCTCGACCGGATAGCCGCCGATGAAGTGCATGATGTTGAACATATGCGAGAGGCGCAGGAAGTCGCAGAACGCCGCGTAGGTGCCGGGGCGGCGGCCGCCCTCGAGGTCCGAGTAATTCGGCGGGCTGGAGACCGGCGAGAAGTTGATGTGGTTGGCGCCGAAATGGACGTTGCGCGCCGGGTTGCGGGCATAGAGCGTGAACTCGGCCGGCGTCTGCGCGACCGCCTCCATGATCAGCCCGCGGTCGAAGCGCACGCGGCCCGACGCCTCGTCGACGTCGGCGCCCGCCTTGGCCAGGATGTCGCGCGCCTCGGCGCCGTGGATCAGCATGCCGATGTCTTCGAGCACCGTGAGCGAGGCGTCGTGGATGCGCTCGATCTGCTCTTCCGACAGCACCTCGACGGGTGCGTAGGGGTTGGTGATGTTGCGCCACGGCAGCTGCTTGAGCCCGGTCGGGGCCTTGCGGCGGCCGCGGCTTCGTTCACGTGCCATGAAACCTCGTTATACTCGACGGCGCGTGGAACCCGCGCCATACCGCGGAAGCCTAGGCTTCACCTGTCGATTTGTAAATGTCGGCCACGGGCGAGTGGTGTCTGCGTTTGAAATTTGACGTGGTGAAAGCACGGAGCGGCCTCGTGTGTCGGCTTATCGTCCCAATGCGGTCATCGTTCCGGTTCGGCAGTTGAGTCCGAAATCAGCCAAAAGCAGTCGAAGAAATCCTAAGTTTCAATCGCAGCCGTGACCACCAATTCGACCAAATCGTCGTGCTCCAGAGACGCACCAACGCACGCCCGCAGAGGGAGATTCTGGTGATCTACCCACTCATCCCACGCTCGGTTGAACTCGGGCTTCATCGTGATGTCCCGGATATATATCATCACCATGAGGATCCGGGACTTATCTGTACCGGCTTCCTTTAGGTTGCTTTCGAGTGTTGCCAAAGCGTCCTGTGCCTGCTCATAGAGTGAAGGTACTTTTGTCGTAGACGTCGCAACCGTGGTGACGACACCCTCATGGATTACAGAACGACTTCGCGTTCGTGATAGCGTGGACGGGCCGATACGTTTGATGGGCGTCATCGTCTGAAGCCTATCTGACTGATGGGAATTATGGCACTGCGGCACAAACACCGCTGCACAATTATCAGTAACGCAGATTTTCGATTGTCGCTAGGGAGGGACATGCGCGTTTGATTGCATCGTCCATGCCCTCGCTGGGTCAGAACCGGCTATTCCAATGACTGTGCGCCGAGGTCTGCCGTTGGGGGCAAAGCAGGCATGATCCGCTGAAAAGCCGATGTTCCGCGCGTTGTTTCGGCAGAATTTCAAACCGAGACACGACCCACGGGCGACCGCCTACGCCGCCTCGACGCCTTCCTCGCGCTTGCGGCGGGCGACGAAGTCCTTGAGCGCCTCGTCGGCGCCGGGGTCGATCGGCGGTTGCTCGTAGTCGGCGAGCAGCTGCTTCCAGATCGCGTTGGCGCGCTGCGTCGCGGTCAGCGAACCGGCTTCCTCCCAGGTCTCGAAATTGCGCCAGTCCGACACCATCGGCTGGTAGAACGCGGTCTCGTACCGGTCGAGTGTGTGCTGGGTGCCGAAGAAGTGGCCGCCGGGGCCGACATCGGCCATCGCTTCTAGGCCCAATGTCGCGTCGCTGACCTCCAAGGGCTGCAGGAACTCGGCCATCATCTGCAGCATCTCGGCGTCGATGATGACCTTCTCGAACGACGCCGTCAGGCCGCCCTCGAGCCAGCCGGCGCCGTGCATCACCAGGTTCGAATGGCCCATCACCGCCGACCAGATCGACATCTCGGACTCATAGGCCGCCTGCGCGTCGACGACGTTGGCGGCGTTGGCGTTGGACGAGCGGTAGGGCAGCTTGTAGCGCCGCGCGAGCTGGCCGCCGGCCAACGCGGCGCGGGCGTATTCGGGCGTGCCGAAGGCGGGCGCGCCCGACTTCATGTCGACGTTCGAGGTGAAGCCGCCGTACATCGCCGGCGCGCCGGGGCTGACGATTTGGATGAAGGCGATGACGGCGAGCGCCTCGGCGTTCTGCTGGGTCAGCGCGCCGGCGATGGTCACCGGGCTCATCGCGCCGGCCAGGGTGAACGGCGTCACCACCACGCACTGGCCGGCCCGTGCCATCTCCATCAGGCCCTGCAGCATCGGGCCGTCGACGCGCAGCGGCGAGTTGGTGTTGACGACGCTGAGCAGTCCCGGCTCGCGCTTGAGCGCTTCGCGGTCGAGGCCGCGCGCGAGGCACAGCATGTCGATGCCGTCGGCGATGCGCTGGCGGCCGAGCGAATAGGGGTGCCAGACGCGGTCGGTCAGCGTGATGTACGCGTAATGGGCGTCGAGGTGGCGCGTCGCGGCGGGCAGATCGACCGGCTCGACCGGATAGCCCGAGATCAGGTGGATGACGTTGAGGCTCTGGCCGAGGCGCAGCAGATCGCAGTAATCGGCGTAGCTGCCGGTGCGCCGGCCGCGGTCGAGGTCCGAGGCGTGCGGCGGGCTGCCGACCGTCGAGAAGTTGATGTGGTTGCCGCCGAAGGTGACGTTGTGCGCCGGGTTGCGGGCATAGAGCGTGAACTCGGCCGGCGCCTTGGCGATGTTCTCCTCGATCAGGCCGCGATCGAACTTCACGAGTCGCGCGCCCTTGTCGACGTCGGCGCCGGCGCCGGCCAGAATGTCGAGCGCCTCGTCGTCGAGGAACTCGAGGCCGAGATATTCGAGCACGGTGAGCGAGGCCAGGTGGATCTGCTCGACCTGATCGGCGCTGATGACCTCGATCGGCTTGTAGGGATTGACGAGGTTTCGCAGGGGTGGCTGCTTGATCGCCGCGCCCTCGCGCGACGGGCGCCGGCCCCGACGATGTTCGCGTGACATGGCTTGTCCTTACCCCGGTGGGCGGCCTTCAACACGGCCGATTTCGCCGCACCGTACGCTTGGTTATCGGCATTGTAAATAAGGCGCTCGACGGTCGCGTTAGGGCCGATCAATGGCGCTTGCGAGGGTCTGGCATTGGGCATAGTGTCGCGCAAAATCACCCCCGATCGGCAGGATCGCCCCGTGACGTTTGTGCTGAGCCCTGGACACCTCGACCTGGCCGCGTTGCGCCGGCTTGACGACGCGGCGATCACCGTCGAGCTCGACGCGGCCTGCCAACCGGGCATCGCCGGCTCGGCCGAGACGGTGGCGACACTCGCCGCCGGCGAGGCGCGCGTCTATGGCATCAACACCGGCTTCGGCAGCCTGGCGAAGACGACGATCTCGGCCGATCAGGTCACCGAATTGCAGCGCCGCATCGTCCTGTCGCACAGCGCCGGCACCGGGCCACTGCTCGACGACGCGACCGTCCGCCGCGTCCTGCTGTTGAAGGCCAACGCGCTCGCGCGCGGCCGCTCGGGCATCCGCCAGGAGGTCATCGACGCGCTGCTCCTGCTCTACAACGCGGGCGTTCTGCCGTGCATCCCGTCGAAGGGCTCGGTCGGCGCCTCGGGCGATCTCGCGCCGCTCGCCCATATGGCCGCGGTGCTGATCGGCGTCGGCGAGGTGCGCGTCGCCGGCGAGACGATGCCGGCGGAAGACGGCCTGGCGCGCGCCGGACTCGAGCCGGTCGAGCTGGGCGCCAAGGAGGGCTTGGCGCTGCTCAACGGCACCCAGGTGTCGACCGCGCTGGCGCTCGACGGATTGTTCGCCGCCGAGGACGTCTTCGCCGCCGCGGTGGTCGCCGGCGCGCTCAGCGTCGACGCCGCGAAGGGCAGCGACGTGCCGTTCGATGCGCGCATCAGCGAGGCGCGCGGCCAGCCCGGCCAGATCGAGCTGGCGGCGGTCTATCGCGGCCTGCTCGCGGGCAGCGCGATCCGCGCCTCGCATATCGAGGGCGACGAGCGCGTGCAGGACCCCTACAGCCTGCGCTGCCAGCCGCAGGTCATGGGCGCCTGCCTCGATCACATGCGCTTCGCGGCGGGCGTCTTCGAACGCGAGGCCAACGGCGTCACCGACAACCCGCTGGTCTTCGCCGAGACCGGCGAGGTGATGTCGGGCGGCAACTTCCACGCCGAGCCGGTCGCCATGGCGGCGGACACCATGGCGCTGCCGATCGCCGAGATCGGCGCCATGTCGGAACGCCGCACGGCGCTCTTGTGCGACGTCAATATGAGCGGCCTGCCGGCGTTCCTGGTCGCCGAGGGCGGCCTCAATTCGGGGTTCATGCTGGCCCAGGTGGTCGCCGCCGCGCTGGCCAGCGAGAACAAGGCGCTGGCGCATCCCTCGAGCGTCGACAGCCTGCCGACCTCGGCCAACCAGGAGGACCACGTCTCGATGGCGACCCACGCGGCGCGGCGCCTGGCCGAGATGGCCGACAACACCGCCGGCATCGTCGCGATCGAGCTGTTGGCCGCCGCGCAAGGCATCGAGTTCCACCGGCCGCTGCGCTCATCGGACGCCCTCGAGGCGGCGCATGCCGTGGTGCGCGAGGCGGCGGCCGCCTGGGACGAAGACCGCTATTTCGCGCCCGACATCGCCGCCGCCAAGGCGCTGATCCAGGCTGGGCGCTTCAACGGCATGGTGCCCGAAGGGCTGTTGCCCAGCCTGGCGTAGGGCTCAGGCGAGGGCGGCGACGGTCGCCCTGTAGTCGGCGAGGATCGCGTTCTCATCGACGTGGCGGCCTTGCGTGACGACCGGCCGGCCGCCGACGATGACGTCGCAAACAGGGTTGGCGTTGCCCGAGAAGATCCAGGAATCGAGCAGCACGTCGCCGGCACGGCCGACGAGCAGGGGATGGTCTGCGTCGAGCACCACCATGTCGGCGCGGCAGCCCTGGGCCAAGGCGCCGATCGGGCGGCCGAGCGCTCGCGCGCCACCGGCCAGCGCCGCGCGGTAGAGCCCGGCGCCGATCGAGCGCGTGCCCGGCAGCACCGCCACGTTGCGCCGCTGCTTGACCAGCCGCTGGCCGTATTCGAGCCAGCGCAGCTCCTCGACCGGGCTGACCGAGATATGGCTGTCCGAGCCGATGCCGACGATACCGCCCGCCGCCAGGAACTCGGTCAGCGGGAACAGGCCGTCGCCCAGGTTGGCCTCGGTGGTCGGGCACAGCCCGGCGACCGCGCCGGTCCGCGCGAGACCCACCGTCTCGTCGGCCGTCATGTGTGTCGCGTGGACCGCGCACCAGCGCGCGTCGAGCGCGACGTTGGCGAGCAGCCATTCGACAGGCCGCGCGCCCGACCAGGCGAGGCAGTCGTCGACTTCGCTCTGCTGCTCGGCGACGTGGATGTGGATCGGCGCCGTCGCGTCACCGGCGGCGAAGGCCGGCAGCACCTCGGCCATCAACTCGGGCGTTACCGCGCGGAGACTGTGCAACGCCATGCCGATGCGGACCTGCGCGTCCTCGGCATGGCGATCTCGCAGAGTCTCGATCAGCGCCAGGAAGCGTTCGCCATCGTGCAGGAAACGGCGCTGGCCATCCGACGCGGGCGCGCCGCCGAAGCCGCCGTAGGCGTAGAGGACGGGCAGGTGGGTGATGCCGATGCCGGTGCGCGCGGCGGCCGCGATGACGCGCGCGGACTTCTCCGCCGGGTCGTCGTAAGCGCCGCCGCCGGGCGCGTGGTGCAGGTAGTGGAACTCGCCGACCGCCGTGTAGCCGGCCTTGAGCATCTCGATGTAGAGCTGGCCGGCGATCGCCTCGACCTGGGGCGGCGCCAGACGGTCGAGGAAGTCGTACATCACCTGGCGCCACGTCCAGAAGCTGTCTTGCGCGTCGCCGGCGCGCTCGGCCAGGCCCGCCATGGCGCGCTGGAAGGCGTGGGAGTGCAGGTTGGGCATGCCGGGTACGACGGGGCCGGCGAGGCGCTCGGCGCCGCCCGAACCGCCGCCCGGCGTCACCGCGGCGAGCGCGCCGCCGTCATCGACGTCGAAGCGGACGTCGGATGCCCAGCCGTCGGGCAACAGGGCGGTCGCGGCGAAATAGGCGGTCATGGCCTTGGGATGTACAGGCCGCGGCGCGGACCAGCAAGCGACTTCTCAGGCCTTTGGCGAACCGTGGTGTCGCACGTTACAGTTCGCCGCGATGATGCCTCATGAAGCCGACGAATGCCCGCAACACCTCGATCCGGGCGTTTGCCTTGGGGTAGTACAAAAAATATCCGGGCCTTTCGATAGTGTGGCCGTCCAAGACGCTCTCAAGCGTTCCGGTCCGGAGATCGTCTTCGACACTCGGTTGGAACAGCCAGCCGATGCCGGAACCGGCGCGCGCCGCGTCGATCAGGGCGTTGGTGCTGTCGACGATCAAATTCCCCTTCACATCGATCGTCTTGATTCCGTCCGAGCCATCGAACTGCCACTCTGCGAATCGCCTCGAAGAGATGTAGCGGTACCGGATGCAATTATGCTGCAACAAATCTTCCGGCCGGTCTGGCCGGCCATGCTCGTCGAAATAACAAGGCGCGGCAAAGACGACCTCCTTGAAGGCGGGGCTTAGGCGGACCGCGATCATATCTTCGCGGATCTGTTCCCCCAACCTCACACCAGCATGAAACCCCTCCGAGACGATGTCGACGAACGCTTCATCGAATGACAGCTCGAGCTCGATCTCCGGGAATTTGCGCTGAAAGGCAGCGAGTTTTCGTGCCACCGTCATCTCATACGCGACATAGGGCAGCGTCAATCTGACCGTTCCCTTCCTTACCGTGCCCGACGCTCGTGCGTCTTCAATCGCCTCGGCGAGTTCGGTGATCGCTGGCTTTGCGCGATTCAGAAGAGAGCGGCCGGCATCCGTTAGTTTTATCGAACGTGTCGTTCTGACGAACAGCACGGCGCCAATTCGCTGTTCCAAGGTCTTGAGCTGGTAGCTGATCGCGGGCGGCTGAACACCGAGGGCATTGGCCGCGCGTCGCAGGGAGCCATGTTCGGCGACAGCGAGAAACACTTCGAGGCCGCTGAATAAGTGCCTGCTCATTATTCGAATTTAATTACTTCTGTGATTGGATTATGCCGTCTACCAAAAACTATACCAACGCGCTAGGGTGTGGGTCTGGTATGGAAAATCTAAGTCATTGATTTAGTGCGTTTTTTGTGTCGAGACGAACGGCCGAAATCGGCTATTCGTGACAATGGGCCGCTCCAAGGCAGGATTTTGTCACGACGGCAGGGTCGAGCAGGGGAAGGTGGGAACGCTCCGCACCGCCAGAAGCGGTACGATGCCGTGTCTCGAAACCCAACATCGGGAGCATTCCCATGGCAGTATCCCCGCCTCCGGCGCCTTCGTCCATCGATCTTTCCGGCCTGCCTCCTCGGGTCGTCGAGGCGGCCGCCCGGGTGCTCGCACTGTGTCGCGAGGAGCTTCGTTCCGAGCCGCGCCCCGAGGCGCCCGAGGAGGTCGAGTTGCGGGTGCGTGAGGCCACGAACGAGTTCGCTCGCGATGTCATGGGCGCCGTCATCGAGAACCGGGACGATGGCGCTTCCCGGATCGAGCGGGACGGGCAGAGCTGGTTCCGGGTCGCGGTGACGCCGAAGACGATCATGACCTCGCTCGGTCCGGTGACCTACCGGCGAGCGCGTTACCGCAGCGGCGCGAGCGGGGCATCGCCGGTGCCGGTCGACGAGAGCCTGGGCCTCGTCGACGATTACCTGACGCGGCCGGCGGCCGAGCTCGGTCTGCTGATGATGGGTCACTGCACGGCCCGGGAAGCGGCGGCGTTCTTTGCGAAGACCGGCGCCATGACGCCGTCGGTGAGCACCCTGCAGCGCCTGACCCTGAGCATGCACGAATGCTGGGAGAGCCTCGGCCCGGAGACGCTGGGCAGCATCCGTGAGGCCGAGGGCATACCGCAGGACGCGACCACCGCCTCGGTCTCCCTCGACGGCGTCATGGTGCCGCTGAGACCCGGCGAGGACGGTCGCGCCAAGGCCTCCTGGCGCGAGGCTGCCTGCGGCACGGTCTCCTTCCACGACGCCGAGGGCAAGCGCCTGAAGACCCTCTATCTCGGCCGCATGCCGGAGAGCGGCAAGCTCACGCTGAAGGCGCAGCTTGCAAGCGAAGTCGCACACATCAGGCGAGCACGCCCCGAGATCGGGATCGTCGCTATCGCCGATGGCGCCGCCGACAACTGGACCTTCCTGGAGACCCTGTCGCCCGAAACCGAGGTGATCGACTTCTGGCATGCTTGCGAACATCTGCAAACCGCGTCCGACCATGCCGTGGCGCCCGGCTGGTTCGAGAAGTACCGCGAGATCCTCCGTCACGATCCCCGTGGCGTCGCCAAGGTGATCCGGGCGCTGCGCCACCTTCGCGATGCCGCCGCTGCGCCGGACCGGGCCGAGACCGAGCGGGAACTCGCCTTCTTCCGCAAGCATCGCCATCGCATGCGCTACCACGCCCTGAAGGAAGAGGGCATCGCCATCGGCTCAGGCGTGGTCGAAGCTGCCAACAAGACCCTGGTGACACAGCGCATGAAGCGCTCCGGCATGCGCTGGCGGATCGTCGGCGGACAGGCTGTTCTGACCTTCCGCGCCCTGATCAAATCCGGCCGCTTCGAGCGGGCATGGAAGGCCCTGATCAGCGCAACCGACACACCGGCCAACGACAACATCAGTCCACGTGCAGCAGCCATGGCAATCGCTGCCTGAACTCAACGAACCAAGCCGCAGACATCACTGCCATGCGAGACTCGCACCCACGCGCTATCCATATCAATGCTGGACGATGAAAACGGTCATGGTTGGTCGTGACCGGCGAGGGAACGGGTCGGTGAAGCGCTTCATATACGCCGATGGCGACAACATAAAACTTGCCGTCATTGCCATCGTTTTCACCGTGTTCGCCCTGTCTCTTGGCGATGCCCTGATCAAGCAGATCAGCGCGGATTTTCCGCTTTGGCAGATCTTTGTGTTCCGCTCCGTGATCGCGATCCCCGTCTTGATCGCGGTAGTCAAAACCCGGACGCGAGCCGTGTCGCTTAGGCCAATCAGCTTGGGCTGGACGGCCTTGAGAAGCCTGATGCTCACATTCATGTGGGTGGCCTACTACACGGCCTTGCCGCACGTCGACCTATCGGTCGCAGCCGCCGTCTACTACACCTTGCCGCTCTTCATCACGTTGTTTGCCGCCGTTTTCATCGGTGAAAGGGTCGGTGTTCGGGGTTGGATCGCGGTATTCCTGGGTTTCTGCGGCGTGCTTCTGATCCTCAGGCCTCGAGCCGACGATTTCAACGGATATGCGTTGCTGCCGCTTACCTCGGCCGTTCTCTATGCCTTCGCGATGATCCTCACGCGCACCAAATGCAAGAATGAAAACCCGCTGGTGCTGTCCTTTGGATTGAACGTTTCGATGATCGGTGTCGGGGTCGTCGCAACGCTTTTCGTTGCGCTCTGGGGACCATCGAGCAGTTACATTGAAGGCTATCGGTTCCTTCTCGGTCGGTGGATCTCGATGGGAACGCATGAGTGGCTCGCGATGGGCCTGCTTGCGACGGCCATCCTCATTGGCAGCGTTGGAGCCGCTATTGCCTACCAAGCCGGTCCGTCATCGATTGTATCGACATTCGATTTTTCATATCTGGCATTCGCCGCGCTCTGGGGGCTTCTGTTTTTCGCGGAAGTACCGGATACCGTATCTGTTGCGGGAATTGTTCTGATCGCCATAGCGGGCATCCTCGCGGTACGGCGATGACCGACCAGCGGACCTTCGCCGATAACGATTGGCACGGCGATACTCGTGCCCGACGTAGCGCGAAATTCGAAGCCACCAAGCAAGTTCAGGCTCAACGTAGGCATCATTCTCGTCTCTACCCAACCATGAACGGACCTCCACGGCGTTTGCTCTGTCACATTCATGTCACGGTGCCAGCCACGCCGTACTGCAGGGTAGGGTCAGACGATCATCTGGAAAGGAGAACATCGAGATGTCAGAACCGAAGACCGTGCAACTTTCGACCGATGCCGCCGTCGTCTACGAGCCGGACTTCGTGCCGGCCCTCTTCGGCCAGTGGGCTCCCCGCCTGGCCGATGCCGCTGATGTTGGTCCGGGCGACCGGTTCCTGGATGTCGGTTGTGGGACGGGCGTTGTGGCGCGCGAAGCCGCGCTCCGCGTTGGACCGAGCGGTCGTGTAGTTGGCCTCGACCTCAATGAGAGCATGCTTGCGGTGGCGAAGCGCATGGGACCCGGGATCGAATGGCGCCAGGGAGACGTTCTCCAGTTGCCGTTCGGGGATGAAAGCTTCGACGCCGTGGTGAGCCAATTCATGCTCATGTTCATTGCCGACCGCGTGGCCGCAATCAGGGAAATGTGGCGGGTCTTGGCACCAGGCGGGCGGCTCGCGGTAGCCGTGTGGATGGCCTTCGAGCGCTCGGTCGGTGATGTCGCCTTGGCCGAAATCGCCCGGCGTCTTATCGGCGACGATGCGGCGGAAGCGTTCAAGGCGCCCTACGTGCTCGGCGACGAAGACGAGCTCCTGGGGCTCTTCCATTCGGCAGGGATTACGGATGCGCAGGTCGAAACCCGCGAAGGTTCGTTTTTCTTCTCTTCGATTGACGAATTCGTTCGCGTCTGGGTCAAGGGATGGGTGCTTGCAGATATGGACGACGATGTCTTTGAGGCGCTGCTCAAGGAAGCGCACAAGGACCTGAAGCGCTTCTGCAACCACGATGGCGAGGTCGGGTTGCCGATGGACGCCCATATCGTCACGGCCCACAAGCCCTGAAACCGACCACTCATCACTATGGAGGCAGATCGTAGCTTGAAGCGTCGTAACGCTGCACAGGCCACACGGTAACATCCAATCGGCCGAACGCGGGCGTTGCGCGCTGCTCCGCTCGGCGCTAAGCCTGGACGACGGCAACGACGGGGCAGGCGATGGACACCGGTTGGGATGCGCTGTGGTACGACGCGCGGCTCGCCACCATGGCGGTAGGCGGCGCGGCCTACGGCGCCATCGAGGACGCCGTGATCGCGGTCGCCGACGGCCGGATCGCCTGGCTCGGCCCCGTCGCCAAACTTCCGGCCGAGCCTGCGGACTGCGCCGCCGCGGCGCACGACGTCTGAGGTGGTCCCAGAAAATCGGACAGGGAGCTAAGGTGTATTCCACCGGATAACGGAGGAATACGAGATGACGAATCGACGCCGGTTTACGGCGGAATTCAAGGCCCGGGTGGCGCTGGAAGCGCTGCGGGGCGACAAGACGATCCAGCAGATCGCGGCCAAGCACAAGGTGCATCCGAACCAGGTGAGCGCCTGGAAGCGCCAGGCGGTGGACGGTCTGGGCGAAGTGTTTTCGAACGGCGCCAACCGCGCTTGCCGGGATCATGAATCCGAGGTCCGCGACCTTCACGCCAAGATCGGCGAGCTGACGGTGGAACGGGATTTTTTAGCCAGAGGGCTCAAGCGATGAGCCGGGGGGAGCGCAAGGCGATGATCACACGCGACGCCCCCGAGCTGAGCTTGAGCCGTCAATGCCGCCTGCTTTCGATCGGCCGGTCCTCGTTCTATTATGCGCCCAGGGGGGAGAGCCCTTCGAGTCTGGCGCTGATGCGTCGGATCGACGAGTTGTTCATGAAGTACCCGTTCTACGGCAGCCGCCAGATGGTCCGCCAGTTGCGGCGGGACGGCGTTTGCGTCGGCCGTCACCGGGTTCGCAGGTTGATGCGATTGATAGGCCTGGAGGCGATCTATCAGGCGCCGAGAACCAGCGTGCCGCATCCCATGCACCGGATTTATCCTTATCTTCTCAAAGGGATGGCTATCGACCAGCCCAATCGGGTCTGGTGCGCCGACATCACCTATATCCCCGTCCAGCGTGGCTTTCTGTACCTGGTAGCGATCATGGACTGGGCGACGCGCCACGTTTTATCCTGGCGGCTGTCGAACACCATGGACGCTGGATTCTGCGCCGAGGCCTTGGGCGACGCGCTGGCCCGCTACGGCCAGCCGGAGATATTCAATACGGATCAGGGCAGCCAGTTCACCAGCCTCGACTTCACCGGCGTGCTCAAGAACGCGAGCATCCGCATCTCCATGGACGGTCGGGGCCGCTGCATGGACAACATCTTCATCGAGCGCCTGTGGCGGTCTCTCAAGTATGAGGCGGTCTACCTACACGAGCTCACCGACGGCTTCCACGCCGAACGGGTCATCGGCGAGTGGATCGGCTTCTACAACACCGAGCGGCCCCATTCGTCCCTCGACGGTCAAACGCCGGCCGAGGCCTACGGGGCCGGTCAACCTGTGGATATGATGGACAAGGCTCGCGCCTTGCCCACATCCCCACAGGCTCAACAACAGCAACAGGATGTGATAAAAAGGATTTTGGCAGCATGATCAAACAACGGAATACACCTTAACCGCGCTGCCAAACTGTCCAACAAAGTGGGACCACCTCAGTCGGCGGCCGCTGGATCACGCCGGGGCTGATCGATTGCCACAGCCACATCGTCTACGGCGGCGGCCGCGCCGCCGAGTTCGAGCTGCGCCTCGAGGGCGCGACCTATGAGGAGATCTCGCGCGCCGGCGGCGGCATCCGCTCGACCGTCGCCGCGACCCGCGCGGCGAGCGAGGAGGACCTGTTCACAAGCGCCGCGCGGCGGCTCGCCGATCTCATCGCCGAAGGCGTCACGACGATCGAGATCAAGTCGGGCTATGGCCTCGACGTCGAGACCGAAGTCAAGATGCTGCGTGTCGCGCGCCGCCTGGGCGAGGCGCTGCCGCTGACCGTCAAGACGAGCTTCCTGGGCGCCCATGCGGTGCCGCCCGAGTACGAGGGCCGCGCGGGCGACTACATCGACTTCGTTTGCCTCGATTCGCTGCCCGCCGCACATGCCGAGAGCCTGGTCGACGCGGTCGACGGCTTCTGCGAGACGATCGGCTTCACGACCAAGCAGACCGAGCAGTTGTTCGTCGCGGCGCGCGCGCTCGACTTGCCGGTCAAGCTCCACGCCGAGCAACTGTCGGACCAGGGCGGCGCCAAGCTCGCGGCGCGCTACGGCGCCTTGAGCGCCGACCACCTCGAGTTCCTGTCCGACGACGGCGTCGCGGCGATGGCGGCGGCGTGCACGGTGGCGGTGCTGCTGCCCGGCGCGTTCTACTTCCTGCGCGAGACCAAGCTGCCGCCGATCGACGCGTTCCGCGCCGCCGGCGTGCCGATCGCCATCGCGACCGATTCGAACCCCGGTTCGTCGCCGGTCACCTCGCTTCTGTTGATGCTCAACATGGCGTGCACCCTGTTCCGCATGACGCCCGAGGAGGCGCTCGCCGGGGTCACGCGCAACGCCGCCCAGGCGCTCGGCATGGCCGCGAGCCACGGCACGCTGGAAGTGGGCAAGGCCGCCGACTTCGCGATCTGGGACATCGAGCGGCCGGCCGAGCTCGCCTACCGCATCGGCGCCAACCCGTGCCACGGCGTCGTGCGGGCCGGCATTGCGATCCGAGGGGAACACTGATCATGTACCGCCTGTCCTACACGATTTCGTCGTCGGCGATGGGCGCGCACGCCGCGCTCGAGGAAATCGGCGCGCCCTACGCGCTCGATTACGTCGATATCGAAGTGCCACGTTCGCCTGACTTTTTGAAGCTCAACCCGCAGGGCAAGGTCCCGGTGCTGATCGATGAGAACGACCCGGCCGGGCCGCAGGTCATTTACCAGTCAGCGGCGATCCTGCTGCATCTCGCCGACGAGCACGCCGAGGCCGCCCTCGCGCCGGCGCCGGGCGGCGCGGCGCGCGGGCTCTGCTATCAGTGGCTGTTCTTCATGGCCGAGGTGCTGCAGCCGGCCTACATGCTGCACTTCTATCCCGAGCGGTTCACCGCGGAGGCCAATCAGGCGGCCGGCGTCGAGACCAATGCGACGGCGTTGATCGGCAACGCCTGGACGATGCTCGACGACGCGCTCGATCCGGGGCCCTATCTGCTCGGCGAGGCGTTCTCGGTGTGCGACCTCTACATGCACACCATGGCGCTGTGGAACCAGCCGCACCACCGGCATTTGCGCGAATTCCCGAACGTCGCGCGGGCGCTCGCCCTGGTGCATGCGCGCCCCGCGGTCCAACGCATGCTCGCGGTCCACAACCCCGATGCGCGGGCGAAATGGGAATAGCGCGGTGGATCCAATTCAGCCCCACCAATTTGCTCAGCGAATTCAAAACTTTGCTCACTACTTCAGATTGACGAGGCAAATCGCTTTTCGTACCTTAGGGTGTTCGTTGTGCTGGGCCGCGAGTGAAAAAATATCGTGGATCCGAATGCTGAGTACCAGGCGCATCATGCGTCGCAGAATTATCCCCATGCCGTAGGTGTGGCGCCTCTCACTGATCGAAAAATACTTTAATGGGGACAAACAATATGGAAGAAATAGTCTTCTTCAACTCCAGAAATGTGAATGTAACGAACACGCGTTTCATTGCACAGGGTCAAACTTTTACAATGAATGGTATAACGTCTGTTAAATCGTACCAGCACGATCCATCTCGTGCAGGTCCAATAATTTTATTTATTTTTGGACTGCTTTTTTTGGCTGCAGGTGCTGGGGCAACTGTAATTGGGTTAATTATGGTCGCGTGTGCGATCGTGTGGTGGATCGCGCAAAAGAAAAAATTCTCCGTTTTACTCAACACTGCGTCAGGCGAATCGGAAGCCCTCACAAGCCACGATAGTCAGTTCATTTCTCAGGTCGTTGATGCGCTAAATGAAGCCATCGTTTATAGAGGTTAGTCGAAACACTGTAATGACTCGTCGCGCGCAATTGTTGGACGTCCGTAGCTCGGATTTCGTCGCAAATATTGAATAGGGCGCTAGCGCATCAGCCAGTCCCAGGCGGCGTCGATGTCGTCGTGGTCGAAGTAGCGCGTCTCGGCGGGCGCGAGCGTGCCGCCAATCTTGACCCACCATTCCTCCCAGGCGCGGTCGCCGACCACGGCCATGCGTTCGATGTCGCGCGGGTGGGCGAAGGCGAACTTGGCCTTCTCCCACAGCACGTCCACTTCGATGCCTCGGAAATCCTTGAGTTCGACCAACAAGCGCACCGGCCCGGCCTCGGCGACGACCGCGTCGACGCGGTCGGCCAACGCCTTCATCTGGCCGCCGGTGAATCTTCCGGTGACCTTGAATCCGACGGTATTGCCGTCGCGGCCGTTGAGCTCTTCAAGCATCCGGGGCCTCCGATGGTGATGCTCATAGGGACGTATGCACGCCCACCGACCGCCGCAAGAACTTTGCTCAGGCCCAGTCTTCCAATTCGAGGCCGAAGATGCTGACGCGCAGGTTGTAGTCCTCGAAGAAGCCCGCGACGATGATGATCTCGAGGATCTGGCGGTCCGAGAAACCGTGCTCGCGCAGGCGCTCGACGGTGCCTTCGGTCGCCTCGTGAGGGCGCGCCGTGGCCGCGAAATCGAGCATCGCGCGGGTCCGCGCGTCGATGTCGGCGTTGGCGTAATCGTCGACCAGCTGGCGGGCGACGCGGGCGTTGCCGCCGGCGTCGATGACCGATTGCATGTGGTGCTTCCAGCAATAGGTGCAGTGGTTCTTGGCCGAGATGACGGTCGCGATCATCTCCTTCTCGGCGCGCGTCAGCGTCGTCTCGTCGAGCATCACGGTCTGGTAGCGCCGGCCCTCCATGACCATGGCCTCGGGCCACAGGCTGAGGAGACGGGTGATCTCGTAGACGCCACCCTCCGCCTTCGCCTTCTCGTAGACCTTGGCGACCGCGCCCTCGGCCTCGTCGTCGCCGATCGTGCGGATGAAGGTCATCGCGATCACTCCACCATCGGCAGATTCAGGTCGTGCTCGCGGGCGCAGTCGATGGCCTCTTGGTAGCCGGCGTCGGCGTGGCGCATGACTCCGCTTGCCGGGTCGTTGGTCAGCACGCGTTCGAGCCGGCGCGCGGCGTCGTCGGAGCCGTCGCAGACGATGACCATGCCGGCGTGCTGCGAGAAGCCCATGCCGACGCCGCCGCCGTGGTGCAGCGACACCCAGGTGGCGCCCGAGGCGGTGTTGAGGAGCGCGTTCAACAGCGGCCAGTCGGAGACCGCGTCGGTGCCGTCCTTCATGCCCTCGGTCTCGCGGTTGGGGCTCGCGACCGAGCCCGAATCGAGATGGTCGCGGCCGATCACGATGGGCGCCGCGAGCTCGCCGCTGGCGACCATCTGGTTGAAGGCTAGGCCGAGGCGGGCGCGCTCGCCGAGGCCGACCCAGCAGATGCGCGACGGCAGGCCCTGGAACTGGATGCGCTCGCGCGCCATGTCGAGCCAGCGGTGCAGCTGCGGGTTGTCGGGAATCAGTTCCTTGACCTTGGCGTCGGTCTTGTAGATGTCGTCGGGATCGCCCGACAGCGCCGCCCAGCGGAACGGCCCGACGCCGCGGCAGAACAGCGGCCGAATATAGGCCGGCACGAAGCCGGGATAGGCGAAGGCGTCCTCGACACCCTCGTCGAGCGCGACTTGGCGCAAGTTGTTGCCGTAATCGACTGTCGGGATGCCTTGCGCGTGGAACTCGAGCATGGCGCGCACATGGACCGCCATCGATTTCTTGGCGGCCGCCGCCACGCCCGCCGGGTCGGTCTTCTGGCGCGCCTCCCAGTCGTCGAGCGACCAGCCGATCGGCAGGTAGCCATGCATCGGGTCGTGGGCCGAGGTCTGGTCGGTGACCATGTCGGGGCGGATGCCGCGGCGGACGATCTCGGGCACCACCTCGGCCGCATTGCCGAGCAATCCGACCGAGACTGCCTCGCCGCGCTCGCGCGCGTCGTCGACGAGCGCCAACGCCGCGTCGAGGTCGTCGGCGCGGTGGTCGAGATAGCCCGTGTCGAGGCGCCGGTCGATGCGGCTGGGGCGGCACTCGATGGCGATCATCGAGAGGCCCGCCATGGTTGCCGCGAGCGGCTGCGCGCCGCCCATGCCGCCGAGCCCCGCGGTCAGGACCCACTTGCCCGAGAGGTCGCCGCCGAAATGTTGACGGCCAGCCTCGACGAAGGTCTCGTAAGTGCCCTGGATGATGCCCTGGCTGCCGATGTAGATCCACGATCCGGCGGTCATCTGGCCGTACATCATCAGGCCCTTCTTCTCGAGCTCGTTGAAGTGCTCCCAGTTGGCCCAGTGGGGCACCAGGTTGGAGTTGGCGATCAGCACGCGTGGCGCATCGGCGTGGGTCTTGAAGACGCCGACCGGCTTGCCCGACTGGACCAGCAGCGTCTCGTCCGCCTCGAGCTCGCGCAGCGTCTCGACGATGCGGTCGAAGCAGTTCCAGTCGCGCGCGGCGCGGCCGATGCCGCCGTAGACGACGAGGTCCTCGGGGCGCTCGGCGACGTCCGGGTCGAGATTGTTCATCAGCATGCGCAGCGGCGCCTCGGTCAGCCAGCTCTTGGCGCTGATCTCGGTGCCGTGGGGCGCGCGGATTTCACGGACGTTGGCGGCGCTATCGGCGGCGGACATATGTCGCTCCTCGGTCGTTGGTGATCGGATGCCGGCTCAGTCGTCGCCCGGCGCGCAGTGCTCGGGACCGGGAAAGCGGCGCTGGCGCACCTCCTCGGCGTAGGCCGCGGCGGCGCCGTCGAGGGTCTCGGCGAGCTCGGCATAGCGTTTGACGAACCTGGGCGTGAAGGTCGTGAACATGCCGGCCATGTCGTCGGTGACCAGAATCTGGCCATCGCAGGCGGCCGACGCGCCGATGCCGATGGTCGGTACCGCGACATCCTCGGTGACTTGCCGGGCCAGCGGTTCTACGACGTTTTCGAGCACGATTGCGAAGGCGCCGGCGTCGGCGATGGCGCGCGCGTCGGCGCGGATGCCCTCGGCTTCGGCTTCGCCGCGGCCCAGCACCGGATAACCGCCGACCGCGTGGACGGATTGCGGCTTGAGCCCGACGTGTCCCATGACCGGGACACCGCGCTCGGTGAGGAAACGCACGGTGTCGGTCATGACAACGCCGCCCTCGAGCTTGACCGCCGAGCAGCCGGTCGCGGCGATGATCCGCGCGGCGGTCTCGAAGGCCGCTTGCGGCGAGGCCTCGAAGCTGCCGAAGGGCAGATCGATGACGACGCAGGCGTTGCGCGTCGCGCGCATCACGGCGGCGCCATGGGCGATCATCATGTCGACCGTGACGCCGAGCGTCGATTCCATGCCGTAGATCACCATGCCGACCGAATCGCCGACCAGCAGCAGATCGGCGTGGGCGTCGAGCACCTTGGCGACCGGCGCGGTGTAGGCGGTCAGGCAGACGATCGGCGTCGCGCCCTTGCGCTTGGCCAGATCGGGCGCGGTGATGCGATGGTCGTGCTTTTGTTTGGACATCGGCGGTCCCCCTCGCTCGCTGGTGGCGAGCGGTCTATCCCGATGGCGCGATCCGTCGTTCCGACGGTCTCCTTTTGTAGAGGGTTTATGCGGCTTTCCGCGTCACAACGCAACCATCGCATGCGACAGGTGATCTGGTGCGGAACACTGTAGGGGTGCCGAGCCAGTCTCCGCGGTGCGGCGGGGCTCACGACGGTTCACAATGCCGAGAGGCAGGTTGCGGGGGACTTTGCGCCGGGCATATTTCCCCGTATGGATTGGTTACAGCCTGGGGCGGGCGAACACGCAGGATTTCAATCATCCGTGCCGTTGCGTCCCGGTGTGACTGGGAGCCATCTCGTACTGGGACAAGGAGACATTCCAAATGCCTATGTCATTGTTTAACAGCCCGTTGACGAAGTCGGCACTGGACGCAAGCGGCCTGGTCTGATTCTTTGATGTTCTGATTTGACCGGAGGATTCGCCGATGGCGATGGGACAGCAGAAGGATCGTCAGGGGGACTTGATGGTGGGCTGGGCGGAGATGCCGCGCTCGCCGGGTCATGTGTTTTACGACCGCCTGCAGTCGGTGCTGATCGAGGGCGGCTTCGACGCCTTTGCCGAGGCGAGCTGCCGGCCCTATTACGCGGCCAGGATGGGCGCGCCCTCGGTGCCGCCCGGGCGCTATTTCCGCATGCACCTGGTGGGCTACTTCGAGGGCATCGACTCAGAGCGCGGTCTGGAGTGGCGTTGCTCGGATTCCCTGTCGCTGCGGGAGTTCCTGCGACTGGGGAGCCGTGAGCGGGTGCCGGACCATTCCTGGCTGTCGAAGACCCGCGCGCGCCTGCCCCATGAAGTCCACGCGGCGGTCTTCGACTGGGTTCTGGCCTTGATCGGCGAGGCGGGTCTGGTGAAGGGCGAGCGCATCGGGGTGGATGCCTCGACCATGGAGGCCAACGCGGCGCTGCGCAACATCGTGCGGCGCGACACGGGTGAAGGCTACCGGGAGATGCTGGAGCACCTGGCCCGGGAGAGCGGCATCGAGACGCCCACGGCCGAGGACCTGGCGCGTCTGGACCGCAAGCGCAAGGGCAAGAAGCTTTCCAACGAGGACTGGGTTTCGAAGAGCGACCCCGAGGCCAAGATCGCCAAGATGAAGGACGGCACGACGCATCTGGCCTACAAGCCCGAGCACGCGGTGGATCTGGACACCGGCGCGGTGGTGGCCGCCGAGCTGCACCCGGCCGACGAGGGCGACACGACGACGCTTCCCAAAACGTTGGAGACGGCCAAGGAGAACCTTGCGAGCGTTGACGCGGCGCCGACGGCAGAGGACCCGGCCGAATGTGTGACCGACAAAGGCTATCACTCACGGGCGGTCTTGAAGGCCTTGGACAACGGCCCGTGGAAGACCCGGATCGCCGAGCCCAAGCAGAAGGGCTTCGCGCGCTGGCGCGGCGACGAGGCGGCGCGGCGCGCGGTCACCAACAACCGGACCCGGCTGTTATCGGGGGTGGCCAAGCAAGCCTTCAAGCTGCGCGCCGAGATCGTCGAGCGCTCCTTCGCCCACAACCTCGATCGCGGCGGCATGCGCCGGACCTGGCTTCGGGGCCGCGAGAACGTGCACAAGCGATACCTGCTCCACGTCGCCGGCCACAACCTATCGTTGCTGATGCGCCAACTCATCGGCGCCGGCACCCCGCGCGAGGCCGTGGCGGGCGGATATGGCGGTATTTTCGTGCTGCTCACGCCCACCGGGGCCATGCTGGTCGCACTGGGGGTCTCGCAAAGCGGCCAGACGGTTTTCGCCGCCGCATTCCTCATCTGGGAGTGAGAGCCGGAAAAAGCCACTTAATCAACGGGCTGTTAAGCCCGCATTTCCCAAGTATCGTCGATATTCAGTGCGGCGAGAAGGCGATTCTGCTATAAGAATCATGAAGTTGTAGCATACATGGAGCGGCGGATATGGCACACCCGATGGGTGAATCGAAACCGGGGTGCCTTCGGGTCGTTTTTGACCGTCGATTGAAGCTTGAATTCCACGGTTCCAAGATCACCTCTGATGCCGGGTTGCTCGCCTACCGGGAGCTTGACGATGCCCTCGGCCTGACTGAGATGGCCGAGGGTGTTTTCCAGGATAGCCGTACCGGCAAGAACGGATGGCACGGCATGACGGGTCAGTTTCGCCAGTCCGTTTTCGGGCGCCTTGGCGGCTATGACGATGTGAACGACGCCGACCGTCTGGGACGCGATCCCGCCATGCGCTGGATTGTTGGCGGCAAGGCCATCGAAAGACAGGCCGCTTCCACCAGCCAGATGGGACGCTTCGAGACGGAGCTATTGGCCACCGACGAGAACGTTGAAGCCTTGGTCGACATGAACGGGGTGTGGATCGACAAGGTTCATGACCGCCATCCGCCGAAGATGATCATTCTCGACATGGACAGCAGCGTCAGCCCGACCCATGGCGAACAAGAGGGAACAGCGTACAATGGTCACTTCGGCTGTACCTGCTAGCATCCGCTATTCCTGTTCAACCAGTTCGGCGACTTGGAGAGATGTTCCCTGCGCCCCGGTAATGTTCACAGTGCCGACGGATGGCGGAATGTTCTGGAGCCGGTGGTGATGCGCTATAAGGAAAGGAAGGTGCGGCTGTATTTTCGTGGCGATGCCGCCTTCGCCTCACCGGAGATATACGAATATCTCGAAGCCGAGGGATTACTCTACGTCATCCGCCTCAAAGCGAACGCGATTCTCCAGCGGAACATTGCCCATCTGCTTACGCGACCTGTCGGTCGCCCGCCCGACCATGTTCGCCGTTTCCACGCCAGCTTCAGCTATCAGGCCGGATCGTGGAACAAGAAGCGCCGTGTCGTGGCCAAAGTGGAGTGGCACCCCGGCGAGCTGGTTCCTCGCGTCGGTTTCATCGTCACTAATCTGTCGCGCCCTACCAAGCGGGTGGTGGCGTTCTATAATCACCGTGGCACGGCGGAGCAGCACATCAAGGAAGGCAAGAACGCCATCAACTGGACCCGTCTGTCATGTCGCAAGTTCCGCAACAATGCCGTTCGGCTCCAGCTTCACGCCCTGGCCTACAATCTGGGCAACTTCATGAGGACACTGGCTTTGCCGAAGGAGGTGGAGCACTGGTCGATGACGACGTTGCGCGACAAGCTGGTGAAGATCGGGGCCAAGGTTGTCCGACATGGCCGCTACGTTACGTTCCAATTGGCTGAGGTGGCGGTGCCGAGGGACCTGTTCCGGAAAATCCTGAGCTTGATTGATGATCTGCGACGAAGACCCGCTCCGGCGTAGGCCGAGGGAATCGACGGCGAGGAGAAAGCGACAGGAGAGGTGTGTCTGGATGGCGAGAAAAATGACCGAGTGGCCTTCCAAGCGCGGGCCGATTACCAAAATCATGCCATCGGATGGCTGCATAGGGGATACAGTTCCCTTGGCGGTGGGAAAGTGGTACGATTTCCACGAATTTGGATGGTATATGGGGAATGTCGGTTAAGAAACTACTCGCCGCCGCCGGCATGGCCGGATTCGCGGTTACCGCGGTCGCCGTTCCGGCGCATGCCACATGCGCGCCGGCAGCGGCCGTCTGCGGTGCGTGTAATCCGTGCAATCCCTGCGCGGCGTCGAATCCGTGCAACCCGTGCGCCGCGTGCAACCCCTGCGCCGCGAGCGCGTGCAACCCGTGCAATCCTTGTGCGGCGTCGGCTTGCAATCCCTGCAATCCCTGCGCGGCGACGTCGAACTAGGGATTCCGCGCTAGTCCGTTCGCCAGGTGACGCCGCCTTCGCCCGTCCCCCCAAGCGAGACGGCGTTCTCCTCGACCGGGGTGCGGGCGGCGCTTATCTGAGTGCCGCCCGCACTTCGGCGATTCTCTTGTCGACCGAAATCTTCTGACGCGAGGCGATCTCGAACTCGCGGTCCTCGAAGACGTCGCGGTCCGGGTGATGTGCGCGCCACGCCTCGACGGCGGCGTCGCGCGCCACGATCAGCTCACGGATGTCGGGGCGGTACAAGCGGACCATTGCGGTGATCCAGCGGTTCACCGGCCACGACGGGCGTGCGTGGTCGATGTCGAAGCGTTCGACCATGGCAAGGACGTCATCCATGACATACCAGGCCTCGCCGGTGACCCAGCGGTTGGTGGTGAACAGCGCGATGGGAAACCCCTTGCGATCCATCGAGATGCCGATCAGGTGGCTCAGGGCGTCGTTGCCCTTGGGCCACTCGACGTCGCCGTCGTAGGGCGCAGGCTTGATGCCCTTGGGCATGCCCTTGGCGCGCAGGAAGGTGTGAAAATGGCCGTGCTCGCCGTCCCGCTGGTCGGTCGGGTGGGCGTGATAGAAATGTTGTGAATGGGTTTCGTTGTCGTAGACGTCGCCCTTCGGGTAGTGGTTCCATTCGTAAAACTTGCCCTGATCGCGCAGCACCTCGCCGACGATATTGTCGCCGGTCTTTTGCAGCACGCGGTACCACTCCACGATGTCCTCGCCGGCGGCGAGCATGCCTTCGAGTTCCTGACGCGGCAATTCTCGAACGTCGACCACGGAAATTCACCCTCGTTGTTCACTTCGCGCGGCTGATCCCCTGTCGATCTAGTCGGCCCCGCCGCCCAATGCAACGTCAATTTCGTGCCGCGGGCCGGTTGTGGGGCGCAATCGGGGTAGCCTCACCAACATGTGATTCTGACCGGCGCTACCGTGAACGCGGGGCCCTCTACGACTGGGAACGCCAGCACCAAATGCCTTGGCGTGGGGTGACAACTTGTGGCGCCGGGAAGGCACGACACCCTTCGGGCGCCAGGCTGTAGTTGTGTTTGTCATGAAGTCGACCGATCATCTAGCGAGCTGGCTGGTCGTCACCGTGATGGTGATCGGGCTGGTCGTCGGCTCGTTCGTCGCCGGGCCCACCACCCACCTGGGTCGGTTTAGACGCCCAGGATAATTTCCTCCAAAACTGAGTAGAGTCCGTCACCGGAACCCGGTCTGATTTGAAAACTCTGCCAAAACCCAGTTTCGAAAGTGATCGACGAACTCCGGTACTGTACGCTTAGGCCAGACGACGTAGTACCTGAACTCTGAGCGCAGGCTGAGCTCTGTTCCAAATGGTCTGGAGCTATTGTCAAAAGTTGACGGGGCGGTAAAAAGTTGTTGGCCGATGGCGTGCTTGTACAGGTCTTTGCGGTTCGGTGAAGAATATTTGCCTGTCTCCGCGTTGCTGGTGGATAAAACCTGATATTACCTACCCTTGGCTTCTCCTTGGCTTCGTTTTTTATGGTGCGATTGCCGCGCAGCGTCGGATATTGAGGCCGAGGGCACGCAGATTGACCACGTAGCGCATGGCCGGCATGCCGCGAATGCGTAGGTGAGCCAGGTTCATCTGGTACTTTAATCGCGACATGGTCGCTTCTATGCCGGCCCGCCATCTGTAGACGTTGCGGAAGGCATCGCTTTGTTCATAAAGCCGGCGCTTTTGGTTGGCAGCCCTGGCCGGGGTATATTGAAAGCGGGAAAATTGGCCGTCACGCTTGGCCGCCTGCACGGGACATCGCAGTATATCGGGACATTTTTGGCAGATGGAGAGGTCGAAACGGGCCTGCAGCTTGGCTTTGGCGAGCGAGGCTGAAACCGGTTCGACGTTATTGGGACAGCGCAAGACCAAGCCTTCTTCGTTGAGAGTGAAATCCTCCAACGTCAACCGTCCCGAGACGGCGCCTTTCGGCGGTCGTGCGGGCGCCACGAGATTGATGTTCTGTTCGCGCGTCAGAGCCATGTTGTCACTGGAACCGTAATGTGAATCACCCAGCATCACCGCCGGCGTCAGCGCGCGCTCGCTCAGATCATCCAGCGCATCGGCTAAGCGATGGCCGTCATGCACCGTCATCTTGTGGACCTCCACGTGGGTGATGAGGTCCGGTGTCGCGGCAACCGCCTCGTTACTGACATCTTCACAATAGGTTTCGACGATCTGCGCCATGTATCCTTGACCCTTGTGCGCGTTGTAGCTCGCGTCCGGGTCGGCCGGATTGCCGACGGTATCGCACGGCACATCCTTTGGATCTCGAATCGCGGCGCGCGTTGCGTCACGATCGCCATACTCATCATCAACGATCTCGAACTGATCGCGCAGAACCCTCTCCAGGATCGCAAAACTGAAAAGCTTTGCCGCCGCCGTGTCACGGAATTGCAGCACCAGGGCTAGGAGATACTGACCCGCTTCGCCGAGGCGCCGTTTTGAAACACTCGGCGCCGTATTCGCGAACGCGCCATTACCCTCGCGATCGACATAGCGGCGGATCACCTCCTTGCTGATCTGCTCGTGCAGACCGGGATGATATCGCTCAAGCTCACGGGCAAACTTCGAGATGCTCTCAACAACGATACCAAGTCGTGTCAGCGCCCGCATTGCCGAACGAAGGGCCGTCGAATCCATGCGTTGGTGGCTGGTATCGACAGAGAACCCCTGCACCAGCCGATCCGTCAAACACCGGAACAGCAATTCATCGAGACCTTGTTCGATAAACAGACGGCGATAGTTGCGCAGGGTTTTCTCACAGAAATAGTGAGTCGGACCCGATTTCCTTGGACACAGAATTGGCTTAATCGAAGTGTCCAAGGAGGACCGGAACATGACCGACAATTTTGAGAACAAAGTTGCTGTTGATGGGCCTGTGGTAAACGAGGGCGAGCTTGGCTCGTCCACGTTTTCCCCGGGCCAGGTTTCGCCGGCAGGCCCGCTGGGACTTGGCCAGCGGTGGACGGTGACGCGCAAGCGTGAGGTTGCCCTGCGGCTTTTGCGTGGCGAGCCGGTGGAACTTTTGTCGCGGCAGTTGGGCGTGGAGATTTTCCGGCTCGAGCAGTGGCGTGAGAAGGCGATCGCCGGGATCGATGCCTCGCTCAAGGAACGCAAGGGCGATCCGGTGAAGGCGGAACTGGACATCGCCATGAAGCGGATCGGGGAGTTGATCATGCAGGTGGAACTGCTGGAGGCCAAGACGGAGACGTCCGGCCCTTTGGGGCGGCGGAGGTCGCGGCGATGAGTGCCGCCACCTCTCCCGGCACGGGTTTGGCCTACGGCCTCCAGCGGGTCTGTGCGGCCTGGGGTTTTGCCCGTTCCTCGTTCTACGCCATGAAATCCCGGCAGCAGGCCACCGCTGAGCGCCCACCAGCAAAGCGCCGGGGACCGAAGCCCTCGATCTCGGACGAGGCTCTGCTGGTGGCCATCGAGGCCGACCTGGAGGCATCCCCCTGGGAGGGCGAGGGACACCGCAAGGTCTGGGCTCGGCTTCGGGTCTGTCGTGGCATCCGTGTTTCCCGCAAGCGGGGGCTCCGGGTGATGCGCGAGAACAACCTGCTCTCGCCCCATCGCTGCCGCCGCCGTGGCGGAAATCCCCATGTCGGTGAGATCATCACCCATGCCCCCAACCTCATGTGGGGCACGGACGGCGTTCGGGTGTTCACGGTGGACGACGGCTGGGGCTGGATATTCACCGCCATCGAGCATTGGAACGCCGAGTGCGTCGGCTGGCATGTGTGCAAGCGAGGCGACCGCTTCGCCGCCCTTCAGCCGATCTCCATGGGGCTTGCGAGGCTGTATGCCTCGACCTCCGCCGGTGCGGCGCGGGGGCTGGCCTTGCGGATGGATCACGGCTCCCAGTATCTGTCGGACCACTTCACCAACCAGATCAAGTTCTGGGGCATCCAGCCGTCCTACGCCTTCGTCGAACAGCCCCAGACCAACGGCGTCGCCGAGAGGTTCAATCGCACGCTCAAGGAACAGATCATCCATGGCCGCATCTACCGCAACATCGCGGAGCTGCGGAACGCCGTCCGCGGGTTCGTCGAACAGTACAATGCCCAGTGGATCGTGGAGAAGAACGGCTACCTGAGCCCCGCTCAAGCTCGTCAGGCGTGGCACACCGCGATGTCACTCAGGCCCGCCGCATGAGACAAACTTGTGTCCAAGGAACCGGGTGCGATACATCTCACAGAAATAGCTGTCCGCTTCGCTGCGCACGTCCAAGGCATAGTGCCACGCCATATTGAAGGCCGAGCTATAGCTGAATCTTGGTGATGGAGAATGAAGGCGGCGTATCCTGGCGTTGATGAAGACGCCAATTTTCCGAAGAAAGGGATACGCCATGAAAGACGATACAGTTGTTGCGTTGCGCCAGCCAGAGTCATTTTCCGACGATCCGCTGACGGAGATATTGCGCGCCGGCGCCCGGCAGTTGCTTGGCCAGGCGATTGAAGCGGAAGTTGCCGCCCATATTGAAGCCCATGCCGATTTGACCGACGCTTCGGGCCGGCGCCGTATTGTCCGTCACGGGCACATGCCGGAACGCGAGGTTCAGACCGGGATCGGAGCTGTGACGGTGAAGCGGCCAAGAGTGCGAGACCGAGATCCACAGGCCACGGGCGGGCGCATCCGTTTCACGTCATCGATCCTGCCGCCTTATCTCAGGCGCGCCAAGTCGGTCGAGGCGCTTCTGCCCTGGCTTTATCTGAAGGGCATCTCCAGCGGCGACTTTTCGGAGGCCCTGGCGGCGCTGCTGGGACCGGACGCGCCGGGCCTGACGGCCAGCACCATTGGCCGGCTGAAAGCGGTCTGGTGGGACGAATACGAAGCCTGGCAAAAGCGCGACCTTTCGGCTCGGCGCTACGTCTATTTTTGGGCCGACGGGGTCTACTTCTCGCCTCGCATGGACCATGACAAACAGTGTGTTCTGGTGATCATCGGCGCCGACGCCATGGGCAACAAGGACATCGTCGGCATGGTCGACGGTTATCGAGAGAGCGCGCAAAGCTGGAAGGAACTGCTGCTTGATCTCAAGCGCCGGGGCTTGGAGACCGGCCCCGAGTTGGCCGTCGGCGACGGCGCCTTGGGCTTCTGGAAGGCGCTACGCGAGGTTTACGGAGAGACCAGGGTGCAGCGTTGCTGGGTCCACAAGACCGCCAACGTGCTCAACCAGATGCCCAAATCCCTGCAGGCCAAAGCCAAGGGCCATCTGCACGACATCTGGATGGCCGAGACTAGGGCCGACGCCGAAGCCGCCTTCGACTTCTTCATCGCAGCCTACGGCGCAAAATACCACAAGGCCGCAGAGCGCCTGGTCAAGGACCGTGAACGCCTGCTGAGCTTCTACGACTTCCCGGCCGAGCACTGGAAGCACATCCGCACCACCAACCCCATCGAAAGCACCTTCGCCACGGTGCGCCTGAGGACCGTGAAGACCAAGGGGTGCCTGAGCCGCAAGACGGCGCTCGCCATGGCCTTCAAACTGATCTTGAGTGCCAGGCGGAAATGGCGGAAGCTGGACGGATCAAATCAACTCGCCGAACTCGTCGAAGGAGTGCCGTTCAAGGACGGAATCAAGATAACCAAACACGCCGCCTGATAGCTCCGTCACCAACTTTCGGACATAGCTCTTGAAGGCCAGGGCCTCGACGGTCTCTGCATCGCTCAGATCGTGCAGCTGCTGCAAAAGCAAGACCCCGATGACAACGTGTAGATCCTTCGATGGTCGGCCCATGCGTTCATCAAGGTGACGGCAAAGATCGTCAACCGGAAGTTCGACAAGCAGATGGTTCCGAAAAACCCCGGCCCAGGATTGCTCCATCAGGCGCCGACGTTTGTCCCCGAAATCGGACCAGCGATCAAACAATTCCCCAGTCCGTCGGTCGCGTAAAGTAAACATGCACAATTATAATCCAGCCGACTCTCATGAGGAATCGACTTTTTACCGCCCCGTCAAAAGTTGTGTATGGGCTGATCATGCGGCGGCGCGATCCTGGCGTTCTCCATCTACGAATTTGACGCCGCGAATGATCTCGGCGAGATGGTTCGATCCATTCAACGCCGTACACAAGATTCGACGGGGCGGTAAAAAGTTGTTGGCCGATGGCGTGCTTGTACAGGTCTTTGCGGTTCGGTGAAGAATATTTGCCTGTCTCCGCGTTGCTGGTGGATAAAACCTGATATTACCTATCCTTGGCTTCTCCTTGGCTTCGTTTTTTATGGTGCGATTGCCGCGCAGCGTCGGATATTGAGGCCGAGGGCACGCAGATTGACCACGTAGCGCATGGTGAGAACGGCAGAGCAATAATCCCCCACTGAAGCGGCCGGTCGATCCGGCTGCGGCGGACCAAAATGGGACCGCGTATAGCCTTCTGTCAGGGTTGCTCTGACTGGAAGGCGGGGGGGATGTATCGGGTGGAGTTGTACGCACGGGTTCGGCGGGCGTGTCATGTCGAGGGGATGAGCACCCGCGAGGCCTCGCGGGTGTTTGGTGTAGACCGCAAGACGGTCCGTAAGATGCTGTCGTTCTCGGTGCCGCCAGGGTATCGCCGAAGCGCGCCGCCGAGGCGGCCAAAGCTGGGTCCGTTCACGGGAATCATCGATCGGATCTTGGAAGACGATCGGACCAGCCACCGCAAGCAACGGCACACTGCGAAGCGCATCTTCGACCGCCTCCGGGACGAGTACGGTTTCACGGGCGGCTACACCATCGTGAAGGACTACGTTCGTGAGCAGGGGCTTCGGTCGCGTGAGGTGTTCGTGCCACTCTCCCATTCCCCCGGTCACGCCCAGGCGGACTTCGGCGAAGCGATGGCGGTGATCGGCGGCGCGTTACGGAAGATCCACTTCCTTGCCTTCGACCTTCCCCACAGTGATGGTTGCTTTGTTGCGGCCTATCCGGCGGAGACGACCGAAGCATTCTGCGATGGCCACAACGCGGCGTTTGCCTTCTTCGGCGGCGTCCCCCGATCCATCCTGTACGACAACACCAAGCTGGCGGTTGCCCGGATCCTGGGCGATGGGAAGCGGCAGCGAACGCGCGTCTTCACGGAGCTTCAGTCCCACTATCTGTTCGAGGACAGGTTCGGCCGGCCGGGCAAGGGCAACGACAAGGGCAAGGTCGAGGGACTGGTCGGCTTCATCCGGCGGAACTTCCTGGTCCCCGTCCCGCGTGCCGAGAGCTTCGCGGCCCTCAACGATGCTCTCGCCGAACAGTGCCGCCGGCGCCAGGCGGCGCGGCTGCGGGGCCACAAGGAGACCATCGGCGAGCGTCTCGAGCGGGATCGTCAAGTTCTCTTGCCATTGCCGCCTGCTCCCTATGATGCCTGCGATAAGCGCCCTGGACGGGCGAGTTCGCTGTCGCTGGTGCGTTACCGCAGCAACGACTATTCCGTGCCCGTGGCCTACGGCCACCGTGAGGTGCTCATCCGGGGCTACGTCGATGAGGTGGTGATCAGCTGCGGGGCCGAGGTGATCGCCCGGCACCGCCGGTCCTACGACAGCGAGGACCTGATCTTCGACCCGCTGCATTACCTGCCCTTGATCGAGCAGAAGATCGGCGCCCTCGACCAGGCCGCGCCATTGGCGGGCTGGGACCTGCCCGAGGCCTTCATCACTCTGCGGCGGCTCCTCGAAGCTCGTATGGGCAAGGCAGGCAAGCGCGAGTACGTCCAGGTGCTCCGTCTACTGGAGACCTTCCGGCTCGAGGAGGTCGAGGGTGCGGTCGGCGACGCCCTGCGGCTCGGCGCAATCGGCTTTGATGCGGTGAAGCACCTGGTACTGTGCCGCATCGAGCGGCGGCCGCCCAGGCTCAACCTCGACGTCTATCCGTATCTGCCGCGCGCCCGGGTCGCGATGACGTCCGCCAAGTCGTACATGAGCCTGCTGTCGGGGCTCGGCGCATGACCGACACACCGCAAGTGCTGCTCGCCCACCACCTCAAGACGCTGAAGCTGCCGACCTTCCTGCGCGAGTACGACAAGATCGCCCGGCAGTGCGCCTCGGAAGGCGTCGATCACGTCCGCTACCTGTTGAGACTCGCCGAGCTCGAGCTGATCGACCGCGAGCGCCGCATGGTCGAGCGGCGCATCAAGGCGGCGCGCTTCCCCGTGGTCAAGAGCCTCGACAGCTTCGACTTCAAGGTCATCCCCTCGCTCAACAAGGCGCTGGTCCTGGAGCTGGCCCGCTGCGAGTACATCGAGCGCCGCGAGAACCTCATCGCGCTCGGCAACAGTGGGACCGGCAAGACCCACATCGCCCTCGGTCTCGGCCTGGCGGCCTGCCAGAAGGGCCTCTCGGTCGGCTTCATCACCGCCGCCGCGCTGGTCCACGAACTCATCGAGGCCCGCGATGACAAGCAGCTGCTGAGGTTCCAGAAGAAGCTCGCCACCTACAAGCTTCTGATCGTCGACGAACTCGGCTTCGTGCCGCTGTCGAAGACCGGCGCCGAGCTGTTGTTCGAGGTGTTCAGCCAACGCTACGAGCGGGGCTCGACCCTGGTCACCACCAATCTGCCCTTCGACGAATGGACCGAGGTGTTCGGCTCCGAGCGCCTCACCGGCGCGCTCCTCGATCGCCTCACCCACCACGTCAACATCCTCGAGATGAACGGTGACAGCTACAGGCTCAACCAGAGCCGCAGGCGTCAAACCCCGACTGCTAACTGAACCGACCACCCAGCCCACGCTTGACCCCGTGGGCCCACAGGTCCCTCCCGCGCGCGCCGCCGCGTCAGCCTGTTGAGGGCACGCCGCGTCGCGCGCGGGGCCCTCCCGTGGACTACGGGGACAAGCCCGCAGCCGCCAAGCGGTCCCTTCTTACACCGCCGAGGTGGTCCCTTTTTGCTCCGCCATTGACAGATCCCGGAATTCGTCGCTAACCGTGACGACATAACTCACCCGGTCAATGATGGCGCGGGTCAGCAGGCGTCCCATACGGGAGTTCCTTGCCGTGTTCAGATCCGCTCCGCGCACGGAAACGACGACCGGAATGCGCCGGAGCCAGCCGACAACGACCGCGACAGCAGCGGTCGGCACCCATTGGGCATGAATAATCTGCGCACGCATGGACGCGCTCCAAAGCTTGAACAGTATCGCCATGAGAAGCAGCGGCAACTGTAAAGTCGCGAGTCGCGAGTTCCGTATTGTTTCGAACAGTCCCTCATGCTGGTAGGCGAGTCGTTGGAGCCTGGTTGGCCAGAAGTATTTGGCACGCTGAATTTCCAAGCCATCGATAAATTCCTTGGTGGCCAGACCGGGCGCGTGAGGTGCGACGACCACAACCGAAGTACTTTCGTCTGCAGAAAGCAGGCTCTTGGCCTGTTCATAGACGAACCGAGCGTAGTGATCCTCCGACGAACGGATGAATGAGGTCGTGACGAAACAAACTTTCATGCCGGCGACTTCCGGCCGCGTCGGCCTGCAGCAATCATGTCGGGATGCTGAGCGCTGGCGCCATTGTATACGGGCATGCCGATCGAAACCTTGGACATCCCACCGAGAGTCGGCGTGCCGGGGCCGGTTTGCAAGAGTTTCCTTGAAACCGAACTACGAGCAGGTCTTCCATCGCGTTGGAACGGCGGTGGAACCGTGAAAAACTCTGCTTTGAATGCGGAAATGTCTTAGAGTCCGGCCGAATAAGAGTTGAGTGGAATCAGTCACTTGTGTTTCCTTCGTTGTGGTTGAACAGCGATGGAGGCACAAGATGTGGACCGAGACCACTCGACCCAAATATGAGCGCAAGGGGCTGCGCTATGCAAGCGATCTTACCGAGGCGGAGTGGGGCGTGATCGGCCCGCTGCTGCCGCCATGCAAACGGCTGGGACGCCCGCGAACGACGGACCTGCGCGAGGTGGTGAACGCGATCCTGTACATGGCGCGCACGGGTTGCCAGTGGCGGATGTTGCCGAAGGACTTTCCGCCGAAGAGCACGGTCCAGGAGTACTTCTACGCTTGGCGCACCGAGGCGACGCTGAACGGGATCAACCACGAGCTGCTCATGCGCGCGCGCGAGGCCGAGGGCCGAGAGGCCAGCCCGTCCGCCGGTGTGATCGACAGCCAGTCGGTGAAAACCACGGAAAGCGGCGGCCCGCGCGGGTTCGACGCCGGCAAGTTGGTTAAGGGGCGCAAGCGCCATATCCTCACCGACACCGGCGGGCGGCTCGTCGCCGGCATGGTTCACGCCGCCCATATCCAGGACCGCGACGGCGCGCCGCCGCTGCTCGCCTCGATCCGATGGGCCTTCCCCTGGCTGCGCCACGTCTTCGCCGATGGCGCCTACGCCGGACCGAAACTCGGCAAGGCGCTGGAAAAGATCGGCCAGTGGACGCTGGAGATCGTCAAGCGAAGCGACGACGTGACGGGCTTCAAGGTCCTGCCCCGGCGTTGGGTGGTGGAGCGCACCTTTGCCTGGCTCGGTCGCAACCGCCGTCTCGCCAAAGACTTCGAGGCCACCATCGCCAGCGCCGAGGCCTGGCTCATGATCGCAAGCATCCAACTCCTCACACGAAGGATCGCAAGGCTTTGAAATCAAACAATTCATTCCCGGCCGGGCTCTTAGGGCAGGCCCGTCGAACCGCTAGGCTTGTCCCGATACACCTGGGTTCATGCTCAATCGTCGCGAAGGCATCGATGAAACTCATCATCCAAATCCCGTGTTTCAACGAAGAGCACACATTGCCGCAGACGGTCGCCGACATTCCGCGGCAGATGACCGGTGTGTCGTCGGTGGAAATTTTGGTCATCGACGATGGTTCCGACGACAAAACCGTCGAGGTCGCCCGCGCCATCGGCGTCGACCATGTCGTGCGGCATAAATCCAACCGGGGCTTGGCGCGCACGTTCGAAACCGGCATCCGCGCCTGCCTGCGTCTTGGCGCCGACATCATCGTCAACACGGATGGCGACAATCAGTATTTCGGCGGCGATATTCCGAAGCTGATCGGACCGAACGTTGCCGGTGACGCGGATGTCGTGGTCGGTGACCGGGGCATCGGCGGCAATGCGAATTTCTCGACCGCCAAGCAAAAATTGCAGCTCTTGGGCAGCGGCGTGGTTCGGCGATTGTCGCGGGTCGATGTCCCCGATGCGGTCAGCGGTTTCCGCGCCTACTCGCGCGACGCGGCGATGCGGATAAATGTGGTCTCGAATTTCAGCTACACCATCGAAACCTTGATCCAGGCCGGGCACGATCGAACCGCCGTTACATCGGTGCCGATCAAAACCAATCCGAAGACCCGAGAATCGCGGCTGTTCACCAGCATCCCAAAATTCATCGAACGTTCGGTCACGACGATGTTGCGGATCTATACGATGTACCGGCCGATCCGGACATTTTTCTATATCGGCTTGGCGCTGATCGGCGTTGGGCTATTTCCGATACTACGGTTTCTCTATTTCTTTTTCATCGATGGCGGCAGCGGTCACATTCAGTCCCTGGTGCTGGGCGGCGCCCTTCTGGTGATCGGCTTCATAACCTTGTTGATGGGGATCATCGCCGACCTGATCGGCTTTAACCGGCGACTGCTCGGGACCAACCTGGAGATTGTCCGCCGTATCGAACTGGACCGCGCCGCTCACTCGGGTGCGTCGGATACAGCCGGAGGGGATGAGGGCGAACGCCCTTGAAAAGACGCGTCTAGCGGGTCACTGCTCGAGCTGTTTCGAGTCGGATGACGCCGCCACACGAAGGACGGGGATCAGTGGACCACGGTCCGCATCGACCTCGGAAAACGTACGGACCGTCGGATAGCTGTCGAAAATGAGCTCGTATATCGCAAGCTCTTTGCCATAAATCGTTCTTCGGCCCGGTATCGATCGACCCAGTTGCTGAGGAAGATGTAGTCGACACCCCCTGCTTCGATCAAATCGATGACTGCCTTGGGATCGTTCGACCGGGCGATGTTGCCGAGCGAACCGTAGAACCCGCTCGGCCGTCTCGATTTGCTCAAAGAAGACCAGGGGATTAGTCGATCGCCGCGGGCGATGAGTACCTGGTATTGCGTGGCGGCCAACGCGGGAGCATAGGTTTCCACGAGAACCGTCGCGCCTTGCGGCACATTCTTCTGCGCCCACTGGAGCGCTACCACGCGCGTATCGTTATCCGTCGCCCGGGCCCATGTTTCCTGAACGCCGCGCCAGCCAAGCGGTACGACCAAAAGCGCGACCGCCGCATAGCGCAGGGCCTTGGACCAAGAAATACGAACCGAAAGCCATCGATCGACACGATCGACCACCACCACGAGAGCAATCGCCACGAACGGAATCAAAGGCAATGCCCATCGTGCCCAAAACAGAGTTAGCGAGGCGATGAAGACGAGATAGCTCACGAAGAACAATGACACGACCCAGCCATGACGAACGAGACATACGCCGACGATTCCCAGGACACCCAACGCGGCCACCAAATACGTCAAGGCCTGCGGCAACACTTCAGTGAGGTAACTGAACATCGACGACAACAGGCCCGCGCCCGTGGCGCTGACGTGGCCCGTCCGCGCCTCTAACGTTACCGCCGTTAGCACGTCGGGAAAATTTATGAACAAGTAGGGGCCGACAACGAATGTATCGCACCCGGTTGCTTGGACACAAGTTTGTCTCATGCGGCGGGCCTGAGTGACATCGCGGTGTGCCACGCCTGACGAGCTTGAGCGGGGCTCAGGTAGCCGTTCTTCTCCACGATCCACTGGGCATTGTACTGTTCGACGAACCCGCGGACGGCGTTCCGCAGCTCCGCGATGTTGCGGTAGATGCGGCCATGGATGATCTGTTCCTTGAGCGTGCGATTGAACCTCTCGGCGACGCCGTTGGTCTGGGGCTGTTCGACGAAGGCGTAGGACGGCTGGATGCCCCAGAACTTGATCTGGTTGGTGAAGTGGTCCGACAGATACTGGGAGCCGTGATCCATCCGCAAGGCCAGCCCCCGCGCCGCACCGGCGGAGGTCGAGGCATACAGCCTCGCAAGCCCCATGGAGATCGGCTGAAGGGCGGCGAAGCGGTCGCCTCGCTTGCACACATGCCAGCCGACGCACTCGGCGTTCCAATGCTCGATGGCGGTGAATATCCAGCCCCAGCCGTCGTCCACCGTGAACACCCGAACGCCGTCCGTGCCCCACATGAGGTTGGGGGCATGGGTGATGATCTCACCGACATGGGGATTTCCGCCACGGCGGCGGCAGCGATGGGGCGAGAGCAGGTTGTTCTCGCGCATCACCCGGAGCCCCCGCTTGCGGGAAACACGGATGCCACGACAGACCCGAAGCCGAGCCCAGACCTTGCGGTGTCCCTCGCCCTCCCAGGGGGATGCCTCCAGGTCGGCCTCGATGGCCACCAGCAGAGCCTCGTCCGAGATCGAGGGCTTCGGTCCCCGGCGCTTTGCTGGTGGGCGCTCAGCGGTGGCCTGCTGCCGGGATTTCATGGCGTAGAACGAGGAACGGGCAAAACCCCAGGCCGCACAGACCCGCTGGAGGCCGTAGGCCAAACCCGTGCCGGGAGAGGTGGCGGCACTCATCGCCGCGACCTCCGCCGCCCCAAAGGGCCGGACGTCTCCGTCTTGGCCTCCAGCAGTTCCACCTGCATGATCAACTCCCCGATCCGCTTCATGGCGATGTCCAGTTCCGCCTTCACCGGATCGCCCTTGCGTTCCTTGAGCGAGGCATCGATCCCGGCGATCGCCTTCTCACGCCACTGCTCGAGCCGGAAAATCTCCACGCCCAACTGCCGCGACAAAAGTTCCACCGGCTCGCCACGCAAAAGCCGCAGGGCAACCTCACGCTTGCGCGTCACCGTCCACCGCTGGCCAAGTCCCAGCGGGCCTGCCGGCGAAACCTGGCCCGGGGAAAACGTGGACGAGCCAAGCTCGCCCTCGTTTACCACAGGCCCATCAACAGCAACTTTGTTCTCAAAATTGTCGGTCATGTTCCGGTCCTCCTTGGACACTTCGATTAAGCCAATTCTGCGTCCAAGGAAATCGGGTCCGACTCAGGGCCGACAACGAAAGCAGTCACGACACTTGCCACGCCCGCGGCGGTGAGCACTCGAAACTCCATTCGAGGTGTGAGACGCCCCTGTATTCTCAGCAGTACAGCAGAGGCAATGATCAACACCACCCCAACGAGACCGGGATATTTGCTGGTAACCGCCAACCCCAATGCGACACCGGCGCCGACGAAGAATGCCATTCGAGGCGCTTCGAGCGCTTTGACGACGAACAGTGCAATCACAAGGTTGAACAAAACCTGCACCATGTCCATTCGGATGATGCTCGAATAGTGGATCATCAATGGTGAAACAGCCAGCAGCGCGATTGCCGCTGTCGACCAAACAACCGAAGCGCCTAGTTCGCGGCAAATCTTGTAGACGACGATTAGACATGCCGTTCCGATTATCGCCGTAAACACGCGGCCAATTAAAAAATAGGCCGAGACGTCGACGTAAAAATCCGCGACGACATCGGAAAACCCATCGAATATTCCCGTGACGCGCCCGATACCAACATAGCCCCATAGAGCAATGCCAAGACATCGATCAGTGTACTGGCCGGTGCGCCGTACCATTCCGGGTCCAGGCTTCCATTGGTCAGCATTCTGCCAGCCGCGCTTACAAAGAGAATCTCGTCCGGATCGAGTTGCTGAGGCAGGCCGTATGCAACACCTGCCAGTCGGAGGAGCAAAGCGAGACCGATTACGACCCAAGCGATAGCCGGTATCTGCGCCAGCCATCGTGTTAAAGACTGGTTCATGGAAGTTCCCGTGCGCCTAACGCGCCGGCGTGAACAGGAGGAAGTCCGACGCCAGGGCGCTGGGCAGCATGACGGGCACGAGCCAGACGGGTGGCGCGCCGGCCTCGATGCGATCGAGCAGTGTCGCGCCGTCGCCCGGCGCGGCCCGGTAGAGCGCCGCCTCGGCCGCCGCCGGGCAGATCATCACGAGGTCGATGCCGCGCACCGCAAGGATGCGTCGCGCCACGCGGTCGTCCGTCGCCCTGAAGAAATCGTAAGTATCCCGGAGCCCCTCGGCCGCGTGGTGGAAGCTCGTGCCGACGACCGCGTGCGGCGTGCGATACAGCAGCTCCGTGCCGAAGAAGGCGAAGCTCATAATACGGCGCGGATGGGAGCCGAACACGGTCGCGTCGGCGAGGTGATCGGACATAGCCCCCAACGGGCAGCGTCCAGCCTGACGTACCCCCCCTGACTTCGGCGACGCGATCGCAAGGACCATGGCGAGCACCACGAAACCGACAGCGAATCCGAAGGTCGTCATCGCGCGCAACACGGGGCGCTCCCCGAGTCTTCCAAGCAGGCGGAGAAGCAAGGCGGTATAGGGGATGACGGCGAGAAGTTCGACGTAGGTGGACCAGCGCACTTGGTACAGAGCGAGCGGCAGGAAGACGACGAGTGCGATGGCGATGCCGGTCCAGGCCCGCCATTCCGGGTTTTTGCGTCGCCACAGCGTAGCGGCCAGCACGGGCACGGCGACGAAGGCCGGCCCGACGAACAATGCAACGCGGACCAGCGAGCCCATAGCGTTTGCCGGATTGACGAGCGGCTGCACTTCCGAGGTGTTCTTGAAGATCGTCGTGGCGACGCCCGGATCGACGTCGGCGAACGGACCGGCGAGGACGGCGGGAAACGCGATCCAGATCAACGACACCGCGGTGATTGCGCCGACGACCGCGATGACGCCGCGCGCGCGATAGCCGTCGCAAAAGGACGTGTGGCGGTCAATCAGGCTGACGGCCAGCCAGAAAACCGCCAACGTGCCGAACACCGGCAGATGGACGATCGACAGCCGGTCGTAGGCGACCACGCCGATGTCCGGCCATGGCCGTTCGGCAAGCAGGGCGAGTACCAGACCCCCGATCAGGGCCGTCGCGAAGATCAGGTTCTTGTCGGCGAAGGTCTCGCGCCAAAGGATCCAAGCGAGACCCAGGGCGGCAACGACGACGGCCACCGTCAGCATGCCTTCGACGCTGACCCAGAGGATCGCGGCCGAGACCAAGCCGGCGCCGACCGCAAGGACCGTATCGAAGCGGGTCGAGAGCAGTCGCGTCAGGTATCCGAGAATGACGACGAACAAGAAACCGATCAGGCTGTGATGGTCGGGTCGGCCCGCGGTGAAATAAGTCAGCACCGCCGGCAGAACGATGGCGAGGATGCCGAGATAGAAGAGCCCGCGCTCGTCGAACAGCGGCCGCGCGGCCCACATCAGAGCGATCAGGACGGCGACATGCAGCAGCGGACTGATGAGCGCTCCCCACCAGAACAGGCCCGCCTCGAACCCGATCATGGCTTCCAGCAGCACGGCGCCGGCGAGCAAAAGCACGTCGAACGGCCGTGTCCAGTGCTGATCGTCGCCCCACGGCACGTTGCTTCGCTCGGCGAAGCTGTCGTACCAGTCGCCCGATTCGTAGAGTGCCTCGACGCGCACCAGCCACATGTATCCGTCGGGGCCGGCGAGCGCGCCCTGACGCAGCAGTGCGTCGGCGGCGTGCACGGCGACCACGACCTGGATGGCGATCAGCAGCGCGATGGGGAACCCGAGGATGGCGTAACGGCGCATGAGGATCGGCTCGGTTGCCGTCAGGCGGGAATCAGGTGGGCGGGCGACCGGGGCAAGTTACGCGCTCTTTCGCCCCGGTTCAACGTCTGCGTCCGCCCCAACGGTACCGAATTGGTTTCGGCAGCGACCGCCATTCCTGCTATCATCCGGGGCGACCTGAAAGCTCGTCCGAGACATATCGGACCGTGTCTCGCGGCCGGATAAATCAAACGAAAATGTGGACATGGCATGAGTTTCGCGGCGACTGACGAAGAGGCGGCCGAGCCACGGCCCGCCGGGCGATCGCCGATCGCGGTGTTGTTGCCGTGCTACAACGAGGAGGCGGCAATCGAGGCCGTCGTATTGGGTTTCCGCGATGCCTTGCCCGATGCCGCGATCTTCGTCTTCGACAACGCGTCGACCGACGCGACCGCAAGCCGTGCGGCGGGTGCGGGGGCCTACGTGCGCCACGAGTCCCTGCGCGGAAAGGGCAACGTCGTGCGGCGGATGTTCGCCGATGTCGACGCCGACATCTACGTCATGGCCGACGGCGACGGGACCTACGATTCTAGCCATGCGCGCCGGCTCATCGATCGACTGGTCGGCGACGATCTCGATATGGTCGTCGGTGCCCGCGTTGCCGCGGATGGCGCCTACCGTCAGGGGCACGCCTGGGGCAACGTACTGTTCAACCGCTTCGTTTCGCTGATATTCAGCAGTGGCTTCACGGACATTTTTTCTGGTTATCGTGCGTTTTCCAGGCGTTTCGTTAAATCCTTTCCGGCGCTCTCCTCGGGCTTCGAGATCGAAACCGAACTCACGGTACACGCGCTGGAACTGCGCATGCCGGTTGCCGAAGTCGAGGTACCCTACGCCGAGCGGACCGCGGGGACCACCAGCAAGCTGCGCACCATACCCGATGGCATCAAAATCTTCTGGGAGAGCCTCATGCTGTTCAAGGAGGTCCGACCCTTCTGGTTTTTCAGTATCATCGCCGCGATCTTTTTCGCGGTCTCGCTTTGGCTTGGATACCCGCTCGTCGAGACCTTGCTGGATACCGGGCAGGTGCCCCGCTTCCCGACCGCCATATTGGCTACGGGAATCGCGGTGTTTGGCTCCCTTAGCCTGACCTGCGGCCTGATTCTCGATAGCGTCAGCCGGGGCCGGCGCGAAGCGAAACGCTTGCGCTACCTCGCCCATCCGCCGGTGTCGGCGGACAAACGTTAGAATGTCGGCCTTGTTTCGGGCCGATCCTTGGTATGAACCGGCGAACCGGACGGGCGGTCAGTAGCGGGCGACGCTCGGGTCGACCTCGATCGACCAGGCGTCGATGCCCCCGGCCACGCTGAAGGCATTCTCGAAGCCCTGATCGCGCAGCCAGAGCGCCACCTGGTAGCTTCGCATGCCGTGGTGGCACAAGACGACGACGGCGCCGTCGGGCGACAAGCGGTCGAGTGAGTCGGGCAGGGTGCTCATCGGAATGTCGATGCTGCCGGCGAGGCTGCCGATCGCCCGCTCCCAGTCGTCGCGAATGTCGAGCAGCTGGAACGCTGCACCCGATTTGCGCAGCGCATGGAACGCACCGACGGCAATTTCAGGATCGTCGCCCAGGTCGGCGAGTTCTGCGGGGAGTTCGCTCATCGTCGGCGACCTAGCCCACCGGGCTAATTATTGGCGAACAGTTCGCTCGGATCGTCGGTGATCCCGGCGATACTAGCGCGCAGCTTAGTAAGCGCCTGGGCCTCGATTTGCCGGATGCGCTCCTTGCTGACACCGAACACCGTGCCGAGCTCGGCGAGCGTGTTGGGCGTCTCGGTCAGGAACCGGCTGACGATGATCTTGCGCTCGCGCGGGCTGAGCCGGCGCAGCGCCTTCTTGATCCAGCCGGCGCGCTTGCGGCCGTCTGTGCGTTCGATGGCGATCGTTTCGGGCGATGCGGCGTCGTCGGTGAGAAAATCCTGAATTTCATCGGTGTCGTCGGAGCCGACCGTGGCATTGAGCGATTGGTCGGGGGACGAGAGATGCGCCTCCATGCGCTCGACAGCGGCGAGTGGCACGCCGAGCTCGTCGGCGATCGAGCGCCGGTTATCGTGCGTCATCGGCCCGGTGGAGTTGCTGGCGATGCGCGCGCGCATCCGGCGCAGGTTGAAGAACAGCTTCTTCTGCGCCGCCGTCGTGCCGATACGCACGATCGACGAGTTGCGCAAGATGTACTCCTGGATCGACGCGACGATCCACCAGCGGGCGTAGGTCGAGAAGCGCACTTCCCGCTCGGGGTCGAAGCGCATGGCGCCCTGCATCAACCCGACATTGCCTTCCTGCACGAGATCGCCCATCGGCAGGCCGTAGCCGCGGAAGCCCGCCGCGATACGGACCACGAACCGCGCATAAGCGAGCACCAGGTCCTGCATCGCGTCGGCATCGCCGTCCTCGCGCCAGCGGCGCGCCAGCTCGAACTCTTCGTCGCGTTCGAGGAACGGCGCGTCCATGGTGGCGGCGATGTATCGCCGGCTGCCGCTGTCGATCGCTTCGGGTCCGATATAGGACATGTTCCGCTCTGCGTGTTCCCAATTCCGCCCCAAACCATGGGTCTGAGGCCGGTGTATATTGATTTAGTATCGTCTCGCTATTAACCATACTGGCCCAAGCCTGGGCTTGCAAGTTTAATATCGAGTCACTATTATCATCGCATGACAGACGACACTGGTTGCCGCGGGTTCGGCGAGCTGATCGACCGAGTTGGCCGGGCGACGCGCGCAATCCAATTTTCTTGCGGGCTGAACCCCGCGCAATGGGAAGCCCTGCGGTACATTGCGCATGCCAACCGCTATTCGCGCAACCCGAGTGCCTTGGCGAATTTCCTGGGCGCGACCAAGGGCACCATCTCGCAAACGCTGATCGCGCTCGAAGTGAAAGGCCACCTGCGTCGCGTGCGCGGCGCGCCCGACCGGCGTGCGGTCAGGCTTGAATTGACTGCGTCGGGCGAGGCGTTGTTGACACGCGATCCACTGCTTTGTCTCGAACGCGCCGCCGGATCGCTGCCGGCCAAGCAACGCACGGTGCTGACCGGTGGCTTGAACCAATTGCTGCGCGAACTGCAGCTGCGCTGCGGATCGAGCAGCTTCGGCGTGTGCGAGGAGTGCCACCTGTTCGGCGCCGAAGACGCGGCCGACGATTTAAGCGGACCGCACCGCTGCGGGCTGACCGGTGAGCCTATCTGCGAAATCGAATCACAACAGATCTGCGTGAGTTTTCGGCTCGACGCGTGAGGCGGCGTGCGGGGCGACGATAAATCGATGGGCATGCCGGGGTGGCTGGCGACGGTCGCGCGGAAACCGTGACATCGGTGATAAGAAACGACGCCGAATGCCTTGACGGTTGCGGCCGACGGCCGGTTTCGCTATATTCATAGGTCGGCGCCGGATTTTTTTCACCGGCAGCTCTTAGCATGGTTGACAGCACGGTGACGGCGGGCATATAAGGCAGCCCTGACGTCGGCGGGCGACTTCAGCTAACGAGTGGCCCGGCGGCGTTGTTTGCTCTTTGAGACGTGAATCTGGAAGGGATGCGTGGGCGGCGGCGTAGGCCGTTCGCTCGCGCAAGGCGATACCGGCCGTCCCTGGCGACTTCGGTCGTCCAAGGGC
>CAUVXB020000002.1:2500-162500 GCA_963555825.3 Alphaproteobacteria bacterium | reverse complement strand
TCAACCGAGACTCCGTGAGTAGTGGCGAGCGAAATCGGACCAGGCCAGCGGCCAATCGAAGAGAACCGGAACGGACTGGAACGTCCGGCCATAGTGGGTGACAGCCCCGTACGGGTAGTGCTTCGATTGGTCCTCGAGTAGGGCGGGGCCCGTGAAACCCTGTCTGAACGTGGGGGGACCACCCTCCAAGCCTAAGTACTCCTCGATGACCGATAGTGAACAAGTACCGTGAGGGAAAGGTGAAAAGCACCCCGACGAGGGGAGTGAAATAGACCTGAAACCGAATGCCTACAAGCAGTCGGAGCGGAGTCCGTACCTACGGGTGCGGAGGTCCGTGACGGCGTACCTTTTGTATAATGGGTCAGCGAGTTGATCTTGCGAGCAAGCTTAAACCGTCAGGTGTAGGCGCAGCGAAAGCGAGTCTGAATAGGGCGAATTAGTTCGTAGGATCAGACCCGAAACCGGGTGATCTAGCCATGGGCAGGTTGAAGGTGCGGTAACACGCACTGGAGGACCGAACCCACCTATGTTGAAAAATGGGGGGATGACCTGTGGCTAGGGGTGAAAGGCCAATCAAACCCGGAGATAGCTGGTTCTCCGCGAAATCTATTTAGGTAGAGCGTCGCATGTTTACCGCCGGGGGTAGAGCACTGGATGGGCTAGGGGGACCCAAAGTCTTACCAAACCTAACCAAACTCCGAATACCGGTGAGTATAGTGCGGCAGACAGACTGCGGGCGCTAAGGTTCGTAGTCGAAAGGGAAACAGCCCAGACCGCCAGCTAAGGTCCCTAAGTCATGGCTAAGTGGGAAAGGATGTGGGAAGGCCAAAACAACCAGGAGGTTGGCTTAGAAGCAGCCATCCTTTAAAGAAAGCGTAACAGCTCACTGGTCTAGTTAAGCCGGCCTGCGCCGAAGATGTAACGGGGCTAAAGCCATGCACCGAAGCTGCGGGCAAGAGAGAGCAGTTGTCAAAGTTCAGAAACCCTTCCCCCGGACGGGGGAAGGGGTGGGATGGGGGCGAAGCCAAGCGCGCAGAGCGCGCTTACGTTTCCCCCACCTACCCAAACCCTTCCTCCCCCAGTGGAGGAAGGGCTGTTGAGCTTTGTCATCTGCTCTCTCTTGCGGTAGCGGAGCGTTCCGTAAGCCAATGAAGGCGTCCCGCGAGGGGCGTTGGAGGTATCGGAAGTGAGAATGCTGACATGAGTAGCGACAAACAGGGTGAGAAACCCTGTCGCCGAAAGTCCAAGGGTTCCTGCGCAAGGCTAATCCGCGCAGGGTGAGCCGGCCCCTAAGGCGAGGGCGAAAGCCGTAGTCGATGGGAACCGGGTTAATATTCCCGGGCCTGCTGGTGGTGACGAAGACCGAGTGTCGTCCGTGCTTATCGGATTGTGCGGGCGGCTTAAGTCTTCCAGGAAATAGCCCCAGCGATATAGACCGTACCCTAAACCGACACAGGTGGACTGGTAGAGCATACCAAGGCGCTTGAGAGAACGATGTTGAAGGAACTCGGCAAAATACCCCCGTAACTTCGGGAGAAGGGGGCCCGCTCACTGGGCAACCAGTGGGCGGGGGCACAGACCAGGGGGTGGCGACTGTTTACTAAAAACACAGGGCTCTGCGAAGTCGCAAGACGACGTATAGGGTCTGACGCCTGCCCGGTGCCGGAAGGTTAAGGAGAGAGGTGCAAGCTTTGAACCGAAGCCCCGGTAAACGGCGGCCGTAACTATAACGGTCCTAAGGTAGCGAAATTCCTTGTCGGGTAAGTTCCGACCTGCACGAATGGCGTAACGACTTCCCCGCTGTCTCCAACATCGACTCAGCGAAATTGAACTCTCCGTGAAGATGCGGAGTTCCCGCGGTCAGACGGAAAGACCCCGTGCACCTTTACTACAGCTTTGCAGTGGTGCCAGGGATCGGATGTGCAGGATAGGTGGGAGCCTTTGAAGCGTTGGCGCCAGCTGGCGTGGAGGCAACCTTGACATACCACCCTTTCGATCTCTGGCCTCTAACCGCGGCCCGTGAACCCGGGTCCGGGACCCTGCATGGTGGGTAGTTTGACTGGGGCGGTCGCCTCCCAAAGAGTAACGGAGGCGCGCGATGGTGGGCTCAAGCTGGTCGGAAATCAGCTGTTGAGTGTAATGGCACAAGCCCGCCTGACTGCGAGACCGACGGGTCGAGCAGAGACGAAAGTCGGTCATAGTGATCCGGTGGTCCCGAGTGGAAGGGCCATCGCTCAACGGACAAAAGGTACGCCGGGGATAACAGGCTGATAACCCCCAAGAGTTCATATCGACGGGGTTGTTTGGCACCTCGATGTCGGCTCATCACATCCTGGGGCTGGAGCAGGTCCCAAGGGTTCGGCTGTTCGCCGATTAAAGTGGTACGTGAGCTGGGTTTAGAACGTCGTGAGACAGTTCGGTCCCTATCTGCCGCGGGTGTAGGAGAATTGAGAGGATCTGCCCCTAGTACGAGAGGACCGGGGTGGACGAACCTCTGGTGGACCGGTTGTCGCGCCAGCGGCACAGCCGGGTAGCTAAGTTCGGACGGGATAACCGCTGAAAGCATCTAAGCGGGAAGCCTACCTCGAAACTGGTTCTCCCTTGAGAGCCGTGGAAGATCACCACGTTGATAGGCCGGGTGTGGAAGCGCAGCAATGCGTGAAGCTTACCGGTCCTAATCGCTCGATTGGCTTGATCTGCTTTAGTGTCCCGTGCGCAGTCCAAAACGCGCGGCGCCTACGGCAAAGGCACTCGTTCCCGTCAATCTAATGGTTTCCCCGATCCCGGTCCGTCCTTCGACGACCTGGTGGTTATGGCGAGGGGCCCGCACCCGATCCCATCCCGAACTCGGCCGTGAAAACCCTCAGCGCCGATGGTACTGCGTCTTAAGGCGTGGGAGAGTAGGTCGCCGCCAGGTCTTCGAAGGTCGGACAGGACACGCGCGGAAATCATTAAATTGCGTGGGCGCATGACGCCCACCGTCAATCTCTTCACGATCGCCCGTCTCATCGGGCACCCATGATCAATGCCGCGGGGTGGAGCAGTCTGGTAGCTCGTCAGGCTCATAACCTGAAGGTCGTTGGTTCAAATCCAACCCCCGCAACCAAATAAAACCCGCTAATCCAATAAGATGGCGGGGATTTTCTTTTCCGTGGCATTCGAACCAAGTTTTGCCCAGGTAAACGATAGGCACCGTTTTGTTTCCAAGTTGTGCGCAGTCTGACGCAGGGTGAAAGGTAAAGGTTCGGTTGGACCGGTATGCGGGTATGGGGGAGGCGTAAGCGTTCGTTCAGGCCGTGGAATCAGCGCGGGCGTTTCCATTCGCCCCGGCCGATTTTAGCGATTGAGGGTGCGTTTCCAATCCCGTCGCAGGGGCCGGAGCCAGACATCCTTTTTAGGCTTGTCGGACTGCCTGTCCCGGTCGTAGCGCCCGCGCCCCTGGGTGGTCCCGACGCGGGTCCAGCCGGAGGCCCTGTAAACGGCGCCGGTGTAGCGCGGGGTCTCGACGAAGGTCTCGATGAGCACGGGCGTGGTGTTGTAGCGCTCGGTCCAGTCATCGGGCAGGCGCCGGCGGATGATGGCCAGGATGTGCGAACCCAGGTTGGGGATATTGATCCAGGGCAGGATCAGGAATCTCGGGTTGTCGACCACGAAGGGAAGGTTCTTCTCGCGCAGTCTGCCGTGTCCATCCGATGAAGTTGTCGCGCGGGGCGAGCTTCCACGCGGCGGTGGAGAAGCCGAGCATGGCGAGCGGCCAGCCGTCGCGGTCGTGGACGGCGTAGCGCATCTGGGCGCCGACCAGGGTCTTGTATCCGAGATAGTGGTAGCGGGCGACGAACTCGTTCCAGAGCTTGCTCTCCCGGGTGCCGCGCACGACGGGGCGCAGGTCGAGCGGACGGACCTCGTCGAGGGTCGTCGGGGCCGGGAACAGCGGCGCTTCGGTGTCCGGCCCGAAGACGATCGCCCGGGCCGGTTCTGCCGTCCCTGCGGCGCCGGCAGGGCGATCAGGCCGTCCCTGTGCATGGCCAGCATGGCGACCCTGGCCATCATGTCCTTGAGGCCGCCGTCGGGCTTGAACCAGCCGATGCGCCGGCAGAACTCCTTCGACAGCATATGGCGGTTCAACGGCGGCGGCCCGGCGATCAGCGCGCGCAGCAGCGCCATTTCCCCGGCGGTGAAGTCGCGGCCGTAATAACGGCACTCGATCGCGCCGGTCACGCCGGCGCCATGAGTTCGCGCCTGCGCTCCTCGCTCATCGACCATGGCAGCCACGGCGACAGGTCGTCCGGTGGTTTGCGATCGTTCTCCGCGCACGCTGCGAGCCACGTGTCCAGCCAGCTCAGGATGTCGATGCCATTCATCGAGAGTGAGAACGGCAGAGCAATAATCCCCCACTGAAGCGGCCGGTCGATCCGGCTGCGGCGGACCAAAATGGGACCGCGTATAGCCTTCTGTCAGGGTTGCTCTGACTGGAAGGCGGGGGGGATGTATCGGGTGGAGTTGTACGCACGGGTTCGGCGGGCGTGTCATGTCGAGGGGATGAGCACCCGCGAGGCCTCGCGGGTGTTTGGTGTAGACCGCAAGACGGTCCGTAAGATGCTGTCGTTCTCGGTGCCGCCAGGGTATCGCCGAAGCGCGCCGCCGAGGCGGCCAAAGCTGGGTCCGTTCACGGGAATCATCGATCGGATCTTGGAAGACGATCGGACCAGCCACCGCAAGCAACGGCACACTGCGAAGCGCATCTTCGACCGCCTCCGGGACGAGTACGGTTTCACGGGCGGCTACACCATCGTGAAGGACTACGTTCGTGAGCAGGGGCTTCGGTCGCGTGAGGTGTTCGTGCCACTCTCCCATTCCCCCGGTCACGCCCAGGCGGACTTCGGCGAAGCGATGGCGGTGATCGGCGGCGCGTTACGGAAGATCCACTTCCTTGCCTTCGACCTTCCCCACAGTGATGGTTGCTTTGTTGCGGCCTATCCGGCGGAGACGACCGAAGCATTCTGCGATGGCCACAACGCGGCGTTTGCCTTCTTCGGCGGCGTCCCCCGATCCATCCTGTACGACAACACCAAGCTGGCGGTTGCCCGGATCCTGGGCGATGGGAAGCGGCAGCGAACGCGCGTCTTCACGGAGCTTCAGTCCCACTATCTGTTCGAGGACAGGTTCGGCCGGCCGGGCAAGGGCAACGACAAGGGCAAGGTCGAGGGACTGGTCGGCTTCATCCGGCGGAACTTCCTGGTCCCCGTCCCGCGTGCCGAGAGCTTCGCGGCCCTCAACGATGCTCTCGCCGAACAGTGCCGCCGGCGCCAGGCGGCGCGGCTGCGGGGCCACAAGGAGACCATCGGCGAGCGTCTCGAGCGGGATCGTCAAGTTCTCTTGCCATTGCCGCCTGCTCCCTATGATGCCTGCGATAAGCGCCCTGGACGGGCGAGTTCGCTGTCGCTGGTGCGTTACCGCAGCAACGACTATTCCGTGCCCGTGGCCTACGGCCACCGTGAGGTGCTCATCCGGGGCTACGTCGATGAGGTGGTGATCAGCTGCGGGGCCGAGGTGATCGCCCGGCACCGCCGGTCCTACGACAGCGAGGACCTGATCTTCGACCCGCTGCATTACCTGCCCTTGATCGAGCAGAAGATCGGCGCCCTCGACCAGGCCGCGCCATTGGCGGGCTGGGACCTGCCCGAGGCCTTCATCACTCTGCGGCGGCTCCTCGAAGCTCGTATGGGCAAGGCAGGCAAGCGCGAGTACGTCCAGGTGCTCCGTCTACTGGAGACCTTCCGGCTCGAGGAGGTCGAGGGTGCGGTCGGCGACGCCCTGCGGCTCGGCGCAATCGGCTTTGATGCGGTGAAGCACCTGGTACTGTGCCGCATCGAGCGGCGGCCGCCCAGGCTCAACCTCGACGTCTATCCGTATCTGCCGCGCGCCCGGGTCGCGATGACGTCCGCCAAGTCGTACATGAGCCTGCTGTCGGGGCTCGGCGCATGACCGACACACCGCAAGTGCTGCTCGCCCACCACCTCAAGACGCTGAAGCTGCCGACCTTCCTGCGCGAGTACGACAAGATCGCCCGGCAGTGCGCCTCGGAAGGCGTCGATCACGTCCGCTACCTGTTGAGACTCGCCGAGCTCGAGCTGATCGACCGCGAGCGCCGCATGGTCGAGCGGCGCATCAAGGCGGCGCGCTTCCCCGTGGTCAAGAGCCTCGACAGCTTCGACTTCAAGGTCATCCCCTCGCTCAACAAGGCGCTGGTCCTGGAGCTGGCCCGCTGCGAGTACATCGAGCGCCGCGAGAACCTCATCGCGCTCGGCAACAGTGGGACCGGCAAGACCCACATCGCCCTCGGTCTCGGCCTGGCGGCCTGCCAGAAGGGCCTCTCGGTCGGCTTCATCACCGCCGCCGCGCTGGTCCACGAACTCATCGAGGCCCGCGATGACAAGCAGCTGCTGAGGTTCCAGAAGAAGCTCGCCACCTACAAGCTTCTGATCGTCGACGAACTCGGCTTCGTGCCGCTGTCGAAGACCGGCGCCGAGCTGTTGTTCGAGGTGTTCAGCCAACGCTACGAGCGGGGCTCGACCCTGGTCACCACCAATCTGCCCTTCGACGAATGGACCGAGGTGTTCGGCTCCGAGCGCCTCACCGGCGCGCTCCTCGATCGCCTCACCCACCACGTCAACATCCTCGAGATGAACGGTGACAGCTACAGGCTCAACCAGAGCCGCAGGCGTCAAACCCCGACTGCTAACTGAACCGACCACCCAGCCCACGCTTGACCCCGTGGGCCCACAGGTCCCTCCCGCGCGCGCCGCCGCGTCAGCCTGTTGAGGGCACGCCGCGTCGCGCGCGGGGCCCTCCCGTGGACTACGGGGACAAGCCCGCAGCCGCCAAGCGGTCCCTTCTTACACCGCCGAGGTGGTCCCTTTTTGCTCCGCCATTGACAGCCAATTCGCGGCACGGCCGTTCAATAACGTGACAATGTCTTTGGGACCACCACAATCTGGCGGCGGGAAATAGATCGGAAACGTCAGATAATGTCTCGCAAAAAAGTTGAGACGCTTCATGAAAGAGGGGCGGTATAGAATCGAGTTCCGTGCCGACGGTAATCTAGTAGCGTAATTTGACTTAATTCTTAGAGGATTAGATACGAAAGTGATTATTAGGCGTGCAGGCCATTACACGTAAACCGCTGCGGAACAGTGGCAATCTGTCCTATCAAAGCCCCGCTGTTCGACGGTGAAAGAAGTTGGAAGTGAGAGGTTCAGGAAATGGCTATCGATGAAACCGTACTCACCGAAGGTCTGATGAGAAAATTGAATGCGCTTCTGTCGGCGGCGGCCACGATGAAGAGGTCTTCGCAAAGTGGCTGGAGCGCCAGGCTGATTTACAAGCCAAGGAGAAACCCGATCCCATGGCAATGAAGATCGTGGTACCTCCGCCGACTTCAATACCGGGGGGCCGCGTTATCGCCGCGGGCGGCAAAATCCGCTTGCATCGGCCGCCCGGCGAGGGCGCCTGTCTGGGCGCATACTAAAACACTTCCCCGGAGAAGCCACCGGACATGCCTGTTCCCGTCATGCCCAGTTCCCTTGCCGGCATCGCCCGCTTCCCGCGGGCGCGGCTCGGCCATACGCCGACGCCGCTCGATCCCGCGCCGAACCTTGGCGGGGCGCTTGGCATCGATCTCTGGATCAAGCGCGACGACTGCACCGGCCTCGCGTTCGGCGGCAACAAGGTGCGCCAGATCGAGTTCCACTTCGGCGAAGCTGAGGCGCGCGGCGCCGACACGGTGCTGGTCACCGGCGCGGTGCAGTCGAACCTGGTGCGCATCGCTGCCGCCTCCGCGCGGCGGCTCGGGATGGAGGCCTGCATCCTGGCGCCCATTGCAAACGTTCCTGTCAGGTTCTCTGGACCGCGAACCCCGCCTCCGCATCGTCTCCGCCGGGATCTCGCGGTCCGGGTTCCTGAACCACATGTGAGACCGGGCACGCGCCGGCGCAAGCGAGTGGAACGCAATCGGGCATGCGCAATCGGTCCGGGCGCAGGCGGCAGAGCCCGAAGGCCGGCAGGACGGGCGGGGGTATCGTCGCCGAAGGGCAACCTGGCGGCGGCGGAGGCCGAGGTGACCCTGGCACTTTGCCAGCGGCCCGTCTCCAAACTACACATCACCAACATCCTGATGCGCTTGATCGAGGACCCCAGGCCCGCACCCTTGCCACCACCGCTGGCTCTCAAGCTTGTCAATGAGCCCCTGGCCAACACCCAACACTACGACCGCCTGCGGGAGAAGTCCCATACAGACTGAGGCGGTGATAACCACCTTGAAAACACTTAAGCCGGCTATGGGTCGCCGGGCCCGGGCATGCGGTAGCCCACCCGGCGCTCGGTCAGAATGTAGGCTGGCCGCTGCGCATCGTCGCCGAGCTTGCTGCGCAGCCGCTTCACGTAGGCGCGCACGATCTTCGGGTCGGCGGTCCGCCCGTTCCAGACCCGGCGCAGCAGGGTATCGTGGGTCAGGACACGGCCGGCGCCCTGCGAAAGAACGCGCAGGAGTTCGTACTCGGTCGCCGTCAGCTCGACCGCTCGCCCGGCCACCGTGACCCGGCGCCGGTCGTAGTCGATGGCGAGATCGCCCAGCACCATCGGGACCGGGTCGGCCCTGCGCCGCAGCGCCGCACGGATCCGCGCCACCAGTTCGGTCGGCGAGAAGGGCTTGACGATGTAGTCGTCGGCGCCGGCCTCGAACGCACTCGCGATGGTCTCGTCGCGCCCGTAGCCCGAGATGAAGATGACCGGCTGGTCGGCGAGCTCCGGAACGGTCTGCATCAGCTGCACCCCGTCGGTCCCGGGCAGCATCAGGTCGAGCAGCACCAACTGGGGCTTCTCGGCCTGGAGGATGCGCGACATCTCCCGGTGGTCGCCGGTGACCAGGGGGGCGAAACCCGCGTCCGCGAGCGTGTCGCGGACATGGCGCAGCGTCTCCGGGTCGTCGTCGACCACGAGGATGGGCGCCGCTTCGGTCTCCGCGCCGGGCCTGCCGGGGCGGCGCGGGAGGGCGCCGGTGCTGGCCGTCTGGGCTACCGGGAGCGTGAAGGTGAAGCGGGCGCCGAGGCCGAGGCCGCCGCTCTCGGCCCGGATGCGCCCGCCGTGAGCCTCGACCAGGCCCTTGCAGATGGCAAGTCCCAGCCCGCCGCCGACCTCGCCGTCGCGGTCCCCGGCGGTGACGTATTTGCGGAAGAGTTGCCCGAGGCGCTCCGGCGCGATGCCCCTTCCCTCGTCTGCAACCGAGACCGCGACATGCACCCCGTCGCGTTCCGCAGCGATCCGGATGGGAGCGGTGTCCGGGCAGTGGCGCGCGGCGTTCGCCAAGAGGTTGTTCAGCACCTGCACGATGCGCTGGCGGTCGGCCAGCACCGGCGGCAGGCCGGGCGGCAGGTCGATCAGGACGGCGTGTCGGGCGCCGCCGGAGAGGAAGGCGTTGCGGGCCTGGTCCACCAGGGCGCCGACCTCCGAGGGCTCGGGCGAGACCGAGAGCGTGCCGGTTTCGATGCGCCCGGCATCGAGCAGGTCGGCGATCAGCCCGATCATGCGGTCGGCCTGGTCGTCGATGATGCGGAAGTACTCGCGCGTCTCGGCCGGCGCGACGAGCCGCGCGGCGCCGAGCGCCGCGGCGGTCGAGCCCTTGATGGAGGTCAGCGGCACGCGCAGCTCGTGGCTCACCATGCCGAGGAACTCCGCCCGCATCCGCTCCAGTTCCTGAAGCGGGGCGAGGTCCTGCATGGTGACCACCACCGACGCGACGGCGCCGTCCTCGGCGTGGATCGGCGTCGCGTTGACAAGAATCGTGACGCTGCGCCCGTCGGGGACCGAGAGCACGATCTCCTCGGCGCGCACCGTCTCGGCGCTGCTCAGCGCCTGCGCCAGCGGGAACTTGTCGAGGGCGATCTCGCGCCCGTCGGCGAAGCGGCAGGTGAGGATCCCGAGCAGGTCCTCGGCGGTGCGGCCCGGCATGCGCAGGCTCTCGACGATCCGCCTGGCCTCGCGGTTGAGCGAGACCGGCCGGCCGGTGCCGGCGTCGAACACCACGACGCCGACCGGCGAGGTCTCGATCAGCGCCTCGAGGTCGGCGCGGGCGCGCTGCTCGGCGCGGTAGGTCCGCGCATTGGCGATCGCGGTCGCGGCCTGGGAGGCGAACAGCACCAGGATCTCCTCGTCCTCGTCGGTGAACGCCTCGCCGCCCTCCTTCTCGACGAGATAGAAGTTGCCGACATGGACGCCGCGATGGCGCATCGGCGTGCCCTGGAAGGTCTTCGACGGCAGCCGGTCGGTCGGGAAGCCGAGCGCCTGCACATAGGCCGAAACGTCGGCGATCCGGAGCGGCCCCTCGAGGTCGCGGAAGTGCTCGAAGAGCCGCGGGCCCTCGGACCACTCCGCCAGGCGCCGGTGCTCGTCGGCGGTGAAGCCCGAGGTGACGAAGTCCTGGGGCGCGCCCGCCTCGTCGATGGTGGCGATGGCGGCGAAGCGGGCGCCAGTGAGCGCCCGGGCGCTGTCTACGATCTCGTTGAGGACGGTCTCCAGGTCGAGGCTTGCGCTGATGCGCAGGCTCGCCGCGCTGAGCGCCGAGATGCGCGCGCGCAGCGCCTCGTTCTCGGCTGCCGTCGGTTCGCGGTCGGTCATTCCATCCTCCCTGCACCCGCCGCGGACCGCGTTGCCGGCCCGGCCGGGGACAGATTCGCCGGCGGACCGCGGAAGGGGTCCGGCTCCTTCGGTTCTGTCCGATTCCCGATGGATCGCGTAGAAATCGCGAAGAATTCGTGTCTAATTCGTACAAAACCCCGAGAATTGGCACTACTGTCACACATAACTGTCTAAACTTGCAAGGGGAATGGAGTGCGGACGCCACGGTATTACGGACAGGCAGCGCGGCGGGCTTCAGGCGCCCTTGGCGTGCGTGATGTTGTGCGTGGGGCGACAAGCGGCCGGGCAGTCAGGGGGAATGGGAGACCGACATGGATCGTTTGTTGGTGAAAGTTGAGCCTGCAAGGCTCGTCTGTTGTTCGGCGTGCGTATTCGACGCCGATCCGCGTTCTAACCCATCGACGTTATTAGGTTCCAAGGGGGCAAGGTTCCACGCCGAACCCGGAGTTTCCCCGACCGGCAACCGGGCGCGCAGGGCCGGGGGTGGGGATGTGCCTCGGGGTCCGGGCCGCCGGCATATCGGGCAGGACATCATGCAGACTATATCGGGGTAATCGGTCATGACTGACATCGCAGCTGATACCACCACGACAGCGGCCGTCGCGGTCGGCGGCTCGGCCACCGGCGAGATCGAGACCGCGGCCGACAAGGACTGGTTCGAGGTCGAGCTTGAGGCGGGCCGCACCTACCGATTCGACCTGCAGGGCGCGCCGGGCGGGCACGGCACGCTCTCGGACACCTTCCTGCGGCGCATCCTGGATGCCGAGGGCAACAAGAGCACCGGCGACGGGCAGCACCGGACCTACAACGACGACTTCCAGGGCTCGCGCGACAGCCGGGTGACGTTCACGGCGACGGAGGCGGGGACGTACTATGTGGAGGCATCGGGCGACCGCGACGAGACGGGCACCTACAGGCTCACGGTGACGGATGTCACGCCCAAGCCGGAGGTGGTGCCGGATGTTACGCCCGAGCCGGAGGTGGTGCCGGATGTCACGCCTGAGCCGGAGGTGGTGAAGGATGCCGCGCCCGTGCCGGAGGTGGTGAAGGATGCCGCGCCCGTGCCGGAGGTGGTGAAGGATGCCGCGCCCGTGCCGGTGGTGGTGAAGGATGCCGCGCCCGTGCCGGTGGTGGTGACTGACATCGCAGCTGATACCACCACGACAGCAGCCGTCGCGGTCGGCGGCTCGGCCACCGGCGAGATCGAGACCGCGGGCGACAAGGACTGGTTCGAGGTCGAGCTTGAGGCGGGCCGCACCTACCGATTCGACCTGCAGGGCGCGCCGGGCGGGCACGGCACGCTCTCGGACACCTTCCTGCGGCGCATCCTGGATGCCGAGGGCAACAAGAGCACCGGCGACGGGCAGCACCGGACCTACAACGACGACTTCCAGGGCTCGCGCGACAGCCGGGTGACGTTCACGGCGACGGAGGCGGGGAAGTACTATGTGGAGGCATCGGGCGACCGCGACGAGACGGGCACCTACAGGCTCACGGTGACGGATGTCACGCCCGAGCCGGAGGTGGTGACGGATGTCACGCCCGTGCCGGAGGTGGTGCCGGATGTCACGCCCGTGCCGGAGGTGGAGGAGCCGGAGAGGCAAATCACCCGGCCGCCGTTTGGCGAGGCCGGCCCGCCATCCGTCAGCTTGTTCACCCGGCCGCCGTTTGGCGAGGCCGGCCCGCTGTCCGTCAGCTTGTTCGAGACGGGTTTCCCCGACGCGCAGGTTTTCCCCGACAGCGAGGACAGAACCGCTCGTAAGCCAGCAGCAGCGCGCCGGCGACGACTACACGGGCGATATCGTCACCCGGGGACGGTCGCGGTGGGCGGATCGGTCACCGGCGTGATCGGGCCGCCGCGTACCGGATCGGCCGGTGGCGACGTGGACTGGTTCAAGGTCGAGCTCCTGGCGGGGCGGACCTACCGGATCGACCTCGAGGGCGCGTCGAGCGCGCCGGACGGGCACGGGACGCTGCCAGATCCCTCTATTAGCGGCATCTACGACGCGAAGGGCCAAAAAGTCCCGGGCACCAGCACCAACAACGACGGTGGCGAGGGTCGGAACGCCCGATTGTTGTTCGCTCCGGACACTGGCGGCACCTACTACATCGCCGCGAGCAGTATTATACAAACCAGTATTATACAAAACTGTCTACCGGAACCTACCGCCTGTCGGTGACGGAAGCCGAAGAGTTTTCTACCATCAGTCCTCCGCAAAGACCGTCGAGGTCGGAGACGTCGACAACCCACCGACGGGATTAATCGCTTCCGATAGAGAGAGGGCCTGGTTCGCGGTCGAACTTGGGGCGGGCGTAAACTACCGGATCGAAATGGAAGGCGTGGACGATGCCCTTCCCGGCAGAGCGCTCGCCAAGCCTGCAGTTTTTGCCGTCTATGACGATCTCGGCAACCAAGTCGACCACATTTTCCGTTTTCGCGGTGACAAAGTCGCAGTACTCGACATCGAACCGCCGACCGAAGGCACCTACTATATCGTCCTCGGCCGCGCAGCTGGCAGCAGCAGCGGACGGTACCGCCTGTCCGTGACGAGAACCGACGACTACCCGGCGGACATCCGCACCGCCGGGACGGTCGAGGTGGGCGGCTTCGCAACGGGTGAAATCGAGACCAGGCGCGACGTGGACTGGTTCAAGGTCGAGCTCGAGATGGGGGAGTGCAATACGAAATCGATGTCCTCGGCTCGGATTTTATTGCTGGCGCGCTGCGCGACCCCTACCTGGTGGGCATCCACGACTCGAGCGGCAATCTGATCGAAAACACCACGAACGATAACTCCGGCGGAGGTACGAACAGCCGGGGTCCTTTTCGAGGCGCCGACCGGCGGCATCTACTACATCGCCGTGCGCAGTGCCGACGGCGGTACCGGAACCTACCGCGTGGATGTGTCGAGGAGAATCGGACGACGATTACGCGGGCGACACCAGCACCACGGGGACGGTCGCGGTGGGCGGCTTCGCAACGGGGCGAATCGAGGCCGATGCCCGCGCCGACCGGGACTGGTTCGCGGTCGAGCTCCTGGCGGGGGTGGAATACCGGATCGACCTCAGGGGCTCGGACACGTTTGCCGGCACTTTGGTCGACCCCTACCTTCTAGGCGTCTGGCATGGCGCCACGAAACTCCCCGACTCCGAATGACGACGACGGCGGCGAGGGACTTGACAGCCGCCTCTCAAATTTCCGGGTGGAGGCCGACGGCACCTACTACATCGCCGTCGGCAATTCAAACCCCTTTACCGGAGGAACCTACCGCCTGTCCGTGACGGCAACCAGCGTGTTCGGTGTCGTCAAGCACACTGCCACCGATATCGAGGTGGGCGGCTCCGCGACGGGTGACATCGAGCAATCGGGAGAGAGGGACTGGTTCAAGATCCAGCTCCTGGCGGGGGTGGAATACCAGATCGACATCGAGGGTGCGAACTTCGCGGAAACGGACACGACCGACGGGACGCTGCGGGACCCCTACCTCCAGGGCATCTACAAGCCGAACGGCACGAAGATCCCCGGCACCGAAAAAAACGACGGTGGTGTGGGCTACAACACCCGCTTCGTCTTCGAGCCGGAGGAAGACGGCACCTACTACATCGCGACGGCCGGCAACGCCCACTATACCGGCACCTATCGCCTGACCGTGGCCACTTTCCGCAGCGACGACGACTACTCGGCGAACACCCACACCACAGGGGTGGTCGCGGTGCCCGTCTTCGTGACGGGGAACATCGACTATGACGGCGACCGGGACTGGTTCGCGGTCGAGCTCGAGGCGAACACGGAGTACCGGTTCGACCTCAAGGGCCAGTCGTCCGGGTCCGGGACGCTGTGGGACCCCCAAATTCACGGGGTCTACGACAAGGATGGCAACGAGATCGCGGACACCTCCAACAACAACTCGGGGACGGGCGCGGACAGCAAGCTCATCTTCACCTCCGGCGAAGCCGGCACCTACTACATCGCCGCCGGTCACGCCAATACCGCCTTTAACCACACCGGAACCTACACTCTGACGGTGCAGAAAGCCGGCGACGACTACCCCGGCGGCGGCAACGTCGGAGGCATCTATTATCATCACGCCGATATTGCAGGCAGCGCAGGGCGCCGCATCCACGCCGACTCCAACGATATCGGGAGGGTCGCGGTGGGCGGCTCCACGACGGGGAACCTGGAGGACGAATGGGACCGAGACTTTTTCCGGTTCGAATTGGACCAGGGAAAGACCTATCGGATCCACGTCAAGGGCGCGGACACGGGCGACGGGACACTGGCCGACCCCTACATTCACAGACTGTATAAGTTGGGCGCAGCAGCACCAAGTAAAGAAAATCCGGAGTCTCTCGACCGCTCCGACAACAACGGAGGGACGGGCAGGAACAGCCGACTCGACTTCGCTCCGGACAGCAACGGCGTCTATGCCATCTCCGTCCAGGCCTGGAATTCCCGCGATACCGGCACGTACACGGTCGAGGTCGAGGAGGTCATGTGAGCGGAGGCCCGGCGGCGGTCATGGGCGGGCCGGACAGGGACGCGGCGTCGGGCGCGCGGGAGATCCGATCGGCGCTGGCCGAGAGCGGGCGGTCGTTCCTGGCGGTCGGGCTGTTCAGCGCCTTCGTGAACCTGCTGATGCTGACCGGCCCGGTCTTCATGCTTCAGGTCTACGACCGGGTGCTGAGTTCGCGGTCGGAGGCGACGCTGGTGGCGCTGATCGGCATCGTGGCCTTCCTGTTCCTGGCGATGGGGCTGCTGGATCATTTCAGGGCGCGGGTGCTGGCGCGCGCCGGGGCGCGGTTCCAGGCACGGATGGACCCGCGGGTTCTGGGGGCGATCCTCACACGCGCCGGTGGCTCGCCCGAGGCCCGTTCGGCGCCGGCGACGGGGCTTGCCGACCTCGAGGCGATGCAGCGCTTTGCGTCGGGTCCCGGTCCCTTCGCATTCTTCGACGCGCCCTGGACGCCGATCTTCCTCGCCGTGCTGTTCCTGTTCCACTGGATGCTCGGCCTGCTGGCGGTGTTCGCCGGCGTGCTGCTCCTGGTGCTGGCGCTGGTGAACCAGGCGCGCACGTCGCGGCTGCAGCAGGAGGCGGGGCAGGCTTCGGCCCAGGCGTTCCAGCTGACCGAGCAGATGCGGGCCGGCGGCGAGACGGTGCGGGGCCTTGGCATGCGCGCGGCGGTGCGGGAGCGGCTCGCCGCGATCCGCGACCGTGCGCTCGGCGCGACCATTGCGGCCTCCGACCGCGGCGGGGCGTTCTCCGTGACGACGCGCACGCTGCGCCTGTTTCTGCAGTCGATGATGCTGGGCCTCGGCGCCTGGCTGGCGATTCAGGGGTCGATTACCCCGGGGATCATGATCGCGGCCTCGATCCTGCTCGGGCGGGCTCTGGCGCCGATCGACCAGGCGGTAGCGCAGTGGCCGGTGCTGCAGCGCGCGCTGGAGGGCAGGCGTTCGCTCGCGCGGCTGCTTACGGAGACCCCGGAGGCGCCCGTGCGCACGCCGCTGCCGGCGCCCGACCCGGCGGCGCTCAAGGCGGCCGGGCAGCCGCTGCTGGCGGCGGAGACGCTTTATGTCGGCGCCCCCGGGGCGCAACGCCCGGCGGTGCGCGGCGCTTCCTTCGCGCTGCATCCCGGCTCGGCGGTGGGCATCGCGGGGCCTTCGGCGTCGGGCAAGTCGACGCTGGCGCGGGCGCTGACCGGCGTGTGGCCGGCGCTGTCGGGCAAGGTGACGCTCGCCGGCGCGGAGATCGACCAGTATGGCGAGGCGGCGCTCGCCCGCCACCTCGGCTGGCTGCCCCAAGAGGTGGTGCTGTTCGAGGGCACGGTGGCGGAGAACATCGCGCGGCTCGACCCGGATCCGGACGCCGACGCGGCGATCGAAGCCGCGCGGCATGCGGGCGCGCACGAGATGATCCTCGACCTGCCGGGCGGCTACGACTTCGAGGTGGCGGCCGGCGGCGCGGCGCTGTCGGGTGGGCAGCGCCAGCGAATCGCGCTCGCGCGCGCCTTCTACGGCGATCCGGCGGTGGTTGTGCTGGACGAGCCGGACGCGCATCTGGACGCCGAGGGGGCGGCGGCGCTCGGCCGCGCGGTGGCGGCGCTGAAGGCGCGCGGCGGGGCGGCGGTGATCGTCGCGCACCGGGCGGGCGCGTTCGCGGAATGCGACGCGGTGCTGGCGATGGCGGACGGCGCGCTGCAGCGGGCCGAGCCGCCGCCCGGTGCGGCGCCGCGCCGGGCGGCGGCCCTGCCGGAGACGGTTGTGCCGGTGACCCGGATGGCGGGGCCGCCCGGCGACGGGGCCGAACAGAGCCGCACGCTGCGGCTGGTGGAGGTTTCGCCGCCGGACGGGGCTGCGCCCGGCGACGGGGCGCCCGGCGGCCCCGATCCGGCCGGCGGACCGCCGGAGAGAAGCGCATGACGGGGGCGCCGGCGGACCTGGAACGCCCGCTCTCTCCCCGGCTCGGTTCTCCGCGCGCGTTTTCCTCGCGCAGGCCGGTGGCGCTCGGGCTGCTGAGCTTGGCGGTGCTGCTCGGCGGCGTGCTCGGATGGGGCGCGTTCGCCTCGATCTCCGGAGCGGTGATCGCGCCCGGCCGGGTCGAGGTCGAGAACCGGGCGCAGGCTGTCGAGCATGTCGACGGCGGCACGGTGCAGGCGGTCCTGGTGCGGGACGGCGACCGTGTGGCGGCGGGCGACGTGCTGATCCGGCTGGACGATGGCGAGCTGCGCACCGGAGAGGCGATGCTGGCAGCGGAGCAGGCCGAGCTCGTGGCGCGGCGCAACCGGCTGGAGGCGGAGTACCGCGGCGCCGATGCGATCCGTTGGGACGCGGCGCTCGCCCGGCGGGCGGACGAGGACGCCGGGGTGCGCGCCATCCTCGACGGGCAGCGCCGGTTGTTCGAGGCGAGGCGGGCATCCCTGGCGGGGCAGGCGGCGCTGTTCAAGGAGCGGATCACCCAGACCCGGCGCCAGATCGCCAGCCTGGAGGCGCAGCTCGACGCGGTGCGGCGCCAGGCCGGGTTCCTGGCGCGCGAGCTCAAGCCGTTCCGCGAACTGTTCGAGGAGGGCCGGGTCGAGCTTCAGCGGCTCATGGAGCGCGAGCGGGGGGCGGCGCGGCTCGACGGCGAGGCGGGCGACATCGGCGCGCGGATCGCGGCGGCGCGGAGCCGGATCGCCGAGCTCCAGCTGCAGGTCCTGCAGCTCGACGCCAACCGCATCGCGGAGGCGGAAGGCGAGGCGCGCGAGGCGCAGGCGCGGGAGACCCAGGTGCGCGAGCGCCTGGTCTCGGTGCGGACCCGTCTGGCGCACATGGAGGTGCGGGCGCCGATCTCCGGCGAGGTGTTCGAGATGCAGGTGTTCGCGCCGGCCGAGGTGGTGCGCCCGGGCGAGCCGATCCTGAAGATCGTGCCGGAGGACGCGGCACTGGTGGTGCGGGCGAAGCTCGATCCAATCCATGTCGACCAGGTGTGGCCGGGCCAGGAGGCGACGGTCCTGTTCCCGGCGTTTCCGGCGCGGACGACGCCGGCCTTCGAGGGCCGGGTGCTCAGGGTGGCGGCGGATGCGAGCCTGGATGAGCGCACCGGGCTGGCGTGGTACGAGGTCGAGCTGGCGATGGGCCGGGCGATCGCGCCGGAGGGCGAGTGGTCGGTGGCGGCCTGGGCCGGCCGGCAGTGGGACGGCGTCGCGGACGGGTACGCCGACGGCCCCGGGCGCTGGATCGCCCGGCAAGAGTGGGCGCCGGACTGGTTGCGCGAGGCGCTGTCCGGCCGGCGCGGCGGCGAAAGGCCCCGGGCGCTGCCGCCGCCCGGTCCCGGTCCCGGCAACGCCGTGTCGGTGCTCGTGCTGACGCCGGGCATGCCGGTTGAGGTTTATCTGCGCACCGGCGAGCGCTCGCCGCTTGGCTACCTGGTCAAGCCGCTGAGCGACTATTTCACGCGCGCGCTGCGCGAGGAGTGAGGCGCGGCATGGCGGTTCGGTACGGCGCCCTGTGCGCGGTCCTGGCGGGCGCCACCGCGCTGGCCCTGCTGGCGGGCTGCGCGGTGCGGCCGTCTCCGCTGACGGAGCAGGACACCGAACGGCGGGTGGCGGAGGACCGCCGGACGCTGGCGGCGAACCGGCCGGCGCTCGACGGGCCGCTCACCCTGCACCGGGCGATGGCCTACGCCCTGCTGTTCAACCTGGAAAGCCGCGTGCGGGCGATGGAGCAGGCGCTGGCGCTGGGCGAGCTGGAGGTGGCCCGGCTCGGCCTGCTGCCAGGGCTTTCGGCGCGCTACGGGGTGACGACGCGCAGCAACGTCCGGGCCTCGTCGAGCCAGTCGGTGCTGACCGGGCGGGAGTCGCTGAGCGCGTCGACGTCGTCCGACCGGACGACGCGGACCGGCGATCTCACGGCGGTCTGGCATGCGCTCGACTTCGGGGTCTCATACTACGCGGCGCGCCAGCAGTCGGACCGCGTGCTGATCGCGCATGAGCGCCGGCGCAAGGCCGTGCATACGGTGCTGGCCGAGGTCCGCCGGGCCTGGTGGCGGGCGGTGGCGGCCAAGCGAGCGCTGCGGAGGGCCGGGTCGCTGATGGACAGCGTGACGGCGGCGCTGGCCGACAGCGCGCGCATCGCCGAGCTCCGGGTGCGCTCACCGCTTGAGGCGCTACGCTACCGGCGCGCCCTGCTGCAGGCGCTTCAGGCGCTGGAGCGGCAGCGGCGCGAGGGCCGGCGCATCGGACTGGAGCTGGCCGAGCTGATCGGCCTCGGCCCCGGCGCGCAGTACCGCCTCGCCCTGCCGCTGGACCGGTTGCCGCCGCCGCGCCGGCCGGTCCTCGACATCGCTGCGCTTGAGACCCTGGCGCTGCGGCAGCGCCCGGAGCTGCGCGAGGCGCAGCTCTCCGGGCGGATCGCCGCGGCCGAGGCGCGGAAAGCGCTGCTGAGAGTCCTTCCGGGGATCGAGCTCAGCGCCGGGGCCCATACCGACAGCAACTCCTTCCTGGTGAAAGACAGCTGGGCGTCACTGGGCGCCCAGGTCTCGCTCAACCTCGCCCAGCTGTTCACGGCGCCGGCGGCGATGGCGGCGGCGGAGGCCGGCGTGGCGCTCGAGCGGGCGCGGCGCGAGGCGCTCGCCATGGCGGTGCTGACCCAGCTCCATGTCGCGCTGGCCGGGTTCGAGGAGGCGCGGGCGCAGTATGCGACGTCCAGCCGGATCGCCGAGACGCAGGACGACATCGTCGCGCAGCTGCGTTCCGGCGCGCGGCTCGGGGTGATGAACGAGATGGAGGCGGTCCTGGCGGAGCTGGAAGCGGTGCGGACCGCGCTCGATCGCGACCTCGCCTTCGTGGAGATAGAGGAGAGCTTCGGCCGCATCTTCGCGGCGGCGGGCGCCGACATCCTGCCCGGCGGGACTGCGGCGCCGGGCCAGGCCATGACCCCGGAAGTGCTCGCCGCCGGTATCGCGGCCGCGGAACGGGCGTGGATGCGGGGCGAGGCCGCCATGTGGCCCTAGCCGGAGGAAGCCTCGCGGATGACGCGTGAAATTGGGCGGCCGGTGGCATGAAAGGATTCGCGGAATCTATGTCGCGCCGGGCCAAGGGCGGCGTGTCCGGCCGCACCCCGGCATTTTTCCTCCTGTGCCGGGGCGCGGCCTCAGACGCGGACTGGGCGAGTGCCCGCGCGACGGTGGGGCTGGCGGTCGGGCATTCGCGGGGTGCGGGCACCTACAGCGCGCCGTCGGGTCGGACGCGGTGCGGCTCTACGCGCTGATCCGCGACCGGATGCTGGCGAGCTAGATGGCGGCGGCGCGCTCGGAGAGGCTGGAGATCGTGCTGGCGACTTCGGTCGGCTTTGCCGAGCATCGCGTTTTTCCTGCTCCAGGGCATTGGCCAGTTCCAGGGCCGATAGAATGCGCACGCAGCGGTGACGGTGGCGAATGGCCTGCACGCCGAGGGCGGTGGCAAGGTGGGTTTTGCCGGAGCCGCCGACCAGCACGATGTTCTGTGCGTCGTCGAGGACCGTGCAACGATGCAGTTCCCGCATGAGCGCTTCGTCGACCTGAGCCTGGGTAAAGTCGAAGCCGGCCAGATCCCGGTAAACCGGGAACTTCGCACTCTTCATCTGGTAATTGACGGACCGCACCTCACGTTCGGCAAGCTCGGCCTTGAGGAGGATCTCAAGGATCCCTTCGGCTTGCCGGTCGGCGGCTGAGGATTGCTCGGCCAGCTCAGCGATGGCACGGGCCATGCCGTTCAGCTTAAGTGTTTTCAAGGTGGTTATCATCGCCTCAGTCTGCATGGGACTTCTCCCGCAGGCGGTCGTAGCGTTGGGTGTTGGCCAGGGGCTCGTTGACAAGCTTAAGAGCCAGCGGCGGTGTCAAGGGTGCGGGTCTGGGTGTTATTCAGCGCGCAGGTTCGACGCCGATCGGCGCGCTAACCTGTTGAGACCTCTTGATACTGGCGGGTCAAATTGGCGCGCTGAATAACAAACTTGACAAAGCCGACATAGCGCAGAACTCGAAAGAAGGCTCTCTTCCTACACTTTGACTTGAGTTGGCACTCCTTGCACGCGGCGCGATTGGCGTAACTGGCGAAGAAGATATCGCCGCGCTTGCGCTTGCCGTATGGCGCTAGGCGTTGGCCGTTGGGGCAGATGTAAATGTCCTCGCCGCCGTCATAGCGGAAGCGTTCGTTGGGAAAGAGCCCCTGGCTCACCGTTGATCCGCGCTGGGGCTTGGGCACATGCGGCACATCGCCGGTATTCTCACAGGCCTCGATAACCTCGATCTTGAAGTAGCCCGCGCCGGCGGTCGCGTCGATCCAATCGACGACCAGGTTCCGCCGGGCGTCCACCGCCGTCTCGGCCAATAGACCGAGATTGCTGACCTTGTTATGGACCTGCTGCTCGGCGAGCCGTTTGTGTTTGGCGTCCGCCGCAATCTGGAGGCATTGTCAAGCTAATTGAATGTAGGCTGTTTTCGGCATTTCTCCATGAGGCTAAGCTATTGAATTTACGTGGAGGAGCCATCGACAATGTACTGAGATTTCGGAGTGAATCCGGTTAACTTGACAAAGCCACGAGAAGGAAGGGGGCCTGGCATGGAAAGGATTTTCGGCTTGCTAAGGTCTGGATATCGGAGCCTCGCCTTAGCAGGAGTGATCGCGCTGGGTCTCGCGGGGGCGTCAATCCCGGACGCGCGCGCTGCGGACGGTCGGTTCTATGTCGGGCTGAACGTGCCGATCATGTTCATCGACGACACGGAATCGACCACGACCGGGGCCCAGGCTTTGAACATTCGGGCGCCCGATGAGCGTCAGCGCTACAAGGCGAAGTCCACGTCCGAGTACGACACCGGGTTCAAGATTGCCGGCACGGCGGGCTACGAGTTCGACGGCGGCCTCCGCGTCGAGGGCGAGCTGTTCTTCGCGCGGGCGGGGGTCGACAAGGTGACCTATTCCGGCGTTCCCATGGTCGGCAAGGTGGACGTCCCGATCTCCGGCACCGCCGACCAGCTCGGTGGCTTCGCGAATGTCTGGTACGACATCGGCACGTGGCCCAACTGGATACCATTTATCGGCGGCGGAATCGGCTTCGTCCGGGTCGACCAGGGCGACCTGGACTACAACTCCAACACGCTGTTCCGCACCATCGTGGCGGCGAGGGCGGGCCAACAGTTTGCACAGAACCTGCCCCCTGTGCCGGAGATTTCGACCACCGATACTGTGTTCGCTTACCACCTCAGCGCCGGGGTCGGCTACCGGCTTACGCACAACGTCATCCTCCAGGCGAGCTATCGCTTCCAGTCCGCGAGCGATCTTGAGTTCGAGGCGAAGAACGACACGGGTACCATCGACGTGAACAGCGGATTGCGGGCACACTTCCTCGAAGTCGGCGTCCGCTACAGGTTCTAGGCCCGGGACATCACCGTCCGTCGCCGAGTGCGGCATCTATGCAGCCGATGCGGGCCGCTCGGTATATGCCAGCCAGTAGCTTCTGGACTGCCCCCGGACCTGCGGAAAGATGCGGTGGAATGCTTGGGTGATGTCGGCGGGGCTTTGAGTATGTCGGAACAGATCAATGAGGAGAATTGTGGTGACTTAAAGTCACTCATGGCTTCGATGAGGGAAATTTTGGAACGCCAGCGTCGTGAAGATGAGGAGTATGCAAGAGCTCTACTGGAAAAATGTGGCCCCGGCGCCTGATCCCGGTCTCACCATAAGCCGCTGTCATCTCCACCATCACGCCCAGCGTTGGCACGCCGTCCGGCGGAAGGCACTCGAGCGCGACGGCCACCGTTGCCGCAAGTGCGGCCGGGCAGGACGCCACCTTGCCCCGCGCGGCGGGGTCTATGATAAGGATGGTATAGCTGACACAACGGGTGCTCGCGCTACAGGTGGATGGTGGTGGCTGGCTGTTCGGAAGTAGGGGCTCGCCGGAGTGAGACAGCCGTCGTTCTTAGATATTGTGGGCTTGCTGATTGGCTTCGGAGGTGCAACGGCCTCGTTTCTGTTCAGCCTCGCGTCAGGGGATGGGGAGTGGTTTCAAAGGTCTGGTTCGCTGCTTGTATTGTTTTCAGTCCTTGTAGAAATACGACAAGCACTGAGAAACCAACCATACCCGCGGTCGAGCGTTACCTCCGGCGGTAATCCCGTAATGACACAAGCACCCATTTCGGTTGTGAGTAAGTGGCTTCACTGGATTGCCAGGTCTGGCATTGTCTTGGGCACGGCCATATGGGGGTATGGCGACCTGGTGTTCTGAAAATATGCCGGGCTGAGTTTGGATAACTGATCTCAAAGGCGGAGGGCGGATGAGCGAGGAAACTAAAAAGCATGACTCCACAACTTTGTTCGGCATGTACACGCTTCACGCCGAACTCGCGGAACAGGCCTCCTCTTCACGGGAGAATCTGATCAAGCTCTACTCGGGCATGGTCACGTTTATCGTCGCAGCCTCGGTGCTGCTCCATCGTGTAGCAGCGGGCTCCGACACTGTCTGACGTCAGCGCCTTTGGGACGAATTGAGGTAATTGCATAACGGAGGATTTCTGGCTCATCGTAGTGACCGAAGGGAACGAAGATGAGACAGAAATCAATGAGCAAGAACGACCCGGCGGAGAGAACGGTTCGGGATATTCGGCGCAAGACACGCAAGCAGTATACGGCTGAGGAGAAGATCCGGATCGTGGTGTCGGGCCTGCGCGGCGAGGAGAGCATCGCCGCCTTGTGCCGCCGCGAGGGCATCGCCGAGGGTCTGTATTACAGCTGGTCGAGAGTTTTTGGAAGCGGGCAAGAAGCGGCTCGCCGGCGACACCGGGCGCCAAGCGACCTCGGGCGAGGTTAAAGGCCTGCGCCAGGAGATGCGCGACTTGAAGGAGTTGGTCGCCGAACTTTCGCTGGAGAACCGTCTTCTCAAAAAAAACATGATCGGGCATGGGGGAGGCGAGGAATGAGGTATCCCGCATCCGAGAAGCTGGAGATCATCCGCCTGGTCGAGCAGTCCCACCTGGGCGTCGGGTCCACTTTGGACAAGCTGGGCATTCCGAAGACCACCTTTTATCGCTGGTACGATCGCTTTCTGGCCTTTGGCGACGCCGGTCTTGAGGATCGCAACAGCAGCCCGGGCCGGGTGTGGAACCGGATCCCGGATGATGTCCGGGGGCAGATCATCGATCTTGCCCTGGAGGAGACGCAACTGTCGCCCCGGGAACTGGCCGTCAGGTTTACGGACACCAGGGGCTACTTTGTCTCAAAGAAGCCTCGGTTTACCGGCTTCTCAAGGCCCACGGCCTGATCACCAGCCCCGCTTTCGTGGTCATCAAGGCAGCCGATGAGTTCCGCGACAAGACCACGGCGCCGAACCAGCTGTGGCAGACCGACTTCACCTATCTCAAGGTCATCGGCTGGGGCTGGTTTTACCTGTCGACCATCCTGGACGACTATTCCCGCTACATAATTGCTTGGAAGCTCTGCACCAACATGACGGCGGACGATGTGACGGCAACACTGAAGTTGGCGCTAGAAGCCTCAGGCTGCAATCGCCCCAATGTCGTCCACAAGCCGAGGCTGCTCAGCGACAACGGCTCGTCCTATATCTCCGGCGATCTGGCTGAATGGCTCGAGGACCACGGTATGGATCACGTTCGGGGCGCACCGTATCACCCGCAAACCCAGGGCAAGATCGAGCGCTGGCATCAAACGCTGAAGAACCGGATCCTGCATGAAAATTATTATCTGCCCGGCGATCTCGAAAACCAGATCAGCGCCTTCGTCGATCACTACAACAACCAACGCTACCACGAGAGCATCGGCAACGTAACTCCAGCCGACGCCTACTTTGGACGCCACACCGCCATCATCGAAAAGAGAAAAAGGATCAAAAAACTGACCACCCAAAACCGCCGCTTGAACCATCAACGCCAAGCGGCTTAACATCAAACAAAGATGAGCCAGATCCTCCCTTATGAAACACGCTCAACAGTCCCATTCGTTTTGATGACGGACAGTTCGTTCGACGTTCGTAAACCCTAATTTGCATTGGTTTCATGCCGGTGAAGCGAGGTGCTCAATCCTCGTTGTGCGGTCCCGGAGCCGAACATCAACCTGGCGGACGGGGTTTGCCCGCCAAAAGGTGAGGCCTTCATCGGTATCGATTCGGACAATCTCCGAGCACTTGGCGACCCGTCTCAGTGACGGTATTCGCGATGTTCGTCGTGTGAGCGGACTCGCGACGCCCCGAGCGCTGCCGGCGCGGCAAGCTGTGGCATGTCCGTGTCGGCGAAGCGATCGCCTGGAAGGTGCTGTACGGCTGCGTGCCGCCGGCGCTCGATGTCGGCACCGGGGAGTCCCGGCCGAGAGCCATGGCGGGTCCGGGAAGGCGAGATGCTGCGGGCCGCGCTGGCTCGCTGGGGCGGGAGGGCAGGTGTCGACGTCCTGTTCCTGACCGACCGGCGCTACCGGCTGGAAGCGGCGGCGGCCTTCGAAGGCGGGTTCATGGACGCGGTGCAGGCGCTGTTCCGTGGGCTGGCCCATTTGCCGCACCCGCCCGTCGCCGCCCGGGCGGAGGGAGAGGCTGCGCTGGTCGTGACGCACCGGCTGAGCGACCGCACCGGGGAGGAGAAGGCTCGATGAAACGGTCCTGTCATCGCCCGGCTGCGGCGAGCCTGCTCGCCGTTAGCGTCACCGTGGTCAGTCTCGCCGTCCCCATATGCGCCGCGGGCGGCGGGGAGGAGCCCGGTCTGGTCTCGGCGCTGCGCGCCAGAGGCGCGGACATCCTCCTTCTCGGCGCACGGGGTGTGCTCGAGGGTACTTCGTCACGCCGGCGGAGGCGCGGGCTACAGCCTCTATGTCACCGCGGACGGCCACGCCGTCGCCGGCCTGCTCTACGCGGCGGGCGGCACCGAGGTCACCGGCGCCCCGTCGGCCTCGCCCTCTCGGGCAGGCCTGTTCGAGCACTCGGCCGGTCCAGGGCGCGCCGGTGATCGTCGATACGCGCTATTTCGGCGGGCGCGTCGGCTGGGTGGTCGAGTCCCCAATCCTGGTGCGCTCGGACACCCCGAAGCGGGCGGCGCCGGCGTCGGCGAGCGCCGCGAAGGCCTGCACCTGGTCGGCGGGATGCATGACGACCCGCACCACGTTCTCGGCGAGCGAGAGCTCCGCGTCGGCCGCGCCGTTGCTGTCGAAATCGCACGAGCCGCCTGCGGCGGCATGGGTGCCCTTCCCGAAGCGCACGCTCAGCCGCTAGTCCGTGACGTCCATCGGGCGCCTGAAGGTGGGGCCGAGATCGAAATCGGCGTCCTCGTCCACGGCAGCGCCGATGACCCAGTGTCCGAATCGGCCTCTGTAGCCGCCGCCCCATTCCGCGAGCCCGCCGAGCGCATCGTCGAAGGCGAGCAGGGCGTTGCCGGCGCCGCGCCCTCGGCGGGTCCCCTCGCGGACGATGCCCGAGACGTTTTCTGCGACCGCCGTGCCCCAGACGCTGCCCGCCGAAAGCCCCACGTTGTCGGTGTATTCGTCGTCCGGTGGCGCGTTGAGCGCCTCGTCGGTCGCGTACTGGCCGAAATAGGCGAGGCTGACGCGCCAGCGGTTTTGCAGCTGGATCAGGGCGCCGGCGCAAAACCGCCGACGGACTGAGTTCCACGTTCTGCGTCGACCCGGCGCAGCCGGTCCGTCCCGGGACCGGCTGTTCGCCGAGCGTCGCCGAGCCGACGACCTCGTCTTGGTGCTCGATACGACCGTAATGGCCTTCCAGCGACCAGCCGATCACGCCCGTCTTTCCGCGAATTCCCGCCGACACGTAACATCGGTCCGCATCCGGGCCGGCCGACCTCAGGCTTTCGTAGCCCAGACCGAGAGCGAGGGTCGTGCTGCCGTAGACGGCTTCGCCGACGGCGCCGACGGCGGTGCTGTCGAAGCTGCGCGAGCCGCCCGCGACGGCATCGGTGCCCTTCCCGAAGTGCACGCTGAGGCGGTAGTCGGCGTCGTCGATCGGGCGCCTGAAGGTGGCGCCGACATCGAAATCGGCTTCCTCGTCCACGGCGGCGCCGATGACCCAGGGTCCGAACCGGCCCGTGTATCCGGCCGGGGCGGCCCTTCGCTAAGCGGTGCGGCGGATTGAGGGGTTTCCGTCGGTGCGGCGCACGCACCGCGATGGCGAGGAGATGCTGGAGATGCTCAACGGGTGCGTCCCGCAGATGGCCGGGGAGTTCTGAGCGAACGAGCGCAGACGGGGCGGGATCTGCAAGCCGAAGGGGGTCGGCGCGGGCTTCGGGGCTCGATCGGAGCGCGAGCCCTCCGATCGAGCGTCGTGCGGCGCGGGAATTCCGTCCGGCCGGCACGGCGACCGATCGAGACGGCGGGAGTCCGCGGGGCCGAATTCGGCCACCGACCCACGGACGGGGCAAGCGCGGCCGGCACGGAACGCGCGGCGGACCCGGAATTCCGCCGTGCGGTGCGTCGAGGGCGGCTATGGGTCGCCGGGCCCGGGCATGCGGTAGCCCACCCGGCGCTCGGTCAGAATGTAGGCTGGCCGCTGCGCATCGTCGCCGAGCTTGCTGCGCAGCCGCTTCACGTAGGCGCGCACGATCTTCGGGTCGGCGGTCCGCCCGTTCCAGACCCGGCGCAGCAGGGTATCGTGGGTCAGGACACGGCCGGCGCCCTGCGAAAGAACGCGCAGGAGTTCGTACTCGGTCGCCGTCAGCTCGACCGCTCGCCCGGCCACCGTGACCCGGCGCCGGTCGTAGTCGATGGCGAGATCGCCCAGCACCATCGGGACCGGGTCGGCCCTGCGCCGCAGCGCCGCACGGATCCGCGCCACCAGTTCGGTCGGCGAGAAGGGCTTGACGATGTAGTCGTCGGCGCCGGCCTCGAACGCACTCGCGATGGTCTCGTCGCGCCCGTAGCCCGAGATGAAGATGACCGGCTGGTCGGCGAGCTCCGGAACGGTCTGCATCAGCTGCACCCCGTCGGTCCCGGGCAGCATCAGGTCGAGCAGCACCAACCGGGGCTTCTCGGCCTGGAGGATGCGCGACATCTCCCGGTGGTCGCCGGTGACCAGGGGGGCGAAACCCGCGTCCGCGAGCGTGTCGCGGACATGGCGCAGCGTCTCCGGGTCGTCGTCGACCACGAGGATGGGCGCCGCTTCGGTCTCCGCGCCGGGCCTGCCGGGGCGGCGCGGGAGGGCGCCGGTGCTGGCCGTCTGGGCTACCGGGAGCGTGAAGGTGAAGCGGGCGCCGAGGCCGAGGCCGCCGCTCTCGGCCCGGATGCGCCCGCCGTGAGCCTCGACCAGGCCCTTGCAGATGGCAAGTCCCAGCCCGCCGCCGACCTCGCCGTCGCGGTCCCCGGCGGTGACGTATTTGCGGAAGAGTTGCCCGAGGCGCTCCGGCGCGATGCCCCTTCCCTCGTCTGCAACCGAGACCGCGACATGCACCCCGTCGCGTTCCGCAGCGATCCGGATGGGAGCGGTGTCCGGGCAGTGGCGCGCGGCGTTCGCCAAGAGGTTGTTCAGCACCTGCACGATGCGCTGGCGGTCGGCCAGCACCGGCGGCAGGCCGGGCGGCAGGTCGATCAGGACGGCGTGTCGGGCGCCGCCGGAGAGGAAGGCGTTGCGGGCCTGGTCCACCAGGGCGCCGACCTCCGAGGGCTCGGGCGAGACCGAGAGCGTGCCGGTTTCGATGCGCCCGGCATCGAGCAGGTCGGCGATCAGCCCGATCATGCGGTCGGCCTGGTCGTCGATGATGCGGAAGTACTCGCGCGTCTCGGCCGGCGCGACGAGCCGCGCGGCGCCGAGCGCCGCGGCGGTCGAGCCCTTGATGGAGGTCAGCGGCACGCGCAGCTCGTGGCTCACCATGCCGAGGAACTCCGCCCGCATCCGCTCCAGTTCCTGAAGCGGGGCGAGGTCCTGCATGGTGACCACCACCGACGCGACGGCGCCGTCCTCGGCGTGGATCGGCGTCGCGTTGACGAGCGTGGTGATGCTGCGCCCGTCGGGGGTCGTGAGCACGATCTCCTCGGCGCGCACCGTCTCGGCGCTGCTCAGCGCCTGCGCCAGCGGGAACTTGTCGAGGGCGATCTCGCGCCCGTCGGCGAAGCGGCAGGTGAGGATCCCGAGCAGGTCCTCGGCGGTGCGGCCCGGCATGCGCAGGCTCTCGACGATCCGCCTGGCCTCGCGGTTGAGCGAGACCGGCCGGCCGGTGCCGGCGTCGAACACCACGACGCCGACCGGCGAGGTCTCGATCAGCGCCTCGAGGTCGGCGCGGGCGCGCTGCTCGGCGCGGTAGGTCCGCGCATTGGCGATCGCGGTCGCGGCCTGGGAGGCGAACAGCACCAGGATCTCCTCGTCCTCGTCGGTGAACGCCTCGCCGCCCTCCTTCTCGACGAGATAGAAGTTGCCGACATGGACGCCGCGATGGCGCATCGGCGTGCCCTGGAAGGTCTTCGACGGCAGCCGGTCGGTCGGGAAGCCGAGCGCCTGCACATAGGCCGAAACGTCGGCGATCCGGAGCGGCCCCTCGAGGTCGCGGAAGTGCTCGAAGAGCCGCGGGCCCTCGGACCACTCCGCCAGGCGCCGGTGCTCGTCGGCGGTGAAGCCCGAGGTGACGAAGTCCTGGGGCGCGCCCGCCTCGTCGATGGTGGCGATGGCGGCGAAGCGGGCGCCAGTGAGCGCCCGGGCGCTGTCTACGATCTCGTTGAGGACGGTCTCCAGGTCGAGGCTTGCGCTGATGCGCAGGCTCGCCGCGCTGAGCGCCGAGATGCGCGCGCGCAGCGCCTCGTTCTCGGCTGCCGTCGGTTCGCGGTCGGTCATTCCATCCTCCCTGCACCCGCCGCGGACCGCGTTGCCGGCCCGGCCGGGGACAGATTCGCCGGCGGACCGCGGAAGGGGTCCGGCTCCTTCGGTTCTGTCCGATTCCCGATGGATCGCGTAGAAATCGCGAAGAATTCGTGTCTAATTCGTACAAAACCCCGAGAATTGGCACTACTGTCACACATAACTGTCTAAACTTGCAAGGGGAATGGAGTGCGGACGCCACGGAATGCGGGCATGCAGCGCGGAGGACCTCGGCGGACGCAATCGTGAGCGCGGGGCGAAAGGCCACCGGGAAGTCGGGGGAGTCGGAGGCAGAAATGAGTCTTTCGTCAGTGTTCGGCGCCATCGCCGGAAGCAGGGAAGCGCGGACCGGCCGGGCAGAGGCCGCGCCGCAGGACCGCCGGAGGCCGGAAGGGGCGTTGCGCCGGGACTCCCGATCCGGCAGGCGCCGCCGGGGGTATCGGCGAAGCGGGCGGCGGTCATGAAACAGGAGAGCCGGGAGCCGGGCCCTGTCCGACGGGGCGTTCCGTGCCCCTGCTGAGCGGAACCCGAACGACCGGCCCGGTCCGGCCGCCCGAGCCTTCCCGGCGTCCCCGGGGCGCCGCCCCGTGCGGGGACCGTCCTGCCCCGCCCCCACCCGACGGGGGCGCGTCGCGCTCCCCGGACCCTGGTTCCCTCGCCGCATCGGCGCCTGGCCGCGCCTCCCTTCCGCGCCGGTTCTCCCTCCGGCGGCGGAGCCGCCCGCGTGAGAACGCCGCGACCCAGCCGCGCGGCGCGCGGGCGGCTGCCCTCGCGCTGGCCGCCCTCGCCGGCCTGGCGCTCGGTGTGCCGGGGGAGGCCGCGGCGCAGACGGTCGAAACACTGGTTTCGAATTTATCGCCGTCATCAGATTTAAAGAGTTACGTGGTGGCCCAGGGCTTCACTACTGGATCCAGCAGAGGGGGGTACACCCTGTCGCAGGTCACACTGTCGGTGGACTCCTCGAATGCTAGCGACTCGCCGCTGGTTGAGATCCGCGAAAGCAACAGCAGCAACGAACCGGGCATGCTGGTCGCTACGTTGACCAATCCGGCGACTATCGATGATTCCTCAACGAATTCGGAAAACATATTCAGCGCACCCCTGGGGGGGGTCATGCTGGACCCGACCACAACGTATTTTGTCGTCGCCGGGTACGGGACAGACTCGTCCAAAAGGTTCAGACTCAATGTCAAGGCGGCTGATGACGAAACCGGAGCGTCCGGTTGGAGCATCGCCAACGACCGACTGGCCAAGCGGTTGTACACGACCGCGCGCTGGACTGTGCGTGTTGAAAGTGCGCTTCTAAAGATCGAGGGTACGGTAAACACCTTCACCATCACTGCCCCGACGGCCTCGAACAACACGGTGAGGGCGATCGCGGGCACGGCGTACGCCTTCACGGCGGACGACTTCGGCTTCGCCGACGCGGACGGCGACATGCTCGCGAGCGTGAAGATCGAGAGCTTGCCGGGGGCGGGCACTCTGGCGCTCGACGGCACGGCGGTTATGGCGAGCGATGTCATCCCCAAGGCCGACATCGACGCTGGCGACCTCACCTTCACGCCCGCGTCCGGCGCGAGCGGCACCGACTATGCGAGCTTCACCTTCAAGGTGAACGACGGCACGGACGACAGCGCCACCGCCTACACGATGACCATCGACATCAGGAACATCGCCTGCGGGACGCCCAGCTTCGGCGATCGGCGCGAAATCTGGACCGGCACGGTGGGGGTGGAGCGGCATGAGATGTCTGGAAATATTAGTTACGGATTCGATATGGTTATTTCCCAAGGCAGCCTATCGGACAGTGCGGACTTTTCCATCGGTTCGAATAACTACACAATTGGCGGGATCCTCGTGAGTACAGGGAGACTCGATTTTAACTTGTCCGCACTCGACGTATTGACGGCGGCAGAAAAGGCCGCGCTCCGGCTGCATGTCTGCAATGAGAACTTCGATTTCAGAAATGCCGGCGTAACTGCCGGTAATTACTCCTGGACCGCAACCTTCGACTGGTCGCCCCCGGTGGATACCCGCACGCTGTACCTGAGCCTGCCGGCGAACAACGCCGCGACGGGCGAGCCGACGATTTCCGGCACGGCGAAGGCCGGGCAGGAGCTGACCGTCGACGCGAGCCCCATCATGGACACCGACGGGCTGACCGGCGTCGATTTCACCTACAAATGGTTCCGCGTGGACCCGGATGGCATCTCCAACGAGACGGAGATTTCGGGCGAGACCGCCGCCACCTACACCCTGACCGCCGCCGACGCGGGCAAGAAGATCAAGGTGAAGGTGAGCTTCACCGACAACCTGAGCGGCGAAGAAACGCGCACCAGCACAGCGTATCCCTCGTCCGGCACGGTCACCACCACCACCCAGCCCGCGCTGCTCAGCGTCACGGTGACCTCGACGCCGCGCAAGACGACGGACACCTACGGCGCGCGCGAGCACATCGAGTTCTCGATGACCTTCGACGCGCCGGTGACGGTGACCGGCGATCCGACCTTCGCCTTCGACCTCGGCGGCGCGTCGACGGCGACCTGGTATGCGGGCTCGGGCACCGCCACGCTGCGGTTCTCCCACGCCGTAACGGGCGGATCAAGCGGCGACCGGGACACGAACGGGATTTCCTGGGCCGCGAACGCGATTGTGCTCAACGGCGGCACCATCGCGGGGACAGGCAACGCGGTGGCTGCGATCCTGACCCACGCCGCCCAGTCGAACCTGGCGGCGCACAAGGTCGACGGCCGGACCACGCCCGTCACGCCCGCCACGGTCACCGTGGCGGTGACCTCGACGCCGACGTCGCTGGCGGACACCTACGGTTTCGGCGAGACGATCGTGATCACGGTCACCGCGAGCGCGGCGGTGGAGGTCGTGGGCGATCCCGTGTTCCGGTTCACGATCGGCGCGGACCCGGTGCGGGCCGCCTACGACAGGGTGAACAGCACCGCGACGAGGCTGTTGTTCACCTACACGGTGCAGGCGGGCGACATGGGCCCCGACGGGATCTCGATCGGCGACGGCAGCACCACCTTCGAGCTGGACTCGAACGACCGCATCCGCACGGTCGCGCAAAGGATCGACATCGACCGCAGCCACCCCGCTCCCGGCACGCTGTCCGGGCACAAGGTGGACGGCTCGCGGATCGCGGACAACACGGCGCCGGCGCTGGTGGCGGCGCCGGACGGGGCGACGGTGTTCACCGGCGAACTCACGCTGACCTACGACGAGGCGCTCGACGAGGGCTCGGTGCCGGAGAAGGGCGAATTCAAGGTGTCGCTGGACGGCGGCACGGCGCAGGCGGTGAGCGCGGTGGCGGTGGACGGGACGACGGTGACGCTGACCCTGGCGACGCCGGCGTTGCTCGGGCAGACGGTGACGCTGACCTACACGGTGCCGGCGGCGAACCCGCTGCGGGACCTCTTCGGCAACCCCGCGGGGGCGCTGACGAACCATCCGGTGACCAACGAGACGATCGTGCTGCCGGTGGTGTCGATCGCGGCGGTGCATGCGAAGGCGGCGCCGTTGCTGGCCGATGCGGTGTTCCGGCTGACGGCGTCGCCGGCCCCGGCGTCGGACCTCGCGGTCACGCTCTCCATCGCGCAGGCGGGGGCGTATCTCGCGAGCACGGAGCAGACCGTCACGATTCCGGCGGGCCAGACCTCGGCAACCGGGACGTTCCCGATTGCCGATGACTACACCCTGGCGTCGGGCGGCCTGACCGCCACGGTCACGGGCGTCGGGCGCCTCTACGTGCCGGCGGCGGCGCCGGCCAACGCGGCGACGGTGCAGGTGGTGGTGGTGGACCCGCCGATCGTCGCGCAGTGGGCCGAGGACGCCTACGAGGTGGCCGAGGGCAAGGACGCGACGGCCGCGCTGACGCTGAAGACGGCGGCGGGCATGCCGAAGCCGCGGGCGGACTACAAGGTCAGGATGTTCACCACGAACGATAGCGCGGTGGACGCCGACGACTTCACGGCGGTGGACGTCGAGCTGACGGTGCAGCCGGGCGACTGGACGGCCGACGGCGACGTGTTCGCCGCGTCGGTTCCGGCAACGGTCGAGACGGTGGGCGACAGCCTGCTCGAGGGCGAGGAGCGGTTCCGCCTGCAGGTCAGCGCTGTGACCGGCCAGGCCCCGCTCGGGCTCGAGTGCCCTGCCGGTCTCCGGGACCTGGGCGGCGCGGGGAGATGCGCGACCGTCATCACCATCGACGACGACGAGACCGTGTCGGTGACGGCGGTGACGCCGACCTCGACGCCGGCCATGGACACGACCTATCTCGGGGGCGAGACGATCGAGTTCACCGTCGGGTTCACCGCCCCGGTGACGGTGACCGGCACGCCGACGTTCGCGTTCATGCTGGGCGAGGAGACGCGCGAGGCGGCGTATGCGCGCGGCTCGGACACGGCCGAACTGGTGTTCTCCTACGAAGTGCAGGCGGGCGAGATCGATACCGACGGCATCTCGTGGAAGGCGAACGCGCTCGCGCTCGACGGCGGGACCGTGCGGCTGACGACGACCGATCCCAATGTCGAGGAGGACGCGGCGCTCGGGCACGTGAAAGGGGACGCACAGAGGGAGCACCGGGTGGACGCCGTCCCGCCGGGTGTGGAGTCGGCGAGCATGCAGGGGACGGTGCTGGAGCTGGTCTACGACGAGGCGCTCGACGAGGGCTCGGTGCCGGAGAAGGGCGAATTCAAGGTGTCGCTGGACGGCGGCACGGCGCAGGCGGTGAGCGCGGTGGCGGTGGACGGGACGACGGTGACGCTGACCCTGGCGACGCCGGCGGTGTTCGGGCAGGCGGTGACGCTGACCTACACGGTGCCGGCGGCGAACCCGCTGCGGGACCTCTTCGGCAACCCCGCGGGGGCGCTGACGAACCATCCGGTGGCCAACGAGACGCTCGTGCTGGTGGTGCTGCCGGTGGTGTCGATCGCGGCGGTGCATGCGAAGGCGGCGCCGTTGCTGGCCGATGCGGTGTTCCGGCTGACGGCGTCGCCGGCCCCGGCGTCGGACCTCGCGGTCACGCTCTCCATCGCGCAGGCGGGGGCGTATCTCGCGAGCACGGAGCAGACCGTCACGATTCCGGCGGGCCAGACCTCGGCAACCGGGACGTTCCCGATTGCCGATGACTACACCCTGGCGTCGGGCGGCCTGGCCGCCACGGTCACGGGCGTCGGGCGCCTCTACGTGCCGGCGGCGGCGCCGGCCAACGCGGCGACGGTGCAGGTGGTGGTGGTGGACCCGCCGATCGTCGCGCAGTGGGCCGAGGACGCCTACGAGGTGGCCGAGGGCAAGGACGCGACGGCCGCGCTGACGCTGAAGACGGCGGCGGGCATGCCGAAGCCGCGGGCGGACTACAAGGTCAGGATGTTCACCACGAACGATAGCGCGGTGGCCGGCGACGACTACACGGCGGTTTCCGGCGAGCTGACGGTGCGGCCGGGCGACTGGACGGCGGACGGCGCCGTGTTCGCCGCGTCGGTTCCGGCAACGGTCGAGACGGTGGACGACAGCCTGCTCGAGGGCGACGAGCGGTTCCGCCTGCAGGTCAGCGCCGCGGCGAATCAGGCCCCGCTCGGGCTCGAGTGCCCTGCCGGACTCCGGGACCTGGGCGGCGCGGGGAGATGCGCGACCGACATCGTCATCGACGACGACGAGACCCTGTCGGTGACGGCGGTGACGGTGACCTCGACGCCGGCCGCGGGCAACACCTATCTCGGCGGCGAGACGATCGGGTTCACCGTCGGGTTCACCGCCCCGGTGACGGTGACCGGCACGCCGACGTTCATGTTCATGCTGGGCGACCAGACGCGCGAGGCGGCCTATTCAAGCGGCTCGGAAACGGCCGATCTGGTGTTCGCCTACACCGTGCAGGCGGGCGAGACCGATACCGACGGCATCTCGTGGAAGGCGAACGCGCTCGCGCTCGGCGGCGGGACCGTCCGGCTGACCACGACCGATCCCAATGTCGAGGAGGACGCGGCGCTCGCGCACCCCGCGGAGCGGGAAGGGCTTGGAGAGCACCGGGTGGACGCCGACCCGCCGGGTGTGGAGTCGGCGAGCTTGGATGGGACGAGGCTTGAGCTGGTCTACGACGAGGTGCTCGACGGGAGCTCGGAGCCGGGGACGAGCGCGTACACGGTAGCGGCGACAGTGGGGTCGAACCCGACGGTGTCGATGGTGTCGGTGGAGGGCAGCACGGTGACGCTGACGCTCTCCGCGGCGCCGGACGACGGCGCGGAGGTGACGCTGGGCTACACGGCGCCGGCGTCGAACCCGGTGCGGGACGCGGCGGGCAACCCCGCGCCGGGGCTCACCAGCGTGCTGGTGCTGCGGGGGCCGGTGGTGGACGACATCGTCTTCGGGCCGGAGCTGATGCCGACGGATGTGCCCGCAGATCGCTACGGCTACACCGAGGCGCATCTCTCGAGCAATGTCCTCGGGCTGAGGCGGTACAAGGCCCACAAGATGGTGGCCCACGACGAGGGCGACAGGCTCACGTTCGAGGTCGTGTTCAACCGCCCAGTGAAGGTGACCGGGACCGGGAGCGATCCCATCCTCAAGTTCAAGCTGTGGGGCGAGACCAAGACTGCCACGTGGAACCGAGAATCGGGCACCTCGCTCAGCAAGACGCTCACCTTCACCTGGGGGCCGGTGGCGACAGGCGACAACGACTTCGAAGGGATCAAGGTGACGAAGCTGGACGTGTCCATGGGGAAAGACATCGTCGACAGCGACGGCCGCAAATTCGTTGCCGGCTCGTTCGAGGACGAGCCGTTCAAAGGGCCCAGGATCTTCGGCGGCTTCCACGAATTGCGGATCGACGCCAAGGGCTACGCCGTCGAAGGCGAGATGTACGAGTTCAGCGTCAAGCGAAAGGTCATCCGAAGCGGCGATCTCGACGAGGAGACTTACGTGCTGTTGGGGATCACCGACAGCGCCTTCCCCGGGACCCCGGCGCTCGGACGCCACGAGGGGAGCGACAACGGACCGGGCGGCAGGGTGGTGACGTTCAAGCCCGGCGCCACCGAGGGGCGCCGCTCGAACACTGAAGTCCTGCCCTCGGTGACACCGCCCGACGACGAGGGCCCGACCGAGGGGCGCACGATGACGATCGCCCTGCATGCGACGCACGTCACGCTCGAGAACGAAGCCGGTAAGCTCGTGCACCGCATCTACATGCCGCGCATCGTGGACGGCGTGTTCGAAGTCGCGACGGTGCCGGTGCGCCCGATCGGGACCGCCCGGGCAGGCGCCGCGCCGGCGATCGTCGGCACGCCGGCGGTGAGCGCGCCGCAGCGCAACGGCGCCTATGCGGCCGAAGAGAGGATCGAGGCGCAGGTCGCCTTCGACACCGTGGTCATCGTCGACGAGACCGAAGGCAGCCCGACGCTCGCCATCGCGCTTGCGGGCCGGCGCCACGACGCGGCCTATGTCTCGGGCTCGGGCAGCGCGACGCTGCGCTTCGCGGTCGAGGCGCCGAAGAGCGCCGAAGGCGCCGCCGCGGCACGGGCGATCGCCAACGGCCTGGTGCTCAACGGGGCGACGGTGCGCGACGCGGACGGCAACGACGCGGTGCTCGACTTCGGCGAGAACCCGCGCATCGCGTCGCTCGCCATCGGGGCGGCCCCCGGCGGCGACGGCACCTGGGACGCGGGCGAGACCGTCGAGGTCGCCGTCACCTTCGAGGAGCCCGTGACGGTCGACACCGAAGCGGGGACGCCGGCGCTGCGCGCACGGGTCGGCGCCGCCACCTATGCGATCCCCTACGCGAGCGGCACGGGGACCGACACCCTCACCTTCGCGGTTACGCGGGAGGACGGGGCGGCGCCCGCCCCGACCGTGATCGTCGAAGGCGACTCGCTCGCGCTGAACCGGGGCGCCATCGAGAGCACCGCCGGGCTGGTTGCGGACATCGCCCACCCCGGGGCGGCACGCGCGGGCTTCGCCGCGCCCGAGCTCCCGAGCATCGAGGCGAGCGACGCCGAAGCGCGCGAGGGCGAGGCGCTCGAGTTCCGCCTCGAGCTCTCGCAGGCGTCGGAGACGCCGGTGAGCGTCGACTACGAGACCGCCGATGGCACGGCGCAGGAAGGCGCCGACTACGTGCCGGTGTCGGGGACGGTGAGCTTCGCGCCGGGCGAGACGGTGAAGACGGTCTCGGTCGCGACGCTCGGCGACGGCGATGAGGAGCCGGCCGAGACGCTCCCCCTGCGGCTCTCGAACGCCGAGGGCGCGACGCTCGCCACTACCGAGGCGAGCGGGACGATCGCGGCGAGCGGCGGTGCGGACACGTTCACCGGCGCGTTCTCGGGCGTGCCGGAGGAGCACGACGGGGAGACAGAGTTCACGCTCACGCTCACCTTCGACGAAGAGCCCGAGGGGCTGAGCTACAAGACGGTGCGTGACAGCCTGTTCACCAGGGAGGGCGGCACGATCGGGGGGGCACGGCGGGCGAGCCCGCCGTCGAACAAGGCCTTCGTCCTGAAGGTGACGCCGAGCGCCGACGAGGCGGTGACGCTGACCTTGAAGGCCGTCCCGCCCTGCGGGCAGGAGAAGACGGTGTGCACCGCCGGTGGGTCGGTGCTGAGCGGGCCGCTCGGCGTGACGGTGCCGGGCCCGGCGGCGCTCTCCGTGGCCGACGCGCAGGTGCAGGAGGGGCCGGGAGCGGTGCTGGAATTCGTGGTCAGCCTCGACCGCAGGCGCCACGCGCCGGTGAGGGTCGACTACGCCACGGTAAACGGCGAGGCGGTCGCCGGCGACGACTACGTGCACACCGCGGGCACGCTGAGCTTCAGCCCTGGAGAGACCAGGCACACCGTCTCGGTGCCGGTGCTGGCCGACGAGCACGACGAAGAGTCGGAGACGCTGACGCTCAAGCTCTTGAACCCGGTGGGCGCGCGCATCGCCGACGGCGAGGCGGTGGGGACGATCCGCAACAACGGCGCGATCCCGAAGGCCTGGATCGCGCGCTTCGGGCGCACGGTGGCGGAGCAGGTGCTGGTGGCGGTCGAGGGGCGGATGCGGGCGTCGCCGGCGCCCGGGGTCGAGGTCGCGCTCGCCGGCGAGCGGATCGGGGGGCATGCGGAGCCCGGCAGCGAGGCGGAACGGGACGCGCGGCGCGAGGAGGAGGCCCGGCGCGATGCGGAGCGGCTGGCCGACTGGCTGCACGGCGAGACCGACCCGGAGGAGGCGCAGCGCCGGTCGCGGGCGGTGACGCCGCGCGACCTGCAGACAGGATCCTCCTTCGCGCTGACCTCGGAGACGGCCGGCAAGGACCTGGTCTCGCTCTGGGGCCGGGGCGCGGTCTCGCGCTTCGACGGGCGCGAGGGCAGGCTCACGCTGGACGGCGAGGTCGTGACCGGCATGCTCGGCGCCGACTGGACCGGCGGGCGCTGGACCGCCGGGCTGATCGTCTCCCACAGCGCCGCCGAGGGCGGCTACAGCGGCGCGCCCGGCGCAGGGGACGGCCCGGGGGACGGGGCAGGCACCGCCGCCGGCAGCGGCCCCGGATCGGGGTCCGGGACAGGCGGCAGGGTCGAGGCGACGCTCACCGGGGTCTTCCCCTGGGCGCGGCATGCCCTCTCCGAACGGCTGGAAGCCTGGGGCGCGGCGGGCTACGGCCAGGGCGAGCTCACGGTGACGCCGAAGAAGCCGGGGACGGACGAAGACGGCGCGGCGATCCGCACCGACCTCGACCTCCGGATGGCGGCGGCGGGGCTGCGCGGCGTGCTGCTCGACCCCGAATCGGGGTCCGGCTTCCAGCTCACCGGCAAGACCGACGCGATGGTCGTGCAGACGGCCTCGGGCCGCGGGCGCAGCGCCGACGGCGGCAATCTCGCGCCGGCCCGGGCCACGGTGTCCCGGCTGCGCCTCGGCCTGGAGGGCTCCCGGACGATCCGGCTCGGCGGCGGGGCGGCGCTGACGCCGAGCCTGGAGATCGGGGTGCGTCACGACGGCGGCGACGCCGAGACCGGCTTCGGCCTCGACCTCGGCGGCGGGCTCGCGCTGAGCGACCCGAAGCGCGGCCTGCAGGCGGAGCTGCGCGGGCGGGGGCTGCTCGCCCACGAGTCGAAGGGCTTCCGCGACCTCGGCTTCTCGGGTTCGCTCGCCTGGGAAGGGAATCCGGGCTCGGACCGGGGGGCGAAGCTGAGGCTGACCCAGACGGTCGGCGGGTCGTCCTCGGGCGGCGCCGATGCGCTCCTGTCGCGCACCACGCTGGAAGGGCTGGCGGCGAACGACAACGGCGAGGGCGGCAACGACGAGCTGAAGAGCCGGCGGCTGGAGCTGAAGTTCGGCTACGGCCTGTCGGCCTTCGGCGACCGTTTCACCTGGACGCCCGAGGCCGGTGTCGGCCTGTCGGACACCGGGCGCGACTACAGCCTCGGCTGGCGCCTGGTGCTGGGCGGATCCGGCAGCGATGGCGGCTCGCTCGAACTCTCCTTCGAGGCGCGGCGGCACGAGAGCGCCAACGACGACACGGACCCGGTGCACGAGGTCGGCCTGCGGCTCACGGCGCGGTTCTGATGGGGTCCGGGCGGGTGTTGTCGGCAGTTTTCCTTTCGCGATTTCTTCCTCAGCGATATCACCGCCGAAGGCCCTGCGGCAAGGAGGGGAAGCATGGTGCGCGCGCGGCGCGTGACCCTTCACGAGTCGGAGCGACGGTTCTACCGCGCGAAGCGCGGCCCCCTCCCGCTTTCATTGTTTGGCTCCAGCACCGGCTTCATCGGTGCGCATGGACGTGGCGTGCAGCTCGAAGCGTATGGCGCCATGAACGAGACGGTCGAGGATGGCGTCTGCCAGGGTGGGATCGTTGAGCTGGCGGTGCCAGTCGGCGTCGGGCGACTGACTGGTGACGGTCACCGAGCGGCGGCTGACGCGGTCCGGTTCCGGGCCGGGGTCTCTGGAGCTTTCGCTCGAGGCGCGCCGGCGCGAGAGAGCCAATGACAACACCCCGCCCGAGCACGGGATCGTGTTCACGGTGACTGCGCGCTGGTAGCGGGATTAGCAAGCGGGAGACATGGGATGAACCGATCGGAACTGGTCCGGCAGGTGGCCATGCAAACGGGCTTGGACCCGGCGGCGGCGGATGCGGCGGTGAAAGCCGCGCTCGGAGCGGTCGCCGGCGCGCTGGCGCGGGGCGAGACGGTACGGCTTGTGGGGTTCGGGGCGTTCGGCGTGCGCTCGCGCCCGGCGCGCACGGCGCGCAATCCCGCGACCGGCGCGAGCATCGCCGTGCCGGCGTCGCGGTCGGTGTCGTTCCGGGCCGGCAAGGGGCTCCGGGACGCGGTGAACCGGACGGCCGGGTAGCCGTGGTGGGGGCGGACGGACCGGGTTGCGGCTTCAGGGCGGGGCTTCGGCCCCCGCGGGAAGGCGGTCTGCGAACGGCCGGCGCGGATCGCTGCGCCGCGCCAGGTCTTGCGGCACTGCCTTGGGCGACATTGGGCGGCGGCGTTGAATGATATTGGCGTGCGGCACTGGTGATGTTCGGCAGCTGTGCCGGACCCGGGCCGCGCAGTGCGGAACCGGAGCCGGGCAGTGACGCGCCGGGGCCGGAAACGGGCCGCGAAGGAGACCGTTGACGGGTTTCGGGCGTGGCTGTTTCTCAGACACATCGAGACTTATCTGGCGGCGTGGCGGGTGCACTCCCTCCTGCCCGCTCTCGAGCCGGTCTTCGAGCCCGGTCCCTTCCCGATCCGCATCCAGACGGCGGCGGAACTGGAGGCCGCCCGGTTCGATCTTCTGGCGTGGGCGGACCCCGACGCGGACGGACCGGCGTCGCCCTTCTGGGTTCAATCGAAGATGGCGGAAGGCGTGCTTGAGCCGGACGCGGAGCCCCTGCGGATTCTCACCAATGTAGCCGGCCATTCTCAATCAACGTAGCCGGCGATTCTCACTCAAGGTAGCCACCGATTCTCACCATGGTAGCCACCCCCGAGCGGAGCGAGGGATCACGTTATTGTCGGCAGTTCCCCCTTGACGATTTCCTGTTCAGCGATACCACCGCCGAAGGCCCTGCGGCAAGGCGGTGGGGCATGGTGCGCGCGCGACGCGTGACCCCTCACGAGTCGGAGCGGCGCGCGCACCATGCTGTCGCACGATCCGTCCGTTTTCTCCGATGTCCCGGAGCGGAGCGACGATTCTGCCGCGCGAAGCGCGGCCCCCTGCCGCGTTCATGACTTGGTAGCAGCGTCGGCATCATCGGTGCGCATGGACGTGCCGTGCAGCTCGATCCGGGTCGCGCCGTGGACGAGGCGGTCGAGGATTGCATCCGCGAGGGTGGGATCGTTGAGCTGCCGGTGCCAGTCGGCGACCGGGAGTTGGCTGGTTGCGACCACCGAGCGCCGGCCGAAGCGATCATCGAGGATCTCGAGGAGGTCGCGTGCCCGCGCGCCGTCGATCGGCGCCAGGCCCCAGTCGTCGAGGATGAGCACCTCGATGCGGGCGAGATCGCGGTAGAGCTTCGGTATGGTGCCCTCGCCATGGGCGATCCGCAGATCGGTGAGCAGCCGCGGCACGCGCAGGTACTGGGCCTGGTGCCCTTCGAGGCAGGCCTTGTGGGCGAAGGCGCACGCGATCCAGGACTTGCCCGTGCCGCACGGGCCGGTGATCAGGATATTGGCGCCGTTGCGGACCCACACGCAGTCGCCGAGGCCGAGCACGACGTTGCGGTCGAGGCCGCGGGGGCGGCTCAGGTTGATGTCCTCGAAGCAGGCGTCCTGGTGGCGGAGCTGGGCCTTCTTGAGCCGCCGCTGCAGGGCTCTGGATCGGCGCTCGGATATCTCTCGGTCGATCAGCAGCGCGAGGCGGTCCTCGAAGGTCATGTCATTGAGGTCGTGGCGCGCCATCTGTTCGAGGAAGGCGGCCTGCATCCCGGGCAGGCGCAGCTTGGCTATGCGCGCGGCCAGGGGGTGGGATACGGCGTTATCGGTCATCTGTAATACTCCGGTCCTCTAATGTTTGGATGATCGAGGGGCAGGGCCTCGGGTTCCTGCTCGGCGGCGGCGCGATCGGCGCCGGTGCGCAGGATGTTGTCGAGGCCGCGATAGGTTCGGGTGCCGAGCTCCAGCGGGTAGCGGCAGGCGGCGTCGAAGCGCGCCGGCTCGTGGCCGTTGGCGAGCCGCAGAACGCCGTAGCGCGAGCGGAAGCCGAACTCCGGATTGGGATTGCGCTCCATGACCGCCGTGACGAAGGCGTGGACATGGGGGCCGAGATCCCGGGCCTTGTCCTCCAGCCGGACGCGGGTGTCCTCGACGCCGGCGCGCTGATGTGCCTGCGGCTGGTGTTCCCTGAGCGTGGTGGCGCGGCCTCTGGCCTGGCTGCGGAGATGGCTGGCGATCTGCCGGCCTCGGTGGAAGACGTCGATCACCGATCCGCGCAGGCGGACATCGACCTCCTTGCCGACGTACTGGTAGGGCACCGAGTAGAAGTGCCGGTCGATGGCGATGTGGTAATCGCGGTGGACCGTGTTCTTGCGCCACTGCGTGCGCTGCCAGCGCCGGTCCGGCAGGGGCCGCATGTGGGGGAGATCGACACTCTCGAAACGGCTGTAGCGGTTCTCGCCCGTGCCATCGGCATAGGGGCGCTCGTTGATCTTCCGGGCCCGGGCGGCGATCGCCCGGTTCAGCGACGCCAGATCATGGAAGATATGGTTGCGCAGCGGCGCCAGGACCCCGCGCTCAACGTGAAGCACTCCTTGTTCGACGAGTCCCTTGTCGCGCGGGCGCCGGACCCGCGCCGGCAGGCCCTGGACGCCGTAATGTTCGAGCAGATCGGCGTAGGTCTCGTTCAGGACCGGCTCGTAGCGCGACGGCTGCGTCACTGCCGGCTTGAGGTTGTCGGGCACCACCAGCTGCGGCGCCCAGCCCATGTCCTCGAAGCAGCGCACGTGCGAAGCGCACCAGTCCTCGATCTTCTGGGTCAGCGTCGCCTCGGCGTAGAGCCGCCCCGAGACCCCCATCGAGGCCACGAACACCTGCGCCTCGTGCTCGACCCCCTCGACCAGGAGCGCAATCGTCATGCCGGCGTAATCGACGAACAGCCGCTCTCCGGGACGGCGGTTCTGGCGCATCGTCACGTCCCGGCGCGGCCGCCATTCCCGGAACCGGCGGCACCAGGTCGGATAGCTCATCCCGTCGGGATGCGTCTCGCGCCATTCCTCCCACAGCAGCATCAGCGTCATGCCGCGGCCGGACAGGTCTTTCTCGACCTTCGCCCAGTCCACCTCCGGCCAATCCGAAGCCCGGGACCTCCGATAGAGCGCCGCCTCCAGGACCTCCTCGTCCAGGTCGCGGGCCTCCGGCCAGCTCAGCCCGGAGGCGGCGAACCGCTCCAGGGTCTGCGCCACCGAGCGCCGCGCAAGGCCGCAGTGGGTGGCGATCGCGCGGGCGCTGCGGCCTGGACCCATCCAGGAAAAGTGGAGGCGCCCTACACCGTTTGCATTGCTTCTGCCTCGAATTTGACGGGGCTTGTGAAGTCCAGCGTCGAGTGCCGACGGACTGGATTATAGAACCCATCGATGTATCCGGCCATGGCAGTTTCAGCTTGGCTTCTTGACATGAACACAGTCCTCCAGATCAGTTCTGACTTGATGGTTTTGAAGAAGGTCTCGACGACGGCGTTATCATAGCAATTTCCCTTACCGCTCATTGAGGCGAGGAAACCGAGTTCACCGAGGCGCGTCTGGTATGCGTCTGAGCAGTACTGGCTTCCCCGGACGCTCTCATGTTTGTCAAGCACTCGATGGGGCGGTGAGTACGCGGTAGATCTCGCGGGCCACGTAACGCTTCAGGCCGCGCATGATCTCGCGTTTGGACAGCCCCTCCAGGGTCCTGCGAGCGACATAGGCTCGGGTCCGCTCGTCGGTTCGCATTCGGCACACGACGACCATGTGCAGGGCGGAGTTGGCTTGGCGGTTGCCTCCGCGGTTGAGACGGTGGCGTTGCGTCTTCCCACTCGATGCGGGGATCGGGCAGACGCCGCACATCATGGCGAAGCTCGCCTCGGAGCGGAGCCGATCCGGGTTATCCCCAACGGCGACCATTACTGCGCCTGCGTTCTCGGTGCCCACGCCTTCGAGCTCAAGCAGACTGGGGGCGAGCTCCTCGACCAAGGGGACGATGAACCGGTCGAGTTCAGCGATCTCGTCGTTGATGTCGAGGATTCTGCGGGCGAGGGACTTCAGGGAGAGCTTGGTCGCGACCACCGGGTCTCGATAGCCGACCGTGTCCGGCCTCCAGGCCGCACAGGTACGCAGGCGCTGCATGCGGGTGAGGTTGCGGACCTGGTCACGCACTTCCTCCGGTGCGGCAACGATGGTGTTGTGGAGTTGCTGCAGGGCCGCGCGGCGGCACTTGATTGCCGTCTTTCGCGTTGTTCGCAGCACCCGCAGGGCTTCCACGGTGCCGGAACGGTCTTTGGCCACCTGGACCCGGCGTCTTGTGCGCGCCGCCTCGGCCGCGGAGATCGCATCCAGGGCGTCGTCCTTGCCCTTGGCTCTTCGGCTGGCTGGGTCCGGCCCGGTCACCTCGAGCACGGGGATACCCGAGAGTGCCAGGTGCCGGGTGATGCCGGCTCCGTAGGTACCGGTGGATTCCACTCCTACACGAAGCAGCTCGCCATGAGAGCGGAACCAGCGAAGCATCGCCCGGTAGCCGGCTCGGGTGGTGGAGAACGATTCGGTACCAAGCACCGTTCCGTCGTGGCTCACGACGGCGGCGGTGTGCAGGTCCTGGTGGGTGTCGACGCCACCGATGATCTGGATGTTGTCGGCTGTTGCAGTCGCCATGTCCGCCCCCTGGTCTATGATGGGTGGAGGGGTTGGCTCCGAACTCAGCCGATGTCGGACACGACAGTGACGGGGCGCCCAAGGCCGGGCTCTCATCAGGTCACGATGTCGGTCGAGGTCGGAACCTCAACCGGTTGCCCCCGGGTGGCCGACATGTCCGGGGAATGACATCTCGGTCGATCTGAGTGTGGGTCAAGCCACCCAAGGGCGGCCGGCCCTATCAGTCTAGATGCGTCTATCGCTGTGCGGGTCAGGTCACTCCGAGGGAACCGGCCCGCAGATACTCACTATCGCTATGGTGGATCACACCGGCGCCAGGTTGGCGCAGCCCGATAGCACGGTTAAGCGCCCTGAGCGGCAGGTCGCTGGTCATGCGAGCGCCCACGGCCCAGCCGATGACGCGCCGGGAGTAGAGGTCGAGCATGACGGCCAGGTACAGCCAGCCCTGTGCCGTCCAGATATAGCTGATGTCGGCAGCCCATTTCTCGTTGGGTGCCTCGGCGGAGAAGTTCTGGTCGAGAAGGTTCGATGCGACGGCCTTGTTGTGCTGGCTGTCCGTCGTCTTTTTGAACTTCTGTTTCCGTTTTGGAGACAACCCATTTCCCCGCATCAGCCGAGCCACCCTATGGCGTCCAACCTCGATCCCATCCCGGCAAGCTCGTGATGGACCCGCTCTGCACCGTAGCTCTCGCGGCTGCGCCGAAAGGCTGCCCGGACATGGGCGAGTAGAACCATGTCATCGAGCTGTCGCTGGCTTGGGCCGCGATTGCGCCAAGCGTAGAAGCCTGAGACGCTGACCTGCAGCAGTCTGCACAGGCGGAATATCGGCATCGCCAACCCGGCCCTCTCCGCGTCGATGAACCGGAACCTCATCGACTTTCCCTGGCGAAGAAGGCCAGCGCTTTTTTTAGCAGATCACGTTCCTGACGGGCCAGATCACGCTCTCGGCGTAGGCGGGTAATCTCCTTCGCTGCATCCTCATGCGGACCGGAAACCCTTTCCTGCCGGCAGGTGCCGCCGCCGTTCACACCCGCCTGATGGACCACAGCACCCTGCCGACGATGTGCGCCTCCTGGGCAAGGCAGGTATAGGGCGCATAGTCCGGGTTGGTGGAGATCAGACGCAATCGGGGCGGCCCGGGCTCACGCACCGTCTCGATCCGCTTGACCACGAGGCCATTACCGTCCCACAGCACGGCCATCTCGCCGGTTGCGGGGATACGCCGGGCGGTGTCGACGACGAGCCGGTCGCCCGCGCTCATCTCGGGCTCCATCGAGTTGCCGCGTAGGCGCAGGATGCGCAGGCCCTCGGGGTTCGCATCGGCCTCGTGGCGGATCATGCCCTCGGGCAGATACCAGCGCGCCTTCTCGGTGGCGAACTCCTCGTTCAAAGCTCCTGGACCGGCGGCGGCTTCGACTTCCATCTCGGAGATCGCGGATAGAGGGGCTCCGGGAATGCCGGCCGGGGGGATGCGCCGCGTCCTGTTCGCCGGCTTGCGTTTCGGCACCGTATCGTGGCGCAGCTCGGCCGGGTCGCAATCGAGCAGTACGCCAAGGGTCACGCTGTCGGGGTAGTTCAGCACCTTGGGCAGGCCGCGCTCAAGATACTGGTGCAGATAGGCCCGGTTTCTGCCCAGCGCAAGCGAGGCGGCGGCCATGGTGAGGCCGCGTTTCCACAACAAATCTTTGAGTTTTTGCCGTACCGGGTCGCGTTCCATCGTAGCTCCGCGCATGTCTGTCATGTTTTGTAGCTTATATCCTATTGAAACCTATTGTCAACGATAAATGTTCCTCTTAGGTTCTGGTTCATGACAAGCCGGAACACAATTCTCAAGAACAGCATCGATGGTTTCCTCGCCCGCCGCGGCATGAGCCGCGGCCGGTTCGGCCTGGAAACCGCCGGCAACCCCTCGTTGGTGGCGCGCATCGCCGCGGGCCGCGTGATCAGGCTCGGCAGCGCCGACCGGATACTCGCCTACATGGGCGAGGAACCGTTCGGCCCGGCTTTCCGGCGCGAGGTCGAGGCGTTCATCGCCATAACCCGCACCAAGGCTTCTCTGCTTGGCCAGGAGGCGGTGGGGGATCCGTGCTTCGTCAGGCGGCTGCGCCAGGGCGCCTCGCCGCGCCTCGATACCTGCGACCGGGTGAGCGCCTGGATGGAAAGCCAGTCGAGCGAGGCCGAGCGCCTGGCGGTACGCGCGGCGGTCGAGGACGACGTTCCGGCCGTTCCCGTCGACTGCGCCAAGCAATGGGAGGCCGGGATGGACGACGACGCGATTTACATGGGCACGCGCGAGTTGGCGGCCTTTCTGGGCCTGAGCCCACGCACGCTGGACCGCTACCGGGTCAGCGGCGGGGGTCCCAAGTTTCACAAGTTCGGCAACCGGGTGCGCTACGCCCGCGCCGATGTCGAGGCGTGGGCGGCGGAACGCCGCTACAGCTCGACCTCCGACGTGGGCGGTTCGGCCCGGCGGACGGCGTGATGGACGGCCCGGGGTGCGCCGGATCAAGGACAAGCCGGGGAGCTATCTCCGCCGGTTCGCCGGGTAAGGCGGGGATCATGAAGCGCCTTGCACGGGAAGCAAGGCAAATGGCCGTTCACCGCCTTTGTGCGCTCCGGAACCCCGGATTACGGACCCATTCAACCCGATCCGGTTGTTTCGCAATAATGCTCGCCACGCTTTCCGGCTGCGGCCTGGCGGAGGTCGAGCGCGCGCGGATGGAAACCGGAGATGTCGCGCGGCAGGTCTCGGCCCTCAGGGGATCGGGGGCTTCGGCTCCGGGAGCCCCGCAAGCCGGGCCGCGCCTGTCCACGGTGCGCCTTATAGAGCGCCGTCCCTATGTTGGATTGACACCCATCGAGCCCGACCCGCGCGCGGATTTGCCGGCGCGCTACCGCCGCGCGGACGCAGTGACCCTGCCGCTTGCGGGTATCGGCGCGCCGGCAACGCTGGCGGGACGTATCGAGGCGGCAACCGGCCTTGCCGTGCGGTTTACCGGCCCCCCGCGCCGGACGGGCAACGGCACGGACGGCGATCCGTCCGTGAATGTATTTGGCGAGGCTGTCCGTGATGGGCTGTCGCCGGACGGGGGCATCTGGACCGGCCCGCTCGACGCACTGCTTGATTCGTGGACTGAACCCTCCGGTTACGAGTGGCGTTACGATGCGGACCGGCAGGCCATCGAGATCGTGCGCCGCCGTTCCGCGATCTTTCAGATTCACGCGCTGGCCGGCAAACAGCGCTACACCGTGTCGTCCTCGACCCAGGACAGCGCCGCGGGCGGTGATGGCGAGGGCAGCGGCGGGGGCAACCTCACCAGCCAGACCATATCGACCGAGACGGATTACGACCCGTGGCCCGAGATCGAAGGCCAGTTAAAAGGGCTGCTCGATCCGGGAACCCGGCTGTCGGTTGCGCCGTCGAGCGCCTCGGTGACGGTGAGCGGCACGCCCCGCGATATCGCCCGGGCGCGCGCGTACCTCGGCTATCTCAACCGCGAGGTGCTGCGGCCCGTCACCCTGTCGGTGCACGTCTATTCGGTGCGGGTCGAGCGCGAGGCGGACTACGATCTCGGCCTCAGCTTCTCGATCGCCCGGCTGCTCGGCGAGGCGCTGCGCGTCAGCGTGGGGTCCAACGCGGTGGCGCTGATCAAGCCCTCTCCCGGCGGCGAGAGCGGCGATACGCTGTCGGCGACGGTGCGGGCATTGAACAGCGCGGGCGCGGTCTCGCGGGTGCTGTCGGCCGATATTCCGTCGCTGAACGGCAAGCCGGCGCAGTTCTTCGAGCTCTTCCAGGAAGCCTATCTGCGCGAACTGCGCACCACGGCGGGCGATGGCATCGCCCAGACCGAACTCGTGCCGGGCACGGTCTCGTCAGGCTTCGCGGTGAGCTACCTGCCCCGCATCACCGGTCCCGGCGAGGTGCTGGTGCGGCTGTTCGCGAGCCTGCGCGACCGCCCGTCTTTCACTGCGTTCACTTCGAACAATCAGACGATCCAGCTCCCGGCCTATGCCAGCCGCGCCATTCAGGTGACGCAGAAGATCGGCCGTGGCGAGACGCTGATGGTGACCGGATTTTCCGACCGCAGCGCAAGCGCCCAGCGTTCCGGCACCTTCGACGCCGATCTGCCGCTGCCCGACGGCGGGCGCAAGGCGTCCACGGCGCGTATCGAACAGGTGCTTCTGATAACCGCGGACATCGGCGAGCCGCTGGGCATCGCGGAAGTCCGGGGGATGGCGTTTTGAGCACCATTCTCATTAACGGACGTCCCTTCGCGGCCGGGCTCTACTGGCTCGAGCGGTCCGGTCCGGCCGCCACGGCACGCGCCGCGCGCCGCTTCGCGCGGCCCTGGTGCGTCCACCGGGCGGGTCAGACCGGCTATGCCGGCGGCACCGAAGACGATGCAACGGAGGGGCTTCCGGCGCTGGCGTTGGCGTTGGTCGATTCGATCGAGAGCGAGTTCTGGATGGCTCTGGTCGCGGGCGATGCGGCTCCGGGCGATAGCGGCGGCAGCGGGCGTTTCGCGCTGACAAAAGTTCGCGACGGCGCCGTGCTTGCCGATGGCGACGAAGTATTCAGCAACCGGGATGCCGCCGTCGAAGCTTTCACCCGCGCGCGGACGCTGGGCTGGGACCTTTACGCGACGCCCGGCCTGCTCGCCGGCGGCGCGGACCGCGAAGTCACTGAACTCGATGTTTCGAGTCTCGCCGCCGCGCCGGAGAATGTGCTCCGCCGCGCGCCGTTTACGAGACTTGGGCGCGCCCACCTGGCGCTGGCCCTGCTGTTGTCCCGCTATTTTTGCCGGCGGGTCGGCCGCCTGGCTGCAGCGCGATGCGCTCCTGGATTGGATCGGCGGCGGGCCGGAACCCGTGACTGCCATCGCGCCGCCGGCCGAGCCGGATCTCGCGGTCGCGGTCGATAGCGCCGCCCTGATAGAAGCCTGCCGGCGGGCATTGATCGATTATCCGCCCTGGCTGCCGGCCTGGCGGATCGAGAGCCTTACCTGCGCCGCCCGCTTTTCCGATCCCGAACTTGCCGCGCTCCGCCCCGAACTGGCGGGCCGCGCGGTCATGCTGGCGCGCTGGCGGCTGGCGCCCGGCCACGCCGAGCCCCTGCACCGGCAACTCGCCGAGCAACACCTGTCGCGCTGGTACGCCGCGTCCGTGGTCGATGCGAGCGCCTGGGCGGTCCTCCCGCTGGCCCCCGTGCTGCGCATCGTCGAGACCGCGCCGCCCCTATTCCTGGCGTTTCGCCGTGCTGTCGACCGTGAACTTGGCCTTCGTGGGGCGCGGATCGACTACGCACGCGGCCCACAAGGCGGCTGGACCGTCCGGATCGGCCATCCCGGCCCGTTGCCGCGCCTTGCCGATCAATTCCGCGTTTCCGGCGGCCTCGCTGGTCTCGAGATCACCGCGCTGGATCTCGGTGCTGACGGGGGATGGCGCCTGCATGGCCGCCCCGTGGCGCCGGAGGCGATGACGCGTGCGGGATTCCGTGAGCCGGCCCGCGCCCCGGCAAGCAATTCCGAACAGTTTCCAAACGAGGAGGCAACCCATGAGTAGAACATTCCGCGCCACCATGCTGGCCGGGGTCAGCCTGTGCGCGCTTCTCAGTGCCGCCCCGGCGGTGCGCAGCAATCCGCGAACGAACGTGTCTACCGTCAGGAAGCGCTGGCCCACGCCCGCGCGGTGACCACGGCCTGGCGCCGCCTGGAGAGCTATATTCTCGAGGGCTCCGCCGGCTCACCCGATCCGGATGGCGCAAGCGTCTCGGGCTGGAGCGGCGCGGTCCCGCCGGCCGGCAGCGGCTGGCTTGCCGATTGGACGCTGCGTGGCGTGCGGGCGCGTTATTGCGAAGACACGCTGCTGGTCTATCTCGCGCCCGGAGCGCCTCAAGGGCGTCGGCCGCGATCACCGCGCGGTCCAGGCAGCGCCCCATGCCTACGCCGGCGGCGGAGCGAATGGCCAGGCGCCGGTGCTGCACTGGCTGGAGGCAGGCCGGGCCACGGGCGCGGCGGGCCGCCCTTCGGTGACGCTCCCCGCCTGCCTGTCCGATACCGCTTTCGGCGGGCCGCTGCCCTCGGGCCGCGCCGCGCTCGCCGGCACGGTGCGCGATCCCTACGCCCACACCAACGAGCGCGTGAGCCGCGAACGCCGGGTCGAGGATTGTGCCGCCGGTGAGCACGGCCAGGGCCGCACAAGTGTGCGCGAGGCCGCCCAAACCCATGACGAACGCGGCAACCCGGTGGGCGATCCGGTCCATGGCCCCTGGCAGCTTCTGATCGACGAATGCCGGGCCGATTACACGGCCTGGGAGAACTACACGCTGGTCTGCCACTGGGACGCCGGGCCGCCGCACAACCGGCGCATGGAAGGCCGCGAGATCTGGCGCCGGCTGAAGAGCGTGACGGCGGAGGGCGAGACGCTGGGTCCGCCCGAGTTCGTCTCGACGAGCTGCTGGACCGGCAAGGTTCCCGTGCCGCCGAAGGCGGTGGTGACGGAGACCGCGCAAACCGAAGCCATGACCGATGGCTGCCCGTCCGGCTACACGGGAAGTCAGGACTACCGGCGCACCGCGACCCGGCGGGCGACCCAGTTCCCGTGGGACGCGGAGCCCGTCGTACGGATCTCCCATGGCCCCTGGATTCTGGAGACGGACAGCTGCCGGGCCGTGATCCCGCCGGACTGGGGCGGCGATGGCGGCGGCGGCGAAGGCGATGGCGGGGCGGGCGGCGTGGGCGGCGATTCCTGCGACCTGGACGGAGATTTGGGCGCCGACGAGGACTCTTGTGGTGGCGACGGAGGTGGAGATGGTGGCGACTGCTTCCTGACCACGGCGATTGTCGAGCGGCGCGGCATCGAAGCGGACGGCGGGCCGACCCTGACCGCGCTGCGGCGTTTCCGCGACGGCTACATGATGAAAACGCCCAAACGCCGGGCGCTGGTTGCCGAATATTACGAATCGCGCCCCGCATCGCCGCCGCGATTCCCCAAGGGCATTCGGACTGGGACTGGATCGGCGGCCGCATCGACGCGGCCATCGCGGCTATCGCCGCGGGCGACGAGGACGGCGCGTTCGGGATCTATGCCGCCATGGTGCGCCGTCTCGCCGCGCGCTGGGCGGAACCGGCCAGGCCGCATGGCCGCCGGCGCAAACACCACCAAAGGAGCATGACGATGACACGGAATTCAACCCCTGTCGCTGGCCGCTAGCCGCAATGATGGCGACCGCTCTCATGGCGGATAACGCGGCAGCGCAAGCCGCGCCCGCCTCACCGAACTACAGCTCCCACGCCGCCGGCTTCTTCACCGGCCTGCTCGAAGGCCGCGTCTGGATCCTGGAGCGGCCGAACTCGCGGCGCGCTGGAGACCGCAATACCGTCTGGGCGCATTATCACGGCCCGGACGGCACGCTTCGCGCCTGCGCCCATCTCGGCGGCGCCTATGCGCCCGGAACCGCGCGCTGGCGGGTGGTGCCGTCCCGCGAGTTCCGCGCGCTCTACAATTTCACCGAGCCGGGCGTGGCGCCGGATCCCGGGCAGCGGCGCGGCCACACCCCGGTCTTTTACGATCCCGCCACGGGCGTGCTGCACAACGAGGCGTTGGGAGCCGCGTCCGGTGTCTGGGCGGTGGCTTCGCGCGGCTGGGTTCAGGAAAGCTGGCCGCGGGCGATGAAGGACGCCTGCCCGGACGTGGCGTTGCCGGCGGACCTGCCGGTCAACGAGAAGCAGACCTCGACCGCGTTCGACAAGATGATGGCGCAGGATACGGACGCGCCGCTGCGCGGCTTTCCGGGCTCCGAACTGCGCGGACCGGGAGCCACCGGCATCGCGGCGTCGGGGGGCCATGCAACCCTGCCGGCGGCGGCGCTCAAGCGCTTCCTCGAAGATAACGACGGCCGGGTGCTGGTCGACAATGCCGGTGCGCGCCACGTTCTGGTGCTCGGCCGGGACCGCGACGAGTTGTGGCTGCTCGACGGCAGCGGCGGTACCGGCGGCATCGCCGATACCGGCCATCTCGTGCCGGCGGCGGGCGGCGCGGAGATCGCGCTGCACTATGAACGCCTTCCGTTGCGTCCGCGTTTCCGGGTCGGCGACGCGCTGCCGCTGCTGCCCACCGGAGAACGCTACGCCGCGATGCGGCTGACCGATTGGCTGGCGGCGCAGAGCGGCCCGGTCACGCTGCCCTTCATGGAGGCCAAGGATTCCGCCTTCCGCTTCCGGGCGGACGGAACTCTTACCGCGGTATTGGGAGACGGCAACGGCAGTCGCGGGACGCCCGGTGCGTGGCGCTGGTCGCGCGGCGAACTGATCGTGACCCTCGATGGCGCGGCGGCGGCCAACAGCTATCCCTGGCGCGCGCTCGCCGCCCATCTCGGGTGGACGCCCGAATGACCGCCGCGGCACATCTTCGCACTCTTGGCGCCTGCCTCGTGGCGATGGTGGCGGCACCGGGTGCCTCCGCGCTGGACGCGGTTTCACCGCCCGCGCCGGGATCGCAATCACCCGAGCCGGCGGCGGCCGGTTCCGCCGCGATGAATTCAAAGCCGGGGCTTTCCGTCCCGCCAATGGCGCCATCCACGGGCGCTGCGAATGCCGCGGGCCGCAGCCGTCTGCTTCGCGTGCTGGACCGCAGGGCGGCCGGGCAACCGCAACCGGCAGGCCCGGACAAAGAAGCCGGGACTCCAGCCGCACCCGCCCCGAATTTCGCCATCCCGATACCGCCGATGGCTGCATCCGTCATCGCGGGCTGTCCGCGCGATCTGCTGACCCGGCTGCTCGCGGGTGTGGCGGAAAGGCAAGACGCGCTGTCCGCCCTGGCGATCGAGCACGAGACCCTGAAGCTATGCCATGAGCGCCAGCTGATCGTGACCGGGATATTCGAGACCGAGGCCCAGTTGCGGGCGCTCCGCGCGCCGGCGGAACCGGCCGCCGCAAATCGATCCCCGGCGGTGGCCGCCACCGTTCCTTCGGTCATGCCGCAATTGAACACGGTCCCCGCAAAGCTGCCGCCCTCCACGACTGCGCAAAAGCCGGCGAAAGCCGCGCCGGCAGCGCCGCGCTATGGCTGGTTCTCAATTCTCGGGATGGCGGGCGATCTGCGCGCCGGCGTCACCGATGGGCGGCGGGTCTGGTTCGTGCGCGAGGGCGATCCGCTCCCCGGCGATGTCCGGATCGGCCGGATCGCCGCGCGCCCGCCCGGCGTGCAAATCGAGGGTTCCGACGATCGCGCGTTGCCCTACCAAGCGCGGCCCGGAGACGGCTCATGACCCGGCAACCGGCAAGCACCCGTCCCGACACCACCGCCAAGACCATGGCCAAGGCCTTCGCGCGCTTTTTTGCCCGGCCCGGCAGGCGCAACGGCGTCCCCCCGACGGATATCCCGGACGCCAACCGATTGCTCCGCGTCCCCGCGATGGACGTCCGGTTCCGGCGCATCTGCGCGGTGTTCGCCGGCGGGCGTTGCCTGATCGCGCGTGGCTATGAGGCTGACGCCCGGTTGCGCTCCGCGCTACTGGCGCTGCGCCAGAGCGGCGCCATCCCGAGCGCGGTTGCCGAAGAACCCGCAACCCTCGAAGAGATCGCCGAATGCTGGCGGGCAGCGGGCGCCGCGTCCTCACCGGCGGCGGGCGAAGCGGCGGCTCGCCGGATCAAACGCCTGTTCGAGGATGCGGCGGCGGCGCGGGCGAGCGATGTGGTGTTCCAGACCGGCGGCGGCGCCTGTCATGTCTTCGCCATCGTCAACGACCGCAAGCTGCAGCTGGCCGAGCCGATGACGGCCGAGGAGGGCCGCGAGGCCGCCGGTTTCCTGTTCCATTGCAAGGACGAGGGCTCGTCCCAGACGAGCTACCGGCGGGGCTCCTTCCAGGGCTTCTCGATCCGCGCCGGCGGCCAGGTGCCGCTGCCGGCGGGCATCTCGGCGCTGCGCTGCCAGCGCGGCCCGCACGAGCCCGACGGCGATCACCTGTTCGCGCGCATGTTCTATGCCGACCGGCTCGATGCCGGCATGACCCTGGAGCGGCTCGGTTTCTCGGCAACCGAAGCAGCCCTGTTTGCCGGGATCCGCATGGCGCCCCATGGCGGCGTCTTCATCGGCGGCACCGCGGGCGACGGCAAGTCGACCACACTGGCCGTCAATCTCGCCCTGCAGATGGCCGAGTTCGACGGCCAGCTCAATCTGGTGACCATCGAGGACCCGGTCGAATACCGCATTCCGGGCGCCGTCCAGATCGCGGTGCCGACCTCGGGCCTGGGCGATGAGCGGGCCGGGCATTTCAAGGAAGCGCTGATGCATTTCTGCCGGATCCACCCGGCCAGCGGCATGGTTTCCGAGATCCGCGACGCCGATGCGGCCCGCCAGGTGATGCAGTTCATCGATACCGGCCATCAGGTATGGACCACGATCCACGTCCATTCGGCCAACGCCATCCTGTTCCGGCTGATCGACATGGGCGTCGGCGTGGCCGAGGTGACCAAGCCCGGCAATGTCGCGCTGCTGATGAAGCAGACCCTGTTGCCGCTCCTGTGTCCGGATTGCGCCCTCGAGCGGCACGCCGAGGGACGCGTTGCCCCGGAAAATCTGGCCGCTCGCCTGCGCGGCAACGGTGCGGTGCGCTACCGCAACCCGAAGGGCTGTCCCCGGTGCCGGCGCGAGGACGGCGGCGCCGTCGCGGCGCGGGCCTGGAACGGCTATATCGAGCAAACGGCGATCGCCGAGACCATCCGGCCCGATGCTGGTTATCTCGCCTTCGTGCGCGACTGCGATCCCTTGGGCGCCTGGGCCTACTGGCGCCAGGAGATGGACGGCGCGCCGATCGGCGGCAAGATCTGGAAGCTGGTGGCCGAGGGCGCGGTCGATCCGTTCGACGCCCTGCTCAAGGGTGCCGGCACCGAGCACGAGGCGGCGGCGAGCCTCACCGTGGTCGCGGAGGCGGTCCGATGATGGGCCCGTTCCGCATGGGCGTCTTCTGGAGGCGGGCATTCGCCGCGTTGGTGCTCGGGCGCAAGGCGCGGGTGGATTGCTTCCGCACCGTCGCCGACCTGCTGGAATCGGGCTTCGAGCTCGAACGCGCGCTCGACGTCACGGTGCGGGCGCAACGCGGCCAGGGTCCGTCCTTGCGCGCCGGCCTGCTGGAAGGCTGGCGCCGGGCGCTGATCGAGAACCGTTTCGCCGAGGCGATGGCGGCCTCCGCGCCGCCGGCCGAGGCGATGATCTTCCAGGCCTACGGGCGTATCGAGGCCGCCCTCCTGTTCGCCGCCGCGGCGCGGGTCGCGGATTTGCGCGACCGGCAGATCTCGGCGGTCCGCAAGGCGCTGGCCATGCCGCTGACGTTGGCCGCCGGTCTCGCCGTCATGCTGTGGGCGGCGGGGGGGTATTTCGTGCCGGTACTGGAAAGCGTCGTGCCGCCCGAACGCTGGGGACCGGCCGCCGGTTTGTTCCGCGCCGCCTCGGTCTGGCTCCATGCCGAACCGCTTGTATTTTGCGCCATCTGCGCCTCCATCGTGGCCGCAATAGGCACGGCGATGGTCCATTGGACCGGTCCCGGCCGGACCGTGCTCGACCGGATCGCCCCGTTCTCGCTCTACCGCACGATCACCGGCTCGGCCTTCCTGTTCGTGGCGCTCGAGTTCCTCGCCGCCGGTCTCGATCTCAACGACCGCGCTTTCGAGGATCTGAAGCGGCATGCCTCGCCCTATGCGCGCCATCGCATCGGCGCGATCCAGCGCGGCATGGCCCGGGGCGCCGGTTTGGGCCGCGCCATGGCGCTGGCCGGGCACGGGTTTCCCGATCCGGCCTTGGTTCCCGTTGCCGTCGCGCTCGATGGCGCGCCCGGCTGGGAGGACAAGCTCGCCCGCTTCGTCGAGCGCTGGGTGGGCCGCTCCGAAGACCTGCTCAAGTCCCGTGCCGCGGCGCTGAACGGCGCCCTCCTGATCGTCGTGACGCTGGCCATGGCGGCCGGCATCGACGCGATGTTTTCGGTGCTGCAACAGGCCGGGCGGTCATGAGCGATGACCAGGGGAAAACGAACCAGGGCGGGAAAGCATGGCGCTCCCCGCATGCACGGCGGACCCGGCGGCTACAGGGACAGCCACGGGAACGGCCATCGGAACTGCAAGTGGATGAATGAAGCATCGATGAAAGGAAAAAAGATGACGGCAATGAAAATAGCGGCAACCCGGATTTCTGCGAAGACGGGTATAGCGGCGCTCATCAAACGCTACCGGGCGCGCAGGTACCGGCGTGGTTTCAGCCTGTTCGGGGTTCTGCTCGGTCTCGGCCTCGCGGCGGTGGTCATCGTCGGCGCCGTCGGCACCTACAACGCTGCCCGTGAGGTGGCCAACCGGTCCGAGGCCCTGGTGCTGCTGAACCGGATCCGCGCCAATATCGAGGCCGCCTTCGCCGGTGCGCCGAGCTACGGGAACAAGGCCGATCTGGTTGCCGCACTCGATCGCCGGGGCGGCATTCCCGACAGCGCCCGGACGATCGGCAAGGGCAAGAAGGTCGAGATTCGCCATCCCTTCGGCGGGCTGGTGACCGTTATCGGCGGGCCGGGCGGCATTAGCAACCGCTTCAGCATCCAGTTCGCCGATGTCGATAACGAGATCTGCGCGGCGCTGGGCGATGCCTATGCCGGGCGCAGCCGGGCCCGGGCCGGGGTGATCTCGATCACGATCAACGCCGCCGCTCTCACCTCGCCCGTCACGGCAGCCCAGATCACCGCCGCTTGCGACGACGGCGACGGCGCGAACGATATCGGGTTCATCTTCGGATGACGCGCGGGCACAGATATACATGCGGCGCGGGCGCGCTGCTTGGCGTGCTGCTGCTGGCGGCATTCGCGGGAACCGCGCTGACGCTGCATTACGAGGCGCGCGGACTGGCCCGCGGCGAGGCGCTCGACCGCGCCGCCGGGCGTATCTTCGCGGCCTGGTTCCAGGCCGCCCACCGGGCAAGCCAGGAGCACGCGGCGGCTTTCGAAACAACCCTCGCGGGCGGGCACACTATTGTCCTGACGCCGGCGCGATTGCGCGCGCTCGGCACGGCGCCGCCGGGACTGCCCGATGCGCCGGGCCGGAACGCCACGTTCGCGTTCGGCGTCATCGCCGACGGCACGAGGCGCGGCATTCCCATGGCTTTCGGCGTCCTCGAACCTTCCCTGGACGGGGGAGCCGCGCACGGGGTAGCGATTCGTGAGGGTGCGCTTGGCTCCGGCCTCGCCGGCCTGGATTCAGTTGGCAGTGGCGCTCTGATGGCGCCGCATCTGCCGGCGATCGAGGCGGCGCTCGGCCGTTCGCTCGGACCCGGCGCGCTCTTTGTCACGGGAGATCACGGCCTTCGATATCTGGAGCAGGCGCTCTACCGCCGCGCGCAGCCCGGCCGGGCGTATCTGAACCGGCTGGAAACCGGCCTCGACATGAGTTCCGCCGACCCGGCCAATCCGGCGGGCCGGAATATCGTTGCGGCCGGCGCGGTGACGGCGCGCGCGGCAGATTTGAGCGGCGCTGCCGAAATCGGCGGCAATGCCGTGGTGGATGATTCCGTCATGGCTGGGCGGCTCGCCACGGCGGACCTCTCCGCGCGGGAGCTCGGCGGCGCGGCGCTGACCGTCTCCGCCGATCTGGTTGTCGGCCATGCCGTGACAGGCGTGGTGTCCGCCGCCTCCGTGAAAGTCGCCGGGAGGCTCGACGCGGGAGGCTTGAGCACGGCGGGCACACTGAGTGCGCGGACACTCTCCGCGGCTACCGCGGTGGCGGTCGCCGGAGAAGCGGCGGTCACGGGGACGTTCGATGGCGAGGAAACGCGTGTGAGCGGTGCTCTCCAGGCGGGGGGTATCGCCGCCCGGGCCGCGCACGGTCCCCAAGCCCGCATCGACGGCCTGATGACTGTCGGGAGTTGCGGCGGATGTTGATGTTGCTGCAGATGCCGGGACAACGGCGAACCGTGTTCTGCCGCGGGTTGAGCCTGTTCGGCGCGCTTCTGGCACTCGCGCTGCTGGGCATGATCGTCCTTGCCGCTTCCACCTTCTTCGAGACCCTGGCGGCCGAACGCCGCGCCCGCATCGCCGTGCAGCAATTGACCGTGCTGGCCGATGCAAGTGCAAGCCATGTGCACGGCCGGTTTCCGGAACTCCTGGCGGCCGCACGGGGCGGCCCCGTGGAGATCACCCTCGCGCAACTCAAGGGCGCCGGATCGCTGCCGGCGGATTTTTCAGCGGTGGACGCGCTCGGGCGCGGCTACCGGGTGCTGATCCTCGCCGCCGGTGCGGACGCCATCGACGTCCTGGCGGCCGAGGCGGTCGGGGCGGGCGATACGGTCCCGCCATCGGCCGCGTTGTTGGAGGCGGCCGGCGAGGCGCGCGTCGGCCTGGTCGCGCCCGATGCCCCGTCCCGGCTGGCCGGACCCACCCTCGATTATGACGTGAGTGCCTTCCAGGCGGCCTTTGGCGGCGCCCCGGCCGTGGGTGCGCTGGCGGCGCTGCGCCGCTTCGATCACCAGGCCGTCTACGGCGGCAGGCTCCAGCGGCTCGCTGTGCCGGGCTTCCCGGAAGCCAACCGGATGGAGACCGATCTCGACATGGGCGGCAACGCCATTACCGGCGCCGGCCGGCTCTCCGCTGCAAGCCTCGCGCTGGTCGGCGACCTGCAAGCGGGCGGCGATATTGCGTTAGCGGCGATCTGACGGTCGGACAGGCCGTGCGGGTCGCCGGGACGGTGGAGGCCGCGGGCGCAATCAGTGGCGATACGGCTTCCTTCGCGGGGGTGGTGTCGAGCGGGTCGCTGAGGGTTAACGGCACGCTCCGGGCCGCAAATATCTCGTCGGCCGGCGCCGTCACGGCAGGTTCGGTCGCGGCGACAGGGACGGTCACCGCCGGTAGCGCCAATCTCGAGCGTCTTACCGCCAACACGGTGTCGGCCCGCACGGTGGCCGCCGGCACGCTCTCCGCCGCTTCGGTCAGGGCCGCGGGCATCCGCGTGAACGGACGACTCGACGCATCCACGGCCGGGTTCAGCACCCTCATCGTTGGCCGATGCACGGGGTGCGGCCCATGAAACCCTTATTCGCGCTCACTCTTCTTATAGGGACGTCTCTCCTGTTGGCCGGATTGCGGCCGGCTGCCGCCCAGGAACTGGCGGCCGGAAAGGAAGGCCAACCCCGCAGTGCCCTGTTCGAGGCGCTGGAAATCCGCGCAAGCGAAGACGCGGCACGGCAAATAGCGGGGGCCGGCGAAGCCGCCCATCGCGACCCTGGCATGGCCTGGGACAGGGAACGCGCCTTCGCCGGGATGGAACGGCTGCGCGCCGGGATCGTGGTGCTGGGCGGCCTGCGCGACGCGCAACGGGAACTGCTTCAGTGGAACCGCGAACGGATCAAGACCGGAAGGGCGCCTGCCCTCCTGCCGGCGCGCCTCTGCCGTGAGGTGGCGCTCGCCGCCTGGTGCCCGTTGCTGCCGGCGACTTTCGGTGTGCTCGCCGGGCCGCCGCCGGTCGACCGCCATGTCCACCGCCAGAACGACCGCCACCCGGCTCCCGCGGCTGAAAACACCCCGCCGAAACCCGGAAACCAACGAAGGATGAATTGCAATGACCGATTTGATGATTGCCGGCCTTAGCTCGGGCCTGGTGCTGGCCGCGATGGCGGCTATGGCCGTCCTGGACGCGCGCCGGGCGGTCGTCGATCCGCGCCTGGTGCTGGCCTTGCTCGCCGCCGCGGCCGTATGGCGTTATCTGAGCCCGGACGGCGATAGCCCGTGGACGCCCTGGACGGGGATGGCGCTCGGTATCGCCGCCGTCGCGCTGCCGATCATCGTCGCCCAGTTGCGTGGCCGGCGCTGGCCGCTCTATCCGGGCGACGCAATGATGCTGGGGGCTTTCGGTTTCCTGCTCGGTCCGATCGGTCTCGCCTGGACGATGCTGCTCGGATCGGCGTTCTCGCTCGCCTATCGGGTTTGGGTTCAGCGACAGCGCGGCCGGCCATATCCGAAAAGGCCTCGTGCCGCTCGGCCCGGGCATGACCGCCGGTGCGGCCGTGGTGTTCCTGTGCGTCAATTTCGGCGTTGCCTTCGCTGCCGGCGAACCGCCGCCGCATCGCGTGCCGGCCGGCACGGGAACGGCGGCCGCGGTAACGGTTTCCCCCTTGCCGGATATCGCGCCCGGAGGGGCGCCGCTCCCGGCGACGGAACTGGCCCCGGTCAGCACCGGACTGCCCGAATCAATCGCCACACGGGAACTGGTGTTCGGGCAACACGAAGCCGTTTCCTTCCCGGCGGCGCTCCGTCGCCTGTCCTCCCTGTCGGGGATCGCGACGGCGATCGAGGAGCGCCCGGCGCGGATCGCCGGCGGGACTGCGATCCTGCCCGATGCGCCGCCGATCCGCCTCGCCTGGCGGGGCGCTCTTTCCGGCCTGCTCGACCGCCTCGCCGCGCTGAGCGGCTACGACTGGAGCTGGCGTGAAGGAACGGTCGTTTTCTACCGCTATTGGGATATCGAACAACGCGCCGCGGCCGCTGGTTTTCCGCCCACTTCCGGCCCGGCCGGCCGGGACGGCCAGTCCGATGAAGCGGCGGCCGGCACTGAATGGATGGTCGAGGCGGGGGCGCACAAAACCTTGCGCGGCGTGCTCGAGAACTGGGCGCGCCAGGCGGGTTGGACGCTGGTCTGGAACGCCGGTCGCGATTACGCCGTGGGATCGAGTCCGGAGCAGGCCGGATCAAGTCGCTGTATTTCGCGGTGGGTTTCTGGAGGCGGTCGATCAGTTGCTGGCCGGGGATACGACCCGCCGCACTTTGTCGGCGCTCGCCTACAAGGCGAACCGCCATCTGGTGATCGAGGACGCCGGAGCCGCCGGACGATGAGAAGCGTCATGGCCCTCACCGTTATCCCGTTGACTGGCAGCGCTCTCGGCTTGCGCCTCGTTCGCCCCGGATGCGGCGGTCGCCGTCAAGCAGATCGGGCCGGACCGGGCGGAGACGCTTCTGACCGAGGCCGCCCTGCGCGCCGAGCGGGCGTTCGTGGCGCTGGCCCGAGCGCGCTCGGCGGAGAACCCGCTCGCCGATACGCCGCTGCCACGCATCGTCCCGGCGGCACTTCTGACCACGGTGACGCTGGACTGGACCGGCCCGGTCGAGACCCTCGCCGAGGAGCTCGCCCGGCGCGCCGGGTATCGCTTTTTCGCCGCCGGACCTGTCCCGGCCCGCCCGGCGATCGTCGCCGTCAAGACCAGGGATGCGCCGCTGATCGCCGTCCTGCGCGATGCCGGTATCCAGGCCGGACAGGCCGCCGTGCTGACGGTGGACGCGGACCGGCGGATCGTGCGCCTCGACTGGGCCGCGCCGGATGAAATCCGGATCGGGAAGACAGGCAAGGAGGGCTCGTGATGCGAACGGGCGCCGTTGTTGTTCTCCTCCTTCTTATGGCTGTGCCCGTCCGGGCCGCCGATCCCCCGCCCGATCTGAAGGCGCTTTACGAGTTCGGGCCGGCACCAGGTGCGGCGATCCCGTTCGCCGAGGAAAAACGCCATTCGGCGATGCGCCTGACGGCACTCGGGTTCGGTGCGCGGGCCGGTCTCGCGCGCCGGAGCTGGGAGATCGGCGTCATGCTGGAGCGGTTGTCGGCGCCGCTTTCCGCGATCTACCGGTTCGGCGATCTGATGCTGACCGAGCAGGGCTTCACGGTGTTGCCGCCGGTGCTGGCCGAGACCCGCCAGGCCTTCCGGCTGGGACTGGGACAGGATCGCGCCGCGAGCGCGCGGCGTGTGCTCCGCATCGTCGAGCCCGAGCGGATCGTGAGCGCCCCGCCGCACTGGCGCGACTACCTGGTCCGCTCGTGGCGGACGCCCGCCCCGCCGGCCGCGGTGCTGTTTCCCCGAACTGGTCCCGAGACCACGCTGTGGCGGCAATGGCTGGCCGAGGGCTGGGCGCACGGTACGGCGCTCGGCGACGATATCTTCGCCGCCGATCTGGACCGGCTGAACCGGACTTTCGAGGGCGTCGTCCTCTGGCACCGCCTGCATCTCGTCGAGATGGTCTCGGCCCCCGGACTGAGCACCATCTACACCGCCGCCGCCGGCCACGAGCGCCTGCTGCGGATCGGCGAGACAAGCGTGCGGCTCGACAGGCGGGCGGCCTTCAATCTCGACACAAGGGCATGGCGTGTCACCGATGGCGGGGACTTCCGATGACCGTGTCCACCAACGCATATTGGCCCGAGGCGAGGCATGTGTTTCCGGTCGAACGGTTCGACGCCTTCCTGCTATGGGCCGCGAAGCTCGGCGCCTCCGACATCTCCTTCCAGACCGGCGCGCCCGCCTTCATCGAGGTCGACGGCAGGCTGGCGCGGGCGACCGGCGCGGCGCTCGACGGGGTCGCGCTCGGCACCTTGTGCGCACGCATTTTCGACGCCACCGGCGAAGGCATCCTGCGCGGCGGCCGGGCCATCGATTGTTCCCACGCCGTCGCCGAGGCGCGCGGCGTCTTCCGCCGCTTCCGTTGCAATCTCGCTCCGGTGCAGGCCGCGGGCGGTTTCGCGGTCAACATCACGCTCCGGGTTCTACCCGGCGCGCCGCCGAGCTTCGAGGAACTCGGCATCGAGGACGAGATCGTCGAGGCCTGGGACCTGCGGCGCGGCCTGACCCTGGTGACCGGCGTGCCGGGCTCGGGCAAGTCCACCTTGCTCGCCGCCGGCACGCGGCGGCTGCTGGAGCACGGCGCCGGGCGCATCCAGTCCTACGAGGCGCCCATCGAGTTCGTGTTCGATCATATCGAAGGGGACGGCGCGCTGATGTCGTCTTCCGAGATCCCCCGTCACTTCCAAAGTTTTGCCGACGGCCTGCGTTCTTCCCTGCGCCGCCGCCCCGCCGCGGTGATCGTCGGCGAGGCGCGCGACCGCGAGACCGTCGAGGCCGTGGTCCGCGCCGCCGATTATGGCATCGCGGTCTATTCAACCGCTCACACCATCGGCGTTGCAGCCACCATCCGCCGCCTGCTGGCGGAGTTCCCGGCCGGCGAGCGCGCCGAGCGCGGCGCCGCGCTGATCGACGCCATGAACCTCGCGGTCACCCAGGTGCTGGCGCCGAACCCAGCCGGATCGGACCGAAGCACCTCGGAACGGGGCGGGCGCACGGCGCTGCGCGAATGGCTGGTCTTCGACGACCGCCTCAAGGCCGAACTGCTGGAGCTGCCGCAAACCGGCTGGCCGGCGCGGATCGAGGCCGCGCTCGCGGCGACCGGCAACAATCTTGCCGCCGCGGCCGGGCGCGCCTTCGCCGAGGGCCGGATCGGACCGGACGTGCACCGGCGCTACCGCGCGGCTGCCGCGGACGGCGCAGGTGACGGCGGCAACGCCGACAGGGCTGGGGGTTGCGAGTTCGAACCCCGATCGGGGGATCCCGGCACATGTTGAGGAGACGATTCCATGGACCCTTCCGAAGTGCCCTGGCGCGACACCATGCGTCCGGTGCGGTTCTACATGATCGACGCGCGCCTGCTGGTCCTGCTGACGGTGTGGCTGTTCGTGCCGGCCTGGTGGACGACGGCGGCCGTCTTGCTGGCGATCGCGGCGTTCCGCATCGCCGAGGCGCGCGGCTACCGTTTCCGGGCCGGGCTCCGGGCGCTCCGCACCGCAAGCGCTGGCCGCCGCCGCGCCCTTCACGCGGCGCGGTTGCGGCGCTTTGTGGATTTTGGCTGATGGCGGGATCGGCCCTCATGCCGTCCGCCGCTTCGGCCGAGTTTCGCTATGTGGCGCCGTCCACCGCGCGCGCCGGGGTCACCGTGCCGGACGAGGCCGGCGGCCGCGGCGAGCGCAATGGCGCAACGCTTGCGCAAACCCTGAAACGCCTGGCGCCGCCCTCGCTCCGCCTGCGCTACGACCGCCGGGTCGATGCCGCCAAGGCGGTCGTGGACGCGTATCCCGACTGGCAGAGCCTGCTGTTCGGCGAAGGGCTCGCGGCGGTTCGCCGCGGCGGCGAACTCCATATCCGCCCGGCCGGCTTGCCGCCGGGCGCGGTCGAGCTCGCCGCCGCCGATCGCGGCCATGGCGTGTGGCGCGTCGAAGCCGGCGACACCCTGCGGGCCGTGCTGGAGCGCTGGGGCACGCGGGCCGGAGTCGAAGTGCTGTTTCTCACCGACCGGCGCTACCGCCTGCACCGCGGCCAGGCGTTCGAAGGCGCCTTCATCGACGCCGTGCGGACCCTGTTCTTCGCGCTTTCTCATCTGCCGCACCCGCCCGCCGGGGAATTCACGGCCGGCGGCAAGTCGCTCGCGGTGACCCATCGCGCGCCGCAAATACCCCCAAACGGAGGCAAACCATGAACTCGGGACCGATCACCAAATTGCGACAAAATATTACGACGATAATGGCGGCCGTATCGGTTGCCGTGGTTGCAATTCCGGCAGCCCGGGCCGCCGAGCCCGACCTTGTGAGCGCGCTCCGGGACCAGGGCGCGCAAATCATGCCGCTCGGTGCGCGCGGCGGGCTTGCGGGCTATCTCGTGACCCCGGTGGGCGGCGCCGGTTACAGCCTTTATGTAACCAACGACGGCCATGGCGTCGCCGGTCTGCTCTACGGCCCGGACGGGGCGCTGCTCACCGGCGGGCAACTCGCCGCCGTGCGTGGCGAAAACCGTCTGGCAGGCGCCGCGCCGAGCTCGGCATCGGGTGCGCCTAATCCCGCGGCGAATGTAGAGGGTGCCGTGGTGCGGGATTCCGGCGCCTCCACTGAGACGGTAACGCCCGATACGGCTACCGGCGTATCACGGGCGGCTCTGTTCGAGCGTTCGGCGTCCGCTTTCGGTTTCACCCTTGGCGAGCGCGGACCGTTGGTCGTCCTGTTCGGCGATCCCCTGTGCCCGTGGTCGCGCTCGGCCGTGGCGCGGATCGGCCGCGAGGCGATGGCCGGCAAGCTGCGGCTGCATGTCGTGCCGGTGGCGCTGTTGGGCGCGGCTTCGGCGCACCGCGCGGCGGGGATCGCCGCAAGTTCCAATCCGGCGCAAGCCTGGTTCGCACGGACAGATGGTCCATCCGGCGTGCAGGCCCGGGAGCGTATCGCGGGCAACAATGCCCTTTTCGATGCCTGGGGCGAGCGTTCCGTGCCGCTGATCGCATACCGCGCCATGCAAGGCGGTATCGCGCACCGCGTCGGCGATATCGCCGATCTCGGCGCCTGGCTGCGGGAACTCGGCGATGAGTAGCCGGGTTCAGGCCATCGCCGAGGCGGCGCGGCAGTTCGCCTTCCAGCGCGACCAGCATCATGGCTGGCGCCGCGCCGCGTCCTGGCTGTTGGTGACCAACGCGCTCACGGCGGCGGCCTTCGCGGGTTACGTGTTTTTTCATTCCACGGTCTACATCACCGTCGCCGCGACCCCCGATGGACGGCTGGTGCCGCTGACGCGGCTCGACGAGCCGATCATGTCGGATGCGGCGCTGCGCAACTGGACCGTTGCGGCGGTCACCGAAGCCTTCACGCTCGGTCATCACGACTGGCGCCTGCGCCTTGCGGGCATCCGCGGCAAGTTCACCGATAGCGGCTACGAATCGTTTCTGGCCGGGCTCGACGACAGCCTGTTCCTCGACCGGCTGCGCGACAACCTCCAGGTCGCCTCGGCGGTGGCCCGGGGCGCGCCGGTGATTACCGATACGCGGCATTTCGCGGGGCGCATCGGCTGGGCCATCGAGTTTCCCCTTCTGGTCACCTTCGAGGCCGGATCGCGGCGCATCAGCCAGGACCTGCTGGCCCAGGTGCTGGTCATGCGCGTGCCGCTGGAGGAACGCCCCGCCGGGATCGGCATCGAGCAATTGATCGCCAGCAAAGGAGGCGGCTCATGATCGTCAGGACCCTTGCGCTTCTCTCGCTGATTCTCTGCTGCCGCCGTCGTTGGCGGCCGCGGCCGAACCCGCCAACCCGGCAGCCGAACCTGACGTCTGGCCCGATCATGCCGTGCCGGATGGCGACGCCGCCCGGCAGGGCCGGTCCGCCTTGCCGTTCACGCAAGGGCAGATCGAGACCCTGGGCCGGCTGTTGCGCCAGACCCAGCGGGCGAGCGCGCGGGGCGCGGGGGCGCCGCCGCAAGGCCGTATCCGGCGGATCCGTCTCGATGGGCCGGGCGATGGGCAAATCCCGGTGATCGCGCTAAGGCGCGGCTACACCACGGTGCTCTCCTTCACCGGCATGACCGGCGCGCCCTGGCCGATCGCCGAGACCGTGCTCGACAGCCGCTTCCTGCCGCCGGGCCAGGAGGCCGCGCCGGAAGCGGCCAATCCCGGCGCCGGCCATCTGCTCTATCTGGCGCCCCAACAGGCCTATCTCGACGGCAACGCGGTGGTGACGCTGGCTGGTCTCGCCGAGCCGTTGGTGGTCGCCCTGCGCGGCACCGGTGGTGCTGCCGACTTCCGGGTCGATATCCGCCTTGCCATGCCAGGACCGAACGCAGATCCGGCCTTGCTGGCGCAGCCCGAAGGGTTCCACGCCGGCGATCCGGTGCTGCTCGGCCTGCTCGGCGGCGCCGTGCCGCCGGACGCCGAACGGCTTGCCATCGAGGGCGGCGGCCACGAAGGCCGCGCCTGGAGGCAGGGCGGCGATCTGCTGCTGGTCACCCGCGCATATCTGCTTTCGCCCGGCCCCTGGGCAGCCGAACGCGGCCCCGGCGGCCGCTGGGCCTACCGCTTGCCGGACACCCCGCAGGCGCTCGTAAGCGCCCGGGGCCGCGAGATGCGGCTCTCGTTCCGCTCAATGGAAATCACAACGCAATTACAGGACATCGATGATGAACGATAGATCGATCGCTGAAACGCCGCGAAACCGGCCTATGGCGATACACCGTCTCCATGCGCCCGCGGTATGCCGTCTTCTTATATGCGCTCTGCTCGCCGCGTCTTCGGGTTGGCCCGGTTCGGCCTGGGCTCAGATGCCGGACAACCGGGGCGTCAAACTCAACCCTGAAGACAGCGTTCCGCCGGCCTATCTCGACACGCTGGACGAGCGCGACCGGGTTCGGCTCGACGCGGCACGGCAACAAGGCGACTCCTTCGTGCCGATCTTTTCTGGCCGTGGCCAGGCGCCCGGTTACACACAGCCGGCCGGTGGCGTGGGATCCACACGGTCCGTAACCGAATCACCGCCTGCGTTGCAGCACCAGTACGGAGGCCGCGTGACACCGCGGCCCACCTACGAAGCCTACAGCCCGCCGCGGCAAGAGGGCAGCCCGCCCGGCCGGCCCGAAGACCGCATATCGGATCTGATCGGCGTGCTGCTGCAGAACTGGAGCAAACCGCCGCGGATCGTCCGCATCCGCTATCCGCCCGCCAAGCCCGAAACGGCTGCGCCCGCCACTTCCGGCACACCTCCCGAACCGTCCATCCCCCTGCCGCCGGCGGGTGAGGGGATCTATGCGCGCACGATTTATGCGGTCAACTCGGACTATCCGGGACCGGTGCTGATCGAACTGCTGGGACCGCCGCTCGCCGGCGCCGTGGCAACGGGCGCCTTCACCCTTTCCGGCGAGCGCATGGTGCTGCGGCTCACCAGCCTGGAATACCGCGGCCGGCGCAGGGCAACCGACGGCTGGGCGGTCGGTCTCGATTGTGCCTGTTACGGCATCGCCGGCGAGGTCGACAGCCATTTCTTCCAGCGCGTCCTGCTGCCCGCCGCGGTGCGTTTCGCGGAGGGCTTCCTGACGGCGATGGGCCGGCCCGCCGAGAGCCTCACGCTGGGGAGCGGCGATGTGCGCTATGAACGGCGCCAGGGCTCGACGCGAGAGGCCGTCCATAGCGGCCTCGGGACGGCGGCGCGCTCGGCCGGCGATATCCTGCTGGAAAACGCGCCGAAGCGTCCGACGGTGCGTATTCCCCGCGATACCGAACTCATCGTCATGTTCGCACGCCTTCCGGGGACAACGCCGGAGAACGGGCCGGCCGGAGGCGGGGGCGGCGGTGGCTGAACGCAACGATATTGGCCAGGCAATGATCTCGCTGGTCCGGGATCTCGAGCCCGGCTTGCTGCTGTTGGTCTCGGCGCTTTGCTACGTGCTGGCGCTGTTCGCCTTCGCGCAGGGCCTGCTGCGGCTGCTGAAGACCTCGGAGGACAAGTTCCACGCGCCCTCCGGCGGCGGCACGGCATTGAGCTTCCTGATCTGCATCGTCATGGCGGCGTTGCCGTCGTGGCTCTCGGCGGCGGGCGAAAGCCTGTTCGGCTCCGGGGCACGGCCTGCCGCGGCGAGCCTGGGTTATGGCGCGCGCGGCGCCAATTACGACGCGCTGCTGGCGGCCGTCTTCACCCTGGTCAGCCTGGTTGGGCTGTTTGCCTTCATCCGGGGCGCCTTCACGCTGCGCGCCGCCGCCGACGGCAAGCCCGGCGCGAGCGGACCCAAGGCCTTCGCCCACATGGCCGGCGGCATCGCCGCCTGGCACATCGTCGCGGTGATCGAGGCGGTGCAAACCAGCCTCGGCATCGCTGTCCTGAACATCCGATGAAAGGAAACCCGATGACTATTGCAAACCCCTTGAAACGGCATTCCCTCGAATGGGCCGCGGGCCTGTTTGGCGCCGTTATCTCCGCCGTCTCGTGGGCGGGAGCGGCCGGGACCGGCGTTGGCGGTTTCGCTCGGCGACATGGCGAAGGAGGCGGCGGACGACCTGGAGTCGGTGCCGGCCCTGCTGGCGGTGGCCTTCTACATCATCGGCGCCGCCATCGTCGGCTTCGGCCTGCTCAAACTGAAACGCCATGTCGATCACCCGCAGCAGACCACCATCGGCAGCGGCCTGATCGCCATCCTGATCGGGGTCTCGCTGATCGCGGCCCCGGCGGTGATCAACGCGCTGGGCGACACCTTAGGGCTGAGCGGCGGCAGCCACACCGTGATCAAGCCCCGGCTTTAGGAAGGCGCAGGCAATGCCCGTTTCGATGTCTTTCCCGCTGCCATTTTCAATGTATGGCGCGATCGAGGATGCGCTGCGGCTGAGCTGGGCGGTCCGCAAGAAGCCGCTGGAGAGTTTCCTGCTGCCCGCGGCGGCGTTTGCCCTGCCCGGCGGGGCCGGCGTGCTGGTCTGCCGCGACGGCTCGCTGGTCTCGCTGTTCCGGCTCGACGGCGCGCGTTCGATGATGGGCGCCCGGGAACTCGACGGCTTCGTCGAACTCGGCGCGCGCCGCCTCAACAGCGTCTTTACCGGTCCCGGCCACGCGCTGCACGCGGTCTTCGAGCGCGCCCCGGACGAGGCGGCACGGCTGGTCGCGGCGGCAGGCGAGCAGACGCTGCGGCAATGCGAGCGGCTCGGGCTCGCGCTGGGCGACGTGATCGCCGAGCGCGGCCGCCGCCTGGCGCCGCTGATGGCAGCCGAGAGTTTCGTTATCGCCGCCTGGACCCGCCCGGCCGTGTTGCCGCCCGACCAGTTGAAACGCGACAGCAAGCGGCTCAGGCGACGGCTGCGCCAATGGCTGCCGGACGCCGACTCCTCACAATGCCCGTATCTGGCCCCCGATGGCCTCCCGCCCCGGCACGAGGCCTTCCTCGATACCCTCGCGGCGCTGTTCGCCGAGGCTGGGATCATGGCCGAGTTGCTTGGCGGCGACGCCGCGTGCGCCACCCTGCGCCGGTCGCTGAACGGCTCGGACTCGACCGCACCGGATTGGCGTCCGGTGACGGTCGCCAACGACGCGCCCGCGCGCCTGACCGCGCCGCCCGAGGATGGCGCGTTCCCGCCGCCGCTGGGGCCGCAACTATTGATCCGCGATCCCGAGCGGACAGCGGGCGGAATCCGCATCGGCGAGCGGCTCTACGGCGCCCTCGACATGGCGCTCGGACCGCGCCGGGCACGTCCGTTCTCCGAACTGATGGAGCGCCTGGCCGATGCCGGATTGCCCTGCCGTTTCTCGCTGCTGATCGAGGGCGGCGGCCTTGCCGGCCTGGATTCTGCCATGACAAACGTCGCGGCGGCGTTCCTGGCGTTCTCGTCGGACGACAGTTTGCTGGTGCGCAACGCCATGCGCGACCTGACCGCGCTCGGCGCGGACGCCCATGCGATCGTCCGGCTGCGCCTCGGTCTGCTGACCTGGGTCGCGCCGGAAGACGGTGAAGATGCACTGCGCCGCCGCCTGAGCCGCCTGCAGCAGCTTGCCGAGGGCTGGGGCGAGACGGTGTTCACGCCGTTGGTCGGCGATCCCCTGGAAAGCCTCGCCGCGTCTGTGCCGGGGTTCTGTTGCGGCGCCACCGCCGAGCCCGCGCTCGCGCCGCTCACGGAAGCGCTGCGCCTGCTGCCGGCCGGGAGGCCCGCGCCCTTGTCGAACAGCGGCGCGGGGCATCTGTTCCGCTCAATCGACGGCAAGCCCCTGCCGTTCGCCTGGGAGGACGGCGAGGATTACGGTTTCGAGCTGATCTACGGCGTCCCCGGGCGCGGCAAGTCGGTGCTGATGAACAGCCTCGGCCTCGCCTTCAGCCTGCAAGGCGGCCAGGCCCGGCTGCCACTATCCGCGACCATCGATATCGGGCCGTCCTCGGCCGGACTGATCTCGCTGATTCGCGAGGCCCTGCCGCCGGAGCGCCGCCACGAGGCCGGTTGGTTCGCGCTGCGGATGACCCGCGAACACGCGATCAACCCGTGCGACACCCAGCTCGGCTGCCGCGCGCCGCTGCCCGCCGAGCGCGCCTTCCTGGTCAACCTGCTGGGTCTGATGATGACCCCGGCTGGCGCCGAGGGCGTCCCCGACGGCATGCGCGAGCTGATCGGCCCGGCGATCACGGCGGTCTATGCGCTGCGTTCGGACAAGATCGCCGGCGCCGAGCCGCATGCTTATACGTCCGGGCGCGACGGGGCGGTCGACGCGGCGCTGGCCGCCGCCGGGATCGATCCGCCAGAGGCCCCATTGTGGTGGGAGATCGTCGACCTGTTGTTCGAGGCCGGCGCCCACGCAGCGGCCGCGCGGGCGCAGCTCTACGCCGTGCCGGTGCTGGGCGACCTGCTGGCGGCGGTGCGCGAGCCCGCCGTCCAGGGGCTGGTCGGCGATACCGCCTACGGCGCCGGCGGCGAGACGGTGACCCAGGCCTTTATCCGCATCCTGACCGCGCTCTCGGGCGACTGGCCGATCATGTTCGCGCCCACCGCCTTCGATATCGGGCATGTGCGTATCGCCGCCATCGATCTTGGCGATGTGGCGCCCCAGGGCTCGCCCGAGGCGGGGCGCCAGACCGCTGCCTTCTACCTGCTGGCCCGTCACGCGTTGACCCGGCACTGGTGGATCGGCGAGGATTCGCTCGCCGATATCCCCGCGCCCTACCGGGCCTGGCACGGGCACCGCCTGCGCGATATCCGCGAGGCGCCCAAACGGCTTGCGTACGACGAGTTCCACCGCACCGCCGGCGCGCCCGCCGTGCGCGCCCAGGTCGAGCGCGATGTGCGCGAGGCCCGCAAGCTCAGGGTGCGTCTTTCCCTGGCCTCGCAGCGGCTGGAGGATTTCGGCGGCGCGCTGACCGAGCTTGCCAACCGCTACTGGATCCTCGGCGCGGGCGGCAAGGCCCGCGAGATCGAGGCGCTGTCCGGGATATTCGCACTGAGCGAGACCCTCCAGGACGCCATCCGCTACCGCCTGCCGGGACCCGGCAAGGACGGCGCGCCGGCACTGCTGATCGCCAGCGACGCGCGCGGGCGTTTCGAGCAACTGGTCGTCAACACGCCGGGACCGGCCGAACTTTGGGCGCTGACCACCAGCCCCGCCGATGTGGCGCTGCGGTCGCGTCTTCAGGCGCGGCTGGCCCCGGCCGTCGCGCGGGCCGTCCTGGCCCGGGCCTTCCCCACGGGCACCGCGCGTGCCCGCATCGACGCCGAGCTTGGCCGCCTCGCGGCGGCGGGCATCCGTGCCGGCGCCACCGAGGAAGACGTGCTCGACCGCCTCGCGGAGGAGCTCGTGCTGGCAGCCGAAACCACCCAATCCGCCTTCAATCCCGCCGGTGATGATCCGGCCGCGGCGGTTTCCACCGGCCGGTCCGTACCGGCCAGCCAACCAACCGAAACGGAGGAATAAACGATGTTGAACATGAACCGGGTGACGTTGCTGGGCCATGCGGGGCGCGACCCCGAGATCCGCACGATGAAGAGCGGCGAGAAGACCGCCACCTTCAGTCTGGCCACCACCGATAAATGGCGGCGCCAGGACGGCGGGACGGGTGAGGCCACCGAGTGGCACCGGATCGTTGTGTTCGGCGCCGCCGTCGCGGCAGTCGAAAAGCTGGTCCGCAAGGGCGCCGCGCTGCTGATCGAAGGGCGCATTACCAGCCACGAATATCAGGACAAGAAGGGCGAAAGCCGCCGGGTTACGGAAATCGTCGTCGCGGGACCGCAAGGCCGCGTCAACGTGCTGTCCCCGCGCCGGGACGACGGCCGCGCGGAAGAGGGCGGGGCGAGGCGGAGGGAACCGGCGATCCTGGCGGGACCATCGATGCGCGCGCCAACCGGGGAGGCCGATGGCGCGGCGCCGGACGGCCCCTCCCGGGTCGGGGGGCAGTGATGAACGGGCGCGCGGGTCTCGCGCTCGCGGCACTGGCGCTTCTGGCGCCGGTGCTCGCCCCCGTTCCCGGAGTCTCGCCGGCCCTGGCCCAGGCCCCGCCGCCCGCCGCACTTGAAGCGGGCTGCGATCCCGGGATCCGCGAGGCGCTGGCGGCGAGCGCCGCGCGGGGCGTCGAGCAGGATCTCGCCGTTATCCGCAATCCCGATCAGGGTATCCGCGATCCGGACTCGATCCTCGACTTCTCCTGCCTGGAGGACCTCTTCAACTACCGGGCCTTCAACGTGCTGTTCGATCCCGGCCGTGCGCTCGAGGAAATCCTCGGTCTCGCGCAGCGCCGGGTCTGCGAGATCGCGCGGAACACCTACCGCGGCTATGTCGGCCGCACGCTGGACGCCTCGGTCTATACCTCCCGGCTGCCCCGGCTACCGGGACTGCACCGCCTGCCGGGGCTCGATACCGACGCCCGGAACGGCAACATCCTGCAAGACAGCGGGGTCAACGCCGAACGCTTCCGCGGCATCCTGGGAGGTGGGCAATGAGTACCCCCGTTCGTTGCCGCACGGTCTTCCATGCCGTGATCCTTGCCACGGCGCTGACCGCAACGTTGGCGGTTCCGCCCGCCCGCGCCCATTCGCCGTGCGATCCGACCGACAACGACCGGGCCGAGGCGAGCCGCGTGCTCGCTGGTCTCACCCGCGAAATCGACGTCATGGAAGCCACCATCGTCGAGGCTCTGCGCCTGCAAACGGGCCAGCTCTCGGGTTATGCGGCGCAAAGCGCCAAGGCGGTGACCGGCGCGCTCGACGCCCAGACCAAGCTTCAGGCGCAGATCGCCCGCGAGGTCGAGGAAACCAGGGCCATGCGCGCCCGCCGGCCGACGGACAGCGGCTGCGCCGCCATCACCGGCCTGGCCGGGCTTGCCGCGGCACGGCAAGCGGCCGAAAGCGCCTATGGGCGAGCCGCGGACGCTGAGACGGGGCGTATCGCGGGCGACCGCGCCGCCGTTCCCGATGCCGGCGCCGCCGCCGGCAACGCGGCCCGCTTCGAGAGCCTGACGAGTACCTATTGCAACGGCGCCCGCGCCGGGGAGGATGCCGCGCTCTGCCGGGGCGGGGATGCGCTCCACGCCGCCGATCTCAAAGCCGGCAACCTGTTCGACCGGCGCACCTTCGCGAACGAAGCGGAACTGCGCACGGCGGTCGAGCTGTCGCGCAATCTCGCCGGCCCCGTGGTGCACGATCCGCCTGCGCTGGCCTCCGCCGAGACCGATCAGGAGCGCCGCCGCATCCTGCTCGCCCGCTCCGCCGACGCCCGCGCCGCGCTGGCCGGCGACTACTTCGCCCATGCCCGCGCGTTGCGCGCACCGGGCGCCGCGCTCGGAGCCTGGGCCGCCCAGGCCGCGCCGGGACGCAATGCGGCAACGCCGGTCAGCCGCTATGAGCTTCTGGAGCTGCTCGCCAGCCGCCGGTTCGAGAACCCCGGCTGGTTCGTCGATCTGCAAGCGATGAGCCAGGAGAACCTGCTGCGCGAGCTGGTCACCCTGCAAGCGGTCTCGCTGATGCTCGACTGGCGCCGTTACCGGCTCGACGAACGGCGCGGCGCCATCGGCGCCACTGGGCTGGCGTTGGCTGCCGAAGGCATGCGCCTTCTGCCCGGCCTCGCCAACCCGGCTGCCGGAGCGAACTGACCGCCATGAGCGCGCTCCGCTTCCTGTTCGCCCCGGAATTGACCCGCCCGCTCACGGATGCGGTGCGGTCTTCGGCCGAGCTGGTCCGGAGGATGCGGCCGTTTCGGCTCCCGGTGCCGGCCAATTCTGCACCGAACGTGACGCATGAGACGGGGAAAGACGACGCGGTAGCCAACACACCAAAAGCAAACAGGTTGCGGTTATCGGAGAGGAAGCGAGCCCTTTCCTGTATCGGCCTTCTGATCCTGCTCGCTGGAGCGGTATTTATCGGCCTGGGTATCGCGGGGCTGCTGCTGGCGAACCGGCGGCGGCGCAGACCATCGATCGGGGCCTGTTCGCCGATGCCGACCAAGCGACGCGGGACGTGCTGGCCTTTCTCGGCGATATCGGCGCGGGCCGCAGCTCCGTGCTCGGCGACATGCTGTTCGTCTTCAACGGCGGTGTGCTGGCGCTGGCGGGGTTCCTGCTGGTCTGGCACACGGTGGCCGGCACCCTCGATACCGCCCGCGAGGGCCGCTTCGGCTTCGGCGCCTGGGAGATCGTGCGCATCGTTGCCGCCGTTGCCCTGATGGCGCCGCTGCCGGGCGGCATGAACGGCGCCCAGCACGCTGTCGTGGGCCTCGCCCATCTCGGAGGGGATTTCGCCAACGCCGTCTGGGAGCCGTTCTCGGAAGAGGCGCTCGGCGAAGGCGAACCCATCGCGCCCCGGCCCCGCGAGGCTGTCTGGCGCGCCGCCATCGCCCGAACCCTGATCCTGGAAGCCTGCCGGTATGCGGCCAACGGCAGCGCCGCCCGCGCAGGGGATGCACCCTATATAGAACTCCGAGAGTCCGACGAGGCCTACAAAAGCCCTGGCACCACCCGGGTCCGGCGCATCGATGCGAGGATCCTGCATTACGACGGCGCCGGGCGCGGCATGCCGGGCGACCTGTGCGGCGCGATCCGCTTCGCCGGTCTCGCGGCCGAAGGCGCACGCGGCATCGCCGCCGAGGGGCACCGTAACGCGCTGGCCGGGCTGCTGCCGGAGATCCGCGCCGTCGCGGCCGATCTCGCCGGCCATTATGTGACCGGATCGCCCGTCTACGGCCGGCCCTTGCCCGATCTCGATGCGCTGCTCGAGGGCCGGGGCCTGGCCGAGCGTTATGCGGGCGTGCTCGATACGGCGCTTGCCCGCGCCGCTTCCGAGGAACGCGCGGAGCTTGCCCGTGTGGTGGCCGAGGATGCCAAGGCGGCAAGCTGGATGTCGGCCGCGAGCTTCTTCAACACCATCGCCCACCGCACCGGCCTGTTTCAGGCCGCCGCCCACAATATTCCGGGCGTCAGCCTGCCGCCGCCGAGCCTGGGGCAATGGGCGCCCGCCGCCGATGCCGCCGTCAAGGGACTGACGACTGCCCTGGTCCAGTCGCGCGGCTACCAGCCCATGCTGTTTTCCGCTGCTGCCAGTGAAGCGCCGCCGCGTTGCCCGCGCCGGGCGGTGGCGGCGCCATGGCGGCGGGTCTCATGGAGTTCATCGACCTCGACAGCGTGATTGTCGCCGACAGCGGCAATCCCATTGCCGATCTCGCTTCCCTCGGACACGGCCTGATGAACGCGGCGCTGGCCGCCATGACGGCATTGATGGGCGCGGCCGCCGGATCGGGGCTGCTCGAATCCGTGCCCTTCGTTGGCAAGGGCCTCGACATGTTCGAATCCGTCTGGCAGGTCGCCGACGGCTTCGTCTCCACCGTGCTCGGGCTCCTGCTGATGGCCGGCGCGGTGCTCGCCTACCTGCTGCCGGCACTGCCCTTCATCCGCTTCCTGTTCGCCATTCTCGGCTGGATCGTGACCGTCGTTGTGGCGGTGCTGGCCGTCACCGTGTTCGCCGCCGCCCATGTGACGCGGGGCGACGGCAACCGGCTCGCGACACAGGCCACCCGGCTGGGCTGGCTGTTCCTGCCCGGGCTGATCCTGCGCCCGCCGCTGATGCTGTTCGGCCTGATCGTGGGGTATTTCGTGTTCCTGGCCGGGATCGGCCTGTTCAACGAGGTCTGGCTGCCGCAGATGCGCGACGCGGGCGCCTCTGGCGGGCTCGGACCCATCGGCTTCCTCGCCATGCTCACGCTCTACGTGATGATCGCCTACGGGCTGATGAACGCCTCGTTCAAGCTCATCGACCTGCTGCCCTCGGCCGTCCTCGACTGGATCGGCGGCAGAGGCAGTACGGGGGAGGACGGCGGCGAGCGGGTCGGAGGTGCTGCCGCCGGCGCCATCTCGCGGGTGGGCGGCTTGCGGATCGGCGCGGGGCCGCGGCGTGGCGGCGGCGGCATTGCCGGGAGCCGCGGATGATTCACGCCCCGAATATTCGCAACGCGTCCGCAAACGCAAACTAAGGAATTTGAAAACTAATGCGATTCTTACCCGTTTACATCTCCGTGCTGCTGCTTGCCGCGGGCGCCGGCTGTTCAGCCTACCTGCTGGAGCGTCTCCGCTCCTCCCATATCAGCCTCGCCATTCTCGGCGCCGTTCTTACCCTGGTACTGCTGGCCTACTTTGCCACCGGCCGCCAGGAGAAGGGCGCCTGGGTCCGTTTCGGGCTCTACGGGGCCGCAATGATGATCTGCGCCGCGTCGATCTGGATGGAGATCGTCCGTCCCGTGCTCGAGGCCTCATCCTTCCCGGGCTTCGTCGACCGGCTCACGCGTCTGAGCGGCTATGAACTGGCCTTGATCGCCGTGCCGCCACCGGGCTTCGCGATTTCTTTCATGCTGTGGTTCGAGGTCCTGATCGACAGCTTCAAATACCTGGAGAGCGGCAAGCGGCGGCAGCGGGCCGAGTCCGATCTTTATGGCAAGTCGAAGCTGCTCGGCCGAAGGTTTCTGCGCCGCCTCGCCAAACGCCGGGGCATCCTGCTCGGCCAGTGGGGCGCGGGCCGCAACGCCAAGCTGATCGGCTGGTCCCTGGAAGGCTCCGCCATCACCGTGGCCCCGCCCCGCGTCGGCAAGGGCGCTCTCATCGCCCTTAACCTGCTGTCGCCCGGCGACCGGGGGTTCCAGGGATCGACGGTCACTATTGACCCGCGCGGCGAACTCTGGTGTATCGCTGCCCGGCGCAGGCGCGAGCTGGGCCGCCGGGCATTGTTGATCGATCCTTTCGGTGTGGTGGCCAAGCACAAGGAACAGTTCGAGGAAAAAACCCACCTGCCGAATGTCAGAAGCGCGTTCTACAACCCGCTCGACTTCATTCGAGACGATGAAAGTCTCGCCGTGCGCGACATCAATGTCCTGCTCGACGCCCTGCTCACGCCGCCGCGCCCGGGTTCGCACGAAAGCAGCCGCCATTTCTACGAATCCGCCCGCGCCATCGTCGCCGGTTACATGGCCTGGGTGCGTTTTCGCGAACCGAAACGGAAACGCACCCTCGCCACCCTTTATCAAATGCTATCGATGCTGCCGAAGCAAAGGGAGGCCTTTGCGAAACATGTCAGGTCCAAGAAGCCTTTTGCCGGCGGGCTCACCCATATCGCGGTCCAGCGGCAGGCCCAGGTCGGCAAGGAAGAGGGTGGGAGCAACTTCACCACCATCGCCAACCAGCTCGCCTTCCTGAACTACCCTGAATTGCTCGCCCATACGCAAACCTCCAGCTTCGATCCCTTGGATCTGGCGGAGGGCGATACCGACTTGTTCGTCGTTGCTCCCGAGGAGACCATCGAGCACGTCAAGGGCTGGCTGCGCCTGTGGGTCGCCATCCCCAACGCCGTCGCCGGTATCAAACCGCTTGAGCGCGATCTTCTTATCGTCATCGATGAGATGCCGCGCCTCGGCTACCTCAAGCCGGTCATGGACGGCTACACCATGGCCGCCGGCAAGGGCGTCCACTTCTGGTGCTTCGCCCAGTCGATCTCGGCGCTCGATTCGACCTGGGGCAAGGAGCACCGCAAGACCCTCCTGCATCTCGCCGAACTGGTCCAGATTCTGGGCTTCCCGCGCACCGACGCCGAGGGCGCGGAGGAACTCTCCAGGGCCATCGGCACCGCCACCTTCGAGGCCCGGACCGAAAACCGTTCCGGCACCATTGCCGAGAACCGCATCGTCACCGCCAACACGCAATGGCAGGCCGGCGATTCCCGCGCCCTGGTGCGCGAGCGCCTGATCACCCCCGACGAACTCATGACGCTTGGGCCCGACCGCCAATACGTCATCGCCTCGCCCAAGGACATGCCGCGCGATGCGCTGCATCTCCATCACGCGCGCTACTGGCGCCGCTGGGACTCCCGCGATCTTGCCGATCCCAACCCGTTCGTCATCCGCAAGGACAGCGCCGCGGATTCCGGTGAAACGTGGGCGTGGCCACGATTCAAACTACCGTTTGGAGGAAAAACATCATGACGGAACAACACGAGTTATTGGAAAACACCGCGAGCCGAGTGGACGAGGCGCCCGGGACGGCAGCGCCCGCGGACCCGCCGGGGTTCGATATTCCGCCAATCGAAGAGGATCGCGGCGAGCCGGATAAAACTGTCCCGCTGGAACGGAGCGTTGAAACGGCGCCGGAGACCGGCGGTAGACCGGAAACAGATGCAGCCGTGGAAAACCCAACACTCAAGGATGTGTTCGGTCTGGTGCAGCGCCTTTCTACGCAGAATGTACGAGAGGAGAAGGAAGACGGAGCCCGGTTGAACGCCGGCACCCGCAAACTCCTGGAGATCACGCGGAAACTGACGGCGCACGCCGATGAGACCCGATCACTCCTCGACGGACTCTCGGCTGCAGGTGCGCGGCAGCAGGAAGCCCAGGCGGTGGCGGACCGCCTTGAGGAGGCAATCGTGGACTACGCGGCTGATTTGCGCCGCGCGGCCAGCCATGGCCGCCGCCGCTGGACGTGGCCGGGGCTCGCGCTGGCCGTGGCCGTGCCGGCCTTCTTCCTGCTCGGCGTACTGGTCGAACAACAGTTCGCGATCATCCCCCTCGACGATCCGACCGGAGGGTGGCGCGGCTATATCTGGGATAACTACGGCAACCAGGTAGCTGATTGTGCCAGGCAAGCGACGAAAACGAACCGGGGGGTGAAGTGTTCGTTCGACGTTCACAGGCTTTGACGGCGAGACACCGGCGACGCATCGAACAATGCCACCGGGCAGAGCTGGGCCAATGCGGTAGTTCTTCAGGCGGGGCACCGCCCTGAAGCAGCGACATTTACCACGACTCGCCTCGGGTAGCCATTTGCGGAGTCGCTTGCGTGGATTTCCAGCAGCAGCCCGGCCAGCGCGTTGCAGCGCCAGGTTTGAGTTTCAGGGTGGGAGCCGACCCCAGATGCGCCACCAACTTTTTCAACAGGCTGCTAAGCGGTAGACACTTATTTCGATGTGGCAGGCCGAGTGCAGGTGTAGAAGAAGGCGCGGCCTTCAGATGGTCAGCGTTTGGCTGCCTCACGCGCGGAGTCGACGAGAATGGGCGACGAGAGGAGAAGATGAAATGAACCGTACATTCACCACGGCCACCGACGACAAGCTGATCGAATTGATCCAGTCCGCGGTACACCGCCTGATCATCGTCGCCCCCGGCTTGACCACTCCGGTCGCCGAGGCGCTTGGACACTGTATTGGAACCCTCTCGGCACAATCGTTGACGGTTATTCTCGACACCGATCCGGAAGTCTATCGCATGGGTTATGGTGATATGCAGGCCCTGGAAAACATCCGCCGAGCCAGCTCCCAGGAGCTGTTCGAGCTCCGCGAGCAACCAGGCGTTCGCATCGGTGTCATCGTTTCTGACCATCGGGCCATGGTTTACTCACCCGTACCACGCAATGTCGAGGCCGGCTCAACGAGCGTCGAGAAGCCGAACGCACTTGTGATCGAGGGTGAAGCCGCGGACACATTGGCCCTTGCAACTGCGCTCGCGGGAGCCCAGACGGAAGTCGGGCAGACCGCACTGACATCCGAGCGGGTCGATCAAATGGTCGCGAACCTGAACGCGGATCCACCGCAGCCCTTCGATCTGAGCAGAAAACTGAGAGTCTTCAGGAGCGAAGTACAATTCGTTGAGCTGAAGATGACGAATGACATTTCGTTCGCGCAAGATCCAGCTGCCTGCCCAGTTTCAAAAGCTTAAGGACATGGACTTGCGATCCCGTATTTCCTCGACACTCAAGATGCCCATCGATCTTGAGACCGAGTTGGAAATATCGATTGGTTTCGGCGCAGGTCGCGAGACGTTGATGGTGAACGAGAAGTACATCGTACGTGAGCGCCAACAGCTTGAGCGCGTGTTTTTCCATGACTGGAAGGCGCGTGGAAAGGTGATTCTGCGAAAAGACAAGGAACAAGCGGGCAAGCAGTTGGATCGTCTGATTGGAATCATCAAGGCATATCACTGCGTTCTTCAAGGGACAATCGATGAGAGTAGGAAGACTTTTCGCGAACAATTCGTCACCGAATTTGTCGATCTTTGGAAGGAACAGCCACCAGCGCATTTGCGCATGCGTGATGACATGGACGAACAGTCATACAGAACCGACTTGGAACGCGAGGCCGATCAGCTGTTCGACAAAGCCGTGGCCTTTGGCGATCCTCACCACACCGTCGTATACAAGGACGTGGCAATCGAGGATCTTGCCGATCCCGCACTGATGGAAGAGTTGAAGCAGTTGATGCGAAGGGCACGAGTCGGTGAAAAAACGCTCACAAAGCTCTTTGAAGTTGTAGACGCTGCAGCGGCCAAGGACTCGACGCAGAATGCGTGACCGTGGTCGCTTGCAACTACCCGTCGCCATCCGAGCGGCCAGAATTGGAACCAGCCAGGAAAGTCAAGGAACGCGAGCGCCAAGTCCGTGGCCGCTCGGCGAAGGCGCCGCCCACACTGGACGCCGACGTCCACCAGGAACTTGAAGCCACGGACGCCTTGCTCGGCGACCCCGACGCTGTCCGCGCCTTCGTGTTCGATGCGGCGCAGAGACTGGCCATTTCCGTTACCTCACCACTGTTGTCCGAGAGATTTGTAAAGCGCGCAATAAACGATCGCCCTGAACATAACCACCGCGTCCCAGGGCTTCGCCCGGCGCGTGACTTCCGTTCCTCGGCCGGTCTGCTCCATGCCGCATTAAGACGCGGACTGAGGTGGCCCCGGAAAATCAGACAGGTGTTTAAGCGGTGATTCGACACCCTCGCGATGGTGCCGACGCGAAGCAGCCGAGGCATGGCCTCTGTGGGTGGTCCCGATCGGCGACATGCCGGCGGGACTGCACGGATCGGCGCGCACCGTGAGCTTCAGGAACGAACGAGTCGTGTCCGGCATCGCGTACAGCGGCGCAGGCACAACCGCGGGCCGTCTCGTGCCGGCCATGCCGCCGGCAGTCTCCGCGGCAGCCCGTGCACTCGCGTCCGCACCGGTGGGGACGCGAGTGCGGCGAGCGCTGCCCGGGGAGAGCGCCACTGGTTTCGGACGGGACATCGCATCGCCGCTGGCCTTGGCGCCGACATCACGCCGACCGTTCGATTAATGTCAAACTGCCAGCCATGGCCGGCTGAGCGTCTTGGCTAGAACTGCCGGCGATGTCCCTATCTCTGTTGAAATTCGTGGGGCAGGCGTCGCTGGTTGATGATGCTATGCTGCCTTCATGATGGTTTCAATGGCACTGTCGGCCTGAGCCTTTCTCAAGTGTTCCTGGAGAGCATTTCGGAGGATGGGCAGCTGGCGATAGGCCTTGAGGCGACGGAAGGTTTTCTGGGCCTCCAGCAGGCCGGCGGCGGTCCATCTGAGCGCCATCTCGGCGTGTCTCCAGCGTTTGACGTTGCGGGTGACCTGGCGCACCGTGCCGAGCGCGTTCTCGACGATGTTGGTGCAGGCGAGCGAGCGCCGGAGTTCGTGCGGCAGGCCGAGGCGGATGACGGTGAGGATCTCGTCCAGCCCCTCCAGGATGCTGCCCGAGACGCCCGGTTCCTCATGCTCCAGACGCCGGACCAGGTTGCGCAAGAGCCGCTCGGCCTTGTTTGCGTCGTCCTGGTCCCAGGCCTGACGGAGCGCCTTCTTGACGCTCGCGTGCAAATGTTGGGGCAGGCGCTCGATGATGTTACGGCCCTTGTGGACCTGGCAGCGCTGGATGGCGGCGGCCACACCGAAGGTGTTGCGGATCGCTTTGCTGAGCGCCTTCGCGCCATCGACGATGAACAGCCGGGGCAGCGTCGGATCGAGCCCCCTGGCGAGGAGATTGTCGAGCAAGGCCTGGACGACGACAGTGTTCTCCGTCGCCCCCTCGACCACGGCCAGGACATGCTTGTCGCCGTTGCCATCGACGCCGATCGCCGCCACCAAGACATGGTCGCCGACATGCAGACCGTCGATCTGGATGACCAGCAGGTCGAGCTCCGAGAGGTCCGAGGCGAGCCAGGCCTTCATCTTCTTGCGCGACAGCGCCACAAAGCGCCGGGAAACGGCCGACTTCGAGGTGCCGTCGCCACGCGCTTTCGCCAGGTCGCCCTCGGGCAGACGGACCGCGCGGTGGTACTTGCGGGTCGACACGTTCAGCACCATCAGGTTGAGCGCCCACTCGAGCAACAGGTTGCCGTCGCGCAGCACCTGCCAGCTCTCCAAGCTCACCTCTTTGCCCGCCCGGTCACGAACCCGTGGCCGGGCCACCTTCACTTTGCCGCCGTGGTAGCCGATCTCGCTATGTGTCCTGCCCCAGCGATAACCTCGACGGTCCCCATGGCGGCGATGTCGGGCCCCGCACACGGTCGTGGCGTCCTCCTCCATCATCTCGGCCAAGGCCTCGACCCCGGCCAGAAGACAAAACCGATCCACGCTGAGATGGACTGCGTCCATCGCGTCCGCCAGCGGCGGCATAGGAATCGAGGGGGCAAGGGCTTTCGGGCGGCTGGAACTACGGATATTCTTTCCCATGGTGTCGTTCTCCCTTTTGGGTTTGCAGCACCCGGAGCCTAACGGCTCCAGGAGAGCGACACCTACCTCAACTTTTCAACATCGACCGGGACATCCCCGGGGATCGGGCAGACGCCGCACATCATGGCGAAGCTCGCCTCGGAGCGGAGCCGATCCGGGTTATCCCCAACGGCGACCATTACTGCGCCTGCGTTCTCGGTGCCCACGCCTTCGAGCTCAAGCAGACTGGGGGCGAGCTCCTCGACCAAGGGGACGATGAACCGGTCGAGTTCAGCGATCTCGTCGTTGATGTCGAGGATTCTGCGGGCGAGGGACTTCAGGGAGAGCTTGGTCGCGACCACCGGGTCTCGATAGCCGACCGTGTCCGGCCTCCAGGCCGCACAGGTACGCAGGCGCTGCATGCGGGTGAGGTTGCGGACCTGGTCACGCACTTCCTCCGGTGCGGCAACGATGGTGTTGTGGAGTTGCTGCAGGGCCGCGCGGCGGCACTTGATTGCCGTCTTTCGCGTTGTTCGCAGCACCCGCAGGGCTTCCACGGTGCCGGAACGGTCTTTGGCCACCTGGACCCGGCGTCTTGTGCGCGCCGCCTCGGCCGCGGAGATCGCATCCAGGGCGTCGTCCTTGCCCTTGGCTCTTCGGCTGGCTGGGTCCGGCCCGGTCACCTCGAGCACGGGGATAGAAGCCTGAGACGCTGACCTGCAGCAGTCTGCACAGGCGGAATATCGGCATCGCCAACCCGGCCCTCTCCGCGTCGATGAACCGGAACCTCATCGACTTTCCCTGGCGAAGAAGGCCAGCGCTTTTTTTAGCAGATCACGTTCCTGACGGGCCAGATCACGCTCTCGGCGTAGGCGGGTAATCTCCTTCGCTGCATCCTCATGCGGACCGGAAAGCAAATCCTCCTCACGCAATTCTGTGACCCAGCGGCCGAGCGCGCTGACGCTGATCCCAAGATCTCCTGCTATCTGCCGCTGCCTGCGCCCGCTCGGCTGTAAAAGACGGACGGCTTCTTCCTTGAAGGCCCGATCAAACCGCCGGCCCTTGTTCCCATTCTGCTTCGACATGTGCACCTCCTGCGATCAAAATCCTATCGCAGGACGTCTCCACTTTCGTCAGCAGGGTCCACCGAGCCCGAGAGTCTGCTTGCGGAGGAAACGGTTGTCGACAATCCGTTGACGGGCTGGCTGGACGATCTGATCTTCCGCCTCGTGGCGGAGGCTTATTGACGGATTTCTGATCGAAGGCCGACCGAACCCCGTGCCCGTTTTGTGAGCCCGTCTCAATAGGACGGGAGGTAAGATGTTGTTCGATCTAAAACCCGCGTCAAGCTGAAAATACGGTGGGGTTCTGTGCCTGTAAGTCGAGCATTACCTGTTCGGTGATTGGCGGCATCCATGCCACGAGGTCACGGGAAAGGGCGCGGATGTGGCCAAACGGGTTGCAGTTACAGGCGGATGCTCCAGCTCCTGGATATTGAGCGGCCCTCGTGCTCCTCTTCGCTGGGCGAATCGTACTTTCCGGAGTGGCGCTCGACATAGTCGTCGAATTCCTTTTGCGCCGCCTCGCGCTCCTCTTGTGTGGCTGCATCGTCCACAGCCGACTGGAGCCGACGGAATTTGAGAGCCTCCAGTTCGGCCCGCTGCTCCCGCTCCTCGGACGTTTCCGGTTGGGCAAGCAGCTTTTCGGCCGCGATGGCTTCCTCGCTGATGGCCTCGTCGTCGCGGCGGATGGCGCGGCTCATGTTCAAGAGCGCCCATTTCATGCGTGTCTCGCCGATCAGGATGTGATCGAGATGGGGACCGTGGGTCTCCATGTCCGAGAGGATGGCCTCGCCCGCCGTCGTCAGGTGGTCGTTCTCCCGGCGCCAGTCAGGATAATCCGAAATCTCGGCCACTTTCATGTCGAGCTCTTCGGCCAGGCTTTCCATGGAGTCGTGTTCTTCTATATGCCGGTCCACCTGGTCCAGGTAATCGTCGATATGTTTACGCGTCGAGAGGTAACGCTGGTGATTCTCCAGAACCTGCATCATGGGCGCCCGTGTTACGGCCGGGACATCCGGGTTCTCCGCCAGCGCCCGAATGCGCGGGATCATGTCCGCATACCCCTTGGCGTAAAATATAAGGATACCGGCTTGCCGGGCGCCTTCGATGAAGGTGTTCCAGTCCTGGCGCAATGCCATGTAAGGCGCATACCAGTACGGCTTTACGGGTTCCGCGTCTCTTACGGCCGCAGCAACGGGTGGTGTGTTCGCCGTTTCGGGATGAGCCCGGGATTGCGTGCGGTCGTGGCGCGGCCGGACCGGTTGGATGCGCTCGGCTGGTGTGACGGACGCGGTTTCTCCCTGCCGCATCTCCGGCTCAACCCCCTGTTGTTCCGCCTCCCGCTTGATCCGATGCACGTGCCGCATCGTGGCCGCTCGCCGGTGCCGACGTGCGCGGGCATGGAGTTCCTCGAAGGCGTCGAGGTCCTTGCGCCCGATGCCGCCGCGCTGGGCCAGCAGGGAGGCGAAGTCGTCCGGCCGGGCGCGGAAGGCCGCGGCCTGTTTGAGCAGTGCCGAGTGACGGGTGAGCGTCTCCTGGTAAGCAGGCCCAAGCGCCACGGTATCGCCTTGCGTGCGGGTGCGCTCGCGCAGATCGTCGTATGCCGCCAGAATTTCCGCGCGGCCAGCGGCGAAGGTGGAGACTGCCTGGGCATGGCGCCAGCCGAAGGCGGTACGCCGGATATCCCGCGCGATGCGGGCCAGCGCGTTGTCGTTGGCTGCGGCACGGATATCACCGGCCCCGCCCTGGGTTTCGCCGGAGGATCGGCTTCTGTCCTCCCGGACATTCTCACGGCGGTCCTCCCATATACCATTGGCCATGTAGTCGAGCGCCGCCTCCTTCGGCTGCGAGCGCGACCAGCGTTCGGCCAGATACGCCCGGATCTCGGTGTCCGTCACCGCAATTTCCCGGTCGTTGTCCGCTCGCCTGTCGGCGATATCGAGAACGAGCGGCGCCCGGTTGACGTAGATGTCGAGCCCCTCGCGATGGCGTGTCGCGGCGGGATAGATCGTCTCACGTGCCGGCCGTGCATCGGCCAGCAGGAACGTCCGGTCCACGGTCAACCCCTGGGCTGATGTGATGGTGAGCGCATAGCCGTGATCGAGGCGGATATTGCCGTACCAGTCGCGGATCTCATCGTGACGGAAAATGACCTTTCGTCCGTCCTCGGTGCGCGCCGATATCAGAACACCCGGCTCCGTACCGGCCTCGCCTCTTTGAACCTTGAAGTCGTCGACCGTGACCACGGTGCCGTTGAACAGCTGCTTCTCCCAGTGAGTGGCGCCAATGCGCAGCCGGTCGCCGCGCACGATCTCCAGTGGAGAGGTTGTTCGCTCGTCTTCCGTCCCCCGGCTTACGATCACCGTCACCCGGTCCGTATCGGGCCGTTCCCCATCCGGCAGGGCGGCGAAACGACGCTCCCGCATCAGGTACGACAGCGCCCGCACTTCGGCTCGTGTGCGCGCCAGCACCACGCTGGATTTGTCGGGATGTTCCCGCTGGTAGCGGTCCCAGTCATCGACCAGACCGGTCAACGTCTTTTCTTCGTCGTACCCGATATGGAACCGGCCCGGCGTGGTGAGCCGCTATGGCCGATGCCGCGTCGCCATCGCGCAGCGCTTCCGATGCCGCCACCTGCCACGGTGTGAATACAGGCTTATCCTCCATCGCCTCGTATTCAGCAACAATGCGGGTGCGTTCCTGCTCCCCCATCATCCCCGTACGGAGCCGCGCAGCCTCCGGATTCTCCCCATGGACATGGACCAGAATATCTTCCAGGTCGGCCTTCTGGCGGCGGATTCTGTCAACCCTAACGCTGCCCACAGCGTCGCGCACCAACCTCAACCCCGGTCCCGCTTCCACCGGTTGCTGCTGCTGCGTGTCGCCCGCGAAGACGATCTTCGCCCCATGGCGTTCTGAGAGTTGGAGAATATGATGCGCCTGGCGGGTCGACAGCATCCCCGCCTCGTCGACGATGATGGTGGTGTCTCCATCGATCTCGATACCGCCCCGCGCGGCAAGGCGCAGCAGCTTGTCGACGCAGAACGGCCGCGCATCGACATCGTTACCCAGCGCCACGGCGGTGCGCCAAGCCACGGCCGTGGCGATGATGCTCTGTCCGTGTTCGCGGTAGAGATCGGCGATGGGCCGCAGCGTCGTGGTCTTGCCTGAGCCCGCTGCTCCTTCGATGATGGCGACCCGGCCCCCGGAAGACGTGACCGTCCGTATTGCCGTGATCTGTTCTTCGCTCAACGGATAACCCGCCGCCAGAAGCCCCGTCACCTTGTTCTCGATTGCCTGGGCGGACAAGGAATGTCCCGTATCTGCGGCCATTCCGGCCGCCATGTCACGGACTTCAAGCTCCATTTGGAGGTTGTGACGGGTTGAATAGAGCCTGGTGTGCGCCATATCGGCCCGGCCCTCGGCCGCCCGTGGCGGGCGGGTCAGGCGCACGACCTCCGGGCTTAGAAGCACACGTTCGATGCTTGTTGCTACCGCCTCATGGTTCAACAGCCCTGCGGTAGCATTGCCCACCCGCTCCACGATATCCGGCAGGCGGAATACCGCTTCCTCTCGGGTAAGACGGTACGGCAGTTCTTCCAGCACCTCTGTTAGAGCCCGGATCTGCTCTTGGGTAATCTCTTCCGACTTACCCAAGAAGCGAGGCGATCAGCGCCTCGCGTTCGATAAAGCCGTCCGCTTCGCCGCGCCAGCGCGCGTGCCGGATCTCCGGGTCGTTATCCGGCGACTTGCCGGCCCGTGTGATCTTGTTCGCCGCCGCTGCCCGCGGCGCGTTGCCCTCGACCGTAAAGCCCATCTCCCGGGCCGCTTCGATAATCGCCGCCCGGCGCTTCGACCAGTGTCCGATCAGGTCCTCGGGTATGCCTGCGATGCGCGTGAACTCTCCATCCTTGCCGTACTGTTCCATGCGGATGCCGAGGCGTTCTTGCAGGCTCCAGGCGAGCGTATTGCGGTAGACCGCCCCCGCCGCCTTCATCCAGGTGTAGACCGGGTGTTGATGCAGCGCCCGGTACTTGCCGTCCCGGTGTGTCCGGGCGGCATTGAAGATCACGCAGTGGGTATGCAGCTGCGGGTCGTTGTCCCGGCTGGTTCCATGCTGGAACATCGCCGCTGATATATCGGCGGGCAGCACCTCGATCTCGCCGTCCCGGTTACGGATACGGGTATAGGCGCAATGCCTCAGCACTGTTTCCTCCAGCGCTACCCGAGCCGCATCGTTATGCGCCCGCTCGATCTCCGAACGCAGTTCCGGATCGGCGACGGCCCACAAGGCCGAGACGCTCTTGTCGGCGCTGAAGGTCATGTCGAGACCCGCCGAGCGCCGCTCGCTGCCCGCGTTTTGTGTGAGCTTGCCTCCGGTGTTCGGTGCGAAGCCGTTATACAGCCGGTGGAAGTCGCTGCTGTCGACCTTGCCGCCGTCGGCAAGACCGAACAGGCCCTTCGGATTGAACCAGACGCCATCCGGTTCTTCACCCGCTGTGTAGTACTCATTGGGATGACGAAAGGAGCGCTGGCTCTCCAGGTAATACGCGGCCGATGCGGCCTGGGCCAGAGTGGCTACCATGACGCCAGCCCGGTAACGACGTTGCCGGATAGGGATACAACCTGGCCGGAGTACAGCCGGAATATGACTGTTGTATCTCATGATTCCAGCCTTGGGAATTCCTGTATTTTACAGAGGTTTAACGAAATGGCCGTGCGATCTTTACAAATCAGGGGAAAGTTAACTACATTTATCGAGATCAAAGCACCAATGGTGCAGAGGTGTGAGAAGGCTTATACTCTCTCTGATGTTTCCGCGAGAGGATATAGACTGCATGATCGGAGATCAAGGGGAATTTGGCCCTGCCTTGGAACGGGGCGGCACACTTGAAATGGCCGTCGAATGGCGGAATTGACCGGCTGTCGGGCCAATGGCAGAATCCGGGCCTGATTGCGAATTCTGGAAACAGCGGGGAGATGGACGATGCCGGCGAAACGCTTCAACGAAGCGGATATCGACTTCGATGCCATAGATGGGGAATTGGCGAAACTTGTGCCGCCGAAGCTGAGCCTGACGGATGTGCTGGACCGTTTGCGGAAGCGGCTGGTCGAGCAACAGGCCAAGGGGGTTACGGTGGCTCAGATGCATGAGGTGTTGAAATCGGGCGGCATCGATATCACGGAGCGCAGTCTGCGGACGTTTCTGACCAAGGGCGTGTTGCCGGGAAGGAAGGTTGCCGAGGCCGCCAGGGCCATGGTGTCGGAAGAAGGCAGTGATCCGTTCTGAACCGAATGACGGCGCATATGGGTTCGCAAAGCAAGGAAGCGGCGTTCGAAGAACGGCGGTCCGTCATGGCGGTTTTCGGGGTGCGAATAATGAAGTTGCAATGGGGGATGGCCGGGCGCTAGCGTGGCGCTTCAGCGCCCGCGTACGGCGATGGCGCGAAGCGCCGAGCCGATAGGCGGCGATGCATCGTTCGAAGAACGAGGAGCCGCCAGCGAGCGTAAGCTCGCACGGTTGCCCCGCGGACTTCGTCTTTAGCAAACCGGCAAAAAAAGGGACCGGTCCCGCGCCGAGTGGGGGACCGGAAGGGTGTCGCTACGCGGCGGCGAGAATAATGCCGAGTAGGGCCGTGACTTTATGCACCACGGCATAAAAAAGGGGCCGGTCCTCCGCCGTGGGCCGGATGATGGCGGGGGCCGGCCCTGAAGGGTACCGTTACGCGGCGGCGAGAAGGACGGGGATTCCGATCTTGCGTGCCTTGTCGATCATTAAGTTATTCGTGATGCCCGAGATCATATTGTTCCCGGGGGAAGGCGAGGAGGCCCTTCGGCAGGAAGTTCAGCAGGACGTCGTTGCGCCGGAAGGGCGCGGCCTTGCCGTCCCGGTCCCAGTTCGGCTTGCAGACGACCTGGTGCACGCCGTTCTTCTCCGCCCAGCTTGCCGCGATCTTCTCCGCGCCGGGTCCGCCGCCGTGCAGCAGGACCATATCGTCGTACTTGATCTTGATGCTGTCCAGCGAGCGCCAGATGGCGGTGACGTCGCCGAAGTCCTTGCCGCCGGTGAAGGCGACCAGGGTGCCCTCGGGCAGATGCGCGGAGGTCTCGCGGTGTTCACGGGCGCGCAGGTAGTCGCGGGCGTCGATGGCGGCTGAGGTGAGTTTGCCGGTCTGGCTGCTGTGCGATCCGTTGCGCGGGCGCCAGGTGTCGCCGGTCTCGGCGCGGTATCCCTCGGCGGCGAGGTCGCGCATGGCCTCGAAGGCGTCGCGGCGGTCGCCGAGGTTCTGGACCCGGTCGGTGAGGAGTTCCAGTTCGCGCGACTTGATCTCGGAGCCGTCCTGTTCCTGGCCGAGGTCTTTCATCTCGGGCGCGATCTTGTCGATGCCGCGGTCGAGGCGCTGGACCTGGGCGTGCAGCGTATTGACGAAGCCCCAGAGCAGGCTCTCGCGTTCGTCGGCGAGCTGCGTGCCGTCCGGTGCGACGGCGCCGGCCAGAATGTGGATCGCTTCCTCGATCCCGGCAAGCGCCTCGTCCTCGTTCCAGATCTCGCGATTGTCGAACTCTTCGGGACCAGGGGTCGCGCCGAACAGGGCGGCCTGTTCGCAAGCCATTGCGGTCTGTGACGACGTTTCGGTGCTGATGAAGTCTTGCATGATTCTCTCCACTGCAATGTTGCTATCCTCCGAGGCGGGCTGCCCCGTCGTGATGACTCTTTGGGTCACGCGCTCGCAGCGGAGCCACGATGGCCGGAATGCCTGCGCCGGGGGGATGCGCGAGTGGTGCGGGCGCAGGGAGCGCAGCGACTGAGCCACGGTCGCGTATTCCACCGGCGCTAGCCGCGCAGCGGCGTGGCATTGCGCGCTATCGCCGTAACGGAGCGAAGCGGAGTGGAGGACCCCGCAGGGGTTGGCGCAGTGAGAACGTGTGGGACAATGAGACATCATGACGGGTTAATTATTCTCCCACTCCCACGCCTCTCTTCCACCGTTGCCGCGGACTTGGAGCTTGCAATAAGGGGCGCGATCCGGGCCGCAAGGGTTTCTTCTCCGAAGGCAACGAGGTCGTCATTAAAATCAGAGCATTCGGGAACGATCACGATTGAGGGAATGCCACGTTCCACGCAACGGCGCTGAAGACGGTTCGCGGCGTGCCCGCCCTCCACGTCTTTATCGCGGGCGATGACCAACAGGGCGAGGTCTTGGGGCGGTTCGAAGGCGCCGAGGCTGCCCGCCGATAGAGCCGCCGCGGCATGAATGCCGGGGACGGCGGTTACTAATGAAAGAACGGTTTCGATGCCTTCGCCGGCAAGCAGGGTCGCGCCCGAGGCGGACCCGCCGAAGCGCACGGCCCGGCCGTGGACGCGCCCGAGCGCCTTGCGCGGGCGGGCGAGGTTGGCTTTTGCGGGACGCTTGGGGTCGAGCCAGGTACGCTGAACACCCTCGACGGCGCCGTCATCGCCGGTGACGGCGGCGACCAGTGCCGGGAGGCGGTGGATGCCATCATCGTCGCGATGGATGAGATCGGGATGAAACCGCAGGGCCGGGAAGCGGCAATGGCCGATGGCGCGGGCGTGCAGGTAGGCTTCCGCATGGGTGCCATCGATGGGCCGGCAGCGGCGCCAGAGGCGGCGTGCTGCTTCTTCACGGTCATAGCCGCCGGCGTGATCTCCGGCATTTGCGGGAGCGGATCGCGGCAATGAGAGGAATGCGAGGGCCTCCTCCATGGCGTGCCGCAGCGATGCTCCGCCGGTGTGCAGACGGATGAGATCGAGCAGATCGCCATGCTCGTTGGTCGCGCGTCGGTCTTATGTTGAATTGCACATAAGACCGAATATGTTGCGGTGCTCATTATGTTGCTGTGGCTCGTGCCGGACCCATCCGGTCTGGCAGGCGTCACAATCACCGCAACATAATGGTACGACGCGGCGCCGCTGGCATGATCGGAACTCCATCTTTACGGAGGTACGATCATGTTCGACGAACTCTTCATCCTTCCCGCATTCATCACCAAGTACGAGGCCGCGCCGCTGGCCGAGCAGCGGAAGCGATACCTTCACCATCTCAGGGAAGTCGGCTCTTGTCGAAGCACCCTGCGCAAATGGGCCAACGCCCAGCTCAACCTTGTCCGGATTCTGGATTTACAAGAGGGCGACAGGGTCAGCATTCCCCGGATCGAGGCTGCAGCGGCGATCTGGGCACGACCGAGAGGGCGCAGATGCGACCGGGCGGCTTCCACCAAGGCGCGCAAACAGTTTGCCAGCAGCGGAGTCCAGTGGCTGCGTTTTCTGGGCTGGCTCGACGAACCTGAACGCGAGCGCCATCCGCATCACGCCGAGGTCACGATCTTTGAGGAATGGATGCGCCGGGAGCGCGGCCTGTCCGATGCGACGATACAAGACTATTGCCGCGCCGCCGACCTTTTCTTCTTTTGGCTCGCAGAGAGAGGCACATCGCTGGACGCCGTCCAGATGGGCGACATCGACGATGCAGTTTCGGCAGAGCACAGGCGGGGAGCCTGGAGCCGGAGGACGATACACGATTACGCGCAGCGACTGAGGGCGTTCTTCCTCTTCGCAGAGGCGCACGGGTTGTGTCGGGTGGGTCTTGCCAGAGGGATCATTGGGCCCCGGTTCATGGCAGACGAGACCGTGCCGAAGGGCGTCAGGCGCGAAGATGTTGTGCGTCTGCTGGCTTCAGTTCAGGGGGATCGCCCGGTCGACAAGCGCGACTGCGCGATCCTCATGCTCTTTGTTGCTTACGGGCTGCGGGCCGGGGAAGTCGTCGGCCTGCGACTGGACGATCTGGACTGGGAGAACGAGATCATTCGGGTTCGCTGCCCGAAGACGGGCCGGACCCATGTCTGGCCTCTCTCGCCGGACGTCGGCAATGCCATTCTGCGCTACATACGGGAAGGCCGCCCGACCGGCCTCGGGCGCAGCCTCTTCTACACATCGCACGCGCCCATCCGACCGGTTGGCAGAAAGACCCTGTGCAAGATCGTCCGCGATCGTCTCGCAGGCATCGGTATCGTTACAGGTCGCCGCGGCACACATGCCTTGCGCCATGCCGCGGCCCAGCATCTTCTGGATCAGGGCATGTCCATGAAGGTGATCGGGGACTTTCTCGGGCACCGCGACCCGTCCTCCACCGCGATTTACGCCAAGGTCAATCTCGCTGCCCTCCGCGAGGTTGCGGCCCTCGACTTGGAGGGCCTGGCATGACGCTGCGCGAGGCGATCGAGCGATACATCCTTTGGCGAAAGGCCCATGGCGCCAAGTTCACGAGCGGGGCGAACCTGCTGCGTCAACTCCTCCGACATGCCGATGGGGACGCCGAATGTGACGCGGTCAGCACAGCGCAGGTTTTGGCCTTTCTGGCGGGCGCGGGACCGCTGACCCGGCACCGCGAGAACAAGTATTACAGCCTTGCCGGCTTCTGGCGTCATGCGATCAGCCGTGGCCATGCGACCCGCTCGCCACTACCGGACAACGAGCCGAGGTCGCCCGTGCGTGCGCCGCCCTACATCTACTCGCGCGACGAGCTGCGGCGGCTTCTTGACCCCGCGATCATTGAGACCAGTCGGCGCGGCGCCGTGCAACTCGACGCGGTCACATTCCGCACCCTGCTTCTTCTATTGTACGGAGCAGGGTTGCGCTTCAGCGAAGCCACGCGGCTCACGCTGGCGGATGTCGATCTGGCGGAAGCCATCCTGACCATACGCGTCACGAAGTTCTACAAGAGCCGGTTGGTCCCTGTCGGACCGCAACTCGCAATGGTGCTGGCGGACTACATGCTTCTGCAGCGGCGCGGCGGGCCTGCGCAGGACGAGACTGCCTTCCTTCTGGCGAACCGTGACGGCACGCAGCTCGCCAGCAGCACCGTTCAGGCCGCATTCGATGCGCTGCGGCGCATCGCCGGGGTCCACGGCAGAAGAAGCGGCTGCCGGGTTCCTCGTATGCATGATCTCAGGCACTCCTTCGCGGTTCACAGGCTGACCGCCTGGTATCGCGAGGGGGCGGATGTGCAGCGGCTGCTGCCGGTGCTTGCCACCTATCTCGGCCACTCCGATCTGGAAGGTACGAAGATCTATCTGTCGATGACGCCGGAGCTTCTGCAGCAGGCATCGCTGCGTTTTGCGCACTATGCGGGAGGAGGCCAGGATGGGTGAACTCGTAACCCTTGGCCCCTGGCTTCGACGCTTCCTGGTCGAATACATTGTCACCGAACGCAATCTGGCCCGGAACACTCGCGCGAGCTATCGCGACACCTTCAGCCTGCTCCTGCCGTTCGTCAGCCGCAAGCTGCGCAAGCCCGTGGACCGGCTGGCCGTGAGAGATCTCACATCTCAACTGGTGCTACAGTTCCTCGCGCATCTTGAGGAAGAGCGCGGCTGTTCCGTTCGAACTCGCAATCAGCGGCTTGCAGCGATCCGGGCGTTTGCCCGCTTCGTCGGCAGCCGGGACCCGGCTCATGTCGAATGGTGCGGCCATATCCGGGCCATCGCATCGAAGAAGTCCGTGTCGCCACCGGTCGGATGGCTGACCAGGGCGGACATGGAGGCCATGCTCGCCGTGCCCGACCGCAAGACCAAGCGGGGGCGCAGCGAATACGCACTTCTGCTCTTTCTCTACAACACCGGGGCGCGTGTCTCCGAGGTCACGCAACTGAAGGTGCGCGATCTGCAGATCGGGTGCGGGAATGGTGGTCACGATCTTGCCACGCTGCATGGGAAAGGCGGCAAGACGCGCCAGTGCCCGCTGTGGCCGGAAACCGAACGAGTTCTGGCAGACGAGGTCATGGGCCGGGCAGCCGAGGACGCCGTGTTCGTCAGCAGGCTCGGAACACCCTTTACCCGCTTCGGGGTTTATCGCCTTGTCGAACGTTACGCGGTCCGGGTGCCGGCCCTGGCGGGCAGAACGATAACCCCTCATGTGATCCGGCATACGACGGCCTGCCACCTGGTTCTCGCCGGCGTGGACATCAATACCATCCGCGCCTGGCTCGGCCATGTCTCGATCAGCACCACCAACATCTATGCCGAAATAGACCTCACGCTGAAAGCCAACGCTGTAGCTCTTTGCGAAGTCGGTCAGCCAAAACCCGGTCGCTCATGGAAGGAGGACAAGGATCTCATGGCCTTTCTGAAATCCTTGTGAGGCTGGAGTTACATCGCGGCGTCCTGGCGGTTCCCCAGCGCATGAAGTGAACGATATCCTGCGGCGCGAGCTGGATGCGCAGTGCCGCCCGAAGCGCGTCGAGGTCGAATGCACGCAGGTCATCGTTAAAGTCGCTTATCCGCGGAGAGAGGGCTAGCGCCTCAATGCCCGCTGCTTCGGCGCGTTCGGTCAATGCCGCGAGCGCCATGTCACCCGCGGGATCGGCGTCGCGGGCGATGTAGAGTCGACGCAGCGTCAGAGGGAGCAGAACGGCGGCAAGGTGGTTGGCCGAGAGCGCGGCAGCCATCGGCATGGCAGGCAGCGCAAAGCGTAGCGTCAGCATCGTCTCGATGCCTTCGCCGACTGCGAGGACGTCGCCGGCCGCGCCAAAGCGGACGGCATGGCCGAGGAGATTACCCATGGCTCGTCGCGGCGTGTCGACGGGCGCCTTGCCGAAGCCGTCCGGCGCGAGCCAAGTGCGATGCGCGCCGGTGATGGCGCCGGAGAGATCCGTAACGGCAGCGATCATCGCCGGTCGGGTCTCAGTCGGCGGACTGCCGTCCCGGCGATAGTAGCAGCGTGGATGAAACCGCAGTGCGCCCGCATCATGAACAGCCTTGATGCCGCGATTGTGCAGATAAGTCTCGACGAGCGTCCGGCGGATCGGCTGCGACATGGCGATCAGCCGCTGCGCGGCCTCTCGTGACCCGGCCGGGACAGGTGTGCGAGCAGGTCTTGGGGTACGCCGCGGTTCAGCGCGCGGCAGACACAGGAAGCGTCGTGCCTCATCGGCGACGTCGCGAAAGTCAATGAATCCGCAGCTCTCACGGACCACGTCGAGGAGGTCGCCATACTCGGTCGTTGCGGCATCGGTCCAATGCCCGGCAGCACCGGGACCGGAATCCGGTCCGCTGAGCCGGACGAACATCGACCGGCCGGGCGTATTGCGAACGTCGCCCACCATCCAGTAGCGCCCCTGGCGCCGCCCGTTGGACAGGTAGCGACGGCAAACCGCCTCGGCATCACGGGCGAGACGATGCGCCAGCTCGGAAGCGTCACGGGGCATCATACATCCCCCGCCCGTCCGCCTTGAGCCGGTCGGTCATGGCGTCGGTGAGCGGTGATGCTCGGGACTCGGCCAGTTCATTCAGGACGAATGCGCTGACGTTATGTTGCTTAGAAGACGTCGATCGTCTGTGGGAATGCACCCAATCGCGAATACGCAACATAACCAACACCGCAACATATTCGGTCCATTTTCCGGGTATGCCGGGGGGCGCCAGGCGCACGAAGAGCGAGCGCCCCTTGGCGCCGCTTGTGTCGCCGATGGTCCAGTATCTGCCCTGCCTGCGTCCGCGGGGAAGGTAGCGGCGGCATACGTCTTCGGCCCGTGTGCTTAACGCAGCGGCAATTTCAGTGGCGTTCATGGGGTGCGATTCCTTAGGGGAGCGATGGCGTGAAACGGTTGCATGGGGAACCTCTCGTGCCTGTTGCGGGACGCCCCCTTCAGGCCCGCCTCGAACTCTTGCCGGTGAGGGCCGCGGGAGCGGAGCGCGCAGCGCGGCCGCTCCGCGTCAACGCTTTGGGAACTCTGTGGAGGCGGCTCGAACGCGCCGGCAAAAAAGAAGGGCCAGCCCCACGCCAACTTGGCGGGGACTGGCCCTGAGTTATGCGGGAGGGAGGAAGCCCGCTAGAACGGAATTTCGCTGTCATCCACCGTCGCGGCGGTTTCGGCGGAAGGCACGGCGTCGCCGTTCATCGCCGGCGCGCCGTTGCCGTTCGGCTTATCGAGAGAATTGGACCCTGCCGCCGGGGACCAGCAGGATCTCGGTCGAGAACCGGTCGCTGTCCTCGCCGTCCTTGCGCCACTTGCGGGTCTGCAGCTTGCCCGAGACGTAGACCAGGCGGCCCTTCTTCGCGTGCTTCTCCATCATCTCCACCAGGCCGTCCTGGAAGGTGACGATGCGGTGCCACTCGGTGCGGTCCACCTTGTCGCCCGAGTTTTTGTCGAGGTAGCTTTCGTCGGTCGCGATCGAGACGTTGGCGACACGGCCGCCGTTGGTGAGATGGCTGATGGTGGCGTCGGCGCCGAGGCGTCCGATCAACTGGGCGTTATTCAGTCCGAACATGATCAATCTCCTATGATCCGGGTTATGACATCGGGTTAGCGAACGGGGTCAGGCCTCTCTCGACCCTTCCCCCTTCACACTTCTCTAAGCCCCCCTCTTTCTCTATTCAGCCGTCCGCCCCGGTATATGTCCGGGAGCCGAGAACCTCGCGGATCGCGTGGGCCGGCATTCCGACCGCGGCCAGCAGCGCGCCGGCGTCGGGAAGCGGTGCGGCGAAGTCTGGATCGGCATCGCCTGTGCTGCCGGGATTGAAAAGGGTGTCGTTGGACTCGGTCGAGGTATGTCTGGAATCGAACATCTGGCACCTCCGGTTGATGGGGTTGAGACACCGCCCGGAGGGAACTCTCTTTTCCCTTGGGCGCGTCGCCCTTCTCTTTGCCTTCCTCAAACTCTCTTGCACGTTGGTCGAGGCAGGCCGGAGAGTTCGGTGGCATCGCACGGCGGCAACCGCTGGCACGACTTTGCCCGGCAACCGCCGCGCGGATCATCAAAGGGCCGCGTCGTTGGCGTCCATGATGGCGATGACGGCGTCGTCGAGGCTGCCCCTCGCGCTCATCAAGGTGTGTTCCGAGATGGAGAAGCTGGTGGCGGAGCCCGGCGCGGTCGTCGCAGGACGGGTTGCCGGGCAGACGCATGATGGCGTTCCGCAGTTCGGCGAAGCGTTCCGCCAGATCCTTCATGTGAGCTGCAGCTTCGCGTGTGCCGGTCCGGGCTTCCAGCAGGAACCCGCCGGGATCGGGCCGGGCGCAGGGCATGGTTTCGAACTCGCCGGTCGTGGAGCGTGGTGTGAGGGTGTCGAACATCGGGTTCCTCCGTGCATTGCATGACAGAATGGCGGCGATGCCGGGAGAATTGCCTCCCGTGCACCGCCCGGACCGCCCCTGCCGTGCTGGCCTCGGCCTCCATGTGCCGCAACGTTCGGGTGGGAGGATCACGCGACATGGCTTGCCCCACCTGCCTGTAGCCCGAACATGCCGGAGGGCACGCTGCCGGCTGTAAACCGGCCGGTACGGTACGTTCAATGGGTGGTTTCATCGCGGGCGGCGGACATGGCCGGCCGGCGATGGCGGACCAGGCATCCCGGTCGAGTCCGAGCCGGGCGTTCAGGCGATCGCAGATTCGCAGGGCGTCATCGAGTGTGAGCGCAACCAACGCCGTGGGGACGTAGCCCGGGATATCGGCGAACACGATTCGGATCTGCTGCGGCATGTTGTCGAGGTCATAACTGGGACAAAACGCATAGACGGGATCGTCGGGCAGCGTATGAGACGTCATGGCAATATCCTTCCATATGGCAGGCTGTTGGACTGGCGTGCCTGCGGGCGGCGCAAAGGCGCAATTTCCCGGAAGCGCGCGTAGCGGGCGGCAGCAAGGGTTCGGACGCCCCGCGCCGGATACCGGGCGGGAGCGTGCGGGTTTACGCCGGGTTGGTATTGGCGAGCGGCCAGCGTTCGAGGATGCGGCCGAGGTCGATGTATTCGGGCACGAACACACGGGTGCGCCACGAGACGATCTCGGTGGTGCAGCCCATGCGCTTGAGCGCCGCGAGGTCGCCGTCGGCCGGCCCCTCGATCTCGACGCGCACGGCGCCCATCAGGCGCCGCCTTGCGAGGCGCCAGCCGTTGGCGAGATCGAAGGACGCGCCGCGGGTCAGGATCGCCTCGTGCATCTCGGCCGAACTCATGAGCGGTCCGCCGGCCAGCCCGAAGGCGTCGCGGAAGGCGTGCGCCTGCTCGGGCGTCAGAACCCGGCCGAGCAGGCTTTCCCCGGCATCGGTCGCAAGCCGGCGCACCCGCATGTTCTCGCCCGGCAGCCGGTCCCATATGGGGAGCAGCAGGCCGGTGACCAGCCACAGGCGGGATTCGGTGTGGCTGGGCAGCCCCTCGATCTCCGCATCCCACAACGCGCGCCAACGATCTTCGCCGGCATCCTCCCAGTTCGAGGCGGCAAGTTCCTCCGCGGCCATGGGCTCGCGGGCGGCGGGACGGACCAGGCGGACCCGGGCCTCGACCCCGCCGTCCTCGAACATCCGCGACGGCGCGGGCAGAACCACGGCGGCACGCTTCGAGCGGGTGTTGATGACGGGCCGCCCGTCGCGCAAGGCGAGGGCATCGTCGGCCGGAGCGGCACGAGCCGGTCGCGGCGGACGATCTCGACAAGCTCGGTGGCGGCGCCCGAGGCTTCATGAACGTGAACCGTCTCGCGCGAGGCCACGGTGAGGGAGTCGGCCCGGATCGTCTCGACGCCCTGCTCGTGGGTCCCGGCCTCGATGGCCTGTTCGATGTTGGCCTCGATGCGGGTTTCCAGCTCGGCGAACAGTTCGTTCTGCTCGGCGATGGGCAGGGCCAGCAGGCGGTTGAGGAACCGGGGCATCGGCGGCAGGTCTTCCTTGAGCGAGCCTTCCCAGATCAGCTTCAGCCCGGTGGCGTCCTCGAAGCGGTCCATGGACCAGCCCGCAATGTTGCCGCGCCACAGCGCGATGTAGAACTGGCGCAGCGCCACCTTGGCGTAGGGGCTTTCCAGATTGTCGCTGGCCCGGAACAGGGTGGCGTCGCCGCCGCCCATGGCGGTCTGCGAATCGCGCTGTCCCCGGGTGATGGCGCCGAGGCTGTCGAGACGCCGGGCGATGGTGGCGATGAAGCGCCGCTCGCCCTTCACATCGGTGGTGACCGGGCGGAACAAGGGGGCCGAGGCCTGGTGCGTTCGATGGGTGCGGCCCAGTCCCTGGATCGCCTGGTCGGCCCGCCAGCCCGGCTCCAGCAGGTAATGGATACGCCGCGCGGTATTGCCGCAGCCGAGATCGGCGTGATAGCTGCGCCCGGTGCCGCCGGCCATGGAGAAGACGAGGATGCGTTTATCGCCGGCCATGAAGGCGGCGGTCTCGGCGAGGTTGGCCGAGGCCGGGCGGTTGCGCAGCGCCAGGCGTTCGCCGGATGAATCGGCGATGCGCAAGACCCGGCGCGAGCGTCCGGTGACCTCGGCGACGGCCTCGCCGCCGAAGCGGTGGAGGATCTGGTCCAGCGCCGCCTGCACCGGCGGCAAGGCCGCGAGCTTCTCGATCAACGCATCGCGGGCGGCCACGGCTTCCTGGCACAAGACCGGGTTGCCCCCGGCGTCGGTCACAGGCCGCGACATCAGGTTGCCCTCGTCGTCGGTGAACGGTTCCTGCAATTGCACCGGGAAGGCGTGCGCCAGATATTCCAGGCATGCTTCTCGTGGCGTCAGGTCGACGGAGATGTCGTCCCATTCAGAGACGGGGATATCGGCGATGCGCCGGTCCAGCAAAGCCTCGCCGGTGGAGACCAGCTGGATGACGCAGGCATGGCCGGCCTCGAGATCGGCCTCGATCGCCCGGATCAGCGAGGGGCATTTCATGGCGGTCAGGAGATGGCCGAAGAAGCGCTGCTTGGCGCCCTCGAAAGCCGACAGCGCGGCGGACTTGGCATTCTTGTTGAGGGTGGCATCGCCCTCCATGATGCCGGTGGCTTTGAGCGCGTCTTCTATATTGCGGTGGATCACCTTGAAGGCCCCGGCATAAGCGTCGTAGATGCGCCGCTGTTCGGGCGTGAGCGGATGTTCGAGCGGCTCGACCTCGACCCCGTCATAGCTGAGCGCACGGGCCTGGTAGAGCCCGAGGGCCTTCAGATCGCGGGCCACCACCTCCATCGCCGCGACCCCGCCGGCCTCCATGGCGGTGACGAAGTCGGTGCGTTGCTCGAAGGGCGTCTCGCCGCCTGAATCCGCCCCGCCCCACAGCCCGAGGCGCCGCGCATAGGCCAGGCCGGGCACGGTGGTGGCCCCGGTGGCGGAGACATAGAGGATACGGGCATCGGGCAAGGCGTTCTGCAAACGCAATCCGGCGCGGCCCTGCTGCGAGGGCCGTATCGCCGCGCGATCCCTTGGACCCGGCGGCGTTGGCCATGGCGTGCGCCTCGTCGAACACGATGACGCCGCCATAGGCATGGCGGGAGCCTTCATCCATGCCCGTCCGCGAGCCAGCCGACGATCTGTTCGAGGCGCGAGCGCTTTCCCTGGCGGGCGGGCGAGCGCAAGGTTGCATAGGTGGCGAACAGGATCCCGGCCTCTTGAGGAATATCGGCCCCCTGGCGGAACTTGCCCAATGGGATGATGTCGGCCTCGCTGCCGCCGATCGCGGCCCAGTCGCGGCGCGCGTCCTCGAGCAGCTTGTCGGAGGCGGACAGCCACAGCGCCCGGCGGCGGCCGCGCAGCCAGTGGTCGAGGATGATGGCGGCGACCTGGCGGCCCTTGCCGCAGCCGGTGCCGTCGCCCAGCATCCAGCCGCGCCGGAAACGCACCGGCGCGGACAGGGCTTCGCCGTCGCCGGTGGCATCGGTGGCGGGTTCAAGACCGGCGCTTCCGGCTTCTCCCTTATCTGCTTTATTGGCGATCTCCGGGACGCTATCGCCGTCATCGCCGTTGTCATCTTCATTGTCGGCGACACGCGCGACGGTCTCCCAGCCCTCGCCGATGCGGTAGAGCGCGGAAAGATGGCGGCCGTGGGCCTGACCGGCGAGGATGACGCTTTCGAGCTGGGCGTCGGACAGCAGTTCGTCCGTCACGATACGCACGGGCAGCATCGGGCGGTAGGACGGCACGGGATGGGGCACCGCCGCCATGGCGGCGGATTGCACCAGCGGTGTTGGATGTTCGCAGGCGCCGGGAATGCGCGCGGTCCGGGCCCGCCAGGGCTCGTAGACCCCGGCATGGGTGGCCTCCGGTTCGCTTGCCGTGCCTTGCTCGGGTTGGCGGACGGTTCTCGTAGTCGAGTTCGGCCACCGGCCCCCAATCGTGGACCTGCGCCGCGGCAGGTTTTGCCTGGGGCGCGGCGGCCACCGCCCGCTTTCGCGGGGCCGGCCGTGCGGCGGCATGGCCGAACAGATCGCCGGCCGGAACAAGGTGCCGCGGCAATTGGCACGACCGCCTGCCGTTGCGGCACATTGGCGGCGATGGCTGCAAGCAACCCGGCGGCGGTGGGGACGGATGCCCGTGCGTCGATCGGAACGTCCGGATGCGTTCGCGGGATCGATCGATTACGGTCAGCCGGGTATCGAAGGTCGTGCCGCGCCGGGCGTAGGCGCGCCCGTCGATGGCGATGGAAAAGACGGTGCGCGGCGGTGGATCGAGCCGTTCGAAGGCGCGGCTCCAGGCGGCATCGCCGGGGATGCAACCGGCCGACGTGATCGCCACCAGCCGCCCGCCCGCCGGAAGCATGGAGAAGGCGGAACGGAGGTGACGCAAATCCGCGTCATGGCGGATGCGCTGGACCCCGGGGCTCGCCGAAAACGGCGGGTTCATCAACACCACGGTGGGACGCAGGCCCGGCAGATAATCGGCGATGGACTCCGCGTTGTGGCGGGTGACCGGCGCGTGTGCGAACAATCCGGCAAGCAACCCGGCGCGGACGGCGGCGATCTCGTTCAGGTGCAGGGGATTCCCCGATCGCGCGTCATCGGTGCGCTTGCCGAGGGCGCATTCGGCCATGACGGCGAGCATGCCGGTGCCGGCCGAGGGCTCCAGCACGATGTCGCCGGGCCGGATGGCGGCGGCTTGCAGCGCGGCGTAGGCGAGCGGCAAGGGGGTGGAGAACTGTTGCAGGGCAAGCTGTTCTTCCGACCGCCTTGTCTGGGACGGCTCCAGGGCCGCCAGGGTTTCCAGCATGGCGAGCATGGCGGCGGCGGATCCGGGTCCGGCGCCGGCCTCGCGGCGCATGAGGCGGCCGTAACGCTGGATGAACAGCACCATCGCGGCTTCGGCCGCTTCGTAGGCGTCCTTCCAGACCCAGGCGCCTTGCGTGTCGCTGGCGCCGAAGGCCGCGCTCATGGCCTCGCGCAGGGTCTTTGCATCGAGCGCCCGGCCCGCCTCCAGCTCGGGAAGCAGAGCGGTTGCGGCGGCCAGCAACGCGGCAGGCTTGGAGCGGACGCCCGGGGCATCGGCAATCGCTGGGGATGGGTGAAGAGGCTGGAGGCGGGCGGACGCGCGGGCGCGTTCGCCGCCGGTTGGGCGTCGAGCATGAATGATCTCCCAATTGGAAAGGGCGGGCCGGAACCGTGGCCGAGGCCTTACGGCTCCGGCGAAGGGCCGGGTGATGCCGGAAGCCGGTGTCCTCGCTCTCCCGGCCCCGGTTCACCCGGCCTCAGCGCAACCCGCCTCCTTGCGGGCGGGGGCACGGATATGGAGGATTATGCGGGCGCGGCCCGCGGTATCAGGCTGGTCCGATGTCGATGCGCTCGCCCCAGGGCTCGCGGTTCCTTGTCCCCGGCGGGGGCCCCCAGTTGCAAAAAATCACAGGATATCCGGGCTCGGCCTCGGGGTAGCTGTCGCATTCCATGTCGGTCAGGTAGAGGCAGCAGTTTGGATGCACCCCATGCTCATGGAGCCATGCGAAGCCAGGCCGGAAATCGGTCCCGCCGCGGCCCTTGATCGTGATGCTGTCCGGCAGTTCCCCGGCGGGATACTCGGCCGCGTCCTGCAGCACCGCGTCGACCTGAAGGACATAGATGCTGTCCGGCTGCAGTTCGGCGGCGATCTCGCGGACCTCGGCCCAGAACAGGGCCAGCGTTTCGCCCGGCAGCGAGGCGGAGGTGTCGATGATGATGGCGATGGCGTCGATACCCTCCGAATGCATCGAGGGCAGATAGAGGCCGCTGTCGATGAAGCGGCGGTTGGGGACACTCCAGCTATAATCGCGGCGCGCGGCATCGGTCATGTAGCGGCGCAACAGCGACCGCCAGTCGAGGATGCTCCGGTGCGCTTGCCGGATCGTCTCCTCGACCGCGCCTGGCGCGTTGCCTTGCGCCCGTGCGAGGCTCGCGGCCTGGTGCATGGCCTCGTCCCACGCCTGCTCCTCGGCGGGCGTGTCCAGAGGCGATTCGCCGGACTGGCCGGTGGCGTCGTCGCGGCGCTCGTCCGCGTCCATGACCTCGCCGGTGCCGCAAGGGTCGTGGCTGGCCGGCGTCTGCCCGGATGGTTTCGAGCCCGAGCTGTTGCTGCCCGATCCCGGCTCGTCCTGCTCTTGCGGACTGCCGTCATCGGTTGGATCGGACGGAGCGTTCTGATCGTCACCACCGTCGCTGGGTTGCGGGTCGTCCGTGCGCGCATTGCCGTCTCCGTCCCCGGACGGCGTGGCGCTATTCTGGTCCGCCCCGCCGTCCGATGGTTCCGGAAGCCGGTCGTAGGCTTGCTCGGCGCTGATGCCGTCCCAGGCCTCGGCCTCTGGCGGCAGGACGAAGCCCGCGTCCCGCAGCAGGCCGTGGGTGACCAGCTGCGAGGCCCGTTGCCAGCGTTCCGGGTCGCGGCCGCCCCGCCGGGTGTGATGTTTGAGCGCGCAGGCCAGGACTACGCGCGCCAGCGCGGCCTTGATCCGGTCGGCATCGGTGTCCGCCACCCATTGGGGCGCGTAGCGAATGTCCTTGCCATCGCTGGCCAGGGTCTCGCGGGTTTCGTCGGCACGTATCGGCAGCCTTAACGCCAGGCTGCCGAAGAAGGGCTGGTCGCGCAGCAGCGCGGTCACGCAGTCGCTGACGCGCCGGGCGGATTCCGAGCGGGCGGCCATCATGCTGCTTCCCTGTTCTCGGCGGCGGGCGCGAAGTAGCCCGCGAATTGCGCCTTGAGCGCATCGGCGTCGCGCTTGACCTGCCGGCGCAGGTTGGGATCGAAGCGGCCCGAGGGGCGCAGGGCATTGGGCTCGATACCGGCGAATTTATCCTTCACCTCCCGGCACAGCATGGTCAGATCATCGTCGGCGAAGATGTTGAGCCGGGGCACGACGTCCACCAGTTCCCTGATGTTCTCGATCAGGCTGTCGCGGAACACCAGGGGCTTGCCGTTCTCGTCCTCGCGCAAGCGTTCGCCGACACGCTCGACCGCCTCGCCCAGGCGCCGGTAGAGATCGCGCTGCGCATCGTTGAGACGGGCCCGGACCTGTTGCTCGATATCCCGCTTGACGCGCTCGGTCTCGCCCTGGGCCAGATCGGCCATGAAGTGGCGCGCGTCGGGGACCGGAACGATGCGGTAGCGAATGGCGAACTTGCCCTGGAGCGCCTCCGTGCCGGGATAGTCCTCGAGGCGGAACAGCCGGCCGAGGTCGAGGCGGGCCTGGTCGACGTAATCGTCGTAGTCCTCGATGAAGCGGGCGCGCTCGCGCACCACGCGCTCGACCAATGTGTCCAGCGCCGCGGTGTAGCGCTCGTAGTTGGCGACGGTGAGCAGGCGGCCGCCCTGGTCGTCCCAGGGCAAGGTGTTGGCATTGTGACTGGTCCTCGCATTGCTCATGGTCGCGGCCAGCGCGGCGAAGGCCTGCTTGGGCAGGAGGCGTTTGTTGTAGCGCCCGGCGTTGGTGTCGGCATCGTTATGGATGGCGACCTGTTGGCTGGCCTGGCGGTCGTAGAGCCTGCCGGACCAGCTGTTGATCCGCAGGCTGACGAGCATGGCGTCATGGGTGAGGTTCATGGCATTGGTCTCCTGATGTAGTGTCAGCGGGTTTTGGCGGCGGCCCACTGGATGAAGGCCTGGGTGTGCTGGAGCGCGGGCTCGCGGCGGATGCAGGAGCCGACGAGGAACTCGCCGACCTCGCGCCGGAGCCTTGTGGCGTAGGTGACGATGGCGCCGAGATTGATGTCGTCGGCCATCCTGTAGAGCGAGCCGCAGAGCGCGATCAGCGCACTGGCGTTGCCGGGGACCACGGCGCCCTCGGGATCGTCGATGACGGTGCGGGGATGGGGCAGTTCGTGCCAGACCTTGCAGGAAGGCCGAGAACTCGACCGCCGCGGCCTCGCCGACGGTGCCCCGGAACAGGGCCCGCTCGGCCACCGGATCGAGGCCACCCCGGCGGTGCACGATGTTCGAGACCATCTCCCATGTCCTCGGACACGGGAAAGCCTTCTCCGTCGATTGGGGGTTGAAGGCATGCAACAACTCGGGCCGCATCGACACGAAAAAAAGCACCTCCGGAGCGATTCCATTTGCTGCACCCCAGGCGCACCAGTCCGTCGCATCGACCCGGATCTCCAGATGGACGAAGCGCGAGGCGAGCGGCGCCGGCATGCGGTGGACGACGCCGCGGTCGCCCTCACGGTTGCCGCAGGCGATCAGCGCGGCGCCCTCGGGGAGTTCGTACTCGCCGCATTTGCGGTCGAGCACGAGCTGGTACAGGGCCGCCTGCACCATCGGCAGGGCCGAGGGCAGTTCCTCCAGGTTGATCAGCCAGCTTCCGTCCGCGTCGGACGGCGGCAGGAAGGCAGGCGGCGCCCAGCGGGTGCGGTCGGCGCCGTCGCGCCACGGGATGCCGCGCAGATCGACCGGATCCAACAGCAGGGCGCGGACATCGACATACTCGCGGCCGGCTTGCGCCGCGACCTGTTGGGCGATCTGACTCTTGGCGCACCCTGGGGCACCCCAGACCACCACCGGTTGGCGGGCTTCGACCAGCAGCGCCAGGGTGCTGGCGAGTTCGCTCGGGCGCAGCGAGTAGTCGGCGGAGATGGTATCGGGCTCGGTCATGGCATGCTCCAGGCTGGCAGGTGGGGTGGATGAGTTGCGGCGCGGACGGCCCCCTCGGACGGCCCGCCCTTTGCCCCGGCCCTGGCTTCGACACCGGCTCTCGCCGGCCTGTGGCTTGGCACATGTCCGGGCAGGGTTCGTGGAGCGCGGCCGGGAAGCGGTCGCGGCGCCGCCGTTCAGGGTTGCCGGCGGTGGAACGCCGCCCTGCCGCTTACGGGTCCCGTCCGTCGCGGCCGGTTCGCCGGCTTTGCCGAAGCTGCGGCGTCCGCCTACATGCCGGCGAGGATGCGGGCAGCGGCTTCGAGTTCGGGTCCCGATTCGACGATATGCCCGGCGGCGCGCGCGGCCTCGGCGTAAATTGACAAGGAATAATTGGCGGTAAAGTGAATATCACGCTCTATGCCGAGCCCGAAGGGCCCCCGGTATTCGATCAATTCAAGTAAGCCGATCGACCCTAATTCGGGTGTGCCGAAGCCCAAATCAGCCAGGCCGAATGCACACTCATCCGGGTATTCTGGATCGAGTTCGGACAGCAGCCAAGTGCCCGCACCGCATGGGTTAAACCACTTGACCACGGGCTTGTGGTCGGCCCCCCTTCGGGTCCCATTTGCAAGCAGCTTCGTGCGCTGTTCTTCAGTGAGCAGTTTCATGGAATGGTCCTCTCGAATATCGATGATCGGGATGCAGCCGCACCAAGGCCGTCCGCGCCGAGCCGAAAGACGGCCCCCGGCCCGGAGTGGCGCAAGGCAGGCGGATAGCGATGGACGAATGCCGACGGCGGTCAGCCGGCCGGCGGCGGTCCGGTGTCGCCGGGATCCAGAATGAGCACGCGTGCACGGCCTCCGCCGGCGGCCACATCCAGAGCGCGATCGGCTCTGCGTCCGATCGTGACCAGAGGTTTGTTGCCCGGCGGGGCGGGCGGATCGGTGACCTCCGTCGCGACCGTGCCGGCGTGTTCAATGATGCGAATGCGGACGGTGCCGCCCGTGACCTCGATGCCGCCGGGCGGGCGGAGGCCGGTCAGCGTGACCACGGGCGGCTCGCCTTTTTTAGTGAAACGGTCGGGAACGGGGATGGCGGTGTCGCCCCAGGGGTCGGCATCCATGCCCTCGGCCAGGGCCTCGACGAATGTTTGACTGGCTTGGTCGACGGACTTCCAGTGGGGATCGTCGCCGGCTTGCTCGATGGCCTTTTCCAGCGCCGCGTCGAGGGTATCGGCTTCGACCGGGACAGTGTTGTGGTAGTGGGATGCGTAACCGCAACAGACGGTAAAATATGTCATTGGACCATCTCCACATTACCGGCATCGATTGCGGCTTCCGTGCATACGGGTCCGATATCGACGCTGACCTTGCCGCCGCGCACCACGATGGTGACCGTGCGGTCGCGCGGCATGAGCCAGAAGATTTCCCGCCATACCGCATCGGCGATGGTGCGCTGGCGGGCTTCCTCGACCGAGCACATGAGCTTGAGCGACATATGCAGGGCGGTTTCCTCGAAGCGGGTGAGTTGCGTCTCCCAGGAGTCCGCCTCCGCGTCGTCGCTGGGACTGAAGTATGCGGCGCGCAACAATCGGGCGAGTTCCTCGGGCGCGATATCGCTGTCCGCCGTCACCAGGGGCAGCGCATCATGGACCGACGACCAGGCCTCGCCCGCGAATGCGAGATCGGCGGGAACGGCGATGGTGTCGCATTTGCGGAAGCAATGGCGCGGGGACTTGGGCGGATGCAGGACATTCAGGTGCATCACGATGGTCTCGGGCCGTTCCGGCTCGCCGCCGTTCTCCCGGTTGGTGAAGTAATCCAGCGAACGAACGGCGCCATCCACGGTAACAAGGGTCTCGATGCCGGTGACGCGCGCGAGCGCGTCGTACCAGGGATAACCCTCGAAACGCGGCTCGGGGGCGAACAGCTTGAGCGTGCGTTCCGATCCGTCCTGGAGCCCGGCAAGGCCGAGGGCGCGATGGAGCGCCTGGGCCTCGGGCGGCTCGGGGTCGGCCTGCATCACCAGCGCGCAGGAACCCACCGCCGTAAAGGCGGACCGCTCGTCCCAATAGTCCGTGTCGGCGATGGCGGGACGCCAGGGGCGCAGTTCGGCGGGCGGCTCGGGCATCTCGATCCCGGCCTCTTTCGCCCTGTGCCAGTCGGTCCAGGCAACCCGCGGAGCCGGATCGGCCTGCGCCATGGTGCGGTAGACGGCAAGCCGCGCGGCCTCGCGCATATCTTCCAGAAACGGAGTCTCCACCGCTTCCTTCCGTGCCGGCAATACCAGCTCCAGATCGGGGCACGAGTCGATGTCGGCGCGCGCCGACCAGACGCCGCCTTCCACCGTGTCGACCTGGGGCAGGCGCACCGGCAGGGTCAGGCCGTGGAAGTTGACGTCGGGGACGCGGTAGCCCGCATGGCTGTCCTTGAAGACGCCGAACACGAGGCCCTTCCATGGTTCCACATGGAACGCGCCGTCGAGGAAAGCACGGCGCTCGACGGTCGCGCCGTCGATGGTCACCGGCAGGGGATAATGCCGCGCGGCGGTCTCAAGGAACGCGCGGACCGCGTGGGGCGCCTCGGACGCCTCGAAGGTGACCGCGGTTCCATGCGGCCAGGGGGCGCTGTCGTCCGGGACGACATGGGCCGCATCGCGGCCGAGAAAGTGAACAGGCTCCAGCACCAGGCGGCAGCCAGGGCTTGGGTCCCCGCCGGGGACGCGCCAGCGCAGGGTGCAGCCCCGGCGCGAGAGAGCGAGAAGCCCGAACCCGGCGGGGTCCTCCGCCTCGGCGATGCCGGCCTTCCAGCCGCTCTCGCCGAAGGTCAGCAGGACCGCAGGATCGGCGATCCCGGCGCCATCGTCGATGAGAGTAACGCGGGTAGTATCTCCGTCCTGCTCGATGGTCGCGGTAACGCGCGTGGCGCCGCCACGGCGTGAGTTTTGCAGCGTCTCGGTGAAAATATCGGCAAGGCCGGCCGAAAACAGCCGTGTCACCTTGTCGATGGCGCTGTCGCCCACCCGGGCGCGGATGGTGGCTGAACCATTGCCGGGCTCGGCCGTAACGGCATTCTGTGCGGTAGACATTGGGAAACTCCTGGTTGTCGATGCGGGAATTAGAAACGCCCCGCCGGTATGAAGCCGGCGGGGCGTTGTCGTGAGGGAAGAACGCGGTGGCTCAGCCGCGGCGCAGGAAGGCCGGTATCTCCAGCAACTCCGCTTTGTTGTCGCGGCCGTTGCCGCGCGGCGGGGCCAGGACCTGTTCCCGCTCTACGGACACGTCATGGTCGCCCGTGTCGGCGGCGGGCGGGCCGGCCACTTCCGGCGCGGACGCCGCAACCGGGACCGTTGCATCCACGTTCATGGCCGAGGCGAGTGCCGTGGCGCGGCGTTCGGCCACGGCGGGAGCATCGTTGCTCTCGACGATGCAAGGAACGCTCACGTTCATGGGACGACGCGTCGCCTCCACCGGAGTGGGCTCAGGATCATTGTCCGGCAGCGCACCGGCCCCCGGTTCCCCGGATTGCGAGGTGTCGCTGTCGGCGCCCGATGGATCGGCGCCACCGTCGGCGTCATCGCCATCATCTTCCGGCGCATCCTCCAACGGCATATCCGCTGCCGCGGGTTGCGGATCGGAAGCGGCTTTCCTCTCGTCATCTGCCGCACCGCTGTCGTCGACGGTGCCCGTATCGAAGGCGCGGAAGCCCGGCGGCGTCCAGGCGATTGCCGAGGCGCGGCCCTCGGCCGTGACCCCGGCGGGCACATCGTCTCCGTGGGCGAATGCGTCCTGCATCGCCTTGGCGATGTCCGCCTTCTTCTGCTTGGCCTCCGCTTGCGCCCAGGTCTCGCCCAGCGTTTCGCGGGCGATGGCGAGGATTCGATCCTTGCGCAACCGTGACCACAGCAGATCGGCGGTCCAGACCTGATCGCGGTTGCCGCGGACAGCGGCGGCGAAATCGATGTCGAGCCGGGCCACGGTCGCTTCGACCTCAGCCCGGGCCTTGGGTTCGAACGCCAGTTGGCCCTTTAGCGTGCGCGCGACGCAGGACGCGAACAGGGTCCGCTTGTCTTGTTCGGGAAGCGCCCGCAGCTCGGCGAAGGCCTCGTCATCGGACAGGCCGGTCCAGTCTAGCTTTTGCGCGGCACGGTCGATCTCGAGGTGCTTCTCGCCGACATTGACGGTGCCGAAAGCATCGTCGTTGACCCGCATGGCCGGACGGTCCGGGGTCTCGGTTGCCCTGATGTCGAGTGCGTCGTCATGGTAGCCGTTGGTGAACACGCCGCGGGCAAGCTGGAACAGCAGCAGATCGAAGGCCGCCTCGAAGTCGCAGGCGAGCTGGCTCTTGACGATGGCCGTGCGGATGGCCCGCAAGTCGTCGGCGAGGCCGATGCCGACGCCCGCTTCCTTGCGCGCCTCGGCTTCCGCATCGCCGAGCGAAGCGAGGGGAGCCGCAAGTGTGGGAGCCTCGATGCTGGAACTGGCGCTCTCCCCGTCGCCGGTATCGTCTTGTCCGGCCATGTTCGCATCGTTGGATTCGCGCGCGGGCATGTCCTCGGGCCTGACCAGGCCCTGGATCAGTTTGAGTTCGCCGTCGTTGCCGACGGTGGCGATGCACCCGGCGATGGCGATATCCTCGCGCCGGTAGACCGCGCGGGCCTCGATCATGGCCTCGATCTCGTCGAGCCGCGTCTCGTTGGACTCGGCTTCCTCGACCAATTCTTCGGTCCAGCCGTCGTCGTCCATGTTGGCGAGTTCGTCGTTGCGGGTCCGCAAGCGTTCGATCTCGGCCTTCTCCCCGTCCGTCGGCTCGGCCGGTTGTGGGCGCACCCGCCCGAAGGCGGCGGTGGCGCTCCAGTCCACGTCGAGCCGCGCCTCGGCCCATTTCCAGCGCGTCTCCAGTTCCCTCGCCGCGACCTGGAGGCTGTCAATGGCGAGCTTGTTCAAGAGATCGGGATCGTCGAACCAGATTCCCCGCTCGTCCTCTTCGGCGAACAGGTCGCGGTCGATCTTGCCGCCCGTCGCCTCGTAAGCCTCGATGCCGACAAAACGCACGATTGCGGAGGTGGCCGGAACCCGGTCCTCGGTCAGCAGGCGCTTGATCTGCCAAGCGCCGGGCCGGTAGCCCTGCTGGCTCACCGCCGCCCAGACCGCGCTCTGGCGCGCATGATCCGTGGTGACGGCGAAGGCCATCAATGTGTCCAGATCGATTTCGCCCGCGCGGTAGGCCTCGAGCAGCACCGGTGCGGCGTTGCCGAGCCGCAGCCGCTTCTCCACGGTGCGCTCCGAGACCCCGAAGCGCGCCGCGATGGCGGCCGCCGTGCTGCCCGCATCGGCCAGGCGGCGGAACGCCTCGACCTGATCGGCCGGGTGCATGGCGGCGCGGACACTGTTCTCGGCCAGCGAAACTTCTTCGGCCGCCACGATATTTCCGATCATGCGGCAGGGCACGGGGTGGTCCTCGTCCAGCGCGCCCTCGGCGGCCAGCGCCTGCATCGCGGCCAGCCGCCGTCCGCCGGCGATCACCGCGTAGCGCGCGGCACCATCCGTGCCGGGTTCCATGGCGCGGGCAATCAGGTTCTCGAGCAGCCCGTGGGCGGCGATCGAGGCCTTGAGCTCGGTGAAGGCCGAAGCATCGGCCGGCGTCTTGCGCACATTGTCGGGCGAGAGTTCGAGTTGGGACAGCGGGATGTCGCGGATATCGCGTTCGGGGTCGTGCATGTCGGTCTCCGGGATTGCGTGAATGCGGAACCGGGCGGGGACACCCTCTTCGGCATCCGCCCTCGCCCGCCTTTGGCTCAAGCTCTCGCTCTCGGCGGCGTGACGGAACCGGATGGGGCCGGAACGGCTGGACCGTGCAAGGACGGTTGAATCGATCCCCGCCGCTACTGCGTCGAGCAGGGCACTCCGGGCGAGCGTGGGGTTAGTTCGATACCCGCCACGAGCCGCCGGACTGGCGGCAGGCGCTGCCGTGTGCTTGCTCGGTGCGCCCGCCGGCGGTCACGGTGAACTGTTATTCCCGACAGTAGATGCCGCAGGCCGATCTGTCGGTGTGGGTTGGCGTAATCGCCCCTGCGTTGCCGGTATTGGGATTGTGCCAGCGGGAGGGCACCCCGCTTGGACGGGTCTCCGACGCGGCTTGCCGCAAACGGGCCGCATATAGCCGGTCGGCCTGGTCGAGCGAGGCGCCGATCCCGCTACCGGGAAACAGCCCCGCCATGGTTCCAGCTGCCGTGGCCGCGATCCCGTGCTTGCCGCTTCCGGCCGTGGACCTGGCCCCCCCCCCCCCCCCCCCGGCGATGTCGCCGAGCCCTCTGCGCCGGTCATCCGCTTCACCCCATGACCGCCGGACATGCAACCGACCCGAAACAGGGACGCGATTATCGCTATCGCCGTCCTGATCGCCACTGCCTTCGATTGGGTCATTCGAGGCCTCCCGGCGGGGCCGCGAAAGCCGTTCTCTCGCCCTCGTCCCCGCCGCCCGAAAGGCCCCGGCCTCATTCTCTCGCCGGCGCGCCAGGTTCTGGCGGAGGCAGCGCGCCCGTAGTGTAACTTTCTGCTTGTGGACCGCTGCCCGGATCGACGCCCGGGTCTACCGAGGCTCAGGTTTTAACCTTCGGGATGTCTTCCCAACGGGTTGTGTAGAAGGGCGAGCGGAAGGCGCTGCTCGATCGCCAGGCTGCGGTCTGCGCCGCGGGGCCGAACTGGATCGCTCCCGGCCCCAACCGGTCGTTGATGGCGTCGAACGCTTCGATCAGCTTGTCGTCCCTTGGATCATGCGCATCGAATAGGGAAACTTGCGCTTGCCCGGCCTCGACGAGGTCGAGCAGCATCACGCCGGCGCGTTTATACGCCAACCCCTCGCGATAGATGTGCTTCAGGGCGGTCAGCGCGGCTCGCACCACATGCCTCGTGTTATTGGTCGCGGGCGAAAGCGCCTCTGAGCGGGACGGAGCATAGTGCAGGCTCTTGCCGTAACGGTTGGTCTCGATGAACACGCTCACCGTGGTTGAGACGAGATTGGCCCTGCGAAGGGAGCGCGCTGCATCGGTCGCGAACATGGCGATCGCATTGGCCAATTCGTCGTAGTCGCGCACTTCCGCACCGAAGGACCGCGAGACCATCGTCGTCTGCTTGGGCTGGGGCATGTTATCGAAGCCTATACAGTCCTCGCCGCGCAATTCCCGCACCGTCTTCAGCCCGCCGACGCCCATCTCCTTGCGGATCCAACCATCGGGACGGCTCGTCAGATCGAGGGCCGTCATGATGCCGTTGCGGTTGAGTTTTTGAGCGTACTGCCTGCCGATGCCCCAGATATTGCCGACTTCAGTTGACGCCAGCGCCCTGTCGCGCCAGCGCTCACCGGTGAGATCGAGAACACCGTTCGTTTTGGCGGAGGTCTTCGCGAGACGGTTGGCTATCTTGGCAAGGGTCTTGGTCTCTGCGATGCCGATGCTGATCGGCAGCCCGGTCCATTGCCGCACGGTATGTTTCAGTCTTTGGCAGAATGCAGTGAGGTCTTCCGGTATGCCCATGAGATCGAGAAAACATTCGTCGATCGAGTATTTCTCCACCGCCGGGACGAGTTCCCCGAAGACCTGCATCACCCGGGTGCTCATGTCGGTATAGAACTGGAGGTTGCCGCTGATGACGGCAATGCTGTGCCGCTCGATGAGGTCTTTCGCCTGGAATGCCGGCTGTGCCATCTTGACGCCGAGCGCCTTTGCCTCGTCGCTGCGCGCCACGATGCAGCCGTCGTTCGACGACAGGACGACGGCGGGACGGCCTTCGAGCGCAGGACGGAAGACCCGCTCGCAGGAGACGAAGAAGTTGTTGCAGTCGGCCAGTCCGTAGACGCTCATGGCAGGCTTCGCACCACCCCGGCAACGACGCCCCAGACGTGGGCCTCCTCGCCATCGAGGGCGGCGAAGGGACGGGCGGTCAACTCGCCCTCGATTGCCGCGATGACGATGGAACCCTTGCCTGGTGTACGTGAACGGTCGACGATCAGGGTATCGCCGGCAAGGATCCCGTGTTCGGCCATGCCGCCGCCCTCGACCGTGACAAAGAATGTCGCCGCCGGGCGCTTTATGAAATGATCGTCGAGGCTAAGACTCGTCGTAGGGGTGACTACGGTGAACATCAGGCAATGCCTGTAAATTTCCCTTGTCGGCGCCGGCGGCGATTAACTTGGTTTGGCGGTAGTGTCCCGATTCCGAAGTTCGCATGATTTTCGCCTGCTGTTCAGCGATTTCGATTGTTCGGAGGCAGAAGCGCTGGATGGCGCCGAGGATGTCATCGGCGGATTTGGTCCATTTGAAGGGTTTGGGGTTCTGGTTTGTCGTGTCGATGTAGTCGAGGATGGTGCGCTCCAACTCCTTGGTGGAGCGATGGACGCCGCGCCTGATCTGCTTGTCGGTCAGCAGCCCGAACCAGCGCTCGACCTGGTTCAGCCAGGAGGCGCTGGTGGGTGTGAAATGGGCCTGCCAGCGCGGCCGTTTGGCGAACCAGTCGCGGATCGCCTTGGTCTTGTGGGTCCCGTAGTTGTCCATGACGATGTGGATGTCGAGATCAGCAGGGACGTTCGCCTCGACGAGGTCGAGGAATTTGCGGAACTCTCGGGCCCGATGGCGCGGGAAACATTTGCCGATGATCTCTCCCGTGGCGATGTCGAGGGCCGCGAAGAGAGAGGTCGTGCCGTGGCGCTTGTAGTCGTGGCTGCGCCGCTCCGCCTGCCCGGGGCGCATCGGCAAGAGGGGCTGGGAACGGTCCAGGGCCTGGATCTGGCTCTTTTCGTCGACACAGAGAACCAGGGCACGATCCGGCGGCGCCAAATACAGACCGACGATGTCGCGGACCTTCTCCACGAAGAAGGGATCGCTCGACAGCTTGAAGGTCTCCGAGCGATGCGGCTGCAAGCCGAAGGCCCGCCAGATGCGATGAATGGTCGAGGGCGCGTGGCCGCTCGCCCGCGCCATCGAGCGAAGGCTCCAATGGGTCGCGTCCGGCGGCGTCTCTTCCAGCGTCAGCCGGACCGCTTCCGCGATGGCGTCATCGCCGATTTGACGCGGCGCGCCGGGGCGGGGTTCGTCGTACAGACCGTCGAGGCCCTCCGCCGCATAGCGGCGACGCCACTTGCCCACGGTGTCCGCGCTCGCCTCGAGACGAACGGCGATCTCCTTGTTCTCCAACCCTTCCGCCGCCGCCAAGACGATCCGAGCCCGCCGCGCAAGCCCCTGCGACGTCTTGCGACGACGAGACAGCGCCTCCAATTCGGCGCGCTCGTCATCGCTCAAAGAGATCGTCACCGCCACTCTCGCCATCAATCGCGCCTCCTAAAAACAAATAGAGACATAATCATATCAATTTATCGATCAGGACAGTAGAATACATCCAGCACATCGGTTCAAGGTGAACGACGTGAAAAGGGAAACGGCAAGCTGGCGTGTAACAGTGGCAATCAGTTGCACCAGCCGGGCCACGCGGCAGTATAAGAGGCTTGAAATGAGGGGTTTAAGAAATGGCTATCGATGAGACCGGGCTCACCAAAGGTCTGGTGAGAAAATTGAACGCGCTTCGGAAATCTGTCGGTGACGACCTCGCCGAAGAGGTCTTCGTAAGGTGGCTGGAGCGGGAGGCTGCCTTACAAGCCAGGAGCAAGCCAGATCCCGTGGCGATGAAGATCGTCGAGGCTCTCGCGGGCTTTGAGAATGACCCGAAGTTCAATCTCGGAAATTATGGCTACACACTGCGCCGCGCCAAAGGCAAGGGTGCGTCCGGCTTCATCGCATACAAGAATGAAAAAGCGGATAGAGCGCCGACCCCGTCTTCTGAAGTTGAGGAGCTCAGTCGATGACCGCCTTTGATGACCGCAAAACAGCCGCCGAAGCCAAGTTCGCGCATGATCAGGAGTTCCAGTTCAAGACCATCGCGCGGCGCAACAAGCTGCTCGGCCTGTGGGCAGCGGAGCAAATGGGCATTTCAGGCGCGGAGGCCGAAGCCTACGCCAAGCAGGTCGTGATGCCGATTTTGAAGAGCCGGGCGATGCCGATGTGTTGCGGAAGGTGCTCGGCGACCTGACCGGCAAAGGGATCGCAACGGACGAGCACAAGGTGCGTCACGAGATGACCCGCCTGCTCGCGGAAGCCAAAACGCAGGTTTCGACCGAATAGAACGCGATTATTGGGTTAATACCATCGAGCATTGAAGGAGACTCATTTAGGGGATTCCCAAACGGCAAGAAGTCTGAATCAATGAGGCGAACTGATACGGAGGTTCGCCATGGGCAGAGCGGTTGCGTTACGGGAAGATTTGATGGTCCGGCGCTTCGGTGGTTAGCCAAGGCGTCGAAGGATGCTGGACAGAGCCGGTGGCTTCTTGCGCTGGCTGAGATTTACGATGGTGGCCGTCGCACGGCGGCGGCGCGGATTGGTACTGTCGGGCTCCAGGTGGTCCGTGACTGGGTGTGCCTCCCATTTATCTCATCCGGGGTGCATCAAGAACGCCGACCGGTCCGCCGGCACTGGTGATGGCACCATCTTCGCTGTGAGGCGGGCATAGTCATCTTCGGAAACGACGCCCACATCGATCGGCAACCGGCTTGGGGGGCCTTGCCATAGTAAGACGGATTGCTGAGGTTACGGCGACCCCGACGGCGTCAGAATCATCGCCGCAAGCCGATTATACGATAGCCGGTGCCAGTCAGGCCGCCAACCGCTGGTACCGATGATGCAGCCCGCCGACCTGTGGAAACGCCACGATCTTCCCGGCGCCAGCCGGCTGAACCGATCGCCGTTCAGGGGTATCCTTGCCTAGCGCCAGGTGCGTGCGGGATCGCTGGTAGTAGTCGATGTACGACAAGAGTATCGCCCGCAGATGCCGTTCGTTTAGAACGATCACGTGATCCAGACACTCTCGCCTGATGGACCCGATCACGCGCTCAACGTACGGCGACTGCCACGGCGATCGCGGCGCCGTCACGACCTCTTCGATGCCCATCGCCTTTATCCGCGAACGAAAGGCAATACCGTACACACGATCCCGATCTCGGATCATATACCGTGGTGCTGTCTCCCACGGAAAGGCCTCCCGGATCTGTTGCGCGACCCACGCCGCAGTCGGGTGTGCCGTGGTGCCGATGTGAACAATCCGCCGACGCTCGTGCCGCAGCACAACGAGCACGAATAGAAGACTGAACGTCGCGGTGGGTACGACGAAGAAGTCGGTCGACGCTAGGCACCCGACGTGGTTCTCGAGGAACGTCCGCCATGTCTGCGAAGGTGGCTTTGGATGGCGCGGCATGTACTTGGACACGGCCGCCTCGGAGACCTCGAAGCCGAGCATCCTGAGCTCACCGTGGATTCGGGGAGCGCCCCACAACGGATTCTCCCGAGACATCCGGCGGATAAGCCCTCGGAATTCGCTCGACACGGGCGGTCGTCCCGGCTTCCCCCGTCGCGACTTCCGGGTCCAGAAACGTCGGAAGCCCTTTCGATGCCAGCCGATAACCGTCTCCGGCTTGACGATCACCAGGATCTCCCTCCAACCCGACCACAGCCGAGACAGGACGACCCAGAAAAGGCGATCGGCCATCCGAAGCGATGGCCTGGCTCCTTTCCGATCTAAGGCGGCAAGCTGCTGTCGCAGGGCAAGGTTCTCAAGATGCAACGCCGCGCGGCTGAGGAAAGCCTCACGGACCATGGCAAGGACAATTCGAATGGTCGTGCACATGTCGGAGACGCTATCCGGCACAAGCCGGGAATACTAGGATTTCTGCGGCAGATAGGATTTATGGGAGCCACAACCCGATCACCGTTCGCGATCAATCCAGACACTCTCGCCTGATGGACGGCGAACGTGGCGACTGCCACGGCGATCGCGGCGCCGTCACGACCTCTTCGATGCCCATCGCCTTTATCCGCGAACGAAAGGCAATACCGTACACACGATCCCGATCTCGGATCATATACCGTGGTGCTGTCTCCCACGGAAAGGCCTCCCGGATCTGTTGCGCGACCCACGCCGCAGTCGGGTGTGCCGTGGTGCCGATGTGAACAATCCGCCGACGCTCGTGCCGCAGCACAACGAGCACGAATAGAAGACTGAACGTCGCGGTGGGTACGACGAAGAAGTCGGTCGACGCTAGGCACCCGACGTGGTTCTCGAGGAACGTCCGCCATGTCTGCGAAGGTGGCTTTGGATGGCGCGGCATGTACTTGGACACGGCCGCCTCGGAGACCTCGAAGCCGAGCATCCTGAGCTCACCGTGGATTCGGGGAGCGCCCCACAACGGATTCTCCCGAGACATCCGGCGGATAAGCCCTCGGAATTCGCTCGACACGGGCGGGCGTCCCGGCTTCCCCCGTCGCGACTTCCGGGTCCAGAAACGTCGGAAGCCCTTTCGATGCCAGCCGATAACCGTCTCCGGCTTGACGATCACCAGGATCTCCCTCCAACCCGACCACAGCCGAGACAGGACGACCCAGAAAAGGCGATCGGCCATCCGAAGCGATGGCCTGGCTCCTTTCCGATCTAAGGCGGCAAGCTGCTGTCGCAGGGCAAGGTTCTCAAGATGCAACGCCGCGCGGCTGAGGAAAGCCTCACGGACCATGGCAAGGACAATTCGAATGGTCGTGCACATGTCGGAGACGCTATCCGGCACAAGCCGGGAATACTAGGATTTCTGCGGCAGATAGGATTTATGGGAGCCACAGGTATCCTTGCCTAGCGCCAGGTGCGTGCGGGATCGCTGGTAGTAGTCGATGTACGACAAGAGTATCGCCCGCAGATGCCGTTCGTTTAGAACGATCACGTGATCCAGACACTCTCGCCTGATGGACCCGATCACGCGCTCAACGTACGGCGACTGCCACGGCGATCGCGGCGCCGTCACGACCTCTTCGATGCCCATCGCCTTTATCCGCGAACGAAAGGCAATACCGTACACACGATCCCGATCTCGGATCATATACCGTGGTGCTGTCTCCCACGGAAAGGCCTCCCGGATCTGTTGCGCGACCCACGCCGCAGTCGGGTGTGCCGTGGTGCCGGAACAATCCGCCGACGCTCGTGCCGCAGCACAACGAGCACGAATAGAAGACTGAACGTCGCGGTGGGTACGACGAAGAAGTCGGTCGACGCTAGGCACCCGACGTGGTTCTCGAGGAACGTCCGCCATGTCTGCGAAGGTGGCTTTGGATGGCGCGGCATGTACTTGGACACGGCCGCCTCGGAGACCTCGAAGCCGAGCATCCTGAGCTCACCGTGGATTCGGGGAGCGCCCCACAACGGATTCTCCCGAGACATCCGGCGGATAAGCCCTCGGAATTCGCTCGACACGGGCGGTCGTCCCGGCTTCCCCCGTCGCGACTTCCGGGTCCAGAAACGTCGGAAGCCCTTTCGATGCCAGCCGATAACCGTCTCCGGCTTGACGATCACCAGGATCTCCCTCCAACCCGACCACAGCCGAGACAGGACGACCCAGAAAAGGCGATCGGCCATCCGAAGCGATGGCCTGGCTCCTTTCCGATCTAAGGCGGCAAGCTGCTGTCGCAGGGCAAGGTTCTCAAGATGCAACGCCGCGCGGCTGAGGAAAGCCTCACGGACCATGGCAAGGACAATTCGAATGGTCGTGCACATGTCGGAGACGCTATCCGGCACAAGCCGGGAATACTAGGATTTCTGCGGCAGATAGGATTTATGGGAGCCACAGTCTGAGAATTTACACCAACCGACCTCGGTCTGGGCTCAATATCATATGTACGATGTCTGCATAATTGGCCACGTCACAAGGGATATTGGCGCATTTAACCGACGGCCCGGGAGCGAGATGCCGGGCGGAGTTGTCAACTACGCGGGGATCGCGCTTCAGAGCCTAGGCCTCAAGACCGCGGTCATCACCAAAGCGGCAAATGTCGATGCCGACGAGATCCTGGGACAGCTGCGGAAAATTGGCGTCAAGGTCCATTGGCTTGCTAGCCGGTCGACCACGGTCTTTGAGAATAATTACTCGGGAAACGGACTCGAATTCAGGAATCAGAAAGTCCGGATCGCTAATACTTTCGACCCCCGCTGTCTGCCACCGGTTTGGGCCAAGACGTTTTATCTCGGTCCGCTCACGAATGGCGAAATGTCCGCCGAATTTGTGAAAGCGGTGTCCGAGCGGGACGGTCGCGTGTTTTTGGACGTTCAAGGCTTTCTCAGAGAGGTCGAGAACGGAAAGGTCCGCTTGGTCGACTGGCCCGAGAAGCGGGAGGTGCTCGCTCATGTCCACGTCTTGAAGGCGAACCTCGCCGAGGCCCGATTCCTGTCGGGAGAGAAAGAACCCGAGCGCGCGGCGCGAAAGCTTGTCGAACTCGGGCCGGAGGAGGTCATCTTGACGTTCGGCGGCAACGGTTCTCTTATCCTTGCAGGGGGGCGCCTCTACGACATTCCAGCCTATCCGCCGCAGGTTGTCGCCGACCCTACCGGCTGCGGCGACACCTACAGCGCCGGTTACATCTTTCACCGGCTGCAATCGGATGACATCGGAGCCGCCGGCCGGTTCGCGGCTGCCCTGGCGGCGCTCAAACTGGAACGTCATGGACCGTTCACGGGCGACGCGCAAGAGGTCCAAGCTCGCCTGAGAGAAGCCGAGGCCATGGCGGAGTCGGACCGCCAAGAATGATGCCAAATCTGACGGCCCGGCCAACCGCGCGTCGTGCGACAAAATCATCGGAAGTCTGAGTGATGGTGGGAACTAACGACCAGATAGCGACCCCGGAGGTTGCGGTGATGCTTGCTGCTGGACTTGGGTCACGCCTATTTCCGCAAACCACGACACCGAAGCCCCTGATCAAGGTGCTCGGACTGAGCCTCGCCGAACGGGTCGTCTGCACGTTGCTGGACGCAGGCGTCCGGCGGGTCCTCGTCACTCTGGGTCATGAGGCCGAATCAGTGAAGGAGCATTTTTCCGGCATCGCCCGGCGTCGCGGCGTCACGATCGACTTCATCGAAGCCGAGGGCTGGGAGCAGGGCAACGGCGCCAGCGCCCTGGCGGCCAAGGGTCGCACCGGCGAGGCGCCCTTCTTCCTGGTCATGATCGATCATCTGTTCAATCCCGCAATCGCACGGGCCCTGGCCAACGACCCGCCGGCAGTGGGCGAACTTCGCCTCGCCGTGGACCGCGACAAAGGCGCCATCTTCGATCTCGACGATGTCACCCGGGTCAAGATCGACGACGGACGCATTAAGGAAATCGAGAAGAACCTCGACGATTGGGATGCCGGCGACACCGGGGTCATGCTTTGCACGACCGGCCTGTTCGAAGGTCTCGAGCGCGCGGCGGCAAGCAACAAGCACGGGCTTTCCGACGGGCTCAGGGAACTGGCGCGCGAGGGGCGGGCGAGAACCGTCGACGTGACTGGAATGCGGTGGCTCGACGTGGACACGCCCGACGCCTTGCGTGAAGCCGAACGACGTCTGATGCGCGACCAGGGCCGCAAGACCCGGGACGGGCCGGTGTCGCGCCATCTCAACCGCCCGGTTTCCCGATGGCTCAGCCGCTATCTGGTACGCACGGCGGTGACGCCCAACCAAGTCTCCCTGGCCTCGTGGATACTGTCCTGCAGTGCTGCGGGGTTGATGGCATTGGGCGGCTATCCCGCCCTGGCCGCCGGTGGCGTGCTGGCGCAACTGGCCTCGATCATCGACGGTTGCGATGGCGAGATCGCCCGGCTGAAGCATTCCCAGAGCGAGTTCGGCGGCTGGTTCGACGCGGTCCTCGATCGGTATGCCGACGCCGCCCTGTTGTTCGGCCTGATGTGGCACGAATTCGCTGCGACCGGCACAACCCTGTCCGTCGTGCTGGGGTTCGCGGCAATTGTCGGGTCGTTCCTAAACAGCTATACGGCGGACAAGTACGACGGGCTGATGGCTCAAAGGTTGCGAGGCGTCTCATACGTCCGGCTGGGCCGTGACGTTCGGGTGTTCGTCATCTTCCTTGGCGCCATCCTGAACCAGCCATTATTCACCCTGGGTGTCGTTGCATTGGTGATGAATTTGGAAGTAGTTCGAAGGATCGTGATTTACAGGCGCGCTGCAGCGTCATAGCGGGCGAATGGGCTAACCGACTGCGCCGCGGTGTTATACCAGTGAGCCTATGAAATCACCTTCATGATCCATGGATAGGCGCAGAGGGTTCGCATACGATCCGGTTCTGCGATGAGGTCGATCCATGCTTGGCAACAGGCGTCGATGATGGCCTCGGTGTCGTCGAGGACGCGGAGCGATAGGAAGCGTTCGCGTAGGTAGAGCCAAACCCGCTCGACGGGGTTGAGTTCGGGACTGTAAGGCGGCAACAGCGCCAAGGTGACGTTGTCGGGGACGGTGAGGGCGCGCTCGTCGTGCCAACCGGCGCCGTCGCACATCATGACGGCGTGCGCATCCTGGTCCAGGGTATCGGCGAAGTGTGCGAGAAACAGGTCCATGACCTTGGCGTTGACGCTCGGCATCACCAGGGTGACGTCGTCGCCGGTGTCCGGGCGCACGGCGGAGAAGATGTAGGCCCACTGGTAGCCGATTTGACGCGTCCCGGGGGCACGCTCGCCCCTGCGCCACCACCGGTGACACACCCGGCCCTTGTTGCCGACGCGCGCTTCATCCTGAAACCACAGCTGTAGGCGCTTGTCGGGATGCGCCGCGGCGGTCGCCTTCAGGATGTCGCGAAGCCCCCTTTTTTGAAGCGCTCCTGCGCTTCGGCGTCCCTTCGCGGGTGGCTCGGGCGCGCCTTCTGGCGGGAAAATCCCATCCGCCGTAGAACCCGGGTCATGCTCGAGGGGTGGTAGGTCTTGGCGAAGCGCTCCTCCAGCCAGCGGCACAGATCGGCCCGGGTCCAGGCGCAAACCCCGTCGCGCTCAGGCTCCGGCCCGGCGATGATGACCGCCGCCAGCGCCGCTTCCTCGTCTGCCGTCAGCCGCCGCGGCGAGTAGCCCTTTGGACGGTCGTGAAGCCCCTCCAATCCCTTTGCATTGTAACGAACAACCGCGTCGCGAAGCGTTTGGCGATCCATCCCCGCAAGCCGCGCGGCATCAGCCCGGGGCATCTCCTCCAAAGCATTCGCGATCCCATAGGCCCGCGCCGCCGCTCGACCGTACGATTCCACGCGAGCCCAGCGCCGAAGCTCCAAAGGCGTCAAATCATCCCGTATCTTGAGTGCTGATCCCATGACATCCCCCACATCTGGTGGGAGACCATAGAATCACAATCCGCCATCATCCGCCATCAATGAATATCCCGAGAGTCAATTCAGGCGCTCACTGGTATTAGATCGGAAAGGAGCCAGGCCATCGCTTCGGATGGCCGATCGCCTTTTCTGGGTCGTCCTGTCTCGGCTGTGGTCGGGTTGGAGGGAGATCCTGGTGATCGTCAAGCCGGAGACGGTTATCGGCTGGCATCGAAAGGGCTTCCGACGTTTCTGGACCCGGAAGTCGCGACGGGGGAAGCCGGGACGACCGCCCGTGTCGAGCGAATTCCGAGGGCTTATCCGCCGGATGTCTCGGGAGAATCCGTTGTGGGGCGCTCCCCGAATCCACGGTGAGCTCAGGATGCTCGGCTTCGAGGTCTCCGAGGCGGCCGTGTCCAAGTACATGCCGCGCCATCCAAAGCCACCTTCGCAGACATGGCGGACGTTCCTCGAGAACCACGTCGGGTGCCTAGCGTCGACCGACTTCTTCGTCGTACCCACCGCGACGTTCAGTCTTCTATTCGTGCTCGTTGTGCTGCGGCACGAGCGTCGGCGGATTGTTCACATCGGCACCACGGCACACCCGACTGCGGCGTGGGTCGCGCAACAGATCCGGGAGGCCTTTCCGTGGGAGACAGCACCACGGTATATGATCCGAGATCGGGATCGTGTGTACGGTATTGCCTTTCGTTCGCGGATAAAGGCGATGGGCATCGAAGAGGTCGTGACGGCGCCGCGATCGCCGTGGCAGTCGCCGTACGTTGAGCGCGTGATCGGGTCCATCAGGCGAGAGTGTCTGGATCACGTGATCGTTCTAAACGAACGGCATCTGCGGGCGATACTCTTGTCGTACATCGACTACTACCAGCGATCCCGCACGCACCTGGCGCTAGGCAAGGATACCCCTGAACGGCGATCGGTTCAGCCGGCTGGCGCCGGGAAGATCGTGGCGTTTCCACAGGTCGGCGGGCTGCATCATCGGTACCAGCGGTTGGCGGCCTGACTGGCACCGGCTATCGTATAATCGGCTTGCGGCGATGATTCTGACGCCGTCGGGGTCGCCGTAACCTCAGCAATCCGTCTTACTATGGCAAGGCCCCCCAAGCCGGTTGCCGATCGATGTGGGCGTCGTTTCCGAAGATGACTATGCCCGCCTCACAGCGAAGATGGTGCCATCACCAGTGCCGGCGGACCGGTCGGCGTTCTTGATGCACCCCGGATGAGATAAATGGGAGGCACAGGTGCCTGAGCCGCAAGACGGCGCTCGCCATGGCCTTCAAACTGATCTTGAGTGCCAGGCGGAAATGGCGGAAGCTGGACGGATCAAATCAACTCGCCGAACTCGTCGAAGGAGTGCCGTTCAAGGACGGAATCAAGATAACCAAACACGCCGCCTGATAGCTCCGTCACCAACTTTCGGACATAGCTCTCGGGATGTCTTCCCAACGGGTTGTGTAGCTGGGCGAGCGGAAGGCGCTGCTCGATCGCCAGGCCGCGGCCTGCGCCGCGGGGCCGAATTGGATCGCTCCCGGCCCCAGCCGGTCGTTGATGGCGTCGAATGCCTCGATCAGCTTGTCGTCCCTTGGATCCTGCGTATCGAATAGAGAAACTTGTGCTTGCCCGGCCTCGACGAGGTCGAGCAGCATCACCCCGGCGCGCTTGTACGCCACCCCCTCGCGATAGATGTGCTTCAGAGCGGCCAGCGCGGCTCGCACGACATGCCTCGTGTTATTGGTCGCTGGCGAAAGCGCCTCTGAGCGGGACGGAGCATAGTGCAGGCTCTTGCCGTAACGGTTGGTCTCGATGAACACGCTCACCGTGGTTGAGACGAGATTGGCCCTGCGAAGGGAGCGCGCTGCATCGGTCGCGAACATGGTGATCGCATTGGCCAACTCGTCGTAGTCGCGCACTTCCGTGCCGAAGGACCGCGAGACCATCGTCGTCTGCTTGGGCTGGGGCATGTCATCGAAGCCTATACAGTCCTCGCCGCGCAATTCCCGCACCGTCTTCAGCCCGCCGACGCCCATCTCCTTGCGGATCCAACCATCGGGACGGCTCGTCAGATCGAGGGCCGTCATGATGCCGTTGCGGTTGAGTTTTTGAGCGTACTGCCTGCCGATCCCCCAGATATTGCCGACTTCAGTTGACGCCAGCGCCCTGTCGCGCCAGCGCTCACCGGTGAGATCGAGAACACCGTTCGTTTTGGCGGAGGTCTTCGCGAGACGGTTGGCTATCTTGGCAAGGGTCTTGGTCTCGGCGATGCCGATGCTGATCGGCAGCCCGGTCCATTGCCGCACGGTATGTTTCAGTCCCTGGCAGAATGCAGTGAGCTCTTGCGGCATTCCCGTGAGATCGAGAAAACATTCGTCGATCGAGTATTTCTCCACCGCCGGGACGAGTTCCCCGAAGACCTGCATCACCCGGTTGCTCATGTCGGTATAGAACTGGAGGTTGCCGCTGATGACGGCAATGCTGTGCCGCTCGATGAGGTCTTTCGCCTGGAACGCCGGCTGCGCCATCTTGACGCCGAGCGCCTTGGCCTCGTCGCTGCGCGCGACGATGCAGCCGTCGTTCGACGACAGGACGACGGCGGGACGGCCTTCGAGGGCTGGCCGGAAGACTCGCTCGCAGGAAACGAAGAAGTTATTACAATCGGCCAGTCCGTAGATGCTCATGGCAGGCTCCGCACCACACCGGCAACGACGCCCCAGACATGGGCCTCCTCGCCATCGAGGGCGGCGAAGGGACGGGCGGTCAACTCGCCCTCGATTGCCGCGATGACGATGGAACCCGTGCCTGGTGTACGTGAACGATCGACGATCAGGGTATCGCCGGCAAGGATCCCGTGTTCGGCCATGCCGCCGCCCTCGACCGTGACAAAGAATGTCGCCGCCGGGCGCTTTATGAAATGCGCGTCGAGGCTAAGGCTCGTCGTGGGGGTGACTACGGTGAACATCAGGCAATGCCTGTAAATTTCCCTTGTCGGCGCCGGCGGCGATTAACTTGGTTTGGCGGTAGAATACATCCAGCACATCGGTTCAAGGTGAACGACGTGAAAAGGGAAACGGCAAGCTGCCGTGTAACAATGGCAATCAGTTGCACCATCCGGGCCACGGGACAGTATAAGAGGCTTGAAATGAGGGGTTTAAGAAATGGCTATCGATGAGACCGGGCTCACCAAAGGTCTGGTGAGAAAATTGAACGCGCTTCGGAAATCTGTCGGTGACGACCTCGCCGAAGAGGTCTTCGCAAGGTGGCTGGAGCGCGAGGCTGCCTTACAAGCCAGGAGCAAGCCAAATCCCGTGGCGATGAAGATCGTTGAGGCTCTCGCAGGCTTTGAGAATGACTCGAAGTTCAATCTCGGGAATTATCGCTACACACTGCGCCGCGCCAAAGGCAAAGGCGCGTCGGGCTTCATCGCATACAAGAATGAAAGGGCGGATAAAGCGCCGACCCCGTCTTCTGAAGTTGAGGAGCTCAGTCGATGACCGCCTTTGATGACCGCAAAACAGCCGCCGAAGCCAAGTTCGCGCATGATCAGGAGTTCCAGTTCAAGACCATCGCGCGGCGCAACAAGCTGCTCGGCCTGTGGGCAGCGGAGCAAATGGGCATTTCAGGCGCGGATGCCGAAGCCTACGCCAAGCAGGTCGTGATCGCCAATTTTGAAGAGCCGGGCGATACCGATGTGTTGCGGAAGGTGCTCGGCGACCTGACTGACAAAGGGAATTATATACGAAAGTCACCAGCCCGATCAAGCGTCGTGGTCTTCGACGATCTGGACCGGCTGCAGGACGGCGCGCGCTAGCTCTTCTGGCGTTGCGTCAAGCCTCACTTCTTCATCGAGTTCGGCCTTGCTCGGCTGGTAGGTGTGCGGCCGCACGCGGACGACCGGCTTCTGCTTTGGCTGGGTTGTCATTGCGTTCACTCCGCTGGTTGCGCCCTTCTAAGCGCCCGCGAACCTCGTCACGGAAGCCATGAAATTCGCCGCGGAGTTCGGATAGTTCGCGCGCGAGGGCTTGGTGTCGAGATTCGGAAGTATCCCGATTTAGAGTAGACATACCAATGCCTCTCGGCTAATTTCGTTTTAGCCGAGGGGCGCGCCGCGCGGTGTTTGGCAGGCTGGAGCGCGGGCGCCTAACTGATCAAGTCACGATACCTTAGCCTCTTCCCGACCATCCCATCAACGATTGACTGCATCTGATCGAGCGCAACGATATCGTAGGAGCGCCCCGCTGGTTGGCAGACCGGCGAAGCGGCCAATTCGGTTGTCAACGATGGCCGAAAGCGCTTTGTGATGCAAGCACCAATCACTTCTGGGTTCCTTTTGAGGGCGCGAATGCTGGTAGCCCTTGAAGCGTGGGAAATGAGTGGGGAGAAGGAACGTCCCCGCCCTCTGCACAATCTGATCGAGCTGGAAAAGTTTATGCGGGAGACTTTCGTGGAAGAGGATGGTCGCAACTTTTCTCTTCCGAACGAAAGCGCAGAAAGGGCATTCATGGAGATTTTAAATGAATGAAGCCGTGCTGTGCGGATGGCGGGACGAATACCTGATTGATCTGGGGTCGATGTTAGGGCCGAGGAACGATGAGTATCGACTGGGCACCGTTCGCAAGCAGGAAGATCATAAGCCGCCCACCATATGGAAGCCACACAACAGCAATACTGTCGATGTCCTCCTTACGCCTTCCGCAATGATAGGTAACTACGGGTGGCGACTCGCCAAATGGCAACTCGCGCACGAATGCGTCCACCTGATAGATCCAAACTTTGAGCCGCCCACCATAGTCATGGAGGAAGGGATTGCATCTTGGTTCCAGAATAGGAAAATCGAATTGTTCCGTTCATGCTCCGAGCGACCGTATGTATCTGCGGAGGCTCTAGTGATGCCGCACATGGAAAACGGTAGCCTCCCCAAAGCGATTCGCCAAATAAGGCAGGGCGGAATTCAGATAAACCAAATCACCCATAGCTTTCTGACAAAGATGATGCCGGCATTGGATACCGAAACCGCGAGGAAGTTGGCCGAACGATTCAATTCCTAAGCTATACTCACGCGCCAGATACCAAGTCACGATACCTTAGCCTCTTCCCGACAATCCCATCAACGATTGACTGCATCTGATCGAGCGTGTCGCGAGTGCGATCGTTGTGGCGCCCGGCAAACTCGGTCACGTACCGGCCCAGGTGCTTGGCGCTCATGTGGTGGTACGTGCCGTGGTAGCCGCGCTTCATGAGCGCCCAGAATAACTCGATCTCGTTGGTGTGCGCCATCCCGTCAACGTACTCGCCGACGCTGTGCTTCACGGTCTCATGCTCGAACGGCATTCCGTGATACCCGCCGTGATCGTCAGTGCAGACGGTCGCGTCCTTGGCGTTGCGCTTACCGACAAAGCCCTGTAGGGTCTTGGCGTCCGTGTTGCCAACCACGGCGGCGCTCACGGTGTTGGTCGCGCGATCCTTGGCACCGATAACGATTGCCTTGCCGACGCCACCACGGCCCGCCCTGAGCTTCTTGTTGGCGTGCTTGTTCTTCTCCTTGCCGCCCACGTAGGTTTCATCCACCTCGACCGGCCCGCTGAACGGGGCTTCGTTTCTCTCAAGTGACTTGCGAATGCGGTGCGCCAGATGCCAGGCGGTCTTCTGCGTCACTTCGAGGTCGCGGTGCAGCTTCATCGACGAAACGCCTTTGATGCCCGTAGTTACCATGTAGATAGCGATCGCCCAAGACTGGTAGCCGAGCTTCGATCCCTCCATGACGTTGCCGGTCTTGAGCGAGAACATCGGACGGCCATCGCAATCGCGGCAGCGGTGCGTCATCGTCTTGTGCTTGATGCCAGCTTGGACGCCGAACGATCCGCAGCGCGGGCAGTACGGGCCATCAGGCCAGATCGTCCGCTCGAACCAACTCCGCGCAGCCTCGTCGTCCGGGAACATCTTCATCAGCTTGACCAAGCTGACCCCATCCCTGTAAGCCTTGCCAGGCCCTTTGTGCGTCATCTTCCGCCCTCCATTTGGTGACTTTAATATAAGCCATCGTGGCGGCGGACGCAAGGAATAAGGTGACTTTCGTATATAATTCCCTTTCGAAAGGGGTTGAGTGTCCGGTGTCGATGTGATTCCAGGAAGGTTGCTGAGACCGATCTGGAGCCGCCATGTGGACGCCGACCACCCGAGAGCAGCATAGCCGCAAGGCGCTGCGTTATCAGACTGATTTGACCGATGCGGCGTGGGTTGTGATCGAGCCTCATTTGCCTCCGGCTCATGGCACGGGACGGCCCCGGTCATGGCCGATGCGAGAGATCGTCAACGGCATTTTCTACGTGATGCGGGCTCAGTGCGGCGAGAAGGCGATTCTGCTATAAGAATCATGAAGTTGTAGCATACATGGAGCGGCGGATATGGCACACCCGATGGGTGAATCGAAACCGGGGTGCCTTCGGGTCGTTTTTGACCGTCGATTGAAGCTTGAATTCCACGGTTCCAAGATCACCTCTGATGCCGGGTTGCTCGCCTACCGGGAGCTTGACGATGCCCTCGGCCTGACTGAGATGGCCGAGGGTGTTTTCCAGGATAGCCGTACCGGCAAGAACGGATGGCACGGCATGACGGGTCAGTTTCGCCAGTCCGTTTTCGGGCGCCTTGGCGGCTATGACGATGTGAACGACGCCGACCGTCTGGGACGCGATCCCGCCATGCGCTGGATTGTTGGCGGCAAGGCCATCGAAAGACAGGCCGCTTCCACCAGCCAGATGGGACGCTTCGAGACGGAGCTATTGGCCACCGACGAGAACGTTGAAGCCTTGGTCGACATGAACGGGGTGTGGATCGACAAGGTTCATGACCGCCATCCGCCGAAGATGATCATTCTCGACATGGACAGCAGCGTCAGCCCGACCCATGGCGAACAAGAGGGAACAGCGTACAATGGTCACTTCGGCTGTACCTGCTAGCATCCGCTATTCCTGTTCAACCAGTTCGGCGACTTGGAGAGATGTTCCCTGCGCCCCGGTAATGTTCACAGTGCCGACGGATGGCGGAATGTTCTGGAGCCGGTGGTGATGCGCTATAAGGAAAGGAAGGTGCGGCTGTATTTTCGTGGCGATGCCGCCTTCGCCTCACCGGAGATATACGAATATCTCGAAGCCGAGGGATTACTCTACGTCATCCGCCTCAAAGCGAACGCGATTCTCCAGCGGAACATTGCCCATCTGCTTACGCGACCTGTCGGTCGCCCGCCCGACCATGTTCGCCGTTTCCACGCCAGCTTCAGCTATCAGGCCGGATCGTGGAACAAGAAGCGCCGTGTCGTGGCCAAAGTGGAGTGGCACCCCGGCGAGCTGGTTCCTCGCGTCGGTTTCATCGTCACTAATCTGTCGCGCCCTACCAAGCGGGTGGTGGCGTTCTATAATCACCGTGGCACGGCGGAGCAGCACATCAAGGAAGGCAAGAACGCCATCAACTGGACCCGTCTGTCATGTCGCAAGTTCCGCAACAATGCCGTTCGGCTCCAGCTTCACGCCCTGGCCTACAATCTGGGCAACTTCATGAGGACACTGGCTTTGCCGAAGGAGGTGGAGCACTGGTCGATGACGACGTTGCGCGACAAGCTGGTGAAGATCGGGGCCAAGGTTGTCCGACATGGCCGCTACGTTACGTTCCAATTGGCTGAGGTGGCGGTGCCGAGGGACCTGTTCCGGAAAATCCTGAGCTTGATTGATCCCGCATTTCCCAAGTATCGTCGATATTCAGTGCGGCGAGAAGGCGATTCTGCTATAAGAATCATGAAGTTGTAGCATACATGGAGCGGCGGCTATGGCACACCCGATGGGTGAATCGAAACCGGGGTGCCTTCGGGTCGTTTTTGACCGTCGATTGAAGCTTGAATTCCACGGTTCCAAGATCACCTCTGATGCCGGGTTGCTCGCCTACCGGGAGCTTGACGATGCCCTCGGCCTGACTGAGATGGCCGAGGGTGTTTTCCAGGGTAGCCGTACCGGCAAGAACGGATGGCACGGCATGACGGGTCAGTTTCGCCAGTCCGTTTTCGGGCGCCTTGGCGGCTATGACGATGTGAACGACGCCGACCGTCTGGGACGCGATCCCGCCATGCGCTGGATTGTTGGCGGCAAGGCCATCGAAAGACAGGCCGCTTCCACCAGCCAGATGGGACGCTTCGAGACGGAGCTATTGGCCACCGACGAGAACGTTGAAGCCTTGGTCGACATGAACGGGGTGTGGATCGACAAGGTTCATGACCGCCATCCGCCGAAGATGATCATTCTCGACATGGACAGCAGCGTCAGCCCGACCCATGGCGAACAAGAGGGAACAGCGTACAATGGTCACTTCGGCTGTACCTGCTAGCATCCGCTATTCCTGTTCAACCAGTTCGGCGACTTGGAGAGATGTTCCCTGCGCCCCGGTAATGTTCACAGTGCCGACGGATGGCGGAATGTTCTGGAGCCGGTGGTGATGCGCTATAAGGAAAGGAAGGTGCGGCTGTATTTTCGTGGCGATGCCGCCTTCGCCTCACCGGAGATATACGAATATCTCGAAGCCGAGGGATTACTCTACGTCATCCGCCTCAAAGCGAACGCGATTCTCCAGCGGAACATTGCCCATCTGCTTACGCGACCTGTCGGTCGCCCGCCCGACCATGTTCGCCGTTTCCACGCCAGCTTCAGCTATCAGGCCGGATCGTGGAACAAGAAGCGCCGTGTCGTGGCCAAAGTGGAGTGGCACCCCGGCGAGCTGGTTCCTCGCGTCGGTTTCATCGTCACTAATCTGTCGCGCCCTACCAAGCGGGTGGTGGCGTTCTATAATCACCGTGGCACGGCGGAGCAGCACATCAAGGAAGGCAAGAACGCCATCAACTGGACCCGTCTGTCATGTCGCAAGTTCCGCAACAATGCCGTTCGGCTCCAGCTTCACGCCCTGGCCTACAATCTGGGCAACTTCATGAGGACACTGGCTTTGCCGAAGGAGGTGGAGCACTGGTCGATGACGACGTTGCGCGACAAGCTGGTGAAGATCGGGGCCAAGGTTGTCCGACATGGCCGCTACGTTACGTTCCAATTGGCTGAGGTGGCGGTGCCGAGGGACCTGTTCCGGAAAATCCTGAGCTTGATTGATGATCTGCGACGAAGACCCGCTCCGGCGTAGGCCGAGGGAATCGACGGCGAGGAGAAAGCGACAGGAGAGGTGTGTCTGGATGGCGAGAAAAATGACCGAGTGGCCTTCCAAGCGCGGGCCGATTACCAAAATCATGCCATCGGATGGCTGCATAGGGGATACAGTTCCCTTGGCGGTGGGAAAGTGGTGCGATTTCCACGAATTTGGATGGTATATGGGGAATGTCGGTTAAGATAAGCATGGGCGGGCACTGCGCGGCACGTCAGGTCGCATTATTCCCTGGGGCCAATATCGACCAAACGGGAGCTGTCCCTTCCGGAGCCGTGGTTTCGGAATATGGCGCCCACCTGCACAAGCAGGCCACAGAGGACTTGCATAGGCCGACGGTCGAGGCGGTCCCGCTCAACTTCCACCGCCGCTCGGCGGCGTCCCGATGACAACCGCCGATCCGACCGCCGAGGCGAAGCGCCTGCTGCGCGCCGAGACCCGCGCGCGCCGGAGCGAAGCCCGCGCCGCCGCGCCCGATGCCGGCGAACACGCGGTCAGCCAATTCTTCGACGCGATCACGCCGGCGCCCGGTTGTGTCGTTTCCGGCTATTGGCCGATGGACGTTGATGATCTGCGACGAAGACCCGCTCCGGCGTAGGCCGAGGGAATCGACGGCGAGGAGAAAGCGACAGGAGAGGTGTGTCTGGATGGCGAGAAAAATGACCGAGTGGCCTTCCAAGCGCGGGCCGATTACCAAAATCATGCCATCGGATGGCTGCATAGGGGATACAGTTCCCTTGGCGGTGGGAAAGTGGTACGATTTCCACGAATTTGGATGGTATATGGGGAATGTCGGTGGAGAGTTCGTCTTCCACTCGGCGCGCCAGCTTCGCGAGCGTCCCGGCCGGACTGGCACGGTGCAGGGACTCGGTACCAGAGAGGTCCATGAACGCTTCGTCGATGGAGAGCGGCTCCACCAGGGGCGTGAGCCCCAGCATCATCGCCCTCACCTCGTCGCCCACCGCCGTGTACTTCTTCATGTCGGGCCTGATGACGGCAGCCTCGGGGCAGGCCTCGAGCGCCTTGAACATCGGCATGGCGGAGCGCACGCCGTAGGTGCGGGCGATGTAGCAGCAGGCGGTGACCACGCCCCGGTATCGAAGACTTTCATGGTGGAATTGCGCCGGTCAGCCATACCGGGGATTTCTCGGATGTCGTGGTGATCGACGCCAATGGGCGGCGGATTCCCTGGCCGGAGGTGGCTCATATCGAGCCCGACGAGATGCGCGATCTGATGCGCCTGGTGGTCAACCGGTTGTACACGTGTCATCTGAAGGCGGGCGATCCGGACTTCTTCGGGATGCTGGATTGGGCGGTGAGAGAGGCGCGGGAGTGGGACGAGCCGGAGTTCGACGAGGTAATGCTGAAGGGCCTAGAAGCAAGACGAAGGCGGGAGCAGGAGTGAGAGGGGTGCGGTGAATGGATGCTGTGTGGAGGCGGTCCCGACTGGTATGTCGCGCATGATCGAGTCGGTCGCACGCATCCGCGTCGAGCTTCAGGATCTGGAGCCGAAGATCTGGCGACGCATCGACGTGCCACTCTCGTCGACTCTGGCGGCGCTGAACGACATCATTCAGGTATCGTTTCACTGGCAGGATTGCCATCTGTACGAATTCGTGGTCGGCGAGCGGGTTTACGGCGTCCCGACGGATGAGGACGAGTTCTACGATCGCAAGACCTACAAGGCGGCGGCCATCCGTCTGAAGACGCTTGTCGAGCGCGGCGTGGACCGCTTCCTCTATGTGTACGACTTCGGCGACAATTGGCGCCACGACGTTGTGGTGGAGGGTCTTCGCGATGGCGGCGAAGACCCGGAATACCCGGCGTTCGTGGACGGTGCTCGCCGCTGTCCGCCGGAAGATGTCGGCGGAACCGATGGCTTCATGGAGTTTCTCGGGGCGGTGCTCGATGCGAGCCACGAAGAGCATGACCGGATGACGGAGTGGTACGGCGGACCTTTCGATCCGGAAGATATCGACGAGCAGCGGATCCGGCTGGTGCTTGGGATGTTCGCCGCTCGCCGCCGCGGCCCGCTGGCGAGCCACCGCAGCGGCAACCGCGGAGGTCCTCGCAACCTTTAGCCACGTGCCCGGGCGGGACCGGGGCACGGCTCTCCGAGGCAGCGACGGTGATGAGGTCCGGTGTCGCGGCAACCGCCTCGTTACTGTCATCTTCACAATAGGTTTCGACGATCTGCGCCATGTATCCCTGGCTGTGCCTCCCATTTATCTCATCCGGGGTGCATCAAGAACGCCGACCGGTCCGCCGGCACTGGTGATGGCACCATCTTCGCTGTGAGGCGGGCATAGTCATCTTCGGAAACGACGCCCACATCGCCGGCAACCGGCTTGGGGGGCCTTGCCATAGTAAGACGGATTGCTGAGGTTACGGCGACCCTAACGGCGTCAGAATCATCGCCGCAAGCCGATTATACGATAGCCGGTGCCAGTCAGGCCGCCAACCGCTGGTACCGATGATGCAGCCCGCCGACCTGTGGAAACGCCACGATCTTCCCGGCGCCAGCCGGCTGAACCGATCGCCGTTCAGGGGTATCCTTGCCTAGCGCCAGGTGCGTGCGGGATCGCTGGTAGTAGTCGATGTACGACAAGAGTATCGCCCGCAGATGCCGTTCGTTTAGAACGATTACGTGATCCAGACACTCTCGCCTGATGGACCCGATCACGCGCTCAACGTACGGCGACTGCCACGGCGATCGCGGCGCCGTCACGACCTCTTCGATGCCCATCGCCTTTATCCGCGAACGAAAGGCAATACCGTACACACGATCCCGATCTCGGATCATATACCGTGGTGCTGTCTCCCACGGAAAGGCCTCCCGGATCTGTTGCGCGACCCACGCCGCAGTCGGGTGTGCCGTGGTGCCGATGTGAACAATCCGCCGACGCTCGTGCCGCAGCACAACGAGCACGAATAGAAGACTGAACGTCGCGGTGGGTACGACGAAGAAGTCGGTCGACGCTAGGCACCCGACGTGGTTCTCGAGGAACGTCCGCCATGTCTGCGAAGGTGGCTTTGGATGGCGCGGCATGTACTTGGACACGGCCGCCTCGGAGACCTCGAAGCCGAGCATCCTGAGCTCACCGTGGATTCGGGGAGCGCCCCACAACGGATTCTCCCGAGACATCCGGCGGATAAGCCCTCGGAATTCGCTCGACACGGGCGGTCGTCCCGGCTTCCCCCGTCGCGACTTCCGGGTCCAGAAACGTCGGAAGCCCTTTCGATGCCAGCCGATAACCGTCTCCGGCTTGACGATCACCAGGATCTCCCTCCAACCCGACCACAGCCGAGACAGGACGACCCAGAAAAGGCGATCGGCCATCCGAAGCGATGGCCTGGCTCCTTTCCGATCTAAGGCGGCAAGCTGCTGTCGCAGGGCAAGGTTCTCAAGATGCAACGCCGCGCGGCTGAGGAAAGCCTCACGGACCATGGCAAGGACAATTCGAATGGTCGTGCACATGTCGGAGACGCTATCCGGCACAAGCCGGGAATACTAGGATTTCTGCGGCAGATAGGATTTATGGGAGCCACACCCATTCGTCGGCCGCGATTTCCTCGGGCGTCTTCTGCCACGGCATAGGGTGCGGGTCGGCCTTCGCGAGCTCGATAGCCCCGGCCGTGGTCCGCCGTGACGCAGCGATCAACCGGTCGACGTACCGGACTCCCAAAACGGCCACGTGGCCGTTTTGAACGTCCGCCATGGCGAAGGCGAGCATCCGGCGCGCCGTGCGTTGGGGGATGCCGGCGTCTTCCAGGAAGATCGACCACTCCCCGTGCGGACATACTTTTCTCGCTTCTAGGAGCAAGTTCGCGCACGCGAGCCAGCCCTCACTTGATCGCCGATAGAACTTCCCAGCGCGCTCGGCGAGATCGACCAGGACGGCGGCGCTATTGCGGGGGTCGTTGGGCGGTGCTTTACTTAAAACTTCCATTTGTGAGGTTCCTTCGTTAGCAGGGGGGAATCGTCATCGGCCCGCCGGTCACTACTCGGCGGGCTTTCTTTTGGGCGCGTTTCAGGTTGGACAACGGGGAAAATTCCCCTTTGGAATCAATACCCCGATTTGAGGGGTTGGACAACATAAGTCCTTGAAATTACTCAAAAGGATCAGTACGGATCGTGGTGTCGGGCCTGCGCGGCGAGGAGAGCATCGCCGCCTTGTGCCGCCGCGAGGGCATCGCCGAGGGTCTGTATTACAGCTGGTCGAAAGAGTTTTTGGAAGCGGGCAAGAAGCGGCTCGCCGGCGACACCGGGCGCCAAGCGACCTCGGGCGAGGTTAAAGGCCTGCGCCAGGAGATGCGCGACTTGAAGGAGTTGGTCGCCGAACTTTCGCTGGAGAACCGTCTTCTCAAAAAAACATGATCGGGCATGGGGGAGACGAGGAATGAGGTATCCCGCATCCGAGAAGCTGGAGATCATCCGCCTGGTCGAGCAGTCCCACCTGGGCGTCGGGTCCACTTTGGACAAGCTGGGCATTCCGAAGACCACCTTTTATCGCTGGTGCGATCGCTTTCTGGCCTTTGGCGACGCCGGTCTTGAGGATCGCAACAGCAGCCCGGGCCGGGTGTGGAACCGGATCCCGGATGATGTCCGGGGGCAGATCATCGATCTTGCCCTGGAGGAGACGCAACTGTCGCCCCGGGAACTGGCCGTCAGGTTTACGGACACCAGGGGCTACTTTGTCTCGGAAGCCTCGGTTTACCGGCTTCTCAAGGCCCACGGCCTGATCACCAGCCCCGCTTTCGTGGTCATCAAGGCAGCCGATGAGTTCCGCGACAAGACCACGGCGCCGAACCAGCTGTGGCAGACCGACTTCACCTATCTCAAGGTCATCGGCTGGGGCTGGTTTTACCTGTCGACCATCCTGGACGACTATTCCCGCTACATAATTGCTTGGAAGCTCTGCACCAACATGACGGCGGACGATGTGACGGCAACACTGAAGTTGGCGCTAGAAGCCTCAGGCTGCAATCGCGCCAATGTCGTCCACAAGCCGAGGCTGCTCAGCGACAACGGCTCGTCCTATATCTCCGGCGATCTGGCTGAATGGCTCGAGGACCACGGTATGGATCACGTTCGGGGCGCACCGTATCACCCGCAAACCCAGGGCAAGATCGAGCGCTGGCATCAAACGCTGAAGAACCGGATCCTGCTTGAAAATTATTATCTGCCCGGCGATCTCGAAAACCAGATCAGCGCCTTCGTCGATCACTACAACAACCAACGCTACCACGAGAGCATCGGCAACGTAACTCCAGCCGACGCCTACTTTGGACGCCACACCGCCATCATCGAAAAGAGAAAAAAGATCAAAAACTGACCACCCAAAACCGCCGCTTGAACCATCAACGCCAAGCGGCTTAACATCAAACAAAGATGAGCCAGATCCTCCCTTATGAAACACGCTCAACAGTCCCATTTGTTTTGATGACGGACACGAGCGCGGCGCACGGGACCGCTATTTTGTCGATATCTATGAGGATATGGCATACGTCACGATCTCCTACGATCCACCGAGACCCTGGCCGTTCCGTTGGGAGCGCAACCGGATGCGCGGCGAGATCCGGCTCGACCTTGTCGCGTTCCGACACGCAGTCAGTCATGGTCAGTCCGTGCTCGAAAGACGACTACCGAAGGGAGAAATGCTATTGACCGAGAACGGCGGCTAAGGCGTGCCGCAAGAGATCGTGCTGCCGACTTCGACAATTTAGTTTCTGGGTGGCAACATCGCTTGCCCAAATAAATCAGGCACGTATATGCGTTTCCTTTACGGTGACTTCGAAGAGGTTGAATATACTTACATCGATGCGGCAGCGGCCGCATCTCGGCGCCAAGCCGACCTGGCCAGTAGGTCGTAAATACAGGTGCTCCTGAAAGACTGACCCGGAGCCCCCATACGAACCTCGGCCGCATGTGGGTGTATTGCGATTTAGGTGCCTTGCGGCGCGTTCAGTCTGCTGGGATGGTCCGGTGCCAAGCGCGACACAGAAAAGCGGCTCATCGGCGATCAGCACCGGCAATCCGATAGCATTGCGGATCAAATGATCAGTATTGCCAAGGAGCGCGCCGCCCCCGGTCAAGACGATGCCTCAACCGACAGTCTTCAGATGCCCGTTCGGACGACTCCCACAGCACTCTCTCGTCAGGTCCATGAACAGCTGGATTGCATTCGCCACCAACTGGCTTCTTTGCTGATGCCCAACGCCCTTCTCCCGGAACGTATGACCACGGATGAGTGCCTCGGCGAAGTGATGGAGTCCTTCCCCAGCAGGCTGATGACGCATGCCGGCTTCCCATGGCCACACAGAGAGTATACGTTGACCACCGTTCGGGACGTTATCTGACGAATATCCACTCAAGTTCATTCGTGGCGTCGGCCCCCTGGGATGTCGAAAAAGACGGTTGCGTACTTTCCAAGGCGAGCTATGTCCGAAAGTTGGTGACGGAGCTATCAGGCGGCGTGTTTGGTTATCTTGATTCCGTCCTTGAACGGCACTCCTTCGCGAGTTCGGCGAGTTGATTTGATCCGTCCAGCTTCCGCCATTTCCGCCGGGCACTCAAGATCAGTTTGAAGGCCATGGCGAGCGCCGTCTTGCGGCTCAGGCACCTGTGCCTCCCATTTATCTCATCCGGGGTGCATCAAGAACGCCGACCGGTCCGCCGGCACTGGTGATGGCACCATCTTCGCTTTGAGGCGGGCATAGTCATCTTTCGCTGTGAGGAAACGACGCCCACATCGATCGGCAACCGGCTTGGGGGGCCTTGCCATAGTAAGACGGATTGCTGAGGTTACGGCGACCCCGACGGCGTCAGAATCATCGCCGCAAGCCGATTATACGATAGCCGGTGCCAGTCAGGCCGCCAACCGCTGGTACCGATGATGCAGCCCGCCGACCTGTGGAAACGCCACGATCTTCCCGGCGCCAGCCGGCTGAACCGATCGCCGTTCAGGGGTATCCTTGCCTAGCGCCAGGTGCGTGCGGGATCGCTGGTAGTAGTCGATGTACGACAAGAGTATCGCCCGCAGATGCCGTTCGTTTAGAACGATCACGTGATCCAGACACTCTCGCCTGATGGACCCGATCACGCGCTCAACGTACGGCGACTGCCACGGCGATCGCGGCGCCGTCACGACCTCTTCGATGCCCATCGCCTTTATCCGCGAACGAAAGGCAATACCGTACACACGATCCCGATCTCGGATCATATACCGTGGTGCTGTCTCCCACGGAAAGGCCTCCCGGATCTGTTGCGCGACCCACGCCGCAGTCGGGTGTGCCGTGGTGCCGATGTGAACAATCCGCCGACGCTCGTGCCGCAGCACAACGAGCACGAATAGAAGACTGAACGTCGCGGTGGGTACGACGAAGAAGTCGGTCGACGCTAGGCACCCGACGTGGTTCTCGAGGAACGTCCGCCATGTCTGCGAAGGTGGCTTTGGATGGCGCGGCATGTACTTGGACACGGCCGCCTCGGAGACCTCGAAGCCGAGCATCCTGAGCTCACCGTGGATTCGGGGAGCGCCCCACAACGGATTCTCCCGAGACATCCGGCGGATAAGCCCTCGGAATTCGCTCGACACGGGCGGTCGTCCCGGCTTCCCCCGTCGCGACTTCCGGGTCCAGAAACGTCGGAAGCCCTTTCGATGCCAGCCGATAACCGTCTCCGGCTTGACGATCACCAGGATCTCCCTCCAACCCGACCACAGCCGAGACAGGACGACCCAGAAAAGGCGATCGGCCATCCGAAGCGATGGCCTGGCTCCTTTCCGATCTAAGGCGGCAAGCTGCTGTCGCAGGGCAAGGTTCTCAAGATGCAACGCCGCGCGGCTGAGGAAAGCCTCACGGACCATGGCAAGGACAATTCGAATGGTCGTGCACATGTCGGAGACGCTATCCGGCACAAGCCGGGAATACTAGGATTTCTGCGGCAGATAGGATTTATGGGAGCCACAGCGGACTACAGCCTATCATGACGGCTCAGGGCCGGATTCGCGGTCGGATGCCCATTTTGCTATCATTGTCGGCGGCTGGGAGAAGCAATCCGGGGAATCCCGGCTTAGTGTAAGTGGCGGGGCGGCTGCATCGCGGCCGAGCGCGGTCGTGGGAGTTCCGGCTCTCGGTCCGAGCTGTTACGGCATCCCGGCACCCGCCCGAGCGCCGCGCCGAAATGCGGCCACGCGAGCCGTGCTGCAGGGCGAAAAGTGTTAGGCTAAAACGCGAATCATGGTGAGATGGGAGGCACTCATGTGCGACGAGAGAACACTCCGTGACGCGGAGGACTACTTGCGCCGTCCGAAAAACCTGACCCGGCGCGAGTTCGCGGCGCTGTCGGTCGGGACGGGGCTGGCCATGCTCTTGCCGCGGGCCGCGAACGCGCTGGGGGTGGCGGTCGGGGATGTCGAGGTGTTGACACCCGACGGCACGGCGGACTGTCACTTCGTGCACCCCTCGAGCGGCGTCCATCCAGGCGTGCTGATCTGGCCCGATGCGCTCGGCCTGCGGCCCGCCTTCGAGCAGATGGGGCGGCGGCTGGCCGAGTCGGGGTATGCAGTGCTGGTCGTCAATCCCTATTACCGCACCATGAAGGCGCCGGTCCTGCCGGAGGGCGCCTCGTTTCGGGACAAAGCGACGCGCGACAAGATCTTTCCCCTGATGCGCTCGTTGAGCCCCGAGACCAATGTGACGGACGCGAGGGCCTTCGTCGGGTTCCTCGACAGTCAGGACGCGGTGGCCAGCGATCGGAAGATGGGGACGATGGGATACTGCATGGGTGGCCCCATCACCATGCGCACCGCAGCGGCGCTTCCCGACCGGATAGGTGCCGGCGCATCGTTTCATGGCGGCAGACTCGTGACCGATACACCCGACAGCCCTCATCTGCTCGTCGACAAGATGCGAGCGCACTATCTGTTCGCGATCGCCGAGAACGACGACAAGAAAGAGGCCAAGAACGTGCTGCGCGAGGCCTTTGCCAAGTGAACGTGCTGCGCGAGGCCTTTGCTGCCGCCGGGCTGCCGGCAGAGATCTACGCGGGCACCCAGCACGGCTGGTGCCCGCCGGATTCCGCCGTGTACAACGAGGCTCAGGCGGAGCGGGCCTGGAGCCGGTTGCTGGCCTTGTTGAAAACCGCCTTGGCCTGAGGTGATGGGGCGGAAAGGGACTTGAACGGGGCGACGAATTGTAGGGGCTTCAACAAATCCTGCCTCGCACCAAAGAAAACGCTGCTAACGAAAGTGGGTTAGAGGGGATTTATCTGGCGCCCGCGTGAGACGCCACGGAAGGAAACTTTAGTCGTCGATTATCAGCCTAACTGAAACAGCACCACCCAATCTGAAGCGTAATAGCTCAAGCCCATTTACTCTGATGGTATGGACGCCCCCTACGGCTTCACGATGAGCCATACTGGAGTGTGTTGAACAACCTAGACAGAGGGAGCGTCCACGATGGATATTACGACAATTGGGTTTGATCTGGCAAAGACGGTGTTCCAGGTTCACGGTGCTGATGGTGAGGGACGACCGGTTGTGCCTCCCATTTATCTCATCCGGGGTGCATCAAGAACGCCGACCGGTCCGCCGGCACTGGTGATGGCACCATCTTCGCTGTGAGGCGGGCATAGTCATCTTCGGAAACGACGCCCACATCGATCGGCAACCGGCTTGGGGGGCCTTGCCATAGTAAGACGGATTGCTGAGGTTACGGCGACCCCGACGGCGTCAGAATCATCGCCGCAAGCCGATTATACGATAGCCGGTGCCAGTCAGGCCGCCAACCGCTGGTACCGATGATGCAGCCCGCCGACCTGTGGAAACGCCACGATCTTCCCGGCGCCAGCCGGCTGAACCGATCGCCGTTCAGGGGTATCCTTGCCTAGCGCCAGGTGCGTGCGGGATCGCTGGTAGTAGTCGATGTACGACAAGAGTATCGCCCGCAGATGCCGTTCGTTTAGAACGATCACGTGATCCAGACACTCTCGCCTGATGGACCCGATCACGCGCTCAACGTACGGCGACTGCCACGGCGATCGCGGCGCCGTCACGACCTCTTCGATGGCCATCGCCTTTATCCGCGAACGAAAGGCAATACCGTACACACGATCCCGATCTCGGATCATATACCGTGGTGCTGTCTCCCACGGAAAGGCCTCCCGGATCTGTTGCGCGACCCACGCCGCAGTCGGGTGTGCCGTGGTGCCGATGTGAACAATCCGCCGACGCTCGTGCCGCAGCACAACGAGCACGAATAGAAGACTGAACGTCGCGGTGGGTACGACGAAGAAGTCGGTCGACGCTAGGCACCCGACGTGGTTCTCGAGGAACGTCCGCCATGTCTGCGAAGGTGGCTTTGGATGGCGCGGCATGTACTTGGACACGGCCGCCTCGGAGACCTCGAAGCCGAGCATCCTGAGCTCACCGTGGATTCGGGGAGCGCCCCACAACGGATTCTCCCGAGACATCCGGCGGATAAGCCCTCGGAATTCGCTCGACACGGGCGGTCGTCCCGGCTTCCCCCGTCGCGACTTCCGGGTCCAGAAACGTCGGAAGCCCTTTCGATGCCAGCCGATAACCGTCTCCGGCTTGACGATCACCAGGATCTCCCTCCAACCCGACCACAGCCGAGACAGGACGACCCAGAAAAGGCGATCGGCCATCCGAAGCGATGGCCTGGCTCCTTTCCGATCTAAGGCGGCAAGCTGCTGTCGCAGGGCAAGGTTCTCAAGATGCAACGCCGCGCGGCTGAGGAAAGCCTCACGGACCATGGCAAGGACAATTCGAATGGTCGTGCACATGTCGGAGACGCTATCCGGCACAAGCCGGGAATACTAGGATTTCTGCGGCAGATAGGATTTATGGGAGGCAAGGACACCCCGTATGGACGACCCGTTCAGCCGGCCATTACCGGAAAGGTTATTTCCTTGCCCAAGGTCGGTGGCCTGCATCATCGTTACGAGCGTCTCGCGGCCTGACTATCTCCGCTGGGCTTCGATCAATTTCTCTCTGCGGCAACTTGGACGCTGCCAGCACCCGCATGCCCTTGCACAGTGTTCGCTGGAACGAACCGGCAGAATGAACATGGTGATGCTTGCTCGTGGTCGATTGCAAAATCAACTAGGAGGCTGTTGGAAAAGTCCCGAAACATCCATTTTGGGCCTGAATTGGCCAATTCTCCGAAATCGGTGTTTTCCTAAGTCTTTGATTTCATTGAAATCGAATTCTCATTGGTTCCGGGAAATTGGCGAGTTTGGTTCCGCAACCGACTTTTTCAACAGCCTCCTAGATCAATTTGATGTCCGTTCCGGAAAACCGAGCCGTCGTTGGGAGGGCCGATGCAATAAATAGAAGGGACAACCAGAGGCAACCAGAGCTCCTACACCACGCTGTGGGACACGACCGGGATTCATCCGGCGCCTCGGCGCTGCCCGTCATACATATTGCCGGCCCTTCAGCCGCCGATGCCGAACTCTCCCGGACAGCAACGGCAGCGCTCCGCCGCTGTCGCCGCCGGCCGGCTTCGCGCCACCGAAAGGAAAGGCTCGGCCGTGCGCGGGACGGCGGTCGGCGCTCCGGAGAGAGGCGCTGCCGCGGTCCCCTTCACCTGTCCAACGAGCACGGCACGATGCGGACGGCCATCAATAGACGATGCGGAAAGTCTTCAGTCATCAACGGCGGGACTGCTGCCTGCCTCAGAACGTTTTGGTAATTCCGAATAAGACACCATGATTCCGATATGTGTTGATCGGAATATTGGACCGGTTCCACTCGAAGGAATATCCGACATAGGGGGCGAACCCCTCATATTGAAGGGCTCGATGGAGCGCGTTTACAGCGAACCGGACCTGCCTGTCTCTCTGGGTCTTCTGGAAAAGCGGGTTCGGGCCGGAGTGCCGCCGAACATGCGCGGACACGCTCGGCGAAATGGAGAGACCGCCCTCGAAGGCGTATGAAAGGGTGATCCCTAACCCGGCCAGACGGCTTCCATGGCGATCCTCCCGTGCGTCGACAAGTTCCAGATCAATGTCAGTTTCGATCGAGGTCCTTGCATCTAACGCGTAGATCAGACCGGGGTTTACGCTGACGCGCCAGCCGTCCTGCCCGCGCTGATCGGGGTGATCCCGGTTCCCTGCGCTGAGATTCACCTCAAGGCGGCTATTGGGCGAGAAGCGCAGCCGCCCGCGCATCCACGGGCCGATCTCGCGGCTGTAGAGATCTCCTCCTAGCCATCTCTGCCCCAGACGCACACCGCCCGATGCAGTTCCCCTATCGAACAACCGCGCAAGTCCGATCTCTCCCTGAACGGAGACATCGTTCCAGTCCGGCACTCGATAGAGTTTCGCCGCGGTGGAGGCGGCTAGGACACCGCGCAAATCGTCGGTGATCGCAGGTAAGAACGAGGCGCCAGCGGAAACCAGAAACCCGACGCCCGACGATTCTCTTGCGTCCTCGTTAAGCTGGAACGGTATGCCGCCGATAAAAATTTCCTGGCTATTCGTGCGCTTGGTCGGATTGGATTCAGGCAGAACGGCCGCAGAAAGGGATACCGACCATCTCTTTCGCGCGTCGATCCGGTTGAGAAAGCCCTCGACGATGGTCTCCACCGAAGAGGGCAATTCATCCGCCAGGGAAGCCTCAAAATGGAATCTCGCTTTCTCGTCGCGACCGAGGGCATGATAAACTCGGGCCAGTTCCAGCCGGACCCTGGTCAATTCCGGCCTTCGCGCAAGGATCGTCTCGAACCTCACGGCCGCCTCTCGCGGCAGACCGAGACGCGCCTCGATAAGGCCGAGCAAAAACAAGCGCTCGATCTGCTCTTCTTCATCTCCGGGTTGCGCCCGTTCGAGGAGTCTGCGCGCGTGCAGCAGCCGACCTGCTCTGAAGAGGAGACGCCCGGCCTGCACGTCCGAGATTTCTACACGCTCGATCCCGGCCTCACCGGCGTGTCCAGCGTGTCCAGCAAGCATCCCGGCGACGAGCAGAAACGCCGCCAGGACACCAGCGATAGTGAAAAGACCAGCTTCGCGGACGGGTCCACCCCCCCCATTCATGATTCTTAACTACTGAGCCTGTCGCTACTGCTTTTTGCCTCCGAACCAACCGTTCAGCAACCTGTTGTTCGCACCGTCCGCTGCATTAAAGACGCCGCCAACCTCTGCCGCGTCAGGGCCATAGAACGCCCCCTTCACTGAACCATTGCTATAGCGAGCCAGGGCGCCCGTACCGGCCAAGTCACTGGCTGTCAGTGCATTGCCATTGATCGTGGCGTTGAAATTCAGCCCGCCTATGGCACTCACATAAGTCCCGGTATTCCCGGGACGACTTTCAAGGTTAGTAACATTACCTGTCACTGTGGAGCTTGTGAAATTCGAGATAAGGCGGCAGGATCATCAGGCCGACATCACCCTGATACATGTTTGCTTGCGCGGAGCCGGTTAAAACAGCGTCGTCGCTGGGGAACTCCACAGCACCCATGTGTCCTTCATAGCTAGCTGTACCGGTGGTGGGCATATTGGTCGTTCTGGTGCCATAAACGGCAAAGCCGTAAACGCTAGAGGCCACCACATCTGGATTGTTGGCGTCGTGACTTTGTCTTTCCCAGCCATTGATGTCGAAATGATCGAAATGGGGGCCAATGAACGAGCCAGTTAGGGACCACAGGAAGTATCGCCTACCCTCTTGTAATAGGTATAAGGCGTAAGCCCAGGGTTCGCACCGAAGTCGCTTTCTCTAACCTCAATAATTTCTGTCTGGCCGTCAACCACGTAGGTTATCCGTAAACCATCTTCCGTGGCTTCCACAGTAGGCATGTCGACGGCGAAGGGCGCAGTGGAGGATGCATCGAAGTCTCTGTAAACAGCCGTCACCAACACCTCAGTGTTATCGATGGCGATAACACGCTCGACCTTCCTTCCTCCGACGAACCCAGAAAACACGCGATCATTTTGTGTTCCCGCCACGTCGCGGGTGGCGGTGACTACGCCGCCGACTTCCTCCGCGTTCGGTCCGTAAAATTCACCGAGGATATGCCCCATGACGTCCCGGACACTTGTGTCGAACGGGGCATTTGGATCGCTGTCGATGCCAGTCAGAGTCGCCGTGAACTGGCCGTTCTTGATTTGGCCGTTCGTGATGGTGAAGCTGCTCGTTGGCCAACGAGTGCGGCTGTTTTGGCCAGGCTGGCTTCCCCGAACTTCGTAAATGCGACCATCCAATTGGCTCATATCGAAATTAGCCACCAGACGCATGTTGCCAGAATATTGTTGCCGTCGAGTATTAGCCGGGTTGGCTGTCTCGTAGCTTCGGGCACGGAAGCGCCCATTGAAGGTGGCTCCGCCCATCGGTAGGTTTTCGGTTCTGGCACCGAAAACAAACCACGTCCGGGGATAGTGACCATCCAGACCGGAAACTGAGGAGATTGAAAGAGTCCATGTACTGGAATTCTTCATGAGCAAAAGGATCGTACCCGGTCCAGGACCAGAAAAAGTAACTACGTCCGTCGACCGTGACCTCGCAATCTCCGCTCATACAAGCGCTCGCGGGTATGGTGACCTCCGCCTCCGTGCCGTCAAGCACATAGCCTATGACATATGCGCCGTTCCCATCGGTCCGGATGGTCTTGACGTAAAAATCTTTCGTCAGTTGGGAGCTAAGCGAAACTCCGAAAGTTCGGTTTAGAGTCGCAGATAGCACCGGGACCCCGCTAGCCGCATTCGCAAGCGTCGCCTGGAGCTTGCTGGTTTCGTCCGGTGCGAAAACGGGGGCCGCATTGCTTAGAGTTAGTCCGGGGCCGGGCATCAAGTCTTGGTCTGGACGGCCGCCACATCGGCGTCGGTTGGGGCAGCAGGCAACTCACCCTCGAGCCTTGTCACGTCTGCGTTGGCGTCATCCAACATGGTCTGGACGGCCGCCACATCGGCGTCGGTTGGGGCAGCAGCCAACTCACCCTCGAGCCTTGTCACGTCTGCGTTGGCGTCATCCAACATGGTCTGGACGGCCGCCACATCGGCGTCGGTTGGGGCAGCAGCCAACTCACCCTCGAGCCTTGTCACGTCTGCGTTGGCGTCATCCAACATGGTCTGGACGGCCGCCACATCGGCGTCGGTTGGGGCAGCAGCCAACTCACCCTCGAGCCTTGTCACTTCTGCGTTGGCGTCATCCAACATGGCCTGGACGGCCGCCACATCGCCGTCGGGTGGGGGGACAGCAGCCAACTCACCTCCTTGTCACTTCTGCGTTGGCGTCATCCAACATGGTCTGGACGGCCGCCACATCGGCGTCGGTTGGGGCAGCAGCCAACTCACCCTCGAGCCTTGTCACTTCTGCGTTGGCGGCATCCAACATGGTCTGGACGGCCGCCACCGCGGCGTCGGTTGGGGCAGCAGCCAACTCACCCTCGAGCCTTGTCACTTCTGCGTTGGCGGCATCCAACATGGTCTGGACGGCCGCCACCGCGGCGTCGGTTGGGGCAGCAGCCAACTCACCCTCGAGCCTTGTCACGTCTGCTTTGGCGGCATCCAACATGGTCTGGACGGCCGCCACATCGGCGTCGGTTGGGGCAGCAGCCAACTCACCCTCGAGCCTTGTCACGTCTGCTTTGGCGGCATCCAACATGGTCTGGACGGCCGCCACATCGGCGTCGGTTGGGGCAGCAGCCAACTCACCCTCGAGCCTTGTCACGTCTGCTTTGGCGGCATCCAACTCGGTCATGCCCGTACCGCCGGAGCCGCCGGTCATGCCCGTACCGCCGGAACCGCCGCCTCCCGAACAGCCCGACAGGGCGATAGCAACCACCACGGAGATGACAACCGACAAGGATCTTAGGGTTTTCGGGATCATTTCGAGTTTTCCTTCAGCGTATTTGGATCAGCAGGGTTTTCTTCGTGGTATAGCTCGGCGTAAACCGCGCCGTGCCCGTCAGCGACGGTGCCGGACTGCAATCCACGCATGGTGTCACGATGCAGGCCCGAGAGGCGGCCGCGCCGGGCCGACGACTGAGAGGGCCCGTCGCACGAGGGCGATGCGGCGGAAAATATTGCGTGCCCGTAAGCAACTGTTTCACCTCATACACGCCGTCCATTCTAGTGTCCTGATCGATAAATTGATATGATTATGTCTCTATTTGTTTTTAGGAGGCGCGATTGATGGCGAGAGTGGCGGTGACGATCTCTTTGAGCGATGACGAGCGCGCCGAATTGGAGGCGCTGTCTCGTCGTCGCAAGACGTCGCAGGGGCTTGCGCGGCGGGCTCGGATCGTCTTGGCGGCGGCGGAAGGGTTGGAGAACAAGGAGATCGCCGTTCGTCTCGAGGCGAGCGCGGACACCGTGGGCAAGTGGCGTCGCCGCTATGCGGCGGAGGGCCTCGACGGTCTGTACGACGAACCCCGCCCCGGCGCGCCGCGTCAAATCGGCGATGACGCCATCGCGGAAGCGGTCCGGCTGACGCTGGAAGAGACGCCGCCGGACGCGACCCATTGGAGCCTTCGCTCGATGGCGCGGGCGAGCGGCCACGCGCCCTCGACCATTCATCGCATCTGGCGGGCCTTCGGCTTGCAGCCGCATCGCTCGGAGACCTTCAAGCTGTCGAGCGATCCCTTCTTCGTGGAGAAGGTCCGCGACATCGTCGGTCTGTATTTGGCGCCGCCGGATCGTGCCCTGGTTCTCTGTGTCGACGAAAAGAGCCAGATCCAGGCCCTGGACCGTTCCCAGCCCCTCTTGCCGATGCGCCCCGGGCAGGCGGAGCGGCGCAGCCACGACTACAAGCGCCACGGCACGACCTCTCTCTTCGCGGCCCTCGACATCGCCACGGGAGAGATCATCGGCAAATGTTTCCCGCGCCATCGGGCCCGAGAGTTCCGCAAATTCCTCGACCTCGTCGAGGCGAACGTCCCTGCTGATCTCGACATCCACATCGTCATGGACAACTACGGGACCCACAAGACCAAGGCGATCCGCGACTGGTTCGCCAAACGGCCGCGCTGGCAGGCCCATTTCACACCCACCAGCGCCTCCTGGCTGAACCAGGTCGAGCGCTGGTTCGGGCTGCTGACCGACAAGCAGATCAGGCGCGGCGTCCATCGCTCCACCAAGGAGTTGGAGCGCACCATCCTCGACTACATCGACACGACAAACCAGAACCCCAAACCCTTCAAATGGACCAAATCCGCCGATGACATCCTCGGCGCCATCCAGCGCTTCTGCCTCCGAACAATCGAAATCGCTGAACAGCAGGCGAAAATCATGCGAACTTCGGAATCGGGACACTAGCACCAGCGGAGCAATCCCTCAAGGCTTCGACACACACAGTGTCATTGACACATAGAGATGTCCGGTGTCAATGGGCGATGTCCCTATCTCTGTTGAAATTCGTGGGGCAGGCATCGCTGGTTGATGAGGCTATGCTGCCTTCATGATGGTTTCAATGGCACTGTCGGCGTGAGCCTTTCTCAAGTGCTCCTGGAGAGCGTTTCGGAGTATGGGCAGCTGACGATAGGCCTTGAGGCGACGGAAGGTCTTCTGGGCCTCCAGCAAGCCGGCGGCGGTCCATCTGAGCGCCATCTCGGCGTGTCTCCAGCGTTTGACGTTGCGGGTGACCTGACGCACCGTGCCGAGCGCGTTCTCGATGATGTTGGTGCAGGCAAGCGAGCGCCGGAGTTCGTGCGGCAGGCCGAGGCGGATGACGGTGAGGATCTCGTCCAGCCCCTCCAGGATGCTGCCCGAGACGCCCGGTTCCTCATGCTCCAGACGCCGGGCCAGGTTGCGCAGCAGCCGTTCGGCCTTGTCTGCGTCGTCCTGGTCCCAGGCCTGACGGAGCGCCTTCTTGACGCTCGCATGCAAATGCAGGGGCAGGCGCTCGATGATGTTACGGCCCTTGTGGACCTGGCAGCGCTGGATGGCGGCGGCCACACCGAAGGTGTTGCGGATCGCTTTGCTGAGCGCCTTCGCGCCATCGACGATGAACAGCCGGGGCAGCGTCGGATCGAGCCCCCTGGCGAGGAGATTGTCGATCAAGGCCTGGACGACGACAGTGTTCTCCGTCGCCCCCTCGACCACGGTGTCCCTCCCATTTATCTCATCTGCCGTAGAAACCTTGGAATTTTGCATCCCCACCGGATACCTTTTCCGGCATGCACAAGATCATCAACATGCTCATCTCCGTCTTCCGCGAAATCGTCCTTGGCCGCGCAGCGCTTCACACAGAAATCCTTGCCCTGCGACAGCAGGTAGCTGTCCTGAAACGGAAAAGGCCCCGGCCATCGCTTCGGAAGGCGGATAGGGTTTTCTGGGTCATCCTGTCTTACCTATGGCCTGGCTGGCGCCACGCCCTAGTAATCGTCAGGCCTGAGACCGTCATCGGTTGGCACCGCAAGGGGTTCAGGCTTTTCTGGACATGGAAGTCGCGGCGGGGAAAGCCAGGCCGACCGCCCGTGTCGAGGGAAATCCGCGATCTGGTCCGAGAGATGTCTCGGGAGAACACGTTGTGGGGTGCGCCTCGGATTCATGGGGAGCTTTTGAAGCTTGGCTTTTCCATCTCCCAGGCCGCCGTCTCTAAATACATGGTCCATTACCCCTCGCCGCCCTCGCAGGCGTGGCGGACATTCCTTACAAATCACGCCGATTGCCTGGCGTCGATCGACTGTTTCGTGGTCCCCACGGCCACGTTCCGCCTCCTGTTCGGGTTCATCGTGCTCCACCACGAGCGCCGCCAGATCGTGCATTCCGGTGCAACGGAGAACCCGACGATGGCGTGGGTCGCACAGCAGATCCGTGAGGCATTCCCGTGGGAAACAACACCCCGATTCCTGCTCCGCGATCGAGATGCCGTATACGGAGTCGAGTTCCGGGACCGCGTATTGTCGATGGGCATTGAAGAGGTTATCACGGCGCCACGATCACCATGGCAAAACCCTTATGTTGAACGTGTGATCGGCACCCTTCGACGGGAATGCCTGGACTGCGCATTCCGATGAAAGCGGCCACCGATTCCGGCTGAAAGCGACCACCTGTTCCGATCCAAAACGGCCACTTTAGCCGGGGGTCGGTTTGGGCGGCGTGATCGTCGCCGATGGGTGATCCTTTGATGTCATTTTCCTTGTGTTTGGTCAATCGTGTCGGCGTTGTTTTTGTCGGCCATGGGTTTCCTCATTGAAGGGCCGTCGAGGTCGATCCTGTGGGCGTTGTGGACGATGCGGTCGAGGATAGCGTCGGCGAAAGTGGGTTCGCCGATGATCTCGTGCCATTTTGACAGTGGCAGCTGGCTGGTGATCACGATGGCGGCGTTCTGGTATCGGTCCTCGACGATTTCCATGAGGTCGCGGCGCTGATCGGCGTTCAGGCGTTCCGGCCCCCAGTCGTCGAGGATCAGCAGATTGGCCTTCGTGAGGGCCCGGAACAGACGCGGGTAGCGGCCATCGGCGCGACCCATCTCGAGTTCGGCGAACATTCTGGGCAGCCGTTTGTAGAGCACGGAGACGTCGTCGCGGCAGGCTTTTTGGCCGAGCGCGCAAGCGAGCCAGGATTTGCCGACGCCGCAGGGCCCGGTGATGATCAGGTTCTGTTTTCTGGCGATCCATTGGCCGCGCGCCAGTTGCTGGAAGAGGGCTTTGTCGAGGCGGCGGGGACTGCGGTAATCGACATCTTCGATTGCGGCTTCGGGGTGACGCAGCCTGGCGTTCCTGAGTCGGTAGGTCAGGCGGCGGTCATCGCGCTCGGCCTGTTCGCGGTCGAGCAGCAGGGCCAGCCATTGCGCATGATCGAGTTCGCCGGCGCCGGGGTTGTCGCTCAAATCGGCGAAAGCGCGGGCCATGCCGTGCAGTTTGAGCTGTTTGAGTTGGTCGAGAGTGGGATGTTGCAGCATAAGTCTCCTCCTTACTGAAAGTAGTGCGGGCCACGGATGTTGGCGTGATCGATCGCCGGCCCCGTGGCGGCCCCCTTGGCTGACGAAGCCGGCTTATGGCGATCGAGATTGTTTTGGAGGATCGAGACGACGGATGAATAGGACTGCGCTCCGATCTCCAGGGCCCTCTCGCAAGCCGCCTCCAAGCGTTCGCCGCCATGGCTCTTGGCCAGGCGCAAGATGCCGATACAGGTGCGGAAGCCTTGTTCGGGATGCGGCCTGGTGCGCAGTATGCGGTCGATCAGGGCCTCGGTATCGGTGCCATTGGCCGTGGCCTCGCGGCGGATCCGTTCAAGGGTCCAACTGGCGTAACGGCGGTGCGCCGAGGGCATGTGTTCGGCCACCGTGGTGTGGCGCCGGTTGCCGGAGCCGCGCATATGCGCTGCCACCCGTCTGCCTTTATGAAAGACCTCGACCGTGCGTTCGGTAATCCTCGCCCAAACCTTTTGTTTGGCCAGGGCATGGGGCACGGAATAGTAATGCTTGGCGACCTCGACATGGTAATCGAGACCGGCGCGGCGCTGCTTCCATTCAGCGTATTGGTAGGCTTGCGCCGGCAGTGGTTGTAGGGCCGGGCAATCCAGAGCTTCGAAGAGCTGCCGGCGCGACGCGCCGAGATGCTTCGTCACCCGACCGTTCAGCGTCTCCAGCAGTTCCCGGATGGCCTGGTTGAGCTCGGCGAGGGAGAAGAAACGGCGGTTACGCAGGCGCGCCAGGATCCATCGCTCGACCAGCTGGACGCCGACCTCGACCTTGGCTTTGTCGCGCGGCTTGCGTGGCCGCGCCGGTACGATCGCGGTGTCGTAATGGGCCGCCAGATCGGCGTAAGTGCGGTTGATCTCGGGATCGTACAGGCAGGCCTTGACGACGCCGGACTTCAGATTATCCGGCACGACCTGGGCCGGCACGCCGTCAAAATAGGCAAAGGCGCGGGTGTGGGAGCCGATCCAGTTGGGCAAGCCTTGCGTCCAGGTCGCTTCCGCATAAGTGTAGCTGGAGGCTCCCAAAGTGGCGACGAAGATCTGGGCTTCGTGGACCTCGCCGCTCTCCGGGTCGATCACCTCGGCCGTGGCGCCGGCGTAATCGACGAACATCTTCTCGCCGGCCACATGGCTCTGGCGCATGGTTACGTCGAGCTTGCCTTTCCAAGCCCGATAGCGCGCGCAGAATTGGCTGTAGCCATAACCATCCGGGTGGACGGCGCGGTATTCTTCCCACAACAGCGACAGGGTGACGCCGGGCCGCTTGAGTTCGCGATGCAGCGCCGGCCAGTCGGCGGGCGGGCGTCCCCGCGGATAAACAACCGGCGCCGGCGGGAACAGCAGGCGATCCAGATCTTCGTCCGCAAGACCCTCGGCCAGCGGCCAGCCCAGACCGGCGCGCTTGGCGCGGCGAATATAGTCTCCGACCGCCGTGCGGCCGATAGTCAAACTGGCGGCGATCCGCCGCTTCGACAATCCCCCAGCATGCAGCCGCAGAACATCACGTATCTTGCGCATGGGCAATCTCTCCCTGGGCATCCTCGCTCCTCTTGGAAAAGGCGCGAGGGTAACCCTTCAAAGGATCACCCAACGAGCGCGATCACTGACCCATTCAGACTGGCCGTTTTGCGTCGGAATCGGTGGCCGGATTAAATCGGAATCACTGGCCGCTTTGGATCGGAATCACTGGCCGCTTTGCGTCGGAATGCGCACCTGGACCACGTAATCATCCTCAATGAGCGGCATTTGCAGCGCATTCTTGGCTCATACCTCGACTATTATCACGGTTCGAGAACCCACTTGTCGCTCGGCAAGGACACCCCGTATGGACGACCCGTTCAGCCGGCCATTACCGGAAAGGTTATTTCCTTGCCCAAGGTCGGTGGCCTGCATCATCGTTACGAGCGTCTCGTGGCCTGACTATCTCCGCTGGGCTTCGATCAATTTCTCTCTGCGGCAACTTGGACGCTGCCACCACCCGCATGCCCTTGCACAGTGTTCGCTGGCACGAACCGGCAGAATGAACATGGTGATGCTTGCTCGTGGTCGATTGCAAAATCCACTAGATCAATTTGATGTCCGTTCCGGAAAACCGAGCCGTCGTTGGGAGGGCCGATGCAATAAATAGAAGGGACAATCACCCAATGACCGAACGAACACGGGGCTCGGGGCTCGGGGCTCGGGGCTCGGGCTCGGTGGCTCGGTAACGACCCCTTCTACCCGGCCACCGCAGTGCGACAGGCATGCGCTGTGATTGTATTCCGCGTGATTCCCAATAGATTCCCAACATGCTATACTTGCTCTGTTGGCGGAATCATAAACCCCCGGAAACGTGAGTATTTCCGGGGGTTTATGTTGGTTGCGGGGGTTGGATTTGAACCAACGACCTTCAGGTTATGAGCCTGACGAGCTACCAGACTGCTCCACCCCGCGGCATTGATCATGGGTGCCCGATGAGACGGGCGATCGTGAAGAGATTGACGGTGGGCGTCATGCGCCCACGCAATTTAATGATTTCCGCGCGTGTCCTGTCCGACCTTCGAAGACCTGGCGGCGACCTACTCTCCCACGCCTTAAGACGCAGTACCATCGGCGCTGAGGGTTTTCACGGCCGAGTTCGGGATGGGATCGGGTGCGGGCCCCTCGCCATAACCACCAGGTCGTCGAAGGACGGACCGGGATCGGGGAAACCATTAGATTGACGGGAACGAGTGCCTTTGCCGTAGGCGCCGCGCGTTTTGGACTGCGCACGGGACACTAAAGCAGATCAAGCCAATCGAGCGATTAGGACCGGTAAGCTTCACGCATTGCTGCGCTTCCACACCCGGCCTATCAACGTGGTGATCTTCCACGGCTCTCAAGGGAGAACCAGTTTCGAGGTAGGCTTCCCGCTTAGATGCTTTCAGCGGTTATCCCGTCCGAACTTAGCTACCCGGCTGTGCCGCTGGCGCGACAACCGGTCCACCAGAGGTTCGTCCACCCCGGTCCTCTCGTACTAGGGGCAGATCCTCTCAATTCTCCTACACCCGCGGCAGATAGGGACCGAACTGTCTCACGACGTTCTAAACCCAGCTCACGTACCACTTTAATCGGCGAACAGCCGAACCCTTGGGACCTGCTCCAGCCCCAGGATGTGATGAGCCGACATCGAGGTGCCAAACAACCCCGTCGATATGAACTCTTGGGGGTTATCAGCCTGTTATCCCCGGCGTACCTTTTGTCCGTTGAGCGATGGCCCTTCCACTCGGGACCACCGGATCACTATGACCGACTTTCGTCTCTGCTCGACCCGTCGGTCTCGCAGTCAGGCGGGCTTGTGCCATTACACTCAACAGCTGATTTCCGACCAGCTTGAGCCCACCATCGCGCGCCTCCGTTACTCTTTGGGAGGCGACCGCCCCAGTCAAACTACCCACCATGCAGGGTCCCGGACCCGGGTTCACGGGCCGCGGTTAGAGGCCAGAGATCGAAAGGGTGGTATGTCAAGGTTGCCTCCACGCCAGCTGGCGCCAACGCTTCAAAGGCTCCCACCTATCCTGCACATCCGATCCCTGGCACCACTGCAAAGCTGTAGTAAAGGTGCACGGGGTCTTTCCGTCTGACCGCGGGAACTCCGCATCTTCACGGAGAGTTCAATTTCGCTGAGTCGATGTTGGAGACAGCGGGGAAGTCGTTACGCCATTCGTGCAGGTCGGAACTTACCCGACAAGGAATTTCGCTACCTTAGGACCGTTATAGTTACGGCCGCCGTTTACCGGGGCTTCGGTTCAAAGCTTGCACCTCTCTCCTTAACCTTCCGGCACCGGGCAGGCGTCAGACCCTATACGTCGTCTTGCGACTTCGCAGAGCCCTGTGTTTTTAGTAAACAGTCGCCACCCCCTGGTCTGTGCCCCCGCCCACTGGTTGCCCAGTGAGCGGGCCCCCTTCTCCCGAAGTTACGGGGGTATTTTGCCGAGTTCCTTCAACATCGTTCTCTCAAGCGCCTTGGTATGCTCTACCAGTCCACCTGTGTCGGTTTAGGGTACGGTCTATATCGCTGGGGCTATTTCCTGGAAGACTTAAGCCGCCCGCACAATCCGATAAGCACGGACGACACTCGGTCTTCGTCACCACCAGCAGGCCCGGGAATATTAACCCGGTTCCCATCGACTACGGCTTTCGCCCTCGCCTTAGGGGCCGGCTCACCCTGCGCGGATTAGCCTTGCGCAGGAACCCTTGGACTTTCGGCGACAGGGTTTCTCACCCTGTTTGTCGCTACTCATGTCAGCATTCTCACTTCCGATACCTCCAACGCCCCTCGCGGGACGCCTTCATTGGCTTACGGAACGCTCCGCTACCGCAAGAGAGAGCAGATGACAAAGCTCAACAGCCCTTCCTCCACTGGGGGAGGAAGGGTTTGGGTAGGTGGGGGAAACGTAAGCGCGCTCTGCGCGCTTGGCTTCGCCCCCATCCCACCCCTTCCCCCGTCCGGGGGAAGGGTTTCTGAACTTTGACAACTGCTCTCTCTTGCCCGCAGCTTCGGTGCATGGCTTTAGCCCCGTTACATCTTCGGCGCAGGCCGGCTTAACTAGACCAGTGAGCTGTTACGCTTTCTTTAAAGGATGGCTGCTTCTAAGCCAACCTCCTGGTTGTTTTGGCCTTCCCACATCCTTTCCCACTTAGCCATGACTTAGGGACCTTAGCTGGCGGTCTGGGCTGTTTCCCTTTCGACTACGAACCTTAGCGCCCGCAGTCTGTCTGCCGCACTATACTCACCGGTATTCGGAGTTTGGTTAGGTTTGGTAAGACTTTGGGTCCCCCTAGCCCATCCAGTGCTCTACCCCCGGCGGTAAACATGCGACGCTCTACCTAAATAGATTTCGCGGAGAACCAGCTATCTCCGGGTTTGATTGGCCTTTCACCCCTAGCCACAGGTCATCCCCCCATTTTTCAACATAGGTGGGTTCGGTCCTCCAGTGCGTGTTACCGCACCTTCAACCTGCCCATGGCTAGATCACCCGGTTTCGGGTCTGATCCTACGAACTAATTCGCCCTATTCAGACTCGCTTTC
>CAUVXB020000001.1:0-2412804 GCA_963555825.3 Alphaproteobacteria bacterium | reverse complement strand
ACGCCAACCTGGTGCGCCACCCCCGCCTCGTGGTGCCGGCGACACAGCTCCTGGGCGAGGATCTCTATATCCAACAGGTCAAGGTGAACGCCAAGGAGGCGTTCTCCGGCGATGTCTGGCAATGGCACTACGATTTCGCAACCCATCGCGGGGAGGACGGTGTGCCGGAACCGCTGGCGCTGAACCTCCATATCCTTCTCGACGAGGTGACGGAGTTCAACGGCCCGCTGGTCTTCATCCGGGGTTCGCACAAGCGTGGCCCCGTGCCCGCGACGCTCGACACCGATACCACCAGCTATCCGCTCTGGGTGATCGACAACGATACCGTCGCTGGCCTGGTGGCCGAAGGCGGACTGGTCTCCGCCAAGGGGCCACCCGGCACGGCGCTTATCTTCGGGGACACGCTGGTGCACAGTTCGTCGATCAACATGTCGCCGTGGCCCCGGATGATCTTTTCGTTGATCCTCAATCCGGTCTCCAACGCGCTGACACGTCATCAGCGGCCCGACTATCAGCATCATCGGGACCTGAGCCCGGTCGTACCGCTGACCGACAACTGTCTGCTTGCGGGGGCCGCGGCGTGAGTGAACCTCACGCCGGTTACTTCACGGCGTCACTGGCCGACACGGACCCGGACGTAGCAACGGCGATCGCCGACGAGGCGGCGCGCCAAAACGACCAGATCGAGCTGATCGCCTCCGAGAACATAGTCAGCCAAGCGGTGCTCGAGGCCCAGGGATCGATCCTCACCAACAAGACCATCGAGGGCTATCCGGGTCGGCGCTATCACGGTGGCGCAACGAACGTCGATGCCATCGAGAGATTGGCCGTGGATCGCGCCTGCCGGTTATTTGGTTGCACCTTCGCAAACGTGCAACCGCATTCGGGAAGTCAGGCCAACCACGCCGTCTTGCTGGCGCTTATTCGACCGGGGGAGACACTGCTCAGCATGGATCTGGCCTCGGGCGGACATCTCAGTCACGGGGCCGCCCCCAACCTTTCGGGCAAATGGTTCGACGTGCAGCATTACGGTGTTCGACGCCAGGACGGCCTGATCGACTACGACGAGGTCGAACGCCTGGCGGCGGCGCACGCTCCGAAGTTGATCATCGCCGGTGGGTCGGCTTATCCGCGCACGATCGATTTCGAACGGTTCCGCGCGATCGCGGACGACTGCGGCGGCGCCCTCCTCGTCGATATGGCGCACTTCGCAGGACTTGTTGCCGGAGGGGTTCACGCAAGTCCAATCCCACATGCCGATGTGGTTACGACCACGACGTACAAGAGCCTTCGCGGTGCACGCGGCGGACTGATCCTGACCAATGACGAAGCATTGGCCCTGAAACTCGATTCGGCTATGTTCCCGGGGCTGCAGGGGAGCCCTCTGCTCCACGCCGTCGCGGCGAAAGCCGTGTGCCTCGGCGAAGCGCTGAGGCCCGAATTTAAGATGTATGCGAGGCGGGTGCTGGAGAATGCCCGCGCTTTGGCCGAGACCCTCGTGGCAGGCGGGCTTACGGTCGTAACTGGCGGCACAGACACACCGCTCATGCTCGTCGATCTACGGCCGCTCGAACTGACCGGTGATGTCGCCAGCGAGAGCCTCGAACGCGCCGGCCTGACCGCCAACAAGAATGCCATTCCGTTCGATCCGAAGCCGCCGGCTGTGACCTCGGGCTTGCGCCTTGGTGTGTCGGCGGGGACCACCCGGGGCTTCGGAACGCAGGAATTCACGCTCATCGGCGAGACCATCATCGACGTCCTGGAAGGCCTGCGAGCTTCTCCTGCTGGCAACGACACTGTGGAAACCAATGCACTGGCACGTATCAACGTGCTGAGCCAAGCTTTCCCGATTTACGGGCATTGAGAGATCAAGACAATGCTTCTCACCGAAGATCAAAAGCGGCGCTACGAAGATGATGGGTTCCTGCAGGTTGAAGGGATTTGTCAAGTTAACCGGATTCACTCCCAAATCGCGGTAAATTGGGGTTTGCTGTTCTAGCGCTTGCTGCTTTACGCAATTTCTATGACTTAGTCTCATGGAGAAATGGCGAGAACAAACTACAATCAATTAACTTGACAATGCCTCGAAGAGCAATGAGCTCAAGGGTTGCGCGACCGCGCAAGTTGTCGCGGAGTGCTGAAAGAAGGAGAAGAATGGCGGTTGGGTGTATACCGGTGACGTATCCAGTTCCGGTCCGGAAAGCCATGGTTGATACACTTAACGCAGATTTCAGGAGACACATGTAACGATGAGCCAGAAATTCTTCGCTAGTCAATACCCGCAATCTGTCCCTTAAGCGCTGACGTCAGACACCCTCTGATGTGCGAGATGGACAGCGTCGCCAGCAGATCGGAGAGTGTCCGCTCGCTGAAATTCAAACCAAAGCGTTCTTCGATGACCCGCTTCAGGTCGATACATTGCCAGCGAACCATGCCGTCTACCTCTGGATCGGGGCCGATTTCCACGATCGCAGAGAGTTCGCTCATCTGTTCTTGCGTCAAGAGCCGGGGACAGCCAGCACCGGAATAGTGTTTCAGGGCATCTGGCCCTTCGTCGTTGAAGTGATGCGCCCAATCTCTCAGTGTCTGGCGATCCATACCGCCGAGCTTCGCCGGCTCCGTGCGGCGCATGCCGTCGTTTACCGCCGCCAAGGCCAAAAGCCGCGGCGAACCTGGCGAAGATCGCGACTGCGCCTAGCCAAGTCCCGAAGCGCAAGGCTGTCATAATCATCCCGAAGGGCAATGCATGCTGACATGGCGAACCTCCTTCGCCAGCCTTGAATCACATCAAACCCAAAAGGGACCCCCACCTTCCCGCGAGTCAGAAATCTACGCCGCTGGTAATATTCAAGTAATTCATAGGTACCAATTTATTTCTAAGCTACGCGCGGTTGAGCGAGGGTCTGTCGGGCACTATACTCACTCAGGCTGACGCCGAAACGCATCCACCGCTCCGAGCTCGAAATTGAGAAACGGAACCGTGTCTAGTGTCCCGATTACCTCGGCGACCGAAGTTCGCATGATTTTCGCCTGCTGTTCAGCGATTTCGATTGTTCGGAGGCAGAAGCGCTGGATGGCGCCGAGGATGTCATCGGCGGATTTGGTCCATTTGAAGGGTTTGGGGTTCTGGTTTGTCGTGTCGATGTAGTCGAGGATGGTGCGCTCCAACTCCTTGGTGGAGCGATGGACGCCGCGCCTGATCTGCTTGTCGGTCAGCAGCCCGAACCAGCGCTCGACCTGGTTCAGCCAGGAGGCGCTGGTGGGTGTGAAATGGGCCTGCCAGCGCGGCCGTTTGGCGAACCAGTCGCGGATCGCCTTGGTCTTGTGGGTCCCGTAGTTGTCCATGACGATGTGGATGTCGAGATCAGCAGGGACGTTCGCCTCGACGAGGTCGAGGAATTTGCGGAACTCTCGGGCCCGATGGCGCGGGAAACATTTGCCGATGATCTCTCCCGTGGCGATGTCGAGGGCCGCGAAGAGAGAGGTCGTGCCGTGGCGCTTGTAGTCGTGGCTGCGCCGCTCCGCCTGCCCGGGGCGCATCGGCAAGAGGGGCTGGGAACGGTCCAGGGCCTGGATCTGGCTCTTTTCGTCGACACAGAGAACCAGGGCACGATCCGGCGGCGCCAAATACAGACCGACGATGTCGCGGACCTTCTCCACGAAGAAGGGATCGCTCGACAGCTTGAAGGTCTCCGAGCGATGCGGCTGCAAGCCGAAGGCCCGCCAGATGCGATGAATGGTCGAGGGCGCGTGGCCGCTCGCCCGCGCCATCGAGCGAAGGCTCCAATGGGTCGCGTCCGGCGGCGTCTCTTCCAGCGTCAGCCGGACCGCTTCCGCGATGGCGTCATCGCCGATTTGACGCGGCGCGCCGGGGCGGGGTTCGTCGTACAGACCGTCGAGGCCCTCCGCCGCATAGCGGCGACGCCACTTGCCCACGGTGTCCGCGCTCGCCTCGAGACGAACGGCGATCTCCTTGTTCTCCAACCCTTCCGCCGCCGCCAAGACGATCCGAGCCCGCCGCGCAAGCCCCTGCGACGTCTTGCGACGACGAGACAGCGCCTCCAATTCGGCGCGCTCGTCATCGCTCAAAGAGATCGTCACCGCCACTCTCGCCATCAATCGCGCCTCCTAAAAACAAATAGAGACATAATCATATCAATTTATCGATCAGGACACTAGTGGTGGGCGGTACACTTGAACACAATATGACGAAAGAGATAGGCGATGCAGCTAGACATGCACTATTACGGCACCTACGCCATGGCCAGAGCCGGCGGCCTCAATTCCGACGCGGCCCGGATCATTGCCACTTCCGCTCAATTCGTTGACGACAACACGGCCCAAAGTCATGTGGGGTTCCGCGATGGCTCGCGGATTGACCAGGAGGCCACTGCCCATCACCTTGTTGACCGCTCCAATCTCGACGATCATGACCAGCGCCGGGTCTGGGTGCCATTCCATTTCATCCCGGATTCCCCATTTACATCACCATTTTCGTGACCTTTTGAGCCGATTCATATATAAGATTCAGTATCTTATAATAGTCGTAGCGATCAGACCATGGCGTATCCGATGGGTGAATTGAAACCGGGGTGCCTTCGGGTCGATTTTGACCGCCGCCTGAAGCTGGAATTCCATGGCAGCAGGATCACGTCGGACGCTGGGCTCCTGGCCTACCGCGAGCTGGACGATGTTCTCGGCCTGACCGACCTCGGTGGGGCGACGTTGTCGGACCTGCGTCGAGGCAAGAACACGCGCCACCTGCTGACGGGCCTGTTGCGCCAATCGGTGTTTGGGCGCTTGGCCGGATACGAGGACGTGAACGATGCCGAGCGACTGTCGCGCGACCCGGCGATGCGAGCCATCGTGGACCGCAAGGGCCTTGATCGTCGTGCCGCCTCGACCAGCCAGATGGGGCGCTTCGAGACGGAGTGGCTTGCCACGAATGAGAACCTGGCGGCCTTGATCAATCTCTCGGGGATTTGGATCGACCGGGTTCATGATTGCAAGACGCCGAAGATGATTGTCCTCGACATGGACTCATCCGAGAGCCCGACCCACGGCGACCAGGAGGGCTCGGCCTACAATGGGCATTTCGGCTGCACCTGCTACCACCCGCTCTTTTGCTTCAACCAGTTCGGTGACCTGGAGCGTTGTGCCCTGCGTCCTGGCAACGTCCACTCTGCCGATGGTTGGCGCGAAGTTCTCGAACCCGTCATGGCCCGCTATAGAAACAGGAAGATGCGTCGTTACTTCCGGGGCGACGCCGCCTTTGCCAAGCCTGAGATCTATGAGTTCCTGGAAGCCGAAGGCTACGCCTACACCATCCGCCTGCCGACCAACCCGATTTTGCAAGAGAGTATCTCGCATTTGCTGTCCCATCCGGTTGGGCGGCCACCAAATCATGTGCGACGCTACTACGCCAGCTTCAGCTATCAGGCTGGAAGCTGGGACAGGAAGCGGCGCGTGGTGGCCAAGGTGGAATGGCATCCCGGCGAACTGGTTCCCCGTGTCGGTTTCGTCGTGACCAACCTGTCCCGTTCGCCTGAGCGCGTGACGAAGTTCTATCAAGGTCGGGGCACAGCCGAGCAGTGGATCAAGGAAGGCAAAAGCGCCATCAACTGGACACGCCTATCTTGCCACAGTTTCCGCAACAACGAGGTTCGGCTCCAGCTCCATGCGCTCGCCTATAATCTCGGCAACTTCCTGCGCACCCTGGCGCTGCCCGAGGCTGTGGAACACTGGTCGCTCACCACCCTGGGCAACAAGCTCATCAAGATCGGCGCGAAGGTCGTGCGACATGGCCGTTATGTCACCTTTCAGCTCGCGGAAGTCGCTATCTCCAGAGCTCTGTTCGCTGAGATTCTGCGCCTGATTGACCGGCTGCGGCCGGCTCCTTTGCCGCCATGACGGCGGCCCATCCAGGTGCCTCCAGGTCGCCCGACAGGACAGGTGTGTGCCGCGCAGGTCGACGTGCGCCCTCACAGTGCGAAATGGTCACGGGGCCGGGCTTCTCATCGCCAAATCAGCCCGATCAAGAGCGGACCACAGCCTATCGTGACAGCTCACGGCCGGATTCGCGGTCGGATGCCCATTGTGCTACCATTGTCGGCGATTGGGAGGAGCCATCTGGGGAATCCCGGATAGTGGGGCGTCGATCCGGGACCGACAGCGGAAGGTGCTTTCATGGAGGGCAGCGCCCACGGGGCGGCCCAGCGTCGCAACGACCTCATGCTCCCCGAGCTGGAGGCGATCCTGGGCGAGCGCCTCTCGACCTCGGCGGCGGAGCGCGAGCGGCACGGCCACGACGAGTCCTACCACCCGGTCGAGGCGCCGGACGCGGTGGCCTTCGTGCTGAGCACCGAGGAGGTGGCGGCCGTGGTTTCGGTCTGCGCCCGTTACCGCTGCCCGGTCATTCCCTATGGGACCGGGACCTCGCTGGAGGGCCACGTGGCGGCGCGGCGCGGCGGCGTCTGCATCGACCTCTCGCGGATGAACGAGGTGCTGGAGGTCAACGCCGACGACCTCGACTGCCGGGTCCAGGCCGGCGTCACCCGCAAGCAGCTCAACGAATACCTGCGCGACACGGGGCTCTTCTTTCCCATCGACCCCGGCGCCGACGCCTCGCTGGGCGGCATGACCGCGACCCGGGCCTCGGGCACCAACGCGGTGCGCTACGGCACCATGCGCGAGGTGGTGCTGGGGATGACGGCGGTCCTGGCCGACGGGCGGATCGTCAGGATCGGCGGGCGGGCGCGCAAGTCGGCGGCGGGCTACGACCTGACCCGCCTGCTGGTCGGCTCCGAGGGCACGCTGGGGGTCATCACCGAGGTGCAGCTCCGCCTCTTCGGCATTCCCGAGGCCATCTCGGCGGCGGTCTGCTCGTTCCCGACCCTGGAGGGCGCGGTCAACTCGGTGATCCTGACCATCCAGATGGGCATCCCCGTCGCCCGCATCGAGCTGCTGGACGAGGTCCAGATGGGCGCCATCAACCGCTATTCCGGGCTCGACTATCCGGTCCAGCCGACGCTCTTCTACGAGTTCCACGGCTCCACTCACGGTGTCGAGGAGCAGGCCGAGACCGTCGGCGGGATCGCCGCCGAATGCGGCGGCAGCGACTTCCGCTGGGCGACCCGCCAGGAGGACCGCAGCAAGCTCTGGCAGGCGCGCCACGACGCCTACTACGCCGCGCTCGCCATGCGCCCCGGGGCCAAGGGCTGGCCGACCGACGTCTGCGTGCCGATCTCGCGCCTGGCCGAATGCTTGCTGGAGACCCGCCGCGACGTGGACGCCCAGGAGCTACTGGCGCCCATCGTCGGCCACGTGGGCGACGGCAACTTCCACCTGACCTTCGTCATCGATCCGGGGGACGAGGAGGAGATGGGCCGCGCGCACGGGGTCAACGACCGCATGATCGCCCGCGCGCTCGCCATGGGCGGCACCTGCACCGGCGAGCACGGCATCGGCTACGGCAAGATCAAGCACCTGGAGGCCGAGCACGGCGAGGCCGTCGAGGTCATGCGCCAGGTCAAGCGCGCGCTGGACCCCGACGACATCATGAACCCGGGCAAGGTCGTGCTGGTCTAGGGCCGCCGCACCCCGCCGCAAGGGCGCGCCGGTCCCGTCGCCATCTATCTCAGGTAGTTCAGGAACCCGCTGGTCTATCCGCTGCTTGTCTTCGTCGAGCTCTTCAAGCGCTGGGCCCGGGGTCGATCGTTTCGACACGGCAAGAGCGGTTCTCATTTGATGAGAACCGCTCTCGGCTGTTTCGCTCGCGGCAGCGGACCTGAAGGTCCGCGCCTGCGCGGGCGCGCCGGACGGCCGGCGGGCTGCATTCGCAGCCTGGAGCGATTCCGAATTAGACGGCGCACAACCGCCTGATCCATCGCGACGGCGCACGCACCTCGCGAAGGATGGGGCCTGGGGCTTCGGCCTCGGGCCCTTTTTTTGTTCGGCGCGGCGGGGCCGCGATCCGGGTTCATTCCCGGCAATATCGGAGAAACCTACACCGAGCGGCTCAAATGCCGCATGGACAGCCCGACCGTCCAGGAAATGCGGGATTACCACCTAACATTCTCGGATCGGGCTTTCGCACTGCACTTGCTGGGTATAGCGGCACATGTCTACGCCGATACATTCTCTCATTACGGCTTTTCGGGTGTCAGCTCGCGAGGCAACAAAGTCCACAACTCCAGCTTTCGCCTTAACGAAGAGGTCGAGGGGCTTGACGAGACGATCACGGCACTGTCGCCCGACATGCGCAACTATGTCACGGAGAAGGCAAATCGCTTCTTTGAAAATCACGGCGCACACGGCGGTCTGCTTACCAACATCAAGAGCTGGTTCGCCGAAACTGTATCCGGCGCTCTTGGACACGGGTCCGTAGCCACATTTCCCGATCGACCCTATCTCGTATGGAGCTTCGAATATGAACGGTCAGACGCGATTGCGGGCCTTCGTAGCACCCGCAACAATCCCGTGACCTTCTTGGCAGGTTGCCGCGCGCTGCACGACATGTTCAGGCGTTTTGTCGGGATGCAGCGAGACGCTTACGGTAGCGGTGACGCTCGTGAATTCGAGGTCATTGCACCCCACGTGCTCGACGTCCTGAGAGTGCAAGGCAATAAGGATGAGCGCATTGCGGTTTGGCGGACTGCGGCTCAGTCGGGCGAAATTTTCGGCGCCGCCGGTGAGACGATTCCTGAGTATGAGGGCGACACCTGGAATGAGCAGTGGGATGAACTGAACGGCAGCGAAGATTACCGCGCAGCTATGGATTCACCGATTTGGCGGTTCTATCAAGCCGCCTCACTACATCGGACCTATGTGTTACGCGATCTCCTGCCGTAGCATGGTCTCATCGTGGACTGAAATAAGCGTAACTGACTCGGGCAACGCCCTGAACGCCCAGATGTAGCGCCTCGAACCTCAGCGTCCACAAGGCAACGTCCTGCGCGGCCACCGCGAGAGCATCGGCGAACGGTTTGTGCGTGACCGCGAAGCGTTGAAGAGGCCACTGCCGGCACCGTTCGACGCGTGCGACAAGCAGGGCACGCGGGTCAACTCGCTGTCCCTGGTGCGCTACCGGACGAATGACTATTCCGTGCCCGTCGCCTACGGCCATCAGGAAGTCTGGATCCGTGGCTATGTCCACGAGGTGGTTATCGGTTGCGGCGCCGGGATCATTGCCCGACACCCCCGTTCCTACGACCGGGAAGATATGGTCTTCGATCCGATCCACTACCTGCCTTTGCTGGAGCACAAGATCGGTGCCCTGGATCAGGCCGCGCCGCTAGCCGGATGGGAACTGCCTGATGCCTTCCCAACCCTGCGCCGTCGCCTGGAGGCGCGCATGGGCAAGGCCGGCAAGCGGGAATACGTCCAGGTCCTTCGGCTTCTGGAGACCTTCGATCTCGAGGTGCTTCACGGCGCGGTGAAGGACGCCCTGCGCCTGGGTGCGATCGGCTACGACGCCGTCAAACACCTTGTGCTGTGCCGTATCGAGCGACGCCCGCCCAAACTCGACCTGGATATCTATCCCTACCTGCCTCGGGCCAACGTGGCGACCACGGCCGCCGCCAGTTATATGAGCTTGTTGGGTGGAGGCGCGTCATGACCGATACGCCGCAAGTGTTGCTGGCCCATCACCTCAAGACCCTGAAACTGCCGACGTTCCTGCGCGAATACGACAAGCTGGCCCGCCAATGCGCCACCGAGGGCGCCGACCATGTGCGGTATCTTGTCCGTCTGACCGAGTTGGAACTGATCGACCGTGAGCGCCGCATGGTCGAGCGGCGGATCAGACAGGCCAGGTTCCCCGCCGTCAAAAGCCTCGACAGCTTCGACTTCAAGGCCATCGCATCGCTCAACAAGATGCTGGTTCTGGAGTTGGCGCGATGCGAATACGTCGAGCGTCGTGAGAATATCATCGCGCTCGGCAACAGCGGAACCGGCAAGACCCATATCGCCCTCGGTCTCGGTCTGGCGGCCTGCCAAAAGGGGCTCTCCGTCGGCTTCCTCACGGCCGCTGCCCTGGTTCATGAACTGATGGAGGCCAGGGATGAAAAACGCCTGTTGCGCCTGCAGAAGCAACTGGCAAAGTATCACCTTCTGATCATCGACGAACTCGGCTTCGTGCCGCTCTCGAAGACCGGCGCCGAGCTGCTGTTCGAAGTCTTCAGCCAGCGCTACGAGCGGGGCTCGATCCTGGTGACCTCCAACTTGCCGTTCGATGAGTGGACGGAGATATTCGGCTCGGAACGCCTGACCGGGGCTTTGCTGGACCGCCTCACCCACCATGTCCATATCCTGGAAATGAACGGCGAGAGCTATCGTCTCAACCAAAGCCAAAAACGGCGGAAATCCCCAAAAATACCTGCTTAACCGCCGGTGCAATGGTTGACCCGCGTGGGCCCACAGGCCCTATATGGACGCCTCCCGGTGGCAAGGGCCGATTCGGTGCTCCGGGAGAACCAGGTTGCAGTTCTATATCCGGCCTGTTCGTGCAGGCTGGTGCCTGCTGGCCCTGATGGAATCAGCCGATCCGCGCCTCATTCTCCCACTGGGCTTCTTGCCCTTGGGCCTGTTCAGGCTTGGCGGATCGCGGTCTGACCTGTTCGCCATCACACTTCGTCGTACCTTGCGCAACCTCTTGGCGTGACACCTCCTCCTGGTGGTAGGTGATCTCCGTGCCAGTCTTCCCTAACCGGGCTGGCTGACGAAGTTCGGCCGGTACGTTCGGTCGTGGGCCAGCAAGGCCCAGATCGTGCGTGCGGTCTTGTTGGCCAGTGCGACGGCGGCCACGTTCGCCGGCCGCCGCTCGGCCAGGCATGAGGCCCATTCCGGCGGCGATTTGCTCGTGGTGAGTACGGAGCGGGCGCCGTGGATCAGCAGGGTACGCAGGTAGGTGTCCCCACGCTTGGAGATGCCGAGCATGCGTACCCGCCCGCCGGTGCCGCTGTGGCGCGGCACCAGACCGAGCCAGGCGGCAAACTCCCGGCCGGACCGGAATGCGGCGGGATCGCCCATCATGGCCACCGCGGCGGTCGCCGTCAGCACCCCGACGCCGGGGATCGCCGCAATCCGCCGGCTTGCGACATTGTCCCGATGCCAAAGCTTGAGCCGTCGCTCGATCTCGCCGATCTCCTCATCCAGGCGGCTCATACCGACTCCGCCTGAATGATTCGGTTGCGACGGATTCCCGTTGGAATCGGAAAGGGTTAGGATCCGTAGTCATGATTCGCGGAGGGGCGGGACATGGCGCATGTCGAGGAACATTTGCAGCTTTCTGAGTTGGAGGGACGGTATCGCTCGGCGTCGGAGGCGACGGAGGCGCGGCACTTCCAGGTGATCTGGCTTTTGGCCAAAGGCCATACGGTTCGCGAAGTGTCGGAGATGACGAGTTTCGGCCAACGCTGGCTCGAACAATTGCTTTCTCGCTACAACAAGCTCGGCCCGTCGTCGCTGGGCGATCGTCGACGCTCGAACGGCTCCGAGGCGACGATCCTGAAGCCGGAAGTCCTGGCGGTGTTGAAAGAGCGCCTGAAAAAGCCGCCGGCGGACGGCGGCTTGTGGTCTGGGCCGAAGGTGGCGGCTTGGATGGCGGGCGAACTGGGCTTGGAGACGGTGGCGCCGCAACGGGGCTGGGAGGCGCTGAAGGCAGTCGAGTGGAGTTTGCAGGTGCCCAGGCCGAACAACCCCGGGGCGGCGAGCGAGGAAGAACGCCAGGCGTTTAAAAAAAACTTCACCGCCTGGTCGCGGAAGAAGCCGAGCGCCACCCCGGCACGCCGATCGAAGTCTTCGCCAGCGACGAACACCGGCTCGGTCTGAAGCCATTGGCCCGGCGCTGCTGGGCGCCGCGCGGGATGCGCCCGGTGGCGCTCGGCCACCACCGCTTCAAATGGCTCTACGTCACCGCCCTCGTCTCGCCGACCAGCGGAGAGACCTTTTGGTACATCTCCAATTGTGTCTCCAAGCCATTCTTCGAGAAGCTGCTCGCCCTCTTCGCCCGCGAGGCCGGCGCTGGGCAGAGCCGCATCATCATCCTGGTGATCGACGGCGCCGGGTGGCACACGGCGCCGAACCTCACGGTGCCGGAAGGCCTCCACCTCGTCTACTTGCCGCCCTATACGCCCCAGCTGCAACCGGCCGAATGTCTCTGGCCCGTACTCGACGAGCCGGTCGCAAACAGACACTTCGAGACCATCAAGGAACTCGACGCCGTCGTCGCCCGGCGCTGCCTCACTCTCGATGCCAATCCCGAACTCTTCAAGGGGCGTATCGACTTCCACTGGTGGCCCAAAACCATCTATCCGAACTGATCAGCCGGATGCGGTATCACGCGTGCCCACTGCTCCCGCAAGGCCTCCACCACCATCGCCGGCAGACGCTCCGAGACCCGAGCGAGGGCCTCGGCCATGCCTCGACGCATACCGGCCCGGCCCTTCGGCATGACCTCGCCATATTCGGTCAGAAGGCCTCGCAGGCAGTTGATCTGCGCGGTGCGGAACTTCACCAACTGCTGGCGCATGCGGTGCAGCGCCAGGATCGCCTGCTGCTCCTCGGTCTTGATCGCAACCGTCTTGATGCCGGGTTGTTGCACCGCCGTCCAGATCGCGCGTGCGTCGTGCGCATCGTTCTTGTTACCGCCCACGAAGGGCCGAACCATCTTCGCTGGCAGCAGCCGTACCTCGTGGCCGAGCTCGCGCAGCCGCCGTCCCCAGTGCTGCGAACCGCCGCACGCCTCCAGCGCGACAAGGCACGGCGCGCGGTTGGCGAAGTGTTCGAGGAACTTCGTCCGTGTCAGCCGTAAATCCACGATCTCGCCCGTTTCCATGTCGACCCAATACAGTTGAAACACCCGCTTCGCCGTACGCATGAAGTTGCCGAGGTTATAGGCGAGTGCATGCAGCTGGAGCCGGACGGCATTGTTGCGTAACGAACGGCATGACAGCCGCGTCCACTTGATGGCGTTCTTGCCTTCCTTGATCCATTGCTCGGCAGTGCCGCGCTGATTGTAGAACGCAACAACCCGCTCGGCAGGACGGCTCAGGTTGGTGACGATGAAGCCGACGCGGGGATACAGTTCCCCTGAGTGCCACTCCACCTTGGCGACGACCCGGCGGGGCTTCGTCCAGCTACCGGCCCGATAGCTGAAGTTCGCGTAATACCGACGAACTTCCTTCGGCGGCCGACCGACGGGGCGCTTGAGCAGGTGCGCGATGCTGTCGTGCAGCACCTTGTTGGCCGGAAGCCGGATGGCGTACTTGAAGCCTTCCGCTTCCAGAAACTCATAAATCTCGGGCGAGGCGAAGGCGGCGTCACCACGGAAATAACGCCGGAGTGTCTTGTTCCGGTATCGAGCGACCACCGGGTCCAACACATCGCGCCATTCATGGGCGCTGTGCACGTTGCCCGGACGCAGGGCGCAACGCTCCAGATCGCCGAACTGGTTGAACACGAACAGCGGGTGATAGCACGTGCAGCCGAAGTGACCGTTGTAGGCCGTGCCCTCCTGGTCACCGTAGGTCGGGCTGACGGAGCTGTCCATGTCGAGCACGATAATCTTCGGCGGCTTGCGCTCGTTAACCTGGTCGATCCAGATGCCCAAAAGGTCAGCGAGCGCGGCGAGGTTGTCATTGGTGGCGAGTAACTCCGTCTCGAACCGGCCCATCTGGCTGGTCGATGCGCCGCCGCGCTCGACAGCCCTGCCGCCGACGATCCACCGCATCGCAGGATCGCGCCCCAGCCGGTCGGCGTCGTTCACGTCCTCGTACCCGGCGAGACGACCATAGACGGATTGGCGAAGGAGACCGATGATGCCGTGCCAACCGTTCTTGCCGGTCCGGCTGTCAGCAATAACGTCACCGGCCAGCGTGGTCAGGCCGAGGGCTTCGTCCAGTTCACGATAGGCGAGCAGACCAGCGTCTGACGTGATCCGCGAACCGTGGAACTCGAACTTCAGTCTTCGGTCGAAAAACGCCCGCAGAAGCCCCCGATCCGACTCACCCTCCAGGTTCCGCATTCGACCCACCCTCCGTCTGATCTAATCCACTGATTCTTATACAGGAATCAGACGGAAACCGCATCAGATGGATCGGTCACTTGGGGAATGCGGGCTAAGTGGACACGATCGCAGATGTCGGAAGCAGTGGAGAATCCGGGGTCCGGGCGGGAAGGCCCCGATGCCCTTCGTCGTCGCTGGAGCGATGCCGAGAAGCGCCGGATCGTAGCGGAGAGCTACCAGCCCGGGGTTTCTGTGTCGGTTGTGGCGCGGCGCAACGACGTGAACGCCAACCTGGTGTTCAACTGGCGGCGCCGGTTTCGCGAGCAGGCTGGCGGGGCCGGCGGCTTGGTGCCGGTGGTTGTGGAGCCGCCGCCGTTGGGTGCTGCCGCGGGGAAAGCGCCGGCGGCGGGACGGATGGAGATCGCGCTGGCCGATGGCTCGCGGGTGATCGTCGACCGGGAGGTGGACGGTTCGGCGCTGGCGCGGGTGCTGGCGGTTCTGGCACGCCGATGATCCCGGTTCCGGGCGGTGTTCGGGTCTGGCTGGCGACCGGGGTGACCGACATGCGGCGCGGCATGAACACCCTGGCGCTTCAGGTCCAGGAGGATCTCGGGCGCGACCCGCATGCGGGGGATTTGTATATCTTCCGCGGTCGTCGAGGCGACCTCGTAAAATGCCTGTGGCATGACGGGGTGGGGATCTCGCTCTACGCCAAGCGGCTTGAGCGCGGCCGGTTCCAGTGGCCGACGACGTCGGGGGGTGCGGTGTCGATCAGCGCGGCGCAGCTGGGCTACCTGCTCGAGGGGATCGATTGGCGGAACCCGGTTCGGACCTGGCGACCGTCTCGCGCGGGCTGATCGGCGGGGGAACGACGCGGGCGGGAGGAATGTTGTAGCGCCGAATCGGTCGATGTGATTCGATCCCGCCGATGACCGGCGGGTCCAACATCTCAGCCCTGAAGACGGCCCTCGCGGCGGCCGAGGCGCGGGCTGCGAACGCCGCGGCGAAGGTGTCCGGCGCCGCGGCGGAGATCGCCTTCCTGAAGCTGACGATCGAGAAGCTCAGGCGCGAGATGTACGGCTGGCGCTCGGAGCGCAAGCAGCGGCTTCTCGACCAGCTGGAGCTTCAGCTCGACGAGCTTGAGGCGAGCGCGACCGAGGACGAGCTGGCGGCCGAACAGGCGGCGGCCGGAACGACGCAGGTCAAGGGGTTCACGCGTCGCAAGCCGGCCCGCAAGCCGTTTCCTGCGCACCTTCCGCGCGAGCGCGTGGTGGTGCCGGGGCCGACATCCTGCGCCTGCTGCGGCTCGGAGAAGCTGTCGAAGATCGGCGAGGACGTGACCGAGACGCTGGAGGTCATCCCGCGCCGCTGGAAGGTGATCCAGACGGTGCGCGAGAAGTTCACCTGCCGTCATTGCGAGAAGATCTCCCAGCCGCCGGCGCCGTTCAACGCGACACCCCGGGGCTGGGCGGGCCCGAACCTGCTGGCGATGATCGTCTTCGAGAAGTACGGCCAGCACCAGCCGCTCAACCGCCAGCGGGATCGCTACGCGCGCGAAGGTGTCGATCTCAGCCTGTCGACCCTGGCCGACCAGGTGGGCGCCTGCACGGTGGCGCTGCGGCCGCTGCACGAGCGGATCGCGGCGCATGTGCTGGCGGCGGAGCGTCTGCACGGCGATGACACGCCGGTGCCGGTGCTGGCCAAGGGCAAGACCGCTACCGCGCGGGCCTGGGTCTACGTCCGCGACGACGCGCCGTTCGGCGGTCCTGACCCGCCGGCGGCACTATTCCGCTACTCGCGGGACCGGTCCGGCGATCACCCGGTCGAGCATCTGCGGACCTTCACCGGGATCCTCCAGGCGGACATCTACGCCGGCTACAACCGCCTCTATGCGGCCGGAAGATCGCCGGGACCTGTCACCGAGGCAGCGTGCTGGTCGCATTGCTGGAGGAAGTTCTTCGAGCTCGCCGACATCGCGGCCAGCAAGGGACGCGGCAAGAACGCGCCGCCGATCTCGCCGCTCGCGCTGGAGGCGGTGAAGCGGATCGACGTGCTGTTCGACATCGAGCGCGGGATCAACGGCAAGGCCGCCGAGCAGCGCCTCGACGTACGCCAGGAGCTGAGCGCGCCGGTGCTGGCCGATCTCAAGGGCTGGATGCAGGCCGAGCGCAGGAAGCTGTCGCGCCATTCCCCCGTGGCCAAGGCGATGGATTACATGCTCAGGCGCTGGGACCTCTTCGCCCGCTTCCTCGACGACGGCCGCATCTGCCTTACGAACAACGCCGCCGAAAGGGCACTGCGCGGTATCGCTTTGGGCAGGAAGTCGTGGCTGTTCGCCGGCTCCGACCGCGGCGGCGTGCGGGCGGCGGCGATGTACACGCTCATCGGCACCGCCAAGCTCAACAATGTCGATCCGCAGGCCTGGCTCGCCGACATCCTCGACCGCATCGCCGGGACGCCGCAGAGCCAGCTCGACGAACTCCTCCCGTGGAACGGGCAAGACAGCCAGCGGCACGATCAGGCCGCATAGGCCGAGACCTCCGCCTGGCGCTTCCTCACCGGAAATGCGCCGCCACCAAACTCAGCCCCAAATACCCCGCAGCCTTCGGCGGATGCCTACCTCAGATCAACATCCCTTGCAACGGGAGAGCCGTCCATAGATATAGTAAGTGACCTCGCTGATCCCCAACTGCCGGATCGCATCCGCCATCGACATGCCCTGGCTGTGCAGAACCTCCGCCTGCCGCAGCAGGCTGACGATCTCCTCCGGCTTGTAACGCTTCCTTGCCATCGTTGATCCTCCTCATTCCCAAACCCAAGGATGGACCAATTCGATGGGGGAGGATCACCAGGAACCTGCGCCGTGCCCGTCTTCACCGGAGCCTCGACCTTGCCCTTGATGATTGCGACTGTCGGCTATTTCATGATCTTTACCACGCTGATCGCGCTGGTGCTCATCACAGCGGCATCGCCAGGCTGGAGCCAGCGCGGTCCGGTTCGCCGTGCAAGAAGGGGCGATGGGCCCGCCCTAGCAAAGCAGCGAGCGTCGCACCGCCGAGACCGAAGGGATCAGCGGGTACCGCCGAACCCGGCCGAGAGGTCCTCGCGCGCGATGACGCCGCCCATGTAGTTTCGACTCCCTTCAACGTAAAGACTCTCCACTTGGCATGCGGATTCATACGCGCTAGTGCACCCGCATATCGCGAGGGTGCAGATCGGCGATTAGCGGCAGAACGGCCAGACTTGATACCAGGAGTCGCACCGAAAGCTGGATTCACAGCGCACAAGCTGCGCTCTATAACGATCCGAGGTCGCAGCGACCCGCCGGGCGGCACGCTGCACCTTCGGCTTGTCCCTCCAGGTGCCCCGCCGATATCCGCCCTGCCCTTCGTGGTAGGCGAGGTAGAGGCGCTGCGCGTCGGTGAGGGGTATGCCGAGCTGACGTCTGGTTCGGTGGTTGTACCAGCCGATGAAGTCCAGGGCATCTTCCATGTCGCCGCGGCTGCGGAACAGACGTCCCCGTTCCGCTTGGTATTCGTTCCAGACCGGATCCTGTGCCTGCGCATAGCCCTTGGCAGAAGACGGACGGCCGAGCGGTATGAACCAGAGCCATTGGCGCGGCGGCCGGGCGTCGCCCCGATAACTCGATTCGTGGCGCACGAACGACATCTGCACGTGGATCGGTGTTCCCCAGCGGCTTGCGGACTTCCGGGCATAGTCATACCAGTCGGGGTACTGCCGGAACACCTCGCAGATATCCGCCTGTCGTGTCGGCGGCGATGCGGTGCCACAGCCGGCGAGCGGTATCAATGCGGCCAACAACACGGCCGCGACCAATTTGGGGGAATCGCAGACCGCTGTCCGCAAGTCGGACAGCCGGAAAGACAAGCGCACTGGCTGCTGCATGCGGTCCTCTTACTGATTTCCTCCGCCTCAGATTCCTCCTCGGGGCCCGGGCGATCGCCCACACCGGCCAATCACAACATTATTCTATATTGGTGACGCGTGCATTGAGGTGCATCACAAACTTCCGTTAGCTGACATGCAGCCCGGACACAAATACGCAACTAGAGGGCCTAATACCAGTGAGCCTATGAAATCACCTTCATGATCCATGGATAGGCGCAGAGGGTTCGCATACGATCCGGTTCTGCGATGAGGTCGATCCATGCTTGGCAACAGGCGTCGATGATGGCCTCGGTGTCGTCGAGGACGCGGAGCGATAGGAAGCGTTCGCGTAGGTAGAGCCAAACCCGCTCGACGGGGTTGAGTTCGGGACTGTAAGGCGGCAACAGCGCCAAGGTGACGTTGTCGGGGACGGTGAGGGCGCGCTCGTCGTGCCAACCGGCGCCGTCGCACATCATGACGGCGTGCGCATCCTGGTCCAGGGTATCGGCGAAGTGTGCGAGAAACAGGTCCATGACCTTGGCGTTGACGCTCGGCATCACCAGGGTGACGTCGTCGCCGGTGTCCGGGCGCACGGCGGAGAAGATGTAGGCCCACTGGTAGCCGATTTGACGCGTCCCGGGGGCACGCTCGCCCCTGCGCCACCACCGGTGACACACCCGGCCCTTGTTGCCGACGCGCGCTTCATCCTGAAACCACAGCTGTAGGCGCTTGTCGGGATGCGCCGCGGCGGTCGCCTTCAGGATGTCGCGAAGCCCCCTTTTTTGAAGCGCTCCTGCGCTTCGGCGTCCCTTCGCGGGTGGCTCGGGCGCGCCTTCTGGCGGGAAAATCCCATCCGCCGTAGAACCCGGGTCATGCTCGAGGGGTGGTAGGTCTTGGCGAAGCGCTCCTCCAGCCAGCGGCACAGATCGGCCCGGGTCCAGGCGCAAACCCCGTCGCGCTCAGGCTCCGGCCCGGCGATGATGACCGCCGCCAGCGCCGCTTCCTCGTCTGCCGTCAGCCGCCGCGGCGAGTAGCCCTTTGGACGGTCGTGAAGCCCCTCCAATCCCTTTGCATTGTAACGAACAACCGCGTCGCGAAGCGTTTGGCGATCCATCCCCGCAAGCCGCGCGGCATCAGCCCGGGGCATCTCCTCCAAAGCATTCGCGATCCCATAGGCCCGCGCCGCCGCTCGACCGTACGATTCCACGCGAGCCCAGCGCCGAAGCTCCAAAGGCGTCAAATCATCCCGTATCTTGAGTGCTGATCCCATGACATCCCCCACATCTGGTGGGAGACCATAGAATCACAATCCGCCATCATCCGCCATCAATGAATATCCCGAGAGTCAATTCAGGCGCTCACTGGTATAATGCGCCTGTGCGTAATTTGTCACCGGATCATTCATCGCGAGCTTCGGAATGCTGATTGATAAGCCTAGTGGCTGTGAGGTGATCTGGCCTGGACGCCTGCAGGGTCTGGAACGCGGGCGACAGGTCCGGCAAGCGGCGCCGCCTGATCCAGCGCGCCCATCTTCTGCTCGATCAGGGGCAGATAGTGGATCGGCTCGAAGATCGTGTCCTCACGCTCATAGGACCGGGGATGGCGGGCGATTGACCTCTCCGCCGCAGCCGATCACCACCCGGTCGACGTAACCGCGCACCCAGACGTCGCGATGGCCATAGCCCACCGCCACCGAGTAGTCGTTGGTCTCGTAACGGACCAGAGACTGCGAGCTGACCTGCCCGGGAGCCTGGGCGCAGGCCTCAAAGGGCGCCGCCGCCGCCGCGGCCATGGCCGCCAGATCCCGCACCAGGCGCTCTCCGATGGTCTCTCGGTGCCCGCGCAGGATATCGCCCTGGCGGCGGCGGCACTGCTCCTCGAGCCGCAGATTGAACGCTTCCCAGCTGGCAAAGCGCGGCAGCGGCACCATGAAGTTGCGCCGGGCAAAGCCCACCAGACCCTCCACCGCGCCCTTGTCGTTCCCCTTGCCTGGGCGCCCGTAACGATCGCGCACGAGGTAATGCGACAGGAACCCGCCGAAGAGCCGCGCCCGCCTGCGCGTCCCGTCCGCCAGAATGCGCGACACCAGGCAGCGGTCGTTGTCGTAGAGCACCGATTGCGGAACCCCGCCGAAGAAGGCGAAGGCATGCACATGCCCGTCGATCCACGCCTCGGCCGTCGCCGCAGGGTAGGCCCGCACATAGCAGGCGTCGCTGTGCGGCAGATCGAAGACGAAGAAGTGCGCCTTGCGCGCCACACCCCCGATCACCGCACGAGCCTCCGTTCGCCGGCATCTGGCGTGCATAGGCCACTAACAGCATCGAGATCGCGACAGACCCAAATTTCCGCGCCGAATAACAGTCGAGGACCAGGGACTCGCCCAATTCGACGACTTCCGCGAGGTCGCAGCCGCGCCGGAAGGGGTCGAGCCGGGAGCGGCCGATGAGCCGATTCGGGGCGCCCTGGAAGTCGCCCCATTTGTAGTGATTGGTGAAGCTCGTGGCCGTGATTCGCGCCCGCGTCGACAATATCCGCAGCGCCTCCATGTCCGCCTCGCCAAGCGGGCGGTCTATCGCCTGGACCTCATAGTACCGGTATTCGCTCACGACTTGCTTTCCCGGTAACCGGCCATTCGGCCACCGGCCATCGGACAAATTCGCTAAAGTCGATGTTTCCCGGCATTCCGGCGTCTGACAATGTCACCCGGCGTGCTCTCGGCGACAATGAACTGGCTTGCCGTCGCTTTGCCGTTCCGGCAGTTCCGCGATAGCTCGTCACCCTGGACTGTCCGTACCCTGTCGCCCTGGCAGCTTCGCCGTTGCCGAACCGACCTTCAGGAAATCCTCCGAGATGCTGGCGGCGACCCGCGCCGCCGCGGCCCTGACCGAATCCCGCGCCAGATGCGCATACCGGGCGGTGGTCCGGATCTGGCTGTGCCCGAGCAGCTTGGCGATCACGGGCAGGCTCTCGCCCAGCGCCAGCGCCCTCGACGCGAAGGAATGCCGGCAGTCGTGAATCCTGACGTTCTCGACCCCCGCGCGCTCCCGCACGATCCGCCACGGGTCGTCCAGGTTGGTCATGTGCGTGTCCGGCTTCTGGCCGGGGATTACCCAGGGGTTGCCCGGAACCCGGGGCAGTTCCGCCAGCACCTTCGCCGCCGGCGGCGACAGCGGCACCGCGCGCGGGCCCGTCTTGCTTTCGCGGAGCCTCAATTCGCCGGCCTCGAGGTCGATGTCAGTCCATTGCAGGGACAGGATCTCGCTCTTGCGGCAGCCGGTCAGCATCAGCAGCCGGATCGCCGCCACGGCATGGACCGACACCCCGCCCTCGGTGGGGGCCTCGCCGAGAACCTCGCCGAGGCGGCGGAACTCGGTGTCGGTCAGGAACCGCTCGCGCCCGCGCGCCGGGTACTTGCGCACCGACCGGCAAGGGTTGGTGCCGTCGGGGACCATCTCCCAGTCCGCGGCCATCGCATACATGCGCGACATCAGCGCCACCGCCCGGTTCGCCGCGTAGGGAACCCCGTTCAACCGGACGTGGAACGCCGCCACCCGCTCGCGCTCCACCGCGAGCAGCGGGAGTTTGCCGAACTCCGGCAAGATGTACTTGCCGAGCAGCCCCCGGATGCCTTCCGCCGTGGACTGCTTGCAGCGCACCGCGACATGCTTCTCCATGTAGCGCGCCGCCAAGCCGGCCACCGTCGGCCCGCCCGCGAGCCGGGCCGGCAGCGGTTCCGGTATCGGGTCCTCGCCCGCCTTGATCCGGTTGACGATCCGCGCCGCCCGGCGCCGCGCCTCGTCGGCGGAGATCACCCCGTGCCGGCCCACCGTCACCCGCACCGACTTTCCTTTCGTCCTGCTTTGCACCACGTACATCTTCGTGCCCGAGGCGTAGACCCTGATGCCGAACCCCGGCAAGTCCCGATCCCAGAACACCGTGTCCTTCTCGACCTTGAGCGCCTCGACGGTGCGCCGGGAGATCGAACGCCGGTTCAGCTTGGCCATTACGCCGCCTCCGCGCCGTCCGCCGGCAGGATGTCGGCGCCGATGCTGCCGCCGATCTTGGCCGCCGAGGCCTTCTCGGTGTCGCGCGCGAGATGCGCGTAGCGCGCGGTGGTCTCGATCCTGTTGTGGCCCAGCAGCTTCCCGATCATGCTCAGGCTCTCGCCGAGCGCCAGCGCACGGCTCGCCCAGGAATGCCGCAGGTCATGGATACGTACATCTTCGAGCCCGGCCCGGGCACGCACGACCAGCCACGGATCGTTGACGTTGGTCATGCGCGCGCCCGGCTTCTGCCCGGCGATCACCCACGGGTTGTCCGGAACCCGGGGAATTTCCGCCAGCACACCGGCCACGGCGGGTGTCAGCGGCACCATGCGCGCGCCGGTCTTGCCGTCGCGCAGCCGCAGCTCCCCCGCCGTCCGGTCGATGTCGTCCCACCTGAGCTCCAGCACCTCGTTGCGCCGGCACCCGGTCAGCACCAGCAGCCGGATCGCCGCCGCCGCATGGAGCGACACCTTCCCCTTCGCCTCCAGCTCGTCGATCGCCCGGCCGAGCCGGCGGTACTCCTCGCCGGTCAGGAAACGCTCGCGCGGGTGCGTCCGGTACTTGTGCACTGCCCGGCACGGGTTCGGCCCGTGCTCCCGCAGGCCCCATTCGACGGCCAGCGACAGCATCTTGGCCACGATCTTCAGCACCCCGTTCGCCGCATGGGGCGCGCCGCGCATCGCGTAATGCAGTTCCGCCACCTGCTCGCGCCCGACCGCGCCAACACGCATCTCACCCAACGCCGGCAGGATGTGGTTGTCGAGCGCCCGCCGGTAGACCTCCGCGCTCGACGCCCTGCAGTGCGAGGGCACGTAGTCGCGCATGTAGCGCTCGGCGAGAACGGCCATCGTCGGCTCGGGCTCCGGCGGAGGGGGAATCGGATCCTCGCCCCGCTTGATGCGGTCGATGGCCTCCGCCGCCCGGCGCCGCGCCTCGTCGGCGGTGAGTTTCCCGTGCCGTCCAAGCGTCGCCCTCTTCGACCCGCCGGGGCCGCGCGACTGGACGACGTATTTCTTCAGGCCCGAGGGATAGACCCTGATGCCGAAGCCGGGGAGGTCCCGGTCCCAGAACACGGCGTCGCGATGCTCGACCGACAACGCGTCGACGGTGCGTTTGGTGATAACCCGTTCCTGGCGTCTCGGCATGGCGTTCCCGCGTATCCTCGTTCTGCCGCCCGGACGATCCGTAAGCACCATGCAAGCGACCGCCCTCAAACCGGGGCGCATCATGGCGCGTCCCTGACAGGGACGCAAGCGGGAAATGGCAGCGAAAATCTTCTAGAAACATAGGAGAACCGCTACTTTATCGCACTCCTGCGCATCTCTGCGCAGCCGTGGCGATGCGGGAGAATTAATGCATCATGATATTCCTGGTTTCGGCGTTCGGTTTGGGCTATCTGGCCCTGCTCGGCGATCCCGCCACGGTGCCACGCTTGGCGGCGCTCGCACTGATCGCATTCGCCAGCGTGCAAGCGGGCTTCATCGCCCATGGGACCGGGCACGGCACGGTAACGCGAAACCGCTGGGCCGCGGTCGTCATCGGTCAATTCTTCATGACATTCCTGACCGTTCTCACCGATGGGCATTTCCAGGACATCCATACCCGCCACCACGCACACTGCAACCGCCGCAGCGATGACCCGGACATGCAGTCAGGCGCCTTCAGCATGTACCTGGAATCGGCGCTCGAAAAGCGCGGTTTAGGCTGGCTGGTCACCCGCTACCAATCGGTCCTGATCTGGATCCTGGTGTCGCTACAGGGCTTCACCCTGAAGCTCGACAGCGTCCGCTTCATGTGCTGCGAGCCGCGCCGCGCCCGGGTCGATTGGCTGGTTTTGCCATTGCACTTGGCGCTCTGGTTCGGGCCGCCCGTCTACGTACTCGGGTTCCCGGACGCAGCGATGAACTACGCGTTGATGACGTTGTTCCTGGGGCCCTACTTGGGGGCCATCTTTCTCGTCAGCCACATCGGCACCGAGGTCATCGAACCCGACGACGACATCTCGTTCTTCGCGCAGCAGATTAGCACGACGCGGAACTTGGGCACGTCCAGGATCGCCGATTTCCTGACCGGCGGGCTCAGCAACCACATCGAGCACCACCTGTTTCCGACGCTGCCGAGAAAGGGGCTGCGCCGGGCGCGGACGATCACCCGCGATTTCTGCCAACGCCACGGCATCGCGTACCGGGAGACGAGCTGGCTCCGTGCGGCGGCCGAGGTGTCCCGCTTCTTCCGTGAGGTGGCCGAAAACGCCCGTACCATCAGGCGCCAGGCGAGGACCACGGTTGGGATTGGGGCATTGAACAAGGGTAAGCGCGGTGTCGGCGCCGATCACGCCGGTCAGGTGCTGGCAACCTGCAGGTCGAGCACGATGATGTTGAACGAGATCGAAATGCGTTCGCCGTGGCCGTAATACGGATGAACGTAGTGCTTGAGCCACGCGGGAAAGATGAGCATGAGCCCCGCTTGAGGTGGGATCACCTGCCGCTGAGAGAAGTGCATCCCGGGAAGGCTTACCATGCCGGCGGCGTCGCGCGGATCGATGAACTCGATGTGCCCGCTCGCGACCCTGTCGGGATCAGGATTGCCGACGGCCACGTAATAGACGCCGGACCACATGTTATTGGGGTGCTTGTGGACCGAGTGAAAATCGCCCGAGCGCACGACGTTGGCCCATGCCTCGAAGCCGAACTGCGCGCTCTGCACAGCGTCCTCGCGACGATTCCGGTGCGATCCTTCTCGGCGGCGAGGATCGTGTCGCGCAGATCGGCGTTGAGCGCGTCGCTGTCGGGCCATTGAAACGCGACGATCGGTGTCGGGAACGCGAGCACGGTATGCGCGCGCAGTGAAAAGTCGGGAGGAAACTGGGTCACCGTCATCGCCACCACCATTTTCGAGCCCGCCAGGCACGGGCCGCGCAAACCTTATATGCGGCCCATGCACTTGGCAATTGGCGGCCTCCTCTTGTTCCAAAATGGCCCCCCTCTTGTCCCAAAAATATTGGCGCGGGCTGGGGTGTTTTGGCCGATCCCAATCGGTCAAATTGCGCGTTAGTGCAGGTCGGGCGGTTTGAGGAACGCGTTGCGATCGGCCGAATGCACATCGACGGCGCGCTCGGCGCCGCTTCGGTTAATCGTCAAGGGAATGACCGTTCCGGCCGGGCCGAGCGCCCAGATCCGGCGATACATGTCGACCAGATCGACGACCGGCGCCTCGGCGACCTTCACGACGGCGTCGCCGAGCCGTAGGCCCGCCTGGTTCGCCGGCGCTCCTTCGGTCAGCCCCGCGACGACGAGGCTGTTGTCGGCTTCCATCGTGAGCATGCCGAGCCACGGGCGCGGCGGCTGGTCGACCTTGCCGTACTTGAGCATGTCGTCGAGTATCGGCGCCAAGAGGTCGATCGGAACGAACATGTTGATCTCGTCCGACGCGTCGTCGTCGCGCGCCGCTTGAACGAGCAGCGAACCGATGCCCTGCAGCTTGCCGTCCGCGCCGATGAGCGCCGCGCCGCCCCACAGTGGGTGCGCCGGCTCGGTGAATATCGCCTCGTCGAGGAGGTATTCCCAATAGCCGGCGAATTCGCGTTTGGCCATGATCCGGGCGTTCAACGCGTGCCGACGGCCGCCGCTGCCGGCGACGATGACCGGGTCGCCGACGCGCGTCGTTCGCGACGTGCCGAGCGTGATCGCCAGCGCGTCGAGCCGCCCCAACGCCTGGACCAGGCCGAAGCCCGTCGTCTGATCGTAGCCGACGACATGCGCCGGCGTCGCCTTGCCGTCACCCGAGACCAGCCAGACCGTTTCTGCCTCGGCGATCAGATAGCCGATCGTCAGGACCAGGCCGTCGTCGCCGATGACCACGCCGTTGCCACCGCGCTGGGTGCCCAGGATCGACGCGGTGAATGCGTCGTCGGGAATCTCGGACCGAAGCGACAGGACGGACGACAGCACCTCGTCGAGCGCGAAGCCGACGTCCTCGGCGTTCGGCTGCGCCGCCGCGGGGAATTCCCATTCCTGGTCTTCCGTCATCGCTCGATCGCTCCGCCTACGCTGAAGGCTCGGTGCCGTGAGCGGGCCGGACCGGGCGCGGCCACCCTGCCGGCATGGTCTCGTGCGGCCGGCTCACCAGCGCGTGTTGCCGGGAAGCATGTTCTCGCGCGGCAGCAGGATGTTGAACCGCTCGCGGACGCGCTGGTCGATCGCCTCGTCGATGTGGCTCGGGAAGTGGGCGGCGAGCGTTTCGCGCACCTTGTCCTTGGCGCGGTCGCGCACGTCGGTGGCGCCCAGCTCCTCCCAGTCGGCCGGCGTGTTGCGGTCGCCGACCGCCGGGTAGAAGTAGTCCTTCTCCATGCCGCTCAGCGTCTGGTCGGTGCCCAGGTAGTGGCCGGGCCCTTCGGTGACGACTTCCTTGATGACCTCGAAGGACAGCGTCTCGTCGGTCACCTCGATGCCGCGTACGGTGCGCTGCACGGCGCCCAAGACGTCGTTGTCGATGACATAGCCCTCGAACGAGGTGCCCAGCAGGCTGGCCTGCATGCCGGCGCTCTCTTGCACCAGGTTGACGCCCGAATTGGCCGCCAGCACGGTGGTGTAGCCCTTCTCGGCGCCCGACTGGGCGTCGGGGATCTTCGAGTCCGCCATGCCGGCGGCGATGCTGCTCGGCAGGTCGTAGAAGGTCGCCATCTGGCCGCAGGCGGCCATCAGCGTTGCTTGTTCGCCGCTGCCGCCGCTCATCGCCCCGGTGCGCAGGTCCGAGACGAAGGGCCAGGTGCCGAACAGCGTCTTGCACTCGGGGCTGATCAGGTTGGCGAACACCAGGCCGGCGAGCACCTCGGCGACCGCCTGGACGACCGAGCCGGCGAGCGCCGACGGGCTGGTCGCGCCGGCCTGGCCGGCCGACAGCAGCAGCACCGGCATGCCGCGGCGCACCGCCATGGCGAGCGCGTCGCAGGAATCGACGGCGAAGCGCAGCGGCGGCACGACGTGGCAGCACGAGATCGTGCAGAACGGCCGCTCGCGGAAGCGGCCCTCGCCGCCCAGCGCGACGTCGAACATGTCGACCGCCTCGGCGACGTTGTCGGCGTTAACGAAGCTGGCGCCGATATGCTTCGCGGTGCCGCTCATGCAGGCGTAGACGGTATTGATGTCGAGGTCGCGGTTGGTCGGCATGTCGCGCGTGACGATGGTGCGCCAGAAGAAATGGATGTTGTCGAGCGAGTCGACCAGGCGTGCGATGTCGTAGAGGTCGGCGAGCACCGTCTCGCGGTAATCGCCGGTCTCGAAGTCGACGATGTAGGGCGCGGCGCCGCCGGTGCCGCAATAGAGCTTGGTCCCGCTGACGTCCATGTCGTGCTCGGACGCGAAACCCGGCATGACGATGCCGCGCCGCGTGCTGGCGATGATGTCCTCGACCAGCGCGCGCGGGAAGTGAAGCCGGCCTGTGTCCGACATCGTGCCGCCGGCGGCGGTCACCAGCTCGACCATCTCGGGCGTCGAGTCGGCGAGGCCGACCTTCTCCAGGAGGTCGAGCGCGGTCTCGTGGACGCGCTCCATCTCGCGCTGACTGAGGGCCTTGAACTTGCCGCCCTCGAGGCCGGGCCAGACCGGACGCTCTTCGACCGGAGATGGGGCTTGCCGTTCGGCCATGCGGGCCTCGCGCCCGCGTCTTTGTGGTCGCGCCATGTCAGTCGCCTCCCGCTTCACCGACACCCGTTCGGGCCGGATCGGGAAACTTCCCCGAAGGCCCGACGCCATAATCGCGAGTGTTCGGCGAATGCTTCGAAATCGCAAGCAGATTGTTGCGCAGGGTTGCGTTTTTTGTGCGGTCACCTTTACTGCGTAAAGATGACCTGCGCTCAGTCGCCGCGCATGCTTTCGCCGAACGGTCGGCGGCCCGCGGTCGCGGGCTGGTAAATACGATCGGTTTCGATCGATCGGATTAGGCGCTAAGGCACCGGTTCGATGCACAGCGCGGCGGGGTCGTCGCTTTCCGCGAGGCTCGCCGCGAAGGCGTGGCAGAGGTCGAGCAACGCGGCGCCCGAGAAGCCGTCGAACACGACGCGGGTGTCGCCGAAGGCGGCGTAGGGGAGGTCGATGCCGAGCTTGTCGCGCATGCCGCCCACGCCGGCGTCGAGAGTGGACAACAGGATGCAGTCGGGCGCTTCGATCCGGCAATCATCGCAGGCGAGATAAAGCCCGAACCACAGCGACCAGCCGTCGACGTAGCACATCAGCTGGCCGCGCTCGGGTCCGAACACCAGGAAGGTCATCGCCGCGCCGCCCAGTTCGCGGGCCTCGATGCGCGAGACAAGCTCATCGGCACGCGTAGCCGGTGTCCACCCGACGACGACAAGGCCGACCGCGACGACGAAGAGAACGCGCCGCAGTTCGGCCAGCCCGGTCCCCGTTGCGCGCCCGCGGCAAGCAGCCATCCGACGATTCCCCATCATCCCAGCGCCGATCGAAGCCCAGTCTACCGACACCGGATAGCGATGGCGACGGCGCCGGAATTGCCTAAAAATAAACCAAATTTTTCGAGAGCTTAATATTTAGGCAATATTATTGGCCGGCGGCGTAAGGGCGCGTGCCCGCGGCCTGTGCGAACCTCCTGAAATTCCATGAATCCCAATGGCTTTGGGCTATTGGCACGATTCTTGGGTCTTCATCTGTGAATCGAGACCACGAGTGGCCGGCGCGTTCGCCAGGCCGCCGGACATGGACTGGGAGCTATGGCATGCGAATTTTGGTGGCGGGACTATTCCTTGTCGGCGCGCTCTGGGCGGCGCCGGCGTTGGCGCAGGATGCGGCGGCGCTCGACAGCGGCGACACCGCCTGGATGCTGACCGCGACGGTGCTGGTCCTGATGATGACGATTCCGGGCGTCGCGCTGTTTTATGGCGGCATGGTGCGCAAGAAGAACGTGCTCGGCACGGTGATGCAGTCGTTCACCGTCGTCTGCCTGATCACGGTGGTCTGGATGGTCGCCGGCTACAGCCTGGCGTTCAGCCCGGGCGGCGCCTTGGTCGGCGGCCTCGATCGGCTGTTCCTGCGCGGCCTGACGACCGATGCGCTGAGCGGCACTATCCCCGAATCGGTGTTCATGATCTTCCAGATGACATTCGCCATCATCACGCCCGCGCTGATCACCGGGGCGATCGCCGAGCGCATGCGATTCTCGGCGCTGTTGTGGTTCGTCGGGCTGTGGTCGCTGATCGTCTATGCGCCGATCTGCTACTGGGTGTGGGGCGGCGGCTTCCTTGGCGTTGGCGCCGCCGGCGTGCTCGACTTCGCCGGCGGCACCGTGGTGCACATCAACTCGGGCGTCGCCGCCCTGGTCGCCGCGCTGGTGCTCGGCAAGCGGGTCGGCTACGGGCGCGAGAACATGGCGCCGCACAACCTGGTGCTGACGGTCATCGGCGCCTCGCTGCTGTGGGTCGGCTGGTTCGGCTTCAACGCCGGCTCGGAGGTCGCCGCCGACGGCGCGGCGGGCATGGCCATGGCGGTGACGCAGATCGCCGCCGCCGCCGCGGCGCTTTCCTGGATGTTCATCGAGTGGCTGATCCACAAGAAGCCGAGCGTGCTGGGCATCGCCTCGGGCGCGATCGCCGGCCTGGTCGCGATCACGCCGGCCTCGGGCTACGTCGACGGCGCCGGGGCGCTCGCCATCGGCGTCATCGCCGGCGCCGCCTGCTTCTGGGGTGCGACCTGGCTCAAGCACAGGCTGGGCTATGACGACTCGCTCGACGTCTTCGCCGTGCACGGCCTCGGCGGCATCGTCGGCGCGCTGCTCACCGGCGTCTTCGCGGTCGAGGCGGTCGGCGGTGCGTCCGGCGCGCTCGAGGGCAACTGGGGCCAGATCGGCACCCAGATCTACGGCATCGCCGTGACCGTCGCCTACTGTGGCGTGGTCTCGTTCGCGCTGCTCAAGCTGATCGGCTTGGTGATCCCGCTGCGCGTCGACGAAGAAGCTGAGCGCGAAGGCCTCGACATCGGCCAACACGGCGAAAGCGTGGGTTAGTCGTGTTTGTTTGTACGGTCACCTTCGGTGACCTGCGATCAATCACCGCGCATGCCAATCTTAATCCCACAAGGCCATTCTTAATCCGACAAGGATTGGCCGAACGGTCGGTGGCCCGCCTCTTGTTGGGATACGATTGGCGCGGGCTGAACTTAATCCACCACGCAGGCGCGTCGGCTATTCGGCGGCGGCGCGGGCGAGGCGGTAGCCGGCTGCCTCCAGCTCGGCGAACAGCTCGGCCTGCCGGGCGGCGTCGAGGCCGACCAGCGGCGGGCGCAGGTTGAGCCAGCCGGCGTCGCCCAACTGGCGCGCCAGCACCGCCTTGAGGCCCGGGATCGTCGGCTTGGTCTCGGCCGCCCGGCGCACCGCGCGGACGCGCGCGTCGATCGCGTCGGCGTCGGCGGTCCGCCAGTTGTCGTAGAGCTCGCGCAGCGCGTGCGCGTTGATGTTGGCAGTTGCCGAGATGCAGCCTGGCCCGCCGCCCCTGAGGCTCGCGAGCATCAGCGTCTCGGTGCCCGTGAAGACGCCGAAGCCGGGGAAGCGCTCGAGCAGCGCGCTGGTGTTTGACCAGTCGCCCGAGCTGTCCTTGACGCCGGCGACGGTGTCGCCATGGGAGGCCCTGAGCCGCTCGATCAGGTCGAGGCCGAGCGCCACCGCCGATATCTTGGGGAAGTGGTAGAGGTAGACGCGCAGCCGGTCGTCGGCGACGCGGTCGAAGACCTCGGCGAAGGCGCGGTAGAGGCCCTCGTCGCTCATCCCCTTGTAATAGAACGGCGGCAGCATCAGCACGCCGGCGCAGCCCAGCGCGACCGCATGGCGCGTCAGGCGAACCGTCTCGGGCAACGCGCACAGCCCGGTGCCGACCATCAGCAACTCGGGCGAGACGCCGGCGTCGACAACGGCCTCGGTCAGCGCGATGCGCTCGTCGAGCCCGAGCGAGTTGGCCTCGCTGGTGGTGCCGAACAGAACCAGGCCGTGGCAGCCGTCTTCGAGCAGCGATTTGCACAGCGCCACGAAGCGCTCGGTATCGGGGCTCAGGTCGTCGCGCATGGGCGTCAGCACGGGGGCGAAGACGCCACACATACGGTGTTGCTCGGTCATCTCTTCCGGCCTCGTGAATGTCGGTCGCCGCGGCGGCGCGGCGGAGCCGACACGCTGGCCCGGCGGCAAGCCGCTTGTCAAGCGCGGCATGGTGTGGCGTTGTACGCGCCGGTTGCCGAAGGGGGTGTCGCATGCTGGCGTGGTGTCGATCGACGGGGCTCGCTTTCATCGCCGGGGCGTTTCTGCTGCTCCAGCCGACGGTCGCCGTCGCACAGATTGCCTTGATCGAGCGTGACGCGACGCCGGCCGATTGCGCGGCGGCGCCAATTTCAATCGAGGGCGCCGGCGCGGCGGCGCGTTGCAGCTTCGACGCGGCGATCGGGCACCCTGCCTTCGACGGCAACCAGCATTACAAACGCATGTCGCCGCCCGATCCGCGAATCAGCGAGGCCGAAGCGCGCGGCAACGTCTACGCGGTTCGCGCCGAGACACCGGTCGGCGCCGCCGCGGTCACGCTCAACGAGGCGATGTTCCGCAGCCACCTGCCATTCATCGCGAACGTCGCCCAATGGGCGTCGAAGCGCCGCTTGCACTGCGCCACAGGCCAGGGCGCCGGTTGGTCGCCGACGCGCTCGATGAAGCTCGCCGGATCGACCTGGTTCTATGCCTCGATTGGCTGCGCCGATCGCGTCTGTATCGCCGCGTTGACGTATTGGGGAATTCAGCAGAACGGCTACAAATACGGCGTCAACGCCGTCACATGCGTCGCCCAAGCCGACTACGACGACGAGACGACGGCGCCTGGCTTCCTGAATTCCATCGTCATCGCGCGCGACAGGCTGCGCTAATCATTTGTGCGGTCATCTTTGACTTACGTAAAGACGACCTGCGCTCAATCGCCGCGCACGCCAATCTTATGGGATCAAGGGTGGCCGAACGGTCGGCGGCCCCCCTTTTGTCCCACCAGAACTGGCGCGGGCTGAAGTAAACCGACCGGTTTCTATCGATCGGACTATGCGTTAGCTGGCGGCGCGCGCGCGCGCGATCAGTTCCTTGAGCGTGTCGAGGCTGACCGCGCCGGGGACCAGTTGGTCGCCGATGATGAAGCTCGGCGTGCCGTTGATGCCGAGTGCGCGGGCCAGTTCGATATTGTCCTGGATTATCCGGCTGATTTCGTCCGAGTTCATGTCGGCCTTGAGACCGTCGACGTCGAAGCCCATCTCGCGCGCCATCTGAAAAGCGCGATCCTCGTTGAGCCGCGCGCGGCTGGCCATCAGCGCGACGTGGAAGTCCATGTACTTGGCGGGGTCCTGACGGTTGGCGGCGAGCGCGATGCGCGCGGCGGTGACCGACTGCGGGCCGAGTATCGGGAATTCCTTGTATACGACGCGCACGTTGGGATCGTCGTCGAGCAGCACCAGCATGTCGCCGAGCACGCGCTTGCAATAGCCGCAGTGATAATCGAAGAACTCGACCAGCGTGACGTCGCCATCGGGGTTGCCGCCGATTGGCGAAGTCGGGTCGTTGATCAGCGTTTCGCGCTGCAGCTCGATCTGCTCGCGCGCGCCGGCCACCTTGCCGGCCTGCTCGCGCTCACGCAGGATCTCGACCGCCTCGATGATCACCTCGGGGTGCTCGAGCAGGTACTGGTGGATCGCACCCTCGATGTCGGCCTGCTCGGGCGTCGTCACCTTGTGCTCGGCGCGCGCCGCTCCCACCGTCATGACGGTGATCGCGAGGAACGAGACTACGCCAATAGCCAGGCGCCGGAAGGGATGGTCGGTCGACAAGCTCATTGAAAAACCTCTCGTGACAACAGGCGCGCCATCATGCCATCTGCGACCCGCGCCGACAAGTTAGGCGCGCGGCGGCTCACGCGGGATTGATCAGGCGCCGCGTACGCGCGCCACCGCGGCGCGCCAGCCGGCGTAGCGGGTTTCGCGCTCGTCGGCGCCCATCGCCGGCTCGAACAATCGATCGCTGCGCCACTGCCCCGCGATCGCCTCGAGACCATCGAAGAAGCCGGTGTGGAGGCCGGCGAGATAGGCCGCGCCGCGCGCCGTCGTTTCGGTCACGGTCGGCCGTTCGACCGGGGTACCCAGCATGTCGGCCAGGAACTGCATGGCCCAGTCATTGACCGCCATGCCGCCGTCGACGCGCACCGCGACGGGCGTCACCGCGCCATCGGCGGTCATCGCTTCCATCAGGTCGCGGGTCTGGTAGGCGACCGCCTCGAGTGCGGCGCGGACGATGTCGTCGCGGCCGGTGTCCAGTGTCATGCCGACGATGGCGCCGCGCGCGTCGGCGTCCCAATAGGGCGCGCCGAGGCCGACGAAGGCGGGCACCAGAAAGACGCCCCCGCCGCCGCCTTTTGCCGCCATCGCCGCGGTTTCCCCAGCGTGGTCGATCAGGCCGAGCCTGTCGCGCAGCCATTTGATCGCCGCGCCGGCGACGAAGATGCTGCCCTCGAGCGCGTAGGCCGGCCGTCCGCCGAGGCGATAGCCGACCGTCGTCAGCAGCCGGTTGCGCGAGGCGACCGCGGTCTCGCCGGTGTTCAACAGGGCGAAGCAGCCGGTGCCGTACGTCGATTTGATCATGCCCGGCGTGTGGCACGCCTGGCCGAACGCCGCCGCCTGCTGGTCGCCGGCGATGCCGGTGATCGGCACTGCCGCCCCGAACAGGTCCGGCTCGGTGGCGCCGAAGTCGGCGCTCGAATCGCGCACCTCGGGCAGCATGGCGCGCGGCACGTTGAACAGCGTGAGGAGTTCGTCGTCCCAATCCTGGCGATGGATGTCGAACAGCATGGTTCGGCTGGCATTGGTCGCGTCGGTGGCGTGGACACGGCCGCCCGTTAGCCGCCACAGGAGGAAGCTGTCGACCGTGCCGAAGGCGAGTTCGCCGCGTTCCGCCCGCGCCCGCGCGCCGGCGACGTTGTCGAGCAGCCAGGCGATCTTGCTGGCCGAGAAGTAGGCGTCGACGACCAGCCCGGTCTTGGCCCGGATCGTTTCGGCGTGGCCGTTGGCGACGAGCCGGGCGCACAATTGCGCGGTGCGGCGATCCTGCCAGACGATCGCGCGCGCGATCGGTGCGCCGGTGGCGCGTTCCCAGACGACGGTCGTTTCGCGCTGGTTGGTGATGCCGACGGCGGCGATCTCGGTCGCGGCGACGCCGGCGCCGTCGAGCGCCGCGCGCGCGACCTCCAGTGTCGACCGCCAAATGTCGTCGGCGTCATGCTCGACCCAGCCGTCGGCCGGGTAGTGTTGCGCGAATTCCTGCTGGGCGACGCCGGCCGGCGCGCCGGCGGCGTCGAACAGGATCGCGCGGCTTGACGTCGTGCCCTGGTCGAGCGCGAGAACGAAGCGCGGCGCGGCCCTCACCGCTTCTTTTTCTTGAGCGCGTTCTTGGCCGCGTAGCGGATGTCCTCGACGCGCAGCTGGGTCGGTGAGCCGAACGGCAGGAATTGGTCGGCACGGTCGGCGAACCGAATGGCGTCCTTGTAACGGCCGGTGAGCAGCGCGAACTCGGCACTCGCGAGGGCCGAGCGGCCCGGGTCGTCGCTGCGGCCGTAGACGATGCTGAGGAGGCGCCAGGTGGTCGGGTTGTCGTGGTTCAGCGACACCGCCGTCTCGAGGTGGTCGCGCGCCGCGCCGAGCATCACCGGGTCGCCGGCCTCGATCAACGCGCTCGCCAGGCCGACGCGCAGCAGCGCCGAGGCGGGCAGACGCTCGACCGCGGCCTGATAGGATACGGCTGCCTCGAGGATGCGGCCGTTCTCGAACAGAATCTGGCCCTTGAGCTCGTGGAAATAGGGGTCGGCCGGGTCCTCGGCGATCAGCGAATCGACCTCGGCGAGCGCGTTCGGAATGTCGACCCGCCGGTAATAGGCGACCGACCGGGCATAGCGCGCCTCGACGCTGGTGTCGGTTTCCGGGAACCGCTTGAGCACCCGGCCGGTCGGGTCGAGGAAGCCGTACAGCTTGGCTTGCATGCGGTGGAACGCCGTGACGTTCTCGGGCGTGTCTTCGACGTCGGAGAAGCGCGAGCCGGCGACGTGGTTGCGCACGAAGTTCACACGGTCCTGCGCAAGTGGGTGAGAGCGCGCATATTGCGCCTGCTGGCTCGTCGGCAGGACGTCCTGGTCGCCGAGAATTTCGAGGAACGTCAAGAGGCCGCGCGACGACTGGCCGGTCCGCTCGAGCGTCGTGACGGCGAACTGATCGGCCGAGCGTTCCTGGGTGCGGCTGTATTGCAGGACGCTCTGCCGGCCGATCGACTGGCCGCCGGCGATGATCGCGATGGCGGCGTCGCCCGAACCCGCGACGGCGGCCGCCGCGCCGAGCACATAGGCCAGTATGGTCGTCGCATTTGCGCCGCGCAGAGCCTCCTCGGTGCGTGCCAGATGGCCGCCGGCAATGTGGCCGGTTTCGTGGGCGATGACGCCAATCAGCTGGCTCGGCGATTCGACGCGCATCAACAACCCGGTGTTGATGAACAGGTTCATGCCGCCGGCGACGAAAGCGTTGAGCGCGCGATCGTTGACCAGATGAACGCGCACTGCCTCGGCTTCCAACCCGGCGGCCGTGAATAGTGGCGTGGCGTAGTTGCGGATGGTAGTTTCGATTTCCGCGTCGCGGATGAACGAAAGCTTCGCGGCCCAGGCGGTTGTCGCGAGGGTCACCGCGGCGGCGAACAACAGCAGTGTGATCGATCGGGCGAGTATATTGTTCATGTCATTCGGCTTTAGACTCTTCAGGCAACGTAGTCATGGTCTCTGGTGGCGTCAATGCGCCGCCCTCGTGCTTGCCGGCCTCGTTCTAGGCGCATGCGCCGAGCGCGGCACCTTGCGTGCGCTCGGCCTGCAGCAGAGCTATTTCGGCGGTGTCGTCGGCGACGAACCGAATTCCGTGGTGGCGGCGCGCAACATATTGGCATCGGGCGGCAATGCGGCCGACGCCGCGGTGGCGCTCTATTTCACCTCGGCGGTGACCTATCCGGCGGGCGCCGCGCTGGGCGGCGGCGGCGCGTGCCTGGTCTACGACCCGGATGAAAACCGCGTCGAGGCGCTCGAGTTTCCGGCGACCGCGCCGAATGCCGTGCGCGCCGGGGCGACGGTCAACAACGCCGTGCCGGCGGCGCCGCGTGGCATGTACGCCCTGCAGGCCCGCTATGGCCGGCTGCAGTGGCGCCAGCTGCTGGGCCAGGCCGAGCAGATGGCGCGCATCGGCCATCCGATTTCGCGTGCGCTGGCCCGCGACATCGCGTTGGTGGCGGGCCCGCTGTTCGCCGATCCGGTCATGGCGAAGCTGTTCGCCCGGCCCGACGGGACGCCGCTGCAAGAGGGCGATTCCCTGGTCCAGCTCGATCTTGCCGCGCTCTTGACGATTATCCGCACGCGTGGGCCCGGCACCTTCTACAACGGCGATCTGGCGCGCAAGCTGGTCGAGGCGACGCAGGCGGCGGGTGGGTCGCTGACCATCGAGGACATGCGCGAATACCGCCCGGTATGGCGCGATTCGATCTGGCTGCGCTACGAGTTCGAGCGCATGCACGTGGTGCCGCCGCCTGGCGCCGGCGGCGTCATTCTTTTGCAGATGTGGAACATGCTGACCGACGGCGGGCGTTACGATGGGGCCGCCGACGACGAGCGCGGCCATCTGCTCGCCGCCATCGGCATGCGCGCCTTCGCTGATCGCGGTACCACCATGCCGATCGCCGAACAGATTTCCGAGGACCGGGCCGAGGACCTGATGGCCGATTACCGGCCCGATGCGCGCACGCCGGCCGGGTCGCTGCCGTCGCAGCCGGTCGCCTTCCGCGAGAGCCCGGCGGGGTCGAGCTTCGTCGTCATCGATGGCGACGGCGGCGCGGTGGCGTGTACGATCACGCTCAACAGCCTGTTCGGCATCGGCCGCATCGCGGCGGGTACCGGTATCGTTCTGGCGGCGGCGCCGTCGTCCGCTGGGCGCGAGACGTCGTCGCAGACGCCGGTTCTGCTGGTCAGCCATGACACCAAACAGGTGCTGTTCGCCGGCGCCGCGTCGGGCGGCGCCGCGGCGCCGTCGGCGCTGGCCGAGGTCATGGCGCGCACGCTGATCGACGGCGAGCCGCTGGATGTCGCGATCAAGACGCCCCGCATCCATCACGGCGGTTTTCCCGACGTCGTCATCTATGAGACGACCGAACAGGGCGCGCGCCTGCAGGGGCTGAGCCGGCGCGGCTACAAGGTATTGGGCGTGACCGAGCTCGGCCGTGTCAATGCGATCAGCTGTATGGCCGAGTACAAGACCGGCTTCGAGGGCTGCCAGATCAGCAACGACCAGCGCGGCTTCGGCATCGGCACCGTGGCGAATTACTAGCCCGGACTTCTCACCATGGACAGGTGCGGCACGGTGGATATCGGACGACAGGCGAGGAAAAGCGTGCAGGCCACGATGCCAGTACTCCCTTGCACGATTCCACGGCACGCAGGATCGCGTTTCCCGTTTCCTCGGCAGGCGGGGGCGTGACGGCGATGCCTGGGCATCGCAGAGCGTTCCCGACGCCCCGAGGGGATGGGAAACGCGACCCGCAGGGCGGCCTTGCGCGGCCGCCGGCGGCGTTGCCCGGCGCTTGTGATGCGCCCAGCATCACGGCGCGCCGGGCGCCTTGCCGGACGACCGCGCAAGGCCGTCCTACGTACCGTGGAATCGTGCAAGTGAGTACTCGCGCATCGGGCAAGCGCTTTGACGCCGCCTGTCGTCCGAGATCCACTGCCCTTAAGGGTCGCGCCGGGCGGGCCGCCCGCGGCGTCGAAGGCCTTGCGCGTAGCCCGGGCTACGCGCGGCGGCCTTCTTCTGGCGGATCGGCGCCGCCCGACGCGATGACGCGCCTGTCCATGGTGAGAAGGCCGGGCTAAGCGGATGGCGATCAAGGCCGCGGCGCGCGGCGCGATCCCGCCTTTCATGGTGATGGAGGTCATGCGCGCCGCCGGCGAGCGCGAGGCGGCGGGCGGCGAGGTGCTGCACCTCGAGGTCGGCCAGCCGAGCACCTGCGCGCCGTCCGGTGCGCTCGCCATGGCCAAGGCGGCGCTCGACGCCGACGTGCTGGGTTATACCGAGGCGCTCGGTCTGCGCGAGTTGCGCGCCGCCATCTCGGCCCATTACAAAACGTTCTACGGCCTCGACGTGCCGCTCGAACGGATTATCGTCACGACCGGGGCGTCGGGCGCCTTCGTGCTTGGCTATCTGGCGGCTTTCGATCCGGGCGACCGGATCGCGCTGGCGCTGCCCGGTTACCCGGGGTATCGCCACATCGCGACCGCCGTGGGCCTCGAGCCGGTGCCGATCGAGGCCGGCCCCGAAACGCGCTTTCAGCCGTCGGTGGCGCTGCTCGATGCGATCGAGGGTCCGATCGACGGGCTGGTCGTCGCGAGCCCCTCGAACCCGGCGGGCACCATGCTGTCGCCCGACGACCTTGCCGAACTTGCCGTCTATTGCGCGCACCGGGGCATCCGCCTGGTGTCGGACGAGATCTATCACGGCATCTGCTTCGGCTACGACGCGGCCTGCGCGGCGGCCTATAGCGAGACCGCGATCGTCATCAACAGCTTCTCGAAGTATTTTTCGATGACCGGCTGGCGGCTCGGCTGGATGGTGGTGCCCGAGGACCTGCTGCGTTCGATCGAGAGCCTGGCGCAGAACCTGTTCATCTCGCCGCCGACACTGTCGCAACGGGCCGCGCTGGCGACCTTCGACTGCTATGACGAGCTCGACGCCAACGTCGCGCGCTATGCGCGCAACCGCGAATTGCTGCTCGAGGCGCTGCCCAAGGCGGGCTTCGACCGGCTGGCGCCGGCCGACGGCGCATTTTACATCTACGCCGACGTCTCGGCCATGACCAACGACAGCGAGGACTTTTGCCGGCACATGCTGCAAGAGCTGGGTGTCGCGGTAACGCCCGGGATCGATTTCGACCCCGGGCGCGGCAACACATTCGTCCGATTTTCCTTCGCCGGTTCGACCGAGGACATGGCCGAAGCGGCACGCCGCCTGCAAGACTGGCGGCGCTAGCGCCTTATACCAAGGATCAGCTCGTCAGACGCTGCCACCAGCCGCGCCGGCCGGACTGCTTTGGCTCGCCGACAGCCGGTGCGTCATCCGACGCCGCGGCGGCGAGCGGCGGCGCCGGATCTTCGGCAACCGGCGCAAGCGGTTCCGGCGCGGCCGCGGGCGGCTCGGCCACAGCGCTCGCGTCGTCGTCGGCGACGGGGGCGACGACCTCGGCCGTCTCGGCCTTCTTGCTGCGTGACCGGCGTGCCCGCGGTGGTTTTTCGCCGTCTGTCTTCGGTTTGCGCCGGCGCCTCGGCTTCTTTTCGGGCTCGGCGGTTACGGCTTCCGCATCGGCCTCGGCGGTCGCCGGCTCTGCCGGCACGGTCTCCTCGGTTTCCTCGGCCGGTGCAGCCGGAGCATCGGCGCCATCGGTCGTCGCCGCCTCGCTGGCCTCCACGACGGCCGAATCGATTCCGGTCTGCGCCGCGCCGCGCCGCTGACGGCCGCCGCGCCTGCCCCGACGCCTGCGCTTGCGCGGCTCGGCCTCGCCGCCTTCCGCGTCGCTGTCGGCGGCCTGGCCCTCCACGTCCGCCACGGCCTCGGTCGCTTCGGCGGGCGGCGCCTTTTCGGTGTCGACCCTGCGCTGCCGCGACGGCCATCGGCCGCGCTCCTTGCGCGCATCGTCACCGGTCTCGGTCGCTTCGACGGCGGCCTCGCCGCCACGCGCGCGGATCCGCTCGAGCCGGAAGGCCGGAACGATCAGGCTGTCGTCGGACGAGAATGTCACCTCGAAGCCGTAGCGTTCCTCGATGGCGCGCAGGACTTCGCGCTTCTGGTTGAGCACATAAAGTGCGACCGCCGAGGGTACGGCAACGGTCACTGCGCTGGAGCGCTCGCGGATGCCTTCCTCCTCGATGGCGCGCAGCACGTGAAGCGCCGTCGATTCGATCGAGCGCACGCGACCGCTGCCGCCGCAGTGTCGGCAAATCAGCGTGCTGGTCTCCAACAGGCTCGGGCGCAGGCGCTGGCGCGACAGCTCCATCAGGCCGAACGGGCTGATGCGGCCCATCTGGGTGCGCGCCCGGTCGCTCTTGATGGCCTCCTTGAAGCGCCGCTCTACGGTGCGGTTGTTGCGCGAGTCGTCCATGTCGATGAAGTCGATGACGATCAGCCCGGCGAGGTCGCGCAGCCTGAGCTGACGGGCGACCTCCTCGGCGGCCTCGAGGTTGGTCTTGTACGCCGTTTCCTCGATGTTGCGCTCGCGCGTCGCCTTGCCCGAGTTGACGTCGATCGCGACCAGCGCCTCGGTCGGGTTGATGACGATGTAGCCGCCCGACTTGAGCTGCACGACCGGGCTGTGCATGGCGTCGATCTGGCTCTCGACCTGGTAGCGTTGGAACAGCGCTATCGGTTCGCCATAGGCCTTGACGCGCCTGGCGTGGCTTGGCACGAGAGTGCGCATGAAGCCCTTGGCCATACGGTAGCCGTCGTCGCCCTCGACCAGGATTTCCTCGATCTCCTTCGAGTGCAGATCGCGGATTGCGCGCTTGATCAGAGTGGCTTCTTCATGGATCAGCGCCGGCGCGATCGAGCTCAGGGTCTGATCGCGGATGCCGTCCCAGAGCCGCGACAGGTAGTTGAAGTCGTGCTCGATCTCGGTCTTGCGGCGATCCATGCCGGCGGTGCGCAAGATGACGCCCATGCCTTCGGCGACCGGCAGGTTTGTGGCGATCTCCTTCAGCCGCTTGCGGTCGTCGGGGTTGACGATCTTGCGCGAGATGCCGCCGCCGCGCGCCGTGTTGGGCATCAGCACGCAGTAGCGGCCGGCGAGCGACAGATAGCTGGTCAGCGCGGCGCCCTTGTTGCCGCGTTCCTCCTTACCGACCTGGACGAGCAGGATCTGGCGCCGCTTGATGACCTCTTGGATCTTGTAGCGCCGCGATGGATGCTGGGGCCGGCGCTTGATCTCATCGATCTCGTCGCCGCTGACCTCCTCGATCGCCACGCTGGCCTCGGCCGCGTCATCGTCATCATCTTCGTCGGCCCCATCGTCGGCCGCGGTCGGCTCGGCGACGTCGCCATCATCAGCCGTGGCGTCGTCGTCAGCCGTGACGTCGTCGTCGTCAGCCGTGACGTCGTCGTCGTCAGCCGTGGCGTCGTCGTCAGCCGTGGCGTCGTCGTCGGGCGGGCCGTCGACCGCATCGTCGGGTTCGCGGGCGCGTTCGCGCTGCTCGCGCGCTTCCTGCTCGATCAGCGCCTGGCGGTCGGCGATCGGGATCTGATAGTAGTCGGGGTGGATTTCGTTGAACGCCAGGAAGCCGTGCCGATTGCCGCCGTAATCGACGAACGCGGCCTGCAGTGAGGGTTCTACGCGGACAACCTTGGCGAGATAGATGTTTCCCTTGAGTTGCTTCTTGGTCGACGATTCGAAGTCAAACTCCTCGAGCCGGTTCCCATCGATCACGACCACCCGGGTTTCTTCCGGATGCGCCGAGTCGATCAACATGCGCTTTGTCATTTCTCATAGTACTCCAGGACGAGCCTATTGCGCGGCAGCGCGAATTACCGCCGCGTCGCTCGTCTCCAGTTCGGCGAAGCCGCCAACACCACATCTCGGACCCGTCGAAACGATCGGCCACGTTTGGCCGGGACGGGGAGAAATCTTGGTGTCCTGCCCTCGATTTCAGTCGAGGAGCGGCTTCGGGTTACGTCCATCAACCGCACCGTCTTGAGCGGGAAACAAACCGGATGCCTCGAAATCGGTAACATGAACCGGGTGGATCCGGCGGCCCCGCCGCGCGCCCGGGCTAAAACACAGGCGAGCCGACTGCGGTACTTCGCGGCGCCATCATAACGGTTGGCCCGGCATCTGCACAATGGCTTATTGTCGAAGCGGTTGCCGTGCGGGTCGAGGCGTTTGTTCGTGACCCGTCTCAAAAAAATTGTCTAAGGCATTGCAATCGTGACTGTTTTGCCGCAGAATCTTCTGCCAATCGGGGCGTCCTTGATCGGTGGTTCGCGTGCAACGATTCTTTAGCCATCTGCTAGGCGTGATTCTCGTCGCGACGATCGCGGCCAGCGGCGCGTTCGCCAAGCCGGTCGTCAGCGACGTGCGCATCGGCGTTCATAGCGGCGCGACGCGCGTCGTTCTCGACCTCGACGGCGAGGTCGCCTACACCATATTCACGCTGCCCCAGCCCTATCGTGTGATCGTCGATTTGCCCGAGGTCGAGTGGCGGATGAGCACCACACCGGCGATGCGCGGCGTGATTCAGCGGTTCCGTTATGGGCTGTTTCAGCCGGGCATGTCGCGGCTGGTGCTCGATGTCGCCACGCCGTCGGTCGTCGAGCGGGCGTTCACCCTCAAGCCGACCGCTGACTTCGGCTATCGCCTGGTCATCGATCTGCGCGCCGTCTCGGCCGAGGAATTCGGCCGCCAGGCCCGGCTCACGCCGCCGCCGCAACCGCAACCGCCGGCACCGACGGCCAGTCCAACGCCACTGATTGGCGGCAAGCCCCTGATCGTCGTCGATGCCGGGCACGGCGGCGTCGACCCGGGCACGATAAGCGCGGCCGGCACGCGCGAAAAGCGCCTCACCCTGCTCGCCGCGATCGAGCTCAAGCGCCAGCTCGAGGCCTCGGGCCACTATCGCGTGCTGCTGACGCGCTCGAGCGACATCTTCGTGCCGCTCGCCGGCCGTGTCGCGATTGCCCACAACGCGCGCGCCGATCTGTTCATCTCGCTGCACGCCGATTCGATGGCCAACAAGAAGGTGCGTGGCGCCTCCATCTATACCTTGTCCGAGAAATCCTACGACGCCGAATCGGCGGCGCTGGCGGCGCGCGAGAACAAGTCCGACGTGCTCGCCGGAATCGACCTCGAGTCGGGCGCCTATGACGCGGATGTCACCTACATTCTGATCGATCTGGCGCGGCGTGAGACGATGGAATATTCGGCGCAGTTCTCCAAGGTGCTGATCACCGAACTCGGCAAATCGACCAAGCTGTTGCGCAAGACCCACCGCTTCGCCGGCTTCCGTGTGCTCAAGGCGCCCGAGGTGCCGTCGGTTCTCGTCGAGTTGGGTTATCTGTCGAACCGCGAGGACGAACGCGCCCTGCGCGATCCGATAACGCGCGCCGGGTTGATGACGGCGATCGCCCGCGCCATCGACCGGTTCTTCGTCGAAAGGAAGTCGGCGAGCCGGTCATAAGGCGGCCTTATTTGCTGCGTAGGTTCTCGTTCCGATGTAGGTTGCACACGCGTGTGAAGTCTCGTGCTCGGGAGTTTGCGGCGGCGCGATGAAAGTACTCAAGGTCTTGGCCCTATTGGTTCTGTTCGGCGGCATCGTCGTCGCCGGCGGCGGGTTCTATGCGGTCTACCACTACGGGCGCGGTCTGCCCGATTACGGGCAGCTCGCCGATTACGAGCCACCGGTGGTGACGCGCGTGCACGCCGGCGACGGCCGCCTGTTGGCCGAGTACGCACGCGAGCATCGCGTTTTCGTGCCGATCGCGGCGATGCCCAAGCGCGTCATCAACGCCTTCCTCGCGGCCGAGGACAAAAACTTCTTCCGGCATCCGGGCGTCGACGTGATGGGCGTGCTGCGCGCCGCGGTCACCAACCTGCTCAACATCGGTAGCACCCGGCGGCTGCAGGGCGCCTCGACGATCACCCAGCAGGTGGCGAAGAACTTCCTGTTGACCAACGAGGTATCGATCGAGCGCAAGGTCAAGGAAGCGATTCTCGCCCTCCGCATCGAGCGCGCCATCACCAAGCAGCGCATCCTCGAGCTCTATCTCAACGAGATCTATCTCGGGCTCGGATCCTACGGCGTTGCCGCGGCGGCGCTCAACTACTTCAACAAGTCGCTCGACGAACTCAGCATCGCCGAGGTCGCCTATCTGGCGGCGTTGCCCAAGGCGCCCAACAATTATCACCCCGAGCGCTACCCGGCAGCGGCCAAGACGCGCCGTGACTGGGTCATCGCGCGCATGCTCGAGGAAAACTTCGTCGAACCCGACGCCGCCGCCGAGGCGATTGCCGAGCCGCTCGTCGTGCGTTCTCGCGAGGCCACCGAGTTCGTCTCGGCCGACTACTTCACAGAGGAGGTGCGCCGCTGGCTGTACGACCAGTACGGCGAGCACGGTCTCTACGAAGGTGGCCTGTCGGTGCGCACGACGGTCGACCCGCGGCTGCAGGACATCGCCGAGCGCGCGCTGCGCTCGAGCCTGATCACCTATGACCGGCGCCACGGCTGGCGCGGGCCGGTCGCGCGGATCGAGATGACAGAGGGCTGGGCGGAGCGTTTCGCGGCGGTCGAGGCGCCGCCCGGCGCCGGCGACTGGCGGCTCGCCCTGGTGACCGGGCTCACCGCCGAGGCCGCCGACATCGCGTTCGCCGACGGCATCACCGGGCGCATCCCGCTCGGCGCCTTGACCTGGGCGCGTACCTGGATCAAGGGCCAGCGCGTCGGCGCCAAGATCAAGACGCCCGCCGATCGGGTCGACGTGGGCGACGTCGTGCTGGTCTCGCCCTACGAGGGGACCGAGGAAGCGCCCGCCGCGCCCGGCGACTATGGCTTGCGCCAGATCCCTGAGGTCAGTGGCGCGTTGGTCGCGATGAACCCGCACACCGGCCGCGTGCTCGCCATGGTCGGCGGCTACGGCTTCGACGTCAGCCAGTTCAACAGGGCGACCCAGGCGTGGCGCCAACCCGGCTCGTCGTTCAAGCCGATCGTCTATCTGGCGGCGCTCGACAACGGCTTCACGCCGGCCACCATCGTCGACGACGCGCCGATCGTCATCGAGCAGGGACCGGGCCTGCCGAAATGGAAGCCGGCCAACTATTCGACGACCTTCTACGGTCCCGTGCCGATGCGCGTCGCCATCGAAAAATCGCGCAACCTGATGACCGTGCGCGTGGCGCGCGCGATCACCATGGAAACGGTGGCGGAATACGCCGAGCGTCTCGGCGTCGTCGACCAGCTGCCACTCTATCTGCCGATGGCGCTGGGCGCGGGTGAGACGACGTTGATCAGGATGGCGACGGCGTATTCGATGATCGTCAACGGCGGCATGCGGGTCACCCCGGCGCTGATCGAGCGCATCCAAGACCGCAATGGCGTCACCATCTACCGGCGCGACGCGCGCGCCTGCGACACCTGCCGGGCCGAGCGCTGGGACGGCCAGCCCGTGCCGCGCGTGCGCGACGAGCGTGAGCGCGTGCTGGGCGCCGACACCGCCTATCAGGTGGTCTCGATGATGAGCGGCGTGATCGAGCGCGGCACCGGCCGGCGCATTCGCGAGCTCGGCCGCCCGCTCGCCGGCAAGACCGGCACGACCAACAAAAACCGCGACACCTGGTTCATCGGCTATTCGCCCGATTTGGTCGCCGGCGTCTTCATCGGTTTCGACCAGCCGACGCCGATGGGCTACAAGGAGACCGGCTCGCGCGTCGCGGTGCCGGCGTTCAAGCGTTTCATGGCCGAGGCGCTGATCGGCGAGCCGATCATCCCGTTCCGCATCCCGCCCGGCATCCGCCTGGTGCGCGTCGATGCCGCCACCGGCCTGTTGCCCGGCGCCCACACCGAGCGTGTCCTGCTCGAGGCCTTCAAGCCGGGCACCGAGCCCGAGACCAGCACGCCGACCAGCGAAGCTAGCGCGCAGGGCATTTATTAGACGCCCCAAGCTCGACCACGCGCCATCGATGAGCAACGGTACCAACTGTTGGTGTTAGCAGCTATTGGTGTCAGACTCCTTAATTAATGGTTGATATTATGAATATAAAACGATGTCTGACACCATTAATTTATGTCTACACCAGGTAAACGGTGTCAGACACTTTTATAACCGTCTAGAATTGATAATTGAAAAAGGAGTCTGACCCCATTAATCACGGCGTCCGGGCTGCCTGGCGCTTGATATCCTATGCCTCAGCCAGGCCACGAAAGGCGGCGTCGGCGGCGGCGAGCGTCCGTTCGACTTCCCGTGCGCCGTGCATTGTCGACATGAAGAAAGTACCGCGCCGGCCGACCCGCACGCCGGCGGCCTGGAGGCCGTCGGCGAAGCGCGCCATCAACGCGTGATCGGCGCCGCAGTGATCGCGATAATCACCGATCGCCGTCTGGTCGGTGAAGGCGATGGAGAAGATCGGCCCCGGTCCTTGGGCCAGGAGACGTCGGCCGTGGGTTTTGGCGAGCGCGCCCAACTCGGCCATCAGCCCGGTGCCGAGCGTGGTCATGACGCGGTAGGCGGCGCCGCCGTCGCGCGCGAGTTCGGTCATCGTCGCGAGCGCGGCGGCGACGCAGGCGACATTGCCGTTGTTGGTGCCGGCGTGCACGACGTTGCCCGGTTCGAGCAGTCGCATGATGTCGGCGCGGCCGGCGACCGCGCTCAACGGCAGGCCGCCGGCGATCGACTTGGCGAAGACCGCCAGGTCGGGCGTCACGCCGCACAGCGCCTGGGCGCCGCCGAGCGCGACGCGGAACCCCGTGATGACCTCGTCGAAGACCAGCACCACGCCATGGGCGTCGCAGATCTCGCGCACCCGGGCGAGGTAGCCGGGCCGCGGCGGGATGACGCCTGAGTTGCACATGATCGGTTCCATGACCACGGCGGCGACCGCCGCGCCGTCGCGCGCCAGTGCCGCGTCGAGTGCGTCGGCGTCGTTCCAGGGCAGCACGATCACGTCGCCCACGGCGCTATCCGCCTGGCCCGGCCCCATCGGCACCGCGACCGGGTCACTCTCCGGCCCGGCGGCGTTGAGCGGCGGTTTGACGCTGTAGGAGACGTTGTCGATCCAGCCGTGGTAGTGGCCCTCGAACTTGACGATTTTCTGGCGGCCGGTATGGGCGCGCGCCAACCTCATCGCGGCGTGGATGGCCTCCGATCCGGTGACGTTGAGGCGTACCAGTTCGGCGCAGGGCACGGCGCCGGCGATGCGCCGGGCGAGTGCGATCTCGGCTTCGTGCTGGCCGGCGTAAACCTGACCCAACGCCAGCGACTGGCCAACCGCGTCGGTCACCGCGGGCGGCGCGTGACCCAGGATCGCCGGCCCGTTGCCGAGCTGGTAGTCGACGTAGTCGTTGCCGTCGACGTCGTAGAGATAGGCGCCTTCGGCGCGGGTGAAGAACAGCGGCACCGGCGCGGCGTCATAGCGGACGTTGCTGTTGACGCCGCCGGCGACCACGGAACGGGCCTCCTCGAACAGCGCTTCCGAACGCGCGTATCTGGTCATCTCGGTGTCCTCCGTCATGCCGCCCGCGGGTCCGCCGGCGCGACGATAGCACAGCGGCCGCGCGATCGACGGCGGCTCAAGGCTTCCTTCGCAGCGCGGGGCGCGCTATACACGCGGCCAGAATTCACACGGACATTGACAGGCAACGAGGCGGACATGCGCGCCGAGGTCGAAACATTCGCCGACGAGATCAAGCAGTCGCTCGAACTGCTGAGGAGGCACCTTTGACTGGGACGCAGCGCTCGCCCGGCTCGATGAACTGAGCATTCGGGCCGAGGACCCGGCGCTGTGGGACGACCCGCAAGCCGCCCAGGCCGTGATGCGCGAGCGCACCCGCCTCGACAACACGATCACGTCCTACCGCGCCCTCGAACAAGAGCTCTCCGACAACATCGAGCTGGCCGCCCTCGGCGAGGCCGAGGAAGAGGAGGCGGTCGTCGACGAGGCGGTCGCGGCGCTGCGCAAGATGTCCCGGCGCGCGGCGCGGCTGCGTCTCGAGGCGCTCCTGTCGGGCGAGGCCGATGGCAACGACTGCTATCTCGAGGTCCACGCCGGCGCCGGCGGCACCGAGAGCCAGGACTGGGCCGAGATGCTGATACGCATGTACCTGCGCTGGGCCGAGCGGCACGAATACAAGATCGAATGGATCGCCGAGAGCCTCGGCGAGGAGGCCGGCATCAAGTCGGCCACGGTGCGCGTCAGCGGCCCCAACGCTTATGGTTGGTGCAAGACCGAGAGCGGCGTGCATCGGCTAGTGCGCATTTCGCCCTACGATTCGAGCTCCCGACGGCACACCAGCTTCGCCAGCGTCTGGGTCTACCCGGTGATCGACGACACCATCGAGGTCGAGATCGCCGACAAGGACCTGCGCGTCGACACCTACCGCGCGTCGGGCGCCGGCGGCCAGCACGTCAACAAGACCGACAGCGCGGTGCGTCTGACGCATTTGCCTTCGGGCATCGTCGTACAGTGCCAGACCAACCGCTCGCAGCACCGCAACCGCGCCGCGGCGATGGCCATGCTGCGCGCCAGGCTCTACGAGATCGAGTTGCAGAAGCGTGAGGAAGAGGTGCAGGCCCATGCCGCTGCCAAGAGCGACATCGGCTGGGGCCACCAGATCCGCTCCTACGTGCTGCACCCTTACCAGATGGTCAAGGACCTGCGCACCGGCGTCGAGACCGGCAACACCGGCGCCGTGCTCGACGGCGGGCTCGACGACTTCATGGCCGCGGCGCTGGCCGCCCGCGTCTCCGGTGAGGGCCGCGCCGACGCGACGGGCTAGAGAATTTGTGCGGTCACCTTCACTTCGTGAAGATGACCTGCGCTCAATCGCCGCGCATGCCAATCTTGTGGAATCAAAGCTGGCCGAACGGTCGGCGGCCCGCCTCTTGTCCCAATAAGACTGGCGCGGGCTGGCATAATCCGATCGGTTCCATTCGATCGGATTATGCGTTAGCCGCATGGTGACGGGGCGGATCCACATCACCGGCGCCTCGGGCTCGGGCACCACGACGCTCGGCGCCGCGCTGGCCGAGACCTTCGGTTGCCCGCACCACGATACCGACGACTTCTACTGGTTGCCGACCGACCCGCCCTATCGCGAGGAGCGTGATCCGGTCGAGCGGCTGCGGCTGATCGACCAGGCGCTGCGTGACGCGCCGGCGTGGGTGCTCTCGGGCTCGATCGGCGGATGGGGCGAACCGTTGACCGCGCTGTTCGACGCGGTCGTCTTCCTGACCGTGCCGACCGCGGCGCGTATCGAGCGGCAGCGCGCGCGCGCGCTGCGCGATTTCGGCTGGGACGCGTTGGCGCCCGGCGGCGCGATGCACGACGAGCACGAGGCCTTCGTCGAATGGGCCGCCCACTACGACGACGGCACGCGCGAGGGCCGCAGCCGTCCGAAGCACGAGGCCTGGCGCGCGCAACTGCAATGCCCGGTGATCCGGCTCGATGGCGAGCGCCCACTCGGCGCGCTGGTCGCCGACGTGCTCGAAGGCATCGCGCGATCGGCCGCGGGCTGATTCTTGGTATGAGTGCCGTGTCGGTCATCACCGCGGCGCCCGGCGCCTATGTCCTGATCGCCGATCTCGCGCGCCCGCTGGCGCTCGACATCGCGACGCTGCCCGGCGCGGTGTTGCCGGCCGGCCGCTTTGCCTACTGCGGCAGCGCCCATGGCCCGGGCGGCTTGCGCGCGCGGGTCGGTCGGCACCGACGGCAGGACAAAGCCATACGCTGGCATATCGACCGCCTGACCGGGGCCGGCCGCATCGTCGCCATATACGCGGCACCCGACGGCGCCGAATGCGACCTGTTCGCGCGGCTTCAGGCCGTGCCGGGCGCCACCGTCCCGTTGGCCGGCTTCGGCAGTACCGATTGCCGGCGCTGCCCGGCGCATCTGGCGCGGATGCCGGAAGATTTCGGCATAGAATCCCTTAGCCACGCGCAAAAAAGGTGACTAGGCTCCCGGCTTTGGAGAAGAGGTTCAGGACACCATGACCGACCCGCTGCCGTCCCCCGCGCTGTCGAATTCGATGATCGTCACGGCCTATCGCGAGAAGACGCCGTCGTCCGAACGGCTGGCGCGCGAGGCGAACTTGCTGTTCCCGAGCGGTGTCACCCACGATAGCCGCCATCTCGATCCTTACGGCATCTACGTCGAGCGGGCCGAGGGCGCGCACAAATGGGACGTCGACGGCAACCAATACATCGACTACTTCGGCGGCCACGGCGCGTTGCTGCTCGGCCACAATCATCCGGACGTGCTGGCCGCGATCCATGGCGCGCTCGACCACGGCAGCCACTTCGGCGCCAACCACGAACTCGAAATCCGCTGGGCCGAGGCGGTGCGCAGGCTGATGCCGGGCGCCGAGCGCCTGCGCTTCACCGCGTCGGGCACCGAGGCCACGCATCTCGCCCTGCGGCTTGCCCGCGCGCATACCGGGCGGCGCAAGGTGGTGCGGCTGAACACGCATTTCCACGGTTGGCACGATCACATGGCGGGCGGCGCCGGACCGGAAGTCCATGACGTCGCCGCACCCGGCGTGCTGTCGGGCGTCGCCGAGCAGGTCGTGCTGCTGCCGCCTGGCGACAGCGCCGCGCTCGAGGCCGCGCTTGCCGGCGACGACGATATCGCGGCGGTCATCTTCGAGCCGACCGGCGCGTACTTCGGCGTCATCCCGTTGCCGCCCGGCTATGTGGCCGCGGCGCGCGAGCTGTGCACGCGACACGGCGCCGTGCTGATCTTCGACGAGGTGGTGACCGGCTTCCGCGTCGCACCGGGCGGCGCGCAGGAACACCTTGGCGTGACGCCTGACCTGACCGCACTCGCCAAGATCCTGGCTGGCGGCCTGCCCGGCGGCGCGGTCGTCGGTCGTAAGGGCATCCTCGATCGGCTCGACCATGAGGCGACGCGCGATGCCGGCGTCGAGAAGATCGCGCACTACGGCACCTTCAACGCCAACCCGGTTTGTGCGACGGCCGGCATCGCCGCGCTGGACATCATCGCCTCGACGGATGCCTGCGCGCGGGCCAACGCCACCGCCGCATCGCTTCGCGCCGGGCTCAACGAGGTGCTCGAGAGCGCGGGCGTGCCCTGGGCGTTCTATGGCGACATCTCGGGCGTCCATCTGTTCACCAACCCGGCGCGGCTCGACTTCGCGCCGACGCGGTTCGACGCCACGAGCCTTCCCTGGCAGCAGATCGGCGCGAGTTCGCCGGAAGCGGTGCGCAAGCTGCGCCTCGCCATGCTGGTGCACGGCGTCGATCTCAACGCCCGCGCTTCGGGCGTGCTCTCGACTGCCCACAGCGACGAAGACGTGGCGCAAACCATCGCGGCGCTGCGCGGCGCGATCGCCATGCTCAAGGACGACGGCGACGTCTGATCGGGGTTCAAATCCAGCGCCTGACTGTCTCGGTGTAACGCTCGTAATCCACGCCGAACTTCTGCGCCATGTACGCCTCCTCGCGCCGGATGACGAAGCCGTGGATGACGGCGACGGCGGGCGCCACCATGGCCAGCACCAGGGGTCCGTCGAGCGCAACCGCCGCGCCGACGAAGCACAGCGTCATGCTGACGTAGACCGGGTTGCGCGAGCGCGCGAACGGCCCCGACGTGATGACCGCCGTCGTCGGCTTGCGGTGATCGACGCTGGTCCCGGCCTTGGCGAATTCCCGCAACGTCAGCCTGAACAGTGCAAGGCCCGCGGCGACCAGCGCGAAGCCGACGCCGTATTGCACCGTCGCGGCAAGCACGGGCAGGGGCCAGAGGTAATCGAGGCCCAGCCCGACCACAAAGAAGCCAGCGTAGACGAATGGCGGCGGCGGAACGAAGGGATGGCGGTCCTGCTCGGCGCGGCCCTCAGTCATTCGCCCGTACCTGTTCGGGCGACCGCGCCGAAGCCGTCAAGGGACCGCCGGTGCGCAGCTCACGCAGTGCTTGGCGAATGATCGAAACGCCGGCGCTGAGTTCGAGCGTCGCGATGATGCCGCCGACGGCCAGGTCGGGCCAGGCGGTGGCGGTCGCGAACACACCGCCCGCCGCGGCCAATACCGCGAGATTGCCGATCGCGTCGTTGCGGCTGCACAGCCAGACCGACCGCATGTTGAGGTCGTCGCCGCGGTGCCAGAACAGGATCGCGGCAGAGGCCAGGTTGGCGGCCAGCGCGAGCCCGCCGACGCCGCCCATGATCGCCGCGTCGGGCAGCGCCGGATCGAACCCGCGCGTCACTGCCTCGGTCAGCACCCAGACGCCGAACAGCGCCATCGCGGCGCCCTTGGCGAGCGCCGCGGACGCCTTCCAGCGCAGCGATTTGGCGAGCACATAGAGCGTCAGCCCGTAGGTCGCCGAATCGGCCAGGAAGTCGAGCGCGTCGGCCAACAGCGCGGTCGAGCCGGCGACCCAGCCGGCGACGATCTCGACGAAGAACATCGTGGCGTTGATCGCCAGCACGATCCACAGCGCGCGGCGCTGACGCGCGCGCAATGGCGTGTCGGCATGGGCGTCGACGAGCGGGGGCGGGCAGCATTGGCTCATCCGGCGCCCTCATGCGGCTCGCCGACGTGCTCGATCATGTCGCTGAGCATGTCGCGGATATGCCCATCGGCGGTCGAGTAGAAGACCTGCTTGCCGCGCCGCTCGGCGCGCACGATGCGCGCGCCGCGCAACAGACGCAGATGGTGGCTGACCAGCGACGGCGACGCGCCGATGCGCCGCGCGATGGCCGCGACGGCGATTTCGCCCGGCAGCGTCGCGAGCACGATCGAGAGCCGCGTCGGGTCGCCGAGCAGGCGGAACATTTCAGCCAAATCCGCGGTCTGGCCCTCGTCGAGCGGCCCGTCGGCCGCTGCATGGTGGTCGTTCTCGGCATCGATCGTCATTTCGCAACAATAAATGAAAAGCTGTTCATATGTAAATAACGAAATCGAGCGCCCGGCATGGCGGGACGACGTGATCGCTTGCCTGCGCGACCCGACGGGAGGACAATCCGGTGGTCTGTGGACCTTTCGCCCGCTCGCTAGGCGAGCGAAACATGTGCCTCGATGAAGAGGGTCTCGGAATGAGAGTTTCGGACGTCGTCAATATAGACCGGTTCCCGCTGAACGCGCCGAGCGACCCGACCTACGGTCGAACCGTCGAGCAGGCACGGACGCAGCTCGCCGAAACCGGCTGCGCGCTGGTCAAGGACTTCGTCACGCCCACGGCGCTCGACGCCATGGTCCGCGAGAGCGAGGCGCTACGCGCAGACGCCTATGTCTCGACCCGTCGATTCTCGCCCTATCCGCCGTACCACGCCGAGGGTGCCGACGACCTGCCCGACGGACACCCCGGCCGGGTCATTTCCGACCGAACCAACCGCTTCCTCGCCTATGATCACTTCCCGCCTACCTCGCCGGTCCGGGCGCTCTACGAGTGGGGCCGGTTTCAAGATTTCGTCCGCCGATGCCTCGACATCGCCTCAATCCACCCTTACGGCGACCCGCTGGCGGCCTGCACGCTCAGCTTTCAGGCGCCCGGCGAGGCGCTGCCCTGGCATTTCGACGAGACCCACTTCATCGCCTCCGTTCTTGTCGTCGAGCCCGAGGCGGGTGGCGTGTTCCAGTACGTGCCCGGCATCCGCAGCGACGCGGACGAAAACCACCCGGCGGTGTCGGCCGTCCTCGCCGGCGGCGGCGAGAACGTCGTCGACCTCGACCTCCGGCCCGGCGACCTGCAGATCTTCCAGGGCCGCAACGCCTTGCACCGGGTGACGGCGCCCAGCGGCGCGCGGTGGCGCTGCATCGCGCTGCTCAGCTATTGCGGGGAACCCGGCGTCATCGCCGACGAGGCGCTGCAGCGCGACCTGTTCGGCCGCGTCTGCCGGCCCCGCACATAACCCCCGTCAGCCCGCGCCGCCGCGGCGCAGCAGGAAGTCGCGGACGTGGCGGCCGACGCGGTCGGGCCCCTCGATCAGGATGGCGTGTTTGAGGCCGTCGAGGATGACCAGCTCGGCGTCGGGCAGCGTCTCCGCCATGAAGCGGTTGTGCCGCGGGCTGCAGGCGCCGTCGAGTTCGCCGGTCAGCACCAGGCAGGGGCAGGCGACCTCGCCCAGCCAGGGCGCCATCTCGGTCGCCGCATAGATGCGGAAGACGTTCAGGAAGACCTCGGCCGGCGTGTCGACGACCTGCTGTTTGCGTATATCGATCAGGTCGGGGTGCGCGGCGATGAAGTCGTCGGTGTACCAGCGCTGCACCAGGGTATCGAGGACCGGGCGGATGCCTCTTTCCTCCATCGCCGCGATCACGCCGCGCAGCTTGGCGCGGTCCTCTTCGGTGCGGCCCGCCGCGGTGCTCAACAGGCCGACCGTCAGCGCGCGGTCGGGATGGGCGCGGGCGTAAGCCGGTCCGATCATGCCGCCGAGCGAATGACCGATGACGTGGATCTTCTCGTGACCGAGCGTGGCGCGCAGCGCCTCGAGGTCGGCGACCAGGTCGTCGAGTGAATAGGGCGTCGCCGGCACCGGGCTCGCGCCGTGGCCGCGCAGATCCGACGTCACGCAGGTGAAGCGGTCCTCGAGGTGCGGCAGCAAGCCGGCCCAGCCGAGCTTCCGTGAACCGATGCCGTGGACCAGGTAGAGTGGCGGCCCCACGCCGGTGATTTCGTAGGATAGCTCGACGGCCGCCATGCCGGTTCTCGCTCTCTACGCTGCCTCGAGCAGGCGATCGAAATCGCCCCGCCAAGCATCGAGATCGACCACGTAGTTGTAGCCGCACACCGTGGTCAGTGTGTCGCTGCGGTCGTCGATCATGGCCTGGACATTGCGTGCGCTGATCCGGATCGCGTCCATGTCGCTGTACGGGTTGAGCCGCATCTCTGGGCCCGGCGGGAAGGCGAAGTCGCAGGCGAACAGGACGTTCTCGAAGACGTACATCGTGAAGCCCGGCGTGTGGCCGCCGATGTGGATCGCCTCGAGACCGTTCACCTCGAAACCGCCGGTGAACGCGTCGTCGACCGGGAACTGTCGCGCCAACGGATTCTCGGCGTCGCGCGCGTGGATGCCGACTTTGGCGTCCCACAGGTCGCGGAATTGGTTGCAGGCGCCCATGAAGTCCTTATGGGTGAAGTAGATCGCCGAGACCGGCTCGAGCTCGCGGTTGAACGCCGACGGGCAGTCGATCCAGATCGGCGCACCGTCGGTCTCGATGCGGTACGCGGCGTGCTCGATGCCGAGGCGCGGCACCGAAATGAGTTGGGTGATGCGCTCGTTCACGCGGGTCGACGTGACGCGGTAGCTCCGCTCGGCCTCCACCGCGGTGACGAACTTGTCGTGGCGCGCGCCGCAGAACGGGCAGACATCGGGCATCTCGCCGATCATGTTGTAGCCGCACACCACGCAGACCCACTGGTTCTCGCTCATCGTTCAGCCCTCCGATAGCGGCCTATAGTAACCTGCGGTGAGCCCCGCCGCATCCCGTGCCGCGGTGTTGAACGGCGGTTTGATCAGGCCCTTGAAGCGGTCGCGGACGTGGTCGTGATAGGCGGCTTTCGGCTCGCGGCCCTGACGCGCGCAGACGAATTCGAACCAGCGCCGGCCGATCGCGACGTGGCCGATCTCGTCGCGGTAGATGATGTCGAGCACGCCGACGCTCTCCGTGTCGCCCGCCGCGCGAAGCCGCTCGATCATCGCCGGCGTCACGTCGAGGCCGCGCGCCTCGAGCACCAGCGGCACCACGGCGAGCCGCGCGGCGAGGTCGTCGGCGGTCGCCTCGGCCGCCTGCCACAGCCCGCCGTGGGCCGGCAGGTCGCCATAGGCCGCGCCGAGCGCGGCGAGGCGCTCGCGAAGCAGCCCGAAGTGGCGCGCCTCCTCACCGGCCACGGTGACCCAGTCGTCGTAGAACCCGCGCGGCAAATTCTCGTGCGTAAAGCGCGCGACGATGTCCCAGGCGAGGTCGATGGCGTTGAGCTCGATATGGGCGAGCGCGTGCAGCAGCGCGACACGGCCGGCCAACGTCTGTGCGGCGCGGCGCCGTGGCATGTCGCGCGGCGCCCTGAGTTCCGGGTGCGCCGGACGCGCCGGCCGGTCGGGCGGCGTCGTGCAGCCGACGTCCAGCGCGCCGGCGCGCCACGCCGCGACCGCGGTGGCGCTCAGCGCCTGCTTGTCGGCCGGATCGGGCGCCATGAGAACATCGACGGCGCGGGCCGCGAGCGTATCCGCCATCACCGGTCGTCGAGGAACGGCGTGCGGTAGCCGTCCGTGGTCCAGAGAATCGGGAAGAAGCTCTCGTCCATGGTGTCGTCGCCGTGGTGCTTGTAGCGGCTGTAGATGGGGCTGATCTCGGTCGGGTGGAAGCGTGCGGCGGAAGAGACGCAATGGGCCACCAGCGAACGGCGCGGCGACTTGCCGCGGTTGACGTCCGAGCCGTGCCAGGTGCCGCCGGCGTGGAAGGCGGCGCCTCCGGCCGGCACCTCGACGGCGACGATCTCGGGCGTCGCGCCGGCACGTTCCGCGGCGTCTCTGAGCGGCGCGCGGTAGTCGTCGGGCGCGTGGAACTCGCCGACCGGCGGCCCGACGCCCCATTTGTGCGAGCCGCGCGCGTATTCCAGCGTGCCGCCGGCTGCGCTGGTCGCATCGAGCGCGATCCAGCAGGTCACGTAGTTGGGCGGCATCACCCACGACAGATAGCTGTCGTCCTGGTGGAAGCCGAGCGGCTTGGCGCCGGGCGGCTTCGACAACACGTTGTCCTGGCCGATGCGCGCGCCGGGCCAGCCGCCCAGCGTCGCGCAGAGCCGGCCGACGTCGGCGTCGAGCACGACGCCGGCGACCGTGCGGTCGGACTTCCAGCCGTTGCAGATCTGGCGCGTCAGATCGGCCGCGTCGCGACCCCCGCGCCAGTTCCATTCGTCGGGGTCGAGGCCGGTCTCGAATTCGCCGCGGAACAGCGGCGCGAAGCGGGCGGCGGCGCGCGCCACCGTATCGGCGTCGATCAGCCGCTCGACGACGAGAAAACCGTCGTCGTGAAATTGGCCGATCTGGGCGTCGCTGAACTCGATCATGTCCCCGACTCAGCGCCTATCTCCGGCAGACATGTTCGGCTATATGCGCCACGCCCAATTCGTGCAATTAGTCCCAAGGTAGACCTTCGTAATACAATCTCACGAACTCATAGGTTTCCTCAAACCTGGGCAATACGCCTTCAATTTCGTGCGCGAGTAACGAATATTCTTTTTGGGAGCGACGGATGATCTCCGTATTGCGCATCGATTTCTGATCGATCACCAGGTCCCGGGCTGCCGCTTTCTCCTTCAAACTATGGAGTATATTCGATTTTGTTTCTTCAGTTGTGCCGCTATCCCTGCTTGTGAGCAGAAGATGCAAATCGTAAATGTCCTGCCTGCGCAGACGGTTCCGAACCTCCTGTTGCAAGACTGCTCGAAATTTCTCTCCGACGAGATCATGGAAGCTGTAGATCTGGATTGATTTGCCTTCTTCGATTTCGAATAGTTCGGGTTCGCCACGCGGCTCGTTGAGGCTGAAATCAACCGGCACAACATGGGTAGCCATATTTCGCATCAGCCTTCGGTGCGCTCTTTGGTCGCTCCGATTTGCATATCCCACTCTGATCTCGAAGGTGGGAAATGTAGCGTCCTCACGGGGCGGCTGCTGCCTACAGCCCTGAACTTTACAATCAATGTCATACTCGAGCTGATCGATGGTATCGACCAAAGCAGCATCGAATTTTGCGATAAACGCTTCTACGTCAAAATTTTGGAGCATTATTTCCGTTGAGAAATCGATGTCCCTCGTAAATCGTGTACTCTCATAGCCCAACGCGAGCAGAATGCCCCCTTCATCACCATTATCTCCCGCAGATCACGAGTACTCGATATGGAAAAAAGGATTGTATGCACCGCTTGTCGAAACAGCTTGTTTTCGGCGCTTCGGTTTACCCATGATTCAATATTAAAATCAGGCAATTGCTCATCCTTCGATGTTTATCGATAGACACCATTTCTCTGAATATTCTGAGCTGTATGGGCTTCGGGCAGAAAGTTTGCGCGAACCTCCGCGCTGTACGAATTTTCGCCATTCGTCGATCCGTGGTTCGCTTAGGTTCATACGCTCTTCCAGAATGTAGCCAGCCCGAACTTTGTCGATTTTTGTGCCGTGCCTATCGACGTCGTCGACGATCAATTTTAGATAGCGCGGTCCATGCTCATCATAGACATCGAGCACATGGTAAATACCGCCGCAGAGGTCCGGCTCCCGGATCATATCGAGGAACGTGCGGCCAACCGTCGAAACCCGTAAGCAGCGGCCTTGAATAGACGTGAATGCACCGAGGTGTTCACCTACATAGCGATGGATTGGGGTCCGACCAATCTTTTTGATGTTCAGACGTTTGAGGTGGGGAAGGTTCTGCATCAGATAATCCTGAACATGATCTTTCCCGACTTCTCTTTGTAATTTCTCCCGCGCAAACTGGCGCCATTTTTGTGGTGGCGGTGATGAGTAAATCAAGGTGCGCCCGAAGCGGTCTGTGAGACCGTGCCACTCCATGGAACTCATATGCGAGATATATGCAAATGGGTCGATGGAGCAGGCAATTTCCTCGGTCATGCCCTGATCTCTACCCAGAACGTTGAAGACCTCATTGTGGCGCACAGAACCGCTTTCTTCGAGGACGCCGGTCTCCGCTAGATCTCTAACGATCCGAGTGCAATCAGATCGGTCGGCGCGGGTCTTTTTGAGGTAAGCGATCTTCTCTCCCTTGTAGGTGCCGGCTAGGTACAGTTTGAAGATCACCACGGCGATCTGATGTAGCGTTACTACAGGCTGGTTTAGCCTGCTGATTTCGAGCGCGACGGCTCGCCCGATTTTTACTCGTGACGCAGTCTGCATGTGTATATGTCCTGAGGACATATACACATGCAGACTGCAGAACGTCAACAAATTTCTTATGCACCAGAGGCCTTGACATTGCTTTCTACTGCCACTATAACCTGTCCTTAGGACAGGTTATAGTGGCAGAAACTGGATCAAACGCTTGCGTCTCAAAAGTGCGGCTGTATGGACTCTCCAACGTTGCGGGAGATGTCGTCGAGCCCTTGAAACTATCTCGAGGAGGTGCGAACATAATTACCACAACCCTTATCAGGCCGTTGATTAAGTGGCTAGCCGGCTCTCACTCCCAGATGAGGAATGCGGCGGCGAAAACCGATCTGAAATCGACTTAGCGAGAACCCCGAGTTCGACCAGCATGGCCCCGGTCAGGCGTTAGCAATGGAAATGTTTCCGCCTCTAGGCTCCGGGTGCTGCAAACCCAAGAGGGAGAACGACACCATGGGAAAGAATATCCGTAGTTCCAGTAGCCCGAAAGCCCTTGCCACCTCGTTTCCTATGCCGCCGCTGGCAGACGCGATGGACGCAGTCCGTCTCAGCGTGGATCGGTTCTGTCTCCTGGCCGGGGTCGAGGCCTTGGCCGAGATGATGGAGGAGGACGCCACGACCGTGTGCGGGGCCCGACATCGTCGCCATGGGAACCGTCGGGGTTATCGCTGGGGCCATACGCAGAGCGAGATCGGCTACCACGGCGGCCGCGTGAAAGTGCAGCGGCCACGGGTTCGCGACCATGCTGGCAAGGAGGTGGGTTTGGAGAGCTGGCAGGTGCTGCGCGACGGCAACCTGTTGCTCGAGTGGGCGCTCAACCTGATGGTCCTGAACGTGTCGACCCGCAAGTACCACCGCGCGGTCCGTCTGCCCGAGGGCGACCTGGCGAAAGCGCGTGGCGACGGCACCTCGAAGTCGGCCGTTTCCCGGCGCTTTGTGGCGCTGTCGCGCAAGAAGATGAAGGCCTGGCTCGCCTCGGACCTCTCGGAGCTCGACCTGCTGGTCATCCAGATCGACGGTCTGCATGTCGGCGACCATGTCTTGGTGGCGGCGATCGGCGTCGATGGCAACGGCGACAAGCATGTCCTGGCCGTGGTCGAGGGGGCGACGGAGAACACTGTCGTCGTCCAGGCCTTGCTCGACAATCTCCTCGCCAGGGGGCTCGATCCGACGCTGCCCCGGCTGTTCATCGTCGATGGCGCGAAGGCGCTCAGCAAAGCGATCCGCAACACCTTCGGTGTGGCCGCCGCCATCCAGCGCTGCCAGGTCCACAAGGGCCGTAACATCATCGAGCGCCTGCCCCTGCATTTGCATGCGAGCGTCAAGAAGGCGCTCCGTCAGGCCTGGGACCAGGACGACGCAGACAAGGCCGAACGGCTGCTGCGCAACCTGGCCCGGCGTCTGGAGCATGAGGAACCGGGCGTCTCGGGCAGCATCCTGGAGGGGCTGGACGAGATCCTCACCGTCATCCGCCTCGGCCTGCCGCACGAACTCCGGCGCTCGCTCGCCTGCACCAACATCGTCGAGAACGCGCTCGGCACGGTGCGCCAGGTCACCCGCAACGTCAAACGCTGGAGACACGCCGAGATGGCGCTCAGATGGACCGCCGCCGGCCTGCTGGAGGCCCAGAAAACCTTCCGTCGCCTCAAGGCCTATCGTCAGCTGCCCATCCTCCGAAATGCTCTCCAGGAACACTTGAGAAAGGCTCAGGCCGACAGTGCCATTGAAACCATCATGAAGGCAGCATAGCATCATCAACCAGCGACGCCTGCCCCACGAATTTCAACAGAGATAGGGACATCGCCACGTTGCGCTCATTCGTCAGCCCTTGCCACTATCTCGTCGACGAAGCGAACATAATTACCACAACCCTTATGGTGAGTAGTAATTCGCGGAGCGCGTTGACGTCGAGCGATCGACAGTCAGGAAACCGTCGTCGTGAAACTGGCCGATCTGGGCGTCGCTGAACTCGATCATGTCGCGGCCATTTTATCACGTGACCAAGGGCGGTTGCTTGCGGGGCGCGCTTCGGGTCGCCAGGTAGATGCCCGGCAGCACCAGCGCGGCGCCGATCAGATGATAGGCCTCGAGCGCCTCGCCAAGAAGCAGGAAGGCCAGCACGCCGTTGTAGATTGGGACCAGGTACATGACCAGGCTGGCCGGCCCCGCGCCGAGCACCGCCTGGGCGCGGGCATAAGCCTGGTAGGCGCCGAGCGAGGGCAGCATGGCGACGGTCATGACGGCGGCCGCGGTCGTCCAGTCGAGCACCGGCAGGGCGCCGCCGACGCCCTCGGCCGGTGGCGCAGCAGTGTGGCGTAGACCGCCCAGCCGGCCGTCGCGCCGAGGATCCAGATGTCGCCGACCGCGAAGCCGATCGAAAACAGCACGCCGATGTCGCCGCGGCAGACGACGGCGATGACGCCGACCAGCGAGAGCGCGACGCCGAACGCCTGAACCACGCCCAGCGCCTCGCCGTAGACGGCGCGTGCGAGCACGACGATGAGGATCGGCGCGGCGGCGTAGATCAGCCCGATGTTGGTCGCAGTCGTGGTGTCGGCGCCGACATAGACGAAGGCGCCGCACACCCCCATGCCGAGCGCGCCGAGCACCAAAAGGTCGCGCCATTCGTGACGGACCGCCCAGCGCTGGCGCCACAGCGCGCCGGCGGCGAAGGGCGCCAGCACGATCAGGGCGACGGTCCAGCGCCAGAACGCCAGGGCGACCGGCGGGATCGCGTCGGCGGTCGCCCGTGCGACCAGCATGTTGGCGGCGAACAGGGCGGGCGCGACGAACAGCAACACCATGGCAATCTGCCGCTCGTCGAGGCCCAGGATGCGCCGCGCGGCCTGCGCCTCGTTCACTCGACGTCCGGGGGCTGAACCGCCGCGGCGCGTGCCTCGACCAAGCGGGCATAGATCGCGCGCACCTCGGCCTGGGCGGTCTCCAGCTTGGTTCGGAGCGCGTCGAAGTCTGCGGCGCCGCCCGAGCGGGCGAGCAGAGCGCGCAGCGCCTCGGGCGCGTCCGCCTCGACGCGCGAGCCGCCGATGGTCAGGCGCAGCATGCCGCGCATGCAGCGCTGCAGCCGCGCCGCCTCGATCAGCGTCGCCGCGTCGCCCGCCTCGAGAACGCCAGCGGCGGCGAGCTTCTCGAACGCCTCGACCCGGTTGGCCGCGAGCACGCCGGGGTGCGCCGTGGCGTGGCGGAGCTGCAAATAGCCCGAAATGAATTCCAGATCGACCAGCCCGCCGCGCTGGTACTTGGTGCGCCAGGGGATCGCCATCGGGTGTTCTTCGGCGATGCGCCGGCGCATGTCGGCGACGGCGGCGACCAGATTGTCGGCGTCGCGCGGGCGCGTCAGCACATCGCGGATCGCCTGCTCGATGCGCGCGACCAGCGCCGGCGGCCCGCAGACGACTCGCGCCCGGGTGAACGCCAGGTGCTCCCAACTCCAGGCGCTTTCCGCCTGGTAACGGACGAAGCTCTCGATCTCGGAGGCGAGCGGCCCCTTTTGGCCCGACGGCCGCAGGCGCATGTCGATCTCGTAGAGCCGCCCCTCGCTGGTCAGCGCGCTCAGCGCGTTGATCAGGCGTTGGCCGAGGCGCATGAAATACTGGCTGGTCGGCAATGGCTTGGCGCCGTCGGACGCCTCGTGGCCATCCGGGTTGTGATATAGCAGGACTAGGTCGAGGTCCGAGACGACGGTCATCTCGCGACCGCCCAGGTTGCCCATGCCGATCACCGCGAGCCCACCGCCCTGGACGTGACCATGCGTTTCGGCGAAGGCCTCGGCGACGCGTGGCGTGAGCGTCCGCAGCACGGCATCGGCGATGTCGGCGAGCGTCGCACCGGCATGGTCGCCGGTATCGTCGCCGCGCAGCATCTGGACGCCGACCTGGAATTCACGCTCATGCGCCCAGCGCCGAGAGATGTCGAGCACGTCCTCGTAATCGCGCGCCCGGGCGAGCGCGCCGTCGAGATCGGCGGCGAGCACGTCGACAGGCGGCATCGGGTCGTAGAAATCAAGGCTCAACACGCCGTCGAGCAGGGCGGCGTCGTGGCTCAGGCGCTCGGCGAGCCGAGGCGCCGAGCCGAGGATCTCGGCGACCAGGTCGAGCAGGCCCGGATTGGCGTGGAACAGCGAGAACAGCTGCACGCCCGCTGGCAGGCGGGCGAGGAATTCGTTGAAGCGCAGCAGCGCGCCGTCCGGGCTGGTGGTCTTGGCGAAGGCGCCCAAGAGCGTCGGCATGAGTTCCGTCAGGAGTTCTCGCGCGCGTGTGCTGCGCATGGCGCGGAAGCGACCGTGGTGCCAGCCGCGCACCACCGCGCCGACCGCCCTGCCGTCGGCGAAACCCAGCTCGTGGAGCGTCGCGAGCGTGTCGGGGTCGTCGTCGGTGCCGGTGAATACCAGGTTGCCGGCGGGCGCCAACTCGGCCGATTCCTCGAACAACCCTGCGTAGTGACATTCGACCAACTCGAGCCGCTCGGTGAGCTCGGCGGCGAATGCCACGGCGCCCGCGTCGCCGAGAAAGATGGCCAGCGCCGCAACATCGTTCGGTTCGTTCGGGATCGTCTGGGTCTGCTGATCGTCGATCATCTGAAGCCGGTGCTCGACCCGGCGCAGATAGCGGTATGCGGCGATCATCGCTTCGGCGACGCTGGGCTCGATACGACCGGCGGCGGCCAGCGCATCGAGCGCGTCGCGCGTTGCACGCATCCGGAGCGTCGGGTCGCGGCCGCCCCAGATGAGTTGCTGGGTCTGGGCGAAAAACTCGATCTCGCGGATGCCGCCACGCCCCAACTTGATGTTGTGGCCGTTAACCGCGATGGCGTCGCCGCCGTAGTGGGCGTGGATCTGACGCTTGATCGAGTGGATGTCGCGAATCGCCGCGAAATCGAGGTTCTTGCGCCAGATGAACGGCACCAACGTCTCGATGAAGGCCTCGCCGACGGCGCGGTCACCGGCTACCGGGCGCGCCTTGATCATCGCCGCGCGCTCCCAGTTCTGACCGAGTGATTCGTAATAGGTCTCGGCCGCGCGGACCGACATTGCGACGGGCGTCGCCCCCGGATCGGGCCTCAGCCGCAGGTCGGTGCGGAAGACGTAGCCGTCGGCGGTGCGTTCCTGCAGGACGCGCACCAGGCTGCGCGTCATGCGCACGAAGCTCGCCTGGATCTCGCCGCGGCCGGAGAACCGGACGACCTCGGTGTCATAGAGCACCATGATGTCGATGTCGCTCGAGTAGTTTAGCTCGCTGGCACCCAGTTTACCGAGCGCGAGTACGGTCAGGCCGCTGCCGGCTTGCGGGTCGTCGCGGTTGACGAGGCGCAGCTCGCCAGCCTGGGCCGCGGCGCTCAGCACATGGACGACCGCGTGCCCGATCGCGGCGTCGGCGAATTCGGAAAGCGCGCCGGTCACGCGGTCGATCGGCCAGGCGCCGGCGATGTCGGCGACGGCGATGGCGAGCGCCGCGCGCCGCCGCGCGATGCGCAGGCGCCGCATCACGGTCGTCTGATCGGCGTCCGTGATGTCGAGATCGGCGGCTATGGCATCGAGGCAGATCGCCGGCCCAGCCTCGATGAGGCGCTGGAAGAAGCTGGCATCCTGGACCACGCAATGGCTGAGGAACGGGCTGTTGCCGAAGATCGCGGCGAGCAGGCGGGTGCCGCGTTCGTCGCCGGCGAGCGCCGTCGCGAACGTCGCGATGCCGGCCCGATCGGCCGCATCGTGCCAGCGCTCGATGCCCGTTGCCGCGCGTTGCGCGTTGCAGGCTTCAGGCAGCGAGGCAATATCTGCTAGAAAGGTGAGATCCGTCATTCGGCGCTTTAACGATTCGTCGCACAGTGCGCGAACCGCCGAGGTCGGTCAAGTTGGTGAGAGGCTCGAAAGTACACGTGATTCGCCCGGCCGCAAGAATTGTTCTCCACGTCGTGGCCGCGGCCGTCGGCGCGGTCGCGATCGTGTTCGCCACGGCCGCCTGGCATCTGGCGACCGGGCCGATCTCGCTCAGCCTTCTGACACCCTATCTCGCCGACGCGCTGCGCCAGAGCGACTCGCGCTATCACGTCGAGTTTTCCGACACGATTCTCGCCTGGGCCGGCTGGGAACGGACGCTCGATATCCGCCTGATCGACATTACCGTGGTCGAGGTGGACGGCGCCGTCGCGGCGACCGCGCCCGAGATTTCGATCGCACTCAGCGTGCCGGCGATGCTGCGCGGCATCGTCGCGCCCACCAGGCTCGAGATCATTCAACCGGAATTTCGCGTGGTGCGCGATGTCGACGGGCGCATCTCGCTCGGCTTCGGCGACGTCGCCGACGTGGCGGGGGATCCATCCGAACTGCTGTTTACCGACCTGCTCGCGCCGCCCGATACGTCGCGCGCCATGGGGTACCTGACCAACCTCAGCATCATCAACGCCAGGCTTACCGTCGAGGACCAGCGTCTGGGGCTGTCCTGGCAGGCGCCGCACGTGACGGTGAGCTTCGCCCGCGACGATGCCGGCATTGCCGCCGCCGCCTCGATCGACCTTGTTGTCGCCGGTCACATCGCCGGCTTCACCGGTTACGGCCGTTACAGGATCGACGGTGGCGGCTATTCGGCGCATATCGATTTCGTCGAGATCGACCCCCAGTGGTTTGCCGAACAGGCGCCGCAGTTCGCCGCGCTGGCGGCCGTTCGCCTGCCCGTGAGCGGCGGTGTCGACATCGACCTCGATGCCGATCTTACGCTGACCGAGCTCGTCTTCGATCTCAGCGTCGGAGCCGGCGCCTTTACGCTCGAGGGGCTGCTCGAGGACGACGTCGCGGTCGCCTTCGGTCACGCCAGGGGGGTGTTCACCGCGTCGCCGCGGCGGCTTCGGCTCGACGATGCCTTCCTCGACGTCGGTGGGCCGACGGTCGGTGGCCAGGCATTGCTGGAAGGCGATATCGATACGCCGTTCATCGCCGCCGGGCTGACCATCCGTGATATGCCGGTCGACGAGTTGGACCGCTATTGGCCGCCCGCGCTGGGCGCGGATGCGCGCCGCTGGATCTTCGCCAACCTGACCGACGGCGTCGTCCGCAAGGCGGAGACGACGCTCAGTCTGCGCCCCGAAGACTACGCCAAAGAGCGGCTGCCCGACGATGCCGTGGCGATGGCGCTGGAGCTCGAGGGCTTCACGGTCAACTACCTCGATCCGCTGCCCAAGATCCACGGCGTCGACGCGACCGCCCATTTGACCGGGACCGAGTTTCGCATGACCACGACCAGCGGCAGCCTGGCGGGTCTGCGTGTCGTGAAGGGCGATCTTTCGATCATCGGCCTCGGCGTCGAAGACGACATGACGATCGTGTTGACCATCGATGGGCCGATTCGTGATGCGATCGACGTGCTCGCCCATCCGCGGCTCAACTACGCGCAACGTCTGGGTATTTCTCCCGCCGCGATTTCGGGCGCGGGATCGACGGAACTGCGGTTGTGGTTCCCGCTCTCCAACGATCTCGGTTTCGATGATGTCGATATCGCGGCGAGCTCGATGCTCGAGGACGTTGCAGTCACCGACGTATTCGGTGGCTATGACGTCAGCGAGGGTGCGTTGGCGCTGGCACTCGATCTCGATGGCATGGACGTCTCGGGCCCGATGAAACTCGACGGCGTTCCGGCGGCCGTCACGTGGCGCGAGAACTTCGGTGACGGCGCCGAATTCAAACGCCGATACACCCTGCAAGGCGAATTTGACGACACCGAGCGCGCGACCCTCGGCGTACCGGGTAACGCGTTCGTCACGGGTTCGGTCGACATGGACGTCGAGATCGTCGATTTCGTGGACGGCAGCCGCCGCTGGCACTCCAGCGCCGAGTTGATCGACGCTGATGTCAAGGTGCCCGGCATCCCCTGGAACAAACCGGTCGGCACCGAAGGCCTGCTTCAGCTCAAGGTCCATCAGGCGCCCGGCGCGCCGCTGATGGTCGATGAGATCGAATACGCCGGCGGCGACATGGCGCTGAGCGGGCGCGCCGAACTTGATCCGGCGACCGGACAATTTCGGCGCATTGATCTCAACCGGCTGGATTTCGGCGAGACGCGCGTCGCGGTCGCCGTCGTGCCGACCGCCGAAGGCGGCTTCGGCATCGCGCTCAGCGGCCCCAGCCTCGACCTCAGGCCGTATTTCGACGAGATCGACGCGGGCGCCGCCGAATCGACGCCGCCCTTGAACATTACCGCCCAGCTCGACCAGGTCATCCTGGACGACAGCTATTCGCTCCACGCGGTCGAGGCGGCGCTGCGTTATCGCAACGACCGGTGGGACGGTCTCAAGCTTTCCGGCGCGTTTTCCGGCGAGAAAAAGTTGTTGGTGAGTATCGACCCGAGCGACGTCGGCCGCATCCTCACGGTCACTTCGGACAACGCCGGCGCGGTGCTGCGCAGTTTCGACGTTTACGACAACATGATCGGCGGCCGCTTGGCGCTCCGGGCGAACCTGGATGGCAAGGACGACGCCATTATCGGTGAGTTGAGGATAGCCGACTTCAAGGTCGTCAAGGCGCCGTTGCTCGCCAAGGTCTTGGCGGTCGCATCGCTGACCGGCGTCTTCGACCTGTTGAAGGGCGAGGGGCTGCCGTTCGCGACGCTCGTCGCGCCGTTCATCAAGCGCGGCGACATCATCAAGATCAAGGAGGCCCGGGCGTCGGGTCTCGCCATCGGCTTGACCACCGAGGGCCAGGCCGATCTCGCAGCCGAGACTATCGACATAAATGGGACTCTGGTGCCGTACCATACGGTCCAGAGCATAGTCGAAAAGATCCCGGTGCTTCGCGAGCTCTTGGTCGGCCCGAAGGGTGGCGGGGTGTTCGCGGCGACCTATCGCATGACCGGACCAATGGACGATCCCGAGGTCACCGTCAACCCGTTGGCCGCGCTGGCGCCGGGAATTCTTCGTGAGATGTTCTCGGTCTTCGATAGTGGCGGTAACGGCAAGTCCGAGGACGACGACAGCGTCGATTCGACCGAGACCGACAAGTAGCGCGGCGCGCGCGCCTGATCCTTGGTATATACCAAGGATCAGTGATAAAGGCCCCTAGAGACGGCTTGCCGTGGTTCTCGGCTAGGCGCGCCCGTCGCGGCGATGCAGCGCATCGCAAGGCGGGCGCAACGACGTCCGCCAATCTGATAGCGGGCGAGAGCCTCGGCAAGCCGCCCTTCGGGTCGCGTCCGCTTATCGCCGGAGGGCGCCAGATTGCCTAGCCGATGCGCTGCATCGCCCGCGGCATCCTTGCCTACCCGGCGAAAAGCGGACGCGATCTCTATGGGTCTTTATCATTGATCCTTGGTATTCGGTATTAGACGGCGCGCACCAACGCGTGGCGCTTCTTGCCGGCCGACAGCTTGATGATCCCCTCGGCGTTGACGTCGCTCAGCGTCACCGACGTGGTCTCCGACGCAATCGGCGCGTCGTTGACACGCGCGCCGCCGCCCTTGATCAGGCGACGCGCCTCCCCCCCGGTCGCGCAGAGCTCGGATCTGCGGAACAGCTCGAAGGCGGCGATACCGTCCTCGAGCTCGACGCGCGGCACGTCGACCACCGGCAACGCGCCGCCATAGGCGCCCTCGCCGAACGTCTTCTGCGCCGTTTGCGCCGCCGCCTTGGCGGCTTCGGCGCCATGGCACAGGGTCGTCGCCGCCTCCGCGAGGCGCTGCTTAGCGTCGTTTACCTCGGCACCCCCGAGCGCTTCGAAGCCGTCGATCTCGTCCGCGGGCAGCTCGGTGAACAGGCGCATGAAGCGGCCGACGTCGTCGTCGTCGGTGTTGCGCCAGAACTGCCAGTAGTCGTAGGGCGACAGCATGTCGGCGTTAAGCCAAACCGCACCCTGCGCGGTCTTGCCCATCTTGGCACCCGACGCGGTCGTGATGAGCGGCGTTGTCAGGCCATGAAGCGCGGTGCCGTCGACGCGGCGGCCGAGCTCAACGCCGTTGACGATGTTGCCCCACTGGTCCGAGCCGCCCATCTGCAGTGCGCAGCCGTGGCGCCTGGCGAGTTCGACGAAATCGTAGGCCTGCAGCACCATGTAGTTGAACTCGATGAAGGTCAGCGGCTGCTCGCGGTCGAGACGCAGCTTGACCGAATCGAATCTCAGCATGCGGTTGACCGAGAAGTGATGGCCGTAGTCGCGCATGAAGCCGATATAGTTCAGTTCGTCGAGCCAGTCGGCGTTGTTGACCATGATGGCGTCGGTCGGGCCGTCGCCGAAATCGAGGTATTTGCGGAAAACCGCCTCGATGCTGGCCATGTTGTGCGCGATCGCGTCGTCGTCCAGCATTTGGCGCATTTCGTCCTTGCCCGACGGGTCGCCGACCCGCGTCGTGCCGCCGCCCAGCAGCACGATCGGCTTGTGGCCGGTGCGCTGAAACAGGCGCAGCATCATAACCGAGACCAGGTTGCCGACATGCAGGCTTTGCGCCGTGCAGTCATAGCCGACGTAGGCGACGACGGGCGTCGGCCCGGCTGCCAGGGCATCGAGCGCCTCGATGTCGGTGCACTGGTGCAAGTAACCACGCGTCGTGATCTCGCGCAGAAAGTCGGATCGAATTTCGGTCATCGCCGGTTGGTCATTGGTTGGCGGCTTCGGCTATGATGGCCTCGGCCATGCGGGCGCCGCTCATGTATCACACTCGCCGGCGCCCGACAACGCCGCCCGCCTCGATCGCACCACGGCACAGAAGGCTGACATGAGCGCAGGAAACGAACGACTCGCGCTTGGCCTGATGAGCGGCACCTCGCTCGACGGCATCGACGCCGCGCTGTTGCGCACCGACGGGCGCGCCACGGCGCATCCCGGCGCGAGCGCGACCCGCGCCTACGACGCCGGCCTGCGCGACCGCCTGCGCGCCAGTCTGGGCGGCCGGGGCGATGTCATGGCCGTCCAGCGCGACGTCACCGTGGCGCATGCCGAGGCGGTCGCGGCGCTGCTCGCCGAGGCCGGCGTGGCGGCCGAGGAGGTCGATGTCATCGGCTTTCACGGTCACACCATCGTCCATCGCCCGGACGAGGCGATCACGTGGCAGATCGGCGATGGCGCGTTGCTCGCCGAGCGTACCGGGATCGACGTGATCTGCGATTTACGCAGCCACGACGTGGCGGCCGGTGGACAGGGCGCGCCACTGGCGCCGCTTTACCATGCGGCGCTGGCGTCGCCGCTCGATCGGCCGCTCGCCGTGCTCAACCTCGGCGGCGTCGGCAACGTGACCTGGTTGGGCGAAGATGGGCTGGGCGAAGACGACGCGATCTGCGCTTTCGATACCGGCCCCGGCAACGCCTTGGTCGACGACTGGGTGGCGCGGCACGGCGGCGGGCGGTTCGACGCCGACGGGGCACTGGCGCGCGTGGGTACGGTGCACGACGACATTCTGGCGGGCCTGCTCGACAACCCATATTTCGATCGGCCGCCGCCCAAATCGCTCGACCGCGACGACTTCGCGGGCGCCGTCGCGGCGCTCGATGGTCTCTCGGCGTCCGATGGCGCGGCGACACTTACGGCGTTCACCGTCGGCGCGGTGGTCAGGGCGCGCGACCACCTCGCCGAAGCGCCGCGACGCTGGCTGGTCGGTGGCGGCGGGCGCCACAACCCAGTTCTGATGGCCGAGCTTGTGGCGGCGCTCGGCGTGCCGGTCGAGCCGGTCGAGGCGGTCGGATGGGACGGCGACGCGCTCGAGGCGCAGGCCTTCGCCTATCTCGCCGTGCGCGCGCTCGACGGCCTCGCGCTAACCGTGCCGGGCACGACCGGCGCGCCGCGGCCGCTAACCGGTGGCGCGTTGCACCGCCACTAGTCGAATCTATCCACTAGCTACTGGCGGCGGCCTTGAGACGGCGCGCGAGATAGCGGTCAACCCGCTCGGTAAACGTCTCGATGTGGTTCTGGAAGAAATGGTCGGCGCCATCGACGATGTCGTAGTCGATCGTGATGTTCTTCTGCAGCGACAGTTTTTCCGCCAGCGTAGCGACGACCGGCTCGGGCACCAACTCGTCGGCGCTGCCATGAAGGATCAGCCCGGACGACGGGCAGGGCGCCAGGAAGGTGAATTCGTACATATTGGCGGGCGGCGACACGGCGATGAAGCCGGCGATCTCGGGCCGGCGCATCAAGACCTGCATGGCGATCCAGGCGCCGAACGAGAAGCCGCCGATCCAGCAGCTCGACGCGTTCGGGTTGAAGCCCTGCAGCCAGTCGAGCGCCGAGGCGGCGTCACTCAGCTCGCCGGGGCCGTTGTCGAATTCGCCCTGGCTGCGACCGACGCCGCGAAAATTGATGCGCAGCACCGAGAATCCCAACTGGCTAAACGACTGATACAGCGTGTAGGCCACCTTGTTGTTCATCGTCCCGCCGTACTGCGGGTGCGGATGGAGCACGAGGGCGACCGGCGCGTCGGGCCGGTCACCGTGCTTATAGCGCCCTTCGAGCCGGCCTTCGGGGCCGTTGACGAACACCTCAGGCATCGTCACCTATTCCATATGTCATGAATTCAAAGCTGGCGGTCGGCCAACACATCGGCAAATATACCCGACCCACGAGTAGGGACATTCACCCGGCATCGGTAAAAACGCAGGGCCTAAACTTGACCGGGTGAGTCGGGAAATATATATGACCGATTGAGTTGACTGTGACGGTTTTGTGGCCTGTTCGACATCGTCGATCAGGCCAGACGGTATATTAGTCGGCGGGAACGGTAATGTTCAAGAGACTTCGCGAAGATATAGATGTCGTCTTCGAGCGCGACCCGGCGGTGCGCACGCGCCTGGAGGTCATTCTGTGCTACCCGAGTTTTCACGCGATCCAGTTCTACCGCGTGGCGCATTGGGCGTGGAACAGCCACCTCAAGCTTCTGGGGCGCTTCATCTCGCATCTCGGGCGCTTCCTGACGGGCATCGAGATTCACCCCGGCGTGAAGATCGGCTATCGGTTCTTCATCGACCACGGCATGGGCGTCGTGATCGGCGAGACGGCGGAAATCGGCGACGACGTGACGCTCTACCACGACGTCACGTTGGGCGGCATCGCGCCATCGGTCGATGCGGCGTCGCAGGTCAACCAGAAGCGCCATCCGACGCTCGACGACGGTGTCATCGTCGGCTCGGGCGCCCAGGTGCTGGGCCCCATCACGGTCGGCCGCAACGCCCGCGTCGGCGCCAACTCGGTGGTCCTCAAAGAGGTGCCCGAGGGCGCCACGGTGGTCGGTATCCCGGCGCGGCCGGTCGGCCCGCGCGACAAGGCGCGGCCCCAGAAGTTCGACGCCTACGGCACGCCATCGCCCGACCTGCCCGATCCGGTCAGCCGCGCCATCGATGGGCTGCTCGAACACGTCGGCACGCTGTCGGCGCGGGTCCAGGAACTCGAGCGCGAACTCGACCGGCTCGCGCGTGTGACGCCAGGCCGCTACGACGACGAAGACGAGAACGCCGACAAGCCAACGGCGTCCTGAACAGGGAGACGACAAGTGAAACTAAGCACACGGGGACGCTACGCCGTGATGGCGATGGCCGATCTGGCCAACAAGAGCCGTGGTCAGCCGATCCCGCTGGCCGCCATCGCACAGCGCCAGGAAATTTCGCTGTCCTACCTGGAGCAGCTTTTCGGCAAGTTGAGACGCGGCCATCTGGTGAACAGCGTGCGTGGCCCCGGCGGCGGCTACAAACTGGCACGTGATGCCACGGACATCCGGATCTCCGACATCATCCTCGCGGTCGACGAACCGATCCGGGCGACGCGCTGTCAGCCTGGCTCGCCGACAGGCTGCCGCGGCAACAAGAGCCGCTGCCTGACCCACGACCTGTGGGAAGAGCTCGGCAACCAGATTTATCTGTATTTGAGCTCGGTCTCGCTCGAAGAGGTCCGCAGCGGCCGGGTGCTCGGCACCAGCGGCCTGATCCGTCACGGCGAGGCGGCGCGCGAGACCGCCGATCTGCGGGTCATCAGGTGACGCCGTGCTACCTCGACTATAACGCCAGCGTCCCGGTCAAGCCCGCCGTCGCGGCGGCCGTGGCGGGGGCCCATGACCTCGCTGGCAACGCCTCGTCGGTGCATCGCTTCGGCCGGCTGGCGCGCCGCGCGATCGACGACGCACGCGAGCGCGTCGCCACGCTGGTGGGCGCGCCGCCGGACCAGGTCGTGTTCACATCGGGCGGCACCGAGGCCAACAACCTGGCGCTTGTCGGCAGCGGCCGGGCGCGCCTGATCGTCTCGGCGATCGAGCATGATTCGGTGCTGCGCGCGGCGCCCGACGCGGCCCTGGTTCCGGTCGACACCGATGGCGTGGTCGATCTCGCCGCGCTCGAGGCGGCGCTCGCCGCCGACGACCGGCCGGCGCTGGTCTCGGTGATGGCGGCCAACAACGAGACCGGCGTCATCCAGCCGGTCGCCGAGGCCGCGGCGCTCGCGCATGCCCATGGCGCGCTGTTGCACTGCGACGCGGTGCAGGCGCCCGGCCGTATCGGGGTCGATTTCACCGCGCTGGGCGCCGATATGATGACCTTGTCCGCGCACAAGCTGGGCGGGCCCCAAGGCGTCGGCGCGCTGATCGTCGGCGACGGCGTCGCGCTCGGACCGTCGCTTCATGGCGGCCGCCAGGAGATGGGTCGCCGCGCGGGCACCGAGAACGCCGCCGGCATCGTAGGCTTTGGCGTTGCCGTCGAGCTGGCGGGGGACGACCTCGCTGACGTCGGCCGCATTGCCGCGCTGCGCGACGATGTGGAGCGGTGTATCCGGGCCATCGCGCCCGAGGCCGTCGTGTTCGGCGACGCCGTGCCCAGGCTGTGCAACACGACATGCATCGCGCTGCCGGGCACGGCGGGCGAGACCCAGGTCATGGCGCTCGACCTCGCCGGCGTCGCGGTCAGCGCCGGATCGGCGTGCTCGTCGGGCAAGGTTACCGCCTCGCATGTGCTTCAGGCCATGGGCGCCGGCGCGAATGCCGGCGACGCCATCCGCGTCAGCCTGGGCTGGCGCTCGACGACGGCCGACGTCGAGCGGCTGGTCGAGGCCTGGCGCGCGCTCTACGATCGGCGGCGCGACACCGCGTCGCTGACGGCGGCGTGAGGCGTATCGATGTCTGAAGCCCCGCACCTCTCACTGCCGATCTATCTCGACTATCAGGCGACGACGCCGGCCGACGTACGCGTCGTCGACGCCATGCTGCCCTACTTCACGGAGATGTTCGGCAACCCCCATTCGGTGAGTCACGCCTTTGGCGCCGAGGCGGCCACGGCGGTCGAGGCGGCGCGCGCCGAGGTCGCCGCGTTGATCGGCGCCGAACCGCGCGAGATCGTCTTCACCTCGGGCGCGACCGAATCGAACAACCTGGCGCTCAAGGGCGCCGCCTATTTCCAGCGCGACATCAACAGGCGCAAACGCAACAAGATCGTCAGCGTGGCGACCGAGCACAAATGCGTCATCGAAACCTGCAAGCGCCTCGAGCGCGAGGGCTTCGAGGTCGCCTGGGCGCCGATCGACGACGGCGGCTTGATCGACCTCGCAACGCTCGCCACGTTGGTTGATGAGCGCACCATCGCGGTCTCGGTCATGGCGGTCAACAACGAGATCGGCGTCATCCAGCCGCTTGCCGAGGTCGGCGCGATCTGCCGCCCCGTGGGCGCCCTGTTCCACAGCGATTGCGCGCAGGCAGTCGGCAAGATGTCGCTCGACGTCAACGCAATGAACATCGACCTGATGAGCCTATCGGGGCACAAGATGTACGGGCCCAAGGGCATCGGCGCGCTCTACGTGCGCCGCCGGCCACGGGTGCGCCTGGTGCCGTTGATCGACGGTGGCGGACAGGAGCGGGGCAATCGCTCGGGCACGCTGCCGACGCCGCTCTGCGTCGGTCTGGGCGTCGCCTGCCGCATCGCCGGCGACGAGATGGCGGGCGAGGCCGGGCGTCTGCGCGAGCTGCGTGACCGGCTGATGAACGGCATTGCGGCGCGGCTCGACGGCGTCTACACGAACGGTGGCATGGCCCGCCGCATCCCCGGCAACCTGAACCTCAGCTTCGCCGGCGTCGAGGCCCAGGCTTTGATGGAGGCGATGCCTGATGTCGCGGTCTCGACCGGCTCGGCCTGCACCTCGGCCGCGGTCGAGCCGTCCTACGTGCTGCGTGCAATCGGTCTCGACGACGCGCGGGCCGACGGCTCGATCCGCTTCGGCGTCGGCCGCTTCACGACCGAGGCCGAAATCGACCACGTGATCGACGCGGTCGTCGAGCACGTCATCGCCTTGCGCGCCGGCGCGGTGCGCGAGAGCGCGTGAGGCGAAGCGCCCAAAGAACGATGGACTCGCGCGACGGGTCGCCCTAAGTAAGCGCACGGAAATATTGGTGTTATCTCTTCAAACTGCGCCAAAAACGGCTATATAGTGTGTTGACCACCGCTAATTCGGGAGTTGCGACGTGACGACATCGACCATCACCGTGACCGACGCCGCCGCCGTGCGCATCAAGCATCTGATGAGCGAGCAGGGCGAGGGCAAGTTCGGCCTCCGCGTCGGCGTGCGCAACGCCGGCTGCTCGGGCATGGCCTACACGATCGATTTCGCCGAGGCAGCGAATGCCGGCGATCAGGTCATCGACGACAAGGGCGTGACCGTCGTGGTCGACGCCGAGGCGGCGGTCTTCCTGGTCGGCGCCGAGATGGACTACGTCGAGGAGAAGCTCCATTCGGGTTTCGTCTTCAACAACCCGAACGAGATTGGCCGCTGCGGCTGCGGCGAATCGTTCCGCGTCTGACGCCGCCGCCCGCGGCGCATCGACCGGTCCGCACCGCTCCCCCACGGAGCATCTTGATGCCGAGGATGACGTTCATCGTTGCCGCTGGCACGCGTCGCGAGGTCGACGCGCCGAACGGCCTGTCGCTGCTCGAGATCGCGAACCGCAACGACATCGGCATCGAGGGCGCCTGCGAGGGCTCGATGGCCTGTGCGACCTGCCACGTCATCGTCGATGCCGCCGACTTTGCCAAGCTGCCGGAGGCGAGCGAGGACGAGGAGGATATGCTCGACCTCGCTTTCGGCCTGACCCAGACGTCACGCCTCGGTTGCCAGATCGTCATGTGCGACGACTACGACGGACTGGTCGTCACGCTGCCCGACGAGACCGCCAACTTCTTCCTCGACTAAATTCTTTGTGCGGTCATCTTCACTTTGTGAAGCTGACCTGCGCTCAATCGCCGCGCATGCCAATCTTATGGGATCAAGGGTGGCCGAACGGTCGGCGGCCCCCCTCTTGTTGGTATAAGATTGGCGCAGGCTGGCATAATCCGACCGATCAAGGTCGATCGGATTGTGCTCAATGTGCCCATCGCGACACGCCGCGTCGGCGTGCCCGGCCGTGATCGGCGATTACCAACGCTGGATGCGCTCGCCGCTCGGCGGGCTGATCGCCCGGCCTTGGTTCGACCGCGTCGCGCTGCGCTTCCTGTCGAAGCGCTATTTCCCATTGTCGCGTCTGTGGGCCGCCGCCGGGATTGCCGAGGGCTCGGTCGAGCGTTTCGCCGAAGCGGTGCCGCTCGCCGGCCTGACGCCGGCCTTGGGCGAACGCCTCCACCAACCGCTCGCCGATGTCGCGCGGTACCGCGCCGCCGCGTTCGAGGCCGACCGGCGTTGGCAGGACGCCGCGTTCGGTTCTGCGTCCGACGATCTCGCCGCGGCCGACAGCGCGCGCCGCGAGGCGGCCCATCGCTACATGGCGTCGCGCGCCATGTTCGGCTTTCTGCTGAGACGCTGCCCGGTTCCCGCGGTCCGTTACGACGTGCTCGACCCCGAGGCGATGGCGGCCCGTTATGGCGCGCTGCTCGACGACCCCGGTGTGGCCTACGCCGCCCCGGACATGCCAGCGATCGATGAGTCGCGGCGCGTGCCGGTCGATGGCGGCCACGAATATTGGCTCCGCTTCGCCGCGCCGTCGGACGTCATGGGCGACACCGTTCACGCGCGCGTCTTCGAACCCGATGGCGCCGCCGATCCGCCGACGCTGATCTTCTGCCATGGCCTCGGCGTCGAGGCCGAGCAGTGGCGCGGCTGTCACGACGAACTCGTGCCGCTGGGCCGGCGCGGCGTGCGCCTGCTGCGCTTCGAGGCGCCGTGGCACGGCCGCCGAACGCCGCCCGGTAGTTATGGCGGCGAGCGGTTTCTGGCCGGCGCGCCGGCCTCGACGCTCGAACTGCTCTCGGCGCAGGTGCGCGAGGCCGCGGTGGCGATCGCCTGGTGCCGGCGTTCGAGCGCCGGGCCGGTGGCGCTCGGCGGCGTCAGCCTCGGTGCGCTGGTCAGCCAGATGGCCGGCGTCCGGGCGCGCGACTGGCCGGCGGCGATGCGCCCCGACGCGTTGGCGCCGGTGACATCGTGCGACCGCATGGAAGATGTCGCCTTCCACGGCTCGCTGAGCCGCGCGCTGGGCCTGCCCGACGCGCTCGGCGCCGCAGGCTGGACGATCGAGGCGATGGCGCGCTGGCGCGTCGTCATCGACCCGGTCGGCGCGCCGGCGGTGGCTCCGGAAAACATCGTCGCCGTGCTCGGCACGGCGGACACGGTGACGCCGTTCGCGCTGGGCCGGGCGCTGTTCGCGCGCTGGGGCGTGCCCGAGACGAACCTGTTCATCCGCCGCCAGGGCCATTTCAGCGCGGCGATCGGCCAGCTGCGCGACTGGCGCCACCTCGACCGTCTGGCCGAACTGCTCCGGCGTTAGGCCCGGGCGCATTGGTTCCGCCGGGTACACAACCCTTGCTCGCCTGGGCGCCACCCCGACGCATCTGCCGTCGAAGAGGGTTCGGCTGGGCGGCGTCTCGTGGTAGGCTCGGCCTCGAAGATCAATCGGGCGCGCCGGGGGCGAGCGGCGCGGAACGAACGAGCGGGGGGACACCGCGATGTCGGCAATCGAGATCGTAATCGTCGGCGTGGTCGCGACGACCGTCATGGATATCTACCAGCAGCTGATCCGCATGGTCTCGGGGCTGGCGCGGACCAATTGGGCGCTGGTCGGGCGCTGGATCGCGCTGATGCCGCGCGGCCGTTTCCTGCACGACACGATCGCCGACGCGCCCGCCGTTGGCGGCGAGGACGGCATCGGCTGGTTGTTCCACTATTTCATCGGCATCGTCCTCGCCGGCGTCTATCTGATCATCGTCTACGGACCGCTGGCGAGCCAGCCCAACATCGCCAACGGCCTGGTTTTCGGCCTGGTCACTCTGGTCTTCCCCTGGCTCGTCTTGCAGCCCGCACTGGGCTTCGGAATCGGCGCTCTGAAGTTGCCCAACCGCGGCACGATCCGCATACAGAACTTCACCTCACATCTGGTCTTTGGCGCGGCGCTCTACATCGGAGCGATGGTGGCGCAGGTCATGCTGAAGGCCCAGTAGGCCGCGGTGCCTCGCGACCGTCGGTCGGAACTGATAGCCCGGAGGACACCCATGACGCGGAGATTTGCAATTCTCCTGTGCGCCGGTTTCCTGCTGGCGCCGATAGCGGCGCCGTCTGGCGTTGCTTTCGCCGGTTCGGACGCCGACCTCAAGGCCGCGCTCAAGGCATGCAAGAAGCTTGCCGGGGCGCGCCAGAAGGATGAATGCGTGAGCAAGGCCAATGAGCGTCACGGCCCGCGGAGTGGCGGCAAAAAGAACAAGAACGACAAGCGGGACAAATAGGGCCAGCCACGGTCGCCCCCAGCCGATCCGGGGGCTGTCTCGATAGGTTTTATTCGTCGTCGCGTCAGCCGCCCGGCGTGGTTATGTCCACCAGCTCATCGATCAACCGCTCGACATCGCTCTCGTCGTTATAGAAGTGGAGCGAGACGCGGAGGCTGTCGCCGTAGCGCGAGACGAAGACCCGCCGGCGCAATAGCTCGGCATGGGCCGCCTCGGCGGCGTCGAGCGCGATAATCGTGATGCCCGACCGCGCCGCCGGGACGGTCGTCGACGTGACACGCATACCCTTGGCGGCCGCGCGGTCGTGCAGTGCGCTGGTGAGCGCGTCGATTCGCGCGGCGATCCGCTCGATGCCGATCTCGCGCAACAGGCCGAGGCTCGCGCCGAGCGCCAGGATGCCCGGGATCGGCGGATGGCCGAGCTCGTAGCCCTCGGCCTCGTCGGTCAGGTCGAGCCTGTCGTACAGCATGTCGTACGGCACGCGTGCGCTACGCCAGCCGACCGCGGGCGGCGCCAGCGTCGTGCGTAGTCCGTCGCGCAGGTAGAGCACGGCGACGCCGTAGCCGGCGCCCAACCACTTGTACGCGCTGGTAACCAACGCATCGACCCGGTGCCGCGCGACGTCGAGCGGGTAGGCGCCGGCCGACTGAGTGGCGTCGACGATCATCGTCAATCCGTTGTCGTCACAGAAGGCACGAAGCGCGCCGAGGTCGTGGCGGTAGCCGGTGCGGTACTGGACGTGGCTGATGACCAGATGCCGGGTCTCGGGTGTCACGGCGCGCGCCGCGCTGTCGAGGTCGATGGCGCCATCGTCGGCCGGCTCGAGAAACGTCACCGGCGAGCCCTGGTTGATCCACGGCAGCGTGACCGACGGAAACTCCCGCGCCACCGTGAGGACGCCGACGCCGGGTCCACCGAGCATCTGGGCGAGCAGGTTCAGGCCGTGCGAGGCGGTCGGCACGAAGGCGATCTCGCGCGGCTCCGCGTTGAGCGTGGCGGCGGCGAGCGCCCGGATCGCCTCGGCCCGCGCGCGCCAATCGGGCCAATGGGTGTCGCCGTCCTGATGGAAATCGTCGAAATACTGCTTGCCGGCCTCGGCCACCGCGTCGGATACGGCGCCGCCGCCCGCGGTATTGAGATAGGTCCAGCGCCGGACGGCGGGGAACCGGTCACGATAGGCGTTCCAATCGATGGACGACATCGACGCTCCCGGCTTCTACGGCGTTGTTCGGTTACAGGGATGCTGCTCCAACCGGCGCGCGAAAGCCAGCGCGGAGACGCGGCTTCGTCTGAAATGTCCGCGCATAATGGTGACGGCGCGAACGATCATCGTCTGCTCGGTCGTGAATGACGCCTAGTTCGGTTGGGTGAACGCGAGCCTGGGATTGGCGACGAGTGTCGCGTAGCCGGGCAGCAGGTAAGGGAAATCGGGATTGGACTGCGATGCCTCGATCGTTATCAGGATCTGGCCGAGGTCGCGCCCGTGCTCGTCCGCCGTCTTGAGCACGGTCGCCGCGGCGCGCAGCATCAGCGCCGCGACGCGCGTCAACCGGGCAGTGCCGTCGGCCTCGATCAGCCAGTTGCGGCGATCGGTCAACACGTGGGTCACGATAAACTGCGGTACGTCGGGATCGAGCGCTACCGCGCGCATCGCATGCACGAAGGCACGCTGATGTTGGTCCGGGCGCGCCGTGAAGATGGCGAGCGCCAGCGCATTGTGGACATCGGCCATGGTCGGATCGACCGACGCCAAATGGCTGAGCGGCTCGACGGCGTCGTCAGGACGACCGGTGATGACGCTGGCGAACGCCGACAGATACATCGGCTCGGCGCTTGGCGGCAGCTTCTTGGCGGCATGGGCGCGCGAGACGACATCGCCGCCCGCGGCCACAAGCATGAAGCCCGCGAATGTCAGCGCCGCGAGGGCGCGGTATGGTGCGATCCGAAGCATGGCTATTTCCGGTGTGGGCCAGTATCCGCCGCTCAGGCGAGCTTGCGGTAAAGGCCGATCTTGCAAACGAACGAATCGATGCGCACGCCGCATTGGGTCAGCCGGTTTTCGATGCGCGCGAAATTGGGTTCGACGATAATGCCGGCGAGGACTGCCCGGTCCATCGCTTCCTGGACCTCGGTCATGGCGGACAGAATGCGGTTGGCGATGTCGCGATCGTCCTGGTACCCGACACGATAATCGGCCTCGGTGACCTCGTGGAGCGGTATCGCGTTCGAATTCGACTTGGCCATGGCGCTGTAATCCTCTCTTGAACTTGTTACCAGCCGCGGTGATCCGCGTTGCTCGATGTTGGCGTGAGTATTGGCGAATTTCATTCGACCGTCATCATCCGTTTGGATGACGAATCGGCAGATTGATGAATCGGCCGATCCATCGACGTGAAACGCCGCGCAACGCCGGACCCGGCGTCACATCGTTTCATCTCAAGGAGCAGTTATGCTTGGTGTTGGGCGGGGGAATGAGACGAAGTGAAGGGGGCGTACCCCCCGTTTCAGGTCAAGCGGCGCAGGACATGGACCCTGGCGACGAATGAATCGATGCGCGCGCCGCACTGGGTCAGCCGATTTTCGATGCGCGTGAAACTGGGCTCGACGATCAGGCCGGCCAGAACCGCCGCGTCGAGGGCGTCCTGAAGCTCGGTGAGGGCGCGCCGCGTTCGATCGGCGATCTCACGGTCATCCAGGGGGTGTCCCGAGGCCTCCACCGGCCTATGTTGGTAGTCGAGAGCTACGGCTTCGACACTCATGTTACGCGTCTCCTCACAGGCGGGCCCGTCGAATATTCGTTGGGTCCGGCGTCGGGGCGTGATAGGTCGATCCCCGTTGTTCCAATAATCATCGACCATATTCCGCGAACCGTCATCACCCGAACGAATGACAAATTCACATAAAATCGGGCAGAAGCATTCCGAGACCCCATGTAGCGATTGGCGGCACATTCGATGAAACCCCGTAACCCATTGAAATAGTTAAAATCCCATGCCAAAATCACGCAAAAAGCGGCAACGCAGACGACCGACGGCCGCCGAACGAGATGCAAGTGCTGCCCAGGTATCGTCGCGGCGCCTTTGGTGGCGCCTCGGCGCCGCCGCGGCGGGCCTTGCCGTGGTCGCCGTCGTCGCGTTCATCTGGTACCGCGATGCCCAGGTCGAAGACCAGTTTCTCGATCACGCCCGCGATGGCCAAGCGGCGCTAGCGCGCGTCATCACGACGGTTGACGAAGGCCGTGGGCACGTCGCGCCAGGCCAGAACGTGCGCTACCTCAGCGACCCACCGACCACGGGCGTTCACGACCCGGCCTGGATCGAGCCCGGCGTCTACCAAACGATAGAGCCGCGGACCAAGCTGGTTCATTCGCTCGAGCATGGCATGATCGTGATTTATTACGACTCGCCACCATCCGGCGTGTTTGCGACGATCGAACGCTGGGCCGGCCTCTACGCCGCCCCGTGGAGCGGCATCGTGGTCGCGCCGAAGCCGGGCCTGGGCGAGGCGGTCGTCCTGGCGGCGTGGAACAAGATCCTGCGCCTCGACACGTTCGATGCCGACGCCGCGGCGGCGTTCATCGACCGTTATCGCGGGCGCGGACCCGAGCACCCGGTGCGCTGAACGGCGCCCCGCGCGACAAAATCGCCCGGTCGGGCGATCTGGACGCGAACGGACCGAACTCCGACCCCAGTGCACCGCGGCTCGCGTATTTTCGCGCGACGGATCGTCCGCCAAGACGTGGTAGAGTGGTTGTCCTGTGCCGAGAGCGAATGGCAACATCGGGATTTTGCGCGCGGCGGGCCCCGGTGTATCGTTGCAGCCTGATCGTCGGTGCGCCGCCGTTGGGGGGAGTCGTGCACGTTCCAAGGCATAATCTTGGCCATCGGTTCGGGGCTGAACGATCGGTACGCGCGGTGTCGCGTGCCGGGTCACGCATCGGGCCGAGGTCTCGATAATGGCGCCCAAATCGGCCAAATCCGGTGCGGCGGGGTCGCGGCCATCGCCGGGCGAGGTGACGCAAGGTCTCGCGCGGACCGAGGATCTCGCGAAGTTTCCGTCGGAAAACCCCAATCCGGTGCTCCGGGTCACCGTCGACGGCGGCGTCGATTACGCCAATGCGCCGGCGCTCGCGCTCGACGGCCTGCTCGAGACGCCCGATCGCGATCGCCTGACGGAAATGCTCGCCGAACTGGTGTCGCGGATCGCGGCGCGGGCCGAGCGCGCCGAGGTCGATCTGGCATCGGGTGATCGCGTTTACGCCTTCATGGTGACGCCGGTCGGGGGCGAATCCTACATCTACATGTATGGCCGCGACATTACCGAGGAGCGCCAGGCCAAGGACGAGCTGGTCTTCGCCGCCAAGTTCCCAGCCGAAAACCCCAACCCGGTGCTGCGCGTCTCGCGCGACGGCGCCGTCGAATACGCCAACGATCCGGCGCTGACGCTGGCGGGCCTGCTCGAGCCGCCGCTGCGCAAGCGGCTGACCTCGGACATCGCCAAGTCGGTGTCGAAAATCGCCGCGGCGTCGATCCGCGCGCCGATCGAGATGGCGTCGGGCGACCGCATCTTCGCCTTCATGATTTCGCCGGTCGAAGGCGAGAGCTATGTCTACATGTACGGCCGCGACATCACCGAGGAGCTCGCGGCCAAGGATGCGCTGCTCGCGGCCAAGGCGGAGCTCGAGGAGCGCGTCAAGGAGCGCACCGCGTCGGTTCGCCTGCTGCTCAACATCGTCATCGCGGCGAACGAGGCGGAGACCCTCGACGAGGTGCTGCAGGCCTGCCTCGACGAGGTCTGCATATTTACCGGCTGGCCGATGGGGCATGTCTACGAGCTCGCCGACGACGGCAGCGACGATCTGGTGCCGTCGAACATCTGGCACCTCGACGACGCCAAGCGCTTCGAGGCGATGCGCGCGGCGACCGAGGCGACGCGCTTCAAGCCGGGCGAGGGCCTGCCTGGCCGCGTGATGGCCGACGGCAAGGCGGCGTGGATCGTCGACGTCACCAAGGACAAGAACTTCCCCAGGATCAAGGCGGCGAAAAAGGTCGGCATCAAGGCCGGCATGGCGTTCCCGGTGATTACCGGCGACCGGGTGGTTTCGGTGCTCGAGTTCTTCGCCACCGAGGCGGTCGAGCCGGACGACGAGACACTCGCGGTCATGGGCCACATCGGCGGCCAGCTCGGCCGCGTCGCCGAGCGCCGCCGCGCCGAGCGGCAACTCAAGAAGAGCAACGCCGAGGTCGCCCGGGCGCGGACGCAGCTGAGCGAGGCGATCGAGGCGATCTCCGAGGGCTTCGTGCTCTACGACGCCGACGACCGCCTGGTGATCTGCAATTCGAACTACCGCGCTCTCTACGCCGGGCTCGACCTGACCATCGAGCCGGGCACGACCTACCAAGAGATCATTCGCGAAACCGCCGAGAGCGGCGTCATCGTCGCCGCCCAGGGACGCGTCGATGAATGGCTCGAGGAGCGCTTGGCGAAGCACCGGGATCCGCCGGGGCCGTATGAACAGCAGCGCGCCGACGGCCGCTGGCTGAAGATCGGCGAGCGCAAGACCGAGGACGGCGGCGTCGTCGGCGTGTTCTCCGACATCACTGAGCTCAAGCGGCGCGAGGTCCAGCTCAACGAACTGGTCGAGAGCCTCGCCGAGGCGCGCGATCTGGCGATGCGGGCGACCGAGACCAAGAGCCATTTCCTGGCCAACATGAGCCACGAGCTGCGCACGCCGCTCAACGCCATCATCGGCATCACCGAGATGCTCGAAGAAGACGCCGTCGACTTCGGCCAGGACGACTTTGTCGAGCCGCTGCAGCGCGTCACGCGCGCCGGCCAGCATCTCTTGCACCTGATCAACGAGGTGCTCGATCTGTCGAAGATCGAGGCCGGCAAGCTCGATCTCAACTTCGAGAAGTTCGATCTCTTGTCGCTGGTCCAAGATACCGTGACCACGGCGCAGTCGCTCGCCGCGAAGAACGCCAACAAGCTGGAGCTCGACTGTCCGGCCGACATCGGCAGCATGCACGCCGACCAGATGCGTATCCGACAGATCATCCTCAACCTGCTGAGCAACGCGTGCAAGTTCACCGAGCAGGGCACCGTGACGATCACCGTCGCGCGCGTAACGCGGGGGGCGGCCGATTGGGTGCGTATCGCCGTCGCCGACACCGGCATCGGCATGACGCCCGAGCAGCTCGGCAACATGTTCAAGGAGTTCTCGCAGGCCGATTCATCGACGACGCGCAAATACGGCGGCACCGGGCTGGGCCTCGCGATCAGCCAGCGCCTGTGCCGCATGATGGGCGGCGAGATCACGGTCGAAAGCACCGCCGGCGAGGGCACGACGTTTGCCGTCAACATGCCGTCCTACGTCGGCGAGGTCGCGGTTTCGGACGGCAGCGAGCCGGCCAAGGCCGGTGTCCAGGCGCCGGCGTCAGCCGTCGTCGAGGCCGCCTAAGCGACCGGCGGCAACACCGTCCTGGTGATCGACGACGACGTCACGGCGCGCGATCTGATGCGACGCTTCCTCACCAAGGAAGGCTTCGACGTGATCACCGCGAAGTCGGGCGAGGAGGGCCTAAAGCTCGCCAAGGAACACAGCCCGTCGGTCATCACGCTCGATGTCTTGATGCCGCAGCTCGACGGCTGGGGCGTGTTGCAACGCCTGCAAGCCGATCCGGCGCTCGCGAAGATCCCCGTCGTCATGGTGTCCATCCTCGACGAACAGTCCAAGGGCTATGCGCTGGGCGCGTCGGACTACGTCACCAAGCCGATCGACCGCGAGCGAATGAGCGAGGTGCTGGCAAAATACATGTCGGCGGATGGCGGTCAGCAGGTCCTCGTCGTCGAGGACGACCCGACGACGCGCGCGCTGCTGCGCCGCATGCTGATCGGCGAGGGCTGGCAGGTCGCCGAGGCCGAGAACGGTCGGATCGCGCTCGACCGGGTCGCCGAGGTCAAGCCGAGACTGATCCTGTTGGACTTGATGATGCCCGAGATGGACGGCTTCGAATTTCTCGCCGAGTTGCGCAAGACGCCGGCGTGGCGCGGCATTCCGGTGGTCGTCGCCACGGCGGCCGACCTCACCGAGGAAGACGAGCGGCGGCTCTCGGGCGGCGTCGAGCGGATTCTCCACAAGTCGGCCCAGGACCAGGATGAGTTTCTCGCCGAATTGCGCAGCCTGGTCGCACACTATGCAAAACCGGCATAGACGACGAGCGTTGGTGATACGATGACCAAAATTCTGTATGTCGAGGACAACGAGGACAACGTCTACATGCTGACGCGACGGCTCGCGCGCAAAGGCTTCGAGGTCATCGTCGCAAACGATGGCGAGCAGGGCGTCGCGATGGCGGCCGCCGAAATGCCGGCGCTCATCCTGATGGACCTCAGCCTGCCCGTGCTCGACGGCTGGGAGGCGACGCGCCAGCTCAAGGCCGCGCCCGAGACGCGCGACATCCCGGTCATCGCGCTGACCGCCCACGCCATGGCCGGCGATGCCGAGAAGGCCTTCGCCGCCGGCTGCGACGACTACGACACCAAGCCGGTCGACCTTGCCCGCCTGTTGGAAAAAAATCTCCGCGCTGTTGCCCGGAGATCCGGCGGAATGACCGAAGAGGGTCCCGCCCTCCTGGTCGTCGACGACAACGAAGACAACCGCTACACGCTGACGCGCCGGCTCAAGCGCGAGGGTTACACCAACCTGACGACCGCCAACGACGGCCGCGAGGCGCTCGAGGCGCTGGCCCAGAAGCCGTTCGACCTGGTCCTGCTCGATATCATGATGCCGGTCATGAACGGCTATGAGGTGCTCGAGCATATCAACGGCGACGAGGCGCTGCGCGACATCCCGGTGATCATGATCTCGGCGCTCGACGACATCGACAGCGTCGTCAAATGCATCGAGCTCGGCGCCCAGGACTACCTGCCCAAGCCGTTCAACCCGGTGCTGCTGCGCGCGCGCATCGGCGCCTGCCTCGAAAAGAAGCGTCTGCACGACCGCGAGGTCGAGTACCTGCGCGAGATCGAGGCGGCGCGCAAGCGATCCGACGAGCTGTTGGGCGTCATCCTGCCGCTGCCCGCGGTCAAGGAACTGAAGGAGACCGACGACGTCAAGCCGAGGCGCTACGAAAACGTCGGCGTCCTGTTCGCCGACATCGTCTCGTTCACCTCGTATTGCGACGAGAACCACCCCGAGACGGTGGTCTCGCATCTGCAGGCCTTCGTCGAGGCGTTCGAGGAGGTCGCCTTCAAGCACGGGCTCGAGAAGATCAAGACCATCGGCGACGCTTTCATGGCGACGGCCGGCCTGCTCGAGCCGGTCGACGACGAGGTGCTCGCCTGCGTGCGCTGCGGCCTCGACATGGTCGCCGCGTCGCAGGAGCTGCCGGCCCATTGGCACGTCCGCGTCGGCATCCACCATGGCCCCGTGGTCGCCGGCATCATCGGCCGCCGGAAGTATTCTTTCGATCTCTGGGGCGACACGGTCAATACCGCGGCGCGCGTCTGCAGCCACGCCGGGCGCGACGCCGTGGTGCTCAGCGAAACCGCCTGGCGACAGGTCACCGAGCACTGCCGGGGCGAATCGCTCGGCGGCATCCCGGTCAAGGGCAAGGGCGAGATCGAAATGTTCCGCTGCGACGCCGTCGACGACTGAACCGCCGCCGTGACGCGGCGCGCCACGCCACGACCAATCATACCATAAACGGTGTCAGACACCTTTATAAGTGACTGGCAAAATAAAGCAAGCTGTTGACTTTATTGGATACTTCCTGCTTGACGACGCCCCGTGCCGAAATTCTCGCTGCGAAAAACCCCGCGCACCGATGGAATGGCTGGTTCAATTGAACTCGGTGAACTGAGTAATAACAAAACGACATTATGGTGTCTGACACCGTATTTTCGGCATCTTCGCCGTATTTGCGTCGGTTATGCGTGATGTCCTCGTTTCGCGGCCGCGCCAGACCGGCGCGGTTCGGCGTGCCTTGTGCGCCGGCATTCGATAGACTTGGTTATGCTGATTGCCGTTCGGCCGGGTTCGGGTCGCCGCGCGCCTGGGCGCGCGGGTGGGCGATGGGCGAAATGGGTGATGGGTGGGCACCGATGGGCGCGGCAGACGAGACCCCGGCAGGTTCCTGGCTCCAGCGGGCGACGTCGAATGGCGTGCCGCGCCGTTCGCTGCTCGTCGCCTTGGCGGTCGGCAGCATCCTCAACATGATCAATCAGTGGGACGGCCTGTTCGGCGACGCCGCCCTGGACCTGCTGCAACTCTGTCTCAACTTCGTCGTGCCTTATCTGGTCGCCACGTATGGCGCGGTCAGCATGCACCGGAGTTCAGCGCGGTCGAACACCGTCGAAGACTAAGCCGACTGTAGCCAGACAGTCAGCGGGTCGTCTGCGGCAGATCGATGCGGTGGGTCATGGCTTCGGCAAGGATGCGCCGGCGCGCGACGAACCACCAATGGCGGTCTTCGAGCGCCGTCATTCGGACGGAGACGTGTTGCTCCATTCTTTACTTCCGTTGCGCGTCGGCATCGAAACCGATGGTGTCCCTGACCAGATAGATCGGCCGCGCCTTGACCTCCATATAGGTGCGCCCGAGATATTCGCCGATGATGCCGAGCGTGAACAGGTTGAGGCCGCCGATCAGCAGCACCGAGACCATCAGCGACGCGTAGCCGGGGACGTCGATGCCCATGACCAGCGTGCGGATGACCAGGAACCCGGCGTAGCCGAGCGCGATGAGCGAGACGATCAGCCCCAGATAGGTCCACACCCTGAGCGGCACGGTCGAGAACGAGGTGATGCCGTCCCAGGCGAAGTTCCACAGGCTCCAATAGCCCCACTTGGTGGTGCCGCCGCCGCGCGCCTCGCGCACATAGGGCACGCCGGTCTGGCGGAACCCCGCCCAGGCATAGAGACCCTTCATGAAACGGCTGCGCTCGGGCAACCTGCGCAGCGCCTCGACGACGCGCCGGTCGAGCAGACGGAAATCGCCGGTGTCGTGCGGGATCGGAACGTCGGCGAGGCGGTTGTACACGCGATAGAACCACGATGCGGTCAGCCGCTTGGTCAGGCTATCGCTGTCGCGCGATGACCGCGTCGCATAGACCACGTCGAAACCTTCGCGCCATTTGGCGACGAGGGCGGGGATAAGCTCGGGCGGATCCTGCAGGTCGGCGTCGATGATCACCGTGGCCGCGCCGGCGGCGTGGTCGAGGCCGGCGGTCAGTGCGATATCCTTGCCGAAGGTGCGCGACAGCCCGAGAATCTTAATCGCCGGGTCGCGCTCGTGGTGGGCCATCAGCCGGGCCACCGTGTCGTCCGAACTACCGTCGTCGACGCAGATGATCTCGAAGTTTTCGCCGACGGTGTCGAGCGCGGCGTAAAGCCGTTCGAAGAACGCATCGACGCAGTCGGCCTCGTTGTACATCGGCACGACGACGGAGATCGTCACCGTGTCTGCCCGATCGATCGCCTGCCGGTCCTGGCTCATCTACCCGTCATGTCGCCTCTGGCGTCCTTCGGTCCACTGTCGCAGTGCGTCAGCGCATTGTTTAGCAGATTATGGCGCGTCGTGGCGAACCGTGCGACCGTGCGTCAGGCCTCGTCGCGGCGATCGATCGTGACGTCGAGATAACCGTGCGCCTCGCGCAGCGTCGCCTCGACCTCGTTCGGGGAGGCGCCGTGGGCGAAGATGAAGCCGAGATACTTGTTGCCCTCGGGCAGCGGCACGGCCGCCTGCCCGATCGGCAGCGTAATGGTGACGCCGTCGACGCCCGCGACCGCGCGCGCCGCGTCGACGCCAGCCACCGCGCGTAAGGTCCCGGCGTCGGGAATCGGCAGCATCATGACGCCGGCCGGGCGTCGCTCGCGCTCGAGCGTCACGATCTCCAGACCGATTGCGTGGCGCAGGATCAGGTCCTCGAGGCTCACGCCGGCGCCGAAGCGCAGCACGCGCGCGCACAGGCCGCCGATCGAACGCGCGGCGATCTCGATCACCCAGGGGCCGCGCTCGTTGACGCGCAGCTCGGCGTGGATCGGGCCGTCGCGCAGCCCGACCGCGGCGACGGCGCGCCGTGTCGCTTCGACGATCGCCTGTTGGTCGGCCTCGGCCAGGCGCGACGGTGTCGTATAGATGGTTTCCTCGAAGAACGGTCCCTCGAGCGGGTCTGGCTTGTCGAACAGCGCGAGGACGTGAAGCGCGCCGTCGACGAGCAGGCCCTCGAGCGCGACTTCGACGCCCGGAATATAGCTCTCGATAAGGATCTGCCGCGCGGTCTCGCCAAGCGGCGCGACGTCCGGCGCCGCGAGGATGCGGGCGATGCGCTCTGCGGCGGCGACGAATTGCGCCGCGTCGTCGGCGCGGATGACGCCCCGGCTCGCCGCCAGCGAAAGCGGCTTTAGGACGCAGGGGTAGGGCGCCCCGACGGCGGCGTCCGCCGCGTCGTCGTCGAGCGAGAGCAGGCGGAAGGAGGGCGCGGGCAGTCCCGAGTTGGCGAGCGCCGTGCGCAGGCGGTACTTGTTGGTCGTCGTCGCCACTGCGTCGGGTGGGTTGTGCGGCAGGCCGAGCGCGGCGGCCGCGGTCGCGGCGAGCAGGGCGGTCACATCGTCGACGCCGACGATGGCGGCCAGCGGATAGTCGCGCGCGTAGGCCTCGATCTGCGCGACGCCGGCGTCGAGATCGCCGAATTCGACCTCGAGCGTGGCGCCGTCGGTGAACGCCTCGAGCACCGGCCGCTGGTTCGAGCCGACGGCGACCTCGACGTCCAGCGCATGCGCCGCGCCGACGAAATCAGCGGTCCGGTACGACGTCGTCGGGATCAGCAGGAGAAGACGCGTCATCGCACGCCGCGGCCCGGCCGCGCGGACCCGTTCAGAACGGGCTGACCCCGCTCTTGCCGGGCTGGAAGTACGGGTTCGCACCGTCGGCGTGATCGGTCGTGTCGAGCACGGCGATGATCGACGGCACGGCCTTCTTGATCGCGACCTCGATACCCTGTTTGAGCGTCACGTCGGCCATGCCGCAGCCCTGGCAGCCGCCCTCGAGGCGGATGTAGGCGGTATCGGGGGTGACGTCGATCAGGGCGATATGGCCGCCATGGGCCGCGACCGACGGGTTGATCTCGTCGTCGAGCAGGCGGCGAATCTCGATCGCCGCGGGTGTGTTCATTCCCGGCTTTTTCATGCGCGCGTAGTCTTCGTAGGACTGCACGTCGGTCACCTCGGGTACGTAGTGGCGCAGCATGTTCTCGATGCCGTGTTTGAGGCCGACCGCGGCGCCCTCGAGATCGAGCAGAACGACGCCGTTCTCATAGCCGCGAAAGGCGATGCCGCCGCCGCCCTGCACGACCGCAGGATAGATGCGCGTGTCGATCAGCTCGCGGATTTGCGCGGCGATGTCGTCGTCGGCGTCGCCAACGAATTCGGGCTCCGCGCCGGCCAGGAAAATCGGCTCGTCACTCGTGAAGTGCTCCATGATGGCGCGCAGGATGGCGGGTTTGAGCGCCTGCCAGTCGCCGTCGCCGGTCTTGGTCACGGTGATGTCGCCAGCGCCCAGCACGACTGTGGTGATGCCATCGACGCCGAGCAGCCGCTCGGCAAGCGGCGAGCGCGCCGCGTCGGCCGCATCCGCGAAGGTCACAGCGCTTGCGCCGGTGACGTCGCGTCCGGGCAGGAAACGCATCGACTGTGGGTCGTTGGTGGCTTCGGTTTGGATGAACATGGCGTCGGCTCGGGCTGTTGTGACCGCATTGCGCACTATGTTGGGCCTAGTGTAGCCAATGGCAAGCCGTCGCGCCAGTGCCCCGGCGTCGGCGTCAGTGGCCCGTCGCCGGCGCCATCGGGATTAATTGCCGTCAGGTGTGACGGCTGCCACTTGAAAAATTCGGCGATTCTTGCTATAAAAAATGCGCTGCGCGTGTGTTTGTCCAGGTTTTGCCTGGGGTCATCGGGGGACGGTGACCCGCCGGTGCGGTCCACCGTGATGGCGGCCTGCCCAATTGTTGTGCGCGAGGGGCAGGCGATCGTCGGAGAAGAGTTTCGCGGTGCGGAAACCGCCGATCGACGCACGGAAACGGACGACACGATGATCGTATTCGCCGGAACGTCAGCACTTGAGCACCGCCGGATGCGTCGTGCCATAGTGTCGGCATTAGGTTAGGAGAAGCATGGTAATTCCCCGCATGTCCCTAAACGGGTTGGTCAAGCGGCTTGGCGATTTCGGCGCGGCCGCCGGTGGCGCGGTCGCCGGTGGCGCGGTCGCGATCTATGTCGCGTTCGCCGGCGTGGCGTTGATGGGCGCCCTGGTCCTGGCCCTCGATGTCGGCCGCCTCGCCGTCGTGCGTTCCCAGATGCAGAACGCCGCCGACGGCGGCGTGCCTGTCGGCCTCGATCCAGCTCGACGGTCAATCCGGCGCGACGACGCGCGCCGACGCGGTCGCGCGCAACGCAACGGTGCCGAAGAGCGATTATAACGTCACGTCGGGCACCGACGCGATTACCATCGGGACGGGGACGAACGGCATCATTTTCTACACCGACTCCACCCTGACGGGCACCACGACGGTCGACGCGAGCGCGCTGGCGATGCGGGTGACGCTCGTTTCGCGCCCCGTGGCGCTGTTGTTGCAACCCGCATTGGCGGCGCTCAGCAGCGCGTCGGCACGGAGCTTCTCGGACGTCGATGCGACGGCGGCCTGCGTTTCGGCGCCGGTCATCTGCGACCCGCCCGCGCTGATGGCGTGCAACGGCGAGGGCTCCCCCTACAATACGGACCTCCGTGCTGACACCAGCGCCGGCCAGCAGGTTCAGCTCAGGAATCCGTCCGGATCGCCGGCGGCCGGCAACTTCGCCCTGGTTTGTTTGTCGCTCGCCCCCGGCGACTGCGGCGCTCCGGATGTGCGGGACCTCTTGGCGGCAGTCGGTAATTCTGCCTGCTCGGGGCTGGGGATCCAGACCAAGACCGGCATCGCCGCGCAACAAGTCAACCGTGGCATCAACTCGCGCTTCGACGTAGGCCCCGCTGCCATAAGGAACCCGGCGGAGAACATCGTCACGTATCCGCGCGATGCGAAATTCATCACCGTAGCCACGCCCTATATCGGCGACGCAGATTGGGACCCGACGACGTACTGGAATACCGAGCACGTGGGCGACGGGTTGATAACGGCCCAGGCGGTAACCGATCTGGTGAACTATACCCGCTACCAGATGTATCTCTACGAACTCGACGAAGACTTCGCGCGCGACAATACCAATTGCGCGAGCGGCGGCGGCGGGACGGATTGCCGGACGATCTATCCGTTGGTCGACGACGACGGAGATGCCGTCGATATACCCGCGACGTTCACCACGATCAACCCGCCGGGGGTGAACCTTCCGGACAGCGGCGTGCCGGTGACCACGCCGGTCCCCGATCCGGCCGACCCGCGGCGGCGAGTCTTCAGGGTGGCGGTCGTCGATTGCCCGGCGGTTCCAGTGGGGGGCACGACATTCATCGACTATGACTTCATCGACATCGTCGACATGTTCCTCACCGAACCCGCCGGCGACCCGAGTGATTTCACCATCTACCTCGAGGTCATCCTGTATCGCACCCGGTTCCTTGGACACAAGTTTGTCTCATGCGGCGGGCCTGAGTGACATCGCGGTGTGCCACGCCTGACGAGCTTGAGCGGGGCTCAGGTAGCCGTTCTTCTCCACGATCCACTGGGCATTGTACTGTTCGACGAACCCGCGGACGGCGTTCCGCAGCTCCGCGATGTTGCGGTAGATGCGGCCATGGATGATCTGTTCCTTGAGCGTGCGATTGAACCTCTCGGCGACGCCGTTGGTCTGGGGCTGTTCGACGAAGGCGTAGGACGGCTGGATGCCCCAGAACTTGATCTGGTTGGTGAAGTGGTCCGACAGATACTGGGAGCCGTGATCCATCCGCAAGGCCAGCCCCCGCGCCGCACCGGCGGAGGTCGAGGCATACAGCCTCGCAAGCCCCATGGAGATCGGCTGAAGGGCGGCGAAGCGGTCGCCTCGCTTGCACACATGCCAGCCGACGCACTCGGCGTTCCAATGCTCGATGGCGGTGAATATCCAGCCCCAGCCGTCGTCCACCGTGAACACCCGAACGCCGTCCGTGCCCCACATGAGGTTGGGGGCATGGGTGATGATCTCACCGACATGGGGATTTCCGCCACGGCGGCGGCAGCGATGGGGCGAGAGCAGGTTGTTCTCGCGCATCACCCGGAGCCCCCGCTTGCGGGAAACACGGATGCCACGACAGACCCGAAGCCGAGCCCAGACCTTGCGGTGTCCCTCGCCCTCCCAGGGGGATGCCTCCAGGTCGGCCTCGATGGCCACCAGCAGAGCCTCGTCCGAGATCGAGGGCTTCGGTCCCCGGCGCTTTGCTGGTGGGCGCTCAGCGGTGGCCTGCTGCCGGGATTTCATGGCGTAGAACGAGGAACGGGCAAAACTCCAGGCCGCACAGACCCGCTGGAGGCCGTAGGCCAAACCCGTGCCGGGAGAGGTGGCGGCACTCATCGCCGCGACCTCCGCCGCCCCAAAGGGCCGGACGTCTCCGTCTTGGCCTCCAGCAGTTCCACCTGCATGATCAACTCCCCGATCCGCTTCATGGCGATGTCCAGTTCCGCCTTCACCGGATCGCCCTTGCGTTCCTTGAGCGAGGCATCGATCCCGGCGATCGCCTTCTCACGCCACTGCTCGAGCCGGAAAATCTCCACGCCCAACTGCCGCGACAAAAGTTCCACCGGCTCGCCACGCAAAAGCCGCAGGGCAACCTCACGCTTGCGCGTCACCGTCCACCGCTGGCCAAGTCCCAGCGGGCCTGCCGGCGAAACCTGGCCCGGGGAAAACGTGGACGAGCCAAGCTCGCCCTCGTTTACCACAGGCCCATCAACAGCAACTTTGTTCTCAAAATTGTCGGTCATGTTCCGGTCCTCCTTGGACACTTCGATTAAGCCAATTCTGTGTCCAAGGAAATCGGGTCCGACTCACCTCGAGGTCATCCGATCTCGCACCGTCGCCAACTCAACGACGATCATCAACAATGCTCAACTTATTCAATAGGCTCGGGCGCGATCGCCGCGGCGCCGCGGCGATCGAGTTCGGCCTGCTCGTCCCGCTGTTCATGCTGTTCCTGCTCGGCGCGATCGAATTCGGCCGCGTGCTGGCGCAGTCCAACGCGGTCGAAAAGGGCGTCCGCGCCGGCGTCGGGCTGGCCGTGCGCAGCGACAACCCGATCACCGCCGCGCAGACGACGAGCGTCAAGAACCTCGTCAAATACGGCAATACCGCAGGCACCGCGCCCTTTTTGGTGGACGGCTGGTCGGTTACGGGCGCGGACGTCGTTATCGACGTGGTGCGGACCTACTCCGGCGGCGGCGTCACCGGCCTGGACGTCATCAGGGTCGTCGCGACGGTGCCGTATACCCCGCTAATACCGGGTCTCTTTACATTCGCCGGCCTCAGTTCCTTCAACATCGTCGTGGATCATGAGCAAGCATACATCGGCAACTGAACGTGGACGGTTCCTGCGGCGATTCGCCCGCCGCGACGACGGCGCGGTGGCGATCGAATTCGCCTTGATCCTCCCGGCGCTTCTTGTTTTCACCATCGGTGTTCTCGAGTTCGGGCTGATCCTGTTCGATTACCACCGCGCCAGCGAGGCGACGCGGCGCGGCAGCCGTCTGTCCCTGATCCAAACTCCGCTCGGTTCAATGAACTCGTTGCGGACGAACAGTTTCTTCTGTTCGGCGATCGCCAATGGAGCCGTGTCCTGTACGGGCAGTACCGTGGATAGTGGCGCCGGCAACAACTTCGCGGCGATGAGAAACGCCATGACGGCGGTCTTCCCTGACATCACGAACAACAACATCCAGATCGGCTATGTCGCCAGCGGCATCGACGCCGCGTCCCTCACCGGTGTCGTCACGGCGCTGGTCACCGTCACTCTGACCGGAGTCACCCACCCGTTGATTGTGCTCGATATCCTGCCGGGCGTGCCGTCGACGATAACTTTACCGGCGTTCTCGACCTCCGCGCTTCGCGCCACCGAGGCCATCACCCCGCCGTAGACGGCTACGGCTGGTAGGGGATGCGGTCGGTGCTGGCGAGAACGTCGTCCGACGACATTTCATCGATCGGGAAGTTGACCGTGCTGATGCTGATCTCGGCGCGCAGCTCGATGTCGTCGATGATGACCGACAGATTCCTCGTCTGAAGCATGATCTTCTCGGCGACGCCTTCGCACTTGTCCCAATAAGTGGTCTGCAGCATCAGGCAGAATTCGTCCTCCGACGTCTTCGAAACGAGGTCGCTGTCGCGGCGCGTCCGTTCGAGGATCTTGGCGATCTCGACCATCAGCTTTTGCATCGGCGAGTAACCATGGGCCGCGAAACCTTCCTGGAAGTTGTCGACGCGGACGTACATCAGCGCGCCGCGCGCCTTCGATCGCTCGGTTTCGGCTAGGATCACGCGGAAGAACTGGCGGAAGCTCGATTGGTTCACGACTCCGGTCATCGTGTCGGTGCCCGGGCCCTCGCGCAACTCGTCCTCGAGGTTGAGCAGGCGCTTGGCGTTCTTGAGCCGTAGCTGCAGTTCGAGTGGATTGAACGGCCGGCTCAGATAATCGTCGGCGCCGGCCTGCAGGCCGGTCATCAGCTGGTCCTTGTCGGCATCGTGGTCTGCCGCATCGTGGGCCTTCTCATAGATGATGACATAGGTGTAGCGGGTGCGCTTGAGTTCGCGGATCTTCACGCACAGCTCGGGCCCGGTGATGCCCGCCAAGTCCCAATCGGCGATGACGATACGATAGGGCTCACGCTTGATTTGATCGAGGGCCTCGTTGCCGTCGTACGTCGCGGTGATGCGATGGCCCCAGCTCTCGAGCTTCTTGGCAGCCAATCTGGCGAACAACCTGTCGCTCGAAGCGACGAGAACTTTCATTGGCTAACCATCCCCCCGATACCGTGGCTGGCGTCGATGCGAAGTCGTCTGATGTTCGCGATACGAGGCGCCGTCTGCTGTTGACGCAGATTTCCTGTGCGGCGCCGCCCAACCAACCTTTGCGCTAACTCTATTGCGTGCTTCCGGACCCTCCGCATTCGGGCGAGCAGGTCACGGTCGTCTCCGAACTGACGTTGCGATAGATCGTCACGTCGCGCTCCTTCGACTTCGGCGCCGAAGATCCAGACGTCATCATCGGCATCGGTTCGGAACTGGTCATCATGTCCGCCATCGGCTCGGCCGGGCCGCCGATATCGGCAGTGACGATGACCTCGGCGCGCACCAAATCGTTGCCATCTGCATCGAGAATGAAGAGCGACGTTTCGCCGGGCGCCTTACCGAGCAGGAAAATGACGCGTGGCGATTCGACGGCGACGTCGGCGATCTCCGGATTGGCGATCAACACGACGTTCGCATCCACGTCGAGCTGAATGAGATGGGCCTTGTTGATGGCGACCTCGATGCTGTCATTCTCGGCGCTCGCCGGCAGCGCGAAAAGCATCGCAACGCCGATGATGGTGGCTAATTTGCGGAGCATCTTGTCATCCTGACGCAGGTGATCGGACTCTCGACGTCGACACACTGCGCCGGGCGCGAACTTTCACGTACGTTTCCCACAGCGTCGCTCGCAGTATCGACAGTATTGACTGTGAGTCGGACCCGATTTCCTTGGACACAGAATTGGCTTAATCGAAGTGTCCAAGGAGGACCGGAACATGACCGACAATTTTGAGAACAAAGTTGCTGTTGATGGGCCTGTGGTAAACGAGGGCGAGCTTGGCTCGTCCACGTTTTCCCCGGGCCAGGTTTCGCCGGCAGGCCCGCTGGGACTTGGCCAGCGGTGGACGGTGACGCGCAAGCGTGAGGTTGCCCTGCGGCTTTTGCGTGGCGAGCCGGTGGAACTTTTGTCGCGGCAGTTGGGCGTGGAGATTTTCCGGCTCGAGCAGTGGCGTGAGAAGGCGATCGCCGGGATCGATGCCTCGCTCAAGGAACGCAAGGGCGATCCGGTGAAGGCGGAACTGGACATCGCCATGAAGCGGATCGGGGAGTTGATCATGCAGGTGGAACTGCTGGAGGCCAAGACGGAGACGTCCGGCCCTTTGGGGCGGCGGAGGTCGCGGCGATGAGTGCCGCCACCTCTCCCGGCACGGGTTTGGCCTACGGCCTCCAGCGGGTCTGTGCGGCCTGGGGTTTTGCCCGTTCCTCGTTCTACGCCATGAAATCCCGGCAGCAGGCCACCGCTGAGCGCCCACCAGCAAAGCGCCGGGGACCGAAGCCCTCGATCTCGGACGAGGCTCTGCTGGTGGCCATCGAGGCCGACCTGGAGGCATCCCCCTGGGAGGGCGAGGGACACCGCAAGGTCTGGGCTCGGCTTCGGGTCTGTCGTGGCATCCGTGTTTCCCGCAAGCGGGGGCTCCGGGTGATGCGCGAGAACAACCTGCTCTCGCCCCATCGCTGCCGCCGCCGTGGCGGAAATCCCCATGTCGGTGAGATCATCACCCATGCCCCCAACCTCATGTGGGGCACGGACGGCGTTCGGGTGTTCACGGTGGACGACGGCTGGGGCTGGATATTCACCGCCATCGAGCATTGGAACGCCGAGTGCGTCGGCTGGCATGTGTGCAAGCGAGGCGACCGCTTCGCCGCCCTTCAGCCGATCTCCATGGGGCTTGCGAGGCTGTATGCCTCGACCTCCGCCGCTGGCCTTGCGGATGGATCACGGCTCCCAGTATCTGTCGGACCACTTCACCAACCAGATCAAGTTCTGGCATCCAGCCGTCCTACGCCTTCGTCGAACAGCCCCAGACCAACGGCGTCCCGATTCAAGCACGCTCGATCCCATGGCCGCATCTACCGCAACATCGCAGCTCGGAACGCCGTCCGCGGGTGGAACAGACAATGCCCAGGCGAGGGACACAAGCTCGCAGGCGTGGCACACCGCGATGTCACTCAGGCCCGCCGCGGCTTCCAAGGTCGGGTGTCGTTTCCTTGGCATCGAAGTGTCCAAGGAGTGTGACCGACAATTTTGAGAACAAAGTTGCGGATGGCCTGTGGTAAACGAGGGCGAGCCGGCTCGTCCACTTTTCCCCGGGCCAGGTTTCGCCGGCAGGCCCTCTGGGACTTGGCCAGCGGTGGACGGTGACGCGCAAGCGTGAGGTTGCCCTGCGGCTTTTGCGTGGCGAGCCGGTGGAACTTTTGTCGCGGCAGTTGGGCGTGGAGATTTTCCGGCTCGAGCAGTGGCGTGAGAAGGCGATCGCCGGGATCGATGCCTCGCTCAAGGAACGCAAGGGCGATCCGGTGAAGGCGGAACTGGACATCGCCATGAAGCGGATCGGGGAGTTGATCATGCAGGTGGAACTGCTGGAGGCCAAGACGGAGACGTCCGGCCCTTTGGGGCGGCGGAGGTCGCGGCGATGAGTGCCGCCACCTCTCCCGGCACGGGTTTGGCCTACGGCCTCCAGCGGGTCTGTGCGGCCTGGGGTTTTGCCCGTTCCTCGTTCTACGCCATGAAATCCCGGCAGCAGGCCACCGCTGAGCGCCCACCAGCAAAGCGCCGGGGACCGAAGCCCTCGATCTCGGACGAGGCTCTGCTGGTGGCCATCGAGGCCGACCTGGAGGCATCCCCCTGGGAGGGCGAGGGACACCGCAAGGTCTGGGCTCGGCTTCGGGTCTGTCGTGGCATCCGTGTTTCCCGCAAGCGGGGGCTCCGGGTGATGCGCGAGAACAACCTGCTCTCGCCCCATCGCTGCCGCCGCCGTGGCGGAAATCCCCATGTCGGTGAGATCATCACCCATGCCCCCAACCTCATGTGGGGCACGGACGGCGTTCGGGTGTTCACGGTGGACGACGGCTGGGGCTGGATATTCACCGCCATCGAGCATTGGAACGCCGAGTGCGTCGGCTGGCATGTGTGCAAGCGAGGCGACCGCTTCGCCGCCCTTCAGCCGATCTCCATGGGGCTTGCGAGGCTGTATGCCTCGACCTCCGCCGGTGCGGCGCGGGGGCTGGCCTTGCGGATGGATCACGGCTCCCAGTATCTGTCGGACCACTTCACCAACCAGATCAAGTTCTGGGGCATCCAGCCGTCCTACGCCTTCGTCGAACAGCCCCAGACCAACGGCGTCGCCGAGAGGTTCAATCGCACGCTCAAGGAACAGATCATCCATGGCCGCATCTACCGCAACATCGCGGAGCTGCGGAACGCCGTCCGCGGGTTCGTCGAACAGTACAATGCCCAGTGGATCGTGGAGAAGAACGGCTACCTGAGCCCCGCTCAAGCTCGTCAGGCGTGGCACACCGCGATGTCACTCAGGCCCGCCGCATGAGACAAACTTGTGTCCAAGGAACCGGGTGCGATACAGACAGTATTGACTGTAACATAACAGGGACGCAGCCTAAAGCACGGAAATCATTGGCACGGATCGCTGTAAACAAGGGCGATGAACCGGACGTGGATACTGCAATGTGCCCCGGATCGCAAAGCGGCCCCTACTGCGCACCCGGCCTGTCGTGCTACAATCGGCGAAACGCGAATCACACGGTGAGAATATTCATGAACCGATTGGTATGGCTCTTTTCGGTGTTTGTCGGCTTGAACGGCACGGTGGCCAGCGCCGGAGAATGGATCCCCGACACGCGCACCTACTGCCTCGTCTGGAACGAGAACCCGCAACCCGATCAGCGCGTTCTATGGAACGGCAACTGCGAGGTGGCGGACATCGCCCAGGGACCGGGCGTCGTCCAATGGATACTCAATGGCAAAAAACCGATCGGTTCGAGGGTTCGCTGGTGAACGGTAGGCGGCAGGGCAAGGGGACGATGCAATTGGCCGACGGCGGCAGCTACGATGGTGCCTGGCGCAACGACAAGCGCGATGGCCGCGGCGTCATGGTCTTGCCTGACGGCAGTCGTTGTGAAGGCGACTGGAGCAACGATCGGATGTACGGTCGGGGCGTCATGGCCTGGGCCGACGGTCGACACTACAAAGGTAGATGGCGGGACGACCGGCGCCACGGATTCGGCATCATGAAATGGGCCGACGGCACTGGTTTCGAAGGGCAGTTTTACAAGGGAAAACCAAACGGCAAGGGCAAGTGCACAACGGCTGACGGTGAACGCAGCCGTTGTAAATACAAGTCAGGTGAGTTGGTCGAGTGATTGGAATCACCGCCGTGGACACGGCAACCACTCATGCGCGGCGTCTCGTTTCCACCGACGCCTCCCGGCGGTCGACACGCTTGCCCGACGAATCGCACCCCGATATAGTCCGCGCGGGCGCCATGCATATTCAGAAGCAGACCGAAGTGCCGAATCAAATTCAATTACCGATGTCTGATGCGAGTGGATCGACACGTCGCGTTCTGCGCGCCTGTGGCATGTCGGCCTGGGCGGTTGCCCTTGCGCTGACGCTCTCGGCATGCATCATAACGACTGACGCCGAGGAAAGCGTCGAAGTCGCGGTGACTGAACCACCGAAGATCGACGAACCTATCAGCAACTTCCTGCGCAGCGCCGCCGAGCGTTCCCAGAGCGCCAACGACTACCAGGCGGCAACCGGCTACTACCAGAATCTGCAGGCGCGCAATCCCAGCGATATAAGCGCGGCCATCGGCTTGGCGCGCAATCTCCGGCTCTCTGGCCAGGCGGGCGAAGCGGTCCGCATACTGACGGCGTCCCTCCAGAAGAATCCGTCGCGGCTCGACCTCAAGGCGGAACTCGGCAAGGCGCAATTGGCGGCGGGCTTGAGCCGCGAGGCGATCGCGACCTTGTCCGACGTGGTGACCCGGGCGCCCAGCGACTGGCGCGCGCTGTCGGCGCTCGGCATCGCCCACGACGTGACCGGTGATCCCGTGAAGGCACAGAAACGCTATAATGCGGCGCTCGTGGTGTCGCCGGACGCGGTCAGCGTGCTCAACAATTTGGCGTTGTCGATGACGCTGAGCGGCAACCTCGCGGGCGGCATCACGACGCTCGAGCGCGCGGCACGGCTTCGCGGTTCCGGGTTCAGGTGCGTCAGAACCTAGCGCTGCTTTATGCCATGAAGGGCGACCTCGACGCTGCTGAGCGGTTGCTGAAGCGCGACCTATCGACCGCGATCGTGCAGCACAACCTTCGTTACTACCAGCTGATCAATCCGACGACCGCCGCGGCATCCTCGTCGTCCTCGACGGTGACGATCAGTGGCGCGACCAACGCCCAGCTGCCGGTAGTGGCGATAACGTCGCAGCCGCCCTCGGTGCCGACCGTGATGACGGTGCCCGTCGTCATCGAGAAACAGGAAATTGACGTTGCCGTGCTGCCGCCCGCCGTGACGGTGGTCGAGGACGGTTTCATGATCGAACTTGGCGCCTTTACGACGGAGGATGCCGCGATCAGTGGTTCGAGCCTCTTGCGCAATACGCACAACGATCTGCTCAGGGGATTAAGGTTCCAAGTCTTGCGGATCGAGGATGGCGGGGCAACGGGCAACTATCGTGTGCGCGTCGGTCCGGTCGACAGCGAGTTCGTTGCCGCCGATCTCTGCACCAAGATCCACAGCAACAACCAGCCCTGCCTGTTGATCGCGCCCTGACCGGCGGTCAGCCTGCCGGAAGGAGCGATTTCAGGGGCACCGCCGGGTCGGCCAGTGCCGCGTCCGCGACGGGTGCGGCAGCCTCGATCAGCATGCGGGCGAACCGCAGTTCACGCGGCGCGTTCACTGCGTTCGCCATCACCACCCTGTCGGCCGCCATGTAGAAAGCCGTGAACTTGCGGTCCGCGGGATCGCCGCGAAAGACCAGCCGGTCCCAGCTGTCGGTGAGCCCCGTCATCTGTAGGTTGAGATCATATTGGTCGGACCAGAACCAGGGGGTCTCGGCATAGGGCGTTCTCGTGCCGCACATGACGCGGGCCACCGCGATCGCCTGGTTCTGGGCATTCCGCCACGACTCGAGCCGCCATCGCCGGATGCCGATGGGCGACGGCTGGTTGGCGACGTCCCCGGCGGCGAAGATGTCGGGATCGGACGTCTGGCCGAATTCATCGACGTCGACCCCGTTGGTGACTTCCAGCCCGGCGGCTTCGGCGAGGCTGGTTTCGGCCAGGATGCCGACGCCGACGACGACGAGATCGGCGGGGTACCGGGTGCCGCTAGCGCCGACGACGGCCGTGACGCGGTCCTCGCCGTCGAAACCGGCGACGCCCTCGCCGGTACGGATATCGACGCCTTGCGCGCGGTGTACCTCAGCGAAGAAGCGCCCGATCTCGGGCGCGACCACCCGGTTCATCACGACTTCTTCCATCTCGATGACGGTGACGCGGCAGCCTCGCGTGCGCGCCGCGGCAGCGACCTCGAGCCCGATGTACCCGCCGCCGACGACGACCAGCGCGGCGTCGACCGTGAGTTCACTCCGAATGGCGAGCGACTCCTCGATATTGCGCAGATAATGGATGCTGGCGAGACCGCTTCCCGGAATCGACAGGCGGCGCAGCTTCGAGCCGGTGGTCAAAAGCAGCTTCGAGTAGTCGAGCGTATCGCCGTCCGACAGGGTGACGCGTCTTGCGTCGCGGTCGATGTGCGTCGCCTGCACGCCGAGGCGTAGATCGATGTCCTTTTCGCGGTAGAAGTCTGCGCCATGAATATAGGTGCGCGCCGGCTCCTCGTCGTCGGAGATCAGCAGCTGCTTCGACAGTGGCGGCCGTTCATAGGGGACATGGGCCTCGGCGCCGACCAGTACGATGCGGCCATCGAAGCCCTCGGTGCGCATTGCCTCGACCGCGCGGCCGCCTGCCTGGCCGGCGCCGATTACGACGAATGTCTCTTGTGACGTCATACCGATGGCATCCCGACGCTGTCGGCCAGACGGCCCGCGCTCAACCCGTTTCGACCGCGACGTAGATGTCGTCGCCCTCGACCTTGACCGAATAGGTACGGAGGTCCTCTGTCACCGGCGGCGACATGGCCTTGCCGGTGCGGATATCGAAAGTGCCGGCGTGAAGCGGGCATTCGATGACGTCGCCGTCGACGAAGCCCTCGGAGAGGGAAGCGAATTCGTGGGTGCAGATGTCGTGCGTGGCAAAATATTCACCGTCCAAACTGAACAACGCGATCAAATGGTCGCCAACGCGAACCGCCTTGGGCTCGTCCTCGGTGACTTCGCTCGTCTTGGCGACCAGATGCCAATCGGTGCCGACGTTCTCGCTCATCGAATTCCATCTCCTGGGACGCCTGAAATCGGGAGCATTCTCGCGTAAAAGCCCTGTTGCGTCACCGTGATTCGTCGACCCCGGCCGACAATCGCGACCGAAACGACGTAATCGACTTGAAGCGCGGGTTGGCAGCATGCAAGTTGGCCACTGTGGATTACCCGACAAGAAATCACGGTGCCGAATGACCGATCCACTCCTCGTCGCTTCGATTTTCACGCTCGCCATCGCGCCCATCACAGGCAGCCACCTGGGTACCGTGGTGCTGCGCGTTCCTGAAGGGCAAAGCGTCGTCCTGCCCCGTTCGGCGTGCGACAGTTGTGGCCACACGCTGGGCGCCATCGATCTGCTGCCTGTCGTCAACTGGATCGCCAGCCGGGGCCGTTGCCGCTATTGCGGCACGGCGGTCCCCGCTTTCTATCCGCTCATCGAGGTCGCCGCGATCGTGGTCGTAATCTGGTGCTGGATGCTGGTGCCCGACTGGACGCGCGTCACCGGTATTTTGATGGGTGTCAATGGCGGAGCAAAAAGGGACCACCTCGGCGGTGTAAGAAGGGACCGCTTGGCGGCTGCGGGCTTGTCCCCGTAGTCCACGGGAGGGCCCCGCGCGCGACGCGGCGTGCCCTCAACAGGCTGACGCGGCGGCGCGCGCGGGAGGGACCTGTGGGCCCACGGGGTCAAGCGTGGGCTGGGTGGTCGGTTCAGTTAGCAGTCGGGGTTTGACGCCTGCGGCTCTGGTTGAGCCTGTAGCTGTCACCGTTCATCTCGAGGATGTTGACGTGGTGGGTGAGGCGATCGAGGAGCGCGCCGGTGAGGCGCTCGGAGCCGAACACCTCGGTCCATTCGTCGAAGGGCAGATTGGTGGTGACCAGGGTCGAGCCCCGCTCGTAGCGTTGGCTGAACACCTCGAACAACAGCTCGGCGCCGGTCTTCGACAGCGGCACGAAGCCGAGTTCGTCGACGATCAGAAGCTTGTAGGTGGCGAGCTTCTTCTGGAACCTCAGCAGCTGCTTGTCATCGCGGGCCTCGATGAGTTCGTGGACCAGCGCGGCGGCGGTGATGAAGCCGACCGAGAGGCCCTTCTGGCAGGCCGCCAGGCCGAGACCGAGGGCGATGTGGGTCTTGCCGGTCCCACTGTTGCCGAGCGCGATGAGGTTCTCGCGGCGCTCGATGTACTCGCAGCGGGCCAGCTCCAGGACCAGCGCCTTGTTGAGCGAGGGGATGACCTTGAAGTCGAAGCTGTCGAGGCTCTTGACCACGGGGAAGCGCGCCGCCTTGATGCGCCGCTCGACCATGCGGCGCTCGCGGTCGATCAGCTCGAGCTCGGCGAGTCTCAACAGGTAGCGGACGTGATCGACGCCTTCCGAGGCGCACTGCCGGGCGATCTTGTCGTACTCGCGCAGGAAGGTCGGCAGCTTCAGCGTCTTGAGGTGGTGGGCGAGCAGCACTTGCGGTGTGTCGGTCATGCGCCGAGCCCCGACAGCAGGCTCATGTACGACTTGGCGGACGTCATCGCGACCCGGGCGCGCGGCAGATACGGATAGACGTCGAGGTTGAGCCTGGGCGGCCGCCGCTCGATGCGGCACAGTACCAGGTGCTTCACCGCATCAAAGCCGATTGCGCCGAGCCGCAGGGCGTCGCCGACCGCACCCTCGACCTCCTCGAGCCGGAAGGTCTCCAGTAGACGGAGCACCTGGACGTACTCGCGCTTGCCTGCCTTGCCCATACGAGCTTCGAGGAGCCGCCGCAGAGTGATGAAGGCCTCGGGCAGGTCCCAGCCCGCCAATGGCGCGGCCTGGTCGAGGGCGCCGATCTTCTGCTCGATCAAGGGCAGGTAATGCAGCGGGTCGAAGATCAGGTCCTCGCTGTCGTAGGACCGGCGGTGCCGGGCGATCACCTCGGCCCCGCAGCTGATCACCACCTCATCGACGTAGCCCCGGATGAGCACCTCACGGTGGCCGTAGGCCACGGGCACGGAATAGTCGTTGCTGCGGTAACGCACCAGCGACAGCGAACTCGCCCGTCCAGGGCGCTTATCGCAGGCATCATAGGGAGCAGGCGGCAATGGCAAGAGAACTTGACGATCCCGCTCGAGACGCTCGCCGATGGTCTCCTTGTGGCCCCGCAGCCGCGCCGCCTGGCGCCGGCGGCACTGTTCGGCGAGAGCATCGTTGAGGGCCGCGAAGCTCTCGGCACGCGGGACGGGGACCAGGAAGTTCCGCCGGATGAAGCCGACCAGTCCCTCGACCTTGCCCTTGTCGTTGCCCTTGCCCGGCCGGCCGAACCTGTCCTCGAACAGATAGTGGGACTGAAGCTCCGTGAAGACGCGCGTTCGCTGCCGCTTCCCATCGCCCAGGATCCGGGCAACCGCCAGCTTGGTGTTGTCGTACAGGATGGATCGGGGGACGCCGCCGAAGAAGGCAAACGCCGCGTTGTGGCCATCGCAGAATGCTTCGGTCGTCTCCGCCGGATAGGCCGCAACAAAGCAACCATCACTGTGGGGAAGGTCGAAGGCAAGGAAGTGGATCTTCCGTAACGCGCCGCCGATCACCGCCATCGCTTCGCCGAAGTCCGCCTGGGCGTGACCGGGGGAATGGGAGAGTGGCACGAACACCTCACGCGACCGAAGCCCCTGCTCACGAACGTAGTCCTTCACGATGGTGTAGCCGCCCGTGAAACCGTACTCGTCCCGGAGGCGGTCGAAGATGCGCTTCGCAGTGTGCCGTTGCTTGCGGTGGCTGGTCCGATCGTCTTCCAAGATCCGATCGATGATTCCCGTGAACGGACCCAGCTTTGGCCGCCTCGGCGGCGCGCTTCGGCGATACCCTGGCGGCACCGAGAACGACAGCATCTTACGGACCGTCTTGCGGTCTACACCAAACACCCGCGAGGCCTCGCGGGTGCTCATCCCCTCGACATGACACGCCCGCCGAACCCGTGCGTACAACTCCACCCGATACATCCCCCCCGCCTTCCAGTCAGAGCAACCCTGACAGAAGGCTATACGCGGTCCCATTTTGGTCCGCCGCAGCCGGATCGACCGGCCGCTTCAGTGGGGGATTATTGCTCTGCCGTTCTCAGACCGTGTAGTAGTCGGGCGTCGTGCAGGCGGCGCCGAGCAGCAACACGGCGCCAACCGCGAGAATACCGGCAGCACGACCAGGACTCGGAATTACACGCGCCATGCTCTCTACTCCATGATATAGCCGATCGGGCCCTGAAGCGGCTCGATCGGAGGCGGCAAGTCTGTCTTCGCGTAAACCGCGTGCAGACGGCCCAACAGATACAGGTCGAAGTCGTTCGACGAGACGAAACCGTCGCCCGGCAACGCAAATTCACGCCCGGACACGGACTTCACCAGATAGGCACTGACCATGACCACCAACTCGGTCTCGCCTTTCTGGAAACTGTTGCTGCGGAACAGGGTGCCGAGCACCGGAATGTCCTTCAGACCCGGGAACCCCTGGACGGCACTGCGGATGTCGTCCTGCAGCAGCCCGGCGATGACGATGCCGCCGCCGCTCGGCAGCTCGACCGTCGTTTCGGCCCTGCGCACGTCGAGCGCTGGAATCGCACTACTAGCCACCTGCAGGGCGCCCGTCGCCGGCGTGAACGAGCCGATGTCGGTGAGCGAACTCACTTCAGTCGAAAGCTTGAGGCTGATCAACCCCGAGCTGAGCACGACCGGCGTGAAGGTCAGCAGGATGCCGAACTCCTTGATTTCGATCTCCTGAATCGGGAGCCCCCCTTCGGTCACTGTAAACGAAATCGGCACCGGAAATTCGCCACCGACCAGAAGATTTGCGTTTTCCCCGGAAATGGCCACCAGGGTCGGTTGCGTGAGGGTGTTGACCAGCCCCTGGCTCTCGAGGGCGTCGATCGTCGCGTTCAGCGTTTCGAAGAAGGTGCCCAGGAATAGGTTCATCGTGGCAAAGCCGGCCGTGTTTCCAGAAAGTGTGCCGACAGCAGCAGCGCTGCCAAGGCCCGTGCCGAAACCCGAATCCACGGTGGCCGTCGTCTTGCCGTCCTTCCCGCCGAATCCGGTGCGAAGCCCGATCGTCGTGTTGAAGCCCAGATCCTTGCCAACACTGCGGTCCATCTCGGCGATGCGCACGCGCAACATCACCTGGTGGTCTGCCGCGATGCGCAGCATGTTGATGATCTGGTCGTCGTCGTCGACGAACCGTCGCGCCAGGAGCCGCGCGTTCTCGGCCGCCTGCGACGAGCGCACCGTACCGGTCAGAACGATATTCGCGTTGACCGCGGTCGCCTCGACCCGCTCGCCTGGCATGATGTTCACGAACGCCTGGCGCAAACCGGTGAGATCGAGCTCGACACGAATTTCGAGTTGGAGGATTTGGCGGCCATCATCGTCAAGGACGAAGACGTTGGTGTCGCCGATCTGCTGGCCCAGCACATAAAGCTGCTGCGGCGTGCGGATCATCACGTCGGCGATCAACGGATTGCTGACCAGCACGCTGCGGGCAGGCCGCGGCAGTTCGATAATGCGCGCCTTGTTGAGCGACAGCGTGATCGCGTCGGGTGCGGGCACCGCCATCTGGTCTTGGAGGATGCTCAACGTCGCGTCTTGCGCACGCGCCGGTACGAAAGAGGTTAGCGCCACGACGGCGATCAGGCCGACGATGATGCTTCGAAGGTACGTCATATTCGTCACTTCACTACTGATAAAACTCGATCGTCGTGGGCTCCGAGGCTCGGTAGACCTTTACCGACGTGGGGCCGCCGACATCGCCGGTCGGCACCGCCTCGCCACCCAGCTGGGCCTGGAGCTCGTCGATCTTAGTCTGCATGGCTGTGTCCTGCGCGCCGGCCTGAGCCTCCATCATGGCTTGAAGCTCAATGATCTTGGCTTCCAGTGCCTCGGTCTTGGCGCGTTCCTCGACGTTCTCTTCGCTGGTCACTGCGGCGGCCGCGGCTTTCTCCGCCGCGTCTTGTTGATTTCGACGCACGCGGATTGCCGGGACATCGGGCACGCGCGGATATTTCAGGTTGAACGGCGGCAAGGCGGGAAGCTCAGGCTCGCGAATGCGGTAGATTTCCTCGGCCCTGAGCAGCATCGCGACCATCGCGTCGCTGATCTCGAGGTCCGCCGTGAACGGCGTCGGCGAGCGCGTGTATGGGTCATCGCCAGCACCCGCCAAGGTGAACGAGATTTCGCCGATGGACGGCGCGGGGGTCAGTATTTGCGACTGCTTGGGGGTCGCCTCGAGCGTGAACAAATCACCCGAAGTGGGCCGGCCGACGGTCGTGTCGATGCGTGTCGACACCGCGATGACGCGAATGTTGCGAACGACCGTCTCGGTAAAACGCCGAGGCGTCAAGATGGGATCATCGACCAGGTCTTCGATTTCGTGCGTCATGAGCACGTCGACCCGGTCTCCCGCCACGATATAGCCCGCGACGCCGGTCACGTCGTTGACCGTTACGCTAATCCCGCGCATGCCGGGGGCGAGCACCTTGGTGAGGAAGCCCGGCTCGGACGGGACCATCGTGTTGGCGGCGTCGAACGGCACACCGTTCGCCGCCGGTGCGGTGACGAGCGCGCCATAAAGATCGCTGACTGAGGCGCGGCCCTTGACGTAGTAGCCGCTTTGCACGACCTGCCGCGGTACCACGGTCCAGACGACGTCGCGCGCGCGCAAAAGCGTGCCGGGCTCGAGGTCGCGGCCGGCGGCCAGCACCTGTACCGCATCCGGCATCGAGCTGCGGCTGATCGATCGGCTGACCTCGAGGTCGCTGGTGTACAGCTTGTCGCGTTGCGCGACGTCGCCCGGCGTCAGGCTGCGCAGGACCAGCGACATCGTACCCATCACCTTGGCGACGGTCAGTATTTCGGCCTCTTTGGGCGTCACCTCGAGGGTCGCGGCTCCGCCGACTTGCGCTACCGAACCCTCGGGGACGTCATTGAGGTTCTGGTCGATGGCGAGGACGCGCACGTCCTCGAGGATCGTCTCGCTGTAGTCGCGATTGGTTCCGGCGCCCTGTGCCGAATCTTCGGCGACCCGGAGCTGCAACATCACATCGACCCGGTCGCCGGGCAGAATGAACCCGGCGCCAGCGTTCAATGGAGAAATCGGTACGCTGATGGCGCGCTTGCCGGGCGTCAGCATGCCGGAAAGGAAGCCCGCCTGGTTGCGCCGGAATACCTTCCCATAGGTCACCGGCTCGCCAATCAGAATGCCGCGCTTGACCACGGTGCCGGCGAGTTCCTTGAGCTTTTCGGCGCCCTGACCATCGCGCTGGATGACGTAGTTTTCGTCGACCGCCTTGGCGGGCCACGGCTGCTACTTGAGGTCTTCGGGCACCAGCACCTTACCGGCCGGCAGATTGAACATTGCGACGACGACCTGCACGGCCGGCTCCGCCGGCGCCTCGGTAGACGGGCCTACCGCCTTTTCATCCAGGAAGCCGCTCAAAAGAAAGAAGACGAGCCCGGTAATAGCCAGAGCGACTACTATGATTACAATGGCGGCTATACGCATGCTGAACCCTAATCAAAAATCGAGCGATGCGTGCCACACTTTGGCCGCACTACGCCCCCCAGCCGTGGCGATTATGCGTGCGACATACCGAAACGTCAACCGATTCAATCGCTAAGGAGACGTAAGCGAAGCATCTAGTGAATTAATCAACATCATGCCATAAACGGCTGAATCCCTTGGATAACAGCGGATACGGGCCGTATCGCATGGGCGTACAGGGGCAGTTCCGGCACCATCAAAATCCCGCCCAAACCGATTGCGACACCATAGGGAATGCCACCCTTTCGGTCGTGAAGCCGCCGAATCCAGCGTCTCTTCGTCCAAGAATCGGGCAGGGTCAGCCGCCGAAAAACAATGAGAGCGAGCGCGAATACACCGCCAATCAGCGCGACGAATATGAAAAACTTAAACAAACCCGTCCAGCCGATCCATACGGCGCAGGCGGCCAACAGTTTAGCGTCTCCGCCGCCGAAAATCTTGGCGGCGAACAGGATGAAGCCGACCGCGAGGACCGCGGCGCCGGCGGCGAGATGCCAGCCGATGTCGGCGAGGCGAAACGATCCGGCGAACGCCGCGACAAGAAAGACCGCGATCATTGCGAGCGACACCCAGTTGGGAATCTCGTAACTCATCAAGTCACGCGTGCCGGCGTAGAGAAGTGCCATGGGAAAGAGGAAAGTGGCAATGGTTTGCAACATGTCTGGCTACTTTTTTGACAATTCCCGGCGCTCGGGCGGGCCTTCCCGCATGGCCCGGCGCGAAGAATACTGCGTCTTCACCCGCGAGGCGATTTTTTAGAATCGATGGTTCGGATCAGGCGCGCACACGCGTCTTCTCGGGGTCGTAGAAGGGCAGGCGCACGACGGTCGCGGGGAGGCGTATTTGGTGGCCGTCGAGCTTGCCGACCTCGACCGCCGTGCCGAGCGCGGCATGCTCCACCGCCATGCGGCAGAGCGCGATGTTCTTGCGCAGGATCGGCGAGCGCATAGCGCTGGTGACGACGCCGACCTGGCTGCGCCCGACATGGACCGGGTCGCCATGGGCCGCCGGCTCGTTGCCCGCGAGCTCGAGACCGACGAGTGTCCGGCTCGGGTGCGCCTTGCGGCGCGTCAGCGCCTCCTTGCCGATGTAATCCTCGTTGGCCTTCGCCTGCAACGCGACGGCGAAGCCGATGCCGGCCTCGAACGGATCGGTCTGGTCGTCGAACTCGTGACCGGCGAAAATGAGCCCCGCCTCGATGCGCAGAATGTCGAGCGCGTCGAGGCCCATCGGTGCCAGGCCATGCGGCGCGCCGGCCTGCCAGACGGCGTCCCACAGCGCGACCGCGTCCTTGGGATGGCACCATATCTCGTAGCCCAGCTCGCCGGTGTAGCCGGTCCGTGACACCAGAACCGGAATGCCGTCGTAATCGCCGATGCGGCCGATCGCGAAGCGGAACCAGCCGAGTTCGTCGAGCGTCGGCTGGGCCGGCGGCGTCCAGACGAATTGTTTGAGGATGTCGCGGCTCTTCGGCCCCTGGACCGCGAGATTGTGCAACTGGTCGGTCGAGTTCCTGACCCAGACCTTGAGACCCATCTTCGCGGCCTGTTCGCGCAGCCAGATGCCGCCGTAGTCCGAGCCGCCGATCCAGCGGAAATTGTCCTGGCCGAGGCGGAACAGCGTGCCGTCGTCGAGCATGCCGCCGGTCTCGTTGCACAGCGCGGAATAAGAGACCTGGCCGACCGCGATCTTCAGCACGTTGCGCGTCAGCGTGCGCTGCAGAAGTTCCTCGGCGTCGGGTCCGAGCACCTCGAACTTGCGCAGCGGCGAGAGATCCATCACCGCGGCAGCCTCGCGGCAGGCGTGGTACTCCGCGACGGCGCCGTGATTGGTGAAGCGCGTCGCCAGCCAATAGCCGTTGTATTCGACGAAGTTGCGGGTCAGCGCCGAGGTCCGCGTGTGGAACGCGGTCTCGCGCGTCAGTTGGGGTTCGGCGTCAGTGGTCATTCTGTATGCAATCGCTTTGGAGAAGATGTTCTTTGCCGTGTAGACCCGGACATGAATATCGGTCGGGTTCCACGCGTTGGCCGGGTCGATGTCGTCGGGACAGGCCGACGCGACGCACACCAGATCGGTCAGCGCGCGCATCAGCACGTAATCGCCGGGACGCGACCACGGCTCGTCGAAGTGGATGGCGTTGGTCGCCGCATCCGCCATCGTGTTGTAGAAGAAGTTGATCGCCATCCAGCCCTTGCGCGGCGCGATGCCGTAAGGCGCCAGCGCCGCGTTGTAGTTGTCCGAACAGTTGACGTGGCCCGGATAACCCATGTCGTCGTAGTACTTGGCGGTGCAGGCGAGGCCGAATGTGTCGTGCCGGCCGCAGGTGTCGCGGATGACCTCGACCAGCGGGCGCTGGGCGGCGTCGTAGAATTTCGAGAAGAGGCCGGGCCCCGGATAGAGCGCGCCCATGATGTAGCGCGTCGTCGTGGCGTCGAGTTCACGTTCGATGCCGCGCTCGAGATCGCCCAGGTGAAACACCTGAAAGTCGGAACACTCTCGACCGTCGACGTCGATTACCTGGACGAACTCGCCGGCCTTGACCTCGTAAGCCTGGGCGGTCGCCTTGTGGATCCGGCTGTCGAGGCGCGCATCGGCCAGCGGCGGCGGCAGCGGTCGCCCGATCATGGCATCGACTGTCGCACGTTGCACCGTGATCCGGATCGCGGTCGGCGGGTCCTGTTGGTCGACCCGCATCGGCCCTCCCGGCGCGCCGACGATGCACAGCGCGGCCCGATCGGCGGTCAACGAGACGGTCTCGCCGGCCGGCGTGCCGTCGCCGAACAACACCGACGCGTTGACCGCGCCGGGCTCGAGCCCGGCCGCCGCAAGCGCCTGGGCGACCATCCGGCCATCGCCACCGCCGTCGCCGACCAGCGCGGCGAGCCCGCGCGCCGGTTCGCCCGCGGCGAGGCCCAGCGCGCCGAAATCCTCGCCGCCGTCAACGCCCAGCACGACGACCTCACAGCGCTGGCCGCCTTCGAGGTCGGTCAGCGCGACTGTGTCGCCCGGCGCCAGCGAAACGACGCAGACGCCGCCGCCCAGCGCGCGGTGACGCTCGAGGCCGGGCACGAATGGAGCCAACCCGGGTTCGAGCAGCTTGGAGAGCGCGTGTTGCTCGATGCTCATGCCAACCGCCTTGCCTTGCCGATCCTACGACAATGTCCGATCACCGCACAGATGCCAAGCCCAGTCGCTCCCGCCGCACGTGATTGGGCCCGGTCAGCCTCGTTCGGCGACGGTGTAGCCATGTTCGGCCGCCGCGTCGGTGAGCCATTCCCAGAAGGCGAGGCCGAAGCCGCGGAAGACATAAAGGTCGAAGCTGTCACCGTCGTCGATACGATGCACCAGGACGCCGGTGTGGTGGATGGCGCTCTGGGCGACGCGGCCGGCGGCGAACGCGCGGCGGTGAAGGTCGATCGGCAGGCCCTTGGCCAAGACGGCGCGGGACGTCGGCCCGCCAAGCCGCAGGACTGTGCGGCTCTGGCTGAGGTCGCTGACGGCGGCCTGGTCCGCGTCGAAGGCGTCCAAGAGGCTCAGCGCCGGGCCGCCGATCGGGCAGACGATCCACCAGCGGTCGGGCCCGTTCCACAAGACGCGCAGATCGCCGGCGGCGGTCGAGCCGCCGTTGCCCTCGGGCACGGCGCACCCGGTGCGCGCGGTGATTGTGGCGGCGACGTGGCCGGCGGCGTCCGGCCAGGCGGCGACTTGGACGAGGTCGAGACCGCACAGCTCCTGGATGGCGACGGCACTGCCATCGCCGGCGCCGTGGACGCCGGGCTGGTAGTGGCCGGCCAGGGCGGATTCGCGTTCAGCCACGGACCCGCTCCCCTTCAGGATCGAAGAACACGGGCTGGACGACGCGCACCGGTGTGTGCTCGCCGCGCAGCGGATGCGCCGCATAGAGCATCTGCCCCTCGCGCTCCAGGCCGCCCTGTACCAGGGCCAGCGCGATGTTCTTGCCGAGCACCGGGCTGTACGTCGTCGAAGTGACGTGGCCGAGCATCGGCATTTTCCCGGCACCGTTCGGCTTGGCCTGTTCGACGATCTGCGAGCCGCCGCGCAACGGGACGCCGCTCACCGATTCGAGACCGACCAGTTTAGGCCGCGCCGGGTCGAACAGGCCCTCGCGGCCAAGCATGGCGCGGCCGATGAAATGCTTCTTGGTGCTGGCCATGCGGCCGAGACCGAGGTCCTCCAGCGTGGTGCGGCCGTCGAACTCGGGCCCGGCGACGTGGCCCTTCTCGATGCGCATCGCACCCAGCGCCTCGAGACCGTACGCGATGATCTCCATATCCTGGCCGGCGTCGTAGATTTGCTGCCAGGCGGCCTCGCCGTGGCCCGCCGGCACGCCGATCTCGTAGGCCAGCTCGCCCGAGAAGCTGATGCGGAAAACGCGCGCCGGGATGCCACTCTTGAGCCAGCCGTCGGCGACGCCCATGAACGGCAGCCCCTCGTTGGAAAGATTGATGCCGTCGATCGCCGCCTCGAGCACGGCGCGCGCGCGCGGCCCGGCGACGGCGATCTGCGCCCATTGCTCGGAGATCGAGGTGACGTGAACCTTGAGTTCGGGCCACACCACCTGGAGGTAATACTCCAGGTGGGTCATCACCCCGGCCGCATTGGCGGTGGTCGTGGTCATGTAGTACTGGTGCTCGCCGACACGCGAGGTCGTACCGTCGTCGAGCACGATGCCGTCCTCGCGCAGCATCAGGCCAAAACGCGCCTTGCCGATCGGCAGCGTCTTCCAGCCGTTGCAGTAGACCCGGTTGAGGAACTCGGCGGCGTCGGGGCCCTGTACGTCGATCTTGCCCAGCGTCGTGACGTCGACCATGCCGACCTTTTCGCGCACATGGGTGGCCTCGCGGATGTAGGCCTCGCGGATCGTTTCGTTGCCTTGCGGGTAGTAGCGCGGCCTGAGCCAGGCGCCGGTCTCGACCATCACCGCACCGTGACGCAGGTGCCAGTCATGAATCGGCGTCAGCCGCGTCGGCCGAAAATGCTTGCCCACCGCGCGCCCGGCGAAGGCGCCGATGGCGACCGGCGTGTAGGGCGGCCGGAACGTGGTGGTGCCGACTTGCGGGATCGTCAGGCCACGCTCGCGGGCCATAATGGCAAGCCCGTTGACGTTGCCGGTCTTGCCCTGTTCGGTGCCCATGCCCAGCGCGGTGTATCGCTTGAGGTGTTCGACCGAGGCGTAGCCCTCGCGATGGGCCAGCACGACGTCGTCGGCGGTGACGTCGTTCTGCGGGTCGATGAATTTCTTGCCATGATGGCCGGCGGGCTCGGGCACTTCCCACAGCGGCCTGAGCGGCGCGCCGTCGTTCGGTCCGGCGGCCGGCGCCGGCGGCACCGCCACGTCGAAGCCGCAGGCCGCCGCTGCTTGTGCGCCGGCTTGCGATCCCTCGGCGATACAATCGGCAAGGTCGGCGCGGCCGGTGCAGGCGCCGGCGCTGAGTTGGGCCTGGCGCGGTTCGCCCGGCACGAAGGCGGTCAACGCCTCGTCGTACACCGGCCTGGAACCCGACTGGCTGTGCAGGTGAACGCTGGGCTGCCAGCCGCCCGAGACGCAGACCAGGTCGCAGGCAATGCGCCGCAGACCGCCGCTGATCGCGGTGCCGGCATCGTCGAGCACGCCGATCTCGGCCGAGGTCACGTGGCGTCGGCCGTTGACGCGGCTGACGACCTGGCCGACCAGCACCTCGATGCCGGCCGCGCGTGCGCGCTCGATCAGCGCCGCCGGCGGCGCTGATCGAGCGTCGGCGATGGCGGCGACGGCGATGCCTGCGGCGTGGAGGTCGAGGGCGGCGGCATAAGCGCTGTCGTTGTTGGTGCCGACGACCGCCCGCTCGCCCGCCTTGACCGCGTACTGGTTGGCGTAGCGCTGCGCCGCCGAGGCCAACATGACGCCCGGCTTGTCGTTGTTGCCGAACACCAGGGGCCGTTCGATGGCGCCGGTCGCCAGCACGACTTGCCGGGCGCGCACGATCCACAGCCGCTGCCGCGCCGCGAACTCGGGCGGCTTCGGCAGGTGGTCGTTGGCCCGTTCCAGCAGGCCGACGGTGTTGCCGTCGTAATAGCCGAACGCCGTGGTGCGCGGCAGCAGCGTGACGTCGGCTTGCGCCGCCAGGCCGACGATCTGGTCATCGGCCCAATCGCCGGCCGCGGCACCGTCGATGGTCTCACCCTCGAAGCGCAGCGCGCCGCCCAGGGTGGTGCGTTCGTCGACCAACATGACGCGACAGCCGGCATCGCCGGCGGAGCGCGCGGCGGCAAGCCCGGCCGGGCCGGCGCCGACCACCAGCACGTCGCAGAAGGCGTGGACCGTGTCATAGCGGTCGGGGTCGGCCTGGCGCGAGGCGGTGCCCAGGCCGCCGCCGCGGCGGATGAACTTCTCGTAGAACAACCAGCCCTTCGCGCCCGGCCACATGAACGTCTTGTAATAGAAGCCGACCGGGATGAACGGCCCCAACAGGCTGTTCAGCGACCACAGGTCGAAGGCGAGCGAGGGCCAGCGGTTCTGGCTGGTCGCGACCAGCCCGTCGTAGAGCTCGGCCATGGTCGTCGCGATGTTGGGTTCGGCCCGGGCGCCGTCGCGCATGACGACCAGCGCGTTCGGCTCCTCGGGCCCGGCGCTGGAGATGCCGCGCGGTCGGTGGTACTTGAAGCTGCGCCCGACCAGCCGCACGCCGTTGGCGAGCAGCGCCGAGGCCAGCGTGTCGCCGGCGTAGCCCTGGTAGGGTTTGCCGTCGAAGCTGAAACCGAGCGGCCGGTCGCGGTCGATCGCGCCGCCGGTGGCCAGACGATACGGCTGGCTGCTCACGATGACGCCTCGCCGCCACTGTTGGGACGCGCCGTGGCGACCTCGAAGACGTCGTGGGTCAGGGTGTCACGCACCACGCTCAGCCACTGGCGGCAGCCCTGGGTGTGGTGCCACAACTCGGTATGGCGGCCACGCGGATTGTCGCGCAGGTAGACGTAGTCGTTCCAGTCGTCGAGCGTCGCGGACTCGGGATCGGGCCGCGTCAGCGTGCCGTCGCCACCGTAGGTGAACTCGCTGTGGTCGCGCATGCCGCACCAGGGGCAGTCTATCCGGATCATCGCGCCACCGCCGTCAGTGGTGACCCGGCACGGGACCGGCGCCCTTCTCGTCGATCGCCCGGCCCTGCGCGAAGCGCTCGAGGGTAAAGCCCGCGTTAAGAGCGTGCGGTTGGTCCTGGGCGATGGTCTGGGCGAAGCACCAGCCCGACGCCGGCGTCGCCTTGAAGCCGCCGTAGCACCAGCCGCAGTTGAGATAGAGGCCGGGCAGCGGGCCTGTGCAGATGATCGGGCTGCCGTCCATCGACATGTCCATGACGCCGCCCCAGCTGCGCAGCACGCGCACCCGCGCGATCGCCGGCATCATGGCGACGCCGGCCGAGATGACCTCGTCCACCAGCGGCAGGTTGCCGCGCTGGGCGTAGGAGTTGTAGCCGTCGAGGTCGCCGCCGAAGACCAGGCCGCCCTTGTCCGACTGGCTGAGATAGAAGTGGCCGGCGCCGTACGTCACCACGGTGTCGATGAACGGCTTGATCCCCTCGGTGACGAAGGCCTGCAGGATATGCGTCTCGATCGGCAGCCGAAGGCCCAGCTTGGCGGCCAGCTGGCCGGTATGGCCGGCGACCGCCATGGCGACCTTGGCGGCGCGGATCGTGCCGCGCGTGGTCTCGACGCCGATGACGCGCTCGCCGTCGCGCAGGAAGCCGGTGACCTCGCAGTTCTGCAGCAGGTCGACGCCGCGCGCATCGGCGCCGCGGGCGTAGCCCCAGGCCACCGCGTCGTGGCGCGCGGTGCCGCCGCGCGGCTGCACCAACGCGCCGTATATCGGAAAGCGCTCGTTCTCGTAGTCGAGGTGAGGGATCATCGCCTGGACCTGCTCGCGGTTCAGCAGCTCGGCATCGACGCCGTTGAGCCGCATGGCGTTGCCGCGCCGTGCCGCGGCCTCCATCTGCGGTTCCGAGTGTGCCAGGTTGACGACGCCGCGCTGGCTGAACATGACGTTGAAATTGAGCTCGCGGCTCAGCCCCTCCCACAGCTTCAGGCTCCACTCGTAGAAGTGGGCGTTCTCGGGCAGCATGTAGTTTGAGCGCACGATGGTCGTGTTGCGCCCGACGTTGCCGCCACCGAGATAGCCCTTCTCGAGCACCGCGACGTTGGTGATGCCGTGCTCTTTCGCGAGATAATACGCCGTCGCCAAACCGTGGCCGCCGCCGCCGATGATGATGGCGTCGTATTCGGGCTTGGGCTCAGGGTCACGCCACACCTTCGGCCAGTGCTTGTGGCCGCTTAACCCGTGACGGATGAGCGAAAAAACCGAGTAGCGGCCCATGGCCGATGCCCCCAAAAATCGTCGCCGGCAAACATTGACCGAGACGGCGTGCACTGCAAGGGCCAATGTTCGTTACCCGGCGAAAAGTTGCCTGCGTTGGCTCCTGCGCTCGACGAACGAAATTTTGCGACGCCTCGCGATGCGGCTGGGCTGGGCTTTCCTTGAACCTTGGTATCAGTCCGCGTCCCGCGCGCCGCCCTGGCGCAGGCGGCGGCGGAACTTGGCGTAGAGCAACAGGGCGAAGGTCGGCGCGCCGACCGTCGCGGCGGCGAGCAGGCCTTCCGCCCAACCGAGCCAGACCAGCACCGGGACGGCGAGGATTGCATCGTCGGCGTCGAATCCGGCGGCCGACGGCAGCTCGCCGGCGCGCGCGCCCTCGAGCGCCTCGAGGCGCAGAACCAACGACAGAACGGCGGCGATGGCGAGGCCCGCGGTGACCCCCATGGCCACCGCCCAGAGGCCGAACGCGCCGTCGCGCAAGCCCAGGCCGAGCCCGGCAAAGACCAGCGAATTGCACAGCGCGTCGGCGACCAGGTCGAATTTATGGCCCAATGCGCTGGTCTTGTCGCCGAGCCGCGCCAGCTCGCCGTCGGCGCGGTCGAGCAGGACCGAGACGACGAAGACCGCCGCGCCCCAGGCCCGCCAGGTCTCGTCGCCGACGGCGAAGGCGGCGGTCGCGGCGAGCCCGCTCGCCAGGCGCAGCATGGTCAGGTGGTTGGGTGTCACCGGCGTCGCCACCAGCGGGCGCACGGCGACGCGCACGAGGCGGTGAATCCAGGTGTTGTGGCTCATTCGCTTAGGCTGTCCGCGTCGATGCCCCAGGTGTCGGCGAGCACGAAGCCCTCGGGAAACGGGTCGCTCGGGTCGAGGCCGTACTGGCCGGTTCCGGTGATCCAGGCGCGACCGGTCAGCTGCGGTACGATCGCGGAGCGGCCGCCGACCATCGTGGTGTCGGCGATGCGCGCGACGAAACGCGTGCCGATCAGTGATTCATGGGTCAACGCGTCGCCAATGCCGAGCTCGCCGCGCGCGTACAGCACGGCGAGCCGCGCCATCGTGCCGGTGCCGCAGGGTGAGCGGTCGAGCCGGCCGGGGGCGATGACCACGGCGCTCTTGCGCACCTCGTCGGGCCCGCGCGGTGGGCCGCCGAACAGCGTGAAGGTGACGGTGCCAATGTCGGGGTGGTCGGGGTGTGTGACCGGCGTCTGCTCGGCGGCCGCGCCGGTGATGCGCTGACCCAGCTCGACCAGCGCGCGCGCTTCCGCCGGCACCAGATCGAAGCCGAGCGCGGCGGCGTCGACGATGGCGAAGAAGGCGCCGCCATAGGCGATATCGGCGGTCACCGTGCCGAGGCCCGGAACCTCGATCGGCGCGTCGAGGCGGTCGACGAAGCAGGGCACGCTTTCGAGCGACACGCGCACGCATTTGCCGTCCCGACACTCGGCGATCGCGGTCACCAGGCCGGCCGGCGTGTCAAGCACGACGCGCGTCTCGGGCTCGCGCATTGCCAGCATGCCGGTCTCGAGCAGCGCGGTCACCGTGCATATCGCGTTGGAACCCGACATCGGCGGGTAATCGGCTGATTCCATGATGATCAGGCCAGCATCGGCGGACGGGTCGCAGGGTGCTACGATCAGGTTAGCCGACATCGCCGCGCCGCCGCGCGGCTCGAACAGCAGCAAACGGCGAAGCGCGTCATTTTCGGCCTCCAGATGGCGCTGCTTCTCGGCCACCGTCGCGCCTGGCGGGTCGAGTACGCCGCCGGTGATGACGCGACCGACCTCGCCCTCGGCGTGGACGTAGACGACGGTGATCAGCTTGTCGAGACGCATGGCATTTCGGCTCCCCGCCGCGCGCAGGTTAGTTTTGGTGACGGAAGGGGTGGGCCGGATAGACGCCGAGGATCTTGACGTAACGCGAGAAGAAATCGAGCTCCTCGAGCGCGAGGCGCACCGGCCCCTGTTTCGGGTGGCCCTCGATGTCGGCATAGAATTGGGTCGCCGTGAAGGTGCCGTCGAGCATGTAGCTCTCCAGCTTGACCATGTTCACGTTGTTGGTCGCGAAGCCGCCCATCACCTTGTAGAGCGCCGCCGGCACGTTGCGCACGCGGAACACGAAGGTCGTCATCGTCGGGCCGTCGTCCGGGTCGGGCTCGACCGCTTCGCGCGCCATGACGACGAAGCGCGTGGTGTTGTGATCGGCGTCCTCGATGTTCTCGCGCAGCACATCGAGGCCGTGGATCTCGCCGGCGAGGCGCGAGGCGATGGCGGCCTCGGTCGGGTCGCCGCGCGCCGCGATGTCGGCCGCGGCGCCCGCCGTGTCGACGTGGACGATCGGATCGAGGTCCAGCTCGCGGATCAGCTCGCGGCATTGCGGCAGCGCGTGAACATGCGAATGCACCCGGACCAGGCCCTCGATCGTCGCGCCCTTGGGCGCCAGCAGGCAGTGGTTCACCCGCTGGAAGTGCTCGGCGACGATGTGCAGGCCCGATTCGGGCAGCAGGTGGTGAATGTCGGCGACGCGGCCGGCGACCGAGTTCTCGATCGGAATCATCGCCATGCCGGCGTCACCCCGGCGCACCGCCTCGAAGGTGTCATCGAAGCTCTCGCAGGGCAGCGGGCGCGCTTGCGGATAACCCTCGATGCAGGCGAGATGCGAATAGGAGCCCAGCTTGCCCTGGAAGGCGATGGCCTGATCGGCGGTGCGGTCGTTCATGTCTCAAGGCTCGGAATTGGTCTCGCGCGAATGCGCATGAATGCTGCGGACTTGTGCGAGTTCGTCGGGAGTATTGACGTCGAGCGGGACCGAGTCAACGAACGCCACGTCGATGCGCATGCCGGCCTCGAGCGCGCGCAGCTGCTCGAGCCGCTCGCGTTGCTCGAGCGGGCTGGGCGGCAGCCCGACGAAGCGTGCGAGCGCGGCCCGGCGGTACGCGTAATTGCCGATGTGGTGCCACAGCGGTCCGTCGCCCGAAGGCGCCGCGGCACGGGTGAAATAGAGCGCGCGCCCGGACCCTGCGCCGGGCGCCGCCGAGACGACCGCCTTGACCATGTTGGGGTCGTTGCGCGCCGCGGCATCGGTGATCGGGCAGGCGACGGTGCCGATGTCGACCGCCGGGTCGTCGAGCAGCGCGAGCGCGGCGCGGGGCAGCGCGGCGTCCAGCAAGGGCTGGTCGCCCTGGACGTTGACGACGATGTCGAAGTCGCCATGCGGGTCGATTTTTTGCAGCGCCTCGAAGATGCGGTCCGAGCCCGAGGCGTGGTCGGGATCGGTCATCACCGCCGCGCCGCCGGCCGCCGTCACCGCATCGGCGATCTCGGCCTCGGCCGCGGCGACGAACACCGGGCCGATGTCGATCTCGCAGGCGCGCCGCCAGACGTGGACGATCATCGGCTCGCCGTCGATTTCGGCCAACGGCTTGCCCGGAAGCCGGGCCGATTTCAGCCGCGCGGGAATTAGAATCACCGGGTTGGGCGAACGCGTCATGGTCCTCGGGCCTGTCGTGGGTCGGATGCCGCCTGGCGGCATTGCGGCCGCAGTTTAGGCGTTGGACAGTTGACCGTGAAGTGGCTAATCTTTCGCCGACCCGGGCGACCTTCCGGCGGGGGGAAACGGCATGTCGGCGATGGAATTCAACAAATTGGCGGCGGCGATACTCGTCGCGGGCCTCGCCTTCTGGACGATCAACGTCGGCGTCGACGAGGCCATGCACCGGACGCCGGCCGAAACGGTCGCCTATCCGGTGCCGATGGCTGAGACGGTCGCGGTCGCCGCGAGCGCGATCGAGGAAGCGCCCGTCGCTTCGCTGGGCGCGCTGCTCGCCGCCGCCGATGTCGCGAGCGGCAAGAAGATCGCCAAGAAATGCTCGGCCTGCCACAGCTTCGACAAGGGCGGCAAGAACAAGGTCGGGCCGAACCTGTGGAACGTCGTCGGCGGCGATATGGGCAAGGCGGCCGGTTTCAAGTACTCCGACGCGCTCGCTGGCATCGGTGGCAAATGGGACTACGCCGCCTTGGATAAGTTCCTGACCAAGCCAAAGGACATGGTGCCGGGCACCAAGATGAGCTTCGCCGGCGTCAAGAAACCCAAGGGGCGTGCGGACTTGATCGCCTTCCTGCGCAGCCTGAGCGACAGCCCGCCACCGCTGCCCGCGGCCGAATAGGGATCGAGGCTCGGCGCGAGACCGGGCCCGTCGACCGTTGGACAAAATGCTGCGCATCGCCCAGATCACCGACACCCACGTCACGGCGCCTGAACACCGGCTGTGCGGCCTGCACACGCCGACCCTGCTGCGCCAGGCGTTGGCCGAGGTCGCGCGCCAGCCGGACGGTTTCTACGACGCCGTGGTGATCAGTGGCGATCTGACCCACAAGGGCGATATCGAGGCCTACGAGGAGCTGAAACGCTGCATCGAGGACGCCACCGTCCCGGTCCATCTGATGATCGGCAATCACGACAACCGCGAGATTTTCCGCCAGGCGTTTGCCGGCGAGCCGCGCTACACGACGGGCGACTACGTCCAATACGCGGTCGAGGACGTCGAGGGCCATCGTCTGGTCATGCTCGATACCAACGTTCCGGGTACGGCGTGTGGCTTGCTTTGCGCGGCGCGCCTCGCCTGGCTCGACGCGACGCTGGCGCGGCTGCCCGACACGCCGACGCTGGTATTCCTGCACCATCCGCCCTTCACGACGCATATTCCGCCGATCGACGCGATCGGCCTCGACGGCATCGACGGGCTCGCCGAGGTGGTCGCGCGCCACGGCCAGGTACGCAGTATCCACGCCGGCCACGCGCACCGCACCATGACCGGGCGCTTGGGCGACGTGCCCGTGATGGCGGCGGCGTCGACCTGTCATCAGGTGGCTCTCGACTTGGTCTCGGCCGATCTGGTGATGTGTTACGAGCCGCCGAGCTTCGCGATGATCCTGGCCGAGGCCGGCGATGTGATGTGCCACACCGTCTACTTCACCCAGGCACAGGGCCCCAGGCTCGACTATCCGGCCCTGCGAAACGCCTACGGCAAGGCCTGACCCCGGCAGCCACAGAATATTTCGTCGACGCTCACATTAAACGTAAGCAGTATATATTTAAATTATCGAGACGACCCATTCGGATGCATCCCGCTGCGTGGGGAGGCCGCCCGAGAAGAGTCCTGAAAAAGGTATACTGCTTACGTTTAAAGCGAGCGGGGTATCAGCCTTCGGTGCCCGCGGCGCCTTGGGCGGGGATCGGCTCGACGCGCAGGATGAAGGTGAAATCACCGAAGCCCTCGTCGCCGGTATTGGGCACGGTGACCCGCTCGGGGTTGAGGTCGGAGCTCTCGGTCAACTTGGTCTGCAGCTTCTCGAACAACTGGCGCGAGGTGATATAGGGCTCCTCGTTGGTCTCGAGAATTTCGAGCAGGAAATGGGTGAATACCGAGTGCATGCCTGAAATCTCGCTGGATCTCGGTTTCGCACCGCCCGAGATGATCGCGTTGCGCGAGACGTAGCTATCGAGCTCGGAGAAAAAGCGGTCGCGGTCGCTCCTGGAGCCGCGCTGCACCGCGACGGGAAACACCGAATCGGCGATCACCAGCACGTGCCGGGCGGGCAGGCCGCGCAGGTTCCGACGCACGTCGTCGATCGCGATCCAGGTGAAGTCGTCGAGTTCCTCGGCGTCGATGCCCTGCCAGAAGCCCTCGTTGGTCACGTCGTCGATGAGGCCGCGGCCGGCGTAAAAAATTAGCAACCGGTCCTTGGATTTGAGCTCCTTGCGCAGTTTCGACAGCGTGCCGAGCATGTCGCGCCGCGTCGCATTGAGCAGCACCGTGATCCGTTCCTCGTCGAACACGAAGCGGCGCTTGAGCACGTCGGCGACCGCCTTGGCGTCGTTCTCCGCGGTTTTGACCGGATCGAGGAAGTCGTAGCGCGCGTTGCCGATGAGCAGCGCGTAGTACTTACCCTTGAACTTCGGCCGGTTGCTGACGATGATCTTGACGACGACCTCTTTGGCAATTTTGTTGTTGTTCTGGTCGACCGCCTCGAACACCAGGCGGTGTTCGGAATCGTCCTTGGAGATCGGCACCTCGATCTTGAAGGCATTGGTATAGATGCCGAGGAATGGTGAGTTGGGCGGCGGCGCGAGCAGCTCGACCGGCTCGCCGTTGAGCGTCAGCACGGTCTGACTGCCCCGATCGCCGACGAAACCTTCAACGATATAGGTCTTGTTGACGGCGTCGGCCTCGGCAGGCGCATTGACCCGGATCTCGGGGACCTGGGAGTCCTGCTTGGCGAGCGCCTTGACCTTCGCCTTCATCTCCTCGAGCTGCTTGAGGAGGTCTTCGCGCGACACCCCTTCGGTGGTTTGGGCAAGCCGCATCGGGCCATGCACCAACGGCGCGTCGGCGACACCTGGCGCCGACACGTACACGGTTTCACCGGTTGGGCCCGCAGCGAGGGCCACTACGGCTAGGCCAAAGCAAATCACCGCGCCCAGAGCCCCGAGAAGGCCTACGCGTCCGGGTCATTCGTTGTTCCTCCCAGCGCGAAGCTTATCCTCCCGTCGCGCCAAGCGCCAGTATAGGCAACACGAAAGTCGCGTGTCATCACATTGACGTACTTGGGAGATTCCCTAGTACCGTCGACCAGTCAGGCGGTTTCCCGCCACGGGTCGAAATGGCTACCATGGCGCTCTCGCCGATCGTTGATGGATTTTCACCTTCGACATGTTACGCGCCTGTCTTCTGCTGATCGTGCCGATGATGATCGCCGGGTGTGGCGTGGCCGAGGCGCACACGAACGAGCGCGCGTTCATCCTGCTTCTGCCGACCCATCTCTATATCGTCGGCGGCGCGTTGGCCGTGGCGCTCTCGTTCGTCATGATGACGAACATCCCGACGGCCGGTCTGCGTGCTCTCGAACGCGCCCGCTGGCGTTTCGGGCGCTGGCGCCTCGGGAGCTCGCTTGGCTGGGCTGGCGAAGCGCCAAGCCTTGCCGTCTTCACGGTTGCCCTCGCGTTGGTGATCGCTGGCCATGCCGGCAGCCGCGACCCCTTGGCGAACCCGTTGCCGCTGGTCGTCTGGACGCTGTGGTGGGTTGGCCTGACGTTGCTCCACGCGTTGTTCGGCAATCTCTGGGCGCGGCTCAACCCGTGGCGCGGCCCCTATCGCCTGGTCACCCTGTTGCCGGGGCTCTCGAACTGGCGCGCGCGGCCGCCGCTCGGCTATCCGGCGTGGCTGGGGTATTGGCCGGCGTTCGGCCTGTTCTTGGGCTTCGCCTGGTTCGAGCTGGTCCACCCGGCGCCGCACGACCCGGCCGTGCTGGCGAACGCCGTCGCCGTCTACGCGGGCGTCACCTTCGCCGGCATGCTGCTGTTCGGCGGCGAGACCTGGCTTCGCCGCGGCGAGGCGTTCTCTTTGTTCTTTCGGATCGTCGCCTGGTTGTCTCCCCTCGGTCGCGAGCCCGATGGGTCGGACGGCGGCGAAGCGGTTACCGTCGCGCCGCCCGGCATCCGGCTCCTCGATGTCGGCGCATTGCCCCTGGGCGTTGTTGCCTTCGTTCTGTCGGTGCTCGCAACGGTCTCGTTCGACGGCTTGTCGCGGAGCTTCTGGTGGCTCGGTTTGATCGGCGAGAACCCGCTCCAGTTTGCCGGGCGAACGGCGCTAGTGGCGGTCAACTCGTTTGGTCTCGTGGCGATGTTCGGCGCGCTCGCCGCGGTCTCTCTTGCCACCGTTCTGCTCGGCCGCGCGCTCGCCGGTTCGCGCATCGGCGTCGGCGAAAGCCTCGGGCGCATGATCGTTTCGATCGTGCCGATCGCGTTCGGCTACCACGTCGCCCACTACCTGCCGGCCTTCCTGGTCGACGTTCAGTACGCGGCGCGGGCGTTGTCGGACCCGTACGCGCTGGGCTGGAACCTGATCGGCGCGCGCGACATGCACGTCACCGCGTCGTTCCTCACCGACCACCGCTCGGTCGAGGTGATCTGGAATGTGCAGGTCGGCATCATCGTCGCCGCGCATGTGATGGCCGTCGCGATCGCCCACCTCGTGGCGTTGCGCGACGGCGATGGTCCGCGCCAGACGATGCTGGGCCAGGCGCCGACGACCGTCCTGATGATCGGCTACACGCTGTTCGGCCTCTGGCTGCTCGCCACCCCGGCGGTCGGATGAGCGCATCGAGCGATCTTGAGCGGAGCGGGATCGCCATGTAAGGTATCGGCTGCGTTCAAATCGATAAAACGATGTCTGGGAGGACGGACGATGACCAAGCAGGACAACAGTACCGACGGCACCGCCGACGATGCCACGCGCGTCTCCAGGCGGACCGCCTTCAAGACCGCCGGAACATTGGCCGGCGCGGCGGCGGCCGGTATCGCGGCTGGCTATCTGCCGAGCCCGCTGGCGTCGCCGGCGCTGGCGCAGTCGGCGTCCGAGAAGCCGCTCAAGATCGGCTTCCAGGTCCACCGCACGGGCATCGGCGCGGGCTACGGCCGATGGTACGAGCGGACCACCGCGGCGGCGGTCGCGCGCATCAACGCGACAGGCGGCATCGCCGGCCGGCCGATCGAGCTGGTCACCGAGGACGACGGCACCGATCCGAAGCGCGGCGCCGAGGTCGTCGAGAAGCTGGCCACCCAGCACAACGTCGATTTCATCTTCGGCACCCTGTTCTCGCATGTCGTGATCGGCTCGGCGCCGCGCGCCGGCGAACTCAAGGTGCCCTATTTCGTCGTCAGCGAGGGCTATCACGTCGCCTCGGGCTCGCTGAACCGCTATGTCTTCCAGCCGGGCATCACCGACGTCCGCGCCCAGATCCAGGCGATCGCCAAATGGGTGTTCGGCAATCTCGGCAAGAAGGTTGCGATGATCTTCCCGGACTACGCGTTCGGCTACAATCACCGAGACTTCTTCTCGGCGGCGGCCGATGCGATGGGCGGCTCGGTCACGACGAAGCTGGCGATTCCGCCAACCGAGACGTCCTACACCAAGTATTTTGCGCAGATCCCGTCCGACACCGAGGTGCTCTACCACGTCATGGTCGGACCGGGCGTCTTAACCTTCGTGCGCGAGATGGGCGAGCACTTCGGCTCAAACCGGCCGCAGATTTTCGGTTTCATGGACTCACTCGAGGCCGTCGACATGGCGAGCCCGGGCTTGGAATACCTCGATGGGACGCATTTCTGGGAGGCCATGCCGCGCTACGCCGATGGCTACCCGACGCGTTGGGAGAAGGTCTTCCGCGACGCGGTCGGCGTCGACGCCAACGGCGCGAGCGTGCAGGATTCGAAGGACGTCTCGACGTATTCCCACATGTTCGGCTGTTGGGAGACGCTCTACGCCATCAAGCAGGCGGTCGAGCAGAGCGGCTATCGGGAACGGACGCCGAAGGACATCGAGGCGCTGGTCGAGACGATCGAGAACACCGAATGGTACAACGAGGGGATCGAGCATCCGCAGGGCCACAAGAAGTTCGTCGGCAAGATCCACCAGGGCTTTGGCCAGCAGTTCATCTCGCTGGTCGAGAACCAGAAGCTCAAGGTCGTGCACACGACGTCGATCGAGGACGGGCTCTACGAGCCCGAGGCGGACTACACGACGCAGTCGCTTTAACGCATAATCCGATCGATCGGAATCGGTCGGATTATGCCAGCCTGCGCCAACCTTATTGGGACAAGAGGGGGGCCGCCGACCGTTCGGCCAGTCCTTGTGGGATATAGATTGGCATTCGCGGCGATTGAGCGCAGGTCGTCTATACGCAGTAAAGGTGACCGTACAATACAGCTGAGGCGGCTAGGGATGACGCTCGGCCGCCCCGCCATGTCTCGAACGCACCCGGCGCCATGAGCTTCGGGCCGCATCTATTCCTCGCCCTGCTCGAGGGCACGGTCACCGCCTTCGTGCTGGCGGTCACCGCGCTCGGTCTGTCGCTCGTCTTCGGCGTCATGCGCGTGGTCAACGTCGCTCATGGCGCGTTTTTCATGCTCGGCGCCGTGCTCGCCTGGTGGTGCGCCTCGCTGGTCGGCGGCGCGCCGCTCGTCGGCTTCGCGCTGGCGATCGTGGTGGCGCCCTTGATCGTCGGCGGTGTCGCTTACGCGACCGACTGGCTGGTGCTCAGGCGCATCGACTACGACCCGGAGCGCACCATCGTCGCGACCATCGGGCTCTTGTACATCATCGAGCAGCTGGTCTTGATGCTCTACGGTCCCGACGCCCGGCCGGTCGAGGCGCCGATTTACTTCCGCGTCCAGTTTCCGTGGTTCGGCTACTCGGGCTACAAGCTGATCGTCGTCGGCGCCTCGGCGCTGTTGCTGGTTGGCGCCTGGCTCGCCATGACGCGCACCAAGTTCGGGCTCTACATGCGGGCGACCCAGCACGACCAGGACATGGCCCAGGCGTTCGGCGTACCGGTGCGGCACGTCTACGCCACGGTCTTCGCGTTGGGCGCCATGCTCGCCGCGGTCGCCGGCGTGCTCGTCGTGCCGATCCAACAGGCGCATTACCTGATGGGGCTCGACCCGCTGCTGCTGTCGTTCATCGTCGTCATCCTTGGCGGCCTCGGCAGCTTGGTCGGCACCGTGATCGCGGCCTTCGTCATCGGCCTTTCCGACGGCATCATCTCGGTCTTCTTCTCGCCGACGCTGGCCAAGATACTGGCCACGCTGCTGGTCGCCGTCGTGCTGATCTTCCGGCCCGGCGGTTTGTTCGGGGACGACGAGACATGAGACGGCATGGCATGGCCAAGGCCGTCGCGCTGCATCTCGGCGTCATCGCCCTGTTGCTCGCCCTGCAGTTCGTCCTGCCGCCCTACCACCACACCAACGCCGCGCGCATCATGGTTCTCGCAACCTTCGTCGTCGGCTACAACCTGTTGCTCGGCTATACCGGGCTGTTGAGTCTGGGCCACGCGATGTTCTTCGCCGCCGGCGTCTACGGCGCCGGGTTGTCGGTCTACCATCTGGGTTTCGGCGCCATCCCAGCGCTCGGCGCCGGCATCGCGGCGAGCCTCGTGCTCGCTCTCACGTTCGGCGCGGTGGCGCTCAGGACGGGCGGCGTCTCGTTCATGATCGTCACGCTGATGTTCGCCCAGGCGATGTTCCTCGCGACGCTCTACTTCAACGAATTCACCCTGGGTGATCAAGGCTTCGTGATCTCGCAAAAGCTTGCGCCGCTCGCCCTCGGCGGTGTCGAGCTGCCGTTCTCGGCGCCAGCGGTCAAGTACAACGCCGCGCTCGTCGTCTTCGCGGTCGCGCTGCTGGCGAGCCTCGCGCTGGTCCGCTCGCCGACCGGGCGCGTCCTGATCGCGATTCGCGAGAACGAGGCACGCACCCGCATGCTGGGCTACGACACCTACCGATACAAACTGCTCGCGCTGGCCGTCTCGGCGATCGTCGCGGGCGCGGCGGGCGCGACCTACGCGCTTCTGTTTTCCTATGTCGGCTCGACTTTCGCCTCGTTCCAGTACTCGATCTATCCACTGTTGTGGACGCTCTTGGGCGGCGTCGGCACGACGCTCGGGCCGCTCGTCGGCACCGGCCTGATGTTCTATCTGGTCGACATCTCGAGCGGCCTGACCTCGGCCTATCTGCTGATCGTCGGCGCGGTTCTGGTGGCGCTGGTGCTGTGGTTCCCCAAGGGGATCGTCGGTGCGATCCGTGACAGGTGGCTCGAATGGCTGCCGTGACGCTGTTGGAAACCGCGGGCCTGAGCAAGAGCTTCGGCGGCCTCGATGCCGTGCGTGGCGTCGATATCAGCCTGCCGGCCGGCGAGATCAGGGCGATCATCGGGCCCAACGGCGCCGGCAAGACGACACTGGTCGGCATGATCTCGGGCCGCGTTCGCCCAAGCGCCGGGACGATCGCCTTCGAGGGCCACGACATTTCCCGGCTGAAGGCGCCACAACGCGTTATGCGCGGCATCGTCTACACCTTCCAGATCACCAGCATCTACCGCAACCTGACGTGTTACGAGAACGTCGCGCTGGCGGCGCAGCGCCGTCTGATGGGCGGGATGTTCGGCGGCATGGCGCTGTCGGAGGCGCGCGTCGCTGCGCGCGTCGAGGCGGCGCTCGGCAAGGTCGGCCTCGACGCCGAGGCCGATCGGCGCGCCGACCAGCTCGCCTATGGCCATCAGCGGCTGCTTGAGGTCGCCCTCGGGCTGGCGCTCGAGCCCCGGCTGTTGATCCTCGACGAGCCGACGCAAGGGTTGGCGCGCGACGAGATTTCTGCGTTCTGTGCGCTGATCCGCGAGATCGCCAAGGACGCGACGGTGCTGATGATCGAGCACAACATGTCGGTCGTCTTGGAACTCGCCGACCGCATCACCGTGCTCGACAGAGGCGCGGTCATCGCCGAGGGCACGCCGGCCGAGATCGAGAACGACGACGCGGTGCAACAGGCCTATCTGGGCAGCCATGCTGACGCTTGACCGCATCGACGTCTTCTACGGCTCGGTGCAGGTGCTGCGCGCGGTTTCGCTCGCCGTCGCGCCGGGCGAGGTGGTCGCGCTGTTGGGCCGCAACGGCGCCGGCAAGACGACGACGCTGCGCTCGATCATGGGGCTCAATCGGCCGCGCGCCGGCACCATCACGCTCGGCGGCGACGTGCTGACCGCGCTTCGGCCGCACCAGGTGCCGCGCCTCGGCGTCGCCTATGTGCCGCAGGGGCGTGGGCTGTTCGCCGATATGAGCGTCGAGGAGAACCTGCGCATGGGCCTGCTGGTGCGCGGCGGCGGACGCGAGACGCTCGAGCGTGTGCTCGGCCTCTTCCCGGTGCTCACCGAGCGGCTCGGCCAGCGCGCCGGCACGCTGTCGGGCGGCGAGCAGCAGATGCTGGCGATGGCCCGCGCGCTGTGCATCGAGCCCAAGGTATTGCTGCTCGACGAGCCGAGCGAGGGGCTCATGCCGCGCATCGTCCAGCTGCTGCTCGATACCGTCACGCGGCTCAAATCGCAAGGCGTCGCGGTGCTGCTGGTCGAGCAGAAGGTCGAGGCAGCGCTCGAGGTCGCTGACCGCGTCGCCTTCATCGAGAACGGCGCGATCAAGCACGTATCGACGCCCGGGGACGTGGCCGCCGATCCCGAGCCGCTGCACCGCTACGTCGGAGTCGGGCGCTAGCCCGGATTTCTCACCATGGACGGGCGCGTCATCGCGTCGGGCGGTCGCCGATCCGCCAGGAGAAGGCTGCCGAGCGTAGCCTGGGCCACAGTCAAGGTCTTCGACGCCGCGGGCGGCCCGCCCGGCGCGACCCTTAACAGCCCGTTGATTAAGTGGCTTTTTCCGGCTCTCACTCCCAGATGAGGAATGCGGCGGCGAAAACCGTCTGGCCGCTTTGCGAGACCCCCAGTGCGCCCAGCATGGCCCCGGTGGGCGTGAGCAGCACGAAAATACCGCCATATCCGCCCGCCACGGCCTCGCGCGGGGTGCCGGCGCCGATGAGTTGGCGCATCAGCAACGATAGGTTGTGGCCGGCGACGTGGAGCAGGTATCGCTTGTGCACGTTCTCGCGGCCCCGAAGCCAGGTCCGGCGCATGCCGCCGCGATCGAGGTTGTGGGCGAAGGAGCGCTCGACGATCTCGGCGCGCAGCTTGAAGGCTTCCTTGGCCACCCCCGATAACAGCCGGGTCCGGTTGTTGGTGACCGCGCGCCGCGCCGCCTCGTCGCCGCGCCAGCGCGCGAAGCCCTTCTGCTTGGGCTCGGCGATCCGGGTCTTCCACGGGCCGTTGTCCAAGGCCTTCAAGACCGCCCGTGAGTGATAGCCTTTGTCGGTCACACATTCGGCCGGGTCCTCTGCCGTCGGCGCCGCGTCAACGCTCGCAAGGTTCTCCTTGGCCGTCTCCAACGTTTTGGGAAGCGTCGTCGTGTCGCCCTCGTCGGCCGGGTGCAGCTCGGCGGCCACCACCGCGCCGGTGTCCAGATCCACCGCGTGCTCGGGCTTGTAGGCCAGATGCGTCGTGCCGTCCTTCATCTTGGCGATCTTGGCCTCGGGGTCGCTCTTCGAAACCCAGTCCTCGTTGGAAAGCTTCTTGCCCTTGCGCTTGCGGTCCAGACGCGCCAGGTCCTCGGCCGTGGGCGTCTCGATGCCGCTCTCCCGGGCCAGGTGCTCCAGCATCTCCCGGTAGCCTTCACCCGTGTCGCGCCGCACGATGTTGCGCAGCGCCGCGTTGGCCTCCATGGTCGAGGCATCCACCCCGATGCGCTCGCCCTTCACCAGACCCGCCTCGCCGATCAAGGCCAGAACCCAGTCGAAGACCGCCGCGTGGACTTCATGGGGCAGGCGCGCGCGGGTCTTCGACAGCCAGGAATGGTCCGGCACCCGCTCACGGCTCCCCAGTCGCAGGAACTCCCGCAGCGACAGGGAATCCGAGCAACGCCACTCCAGACCGCGCTCTGAGTCGATGCCCTCGAAGTAGCCCACCAGGTGCATGCGGAAATAGCGCCCGGGCGGCACCGAGGGCGCGCCCATCCTGGCCGCGTAATAGGGCCGGCAGCTCGCCTCGGCAAAGGCGTCGAAGCCGCCCTCGATCAGCACCGACTGCAGGCGGTCGTAAAACACATGACCCGGCGAGCGCGGCATCTCCGCCCAGCCCACCATCAAGTCCCCCTGACGATCCTTCTGCTGTCCCATCGCCATCGGCGAATCCTCCGGTCAAATCAGAACATCAAAGAATCAGACCAGGCCGCTTGCGTCCAGTGCCGACTTCGTCAACGGGCTGTTAAGGGCGGCGGATCTCGGACGACAGGCCGCGTCAAAGCGCTTGCCCGATGCGCAAGCATCGCGCCGCACGCTTTTCCTAGCCTGTCGGCCGAAATCCGCCGTGCCCCACCTGTCCTTGGTGAGAAAGCCGGGCTAGGGTTCCGAGGATCGGCCGAAACGTCACGACGGCGATGCCGCGGGCAATCTGTCGAGTAATCGCGGCGCGCTGACAAGCCCGCTCGGATCGGCTTTCCTCGGCGGCGTATCCGCCGGCATCGGTTCGACCGTCCGGCTCATCCTCCGTTCACGTCCTCCCCACATGACAATTTCCGCGCCGGACCAGAGGTTGCCGGCGGGCCGTTCCGGCATGCCATTGTATTCGAACCAAAAAGAAACAGTGGAACAGGAGGACGCGATCATGGACTTCACCCGACTCTCGACCGAGTTTCTCGAACACTGCCGACGCAAGGGTCTGTCGCTTCACACCCAACGCGCCTACCGGCAGGACCTGCGCGATTACGGCGCCTGGCTGCGTCGGATCGAAGGCCGCGATCCGCTCGACAAGGAGACCGTCGTGGGTTGGATTTCGAACCTCCACGACCGAGGGCTGGCGCCGGCGAGCATCAAGCGCAGGATCGCCTGTCTCAAGGTCAAATTCGGCTGGCTCGAGGACGAGGAACGGATCGCATCGAACGTCTTTCACACGCTGAAGACCCGCATCCGACTGCCGCGCCGGCTGCCGCGCGACCTGACCAAGGACGAACTCAGGGCGCTCTTCGCGCGCGCGGCGGCGGAAGCGAGATCGCGCCCCAACGACGTGCCGCGGGCGACGCTTCACCTCGGCCTCGAGCTGCTGTTCGCCACCGGGATGCGGATCGGCGAGCTATGCGGCATTCGGCTCGAGAACCTCGACATCGCGGGCGGCACGATCCGGATAAACGGCAAGGGGAACCGGGAACGGCGGGTCTACCTGGTCGATGAGCGGCTACGCGGTTCCGTGGAGTCCTACCTCGACATCAGACGGGCGGCACGGCCGTCGACCGATGTCCTGCTCGTCACCGGTCGCGGGACGCCGGCCCGGCCCGACTACTTCCGCCGCAGGCTCCACAAACTCGCCCGCGCCGCGCCGATCCGCCGCCGCGTGACGCCCCACATGCTGCGGCATAGCGCAGCGACGCAGCTCCTCGAGGCCGGCGTCGACATCCGGTACGTGCAGAAGCTCCTGGGCCACAGCAGCATTTCGACCACCGAGATCTACACCCACGTGACCGACGTGAGCCTCAGATCGGCCATCCTCCGCGCCAACCACCGGAGACGGCTCGAATGAGGCACGATAACTCGGATTATGAATCCCCATTCGACACAGAAAATAGCAGTCACGAACGATTATTCATACCCCGCAAAATGGACAAAACCCTTAATTATTCGGCTCTTTTCAGGCAGCATCCAGAAGGGCGTTCTTGGCCTGCAGTTTGAGGACGAGATCGTCTATGTCGGTTCTGGCGATTACGTCTGCACGATAGCCCCACCTTCGTTTCGGAGGATGATCCCTTGCCTATCCGGTTATCACCCACACCCACTATATGTAGTGTGCACCCATTTTCCTGAGTAAAGCTCGGTGCAGGTCGAAGCGGAGATATCTCCGGCGATGCCGAGCAGGGACTCGGACGGCATTGTAGCGGCTTTTAGGCGACACTTTAGCGTGGTGGAAATCCTAATCATTGAGTCGGATTTGGCAAAACGCCACGTTGCATAAAGGACCGTCACTTCATTGAAATTTATCTGAAATCGGAGGTGAACGACACCGATGGAATATTCCAGGAAATCAGAGCTTCATTGAATTGTAGGATTCGAGTGCCGGATTATTCACAAATAGCTCTGTGAACTGGTTTTCAAGTTCGCTCAATACGTCATATGGAGTAAACGGATTGAGGATCACGTTCTTGCGTGTCGCTTCGTCTTCGCTGCGACTCAAAACGCGCAGGAGACTAACAGGCGCGGACGGGTTCTTCGCAACGATTCGTGCCAGCGCGTCGCTTTCTTCGACTAGTGCCGTCAATCGCTCAGACGATGTCGTTTCATCAGCAGCTTCCCGTCTGGCCGTGGGTTTCTTCGTTTTTCCCTTGGTCGCCACCGTTCCGTCCCCCGATGTTAAGTACGTGACGTGAATTAAACTCCGGTTCGGTTTTCAGAACAATCAAGAATTAGCCGGATCGCCTCCTCAATGCGCCTGCGCCGGCCCTTGCCTGCAGTCCAAGGAGACACACTACATATAGTGGGTGTGGGTGATAACCGGATAGGCAAGGATGATCCTACTAATGATGAAACCAGATTTCCGTTTTCCAAGCTACTACACACTGGGATATTGGTGTTGCGAGCGGGAGCGACTTTATAATTTCTTGCAATTCCTTACCTCGCAACCGCAATCATTTCTTTTCAAGTGGTTTGGCTGGTTTGATCGCAGCCCCGTGCCGGACTTCGTGATGTATCGACTTTTTCCAATGAAAGTTAAGGAGAACATCGCGCTACACTATAATACGTCTCCAGAATTCATGAGACACATACTTGGCAAAAAACTAGAGTACACCTGTGCTTTCTTCGAGCACGAATCCGATAACCTTGAAACGACTCAGAATAGGAAGATTGAGAAGGTTTCATCTAAGCTAGCGCTGAAGTCCTCTCATTGGGTCCTCGATCTAGGATGTGGATGGGGACAAATCGCGGAAGCAGTAAGCAGCTCCGTTGGTTGTCATGTAACCGGCGTCAACATCTCCCGTAAGCAGGTCGAATATGCACTGAGCCGAAAATCGAAAAAAGCCGAGTTTGTGAGGTCCGATTTATCGCAATTCGCGCCTAATACCAACGGCGCAAAATTTGACTCGCCTATTCCCTTTTTGGGCTGGATGCTAGATTCAAGGCTGGTCGAAGGAGATTCGCCGATGTCAGTATGCATTGCTCGCAGGACGACTACGACAGCATTGAGCTCCGGACGATGGGCCAAGCACAGTCGCGATCCCCGCCAAGTTCGCCGGCTTTTGGCCTTGGCGGCGGTTTACGACGGCATGAGCCGCTGGAAGCCGCTAGGTCGGCGGCATGGCATCGCCAGACGCTGAGAGACTTGGGCGATTGTCCGCTCGATGAAGGGGCCTTTGAAGAACCGTCCCGGTGCGGGCCGCCCCCGGCTCTTGATCGCGAGCAGATGGGCGAACTGTCGGTGATCGTCGAAACGGGCCCCGATCCAGAGATTGACGGTGTGGTTCGCTGGCGGCGGGTTGACCTGAAACGGGTGATCGAAGAACGCTTTGGCGTGATCTATAGCGAGCGGGCGATCTCCGACCTTCTCGTCGCGCTGTCCTTCTCCCACATCAGCGCCCGGCCGCAGCACCCCAAGCAGGACCAGCGGGTGATCGAGGCGTTGAAAAAAACTTCCCCCGCACGCTCGCTGCCCACCTAGCCGGTCTGCCCAAGACCAAGCGGGTCGAGATCTGGTTCCAAGACGAGGCCAGGCTGGGACAGAAGAACGGGCGTGTGCGCATTTGCGAAGAAGGGAACAAGGCCACGCCTGCCCGCCGATCAGCGCTACACGAACGCCTACCTCTTTGGCGCAATCTGTCCCATGGGAGCCAAGGGTGCCGCTCTCATGCTCCCCTTCGCCAACACAGCCGCCATGCAGATGTCATCTCGACGAGATCAGCTGCAACGTCGCCGCCAAGGCCCATGTGCGTCGTCCTGATGGACCGCGCCGGGTGGCACAGCACCGACCAGCTCAAGGTCCCCAAGAACCTCACCATCATCCTGCTGCCATCGCGCTCGCCCGAGCTGAACCCGGTCGAGAACATCTAGGCAATATGTGGCCAGAATTGGCTCTCAACCGCGTCTTCGAAGCACGACGCCATCATCGAGGCCGGTTGCCAAGCCTGGAACATAACCAAAGACCAGCCCGAGATATGCATCAGGGATCGGAATGAGAGATCGGGCGATTTCGGCATAGATTAGTCCGTTGCGCCTAACACCAAATTTGATCGTACCTATTCCATTGGAATGCTAGAGCACGTTGGTCGAGGATACCTTGCCGAATATTTTTCGCAGGTTTTCAACCTACTAAGGGACGATGGGCGAGCCCTAATCCACTGCATTGTTCGCAAGCATACGGGCGCAACAAATAGCTGGATCGAACCAGGTCGTCTTTCCCGGAGCATACATTCCAGAACTTGCGGAGATTGTCCGTGTCGTCGAAAAATCTCCTTTGAAACTCAGACAAGTGTTTACTCACGACAAAAGCAACTATCGCAAAACACTCATCGCCTGGGAGGAAAATTTCTATCGGAATTATGATTTGCTACGCACCCATTTAGATGCGGCGCTTAGCGAACAAGAGAAAGATATAATCATGCGAATTTGGGAATTCTATCTTTGTTCAAGCCGTTTAATTTTCAACAGAAGTTACGGCTACTGTTACAATGTACAGATCCTCTTGAAATATCAGATAACTAGATCAACCAAAAATTAAGTCGACCAATTTTGAGAGTGCGGTCACAATGCCAAGGTCAAGCACCACAAGCATTGCCAAATTGCAATAGCCAAACCGAGCAACCTTGTCTTTCGGTTAAAATATCCCGACAAAGTTGATCTTCAAGTAAATACGGCAGAGACGGTCCAGATCAAGTTTTAGCAGCAAGCGTTTCGTATAGAGCGTCATTTTCAGGAACACTGAGAACACATCGAATATCGAGACGAGTGCGATCGTCGGAAAGAACACTGTTCCGGTTATCAATAATTGGCCTGGGAACAATTGTCCTGTCACGTCTGTCGCACCGTAATGTGAGACGAAGGAGTAGGGCCATAGGCTTATGTCCCAGAAATTCTGCAGCAAGCTATCCTGCATCCCGGGAAATTCGCGGTTCTCACGTTTGAATACCCAAAGAAAGCATGAGATAATTTGGGATGGCAAAAATAGGATCGCGGCATAGATTCCGTCTTTCATAAAATAATAAATATATCTTTTAGACGACTGAGCGCTCAAGATGTGCCGATACGAAAATCGAAGCGACAAATAGTCATAAATCACGTTGGAGGCCACGTAGACCACCAGCATCGTATATAGCCAGACGGGATCTTGCGAGTATAGGAAGGTAGCGTATTGATTTCCTTCAATGAACACCGGGCGGGTGAGCATTAGAAGCGAAAAAATGTACGACGCATAAATGGGCACGAAGCGCAAGATTATCGAACCTGAGTACCTATTGATCCAGTTCAGATCAATCTCTTGGACAGACGCTTTCTCCCTTTCCTCGCCCTTATAGCCAATGATCCACAGGATGGCGCGCTTTACGATCTCGAGAAGTTGCTCCCGCTGATCCAAGCCTTGATTTTGGGTGATTGCGCGATCCTGTTCCTTCAAGCAACGATACAATTGTACTGAAAGCACAACGAGGATGAAAGTTGTCACTGTAGAATATACTAGGAAAATAAACTCCAATCCGGGCCAGGTATCATAGGTTGTAATCGCATTCATAATTCCGAGTTATCCCATGTTATGGTGATAATTTTTCTCATATAGCGCCTGCAATTGATAGCAGAGGGACGCCAGCTTGTCACACTCTTAGGTTCGATTTTACGCCGGCCAGGCGTCCGACTTGACATGGCATGCTTTCCCTCTCTTCCTGTTCGCCGACGCTGCCATCATTCTCAATGGGCTTGTGTAGGTTGAGGTTGATAGGCGGGCTCAAGGCGCAAAACGCCGCCGTGCAGATCGTCGAGTAAAGGGTCGAGGCGGCGAGGTCGCCGACCGCGTCGCATTCATCGAGAACGGCGCGATCAAATATGAAGCAACCCCCACCACGCTCGCCGCCGAGCCCGCGCCGCCGCACCGCTGCGTCGGGGTCAGGCGTTGACGCGCGGCGTCCAGCAGGCGCACCATCGAGCATCGTCAGGGGAGGGACCGGACATGGCTGACACAGGCAGCGACAAGCTCGTCGTCCGCAACATCGGGCTGTTGATCTCGGGCGATCTCGCAAAGCCGATCCTCGATGCCGACACGATCGTCGCCGAGGGCGGGCGGATCGTCGCCGTCGGCAAGGCGGCTGACGTCGATTGCGGCGGCGCAACCGTCGTGGTCGACGCCAAGGGCACGACGGTCACGCCCGGCCTGATCGACAGCCACGTCCATCCGGTGTTCGGCGACTGGACGCCGCGCCAGAGCCAGCTCGGCTGGATCGACAGCTGCATGAACGGCGGCGTCACCATGATGGTCTCGGCGGGCGAGGTGCACCTGCCCGGCCAGCCCAAGGACATCGTCGGCCTCAAGGCGCTGGCGATCACCGCCCAGCGCGCCTTCTCGAGCTTCCGTCCGGGCGGCGTCAAGGTGCTCGCCGGCGCGCCGGTCGTCGAACACGGCATGGTCGAGCAGGACTTCAAGGATCTCGCCGACGCCGGCGTGACGCTGCTCGGCGAGATCGGGCTTGGCGGCGTCAAGCAGGGCGCCGAGGCCAGGCAGATGGTCGCCTGGGCGCGCAAATACGGCATCGGCTCGACGATCCACACCGGCGGGCCGTCGATCCCCGGCTCGGGCCTGATCGACCGCGACGTCGTGATGGAGGCCGACGCCGACGTCATCGGCCACATCAACGGCGGCCACACGGCGCTGCCGCTGGATCAGATCCGCGACCTCTGCGCCGATACCACGCGGGCCATCGAGATCGTGCATAACGGCAACGAGAAGGCGACGCTGCACGCGCTGCACATCGCGCGCGAGATCGGCCAGCTCGACCGCGTCATTCTGGGTACCGACGCGCCGGCCGGCTCGGGCGTCCAGCCGCTCGGCATCCTGCGCGTCATCGCACTGCTGGCGAGCCTCGGCGACCTCAAGGCCGAGCAGGCCTTCTGCCTCGCGACCGGCAACACGGCCAAGATCCGCGGCCTCGAGGCGGGCCTGATCGAGGTCGGCCGGCCGTGCGACCTGGCGCTCTTGGACCGCGCCCAGCACACCGCGGGGCGCACCATCCTCGAGAGCGTCGAGATGGGCGACCTGGCGAGCGTTGGCATGGTCATCATCGACGGCCAGATCCGCTGCCGCCGCAGCCGCAACACGCCCCCCGCGACGACGCTGCCGGTGGTCGAGGGGGAGTAGGGGATTCAAATACAGTCGCCCTGGGCGTTCGCTAGTCCACGCTGTTTACGCATTTCGGATTGCGCTACTCTCCCGAGAATCGGCGGTGCGATGACGAGGTGACCCGCAATGGCGTTAGTGGACGGCGAGGAACACGGTGAAACGAAGCTTCCGGTTTGGCGCACGGTGGTCGACGCCTACCGCACGACGTTTCGCAATCTGAGGCCGTTGTTCGCCGTTGCGGCTGTCCCGCTCGTGGCGACCGTAATCATCAAGTTTATACCCATTGGCGGGGTAATCGCGTCGCCCACCGGCGCAATCCAGTGGTACCACCACCTGCCCGGGACGGTCCGGTTTCTGGTCATCATGCTGTTCTGGAGCGTCTTCGCGGTCGCTTGGGGCCGGTTTCTGCTGCTCGGGCGACGGGACACCGGCGCTCCTGTTCAGTTTCGCCTCGGCCGCCGCGAAGCGATGTCTCTGCCTTGCCTGTTGATCCCGGGAATTGCATTCTCGTTCATCCCAACGATCGTTGGCCCATTTTATGTCCCGGGCTCTGTTAGCGTATGGGTCTATAGCCTGGTCTTCGGTTCTTGGTTCGTCGCAATATTCCTCGTTATCTCGCGTTGCGTACTCGTGCTGCCCGCCATCGCCGTCGACGAACCGATGGATCCCCACGACTCATGGCGCCTGATGAAGGGCGCCAGTTGGCGTATGTTGGGATGTCTCGCTCTTGCCTACTTGCCGATAGGGTTCCTCGGCCACGAGTTGTTGAGAGCCCTTACGATCCGACTCGCCAACGCCGCTGGAGGCTTCGGTCCGATCGAGCAGGTCATCGAACGGTTGCTGTGGGAGGCCGTGACCTACCTGGCTGTCGCCCTGATCGTCGCGGTCAGCGTCGTCGTCTTCAAGCGGGTGATCTGCTGGCGACCGGCGATCGCCGGGGTGTCGGATCAGTAGCTGCTCATATCGCGCCCGGACTTTCGCCCTGTGATAACGTCGAGGCGGGATGACCGGGAGGACCGCGCCGTGATCACCGCCCGCGCCGACGTCGTCGGCAGTCTGCTGAGGCCCAAGGAGCTGCTCGACGCGCAAGAAGCGCTGTCGGCCGGGACGATCGGCCGCGCGGAATTCAAGGCGGCCGAGGATCGGGCGGTCGACTTCTGCGTCGAGCTTCAAGAGGCCGCCGGGCTCGGCGTGGTGACCGACGGCGAGATGCGCCGGCTGTCGTTCCAGAGTCAGTTGGTTCAGGCGGTCGATGGCTTCGGCGATTGGGACATCGACGCTTTCCTGTGGGGCGAGTGGCACGGCGACGGCAACGTCGGCGACAAGACCACCGAACGCCCGGCCGAGCTCGGCGTGGTCGCCCCGATGACACGCCGCCGCCACTTGTCGGCCGAGGAGTTCACCTACATGCGCGCGCGAACGGCGAAGTGTGTCAAGGTGACGCTGCCGAGCCCGTCGATGCTCGCCAACCTGTGGTCGCCGGAGCGCTCGCGCGACGCCTACCCGACGCTGGAGGAATTCCTCGCCGACGTGACGCGTATCCTGCGCGAGGAGGTCGAGGAACTGGTGCGCTTGGGCTGTACCTACATCCAGATCGACGCGCCGCATTACCCGCTGCTGATCGACCCCAAGACCCGCGCGTTCTACGAATCCCAGGGCTGGACCGTCGCGCAATGGCTCGGCCTCGGCCTCGAGCTCGACAACGAGCTGATGCGCGGCGTCGACGATGCCGTCACCTTCGCGTTTCATCTGTGCCGCGGCAACCAGGGCAGCCGCTGGCTGGTCGAGGGCGGCTACGACGCGATCGCGGCGCCGATCTTCAAGGGCATCGACGCCCATCGCCTGATGCTCGAATACGACGACGAACGCTCGGGCGACTTCACGCCCCTTTCCGAGGTGCCCGACGACAAGACCGTCGTCCTCGGCCTGGTCACCACCAAGCACGGCGGTCTCGAGACCGTCGCCGAGATGACCGCGCGCATCGAGGACGCGGCGCGCCATATACCCAAGGAGCGCCTCGCGATCAGCCCGCAATGCGGCTTCGCCACCTCGATCGGCGGCAACGCGCTGACCATCGACGAGCAAAGCGCCAAGCTCGCGGTGCTCTGCGAAACGGCCGAGAAGGTGTGGGGGTAGGGGGCGCGGATCTCGCGAATGAAACGGGCCGCGACGGCGGCCGCGGCCCGTTAAGCTCGAATTTTGGCGCGTATTGTCGCCGCCGTTACCCGGCGGCCGGTTTTGCGCCCGACGAGGCGCCGCCGCTTGCGCCGCTGCCCGACGAGGCGCCGCTGCTTCCGCCGCTGCCGCCGCTGCCCGACGAGGCGCCACCGCTTCCGCCGCTGCCCGACGAGGCGCTGCCGCCGCTCCCGCCGCTGCCCGAGGCGGCCGCCGGCGCCGGGCTGGCCGCGGGCTTGACCGCGGCGACCTTTGGCGCGGTCGAGGCGCCGGTCGAGTCGACCCTGTGGCAGCGGCCCTCGAGCGACGCGCCTTCCTCGATCGAGAGCACCTGGTAGGTGATGTCGCCGTTCATGACCGCGGTCGCGGCGATCGACACCGAGGCGGCGGTCACCTGGCCCGACAGCTTGCCGCAGATGCGCACCTTCTCGGCGGTGATCGAGCCCTCGACATGGGCGCCCTCGCCGACGGTCAGCGAGCGGCTGTTGATGTCGCCCACCACGGTGCCGTCGACCTGGATGTCGCCGGCGCTTTCGAGATTGCCGACGACCTTGAGGTCGGCGCTGATCGCCGAGACCTCGCCGCTCGCCTTGCCGGCGCCGCGCGCGGACGTGTCCTTGTCGGACTTGCCGAAGCCCCGCGCGGGCTGCGCCGGGCCGCTCTCTGCCTCTTTCTCGCCTTTGCCAAACATGTCCCTCATCCCTCGCAACTTGATTGAAACCCGGGGCGCGAATGCCTGCGCCGTTACCCATACCATACCGCCTTGGGCGGTATTTCAAAAGTTCTATGCGTCGCCGGCGTCTTGCTCGACGCCTCGGTTGGCGCTGCGCTCCTCGAGGTAGACCTTGGGCCGCCACGGCCGGCGGCCCTCGATCAGCGCGCCTTCCTCGATCTCGATCTCGGTGTGGAAGACGCTGCCGACGACCCGCGCGGTCGCCTCGATGAACACCACCGGCGCTTCGATGCGCCCGTCGACCGAGCCGGCGATCTGGACCTCCTCGGCGACGATCACGCCCTCGACATGGGCGGTCTCGCCGACCGTGACGAAGTTGGCGTAGATATCGCCCTCGACGGTGCCGTCGATGTGGACGTGGCCGTCGCTTTCGAGCTCGCCGACGATCTTCATGTCGGCGGCGATCACCGTGTTCGGGCGCTTCTTGCGGCTGAAGAAGGCAAACGGCCCGCCGCCCGTTGCGCGCGTGCCGCTTTGGTCAGTTTTCGAGATCATCCGCCTGGGCCCGCCGGATCGTCATGGTCGCCGACAGAGTAACACCACGGGCGTTCCGGCGAAAGCCCGACGCGCGATGGTCTCGGCGCGGCAAAGGTATTATGATGGCGACAGCGGCGCGTCGGCGGCGCGTTGCATCGGTAAGGGGAGGCGCGATCATGGTCAGTTTCGTCATCGACGAGGCGCTGCTGCGCAAGTTGAGCCCTGAGGCGCGGCGCGAGATTCTCGACCTCGTGCACGATGAGGCGGATCGGCTGGCCGAGGGCGCCAACGGCCTCGATTGGGATCCCGAGGGCAACACCTCGTACCCCTTGAACGACGACGAGGCGCGCCGGCTGATCCGCGGTCTGGTCGGCCGCTCGCGCGAGCTGTTGCGCGCTTTCTGCACCGACTACGACGCCGACGGTGTGGTCGGGCGCGCCGACATCGCGGCGCTCTACGAAGCGACCGGCCACAAAGACTACGGTGCGCTCGGCCGCGAGATCACGACGATCACCCAACGGCTCAAGAACATCACCGACATGCGCGACGCCTGGCTGTTCAACTGGCGCGCGCGCGACTGGGTGTGGGACGAGGCCAACAAGACCTATCTCAAGGGCCACTACTTTATCTCGGGCCCGGCCATCGTCGCGCTGCGCCATGCCTTCGGCATCGACAACGCGGCGACGGACGAATAACGCCGCCGGCCCGTCCACCACAGAAATGTGAATATTTCAATTTAATGGTGTCAGACTCCTTTATCGCATTGTCTATCAAATTGTTAAAATAGTGTCGGACACTGTTATGAGGAAGATCCGTTGTGAGGACAGGGACCTTTGGTGGTCGCGTCGATGAGAGGTCGTCGCCGTTCCGGGCCGCGGCCGGCGAACGCCGCCTGGCGCCTAGGCGAGGGCGGCTTCCAGGCGGTCCATCGCGATCGACAGCCAGGCTTCCTTGCAGGCGAAGCACATCCGCAGATAACCCTCGTTGCCGGGTCCGAAGGCCGCGCCAGGCGCCAGGCCGACGCGCGCCTCGCGCACCAGGGCTTGCGCGAAGGCGAGGCTGTCGTCGAGCCCGTCGACGCGCATGAAGGCGTATATCGCGCCCTCGGGCAGGTTGAGGTCGAGCCGCGGGATCGCCGCGGCGCGCTGGTAGACGAAGTCGCGGCCGCGGCGCGCGTAGGCGCGCATCTCCCGGATGAACGCCTCGCCCTGGGTGATCGCGGTGACGGCGGCGTGCTGGGCGAAGTTGGTCGCGCCGGTGTTGTTGAAGCAGCTCAACTGGCCCAAGGTGTGGCCCAGGCTCGGCGGCGCGACCATCCAGCCGATCCGCCAGCCGGTCATCGCCCAGGACTTCGAGAAGCTGTTGACGACGAACACCGGGTCCTCGGGCTCGGCGATCTCGAGGAACGACGGCGCGATCTCCCGGTCGTAGACCAGCCGGTTGTAGACCTCGTCGGCGATGATCCAGATGCCGCGCTCGCGGCAGAAGCCGAGCACGGCCACTTGCTCCTCGCGGCTCATCACCCAGCCCGTCGGGTTGCCCGGCGAGGCGATGAAGATGGCCTTGGTGCGCGCGTCGCAGGCGTCGAACAATTTGTCCAGGTCGAGCTGCCAGCGGCCGTCGCGGTCGTCGAGCCGGACGTGGCGGCCTTCGCCGCCCATGATGTCGACGGTATAGAAGATGTTGGGCCAGATCGGCGAGACCATGACCATGTTGTCGCCGTTGTCGATCAGGCATTCGGTGGCGATCATGATGGCTTCCATCGCCGCGCCCGGTATGGTGACGCGCTCGATGTCGAGGTCGATGTCGTGGAGCACCGAGACATAGTCGCGGATCGCCTGGCGGAGCGCCGGCAGGCCGCGCACCGGCAAATAGAAGGTGTGGCCGGCGTCGAGCGCGTCCTTGGCCGCGTCGCGGATGAACGAGGGCGTTACCAAGTCCGATTCGCCGAACCACAGCGGGATGACGTCGGGGTCGCCGATCGCCAGGTTCGAAACGGCTGAAATCTTCTGGTCTTCCATCTCGCTGATCGCGGGGCGGATCGGCGCCATCGCACGGCTCCTTGCGTGGCTATTTGGGGATGTGTGTGGCGGCGGATCGGCTAGCGCAGCCCGTCCTCGCCCTTGGCCTCGTCGGTCGTCAGCCCGCCGACGCGCGGCAGCGGGCGGCCCGAATCGGCTACCGCAACGGCGACGACGATCTCGCCGGCGCGCGGCGCGTCGGCAATGCGCACCTCGATGGCGTCGAAGTGGCTGCGCACATAGGCCGCGTCCTTGTGGCCCAGCGGTACGTCCATCGGTGTGCCCGGCCCGCCCATCTTCTTGGCCGAGGGGACCAGCGCCGCGCCGTGCTCGACCGCGTCGCGCAGCGGCTTGCCGAGGCGCGGGTGGAGGATCGCGGCGGCGTGCTCCCATTCGCCGCCCTCGCCGACGATCGCCGCCTTGCCATAGCTCTCGATATCCGGCGGTTCGACGCCAAGTGCCGCGACCGCGCGGCGGCCCAGCAAATCGCCCAGCTCGGCGCCGATCGCCATCAGCTCTTCGAGGTCCTCGACGTAGCGGCCGGCGAACGGGTTCTCGATGACCGCGACGGCGACGGCCTTGCGTGTCGGCGGGTCGATCGCGCGGCCCATCTCGGTCTGCGTCTCCTCGACGACGGTGCAGATCTTGCGGATTTTCGCGGTGCCCATGGTTCCCTCCCGTGTCGTTCGCTGGTCCGGTTTAGCGCAAGCCGTCCTCGCCCGCGATCTCGTCGGCCGCGAGACCGCCGACGCGGGCGTAAATCCGCGCGCCTGTCGTCATGACCAGGGCGACGACGATCTCGTCGGCCGCGGGTGCGTCCGCCAGGCCGACCTCGAAGGCGTCGAAATGGCTGCGCACGTAGGACGCGTCGATATGCGTGACCGGCACGTCGAGCCGCGTACCGGGGCCGCCGACCTTCTTGGTCGACGGCACGATCGCCTTGGCGCCGCCGAGCGCCTCGCGCATGGCATAGCCGCCCGGCACGTGCCACAGCGCGCCGTGCTCCAACTCGCCCGCGGCGCCGACGATGGCGCCCTTGCCATAGCCCTCGATGCGGCGCCGATCGCCGCCCAGCGCGTCGATCAGCGCGTTGGCCATGGCGAGCCCGAGCGGCTTGAGCGCCTCCATCATGGGCGCGATGTCGGGTTCCCAGCGCCCGGCATAGGGGTTGTGCAGCACCGCGCAGACCGCGCCGCGCAGGAGCGGGGCGACAGGCGGCGGGCCGCCCTCGTGGAAAACTTCCTCGACGAAGGTCGCCTGTTTGCGCAGCCGGATCAGCGACACGTCAGCCCTCTCGATCGGTCCCCGTCGGGCGCGGCGAGGCGCCGGATGACATCGCCCACGACGCGATCGCGCCCGGCCAATACCAGCACGGCGCCATGGATGAGTCCAGCACGCCGCAGGCGCTCGGCGTAGGTTTCGCCGGCGTCGAGCGCATCGCCGACGGCGCCGTCGCCGAGCGGTCCGACGGCGACCGTGACGAGACGCGCGCCGAGGTCGCTGTCGGCGTCGAGATCGCTCGCGGGCAGGCGCTCGATCGCCGGGTCGTCGACGTCGACGGCACCCGCGATCAGCGTTGCCGCGACGTCGGCCGCGGCCGCGTCGCGCGCCAGCACGGTGACCGTCTCGGCGATGCCCAGGCTCAGGCTGCGGCCGCCACGCCCGCTGGTCGCGATGCCGCGCACCGGTAGCGCCGCATCGATCGTCGCGACGCCGTCGATCGCCGGGCGCGCGAGGTCGCCGACCAGGCCGGCGTCGAAGCGCTCGCCGGGCGTCAGGTGGAGCGCGATGTCGCCGCCGTCGTTGACGTAGGCGCGCGCCAGCGTGCGGCCGTCGATCAGCGCCGCCAGCACGTCGTCGGCGACGGCGCCGGCGACGGCGGCCATCGGCGTGACGAAGACGTCGGCATGGGGCCGGCAGGCGGCGGCCATGCGCTTGGCCACCGGGCCATCCGGCTCGGTCGTGATTTCGGCGATCGGCGTACGGAGCAGATCGAGCTCGCCGACCAGCGTCGTGAGCAGCCCGACGAAGCGGGCCTCGGCCTGGCCGTACGCGGCGCGCACCTCGTCGGCCGGGCCGAAGGCCTCGATGATCAGGTCGATCGGGCCGTGCTGCATATGCAGCCGGCGCCCGTCGGGCAGCAGGGCGATCTGGGGGCCGCCGGTCACGCTGTCGTCCGCCTCGTCATTCGCGCGTGATCATAGCATGGCTGGGCGCACGCGAAGCGTGGTGCTAGATTGGAACCAAGTCGAAAGTATCGGGAGTAAAGGCGTCATGCCCGGCAAGAGGGAACACGTTCGCACGACCTGTCCGCGCGACTGCTACGACGCCTGCGGTATCGTCGTCATCAAGCGCGGCGGCGAGATCACCAAGGTGCTCGGTGACCCCGAGCATCCGGTCAGCCGCGGCGCGCTGTGCGGCAAATGCGCGCTCGCCTACAACGGCGTGTTCCGCGACCCCGCGGCCCGGTTGACCACGCCATTGCGCCGCAGCGGACCCAAAGGCAGCGGCCAGTTCGAGCCGATCTCGTGGGACTCGGCAATCGGCGAGATCGCCGAGCGTTTCGGCGCGATCGCCGCTGAATCCGGTCCCGAGGCGATCATTCACGCCCACTACACGGGCACCTGCTCGCTGATCGCTGGCAACTTCCCCGAACGCTTCTTTAACCGCCTGGGCGCCACCGAGGTCGACCCCGACACGATCTGCAACAACGCCGGCCATGTCGCGCTCCGCTACGTGCTGGGTACCTCGACGGTGGGCTTCGATCCAAGGACGGCGAAGGACACCGCCTGCATCGTCGTCTGGGGCGCCAATCCGTCGGCCTCGGCGCCGCATCAGCACAAGCACTGGCTCAAGGAGACGCCCGGCAAGGTCATCGTCATCGATCCGCTGCGCCATCCGACCGCCGAGGACGCCGATCTGCACCTGCGGCCGTTCCCCGGCAGCGACGCCGCGCTCGCCTTCGCGCTGCTGCACGTGATGCGGCGCGACGGCTTGGTCGACGACGCCTTCGTCGCCGCCAACGTGATCGGTTGGGACGAGGTCGCGCCGGAGATCGCCAGATGCGACCCGGCGTGGGGCGAGGCCGAGACCGGCGTGCCCGCCGCCAAGATCGTCGAGGCCGCGCGCATCTACGGCGCCGGTCCGTCGATGCTGTGGCTCGGCCAGGGCCTGCAGCGCCAGCCGCGCGGCGGCAACGTGTTTCGCGCCTGCGCCATGCTGCCCGCGGCGACCGGCCATATCGGCAAGCCCGGCACCGGCATCTATTACCTCAACGGCGCCGCCAATCGCGGGCTCGACGGCGACTATCTCGCGGCGCCCCACCTCAGGCGGGGCGGCGCGCGGACGATCAGCCACATGGACCTCGCCGAGCGCCTCGAAGACGCCGCTGCGAGCCGCGCCTTCCTGTCGTGGAACATGAACGTCGCGGCGTCGGGGCCGCAGCAGCGCCGGTTGCGCGCCGCGCTGGCGCGCGAGGACCTGTTCTCGGTCGTCATCGAGCTGTTTGCGACCGACACCGCCGATCTCGCCGATATCGTGCTTCCGGCGGCGAGCTTCCTCGAGTTCGACGACATCGTGACGTCCTACTTCAACCTCGTCGTCGCGGCCCAGGTCAAGGCCCAGGAGCCGATCGGCGGCGCGCTGCCGAACCAGGAGATATTCCGCCGCCTGGCCCGGGCGATGGGCTTCGACGAGCCCGAGCTGGTCGAGACGGACGAGGCGATCATCGCGACGCTGGTCGAGGCGATGGGCGTCGACGGCGGCTTCGCCGCGCTCAAGGAGAAGGGAACGGTGCCGGCCTTCGACGAGCCCTTCATCGCCTTCGACGACTTGGCGTTCCCGACGCCGAGCGGACGCATCGAGATCGCCAGCGCGCGCGCCGAGGCCGCCGGCCTGCCGCGCGTGCCGCAATCGGGCGCCGACGCCCGGCCGACCGGCGGCCGGCTCCGGCTGCTGACGCCCGCTTCCGCTTGGCAGATGAACGATTCCTACGCCAACGACGAGAAGATCGCCGAGCAGCTCGGCCCGGCGACCGTCGCGCTGCACCCGGACGACGCCGCCGAGCGCGGCCTCGCCGCCGGCGACGCGGTGCGCCTGTCGAACGACGTCGGCTCTCTCGCGCTGACGCTCGAGGTCAGCGACATCGTGCCGCGCGGCGCGGCGCTCAGCCATAAGGGCCGCTGGCCCAAGCGCGAGGGCGCGGGCGTCAACGTCAACGCGCTCAACCCGGGCATCAAGACCGACATGGGCGAAAGCACCTGCGTGCACTCGGTCGAGGTCGAGGTATCGGCCGACTAGGCGAGCGCCCGCCGCCCAACGACATGCCAAATTTATACGGGGTCAGACTCTATTTTAACTATTTATAGTCAATGAATAATAATGGTGTCTGACCCCGTATAAATTTGCAATATGTTTAAATCAATTTTGATACTCAAGCCTAGTGGGGTCAGACACCATTTATCTATCTATAAATAAACCATAATAAAAGTGTCTGACCCCATTATTATAGGTCTGTTGTCCTATCCGTCGATCGCGCCCGAGAGCCAGTCCTCGACCAGGCGCCGGGCGATCGATTCGGTGCGCGGCAGGCGGAAGCCGTCGCGCGGGTTCAACAACTCGTCGCGGTGGAACCAGCGGGCGTCCTCGAGTTCGTCGTGGTTGACCGTCACCTCGGTGGTCGCCGCTTCGGCGTGGAAGCCGAGCATGATCGAGCCGGGGAACGGCCACGGCTGCGACGAATGATAGCGCACGTTGCGCACCACGATTCCCGATTCCTCGACGACCTCGCGGGCGACCGCCTCCTCGAGGCTCTCGCCCGGTTCGGCGAAGCCGGCGAGCGTCGAATACTGGCCCTTCGGCCAGTCGCGGCCGCGGCCCAGCAGGCAGTAGTCGCCGTCGCTCACCGCCATGATCACGGCCGGGTCGGTGCGCGGGAAATGCTGCGCGTTGCAGGCGTCGTTGGCGCACAACCGGATGAAGCCGGCGTCGCGGCTCGCGGTCGGGCTGCCGCAGACGCCGCAAAACAGATGGCGCTCGTGCCAGTACATGATGCCGCGCGAGAGCGCCAGCATGGCCGCCTCGGACGCGGTCAGGCGGCCGCCGACCGCGCGCAGATCCTCGAACGCGCCGAGCCCGGCGAGCGGGCCCTCGGTCGGGTCGTCGGTCGACGCCGGCAGGCCGACCGCGAAATAGGCGGCACCGCCGTCGACGCCGAGCAGCGCGACCTCCACCGCATCTTCGACGACCGGCTGGATCGTCGCGTGGTCCAACAGCGCGATATGCGGCGGCTCGCCGTCACTTACCAGGCAGCGACTGCGCCAGACGACGACGTAGCGGCTCGCCGGATCGGCGCGCCGGGCGGCGATCCAGGCCGCGTCGCCGCGATGGCCCGAGAGGCGGTCGAGCGTCCCGCCAGCATAGACGTTGATGCGTGCCATGGCCGGAGCCTTGCACAGCCGCCGGGCACTGACAAGCCACCGAAAAGTCGGCCCGGAACGGTGCCAAAGCACGAGCCGATCGATCTGTATCGGTCGTATCATGCCAGCCCGCGCCAACCTTAGTGGGACAAGAGGGGGGGGGGGGGGGGGGGGGGGCCGCCGACCGTTCGGCGGAAGCATGCGCGGCGATTGAGCGCAGGTCAGCTTTACGTCGTAAAGCTGACCGGACAATGCCCTAAGTCTTGTTTCGCGGCCATGCCTTCCTGCTATAGTGCGGTGGGAGGCTGGCGACGGACGGGCCACTCGCCAACCCGGTCAGGTCCGGAAGGAAGCAGCCGTAACGAGACCGGCCCGGGTCGGCGTTCAGTCTCCCACCCGTCGCTCATCCACCTTAAAAGGTATCGGGGCCAGACAAGCCGAATGAGCACCGAAACGAGCGATCGTTCCTACCGGGTCCTCGCCCGCAAATATCGCCCTGCCATCTTCGCCGAATTGATCGGCCAGGACGCGCTGGTGCGCACGCTCTCGAACGCGATCGAGGGCGGGCGCCTGGCGCATGCCTATCTGTTGACCGGCGTGCGCGGCGTCGGCAAGACGACGACGGCGCGCATCCTCGCGCGCGCGCTCAACTGCATCGGCGCCGACGGCGCGGGTGGCCCGACGATCACGCCCTGCGGCGCATGCGAGCACTGCGTGGCGATCGCCGAGGACCGTCACGTCGACGTGCTCGAGATGGACGCCGCCAGCCGCACCGGCGTCGACGACATCCGCGAGCTGATCGAGGGCGTGCGCTACCGGCCGGTCTCGGCGCGCTACAAGATCTACATCGTCGACGAAGTGCACATGTTGTCGCGCAACGCCTTCAACGCGCTGTTGAAGACGCTCGAGGAGCCGCCGCCGCACGTCAAGTTCATCTTCGCCACGACCGAGACGCGCAAGGTGCCGGTCACCGTGGTGTCGCGCTGTCAGCGCTTCGATTTACGGCGCATCGACGCCGCGCTGCTGGTCGGCCATCTCGAGGAAATTCTGGCCAAGGAGGCGGTGACGGCGGAGCCCGCGGCGCTCGCGCTGATCGCACGCGCGGCCGACGGCTCGGTGCGCGACGCGCTGTCGATCCTCGACCAGGCGATTGCCCATGCCGGCGCGACGATCGACGAGCAGCAGGTCTCGGACATGCTCGGCCTCGCCGATCGCATCCAGGTGTTCGACCTGTTCGAGGCGCTGATGGCGGGCGAGATCAAGAGCGCGCTCGACGCGCTGGCGCGCCAGTACGCCGCCGGCGTCGACCCGCTGGTCGTGCTCCAGGACCTCTTGGAGCTGACCCACTGGCTGACGCGGGTCAAGGTGGTGCCCGACGCGGCGGGCGCGATCAACGTGCCCGAGGCCGAGCGGAAACGCGGCACCGACCTCGCCGGGCGTCTCTCGATGCCCGTGCTGGCGCGCTGCTGGCAGATGCTCATGAAGGGCCTCGGCGAGGCGCGCGTCGCGCCCAATCCGCTGTCCGCGGTCGAGATGGTCATGGTGCGGCTCGCCTATGTCGCCGAGCTGCCGGCGCCGGCCGAGCTGGTCAAGGCGCTCACCAAGGGTGGCGCGGCGCCGGCACCGCCGCCAGCCGCCGCATCCCGTTCCTCCGATGACGGCGCACACCGCGGCATGGCCGCCACGGCGCCCGCCGAGCTGGTCGAGGTCGCGCCGGCCCCGGTGCCCGACGGTCCGCCGCAGCCGACCAGCCTGGCCGACGTCATCGCGCTCGCCGAGGCGAAGGCTGAGATGGTGCTTGCGACCCATCTGCGAAACCACGTCCGGCTGGTGCGCTTCGAGACCGGCCGTATCGAGTTCCACCCGACCCCCGAGGCGCCGTCGAAGTTGGCAAACGCGCTGGGCGAGAAGCTGACCAATTGGACCGGCCAACGCTGGGTCGCCGTGGTGTCGAGCGACGACGGCGCGCCGACACTCGGCGAGCAGGCGGCGCAAGCTCTCGGCGAGGCGATCGCCGAGGCCGAGCAACACCCGCTGGTCAAGGCGGTGCTCGACACGTTCCCCGACGCCAAGGTAACCGACGTCAGGCCGCGCGCGACGCCGCCCGGCGACGCGGACAAAGAGGAGGCGACATGACGAACATCGGCCGCCTGATGAAGCAGGCGCAGGAGATGCAGTCGAAGATGGCCGAGATGCAGGCCAAGCTCGAGGCGGTCGAGATCTCGGGCGCCGCCGGCGGTGGGCTGGTTACCGCGACGCTCAACGGCAAGGGCGAGCTGCGCGGCATCAAGATCGACCCGGCACTCGCCGATCCCGCCGACATCGAGGTGCTCGAGGATCTGGTCGTTGCCGCTGTCAACGACGCCAAGACGCGGGTCGACGCCCACGCCAGCGAGGAATTGCAGAAACTGACCGGCGGCCTGCAACTGCCGCCCGGCATGCAATTGCCGTTCTGATCGCTCGGGTCGCGTCGCCGTGACGACATCCGAAATCGACCGCGTTATCCAGTTGCTCGCCAAGCTGCCCGGCCTCGGGCCGCGTTCGGCGCGCCGCGCGACGCTCTACCTGTTGAAGCACGGCGACACCGTGCTGGCGCCGCTGGTTGCCGCGCTTGGCGTCGCGGCCGAGCGCGTCGCGCCGTGTTCGGTGTGCGGCAACCTGGATACCGCCGATCCATGCGCGCTGTGCCAGGACGGGCGGCGCGATCGATCGGTCATCTGCATCGTCGAGGAGGTCGCCGACCTCTGGGCGCTGGCGCGCACCGGCGTCTTCAAGGGCCGCTTTCACGTGCTCGGCGGCGTGCTGTCGCCGCTCGACGGCATCGGCCCCGAGGACCTCAACATCGCCGGGCTGGTGGCCCGTGCCGCGGCGCCCGAGGTCACCGAGGTGATCCTCGCGACCAGTGCGACGGTCGACGGCCAGACGACGGCGCATTACATCGCCGACCGCCTCGCCGACTGCGACGTCACGATCTCGCGGCTCGCCCAGGGCGTGCCGGTCGGCGGCGAGCTCGAATACCTCGACGACGGCACGCTGGCCGCGGCCCTCAAGGCGCGCCAGAAGGTTTGACGCAAGGGGACGCAATGCGGCGGTGACGGTTCGGGCCGTTCAGCCCTCCTTCACTTCGAGCGGGGTGACCGGCGGGACTGGCAGCTCCTCGGCGGCGTCGTTCTCGCCGAGCTCGAGGCCCTCGATGCGTTCGCCGCGCTTGGTCACCTTTTCGGTCGAGATGCGGATCTGGCGGATGTCCTCGCTCGTCAGGTCGAAGTGGCGCTGCAGCTTGCCGACGCGGTCGTCGAGCCGCGCGACGTCGCTCAGCATGGTCAGCACCTCCTTCTGGATGATGCCGGCCTGTTCGTGCATCTGGACGTCCTTGAGCACCGCGCGCACGGTGTTCAACAGCGCCCACAGCGTGGTCGGCGAGACGATCCAGACGCGCGCCCTGTACGAGCGCTCGACGACTTCCGGGAACTCGGCGTGAAGCTCGGCGTAGACCGCCTCCGACGGCAGGAACATGAGCGCCGATTCGGCGGTCTCGCCGGGAACGATGTAGCGCTCGGCGATGTCTTTGATATGCTTCAAGATGTCCTGGCCGAAGGCCCGTCCGGCGGCGAGTTTTGAGGCGTCGTCTTGCGCCGCGCGCAGCGCGTGATAGCTCTCGAGCGGGAACTTGGCGTCGACCACGATCGGCCCCGGCGGGTCGGGCAGCTTGATCAGGCAGTCGGCGCGCTTGCCGTTGGCGAGCGTCGCCTGGAATTCATAGGCCGAGGGCGGCAGGATGTTGCGTACCAGGTCCTCGAGCTGGACCTCGCCGAAGGCGCCGCGCGCCTGCTTGTTGGCCAGGATGTCCTGCAGGCCGACGACCTGGCCGGCCAGCTCGGTGAGGTTCTTCTGGGCGGCGTCGATGACGGCGAGCCGCGACTGGATGTCGCCGATCGTCTTCTGGGTGCGGACCGTGGACTGCTCGAGGCCGTCGCCGAGGCGCTTGGTTACCGCGTCGAGGCGCTCCTCGAGCGTCTTGTTGATGGTCGCTTGTGCCGCGGCGCTGGTCTCGGCCATCTGGGCGAGCCGGCCGCTCAACTCCTTCTGCGCCGACAAGAGAAAGACGGCGAGCGCCGCGAGCCCCGCCGCCAACACGGCGGCGACGACGATCAACCAGCCGGCGTCCATGTCCAATTCCTCTTCACCATCGCGCTCGGCGGCGACATTAGCACGGCTTGACGCCGACGACGCGCCAACTTACCTACGCTGTTGCAAATTCGAGGAAAGAGCTAAACTCCGCGCCATGTCGATCCTGCCCATCATCATCGCGCCCGATGCGCGCCTCAAGATCAAGTCCGAGCCCGTCGAGCGGGTCGACGACGGTCTGCGCAAGCTGATGGACGACATGATCGAAACCATGCACGACGCGCCCGGCGTCGGCATCTCGGCGATCCAGGTCGGCGTCGCCAAGCGCGTCATCGTCATCGACATCGCGCGCGAGGGCGAGCCCAGCGCGCCGCTTCGGCTGGTCAACCCGGAGATCGTCTGGGTGTCGGACGAGCAGGTCATGGCCGAGGAAGGCTGTCTCTCGCTGCCCGACCAATTCGTCGAACTGCGGCGGCCCGGCGAAGTCAAGCTGCGCCACCTCGACGCCGACGGGGTCGAGCAGGAGATCGACGCCGAGGGCCTGCTGGCGCGCTGCATCCTGCACGAGATGGACCACCTCGAGGGCATCCTGTTCGTCGACCACCTGTCGGCGGTCCGGCGCAGCATCATCCTTCGCAGGCTGACCAAGCTGCGCAAGGCGCGGGCGCTGAAAAGCGCCTAACCATGCCTGTCCTCCGCCTCGTCTTCATGGGCACGGCGGCGTTCGCCGTGCCGTCGCTCGAAGCCATCCACGCCGCCGGCCACGACATCGCCCGCGTCTACAGCCAACCGCCCCGGCCCGCCGGGCGCGGCCACAAACCGCGGCAAACCCCGGTGCATGACGCCGCCGAGCGGTTGGGCCTCGACGTGGCAACGCCGACGAGCCTGCGCGACGAGGCCGCGCAGGCGGACTTTGCCGCGTTGGGCTGCGATGCCTGCGTCGTCGTCGCCTATGGGCAGATCCTGCCGCGCGCGGTGCTCGACGCGCCCCGGCTCGGCTGTTTGAACGTTCATCCGTCGTTGCTGCCGCGGTGGCGCGGTCCGGCGCCGATCCCGCGCACCATCGAGGCCGGCGACGCGGCGACCGGCGTCGCCATCATCCGGATGGCAGAGGGCGTTGACATCGGCCCTGTGCTGCTGGTCGAGCGCGTGCCCGTGCCGGCCGATGCGACCGGCGGGACACTGCACGACGACCTCGCGGTGCTTGGCGGCCGGCTGATCGTCGCGGCGCTCGATCAGGCCACGGCGGGCACGCTCACGGCGACGCCTCAGCCCGAGGATGGCGCCACCTACGCCGCCAAACTGACCAAGCAGCAAGGCCGCCTCGACTGGCATCGGCCGGCCGTCGAGTTGGAACGCCTGGTGCGTGCCTTCGCGCCGCGGCCAGGCGCCTGGTTCGAGGTCGGCGGGACGGCGGTGAAGGTGCTCGCGGCGGACGTCGTCGACGGCATCGGCGCACCGGGCACGCTGATCGGCGACGAGCCGACGGTCGCCTGTGGCGCGGCCGCGCTCAGACTGGTCACGGTGCAGCGCGCCGGCAAGGCGCCGGCCGATGGCGCGGCCTATCTGCGCGGCGCGCGCCTCGCCGTCGGCTCGGTGCTCGGCTAATCATGCCGCGCTACAAGCTCACCCTCGAATACGACGGTTGCGGGTTCGTCGGCTGGCAGCGTCAGGACAATGGGCCGTCGATCCAACAGGCGCTCGAAGAAGCGGTCGCGGCGTTCTCGGGCGAGCGCGTCACGGTCCACGGCGCCGGGCGCACTGACGCGGGCGTTCACGCGTTGGGCCAGGTCGCACATCTCGATCTGGCGCGCGCCCGGGAGGCCGACGTGGTGCGCGACGCGGTCAACCACCACCTGGGTCGGGCGGCGATCGCGGTCGTCGCGGTCGAGGCGGTCGGCAGCGATTTCGACGCGCGTCGCTCGGCGGTCGAGCGGACCTATCGCTACCGCATCACCAACCGACGCGGCCCGCTGGCGCTCGATCGCGGCCGCGCCTGGTGGGTCGCCAAGCCGCTCGATGTCGCCGCCATGGACGGCGCCGCGCGGGGGCTTGTCGGTCACCACGACTTCACCAGCTTCCGCGCCAGCGAGTGCCAGGCGAAATCACCCGACAAGACGCTCGATGCGCTGACCGTCGAACGCGACGGCGACGAGATCATCGCGACCGCGCGGGCGCGCTCGTTCCTGCACCATCAGGTGCGCAACATGGTCGGCACACTCAAGCTGGTCGGCGAAGGCAAGTGGACGGCCGACGACGTCGCCGCCGCGCTGGCCGCACGCGACCGTTCCGCCGCCGGCCCGACGGCGCCCGCGGAAGGTCTCTATCTGGTCGCGGTGCGTTATTGACCCGAATCTACCAGCCCGCGACCGCGGGCCGCCGACCGTTCGGCGAAGAGCATGCGCGGCGAATGAGCGCAGGTCACCGAAGGTGACCGCACAAATTTCTATAGCAGACTTGTCGTGCTCATCTGGATGATCAGGCCCAGCAAGACGTCGAGGACGACGATGCCGACCGCGGTGAACGCGGCGACGCCGAGCGCGACGCGCACGACGAACCACTCGTAGACTAGGATGAACAGAAGCGCGAGTGTCCCTATGGTCTCGCCGATCCCGCTGCCCGAGGCGGTCAGCATCGCGGCCGGCAACAGGATCAGCAGCGGCGGCACGTTCGACCAGTTGTAGGCAACGATCAACGGGATGTAGCGCCCGGTCACGCCGAGCAGCCGCGTGACGAAGACGGCGGCGGCCGGGAAGACGACCCAGCTCATGAGATAGGCGCCGCCCTTGACCAGCGCCGCCCAAGCGGGATCGACGGCCTCGGCGTCGGCCGTTGTGAGACCAGTGACGACGAACACCACATAGGCCGGCGCGACGACGACGGCGGCGAAAAACGAGCGCCAGAAACCGTCGATCGAGGTGTCGAGATACGCCATGCCGCCGGCGTCGAACAGCATCAGGCGCCAGGCGCCGTAAATCGCGCGGCCGACCTCGGCGAGCTTTGGCATCAGTCGGCGACGCCCGGCATCAGTCGGCGAAGTAGGCGTCGAGCACGGCGGCGTAGACGTCGGTCAGCGCGTGCAACTCCTTGAGCGCGACGCGTTCGTCGACCTTGTGCATGGTCTGGCCGACCAGGCCGAATTCCGCCACCGGGCAGTAGTCCTTGATGAAGCGGGCGTCCGAGGTGCCGCCGGTCGTGCTGAGCTCGGGTGGAACGCCGAGCACGCGCGCCACGGTCTCGCTCATCAGCGCGCTCAAGGGGCCGGGCGGCGTCAGGAAGGCGTCGCCGCTGTGGTGCAAGCCGAGCTCGTGTTCGCCGGCGTGTTCGGCGCAGGTCGCGTGCAGCCACTCGCTCAGGCTCGCGCCGGTATGGTGGTCGTTGAAGCGGATGTTGAATTCTGCCGACGCCTCGGCCGGAATGACGTTGCCGGCGGTATTGCCGACGTCGATCGTGGTGACCTCGAGGTTGGACGGCTGGAAGTGCTCGGTGCCCTCGTCGAGCACCCGGTCGTCGAGCGCCGCGAGCGTCCTGACCAGCCGCGGCACCGGATTGTCGGCGAGCTGCGGATAGGCGACGTGGCCCTGGGTGCCACGCACGGTAAGCGTGCCCGAGATCGAGCCACGGCGGCCAATTTTGACCATGTCGCCAAGCGTCTCGCGGTTGGTCGGCTCGCCGACGACGCAGGCGTCGATCGTCTCGCCGTTCTCGGCCATCCATTCGAGCACCTTGCGCGTGCCGTTGATCGCCACCGCTTCCTCGTCGCCGGTGATAAGCAAGCTGATCGAGCCGTCGAATCGACCACCGCGCGTCGCCAGGAAGCGCGCCACGGCGGCGACGAAGCACGCGATTGCGCCCTTCATGTCGACCGCGCCGCGGCCGTAGAGCACGTCGTCGACGATCTCGGCGCCGAATGGATCGAGCGACCAGGCGGCATCGTCGCCGACCGGCACCACGTCGGTATGGCCGGCGAAGCAGAAATTAGGCGCGCCGTCACCGAGCCGGGCGTACAGGTTGTCGACCGGCTCGGTGCCCGGCTCGTCGAAGCTGAGCCGGTGGCTGGTGAAGCCGAAACCGGCTAGCGCATTCTCGAGAACGCCGAGCGCGCCGCCGTCGTGCGGCGTCACGCTGGGACAGGCGATCAGTGCACGGGCCAGCGCGACCGGGTCGATGTCGTTGGTCATGTGCGCAGCAGCTCGTTGAGCGAGGTCTTGGACCGGGTCCGCTCGTCGACCTGCTTGACGATGACGGCGCAGTAGAGGCTGGGGTCCAGGGTGTTGGCGTCAGTCCCGGACGAAGACTTGGGGGGCAGGGTGCCCGACACCACCACCGAATAGGCCGGCACCCGGCCGTAGTGGATCTCGCCACTGGCGCGGTCGACGATCTTGGTCGAGGCGCCGATGTAGACGCCCATCGAGAGCACCGCGCCGGTCTCGACGATGACGCCCTCGGCGACCTCGCTGCGGGCGCCGATGAAGCAGTTGTCCTCGATGATCACCGGCTCGGCCTGCAGCGGCTCGAGCACGCCGCCGATGCCGGCACCGCCCGAGATGTGACAGTTCTTACCGATCTGGGCGCAGCTTCCCACCGTCGCCCAGGTGTCGATCATGGTGCCTTCGCCGACATAGGCGCCGACGTTGATGAAGCACGGCATCAAGACGACGCCGGCCGCGACATGCGCCGAATGGCGCACGATGCAGGACGGCACGGCGCGGAAGCCGGCGGCCTCGAACTCGGGCGTTCCCCAGCCTTCGAACTTGGACGCCACCTTGTCGTACCACGGCGCGGCGTCGCCCGGCGCGCCGGGGATCGTTGCCGTCGGCTTGAGCCGGAACGACAGCAGCACGGCCTTCTTGAGCCATTGGTTGACATGCCAGGCGCCGTCGATCTTCTGGGCGACGCGCAGGCGGCCGCTATCGAGGCCGTCGAGCGCGGCGTCGACCGCGGCGTGCAGCGCCGGGGCGCTGTCGAGCCCGACGCTGTCGCGCTGCTCCCAGGCGTCGTCGATGATTTTCTGCAGGTCGCTATCTGTCATGGCCTAGCCCGAGATGAGGAGTGGAATGAGGGTAACCTAACTTCGCGGCGTGGTCTGTCAACCGCCGGGCGCGCCGTCGACGAAGGCGATCAGCCAGTCGGCGAGGTCGTCGATAATGTGGTGGACATAATCATCGCCGCTGCCTTGCTGACCCCACTGGCTGGTCGTGCGCACCCATACGGTGGTCATGCCGAGCGCCGCCGCGGGCGCCAGGTTGCGCGCGATGTCCTCGACCATGATCGCGCGGCGCGGGTCGATCCCGAAGCGTGCGAGCATGGTGTCGTAGGGGCCCGGTTCCGGCTTGGGCACGTAGTCGGCATCGACGATGTCGAAGACGCCCTCGATATGATGCGCGACGCCCAGGCGGTCCATCACCCGGTCGGCGTGGTCGGTCGTCCCGTTGGTGAAGATGATCTTGCGCCCTGGCAATCGGCCGAGCGCGCGCTCCAGCTCGGCATTCGGCGGGATCAGGTGGTAGTCGATCTCGTGCACGAATTCGAGGAAGTCGGCGGGAGCCACGCCATGGTGGTCCATCAGGCCGCGCAGGGTCGTGCCATGGGCCCGGAAGTACTGCTTCTGCACGCGGCGCGCTTCGTCGTGGTCGACTTCGAGCGCCTGGGCGATGAACTGGCCGATCCGCAGGTCGACCTGGTCGAACAGGTTGAAGCGCGCAGGATAAAGCGTGTTGTCGAGATCGAAGATCCAGGTCTCGACATGGTCGAATTCCGCGCGTTTGGTCAAGACGTCCATGGCGCCGCTCAGCTGGCCTCGATCATGGTGCCGGTGCCGGATGCGGTGAACACCTCGACGAGCAGCGTATGCGGCACGCGGCCGTCCAGGATATGCGCCGCGTCGGCGCCGGCCTCGACCACCGCGAGGCAGGTCTCGACCTTGGGGATCATGCCGCCGGCGATGGTGCCGTCGGCGATCAGCGCGCGGCCTTTCTCGATCGACATGCGCGAGACCAGTTCGCCGTCGGCGTCATTCACGCCGGCCACGTCGGTCAGCATCATCAGCCGGTAGGCGCCGAGCGCCTCGGCGACTGCGCCGGCGGCGGTGTCGGCGTTGATGTTGTACGTCTCGCCGTTCTCGCCGACGCCGATCGGCGCGATCACCGGGATCATGTCGGACTTGGCGAAGACCTCGAGCACGCCGATGTTGATGCGCACCGGCTCGCCGACGAAGCCGAGGTCGAGGACTCGCTCGATGTTCGAGTCGGGGTCGCGCTGCGTGCGCTGCAGCTTGCGTGCCTCGATCAGTCGGCCGTCCTTGCCCGACAGCCCGACGGCGTGACCGCCGGCGGCGTTGATCAAGGTGACGATCTGCTTGTTGATGCTGCCCGACAGCACCATCTCGACGATCTCGACGGTGTCGGCGTCGGTGACGCGCAGGCCGTCGACGAAGGAACTATGGATCTTGAGACGTTCGAGCATGTCGCCGATCTGCGGTCCGCCGCCATGCACCACGACCGGGTTGATGCCGACCTGCTTGATCAGCACGATATCATTGGCGAAGCTCGCCGCCAGCCGATCGTCGCCCATCGCGTGGCCGCCGTATTTGATCACGAAGGTCTTGCCCGAGAAGCGGCGCAGATAGGGCAGGGCCTCCGAGATCGTCGCGGCGGTGCGCAGCCAGTGCTTGACGTCGGAATTGCGGGACTTGGTCATGGCGCGGGACTCTAAACGAACTCTTTGGGACCTGCCAGCGCTGCGAGTGTGGCGCGCAAATTGGCGATGCCGTCGCCCGATTGCGCGCTGGTGACCGCGATCTCGGGGTGTGCCGCGGCGTGGCGGGCGAGCTCGCCGCCGAGGGCCGCCACGACGTCTTCGAGCGCGGCCGACGTGACCTTGTCGGCCTTGGTCAGCACCGCCTGATAGGTCACCGCGGCGGTGTCGAGCATCGCCATCACCCGGCGGTCGTTGTCCTTGGCGCCATGGCGCGCGTCGATCAGCAGGCAGATGCGGCGCAGCGTCGGCCGGTCGACCAGATAGGCGTTGACCAGATCGGTCCAGGCGTCGATTTCGGCGCGCGGCGCCTTGGCGTAGCCGTAGCCGGGCAGGTCGACCAGCATGAGTCGGCCGCCGAGATCGAAGAAGTTGATCTGCTGGGTGCGGCCCGGCGTGTTCGACGTGCGCGCCAGCGTGCGGCGCCCGGTCAGCGCGTTGATCAGGCTCGACTTGCCGACGTTCGAACGCCCGGCGAAGGCGACCTCGACCAATGCCGCGGCGGGCAGGCCATCGTGGCTCGCGGCGCCGGTGACGAAGTCGCAGGTCTGCGCGAAGAGCTTGCGGCCGGCCTCGATCGCGGCCGCGTCGTTGGCGCCGTCAAGAAGACTTGTCGGTCGGCTTGGCGGCACTGCCCGAATCCCCGATCTTGACGCCCATCTTGTGCATGATGAACCATTGCTGGGCGATCGAAAGCGTGTTGTTCCAGCACCAGTAGATTACCAAGCCGGCCGGGAAGCGCGCCAGGATGAAGGTGAACACAATGGGCAGCATCATCATGATCTTGGCCTGGGTCGGATCGGGCGGCGTCGGGTTGAGCTTCTGCTGCAACCACATGGTGGCGCCCATGATCAGCGGCCAGACACCGATCAGCAGCATGTCGGGCGGCGTCCAGGGGATCAGCCCGAAGAGATTGAACACGGTCGTCGGATCGGGCGCCGAGAGGTCCCGGATCCAGCCGTAGAACGGCGTGTGGCGCATCTCGATCGAGACGAACAGCACCTTGTAGAGCGCGAAGAACACCGGAATCTGGACGATGATAGGCAGGCAACCCGACATCGGGTTGACCTTCTCCGCCTTGTAGAGTGCCATCATCTCCTGCTGCAGCTTGGCCTTGTCGTCGCCGTACTTCTCTTTCATCTCGACCATCTTGGGCTGCAGCTTCTTCATCTTGCTCATCGACTTGTACGACTTGTTGGCGAGCGGGAAGAAGATCAGCTTGATGATCACCGTGAACAGCAGGATCGAGAGGCCGAAGTTGCCGATCAGCTTGGTGAAGTAACTGAGAATCAGGAAGAACGGGCGGGTCAGGAAATAGAACCAGCCCCAGTCGACGGCGAGGTCGAAATTGGTGATGCTCAGGGCATTCTGGTAGTTGTCGAGGACACGCACTTCCTTGGCGCCGGCGAAGAGATGATCGGTCACTTCGATGCTGCCGCCAGGCAGCACGACCATGGCCTCGCGTTGGTAGTCGACCTGGTATTTGTCCCGACCGCCGCGTGGATTGAAGACGTAACGCGCAGAGAACGGCGCCGCCTGGTCAGGCACCAGCGCGACCAACCAGTACTTGTCGGTGATGCCGATCCAGCCGCCCGTGCTCGAGGCGTTGATCGTGCCCTTTTCCTGCAGATCGTCGTAATCCTGTTCGTCGAGCGTGCCGTTGAAGACGCCGAGCAGCCCCTCATGCAGGATATAGAAACCGAGCGTCACCGGTGTCTCGCTCCGGCTGATCAGGCCGTAGGGATACAGCGTCACCGGTGTCACGCCCGAGTTTTCGACGCGCTGGGTGACTGTGAACATGTAGTCGGCATCGATTTCGAACCGGTTGACGTAGCGCAGGCCGTTGCCGTTGTCCCAGCTCAGATTAACCGGTGTGCCGACCACCAGCGCCGCGGCGTCGGCCGTCCACTCGGTTTCGCTGCTCGGCACCGCGACCGTCGCGTCCTGGGGCACCCAGCCGAATTCGGCGTAATAGGCGTCGGCGGTGCCGACCGGGAGCAGGAGGTCGATCTTCGGGCTGTCCGGCTCGAGCGTCTCGTTGTAATCGATCAGGGTCAGGTCGTCGATCCGCCCGCCGGTCAGCGATATCGAGCCGCCGACGCGCGGCGCCGCGATCGCGACGCGCGACGTCTGGGCGAGCGCCATGTCCCGGCTGATCGCGCCTTCGCCGCCGGGCGTCGCGGCGGTGCCGGGCAGCGCCGGCGCTTCGCCACCGCCCGCCGTCGATGGCGCCTGTGGCGCGGCCGGCGGCTGCGCCTCTTGGTTGGCGTCGTCGATTGCCTGCTGCAACGCCTGCTGTTCTTCGAACTGCTCCCGTTGCGGCGCGACATAGAGGAACTCGAAGCCGATCAGGATCACCATAGTGATGCCGACGAACAGCAGCAGGTTTTTCTGGTCGGTCATGTCAGTTGTTCCGCTGCTGGGTCAGGCCGCGGCATGATCGTCGTCGGCGTCGCGCCGCGCGCCCGCGTCGGGTACCGGATCGTAGCCCCAGCCGGCCCACGGGTGGCAGCGGGCAATGCGCTTGAGCGCGAGCCAGCCGCCCGCGAACGGGCCATGCCGGTCGATCGCGTCGATGGCATATTCCGAGCAGGTCGGCAGGAACCGGCAGCGCGGCGCGAGAATCGGCGAGATCGTCCACTGATAGAGGCGGACGAGGCCGCGCAGCAGCAGGCTTATGACTTTCATGTCGCGGCTTTCCCTTGCCCTCGTTCCGTGGCGCGCTGGTGCTTCGCGGCGAGCCGGTCGAATGCTTCTTCCATGTCGCCGACCAACGCGTCGAACGGGCGCGCGACGGTCGCCTGACGCGCGATGACGACGTAATCGGTGCCGGGCCGGGCGCGCGTCGGCATGACCCGGTCGACGACGGCGCGCAGGCGACGGCGTGCCCGGTTGCGCGCGACCGCAGCGCCAACCTTGCGGCTGGCCGTAAAGCCGACGCGGAAATCGCCTTCCGCGGCGCCGTCAGCCGCCTGAAGAATGAGGCCGGGCGTTACCCACTTCCGCCGCGTACTGGCGACGCGCAGGAATTCGGCACGCCGCTTGAGCCGCGCGATGCGGACGACCATCGAAATCAGGCTGAGAGCCGCTTGCGCCCCTTGGCGCGGCGATTGGCCAGAACCTTGCGGCCACCAGCGGTCGCCATGCGGGCGCGAAATCCATGGCGCCGCTTGCGGACGAGGACGCTGGGCTGGAACGTGCGTTTCACCGGTTATGCTCCGTAATTCCGATTGTTCTGGACGGGACGAAAACTTGTCCCGCTCTATAGAAGTCTGCGCGTTTCGAGTCAATCGCGGAGCCGCGCAAAGCGGCCCGCGCGCAGCGGTTACTTGAGGCCGAAGCTGCCGAAGCGTTTGCGGAACTTCGCCACCTGACCGCGGTCGACGACACGCGTCGCGCCGCCGGTCCACGCCGGGTGCGACTTGGGATCGACGTCGAGCGTCATCGTGGCGCCGGGCTCGCCCCAGGTCGAACGCGTCGTGAAATTCGTACCGTCAGTCATCACCACGTTGATTTCGTGGTAATCGGGGTGGATATCTTTTTTCATCACAGTGCTCCTCGGACCGGGCGCGAGTTATAGCCAAGCCGAAGCCGTCCGGCAAGTCGACTTTTCGCCTAACCGTCTTGATCTGTCTTGCCTAGCGGCCTTGTGTTGTCCGCCGCCATGCGATACCGATAGCCCGCCCCGCAATTTGACGGGCGCAAGCTCTGCCTTCTTACCATGGACAGGTGCGGCACGGCGGATATCGGACGACAGACTAGGAAAAGCGTGCCGCCCGATGCTTGCGCATCGGGCAAGCGCTTTGACGCGGCCTGTCGTCCGAGATCCGCCGCCCTTCGGGTCGCGCCGCCCGGGCCGCCCGCGGCGTCGAAGGCCTTGCGCGTAGCCCAGGCTACGCGCCGCGGCCTTCTCCTGGCGGATCGGCGACCGCCCGACGCGATGACGCGCCTGTCCATGGTGAGAAGTCCGTGCTAGGGCGGGCAAAACACTACATGACCGTGAGTTTCGGCAGTTTCAAGGCTGTCTCCCAAGCAGCGGCCGCAGTTAGGCGGCGCGGCCGATGAGGCGACCCGGAACCGACGATGTCGCCGGCGACCGCACGCGTGGCCGCGAGCTCGGCCAGCTGCGCCGCGTGCTGCCGTTTCTGGCGCCCTACAAATTGGCTATCGCGGGCGCCATGGTCGCGCTGATAACCGCGGCGGGCACGGTGCTGGCGCTCGGTTTCGGCCTGCGCCGGCTGGTCGACGAGGGCTTCAGTGGCGACGACACGGCGCTCTTGGACCAGGCGCTGATCGTCATGCTCGGCGTCACCGCGCTGCTCGCGATGGCGAGCTATGGCCGCTATTACCTGGTCTCGTGGATCGGCGAGCGCGTCGTCGCCGACATCCGGCGCGCGGTCTACGGCCACGTCGTCGGCATCAGCCCGGCGTTCTTCGAGGCGACGCGCACCGGCGAGATCGTCTCGCGGCTGACCACCGACACCACCGTGCTGCAGGTCGTGCTCGGCGCGACCACGTCGATGGCGCTGCGCAACATGCTGCTGCTGTTCGGCGGTACGGCGCTTTTGGCCATCACCAGTCCCAAGTTGACCGCGCTGGTGTTCTTGGTCGTGCCGGTGGTGATCCTGCCGATCGTCGTCTTCGGCCGCCGCGTGCGCCGCCTGTCGCGCCTCAGTCAGGACCGCGTCGCCGATATCGGCGCGCATATCGACGAGAGCCTGCACGCGGTGCGCACCGTCCAGGCCTTCGGCCGCGAGCCGCTCGAGCGCGACCGATTCGGTGCGCGCGTCGAGGACGCCTTCGGCGCCGCGGTCGGCCGGATCAGCGCGCGCGCCATGCTCACCGCCTTCGTCATCGTCACCGTGTTCGGCGCGGTCGGCACGGTCTTGTGGATCGGCGGGCACGACGTCATCGCCGGGCGGGTCAGCGCGGGCGAGCTGTCGGCCTTCGTCTTCTACGCCGTGGTCGTCGCCGGCTCGGTCGGCGCCTTGAGCGAGGTGGTCGGCGAGCTGCAGCGCGCGGCGGGCGCGACCGAGCGACTGATGGATTTGCTGACCACCGCGCCCGGCATCGCCGCGCCGGCCGCGCCGGCCGCGCCGGTCGCCCTGCCGACGCCGCCCAAGGGTGTCGTCGCGTTCGACGACATCACTTTCCGCTATCCGGCGCGCCCCGAGTTATCGGCGCTCGACCACTTCAGTCTCAGGGTTTCCGCCGGCGAGACGGTCGCCCTGGTCGGTCCCTCGGGTGCCGGCAAGACGACCGTCTTCCAACTCCTGCTCCGCTTCTACGACCCGGGCAACGGGACCATCACGCTCGACGGCGTCGATCTGCGCGACGCCGATCCAGCCGAGGTCCGCGCGCGCCTCGCCCTGGTGCCGCAGGAACCAGTCGTGTTCGCCGCCGACGCCGCCGAGAACATCCGCTACGGCCGGCCCGAGGCGAGCGACGCAGAGCTGCGCGCCGCCGCCGATGCCGCCGCGGCGAGCGAATTCATCGATCGGCTGCCCGACGGTTTCGGCACCTACCTCGGCGAGCGCGGCGTACAGCTCTCGGGTGGCCAGCGCCAACGCATCGCCATCGCCCGGGCGGTCCTGCGCAACGCGCCGGTGCTGTTGCTCGACGAGGCGACCAGCGCGCTCGACGCGGAAAGCGAACGCATGGTGCAACAAGCGCTCGAGCGGCTGATGGCCGGCCGCACCACGATCGTCATCGCCCATCGCCTGGCGACCGTTCTCAAGGCCGACCGGATCGTCGTCATGGACCACGGGCGCGCCGTCGCCGAGGGCACGCACCACGAGCTGATCGCCCAGGGCGGCCTCTACGCCCGCCTCGCCGAGCTGCAGTTCGACACCGACGTCGCGCCGCGCGAGACACCAGCCGGCGATGCGCGCCTGCTCGCCGATTAGATCAGCTAGTCGCCCTTGGCCGGTTTGCTTGCCTCGTCGCGCATGCGGGCACGTCCGCTTACCGCTCCGAACCGGACTTCGAAGACGAGATCGCTGGAGGTCTGCTCATGACCCAGCCTGTGTGAATACGTCGATGGTGTTATGATTCTCTTGTGCTTTGGCGGGAGGGTCTGATGAAGCGTTTTGTGGAGGGTGTCGATCGCAGCCAGGGCACGTTGTTTCCCGAGCGCCTGGAAGACTGGATCGGCGAGGACACCCCGGTTCGGGCGATCGACGTCTTCGTCGATGAGCTCGATCTTGGGGGTCTCGGCTTTAACCGGGTCGAGCCGCTGGCGACCGGCAGGCCGGCCTATCATCCTTGCGATTTGTTGAAGCTCTACATCTACGGCTATCTCAACCGGGTTCAGTCGAGCCGTCGGCTCGAGAGGGAGGCCGGGCGCAATGTGGAAGTGATGTGGCTGGTCGGCCGGCTGGCGCCGGATCACAAGACGATCGCCGACTTCCGCAAGGACAACGGCCGTGCGATCCGCAAGGTCTGCGCCCGGTTCGTCGCCCTGTGCCGGCAACTGGGGCTGTTCGCCGAGGCGAGCGTGGCGATCGACGGCAGTAAGTTCAAGGCGGTCAACAGCCGGGACAGGAACTTCACGCGGGCCAAGATGGCGCGGCGGGTGGCGCAGATCGAGGCGAGCGTTGCGCGCTATCTGGACCAGTTGGACAGCGCCGACCGGCAAGAGCCGTCGCTGGCGCGGACGACCAAGACGACTCGTCTGGCCGACAAGATTGCGATCCTCAAGCAGGAGATGCGGCGCCTGAAGGCGCTTGAAGTCGAGCGGCGTGCGAGCCCGGACCAGCAGATCTCTCTGAGCGATCCCGATGCCCGCTCGATGGCGACGAGCGGCCGGGGTTCCGGCGTGGTGGGCTACAACGTTCAGGCCGCCGTCGACACCAAGCATCACCTGATCGTTGCCCACGAGGTGACCAATCAGGGCACCGACCGCGCCCAGCTCTCAGCCATGGCGAAGCGGACCAAGGCGGCTCTGGAGACCGACGAGTTGGATGTCGTTGCCGATCGCGGCTACTACAACGGCAAGGAGATTCTGGCCTGCGATGAGGCCGGCATCACCGTCACATTGCCTAAGCCGCTGACCTCTGGAGCCAAGGCCAAGGGCCGCTTCGGCAAACAGGACTTCGTCTATCTGGCCGCCGACGATGTCTATCGCTGCCCGGCCGGCGAGCGTTTGGTCTACCGCTTCACCAGCCAGGAGAGGGGGCTGAGCATGCGGCGCTACTGGACCAACGCCTGTCAGGGATGCGCCATCAAGCATCGCTGCACCACGGCCAAGCAGCGCCGCATCACCCGTTGGCAGCACGAACACATTCTCGAGGCCGTCGAGAGGCGGCTCGACGAGCACCCGGAGGCGATGCGTCGGCGGCGCGAGACGGCCGAGCATCCCTTCGGCACCCTCAAGGCCTGGATGGGCGCGACGCACTTCCAGATGAAGACGCTGAAGCGGGTGAGGACCGAGATGGCCTTGCACGTGCTGGCCTACAATCTCAAGCGCGTCATGAACATCATGGGCATCGACCCGCTGATCGCGGCGATCAGGACGGCATAGGCGCCCCTGCGCCGACAATTACGCCCATACCCGGCCACATCGCGGCTCACAACGGCGCCAGCCGGCCGAAAAGCCCGCACGAGCGGCGAAAATCCATAATCCCGGAAAACACGTCCCGACTGATCATCCAAACCCAAAGACGCGCCACACAGAAATAGCAGCAAACGTTCTCACACAGGCTGGACCCAAAGCAGAAGTAAACCCCGCCCGAGGAAACAGCGCATTGGTCGCTTACGATCCTGCGGGAGAAGCTGGTCAAGATTGGCGACAAGGTCGTGCGCCACGGCCGTTACATCACTTTCCAGATGGCGGAGGTCGCCATACCCAGAACCCCGTTCGTCGAGATTCTGCGCCTGATCGATGGTCTGCGGCCAAGGCCACCACCACGATGCTGAACGGGAGCCTGGGAACATGTCGGTTGACGGGAGAGGTGCGTCTGGGTGACGAACAACTGGACCAAATGGGCTTGCGAACACAGTCAAATGACCAAAATCTGCCTGTCAGACGGCTGCGGAGGTGAAACGATTCCAATGACCGATGAAATTTGGGTACTGTCGGAGTCGATATGACTGTTATCTGGGAATATATGGGAAATGTCGGATAATCAAGGCGGCGGCGGCCAGGGTCCCTGGGGCCGCGGCCCACAGGGCCCGCGACCGCCCGACCTCGAGGAGTTGCTGCGCAAGGGCCAGGACCGGGTCCGCGGGCTGATCCCCGGCGGCGTCGGCGGCGCGCGCGGTATTCTGGTCATCATCGTCGTCGTGCTGCTCGGCTGGCTCGCCACCGGGTTCTACCGGGTGCAGCCCGAGGAACAAGGCGTTGCATTGATCTTCGGCGAATGGGTCGGCACCACCCAGCCGGGCCTAAATTACAATCTGCCGGCGCCGATTGGCGAAATTTTCAGGCCCAAGGTGACGCGGGTGAACCGCACCGAGGTAGGCTTTCTCTCGGGCGGCGAGCAGCGCCAGACCGACCTGGTGCGCAGCGTGCCCCGGGAAAGCCTGATGCTGACCGGCGACGAAAACATCATCGACGTCAATTTCGTGACCTTCTGGCGGATCAAGGACGCCGGGCTGTACCTGTTCAACATCCGCAACCCCGACCGAACGGTGAAGGACGCCTCGGAGAGCGCGCTGCGCGAGATCATCGGCAAGTCCGGGTTCGAGTTCGCGCGCACCCAGGGCCGCGTCCGCATCGAGGGCGAGGCGCAGGAGCTGGTCCAGCGCATCCTCGACCAATACGGCTCCGGCATCGAGGTGACCGACGTGCAGCTCCAGAAGATCGACCCGCCGGGCATCGTGCTGGCCGCCTTCCGCGACGTCCAGGCGGCGCGCGCCGACAAGGAGCGCAAGGTCAACGAGGCGACGGCCTACCTGAACGAGGTGGTGGCGCACGCCGAGGGCGAGGCCGAGAAGATCGTCAACGAGGCCGAGGGCTACAAGGAGCAGAAGATCGCCATCGCCACCGGCGAGTCGCAGCGCTTCCTGTCGGTCTACGCGGAGTACCTGCAGCAGAAGGACGTCACCAGGCGGCGCATCTACCTGGAGACCATGAAGGTCATCATGCGCGACATGGACAAGGTGCTGATCGACAACCGGAGGGGCGGCTCGGGCGCCGTCCCCTGACAGCGGTTGCGTTCAAGAATTCGGACCGTGGCAGAAAGCCGCGACAAGCTGCCCGACTGGATCGGCCGTCTTCTCTGCCGGTTGAGCTTTCACGACTACCGTCTCATCGAGGTGGTCGGCGCCTTTGGTGCAGGTGGCCAAGTGCAGAAGGTGGAATGTCGGCGCTGCGGAACCGCCACCACGCGCTCGGGATGAAACTGATTTGAAAGCCGCTTTCTTGAAGCATGTTCTCACTACGCCATAGCAAACTGAAGCCAGAGCCTGAACGCGAGCCTGAGAGCGAGCAGCGACGATGCTTGAAGTGCCGCAAGCTGTTCATGAGTGACTGGCTGGGTGAGCGCATTTGCCCGCGTTGTAAGATTACAGATGACTGGCGCGACGGGCGAAGCTGGCTTACTGAAGCGTAGGAGGATCGATGGGCGGCCATGATCGCCTGTCAAGGGCCTCTAGAGTGGGTCGCCAATCTCTGCACCCTTCATTTCGTAACGGGTCTTGCAAGCTGCCACGACCCGGCGCGCGGTCTGCCATAGTGCTTCCCGTGCTTCCGCTCCCATATTGCCCAAGCGGGGTCCGATCTGACGCCGCCGCCGGACCATTACAAACCGCGAATTGTGTGATAGTTTGAATGGATCTTTCCGAATTGTTGCGCCCCGAACCGGCAAGGGGAGCCAAGAGTTCCTGCCTTGCCAGCGAGCCGTGCGGCCGTTTCCGACACCGTGGGCGATCACTGTAGTAAGGAACGAGGGATGAAGGCAGTCATGTTGGCTGCTGGGATCGGCGCGCGGCTGGGACCAGCGGTCACGGAACACCCACCGAAGGTATTGCCCCGGTTTGGCGGCGAATCGTTGCTGCAACGGCACGTCGAGATTCTCAGGCGACACGGCGTCGAGGAACTGGTGCTCGGCGTCGGCTATCATCAGGAAGAAATCGAACAGGAGATTGCCGATCTAGGCGAGGAGGACTTTGTGCGCACCGTGTTCAATGAGGATTACGACGAGGGGAACATCGTCACCTTGTGGACCCTGCGCGACGAGTTGTGCTGCGGCGGACCGGTGTTGCTTATGGACGCCGACGGTCTCTACGACGAGGGTCTCGTGCGGCGTCTCGTCACCTCCCGGCACCAGAACTGCCTGCTCCTTGATCGCGATTTCATGCCGGGTGATGAGCCGGTCAAGCTGTGCGTCCGGCACGGTGAGATTGTCGAGTTCCGCAAGTGGCTGAGCACCGAGTTTGATTTCTGCGGGGAATCGGTGGGATTATTCAAACTGTCGGCGCGTGTGGCCGAGGACATCATCGCCCAGACCAGGCTCTACCTCATGCAAGGCCGCCGGCGGCAACCGTACGAGGAGGCGATCCGCGACGTGCTGCTGACTTCGCCGCGCGGCACCTTCGCATTCGAGGACATCACTGGCACGCCTTGGATCGAGATTGATTTCGCCGCCGATATCGAGCGCGCCAATGCCGAGGTCCTGCCGCGTATTCTGGCGGCGGAGAGTCACCGTCGCCCAGCGTTGTCGATCGAAAGGGACATGGCGCGAGGGGCGGCACAGATGCTGTGATCGGCATCGAAGCATCACCGAGCACCTAGGTGAGGGGCGATTTTGTGGCGTTCCGACCGCGCCATGGCATCCGGAACTGGGGCTAAGCGAGTGCAACTCACGGCTTACACCATAACTTGGCGTTAGATCATTCGCTAATAGATTACGTACAGCCTTGGGTGGGGCGAAGGCCCGCCCAGGTATAGCAACCGTGGAACGGCGACCGCCGTCATGAGCTGCCGTGGCGCGTCACCCGGCCGCCGCAGCGCCGGTATTCCACCGTTTCGACCCCGCCGCCGGCGCCGAAGCTGAAGTTCGCGTCAACCACCCGGTAGTCGTGAAACCCGAGCCAGCAGAGAAGTCGTCCGAGAAACTCCATCATACGCCTGCGGCAACATTTAAGCCGGTGACCTGCCCCTATTTCGCACCCTGCAACTCCGGTGGGGTGGGCAAGTGGAGAGACTATTACAGTCAATACTTTCACGGTACCGGAGATGATGTTCGGCACGTCTGCCGTACGAACGATATTGCGGTTGACTATTGGACTGGTGGATCGCCGATAATGTTTATTCCTTGCCTATCCGGTTATCACCCACACCCACTATATGTAGTGTGTCTCCTTGGACTGCAGGCAAGGGCCGGCGCAGGCGCATTGAGGAGGCGATCCGGCTAATTCTTGATTGTTCTGAAAACCGAACCGGAGTTTAATTCACGTCACGTACTTAACATCGGGGGACGGAACGGTGGCGACCAAGGGAAAAACGAAGAAACCCACGGCCAGACGGGAAGCTGCTGATGAAACGACATCGTCTGAGCGATTGACGGCACTAGTCGAAGAAAGCGACGCGCTGGCACGAATCGTTGCGAAGAACCCGTCCGCGCCTGTTAGTCTCCTGCGCGTTTTGAGTCGCAGCGAAGACGAAGCGACACGCAAGAACGTGATCCTCAATCCGTTTACTCCATATGACGTATTGAGCGAACTTGAAAACCAGTTCACAGAGCTATTTGTGAATAATCCGGCACTCGAATCCTACAATTCAATGAAGCTCTGATTTCCTGGAATATTCCATCGGTGTCGTTCACCTCCGATTTCAGATAAATTTCAATGAAGTGACGGTCCTTTATGCAACGTGGCGTTTTGCCAAATCCGACTCAATGATTAGGATTTCCACCACGCTAAAGTGTCGCCTAAAAGCCGCTACAATGCCGTCCGAGTCCCTGCTCGGCATCGCCGGAGATATCTCCGCTTCGACCTGCACCGAGCTTTACTCAGGAAAATGGGTGCACACTACATATAGTGGGTGTGGGTGATAACCGGATAGGCAAGGTTTATTCTTGCGCGAGCATTGGCCGGTCCCGAATCGACATAGGTATAATCGACCTTACTGTAGTCGCCGTACAACATCCGTAAGTAAGCTTCGGATTGGTTCGGGCAGGCAATTTCTCCGCCGAGAAAGGGGACCGTCGATGTAGGTAAGACGATTTCCAGCGGTACGCCATAACCGCCGCTCTCGGTGGCCGGCATGGCGCCCTTGTGACTCCGCCTTTCGAGCACGGTTTCACCGTAGCTGATCGCCCGTCGGTAAATTATTATGTCGGCTCGGATTTCGCCACGCAGGCGATTGCGCTCCCACCGGAAGGGCCATCGTTTTGGCGGATCGAATGAAATCGAGACGAAGCCTTTCTTGTCGAAAAGGTCGACATTGTAACCATCCCGCGCACCGCGTTCTACGAATTCGGCCGTCAACCGCTCCCAGGTCGTGTCATCGTCGAGCAGAACCGAGAGGTCGATGTCGTCCTCCCAATCGAGAAGCTTTCCGCTCTCCCGTACGGCCCCAAGAAGGCTGCCCCCCTCCAGCCAATGCACGACACCCATTTCGACCAAGCAGGCGGCGACATAATGGCTAAGATCCTTCATGTGATCACGGCAGCAGGGCGCAGTGTTGAGACCGAGACGGTTGACGTAGAGATTGAGTGGACAGGCTGGCGTCCCTTTCCCACACCCTTTCCAACCGACGGCGTCCTTTGACAGCACCAGCTCGCGGATGTCATGGCGTTGCCGGAATGCCGCAAGATCGCCCTTCGCCTAGGTCTCCAGGACCGACAGGTCGTTATTGGTTAGGGGATAAAGACGGCGCTGTTGGCGACCGACCCAAAGCTGACGAAGGAACCATGTTAGTTCGATTGCCATTGCGGTTGCCAGGAACGCTTGGAGTTTGATGTTTGAGATCGCCAATCCCGCGAAGAAGGCCGGACCCAGCAGCCACAGCCCAGCGTAGTTGCAGTGTTTCGCCAAGAATTCTACCGCCCGGTTGGCCAATCCGGAGGCCGGCCAAAAGGCGAGCGCAGGGGCCGCTATTATGTAAAACAAGACGACGATAAAACCGACCGAGACGGCCAGGGCGGCACGGTCGAGGCCATCGGGCGACAGCGATACCAGCGCTACTGTAAGGGCCGCGAGCACTCCTGTCGTCAGGGACGCGCGTAAGCTGGGCGGATACCAGTTCCGTGGATATCTCAAGAGGCGGACGAAGGATAGATAAGTTGCTACATAAAGCGCCGAGGCGATCAACGCGGCGATCACCCTAGTGTCCTGATCGATAAATTGATATGATTATGTCTCTATTTGTTTTTAGGAGGCGCGATTGATGGCGAGAGTGGCGGTGACGATCTCTTTGAGCGATGACGAGCGCGCCGAATTGGAGGCGCTGTCTCGTCGTCGCAAGACGTCGCAGGGGCTTGCGCGGCGGGCTCGGATCGTCTTGGCGGCGGCGGAAGGGTTGGAGAACAAGGAGATCGCCGTTCGTCTCGAGGCGAGCGCGGACACCGTGGGCAAGTGGCGTCGCCGCTATGCGGCGGAGGGCCTCGACGGTCTGTACGACGAACCCCGCCCCGGCGCGCCGCGTCAAATCGGCGATGACGCCATCGCGGAAGCGGTCCGGCTGACGCTGGAAGAGACGCCGCCGGACGCGACCCATTGGAGCCTTCGCTCGATGGCGCGGGCGAGCGGCCACGCGCCCTCGACCATTCATCGCATCTGGCGGGCCTTCGGCTTGCAGCCGCATCGCTCGGAGACCTTCAAGCTGTCGAGCGATCCCTTCTTCGTGGAGAAGGTCCGCGACATCGTCGGTCTGTATTTGGCGCCGCCGGATCGTGCCCTGGTTCTCTGTGTCGACGAAAAGAGCCAGATCCAGGCCCTGGACCGTTCCCAGCCCCTCTTGCCGATGCGCCCCGGGCAGGCGGAGCGGCGCAGCCACGACTACAAGCGCCACGGCACGACCTCTCTCTTCGCGGCCCTCGACATCGCCACGGGAGAGATCATCGGCAAATGTTTCCCGCGCCATCGGGCCCGAGAGTTCCGCAAATTCCTCGACCTCGTCGAGGCGAACGTCCCTGCTGATCTCGACATCCACATCGTCATGGACAACTACGGGACCCACAAGACCAAGGCGATCCGCGACTGGTTCGCCAAACGGCCGCGCTGGCAGGCCCATTTCACACCCACCAGCGCCTCCTGGCTGAACCAGGTCGAGCGCTGGTTCGGGCTGCTGACCGACAAGCAGATCAGGCGCGGCGTCCATCGCTCCACCAAGGAGTTGGAGCGCACCATCCTCGACTACATCGACACGACAAACCAGAACCCCAAACCCTTCAAATGGACCAAATCCGCCGATGACATCCTCGGCGCCATCCAGCGCTTCTGCCTCCGAACAATCGAAATCGCTGAACAGCAGGCGAAAATCATGCGAACTTCGGAATCGGGACACTAGGGAGTGGTATTGCTTCGATGCCAGTCACAGCCATATTGTCTCGCCCCTGTACTGCTTGATCGTCATTACCGCACCGCGGTCGCCTTCCGCCGTCAGAATGTGCGGCAGGATTTCAGCATTGGTGCGTTCAACGTCGGCGGCAAAACCGATCTCGGCCCAAGCCGAATCCGAGTTACGAACTCAAATTATGCAGCAAGGTTGATAAGTAATTAAACGATTTGTTCGATGCTACTGCACGACGTTGAGAATGCCCAGTGGCAGCGATGCCGACTTCCGGGTTGGGTCCATCGCGACGAAAACGCCACCCTGCTACGAGAGACCGACCGTGGATCAGAAGCGGCCAATATGGAAGCCCGCGCTGCGGCGATCCGCACTAATCATACCGAGGAGAACCCATGAGGTCGTTCCGTTGCTCTGTGCTGTCGATGATGGAGACCGAGGGCAAAAACTACTTCACCCACCCCATGTTCTTGGCACCCTTCATCGTCGTCAGCGAGGGCGGACGCCGATGTGATTCGAGGAGCAATCATCGCTCTGCGGCGTCCCGTGCGAATGTCCGCTAGTGATGCGGTGGACGGCTCCCACCCGCAGGCATCTAGGTGCCAAAATGGTGGTTTCGATGAACCACAGGGAAATAGGAGCCGTCCATGAACGAAGTTATCACGATCGGTGTTGATCTTGCGAAGAACGTATTTCAGGTGCATGGCGTTGACGCCGAGGGAACCGTGGTCGTCCGCCGTCAGTTGAGGCGGCGTCAGGTGCTGGCCTTCTTCGAGAAACAGCCGCCCTGCCTGGTTGGTATGGAGGCATGTGCGACCGCGCATTACTGGGCGCGGGAGATCGCGGCGCTTGGGCATGAGGTCAAGCTGATGCCGCCGCGCTATGTGAAGCCCTACGTGAAGCGGAACAAGAATGACGCTGCCGATGCGGAGGCTATTTGCGAGGCCGTCACGCGCCCGACGATGCGCTTTGTCGCGGTGAAGAGCGTCGAGCAGCAGAGCGTTCTGATGCTGCACCGAACGCGCGAGCTTCTGGTCCGCCAGAGAACCATGCTGGTCAACGCTACGCGGGCGCACATGGCGGAGTTCGGGGTGGTGGCGCGAACCGGGTTGCCGCAGGTCAAGGAGCTGCTCGCGGTGATCAGCGATGAGGCGGATGAGCGCATTCCGCCCCTGGCGCGGACTTGCCTGGAAGGGCTGGCGCGGCAGTTGCTGTCGCTGGAGCGGGAGATCGTCGGCGCTGAGAGGCGTATCCACGCCTGGCACCGGACGAACGAAGAGAGCCTGCGTCTCGAAACCACACCCGGCATCGGACCGATCACGGCGAGCGCGCTGGCATCTTCGATTGCCAATCCGTCGATCTTCAAATCGGGCCGCTCAATGGCCGCTTGGATCGGGCTGGTGCCAAGACAGAACTCGACCGGTGGCAAGGAGCGCATGGGGCGGATCTCCAAGCAGGGCGATCAATACCTGCGCTGGCTGCTGGTCGCCGGCGCCATGACGGTCATCCGCCACGCCAAGCGACGCGGCACGACCGATCCATGGCTTGCCAACATCATCGCCGACAAGCCGACCAAGGTCGCGGCCGTGGCGCTGGCCAACAAGAACGCCCGCATTGCCTGGGCGCTTCTGAGACATGGCGGAACCTATCGCAGGCCCGCGACGGCCTAGGCCGACGAAAACAAGGCGTTCACGAGTTTGGCGGAGTGTAAGTGACGTAATGCAAAATCGGTCGAACCGAGGATCGGGAAAACCCGCTATAGCCACGGCGCCTCGAGCGCGTGCTTATGACTGGGACCCGACCCCGCGGATCGCATTAGGGCCAGCGGCCATGTACGCCGCACCAAAAGGCCGGACACATGGCAGCACCCGACCAGCTTGCATCAACGTCACAAAATCTCGCCGCACCAAAAGGCCGGACACATGGCAGCACCCGACCAGCTTGCATGGCCAGCAAAATCTCTTGCCAACAGGGAGCCGTCCACACATGGGACCCCCGACCAGCTTGACCCCGCGGATCGCATTAGGGCCAGCGGCCATGTACGCCGCACCAAAAGGCCGGACACATGGCAGCACCCGACCAGCTTGCATCAACGTCACAAAATCATCTTGCGCTGGGACCGACCCCGCGGATCGCATTAACCAGCGGCTTCATGTACGCCGTCCACACATGGGCCGCAGGGGCGGTCCACACCCGACCAGCTTGCATCGCGGATCGCATCTTGGCAACAGGGAGCCGTCCGCCCATGGGCCGCACCAATCGCAAGGCCGGACGGCCATGTACGCCGCACCAAAAGGCATGCTTGCAGGATCAACGTCACAAAATCTCTTGCCAACAGGGAGCCGTCCACGCGGATCGCATGGGACCCGACCCCGCGCCGGACACATGGCAGCACCCGACCATCCGCAGCATCGTCACAGGCCAGCCCCAGCGGCCATGTACGGCCGGACACATGACCAGCTTGCATCAACGTCACAAAATCTCTTGCCAACAGGGAGCCGTCCACACATGGGACCCGACCCCGCGGATCGCATTAGGGCCAGCGGCCATGTACGCCGCACCAAAAGGCCGGACACATGGCAGCACCCGACCAGCTTGCATCAACGTCACAAAATCTCTTGCCAACAGGGAGCCGTCCACACATGTACGCCGCACCAAAAGGCCGGACACATGGCAGCACCCGACCAGCTTGCATCAACGTCACAAAATCTCTTGCCAACAGGGAGCCGTCCACACATGGCTGAGGCTGTTGAAAAAGTCCCGAAACATCCATTTTTAGCCTGAATTGGCCAATTCTCCGAAATCGGTGTTTTCCTAAGTCTTTGATTTCATTGAAATCGAATTCTCATTGGTTCCGGGAAATTGGCGAGTTTGGTTCCGCTACCGACTTTTTCAACAGCCTCGGCTAAAAGCTGACATTAGGCAGAACACGTTGCGGAGTCCGCTTTGCGCTCGAAACCGGACATGATCGAAGATTATTGATTGGCCGTAAGTCCCACCCAAGACCGTGACCACTGCGCATCCGAACACAGCCTTCGGGCGGGATGCCGTGGCACGACGACCATTTTCCGATAACGATCGACTTCGAACAAATCGGACGACGCTCTAGTCGCCCTTGGCCGGTTGGCCCGCCGCGGCGCGGCGCCTGTCGCGGTAGCGCGTGAAGACCGTGAAGGCGAACGGCGCGATCAGCACGACGATGAAGATACGCACCACATGGTGGGTCGAGACCAGCGCCGGGTCGATGCCCAGCGCGAGCGCGATCAGGCTCATCTCGGCGAGCCCGCCGGGCGCGTAGGCGAGCGCAAGGGCCTCGACCGGGAGATCGGTCAGCCGGCCCATGGCCAGGCTGAAGGCGACACCGGCGCCGAGCATGATGGCCGTCGCCCCGAGCGCCACGAAGATCGCGTGCAGCACGCGCGCGACGGCGATGCCGGCGAAGCGGCAGCCGATGGCGCTGCCCATCACCACCTGGGCGGCGATGATCAATTCGAGCGGCGGGCGGGACGACGTCATCAGGGTGAGATGGGCGATGGCGCTCAATACCATCGGTCCGGTCAACGGCGCCGCGGGGACGCCGATCAGGCGCGCCAGCGGATAGCCGATGACGCCGCACAGCGTCAACACCACGAGGTCGTATGCCGGGATTTCCAAGAATGGCGGGAATGCCGAGCCGATGCCGCCGGGCGGCGGCACGTAGCCTTCGACCAGGCGGAACCAGAAGGGAATGATCAGGACGACGATCAGGATACGCGAGGCGTGCGTCAGCGCGATCGTCCGTTCGTCGCCGCCGGATGCGCCGCCGACCATGATCATCTCGGAGAGGCCACCCGGGATCGCCGCGAAATACGCCGTCGTCGGGTCGTAACGGCCGACCCAGCGGAAATAGCAGGCGACCATCGCGGCGACCACGGCGACGTAGACGAAAAGCCCCGCGAGACTGATGCCCCACTGGCCGGCCTGATCGAGCATCTCGGGGCGGAAGGCGCTGCCCAGCATGATGCCGAGAACCGCAATCATGAACTGGCGCGGCGGCGTCGGCACGCGGATCGGCGCGCGCGCCAGCGACGCCACCGTGGTCAGGCACATGGCGCCCATCATCCAAGCGAGCGGCATGCGCAACCAGGCGAAGACCGCGCCGCCGACCGCGCCAATAGCGAGCGCCAACACCATTTGACGCAGTTGTGGTGCGGAGATGAGCGTCAAGCGGGGCTACCGGGTGGTCAGCTTGAGTTCGATCCGGCGGTTGCGGCGCAAGGCGATCTCGTCGTCGTGCGTATCGATCGGCTGGAATTCGCCGAAGCCGGTGGCCGCCAGTCGATGGGGCGGTACGCCCTGGTCCGTCAGATAGCGCACCACCGAGATCGCGCGAGCGGTCGACAGTTCCCAGTTCGACGGGAACTTTTCCGTATAGATCGGGATCTTGTCGGTGTGGCCGTCGACGCGCAGTATCCAGGGCAGGTCGTCGGGAATTTTGGCGGCGATCAGCAGCAAGGTTTCGGCGAGCCGCGACATCTGAACGCGGCCTTCGTCGCCGAGAACCGCCGAGCCCGAGGCGAACAGCACCTCCGACGAGAAGACGAAACGGTCGCCCTCGACCCGGATGCCCGGCTGGTCGCCCAACACCTCGCTCAGCTTGCCGAAGAATTCCGAGCGGTAGCGCTGCAGCTCCTGGACCTTGCCGGCGAGCGCGCGGTTGAGCCTGGTGCCGAGATCGGCGATTACCGCCTGGTGCTCGATGTCCTTGGCTTCCGACGCGTCGAGCGCATCGGCAATGCGCGCAAGTTCCTGCCTGAGAAGGGCGATTTGCTGGTTCAAGAGGTCGATCTTGGCCTGGGCCTCGGCCGACAGGTCGCGCTCGGCGAGCAGCGCCTCGTCGCTCTGGCGTAGGGCGAGCACCAGGTCGCGCAGGCGCACCTCGCGTTTCTCGATCTCCTTCTGGGCGAGCGACGTGCGCTCTTGTTCGTCGCTGAGCCGCGCCTCGAGCTCCTTCGAGCGGTCGCGCAGCGCGGTGTTCGCCTGATCGAGCCGCGTCACGTCGGCGCGGCTCTCGTCCAGCGCACCCTGTTTCTCTTCGAGGATCACGGCGAGCTGGCCGACCTGACCCTCGAGCTCGTCGCGCACCTTGCGCAGAGCGGCGATGTCTTGGCGAAGGCTGGCCAGCTCGGCGAGCCGGAGCTCGATCGTCTCGCGGTCGGCGGTGATCGTCTTGTCGGCCTCGGCGAGCGCCTCGCGCAGCGCCTGGGCCTCCGCATCTGCCAACGCGGCGCGCTCGGTAATCTGCTCGACGCGCAGCTCGAGCGCGTCGCGCTCGGTCACGATGCTGGCGAGCCGCGCGCCGAGCGCGCCGTGTTCCGATTGAAGCGCGAGAAGCTGCGACGAGAGTTCGTCGCGCGCCGCGCTCGAGTTCTGCAGTTGGGCCGAGACCTGGGCGATGTCGAGGCGCAACTCGGCGTTGCCCTGTTGCTCGAGCGACAACAACTCGGCCAGCTCATTCACCTGGCGGGTCAACCTGTCGATCGTCTTGTCGGCGCCCGACAGCGCCCAATTGAGGAAATACTGCGCCAGCATGAAGACGACGAGCACGAACATGATGACCAAGAGCAACGTCGACAGGGCGTCGACGAAGCCAGGCCAGATGTCGCTGGTACGTTGTTGGCGGCGCAGGCGACTCGCCATCGGGCGCGGCCCCTATTCCCGGTTCGCGTCGCTTTGCGCGGCGATCGTGCGGGCCAGCAGCTTGATCTCGCTGCGCAGTCCGTCGATCAACTGCGTGCGCCCCGACACGGTCTCTTCGAGCAGGCGGGTAATGTAGACGTCGATGTTGCGGATATGCCCGCGCGTCGCCTCGTCGACGCCGCCGTCGGTTTGGGCCGACAGATCGGTCAGGCGCTGCAGTATCGGCTTGAGGTCCATCTGGTTCTCGGCGAGCTTGACCATCAGGGTCTGTGCCGCGCGCATCTGGTCGGTCAGCGTCGCGAGCTTCTCGGTCAAGTCAAGCATGCGCAGATCGGCCGTCGAGCGGCTGCTCTCGCCCTGCGTCAGCGTGCGCTGAAGCGTATCGAGGCTTTCGGCCGTCTGCTCGAGGAGCGCGCTGACGTAAGCCGGCACCGACTGGCCCCCGTCGCCCAGCTCGACGCCGCTGCCGAGCCGCGTCAGACTCGATAGCCATTCCTCGAGGTCATTGTAGAAGCGGTTCTGTGCCTGGCTCGCCTGCAGGTCGAGAAAGCCGAGCACGAGCGAGCCGGCGAGGCCGAAGAGCGACGAGGAGAATGCCGTCCCCATGCCCGACAGCGGCGCCTGAAGGCCCCTCTTGAGGTCGTCGAAAATGGCCGTGATGTCGCCTTCGCCGACCGATAGACCCTGAATCACCGCGGCGACCGAAAAGATCGTGTCGAGCAGGCCCCAGAACGTGCCGAGCAGGCCGAGGAAGATCAAAAGGGCGATCAGATAACGCGAGATGTCGCGCGATTCATCGAGCCGCGACGCGATGCTGTCCAGGAGCGCGCGCATCGACATCGCCGACAGCGAGAGCCGCCCCTGGCGCTCGCCCAGCATGGTCGCCATCGAGGCTAGCAGGCGGGGCGGCTTCTGCACGGCAAGGCTGGGCTCGTTGCGCCTGAAGGTCTCGATCCAGTCGACCTCGGGGGACAGGCTGACGACCTGGCGGAAAATGTAGCCGATGCCCAGAAGAATGACGCCGATGATCAGGCCGTTGAGCCAACGATTGGCCATGAAGGCGCGCGGGATCGTGTCGAAACCGACGAACATCCACGCCGCCGCCACGGCGACGACGCAGACGAACAAGACCATGCGCGTGAGGTAGACCTGAGGCCGTGTCATTGGTCTGTCAATCGGGGGTCTGTCAATCGGGCCAGATTCGTTCGCGCCGGAGGGCTAACGGGCGACGAGTACGACGTCGACGCGTTCGGCGGGTCCATCCTCGGACTTGTTGCCCAGCGCGCGGACGTCGATGCGCGTCGAGCGCACGCCCTCGCCGATCAGATGGGCGCGGACGGCGAGCGCGCGCGACAGCGAGATGCGGCGCGCCGTGCTCGCACTGCCGCCGGACCCGCTTGCGTAGGCCTTGACCTGTACGCGCAAGCCCTCGTCGGCGGTGAGCTGCGCGGCGAGATCGCTGAGCTGGGTCGACGCGTCGCCGGCGAGTTCGGCCGAATCGCCGTCGAACAACAGGCGCATCTCCTCGCCCGGCGCCATGCCGCCGACGGGCACGGCGGCCGGCAGCGCCGCGACGACCGGCGCCGGTTCGGCAACCGGTTCGGGCGCCGGTGGCGGTTCCGGTGCGGCGACCGGTTCGGGTTCGGGTGGCGGCGCGGGCGCTGGCTCCGGCTCGGGCATCATGGTGGCCGTCGTCGTCACGACCGGTTCCGGCATGGGCGGTGGGCTGGCGGGCTCGGGCGGCGGCGGGGGCGCCAGCGTGACCCGCGCGGGCGCCGCCACGCCGCCCGGCGGAATCAGTTGGATCGCCGGCGCGCCGCTTCTCGGCGTGCCGGGCGTCAGCAGCTGGCGCGGTGCCGGCAGGTAGCCTAACGTCTCGATCGCCTGCAGATTGACCTCGACGCCGGGCAGGCCGCTGCCGCCGATGACCAGCGTGTTCTGTGCCGATGCGCCCGTCGCGCCAAGGGCCGCGCCGCCGACCAGGGCGACGGCGATTGCGACGTGGATCGATAGCCTCCCCCGCGGACTTTTCAGACTGCCCATCATCATTCGTTCCGCTCGTTCATTTCGGCGCATGCGGTGAGACAAACCCTCGTCGCGCGCCGCATTGTCACAATAACTCAGGGGCCAACCGACAACAACCGCCTTGCCATAAACCAGGACTCACTCGCGCATTGTCCGGTCGCCTTAACTGCGTAAAGGTGACCCGCGCTCAATCGCCGCGCTTGCCAATCTTATGGAATCAAAGCTGGCCGCAGGGCCGACGGCCTCCCATTATGTCGGAATCACGATTGGCGCAGGCGGGCATAGGCCGATCGATTCCGATCTATCGGCTTATGCCCTAACCCTTGGCGGCGGCCTTGAGGAGCACCGTCAGGGGGCGGTGCAGGCGGTCGTTCGCGGCCAGCACGTCGCCCGAGCCGAGTGGGTTGGCGCCGCCGTCGATCTCGGTGACGTAGCCGCCCGCCTCGCGCACGATCAACAGGCCGGCGGCGATGTCCCAAGGCGACAACGCCGGTTGCCAGAAGGCCTCGTAGCGGCCGGCGGCGACATAGGCGATATCCAGCGCGGCTGCGCCCAGGCGGCGCACGGCGGCGCACTTGGCCGTCACCGCCTCGAGCTCTGCCGGATAGCTCTCGTGGCGCTCGCGGCCGCGCCACGAAATACCGGTGGCGATCACGGCGTCAGCGAGGTTACCGCGCGACGAAACGCGAAGGCGGTGGTTGTTGAGGTAGGCGCCGGCGCCTTTCTCGGCGTGGAACAGCTCGTCGCGCAACGGGTCGTAGATCACGCCGGCGACCAGTTCGCCATTCTGCTCGAGGCCGATCGAGATGGCAAAATGCGGGATGCCGTGCATGAAGTTGAGTGTGCCGTCGAGCGGGTCGACGATCCAGCGCCGGCTCTCGTCGTCGCCGGCGATCGCGCCGGCCTCCTCGAGCAGGAAACCGAAGCCGGGCCGCGCCCGCGCGAGCTCGTAGCGCAGTACTTTCTCGGCGTGCAAATCGGCGTTGGTGACGAAATCGGCCGGCCCCTTCTTCGAGACCTGAAGCTTTTCGATCTCGCCGAAATCGCGCGTCAGCCCGCGGGCGGCCTTGTAGGCCGCCTGGGTCATGACGGTGATGGTGGGGGAACGGGGAGCCATATGGGGGAGGGGCGGCGCGCGCTAATCGCGCGCGCGCTCACGGTACGCGCCGTCGGCGGTGGCGACGATGACGCGGGTACCCGCTTCGACATGCGGCGGCACCATGATGCGCACGCCGTTCTCGAGAATCGCCGGCTTGAACGACGACGAGGCCGTCTGGCCCTTGATGACGGCCTCGGTCTCGGCGATCGCGAGCGTGACCATGTCGGGCAGCTGTACCGAGATCGGCTCGCCCTCGAAGCTGAGGATGGTAACCGTCATGCCATCGCTCAGGTAGACCACCTGCTCGCCGACCGCGCTGGCGTCGAGCGTGATCTGCTCGTAGGTCTCGTTGTCCATGAAGGTGAGTTGCGCGTCCTCGGCGTAGAGGAACTGGTGCTCCTTCTCGTCGAGCCGCACGCGTTCGACCGTCTCGGCCGAGCGGAAGCGCTCGTTGAGCTTGGTGCCGCTGCGGATGTCCTTGAGTTCGACCTGGGCATAGGCGCCACCCTTGCCGGGCTGCGTGTGCATGATCTTGACGGCGGCCCACAGGCGGCCCTTGTGCTCGATGACGTTGCCGGGACGGATAGCGTTGCCGTTGATCTTCATGGCGTAAGCCTAGCGGATTTTGGTGTTCGGCGGGGTGATTTCGCGCGCGGAACCTAACAGGTCGTCCGGGCGCGTTCAATCGCCGCGTTGAACGCCGCGACGGCCGCGCCGGGACCCTTCGGATCGCTCCACACCGCCGCCGAAACGGCGATGAAATCAGCGCCCGCCGCCGTCGCCGCCACGCAATTCGCCGGCGTCAGTCCGCCGACCGCGACGCAGGGCACTTCCATCAGGTCGCTCCACCAGGCGACGACATCGGTCGCGACGATTTCCGCGTCCGGCAGCGTCGTCGAAGCGAACAGGGCGCCGAACGAGACGTAGTCGCAGCCCGCCTCGCCGGCGCGCATCGCGGCGTCGCGCGAGCCGCCGCAGGAAACCCCGACGATGGCGCCGTCGCCGAGCCGTCGGCGCGCCTCGGCGACGCCCTCGGCGCGGCCGATATGCACGCCGTCGACGTCGAGACCCGCGACGACATCGATGTGTCCGTTGACCAGAAAGGCGACGTCGCGCTCGCGGCATATCGGCATCAACGTCTCGACGGCGCGGACAAGCACCCCGTCGTCGACGTCCGGCATGCGGAGCTGGACGCAGGCGACGTCGCCACCGTCGAGCGCCTCGGCGAGCGACGGCGCGAAACCGTCGGGCGCCAGGTCGGGCGGCGTGATCAGATAGAGGCGGCAGCGCCGCTCGGTGGTTGCCATCGGTGGCGGCGGGCCCTCAGGCGGCCGCTTCGCGCTCCATTTCGGCGCTGTAGCGGCCGTAGCGGGCAGCACCGTTGAGCCGCGCCCGGTGGTACAAGGCGTCCTTGGCGGCGGCAGCGTTCTCGGCTTTGCCGGCCCACGCCTTGAGGGTCGGTGCCTGCAGAGCGCGGCCGTATGAGAAACTCAGCTGCCACGGGTGCGCCGTGTCCATCGCGTTCATCGCGTTGAGATGCGCCGTGGCGACCGTGTCGTTTTGGCCGCCCGATAGGAAGACGATGCCGGGCACTGCGGCGGGCACGCAGCGGCGCAGCACGGCGACGGTCGCCTCGGCGACCTCGGCGACGCTCGCCTGCGCCGCGTGATCGGCGCCAGGCAGCACCATGTTGGGCTTCAAGAGGCTGCCCTCGAGCATGACCCGCTGGGCATGGAGTTCGCGGTAGACGGCATTCAGCGCCGCCTCGGTGGCCTCGGCGCAGCGCTCGATGCCGTGATCGCCGTCCATCATTACCTCGGGCTCGACGATCGGAACCAGCCCGGCTGCCTGCGCCAGCGCCGCGTAGCGCGCCAGCGCATGGGCATTGGCGTCGATACAACGGGCGCTCGGGATGCCGTCGCCGATGGTGATCACGGCGCGCCATTTGGCGAAGCGCGCGCCCAGCGCATAGTACTCGGCGCAACGCTCACGCAGGCCGTCGAGCCCCTCGGTGATCTTCTCGCCCGGCGCGCCGGCCAGCGCCTTGGCGCCGGTGTCGACCTTGATGCCGGGAATGACGCCCTGATCGGCGAGCAGCAACGGGAACGGCGATTCGCCACCCGCCGCGAATTGGCGCAGCGTCTCGTCATAGAGGATGACGCCCGAGATGAATTCGTTGGCGCCTGGCGTGGTGAACAGCAATTCGCGATAGGCGCGGCGGTTCTCCTCGGTCGACTCCACGCCGATCGAATCGAAGCGCTTCTTGATGGTGCCGCTGCTCTCGTCGGCGGCCAGGATTCCCTTGCCCTCGGCGACCAATGCCCGGGCGGTTTCAACGAGTTCGTGTGCGGTCATGGGGCGGGTTCTCTGTCGCTCGGGGATTGCGTGATCGACCCATGAGATAGCCCAGCCAAGACCGATTTGCAACGGCCGCGCACGGAATTAGGCGAATTGCCGTTTCCCTCTCAACGCAAAACCCTACACAGCCGAAATATTGACAAACTACGGCCCTGTCTCCCAACTTACGAGGATCGACTGCTCCATCCGATGATCCAACTTGTCACCCCCAATATCAGCCATAAAATCTCCGCATGTGCGCGAAACAGACGGAGCTATCAAGCTACGTTCAAAACGTCCCCAATGCGAACGCAAGGCACTGTCGAATGCGCGTTTATCCCGTGCCTCACCGACTAGAGGCCAAATCCCATCTTATATAGTAGAGTAATTTGTAGATATCGACACAAGTAATTGTTTCGAATTGGGATAAACCTCAGATAAAAATTGTGAACTGTGGAGCTGCCATTCATAAGCGTGTGGAGTTTTCCAAATAAAAACGACCAAAGAGACAACAACACTGAAAATATAACGATGTTGAGAGTAAGAAATATTATTTGCACAATAATTGCTCCGTATCCGACCTTGCTGGCATTGGCTAAAAGTGATGATGTCTGCCAAATAAATCCAACAATTCCATAAAATATTCACCGTGCTAGTCAAAAAGAAAACTAAAGTCACCCGGATTGGGAATCCCCAGGATGAAGAGTCATGCTCTCCTCGAATTGAACGTCGAAACAAGCGAAAACCATTCCTCTTTTTATTATTGTCAATTTTCGGATCGAGTCCCGAAATATCTTGAATCTCCGAAGAAAATTTGTCTTTTATCTGCCGTTTTTTCGCGTCATCAACGTTACCTTCGACTTCGATGGTTGCTCCTTCACAAAGGCTAATTAGTTCGTGTTTATGCGTGTCGAAGTGCCTAAGTCTGTCAATGCAAATTTCCCAGGTATACACATCTTCGTTTAATTCCGACGGGATGTTCCATGATTCTTCGTTTAGCAATTTGCAATAGCCCGCATATCTGTTGTGAGAGTTGAATTTGTAGTAGACGATCAACAACACTAACGTGATTACAAGTGCAATCGCAATTGGCGTGAATGACGCATATGGACCCATAGCGTCGCTGGACATACTGTTACCGACATTCCCCATATACCATCCAAATTCGTGGAAATCGTACCACTTTCCCACCGCCAAGGGAACTGTATCCCCTATGCAGCCATCCGATGGAGATGTCCCGGTCGATGTTGAAAAGTTGAGGTAGGTGTCGCTCTCCTGGAGCCGTTAGGCTCCGGGTGCTGCAAACCCAAGAGGGAGAACGACACCATGGGAAAGAATATCCGTAGTTCCAGTAGCCCGAAAGCCCTTGCCACCTCGTTTCCTATGCCGCCGCTGGCAGACGCGATGGACGCAGTCCGTCTCAGCGTGGATCGGTTCTGTCTCCTGGCCGGGGTCGAGGCCTTGGCCGAGATGATGGAGGAGGACGCCACGACCGTGTGCGGGGCCCGACATCGTCGCCATGGGAACCGTCGGGGTTATCGCTGGGGCCATACGCAGAGCGAGATCGGCTACCACGGCGGCCGCGTGAAAGTGCAGCGGCCACGGGTTCGCGACCATGCTGGCAAGGAGGTGGGTTTGGAGAGCTGGCAGGTGCTGCGCGACGGCAACCTGTTGCTCGAGTGGGCGCTCAACCTGATGGTCCTGAACGTGTCGACCCGCAAGTACCACCGCGCGGTCCGTCTGCCCGAGGGCGACCTGGCGAAAGCGCGTGGCGACGGCACCTCGAAGTCGGCCGTTTCCCGGCGCTTTGTGGCGCTGTCGCGCAAGAAGATGAAGGCCTGGCTCGCCTCGGACCTCTCGGAGCTCGACCTGCTGGTCATCCAGATCGACGGTCTGCATGTCGGCGACCATGTCTTGGTGGCGGCGATCGGCGTCGATGGCAACGGCGACAAGCATGTCCTGGCCGTGGTCGAGGGGGCGACGGAGAACACTGTCGTCGTCCAGGCCTTGCTCGACAATCTCCTCGCCAGGGGGCTCGATCCGACGCTGCCCCGGCTGTTCATCGTCGATGGCGCGAAGGCGCTCAGCAAAGCGATCCGCAACACCTTCGGTGTGGCCGCCGCCATCCAGCGCTGCCAGGTCCACAAGGGCCGTAACATCATCGAGCGCCTGCCCCTGCATTTGCATGCGAGCGTCAAGAAGGCGCTCCGTCAGGCCTGGGACCAGGACGACGCAGACAAGGCCGAACGGCTGCTGCGCAACCTGGCCCGGCGTCTGGAGCATGAGGAACCGGGCGTCTCGGGCAGCATCCTGGAGGGGCTGGACGAGATCCTCACCGTCATCCGCCTCGGCCTGCCGCACGAACTCCGGCGCTCGCTCGCCTGCACCAACATCGTCGAGAACGCGCTCGGCACGGTGCGCCAGGTCACCCGCAACGTCAAACGCTGGAGACACGCCGAGATGGCGCTCAGATGGACCGCCGCCGGCCTGCTGGAGGCCCAGAAAACCTTCCGTCGCCTCAAGGCCTATCGTCAGCTGCCCATCCTCCGAAATGCTCTCCAGGAACACTTGAGAAAGGCTCAGGCCGACAGTGCCATTGAAACCATCATGAAGGCAGCATAGCATCATCAACCAGCGACGCCTGCCCCACGAATTTCAACAGAGATAGGGACATCGCCCATCCGATGGCATGATTTTGGTAATCGGCCCGCGCTTGGAAGGCCACTCGGTCATTTTTCTCGCCATCCAGACACACCTCTCCTGTCGCTTTCTCCTCGCCGTCGATTCCCTCGGCCTACGCCGGAGCGGGTCTTCGTCGCAGATCATCAATCAAGCTCAGGATTTTCCGGAACAGGTCCCTCGGCACCGCCACCTCAGCCAATTGGAACGTAACGTAGCGGCCATGTCGGACAACCTTGGCCCCGATCTTCACCAGCTTGTCGCGCAACGTCGTCATCGACCAGTGCTCCACCTCCTTCGGCAAAGCCAGTGTCCTCATGAAGTTGCCCAGATTGTAGGCCAGGGCGTGAAGCTGGAGCCGAACGGCATTGTTGCGGAACTTGCGACATGACAGACGGGTCCAGTTGATGGCGTTCTTGCCTTCCTTGATGTGCTGCTCCGCCGTGCCACGGTGATTATAGAACGCCACCACCCGCTTGGTAGGGCGCGACAGATTAGTGACGATGAAACCGACGCGAGGAACCAGCTCGCCGGGGTGCCACTCCACTTTGGCCACGACACGGCGCTTCTTGTTCCACGATCCGGCCTGATAGCTGAAGCTGGCGTGGAAACGGCGAACATGGTCGGGCGGGCGACCGACAGGTCGCGTAAGCAGATGGGCAATGTTCCGCTGGAGAATCGCGTTCGCTTTGAGGCGGATGACGTAGAGTAATCCCTCGGCTTCGAGATATTCGTATATCTCCGGTGAGGCGAAGGCGGCATCGCCACGAAAATACAGCCGCACCTTCCTTTCCTTATAGCGCATCACCACCGGCTCCAGAACATTCCGCCATCCGTCGGCACTGTGAACATTACCGGGGCGCAGGGAACATCTCTCCAAGTCGCCGAACTGGTTGAACAGGAATAGCGGATGCTAGCAGGTACAGCCGAAGTGACCATTGTACGCTGTTCCCTCTTGTTCGCCATGGGTCGGGCTGACGCTGCTGTCCATGTCGAGAATGATCATCTTCGGCGGATGGCGGTCATGAACCTTGTCGATCCACACCCCGTTCATGTCGACCAAGGCTTCAACGCTCTCGTCGGTGGCCAATAGCTCCGTCTCGAAGCGTCCCATCTGGCTGGTGGAAGCGGCCTGTCTTTCGATGGCCTTGCCGCCAACAATCCAGCGCATGGCGGGATCGCGTCCCAGACGGTCGGCGTCGTTCACATCGTCATAGCCGCCAAGGCGCCCGAAAACGGACTGGCGAAACTGACCCGTCATGCCGTGCCATCCGTTCTTGCCGGTACGGCTATCCTGGAAAACACCCTCGGCCATCTCAGTCAGGCCGAGGGCATCGTCAAGCTCCCGGTAGGCGAGCAACCCGGCATCAGAGGTGATCTTGGAACCGTGGAATTCAAGCTTCAATCGACGGTCAAAAACGACCCGAAGGCACCCCGGTTTCGATTCACCCATCGGGTGTGCCATATCCGCCGCTCCATGTATGCTACAACTTCATGATTCTTATAGCAGAATCGCCTTCTCGCCGCACTGAATATCGACGATACTTGGGAAATGCGGGTGTTATCAATTATGATGAACGCAAAAGCCGATCCACCAAGGGAAAACCCCATGTAGCTGGTTATACAATTTTTCACATCTTGAACTTCGCGCCGCAACAGCTCATATTCTTTAACGTTTTCTTTTCGCATTTTCGTTCCCTGATTTCATTTTTCAAACAAAAAGCACTGACGGTTCTACTCCGTGGGCCGCAAGCACAATTTCGGCCAACGGTCACCAGACCGATAGATCGTATCGAATTGCGAGTATATCCTTTTATCCCCCGGTGCCGATTGATGAACAAGCATCACCATGCAATTTTTGCATTTTTATTCGGCTCGATCAACCTTTGCTGGATGGGTCGCGGGCCCGTGCTTTGTCGAGGAAGGCCAGGCAGGTTGCTTCTGGGCCGGTAGTGTCGAGGAGGTCGAGAACCGTCTCGCCGGTGGTCTCGCCGGTTACCGTGGCATCCTGTTGGGCGGCAATGTCGGTGAGTTTTTCACGCAGTGAATCGGGGCCCGAAAAGCGCACGCGTTGCCAGCCGATGCGCAGCGCGCCGAGCGCCGTACCGGCGTCGGCGCCGCAGTCGATGACCCAGGTCACTCGGGCGTCCGGGTGGCCTTTGGTGGCGGCGTCGGCGATCGCCTTGAGATAGCCGGCGCCGGCGTAGGCCGCGGCGCCGGGCGCGCTGCGCAGGGTGATCGCGACATCCGCCTCGACCGCGCCGGCGAGCGCGGCGCGGGCGTGTTCGAGGTTGTGGAAGACGATGACGGGCCGGCCCATCGGCGAACCGGACTAGGCCTCGAGCGCCGCCACGCCGGGCAGCTCCTTGCCTTCGAGCCATTCGAGGAAGGCGCCGCCGGCGGTCGAGACGTAGCTGAAGGCGTCGGCGACGCCGGCATGGCCTAGCGCCGCGACGGTGTCGCCGCCGCCCGCGACGCTGACCAAGCGACGCTCTTCGGTAAGCCGGGCGACCGCCCGCGCGACGGTGTTGGTCGCCGCGTCGAAACCGGCCAGTTCGAAGGCGCCGAGCGGGCCGTTCCAGACAACCGTTGCGACCTCGCCGAGGCGGCGCACGAGATGGCCGGCGGTGGCCGGGCCGAGATCGAGGATCATGGCGTCGTCGGCGACGTCCTTGATCGAACACGTGGTGCTTGGCGCGCCGGCCTCGAAGCGGGTGGCGGTCACCGCGTCGGTCGGCAGCACGACGTCGCAGCCCGAGCGCTTCGCCCGGGCGACGATGTCGCGCGCGGTGTCGGCCATGTCGGGTTCACACAACGAGCGGCCGACCGAGACGCCGAGCGCATGGAGGAAGGTGTTGGCCATGGCGCCGCCGATGATCAGCATGTCGACGCGCTCGACCAGATGGCTCAAGACGGCGAGCTTGGTCGAAACCTTGGCGCCGCCGACGATTGCGGCGACCGGACGCTTGGGGTTCTCGAGCGCCGCGTCGAGCGCCTCGAGTTCCTCCTGCATCAGCCGCCCGGCGTAGGCCGGCAGCAGGCCCGCCACGCCGACGTTCGAGGCGTGCGCCCGGTGGGCGGCCGAGAAGGCGTCGTCGACATAGACGTCACCGTGCCGCGCCAGCGCCGCGGCGAAATCCGGGTCGTCGTTGGCCTCCTCGCCGGTGTGAAAGCGCAAATTCTCCAGCAGCGCGACGTCGCCATCGCCGAGCCCGGCGACGGCCGCCTCGGCCGCGGCGCCGATACAGTCGTCGGCGAAGGCGACCGGGCGGCCACCGAGCGCCCGTGACAAATGCTCGACGAGCGGCGCGACCGACAGCGCTGCGACGCGCGCGCCCTTGGGCCGGCCGAGGTGCGAGACGACGACGACGCGCGCCCCTTGATCGGTCAGCTCGGCGAGCGTCGGCGCGACGCGGGTGATGCGCGTCGCGTCGCTCACCGCGCCATCGGTAATCGGCACGTTGAGATCGACCCGCACGAGGACGCGCTTACCGGCGGCGTCGAGATCGTCGAGCGTGCGGATCACTAGTTTGGTTTCCGGTCACCTTCACGCTGTGAAGATGACCTGCGCTCAATCGCCGCGCATGCCAATCTTATCGGATCAAGACTGGCCGAACGGTCGGCGGCCTGCAGTCGCAGGCTGGTAGATGCCGGCCGTGTGTTCGGCTGACGCACTACAGGCTGCCAAGCAGCGCGGCGACGTCGGACATGCGGTTCGAGAAGCCCCATTCGTTGTCGTACCACGCGAGGATGCGGCACAGCGTGCCTTCCATGACCACCGTCTGGGTCAGATCGAAGGTCGCGCTGGCCGGGTTGTGGTTGAAGTCGATCGAGACCATTGGCCCGTCGCTGACCGCCATCACGCCGGCCAACGAACCATTCGCCGCGGCGCTCATGAGCTCGTTGATCTCCTCGACGCTGGTCGGCCGCTTGGCGACGAAGGCGAGATCGATCATCGAGACGTTGGGCGTCGGCACGCGGATCGACGTGCCGTCGAGGCGGCCCTTGAGTTCGGGCAGCACCAGGCCGACGGCGCGCGCGGCGCCGGTCGAGGTCGGGATCATCGACATGCCGGCGGCGCGCGCCCGGCGCAGGTCCGTGTGCAGCGTGTCGAGCACCGGTTGGTCGCCGGTCACCGCGTGCACCGTTGTCATGTAGCCGCTCTCGATGCCGATCGCGTCGTGGGCCACCTTGGCGACGGGCGCCAGGCAGTTGGTCGTGCATGACGCGTTGGAGACGACCGTGTGCGCCTGGGTCAGTTGGTCGTGGTTGACGCCGTAGACGACGGTGAGGTCGGCGTCGCCCGCCGGCGCCGAGATCAGCACCTTGCGCGCGCCGGCCTCGAGGTGCTTCGCGGCGGCCTCGCGCTTGGCGAAGAAGCCAGTGCACTCGAGCGCCACGTCGACGCCGAGCTCGCCCCACGGCAGCTTGGCCGGGTCGCGCTCGGCGACCACCTTGATCGGGCCGCGGCCGATGTCGATCGAATTCTCGCTGACCGTAATCTCGCCCGGGAAGGGCCCGTGGACCGAGTCGTACTTCAGCAGATGGGCGTTGGTGTCGACCGGCCCGAGGTCGTTGAGGCCGACCACCTGGACGTCGTCGCGGCCCGCTTCGTGGATTGCGCGCAATATATTACGGCCGATGCGGCCGAAGCCGTTGATCGCCAGACGAACGGTCATTCACTTTCTCCTGGAGACATAGCGAGTTGTGGCGTGCGCCGCTGGTCTAGACGCCTCGCCGCCGTGGGTCAACAGCGATGTAGAGCCAATAGGGCGACGACCCAACCGGACGCCGTTGACTATCCTTCGCCGCTCTGGATCAGCCGCCAGATCTTCTCGGGCGTCGCCGGCATGTCGAGGTGGCGGACGCCGAACGGGGCGAGCGCGTCGACCACTGCGTTGACCGCGGCCGGCGGCGCGCCGGCGGCGCCCGATTCGGCGCCGCCCTTGATGCCCATCGGGTTCTGCGCGGCCGGCGTCTGCTGCATGACGTAGTCGAATGCCGGCAGGTCGTCGGCGCGCGGCAGGCGGTAGTCCATGAACGAGCCGCTCAGCACCTGGCCGTCGGCGTCGTATGCGGTGTGCTCGTGTAGCGCCTGGCCGAGCCCTTGCGCGACGCCGCCATGGAATTGGCCGGCCAGCATCAACGGGTTGAGCGCCACGCCGAAGTCGTGCACCGCGGTGTAGCCGATGATCTCGACAGTGCCGGTCTCGCGGTCGATCTCGACCTCGCAGACGTGGCAGCCGTATGGGTAGGTGTGATCGGTGGGCGTGAAGCGGGCCGTCTCGTCGAGGCCGGGCGCACTATCCGGCGGCAGGCTGGCGGGATCCTGTGCGGCCCGGGCGACCGCCTCGAGCGTCACGGACCGGTCGGTCCCGGCGACCCGGAAGACGCCCCTGTCAAACTCGATTTCGCCGGACGATGCCTGCAGCAGATGGGCGGCGATCACACGGCCCGTGTCGACGATGCGCTCGGCGGCCAGCCAGATCGCGCCGCCGCCGAGCACCGCCGACCACGAGCCGCCGGTGCCCGAGCCGGTCGCCACCCGGTCGGTGTCGCCCTCGACGATGGCGATCTTGTCGAACGGCAGACCCAGGCGATCGGCGACGATCTGGCTGAACATCGTCTCGTGTCCCTGGCCGTTGGCCATCGAGCCGACCATGACCGCGGCGTTGCCGTCGCCGTCGAAAGAAATCCGCGCGCTCTCGCCCATCGCCGCGCCGCCGCCGGTTCGCTCGACATAGCTTGCCATGCCGATGCCGCGCAGCTTGCCGCGCTCGGCGGCCGCGGCCTTGCGCGCCGCGGCGCCCGCCCAGTCGGCGCGTTCCGTCGCGGCCTCGATGATGGCGGCGAAGTCGGCGGTATCGTACGTCACGCCGGTCGGCGTCCGGTGCGGCAGGGCGTCGGCCGGGATCAGGTTGCGGCGGCGCAATTCGACCCGGTCGATGCGTAAGTCGTGCGCCGCGACATCGATCAGCCGCTCGATCAGGTAGAGGCCCTCGGGCCGGCCTGCGCCACGGTAGACCGTCGTCGGCTGGGTGTTGGTGTAGACCCCGCGGACCTCGGCGTGGAGCGCCGGCACGCGATAGATGTTTGGGATCATGGTGACGCTGTTGACCGGCGCGATCGCCGCGCGGTCGGAGGTGTAGGCGCCGATGTTGGCGCGCGTCGAGATCGCGATGCCGAGCATGTGTCCGTCGCCGTCGAGCGCGAGCCGGGCGCGCGTCAGGTTGTCGCGGCCGTGGTAGTCGGCGGTGAAGGCCTCGCCGCGTTCGCCGATCCAGCAGACCGGACGGCCCAGCCGGCGCGCCGCGTAGAGCACCAGGACGTGCTCGGGATACAACGTGTTCTTGCCGCCGAAGCCGCCGCCGACGTCGCTGACGACGACACGCAGCGCATCGGCGTCGATGTCGAAGACATGCTCGGTGAGCTGCAGCTTCTTGCGGTTCGGCATCTGCGTGCCGGTCTCGAGGGTGAACTTGCCGCGCGCGGCGTCCCACTGGCCGATCGCGCCGCGCGTCTCGATCGCGTTGACCACGACGCGGTTGTTCAGGACTTCGAGCTCGACGAATGCGCGGCGGCGGCCAGCGCCGCGTCGGTCGCCGCCCGATCGCCGATCTCATAGGTGAAGACGATGTTGTCGGGGGCGTCGTCCCAGACGGCCGGCGCATCGTCGCGCGCCGCCGCTTGGTAATCGGCGATCGCGGGCAGCGGCGCGTAGTCGACCTCGACCAGCTCGGCGGCGTCGCGCGCCTGATCGAGCGTCTCGGCGACGACGAAGGCGACGCCATCGCCGACGAAACGCACGACCTCGGCGGCGAGCACCGGCGGCAGGTGTTCGACGAATACCGTGCCCTCGCGTACCGGCGGCTTGAACAACAACGGGTTCTCACCGACACCGTCGGCGGCGAGGTCGGCGGCGGTGATGACGGCGAGGACGCCGGGCGCCGTGGATGCCGCGCCGACGTCGAGGTTTTCGATGCGGGCATGGCCGTGTGGCGAGCGCAACACGACGCCATGCACCGTGCCGGGCGGCTGCGCGTCGGCGATGAACCGGCCCCGGCCAGCAGCCGCGCGTCCTCGCGCCGCTCGACCGGTTGGTTGATGCCGAGGTCGGTCACCTGCACCTAATCGGGCCAGGGAATACTAGAGCCGTTCCTTGACGGCGGCGACGACGGCCTCGGCGGTGATGCCGAAGTGGGCGAACAGGTCCTTGGCCGGCGCCGAGGCGCCGAAGCTCGTCATGCCGATGACCGTGCCGCGGTCGCCGACATAGCGCTCCCAGCCGAACGGCGCCGCCGCTTCGACCGCGACGCGCGCGGTGTCGGCGCCGAGCACCTGGGCGCGATAATCGGCGTCCTGGCGGTCGAACAACTCCCAGCACGGCAGCGAGACGACGTCGGTCGGCACGCCCTCGGCCTGTAGCGTCTCGCGCGCGGCGAGCGCGACGCCGACCTCGGAACCGGTCGCGATCAGCGTTGCCCGCGCCGCGCCGTCGGCTGCGGCGAGCGTGTAGCCGCCGCGCGCGCAGAGGTTCTCCTCGGTATGACTGGTGCGCACCGTGGCCAGACCCTGGCGGGTCAGTACGATGACCGAGGGGGTGTGCGGCGCGGCGAGCGCGAGCGCCCAGCACTCGACGGTCTCGATGGCGTCGGCCGGGCGCAAGACGTTGAGGTTGGGCATCGCGCGCAGCGACGCGAGATGCTCGATCGGCTGGTGCGTCGGCCCGTCTTCGCCGAGGCCGATCGAATCATGGGTCATGACATAAACGACGCGCAGCCCCGAGAGCGCCGCCAGGCGGATCGACGGCCGGCAGTAGTCGGTGAACATCAGGAAGGTGCCGCCGTAGGGGATGACGCCGCCGTGGATCGCCATGCCGTTCATGGCCGCCGCCATGCCGTGCTCGCGAACGCCGTAATAGATGTAGCGGCCGCCGTAGCTGCCGGCCGAGATGGCCGCCATGTTGCCCGCCTTGGTGTTGTTCGAGCCGGTCAAGTCGGCCGAACCGCCGACCATCTCCGGGATCGCCGGAATCAGCACCTCGAGCGCTTCCTGGCTCGCCTTGCGCGTCGCCCAAGTGGGTCGCTCGTCGGCGAGGCGCGCCTTGTGCGCGACGACCACGTCGTGCCAGCCGTCCGGCAGGCCACCCCGCTGGACGCGTTCGAATTCAGCGCGCGTCGCGGCATCGAGGCCGGCGATGCGGGCGTCCCACGACGCCGCCTCGCCAGCGCCCCGGGCGCCACAGTCACGCCAGCGCGCCAATATGTCGTCGGGCACCTCGAACGGTGGATGGGGCCAGCCGAGCGCTTCGCGCGCGCCGGCGATCTCGTCCGCGCCCAAGGCCGCGCCGTGGGCCGCCGCCGTACCCGCCTTGGTCGGCGCGCCGTAGCCGATCGTCGTGCGGCAGGCGATCAGCGACGGCCGGTCGCCGCCGCGCGCGGCGGCGATCGCGGCGGCGACCGCGTCCGGATCGTGGCCGTCGACGGCCGCCGTCTCCCAGCCATAGGCCGCGAAGCGGCCGAGCGCATCGTCAGAGAGCGATAGAGCGGTAGAGCCGTCGATCGAAATGCCGTTGTCGTCGTACAGCACGATGAGCCTGCCGAGGCCCAGATGGCCGGCGAGCGACGCCGCCTCGTGACTGAGGCCCTCCATCAAATCGCCGTCGCTGGCGATGACATAAGTGTGGTGATCGACCGCATCCGGCCCGAAACGCGCCGCCAGGTGACGCTCGGCGAGCGCCATGCCGACCGCGTTGCCGAGGCCCTGGCCGAGCGGCCCGGTGGTCGTCTCGACGCCCGCCGTATGGCCGTATTCGGGGTGGCCGGGCGTGCGGCTGCCGAGCTGGCGGAAGCTGCGCAGCTGGTCGATCGTCATGTTCTCGTAACCGGTCAGATAGAGCAGCGAATAGAGCAGCATCGAGCCATGGCCGGCCGACAGCACGAAACGGTCGCGGTCGGGCCAGTCGGGGCGGCTCGCATCGAACTTGAGGAATTGGTCGAACAGGACGGTCGCCACGTCGGCCATGCCCATCGGCATGCCGGGGTGGCCCGAATTGGCCGCCTGAACCGCGTCCATCGCCAGGGCGCGGATGGCGTTGGCCATCTCGTGGTGGCCGACGGCGGCAGCCTCGTCAGTGGATTGGGCCATCGTCATATGCGGGAAAATTCGTGATCAGTTGCGTCTAGCCCGGCCTTGTCACCATGGACAGGCGCGTCATCGCGTCGGGCGGCGCCGATCCGCCAGAAGAAGGCCGCCGCGCATAGCCTGGGCTACGCGCAAGGCCTTCGACGCCGCGGGCGGCCCGCCCGGCGCGACCCGAAGGGCGGTGGATATCGGACGACAGGCGGCGTCAAAGCGTTTGCCCGATGCGCAAGCATCGCGCCGCGCGCTTTTCCTCGCCTGTCGTCCGATATCCGCCGTGCCGCACCTGTCCATGGCGAGAATTCCGGGTTAGGGTGAGCGCCTCGCGGGCGCGTCGCACCATGGCTTCCCGCGTCTGCAACGTCAACCGGCTTGTTGCCGCCGCGCGGCCGGCGCTGCTCACCGGGCGCGATTGACGCCGCGCGTTCCGTGCGATATGACTTAAAAGCCTTAGCAAGGCATGAGTGTTTCAATGTAACACACTGAAATTGTTTGATTATGAGCCCGACAGAAGCACAGCAAAAATTGGAGGCCGCACTCGACAGGCTTGAGGCCGCGGCGCGCAGGCTCAAGGAACAAGCGACCGCAGGGGGCGCGCCGCAGGGCGATCAACAGCAATTGAGCGCCGATCTTGAGAAGATACGCAACGACTACGCCGCGCTGGAGCAGGTGACCGAGACGGCAACGGGCCGGCTCGACGCCGCGATCGCGCACCTCAAGACCGTTCTGGAGGGCTGACATGGGCCAGGTCACGCTGTCGGTCAATGGCCGCGACTACAACATCGCCTGCGAGGACGGCGAGGAGGAGCGGATCAAGCGCCTCGGCGCCTATGTCGACGACCGGGTCGCCGAGCTGGTCGAGAGCGTTGGCAACGTCGGCGACCTTCGGCTCATGGTGATGGCGAGCCTGGTGCTGTGCGACAAGCTGTTCGACGCCGGCGCCGAGATCGACCGCCTGGGCGCCACCGCGGCCAAGGTGAAGAAAGCGACGGCGCCGGAGCCCGACGCCGCGGTCGCGCCCGTCATGGAGGCCATCGCCCGTCGGATCGAGGATATTGCAGACCACCTCGAGAGTGCTTAAGCCCGCATTTCCCAAGTATCGTCGATATTCAGTGCGGCGAGAAGGCGATTCTGCTATAAGAATCATGAAGTTGTAGCATACATGGAGCGGCGGATATGGCACACCCGATGGGTGAATCGAAACCGGGGTGCCTTCGGGTCGTTTTTGACCGTCGATTGAAGCTTGAATTCCACGGTTCCAAGATCACCTCTGATGCCGGGTTGCTCGCCTACCGGGAGCTTGACGATGCCCTCGGCCTGACTGAGATGGCCGAGGGTGTTTTCCAGGATAGCCGTACCGGCAAGAACGGATGGCACGGCATGACGGGTCAGTTTCGCCAGTCCGTTTTCGGGCGCCTTGGCGGCTATGACGATGTGAACGACGCCGACCGTCTGGGACGCGATCCCGCCATGCGCTGGATTGTTGGCGGCAAGGCCATCGAAAGACAGGCCGCTTCCACCAGCCAGATGGGACGCTTCGAGACGGAGCTATTGGCCACCGACGAGAACGTTGAAGCCTTGGTCGACATGAACGGGGTGTGGATCGACAAGGTTCATGACCGCCATCCGCCGAAGATGATCATTCTCGACATGGACAGCAGCGTCAGCCCGACCCATGGCGAACAAGAGGGAACAGCGTACAATGGTCACTTCGGCTGTACCTGCTAGCATCCGCTATTCCTGTTCAACCAGTTCGGCGACTTGGAGAGATGTTCCCTGCGCCCCGGTAATGTTCACAGTGCCGACGGATGGCGGAATGTTCTGGAGCCGGTGGTGATGCGCTATAAGGAAAGGAAGGTGCGGCTGTATTTTCGTGGCGATGCCGCCTTCGCCTCACCGGAGATATACGAATATCTCGAAGCCGAGGGATTACTCTACGTCATCCGCCTCAAAGCGAACGCGATTCTCCAGCGGAACATTGCCCATCTGCTTACGCGACCTGTCGGTCGCCCGCCCGACCATGTTCGCCGTTTCCACGCCAGCTTCAGCTATCAGGCCGGATCGTGGAACAAGAAGCGCCGTGTCGTGGCCAAAGTGGAGTGGCACCCCGGCGAGCTGGTTCCTCGCGTCGGTTTCATCGTCACTAATCTGTCGCGCCCTACCAAGCGGGTGGTGGCGTTCTATAATCACCGTGGCACGGCGGAGCAGCACATCAAGGAAGGCAAGAACGCCATCAACTGGACCCGTCTGTCATGTCGCAAGTTCCGCAACAATGCCGTTCGGCTCCAGCTTCACGCCCTGGCCTACAATCTGGGCAACTTCATGAGGACACTGGCTTTGCCGAAGGAGGTGGAGCACTGGTCGATGACGACGTTGCGCGACAAGCTGGTGAAGATCGGGGCCAAGGTTGTCCGACATGGCCGCTACGTTACGTTCCAATTGGCTGAGGTGGCGGTGCCGAGGGACCTGTTCCGGAAAATCCTGAGCTTGATTGATGATCTGCGACGAAGACCCGCTCCGGCGTAGGCCGAGGGAATCGACGGCGAGGAGAAAGCGACAGGAGAGGTGTGTCTGGATGGCGAGAAAAATGACCGAGTGGCCTTCCAAGCGCGGGCCGATTACCAAAATCATGCCATCGGATGGCTGCATAGGGGATACAGTTCCCTTGGCGGTGGGAAAGTGGTACGATTTCCACGAATTTGGATGGTATATGGGGAATGTCGGTTAAGATAAGCATGGGCGGGCACTGCGCGGCACGTCAGGTCGCATTATTCCCTGGGGCCAATATCGACCAAACGGGAGCTGTCCCTTCCGGAGCCGTGGTTTCGGAATATGGCGCCCACCTGCACAAGCAGGCCACAGAGGACTTGCATAGGCCGACGGTCGAGGCGGTCCCGCTCAACTTCCACCGCCGCTCGGCGGCGTCCCGATGACAACCGCCGATCCGACCGCCGAGGCGAAGCGCCTGCTGCGCGCCGAGACCCGCGCGCGCCGGAGCGAAGCCCGCGCCGCCGCGCCCGATGCCGGCGAACACGCGGTCAGCCAATTCTTCGACGCGATCACGCCGGCGCCCGGTTGTGTCGTTTCCGGCTATTGGCCGATGGACGACGAGTTCGATGCGCGCCCGCTGCTCGGCGCGCTCGACGCACGCGGCCATCCGATCGGCCTGCCGGTGGTCCTCGGCAAGGGACGGCCGCTCGTCTTCCGGCGCTGGCGGCCGGGCGATACCCTCGAGCCGGCCGTCTTCGGCACCTCGGTGCCCGGCGAGGCGGCGGCCGAGGTAACGCCCAGCCTGTTGCTGGTGCCCCTGCTCGCGGTCGATCCGCGCGGTTTTCGGCTCGGCTATGGCGGCGGCTTCTACGACCGCACGCTCGATGGCCTGCGCGCGGCCGGCTCGGCGGTGACCGCGGTCGGCATAAGCTTCGACGCACAATGCATCGCGTCGGTGCCGACGAACACCAACGACCAGCCGCTCGATTGGCTGGTGACCGAGTGCCGCGCGGTGGCCTTCGCGTGAAGATCCTGTTCATCGGCGACGTCGTCGGCCGCGCCGGACGCGACGTGGTGACCGGCCGGCTGCCCGGCCTGCGCGACGAACTCGGTCTCGACTTCGTCGTGCTCAACGGCGAGAACGCGGCCGCCGGCTTTGGCATCACGGCGAAGATCTGCGCCGAGTTCTATGCCGCCGGCGCCGACGTCATCACGACCGGCAACCACGTCTGGGACCAGCGCGAGATCATCACCTATATCGACAGCGACCCGCGGCTGCTGCGCCCGCTCAACTATCCCAAGGGCACACCGGGGCGCGGCGCCGGGGTGTTCGAGGCGAAGCGGGGCCGCAAGGTGCTGGTCGTGCACGTCATGTGCCGGTTGTTCATGCCGACGCTCGACGATCCGTTCGCCGCCGTCGAGGCCGCGCTGGCGCAACACCGGCTGGGCGGCACGGTGGCCGCCTGCGTCGTCGACATCCACGGCGAGGCGACCAGCGAGAAGATGGCGCTCGGCCATGTCGTCGACGGCCGCGCCTCGCTCGCGGTCGGCAGCCACACCCACGTGCCGACCGCGGACGCGCAGATCCTGCCCGGCGGCACCGCCTATCACACCGACGCCGGCATGTGCGGCGATTATGATTCGGTGATCGGCATGGAGAAGTCGCTGGCGGTCGCGCGCTTCACGCGGCAGATGCCGACCGGCCGACTGACGCCCGCGCTCGGCGAGGCAACGCTGTGCGGCACCGTGGTCGAGACCGACGATACCACCGGGCTTGCGCTCGACGTCCAGCCATTGCGCCTCGGTGGACGGCTTGCCCAGACGCTGCCCGATTGAACGCACCGGACTGGACGGCGCGGGCCGATTGCGCGATCATCGGCCGAGGACATTCAGGGATACGACGGAGGCTGACATGAGCGTTGCCGAGGCACGGGCGACGGCGGTCGCCGAGACCATCGCGGCGGTGCGCGAGATCGAGGCGGCCCAGGGCGTGACCCGTACCGCGCTCGAGGCGATCCGCGCCGAGTTGATCAAGCTCGGCGACCGGACCGATCTGTTCCCGCACGCCGAGTACACGCCGCCCGAGAGCGGCCGCGACAGCCAGCTCTACCTGTTGAGCGAGGACGACGACCACCGCTTCACGCTCTACCTCAACTGCGGCACCGACGAGAAGAACACGCCGCCGCACAACCACAAGACCTGGGCGGTCGTGGTCGGCGTGCGCGGCGACGAGCACAACAGGATCTATGAGCGCGTCGGCGAGGACACGGCCGCCGGCAAGGCCGAGCTGCGCGTCGCCCGGGAGATCACCGTGCGCCCCGGCGCCGGCGTCTGCCTGATGCCCGAGGACATCCACTCGATCCACATGTCGGGCGACGACGTCAAGATGCACCTGCACCTGTACGGCACGGCGATCCCGCACCAGTCCGAGCGCCAGAAGTTCGACATGGAGGCGGGCACCGTCGAACATTTCGAAGCGCACCCCTCGATCCGGTGATCCGCGCCAAGGTCACGTCGATCCAGGGCTCAATCAAAGCGCTCGAGGCGCGCTACGTCGAGGCTCGATCCAAACGGAATTAGCGGCATTTTTCGAGCGACTCGTCGGTTGTCAGTGGCTTGATCTCGAAAGGCCGATTTTCATCGTGGAACCGCACGGTAATGTCCGTCGCGTCGACTTTAGAAGTGGTGTCACCCAGGGCATTGAGCCGCCACAGCAAGGGAGCTATTTTCCCGCCAAACGTCTTGTCGAGGCAAAACCATTTGGTGTCGCCATGAACAAACAGCACCGGCTTCTTGAAACCGGCCGCGAGGCGCATTAGATGGTCCCGGAATGGGGCAAAGGCATCGCACCTCATGCGCACGGTGCGACTGCACGGCATGTCGCGAACGTCATTTTCCACATCTATCACATCGGCCTGGGAAGCGATGACCACGGCGCCCGAGTTGTATTTATGTGCCGCGTCAAAAGCTTCCTTGAGCCAGACCCGGTTGGCTTCATCGCGTTTGTCCACCAGGTCCAGCGCCCTCTCGATATCATCCTTGTCGATATAATGGCGGCCGTTGTTGGTGCCGACGATATGGACGGTCGCGAACATCACCTTACCCTGCGTCCAACGCGCGTTCTCGGGGAAATTCGGTTGGCGGGCATAGTTCCAACCGTCCGGTAGCGTCAGGGGTCTGGACCTGATTAGGGTGCGCAGGAAATCGAGTCGCTCCAATTCGGGACGCCGATCCTTCGGTTCCAATTTTTTGGTGTGGTCGCAATCGGTCCATTCATTGTCACCCGGCGTGTAAAATACCGGTCTCGGATGCAAATTCATGAGCTGATTGTAGCGCTTCCGGATCAAGAGTTTGGTGCAAGATTCCTTGCTACCTTTGAAATCGCCCAAGTGAATCAAGAACGGAACTTTGGCCTCCCGGATCATCGGAGCGAGGTCTTCTTCCAGTTCACGACTCTGCTCATCCGAGTAGGGGGCGTCGCCGAAGACGATGAAGCGCAGTCGATCGTCCGCGACCGCCATGGTCGGCATTGCAGCGAGAGAAAGGACAATCGTTAGAGCCAGTGCCGCAGTCGAACCTTTGGTGTTCAAGAATGATAGCATCGAACTCTCCCTACTGGGTTTCGCAATGATCCTCGGTGGCCAATGATAGCGTTTTAAATCAGTAATTTCTTTTATAAGTAGCAATGAAAAACGAATGCAGGATTGTATGATCGGTGGAAAGCCACGTCCGATGATTGGGGGGCCGGTCGTTCGACCGATTGAGTTCGGTGGACGGAACCCGATTGAGTGTTCGATTCGCGCGACCTTCCGTTTTTGGCGTCTTGTAGCCAAGTGTCAGTTCGCCAGCCGCGCCAGTTCGGCGCGGGCGCCCTGGTACTCGACGAAATTGGTGACGCCGGTCTCGAGCACGCTGCGGAAGGACCGCGCCGCGCCCACTCTGTCGCCGTCGAGAAGCTGGTACTGGCCGATGTAGAAATAGGCCTCGCAGCGTCGCTCGCGCCCGGCGCGGCTCGCCGAGCCCGCGCCGAAACCGGCGACCGTCGCGACGTCGGTGCGGCCGAGCAGCAGCGCGATCACGGCGCCCGGCCAGACGCCGAAGTCGAGGCGCCCCGCGTTGGCGGCCAGCGCATTTTGGCCGCCGTGGCCGGCGCGCGCCTCGGCCAGATAGAGCCAGGCCCTGCGGTAGGCGTCATCGGGTTCGGCCGATACGGCGGCGGCGAGGTCGGGCACGGCGTCGGCGAAGCGGCCCATGTAGAAACGCGTCCGACCACGGTTGAGCAACACCTCGGTGAAACCGGGCGCCAGTCCGATCGCCGTATCGTAGTCGGCGAGCGCCTGGGCGTAGGCGCCGGTGTCGGCATAGGCGATGCCGCGACTGTTCAACGCGACGACGTCGCCCGGCCTACGCTCGAGCGCGGCCGAGTAGTCGGCGACCGCGGCTGCGAACGCGCCGATGTCGTGATGCGTGTTGGCGCGCGCGACATAGGCGTCGGCGTCGTTTGGCGCGAGCCCGATGGCGGCGTCGAAGTCGGCCAACGCGGCCACGTAGTCGCCGGTTTCGTGACGGGTGCCGCCCCGGTTGTAGTACGCGTTGGCGTAGTCGGGCCGGACGTCGATCGCGCGGCCGTAATCGATGATGGCCTGGTCGTAGAGCCCCTGGTCGTGATAGGCGACGCCCCGGTTGTTGTAGGCGGTCGCCAGGTTGGCCGGCGCCAGCGCACCGCCGGCGATGCAGCGCGTGTAGTAGACGATGGCGCGCTCGGCCTCGCCATCGGCGCGCGCGATCTCGGCCTCGTAGCAAAGGTCGAGCGCATCGCCCGGCGCCGGGCCAGCGGCGAGCGCGAGCGTGGCCGCAGCAGCCACCATGGCCGCGAGCGCGTCTAAGCGGCGGCGCGCGGCCACAAGACCGGGCAGGCCGGACAGTCGATGGCGTCGCCGGGCGAAACGCCTTGCGCCTCGATCACCGGGGTGACGTCGGGGTCGGTGCCGCCCGGGTGGGGGCGGTAGACCGCGTCGTCGCCGAGCCATTGCATCGACACCGCGCGCAGGTCCTGGCCGGCGGGCAGCACCGCGCAGCCGCCGTGCAGCACCATCGAGCTAAAGAAGACGCAGTCGCCCGGGGCCATGTCCCAGGCGATGATGTCGTACGATCCGCGGTCGGCCTCGATGTCGGGCAGCGGGGTGTCCTCGACGGCGTCGTCCTCGAGATAGCCTTCGCGGACCATCGCGCTGAAGTCGGGGCGCTGGTAGCGGGCGCGCCAGGCGTGCGAGCCGCGCACGAACTCGAGCGCGCATTCGCGGGGCAGGGGGTCGAGCGGCGTCCACGAGCTGATGCCCGTGCCGCGCGCGCACCAGTACGGTCCGTCCTGGTGCCACGGCGTGCGCCGCGCGGTGCCCGGGCTGCGATGGAAGAGCGACGTGTAGAAATAGCGCGCTTGGCCGCCGCCCATCAACCGTCCGGCAATCTCGGCCGCCGGCGAGTTCGCCGCGACGGCGTCGAACTGAGCGAGATCGCCCCACATCGGCGCATCGTAGAAAAAACGCTGGTCGGAGCCAGGCTCGGTGTAGAGGGCGGTGCGCGGGCTCGGTCGTCGCTCGGCCGCCGCCATGCCGGCCGCCATCGCGGCGCGCAGGCTTGAGTCGAACACGCCGCGCACCATGACCACGCCGTCGCAACCATAGGCGGCGATCGCGTCGTCGGTAAGCGGCAGGTCGAAGACGGGCGGCGAGGCGGTCATACCGGCCAGGGCTCGAAACCGATCGTGCCGTCGCGCGCGATCTGCTCGACCAGGCCGACCTCCCAGACCAGATAGTCGTTCATCGCCTGCTCGACGCTGCGGCTGTCGTCGTAGGGCCGGTAGAAGATGTCGTCAGGCTCGTCGGCCATGTTCGTATGCCCGGTCTCGAGCGGCAGGCCGGCGGCGCGCCACGCCTCGGTGCCGCCGGCCAACAGCTTGACCGGAGCGTCGGTCAGCGCCGCGGAATCGGGCGCGGCGAGCCGGGCGAGCAGCCCGTCGGGCGAGGTCAGCACCAGCGTACCGGCGACCGGCACCCTGGCGAGGCTGTCGGCAAAGCGCGCGCGCACCGCGAACCAGGCGCCCGGGATGTGGCCGTCGCGATAGCGGAGACTCGTCTCGAGGTCGACCACCGTGGCCTCGCCGGCGGCGAGCAAGTCGTCGAGCGCGGCGGCCGTGACCTCGCCGCATTCGATCGCCTCGAGGCCGAGCACCTCGGCGGGCTCGGGCCCCGCCACCAGCGGTTCATCGCCCAGCCCGCCCGCCAGCACGCCAAGACCGCTTTCGAGCACATAGGTGTCGCGCCAGCCCATTTGGATCAGCCACGACGCGGTCATGGTGGCACGCACGCCGGTGTCGTCGACCAGCACGAAGCGCGCGTTCTGCGTGCCGACGTAGCGGTCGGTCGCCTGGACCAGCTGGCCGCCGGCGGCGAGCCGCGCGCCCGCGCGGTGGCCGGCCTCGAATTCCTCGGGGTTGCGCACGTCGAAGACGAACAGGCTGCGTTGGTCGCTTTCGGCCTCGAAGCGCGCCAACGTAGCCGCGTCGATTGTCTTGACGCCGAAGCGCGCGGCGACCCGCGCGGCGGCTTCGCGGGATATTTCGAGCCCGTCCGCCGAGACCTCGGGTGCCCGCTGCTCGGCGCCGCGCGCCAACTCGAGCCCGGCGAGGTGCCAGCCCATGGTGCCGTTCTCGAGCGCGACCACCGGGTTGGCGACGCCGGCGTTGATCAACGACTGGGCGCCGATGATCGAGCGCGTCCGCCCGGCGCAGTTGACCACCACGGTGGTCGCGGCCGACGAAACCGCGTCGTGCACCCGGTATGCGAGCTCGGCGCCCGGACAGTCGAGCCCGCCCGGGATCGACATGTTGCGGAATTCGGTCATCGGCCGGCTGTCGAGGATGACCAGGTCGTCGTCCGCCGCGCGCCGCGCATCGAGCTCGGCGGCTGAGATGCGCGGTGTGCCATAGGTCACCTCGACGAACTCGCCGAACGCCTTCGACGGCACGTTGACGCCGGCGTAGAGCTCGTAGCCTGCCGCCGCCCAAGCCTCGACCCCGCCGGCGAGCACCGCGACCTCGCCATAACCGAACCCGGCGAGCCGCGCGGCGGCGCGCTCCGAGAGCCCATCCCCCGCATCGCATAGCACGACGCGGCAGCCGCGCCGGGGCACCAGCTTGGCGACCATGATCTCGAGCCTGGACAGCGCCATCGGACACGCCCGCAGGATATGGCGCTTGGCGAACACGCCCTCCTCACGCACGTCGAGAAGCGCGATCTCGCCGCCGTCGGTCAGCGCGTCGTGGAGCGCTTGTGGTGAGATGGATTTGGTCATCGAATTCTCCGCTGTTTTGGTTCCTTCAGGGCCGCGACCCTGGAAATTCTGACCCCCTTGCCCCTATATAGAACCCATGCCAAGCCAAGTTGCAACGCACCCCGCATCCCCGCCCAAAACCGGCCCGTTCCGCCTCGTCTCCGACTACCGGCCGGCGGGGGATCAGCCGAAGGCGATCGAGGAGCTGGTCGCCGGGCTGGCGCAAGGCGAGCGCGATCAGGTGCTGTTGGGCGTCACCGGCTCGGGCAAGACCTACACCATGGCCAAGGTGATCGAGCGGGTCGGCCGGCCGGCGCTGGTGCTGGCGCCGAACAAGACGCTGGCGGCCCAGCTCTACGGCGAGTTCAAGAATTTCTTCCCCGACGACGCGGCGGAGTATTTCGTCTCGTATTATGACTACTACCAGCCCGAGGCCTACGTGCCGCGCACCGACACCTATATCGAGAAGGACGCCTCGATCAACGAGCAGATCGACCGCATGCGCCACTCGGCGACCCGCGCGCTGCTCGAGAACGACAACGTCATCATCGTCGCCTCGGTGTCGTGCATCTACGGCATCGGCTCGCCCGAGACCTACGCGCGGATGATCATCGAGTTGAAGGTCGGCGGCCAGGTGGACCGCGCGCAATTGCTGCGCCAACTCGTCGAGCTGCAGTACCGGCGCAACGATGCGGACTTCACGCGCGGCTGCTTCCGGGTGCGCGGCGACGTCGTCGAGATATTCCCCGCGCACTACGAGGACAGGGCCTGGCGGCTGTCGCTCTTCGGCGAGGAGATCGAGGAGATCGTCGAATTCGACCCGCTGACCGGCCACAAGACCGCGGCGCTCGAGGCGGTCAAGGTCTACGCCAACAGCCACTACGTGACGCCGCGCCCGACGCTCAAGCAGGCCATCGTCGGCATCCGCGCCGAGCTCAAGGAGCGTTTGGCCTGGTTCCGCGACAACGGCAAGCTCTTGGAGGCCGAGCGGCTCGAGCAGCGCACGACCTTCGATCTGGAGATGCTCGAGACGGTCGGCCACTGCGCCGGCATCGAGAACTATTCACGCTTCCTGACCGGGCGCGCGCCGGGCGAGCCGCCGCCGACACTGATCGAGTATCTGCCCGACAACGCGCTGATCTTCGTCGACGAGAGCCACGTCGCGGTGCCCCAGCTGGGCGGCATGTATCGCGGCGACTTCAACCGCAAATCGACGCTCGCCGATTTCGGCTTCCGGCTGCCGAGCTGCATCGACAACCGGCCCCTGAAGTTCGAGGAATGGGACGCCATGCGGCCGCAGGCGATTTACGTCTCGGCGACGCCGGGGCCGTGGGAGCTCGGCCGCACCGGCGGCGTCTTCACCGAGCAGCTGATCCGCCCGACCGGGCTGATCGATCCGGTCTGCATCGTGCGTCCGGTCGAGAACCAGGTCGACGACCTGATGGCCGAGTGCCGCGACTGCGCCGCCAAGGGACAACGCGTGCTGGTCACCACGCTGACCAAGCGCATGGCCGAGGACCTCACCGAGTACATGCACGAGGCGGGCATCCGGGTGCGCTACCTGCATTCCGACATCGACACCCTGGAGCGTATCGAGATCATCCGCGACCTGCGCCTCGGCGCCTTCGACGTGCTGGTCGGCATCAACCTGTTGCGCGAGGGGCTCGACATCCCGGAATGCGCGCTGGTCGCCATCCTCGACGCCGACAAGGAGGGCTTCCTGCGCTCGCAGACCTCGCTGGTGCAGACAATCGGCCGCGCCGCGCGCAACATCGACGGCCGCGTTGTGCTCTACGCCGACAAGATGACCCGGAGCCTGGAGGCGGCGATCGGCGAGACCAACCGGCGGCGCGAGAAGCAACAGGCGTTCAACGCGGCCAACGGCATCACGCCCGAGAGCGTGCGCAAACAGGTCAACGACATCCTGCATTCGGTCGCCGAGGCCGATTACGTGACGGTCGACACCGGCGACGTGCTTCACCTGGTCGGCGACAACCTCAAGACGCACCTGGCCGATCTGAACAAGCGCATGCGCGCCGCCGCCGCAGACCTCGAGTTCGAGGAGGCCGCCCGGCTGCGCGACGAGATCCAGCGCCTCGAGGCGATCGAGCTCGGCGTCGTGCCGCGCCATCACAAGGCCAAGGTCGGTGCGCCCGGCCAGCCCTACGGCCGCGGCCGCCACGGCGCCTTCCAGCAGCGCAAGTCGAAGAAGCGCCGCCGCGGGCCATAGGCGGGCGTCAGCGAAACAATAGGGGGCACGCGGAGACGCGGAGGACGCGGAGTAGTTTAATGGTGACAGTAAAGGCTTTCGACGGCGCCGCCGGCGAGATTGTTGACGCGGCTTACGGGTTTCGCACGGGGCGTGAATGATCTCGAGTTCTCCGCGCACTCCGCGTCTCCGCGTGACTTAAACGGCCGGTAACAGTTAACAGCTAGACGGGGCACGCGGAGGCGCGGAGGACGCCGAGAAGATTGATGACAACGGCGGAATCATTGGACGACGTCACCGGCGAGATTGTCGACGCGGCATACAAGCTACACACGGGGCTTGGGCCGGGCTTGCTGGAGTCAGTCTATGAGACGGTGCTGGCGCGCGATTTGCAGCGGTGCGGCTTGCTGGTCGAGCGGCAGAAACCGGTATCGTTCGACTATGACGGCCTGCATTTCGATGACGGGCTCCGCGTGGATTTGCTGGTCGAGTCGCGCGTTGTCGTTGAAATCAAGTCGGTCGAGCGGCTTCAATCCGTTCACCCGAAGCAGGTGCTGACCTATCTGCGTCTCATGAATTTGTCGGTCGGATTGTTGATCAATTTCGGCGCGCCGACGCTTAAAGAGGGACTCAAGCGGATCGTTAATGATCTTGAACCCTCCGCGTCTCCGCGTCTCCGCGTGAATCGAAACGGTGATGGTCGTTAGGTGCGGCTCAAGATGAGCACGCGGAGGCGCGGAGGACGCGGAGGGGGGTTAATTGATCATCTTTGAAACCGAGCGCCTCATCATCCGCAACCACCGCGCTGAAGATCGGCCCGTGTTCGCCACGATCGCCGGTAACCCGCAAACGCGGATCTATCATACGGGTGTCGTAACGCCCGCCGAGTCGGACGACTTCATCGACAAGCAGATCGAGACCATAACCGAGACAGGCTGTGGCTATGCCGTCGTCGAGCGAAAAGCCGACGGCGCCGTTATCGGTGACGTCGGCATTCGGCCCGTGCCGGACTATTTGCCATTTTCGGATGATGTGCATTTCGAAATCGGCTGGCAGCTCGATCCGCAATTCGTCGGCAACGGCTATGCCACCGAAGCCGCCGAGAAATGGCTCGACCATGGCTTCTCAAATCTGCGGATCGATGAAGTCGTCGCCTATACCGCGACGGCCAACACATCTTCGGTCAACGTCATGAAACGCATCGGCATGAGCCGTGATCCGTCGCGCGATTTCGACCATCCCCGCGTGCCCGAAGGCGACCCATTGCGCCGGCAAATCGTCTACGCCGCGTCTCCGCGCCGCCGCGTGAATCGAACCGTTGGCAACGATTAGGCTTTGGGGCGCGCGGCGGCCCGGAGGGCGCGACGCCGAACACCGCCTTCGATCGCTACGAGTTCGATCCGGCCGCCGTCATCCTGCTCATCATCATCGCCACGGTGGTGGTCAGCGAGTGGGTCTCGGCCAAGGTGCGCCACGCCATCATCTGAGCCCACCACCGCGCCGCCACCCCCAAACGAACTCCGGAACTTAATGGGGTCAGACACTATTTCTCGTATGTTAGATTATTGAAAATAATAGGTAAAATTGGTGTCTGACACCGAATAGATGGTGCCCCGAACTCACGCGGAGACGCGGAGACGCGGAGCGCGTCGGCGGGGGAATTGGGGCTGCCGCGCCCCGGCCTAACGCATTGAATGAGCCGCGTTTCGACCAACTTGACCGCTCCGCGTCTCCGCGTGAATAGAGACGTTGGAGCATGAGGCCGTGGCATACGGAGGCCGTGAGGTCAGTCGTCGTCGAATTGGACCGATTCGTCGGGGTCGAAGCAGCCGGGCGCTGGCCGCGGGGCCGGGTCGGCCAGGAACGCGGCGACCAAGTCGCTGGCGCATTGGTGGCTGTCGATGACGTCGTGGCTCGTCGCCGGGAAGACGAACAGATGGGACGCCGACAGTCGGGCGGCGGTCATGCGCGCGTATTCGGCCGGCGTCGCGACGTCGAGCCCGCCGGCGAGCAGCAGCGTCGGAATATCGCTCACGGTGGGTGCCGCCGTGCCGCGGCGCGCGACGTCGAGCGCCCAGTCGTCGCAGAACGTGTCGTCGTTGAAGTCGTCTATCCATTCACGCAGAAACGGATACGCCGCCACCTGCGCGTCCCAGTCGACGGCGGCATCGACCGCCAGGTTGTCGTTGCAGTTGATCGCGGTGGCCGTGCCGTGGGCGAAGGCCTCGTATTGCGGGTCGTCGATGTAATCGCGCGCGAGTCCGACGAAGGCGTCGAAATCCGACCGCGCGAAGCCGTCGACCGCCTTCGGTATCGTCTTCACCGTATCCCACCAGTACATCGCGAAATACAGCGTGTCGACGAACAAGGTGGGGTCGTAGAGAACGTACAGCGACTTGGCGCCGCCGGTGCCCGGGACGGAGATCTCGACGGGCGCGCGGCGCAGGCGTTCGATCGACGAGACGAACGCGCCGACGACGTCGGGATAACGACCGTTACAGACCGCGTCGGCCCGGCAGGCCTCGGCGATCTTGGTCAGCGTCGCCATGAAGGCGGCGGAGTCGTCGGCGCCGACCCCGACTTCGGGCGGCCAGACCGAATCCAGCACGGCGGCGTCGATGCCCCGCGGATGATCGCGCATCACCGTGAGCGCCAGGCGCGTGCCATAGGAGACGCCGTAGAGCACCCAGCCGTCGACGCCCATGGCGTGTCTGAGCCCGGCGACGTCCTTGGCGCCCTGGTATGTGCTGTAGGCCGCCAGATCGTGGCCGGCGGCGACGAGTCCGTCGCGGCATGCCTCGTACGCTCGTTTGGTGTCGGTGCGCCAATCGGTCTCGGCGCCCGGCTGTTCCGATACACCGGCGTACAGCCGAGGGTCGCCGAGCTCGGCGCAGGCGAGGTTGGCGTCGGTCCAGTTGGTGCCGCGCTGGGCCAGTACGATGAAGTCACGCTCATGGGTCCAGGTCTCGCGCTTGAGCCAATCGGCCCAATCGCGGACCTCGTTGTCGGTGCGGGTGCGCACCCGGTCGCCCGGTCCGCCGTTGAGGAACAGGATGGGCGCCGCCGCGCCCGAACCGCGCGCCGCCTTGAAGGTGACGATGGAAAGGCGCTGTGTGCGTGAACCGTCAACATCCCAGTTCTCCGGGATCACGAACGCGCCGCAGACGACCGTGCGATCGAGGTCGACGTCGAACCAGCACGGCGCCTCGGCGTAGCCGCCGACGGGCGGGTCGGCGACGGGCGCCGGCCGATCGGCCAGGCGGGCGATGCCGGCGACGACCAATAGCGTCGCGACCGCGGCGGCAACGCCAATTCGCGTCATGCGTTTCATCGCCCCGTCACCTTATGCCATTCCGCTGAATTGGTGGGGTTGGAAGCGACCTCGGTCATTGCCCGCTTCGCCCCGGGCGGCTACAAGCGGAGGCATGCTCGCCTCGCTCGCCTCGTTCGGCCGCCTGATCCTGGGAACCCTGCGCGACCTCGCGCCGATCATCCTGGTGATCGCGTTCTTCCAGCTCGCCGTCCTCGGCCAGCCGATCGCCAATCTCGACTCGATCCTCGGCGGGCTGGTGCTGGTCATGTTCGGCCTCGCGCTGTTCATCCAGGGCCTCGAGATGGGCCTGTTCCCGATCGGCGAATCGATGGCCGGCGACCTCGCGCGCAAAGGCAGTCTGTTCTGGCTGTTCGGCTTTGCCTTCGCGCTCGGCTTCGGCACCACGGTGGCCGAGCCGGCGCTGATCGCGGTCGCCGCCGAGGCCGCGCGCAGCGCCGCCGAGGCCGGCCTGATCGGCAAGGACGAGGCGGCCCTGGCCGAATACGCCTCGGGGCTACGCTACACCGTCGCGGTGTCGGTCGGCGTCGCGCTGGTGATCGGCGTCTTCCGCATCGTCAAGGGCTGGCCGATCCACTACTTCATCATCTCGGGCTACTGCCTGGTCATCGCCACCACGCCGTTTGCGCCCGACGAGATCGTCGGCGGCGCCTATGACGCCGGCGGGGTGACGACATCGACCGTCACCGTGCCGCTGGTCGCCGCGTTCGGCATCGGGCTCGCCACGGTGATCCGCGGGCGCAACCCGCTGATCGACGGCTTCGGCCTGATCGCCTTCGCCAGCCTGATGCCGATCGTCTTCGTGCTGATCTATGGCATGGTGGTCTGAGGCGCCGATGACCTGGCTTTCCGACATCGGCGGCACGATCGGGTCGACGCTGTTCGACGTCGCGCCGATCGCCATCATCCTGTTCGGTTTCCAGGCCCTGGTGCTGCGCCAGCGGCTCGCCCACCCGCGCCGCGTGGTGATCGGCTTCGTCTACGTCACGATCGGGCTGGCGCTGTTCCTGGTCGGTCTCGAGAAGGCACTGTTCCCGCTCGGCAAGGTGATGGCGACCCAACTCGCCGAACTCGCCGCGAGTAATGCCAAGGTCGTCGGCGGGGCCGATTCGGCGACCCGCTGGCAGGACTACTTCTGGGTCTACGCATTCGCCGCTACGATCGGCTTCTCGACGACGATCGCCGAGCCGGCGCTGATCGCCGTCGCCAGGAAGGCAGGCGAGGTGTCGGGCGGCGCGTTGAACCCCTGGGGCCTGCGCCTTACCGTGGCGCTCGGCGTCGCCATCGGCGTCTCGCTTGGCGCCTTTCGCATCGTTACGGGCACGCCGCTGCCCTATTACATCATGGCCGGCTACCTCGTCGTCATCGTCCAGACGTTGATGGCGCCGCGCGCGATTATCGCGCTGGCCTATGATTCGGGCGGGGTCACGACCTCGACCGTGACCGTACCGCTGGTTACCGCACTCGGCCTCGGGCTCGCCACGGCGATCCCCGGCCGCAGCCCGCTGATCGACGGCTTCGGCCTGATCGCCTTCGCCAGCGTGCTTCCGATTATATCCGTTTTGGGCTATGCCCAGCTTGGCGCATGGCGCGCCCGGCGGGCCGAACCCCTGCCGTCCGAGGAGGACTAGATGAAATTCAAACTGATCATCGCCATGGTCGACGACCACAAAACGGACGACGTGGTCGATTGCGCCCGCAACGCCGGAGCGACCGGCTGCACCGTGATCACCAGCGCGCGCGGCGAGGGCCTCAAGCCGCACAAGACGTTCCTTGGCCTCGATCTCGAGGGTCAGCGCGACGTCATACTCCTGTTGGTCGAGGAACACCTGTCGCGCGGCATTCTGGAAGGCATCACCGAGACCTGCGACTTCGAGGACACGCCGGGCTCGGGCATCGCCTTCCAGATCGACATCGAGGACGCCGTCGGCCTGTCGTCGCAGATCGGCACCATCCAGAGCGAAATCGGAGACCAGATATGAGCGCCAAGCCCTTCATTAGCGTCAAGGAGCTGATGCGGCCGTCGCCGGGCATCATCGACGGCCTCGCGACGGTCCAGGTGGCGCTCGACACGATGCGCCGCGACAACGTCGGCGCGCTGGTCATCGACCGTCGCCACGAGGGCGACGAATACGGCATCATCGTGCTCTCCGACATCGCCGCCAAGGTCATCGCCGAGAACCGATCGCCGGCGCGCACCAACGTCTACGAGGTGATGTCGAAGCCGGTGCTGACGGTCGCCGGCAGCATGGACATCAAATACGCCGTCCGGCTGTTGAGCCGCTTCGGCCTGGCGCGCGCGCTGGTCACCGAGGGCGGCCAGTTGGTCGGCCTGGTGACGCTGCGCGAGATGGTGTTCCGCTTTCTGCCCGAGGACGAGGCGGGTTCTTGACCAGCGCGGCGTGCGCCTTATTTCCGCGAAACAGTTACCCAGGGGAAGAACGAAATGAACGAAGACATCTTCAACATGTCGGTCCGCAAGTTTCTCAAGAAGGTCGGCGTCACCGCCCAGCGCGAGATCGAGGGCGCGGTGCGCGACGGCATCGCGAGCGGCGCGCTGTCGAGCGACGGCAAGATCGCGGCGACCGCGACCGTGACGCTCTCGGGCGTCGAGCACAGCTTCACCGTCACCGGCGACATCGAGCTCAGCTAGCCGGTCCCGCGGTCGGCGCGCCGGCCGCTGGGATGCCCGTTTCGGGGGCGACGATCGAAGGGAGCTTCGAATGATCACCGGGCTCGGCATGCCGTTCCACACCTTCACGATGATCGGGCGCGACAAGGCGGTCGCAGAGGTTGCCGACGGCTGATTCCGGCCATTTGAGGACAATCCGTCCGCGACGGTTGCGCGCCGCGCGGGGCGGGCTTATGTTGCGCGCGAATTCCACCCGAACCCGCGCCTTCCGGAGGACGCCATGGCATTCCTCGCCGCCCGTCTCGACCGCATCAAGCCGTCAGCGACGCTCGTCGTCACTGCCAAGGCCGCCGAGTTGAAAGCGGCCGGGCGCGACATCATCGGCCTGGGCGCCGGCGAGCCCGACTTCGATACGCCCGAGCACATAAAAGAGGCGTCCTACAAGGCGATCGCCGAGGGCCAGACCAAATACACCGCGGTCGACGGCACGCCGTCGATGAAAGACGCCATTTGCGAGAAGTTCAAGCGCGAGAACGGGCTCGAATACGCGCGCGACCAGATCACCGTCTCGAACGGCGGCAAACACGTCATCTTCAACGCGCTGATGGCGACGCTCGATCCTGGCGACGAGGTCGTCATGCCGGCGCCCTATTGGGTGTCGTACCCGGACATGGTACGGCTCGCCGAGGGCACGCCGGTGATCATCGACTGCCCGCAGGAGGCGGGCTTCAAGCTCCGGCCCGAACAGCTCGAAGCGGCGATCACCCCGAACACCAAATGGCTGATCATGAACTCGCCGTCGAACCCGACCGGCGCCGCCTATACCGAGGACGAGTTGAAGGCGCTGGGCGCGGTGCTGGTGCGCAACCCGCATGTCTGGGTGCTGACCGACGACATTTACGAGCACCTGGTCTACGACGGCTTCGAATTCCACACCATGGCGCAGGCGGTGCCCGAGATCTTCGAGCGCACGCTGACCATGAACGGCGTCTCGAAGGCCTATGCCATGACCGGCTGGCGCATCGGCTACGCCGGCGGCCCGCGCGACCTGATCAAGGCGATGGCCAAGATCCAGTCGCAGAGCACGTCGAACCCGAGCTCGGTCAGCCAGGCGGCGGCGGTCCAGGCGCTGACCGGCCCGCAGGATTACATCGCCAAGAGCAACGAAGTGTTCCGCGAGCGCCGCGACCTGGTCGTCAGCATGCTCAACCAGGCCTCGGGTCTGTCGTGCCCGAAGCCGCAGGGCGCATTCTACGTCTACCCGAGCTGCGCCGGGCTGATCGGCAAGACGGCGCCCGGCGGTACGACGATCGGCACCAGCGAGGACTTCGCCTCCTATCTGCTCGAATCCGAAGGCGTCGCGGTGGTGCACGGCGCGGCCTTCGGGCTCGACCCGCATTTTCGCATCTCCTACGCGACCTCGACCGAGGCCCTGCAGGAGGCCTGCGAGCGTATCCAGCGCGCTTGCGCGTCCCTGACGTGAGCCTGAGCCGCGAAGAGATCGTCGCGGCCAACCGCGCGGGCTGGAACGAGGCGGCGCCGCTGCACGCCAAGCAGAATCTCGACGATCTGCTCGCCGCCTTCAAGACGACGGGGTACTCGTGCTTCGACGAGATCGAGACGCGCTATCTGAACAAGATCGGCGTCGCCGGGCGCGACGTCGCGCAGCTCTGCTGCAACAACGGGCAAGAGCTGATCTCGGTCAAGAACATCGGCGCGGCACGCTGCGTCGGCTTCGACCTGTCGGACGAATTCATCGCCAAGCACGCCGGATCGCCGAGGCCGCCGGCGTCGACTGCGACTTCGTGCAGGGCGACATAAACGACATCCCGGCCGAGTACGACGCCGGTTTCGACCTCGTCTACATCACGATTGGCGCGCTCTGCTGGATGCCCGACCTCGACGCCTTCTTCGCGGTTGTGGCGCGGCTGCTCAGGCCGGGCGGCCATGTCCTGATCTACGAGGTCCATCCGATCCTCGGCGTGTTCGACCCGTTCGACGACCAGGAGCCGCCGGTCTGGCACCACTCCTATTTCAAGCGCGAGCCCTTCGTCGACCATGACGGCCTCGATTACTACGGCGGCACGACCTACCAGTCGAAGCCCCTGATCACTTTCCAGCAGACCATGGCGGAGATCGTCACGGCGTGCCTCGCGAACCGCCTCGCGGTCGCGCGCTTCGAGGAGTTCGGCCACGACATCTCGAACTCCTTCGCCCATCTCGAGCGGCGCGAGGCCAGGCTGCCGCTGAGCTACATCCTGGTCCTGCGCAAGGGCGACTGAGCGCCGCCATCGTCATCGGCATTCCGCAGGCCGACTTCAAGGAATTCGGCAAGGGCATCGGTGCCTTCGGCTGCCACGCGCCCGGCACCGACGTGCCGGGCGCTTTTGTTCGTCACGTAGATGTGATTGGCCGTCGCCCGTCTCGGCGGGGTAGACGACGGGCGCGGATGCTGTTTTGATTGAGACCAATTCACATCGGGAGACGGGACCATGCTGATCCGACGCAAGCGGGGCTGGGAGCTGCCCGAGAAGGCGGCGACGCCCGAGCATGTCTTCGTCAACCGGCGCACACTGCTCAAGGGCGTCGCGGCGGGCTCGATCCTCGCCGCCTCGGCGCCGCTCGCCGCGCACGCTGGGCTGTTCGGCGGCGACGAGCCGCTGGTCGAGCACGACGACCCGACCGCCGACCTCTATCCGGTGGCGCGCAACGAGCGCTACGTGCTGGATCGCGAGCTGACCGATATCGATATCACCGCCAAGTACAACAACTTCTATGAGTTCGGCTCGCACAAGCAAATCTGGCAGGCGGCGCAGGAGCTCGAGATACGGCCCTGGACGGTGACCATCAACGGCATGGTCGAAAACGAGATGGTCGTCGAGATCGACGATTTGATCCGCCGCATGAATCTCGAGGAGCGCCTCTATCGCCACCGCTGCGTCGAGGCTTGGTCGATGACGATCCCGTGGTCGGGCTTCCCGCTCAAGGACCTGGTCGACTTCGCCAAGCCGCTGAGCGGCGCGAAATACGTCGAGTTCGAGACCTTCCAAGATAAAGAGGTGGCGCCCGGCCAGCGCCAGTTCTGGTATCCCTGGCCCTATATCGAGGGGCTGACCATCGAGGAGGCGACCAACGAGCTCGCTTTCATGGTGACCGGCGCCTACGGCAAGCCGATGGCCAAACAGTACGGCTCGCCGTTGCGCCTCGCGGTGCCGTGGAAATACGGCTTCAAGCACATCAAATCGATCGTGCGCATCAGCTTCACCGACACCCGCCCCAAGTCGTTCTGGGAGGAACTGGCAGCCAGCGAGTACGGTTTCTGGGCCAACGTCAACCCCGAGGTGTCGCATCCGCGCTGGAGCCAGGCGACCGAGCGCTTCCTGGCGACCGGCGACCGCGTGCCGACGCAGCTCTTCAACGGCTACGGCGAATTCGTCGCCGATCTCTACAAAGGGCTGGAAAACGAGCGCCTGTTCATGTAACCGCTCTTGGACGCGGTGCGCAGCCGAAACCCCGCGCTGCGAAGGGAGGATGGCAATGAACTACGAGGTGATCGTGAGCTGCGCCGTGACCGGCGCCGGCGATACGGTGGACAAGCATCCGGACATGCCGGTGACGCCCGAGCAGATCGCGGGCGCGGCGATCGAGGCGGCGCAAGCCGGCGCGGCGATCGCGCATATCCACGTGCGCGACGTCGAGACCGGCAAGGGCAACCGCGACCCCAACCTGTTCCGCGACGTCGTCGAGCGGGTGCGCGCCAGCGGCACCGACGTGATCATCAACCTGACCGCCGGCATGGGCGGCGACTGGTACCCGAGCGAGGACGACCCCGCCGTCGGCGCGCCGGGCAGCGACATGGCGACGCCCGAGCAGCGCCTGCTCCACGTCGACGAGCTGCGCCCCGACATCTGCAGCCTGGATTGCGGCTCGCTCAACTTCGGCGAATCTGTCTACATCAGCCCGCCGCACTACCTGCGCGAGATGGCCCAGCGCATCAAGGACTGCGGCGTCAAGCCCGAGATGGAGGTGTTCGAACTCGGCCACCTGCGTTTCGCCAACCAGCTCTACGCCGAGGGCCTGGTCGACGATCCGCCGCTCTACCAGATATGCCTCGGCATTCCGTGGGGCGCGCCGGCCGACACTTCGACCATGAAGGCGATGGTCGACCAGTTGCCGCCGGACGCCCAGTGGGCCGGCTTCGGAATTTCGCGGCTCGAGATGCCGATGGTCGCGCAAGCCGTCCTGTTGGGCGGCCACGTCCGCGTCGGCCTCGAGGACAACCTCTATCTCGAGCGCGGCGTCTTCGCCACCAACGGCCAGCTGGTCGAGAAGGCGATCAACCTCATCGAGCTGATGGGCGCCCGCGCGCTCACCCCCGACGAGGCGCGCGAGAAACTGCAACTCAAGCGGCGGAATTAGACCATTGTGCGGTCACCTTTACGCGTTGCGTAAAGGTGACCTGCGCTCAATCGCCGCGCATGCTTCCGCCGAACGGTCGGCGGCCTGCGGTCGCAGGCTGCTAGGAGCCGACCGAAACCGATCGGTCGGGACCGGTCTCCGGCCTAAGCGTCCGCGATCATGGAGGTAGCGATGGAGTGGACCGGCGGATGCTCGTGCGGCGCGGTGCGCTATCGCGCGACGGCCGACCCGATCCGGGTCGTGAGTTGTCACTGCGGCATGTGCCGGCGCGCCTCGGGCGCGGCCTTCCTGACCCATGTCCATTTCCCTGTCGAGGCATTCACCTGGACCCAGGGCGAACCAACCCGTTGGCGCTCCTCGGTCGATGCCGAACGCGGCTTCTGCGCGCGTTGCGGCAGCACGCTGACGATGCACGAAAGCGTCCTCGACGACCGGGTGCAGGTCAGTCTGGGCAGCCTCGACCGGCCCGGCGACGTTCGCCCGGACGACCACGTCTGGACCGAGAGCCAACTCGCCTGGCTGAAAATCGACGACGACCTGCCGCGCTTCCCGCGCTCGAGCGCCGTCGTGCCGTCGCGCGCCGAGGAGCCGGATTAGCGACCCGAGCCCACGCCAGACGCCCGCCCGCTAGACCTCGATCACGACGCTGGTCTTGGGGCGCGCGCAGCAGATCAGCACGCAGCCCGGATCGGGTTCGTCGAGTGGTTCCTCGAGATATTCGACCTCGCCCTCGACCAGCGCGCACATGCAGGTGTGGCAGATGCCCGAGCGGCAGCTGTAGTCGGGGTTGAGGCCGTGGCGCTCGGCGAGGTCGAGGAGGCTCTCGCAGTCCGGGTCCCAACTCGCGGTGACGCCCGAGCGCGCGAAGGCGACCGTCACACCGCCAGCGAGCTCGGCCTCGACGGTCGGCGCCGCGTGGCCGGCGGGCTCGGTGCTCTCCTTCAACACCGAGGCCGGGCCGAAGAACTCGTAGTGGAGGCGGTCCTCGGACACGCCCAAACCGAGCAGCCCGCAGTAGAGCGCACGCATGAACGGCGTCGGGCCGCACAGGTAGAAGTCGTAGTCGTCGAACGGCAGCAGCCGTTTCAAGAGTGCGACGTCGACGTGGCCCGCGCTGTCGTGGTCGCGCCCCACGACGTCGGCCGCGTCGGGCCGGCTGTAGACGACGTGGGCATGGATGTTGTCGTGCGCCGCGGCGATGCCCCTGACATGGGACCCCATGGCGTGCTCGCGACCGTTGCGCGCGCCGTGGATGAACCACACGGGACGGTCCGACCCGCCGGTGACGACGGCATTGAGCATGCTGACCATCGGCGTCAGGCCGACGCCGGCGGAGAGCAGCACCAGTGCCCGCTCGCCGTCTGCGTCGAGGTGGAACTTGCCACGCGGCGCGCCGACGCGGAGCCTGGCGCCGGGCTCGACGCAGTCGTGGAAGTGGTTGGACGACAGGCCGGCGGGCAGTTCGGGCCGGTCGGCGGGCGCGGGCTCGCGCTTGATGGAGACGCGGTGACGCGCCGGGTTGGGGGCGTCGGACAGCGAATAGGTGCGCAACACCGGCTTCGGCTGGTCAGGCATGTCGAGCGCGAAGCTGAGGAACTGGCCGGGCAGAAAGTCGGCCAGCGGCGCGCCGTCGTCGGGCGTCAGGTAGAACGAGGTTATCGTCTCGCTCTCGGGCAGCTTGCGCTCGACCGTGAAATCGCGGAAGCCGTCGCGCGGCTTGGCCACGGCCTTGGCCAGGCGGTCCCCGAACGAGCCCTTCCAGCCGTGTGCGAGCGCCGGCATGTCGAACGCCTGGCGCGTGCCTTCGAGGTTCTCCTTGTCGAAATAGAGCAGGTCGTTGACCTGGCGCACGGTCACGCTTTCGGGGTCGCGGCGGACCAGCTCGATGGCGTCGCCGGCGCCGACCTCGCCTTCCTCGAGGACGCGCAGGTAGAAGCCGACCCGGCCGCTCGCCAGGAAGCGGTTTTGGAAACCCTCGATGCCCATCTTGATGGCCAGCTTGTAGCACGGCACGCGGGGCTGGCTGACCTCGACCAGCGCGCCGCCGACGCGGTAGACGTCGCCGACGTGAACCGCGTCGTCGCCCATGCCGTCGACCGTGAAATTCTCGCCGAACTGGCCGTAGGCGAAATCGTCGCGCCCGAGCTCCTCGGCCCAGGGCGCGTAATTGTCGTAGGAGTAGACGTAGACCGCGCGGAACGTGCCGCCGTGGCCCCATAGATCGGCCTGGCCGTCGCCATCGAGGTTCATGCGGCGCAGCATGACCCGGCCCTCGACCGGTTGCTTGAAGATGCCGGTGGTCACCAGCTTGCCGTCGTGCACGACGTCGGTGGGCATCGAGACGTTGACCGAGCGGAGCCGCGCCGGGCGCTGCGGCTCGGGCGCCACCCCGTCGCCCGTGTCGGGCTCGAGCGTGTCGAGCACTGGCGAGTAACCCTCGAAGGTCCAGGCGATCGGCAGGGCGCGCTCGATACGGAGCGTCTCGTCGATCCGGAACGCGAGCACGCGCTGGGCGCCGGGGAATCGCCCGCTGTGCTCGGCGCCCCACAGGATCTCCGCCTCGCCGCTCAGCTGCAGCGTGTCGCCGCCATCGAAGTCGATGAACAGCAAGCCGCATTTCGGCTCGGCCTCGATGTTGCCGAGCGTGTTGAACATGCAGTTGCCGGCGTAATCGGGGATCAGCAGCAGGGTCTCGTGGGCGACCAGCGCGAAGCCCGGCTTGCCGCCGCGGTGCGAGACGTCGACGCCGCGGTTCGCCGCGCCCGCCGCGCCGGTGAAATGGCTGGCGATGAACAGCGTGTCGGCGCGCGCGATCATCGCCGCCGCGTCCCTGTCGAGCGCGGCGCCGCGCTCGACCGGCCGCCAGGCCCCGATGTCGCCGATGTCGCTGCCGAGCCGATAGCCGCGCGCCTGTATGTATTTCGAGCAGTTGCCGAAGGCCTGCGTGACCGCGACCTCGAAACCGTCCGCGCCGCGCCGCGCGATGCGGCCGTTCACCCGGTTGCGGCGGCGCGAGTCGAACTCGATGCCGAGCAGGCCGATCTCGGCGCCCTCGACGAGGGCCTCGTCGAGCGGATCGCCGTAGACGGTCGGCGCCGTCACCGCGAGCCTCAGCGGGTCCGACGTGTCGATGAAGCCGGGTTCGCCGACCAGCGCCGACGCCCAGGGCCGGCCGTGGGCGTCTACCGAGCCGGCGATGAGCAGCGGCAACTGGGCGAAGAACGCTTGATGCTGCTCGGTCAGGTGATCGCCGATCATCCGACGGCCCTGCGCCTCGATCCTGTCGCGCACGCCGAGCCGCGCCTGGATCGCCTGTTCGCCGCGATGGAACGGCGAGCCCGTCTCCGCCATGTCCCGCTCTCCCGATCGTTCGCGCGCCCTTCTTTCGGCGAGGGCGCCGTCCATAAGCTAAGGCAATCGTTGCCCGGAGGCGAGGGGGCGAGCGCCGAAACGGCAGAACATCGCGCAACGACTTTGGCGCGATGGTCGAATGGGGTATGCTGGTCGGGTCGGACTAGGGAGATACGAAGATGCGTTGGATTTTGGCTTTGGTGCTGAGCTGACTGCCCCTCGCGGCGCAGGCACAATCGGCGAAGCCGGTCGATCTCGCCATCGGGGTGTCGCTCGACCGCTCCGAATCGATCAACGCCGATGAGGCCAAGGCGCAAATCGACGGCCTCGTCTACACGCTCAGGCACTCGAACTTCCGCGATACCGTCGCGGTCGGCTGGTACGGCTCGATCGGGCTTTCGGTGCTCACCTGGTCGAGCTTCGGGCGGTCCGAGGTGATCCTGCCCTGGTCGCGGATCGCCGACCGCGACGATGCCGCCGGCGCCGCCAAGATCCTCGAGCTCGACTATGCCCGCCAGATATTCGCCCCGCACGGTTCGCAGACCGATCTCGCCTTCGCCATCGAGATCGGCATGAACCAGCTCGACGAGCTGCCGTGGCCGGCGACGCGCAGCGTCATCAACGTGGTCGCCGACGGCATCTCCAACATCGGCCGCCTCCCCATGATCGACCGCAACATCGCGCTCGAGCGCGGCATCACCATCAACGGCCTGGTCATGGCGCGCGGCTCCGCAATCGAGATCGTCTCGCGCTATTTCGAGCGCGAGGTCATCGGCGGCCCATTGTCCTTCGTGCAGGTCAGCGAAGGCACCCACGACTTCGCCAACGCGATGTTGCGCAAGATCGTTCGCGAGATGGTGCGCCTGCGCGCGCCGACCCTGTCGGCCAAGGACGACACCGGCTGAGGATCGTTGGGCGCGATGAGGGCGACGGGCGAAGACACCAACCTCGAGAGCCGGCGGGCCCGAAGCGCCCTCGCGCCCCGCGACAAGCCCTATTGGCACGCGCTCGATGAAGGCGGCCAGCTGGGCTACTACAAAGGAACCGAATCACGGCTCTGGATCGCACGCTTCTGCCGAGCGAAGGGGCGCTACGCGGAACAACGGGTCGGCCTCGCCGACGACCTCGACGACGCCGACGGCGCCGCGGTCCTGGACTTCGAACAGGCTCAGGCCGCCGCGCGGAACTGGTGCGCGGCGCGAGCCGTCGAGCAGGCCACGCCGCCGATCGACGACGCCCCCTTCAACAGCGTCGGCGCGCCGTGCAACAGGGACTAGCGCGCCCGACGGGACGGTCCCTCGATGTTGGCGCCGGCTATGATCCTTGAGCCGATGTTCTGGCATAGGACACCGAATATCAACTTCGGGTCACACGCGGCCGATATCCTCGCGCAGCCCGTGTACGGAAAACACTTTCCGTGCCCGCCATTTTTTGCATAGAGTTTCTGATGCCAAATCTGCCCAACGATTGGGCAGTAGTTCAGACAAGATTTGTCCGCCCACACGATTCATTCTTCACTCCGATCGCATTGGGGGGATCAATCTCGCGTGAAGGAAGGAAACAACAATGAACGACAGGGAGGCTTTGCGGGCCGTGATGGACAGGTTCATCCATGAAATCTGGGAAGATCAAAAGCTGGATGTTTTGTCCGAGATCGTCAAGGAGGATGCCACGTTTTACTTCGGAGGCGACATCCTGACCGGGGTCGGGGCCATTCGCGAGTTCATCGGGGCGGTCCACACAGCCTTCCCCGACCTCCGTTACGAAATCGCCGACCTCTTCATCGACGGCGACAAGATCGCCGTGCGCTTTATCGGCACGGCCAGCCATCAGGGCGCCTACGGCGGCAAGGCCGCGACAGGGAAAAATGTCAGTTATGAGGGCCTCTCGATTTTTCACATGGACGGGAATCGGATCGCCGAAGGCTGGTCTCAGTCGGATTGGCCGCTGAAGTTCCCGGACCTTTGAAGCTGGCCGCCGCCCGCGCCTTCCCGGTCACACCGCCTAGCCTGCCCTGAGCCCATCCGGCACGGCCTCCTCGGCGGTGCGCGGGGCGAGGCAGTCGCCGATCAGGTGGACATCGCCGTCCCAACCCTCGAGCGCCAATTGCAGCGCGTCGACCGTCTGGTGGCCGAGGGCGGTCACCGGTGTGTCGACGCTATGGATTTCGAGCAGCCGCGCCGCGCCGCGCGCAACTGGTGCACGGCGCAAGCCGTCAAGGAAGCGCGCCGGCCGATCGACGATACCCCCTTCACCATCGTCGGCGCGCCGTGCAACAGGGACTGGCGCTGGCCTTGCCAAAATCCCGCAATGGTCGCCGCGCGCAGACGAGTATTCGGGCGCCGAAGCCCACCTCGTCGCGAATCTGACAGGCATTGCCCTCGGGGTCGGTGAAGTCGAGCGTGCGGCCCCAGGGGTTGTCGCGGCGGCGGAACGCGACGCCCTTCTTGGCCAGCGCCGCGGCCGCGCCGTCGATGTCGGCGACGTTGAAGCGCAGCGTGATCGGGTTCTGATCGACCGTCTTGCTTTCGACCGGCGGCGGGCCGCCCGGCTCGACCATCAGGTACGCGCCGCCCATGTCGAGGCAGGTCAGCACCGAGTGTTCGTTGTCGAACGCGAACATGACGGGCAGCTCCAAGACCCGCGCATAGAAGTCGACGAGCGCTGGGTAGTCGTGTCCCTGCAGGATCAGTCCGCTCCGCGTGTAGCGCAGGAGCGCCTCCTTACGGTTGGTCGGCGAGCTTCCTCTCGAGCGCCGCGATCCGCTGGTGCAGGCGCTCGATGACCGGCGCGATCTCGGCGTCGGTGTAGCGCGGCGTGATGTGCTGCGGGCAGTTGACGTCCCAGGCCTCGATCTCGAAGACGAAGGCGCGTTCCGGGCGCGCCTCGGAGCCCGGGTCGATCAGCCGCTCGACCAGCGCCGGGTCGTCCTCGACGACGCGCGCGCGGCCCCAGACCTTGATGCGCCGGCGGCCCGCGTAGTCCATCAGGAAGAGCTGCGCGCGGTCGTTCTCGGAGAGGTTGCCGAGCGAGATGTATTGGCGGTTGCCGGCGAAATCGGCGAAGCCGAGGGTGCGCTCGCCGAGCACCTTGAGGAAGCCCTTTGGCCCGCCGTGGTGCTGGATATAGGGCTGGCCGTCGGCGCTCGCCGTGGCGATATAGAACGAGTCGCGCTCGGCGATAAAATCGGCCAGCTCGTCGGTGATGGTGTCGCGCCAGCCGCCTTTCCCCTCCATGCGCGCGTAGCCCCCGCGCGAGCCAAGGCGACTCTGGGCCGCCTTGACCGCGGGTGAAAACGCGACGTCGCTGGTGTGGCTCGTCATGGTTCCGAGTTCCGATCTTGCGGGCGCGGTGGCGAGGCCACGTGCCGCCGGTGGTGCTAGCGGCTTTGCCGGAAGACGCGGCGCTCGGGCATCGCCTGGGCCTCGGTGTCGACCGCGGCGTCGGTCAGGATCGTTCCGGATGCCGCCTCGACGCGGAGAGTGATCTCCGGCGTGCGGTTGTCCTCGACCCAGGCGTCGTAGGTCGGCGTGGCCTGCGGCCGGCCGGCTGGCGTGCCACGCGAGCCGCCGTGCTGGGCGAATGCTCCGGCGCTGAGCGTGATGCCCAGGATCAGCGCGGTGGTGGCGAGCAAGCCGGCGATGCGGCCTGCGACAACGCTGTTGGATGTGTGCATTTCGGTGTCTTCCTTTGGTGCGGTGTGATGTCCGGGTCGCGCCAGTGACGCGCGACGGCGCTTTCGATGCCTGCCGTCGGGACCAGTGTTTTCAATCGGTATGGTTGATACAGACAGTTCGGTCTGTTTTACAAGGCGTGAGTCGAAATTATTTCCAGAATCTCCCCGCCATCGCAGTTCTGGCGCGAATACGACGTCTCGTTTAATTGAGCAGGCCGGGAGTCGCGTACAGTCATGCCGAGGGCTGCCGTCACCCGTGTCCTTGCGAAGCCAAAACAAGAGCGCTATATATACGGACCTGTATGTTTATCGAAAGGAGCGCCGACCATGGCCGTTAGCCGACGCGATCACCTGGTGGATACCGCGCTCGAGATGTTCTGCCGCGACGGCTTCCACGCCACCGGCATCGACAAGATCCTGGCCAAGGCGGGCGTCGCCAAGATGACGCTCTACAATCACTTCCGCTCCAAGGACGAGCTCATCCTGGCGGTGCTGCGGCGCCGCGACGAGCGTTTCCGTCGCGCGTTCGCGCGCACCGTCGAGCGTCGCGCGACGACGCCGCGCGAACGCCTGCTGGCAGTCTTCGACGGGCTCGGGGAATGGTTCGCGCAGTCGAACTTCACCGGCTGCACCTTCATCAACGCGTCCGCCGAGTACGCCGCCCAGGACGACCCGATCCACGCGCTCTCGGCCGAGCACAAGCGCTTGACCGAGGCCTACATCCGCGAGCTCGCCGAAGCGGCGGAGGCCGCCGATCCCGATGCGCTCGCCCGTAGCTTGATGCTGCTCATCGAAGGCGCCACCGCGCTCGCCCACGTCACCGGCACGTCCGACTGGGCGCGCCACGCCCGCGCCGCCGCCGAAGTGCTGATCGCCGACGCGCTGGACTAGGCGGCCCACTCATCGAATGGGCCGAGCATCGCCCCGTTGAGGCCCGCCTATCGGCCCTTGGCGGACCTCCGGTATCCGACCTCGCGACGTCCGCCCGTGCTGCACGCGTTTCTCTCACGTCGCCGCTGAGATGCGATATATTGAGTCGCGTTGCGGTCTTTGGGGGACGTGATGACGGATGTGAAACGGGTCATCGGATGTTGTCCGCTCGACTGTCAGGACACCTGTAGTTGGGTCGCCCATGTCGAGGACGGGCGAGTCGTCCGCGTCGTCGGCGCCAAGGACCACCCGTTCACCCGCGGCGTGCTCTGCGCCAAGGTCAACGACTACCAGGCGCGCACCTACGCGCCCGACCGGCTGCTTCACCCCCTGCGGCGCAGCGGACCGAAGGGTGGCGGACAATTCGAACGCATAAGCTGGGACGAGGCGCTGGACACCATCGCCGGTCGGTTCACGGCGATCATCGAGAGCGACGGGGCCGAGGCCCTGATGCCGCTCTACTATCTCGGCTCCATGGGGGCGGTCCAGCGCCAGGCACTGAGGCGCCTGTTCCATGGCCTCGGCGCTTCGAACCTGCACGGCGACGTCTGCGGCGCGTCGATGAGCGCGCTCTGCGCCGAAGGCCACCCGGTGGGCTTCGACCCCGAGGAAATGGTCGACAGCCGGCTGATCCTGCTGTGGGGCGTCAACATGCTGTCGACCTGCCATCACCACTGGCGGCTCGTCAAGGAGGCGCGCCGGCGCCACGGCGCCCGCGTGATTTGCATCGACCCAAGGCGGAGCCGCACGGCCGAGCAATGCGACGAGCATGTCGCCATCCGTCCGGGCAGCGACGCGGTGCTGGCCGCCGGCCTGGCCCGGGTCATGTTGGCCGAGGGCCTCGCCGACCTCGACTACGCCCGCGCCGCGGCGGCCGATTTCGACGACTATTGCGCCCAGGTCGAGCCCTGGACGCCGGAGCGGGTGGCCGCCACCTGTGGTATCGAGGCGGAGACCGTCGTGCGTCTGGCGCGCGAGTTCGCCGCCGCAAAGCCGGCCGTGATCCGCTCGGGCGTCGCGCCGCAACAGACCGTGCGGGGCGAGGCGTACCTGCGTGGGCTCTCGGCGCTGGCCATCCTCGGCGGCCATTGGCGCCGTCCCGGCGGCGGCCTGTTCGTCTTCGACGCCCCGGTGTTCGACGAGTTTGCCGCGGCGCGCCCCGACCTGACACCGGGCGCGCCACGCAGCCTCGACCTCTCGGCCCTGGGGGCGGTGCTGACCGACCAGAGCCTCGCGCCGCCGGTCAAGGGCCTGATGGTCTGGTGCATGAACCCCGCGGTGATCCAGGTGGACGCCGGGCGGGTGCGGCGCGGCCTCGCCCGCGACGACCTCTTCACCGTGGTGCTCGAGCACTTCATGACCGACACCGCGCGTTACGCCGATGTCGTTTTGCCGGCGACCACCCAGCTCGAGCACTTCGACGTGCTGGGCGCCTGGGGGCACCACTACATCTCGGTCAACAATCCGGCCATCGCGCCGCTCGGCGAAGCCAAGTCCCACGGCGAGGTCATGCGGCTGCTGGCCCCGCGCCTCGGGCTCGATGATCCGGCCTATGGCGAGAGCGACGAGGCGATCGCCGCCGCGGCTCTGCCGCCCGGGGTCGCTCTCGCCGACCTCAAGGTCGAGGGTTGGCGCAAAGTCTCGCCGCCCCGGCCCGACCCGGCGGCGGGCGAGGCGACGTTGCGGTTTGCCAGCGATGAGCTTGAGCCGGTGGCCTCGGACGCGCTTCGCCTGCTGACGCCCAAGTCCCATTACTTCCTCAATTCAAGCTTCGCCAACATGCCGCGCCAGCGCAAGGCCCAGGGGCACCCGGCGCTGGAGATGAACCCATCCGACGCCGCCGAGCGCGGCCTGGTCGACGGCCAGCCCGTCGTGCTGCGCAACGAGCGCGGCGAGGTCCGGGCCGCTCTCGCAGTCACGGATGCCATTTGCGCCGGCGCCGTGGCCCTGGCCGGCAAGTGGTGGAGCGAGCCGCCCGAGACCGACGCCGTCGTCAACCTGCTGTCGCCGTCGTCTTGGTCGCCGGCTGGTCAGCCGGCCTACAACGACACCTTCATCGAGGTCGAAGCCGCCGAAGGCCGCAGGGAAGATGCCGCCTGATCGAGCGCGGTCTCATGTTGCTCGCCGAACGCGCCACCGCGCTCGCCCACGTCACCGGCACGCCCGACCGGGTGCGCCACGTCCGCGCCGCCGCCGAGGTGCTGATCGCCGACGCGCTGCGCTAGGCGGCCCACTCATCGAGGCTGCCGAGCCACGCTCGGCAATTGTCCAGTTACTCGTGACGACCGGAATTTCACCACCCATTCAAAGAGGTCCGGCGTCGTCAGCTTCAGATAATCGACAACGATCGGCTGCTAGCGTAGGTTTTTGTGCACATGGACCCTGTGGAGCAATCCTGTGTTGGTGATTTTTGCGGGGCTACCCGGTACCGGCAAAACGGCACTCGCCACCGAACTCGCCCGCCGCATCTGCGCGACCTATCTGCGCATCGACAGCATTGAACAGGCGATAACCGATTCCAGCCTCAACATTCACCCCGTCGACGACGCGGGCTACCTGGTAGGCTATGCCTTGGCCGAAGATAATCTGCGTTTGGGCCGAACAGTTGTCGCGGATTCAGTCAACCCGATTGATCTGTCGCGGACTGGGTGGTTGAGCGCCGCAGAGCGGGCGGGTCGCGAAGGCATCGAAGTGGAGGTGGTTTGTTCGGATGTGATCGAGCATCGAAAGCGGATTGAATCGCGCACCGCCGACATATCCGGCCTGAAGTTGCCGACTTGGCAGGATGTGCTCGATCGGGAATATCATCCGTGGGGCCGAAATCACTTCGTGATTGATACTGCTGGCAAATCCGTCATGCAATGTGTCGATGAGCTTTTGGCCGCCTTGCCCGCCTTGCGGCATCGAGGAACGAACAGAAGCGGAGAGGCCGTAACGCGACGTGCTCGTTGAATTGTCCCTTCGGGGTGAAACCCGCTCCGGCGTCGCCACGGCCCGGCGCGTCGCTTGACAATCCGCACCACAGTACGTACCGTCCGGCCATGCCGAAGATATGGACTATACCAGATGAATCGATTTGGTCCATTTCAGATGACGTTCGCCGGGTGTGGGATCGTCGGGTGCCCTATTATCTACGCGTCCGAGACCATTTAGCCGCGTTGATCGAGAGGGGGGCGCTGGTCTCCGGTGCTAAGCTCCCGCCGGAACGGGCCTTGGCCGACGAATTTTCCATCACCAGGGTTACGGTGCGCCAAGCACTGATGCGGCTCGAGGCCGAAGGCCTGATCTTTCGCGAGGAGCGGCGCGGATGGTTCGTCTCGCCGCCCCGGGTCCAATATGATCCTACCGCCAACACCAGCTTTACCAAGAGTATCACGGCGCAGGGCCGGGTGGCCGGCACGACCGTCCTGTCGAAACAGCGGGTTGCTGCTTCCCAGTGGGAATGCGCCCATCTGGGCTGTGCCGTCGGCGACCCTATCTTTGTCATCAACCGTCTGCGGACGGTCGATGGGCGGGCGGTCCTGGTTGAACAAATTCATGTCAGGGCAGAGCACTGTTCCGGTCTTCTGGATTACCCGCTCGATCAATCGATGACCGCTATAATGTCGGAGAAATTCGGCATCATCGAGCATCGGACACAGATCATCATGCGTCCGACGGCGCTATCGGAATTTGTGGCCAAGGCGCTCGGGGTCGCGGTCGGAACGCCAAGCCTTTACCTGTCGCGGACCATTCTCGATCAGTTCAACGAGGTGGTCGAGCTCGATCAGGAATTCTGGCGTCACGACGCAATCGAAATCTGCGTCTCGGCGGTGGGAAGGATCGAAGAAAAGGCAACGGCGTAGCGACATTTGGGTGGGGAGCGCAAAATGCAAAGCGAAACGCCGATCGTTGTGGTCAACGATATCTGCAAGACCTTCGAAATTCCGGGGCGCGCGGCCGTGCATGCGCTCCGACACGTCACCAACCACGTCGACAAGGGCGAGGTTCTTGTCGTCATCGGGCCGAGCGGCTCGGGCAAGAGCACGTTTCTGCGCGCGCTCAACGGATTGCAGCCGATCGACTCCGGCTCGATCGTCATCGACGGCGTCGAGCTGACCAATCCCAAGACCGACCTCAACCGGTTGCGCCAGGGCGTCGGCATGGTCTTCCAGCACTTCAACCTGTTCGAGCATAAAACGGCGCTGGAGAACATCACCATGCCGCAAACCGTCGTCCTCAAGCGCGAACGGGGCGAGGCCGACGAGATCGGCCGTCGACTGCTCGACCGGGTCGGCATCGGCGACAAGGCGGACAACTACCCGAGCGAGCTTTCCGGTGGACAGCAGCAACGCGTCGCCATCGCCCGCTCGCTGGCCATGACGCCCAAGGTCATGCTGTTCGACGAAGCGACGTCGGCGCTCGACCCGGAAACGGTCGGCGGCGTTCTCGAGCTGATGAAGGATCTGGCCACCGAGGGCACGACCATGATCGTCGTTACCCACGAGATGGGTTTCGCCCGCGAAGCGGCCGACCGGGTAACCTTCATGGACGATGGCGCGATCATCGAAGAAGGCACGCCCGAGGCAGTCTTCGACGACCCGCAACATGAACGGACGCAATTGTTCCTGAGCCAGATCATTTAGAGGCCGTTCATATTTGGTATAGACCAAAACATCTAATTGATTTATACTAAATCTGTTGGAATCTCGGGCATCCCTTGGCTAAGGTGGTCGAAGCGCCGCCGACCACGGGAGCACATGATCGAAGGGAGATTAGAGATGAAGAAAATCACCAGAATGTTTGGCTTGGGCCTGTGCGCGCTCGGACTGAGCGCGTTTGTCCAGCCGGCGTCGGCCGACGTCTTGAAGGACATCGTCAAGCGTGGCGAGCTGTGGGTCGCCGTTCAGACGCAGGGACCGCCCGTTAGCTTTGTCGACAAGAACGGCGAGCGCACTGGGTTCGCCATCGAGGTGGTCAAGATGATGGCCGAGGACATGGGTGTCGAGCTCAAGCTTCTCGATTATGATTGGAAGGGCTTGATCCCCGCCGTCAATTCCGGCAAGGCCGATTTCCTGGCCGCCGACATGACGCCCAACGCCAAGCGTACGCTGGTCTTGAGCTTCACCGAGCCCTACCTCTACAGTGATGTCGTGCTCTATTCGAAGAAGAGCCAATCCTTCGTCAAATGGCAGGACGCCTGCAAGGGCGGTGTCTCTATCGGCGTCGTTCAAGGCAGCAGCAACGTCGGCCTGTTGAAGAAGAAGTGCCCTGATACGGAAATCAAGGAATTCGCCGGCGGCGGCGCCGCGGTGGCGCAGGCTGTCGCCGCCGACCGTGCCGACGCGGGGATCAACGACATCGCGTCGGCCGCCGGTTATATGGTCGAATACCCGGAGTTCAAGATCCTCGAAGGGGCGCCCAAGCGTTGGCCCCTGAGTTTTGCCACGCGCCCCGAGGAAACCCACCTGCTGCGCTGGATGGACAATTATTTCATGCTGATCCGCAACGACGGACGCCTGGAAGCATTGGCCGACTACTGGATGCGCGGCCCGACCTGGAAGATGGACCACTAAGTCCAGAGTTCTCATAAGCACGGACCACGGGGGTTCTGCCGATATTGCGGAACCCCCGTAATTTTTCGCCGGGCAATCGAGCCGCTAGAAATGGACTGGATTCTCGATTTCTACAATTACCGGGTGGTCGGCCAGTACCTGCCGGAGTTCGCCCGTGGTCTCGGTTCGACGGCCTGGATTTCCCTGGTTGCCCTGATAATGTCGCTCTGCGTCGGCACCGTCGTCGCGATGATGCGGATGTCCACCAACCCGGTGTTGTGGCGGATTGCCGCTGGCTACGTGCAGTCCATCCGCTCGACGCCGTTGCTTATCCAGATCTATCTGATCTATTTCACCTTGCCGGCGCTGCCTATTCTCGACCGCCGTCTGGACGAGCTCGAAGGGGGCATCATCGCGCTCGGCCTCAACGCCGGCGCCTTCATGAGCGAGATCATCCGCGCCGGCATCGAGTCCATCTCGCGCGGCCAGATCGAGGGTGCCCAGTCCGTCGGCATGAGCTATCTGCAACGCATGCGTTACGTCGTCTTGCCACAGGCATTCGCGCGCGTCGCACCGCCCTTGTTGGGGCAGACCGCGGTTCTCATCAAGGATAGTTCCTTGGTCAGCTTCATCGGCGTCTTCGAGCTGTTCGGTGCCGGTTTGGTCATCCTCAACGAACGGCTGATGCCGAACGAGGGGTTCCTGACGGTCGGCATCTGCTACCTGGGGATCTACGCCGTCATGCTGGCGGTGACCAACTACGTCCAACGCCGCCTCGGCGGAACGGCGACTCGGGCTTAGGGGGGAGAGGCACATGTTGGACGTCATTTTGTCGACATTTCCGTTCCTCCTCGAGGGTCTATGGATGACCTTCAAGATTTCCCTGATCACGATCTTCTTCGGCAGCCTGCTCGGCATCGTCGTCGGCATGCTGCGGACACTGGACTATGCCGTGATCACCTATCCGCTGGGCGCGTATATCCATATGCTGCGCGGCACCCCGTTCCTGATCCACCTCTACTTCGTCTACTTCATGCTGCCGGCGACGGGAATCTCGTGGCTGCAGTTGGAAGCCTTTCCGGCGGCCGTCATCGCCCTCAGTCTCTATACCTCGACCTATGTCGCGGAAATCGTTCGCGGCGCGATCGAGGCCGTCCCGCGCGGCCAGAGCGAAGCGGCGCGCTCGACCGGAATGACGGCTCTGCAATGCATGTGGTACGTGGTCCTGCCCCAGGCCGTGAAGATGATGATCCCGCCGATGGGCGGCGTCTATGTCATCATCATCAAAGGCACGTCCATCGTCTCGGTCATCGGCATCGCCGAGCTGGTCCGGGCCGGTGAACACGCCACCCAGCGCCACCCAAGGGAACTGATGGTGATCTACGGCATGACGGCGCTGATGTACTTTGCCTACTGCTACCCGGTCCTGCGTATCGCACGCTGGGCCGAGACCAGATTCGGCAGCGTTCGGTTGCCATCGTGACGGGTTCAATGAAAATCGTCACCTACAACATCCAGTTCGGACTCGGCAAAGACGGTCGTTTCGATCTGGAGAGGATCGCCAGCGAAGTCGACGGCGCCGATATCATCGCCCTGCAGGAAGTCGAACGCTATTGGCAACGTAGTGGTAACGTCGACCAACCGGCGCAACTCGGACAAATTCTCGATCGATACTATTGGGTCTATGGCCCTTACTTCGATGTCGATGCGAGCACGCCCCAGCCCGACGGCGGCATCGAAAACGTTCGCAGGCAGTTCGGCAATATGATCTTGTCGAAGACACCGATCCTGTCGACGCGGCTTTTTCCGCTGCCGAAATCGGCCTTGCGAGATCGCCATAACATGGTCGTCGGGTTTTTCGAGGGGGTCATCAAGTTGCGCCATGATGGCGCCTTGCGAATATATAACGCCCATTTGGGGGCGCATTCGCAACATGACCGCGCGGCGCAGATCATCGCCATTCGCGACACCATTCGCCGTGCGCCGGCCGAGGGCGGTGCATGGAGCAGCCCAAATGCGCTGTCCTTATGGCAAGAGGATGGCGACCCGCCGCCGATGCCCGAGCCGTTCGTCCTGATGGGGGATTTCAATATGGAGGCCAAAGATCCCGAGTACGATCATCTGGTCGGTCCCAGGGATAGTGATCATGGCCGAAGTTCCTACACAGAGAACCTAGTCGATACCTGGGTCGCGGCCGGACACGATGAAGATGGAGGCGTTACCTTTAGCGCCGACCCGTCCACGAGTGACGGCCGGGGCATGCGCGTCGATTACGCCTTCGTCGATGAAGCGATGCGAAAGCGGGTGCTTGGGGCGCGGATCGACGAGGCGGCTCAAGGCTCGGACCACCAACCGTATTGGATCGACCTCGATTATGCGCCGCGTGATTAGGCGCGGTCCGTGTCGTCACTCGAACGGCGCGGGGTCGAGGAAGCGGCGCAGCACGTTGGCGGTGACCGCCGAGACGTTGTTGTCGTGGCCGTTGTGGGTCAGGCTGCCGATCCACGAGATCGAGCCGGTCGAGAACACCGCGCCGCCGCCCGCCGTCTCGAAGAACACCATGTCGGCGCGGACGTCTGAGTTCTGCGTCGCGTCCATGTTGGACGCGGCGCTGTTGATGTCTTCCGGGCCCGGATAGTAGGTGTCGGACAGGCCCTCGGAGGTGGCGACGATCAGCGTATGCGGCGGCGAACCCAGCTTGCGGTCGTAGCGGTCGACCTCGATGCCCGCGGCGCCGCCGCCGATCGTGCCGAAGTCGCCGATCACGTCGTCGTCGACGCCCTCGAAGACGAAGGCGGCGCGGGGATCGCGGCTCGCCTCGGTGCGCCGGAAGAAGCCCGAGACGTCGAAGCCCTGACCCGCCATGCCGACGCCGACGAGCGTCTGGACCGGCCGGCCGAGGCGCGTCCACAGCCCGCCGTACTCGCCGGTGAAGCTGTGATAGTACTCGCCCGGCTCGGCGACCCAATCGCGGATGCCGTCTTCCGAGCGGCGCAGCTCGAGGACGCCCGGCAGCGTCTCGTGATAGGCGATGCGCCAGTAGAAGCCGTTGCCGCCGAGGTACATCAGCCGGCCGGGGCCGTCGGTGTATGCCTTGACCGCGTCCCACATGGCGGTCGAGTAGTACTCGGGGTGGCTGCCGGTGAGCACCACGCGATAGCGCTGCAAGAGCGCGGCGCCCTCGGCGTGCAGGTCCTCATCGGTCGCAACATCGAAGGCGAAACCCTTTGCCTCGAGCCAGTCCAGCAGTGGTGTGTCGGCGTTGAACTGCCAAGCGGCGGTGCCCGCGGCGCCAACCCAGGGGTTGGTCACGCCGGGACGGAAGTTGAGGATCGGGCGCAGTCGCGAGCTGTAGCAGACGCCACTGCCGTCGCTGTGCTTATCGTAGAGCGAATGGCTGAGCTCGGGCCGCGCATCGAGCAGCAGGTCCGATGCGCTCAGGCCCATCAGGTGGTTCATCGAAACCTGCATGCCGCGGCCGCCCTCGGGACCGTTGTGCTCGTTGGCGTAAGCCATGTAGCTCGCCGTCGGCATCAGGAACAGCGCGTCGGCGGTCGCCGTGCCGCGCGGCGGCAGGACGGCGAAGGGGATGTGGTCGGTATCGTCGCCCGAGACCAGCCGCGCCGCATAGACGCCGCTCGGCATGTCATCGGGCACGGTGAGCGTGAAGTCGGCGTCCCAGCCGCAGTCGTAGAGGTCGTCGTCGTGGAAGTGGATGGCGCCGTACTGTTCGGGGGCATGCCGCCAGCTCATCTCGGCGCCGGTCCAGTCGTGGCCCTTCATGGCGCGCGCAGGCAGGTTCACCAGACGGCCGTCGAGGCGGTTGGGCGAGCTATCGACGATGCGGTTCGTGGTCATCTCGCGGGCAAAATCCCACGCCGCGACGACGCTCTCGGGCAGCGGCCCGCCCGGTGCGACCAATGCCTCGATCTCGGCGTCGTCGAGCGCGGCCCGGCTGACGCGCGCAGCGTCGATCTTGCCGTTGTAGAGACCGTCGGCGATCGTAAACGGCGCGCCGCTGGCACCGGCGCGCGCGACGCCGAGGGTCGCTTCGGCTTCCGCCGCGAGCGCGCTGCGCGGATAGTTGGCCCGGGTCTGGTGGATCAGGCGCACCGTCTTCGTCGCGGCGTCGAAGCTCGCGGCGACCAGCGTCCATTCGCGGGCCAGCAGCGGGACGCCCGTGGTGACCGTCTCGCGCGCACCGTCGCCGATGTCGAGCGCCAGCGCGCCGTCCTCGTCGAGGATCAGCGCGAAACCCGTCTGGTCGGCCTCGGACAAGTTGCCCATGATGGTCTGGCGGCCCTTGTCGGGCGTCGTCGGCCAGATCATCGCCTGCAACGTAAAGCTCTCCAGCGCGGCGAAGGGCGCGGCGTCGTCGATCACCGCGTAGGAACCGGCGTCGATCGGCTGGTCGCGGCCCGGATAATCGCCGCCGACCGGCGTCTCGACGAGGCGCTCGATGAAGCCCGAGCCGCCCGGATGCAGATCGCCCGAGACCAGGCGCACGATGTCGGCGCGGTACCGCGCGACGCCGTCGCAGCTGACCATGAACTGGATCTCCTCGCCGGGTGCTGCGCTGACCCGGTCGGGATACCCGATGATACGCTTCTTCGGCAGTTCGGCGGCCATCAGTCGATCGACTCGCCGGTCAGCGCCTGCCAGCGCAGTTTGAAGACTTGCCACTCGGCCTCGTTCGGGTCGGTGAAGACCTGGCCCTCGACGATCTCGGCCGGCGTGCCGCGGCCCGGGGCCTTGGTCGCGAGCAGCCATTCGCGCTGCGGCACGGTGCATACCAGGACATAGTTGGGCAGCTCCGGCGCCGTCCGCATGCGGTTCAGCAGATTGCGCAGATCGGCGCTGTGCCGGCCGACCGGCGTGCGCCGGAACTCCGCGACCAGGTCCTTGCGGCTGGTATCGATCTCGACCAGGTGTCGTCCTCCCTCATGGCGCTTTGGCGTTCACTTGTTGGCGGGTATCATTCCAGATCGCCACCGGGACATCCAGTGGCTATGGCCGGGTAGGGGAGAATGATGGCACGCGCGTTTTTCGAACTCCAGCGCCTCGTCTGGATCGTCGTCGCCATCGCGGTGCTGGCGAGTGGTGAGGCGCGGGCCGACGTTCGCGCCACCAGCGTCGCGGCGCTGGTCGAGGCCTACCGAGACGCCTACGACAGCGGCAACATGCAGCGCGCGATGGATCTGTTCTACTGGCGCGGCGTCGATCCGCGTCAGCGGACCCGTCTCAAGCACCTCGTGCGACGCGACCTCGCCAGCCGCATCGCTAAGCTCGACGTGCTCGATGCCGACCGGGGGCCGACCGAGTTCCTGGTCGCCGGCGTCATGAACCGTGCGAACCTGCCGGTCGTCGGCCACCTGCTCGCCGAGTTCCTCGCCAAGACCGGCGCGCGCCACTATTCCCTGCACATGATCGGCGAGAAGGACGGTGCCTACTTCATCGCGCTCGCCGTGCCCGAGGCGTGATGCCCGAGGGTGAGGCACGGCGGATCGAGGCCGGCGGCGGCGATCCACTGCGCACCGGCGTCTTCCCCGTCTCGAACGAGACGCTGCCGGCCTGGACCTACGACAACGCCGAGTTCTTCGCGCTTGAGGTCGAGGCGATTTTCATGCACACCTGGCACATCGTCGGCCATATCAGCGAGCTCAGGAAGCCCGGCGACTACCTGCGCTTCGACCTGCCCGGCGAGAGTGTCTTCGTGATGCGCGATGCGGACGGCGCGCTGGGCGCCTTCTACAACGTCTGCCGGCACCGCGCCTCGCGCCTCGTCGACGGCGACGCCGGCCATTGCGGCGAGGCGATTCGCTGCCGCTACCACGGCTGGACCTACGGCCTCGACGGCCGGCTCAAGGCGGTGCCGGCCGAGAAGGGCTTTCCCGGCCTGGACAAGGCGTCGATCAGGCTGGCGCCCGTCGAGCACGAGGTGTGGTTCGGCTTCGTCTTCGTCCGCTTCGAGCCAGGCGGCGCCAGCGTCGCCGAGGTGATGGCGCCTTATGCCGAAGAGCTCGCCGCGTACCGCTTCGAGGACCTGGAGCCGATCGGCCGCCACTGGGGCAGCGAGGCGCCGGTCGACTGGAAGAACGCCGTCGATAACAACATCGAAGGCTACCACATCCCGCTCGGCCACCCGGGGCTGCAGCGGCTGTTCGGCCCCAATTACGGCTTCGAGACGCAGCCGCACGGCATCGCGCGCGCCGGCGGCCGGCTGTTCGACAAGCCGACGCCCAACTGGAGCGAGCGCCATTACCTCAAGCTCTTGCCCGAGGTCGACCATCTGCCGGCCGAGCGGCGGCGCACCTGGCTCTACTACAGCCTGTTTCCCAACGCCGCCTTCGACGTCTACCCCGACACCATTGACTTCTTCCAGATGGTCCCGGTCGCGCCGGGCCGCTGCCGGCTGCGCGGCCGCGCCTATGGCGTGCCCGACGCGCGGCGCGAGATGCGCGCGGCGCGCTACCTCAGCGGCCGCATCAACCGCTTGGTCGGCCGAGAAGACGTCGCGCTGGTTGCTGGTGTCCAGGCGGGCCTCGCTTCGCGCTCCTATGACGTCGGGCTGCTGTCGGACAAGGAGCAGCGCATCCGCGAGTTCCACAGCCTGATTCGCGCGCTGATCCCGGTGTCGCGCAGCCCGACGGCGCCCGAGCCCGGCAGTGTCGCGCGGCGCAACCGTGAGATGGCGGCGGGGTGACATGCGGCCCGGTATAGCGACCTTTGAACCAACACGAACGATTTCTGGGAAGGATTACTTCATGCAGCAGAACGTCACGGTCGTCGATCACCCGCTGGTCCAGCACAAACTCACCCTGATGCGGCGCAAGGAGACGCCGACCGCCGAGTTCCGCCAGTTGGCGCGCGAGACCAGCCTGTTGCTCGCCTACGAGGTGACCCGTGACCTGCCGATGACCGAAAAGGACATCGAAACGCCGATCACCGCTATGCGGGCGCCGGCGCTCGCCGGCAAGAAGCTCTGCCTGATCTCGATCCTGCGCGCCGGCAACGGCATCCTCGAAGGCATGCTCGATCTGATGCCATCGGCGCGCGTCGGCCATGTCGGGCTCTACCGCGACCCCGAGACGCTGCGCCCGGTTCAGTATTATTTCAAGGTGCCCGGAGGTCTCGACGAGCGCGTCGTCATCGTCGTCGACCCGATGCTCGCGACCGGCAATTCGGCGGTCGCCGCTGTCCAGCTTATCAAGAACGCCGGCGCCAGGACGATCAAGTTCGTCTGCCTTTTGTCGGCGCCCGAGGGCATCGCTACCTTCGGTGCGGCACACCCCGACGTGCCGATCATCACCGCCGCGATCGACGAGTGCCTGAACGACCACGGCTATATCGTGCCCGGTCTCGGCGACGCCGGCGACCGGATCTACGGCACCAAGTAGCTGAGCGCGGCGCGCCTCGCCTAGAGTAAACTCAAACCCGTCCGACTTGGTCGAAATCTACCAGCCCGCGACCGCGGGCCGCCGACCGTTCGGCGAAAGCCTGCGCGGCGATTGAGCGCAGGTTACCTTTACAGCGTAAAGGTGACCGGAAAACAGAACTCTATCCGGGTCGCGTGACGCCGTCCTTGGTCAGCAAGGCGTCGTAGAGGTCGGGGCGTCTGTCGCGGAAGAGCGACCACTGGTCCCGGTAGCGGCGAATGCCGGCCAAGTCGAGCGTCGCGACGAACACGCCGGCTTCGTCGCGGCCCGCCTCGACGAGTTTGTCGCCCGTCTCATCGGCGACGAACGACGAACCATAGAAGTTGATGGCGCTGCCGTTCGCGGTCTCGCGCCCGATGCGGTTCGATGCCACCACGGCGACCGAATTGGCCGCCGCGTGGCCCTGCATGACGCGCTGCCAGGCGCCCGAACTCGCGCCACCGGGGTCCGACGGGTCGTTGCCGATCGCGGTCGGGTAGAACAGGATGTCGGCGCCCTGCAACACCATGCAACGCGCGGCTTCCGGGAACCACTGGTCCCAGCAGATCGCCGCGCCGATCGTCGCGTGGCGCGTCCGCCAAACCCGAAAACCGGTATCGCCCGGCGTGAAATAGTACTTCTCCTCGTAGCGCGGCGCATGCGGGATGTGCGATTTGCGGTAGAAGCCGAGCTGGGCGCCGTCGGCGTCGATGACCATCAGCGAATTATAGGTCGCGTTGTTGGCGCGCTCGAAGAAGCTCACCGGCAGCACGACGTCGAGCTCGGCGGCCAGCGCGCTCATGCGGGCGAGCGTCGGGTGATCGGCGGCCGGCTGCGCCAGCTCGATATATTCGGGCTTCATCTCCTGCGGAAAATAGGGCGTCTCGTAGAGCTCCTGCAGCAGCACGATCCGGGCGCCCTTGCCGGCGGCCTCGCGGATCAGCGCCTCGGCCTTGTCGACGTTGGCGTCGCGGTCCCAGCCGCAGGTCATTTGCGTCGCGGCGACGGTGACGGTGCTCACGGGCTTGCTCCTCGTTTCGTCCGATGGCCGAGTATACAGTGACGCCGGCAGCGCGAATAGACGGCGCAACCGGATGGGACCCGTGACATGCGCCTCACGGAAGGAATGTTACATGGGGAATGTCGGATGAAGTACTGGCGAATTTATGCTGACGACTCCGGAGAAAGCCGCCTGGCGGTCGTCGATACGGATTTCAGCGGCACCGCGCACACGCCGCCGGCCCCACCGGTCGATGTCGCCGCGCCGGTGGATGTGACAAAGCATGTGATGATGCGCGTTCCGATCGGCTGGAAGGGGGACTTGCATAGGGCGCCGCGCCGACAGTTGCTGGTAATGCTGTCCGGCGAAATCTCCGTTGAGGCGAGCAGCGGCCCAAGCCTGGATCTGGAGCCAGGAGATCTGCTGTTGCTGGAAGATACCGTCGGAGAGGGTCATCGGACGGCGAACACGGGCGGCGAACCCGCCTTCATAATGATGGTTCATCTGAAGTAGGCCGCGCACCGCGTGCCGGCTGAGGTTCGAATACCGGTCCGATATCAGGCGTGGCAGCCAATCCGGAGTTATTCTTCGGCGGACGGTGAAATCAGCGTCCATTTAGGAAATTCGGAATAAGGTGAAGCCCGACCGCTGAGTGGACGGTCGAACCGGATGGAACTTGTGACATGACGCTAGAACTGACGCCTGAGGCGATGCGCGTCTTCGGCTACCGGGTCGTCGACGTGATCGTCGATCACATGGCGGCGCTCGACGGCAAGCGCGTGACCGGCGGTGGTGATCGACAGACGCTCGACGACTGGCTGGGCGGGCCGCCGCCCGAGGACGGCGCCGACCCAGAGATGGTGCTGGACACCTTCGAGCGCGACGTCGCGCCCAACGTGATGTACACCAACCACCCGCGATTCTTCGCCTTCGTGCCGGGGCCGAGCAACTTCGTCGGCGTCATGGCCGATGCGCTTGCCGCCGGCTTCAACGTCATCGCCTGCGACTGGCTCGAGGCGCCCGCGGCGGCGACCATCGAGCGCGTGACGGTCGACTGGCTGCGCCAGTTCTGCGGCCTGCCCGAGGGCGCCGGCGGGCTGTTCACCAGCGGCGGCTCGATGGCCAATCTGACGGCCATGGCGGCGGCGCGCCACGTCATGCTCGACGACCGTATCGAGGGCGCCGTGGTCTATCGCTCGGCGCAGGCCCACGGCTCGAACCGCAAGGCGCTTCGCGTGCTCGGCTTCGGCGACGACCAGGTCAGGGACGTCGAGGTCGACGATGGGTTGCGGCTCGACCTCGATGCGCTGGAGGCGGCGATCGCGGCCGACCGCGCCGCCGGCCTCAGGCCGTTCAGCGTCATCGCCACTGCGGGCACGACGAACACCGGCGCCGTCGACCCGCTCGACGCGATCGCCGATCTCTGCACGCGCGAGGGCCTGTGGCTGCACGTCGACGGGGCTTACGGCGCGCCGGCCGTGCTGACCGAGCGTGGCAGCCGCGCGTTGGCCGGTCTCGGGCGCGCCCATTCGATCGCCATCGACCCGCACAAATGGCTGTTCCAACCGTTCGAGATCGGCTGCGTCATCGTTCGCGAGGCGCACTGGCTGCCGCGCACCTTCGGCTTGGCGCAGGAGTACATGCAGGACACCGTGGGCGGCGAGATCAACTACGGCGACCACGGCTTCCAGCTGACGCGTTCGTTCCGTGCGCTCAAGCTGTGGATGACGATCAAGGTCCATGGCATGGCGGCGATCCGCGCCGCGATCGACCGCTGCATCGACATCGCGGAAGAGGCCGAGGCGTTGCTGCGTGCGTCGGGCGCCTTCGACATCGTGACGCCGGCGCAGCTCGGCATCGTCACCTTCAGCTATCGGCTCGACGGCTCCGACCCCGACGCCGTCAACAATCGGGCGATCGTCGAGGCGTTGATCGACGACGGCTACGCCATGCTCTCCTCGACCCGGCTCGGCGGTCGGACGGTGCTGCGCCTGTGCACGATCAACCCGCGCACCACCACGCAGGACCTCGAAAGCACGATCGCGCTGCTGGCGCGTCTCGGCGCACAGGCGGTGGCCGCCGACGGTTGAGCCGTTAGACTCGGCCCGCCGATTTCCCTACGCAGCTCTCGCGGGTTCGGGCGCAACCCTGTCGCCCGAAACCGGACACGGTGCCGGTCGCAGGCGTCGCCAAGGTGCCGGCTCGCTGCGCCACCTTCGCGATGCCGCCGCTGCGCCGGACCGGGCCGAGACCGAGCGGGAACTGCCTTCTTCCGCAAGCATCGGCGCTACCACGCCCTGAAGACGTCGTCGGCTGCCAACAAGACCCTACTCGCGCCGTCGGCGGACAGGCTGATCAAATCCGGGCGGGCACGACGAGGCGGGCACGCTCACTGAGCGCCTCACCCCTCGGCATCGTCACCTTCAGCTATCGGCTCGACGGCTCCGACCCCGACGCCGTCAACAAGCGCGTCGAGGCGTTGATCGACGACGGCTACGCCATTCCTCGACCCGGCTCGGCGGTCGGACGGTGCGCGCCTGTGCACGATCAACCCGCGCACCACCACGCAGGACCTCGAAAGCACGATCGCGCTCGGCGCGTCGGCGCACAGGCGGTGGCCGCCGACGGTTGAGCCGTTAGACTCGGCCCGCCGATTTCCCTACTCTCGCGGGTTCGGGCGCAACATGGGGGACACGGTGGGGTCGCAGGCTGTACAGCGCAGGCTCGCCGCCATTCTGTCGGCGGACGTCGTCGGCTACTCGCGCCTGATGGGCGACGACGAGGCGGGCACGCTTGAGCGCCTCAAGGCGCATCGCGCCGAATGCGTCGACCCGGCGATCGCCGCGCGCGGCGGGCGCCTCGTCAAGCTGATGGGCGACGGCGCGCTGGTCGAGTTCCCGAGCGTCGTCGACGCGGTCGAATGCGCCATCGCCGTGCAGCGCGGCATGGCCGAGCGCAATGCCGAGGTGCCCGAGAGCACGCGCATCGCATTTCGCATTGGCGTCAATCTCGGCGACATCATCATAGAGGGCGATGACATCTACGGCGATGGCGTCAACCTCGCGGCGCGCATCCAGGAGGTCGCGGACCCTGGCGGTGTCGCGTTGAGCGACATCGCGCACCAGCAGGTCGAGGGCAAGATCGCGGCGGAATTCGCGGACTCCGGCGAGCACACGCTCAAGAATATCGCCAAGCCGGTCCGGGTCTACCGCTGGTCGATGGGCGCCGTCGCGCCGGCGGGCGAGGCGGCGCCGCTCGCGCTACCCGATAAGCCGTCAATCGCGGTCTTGCCGTTCGCCAATATGTCGGGTGACCCGGAGCAGGAGTACTTTTCGGACGGCATCACCGAGGACATCATCACCGAGCTGTCGCGCTTCCACTCGGTGTTCGTCATCGCGCGAAATTCGTCGTTCGCCTTCAAGGGAAAGGCCGTCGACGTGACCGAGGTCGGCCAGAAGCTTGGCGTCCGGTACGTCGTCGAGGGCAGCGTGCGCAAGGCGGGCAACCGGGTCCGCGTGACCGCTCAGCTCGTCGAGGCGGCGAGCGGCAACCACATCTGGGCCGAGCGCTACGACCGCGACCTCGAGGACGTCTTCGCGGTCCAGGACGAGTTGGTTCGCACGATCGTCGCGACCGTCGGCGGACGCCTCGAAGTTGCCGGCCAGAAGCGCGCCGAACGTATGAGCGCATCGAATCTACAGGCCTACGACCACATTCTTCGGGCGACCGAGCCGAGCACCTGGCTTACGAAGGAGGGCAACGTCGAGGCGCGCGAACATCTAAATCGCGCCGTCGCGCTCGATCCGCACAGCTCGCAGGCGCATCAATTTCTTGCGATGGTCCATTGGATGGATTGGATGGCGCATTGGGTGGAGAATCGCGAGGATTCCTTGGTAATCGCCTATGACAGCGCGAAGAAAGCCGTCGTGCTCGACGACACCAATGGCACGGCACACGCCGTCCTCGGCATGTGCCACATATACCACCGCGCCTTCGACGACGCGCGGGACAGTTTCGAGCGAGCGCTCATGCTCAATCCCAACGAATATTCTGCGCTGGGATTCTTCGGTTTCTACCTGACGGCGGTAGGCCGTATCGACGAAGCGTTGACGAATTTCCACCAATCGGCGCGCATCAACCCGCTGCAACCCGAATGGGTCGGCTGGCTCAAGGGTATCGCCTACTTCACCGGGCGCCACTATGACGAGGCCATCGCGGCCTTGAGGCCGATCAAGGACTCGGTCAACGAGGTGCGCGGCTGGCTCGCCGCGAGCTACGCCGGCGCCGGGCGGCTCGACAAGGCGCGGGCCATGCTGGAGGAATTCCTGCGCGTCGCCGAGGACGACATGGCGGTGTTCCCCGGCCGCAAGCTCGCCGCCTGGGAGCCGTTCTGGCACGGTGCCATCGAGTATCAGAACGACGCCGACTTCGAGCATCTGTACGACGCGCTCGCGAAGGCGGGGCTCGAGCGATGAGCGTCCAGCGCCGGCTCGCGGCCATTCTGTCGGCGGACGTGGTCGGCTACTCGCGCCTGATGGGCGCCGACGAGGCGGGGACGCTTGCGCGCCTCAAGGCGCATCGCGCCGAGTGCGTCGACCCGGCGATCGCCGTGCGTGGCGGGCGGCTCGTCAAGCTGATGGGCGACGGCGCGCTGGTCGAGTTCCCGAGCGTCGTCGACGCCGTCGAGTGCGCCGTCGCCGTGCAGCGCGGCATGGCCGAGCGCAATGCCGAGGCACCCGAGAGCACGCGCATCGCGTTTCGCATTGGCGTCAATCTCGGCGACATCATCATCGACGGCGATGACATCTACGGCGACGGTGTCAACGTCGCCGCGCGCATCCAGGAGATTGCCGAGCCTGGCGGCGTGTGCATCTCGGGCACGGTCTTCGAGTATGTCGACGGCAAGGTCGACATCGCTTTCGACGATCTCGGCGCCCGGTGCGTCAAGAACATCGCCAAGCCGGTGCGGGTCTACGGCGTCAACCTCCAGGAACCCGGCGGCGCGGCCGTCGCGCGGTCCGGCGAGGCGCTGGCGCTGCCCGACAAACCCTCGATCGCGGTGCTGCCGTTCACCGACATGTCGGGCGACGCCGATCAGGAGTTCTTCGCCGACGGCATTTCGGAAGACATCATCACCGAACTTTCGAAGTTCCACTCGCTGTTCGTCATCGCGCGCAACTCGTCGTTCTCGTTCAAGGGGCAGACGCTTGAGGTCAAGGACATCGGCCGCAAGCTGGGCGTCCGTTACATCGTCGAGGGCAGCGTGCGGCGCGCCGGCAACCGCGTGCGCATCACCGCCCAGCTGATCGACGCCGTCGCCGATACGCATCTCTGGGCGGAACGCTACGACCGCGAGCTGGAGGACATCTTCGCGGTCCAGGACGAGGTGACGCTGGCGATCGTCACGGCCATCGAGCCGACCTTGGGCAGCGTCGAGCGTCAGCGCGCGCGCCGCAAGCCGACCGAAAGCCTCGACGCCTGGGACTGCTATCAGCGGGGTCTTTGGCACTTGTATCAATACAGGGCCGACGACTTCGCGGCGGCGTTGGAATTTCTCCAGCGCGCCGTCGGCCTCGACCCGACCTTCGCGTCGGCCCACGCGGCTCTGGCCTTCGCGCTTTATTACGGCATCGTTCTGGGTTTTACGGATCGACCCGACAACGACCTCGCCCGTGCGCTCGCCGCCGGCGAGACCGCCGTGACGATCGATGCGAACGAACCGTTCGCACATGTCGCGCTTGGCCGCGTGCATACGATCCGCGCCGAGCACGACGCGGCGATCGCGGCCTGCGACAACGCCATAGCCCTCAATCCCAACTACGCCAGCGCTCATTTCGGGCGCGCCCACAGCCTGTGGATGGCCGGACGTCCGGCGGAGGCCATCGTGTCGCACGACGAGGCGATGCGGTTGAGCCCGCGCGATCCGCTGATGTGGGCGTTCATGGCGAGCAAGGCCATCGCGCTCATCGTGCTCGAGCGCCATGACGAGGCGCTCGACTGGGCCCGCAAGGCGCTCCGGCAACCGAACGCGGCGATCTGGGCGCATATGCCCGAGGTCAGCGCGCTCGGGCTGCTCGGCCGCCCCGACGAGGCGCGCGCCGCGCTCGACCGCGTGCGCGCGATCAAGCCCGATGTGTCCGACGCCTTCGTCGACCAGGCGATACCGTTCACGGACAAGGCCGGCCGCGCGCATTTCATCGATGGCCTGCGCAAGGCGGGGCTGGAGGGGTGAGCGCCGGGACCGCTGACACCCGCGACACCACCCGTCGGTCCCGTCGCGTGCGGCGCCCCGCGCAAACGAGGCGCCGGCGGAGTCGACTCGCCGCCCGAAGTCGTGGTAGCAAAATCACCGATGGTGTCATTACGCAGAGCCTGCGCCGGCGACGCCGCGGGGATCGCGCGCGTCGAGGTCGAGACCTGGCGCGAGACCTACGCCGGCGTGCTGCCCGACCGGATGCTGCTCGGCATGTCCGAGCGCCGGCTCACCGCCGGCTGGCGCGACGCGATAGCGGGGGCCAGGGCGGGGCAGCAGGTCGCGGTCGCCGATTGCCGCGGCGCCGGCGTCGTCGGCTTCGGCAGCTGCGGCCCGATGCGGGCCGGCGCGCTGCCGTATGACGGCGAAGTCTTCACGCTCTATGTGCTGCCCGACTATCGGGGGCGGGGCATCGGCCGGGCGCTGCTGTCCAATCTCTTCGCAACGCTCACTGGGGTCGGCAGGCGGTCGGCGCTGATCTGGGTGCTCGCCGACAACCCGTCGCGGTTCTTCTATCACGCCATGGGCGGGGCGCTGGTGGCGGTGCGCCGCGAGCGCCAGTGGGGCCGCGTTCTGCGCGAGATGGCCTACGGCTGGAGCGACCTCGCCAAGGCGGCGCGGCCCTCCGACGGGCTGCTCGCCCGGCGGCCGCGCGCGACATGACCGCGCCAGCCGACGTGTTCGACCCGGCGGCCTACGCCGCGGTGCGCCGGCCGCATCTGGAGGCCGAGACGCTGCCGCCGTTCTGCTACACCTCGCAGGCCTTCTACGCCCGCGAGGTCGAGCGCATCTTCCTCAAGGAATGGAACTTCATCGGCCGCGACGACCGCATCCCGAAGGCGGGCGACTACTTCGCGCTCGACTTCGCCGGCGTGCCGGTGATCGTCGTGCGCGGCAAGGACGGCGTGGTGCGCGCGCTCGCCAACACCTGCCGCCACCGGGGCGCCAAGGTGATGGCCGGCGAGGGCAACTGCGCGGCGCTGCGCTGTCCCTACCATAGCTGGACCTACGCGCTCGACGGCACGCTCAAGGGCGCGCCCGAGATGGACGCGACGATCGGTTTCGACAAGGCCGATTTCGCGCTTCTGCCGATCCGGCTGGAGACCTGGGCCGGCTTCATGTTCATCAACTTCGACTCGGGCGCGGTGCCGCTCATGACGTTCCTGGGCGATCTGCCCGAGAAGCTCGCGCCGTACCATTTCGAAGACATGACCTGCACGCGGCGCGCCGAATACGACCTCGCGTGCAACTGGAAGATCTATGTCGAGAACGCGATGGAGTCGTACCACGTGCCGACCGTGCACATGAGTTCGATCCAGAAGCAGAAGCGCGACCACAACCCGCCGATCGCCACCGGCGGCGGCTATTGCGGCCTGTTCACGCGGCACGAGGGCAGCCGCGCGATCCTGCCCGGCGAGACCGGCTTTCCGCACATCCCGACGCTGGTCGGCGATACGGGCGAGGGCAGCTTCTACGTGCTGATCTATCCCTCGACCATGTTCGGCTGCACCTACGACTGCATGTGGTGGCTCGAGCTGCACCCCGAGGGCCCGACCAGGTCCAAGCTGACGGTCGGCTCGTCGTTTCCCAACTCGGTCGTCGCGCGCGACGACTTCGACGAAGTGGTCGCGCGCTACTACCGCCGCTGGGACATCTCGATCGCCGAGGACAACGAGATCTCCGACCGCCAGCAGCAAGGCCTCGCCTCGCCCTTCGCGCGCCCCGGCCGGCTCTCGATCATGGAACCGCTTGTCCACACCCTGGGCAACTGGATCCTCGACCGCGTGCTAGACTAGGTGAGCTGGTGCAGTAGTCGATCGATTGACATCGATCAGAATCGTCCAGCCCGCGACCGCGGGCCGCCGACCGTTCGGCGGAAGCATGCGCGGCGATTGAGCGCAGGTTGTCTTTACGCAGTAAAGATAACCGCACAAAATGACCAGCGACACGCGGGAGCGAGACAATAGCCATGCCGGACACCGACAAAGACATCTTCGCCGACGCGATCGGCACGCTCGCCGATGCGACCTCGACCGCGACCGCCAAGGGCTACCACGGCGTCGCCAACGCGACGATCGAGGTGCAGTACGTCGTCACCAACCGCATCCGGCCCTGGGTCGCGACCCGGGCGGTGCCGCCGAGCTCGTATGCGGTGCTCGAATACACGGTCAGGGCGCTCGAGGCGCAGATCGCCGAGGACATCCCCAAGTCCGTGCCGTTCGATTGCGCCGACACCCTCGCGGCATGCCTGGAAGCGCTGAAGAGCGAGACCGAGGGCCGCGCCGAGCCGCGCTCGTCGCTGCCCACCGTCGGCGGCGCGCCGAGCCTGTCGTCGTCGGTCAGGAAGACGCTCTGCCTCGCCGACTACGCCGCCTGCGTCGCCAAGCACTTCGCGGGGGTGTTGGGGGAGTAGGGGGGCATCAGAAAGTTGGAGGACAAGGTGTTGCAGTAGGGGAGAGACCCCGTCGAGCCGGGGTCTTTTCCTTTGGCTCGGGTGCCCCATAATTCGAACTGGCCCTCCGGCCAGCCGATCTTGCCCCAGCCGGCTACCTCCCCCCGGGCATTCTGGGGATGACGATGCTCGCTGACTTTTAGGTGTGTTGAACGTTTGAGCCGTCATAAGCTCGGCGGGCTGCATTTCGTGGTGCACGTTTCTCAGAAGGTCGCAAAAGGAAAATTGTGCGACTCACGCGCGATACACTCTACCCATCAAATTTGCCCTTTTCACCAGGGTAAGGCGCTCGTCATCGTGGCGTTCTTGAACGAGCGTAGCCGCGCGGCGTAAGCAGTTTCGTCTGGTGTCGAGGGACAAGCAGACGCTCGTGGCTTGGTGTACGACCCTAGACATTTGCCTTGCGAAGAGCGTAAATTTGTAGAATCCGTCCTGATGTACGGGCCGTCGCACCCAATGGAACGAATCTTCGCAGCCACCCTTGGGCTTCTGCCCTTCTTCCTCGGGCTCTTCACCTACGCAATTTTGCAGTGGGAGTCGTTCCGCGGCGCGGATCTCGCCCAACGCAAGGCCTTATACCAGTGAGCCTATGAAATCACCTTCATGATCCATGGATAGGCGCAGAGGGTTCGCATACGATCCGGTTCTGCGATGAGGTCGATCCATGCTTGGCAACAGGCTCGATGATGGCCTCGGTGTCGTCGAGGACGCGGAGCGATAGGAAGCGTTCGCGTAGGTAGAGCCAAACCCGCTCGACGGGGTTGAGTTCGGGACTGTAAGGCGGCACGCCAAGGTGACGTTGTCGGGGACGGTGAGGGCGCGCTCGTCGTGCCAACCGGCGCCGTCGCACATCATGACGGCGTGCGCATCCTGGTGGGTATCGGCGAAGTGTGCGAGAAACAGGTCCATGACCTTGGCGTTGACGCTCGGCATCACCAGGGTGACGTCGTCGCCGGTGTCCGGGCGCACGGCGGAGAAGATGTAGGCCCACTGGTAGCCGATTTGACGCGTCCCGGGGGCACCTCGCCCCTGCGCCACCACCGGTGACACACCCGGCCCTTGTTGCCGACGCGCGCTTCATCCTGAAACGCTGTAGGCGCTTGTCGGGATGCGCCGCGGCGGTCGCCTTCAGGATGTCGCGAAGCCCGATCCTGCGCTTCGGCGTCCCTTCGCGGGTGGCTCGGGCGCGCCTTCTGGCGGGAAAATCCCATCCGCCGTAGAACCCGGGTCATGCTCGAGGGGTGGTAGGTCTTGGCGAAGCGCTCCTCCAGCCAGCGGCACAGATCGGCCCGGGTCCAGGCGCAAACCCCGTCGCGCTCAGGCTCCGGCCCGGCGATGATGACCGCCGCCAGCGCCGCTTCCTCGTCTGCCGTCAGCCGCCGCGGCGAGTAGCCCTTTGGACGGTCGTGAAGCCCCTCCAATCCCTTTGCATTGTAACGAACAACCGCGTCGCGAAGCGTTTGGCGATCCATCAAGCCGCGCGGCATCAGCCCGGGGCATCTCCTCCAAAGCATTCGCGATCCCATAGGCCCGCGCCGCCGCTCGACCGTACGATTCCACGCGAGCCCAGCGCCGAAGCTCCAAAGGCGTCAAATCATCCCGTATCGAGTGCGATCCCATGACATCCCCCACATCTGGTGGGAGACCATAGAATCACAATCCGCCATCATCCGCCATCAATGAATATCCCGAGAGGGCGCTCACTGGTATAATACCAGTGAGCCTATGAAATCACCTTCATGATCCATGGATAGGCGCAGAGGGTTCGCATACGATCCGGTTCTGCGATGAGGTCGATCCATGCTTGGCAACAGGCGTCGATGATGGCCTCGGTGTCGTCGAGGACGCGGAGCGATAGGAAGCGTTCGCGTAGGTAGAGCCAAACCCGCTCGACGGGGTTGAGTTCGGGACTGTAAGGCGGCAACAGCGCCAAGGTGACGTTGTCGGGGACGGTGAGGGCGCGCTCGTCGTGCCAACCGGCGCCGTCGCACATCATGACGGCGTGCGCATCCTGGTCCAGGGTATCGGCGAAGTGTGCGAGAAACAGGTCCATGACCTTGGCGTTGACGCTCGGCATCACCAGGGTGACGTCGTCGCCGGTGTCCGGGCGCACGGCGGAGAAGATGTAGGCCCACTGGTAGCCGATTTGACGCGTCCCGGGGGCACGCTCGCCCCTGCGCCACCACCGGTGACACACCCGGCCCTTGTTGCCGACGCGCGCTTCATCCTGAAACCACAGCTGTAGGCGCTTGTCGGGATGCGCCGCGGCGGTCGCCTTCAGGATGTCGCGAAGCCCCCTTTTTTGAAGCGCTCCTGCGCTTCGGCGTCCCTTCGCGGGTGGCTCGGGCGCGCCTTCTGGCGGGAAAATCCCATCCGCCGTAGAACCCGGGTCATGCTCGAGGGGTGGTAGGTCTTGGCGAAGCGCTCCTCCAGCCAGCGGCACAGATCGGCCCGGGTCCAGGCGCAAACCCCGTCGCGCTCAGGCTCCGGCCCGGCGATGATGACCGCCGCCAGCGCCGCTTCCTCGTCTGCCGTCAGCCGCCGCGGCGAGTAGCCCTTTGGACGGTCGTGAAGCCCCTCCAATCCCTTTGCATTGTAACGAACAACCGCGTCGCGAAGCGTTTGGCGATCCATCCCCGCAAGCCGCGCGGCATCAGCCCGGGGCATCTCCTCCAAAGCATTCGCGATCCCATAGGCCCGCGCCGCCGCTCGACCGTACGATTCCACGCGAGCCCAGCGCCGAAGCTCCAAAGGCGTCAAATCATCCCGTATCTTGAGTGCTGATCCCATGACATCCCCCACATCTGGTGGGAGACCATAGAATCACAATCCGCCATCATCCGCCATCAATGAATATCCCGAGAGTCAATTCAGGCGCTCACTGGTATAAGTTCTCTCGATCATTTTCGGAATGTCGTTGCTGATCTCGGGGTGCACCGCACTGATGGCACACACCAAGCTGCGCGAGAAGCGCATCGCTGTCGAGCACCATCTACTGACGATCCTGATTTTGCTTGCGACCCTCACGCCTTTCCTCGTCATCTTCATCGAGTGGATTCGCTGATGGCCGAGTTCAGCCCCCAGGAGGGCAGCGAGCTTGCACGGATCTTCGCGATCCCCGATCTAGAGAAACGTTTCCAATCTATGCTTCCTTACTACAGCCAATGGGCTGAGAGTGAACGTGACACATACCAATTGCCAAAGGAGGAGAACCTCGACTTATTTAAATTGACCGGGACCACTTTCCACATCAAGGTCATCGGTGGTCAGGAAGTCATTGTCTACGAGACGAGCGACGATGAACTGATCGTGGCACTGAGCGACATCATTCGCAACCTGGACGCGGGCACACGTAAGACACATGCCGTCTTCTTCAGAAAGAATTATTTGGTTATCGGCTTCGATCGTCTCGCCTATCTATTCGCCAAATACGTGGTGGTGCAAAAGCTGCCGAGGACCGCTGCACCATGACCCATTCACTTCCTCGGAGATTCGCCCGAAGACAAGGACTCAAACTGCTAGCGCTGGGGGCAGTACTCCTCAGCCTGGGGGTCTGCCCAATCCGGGTAAAAGGCGCTCGTCATCGATCGCAGGTAGAGATAACTCCAAACCCGAAACACATGGATCCACTCTGTGACTGTTTGTTAAAGAGTTTTGTCAAGCAGGTAATCAAAGCGATCACTCGGAACGTGGAAATCGCAATTCGGGCAGGCCTCGAGCCAAACGCCAAGCAGATCGCAAGCGAGATTGATCGGGTACTACAACGCTTTATCGGCAGGACCAACAGTTCTCTCGCCGACAGCAATCATCGGCTCCGACTGCTCGACGATCCCCGAGAGTTGACGTTCGACCCCAAATTAAACGTAATTAAGTATAGACTGCGTATTGAGTGTTTCTCCGGTCACTCGGGCATCAAGGCGATGTCCCTATCTCTGTTGAAATTCGTGGGGCAGGCGTCGCTGGTTGATGATGCTATGCTGCCTTCATGATGGTTTCAATGGCACTGTCGGCCTGAGCCTTTCTCAAGTGTTCCTGGAGAGCATTTCGGAGGATGGGCAGCTGACGATAGGCCTTGAGGCGACGGAAGGTTTTCTGGGCCTCCAGCAGGCCGGCGGCGGTCCATCTGAGCGCCATCTCGGCGTGTCTCCAGCGTTTGACGTTGCGGGTGACCTGGCGCACCGTGCCGAGCGCGTTCTCGACGATGTTGGTGCAGGCGAGCGAGCGCCGGAGTTCGTGCGGCAGGCCGAGGCGGATGACGGTGAGGATCTCGTCCAGCCCCTCCAGGATGCTGCCCGAGACGCCCGGTTCCTCATGCTCCAGACGCCGGGCCAGGTTGCGCAGCAGCCGTTCGGCCTTGTCTGCGTCGTCCTGGTCCCAGGCCTGACGGAGCGCCTTCTTGACGCTTGCATGCAAATGCAGGGGCAGGCGCTCGATGATGTTACGGCCCTTGTGGACCTGGCAGCGCTGGATGGCGGCGGCCACACCGAAGGTGTTGCGGATCGCTTTGCTGAGCGCCTTCGCGCCATCGACGATGAACAGCCGGGGCAGCGTCGGATCGAGCCCCCTGGCGAGGAGATTGTCGAGCAAGGCCTGGACGACGACAGTGTTCTCCGTCGCCCCCTCGACCACGGCCAGGACATGCTTGTCGCCGTTGCCATCGACGCCGATCGCCGCCACCAAGACATGGTCGCCGACATGCAGACCGTCGATCTGGATGACCAGCAGGTCGAGCTCCGAGAGGTCCGAGGCGAGCCAGGCCTTCATCTTCTTGCGCGACAGCGCCACAAAGCGCCGGGAAACGGCCGACTTCGAGGTGCCGTCGCCACGCGCTTTCGCCAGGTCGCCCTCGGGCAGACGGACCGCGCGGTGGTACTTGCGGGTCGACACGTTCAGGACCATCAGGTTGAGCGCCCACTCGAGCAACAGGTTGCCGTCGCGCAGCACCTGCCAGCTCTCCAAACCCACCTCCTTGCCAGCATGGTCGCGAACCCGTGGCCGCTGCACTTTCACGCGGCCGCCGTGGTAGCCGATCTCGCTCTGCGTATGGCCCCAGCGATAACCCCGACGGTTCCCATGGCGACGATGTCGGGCCCCGCACACGGTCGTGGCGTCCTCCTCCATCATCTCGGCCAAGGCCTCGACCCCGGCCAGGAGACAGAACCGATCCACGCTGAGACGGACTGCGTCCATCGCGTCTGCCAGCGGCGGCATAGGAAACGAGGTGGCAAGGGCTTTCGGGCTACTGGAACTACGGATATTCTTTCCCATGGTGTCGTTCTCCCTCTTGGGTTTGCAGCACCCGGAGCCTAACGGCTCCAGGAGAGCGACACCTACCTCAACTTTTCAACATCGACCGGGACATCTCCGGCATCAACGTCCTGATCACCTTGCCGTTACCCGAATAAACTTCAGGTTACGTTGATCCGCGGCGACGATGAGCACGCTCCCCGGAGCGTTCTTGGACGGTGACCTGTCCCCCAAAACCTAGTCCGGGGGCGGCAATTGTCCGGGATCGGGGTCGCTCCGTTTTCGTTTTGGCGATTCCAGTATACCTTCTTGGATTATCGAGATTGGATAATCTCGGTATTTGAGGAGGATCAGGCCCCGTGTCCCCATTTGGGGAGCACGGGGCAGCGCACGTCGCGAAACAGATATTGTGCGACACGCAAGCCGATTTGGTTAGGGCGGCGACGATAGATTTGGAATAAGCACCCAAGTCGTCCTGTCGCGGCTGAATTGCAGTAAACTCGGCCCTGCCCTCTCGCGACCATGTTTTGCAATTGCGAAAGGTTCGTCACTAACAAATTCCGTAGTGATTCTCCTTACATGGTCGCGGTATTCCTTCACGAGATCCTCGTACCCTACCGGAGATGTCCCGGTCGATGTTGAAAAGTTGAGGTAGGTGTCGCTCTCCTGGAGCCGTTAGCAGCCCGTTGACGAAGTCGGCACTGGACGCAAGCGGCCTGGTCTGATTCTTTGATGTTCTGATTTGACCGGAGGATTCGCCGATGGCGATGGGACAGCAGAAGGATCGTCAGGGGGACTTGATGGTGGGCTGGGCGGAGATGCCGCGCTCGCCGGGTCATGTGTTTTACGACCGCCTGCAGTCGGTGCTGATCGAGGGCGGCTTCGACGCCTTTGCCGAGGCGAGCTGCCGGCCCTATTACGCGGCCAGGATGGGCGCGCCCTCGGTGCCGCCCGGGCGCTATTTCCGCATGCACCTGGTGGGCTACTTCGAGGGCATCGACTCAGAGCGCGGTCTGGAGTGGCGTTGCTCGGATTCCCTGTCGCTGCGGGAGTTCCTGCGACTGGGGAGCCGTGAGCGGGTGCCGGACCATTCCTGGCTGTCGAAGACCCGCGCGCGCCTGCCCCATGAAGTCCACGCGGCGGTCTTCGACTGGGTTCTGGCCTTGATCGGCGAGGCGGGTCTGGTGAAGGGCGAGCGCATCGGGGTGGATGCCTCGACCATGGAGGCCAACGCGGCGCTGCGCAACATCGTGCGGCGCGACACGGGTGAAGGCTACCGGGAGATGCTGGAGCACCTGGCCCGGGAGAGCGGCATCGAGACGCCCACGGCCGAGGACCTGGCGCGTCTGGACCGCAAGCGCAAGGGCAAGAAGCTTTCCAACGAGGACTGGGTTTCGAAGAGCGACCCCGAGGCCAAGATCGCCAAGATGAAGGACGGCACGACGCATCTGGCCTACAAGCCCGAGCACGCGGTGGATCTGGACACCGGCGCGGTGGTGGCCGCCGAGCTGCACCCGGCCGACGAGGGCGACACGACGACGCTTCCCAAAACGTTGGAGACGGCCAAGGAGAACCTTGCGAGCGTTGACGCGGCGCCGACGGCAGAGGACCCGGCCGAATGTGTGACCGACAAAGGCTATCACTCACGGGCGGTCTTGAAGGCCTTGGACAACGGCCCGTGGAAGACCCGGATCGCCGAGCCCAAGCAGAAGGGCTTCGCGCGCTGGCGCGGCGACGAGGCGGCGCGGCGCGCGGTCACCAACAACCGGACCCGGCTGTTATCGGGGGTGGCCAAGGAAGCCTTCAAGCTGCGCGCCGAGATCGTCGAGCGCTCCTTCGCCCACAACCTCGATCGCGGCGGCATGCGCCGGACCTGGCTTCGGGGCCGCGAGAACGTGCACAAGCGATACCTGCTCCACGTCGCCGGCCACAACCTATCGTTGCTGATGCGCCAACTCATCGGCGCCGGCACCCCGCGCGAGGCCGTCGGGCGGATATGGCGGTATTTTCGTGGCACCCCGGCCGCGAGAACGTCTGCTCACGCCCACCGGGGCCATGCTGGTCGCACTGGGGGTCTCGCAAAGCGGCCAGACGGTTTTCGCCGCCGCATTCCTCATCTGGGAGTGAGAGCCGGAAAAAGCCACTTAATCAACGGGCTGTTAGGCTCCGGGTGCTGCAAACCCAAGAGGGAGAACGACACCATGGGAAAGAATATCCGTAGTTCCAGTAGCCCGAAAGCCCTTGCCACCTCGTTTCCTATGCCGCCGCTGGCAGACGCGATGGACGCAGTCCGTCTCAGCGTGGATCGGTTCTGTCTCCTGGCCGGGGTCGAGGCCTTGGCCGAGATGATGGAGGAGGACGCCACGACCGTGTGCGGGGCCCGACATCGTCGCCATGGGAACCGTCGGGGTTATCGCTGGGGCCATACGCAGAGCGAGATCGGCTACCACGGCGGCCGCGTGAAAGTGCAGCGGCCACGGGTTCGCGACCATGCTGGCAAGGAGGTGGGTTTGGAGAGCTGGCAGGTGCTGCGCGACGGCAACCTGTTGCTCGAGTGGGCGCTCAACCTGATGGTCCTGAACGTGTCGACCCGCAAGTACCACCGCGCGGTCCGTCTGCCCGAGGGCGACCTGGCGAAAGCGCGTGGCGACGGCACCTCGAAGTCGGCCGTTTCCCGGCGCTTTGTGGCGCTGTCGCGCAAGAAGATGAAGGCCTGGCTCGCCTCGGACCTCTCGGAGCTCGACCTGCTGGTCATCCAGATCGACGGTCTGCATGTCGGCGACCATGTCTTGGTGGCGGCGATCGGCGTCGATGGCAACGGCGACAAGCATGTCCTGGCCGTGGTCGAGGGGGCGACGGAGAACACTGTCGTCGTCCAGGCCTTGCTCGACAATCTCCTCGCCAGGGGGCTCGATCCGACGCTGCCCCGGCTGTTCATCGTCGATGGCGCGAAGGCGCTCAGCAAAGCGATCCGCAACACCTTCGGTGTGGCCGCCGCCATCCAGCGCTGCCAGGTCCACAAGGGCCGTAACATCATCGAGCGCCTGCCCCTGCATTTGCATGCGAGCGTCAAGAAGGCGCTCCGTCAGGCCTGGGACCAGGACGACGCAGACAAGGCCGAACGGCTGCTGCGCAACCTGGCCCGGCGTCTGGAGCATGAGGAACCGGGCGTCTCGGGCAGCATCCTGGAGGGGCTGGACGAGATCCTCACCGTCATCCGCCTCGGCCTGCCGCACGAACTCCGGCGCTCGCTCGCCTGCACCAACATCGTCGAGAACGCGCTCGGCACGGTGCGCCAGGTCACCCGCAACGTCAAACGCTGGAGACACGCCGAGATGGCGCTCAGATGGACCGCCGCCGGCCTGCTGGAGGCCCAGAAAACCTTCCGTCGCCTCAAGGCCTATCGTCAGCTGCCCATCCTCCGAAATGCTCTCCAGGAACACTTGAGAAAGGCTCAGGCCGACAGTGCCATTGAAACCATCATGAAGGCAGCATAGCATCATCAACCAGCGACGCCTGCCCCACGAATTTCAGGCAGAGATAGGGACATCGCCACCCTACCGCAGAAAGCATGTACCTGTGGTAGCTAGAATCCCAGCGTCTTTTATCCCAAATGTCAATACCATAAAGCGAAGCATTGAATTGTATAAGGGACGTGATTTCAAGAAATTGTTCTTTAGCTTGTAGGTGAACAAGGGAATCGTGTGTTGACATTTTCTCATTCTCAAGTCGAACAAGCTGGGATTTCAAATCTTGAATCTGGTTCGCATGTGCGCTTCGTTCAATACTTAGCCCTAACAGCCCGTTGACGAAGTCGGCACTGGACGCAAGCGGCCTGGTCTGATTCTTTGATGTTCTGATTTGACCGGAGGATTCGCCGATGGCGATGGGACAGCAGAAGGATCGTCAGGGGGACTTGATGGTGGGCTGGGCGGAGATGCCGCGCTCGCCGGGTCATGTGTTTTACGACCGCCTGCAGTCGGTGCTGATCGAGGGCGGCTTCGACGCCTTTGCCGAGGCGAGCTGCCGGCCCTATTACGCGGCCAGGATGGGCGCGCCCTCGGTGCCGCCCGGGCGCTATTTCCGCATGCACCTGGTGGGCTACTTCGAGGGCATCGACTCAGAGCGCGGTCTGGAGTGGCGTTGCTCGGATTCCCTGTCGCTGCGGGAGTTCCTGCGACTGGGGAGCCGTGAGCGGGTGCCGGACCATTCCTGGCTGTCGAAGACCCGCGCGCGCCTGCCCCATGAAGTCCACGCGGCGGTCTTCGACTGGGTTCTGGCCTTGATCGGCGAGGCGGGTCTGGTGAAGGGCGAGCGCATCGGGGTGGATGCCTCGACCATGGAGGCCAACGCGGCGCTGCGCAACATCGTGCGGCGCGACACGGGTGAAGGCTACCGGGAGATGCTGGAGCACCTGGCCCGGGAGAGCGGCATCGAGACGCCCACGGCCGAGGACCTGGCGCGTCTGGACCGCAAGCGCAAGGGCAAGAAGCTTTCCAACGAGGACTGGGTTTCGAAGAGCGACCCCGAGGCCAAGATCGCCAAGATGAAGGACGGCACGACGCATCTGGCCTACAAGCCCGAGCACGCGGTGGATCTGGACACCGGCGCGGTGGTGGCCGCCGAGCTGCACCCGGCCGACGAGGGCGACACGACGACGCTTCCCAAAACGTTGGAGACGGCCAAGGAGAACCTTGCGAGCGTTGACGCGGCGCCGACGGCAGAGGACCCGGCCGAATGTGTGACCGACAAAGGCTATCACTCACGGGCGGTCTTGAAGGCCTTGGACAACGGCCCGTGGAAGACCCGGATCGCCGAGCCCAAGCAGAAGGGCTTCGCGCGCTGGCGCGGCGACGAGGCGGCGCGGCGCGCGGTCACCAACAACCGGACCCGGCTGTTATCGGGGGTGGCCAAGGAAGCCTTCAAGCTGCGCGCCGAGATCGTCGAGCGCTCCTTCGCCCACAACCTCGATCGCGGCGGCATGCGCCGGACCTGGCTTCGGGGCCGCGAGAACGTGCACAAGCGATACCTGCTCCACGTCGCCGGCCACAACCTATCGTTGCTGATGCGCCAACTCATCGGCGCCGGCACCCCGCGCGAGGCCGTGGCGGGCGGATATGGCGGTATTTTCGTGCTGCTCACGCCCACCGGGGCCATGCTGGTCGCACTGGGGGTCTCGCAAAGCGGCCAGACGGTTTCCGCCGCCGCATTCCTCATCTGGGAGTGAGAGCCGGAAAAAGCCACTTAATCAACGGGCTGCTAACGTGAAAGTGCCTGCGATAACGACAGAAACTAATGATAAGATCGCGGCAACTTGCTTGAGTGTAAGGGCACCTACAAGGTCTCTTAGTGTCAAATCGGACATTGCCTAGATAACCTCCAAATTCCTGTCAATGGTACAATCGTACCACGACGAAGGGAGTTCTGTCGCGAAACGGAGATTGTGCGACGGTACAAAATGGCTGATTTGAACCGCATTTTCCCTATTCAACGACTGTAACAAATCGTATCCCTTTCTCACGACCTCGACCTGCGAGCTACGCGCTTTCTATCCGGTGTCCTTCGGCGAGTCGGTATTGCTCTCGGCTGGAGCGTCGTCTGGCTCTGTTGGCGGCTCTTTGGCTTTGCCTTGCTTGCGGAGATCCGCTTTATCTTCCGCAAGGGCAACAATCCGCTTCATCCGCTCTTCGCGCTCATGCCGAGCCACATACCATTCATCAAAGAGCTGCTCAATGAGCTGGATCAGCAGATTGGCCTCTTCGGGATCAACCTCGATAATGAGGTTGATGTCCTTTTCCATGTGAGCGCCGATATTGCCGACATCCTTCACAGCCTTGATCGCCTCCCAGACTTCGGCCTCCACATGCTCCTCTAATGCGGCGATCTCATCGATGAGGCGACCCATTGTGATGCTCCAGAAGTCCCGGATCATGCCCTGGAGACATCGCCGCGCAAGGGTGGCGGCCACCTTGGGGCTTAGGTCGAGGATTATACCAGTGAGCCTATGAAATCACCTTCATGATCCATGGATAGGCGCAGAGGGTTCGCATACGATCCGGTTCTGCGATGAGGTCGATCCATGCTTGGCAACAGGCGTCGATGATGGCCTCGGTGTCGTCGAGGACGCGGAGCGATAGGAAGCGTTCGCGTAGGTAGAGCCAAACCCGCTCGACGGGGTTGAGTTCGGGACTGTAAGGCGGCAACAGCGCCAAGGTGACGTTGTCGGGGACGGTGAGGGCGCGCTCGTCGTGCCAACCGGCGCCGTCGCACATCATGACGGCGTGCGCATCCTGGTCCAGGGTATCGGCGAAGTGTGCGAGAAACAGGTCCATGACCTTGGCGTTGACGCTCGGCATCACCAGGGTGACGTCGTCGCCGGTGTCCGGGCGCACGGCGGAGAAGATGTAGGCCCACTGGTAGCCGATTTGACGCGTCCCGGGGGCACGCTCGCCCCTGCGCCACCACCGGTGACACACCCGGCCCTTGTTGCCGACGCGCGCTTCATCCTGAAACCACAGCTGTAGGCGCTTGTCGGAAAGCCGCCAGATGCGCCGCGGCGGTCGCCTTCAGGATGTCGCGAAGCCCCCTTTTTTGAAGCGCTCCTGCGCTTCGGCGTCCCTTCGCGGGTGGCTCGGGCGCGCCTTCTGGCGGGAAAATCCCATCCGCCGTAGAACCCGGGTCATGCTCGAGGGGTGGTAGGTCTTGGCGAAGCGCTCCTCCAGCCAGCGGCACAGATCGGCCCGGGTCCAGGCGCAAACCCCGTCGCGCTCAGGCTCCGGCCCGGCGATGATGACCGCCGCCAGCGCCGCTTCCTCGTCTGCCGTCAGCCGCCGCGGCGAGTAGCCCTTTGGACGGTCGTGAAGCCCCTCCAATCCCTTTGCATTGTAACGAACAACCGCGTCGCGAAGCGTTTGGCGATCCATCCCCGCAAGCCGCGCGGCATCAGCCCGGGGCATCTCCTCCAAAGCATTCGCGATCCCATAGGCCCGCGCCGCCGCTCGACCGTACGATTCCACGCGAGCCCAGCGCCGAAGCTCCAAAGGCGTCAAATCATCCCGTATCTTGAGTGCTGATCCCATGACATCCCCCACATCTGGTGGGAGACCATAGAATCACAATCCGCCATCATCCGCCATCAATGAATATCCCGAGAGTCAATTCAGGCGCTCACTGGTATTAGACACGCTTCGTTGTAATCTTCGCGTAATGGTTCTGGAATGTATTCGGGTTGTGGCTTCGCCGATGATTGAGGCCGCAGATTCCAACTTTGTACTAACTCATTGAGTTCTAGATTTTGATAATGCCCTTTGGCCGTCCAAAGACCGGCATTTAGTGAGAGTTTGAGACATTCGTGGTTTGGGCACCGGACGCCCCACAACATCAAAGCCACGTGGCCTTCGTCTGTGTCGTCGAAAAGATCACGTTCGCTGGCGTACACATCCTTGTTGTGATCAAGCGTCGCAAACTGGTTACAATAGGGGCAACGCCAAGTCGTTCGTTCGTCATTTGTCATCAGTTCCCCTCGAGCCATACCACCCACCCCCGTGTCCGCGACTGTATCACCGGAATGGTGAATGTAGAAAGATGGAGGCCATTTGTTCTTTTCCCGTCGCATCCCGGACACGGACCATCGCAAATTCGCGGTCATCAGTAAATTGGAGCGTCGCGGCTTTCGGCGCGGCGATGCGGACCCCATATAAAGAGGGCGCGGGAGGCGTCTCGTGGGGGCGTGGCCGGCGACGGATAAGCGGGCTGTATGATCTATCTGCAGACCCTCGCCCGGTTTCGTCATGCTGGTGCTCGGCGGCGACCTATTGGTGCGCGGCACCGTGGCCGTTGCGCGGCCGGCTCGGCGTAGGCTACAAACGGCGCGCGGCCGGACGCGGCCGGTCTTCATAGTCGAATTCCTTCGAGAGGCTACATGCCTTCCTACCAATACATCTACGTGATGCGGCGGCTCAACAAGGTGTTCCCGGGCGGGCGCCAGGTATTGCGCGACATCACGCTGGCCTTCCTGCCGGGCGCCAAGATCGGCGTCTTGGGCCTCAACGGCGCCGGCAAGTCGACGCTGTTGCGCGTCATGGCCGGGCTCGAGACCGATATCGCCGGCGAGGCCTGGGCGGCCGACGGCGTGCGCGTCGGCTTCCTGCCGCAGGAGCCCGAGCTCGATGCCGCTCTCGACGTGCTCGGCAACGTCATGCTCGGTGTCGCGGCGACCAAGGACCTGCTCGAGCGCTTCGACGCCATCTCGGCGCGCTTCGCCGAGGACCTCGACGCCGACCAGATGGACGCGCTGCTGGCCGAGCAGGGCGAGCTGCAGGAGCAGATCGACGCGGTCGACGGCTGGGACCTGCAGCGCACGCTGGATATCGCCATGGACGCGCTGCGCTGCCCGCCGGGCGAGGCCGACGTGACGACGCTGTCGGGCGGCGAGCGCCGCCGCGTCGCGCTCTGCCGGCTGCTGCTCGAGCGGCCCGACATGTTGCTCTTGGACGAGCCGACCAACCATCTCGACGCCGAGTCGGTCGCCTGGCTCGAGCGCTTCCTCGGCGACTATCCGGGCACCGTGGTTGCGGTGACCCACGACCGTTATTTCCTCGACAACGTTGCCGGCTGGATCCTCGAGCTCGACCGCGGCCGCGGTATCCCGTGGCAGGGCAACTATTCGTCGTGGCTCGAGCAGAAGGTCCAGCGTCTGGCGATCGAGGAGAAGCAGGAGCAGGGCCGCCAGCGCACGCTCACCCGCGAGCTGGAATGGATCCGCGCGACGCCGCCGGCGCGACGGGTGCGCAACAAGGCGCGCGTCTCGGCCTTCGAGCAGCTCTACGCCGAGAGCGCCGACCGGGCGCCCGGGACGGCGCAGATCATCATTCCGCAAGGCCCGCGTCTCGGCGACGTCGTCGTCGAGGCCGAGGGCCTCGGCAAGGGTTATGGCGACCGCCTGCTGATCGACGGGCTCGACTTCCGCCTGCCGGCCGGCGGCATCGTCGGCGTGATCGGCCCCAACGGCGCCGGCAAGACGACGCTGTTCCGCATGATCGCCGGCCAGGAGACGCCGGACGGCGGCACCCTGCGGCTTGGCGAAACCGTGGCGCTCGGCTATGTCGATCAGTCGCGCGAGACGCTCGATCCCGCCAAGGCCGTCTGGGAGGAGATCTCGGGCGGCCTCGACGAGATCGACCTCGGCAAGCGGCGCATGCCGGCGCGCGCCTACTGCGCGGCGTTCAACTTCAAGGGCGCCGACCAGCAGAAGAAGACCGGCCAGCTATCGGGCGGCGAGCGCAACCGTGTGCATCTCGCCAAGGTGCTCAAGTCGGGCGCCAACCTGCTGCTGCTCGACGAGCCGACCAACGACCTCGACGTCGACACGCTGCGCGCGCTCGAAGAAGCGTTGCTCGACTTCGCCGGCTGCGCGATCGTCATCAGCCATGACCGCTGGTTCATCGACCGCATCGCGAGCCATGTGCTCGCCTTCGAGGGCGACAGCCGGGTGGTCTGGTTCGAGGGCGGCTACAGCGACTATGAGGCCGACCGGCGGCGGCGCCTGGGCCACGAGGCCGATCAGCCGCACCGCATCCGCTACAAGCCACTGACGCGCGGCTAAACCATGTGCGATCGATCAAGATCGGTCTCATCATACCAGCCCGCGACTGCGGGCCGCCGACCGTTCGGCGGAAGCGTGCGCGGCGATTGAGCGCAGGTCACCAAAGGTGACCGCATCAAAAGATGGCCGCACAACAAACTAGCCGGAAGAGGCGTGCCGCCGTTAGTTCGACGGGGCATCGCCGTCGTAGTCGCGCATCAGCTCGAGCAGGCCGTCGAAGCCTTCGCGATTGATGATCGAGGCGAACTCGGTACGCTGGGTCGTGACCAGGCTGATGCCCTCGACCAAGACGTCGACGATCTTGTAGTCGCCGTGGCGTGCCCGAACTCGGTAGTCGACGCGCAACGGCTGGGCGTTGGTCTGCGAGACTTCGGTGTTGACCAGCGTGTCCTTGTCGTCGATCGGATGGGCTTTTACGACGCTGAAGGACTGGCCCGAATTGCCGTCCAGGCGCGAGGCGTAGGTATTGAGAATGAACAGCCGGAACAGCCGGAGGTATTCCAGTCGCTGTTCGGACGTTGCAGCGCGCCAATAACGGCCGAGCGCGAACCGACCGATCGTATCGACGGCGAAGCCGCTGTCCAGAAGCACCTGGAACTTGACGCGGCGTTGTTCCGGCGTCGAGTCGGGCGCCTTGAGGACTTCGATGGCGTTGTCGCCGAGGTTTTGGACGAACGTGATCGCGTCGTCCAGCGTGCCGGCCGCCACAGGCAGCGGGGAGAGTGCTAAGAGCAGGATAACCGTGAGCGAGGAAATTCGACGTATGACCGACATGGTCAATAAACCATCGAAACCTGTCCTTCGTCAGGATACTCGAACTCCTCGATCGAGATCGCCGGGATCGGCACCACCGGCGCCGGCGCCCCGTTGCGGATCTCGTCGGCGCGGCGCTGCCGGTAAAGGCTGCGCAGCGTGGCGTAAAAGTCGAGCGACGTACGCTCGATCTCGTCGAGCGCATCGAGGACGCGTTCACGCTCATCGGCGCCGCGAAGCACAGTGCGCGCCACCTGGATATTGGACGACACGAAGTACGGCACCGGATCGATGAAGCCGTCGACAACCAAGCCGATAACGTCGCGTGGGTTGGACGGCCCGAGAATAGGCAGCATCAGGAACGGTCCTTCGCCGCTGCCCCAGACCGCAAGCATCTGGCCGAAGTCCTCACGGTGTCCCTCGATGCCGAACCTGGCGGCGACGTCGATCAGGCCACCCAGCCCGGCGGTCGAGTTGATCGCGAAGCGCTCGATCGTCACGACGGCGCGATCGAATTCGCCCTGCATGAGGTCGTTGGCAAGCACAATCGGCGAGCGCAGGTTGGACAGGAAGTTGCGCACGCCTTCGCGCGGCTCGGGCGGCACGAAGGTGCGAAAAGCCAGCGCAATTGGCTTGATCAGGATGCCGTCGGCGAATTGGTTGAACGAGAAGATCGCGCGGTTGAACGGCTCGAGCGGATCGTTGATTTCGTCGTAGGCCGCTTGCGCGTCCGCGTCGCCCTCGGGTGGCGAAGCGCAGCCAAACAGCAGCGCTACGGTCAACAGCGACGCCGAGAGGCGTGCAGGCCAAGGGTCAAGATATTTTCTAACATTCATGCGCACAATCCCCTACACACCCCCCGGCACAGATCCTCTGGACTCGGCCCGCATTCGGCGACGTAACGCCCGGATGCGGACTTCGGTGTTCACGACACGGCCTGATCGCCAACCTTGCCACGAAACCCCTCATGCCGTTTTACAACAATGCCACCGGATTTGGCCAGCCCACGATAGCCCTTACCCCAGCGTGCGTAATGTTCGTCTATCACAGTCGCGGCGGCGATACCAGTGCGGCCGACGCGGCGGCGGTGCATATCCGCGTGACCTGTGGCCAAATTGTCGCAGTTTTCGGTCTGCGCCGTTCGACGCGTCCTTGCTGGCGAATTCGTTCCGTGCCATTCGAGCACCAAAGGACGTCGGTTCCAATGTTCGTCGTGACCAGCTACCCGACCGACGCGCAGATCGAATACATGACCTAACGCGGGCTAGGTCATCGTCCGCGCGGCCATCGTTAGACCATGCTGTCTTCGGCCTTGACCAGATAACAGCCGTTGATCTTCCACGTCCCGCCGGCCTGCAGTTCCATGATATAGAGCGCGATGACGCTCTGCCCGTCGGGACCGATCAGGAAGACGCGCTGGGTCGGCGCGCCATGGAAGGTGACGATGTCCCGGAATTCGACCGCCTGCGGCCGGTGAACCGGCGGATAGCCGGTCACCACCATGCGCATGAAGTTGCTCGGCGTGCCGAACGCCCGGCGGATCATCGGCGAGGCGTGGGAGAACGCGCGGACCGCGTCGTCGGCCTGGAAGGCGGCGAGTTGGTCCTCGACCACGGCGCGGATCGCCTCGCGGTCGGCGTCGCTGACGTCGGCTGGTTCGGCGAGCGCCGGGACCGGCGCGAGGAGGATGAGGAACGTGAAAACAGTAACGAATCGGTGCATGAATACCTCCGAATGCGAAGTCACGCTCCCTGCATATTTTCCAACAGTATAACACAGCGCCGGCCGACCCGCACCCGGGGCCGGTTCCGCCTCAAGCGATCTCGGTGTAGCCGTGACTCTGGGCGATCTGCACGAATTCGACGATGTTGTCGTATGCGTCATGCGCGAGAACTTCGGCGCCGCTTAGGAAGATCGCCTCGCGCGCGGACGCGAGATCGACGTCCTCGAACGCCTCGACCAGCGCCGCGCGCATCCGTTCGGCGATGTCGTCGGGCGTGTCGGCGCGCGTGACATAGGGTGGGCTGACCGCGTTGGCGGTGCGCCCGAGCACGCGAACGCCCTCCAGCGCCGCCGGCCGGTAGCGCCCGACCAGCGCGAAGGTGATGCAATCGACGGCGGCGATATCGGCATCGCCGTAGCGCACGGACGCCAGGCTCTCGACATGAGCGCCGCTCTCCTTGACCTCGGCGAAGAAGCAGCCGTTCCGGCTGAGCGGCGCGACCGTGGCGCGCAACGCGCTCATGCCCGAGTGCGATTCGCGACCGTTGATGACGCAGATGCAACCACGCAGATCCTCGATATCGCGCGCCGTCGACGCCTCGGGCACCACGAGGAGGCTCGAATAGGTCGGGCCGTCGCAGCCGAACGCGTCATGGCACGGCGTCACCAACAACCGGAGCGAGTCGGCGAAACCGTGCTTCACGTCATAGCCGCAGGCTTGGCTGAAGAAGATATCCGGGTCCCCCCAGGTCGCCTTGATCGGCCGGTCGTGGAGCAGCCTCTCGGGCACGTCGGTGACGCCGGCGCGCGCCATATGGCCGGCGATGCCGCGCCACAGCGCGTCGATCGCCGGGCGTGCCTCGGGCAGGTCGTACATCGGCAGGCTGGCGATGCCCATGGCGCCTCAGCCTGCCGCCATCGATGCGGGCCACTGCTCGAGATCGTCGTCGATCGTGTAGTAGTCGGCGCGCACGGCGGTGAAGACATGCCCGACCGTCGTGAGGTCGCTCGGCTGGTCGAAACTGCCGGCGGCGATCGACGTGTGGTCCGTGCCCTTACGCTGCCAAAACAGGCTCGACCCGCAGGCCGCGCAGAAGCCGCGCTGCGCTGCGGCCGACGATGCGTACCACGCCAGCGCGCGGTCCTCGGTAAGCTTGAGATCGGCCCGCGCCGCTTCGCTGTACGCGCCATGGTGGCCGTGGCTGCGTCGGCACTGACCGCAATGGCAGTTGACGACGCCGCGCAAGTTCCCGTGAACCTCGAAGCGGACGGCGCCGCACAGGCAGCCGCCGGTCGCGCGCGGTGCGCCGCTCATTGCGGCCGCGCCGGCACGCCCATCCCGTGTCGGGGCGCCACCTCGTCGACCGTGTCGTACAGGTCGCGCAGTACGCCACCGACGTCGGGCGGCTGCACCGTGGCAATGCGAATGAGATTATCGAAGTGCCGGGTCAGCACGCGGATATGCTCGATGGTGTTGAACACGAAATACATCTGACCGATGTAGAGCGCCGCGCGCTGCGGGCCGAAGATGGTGAGCGGCGCCGAGTAATGCGTCAGGCCGTCGAATAGGAACCAGCGGAACGACGGGTAGAGCTCGTCGACCAGGTCGGCCATGCGCACGAGCTGTTCGCGCCGGGCGTCCTCGTCGAGGCCGCGCCAGATGCCCTCGCCGAGCGCGAAGGCCTCGATGCCATGGATCGGGCTGCACACCTCCATGTCGGTCTCGGGCAGCCGCATATAGGCCAGACGCGCCTGCGATTCGGCGCGCGCCTGGCGCGGCGTCGCGATCTGCGACATCTGAAATTCATACGCGATCACCGCGTCGGTCTTGAGCACGTCGGGCAGCAGGCTGGGCACGTAGCGGATTTTGTAGCCCGCGGCCTCGGCGTGCCATTGCGACAACCGTTCGTCGACCGGGTTGGGCGAGCTCGGCTCGATCTGCAGCGAGCGTTGCAGGATGTCGGCGCCGAGTTTCTCTTCCTGGCTCAGGCCGAGCAGCCAATCGAGGCTGACTTGAAGCGTCGCCGCGATCGCCGCCACGGTGTCCGCGCGCGGCAGGCGGTCGTTGTCGGTGGCGAGCAGCTGGGACAGCGTCGAGCGGTCGACGCCGACCGCGCGCGCCAGTTCGGCGCGGCTGTGGCCGGCGCGGTCCATCGCCTCGGCGAGTCGCGCGCGGAAAATGCGCACCGTGTCACGGCGTTTGACGGTCGGTTTGGCGGGAATCATGGTGTGAACATACCCCGTGAACGGTGTCAATACAACAATGACTCGTAATTGTGGCGCATTGTTCGAAAATGTTCGAAAATGCCTATCGTCGCGCCCGGCCAGCACTCAAGCGCGGGTCGTCGCGAACACTTTGCGCCTGGCGGCGTGGCGACTAGTAGGGATTGACGTCGTCTTCCTTCTCACCCTCGCGCGGCGGCAGCTTGGCGGCGCGCAAAGCGAGATAGTCGAGGCACAGCGTTGCGCCGGCCAGCGAAGTGATGTCGCCGACGTCGTAGATCGGCGCCACCTCGACCAGGTCCATGGCGACGAAATCGATGTCGCCCAAGCCCCACATGATCGAACGCGCCTGGTGCGTCGTCAGCCCGCCGATCACCGGCGTACCGGTACCCGGCGCGAAGCACGGGTCGAGGCCGTCGATGTCGAAGGTGAGGTAGGCCTTGTGGTCGCCGACGACGCGGTTGACCTCCTCGATCGCCGCTTTCGGTCCGTTCTCGTGCACCCAGTCGGCGTGCAGGATGGTGAAGCCGTGGCTCTCGGGGTTGTGGGTCCGGATGCCGATGTGGATCGAGCGCTCGGGGTCGATGATGCCCTCGTTGATGGCGTGGAAGAACATGGTGCCGTGGTGGTAGGCGTCGTCGCGCCAGGTGTCCGAATGGGCATCGAAGTGGACCAGCGAGAGCGGCCCGTACTTCTTGGCATGCGCGCGCAGCAGCGGCAGCGATATGTAATGGTCGCCGCCCAACGTCAGCATCGAGGCGCCGCCCTCGATGATCTCGGTGGCGTGCGCCTCGGCCGCCTCGACCATCTTCTCGGTGTAGCCGAGCTCGAAGTTGCAGTCGCCGTAGTCGATCACCGCGAGCCGGTCGACCGGATTGAAACCCCACGGCCAGGGTGGCCCCCAGGCGAGCTGCGCCGATGCGCGCCGGATGCCGGCCGGCCCGAAGCGCGTGCCCGGCCGGTTGGTCGTGGCGAGGTCGAAGGGCAGCCCGGTCACCGCGACGTCGACGCCGGTCAGATCGCGGGTGTACTTGCGGCGCAGGAAACTGAGCGCGCCGGCGTAGGTCGGCTGCCAGTTGGTGCCGTAGAGGCTCTCCGCCGTGAAGGCGTTGTCGCCGATCGTCTTGTCACCCCTACTCGCCATAACCTTGTCTCCTCGATGTTATACCTAGGATCAAGCGCCGCCCGATCAGTCGCCGACGTCGAACTGGATGCCCTGGGCGAGCGGCAGCTCGTTCGAATAGTTCACCGTGTTGGTGGCGCGCCGCATATAGCTCTTCCATGCATCGGAGCCCGATTCGCGGCCGCCGCCGGTGTCCTTCTCGCCGCCGAAGGCGCCGCCGATCTCGGCGCCCGACGGGCCGATGTTGACGTTGTGATGCCGCAGTCGCTGCCGCGCGCCGAGACGAACGCCTCGGCCTCGCGCACATCGGTCGTGAAGATGCAGGACGACAGGCCCTGCGGCACCCCGTTGTGGATCGCGATCGCCTCGTCGAAGTCGGTGTATTTCATGGCGTAAAGGATCGGCGCGAAGGTCTCCTCGCACACCGTCTCGGTCTGTGCCGGCATCTCGACGATCGCCGGCCTGACGTAATGGGCGTCGGGGTACTCGTTGGCCAGCACGCGCTCGCCGCCGTGCACCGTGCCGCCTTCACCGGCGACGGTCTCGAGCGCGGCCTGCATGCGCTCGAAGGCGCCGCCGTCGACCAGCGGCCCGACCAGCGTGCCGGGATCGAGCGGATCGCCGACGCTGACCGAAGCGTAGGCCGCCTCGAGGCGCGGCAGTAGTGCGTCGTGGATACTCTCGTGGACGATCAAACGCCTTAGCGAGGTGCAGCGCTGGCCGGCCGTGCCGACCGCCGAGAACAGGATGGCGCGGACCGCCAGGTCGAGGTCGGCCGAGGGCGCGACGATCATCGCGTTGTTGCCGCCCAGTTCCAACAGCGAGCGGCCCAGCCGTTTGGCTACGCGGATGCCGACCTCGCGCCCCATGCGGCAGCTTCCGGTGGCGCTGATCAGCGGTACGCGGGCGTCGTCGACCAACGCCTCGCCGGCCTCCTTGCCGCCGATGACGACCTGAAGCAGGTCGGCCGGCGCGTCGCCGAAGCGGGCCACCGCCTTGTCGAAGATCGCCTGGCAGGCGAGCGCCGAGACCGGCGTCTTCTCCGACGGCTTCCACACCATCGGGTCGCCGCAGACGACGGCGAGCGCGAAGTTCCACGCCCAGGGCGCGACCGGAAAGTTGAAGGTGGTGATGAGGCCGACCGGCCCCAGCGGGTGCCAGGTCTCCATCATGCGGTGGCCCGGCCGCTCGGAGGCGATGGTCAGGCCATAGAGCTGGCGCGACAGGCCGACGGCGAAGTCGCAGATGTCGATCATCTCCTGAACTTCGCCCTTGCCCTCCTCGAAGATCTTGCCGCTCTCGATGGTGACGATCTCGCCCAGCGCGTCCTTGTGCGCGCGCAGCTCCTCGGCAAACAGGCGCATCAGCTCGCCGCGCTTCGGCGCCGGCACCGAGCGCCAGACATCGAAGGCATCGGTCGCGCTGCCGACCATGGCGCCGACGTCGGCGGCGGAATGTTCGGCGAGGCTGGCGACGGTGCTGCCGTCGATCGGCGTGCGCACGGCGAAGTCGCCGGCGCTGAGTACCTGGGCGTCGAGCCCCAGCCGGGCGGCGAGGTTTGGCATGTCAACCATGATTTCCCAACTCCATGAGTATTCCCGGCGGGCGCGGCCTACTTGGGTCCGCCGTCCTTGAACTCGACCTCGACGAAAGCGAACTCGTAGTCGTTGATGTTCGTGACGTCGTGCTCGACTCCCGCGTCCCGGAAGTACGAACGCCCAGCGACCAGGTCGCCGATGGTCTCGCCGTCGGGGCCGGTAAGCTGCAGCTTGCCGGTCGTCAGCGGCACGATGACGTAGTCGTAGGCGTGACGGTGATAGCCGGTCGACTGGCCGGGCTGGAAGCGCCATTCGGTGACGGTGGTGCGCTCGTTGTCGGCCTGGACGGTGGCGGTGGCCTGCATGGCGGTCGGCTCCTCAGGCGGGTTTGTGATTGAGCATGGGTTATCGGTAAAGATCGCCGCTGTTGCAAGGCCGATTGTCCTGATATCCTCGCTTGCCTACACTCAGGCCCATGACCATTCGCGAAAATAACTCGTGCCATGGATGACGCCGCGCGTGACATCAAGGCGCTCAACCGCCTGCTCGAGGTCAGCCACCGCGTCGTCGTCTTCACCGGCGCCGGCATCAGCACCGAATCGGGCATCCCCGACTACCGCAGCCCGGGCGGCATCTGGACCAAATATACGCCGGTCGATTTCCAGGACTTCATGCGCTCCGAGGACATGCGGCGCGAGGCGTGGCGGCGCAAGCTCGCGACCCACGACGCGGTCGCCGAGGCCGAGCCGAGCCGCGGCCACCGCGCCGTCGCCGAGCTGGTGCGCCGCGGCACCGTCGTCTGCGTCATCACGCAGAACGTCGACGGCCTGCACCAGCGTTCGGGCATCGCCGACGACCGCATCGTCGAGCTGCACGGCAACACGACCTACGCATCCTGTCTCTCCTGCGGTGAACGCCACGAGCTCGCGCCGATCTACGCGGCCTTCGCGGCCGACGAAACGCTGCCGCTGTGCACCGCCTGCGGCGGCCTGGTCAAGACCGCGACGATCTCGTTCGGCCAGCAGATGCCCGAGGCCGAGATGCAGCGCGCCGAGGCGGCGACGCTCGCCTGCGACCTGTTCATCTCGATCGGCTCGTCGCTCAGGGTCTATCCGGCCGCCGGCTTTCCCTCGCTCGCCAAGCGCAACGGCGCGCTGCTCGCCATCGTCAACCGCGAACCGACCGAACTCGACATGGAAGCCGACCTGCTGGTCCACGGCGAGATCGGCCCGACGCTGGGTGAGGCGGTCGGGGTCGAATAGCGCGCGGGGCCAGTGCATAATCGGGATATGTCGGACAATTCCAGCCCGCGCCAATCTTATCCCAACAAGAGGGCGGGCCGCCGACCGTTCGGCCAGTCCTTGTGGGATTAAGATTGGCAAGCGCGGCGATTGACCGGACAAATAAGCGCTAGCGGCCGGCGAAATACGCCGTTGCGACGTCGACGAACGCTGTTCTGATCGTTCGCGACGTGCCGCGGCTGGGCCAGGCGAGCACGATGTCCAGTGGCGGCATCGTCTCCTCGATCGGCAAGCATACGATCGCCTTGCCGTCGTAAGCGACGTCGCTGTCCGGCCTGACGTAGAGCAGCGAGAATCCCAGGCCGTTGGCGACCGCGCTGCGCACCAGCTCGAACGATGGTGAGCGAAAGGCGACCGGCGGCGCGATGCGCGCGCGCTTGAAGATCGTCGAGAAGTGCTCGCGCGTGGTGCGCCAGTCGAGCTGCACATAGGGCTCCTCAGCGAGCGCGCCGATGCCGACCGACGCCTCGCCGGCCAGAGCATGGCCAGCCGGCAGCAGGACATAGGGCGCGAGGCTGGCGACGCGCTCGACGGCAATGCCGTGGCGGTTGAGGTCCATGTCGTAGAGCAGCGCGATCTCGATGTCGGCCATGGCAAGCGCGGCCAATAGTTTTTCGGTTCGCCCCTCGGATACCGTGCAGGTGACGCTGGGGTGTTGGCGCCGCATCAGGTCGATCAGCCCGGGCAGATAGAACGGCGCGAGCGTCTCGTAACAGCCGATCTTCAGCGCGCCCTCGACCCGCGCGCCGAGGGCACGCAGGCGGCGGTCGGCTTCGTCGGCGCGCGCCAGCAGCTCGCGGGCCAGAAGCAGCGCCTCGCGGCCCTTGAGCGTCGGCTCGGTGCCGCGCGCATGGCGCCGCACCAGCAGGCGATAGCCGAGCAGTATTTCGAGCTTGTCGATGCCGGCGGCGACCGCTGGCACGGAGATGTTGAGCGCGCGCGCGGCCTGGGCGATACCGCCATGCTCGGCGACCGCCGAGAAATAGCCGAGTTGCTTCAGTGTGAACTTAACCATATTTTTTATTGCTAATATTAAAATAAAATAAATTTTATATGATTTCAAGCGTTCCGTAGGGTGGTTTGGTGATGTGAGGTAAAGCAAATCAAGGAGAATCGGCCATGCCGGATACGCCATTGCGGACGAAAATCGATGGTGCAGAGACGCGGCCGAAGACGGATGGGCCAGGGGCGACGGCGCTCGCCGAGCTTCGATCGGTCGTCGCGCGGCGCTTCGAGGATGCCGTCGCGATGCCGCCCTCGGTCTATACCGACGCCGGCTTCCTCGAATTGGAGCTCGAGCGGATCCTTCGCCGGGAATGGATCTGCGTCGGCCGCGCCAGCGCCGTGGCCCAGCCGGGCGATTATCTGACTTACGAGCTGGCCGGCCAACCGATCGCCGTCATCCGGGGACGAGACGGGGAGCTGCGCGCGTTCTCCAACGTCTGCCTGCACCGCATGTCGACGTTGCTCGAAGGCACCGGCAACGCAAGGGCGATCGTCTGTCCCTATCACGCCTGGACCTACAACCTCGATGGCTCGCTGCGCGCCGCGCCGCATATGGAGAAGACGACCGGCTTCTGCAAGGCGGGCTACCGGCTGCCCGCGATCCGCTGCGAAGAATGGCAGGGTTGGCTCTACGTTACGCTGAACCCCGACGCCGAGTCGGTCGCGACAAGCCTCGAGCCGCTCGGTGCGTTGATCGGCGATTACGGCATGGCGGATTACGTCGAGACGTTCCGCGAAGAGCATGTCTGGGACACAAATTGGAAGGTCCTGGCCGAGAACTTCATGGAGAGCTATCACCTGCCGATGCTGCATTGGGGCACCGTCGGCGCGCACTCCAAGGTCGACGACATGGACTGCCCGCCCGGTCTGCCGGCCTTCAACTACCACTGGATCACCAAGGAAGCCTCGCTGCCGATCGGCAACGCGCACCCCGACAACACGCGTTTGCAAGGACGCTGGCGCAAGACGGCGGCGCTGATCACCGTCTACCCGAGCCATCTGATCACGCTGACGCCGGGCTATTTCTGGTACTTGGTCGTCCATCCGCGCGGCGTCGGCCGGGTGCACATCACCTACGGCGGCGGCCTCGCGCCCGAATACCTCGACGAGCCAGAGGCCGCCGACGACATCGCCGCGCTGAAGACGCTGCTCGACGCGGTCAACGACGAGGACCGGCGCGGCGTCGAGGCCGTCTATCGCGGCATGCGGGCCGGTCTCGCCAAGGGCGGCCACCTGTCCTATCTCGAGCGGCCAATTTACGACTTCGCCCAGTACCTCGCGCGGCGGCTCGGCATATGACCCAGCCTGTGTAAAAACGTCGATGGTGTTATGATTCTCTCGTGCTTTGGCGGGAGGGTCTGATGAAGCGTTTTGTCGAGGGTGTCGATCGCAGCCAGGGCACGTTGTTTCCGGAGCGCCTGGAAGACTGGATCGGCGACGACAACCCGGTTCGGGCGATCGACGTCTTCGTCGATGAGCTCGATCTTGGCGGCCTCGGGTTCGACCGGGTCGAGCCGCTGGCGACCGGCAGGCCGGCCTATCATCCTTGCGATTTGTTGAAGCTCTACATCTACGGCTATCTCAACCGGGTTCAGTCGAGCCGTCGGCTCGAGAGGGAGGCCGGGCGCAATGTGGAAGTGATGTGGCTGGTCGGCCGGCTGGCGCCGGATCACAAGACGATCGCCGACTTCCGCAAGGACAACGGCCGTGCGATCCGCAAGGTCTGCGCCCGGTTCGTCGCGCTGTGCCGGCAACTCGGGCTGTTCGCCGAGGCGAGCGTGGCGATCGATGGCTCGAAGTTCAAGGCGGTCAACAGCCGGGACAGGAACTTCACGCGGGCCAAGATGGCGCGGCGGGTGGCGCAGATCGAGGAGAGCGTTGCGCGCTATCTGGACCAGTTGGACAGCGCCGACCGGCAAGAGCCGTCGCTGGCGCGCACGACCAAGACGACTCGTCTGGCCGACAAGATCGCGATCCTCAAGGAGGAGATGCGGCGCCTGAAGGCGCTTGAAGTCGAGCGGCGTGCGAGCCCGGACCAGCAGATCTCTCTGAGCGATCCCGATGCCCGCTCGATGGCGACGAGCGGCCGGGGTTCCGGCGTGGTCGGCTACAACGTTCAGGCCGCCGTCGACACCAAGCACCACCTGATCGTCGCCCACGAGGTGACCAATCAGGGCACCGACCGCGCCCAGCTCTCAGCCATGGCGAAGCGGACCAAGGCGGCTCTGGAGACCGACGAGTTGGATGTCGTTGCCGATCGCGGCTACTACAACGGCAAGGAGATTCTGGCCTGCGATGAGGCCGGCATCACCGTCACATTGCCTAAGCCGCTGACCTCTGGAGCCAAGGCCAAGGGCCGCTTCGGCAAACAGGACTTCGTCTATCTGGCCGCCGACGATGTCTATCGCTGCCCGGCCGGCGAGCGTTTGGTCTACCGCTTCACCAGCCAGGAGAGGGGGCTGAGCATGCGGCGCTACTGGACCAACGCCTGTCAGGGATGCGCCATCAAGCATCGCTGCACCACGGCCAAGCAGCGCCGCATCACCCGCTGGCAGCACGAGCATGTTCTCGAGGCCGTCGAGAGGCGGCTCGACGAGCACCCGGAGGCGATGCGTCGGCGGCGCGAGACGGCCGAGCATCCCTTCGGCACCATCAAGTCCTGGATGGGCGCGACGCATTTCCAGACGAAGACGCTGAAACGGGTGAGGACCGAGATGGCCCTGCACGTGCTGGCCTACAATCTCAAGCGCGTCATGAACATCACGGGCATCGACCCGCTGATCGCGGCGATGAGGACCGCATAGGCCTCTCTGCGCCGCAAATTGCGCCCATATCCGGCCAAATCGCAGCTCACACCGGCGCCAGCCGGCCGACAGGTCCGCACGAGTGGCGAAAATCCTTAATCCCGGAATACCCGCCGCGACGGATCATCGAAGCCAAAGACGCGCCGTACAGATCACGCAGCAAACGTTCTTACACAGTCTGGAACCGTAGAAGACATTGACGCCGCGCTTCGGACCTGGGGCGGCGCGCCTGGCCGCATGATCGGCGGTCATCCGTCCGCCCTCGGCGGCGAACTGCGATGCGACAGCCTTCCCCGGGCCGCGATCTTCGACTACCATCGGTTGGGGGTTAATATGAGGGGTCTCGCCTGGCACGCGATTTCCCCGCAGGAGGGAAAATCCATGCAGACCAAATTCGAGATATCCGACAAGCTGGCCGTGATTGCGCTTGCCTGTGGAATTCTGCTCGGTGTGCCGACGGCGGCGCAGGCGGCAGACTACAAGATCGATCCGGCTCATTCCTTCATCCAGTTTCGGGTCAGTCACTTGGGCATCGGTTTTGTATTCGGCCGCTTCAACACCTTGGAGGGCAGTCTGACCTATGATCCGGCGGCGGGGCCCTCGGCGCAGAAGGTCTCGGTAACGATCGATACGGCCAGCGTGGATACCAACCACGCGGAACGCGACAAGGACCTGCGCAGCGCGAAATCCCTGGACGTCGAGACGTATCCCCAGGTGACCTTCGAGAGCACGGGCTATTCGGGGAATGCGGACGGCGGGACCTTGACCGGCGACCTGAGCTACCGTGGCGTCACGAAGTCGATCTCGTTTCCGATTAAGCTGATCGCCGAAGGTGACGATCCCTGGGGCAACTACCGGGCCGGCTTCGAGGGCAAATACACCTTGGTGCGCAAGGATTTCGGAGAGACCAGGGACTTCGGTCCCAAGGGCGAGACCGTGGCGCTGGAAATCATCATCGAGGGCATCCGTCAGTAACGCATCAGGGCGGGCCGCAAGGCGCCCCTTGTGGCCGGAGACATCGTCTTGCCGCGCGATCCCGAAAGGCGCTACGGACTGATCTCGAGGGCCGTGCACTGGATCATCGCAGTCCTGATCATCGCCTTGGTCCCGCTTGGCTGGTACATGGTCGGGCTGGAGTACTATGATCCTTGGTCGTACGATACCTTGGAGATCCACAAGGCGCTGGGCATGGTCGTGCTGCTGCTGGCCTCGATCATGATTTCTTGGCAGATCGCCGGCCGCGGGACGCGGATCACCGAGTCCCGCAAGCAGTGGGAGGTCATCGCGGCCAAGATCACGCACTATCTGCTTTACGCACTGATGCTGGTCGTGCCAGTGACCGGTTACATCATTTCGACCTCGGCGGGCGCAGGCGTTGCCATCTTCGGGCTCTTCGAGGTCCCCGCCGTCCTGCCCAAGTCGGTGCCGCTGCGCGACGTCGCAATTTCGGTGCACTACTACTTCGCCTATGCGGGCGTGGCCCTGATCGCGCTCCATGTCGCGGGCGCTCTCAAGCATCACTTCATCGACGGGGACGATACTCTGAGGCGGATGCTGCGGGGCTGACACCCGAATCATTCGCCATCAATCATCGACGCGGAATTCGTCGGACGGATACGGTGTCCCTAGGTCCGTTTCCGGTTCAACCCCGGTTCCCGTCCGTTACCTGACATCGAAGCTGTGAAAGCCAAAACCGTGCCTCGCCGGTCAGCTTTTGGTTCGACGGCGGGCGCGGCGGCCCCCGCGTGTCCCAATAAGCCCCTCTTGTCCCAACAAGACTGGCGCGGGCTAGTTTAGCCCGACTGATCCCAATCGTTCGGGCTATGCGGCTCAAGCCGCCTGGGCATTGATCTCGGCCTTGCGGCGGGCGATGAAGGCGTCGAGTTCCTCGGAAATCGCCGGATCCATCGGCGGCTGCTGGTAGCTTGCCAGCAGCTCCTTCCAGATCCCGTTGGCGCGCTGCGTCGCGGTCAGAGAGCCGGCTTCCTCCCAGGTCTCGAAGTTGCGCCAGTCCGACACCATCGGCTGGTAGAACGCGGTCTCGTAACGGTCGAGCGTGTGCTGGGTGCCGAAGAAGTGTCCGCCCGGCCCGACATCGGCCATCGCCTCGAGGCCCAATGTCGCGTCGCTGACTTCCAAGGGTTGCATGAACTCGGCCATCATCTGCAGCATCTCGGCGTCGATGATCATCTTCTCATACGACGCGGTCAGCCCGCCTTCGAGCCAGCCGGCGCCGTGCATGACGTAGTTGGTGTGGCCCATCACCGTCGACCACAGCGACATCTGCGATTCATACGCGGCTTGCGCGTCGACCGTGTTCGACGCATTGACGTTCGACGAGCGGTAGGGCAGGCGGTAGCGGCGCGCGAGCTGGCCGCCGGCGAGCACCGCCTTGGCGTATTCGGGCGTGCCGAAGGCCGGCGCGCCGGACTTCATATCGACGTTCGAGGTGAAGCCGCCATAGACCACCGGCACGCCGGGGTTGACCAGCTGCGAGAGCGTGATGCCGACCAACGCCTCGGCGTTCTGCTGGGCGAGCGCGCCGACGATGGTCACCGGGCTCATCGCGCCGGCCAGCGTGAACGGCGTGACGATCACCGGCTGACCGTTGCGCGCCAACGCGATGATGCCTTCGAGCATCGGGTCGTCGTAGCGCAGCGGCGAGTTGCAGTTGACGACGCCGATGACACTCGGCGACTTGGCGATCTCGTCGCGGCCGATGCCACGCGCGATGGCCACCATGTCGATCGCGTCGGTGACGCGCTCGTGGCCGAACGCCGAGCAGTTGAAAATCTTGTCGGTCAGCGTCAGGCAGGCGTTGTAGGTATCGAGGTGGCGCGTCGGCACCGGCATGTCGGTCGGCGCCACCGGGCCCGCGCCGACCAGATGCAGCACGTTCAGGCACTGGCCGAGGCGGATCAGGTTGAGCGTGTCCTCATAGGCGCCCGAGCGTCGGCCGCGGTCGAGGTCGGTCGCGTTCGCCGGCCCGCCGACCAGACCGAAGTTGATGTTGTTGCCACCGAGCACGATCGCGCGCTCTGGGTTGCGCGGCGTCAGCGTGAACTCAGGCGGCGCCTTGGCGACGGCTTCCTCGATCAGGCCGCGGTCGAAACGCGCGTGCCGCTCGGCCCGGTCGACCTCGGCGCCGGCGGCGGCGAAGATATCCATCGCTTCCGGGCACCAGAGATCGACGCCGATGGTTTCCAACACGCCGAGCGAGGCGTCGTGGATGGTCTCGATCTGATCGGCGCTCAGCACCTCGATCGGCCTGTACGGGTTCTTCAGGCGCCGCCAAGGGAGCTGCGGCGGGCCGCTGGGCACACGGCGCGCGCGGCGGCGGCGGGAAGATCGTTCGGACATCGAATCTCTCCAGACCAGCGCAGGTGCGCGGATGGATGGACGCTTCTGAGCGCACACTAGCGCCGAAATTTCGCGCTTGCGAAGCGGAATCTTCGCCGCGCGTGGCCGGCCTACGCCGCGGCGTTGGCTTCCTTGCGCTTGGCCATGTAGGCGGTCAGCTCTTCCTCGATCGCCGCGTCGAGCGGCGGCGGATCGTAGTCGGCGAGCATCTGCTTGTAGATCGTGCTGGCTCGTAAGATGAACTTCAGCGTTCACGCACGCGGTATACCGCGTCGCCGTGCAGCGCGTTGTTGGGCCATCAGGTCTTACGCCGTTTTGATGACCGTTTCTTCGGTGTTGTTTTCTTTGCCGCGGCTTTACCGTCAGTACTCGGAGGCATCAATAGCTTTGGCGAGAACCCACTGAGGAGCTTGGTGTTCTCCACTGTTTCCTGTGTCGGTATCTCTGCAATGAGCGCGCCGCACTCAAACAGTCCACAAACCGAGGTGACAATGTTACGCCGAAGCTGCTCGGCCTCCTCGCTGGACAGCGATCCATCCCGCTCTCGTTTGGCGATATGCTCGATGACGGCAAGAGATCCGAGAACGGCCTTGCTGTTCTCCAAGACCTGTTCCGCTCTTTTGTGTCGCAGTTTGTGCCACGCTTCCAGAATTAGATTTTTGAGGTGCTTGATCGGTTCACCAAGGCCCTTGCAGTCAATCCTGATGATAGATCCGCTTTCGATCTTAACTAGGGCGAGGTGATCACCGTCTTTAGTTTGATAGACCCGACACACGGCTTCATACGCTTCCTCTGCAAAGCCAGTTGCTTTGGAAAGGATAGGCAATGGAGTATTCTCTGCGTCGATGCCGGCGATTTCAAAACTGATAAAGGTCTTGGGCAACTCAGGTGTCCGCATCTCCTCAGGAGTCGTGAGTTTCTCGAAAGGTATGCTGCGCCCCGTTTTTCGGACCACGGTTTAAGATAAGTCTGTCTCCTTCTTTCGGGGAAGGATTGAAGGATGACGAGGGTTCGCAAGACGCATGGCGAAGGTTTCAAATTCAAGGTGGCGCTGGCGGCGTTGAAGGGAGACCGGACGCTTGGGGAGCTGAGCCGGGAGTATGCGGTTTCGGTTGGCGCGATCCAGAAGTGGCGTGACCAGTTGGAATGTGGGGGCAAGAGCCTTTTCGCCGACAAGCGCCGCCGGTCGGGGACGGCGGATGAGCGGACCATCGCCAAGTTGCATGAGAAGATCGGCGAGTTGACGATGGAGCGCGACTTCTTAAAAAAAGCATTGGAGAGCTGAGCCGTGACAAAAGAAAAGCACTTCTCCGGCGCGAAGGTGGCGACTTGAGCCTGCGCCGCCAATGCGCCCTTTTGGATATCAACCGCAGCACGGTGTACTACCGGCGGCGTTCCGGGACGGATGACGAGGTCGACATGATGAACCGCATCCGGGACATCTGGGAGGCCCGTCCGTTCTACGGCTACCGCAAGATCGCCGAGGTCTTGCGCCGCGCCGGCCATGTCGTCAACCACAAGCGGGTGCGCCGCCTGATGAAGGCGATGGGGATCGCGGCGTTGTACGCCACGCCCAAGACCAGCCGCCCGGGGCGGGACCACGTTGTCCATCCTTATCTTCTGCAGGATCTGGACATTGTCCGCCCCGGTCAGGTCTGGCAGGTGGACATCACTTACATCAAGTTGCCGGTGGGCTTCGCTTATTTGGTGGCGCTGATCGATGTTTACAGCCGCCGGATCATGGGCTGGCGCCTGTCCAACTCGATGAGCCGGACGTTCTGTCTCGAGGCGCTGGAGGATGCGCTTGCCCAAGGGGTTGCGGACATCGTCAACTCGGACCAGGGGGCGCAGTTCACGGCCAAGGACTGGGTATCGGCGCTGGAGGACTGCGGCATTCGGGTTTCCATGGACGGCAAAGGGCGTTGCCTGGACAACATCTTCATTGAGCGCTTCTGGCGCTCGATCAAATACGAGGAAGTCTATCTCCGGGTCTATGAGAGCCTGCCCGAGGCGCGGCGCTGCATCGGCGCCTACATCGACTTCTACAACAGCCAGAGACCGCACCAGTCGCTGGATTACAATACGCCCGACGAGGTTTATTTCGAAGGCGGCCACCGGCCCGTGGATATGATGGATAAGCCTGACGGCTTACCCACATCCCCACAGGCGCAACAACAGCAATCAGGAGACAAAAATTATCTTAAACAGGCCGCATAATGGTCTGGACAACGGGGCGCACTTTAAGGGTCAACGAAACTCATCATGGTCCGCCATGCAATGGTTAAGGAATGGGATTTATATACGTGTTTACCCATAGGCCGAATTATCCCTCCTTTGAATCTCGTGCCTCCGCCGCCTTCATGTAATCCCATTCTTTCTTGGGTGGGCCTCGCATGATCGCCCGCGCGATGTTCTCCGCCGTGTCGGGGATCGGCTCCGGCATGATGTTCTTTACTGGTCGGCCGCGTGGCGCAGATTTTTTATCGTCTTCGCTCATTGTCTCAATCCCTCCGCTTTCAGCTTTGCGATAAACTCATCCTGAGACCGTGCGCCCTTCATGGAATTGCAGGCGGCGCAGAGCAGTTGCAGGTTATCCAGGTGATCACTGCCGCCTTTGGATTGCGGCACGACGTGATCGACGGTCATGTTGCGGAACGGGAACATGACTTGGCAGCCGCCACAAACCCCTTCTTGACGGCCGTAGAGCGTGTGCTTGTGTGTACGGTAGTTGGGAAGCTCGCCTAGGTCTGTGCGGCGTGGGATATCTTCTCGGTGGACAACGTCATCGAACAGCGGTCCCCGATCATCGCGCAGACGCCTCAACACAAGACGCGCGGCCAGTGGTGAGAGATCTATTTGAGTCGGACCCGATTTCCTTGGACACAGAATTGGCTTAATCGAAGTGTCCAAGGAGGACCGGAACATGACCGACAATTTTGAGAACAAAGTTGCTGTTGATGGGCCTGTGGTAAACGAGGGCGAGCTTGGCTCGTCCACGTTTTCCCCGGGCCAGGTTTCGCCGGCAGGCCCGCTGGGACTTGGCCAGCGGTGGACGGTGACGCGCAAGCGTGAGGTTGCCCTGCGGCTTTTGCGTGGCGAGCCGGTGGAACTTTTGTCGCGGCAGTTGGGCGTGGAGATTTTCCGGCTCGAGCAGTGGCGTGAGAAGGCGATCGCCGGGATCGATGCCTCGCTCAAGGAACGCAAGGGCGATCCGGTGAAGGCGGAACTGGACATCGCCATGAAGCGGATCGGGGAGTTGATCATGCAGGTGGAACTGCTGGAGGCCAAGACGGAGACGTCCGGCCCTTTGGGGCGGCGGAGGTCGCGGCGATGAGTGCCGCCACCTCTCCCGGCACGGGTTTGGCCTACGGTGTCAATGGCGGAGCAAAAAGGGACCACCTCGGCGGTGTAAGAAGGGACCGCTTGGCGGCTGCGGGCTTGTCCCCGTAGTCCACGGGAGGGCCCCGCGCGCGACGCGGCGTGCCCTCAACAGGCTGACGCGGCGGCGCGCGCGGGAGGGACCTGTGGGCCCACGGGGTCAAGCGTGGGCTGGGTGGTCGGTTCAGTTAGCAGTCGGGGTTTGACGCCTGCGGCTCTGGTTGAGCCTGTAGCTGTCACCGTTCATCTCGAGGATGTTGACGTGGTGGGTGAGGCGATCGAGGAGCGCGCCGGTGAGGCGCTCGGAGCCGAACACCTCGGTCCATTCGTCGAAGGGCAGATTGGTGGTGACCAGGGTCGAGCCCCGCTCGTAGCGTTGGCTGAACACCTCGAACAACAGCTCGGCGCCGGTCTTCGACAGCGGCACGAAGCCGAGTTCGTCGACGATCAGAAGCTTGTAGGTGGCGAGCTTCTTCTGGAACCTCAGCAGCTGCTTGTCATCGCGGGCCTCGATGAGTTCGTGGACCAGCGCGGCGGCGGTGATGAAGCCGACCGAGAGGCCCTTCTGGCAGGCCGCCAGGCCGAGACCGAGGGCGATGTGGGTCTTGCCGGTCCCACTGTTGCCGAGCGCGATGAGGTTCTCGCGGCGCTCGATGTACTCGCAGCGGGCCAGCTCCAGGACCAGCGCCTTGTTGAGCGAGGGGATGACCTTGAAGTCGAAGCTGTCGAGGCTCTTGACCACGGGGAAGCGCGCCGCCTTGATGCGCCGCTCGACCATGCGGCGCTCGCGGTCGATCAGCTCGAGCTCGGCGAGTCTCAACAGGTAGCGGACGTGATCGACGCCTTCCGAGGCGCACTGCCGGGCGATCTTGTCGTACTCGCGCAGGAAGGTCGGCAGCTTCAGCGTCTTGAGGTGGTGGGCGAGCAGCACTTGCGGTGTGTCGGTCATGCGCCGAGCCCCGACAGCAGGCTCATGTACGACTTGGCGGACGTCATCGCGACCCGGGCGCGCGGCAGATACGGATAGACGTCGAGGTTGAGCCTGGGCGGCCGCCGCTCGATGCGGCACAGTACCAGGTGCTTCACCGCATCAAAGCCGATTGCGCCGAGCCGCAGGGCGTCGCCGACCGCACCCTCGACCTCCTCGAGCCGGAAGGTCTCCAGTAGACGGAGCACCTGGACGTACTCGCGCTTGCCTGCCTTGCCCATACGAGCTTCGAGGAGCCGCCGCAGAGTGATGAAGGCCTCGGGCAGGTCCCAGCCCGCCAATGGCGCGGCCTGGTCGAGGGCGCCGATCTTCTGCTCGATCAAGGGCAGGTAATGCAGCGGGTCGAAGATCAGGTCCTCGCTGTCGTAGGACCGGCGGTGCCGGGCGATCACCTCGGCCCCGCAGCTGATCACCACCTCATCGACGTAGCCCCGGATGAGCACCTCACGGTGGCCGTAGGCCACGGGCACGGAATAGTCGTTGCTGCGGTAACGCACCAGCGACAGCGAACTCGCCCGTCCAGGGCGCTTATCGCAGGCATCATAGGGAGCAGGCGGCAATGGCAAGAGAACTTGACGATCCCGCTCGAGACGCTCGCCGATGGTCTCCTTGTGGCCCCGCAGCCGCGCCGCCTGGCGCCGGCGGCACTGTTCGGCGAGAGCATCGTTGAGGGCCGCGAAGCTCTCGGCACGCGGGACGGGGACCAGGAAGTTCCGCCGGATGAAGCCGACCAGTCCCTCGACCTTGCCCTTGTCGTTGCCCTTGCCCGGCCGGCCGAACCTGTCCTCGAACAGATAGTGGGACTGAAGCTCCGTGAAGACGCGCGTTCGCTGCCGCTTCCCATCGCCCAGGATCCGGGCAACCGCCAGCTTGGTGTTGTCGTACAGGATGGATCGGGGGACGCCGCCGAAGAAGGCAAACGCCGCGTTGTGGCCATCGCAGAATGCTTCGGTCGTCTCCGCCGGATAGGCCGCAACAAAGCAACCATCACTGTGGGGAAGGTCGAAGGCAAGGAAGTGGATCTTCCGTAACGCGCCGCCGATCACCGCCATCGCTTCGCCGAAGTCCGCCTGGGCGTGACCGGGGGAATGGGAGAGTGGCACGAACACCTCACGCGACCGAAGCCCCTGCTCACGAACGTAGTCCTTCACGATGGTGTAGCCGCCCGTGAAACCGTACTCGTCCCGGAGGCGGTCGAAGATGCGCTTCGCAGTGTGCCGTTGCTTGCGGTGGCTGGTCCGATCGTCTTCCAAGATCCGATCGATGATTCCCGTGAACGGACCCAGCTTTGGCCGCCTCGGCGGCGCGCTTCGGCGATACCCTGGCGGCACCGAGAACGACAGCATCTTACGGACCGTCTTGCGGTCTACACCAAACACCCGCGAGGCCTCGCGGGTGCTCATCCCCTCGACATGACACGCCCGCCGAACCCGTGCGTACAACTCCACCCGATACATCCCCCCCGCCTTCCAGTCAGAGCAACCCTGACAGAAGGCTATACGCGGTCCCATTTTGGTCCGCCGCAGCCGGATCGACCGGCCGCTTCAGTGGGGGATTATTGCTCTGCCGTTCTCACCGATGTCTGGTTCTCACACAGGCTGGACCCACGGCGGACTTTCATGGTGCTGGACGCCACGGGATGCAGTTCCCATAGCGGTGGAACGGTGGTACCATTTTCCCGGATTACGATGTCATCTGGGGAATCTCGGTTCAGACGGGCAGGCGGCGATCCGACCCCGATGGCCGACGATAACCTTCACCCCTCTGGAAAATTGTTCACACCACGGGCCGAGCCATTGGTCCCCTGGCTGAATTGACGTTGCTCAAATAGGAAACTCCATGACGTCTCGTACCGCGCAAGCCTATGACACTCTGGTGCTCCGCAATCCCAAGTCAGTTCTGATCGTGCTGCTCTCAATTCTGGTTTTCTTCGGTTATCACACAAAAGATTTCAAGCTGGACGCATCGGCCGACTCCTTGTTGCTGGAAGACGACGTGGACCTCAATGTGTTCAGGAAAATCCATCAGCGATATCCGAGTAGCGAGTTACTCGTTGTGACGTACACCCCCGACGAAGATCTCTTCTCGGACGAAGCATTAGAGTCTTTGAAGCAACTCCGCGGAGAACTCGAGAAAGTCACCAGCGTGGACACGGTGTTCACAATACTCGATGCCCCCCTATTACAAAGCTCGGACGTGCCGTTCACGGAGATGATCAACGATGTACCAAGCCTGGAGAAACCCGGTATCGACCGGGACAGAGCCAAAGACGAGTTGCTCAATAGCCCCATCTACCGCGAGCTCATCGTCAGTGTAGATCGTCGAACCACCGCCTTACTTTTGGGACTGGTCGAGGATCAGCAGTACAACAGCTTGCTCCTATCTCGAGACGAGCTGCGTGCCAAACGACGAGATACCGGTCTCTCCGTTGAAGAAACGCAAACCCTGGAACGCATCACCGCCGAATACGATGAGGCTCATGAAGCGTTAAGCAGGCAACGTCACCTCGACGTTGCCCACATCAGAGACATCGTCGAGCCGTACCGCCGGCATGGCGTTTTATATCTCGGCGGTGTGCCGATGATTACCGACGACATGGTCACATTCGTGCGCAACGACCTGATCGTCTTCGGTGGTGGAGTTCTGGTGTTTCTCATCATTGTTCTCACCGCCATCTTCCGGGAATTGCGCTGGATCGTGCTGCCGCTGCTCAGCTGTTTTTACGCCGGATTAATCATGGTGGGTGTACTGGGATTGATCGGTTGGAAGGTCACCGTCATCTCATCCAATTTTCTCGCCCTCATGCTGATCATCACCATCTCGATGAACATTCATTTGATCGTGCGTTACCGGCAGCTCAATCGAGATCGTCCAGGTGACGATCAGTTGGCGCTGGTCAGAACCACAACGCACAAGATGGTGAAACCCTGTCTATACACCGCGCTAACGACCATCATCGGTTTTAGCTCCCTGGTCGTGAGCGGAATCAAGCCGGTCATCGACTTCGGCTGGATGATGAGCGCCGGTTTGGCGGTGACATTCGTCACCTCGTTTCTACTGTTCCCCACGTTGCTGTTGGTGATCGGGAAAACTGGAGCCAAACCCAGCTTCGACAGTGACCGGTTTCTCTTACCTGCATATCTGGCCCGTCTGACCGAGACCCAAGGCAACAAGATCCTGGTGTTGGCGGTGATTTTGACCGTCGTGAGTGTAGCGGGAATCGCCCGGCTGCGTGTCGAGAACAGTTTCATCAACTACTTCAGCGAAGACACCGAAATTTATCAAGGTCTCAAGCTCATCGACGAGAAGCTCGGCGGCACGACGCCACTGGAAATACTGATTAAATTCGGGGACGACTCTGACGATTTCCTGAAACCCGAGGGCCTTGAAGGGTTGACCGAGGAAGAGATACAAATGGAGCTTGAGTTCGCGCAAATGGAGCGTGAGTACGCGCAAACATACGCCAACTCGCCGGAGTATTGGTTTACCGCCTACAAGATCCAGCGCATCAAGGAAGTACACGACTACCTCGATGGACTGCCCGAGATCGGCAAGGTGCTCTCGCTCGCTTCGCCGGTGCGGGTTGCCGAAGACCTGGCCGGAGAGGAGCTGGACGCATTGGAGCTGGCCGTCCTGTATACCAAAATTCCCCCCGAGATAAGAAAGAGTCTCATCGACCCCTATCTCTCCATCGATGACAACGAGGCGCGGCTCCTCGCGCGTGTGTTGGATTCGAAACCGGATCTACGCCGCAAGGAGCTGCTGGAGACAGTGCGCCGTGATCTGGTGGAGAAGCTCGGATTCGAGGAGCGGGACGTGATCGTGAGCGGGCTGCTCGTGCTCTACAACAATATGCTGCAGAGCTTGTTCAAATCGCAGATCAAAACCATCGGCGTGGTGATGCTGGGTATTGCGATCATGTTCCTGGTGTTGTTCCGGTCGATCATCTTGTCGATTATCGGCATTCTGCCGAACCTGCTCGGCGCCGGGGTGGTTTTGGGCGTCATGGGATGGGCGAAAATCCCCATGGACATGATGACCATCACGATCGCCGCCATCACCATCGGTATCGCAGTAGACAATGGTATTCACTATATCTACCGATTCAGAGAAGAGTACGCACATACTCACGATTATGTGGAGACCCTGCATGTTTGCCATTCCAATATCGGCAAGGCGGTATTCTACACGACCATGACCATCATCTTCGGTTTCTCCATCTTGGTGTTTTCCAACTTCATCCCGACTATTTATTTTGGTGTGTTAATCGCGTCGGCAATGTTCATCGCCCTTTTGGCAGCGCTCACAGTGCTGCCAAAGCTGATTTTACTGTGGAAACCGTTCGGCTGATGCCGGATTAAACGAACACAAGGTTCGCGGCGGTAAGTGGGAGAGCCGCGCTACCAACGCGCCCTGGCGATCAACGAGAAGACCCTGGGGGGCCGGAGCACCCCGACGTAACCACGAGCCTCAACAACCTAGCAGCGCTCTACCACGCCCAGAGCAAGTACGCCGAGGCCGAGCCGCTTGACCAACGCGCCCTGGCGATCAAAGAGATGACCCCGGGACCGTAGCAGACGTTCGTTGGACCAAAGCGTCAGAACCTCTCGTTGTCCGGCAGTCCGAGATTGTTGATCTTGGTGCGCCTCAAGAGCTTCAGCAGGAAATTACGGCAGGCACGCAGAACTGGATAGAGCAGTTCCGAGCGACGCCGAGAGCGAAATATCCAGATATTAAACCGATTGAACACCGTGGACGGGCTGGCAATGAGGGCCAGCATGTGAATTGCGTCGGCCCCGAAATAGAACTGGTGGTTCATTTTCAGAACCATGCCCTGATCGATATCGAAGCCCCGGGCCGTGATTTCTTTCATGACCTCGGCGTTATCGCGCGCGTTGACCAAACGAAATTGGCCGCCGGCTTCCCCGATGCACAACAGGTGGCAGTAGAGGTTGCAGGCCGGGCATTGCCAATCATAGACAAGCCCCCACTCGTCATCCGATGTTACCGTTTCGGCAGGTATATCGGCTGTGGTCATAGGGTTTTGGCGCAGTCCATCAGGCGGGCGATTTGTTTAAACTACGCCACTCCGGCGAAACCGGCCAGCCGCGCAACCGCGAGAGTTTTTGGCTTCCCTCTCGGGACCCCGGTGCGGCTTCGTCTCGGTCGGGCCCTGTCGCCGGTAAGACCGCTCTACCCCCGAAAGCCAACCTTCAAGCGGCAACGTCCGCTTTGCCCCCGATTGCGTCTGCTTCACCACAAGCAGCGGACCCGCCTGACGGTGCCGCCGTTCGTTTGCAATTGACCCAGCCTGTGTAAAAACGTCGATGGTGTTATGATTCTCTCGTGCTTTGGCGGGAGGGTCTGATGAAGCGTTTTGTCGAGGGTGTCGATCGCAGCCAGGGCACGTTGTTTCCGGAGCGCCTGGAAGACTGGATCGGCGACGACAACCCGGTTCGGGCGATCGACGTCTTCGTCGATGAGCTCGATCTTGGCGGCCTCGGGTTCGACCGGGTCGAGCCGCTGGCGACCGGCAGGCCGGCCTATCATCCTTGCGATTTGTTGAAGCTCTACATCTACGGCTATCTCAACCGGGTTCAGTCGAGCCGTCGGCTCGAGAGGGAGGCCGGGCGCAATGTGGAAGTGATGTGGCTGGTCGGCCGGCTGGCGCCGGATCACAAGACGATCGCCGACTTCCGCAAGGACAACGGCCGTGCGATCCGCAAGGTCTGCGCCCGGTTCGTCGCGCTGTGCCGGCAACTCGGGCTGTTCGCCGAGGCGAGCGTGGCGATCGATGGCTCGAAGTTCAAGGCGGTCAACAGCCGGGACAGGAACTTCACGCGGGCCAAGATGGCGCGGCGGGTGGCGCAGATCGAGGAGAGCGTTGCGCGCTATCTGGACCAGTTGGACAGCGCCGACCGGCAAGAGCCGTCGCTGGCGCGCACGACCAAGACGACTCGTCTGGCCGACAAGATCGCGATCCTCAAGGAGGAGATGCGGCGCCTGAAGGCGCTTGAAGTCGAGCGGCGTGCGAGCCCGGACCAGCAGATCTCTCTGAGCGATCCCGATGCCCGCTCGATGGCGACGAGCGGCCGGGGTTCCGGCGTGGTCGGCTACAACGTTCAGGCCGCCGTCGACACCAAGCACCACCTGATCGTCGCCCACGAGGTGACCAATCAGGGCACCGACCGCGTCCAGCTCTCAGCCATGGCGAAGCGGACCAAGGCGGCTCTGGAGACCGACGAGTTGGATGTCGTTGCCGATCGCGGCTACTACAACGGCAAGGAGATTCTGGCCTGCGATGAGGCCGGCATCACCGTCACATTGCCTAAGCCGCTGACCTCTGGAGCCAAGGCCAAGGGCCGCTTCGGCAAACAGGACTTCGTCTATCTGGCCGCCGACGATGTCTATCGCTGCCCGGCCGGCGAGCGTTTGGTCTACCGCTTCACCAGCCAGGAGAGGGGGCTGAGCATGCGGCGCTACTGGACCAACGCCTGTCAGGGATGCGCCATCAAGCATCGCTGCACCACGGCCAAGCAGCGCCGCATCACCCGCTGGCAGCACGAGCATGTTCTCGAGGCCGTCGAGAGGCGGCTCGACGAGCACCCGGAGGCGATGCGTCGGCGGCGCGAGACGGCCGAGCATCCCTTCGGCACCATCAAGTCCTGGATGGGCGCGACGCATTTCCAGACGAAGACGCTGAAACGGGTGAGGACCGAGATGGCCCTGCACGTGCTGGCCTACAATCTCAAGCGCGTCATGAACATCACGGGCATCGACCCGCTGATCGCGGCGATGAGGACCGCATAGGCCTCTCTGCGCCGCAAATTGCGCCCATATCCGGCCAAATCGCAGCTCACACCGGCGCCAGCCGGCCGACAGGTCCGCACGAGTGGCGAAAATCCTTAATCCCGGAATACCCGCCGCGACGGATCATCGAAGCCAAAGACGCGCCGTACAGATCACGCAGCAAACGTTCTTACACAGTCTGGACCCGAAACAGACATTCGTGCCGCCTCGGGTGCGCATCACTTCGCGGATGGCTTCAATCAATTCTTCAATCGCAAAAGGCTTCATCAAGATGGTCGCGCCATGGCTTCGCCGATTGACGCCTCCATGATGCTCATGCCTTCGTCGACGAGTTCCATTGATGTGGACAGCGGAACGAGCACGCGGATGACATTACGCGTCGGTCCCGCCGTCACCAGGATCAACCCATTCGAGAGCGCGATCTTGACGATTTCGGATGTCAGGTCGCCGGCGGGTTCGCGTGTCTCGCGGTCGCCAACAATCTCAATAGCATTCATACATCCCAGCGCCCGGACATCGCCGATGCAACTGCATGAGTTTTTGTGGGCCATTTCCCTGAAGCGCTTGTCGATATGGGCACCCAGCTCGAGGCCCTTTTCGAGCAGGCTCTCTTCCTCGATCACGTCGAGAACGGCGAGCGCCGCCGCACAAGCGACCGGGTTGCCGCCGAATGTTCCGCCGAGGCCACCCGGCGGGACGCTATCGATGATATCGGCCCGGCCGACAATGCCCGACAACGGAAGACCGCCCCCCATGCTTTTCCCGACACAGGTAAGATCGGGCGCAACCCCGAAGTGCTCCATGGCGAACATCTTTCCGGCGCGGCCAAATCCTGTCTGAATTTCATCAGCGACCATGACGATCCCATGCTCGTCGCAAAGTGCGCGCAGATATTCGATGAACGCCGGCTCGGCAATGTTGTAACCGCCCCTGGACGGGCTCAAAGAAGGCAGCCGCTATCTGTGTTGGTTCGACATCGCTTCGAAACAAGGTATCGAATGCACGTTTTGTGTCATCAAGTGTGATCCTGTGATAGGCATCCGGAAAGGGGATCCGGTAAATTTCCGTGGGAAACGGTCGAAACCCAGCTTTGAACGGGTTCATCCGGGCACTCAGGCCCATCCCCATATAAGAACGACCATGGTAGCCGTTGGTGAATGTGATCAGCGCCGGGCGCCGGGTGTGATATCGCGCAATCTTGACCGCGTTTTCAACAGCTTCGCCGCCGGTCGAGAAAAACAATGACTTCTTTTTGAAATCCCCGGGGGCCAGTGCGTTCATACGTTCCGCTAGCTGGACGTATCTTTCATAGGGGCTGATCTGAAAGCAGGTATGGGTGAATGCTTGGGCCTGCTTTTCAATCGCAGCAATCACCTTGGGATGACCATGCCCGACATTCTGGCATCCAATACCACCGCAGAAATCGATATAGCGGTTGCCCTCGACATCCCAAACTTCTCCGCCTTGGGCCCGGGCTGCAACGAATGTTGACGAGTAAGCGATGGCCCGAGCGACGCTTTCATCCCGGCGTTGGTAAATCTCATCGTTGGTTTTCATCGCCTGAGCTCTTATTCCAATTCCACGGTCGCCACTGGGTAAGGATTCCCCAATGCAAACGTTCTCGGTTCGATTAGTTTACTCGCCTACCAAACTCCATCAGAGCGCCGTCGCCGTTCGGCTTGACGACGCGCCCGGGGTGCTCAGTGGTCTTGGGTTCGATAAGCTCTCTTCGGATTGCCTTGAGAGACGTGAGCGTCCCAGCCGCGTCGGCAGCCATGAGGCGGCTATAACCGACGGCGTCGGCAGCGAGGATGGTGGTCAGCCTGCGCTCCACCCTGTCTTCGGCCACGGGACGCCCCCTGACGGGAATCTGCAAGGATCAGCAGTTTAGCGGACTATTCAGATGCCTGCAGCGGATTGCTCGAATGTCGGCTAGGTGCAGACATTCGACGAGTGACACTGCAAGGTCTGCAGTCCGCACGGACGCCGACTTAGGCAACCTGAATCTCAGAACATCGGCGTTCGACGTCGGCTCATGGCTAGCTCCAGCCAAACCAATCCTCGCGCACTTCCGTCTGCTACACTCTAGTCAGCAGCCACGGCGACGCGAAATCGGCCCTCCAGCAGGTTAGGGGAGAAACCAAGTGAGAATGACCAAGACAGAGTTGAGAACGGCAGAGCAATAATCCCCCACTGAAGCGGCCGGTCGATCCGGCTGCGGCGGACCAAAATGGGACCGCGTATAGCCTTCTGTCAGGGTTGCTCTGACTGGAAGGCGGGGGGGATGTATCGGGTGGAGTTGTACGCACGGGTTCGGCGGGCGTGTCATGTCGAGGGGATGAGCACCCGCGAGGCCTCGCGGGTGTTTGGTGTAGACCGCAAGACGGTCCGTAAGATGCTGTCGTTCTCGGTGCCGCCAGGGTATCGCCGAAGCGCGCCGCCGAGGCGGCCAAAGCTGGGTCCGTTCACGGGAATCATCGATCGGATCTTGGAAGACGATCGGACCAGCCACCGCAAGCAACGGCACACTGCGAAGCGCATCTTCGACCGCCTCCGGGACGAGTACGGTTTCACGGGCGGCTACACCATCGTGAAGGACTACGTTCGTGAGCAGGGGCTTCGGTCGCGTGAGGTGTTCGTGCCACTCTCCCATTCCCCCGGTCACGCCCAGGCGGACTTCGGCGAAGCGATGGCGGTGATCGGCGGCGCGTTACGGAAGATCCACTTCCTTGCCTTCGACCTTCCCCACAGTGATGGTTGCTTTGTTGCGGCCTATCCGGCGGAGACGACCGAAGCATTCTGCGATGGCCACAACGCGGCGTTTGCCTTCTTCGGCGGCGTCCCCCGATCCATCCTGTACGACAACACCAAGCTGGCGGTTGCCCGGATCCTGGGCGATGGGAAGCGGCAGCGAACGCGCGTCTTCACGGAGCTTCAGTCCCACTATCTGTTCGAGGACAGGTTCGGCCGGCCGGGCAAGGGCAACGACAAGGGCAAGGTCGAGGGACTGGTCGGCTTCATCCGGCGGAACTTCCTGGTCCCCGTCCCGCGTGCCGAGAGCTTCGCGGCCCTCAACGATGCTCTCGCCGAACAGTGCCGCCGGCGCCAGGCGGCGCGGCTGCGGGGCCACAAGGAGACCATCGGCGAGCGTCTCGAGCGGGATCGTCAAGTTCTCTTGCCATTGCCGCCTGCTCCCTATGATGCCTGCGATAAGCGCCCTGGACGGGCGAGTTCGCTGTCGCTGGTGCGTTACCGCAGCAACGACTATTCCGTGCCCGTGGCCTACGGCCACCGTGAGGTGCTCATCCGGGGCTACGTCGATGAGGTGGTGATCAGCTGCGGGGCCGAGGTGATCGCCCGGCACCGCCGGTCCTACGACAGCGAGGACCTGATCTTCGACCCGCTGCATTACCTGCCCTTGATCGAGCAGAAGATCGGCGCCCTCGACCAGGCCGCGCCATTGGCGGGCTGGGACCTGCCCGAGGCCTTCATCACTCTGCGGCGGCTCCTCGAAGCTCGTATGGGCAAGGCAGGCAAGCGCGAGTACGTCCAGGTGCTCCGTCTACTGGAGACCTTCCGGCTCGAGGAGGTCGAGGGTGCGGTCGGCGACGCCCTGCGGCTCGGCGCAATCGGCTTTGATGCGGTGAAGCACCTGGTACTGTGCCGCATCGAGCGGCGGCCGCCCAGGCTCAACCTCGACGTCTATCCGTATCTGCCGCGCGCCCGGGTCGCGATGACGTCCGCCAAGTCGTACATGAGCCTGCTGTCGGGGCTCGGCGCATGACCGACACACCGCAAGTGCTGCTCGCCCACCACCTCAAGACGCTGAAGCTGCCGACCTTCCTGCGCGAGTACGACAAGATCGCCCGGCAGTGCGCCTCGGAAGGCGTCGATCACGTCCGCTACCTGTTGAGACTCGCCGAGCTCGAGCTGATCGACCGCGAGCGCCGCATGGTCGAGCGGCGCATCAAGGCGGCGCGCTTCCCCGTGGTCAAGAGCCTCGACAGCTTCGACTTCAAGGTCATCCCCTCGCTCAACAAGGCGCTGGTCCTGGAGCTGGCCCGCTGCGAGTACATCGAGCGCCGCGAGAACCTCATCGCGCTCGGCAACAGTGGGACCGGCAAGACCCACATCGCCCTCGGTCTCGGCCTGGCGGCCTGCCAGAAGGGCCTCTCGGTCGGCTTCATCACCGCCGCCGCGCTGGTCCACGAACTCATCGAGGCCCGCGATGACAAGCAGCTGCTGAGGTTCCAGAAGAAGCTCGCCACCTACAAGCTTCTGATCGTCGACGAACTCGGCTTCGTGCCGCTGTCGAAGACCGGCGCCGAGCTGTTGTTCGAGGTGTTCAGCCAACGCTACGAGCGGGGCTCGACCCTGGTCACCACCAATCTGCCCTTCGACGAATGGACCGAGGTGTTCGGCTCCGAGCGCCTCACCGGCGCGCTCCTCGATCGCCTCACCCACCACGTCAACATCCTCGAGATGAACGGTGACAGCTACAGGCTCAACCAGAGCCGCAGGCGTCAAACCCCGACTGCTAACTGAACCGACCACCCAGCCCACGCTTGACCCCGTGGGCCCACAGGTCCCTCCCGCGCGCGCCGCCGCGTCAGCCTGTTGAGGGCACGCCGCGTCGCGCGCGGGGCCCTCCCGTGGACTACGGGGACAAGCCCGCAGCCGCCAAGCGGTCCCTTCTTACACCGCCGAGGTGGTCCCTTTTTGCTCCGCCATTGACAGATCGCGGGCGCCGGCACCAATTGCCTTAGCGTGGGGTGATAATTTGAGGCCCGGCAAGGCCCGACAGTCTTCGGGCGTCCGGCATATTTGAATTGCCATGAAGTTTACCGATCATTTTGGAAGCTGGCTGCTCGTCGCCTTGATGATGGTCGGGCTGGTCGTCGGTTCGTATTTCGCCAGCCCCGTCGCGCGTGAAGTCGCCTGCATGGCGACCGGCGGCCATGGACGCGTCATCGCCGCGACGCTGCTTCGCGGCACGGCGCGCGTCGGTTGGGTCCGGCCTGATGCGCTCGGGCGCTTCGCCGACGCCGGCCACGGCGTCGAACGCGACGATGCGATCGAACCCACCTGGGCGCGCGAGGCGCCGGACGCGGCGGTTCAGTCGGACGCGATGGCGTCGGCGGCGAGCCTGAAGCCGATGAGTATATGCTTGAGCGCGGCGGGCCGCGAATGGCGCGCCGCGGCGCGGCACACGCCACAGCCCTTGTCGTCCCACGAGCCACCCTTGACGATATAGCGCCCGCTGTTGGCGGGCGTCGACGTCCACTCGAAGACCTGGCCGGCGGCGTCCAGCACACCGTACGGGCTGGCGCCGGTTGGGAAGGCGCCGACCGGCGTCGTCGTGAAGGGCCCGAGATCGTGGCTGTTCAGGCGCGTCGGGTCGAAATCATCACCCCAGGGAAAGCGCCGTCCATCGGCGCCGCGCGCGGCTTTTTCCCACTCGAGTTCGGTCGGCAGACGCCAGACAAGGCCGGTCACTTCGCCGAGCCAGGCGGCATAGGCGGTGGCGTCGGCGTGCGACACCAGCACGACGGGGTGATCGCGGTGTCCCGGCGGCGGCTGGCCGCCGGTCCAGGCGTGGCGGCGCGTCCGTTCATAGGGGTGGACCAGGCGGTAACCCTTCCAGGTCTCGGCATCGACATCGGGCGCGCGATGGCCCGTCGCGGCGACGAACGCGGCGTATTGGGCATTGGTGATCAGCGTCTTCGTGATGGCGTAGGCGTCGGTCTCGGCAGCGCCGCGCGGTCGTTCGCTGGCGTACCAGCGCTGTTGTCGGGTGACGCTGTGCCCGTATGCCGCCTCGTCGAGCCGATAGCCGGCCTCGCGTTCGGCCGCGTCCGAGCCGGCGATAAAGGATCCCGCCGGGATGATGACGAGCTCGGGCGCGTGGTCGACGCCACCGGCCATGGCCCGGCCACCGACGGCGATGGCGAGAATCAGGAACAACGATGCGGCAATGCGTGTCACCGCCCGACAATGGCATGGCCGCGACGGTCTTCGTCAAGCGGTGATTGGCGACCGCCGCGACGCGGCTCAAGGGCAGTCACAATATGGTGAGGAAGGCGCCAAGCGGCTTTGTCGCCGCATGTCTTACCCCTATTCTCTGTCGCGAGGTTTCTCGGCCAATGACAAGAAGAGGCGAGGTATACCGACCATGTCGTTTCACAACCGGATGCTTTCGAGCACCGTCATCCCGTTCGTGGTGGGCATCGGCGTCGGCCTGACGTCGATGCCCTGTAGTCCGCGCGCCGCCAGCGCAAGCGGATCGCTCCTGCAGATTGCCGCGTCATGCACGCCGTGCAATCCCTGCGCGGCGGCCAACCCCTGCAACCCCTGCAACCCCTGCAACCCCTGCAACCCATGTGCGGCATCGGCCTGCAACCCGTGTAACCCGTGTGCGGCTTCGGCCTGCAACCCGTGCAATCCCTGCGCGGCCTCGGCCTGCAATCCGTGTGCGGCGGCGGCTTGCAACCCGTGCAATCCCTGCGCGGCCTCGGCCTGCAATCCCTGCGCGGCCGCCGCCTGCAACCCGTGCAACCCTTGTGCGGCGTCGGCATGCAATCCGTGTAACCCCTGCGCGGCAGCCGCCTGTAACCCGTGCAATCCTTGCGCGGCTGCGGCCGGTGGCACGACCCATTGCGTGGTTCCCCGCCTGGTGACGGCGTCGGCCTGCAATCCCTGCGCGGCCGCCGCCTGCAATCCGTGTAACCCCTGTGCCGCCTCGGCGTGCAACCCGTGCAATCCCTGTGCGGCAGCCGCCTGCAACCCGTGCAATCCCTGCGCGGCCGCCGCCTGCAACCCGTGCAACCCTTGTGCGGCGTCGGCATGCAATCCGTGTAACCCCTGCGCGGCCGCCGCCTGCAATCCGTGCAATCCCTGCGCGGCGTCGGCCTGCAATCCGTGCAATCCCTGCGGCGCGTGCAATCCGTGTGCTCCCTGTGGCGCGGCGGCGGCCGAAGTCGAGCTGACCGACGCCGAGGCGTTGGCGGCGTATGATTGCGCGAAGGGCGCCATGGGGGCGGGTTACGCCAAGTCAAAGCTGATGTCGGCGACGGGCCTCGCCGTCGCGGCCGACTATCAGGGCTGGATGCAGTTCAGCACGCGTGCCTATGTGTCGGACACGCATGGCGGCCGTTTCGTCCAGAATTACGGCAACAGGAAGGCGAAGACGTACGGCAAGTACGAGGATGTCGGCCGGCTGCCGGCCGGTGCGGTCCTCGCCAAGGACAGCTTCGTCGTCCGCGGCGGCAAGATATCGGCCGGACCGCTGTTCGTCATGGAGAAGATGCCGGCCAACTTCAACGCCGACAGCGGCAACTGGCGTTATACGCTGGTCTTGCCGAGCGGTAAGGTCATCGGCACGACGAACGGCGCCGGCTCGAAGAACGTCGCGTTCTGTATCGGTTGCCATATCGCGGCCGAGGACACCGATTCGCTGATGTTCCTGCCCGATGAGTACCGCGCGTCGTTCTAAACGCGACCCACGAGGGGCGATGCGAGCCACGGCCGACGCAGCTATTCCGAAGACCGGCGGCGCCTACCCGGCGGCGAGGCGATGCCTCGTCGCCGGGTAGGCGGTATGGACGATCGTCGCGTCGGCCGCGCTGGCCGGCGGCGAGGTCATCGACGCGCCACGTGCACACGCGTTGGCAAGCTCGGGCGAACTCGTCATCGTCGATGTGCGCACGATCGAGGAATGGACCCAGACCGGCGTGCCCGAAGGCGCGCGCGAGGTCGCATTGCTGCCCGAATGGGGCGTCGCGAATCCGACCTTCGTCGACGACGTTCTGGCGGCGGTCGGCAATGACAAATCGACCCCCATCGCCTTGATCTGCGCGCGCGGCAACCGCTCCGCCTATGCGCAAGGACTGCTCGAAAGAAGCGGTTTCTCGACGGTCTACAGCATCTCGGAAGGCATGATCGGCTCGGCGCACGGCCCTGGCTGGCTCAACCGCGGCCTGCCCGTCGCGGCTTGTGTAAACTGCTGATGAATTGGCCTGATACCAGTGAGCGCCTGAATTGACTCTCGGGATATTCATTGATGGCGGATGATGGCGGATTGTGATTCTATGGTCTCCCACCAGATGTGGGGGATGTCATGGGATCAGCACTCAAGATACGGGATGATTTGACGCCTTTGGAGCTTCGGCGCTGGGCTCGCGTGGAATCGTACGGTCGAGCGGCGGCGCGGGCCTATGGGATCGCGAATGCTTTGGAGGAGATGCCCCGGGCTGATGCCGCGCGGCTTGCGGGGATGGATCGCCAAACGCTTCGCGACGCGGTTGTTCGTTACAATGCAAAGGGATTGGAGGGGCTTCACGACCGTCCAAAGGGCTACTCGCCGCGGCGGCTGACGGCAGACGAGGAAGCGGCGCTGGCGGCGGTCATCATCGCCGGGCCGGAGCCTGAGCGCGACGGGGTTTGCGCCTGGACCCGGGCCGATCTGTGCCGCTGGCTGGAGGAGCGCTTCGCCAAGACCTACCACCCCTCGAGCATGACCCGGGTTCTACGGCGGATGGGATTTTCCCGCCAGAAGGCGCGCCCGAGCCACCCGCGAAGGGACGCCGAAGCGCAGGAGCGCTTCAAAAAAGGGGGCTTCGCGACATCCTGAAGGCGACCGCCGCGGCGCATCCCGACAAGCGCCTACAGCTGTGGTTTCAGGATGAAGCGCGCGTCGGCAACAAGGGCCGGGTGTGTCACCGGTGGTGGCGCAGGGGCGAGCGTGCCCCCGGGACGCGTCAAATCGGCTACCAGTGGGCCTACATCTTCTCCGCCGTGCGCCCGGACACCGGCGACGACGTCACCCTGGTGATGCCGAGCGTCAACGCCAAGGTCATGGACCTGTTTCTCGCACACTTCGCCGATACCCTGGACCAGGATGCGCACGCCGTCATGATGTGCGACGGCGCCGGTTGGCACGACGAGCGCGCCCTCACCGTCCCCGACAACGTCACCTTGGCGCTGTTGCCGCCTTACAGTCCCGAACTCAACCCCGTCGAGCGGGTTTGGCTCTACCTACGCGAACGCTTCCTATCGCTCCGCGTCCTCGACGACACCGAGGCCATCATCGACGCCTGTTGCCAAGCATGGATCGACCTCATCGCAGAACCGGATCGTATGCGAACCCTCTGCGCCTATCCATGGATCATGAAGGTGATTTCATAGGCTCACTGGTATGAGTCACGCGGGGCCGGTTGAAACCGCTATGCCGCGCGCCGAAAATGTAGATAATGCCACCGAATTTCGAATTTTCAGGAGACGTTTGATGAGAACGGCCAAACTGCTCGGCATCGCCCTGGTATCAGCGTTCGCCTTCGCCGGTTCGCCCGCGTTGGCCGAAGGCGACGCCGAAGCGGGTGCGAAAGTATTCAAGAAATGCAAGGCCTGCCACACCGTCGACGAAGGCGGCAAGCACAAGATCGGCCCGAACCTCTGGGCATTGTTCGGCCGGCAGGCGGGGACGGCGGACGGTTACACGAAGTATTCCAAGGACATGGTTGCCGCCGGCGAGGCCGGCTTGGTCTGGAGCGAGGAGACCCTAGCCAGCTACATCAGGAAGAAGGACGGCACCAAGAAGTTTATCGGCAGTTTCATCGACAAGAAAAAAGCGAAGACCAAGATGGCGTTCCCGGGCCTCAAGAAGGACGAGGACGTCGACAATCTGGTCGCCTATTTCAAGGAGAACGCGCAGTAGCGCCGATCCGGGCGAACGAGTCGACAGGCCGCCGGGCAACTTCCGGCGGCCTTTTTATTGCGATGTTCGGCCTTTTCACTGCGCCGCTCTGGCGGCGAACGGATCAATGCCGACCCGCGTGTCGGCCGGATGGATCCGATTGATCACGAAATCGGGCCGGACGGCCCGAATGGCGGCGGATCAGTCGCGCACCACGAGGACGGAGCGCGCCGAGTGACGCACGACGCGCGAGGCGTTGGGGCCGAGCAGATAGTCCTTGAGATCGGGCCGGTTCGCGCCGAGCACGATGAGATCGGCGTCGATCTTTTTGGCGGTCGCCAGGATCTCGTCGTAGACGGTGCCGTTGGCGACGATGTCGTGCGCCTCGATGTCGTTGGGAACGGTCGCGTCCTTGAACTCGGCGAGCTTGGCGGTCGCGCCGTCGACCGCCTTCTGGGCATAGTCGTCGGGAAAGTATTGGCTGACGATGCTCATGCCGAAATCGGGAACCACGCTGAGCAGGTGCAAGCGCGCGCCGAACGTGCGGCAACACGCAACCGCCACGTCCACGGTCTTCTTCGATGACGTCTCGTCATTGAGGTCGACGGCGACCAGGATGTCGTTGTACATGGCTCCCTCTACTCGGCGGCGGAGACGGCCGGCGTCTTCTCGCGGCGGCCGCGCTGCAGCATGACGATGAGGCCGAGCGCGAGCAGCGCCGGCAGGTAGAACCACTGCTTCCCCGGTCGGTCCGTTGGCACCTCGATACTGACGACCTCGAAGTCGAAGTCGATTTCCTGTTTCTTGGCGGCGCTGCCGAAGACGACGTTGTCGACGATCGTCTTGCCGTCATCGACGATGAGCTCGAGACCGGCCTCGAAGAGCCGTTCCTCGCCACTGCCCGCGGCGCCGAGCGGCAGCATGACCGTCTTGTCGATCTGGCGTCCCTCGAGGTCTTCGCCCACGACCCGGATGCGGATCTGGGCATCGACCGGCATTTCCCCGGCGATGTCATAGATAACGCTGGCGGATCTGGATTCCAACGGCGGATAGATCTGGTCCATCCAGAATGCCGGCCGGAACAAGGTGAAGGCGATCAGCAGCAGTGCGAGGGTCTCCCAAAATCGGGATTTGACGATGAAATATCCCTGGGTCGCGGCGGCGAACAACATCATCGCCCCCATCGCGGTGACGATCGTGGCCAACAGGTGATACCAGGTCTCGACGCCAATCATCAGCAGTTCGGTATTGTAGATGAACAGGAACGGCAGGATCGCCGTGCGAATGTCGTACATGAATCCCTGAATGCCGGTTTTTATCGGGTCGCCCTTCGAGATCGCGGCGGCGGCGAAGGCGGCCAGCGCCACGGGCGGCGTGTCGTCGGCCAGGATGCCGAAGTAAAACACGAACATATGGACGGCGATCAACGGCACGATCAGGCCGTTCTGCGCCCCGACGGTGACGATCACCGGGGCCAACAGGGACGACACCACGATGTAGTTGGCGGTGGTCGGCAGCCCCATGCCGAGGATCAGGCTGAGAATGGCGGTGAGGAACAGCATAATGAGCACATGACCGCCCGAGATGAACTCGACGAACTCGGACATCACGAAACCGATGCCGGTCAGGGAAATGGTGCCGACGATGATGCCGGCGGCGGCGGTTGCGACGCCGATGCCGATCATGTTGCGCGCGCCGCTGATCAGGCCCTCGAGGCTGTCCACGATTCCATCTTTGATGCTGCCGGCGATACTTTCGCCGGTTTTGCGCAAGATCGCCTTGAGCGGGCGCTGGGTGAGCAGAATGAAAAGCATGAACAGCGTAGCGTAGTAGGCCGACAGCCCAGGCGACAGCCGCTCCACCGTGAGGCACCAGACCAGCACAACGACTGGCAGGAGATAATAGAGTCCGGCCTTGATGGTCGGACCCGCCTCGGGCAATTCGGAGATATCCATCGAGGTGTCGAGTTCGGGATACCTGCAGCCAAATGCGACTAGGCCGATATAGGTGATCACCAACAAGACCGAGGCAATCCACAAGGTTGCCTCGCCGAAGGCGACCTTCATCCAGCCGAGGCCGAAATAGACGATCGCCGTTAATATGGCCAAGCCGACGATCGTGAGGCAAAACATCATCAGGCTGCGAATGAAGTTTGGCGGGCTGCGGCGGGGAAGCCCCTGCATGTCGGCCTTCAGGGCCTCGAGATGGACGATGTAGACCAGTGCGATGTACGAAATCAGCGCCGGCAGGGCGGCGTGCTTGATGACCTCGACATAGGAGATGCCGACATATTCGATCATCAGGAATGCGACCGCGCCCATGACCGGCGGGGTTAACTGGCCGTTGGTGGAGGACGCCACTTCTACCGCCCCCGCCTTTTCAGCCGAGAACCCGACCCTGCGCATCAAGGGAATGGTGAAGGTGCCGGTGGTAACCACATTGGCGATCGCCGAACCGGAGACCAATCCGGTCATGGCCGACGACACGACCGCCGCCTTGGCCGGCCCGCCCTTCATATGGCCCATCAGCGCGAAGGCGACGCAGATGAAGTAGTTGCCCGCCCCGGCTTTTTCCAACAGCGAACCGAACAGCACGAACAGGAACACCAGACTGGTCGAAACGCCGAGCGCGATGCCGTAGACGCCCTCCGTCGTCAGATAGTAATGCGACATCGCCTTGTTGAGCGACGCGCCTTTCCACTGGATGACCTCGGGCGCCAGATGGCCGAAGAAGGTGTAACACATGAACACCGCGGCGACGATCATCAGCGGCGGCCCCAGGGCGCGCCGCGTGCCTTCGAGAATGAGCGCCAGGCCGATCACGGAGACCACGATATCCATTTGCGTCGGCAAGCCGGGCCGATCGGACAGCTCGATGAAGAAGAGATACTGATAGCCGGTACAGAAGGCGGCGACGAGGGCGATGATCCAGTCCTGGATCGGGATGTAGTGACGCGGCGAACGCTTGAGCGCGGGGAAGGCCAGGAAGGCGAGGAAAATGGCGAAGGCCAGATGGATCGACCGGGCCTCGGTCGAGTTGAAGATGCCGAACCTCAACATGAACGGCAGCGGCGAGGCCAGCCAAAGCTGAAAGGCCGCCCAGGCCAAAGGCACGTACCACAGGATCTTCGCCGGGATGCCGCTGGGCGACCGTGCGCCGGTATCGGCCTCGGCGACGATGGCCGCGGCGTCCTGTTCGCCGCTATCCGGTTCCGTGCCGTTGATTTGATCGCTCATCGTTAACCTACCCTCGGATTTTCCGGTATCCACCACGCCGCGCGAAGTCCGGCGGTCCGTTACATGCCGACTTCAGTGAACTTTCGGAGCGCGCCGGGATGCATCGGTGCGGCATCCCCTTCGCTCTTCATGTCTTGCGGCCGCAACTGACGCAACGCCGGATGAAGTCTCTTGAAGCGGTCGAAATTGCCGAAGACCGCTTGGACGATGTCGTAGGCCGTTTCGTCCGGCATGTCCTCGGAGACCACCGCGACGACCCTGACGCCGAACGTCTTGACGGCGGTGTCCTGGTTTTCATAGCTCCCCGCCGGAATCTCGGCGACCGAGAAATAGGGTTTGTCCGCGACCAGACCGGCGATTTCGGGACCGGAGATCTCGACGAGCTCGGCGTCGCACAGTGCCATGGTCTTGGCCAGGTCGGCGTCGGGATGGGCGACCATCCCGACCATCGCCTGAATACGGTCGTGGCACAGCGCCAGGGATTGTTCGGGTCCGGTCAGCTCGTCGGCGAGGCTGAAACTGTCGCGCGACCAACCCATGGCCGTCATCACCTGCTGCATGACCACCCGTTGGTCGGAACCCGTAACGCCGATATTGACCCGTTTGCCAGCCAGGTCGGCGAGTTTGGAAATTCCGGCGTCGCGCCGGGCGACCACCGTGAACGGCTCGCCGTGGAGCAGCAACAGGGTTCTGAGGTTCTCGAACCCGATTTCCAAGAACTCGACCGGACCGCTGCCGGTGAAGGCGTGATGGACCCAGTCGGACTGGACGATGCCGATCTCGATTGCGCCGTTGCGTACGTCGCCGAGAACCGCGAGCGGCTCGGCTGCGTCCCGGCCCTCGATGCGCTCGGCCTGACAGGTCTTGCCCTCGATCGACGTCCTGATGGCGCGGCAGATCGCCCGCCCGACATGGAAATGCACCGGCGCTTCCTGGCCGGCGCCGATGATCACGTCGGCGGCGCGCGCCCGGTCCGATGACGCCACGCCGGCCGAAATGCCGAATGGCGACCACGAACGCCGTCGCCAGCGGAACAATGCCTGTTCTCATTGTCCTACCCCCAAGGCAGCCCTGTCGCCTCGCCTCGAACCTGCCTCGATGCGGCCTACCGCGCGAAACGGCGGCCGATCAAGGAGGAGGGTGGAGAAGCTTTTTCCGCGCTTCTCCACCCGTATCCTTTGCTTCCCATTCCCCCAGGCTAGTCACCCAGGTTGGGAAGCGACGCGACTACTCCCAGCCGCGTTCTTTGTAGTACTTGGCCGCGCCGGCATGAAGCGGCGCGGAACGTCCGTTGTTGACCATATCGGTGTCCACCAGATTGTTGAACGCCGGATGCAGCTTCTTGAAGCTGTCGATGTTGTCGAACACCGCCTTGACCACTTGATAGACCGTGTTCTCAGGCGTCGAGGTCGAGGACACGAAGGTGGCGCCCACGCCGAAGGTGGGGGTGTCGTTCGGGCTGCCCTGATACATGCCGCCCGGAATCGTCGCCTTGAAATAATAGGAATTGTCCGCCACCAGCTTATCGATGGCCGGACCCGAGACCTCGACCATCACCGCGTCGCAGGTCGTGGTGGCTTCCTTGGACAGGCCGTTGGGGTGGCCGACCAGCCAGAACAAGGCGTCGATCTTGTTGTCGCACAGCGCGCCGGGGGTTTCCGCCGACTTCATCTGGGCGGCCAGCTTGAGATCGTCATTGGTGTGACCCATGGCGCTCCACATGACGTTCCAGGTGGCTTCCGTGCCCGAACCCGGGTTGCCGATGTTGACCCGCTTGCCGACCAGGTCTTTGACCGTCTTGATGCCAGCGTCGGCGCGCGCGATGATCGTCACGGGCTCGCCGTGAATCGCGAAGACCGCGCGAAGTTCCGTGAAAGGCCCGGCGTCGATGAAGGACTGCTTTCCGGTGCCGTGGAAGGCGTGATACTGCCAGTCGGACTGGACGACGCCCATGTCGAGCTCGCCGGCGCGGATGGTGTTGAGGTTGTAGACGGAACCGCCCGTCGATTCGACCGAGCAACGCACGCCGTGATCTTTTCGGCCCTTGTTGACGAGACGGCAGATGGCGCCGCCGGTCGGATAGTAGACGCCGGTGATGCCGCCGGTGCCGATGGTGATGAATTCCTGCTGGGCCACGGCGTTGCTTACCGGAACGGCCAAGTAGGCGCCCGCCGCTACGGCGACCGCAAGAGTAGTCAATGCTATGCGTTTCATGACGAAATTATTCCTCCCTGGTTTTCTCTATTGGAATCGATAACACTCTCGTACCCCACCGGCAACCGTCGGCGCTTGGATGGGGGTGGTTGGCCGTGGGCCTGTTCGACCAGGTCCATGAGCCGGTGACGGGCGTTCGCGGCATGGCGCCGCTCACGCCTTGGCCTCGGTAATCGCCGCGTCGACGGCGTCGCCGAGGCGCTCGACGATGATCTCGATGTCGGGCGGCGTGACGATGAAGGGCGGCGCGATCAGGATGTGGTCGCCTCGCTTGCCGTCGATCGTGCCGCCCGCGGGATAGCACATCAGGCCGCGCGCCATGGCGTTCGACTTGACCCGGGCGTTCAGTTTCAACGATGGGTCGAAGGGCGTCTTGCTCGACCGGTCGGCGACCAGCTCGACGCCGATGAACAGCCCGCGGCCGCGAATGTCGCCGACATGCGCGTGATTGCCGAAACGCTCGGCGAGGCGACGCATCAGCGTCGCGCCCTGGCGCTTGACATTGTCGAGCAGGTTGTCGTCGCGGATCACCCGCTGGACCGCCAGCGAGGCGGCGCAGCCGGTCGCGTGACCCATATAGGTGTGACCGTGCTGGAAGAAGCCCGAACCGCCGACGATCGTGTCATAGATGTCGCCCGAGACGAACAGCGCGCCGATCGGCTGATAACCGGCGCCCAGGCCCTTGGCGGCGATCAACAGATCGGGGCTGACGCCGTCCTGCTCGCAGGCGAACAGCGAGCCGGTGCGGCCCATGCCGCACATCACCTCGTCGAGGATCAACAGCACGCCGTGGCGGTCGCAGATCTCGCGGATGCGCTTGAAATAGCCGGGCACTGGCGCCAGTGCGCCGGCGGTCGCGCCGACCACCGGTTCGGCGATGAAGCCGATGACGGTCCCCGCGCCGAGCTCGGTGATCTTGACGTCGAGCTCGTCGGCGACGCGCTCGCCGTAGGCGACGTCGGTCTCGTCCGCGCGGCGGTCGCGATAGGCGTAGCAGGGCGCGATGTGGTGGGTTTCGATCAGCAGCGGGTCGAACGGCTCGCGGCGCCACATGTTGCCGCCGGCGGCGAGTGCTCCGAGCGTATTGCCGTGATAGCTCTGGCGCCGCGCGATGATGTGGTGCCGGCCCTCCTCGCCGCGCTCGAGGAAATACTGGCGCGCGAGTTTGAGCGCCGATTCCATGGCCTCGGAGCCACCCGAGACGAAGTAGACGCGCTCGAGCCCCTCGGGCGCCGCCTCGATCAGCATGTCGGCGAGGCGCTCCATCGGTTCGTTGGTGAAGAACGAAGTGTGGGCGTAGGCGATCTGGTCGACCTGGCGCTTGATCGCCTCGATCACCTTGGGGTGGCTGTGGCCAAGACACGATACAGCGGCGCCGCCCGAGGCGTCGAGATAGCGCCGCCCGTCGGCGTCGACGACGTAAATGCCGTCGCCCTCGACGGCGGTCGGCATGACGTCGCGCGGCCGGCGGTGGAAGACGTGGCTCATCGCCGCGCGCCCCGTGTCGGGGCGCCCTCCCAATAGGTGTCGAAGGCGTCGAGGTGGCGCTCGGTCTCGCCAAGCGCGGCGATCGTCTCGCCACCGCCACGTGCGACCAATGCCGCGATCAGCGCCTGGGCGAGCGACAACGCGCCGACCAGCGAGCCGAAGAACGACGGGCCGCGCTTGGCGGTCACCAGCACGTGGCGGGCGCTGGCGGCCAATGGCGAGAGCCGGCTGTCGGTGATGGCGACGACGGCGGCGCCCCGCGCGGCGGCGTAACGGACCGCTTCGACCGTATCGCGCGTATAGCGGCTGAAGCTGACCGCGAGCATCGCGTCGCTTGCGCCAAGCGTCCGTAGCTCGTCGGTCAGCAGTGCGTCTCGGCCGGTGGCGAGCACCGCCGTGTCGCGAAACATCCGGTGCGCATAATGGAAATAGGCGGCGATCGGAAAGCATTTGCGCAGACCGACGACGTAAACGCGTCTTGCCGTGTCCAACGCCTCGACCGCGGCGGCGAAGTCGTCCGTCGCGATGTCCGCGTAGCTGCGTTCGATGTTGGCAATGTCGTCGGCGGCCAGCTCGCCGAGCAGCGCCTCGGTCTCCGACCCCGCACCGCGCGCCACCAGTTCGCGCGCGCGGTCGGCATAGTGCCGCCCGCCAGTCAGGTGGCGGCGGAAGGGTTCGCGCAGCTCGTCGTAGCCCGGATAGCTCAATGCATGGGCGAGGCGCACCATGGTCGAAGGGTGGACGCCGGCGCGCTCGGCAACGCGGCGCATCGAACTCAAGGCGACGTCGTCCGGCTGGCCGAGCATATAGCGCGCCGCTTGCCTGAGCCGTGGGCTCAGGCGCGGATAGCTGCCCTCGATGCGTTCGGTTACGGCGGCGAAATCAGCCATCGTCCGCAGGTCGCTCCCACATTTCGCGGGCTTCGTTCGGCCCGCTGGGACCCACGATAGCTGTCCAACGGCGCGGCTGCAACATACGAATCGAATTTATGAATCTTGGAACGTTCGTTGCAAGATTTGCACGGCGATCGATCGTCCGGCGCTCGCATCGAAGCAGGCGATGGGCCATCATGCGCGACCGACTGAATTGGCGGATGACGTGGACCGGATGAGCGACACGGCAAGCAGACATCTCGAAACCGCACGGCTGTGCATGCGGCCGATCGAGGCGGGCGATTTCGACGCGCTGGCGCGGCTCCACGGCGACCCCGAGATCATGGCCGGCATGCGTTTCGGCGCCGAAAGCCTGGACCAGGTCGCGGACGTGCTGAGCGGCTATCTCGCGACCTGGCGCGATCATGGTTTCGGTATCTGGACGTTGCGCGACAAGGCGAGCGGCGCGTATGTCGGCGAATGCGGCTTCTGGGTGCGCGACGACGGCGAAGGCATCGCCATGCGCGCGGTGCTCGACAAGGCGTGGTGGGGGCGGGGGCTCTCGGGCGAGGCGGCCCGCGCGGCGCTGGATTATGGCTTCGGTGTCGCGGGCCTCGATCGCATCGTCGGCGTCGCCCGGGCGAGCAACACGCGCTCGCGCGGCGCGATCGAGAAGCTCGGCTTCGGGCTCGTCCGCCGCTGGCGCAAGGAGGACGGCGTCGAGCTCATGCTCTACGCCATGTCGCGCGAGGAATGGCTCGCCCGCGCGGGGTAGCAGCGCGTGTTACTCGGGGACGGTGAGCCCCCATTCGACGATCTGCTTGAGGGTCCTGCCGAGCGCCAAATCGAAGGCGGCGATGACTTGGGAAACATTGCTGCCGGCGGCTTGGACCGAGCTCTCGAAGGTTTTGGAGGCGATGATCGCCCGCTTGGGCATGACCACCAGCTTCGCGTTCAGGCGGACATGCGCGACCGGCGCGCCGCCGGCGTCGTACTCGGCCTGGAACTCGCGCAGGTCGGTCTTGAGTACGTAGTCGGCCCGAATGTCGGTCGCCTTGCGCGCGACGGCGACGATCTTGCCCGAGTTCTCGAAGGATTCGATCAGCAGCGTCTGCACCATCACCGGCGCCCGCTCGGTCCAGCGCGCGCCCTTGTAGTAGAGCAGCGACAGCGGATCGTGGCGCAGCGCGATGCGCGAGTTGTTCAGGCTCTCGGCGGCGACCGGCACCTCGATGGCGAGCTGCCAAGTCACCGTCGGCAGGTCGGCGGAATAGGTGCTCTTCGGGGTCAGCGTGTACAGGTCGGGCGGCGCGCCGCTGCCGGGCAGCATGCCGGCGCAGGCGACCAGAAGGAAGGCGAGGGAGAGGGCGGCGGCAAGCGGTGCGGTGCGGCGCTGTCGTGGCATGTTCGTCATTGTGGCTCGAACCCGGCTTGAGAATCACCAAACAGGAACCTGGCGGGGTCGGCCTCGAAGCGCTCGACGATGAGCGTCAGGCCGCCGACCAGCTCGCGCGCCTCGACCAGGAAGCGCGACAACTCATACAGGCCTTCGTTGGAAAAATCACGGAATGCCTCGCGGTTCTCCGAGACGATCAGCTGAAGGTCCTCGGCCGTGTTGGCCAGTGTCTCGGCGGTCTTGCGGATGTCGTGCAAGGCGATCCGCGCGTCGTCGGTCAGCGCGGCGGCGCTTTGGCGCACCTCGCGCAGGGCGAGTTCGGCCTCGGTGCCGACCGCATCGGTCGTCTCGCGATTCTGGCGCAGCGTGAGCTGGCTTTCGCCAGTCAGCGTCGCGGTGCTCTCGCGGAACTGGCGCAGCGTCGGCCCCGCCTCGGCGGTCAGCGTCTCGGCGCTCTCGCGCACCTGGCGGAGTGTCGGCACGGCCTCTGCGGTCAGGGCCTCGGCGCTCTCGCGCACCTGGCGCAGCGTAAGCTCGGCCTCGCTGGACAGGGTCTCGGCGCTCTCACGGAACTGGCGCAGCGTCGGTTGGACCTCGCCCGCCAGTTGATCGGCGCTCTCGCGCACCTCGCGCAGGGTGGCTGTCGTCTCGGCGGTCAGCGTCTCGGCGTTGGCGCGCAGCTGGCCGAGCGATAGCTGGGCCTCGCCGGTCAGCGTGTCGACATTGCCGCTGACCGCGTTGAACGCGCCCTCGGCGGCGCTCAGGGTCGCGGTGGTGGTGTCGAGCAGCGCCGGCACGCGTTCGCGAATGTCGGCTACGAGCGAATTCATCTCCTCGGCGGCGCGCCGGATTTCGGCCGCCGTCACCGCGACGTCGTTGGTCAGCGCCGCAACGTCGTCAGAACTCTCCGCCAGGGTGTCGCCGAGGCGCCGGACGCTTTGCAGCGTGTCGGTGATCGCCTGCATGTTCTCGTCGCTGAGCAGCAGCGTCGCACGCTCGACCAGATCGGTGATACGGACGATGGCGCGCGGGATGTCCTCGAACAGCGCCTCGATCGCCGACGGCACCGACGCGACGACCGGCAGCGGCTGACCTTCCTTGGCGACCAGCCTGGGGCTCTCCTTGGCGCCGCCGCCGATCTGGACGTTGACCAGGCCGGTGATGCCCTGCATTTCGAGCGAGGCGGTGGCGTCTTCCTTGATCGGCGTGCCGCCGGTCACTTCGATGGTGACCAGCACCTGCTCACTGTTCTTCGGATCGATGACGATATCGGTCACGCTGCCGACGGGGACGCCGCGGTAGCGCACCGTGCTCGACGACGTGAGCCCGCTGACCGACCCGCGGAAGTAAATGTGATAGGCGTCGACCTCGCGGTCTAGCTCGGTCTTGCCGAGCCACATGACGAAGGCGAAGAAGCCGGCGAAGGCGACCAGCACGAAGACGCCGACGGCGAGGTGATTGGCCTTGGTTTCCATCGTTACCTGTCGCTCAATACCAAGGATCAGTGATAAAGGCCCCTAGAGATCGCGTCCGCTTTTCGCCGGTGAGGCAAGGGAGCCACGGGCGATGCAGCGCATCGGCTAGGCAACCTGGCGCCCGCCGGCGATAAGCGGACGCGACCCGAAGGGCGGCTTGCCGAGGCTCTCGGACGTCGTTCCACCCATCTTGCGATGCCAAGGCATCGCCGCGACGGGCGCGCCTAGCCGAGAACCACGGGAAACCGTCTCTATGGGTCTTTATCACTGATCCTTGGTATAAGTCATCTGCGCAGCGCGTGCCCGCGGCCCGTGGAAATAGTCATGCACCCATGGGTGATTGTAGCGCAACATCTCGTCCATGGGGCCGACGACCAGAACGTGCTTCTCGGCCAACACGGCTATACGGTTGCAGATTGCTCCCAGGCTGTCCAGGTCATGGGTCACCATGAAGACGGTCAGGCCCAGGGTCCGCTGCAAGCCGCCGATGAGATCGTCGAACGCCGCCGCGCCGATCGGGTCGAGCCCGGCGGTCGGCTCGTCGAGGAAGACGATCTCGGGGTCCAGCGCGAGCGCGCGCGCAAGACCCGCGCGCTTGCGCATGCCGCCCGACAGCTCGGACGGATATTTGCCCGCCGCGTCGCGCGGTAGACCGACCATGCCAATCTTTATCGCCGTGATCTCGTCGATGATCTGCGCCGAAAGTCCGGTGTGCTCGATCAGCGGCACCTGGATGTTCTGCGCCACGGTGAGCGAGCTGAACAACGCGCCGTCCTGGAACAGGACGCCCCAACGCGTCTCGATCGCGCGCCGCTCGGCGGCGTCGGCCGTCGCGACGTCCTGGCCGAACACTTCGATCGAGCCGCTGGCCGGCGTGTTGAGCCCGACGATGGTGCGCAGCAGCACCGACTTGCCGGTACCCGAGCCGCCGACGACGCCGAGCACCTCGCCGCGCCGCACGTCGAGGTCGAGGCCGTCGTGGATGACTTGCGCGCCGAACTGCGTGCGCAGCGCGCGCACGCGGATCACCGATGTCTGATCGTTGCCCGGCATCGACGGCTAGATTCCCAGATAGGCGAACATGATCGAGAACGCCGCGTCGAACACGATGACCAGGAAGATCGCCTCGACCACGGCGCGCGTCGTGTATTGGCCGACGCTCTCGGCGCTGCCGCTGACCTGGAAGCCCTCGAAGCAGCCGATCAACGCGATCAGGAAGGCGAACACCGGCGCCTTGATGATGCCGACCCAGAATGTCCACATCGGGATCGCATCGAGCAGGCGATCGACGAACTGGCCCGGGTTGATGCCGAGCGCGCCCCAGGCCAACAGACAGCCGCCCAACAACCCCATCATGTCGGCGAAGAAGGCGAGCATCGGCAGGGTAAGCACCAGGGCGATGAGGCGCGGCAGGACCAGCACGTCCATCGGGTCGAGGCCCAGCGTTCGCATGGCGTCGATCTCCTCGCGCACCTTCATAGAGCCGATCGACGCGGTGAAGGCGCTGCCCGAACGGCCGGCGATGACGATCGCGGTTAGCAGGATGCCGATCTCGCGCAAAATCGAGACGCCGACCAGGTTGACGACGAAGATCTCGGCGCCGAAACGGCGCAGTTGGTCGGCGCCTTGATAGGCGAGTACGACGCCGATCAGAAATGAGATCAGCCCGACGATCGGCAGCGCGTCGAGGCCGGTCTTCTCCATGTGGCTGATCAAGGCCGTGAAGCGGATGCGCCCCGGCTGGACGATGCTGCGGCCGAGCGCCTGGACGGTGAGACCGAGGAACGACAGCAGCCTGAAGGTCTCGTCAAGGATATCGAAAGTCGCGCGCCCGATATGTTCGGCGACGGCGCGGACAGAAGGCTCGCTGGGCGGCCGGCATTCGACCGGCGCGTCATGCGTGTGGACCAGTTCCAACAGCGCGATCTGTTCCGGCCGGGCGCGCGTGAAATCGGCGGCGTAACCGGCGTCGCGCAACCGCGCCACAGTGCGGTAAAGAATCCAGGCGACCGCGGTATCGAGCCTCTCGACACCGCCCATGTCGATCCAGACCGCCTTGGCCGCGCCGGGCGAGAGCTGGCCGAGGTCGTCGTCGAGCCGCGCGGCCTCGCCGATCGTCCAGCGCCCGCCGAGCGCGACGACCAAGCGGTCGCCGTCCAGTGCGGTCTTGATCCAGCCCTGCGCCTCGCTCACCCGTTCGTCCCCGCCGCTGCGCGCCCGCGACCCGACGCACGGTCGCCCGCCACAAGATCGGGCAGCGTGCGCGCGTCGTCAATGACTCGGATACGCAGCCGGTCGCGGCGTCCGCGGACCTCGACATCATGCTCGGGAAACGCCGCGAGGTCGACGCCGGCGTTGCGCTCGACCTCGCTGGATACGATGAGCTGGCAGGTAAACTCCTTGGTCAGCGTCTCGAGGCGGCTCGCGGTATTGACCGTGTCGCCGATCGCGGTAACGCCGATCGCCTTGGCATAGCCCATCTCGCCGACGATGGCCGGCCCGAAATGGATGCCGATGCCCATGCGCAGGGGTTCTTCCAGGTCGTTGGCGAGTGTGCGGTTGAGCTCGTCGAGCATGTTCGACATGGCGCGTGCGCCAGCCAGCGCCTGACGGCACGCCCGCGCGCCGTCGCCGTCGACGCCGAACAGCGCCATCACGCCGTCGCCGATGAATTTGTCGACCTGGCCGCCGGCGCCCTCGACCGCCTCGCCCATCGAACGGAAATAGCGGTTGAGCACGAAGACCACGTCATAGGGCAGCTTGTGCTCGGAAAACTGGGTGAAGGCGCGGATGTCGGCGAACAGCACGGCGATCTCGCGCTCGGTGCCCTGCATGTGGTTGGGACGTGGCCGGGCGTCGCGTGGCCCGGCGTCGGGCGGCAGCAGGGGGATGACCTCGACGTCGCGTGTCGGCCGCGTCTGGCAGGCGAGCCGGACGTTGGGCGGCACCTTGACGCGCTTCAGCACGCGTGCTTCGCCGGCGCTCGGCGGCTCGAGATCGTCGATGCCCTCGCCGACGCGCACGCGGCAGGTCGAGCAGCGGCCACGGCCGCCGCATACCGAGGCGTGCGGGATGCCCGCGCCCCGGCTCGCCTCGAGGATCGTGATGCCGGGACGGGCGCGGACGCGCCGGTTACCCGGGTAGCTGATGATGAAGACGCCGTGGCGTCGCTCCCACGCCAGACGCGCGACGCGCGCGAGGGCGACCGCGACGACGAGCCCGACGAAGCCGTATTTCATGCGTTCGATCAGCGCGAGCGCGAAGCCGACAGCCGCCTCGTCGGGGAAGTGGAGTTCGGCGAGCGTGGCGGCCACCCAATCGCCCTCGCGGGCGAGCAGCGCGATGGTCTGTCCGGCATTGGCGAAACCGAGCAGCGCGAGCGTCGGCAGCAGCAGCGCGGTGGCGTACAGATAGGGCAGGGCGCGCGCGTACCACGGCTGCAGGCGCAGCCAGAAGTGCAGGCCCATGCAGCCGTGCAGCCAGGCGATGATCAGCAGAACCGATTGAAGCGCGCCCTTCTCGGGGACGAATTCCCACAGGATCAGCACGACGTAGACGTAGCTGTCTTCGACGCCGTAGAGTTCGTGGAGCAGCCGCGTGCCGATGATATGCTCGATCAGCAGGACCGGGATGACCAGGCCGAGCACGATCTGGCCGGCCTCCCAGCCCGGCATGCGCAGCGCGCGCCGCTGGTAGAGCCCCCACAGCACCAACGACAGATGGGTCGCCATGGCGCCGTACAGCGCCACGGTGCCGACCGGATTGCGCCACAGCGCGAGGAACCACGCGCGGCCGCGCTCGAGCTCCTCGAGCGAGATCAGGCCGAGCGCATGGTTGGCCAGATGCGTCGCGACATAAGCGAACAGCACCAGGCCCGACCACAGCCTCAGCCGTCGGATCATGGCCCGGCCCTCGCCACGGTCGCGGGTGGCGCGTCCAGGTACGACATCGGCCGATTGGGGCGCTGCACCAGATAGAAAGCCGCGACCGGCGTGGTGTCGGTGATCACGATGTCGAAGGTCGCGGTCTCGCCCGGTCTCAGCGCGCCGTTATGGAAGGTGACGAAATCGAGTGGTTCCTTGACCTCGGACGTCGAGTCGAACTTGTTCGACTTGAACGGCCGGTTGGCTTGGGCACCCTGGCCGAACGAAAGACCGTCGAGCGTGTCCGAGGAGACGCCGATGACCTGTTGCAGTTCGAAGTCGACGATGTTCCAGATGAAGCGGGTGCGATTGGTGATGATCTTACGCAGGATGAAGCCGTTCGGGTGCAGCGTGCCGGCGCGGTTGCCGAATTCCGGCGTCATGCCGCGGATGACCAGGATCGCCGCGGTCGGCCCGGTTATCTCCTCGACCACGACGAAGGGATCGGCCTTGGTGCCGGTGCCCCAGGCGCCGATGACCGTGAAGCCACCCAGCTCGTCGGAGAAGGTGAGGCCCTCGACGGTGATCGGCCGCGCCTGCGCGGCGACCGCGAAGCTGGCGACGGCGAAGGCGATCGTCATGACGCGGTAGAGAACACCCATGGCGGTCATCATCTGGGCGCGCGGCACGCCAGTCAAAGACATTCGGCCATGCGCGGAGAGCGCATCAGCCTTGCCGTCGGCGCGGCCGCCACGCCCACGGCGCGGTTGACCTCGCCTGGCGCCGGGGCCATTCTTGGCGCCGAATTCTTACATTCGGAGACGAGACATGTCGGTCACCGCCACCGCCACGACCAGCGATCAAACGCCGCTCTACGACGCCGCCGAGTGGGAAACCAGGGTGCAGCTCGCCGCCTGCTACCGGCTGATGCCCAAGTTCGGTATGACCGACTTGATCTTCACCCATGTCTCGGCGCGGCTGCCCGGCAAGGACGGTAACTTCCTGCTCAACCCCTACGGCCTGATGTTCGACGAGATCACCGCCTCGAGCCTGGTCGAGGTCGATCCGGACGGCAACGTCGTCGGCGAGAGTGAATGGGGCATCAACTGGGCGGGCTACATCATCCACGGCGCTGTGCTCGCCGGCCGGCCCGACGTCACCTGCGCGCTGCATACGCACACCCGCGCCGGCGTTGCGGTCTCGTGCCTGGAGAGCGGCCTGCTGCCGATCAGCCAGCACGCCATGGCGTTCCACGACCGCGTCGCCTATCACGCCTACGAGGGCTTCGCCGACGAGCACGAGGAATGCGCGCGGCTGTCGGCCGACCTCGGCGAGTTGAACGTCCTGGTGATGCGCAACCACGGCCTGTTGACCACCGGCGAGACCGTCGGCGAGGCGTTCGTGCGCATGTATTTCCTCGAGATGGCGTGCAAGATCCAGATCGACGCGCAGTCGATCGGCGCGCCGATCACGCCGGTCGCCGACGAGATCTGCGAGCAGGTCGCCAGCGACTTCAACACGCCGAGAGAAAGCAAGAATCTGGCCTGGGAAGCCCTGCTCCGCGGCCTCGACCGAACCGACCCGTCGTATCGGACCTAAGCCGAGCCTCCGCCTAGATACGGCGCGTCCTGGCGCACCTCGATCAGGGTCGGGGCGTCGGCCGTGAAGGCCGCCGCCAGCGCTTCTTGGAAGGCCTCGAGGCTGTCGGGCTGCGCGGTGTGGCAGCCGAATGATTTGGCCATCATGATGAAGTCGGGGTTGCGCGGGTTGACGGCGATCTGCGGGATGTCCTGGTCGTCCATGCCGGCGCGGATCGCGCCGAGCCCGTCGTTGTTCCACAACACGATCGGCAGCGGCAGCTCGAGCTCGACCGCGGTCGCCAGCTCCTGCACCGTGAACAGGAAGCCGGCGTCGCCGGCGAGCGCGACGATCGGCCGCTCGGGCGCGGCGAGCTTGGCGCCGATCGCCGCCGGCATGGCCCAGCCCAGCGTGCAGAAGCCGGTCGGGTGGAACCACGTGCGCGGCTGGCGGCACGGGTAATAATAGTTGCCGGTGTAGGCGATCTGCGTCGCGTCCGAGAAGACGACGCCGTCGTCGGGCAGCGCCGCGCGCAACGCGTCGAGCACCTGGCCGTGAATGCGGTCGAGCGGCGGGATGAACGCCGCCAGCGCGTCGCGCACCGCGCTCAGCTCGCCGTCGGCGAAGCCGGGGCCGGCGGCGCCGTCGAGGCACGCCAGGATCGCCTCGACCGCCTGGCCCGCGTCGCCGACCATGGCGGCGGCCGCCGGGTAGTCGCGCTGGGTCGATGACGCATCGATGTCGATACGGATCAGCTTGCCGTTGATCGGTGCCCGGTCGACCCAGAAGTCGGTCTCGGCGAGTTCGGTGCCGATCGCGACGACGACGTCGGCGGTCGCCAGGAACTCCTGCGCCGGCTTGTTCGAGAGGTTGGCGCCGAGGCACAGCGGGTGGTCGTCGGGCACCACGCCCTTGCCGGCGATGGTCGGCAAGACGGCGGCGCCGAGCGTCTCGGCGAGCGCGGTCACCGCGGCGGCGCATGCGACCGTACCGCCGCCGGCGATGATCACCGGCCGCTTGGCGCCGGCGAGGATGGCAACCGCCGCCTCGACCGAGGGGGCCGCCGGCGCCGGCGGCGGCGCGGGCACGCGCGGCGTGCGGTCGAAGTCGCCGGGCGCGTCGAGCACGTCGAGCGGCAGCGAGATATGCACCGGGCGCGGGCGGGCGTTGCGGAACACGGCAAACGCGCGTGCCATCAGGTTGGGCACGTCGGCGGCCGACGGCGCGGTCCTGCTGAAGGCGGTGAGCGGCGCGGTCACGGCGTCCTGCGAGGTGATCTCGTGCAGCCGGCCGCGGCCCATGCCGATGTCGGCCGTCGCGTTGGTGCTCGAGACGACCAGCATCGGGATCGAATCGGAGAACGCCTGGCCCATCGCGGTCGCGGCGTTGGTCACGCCAGGACCGGTGATCAACAGGCAGACGCCGGGCCGGCCCGAGACGCGCGCGTAGCCGTCGGCCATGAAGCCGGCGCCCTGCTCGTGGCGCGTCTGGACGTGGCGGATCCTGGTTTCCGTCATGCCCTTGTAAAGCTCGAGCGTATGGACGCCCGGAATGCCGAACACGGTATCGACGCCGTAGGCCTCCAGAAGCATCGGCACGGCCTGGCCGCAGGTAACGTTGGTGCTCATCGGTCCTCCAAGAAATCGGTGCGATGCGCCGGGCAATCGCCGCGCGGATCGGTTGCCGTCTGCTGGCCGGTGATGATACTGTCCCGGCCGCTCGAATGACATCAAATCTCTTCGATAGGTGAGGACATGACGACCAGCGAAACAGCCAACGGCTGGGGCGTGAATTCGGAATACGGCGCGCTGCATGATGTGCTGTTGTGCCGGCCCGAGTATTTCCACTGGCTGCCGACCAGCTCGATCTCGAAGGCGACGCTCAAGAGCGGCGCCAAGTTCGACCGGCAGCTCGCCATGAAGCAGCACGACGAAGTGGTCCAGGCCTATGAGGACGCCGGAGCGACCTGCCACTACCTGGAGACCGAGGAGACACTGCCGTATCAAGTGTACGCGCGCGATTCGAGCTTCATGACGCCGTACGGCGCGGTCATCACCCAGATGGCCCAGTGGTGGCGTCGCGGCGAGTACGCGCCGGTCATCCGCTTCTATCAGGGTGCGGGAATCCCGATCTACAACATGATCACCGCCGCCTCGTTCGAGGGCGGCGACTTCGACGTTATCGAACCGGGTTGCGTGTTGATCGGCTATTGCGGCGAGCGCACCCAGGAGCCCGCCGCCAAGCAGGCCCAGGGCTGGTTCGAGGCCGAGGGCTGGGAGGTGCGCCTGGCGCCGATCGCCGAGCACTACGTGCACATCGACCTGATGGTCTGCATGCTCGGCCACAAGCTCGCCGCGGTCTGCCTCGACACGACCGACGACAGCATCATCGAGTGGCTCGAGGGCAAGGGCATCGAGATCGTGCCGGTCAGCTACCGCGACACCATGGCCTTGGGCTGCAACGTCGTCGCACTGGGCAACGACAAGGTGCTGTCGACGGCGCAGAGCACGGACCTAAACGCGCGGCTGCGCGCCCATGGCTTCACCGTCTACGACCCCGACGTCACCATGTTCACCATGGGCGGCGGCGGCGTCCACTGCATGTGCCAGCCGCTGCGCCGCGACGCGGTATAGAGCGCTCTCCCGTCGTGCGCCTGACCGACTTCGCGTTCGGCGACGGCCTGCGCCGCGACATCGCAGGAAATCTTGCCGCGTTCGAGCGGCGCGGCATCGATGACGACACGCTCAGGCAGGCCGCGGTCGCCATCGTCATCGTCGAAGGCGAGGACGGCGGCGAGGCGGGCGTCCTCCTGACCAAGCGGCCGGACAGCCTGCGCCGGCACGGCGGCCAGTACGCGCTGCCCGGCGGCCGGCTCGACGAGGGCGAAACGCCGATCCAGGCGGCGCTCCGCGAAATGGCGGAAGAGCTGGGCGTGACGCTCGATCCCGGCGACATCCTCGGCACGCTCGACGACTGCCCGACGCGCTCGGGCTTTCGCATCACGCCGATCGTCGTCTGGGGCGCGGGCGCGGTCGACTTGGTACCCGACGCGGTCGAGGTCGCGCGCGTATTCCAGGTCCCGTTCACCGAGCTCGACAGCCCCGAAATCCCCCATCTGGAGATGACGCCCGAGAGCGAGCACCCGGTTCTTTCAGCGCCGCTCCCGACACTCGGCCACCACCTGTTCGCGCCGACTGCCGCAATTCTCTACCAGTTCCGCGAGGTCGCGCTGCGCGGCGAGCCGACCCGCGTCGCGCACTACGACCAGCCGGCTTTCGCCTGGAAGTAACCGGGCCTAGACCGACGTGAGTCCCGCGCGGCCTGGCGCCAGGTCATCGGCGGTGACGCCTTGCGCCAGGATGTCGGCCGGCATGGGTTCACCGGTCGCCAAGGCGGCAGTCAGGCGGCCCATGGCGGGCGAGGTCAGGATGCCGTAGCCGCCCTGGCCGGCGAGCCAGAAGAAGCCGCCCGCGTCGGGCGCGAAGCCGGCGATCGGCAAGCCATCGGCGACGAAGCTGCGCAAACCCGCCCATTTGTGGGTCACGCGGCGAACCTCGAACGTGGTCACCCGTTCCATGCGGTCGGCCGCGATGGCGACGTCGAGTTCCTCGGGCTGTGCGTCGCAGGGCGGACTGGGCGTCGCGTCGGCCGGGCTGACCAGCACACGGCCCGCCTCGGGCTTGAAGTAGAAGCTGTCCGTGACGTCACCGACGACCGGGAAGGCGTCGCAGTCCATGCCTGCGGGCGGGTCGAAGGTGAACGCCGTGCGCCGCTTGGGCACCAGGCCAACGGGCGTGACGCCGGCGAGCCCCGCGATGACGTCGGCCCAGGCGCCGGCGGCGTTGACGACGACCGGCGCGGTGAAGCTTCCGGCCGTGGTCTCGGCGGTCCACCGGCCGTCGGCGCGCGCCAGGCGGGTGACCTCGGCGCCGGTCACCAGCGTGCCGCCGCGCGCCTTGAGGCCGCTCAGATAGCCGGCCAACATGGCGCCGACATCGATGTCGAAGACGTCGGGCTCCCAGATGGCGGCGGCAATCGCCTTGCGCTCGAGCGCTTCGCACAGCACGATCGCCTCGGCCGCGTCGATCATGCGTGCCGTCGGCGCGGCGCTCGATATATCGGTGAACAACGCGGCGAGCGCGCCCTCTTCGCCCGGCCGGGCGAAGGTCAGCGCGCCGCGCGGCGTCAATAATGGATGTTCAGCGAAGCCGGCGGGCGGCGTCTCGAAGAATGGCTGCGCGGCTCTGGCCAGCGCGCAGACCGTGGGCGGGCCGGTGCTCGCAATGAACAGCGCGGCGGAGCGTCCGGTCGTGTGGTAGCCCGGTGCGTCCTCACGCTCGAGCACGGTGACCCGGCCCTTTTCGGCCAGGAAATAGGCCGCCGACGCGCCCGCGATGCCGGCGCCGATGACGAGGAAATCGCAGTCGTTCGACACCCCTGGCCCTCGCTGCACGGTGGTTGATCGGCTAGGATGTAGCGCCCCTAACCCGGACTTCTCACCATGGACAGGTACGGCACGGCGGAAATCGGACGACAGGCTAGGAAAAGCGCGCGGGCCACGATGCTGTCGCATCGGGCAAGCGCTTTGACGCGGCCTGTCGTCCGATTTCCGCCGTCCTTAAGGGTCGCGCCGGGCGGGGCGTGCGCGGCGTCGAAGGCCTTGCGCGTAGCCCAGGCTACGCTCCGCGGCCTTCTTCTGGCGGATCGGCGACCGCCCGACGCGATGACGCGCCTGTCCATGGTGAGATGGCCGGGCTAAGCCGGGGCGGTCAACGCGAAGGGAGGGTTGCATGATGACGCCGGCAAAGCAAACCGCGATCGACTGGGTCGCCGCCAACGAGCGAAATCTGTCCGACTGGCATCAGACGATCTGGCATTTCGCCGAGCCCGCCTGGCGCGAGTACAAATCGGCCGCCTGGTATGTCGAGCGGCTGCGCGCCGAGGGCTTCGAAGTCGAGGCCGGCTCGGCGACCATGCCGACCGCGTTCTGCGCGACCTGGGGCGAAAAGGGCCCGGTCATCGCGTCTTACGCCGAATACGACGCGGTGCCGGGCAACTCGCAGCAGCAGACGCCGTATGCGGCGCCGCGCGAGGGTGTGCACCGCTGGGCCGCCGGCCATACCGACCCGCATTCGGGGCTCGGCATCGGCGCGCTGGGCGGCGTGCTGGCGGCCAAGGCGGCGATCGAAGAGCACGGCATCGAGGGGCGTCTCAAGTTCTTCGGCGAGCCGGCCGAGAAGGTCTGCGGCTCCAAGCCGGTGCACGCCGCGCGCGGCTACTTCGACGACATCGACGCCGCGATCAGCTTCCACCCGGCCTATCTGTCGGACCTCGCCAACACCTGCGTCTGGGAGACCCACTGCGGCTGTTATTGGAGCAAGGTCTATACCTTCGAATGCGTCGAGCCCGAGACCTGGGCCGGCATGGGCGCGGGCGGCGAGCCGGGCAGTTCGCACACCCAGGCGCGCGCGCCGGGCGCGATCGACGCGGTCTGCCTGATGTACACGACGACGAAATACACCAAGGAGGCGATGCTGCCGCACACCGGCACGTGGACGCTCAACGAGGCGATCCTCGCCGCCGGCCAGGCGACCTCGGACAATCTGCCGCCGCGCTTCAGCCAGATCCAGTACGCCTGGCGCTGCCCGACGCTGGCGATGGCCGAGCGCATTACACAAGTGCTCGACCACAACGCCGAGCATGTCGCCCGGATCACCCACTGCGAAGTTACCAGTGACTGGGTCACCAAGACCCGCGTGGGCCTCGCCAACCATGCCATGGCCGAGATCACCTACCGCAACCTGGAGGCGACCGGCGCGCCGGTATTCGGCGACGAGGCCGTGGCCTTCGCCCGCGAGATTCAGACGAACCTGGGGCTCGAGCCGATGGCGGCGCCGTTCATCCAGGGCATGATGGAACTTACGACCCCGCAAGACGCCGAGGCGGCGGTGCGTTCGGCGCTGCCACCGTGGCAGCTCAACTACACGTCGGACGACTACGTCGATTACACCTGGCACGCGCCGACCGTGCGCCTGTTCATCGGCCGGCCGCGGCTGCAGCTGCCCGAGCCCGGCTACCAATACCCGGCCTGGGTATGGAACGCGCTCGGCGGCTATGCGCCGGCGATCGACCCTATGGTGTTCGCCGCGGCGCGCTGCATCGGCGCGACCATCGTGGATCTGCTGACCGACTCCGCCGGGATCGATCGCGCCAAGGCCGAGTTCGACGCGCGCACCGGCGGCGGCATCGGCGGCTCGAAGTGGGTCGCGCCGCTTCTCCCGAGCGACTTCGAGGCGCCGATCCACTACCGCTGGCCGGAGTACGTGACGACGGTGCGCGGCGAGGAGTGGTGGGTGCCCGAGCGGGCCTGATAGAACCTTGTCTCGGCTCGAGTGGGTAGGGGTGTGGGGAAGGGATATCCCTTCCCCGCCGCCAACGCCGCCTAGGCGGCGTCGAGCGCGAGCGCCGCAAATTTAAACGTAAGCAGTATACATTTAATTACTGAGATAAGGTATACTGCTTACGTTTATTGAGCTTCGGCCCGCGTCAGGCCGACTTGCGCCCCAACTCCCAGCCCGTAAGATCGCGCCCACACGACATCGCGCAGAGAGAATGATGCCATGACCCAACCCAAGACCCTGCTCGAGATGGCCGGCGCGGCGCCCGCGTCGGTCGACCCGGCCGACGCCGCGGTGGTGATGATCGATTGCCAGCGCGAATACCTCGATGGCCACCTGCCGCTCGTCGGCGTCGAGGCGGCGCTGGCCGAGGGCGCGCGGCTCGTCGCGGCGGCGCGTTCGCGCGGCATCCCGGTGTTCCACGTCCAGCATCGCGGCCGGCCGGGCGGCCTGTTCGACCCCGAGGGGCCGAGCTTCGCGATCGTCGACGCGGTCGCGCCCGAGGCCGGCGAGGCGGTCGTCGAGAAGGCTTTGCCCAACGCCTTCGCCGCGACCGGCCTCGACGACGCGCTGGCCGCGGCCGGCCGCAAGCATCTCGTGGTCGCCGGCTTCATGACCCATATGTGTGTCAGCTCGACGGTGCGCGCGGCGCTCGACCTCGGCTACCGCTGCTCGGTGGTGGCCGGCGCCTGCGCGACCCGCGACCTGCCCGACGGCGCGGGTGGCGTGATCGCCGCCAATCAGCTCCAGCGCGCCGAACTCGCCGCGCTCGCCGACCGCTTCGCCACCGTGCTGGCCGACGCCGCGGCGCTGTAGACCGGGCTGGCGTTCACGGACGCGGTCGCCGAAAGTCCCCGGTGAGGACGCCCAAGCCGAGATGGCACGCGCAAACACGACGAATGCCAAAACGATAGAGCAACTAAGGTGACAACAACTAAGGTGTCTGACACCCTACTAAGTTGTTGTTTTAACGAATATCGTAAATTTATGGTGTCTGACACCGTGATAAATGGTTGTTCTTGAATAGTTTGGTACATTGTTCGGCCGCGCGGTCAATCGGTCAGCGCTTCGGGCAGTACTTGGCCGCCGTCGACGACGATGGTCTGGCCGGTGACGTAGCCGGCCTCGTCGGAGGCGAAGTAGAGCGCCGCGTAGGCGATGTCCTCGACGGTGCCGAGCTGCTTCATGGGCACCGTCTCGGCCATGCGGCGGATGTAGTCCTCGCCGGCCTCGGCCATGCCCTCGGTCATGATGTTGCCGGGCATGACCGCGTTGATCGTGATGCCGTGCGGCGCGAGCTCGAGCGCGGCGGCGCGCATCATGCCGAGCTGGCCGGCCTTGCTGGCGCCGTAGTGCGACCAGCCGGGCATGCCGGTGATCGGCCCGGTGATCGACGAGGTCAGGACGATGCGTCCGCTGGATTGCTCGATCATGTGCGGCAAGCAGGCCTTGACCGCGAGGAAGCTGCCCTTGAGGTTGACGCCGAGCGTCTCGTCCCAATCCTCGGGCGCCATGTCGACCAGGTTGGCGCTCGGGAAGATGCCGGCGTTGGCGCATAGGATATCGATGCCGCCGTGTCGCTCGAGCGCGGCGGCGGCCATCGCCCGCATGTCGTCCCACGAGACGACGTCGCCCTCGAGAAAGGTCGCCACGCCGCCGGCGCCGGTGATCGCCTCGACCGCTGTCGCGCCGGTCGCCGCGTCGCGCCCGGTCAGCAGCACCATGGCGCCCTCGGCCGCGAAGACGCGCGCGATGCCCTTGCCAATACCCTTGCTGCCGCCCGTGACGACGACCGATTTACCCGCGATCGATGTGAACATTTTCGTGCCTCCCAGCGTGCCGTGACCGTCGATTACCGCCGAAACAGAAGTATCCGGTTGTTGTGGGTGTCCGAGACCCAGATGAAATTGCCGATGACCTCGATGCCCTCGGGCCGGTCGAGCATGCCGGCGCCGAAGGTCTCGACGATGCGGCGCTGCTCGTCCATGACGACGATACGGTCGTTGTACTCGTCGGCGACATAGAGCCAACCGCGCGTGTCCAGCGCGATGTACTTGGGTTCGTTGAAATCATACGGGTCGCCGCCGATCGTTTCGAGCGGGCTGAGCTCGCGGCTCAGCACCTGGATGCGATGGTTACCGGGATCGGCGACGTAGACCCGGCCGCCGGGGCCGACCTCGACGTCGTGCGGCCGGATGTACTGGTTGGGGCCATCGCCGAAGCCACCGGCCCGGTCGATGACCGTGCCGGCCCACAGCAGCATCACTGTGTGCTGCGACGCGTTGGCCAGATAGATCCAGCCGTTGGCCGCGGTGGCGGCGCCCTCGGGGCTGCCCAGGCCGTCGCGCCAGCCGGCGAGCTGGACGACATCGCCGCCATCGGGTGACAGTGCGACGATCCGGTCGTTGCCGCTGTCGGCGACGATCAGCGTGCCGTCGGCGTCGAGCGCGACGTCGTGCGGCGCGCTCAGCTCGCCGGCGCCAAGCGTGCCGATCGTCTCGAGTGTCTTGGGATCGAGCACTTTGATGACGTCATTGCCGACGTCGGCGACGTAGAGGTGCTTGCCGTCGGCCGAGACGACCAGGTCGTGCGGCTCCAAGAAGGACCGATCGGATTCGGCGATCAGCGCCGGCTCGGCCAGCGCCGTGCCCGCCCATAGCACGAGCACGACCAGTCCGACGGCCCGGCGCGGACGCGGCAAGGCGTCGGTCCTCAGTCCCGGTAGGCCACGCCGGGCCGGCGCGCGGTCGCCACGATGGCCCGGAGCGACGCGCGCAGCGGCGCGTCGCCGAAGGCACCGCGGAAGGCCTCGGCGACCGCGTCGGCGATTGTTTCGGGCCCCGCCGTGGCCCGCTCGTTGATCTCGTGAATGCCCGGATTGCCCTCGACGAAGCCGGTCGCCAGGTCCCGCGCCGACGGGCGCTCGACCACCGTATCGACCGTCTCGATAGCAACCGCATCGAACCCGGCCTCGGAGACCAGCGCCGCGATGGTATCGCGCTGGTGATAGCTGAAGGGGAGCAGCAGGAAGCTCGGCGGATCCTCGCTGAAGAACGTCCCAATGGTCTCGTGGGCAACCCGCGCGATGGGGTTTTCATCCAGCGAATCCCAGACGTTGAAAGCGAGCATGCCGCCCGGCTTCAGCACCCGCATCGCCTCGGCCATGCGGGCCGCCTTGTCGGGAAAGAACATCAAGCCGAACTGGCAGGTCACGGCGTCGAAGCTGGCGTCCTCGAAAGGCAGTTCGAGGGCGTCGACCTGGCGGAAGCTGACGTTCGCCAGGTCGCCGCGTTTGGCGCTGGCGAAGTCGAGCATCGCCTGGTTGAGGTCGGTGGCGACGATCTCCACGCCATCGCGCAGAGTGCCGCGCAGGTGCTCGGTCGAGATGCCGGTGCCGCAGGCGGTCTCGAGCACGCGCCCGCTGGCCGGCAGGTCGAGCCGCCGCGCTAGGTCCGCCGCGTAGAACTCGAAGAACAGCGGCCCCAGATGGGTGTCGTAGATCTCGGGAATCGAGCCGGAGAATTGGGTATGTGTGGTGGCCATGTGGACTGCCTTCTCAGTTCCGGTAGACCACCCCGGGCAGGACGCAGAGCATCTCGTAAAGCAAGTTGCTGCCGAGCATGGCAGTGTTGCCCGATAGGTCGTAGGGCGGCGCGATCTCGACCAGGTCGCCGCCGACGACGTCGAGGCCGCGGCAGCCGCGGATTATCTCGAGCCCCTGCATCGAGGTCAGGCCGCCGACCTCGGGCGTGCCGGTGCCCGGCGCGTAGGCCGGGTCGAGGCCGTCGATGTCGAACGAGATATAGACCGGGCCGCCGCCGACCTGCTCGCGCACCTCGGCCATCAGGGGCGTCAGCGAGTGGTACCAGCATTCCTCGGCCTGCACGACGCGGATGCCCTGGTCGCGCGACCAGTCGAAGTCCTCGGCCGTGTAGCCGGTCGCGCGCAGGCCGATCTGGACGACGCGCTTGGGGTCGCACAGGCCCTCCTCGACGATGCGGCGGAACGGCGTGCCGTGGGCGACCGGCTCGCCGAACATGTGGTCGTTGACGTCGGCGTGGGCGTCGATGTGGACGATGCCGACCGGCCCGTGAACCTTGGCCAGCGCGCGCAGGATCGGCAGCACGATGGTGTGGTCGCCGCCCATCGAGAGCGGCTTGGCGCCGGTCGCCGCGATCGCGTCGTAGGCGTCCTCGATGATCTGCACGCTCTTGGCGAGATTGAAGGGGTTGATCGCGACGTCGCCGAGGTCGGCGACCTGCAGGCTGTCGAACGGCGCCGCCCGCGTGGCCATGTTGTAGGGTCGCATAAGCGTCGATTCGGCGCGAATCTGGCGCGGCCCATGGCGCGCTCCGGCGCGGTTCGAGGTGCCGATGTCGAAGGGCACGCCGACGAAGCAGGCGTCGAGGCCCTCGGCGCTGTCGACCGCCGGCAGGCGCATCATCGTCGCAGGCCCGCCGAAGCGCGGCATTTCGTTGCCGCCGATCGGCTGATTGAACTGCTCGCTCATCGCCTCGTCCTCCCCGATGTGTGTCGTTTCGCCCATGGTATACGAAATAGGGCGGTTTGATCCCGGCAGAATGACGGCGGTGGATTCTCGGCGCGTTCGGAATGGGCGATTGCGTGCCGGTCGTTAATGCGATATCCCGCCGTAACGGTCACGCACTGCGCGCTACGAGGAGCCACCCGCCGTGAAAGCAGCCGTCTGCTACGAATTCGGCAAGCCGCTGGTCGTCGAGGATATCACGATCGATGAGCCGCAAGCCGGCGAGATCAAGGTCAAGCTGGCGGCCTGCGCGATCTGTCACTCAGACATCCACTACGCCGAGGGCGCCTGGGGCGGCGAGTTGCCGGCGGTCTACGGCCACGAGGCGACGGGCATCGTCGAGGCGGTCGGCCCCGGCGTCACGCTGGTCGAGACCGGCGACCATGTCGTCGTCACCCTGATCCGCTCCTGCGGGCGCTGCTTCTACTGCGCCCAGGGCGACCCGGTGATGTGCGAGGGCAGCTTTCCGATCGACCAGGCGGGGCGGTTGCACTTCCCCGACGGCCGCGCCTTGGTCCAGGGCCTGCGCACCGGCGCCTTCGCCGAATATGTCGTCGTCGACCAGTCGCAGGCGGTGACGATCCCCAAGGATCTGCCGTTCGACAGCGCCTCGCTGCTCGCCTGCGGCGTCATCACCGGGCTGGGCGCGGTGGTCAACACCGCCAAGGTGCCCTCGGGCTCGAGCGTCGTGGTCATCGGCACCGGCGGCGTCGGGTTGAACAGCGTCCAGGGCGCCGTGCTGTCGGGTGCGCATACCATCGTCGCGCTCGATCTCTCCGACGCCAAGCTCGAGGCCGCCAGGGCGTTCGGCGCGACCCACACCGTCAACCCGGCGGCCGAAGACGCCGCCGCGGCGGTGCGCGCCGTCACCGGCGGCCGCGGCGCCGATTACGTGTTCGTCACCGTCGGCAGCGTCAAGGCGATGGAGCAGGGCGTCGGGCTGCTCAGGCGCTCGGGCACCATGGTCATCGTCGGCATGCCCGCGGTCGGCGCCAAGGTGGCCTTCGAGGCGCTCAGTTTGGCCGACTGCGGGCATCGGGTGGTCGGCAGCAAGATGGGCTCGACGCGGCTGCGCGTCGACGTGCCCAAGCTGGTCGAGCTGTACCAGCAGGGCCGGCTCAAGCTCGACGAGCTGATCACCCACCGCTATCCGATCGAAGAGATCAACGAGGCCTTCGCCGAGGTCAACCGGGGCGAAGCGCTGCGCAACGTAATCGTGTTCTAATCGGAGGATGTGACGATGACCCAGTCATACCAAACCATCGACGTACGGCAATCCGCGCCGGCGCTGGGTGCCGAGATCCACGCTGTCGATCTCGCTCGGGGCCTGAGCGACGAACAGTTTGTCGAAGTGCGCGACGCCTTCCACCGCTATGGCGTCATCTTCTTCCGCGACCAGGACATCACGCCCGAGCAGCACATCGCCTTCGCCGAGCGCTGGGGCGCGATCAACATCAACCGCTTCTTCGAATCGGTCGACGGCTATCCGATGATCGCCGAGGTGCGCAAGGAGCCTCACCAGGAGACCAACATCGGCGGCAGCTGGCACACCGACCATTCCTACGACACGGCGCCCGCGCTGGGCTCGATCCTCTACGCGCTCGAGGTGCCGCCGCTCGGCGGCGACACGCTGTTCGCTGGCATGTACGCGGCCTATGACGCGCTATCCGACGGCATGAAGGCGATGCTTGCCGGTTTGCGCGCGGAGCATTCGAGCTGCCACGTCTTCGGCGAGGACAGCTATCACGACGACGCCGACATCGAAGGCCGTACCGGCAATCCCGAGCTCGCCACTCAGGACGCCGTCCACCCGGTCGTGCTGCGCCATCCCGACACCGGGCGCAAGGCGCTATACGTCAACCCCGGCTTCACCCTGCGCTTCGAGGGCTGGACCGACGAGGAATCGAAGCCGCTGCTCGACTATCTCTACGAGCACGCGGTGCGGCCCGAGTTCGTCTGCCGCTTCCAATGGGCGCCCGGCTCGATCGCCTTCTGGGACAATCGGGCGACCTGGCACTACGCCGCCAACGACTACGGCGGCGAGCGCCGTCTGATGCACCGCATCACGGTCGAGGGCGTGCCGCTCGGCGCATCATGAAAATCGCCCGAATCGAGACGTTCAGCACCGAGGACGTCAGCTTCGTCCGCGTCACGACGGACGACAGGGCCGAGGGCTGGGGCCAGATTTCGCCCTATTTCTCGGACATCGCGGCGACCGTGATGCACCGCCAGGTCGCGCCCCACGCGCTGGGCGCCGACGCCGCCGACATCGACGCGCTGGTCGATCTGATCCCCGAGCGCGAGCACAAGTTTCCGGGCTCGTACCTGCGCCGCGCGATTGGCGGGCTCGACACCGCGCTGTGGGACCTGCGCGGCCGGCTCGAGGGCAAGAGCGTCTGCGAACTCTTGGGCGGCACGCCGCGGCCGCTCCGGGTCTATGCCTCGAGCATGCGCCGCGACATCACGCCCGAGGACGAGGCCGCGCGTTTCGCCCGGCTGCGCGACGCGCACGGCTACGACGCCTTCAAGTTCCGCGTCGGCAAGGAGGTCGGCCGCGACGAGGACGAATGGCCCGGCCGCTCCGAGGCGATCGTCCCGGCGGTGCGCGCAGCACTCGGCGACGACGCAACGCTGCTGGTCGACGGCAACAGCTGCTACACGCCGGCTCGGGCGATCACGCTCGGCCGCATGCTCGAGGACAACGGCGTCGTCCATTTCGAGGAGCCCTGTCCCTATTGGGAGCTCGACTGGACGGCCGAGGTAACCCGCGCGCTCGCGCTCGACGTCACCGGCGGCGAGCAGGACTGCGATCTGCCGACCTGGCGCCGCATGATCGAGATGCGCGCTGTCGACGTCGTCCAGCCCGACATCTGCTATGTCGGCGGCCTGACCCGCGCCTTGCGCGTCGCCAGAATGGCGCAAGACGCGGGCCTGCCCTGCACGCCGCATTGCGCCAATCTCTCGATGGTCACGGTCTTCACGCTGCACATGATGGGCGCGATCGCCAACGCCGGACCCTACGTCGAGTTCTCGATCGAGGGCCTCGACTACTATCCTTGGCAGGACGGCCTTTTCACGCCCGCGCTCGAAGCGCGCGACGGCAAAGTCGCCATCCCCGACGGCCCCGGCTGGGGCGTCGAGATCAACCCGGCCTGGCTCGAGGCGGCCGAGCACCAGGTCAGCGAGGTCGCGTAATTGAGTGATTTGGAACTCCATCTCACTTTGCCAAACCGGGATCGATAGGAAGGACTCTCTTGAAAAATCGCTCCAAATTTCTGGCTAAAACAATATTTTATCGTTAACCTTGTAATGTGGACTGGCAAAGGTCTTTGACTCATGGCGCATGATGCACGTGCGGTCGCGAACCATCTTTTAGACTTGTCAGATCAATATTCACGTCCGCTTACTATGTTGCACCTTCAAAAGTTGCTCTACTTCACGCACGGGTGGTGGCTTGCCCGGAATTCAGGACCACTTATTCGGCAATCGTTCGAAGCATGGAATTATGGACCAGTGATTAGACTGGTGTACGAAGCGTTTCGCGAAACGCCAAGCGCGAGTCCGATCACGGGACGAGCCGAGATATTCGATTTCGAAACATCTCTCAGCGTAGAATCGCGACCAGAGTTCAATTCGTCAGAAAAATACCTCGTCGAAGAAATATTTTTATATTATTCGAAAATTACTACATTTCATTTAGTTGACCTAACTCATGCATCTGGTGGTCCTTGGGACGCTGTATTCAATGACAAGATTGTTGCGCCCGGCGATATCATTGACGATGATTTGATTTTCCAACATTTTCAATCTGTGGACAGCGTACATAAAATTCATTGATACAGGCGGAATTTGAGAACAAATAGGGCGCATTCCGAATCGACTCGCCACGCTATATGTGGTAATTATCTCGTTCTCCGACTACACTATCAGCGATTTTTCCCCATCGACCGTCGAAAAGTACATGGCCAGTAGATCAGCTCCCCCAGCGCAGGATATCGCTCGTTTGGTTGCGAGCACATATTCAACCGAAGATTCGAACGCCAAAGCTACTGCTGAAAACCTTTTGGAGTTTTGGAAGCGGCCACCGGTTTGGGGGTATGGTCCGTTTGTTGATGCCAGCCATGACATCGTTTCGAAATGTCGAAGTGAGGATGAGGCGGCGGCAACTTGTGCTAATTGAGGACACAAGAAGGGCCGGGACCACAATGTAGATGTCGCTCGGTGCCTTTATCGTAAATACGGCGGTGGCAAATTCCGAGCAGTCCCACTTTCAACCAAGCGCTTGCAATTGAGACCTGCGCCTAGGTTGATGACGACCATTCGGCCTGGCCCCTTGATCTTGCGAGAATCTGGACCGACCATATTAGTGCCGCAACCGAGGAAGAGTTTTGTACTTACTCCACGGCAATGGTCGTTTTATTCCTGGATCGTACGACGGGCATTCGCCCGAGGAGAAGTGGCTGGTTTTCCGATTGAGTTTATAGATTTCAGTGTCGACGATGATGGAGCGAGAACCGCCAAAGTTTGCCATCAAAGCGGCCTGCCGACGTTTGAATCAAAGGAAGCGCGTGATCTACTGACTATCTTCTTTTCTGGCTTTGATATGGCGGTAAAGATCGCACCTGCAGACCAAAAACGTCGCCGTACCCCTGCAGGCGAGGAGTTACCCCTTTTTCCCGGCATTTGACTACTCAAACCCAGATTAGTTTACCGTCGAATATCGCTTTGTATCGCGAAATTGTTCTGCGATGACTGAACGCTTGGTGAAGCGGTCAGTGTTCGATCGTGACTTTGGTCAACGGACCCTCACCGATGACGGCGCCAATGCGATTTTTGAGCTTGGTATAGAGATCGTCCGGGGCCGACCAGACTATATGATTGAACTGGCGCGTATCAAAATGAACGTGATGAATTAGATCATCTCGGCACGTCCAAATTACAGGTATTTGTAATTCGTAAGCGAACCCGGCCTCGAAATAGACGCCGCCTCGTGGGTTGTCGGGTTCCGACGTAAAATCAGCGACAACGAAACGCGATCGGCGGATTTCGGCGACAATTTCATCGTCAATCTTGGTTATGTGTTCCTTCCGATCGATGCGCTTCGGTCTATACCCGGTATCGGTAATCGCAGTGTGAAATCCCATGTCGTATGCCTGTCTCATGGTTTCATCGAACCACATCGCAACGAATGCTTGTTCTGAGCTACTCTGAACGGACTGAAGATTTTGGAGATATTCATACCCGTGAGTCGTTAAACGTAGCGTTGGTTGTGGAGATTTAATTAGTTTTGTATGTCCAGTATCGACGCTAGAATCGATGAGGTAGTACACCTCTTTGTGGTCTAGAGAGCCGGTCCAGGCTAGAAGCTCGGCTTGAGAAACTAGATATTCTTTGCTGACGGTACCGCCGACTTGTACACCAGAACCAATTCGTGTCTCCTTCCGTTGAAGATAGGTCAATAGCGCGTCACGCCGCTCCAAGACGGTAAGATCACGATCAGCCTTAATCCTATCAATATCCCCCAATGCAACTGCTGGCGGGGTAGAACTCAACCGATTTTGATTCACAATCCACGTCGTCAGTCGAATTTTGTCGCCATCTGGTACATCGCCGACCTCCGCCACTGCCTCTGCTGTTACTACGAACCGACCTCCTGCGCGCGGCGAATCCCACAGTTCGGAATCCGTCGGTCCAATGTGTCCGATATACGTTGCCGGGGTTCCCCAAATCGGGCAGGTTTGATTGGTCATGTCTACTGCTTCCCGTATTTGTTTAACTGACGCACATTGGCCAACATTCCGTCGATGACGTGGCGATTTTGAATGGTCTTATCAATATACAAAGTTGCAATTTGTTTCCCCGCCTGGCTCGAGGCGGCCGAACACCAAATCAGCGAGGTGGCGTAACGCCATGCTGCCCAAGGAATACAGCGGCGACAAGGAGGCCTGGCGGCGCAAGTGGCGCGCCAAGCAAAAGCAGGTCGAGGCCGAGGACGGGCAGGGGCCAGAGGACGGCGAGCTAGGCGACCCCGACCCGGACGAAGACGAGGCGCGGGACGGGGAAGTCGGCGCGTAGGCGCCGCGCTGGCCATTGCGCCCGCCGGCTACCGGCTGGTCGGTGGCGCCGCCTGCCCGCCCTCGGCTTCGGCCTCGGCTACGAAGGCGTCGGCGTCTGGTCGGGCCTCGCGCTCGCGCTCGCCGTCGTCGCCATGCTCATGCAGATCCGCGTACGGCGACGGCTACAGTCGCTTTGAATCACAGGGTTACGATGTTTGCAGGGGCGGGTTTGAAACCCGCCCCTACGGCGCAAATTCCTCGGTGGCTTCAGCGCCTAGCGGCCCTTCCAATTGGGCTTGCGCTTTTCGGTGAAGGCGAGGGGGCCCTCTAGGTAGTCCTCGGATTGGGCCATGCGTTCGTAGGCGTCGACGCCGCTCTTACCCTTCTTGGACTTCGCCATGGCTTGACGGAGCGGCAGCATCTCGATCTCCTGCATGATCGCCTTGAGCGCCTGCATGGCGAGCGGGGCGCCTTCGGCGATCTCGTTGGCCAAAGCGCGCGCTTCGTCCATCAGCTTGTCGGCAGGCACGACACGGTTGACGAGGCCCCATTGCATGGCCTCGGCGGCGCTCATCCAGCGTCCGGTCAGCAACAGCTCCATACAGACATTGTAAGGAATGCGCCGGGGCAGGCGCTGGATCGCGCCGGCGTCGGCGAGCAGACCGCGCTGCATCTCAGGCAGGCCGAAGGTGGCGTGCTCGGCGGCGACCATCAGGTCACAACCGAGCGCCAGCTCAAATCCGCCGCCGACCGCGACGCCGTTGACGGCGGCGATCAGCGGCTTGTGGCAGTCCCACAGCTCGGTATTGCCGGCGAAGCCGCCGCCACCCGAGCCTTGCTCGGGATCGTTCTCGTCGATCGTGTCGTAGCCGGGCGTCGACGCTTCCCTGAGGTCCCAGCCGGCCGAGAAGACCTTGTCGCCGGTGCCGGTGACGATACCGATGATCAGATCGGGGTCGTCGCGCAGCTCGGCGAAGGCGCCGTAAAGCGCGCGGCTCGCGGCCCGGTTGATGGCGTTGACCGGCGGTCGGTCGAAGACGATTTCCAGCACCTTGCCGCGGCGCGTGGTCCTGACGATGTCACTCATGGTCTCTCCTTGTTGGAATTATTGATCGGCAATTCGCACCAGCGCGTCGGCGGCCACGATAGCCGGTCGGGAGCTCGAAAGTCGCGGGCTTTTCGATCGCGCGCGCCGGTCATGGCGTGGCTATGCCGCCCCTGCCCAGCGCGCCAGCACACGGCGCGCCTCGGCGACGGTGTCGGCGACGATGTCGGCCGCCGGCTTGACGTCGCCGACCAAGGCGACGCCCTGCCCGGCGAAGAGCGTCATGGCCTCCCAGTCGCCCGTCATGTCATTGGCCGGCGGCTCATGCTCGTAGCGGAGGATCGGACTGCCGTCGGCGTAGGCTGCGACCGGCTCGCCCTCGCCGGGGCGCGCGCCGGAGGGCGGCGAGCCGGCGGCGCGCCACGCTTCGATGGTGCTGTTGCGCAGCGTCCGGTGGGGCGCATCGGGCCAGCCGAGATCGAACAGGGTGCCGATCTCGGTCTCGTTTTCGCGCGCCTCGACAAGGCGGTCGAGGTAGCCGGGATGGGTGACGGCCTCGCGGCTCGCGACGAAGCGGGTGCCCATCCAGACGCCGGCGGCGCCGAGCATGAGCGCCGCGGCGAGACCGCGGCCGTCGGCGATGCCGCCGGCGGCAATGACGGGCACGTCACCGGCCGCGTCGACGACGGCGGGGATCAGCGCCATCGAGCCGACCTCACCCCGGACGTGGCCGCCTGCCTCCCAGCCCTGGGCGACGATGACGTCGACGCCGGTGTCGACCGCGCGCTTCGTCTCGTCGGCGCTCGCCACCGTCTGGATCGCCTTGGCGCCGGCGGCATGCACGCGACCGACCAACTGGCTGGAATCGCCCCAGAAGAAGGAGACCAAAGCGACACCGGCGTCGAGGCAGACGCCGAGGCGCTCGTCCTGATCGAGGTAGAGCGCGAGGTTGACGGCGAACGGCTTGGCCGTCAGCGCGCGGGTCTCCGCGATGATGCCGTCAAGCGTCGCAGGCTCGCTCCAGGAAAAGGGATGGACGCCGAGGCCGCCGGCGTTCGATACCGCCGCGACGAGCGGTGGCCGGACGAGGTCGCTGATCGGCGCCTGGACGATCGGCGCGGCGATGCCGAGGAGATCGGTGAGCGGCGTCGTGAGGCCTTCGGTCATGGTCGTCTCGCTTTCGAGCTGGGTCAGGACGCGGGCGGGGCGGCGATCTGGCCGACCACCGGGCGGTGTTCGATCTCGCGCAACAGCTTGACGCGCATCGCCCGGGCGAAGTCGTCGATCGTGTCGGCGATCTCGACGAAGGCGCCCGGACCGCCGATCACCTCGTGGCGGTAATAGGCGCCGAGGTCGGGTTCGTCGTCCAGGATCGCCAGGCCGTTGACCGTGATGCCGCGGCCCGCCGCCATGTTGCGCGCCAGGCTCGGCGTGATGCGGAACTCGCGCATGGTCGTCTCGCGGCCGTCGCCCGAGAGGTCGATGACCTGGCGTGGGCTGATATATCCGCTGGCCTCGAGCATCTTGACGCCGGTGAAGATCGCGCTGCCGATGCCGGTGCCGCCCTCGACCCGGCGCGGCCAAAGCGCGATGGTCCGAGCGAAGACGACTGCGCTGGCGGCGTCGCCGACGACGTACCACGGCGTCGCGTCGATCGGGTAGCCCGCCTCGGCCCAGAATATGGCGGCAACGGCGATCCGCCCGAAGGGACCCGAGCGGATCGCCTCGACGACCTCGCCGTCGCGAAACGCTGCGGCGATGCCGGCCATTTGCAGGTCGAACTCTTGCGTATCGATACTCGCCGACGAATCGATCGCCAGGATCAATTGAAGGTCGACCTCGGCCTCGGCGCGCGCCGGCCCGGCGCACAGCAGGAACACGGCCGCCGCGACGCCAAGCGGCGCGCCTAAAGCTGTAAGTCGGGCTCGCATGGCGACATCCACGCCTCTCGTTTGTCCGGATGCTCGGCATAGTAAGTCTCGACCAGCGCGACCGAGTCCGCTTCGTCGAGCACGACGACCTCGATGCCCTGCATCTCCATCAGCCGCTGGGTCGCCGAGGGCCGGTAGCTGCGCGTCTCGGCGACGACGACCCGCGTGGCCTGGAAGCGTATGATCGCGCCGGCGCACATCTCGCAGGGCATCATCGTCGTGTAGACGGTGCCGCCGATGACCAGCGCTTCGATCTCGTTGGGTGTGTGCGTCTCGGCGGCGCGCCGCGCGGCGTCTCGATAGGCCTCCATTTCGGCGTGGCCGGTTGGATCGCTGTTTTGATAGAGCATGTTGCGGCCGCGACCGAGCACCCGGCCGTCCTTGACCAGCAGCGAACCGATCGGCAGGCCGCCTTCCTGGTAGCTCGCCCGCGCCTCGGCGATTGCCTGAACCATGAATTCATCGGTCACTGCGCTCGGCTCCCGGTCTGGCGTTTTCGTGATCGAGCGGCGAGGCTATCACGATGCCGGCGGCGCGGCGAACAGGCGGTCGAGGTAGTCTTGGCAGACCGCCTCGGCCTCGGCCGGCGAGAAGGCTTCCGCATCCAGCGTCCATTCGAGCCACAGGCCGTCGATCAGGGCGGTCAGCCCGACGGTCGCGCGGTGCGCGTCGAGTGCGACGCCGCGCTCGCGCGCCGCCTCGGTCATCAGCCGAGTGATCACCGCGCGGTAGCCACGGTAGAGGTCGCGGTTGAGCGCATTGAGTTCGGGCGTGGTGCGCGCCTCGTTCCAGAAGGCGAGCCAGACGGACAGCTTGTCGGCCTCGAACACGGGCGGCCGGAACGAGACCTCGACCGCGGCACGCAGCTGCCCGAGCGCGTCGTCGCCACGCGCCCGTGCCGCACTAGCGGTCTCGCGGCCCAGCTCGTCGGTAAGCTGGCGGTATGTCTCGAGCAACAGCTCGGCCTTGCCGGCGAAATAGTGGCTGATCAGGCCGCGCGAGACGCCGGCGGCGGCGCAGATGCGCTCCACCGTCGAGTCGGCGACGCCGTGCTCGGCGATCGCGCGGACGGTCGCGGCGATCAGATCCTGGCGGCGCTCGGCGGCGTCGGTGCGGGCGGCGCGTGCGGCCACGGTCAGCTGCCGAGCCGGCGCAGCATGGCGCGCGAGATGATGTGGCGCTGGATTTCGGAGGTGCCCTCCCAGATGCGCTCGACCCGGGCGTCGCGCCAGAAGCGCTCGATCGGCAGATCCTCCATCAGCCCCATGCCGCCGAAGATCTGCACCGCGTTGTCGGTGACCCGGCCGAGCATCTCGGTCGCGAACAGCTTGGCCATCGCGGCGCCCTCGTCGGTCAGCGCGCCCTGGTCGTGCTGCCAGGCACCGTGGAAGGTCATCATCTCGGCGGCGTGCAGCTCGGTCGCCATGTCGGCGAGCTTGAACGAGACACCCTGGAAGCGCCCGATCGTCTGGCCGAACTGCTTGCGCGTCGCCGCCCAGTCGAGCGTCATGTCGAGCACCCGGCGTGCCCGCCCGACGCAGTTGGCGGCGACCATCAGCCGGCCGTCGAAGAGCCATTCGCCGGCGATGTCGAAGCCCTTGTGCACCTCGCCAAGGACCTGCTCGGGCCCGAGCCGGCAGTCGGTGAAGACCAGCTCGTTCTGGTGATAGCCGCGGTTGCTGACGCAGGCCGCCCCGCGGCCGACGTCGAAGCCGGGCGTGCCCTTGTCGACCAGGAAGGCGGTGATCAGCTTGCGCGGGCCGCGCGGCGTCTCCGTCTCGCCCGAAGCGGCGAAGACGATGGCGAAGTCGGCGATGTCGGCATGGCTGATGAAATGCTTGGCGCCGTTGAGTACGAAACCGTCGCCGTCCGGCTCGGCGCGCGTCGACATCGACATGACGTCGGAACCCGCGCCCGGTTCGGTCAGCGCGAAGCACTCGATCTTCTCGCCGCGCACGCAGGGCATCAGGTAGCGCTCGACCTGATCGTCCTGGCAGGCGAGCAGGATCTTCGACGGCCGCCCGACATGGGTCTGAAGCGCCCAGCTCGCGGCGCCCAGCTCGCGTTCGACGAGCGCCAGCGTCACCGTGTCGAGGCCGGCGCCGCCGACGTCCTCGGGCATGTTGGCGGCGTAGAAACCCTGCTCGAGGGCGCGCGCGCGGATCTGCGCGGCGAGCTCGGGCGTCACCTCGCCCGAGCGGTCGACCTCCTGCTCATAGGGGTAGAGCTCCTGCTCGATGAAGGCGCGCAGCGAGTCGACGAGGAGGTTCTGCTCGGTGCTCAGGGCGAAGTCCATGGCGTGTTCTCCTATGGCTAGCGGCCGATGAAGACGGGTGCGCGCCGCTCGACCGCCGCGCGCATCGCTTCCTTGGCGTCGTCGGTCTGCTTGCAGGCCCGGCCGGCGAGGGTTTCGGCGTCGAGCTGCTCGGTGAGGCTGCGCATGTGGGCGGTGTCGATCAGGCGTTTGGCGTGCATCTGCGCCACCGTCGGACCGGTCGCGAGTTCGGCGGCGAAGGCCTCGGCCACGGCGAGGACTTCGGCGGCCGGGTGGACCTCGCCGACCATGCCGCGGGCGAACGCCTTCTGTGCGTCCCACGGCGCGCCGGTGAAGGCGAAGCGCTTGGCCGCCTCGGGGCCGATCACGCGCGGCAGCAGCCAGGTGCCGCCGGCGTCGGGCGGGTAGTCCATGCGCGTGTACGAACAGATGAAGCGCGCGTCGTCGGCGGCGAAGCGGAAATCGCAGGCGAGCGCCAGGTCGACCCCGGTGCCAGCGACGGCGCCGTTGATCACCGCGATGGTCGGGCGCGGAAATTCGGCCAGCTCGGCGACCAGCCGGTGCGCCTCGGCGACCCAGTCACGGCCCTTGGGCCGGTCGTTGCCGGCTGCGGCGAGCGCGGACCACTCGCGCACGTCGGCGCTCGCGCAGAAGCCCTTGCCGGCACCGGCCAGGATCAGGCAGCGGACACCGGCGTCGGCCTCTGCGGCGGCGGCCAGTTCCGCGCGCAGCGCCTGAAGCAATGCGAAATTGAGCGCGTTGCGCGCCTCGGGCCGGTTGAGCGTGAGCCTGCGTACCGCGCCCCGGTCGCTGCGTTCGAGTCCCGCCATGTCGTCCTCCCGGTCGATCGTCCGCGACGGCCGAACCGCGTCGGCCGCGGACCCCCGCCGATACCCAATCGGGGCGTCAATCGGTGCAGTATATGGTGATTTGCTGAACGTTCGTAACTGCCCAGGTAGCCGATGGCCGAGCGGCTGGATAGGACGGACGGGCAGATTTTGTAGGTTTGATGGACTGAATGCCTAGGTTTTGATTGACAAGCAGGGGGTGATGCGATTCAAGAATCCAATGAATCGTGAAGCCCTTGCCCTCTTGTCGAAAGACGAACTGATCGATTTGGTGCTGTCTCTGGCGGCACGGCTCGACGAACTCGAGCGCCGGCTCGGCCTGAACAGCACCAACAGCGGCAAGCCGCCGTCCAGCGATGGACTGAGCAAGCCGCCGGCGGGGAAGCAGAAGCGGCGGCGCACCGGGAGCCTGCGCGAGAAGTCGGGCCGCAAGCCGGGCGGGCAGAAGGGCCACGAGGGCGAGACCCTGCGCCAAGTCGCCGAACCCGACGCGATTACCGATCATTATCCCGAGACCTGCCCGAACTGTGGTTCGGGATTGACGCCGGAGATGTCCACCGGCCATGGCGCCCGCCAGGTTTTCGATCTGCCCGAGCCCCGGCCCCTGGTGGTCATGGAGCATCGGGCGCATCGTTGCCGTTGCGGGCTATGTGGCAGGCAAACCAGGGCCGCCTTTCCCGCTGGCGTCACCGGCCCGGTGCGGTATGGCGCGCGGATCGGGGCCATGGTGGTCTACCTGTCGCACTACCAGCTCTTGCCCGAAGATCGTCTGGCCGAGTTGATGGCGGATCTGTTCGCCGTCGCCCTGGTTCCGGCGACCGTCGCGCGGATGGGCCGAAGCCGCGCCCGGCGCTTCGAAGGCGTCGTCGAGGTGATCCGCGACTTGGTGAAATCGGCGCCGGTCAAGCACATGGACGAGACCGGCTTGCGGGTCGGCGGGCGGACCCAATGGCTGCACGTCGCCTCGAGTGCCGGGCTGACCTTCTACCGGGTCTCGGCCGGGCGCGGCAGCCTGCTCGATGGCGTCGCCGGCATCGTCGTGCACGACCACTGGAAGCCGTACTTCACGATGCAAGGCGTGGACCATGCGCTGTGCAACGCCCATCACCTTCGAGAGTTGCAAGCCCTGATCGAGATCGAGAAGGAAGGCTGGGCGCGCAAGATGCAAAGGCTGCTCCGCCGTGCCTGCCACGCGGCAAACCTCGCCCGGGAGCGGGGCGTGGCGCTGCAACCGAGCCTCGTCGAAGGCTTCCGACGATGGTGGGACGCCATCACGGCCGAGGGCATCCGCTTTCACGAGGCCCAGCCCCCGCTCGGCCCCGCACCGGCCGAGGGCCAGGCCAAGCGCCGTGGACGCAAGCCGCGCCGTACCGGCCACAACCTTCTCCTACGTCTTCAGGCGCGCAAGGAAGACGCGCTACGCTTCCTCGCCAACCTCGCCGTGCCCTTCACCAACAATCAGGCCGAGCAGGACGTGCGCATGGCGAAGCTCAAGCAGAAAATCTCCGGCGGCTTCCGATCCGAACAAGGGGCGAACGACTTCGCGACCATCCGCGGCTTCATCTCGACCGCCAAAAAACAGGGCTGGAACATCATTCCCGCGCTCATGGAAAATCCCGAAACCCTGATCGCTCGTCTCCGCGATGCTTGATAGGCCCAGACCTACCTGGGCAGTTACGAACGTTCAATAAATATGATGAAATCCTTGAAGACAAGGACTTTGGCATACTGGAAAGTATCATTGGATCGGAATTCGGGCAGGTTCGTGCCGCGTGGTTCGGACCAATCGCGCCTCAGTCGCAGATCGCCTTGATGGCGGCCCAATCGGTGTCAGACATGGAGCGATCGCCGACGGTCGCGGCCGCCCTCACCGTGGCGGCGCACACGGTGCTTGGCGGGTGGATGCGACGACGGGCAAGCTGTCGGTCATGAGGAGATCCTCACCGATTGCCGGGCTAGGCCTTCAACAATAGCGTCGATCGAGAGGCCCGGCCACGGGGCCGTCCGCGCCGCGCGGTCCTTGACATTCCGCGGGCAGGAATTATCTCGCTCAGTCTGAGTGCGCAATCACGAACAACGCGGCAAACGACTATGAATCGATTGAGACGGAGCGATCGTTTTCGGCGATGGCCCGCTATCCTCGGGACCGTGCTGCTCGCCGCCGGCATGACGGTGGCGTCGGTGTCGCGGGCGGCGCCGTTAAGCGTGCGGCTGCCCGACGGCCATGCCGTCGAATACCGCGTCACGCGCGACGGCGCGCCGATCGGCAGCTATACCGTAACGGTCCGCACCGAGGGCGATCGCGTGACCGTCTCGACTGCCGTTCGTATCGAGGTCGCCTTCGGATTCATTACGCTCTATCGCTATGCGCTCGACGCGCGCGAGGTGTGGCGCGCCGGCCGGTTGGTGTCGTTCGACTCGACGACCGACGACGACGGCGAGCGTCACGCCGTACGCGCGTTCGCCGAGGCCGGCGTGATCGAGGTCACCGCCGACGGCGGGCGTTGGACGGCGCCGCCCGCCGTCGATCGCGCCCTCGAGCCTGTGGCATCGCGATCTCGTCGACAACGCCACGTTGCTCGGTGTCGAGGACGGCGACCGCCTCGAGGTCGTGGTCCACTGGGCCGGCCCGGAGACCGTGTCTGTCGCCGGACGTCCGGTGCGCGCGACCCGCTACATCGTTTCGGGCGATGTCGAGCGCGAGCTGTGGTACGGCGCCGACGGCATGCTGGTGCGCCTGCGGCTGATCGCGCGTGACGGCTCGGAGATCCTCTACCAGATTCCGTAGAGCATGATCCGATCGATGCCGATCGGTCGGATGATGCCAGCTTGCGTCAGTCTCGATTCCAATAAGAGGAGGGCCGCCGACCGTTCGGCGAGAGCGAGCGCGGCGATTGAGCGCACGATGCTCAAATCGCCGCCGACGCGGGTTGTCCGCACGGCGCCGATCCATCGTATACTCGGGCGCTCTGATCTGGGTGTGGGGGCGTCATGGCGTCGCAGTCGTCGAAGAAGGTGATCTACGCCGCACTGGCCGGCAACGGGCTGATCGCGGCGACCAAGTTCGGCGCGTCGGCCTACACCGGCTCCTCGGCGATGCTGAGCGAGGCGATCCACTCGCTGGTCGACACCGGCAACCAGTTCCTGCTGCTGTTGGGCCTGCGCCGCGCGAGCCGGCCAGCCGACGCGACGCACCCGTTCGGTTACGGCGCCGAGGTCTATTTCTGGGCCTTCGTCGTGGCGCTGCTGGTCTTCGCCGTCGGCGCGGGTCTGTCGCTCTATGAGGGCTTCGACAAGCTCGCGCACCCGCACCCGATGACGGACGCCTACATCAACTACATCGTGCTCGGCTTCGCGATCGTGTTCGAGGGCGTCTCGTGGTCGGTGGCGTTCAAGGAGTTCCGGGCCACCAAGGGCGACCGCGGCTATCTCGAGGCGGTCCGCGAGAGCAAGGATCCGACGGTGTTCACCGTATTGTTCGAGGATTCGGCGGCGATGCTCGGCCTGCTCGTCGCGTTGATCGGCATCGCCCTCGTCGATCAGTTCGGCCTGGTCTGGGCCGATGCCGCGGCGTCGATCGTCATCGGCGTAATCCTGGCCCTGACGGCGGCCATCCTGGCTTACGAATGCAAGGGCCTTCTCATCGGCGAGGCGGCCAGCCCGCACATCGTCCGCGGCGTCAACGAGATCGTCTCGGAAACCGCCGGCATCCGGCGCATTAACGAGCTGTTGACGCTGCACATCGGGCCGACCGACGTGCTGCTGACGCTGAGCCTCGATTTCACCGACACGCTCACCGCCGGCGACGTCGAGGACACCATCTCGTCGATCGAGCAACGCGTCAAGCAGGCCCACCCCGAAGTCACCCGCGTCTTCATCGAGGCGCAAAGCTGGCGCGCCCACCAACGCGACCGGGCGGCGGCGCAAGCGCGGGCGGACGAGGACGCGGGCTGAGGAGGGCGTGCGCGAGGCGGTCGCGTGAAGGCGGTATTTTGCGCGACCGTCGAGGAATTCACGGCCGCCGGACCCGGCGCGAACCGTTATCCAGACGACCCGCCGACCCATATTTTCTTAAACCCGGATTCTCCTGATAGATTGTAATTTTGCTGACCCCGTATAATGGAATACTCCTCGCTGAGCGCCCTTTGTGCTATCGTGACAAGTCGGAAAAGCGGTTATCCGGGAATGTCGGATCAAATATGGACTGAGACGTCGGAAGAAACCTAGTGCGATGAGAGCGTAAGCACTCGGAAAGAACTACCTTTTGACATCCGGGAGGGTTCTTCGTGCCGACTACCGAAACACAAACGCCATCCTTGCGCGCGCAAGTCGCCTTCTGCTGTATGATGGCGTTTACTTTTGCGTGGCTCGTCGCCTATGCACTTGATGAAAACAAGATCTTGGTCGTAATCATACTGGCTGTGTTATGCGGGCTAATATTGGATTTTCCTCAGACTATTTCGTTGAAGAAAATTGCGGTTTATTGTATTCCAGTAGAAATCTCTGTTATATTGGATATGGTATTATGGTATCTAATATTCAACATCGGCAAGGACTACGAGAAAGATATGATTTTAATATTCTTGTCTATTGCTGGATTAACCTATCCACTATTAATAGTTTGTTGCATTGCGAGACCCGTATCAATCAATGTGCTGTCCAGCACGTTTGAATTTGTGGGAAATTCAGGACTTCACTTAAGCATTTTTGCGAAAACTTTGGTTACCGTTGTCTTGATTGAGTCGGACCCGATTTCCTTGGACACAGAATTGGCTTAATCGAAGTGTCCAAGGAGGACCGGAACATGACCGACAATTTTGAGAACAAAGTTGCTGTTGATGGGCCTGTGGTAAACGAGGGCGAGCTTGGCTCGTCCACGTTTTCCCCGGGCCAGGTTTCGCCGGCAGGCCCGCTGGGACTTGGCCAGCGGTGGACGGTGACGCGCAAGCGTGAGGTTGCCCTGCGGCTTTTGCGTGGCGAGCCGGTGGAACTTTTGTCGCGGCAGTTGGGCGTGGAGATTTTCCGGCTCGAGCAGTGGCGTGAGAAGGCGATCGCCGGGATCGATGCCTCGCTCAAGGAACGCAAGGGCGATCCGGTGAAGGCGGAACTGGACATCGCCATGAAGCGGATCGGGGAGTTGATCATGCAGGTGGAACTGCTGGAGGCCAAGACGGAGACGTCCGGCCCTTTGGGGCGGCGGAGGTCGCGGCGATGAGTGCCGCCACCTCTCCCGGCACGGGTTTGGCCTACGGCCTCCAGCGGGTCTGTGCGGCCTGGGGTTTTGCCCGTTCCTCGTTCTACGCCATGAAATCCCGGCAGCAGGCCACCGCTGAGCGCCCACCAGCAAAGCGCCGGGGACCGAAGCCCTCGATCTCGGACGAGGCTCTGCTGGTGGCCATCGAGGCCGACCTGGAGGCATCCCCCTGGGAGGGCGAGGGACACCGCAAGGTCTGGGCTCGGCTTCGGGTCTGTCGTGGCATCCGTGTTTCCCGCAAGCGGGGGCTCCGGGTGATGCGCGAGAACAACCTGCTCTCGCCCCATCGCTGCCGCCGCCGTGGCGGAAATCCCCATGTCGGTGAGATCATCACCCATGCCCCCAACCTCATGTGGGGCACGGACGGCGTTCGGGTGTTCACGGTGGACGACGGCTGGGGCTGGATATTCACCGCCATCGAGCATTGGAACGCCGAGTGCGTCGGCTGGCATGTGTGCAAGCGAGGCGACCGCTTCGCCGCCCTTCAGCCGATCTCCATGGGGCTTGCGAGGCTGTATGCCTCGACCTCCGCCGGTGCGGCGCGGGGGCTGGCCTTGCGGATGGATCACGGCTCCCAGTATCTGTCGGACCACTTCACCAACCAGATCAAGTTCTGGGGCATCCAGCCGTCCTACGCCTTCGTCGAACAGCCCCAGACCAACGGCGTCGCCGAGAGGTTCAATCGCACGCTCAAGGAACAGATCATCCATGGCCGCATCTACCGCAACATCGCGGAGCTGCGGAACGCCGTCCGCGGGTTCGTCGAACAGTACAATGCCCAGTGGATCGTGGAGAAGAACGGCTACCTGAGCCCCGCTCAAGCTCGTCAGGCGTGGCACACCGCGATGTCACTCAGGCCCGCCGCATGAGACAAACTTGTGTCCAAGGAACCGGGTGCGATACAAGGATTGCTACGAGGAAAGGCGGGAACATTGTGCTGGCGTAGGAGCTGCCGATGAGACTGATGAGTTCGCCTTACGGTCGGGCCACGTCCTCGAGATATTCCCGAGGTTAACCGTGTCTGGAACAGGCGTTCAGCCATCAGGTGCGTATGTTGTAGATAATCCCGTTGGCCAAGATCGATTTCAGGTGAAATGGCATACGGGCATATTATCTTGTATTCACTATACAGTATATTATTGTGATACGCCAAGGTAAGCACAATATAATTCAAATGCTATTCGGTTCAGCGCCGAAACTGATTCCAACACAACGCCCGATAACGCGTCGAATCGATTGCTGCTCGGCGACATCCTGGTTCGGATGGTCAGGCTCAGAGAAAGCAAGATGTGTCGTTACGCGGGGTAATTCGCGCTAAAATGTCCAGGGTGCGGCGAGGCGGCGGCCTTGGCGATCGGTCTCGACGGCATCAAGCCCGACGGCTCGCCGAGTTGGGCGCTCACTGGCCCGCTCGCGGCGCGGACGCTAACGCCGTCGATCGATCACGACACGCCGGCTTGCGGTTGGCACGGTTGGTTACGCGACGGCGTGTTCTCTGAATAGCGTGAAAATCGAGCATTGCGAATTGTAATGAATTCTGTCGACACCGGGAGTTACCCGGAATAACATTCCGCTAGGAGTTAATAAAAAGAAGGGCGCGGCGGCTGCGCCCCGAGTTGCGGGTGTGGCTCCTACGAATTAGGCGGAAGCCCCTCCCCGCTCCAGCTTGACAACCTTTCAAAGGTGCGGCCCCGCTCTAACCGGGGCCGTGCCGCCATCAAGCGTCGTCATTATAGGTCCCGGTGGGGATGTGTCACGCGGAACACGCTGGCAACCTTGCTAAATCATGCACATTTTTGTCACACCCTTGACCGAGCGGCCCTCTTTTCCATCCGGGCACAGATTTTCTTTCCGGGCTCGAGAGTGTGGCCGGGGCGCGAGAGGCCGGCGCCCGTTGGTTCATTTGAACCAAGGAGCGCCGCCTTAAAGTCTCGTAAGCCTTTGAAAAAACTGGTGGGCGCGGCTGGGATTGAACCAGCGACCCCCGCCGTGTGAAGACGGTGCTCTCCCGCTGAGCTACGCGCCCGAAACCGCCGGCGCCCGGCGGGTGGGTGCGCCCCTATAGCGCGCGCCTCTTCGGCCTGTCAAGCGAGCGGGTAGAGTTATTGTGCGGCCATCATTACGCGCGTCAAGGATGGCCCGCGCTCAATCGCCGCGCATGCCAGTCTTACGGAATCAAAGCTTGCCGTACGGTCGGCGGCCCCCTCTTGTCCCAATAAGGTTGGCGCGGGCTGGCATGATCCGATCGATTACGATCGTTCGGATCATGCTTCGGCCGCCACGACAACGTCAATCGGCGCGCCGCACGCGGACTCGCGTTTCGTGGCCCGGCGGGGTAAAAAAGGGGACCGAATGCATGAGTTGGGAGGCTCTACCATGGCGAAGAACAAGTTTCGGACCAGTCGGCGTCGGTTTCTCGGCGCCACCGCGGCGACCGCCAGCACATTAGCGGTCGGCACCTATCTGCCACGCGCCTGGGCGGCCGATCCGCTGAGGGTGTCCTCGTACGGCGGCTACTTCGAAGATTCGCTGTCGGAGTACATCTATCCAGATTTCACCAAGGACACCGGCATCGAGCTCGAATCGGTCAGCCAGGAAGGCGGCTTCAGCTGGTTCACCGTGCTCGAGACCGGCGCCAAGGCGGGCAACCCGGCGACCGACGTGACGATGTGCGGCGGCCAGCCGCCGCGCCGCGCGCCGCAGGTCTTCCAGCCGCTCGACGAGAGCCGGCTGCCGAACACCAAGAACGTTCCCGACTATCTGCGGCACCGCAAGCCCGACGGCGCGCTCGACGCGGTCGCGGTGCTCGCCTGGTACACCACCTTCGTGACCAACACCGAGACTTACCCCGAAGCACCGACGTCCTGGGCCGACGCCTGGGGTCCCGAGTTCAAGGACGCGCTTGGCTGGGGCGCCGAGGCCGACTCGAACTACCTGCTCGACATCACGGCGGTTACCTTCTTCGGCGGCCAGGACATCCTGAACACGCGCGATGGCCTGGAGAAGGTGATGCAGAAGGCGGCCGAGCTGAAGCCGAACGTGACGCTCTGGTATCGCGACGAGGGCTCGTTCCAGCAGGCGCTGCAGACCGGCGAGATCCCGGCCGGCCAGTACTATCACGACGTCACCAACCTGATGGTCGCCGACGGCTTCCCGGTGCGCTCGACCTTCCCCAAGGAAGGCGGCGTCATCGACTTCGGCTCGTGGGGCCTGGTCACCGGGTCGAAGATGGGCGACGTGGCGCATGTCTTCATCGATTACTGCTGCTCAGCCGAGATTCAGGCCAAGATCACGCGCAACCTCGGCACCGCGCCGACCATCCCGCGCGAGCTGATGGACCTGACCGACGAGGAGTTCGCCGCGGTGTCGAGCGACATTCCGCCGATCGTGCCCGCCTACGACGTGTACATCGCCGAGGGCGACTGGATCTCCGAGCGCTGGAAGGAACTGATCACCGGTGCGGCAACTTAGGCGAGCCAAAAGGGGCGAGGGGCCGTTGTCCCTCGCCCCATTTCATTCGGGGTTCATGAGCAGACAACGGCGGCGTTCCGATGAGCGGTCTCCAACTGCGCGGCATCACCAAGACATTCGGCCCGGTCACCGCGGTCAGTGACATCGACCTCGACCTGCCCGAGGGCACTTTCGTTTCGTTCCTCGGGCCGTCGGGCTGTGGCAAGACGACGCTGTTGCGCATCATCGCCGGGCTCGAGACGCCGACCGCGGGCGAGGTGATCCTCGACGGCGCCGACATCTCGCGCGTGCCGACCCACCAGCGCAACGTCGGCATGGTCTTCCAGTCGCTCGCGCTGTTCCCGCATCTCTCGGTCGGCGACAACATCACCTACGGCCTGCGCATCCGCGGCGTCGACAAGAAGCGGCGCCGCGTCCGCGCCGACGAGCTGCTCGATCTGGTGCAGTTGCCCGGCGTCGCCGACCGCCACGTCAGCCAGCTCTCGGGCGGCCAGCGCCAGCGCGTCGCGATCGCTCGCGCGTTGGCGCTCGAGCCCAAGCTGTTCCTGCTCGACGAGCCGCTGTCGGCGCTCGACGCCAAGCTGCGCGAGGACATGCAGGTCGAGCTGCGCATGTTGCAGCAGCGTCTCGGCGTCACGACCATCGTCGTCACCCACGACCAGCGCGAGGCGATGACCATGTCGGACACGGTCGTCGTGATGAACACTGCCTGCGTCGAGCAGATCGGCGACCCGCTGGAGATCTATCGCAGCCCGGCGACCGCCTTCGTCGCCGACTTCATCGGCACCTCCAACCTGATCGACGCGCGTGTGACGGGGCCGGCGCAGGTGGCGATCAACGGCAAGACGTTCGATGTCGAGGCGCTGCCCGACGGCGTCGGCGCCGACACCGAGGTCATCGTGTCGATCCGGCCCGAGGACGTCCACGTCCTGCCGGCCGGCACCGACGGCGCCAACCGCCTCGAGGGGCGCGTCAGCTTCGTGCGCGACGTCGGCGCCAGCGTCGAGACTTTTGTCGAGTGCGACGGCGTCACGGTGATCAGTATCTCGTCGCCCAAGGACCGACCCGACGTCCAGCAGGGCGACGCCGCCGCGGTCCAGCTGCCCGCCCAATCCTGCGTCGTGGTCCGCCGATGACCGCCGAGGCGGCGCGCGAGACCGCCCAGGAACGGGCGCTCGATCGCCCGACCTTCGGCCACGAGGTGCGGCGTCACCTGCCCATCGCTTACGCCGCGGCCGTGCTCGGCATCTTCTTCGCGGTGCCGTTCGGCATCATGGTGATGATCAGTTTCTTCCATAACATCCCGTCCGGGCTGTACGAGCCGGGTTTCGAGCTGACTCACTACAAGCGTTTCTTCTCGCCGCTGTTCACCACGCTTCTGTGGGTCTCGGTCAAGTTCGCTGGTCTCGCGGCGATCGGCGCGTTGCTGATCTCGTTTCCGTTCACCTTCTTCCTGACCCGCTACCAGCGGCGCATCCAGGTGCCGGTGCTGGTCTTCGTCGTCTGTGTGTTGTCGCTGTCCGAGGTCATCGTCGCCTATTCCTGGTCGGTGATGCTGTCCAAGCCGGCCGGCATTTCGAACCTCTTCGTCTGGCTGGGTTTCATGGACAAGGCGACGTCCTGGTCGCGCGGCTACTGGTCGGTGCTGCTGGCGCTGACCTACTTCAACCTGCCGATCGCGGTGCTCATCCAGTACCCCAACTGCAGCCGCCTCGACCGCGAGATAACGGAAGCCGCGCAGACGCTGGGCGCGTCGCCCGTGCGCACGTTCCTGACCGTCGTCATCCCGATCCTGCAGCCGACCATTATGACCGCTTTCATCATCCTGTTCGTATTCTCGATGGGCGCCTTCGTGACGCCGATCTGGCTCGGCCAGCCCGAACACTGGATGTACGCGGTGCTGATCGGTGACGAGGCCCTGAGACGCGCCAATCAGCCGTTCGCCGCGGCGCTCGCCATGTTCTATCTCGTCGTCACCTTGATCCTGGTCGGCATCACCGTCCGGCTCGGCCGGCAGCGATAGGGGCCGCGCCGTGATCCGACACGCCCGCAACCTGTTCTTCGGCCTGGTCGTCGCGCTGATGAGCGCGCCGTTGTTCATCGTTGCCGGCGTCTCGTTCAACGAGAAGAAGTTCATGATCTTCCCGCCGCGCGGCTTCTCGTTCAAATGGTACGCCGAGCTGTTCGAGAAGGCGAAGTGGTCCGAGCCGCTCTGGACCAGCCTGACGGTGGCGGTGTCGGCGGGCATCATCGCGCTATCGATCGCGCTGCCGATCGCCTATTTCCTGTGGCGCTATCGAGTGTTCTACGCCAAGGCGCTCTACGCCATCGGCCTGCTGCCCTTCGCGCTGCCGCCGGTGATCACCGCACTCGGCATGCTCATCTTCTGGAGCGAGCTCGGCCATATCGGCAGGTGGGAGAATATCGTCCTTGGACACAGCGTGTTCCTGGTGACGCTGCCGATGGTGATGATCTCGCTCGGCCTCGAATCGATCGACGTCGAGGTGGTCGAGGCGGCGCGCACCATGGGCGCCGACGACCGGCGCATCTTTACGACCATCGTGCTGCCGTTGGTCCGGCCCTACATGATTGCCGGCTTCTCGTTCGTCTTCGTGCTCAGCATGAACGAGTTCATCATCTCGTATTTCCTCGGCCAGTTCGCGATCGCGACGCTGCCGGTCAAGATCTTCTCGCAATTGCGCTCGGGCTATTCGCCGGTCATCGCCTCGACGGCCGTGCTGTTCATGCTGCTCGCCGTCGCCGTCTTCGGCCTGATCGCCCGGTTTGGCGACCTGCCCAAACTGCTCGGCGCCTGGACGCCCGAAGACCGCTGAGCCAAGCAGGTACCCCGCGGCGGTCGCGTTTGCCGTGCGCGGGTATCTATTTCGTGACTTTAGAATAGCGGCGTAATACTTTGTTAAGCAATGGTATATTTTCGGCACAACCGGTAACAATTCGTGATTTGGCGCGTCGGCCCGAGTTGTGGCATGGTCGCGCGAAATCGAGCGCATCACAGGTCTTCGTCGCACTGGTCATCAATGTCTGAACGTAATTTCGCCGCGATCGTGCTCGCCGCCGGTATCGGCACGCGCATGAAATCCCGGCTTCCCAAGGTCATGCATCAGATCGCCGGACGGCCGATGATCGGCCATTTGCTGGCGACCGTCGCGACGCTCGCACCCGCGCGGGTCGCGGTCGTCGTCGGTCCCGACATGGCGGCCGTGAGCGAAGCGGCGGCGCCGGCCGAGACGGTCGTTCAGGACGCGCCGCTCGGCACCGGACACGCGGTGCTCGCGGCGCGCGACGCGCTCGCCGATTTCGACGGCGACGTCGTCGTCCTGTTCGGTGCCGACCCGTTGATCAGCGCCGCGACGATCGATGCCGCTCTGGCAGTGCGGCGCGCCGAGCCGGCGCCCGCCATCGTCGTCATCGGTATGCGGCCCGATGACCCGGGCGCCTATGCGCGGCTCGTCACCGACGGTGCCGGCGGCCTCGATCGCATCGTCGAGGCGCGCGACGCGAGCGACGACGAACTCGCCATCCCGCTGTGCAACGCCGGCACCATGGTGGCCGATCGCGCCCGGCTGTTCGATCTGCTCGGCCGGGTCGGCAACGACAACGCCAAGAATGAATATTACCTGACAGAAGTGGTCGCCTTGGCGCGCGCCGACGGCGAGCCCTGCGGCTACGTCGAGGCGCCGGCCGAGGAACTCATCGGCATCGATTCGCGCGAAGACCTGGCAGCCGCCGAGGCCCATGTGCAACAGAACCTGCGTGCCCGGGCGATGGCCGGCGGGGTCACGCTGATCGATCCCGCCAGCGTGCATTTGAGCTTCGACACGACGTTCGGCCAGGACGTCGTGGTCGAGCCCAACGTCGTGTTCGGCCCCGGCGTGCGCGTCGGCTCGGACGTCCGTATCGGTGCCTTTTCGCATCTCGGGAGCGCGCAACTCGGCGACGGCGTGACCGTCGGCCCCTTTGCGCGGCTCCGGCGGGGCGCCGAGATTGCCACCGGGGCCCGCATCGGCAACTTCGTCGAGGTCAAGAACGCCACCATCGAGGCGGGCGCCAAGGTCATGCATCTGTCCTATCTCGGCGACGCCCGGCTGGGCGCGGGCGCCAACGTCGGCGCCGGCACCATCACCTGCAACTACGACGGCGTGAAGAAGTCGCACACCGACATCGGCGCGGACGCGTTCATCGGCTCGAACGCGGCGCTGGTCGCGCCGGTCACGATCGGCGACGGCGCCGTCATCGGCGCCGGCAGCGTGATCACCCGCGACGTGCCGGGCGACGCGCTGGCGCTGACACGCGCCCCCCTGGAGACGCGCGAGGGATGGGCAAAACGTATCCACGAGGCCAAGGCGCAGGCCGATGGCAAGAAGCGAAAGGACTGACACGGCATGTGCGGCATTCTCGGCGTGATCGGCAAGGAGCCCGCAACGCCCCTCCTGATCGACGGCCTCAAGCGGCTCGAATACCGCGGTTACGATTCGGCCGGCGTTGCGACCATCGTCGACGGCCATATCGAACGGCGCCGCAGCGAGGGCAAGATCGCCGCGCTCGAAGCACTGCTCGACGGCGACCCGCTCGACGGCAAGGTCGGCATCGGCCATACCCGCTGGGCGACGCACGGCGCGCCGACCACGGTCAACGCGCACCCGCACACGACGCCGCGCGTCGCCGTCGTCCACAACGGCATCATCGAAAACTTCCAGGCGCTGCGCGACGAGCTCGCCGCCGAGGGCTGCGTCTTCGAGTCCGACACCGACACCGAGGTCGTCGCGCATCTGATCACCCACTACCTCGAAGAAGGCGCCTCGCCCGAGGACGCGACGGCGCGCGCGCTCAAGCGTCTCGAGGGCGCCTTCGCGCTCGGCATCCTGTTCACCGGCGCGGACGGCTTGATCGTCGGCGCGCGCCGCGGCGCCCCGCTCGCCATCGGCTATGGCGACGGCGAGATGTTCCTGGGCTCGGACACCATGGCGCTGGCGCCGCTGACCAAGCGCATCGCCTTCCTCGAGGAGGGCGATTGGGTCGCGCTGACCCACGGCGGGGCGGTATTTCGCGATGCCAGCGACACGATCGTCGAGCGCGAGATTCATCTGACCGCGCAATCCGGCGCGGCCATCGGCAAGGGCAACTACCGTCACTTCATGCTCAAGGAGATCTATGAGCAGCCGGCGGTGATCGGCGATACGCTGGGCAGTTTCTATCACCCGGCGACGGGCGAGGTTCAGCTTCCCGCGCTGTCGTTCGATCTTGCCGCCCTGCCCAAGGTGACGATCGTCGCCTGCGGCACGTCGTATCTTGCCGGGCTGATCGCCAAATACTGGCTCGAGAAGACGGCGCGTCTGCCGGTCGAGATCGACATCGCCTCGGAGTTCCGCTACCGCGCCGCGCCGATGCCGGCGGGGGGCCTGGCGCTGTTCATCTCGCAGTCGGGCGAGACCGCCGACACCCTGGCCGCGCTACGCTATGCGCGCCAGCAGGGCCAGCACATCGTCTCGCTGGTCAATGTCGACGAGAGCACAATGGCGCGCGAATCCGATCTCGTGCTGAAGATCCACGCCGGACCCGAGATCGGCGTCGCCTCGACCAAGGCGTTCACCACGCAGTTGGTCGCGCTGGCCTGCTTCGCGCTGGTCGCCGCGCGCGCCCGCGGCGCGATCGGGGCGGACGACGTCGCGCGGCTCTCGGCCGCGCTCGCCGAGGTGCCGGCGCGCGCCGCCGAGGTGCTCAACCACGACGAACGGCTTCAGGCGCTGGCGCAGGAAATCGCGCGCGCCCAGGACGTCATCTACATCGGCCGGGGCACCGGCTATCCGATCGCACTCGAGGGCGCGCTCAAGCTCAAGGAGCTGTCGTACATTCACGCCGAGGGCTTCGCCGCCGGCGAACTCAAGCACGGGCCGATCGCGCTTATCGACGAGGGCGTGCCGGTGATCGTCGTCGCGCCGTCGGACCCATTGTTCGAGAAGACCGCGTCGAACATGCAGGAGGTCGTCGCGCGCGGCGCTCATGTCGTGTTCCTGAGCGACGCCCGCGGCGTCGCGCAACTCGGCGATCTCGCCGCCGCGACCATCGAGTTGCCCACCGTCGACCCCTTCGTCGCGCCGATCCTCTACGCCATCCCGGTGCAGCTCCTGGCCTATCACACTGCGGTCATCCGCGGCACCGACGTCGACCAGCCCCGCAATCTGGCGAAGTCGGTGACGGTGGAGTAGGGGTATAGTTCGCCTCTGGTCGGTGTCGCAGATCGCTTTTGCTATCCTAACGGATATTCGACTACCCCACCGCAACGAGACCCGGGTGGGTCACACCGGTCGAAACACCCGAGAACGTCAATTTAAGCGCAATTATCCAGAATCAGTGTCGATCGACTTGCTGTCCGGTCGCTCATATGGTTCGGATTCAAGCTCAACCAATTTCTTGGCGTATCGATGTTTGACATACTTCGTAATGAGCCCCAACAGGCTCGAGAGCCACAAGGATATTTGTATTTCAAGCGCAAGATCACGAAATACCAGACCAGCAAGAAATACTAACGAGCAAACCACGTATGTAGCCCAGGCTACCGCAAATTCCTCAATCCGGTATTTGAAAGGTTCCCTGACTTTCTTGTGACGGAGCCATACTTCGTAGTCTCTCAAATATTCCCAGTTCGGTCCTGGCGTTGAGTAGACCGGCACGAAATAACCGATTTCTTTGACGCGCCAAGCATAATGGAAAATGAGTCCATCGACATAGACACACATAACAGGGAGTAAGACGAGTAAAACACGGTTGTCGAACTCGAACTCTAAACCTCCAATCTTAAAGGCGGCCGCGCCGGTCGCCGCGATAATGACAATCTTCCATCTGGTAAGACTCGTCCTAGCTTTTTGAGTTTCAAGAAGTTCGTCTCGGAGAGCTTGCATGAATCTTCCTCTAGCACAATACTACGATACGAACTCACCGTTGCACTTAATGCATATTCTTACTAGCGTCCCATTGCAACATTTCAATGGCAATAAATCTAACCACGGGTTGCTCTTTCTCGTCGTCGAAAAGGTATGATGGCGCGGCCGCGAGGATTGACACCGACGTCGACCAGCCCCGCAACCTCGCCAAGTCAGTGACGGTGGAGTAGGGGTGGTCGCCGTCGGCGGGCCTTACTCGGCGGCGACGCTGTCGTCGCCGGTGGGCGCGGTGTCGTGGCCGTTCGCAAGTTGGCCGGTGAGGCCGCCGGCGAGGCCGGCAAGATCGACGCCCGAAAGGCCAATCTCCTTCATCAGCCCGTCGATCGGGGGCGCTTGGCTGCGGTAGCGCAGCGCGCTGGCGACCATCTGGTCGGCGCCAGGCCCGTGCCGTTGTCGACGCCGCCAAGGCGGCGTTCGCGGTGGGGAAGGGCTCGCCCTTCCCCACGCCCCAACCCGATGGCGCCGTTGCCGGTGATCTTCCCGGTCTTGGCGGGACGCTTGGGCGCGACTATATTGGGGGCACACATCCATTCCGGCACGCGGCAGCGGCGCGCGGCCGAACTTAGGTTCCAGGGAGATCGCCATGAAACTGCAGGACAGCAGCCTGTTCCGTCAGCAATGCTATATCGACGGCGCATGGGTCGACGCCGATACGGGCGCGACCGTCGACGTCACCAATCCGGCTACCGGCGAGACCATCGGCACGGTGCCCCGCTTGGGCGCCGACGAGACGCGGCGCGCCATCGAGGCGGCCGACGCGGCCTATCCGGCGTGGCGCGCCAAGACCGCCAAGGAACGCGCCGGCGTGCTGCGCAAGTGGTTCGAGCTGATGCTCGCCAACCTCGATGACCTCGCCGTGCTGATGACCGCCGAGCAGGGCAAGCCGATGGCCGAATCGCGCGGCGAGATCGCCTATGCCGCGTCGTTCCTCGAGTGGTTCGCGGAAGAAGGCAAGCGCGCCTATGGCGACGTCATCCCGCAGACCGTCGGCGACCGGCGCATCATCGTCACCAAGGAACCGGTCGGCGTCGTCGCCTCGATCACGCCGTGGAACTTCCCCTCGGCGATGATCACCAGAAAAGTCGGTCCGGCGCTCGCCGCCGGCTGCACCATCGTCGCCAAGCCGGCGACCGCGACGCCCTATTCGGCGACCGCGCTCGCCGAGCTGGCCGAGCGCGCCGGCGTGCCGGCCGGCGTGTTCAGCGTCGTCACCGGATCGGCCGGCGCGATCGGCGGCGAGATGACCTCGAACCCGATCGTCCGCAAGATCACCTTCACCGGCTCGACCGAGGTCGGCAAGATGCTCATGGAGCAGTCGGCGCGCACCGTGAAGAAGGTTTCGATGGAGTTGGGCGGCAATGCGCCGTTCATCGTCTTCGACGACGCCCAGATGGACGCCGCGATCGCCGGCGCCATGGCCTCGAAGTACCGCAACACCGGGCAGACCTGCGTCTGCGCCAACCGCTTCCTGATCCAGGACAACGTCTACGACGAGTTCAGCGAGAAGCTGGCCGACGCGGCCAACAAGCTAGTCGTCGGCGACGGCCTCAAGGGCGAGACCCAGCAGGGGCCGCTGATCGACTCCGCCGCCGTCGACAAGGTCGAGGAGCATATCGAGGACGCCGTCGCCAAGGGCGCCCGCGTCATCGCCGGCGGCAAGCGCCACGAACTGGGCGGGACCTTCTTCGAGCCGACCGTGCTGGCCGACGTCGACACCCAGATGAAGGTCGCCCGCGAGGAGACCTTCGGCCCGGTCGCGCCGCTGTTCCGCTTTTCGACCGAGGACGAGGCGATCCGGCTCGCCAACGACACCGAGTTCGGCCTCGCGGCCTACTTCTACAGCCGCGACATCGGCCGCATCTGGCGCGTCGCCGAGGGGCTGGAATACGGCATCGTCGGCATCAACGAGGGCATCATCTCGACCGAGGTGGCGCCGTTCGGCGGCATGAAGGAATCGGGCATCGGCCGCGAGGGCGCGCACCACGGCCTCGACGAGTTTCTCGAGGTCAAATACATGTGCATGGGCGGTGTCGACCTATAGACCGAAGCCAATCGAGGGGACCAGCAGGGGGCGGGTTCGTTATCCGTCCCCAATGCTATTCGATGCACATGAACGAAGGGCTGCGCCGTGGCTGAGCCGGTGATCCGGGTCGACAATCTGGTCTTCGAGTATCCCGGCAAGCGCGCGCTCAACGGCGTGTCGGTCGACGTCGCGCCCGATACGATCACAGCGCTCGTCGGCCCCAACGGGGCGGGTAAGACGACGCTGCTGCGTTGCGTCGCGGCCCTGGCGCGGTCCTACGACGGCACGATCACGGTCGACGGCATCGACGTCTCGGACGACCCGCGCGAATGTCACCGGAGGATCGGCTATCTCTCCGACTTCTTCGGCCTCTACGAGGACCTCACCGCGCGCCAGTGCCTGACCTACCGCGCCGCCGCGCAGGGCGTTGCGCCGGAGAATATCGACCGGGCCGTCGCGCTCGCCGCCGAGCGGCTCCACATCGGCGCGCTGCTCGACCAGAAGGCCGGCGCGCTGTCGCGCGGCCAACGGCAGGGCCTGGCGATCGCTCAGGCGCTGGTGCATGAGCCCCGAATTCTGTTGCTCGACGAACCGGCGTCCGGCCTCGATCCCGGCGCGCGCCTGTCGCTCTCGAAGCTGCTGGTCGAGCTGAGCCGCAACGGCATCACGCTCATCGTGTCCTCGCACATCCTGTCCGAGCTCGAGGACTACTCGACCGACGTGCTGATGATCGACGACGGCCGGGTTATCGACCACCGAAGGCTCGATGCACGCGATGCCGCGACAACAGTGGTCAGGATCGAGCTTGCCGCGCCCGATACGCGGCTGCCGGGCGTGCTGGCGGCGTTCGACGGCGCGAGCGACGCCGTGGTCGAGGGAACCACGGCGACCGTCTCGATCGCCCCCGACGCCGAGACGCGCGGGCGGCTGTTGAGGCACCTGCTCGATGCCGATATTGCGGTTGTGGAGTTCGCCGAGGATCGCGCGCGCATGCACGACCTCTACCTCGCCCGCATGCGCCGGAACGGCGACGAAGGGGGTGGGCGATGAACCCCGAGCTGCGCCGCAATCTATGGCTCGAGCTGTCGACACACCGATTGATCGCAATGCCGGTCGTGCTCGCCGCCGTGTTCATCCTCGCCTATGCCCTTAAGGGTGGCTCACTCGCGCTGGGCAACGCCGAGGCGGCGTCGACCGTGGCCGACGTCGCGCTCGTCGCCTATGGATTGATCGTCGTGATGTGGGGCGGGCGGCTCGCCGCCGGCGCGGTTGTCGAGGAGATCAGGGACCGCACCTGGGACGACCAGAAGCTGACCGCGGTCGGGCCCTGGGCGATGACCGTCGGCAAGCTGTTCGGCAGCACGGTGTTCACATGGTACGGCGGCCTGATCGCGCTCGCGGTCTTCGCGCTCGCGCGTATCGGCCACGAAAGCCTCGAATCGATCATGACGTCCGCCGTGACCTATCTCGCGGTCGGCGTTCTCTGCCAGGCGGGTGGCTTGCTGATCAGTCTGTTGTCGGTGCGCGGCCACGTGGTCGGAAGGCGCTTGAACGTCACGCTCTTCCAACTCGCCGGCTTGGCCATGATCTCGTTGGTTTACGGTGCGGTTGGGGCGTTCGATGACGGCCTCTACGGCCGTTGGCACGGTGTCCTCGTCGTGCCGGCGACCTTCGCCGTCAATTCGACGGTCGCCTTCGCCTTGTGGGCCGTGTTCGGCGTCTACCGGGTGATGCGCGCCGAGCTGCAGCTCGCCGGCAAGCCCTGGGTCTGGCCGTTGTTCTGTCTCTTCCTCGGTCTCTACGTCGTCGGCCTCATGGACGCCGACGAGACGGCCGCCCTGGAATCGACGGTTGTTCGCGTGGCGGTCTTCACCGCCGTCATTTTCGCGCTCAACTATGTCGGCATGCTGTTCGAATCTAAAGACGTCGTCGCGGTTCGGCGCATGCTCGGCGCGCTGCGCGCCGCCGAATTCCGCACGGCGCTCGAGAACCTGCCACTCTGGATGATCACCTATGGCCTTGCCTTGGGCAGCGCGCTAGCCGTGGCGGTCGCGATCACACAGGCCGCGGACGCCAGCCGCGACATCCAGATGACGTTCGTCGTCGCCGCTGTCTTGTTCCTGACGCGCGACATCGCGCTGCTGCTCAGCCTCCATCTCGGCCGCGTCGCGCGACGGGCGGACTTGGCTGCGGTGGTCTATTGGCTGGTGCTCTATGGGCTGGTGCCGATGCTCTTGAAGGTTTTCGATGGCGACGCGGCGCTTCCCGTGTTCCTGCCCGTACCATGGGCCGACCCGCTGATTGCGATCCTGCCGGTGTTTCTGCAGGCGGCCGTGATGGTGGCGTTCCTCATCCGACGATGGCGCGCCTACGAGATGCGCATCGACGCCGGCGCGACCGCATGACACGCGTTGATTCACACGCGACGATCCCTACGTCGCGTTCAAGCGCTCCCCGAGAATAAGAGGCAATATCCATGGCAGACTACGATTTCTTCGTCATCGGCGGCGGGTCGGGTGGTGTGCGCGCGGCGCGCATCGCGGGCGGCCATGGCGCCAAGGTGGCGGTGGCCGAGGAGCGCTATCTCGGCGGCACCTGCGTCAATGTCGGCTGCGTGCCCAAGAAGCTGTTGGTCTATGCCTCGCACTTCGGCGAGGATTTCGAGGACGCCGCCGGCTTCGGCTGGACCGTCGGCGAGCGCCGCTTCGACTGGGCGCGGTTGATCGCCAACAAGAACAGCGAAATCGAGCGGCTCAACACCGTCTATGCGCGCATGCTGGAGGCCAGTGGCGTCGACGTCTTCGACGGCCACGCCGATCTGGTCGATGCGCATACCGTTGCGGTCGGCGAGCAGACCTTTAGCGCCGATACAATCCTGGTCGCGGTCGGCGGCTGGCCGGCCAAGCCCGACGTACCCGGCGCCGAGTACGCGATCACCTCGAACGAGGCGTTCTTCCTGGACGGCCTGCCCGAGCGGGTTGTCGTGGTCGGCGGCGGCTACATCGCGGTCGAGTTCGCCGGCATCTTCCACGGCCTCGGCGCGCGGGTCACCCAGCTCTACCGCGGGCCGTTGTTCCTGCGCGGTTTCGACCAGGACGTGCGCGCCACGCTCGCCGAGGAGATGGCCAAGAAGGGCATCGAGCTGTGCTTCAACGCCAACATCGCCGGCATCGAGCAGGCCGACGGCGCGCTGCGCGCGACACTCGAGGACGGCGCGACGATCGATGCCGACTGCATCATGTACGCCACCGGCCGGGCGCCGCTGACCGCGAATATCGGTCTCGAGAACGCCGGCGTCGCGCTGAACGCCAAGGGCGCCATCGTCGTCGACGCATACTCCAAGACGTCGGTCGACAACATCTACGCCGTCGGCGACGTCACCGACCGCGTCAACCTGACGCCGGTGGCGATCAAGGAGGGCCATGCGGTCGCCGACACGGTGTTTGGCGGCGCCCCGACCCGGCCCGATCACGCCGACGTGGCGTCGACCGTGTTCAGCCAGCCGGCCATCGGCACGGTCGGGCTGACCGAGAGCCAGGCGCGCGAGACCCATGGCGCGGTCGACGTCTACCGCTCGCACTTCCGGGCGATGAAGCACACGCTCGGCGGGCGCGACGAGAAGACGCTGATGAAGCTGATCGTCGACCGCGCGTCGGACCGGGTCGTCGGCGTCCACATGGTCGGCCCCGACGCGGGCGAGATCATTCAGGGCATCGGCATCGCGGTCAAATGCGGCGCGACCAAGGCCCAGTTCGACGCCACCGTGGGCATCCACCCGACCTCGGCCGAGGAGTTCGTCACCATGCGCGATCCCGTTGCCGAGCCCGTGCCCGCACAGGCCGCCGTGGGACACGATAGCGTTCCGGTCTAAACGGCTGTCAAACCCGGCTGGGCGACGGTGCTGACATCGCGTTCGAAGATAGCCATATAAGTCCTGGGCGGGCGGTGGCGTGGGCGAAACGGGCTGGAAATACCCATCGAATCGGCGTATAGGCTGGGCTCTCCCGCAAACTGGTGCAAATTTGACGAGACGTTGAGGATCGTTATGGCGAAGACGTGGGCGCCCGACAGCTGGCGCAACCTACCGATCAAGCAGCAACCCGCGTGGCCCGATAAGGCCGTGCTCGAGGCCGCCGAGGCGCGCCTCAGGGGTTATCCGCCGCTGGTCTTCGCCGGCGAGGCGCGCCGGCTGAAGGCGCAGCTCGGCGAGATCGCCGAGGGCCGCGCCTTCCTGCTCCAGGGCGGCGACTGCGCGGAAAGCTTCGCCGAATTCCACCCTGACAACATCCGCGACACCTTCCGCGTGCTGCTCCAGATGGCCGTGGTGCTGACCTACGGCGCCGACTGCCCGGTCGTCAAGGTCGGTCGCATGGCGGGCCAGTTCGCCAAGCCGCGCTCGGGCGACACCGAGGTGCAGGACGGCGTCGAGCTGCCGAGCTACCGCGGCGACATCATCAACGGCATCGAGTTCACCCCCGAGGCGCGCCGGCCCGACCCCGAGCGCATGGTCCAGGTCTACCTGCAATCGGCGGCGACGCTCAATCTGCTGCGCGCCTTCGCGCAGGGCGGCTATGCCGATCTGCACCAAGTGCACCGCTGGAACCACGGCTTCGTCGCGCGCAGCCCGCAGGGCGAGCGCTACCAGGAGATGGCCGACCGCATCAGCGACGCGTTGGCCTTCATGGAGGCTTGCGGCATCACGTCCGAGACCGCGCCGCAGCTCGCCACGACCGAATTCTACACCTCGCACGAGGCGCTGCTGCTCGGCTACGAACAGGCGTTGACACGCATCGATTCGACGACCGGCGACTGGTACGACTGTTCGGCGCATTTGCTGTGGATCGGCGACCGCACGCGCCAGCTCGACGGCGCGCATGTCGAGTTCCTGCGCGGCGTTGGCAATCCGATCGGGCTCAAGGCCGGGCCGACGCTCGATCCCGACGACCTTTTGCGCCTGATCGATGTGCTCAACCCTGCGAACGAGCCGGGCCGCCTGACGATCATCGCGCGAATGGGCGCCGACAAGGTCGAGACCGGCCTGCCGCCGCTGGTCCGCGCGGTCGAGCGCGAGGGCCGCAGGGTAGTGTGGTCCTGCGATCCGATGCACGGCAACACGATCAAGTCGTCGACCGGTTACAAGACCCGCGCGGTCGACCGTATCCTGGCCGAGGTGCGCGGCTTCTTCGCGGTTCACCAAAGGGAGGGGTCCTACGCCGGCGGTGTCCATTTCGAGATGACCGGCCAGGACGTCACCGAGTGCATCGGCGGCGCCCAGGCGATCACCGAACATTCACTCGCCGACCGTTACCACACCCATTGCGATCCGCGGCTCAACGCATCGCAGGCGCTCGAGCTTGCCTTCCTGATCGCCGAGGCATTGAAGAAGGAACGCGTGGATGGAGCGCGCTTGGCCGCGGCGTCCTGACGGCGGCATGGTCCGGTCGCCCGCGACCGAGCCTGCTGGCGCCGTGCCGGCGCCTGACGACGCGGTCGAGGCCGCCGCGATGGACGAGGCGATCGCCCGCACCACGGACCAGTACTTCAACAATACCAAGCAGGTCGTCGCGCGTTTCGGCGACAAGCGCGCGACCTACGCCGTGTTCATGCGGCTGCCGGTCTACTTCGCGCCGCGCCTGATGGTCGACTGGCTCGAGCGCGTCGCTCCCTCGCGCGGCGTGACGTTTGACATCGAGCTCAACTACAGGGAGGGCGAGTGGGTCGGCGCCGGCGAACCGCTGCTCTATCTCTCGGGCTCGCTGGTCAATCTGGTCGATCTGGAGACGCTCTATCTGCAGCGCCTCGGGCCGCCCTGCGTCGCCGCGTACAACGCCTACGCCATGTGCCGGGCGCTGCCCAAGGTCGGTTTCCTCGCCATGGACGCGCGCCACTGCGCCGGCCACGAGATGGCCGAAATGATGGCCTATGCGGCGAGCGTCGGTTCGCGCGCGGCGCGCGAACGCCACGGCGCGGTCGGTTTCGTCGGCAATGCGACCGACGCGACGGCGCATTATTTCGGCAACGACCGGGGCCTCGGCACCATGCCGCACGCGCTGATCGGCTACGCCGGCTCGACACTGCGCGCCGCCGAAATGTTCGCCGAGACCTATCCGGACGAGAACATCACCTCCCTGGTCGACTACTACGGCCGGGAGGTAACCGATGCGCTCGCCGTCTGCCGGCGTTTTCCGGAACTCGCCGCCGACGGCCGTCTCGCCATGCGCCTCGATACCCACGGCGGACGTTTCGTCGAGGGGCTCGATACCGCGGCGTCCTACGCCGTCTTGGACCGCCACGTGCCCAAGGGTATCCGCCGCTACCGGACCGACGCCGAGTTGCGTTGGCTGGTCGGCACCGGCGTTTCGGCGGCGGCGATCTACCACTTGCGCGATGCGCTCGACGAGGCTGGCTTCGAGCGCGTCAAAATCGTCGCGAGCTCCGGCTTCAACCAGGCGAAATGCGAGGTCATGGCGAGCGTCGACGCGCCGATCGATCTGGTCGGCACCGGCTCGTTCCTGCCCGACAGCTGGCCCGAGACCTATGCCACCGCCGACATCGTCGCCTACGACGGCGAGCCCAGCGTCAAGCTGGGCCGCGAGTTCCTGCTGCGCAAGACATAGCCCGGAATTCTCACCATGGACAGGTGCGGCACGGCGTATATCGGACGACAGGCTAGGAAAAGCGCGCGGGCCACGATGCTTGCGCATCGGGCAAGCGCTTTGACGCGGCCTGTCGTCCGAGATCCGCCGCCCTTAAGGGTCGCGCCGGGCGGCCCGCCCGCGGCGTCGAAGGCCTTGACCGTGGCCCAGGCTACGCTCCGCGGCCTTTTTCTGGCGGCTCGGCGGCCGCCCGACGCGATGACGCGCCTGTCCATGGTGAGAACTTCGGGCTGGCGTCTATGACCGAATCGCTCACCATCGCGCTGGCGCAGCTCAACCCGACCGTCGGCGATGTCGACGGCAACGCCGACCGCCTGCTCGCGGCGCGCGACGAAGCGGCCGCCGGGGGCGCCGACCTGGTCGTCTATACCGAGCTCGTGCTGATTGGCTATCCGCCCGAGGACCTGGTGCTCAAGCCGGCGCTCGTCGAGCGCGTCGAGCGCGCCATCGAGCGCCTCGCCCAGTCGACCGGCGACGGTGGCCCGGCGATGCTGGTCGGCGCGCCGTGGCGCGATGACGGCAAGCTCTATAACGCCGCCTATCTGTTGGCCGACGGCGGCGTCGCCGCGGTGCGCCCCAAGCACGATCTGCCCAACTATGGCGTCTTCGACGAGCAGCGCTTGTTCACCGCCGGCCCCTTGAACGGGCCGGTGCCGTTCAAGGGCGTGCGCCTCGGCGTCATGGTCTGCGAGGACATGTGGACCGCCGACGTCACCGAATGCCTCGAGGAGTCGGGCGCCGAGATCCTCGTCGTGCCGAACGGCTCGCCCTTCGAGCTCGACAAGCCCGACGACCGGCTGAGCCTGGCGGTCGCGCGGGTCACCGAATCGGGCCTGCCGCTGATCTACGTCAACCAGGTCGGCGGCCAGGACGAGCTGGTGTTCGATGGCGCCTCGTTCGTGCTCGACGCCGATCGGAACCTGCGCGCCCAGGCGCCGTCGTGGCGCGAGACCGTGCTGATGACCCATTGGTCGGTCGGCGATGACGGCCGCTGGCGTTGCGCCGCCGCCGACATCGCCAAGGCCGAGGAGGGCGAGGCGGCGATCTATCAGGCGACCATGACGGGGCTGCGCGACTACGTCGGCAAGAACCGCTTTCCGGGCGTCGTAATCGGGCTCTCGGGCGGCATCGATTCGGCGCTCAGCGCGGCGATCGCGGTCGACGCGCTGGGGCCGGACGCGGTGCATTGCGTGATGATGCCGTCGCGCTATACCTCGCAAGGCTCGCTCGACGATGCCCGGACCTGCGCCGAGCGGCTCGGCGTGCGCCTCGATACGGTGCCGATCGAGAGCGCGGTCGAGGCGTACGGCGGCATGCTCGGCGAGTTGTTCGCCGGCCGCGAGCCGGACGTCACCGAGGAGAACCTGCAGGCGCGCATCCGCGGCATGATCCTGATGGCGATCAGCAACAAGCTCGGCCACATGGTGCTGACCACGGGCAACAAATCCGAGATGTCGGTCGGCTACGCGACGCTCTATGGCGACATGTGCGGCGGCTATTCGGTGCTCAAGGACGTCTACAAGACGACGGCCTTCGCGCTGGCGCGCTGGCGCAACGAAACCCTGCCGGGCGGCACCAAGGGTCCGACCGGCGAGGTCATACCCGACGCCATCATCACCAAGCCGCCGTCGGCCGAGCTCAGGCCCGATCAGACCGATCAGGACAGCCTGCCGCCCTACGCGGTGCTCGACGACATTCTCGAATGCCTGGTCGAGGGCGAGCAGGGCATCGACGAGATCGCCGCGCGCGGCCACGACGCCGATGTCGTGCGCCGTGTCTCGCGCATGCTCGACCTCGCCGAATACAAGCGCCGCCAGGCGCCGCCCGGCGTAAAGATCACCAGCCGATCCTTCGGCCGCGACCGCCGCTACCCGATCACCAACCGGTTCCGCTACGGCGCGTGAGTGGCGCGGGTTGTTCTAGTTACGGGGAGTCTCCGAATTCACCAAGAACTGCGAATTCGTATTGCGTCCACTCCTGATAACGGTCGTTTACGTGGCCGCTTATTACCGTTACAATTGTATTTCGCCACATTCGGATAAGGAGCAAGATCATGTTTCCCCAAATGGGTGTAACTCTTGTTGCTGCTGCATTGTTCACCAGTCTTCTGGGTGGCCCAACATACGCTGCGGATGAACAGAAAGCACAAACCGGATATTTTAATCAGGGCGGAAGCGTCTCGTCAGGCAATACAGCTCAAACTAAACAATTAAAAAATACATTGCCGGACAACACCGTACCGAAACCCGACGTTTTCAAGGATGTGTCCAAACAGATTCAAAACTAAGTTAAGCAGGGGAACGTTGGCGGTGCCGTAAGCGCCCAGTAATTACCTTACGTCTAGAGCCCCCGCATTGGACAGGCTCACCATTGCCACAATCGTCTTGCGCGACGCTCTCCGCTTTGTCGGGAAGAAGTGGCTTGTTGGCTTCCAAGCTCTAATTGTCTGGCCGAAAAAGAGTTGAGTGGAATCAGTCTCTTGTCATGCTTTCGTTGTGGTTTATCAGCGATGGAGGCGCAACATGTGGACCGAAATCACTCGATCGAAGTATGAGCGATCGGGCCTGCCGCTGATCTACGTCAACCAAGTCGGCGGCCGGGACGAGCTGGTGTTCGACGGCGCCTCCTTCGTGCTCGACGCCGACCGCAGCCCGCGCGCGCAAGCCACGTCGTGGCGCGAGCACGTGCTGATGACGCGCTGGTCGGTGGGCGACGACCGCCGTTACCCGATCACCAACCGGTTCCGCTACGGCGCGTGAACGCGACCCGCGGCGCCCCCTGGACATGGACCCGGTTGGCGGAATCTGTTACCCCTATCGGCCGCGCGCGCGGCGTGTCGCGTGGCGCAACGCCGTGAGCAATAGGAAAGATCGTTAGGATCGTGGCCCTCGTTCTCTACAACACGCAGGCGCGCGAGAAGCAGCGCTTCACGCCGCTCGATGCGGACAACGTCGGCATGTACATCTGTGGGCCGACGGTCTACGACCGCGCGCATATCGGCAACGCGCGGCCGGTCATCGTGTTCGACGTGCTCTACCGGCTGCTCAAGCGCCTCTACGGCGCGGATCACGTCACCTACGTGCGCAACATCACCGACATCGACGACAAGATCAACGCGGCCTCGATCGAGTCCGGCGAGCCGATCGCCGAGATAACCCAGCGCACGACCCAGGCGTTCCACGACGACATGGCGGCGCTCGGCGCCGAGCCGCCCGATCACGAGCCGCGCGCGACCGAATGGGTCGCCGAGATGATCGCCATGACCGAGCGGCTGATCGAGATCGGTCACGCCTACGAAGCCGAGGGCCACGTGCTGTTCCACGTGCCGTCGATGACGGACTACGGCGATCTGTCCAAGCGCAGCCTGAAGGAGATGGTCGCCGGCGCGCGCGTCGAGGTGGCGCCCTACAAGAAGGACCCGGCCGACTTCGTGCTGTGGAAGCCGTCGACGCCCGACCTGCCGGGCTGGGACAGCCCCTGGGGCCGCGGCCGGCCGGGCTGGCACATCGAGTGCTCGGCGATGAGCGAGCACCACCTGGGCAAGACCTTCGACATCCACGGCGGCGGCCAGGACCTGATCTTCCCGCACCACGAGAACGAGCGCGCCCAGAGCCTCTGCGTCAACCCCGACGACGGCTTCGCGTGTTACTGGGTGCACAACGGCTACGTCATCGTCGACGGCAAGAAGATGTCGAAGTCGCTGGGCAACTTCTTCACCGTCGCCGACGTGCTCGACAAGATTGGCTGGGACCGCGGCGAGGTGGTGCGCCTGATGATGCTCTCGACGCATTACCGTAAGCCGCTCGACTGGACGGATGCCGGGGTGCGGGAGGCGCGCGAGCGCATCGACCGCTGGTACCGCGCGCTCGAGGCCTTGCGCGATGCCGAGCCGGTTACGCCCGAGCCCGCCGACCCCGCAATCGCCGCCTTCTTCGCAGCGCTCGAGGACGACCTCAACACGCCGCTCGCGATCGCCGAGCTGCACAAGGCGGTCGATGACGTATTCGCCGCGCAACCCGACGACGACCGTGGCGCCTTGAAGGGCCGGCTCGGGCTGATGGCCGGGTTTCTCGGCTTGCTGCGCAACCAGCCGGCGGCCTGGTTCAAGGGCGCCGCCGGCGACGTCAATGTCGTCGACATCGAGGAGAAGATCGCCGCGCGCGAGGCGGCGCGGCGGGCCAAGGACTTCGCCAAGGCCGATCAAATTCGCGAAGAGCTCGAAGACCAGGGTATCCTGCTCGAAGACGGACCGGGCGGGAAGACGGACTGGAGGCGGGCCGGATGAGCAGCGAGCGCATCTATCTGTTCGACACCACGCTGCGCGACGGCGCGCAGACCCAGGGCGTCGACTTCAGCGTCCAGGACAAGACGGCGATCGCGCGTGAGCTCGACCGCATCGGCATCGACTACGTCGAGGGCGGCTGGCCGGGCGCCAACCCGACCGACGACGCCTTCTTCGCCACGGCGCCCGAACTGGAACGTTCGCGCTTCACGGCCTTCGGCATGACGCGCAGGCCCGGGCGCAGCGCCGACAACGACCCCGGCCTCGCGGCACTGGTCGGCAGCGGCACCTCGGCGGTGTGCCTGGTCGGCAAGGCCTGGGACTTCCACACCAAGGTCGCGCTTGGCATCGAGACGGACGAGAACGTCGCGATGATCCGCGACAGCATCGCGCATCTGGTGGCCAAGGAGAAGGAGGCGCTGTTCGACGCCGAGCACTTCTTCGACGGCTACAAGGCCAACCCCGAATTCGCGCTCGATTGCATCATGGCGGCGGCCGACGGCGGCGCCCGTTGGGTCGTGCTGTGCGACACCAACGGCGGCACGCTGCCGCACGAGATCGAGCGCATCGTCGGCGAGGTCTGCGAGCACATCCCGGGCGACCGGATCGCCATTCACTGCCACAACGACACCGAAAACGCGGTCGCCGGCAGCTTGGCGGCGGTGCGCGCCGGCGCGCGCATGGTGCACGGCACGATCAATGGGCTCGGCGAGCGCTGCGGCAACGCCAACCTGGTGTCGCTGATCCCGACCCTGGTGCTCAAGATGGGCTACGAGACCGGCGTCACGCCCGAGGGCCTGGCGCAACTGACCCATGTCTCGCGGCTGGTCGACGAATTGCTGAACCGGGCGCCCGATCATCACGCGGCCTATGTCGGCGATGCCGCCTTCGCGCATAAGGGCGGCCTGCACGTCTCGGCGGTGCAGAAGGACACGCGCTCCTACGAGCACATCTCGCCCGAGCTGGTCGGCAACCGGCGCCACATCGTCGTCTCGGACCAGTCGGGGCGCGCCAACGTGCTGGCGCTGATGAACGACGTCGGCATGAACATCGACCCCGACCATGCGCTGCTGCCGCGCCTCGTCGAGGAGGTCAAGGAGCGCGAATTCAACGGCTACACCTACGACGGCGCCGAGGCGAGCTTCGAGCTGATGGCGCGGCGTGCGCTCGGCGAGGTGCCCGAATACTTCCGCGTCGACAGCTACCGGGTGACCGTCGAGCGGCGCTTCAACGCGGTCGGCAAGCTGGTCACGCTGTCGGAGGCGACCGTCAAGGTCACTGTCGGCGACGAGCACCTGATGTCGGTGGCCGAGGGCAGCGGTCCGGTCGATGCGCTCAACGCGGCGCTGCGCAAGGACCTCGGCAAATACTCGCCCTACTTCGAGGATTGGCGGCTGGTCGACTACAAGGTGCGCATCCTGTCGCCCAACCAGTCGACCGGCGCGGTGACCCGCGTGATGATCGAGAGCGCCGACGGGGCGGGCGATACCTGGTCGACGGTCGGCGTGTCGGCGAACATCATCGACGCCTCGTTCTCGGCGCTGATCGACAGCATCGTCTACAAGCTGCTGCGCGACAAAGCGCCCGTCTAACCCGGAATGGCGGGCACCAATCGCGGCCAAGGCAGTGTCGCAGGGGGCCCGGCGGTGATCCTGGTGCGCCCACAGATGGGCGAGAATATCGGCACCGCGGCGCGCGCCATGCTCAATTTCGGGCTTACCGACCTGCGCATCGTCGCGCCACGCGACGGCTGGCCCAACGTCAAGGCGGTCAACGCCGCGTCGGGCGCCGTCGAGGTGATCGACGGGGTGCGCGTCTTCGACAGCGCGGCGCAAGCGATCGCCGACCTGAGCCATGTTTTCGCCACCACGGCCCGGCCGCGCGACATGCTCAAGCCGGTGACGACGCCGCGCGCCGCGGTCGCCGAGATGCGCGCCTGGGAAGCCGCCGGTGAGCGATCGGGCCTGCTGTTCGGGCGCGAGACCATGGGCCTCGACAACGATACGCTGACACTCGCCGACGCCATCGTCGAAGTGCCGACCAGTCCGGCGTTCGCCTCGCTCAATCTGGCGCAGGCGGTGTTGCTGATCGGCTATGAATGGTTGCTGTCTGCGGTCGAGCCGGCCGAACCGGTGATCCGGCCGGGCCGGACGCGACCCGCGACCCGCGCCGAGCTACAGACCTTCTTCGACCATCTCGAGGGCGAACTCGACGCCTGCGGCTTCCTGCGCAACAAGGAAAAGCGCCCGACTATGGTGCGCAACATCCGCAATCTGTTCCTGCGCACCGGACTGTTCGAACAGGAACTGCGCACGCTGCACGGCATCGTCAGCGAACTGTCCCACGGACGTCACCGCCGTGACGAAGGCGGCTAGGGCGACGAGGCGACGCCGAGTTCGTCGAGTATCTGCCGCGCTTGCTTGTTGTTGTGATCGCGGACGATCGATTGCGACATGAACAGCGCCGGCAGTTCGATGGCGACGATGGCGGCGATAATGACGACGCCGATGATCGGCGACGGCGAGAAGAGAAAGATGGCGCCGGCGAGGAAGGCCATCAGGTTGGCCGCGCCGCGCACCCGTTTGCCGAGATAGAAGTGGTGCAGGCCGCAGACCAGGAAATAGTTAACCGTGGCATAGGTGTCGGGGTCCTTGATGCGGTTCTCCGACAGTCGGTAGTACGCCTTGCGTTGCTCGGGCGCGAGCGCCGCGAGGGTGTCGCGGATGGCGTCCTCCTCGTCGCGAACGGCGTCCGGCTTCAGCATCGCACGCGGCGCGCGTCGTCGGCCGGGACGGGATCGTCGATTTTGCCGACCTGATCGCGCACGGTGCAGCGCCGGACACGCCCGAGCGCGAGATGTGCGCCGCGCAGGAATCCGTAGCGGGCGATCGCTTGGTGCGCATAGACCGAGCAGCTCGGCGTGAAATTGCACGCGACGGCGAAATGCCGACCGCCGCCGCCCCGGAGCCGGTATGCCTCGATCGCGCCGAGTGCGAGCCGGGCGAGAGGGCTCACGAGCGGCCGAGCGTCACGATGATCGTCTCCCTGGTCCAGAACAGCATGAAGCGCTTCTGTTCGATGACCATGAAGACGACCTGCCAGCCATCCGCGGCGTGGCGGTTCAGATCGTCCTCCATCTTGTTCACCGGGATGCCCGCAGCGCCGAGTAGCACGGTGCCGCAGCCGCCTTCCTGGATGGAAATGACCTTGTACTGGGTGTACGCCATGGTTGCCTCTCTCAGCATTATGCGGTCGGATTGGCCTTTAGTCGGCTGCGGATGCGGCCGCTTCGCTGCCCTGGAAAGCCGGCATGACCTCGTCGATGAACAGCCGGAACGACTTCTTCTGCGCCGCCAGGTCGAGGCCGAAGCTGGCGCAGTAGCAGAAGTAGTCGACGCCCAGCGCCTCGTAGGGCTTCAGCTTGGCGATCGCCTCCTCGGGCGTGCCGAAGATGAGGTTCTGCAGCAGGTTCGAGGGCTCGTATTCGGCTTGGTTGACGAGCAGCGACGGATCGACTTCCTGCGGGAAGCCGTCGACCACCGGCGCCAGGTTGCGGAACAGGTTCTCGAACCGGCGGCCCTGCATGATCAAGGCCTCGAGGTAGACGTCGGCGTCCTCCACTATTTCCCAGATCGCCGCGTGGCGCATCGTCATGAAACGCGGCCGCGCGACGCCGGGGTTGTCGGCAAGCGCCGTCTCGAAGCGGCCCATGTAGGCCTCGACCTCGGAGAACGACCGGGTCAGCGCCCATGACATGATGTGGTAGCCGTTCTTGACCGCCCAGTCGTAGGTGCCGGGGTCGCGCGCGGCGACCCAGACCGGCGGGTGCGGTTTTTGCACCGGCTTCGGAACCGACGTCGCGGCCGGGAACGACCAGTATTCGCCGTCGTGTTCGTAATCGCCCTGCCAGAGCCCCTTCAGCACGGGCATCATCTCCTGCATCATCGGCACACCGATCTTCTGATCCATGCCGCCGGCCAAGCGGTCGAACTCGCGCTGATAGGCGCCCTTGCCGATGCCGAACTCGAGGCGGCCGCCCGACAACAGATCGAGCAACGCGGCTTCGCCGGCGAGCTTGACCGGGTGCCAGTAGGGCGCGACGACGACGGCGGTGCCGAGCCGGATGCGCGAGGTGTGCGCGGCGAAATGCGCCAAGAGCTGGAACGGCCCCGGCGCGATGGTCATCTCGAGGGCGTGATGCTCGGCCGCCCAGACGATGTCGACACCGCCCTCGTCGGCCATTTGCACCATCTCGGTGACATGGCGCGCGACCTCGGCCATGTCCTCGTCGGGGCCAACGCGCTCCATGTTGATCACGAGGTTGAATCTCATGAGTACCGTCTCCTCAATTGCCCGTCGGCCACGCCGTCGGGGCGATTCGGCCGCTATTCAATCGGCTTGTATGCCACTACCTCGATTTCCACCCGAACGTCGACAAGAAGTTGAGTCAAAACCGCCGAGCGGGCTGGCGGATCGTCGGGAAAATACTCGCCGTAGACCGCATTGAAACCTGGAAAATCGGCTTTGTCACGCAGCCAGATCATCGATTTCACCACGTCGGATCGGGCGCAGCCGGCTTCCGCCAGGGTCGCGCCGATCAGATCGAGCGTGACGCGCGTCTGGTCCTCGATCGTGCCGGCCGTCATCGGCGCGCCGTCCTGGAAGGGTATCTGCCCGGTCAGGAAGACGTAGTCGCCGGCCCGCACCGCCTTCGACAACGATAATTTTCGGCCGCCGATGATCACATCGCCGCCGATGATCTGCTTTCCGTTCGTCATGGGTCCGTTTCTCCGCTGTTGAACGCCGAAGCCCCCTCTTGGCAAGGCCGTTCCCGCACCATACCCTGCCCATGCCAGCCGACACACGCGCTTGGGGGGAGAGACATGACCGAATTGACCAACTATCAGATGCTGATCGATGGACAGTGGGTCGACGCCGAGGATGGCAAGGCCTTCGACAGCGTCAATCCGACCACCGGCCAGCCCTGGGCGCGGATTCCCGAGGCCAGCGCGGCGGACGTCGACCGCGCCGTCAGAGCCGCGCATCGCGCCTTCAGCGAAGGGCCATGGTCGAAGATGACGCCGACCGAACGCGGCAAGCTGTTGCGCAAACTGGGCGATCTGCTGGGCGAGAAGTCCGAGGACCTCGGCCGTGCCGAGACCGTCGACACCGGCAAGCTGTTCAAGGAGACGCGCTGGCAGGCCAAGTACATCGCCGACTTCTTCCACTACAACGCGGGCCTTGCCGACAAAATCCATGGCGACACCATGCCGATCGACAAGCCCGATATGTACGTCTTCACGACGCGCGAGCCGCTCGGCGTCGTTGCCGCGGTGGTGCCGTGGAACTCGCAGCTGTTCCTGGTCGCGGTCAAGTTGGGCCCGGCGCTCGCAGCCGGCAACACCGTCGTCCTCAAGGCCTCCGAGCACGCCTCGGCGCCGATGCTCGAGTTCGGCAAGCTGATCGCCGAGGCGGGTATCCCCGACGGCGTCGTCAACATCGTCACCGGCTTCGGCGAGCCGTGTGGCCGGGTGCTGACGACGCACCCGCTGGTCGCCCGCATCAGCTTCACCGGCGGCCCCGAGACGGCGCGTCATATCGTGCGCAATTCGGCCGAGAACTTCGCCCAGGTCTCGCTCGAGCTGGGCGGCAAGTCGCCGGTCATGGTGTTCGAGGACGCCGACCTCGAGAGCGCCGCCAACGGCATCGTCGCGGGCATCTTCGGCGCCAGCGGGCAGAGCTGCGTCGCCGGCTCGCGGCTCTATCTGCACGACAGCGTCGCCGACGAGGTGCTCGATCGCCTGGTCGGCCAGGCTGGCCAGATCCGCATCGGCGATCCGCTGGCCGACGAGACGCAGATGGGCCCGCTGGCGACCGAGGCGCAATTCACCCGCATCGAGGCCGAGGTCGCCAAGGCCCAGGAAGAGGGCGCCAAGCTGCTCTATGGCGGCGCGCGGCCGCCCGGCCACAACGCCGGCTGGTTCTTCGAGCCGACCATCGTCGATTGCCCCGACCAGCGCACCCAGATCGTCGATACCGAGCTGTTCGGCCCGGTGCTGAGCGTGCTGCGCTTCAAAACAGAAGATGAGGTCGTCGGGTACGCCAACGACACCAAATACGGCCTGGCGACGGGCATCTTCACGCGCGACGTCGGCCGCGCTTTGCGCGTCGCGCGGGCGACGCGCGCCGGCATCGTCTGGATCAACACCTACCGGGTGGTCTCGCCGATCGCCGAGTTCGGCGGCTTCAAGGATTCAGGCTACGGCCGCGAGAGCGGCTTTCAGGCGATCTACGACTACACGCGACCAAAGACAATCTGGATCAACACTTCGGCCGACCCGATCGCGAATCCGTTCGTGATGCGTTAGCCGTCGTCGAGCGGGCCGACCTGGGCGCGGTGGCGCAGCAGGTGGTCGGCCAGCACGCAGGCGACCATCGCCTCACCGATCGGCACAGCGCGGATACCGACGCAGGGGTCGTGACGGCCCTTGACCGAGACGTCGACGTCGGCGCCCGCCGTGTCGACGGTCTGCTTGGGCATTAGGATCGAACTGGTCGGCTTGACGACGAAGCGGGCGACGACGTCCTGGCCCGAGGTGATGCCGCCCAGCACCCCGCCGTTTTTGTTTGAGAGAAAGGTGGCCACGTCGCCGTCCATGCGCATCTCGTCCGAGGCGTGCTCGCCCGGCGTCGCGGCGGCGGCGAAGCCGGCGCCGATCTCGACGCCCTTGACCGCGTTGATGCTCATCAGCCCCTTGGCGATATCGGCGTCGACCTTGTCGTAGACGGGTTCGCCGAGCCCGACGGGGACGCCCGAGGCGATGACTTCGATGACCGCGCCGGCCGACGAGCCGCGCTTGCGTTCGCCGTCGAGGAACGCCTCCCAGGTGGCGACGATGCCGGGGTCGGGCGCGAAGCAGGGGTTGCGGTCGACCTCGTCCCAGTCCCAGCGCGCCCGGTCGATGGCGTGCGGGCCGATCTGCACGACCGCGCCGCGCACCGATACACCATCTCCCAGAATCTTGCGTGCGATCGCGCCGGCGGCGACGCGGAGGGCTGTTTCGCGCGCGCTCGCCCGGCCGCTGCCGCGATGATCGCGCACACCGTATTTCTCTTTATACGTGTAGTCGGCATGACCCGGGCGGAAGCTGTCTTTGATCTCGTCGTAATCCTTCGAGCGGGCATCCTGGTTGGCGATGATCATGGCGATCGGCGTGCCGGTCGTGACGCCCTCGAAGACGCCGGAAACGATCTTCACCTCATCGGGCTCGCGGCGCTGGGTGGTGAAGCGCGATTGGCCCGGACGGCGCTTGTCGAGCCATGGCTGGATGTCGGCCTCGCTCAGCGTGATTCGCGGTGGCACGCCGTCGACCACGCAGCCTATCTCTGGCCCATGGCTCTCGCCCCAGGTGGTGAAACGGAATGTATGTCCGAAGCTGTTGCCGGGCATGAATTTTCGCCGCCCCCGGGGCGGTTCCCTATACGACCGAAATGTCGGGTGCGTCGATCGACTTCATGCCGACCACATGGTAGCCGCAATCGACGTGATGGATGTCTCCGGTGGTGCCGGTGCCGAGGTCGCTCAACAAGTAGAGCGCCGCGCCGCCGACCTCGTCGATGCGGACATTGCGCTTGAGAGGAGAATTGTACTCGTTCCACTTTAAGATGTATCGAAAATCACCGATACCGGATGCCGCCAGCGTCTTGATCGGTCCCGCCGAGATGGCGTTGACTCGGATGCCCTGGCCGCCCAGATCGACCGCGAGGTAACGCACGCTCGCCTCGAGCGCGGCCTTGGCGACGCCCATGACGTTGTAGTGCGGCATGACCCGCTCGGCGCCGGCGTAGGTCAGCGTCAGCAGGCTGCCGCCCTGGTCCATCAATGGCACGGCGCGCTGGCAGACGGCGGTGAACGAGTAACACGAGATATTCATCGTCGTCGCGAAGTTCTCGGCGCTGGTGTCGATGTAGTGGCCTTTGAGTTCGTCCTTGTCCGAATAGGCGATGGCGTGAACCATGAAATCGAGCCGGCCCCACCGCGCCTCGAGCGTTTTGAAGGTGGCGTCGATGCTCGCGTCGTCGGTGACGTCGCAGGGCACGACGATCTCCGAGCGCACGCTTTCGGCCAAGGGGCGCACGCGCTTGCCCAGCGCATCGCCCTGATAGGTGAAGGCGAGTTCGGCGCCGTGCTTCGCCACGGTACGGGCGATGCCCCATGCGATCGATCGATCGTTGGCAACGCCCATGATGAGGCCTTTCTTCCCGGCCATCAGGGGGCTGGAAGCACTCATACTATCCTCGTGTTGGTACCCCGATTTCGACAGCCGCCATCGTACACGATTGATTTGACGGGCGAAACACTCCCCGCCGCGGACAAGTGCTTAGTTGACCAGCTTCCAGCTGCCGTCGGGCTGACGGCAGGCGGTGCCGTAGGCCGCCTGCTGCTCGCCGCCGACCGTGACCGTCTGCTGGTACTCGCGGCAATACTCGCCGCCGGTGCTCTGGTAGGTAGCGGTGGGGGTGATGCTGCCCGAATTGCCGCTGTCCGGGTTGACCCAGGACGAGGTCGCGCCGGTCGGTTGATACTCGAGCGTCTCCTGCGCGTTGCGTTCGGCATAGGCGATATCGGCCTTGTCGAGCGACTTGCCGACCTCGTTGCCGAGCAGCCCACCCAAAAGAACGCCGGCGCCGATGGCGGCGAGTTGGCCCGTGCCCGAGCCGATCTGGCTGCCGGCCAGACCGCCGAGACCGGCGCCGATCAACGTGCCAAGCGTCTGCTTGTCACCTTGGTCGGACACGCAAGCCGCGAGCGAAAGCGTCGCCGCGAAGACGACGGTGAAACGTGTAATGGTCATGATTCATTCGCCTCCAGTGATCTCCTGACAATATAATCGTTCCCGAGGCCGATTTACAGGGGCATCGAACGGCTAGGCTCCCAGGTTGACGCGGCGGGCCGGGTCGCCGATCATTCGCGCGCCGTGATCCGGCGCTCCTCGGTAGCGGCGTGGACGACGAACAAATTTGGCCCTATTTTCTGTGAAGATATGAGCATCCCCGATACAGACGATCCGATCGCCCTGTTCGGCAAATGGTATGACGAGGCGTTGAATTGCGGTCTCAAGAACCCAACCGCCGTGACACTGGCGACCGCCGACGAGCGGGGTCGGCCGTCGGCGCGTATGGTGCTGCTGAAGGGCTTCGACGCGGCGGGTTTCGTCTTCTACACTAACAATGAAAGCCGCAAGGGCGGCCAGCTCGAGACGAACGGTCACGCCGCGCTGTGCTTCTATTGGCCACCGCTCGACCGCCAGGTGCGCGTCGAGGGCGCGGTCACGGGGGTCAGCGATGCGGAATCGGACGCCTATTTCGCGACGCGGCCGCGTCAGGCGCAGATCGGCGCCTGGGCATCCGACCAGTCGCGGCCGTTGGCAGGCCGCTTCGATCTCGAGAAGAGGGTCGCCCGGTTCGCACTCAAGTTCGCCATCGGCGAGGTGCCCCGGCCGCCCCATTGGTCGGGCTTCCGCGTCGCACCCGAACGCATCGAGTTCTGGCACGAGGGCGTGTTCCGCTTGCACGACCGATTGATCTTCATTCGCGAGGGCGATGGATGGCGGACCGAACGTCAATTTCCGTAGGCGAGGCATGATACGCGCACTGCGCCAGCTGTTCTCGTCCGAGGCAAGCGAGGCCGGTCCGGGCCAGGCGACGCTCGCGCCCGACGAGGCTGGCCGGCTGATGAAGCTCGCCACCGTCGCGTCGGTGTCGGTGGCGGCGGTATTGATCGGCGTCAAGCTCGTGGCGTGGCTGATGACCGATTCGATCAGCGTGCTCTCGTCGCTCGTCGACTCGTTGCTCGACGTGCTGGCTTCGCTGGTCAACATGTTCGCCGTCTATCACGCGCTGCAGCCGGCCGATCGCGAACACCGTTTCGGCCACGGCAAGGCCGAGCCGCTGGCCGGTCTTGGACAGGTGGCGTTCATTTCGGTGTCGGGTGTGCTGCTGCTGATCGAGGCGTTCAGCCGACTTGTGTCGCCGCGGGCGGTCACGCATGTCGACGTCGGCATCGGCGTGATGGTCTTCGCCACCATCATCACCGGTGCGCTGGTCGTCTTCCAGTTTTACGTCGTTCGCAAGACCGATTCGACCGCGATCGGCGCCGACGCGCTGCACTACAAGACCGACGTGTTCGTAAATTTGAGCGTCATCGTCTCGCTCGGGCTATCGGCGTGGCTCGGCTGGCATATCGCCGATCCGTTGTTCGGCATCGCGATCGGCCTTTACCTGCTGTACGGCGCCTGGAAAATCGCGCTGCGTTCGCTCGACCTCCTGATGGACCGCGAGTTTCCCGACGACGAGCGGGCGCGCATTCGCGACATCGTGATGCACCATCCCAAGGTCAAGGGCATGCACGACCTGAGGACACGCCGCGCGGGCCTGCAGCCGTTCATTCAGTTGCATCTCGAGCTCGATGGCGACATGAGGTTGCTCGAGGCGCATGAAATCGCCGATGAGGTCGAAGCACGGATCAAGCAGGCGTATCCGGCCGCGGAGGTCTTTATTCATCAGGATCCGGAGGGCGTCGAGGAACCGCTTCGGCGGTTTCGCTAATCATTCCTGGCCAGGTTCGTACAAGCCTGCCAAAATTGGCGGGTACTGATCGAGACAGACGGCGGATCGACATGGATATCAGACAAATACTGGTTCCTGTCACGGGGACCGACGCCGGACTGCCGGGCCTCGACGCCGCGTTCGAGGTCGGGCGGTATCTTGGGGCCCATGTCGAGGCGTTGCACGCGCGTCGCAACGCGCGTGAGACGCTCGCCTATATTGGCGAGGGCATGACCGGCGCCATGATCGAGGAACTCATCACCACCGCCGAACAGGAAAGCGAGACGCTGGCGCAGCGCGCCGAAAAAGACTTCGCGGCGGCCTGCGAGGGCGCCAATTTCGAACGGACTGACGCACGCGGCGAGGACAATGGGAGCACCGCTTATTTGCGTATCGAGGTCGGACGCGAGGAAGACCTGTTGGCGACGCGCGGCCGTGTCGCCGACCTGATCGTCGTGACGCGCGCCGACAAGAGTGCCGAGGCACCGGTGCGTACGACGCTTGAGGCGGCTGTCCTCGAGAGCGGCCGACCGGTGTTCGTGGCGCCGCCCAATGGAATCGCCAAGCCGATGACCGGCGTGGCGATCGGTTGGAACGGCAGTGCCGAGGCGGCGCGCGCCGTCGGCCACGCGATGCCGTTTCTGGTCAACGCCGAACAGGTTGCGGTGATCTCGGTCGAGGAGGGCGTCAGGCCAGGCCCGTCGGCCGACGACCTGGTCGAGTATCTGGCGTGGCACGGCGTCGCGGCGTCGACCGATGCGCTGATGGCCGACTATCGTTTGACCGGCGAGGCGATTCTGACCGAGGCGATGGCGATCGAGGCCGGTCTTCTGATCATGGGCGCGTACACCCACACGCGCCTGCGGCGGATGATCTTCGGCAGCGCGACCGAGTACATGTTCGGTGAGGCCGACATTCCGGTCGTGATGATGAATTGACACGCCAGGGACCGGCGGCCGGTCCGCGGGTGGTCCCGGGGCGACCGACGGTGGACATGACATGACCAATCGGAATCGAAGACCGCTCGACCGCGAGCAACAGTTCAAGCGTCTCACCGAGATCGGCATCGCGCTCTCGGCGGAGAAGAACGTCGATCGGCTTCTCGAAACGATTCTGGTCGAGGCGAAACGGATCGCCAACGCCGACGGGGGCACGATCTACCTCTACGAAGACAGCGCAGACAAACCCCAGCATGTCGACGGGCAGCGCATCGACCGGCGCAGCGGCGGCAACCGTCGGGACACTCACTTGCGGCGTGACGCCGCGCGCGATGGGCCAGACGCGGCGCCCGCCTCGGGCGACCGGCGCGATCGGACCGACCGGCGCGATCGGACCGACCGGCGCGCACCGACTGGACGTCTCACGTTCGCCATCGTGCGCAATGATTCCCTCGGCATCGCCATGGGCGGCACGACTGGCCAGGAAATCCCATTCCCGCCGCTTGTTCTGCACGACCGCGAGACCGGCGAAAACAACATCAGGAACGTTGCCGGCCTGGCCGCGTTGAGCGGCGAGACGGTCAACATTCCCGACGCCTACGCGAACGAGGAGTTCGATTTCTCGGGCGCCAAGGCGTTCGACGCGGCGAACGACTACCGCTCGACCTCGTTCCTGACCATCCCGATGAAGAACCGGGCCGACGAGGTGATCGGTGTACTGCAACTGATCAACGCTCACGACGAAGAGACCGGCGAGATCTGCCCGTTCGAACCCGAGTACCAGCAGCTCATCGAAGCGCTCGCGTCGCAGGCGGCGGTATCGCTCGACAATCAGATGCTGATCGACGGCCAGCGGGTATTGCTCGACTCGTTCATCCAGTTGATCGCCTCGGCGATCGATGAAAAGTCGCCCTACACCGGCGGCCACTGCGAGCGCGTGCCGGTGCTCACCGAGATGCTCGCCGAAGCGGCCTGTGTCCAGACGGACGGGCCGTTCAAGGGCTTCCACCTCGACGAAGACGAGAAGTATGAGCTGCACATCGCCGGGTGGATGCACGACTGCGGCAAGGTGACGACGCCCGAGTACGTCGTCGACAAGGCGACCAAGCTGGAGACCATCTACGACCGCATTGAGACGGTCAGGACACGCTTCGAGATTCTCAAACGCGACGCCGAGATCGCCTGCCTCAGGGACATCGCCGAGAACGGCGCCGACCGTGAGGCGCGGGAGGCCGAGTACCGCGCCGAGATCGCCCGGATCGAGGACGATCGTGAGTTTCTGGAAACCGCCAACGTGGGCGGCGAGTTCATGGACGACGACAAGAAAGACCGGGTCAAGCGCATCGCCAAGCTGCGCTGGCTTGGCGTCGACGGCGTCGAGCGCGATTTCCTCGACGACAACGAGGTCGACAACTTGTGCATCGGCCGCGGCACCCTTACCGCGGAGGAACGCAAGATCATCAACGACCACATTGTGGTCACCATCTCGATGCTCGAGAAGCTACCGTTCCCCAAGGGCCTGACGCGCGTGCCCGAATACGCCGGTGGCCATCACGAGAAAATGGACGGCACCGGTTATCCGCGCGGCCTGACCCGTGAGCAGATGTCAATCCCGGCGCGCATGATGGCGATCGCCGACATCTTCGAGGCATTGACCGCCGCCGACCGCCCTTACAAGAAGGCCAAGGCGCTGAGCGCGTTGATGGGCATCATGGCGCGCATGTGCGCGGAGAACCACATCGACCACGAGCTGTTCGAGCTGTTCGTCGATGCCGAGGTCTACCGCCAATACGCCGACCGCTTCCTGCTGCCCGAGCAGATCGACGAAATCGACCACGACGCGCTGCTCGGCCGCAAGGTCGCGGCGAGCTGAGCGACCGCCGAGAATTCCCATGGACGACTCCAAGATCGTCATCCTGACGGGCGCCAGCCGGGGCATTGGCCACGCCACCGCCAAGCGCTTCATCGACGCTGGCTGGCGCGTGATTACGTGTTCGCGCGAGGACGTGCCGGCGCAATGCATGGTCGGCGACGCGCGGCACCGCCATATCGTCGCCGATCTGGCCGATGCCGCGAGCGTCGAATCCTTCGTCGACGAGGCGGGCGCGATGCTCGGCGAGGCGCCGTTGCACGGGCTGGTCAACAACGCCGGCCTCTCGCCCAAGACCGATTTCAAGGAGCGGCTCGGCTGCCTCAACGGCCGCCTCGACGACTGGCGCGAGGTGTTCGAGCTCAACTTCTTCGCGCCGCTGGTGCTGGCGCGTGGCTTCGCCGCGGCGCTGCATCGCGGCAAGGGCGCGATCGTCAACATCACCTCGATCGCCGGCCACCGTGTTCATCCCTTCGCCGGCAGCGCCTACTCGACATCGAAGGCGGCGCTCTCGGCGCTGACCCGCGAAATGGCCGCCGAGTTCGCCCATCTCGGCGTGCGCGTCAACGCGGTCGCGCCGGGCGAGATCGAGACCGCCATGCTGTCGCCCGAGACCGAAGTGATGATCCCGCGCATCCCGCTGCACCGTCTGGGCGAGCCGGCCGACGTCGCCGGTGCGATCTATTACCTGTGCTCCGAGGACGCGGCCTATGTCACCGGCACCGAAATCATGGTCACCGGCGGCCAGCACGTGTTCTGAGGGCGCGAAGCGGTTGTGTAACTGCGTACGAGTATTGTAGCGCCGACGTCGTCGTGATGGTTTGAGTTTGGCGCCGCACTGATAGCCCGATTGCAACGACCAAGCCGAAGACAAGAACCCCGAAACGGGCGGCGGGTACGAGGCCATGAAGGCGAGTTCCGCGTTGTGGACCAAGGCCAAGGATTTGCTGCTTCCCTACGATGGGATGGCCTCCCAGATCTATGTTTTCGGCCTGCCACTGAGCGAATTGGGAAACGCCATCGACGATTTCTGCGCGGCGGTCTCAAATCCCGTGGTGATTGCGTTGGATCGTGAATGGGATGAAGGTGTCGCCGTCACATCGGAAATGCGAGAAGTTTTGATCGCCTCGTCCGTGAACGCGACGCATCACGTGCTTAAGGGCGATTGGCCTCCATGTGAGTTTTTGAATTTTTGGCTTTGGACCGATCCTTCGCGCGAAACTTTCGATGTAGAGCTGGTATTTTGGGCGGACCTCCTGTTCCCAACGCCGGATGATCAGCACGCCTGTATCGCGTCGTTTTCCGAATGCGTGGCGCTTGCCGAGACGTTGCGCCGCAATCATCGAACAGCCGAATGCGTGCTTTCCAGCAGCGAGCTAGGCGACCCAAGAGAGGATCGCGACAAGCCGTGGACGCTGTATTGGTAATGCGCCGGGGCGAAACGGCTTCGACCGGGCGTTCCCAGTCCGCCGAGAGGCGACGCCAACAGCGGCCGGCGCGGAGAGTCTCCTATGCCAACGGCAGGACCTTGCCGGGGTTCATGATGCCCCGCGGATCGATGGCGGCCTTGATGGCGCGCATCATGGCGAGCTTGCCGGGCGAGGCGTAGCGGTCGAGTTCCTCGCGTTTGTCGATGCCGATGCCGTGCTCGGCCGAGAACGAGCCGCCCATCGCGGCCAGATCGGCGTAGACCGCTTCGGATATCGGATCGGCCAGTTCGGGCATCTCGCGCCCCGACGTGATCGTCAGATGGAGATTGCCGTCGCCCAGGTGGCCGAACATGAAGAGCTTGAGGTCAGGGCGAATTTCGCCGATTTGGGCGAACAGCCGATCGGCGTAGCCGGCCAATTCGCCGAGCGGCACCGAAACGTCGAACCAGTAGCCGTGGGGGTAATCGCGTTCACACAGGAACGACTCTTCGCGGATCGACCAGATCGTGTCCCGCTCCCGGCGGTTCTTGGAGATAACGCCGTTTCGCGTCTCGCCGGCCTCGAAACAGGCGCCGAGCGCGCGCTCGAGGAAGGCCCCACCACCGCCTTCGTTGTCGGCCACTTCGAAGAGGACGAAAACCGCGTCCGGTTCCGGATCGAACGCCAAAACCTCGGCCGCGCCCAACTGCCCGGCAGTGACGCGGGCATAGTCCGACCACATGATCTCGGCGGCGAGCAGCTCGCCATCGGCGCGGTTCCGCAGGCGCCGGAACGCCTTGACGGCGTCGGAAACACTCGGGCAACTGACCAGCGCCGTCGCGCGCCCGGCGCCGTGCGGCACCAAGTCGAGCGCGACCTTGGTGACGATGCCCAGCGTGCCTTCGGCGCCGATGAACAGTTGTTTGACGTCGTAACCCTCGTTCGCCTTGGTTACCAGCTTGAGATCGTCGAGCACCCGGCCGTCGGGCAGCACCGCTTCGAGGCCCAGGACCCGGTGGCGCATGACCCCGTAGCGAAACGCCTCGAGCCCGCCGGCGTTGGTCGAGACCATGCCGCCGATCGTCGCCGATCCCCGGGCGCCGAGATCGAGCCCGACGGAGAGCCCGTGGCCAGCGACCTCGGTCTCGACCGTCTCGAGGATGGCGCCCGCTTCGACGACCGCCGTGCCGGCGAGGGGATCGACCGACAGGATGCGGTTCATGCGGGTCGTCTGCACGACGATCTGCCCCGGCTGGGACACCGCGCCGCCGGAAATTCCGGTGCGCCCGCCGTGCGGCACGATGGCGATAGAGTGGCGGCCGCAATAGGCGACGACCTCGGCGACCTCGGCCGTGCTCGCTGGCAGGACGATGACGCCGGCCGCCAGGTTCTCGGCCCGAAGGCCGGGGTCGAGCCCGGCCACGGTCGCCGGATCCTTGACGCCGACGGCGCCGACGATCCGCCTCAGGTCGGCCAGCAATGCGTCGTTCGTCGCGGCGCTCACTCGTCGCCCGGCACGCCGTAGCTGGGCGCGCCGCCCGGGTTCACGGCCCGCGTGAAGTAATCGACCATCTGCGGCTCGTATAGGTCCCAGACACGGCGCAGCTCGTCGATCGGCGCGTCGTGCCAGTCGACGCGCAGATCGGCGATCGGGAAGACGTGCCGGTCGACGACGTAAAGCCCCGCCGACTTCACGTCGCCAAGCTCGCCGCCGGCCGCGAGACCGGCCTCGAGGCCCTGCATCAGGCGCTCGGCGAGATGGGCGCCGGGGTTGGCCTCGAAGGCCTCGACCATCATCACCGGCACCTCCTCGGACGACAGGATGTTGCCGGCGGCGACGCAGTTCTTGCCGTGTTTAACGTTGTTAGTACCCAGCGTGCCACTGCCCGAGTAATTCGCGGTGCGGCCGTCGACGTCGATCACCGCGAGCTGTCGGAACTCGGGGAAATCGCTCGCCCGCACCATGCCGTCGATGGTGGCCTTGGCGCCGTAGCCCTCGGCGAGCAGACGGAGGCCCAGATCGCCGAGCCGCGGGTCGGTGATGTTCTGCGTCGCGACCGCGCCAACGCCAGCGCGCACCCAGGTGCCACAACGCGCCGCGACGCAGATGCTCGACGAGGAGACCGAGATGCCGAACATGCCGGTGCGCTCGCAGCGGGCGGTGATCGAAAACGTCATGGCGGGCCTCCCTTACGCCTCATCGTCGGGGATGACGGCGATGACGTCGATCTCCATCACCCATTCGGGGCGCGCGAACGCGTCGATCACCAGTCCGGTCGACACCGGGAAGACTCCCTTGAGCCAGCGGCCGACGACCCGGTAAACGTCCTCGCGGTAGCGCGGGTCGATGATGTAGATGGTGACCTTGCAGATATGGTCGAGCTTCGAGCCGGCTTCCTCGAGCAGCAGCTTGACGTTGGCCATGGCCTGCTCGGTCTGCGCCGCGGCGTCGCCGGTGCCGACCGATTCCCGGGTCTCGAGATCCTGGCCGACCTGGCCGCGCACGAAGACCATGTTGCCAGCCCTGACGACCTGACAAAGGTCGTTGTCGAGGCTCTGCTCCGGATAGGTGTCCTTGGTGTTGAATTTGCGCAGGCGTTGATGCGCCATCGTTCTCATTCCTCGCGTTGGTTGTCGTGTTAATTGGTGTCCATCACCCGGTTCGACAGGCCGGCCGCGTGCCTGACGAAATCGAGCGGGCCGGCGAAGTCGAAGCTCTCGTAAACGTCGTTCAAATGCTTGAACGGCGGCGCCTGGGCGAACAGCATGAAGGTCAGCCGGTGGCCGGCGTAGTCCGAATTCAGCAGATCTCGGGCGAAGGCGAGCAGCTTGCGCCGGTCATCGGAATCCCAGGCCTCGTTGACCGAATAGAATTTCGTCAGCCAGGCGTCGGTATCGGGGTCGGCGAAAGCCGCCGCGTCGGGCGTGACGCAGATCTGGCCGCCGCACAGCTCGCGCGCCAGATGCATCATTTCGGGCAGCTTGGTGCAGGCGTGGACGCGGCCCGCATAGAGCAAGGATTGATGCGGCATCAGCAATCCCGCCGGGCTGTCCTGCGCCTCGGCGATCGACGCGGTGAGGTGCGCGTTGATGGTCTCGCGGTAGCAGGCGAGCACGGCGAGCTTCTCGCGCACCGCCTGCATCTTGTCGAGACCGGTCTGGCGCACGTTGAACATCGCCGCGCCGAGCATCATGTCGGCGACGATCTGGATGCGCTGGACGAAGGCGAACGCGCTGTAGCGATGCAGCGTACCGCGGATGAACGAGGCCGCCCGCGTGTGGCGGTAGAACAGCACGTTCTCCCACGGCACCACGACGTCGTCGAAGACTAACAGCGTGTCGATCTCGTCGAAGCGGTTGGCGAGCGGGTAGTCGCGCGCATCGGCGCGGCCGGCGAAGCCCGAGCGGCATATGTGCTTGAGGCCCTTGACGCCCATGTCGCAAATGAAGCCGAGCGCGTAATCGGACAGCTTCTGGTCGCCCCAGTTGGCGATGGTCGGCTTGACGAAGCCCTGGTGCGCGTAGCTCGCCGCCGTTTCGTACTTGGCGCCGCGCACGACGATGCCCGCGTCGGTCTCCTTGACGACGTGGAGCATCATGTCGGGGTCCTGCTCCTGCGGCCGTTTCGAGCGGTCGCCCTTCGGGTCGGTGTTGGCCGAGACATGGAAGATGTCGTTCTCGAGCACGCGGTAGATGTGGTTTTCGATGTTGTCGCCGAAGCGTGGGTCGACCTCGTTGAGCACGTCCTTGCCGTCCCACAGCGACCACATCTCGCCGACCGTCTCGTCGCCCATGCGGATCACCATGCCGCCGATGTCGCGCATCACGGCGTCGACCGCGGCGCGCTTGTCGTGCCAGTCCTGCTGCGTCTTGGGCAGCTTGTAGCCGATGCAGAAGGGCTCGTTCTTCTCGTCGCGGTACGTCATGACGTCGCGGTACTTGTCCTCGTGGGCCATGTCGTAAACGCGCGCGCGAACGTCGACGATCGGCTTGAAGGCGGCATGGGTGGTGACGTCCGCGACACGCTCGCCATCCATCCACACCTCTCGATCGTCGCGGATCGAGGCGCGATATTCGTCGCCGGTCATCAGCATGGCGCAGGTCCTCCCAAACGGCCGCGGTGGCGCCATATTGCCGTCATGGTGACGACGATGTGGCGCCCCGGGCTAGCCCTTCCAGACGCCCTCGCGCACGAGGTCGTCCATGACCTCCTTGATGCTCTGGCGCAGGATGTCGCCGATCTGATCGATCTGATCGGTGGTCAGGATCAACGGTGGCGACAGGATATTGAGGTGCCCCAGCGGCCGGACGATCAGGCCGCGGCGCTGGCAGGCGTCGGAGATCCGGCGGCCGACGTCGACCTCTGCGGGCAGCAGCTCCTTGGTGTCGCGGTTGGCGACGCTCTCGATGCACATCATGAAGCACATGCCGCGCACGTTGCCGATCAGTTCAAGATCGGTCAGCGAATGGATAGTTTTCTCGAAATAAGGTCCGACCTCGCGCACGTGGCCCGGGATATCCTCGCGCTCCATGATCTCGAGGTTCTTGAGGCCGGCGGCACAGGCCACCGGATGCGCCGAGTAGGTGAAGCCGTGGAAGAAGTGCTCACCCGGCTGGCTGATGACATCGTAGATCCCCTCGGAGATGATCGTCGCCGACAGCGGCTGGTAGCCCGACGAGATACCCTTTGCCAAGATCAGCACGTCGGGGACGATGTCGAACACGGCCTCCGACGCGAAAAGATGGCCGAGGCGGCCGAAGCCGGTCACCACCTCGTCCGAGATGTAGAGCACGTCGTATTTCGTGCAGACGTCGCGGGTACCTTTGTGATAGCCCGGCGGCGGCACGATGTTGCCGCCCGCGCCCATGATCGGCTCGGCGATGAAGCAGGCGACGTTCTCGGGGCCGAGCTCGAGGATCTTGTCCTCGAGGTCCTTGACCTTGGCGTCGCAGAACTGTTCGACGCTCATGTCGTCGGGGCGCCGGTACGGGTTGGGCGCCGGGATGTGATGGACGAACTCCGAGATCACGTCCCAGCCCTGATGGTAGGTCGGTCCGGTCATCGAAATCGCGAGATAGGTCGAGCCGTGATAGGCCTGTTCGCGCGAAATAACGTGCTTCTTCTTCGGTTTGCCGAGGCGGTTGAAGTAGTGGTGAATGATGCGCACCGCGGTGTCGTTGGCCATCGAGCCGCCGGTGCCGAAGAATATGTGGTTGAGGTCGCCCGGCGTGCGCTGGGCGAGTTCATAGGCGAACTCGGCGGCCGGCGGGTTGGTCAGGTTGACGAAGGCCGAGAAGAAGGGGATGCGGCGGATCTGGTCGGCGATCGCCTGGATCATCTCCTCGCGGCCATAGCCGATGTTGACGCACCACAGGCCGCCGATGCCGTCGATGTAGCGGTTGCCGTCGGAATCGAAGACATGGACGCCTTCACCCTCGGCCATGATCATGCAGCCGTCCTCCTTGAGCGACGCGAGGTCACTGAACGGGTGAATCACATGGTCGCGGTCCTTGGCCCACAGTTCCTTGGTCGGGTATTCGAAATTCGACGGCATGGTGCCTCCCTCCATGAAATTCCGTTTCAAGACGTCGCAGTAACGCCGCGCAAGCGAGGCGCGGGCGGCCGAAAAGCGGTTACGCGGTCCGATGGTCGGCGCAGATCAGCCCTTCCAGAGACCCTCGCGGACCAAGTCGTCCTGGGTCGTTACGATGCTCTCGCGCAGAATGTCGACGAAGGTGTCGATCTGCTCGCGGGTCAGGATGAGCGGCGGCGACATGACGTTGAGATGTCCGAGCGGCCGCACGATCAGCCCGCGCTGCTGGCAATGCTTCGAAATGCGCTCGCCGATCTTGACCTCCGGGGCGAACAGTTCCTTGGTCTCGCGGTCGGCGACGTTCTCGACACACATCATGAAGCATTTGCCGCGCACGTCGCCGACGACCGGCAGCTCGAGCAGGTCAGTCAGGCACTCCTCGAAATAGGGTCCGACCTCGCGGACGTGACCGCAGATGTCTTCGCGCTCCATGATGTCCAGGTTGGCGAGCCCCGCGGCGCAGGACACCGGATGTCCCGAATAGGTAAAACCGTGGGTGAACAGCGCGCCCTCGGCCTGCGGCTCGCTGATCACGTCGTAGACCTCGTCGGCGATCATCGTCGCCGAGAGCGGTACGTAACCCGATGTGATGCCCTTGGCCGAAATTATGAAGTCGGGCCTGAGATCGAAGACCGGCTCGGAGGCGAATATATGGCCGACGCGGCCGAAACCGGTAACGACTTCATCGGAAATGTAGAGCACCTCGTATTCGCGGCATACCTCGCGCGTGCGCGCGTGATAGCCATGCGGCGGCACGATCACCCCGCCGGCGCCCATGATCGGCTCGGCGATGAAGGCGGCGACGTTCTCGGGCCCGAGCTCGAGGATCTTGTCTTCGAGGTCCTTGACCTTCTCGTCGCAGAATTCCTCGACCGTCATGCCTTCGGGCCGACGGTACGGGTTGGGCGCCGGGATGTGGTGCACGATGTCGGTGACGATGTCGAAGCCGACGTGGTCGAACGCGACGCCGGTGAGCGACATGGCCATGTAGGTCGAGCCGTGATAGCCGTCGACGCGCGAGATGATGTGTTTCTTCTTCGGTTTGCCCAAGCGGTTGAAATAGAAGTGAATAATCCGGATCGCGGTGTCGTTCGACATCGACCCGCCGGTGCCGTAGAACAGGTGGTTGATGTTGTCCGGCGCGTGGCCGCACAGTCGGTGGGCGAGCTCGGCGGCGGGCGGCGTGGTGATGTGTGTGAAGGTCGAGTAGTAGCAGATGCGGCGCGCCTGATCGGCCATCGCCTGGGCGATCTCGTCGCGGCCGTAGCCGACGTTGACGCACCACAGCCCGCCGATGCCGTCGATGAACCGGTCGCCGTCGGAGTTGTAGACGTAGATGCCCTCGGATTCGGCGAAGATTTCCGAGCCTTCCTCCTTGAAGGTCGAAAAGTCGGTCCACGGGTGGATGACGTGGTCGCGATCCTTCCGCCGGATGTCCTCGGTGTCGTAGGCGGCGAAGTTCGTCTCAACCATGGCGTCCTCTCCAAATCGATTTTGCGTCGCTGTTCGCATCATGTTGACGTCAAATCGCCAAGGCTGCAAATTCTTAATCCACGCGGCTGCCATGCGCGGGCGCCGCCCAGGTGTCCAAGAAAGGTGGGAAGAACATGACCCAAGACCCGTTCTGGAGCGACCTTAGGGATGAGATCCAAAGCCAGTCGGTCGCCAATCACCCGATCTGCGTTGGCATGGTCGAAGGCGGGCTCGAGCGTGAGACCATCGCCGAGCTTTGCGCCCAGCTCAAGTTCACCGTGCTCGACGGCATCTCGGCGCTCTCACTGATCGTGCCGCAGGCGCCGCGGCACCTGAAGAAGGAACTGGCCGAGAACCTGTTCGGCGAGCTGTGCGGCACGCCGGACGAACCGTCGCACTGGGAGCTCGCGCTGCGCGCCGGCGCGGCGGCCGGCTATACCGAGGACGATATCGACGCGCGGCCGATGATGCCCGAGACCAAGATCTATCCCGACACCGTCACCGGATACGCGATGACCGGCAAGTGGATCGAGGCGCTGAGCTTCGTCTCGCTCGGCATCGAGGACATGTTCACCGAGTTTTGTTCGCTCGCGACTCGCGGCCTGACCATGAACTACGGCTATGACGAGCACACGGTGTTCTACTTCTCGGTCCATGTCGGCGCCGACGAGCACCATGCCGAGACCGGCTGGGAGGCCGCGAAGGCGTACGCGACGACCGACGAGCGCAAGGCGAGCGTGCGCCGTGCCGCGCTCGAGGGCCGGAACATGTGGTGGAACATGTACTCGGCGATCTATCGACATGGCGAGGGCAAGGACGCGCCGACCCTGCGGCTCGACGCCTGAGCCTGCCGCCTATGGCCGAAGGCCACGTCGACAGCTACTACAGCCGCAGCATCGTCGACGACCGGCCGCGACCGGCGCTCGACGGCGACGTCGAGACCGACGTCTGCGTCATCGGCGGTGGCATGGCGGGGCTTGCCACCGCACTCGGTCTCGCCGAGCGCGGCCGCGGGGTCGTGCTCCTCGAGGCGCGACGCCTCGCCTTCGGCGCCTCGGGGCGGAACGGCGGCATGGTCGGCACCGGCTACGCTGCCGGCCCGCGCAAGCTCGCCGCCATGGTCGGCGAGGCCCAGGCGCGCGAGCTCCACGATCTGACGGTCGATGCGTTTGAACTGATCCGGCGGCGGATCGACCACTACGCCATCGATTGCGAGCCGTTCGTCGAGGGCAAGCTACTCTGCTCGTGGTTCGACGACGCCGACGGCCTGCGCGCTGATGCCGAGTGGATCGCCCGGATCTACGGCGAGGAGCGCGAATTCTGGCCGCGCGAAAAGCTGCGCGAGCTGTATCGCAGCGAGCGCTACTACGATGCGCTCTTCAACGCACGGAGCTTTCAGTTCCATTCGCTCAACTTCGCGCGCGGCATCGCGCGGGCGGCCGAGCAGAACGGCGCGGTGCTGCACGAAAATTCGGCCGTCGTGTCGTTCGACTTCACCGCCGCGCCGAAAGCCGTGAACACGGCCCGGGGCCGGGTTCGTGCCGATCAGGTCGTGTTCTGCTGCAGCGGCTATATCGAGGGCCTGCACCCGGCGCTCTCGCGGGCGACTCTGCCGGTCGGGACATACGTCATGCTGACCGAGCCGATCCCGAAGGACCGGTTGGAGTCCGCGATCCGCGCGCCCTATGGGGTCTCCGACAACCGGTTTTCCGGCGACTACTACCGGCCACTGCCTGATGGACGCATTCTATGGGGTGGCCGGGTCAGCTCGTCGACGGCGCCCGAGCGTCTGATGCAAACGATGCTGGGCGATCTCCTCAAGGTCTACCCGCAGCTCGAAGGCATCCGGGGCGAGGTCGCCTGGCCCGGCACCATGGGCTATGCGGTCCACATGATGCCGCAGATCGGCGAGCTCGAGCCGGGCGTCTGGTATTGCCAGGGTTTCGGTGGATCCGGCATGTGCACGACGACGGTCGGCGGCGAGGCCGTTGCGGCCGCAATCGCCGGCAACGACGAGCGCTATCGGTTGTTCGAACCGTTTGGCCTGGAATACGCCGGCGGGCCGCTTGGGCCGACCATCGCCGAGGCGGTGTACGCCTGGTGGCGTTTCAAGGACTGGCTGCGCGAGCGCGGTTAGCGCTCATACCAAGAATCAGACGACACTCAATTCTTCGCGGAGCTGTCTGAACCAGGTGAGGTCGGCCTCGATCAGCGTGATGTCGTGGTCGAGCCAGCGCGCGAAAGGACCGTCATCGCCGACGTGCGTGGTGCGTAGGTCGGTGAGCCGCGCCAGCTCGGCCTCGCGCAGCTCGACCAGGGCGTCGACCTGTTCGGCGCGTTCGGCGGGATCGAGGGCGTCGAGAAACTTGAGCTTCAGCGCGACGATCAGCTTGTTGAAGTCGTTCGACGGCACGCGCACCGCGGCGCCAAGCAGCGCCAGTAGCTCGTCGCGGCCGGCCTGGGTGAGGCGCAACATGGCGTCGCCCGGCGTCTCGCCCTGGTCCGTGACCTCGACGAGACCCTCGAGACGCATCAGCTCGATCGACGAGGCCATGACGTCGAGCGTCGGCCCCCAATAGCGGGTGGTGAAATGACGCACCTCGTTGGCGAGATCGCCGTAGCGCATCGGCCCATGGCCGAGCAGGCCGAGTGCGGCGAGGCGGATCGCCTCCTTCGGCATCAACGACTTGTCGCGGAACATCTGTGCCAATCCCGTTACTCGCTGCGGGCGCTCGATCGATAAAGAGAATCGGGTCTCGCGACCCCTAAGTCAATGCGTTTCGGATGTACGCCTTGGCGAGCCACCCGGCGAAACGCCGGTCCATGCGAAACCGTTGGTTGGCCGACGTCCGAAGTGGCACGCCGTCGCCGTCGGGTCGAATTTAGCCGGGCGTGACGCCCCTCAAGCGTTCGTTGCGACGACGCAACAACTCGACCGACGCGAGCAACAGGATCGAAAAACAGACGAGTATGGTGGCCGCGGACAGAATCGTCGGACTGATCTCCTGGCGGATGCCCGACCACATCTGCCTGGGCAACGTCAACTGTTCGACGCCGCCCATGAACAGCACGACGACGACCTCGTCGAACGACGTGATGAAGGCGAACAGCCCGCCCGAAATGACGCCGGGCAGGATGAGCGGCATCTGCACCTTGAAGAAAGTGCGCAACGGAGTGCCGCCGAGGCTCGCCGCGGCCCGCGTCAGGCTCTGGTCGAAGCCGACCAGGGTCGCCGTAACGGTAATGATGACGAAGGGCATGCCGAGCACGGTGTGCGCGATGATCAGGCCGGTGAAGGTCGCGACCAGCTTGAACTTGGCGAAGAACAGGAACATGCCCGACGCGGTGATGATCAGCGGCACGATCAGGGGTGAGATCATGAAGGCCATGATCAGCTTGCGGTACGGCATATGCTGCCGGCTCAAACCCAGCGCCGCGAGCGTACCGAGCGTACTGGCCGCAATCGTCGCAAAGACCGCGATGAACAGGCTGTTGCCGGCGCCGATCATCCACTTGTTGCTGCACACGGTGGTAATCGTCTTGTCCGAGCAGTCACCGATCAGCATGCGGTACCAGCGTAACGAATAGCCCTCGGGGTCGAACGCCAGCATCTCCGGCGTGAAGCTCAGGAACGCGCTCGAGGTGAACGAGAGCGGGATGACGGCGATCAACGGGGCGACCAGGAAGAACAGCACCATGCTGCAGAACCCAATATAGCACCAGTGCCAGACGTGCTGACCGGTTGTCGCATATGCCGGAAGCGCCATCGTCTCACCCCATCTTCAGGTTGTCGACGCCGACGAGCTTGTCGTAAACCCAATAGAGAATCAGGATGCTCGCGAGAAGGATCACGCCCATCGCCGAGGCCAAGCCCCAATTGAGCGTGTTCTTCATGTGGCGGGCGACGAAGTTGCCGATCAACTGGCCGTCCCTGCCGCCGACCAGCTCGGGCGTGATGTAGTAGCCGATCGCCACGATGAAGACGAGCAATACGCCCGCGCCGACGCCGGGCAGGGTCTGCGGCACGTAAACTCTGATGAAGGCGAGCGACGGCGACGCGCCGAGGTTTTGCGCCGCCTTCATGTAGGCCGGCGAGATGCCCTTCATGACGCTGTAGATCGGCAGGATCATGAAGGGCAGGAGAATCTGCGTCATGACGATGATGGTGCCCGTGAAGTTGTACATCATCGCCAGCCGGTTATTGTCGTCGAGAATACCGAGCCAAACCAGCGTGTCGTTCACCACGCCTTGCTGCTGCAACATGATCATCCAGGCGACGATACGCACCAGCAACGACGTCCAGAACGGCATCAAAACGCATATCATCAAGATGTTGCTGGTGCGCAACGGCAGCGTGGCAAGCAGATGGGCGGCCGGATATGCCAGAATGAGACACGCCACGGTCACGATGATGCTGACCAGGAACGTGCGCCACCAGAGCAACAGGTAGACCCGGCGATTTTCGGGTTGCGCCTCGATGTCCTTGTTGGCGTCGAACCTGTAATCGACGGCGTTCAGGTAGTAGCCAAACGTGAGCTCGTCCTTCATGGCGCCGAGAGATTGCCAGAATGTGATGTCGCCCCAGCGTTTTTCCGCCTTGATCATCGCGTCCATGTACGGTGGGCCCTCGAGCTTCTTGAACTTGCGGCTCGACTTCTTGATCAGGCTTCGCCACCCCGATTTCTCGTAGTTCATGCGCGTGCTGCTGCGCCCGAGCTGCAGCTTGTCGGCGGTCGTGAGATCGAGGAACATGGCCTCGAACATGTCCTCGCCAGGAAGCGTTTCACGGTCCCAGCTGTCGTAGATGGCGAAAGTGCGCGGCAGGACGTTGTTGATCAACCGGTCGTCAACGCTGCGGAACAGCAGGTCGCCGATCGGCACGATGAAGACCAAAATGAGAAAAAGAAAGGGCGGCAGGACCAGCGCGACGGCGCGCAGTTTGCTCCTGCGCAGCGACCTCTGAAGGCTCGCCTTGAGTGGCGTACCGTCAGCGGTGAGGATCTCTTCCGAAGTGGCCGTTGCCGTCGTCATGGCTACCCAGCAGAACCTGCGAATACGTTTGTTCCGGGATGGCCGGGTCGGGTGGCTGCGCCACCCGACCCGAGATCCCGAGACGCTGAACTAGACCGAGATTACTGGCCCATCCAAGCGGTGAACCGCTCGGCAACCTCGTCGCCATTGTCCGCCCACCACTCGGGGTCGGCGTAGATGGAGCGCGCCGCAATTTCGTCGCGGTTGGGCATGTGCTCCATGATGTTGACGCCGGTGTTGTACCAGGGCTCGCCCGCCTCAATGATGGTGAGGGCGGACTTGCGCATCGGACCGTAGTTGATCCACTTGGCCTGGCCGGCTTGCTGTGCGGGCGCCGAGGCGTGGATCAGGAAGTCGAGGGCCTCGTCGTAGTTCTTGGTGCCCTTGATCATGACCAGCCACTCTTCCTCGATAACCTGGCCGTCCCAGACGGTGACGAATTTCTCGCCCTCGCTGAGCACGGCGGCGCCGACACGGCCGTTGTACGCCAGCGCAATGGCGGTCTCGCCGCTCTTGACGAACTCGAGCGGCTTGGCGCCCGACGACCAGAACACGGAGTCGTTCTTGATCGTGTCGAGCTTGGCGAAGGCGCGGTCGATGCCTTCCGGCGTGTCCATGACGGTGTAGAGGTCCTTCACCGCCACGCCATCGGCCAGCAGCGCCATCTCGATCAGCGCGTTCGGCCAGGTGTGGATGCCGCGCTTGCCGGGGAACTTCTCGAGATCGAAGAAGTCGGCGATGGTCGTGGGCGCCTCGCCCTCCGGCCATCCCGGATGGTCCTGAGCCGCATCGTAGAACGGCACGTAGGACCAGAAGATCTGCGGCACGACGCAGTCGTTCGGCACCTTGACCATGATGTCATCGTCCATCGACGTGCCGTCGGCCGCCGGCGTGAACTTGTCGCGCGGCAGCTCCTCGAACAAACCCTCGTCGCAGCCGACACGGCCTTCGTGCGGCAGCACGTCGACGATATCCCACTGGACGCTGCCGGCCTCGACCTGGGCGCGGATCTCGCCGAGACCGCCGTTGTAGTTCTCCCAGTGGATCTTGTCGGCGCCCATGGCCCAGGTGTCGCCATATGCCTTCTGTTGGCTTGCGGTATAGCCGCCGCCCCAGGACACGACGGTGATGTCGGCCTTGGCGGTGGCAACGCCGAGGACGAAAACGCTCGCCGCGGCGTAGGTGGTAAGTTTCAAAGCATTTCGCATAACGATGTATCTCCCTGTTCGATAGCGATGTGGTGACAATGACCTTTTGTCGCCGACGGACGCGCCGTCGGCGGTACCGTTACCTCCCTTGACGCAGTGTTTGCTTATGCATCGAGTGCCCGGCAATCTTCTGCCGTCCAGCCGAACTTGACGATTTCCCCTTCCTTGAGGGCGCCACGGCCGCCGGCGTTCGGTATCTTGACGATGAAATCGTCGTGACCGCACACATTAGCACGCGTGCGGATGTGATCGCCGAGATAGATCAGTTCTTCGACCTTGCCCTCGAAGACGTTCGGATAAATGCCGTCTTCCGGGTTGACCTCGACGCGTTCAGGCCTGAGCGAGAGCGTCGTCCGCTTACCTTCGCCGGCCACGTTGACCATGAGCGCGCGCACCTCGCCGCCGTCATCCAATTCGACCCGGCAGGTGTCGCCGTCGATCTGACGCACGGTGCCCGTCAGCGTGTTGTTCTCGCCGATGAACTGGGCGACGAAGGCGTTTTCGGGCCGCTCGTACAAGTCATCGGGTGGCGCGATCTGCTGGATGACGCCGTCATTGAACACGGCGATGCGGTTCGACATCGTCAGGGCCTCGGATTGGTCGTGAGTGACGTAAACCACGCTGACGCCGAGACTTTCGTGAATGTGCTTGATCTCGTACTGCATCTGCTCGCGCAGCTGCTTGTCGAGCGCGCCAAGCGGCTCGTCCATGAGCACCAACTGCGGGTCGAACACCAAAGCGCGCGCCACCGCGACACGCTGCTGCTGGCCGCCCGATAGCTGGCCCGGCCGGCGGTGCTCGAAGCCGCCGAGCTGCACCATGTCGAGCGCCCGCTGAACTCGTTGCGCGGTTTCGGCCTTGCTCATCTTGCGCACTTCGAGCGGAAACGACAGGTTCTCCTCGATCGTCATGTGTGGGAACAACGCATAATTCTGGAACACCATGCCGATGCCACGCTTGTGCGGCGGCACGTCGTTGATAGGGTTGCCTTCGAGATAGATCTCACCGTGCGTCGCCGGCTCGAATCCGGCGAGCATCATGAGCACGGTGGTCTTGCCGGACCCCGAGGGCCCCAGCATGGTGAGAAATTCACCGCGCTCAACGTCCAGGTTCAAATCCTTGACGACGAGAATTTCGCCGTCGTAGCTCTTCTGAACCTTGGTGAATCTCACGATCGGTTCGTTGACTTCGGGCATGTCTCCCCTGACATGGCAACGCGCCGCTATCCGAGCTTGATTTCGCTTCGAGCGGTGCTCGCTTCCCAGTATCTGTCCCGGCACCTGTGGCGCATTCTTCGATCGCCTTCGTGACGCGACAACTGTTGCGGCTAATATCAGCCTTGCTTGGTGCTGCGAGTCAACCAAAATTCATGGCTCCATCACGATCGGGTGATTTTCCGGTGGGCTGATTCTATACCGAGACCCGGGCGGCGCCGGGCTGTGTCGCCGCCGCCCGGACGCCGGCTTATTCGGCCGCTTCGCCTTGTTTGGTCAATGCGTCGAGCATGTCGTCGAGCGCCCGGCCCATGCTGTCGAACAGGTCATCGATTTGTGGGATGGTAATGATCAGTGGCGGGCACGCCGCGATCGAATCGTTGGGCAGCGCGCGGATCAAGAGACCATGCTCGACCGCGAGGTTCATGACCGTCGGCGCGACTTTCAGCGACGGATCGTACATCTCTTTGGTCGCCTTGTTCTTGACCAGCTGGACGCCGCCGATCAGGCCGACGCCTCGGGTCTCGCCGACCAACGGGTGATCGCCAAGCGCGTGCAGCCGGCTTAGGAAGTGTGGCGAAATGCTGCGGACGTGACCGACGATGTCGGTCTCCTCGTAGATCTTGAGCGTCTCGAGCGCGACCGCGGCGCAAACCGGGTGGCCGCTGTACGTATAACCGGTGCCGAACACGCCGCGCCGCCCGCTCTCGTCGCGGATCGCCTGGTAGATTTTCTCCGAGATCATGGCGCCCGCGATCGGCAGGTACGACGACGACAACGCCTTCGCCACCGTCACCATGTCGGGCTTGAGGTCGTAGGTCTCGGAGCCGAACATGTTGCCGGTACGGCCGAAGCCACAGATCACCTCGTCGGCGATGAACAACACGTCGTGGCGGCGAAGCACCTCCTGAACCTTGGCGAAATAAGTCTTGGGCGGCACGATGACGCCGCCGGCGCCCTGCACCGGTTCCGCGATGAAGGCGGCGACCGTCTCGGGGCCCTCGTCAATGATCAGTTGTTCGAGGCTCGCCGCCATGCGCGTCGCGAAGTCCTCTTCCGACTCGCCTGCCTCGCCGAAGCGCCAGTAGTGCGGGTTCTCGGTCTGGATGATGTTGGCGATCGGCAGGTCGAAGGCGTCCTGCACGTAGGGCAGGCCGGTCAGGCTCGCTGCTGCGACGGTGACACCGTGGTAGCCGCCGATGCGCGAGATGATCTTCTTCTTCTCGGGCTTGCCGATGGCGTTGTGGTAATACCAGACCATCTTGACTTGGCTGTCGTTCGCCTCGGAGCCGGAGTTGGTGAAGAACACCTTCGACATCGGTCCCGGCGCCATCTCGATGAGTCGCTCGGCGAGTTCGACGACGGCTGGCGTCGTCTTGTGGGCGAAGTTGTGATAGTAGGGCAACTGGCGCAACTGCGCCGCGCCCGCCGCCGCGAGCCGCTCGTTGCTGAAGCCGAGCGAGGCGCACCACAGCCCGGCCAATCCCTCGATGTAGCGCTTGCCGGTGTCGTCGATGACATAGATGCCGTCGCCCTCGGTCATGATGTGCGGACCCTGCGCCTCGTGCGCCACGAAGTTGGTGTAGGGGTGCAGGTGATAGGCGATATCCTTGGCACTGGGAGAGTTCGCCAGCGTGCTCATTGGCTTGCCTCGTCGAATTAGTTTCGGTTGCGGAAGGCGCCGGTCGGCGGCCCACACGGATCGAGGAGTGTCATACTTCCGCGCATTGGCAAAAGCAACGCCGATCACCCCGCGTTTCGTGGTTACCGGCGCTGCGTGCTAGCCTAATACCAGTGAGCCTATGAAATCACCTTCATGATCCATGGATAGGCGCAGAGGGTTCGCATACGATCCGGTTCTGCGATGAGGTCGATCCATGCTTGGCAACAGGCGTCGATGATGGCCTCGGTGTCGTCGAGGACGCGGAGCGATAGGAAGCGTTCGCGTAGGTAGAGCCAAACCCGCTCGACGGGGTTGAGTTCGGGACTGTAAGGCGGCAACAGCGCCAAGGTGACGTTGTCGGGGACGGTGAGGGCGCGCTCGTCGTGCCAACCGGCGCCGTCGCACATCATGACGGCGTGCGCATCCTGGTCCAGGGTATCGGCGAAGTGTGCGAGAAACAGGTCCATGACCTTGGCGTTGACGCTCGGCATCACCAGGGTGACGTCGTCGCCGGTGTCCGGGCGCACGGCGGAGAAGATGTAGGCCCACTGGTAGCCGATTTGACGCGTCCCGGGGGCACGCTCGCCCCTGCGCCACCACCGGTGACACACCCGGCCCTTGTTGCCGACGCGCGCTTCATCCTGAAACCACAGCTGTAGGCGCTTGTCGGGATGCGCCGCGGCGGTCGCCTTCAGGATGTCGCGAAGCCCCCTTTTTTGAAGCGCTCCTGCGCTTCGGCGTCCCTTCGCGGGTGGCTCGGGCGCGCCTTCTGGCGGGAAAATCCCATCCGCCGTAGAACCCGGGTCATGCTCGAGGGGTGGTAGGTCTTGGCGAAGCGCTCCTCCAGCCAGCGGCACAGATCGGCCCGGGTCCAGGCGCAAACCCCGTCGCGCTCAGGCTCCGGCCCGGCGATGATGACCGCCGCCAGCGCCGCTTCCTCGTCTGCCGTCAGCCGCCGCGGCGAGTAGCCCTTTGGACGGTCGTGAAGCCCCTCCAATCCCTTTGCATTGTAACGAACAACCGCGTCGCGAAGCGTTTGGCGATCCATCCCCGCAAGCCGCGCGGCATCAGCCCGGGGCATCTCCTCCAAAGCATTCGCGATCCCATAGGCCCGCGCCGCCGCTCGACCGTACGATTCCACGCGAGCCCAGCGCCGAAGCTCCAAAGGCGTCAAATCATCCCGTATCTTGAGTGCTGATCCCATGACATCCCCCACATCTGGTGGGAGACCATAGAATCACAATCCGCCATCATCCGCCATCAATGAATATCCCGAGAGTCAATTCAGGCGCTCACTGGTATAATACCAAGGATCAGTGATAAAGGCCCCTAGAGATCGCGTCCGCTTTTCGGCGGTGAGGCAAGGGAGCCGCGGGCGATGCAGCGCATCGGCTAGGCAACCTGGCGCCCTCCGGCGATAAGCGGACGCGACCCGAAGGGCGGCTTGCCGAGGCTCCCGGACGTCGTTCCACCCATCTTGCGATGCCCCTCCTATTGCCATACATGGGCATCGCCGCGACGGGCGCGCCTAGCCGAGAACCACGGCAAGCCGTCTCTATGGGTCTTTATCACTGATCCTTGGTATTGTCGCCGGGTCTACATCAATCACGAAGAGGTCGGGCATGGCCGTCACGCATATTCAACCAACGACGATTCACGAGACGCCAGGGTATTCGCACGTCGCCGTGGGCGCCGGCCTCGCGTTCATATCGGGCCAAGTCGCGCTCGATCCGAACGGCCGGCTGGTCGGCGCCGGCGACGTCGAGGCGCAGGCCGCGCAGGTGTTCGCCAATCTCGCCGCGGCGTTGGCCGCTATCGGCGCCGATTTCACCGACGTGCTGCGGCTCAACAGCTACATCACGGATGCCAGCTTCGTCGGTGGATTCCGCGCCGCGCGTGACCGTGTCCTGCCCTCGCCGCAGCCGGCATCGACCCTGGCAGTCGTCGACGCGCTCGCGTCGCCCGACTGGCTCATCGAGATTGAGGCGGTCGCCGTCGTCCCCTGACCGGCTCCTGGGCCGGCGCCCGGACGCCCTGGTTCAATCGTGGCCCTCGGGGGCGGCGTGCTGGGCCGGCGCGGGTTCGGGCGCCGCGGCCGCGGCCGGCGGTGGCGCGGGCTGTGCCTCGGCCTCGGGGGCCGCCGGCTGCGCGGGCTCGCAGGGGCCGGGATCGTCCATCTCGATGTGGACGTAGAGGTTTTGCAGTGCGGAGTTGATCCGTTTCTTGGTGAACTTCGGCGGAATGTTCTGGTACTTACACTCCGCCAACACCTGATCGATGATGAACTTCGGCTGATAATAGGCGAGATGGAAGCTGTTCTTCACGCTCAGCTGGTGCACCACGTATTCGAAGACATCGTCGGGCAGTTCCAGACCCGAATGTTTGGCGATGATCGTGAAGATGCGGTGGAAATCCTCCACTGTCGGCTCGAACAGCTCGATTTTGTACGGAATACGCCTGAGGAACGCCGGGTCCATGAGGTCGTTAGGCTCGAGGTTGGTCGAGAAGATCAGGAACTCGTCGAAAGGCAGCTGGAAGCTCTTGCCGGTCGTCAACTTGAAGTAATCGACCCGGCTTTCCATCGGCACGATCCAACGGTTAAGGAGGCTCTCCGGCGTCACCAGCTGGCGGCCGAAATCGTCGATGATGAAGGTGCCGTTGAGCGCCTTCACATGCATCGGCGCCTCGTAGAACTTGGCGTCCTCGTTGTAGCTGAGGTCGAGCATTTCGAGTGTGAGCTCGCCGCCGACCACGACGACCGGCCGCCGGCAGGCGATCCAGCGCTGGTCGAAGTCCTCCTTACGTAGGCCCCGGGGCTGCTGGGCGGCGAGCAGTTCCCTCGACTTGTCGTCGACGGCCTCGATGTGAATGCTCGAATCGTAGATCTGCATGATCTGGCCGTCGATGTCGACCGCGTAGGGTACATAGACGATATGCGTGAAGATTTCGGCAATGCGGGTCGCGATCGACGTCTTGCCGTTGCCCGGCGGGCCGTACATCAGCAGCGTGCGGCCCGAGTTGACCGCCGGGCCAATCTGGGCCAGGAAATGGTCGGGAATGATCAGGCCTTCGAAGCACTCTCTGATCGCCTTCTCGTCGGTCACCTCATTGGTGATGCGCTGCTTGAGCACCTGATCCTGATATTGTTCGAGCGAGACCGGGCAGGGACCCATGTAGATGTTCTGCTCGGCTGCCTCGCTGCCCATCTCGCGGCCCGCTGTGGACAGCGCATATCGTGTCTCGGACTGCGCGCCGTCGGCGCCGGACGAGCCGAGCACCTCGATGTATTTCTTGCTGACCAAATCGTCGATGATGATCTTGACGATGTTGTACGGCAGCTTGGTATTATCGATCAGCTTCGAGATTGTGTCGAGCTGCTCGATGTACAAGAACTTCAGAACCAACGAGGTGATGTTGGCTTGGCTCAGGCCGGTGCCCATGATGGTCTTGGGCGACCGCGGCGTTTCGTGCATGACTTCGTCGATTTGCTCTTGCGTGAGCAGACCGAGCGCGACGAGATTGTCGCCCAGCCGACCGCCGTTGGTGCGTTGATGTTCGGCCGCCTGTTCGATGCCTTCGACGGTGACGACGCCGCGCGCTACGCGAATTTCACCGAGTCGCATGATGAGTGCCCCATTCCCCGAAAGATTGTTACATCAGCTCAATCATGGCAGATACGCCCACAATCGCTCGACGGTGCCGAGCGACGAGCGAACCATGAACGGGGTTATCGGTTTGCACTGCGTCGCCGACCGAGCGGAGCATGACTCTTCCGCAAGTTGCCCGAAGCGGCCGAATCACTTGCGAAAACATATCAGATATCGGCCCTTTAGGTAGCCGAAATCAGCAGTGGCCGCGCGCGCCCTTGCCAATGGCGCCCCGGCATGGCAAAGCCAGGAGGGCCGGAAACACAGGGAGTGGGCATCATGGATAAGCCTCGATCGGTCGCCGAACTGACCGAACTGGGTCGCGTTCGACTGTCGGAGCACTTCTTCATGCGAGATATGCTGTACAGTGAAGTCGCCAACTTCCACGGCATGCCGAACATTCCCGAAGACCCCGATCTGGCGATCGCGACCGGCGAGAAGCTGTGTCAACTGGTGCTCGAACCGATGCACCGCACGTTCGGCGGCATCGTCGTGCGGTTGGCTTACCGCTCGCCCGGCGTCAACGACTTCTGCCACCAGCGCCTCATCGCGGGCGAGAACGCTTATTACTGCAGCGACAACGTCTACGGTGCGGCGCGCCATATTTGGGACATACGCGACGCCGACGGCCACATGGGGGCGACCGCGAGCGTCATCGTTCCATGGTATCTCGAACGCTACGCCGAAACGGACGATTTCCGGCCGCTCGGCTGGTGGATCGCCGACAACGTCGAGCATTTCGCCGAGGCAATCTTCTTCCCGTGGCTCTGCGCTTTCAACATCCGCTGGTACGAAGGGCCGTCCGATAAGGCGATCAAGTATGATTCGCCCGAGCAACGCGAGGACATCGTGCTGACCCGGCGCGGCATGGACGGCTTCGACCGCGATCATTCCGACCAGTATCCGGGGTTTCCGGCCGCTGGATGATTCGGCGTTGCGGCGCGGTTGCTTGGCGGGCACACTCCGCGCCCTGTGGCGCCGAGGACAATTTGGAGGAGACGACTATGCGAGCGGCGGTAATGGAAGGGGTGCGCGCGCCCCTCGTGGTGCGCGAGCTGCCCGATCCCGATTGCGCCGCCGACGGCGCGGTGATCCGGGTCGAGGCCAACGGCATCTGCCGTTCGGACTGGCATGGCTGGGTCGGCGACTGGGGCTGGCTCGGCGTCCGGTTCGAGTTTCCCCATGTGCTCGGCCACGAATTCTGCGGCGTCGTCGAGGCGGTCGGCGCCGAGGTCAAGGGCTTCAAGGCCGGCGACCGGGTGATCGTGCCGTTCTGCCAGGGCGAGGGGACCTGTGAGTTCTGTCGCCAAGGCATGCAGAACCTGTGCACACGCGGCTTCACGCCGGGCTTTTCCTATTGGGGCGGGTTCGGCCGCTATGTCGCCGTACCCAAGGCCGACGTCAACCTGGTCACGCTGCCCGAGGCGATCGGCTTCGTCGAGGGCGCGAGTCTCGGTTGCCGCTACATGACCTCGTTCCACGGCATCGTCGACCAGGCGCGCGTCTCGGCCGGCGAATGGGTCGCCGTCCACGGCTGTGGCGGCATCGGGCTCTCAGCGGTGCAGATCGCGACTGCCTTGGGCGCCAACGTCATCGCCGTCGATATCGACGCCGAGAAGCTCGACGTCGCCAAGCGGGTCGGCGCGGTCGAGACGGTCCATGCCGGCAATGCCAACCCGGCCAAGGCGATCAAGGACATCACCAAGGGCGGCGCGCATGTCTCGATCGACGCGCTCGGTATCGCCGCGACCTGCGTGAATTCGGTCAATTCGCTGCGCCGGCGGGGGCGCCATCTGCAGATCGGCATGACCAGCGGCGAGGAACAGGGCGTCATCGGCCTGCCGATCGACATCATCGTCGGCAAGGAACTGGTGATCACCGGCTCTCACGGCATGCACGTGCCGCGCTACGCCGCGATGCTGCAGATGATCGAGACCGGCAAGCTCAAGCCCGCCGAGCTGGTCAGCCGTACCGTCTCGCTCGAGGAAGCCGGCGCGGTGCTCGCCTCGATGGACGACTTCGCGACGCTCGGCATCCCGGTCATCGACCGGTACTAGACCAAGGAGACCGACAATGAAAACGACAGCGGCGATACTCCTGGGGGGGGGGGGGGGGGGGCTGCTCGTTGTCTTCGCCGCCGTCGCGCCGACGCGCGCGCTCGACTTTCCTTATGGCGGCGTCAACGTCATGGCGACGCCGCATCCGTTCGGCGTCCTGGTCGAGCGGCTCGACGCGGCGGTCAAGGCGAACGGCATGTTCGTGGTGACGCGCGCCTCGGCGAGCGCTGGCGCCCAGCGCCGCGGCATCACCATTCCGGGCAATATCGTGGTCGGCGTCTACCGCAACGACTTTGCCGTGCGCATGCTAGAGGCGAGTATTCCGGCGGGCATTGAGGCGCCACTGATCTTTTACATCACCGCCAACGACGACGGCACGGCGACGCTCAGCTATCGCGCGCCTTCGGCGACCTTCGCGCCCTATGGCTCGACAGCACTCGACGCCATGGCCGCCGATCTCGACGCCATCTTCGCCGCCATCGCCGCCGCCGCGACAGCGCAAGACTAGGACCGCGGTCGTCGGGTTTAATCGGGCTCAGCGAGGAAAGCCCAGACCTCGTTGATGAAGCGCGGCCAGGCCGGTTCGTCCTCGAGGATGAGATGGTTGCGGCCTTCGAGCGCGACGAACCGCGCGCCTGGGATCATGGCGGCCATTCGTCGGCCTTCCTCGAAGGGCGCGACCGCGTCGTCCCTGCAGTGCAGGACCAGGGTCGGCACGGCAACCTGGGACAGATGTTCGATGACGTCGGTATCGTTGTTGATCGCGCGGATGCGGGCGGCGTTCTCGGGCGAAGTCGTGAGCCGCTGGAGTTCGTTGAACCAGGCCATCTGCTCCGGCGTGCCGTCCGGAACGAAGCACGAGGTGAAGAACTGGCGAAACGCCGGGTTCTGCTGACCCCAACCCTGCCGTATGAGGGTTTGCTCGGCCTCCGCCTGTTGTACCAGGGCCGGTGAGCCGCGTTTGTTGCGGCCGCGCGCATAGCCGCCGTAGAGGATCAGGCGGCTGACGCACCCGGGGTTTTGGACCGCGTAGCGAATCGATATGCCGCAGCCCTGCGAGATGCCAAATAGGGGAAAGCGGTCGAGCCCGGCCGCTTCGACCACCGTTTCCAGATCCGAGACGAACGCATCATGGGAGATATCCGCGACGTCCCAGTCGGATAGGCCATTGCCCCCCTGGTCGAAGCGGATCAGGGCATGATCGCGGGCGAGCGCCATAAGCAGGTGCCGCCAGATCGGACTTTGCCAGTCGTATTCCAGGTGATTGAGCCAGTTCGGCGCCTTCACGAGCGGCGGTCCCTGGCCCACCGTGGCGTAGGCGATCTGCGTGCCGTCGCGCGCCGCGCAGAAGCGAATTTCCTGTTCGAGGGCGGCAGATGGGGTCTCGGGTTCTTCGTCCGCGGCTTCACCACCCATGCGCCATTTCCAAACGTGGATCGGCTTGGAGATGTTCTTGACGCGCTGCGAGCCGAGGTCCTTGTACGACATGTCGAGCTTGTCGAACACGCTCTGGTGGACGACATCCGAAATGCAGATGCCACCCGGCTCGGCCAGCGTTTCGAGCCGGGCCGCGACATTGACGCCGTCGCCGAAGATGTCGTCGTCGTCGAAGATGATGTCGCCCAGGTTGATGCCGATCCGATAGCGGATGCGATCGTCTTCGGGCGTGTCGGCCTCCCGGGCGGCCATCGCGGTCTGAATCTCGACCGCGCATTGCACGGCGTCGAGGACACTGGCGAATTCGACGAGCATGCCGTCGCCGGTGGTCTTTGCGATATGGCCGTGGTGTTCCGAGATCGTCGGGTCGATCATTTCGCGCCGATGGGTCTTCTGGCGCCTGACGGTGCCTTCCTCGTCGAGCTCCATGAGATGCGAAAAGCCGACCATGTCGGCGGCGAGTATGGCCGCGAGACGGCGTTCCATTGATCGTCCTCCCTGGGCCGCGAGACTAGCGAATCGGTGTGCGAAAATCCATGCGCTGCGCGTGATATCATCGGTTCGTCATCGGCACGACGGCGCGAAGGAGGAGACCATGACATCGCCGATCAAGCAAATCATTGATCTCGGCCACGAGCTGTTCCACGACATGGCGAATATCGGCGGCGCGCAGGTCGCCTTCTGGCCGACCAGCTCGTTCAAGCACGGCGAAACCGTCAGCGGCGGCAAGCTGTCGATGGAATCGCGCATGATGTTGTTGCCGGAGCATTGCGGCACGCATCTCGACGTGCCCCGCCACTGCCTGCGCGAGGGCGACGACGTGGCCAGCATCCCGCTCGAGCAGTTGGTGCTGCCCGGCCACCTGCTCGACCTGACCCACAAGTCCAACGGCGAGGCGATCTCGATCGCCGACCTCGAGACCGCCGAGACAGCGTCCGGACGGCTGATCGGCGGCGGCACCGCGGTGCTGTGCTGGACCGGTGTCGACGGCGACTGGGGCAAGCCCGGTTTCACCACCGAGCGCCCGTATATTCCGGTCGAGACGGCCGAGTGGCTGGTCGAGCACAAGATCACGCTGTTCGGCACCGACCTGATTGGCATGGACGACCCCGCCGAGTGGTGGTGGCCGACCCACCGGGTGTGGCTCGAGGCCGGCATCTGCATGATCCAACAGATGTGCAATCTGGGCGCGCTGGTGGGTAAGGAGTTCATCCTGGTGGCGGTGCCGCTCAAGATGCGCGATGGCACCGGCTGCCCGGTCCGCCCGATCGCGCTGGTCACTTAAGCTCGGGCTAGACGGCGCCGATCGGCGGCGGTTTGCGGCGCGGCCGGGAGAGCGCCTGGCCGATGATCGCCGCGAGCACGATGGTGCCGCCGACCAGCGTGAGGGCGGTTGGCACCTCGTCGAGCGCGAGCCACACCCAGAGCGGGGCGAGCACCACCTCGGTCAGCGCCAAGAGCGTGAGCTCGGTCGCCGGCACGTGACGCGAGCCGATCGTGAACAGCGTCATGCCGATGCCGATCTGGACCACGCCCATGACCACGCACAGCGCCAGATCGCGCGGCGTGTAGACGAAGTTTTCGCTCAGGCCCGCGCTGGCGATAGCGGTGAACACGCCGGCCAGGCAGATCAGCGGCAGCATGTCGACATCGCGGCCCGCGCGCAGCGACACGGCGAAGCCGGCGAAGGCGACGGTCGAGACGATGGCGACGACGTTGCCGAACAGCGCGCCAGTGCCAACGCCGTCGGCGACCATGACGCCGACCCCGGTGATCGCGAAGACCATCGCGATCCAGGTCGCCCGGCGCACCCGTTCGCCAAGCACCAGCCAGGCGAGCGGTGCGGTGAAGAACGGCGACGCGCACATGATGAACACCGTGTTCGCCACCGTCGTGTTGAGCAGCGCGAAGACGAACCCGGCGAACGCCACGCCGAGGCACAGGCCGCCGATCACCACGGCGCGGCCGGCCTTGCGGAACTCCGCCCAGACGCCGCCGCGATGGCGCACGGCGAGTACGCAGAACAGCGTGAGTGAGAGCGCGATCGAGCGGATCATGAGGATCTGCCAGCCGCCGGCCTGCTCGACGAGCCGGACGAGAATGCCGCCCAGGCTCCAGAAGCCGCCGGCGAGCATGACGAGAACGATGCCGCGCGCGTAGAGCGGATCGCGCGCCGCGGCAGCGCCGCATTTCGGACTCATCGCGTCAGGTAACGCCGTCGGGAAGCTCGGCCTTGCGTCGGGCGATGAAGTCGCGGAGCGCCTCGTCGACACCGGGATCGAGCGGTGGTGCCTCGTAGGCATCGAGCATGTTCCGGGCGGTCTCGTGCGCGCGGGTGGTCGCGTCCTTGCCACCCTCGTCGAGCCATTGCTCGAAGCTGTTGTTGTCGGCGGTGAAGGGCCGGTAGAAGGCGGTCTCGTAATTGCGCTGGGTGTGCGCGCAGCCGAGATAGTGGCTGCCCGGCCCGACCTCGCGCACGGCGTCCATCGCCTGGGCCTCGGTCGATAGATCGACGTTGCCGGCAAAGACGTCGAGCATGGCGATCTGGTCGGTATCGAGGACGAACTTGGCGTAGCCGGCGCTCAAGCCCGCCTCGAGCCAGCCCGCCGAATGCAGCACGAAATTGGTGCCCGCCATGAGCGTGGGAATCATGGTCTGCACCGATTCGTAGGCGGCTTGCGCGTCCGCAAGCTTTGACCCGGTCAACATGCCGCCGGTGCGGATCGGCACGCCGTAGCGCCGCGCGAGTTGGGCGGTGACGTAAATCATCATGGCGGGCTCGGGCGTGCCCATGACCGGGGCGCCCGACTGCATCGAGACGGTCGTGACGAAGTTGCCGTAGACGACCGGCGCGCCGGGCCGGACGAGCTGGGCGAAGCACATGCCGGCGATAGCCTCGGCGTTGAGCTGGGCGATCGCGCCGGCCGTCGACGCCGGGCTCATGGCGCCGGCCATGATGAAGGGCGTGACCAGCACCGCTTGGTTGTGCTGGGCGTAAATCCTGAGCGCCGCCAGCATGGTCGCGTCCCAGACCAGCGGCGAGTTGCAATTGGTCACCGAGATCAGAACGGTGTTGTCCTCGACGAAGTCGTCGCCGAACAAGACCTTGCACAGTGCCACCGTGTCCTCGGCGCGCGAGCCGGCCGTCACCATGCCCATGAACGGTTTGTCGGAATATTTGATGTGGCTGTAGACGATGTCGAGGTGGCGCTTGGGAACCGGCACGTCGACGGGCTCGCAAATGACACCGCCCGAATGGTGCAGCACGGGCGTCATATAGGTGAGTTTGACAAAGTTATGCAGGTCCTCGAGCGTGCCGTAACGGCGCTCGCCGTCGAGGTCGCGCACGAAGGGCGAGCCGTAAGTCGGCGCGAACACCGTGTGACGTCCGCCGACGACGATATTGCGCTCGGGGTTGCGCGCGTGCTGGGTGAACTCGGACGGCGCCAGCGCCAGGGTCGCCATCGCCAGCTCGCGCGGGATGCGCACGCGGCTGTCGGATACCTCGGCGCCGGCGGCGCGCCAGCGCTCGAGCGCGTCGTCGTCGCGGAACTCGACGCCGATCTCCTCGAGGATGGTCATCGAGTTCTCGTGGATGATCTCGATGCCCTCGGCGTCGAGCAGCTCGTACAGCGGGATGTCGCGCGTGATGTAGCGTCGCTGGACGATCGGCGCGCCGAGCCGGCGCTTCCGCCGGGCCGCCCGGCCGCCGCCCCGTTTCCGTTCAGCCGCCACTTTCAGTCTCCCGGTCGGAGTTTGCCCGGCCACGCGGCGCCGGCAACGCTCATGGCGTGATACACCACGAACGCAACGCCTGCCACGTCAAAACGCGGCGCGCCGCCGGGCGGTCATTGAAATCAACGCGATGTCGTTTTACGAATAGAGAATGTCGCAAGTGTGTTAGCAGTGGCGCAAAGGTGAATTTAACTGGTACTTGCGATCACGATACCGACGTTTTCTAATGCGCCCTGAATTCGCTTTCTAATGCGCCCTGAATTCGCTTGGCCTTCAGTGGAGTTTGACGATGGCTGACGACGACGATATTGATCTCGCAGCATTGGATGATGAAGAGCTCGTGCTACAGATGCACGAGGACCTCTATGACGGTCTCGCGGACGAGATCGTAGAGGGCACGGAAATCCTGCTCGGTCGAGGCTGGACGCCATACGCGACGCTGACCGAAGCGCTGGTCGCGGGCATGAAGATCGTCGGCATCGATTTCCGCGACGGCATTCTGTTCGTGCCCGAGGTTTTGCTTGCCGCCAACGCCATGAAGGCGGGCATGGTTATCCTGCGCCCGCTGCTCGCGGAGACCGGCGCACCCAAGACGGGCAAGATGGTCATCGGCACCGTCAAGGGCGACATCCACGACATCGGTAAGAACCTGGTGGCGATGATGATGGAGGGCGCCGGCTTCGAGGTCATCAACATCGGCGTCAACAACCCAGTCGAGAACTACCTCGAGGCGATCGAGGAGCATCAGCCCGACATTCTCGGCATGTCGGCGCTGCTGACCACGACCATGCCGTATATGAAAGTCGTCATTGACACGATGATCGAGATGGGCATCCGCAACGACCACATCGTGATGGTCGGCGGCGCACCTCTGAACGAGGCATTCGCCGAAAGCGTCGGCGCCGACGCCTATTGCCGCGACGCGGCGACCGCGGTCGAGACCGCCAAGGAACTGTTGGCCAGTCGTCAGGGGTCGATGGAAGCCAATCTCGCCGCCAGCGGGAGTTGAGCGCAGGTGGACCGATCGCCGTCGACGCAGCTGATCGCCTGCGGCGCGCTCGCCTGGGAAATCGCCGAGCTGATTCGCGTCAACGGTTGGTCCCATATGTCGATCAGCTGCGTGCCGGCGCATTACCACAACACGCCGGATAAGATCCCCGAAGCGGTGCGCGCCAAAATTCGCGCGGCACGAATCAGCCACGACCGGGTCGTCGTCGTCTACGGCGACTGCGGCACCGGCGGGCTGCTGGACGAGGTTCTGGCCGAAGAGGGTGTCGAGCGGATCGCCGGCCCGCACTGCTACCAGTTCTACGCCGGCGAGACCAACTTCGAGGCCCTGATGGACGACGAACCGGGGTCGTTCTTCCTGACCGACTATCTGGTGCGCCATTTCGATCTGTTGATCCTGCGGGGTCTCGGCCTCGACCGCTATCCTCAGCTACTCGGTGACTACTTCGGCAACTATCGCAAGCTCGTCTACCTGGCCCAGATCGAGGACGCCGGGCTCGTCGAGCGGGCCAAGGCCGCCGCCGACCGACTCGGGCTCGCGTATGAATACCGCTACACGGGCTATGGCGAACTCGGTCGTTTCCTGAATACCGCGAGCCTCGAGGGGGCAACGAATGGCGCAGATCGAGATCCTCTACTGGCGTGATATTCCGGCCCAGGTCATCGCTCTTCAGGGACGCAAGAAGGCCAAACGCATACTGACGGAGCGGTTCGAGAAGGCCATCGACCGTGCCGCCATGCGATCGGGGAACCGTGACACCGACGCCTATCTTGCCGAGTGGCGCCGTGGCGAACGGTCGCCCTGCGGCGATGACCTCGAAGCCGAGGCCGAAGCCGCCGCCGCGCGGATCGAAGAGAGCTTTACCGACGAACGGCTGGCCAAGCTGGTCGCCTCGGGCGGGCAGGAGACCGATTGACATGAACGCGCCGGCAATCTGCGGCCCGCTAGCCGCGCCCGGTCGCCTGGAGAACGCGCTGCGCCAGGGCGCGTTCGTCGTGACCGCCGAGACGACGCCGCCCGATTCGTCGGACCCGGCCGACGTGCTGGCCAAGGTCGCGCCGCTCAAGGGCGTCGTCGACGCCATCAACGTGACCGACGGCGCCGGCGCCAGGACGCATATGTCGGCGCTCGCCTGCGCCGCCGTGATGGCGCGCGACGATATCGAGCCGGTGCTTCAGTTCACCGCCCGCGATCGCAACCGCCTGGCGATCCAGGGCGATCTGATCGGCGCCGCGGCGCTGGGCATCACGAATATCCTCTGCCTGCACGGCGACGATCCCAAGAACGGCGACCAGCCCGACGCGGCGCCGGTCTACGACCTCGACAGCCGGGGCATTATCGCGACGGCGCACGCGTTGAACGCGGGCGCCTTGCCCAGCGGCCGCAAGATCGATCCGCCGCCCGGGCTGTTCATCGGCGCCGCCGATAGCCCGCGCGATGTGCCCGACGATTGGACGCCGGAGGGCGTGCTCGCCAAGATCGACGCCGGTACGCAGTTCTTCCAGACCCAGTACTGCTTCGATATCGATGTGCTGCGGCGCTATATGGTGCGGCTCGGCGATCACGGTGTCTTCGACCGGGCGTTCTTCATCGTCGGCATCGGACCGTTCGCCTCGGCGAAGTCAGCACGCTGGATGAACGACAACCTGTTCGGCGTGAACATTCCCGAGGCGATGATCGCGCGTCTCGAGGGCGCTGAGGACCAACGCGCCGAAGGCCGCATGATCTGCGCCGAGCTGTTGCAGGCATTTCAAGAGATTGACGGCGTGTCGGGCGCGCATTTCATGGCGCCACGCCAGGAAGAAGGCATCGCCGCGGTGGTCACGGAATCGGGCGTCGTCGCCAACCGCCGGGCGTTGGGTTAAAGAAAGACCGTCATGTACGCTGCACGTCACTGGTCGGTGCGGCACGCGTCGTTTCTCGAACGGTTCTACGACCTGTTCGCGGCGACGCTGCTGGGCCTGCATCCACTGTTGAAGCGGATCGGCTACGGCCGGCTCGAGCGTCCGGTGGCCGCTGTCGAGAGCGGCATTAAGGGGTTCCTGTTCGACTGCCAGATGTGCGGCCTCTGCGCGCTCAGCTCGACCGGCATGTCGTGTCCGATGAACTGCCCCAAGACATTACGCAATGGCCCGTGCGGCGGCGTCCGGGAGAACGGCAACTGCGAGGTCAAGCCCGAGATGCGCTGCGTCTGGGTCGAAGCGTGGGACGGCGCCCAGCGCATGGCGAAAGGCATGGCGATCGGCGAAGTACAGCCGCCGGTCGAGCATAACGTCGCCGGCACTTCGTCGTGGCTGCGTGTAACCCGCGAAGCGGCGGCCGAACGTAGCGATGAGGCCGACTGATGCTGCACGACCCGCGTGAGCCTTCGGCGCCGAATCTGGTGCCACCGGGCCACGATTCGACCGGCCGTCTGGAGCGCGTGCTGCGGTCCGGTAAGTTCGCCGTGACCGCGGAGCTCAACCCGCCGGATTCGGCCGATCCGCGCGAGGTCTACGAGCGCGCCCTGGTGCTGTCGGAGGTCTGCGACGCGATCAACGCGACCGATGCGTCGGGTGCCAACACCCATATGTCGAGCGTCGGCATTTGCGCACTGTTGACCGGCGCCGGCTACGCGCCGGTGATGCAGATCTCATGCCGTGACCGCAACCGCATCGCCATCCAGGGCGATGTGCTCGGCGCGGCGGCGATGGGCGTGTGCAATATCCTTTGCCTGACCGGTGACGGTGTGCAGGCGGGCGACCAACCGGGTGCCAAGCCGGTGTTCGATCTGGACAGCATCTCGCTCTTGCAAACCATTCGTTTGATGCGCGACGAGGGCACCTTTCTGTCGGGTCGTAAGCTTAAAGTGCCGCCGCGCGTGTTCCTGGGCGCCGCGTCAAACCCGTTCGTGCCGCCCTACGATTTTAGACCGGTCAGGCTGGCCAAGAAGATCGCCGCGGGCGCCCAGTTCGTGCAGACCCAGTACTGCTTCGATATCGAGCTCCTGAAACGCTTCATGACGCGGGTGCGCGACATGGGCCTGCACGAGCGCTGCTACATTCTGGTCGGCGTCGGGCCGCTGGCGTCGCCCCGGGCGGCGCGCTGGATTCGAAGTAACGTGCCGGGCGTGCATATCCCCGATGCCGTGATCGAGCGCCTCGACGGCGCCGAGAATCCCAAGCTCGAGGGCAAGCTGGTGTGTATCGAGCTGATCCAGCAGATAAAAGAGATCGAAGGAGTCGCGGGCGTCCACGTCATGGCTTATCGTCAGGAAGAGCTGGTCTCCGAGATCATCACCCAATCCGGCGTGCTGCACGGCCGGCGCCCGCAACATCCGGGCAAGCGTGCGCACAGGCCTTCCAACGTTTCGCAAAAAGCAGGTTCCACGACATGACCGATACTGTTCTCTCCTCGGCCACCAAAGAGGTGGTGATCGGCTTCGACCGACCCTTCGTCGTCATCGGCGAGCGCATCAACCCGACCGGGCGCAAGCTGCTCGCCGACGAGATGGCGGTGGGCGATTACAGCCGGGTCGAATCCGACGCCATCGCGCAGGTCGAGGCCGGCGCGCATATGCTCGACGTCAACGCCGGCATCCCGCTGGCCGACGAGCCGCGCATCCTTGGCGAGGCGATCCAGCTCGTGCAATCGATCACCGACGTGCCGCTGTCGATCGATTCCTCGATCGTCACCGCGCTCGAGCGCGGGCTCGAAGTCTATCAGGGCAAAGCACTGGTCAATTCGGTAACCGGCGAGGAGGAGCGCCTCGAATCGGTGTTGCCGCTAATCAAGAAATATGGCGCCGCGGTGGTCGCTATCTCGAACGACGAGACCGGCATTTCCGAGGATCCGGACGAGCGCTTCAAGATCGCCAAGAAGATCGTCGAGCGCGCCGAGGACCACGGTATTCCACGCGCCGACGTCGTCGTCGACCCGCTGATCATGCCGATCGGCGCGATCAACCTGGCCGGTCATACGGCGATGCAGATCATGCGCCGGCTGAAGGAGGAGCTGAAGGTCAATTCCTGCTGCGGCGCATCGAACATCAGCTTCGGCCTGCCTGGCCGCAACGGCCTCAACGGCGCCTTCCTGTCGATGGCGATCGGCGCCGGACTGACCTCGGCGATTACCAACCCGCTGCATGCCGAGGTCATGATCTCGACGATGGGCGCCGACGTGATGATGGGCCACGACCCGGAATGCCGCCGCTGGATCCGCAAGTTCCGCGTGCCCGCGGCCGACGGTGTTGCCCACGGCAGCGTGCGCCGCACGGGACGTCGCCGCCGTGTCTGACGACGCCCTCGTCGTCTTCACGCCGTCGGGCCGGCGCGACCGCTTCGCGCTCGGCACGCCGCTCCTGCAGGCGGCGCGTGAATTGGGCGTCGACATCGATTCGGTGTGCGGCGGGCGCGCCATCTGCGGCCGCTGCCAGGTAACCGTCAGCGAAGGCGCATTCGCCAAGCACGGCGTCGTATCGCGCGCCGAGAACCTGTCGGAAGCGACCGCCGTCGAACAGCGCTATGCGTCGAAGCGCGGCCTGGCGGATGACCGGCGGCTGAGCTGTCAGGCGCGCGTCACCGGCGACGTCGTGATCGACGTGCCGGCCGAGAGCCAGGTTCACAAGCAGCTCGTGCGCAAGCGCGCCGACGCCCGCAAGATCGAACTCGACCCGGTGGTCCGCCTGCACTACGTCGAGGTCGAGACGCCCGACATGCACAAGCCGGCGTCCGATCTGCGCCGCCTGATCGAGGCGCTCGAGGCGCAATGGGGACTCGCTGACCTGGCGAGTGACCTGCGCGTGCTGCGCTATATTCAGGACACCTTGCGCGAGGGCGACTGGAAAGTCACCGCGGCGGTCCGCGAGGCGACCCAGATCGTCGCCATCTGGCCCGGCTTCCACGATCGCAGCTATGGCCTGGCGGTCGACATCGGTTCGACCACCATCGCCGCGCATCTCTGCGATCTGAGCACCGGCGAGGTGGTCGCCGCGGCGGGCACGATGAACCCGCAGATCCGATTTGGCGAGGACCTCATGAGCCGGGTGTCCTACATCATGATGAACCCGGGCGGCGACGCCGACATGACGCGCGTCGTGCGCGAGGCGGTCGACCAGCTCGCCGCCGAAGTCGCCGCCGAGGCGGGCATCGGCACCGACGACATCGTCGAGGTCACCTTCGTCGGCAACCCGATAATGCATCACCTGCTCCTCGGTATCGATCCGATCGAACTCGGCGGCGCGCCGTTCGCGCTCGCCAGCGGCGAGGCGTTGACCATCTGGGCGAGCGAGCTCGACCTGCACCTCTACGCCAACGCGCGCGTCTACGTGTTGCCGTGCATCGCCGGCCATGTCGGCGCCGACACGGCGGGCGTCATCCTCGCCGAGGGGCCGCATCTCGGTGACGAAATGACGCTGGTCGTCGACGTCGGAACCAACGCCGAAATCGTGCTCGGCAACCGCGATCACCTGCTCGCCGCGTCGAGCCCGACGGGTCCGGCGTTCGAGGGCGCGCAGATCAGCTGCGGCCAGCGCGCCGCGCCCGGCGCGATCGAGCGCGTGCGCGTCGATCGCGAGACGCTGGCGCCGCGCTTCACCGTGATCGGCGGCGAGATATGGTCCGACGACCCGGAATTCGACGCCAAGATCACCGGCGTCTGCGGCTCGGGCATCATCGAGGCGATCGCCGAGATGTACCTCGCGGGCATCATCACGACCGACGGGGTGATCGACGGCTCGCTCGCCGAAGGCTGCCCGTACATCGTCGCCGACGGCCGTACCTTCGCCTACACGCTGGTCGAGGGGCCGCCGACGCTGCGCATCACCCAGAACGACGTGCGCGCGATCCAGCTCGCCAAGGCGGCGCTATATGCCGGCGCGCGGCTCCTGATGGACCGCGCCGGCGTCGAGACTGTGGATCGCATTACGTTGACCGGCGCCTTCGGCAGCCACATCGACGTCAAATACGCCATGGTGCTTGGCATGATCCCTGACTGCGATTTGGCCAAGGTCGCGGCCGCCGGCAACGCGGCGGGCACGGGTGCGCGCATCGCGCTGTTGAACCGCGCGGCGCGCCGCGAGATCGAGCGGGTCGTGCGCGAGGTCGAGAAGGTCGAGACCGCAATCGAGCCGCGTTTCCAGGAGCATTTCGTCGAGGCCATGGCGCTGCCGCACAAGACGGCGCCCTTTCCCAACCTGGCTGCCGCCGTGACGCTGCCGGAACCGAAGACGATCAGCCAACCCGATGACGGAGAGAGCGGCGGGCGCCGACGCCGACGCCGGCGGTCCTAGTCTTTCTTGATCGCGCGTCGCGCGCGGCCGAGCACATCGGCATCGCCGCGGTAACGATTATTTTCGCGGGGCAGGGGGCGGGCTCACGCGGCGGTGCGGTGCTCTTCGCGTGGCGTGTTGCCGAAGTACTCGCGATAGCATTTCGAAAAATGCGAGGCCGAGACGAAGCCGCAGGCGAGCGCGATGTCGAGCACCGACATGCCGGTCTGCATGAGAAGCTGGCGCGCCCGGTGCAGCCGGAGCTCGAGATAGTAGTGTTTGGGCGTCGCATCGAGATACTTGCGGAAGAGCCGCTCGAGTTGGCGGGTCGACAACCCGACGCTGGCCGAGAGGTCGGTGCGCGACAGCGGTTCCTCGATGTTGGCCTCCATTTGCGAGATGACCGAGATCAGCTTGTTGTCGCGCACGCCGAGGCGCGACTGCAGCGTCATGCGCTGGTGATCGGTGGCGCTGCGGATGCGGTCGTGAATGAACTGGTCGGAGACCGCGGCGGCGAGATCGTGGCCATGGCGCGTCGCGATCATGTTGAGCATCATGTCGAGCGCCGCGGTGCCACCCGAGCAGGTGAAACGGTTGACGCCGGTCTCGAACAGCTCGGTGGTGACCTCGATGTCGGGAAACTCCTCGACGAAGCCGGGGATGTTTTCCCAGTGGATCGTGCAGCGGTGGCCGTCGAGCAGGCCGGCGCGCGCCAGGATATGGCTGCCGGTGCAGAGCGCGCCGATGCGCGCGCCCTGGCGGGCGATTTTGCGTAACCACGAGAACACCTCCTTGTCGCGATAGAGGTGCACGTCGATGCCGGCGCAGACGATCAGCGTCGGCATCATCGCGCCGTCGCTCAGCGCCGCGTCGGGCATGATGGCGATGCCGTTGCTCGCCTCGACGGGACCGCCGTCCTTGGACAACAAGTGCCAGCTATAGAGCGTGCGGCCGCTCATCCGATTGGCCGAACGCATCGGTTCGATCGCCGAGGTGAAGGCCATCATCGAGAAGTTGGGCACCAGCAGGATGCCGATCCGCTCGGGGCTGTCGGGCCGCGTGACGTTGACCATGTCGCCGACCTCGTTTCGCTCGTGTCACAATATGACAAGTCGATGTCGCGTTTAGAATATATCGCCTCGGCCGAGCGACGGCTAGCGCGAACGTGGTGCGGCCCACGCTCGGTTGGCGTCGTTCGACAGGTGCCGGTCGTCGGCCCTCATGTGGCCCGAAGTCGCGGTAACTCTGGATGTCCAGCCTGCTCATCATGTATTGTCCTGACGAGGCGGGCGCCGCCCGCCTGGGCCGGACTAGTGAGGAGAGACCGACGCATGGTTGCGACCGAGACACCCGAGTGTAATACCGGCTGGACGGCTCCGGGCTTCGATTTGCCCGGCGTCGACGGCGGGCGCCATTCGCTGGACGCCCTGCGCGGCGAACACGGCACGCTGGTCATGTTCATCTGCAACCACTGCCCCTATGTGAAGGCCGTGTTCGACCGCATCGTGCGCGACGCCAACGACCTCGCCGCCGACGGCATCGCCTGCGTCGCGATCTCGTCGAACGATGTCAGCGCCTATCCGGCCGATTCGTTCGACAACATGAAACGCGTCGCGGTCGAGAAAAACTTCCCGTTTCCCTACCTCTACGACGAAAGCCAGGAAGTGGCGCGCGCCTACGGCGCCGTGTGTACGCCGGACTTCTTCGGCCTCAACGCCGACGACGAGCTGTGCTATCGCGGCCGGCTCGACGAATCGCGCACCGAAGCGGCGCCCGACGCCAGCCGCGATCTCTACGAAGCGATGCGTCAGGTGGCGCGGACCGGCAAGGGGCCCGACCACCAGATCGCCAGTATCGGCTGCTCGATCAAGTGGCGCGACGACGCATAAATCCGTTACGGGACCGGTTGCTAACGCCACCGTCACAGTCTATCTTAGCCGCCCTTTTCAGCCATTCTGGAACCGCCCGTGTCCGACGTTTTTCGTGAAGTCGACGAGGAGGTCCGCCATGAGCAAATGCTCAAGCAATGGCGGAAATACGGCAACTACGTCATTGGCGCCGCGCTCGGCGTCGTGCTCGGCGTCGCCGGCAGCGTCGGCTGGAAGGAATACAGTCTCAGCAAGCGGCTGAGCGATGGGACGGCGTTCTCGGTCGCCGTGACCCATTTGACCGAGGACCGGCCCGCGGCCGCCGCGGCGAGTTTCGCACAGCTCGCCGAGGACGCCGGCGCCGGTTATGCGGCACTTGCCCGTTTGCGCGAGGCCCAGGCGCTGAATGCGGCGGGCGACAGCGCGGGTGCGGTTGCCGCGCTCGATCGGCTGGCCGACGACGGCGGCGCCGACCAGGCCCTGCGTGACCTGGCGGCCTTTCTCGCGGTGCTCTATCAAATGGACTCAGCGGCGCCTAGCGAGCTCGATGCGCGACTGGCGCCGCTCATGACCGAGGCGTCGCCATGGCGGGCGAGCGCTCGCGAGCTGGCCGGCCTACTCGCGTTTCGCCGCGGCGAGATGGCTGCCGCGCGCAACATCTTTACCGGTCTGGTCGACGACGCCACGGCGCCCCAAGAAGTTCGCGGCCGGGCCGCCGAGTTTCTCGCCATACTCGGAGACCGCCCCGGCGGCGCTGGATAATGAAGCGGGCGGCCGCTGTCGCAACGTTCGCGCTCGCACTCGGCGCCTGCGACCTGCTTCCCGATTATCTGGGCGAGCCGGAGGCGCCACCGCTGCCCGGCGAGCGGATTTCGGTCCTGGCGCTCGAACGCGCGCCGGAGCCTGACGAACGCATCGCCGATCTCGAGGTTCGACTGCCCAAACCGACGCTCAACCTCAGCTGGCCGCAAAGTGGTGGCTATGCAAACCACGCGATGCACCATATTGCGGCGCCGGGACCGTTGGCGCGGGCGTGGAGCGCCGACGCCGGCGAAGGCGATTCCGAAGGCCGTGGTCTGATGGCGCCGCCGATCGTCGCCGACGGCCGGGTCTACACTTTCGATGCCGAGAGCACGATCAGCGCACACGACGCGTCGACCGGCAGACGCGTCTGGGAAGCCGGCGCGTTGCCCGACGATGAAGAGGACGATGCCTTCGGCGGCGGTATCGCGTACGGCAGTGGCCGCGTTTTCGCAGCCACCGGCGTCGGCGAAGTCGTCGCGTTCGACGCGTCGAACGGCAGCGAGATCTGGCGTGTCGCGGTCGGCGCGCCAATTCGTTCGTCGCCGACGTTGAGCGAGGGCCGGCTGTTCGTCGTCAGCTATGACAATCAGCTGTTCGCCTTGAGTGCGCTCGATGGCCGCGTACTTTGGACGCACAGCGGCATCACCGAGAACGCACAGCTGTTGGGCACGGCGAGCCCGGCGGTCGCGGGCGGGCTTGTGGTCACGGCCTACTCGTCGGGCGAATTGTTCGCACTGCGCGCCGACAACGGCCGCGTCGCCTGGAGCGATACCCTGTCGTTCGGCACGCGGCTGGGTGCTTCGTCGGTGCTGAGCGACATCAACGGCAGCCCGGTGATCGACCGCGACAGGGTCTATGCGGTGAGCTTCTCGGGGCGGCTGGTCGCGATCAGCCTACGCACCGGCGATCGCCTTTGGGATCAGGAGGTGTCGGGTGTCCAGACGCCGTGGATTGCCGGCGACTTTCTGTTCCTGCTGACGACCGATGGCGACGTTCTGTGCCTGTCGCGGCGCGACGGACGCATTCGTTGGGTGCGATCGCTGCCGCGCTACGAGGATCCGGAGGATCGCGAGGATCCGATCTATTGGACCGGACCGATCCTGGTCAGCGACCGCTTGATCGTGGTTGGCACCAACAGCCAGGCGGTTTCGATTTCGCCCTATTCGGGGCGGATTTTGGGACAGATCGAGCTCCCCGACGGTGTCGACTTGCCGCCTGCCGTGGCCAACGGCACGGTCTATGTCTTCACCAGCGAGGGCGATCTGGTCGCGCTCCGATAGGCGTCCCGAGATGACCTTTACCGTAGCCGTGGTAGGCCGACCGAACGTGGGCAAGTCGACCCTGTTCAATCGTCTGGTCGGGCGCCGCCTCGCCATCGTCGACGACACGCCGGGCGTGACCCGCGACCGCCGCGAGGGCGAAGCGCGGCTCGGCCCCCTGCGCTTCACTGTGATCGATACCGCGGGTCTCGCCGAGGCCGACCCCGACAGCCTCGAAGGCCGCATGCAGGCGCAGACCGATCGCGCGGCCGAGGCCGCCGACGTGACGCTGCTGGTGATCGATGGCCGTGCCGGGGTGACGCCGGTCGACCAGCACTTCGCCGACGTGCTGCGTCGTTTGGACGCGCCGGTCGTCCCCGTGGTCAACAAGTGCGAGGGCCGCGGCGGCGACGAAGGTTTCTTCGGAGCCTACGCGCTCGGCCTTGGCGATCCGGTGGCGATCTCGGCCGAGCACGGCGAGGGCATGGCCGAGCTTTACGACGCGCTGGCGGCCCACGCGCCCGAGGCCGCCATCAAGGACGCCGCACCGAGGGATGAACGGCCGCTGCAACTCGCCATCATCGGCCGGCCGAACGTCGGCAAGTCGACGCTGCTCAACCGCCTGGTCGGCGACGAGCGATCGATCACCGGACCCGAACCGGGCATCACGCGCGACTCGATCGCCGTCGAATGGTCGTACAAGGACCGGCCGGTGCGCCTCGTCGACACGGCGGGCTTGCGTCGCCGCGCCCGGATCGACGTCAAGCTCGAACAACTCTCGGCCGGTGAAACGCTGCGCGTCATTCGCCACGCCGAGGTCGTCGTGCTCGTGCTCGACGCGCTCGCGGCGCTCGAGCGCCAGGATTTGAACATCGCGCGCCACGTCGTCGAGGAAGGCCGCGGGCTCGTCGTCGCGGCCAACAAATGGGATCTGGTCAAGGACGATCGCGCGATGCGCGCGCTCATCCAAGAACGCCTCGGCGAATCGTTGACCCAGGTGAGAGGCATGCCGTTGGTGACGTTCTCTGCCCTGACCGGCCGTGGCGTCGACACGCTCATGCCGAAGCTGTTCGAGATCTATGACCTGTGGAACAAGCGCGTCTCGACCGGAAAGCTCAACCGCTGGCTCAGGGATGTGGTCGGCGAACACCCGCCGCCCATGGTCGAAGGCCGGCGGCTGAAGATTCGCTATGTCACTCAGGTCAAGGCGCGGCCGCCGACATTCGCGGTGTTCGTCAGCAAGCCGAATGCATTGCCCGATTCGTACGGCCGTTACCTGACCAACCGCCTGCGCGATGCATTCGGTCTCGATGCCGTGCCGATCCGCCTGCTGCTGCGCGCCGGCAAGAACCCCTACGCCGACCGTAGAACGCGTCGTGGTCGGTAAGCCAGCGCCTGCTTGTCGCTCGCCCGGCCGCGAAGGCATACGGAACACGGCCAGCCGAGGGGCATTCAGTACGCGGTGACCTCGCCGACCTCTTCGACGATCAAGGGATGACCGTCGATTTCAGCGGGCAGCCCCGCCAGCGCCTCGGGCGTCTTGCGTTTGATCATGAGCACGATCGCCGGCTTGCCCGCGCGCTCGCCGATTCCGACGCCGACGGCCTCGGGACGGCGCATCAGCGCTTCCCGTTGCCGCTCCAATACCTTTTCGATAGCCATGTCGTCCGTAACTTCGAGTTGGCCGTCCGCCGCAAGGGAGCCGGCAAACAGCAGGACGGCTACGCCAGCGGCCAGCCATGCGTAGCACGGCGCTCCCCCATGTGCAAACGGCCGCCACACCCAAATCAATCCCCATGTTGGCCCGTCCACGGCGGCCGCATGTGCGTGGGCTCAATAGTGAATCGTAACGCCCAATGCGGACAAGACGAGCTCGATGTGGTTGCAGAACGTTACGTCGAGGCCGCCCGCGCCGACGCCGCCCGCGAACAACAGTCCGACCGGGTGGTTCTCCGCGGTCGTCACCAACGATCCGGAATCGCCGGCCTTGCTGAAGGCCCCTCCGCCAGGGACGGTGACGCGGAATTGGTTGTCGAAGCGAGCGATTCTGGGCGGGGCGCCGGGAGGGGCATAGTTCACGTTGACGGTGACCCCCAACAGATCGATCCCTCCGTGTGTCCACCCGGTCGTTCGGCCGCTCTTCTGTACCTTCATGTTGACCGCGCCTTTGACTTCCGGCGGTACAAGCTTGTCGAGTTGGCCTGCCGCACGCAAGATGCGAGATTCGACGACTCTTTCGGATTCAGCTTGCGCGATCGCCGCGTCGACCTCGTTGCTCCCGCCGGAAAAGTTCATCGTAACGAAACGCAAGAGCCTGGCAATGACATCGTCTGGACATACCCCGCCATCGAGCCTTCCAGGCTGGGAGATTGGATCTCCCGGCGAGCCGTCATTGACCATGGCGATCACGTGGTTGTTGCTCAAGACGCACGCTTGATCTTCTTGTTCTTTTTTTCGTATTTAGCGCTTTTATCGCTTGCGTCGTCGACCCAGCACCCGAGCGTCCCCGCCGCGTTCACTCTACAGTTGAAGATGGACACGCCGCCCGGCGCTGGCCGGTGCCTGCCCCTGAACTGGTAGGCGACGATTTCTCCGGTCTCGTCGATGTCCGTGGGAATACCATCGACCGCGTCCGGGACCATGGTGGCTTCGGTCAGTCGGTCCGGATCGACCTTCGCGCGCACGAGGACCTTCACCGCCGGACGTCCCGTCGACTCTCCCTTCGATATTTTCTCGCCAATTCCAAAGCCGACGATGTTTCCAGGCGCCTCCGGATGGTCGATGGCGGCCTCGGCCATAATGGCGGTTGCCTCCGGCATAAAGCGAGCCGAGAGCGTCTCGTACGCGTCGCCGAGCGCCTTAACATCCTCTTCAGTGGCATTAAGCGCTTCGAGAGATTCAACTGTCAATTCTGGTCGCATGGCGTCCTCCCTTACAATTTATAATCATGTAAATGGTGAAAATTATTACTGTAATGATACCATAATGGGGTGTCGGACGCGAAACGTTAAATATAGAAACCAGAACATTTTCTCGCTATTCGGATGTTAGAGCGTAGGTGCGCCTAATGCCATAATCCCAGCGCCAGCGTTTGGGCCAGCAGGACTCGCGGCCGGCTATAGATTCCTTCAGAGGTGTCGACAATTTAACAAGGCTCGATTCGGCGTCAATTGTGTGCCCGAGTCGGTAGCTCAGAGTACGGCTGCTATGCCTCGACGCGTCTACCCGAATAGTGGCAGCCCGCCACTGCGAGGTCGGCAGCGACATCGAGTCCTCGCCCGGCATCGCCTCGGCGCGCATCGCGGTGCGCGCGATACCGGGGTCGAGCAGATTGACGCGGACGTTCGTCTTTGCCAGCTCGGCGGCATAGGTCTCGACCATGCTTTCGAGCGCCGCCTTGCTGGCCGCGTAAGCGCCCCAATAGGCGAAGGTGCCGCGCGTCACACTCGAGGTGACGAAGATCGCGCGGCCGGCATCGGACGCCCGGAGCAACGCGTCGAAGTTGTGGATCAGGCGCCAATTGGCCGTGACGTTGAGGTCGAACACGCGCTCCCAGACGTCGGGCTCGAAGTGGCCCATCGGGCGTAGCCCGCCGAGCATCGCGGCGTTGCCGACCAGGATGTCGATGCGCCCGTGACGATCGGCGACCGCGGTGCCGAGCCGGTCGATGGCGTCGAAGTCGCAAAGGTCGAGTGGTACCAGGGTCGCGCCGCCGCCAACCGCCTTGATCGCGTCGTCGAGTTCTTCGAGACCGCCGACCGTTCGCGCAACGGCGACGACATGCGCGCCTTCCGCCCCGAATCGGCGCGCGACCGCCGCCCCGATACCGCGCGACGCGCCGGTCACCAAGGCAACGCGACCGGCGAGCCGCTGCCGGCCTTGGATCACGCCGCTCACTCCGATTCGGACAGCAGGGATAGCTGACGCCGGTCGGTGCCGCCCTCGCGGTCGATCAGCGGCACGGGATAATCGCCGGTGTAGCAGGCGTCGCAGTATTGTGGCGCGTCGTCATTACGGCCGTGGCTGCCGACCGCGCGATAGAGACCGTCGATCGACAGGAACGCGAGGCTGTCGACGCCGATGTAGTCGGCCATGCCCGACACGTCATGCCGCGCCGCCAGCAGGTTGTCGCGCGACGGCGTATCGACGCCGTAGAAGCACGAATGTGTCGTCGGCGGGCCACCGACGCGCATATGGACCTCGGCGGCGCCGGCGCCGCGCACCATTTCGACGATCTTGGTCGCCGTCGTACCGCGCACGATGCTGTCGTCGACCAGCACGACCCGCTTGCCGGTCAGGCTGGCGGCGTTGGCGTTGTGCTTGAGCTTGACGCCGAGGTGGCGTATCTGGTCGGTCGGCTCGATAAAGGTGCGGCCGACATAGTGGTTGCGGATGATGCCGATCTCGAACGGCAGCCCGGCCTCCCTCGCATAGCCGATCGCCGAGGCGACACCCGAGTCTGGCACCGGCACGACGATGTCGGCGTCGACGCCCGATTCGCGAGACAGTTCGGCGCCGATGCGCTTGCGGACCTCGTAGACGCTCAAGCCCTCGACGTGGCTGTCGGGCCGCGAGAAATAGACGTACTCGAAAATGCAGAATCGGCTGGACGTGTCTCGGAACGGCCTGAGACTCGTGATGCCGTCGTCGTTGATCACGACGATCTCGCCCGGCTCGACGTCGCGAACGAATTCGGCGCCCAGGATATCGAGCGCGCAGGTCTCCGACGTCAAGATCGGCGCGCCTTCGATGATGCCGAGCACCAGGGGGCGCACGCCCTTTGGGTCGCGCACGCCGATCAGCGAATCGTTGCTCAGCGCGATCATCGAGAAGGCGCCGGTCACTTGGTTCAACGCATCGGCCATGCGGTCGACGACGGTGGCGTGGGGGCTGGTCGCGATGAGATGGATGATGATCTCGGTGTCGGTAGTCGACTGGAACAGGCAGCCGCGCTTCACCAGCCGATCGCGCAGCGTGATCGCGTTGGTCAGATTGCCGTTATGCGCGATCGCCAGGCCGCCGAACGCGAACTCGGCGAACAGCGGCTGAACGTTGCGCAGCACGATTTCGCCGGTCGTGGCATAGCGGTTGTGGCCAATCGCCGCGCGGCCCTTGAGCCGGTTGATGACCGAGGCCGAGCTGAAGTTGTCGCCGACCAGGCCGAGGCTGCGGTGGCTGTGGTATTGCATGCCGTCGAAGGTCACGATACCGGCCGATCCCTGGCCGCGGTGCTGCAGCGCGTGGAGGCCGAGAGTGGTGTGCGCGGCCGAATCGTGATGGCCGAAGATGCCGAAGACGCCGCACTCTTCGTGCAGCTTGTCGTCGTCGAAGGGGTGGATAAACGGCGGCGCTGTCATTCGGTACCCTGGATTAGTCGTTCCATTGCCTTGCGCTCGGCGTTGGTATAGCCGTCGCGCTGCTCGCTGTCGACCGTCGGCGGCGGATTGCTCAGAAGTTCGAAGACCTCGGCTTCGTCCAGCGTGTCTCTCATCGCTTCCGAGACCTTGTCACAGGCGCCGTTTCCGGCGGCGCGCGCCGCCGGCGGGATCGCCCGGCAGACGATCGCCGCGCCATGCACCACGATCGGACCGGCGCGTGCGTCGCGAAGCCAGTCGGGCGGGTCGTCGGGCAGGGTCGCCCAGATCACCATGACATAGGCGATCGAGATGATCGCACCGCCCCGCAACAGGCCGAAGACGAAGCCGAGCGATCGGTCGACCGCATCCAAGCTGCTTGCCTTGATGCGCCGCGAGACGATGCCGCCGATCAAGGCGAAGAGAACCAGCGTGGCGATGAAGATGGCAAGCGCGCCGGCGCCATCGGCGACTAGCGGCACCTCAATCAGCTCACGCGCGAAGGGCTGGACGTAGTCGAAGGCGAAGAAGGTCATGCCGGCGGACGCCACCCAGCCGACGATTGCGAGCAGCTCGCGTACGGCGCCGCGAAAGAAGGCAAGCGCGCCGGAAACCAGCAGAATGATCGCAACGGCAGCGTCGGCGATGTTGACCGATGACACGTCCATCTCGGCCGTTACCCGCGGGCTGACGATGTGCCGAACAGGTCGACCATGTCCTGCAGGCGCGTGATTTCGTTGACCGCAATCGCACCGGCCGGTTCGCCGCGCTTACGCCGCGGCGCGATGGCCCTCGTAAAGCCCAATTTGGCCGCTTCCTTGAGCCGAATGTCGGCCTGACTCACCTGTCGTACCTCGCCCGATAACCCGACCTCGCCGAATACCACCGTGGTACCCGGCAACGGTTCGCCGGTGACCGACGAGACCAGCGCTGCGGCAACCGCGAGGTCCGCCGCCGGCTCGCCGATACGCAAGCCGCCAGCGACGTTTAAGTAGACGTCGTTGCCGCCCAGCGCAAGCCCGCATCGTGCATCGAGCACGGCCATTAACATGGCGAGCCGTGCGCCGTCCCAGCCGACCACCGCGCGGCGTGGCGTGGCCAGCGGCGAGGGGGCGACGAGCGCCTGAATTTCAACCAGCACAGGACGCGTGCCCTCGAGCCCGGCGAAGACGGCGGCGCCGCTGATGTCGTGCTCGTGATCGCCGAGAAACAGGGCCGACGGATTGGGCACTTCGTTGAGGCCACCGTCGGTCATCTCGAAAACGCCGATCTCGTCGCTCGCGCCGAAGCGGTTCTTGACAGCGCGCAGGATGCGGTACTGGTGACTGCCCTCGGCCTCGAAATGGAGGACGGTGTCGACCATGTGCTCGAGCACGCGCGGTCCGGCGATCTGGCCATCCTTGGTGACATGGCCGACGAGCAGCATCACGACACCCTTGCGCTTGCCGAAACGGATTAGTTCTTGGGCGCTGGTGCGCACCTGGGCGACGGTGCCTGGCGCCGAGTCGAGCGAATCGACGAACATCGTCTGGATCGAATCGATGACCACGACGTCGACGCCCTCGGGTGTATCGAGACTGGTCAGAATGTCGCGGACATTGGTCGCCGCGGCGAGCAGCACCGACGCCTCGCCGAGCCCGAGGCGGCCGGCGCGCAGCCTGAGCTGCCCGGTGGCTTCCTCGCCCGAGATGTAGACGCAGGAGGCTTCCCGACGGGCCAGCGCCGCGGCGGCCTGCAACAGAAGGGTCGATTTTCCGATGCCCGGATCGCCGCTGATCAGCACCGCCGAGCCACGCACCAAGCCGCCGCCGAAGGTACGATCGAGCTCGCTGATGCCGGTGGTGATGCGCGGGGGCTCGGGTTCATCGCCGCGCAGGCCGACCAGTTCTATCTTGCGTCCGGCGCCGCTACCCAGTCCCTTGGGCGTCGCCTCGCGCGGCAGCTCCTCGACGATCGTGTTCCAGGCGCCGCAGGCGTCGCATCGGCCGGCCCACTTGCCGTGACTGGCGCCGCATTCCTGACAGGCGTAACGCTTGGCGGAGGCGGCCATTCAACGGGCCTCGGGCGTGGCCGAAAACGGCGCCGAGGCGTTCACGCGTTCCTTACCGCCATCTGGTTCGGACCTTCGGCGCGGCCGATGAGTGCGAGCGGGTTCATCGTCTATGTTTCCTCGCCGACGTAGCGGCGCGCATAACGGGCCCCGAGGCCGGTGAGAAACTCGTTGGCGATCGAACCGGCCCAGCCAGCGACTTCGTCGATTGGGCAAGGGCCGCCAATGAGGTCGACGGTCGTGCCGATTTCGGCGCGACCGGGCGGCAGGGTCGAAACATCGAGGGTTATCAAATCCATCGAAACGCGCCCCACCAACGGCACCCGAGTGTCGCCGATCGCGGCGAAGGCGCGGCCACTGGCCGATCGCAAATATCCGTCGGCATAACCGACCGGCACGGTTGCGATTCGCCCCGGCCCGGCGACACGATGCGCGGCACCATAGCCAACGGTCTGGGGCGAGTCAACGTCACGCAGCTGAGTGATTTTGCCCTGTAATCGAACGACTTCAACCATCGGATTCGGTGCGCCAAAAAGCGGATTCGAACCATAGAGCGCGATCCCCGGGCGCACCATGTCGAGATGGTATTCGGCACCGAAGAAGATGCCCGCCGAGTTGGCGAGGCTTGCCGGGGCCGCCGGCAAACGCGCGCGCTGCGCCTCGAAGAGCTTGCGCTGCGCCTCGTTCATGGCATGCGCCGGGTCCTCGGCGCAGGCGAGGTGGCTCATGACGAGGCGAAGATCGAGGCCGTCGAGCCGCGTCGGCTCATCGGCGAGGCGGTCGACTTCGTCCGCCGGCAGGCCAAGGCGGCACATGCCGGTGTCCAGGTGGATGATGGCGGCCCGCGGATTGTCATTGAGGCCGCGCCGCGCCCAGCGCTCGATCTGGCCGAGATCGTTCAGCACAGGAACCAGGCGGTGGCATTCGTAGGTCTCTTCGTCGCCGCCCAAAACGCCATTCAGGACGGCGATGTCGATCTCGGGCTCCAGCGCTCGTAGGCGCATGCCTTCGTCGAGCGAAGCCGTGAAGAATTGACGGCAGCCGACACGCGCGAGGACCGGCGCGACACGTTCGATGCCGACGCCGTAGGCGTTCGCCTTGACCATCGCCGCACATTCGGCGACACCCGAGTGAGTGGAAAGACGACGATAATTTTCGGCGACCGCGTCGAGATCGATGGTCAGGACCGCGCTGGCGCGCTCGATGTCGTTCATGGTCGGACCGGTCGGAAGGTGACGTACGTGGCGAACGCCGCTATTCCGTCGGTGTCTCGGCGTCGGGCGCCGAGTCGACCAAACGGCGGCGCGACGCGTCCGCGTGACGATTGGCGAATCGAGGCGGCGTGGTGCCGGCCATCGAGAAACCGTGAGATCGCGCCCAGACTGTGCGGCGCTTTGGTTCCAACCGCGTCGCGTCGTCGGGCCGCAAGCGCGCGTCCGAGCCGATCGGCGAGGCCTCAGAACGGGGCATCTTCAACACCGTGATCGGAGTCGAGATTGGAGAATTTCGTCGTTTCTCCGGTGAACTGCAGGCGCAGGTTGCCGATCGGGCCGTGGCGTTGCTTGGCGACGATGACTTCCGCGGTACCGGCGACCGACTCGAGCCTCGAGTGCCATTTTTGGTAGCGCTCGGTGTACTTCTCGTCGGATTCTTCGGTCCGGTGGGTCGGTTCGCTGCGGCTCAGATAATACTCTTCGCGGAAGATGAACATGACCACGTCGGCATCCTGCTCGATCGAGCCCGATTCACGCAAATCGGACAACAGCGGACGCTTGTCCTCGCGCTGTTCGACCGCGCGCGACAACTGGGCGAGCGCGAGCACCGGCACGTCGAGTTCCTTGGCCAGCGCCTTGAGGCCCTGGGTGATCTGCCCGATCTCGACGACGCGGTTATCGTGCCGGGACCGCCCGGCCGGCTGCAGCAACTGCAGATAGTCGACGACGACCATGGAAAGTTTGTGCGTGCGCTTGAGCCTGCGCGCCCGGGTGCGCAGCGCGGCGACCGAGAGCGCCGGCGTGTCATCGATGAAGAAGGGCACGCGGCTCAGTTGCTGGCTCGCCAGCACGACATTTTCGAAATCGGCCCGGGTCAGCTGACCGCGCCGCAGCTTCTCGGACGGGACACCGGTCTCCTCGGCGAGGATGCGGAGAGCCAGTTGCTCGGCCGACATTTCGAGCGAAAAGAACCCAACGACGGCGCCGTCGGCGACGGCCGGGTTGCCGTCGTCGTCGGTCTCGACGCGATAGTTCTTGGCGGCGTGGAAGGCGATATTGGTGGCGAGCGCGGACTTGCCCATCGAAGGCCGGCCGGCGATGATGATCAAGTCCGACGCGTGCATCCCGCCGAGCAGGTTGTCCATGTCGACCAGTCCCGTGGGCACGCCAGTCATACCCCCGTCGCGCTTGTAGGCGCTCTCCATCACGCCGATCGCGGTATCGAGCGACTCCCGCATCGCGACGAATCCGCCTTCGTACTGGCCCTCCTCGGCGAGGTTGAAGAGGTGCTGCTCGGTCTCCTCGATCTGCGCCTGGGCCGGCGTGTCGACGCGGTGGTCGAACGCCGTGTTGACGACGTCTTCGCCGAGATTGATCAGTTCGCGGCGGAGGTAGAGGTCGTGGACCGTGCGCCCGTAGTCCTCGGCATTGATGATCGTCACGGCCGAGCCGGCGAGCCGGGCGAGATATTGGGCGCCGCCGACGTCGACGAGTGCCTCGTCGCCCTCGAAATAGGTCTTCAGCGTGACCGGCGTCGCGATCTGGCCGCGCTCGACGAGCGCCAGAATGGCTTCGTGGATGCGGCCGTGAACCGGTTGGAAAAAATGGTCCGGTCTGAGGAACGCCGAGACCCGGTTGGCGACTTCGTTGTTGACCAGCATGGCGCCAAGCAGCGCCTGTTCGGCCTCGATATTGTGGGGCAGGCTGCGGTATGAAACGCTGTCGTCCCGTTCGCTGAAAACGCTCTCTACCGCCATCAACCACCCACCGACCTATCGATCCTCACCTCGGCCAGTTATGTAACACGTATGGCACCCGGCATGCAGTCTCAATGCTAGCGACTGGATCGAATTACTTGGGGATTGATTCCGTCCACAGGGGGATAACATCGGGGATAGTCGAGCCGACGTCGAGGTAAACGACAGCGCCGCGCCGTCCGGCGCGCCTGTGGCAAATTCGCGGCGCACGCCGGTCTGAACCCGTCGGGGCCGGCTGCCACGGCGGGACTGCGTAGACGACGCCCTGCATCGGCAGGGCAGGGCCATCAGTCCTTTGGGTCGGCTTCGCCCGTATCGGTGCCGCCGGGCTCGGCCTCGGATTCGCTCGCCGTTTCGACCGCCTCGGTCTCGGTCCCGTCGGGTTCGTCGCTGCTGTCATCATCGGCCGGCGCCTCTTGCGCCGCCTCGGCATCACCAGCCTCTTCGGGCTCGGCCGCGGCGAGCGTCGGCAGAGCTTCGCCGCGCGCGGCGGCCCCGGCCTGCGCTTCGGCTTCCTCGGCGGTGCGCGCGACGTTGACCTCGGTGTCGATGATCACCTCGGGGTGCAGCGCGACGCGAACCGTGTGGATGCCGAGCATCTTGATCGGCTGATCGAGCATGACCTGGGTGCGGTGAACCGTCACGCCGCTGTCGCTGATCGCCTGCGCGATGTCGCGCGCCGTGACCGAGCCATAGAGCTGGGCGCTATCGCTCGCCTGGCGCAACAGGATGCAGGCGAATTCCTTGGCTTGATCGGCGAGCGCCTCGGCCTCGCTGCGCTTTTCGATATTCGTCGCCTCGAGCTGCCCACGGCGCTGCTCGAACTGCGCCAAATTATCTTTGGTTGCGCGCAACGCCTTCCCCTTGGGCATCAGAAAATTGCGCGCATAGCCCGGCTTGACGTCGACCACGTCGCCCATCTGTCCGAGCTTTTCGATCCGTTCGAGCAGGATCACTTGCATGATTAGTCCTCCTTAGCTGGCGGGCCAGTCGCGTAGCGCCGGCGCAGTCCAAGCCACTGCTCGGCAAAGCCGAGCCCGACCACCGCGGCGAAGCTGGGCCAGTCCAAAAGCAGAAGCAGCATGATGTAAAAAATGATCAAAAACAGGCGGCGTAACGGCCACTTACTTACCAGCCGGTGAATAACCGCAAGACCGAGCAAAAAGTATGGTGTCGCGAAGACCATCGAGAGCGTGCGGCCAATGAACGCCACGTCGTCTGTGCCAAGCGCCCAAACGGCGAGGGCCGCCGCGAGTATCGCGGCCAGCAATCGGGGCAGCTCGAAGTATGAATAGCGGGGTGTCGGGCGGAAATTCTTGGCCGAGGCCACCAATGTGCTCTGCGCGATCGCCGAATTGACGACGATCATCAGCATCCAAGACATGACGATCATCGCCGGCACCGATTGCGCCCAATGCTTCGCGATGGCGATCAGATCGCCCTCGGGCACTGAGGGCGCGAACATCGCGACGAATGCGACGATCGCGTCTTGGATCAAGGCACGAAGGCCACCGTCTTGGCCGGCGAGCATGATCAACACCGCGATGAATGCGATGGCGCCGTAACCGGCAAGGATCGCTAACAGGTTGCCGGTCGGATACCATTCGGTACCGCCGTCGGGCCCCACCCGGCTAAGCAGCGAACGGTTGACGACGACCATGGCCGGGATGACGAAGACGATCAGGTACTGCAGCGCGCCGGCCAGTCCGATGACGACGGTGACCGATACGAGCGCCGCCATACCCGCCGTGGCGACCGACATCGTGCCGAGACTGAGACCGATGAGCAACAGGGGCAACTGCGCGAAATAGTTGATCACGAGCAATCCAACCGATGCATTCGCCGACGGTGCAACGAATACCAAACCGCTGGCGACTCCGGCCGTTAGAACGATGGCGAGCTGCTTCCACATGAGATGTCCGGCGGCCGCCGACAATTCCTATTTGACGACGAACGGCAGCAGCGCCAGATTGCGTGCCCGCTTGATCGCCCGGGCCAATTCGCGCTGCCGCTTCGCGGACACTGCCGTGATTCGGCTCGGCACGATTTTGCCGCGCTCAGACAGGTAGCGCTGGAGCAGCTTGACATCCTTGTAGTCGATCTTGGGCGAGTTATCGCCCGAGAAGGGGCACACCTTGCGGCGCCGGACGAAAGGCCGGCGCGGCTCGGGCCGTGCAACCGTGGTACCGCCCGCGGCCTCGCTTGCTTCGGTCATGACGTCTCTCCATCTTCGTCAGCGCTTGCGTCGTCGTCCGCCTTCTTGGCCTTCGATTTGGCCTTGGCCTTGGGCTTGGGCTTGGGCTTCTTAGTGTCGGCAGCTTCGCTCTTCGCCTCGGTTGGCGTGGCGTCGGCTGCCGCCGCGTCAGCCGCTTCGCTCGCCGCCTCGGTCGGCGTGGCCTCGGCTGCCGCCGCGGCGGTGTCGGGCGTCGCCGGGTCAGGCGATTTCGCCGTGTCGCCGTCGGCCGCGGGTTCCGCCTTGGCGGCAGGCTCATCCTTGGTCTTTGCCGCCTCGCCGTCGCCCGGTGCCGCGTCGCCATGGTCTCTCCCGGGTCCGCCACGGCGCGACCGATCGTCGCGCGCCGAGCGCGATTGCATGATCGCGGACGGGTTGGGATCGAGTTCGTCGACACGAACCGTCATGTAGCGCAGAACGTCCTCGTTGAGGCGCATGTTGCGCTCGTATTCCTGGACCGCTTCGGACGGCGCATCCAGATTGAAGAAGACGTAGTGGCCCTTGCGGTTCTTCTTGATCCGGTAGGCCAGCGTGCGTGGACCCCAGAACTCGGTCTTGGCGACCTCGCCCCCGTTGTCCTTGACGATGGTGGTTATATCTTCGGCCAGAGATTCGACCTGGCGGGTCGACATGTCATGGCGCGCGATAAACGTGCTCTCGTAGAGCGGCATCCCTAGCTACTCCTTCTGGCTGTTGGGTGCTCGGCGCCGGGCGAAACAACTCGCGCTACGGCGGTTCGAGCTAAGCCGGCTAGGCCGGCAAGGAGCTATGAGGCGGCGCACTATACTCGAATTCGCGCGCCGCGCAAGCGCGCTTGACAGTCCCCGTGACGTTGCCGATTGTAAGCTTCGCCCATCGGGCAATCAGATCATCGCGAAAGGGGGTGAAAGCGTGGCGCGTGCATACGTTTTTCCGGGCCAGGGGTCTCAGCATGTCGGCATGGGCAGCGTTCTCGCCGAGGCCTTTCCCGCTGCGCGGCACGTGTTCGAGGAGGTCGACGACGCACTCGACCGACACCTCTCGCGGCTGATGTTCGACGGCCCCGAGGACGAGTTGACGCTCACCGAGAACACGCAACCCGCACTGGCCGCGATGTCGCTGGCGGTGGTGCGGGTCGTCGAAAGCGAGGGCGGTGTGACGCTGGCCGAGAATGCCGAATTCGTCGCCGGCCATTCGGTCGGTGAATACGCCGCGCTGGCGGCGGCAGGCGCCCTCGGTCTGGCCGATACGGTGCGCCTGGTGCGTCATCGCGGCCAGGCCATGCAACAGGCGGTGCCGGTTGGCGAGGGCGCGATGGCGGCGCTACTGGGTCTCGACATCGAGGCCGCCGAGGCGGTTGCCGAGGCGGCGGCCGAGGGCGAAGTCTGCGTCGCGGCCAACGACAACGCACCGGGCCAAGTCGTCATCAGCGGCGCGCGCGCGGCGGTCGAGCGCGCTATCGTGATCGCGCCCGACCACGGCGCGCGGCGATGCGTCGAACTGCCCGTAAGCGCACCCTTCCATTGCGCGCTCATGGCGCCGGCGGCCGATGCCATGTCGGAAGCCCTGGACGGCGTGATCATCGCGGCGCCGTCGGTCCCCGTGATCGCCAACGTGACCGCCGCGCCGGTCGCCGTACCGGCCGACATCCGCCGGCTGCTCGTCGAGCAGGTGACGGGACGGGTGCGCTGGCGCGAGAGCGTGCTGTACATGCGCAACCACGGCGTCGACACGCTGGTCGAGCTGGGCGCGGGCAAGGTATTGAGCGGTCTCGCGCGGCGTATCGACCGCGATCTTTCGGCCATATCGGTCGCGGCGCCCGACGACATCGAGGCTTTGCTGCAGACATTATAGGGGTTTGTGCGATGTTCGACTTGAGCGGCAGACGTGCGCTGGTGACCGGCGCGTCGGGTGGCATCGGCGGCGCCATCGCCCGCGCGCTCCATGCCCAGGGGGCGGCCGTGGCGCTATCGGGCACCCGGCGCGACGCGCTCGACGCGCTCGCCAGCGAACTCGGCGAACGGGCCCATGTCACAACGGCCGATCTGGCCGATGCCGAGGCGCTGGCAGCGTTGCCGGCAGTGGCCGAGGCGGTGATGGGCGGTCTCGATATCCTGGTCAACAACGCCGGGCTGACGCGCGACGGCCTGATGATGCGCATGAGCGACGACGATTGGCAGACCGTCATCGACGTCGACCTCACTGCGGCCTTCCGACTGACCCGCGCCGTGCTACGCGGCATGTTGAAGCAACGATGGGGCCGGGTCATCGGCGTCACTTCGGTGGTCGGAACGAGTGGCAACCCGGGTCAGACGAATTATGCCGCGGCGAAGGCGGGCATGGCCGGTTTCAGCAAGGCGTTGGCGCAGGAAGTGGCGCGCCGCAGCATTACCGTCAACTGCATCGCGCCTGGCATGGTCGAGACCGCGATGACCGCCGTGCTGGGCGACGTGGCGCGCGACGCGATGCTCGGCCGCATCCCGATGGGTCGCGCCGGCGTGCCCGAGGATATCGCCGGATGCGCCGTGTTCCTGGCGAGTGACGAAGCGGCTTACGTCACCGGTCAGACGCTCCATGTGAACGGCGGATTGCTCATGGTTTGATGCCGTTCCGGGCGCGTTCGCGGCGACTGGTCAAGGGCTAGAAAGTATGTTACGAAACCTCGCCTTCAGGGGCCGGCGAGATCTTGTACGAAAGTGGCGCTAGCGGCGCCGCCAATGCCAAAGAAAGCCGAAATTTAGAAAACAGAGGGATAGCGATTATGAGCGATGTCGCTGAGCGCGTAAAAAAGATCGTTATTGAGCACCTTGGGGTCGACGAAGCGAAGGTTACCGATTCGGCGAGCTTCATAGATGACCTCGGGGCGGACAGCCTCGATACGGTCGAGTTGGTCATGGCGTTCGAGGAGGAGTTCGGTTGCGAGATTCCCGACGACGCGGCCGAAAACATCCTCACCGTAAAAGACGCCATCACCTTTATCGGGGACAACGTCTAGCCGGTTGCATACAGGACACGCCGTCCTCTCGACCCCACCCTGACCCGTCGCCATGAGACGCGTCGTCGTCACCGGTCTCGGGCTGGTCACGCCACTCGCCAGTGGCGTACAGCGTTCCTGGGAACGGCTGCTTGACGGAGAGTCGGGGTTCGGCCGTATCGAGACCTTCGACGTCAGCGACATCTCCTGCCAGGTCGCCGCGCAAGTTCCGCGCGGCGACGATGCGGACGCCTTCCACCCCGACGATTTCGTCGTGCCGAAAGACCAGCGCAAAATCGACGACTTCATCCTGTACGGCATCGCGGCCGCGGTACAGGCGGTCGAGGATTCCGGCTGGACGCCCGACGACGAAAACGCGCGCGAACGCACAGGGGTGATGATCGGTTCGGGCATCGGCGGTCTGAAATCGATCGACGACGCCTCGCTGACGCTCGCAAATCGTGGGCCGCGGCGCATCAGCCCATTCTTCATTCCCTCGGCGCTGATTAATCTGGTCTCGGGTCAGGTGTCGATCCGCTTTGGCTTCAAGGGTCCGAACCATGCCGTCGTTACGGCGTGTTCGACCGGCGCCCATGCGATTGGCGACGCGACGGGGTTGATCCGCGACGATAAGGCCGACGTCATCGTCGCCGGCGGCGCCGAGGCTGCGGTGTGCCGGCTGGGCATGGCGGGCTTCGCGGCGGCGCGCGCGCTCTCGACACACTTCAACGATGAACCGGATCGTGCGTCGCGGCCGTGGGACGGCGATCGTGACGGGTTCGTCATGGGCGAGGGCGCCGGGATCATCGTGCTCGAGGAACTCGAGCACGCGAAGAAACGCGGCGCGACGATCTATGCCGAGGTCGTCGGCTACGGCATGTCGGGCGACGCGCACCACATCACCGCGCCACCGCCCGACGGCAACGGTGGTTTTCGTGCCATGCGCGCGGCGCTGCAAAGCGCCACGTTAAATGTCGACGATGTCGATTACATCAACGCTCATGGCACCTCGACGCCGTTGGGCGACGAGATCGAGCTGTCCGCGGTAAAGCGCCTGTTCGGCGACCATGCATATTCGCTCTCGATGTCGTCGACGAAATCGTCGATCGGTCATCTGCTGGGCGCCGCGGGCGGCGTCGAAGCCGTATTCTCGATTCTCGCCATCAAGGACGGCGTCGTGCCGCCGACACGCAACCTGGACAATCCGTCGCCTGGTTGTGACATCGACCTGGTGCCCCACGACGCCAAGCAACGACCGGTGCGCGTGGCGCTGTCGAATTCCTTCGGCTTCGGCGGAACCAACGCCTCGTTGGTATTCTCCAAGGTGACGTGAGTCCGTGCGGCGGATCCTCGCCCGTACCGCCTTATTCCTTCTGATCGTCGCCGCTACCGCCGCGACCGCCTACCAATGGGGCCGCCAGGCGTTCGAGCGGCCCGGCCCGGCGCGCGAGGAAATTGTCGTCATGCTGCCCCAGGGCATTGGCCTCGACGAACTCGCGCAGCGTCTGGCGAAGGCGGGTGTCGTCGAGCGGTGGTGGGTCTTTGCCATCGGCGTGCGCGCATCGGGCAAGGCGCGCGCGTTGCGGGCCGGCGAGTACGCGTTCGCACCCGGCATCAGCGCCGAGGGCGTGATGGCGGTTCTGCTGGGCGGACGCACCGTTCAGCACCGCCTGACCATTCCCGAAGGCCTGACCAACCGCCAGACGCTGGCGATGATTGCCAGCGCGGCCAATCTCGTGGGCGAGACCGGCGAGGTGTCGGGCGAGGGCACGTTGTTGCCGGAGACCTACTATTACTCGCGCGATGACAAGCGCCGCGAGATCGCCGACCGCATGCGCCGTGCGATGGATACGGCACTGGCGGAGCTATGGGCCGACCGTGCCGAGGGCCTGCCGCTGGCGTCGCCCGCCGAAGCGCGCGTACTTGCCTCGATCGTTGAGAAGGAGACCGCGCTCGCCGAGGAACGGCGGCACGTCGCGGGGGTCTTCGTCAACCGGCTAAACCAGGGCATGCGCCTGCAGTCGGACACCACGGTAATCTACGCCATCGCCGGCCCCGACGGCGCCATGGACCGGCCGTTGACGCGCGCCGACCTCGATGTCGACAGCCCCTACAACACGTACCGCGTCACCGGCCTGCCGCCGATGCCGATCGCCAATCCGGGGCGCGCCGCGATCGCCGCCGTGCTCGATCCACTGCCGACCAAGGACATCTATTTCGTCGCCGACGGCACCGGTGGCCACGCCTTCGCCGAGACGCTCGCCGAGCACAATCGTAACGTCGCAAAGTGGCGCAAGATCCAGCGCACCCGCAAGCAGCAAACCCAGTAAAGACGCTAGACGTCCTCGGGCAGCGTCGGTTTCTCGGGCAGGCGGGCGAACAGCGGGTCGGTGATCAGCGGCGGCAGCATGCCGAAGAACCAGACGGCCGCGTACATCGGCCAGGGGAATGCGATGCGCGCGGCGTTGCGCGCCAGACGGCGCTTGATCAGGGCGGCGGCGGGGCCTGAGTCCATCAGCATCGGCATCGGGAACGGGTTGGCATCGGTCATCGCCGAGCGGACGAAGCCGGGACAAATGACCGATACCTCAACGCCGTCGCCACGCAGGGTGCCGCGCAGCGCCTCGCCCCAATGCTTGACCGCTGCTTTGGTCGCACAGTAGGCCGGCGCGCCAGGAAAGCCACGGAACGCGGCGAGCGAACTCATCAGAGCGATTTGGCCGCGGCGCCGCGCGCGCATGCGCGGTATCACCGGCAACACGGTGTTGAGTACGCCGTCGAGATTGACGGCGAAGATGCGCCGCGCCTGATCCTCGCCTTCGCCGCCCGACGTGCCGCCCGAGATGCCGGCATTGGCGATGACCAGGTCGAGCGACGCACGGTCGTCGATGTCGGCGATCCATGCTGCGAGCGTGGCGGCATCGGTGACGTCGATGGTGGCGCATTCGGCTTGTGCGCCCTGGGCGCGACAGCGCGAGGCGACGGCCTCGAGTCGCTCTTCGTTGCGCCCGATGAGCGCGAAGGTGGCGCCGTCGGCGGCATACGCCTCGGCGAGCGCGGCGCCCAGACCGCTGCTCGCGCCGGTGATCAGAATCGACCGTGGATTTCGCATGCTGCCTTTCGCAGTTTCCGTCGCTGGTGGCTTGTTGGCTCCAGTACGCTGAGTATATAGTGCTTAGGCCCGCCATGGCGGACGCAAACCGCTGCAATCATTACCTTACGAGGAGCCAGTGCCCGTTGCCAGCATGACCGGTTTCGCGCGTGGCGCGGGCCAGGACGGCTCTGTCGCCTGGGCCTGGGAAGCCAAGAGCGTCAATGGACGCGGGCTCGATGTCCGGTGCCGGCTGCCGGCCGGTATGGACGCGATCGATCCCGAAATCCGCCGTATCGCCGGCAAGTTGTTCGCTCGCGGCAGCCTGTCCGTCTCCCTGCAAATCGACGGTGGCCAAGGGCAGACGCGTCTCAGCGTCAACCGCGATGCGCTTGATCAGATGCTCGATGTTTGCCGCGAACTGCGCCAAGACGTCGATGCCGCGCCGCCCTCGCTCGAGGCACTGTTGGCAATCCGTGGCGTCGTTGAGCTGGCGGAGGAGGAGGAGGCGCCCGAGACGCGCAGTCAGCGCGACGCGCTGATCGTCAGCAACTTACGCGAGACCCTGGACGCGCTGCTTGCGTCACGCCAGGACGAGGGTGCGCGCATCGCCGCGGTGCTTGCCGATCAACTCGACGAGATTGCCAAGCTCGCCGAACAAGCGGCGGATAATGCCGCGCTGCAGCCTGAAGCGCTGCGTGCGCGCCTGAACGAGCGCGTCGGCGCATTGATCGATGCGACGCCCGCGTTGCCCGAGGAGCGGCTTGCCCAGGAGGTTGCGTTGTTGCTGGTCAAATCCGACGGTCGCGAGGAAATCGATCGGCTGCGTGCCCATGTCGCCGCGGCGCGCGAACTGATCGAAGCGGGCGGCGCCGTCGGCCGCCGGCTCGACTTCCTGTGCCAGGAATTCAACCGTGAGGCCAACACCCTGTGTTCGAAGGCGACGGATGTCGAACTCACGCGCATCGGGCTCGATCTCAAGGTGGTGATCGACCAGTTGCGCGAGCAGGTACAGAACCTCGAATAGGAATGTTGCGTGTGACCATGCCGATGATAGGCCGCCAAGGACTGATGCTCGTCCTGTCGTCCCCCTCGGGGGCGGGCAAGACCGCGATCGCACTCGCGATATCCGACCTCGAGGAAATGCCTCTGTCGGTCTCGGCGACGACCCGGCCGCAGCGCACCGGTGAGCGCGAAGGCAAACATTATTACTTCGTCGACCGAGAGCGGTTCGACGAGATGGCGGCCGAGGGCGAGCTGCTCGAACACGCAACCGTCTTTGGCAACGCGTATGGCACGCCGCGCGCGCCCGTCGTCGAGGCGCTCGATCTCGGCACCGATGTGCTGTTCGACGTCGATTGGCAGGGCGCCAGGGACCTCGCCACGGCGATGCCTGAAAACGTCGTGCGCGTCTTTATCCTGCCGCCGTCGATGGCCGAGCTCGAGCGGCGCTTGCGCGGGCGCGCCCAGGATTCCGATACGGTCGTCGCCGAGCGCATGAAACTCGCCGCCGAACAGATGAGCCATTGGCCGGAATACGACTACGTCATCGTCAACGACGTCCTCGACGAGAGCGTCGCCAATGTCCGCGCCATCCTGAAGGCCGAGCGACTGCGTCGCACGCGCCGCGACGAAGGTCTCGCCCGCTTCGTCAGATCGCTCGGCGAAGCGTCCTGACTGGCGACGCGCCGGCCGCCACGGCCGATCCCAAGACACCGCCGACGCCGTCGAGCGCACCCGGTGTCAACGCGCAAGCCAAGAAGCGCGCCGGCGCGACCGGCACTGGCATCGTCAGGCCCTGATCAAGCGCTGCAACGAACCCGAAGCGCACGAACACTGGCATCTCGCCGATCGCGGCGACGATGCGGTGGCCTTGATCGCGTGCCGCATCTAGGCCGTGGCCGACCAGCGCGGCGGCGACGCCACGGCGGCGGAAGGCTTCCACGACGGCGAGCGGACCGAGCAACAAGGCGGCCGAGGTACGACCGATCGTCACCGGCCAGAATTGTATGGTGCCGACAAGCCGCCCGTCGGCACGCGCGATAAAAGCGAGTTCGTCGAGCGGTGCGGCATTGCCGCGCAGGCTATAGGCGGGCCGCAACCGACGCTCGGGTTCGAAGGCGCCGTCGAGGAGTTGCTCGATGATCGGCGCGTCGGCGGGCCGTTGGGGAACGATCGTAATCATGGTCAGACACCGGCTTTTTGGTCGAAACTTGGTTGGGACGTATTGCGTCCGCATGCCGGGTCGACGATGTCGGGAAGTGCGCTGAACGCGGGGTTCTGGTGGTGGCGCGCTTACCTGGACAGGCGATAGCCGGCGGCGGACGCCGCGCACGGTCGTGCGGGCGTATGTCGTCGTCGTCGCCGTTCTGTACAGGTAACGCAGGACATGCCTGGGTTCTCTTCCGCCGGTCAACGGGCGGCCCGACGGGGCCACCCTCGCTCGAGACGCTCTCTACACGACCGACATGGCGGCTGCAAGGGTCATGATGCGGCGTCGTCGCGCGCCGCGAAGGCGCGGGCGATCGAACAGAAGCCCTCGATGTCGATATCCTCGGCCCGCAATGTCGGTGTGATACCGGCGTCGGCCAGAAGACCTTCGGCGTCGACGCCGAGCTGTCTGAGGCTCGAGCGCAGCATCTTCCGTCTTTGACCGAAGGCTGCCGCGACGACCCGTTCCAACGTCGCCGCGTCGGCTGGCGCGAGCGGTTCGGGGCGCGGCACGAAACGGACGATGCTCGAGGTCACTTTCGGCGCCGGGACGAAGGCGGTGGGCGGCACGTCGAACAGCCGCCATGTCTCGCAGCGCCATTGAGCGGCGATCGATAGCCGGCCGTAATCCCGGCTGCCCGGCCGGGCGGTGATGCGCAACGCGACTTCCCGTTGCAGCATGAGCGTGAGGCTGGTGAACGCGCCGATGTTGCCGAGCCAGGCGAACATCAGCGGTGTCGCGATGTTGTAGGGCAGGTTGGCGACGATGGCGCGCGGCGCCGGCGCAAGCAATGCCGCGTCGATGTCGAGCGCGTCGCCCTCGATGATGCGCAGCCTGTCGGGGTAGGCGCCGGCGAGCTCCGCGAGCGCCTCTATGCACCGCGGATCGCGCTCGACGGCGATCACCGCTTGGGCGCCGTTGGCGAGCAGGGCGCGCGTCAACCCGCCGGGTCCCGGCCCGATTTCGATGATCGATGTCCTCGTGGTGTCACCGGCGGCACGGGCGATGCGATCGATTAAGTTGAGATCGAGCAGGAAGTTTTGTCCCAGCGACTTGCGGGCACTGAGGCGGTAGCGGGCGATAACCTCGCGAAGCGGCGGCAGCGCGACCGCCGGCGGCGGTTCAACCATCGTTTCGTCTGTTGCGCGCGATCTCGGCGGCGGTCGCGAGGGCGGCAAGCAAACTGTCCTCGCGCGCCGCGCCGCTGCCCGCGATGTCGAGGGCGGTGCCGTGGTCCGGCGAGGTGCGGACGAACGGCAGGCCGAGCGTGATGTTGACCCCGCGGTCGAAATCAATCGTCTTGAGTGGGATTAGTGCCTGGTCGTGATACATGCACAGTACGGCATCGTATGAAGCGCGTGCGCGTGCGTGGAACAGGCTGTCGGCCGGCGCGGGCCCGCTGACATCGACACCCGCCCGGGCGAGCCGCGCGACCGCCGGTGCAATGGTTTCGATCTCGTCACGGCCGATGCTGCCATCCTCGCCGGCGTGCGGGTTGAGCCCGGCGACCGCGATGCGTGGCGCTGCGATGGCGAAGTCGTGTCGCAATGCGTGGTCGGTGACGGCGCCGCAGCGCACGATGTCGTCGGCGTCGAGCGCGGCGATGGCATCACCGAGCGCCATGTGAATGGTTACCGGCACGACACGCAGCCCCGGGCAGGCAAGCATCATCACCGACCGCGCGCCACCACCCGCCAGGGCAGCGAGATATTCGGTGTGGCCGGGGTAATCGAAGCCGGCCTGATAGAGGCACTTCTTGTGTATCGGGTTGGTCACGATGGCCGCGACCCTGCCGCCGATCGCCAGGGCAACAGCACGGTCGATGGCGGCGATGACGGCCGGCGCGTTTGCGGCGTCGAGTCTCCCCGGTACGACCGGGGCATCGATCGATTGGCGCAGGACGGGCAACGCCTCACCGAATGCCGCGGCCGCCTCTTCGGGTTCGGCAATCTCGGCGACCGGAACGTCGATGTTCATCCGTGCCGACAGCGAGCGCAGGCGGTCGGGATCGTCGATGACGAAAAATGGGCGCTCCAACTCGGTGCGGCGTCGCCATGCTTTCAAAGAAATGTCGCCGCCGATGCCTGCCGGCTCACCCATCGTTACGGCGAGTGGCGAGCCTGAACGACGCTCGGTCATATACGGATGTCCACGAAGGCTTCGCGGCGCAGATTACGAAGGTAGCGGCGCGAGAGAGATTCAAGCTTGTTCTCCATCAAACGGGCGCGAACCTCTTCCCGATTCGGCATTCGCGATCCCGGCGGCTCGATCCGCTCACAAACCATCAAGAGATGGATGCCGGATTCGGTTCGCACGGGTTGGCTGATTTTGCCAATTTCGAGCCCGAGCACCGCCGATCGTAGGGTAACCGGCAAATCGCCGATACGTACGGTGCCGACATCGCCCGAGGTTGATGGGTCCAGCTCGGCGGCTGTTCGGGCCATGTCATCGCAACCCGCGACCGTGCCGCTTATCTCCCGGGCGAGCTCTGTTTGGCTCTCGATTTCGTCAGCGCCGGCGTCGCCCGAGACGGGCAAAAGAATCTGTTTCAGCGCGACCTTTACTTCGTTGGGCTTCGTGGCGAGACGTTCCCGGCGATCACGTAAAAGAACGATCAGGTAGCCGCCACTCGTGCTTATCGGATCGGAAATTTGGCCCGGTTCTAGCGCCACGACCGCGGCGCTGACTTCCTCTTGTAGTTGTTCTTGCAGAACCCAGCCGGCGTCGCCCCCGGTTGCCGCCGTGACCCCGTTCGAAAGCTGCCGAGCCATGCTTGCGAAATCCGCGCCGCCGCGCAACTGGTCGACAATTCGTGTCGCACTGTCGCGAATTTCGGCGTCTTCCCGGGTATTTTCGACGATGGTGAAGATTTCTGACAGACGATACTCGGTCCGGCCTTCGCTCGCCTGGCGTTGGGCGAACCATTCGTCGACCTCGTCATCCGAAATCGTCACGGTCGATTGCAGCCGTCGGCGCACCAGCTTGATCCAGGAAATTTCCGATCGAATTTGGGTAAACATGGATTCGGGTGCGATGCGCTGTGCCTCCAGGAATTTGGTAATCTGGTTCTCGGGGATGTTGTTCTGCTGCTCGATCAATCGAATTCTTTCGCGCAATTCGGCTTCCGTCACGGTAATGTTCCGACGCTTCGCTTCCTGCAAGCGCAATCGCTCGTCGATCAGCGTGCGCAGGACTTGGGGCCCGATACGCTTGCGGGTCTCGGCCGAATCCTGGAGCCCCGTTGAAAAGATGACCAAATTGATTCGGCCGACCAAGTCCATCACCGAGACGACTTCGTCGTTGACGATGGCCGCGATGCGCTGCACCTCCTGCGCTGTTGCATGGGGCGCAAGGGTGAGCTGAACCAGCGCGACCATGACGAACGCGAGTGTGGCAAGGGTGTAGTGACGTTTCATCCCTGAAAACCGTTCGAGGTCCGATCCGATCACGATCGGTCGCGCAAGGAATATATCAAATCTTCGCGTAACGCCACGGTGCAGCGTCACCCCGAGTGACGCCGTCGCATGCGTTGACGGGTGCGGCGTGGTGGCGGTCAGCCCAAATTACGCAGCGTGACAACGAATTGGATCGACGTTGTGGGCTCGACGTCGCGATCTTGGGTGAAACTCCGGACGAATCGGGTCGAGAAGATCAGACATTCATCGCCGTAGTTGATGCCGAAGCCGTATCTAATCGTATTGTCCGTGGTCAGGTTGCGTCGGGTGTTTGCCGAGATTGACCAGTTTGAGGCGAACCGAAAGCGGGCCGATACGTTGATCTCCTCACGCGCTTCGACGTCATCGTCGAGATTGTCCGGTGGGTCGTCGAGCGACAGGTATCCAAAGTTGATGCGAAGCCAGTTGGGCCCGCCATTCAAATTGACCTCCGACCGGCGCGGCGAAAGGTCGTCGTGATCCAGCCGAAATCGGAACGAGAGGTCGACGAAATCGGCCGGCGAAATGTTCACGCTGCCAACGAAATCCGAAAATTTATCTTCGAGTCCGCTGCCGCGCTCAAACGTTGAATCCGCCTTGACGCGGTAACTTTGACCGAAGAACGCCGTCGTGCGGCCGCCGCTAATGCCATAGACGCCCGCGCGCAACCCATAGCTCACCCGTGGTCCGCCCTCGACCCTGTCGAGCCCGGGGAAGCGCATCAGATCGAATAGGTTGGTGTGGTCGAACTCGAAGTCCTGACTGTCCTCGTTGGGAATGCCGTCGGGATTACCGCCATAGGGGCTGACCGCAATTTTCGCGACAGGTTCGATGATTTGGCGCGTCGTGCCGGCTTGGCGGATCCACGGATAACGCCAGTCGAGCGAAAGCGAAGGCACGATGCGGCCGGTGATCTCGTCGCTCGATGCCGTTCGCCCCCGATTCGCCAGATCATCGACCCAATAGAGATCGCCGCGAAGCTGCGTATTCAGGGTGTAAATGTCGCCGGCGCTGCCAATGAATGGCAGGTGCCAGCCACCGTCGACGGAGAGCCGGCGGGTATCGGTTCCCTCGGTCCGAGACAGTGACATCAGATTGGCGTCGAACGTGTAATTCCCGCCGAACAGGCCTTTTTCGAGTACCAGGTTGTATTCGGCGATGGGCAGGACGAGTGGCGCCTGGCCAGGATCGTCGTCGACCTCTAGACCTTGAAACGCGTAGCCATTTATGCCGGCATAGTTCCGCCCATCGATGCCTTCCAGATAAAGCCGACTGGTGAGCGTGTCCTCGTTACTGAAATTATAACGACGAAGGTAGGTATCGTCGGTCGCGCGATCGAGTTGATAACCCCAGCGCCAGACATCTGAAAGCTGGAAGGCCCCAGTACCCTCGATATGACCGCGTACGTCGCGTCCGCCGATCGTCTCGCCGTTGAGACCGCGGCTTTCGGGGTTGGTGATGCTGCCGGCGAGCTGGTATTCGCCACGTTCGGTGCGCGCCCGGTATTCGCCGACGAGTACGGGACCTTCCTTGGTGGTGAAGATCGGCGCGAGCGTCGCGTCTCGGTTGGGCGCCAAATTGAAGTAGTACGGCACCTGCAACGAGAAGCCGAGTTCGCTGCCGCTGCGGTAAGTCGGCGTCAGGAAACCGCTGCGCCGCTTGACCGTCGGATCGGGGTGCGAAAAGAACGGCGCGTACGCGATCGGCACACCGAAGGCCTCGAGCACGACGTCGCTGTACTCGATTTCGTGGCGGCGCTGGTCGTGCACCACGCGTGCCGCCTTCAATTGCCAGAGCGGCGCGGCGTCGGGGTTATCGGGGCACAGTTTGCACGGCGAAAATACGGCCTGGCGCATCTCGGTACGATAGCCGCCGCTACGCACTGCGCCGTTCGCGGCCATCCGCGAGTTGTCGGTCAGGATGATGCGGATGTCGCGCATCACGCCTTCCTTCATCTCGTCGGTCAGCTCGACCTCCTCGGCGAACAGTACCTCGCCGGTCGGTTCGAGCAAGGACACGTTGCCCGATGCCTTGACGGTGTTGGTCTGCTTGTCAAAGGTGATCCGGTCGGCGAAGAGAATGCGATTGTTCTGCGCGACCTCGACATTGCCGGTTGCGATGACGATACCTTGTCGGCTGTCATAGGCGACGTCGTCGGCGCGCAGCACCACGGGCGCCGAACCGTCGAGCGTGGCGATCTGCGCACGGGCATCGGCCGCGGCCAATCCGAGCGCCAGCAAGACGACGGCGAACAGGCCGCGCACCGTTTTTACCCGTCTTCCAGGTGCAAGAGCATAGCGACGCCTAGGAGCGTAAAGACCCCGGCCGGCGCCCATGCGGCGAGCACGATGGGGATGCCTGCAGACAGCCCCAACGCTTGCACGACTTTACTCAGGAAGAACAACAGAAATCCGGTGAACAGGCCGGCCAGGATCAACAATCCGGTGCCGCCGCGGCGCGTGAGCCGAAGCGAATATGTCGCCGCGATGAGCACCATCGCACAGAGCAACAGCGGTCCGGCGAGGATCGAGTGCCAATGCAGGCGGTGGTTGCGGGCCGAGAAGCCCGCCGCCTCCAACGTTTCGATAAACTCGGGCAGGTCCCAGAACGACATGGTCTCGGGGCTCGCGAAACTCTCCTGGATGCGGTCGAGCGTCAGCTTCGTGTCGATGCGATAGTCGGCGACATAGAAACCCGCCTCATCGGGCCTGCTGATCCAGGCGTCGCGCAGCTGCCAGTACCCGTCCTGCAATTTGGCCGTCGGCGCGTCGATGCGACGCACGAACCGGTCAGTGCCCTCGTAAACGAAGATGATGACGTCGTGGAGTTCCATATCCTCTTGCGAGACGCGCAGTGCATGGACGACCGACTGGCTTTCCTTGGTGCCTTCGCGCAGCCATAGGCCGGACGAAGAAACGGCCAACAGGCTTGGTCGGCCGCGCAGGAACTTCGCCTCGAGTTGTTCGTAGCGCCACGTCGTGGCCGACGCCAAGGGGTTGAAGACGGTGACAACGAACCCACCCATCACGAGAGCCAGCGCGAGTCCGGGCAGCAGGAACTGCCAGACCGATACACCCGCCGCGCGTGCCACGACGAGCTCGTGGGTTCGGGTCAGCCGGGTGAGCGCCAGCATGCCGCCGAACAAGACGGCAAACGGGATAATCTTCTGTGCCAGGTATGGTGCGCGCAGGAGCGCCATTTGTAGGACCGCGAAGAAAGTCGCCGCTTCACGGCTGGACGAACGCCGCAGCAACTCGATCACGTCGATCAGTGCGACCAGCCCGACCAGGACCAACAGCACGAGCGCGATGCCGCTCAGGAAATGCCGAGCAATATATGTCGTCAAGGTGAATGACAGGCGCATCGCTCGATTCTAGCCGACATCCGGCGCGGCGCGGACACGGGGCGCACGTGGCGACCGTTCGCGGAGCAGGACATAGCCGGCAGCCAACACCGCCAACACGACGTTCATGTAGAGCAGCGGCGTCAACACCGGCGTCTTGACGATGACGTTTGCCAGCGTCAGTGAAAGAATTTGGAATACGATCACCGCGGCCGCGGCCGCGAACATGCGCGGCATCTGGCCGCGCCGGCTGAATTCACCCGATAACAGGCCGGCGAGTCCGATCAGGGCGAAGGCTATACTGAACACCGGCGCGACCAGCCTTTGGTGTCCCTCGGCGAGGAGTCCGTTGCGATAGGCCCTGTCGCTGCCTGATTTGGGCGGACCAAAGAGTTCGTGTAGGTACCGCTCGCGCGGTTCGCGCCAGCGTTGCTCATCGACGTTGGCAAGGCCCGAGAGATCGATGTTGTAGCGGTCGAAGTAGAGCAGGCTCAACTTGTTGGATGCCCGTTGCATTTCTTGCCGGTTGCCGTTGATCAACAGAAGCCTGGGTCCGCGTGGAGTCGATACGAGCGCGCCTCGCTCGGCCATCATGGTGACGGGCACATCGGGGTTCCGGTTGTTGTGTACCAAGATTCCGACAAACTCGCCGTTGGCCTGGCGCGCCCGCAGGTAGACGGTCAATCCGTCCGGCAATGTGTTGAAGGTGCCTTCCTTCAAAAGCACGTGCGAAAAATCACTGCGGATCGTGAACTGCCGGTCCTTGAACGTGCGGAACCCCAGCGGCATGAAGTAGAGCGTGATGGCGTAGCACACGACGGTCGTCACGGCGGCCAGGATCAGCGCCGGTCGCGCCAGGGCCGCCTGGCTCAACCCGGTGGCACGCATGACGACGATCTCGCTGTCGGTCGACAGGCGATGATAGGTGTAGACGATGGCGCAGAACAGCGCGATCGGCAGGATGATCGCCAGAAAGGTCGGCAGCAGCAGAACCGTGAGATGAAGGAAGGTCGCGGCCGAAAGGCCACGATTGATGATCAGATCGACGAAGCGCAAGGATTGCGACAGCCACACCACGCCCGTCAGGGCAAGCGTAACGAACAATGTCGCCCAGATGAGTTGGCGCAAGACGTACCGTGTGAGTCCCTGCATGCGTGATCATTTGCCCTGCTGAGCCGCGATTATACGCCCGCTGCCCCGGCTGCGTACAGTCAGCCGTTGCGTACGCGTACGGGCGGCGCGCCACGCTATTGGCCGAGATCATGTCCAACCACGCTCCAGTTTGAGGCGCAGGCCTTCGTCGAAGGGTCGCGGCGTGATGCCGAGCCGGTTCTCGAGAGGCCCGACGTCGAAGCGCTTGTCCTCGGTCGCGCGCCTGATCTCGGCGGCGTCGAACGGTATCTTGAACCCCACTGCCACCGCTATCCGTGCGCCGGCGACGAGCAAAGCGGTCGGCACCGGAAAAATCGCGACCCGACGATCGAGGGCGACCGCACAGGCGCGCAGCATGTCGGCGTAACTGATCGGCGCGGGCCCGGCCACGACGATCGACGGCCCTGGCGCCTCGGGCCGCGTGATTGCCGCGGCGAGCGCCGCGACGACATCGTCGACGAACACGGGCTGGACCAGATGCCGGCCGCCGTTTGGCAGGGGAATCACGGTGTAGCGGCGCACCAGACGCAGCAACCGGTTGACGTTGCGGTCGTCGGGCGCGCCGTAAATCATCGATGGGTGCAACATGACGCCCGCGACGCCCGAGGCGAGGAATGCCGCTTCACCGGCGCGGACCGCGTCGGCGGCGGGGTCGGGCAGCGTCGAGAAACGGCGTGTCGAACCGGTCAATACGAGTCGCTGGCAGGACACCGGGAGAACCGCGAGCACGGCCTCGGTGAAGCGGGCATGGGCGCAGCTCACGACCGCGTTCGCACCGGCCAGCGCCTGACCGAGCGTCGCCCGCTCCTCGATGTCGGCGATGGCGGTATTGGCGCGCGGGTCGATCGCCTCGAGGCGCGCCGCGGAGCGGCCGATCGCAGTCACGTCATGGCCCTCGTCGCACAGCCGTTTGACGAGATAGCGTCCGGTCTTGCCCGTCGCCCCGAGAATCGCAATCATCCGTGTCATCCGTCGCCGGTGCGAAATCGGGCCCATCATACCGCCCGAGCGGTGATTCGGGGTAGCGGCGAAACGCGCGCCGCCATGGATGGAAGCAACTATCGCTGTTAATCCCCGCCGCATCGGCTAAGTTTCTCGCGAGACGCGCGCCGTACGCCCGCGATCACCCGGAAAGTCACAAGACGAGGACGCCATGAAGATCACATTCGCCGCCAAATCGCCAGTCGCTCCCGAGTCCGTAGCAGTCGCCATCTTCGAGGGCAGGATGCTTGGCAGCGCCGCGCGCGATATCGACAAGGCGACCGGCGGCGCCCTGGGCCGCGCGATGGCGACCAGCCGGTTCACCGGCGCGCGCGGGCAGTTCCTCGACGTCAACGCGCCGAGCGGCGTCAAGGCCGCGCGCGTCGTCCTCGTCGGCCACGGCAAGCGCGACAAGATCGACGACCTGGCGGCTCAGGAACTGGGCGGCCAACTCGTTGCGCATCTCAACCACGCGGGCGCCAAGAAGGTTGCCGTCATGGTCGAGGGCAAGTCGGTGGGGTCATCGGCGCATGCCGCCAACCTCGCGTTCGGGGCCCGGTTGCGTGGCTATCGTTTCGATAAGTATCGCACCAAGGAGAAGGCCGAGAGCAAGCCGACGCTCGAGCGCATCACCGTCGTCGCCGCGCATCCGCGCGAGGCACAGAAGGCGTTCGGCCGCTTGGACAGGATCGCCGACGGCGTGTTCTTCACGCGAGACTTGGTCTCCGAGCCGGCTAACGTGATCTACCCCGAATCGCTCGCCAAACAGGCGCGCACGCTGTCGCGTCTCGGCGTCGACGTCGAGGTCATGACCGAGGCGCGCATGGCCAAGCTCGGCATGGGCGCGCTGTTGGGCGTCGGCCAGGGCAGCGACCGTGATTCCAGACTCGTCGTGATGCGCTGGAACGGTGCGCCAAAGCGCTCGAAGGCCGCGCCGATCGCCTTCGTCGGCAAGGGCGTCACCTTCGACACCGGCGGCATCTCGATCAAGCCGGCCGGCGGCATGGAGGATATGAAGTGGGACATGGGCGGCGCCGGCGTCGTCATCGGCCTGATGAAGGCGCTCGCCGGGCGCGCCGCCAAGGTCGACGCGATCGGCATCGTCGGCCTGGTCGAGAACATGCCGTCCGCCAAGGCGCAGCGGCCGGGCGACGTCGTCACCTCGATGTCGGGCCAGACCATCGAGGTCATCAACACCGACGCCGAGGGCCGCCTCGTGCTGGCCGACGCGCTGTGGTATTGCCAGTCCAAGTTCAAGCCACGCTTCATCGTCGATCTGGCGACGCTGACCGGCGCCGTCATCGTCGCGCTCGGCTCGTACCAGGCCGGGCTGTTCGCCAACGACGACGATCTCTCGGCCAAGCTGACGGCCGCCGGCAAGGCGGTCGGCGAGCCGGTCTGGCGCCTGCCGCTGGGCGCGCGCTACGACAAGGACATCAACTCCGACATCGCCGACATGAAGAACGTCGGCAAGGGCCGCGAGGCGGGCAGCATCACCGCGGCGCAGTTCCTGCAGCGCTTCGTCAACGAGACGCCCTGGGCGCATCTCGACATCGCCGGCGTGGCCTGGTCGAAGAGCGCCACGGCGACCGTGCCCAAGGGCGGTACCGGCTTCGGCGTGCGCTTGCTCGACCGCCTGGTCGCCGACAACTACGAGGCGTGAGGCGGGCGGCTGCCAAGCGCGGGCGATGACCGAGGTCGGCTTCTACCACCTGACCGCGACGGCGCTCGACCGGGCGCTGCCGAGGCTGCTCGGCAAGGCCCACGAGGCGGGCATGCGCGCCGTCGTCCTGGCGGCGTCGGAAGAGCGCATCGCGGTACTCGACGCGGCGCTCTGGACGTTCGACCCGGCATCGTTCCTGCCCCACGGCACGTCGCGCGACGGCAACGCCGAGGCGCAGCCGATCTACCTGACGACAACCGAGGAGAACCCTAACGGCGCTACCCTCCTGGTGCTTGTCGACGGCGTCGAGCCAGCCTATCTCGATGGCTTCGATCGTTGCCTCGACCTGTTCGACGGCAACGACGAGGCCGCGGTCGAGGCCGCGCGGGCACGCTGGAAGCGCCTCAAGGACGCCGGCCACACCTTGACCTACTGGCAACAGACCCCGCAGGGGGGCTGGGAGAAGGGGGGCTAGCCCTCACTCCGCCGCGGTGTCGATTGCCTGCTGGGCGGCGAGCCAGGCTTGCTCGGCGGCGGCGGCGCGGCGCTTGACGTCGCTGCGCCGCTTGGCGAGCTTGGCGAGCGCCGCGGTCGGGCCCTGGTAGACCTCCGGGCCTGCGAGCGATGCCTCGATCTTGGCGACCTCGGCGGTCAGCTTTGCGACCAGTGCCTCGGCGTCGCGTACGGCGCGGCGCAGCGCGGACTTGTCCTCGCGCGCCCTGGCGGACGCCTGGCGCGCCTCGCGCTTGTTCCGGCGCGGCGGCTTGGCGGTCGCCACGTCTTCGACCGGGCGCTGGCGTGGCTGGCGGCGCTGTTTGAGCACTTGGCGGCGGTAGTCGTCGATGTCGCCGTCGTAAGGCGCGACCGTGCCGTCGGCGACCAGCCACAGGCGGTCGGCGCAGGTCTCGATCAGGTGCCGGTCATGGGTGATCAGCACGACCGCGCCCTGGTGATCGTTGAGCGCCTGGATCAGCGCGTCGCGGGCGTCGGCGTCGAGATGGTTGGTCGGTTCGTCGAGCAACATCAGGTGAGGCGCGGCGTGGCTCATCAAAGCGAACAGCAGCCTGGCCTTCTCGCCGCCCGACAGATCCGCGACGTCGACATTGGCCTTGTCCTGGACCAGGCCGAAGCCGCCGACACGCGCGCGCACCGTGGCGTCGCCGGCTTCGGGCAAGAGCCGTTTCATGTGTTGGAAGGCGGTCTCACCGGGCCTGAGCTCGTCGATCTGGTGCTGGGCGAAATAACCGATACGCAGCTTGGACGAAGCGGTGAGATGGCCGGACATTGGCTTGAGCCGGCCGGCGAGCAGCTTGGCGAGCGTCGACTTGCCGTTGCCGTTGGCGCCCAACAGCGCGATGCGGTCGTCCATGTCGATGCGCAGATCGAGGCCCGAGAGCACCGGCTTGCCATCGTCGTAGCCGACCGACGTGCCGTCGAGGCTGACGATCGGCGGTGCGAGCTGCGTCGGCTGGGGGAACCGGAAGACCGTGGTCGCGCCGCTCGCCGCCGCGGCGACCGGGGCCAGCCGGGCGATCGCCTTGAGGCGGCTCTGCGCCTGGCGCGCCTTCGATGCCTTGTAGCGGAAGCGGTCGACGAAGGCCTGCATGTGGCGCCGCTGGGCGTCGATCTTGGCACGCTCGGCGACTTGCTGGGCGAGCCGCTCGGTGCGCACGCGCACGAAGTCGTCGTAATTGCCGGTGTAGGATGTGAGCCTACCGCCGTCGATGTGCAGGATGGTTTTGGCGACCGAGTTGAGCAGGTCGCGGTCATGGCTGACGACGAGCAGGGTATGCGAATAGGTCACGAGATAGCCCTCGAGCCACATGGTGCCCTCGAGGTCGAGATAGTTCGTCGGTTCGTCGAGCAGCAGGAGATCGGGCTCGGTGAACAGCGTTCCGGCAAGCGCGACACGCATGCGCCAGCCGCCCGAGAAGGAGTCGAGCGGGCGGCGCTGGGCGTCGGCGTCGAAGCCGAGGCCGGCCAGGATGGCGCCGGCGCGCGCCTCGGCCGAATGGGCGTCGATGTCGACCAGCCGGGTGTGCAGCTCGGCGATGCGGTGCGCATCGGTCGCGGTGTCGGCCTCGGCGAGCAGGTCGGCGCGCTCGCGGTCGGCCGCGACGACGGCCTCCAGCAGGTTCATCGGGCTGCTCGGCGCCTCCTGCGCGACGGTCGCGATGCGCGCCCGGCGGCGCAGCTTGATGTCTCCGTCGTCCGGCTCGATCCCACCGGTGATCAGGCGCAAGAGCGTCGATTTGCCCGAGCCGTTGGGGCCGACCAGGCCGACCCTGTGGCCGACCGGCACGACGGCGCTGGCGCCCTCCAAGAGGACGCGTCCGGCGATGCGGCATGTTATGTTGTTAATTCGAAGCATGGCGCCGGGGTCATAGCACGCGGCCGGCAATGCGAAAAGCCCGACACGCACGGCCGCCGGACCGGGGTGTTGCCGCGCCGCGATTGAGCCGCTATAAGGCGCCTTCCCGATACCAGGATACACAAGGGCAGGAACGACGCCATGGCCACCGAACGCACGCTTTCGATTATCAAACCCGACGCGACGCGGCGCAATCTGACCGGCACGATCAACGCGCGCTTCGAGGAAGCGGGCCTGCGGATCGTCGCCCAGCGGCGCATTCAGCTTACCCGAAGCCAAGCCGAGAGTTTCTACGCGGTTCATGCCGAGCGGTCGTTTTACAACGATCTCTGCAATTACATGATTTCGGGCCCGGTGGTCGTGCAGGCGCTCGAGGGCGAGAACGCGATCGCCCGCAACCGCGAGATCATGGGCGCGACCAACCCGGTCGCCGCCGATGCGGGTACGATCCGCGCCGACTTCGGCGAATCGGTCGAGGCCAATTCGACGCACGGCTCGGACGCGCCCGAGACCGCCGCCGCCGAAATCGCCTTCTTCTTCAGCGACATCGACATCGTTGGGTAGTTCTTGGTGCGGTCACCCTTTTTGTGTGGTCACCTTTGACTCGCGCAAAGATGACCTGCGCTCAAGCGCCGCGTGGGCCAATCTTATTTCCGCAAAGACTGGCCGAACGGTCGGCGGCCTGCGGTCGCAGGCTGAAATAATCGGATCCTTCGCTCGAATATTGATTGGCGGTCAGCTTCCGGTCGGATTCATAAGAACTTCGCGCGGTGAACGGATGCCGTCGATGTGCGCGACCTCGTTGACGACCCGGACGCGCCCCTCGCCGATCAAGCGTATCGCCAGCGGATAAGCCTGATGTTCGGCAACGAGTACGCGCTCGGCGAGGCTGTCGGGTGTGTCGTCGGCCAGCACCGGAACCACGGCCTGCACGATGATCGGACCGGCGTCCATCTCGGCGCGCACGAAATGGATCGTGCAGCCGGTGAACCGGACGCCAGCGGTGATCGCGCGGGCGTGGGTGTTGAGGCCGCCGAAGGCGGGCAGCAACGACGGATGAATGTTGATCAGTCGGTCACGCCAATCGTGCAGGAACGCCTCGGTGACCAGACGCATGAAGCCGGCCAGGCAGACGAGTTCGGCGCCCGCCGCGCGGACTGCTTCGCTGAGCGCCTCGTCGAACGCCTCGCGCGTGGCATAATCGTGATGGTCGATGACCGTTGCCAGGATGTCCGCCGCGCGCGCTCGATCGAGCCCGGCGGCGTTGGGCTCGTTGGAGACGACGATGACGATCTCGGCGGGAAAGTCGGGTGCCGCGCAGGCGTCGATCAGGGACTGCAGGTTGCTGCCGCGCCCCGAAATCAGGACGGCGAGTTTCAGCCGGGCCATGCCGTTTCCACGTTTCGAATGGTGACCGCCGGCCGGCCCGCCTCAGCGCCGACCACCGCGCCGATGCGATAGGCGGTCTCGCCGTTGCCGTTGAACAGGTCGATCGCCGCCTGCACGTCATCGGGCGCGACGATCGCGGCCATGCCGATGCCGCAATTGAATGTGCGGCCAAGTTCGCCGGCTGCGATCCCGCCGGTCTCCGCGAGCCAGGCGATGACCGGGCTGATCGGCCAGGCGCCGGCGTCGATGTCGAGTGCCATGCCGTCGGGCAGCATGCGCGGCAGGTTTTCAACCAGGCCGCCGCCGGTAATATGAGCCATCGCCTTGACGAGACCCGCCCGCGCGGCCGCGAGACAGCTCGGGACATAGATGCGCGTTGGCGTCAGCAGGGCGTCGCCGAACGTCGTCTCACGTGCGAAAGGCGCCGTGTCGCCATAGTCGCCCTGCGCCAGCTCGACCACGCGCCGGACCAGCGAAAAGCCGTTCGAATGCAGGCCGTCGGAGGCGAGCCCGATGACGATGTCGCCGACCTCGATACCGTCGCCGGTGAGCACCGCATCGCGCTCGACCGCGCCGACCGCGAAGCCGGCAAGGTCATAGTCGCCTGGCGCGTAGAGCCCCGGCATCTCGGCGGTCTCGCCGCCGATCAGCGCACAGCCGGCGGCACGGCAACCCTCGGCGATGCCGGCGACAACGTCGCGCGCGACCTCGGGATCGAGCCGGGCAGTGGCGAAGTAGTCGAGGAAGAACAGCGGCTCGGCGCCCGTGACAACGATGTCGTTGACGCACATCGCCACCAAGTCGATGCCGATGGTGTCGTGGCGGCCGACCGCCGTTGCGATCTTCAGCTTGGTCCCAACGCCGTCGGTGCCGGCGACCAGCAGCGGGTCGCGATAGCCCGCCTTGGCGAGGTCGAATAGCCCACCGAATCCACCGATCGCGGCCTCGGAACCGGGGCGCGCGGTCGACCGTGCGAGCGGCTTGATCGCCTCGACCAAACCGGCGCCAGCGGCGACGTCGACGCCGGCCTTTTTGTATGTAATGCCGATAATGGGCCCCTCGCTCTTGGCGCGAATGTCCGATATAGTGCCGCTCTTCGATTCGAAGATACTTGATCGCGGACGGTTTGCAATGGCTCACAAGCGGCGCCAGGTCGCCATTGTCGTTGTCGCGATGGCGCTGTGTGTCGCGTTGTTCGCACCACGTCCCGGCATTGGCGCGGCGACAGCCGCGTCTGCCTTCAGTGTCAGCAATGTCACCGTCGACGTCACATCGACCGACGCCACCACGGCGCGCGCCAAAGCGCTCGCGATCGGCCAGCGCAACGCACTCGAACGGTTGCTGCGGCGGCTCGTGCCGACGATCGATCACAACCGGCTGCCGACGCCCGACGATGTCGCGATCACTGACCTCGTAAAGAGCTTTGAGGTTTCAGAAGAAAAAGTATCTGCAGTACGTTACACGGCATCATTGATATTTCACTTTAATGATCGGTCGGTTGGCCAACTGTTCCGCGACCATGGCATTGCCTATGCCGCGACGCCGCTCAGGCGCATCGTTATTTTGCCGCTCTACCAGGACGAGGGTGGCGCGATCCTGTGGGAGGACGGCAACGTCTGGCGCGAGGCCTGGACCGACCTGCCGGCGTCGGATGGCCTGGTGCGCATGGTCGTGCCACTCGGTGAACTCGCCGATCTGATGCTCGTCGACGCGAGCCGCGCCGACCGGGGTGACCGCGCCGCCTTCGCCGAACTCGCCGAACGCTATGGCGCCGATGAAGTTGCCGTCGCCGCGGCCGAGGTGGTGCTCGACGTGCAGCGCAACGCGCCGATGATCAGGGTAACGCTGCGCCGGTTCCAGTCGGAGGGCGTGCGTATCGGTGGCGGGACGTACAGCGGCATGGACTGGGAGGCATTGGACGCCATCCTCGCGACCGCCGCGTTGGAGACCCGCACTCAGGTCGACGACGAATGGAAGGAAGCCAACCTGCTACGCTTCGACCGGGAGGACAGCCTGCTGGCCGATATCCCGATCGGAAGCTTCCGCGATTGGCTCGAGATCCGTGCCAAGCTCGAAGAACTGGCATTGGTCCGACGCGTCGAGATCGTCGCGCTGTCGGCCGTGGCGGCGCGGGTGACGATCGATTTTCTGGGCGATCTCCGGCAGCTCTCGGGCGCCTTGGCCAGCAGCGGCCTCGAGCTTCGCCAAGGTATTGGAATCTGGCGTCTCGAGCGTGGTGGCGGGGTGCTCCCCAACGCCGAAGTACCGGCGGAAGTCACGGATATCCCAGACGGGCCCGCGGTAGAGTGAACCTTCCCAACGCCATCAGTCTCGCGCGTTTGTTTTCGGCGCCGCTCGTTGTCTGGCTCATTCTTTCGAACGAGATCACGGCGGCGTTCTGGCTATTTTTGGCTGCCGCTGTCTCCGACGGCGTCGACGGCTTTATTGCCAAGCGACTGGGAGCGACGACGGTCTTAGGCGGGTTTCTCGACCCGATCGCCGACAAAGTCCTGCTGGTTGGCACCTATGCCGCGCTGGGCAGCAACGGCATGCTGGAGTTGTGGCTGGTCATCCTGGTGGTGTTCCGCGACCTGCTGATCGTCGGCGGCGCGCTGCTGTTTCGATTGCTGACGCGATCGCTCGACATGGAACCCCTGATGGTCAGCAAGGTGAACACGGTGGCGCAAATCGTGCTCGCCGCGGTGGTTTTGGGTAACGGCGGCCTGGACCTCGGTTTGCCGATGCTGATCGATGTCTTGGTCTTGGTCGTCGCCGCAACGACGCTCGCTTCCGGTGGGGCTTACGTCGTTCAATGGACGCGCCGCGCCGCCGGCGTCGAGCCTGCCGAATGACCCTACGCAACCAGCTCCTTTTCTGGGCGATCGGCCTGATCGTCTTCGGAATCTGTCTGTTCGCCCTGAGCGGCATCATGCTGCCCTTCGTCGCCGGCATGGCGGTCGCCTATTTTCTCGATCCGGTGGCCGACAAGTTCGAGGAATGGGGCGCGTCACGGACGCTCGCGACCGTCGTTATCACCGTCTTGTTCATGCTCATCGCGATCGGCGGTTTCGTTCTCCTGCTGCCCCTACTGTACCAGCAGATCGTCGACTTCATCGCCCGCGTCCCCACCTACACCCGCGCGATTAGCGACATCGTCGCGCCGCTGTCGGAATCATTGATCGCGCGTCTCGATCCCGAGGATGTCCAGCGGGTGCGCGACGCGATCGGAGGCGTGACGGCGCAGTTGGTGAAATGGGCGCTTGGCCTAGTGCAGAATATATGGAAGTCGGGACTGGCGATCGTCAACATCCTGTCGCTCCTGTTCATCACGCCGATCGTCGCCTTTTACCTGCTGCGCGACTGGGACCGCATCGTCGAACGGATCGACGCGTTGTTGCCGCGCGACCACGCCGATGTCATCCGTACCCAGGTCAAGGCGATCGACGAGACGCTGGCGGGTTTCGTCCGCGGCCAGGGGTTGGTCTGCCTGGCGCTCGCGGTCTTCTACGTCGTCGGCCTGCTGATCACGGGGTTGGACTTTGCACTCGTTCTCGGCCTTCTTGCCGGCCTCATCTCGTTCATTCCCTACGTCGGCGCCATCGTCGGGCTGATCGCAAGCGTCGGCATGGCGTTTCTGCAGTTCGACGATTTCGTCCGTATCGGCGCCGTCGCCATCGTGTTCGTCATCGGCCAGGTGCTCGAAGGCAACGTGCTGACCCCCAAGCTGGTCGGCGACCGTGTCGGGCTGCATCCCGTCTGGGTCATCTTCGGTATTCTCGCCGGCGGCGTGCTGTTCGGTTTCGTCGGCATCCTGATCGCGGTGCCGATGACGGCCATCGTCGGCGTGCTGGTGCGCTTCGCTGTCGAGCGCTATTCGGAAAGCCCGCTATACCGGGGAACCTCGGCGCCGGTCGCCGGTCAAGACGGGGAGCCGCCGGATTGAGCCAACTCGCTCTGGATTTTGGACATCGTGCCGCGCTCGGCGCCGACGACTTCCTGATTGCCGAATCGAATCGAGGCGCGGTGTTGTGGCTCGATCGCTGGCCCGACTGGCCGGCGCCCGCGCTGACGATTCATGGCCCTCCGGGCTGCGGCAAGACCCATCTAGCGCATGTCTGGCAGGCAAACAGTAGCGCGCGGCGGTTGATTGCTTCCGAAGTTGCCGGCCGCACCCCGGCCGAGGTTCTGGGCGAGTGGCGATACGCCGTCGTCGACGATATCGACCCAACACGGTTGGATGAGCAGGCCCTGCTTCACCTTTTCAATGTGGTGGCCGAGCGCGGCGGCCATCTGCTCATCCTGGCCGAGGCGCCGCCGGCGCGCTGGCCGATCGACTTGCCCGATTTGCGCTCACGGCTCGCCGCGGCGCCCGCGGTGGCCATCGGGGCGCCAAACGACGCGCTGATCGGCGCCGTCCTCGCCAAGCTGTTCTTTGACCGCCAGCTGCGTGTTGGCGAAGAGGTCGTGAGCTTCCTGTTGGCGCGCATGGAACGCTCGCTCGATGCCGCCCGGCGGATTGTCGCCGCGCTCGACGCAGCCGCGCTGACCGGGCACCGGAACATCACCATCCCGCTCGCGCGGCGGGTCCTGAACGAGATCGAAGTAAACGACAAAGGAAGCTAGTGTCCTGATCGATAAATTGATATGATTATGTCTCTATTTGTTTTTAGGAGGCGCGATTGATGGCGAGAGTGGCGGTGACGATCTCTTTGAGCGATGACGAGCGCGCCGAATTGGAGGCGCTGTCTCGTCGTCGCAAGACGTCGCAGGGGCTTGCGCGGCGGGCTCGGATCGTCTTGGCGGCGGCGGAAGGGTTGGAGAACAAGGAGATCGCCGTTCGTCTCGAGGCGAGCGCGGACACCGTGGGCAAGTGGCGTCGCCGCTATGCGGCGGAGGGCCTCGACGGTCTGTACGACGAACCCCGCCCCGGCGCGCCGCGTCAAATCGGCGATGACGCCATCGCGGAAGCGGTCCGGCTGACGCTGGAAGAGACGCCGCCGGACGCGACCCATTGGAGCCTTCGCTCGATGGCGCGGGCGAGCGGCCACGCGCCCTCGACCATTCATCGCATCTGGCGGGCCTTCGGCTTGCAGCCGCATCGCTCGGAGACCTTCAAGCTGTCGAGCGATCCCTTCTTCGTGGAGAAGGTCCGCGACATCGTCGGTCTGTATTTGGCGCCGCCGGATCGTGCCCTGGTTCTCTGTGTCGACGAAAAGAGCCAGATCCAGGCCCTGGACCGTTCCCAGCCCCTCTTGCCGATGCGCCCCGGGCAGGCGGAGCGGCGCAGCCACGACTACAAGCGCCACGGCACGACCTCTCTCTTCGCGGCCCTCGACATCGCCACGGGAGAGATCATCGGCAAATGTTTCCCGCGCCATCGGGCCCGAGAGTTCCGCAAATTCCTCGACCTCGTCGAGGCGAACGTCCCTGCTGATCTCGACATCCACATCGTCATGGACAACTACGGGACCCACAAGACCAAGGCGATCCGCGACTGGTTCGCCAAACGGCCGCGCTGGCAGGCCCATTTCACACCCACCAGCGCCTCCTGGCTGAACCAGGTCGAGCGCTGGTTCGGGCTGCTGACCGACAAGCAGATCAGGCGCGGCGTCCATCGCTCCACCAAGGAGTTGGAGCGCACCATCCTCGACTACATCGACACGACAAACCAGAACCCCAAACCCTTCAAATGGACCAAATCCGCCGATGACATCCTCGGCGCCATCCAGCGCTTCTGCCTCCGAACAATCGAAATCGCTGAACAGCAGGCGAAAATCATGCGAACTTCGGAATCGGGACACTAGCCATGGAACTGGGATTGGCCGGAAAACACGCCATCGTCTGCGCCGCAAGCAAGGGGCTGGGACGCGCCTGCGCCCTATCGCTCGCACGCGAAGGCTGTAACCTCGTGATCAACGCGCGGACGGCGGAGACCCTTGAGGCGACGGCGGCGGAGATCCGCACCGCTACCGGCGCCAAGGTTGCCGCGGTGGCCTGCGACATCACGACGCCCGAGGGCCGCGAACGGGTGCTGGCCGCCTGTCCCGAGCCCGACATCCTGATCAACAACGCCGGCGGCCCGCCGCCCGGCGATTTTCGGGATTGGGACCGCGACGACTGGATCAAGGCGATCGACGCCAACATGCTGACCGCGATCTTCCTGATCAAGGCGACGGTCGACGGCATGATCGCGCGCCGCTTCGGACGCATCGTCAACATCACCTCGGGCGCGGTGAAGGCGCCGATCGATATTCTCGGCCTGTCGAACGGGTGCGAGTCTCGCATGGCAGTGATGTCTGCGGCTTGGTTCGTTGAGTTCAGGCAGCGATTGCCATGGCTGCTGCACGTGGACTGATGTTGTCGTTGGCCGGTGTGTCGGTTGCGCTGATCAGGGCCTTCCATGCCCGCTCGAAGCGGCCGGATTTGATCAGGGCGCGGAAGGTCAGAACAGCCTGTCCGCCGACGATCCGCCAGCGCATGCCGGAGCGCTTCATGCGCTGTGTCACCAGGGTCTTGTTGGCAGCTTCGACCACGCCTGAGCCGATGGCGATGCCCTCTTCCTTCAGGGCGTGGTAGCGCATGCGATGGCGATGCTTGCGGAAGAAGGCGAGTTCCCGCTCGGTCTCGGCCCGGTCCGGCGCAGCGGCGGCATCGCGAAGGTGGCGCAGCGCCCGGATCACCTTGGCGACGCCACGGGGATCGTGACGGAGGATCTCGCGGTACTTCTCGAACCAGCCGGGCGCCACGGCATGGTCGGACGCGGTTTGCAGATGTTCGCAAGCATGCCAGAAGTCGATCACCTCGGTTTCGGGCGACAGGGTCTCCAGGAAGGTCCAGTTGTCGGCGGCGCCATCGGCGATAGCGACGATCCCGATCTCGGGGCGTGCTCGCCTGATGTGTGCGACTTCGCTTGCAAGCTGCGCCTTCAGCGTGAGCTTGCCGCTCTCCGGCATGCGGCCGAGATAGAGGGTCTTCAGGCGCTTGCCCTCGGCGTCGTGGAAGGAGACCGTGCCGCAGGCAGCCTCGCGCCAGGAGGCCTTGGCGCGACCGTCCTCGCCGGGTCTCAGCGGCACCATGACGCCGTCGAGGGAGACCGAGGCGGTGGTCGCGTCCTGCGGTATGCCCTCGGCCTCACGGATGCTGCCCAGCGTCTCCGGGCCGAGGCTCTCCCAGCATTCGTGCATGCTCAGGGTCAGGCGCTGCAGGGTGCTCACCGACGGCGTCATGGCGCCGGTCTTCGCAAAGAACGCCGCCGCTTCCCGGGCCGTGCAGTGACCCATCATCAGCAGACCGAGCTCGGCCGCCGGCCGCGTCAGGTAATCGTCGACGAGGCCCAGGCTCTCGTCGACCGGCACCGGCGATGCCCCGCTCGCGCCGCTGCGGTAACGCGCTCGCCGGTAGGTCACCGGACCGAGCGAGGTCATGATCGTCTTCGGCGTCACCGCGACCCGGAACCAGCTCTGCCCGTCCCGCTCGATCCGGGAAGCGCCATCGTCCCGGTTCTCGATGACGGCGCCCATGACATCGCGAGCGAACTCGTTCGTGGCCTCACGCACCCGCAACTCGACCTCCTCGGGCGCCTCGGGGCGCGGCTCGGAACGAAGCTCCTCGCGACACAGTGCGAGCACCCGGGCGGCCGCCTCGACGACCCGAGGAGGCAGGCCGGAAAGATCGATGGACGAAGGCGCCGGAGGCGGGGATACTGCCATGGGAATGCTCCCGATGTTGGGTTTCGAGACACGGCATCGTACCGCTTCTGGCGGTGCGGAGCGTTCCCACCTTCCCCTGCTCGACCCTGCCGTCGTAACAAAATCCTGCCTTGGAGCGGCCCATTGTCACGAATAGCCGATTTCGGCCGTTCGTCTCGACACAAAAACGCACTAAATCAATGACTTAGATTTTCCATACCAGACCCACACCCTGTCGAACGGCGCCCGCGCCGGCCTGACCGGCTTCGTCGCCGGCGTCGCGCGCAAGACGGTGCGCCACAACGTCACGATCAACGGCCTGTTGCCGGGACCCTTCGACACGGACCGGCTGCGTTCGAACTACAGTCACTCGGCTGAGAAGTCCGGTCGCCCGTTTGACGAAGTCTATGCCGAGGGCGCCGCGCGCAACCCCGCCGGCCGCTTCGGCGATCCGGCCCGAGTTCGGCGACGCCTGCGCCTATCTGTGCAGTGCCCAGGCCGGCTTCATCACCGGCCAGAACCTGCTGCTCGACGGCGGCAACTACCCGGGTACGCTGTAGGACGAGGAGTTCAGTCGGCCGCCTGGATGCGGGCGAGGGGGACCGGCTGGAGGCGGCCGCCGCGTAGTGCAAGCGCAAGCTCGCCGCGTTTGAGTGCGATCGCGTCGGCGCCGAAGATTTCGCGCCGCCAGCCGTGAAGCGCCGGCACGTCCGGGTCGTCCTCGCCGGCGATCCGTTCGAGATCGGCGACGTTGGCAATCAGCTTCTGCGCCACGTCGTGTTCCTCGCAGCGCAGTTTGAGCAACACTTTCATGAGTTCGACAACGGGACCGATGCCACGCGATTTGGGCTGCGCTGCCGGCAGCCGGGGGCAATCCGCATCAGGCAAGGCCTTGCCGCGCTCGACCGCCGCGATGATGCCGCGGCCCATGGCGCCCTCGGCGAGTGACCGGCCGAGGCCGCGTGTTCGCGCCAACGCCTCCGGCGTCGTCGGCCGATGCGCGGCGATCTCGATCAGCGCCTCATTGCGCAGGACGCGGTTGCGCGGCAGATCGCGGCGCTGGGCCTCGCGCTCACGCCATGCGGCGACCTCGAACAGCACGGCAAGGAAACGCGGCTCGGTCGAGCGGGTCTTGAGGCGCTTCCAAGCGTCCTCGGGGTGCTGTTCGTAGGTCCGTGGGTCGGCGAGTGCGGCCATCTCCTCGGTCAGCCAATCGGCCCGGCCGGTCTGCTTGAGCTGTTTGGCAAGACGTTGGTAAATGACGCGCAGATGCGTTACGTCGTCGAGCGCATATTTGAGCTGGCGATCGCTGAGCGGCCGGTGCGACCAATCGGTGAAGCGCGAGGACTTGTCGATGCGCGCCTTGGCGAGTTTCGAGGCGAGCGCTTCGTACGACACCGAGTCGCCGAAGCCGGCGACCATCGCCGCCACCTGGCTGTCGAATATCGGTGTCGGCACGTGGCCACTCAGATGATGGAAGATTTCGAGATCCTGGCGCGCGGCGTGGAAGACCTTGAGGACGCCTTCGTTGGCCATCAATTCGAAAAGCGGCGCGAGGTCCATCCCGTTGGCCAGTGGATCGATGATCGCCGCGTCGTCGGGTCCGGCGATCTGCACCAGGCAGAGCAGCGGCCAAAACGTGGTCTCGCGCATGAACTCGGTGTCGACCGTGACATAGTCCGCGCTCGCAAGGCGCGCGCAAAGTCGCGCAAGGTCGTCGGTACTGGTAATCGTTTTCATGACCCCATCATAGGCATTGTGGCGCGGTTTTGCCCGCTGGCAAATCCACGCCGGTCTCGGTCCTTGACAAGGGCAGCGGTTCCATGCGCTGTTCCGCTCGCCCGAGGCCGGCCGAAACCGGCGTCGGCGTGGTGAAGAGGGACGCGAGAATGCATCGGTATCGGACGCACAACTGCAACGAGTTGAGGCCGACGCACGTCGGCGAGACGGTTCGCCTTTCCGGGTGGGTCCATCGCAAGCGCGACCACGGCAATCTGTTGTTCCTCGATTTGCGCGACCATTACGGCATCACGCAATGCGTCGTCGATACGAGTCACGCCGACTTTGCCGCGGTCGAAGGCGTGCGGCCGGAAAGCGTCGTCACGGTGACGGGCGAGCTGGTCGCGCGCACCGAGGACACGGTAAACGCCAAGCTGGCGACGGGCGAAGTCGAGGTCGATATCGGCGACTTCGAGGTCCAGTCGATGGCCGATGTATTGCCGTTGCAAGTCCATGGCGATCAGGAATACCCGGAAGAGACGCGCTTGCGCTACCGCTTCCTCGATCTCAGACGCGAGAAGATGCACGCCAATATCATGCTGCGCGCCGAGATCATCGCGAGCATCCGGCGCCGCATGATCGAGCGGGGCTTCACCGAGTTCCAGACACCAATCCTGACTGCCAGCTCGCCGGAAGGCGCGCGCGACTTCCTGGTGCCCAGCCGAATGCATCCGGGTGAGTTCTACGCTTTGCCGCAGGCGCCTCAGCAGTTCAAGCAGCTGGTCATGGTCTCGGGCTTCGACCGTTACTTCCAGATTGCGCCGTGCTTTCGCGATGAGGACGCGCGCGCCGATCGCTCGCCCGGCGAGTTCTACCAACTCGACATGGAGATGTCGTTCGTCGAGCAAGACGACGTCTTCGCGGCGATCGAGCCGGTCATGCACGGGCTGTTCGAAGAGTTTACCGATAACACCGTGACTGCGTCACCGTTTCCGCGCATCCCCTATGCCGAGACGATGCTGAGATATGGCAGCGACAAGCCCGATCTGCGCAACCCGCTGATCGTCACCGACGTCACCGATGCATTTCGCGATTCGGGTTTCGGCATCTTCGCCGGCAACATTGCGAAGGGCGCGGTGGTGCGCGCGATCCCGGCGCCGGGCGCCGGCGACCGGCCGCGCAGCTATTTCGACAAGCTCAACGACTGGGCGCGCGAGGAGGGCGCGGCGGGCCTCGCCTACATCATTTTCGCCGACGGCGCCGGCAAGGGGCCGATCGCCAAGCTGCTCGACGACGACCGGCTGGCGATGATCCGCGAGATCGCCGGCGTCGGCGACGGCGATGCGGTGTTCTTCGCCTGCGACAAACAGCCGGCGGCCGAGAAGTTCGCCGGCACGGTGCGCACCCGTATCGGCACGGACCTCGGGCTTATCGAGCCCGGCGTCTTTCGTTTCTGCTGGGTCGTCGACTATCCGATGTACGAGCTGGACGAGAAGACCGGCAAGGTCGAATTCAGCCACAACCCGTTCTCGATGCCGCAAGGCGGGCTCGAGGCGCTCGAAAGCCAGGACCCGCTCGACGTACTGGCCTATCAGTACGACATCGTCTGCAACGGCACCGAACTTTCGAGCGGCGCGATCCGGAACCACCTGCCCGAAATCATGTACAAGGCCTTCGAGATCGCCGGCTATCCGGCCACGGCGGTCGAGACGCAGTTCCCGGCGCTGTTGCACGCCTTCAAGTTCGGCGCGCCGCCCCACGGCGGCATTGCGCCAGGCATCGATCGCATCGTCATGCTGCTCGCCGACGAGCCGAACATTCGCGAGGTTATCACCTTCCCGATGAACCAGCAGGCGCAGGATCTGATGATGGGCGCGCCGGCGCCAGCGGCGGACACGCATCTCAAGGAACTGCACATTCGCGTCGCCTTGCCGCCCAAGCTCAAGGAAGACGGTTAGCCAGTAGGCGAAAAGCCGACTGATGTAGGGGCGGGTTTGAAACCCGCCCCTACGACGTCACGGATGTGCGCCGAAAGACGGGCAAAAAAATGGGGCGCTCCGGGCGCGCGCCCCATAAGTCAGGGAGGACACACCATGGACAGAGCCATGGCTTACTACGCGACCCGGCAGACCTAGTGCCAGGCCGCAGGCGCCGCAACGGGACTATGTCTAGACCACCGTCGACTACCGGCTCACGAGCAGCCGCTCGTTCCGCCGCACGTGACGCACTTCAGACACGTCCCGTTGCGAACAAGTGTGAGGTTGCCGCATTCGTTGCACGGATCCCCCTCATACCCTTTCATCCGCGCCTCGCGAATTTCCGCGGTGCGTGGATCGATACTCATTGATGCGCGAACCGCGATGGCGGCAGCCGCACCACCGCCTCCGGTTCCCGCTTGCATGTCTCCGGCCGAAATGGTCGCCGCGCTACCGCCGCCCCCGACGACTCTAAGGTTCGTGCGGACGTAGCCGTTACTGGCGACCTGCGCGACGATGTCGAGATCGTCGCGGCCACCGCCGCCCGGGCCTGACTTGCCGCCCAGTTCGGCTTGGCTTTCGCCGCGCCCGACGCTGTCGGGCAACAGGTCGCTCGGCTCGACATGGGCGAGGTCGGAGCGGCCGAGATACGAGATCGCCAATTCGCGGAAGATGTAATCGAGGATCGACGTCGACATCTTGATCGCCTCGTTGCCCTCGACGATGCCCGACGGCTCGAAGCGCGTGAAAGTGAAGGCCTCGACGAATTCCTCGAGCGGCACGCCATATTGCAGGCCGATCGATATGGCGATGGCGAAGTTGTTCATCAGGCTGCGGAATGCCGCGCCTTCCTTGTGCAAGTCGAGAAAAATCTCACCCAGTTTGCCATCGTCGTACTCACCTGTGTGCAGGTAGACCTTGTGTCCGCCGATGATCGCCTTCTGGGCGTAGCCGCGGCGCCGTTGCGGCAGACGCTGACGCCCAACCGCCGCCTGCTTCTCGACGACGCGCAATATCCGTTCTGGCACGGTCTCGGGGATCGTCTCCGCCTCGTCATCGTCGTCGATTGTCAGCGCGCTGAGCGGCTGCGACAGCTTGGAGCCGTCCCGGTAGAGCGCGATCGCCTTGAGACCAAGCCGCCAGGACAGGTGATAGGCGTCCTTGCAGGCCTCGACCGTCGCCTCGGTCGGCATGTTGATGGTCTTCGAGATGGCGCCCGAGATGAACGGTTGCGATGCCGCCATCATGCGGATGTGGCTGTCGGTCGACAGTGCGCGCCTGCCGACTCGGCCGCAGGGGCTCGCGCAGTCGAACACGGGCAGATGCTCGGCCTTCATATGCGGCGCGCCTTCTAGGGTCATCGCGCCGCAGCAGAAGAGATTGGCGGCCTCGATGTCGGCCTTGTCGAAGCCCATCGAGGCGAGCATGTCGAAGCCCGGCTCGTCGAGCTGCTCGGCGCTGAAGCCGAGTGCGCCGGTGCACAACGCGTCGCCCAGCGTCCACTTGTTGAACACGAAGCGGATGTCGAAGGCGCTGGCCAGCGCCTCCTCGACCCTGTCGATCGCGTCGCTGTCGAGCCCGCGTTCAGCGAGCGTCTCGTGGTTGACGCCCGGCGCGCCGGCGATCGTGCCGTTGCCGACCGCGTAGCGCACCATTTCGTCGATCTGAAGCTGGCTGTAGCCCAGCGTGGCGAGCGCCTGGGGCACCGAGCGGTTGATGATCTTGAAGTAGCCGCCGCCGGCCAGTTTCTTGAACTTGACGAGGGCGAAATCGGGCTCGATGCCGGTGGTGTCGCAGTCCATCACCAGGCCGATCGTGCCGGTCGGCGCGACCACGCTGACCTGCGCGTTGCGGTAGCCGTTCTTCTGGCCCAGATCGAGCGCCTCGTCCCAGGCCTTGCGCGCGGCCTCGACCAATGCCTTGTCGGAACATTCGCCGTCGGCCGGTGGCGTCGGCGGTACCGACAGACCTTCATAGTCGTCGCGCCGGCCGTAGGCTGCGTGCCGGTGATTGCGGATGACCCGCAGCATCGCCGCGCGGTTCGGTTCGTATTCGGGGAACGCACCAAGCTCACCGGCCATCTCGGCCGAGGTGCGGTAGGCGACGCCCGTCATCAGCGCCGAGATCGCGCCGCAGATCGCACGGCCCTCGACGCTGTCATAGCCGTGGCCGGCGGTCATCAGCAGGCCGCCGATATTGGCGAAGCCGAGGCCCAGCGTGCGGAAGTCATAGGAGCGGCGGGCGATCTCGGCCGACGGGAACTGCGCCATGGTTACCGCGATCTCGAGTGCAATCGTCCACAACCGTACCGAATGGGCGAAGCCGTCGGCATCGAATCCGCCGTCTTCGGTCCGGTAGGTCAGCAGGTTGAGCGACGCCAGATTGCACGCCGTGTCGTCGAGGAACATGTACTCGGAGCACGGGTTCGAGGCGTTGATGCGGCCCGAGGCCGGGCAGGTATGCCAGTCATTGATCGTGGTATCGTACTGCACGCCCGGATCGGCGCAGGCCCATGCGGCGTACGCGATTTTCTCCCACAGGTCGCGCGCCGCGATGGCGCGGTCTGGCTTGCCATCGGTGCGCCGGAACAGCACCCATTCGCCGTCGTTCATGACCTTGTGCATGAAGTCGTCGGTAACGCGCACCGAGTTGTTCGAATTCTGCCCCGACACCGTGACATAGGATTCGGAATCCCAGTCGGTCGTGTATGTCGGGAATTCGATCGAGGTGTAGCCCTGGCGGGCGAACTGCATGATCCGCTGGATGTAGGTCTCCGGAATCAACGCCGATTTGCGCGCGTCGCGAACCGCCTGTCGAAGCGCTTCGTTCGCCTTGGGATCGAAGCGGTCGTCGCCGTCGCCGTCGCGGCAGGCGACCATGATCTCGTTCAGATGCCTGGCGCAGAGCTTCGAGCCGGCGACCATCGCGGCGACCTTCTGCTCTTCGACGACCTTCCAGTCGATGAACTTCTCGATATCGGGATGGTCGGCGTCGACGACGACCATCTTGGCCGCGCGCCGCGTTGTGCCGCCCGACTTGATGGCGCCGGCGGCGCGATCGCCGACCTTGAGGAAGCTCATCAGTCCCGACGACTTGCCGCCGCCCGAGAGCGACTCGCCCTCGGCGCGCAGCTTCGAGAAGTTGCTGCCCGTGCCCGAGCCGTACTTGAACAGCCGCGCCTCGCGCACCCAGAGATCCATGATGCCGTTCTCGCCGACCAGGTCGTCGGCGACCGACTGGATGAAACAGGCGTGCGGCTGAGGGTGCTCGTAGGCCGATTCGGATCGGGTCAGCTCGCCGGTCTGATAGTCGACGTAGTGATGGCCCTGGGCCGGGCCGTCGATGCCGTATGCCCAATGCAGGCCGGTGTTGAACCACTGCGGCGAGTTGGGCGCGCCCATCTGCGTGCTCAGCATGTAGCGCATCTCGTCGTAGTAGGCCTTGGCGTCTTGCTCGGCGTCGAAGTAGCCGGCCTTCCAGCCCCAGTAGGTCCAGGTGCCGGCGAGCCGGTCGAAGACCTGCTTGGCCGAACGCTCGGGACCGGCGCGGTCGTCCTCGGCGAGTTTCCCGAGCGCTGCCTCGTCGGGCACGTGACGCCACAGCCACGACGGCACTTGGCTTTCCTCGCAGGCCTTGAGGCAGACGGCGACGCCGGCCTTGCGGAAATACTTCTGCGCCAAAATGTCGGCGGCGACCGGCGACCAAGCCGTCGGGACCTCGATGTCCTCGAGGCGGAAGACCACCGATCCGTCGGGATTTCGTATCTCGCTAGTCGTTCGACGGAACTCGATGCCGTCGTAAGGCGAGGTGCCTTCAGCCGTGAACCGCCGCGAGATACGCATACTGACTTAACTCCCCCTTGAATCCGCTTTTTTGTTAACTCGCGGACCTGAACTGGTACTACTGAATTCGCGGTTGCCGATTGCCCCCGGAGCCGCCCGAACCCGACATCTAGTGCCGACCGAGGAGCAAATCACAATCGGTGGTGTGGTGCAACAAGATTTTGCGGCTGGATCGCAATAGACCACAACAACTTGTGTATTTTTGTAAATTGCCACGGCCATTGCCGGGACGGCCGACCACCCACATATCCACGATTGGCGGCGGTGCCCGTGGCTGCCGTCGGCGTCGGCGACCGAGCGATTCTGCCACACCGACGCTGGACGCCACAGCGGCTCGGTGCCATAGTCGGGCCGCTTCGAGCGAGAGGAATTGTCGATGATGTCGATCGGAACCTGGTTGTACACGCGGATGAAGGGCGAGCTCGTCGGTGAGGACGATTTCGGCAACCACTACTACCGCGAGCGCGGCAATGTCGCCAAGCCGCGGCGCTGGGTCATGTACAAGGGCGACGTCGAGGCGTCCAAGGTGCCGCCCGAGTGGCACCGCTGGCTGCACGGCGGCGCCGCGACGCCACCCAGCGAGGAAACCGCCGCGCCGAAGCCGTGGCAGAAGCAACACCTGCCTAATCTTACCGGCACCAGCCACGCCTACCGACCGCCCGGCGACATGGCCGGGGGCGAGCCAGCGCGCGGCATACCCGAGTCTTACGAGCCGTGGCGGCCGTAATGGCGCCCGGCGTTCCCGGCGGCGGCTGAGCCGCGCGATCATGACCAGGGCGGCGACCACGGCGCGAACACAGAGCTGGGACCCGGAGCGCTATGCGCGGAACGCGCGGTTTGTCGCCGATCTGGGCGCGCCTCTGGTCGCGCTGCTGGCGCCCCGGGCGGGCGAGCACATCCTCGACCTCGGCTGTGGCGATGGCGCGCTGAGCGTCGAGCTGATGGCCGCCGGTGCCGCGGTCGTCGGTGTCGATTCCGGCGCCGACATGATCGCTGCGGCCAGGGCACTCGGCATCGACGCCCGCATCGGCGACGGCCAGGCGCTGACCTTCGACGCCGCTTTCGACGCCGTCTTCTCGAACGCCGCGCTGCATTGGATGCGCGACGCCGACGCGGTGATCTCGGGCGTCAAGCGCGCGCTCAAGCCCGGCGGCCGCTTCGTCGCCGAATTCGGTGGCGCCGGCAACGTCGCCAATGTGAGGGGCGCGCTGGTGGCCGCGCTGGATCGCCGCGGCATCGACGGGCGGGCGCGCTCGCCCTGGTATTTCCCGACGCCCGAGGCCTATCGCGAGAGGCTCGAAGCGCATGGCTTCACGGTCGCTTCCATCGCGCTGATCCCGCGCCCGACGCCGCTGCCGGGCGACATCCGCGACTGGCTCGAGACATTTTGCGAGAGTTTTCTCGATGCCGTTCCGACGGCCGAGCGCGCGGCGCTCAAGGACGAAGCGGCGGCGGCGCTCGCGGCGACCAACCGAGACGCCGACGGCGGCTGGTCGGTCGATTACGTGCGCTTGCGCTTCGCCGCGCATATATAGACCTCATGCCACAGGACGCACGGCAACCAACGACCAAACGCATCTGGCGCGCACCCGACGGCGCGCCGGTGTCGTGCTACGAGAAGCTCAAGGTGCTCGAGGAAAACCTCGACGAGATCCGCGAGATGGCCCAGGAGGCGCTCGAGGACGCGGTGCTGATGGGCTGCGACGAGGCCCAGGCGCGCGAGGTCATGCGCGAGTTGATCGAGCAACTCGAAGAGCCGTTCAAGGATTAATCCTTGGTATGAGCCAGGCAGTGCGATACCGGCGAGCGATCGGCGCGCCGCTGTTTGCCGCCGCCTTGCTCGCGCTCGCGCCGGCGCCCGCCTTGGCCGCCAAGCAGGCGCTGTTGCAGGGGCTCAACAAGATCACCGCGCGGGTCTCGCCGATCGAGGCGGCGGTCGACCGCGCGGTCACGTTCGGCACGCTCTCGATCACCATGCGGACCTGCTGGAAGGCGCCGCCCGAGGAGCCGCCCGAGAGCGCCGTCTTTCTCGAGATCGACGACGTCAAGCCGGGCGAGGACGCGGTCCGCCTGTTTACCGGCTGGATGTTCGCCTCGTCGCCGGCGCTGTCGGCGCTCGAGCATCCGGTCTACGACATCTGGGTGCTCGACTGCCGCGAGGTCGAGGCCCCGGGCACCGCGCCGCCGGCAATCGCGCCCGAGACGATCCCCGAGGTCGACTCGCCAATCCCGATCCCGCCGCCCGAGCCATCGACGGAGTAGGGCGACAGATGGACCACGTTTATCGGTCCGCGGCCCTGGGTCTGCTATGATCGTCGGGCACAAATCTGGAGGGACTGGCCGATGAGACATGGAATCGTGATTGGAACCCTGTTGCTAGCCGGGGTCGTGCTCGGCGGCTGCGGCGAGGGGCGCCGGGTGGGCTCGGTCTTGGAGCCCTATTGCGCGCCCGACGGCTCGGTCGTGATGTACCAGAAGCCGAACGCCGACGGCGGCTATGACGGCGGGCAGGCGAGCCCGGAGAACTGCCAGTAGAAAGTATTGTGCGGTCATCTTTGACTCGCGCAAAGATGACCTGCGCTCAATCGCCGCGCATGCCAATCTTTATCCCACAAGGGCTGGCCGAACGGTCGGCGGCCCGCGGTCGCGGGCTGGCATAATCCGACCGATTCCAATTGATCAGATTATGCCTTGGGCGGTGTGGTACTCGCCCGCCCGCCTAGAACCGAGCGTCGACGTCGAGGGCGCCGCGCAGCAGGTTCTGGTAGTCGGCGCGGCTCACCTCGATGGCGCCCAAGGTCTCGAGGTGGGGGGTGAGGAACTGGACGTCGAGCAGTCGGAAGCCACGGTCGCGCAGGTGGTCGACCAGGTGAACGAGCGCCACCTTGCTGGCGTCGCTTTCGCGGCTGAACATGCTCTCGCCGAAGAAGGCGCCGCGCAGCGAGACACCGTAGAGGCCGCCGACCAGGCTGCCCTCACGCCAGCACTCGACCGTGTGGACGTGGCCGCGCTCGAAGAGCGCCGCATAGAGCGCGACGATCTGGTCGTTGATCCAGGTCTCGGGATGACCCGGGCGGGGTTCGGCACAGGCCTGGATTACGCCGGAAAAATCGCTGTCGATGCGGGGCTCGAAGACGCCCGAGCGGACGCGCCGTGCAAGCCGCCTGGATAGGTGGAAGGCGTCGAGCGGGATGACGCCACGCGTGTCCGGATCGACCCAGAAGAGCCTCGGGTCGTCACGGCTCTCGGCCATCGGGAAGATGCCCAGGCCATACGCGCGCAACAACATTTCCGGGGTCACCGCGACCACCGTCAGTCGCCCTGGCCGAGCAGCTCCTCGAGCCAGGCGACGTCGTAGGCGCCGTTGGCGAAATCGGGCTCGTTGATCAGACGCTGATGGAGCGGGATCGTCGTCTCGACGCCGTCGATGACGTATTCCTCGAGCGCCCGGCGCAGCCGCATCAGGCATTCGGTGCGCGTCGTGCCGTGGACGACGACCTTGGCGATCAGGCTGTCGTACGTCGGCGGGATCGTATAGCCGGCGTAGAGCGCCGATTCGACGCGCACGCCGAGGCCGCCGGGCGCGTGGTAACTGCCGATGCGCCCGGGCGACGGCGTGAAGGTCTCGGGGTTCTCTGCGTTGACCCGGCATTCGATGGCGTGGCCGTTGAAGCGGATGTCGTCCTGGCCGTAGCCGAGCGGCGCGCCCGCGGCGATACGGATCTGCTCGCGCACCAGATCGATGCCGGTGATCATCTCGGTCACCGGGTGCTCGACCTGAAGCCGCGTGTTCATCTCGATGAAGTAGAACGCGCCGCCCTGGTAGAGAAATTCGACCGTGCCGACGCCGCGGTAGCCGAGTTCGCGCACCGCGGCGACGACGGTGTCGCCGAGCTGGCGCCTGAGGTCGTCGTTGAGCGCGGGCGACGGCGTCTCCTCGACCAGCTTCTGGTGGCGCCGCTGCAGCGAGCAGTCACGCTCGCCCAGGTGGACGACGCCGCCCTGACCGTCGGCGACGACCTGGATCTCGATGTGGCGCGGCCGGTCGAGGTACTTCTCGACGTAGACCGCGTCGTCGCCGAAGGCCGCCTTGGCCGCGGCGCGCGTGGTCGACAGCGCGTCGGCCATCTCGCCCGCGCCGCGCACCAGCTTCATGCCCACGCCACCGCCGCCGGCGACCGCCTTGAGCAGCACCGGGTAACCCATGTCTTCGGCCAGCCCGGCCGCCTCCTCGGCGCTCGTGACCGGCCCGTCGGAACCCGGCGTCACCGGCACGCCGAGGCGCTGCATCGTCTCCTTGGCGGCGATCTTGTCGCCCATCATACGGATGTGTTCCGGCGTCGGCCCAATGAACGTGAAGCCGTGCTCCTCGACGATCTCGGCGAAGCCGGCGTTCTCCGACAGGAAACCGTAGCCGGGATGGATCGCATCGGGCCCGGTGATCTCGGCGGCGGCGATGATCGCCGGCACGTTGAGGTAGCTGTCGGCGGCCGGCGGCGGGCCGATGCAGACGCTTTCGTCGGCCAGGCGCACATGCATCGCCTCGGCGTCGGCGGTCGAATGCACGGCCACGGTGTGGATGCCCATCTCGCGACAGGCGCGGTGAATGCGCAAGGCGATCTCGCCGCGGTTGGCGATCAGGACCTTGTCGAACATCGTCGTGTAATTTCGCCGGCGCTATTCGAGGATCAGCAGGACGTCGCCGTACTCGACCGGGTCGCGGTTCTGCACCAGGACGCGCGTCACCGTGCCGGCGCGCGGCGCGCGGATCGGGTTCATCACCTTCATCGCCTCGATGACGAACAGGGGCTGGCCCTCGCTCACCGTGTCGCCGACCTTGACGTAGGGCGCAGCACCAGGCTCGGGCGCGGTGTAGACGGTGCCGACCATCGGCGAGGTCACGGCGCCCGGATGGGCAGCGTCGGCGTCGGCCGTCGCCTGGGTGGCTGGCGCATCGGCAGTAGCCGGCGCCGGGTTGGCGGTCGCCGGCGCCGCGCCGGCGACAGCGCGCACGACGCGCACGCGGTGCTCGCCCTCGCCGACCTCGATCTCGCTCAAACCGGTCTCGTCGAGCAGCTCGGCGAGCCGGCGGATCAGGTCGCTGTCGACGTCGAAACCGCTCATGCGTCGTCTCTGGCCCCATTCAATATTCGCGCCAGCGCGTCGAGCGCCAGAATATAGCCATGACCGCCGAAACCGCAAATCATGCCCACGGCCCCCTGCGAGACGTAGGAGTGATGGCGGAACGGTTCGCGCCGGTGAATGTTCGTCAGATGCACCTCGACGACCGGCAGGCCGACCGCGAGCAGCGCGTCCAGTAGCGCGACCGATGAATGCGTCAGGCCGCCCGCGTTGACGATCAACCCGGCCGCCGTGCCGCGCGCGCCCTGCACCCAATCGACGAGGGCGCCCTCGCTGTTCGACTGGCGGAAATTCACCGCGAGGTCGAGCGCCGGGGCGTGCGCCGCGCAGGCCGCCTCGATGTCGGCGAGCGATTCGTCGCCGTAGATCTCCGGCTCGCGCGTGCCGAGCAGGTTCAGGTTGGGGCCGTTCAGGATGAGGACGGTGGCGGGCATCGGTGTCTTCGCGACCCTCTTGGTGCGCCGGGGAAAATTCGTTATATCACGCGGCGGGGCCGGTGCAACGGGCCGGGCGGGGTCGGGTCTCTGTTTGAAACCTTGCCGAACCAGCCCGCGGATTCTCGGTTTTCCAGCGGATCACGTCCGCTTTGCCCCCAAGGGCGGACCTCGACGCGCGATCGTCGATACAGCCGCTGTTGACCCGAAGGAGACGTTCGTCGCTGCTATTCGGCGTCGTCTCGGCAACAGACAAGGCCTAGCTCTGACATTCGCATGAGAATCAGGTGTTAGGCGCCGAGACCGTCAATCTCTACGGATTTTTGAAGGGCTGCGACTTGCTCGGGGGGGGCGTTGGTGCTTCGGAGGGACAAGGATTCCAATCGTTCTAGGCGTAGCAACGGGCTTAGGTCGGAAACGCCGGTGTTGTCGAGGTCGAGGTGCTGCAATCCGGTCAGCCCAGCGAGTGGCCTCAGATCCGAAACGCCAGTGTTCGCGAGGCTGAGGTTCCACAATTCGGTCAGCCCAGCGAGCGGCCCCAAATCTGAAACGCCCGTGTTGTCGAGGCTGAGGCTCCACAATCCGGTCAGCCCAGCAAGCGGCCGCAGATCCGAAACGCCGGTGTTGCCGAGCCTGAGGCGCCCCAATTTGGTCAGCCCAGCGAGCGGCCCCACATCCGAAACGTCTGTGCTGTCTAAGCCGAGGTTTAGCAATTTGGTCAGCCCAGCGAGCGGCCCCAGATCCGAAACGCCGGTGTCGTTGAAGTCGAGGACCTGCAATCCGGTCAGCCCAGCGAGCGGCCCCAGATCCAAAACGGCCGTGCCGTCCAGATAGAGCCGCTGCAATCCGGTCAACCCAGCGAGCGGCCCCAGATCCGAAATGGCCGTGCGGCTCAGATAGAGCACCTTCAATCTTGTCAGCCCAGCGAGCGGCCCCAGATCCGAAACGGCCGTATCGTCGAGAGAAAGCGACTTCAACGTCGAAATGCGAGCAAGAAAACAGATATCCTTGACGCCGCTCGCGCCATCAAGAGCCAACACTTCGGCACCATCGGCCGCGTTCGCGATGAGTTCCGGAACCTTCGTCCTCCACTCGTAGTCGGTGGAAAACCCGTTTCGGACAATGGAAACCGCTTGCCAGAATAAGCTTCCGCCTTTGCCTCTGTCCCGAACCAGCCTTTGCTGCTCGGCCACCTCGGCGATGATGCTCTTCTCGATCGCTGCCTCCCGCATCGCCTGCGTGAACCCTGAATGCGGATTGACTGTAAGCAGAGTCACGAGGACGGCGACCGAGTAGGCATTCTCATTTTCAGGCACCAAGTTCTCGAAGTCGGCGCCGAACAGGTCTTCGGACAAGGCTTCCACCCACTCGCGGCGGCTCGCCAGGCGTTCGAACAGGAATATGAAGGTTTCCCGCCATTTCGTGTCGCGCGTCCACGCCTGGAGGGTGGCCTTCGTAATACCGTCGGCAGTCTCGCCCTTGCGCAGCCATCCGGGCGAAGTCACCGAGTCTTCCAGGGCGCAGGCGGCGAAGTATTCCTGGAAAGACAGGTGCATGAACGCGAAGGTGTCGGCGCCTCGGGGGAGGAGCAGGCCGCTCCGCCGGCCGATGTAGTCGACGAACTTCGCGGCGTCGGCCTCGTCGCCGGGATAGCCCGAGTTTTCCATGGCCCCGCCGATCCAGGCTTTGACATCGGACCCTTCGACGAGAATTTCGCGCGTTTCCCTCGGTTCGTCGTCGTTCTGCTGTTGCTCCGCCCGGCGCTGTTGCAGTCGCAGGCCGACGGCAGCGAGCCAGCGTTTTTTCTCCACAAGGGGATAGTCGAGGCGGTCGACACCCCGGAACTCATCGATGGATTCCAGGTAGGCCTCGCAGATCTCGTCGTAGAGGAGAGCCCGCCCGTGCGGTAGCCGCGCCCGCACCCGGAAGATCAGCGCCATCATCGTCAACAGGTTGGGCACCCGTGCGAGCCGTCGCGTCGCGGTGGCATCGCCGATGGCGCCCACCAGGGCTTGCGATTGCTCCGCTGCCACCTTCGGCGCCGCTTCGCGCTGGGCGTACCAGTTGCGGGCGAAGTGGTCGATCTGGGCGTCGGTGAAGGGGGCGACGTACCAGGCGGCGGCCGGACTCGACACAAAAATCGAGTCTCCAAGGTCGGCCTCCCGCATGACATTCTCCCGGTCATCGTCGAATAGATGGAGGGGCGCCTCGGCATAGCCGACAAGCCGCGATGTCAACAGCCATCGGCACTCCGGATACAGGTCGACCCCCTCCCGGATCGCCGCCATGAGCGCCTTCCGAACTGCAATGCCGCCGATCTCGTCGATCCCGTCGAACAGGATCAACGCTTGGCCGCGCTCCAAGAACCCTTCGACGTTGCCCGCATTGCGAAGGGGAGTGGCCATCTCATGGTCGAGAAAGGCCGCCCACAACCCGCGCCAATCGATCCCCGCGCCGATCTCAAGCTCGCGCAGCACCAACGGCACTGGCACCAACCGCCCGAACGTCTCCGTCCACGCGCTCTCCGGCCCATGGGCGAAGCGCCAGGCGAGCCAACTCACGAGCGTCGACTTGCCGCTTCCGGGGTCGCCGAGGACCACCAGCGATGGACGCTCCGTCAGCGCCTGGTGCAGCGTTCGGGTTTCAGGCCACTCGTCGGGATCGGAGTCGGGGGAGATGTGGCGCTCGGCCAGCCTGGGCTCCACGTAAAGCCGGTCGATGCGGATGTCCGGGTTGTCGCGGAGATGGGGGAGGCCCAGGAAGCGGATGTAGCCATGCCAGTCGATCACGTTCGACAGATACGCCGCCAACGTCGGGTCTTGGTACGGGTCCTGGAAGTCGTCGTGGCTCATGGAACCCTGAGTCCCTCCGCCATCGACCGCGGGGAAGGAGAGAATCCGGGGCGGGGCGGTCTTCCCCGGCCGACTCGCCCACAAGCGTGCCATCGCCCCCGGGGGTGCTCATGGGGGGAAGACGGCACGCTCGATGGGGCCTGGCAATTGCCTAGGGTCACTTCTCTTCCGGTTCGGAGAAGTAGGGCTTGAAGTGCTCCCATTGGACGTCCTTGATAATTGCGACGATCAGGCGCTGAATCCAGAAGACGTTGCTCGCCGACGGGTCCGGATACAATTTTCGCACCTCCTCGGTGGCGCCCCTCGGTGTGGGTGTCTCGTCTTCGGCGATGTAATTGTCCGGTCTTATCAGGTTCTCCAAGGGCCCGGTACGTTGGCCTGTGCCCTTCACCCAATCCAGAATGAGCTCAAAGAAATCCGGGTCGTATCGCCAGCGTACATAAAGATCGGGATGGAACTGGTAGACATAGGCAACGATAAGCATGAGACGGGTCTGGTAGATATGATCCCCTTCGGGGCCTTGCCGCCCGTCCAGCCGTAGTACCAGGTTGGCGAGCCCCGTGAGCCGACGCGGGTTACCCGGCAGGCACCTGATATCGCCGATCGCCGTGTCAACCCTGTCGCGTAACGACCCCGCCGGCAACTTCCGGCAAAGGAAGTCCTTCGGGTCGGCGATGCTCGGCAACCGCCAGACGTTCTGGCAAAGCTTCTCCAAGTAATCCGCAGCCCAACGCAAGCGGTCCTGGTTTTCCTGGGATTCCGGCTGCATGGCGGCGATGGCTCGGATGACCTGGCGTTGGTCCATGCCGAGGATGAAGACGCAATTCTCGATGCTGAGATACAGCTTGAGGCCCTCCAGCAGCCGGTCGATGGCTGCCGGCTCGCAGCGGTCCAGGTCGTCGATGATCACGACGAGGCGGCGTTTCCGGGCTGGACCCCGACCCTCCCGGCCGATCAATTGCCCGATCACTTCGGTCAAGAGCGTCCGGATCGTGTGGGCGGGCAAGCTGACCGCCAGGTTCTCGCGCTCCCAGCGCTCCCCTTCCTCACGGACTTTGGATGCCTGAAGGCCGATTTTCTTGGTCACTGACTCCATGGACATTAGTGTGCCAAGGAACGCTACTTCTGCGGTTTTGCGGATCCCGCGTTTGAGCTTGGCCGCCCATTCGAGCTGCCCCCGCATCTCGTGGAGCAGGGCGACGATCGGGTTCTCTTCGTGTTGATAGCGCCATGCCTCGAACCAGACGACGGTGGTGCGGTCTCGAAGATTGAGATCAATGCGCGGAGCGTTGTTCCTCGCATTCGCCAGCTCTTGTTTGCTCTGGGCGGCGCAGATTCCACTCAGATAGTACTGCACCTGCTGCAGGAAGCTCGTCTTGCCGAGCCCCCAGTCGCCATGCACCCCCAGCACCTGCGGCGGGGAACAGATCGCGGCCGCGCGGCCGACCTGGGAGACCAGGGACTTTCGGCGCAATTGGTCGACAAGTGTCGGCTCGTCGTTGCGAATATCCATATGGAATGTTAATGCGGACGCGGCCACCTGTCATCAGTAGAGGCTGCCCCCTCATCCTCCACGAGCTATTGTCAAAAGTTGTGTATGGGCTGATCATGCGGCGGCGCGATCCTGGCGTTCTCCATCTACGAATTTGACGCCGCGAATGATCTCGGCGAGATGGTTCGATCCATCGAGTTTTCTCCATTTTCTCTGAGCGCACTGGCATAGTTTGAAGACCATGGCCATCGCCGTCTTGCGCGACAGGCAGCCCTTGGTCCGGTAGGTGCGCAGACGAACCGTGGCGAACGTGCTCTCGATGGGGTTGGTCGTGCGTACATGCTTCCAGTGCTCGGCGGGGAAGTCGTAGAACGTCAGCAGGACGTCGCGGTCCTTGGCCAGGCAGGCCGCGGCCTTGTCGTACTTCGGCCCGTAGGCTTCCAGGAAGAAGTCGAAGGCGCTCTCGGCATCCTTCCTGGTTTCGGCCATCCAGATGTCTTGCAGGCGCCCCTTGGCTTTCTTTTGCAGACCCTTGGGCAGCTTGTTCAAGACGTTGCCCGTCTTGTGAACCCAGCAGCGTTGCTCGCGGGCGCCTGGGTAGACTTGGCGGAGCGCCTTCCAGAAGCCGAGCGCGCCGTCGCCGAGCGCCAGTTGCGGACCCATTTCAAGGCCGCGCCGCTTGAGATCGAGCAGAACTTCGAGCCAGGACTGCTCACTTTCGCGATAGCCGTCGGCGATGGCGATCAGTTCCTTCTGTCCCTTGTCCGTGGCCCCGACGATCACCAGGATGCACTGCTTCTCTTCCTCCATGCGGGCGCTGAAATAGATGCCGTCCACCCAGAAATAGACGTAGCGCTTGGCCGTGAGGTCGCGCCGTTGCCAGCGCTCCGCCTCAACCCCCCAGACCTCTTTCAGCCGGGTGATCGTGGAGGCCGAAAGCCCCGGCGCGGAGCTCCCCAGGAGCGCCGCCAAGGCTTCCCCGAAGTCGCCGGTGGAAATGCCCTTCAGATACAGCCATGGCAAAAGGTCTTCCAGGCTCTTGGCGCGGCGCAGATAGCGCGGCAGGATCGCCGACGTGAAGCGGATGGCGCCGTCCCCCCGGTCCCGCACACGGGGTTGGCGCACGCTCACCGGGCCGATCCCGGTCTGGATGAAGCGTTCCGGCAGATATCCATTGCGGACAACCCGGCGGCGGCCGGCGGCGTCAACAAGCGCCGCATGGCTACCCAAAAACACGGAGACCTCGGCCTCAACGGCTTGGGCCAACAACTCGCGAGCTCCAGCTTGTAGGACTTCCGTCAACGGATCTTTCTGAAAATCAGATGGGTTTTGAAAAGCAACAACGGTATTCTCTTTCATGGCGTATCCTTCCTTGGCTTAGCTCAAGTGGTGACATCAACAATCACCAGGATACGCCGCCTTCATTTCAACGCCGTACACAAGATTCGACGGGGCGGTAAAAAGTCGATTCCTCATGAGAGTCGGCTGGATTATAATTGTGCATGTTTACTTTACGCGACCGACGGACTGGGGAATTGTTTGATCGCTGGTCCGATTTCGGGGACAAACGTCGGCGCCTGATGGAGCAATCCTGGGCCGGGGTTTTTCGGAACCATCTGCTTGTCGAACTTCCGGTTGACGATCTTTGCCGTCACCTTGATGAACGCATGGGCCGACCATCGAAGGATCTACACGTTGTCATCGGGGTCTTGCTTTTGCAGCAGCTGCACGATCTGAGCGATGCAGAGACCGTCGAGGCCCTGGCCTTCAATATGGCGTGGCACTATGCCTTGGACGTGCGCAGCGAAGCGGACAGCTATTTCTGTGAGAAAACCCTGCGCAACTATCGCCGTCTGTTTATCGAACAAGGTCTCGATGAATTGCTGTTCCGGTGTTTGACGGATCGGCTGGTGCAGGGGTTCTCTGTCGATACCAGCCACCAACGCATGGATTCGACGGCCCTTCGTTCGGCAATGCGGGCGCTGACACGACTTGGTATCGTTGTTGAGAGCATCTCGAAGTTTGCCCGTGAGCTTGAGCGATATCATCCCGGTCTGCACGAGCAGATCAGCAAGGAGGTGATCCGCCGCTATGTCGATCGCGAGGGTAATGGCGCGTTCGCGAATACGGCGCCGAGTGTTTCAAAACGGCGCCTCGGCGAAGCGGGTCAGTATCTCCTAGCCCTGGTGCTGCAATTCCGTGACACGGCGGCGGCAAAGCTTTTCAGTTTTGCGATCCTGGAGAGGGTTCTGCGCGATCAGTTCGAGATCGTTGATGATGAGTATGGCGATCGTGACGCAACGCGCGCCGCGATTCGAGATCCAAAGGATGTGCCGTGCGATACCGTCGGCAATCCGGCCGACCCGGACGCGAGCTACAACGCGCACAAGGGTCAAGGATACATGGCGCAGATCGTCGAAACCTATTGTGAAGATGTCAGTAACGAGGCGGTTGCCGCGACACCGGACCTCATCACCCACGTGGAGGTCCACAAGATGACGGTGCATGACGGCCATCGCTTAGCCGATGCGCTGGATGATCTGAGCGAGCGCGCGCTGACGCCGGCGGTGATGCTGGGTGATTCACATTACGGTTCCAGTGACAACATGGCTCTGACGCGCGAACAGAACATCAATCTCGTGGCGCCCGCACGACCGCCGAAAGGCGCCGTCTCGGGACGGTTGACGTTGGAGGATTTCACTCTCAACGAAGAAGGCTTGGTCTTGCGCTGTCCCAATAACGTCGAACCGGTTTCAGCCTCGCTCGCCAAAGCCAAGCTGCAGGCCCGTTTCGACCTCTCCATCTGCCAAAAATGTCCCGATATACTGCGATGTCCCGTGCAGGCGGCCAAGCGTGACGGCCAATTTTCCCGCTTTCAATATACCCCGGCCAGGGCTGCCAACCAAAAGCGCCGGCTTTATGAACAAAGCGATGCCTTCCGCAACGTCTACAGATGGCGGGCCGGCATAGAAGCGACCATGTCGCGATTAAAGTACCAGATGAACCTGGCTCACCTACGCATTCGCGGCATGCCGGCCATGCGCTACGTGGTCAATCTGCGTGCCCTCGGCCTCAATATCCGACGCTGCGCGGCAATCGCACCATAAAAAACGAAGCCAAGGAGAAGCCAAGGGTAGGTAATATCAGGTTTTATCCACCAGCAACGCGGAGACAGGCAAATATTCTTCACCGAACCGCAAAGACCTGTACAAGCACGCCATCGGCCAACAACTTTTTACCGCCCCGTCAAGATTCGGTTATAGCTCATCCTCCACCCCATGATGCGGCCCCTCGCGAAAGGAATGCGCCGGCCCGCCTACAACCGCCGCCCGACCCAAATCACCCGGCCGGCGACTTCGACGTCGCTGGGTTCGACGGGCGCGAGCGGCGGGTAGTTGGTGCTGTCGCAGGAGATCGTGATCAGCCGGCGGGTCGGGTCGACGTGCAGGCGCTTGACCAGAACGAACCTCGACGGCAGATTTGCTACGATGCGCGTATGACCATCGAGTGCATCAGTGCCATAACACTGGCGACCCGTGACATGTCGCGCGCGGTACGGTTCTACCGGACACTCGGATTCGAGGTGGCCAAGAGGGGGCTCGCGCTCTAGATCTTGGTCACGGGCCGGGCGCGCCCGTTCGAGGACGGGAGAAGGATCATGACGTACATCGTTAACGATTCCTGCATCAGATGCAAGCTGATGGACTGCGTCGAGGTGTGCCCGGTCGACTGCTTCTACGAGGGCGAGAACATGCTCGTCATCCATCCCGACGAGTGTATCGATTGCGGCGTCTGCGAACCCGAATGCCCGGTCGAGGCGATCCTGCCCGATACCGAGGGCGACGTCTCCAAATGGGTCGAGTTCAACCGCGACTATTCGGAGCAGTGGCCCAACATCACGCGCATGGGGACGCCGCCCGCCGACGCCGACGCGTGGCGGGACGTGCCCGACAAGATGAAGTACTTCAGCCCCAAACCGGGTTCGGCGGGCGGCTCGTGATGCAAGCTCGAAATTGCACAAGCAAACTTCCCCCCATTCGGCGAACCGTAGGCAACCTGTTCCTTCGGTCGGGGCCTCGTATGCACGAGCCATCGCTCGCCTCTCGCGCAAGCCGTCCGAACGCTAAGATTTGGCGGCATGCGGCATGGAAGGATGATTCTGGCGCGCCGAAGGAGGCTGCAGAATGCGGGAAATCTTGAACGATATCTTCACCTGGCCGTGGTTTTCCGAGCCCCACGGGTACAACTTCAACGGCCACCTCATCCGGCACGCCGAAGGCAACCTCTGCATCGACCCCGTCGAGCCTGGGGAAGAGGGGCTCGATGAGATCGCCCGCTTGGGCGTCGCCCGCATATTGGTGACCAACCGCAACCATTCGCGCGCAGCCAACAATGTGCGCGAGCGCACCGGCGCGCGAACCGCCATTCATCCGGACGACGCGCCCCACGCGCGAGACCAGGGCGCCCTGCTGGATGATGCGCTCGCGGTGGGGCAGGCCATCGGACCGCTCGTGGTGGTCGAGGTCCCCGGAAAATCGTCCGGCGAGGTGGCGCTCCACTGGCCGGAGAGGCGTCTTCTCATCGTCGGCGATGCAGTGATCGGCAACCCACCGGGCAGCTGTGGGCTGCTGCGCGAGCAGGTGATGGACGACCCACAGCGCCTAAGGCAGAGCGTGCGCCGGCTCCTCGATCTCGACTTTGATTCGCTGCTCGTCGGTGATGGAGAGCCTATCCTCGAGGACGCCAAGGCGCGGCTCGAGGAGTTGGTCGCAACCTTCCTGACCTGAGTCGGTCAGCCCGACGCGCCGTTCTGCAGTGTGATGACCATTTTGAGCCGATCCAGCGCCATCCGTGGAGTTCCTGACGCCGTTGCGCAGGTGCGCGCCTACCACCAGCGCACCAAGCACATGCCCCAGCGTTACGCGCCGGGACCGGGTCACATGGACTGGGCCAACCAACCCGACCCGTTTCGCCGCTTCTCGGGCGCCCGCATGATCGAGCTGCCACTGGTGCGCGATGACGGCACGCCGCCATACGACCAGTTGTTCCGTTCCCAGCGAATATCGCCTCGGCCGCTGACCGCCGAGAGCCTCGGCCTGTTCCTCGAACTCTCGCTCGGGCTCACCGCGTGGAAGGCATTCCAGGGAACGCGCTGGGCGTTGCGCAGTAACCCGTCGAGCGGCAACCTGCATCCGACCGAGGGCTATGTCGTGCTGCCCGTGCTCGCCGAGCTCTCGGATCGCCCCGGCGTGTATCACTACGCACCAAGCGAACACGCGCTCGAACAGCGCTGCGCCGTTGACGAACCGGCGTGGAGGACGCTCGTTGCCGGGCTGCCGGCCGGCGCCTTCCTCGTCGGCCTCACATCGGTGCATTGGCGCGAAGCCTGGAAGTACGGCGAGCGCGCCTACCGTTATTGTCAGCACGACGCGGGCCACGCGCTCGGGGCATTGTGCTTCGCCGCCGCTTCCCTGGGTTGGCGCGCCGAACTCCTGTCGGCACCCTCCGACGCCGATGTCGCCGGACTACTCGGCCTCGACCGTGCTGCCGATTTCGCCGGTGTCGAGGCCGAGCACCCCGACTTGATTGCGGCGGTGGTAACCGACCCGGCCGTAGCGGCGCCTCGGCGCCTGGCCGAGGGCGCGGTCGCCGCCGTGCGCGCCGGTCATTGGACGGGAACGGCGAACCGGCTTAGCCCAAGCCGCGTCGACTGGCCGGCAATCACAGCCGTTGAGGCAGCCACCGTCAAGCCGCCGACGGCGCCGCTCCCGCTGCGCGGTTACGCGGCAACCACTACGCCTGCACCACGGTCGATGCGTGATGTTCCACGGGCGGCGGCGATCATCCGTCAACGGCGGAGCGCCGTCGACATGGATGGGCAAACCGGGCTGTCGATCGATGTGTTCTTCGGCATGCTTGCGCGTACGCTGCCCGATCGGCCCCACCCGCCGTGGACGGCCGCCGACTTTCCCGCGCGAATCCATTTGTGCCTGTTCGTGCACAGGATCGACGGGCTCTCGCCCGGCCTCTACGTTCTCATGCGTGACGAGGCCCGCCTCGACGCCTTCCGGGCCGCCTGTCACGATGGATTCGCCTGGGGGCACGTCGTGTCGAGCGGTATACCGCTCTACGCCTTAGCCCTGGGGGACTGTCGCGAGGCTGCCGCGCATGCAAGCTGCTTCCAGGCGATCGCCGGCGACAGCGCCTTCAGCCTGGGCATGGTGGCCGACTTTGCGCGCACTCTTGAGGAGGATGGGGCGTGGGCATACCGCCGCCTGTTCTGGGAAACTGGCCTGATCGGCCAGGTGCTGTACCTCGAGGCCGAGGCGGCCGGCGTGCGCTCAACCGGCATGGGCTGCTACTTCGACGACTTCGTACATCGACTGCTCGACATCGACCTTGGGGACGATGCTTGGCAGAGCCTCTATCACTTCACGGTCGGCGGAGCCGTGGAGGATGAACGCCTCACCACGCTGCCCGCATACGACCACTTGCCCCCAGAACGAATCAAACCGTTCCGCTCCCTTTGACCCGAGCAACTATTGCGGTTGGACAATCCCGGTTTTGAGAAAATGCGGCTCCGCCGGGTCTTGTCTCACCACCCTGTCTCGATCAGTTTCCGGAGCCATACCCGCCGACAGCGTGTTTGAAGAGTGAGCATACTCAGCCTTTGCGCAAGACCGTAGCGAGCCACCATTGCTTGTCGCGCGGGAGTCCGGGCGGGCGGTAGTAATGCCTTAACTCCGTGAACCCGGCATCAGTGACGAAATCGCGCCAGGTGGTAAGATCGAGGAAGCAGCTGAAGCGGTCGCCGCTGACGCCTTCTTCGTTGTTCCCTCTCGGGTTGGAGCAGAACAGGATGCCCCGGGGCTTCAGGGAATCGGCGAGTTCCGCTAACACCCGGGGCAATTCCTGGCTCGGCACGTGGAACAACGACGCATTTGCGAAAATGCCGTCGAAGCGGTTCACCGGCAAATTCATCGCGAGAAAATTCTGGTGCAGCACATCGCACCCGGAATAACGGCGCGCCATGGCGACGAACGCCATCGATCCGTCCAGACCCGTGGCGTCATGGCCCGACGACCGAAAAAAATGCAAGTCTCGTCCCGGCCCACAACCCAAGTCGAGGATGGCATAGGGGGGCGCGCCCTCGATCGCTTCCAAGAGCGCCTCATAGTTCTGGCCGACATCGTGATTTCGAGTGCCGTCCCAGTAATCTTCGGCCGTCCGGTCATAATGGCCGATGGTTATTTCCGAAATGTGCCGCAATTGTGCTTTATCGAGCGCGTAGGACGGCTTGTCGGGATTACCCTTCGGCTCCACCGTGCGCCCCGCTTTCCCACCCGAACGGTAGCGCTTGGCGCCCGGGCTGCCGAGGAATTTGGCCACGGTCGCGCCGGTCCAGCGCCGGCCCTTGCGGGTGGTGACGCCCTTGGCGTTGAAATGATCGGCGATGGCTTGGGGCGCAATCATCCCCGCCGCCTCGGCGGCCTCGACTTCGACGAAGAGGTGCCGCACGAACGCCTCGATGTCTTGTCGCCGTTGCGCCATTCCATAAATCCTTCGGCATCGATTTTGTACGTTTGGCACGACAATTGCACCCATTCTCGCGTGTCACCTTCCGATTCTGTGGACGCCTCCCGCCACCGGCATTGCGAAGTACCAAATTGCGGGTGCTGATACGGCGCGACCTATGTCTCCTCCTGGCTAATCTCGGGCTCAATGGGCGCAGCACGGCGATGGCCGTTTTGGGACGATAGGCCGACATACCGAACCCGGTTCGTACGTCCGGCGCGTCGAATACGTGAATGAGACACGACCCGGTTGGCACCGCCCGCTTTCCAAGGCGCCAAGACGTTTGACCTATTTCATTCGCCGATTGCGCGATGTCCCGGTGGTGAGGTTTTGGTGGCCTTGTCAGAACACAGTCGAGACTTTCTGAAAACCAGGGTTATCCGTCGGGTCGGCGCAGCGGGGCGGTCGCCTTCCGGTCATCGTTACGCGGCAAAGATGACCTGCGCTCAATCGCCGCGCATGCCAATCTTGTGGGGTCAAGCCGTTCTTATGGGATCAAGGGTGGCCGAACGGTCGGCGGCGCGCCTCTTGTCGGGATCAAGATTGGCGCGCGCTGGCGCAATCCGATCGAATCCAATCGATCGGAATATGCTCTACAACCGCCGCCCAACCCAAATCACGCGGCCGGCGACTTCGACGTCGCCGGGTTCGACCGGCGCGAGCGGCGGGTAGTTGGTGTTGTCGCAGGAGATCGTGATCAGCCGGCGGGTCGGATCGACGTGCAGGCGCTTGACCAGAACGAACTCGCCGAAGCGGACGATGTAGATGCCGTCGCGCGACGGTGAGCGCTGCGTCATGTCGACCAAGATGGTGTCGCCGTCGGCGAGCGTCGGATACATCGAATCGCCGTTCACCGTGATCACCGCGAGCGAGCCGGTCGTCGCCGAGGTGACGCCGCGCAGCCAGTCGCGCCTAAACGCGAGGCGGCCGGTCTTGTATTCGTTGTCGATGACGATGCCCTCGCCGGCGGCGGCGCTGACCTCGTAGGTCGAGACGAAGACGAGCTCGCCGTCGCGCGCGCCGGCGTCGGCCGGCGTCGCCGCGTCGTGCTCGGTACCGGGCTCGAGCAACGCCATCACCGGGCAGCCGAGCGAGGCGGCGAGTTTCTGCACCGTGTCGTGGCGCGGATGGCGCGACTTGCCGATCAGGATGTCGCGCACCGCCGTCTCGTTGAGCCCCGCGGCACGCGCCAGCGACTTCTGATTGAAGCCGCTCGCCGTCATCCGCCGCCGGATCTCGCGCGCCAGTTGGGAAGCCATGATGGTGGAGTATCCCATCTTTCGCCGCGCCACGCCAGACGAATCGACGAATTATAGGAACTTTCCGTTTGACACCTTGGGAAGGTTCCACCTATAAACGAGTCATGGGCGCGAACGAATCAGAAACAAACTCAACCCAGCATGATGCCGCGGCCGGCCTGTCGGTCCGCCCGACGGCGGCCTGGCCCGCCGCCCGCGCCGAAACGCTGATCGCGCTTTGGAACGCCGGCCGCAGCACCGCCCAAATAGCCACGCGGCTGGACGTCAGCGTCGCTGCCGTCGAGGGCAAGCTGCGCACGCTGCGGGCCGCCGGCCACGACCTCGTCCGACGCCGCGCCGGCGTGGCCCGGCGCGTCGGCCGCGCGCGCCGCCGCTGCCTGCATTGCGGCGCGACGTTCGCAAGCGAGCATCCCGGCAATCGGCTTTGTAGCGTCTGCCTGGAAGAGGGGCCCTATACCAGTGCCCTCGTTTGACCGATGAGAGGCGTCGCGCACCGCGAGGGCGGCCACGCCTCCGGCCGGCCCGGCAAGCGGAACGACGCCAGGCCCAACGCGGCGGCCAAGCCCGGCACGGCGGCCAAACCCACCGATGCCGCGCCGCGCGAGGCGCGCCCATGGTCGCTGCCCGACATCGAGGCGCGGTTGGACGAGGCGGTCGACACCCTGAAGCGCGTGCCGGCGCCGCACGCCTTCCGGCGCGTCACGCGGTGGCCCGATTACGTGCTCGACAGCGTCGAGGCCTAACGGCTACGGCGAGATCCGCCTGACGCTGGCGCCCGCCGCGCCCGACGCCATCGACCGCCTGGAGGAAACGCTCGGCTGGCTGCGCTGGCTGCCGCGCGAGGCCCAGCGCATCCTGTGGAGCCGCGCGAATGGTTTTTCATGGCGCAAGATCGCGTACTTCGTCGGCAAGGCGCCCAACACCTGCCGCAGCTGGCACCTCGCCGCCCTGCACCACCTGGCTGCCCGGTTCAACGGTTCGGCCCGGCCCGTTGGCCCGAATGGCACGGTACGAAAAAAGAAATAACTTCGCGCTTGACCATTCTGCACGGAATATGGTAGGAATAATCCCATCATCGACAAATTGCATTCGCTGCGTGACGCGAATGACCGGCCCCTGGCGATAATCGCTGACGCGATCCGCCGCGCGGGGCCTTTTTCGGAGGCTCGCCCCCGGACCCCCAATCGTCGCCCGGAACCCTACGATAATCCCAACCGGCGGCCGCGCGACCCGCTGCGGCGGGCGGCGCGGCGCGCCCAGAGAGAACACATGAGCATTGACCAGATCCAAGCAGAGCAAGAAACGCAAGATCGACTGGCCGGCGATCGAGGCGGCCTATCTCGAGGGCCAGGTGGTGCGCGCCATCGCCGAACGCCACGGGATAAATTCCAGCACGATCTACCGGCGCGCGCTGCGCGACAAGTGGGCCAGCGGCCGCCCGGCCCATCGCCCGACGCTGCGGATCACGGCCAAGCCGGCCGGCTCGCCGGGCGGCGAGCTGGCCCAGCTCAAGGCGCTCGCCGCCAAGCTGCGCGAGCGCTTCGAACACCTGATCGACGGCCATCGGACCTACGGCGGGAAGATACTCGGCGCGCGCGAGAGCCCGGCCGCGTTGCTGCTCAAGCTCTGTCAGATCAGCGAGAAGATCATCACCATCGAACGGCGCCTCGCCGGCGCCGACGACCCGACATCCACCCAACTCAGCGAGCAAGACCGTGAAATCCTCGACCGTTTCAAGCGCCGCTATGGCGTCCACTAATCCACGCAAGCGCGGCAACGGCCGCCAGGCGCCCGCCAGCATCAGCGATATAACCGCGCCCGCCGGCTTCGGCGACACCGCCGCGCTCGATGCGCCGGTCAACGGTTCCGCGATCGACGACGCCGTGCTGCTCGACGCCGTGCTGCGCCAGGACCTCGCGAGCTTCACAGCCAAGGCGTTCCACACCGTCGATCCGACCACCGCGTACCTGGAGAACTGGCATGTGCGCCTGATCTGCGAGCACCTCGAGGCCTGCGCGCGCGGCGAGATCACGCGGCTCATCGTCAACGTGCCGCCCCGCCACCTGAAGTCGATCTGTGTCTCGGTCGCCTGGCCGGCCTGGCTCTTGGGCCACGACCCGGCGGCGCGCATCATGGCGGCGAGCTACGCGCGCGCACTCAGCGTCAAGCACGCGCAGGATTGCCGGCTGGTGGTCACAGCACCTTGGTACCGGCGCATCTTCCCGGGCCTGTGCCTCGCCACCGACCAGAACGAGAAGCACAAGTTCCAGACCACCGCGAGGGGCCACCGCATCGCCACCTCGGTCGGCGGCGCGGCGACCGGCGAGGGCGCCGACGTGCTGATCGTCGACGACCCGCACAATCCGCGTCAGGCGCTGAGCGAGACCCAGCGCGAGGGCGCGCTCGACTGGTTCGACCAGACCTACGCGAGCCGGCTCAACGACAAGCGCGCCGGCGTCATCGTCGTCGTCATGCAGCGCCTGCACGAGCGCGACCTGACCGGACATCTCTTGGCCAAGGGCGGCTGGACGCATCTGTGCCTGCCCGCCGAGGCCGAACGCAAGACGGTGATCGACTTCGGCGGTCTGCGCGTCACGCGCCGCCCCGGCGAGCTGCTGCACCCGGCGCGCGAGGACGCGCGCGAGATCGCCCGCGCCAAGCGCGAGCTCGGCGCCTACGCCTTCGCCGCCCAGTACCAGCAGCGCCCGGCGCCGCTCGACGGCGGCATCGTCAAGCCGGCCTGGTTCAAGCGCTATCGTGTCGCCCCCGCCAACCCCTTGCGCATCGTCCAATCATGGGACACCGCGCACAAGGCCGCGGCGATCAACGACCCGAGCGTCTGCGGCACCTGGGCCGAGACCGAGACCGGCTTCTATCTGATCGACGTCGTGCGCCAACGCCTCGAGTACCCGGCGCTCAAGCGCGCGGCGATCAGCCTGGCGGCCAAGTGGCGGCCCGACGCCGTGCTGATCGAGGACAAGGCGAGCGGCCAGTCGCTGATCCAGGACCTGCGCGCCGAGACGCGCCTGCCGGTCATCGCCCAGCGCCCCGAGGCCGACAAGCTGACGCGCATGAGCGCGGTCAGCCCGGCGATCGAGGCCGGCCGCCTGTTCCTGCCCGAAAACGCCGCCTGGCTCGCCGATTACGAGGCCGAGCTGGCGACCTTCCCCAACGCCGCCCACGACGACCAGGTCGACATGACCAGCCAGTTCCTGCGCTGGGCGACGGCGCGGCGCGGCACCGGCCCGATGATCCGACGCCTGTAGTTCAACAACCTGTAATTCAAGCACCCAAGGAGATACCGATGGATTGGACACACGCCCTGAAGGCGCTGTTCGGCCGCAGCGCCAAGGCCTCGGCCGCGCGCCGGCTGATCGCGCTCGACCAAATCGGCCGGCCCGCCTGGACGCCGCGCCGCTTCGACAAATTCGCCGACGAGGGCTTCCGCAAGAACGTCGTCGCCTTCCAAAGCGTCAGCGAGGTCGCGCGGGCTGCGGCGAGCGTGCCGTGGCGGTTGCACCGGCGGCGCGGCGAGCGGCGCATCGAGATCGCCGCGCACCCGCTTCTCGCGCTGCTCGACCGGCCCAACCCGGTGCAGGGCGGCCCGTCGCTGTTCGAGTCGGCCTACGGCTTCCGCCTGATCGCCGGCAATGCCTATCTCGAGGCGGTCGCGTCCGACGGCCGGCCGCCGGTCGAGCTCTACGCGCTCAGGCCCGACCGCATGACCGTGGTGCCGGGCGCCTCAGGGCTCCCGTCGGCGTACCGGTTCACCGTCGCGGGCCGCACGCGCGACTTCCCGGTCGACCAGGTCAGCGGCGCCTCGGCGATCCTGCACTTCAAGTCGTTCCACCCATTTCAAAGCCTTCGCCGCGGAAAAATATGTGCCGTTCGCGGCGCAGGTGGCGTTCGAGCGAGAGGTCGTGCGTCGGCTCGAGCGAATCGAGGACAAGCTCGACGCGCAGGCCAAGGCGTTCACCGGCGTTATCGCCGGCGTGCTCGACGAGTGATCACCGCCAATGGATGCCTCACAATTCCGCGTCGAGGTGGTGCGCCCGGTGTTGGTTCATCTCGGTCTTCACTCGGCGGCGGCCGAGAATCTGCTGGTCGGCACGGCGCTGCACGAGAGCGGCGGGCTGCGCTGGCTACGCCAGCTCGGTGGCGGGCCGGCGTTCGGCGTTTACCAGATCGAGCCGTCGACGCACGACGACATCTGGCGCAATTACCTGCGATTCCGCGCGCGGCTGAACGATAGGGTGGCGCGGCTCGCGGCCCATGAGCCGACACGCCCCGAGCAGCTCATCACCAACCTCGCCTATGCAACGGCGATCGCGCGCGTTCACTACCTGCGTGTGCCCGCGCCGTTGCCCGATGCCGGCGACCTCGGCGGCTTGGCGCGCTATTGGAAACGCCACTTCAACACGCCCATAGGCGCCGGTACGGCAGCCGCCTTCATCGACACGTATCGACATTTCCATCCGGACCGAGACTAACCCCGCGAAAAGGTGGGGCGCGGGGAGGATGCATCCTCCCCGCAAGCTAACGCCGCGACGCGGCGTTCGAAGCCGGGGAAGGGCGCGCCCTTGCCCGGCCCCCAACCCATTCGGTGAACTCAAGGAGATATTCATGACGACATCGAGGGCCGCGCCTACGGCGCCGGGACCAACACCCACCGACTGACTGGAGGCAGACATGCCCCGCTACATACCGATGTGTTTTCTCTTGTCGCTGGCCCTTGGCGGCTGCGAGGCGGCAAGCGGCGCGCTCGCCTCGCTGGGCATCCAGGCGATCACCGTCGCCGGCCAGGGCGTGACCCGCAACATCGAGCGCGACATCGACGCCGGGCTGCGCTGGACCGGCGCGCACGACGCTTGGGTCGCCGTCTACATGCAGAACTGCATGGAAGCCGCCGGCGCGATGGCCGAAGGCGACATCGGCGATTGGGACAAGGCCGACAAGGCGTTCCAGGACTGCCTCGACCGGCACGTCGAGCACATGCCCTACACGCTGGCCGGGCGCATCGCCAAGCGCGTCGAGCGCATCAAGGGACCGGCGACGTCGGTGCCTGCTGGCGACGATACCGCCGTGCCGCCACCCGAATAGGCCGTGTCCCGCCGCCGGCGCGCCGACCGTCGACAAGGTCGTCGACGCGACCGTCGAGCGTGTCTGCAACATGCCGCTCTCGTTCATGGCGCGGGCCATCGACCGGCACGGCTCCGACTTCGCCTACGGCCATTACATGATGTGTCCGGAAACCACCCGGCGCATCGTCCGCGAGGTCAACGAACGGCGCGCCGAAACCGGCGTCGCCCCCGACTGACCCAGCCGTCCGGCCAGGCCATTCCCTCGATACAATCAATCCGCGCGAACGGCGCGCAGGAAAGCCGCCATGTGGAATTGTGATTGTTTCGGCGAATAGGTGTATATACGCCCAATCGGACAGGCCCGGCGCGCGCGACAGGAGAGGGCGACGCAGTCCTCGCCGGCAGGCGTCGAGATGTGTTCGACGCAGGCCGGGACGTCGTAACCTTCGGGCTGCATCGCGGCGACCGGGCAGGTCGAGAGGCAGGGCTTGTCCACGCAAGTTTCACACGGCCTCGCACGGTCGTCGGGCGGCGGCAGCGGCAGCCGCGTGGCGAAGGCGAGCGCGCCGCGGAAGGCGTGCCACAGGCCATAGTCCGGATGGATCAGCGGCCCGATCGGCGACGGCGCGTAGGGGCCGGCGCGTTGCGCCCAGCGCTGGAACGGCAGGTAGGGTGGGCCGCCGAAGGGAAACAGCGCGTGGCCGCCCAGGCGCTCGGCGACCGGGTCGAGCACGCGGCGGCTCCAGGCGTCGAGCGGATTGGGTTCATCGACGCGGTCGCGCTCGAACATCCGCCACATCGTGTCGCCGACGTTGCCCGCGATCGCGAGGGTCGCGGTCGGGCGGCCGTCGGCGAGTGGCGGGACCCCGTCGCCCGGTTCGGGGTGGAACGTACCGAGCAACGATAGGCCGGCATCGCCAAGCGCGGCCTCGACCGCCGCTAGATCGACGTCGGCTTGCGTCACGGGACGTCGCGCATGGTCTCGGGCCAGCGGCGCACTGCCGCTACGCCGCGGCGAGCGCCTGGTCGAGGTCGGCGAGGATGTCGGCGACGTCCTCGATGCCGACCGAGAGGCGCACCAGGCCGTCCGTTAGGCCGCGCGCGAGACGGTCCTCGGTGGGCACCTCGGCGTGCGTCATGGTGGCCGGATGCGTGATCATGGTCTCGACCGCGCCGAGGCTCTCGGCGAGGCCGGCCAGCTTGACGCTGTTCATCACCGTCTTGCCCGCCGCGATGCCGCTCTCGAGCTCGAACGAGATCATGCCCGAGAAGCCCGACATCTGCGCCTTGGCGATGTCGTGCTGCGGATGCGAGGCGAGGCCGGGGTACGACACCCGCTCGACCTTGGGGTGGCTCTCGAGATATTCGGCGACCTTCTGGGCGCTTTCGGCGTGGCGCGCCATGCGCAGATGCAGGGTCTTGATGCCCAACAGCGTGAGCCAGCAATCGAACGGGCTGGGCACCGCGCCGATGGTCTTCTGGATGAATTTGAACTGGTCGTTGATGTCGTCGCGGTCGGTGATCAAGATGCCGCCGATAATCTGGTTGTGCCCGGAGATGTATTTGGTCGTCGAATGCATGACGATGTCGGCGCCGAACTCCAGCGGGCGCAGGAAGACGGGCGTCGCGAACGTCGAATCGACGCCGAAGTAGATGCCGTGCTCCTTGGCGATCGCCGACATCGCGGTGAGATCGGTCACCTTCAACAGCGGATTGGTCGGCGTCTCGACCCAGAGCATCTTGGTCTCGGGCCGGATCGCCTGACGCACGGTCTCGGGCTGCGAGGTGTCGACATAGGAAAATTTCAGGCCGTAGTTGGTCAGCACGCGGTTGAAGTGCCGCGAGACGCCGCCATAGACGTCGTCGGAACAGACCACGTGGTCGCCCGCCTTGAGCAGCTTCATGCAGGTGTCGACGGCGGCCATGCCGCTGGCGAAGGCGATGCCGTGCTTGCCGCCCTCGATCGCGGCGAGGTTGTTCTCGAGGACCTGGCGCGTCGGGTTGGACGCGCGGGTGTAGTCGAACCCCTTGTCCTTGCCGACTTCGTCGAGCACATAGGTCGCCGTCTCGTAGATCGGCGGGACGATGGACCCGGTCGTGGGGTCGGGCGTGATGCCGGCGCGGACGACTTTGGTATCGAACTTCACGGGCAGCTCCTTGGTTTGGTCGGTCGGGGCAAGGCAACTATTTCATCCGCCGCCGCAGGTGGTTCAGCAGATCGATCCGCGTAATGATGCCGAGGAAGTCGTCACCGTCGTGCACGATGGCGACATGTCCGGCGTCGAAGATCGGCAACAGATCCTTCAGCGACGTCGACGGCGACACGGTCTCGATCTTGCTGGTCATCGCCGTCGCCACCGAATTGGTGAAATGGTCCTCGTGGTCGTAGACGGCAAGGAGGATATCGGATTCGTCGACGATGCCGACGATCCGCTCGTCGTCGAGCACGGGGAGCTGCGAGACGTCGTAGAGCCGCATGCGCGAATAGGCGACGAACAAGGTGTCGTCGGGCTTGACGGTGTAGTCGTCATGATCGGCGTGGCGCCGCGTGATCAGGTCGCGCAGGTCGCCAAAGCTTTCGCGCTCGATGAAGCCCTGGTCGATCATCCAGTAGTCGTTGTACATCTTCGACAGGTACTTGTTGCCGCTGTCGGGCACGAAGGTGACGACGCGCTTGGGCGCGGTCTGATCGCGGCAGTAGCGCAAGGCCGCGGCGATCAGGGTGCCGGCCGAAGAACCCGCCAGCACGCCTTCCTCGAGGAGCAACGCGCGCGCCGTCGCGAAGGCCTCGGTGTCGGGGATCGTGTACGCGGCGCGCGCCAGTGAGAGGTCGCTGACCGGCGGCACGAAATCTTCGCCGATGCCCTCGACCAGCCACGTGCCGACTTCGTCACGCACCTTGCCGGTCTCGACGAACTCGGCGAGCACCGAGCCTTCCGGGTCGGCCAGCACCATCTCGACATGGGGCGCGACGCGCGCCATGAAACGGCCGATGCCGGTGATCGTGCCGCCCGAGCCGACGCCGCAGACCACCGCATCGAGGTCGTGCTCCATCTGCTGCCAGATCTCGGGGCCAGTGCCTGTCTCGTGGGCCTCGGGGTTGGCCGGGTTGGCGAACTGGTTGACGAAGAATGCGCCCGGCGTTTCACCGGCCAGGCGTTCGGCGTAGTCCTGATAATATTCGGGGTGGCCCTTGCCGACATCGGAGCGGGTCATCAGCACCTCGGCGCCCAGCGCCTTGAGATGGAAGACCTTCTCCTGGCTCATCTTGTCGGGCATCACGATGATCAGGCGATAGCCCTTCTGCGCGGCGACCAGCGCGAGCCCCAAACCGGTGTTGCCGGCGGTCGCCTCGACGATCGTGCCGCCCGCCTTCAGCGTACCGTCGCGTTCCGCCGCCTCGATCATCGAAAGGCCGATGCGGTCCTTGATCGAGCCGCCCGGGTTCTGGCTCTCGAGTTTGATGAACAGCCGGCAGGGGCCAGTGTCGAGATGGCGCACCTCGACCATCGGCGTGTCGCCGATCATGTCGAGGACGTTGGCGTGGACGCGCATCAGACGATTCCGGCACAACTCGGGAAGGCCGCGGCCGCGATCATAGCCGAGACCGCAATTGAGGAGATAGGTGATCGGCAAGCGGCGGGCAAGCGATCAATTCTTGAACCGGGTATTAGCAATGCTCATGCGGCGAGCGCGTCGAGGGCGGCGGCTATTCGGCATAGGACACGCGCGAGTCGGCCGCCAGGTTGTGGCCACGCCTGACCGCGTCGACGCTCGCCGCCAGGTCGGCGAGGTAGTCGTCGATCAACGGCGCATGGACCGGATTGATGATGACGTGGATCGACGGCGGTTCCTTGCAGCGGTTGACGATCCAGCCGCGGCGCTCCATCGCCTCGGCGACGGCGAAGATGTCATATGTGTCCGAGCCGAAGGCGAACAGCGTGACCGGCGGATCGCCGCGCAGCGCGAGGCCGTCGATGGCGGCGATGCCGGCCTTGAGCCGATCGACCGCGCCCATCGAGATACCGGCGAATTTCTCGTAGCCCGCCGTGCCGAGATAGTTCATCACGGCCCAGGCGGCCGCGATCGAGCCGCCGGTGCGCGAGCCGAGGAAGGTGTTGGTCGCATAGGCGCCGGACGGCCAGTCCTCGAAATGGAAGCGGGTCAAATCGCGCAACGCCGCGCTGCGGAAGCTCAGCGTCGAGATGTTCTTCGCCGCGTAGCCGTATTTGTGGGCGTCCGCCGAGATCGACCAGACACCGGCGACGCCGAGATCGAAGTCGTCGATCGGATAGCCGAGGCGTCGGATCCAGGGCGAGATGAAGCCGCCGACGCAGGCGTCGACATGCATCCACAGGCCGTGACCGGCGGCAAGCTCGGCGAGCGCCGGGATCGGGTCGATGACGCCGAACGACCAGCACGGCGCCGAGCCGACGATCATCACCGTGTCGTCGGTGACCGCGTTGGCCATGGCGGCGACGTCGGCGCGGTAGTCGGCGCCGTGCGGCACGCGCACGACGGTGAGGCCCAGAATGTCGGCCGCCTTGTTGAACGAGGGGTGCGCGGTGCGCGCGCACAGGATCTCGGGCGCCCTCGCCAGGGGCCGGTGGGTTCGGGCGTAATCGCGCGCCGCCTTGACCGCGATCAGGTTGCTTTCAGTGCCGCCCGCGGTGGTGATACCGGCGGTCGCCGCGTCGCCGTTGAGCATCTCGGCGGTCATCCCGAGAATCTCCTTCTCGAACTTCCAGAGACTCTTGAAGAACGCCGTGTAAAGCGCGTTGTCACCTAGATATTTTGTATACGCCTTCTCGACGACCTCGAGCACATCGTCGCTCGCGTGGAAGGCCGTCTTGTGGGTCCGTCCGGTGCGCCACGGCAGGTCGTCGCGGCTCGCCTCGATCATCTCGTGCTCGAGTGCGTCCCAGTCGCGGCCGGTCTCGGGGAACATGCGGTCCATCGTCGCCTCCGGTTGCGGGTCGGGCTACTATAGGCGCGGAGTATTGGAGGCAAATGGAGCGACTCGATGTCGACCGACGACAATCCCGAGAACTATCGCGCCTATGGTGTGCTGCTGCGCGCCGGCCGCGTGTTGATCTCGGCCGAGTACATCGGCGAGGTATTCGCCTGGAAGTTCCCGGGCGGCGGGGTCGAGGCAAGCGAGACCGCCGAGCAGGCGCTGGTCCGCGAGTTCCGCGAGGAGACCGGGCTCGACATCACGGTCGGCGCTTTGTTGCACGCGCCGGGCACGCTGTTCAGCCCGTGGAGCCACGTCAACTACACGCCGATCTACTACGCGGTCGCGGCCGACGGCGAGCCGGTCGTGCCGCCGCACGAACCGGTCGAGATCAGCTTCAAGCCGCCCGCCGAGGCGATCGCCAGCGGCCTGATGGCCGAGCCAGAGAAGCTGGTGCTGCGCAAGGTAATGATGGAGGCCTAAGGCGATCCTCGCCACACCGATGAGCCGGCCATCACGGATGACGGGCCGACAGAATTCACTATGGTAGTTACCGACACGTCATCAATCTGAATGCCGTGATCGCGACGATGCGCCGGGGCGTACGATGTACTTCATCCTCATGCTGACCCAGGACGACGAGACGGTCCCGAATTGCCTGGACATGTTGGACCAGGTGCTGCCGCTCGATCTTCGACATATCGGGTTCAAGGACGTCGGCGTTTCGCATGAGACACTCATCGAGCTGAACAGGCGCATCAAGAACGCCGGGGCCACGAGTTACATGGAAGTCGTTAGCGAAACGCCGGCGGCGTGCCTTAATTCGGCCCGGACAGCCGTCGACATTGGCGTCGACCGGCTTCTGGGGGGTACCGACATCGGCGCCGTCAAGGCGATCCTGTCGGGCACCGGCATCGCGTATTTTCCCTTTCCGGGACATCCGGTCGACCACCCGACGCGCCTCGAAGGTCGGCCCGAGGACATTGCCAGGGACTGCCGGGAATACATGGCGGAGGGCTGTGCCGGCGCCGATTTACTCGCCTACCGAGCGGTCGACGCCGCGCCGATCGACCTCGTGAGAGCCGCCCGAACTGCCCTCGAGGGCGGTGAACTGATCGTCGCGGGCAGCATCGTCGACCGCGCTCAGATCAAGCTCCTCGATGACGCCGGCGTCGATGGCTTCACCATAGGAACTGTGCTTTTCGAGGGTAGCTTCGCACCCGGGCGCGACGACTTTGCCGCGCAGGTGCGGGCCGTCCTCGACTGCTTGTCGTCAACCGCTGAATGAACGGTGTCCTCGGCCCGCTGCTATGTGGCGAGACCGCCAAGGCGATTGCCAGCGACCTCGTGGCTGAACCCGAGAAGCTGGTGCCTCGTCGGCTGATCTAATACCAGTGAGCGCCTGAATTGACTCTCGGGATATTCATTGATGGCGGATGATGGCGGATTGTGATTCTATGGTCTCCCACCAGATGTGGGGGATGTCATGGGATCAGCACTCAAGATACGGGATGATTTGACGCCTTTGGAGCTTCGGCGCTGGGCTCGCGTGGAATCGTACGGTCGAGCGGCGGCGCGGGCCTATGGGATCGCGAATGCTTTGGAGGAGATGCCCCGGGCTGATGCCGCGCGGCTTGCGGGGATGGATCGCCAAACGCTTCGCGACGCGGTTGTTCGTTACAATGCAAAGGGATTGGAGGGGCTTCACGACCGTCCAAAGGGCTACTCGCCGCGGCGGCTGACGGCAGACGAGGAAGCGGCGCTGGCGGCGGTCATCATCGCCGGGCCGGAGCCTGAGCGCGACGGGGTTTGCGCCTGGACCCGGGCCGATCTGTGCCGCTGGCTGGAGGAGCGCTTCGCCAAGACCTACCACCCCTCGAGCATGACCCGGGTTCTACGGCGGATGGGATTTTCCCGCCAGAAGGCGCGCCCGAGCCACCCGCGAAGGGACGCCGAAGCGCAGGAGCGCTTCAAAAAAGGGGGCTTCGCGACATCCTGAAGGCGACCGCCGCGGCGCATCCCGACAAGCGCCTACAGCTGTGGTTTCAGGATGAAGCGCGCGTCGGCAACAAGGGCCGGGTGTGTCACCGGTGGTGGCGCAGGGGCGAGCGTGCCCCCGGGACGCGTCAAATCGGCTACCAGTGGGCCTACATCTTCTCCGCCGTGCGCCCGGACACCGGCGACGACGTCACCCTGGTGATGCCGAGCGTCAACGCCAAGGTCATGGACCTGTTTCTCGCACACTTCGCCGATACCCTGGACCAGGATGCGCACGCCGTCATGATGTGCGACGGCGCCGGTTGGCACGACGAGCGCGCCCTCACCGTCCCCGACAACGTCACCTTGGCGCTGTTGCCGCCTTACAGTCCCGAACTCAACCCCGTCGAGCGGGTTTGGCTCTACCTACGCGAACGCTTCCTATCGCTCCGCGTCCTCGACGACACCGAGGCCATCATCGACGCCTGTTGCCAAGCATGGATCGACCTCATCGCAGAACCGGATCGTATGCGAACCCTCTGCGCCTATCCATGGATCATGAAGGTGATTTCATAGGCTCACTGGTATAAGAAGCGCAATGGGCCTAGCCTTCCGTCCAGCGAAGTGGCCCGCCGACGTCCGCTATCACGCGCCAAGCCGCCACCGCAGCGTTACCCAACAGATGTCCGCGAATAGCCAAGAGTTGCCATGCGGTTGGGAAACAACATCGCGATTTGGGCGTTGCTGAATGGTCTGAATGCTACGTCAGGAGGCTCTTTGATTTCTTTCCAACCACTGCTGGCGGGTGATCCGAAAGCCCAGGCATTGCTCCGCATAGGCGCGGCGCATGCCTTCAAAGGCCATGCCGCATTTCTCGACCACATTCCGTGAGGTGGTGTTCTGTGAGTCTACGACGGCAACGACTTCATTCAAGGGCGTCTCTTCGAATGCGAATTTCAGCAAGCGATTGCAGGCCTCTGTTGCGTAGCCTTTGCCCCATGCCGATTTCCTGAACATGTAGCCAATCTCAATTTCACCCTCCGGCAGGTCATCTCCGGCCACCAAATCCCAGTTCGTGTCGTCCTCGTCAATGGGCAATGGCAGGAGCATTGCATTTCCCAGTTTTTCATTCGTCGAGCGATCGATCACGCACCAGACTCCAATACACCCGCCAGCGCATCGTTTAGTGTATTTCGCCATTTCTCTGACAATTTCGTCTTTCGTTTCCACCCCGCCGATGTGCCTCATGACCTCTGGGTTTGTACCCATTTCAACTTCCACATGCGCATCCGTTTCCGCCAAAGGCCGAAGCAAGAGTCGCTCGCTCTTGAGTACGAGGTTCATTTCGGGAGAATACATGCACAACGCCACCGACATACAGCGAACGGTGAAGCATCCGCGTTGATCGAGAATCACCACAGATGACCACCTAGGGTCAATTTTCGACATCCGGTGAACTTGTCGCGGATGTCTGATTGGGGACGTAAAGCGGACATCGCCAATCCCCACTCCGGGCCAACCGACCATCGAGCTTCCAGTTTCGTCTCGATGATCATGGTGCGAAGCTGACACGACGCATTGCCATCACCGCGTCCGGCGTCCTCCCGTCGGTACCTTGCCTCGGACCACCCCGTCAGCCGATCCCCAGATAGGCGGCGAGGGCGGCGTTCGGCGGATCGTCGAGCAGGTCGGGGATCGCGCCTGTTGCCGCGACGCGGCCGTCGTCGATAAAGGCCGCGTGCTGCGCGATGCGCCGCGCGTCCTCGGGCTGATGGCTGACCAGCACGACGGTCAGCCCGGCCGAGCGACGCAGCTCGTCGACCAGGTCGAGCATCTCGAAGCGCAATGCCGGGCCAAGCGCCGCGAACGGCTCGTCGAGCAGCAGGACGGGGTGCTTGCGCACCAGGCTGCGGGCCAGCGCGACGCGCTGGCGCTGGCCGCCCGAGAGCTGACGCGGCAGGCGCTCCTCGAGGCCGGCCAAGCCGACGCGGGCGAGCGCCGCGCTGACGCGGCCGTGGTCGTCGTCGGCGAGCTTGAGCCCCGGGTCGATGCCGAGGCCGATGTTCTGAGCGGCGTTGAGATGGGCGAACAGGTTGTGCTCCTGAAACAGCGTGGTCACCGGCCGGGCCGCCGGCGCGAGGTCGGTGACGTCGCGGCCGTCGATCATCACACGGCCCGAGAGCGCGCGGTCGAAGCCGGCGATCAACGAGATCAGCGTCGTCTTGCCGGCGCCCGACGGGCCGATCACCGCGAAGCATTCGCCGTCGGCGATGGTCAGCGAGAACGACATCGCCATGTCGGCATAGTGAAACGTCACCCGATCGAGTTCAACGCGCGCCACGACCGCCCATCCCGCGTTCGATGACGACGAACAGAACCAAACACATCGTCACCAGGACCAACGCCGTCACCGCCGCCTCGTCGAGCCGGTAGCTGCCCATGCGCTGGTAGAGAAGCAGCGGCAGCGTCGCCGTCTCGCGCGTGCCAAACAGGGCGATGGCGCCCAGATCACCCATCGCGAGCGCCGAGCAGACGGCGAGCGCGAGCCCGGCCGGACGGCGCAGCACGGGCCACTCGACGAGACCGAGGCGGTTCCAGCCGGCGATGCCCAGGCTGGCGCACAACCGGTCGTGCTGCTCGGCGACGCGCATCAGCGGAGGCCCCAAGAGCCGAATGACATAGGGCAGCCCCATCATCGCGTTGACCACGACGACCAATTCGAGGCCGACCGAGAAAACGTCGGTCAACGGCATCAAGGCGACGAACAGGCCGGCGCCGAGCACGATCGGCGAAACGACCAGCACGAGCGAGCCACTCAACTCGACCGCCTCGGCGGCGCGCGGGCGCCAGCGGCGCATGCGCAGCTCGCGGCTGGTCAGCAGGATCGCCCAGCCGAGGACCAGCGCGAGCACCCCGGCCGAGAGCGCGATCGTGAGGCTGCGCGCCGCCGCGCGCCACAGCGTCGCGTCGGCCAGCACGTCGATGAGCGGCCCGCGCAGCCCGGCGGCGACCACGGCGACCAGGGGCAGCAGCACGATGATGACCGCCACGACGATCACCAGGGCATCGGCGATGCGCCCACCGCGCGACGCGATGTCGGGCCGGCCGAGCAGTCGGCCCTCGGTGGGGGCCGTCGACACGGCACGGGCGAAACGCATGCCGCAGCCGACGAAGGCGGCGCACAAAGCAATTTGAACGAGCGCGAGGGTGACCGCCCGGGTCAGGTCGAAGTCGAGCCGGAGCGCCTGATAGATCGCCACCTCGATGATCGTCCCGCCGGGCCCGCCGCCCAGCGTGAGCACAACTGTGAAGCTGGTGAAGCAGAGCATGAACACCAGCCCGGCGACGCCCGGGATGACGTGGCGCAGCAGCGGCCATTCGATCAGCCGGAAGATCTGACCCGACGACATGCCGAGCTGGCTCGCCAGCCGCCAGGTCTCGCCGGGCACCGATTGCCAGGCGTAGAGCAGCAACCGCGTCGCCAGCGGCATGTTGAAGAAGACATGGGCGATGAGAATGCCGGAGAGACCGTAGAGGAACTGGCCGGTCGGCAGGCCGATCCCGGCGAGCAGCCGGTTGACCATGCCGTTCTGGCCATAGACCGCAACCATGCCAAGCACCGCGACGATGACCGGGATGACCAGCGGCAGGCCGAACAGACGGAGCAGCAGATCGCGCCCCGGAAATTCGGCGCGCCGCGCGAGCGCACGCGCGACCGCCACCGCCATGCCGACCGAGATCAGCGCCGACAGCGACGCCTGCCACAGGGTGAACACGACGACCCGGCCGAGATAGGTGTCGCCCCACAGGCTGGCCGATGCGTCCGCCGGCGCCGCCGCGAGCAGCGCGCCGAGCGCGCCGCCGACCAGAAGCGCAAGCCCCGCGAGGACCGCCATTCCGGGCAGCAGCGCCGGCGCGGCGCGCGCCATCAGCGGCTCATCGCCTCGAGCCAGGCGTCGATCCACCCCTTGCGGTTGGCCGCGACCGCCTCTGGCGCGAACAACAGCGCGGCGGCGGGCCTGGGCAGGGCGGCGAACTCGGGCGGCAGGCCTTCGGCCAGTTCGATCACCGGATACATCCAGTTGCCGGTCGGGATGGTCGATTGGAAGCCGGGCGAGACGACGAAGCGCAGGAAGCGCCGCGCCAGCTCGGGCTCGGCCGCACTCCTGACCAGCGCCGCCACCTCGACCTGCATGTAGTGACCTTCGGCGAACGTCGCCGCGACGAACCGGTCCTCCTGCTCGACGATCGCGTGGTAGGCCGGCGAGGTGGTGTAGCTCAGCACCATCGGCGCCTCGCCGTCGAGGAACATACCGTAGGCCTCGCTCCAACCCTTGGTCACGGTCAGCACGCGCGCGTTGAGCTTGGCCCAGGCGTCAGGCGCACCGTCGCCGTAGACCTTCTGCATCCACAGCAAGAGGCCGAGTCCGGGCGTGCTGGTGCGCGGGTCCTGTATGACGATCTTCTCGGCCGGGTCGCCGTTGACCAGCGCGTCGAGGCTGGTCGGCGGGTCGGCCAGCCGCGTCTTGTCGTAGATCACGGCGAAGTACCCGTAATCGAACGGCACGAAGACGTCGTCGTCCCAGGGATGCGGCAGGGCGAGGTGGTCCAGGTCGACGCCGTGGGGCGCCAGAAGTCCCGTCGCGCGGGCCTCGGCCATGATGCTCGTGTCGATGCCGAGCACGACATCGGCCTTCGTATTGACGCCCTCGAGCCTGAGGCGGCTGAGCACCGAGACGCCATCCTCGAGACCGACGAAGTCGAGCGTGCAGGCGCAGTCGGCTTCGAAGGCCTGCTTGATGGCGGGGCCGGGGCCCCATTCGGAAACGAACGATGAGTACGTGTAGACCGTCAGCGTCGGCTGGTGGTTCCCCGCCGCGGCGGGGAACGCTATGCCGGCGATAAACATGCCGGCGACAATCGCGATAGGTTTGATCACCTCTTCCTCCATTCCTTGGCGGTGGAGGTGAGGCGGTGTGTCGAGCCGATCTCAAATCCCTCCGCCGGTATGATCCGGATCAGGTTCGACGGGTCGACGCTGCATATGGGCGCAACGCCTCTCAGCCAGAGGCACCCCGTTGAGACAGGCGTAAGGTAAGGCCGCGCGGCGCCGCTGGCAAGCGCGGTGAGATCAGCTCTTCTTGCGGATCTGGAAGGTGTAGACGCCGCCGTCCTCGGAGCAGGCGAGAAGCGTGTGCTTGGTGGTCTCGCAGAACGCCTCGAAGTCCTTGACTGCGCCTGGGTCGGTCGCGAGCACTTCGAGAATCTCGCCGGGCGGCACGTCGCGAATCGCCTTCTTGGCGCGCAACACCGGCAGCGGACAGGCGAGGCCCTTGACGTCGAGCAGGTGGTCCATCGACGGTGACGGGCTACGGCGCCGGCGGTTGGCCCATCATCGGGCCGAGCATCGCCATGAGATCGTTGCCATTGAGCAGCACTTGGCCGTCCGCGCCGATGGTCAGGAGATAGCGCCTGACGCTGACGCCGTCCTCATCGGGCTCGGGAGCGCCGAGCGCCTGCATCATCGAGAGCGCCATGGCCATCTCCATGGTGTTGTCGTCCTCGGGCGCATCCGACATCGCGGCAACCATGTTGTCGATGCCGCGGACCGTCGCGTCGAATTGCCCGGTGACGCCGTGCATCGACGCGCCGTCGGCCTTGATGCCGCCGGTGCCGGTGATGTCGATGCCCGGCGCATCGAGGTTCAGCTTGGTGATGTTGAGGCCGCTCGATGCCGCGAAGACCGCTTCGGTCACGCGCTGCAACAGCATCATCTGGACGAGCTCGGGGGGCATCTCGGCCGACGACTTGATGACTTCGATGATGCCCTCCCACAAGGCCTGGGTCGGCAGGTCGACGGCTTCGATCTCGACCGTCTCGTCACCCGGCACCACCTGCTTCGTGACGCCCTCGAGCGCGGCGACATCGAGGCCCGAATGGGTGTAGCGGAACTGGGCGCCGGCGCGCGATTGGTCGATACCGTTGAGGCCGAAATACGTCGTCATGCGGTCCATGGCGAAGACGCGCGCCCCGCTGGCGTCCTCGGCAGTGACGTTGGAAATCGTCATGTCCGACCACACGCCGGAAAAGAGTCGAGGCATGTCGGTCAAGAGGGCGAGCAGAGCCGCCGGGTCGGGTTCGGCCGTGCCCGCTTGCGCCTGGAGCTGCTCGATCATGCCGGTCACCTCGCGCATGAACCGGCTCCAGTCGCCGAGCCGCATGGCGTCGACATAAGCGCGCACCTCGAATTCGCCGAGGCCGAAGCGCTCGCCGCTCTCGGGCACCTCGAAGCGGAGCTGGCTCAACTTGGTTACCGACGGCCCGCTCCATGAACCCGGCGTATTCTCTTCCACGGCGACGCGCATGGTGAGCTCGGACAGAGTCATCATGGGTTGCGAACCGGGAACCGTCAGCCAGATGTCTTGGTAGGCCGCATCGGCCTCGATGAAGGTCTCGAAGGCCGGCACCCAGACGCCCTCGAAACGCTGCGTGCCGATGGTTATGAGCGCGGCGACCTCGCCGCCCGGCTCGCGAAACGACATGCGGTTGGGAAGCGTGACGTCGACGTGATAGCGGTCGTCGTCGAGCGGCTTGGCGATGATCGAGACGTCGCCGAAATCGAGGATGCCCTCGCTCCGACCCTCGAACTCTTGCCCCGGGTCCAGGGTGACGCCGGGAATCACCACGTGATATGCGCCGCCGATCTCGTTGACGGTAATCTCACCGCCGGCCTTCCACGGAAACTGGAGGCTGCCCAAGGCATCTTCGATGGCGCCGCGAATGCGCTCGGCTTCGGCCGGATCGGCGCGGCCCTCGCTAGCCGGTGCGGCGGCGAGCCAGACGACGGCGAGAACGCCAAGGGCGTGACTGAGACGGGACATACCGGGGCTCGACATCGGCGCGGCACTCCAAGGTTCGTTGGCCGAATTCTCCGCCCCGTGTACGAAAAATGGTGCCGTCGCACAGGATCGAACTGTGGACCTCATCCTTACCAAGGATGCGCTCTACCACTGAGCTACGACGGCCTTGAGGGGCGCCGCGCAAAATGCCACAGTGCCACCGCCTAGGCAAGTCGCCGTGGCATACATTAACGAGTGACATCGACGTGGCTCGAAAGCCGCAAGGATCAACGCCGACATCCGGGCCCGGCGACGCCGACCCGCCGCCCGGAACGGCACGCCCCGACGCGGAAGCGCGCGAATCGCGCCGCGCCGCGCAATTGCGCATAAATCTGATACGGCGCAAAAACCAACAACGTGCGCGCAGCGCCGCCGCGACCGATCCGGTCGACGAGTGATGTGATGCGCGGGGCGGCTTGAGCGGCGCCCATCGTTCGAGTAAAACAGGCCACGTCCGGGCTCCAGCGCGTTCCGTGCCATATTTGCGCTTGCATTGGCGCGCGCGGCGGCGTTTCTTGCGCGCGCCGTCACGGGCCCGAACGGCGGCGGGATAAGGGTGGTTCGTGGACAAGATTCGGATTCGCGGTGGGCGGCCGCTCAAGGGCGCGATTGCCATCGGCGGCGCGAAGAACGCGGCGTTGCCCCTGATGGCGGCGAGCATTTTGACCGGCGAGACGCTGCGCCTGAGCAACCTACCGCACGTCGCCGACATCACGACGCTCGCCTCGCTGCTGCGCCAACTCGGTGTCGCGCTCAGCCTCGACGGCGAGGCCGGCAACGGCGGCCACACCGGTCGGGTGCTGGCGCTCAATGCCGGCAACATCGTCTACACGACGGCGCGCTACGACCTCGTGCGGCGCATGCGCGCCTCGGTCCTGGTGCTCGGTCCGCTGCTTGCGCGCTGCGGCCGCGCGCGGGTATCACTGCCCGGTGGCTGCGCCATCGGCAACCGGCCGGTCGATCTGCACCTCAAGGGGCTGGCACAGCTCGGCGCCGAGATCGATCTGGTCGACGGCTACGTCGACGCCAGGGTGACGCGACGGTTGAAGGGCGCGCAAATCCAGTTCCCGACAGTCTCGGTCGGCGCCACCGAAAACCTCCTGATGGCGGCGTGCCTCGCCGACGGCGAGACGGTGCTGGGCAATGCCGCGCGCGAGCCCGAGGTATGCGACCTGGCGCGCTGCCTGGTCGCCATGGGCGCCGAGATCGAGGGGATCGGCACCGACGAGCTGCGCATCACCGGCGCCGAGACGCTGCACGGCGCCGATTACGCCGTCGTGTTCGACCGCATCGAGGCCGGCACCTATGCCGCCGCGGCGGCGGTCACCGACGGCGACATCGAACTGGTCGGCGCCGAGATGAGCCTGCTTGGCGTCGTCGGCGAGAAGTTCGCCGAGGCCGGTGTCTTGCTCGAGCCGACCGAGAACGGCGTCCGCGTGCGCCGCGAAAACGCGATGGTCACCGGGACCGACATCATGACCCAACCCTATCCCGGCTTCCCGACCGACCTGCAGGCACAGATGATGGCCGTGATGGCGACCGCGCAGGGCGCCGCCATGATCAGCGAGACGATCTTCGAGAACCGCTTCATGCACGTGCCGGAACTGACGCGCATGGGCGCCAACATCACGGTGCATGGCGCGGCGGCGTTGATCCGCGGCGTGCCCAAGCTGATCGGTGCACCGGTCATGGCGACCGACCTGCGCGCCTCGGTTTCGCTCGTCTTGGCGGGTCTCGCCGCCGAGGGCGATACGATCATCGACCGCGTCTACCACCTCGACCGGGGTTACGAGCGGATCGAGGAGAAACTGGCGGCCTGCGGCGCCGATATCGAGCGAATTTCGACCTAACGGCCGATCCGTCTCATGCCCGAGCCAGTCCCCACATCCGGCAACGAGGCGGTGTCCGCCGCGTCGACCGACCGCCTTGTCATCGCCGTGCCCAAGGGCCGCGTGACCGACCAGGTCATGCCGCTCCTGGCGCGTGCCGGTATCACGCCGGAGGCGGCCTTCGACGACGCTGATGCCCGCCAACTGCGCTTCGCCACCAACCACGCGCATATCTCGATCGTTCGCGTGCGCAGTTTCGATGTCGCGACCTTCGTCGCCTTCGGCGCCGCCCAGCTCGGCATCGCCGGGCGTGACGTGTTGATGGAGTTCGACTATCCGGAAATATACGCGCCGCTCGACCTCGGTGTCGCGCGCTGCCGCCTGGTCGTCGCCGAGCCGGCCGAAATGGCGCCCGACGATGATCCGGCGCGTTGGAGCCATGTTCGGGTCGCGACCAAGTACCCGGTCATCACGCAGCGCCATTTTGCCGCGCGCGGCGTACAGGCCGAATGCGTCAAGCTGTCGGGGGCGATGGAACTCGCGCCGTCGCTCGGCTTGTGCCGGCGCATCGTCGATCTGGTCGCGACTGGCGAGACGCTTGCCGCCAACGGCCTCGTCGAGGTTGAGCATATCGCCGACGTCACCGCCTGCCTGATCGTCAACCGGGCCGCGTTGAAGACACGCCCCGAGGCGATCGGTGGCTGGATCGAGCGGCTCCGGCAGGTCATCGATGGCGCGTAGGCTGGACGCCGGCGACACCGGTTTCGAAGCGGCGTTCGCGGCCATCGTCACGACGGCGCGCGGGCGCGACGCGGACGTCGCCGGCGTTGTGGCCGAGATCATCGACGACGTACGCAAACGCGGCGACGCCGCGCTGATCGAGCTGACGCGGCGCTTCGATCGGGTCGAGCTGGACGCCGATCGATTGTTCATCGGCGCCGACGAGATCGATGCCGCGGCGGACGACTGTCCGGCCGATACCGTGGCCGCCCTCGAATTCGCCGCGCGGCGCATCGAGGATCATCACCGCCGCCAAATGCCGGAAGATATCGACTATCGCGACGAGGCCGGCCTGCGCCTCGGCGCGCGTTGGACGCCGGTCGACGCCGCGGGCGTCTACGTGCCGGGCGGCACGGCGGCCTACCCGTCCTCGGTGTTGATGACCGTGCTGCCCGCCAAGGTCGCCGGCGTCGGCCGCATCGTCATGGCGATGCCGACGCCCGGCGGTACGCTCAACCCGGCGGCGCTGGCCGCGGCGCGCCTCGCCGGGATCGATCGCATCCTGCGCGTCGGCGGTGCGCAGGCAATCGCCGCGCTCGCGCTGGGCACCGCGGCGGTCGATGCGGTCGATGTGATCGTCGGGCCCGGCAACGCTTATGTCGCGGCGGCCAAGCGCCAGCTCTTCGGCGTCGTCGGCATCGACGCCATCGCCGGGCCGTCGGAGATCGTCGTCGTCGCGGACACCGCCAACGATCCCGAATGGATCGCCGCCGACCTCCTGGCGCAAGCCGAGCACGACAGCGCGGCGCGGTCGATCCTGATCACCGATGACACGGCCCTCGCCGACGCCGTCGAGGCCGCGGTCGATCGCCAGCTGGACGGGCTCGAACGCGCCGACATCGCACGCGCGAGCTGGCGCGACAACGGCGCGATCCTGTGCGTCGCACGCATCACCGACGCGGCGCCCTTGATCGATCGCTTGGCGCCCGAGCACCTCGCGCTCGCCGTCGCCGAGCCTGACGCGCTCGCCGCCAAGGTAAGGCATGCGGGCGCCATCTTCCTTGGCCGCTATACGCCCGAGGCGATCGGTGATTACGTCGCCGGCCCGAACCACGTGCTGCCCACCGAGCGCGGCGCGCGTTTTTCGTCGGGCCTGTCGGTGCACAATTTTCTCAAGCGCAGCTCGATCATCGGCTGCGACGCCGCGAGCCTTGCCCGTGTCGGTCCCGCCGCGATCAGGCTCGCCGAGGCCGAGGGGCTCGGCGCGCACGCGCGCTCGGTCGCGCTTCGCCTCGGCCTGGAAAGCAAGGACTAGGCGCGGTGGCCGAAGCGGCGGCTAACGACAGCCACAAGATCGTCGACCTGACGCTCGACGAGCGCACGGTCGTCCGCCGCAATCCCGAGATCGAGCACGAGCGCCGCGTCGCCATCTTCGATCTCCTGGAAGACAACCACTTCGCGCCCAAGCGCTGCGGCGACGGTCCGTACCACCTGCGCCTCTCGATCGAGGAGGGGCGGCTGATCCTCGAGATCAACGACACCGAAGACGCGCCGCTCGACAAATTGCCGCTGCCGATCACGCCGTTCAGGCGCCTGATCAAGGACTACTTCACGGTCTGCGAGAGCTACTTCGAGGCGATCAAAACCGCCAGCCCGTCACGCATCGAGGCCATCGACATGGGACGCCGAGGCCTGCACGACGAGGGCTCGGAGCTGTTGCGCGAACGGCTGGCCGACAAGGTGGACATCGACTTTCCCACCGCGCGCCGGCTGTTCACCCTGCTGTGCGTCCTGCACATCCGCGGTTAGCCCGGAGTTCTGACCATGGACAGGTGCGGCACGGCGGATATCGGACGACAGGCTAGGAAAGGCGTGCAGCGCGATGCTTGCGCATCGGGCAAGCGTTTTGACGCGGCCTGTCGTTCGAGATCCGCCGCCCTTCGGGTCGCGCCGGGCGGGGCGTGCGCGTCGTCGAAGGCCTTGACCGTAGCCCAGGCTACGCTCCGCGGCCTTCTCCTAGCGGCTCGGCGACCGCCCGACGCGAAGACGCGCCTGTCCATGGTCAGAACGCCGGGTTAAGGCGATGGGCGATCTCCCCCATGCCGTGCTGTTCGCCTGCGGCATGAACTCGGTGCGCTCGCCGATGGCCGAGGGCATCATGAAATTCCTGTTCGGCCGCCAAGTCTACGTCGATTCGGTCGGCGTCCGGAAGCAGGAGGTCGACCCCTTCACGGTCGCCGTGATGGACGAGATCGGCATCGATCTCAGCCGCCATTACCCGAAGACCTTCGACGACCTCGATGACGACAGCTACGATCTGGTCATCACGCTGGCGCCCGCTGCCCAGCACCGCGCCATCGAAATGACCCGCACCATGGCCTGCGAGGTCGAGTTCTGGGCGACCTTCGACCCGTCGATCGTCGAAGGCAACCGCGAGACCCGACTGGACGCCTACCGCCAGGTGCGCGATCAGCTCATGAAGCGCATCAAGGAGCGCTTCACGCCGGCCCCGCCGCCCGTCGTTTGAGCACGACGCGCAACCACGGAAAGCGCCAAACACCTTGACGCAGCACGCGTTTCTCATCATGTTCCTGCCAGCCCAACACTTAGCCGAGGAGCCATGGCCAAAGAAGACGTACTCGAATTTCCGGGCGTTGTGACCGAACGACTGCCCAACGCGATGTTCCGCGTCAAGCTCGACAACGACCACGAAATTCTTGCCCATACCGCCGGCAAAATGCGCAAGCACCGTATTCGCGTGCTCGCCGGCGATCGCGTGACCGTCGAGTTGACGCCCTATGATCTGACCAAGGGCCGGATCACCTTCCGCTACAAGTAAGTCCGCTGCGCCATGCCAGACGGCCAAAGCGTCCCGCGCTTCGTCCTGGCCTCGGCATCGCCGCGCCGGCTCGCGATCCTCGGCCAGATCGGGTATGAGCCCGATCTCGTCGATCCGGCCGGCCCCAACGAAACCCCGCGTCCGCAAGAAACGCCGCGCCGGCTCGCAATTCGGCTCGCGTGTGAGAAGGCGCGCACGGTCGCCGCGCGACACGCCGGCTCGGTCGTGCTCGGCGCCGACACCGTCGTCGCCTGCGGCCGGCGCATCCTGCCCAAGGCCGAGGATGACGAGGCCGCCAGGCGCTGTCTCGATATGCTCTCGGGGCGCCGCCATACGGTCTACAGCGGCATCTGCGTGATCGACGCGGGCGGTACCGAGCACAGCCGGCTGGTCGCCACGCGGGTCATGTTCAAACGGCTCGACCGGCGCGAGATCGACGACTACCTGGTGAGCGGCGAGTGGCAGGGCAAGGCCGGCGGCTACGCCATCCAGGGGCGCGCCGCGGCGCTGGTGCGCTGGATCAACGGTTCCTACACCGGCGTCGTCGGCCTGCCGGCCGTCGAGGCCGCGGCGCTGCTCGCCGCCGCCGGTGTCCGGCCTGTCGTGACATGACCGGGGCCGCGGATACCTGCGTCGTCAACGTCTCGCCGGGCGAGACGCGGATCGCGCTGCTTTCGGGCGACCGTACCGTCGAGGTGCTGCACCACCGCGCCGGCAACGAGAGCCTGGTCGGCAACGTCTATCTCGGCCGCGTGGTGCGTATCGTCGCCGGCATTCAGGCCGCCTTCGTCGACATCGGCGCCGGGCGAGACGGCTTCCTCAACGGCGCCGATGCGCGGACCGACCCGGATAGCCCGACGCAGCCGATCGGCGCGCTGGTCCATGAGGGCGAGGCGGTGCTCGTCCAGGTCCAGCGCGACGCCGCTGGCGACAAGGGCGCGCGGCTGACCATGCGGCCGATGTTCGCCGGCCGCCGGCTCGTGCTGGCACCGGGGCAGGGGCGGGTCAGCATCTCGCGGCGCATCGAGGACGAGGCGCTGCGCGCGCGGCTCGGCGAGATCGTCGGCGGCCTCGCAGAACCGGGCGAAGGCTACATCGTGCGCACCGCGGCCGCCGATGTCGAGGCCGCCGAATTTGCGCGCGAGGCGGCATTGTTGCGCGCCCGTTGGACAGCGATCCAATCGCGGCGCAGGGGCGCCCAGGCGCCGGCGCTGCTGCAGCGCGACCTCGATCCGGTGCTGCGCTGCCTGCGCGATCACGGCGACGCCGGGTTGGCGCAAGTCCACGTCGATTCGGTCGCCGTCCTGACCGATGTCCGACGGTTTTGTGCCGAGCTGCTGTCCGAGCTGTCGGACACGCTCCAGGCCTACCGCGAGGATGCGCCGATCTTCGAGCGATTCGGCGTCGAGGCGGCGCTCGAGGAGGCACTCGGTCGAACCGTCGCGCTGCCGTCGGGCGGCCGGCTGGTGATCGACGAAACCGAGGCGCTCACGGCCGTCGATGTCGACACGCGCGGCGCCAGCGGCGGCGGCGAGGCGCTGTTGCACGTCAATCTCGAAGCGGCCGAGGAGATCCCCCGCCAGTTGCGGCTGCGCGCGATTGGCGGGCTGATCGTCATCGACTTTGCCCATTTGAAACGCGACGACCAGCAGAGCCAAGTGCTCGACGCGCTGCGCGCGGCGCTCGCCGGCGACCGCGCCGCGGCGCCGCCGGGCGGCTTCACCCACCTCGGCCTGGTCGAGATGACGCGCCGGCGCGAGCGCCCGACGCTCATCGAGACGATCGGCGCGCCCTGTCCCAAGTGCGGCGCCCGCCACGGCTTGAAATCGGCCGAGACGGTGGCGCTCGACATCGTCCGCCGGGTGGCGCGCGACGCGCTGCACGCGGCGCCCGGCCGGATCACGCTCGCCGTCGCACCCGAGATCGAAGCCGAACTCGCGCGGCCGGGCAACCGCGCGATCGCCGCCTTGGGCGATGCGACCGGCCGTGAGGTCGAGCTTCGGGCCGACACCGCCCTCGCGCGCGAGGGCCACGACGTGGTATACGGTTGAGCCCATGGCGACACGCGACAACCCCACCCGAGCGAGCCAATCAGGCAAGGCCCGCTGCCCGATGTGCGGCCACCCGATGGCGGCGGAGTACGCGCCGTTCTGCTCGCGCCACTGCGCCGACGACGACCTCGCCGGCTGGCTCGGGGGCCGCTACGCGATCCCGGGCGACCACGCCCGCGGGCTGATTTTCGACGACGATTCGGAGACCGATTGACCGCGCGCCACGCGCGCTGGACAGCGGCGAAGTTTTCCCTGTATAAGCCGGGGTCCAGAGCGAGGCCCAGGTAGCTCAGTTGGTAGAGCAGCGGACTGAAAATCCGCGTGTCGGTGGTTCGAATCCGCCCCTGGGCACCATTTTTTGCCGGTCGGCCGCATGGCCGGCAAAGCCCTCCGGGGGGGGGGGGGAGGGCTTTGAGGCAAAAAATCCCCCGGAGGGAGCGGCCCCGGGGCACCATTATTCATCCCTATCGGCGACTTATGCCATCGGTCATTAAGAATGACCGATGGGCGCTCAATCGGCACGCAGCCTCACGCCGCATAGGCGGCGGCGCGCGGTCGCGCTTGCCGGCGGTCATAATGAGTTACTCATGATGACCGCCGGTATTACCCCGCAGGTTGGATCGCCCGTCTCGCGCGGTGACAACGAGAGTATCGCGCGCGCCGCGCGTCGGGCGCCCTCGGTCGGCGCGGCGCCGCCGGTTTGTAATTCGGTGTCAATGGCGGAGCAAAAAGGGACCACCTCGGCGGTGTAAGAAGGGACCGCTTGGCGGCTGCGGGCTTGTCCCCGTAGTCCACGGGAGGGCCCCGCGCGCGACGCGGCGTGCCCTCAACAGGCTGACGCGGCGGCGCGCGCGGGAGGGACCTGTGGGCCCACGGGGTCAAGCGTGGGCTGGGTGGTCGGTTCAGTTAGCAGTCGGGGTTTGACGCCTGCGGCTCTGGTTGAGCCTGTAGCTGTCACCGTTCATCTCGAGGATGTTGACGTGGTGGGTGAGGCGATCGAGGAGCGCGCCGGTGAGGCGCTCGGAGCCGAACACCTCGGTCCATTCGTCGAAGGGCAGATTGGTGGTGACCAGGGTCGAGCCCCGCTCGTAGCGTTGGCTGAACACCTCGAACAACAGCTCGGCGCCGGTCTTCGACAGCGGCACGAAGCCGAGTTCGTCGACGATCAGAAGCTTGTAGGTGGCGAGCTTCTTCTGGAACCTCAGCAGCTGCTTGTCATCGCGGGCCTCGATGAGTTCGTGGACCAGCGCGGCGGCGGTGATGAAGCCGACCGAGAGGCCCTTCTGGCAGGCCGCCAGGCCGAGACCGAGGGCGATGTGGGTCTTGCCGGTCCCACTGTTGCCGAGCGCGATGAGGTTCTCGCGGCGCTCGATGTACTCGCAGCGGGCCAGCTCCAGGACCAGCGCCTTGTTGAGCGAGGGGATGACCTTGAAGTCGAAGCTGTCGAGGCTCTTGACCACGGGGAAGCGCGCCGCCTTGATGCGCCGCTCGACCATGCGGCGCTCGCGGTCGATCAGCTCGAGCTCGGCGAGTCTCAACAGGTAGCGGACGTGATCGACGCCTTCCGAGGCGCACTGCCGGGCGATCTTGTCGTACTCGCGCAGGAAGGTCGGCAGCTTCAGCGTCTTGAGGTGGTGGGCGAGCAGCACTTGCGGTGTGTCGGTCATGCGCCGAGCCCCGACAGCAGGCTCATGTACGACTTGGCGGACGTCATCGCGACCCGGGCGCGCGGCAGATACGGATAGACGTCGAGGTTGAGCCTGGGCGGCCGCCGCTCGATGCGGCACAGTACCAGGTGCTTCACCGCATCAAAGCCGATTGCGCCGAGCCGCAGGGCGTCGCCGACCGCACCCTCGACCTCCTCGAGCCGGAAGGTCTCCAGTAGACGGAGCACCTGGACGTACTCGCGCTTGCCTGCCTTGCCCATACGAGCTTCGAGGAGCCGCCGCAGAGTGATGAAGGCCTCGGGCAGGTCCCAGCCCGCCAATGGCGCGGCCTGGTCGAGGGCGCCGATCTTCTGCTCGATCAAGGGCAGGTAATGCAGCGGGTCGAAGATCAGGTCCTCGCTGTCGTAGGACCGGCGGTGCCGGGCGATCACCTCGGCCCCGCAGCTGATCACCACCTCATCGACGTAGCCCCGGATGAGCACCTCACGGTGGCCGTAGGCCACGGGCACGGAATAGTCGTTGCTGCGGTAACGCACCAGCGACAGCGAACTCGCCCGTCCAGGGCGCTTATCGCAGGCATCATAGGGAGCAGGCGGCAATGGCAAGAGAACTTGACGATCCCGCTCGAGACGCTCGCCGATGGTCTCCTTGTGGCCCCGCAGCCGCGCCGCCTGGCGCCGGCGGCACTGTTCGGCGAGAGCATCGTTGAGGGCCGCGAAGCTCTCGGCACGCGGGACGGGGACCAGGAAGTTCCGCCGGATGAAGCCGACCAGTCCCTCGACCTTGCCCTTGTCGTTGCCCTTGCCCGGCCGGCCGAACCTGTCCTCGAACAGATAGTGGGACTGAAGCTCCGTGAAGACGCGCGTTCGCTGCCGCTTCCCATCGCCCAGGATCCGGGCAACCGCCAGCTTGGTGTTGTCGTACAGGATGGATCGGGGGACGCCGCCGAAGAAGGCAAACGCCGCGTTGTGGCCATCGCAGAATGCTTCGGTCGTCTCCGCCGGATAGGCCGCAACAAAGCAACCATCACTGTGGGGAAGGTCGAAGGCAAGGAAGTGGATCTTCCGTAACGCGCCGCCGATCACCGCCATCGCTTCGCCGAAGTCCGCCTGGGCGTGACCGGGGGAATGGGAGAGTGGCACGAACACCTCACGCGACCGAAGCCCCTGCTCACGAACGTAGTCCTTCACGATGGTGTAGCCGCCCGTGAAACCGTACTCGTCCCGGAGGCGGTCGAAGATGCGCTTCGCAGTGTGCCGTTGCTTGCGGTGGCTGGTCCGATCGTCTTCCAAGATCCGATCGATGATTCCCGTGAACGGACCCAGCTTTGGCCGCCTCGGCGGCGCGCTTCGGCGATACCCTGGCGGCACCGAGAACGACAGCATCTTACGGACCGTCTTGCGGTCTACACCAAACACCCGCGAGGCCTCGCGGGTGCTCATCCCCTCGACATGACACGCCCGCCGAACCCGTGCGTACAACTCCACCCGATACATCCCCCCCGCCTTCCAGTCAGAGCAACCCTGACAGAAGGCTATACGCGGTCCCATTTTGGTCCGCCGCAGTCGGATCGACCGGCCGCTTCAGTGGGGGATTATTGCTCTGCCGTTCTCAATTCGGATGCGGCGGCACCCGCGAGACCAAACATGCGTCACATGCGCGGCGTTGCCGCGCGCCGCCGATCGGCCGGCCTCGCCGCGCCCGTTGTTATGCGCTCCCCTTCGGCGGGCCGCCCATCACCTGATCCTCCGCGATGCGCGCCTCGATGTCGTCGAGCAGTCGCGCGAGCGCCGCGTCGATGTCGCTGCGTTCCACGCCCTCCAGGAGCATGGCCCCCAGGAGTTCCGCCGCGCCGTGAAGGGCGATGGAGAAGCGCGGGAGTTCGTTGTTGAGTTCCCAGGCTGCAGCGGCGGGGAGGAGGGCGATCTGGATAACGTCTTGCGCCCTGCAGATGGGGCAGTCGTCGCTGAGGTCGTGGTCGAGTAGGGAGGTGAGGGTATCCGTCATAGGTCCACTTCAAATTCGTTTCTGGGGGTGATTTTCTACGCTGCTTGAGCCGTCTTATGGCAGCGTTCTCGCAACTCGGAACCCGTAGTTGAAGCTCCGGATGGCTGTCCCGTCCCTGAGGCGATACGCTGAGCGCACGCGCGTCGGTTCGCTGCTCCACGAGCCGCCGCGCAACACACGCTTGCCGCATTCTCCCCTCGTCCACACCGCACCATCGCTGGGCGCCCGCGCATACGAGTTGTTCCAACAATCCCCAACCCATTCGAATACATTGCCGTGCACGTCATTAAGACCAAAGGCATTGGACGGAAAACTGCCCACGGGCACCGTCTTATGTTCGCCGTGGACGTTCATGTAGTTCACCTGGTCGGCGCTGATCGTCGAGCCGAAGTGAAATGGTGTCGTCGTATCCGCACGCGTCACGTACTCCCATTCCACTTCGCTCAAGAGCCGATACTGGGTCCCAATGGTTCGGCTTAGCCAAAGAAGATACGCTTGTACATCGTTCCAGCTTACGTTGATCACCGGGCGATTACTCCTACCCCAGCCTTTATCGTCAGGCCAGTAGCCATTGCACCCTCCGAGTGCGAGGCAAGCATCCCACTGCCTGAACGTAATCTCGTACTTGCTGACCGCAAAGGGCTGGTGGATCGTCACACGATGCTGAGGGCCTTCGTCGTTGTCGCGCCCTTCCTCATAGGAAGGTGATCCCATCATAAAACTGCCGGCCGGGATCACCACCATCTCGGGACAAATGTCACAATCCTTGAACGTGTCCCCCGGGTTGTAGGTTTTTGGATAGACCCCGACTGCTGGCTGCGTTGCCTGAGTACTGGGGATCGTTGACGGAGGTGGTGCAACGACTGCTACTTGTTTCTCCTTCAGCTTCTCTAGTCGGTTGCGAGCGAGTACGGCGAAAGCGCCGCTTGGAAACTGAGAGAGGTATGCGTTCAAGTCCTTTGGGTCGACGCTGTCTTCAACCGAATTCCAGAACGCCAGGTCAACGGGGTTGGCAGCGGATGATGATGGTAATGTGGCCAGTTCATCACGCCTTACCCGTGCTCTCTCCGCAAACATTCCACTGGAATATTCGGCGAGGAACTCCTCAAAATTGGCGGGGTCGGAAGTGTCGGCGACTCTCTCCCAAGCCGCAAGCTCGCGGGGATCGACTTCCTTGATCAGCGTGCCGAAGATGTAGGCCGTCTCTCCCTCGTGCTCGATGCGGTACCAGTTACGGTCGGTGACCTTGCCGGTCACCGCGACAGCATCGTCGCGTGTCAGTCGCCCTGAGGTGGTCCCACTTTGTTGGACAGTTTGGCAGCGCGGTTAAGGTGTATTCCGTTGTTTGATCATGCTGCCAAAATCCTTTTTATCACATCCTGTTGCTGTTGTTGAGCCTGTGGGGATGTGGGCAAGGCGCGAGCCTTGTCCATCATATCCACAGGTTGACCGGCCCCGTAGGCCTCGGCCGGCGTTTGACCGTCGAGGGACGAATGGGGCCGCTCGGTGTTGTAGAAGCCGATCCACTCGCCGATGACCCGTTCGGCGTGGAAGCCGTCGGTGAGCTCGTGTAGGTAGACCGCCTCATACTTGAGAGACCGCCACAGGCGCTCGATGAAGATGTTGTCCATGCAGCGGCCCCGACCGTCCATGGAGATGCGGATGCTCGCGTTCTTGAGCACGCCGGTGAAGTCGAGGCTGGTGAACTGGCTGCCCTGATCCGTATTGAATATCTCCGGCTGGCCGTAGCGGGCCAGCGCGTCGCCCAAGGCCTCGGCGCAGAATCCAGCGTCCATGGTGTTCGACAGCCGCCAGGATAAAACGTGGCGCGTCGCCCAGTCCATGATCGCTACCAGGTACAGAAAGCCACGCTGGACGGGGATATAGGTGATGTCGGCGCACCAGACCCGATTGGGCTGGTCGATAGCCATCCCTTTGAGAAGATAAGGATAAATCCGGTGCATGGGATGCGGCACGCTGGTTCTCGGCGCCTGATAGATCGCCTCCAGGCCTATCAATCGCATCAACCTGCGAACCCGGTGACGGCCGACGCAAACGCCGTCCCGCCGCAACTGGCGGACCATCTGGCGGCTGCCGTAGAACGGGTACTTCATGAACAACTCGTCGATCCGACGCATCAGCGCCAGACTCGAAGGGCTCTCCCCCCTGGGCGCATAATAGAACGAGGACCGGCCGATCGAAAGCAGGCGGCATTGACGGCTCAAGCTCAGCTCGGGGGCGTCGCGTGTGATCATCGCCTTGCGCTCCCCCCGGCTCATCGCTTGAGCCCTCTGGCTAAAAAATCCCGTTCCACCGTCAGCTCGCCGATCTTGGCGTGAAGGTCGCGGACCTCGGATTCATGATCCCGGCAAGCGCGGTTGGCGCCGTTCGAAAACACTTCGCCCAGACCGTCCACCGCCTGGCGCTTCCAGGCGCTCACCTGGTTCGGATGCACCTTGTGCTTGGCCGCGATCTGCTGGATCGTCTTGTCGCCCCGCAGCGCTTCCAGCGCCACCCGGGCCTTGAATTCCGCCGTAAACCGGCGTCGATTCGTCATCTCGTATTCCTCCGTTATCCGGTGGAATACACCTTATACCAACGGCGCAAAATTCTGACTCGCAAGGGATTCCCTTTTTGGGCTGGATGTGATTCAAGGCTGGCGAAGGAGATTCGCCATGTCAGTATGCATTGCTCTTCGGGACGACTACGACAGCATTGAGCTCCGGTGTTTGGCCAAGCACAGTCGCGATCCCCGCCAAGTTCGCCGGCTTTTGGCCTTGGCGGCGGTTTACGACGGCATGAGCCGAGCGGAAGCCGCTAAGGTCGGCGGCATGGATCGCCAGACGCTGAGAGACTGGGCGCACCGCTTCAACGATGAAGGGGCAGACGGCTTGAAGAACCGTCCCGGTGCGGGCCGCCCCCGGCTCTTGACCGACGAGCAGATGGGCGAACTGTCGGTGATCGTCGAAACGGGCCCCGATCCAGAGATTGACGGTGTGGTTCGCTGGCGGCGGGTTGACCTGAAACGGGTGATCGAAGAACGCTTTGGCGTGATCTATAGCGAGCGGGCGATCTCCGACCTTCTCGTCGCGCTGTCCTTCTCCCACATCAGCGCCCGGCCGCAGCACCCCAAGCAGGACCAGCGGGTGATCGAGGCGTTCAAAAAAACTTCCCCCGCACGCTCGCTGCCCACCTAGCCGGTCTGCCCAAGACCAAGCGGGTCGAGATCTGGTTCCAAGACGAGGCCAGGCTGGGACAGAAGAACGGGCGTGTGCGCATTTGGGCGAAGAAGGGAACAAGGCCACGCCTGCCCGCCGATCAGCGCTACACGAACGCCTACCTCTTTGGCGCAATCTGTCCCATGGGAGCCAAGGGTGCCGCTCTCATGCTCCCCTTCGCCAACACAGCCGCCATGCAGATGCATCTCGACGAGATCAGCTGCAACGTCGCCGCCAAGGCCCATGGCGTCGTCCTGATGGACCGCGCCGGGTGGCACAGCACCGACCAGCTCAAGGTCCCCAAGAACCTCACCATCATCCTGCTGCCATCGCGCTCGCCCGAGCTGAACCCGGTCGAGAACATCTGGCAATACCTCCGCCAGAATTGGCTCTCTAACCGCGTCTTCGAAGATTACGACGCCATCATCGAGGCCGGTTGCCAAGCCTGGAACAAACTAATCGACCAGCCCGAGACGATCATGTCCATCGGAATGAGAGATTGGGCGATTTCAGGTCAATAATTAGTGCCGTTGGTATTAGCTCCCTGTCCGATTTTCTGGGACCACCTCACCCAACACGCTCGGCTCCCGTCGTCGGCTCGGCGCGGACGTTCGAGGTCTTGAGCGCCACGAAGGTCGCGTCCATTTCCTCGACCACGATGCTTGGCTCAGGAGGCGGCACGAGAACCGCCGTTTGCGTCTCCTTCTGCTCAGCTTCGATCAGAGTGTCGCGCTTGAGCCTCGCCACGTCAGCGAAGGTGCCATCAGGGAACTGCCGCAGATAGGCGTCGAACATTGCGGGATTGACACTGTTCTCGATAGACTGCCACAGCACGATTTCCGGTTTCGGCGCTGCCTGAGGCGTCTCGGGTGCCTCCACCGTGACCGAGACGTCAATTTTGAAATAGAAATCCCCCGTCAACGACGACGACTCCCACGGCACCTGCTGTGTCCCGGACTTGTCCTGCACCGCCACGCGCACTCGCTTGAACGCGTCCTCGATCTTGAGGCCTGGGAGGGGCAGGGCCTTGAGTAGCTCGCCCGTGTAAAGGCCGTTGTTCCCCTCGCCATCCAGGGCCACTCGACCAGGCGCAGCGGCGTAAGCGATGTAGGTTCCCGTCGGCGCATCCATGGTTGCCAGGCCGCTGGCGCTGCTCCTGAAACTGCGCGAATAGGGGTTGTTGCGGCAGGCGTCGAGGATGACGATGTTGAGGCGGTTCGCGGCGGAGGCGAGCTTGGCCAGGAGGAGGTTCACGCTGACTGCTTCCACGTCGACATCATCCTCGAACTGGATTGGGGCGTTGAAGGGAACCATGAAGTTCTCGCCGCCGACTTCGATGCCGTGACCGGCGTAGTAGAAGAGGCCCACACCACCTTGCCCGAGCTTCCTCCCGAAGTCCCTGATCGCCCGCTTCATCTCCTTCTGGTCCAGGTTTTCCTTCGCGATCACCTCGAAGCCGAGATCACCCAGCACCCGCGCCATCGCCCGGGCGTCGTTCACGGGGTTCCTGAGCGGGCTGATCAGCTCGTAGTCGCTGTTGCCGATGACGAGGGCGGTGCGGCGCTCGGACGCGGACGCATCGCTGGGAGTGGCCGCGTGGGCGGTCCCGGTGAGAGCGAGGAGTAGGATCGTGGCGACGAGGTAGCGGCGCATTCGGTGCCCCCTAGGAGGAGGAGATTACACCTCGTTGGCGCCGCTGGGAAATTTGGGTGTGAATGTCGAGGAACGGCCACGAAACAACCGGTCGGCGGATCGAGCCGACCAGGCCCTCACCTTTCTTCCTTGCCGTTGTCTTTGCCCTCCAGTTTTCGCAACAACGCCCACGGCAGAATTACGGCCATGAGGACGCCCACGAGAATGCCAAGGACAATAAGAACTACGGTCATGAACGCCGCCAAGCCATAGCCGCCGATCCTCGTCGAATTCAGTCTTTTCGCTCGGCGCGGCCGATGCCCGCAGATGCTCTGGCCAAGGCCCCGAAGCAATCACCAAAATACGTCTGTCAGATGCCGACCAAGACGCGACGTTCGCGAACGCCCGTGCCCATCGACTTTAGCGCGGCCCGGGCCATCTCCGAGGACCCGACCTGCCCCCCCCCCCCCCCCCCCGAAAATCGGTCCAGGCGGAATTTAGATATGGGCCTTTTGAGAGGAAGGGTGCGGGCCCATGCGGAGGACGAAGTAACTACGTAATAAAGAGATTCATCAATACCCCCGCAAATCCTAACACGAGGACAACGCATCCAATTATTCCTGCCACCAATCCCACATTCTTATGTTCAAACGCTTCCGCCATCTCAGCCAGACCCCATTCAAATTCGGTTTCACTGCCTCGAATCGACGAACCCCCGCCGAGGCAATCAGCGAACCAACCTAAGGCCGCGACGCCGATGCGTCAATGGCGGCAGCCGGCTCGGCGGGCCGCTACCTCTTGGTACGGGTCACGAGACCGCGCAGCTTGCGGAAAGAGAGCATTACCCCGCAGCCCGCCGCGGCGCCGGTGATCGCCATGAGCGCACCGGCGACGACACCACCTTGCGGGAACCCGAAACTCAGATCGACGATGCCTTCGACGTCCAGGTAGGCGGCAGCCATCATGCCGCCGATCACTGCCAGCAAGAGCGATCGTCTTTTTGGGCTCATCGCGGCATTCCAGACCTTGCCGCAAACGGTATATGCCGAACGCTGGATGTCAACAGCGGGCAATCGAGCGACTGGAGAACCAAGGGCGCGGCTTCTCTGTAGGAAGTCTGGAGATGCAGCGCGCCGCGGCCTGTTCAGCCGGTGACGCCTGTCTCGCCTTGATCGACCGAGAGATCGCCGGGCGCCACGACCTTGCGATACAGATGCCAGGTCGCATGGCCGAGCACCGGCAGCACGACGGCGAGGCCGACGAAAAAGGGCAAGGAACCGATCAACAGGCCGCTGGCGACGATGAAGGCCCAGATCCCCATGGTAACCGGGTTCGCGGCAACCGCTCTTACCGACGTTTGAACCGCCGTCACGAAGCCGACGTCCCGGTCCACGAGCATCGGAAAGGACACCACGCTGAGGGTGAACGCCACGGTGGCGAAGATGAACCCAGCGCCGCAGCCGACGAATATGGTCGTCCAGCCGGCGGGGGTGGCGACGATTTGGAGGACGAACTCCAAGATCGACTCCGGCGCCGCGCCGCCGAAGTTTAGCTGGTAGATGGTCCAAGCTATGCCCAACCAGGCTATGTAGAACAGCATCAGTAGGGCGCTGAGCGCCACGATGCTCCCGATCGACGCGAATCGGATGACGTCGAAAGCATGCGCCCGGGAGGTATCGAGACCCTGCTCGCGACGTCGGCTCAACTCGTACATGCCGATCGCGACCAACGGGCCGATCAAGGTGTATCCGGTAAGGAATGGGAAGACCAACGGCAGCACGTCGTATCCAGCGTAAACCCTGGCGATAACGATCATGACGAAGGGATAGATCAAGCAAAGGAAAATTACGTGGGTTGGCATCGCCTCGAAGTCGGCGATGCCCTTGACGATAGCGTCTCTAACGTCGCGCGGCCCAATCGTGTGGATAACCGGTTGAGCGGAGCTCGCAGCCGTGTCGACCGTCGCGTCTTCATTCGTCATGATCGTGCCTCCCGAACCGCCGATTCGGGCGGTCGCGGCGCCAAAAATGACACAGATACGAGCAGCGTGCAAACGCCTCTTACTCGCGTCATCAAGAATGTGTTATAGGAACCGGGTTCGGCCCGGCACTGTGCCTATTGCCGAACGACGGGTCGAAGGATGGGATGGCCTCCTGTTGCGATTTCCGACGGCAGAAAACTTGATTGTGGAACTCGGGCGTGTCAGAATTCGGCGCGTCAGGCGGTGCGCGACGTTCATGTCCACGATGTCGCATTCGCTGAACCAAACCTTGTCGGTACGATGAACCTGGGATGATTGACGAATGCATGTAGCGATTATGCTGATTTTGGTCGCCGTTGGCACGGTCGTGTTCCACTTTCTGGCTCCCACGATTGGGTGGTGGTGGACGCCCATCGCCTCGAATTGGGGTTACATCGACGACACCATCATCATCACGTTCTGGGTCACCGGGGTGGTTTTCATCGCCGTTATTTTGTTCATGGCGTATTGCATAATTCGCTACCGGCACAAGAAGGGACAGCGGGCGGACTACCAACCCGAGAACACCAAGCTGGAGGTCTGGCTCACGGTGCTGACCTCGGTCGGCGTCGTGGTCATGCTGACGCCCGGCCTGTTCGTCTGGAATCAATTCGTCACGGTGCCCGAAGAGGCCGTCGAATTGGAGGTTGTCGGCCAGCAGTGGCAGTGGAGTTTTCGCTATCCCGGAGAGGACGGCTTGCTGGGCACGACCAGCATCGCCAACTTCGATGGCGACAACACCTTCGGCTTGAACCCGAAAGACGCCAATGGGCAGGACGACATCCTGATCGAGGGCGACGACCTGCACCTGCTGTTGGGCCAGCCAGTCAAGGTATTGCTCCGCTCCGTCGACGTCCTGCACGACTTCTACGTGCCTGAATTCCGTGCCAAAATGGATATGGTTCCGGGCTCGATCACTTATTTCTGGCTTACCCCGACCCGGACCGGAACGTTCGACATCCTTTGCTTCGAGTTGTGCGGCGTCGGTCACTATAACATGCGCGGCACCGTCGTGGTCGACGAGGAGGCGGACTATCGGGAATGGCTGCAGGAGCAGTCGACGTTCGCAGAGCTGATGGCCGAAGCTGCGACCGACGAGACCGGCGGCCCCGAACTGCGCCTCACCGAGAGCAAGGCGGGCGCCATGGAAAGCGCGGTCATGCAATGAGCGGCCAGCCGATGATATCTGAAGAGAGAAATACGGAGAGGGTGAAGTAATGGTCACTGTCGCACCCGACGAAGTCGAATTCGTCGCGCCCGCGGAGGTCGAGGACGTCGAGCTCTACCATGCGAAGAGCTTTATAACCAAGTACGTCTTCAGCCAGGACGCCAAGGTCATCGCCATCCAGTACTCGTTCACCGCATTCGCGATCGGATTGGTCGCCCTGGTCCTGTCGTGGCTGATGCGGCTGCAACTGGGATTCCCTGACAGCTTCGACTTCATCGACCCGACCGACTACTACCAGTTCATCACCATGCACGGCATGATCATGGTGATCTACCTGCTCACGGCGCTGTTCCTTGGCGGCTTCGGCAACTATCTCATCCCGCTGATGGTCGGCGCCCGCGACATGGTCTTCCCCTATGTGAACATGATCAGCTACTGGGTCTACCTGCTTGCCGTTTTGGTGCTGGTGGCGAGCTGGTTCGTGCCCGGCGGGCCGACCGGGGCCGGCTGGACACTTTATCCTCCCCAGGCCATCCTCTCGGGCACGCCCGGGGCTGAGGGGGGAATCCTGTTGATGTTGATTTCCCTGGCGCTCTTTATCGTCGGCTTCACCATGGGCGGGCTGAACTACGTGGTGACGGTGCTGCAGGCGCGCACGCGGGGCATGACGCTGATGCGCATGCCCTTGACGATCTGGGGCATTTTCACGGCCACGGTGCTGGCGCTGTTGGCCTTCCCCGCCCTGTTCGTCGGCGCCGTGATGATGACGTTCGACAGCGTCCTGGGCACCAGCTTCTTCATGCCCGCCATGCTCGAGTTCGGCGAATCGCTGGCGTACGATGGCGGCAGCCCTATCTTGTTCCAGCACCTGTTCTGGTTCTTCGGTCACCCCGAGGTCTACATCGTCGCCCTGCCGGCCTTCGGCATCGTCTCCGACCTGCTCAGTGTCCATGCGAGAAGGCATATCTTCGGCTATCGGATGATGGTTTGGGCGATCGTGGCGATCGGCGGCCTCAGCTTCGTGGTTTGGGCGCACCACATGTACGTCAGCGGCATGAACCCGTGGTTCGGCTTCTTCTTCGCCACCACCACGCTCATCATCGCTGTTCCGACCGCCCTCAAGGTCTACAACTGGACGCTGACCCTGTGGAAGGGCAACATCAATCTGACGGTTCCGATGCTGTTCGCGCTGGCCTTCATCGTCACATTCGTGAACGGCGGGATTACCGGCCTGTTCCTCGGCAACGTCGTCGTCGACGTGCCGCTATCGGATACCATGTTCGTCGTCGCCCACTTCCATATGGTGATGGGCGTGGCGCCGCTCATGGTCGTATTCGGGGCGGTCTACCATTGGTTCCCCCTGATCACCGGGAAAATGTTCCACGAGGGCATGGGCAGGTTCCATTTCTGGGTCACCTTCATCGGCGCCTATGCGATCTTCCTGCCGATCCACTACTTGGGTTTCCTCGGTGTGCCGCGCCGCTATTACGAAATGGGCGACACGACGTTCATCCCCGAATCGGTGGGCACGCTCAACGCGTTCGTCACCGTCATCGTCTTGATCGTCGGCCTCGCTCAAATGGTGTTCCTGTACAACATGATCTCGAGCGCATTGAGAGGCAAGGCCTCGGAGCGCAACCCATGGAAGGCCACCACGCTGGAGTGGCAGACGGCGGAATTTCCGCCCGGCCACGGCAACTTCGGCGCCGAGCCCCCGGTGGTCTACCGCTGGGCCTATGCCTACGGCGTACCCGGTGCCGCCGAGGATTTCGTGCCGCAGAACGTCCCGCCCACCGGGTCGGAGGTGAGCGGCGGTGACCAGGAAGAGCTCGCGTCGCAGCCAGCCGAATAGGGGCCGAGCGATGATTGGGACGGCCATTTCGACCAAGACGGCAGAGACGTGAACCTGTTCGAAGCACTGACCGAAAAGCCCTGGGAGGTTGAGGGTGAGATCGTCGACCCTGGCGTCGGCGACGGCGAGGTTCTGCCGCCGGCATATCTCGGGCTGAAGGTCCTCCTCGCGGTGGTCGCGGTCATCTTCTCCCTGCTGGTCGTGACCTACGCCGGGCGGATGGGGCTGGGCGACTGGCGCCCGCTGCATGAGCCGTGGCTGTTGTGGCCCAACACCGCCGTGCTGATTCTGAGCAGTATCGCCTTGCACTGGGCAGTGATGAACGCGCGCCGGGGCGACATCGACGGCCTGCGGACGGGCATGCTTGCCGGCGGCGCACTGGTCGCCGTCTTCCTCGTCGGACAGCTCGCGGCGTGGCAACAGTTGTTGACGCTTGGCTATTACGCCTCGGAAAACCCGGCCAATGCCTTCTTTTACCTGATCACCGGGCTGCACGGGCTGCATCTGTTGGGCGGCCTGGTCGCCTGGGCCAGGACCATGGGCAAGCTTAGGCGCGGGTACGAGATCGCCAGGCTCGGCGCGAGCGTCGAGCTTTGCGCCATCTACTGGCACTTTCTGTTGGCGGTGTGGCTGATCGTGTTTGCTTTGATGTTGCTTACGTAAAGAGGTAGAGGGGCACATGGCACAACCTGCGACGATAACCACGGGCGAAGGCCTCGCGCGGCCGGACGGTGTGCAAGGCATCGTCGCCGACTGGTCGTCCGACCAGCGGGCGTTCAAGGGCGTCCCCTGGGGCAAGGCGATGATGTGGATCTTCCTCGTCAGCGACACATTCATCTTCACCTGCTTCTTGCTCTCGTACATGTCGGTGCGGATGTCGACCACGGTGCCGTGGCCCAACCCCAGTGAGATCTTCGCCCTGAGCTTCGGCGGCGAACCGATCCCGCTCATCCTGATCGCCATCATGACCTTCATCCTGATCAGCAGCAGCGGGACGATGGCCATGGCCGTCCGGTTCGGCTATCTGCGCGATCGCGTTAAATCGGCGCTTCTGATGTTGGCGACCGCGGCCTTTGGCGCCACCTTCGTCGGCATGCAGGCCTTCGAGTGGACCAAGCTGATCGTCGAGGAGGGGGTGCGCCCCTGGAGCAACCCGTTTGGCGCGGCACAGTTCGGTTCGAGCTTCTTCATGATCACGGGGTTCCACGGCTTACACGTTTCGATCGGCGTGATCTTCCTGATCCTCACGGCTCGCAAAGTTTGGCGCGGCGACTTCGACCGCCAAACGCCTGGCTTCTTCACCAGCCGGAAAGGCCACTACGAGGGCGTCGAAATCATGGGGCTCTACTGGCACTTCGTCGATCTGGTGTGGGTCTTCATCTTCGCAGTATTTTATCTATGGTAGAGGGCGACATGGCGCACGCAGAAGGCCAACAGGCAGCGGTCCAGCACGGAGAGGGCCAACAGCATCCGATCGGGATTTATTTCACGGTCTGGGGACTACTGTTCGTTCTCAGCGGGTTTTCGTATGCCGTCGATTATTTCCACCTCCAGGGTTACCTCAGGTGGACTCTGATCCTCGTGTTCATGATGTTGAAGGCCGGGCTGATCGTCGCCTTCTTCATGCACATACGCTGGGAGCGGCTGGCCCTGACCTATGCCATTTTGATCCCGCCGATTTTGGTGTTGATATTTGTCGCCATGATGACGTTCGAATCGGACTACACCTTCTTCACGCGGGGCACCTTCTTCGCGACGGGATCTTAGCCTCTAACGCCAGGCACGACCTCGCCGACCGGCTGGAACACATCGCCACGTCGCCGTGTTCGCGGTAGCATCCCGCCAGGCTGCTTTTAAGAGGACGGAATGTTGATTTCGCCAGCGTTGGCACATGGCGCGAGTGGCGTAGATTCGGTGGGGAGCCTAGGGCCACTGATCCTGCTGGCGATTGCTGTCGTGTTCGTTGTTGTCTTCGTGGCCGAGGCGAAGTGGCGCAGATACAGGCTAAGGCGCGATGACAGCGGCGAATAGCGGCATCGCCAAGCGTCTCGATGCGCGCGCCACCGTCGCACCGTCCTTGATTAATCACGGCGCCCAATTTCGAAACACCCAGATTTCGGCTGCTGTTCGATAGCCCAACCTAGACCCGGATGCCGATTACCGAACACCACAGACGAAAGCGCCGATTAAACCTGACGGTTGCGGCAATGCTGCTCGGGTTTGCGTTGCTCTTTTTCGCCATAACCCTGGTAAAATTCGGCGGTGGATCTTGAAAAACTTCGTTGTTCATCGCATTAGCCGGCAGCGCCTGCCATCTCGTCGGTGATCCGGCGGGCGGCCGCGAGCGGCCAGTCCTGACGAGACGTTGGCGCCACCGCCGGGTGACAGTCATGCTACGATGATCTAACCTTTGCCGTCGCCCTGCACGCCAACCCAGGCCTTGGTCACAATGCCGATCGCCGTCACCACCATCATCGGCTTTGCCAGCGAGCCGGAGATCGCTCAGCGACTCCACGATCTGGCGCACGCCGGGGGGCGGGTCGAGCATCTAACGCTCGCGCGCGACGACACTCTCCGCCGGCGGCTGCGGGCGACGACCGACCTTGGAACCGACTGCGCCGTCGCGCTGCCCGGCGACCAGCGGCTCTCGGACGGCGCGGTCGTCGCGCTCGACGACGACCGCGCCATCGTCGTCCAGATGACCGAGGAACGCTGGCTCGAACTCGCGCCGCGCGATACGACGGCTGCGCTCGAGCTCGGCTATTTCGCCGGCAACCTGCACTGGCGCGTCCGCTTCGATGGGGCGCATATCCTGATCGCGCTCGAGGGTCCGGAGGCCGACTACCTCGCGCGCCTCAAACCGTTCCTCGATGACGGGCGCGCGCGGAGACCGGCGGATGACTGACCCGTCCTTCCTCGCACTGCTCCAGCACGGCGACAGCTTTTTTCCCGGCGGCGCGACATCGTTTTCCTGGGGCCTCGAGGGCCTCTGCGCCGACGGTATCGTCGCCGACGCGGACGATGTCTCGGCCTTCGTCGCGGGCCAGATCTCGGGCCGCTGGGCGGGCTTCGACTGGCCGGTGACGCGCCACGCCTTCGACCACGCCGACGATCCCGATGCGCTCTGTGGCGTCGATGCGCGCGTCGAGGCGCAGACGCTGGCGTGCGAGCTGCGCGTGGGCTCGCGCCGTGCTGGCGCGGCCCTGCTCGGCGTCCACGCGCGGCTCGGCACGCCGCGGGCCGACGCCTACCGGCGGCGCATCGCGCGCGGCGACGCACTGGGCCATCTCGCCATCGTGCAAGGCATGGTGTGGCGCGACGCCGGCGTCGGGCGCGCCGCGCTGGGCGCGCTTTCGGCGCATAGTCTGTGCATCGGGCTCTTGGGCGCAGCCGTCAGGCTCGGCGTGATCGGCCACGTCGACGCGCAACGCATCCTGACGCGCGTGGCCGAACCGGTCGCCGAGGCGCTCGATCGACCGCCGTGTCCGATCGAGGAGATCGCCGCCTTCGTGCCCCAGACCGAGATCGCCAGCATGCGCCACGAGACGGCGGAGACCCGCCTGTTCATGAATTAGCGAAGCGACACCGGGGGAGAGACATCGATGACCGCCACGCCCCAAGCCATCCCGCGCTCGGTCGCGCGCATCGGCATCGGCGGGCCGGTCGGCTCGGGCAAGACGGTGCTGATCGAGCGGCTGATCCCCGCGCTCGGCGCGCGCGGCGCCGAAGTCGCCGTGGTCACCAACGACCTGGTGACGCGCGGGGACGCCGAGCGTCTCAGGCGGAGTGGCCTGATCGACGCCGCGCGCGTGCTCGCGGTTGAGACGGGCGCCTGTCCGCACACCGCGATCCGCGAGGACCCTACCTTGAACATCCAGGCGGTCGAGCGGTTGATCGACGACTTTAGCGACGTTTCGGTCGTGATCATCGAATCGGGCGGCGACAACCTGGCATCGACCTTTTCGTTCGATCTGGTCGACTACTGGCTGTTCGTCATCGACGCGGCCGGCGGCGACGACATCCCGCGCAAGAAGGGGCCGGGCATCGTGCGTTCGGATCTTCTGGTCATCAACAAGATCGACCTCGCGCCGCTGGTCGGCGCCGACCTCGACGTCATGGTTTGCGACGGCACGGCGATCAGGAACGGCAAACCCATCCTGCTGACCAACTGCGCGACCGGCGAAGGCATCGACCGGGTCGTCGATCGGTTGTCACGCGATGTCCTTTTCCTCGATTGAGCGCACCCCGCGCGAGGCGCCGGCCGAGCGAAGCTTGCGCGAAGGACGACTGAAGCTCGAATTCCGAAGCGACCCGGACGGCCGGACCCATGTCGCCGACCAACACGCCGGCTATCCGTTCCATTTGGGCCGCGCTCTCTATCTCGACGGCGACGCGCCGGGCATGGCGACGGTCTACATCCAGTCGACCGCCGGCGGGCTTTTCGCCGGCGACCGGCAGCGCATCGACATCACGGCCCGGACAGGCGCCCGGACGCATGTCACGACTCAGGCCGCCACCATCGTCCATCGCACGGCGCCCGACCGGGCGGGCCAATTCGTCGCGCTCAGCGCGGCGGCGGGCGCGTATCTCGAATACATGCCCGATGCGACTATCCTGTTCCCCGGCGCGACACTGAGCTCGACGCTCGACGTCACCATCGACGACGATGCCACCGTGACCATCGGCGAAAGCTATATCGGACACGATCCCGACGGCGAAGACACGCCGTTCGAGGCGTTGGAGAGCACGCTTCGCATCGTCGATTGGGCCGGCCGGCTCCTGGCGCTCGACCGCTACGCGGTGACGGGTGTCGAGATCGCCGCGCGGCGCATCGGTGTCACCGGCGGCCACGGCGCCCACGGCACGTTCGCCGTCATCGATCGCGGGCGCGACGCGGGGCCTTTGGCGGATGCCTTGAGAGGCGGCCTCGACGCGCTGGGAGAAACCGTCTACGGCGCCGCCTCGACGCTTGCCAACGACTGCGGCGCCTGGGCCCGGATCACCGCCAGCGACGGCGTCGCGTTGAACGCCGCCATGCGCGCGCTGTGGAGCGCCGCGCGCCGCGCGCTGACCGGACATCCTCCCGGACGGCGGCGCAAGTGAACCTGCTGACGATCACCCCAGGGAAGGAGGACGACGGATGCTGCTGACCCCGACCGAGATGGAACGGTTGACTATCTTCATGGCCGCCGAGCTGGCGCGCCGGCGCAAGGCGCGCGGCCTGAAGCTCAATCATCCCGAGGCGATCGCCTATCTCTCAGACGAGCTGATCGAGGGCGCCCGCGACGGCAGGGGCCTGGCCGAGTTGATGGCATACGGCTCGACGCTGTTGACGTCCGACGACGTCTTGCCCGGTGTTCGCCGGCTGATCCCCATCCTGCTGGTCGAGGCACATTTCGAGGACGGCGCCAAGATGATCACCGTCCACGACCCGATCCGGCCGGGCGCCGACGCGGTCGCCGAGACCCCAGCGTCGCGGCCCGGCGAGATCATCACCGAGGACGGCGAGATCGCGCTCAACGCCGGCCGGCCCCGGGTGACGTTGGTCGTGCTCAACACCGGCGACCGGCCGGTCCAGGTCTCGAGCCACTATCACTTCTTCGAGGCCAACAAGGCGCTCGAGTTCGACCGCGCCTTGGCGTTCGGCATGCGCCTCGACGTCGCCGCCGGCCTCACCGCCCGCTTCGAACCGGGCGAGAGCAAGGAGGTCATCCTGGTCGCGTTTGGCGGCAGCGGCGAAATCACCGGCCTGAACAACCTGACCGACGGTTCGGTGCATGACGAGGCGGTCAAGCAAGCGGCGCTGCAACGCGCCCGCGAGCAGGGCTACCGGGGGACCTGAACCATGGCGACGATCTCACGGCGCGACTACGCGGCGATGTACGGACCGACCACCGGCGACCGGGTGCGGCTCGGCGACACCAGCCTGCTCGCCAGGGTCGAGCGCGACCACGCGACCTACGGCGAGGAGTGCCTGACCGGCCTGGGCAAGACCATGCGCGACGGCGGCGCGGTCGCCGCCGGCCACACGGCCGCCGACGGCGCGGTCGACATGGTGCTTAACAACGTGCTGATCATCGATCCCGTGCTCGGCGTCGTGAAGGGCGATCTGGGCATCCGCGATGGCAAGATCACCGGCCTCGGCAAGGCCGGCAACCCGGCGACCATGGCGGGCGTCGACGACGGCCTGATCGTCGGCCCGTCGACCAAGCCGGTGCCCGCCCAAGGCCTGATCGCGACGCCCGGCGGCATCGACGTGCACGCCCACTACATCCAGCCCGCCGAGGTCTGGCACGCGCTGAGCAGCGGGCTCACGACGATGATCGGCGGCGGCTATCCCGGTTGCTGGGCGGTGGATTCGGGCGGCGTCTGGTCGAACACGCGGATGCTCAGGGGCGCCGAAGGCTTTCCGATGAACTTCGGCCTGTTCAGCCGCGGCAGCGCGCACCGGCCCGAGGGAATCATCGAACAGCTCGCCAGCGGCGTCATCGGCGTCAAGATCCACGAGGACATCGGCGCCATGCCGGCGACCATCGACACCTGTCTTTCGGTCGCCGACGATTACGACTTCCAGGTCCAACTCCACGCCGACACGATGAACGAGACCGGCTTCTACGAACGCACCATGGAGGCGATCGCCGGCCGCACAGTCCACATGTACCACACCGAGGGCGCCGGCGGCGGCCACGCGCCCGACATCATCCGGTGCAACGGCGAGCCCCACTGCCTGCCGTCGTCGACCAACCCGACCAACCCGTTCACGCGCAACGCGTTCGACGAGCATCTCGACATGATGATGCTGTGCCACGAGTTGAGCCCAGACGTGCCCGAGGACGTCGCCTTCGCCGACAGCCGGCTGAGGCCCCAGACCATGGCTGCCGAGGACGTATTGCACGATCTCGGCGCGATCTCGATGATGGGCTCCGATTCCGAGGGCATGGGGCGCGTCGCCGAGGTCGTGCTGCGGACCTGGCAGCTCGCCGCCAAGATGAAGGACGAGCGCGGTCCGCTGGCGCACGAGCCCTACGCCGACGCCGATAACGCACGCATCCTGCGCTACATCGCGAAATACACCATCAACGCGGCGCGCACCTTCGGCATCGACGCCTACATCGGCTCGCTCGAGCCGGGCAAGATGGCCGATATCGTGCTCTGGCAACCGGCCTTCTTCGGCGTCAAGCCGGCGATGGTCATCAAGGGCGGCATGATGGCATGGGGCCCGATGGGCGACGCAGCCGGCGCGCTCGGCCACGTCGAGCCGAACATAATGCGGCCGTCATGGGGCGCGACGGGGTCGGCGCCCTCGACGCTCAACGCGGCCTTCGTGCATCGCCACGCGCTGGACGGCGACCTGGCCGGCCGGCACGACATCGCGATTCCCCTGCTGCCGCTCGGCGAGACCCGCAAGCTGACCAAGCGCGACATGCTGCACAACGACGCCTACCCAGATATCCGCGTCGATTCGCAGACCTTCGAGGTCTTCGTCGACGGCGATTTGGCGGCGTCGGAGCCGGTCGAGACGGTCGCGCTGAGCCGCGCCTATATGCTTCGATAGAGCAGAGTCCGGCGGCCCATTTAAATGTAAGCAGTATACAATTAAAAACCACCCTGGCGGACCACGTACGTCCGATTGCGTATAAATTGTAAACTGCTTATGTTTATTGTAAACAGTGAAACTCCATGGGGTGGCGCGCGATTCGGCACTTGCATCCGGCTCGCCGCTGGTCTCTATGACGTCAGGACATTGCATGAGTTTGCGGCCATGAAAAATTCCGACGCCAAGGTCTTCGTGGTGGGCAATCCGCCGCCCCATTTCGGCGGCGCTTACTGGGTCTTCGTCAAGCTGACCACCGATTCGGGCATCGACGGTTACGGCGAGGTCTACTCGGTGCCGTTCCACCCCGACGTCGTCGCCAAGATGATCGAGGACGTTTGTGAGCTCCACGTCATCGGCGCCGATCCGTTCAAGATCGAGCGGCTATGGCGAGTCGTCTATGGCTCTGGGTTTCTGCTGCGCCCCGATGCCTCGTTGATGGGCGTCCTGAGCGGCATCGAGACGGCGTGCTGGGACATCATCGGCAAGGAGCTCGGCAAGCCGGTCTACGAGCTGCTCGGCGGCCAGGTGCACGAAAAGCTGCGCTCGTACAGCTATCTCTACCCGGCCGAGGGCGATGCGGCCGACGTCTATACCGACGCCGACCTCGCCGCCCAGCGCGCCGCCGAGTACGTCGACATGGGTTTCACCGCGGTCAAGTTCGACCCCGTTGGTCCGTTCTCGGCCTTCGATCCGCGCCAGCTCTCGCTCGAGGCGCTCGATCGCGCCGAGACCTTCTGCGGGAAAATTCGCGAGGCGGTCGGCAGCCGCGCCGATCTGTTGTTCGGCAGCCACGGCCAGATGACCACGGCGGGCGCGATCCGCCTCGCCAGGCGGCTGGAACCCTACGACCCGTTGTGGTTCGAAGAGCCGGTGCCGCCCGAGAACGTCGACGAGATGGCGTGTGTCGCGCGCCAGACGTCTATTCCCATCGCGACCGGCGAGCGGCTGACGACAAAGTACGAGTTCGCCCGGGTGCTGGCCAAGCAGGCGGCGTCGATCCTGCAGATGGCGCTCGGCCGGGTCGGCGGCATCCTCGAGGCCAAGAAGATCGCCGGCATGGCCGAGGCGCATTACGCGCAGATCGCGCCGCATCTCTATTGCGGGCCGATCGAGGCCGCGGCGAACATCCAGATCGGCGCCTGCAGCCCCAACTTCCTGATCCAAGAGTGCATCCTGACCTGCGGCGGCTTCCACGCCGAGATCCTCAAGGCCCCGTTACAGTGGCAGGACGGCTACATCATCCCGCCGACCGCGCCTGGCATCGGCGTCGAGCTCGACGAGGCGGTCGCCGAGGCCAACCCGTACACCGGCAAGCGCCTTCACCTCGAAATGCACGACCAGCCGGTGTGAGGGTCTCCCGCGCTCGTCGCCTGGTTTCGTGGGTAGCTGAAACCAGTTGACGAAACTGCGGGACTGCTTCGGCACAAATCAAGTGTGGGATTTGGATTATGTGCACATTTCGTTGTACTGGGTCCACGGGCCGAACGGGTGCACTTGGTGCAGTGATATTCCAGGCCCACAATCGATTTATTTGTACTCTTTGCAGTAAAAAATTTCTGTGCACATTGTTAGCACGAGAAGATCGGAAAAGTCTCCAGAATCTGCTCTCGCCGACGTATCTCATCAAATCTTGATATGTCATTATCGACTACAGGATGCCAAAAGCTATGAGCCGGGTATCTAATCACCTCCCCATCTAACGAATCGATGGCGATCCGAAGGACATTACGGAATGGAGGAGTTCTGGAGGTCACAAGGATCGGTTGGATCCCAGCCTGTCTCGCAAGCTTTAGTCCGTTCTCGGCAAATGACGAAATCGCGAAAAGAAACGTCACATCAGCGCATCTGGCTCGTGACCGCGCAGCCAAGTCCTCAATCTGCTCTGCTCGCACGGGGCTCTTCTGAGACGTACAATGCGCTGATACAGCAACGTCCCGCTCCTGCAAGGCAAGCTCACCTCGGAAATCAAAACGAAAGGGGCCATTGGCTGTGTCCGGTTCCGTTCGTCCTCCATCAAGATAACGAAAATTCGACCCCAGCGAGCGGATTGCAATCTGAGAAATTGCAAAGAACTGCTTCGCTTTCAACTGAAGTTGATCTACACCCTCAGGAAATGGGACGGCGGGGAAGCCAGAGTCCAAACCCATAAACCCCAAGATATTGCATTGGCTATCAATATCGATGGATGTCCATCCGTCTATAACGGCCTGGAAAGGTGGAACGACTTCAACAGCTGGCTCATATTTCCTTAAAACCTTGACGTCTACGCGTTCTGCGCGTTCTTCAGGGGATGTCCCGGTCGATGTTGAAAAGTTGAGGTAGGTGTCGCTCTCCTGGAGCCGTTAGGCTCCGGGTGCTGCAAACCCAAAAGGGAGAACGACACCATGGGAAAGAATATCCGTAGTTCCAGCCGCCCGAAAGCCCTTGCCCCCTCGATTCCTATGCCGCCGCTGGCGGACGCGATGGACGCAGTCCATCTCAGCGTGGATCGGTTTTGTCTTCTGGCCGGGGTCGAGGCCTTGGCCGAGATGATGGAGGAGGACGCCACGACCGTGTGCGGGGCCCGACATCGCCGCCATGGGGACCGTCGAGGTTATCGCTGGGGCAGGACACATAGCGAGATCGGCTACCACGGCGGCAAAGTGAAGGTGGCCCGGCCACGGGTTCGTGACCGGGCGGGCAAAGAGGTGAGCTTGGAGAGTTGGCAGGCGCTACGCGATGGCAACCTGCTGCTCGAGTGGGCGCTCAACCTGATGGTGCTGAACGTGTCGACCCGCAAGTACCACCGCGCGGTCCGTCTGCCCGAGGGCGACCTGGCGAAAGCGCGTGGCGACGGCACCTCGAAGTCGGCCGTTTCCCGGCGCTTTGTGGCGCTGTCACGCAAGAAGATGAAGGCCTGGCTCGCCTCGGATCTCTCGGAACTCGACCTGCTAGTCATCCAGATCGACGGTCTGCATGTCGGCGACCATGTCCTGATGGCGGCGATCGGCGTCGATGGCAACGGCGACAAGCATGTCCTGGCCGTGGTCGAGGGGGCGACGGAGAACACGGTCGTCGTCCAGGCCTTGATCGACAATCTCCTCGCCAGGGGGCTCGATCCGACACTGCCGCGGCTGTTCATCGTCGATGGCGCGAAGGCACTCAGCAAAGCGATCCGAAACACCTTCGGTGTGGCCGCCGCCATCCAGCGCTGCCAGGTCCACAAGGGCCGTAACATCATCGAGCGCCTGCCCCAACATTTGCACGCGAGCGTCAAGAAGGCGCTCCGTCAGGCCTGGGACCAGGACGACGCAAACAAGGCCGAGCGGCTCTTGCGCAACCTGGTCCGGCGTCTGGAGCATGAGGAACCGGGCGTCTCGGGCAGCATCCTGGAGGGGCTGGACGAGATCCTCACCGTCATCCGCCTCGGCCTGCCGCACGAACTCCGGCGCTCGCTCGCCTGCACCAACATCGTCGAGAACGCGCTCGGCACGGTGCGCCAGGTCACCCGCAACGTCAAACGCTGGAGACACGCCGAGATGGCGCTCAGATGGACCGCCGCCGGCCTGCTGGAGGCCCAGAAAACCTTCCGTCGCCTCAAGGCCTATCGCCAGCTGCCCATCCTCCGAAATGCTCTCCAGGAACACTTGAGAAAGGCTCAGGCCGACAGTGCCATTGAAACCATCATGAAGGCAGCATAGCATCATCAACCAGCGACGCCTGCCCCACGAATTTCAACAGAGATAGGGACATCGCCTCGCTCGTTTGTGAGGTTATATACCCTTTACGTTGATTTCAACGGGCTCTGATCAATGAAGCTATGTGCGACGAGCCCGGACTTCTCACCATGGACAGGCGCGTCATCGCGTCGGGCGGGGTCCCATCCGCCAGGAGAAGGCCGCCGAGCGTAGCCTGGGCTGCGAGGTCGCGGTCGAGCAGCGCATCTCGCCGGCCGGCCGCATCCAACCCGACGAATCGCGGTCCTTCGAATCGACGATCTATCTGTCGCCCAAGGACTTTCCGATTGCGCCGCCGATCCGTTGGACGTACGAGGTGCTCAGGGTCCATAAGCGATAGCGGGCACGGCGCGGTCGAGAAAACTCGTTATGAAATTCGAAGAGAGGGGCGGTATCTGATGAAGGTCGGGTTCATTGGACTGGGCAACGTCGGCGGCAAGCTGGCCGGCAGCCTGCAACGCAACGGTTTCGAGTTGGTCGTGCGCGACCTCGATCGGGCGGCCGCCGAGCCGTTCCTGGCCGATGGCGCGGCCTGGGCCGAGACGCCAAAGGCGCTCGCGCAAGCCGCCGATCTGGTGATCACCTGCCTGCCGTCGCCGGCAATCGTCAGCCAGGTCATGGAGGCCGACGACGGCGTCATCGCCGGTCTGACAACCGGCAAGATGTGGCTCGAGATGAGCACCACCGACGAGGCCGAAGTGCGCCGGTTCGCCGTCCTCGTCGAGGCCAAGGGCGCGACGCCGATGGACGGGCCGGTCTCGGGCGGCTGCCACCGCGCCGCGACCGGCAACATCGCGATCTTCGTCGGCGGCGCCCGCGCGGCCTTTGAGCGTGCCTTACCCGCGCTCGAGGTGATGGGCCGGCGCATCCTGCACGTCGGTCCGCTCGGCTCGGCGTCGATCCTCAAGGTGGTGACCAATTATCTGGCCTCGGTCCATCTGGTGGCGATCGGCGAGGCGCTGACCGTCGCCAAGCAGGCGGGCATGGACCTCGCCACCACCTACGAGGCGATCCGCATCTCGTCGGGCAATTCCTTCGTCCACGAGACCGAGAGCCAGGTGATCCTGAACGGCAGCTACAACATCAACTTCACCATGGACCTGGTGGTCAAGGACATGGGCCTGTTCGACGGCCTCGCCGAGCGCTGCGACGTGCCGCTGGAGATCTCGCCGATCGTGCTCGACATCTTCAAGGACGGCGCCGAACGCTACGGCGGGCGCGCCTGGTCGTCGATGATCGTCAAGCGGCTCGAGGACGCCTGCGGCTGCGACCTGCGCGCCCCCGGCTTCCCGCCCGAGATGGTCGACACCGAACCCGAAGCGCGCGGCGCCGAGGCCGTCGTCGAGCGTTGAAACGGCGCCTGCCGATGCCCATTTCCATAGGGTAGGGGGCACCTCTCGGAGGGAACCTGCCATGACACAGCAACTGCAGGCGGCGCGGCTCGATGCGGTCAGCCTTGGCCTGGCGTTCGGCATCATGTGGGCGCTCGGCGTGTTTATCCTCGGCATCATGGCGGCGGCGGCCGACTGGGGCACCGAGGTCGTCGTTTTGATGTCGTCGGTCTATTTGGGCTTCGATCCGAGCTTCGCCGGCAGCCTGATCGGCGCGGCATGGGGCTTCGTCGACGGCGGCGTCGGCGGCTTGCTGATCGCCTGGCTCTACAACGTGATCCTGGCGCGGCGCCAGGCAGCGCGCGACTAACCCGACCGCATCAGCCGCCGGTAGAGCGGCCGCAGCAGCGCCGGCAGGATGTACATCGGCAGCTGACCGACGGCGAAAAAGACGACGACGTCGAAGTCGGCCTTGTCGGCGAGCACCAGGCCCATGTTGCGGTTTCCGCTGGCCAGGCCGAGCGTCAGCGCGCGTGATATGCCCGTCGGCCCGAAGATCAGCGCGCCGGCGGCTTGAAGCGCCAGGTTGGCGGCGAAGGCGGCGGCGATGCACAGCATGAACGCCTTCAGCCCACAGCAGAAATCCAGCTGTTGCACATGTCGAGACCTACGTCGTCGTGTCGCGATCCGGCCATTGGGGCCCACGCGAGCCCAGGGGGCGAAACGTGGCCGGAAATCGGTGCCGTAGATTTCAACACTTCTCAATTGGAGCGTGCACTGGCGCAGCCTCGTGAAATCCGCCGGCATATTTTCGTTCACCGCCTCAAAATGAGATGAAGATCGTTCTCATCAAAACTCTTATGCCGAGACGTTCATCACGGCCCACCCGAAGTTTCTTAGGATATCCTTTCAAACCGCCCTATTACCTGCGCCGACCCTTAACAGCCCGTTGACGAAGTCGGCACTGGACGCAAGCGGCCTGGTCTGATTCTTTGATGTTCTGATTTGACCGGAGGATTCGCCGATGGCGATGGGACAGCAGAAGGATCGTCAGGGGGACTTGATGGTGGGCTGGGCGGAGATGCCGCGCTCGCCGGGTCATGTGTTTTACGACCGCCTGCAGTCGGTGCTGATCGAGGGCGGCTTCGACGCCTTTGCCGAGGCGAGCTGCCGGCCCTATTACGCGGCCAGGATGGGCGCGCCCTCGGTGCCGCCCGGGCGCTATTTCCGCATGCACCTGGTGGGCTACTTCGAGGGCATCGACTCAGAGCGCGGTCTGGAGTGGCGTTGCTCGGATTCCCTGTCGCTGCGGGAGTTCCTGCGACTGGGGAGCCGTGAGCGGGTGCCGGACCATTCCTGGCTGTCGAAGACCCGCGCGCGCCTGCCCCATGAAGTCCACGCGGCGGTCTTCGACTGGGTTCTGGCCTTGATCGGCGAGGCGGGTCTGGTGAAGGGCGAGCGCATCGGGGTGGATGCCTCGACCATGGAGGCCAACGCGGCGCTGCGCAACATCGTGCGGCGCGACACGGGTGAAGGCTACCGAGATGCTGGAGCACCTGGCCCGGGAGAGCGGCATCGAGACGCCCACGGCCGAGGACCTGGCGCGTCTGGACCGCAAGCGCAAGGGCAAGAAGCTTTCCAACGAGGACTGGGTTTCGAAGAGCGACCCCGAGGCCAAGATCGCCAAGATGAAGGACGGCACGACGCATCTGGCCTACAAGCCCGAGCACGCGGTGGATCTGGACACCGGCGCGGTGGTGGCCGCCGAGCTGCACCCGGCCGACGAGGGCGACACGACGACGCTTCCCAAAACGTTGGAGACGGCCAAGGAGAACCTTGCGAGCGTTGACGCGGCGCCGACGGCAGAGGACCCGGCCGAATGTGTGACCGACAAAGGCTATCACTCACGGGCGGTCTTGAAGGCCTTGGACAACGGCCCGTGGAAGACCCGGATCGCCGAGCCCAAGCAGAAGGGCTTCGCGCGCTGGCGCGGCGACGAGGCGGCGCGGCGCGCGGTCACCAACAACCGGACCCGGCTGTTATCGGGGGTGGCCAAGCAAGCCTTCAAGCTGCGCGCCGAGATCGTCGAGCGCTCCTTCGCCCACAACCTCGATCGCGGCGGCATGCGCCGGACCTGGCTTCGGGGCCGCGAGAACGTGCACAAGCGATACCTGCTCCACGTCGCCGGCCACAACCTATCGTTGCTGATGCGCCAACTCATCGGCGCCGGCACCCCGCGCGAGGCCGTGGCGGGCGGATATGGCGGTATTTTCGTGCTGCTCACGCCCACCGGGGCCATGCTGGGCGCACTGGGGGTCTCGCAAAGCGGCCAGACGGTTTTCGCCGCCGCATTCCTCATCTGGGAGTGAGAGCCGGAAAAAGCCACTTAATCAACGGGCTGTTAATGAAGAAATCCTCTAAAGCGAGGCAAATTCTTTCATCAATGTCGTACCCCTTACTTCCTCCAATTTTTCGTAGCTCCAACTCTCTCAAGACCAAGTCGAGGTTGCTCGGCGCGGCACCCTTGAGTAGGGTTGTTGTTCCGCGCCAATTTGAGGTGTGAACAAATACCCCATCTGTATCTGAATTAAAGCAATTTCCGGTGTTTGCGACGATCTCTTCCAAATAGCGTTTTTTATCTCTCAGGTGCGCCTCACTGATCATGTAGTCTATGAATACGTCGTTTTTCAGAGGACTCTCACCCGGTATTTCTTTCTGTACAGTGGTAAGTACATGCTGCGTGATAGGAATCAATACGACTTTCGCCGAAATAGGGCCCTCCGGATCCATCGATATAACGACACCGCTAAGAACGCCATTTTCGTTCAACACCTTTAGCGCCAGCACCCTATACCCGAGATTCCTTTTTTTTGCGAATTCTCGCGTGGCCGAACAAATATAATGTTTCTTTAGCAAAATGCCGCCACCTTTTACGACCCGATTTTGTTCGATTCTTGATTATCTATTCAAGAAATATACTCTATTTTTCGTGCTTTTTGACTTCTTGTCATAAAATATGCGAAGGTAAAATCTTATCAAATCTTCCTGTTCGCTTTCTCGTCGATATCCAATATATTCTTGAATTAATTGACGTGGAACCTCCGGCTCATACTCGAAATCTTCAGCTTCGGTAAGTATAGCCCAGAATGGATTGGAAGATGAAGTAATTTGCCTTCGCATTTCAAACTTTAGTTTTCTTATATGTGCGGCAATGTTCCCCTCGGACTGAATGGAAATGCCCCAATTTTCCCTGTCTTCCTTGAACTCCCCTCACAAGTAATCGAAAACCACCGCGTTGAAGATATGGTCCGATGGCATGTTTCCATGGAAAATCCGGTACCACGCTGGATCGTTCTTGCTGGGGAGATTGAGTTCAGTCTCCATGCGTTGAATTGGCTTTTAACCTTCGGTTGAAGTTTCTTATGCTTCCCGATCTCGATCATGATTTCGGTCATGATGCGAATGTGGACCTGTCTCAACGTATCCGCTGCTAGTGACATCGATTGCCCTCCGGCTGTTTGGTTTTTTCAGTGGTGAAAGCTCTTGTGAAATTGAACTCCTATATAAATTCTAGTCGTTTGTTTTAATGATCAAAAAAACCAGCATTTTTGGCTGCACGCACGATTCGCTGCAGGCATGAAAGGAATCCTTGCATCGGGGTCGTTTAGAATTCACAGAAAATATGATTACGATGCCGTAATTCGATTTAATGGGAGGTCGACCGATGAAAATCTTTAATGTACGACGTACGGAGTCAGGGCTGCGTCGGCTGACAATGCGGAGCCTAGCGGGGATCATTGGTCTCGTCATGCTTATGTTTGGCCCGGTATCGACAGCGGAGGGCCGAGTAGTCATCACAGAAGTGTTCGTGGATGTTCCGCTGCCGGATCAATTAACGATTAATGGGCAAGATTTCGACAATGGTCCGGGACTTGCAGTGACCCTTGGTGAATTTGCCGCACCGCTCGACATAGTAGCTGCAGCGCCAAACCAGATAGTCGTGGATTTGCCGTTCGGCCTTGTGGCCGGCAATTATCTGCTAAGCGTCAGAACAGGCAGCGGACAAAACCGGCAGGACGTCTATAGCCTGACGATCGGTTTACAACCGGTACCGGCCTTACCTACAAATGCGATCATCCTGGCGATGTCCCTATCTCTGTTGAAATTCGTGGGGCAGGCGTCGCTGGTTGATGATGCTATGCTGCCTTCATGATGGTTTCAATGGCACTGTCGGCCTGAGCCTTTCTCAAGTGTTCCTGGAGAGCATTTCGGAGGATGGGCAGCTGGCGATAGGCCTTGAGGCGACGGAAGGTTTTCTGGGCCTCCAGCAGGCCGGCGGCGGTCCATCTGAGCGCCATCTCGGCGTGTCTCCAGCGTTTGACGTTGCGGGTGACCTGGCGCACCGTGCCGAGCGCGTTCTCGACGATGTTGGTGCAGGCGAGCGAGCGCCGGAGTTCGTGCGGCAGGCCGAGGCGGATGACGGTGAGGATCTCGTCCAGCCCCTCCAGGATGCTGCCCGAGACGCCCGGTTCCTCATGCTCCAGACGCCGGACCAGGTTGCGCAAGAGCCGCTCGGCCTTGTTTGCGTCGTCCTGGTCCCAGGCCTGACGGAGCGCCTTCTTGACGCTCGCGTGCAAATGTTGGGGCAGGCGCTCGATGATGTTACGGCCCTTGTGGACCTGGCAGCGCTGGATGGCGGCGGCCACACCGAAGGTGTTTCGGATCGCTTTGCTGAGTGCCTTCGCGCCATCGACGATGAACAGCCGCGGCAGTGTCGGATCGAGCCCCCTGGCGAGGAGATTGTCGATCAAGGCCTGGACGACGACCGTGTTCTCCGTCGCCCCCTCGACCACGGCCAGGACATGCTTGTCGCCGTTGCCATCGACGCCGATCGCCGCCATCAGGACATGGTCGCCGACATGCAGACCGTCGATCTGGATGACTAGCAGGTCGAGTTCCGAGAGATCCGAGGCGAGCCAGGCCTTCATCTTCTTGCGTGACAGCGCCACAAAGCGCCGGGAAACGGCCGACTTCGAGGTGCCGTCGCCACGCGCTTTCGCCAGGTCGCCCTCGGGCAGACGGACCGCGCGGTGGTACTTGCGGGTCGACACGTTCAGCACCATCAGGTTGAGCGCCCACTCGAGCAGCAGGTTGCCATCGCGTAGCGCCTGCCAACTCTCCAAGCTCACCTCTTTGCCCGCCCGGTCACGAACCCGTGGCCGGGCCACCTTCACTTTGCCGCCGTGGTAGCCGATCTCGCTATGTGTCCTGCCCCAGCGATAACCTCGACGGTCCCCATGGCGGCGATGTCGGGCCCCGCACACGGTCGTGGCGTCCTCCTCCATCATCTCGGCCAAGGCCTCGACCCCGGCCAGAAGACAAAACCGATCCACGCTGAGATGGACTGCGTCCATCGCGTCCGCCAGCGGCGGCATAGGAATCGAGGGGGCAAGGGCTTTCGGGCGGCTGGAACTACGGATATTCTTTCCCATGGTGTCGTTCTCCCTTTTGGGTTTGCAGCACCCGGAGCCTAACGGCTCCAGGAGAGCGACACCTACCTCAACTTTTCAACATCGACCGGGACATCCCCTCATCCTGTGGGGTAACAGTAACTTCTGTCCTGCGGGTTTCGCTCATGTTGCTGCCTTCGATGGAAAATTCTTGATGGCTGCGGCTACTGTGGGAGTCACGGGCGGCGCGAACACACACAACCATGGCGCCGGGTCATTCACGGGTTCTGCGCATCGCCACAATCTCGAGCCTTGGAATGGCAGTTTCCCTCCGGTCGATGACAATGCTGGTGGAACCCAGTTCAATGCCAGGACAGATATTGCCGGTGGCGGGACGATTACCGGAACCTCGGAAACAGTAGATAGCCGCCCTGAATTCATTACGATTCTTCTTTGTCGAAGGATGTAACGCGCGCCGGGCTCGAGATTGCGGATAAACCGACGATACCCCGAGCAAACGCAGCGTAGACAAGGGTCCAAGCTATACTCGAAAGCTGACCGGCGTTAAAAAGTGGGGCTGTCCTAGATCACGTGGTTTATCTAGGACAGCCCTTTTCGAATTTCCAAGTTCAACCAGTTCAGCATCTGACCAGAGGGCAATTTTGGAAAATTGACCGGGGACTCCTCAAATAGTTGTGGTTGCCGGGGTTTTGCCGCGGTCCTGGTCGCAAACGGACGTAGGGGAATGTGCCACCGGCGTTCCGCTTTGCGGCTGATTGCCGACATCGGTGGTGCGATTGATGGCCTGATGTTTGTGGCTACGCGTTCCGAGCGCCGAGCATGCGCCGGTAGAGCGGCCGCAGCAGCGCCGGCAGGATGTACATCGGCAGCTGGCCGACGGCGAAGAAGACGACGACGTCGAAGTCGGCCTTGTCGGCGAGCACGGCGAGCACCAGGCCCATGTTGCGGTTTCCGCTGGCCAGGCCGAGCGTCAGCGCGCGTGATATGCCCGTCGGCCCGAAGATCAGCGCGCCGGCGGCTTGAAGCGCCAGGTTGGCGGCGAAGGCGGCGGCGATGCACAGCATGACGAAACCGGGCCGCTCGACCAATCGCGCCGTGACGCCGTCCATGATGCCGACCGCGAAGACCAGCAGCGCGACGACCGCGACGCCGTCGAGCTCGGCCGTGCGCGCGGCGATCCAGCCGTCGGGCGCGAGCCGCTTGAACAGGTAAGCGGCAGCGAAAGTGCCGCCGATGATCGCCGCGAGCCGCAGCATCAGCTCGGCGACGCCGATGTCGATGTCGAGGTCCAAGAGGGCGAGCGCGACAGGCGGCAGCGTGAACGGCGTCGCGAGCGTCGCCACGGTGACGACGACGACGGCGAGCGGCGCGTCGAGCCCGAGGATCAGCGCGAATGCGGGCGCCGACATGATCGCCGGCGCCGCCGCCATCAGGGTCAGCGCGGTGACCAGCGCGGCCGGCGCGCCGAGCGCGTCGGCGACGAACCAGACGACCACCGGCGAGACCAGCAGCAGCCAGCCGACGACTAGCGCGGTCAGGCCAATGCGGCGGCCGTGGCCGGCCATCGCCCGCCAGTCGAGGCGCGCGATGGTGACGACCAGGGTGAGCGAGATCGCCGGCACCAGGAGCGGCCGCAAGAGCGCGGCGAGCGGCGGCAGCGCGAGGCCGGCGAAGACGCCGACCGCGAGCAGCACGGCGGCGTGCCGCGCGAGCCAGCGCAAGAACGCGCTCATACCGTGGATCAACTCCACCGGACCTCGTCGAGCTCGCGCTGCATCTCGCGCGCCTCGGCCGACATTTGCTCGTCGGGTTCCCGCTGGGCGCGCGGATCCAGCTTGGTGGCGGCCGGGATCTCCTTCGGGATGACGACGAAATCGGTCTTGACGTCGTGTGGCACCGCGCCGCGCTGGCGCATGCGGTATGCGACGAAGCCGCCATAGACGAGCAGCACCGCGGCGGCGAAGACGAACAGGCCGGACGGCCCCATCAGGTCCATCATCGGCGCCGCCGCGATCGGCCCGATGATGGCGCCGAGGCCGTAGGCAAACAGCAACCCGGCGCTGGTCGCGACGAAATCCTTGCGCTCCACGTAGTCGTAAGCGTGCGAGACGATCAGCGCTTGGATCGGCTGGTTGAGTGCGCCGAAGACGACCGCGAGCGCGAGGATGACCAGCGGCAACCCGGCGACCGGCGCGAGGTAGAGCAGCGAGGCGACGGCCGCGCCGAGACACAGGAAGATCAGCACGCGGCGCCGGTCGAATCGATCCGACAGCGCGCCGATCGGATACTGCATCGAGAAGCCGCCGAGACGCATCGCCGAGACGAACAGCGAGATGTAGACCGCCGACAGCCCGATGCGCTCGGCGAACACCGCGCTCATGGTCGCGATGGCGCCGCTGACCATCCCGGCGCAGACGGCGCCGGTCACGGCGACGGGCGAGATCGCGAACAGCTCGCGGATGCCGAAGCGGCTATCCTCCTCGTGCTCGGGGTCGCCGACATGGGTCAGCGCCACCGGCAGCAGGCAGATCGAGAACAGCATGGCGCCGATCGCGAAGATCTCGTAGCTCGCCGGATCGCCCAGGTTGATCAGCAGCGGCCCGACGCCGGCGCCGGCCGAACTGGCGATCGCGTAACAGGCATAGATACGGCCGCGGATATCGCTGGTGGCGACGTACTGCAGCCAGGATTCGGCGATCATGAAGAGCCCGGCGCTGCAGAAGCCCATGGCGACGCGGAACAGCGCCCAGGCCCAGACCGGCGCGATCAGGATGTGCAACAAGCACGCGATGGCCGCGATCGCGGCGAAGGCGGTAAAGGCCCGAATGTGCCCGACGCGGCGGATGACCCGGCCGCAGAACACGGTGCCGCTCAACAGGCCGAGGAAATAGGCCGAGCCGACGATGCCGATCATCTGCGACGAGACGCCGTCGATCGACATGCGCACGCCCAACAGCGTGAACATCAACCCGTTGGCGATGCCCAGAAAGGCGACGCCGGTGAGCAGCGCGCTAACCGACCACAGAACGTTCAGCATTGGTTTACCTGTGCGGCCATCTTCACTTCGTGAAGTTGGCCTGCGCTCAATCGCCGCGCGTGCTTCCGCCGAACGGTCGGCGGCGCGCGGTCGCGCGCTGGGGCGGTCCGGCCGCTCTCAATAGACCGTATCATGGCCTAACCATCCGGCGCGCCGAAGCCGCCGCCGCCCGGTGTCTCGATGACGAAGACGTCGCCGGCCGTCATCTCGGTCTGGTCGCAGGCGCGGAGTTCGTCGCGGCCACCGTCGGCGCGTTCGACGTAACAGTGACCCGTCTGGGCGTTGGCGCCACCGGCGACGCCGAAGGGCGCGACCGTGCGGTGGCACGACAGGATCGCCGCGGTCATCGGCTGGCGGAAGCGGATGCGCCGGACCGTGCCGTCGCCGCCGTGCCGGCGGCCCGCGCCGCCCGAGCCATGCCGGATCGAGAACCGCTCGAGCAGCACCGGGAAGCGCCATTCGAGCACTTCGGGGTCGGTGATGCGCGAGTTCGTCATATGCGTGTGCACCGCGTCGGTGCCGTCGAAGTCGGGTCCGGCGCCGGCGCCGCCGCAGACCGTCTCGTAGTATTGCCAGCGGTCGTTGCCGAAGGTGAAGTTGTTCATCGTGCCCTGCGACGCGGCGATGACGCCGAGCGCGCCATACAGCGCATCGACGATGCACTGCGAGGTCTCGACGTTGCCGGCGACCACCGCGGCCGGGTATTGCGGGCGCAGCATCGAGCCTTCCGGGATGACGATGTCGATCGGTTTCAGGCAGCCCTCGTTCATCGGGATTTCGTCGTCGACGAGGGTGCGGAAGACGTAGAGCACCGCCGCCCGGCACACCGCAGAGGGCGCGTTGAAGTTGCTGCTGCGCTGTTCCGAGGTGCCGCTGAAGTCGACCGCCGCGCGCCGCGCCGCCTTGTCGATGGTGATCGCGACGCGGATCACGCCGCCCTCGTCGAGCGGATAGGCGAATTCGCCGTCCTTCAAGACGTCGAGTACGCGGCGTACCGATTCCTCGGCGTTGTCCTGGACGTGCTGCATGTAGGCCTGGACGGTCGCCAGCGAGAAGTGGTCGACCATCTTGCGCAGCTCGGCGACGCCCTTGGCGCATGAGGCGATCTGCGCCTTGAGGTCGGCGACGTTCTGGTCCGGGTTGCGCGCCGGCCAGCGGCCCGAATTCAGCAGCGCGCGCAGTTCCGCCTCGAGGAAGCGGCCCGCCTCGACCAGCTGGAAGTCGTCGATCAGCACGCCTTCCTCCTCGACCGTCGTCGAATCGGGCGGCATCGAGCCCGGCGTGCTGCCGCCGATGTCGGCGTGGTGGCCGCGTGAGCCGACGTAGAACCAAACGGTCTCGCCGGCATCGTCGAACACCGGCGTCACCACGGTGATGTCGGGCAGATGCGTGCCGCCGTTGTAGGGCGCATTGAGCGCGAACACGTCGCCCGGCTTCATGGTCGCGCGGCGCTGGGCGATGACCGCCTGCACGCTCTCGCCCATCGAGCCCAAATGGACCGGCATGTGGGGCGCGTTGGCGATCAGCCCGCCGCCCTGATCGAACACCGCGCAGGAGAAGTCGAGCCGCTCCTTCATGTTGACCGAGTAGCTGGTGTTCTCGAGCGTCACGCCCATCTGCTCGGCGATCGACATGAAGAGATTGTTGAAGATTTCGAGCATCACCGGATCGACCGCCGTGCCGATCGCCGCGGCGCGCTCGAGCGGCACGACGCGCTCGAGCAGCAGGTGGCCGCGATCGTTGACCGCGGCCCGCCAGCCGGGCTCGACGACGGTCGTGCTGGTCGGCTCGACGACGATCGCCGGGCCGTCGGCGGTGTCGCCGGCGCGGATGTCCTCGCGGCGATAGACCGGTGTCGCGTGGGTCTCGCCGCCCGAGTACATCTCGGTCGTCGTGACCGGCGCGAGGGCGCCGGTCTCGCGGCGCGCGATCGGTGGCTCGTCTATGACGGCCATGGCGCCGATCGCCTCGACCGCGATGGCCTCGACGATATGCGCCTTCTCGGGCACGACGAAGCCATAGCGCTGGCGGTGCGCGTCCTCGAACCCGGCGACGATGCCGGCGCGGTCGGCGAAGTCGACGATCAACGCGCTGTCGGTGCCGTCGTAGCGCAAGTGGAGCTTGCGCAGCAGGCGCATCTCGTCGGCCGCGACGCCTTGGTCCTCGAGTTCGCCACGCGCTTCGGCGGCCAGCGCATCGAGGCCGTCGGCCAGTTCCGCGATGATGCCGTCGTCGAGCCGCGCCTCGACCGCGCGTTCGCGCATCGCGCGCACGTCGGCGAGGCCCATGCCATAGGCCGAAAGTACCCCGGCATAGGGGTGGATGAAGCCCTTCGTCATGCCCAGCGCGTCGGCCACGCGGCAGGCGTGCTGGCCGCCGGCGCCGCCGAAGCAGGCGAGCGTGTAGCCGGTGACGTCGTGGCCGCGGTGCACCGAGATCTCCTTAATCGCGCGCGCCATGTTCTCGACCGCGATGGCGAGGAAGCCGTCGGCGGTCTCTTGCGGCGTACGCGCGGCACCGGTCGCGCCCTCGATCTCGGCGGCGAGCGCGGCGAACTTTTCGTGCACCACATCGGTGTCGAGCGCCTCGGCCCGACCGGGCCCGAACACCTTGGGGAACAGCGAGGGGATCAGCTTGCCGACCATCAGGTTGGCGTCGGTCACGGTGAGCGGTCCGCCGTTCCGGTAGCACGCCGGGCCGGGCTGGGCGCCGGCCGAGCGCGGGCCGACGCGCATGCGCGCGCCGTCGAACAACAGGATCGAGCCGCCACCGGCGGCAATCGTGTGGATGCGCATCATCGGCGCGCGCATGCGCACGCCCGAGACCTCGGTCATGAAGGCGCGCTCGTATTCGCCCCGGTAGTGCGAGACGTCGGTCGAGGTGCCGCCCATGTCGAAGCCGATGATCCGCTCGATGCCGGCGAGTTCGCTCGCCTTGACCGCGCCGACGACGCCGCCGGCGGGACCTGAGAGGATCGAGTCCTTGCCCTGGAACAGCCGCGCGTCGGTCAGCCCGCCGTTCGACTGCATGAACATCAGCCGCACCTCGTCGAGCTCGTCGGCGACGCGGTCGACATAGCGCCGCAGGATCGGCGAGAGATAGGCGTCGACCACCGTGGTATCGCCGCGGCTGACCAGCTTCATCAGCGGGCTGACCCGGTGCGACACCGAGATCTGCGTGAAGCCGATCTCGACCGCGATCTCGGCCGCCCGCGCCTCGTGGCCGTGGTACCGGTAACCGTGCATGAAGACGATGGCGACCGAACGGATGCCGTCGCCGAACGCCGCTTCGAGCCCGGCGCGCACCGCGGCCTCGTCGAGCGGCGTGAGTTCCTCTCCGTCGGCGGTCATCCGCGCGGAGGCCTCGATGACGCGTTCGTAAACCAGTCTCGGCAGCCGGATATCGCGAGCGAAGATGTCGGGCCGGTTCTGATAGCCGATGCGCAGCGCGTCGGCGAAGCCTTCGGTGATCAGCAGCACCGTCCGGTCACCCTGGCGCTCGAGCAATGCGTTGGTCGCGACCGTCGTGCCCATCTTGACGACATCGATCGGCGCAGTCGGGATCGCGGCGCCCCGGCCGACGCCGAGCAGCTCACGGATGCCCTGCAACGCCGCGTCGTCGTACGGCCCCGGGTTCTCGGAGAGCAGCTTATGCGTCACCAGCCCGCCGCCGGGCTTGCGCGCGACGATATCGGTAAACGTCCCGCCCCGGTCGATCCAGAACTGCCAGCGGTCGTCAGGCATCAGCGGGGCTCTCGGCGCGGTAATATCATGCGCGCCACATTGGCTGGACCCGTTGGTAGCGTCAAGGCGCCAAGTATCAGTTGGGGCTTTGAGTCGAGCAACTCGTCTCGAACCTCGCTCGGCTGATTTCAGAAGCTAATTGATAAGATGTGTGGATTGGGTTGAGGGATATGGATGTCGCACCCTGCGACGTTAATAAATGACGTTTCTACCACTAGAAGAACTCCCGCCGCACGAACAATTCCTCTTTAGGCTGGCTTAGCTGTCCCCGATACTCAGGAGTTTCGAAATGGCATCATCCAACTCGGCTTCGTCATGTAGCGCTTGGGAAAGTCTTTAGGACAGCTCTCCGGTAACGACACGGATACTATTTGCGAGCTCGGAACAAAGGACATTTACTCGGTCTTCACCGGATGGGAACGCCCGACCTGCAAGTTCTGCACCCTCAACGTCCGCGCTTCTCTTCAAAGGTCACACACATTTTCAATCGCACCAGGACAGCTGGCTGCCTTCTGCCAGCCAATCTGTGTCAAATTTCGTCAGACACCAAGTTTTCGGGTCGCCAGTCGTTAAGCTCCATTTCGAGATGCAGCCCCATGTCTGCAAGTATGTTTTTCACTTCATAAAGCGATTTTCTTCCAAAGTTAGGAATTCTTAACAAATCATTATATGTATTTTGAACCAAATCTCCGAGGTAAGTTATTTTAACGTTCTTTAGACTGGTAGAAGCACGCACAGATAATTCGAGGTCCGAAATTGGCAACAGCAATTTGGCATACAATCGAATCAACGATTCAATTTTGGCGACCTCGTCTACAAGATTATCGTCAAGTATAGCTTCTTTCCAATTCACGGATTGAACCAGTTCAAATGGATCCATCTTCGCCCCACGAAAATCTGTTCCGCTTAAGCGACTGTTGCCGAATTTTGCGTTGCGCAAATCCCAACCACATAGATCCTTCCCCGATAGATCGAGATTGGTAAGGTCAATGTCCCGAAGATCGCCGCCTTTTGCGTCTAGATGTGCACTCTTGACTAGTTCGTCGAGAACCTCTGAACCAGACATCATTACCTCAAAGATCGCTTGGGCCCAGTCGTAGGTGGTGTCTGATTCATTGGCCATGGTTTCCCTAACCTCGTGCTAAGCAAATTTCAACATTGGCGCCGTCGATGCGCATCCCTTGTTCCAAAAGATGCTTTCTAATTATCTGCCTCATAAGTCTTTCCTTAAATTTCGCGGTTTCTATTCCGGCGTAATTAATTGGCTGTTTCACAACCGTAGGAGAGGAGAATTTCCTTATACCTATCCATGGTAATTCATTCCCAAGTTCGTCTAGAAACGACACGTTCTCGATGCGAAGGTCGGCCATGCTCGTTCGCACGGCACCTTCGATTTCCAGAGGACCCGCTCGTTTATTTGAACTCCACGCGACGTAGCAGGCGTCGACTGGCTCTCCGGTCTCCAATGAACAAAAAACTTCGCCACTTAAGAAGCCGGCGGCCGCCGTATCAGATGTGCTGGCTGACCCCGACGGGCAAATATCCCAGCCCGCATTTCCCAAGTATCGTCGATATTCAGTGCGGCGAGAAGGCGATTCTGCTATAAGAATCATGAAGTTGTAGCATACATGGAGCGGCGGATATGGCACACCCGATGGGTGAATCGAAACCGGGGTGCCTTCGGGTCGTTTTTGACCGTCGATTGAAGCTTGAATTCCACGGTTCCAAGATCACCTCTGATGCCGGGTTGCTCGCCTACCGGGAGCTTGACGATGCCCTCGGCCTGACTGAGATGGCCGAGGGTGTTTTCCAGGATAGCCGTACCGGCAAGAACGGATGGCACGGCATGACGGGTCAGTTTCGCCAGTCCGTTTTCGGGCGCCTTGGCGGCTATGACGATGTGAACGACGCCGACCGTCTGGGACGCGATCCCGCCATGCGCTGGATTGTTGGCGGCAAGGCCATCGAAAGACAGGCCGCTTCCACCAGCCAGATGGGACGCTTCGAGACGGAGCTATTGGCCACCGACGAGAACGTTGAAGCCTTGGTCGACATGAACGGGGTGTGGATCGACAAGGTTCATGACCGCCATCCGCCGAAGATGATCATTCTCGACATGGACAGCAGCGTCAGCCCGACCCATGGCGAACAAGAGGGAACAGCGTACAATGGTCACTTCGGCTGTACCTGCTAGCATCCGCTATTCCTGTTCAACCAGTTCGGCGACTTGGAGAGATGTTCCCTGCGCCCCGGTAATGTTCACAGTGCCGACGGATGGCGGAATGTTCTGGAGCCGGTGGTGATGCGCTATAAGGAAAGGAAGGTGCGGCTGTATTTTCGTGGCGATGCCGCCTTCGCCTCACCGGAGATATACGAATATCTCGAAGCCGAGGGATTACTCTACGTCATCCGCCTCAAAGCGAACGCGATTCTCCAGCGGAACATTGCCCATCTGCTTACGCGACCTGTCGGTCGCCCGCCCGACCATGTTCGCCGTTTCCACGCCAGCTTCAGCTATCAGGCCGGATCGTGGAACAAGAAGCGCCGTGTCGTGGCCAAAGTGGAGTGGCACCCCGGCGAGCTGGTTCCTCGCGTCGGTTTCATCGTCACTAATCTGTCGCGCCCTACCAAGCGGGTGGTGGCGTTCTATAATCACCGTGGCACGGCGGAGCAGCACATCAAGGAAGGCAAGAACGCCATCAACTGGACCCGTCTGTCATGTCGCAAGTTCCGCAACAATGCCGTTCGGCTCCAGCTTCACGCCCTGGCCTACAATCTGGGCAACTTCATGAGGACACTGGCTTTGCCGAAGGAGGTGGAGCACTGGTCGATGACGACGTTGCGCGACAAGCTGGTGAAGATCGGGGCCAAGGTTGTCCGACATGGCCGCTACGTTACGTTCCAATTGGCTGAGGTGGCGGTGCCGAGGGACCTGTTCCGGAAAATCCTGAGCTTGATTGATGATCTGCGACGAAGACCCGCTCCGGCGTAGGCCGAGGGAATCGACGGCGAGGAGAAAGCGACAGGAGAGGTGTGTCTGGATGGCGAGAAAAATGACCGAGTGGCCTTCCAAGCGCGGGCCGATTACCAAAATCATGCCATCGGATGGCTGCATAGGGGATACAGTTCCCTTGGCGGTGGGAAAGTGGTACGATTTCCACGAATTTGGATGGTATATGGGGAATGTCGGATCAAGAGAACCTGCTCTCGAAGCCGGGCGGCATCTCGCTCGCCGGCGTGCCGATCGATCTGCGCAAGGTAGCGACGCCGGCCTATCTCCTGTCGACGCGCGACGACCACATCGCGCCGTGGAAATCGACCTATGCCGGGACGCAGCTCTACGGCGGGCCGGTGCGCTTCACACTGGCCGCATCGGGCCATATCGCCGGCGTGATAAATCCGCCGGCGGCCAACAAGTACGGCCATTGGACGAGCGACGAGATCGCCACGACGCCCGACGCATGGCTGGCCGGCGCAACCGAGCATGCCGGCTCGTGGTGGCACGACTGGAAGCGCTGGAACACCAAACGCTCGGGCAAGAAGATCGCGGCGCGCGTGCCTGGCGACGGCAAGCTGACGCCGATCGAGGATGCGCCCGGCTCCTACGCCAAGTTGCGCGCCGAGTAGAGCGGCCGGTGAGCCCTCACGCTACCCGGGATGACACGAATGCAGGGCGTTGAGCGCGATCACGCCGATCCGGCGCGTTGTCATGTCTGCGGCGGCGAATGCCGTTTTGCCTTCGAGAAGGACGGCTTCGACATCGTCGGTTGTGCCGCCTGCGGTTTCCTGTTCGTCGATCCCTATCCGTCCGAGGACGACCTCAGCGCCTACTATGCGACCGCCTACCGGGGCGCCAGCGCCGACAGCTACCCCAAGGCCCGCTCGCGCGCGCGGCGCGCCTTCATTAAGTCGTTCCGCTTCCTGAAGTATCTTCCCGGCAAGACGGCGCTCGACGTCGGTTGCGGCGGCGGTTTCACTGTCGACGCCTTTCGGCGGCTCGGCGCCGACGCGCACGGCCTGGACATCGGCCAGAACTCGATCGCCTATGCCCGCCGGCACTATCCGAAGTGCACCTTCCATTGCGAGAGCTTCGAGGCGATGGCGCGCCGCGACATCGTCTTCGACTTCATGTTCACGACCGAGCTGATGGAGCACATTCCGGGTCCGGCGGGCATCATGAACATGATCGCCGCGCGATCGAAGATTGGCACCGTGGTTTATGTCGCAACGCCCGACGCCGGCCATCCGACGGTGCCAGAAAACATCCGCGACTGGTCCGACATTTGCCCGATCGAACACATCCAGTGGTTCAACCACGACAACATGACGCGGCTATTCGGCGATTTCGGCTTCGACCTGTTGAAGACATTCAACAAGACGAGCGCCGCGCTTTCGATGCTGTTCGTGCGCCGGCGCTGACGCCGCGGGCGGCCGGAATCAAGTGGATCGCGCGCGGCGTCGGCGGCGGAGTCGCGGTCGAATTCAGCCCGATCCAATGACGCGCCTTGCCGCCCGCCTGTTCGCCCCTGATCGCCGCGCCAGCCGCGGCCGGCTCGCACGCCCCGCCGCAGGCGATCATCGTCGCCATGGCGCGGAAATTTATGCAGCACTAGATCCAACTTGGGCTCAATTGCTGCATTCTGAAAATTCTCCATCCCAAGAACGTAGCTGAGTTTTCTCCACTTAATAAGCTTACAATTCCTAATCCCATCAATCGCAATTCCTCGGTTATGAACTATCGAGTTCCTCAAATACCGAATATCACCCCACAGGTCGAAGCTCGCATGCTTCTGAAGCTCTTCAAGAGTAACATCGTGGTATCCCTTTGCTTTGCAGTACTCGCGGCGAAGGTAATCGTCCCAAAAGTCATAGAAGGCAATGATACATAAATTGGCTAGGGTCGTGAAATTGTTCCCGCTCGGTTCGTTCCTGACCTTCGCCTCCTCTAATACCAACGGCACTAATTATTGACCTGAAATCGCCCAATCTCTCATTCCGATGGACATGATCGTCTCGGGCTGGTCGATTAGTTTGTTCCAGGCTTGGCAACCGGCCTCGATGATGGCGTCGTAATCTTCGAAGACGCGGTTAGAGAGCCAATTCTGGCGGAGGTATTGCCAGATGTTCTCGACCGGGTTCAGCTCGGGCGAGCGCGATGGCAGCAGGATGATGGTGAGGTTCTTGGGGACCTTGAGCTGGTCGGTGCTGTGCCACCCGGCGCGGTCCATCAGGACGACGCCATGGGCCTTGGCGGCGACGTTGCAGCTGATCTCGTCGAGATGCATCTGCATGGCGGCTGTGTTGGCGAAGGGGAGCATGAGAGCGGCACCCTTGGCTCCCATGGGACAGATTGCGCCAAAGAGGTAGGCGTTCGTGTAGCGCTGATCGGCGGGCAGGCGTGGCCTTGTTCCCTTCTTCGCCCAAATGCGCACACGCCCGTTCTTCTGTCCCAGCCTGGCCTCGTCTTGGAACCAGATCTCGACCCGCTTGGTCTTGGGCAGACCGGCTAGGTGGGCAGCGAGCGTGCGGGGGAAGTTTTTTTGAACGCCTCGATCACCCGCTGGTCCTGCTTGGGGTGCTGCGGCCGGGCGCTGATGTGGGAGAAGGACAGCGCGACGAGAAGGTCGGAGATCGCCCGCTCGCTATAGATCACGCCAAAGCGTTCTTCGATCACCCGTTTCAGGTCAACCCGCCGCCAGCGAACCACACCGTCAATCTCTGGATCGGGGCCCGTTTCGACGATCACCGACAGTTCGCCCATCTGCTCGTCGGTCAAGAGCCGGGGGCGGCCCGCACCGGGACGGTTCTTCAAGCCGTCTGCCCCTTCATCGTTGAAGCGGTGCGCCCAGTCTCTCAGCGTCTGGCGATCCATGCCGCCGACCTTAGCGGCTTCCGCTCGGCTCATGCCGTCGTAAACCGCCGCCAAGGCCAAAAGCCGGCGAACTTGGCGGGGATCGCGACTGTGCTTGGCCAAACACCGGAGCTCAATGCTGTCGTAGTCGTCCCGAAGAGCAATGCATACTGACATGGCGAATCTCCTTCGCCAGCCTTGAATCACATCCAGCCCAAAAAGGGAAACCCTTGCGAGTCAGAATTTTGCGCCGTTGGTATAAGGTACCAATATGCAAGCCGGAGGCAATAAAATCCTGTCCGAAAAGCCTGTCATAGGCGAGGCGCTTCCCATTCCAGAACTCGTCTGTATCGAGCTCCGTGCCTCTGTAGCGGGCACGCTCAGCCTCTTGATCGGACACCATCTTCTCTCTAAACCAAACGAAGCCGGCAACAGCGTCGTGATAGAAGGCGTGAAGTCCATCATAGTACGCACCAAATTCCCTCCATATCTCTCGCATGCGTTTGAGATCTATTTTTCTCTCTTCCACCAAGGATCTCCATCTAAATCAGGCACATGGATATCTTCGCGCCATATACCCAGTATTGCGCCAGTAGGGACGCCGGCCCCATGGTGCTGACATCAGCGCCTGTGGGACAGATTGAGTTGATTGCGTAACGGAGGGTTTCTGGCTCATCGTAGTGACATTAGCTCACTTGGCCCAAATCATCTGACGACGGACAGTCGTCAGCCCGTGCCCTCTGTTCACGCTCTGCGGCCCGCCTTCGGGCATTTCGGGGAAGGCCGGCAGAGCGGGGTCGAGGTGATCCCAGGCGGCGGCGCGGCTGGCATAGACGATGAGGCCCGGGGTGATCACGTTCGGATCGTCGAGGCTGGAGGCGCGCAGGAAGACCAGACCGTCCATTGCCGAATTGGTCGAGTTGTATCGCACCCGGTTCCTTGGACACAAGTTTGTCTCATGCGGCGGGCCTGAGTGACATCGCGGTGTGCCACGCCTGACGAGCTTGAGCGGGGCTCAGGTAGCCGTTCTTCTCCACGATCCACTGGGCATTGTACTGTTCGACGAACCCGCGGACGGCGTTCCGCAGCTCCGCGATGTTGCGGTAGATGCGGCCATGGATGATCTGTTCCTTGAGCGTGCGATTGAACCTCTCGGCGACGCCGTTGGTCTGGGGCTGTTCGACGAAGGCGTAGGACGGCTGGATGCCCCAGAACTTGATCTGGTTGGTGAAGTGGTCCGACAGATACTGGGAGCCGTGATCCATCCGCAAGGCCAGCCCCCGCGCCGCACCGGCGGAGGTCGAGGCATACAGCCTCGCAAGCCCCATGGAGATCGGCTGAAGGGCGGCGAAGCGGTCGCCTCGCTTGCACACATGCCAGCCGACGCACTCGGCGTTCCAATGCTCGATGGCGGTGAATATCCAGCCCCAGCCGTCGTCCACCGTGAACACCCGAACGCCGTCCGTGCCCCACATGAGGTTGGGGGCATGGGTGATGATCTCACCGACATGGGGATTTCCGCCACGGCGGCGGCAGCGATGGGGCGAGAGCAGGTTGTTCTCGCGCATCACCCGGAGCCCCCGCTTGCGGGAAACACGGATGCCACGACAGACCCGAAGCCGAGCCCAGACCTTGCGGTGTCCCTCGCCCTCCCAGGGGGATGCCTCCAGGTCGGCCTCGATGGCCACCAGCAGAGCCTCGTCCGAGATCGAGGGCTTCGGTCCCCGGCGCTTTGCTGGTGGGCGCTCAGCGGTGGCCTGCTGCCGGGATTTCATGGCGTAGAACGAGGAACGGGCAAAACCCCAGGCCGCACAGACCCGCTGGAGGCCGTAGGCCAAACCCGTGCCGGGAGAGGTGGCGGCACTCATCGCCGCGACCTCCGCCGCCCCAAAGGGCCGGACGTCTCCGTCTTGGCCTCCAGCAGTTCCACCTGCATGATCAACTCCCCGATCCGCTTCATGGCGATGTCCAGTTCCGCCTTCACCGGATCGCCCTTGCGTTCCTTGAGCGAGGCATCGATCCCGGCGATCGCCTTCTCACGCCACTGCTCGAGCCGGAAAATCTCCACGCCCAACTGCCGCGACAAAAGTTCCACCGGCTCGCCACGCAAAAGCCGCAGGGCAACCTCACGCTTGCGCGTCACCGTCCACCGCTGGCCAAGTCCCAGCGGGCCTGCCGGCGAAACCTGGCCCGGGGAAAACGTGGACGAGCCAAGCTCGCCCTCGTTTACCACAGGCCCATCAACAGCAACTTTGTTCTCAAAATTGTCGGTCATGTTCCGGTCCTCCTTGGACACTTCGATTAAGCCAATTCTGTGTCCAAGGAAATCGGGTCCGACTCACGAATTGGTCGAGTAGACTGCCGAACCGCAGGTTGGGCAGAAACCGCGACTGACCATGTTGCCGCTATCGGCCGGCTTGTCGAAGAACCGCACCTCGCCGGTGACGGAAAATCCGTTGGCGGGCACCCCGATATGGGTGCAATGGCCCGTGCCACTGGTTTTCCGGCAATCAACGCAGTAGCAATGCCCGACGACCTGTGGATCGGCTTTCGACTGGTAGCGCACCGCACCGCAAAGGCATCCGCCCTCGAATCCCGCCATGATATGGTTCTCCCTGTTTGATTAATTCGTGGTTGGCTTTCAGTTGTTCAAGATCAAAGCGGCACTTCTCGGAATGACCTGCTCACATGCATTGGCTTCCATGGAAGATCCTGACTTGGCGATCGACTGACACCTTGTGCCACATGGGGCAGTAGATGTGAATCGCTTTGGGCTTCTGGCGTGGGAGGAGCAGCTTGCAGGGAGGTGTCTGTCAGACAGCTACGGTGCCAATTGGGAGTCGAAGCGGGCTCTGAGCCTGTGCTGTTACCCCCTAGAATCAAGTGATCTCAAAGGGTTAGCGCGCCGATCGGCGTCGATCCTGCGCGCCGAATAACAGGTCGGCGATCAGGGTAATCGCTGCCCTGTTTCCGGCCGGTTGCATGTCCGGCGATCACGGGGTGAAGCGGATGGCCGGCGCGGCGGCTCGGTGGCATCGCCGGGGGCGAGCACGGACCCACGGCCAGAAGCGGCAAGCTCGGGATCGCAGCCACGGTGGCTGGAACCATGGCGGGGTTGTTTCCCGGCAGCGGGCTCGGCGCCTCGCTCGACAAGTTATAAGCGGGCCGCACACGGCAAGCGGCGCTGGAGACCCGTCCAGGCAGGCTGCCTTTGCGCTGGCACAATTCCAATACCGGCAACGCAGGGACGATTACGCCAACCCGCACCTACAGATCGGCCGGCGGAATTTACTGCAGGGAATACCAACTCACTGTGACCGCCGGCGGGTGCACCGGGCAAGCCCACGGCAGCGCCTGCCGCCAGCCCGGCGGCGCGTGGCGGGTATCGAACTAGCACCGCGTCTGCCCATGGCGGCCTTCCCGGCGCAGTAACGGCGGCAATTGATTCAACTGTCCTTGCACCGTCCAGCCGTTTCGGACCCATCCGGTTCCGTCACGCCCCTGAGAGCGAGAGCTTTAGCCGAAGGCGGGCGAGGGCGGATGCCGAAGAGGGTGTCCCCGCCCGGTTCCGCATTCACGCAATCCCGGAGACTGACATGCACGACCCCGAACGCGATATCCGCGACATCCCGCTGTCCCAACTCGAACTCTCGCCCGGCAATGTGCGCAAGACGCCGGCCGACGCTTCGGCCTTCACCGAGCTCAAGGCCTCGATCGCAGCCCAGGGTCTGCTCGAGAACCTGATTACCCGTTCCATGGAACCCGGCGCGGATGGCCCCGGGCGTTACGCGGTGATCGCCGGCGGACGGCGGCTGGCCGCGATGCAGGCGCTGGCCGCCGAAGGCGCGCTGGACGAAAACCACCCCGTACCCTGCCGGATGATCGGAGATATCGTGGCGGCCGAAGAAGTTTCGCTGGCCGAGAACAGTGTCCGCGCCGCCATGTAAGCCGTCACCCGGCCGATCAGGTCGAGGCGTTCCGCCGCCTGGCCGATGCGGGCAGCCCGGCGGCCGCCATCGCGGCACGATTCGGGGTCTCGGAACGCACCGTGGAGAAGCGGCTGCGTCTCGGCAATGCAGCACCGGTGCTGCTTGAGGCCTACCGTGCGGGCGAAATCGATCTGGACACATTGATGGCCTTCGCCGTCACCACGGATCAGGCGCGCCAGAACGCGGTCTGGGAGACGGTGAGCCAGCAGGGCTACCGGCCCCCGGCGCCTGGCAGATCAAGCGCCTGCTGACCGAGGGCCGGGTTCTGGCCACGTCCGCCATCGCACGTTTCGTCGGCATCGAGGCTTACGAGGCGGCGGGCGGCAGGATCGACCGCGACCTGTTCGCCGAGGAGGACGAGCGGGGGATATGGTTCGACGATCCCGATCTCTTGAACAAGCTCGCCATGGACAGCCTCCAGGTCGCGGCGAGGGAACTGGAGACGCGCTGGAAATGGGCCGAGCGCGGTTCGATGTGGACTGGAACGCCACCGCGAGCTTCGGGCGGGTGCGCCCGCAACCGGCCGAGCCGACGGACGGGGAGAAGGCCGAGATCGAACGCCTGAGGACCCGCAACGACGAACTCGCCAACATGGACGACGACGGCTGGACCGAAGAGCTGGTCGAAGAAGCCGATGCCAACGAGACCCCGCTCGACGGGATCGAAGCCACGATCGAGGCCCGCGCGGTCTACCGTCGCGAGGATATCGCCATCGCCGGGTGCATCGCCACCATCGGCAACGATGGCGAACTCAAACTGATCCAGGGCCTGGTCAGCCCCGAGGACATGCCCGCGCGCGAAGCAGGCGATGCGGACGCCGCCGGACACGACGATACCGGCGACGGGGAGTACACCATATCCGGCATTGAGGCGCCAACGCTTGCGGCTCCCCTCGCTTCGCCCGGCGATGCGGAAGCCGAGGCGCGCAAGGAAGCGGGCGTCGGCATCGGCATCGCCGACGACTTGCGGGCCATCCGCACGGCCATCGTCAAAAGCCAGCTCGCTTGCGACTTCGAGGCGGCCTTCGATCTGCTGCTGTTCCAGCTTGCCCGCGGCGTGTTCACCAACGGCTACCATGATGACGCGCTCGACATCAGGGCGGCCGAGACCCCGGACCGTCCGGCCATGCGGGTCAACGACGACGCCTTCGGCACCATCAACGTTGGTGAAAAGCACCTCGAGATCGACCGTGCCGCGCAAGAACTCGACTGGGCCGGCCTGCCCGATGCCGAGGCCTTCGCCGAACTGCGGGCGCTTCCCGAACGGGACAAGCAGATCCTGTTCGCGTCCAGCGTCGCGCGCACGCTGAAGGGTCAACTGGCGTTCGAACCCAAAGCCCGGCCCGAGGTCGAAGCGACCGTGGCCCGGCTCGACATCGATTTCGCCGCCGCTGTCCGGGGCAACCGCGATCAGGTCTGGACCGCCGATCTGCTGTGGTCGCGGCTGCGCAAGGACCGCATCCTCGCCATCGCCCGCGAGACGCTGGGTGAGACCTGGGCGCAAGCGGAGGCTAAGCAGAAGAAGGCGGAGATCGCCAAGGCGATGCAGGACGCATTCGCCCACGGCGGCGGCGTCCCCGCCGGGGTCACGGCCGAGGGCCGCGCCGCGGCCATCGCCTGGACACCGCCCGGGTTCCGCGCCTTCGATACGGGCACCGTCGACGACAGCGCCTCGGCTGATGACGAGGGGACAACCGCCCCCGAACCGCAACCGACTGTGGCAGATACGCCGCTGGGTGGTGCGCCGGAAGATGATGGCGATGACGTCAACGGTGGCGCCGATCCATCGCGCGTCGACGACGACACCTCGCAATCCGAGGCTCCTCAGGCCGATGCACTGTCGGACAATGACGCTGATCCCGCTCCGGTGGAGGCACAGAAACCCATGAACGCACGCCTTCATTCCGTCGTCGAGAGCATCGATGCTCCCGCCGTGGCCGAACGCCGCGCCGGCGCACTCGCCTCGGCCAAGAACAGCGATGCCGTGCCTCCTGTCGCGGCGTCTGTGCCGGAAGCGGCCGACTCTCCCACCGGCGACACCGACCTTGCCGATCATGACGCCGTGCGCATTACCATCGCTGGCGGCGGCCATGAGGTGTCCGTAGAGCGGGAACAGGTCCTGGCCCCGCTGCGCGGCAACGGCCACGACAACGGTTCAGAATTGCTGGAGATACCGGCGTTCCTGCGCCGCGGCTGAACCACCGCGTTCTTCCCTCACGACAACGCCCCGCTGGCTCCATACCGGCGGGGCGTCTTTCGTTCCCGTATCGACAACCAGGAGATTCCCCATGTCTACTGCACAGAATCCCGTTATCGCCGAGCCCGGCAACGGTTCGGCCACGATCCGCGCCCGCGTCGGCGACAGCGCCATCGACAAGGTGACCCGGCTGTTCTCGGCTGGCCTCGCCGATATTTTCACCGAGACGCTGCAAAACTCACGCCGTGGCGGGGCCAACCGCGCGTCGCCGCAACCATCGAGCAGGATGGCGACACCACCCGCGTTACCATCACTGACGACGGCGACGGGATCGCCGATCCCGCAATCCTGCTGACTTTCGGCCAAAGCAACTGGAAGGCCGGCATCACTGAGGCGGAAGATCCCGCCGGGTGACCGCTCCGGGCTTCTCGCGTCTCTCGCGACGGGGCTGCACCTTGCGCTGGCGCGCTCCCCGGCAGGGACCCAAGCCCCGGCTACCGCCTGGTGCTCGAACCCGCTCACTTTGCTCGGCCGCGATGCCGGCGCATGTCGGCATCCTTGGACGATCAGCGCCCTCCTGGCCCCATGGAACCGCGGTCACCTTCGAGGCGTCCGAGGCGCCTGTGCCTCCCATTTATCTCATCCGGGGTGCATCAAGAACGCCGACCGGTCCGCCGGCACTGGTGATGGCACCATCTTCGCTGTGAGGCGGGCATAGTCATCTTCGGAAACGACGCCCACATCGATCGGCAACCGGCTTGGGGGGCCTTGCCATAGTAAGACGGATTGCTGAGGTTACGGCGACCCCGACGGCGTCAGAATCATCGCCGCAAGCCGATTATACGATAGCCGGTGCCAGTCAGGCCGCCAACCGCTGGTACCGATGATGCAGCCCGCCGACCTGTGGAAACGCCACGATCTTCCCGGCGCCAGCCGGCTGAACCGATCGCCGTTCAGGGGTATCCTTGCCTAGCGCCAGGTGCGTGCGGGATCGCTGGTAGTAGTCGATGTACGACAAGAGTATCGCCCGCAGATGCCGTTCGTTTAGAACGATCACGTGATCCAGACACTCTCGCCTGATGGACCCGATCACGCGCTCAACGTACGGCGACTGCCACGGCGATCGCGGCGCCGTCACGACCTCTTCGATGCCCATCGCCTTTATCCGCGAACGAAAGGCAATACCGTACACACGATCCCGATCTCGGATCATATACCGTGGTGCTGTCTCCCACGGAAAGGCCTCCCGGATCTGTTGCGCGACCCACGCCGCAGTCGGGTGTGCCGTGGTGCCGATGTGAACAATCCGCCGACGCTCGTGCCGCAGCACAACGAGCACGAATAGAAGACTGAACGTCGCGGTGGGTACGACGAAGAAGTCGGTCGACGCTAGGCACCCGACGTGGTTCTCGAGGAACGTCCGCCATGTCTGCGAAGGTGGCTTTGGATGGCGCGGCATGTACTTGGACACGGCCGCCTCGGAGACCTCGAAGCCGAGCATCCTGAGCTCACCGTGGATTCGGGGAGCGCCCCACAACGGATTCTCCCGAGACATCCGGCGGATAAGCCCTCGGAATTCGCTCGACACGGGCGGTCGTCCCGGCTTCCCCCGTCGCGACTTCCGGGTCCAGAAACGTCGGAAGCCCTTTCGATGCCAGCCGATAACCGTCTCCGGCTTGACGATCACCAGGATCTCCCTCCAACCCGACCACAGCCGAGACAGGACGACCCAGAAAAGGCGATCGGCCATCCGAAGCGATGGCCTGGCTCCTTTCCGATCTAAGGCCTGGCTCGCCTGGCGGCAAGCTGCTGTCGCAGGGCAAGGTTCTCAAGATGCAACGCCGCGCGGCTGAGGAAAGCCTCATGGACCATGGCAAGGACAATTCGAATGGTCGTGCACATGTCGGAGACGCTATCCGGCACAAGCCGGGAATACTAGGATTTCTGCGGCAGATAGGATTTATGGGAGCCACAGGCGACGGAGAACACGGTCGTCGTCCAGGCCTTGATCGACAATCTCCTCGCCAGGGGGCTCGATCCGACACTGCCGCGGCTGTTCATCGTCGATGGCGCGAAGGCACTCAGCAAAGCGATCCGAAACACCTTCGGTGTGGCCGCCGCCATCCAGCGCTGCCAGGTCCACAAGGGCCGTAACATCATCGAGCGCCTGCCCCAACATTTGCACGCGAGCGTCAAGAAGGCGCTCCGTCAGGCCTGGGACCAGGACGACGCAAACAAGGCCGAGCGGCTCTTGCGCAACCTGGTCCGGCGTCTGGAGCATGAGGAACCGGGCGTCTCGGGCAGCATCCTGGAGGGGCTGGAGGAGATCCTCACCGTCATCCGCCTCGGCCTGCCGCACGAACTCCGGCGCTCGCTCGCCTGCACCAACATCGTCGAGAACGCGCTCGGCACGGTGCGCCAGGTCACCCGCAACGTCAAACGCTGGAGACACGCCGAGATGGCGCTCAGATGGACCGCCGCCGGCCTGCTGGAGGCCCAGAAAACCTTCCGTCGCCTCAAGGCCTATCGCCAGCTGCCCATCCTCCGAAATGCTCTCCAGGAACACTTGAGAAAGGCTCAGGCCGACAGTGCCATTGAAACCATCATGAAGGCAGCATAGCATCATCAACCAGCGACGCCTGCCCCACGAATTTCAACAGAGATAGGGACATCGCCTTTGCCTGCCGTCGCAGTATGATAGCCGTCAAATCTTGGCCCCGGGAGTCCGCGATGCATCGAACTCGCATTCCCCCATGGACCCGTCGCGCCTTCCTGGCGGGCGCGGCGGCAACCGCCGTCGCCCCCCTGCCCCTGGACACGGCCCTGCCCGGCAACCCGGACGTGGTCGTCGTCGGCGCCGGGGCGGCCGGCCTCGCCGCCGCCCGTCGCTTGCGCGAACTCGGCTTGGAGGTCATCGTCCTCGAAGCGCGCGGGCGCATCGGCGGGCGCGCCCATACCGAAACCGAGACCTTCGGCGTGCCCTATGACCACGGCTGCCACTGGCTCCACGTCGCCCATCTCAACCCCTGGGTCGACTACGCCCGGCGTCATGGGTTCACGGTCTATCCGGCGCCATCGGCAGAAACTCTCTACGTCGGCCCGAGACAGGCAACAGAGGCTGAGGCGCGGGCCTACGACCAGGCCTGGCAGACCACTGTCGGCGCCATCAGCCGCGCCGGGCGGGCCGGAGAAGACGTCAGCGCCGCCTCGCAACTCGACCTCGCCGACCCTTGGGTGCGTCTGGCCGGCGCCTGGCTCGGCCCCTGGGACATGGGCAAGGACCTGACGGACTTTTCCTGCCTCGATTGGTGGAGCTTCGAGGACGGCGCCGACTGGTATTGCGCCGAAGGCTTCGGCAGCCTGGTCGCCCACTACGGTCGCGGCCTGCCGGTCCGCCTGGCAACGCCGGTCCGCAAGATTCTCTGGGATAGCCGTGGCGTGGCCGTGGAGACCAACGATGGCACGCTCAAGGCCAAAGCCGCCGTCGTCACCGTCTCGACTGGCGTCCTGGCTGCCGGCGGGATCACCTTCGACCCACCGCCGTCGGCAGAGCAGCAAGAGGCCTTCGCCCGTATCTCCATGGGCACCTACAACCACATCGCCCTCTTGTTCTCCGAGGATGTCTTTGGCCGGGGCGACGATGCCACCATCGCTTACAAAAGCGCTTCGAAGCGATCCATGGGCCTGCTCACCAACATTTCGGGCACGCGCCTGACCTTCGGCGTCGTCGGCGGCAGTTTCGGGCGCGAGCTGGAGCTGGCCGGGGCCGCGGCGGCGGTCGACTTCGCCCGGGCCGAGCTCAAGGCGATCTTCGGCAGCCGGATCGACCGCGCCTTCATCAAGGGCACCATGACGCGCTGGGGCGAAGACCCCTGGACGCGCGGTTCCTACGCCTCCGCCGAGCCCGGCCATAGCCATCTGAGGGCCGCCTTGCGCCGGCCGCTCGGCGACCGCGTCTTCTTCGCCGGCGAGGCCTGTCACCCGAGCCTCTGGGCGACCTGCGCCGGCGCCTACCTGACGGGCATTGAAAGGGCCGAGGAGGTCGCGCGACGCTTACTCTAAAGACGTGGGTTGGCCCTCGACCCGTGGCGCCCGCCCGCTCTCGACCGGCCTCAGGGTGACGCCCGAAGGCTGGCGCGCCGCGCCGCCGGAGAAGAGGCCCCGCAAGCGGGCGAAGAGCATCCGCACGCCGCGCCAGATCTTCGGCAGCAGCCAGATCGCCAGCAGGATGAACAGGAAAGCATCAGGAAGCGCCGACCAGGAAAGCATCGGGGTAGTAAATCGCGCCGAGCAGGCCGGCCATCGCCAAGGCGTCCTCGAAAAACGAGGCACCGATGTTGCTGAAGGGCTCGGGCGAGGCGTTGATGAGAACGCGGCTGCCGGCCTTCATGGTATGGCTGGTCGCCGCCAGGGTGCCGCCCAGGATGCCAGCCACCAGCATGATGGCCGGGTCGACGTCGCCGACGGCAGCGGCAGCCAGGACCGCGGCGGCCGGGATGCGGATGAAGGTGTGGATCGTGTCCCAGCCGCTGTCGACGCCGGGCATCTTGTCGGCGAAGAACTCGACGCAATACATGAAGCCGGCCGAGATGATGACGGCCGGGGGCTTTGTCAAGTTAACTGGATTCACTCCAAAATCTCGGTAAATTGTCGATGGCTGCTTTACGCAATTTCAATGGCTTAGCCTCGTGGAAAAATGCCGAAAACAGCCTACAATCAGTTAACTTGACAATGCCCGCGCCAGGGCTGACACCGCGCGTCGCCGCATCCGCGCGGCGGCGCCCCCCGACACCCGAAATCTCACGCCCACCGCGCGATTTGCGTCGTCGCCGCAATTGCGCGAGCATGCGCGCCTCTCGGCAATTCGACAGGGTTTTGCCAGCCCGCGACTGCGGGCCGCCGACCGTTCGGCCAGTCCTTGTGGGATAAAGATTGGCATGCGCGGCGATTGAGCGCAGGTCACCGAGGGTGACCGGAAATTGACGAGGGGGATGCGATGGGCGATCCGACGCGACCGATCACCGGTGCCTGCCAATGCGGCGCCATCGTCTACCAGCTGACCGAACCGCCGCGCGACGTCGGCTATTGCCACTGCCGCATGTGCCAGAGGTCGCAAGGGTCGATCTTCAGCGTCTCGGGGGAGTGGCCGCGCAAGGCCCTGGTGTTGAAGCGCGGTGAACCCAAATGGTACGGCTCGTCGAACGTCATGGAGCGCGGCTTCTGCGACGGCTGCGGTTGTTCGCTGTTCGGCCGCTACGACGGCGAGGCGACGCTCTGGGTCTACTTCGGCAGCCTCGATCGGCCCGACGATCTGGCGCCCCGATGGCACCTCTGCGCCGAGAGCAAGATGCCCTGGTGCGACCTGCGCGACACCCTGCCGCGCGTGCGCTCCGATCGTCCCGATGTGGTGCCGACGCCGCCGCGTTGACGCGCTCGGGGGCGTGCCGCACTATGCGGCGCTGAAAGGGTCGCCCTGATGCAGATGCCCAAACCGGACCGCGAGGTGCTGGCGCGGCGCGGCGAACTCGTCGAGGCGTTGCGCGGCTTGCTGCCCGCCGAGTCGGTGATCGCCGATGCCGACGCGCTGCGCGTCTACGAATGCGATGGGTTGACCGCCTACCGCCAGCTGCCGATGATCGTCGTCTTGCCGGAAACCACCGAGCAGGTGTCGCGCATCCTCGGGATGTGCCACCAGCGCGGCGTCAAGGTGGTGCCGCGCGGCGCCGGCACCGGGCTCTCGGGCGGCGCGCTGCCGCTCGCCGACGCGGTCACGCTGGGCCTCGGCAAGTTCAAGCGCATCCTCGACATCGACTACGGCAATCGCTGCGTCGTCGCCCAGGCGGGCGTCACCAACCTGGCGATCAGCGACGCCGTGGCGGAGGCCGGCTTCTACTACGCGCCCGACCCGTCGAGCCAGATCGCCTGCACCATCGGCGGCAACGTCGCCGAGAATTCGGGCGGCGTGCATTGCCTGAAGTACGGCGTCACGACGAACAACGTGCTGGGCGTCGAGATGGTGCTGATGAACGGCGAGGTCGTGCGCTTCGGCGGCAAGCACCTCGATGCGGAAGGCTACGACCTGCTGGGTGTCACCACGGGCTCGGAGGGGCTGCTGGGCGTGATCACCGAGATTACCGTGCGCATCCTCAAGAAGCCCGCGACGGCGCGCGCGCTGCTCGTCGGCTTCCCGTCGATCGAGGCGGCGGGCGACTGCGTCGGCCGGGTGATCGCCGGCGGCATCATCCCGGGCGGCATGGAGATCATGGACCGCGCGGCGGTCGAGGCGGCCGAGGCGTTCTGCCACGCCGGCTACCCGCTCGACGTCGAGGCGCTGTTGATCGTCGAGCTCGACGGACCCGAGGTCGAGGTCGACGAGCTGATCGGCCGGGTCCGGGGCATCGCCGAGGAGTGCGGCGCGACGACGCTGCGCGTCAGCCAATCCGAGGCCGAGCGCGAAAGCTTCTGGGCCGGGCGCAAGGCGGCGTTCCCGGCGATCGGGCGCATCTCGCCCGACTACTACTGTATGGACGGCACGATCCCGCGCGGCCGCCTGCCCGAGGTGCTCAAACGCATTGGTGAGCTCAGCGAGAAGTACGGCCTCGCGGTGGCCAACGTGTTTCACGCCGGCGACGGCAACCTGCACCCGTTGATCCTCTATGACGCCAACAACCCGGGCGAGCTCGAGAAGACCGAGGCGTTCGGCGCCGATATCCTCAAGCTCTGCGTCGAGGTCGGCGGCGTGTTGACCGGTGAGCACGGCGTCGGCGTCGAGAAGCGCGACCTGATGGGGACGATGTTCAACGAGGCCGACCTCGACCAGCAGCAGCGCCTCAAATGCGCCTTCGACCCGGACGGCTACCTCAATCCCGGCAAGGTGTTCCCGACGCTGCACCGCTGCGCCGAGTTGGGCCGCATGCATGTGCACAAGGGCAAACTGCCGTTCGCCGACCTACCCCGGTTCTGATGACCGAGGTGCTGACGCCGGGCGACGCCGAGGCGGCGCGCGAGGCGGTCGAATGGGCAGTGGCCGAGGCAGCGCCGCTCGAGATCGTCGGCGCAGGCACCAAGCGCGGGCTCGGCCGGCCGGTCCAGGCGGCCCATCTGCTCGACGTCTCGGGTCTCGCCGGGGTCACGCTCTACGAACCCGCCGAGCTGGTCATGAGCGCCCGGACCGGCACGCCGTTGGCCGAGATCGAGGCGCTGCTCGCCGAGCACGACCAGCAGCTCGCCTTCGAGCCGCCCGACCTCGGACCGCTGATGGGCGGCGACGCGGCGGCCGGCACGATCGGCGCCGTCTTCGCCTGCAACCTCTCGGGCCCGCGTCGCGTCAAGGCCGGCGCGGCGCGCGACCATTTCCTCGGCGTCCAGGCGATCACCGGGCGCGGCGAGGCGATCAAGGCCGGCGGCCGGGTGGTCAAGAACGTCACCGGCTACGACCTGTGCAAGCTGTTCGCCGGATCCTGGGGCACGCTCGTGGTGATGACCGAGCTGACCTTCAAGGTGCTGCCGGCGCCCGAGAAGACGCGCACCGTGCTGGTCTACGGCCTCGACGACGCCGCGGCGGGCGATGCGATGCGCGCCGCGCTCGCCAGCCCGCACGAGGTCGCCTCGGCGGCGCATCTGCCCGCCGCGCTCGCCGCCCGCTCGGCAGTCAGTTACGTCGCCGACCCCGGCGCCGCGGTCACCGCGGTGCGCGTCGAGGGCCCGGCGGCGTCGACCGAGCACCGCTGCCAGGCGCTGCGCGCGCTGTTGGCGACCGGCGGCGGCACGGTCGAGGAACTGCACGGCATGAATTCGGCGACGCTGTGGCGCGAGCTGCGCGACGCCGCGCCGCTTACGGGCGATGACGATCGCGTCGTCTGGCGGCTCTCGCTGCCGCCGACCGAGGGCGCCGCGGTGGTCGCGCGCATCGCCGCCGCGGTCGACGCGGAAGCCTTCTTCGACTGGGGCGGCGGTCTGGTGTGGCTCTCGCTGGCGGCGTCCGACGACGGTGGCGCGGCGACGGTGCGCGATGCCGTTGCCGAGACCGGCGGCCACGCGACGCTGGTGCGCGCCGACGCCGGCCTGCGCGGCGGATTCGCCGTGTTCCAGCCCCAGGAATCGGCGCTCGCCGATCTCACCCGGCGCGTAAAAGACGGCTTCGACCCGCGCCGCATCCTCAACCCCGGCCGCATGTACGCGGGAGTTTAGCCATGGCGAGAATTCCGGGCTAGGCGCGCAATGCAGACCAACTTCACGCTGGCGCAGCTCGCCGATCCGGACATCGCGGAGGCCGACGGGATCCTGCGCAAATGCGTGCATTGCGGGTTCTGCACGGCGACCTGTCCGACCTATGTGCTGCTCGGCGACGAGCTCGACAGCCCGCGCGGGCGCATCTATCTCATCAAGGACATGCTCGAGGACGGCCGGCCGGCGTCGAAGAAGGTGGTGACCCACATCGACCGCTGCCTGTCCTGCCTGGCTTGTGTGACGACCTGCCCGTCGGGCGTCGACTACATGCATCTGGTCGACCACGCGCGTGGCTATATCGAGAAGACCTACCGGCGGCCGTGGCTCGACCGGCGCCTGCGCGACATGCTCGCCCGGGTGCTGCCGAGCCCTCGCCTGTTCCGCCTCGCGCTGCTCGGCGCGCTGGTACTCAAGCCCTTCGCGCGGCTGCTGCCGGGCCGGCTCGGCGCCATGGCGGGGCTCGCGCCGGGGCGCATTCCGGGCGCCTCGCGCGTCGATACGCCGCAGGTCTTCCCGGCAGCCGGCGCGCGGCGCAAGCGCGTCGCGCTGCTCTCGGGCTGCGCCCAGCAGGTGCTGGCGCCGGAGATCAACGAGGCGACGGTGCGCGTACTGACCCGCCTGGGCTGCGAGGTGGTGGTGGCGCGAGGCATCGGCTGCTGCGGCGCGCTGGTCCACCACATGGGCCGCACCGAAGCAGCGCACGACGCCGCCAAGGCCAACATCGCCGCCTGGTGCGCCGAGATCGACGGCGCCGGGCTCGACGCCATCGTCATCAACGCCTCGGGCTGCGGCACCACGGTCAAGGACTATGGCCACATGCTGCGCGGCGACGCGGCGTGGGCCGAGCGCGCGGCCACGGTCTCGGCACTCGCCAAGGACGTCAGCGAGGTGCTCGCCGGGCTCGACATCGCGCCCCAGGCCAGTGATGCGCCCCGGCCGGTCGTCGCCTACCATGACGCCTGCTCGCTGCAGCACGGCCAGCGCGTCACCGCCGAGCCCAGGCAGGTGCTCCGGGCCGCCGGCTTCGATCTGCGCGAGGTCGCCGAGGGCCATCTCTGCTGCGGCTCGGCGGGCACCTACAACCTGATGCAGCCGGCGCTCGCCCAGGGCCTGCGCGAGCGCAAGGTCGCCAACCTTCGGGCGACCGGCGCATCGGTCGTCGCCGCCGGCAACATCGGCTGCATCACCCAGCTCGCCGGCGCGGCGCGGATGCCGGTCGTCCACACCGTCGAGTTGGTCGACTGGGCGACCGGCGGTCCGCGGCCCCGAGCGCTGGGTCCCGAAGAATTGATATCCTAAGGATTTGTGCGGTCACCTTCGGTGACCTGCGCTCAATCGCCGCGCATGCCAATCTTATGGGATCAAGCCGTTCTTATGAGATCAAATCTGGCCGAACGGTCGGCGGCCCCCCTCTTGTTGGGATAAGATTGGCACGGGCTGGTTTAGTCCGACCTATCTCATTCATCAGATGCCGGGACTAAACACCTAGGGTCTAGCCCGGGGCGGGGTCGGGCGCTATATTCCTTTGCCATGATGCGCCGGATTCTCGTCATTGCTGTGCTTTGGGCGTTTGCCGCCGGTGCGCCGGCCGAGGCGCGCCAGGACGACCCGCGCCTCGACGCCTTGTTCGAGCAGCTGCTGGCGAGCGACGACCGCGAGACGGCGCGCCGTATCGAGGGCACGATCTGGCGAATCTGGACCGAATCGGGCAGCGCGACGATCGACGAGCTGATGACGCTCGGCGTCGCCGCCATGGGCAACGGCCAGTTCGACACCGCGCTCGAAAGCTTCGACGCCATCATCGAGGCGGCGCCCGACTTCGCCGAGGGCTGGAACAAGCGCGCCACGGTCTATTACCTGATCGAGGAGTATCCGGCGTCGGTGCGCGACGTCGAGGCGACGCTGCGCCTCGAGCCGCGCCACTTCGGCGCGCTGTCGGGCATGGGGCTGATCTACACCGCGCTCGAGGACGACGCACGCGCGCTCGAATGGTTCGAACGCGCGTTCGAGGTCAATCCCAATATGCCGATGATCGAGAAACGCATCGAGCTGCTGCGCGAAAAGCTCAAGGGCGAGGCGATCTAGCTCTTTTTGCGGTCGATGATGGGTACCAGAGTTATATTTATTAAGGGGTCAGACTCCTTTTTATCATATTAACTATATGTAATTATAATGGTGTCTGACACCTTATAAACACCTTGTATACCTGATATGCGGCTTAGGTGCACTTTGGCTCGTGAATGCCGTGAATGCCGTGCGCAATGGCGACACGGCGCGCCAGACGGTGCATCGGCGCGGACGATCTACTCGCCGTCTGTCAGTAGCCCCCTTCGGCGCCGACCCACGCGATGCGCAGGGTGTTGGTCGAGCCCGGCGTGCCGAATGGCACGCCCGCGGTGATGACGATGCGGTCGCCGGGGCCTGCGAAGGCCTCGCCCAGCGCCACGCCGCACGCCGTGTCGACCATGTCGCCGAAGTCGGTGGCGTCGGCGATCATCACGTTGTGCACGCCCCAGGCTAGTGCCAGGCGGCGCGCGGTCTGGACGATCGGCGTCAGGCCCAGGATGGGCACCGCCGGGCGTTCGCGCGACGCGCGGAGCGTCGTCGAGCCCGACATCGAATAGGTGCAGATCGCGGCCGCGCGAACCGTGCTCGCGACCTGCGCGGCGGCCAGCGTGATGGCGTCGGCGGCGGTCGCTTCCGGGTCCGAATCCTCGGCCGTGATCAGCCTGCGATAGCGCGGATCCTGTTCGACCCTGACGATGATGCTGTGCATCATGGCGACCGCCTCGACCGGGTGCGCGCCGGATGCCGATTCGGCCGACAGCATGACCGCGTCGGCGCCCTCGTATACGGCGGTCGCGACGTCCGATGCCTCGGCGCGCGTCGGCGTCATCGCCGTGACCATCGATTCGAGCATTTGCGTCGCGACCACCACGGGTTTGCCGGCGCGCCGCGCGGTCGAAACGATCTCCTTTTGCAGGCTGGGCACGTCCTCGGGCGCGAGCTCGACACCCAGATCGCCGCGCGCCACCATGATGCCGTCCGACAGCTCGACGATCTCGTCCAGTCGGTCGATCGCCTGCGGTTTCTCGAGCTTCGACATGACCGCGGCGCGGCCGGCGATCAGCTTGCGCGCCTCGGCGACATCCTCGGGGCGCTGCACGAATGACAGCGCGACCCAGTCGACGCCGAGGTCGAGGCCGAACTGCAGGTCGCGCCGGTCCTTCTCGGTCAGCGCGGCGATCGGCAGGTTGACGCCGGGCAGGTTGACGCCCTTGTGGTCGGAGAGCTTGGCGCCGGCGAGCACCGTGGTCTGGGCGTAGCTCTTGGCCGCCTTGTCGACGCGCAGGCGGACGCGGCCGTCGTCGAGCAAGAGCTCGGTGCCGTCGCCGAGCGCGGCGAAGACTTCCTTGTGGGGCAGCTGGACACGCGTGGTGTCGCCCATCTTGTCGGCCAGGTCGAGGCGGAACGGCTGACCCGCCTCGAGCGTCACGGCGCCACCCTCGAAGCGGCCGATGCGCAGCTTGGGTCCCTGCAGATTGAGCATGATGCCGATCGGCCGCCCGGTGTCGCGCTCGAGATCGCGAACCGCCTCGGAGCGCGCCAGATGGTCGGCGTGATCGCCGTGGCTCATGTTGAAGCGGAAGACGTCGGCGCCGGCCTCGAACAGACGCCGCAGCACCGCGGGCTCCGAGCTGGCCGGCCCACGCGTCGCGACGATCTTGGCGTTGCGGTGACGGCGCATGTTTCCCTATCCCCGCGCCAGCTTATACCAACGGGCATTAATCAGAACCCATGGGCCCATTTTCGGCGTCCGATCGACATGATCTTCCAGGGTTGATCGATGAGCCTGTTCCAGGCTTCGCAACACAGCGCGACGATATCGTCGTAGGTCTTGAATATCCTGTTGGAAAGCCAGTTATCGCGCATGAACTGCCATATGTTTTCGACGGGGTTCAGCTCGGGCGCTCTTGGTGGCAAGAACATCAATGTGATGTTGGATGGGATCTCGAGCCTGCCGGTGGTGTGCCATCCGGCCCGGTCGATGATGAGTACAGCGTGAGCGCCTGGTGTCACCAGGGCCGAGATTTCATCAAGATGCCATTGCATGGCCTGAGTGTTGCAGCGGGGCAGGACAAGGCCCGCACCGACACCGCGCGCGGGACAGATGGCACCAAAGATATAGGCCGACTTCGTGCGTTGGTCCCGGAGCGCCGTGGGTCGGCTGCCGCGTCGCGCCCAGCGCCGGGTGAGCATGGTTTTCTGGCCGACCCGGGCCTCATCTTGCCACCAAATTTCTATCGCGGTGTTGGCCGGGAGCCTGGCTCGGATCTCCCCCAACCCGGCGGGGAAGTTTTTTTTAAATCCTCGACGGCAAACTCGTTCTGCCCCTTGTGGCGTGGTCGCGCCGATATCTTGCGAAACCCCAGCGCCCTCAATTCACGGCCCACCGTCGTCTCATCAACCGAAATGCGGAACTCTTCGAATATCCAATGCGCCAGGTCCTTTCGGCGCCAACGCACGACACCGTGGATCGCCGGAATCGGTCCGCTCTCAACAAGCCGAGCGAGCGCTTGTCGCTGCCTGTCATTGAGCTTGGCCGGCTTGCCTGTCGCCTTGCCGTCAATCAGACCATCCGGCCCCTTGGCGTTGAAACGGAGAACCCAGTCACGGACCACCTGGAGCCCGACAGTACCGATCCGCGCCGCCTCCGTGCGACGGCCACCATCGTAAATCTCAGCCAGCGCAAGAAGCCGCCGGCTCTGTCCAGCATCCTTCGACGCCTTGGCTAACCGCCGAAGCGCCGGACCATCAAAATCTTCCCGTAACGCAACCGCTCTGCCCATAGCGAACCTCCGTATCAGTTCGCCTCATTGATTCAGACTTCTTGCCGTTTGGGAATCCCCTAAATGAGTCTCCTTCAATGCTCGATGGTATTAGCGCGCGGGCCTAGGCCGTGCCAGGGGATATCAGGATGCAGCGGAAGTCGTTGACGTTGGTCAGCGTCGGGCCCGAGACGACCAGGTCGCCGAGCGCTTCGAAGAAGCCGTAGGCGTCGTTGTCGGCGAGCCGCGCCGCGACATCGATGCCGAGCGCGGCGGCGCGCGTTAGAGTCTCGGGGCCGATCACCGCGCCGGCATTGTCCTCGGTGCCGTCGATGCCGTCGGTGTCGCAGGCGATGGCGTGGACGCCCGCCAAGCCGTCGAGCGCGAGCGCCAGCGCCAGCGCGTATTCGGCGTTCGGCCCGCCGCGCCCGGCGCCCTTGATGGTGACGGTAAATTCGCCACCCGAGATGATCGCGGCCGTTCGGCCGCTGGCGACTGCCTGACGGGCGAGTTCGGCGTGCTTGGTGGCGGCCTCGCGCGCTTCGCCCTCGAGGCTGTCGCCCAGGACGTGCGGCGTGTAGCCGGCGGCCCGCGCGGCGGCAACGGCGGCGTCGAGCGCATCGGAGGGGCGCGCGATCAGCCGGGTCTCGGCGCGCGCCAACCGTGGGTCGCCCGGCTTGGGCGTCTCGTCATCGGCCGCCTCGAGAAAGCCGCGCAGCGGCGTCTCGATGGCGTATCGGTCGAGCACCGCGAGGGCGTCGGCGAAGCATGACGGATCGGCCACCGTCGGGCCCGATGCGATGATCGACGGGTCATCGCCCGGCACGTCGGAGATCAGCAATGCGACGACGCGCGCCGGCGCCGCGGCGGCGGCTAGCCGGCCGCCCTTGATGCCTGAAAGATGCTTGCGCACGCAGTTGATCTCGCCGATCGTCGCGCCGGCGCGCAAAAGCGAGCGGTTGAGCGCCTGCTTGTCGGCGAGCGCGACGCCCTCGGCCGGCAGCGCCAGCAGCGCCGAGCCGCCGCCCGAGATCAGACACAGCGCGAGGTCGTCGGCGCCGAGCTGCCGCACCGCGTCGAGGATGCGCCCGGCGGCGGCGCGGCCGGCGGCGTCGCGGGCACCGGGTGCGCGGCCTCGACCACCTCGATCGCGCGGGTCGCGACGGCGTGGCCGTAACGCGTGACGACGAGGCCGGAAAGCGGTCCGGACCAGTGGTCCTCGACCGCGCGCGCCATCGCCGCCGCCTTACCGGCGCCGACCACGACGGTGCGCCCGGCGGGCGGCTCGGGCAGCGCCGGTGGCACGCAATGCGCCGGGTCGACGGCCGCGACGGCGGTGTCGAACAAGGCGCGCAGAAACGTGCGCGGGGCGGTCGTCGGGCTGGACATGCGGGCGGATTGTAGGGGTGGCGCGGGCGACGTACAAGCCGGGCCGGCTAGCCCGGATTTCTCGCCATGGACAGGCGCGTCATCGCGTCGGGCGGATCGCCGATCCGCCAGGAGAAGGCCGCCGAGCGTGGCCTGGGCCACGGTCAAGGCCTTCGACGCCGCGGGCGGCCCGCCCGGCGCGACCCTTAAGGGCGGCGGATCTCGGACGACAGGCGGCGTCAAAGCGCTTGCCCGATGCGAAAGCATCGCACCGCGCGCTTTTCCTAGCCTGTCGTCCGATATCCGCCGTGCCGCATCTGTCCATGGTGAGAAGGCCGGGCTGGGCACCCGATCGGCGCTTCGAACGCCTCGCGCTGGCCGCCGTTTGCGCTATAGTGGCGACCATGACCGCCGACGTCGTCCAGCTCGAAACGCCGCGCCCGGCGCTACTCGGCGCCGACGATCCGCCGCCCTTCGAGGTCGTCAACGCGGACGGCCGGGCGCGCGTCGTGCTGTTCTGCGATCACGCGAGCTGTCGGGTGCCGGCGGCGCTCGACGGCCTCGGCCTCGACGGCGCCGTCATCAAGCGGCACATCGGCTGGGACATTGGCGCCGCCGACGTCACCCGGCGGCTCGCCGCGCTGCTCGACGCGCCCGCCGTGCTGGCCGGCTATTCGCGGCTGGTGATCGATTGCAACCGGCCGGCCGGCGAAACCAGCTCGATCCCGCGCGTCAGCGACGGCGTCGAGGTGCCGGGCAACCGAGTGCTCGGCGAGGCCGACTTGGCGGCGCGCCGGGCGGCCTGCTTCACGCCCTACCACGAGGCGGTCGACGAGACGATCGCGCGCGTCGACGCGCGGCACGGTGGCCCCGCCGCGGTGATCTCGATGCACAGTTTCACCCCGGTGATGGACGGCTACGAGCGGCCCTGGCATGTCGGTGTTCTGTGGATCGATGACGGCCGCATGCCGCTGCCGGTCATCGCGGCGCTGGCCGCCGACCCGTCGATCTCGGTCGGCGACAACGAGCCCTATTCGGGCCGTGCGCCGATGCCCTATTCGATCCCCGCGCACGCGCTGCCGCCCTATCGGCCGCATGTCACCATCGAAATCCGTCAGGACCTGATTGACACGCATCACGGCGCCGAGGCCTGGGCCAACATCATGGCGGCGGCGTTCGCCGTCCCGCTCGCCGACCCCGCCATCTACCGCGCCGCCGAGGCCTGAATGGCGATCGCCGCGCCGGCCTTCACCGTTGGCATCGAGGAGGAGTATCTGCTCGTCGACCGCGAGACCGGCGACCTGGCGTCCGATCCTCCGGCCTCGCTGATGGCCGAATGCGAGACGCTGCTTGAGGGTCAGGTCAGCCCCGAGTTGATGCGCGCCCAGGTCGAGGTGGGCACGCGGCCGTTCAAGACCGTGCGCGAGGCGCGCGCCGACCTGGCCCATCTGCGCGCCATGGTCGCCCAGGCCGCGGCGCATCACGGTCTGGCGCCGATCGCCGCCTCGACGCACCCGTTCGCCCGCTGGCAGGACCAGCAGCACGTCGCCAAGGAGCGCTACGAGGTCATCGCGCGCGACCTGCAGGGCGTCGCGCGGCGCCTGCTCATCTGCGGCATGCACGTCCACGTCGGCATCGCCGACGACGACCTGCGCATCGACCTCTTAAATCAGATGGCCTATTTCCTGCCGCATCTTCTGACGCTCTCGACCTCGTCGCCGTTCTGGGGCGGCGAGGACACCGGGCTGAAGTCGTACCGCTTGACCGTGTTCGACGCCCTGCCGCGGACCGGCCTGCCCGACCGTTACGAGAGCTTCGCCGAGTTCGAGCGGATGGCCGGCCAGATGGTCGGCGCCGGGCTGATCGAGGACGCCACCAAGCTGTGGTGGGACATGCGCCCGAGCGCGCGCTATCCGACGCTCGAGATGCGCATCGCCGACGTCTGCACGCGGCTCGACGACGCGGTCACCGTTGCGGCGATGACTCAATGCATACTCAGCATGCTCTACCGCCTGCGCTGCAACAACCAGTGCTGGCGCATCTACCCGCGCATTCTGGTCAACGAGAACCGCTGGCGCGCCCAGCGCTACGGCGTCGAGGGCTCGCTGGTCGATTTCGGCAAGGGCGAACTGGTCGATTTCGCCGACCTGGTCGACGAGTTGATCGACCTGGTGCGCGAGGACGCCGAGCGGCTCGACTGCGTCGCCGAGCTCGAGCACGCCCGCGAGATCACCGCGCGCGGCACCAGCGCCGACCGCCAGCTCGAGGTCTTTCGCGCCGCCCGCGATGCCGGCGCCGACGCGCAAGAGGCGTTGCGCGCGGTGGTCGACCATCTGGTCGCCGATACCGTTAACGGCCTCGACGCCGGCTGAGGTAGACTATCCGTAGGCACGACAAGCGAGGAGTTCCGATGGACGAAAAGACGCGCACGGAGGTCGAGGCCGCGGCGTTTCGCCGCTTGGTGCACCATTTCCGCGAGCGCTCCGACGTGCAGAACATCGACCTCATGACGCTGGCCGGATTCTGCCGCAACTGCCTGGCGAAATGGTACGACGCGGCGGCCGCCGAACGCGGCGTGACGCTCGGCTACGACGCGGCGCGCGAGATCGTCTACGGCATGCCCTACGGCGACTGGAAATCGAACAACCAGACCGCATTGGCCTGCCCCCATTCTATGTACCAGTTCCTATGTTAGTCCTGGCACGGTTTCTGGGAAGGGCTGATCCGGCTGTAGCCCATCAATAGCGAAGGCCGGATCAGTCCATTTGGGCACGATGGTCTGTGGTGCCGGGGGTGTATAGCCCAGCGCACTGTGCGGCCTGACCGTGTTGTAGTGATGCCGCCATCGCTCGATCAACACCTGAGCCTCCTTGAGCGAGTAGAATATCTCACCGTCGAGCAGCTCGTCTCCGAGCTTGCCGTTGAATGATTCGTTGTAGCCGTTCTCCCAGGGACTCCCCGGCGCGATGTAGAGCGTCGTCACACCGACTCTCGCCAGCCAGTCACGGACGGCCTTGGCGGTGAACTCGCTGCCGTTGTCCGAGCGGATGTGGTCCGGTGGCCCCCGGTCGACGAACAGTGCCGCCAGGCGATACAGCACGTCGTCGGATCGCAGGTGCCGGGCGACGTCGATCGCCAGGCACTCCCTGGTCCACTCGTCGATGATCGTCAGCATGCGGAACGTCCTGCCATCGTGTGTGCGGGCCATGACGAAGTCATAGGCCCAGACATGGTTCGGCCAGCTCGGCCGCAGACGGATGCAGGACCCGTCGTTGAGCCACAGTCGGCCTCTCTTGGGTTGCTTTACAGGCACCTTCAGCCCCTCCCGTCGCCAGATGCGTTCGACCCGCTTGTGGTTCACGTGCCAACCCTCTCCGCGGAGCAGCGCCGTGACCCGGCGATAGCCGTAGCGGCCATACTCACTGGCTAGCCGCACGATCGCCTCGGTGAGCGCCGCCTCATCGTCAGCCCCGACACGTCGATAGCGTTGCGTCGAGCGTGGCTGTCCGATGACCTGGCACACCCGGCGCTCGGGTAATCCATATCGTGTGCAGACATGCTCAACACAGCGCCGGCGACGCTCGGGGCTTAGAAGTTTCCCTCGGCGGCTTCCTTCAGGATCAGTTTATCCAGCGTCAGATCGGCGACGGCTCGCCTGAGATGTGTGTTCTCCCGCTCGAGCTCCTTGAAGCGTCGGGCCTGCCCAACCTTCAGGCCGCCGTACTCCTTGCGCCACCGATAGTACGTCTGCTCGGCGATGCCCAAGGTCCGGCACACTTCGGGCACCGTGTGACCGCTCGCCAGGCCGACTTCAGCCTCACGCAGCTTGCTGATGATCTGTTCCGCGGTATGTCGCTTCCGTGGCATCTTGACCTCCTCTCCAACGGCCCAAGACTAACATTCCGCCTGGGCCAGGTTTTGGGGGGCAGGTCAGGGTGAGGCGGTCCAGCAAAGCCCCGGTCAGGCGTTCCGAGCCGAATATCTCCGTCCACTCATCGAACGGCAAGTTGGAGGTCACCAGGATCGAGCCCCGCTCGTAGCGCTGGCTGAAGACTTCGAACAGCAGCTCGGCGCCGGTCTTCGAGAGCGGCACGAAGCCGAGTTCGTCGATGATCAGAAGGTGATACTTTGCCAGTTGCTTCTGCAGGCGCAACAGGCGTTTTTCATCCCTGGCCTCCATCAGTTCATGAACCAGGGCAGCGGCCGTGAGGAAGCCGACGGAGAGCCCCTTTTGGCAGGCCGCCAGACCGAGACCGAGGGCGATATGGGTCTTGCCGGTTCCGCTGTTGCCGAGCGCGATGATATTCTCACGACGCTCGACGTATTCGCATCGCGCCAACTCCAGAACCAGCATCTTGTTGAGCGATGCGATGGCCTTGAAGTCGAAGCTGTCGAGGCTTTTGACGGCGGGGAACCTGGCCTGTCTGATCCGCCGCTCGACCATGCGGCGCTCACGGTCGATCAGTTCCAACTCGGTCAGACGGACAAGATACCGCACATGGTCGGCGCCCTCGGTGGCGCATTGGCGGGCCAGCTTGTCGTATTCGCGCAGGAACGTCGGCAGTTTCAGGGTCTTGAGGTGATGGGCCAGCAACACTTGCGGCGTATCGGTCATGACGCGCCTCCACCCAACAAGCTCATATAACTGGCGGCGGCCGTGGTCGCCACGTTGGCCCGAGGCAGGTAGGGATAGATATCCAGGTCGAGTTTGGGCGGGCGTCGCTCGATACGGCACAGCACAAGGTGTTTGACGGCGTCGTAGCCGATCGCACCCAGGCGCAGGGCGTCCTTCACCGCGCCGTGAAGCACCTCGAGATCGAAGGTCTCCAGAAGCCGAAGGACCTGGACGTATTCCCGCTTGCCGGCCTTGCCCATGCGCGCCTCCAGGAGACGGCGCAGGGTTGGGAAGGCATCAGGCAGTTCCCATCCGGCTAGCGGCGCGGCCTGATCCAGGGCACCGATCTTGTGCTCCAGCAAAGGCAGGTAGTGGATCGGATCGAAGACCATATCTTCCCGGTCGTAGGAACGGGGGTGTCGGGCAATGATCCCGGCGCCGCAACCGATAACCACCTCGTGGACATAGCCACGGATCCAGACTTCCTGATGGCCGTAGGCGACGGGCACGGAATAGTCATTCGTCCGGTAGCGCACCAGGGACAGCGAGTTGACCCGCGTGCCCTGCTTGTCGCACGCGTCGAACGGTGCCGGCAGTGGCCTCTTCAACGCTTCGCGGTCACGCACAAACCGTTCGCCGATGCTCTCGCGGTGGCCGCGCAGGACGTTGCCTTGCCGGTTGCGGCATTGCTCTTCCAGGTGGCCATTGAAGGCGTCCCAGCTCGCGAACCGGGGAAGCGGCGTCATGAAGTTCCGCCGGGCATAGCCGACCACCCCCTCCACATTGCCTTTGTCGTTACCCTTGCCGGGACGGCCGTAGCGGTCCTCGAAGAGGTAATGGGACTGCAGCCCGCTGAACGCCCGCGTTCGTTGCCGCGTGCCATCTGACAAGATGCGCGACACCAGACACTTGTCGTTGTCGTAAAGAATCGATTGGGGAACGCCGCCGAAAAAAACAAAGGCTCTGTTGTGCCCGTCCAGCCAGGCCTCCGTCGTCGCCGCCGGGTAGGCCGCAACGAAGCAGGCATCGCTGTGGGGAAGTGTCATGACGAAAAAATGCGCCCGATACTTGACGCCGGCGATGATCGCATCCGCCTCGCCAAAGTCCGCTTGAGCATGGCCCGGAGGATGTGACAACGGCACAAACATCTCACGCCGACGAAGGCGCCGTTCCCGAACGTAATCCTTCACGATGGTCTCTTTGCCCGTGAAGCCATGTTCGTCGCGAAGGCGCTCGAATATACGCTTCGCCGTGTGGTGCTGCTTACGGTGAACCGGTCGGTCCTCCTCCAGAATACGGTCGATGATATCCGTGAAGGGGGCCAGTTTCGGGCGTTTCGGTGGCTGGCGTCGCCGATATCCCGGCGGTTCCGAATGCCGCAGCATCTTCCTCACCGTCTCGCGCGCAATGCCAAACCGACTTGCCGCCTCTCGCTGGCTCAGACCATCAACATGGCAGGCCAGCCGAACGCGCAGATATAGGTCCACGGTGTACATCCTCCCGCCTTCCATCTCAAAAAAGATCGAAGGCTACAGGTGGCAGAGTTTTACTCCGCCCGCGGCTGGGAAATCCCGCCGCTTCCGTGGACTAATTTGTCACCGCCGTTCTCAGGCTGACGCGTCTTTTGCGCAAAATTGTCCAAAACCTACTGGCCGACCTATCACAAAACTCAGCACTGAAAACGGCCCTTTAACGGTCGACAATTCAGCTGCGGCGAACAACAATGCGCAATATCTCCAACCAACACGGGTACTGCTGGATGGTATTCAGAATTTAATGAAACAGGAACTTTGAATTAGGCGAGCGTCACTCTCACCTCACGCCAAAGTCCTTTACCTGAATCCAACGGCATATGGGCCGCCATGTCGGAAACGGACAGCTTGAGAAGCTCTTTAGTCTCAAGGTTCCAGATATGGAAGAGGTGTAACTCGGGTTGTTGTAAGGCCGTATCCCACTCAGGGCGCGTCAGGATGAAATGGGTGGGGGAATAGGACGCGGTTTTCACTTCAATGCGCAGGTCGTCAACGTTTCCGCCTCTCGTCTGCTGAAATGAGAGCACATCATATCCGGCACGGTTGTCTTCAAGCGCAATCCAAATCGGATATGTTAGTATACCTTGGTCTTCCAGACGCTGTGTCTCATGCGCCATTGTCCGGCGCTCTCCCTCGCGACCAATTTCTATGTTCCGTTGTTCTTCTTCGGCGCGGGAAAAAGCGCTAATTTCATCCCACCAGATGACAACACCATCCGATGGCGGTGTTGCCAGCAGCCCGGCAAATTCCAAACATTGGCGCTGATCACCAGATAAGACCTGCAAGACGCGTTTGCGTCCGAGATGCGAAACCTGCGACCAGAAGGGTTTAAGGCGCATCACCAGATGCTTCAGCGTTTCTTGAAGTTGAATCTGACGCGCACCATGAGTATGAAATGCGTCCCAGCCGACTTGATGTCCTAACTCAACAGCGCGTGTCAATGGCGGAGCAAAAAGGGACCACCTCGGCGGTGTAAGAAGGGACCGCTTGGCGGCTGCGGGCTTGTCCCCGTAGTCCACGGGAGGGCCCCGCGCGCGACGCGGCGTGCCCTCAACAGGCTGACGCGGCGGCGCGCGCGGGAGGGACCTGTGGGCCCACGGGGTCAAGCGTGGGCTGGGTGGTCGGTTCAGTTAGCAGTCGGGGTTTGACGCCTGCGGCTCTGGTTGAGCCTGTAGCTGTCACCGTTCATCTCGAGGATGTTGACGTGGTGGGTGAGGCGATCGAGGAGCGCGCCGGTGAGGCGCTCGGAGCCGAACACCTCGGTCCATTCGTCGAAGGGCAGATTGGTGGTGACCAGGGTCGAGCCCCGCTCGTAGCGTTGGCTGAACACCTCGAACAACAGCTCGGCGCCGGTCTTCGACAGCGGCACGAAGCCGAGTTCGTCGACGATCAGAAGCTTGTAGGTGGCGAGCTTCTTCTGGAACCTCAGCAGCTGCTTGTCATCGCGGGCCTCGATGAGTTCGTGGACCAGCGCGGCGGCGGTGATGAAGCCGACCGAGAGGCCCTTCTGGCAGGCCGCCAGGCCGAGACCGAGGGCGATGTGGGTCTTGCCGGTCCCACTGTTGCCGAGCGCGATGAGGTTCTCGCGGCGCTCGATGTACTCGCAGCGGGCCAGCTCCAGGACCAGCGCCTTGTTGAGCGAGGGGATGACCTTGAAGTCGAAGCTGTCGAGGCTCTTGACCACGGGGAAGCGCGCCGCCTTGATGCGCCGCTCGACCATGCGGCGCTCGCGGTCGATCAGCTCGAGCTCGGCGAGTCTCAACAGGTAGCGGACGTGATCGACGCCTTCCGAGGCGCACTGCCGGGCGATCTTGTCGTACTCGCGCAGGAAGGTCGGCAGCTTCAGCGTCTTGAGGTGGTGGGCGAGCAGCACTTGCGGTGTGTCGGTCATGCGCCGAGCCCCGACAGCAGGCTCATGTACGACTTGGCGGACGTCATCGCGACCCGGGCGCGCGGCAGATACGGATAGACGTCGAGGTTGAGCCTGGGCGGCCGCCGCTCGATGCGGCACAGTACCAGGTGCTTCACCGCATCAAAGCCGATTGCGCCGAGCCGCAGGGCGTCGCCGACCGCACCCTCGACCTCCTCGAGCCGGAAGGTCTCCAGTAGACGGAGCACCTGGACGTACTCGCGCTTGCCTGCCTTGCCCATACGAGCTTCGAGGAGCCGCCGCAGAGTGATGAAGGCCTCGGGCAGGTCCCAGCCCGCCAATGGCGCGGCCTGGTCGAGGGCGCCGATCTTCTGCTCGATCAAGGGCAGGTAATGCAGCGGGTCGAAGATCAGGTCCTCGCTGTCGTAGGACCGGCGGTGCCGGGCGATCACCTCGGCCCCGCAGCTGATCACCACCTCATCGACGTAGCCCCGGATGAGCACCTCACGGTGGCCGTAGGCCACGGGCACGGAATAGTCGTTGCTGCGGTAACGCACCAGCGACAGCGAACTCGCCCGTCCAGGGCGCTTATCGCAGGCATCATAGGGAGCAGGCGGCAATGGCAAGAGAACTTGACGATCCCGCTCGAGACGCTCGCCGATGGTCTCCTTGTGGCCCCGCAGCCGCGCCGCCTGGCGCCGGCGGCACTGTTCGGCGAGAGCATCGTTGAGGGCCGCGAAGCTCTCGGCACGCGGGACGGGGACCAGGAAGTTCCGCCGGATGAAGCCGACCAGTCCCTCGACCTTGCCCTTGTCGTTGCCCTTGCCCGGCCGGCCGAACCTGTCCTCGAACAGATAGTGGGACTGAAGCTCCGTGAAGACGCGCGTTCGCTGCCGCTTCCCATCGCCCAGGATCCGGGCAACCGCCAGCTTGGTGTTGTCGTACAGGATGGATCGGGGGACGCCGCCGAAGAAGGCAAACGCCGCGTTGTGGCCATCGCAGAATGCTTCGGTCGTCTCCGCCGGATAGGCCGCAACAAAGCAACCATCACTGTGGGGAAGGTCGAAGGCAAGGAAGTGGATCTTCCGTAACGCGCCGCCGATCACCGCCATCGCTTCGCCGAAGTCCGCCTGGGCGTGACCGGGGGAATGGGAGAGTGGCACGAACACCTCACGCGACCGAAGCCCCTGCTCACGAACGTAGTCCTTCACGATGGTGTAGCCGCCCGTGAAACCGTACTCGTCCCGGAGGCGGTCGAAGATGCGCTTCGCAGTGTGCCGTTGCTTGCGGTGGCTGGTCCGATCGTCTTCCAAGATCCGATCGATGATTCCCGTGAACGGACCCAGCTTTGGCCGCCTCGGCGGCGCGCTTCGGCGATACCCTGGCGGCACCGAGAACGACAGCATCTTACGGACCGTCTTGCGGTCTACACCAAACACCCGCGAGGCCTCGCGGGTGCTCATCCCCTCGACATGACACGCCCGCCGAACCCGTGCGTACAACTCCACCCGATACATCCCCCCCGCCTTCCAGTCAGAGCAACCCTGACAGAAGGCTATACGCGGTCCCATTTTGGTCCGCCGCAGCCGGATCGACCGGCCGCTTCAGTGGGGGATTATTGCTCTGCCGTTCTCACATTCAGCACGCTGGCCGAGGAGCCATCGCCATTGGTGCTCTCTCCGACTTCCCTGGACGTGCCCGAGGCGGGTTCCGCCAGCTACACGGTGAAGCTCGCCACGCTGCCCACCGCGGAGGTGACGGTGTCGATAGGCGGGACGTCGGGCACAGACCTGTCGCTGAGCAGGATGAGTCTGACGTTCACGACGTCGAATTGGGACACGGCGCAGATGGTGACCGTGTTGGCGGCGCGGGACTCGGACGCGACACACGACAGCGCCACCCTGACCCACACCGCAACGGGCGGCGACTACGGCACGGTGTCCGCCGATCTGGCGGTCACTGTGACCGACACCACAACCATGCGGGTGGAGGCTGTGGTCGAGAAGACCGTCACCGAGGGCACGAGCAAACCGATCCGGGCGAGGCTCCCCATGCCCCTGGACGACGATGTCAGCATCACCGTCACAGTAGCCCCGAATGGCGGCAGGGACGACGAGTACGAACTGAGCGCCAACACGACGTTGACGATTGCCGCCGGGACGATGGAGAGCACCGGGACCGTGGAGTTCACCTCCCTGGACGACTTCACCTACACGGGCATCCGCTACTTCACCGCGACGCTGACTTCGGACCATCCCCGCGTGGGTGCGGACATCGAGTCATTCGCCGTTGTCGACGACGACAACACCCTCACTGGGTGGAGTGTCACCCCGTCGACGATCTTCGAGAACGGCGGCGAAGCTACGCTGCTCGCGTTCAAGTACGCATTGCACGAGGGCGTGGTGAAGATGACGGTATCGCTGGAGCCGAGCGACCGGGCCACGCTGAGCGGCACCACGTTGACCTTCCAGCCGGGAGCGACCGACGCCACCGAGACCCTGACCATCACAGCCGTGGACAACGCTGACGACGAGCCGGACCAGACGATCGCGATTTCGGCGACGGTGACCGAGGGGCGCAGCATCCGGACGCCCGGACCATTGCAACTGACGATCGTGTACGACGACGATATGTCTCCGGAGGTGGCCCTCGTGTTCACGCCGCCGCGGGTCAGGGAAGGACTGGCCAGCACGGTCACTGCCGTAGCGAGCGGCCCTCTGAGCGCCGAGGCGACGATCACGGTGTCCGCGTCGCCTGGTCACGCCGACACCCGCACGGACGACTACGTGCTGAGCGCCAATACGGTGCTGACGATTCCGTCGGGCGGAACAAGGAGCACGGGGACGGTCACCATCGCAACGGTCGACGACCAGTTTAGTGTCGGAACCCGAAGACGGGTGGTCACGGTCTCGGGGACGGTGACCGGCGGCGGCGTAGCCGACCCCGCGAATCAGACGCTGACCATACTGGAAGACGACGAGCGAGTCCGGGTCTCTCTGAGAGCGACACCGGCGACGATAGCGGAGGGCGAGGTCAGCACGATCACCATGCGCTCGCTGCAGGGGCCGATGCCGGCCAACGTGACGGTGACCCTCAGCGAGGATTCGGACGCGGCGGAACTGAGCGCCGATCCGGTCCTGATGATCGCCGCGGGAGAGACCGAGAGCACGGGCGTCGTGACCCTCACGGCGGTCGATGACGACAACATGAGGAACGAGTTAGCAGCCCGTTGAAAAAGGCGTCATTGACCGGGTTTCACGCCACGGCGAAGCATATCGCGGCGAAGGCGGTTTCGCCATCCTCCGAGACGATGAGGACGATCTGAACGACCAGGACGGCTCCAGCGGGCGTAACAAGCACGAACAAGGCGCCAATTCCGCCCGCCACGGCCTCCTTCGGGGTGCCGGCGCCGATGAGTTGGCGCATCAGCAACGATAGGTTGTGGCCGGCGACGTGAAGCAGGTATCGCTTGTGCACGTTCTCGCGGCCCCGAAGCCAGGTCCGGCGCATGCCGCCGCGATCGAGGTTGTGGGCAAAGGAGCGCTCGACGATCTCGGCGCGCAGCTTGAAGGCTTCCCTGGCCACCCCCGATAACAGCCGGGTCCGGTTGTTGGTGACCGCCCGGCGAGCCGCATCATCTCCGTGCCAGCGCGCAAAACCCTTCTGCTTGGGCTCGGAGATCCGGCTCTTCCAGGGGCCGTCGTCGAGCGCCTTCAAGACCAACCGTGAGTGGTAGCCCTTATCGGTCACACATTCGGCCGGATCTTCGGCCGTCGGCGCCACATCCACCGCCTCGAGGTTTGCCTCGGCCGCCGCCAGGGTCTTGGGAAGCGTTGTCGTATCGCCCTCGTCGGCCGGGTGCAGCTCCGCCGCCACCACCGCGCCGGTGTCCAGATCCACCGCGTGCTCGGGCTTGTAGGCCAGGTGCGTGGTGCCGTCCTTCATCTTGGCGATCTTGGCCTCGGGGTCGCTCCTGGAAACCCAGTCCTGGTTCGAGAGCTTCTTGCCCTTGCGCTTGCGGTCCAGACGCGCCAGGTCCTCAGCCGTGGGTGTCTCGATACCGCTCTCCTGGGCCAAGCGCTCCAGCATCCCCCGGTAACCCTCGCCCGTGTCCCTCCGCACGATGTTGCGCAGCGCCGCGTTGGCCTCCATGGTCGAGGCATCCACCCCGATGCGCTCGCCCTTCACCAGACCCGCCTCGGCGATCAGCGCCAGGACCCAGTCAAACACCGCCGTGTGGACTTCATGGGGCAGGCGCGCGCGGGTCCGTGACAGCCAGGAATGGTCCGGCACCCGTCCCCGCCTCTCCAACAGCAGGAACTCCCGTAGCGACAGGGAATCCGAGCACCGCCACTCCAGCCCACGCTCAGAGTCGATACCCTCGAAGTAGCCCACCAGGTGCATACGGAAGTAGCGCCCGGGTGGCACCGAAGGCGCCCCCATCCTGGCCGCGTAATAGGGCTGGCAGACCGCCTCGGCGAAGCCGTCGAAGCCGCCCTCGATCAGTACCAACTGCAGGCGGTCGTAAAATACATGACCTGGCGAGCGCGGCATCTCCGACCAGCTCACCATCAAGTCCCCCTGACGATCCTTCTGCTGTCCCATCGCCATCAGCGAACCCCCCTTCAGGCCAGGACACCAGAGAATCAGACCATGCCGACTTCGTCCAGGGAAGACTTCGTCAACGGGCTGTTAGTCCTGGTGAGGCTCGTCCCGTCTACTGACAACGCCTTCGTGCGATTCAACGACCCCATCTTCGTCTACACCCTCGATGACGATACCACCAGTGCGCGGCTGACGGTCTCGCCGGTGCCGGCACATGTGGTCGAGGGCGAGACCAGCAAGGTCATCGCGCACCTGAGCCAGCCGTTGTCCGACGACGTGACGGTAACGATCGGTGTTGACGAAGCGCACGTGGACCACACGGTGAGGGCCGACGATTACGAGCTATGTCCGAAAGTTGGTGACGGAGCTATCAGGCGGCGTGTTTGGTTATCTTGATTCCGTCCTTGAACGGCACTCCTTCGACGAGTTCGGCGAGTTGATTTGATCCGTCCAGCTTCCGCCATTTCCGCCTGGCACTCAAGATCAGTTTGAAGGCCATGGCGAGCGCCGTCTTGCGGCTCAGGCACCCCTTGGTCTTCACGGTCCTCAGGCGCACCGTGGCGAAGGTGCTTTCGATGGGGTTGGTGGTGCGGATGTGCTTCCAGTGCTCGGCCGGGAAGTCGTAGAAGCTCAGCAGGCGTTCACGGTCCTTGACCAGGCGCTCTGCGGCCTTGTGGTATTTTGCGCCGTAGGCTGCGATGAAGAAGTCGAAGGCGGCTTCGGCGTCGGCCCTAGTCTCGGCCATCCAGATGTCGTGCAGATGGCCCTTGGCTTTGGCCTGCAGGGATTTGGGCATCTGGTTGAGCACGTTGGCGGTCTTGTGGACCCAGCAACGCTGCACCCTGGTCTCTCCGTAAACCTCGCGTAGCGCCTTCCAGAAGCCCAAGGCGCCGTCGCCGACGGCCAACTCGGGGCCGGTCTCCAAGCCCCGGCGCTTGAGATCAAGCAGCAGTTCCTTCCAGCTTTGCGCGCTCTCTCGATAACCGTCGACCATGCCGACGATGTCCTTGTTGCCCATGGCGTCGGCGCCGATGATCACCAGAACACACTGTTTGTCATGGTCCATGCGAGGCGAGAAGTAGACCCCGTCGGCCCAAAAATAGACGTAGCGCCGAGCCGAAAGGTCGCGCTTTTGCCAGGCTTCGTATTCGTCCCACCAGACCGCTTTCAGCCGGCCAATGGTGCTGGCCGTCAGGCCCGGCGCGTCCGGTCCCAGCAGCGCCGCCAGGGCCTCCGAAAAGTCGCCGCTGGAGATGCCCTTCAGATAAAGCCAGGGCAGAAGCGCCTCGACCGACTTGGCGCGCCTGAGATAAGGCGGCAGGATCGATGACGTGAAACGGATGCGCCCGCCCGTGGCCTGTGGATCTCGGTCTCGCACTCTTGGCCGCTTCACCGTCACAGCTCCGATCCCGGTCTGAACCTCGCGTTCCGGCATGTGCCCGTGACGGACAATACGGCGCCGGCCCGAAGCGTCGGTCAAATCGGCATGGGCTTCAATATGGGCGGCAACTTCCGCTTCAATCGCCTGGCCAAGCAACTGCCGGGCGCCGGCGCGCAATATCTCCGTCAGCGGATCGTCGGAAAATGACTCTGGCTGGCGCAACGCAACAACTGTATCGTCTTTCATGGCGTATCCCTTTCTTCGGAAAATTGGCGTCTTCATCAACGCCAGGATACGCCGCCTTCATTCTCCATCACCAAGATTCAGCTATAGCTCGACGATTACACGTTGAGCGCCAACCGCACATTGACCATAAGCGCCGGCGAGATGCGCAGCACGGGTGATGTCACGCTTGCGTCCTCGAACGACGAGTACTACGGGCCGCTCTTCCACAGAAGGGTCGTCCTCGACATCGCGTCGGTAACCGGCATAGACCGGAATCGGGTCGGCAAGCACAGCGACTGGAACATCTTCGAGGACGAGGCCGTACCCCGGGTGACGCTGGAGGTTACCCCGGCCAGCATCTCTGAGAACGGTGGTCAGAGCACGGTGACGGCGAGGCTGAACACGAAGGTAGCCAAGGACAAGGTGGCTCAAGCGGTCGAGGTGACGATATCGGCGGCGCCGGTCGGGACGACGACGGCATCCGGTGACTTCACCCAGATCGGCACGGTGTTGACGATCCCAGCGGGAGAGAAGGCCAGCACGGGAACCGTGACCATTAGCGCGGTGGACGATGACGTCGACGGTCCAGACAAAAATCTGGTCGTGACAGGGACGGTGGACGTGGTGGGAATGGAGGAGTCCGGGCTCGTTTGGCACCCGTACGCCGAGCGTTTGACCATCCGGGACGACGACGAGCCCCTCGGCGCGGAGCTTCGCCTGGTGGACGGCACGGGAGACCACGAGGGCCGCCTGGAGATACGCCACGAAGGCCAGTGGGGGACGGTCTGCGACGACTACTGGACGGACGTGGAGGCGGGCGTGGTGTGCAGTATCCTCGAGTGGAAACTGGGCGCGGTGGACAACAGGGGACGCACCCGGGACGAACAGGGCCGCTCCTTGCCTCCGTACTTCGGCCCGACGCCCGCCGGCATGCGGATGTGGCTGGACAATGTCAACTGCGAAGGCAACGAGACGAGTCTGCTCGCTTGCCCGCGCCAAGGAAACCTGGCCGTGGGGGTGCACAATTGCCGCCCGCGCGAAGCCGTGGGGGTGCAGTGCCGCATCATGCCGCAGGTGGAGTTGGTCGCGGTGAGCCCGGCGTCGGGGCCCTACACGGCGGGCGGGACGCTCCAGGTGACGGTGGAGTGGAACCAGCCGGTGGTGGTGACGACCCCGGCGGGCGGGCTCGCGCCGAAGCTGGTGGTGGGGTACGACACCGGGGGCGTGATTGAGGAACGTGACGCGGTGTACGCGAGCGGCTCGGGGACGGCGGCGCTGGTGTTCGAGCACAGGCTGGCGGGCGGGGACTCGTTCGAGTCGGTGAAGGTGCTCCCCGACACGCTGCGGGTGCGCGGCGGCGCCATCGTGTGGAAGACGGACAATGGCGTCGATGCGGACCTCGCGCACGGCACGATAGTGAACAACCAGCTCGAGGCGCCGGTGGTCGTGGCGGCGCCGGTGGTCGTGGGAGTGCCGGTTCTGAGCGAGGCGGGCACGGACGGCTTGTGGACGGCGGGCGAGACGGTGGAGGTGCAGCTCACCTTCAGCGAGCCGGTGAGCGTGGAAACCGCCGGCGGTACGCCGTCGATCGGCCTGCTGTTGGGCACGCAGGCGCAGAGCGCGGCCTACGCGAGCGGCTCGGGGACGGCGAAGCTGGTGTTCGGCTACACGCTGGCCGACGGCGAGGGCCCGCACGACACGATGCAGGTGACGGGCGACAGCCTGGCGCTGAACGGCGGCACCATCGTGTCGACGGCGGACAGCACCATCGATGCGGATCTCGCGCACGACGGGGTGGCCGAGTCGGCGGTGCCGGAGCCGGTGCCGGCGCGGGCGACGCGCGGTGTGGCGGACGGACCCACGGCGTATTTCAGCGGGATGCCGTCGTCGCATGACGGGGAAAAGCCGTTCACGGTGAAGTTGAGCTTCAGCGCCGAGCCCCGGGGCTTGAGCGACAAGACGGTGCGCGACTCGCTGCTCGAGGTGACCGGCGGGACGGTGACCAAGGCATTGCGGGTGACGGACGCAAGCGACCGCGAATGGAATGTGACGGTCAAGCCCTCGCAGGGCTACGACATCACGCTCACGCTGCCCGCGCATGCGTGCAGCGAGACGGCCGCGGTGTGCATCGGCGGGCGGCCGCTCTCGCGACCGGCATCGGCAACGATAGCGGGCAAAGCGCTCACCGCGTCCCTCAGCGGCCCGGCCGAGCACAAGGGAAGCGGCACGTTCGAAGTGCGGCTCACGTTCAACATGGAACCGGACGTGAGCTACAAGACGGTGCGCGACACGATGTTCACGGTGAAAGGCGGCACCATCACCGGAGCACGAAGGGTCGACCCGCCGGCCGACCTCGAGTTCGACATCGTCGTGAAACCGGCTGGCGACGGCGCGGTGAGCCTGTCGCTGGCCTCGGCGCTGCCGGCCTGCGGGGAGACCGGGCGCGGTGTGCACCGCGGCCGGGCGGAAGATCGAAGGGACGGCGAGCGTGTCGATCCAGGGGCTGGCGACGCTCTCGGTGGCGGACGCGGAGGTCGAGGAAGGGGCGGATGCGACGCTTGAGTTCACCGTGAGGCTGAGCAGAGCACGGTTCGACGAGACGGCGGTGGAGTATGCGACCTCGGACGGCACGGCCAGGGCGGGTTCGGACTACACGGAGACGTCGGGGAGGCTGAGCTTCGCGGCGCTGGAGACCAGCAAGACGGTTTCGGTGCCGGTGCTGGACGATTCGCACGACGAAGACTCGGAGACGCTGACGCTGACGCTTACCAATCCGTCGCCGTCGGAGTACGTGCGGATCGCGGACGGCACGGCGACCGGGACCATCAAGAACAGCGATCCGCTACCCAAGGCATGGATCGCGCGCTTTGGGCGCACGGTCGCGGAGCAGGTGATGGGGGCGGTGGAGAACCGTCTCGAGGCGGCACGGCGTCCGGGAGTCGAGGTGAGCCTGGCGGGCGAGCGGATTGGCGGCGTGGCGCCGCCGGGCGGGTCGGAGGCGCGGGAGGCGGAGACGCGGCTGGAGGCGCTCTCCGGCTGGTTGCGCGGCGAGGACGATGAGGAAGACGGCGCCGGCTTCCGCTCGCGGGCGGTGACGGAGCGCGACCTTCTGGTCGGGAGCTCCTTTGCGCTGACGGCCGGGACGCAGCAGGGCGGCTTCGGTGCGCTGTGGGGCCGGGCCGCGGTCTCGCGCTTCGACGGCCGCGAGGGCGATCTCTCGCTCGACGGCGAGGTGACGAGCGCCATGGTGGGGGCCGACTGGACGCGCGAGCGGGCAACGGTGGGGCTGCTGGTGTCGCATTCGTGGGGCGAAGGGGGGTACCGCAGCCCGCGCAGCAGGGGCGAGGTGGAATCGACCCTGACCGGGGTCTATCCCTACGGGCGCTATCGGGTGAGCGAACGCCTGTCGTTGTGGGGCACGCTCGGCTACGGGTCGGGGGAGCTCATGCTGAAGCCCGAGGCGGAACCCCGGATCGACGCTGACATGGATCTGACGATGGCGGGAGCGGGGCTGCGCGGCGAGCTCCTGAGCCCGGCGGAGGGCGGCGGTGCGGAGCTTGCGCTCGTCTCCGACGGCTTCATCGTGCGCACGAGCTCGGAGGCGGTTCCGGGTGCGATGGCGGCGGCCAAGGCGGAGGTCACGCGGCTGCGGTTGGGGCTTGAGGGATCGCTGGAGCTCGGGCTCGGCGGCGGGCGGCTGGTGCCGAGCTTCGAGATCGGCGTGCGCCATGACGGCGGCGACGCGGAGACCGGCTACGGCGCGGATATCGGGGCGGGTCTCGCCTGGTCGGACCCGAGCTCCGGGGTCGAGGCGGAGGTGCAGGCCCGCGGGCTGCTCACCCATGAGGCGGGGGGCTTGCGCGAACGCGGCATCGCGGGCTCGCTCGCCTGGGATCCCGACCCGGCGTCGGAGCGGGGCTTCGCCTTCAGGCTGCGCCAGACGGTGGGCGGGTCGGCAACGGGCGGGATGAATGCATTTCTGTCGCGGCGCACGCTGGAGGGTCTTGCGGCCAACGACGGCGGCGGCGATCTGCAGCGGCGCCGTCTCGAGGCGACTCTCGGCTACGGGTTTCCGCTGTTCGGCGACCGGTTCACGGGCACGCTGGAGGTTGGCGTCGGGCTGTCCAATGCGGACCGCGATTACAGGGTGGGCTGGCGGCTCGCACTCGCGCGGAGCGACCGGGTGAAGTTCGACGTCTCGCTCAACGCGACCCGGCGGGAGCCTGCGAACGACGATCGCGAGCCCGATAACGAGATCGGTCTCAGGGTCACGGCGCGCTGGTAGGGCAGGCGGGGACGCGGCGCGGTTGTCCTTGTCCGCCGGTCCGGGTGGCATTGGCCGGGCAGGGGAGATGCGCCCGACCGGCGGCACGTCTGAGAATGCCGGCACCGGGCGCCCTCTTTGGGGATCGCCACGGGCAGGTGGCGCGCGCCCGGCAGGGTTCGGGCTCGTCCGGTGTCGCTTGCCGCGGCGGATCGCACGTCCGGCCCGGAAGGCGAGCCCATCCCGATTCGCAGGCAGACCGAGGCCGGCCTGGAGGCCGCGCCCTGGGGGCTTCTTGCCTGGGAGGAGGCGTTCGCCGACGACGGGCCGGTCTCGCCCTTCTGGGCCGACGCACCGATGGCGGAAGGGATGCCAGGGCGGCGCGATTTTCGCTGGGATACAAGGAACAGTCGGTTGTCCGCCTGTCGGAACTGGGTGCGAGGCATAGCAGTGCGGCTGCAGAGTCCGGCGTCACGCCAACACAGTTGAAGACCTGGCGGTTCGAGCTTGAGGCCCCGGGCTCGGCTGCAGCGACCGCGGCGCCGAAACCTTCGCTTTCGGCGCTGTCGTTGCCTGGATTCGGCGGGTCTGGACCACCGGCGGGCGATCTGCGACAACTCGGCACTCTTCGTATGCATGACGCGGTAGAGGCCGAAATCCAGGTCGGACTGGTCCATCTGGAAGAATTCCTTCAGCAGGGTTTTCAGCTTGTCGTATTTCTGGCTCATTTGATTTTCGTCTGCTGTCGTTGGTTGATGTTGCCCACCACTACGCGGCCTTCTAGCGGATGGTAAAGAGTGTCCATAGCGTATTAGAGCGTGGTTTTTCGTGATGGAATCGTAAAGGGGATTCCCAGGGTCGTGAAGATGTGATTCAAGATGCTGGCTGGAGAAGGAGGCCAGCATGTATGGCACGACCTTATTCCCTGGACTTGCGCGAGCGGGTTGTCGCGGCGGTTGAGAGCGGTCGTACGGTTCGCGACGTTGCATCGAGCTTTGGTGTTTCGGTGTCGAGCGTCGTGAAGTGGTCGCAGCGCTATCGGGCGACGGGCAGTGCGGCGACGTTGCCGATGGGTGGCCGTCGGCCGTTTGCCCTGGCGGCGCATCGCGGTTGGGTTCTATCGCGGCTTGCCGAGAAGCCGGACCTGACGTTGCGGGCGCTGCGGGCGGAGCTGGCGGCGCGCGGCATCGTGGTCAGCAACTACGCGGTCTGGCACTTCCTAAAGGCACAAGGCATCACGTTCAAAAAAAAGCCTGCACGCAGCCGAGCAAGACCGGCCTGACGTGGCCCGCCGGCGTGCGCGCTGGAAGAAGTATCAGGGCCGGCTGGCGCCAGGTCGGCTGGTCTTCATCGATGAGACCTGGGTGAAGACGAACATGACGCGGCGCCATGGCCGCGCGCAACGGGGCCAGCGTTTGGTCGCCAAGGCGCCGTACGGGCGGTGGCGCACGCTGACCTTCCTGGCCGCCTTGCGCGTCGATCGGATCGACGCGCCCCTGGTGCTCGATGGGCCGATCAACGGCCGCGCCTTCACGGCTTACGTCGAGCAATTCCTGGTGCCGACCTTGGCGCCGGGCGACATCGTCATCATGGACAATCTCGGTTCCCACAAGGGAAAGGCCGTACGCCGCGCCATCCGCGCCGCCGGCGCCAAACTGCTGTTCCTACCGCCTTACTCGCCCGACTTGAACCCCATCGAGCAGGTCTTCTCCAAGCTCAAGACCCTGATGCGAAAGGCCGCCGAACGAACCGTCGAGGACACCTGGCGACGCGTCGGCAGGCTGCTCGACCAGTTCACCGCCCAAGAATGCGCCAACTACATCAGCAACGCCGGATATGCTTCAATCTAAAACAGTCACGCTCTAGTGGTTTGCGCGGTGTAACGCGACTCAGTCGCCGGCGTCGGCCATGAGCTTCTCGGCGAGCGCCTTCTTGGCGTCGGCGTCGAGCTTCTTGATCTCGTTGTCGAGCACGCGCTGGTTCACGGAAGTGTTCCAATAATCGAGCGAATCGAAGCCCAAGAGCGCCGACTTGCCGACGAACTGGCGCAGCACCTCGTTCGACGGGCCCATGACCCAGCCCGCCTTGGCGTCGCGCAGGTAGCGCTCGATGCCGAGACCGGGCTTGTAACCGGTGCCGCCGCAGGCGTGCAGCATCTTGTCCGAGACGTTGGCCACCGTTTTGGCGGCGGTGAACTTGAGCATCCACATCCAATGCAGCACGCCCGCGCGCGGCAGGTTGCCGACGTCGTCCGCATGGATCGACCAGTCGCAGCCGTTGGTCAGGTCGTCCATCGCCTTGGCCATCTGGTAGTTCATGGCGCGCGCGGCGTTGGTATCGATGATCGCCTCGCCGACGTAGTCCTGAATCGTCGGGTAGTCGCACACCCGCATGCCGACGTCGACGTGCTTCTTGGCCGTGGTGTGGCGCTTGGTGATGTCGATCATGCCGAGCGAGATGCCGTTCCAGCAGGCCGACGAGCACATCAGGAAGAACGGGTCGACCGCCTCGTCGTTCGACGACGCGCCGTCGCCGACGGGGCCGACCATGCGGTCGGCGGGGATGACGATGTTGTCGACCAGCAGCGTGCCCGACTGGTTGCCGCGCAGCCCCATGCCATCCCACTTGGTGGGCTCGGCCTTGACCTCGCCGCCCATGATCATGAAGCACGACAGGTTCGAATAATCGCCGTCGAAGTCGGGGCTGGTGGTCTGTACGATGTACCAGTCGGCGAAGCCGCCCGAGGTCGTCCACGACGACTTCTTGAGCACCTTCCAGCCGTCCTCGACACGCTCGGCGCCCGACGAGAAGGGATACCAGAAGTGGCCGCCGGTCTCGGGGTCGGAGTACGACAGCGTGCCGATGAAGACGTCCTTGTCGAGCCGCTTCATGACGTCCTGAATGGTCGGGTTGCCATGGGCGCGCAGCATGGCGGCGGCGACCGCGCCGATGTGCATGGTGTAGCACATCGCGGTCGAGGCGCAGCCGTAGCGCGCGATGGTCTCGACCGCCATGGTGGCGCAGACGTGGTTCTCGCCGAGGCCGCCCCATTCCTTGGGCACCAGGAGCCCTAGGAGACCGAGCGAGGCGAGCGCCTCGAAGTTCTTGCGCGGAAAGATCAGGTTCTTGTCGCTCTCGACCGCGTTGTCGCGGAGCGTGGTCTGGCAGAGCTTGATCAGCTTGGCCTGCAGCTCCTGCTGCGCCGGGGTGAGCAACCACTGCGGATCGTATTCGAACCCCAGTCCCCAGAACTCCTCGGACCCCCACATCTTGGTATCAGTCATGGTCTCCCCTGAATCTGCTTGTTCTGGCCGCCGATCGGCGGCGTTGTCTCAAGGGCGGGATGTTAGAGCATGCCAAAGGACCGGAGCAAGCGCGTCGCCACCTTCCCAGAGTCCGCTTGACAGCCTCCGGGCCAGCCGATATCCGTTGAAGCAATGAAAATCGACCGCGCGTAACGCGGCCGCCCGCTTATCCGCGCCAAGCCGTGGGGAGCGGATCATCGGACCAGGGAGGGAACCGATATGACGACACGACTGAGCCGCAGGAAATTCATCGCCACGACCGCCGCAGGCGTCGCGGCGGCGAGCGTCGCGCCGAAGCCCGGCTTCGGCGCCAAAACGGTCAAGATCGGCTTCAACGCGCCGCTGACCGGCGAGGTCGCGGCCTGGGGCCTGCCCGGCCTCAACGGCTGCGAGATCTGGGTCGAGCAGGTCAACGCGGCGGGCGGTGTCGACATCGGCGGCGAAGCGCATATGGTCGAGCTGGTGTCGTTCGACAACGAATACCTCAGCGACAAGGCGCTGCAGGGCGCCAAGAAGCAGGTGCTCGAGGACGACGTCAAGATGATCCTCATGCTGGGCGGCACCGACGCCGCCGGCGCGGTGCCCTGGCTGACGCGCAAGAAGATTCTGTCGACGACGCTGTTGCCTTCCGACCTGTCGCCCGACACCAAGTATCACCTGGCGCCCTGCGAGGTGCACCCGATCTACAACGTGACCGGCGTCGAGTGGCTCGCCGAGAACAACCCGGGCCTCAAGACCGCGGCGATCTGCGCCCAGGACGACGAACTCGGCCGGCCCTCGGTGGCGACCTACCGCGCGGCCTTCGAAGCGGCCGGCATCGACGTCGTCTACGACAAGTTCTTCGGCATCGACACCGCCGACTTCGCGCCGATCGTCACCGCGATGCTGGCGACCAAGCCCGACATCCTGTGCCTCGATACGGCTTACGCCGACTTCGTCAACCTGATCACCGAACAGGCCTTCCTGCAGGGCTTCAAAGGGCAGATCATCTCCTGCACCTTCGATTTCTATCCGCAGGTCATCGAGAAGACGAGCGCGGAATTCTGCGAGGGCTTCGTCTTCCAGTTCCCCGATTTCGACGACGCCGCGCTCAACGATCCCAAGATCACCTTCAAGAACCCCGGCGCATTCTTCAAGACCTACAGCGAGCGCTATCCGGGCACCTGGTCGGCGGTCTCGTGGGAATACGTCTCGATCCTCGATCTGTGGAAGATCGCCGCCGAGACGGCGGGCAGCGTCGAGCCGCTGGACGTCCTCGCGGCGATGAAGCAAGACGGCACCGGCGACCACGCGTTCGGCAAGTCCAACTGGTGGGGCAAGGAGCTGTTCGGCGTCGACAACGCGTTGGTCGGCGACTGGCCGGTCGTGCAGATCCAGAACGGCAAGGCCAAGATCGTCGCGTTCAAGAGCATCCCGGCGTGGTGGGACAAGAACAAGGACATCATGATCAAGCACTTCGAGGCGCTCGGCGAGATGTGGTACCAGCGCAGCTAGCCCTGAGGGCCGGCGTCCGAGCCTGGTCCGTCTCGAGCGTCGAAGTGACGAGAACCGGGGCGCCGTGCGCTCCGGTTCTTTTCATACAAGGCGGTGACAAAAACGTGTCCGATCTCGTCTTACAGACCATCGCCAACGCGCTCGTCGCGAGCAGCTTCGCCGCCGTCATGGCGGTCGGGCTGGTGCTGATCTTCGGCGTCATGAAGGTCATCAACTTCGCCCATGGCGAGCTCTACATGGTCGGCGCCTATTCGGTCTGGTACCTCTACGCGACGCAGGGCTGGCCGTTCCTCGTCGCGGTCGCCGCCGCGATCATCCTGGTCTCGGTGATCGGCATGATGATGGAACGCGCCCTGTTCCGGCCGATGCGCGGTAACCCGCTGGGCGGGCTGATCATGTCGGTCGGCGCGCTGTTCATCCTCCAGGTGCTGGCCGCCGACTTGTTCGGCGTCGGCCTGATGAAGCACATCCCGCCGGCCTATCCGGGCACCGTCGAGCCGTTCGGCATGGCGGGCGTCGCGGTGCCCTGGCAGCGCATCGTGGTGATCGCCGCCGCGCCGCTCATCCTTGGCGGGCTGTGGTTGTTCCTGCACCGCACGCGGACTGGCTGGGCGTTGCGCGCCTGCGCCCAGGACCCCGAGGCCGCCGCGCTGCAGGGCATCGGCATCGACAAGACCTCGCTGTTGGCGATGGCGATCGGCGGCGGGCTGGCGGGCGCCGCGGGTGGCATCATGTCGCCCTTGGTGCAGGTCGATCCCTACATGGGCCACGGCGCCATCATCACCGCCTTCATCGTCATCATCGTCGGCGGCATCGGCAGTCTCGAGGGCGCCGTCGTCGCGGCCTTCGTCTACATGTTCTTCCACACCTTCGTGACGACCTATTTCGACGGCACCATCGCCAGCATCCTCGGGCTGGTACTGATGCTGCTCGTGCTCGTGATCCGGCCCCAGGGCCTCTTGGGCACGCGCGAGAAGGTCTGATGGGCAGCCTCGATGCCAGGCTCGTCAGAACCGCCGGCGTCGTCGCGCTGATCGCCCTGATGATCGCGCTGCCCTTCTTGGTCAGGCCCTACCTGCACAGCGTGCTGATCGGGCTCCTGGTCAACGTCATCGTCGTCGTCAGCTACCGGCTGATCACGACGACCGGCGAATGGTCGCTCGGCCATGTCGTCATGATGGGCGTCGGCGGCTACGCCAGCGCGCTGCTGATGAAGCAGTTCGGCTGGACGTTTTGGGCCAGCGTGCCGGCGGGTGGGGCGATCTCGGCGCTGATGGCTTATCTGTTGAGCTTCCCGCTGTTCCGCATGAAGGGCTTCTACTTCCTGATCGGCTCGTTCGCGGCGGGCGAGGCGATCCGACTGACCTGGCAGCGTTTCCGCGACCCGTTCGGCGGCGCCGGCGGCCTGAACAACCTGTTCCCGCCGCTCCTCGAGGTGCCCGGCCTCGGCGAGATCGACCTGCTCGAAGACATCCCCTATTACCAGCTCACCCTGGCGGTCACCGTGGTCTCGCTCTTGCTCATGTACCGGCTCGAGCGCTCGCGCGTCGGGCTGACGCTGCACGCCATCCACTGGCAGGACGCGCTCGCCGAATCGGTCGGCGTCGACACCCGGCACTACCGCACGCTCGCCTTTGTTACCGCGTCGTTCTTCGCCGGCATCGCGGGCGCCCTCTTGGCCCATCACCTGGGCACCATCAACCCCAACCAGTTCTCGCTCTCGATCATGCTCTACGTGCTGGTCTGGGTCATCGTCGGCGGCGCCGCGAGCTTCGCCGGGCCGATCATCGGGGTCGCCGTGCTGACCATCGTCGACACGTCGCTGCGCGGCCTGCCGGCGGTCGGCGAACACCGCCCGCTGATCTATGGCTTCATCCTGATTTTCACCATGCTTTTCCTGCCCGACGGCCTCGAGACGCTGCCCGCCAAGCTCAAGGGCTGGCTCCTGCGGCTGCGCCGTGGCGCGGCCTCCTAAAGGGAAGCCCCGTGGCCGACGAGGACAGGCTCTACGGCCGCTACGACGACTCGGTGGTGATCGTCTCCGAGATGATCTTCGGCGCCGGTCACATGTCGCCCGGCGGGCCCGAGAGCCTGCGCGCGATCGTCGAAGGCCTCGATCTCGCCGGCGAGACTGTGCTCGACATCGGCTGCGCAATCGGCGGCATCGACGTCCAGCTCGCCACCGAGTTCGACTGCCGCGTCGTCGGCGTCGACATCGAGCCCGGATTGGTCGACATCGGGCGCAAGCGCATCGAGGCCGCCGGCCTCGCCGACCGGGTCGATCTGCGCCTCGTCGAGCCCGGCCCGCTGCCCTTCGACGACGCCGCCTTCGATGTCGTCTTCGGCAAGGACAGCTGGCTGCTGATCGACGACAAGCCGGCCTTATTCGCCGAGCTGCACCGCGTTCTCAGGCCCGGCGGCAGCATCGCGGCGAGCGAATGGATGGGCGACGGCGCCCCGCCCAGCGCCGACATGGAAGCCTATTTCGAACTGCGCGGCATGGCCTATCACCTCGAGACGGCTGGATCCTACGATGCCATGCTGCGCGCGGCCGGCTTCACGGACATTACGGTTGCCGACACCTCGGACGTGCGCCGCGGCCAGCCGCGCGCGTGTTGCGACGCCATGGCGGGGCGCCTGCGCGGGCCGATGATCGCGGCGATCGGCGCGGCGCGGCACGAAGGCTTCCTGACCCAGTGGCGCGCGCTGGCCGGTCTGTTCGAGGCCGGCGAGCTGCGTGCCGGCCGCCTACGCGGGGCGAAACCAAATTAGAGGGTCTTATCGGAGCGAAGCGCTTCGACGCTTCTGCCAAACCGTCGGGAGCCGCATAGGCCGCTGACCTGTACGCCGTTTCCGCGACACATGCACGGCAGGCACATATCGCCGTTAAATCCCAATGGCTTAGGTGGTGGGCGCAGCAGGATTCGAACCTGCGACCCGCTGATTAAGAGTTTGCTTGCATGGGTATTACGGAGCTTTATAAATAAGGCATAAACATGCTAAGTAGAGGAAATATCTCGTAGTTATGGACTTGGCCTGCCCCCATTCTATGTACCAGTTCCTATGTTAGTCCTGGCACGGTTTCTGGGAAGGGCTGATCCGGCTGTAGCCCATCAATAGCGAAGGCCGGATCAGTCCATTTGGGCACGATGGTCTGTGGTGCCGGGGGTGTATAGCCCAGCGCACTGTGCGGCCTGACCGTGTTGTAGTGATGCCGCCATCGCTCGATCAACACCTGAGCCTCCTTGAGCGAGTAGAATATCTCACCGTCGAGCAGCTCGTCTCCGAGCTTGCCGTTGAATGATTCGTTGTAGCCGTTCTCCCAGGGACTCCCCGGCGCGATGTAGAGCGTCGTCACACCGACTCTCGCCAGCCAGTCACGGACGGCCTTGGCGGTGAACTCGCTGCCGTTGTCCGAGCGGATGTGGTCCGGTGGCCCCCGGTCGACGAACAGTGCCGCCAGGCGATACAGCACGTCGTCGGATCGCAGGTGCCGGGCGACGTCGATCGCCAGGCACTCCCTGGTCCACTCGTCGATGATCGTCAGCATGCGGAACGTCCTGCCATCGTGTGTGCGGGCCATGACGAAGTCATAGGCCCAGACATGGTTCGGCCAGCTCGGCCGCAGACGGATGCAGGACCCGTCGTTGAGCCACAGTCGGCCTCTCTTGGGTTGCTTTACAGGCACCTTCAGCCCCTCCCGTCGCCAGATGCGTTCGACCCGCTTGTGGTTCACGTGCCAACCCTCTCCGCGGAGCAGCGCCGTGACCCGGCGATAGCCGTAGCGGCCATACTCACTGGCTAGCCGCACGATCGCCTCGGTGAGCGCCGCCTCATCGTCAGCCCCGACACGTCGATAGCGTTGCGTCGAGCGTGGCTGTCCGATGACCTGGCACACCCGGCGCTCGGGTAATCCATATCGTGTGCAGACATGCTCAACACAGCGCCGGCGACGCTCGGGGCTTAGAAGTTTCCCTCGGCGGCTTCCTTCAGGATCAGTTTATCCAGCGTCAGATCGGCGACGGCTCGCCTGAGATGTGTGTTCTCCCGCTCGAGCTCCTTGAAGCGTCGGGCCTGCCCAACCTTCAGGCCGCCGTACTCCTTGCGCCACCGATAGTACGTCTGCTCGGCGATGCCCAAGGTCCGGCACACTTCGGGCACCGTGTGACCGCTCGCCAGGCCGACTTCAGCCTCACTGTCAATGGCGGAGCAAAAAGGGACCACCTCGGCGGTGTAAGAAGGGACCGCTTGGCGGCTGCGGGCTTGTCCCCGTAGTCCACGGGAGGGCCCCGCGCGCGACGCGGCGTGCCCTCAACAGGCTGACGCGGCGGCGCGCGCGGGAGGGACCTGTGGGCCCACGGGGTCAAGCGTGGGCTGGGTGGTCGGTTCAGTTAGCAGTCGGGGTTTGACGCCTGCGGCTCTGGTTGAGCCTGTAGCTGTCACCGTTCATCTCGAGGATGTTGACGTGGTGGGTGAGGCGATCGAGGAGCGCGCCGGTGAGGCGCTCGGAGCCGAACACCTCGGTCCATTCGTCGAAGGGCAGATTGGTGGTGACCAGGGTCGAGCCCCGCTCGTAGCGTTGGCTGAACACCTCGAACAACAGCTCGGCGCCGGTCTTCGACAGCGGCACGAAGCCGAGTTCGTCGACGATCAGAAGCTTGTAGGTGGCGAGCTTCTTCTGGAACCTCAGCAGCTGCTTGTCATCGCGGGCCTCGATGAGTTCGTGGACCAGCGCGGCGGCGGTGATGAAGCCGACCGAGAGGCCCTTCTGGCAGGCCGCCAGGCCGAGACCGAGGGCGATGTGGGTCTTGCCGGTCCCACTGTTGCCGAGCGCGATGAGGTTCTCGCGGCGCTCGATGTACTCGCAGCGGGCCAGCTCCAGGACCAGCGCCTTGTTGAGCGAGGGGATGACCTTGAAGTCGAAGCTGTCGAGGCTCTTGACCACGGGGAAGCGCGCCGCCTTGATGCGCCGCTCGACCATGCGGCGCTCGCGGTCGATCAGCTCGAGCTCGGCGAGTCTCAACAGGTAGCGGACGTGATCGACGCCTTCCGAGGCGCACTGCCGGGCGATCTTGTCGTACTCGCGCAGGAAGGTCGGCAGCTTCAGCGTCTTGAGGTGGTGGGCGAGCAGCACTTGCGGTGTGTCGGTCATGCGCCGAGCCCCGACAGCAGGCTCATGTACGACTTGGCGGACGTCATCGCGACCCGGGCGCGCGGCAGATACGGATAGACGTCGAGGTTGAGCCTGGGCGGCCGCCGCTCGATGCGGCACAGTACCAGGTGCTTCACCGCATCAAAGCCGATTGCGCCGAGCCGCAGGGCGTCGCCGACCGCACCCTCGACCTCCTCGAGCCGGAAGGTCTCCAGTAGACGGAGCACCTGGACGTACTCGCGCTTGCCTGCCTTGCCCATACGAGCTTCGAGGAGCCGCCGCAGAGTGATGAAGGCCTCGGGCAGGTCCCAGCCCGCCAATGGCGCGGCCTGGTCGAGGGCGCCGATCTTCTGCTCGATCAAGGGCAGGTAATGCAGCGGGTCGAAGATCAGGTCCTCGCTGTCGTAGGACCGGCGGTGCCGGGCGATCACCTCGGCCCCGCAGCTGATCACCACCTCATCGACGTAGCCCCGGATGAGCACCTCACGGTGGCCGTAGGCCACGGGCACGGAATAGTCGTTGCTGCGGTAACGCACCAGCGACAGCGAACTCGCCCGTCCAGGGCGCTTATCGCAGGCATCATAGGGAGCAGGCGGCAATGGCAAGAGAACTTGACGATCCCGCTCGAGACGCTCGCCGATGGTCTCCTTGTGGCCCCGCAGCCGCGCCGCCTGGCGCCGGCGGCACTGTTCGGCGAGAGCATCGTTGAGGGCCGCGAAGCTCTCGGCACGCGGGACGGGGACCAGGAAGTTCCGCCGGATGAAGCCGACCAGTCCCTCGACCTTGCCCTTGTCGTTGCCCTTGCCCGGCCGGCCGAACCTGTCCTCGAACAGATAGTGGGACTGAAGCTCCGTGAAGACGCGCGTTCGCTGCCGCTTCCCATCGCCCAGGATCCGGGCAACCGCCAGCTTGGTGTTGTCGTACAGGATGGATCGGGGGACGCCGCCGAAGAAGGCAAACGCCGCGTTGTGGCCATCGCAGAATGCTTCGGTCGTCTCCGCCGGATAGGCCGCAACAAAGCAACCATCACTGTGGGGAAGGTCGAAGGCAAGGAAGTGGATCTTCCGTAACGCGCCGCCGATCACCGCCATCGCTTCGCCGAAGTCCGCCTGGGCGTGACCGGGGGAATGGGAGAGTGGCACGAACACCTCACGCGACCGAAGCCCCTGCTCACGAACGTAGTCCTTCACGATGGTGTAGCCGCCCGTGAAACCGTACTCGTCCCGGAGGCGGTCGAAGAGCTATAGCTGAATCTTGACGGGGCGGTAAAAAGTTGTTGGCCGATTGCTTGTACGGTCTTTGCGGTTCGGTGAAGAATATTTGCCGATCCGCGTTGCTGGTGGAAAAACCTGATATTACGATGGCTTCTCCTTGGCTTCGTTTTTTATGGTGCGATTGCCGCGCAGCGTCGGATATTGAGGCCGAGGGCACGCAGATTGACCACGTAGCGCATGGCCGGCATGCCGCGAATGCGTAGGTGAGCCAGGTTCATCTGGTACTTTAATCGCGACATGGTCGCTTCTATGCCGGCCCGCCATCTGTAGACGTTGCGGAAGGCATCGCTTTGTTCATAAAGCCGGCGCTTTTGGTTGGCAGCCCTGGCCGGGGTATATTGAAAGCGGGAAAATTGGCCGTCACGCTTGGCCGCCTGCACGGGACATCGCAGTATATCGGGACATTTTTGGCAGATGGAGAGGTCGAAACGGGCCTGCAGCTTGGCTTTGGCGAGCGAGGCTGAAACCGGTTCGACGTTATTGGGACAGCGCAAGACCAAGCCTTCTTCGTTGAGAGTGAAATCCTCCAACGTCAACCGTCCCGAGACGGCGCCTTTCGGCGGTCGTGCGGGCGCCACGAGATTGATGTTCTGTTCGCGCGTCAGAGCCATGTTGTCACTGGAACCGTAATGTGAATCACCCAGCATCACCGCCGGCGTCAGCGCGCGCTCGCTCAGATCATCCAGCGCATCGGCCAAGCGATGGCCGTCATGCACCGTCATCTTGTGGACCTCCACGTGGGTGATGAGGTCCGGTGTCGCGGCAACCGCCTCGTTACTGACATCTTCACAATAGGTTTCGACGATCTGCGCCATGTATCCTTGACCCTTGTGCGCGTTGTAGCTCGCGTCCGGGTCGGCCGGATTGCCGACGGTATCGCACGGCACATCCTTTGGATCTCGAATCGCGGCGCGCGTTGCGTCACGATCGCCATACTCATCATCAACGATCTCGAACTGATCGCGCAGAACCCTCTCCAGGATCGCAAAACTGAAAAGCTTTGCCGCCGCCGTGTCACGGAATTGCAGCACCAGGGCTAGGAGATACTGACCCGCTTCGCCGAGGCGCCGTTTTGAAACACTCGGCGCCGTATTCGCGAACGCGCCATTACCCTCGCGATCGACATAGCGGCGGATCACCTCCTTGCTGATCTGCTCGTGCAGACCGGGATGATATCGCTCAAGCTCACGGGCAAACTTCGAGATGCTCTCAACAACGATACCAAGTCGTGTCAGCGCCCGCATTGCCGAACGAAGGGCCGTCGAATCCATGCGTTGGTGGCTGGTATCGACAGAGAACCCCTGCACCAGCCGATCCGTCAAACACCGGAACAGCAATTCATCGAGACCTTGTTCGATAAACAGACGGCGATAGTTGCGCAGGGTTTTCTCACAGAAATAGCTGTCCGCTTCGCTGCGCACGTCCAAGGCATAGTGCCACGCCATATTGAAGGCCAGGGCCTCGACGGTCTCTGCATCGCTCAGATCGTGCAGCTGCTGCAAAAGCAAGACCCCGATGACAACGTGTAGATCCTTCGATGGTCGGCCCATGCGTTCATCAAGGTGACGGCAAAGATCGTCAACCGGAAGTTCGACAAGCAGATGGTTCCGAAAAACCCCGGCCCAGGATTGCTCCATCAGGCGCCGACGTTTGTCCCCGAAATCGGACCAGCGATCAAACAATTCCCCAGTCCGTCGGTCGCGTAAAGTAAACATGCACAATTATAATCCAGCCGACTCTCATGAGGAATCGACTTTTTACCGCCCCGTCGAATCTTGGTGATGGAGAATGAAGGCGGCGTATCCTGGCGTTGATGAAGACGCCAATTTTCCGAAGAAAGGGATACGCCATGAAAGACGATACAGTTGTTGCGTTGCGCCAGCCAGAGTCATTTTCCGACGATCCGCTGACGGAGATATTGCGCGCCGGCGCCCGGCAGTTGCTTGGCCAGGCGATTGAAGCGGAAGTTGCCGCCCATATTGAAGCCCATGCCGATTTGACCGACGCTTCGGGCCGGCGCCGTATTGTCCGTCACGGGCACATGCCGGAACGCGAGGTTCAGACCGGGATCGGAGCTGTGACGGTGAAGCGGCCAAGAGTGCGAGACCGAGATCCACAGGCCACGGGCGGGCGCATCCGTTTCACGTCATCGATCCTGCCGCCTTATCTCAGGCGCGCCAAGTCGGTCGAGGCGCTTCTGCCCTGGCTTTATCTGAAGGGCATCTCCAGCGGCGACTTTTCGGAGGCCCTGGCGGCGCTGCTGGGACCGGACGCGCCGGGCCTGACGGCCAGCACCATTGGCCGGCTGAAAGCGGTCTGGTGGGACGAATACGAAGCCTGGCAAAAGCGCGACCTTTCGGCTCGGCGCTACGTCTATTTTTGGGCCGACGGGGTCTACTTCTCGCCTCGCATGGACCATGACAAACAGTGTGTTCTGGTGATCATCGGCGCCGACGCCATGGGCAACAAGGACATCGTCGGCATGGTCGACGGTTATCGAGAGAGCGCGCAAAGCTGGAAGGAACTGCTGCTTGATCTCAAGCGCCGGGGCTTGGAGACCGGCCCCGAGTTGGCCGTCGGCGACGGCGCCTTGGGCTTCTGGAAGGCGCTACGCGAGGTTTACGGAGAGACCAGGGTGCAGCGTTGCTGGGTCCACAAGACCGCCAACGTGCTCAACCAGATGCCCAAATCCCTGCAGGCCAAAGCCAAGGGCCATCTGCACGACATCTGGATGGCCGAGACTAGGGCCGACGCCGAAGCCGCCTTCGACTTCTTCATCGCAGCCTACGGCGCAAAATACCACAAGGCCGCAGAGCGCCTGGTCAAGGACCGTGAACGCCTGCTGAGCTTCTACGACTTCCCGGCCGAGCACTGGAAGCACATCCGCACCACCAACCCCATCGAAAGCACCTTCGCCACGGTGCGCCTGAGGACCGTGAAGACCAAGGGGTGCCTGAGCCGCAAGACGGCGCTCGCCATGGCCTTCAAACTGATCTTGAGTGCCAGGCGGAAATGGCGGAAGCTGGACGGATCAAATCAACTCGCCGAACTCGTCGAAGGAGTGCCGTTCAAGGACGGAATCAAGATAACCAAACACGCCGCCTGATAGCTCCGTCACCAACTTTCGGACATAGCTCCGGTCGAAGATGCGCTTCGCAGTGTGCCGTTGCTTGCGGTGGCTGGTCCGATCGTCTTCCAAGATCCGATCGATGATTCCCGTGAACGGACCCAGCTTTGGCCGCCTCGGCGGCGCGCTTCGGCGATACCCTGGCGGCACCGAGAACGACAGCATCTTACGGACCGTCTTGCGGTCTACACCAAACACCCGCGAGGCCTCGCGGGTGCTCATCCCCTCGACATGACACGCCCGCCGAACCCGTGCGTACAACTCCACCCGATACATCCCCCCCGCCTTCCAGTCAGAGCAACCCTGACAGAAGGCTATACGCGGTCCCATTTTGGTCCGCCGCAGCCGGATCGACCGGCCGCTTCAGTGGGGGATTATTGCTCTGCCGTTCTCAGTCTCCGGGATTGCGTGAATGCGGAACCGGGCGGAGACACCCTCTTCGGCATCCGCCCTCGCCCGCCTGCGGCTAAAGCTCTCGCTCTTATGAGGGCAGACGCAGTCAAGCGGAGAAGTTGGTTGGGTTTACTGCATGGCGAACTCGTTTTCTGGGTTGGTCGGATTGACGGTTGGTTTGCCTTTGTAGCCAGGTCGGAACGCTTTTCGCATCGGTCGCGCTTGTGCGCATACCCAACTCTTATGCGGGAGGTTTTTCGGCGACGGAGCGCCGGAACCGTCCCTCGATCCCGCTTGCTGCGGACGCAGCGTTCCGGAGGCGGGGCCCATCTCTCGGTCGGCGTGTTTCAGCCCGCAAGAGCCTCGGCCACTCGCCACCCGACCCAGCCCCGGCCGCGTCCGGCCGGTCTGGAACAGCGCGGTCTTGCGATCAGGCGAGCTTGGCGCCAGTCGGCACGAGGCCGGTCTCGGAGAACCGCCAGAGCGCGATGAGCAGCTTGCGGGCGAGCGCCACGATCATCACCCGGCGGATCCGCCCGCGGGACCCCACAGTGCGCTCGTTGAACCACTTGCTGAGCGCGCTATCAGGCTGATAGCTTGCCGGTTTTCGGGCGTCCACATCGCGCAACCCTCCGAAATGTTTCGAGTGCCCAACAATGAATTACAACCGATTCATCCGATCCAACAACTTCTTGGATCGGCTCTTACGGTGGAAGGACCTCGAGTGGCTAGTCAACCCAATCTTCGTCCAAGTCTATACCACTGAAATCTTCGCCGTGAAGGGCCTGCCGGTGGAGGTGGATGTTTACCCGAGCGGCTACATTTTTCTGTGGCGTGTCAATTGCGAATGACGGATTAATCGCCGTGTCCTTGATCATCTCTTCGCCCCAGATACCAAGTTGACCATTCCAAGCAGGGCTACCCACAATAGCCTCGGCCGCCCTGCGGTAGTGAGCTATGTCCGAAAGTTGGTGACGGAGCTATCAGGCGGCGTGTTTGGTTATCTTGATTCCGTCCTTGAACGGCACTCCTTCGACGAGTTCGGCGAGTTGATTTGATCCGTCCAGCTTCCGCCATTTCCGCCTGGCACTCAAGATCAGTTTGAAGGCCATGGCGAGCGCCGTCTTGCGGCTCAGGCACCCCTTGGTCTTCACGGTCCTCAGGCGCACCGTGGCGAAGGTGCTTTCGATGGGGTTGGTGGTGCGGATGTGCTTCCAGTGCTCGGCCGGGAAGTCGTAGAAGCTCAGCAGGCGTTCACGGTCCTTGACCAGGCGCTCTGCGGCCTTGTGGTATTTTGCGCCGTAGGCTGCGATGAAGAAGTCGAAGGCGGCTTCGGCGTCGGCCCTAGTCTCGGCCATCCAGATGTCGTGCAGATGGCCCTTGGCTTTGGCCTGCAGGGATTTGGGCATCTGGTTGAGCACGTTGGCGGTCTTGTGGACCCAGCAACGCTGCACCCTGGTCTCTCCGTAAACCTCGCGTAGCGCCTTCCAGAAGCCCAAGGCGCCGTCGCCGACGGCCAACTCGGGGCCGGTCTCCAAGCCCCGGCGCTTGAGATCAAGCAGCAGTTCCTTCCAGCTTTGCGCGCTCTCTCGATAACCGTCGACCATGCCGACGATGTCCTTGTTGCCCATGGCGTCGGCGCCGATGATCACCAGAACACACTGTTTGTCATGGTCCATGCGAGGCGAGAAGTAGACCCCGTCGGCCCAAAAATAGACGTAGCGCCGAGCCGAAAGGTCGCGCTTTTGCCAGGCTTCGTATTCGTCCCACCAGACCGCTTTCAGCCGGCCAATGGTGCTGGCCGTCAGGCCCGGCGCGTCCGGTCCCAGCAGCGCCGCCAGGGCCTCCGAAAAGTCGCCGCTGGAGATGCCCTTCAGATAAAGCCAGGGCAGAAGCGCCTCGACCGACTTGGCGCGCCTGAGATAAGGCGGCAGGATCGATGACGTGAAACGGATGCGCCCGCCCGTGGCCTGTGGATCTCGGTCTCGCACTCTTGGCCGCTTCACCGTCACAGCTCCGATCCCGGTCTGAACCTCGCGTTCCGGCATGTGCCCGTGACGGACAATACGGCGCCGGCCCGAAGCGTCGGTCAAATCGGCATGGGCTTCAATATGGGCGGCAACTTCCGCTTCAATCGCCTGGCCAAGCAACTGCCGGGCGCCGGCGCGCAATATCTCCGTCAGCGGATCGTCGGAAAATGACTCTGGCTGGCGCAACGCAACAACTGTATCGTCTTTCATGGCGTATCCCTTTCTTCGGAAAATTGGCGTCTTCATCAACGCCAGGATACGCCGCCTTCATTCTCCATCACCAAGATTCGACGGGGCGGTAAAAAGTTGTTGGCCGATGGCGTGCTTGTACAGGTCTTTGCGGTTCGGTGAAGAATATTTGCCTGTCTCCGCGTTGCTGGTGGATAAAACCTGATATTACCTACCCTTGGCTTCTCCTTGGCTTCGTTTTTTATGGTGCGATTGCCGCGCAGCGTCGGATATTGAGGCCGAGGGCACGCAGATTGACCACGTAGCGCATGGCCGGCATGCCGCGAATGCGTAGGTGAGCCAGGTTCATCTGGTACTTTAATCGCGACATGGTCGCTTCTATGCCGGCCCGCCATCTGTAGACGTCGCGGAAGGCATCGCTTTGTTCATAAAGCCGGCGCTTTTGGTTGGCAGCCCTGGCCGGGGTATATTGAAAGCGGGAAAATTGGCCGTCACGCTTGGCCGCCTGCACGGGACATCGCAGTATATCGGGACATTTTTGGCAGATGGAGAGGTCGAAACGGGCCTGCAGCTTGGCTTTGGCGAGCGAGGCTGAAACCGGTTCGACGTTATTGGGACAGCGCAAGACCAAGCCTTCTTCGTTGAGAGTGAAATCCTCCAACGTCAACCGTCCCGAGACGGCGCCTTTCGGCGGTCGTGCGGGCGCCACGAGATTGATGTTCTGTTCGCGCGTCAGAGCCATGTTGTCACTGGAACCGTAATGTGAATCACCCAGCATCACCGCCGGCGTCAGCGCGCGCTCGCTCAGATCATCCAGCGCATCGGCTAAGCGATGGCCGTCATGCACCGTCATCTTGTGGACCTCCACGTGGGTGATGAGGTCCGGTGTCGCGGCAACCGCCTCGTTACTGACATCTTCACAATAGGTTTCGACGATCTGCGCCATGTATCCTTGACCCTTGTGCGCGTTGTAGCTCGCGTCCGGGTCGGCCGGATTGCCGACGGTATCGCACGGCACATCCTTTGGATCTCGAATCGCGGCGCGCGTTGCGTCACGATCGCCATACTCATCATCAACGATCTCGAACTGATCGCGCAGAACCCTCTCCAGGATCGCAAAACTGGAAAGCTTTGCCGCCGCCGTGTCACGGAATTGCAGCACCAGGGCTAGGAGATACTGACCCGCTTCGCCGAGGCGCCGTTTTGAAACACTCGGCGCCGTATTCGCGAACGCGCCATTACCCTCGCGATCGACATAGCGGCGGATCACCTCCTTGCTGATCTGCTCGTGCAGACCGGGATGATATCGCTCAAGCTCACGGGCAAACTTCGAGATGCTCTCAACAACGATACCAAGTCGTGTCAGCGCCCGCATTGCCGAACGAAGGGCCGTCGAATCCATGCGTTGGTGGCTGGTATCGACAGAGAACCCCTGCACCAGCCGATCCGTCAAACACCGGAACAGCAATTCATCGAGACCTTGTTCGATAAACAGACGGCGATAGTTGCGCAGGGTTTTCTCACAGAAATAGCTGTCCGCTTCGCTGCGCACGTCCAAGGCATAGTGCCACGCCATATTGAAGGCCAGGGCCTCGACGGTCTCTGCATCGCTCAGATCGTGCAGCTGCTGCAAAAGCAAGACCCCGATGACAACGTGTAGATCCTTCGATGGTCGGCCCATGCGTTCATCAAGGTGACGGCAAAGATCGTCAACCGGAAGTTCGACAAGCAGATGGTTCCGAAAAACCCCGGCCCAGGATTGCTCCATCAGGCGCCGACGTTTGTCCCCGAAATCGGACCAGCGATCAAACAATTCTCCGGTCCGTCGGTCGCGTAAAGTAAACATGCACAATTATAACCCAGCCGACTCTCATGAGGAATCGACTTTTTACCGCCCCGTCAAGATTCAGCTATAGCTCTGTTCTTTGTTCCTTGCGAAGTGCCATGACCTATCAGTGGCGTAATCGATCCTGGGGAATGGTCTACGTCCAAAACCATCGTCTCTGGGCTTTGTACTCCCCCAGTCCCCATAGAGCAGAGTGTCCCTGTTTGAGTTCCGTCTCAGCTGATCTAGCAATTCATGGTTGGAGAAACTAGACACCACGAGGCCTTCTATGTCGGAGAAACCCCTTAACATCGACGTGCAAGACACAGCGATGGGGATACGACCATCCAGAATTGCGAGGACACCCGTTATTAGTCCATGAACTTGGGCAAACACCGTCAGAGGATCACTGATCCACCCTCCCTCAATCACAACTGTGAAGTCTGAAGGGGTGCGAGTCTCGCATGGCAGTGATGTCTGCGGCTTGGTTCGTTGAGTTCAGGCAGCGATTGCCATGGCTGCTGCACGTGGACTGATGTTGTCGTTGGCCGGTGTGTCGGTTGCGCTGATCAGGGCCTTCCATGCCCGCTCGAAGCGGCCGGATTTGATCAGGGCGCGGAAGGTCAGAACAGCCTGTCCGCCGACGATCCGCCAGCGCATGCCGGAGCGCTTCATGCGCTGTGTCACCAGGGTCTTGTTGGCAGCTTCGACCACGCCTGAGCCGATGGCGATGCCCTCTTCCTTCAGGGCGTGGTAGCGCATGCGATGGCGATGCTTGCGGAAGAAGGCGAGTTCCCGCTCGGTCTCGGCCCGGTCCGGCGCAGCGGCGGCATCGCGAAGGTGGCGCAGCGCCCGGATCACCTTGGCGACGCCACGGGGATCGTGACGGAGGATCTCGCGGTACTTCTCGAACCAGCCGGGCGCCACGGCATGGTCGGACGCGGTTTGCAGATGTTCGCAAGCATGCCAGAAGTCGATCACCTCGGTTTCGGGCGACAGGGTCTCCAGGAAGGTCCAGTTGTCGGCGGCGCCATCGGCGATAGCGACGATCCCGATCTCGGGGCGTGCTCGCCTGATGTGTGCGACTTCGCTTGCAAGCTGCGCCTTCAGCGTGAGCTTGCCGCTCTCCGGCATGCGGCCGAGATAGAGGGTCTTCAGGCGCTTGCCCTCGGCGTCGTGGAAGGAGACCGTGCCGCAGGCAGCCTCGCGCCAGGAGGCCTTGGCGCGACCGTCCTCGCCGGGTCTCAGCGGCACCATGACGCCGTCGAGGGAGACCGAGGCGGTGGTCGCGTCCTGCGGTATGCCCTCGGCCTCACGGATGCTGCCCAGCGTCTCCGGGCCGAGGCTCTCCCAGCATTCGTGCATGCTCAGGGTCAGGCGCTGCAGGGTGCTCACCGACGGCGTCATGGCGCCGGTCTTCGCAAAGAACGCCGCCGCTTCCCGGGCCGTGCAGTGACCCATCATCAGCAGACCGAGCTCGGCCGCCGGCCGCGTCAGGTAATCGTCGACGAGGCCCAGGCTCTCGTCGACCGGCACCGGCGATGCCCCGCTCGCGCCGCTGCGGTAACGCGCTCGCCGGTAGGTCACCGGACCGAGCGAGGTCATGATCGTCTTCGGCGTCACCGCGACCCGGAACCAGCTCTGCCCGTCCCGCTCGATCCGGGAAGCGCCATCGTCCCGGTTCTCGATGACGGCGCCCATGACATCGCGAGCGAACTCGTTCGTGGCCTCACGCACCCGCAACTCGACCTCCTCGGGCGCCTCGGGGCGCGGCTCGGAACGAAGCTCCTCGCGACACAGTGCGAGCACCCGGGCGGCCGCCTCGACGACCCGAGGAGGCAGGCCGGAAAGATCGATGGACGAAGGCGCCGGAGGCGGGGATACTGCCATGGGAATGCTCCCGATGTTGGGTTTCGAGACACGGCATCGTACCGCTTCTGGCGGTGCGGAGCGTTCCCACCTTCCCCTGCTCGACCCTGCCGTCGTGACAAAATCCTGCCTTGGAGCGGCCCATTGTCACGAATAGCCGATTTCGGCCGTTCGTCTCGATACAAAAAACGCACTAAATCAATGACTTAGATTTTCCATACCAGACCCACACCCGTCTGAAGTCCCAACATCGACCAGTGTTTCGACGGTAGATCGGAGGTTTCCCGGCATCCTCTTCAATTCAAGACGTAGGCAAAACTCTCTGTCCTGGACCTGGATGTGTTCTATTTGGTCCCGTAATATATCTTGACTTTGCCCGTCGAGCTGCAAGCAGGGCATCACCATCGAGTACTTAACCCAGAAGTCTCGCCACGCACCAAACCCATTGGATGAATCACGTAGTTCAAGCCACTCTGCCTGAGCTGCGTTATCGAGGTCTGTCGGGAGATAGTCACGGTCAAAATCCAGGAAATACCTACGTCGTGGGAACGCCCTTTCGATGCGTTCAATTGTCTTCTCCAGTGAGCGGGAGTTTGCCCACGGCGCAAGCAGGAACACTGGGACCATTCTGTCCTTTGATATCCCCGGGAGGAACTCCATACCGTTCATTTCACTGGGTCGAACAGCCAACGTAGGGATGTATGTGCCGTTGCTAGGTGGCATGTGATTACCTATGATTCAGGCTGCATATGATGACAGCCTGATCTCCATCGCTGCTTTTGATACCTGCCATTCCTGCGCGAGACGCTCAATTACCTCATCTGTGACGGGAACTCCCATTTCTGACAGATCAGAGAATAGGAGATCATTCGGCATGATCAGATCGGCTGCAAGCCGATTGGCCTCGTATTCTATTTGCTCAGACTGGCCGGACCGGTAGAGGACATTGTCCGCAATTTGCCCGGTTGTGGCGATAATGTCGTGGTGAAGAAGAAAGTGAGCGATTTCGTGCGCAAGTGTAAACCTCTGACGCTCCCGTGTCTCGTGTCTGTTAATCTTTATCGTGTATGCCCCATCACGGTACTCGATGAGACCCGACTGACCACGTTCAAGTGCAGAGATTTTAACATTGAGTCCAAGATCTCTTGCAATCGCACCAAGTGGTACGGGCCTGACAGAAATATACTTCTCGACGATTTGTTTGTGTTCATCATCGATTCGGTGGAAACTATTGCTGCTAGGCATCATTTTCCTCCTTTCTTGTTTGAGTTTCGAAGTCTGGCTGTAGTTCCGTATTTGTGGCTCCGCCACCACTAGAAATCTGCATGATTGCTTTCTGCAGAGCATGGTCAAGACGTCCAGCCTTTCCTGCGTTCTCGACGGCCTCGTCAATCGCATCGGGAAGGCGCTCACTGACTACCTGCTCGACGGCCTTCTTAACCCTATCTGGGACGGTCGCGAGGGATAGCTCTACTTCGGACTTTGAGTGCTCCTCTGCTATGCGCCTAGCCTCCAGCTTGATCTCACCAAAAGTCCGAAATGCTATCAGACCGATGACAAGGGCGAGCGCAGTGAGGATGACGGCCAAGACCGTTAACAAGAATGAAACAAAATCAGAATAAGTGATATCAAAGCTGGGCGAGGTCAACGACTTAGATGGACCAACAAAATGCCCACCATATAGTATAAATGCTGTAAATGCTGAACTGCACAGTGCTATGACGATGTAAGACAAAAACTTCATTTCACTCAGATTTCCCTCTCTATCTTTACTCGTTAACAGGCCGTTGATTGAGTGTCTAATACCAGTGAGCCTATGAAATCGCCTTCATGATCCATGGATAGGCGCAGAGGGTTCGCATACGATCCGGTTCTGCGATGAGGTCGATCCATGCTTGGCAACAGGCGTCGATGATGGCCTCGGTGTCGTCGAGGACGCGGAGCGATAGGAAGCGTTCGCGTAGGTAGAGCCAAACCCGCTCGACGGGGTTGAGTTCGGGACTGTAAGGCGGCAACAGCGCCAAGGTGACGTTGTCGGGGACGGTGAGGGCGCGCTCGTCGTGCCAACCGGCGCCGTCGCACATCATGACGGCGTGCGCATCCTGGTCCAGGGTATCGGCGAAGTGTGCGAGAAACAGGTCCATGACCTTGGCGTTGACGCTCGGCATCACCAGGGTGACGTCGTCGCCGGTGTCCGGGCGCACGGCGGAGAAGATGTAGGCCCACTGGTAGCCGATTTGACGCGTCCCGGGGGCACGCTCGCCCCTGCGCCACCACCGGTGACACACCCGGCCCTTGTTGCCGACGCGCGCTTCATCCTGAAACCACAGCTGTAGGCGCTTGTCGGGATGCGCCGCGGCGGTCGCCTTCAGGATGTCGCGAAGCCCCCTTTTTTGAAGCGCTCCTGCGCTTCGGCGTCCCTTCGCGGGTGGCTCGGGCGCGCCTTCTGGCGGGAAAATCCCATCCGCCGTAGAACCCGGGTCATGCTCGAGGGGTGGTAGGTCTTGGCGAAGCGCTCCTCCAGCCAGCGGCACAGATCGGCCCGGGTCCAGGCGCAAACCCCGTCGCGCTCAGGCTCCGGCCCGGCGATGATGACCGCCGCCAGCGCCGCTTCCTCGTCTGCCGTCAGCCGCCGCGGCGAGTAGCCCTTTGGACGGTCGTGAAGCCCCTCCAATCCCTTTGCATTGTAACGAACAACCGCGTCGCGAAGCGTTTGGCGATCCATCCCCGCAAGCCGCGCGGCATCAGCCCGGGGCATCTCCTCCAAAGCATTCGCGATCCCATAGGCCCGCGCCGCCGCTCGACCGTACGATTCCACGCGAGCCCAGCGCCGAAGCTCCAAAGGCGTCAAATCATCCCGTATCTTGAGTGCTGATCCCATGACATCCCCCACATCTGGTGGGAGACCATAGAATCACAATCCGCCATCATCCGCCATCAATGAATATCCCGAGAGTCAATTCAGGCGCTCACTGGTATAAGGCTTATCCCATTAGCTCCGGTGCGATCAACATTTTGTAGGTTGCTGGCTCGATTGCGACGCCGATGCCGAGGATGGAGCGGAAGGCGGCGTGGCGGGACCGGCGCCGGGTGAAGCAGAAGACGAACTCGTCGAGGTAGGATTGCAGGTGTTGGCGTCGGAGGCCGTGGTAAACGCCCAGCGCCCAGATCTTGAAGTCGGCGAAGACGCGATGATGCCAGGCAGGACGATATGGAAGGCCATGTTTTCGACGACGTGCGGATCGTGTGTGGGGCCGGACGTAGCGGGGTAGCCGACCCAGCCGTCGGTCCTGGCGGTGACGCCGGTGGCGAGGTTGGCGCCCAGGAATGCGTGCAGGCCGTCGGCGGAGAAGTCTTCGAGTTGCGCCAGGCGGATCCGGCCGGCCCCACCCTCGCCAACCTCGACAGCGTCGGCGACCAATAGTTTGCCTTGGCGGGTACGCCTGCCGCCACCGCTCGGCGGGTCGTCCTTGGAGCGGCAAGAGATCAGGCTTTCGTCCACCTCGACCAGGCCCGCCAGCGGCATGCGCCCCGGTGCGACCAAGGCGCGGCGCAGCTTGGTGGCGAGCAACCATGCGGTCTTGTAAGAGCCCAGGCCGAGCTGCTTCTGGAGTTGCGGCGCCGAGATCCCGATGGAGTGCATGGCCATTAGATAGGCGGTCCAGAACCACGCGGTCAGCGCCAGCTTGGAGCCGTGCATCACCGTGCCGGCCGTCACCGAGGTCTGCTTGCGACAGTCGGCGCATTCATGGGTGTGGGCCTTGGTCGCAAGCGCCCTTCCCCGGCTGCCGCCACAGGCCGGACAGACGAAGCCTGCCGGCCAGCGCAAGGCGGTTAGATAGGCGGCGCAGGCATCCTCGTCTGGAAAACGCTGTTGGAACTCCAACAGGGAATGGGGGGAGTCGGACATTTCTGGGCATCCCGATCTGGTGATGTTCATATTATGTTCTATCACTAACCTCGCCCCACATCACCACATTTCGTGGTCCCGGACGCTCAGGCATAAGCCTTACCCCGCATTTCCCAAGTATCGTCGATATTCAGTGCGGCGAGAAGGCGATTCTGCTATAAGAATCATGAAGTTGTAGCATACATGGAGCGGCGGATATGGCACACCCGATGGGTGAATCGAAACCGGGGTGCCTTCGGGTCGTTTTTGACCGTCGATTGAAGCTTGAATTCCACGGTTCCAAGATCACCTCTGATGCCGGGTTGCTCGCCTACCGGGAGCTTGACGATGCCCTCGGCCTGACTGAGATGGCCGAGGGTGTTTTCCAGGATAGCCGTACCGGCAAGAACGGATGGCACGGCATGACGGGTCAGTTTCGCCAGTCCGTTTTCGGGCGCCTTGGCGGCTATGACGATGTGAACGACGCCGACCGTCTGGGACGCGATCCCGCCATGCGCTGGATTGTTGGCGGCAAGGCCATCGAAAGACAGGCCGCTTCCACCAGCCAGATGGGACGCTTCGAGACGGAGCTATTGGCCACCGACGAGAACGTTGAAGCCTTGGTCGACATGAACGGGGTGTGGATCGACAAGGTTCATGACCGCCATCCGCCGAAGATGATCATTCTCGACATGGACAGCAGCGTCAGCCCGACCCATGGCGAACAAGAGGGAACAGCGTACAATGGTCACTTCGGCTGTACCTGCTAGCATCCGCTATTCCTGTTCAACCAGTTCGGCGACTTGGAGAGATGTTCCCTGCGCCCCGGTAATGTTCACAGTGCCGACGGATGGCGGAATGTTCTGGAGCCGGTGGTGATGCGCTATAAGGAAAGGAAGGTGCGGCTGTATTTTCGTGGCGATGCCGCCTTCGCCTCACCGGAGATATACGAATATCTCGAAGCCGAGGGATTACTCTACGTCATCCGCCTCAAAGCGAACGCGATTCTCCAGCGGAACATTGCCCATCTGCTTACGCGACCTGTCGGTCGCCCGCCCGACCATGTTCGCCGTTTCCACGCCAGCTTCAGCTATCAGGCCGGATCGTGGAACAAGAAGCGCCGTGTCGTGGCCAAAGTGGAGTGGCACCCCGGCGAGCTGGTTCCTCGCGTCGGTTTCATCGTCACTAATCTGTCGCGCCCTACCAAGCGGGTGGTGGCGTTCTATAATCACCGTGGCACGGCGGAGCAGCACATCAAGGAAGGCAAGAACGCCATCAACTGGACCCGTCTGTCATGTCGCAAGTTCCGCAACAATGCCGTTCGGCTCCAGCTTCACGCCCTGGCCTACAATCTGGGCAACTTCATGAGGACACTGGCTTTGCCGAAGGAGGTGGAGCACTGGTCGATGACGACGTTGCGCGACAAGCTGGTGAAGATCGGGGCCAAGGTTGTCCGACATGGCCGCTACGTTACGTTCCAATTGGCTGAGGTGGCGGTGCCGAGGGACCTGTTCCGGAAAATCCTGAGCTTGATTGATGATCTGCGACGAAGACCCGCTCCGGCGTAGGCCGAGGGAATCGACGGCGAGGAGAAAGCGACAGGAGAGGTGTGTCTGGATGGCGAGAAAAATGACCGAGTGGCCTTCCAAGCGCGGGCCGATTACCAAAATCATGCCATCGGATGGCTGCATAGGGGATACAGTTCCCTTGGCGGTGGGAAAGTGGTACGATTTCCACGAATTTGGATGGTATATGGGGAATGTCGGCTTAAGTAACTTTCTTCAGCTCCCACTCCCAGTGAGGAATGCGGCGGCGAAAGCCGTTTAGCCATCTTGCGAGACCCCAAGTTGTCAATCGGCTTTCAATATTGACCCCCTATCTGGAGTTGGCCCCTTGGGGCCGACAGATTCAGGCGGCCGATTTAACCGGCTTGCGGGGCTGTTCCTCCTCAAAGCGGTTGGGGCTAAGGTAGCCGAGGACCGAGTGTAGGCGCCTCTCGTTGTAGCTGTCGATGAAGAACTGAGGTGGTCCCACTTTGTTGGACAGTTTGGCAGCGCGGTTAAGGTGTATTCCGTTGTTTGATCATGCTGCCAAAATCCTTTTTATCACATCCTGTTGCTGTTGTTGAGCCTGTGGGGATGTGGGCAAGGCGCGAGCCTTGTCCATCATATCCACAGGTTGACCGGCCCCGTAGGCCTCGGCCGGCGTTTGACCGTCGAGGGACGAATGGGGCCGCTCGGTGTTGTAGAAGCCGATCCACTCGCCGATGACCCGTTCGGCGTGGAAGCCGTCGGTGAGCTCGTGTAGGTAGACCGCCTCATACTTGAGAGACCGCCACAGGCGCTCGATGAAGATGTTGTCCATGCAGCGGCCCCGACCGTCCATGGAGATGCGGATGCTCGCGTTCTTGAGCACGCCGGTGAAGTCGAGGCTGGTGAACTGGCTGCCCTGATCCGTATTGAATATCTCCGGCTGGCCGTAGCGGGCCAGCGCGTCGCCCAAGGCCTCGGCGCAGAATCCAGCGTCCATGGTGTTCGACAGCCGCCAGGATAAAACGTGGCGCGTCGCCCAGTCCATGATCGCTACCAGGTACAGAAAGCCACGCTGGACGGGGATATAGGTGATGTCGGCGCACCAGACCCGATTGGGCTGGTCGATAGCCATCCCTTTGAGAAGATAAGGATAAATCCGGTGCATGGGATGCGGCACGCTGGTTCTCGGCGCCTGATAGATCGCCTCCAGGCCTATCAATCGCATCAACCTGCGAACCCGGTGACGGCCGACGCAAACGCCGTCCCGCCGCAACTGGCGGACCATCTGGCGGCTGCCGTAGAACGGGTACTTCATGAACAACTCGTCGATCCGACGCATCAGCGCCAGACTCGAAGGGCTCTCCCCCCTGGGCGCATAATAGAACGAGGACCGGCCGATCGAAAGCAGGCGGCATTGACGGCTCAAGCTCAGCTCGGGGGCGTCGCGTGTGATCATCGCCTTGCGCTCCCCCCGGCTCATCGCTTGAGCCCTCTGGCTAAAAAATCCCGTTCCACCGTCAGCTCGCCGATCTTGGCGTGAAGGTCGCGGACCTCGGATTCATGATCCCGGCAAGCGCGGTTGGCGCCGTTCGAAAACACTTCGCCCAGACCGTCCACCGCCTGGCGCTTCCAGGCGCTCACCTGGTTCGGATGCACCTTGTGCTTGGCCGCGATCTGCTGGATCGTCTTGTCGCCCCGCAGCGCTTCCAGCGCCACCCGGGCCTTGAATTCCGCCGTAAACCGGCGTCGATTCGTCATCTCGTATTCCTCCGTTATCCGGTGGAATACACCTTAGCTCCCTGTCCGATTTTCTGGGACCACCTCAGAACATCAGATGGCGCGCGACGTCTTCCTCGCTCTCGAAGGCCATGGGATAGCCCCCCTCGACCTTCAGCGTCTTCATGAAGCTCTCCATCCTGGCGTTGTCGTAGGGGTTGCCGCGTCGCGCCATCGAGCGATCAGCGATTGAGTGTGCGTTTCCAGTTGAGTGCGCCGGTGACAAACTAGACCACGGAAGCGGCGGGCTAATCCCGACTGCGGGGCGGAGCAAAAGGCCGCCACCTGTAGCCTTCGATCTTTTAGGGGATGGAAGGCCGGAGGATGTACACCGTGGAGCTTTATCTGCGTGTTCGACTGGCGTGCCATGTTGAAGGGCTGAGCCAGCGAGAGGCGGCAAGTCGGTTTGGCATTGCGCGAGATACGGTGCGAAAGATGCTGCGGCATTCAGAACCGCCTGGCTACCGCCGCCGCCAACCACCGAAGCGCCCGAAGCTAGTGTCCCGATTCCGAAGTTCGCATGATTTTCGCCTGCTGTTCAGCGATTTCGATTGTTCGGAGGCAGAAGCGCTGGATGGCGCCGAGGATGTCATCGGCGGATTTGGTCCATTTGAAGGGTTTGGGGTTCTGGTTTGTCGTGTCGATGTAGTCGAGGATGGTGCGCTCCAACTCCTTGGTGGAGCGATGGACGCCGCGCCTGATCTGCTTGTCGGTCAGCAGCCCGAACCAGCGCTCGACCTGGTTCAGCCAGGAGGCGCTGGTGGGTGTGAAATGGGCCTGCCAGCGCGGCCGTTTGGCGAACCAGTCGCGGATCGCCTTGGTCTTGTGGGTCCCGTAGTTGTCCATGACGATGTGGATGTCGAGATCAGCAGGGACGTTCGCCTCGACGAGGTCGAGGAATTTGCGGAACTCTCGGGCCCGATGGCGCGGGAAACATTTGCCGATGATCTCTCCCGTGGCGATGTCGAGGGCCGCGAAGAGAGAGGTCGTGCCGTGGCGCTTGTAGTCGTGGCTGCGCCGCTCCGCCTGCCCGGGGCGCATCGGCAAGAGGGGCTGGGAACGGTCCAGGGCCTGGATCTGGCTCTTTTCGTCGACACAGAGAACCAGGGCACGATCCGGCGGCGCCAAATACAGACCGACGATGTCGCGGACCTTCTCCACGAAGAAGGGATCGCTCGACAGCTTGAAGGTCTCCGAGCGATGCGGCTGCAAGCCGAAGGCCCGCCAGATGCGATGAATGGTCGAGGGCGCGTGGCCGCTCGCCCGCGCCATCGAGCGAAGGCTCCAATGGGTCGCGTCCGGCGGCGTCTCTTCCAGCGTCAGCCGGACCGCTTCCGCGATGGCGTCATCGCCGATTTGACGCGGCGCGCCGGGGCGGGGTTCGTCGTACAGACCGTCGAGGCCCTCCGCCGCATAGCGGCGACGCCACTTGCCCACGGTGTCCGCGCTCGCCTCGAGACGAACGGCGATCTCCTTGTTCTCCAACCCTTCCGCCGCCGCCAAGACGATCCGAGCCCGCCGCGCAAGCCCCTGCGACGTCTTGCGACGACGAGACAGCGCCTCCAATTCGGCGCGCTCGTCATCGCTCAAAGAGATCGTCACCGCCACTCTCGCCATCAATCGCGCCTCCTAAAAACAAATAGAGACATAATCATATCAATCTATCGATCAGGACACTAGACCCCTTCACGGATATCATCGACCGTATTCTGGAAGAGGACCGAACGGTCCACCGCAAGCAGCGCCACACGGCGAAGCGGATCTTCGATCGTCTTCGCGACGAACATGGCTTCACAGGCGGGCGAACTATCGTCAAGGATTACGTTCGCGAACGGCGCCGTCGTCTACGGGAGATGTTCATACCGCTGGCGCACCCTCCGGGTCATGCCCGGGCGGACTTTGGCGAGGCGGATGCGATCATCGCCGGCGTCAAGTGCCGGGCACATTTTTTCGTTATGACCCTTCCCCAGAGCGACGCCTGCTTTATTGCGGCTTACCCGTCGGCAACAGTGGAAGCTTGGCTGGACGGCCACAACAGAGCATTCGCCTTTTTCGGCGGGGTGCCACAATCGATCCTGTACGACAACGACAAGTGCTTGGTGTCACGGATCCTGCCGGACGGCACGCGGCAACGGACGCGGTCCTTCAGCGGGCTTCAATCCCATTACCTCTTCGAGGATCGCTATGGTCGTCCCGGCAAGGGCAACGACAAAGGCAATGTGGAGGGGGTGGTCGAGTTCGCCGATCAGCGTGATGCCGTCCCCAGCGAGGCGCTGCCGCATAGCTGGACCCACTCCCCACAACATCCCGACCGGCTTGTCTGAAAGAAAGGACTTGGCCTCGGCCCGGCCGATCACGGCGAAGCCGCGCGGCTTGTCCAAGTCCGAGGCGATCTTGGCCAAGAACTTGTTATAGCTGAGTCGGACCCGATTTCCTTGGACACAGAATTGGCTTAATCGAAGTGTCCAAGGAGGACCGGAACATGACCGACAATTTTGAGAACAAAGTTGCTGTTGATGGGCCTGTGGTAAACGAGGGCGAGCTTGGCTCGTCCACGTTTTCCCCGGGCCAGGTTTCGCCGGCAGGCCCGCTGGGACTTGGCCAGCGGTGGACGGTGACGCGCAAGCGTGAGGTTGCCCTGCGGCTTTTGCGTGGCGAGCCGGTGGAACTTTTGTCGCGGCAGTTGGGCGTGGAGATTTTCCGGCTCGAGCAGTGGCGTGAGAAGGCGATCGCCGGGATCGATGCCTCGCTCAAGGAACGCAAGGGCGATCCGGTGAAGGCGGAACTGGACATCGCCATGAAGCGGATCGGGGAGTTGATCATGCAGGTGGAACTGCTGGAGGCCAAGACGGAGACGTCCGGCCCTTTGGGGCGGCGGAGGTCGCGGCGATGAGTGCCGCCACCTCTCCCGGCACGGGTTTGGCCTACGGCCTCCAGCGGGTCTGTGCGGCCTGGGGTTTTGCCCGTTCCTCGTTCTACGCCATGAAATCCCGGCAGCAGGCCACCGCTGAGCGCCCACCAGCAAAGCGCCGGGGACCGAAGCCCTCGATCTCGGACGAGGCTCTGCTGGTGGCCATCGAGGCCGACCTGGAGGCATCCCCCTGGGAGGGCGAGGGACACCGCAAGGTCTGGGCTCGGCTTCGGGTCTGTCGTGGCATCCGTGTTTCCCGCAAGCGGGGGCTCCGGGTGATGCGCGAGAACAACCTGCTCTCGCCCCATCGCTGCCGCCGCCGTGGCGGAAATCCCCATGTCGGTGAGATCATCACCCATGCCCCCAACCTCATGTGGGGCACGGACGGCGTTCGGGTGTTCACGGTGGACGACGGCTGGGGCTGGATATTCACCGCCATCGAGCATTGGAACGCCGAGTGCGTCGGCTGGCATGTGTGCAAGCGAGGCGACCGCTTCGCCGCCCTTCAGCCGATCTCCATGGGGCTTGCGAGGCTGTATGCCTCGACCTCCGCCGGTGCGGCGCGGGGGCTGGCCTTGCGGATGGATCACGGCTCCCAGTATCTGTCGGACCACTTCACCAACCAGATCAAGTTCTGGGGCATCCAGCCGTCCTACGCCTTCGTCGAACAGCCCCAGACCAACGGCGTCGCCGAGAGGTTCAATCGCACGCTCAAGGAACAGATCATCCATGGCCGCATCTACCGCAACATCGCGGAGCTGCGGAACGCCGTCCGCGGGTTCGTCGAACAGTACAATGCCCAGTGGATCGTGGAGAAGAACGGCTACCTGAGCCCCGCTCAAGCTCGTCAGGCGTGGCACACCGCGATGTCACTCAGGCCCGCCGCATGAGACAAACTTGTGTCCAAGGAACCGGGTGCGATACAGAACTTGTTATAGCTGAACCCGATGGACACGGTAATTGCAAGTTCATCTTCCACCCGGCGTGCCAGCGCAGCCAGGGTCGCGGCCGGGCTGGCGCCATGGAGGGACTCCGTGTTCGCGAGGTCCATGAATGCCTCGTCGATGGAGAGCGGCTCCACCAGGGGTGTCAGGCCCAGCATCATCGCGCCGACCTCGCGGCCCACGGCTGTGTACTTCTTCATGTCGGGTTTGATGACGGTGGCGTCGGGACAGGCCTTCAGGGCCTTGAACATTGGCATGGCAGAGCGGACACCGTAGGTGCGGGCGATGTAGCAGCAGGCGGCGACCACGCCACGGTGGCGACCGCCGCCGATCACCGGGACATCACGCAGCTCCGGCCGGTCTCGTTTCTCGATGGCAGCGTAGAAGGCGTCGCAGTCGAGATGGGCGATAGCGAGATCATGGAGTTCCTGGTGTCGTGCAACCCGCACCGAGCCGCAGGCCGGGCAAGCCTCGGCGTCAAGGTGCGGCCGGCGGCCGCAGTCGCGGCACAAGGTTTTCACGGAACAATCATAGGACCCGTTTCGGCAGGCGTGAAGATATCCGCACGCTCCCGGACGCTGTAAAGCCAGCGCTGCGCCGGTGGGCGTGCGCGACGGACATGATCGTGGCCGGGATGGATATGATCCCAGGCTCAGCCCGATTGGTCATCGTACATCTTCGCCCGCGGCGTGGCTCCGATTCGCTGCGCCGTCGCCTTCCACAGCGGCCCATGGCCTGCGTCGGGCCCCGCGATCGCGTGTGCAATTTCGTGCAAAACGGTGTCCCGGATCTCCTCCTCGTTGCTCTCCAGGGCATGGCCGCGGCCGATCCGAATCTGGCGGTCACTGAAATCGCAGTCGCCGAGGCGGCTCCGGGATTCGACAAAAGCGAGTGTCCAGCCGGTGAGCCCATGCTCATCCATCAACCGTCTGGCCATCCCCGCGATGCAGTTCAACCGCTCCGGGCCGTTCCTCGCAGCTTGCCCCTCGGCGACACCGAGCAGGCCATAGGGGACGTTCCAGCATGCCTCCCCACAGCGCACTCTCGCTCTCTTCGGGTTGAGTTTGACAATCTCGCCGCGCATCGGGCCGTCGAGACCGAGGAACGCCACTCGATCGCCTAGGCGGTAATATGCTCTCGCCTCGTCGTGTGGAGTGACCATCGTGGTCCGCCTCCCGCCTCCCGTGTCCTTCAATGCCGACTCTGGGACTCTCCAGGTTCGCTCTTCATTGTCGATCACCTTCGCGAAGCGTCGCCGTCCCTGCCGCTGGAGGAGATGCCCGTGGATCGTCACACCGTTATGGGTGAACCGGACGGCCGACCCGATTGAGAGAAGGCGCGGTTCCCGTTCTTTGGCCATTCATACCTCTCCTGAATTCGGGTGGCGTAAGAACTTGGGGTCGTTCTTTATCAAGTCTGGCCAAGTGGCATTCATGTATGGACGCCCCCGGTGTTGCAAGGGGAAAACTGATTTGAATCGGCGGTAGAGCTTGCAGTCATGTATCCGGCCTTTTCTCTGCGGTACGCTGACCGCTGGCCCTGATGGAATCCGAAAGATCGACGCCCAGTCAGACTAACGAGCTTGATGCTCGGACAATGCCTCGGGTTTGGCCGATCTCGGGTGGAACCCTGTTTCGCCATCAAATCGTCGTTACCCTCGCAATTTGATCCCGGTTTGCCAGCTGGCTATGCCGGCGTCGGTCGGTAGATACGCTCGTACCTGAGCAGTGCCCAGGCGACACGAGCTGTCTTATTGGCCATGGCGACCAGCACCACGTTTGTCGGCCGCCGCGCCAGGAGCCGGTCGGTCCAGCCAGGCCCCGTGCCCGGCTTGGCGCGGCGCCAGCGCAGCACGGTTCGCGCACCATGCACGAGCAAGCGCCTGATATAGCCAACCTCGCCTACGACCCGAGTCTCAAATGCTATCTGGCGGCGGCAACATACCGGGCAGTGTTCGAGGTCGAGGATTCATACCAGTGAGCGCCTGAATTGACTCTCGGGATATTCATTGATGGCGGATGATGGCGGATTGTGATTCTATGGTCTCCCACCAGATGTGGGGGATGTCATGGGATCAGCACTCAAGATACGGGATGATTTGACGCCTTTGGAGCTTCGGCGCTGGGCTCGCGTGGAATCGTACGGTCGAGCGGCGGCGCGGGCCTATGGGATCGCGAATGCTTTGGAGGAGATGCCCCGGGCTGATGCCGCGCGGCTTGCGGGGATGGATCGCCAAACGCTTCGCGACGCGGTTGTTCGTTACAATGCAAAGGGATTGGAGGGGCTTCACGACCGTCCAAAGGGCTACTCGCCGCGGCGGCTGACGGCAGACGAGGAAGCGGCGCTGGCGGCGGTCATCATCGCCGGGCCGGAGCCTGAGCGCGACGGGGTTTGCGCCTGGACCCGGGCCGATCTGTGCCGCTGGCTGGAGGAGCGCTTCGCCAAGACCTACCACCCCTCGAGCATGACCCGGGTTCTACGGCGGATGGGATTTTCCCGCCAGAAGGCGCGCCCGAGCCACCCGCGAAGGGACGCCGAAGCGCAGGAGCGCTTCAAAAAAGGGGGCTTCGCGACATCCTGAAGGCGACCGCCGCGGCGCATCCCGACAAGCGCCTACAGCTGTGGTTTCAGGATGAAGCGCGCGTCGGCAACAAGGGCCGGGTGTGTCACCGGTGGTGGCGCAGGGGCGAGCGTGCCCCCGGGACGCGTCAAATCGGCTACCAGTGGGCCTACATCTTCTCCGCCGTGCGCCCGGACACCGGCGACGACGTCACCCTGGTGATGCCGAGCGTCAACGCCAAGGTCATGGACCTGTTTCTCGCACACTTCGCCGATACCCTGGACCAGGATGCGCACGCCGTCATGATGTGCGACGGCGCCGGTTGGCACGACGAGCGCGCCCTCACCGTCCCCGACAACGTCACCTTGGCGCTGTTGCCGCCTTACAGTCCCGAACTCAACCCCGTCGAGCGGGTTTGGCTCTACCTACGCGAACGCTTCCTATCGCTCCGCGTCCTCGACGACACCGAGGCCATCATCGACGCCTGTTGCCAAGCATGGATCGACCTCATCGCAGAACCGGATCGTATGCGAACCCTCTGCGCCTATCCATGGATCATGAAGGTGATTTCATAGGCTCACTGGTATTAGACCGTTATCTGGCGCAGTTGAACTCCCTCGCGAATGGCACACTTGTGGAGGAAGAGGCATGGTTGGCTGAGATACCCGATTTTCAGATCGTGCCGACTCCTGGCAGGACCGTGGATAGTCGGAGTCTCAAGGCCATCTTGCGCGGAATTCGAGATCGCCACGCGCTTCGAATTCAGTATCAGTCGATGTCGAAACCCGAACCGCATTGGCGGTGGATCACACCGCACGCGCTAGGCTTCGATGGGTTCCGATGGCACGTGCGGGCTCTCTGTCACAATGACGACACCTTCAAGGATTTCGTTTTCGCGCGAATTTACGATATCGGCGAATCCAAACCGCACGCGATAGATTCAGGTGCTGACAAATCCTGGATTGATTCGGTGACCATGATAATCGCCCCTCATCCAAGGCTTTCAGAGAGCCAATCAAAGGCGATTGAACTGGACTACGGCATGCCTGAGGGAGTGCGCGCGATCACCGTATCGAGTGCTTTCCTCTACTATTTCCTGAAGCACATGGGACTCGATGGAGATCCGGAACACAAACTACCACAAGATCAGCAGATTGTGCTTGTGAACCGGAAAGAAGTGTTAGCAGCTATGAGGTGAGACGGGCGTTCGGGTGAGGTGCGGACCTGAAATGGCTTGTGATTATCAGGCTAACGCTGCACGTAGTACGGGAGAGAGAGTATGGAAAAGAACATTGGCCGAATATGGATTTCACTGGCGATCGCGGTACTCGTGATTGTCATCTGGTGGCAAGGTGGCTCCTTAAAGGCGCTTCCAACAAAACCAGGTGATGAACCGTTTCTAATCGCACTTACACAGTTAGGAATATTGTACATAGTCGCCCTATTCGTCGAACGAGCGCTAGAAGTTCTGATAAAGGCGTGGCGTCAAGGAGGCAAAGTCCATCTTGAAAGGGTGATAAGCACAACGCAAGAGGATGCTCGTGCAGAGCCAGAAAATAATTTAAAGGAATATAAGGTAGGCACCCAAAGACGGGCACTCCTCGCTGGCCTAACGTTGGGAATTCTGGTGTCTCTGTCGGGTGTTCGACTACTGGGACCCATATTTGAGTCAGATAGTGCCGGAGCGTCGGCATTCCAAATGGGGTTGTTTCAGTTTACCGATATAATTGTGACGGCTGGGCTGATTGCCGGAGGATCATCAACAATTCACGAGCTGATGGCGTTAATTGACGATTTCTTGAAGAAGAGTCGGAAACGCGCGAACGAAGATTGAATTGATTGCATCCAAGACACTCAATAGCCGATGATCGTCGGGTGGACGACAGCACCGATACGGTCCACGGTCGGCCGCGGCTGCGGTCAGGGCAACGGTATTGCCGATGTCCTTCGAGACGGGCGCCCCGCGGCGCTGACTTTGGGTAAAGTGACGCTTGCTCCCAGAGTATCGATCTAACTTGTTTGGAGGCGCCTTATGCTTTTTCGGCTTGTTATGAGTGCCGTGTTGTTCGTAGTGGCTAGTGCCATTCCTGTCGTTGCGCAGGAGATACACTCTACCCTGTGTCTTCATGGTTGCCCGGCCGGATCCCCTGCGACCAATGATATTGTTATTCGCGATATCTATATCCTGAGTTCTAACGATACGACCAAGTTTGCCGACTGGGTTGCATACCGAATCACAAAAATGACAATTGGTAAGACGGCGAAGCGACGTTGGAAAGCAGACCCGAGGTTGGCAGACGATGAAACGCTGGAACCAGGGGATTACAAGGGAGCATTTGCGGAATTGAAGACAGACCGCGGCCATCAAGCACCCCTGGCGAGTTTCACGGGCACGTCCAATTGGGAGGCGACCAATTATCTTTCCAATATTACCCCACAGAAAAGCGCGTTAAACCAAGGGGCATGGGTTAAATTAGAAAATGCGGTGCGTGCCTTGGCAAAAAGGCCCGAAACCTCTGCAGTTTACGTCACGACGGGTCCTCTGTACGAACGAGAAATGCCGGCCATGCCAGGTGCCGACGAAACTCATCAGGTCCCGAGCGGTTATTGGAAAATGGTCGCAACGGAAGAGAATGGCAGGGTAAAGATCGCGACTTTTCATTTCGACCAGGAAACCGAGCGGGGGGCGTCGTTTTGTGAAGAGAGGTTCATTTCGAACGCTCGGATAATCGAGCGCAAGACGGGTCTGAACTTCTTTCATGCCTTAACACGTGCTGAACAAAATAAACTTGAGACTGGACTTGGTAACTTGCTGCCGGATCTGGGATGTACCCCGTAATGCCGGGTGACAACCGAAGCGGGTTGTCGGAAAACACGGCTTTCGGATGCCGTAACGGTATGCGGCATAGCGGCACCGGAAGTAAAGGTTCGGTGCGCCCTGATGGGGCCCATAGCCCGTCGTGGCTTCGCGGGTATTAGTGCCAAACCGTATACTCTGATCGCTGACGCGCCAAGTGCGTCTGGTCGAGTGCCGGAAATTGAAACGTCGCGGCGAGCCCCTTCCTGATCTTACGAATTGCGGAGTGCGCCGCGAGACAAGGAGCAGAGCAATCTCACCGACCCCGACAGCGGGTTGATGAAGAGGAACGACTCACACGAGGTCGGGCAGTGCTTCAACGCGAAAGCGGCGGTGGATAGCGAGGGGCCCAATGGGTCCACGGGGCCAGGATTGCCTGCAACGCCAGCGGCCGCAACGAGTGGGTGGCGAGCGTCGACGCGATTCTGCCTGCGCTGCGGATGCTCGAGACGGTGCTGGCCGACTAGGGGTATGCGAAGGGTGCAGAGGGTGCGAGTCTCGCATGGCAGTGATGTCTGCGGCTTGGTTCGTTGAGTTCAGGCAGCGATTGCCATGGCTGCTGCACGTGGACTGATGTTGTCGTTGGCCGGTGTGTCGGTTGCGCTGATCAGGGCCTTCCATGCCCGCTCGAAGCGGCCGGATTTGATCAGGGCGCGGAAGGTCAGAACAGCCTGTCCGCCGACGATCCGCCAGCGCATGCCGGAGCGCTTCATGCGCTGTGTCACCAGGGTCTTGTTGGCAGCTTCGACCACGCCTGAGCCGATGGCGATGCCCTCTTCCTTCAGGGCGTGGTAGCGCATGCGATGGCGATGCTTGCGGAAGAAGGCGAGTTCCCGCTCGGTCTCGGCCCGGTCCGGCGCAGCGGCGGCATCGCGAAGGTGGCGCAGCGCCCGGATCACCTTGGCGACGCCACGGGGATCGTGACGGAGGATCTCGCGGTACTTCTCGAACCAGCCGGGCGCCACGGCATGGTCGGACGCGGTTTGCAGATGTTCGCAAGCATGCCAGAAGTCGATCACCTCGGTTTCGGGCGACAGGGTCTCCAGGAAGGTCCAGTTGTCGGCGGCGCCATCGGCGATAGCGACGATCCCGATCTCGGGGCGTGCTCGCCTGATGTGTGCGACTTCGCTTGCAAGCTGCGCCTTCAGCGTGAGCTTGCCGCTCTCCGGCATGCGGCCGAGATAGAGGGTCTTCAGGCGCTTGCCCTCGGCGTCGTGGAAGGAGACCGTGCCGCAGGCAGCCTCGCGCCAGGAGGCCTTGGCGCGACCGTCCTCGCCGGGTCTCAGCGGCACCATGACGCCGTCGAGGGAGACCGAGGCGGTGGTCGCGTCCTGCGGTATGCCCTCGGCCTCACGGATGCTGCCCAGCGTCTCCGGGCCGAGGCTCTCCCAGCATTCGTGCATGCTCAGGGTCAGGCGCTGCAGGGTGCTCACCGACGGCGTCATGGCGCCGGTCTTCGCAAAGAACGCCGCCGCTTCCCGGGCCGTGCAGTGACCCATCATCAGCAGACCGAGCTCGGCCGCCGGCCGCGTCAGGTAATCGTCGACGAGGCCCAGGCTCTCGTCGACCGGCACCGGCGATGCCCCGCTCGCGCCGCTGCGGTAACGCGCTCGCCGGTAGGTCACCGGACCGAGCGAGGTCATGATCGTCTTCGGCGTCACCGCGACCCGGAACCAGCTCTGCCCGTCCCGCTCGATCCGGGAAGCGCCATCGTCCCGGTTCTCGATGACGGCGCCCATGACATCGCGAGCGAACTCGTTCGTGGCCTCACGCACCCGCAACTCGACCTCCTCGGGCGCCTCGGGGCGCGGCTCGGAACGAAGCTCCTCGCGACACAGTGCGAGCACCCGGGCGGCCGCCTCGACGACCCGAGGAGGCAGGCCGGAAAGATCGATGGACGAAGGCGCCGGAGGCGGGGATACTGCCATGGGAATGCTCCCGATGTTGGGTTTCGAGACACGGCATCGTACCGCTTCTGGCGGTGCGGAGCGTTCCCACCTTCCCCTGCTCGACCCTGCCGTCGTAACAAAATCCTGCCTTGGAGCGGCCCATTGTCACGAATAGCCGATTTCGGCCGTTCGTCTCGACACAAAAAACGCACTAAATCAATGACTTAGATTTTCCATACCAGACCCACACCCGGTGCAGAGGTCGCGGTGCTGCAACGACGCGGGATCGAGGTGCTGGTCGCGACCTGTGCCTATCCTCACGTGATTCGTGTCGACGCACGTCACGGAATGGCCATGGTCGGCGAAACAGGCGCCGGACAGGAGATGCCAACTAGGGACCTGAGATTGAAACAGGCCGATTGCGGTACGATGACGGGGCATCGGGCGGTGATGCCTTGCGGTACAAGGCAGTATGTAATTTTAATGGGTTAGATGGCGTTCTGCATCCGTGTGCGACCGTCCTAGCAAATGAAGCATGAACATGCGCATCGCAGGCGGGGCGGAGGTTGGGGAAGCTCATGTAGGCGAGGACGTCGTGCTCGGCTTCGTCCATCAGGGCGGCGAGCTTGGGGACCTTGGGCCTGAGCTGGTCGGCGACCTGACGCCACTGGACCTTCGCGCTGTCGGCGTCCTCCTGGGCGAAGGCGGTGGCGACGAAGGCGGAGACGACGCGCCGACCCTGGCGGCCGGCATGGGCCAGCAGGTTGCGGGCGAAGTGCACGCGGCATCTTTGCCAGGTGGCGCCGAGGATCCGGGTCGCGGCGGCCTTCAGGCCCTTGTGGTCGTCGGAGATCACCAGCTTCACGCCGCGCAGCCCGCGCCGGGCCAGCGAGCGCAGGAACTCAGTCCAGCAGGTCTCGGCCTCCGACGCGCCGATCGCCATGCCCAGGACCTCGCGGCGGCCTTGGTCGTTGACGGCCACAGCCACGGTCACCGCGACCGAGACGATGCGTCCGGTCTGGCGCACCTTCACATAAGTCGCATCCAGCCACAGATAGGGCCAGTCGCCCTCCAGCGATCGATCGAGGAAGCCGTTGACCTTATCGTCGATCTCGCCGCACAGCCTGGAGACCTGGCTCTTGGAGACGCCCGACATCCCCATCGCCTGAACCAGATCGTCGACCGAGCGGGTCGACACGCCCTGGATGTAGGCCTCCTGGATCACCGCAGCCAGCGCCTTCTCGGCCATCCGCCGCGGCTCCAGGAAGCCCGGGAAGTAGCTCCCCTTCCTCAGCTTCGGGATCTTCAGCTCGACCGTGCCGGCCCGGGTCTCCCAGGACCGGTCGCGGTAGCCGTTGCGGTGGGTGATACGATCCGCCGAGCTCTCGCCGTGAGCGGCGCCGGTCAGGCCCTCGACCTCCAGTGCCATCAGCCGCTCGGCCGTGAAGCCGATCATCTCGCGAAGCAGATCGGCATCGGAGCTCTTCTCCAAAAGCGCGCGTAGGGTCATCATGTCCTGGGTCATCGTGGTTCTCCTTCGGGTCAGGTTGGTTCGCACTAGCCCAACCCTAAACCGGAACCGCGATGGCCTCCGCTGTGGATAGCCGGCTTGCCTACGCCAGACTCTCGGCGGTCGCTACGGCAAGCCGCCTACCCACAGCTACCAGAGGCTCCAACAACTCCTACACCACGTCCTGGGACACGACCAGCACCCACCCCCAGCCGCTTCCGCGCCTACGCGCGCGCACTGCGCCCGCTGAGCCGCCGTCTTCCGTAACCAAAGTGCCTCGCCGTGGCCTCCACAGACGCGCCGTGCGCCGCCGTGAGGACGGGCTTGGCCGTGAGCGGGGCGGCGGATAGATGTCCGGAAGAGGACATCCCCGCTGTTCCCGGGCACTCGGCACGAAGGAGACGGCACCATGCACGCAGCCTTCGCGGTTCTGGCCAGGGGCAAGACCGACACGGGGCGGGCCAGGGTCTATGTGCGTGACGACGCGCCGTTAGGCGGCGTGGCGATGTCCCTATCTCTGTTGAAATTCGTGGGGCAGGCGTCGCTGGTTGATGATGCTATGCTGCCTTCATGATGGTTTCAATGGCACTGTCGGCCTGAGCCTTTCTCAAGTGTTCCTGGAGAGCATTTCGGAGGATGGGCAGCTGGCGATAGGCCTTGAGGCGACGGAAGGTTTTCTGGGCCTCCAGCAGGCCGGCGGCGGTCCATCTGAGCGCCATCTCGGCGTGTCTCCAGCGTTTGACGTTGCGGGTGACCTGGCGCACCGTGCCGAGCGCGTTCTCGACGATGTTGGTGCAGGCGAGCGAGCGCCGGAGTTCGTGCGGCAGGCCGAGGCGGATGACGGTGAGGATCTCGTCCAGCCCCTCCAGGATGCTGCCCGAGACGCCCGGTTCCTCATGCTCCAGACGCCGGACCAGGTTGCGCAAGAGCCGCTCGGCCTTGTTTGCGTCGTCCTGGTCCCAGGCCTGACGGAGCGCCTTCTTGACGCTCGCGTGCAAATGTTGGGGCAGGCGCTCGATGATGTTACGGCCCTTGTGGACCTGGCAGCGCTGGATGGCGGCGGCCACACCGAAGGTGTTTCGGATCGCTTTGCTGAGTGCCTTCGCGCCATCGACGATGAACAGCCGCGGCAGTGTCGGATCGAGCCCCCTGGCGAGGAGATTGTCGATCAAGGCCTGGACGACGACCGTGTTCTCCGTCGCCCCCTCGACCACGGCCAGGACATGCTTGTCGCCGTTGCCATCGACGCCGATCGCCGCCATCAGGACATGGTCGCCGACATGCAGACCGTCGATCTGGATGACTAGCAGGTCGAGTTCCGAGAGATCCGAGGCGAGCCAGGCCTTCATCTTCTTGCGTGACAGCGCCACAAAGCGCCGGGAAACGGCCGACTTCGAGGTGCCGTCGCCACGCGCTTTCGCCAGGTCGCCCTCGGGCAGACGGACCGCGCGGTGGTACTTGCGGGTCGACACGTTCAGCACCATCAGGTTGAGCGCCCACTCGAGCAGCAGGTTGCACCCCCGGCACCACAGACCATCGTGCCCAAACGGACTGATCCGGCCTTCGCTATTGATGGGCTACAGCCGGATCAGCCCTTCCCAGAAACCGTGCCAGGACTAACATAGAAACTGGTACATAGAATGGGGGCAGGCCAACCGGATGCAACATTGTGCGATGCGGTCAGGGGAGACGATCCGCGATGGGTAAACGGTACAGGAGCGGCGCGCTGGCAGCCGCGCACGAGACCGCGCGGGGCCTGGCGGAGGCCGGTGCGATGGCGAAACGGACCATGAAGGCATTCGACGAGATGTGCCTGACGCCGGTCGAGGAGATGACGCCGGAGAAGATCCGCGCGCTTGGGATGCGGGAGAATGCGAGCCAGGCGGTGTTCGCCCGTTACCTCAACCTGACGACGGGCCTGGTGAGCCAGTGGGAACGGGGCGAGAAACGCCCGCGCGGCGCTTCGCTGAAGCTTCTGACGCTGGTCGCGAATTACGGTCTCGGGGCCGTCGCTTGACGCGCGAACCGGTCTCCGGCGCGCGCCGGCCCGGCCGCCGGAGGGCGCGATGACGGCCGCACGCCGGATCCTGGCGGAAGTGTTCGGGTTCGCGGCGTTCCGTCCGGGTCAGGAGAGGGTGATCGAGGCCCTGCTGGCGGGGGGCAACGCGCTTGCGGTGATGCCGACGGGATCCGGCAAGTCGCTGTGCTTCCAGATCCCGGCACTGATCATGGACGGGCTGACGGTCGTGGTATCGCCGCTGGTCGCGCTGATGCGGGACCAGGTGGCGGCGCTCAGGCTCGCGGGCGTCGCGGCGGACGGCATCCATTCGGGGAACGGCCGCGACCGGAACCTGGCCGCCTGGCGCCGGGTTGAGGCGGGCGGGACGCGGCTGCTCTACATGGCCCCGGAACGGCTGATGACCGAGCGCATGCTGGGGGCGCTGAAGCGCTTGCCGGTCAGGCTGTTCGCCATCGACGAGGCGCATTGCATCTCGCAATGGGGCCCGGCCTTCCGGCCGGAATACGCCGACCTGTGCCGGCTGCGGGACCTCTTTCCCGGCGTTCCCCTCGCCGCGCTGACGGCGACCGCCGACGAGGTGACCCGGGACGACATCGCGGACAGGCTGTTCGGCGGCGCGGTCGAACAGTTCGTGCTCGGGTTCGACCGCCCGAACATCCGGCTCGCGGTGGCGATGAAGCGGGACTGGAAGCGGCAGTTGCGCGACTTCGTCGCCCGCCATGACGGCAAGAGCGGCATCGTCTACTGCCTGTCGCGCCGGAAGACCGAAGAGGCGGCGGCGCTGCTGGCCGCGGACGGGGTCCGGGCGCTGCCCTACCACGCCGGCATGGATGCGGCGGACCGGGAGGCGCACCAGAACCTCTTCATGACCGAGCCGGGGGTGGTCATCGTCGCCACGATCGCCTTCGGCATGGGGATCGACAAGGCCGACGTGCGCTATGTGTTCCATAGCGACCTGCCGGGCAGCGTCGAGGCCTACTACCAGGAGATCGGCCGGGCCGGGCGCGACGGGGCGCCGGCCGAGGCGCACATGCTCTACGGGCTGCCGGACATCCGGATGCGCCGGCAGTTCATCGAGGACGAGGATGCGGGCCCGGACCGCAAGAGGCGCGAGCACAAGCGCCTGGATGCGCTGCTCGGCTACTGCGAGGCGCCGGCCTGCCGGCGGACGGCGCTGCTGGAGTATTTCGGGGAGGCGATCGAGGCCTGCGGCAACTGCGATGTCTGCCTCGACCCGTCGGAGCGCATCGACGGCACGGAGGATGCCCGAAAGATCCTGTCGGCGGTTTACCGGTCCGGGGAACGCTTCGGCGCGGCGCACGTGATCGACCTCCTGCGGGGGGCGGAGACGGAGAAGATCGCGCGCTTCGGGCATCACCGCCTGCCGACCTTCGGGGTGGGCGCGGACCGGGGCAAGAACGAATGGCGCTCGCTGGTCCGCCAGATGGTGGCGACCGGGGATCTGCGCCTCGACATCGCGGGCTATGGCGGGCTCGGCATCACCGACAAGGGCCGCGACCTGCTGCGCGGCGAGGGCGTATTCCTGTACCGCGAAGACACCGTGATCGTGCGCAGGAAGGCGCCGAAACGGGAGGCCCGGGCCTGGGAAGGGGAGCGGGCGGAGGACCTGCCGCCGGACGCCGGCGAGGCGGCGCTGCTGGCCGTGCTGAAGGCGCTCCGGCTCGCCCTCGCGCGGGAACGCGGGGTGCCCGCCTATGTCGTGTTTCCGGACCGCGCCCTGATCGACATGGCGCGGCGGCGGCCGCGCAGCGAGGCGGAGTTCGCCGCGGTCAACGGCGTCGGCGCGGCCAAGCTGAAGCGGTTCGCAGGGCCGTTCCTGGCCGCGATCGAGGCTGCCCTGCCCGATACGGGTGACGGCGTGCCCTCCGCGGAGGGCACGCGGTGACCCGCCAGGTCGTGATTACCGAGAAGGCGAGCCAGGCCAGGGATGTGCGCGCCGCGGTCGGCTCGCGCTACGGAACCGTTCTTGCGGCGGAAGGGCACCTGCTCGACCTGTGCGAGCCCGAGGACGTCAACCCGGCATGGAAGCGCTGGTCGACGGAACTGCTGCGGCCCGACGGACTGTACGGCACCAAACCGGCGACGGGCGGCAACAAGGCGGCGAAGCTGAAGGCGATCCGGGCGGCGCTGGAGACGGCGGACCGGGTCTGGCTCGCCACCGACTGCGACCGGGAGGGCCAGCTGATCGGCCAGGATATCCTGGAGCATTGCCGCTACCGGGGCGTGGCGATGCGGGTGCTGTTCACGGCGCAGGACCCGGAGACCATCCGCATGGCGTTTCGGCGCGCCCGGCCCAACGAAGAGCACGCCCGGCTCTACGCGGCGGCGGTGGCGCGCCGGCAGGCCGACCAGATCTACAACCTGTCGCTGACCCGGACGGCGACGGTGACGCTCGGCCGGGGCGCAGAGGGCGTGATCGGCATCGGCCGGGTCAAGACCCCGACCCTGGCGATCGCGTGCCGGCGCGAGATCGAGATCCGCGACTTCGTGCCGGTCGGGTATTTCGAGGTGGTGGCCACGGCGCATGCCGAGGGCGGGGCGTTCGGGATGCGGCACGCGCCGAAGGGGCGGATCGTCGAGCGCGCAAGGGCGCAGGCGGTCCTCGAGGCGGCGCGGGATTTCGAGGGTCCGCTCGCGGTGCGGGTCGAGGACAGGCGGCAGCGCCCGCCGCGGCTGCACGACCTGCCCTCTCTGCAGAAGCTGTGCAGCACGCGCTTCGGCTGGCCGGCTACGAAGACGCTGGACGTCGCCCAGGAACTCTATGACGGCGACGGCAAGAAGATCCTGACCTACCCGCGCGCCGAGGTCCGCTATCTGCCCGAGAGCGCCATCGCGGACGTCCCGAAGATCGTCGCCGGGCTGCGGGTGGGCCGGTCCTACGCCGCCATTCCGGCGCCGTCGCCGCCGGCGATCCGCAAGGGCCGGAACGGCGCCTTCCACGACAAGGGACTGGAGGGGGCAAGCCATCACGCGATTGTCCCCAACGTGAACACGATCGACGGCCTGAGAGAAATCTGGCCCCGTCTCACGCCGGACGAGAAGAAGCTGTTCGACGCGGTCGCGCGGTCCTACCTGGCGGCGGTGATGCCGGACTATCGCTACCGGCAGACCACGGTGACGCTGGACGTCCGCGGCTTCGAGTTCCGTGCGGCGGGACGCCAGCCGATCGACGCCGGCTGGCGCGACGCCTTTCCGGACTGGCGGCCTGACGAGGAGAAGGGCGAGGCGGCGCAGGCGCTGCCGGCATTGGGCGACGGCGAGACCGCGCGGCTGCGCGATCCCGCGATCGAGGACAAGGAGACCCGGCCGCCGCCCCGCTACGGGGAGGGCACCCTGATCGAGGCAATGCAGAACGCGTGGCGGTTCGTAGACGACGAGGCCCTGCGCGACCGGCTCCGGGAGGCGAAGGGGATCGGCACGCCGGCGACCCGGGCGGAAATCATCTCCGGGCTGAAGAAGCAGGGGTTCCTGGCGGCGCAGGGCAAGAACGTCGTGCCGACGGAACGGGGGCTCGGTCTGTTCGGGGTTCTCGAACGCGCCGATCCGGCGCTGGTCGATCCGGGCGTGACGGCGGAGATGGAGTGCCTGCTCGACGATGTCCTGACCGGCAGGCAGGAAATGATGGGCGCCATCGATGCGGTCTGCGACTCTGCCCGCCGCATCATCGGCAGTCTCGCGGCGCGGGGCGATGACGGTGAAACGCTGGTCCCGGGAGACGCACCGGGCGGCGGGGACCGGCCGCCGACGGCGGCGATGAGGAAATATGCGGCGTCGATCGCGAAGCGGAAGGGCATCAAGCCACCCAGGGGCTACACGAAATCGGCGGCAGTCTGCCGGGTATTCCTCGACCGGCATGCACCCGGGCAGAGCCGGCCACAGAAAGCCGAGTCTCCTGCGAGCGGGCCGGCTTCCGGCGCCTCAGCGGGTGGAAAGCCCGGGAACACCGGAACTGCCCGGTCCGGCAAGAGGGCAATGCAGCCGGGGACGCCGCGGCAGCGAAAATCCGGACGCGACGAAACAGATGGGTCGTCAGGAACCCCGCAGCCGGCTGCCGGGTCGGGGACGCCGCTTCGGATTCCATACGGAAACAAGGAACTGGCGTTCGGCCTGGGCGCCCGATACGGGACGGACGGCTGGTATGCGCCGCCCGGCGTGGATCTTGCCGCGTTTCGCGAACGGGGATGGCTGTAGAGGCTTCCGGCAGGCGCCGCGGGGCGGTGCGCCAGCGGGTATATTGACCGGGATGCCGACTACTGCCGACAATCGAGGACCCGGGTTGGAATCCGGCCGGTTGCGTTACGATGACGGGCATGCAGGCCAGACGACAGCCCGCCATAACTCCCGGTGGCGAGGGTCGAGCACTCGGGTTGGGGGTATGCTCAGAATTCAGATTAGAGCGTGACTGTTTTAGATTGAAGCATATCCGGCGTTGCTGATGTAGTTGGCGCATTCTCGGGCGGTGAACTGGTCGAGCAGCTTGCCGACGCGTCGCCAGGTGTCCTCGACGGTTCGTTCGGCGGCCTTTCGCATCAGGGTCTTGAGCTTGGAGAAGACCTGCTCGATGGGGTTCAAGTCGGGCGAGTAAGGCGGTAGGAACAGCAGTTTGGCGCCGGCGGCGCGGATGGCGCGGCGTACGGCCTTTCCCTTGTGGGAACCGAGATTGTCCATGATGACGATGTCGCCCGGCGCCAAGGTCGGCACCAGGAATTGCTCGACATAGGCGGTGAAGGCGCGGCCGTTGATCGGCCCATCGAGCACCAGGGGCGCGTCGATCCGATCGACGCGCAAGGCGGCCAGGAAGGTCAGCGTGCGCCACCGCCCGTACGGCGCCTTGGCGACCAAACGCTGGCCCCGTTGCGCGCGGCCATGGCGCCGCGTCATGTTCGTCTTCACCCAGGTCTCATCGATGAAGACCAGCCGACCTGGCGCGGGGATGTCCCGGTCGATGTTGAAAAGTTGAGGTAGGTGTCGCTCTCCTGGAGCCGTTAGGCTCCGGGTGCTGCAAACCCAAAAGGGAGAACGACACCATGGGAAATAATATCCGTAGTTCCAGCCGCCCGAAAGCCCTTGCCCCCTCGATTCCTATGCCGCCGCTGGCGGACGCGATGGACGCAGTCCATCTCAGCGTGGATCGGTTTTGTCTTCTGGCCGGGGTCGAGGCCTTGGCCGAGATGATGGAGGAGGACGCCACGACCGTGTGCGGGGCCCGACATCGCCGCCATGGGGACCGTCGAGGTTATCGCTGGGGCAGGACACATAGCGAGATCGGCTACCACGGCGGCAAAGTGAAGGTGGCCCGGCCACGGGTTCGTGACCGGGCGGGCAAAGAGGTGAGCTTGGAGAGTTGGCAGGCGCTACGCGATGGCAACCTGCTGCTCGAGTGGGCGCTCAACCTGATGGTGCTGAACGTGTCGACCCGCAAGTACCACCGCGCGGTCCGTCTGCCCGAGGGCGACCTGGCGAAAGCGCGTGGCGACGGCACCTCGAAGTCGGCCGTTTCCCGGCGCTTTGTGGCGCTGTCACGCAAGAAGATGAAGGCCTGGCTCGCCTCGGATCTCTCGGAACTCGACCTGCTAGTCATCCAGATCGACGGTCTGCATGTCGGCGACCATGTCCTGATGGCGGCGATCGGCGTCGATGGCAACGGCGACAAGCATGTCCTGGCCGTGGTCGAGGGGGCGACGGAGAACACGGTCGTCGTCCAGGCCTTGATCGACAATCTCCTCGCCAGGGGGCTCGATCCGACACTGCCGCGGCTGTTCATCGTCGATGGCGCGAAGGCACTCAGCAAAGCGATCCGAAACACCTTCGGTGTGGCCGCCGCCATCCAGCGCTGCCAGGTCCACAAGGGCCGTAACATCATCGAGCGCCTGCCCCAACATTTGCACGCGAGCGTCAAGAAGGCGCTCCGTCAGGCCTGGGACCAGGACGACGCAAACAAGGCCGAGCGGCTCTTGCGCAACCTGGTCCGGCGTCTGGAGCATGAGGAACCGGGCGTCTCGGGCAGCATCCTGGAGGGGCTGGACGAGATCCTCACCGTCATCCGCCTCGGCCTGCCGCACGAACTCCGGCGCTCGCTCGCCTGCACCAACATCGTCGAGAACGCGCTCGGCACGGTGCGCCAGGTCACCCGCAACGTCAAACGCTGGAGACACGCCGAGATGGCGCTCAGATGGACCGCCGCCGGCCTGCTGGAGGCCCAGAAAACCTTCCGTCGCCTCAAGGCCTATCGCCAGCTGCCCATCCTCCGAAATGCTCTCCAGGAACACTTGAGAAAGGCTCAGGCCGACAGTGCCATTGAAACCATCATGAAGGCAGCATAGCATCATCAACCAGCGACGCCTGCCCCACGAATTTCAACAGAGATAGGGACATCGCCAGATTTCGATTATTCCGACACGCGGGCCTATGCCATATATGCACCCAACGGTGTGATGAAATCGTCTTTGGCCCAGACATTCCAAGACGCCGCCGACGACAAGGATTCTGAAGATCGTATCTTCCCGACACGCAAAACTGTACGGAAGATCATCGATGAGGCTGGCGAAGATGTGAGCGGGAGGCGAATACTGGTGGTGACCCCTTACGACGAGCAGCTCGGCCTCACGGAACAAACATCTACTTTGCTTCTGGAACCAAAACTAAAGAAGGAATTTGACGACTTGCTCCGTGCTACTGAAGCGGCCAAGGCAGCGCTTCTCAGCGAAATTAAGACTCAATCGGGCTCCAAGAAAGATATGGAGGTCGAGATATCGTCTGCGATCATGCCCACTAGCGTCGAGTTAGATGCCGCACTAATTCGCATAAAGAGGGAAGTGGAAGAGCAAAAGGACAACCTATTTTCATCGTTCGAGTACGATAAGGTATTTAATGACAAGGTGTTGTCTGCCCTAAATACGAAAGACCTAAAGAGCGCCATTGAGAACTATATCATGCGGTACAACGAGCTTCTGGCCGGGTCGACATACTTCAAAAGAGGAACGTTTGACTACTACAACGCCGGCCAAATAGCGAAGAGCCTTGCCGCCAACGGATTTTTCGATGCAAACCACACGGTCAGCTTTAACGCCGAATCCGGGAACCAAGAAATCACAAATCAGAAAGACCTTGAGGCCGTAATCGAAAAAGAGAAAGAGAAAATCCTTACTGACGAAGCACTTCGCAAGAAATTTGATGCCGTGCAAAAGCAACTGGAGAGAAATGCGGAATTGAGGGAGTTCTGCACGTACCTCCAAGACGACGAAGCAATTCTTTCGCAGATGAACAATCCAGATAAATTAAAGCAAGATGTTCTGAAATCCTATCTCAAGGTTCACGAGGGCTTGTACTCCGACTGGTTTGCGAAGCACGACGCTGCGGCGAAGCGGCGCAAAGCACTTGAAGCCGAAGCGCTTGGGCAGCGTACGCAGTGGGAAAGAGTCATAGATATATTTAACGATCGGTTCGTTGTCCCATTCAAATTGGAAGCAAAAAATAAAGCGGAAGTGAGTCTTGGGCAAACATCGATCATCGATCTTGGCTTCACTTATCCGACATTCCCCATATACCATCCAAATTCGTGGAAATCGTAGCACTTTCCCACCGCCAAGGGAACTGTATCCCCTATGCAGCCATCCGATGGCATGATTTTGGTAATCGGCCCGCGCTTGGAAGGCCACTCGGTCATTTTTCTCGCCATCCAGACACACCTCTCCTGTCGCTTTCTCCTCGCCGTCGATTCCCTCGGCCTACGCCGGAGCGGGTCTTCGTCGCAGATCATCAATCAAGCTCAGGATTTTCCGGAACAGGTCCCTCGGCACCGCCACCTCAGCCAATTGGAACGTAACGTAGCGGCCATGTCGGACAACCTTGGCCCCGATCTTCACCAGCTTGTCGCGCAACGTCGTCATCGACCAGTGCTCCACCTCCTTCGGCAAAGCCAGTGTCCTCATGAAGTTGCCCAGATTGTAGGCCAGGGCGTGAAGCTGGAGCCGAACGGCATTGTTGCGGAACTTGCGACATGACAGACGGGTCCAGTTGATGGCGTTCTTGCCTTCCTTGATGTGCTGCTCCGCCGTGCCACGGTGATTATAGAACGCCACCACCCGCTTGGTAGGGCGCGACAGATTAGTGACGATGAAACCGACGCGAGGAACCAGCTCGCCGGGGTGCCACTCCACTTTGGCCACGACACGGCGCTTCTTGTTCCACGATCCGGCCTGATAGCTGAAGCTGGCGTGGAAACGGCGAACATGGTCGGGCGGGCGACCGACAGGTCGCGTAAGCAGATGGGCAATGTTCCGCTGGAGAATCGCGTTCGCTTTGAGGCGGATGACGTAGAGTAATCCCTCGGCTTCGAGATATTCGTATATCTCCGGTGAGGCGAAGGCGGCATCGCCACGAAAATACAGCCGCACCTTCCTTTCCTTATAGCGCATCACCACCGGCTCCAGAACATTCCGCCATCCGTCGGCACTGTGAACATTACCGGGGCGCAGGGAACATCTCTCCAAGTCGCCGAACTGGTTGAACAGGAATAGCGGATGCTAGCAGGTACAGCCGAAGTGACCATTGTACGCTGTTCCCTCTTGTTCGCCATGGGTCGGGCTGACGCTGCTGTCCATGTCGAGAATGATCATCTTCGGCGGATGGCGGTCATGAACCTTGTCGATCCACACCCCGTTCATGTCGACCAAGGCTTCAACGTTCTCGTCGGTGGCCAATAGCTCCGTCTCGAAGCGTCCCATCTGGCTGGTGGAAGCGGCCTGTCTTTCGATGGCCTTGCCGCCAACAATCCAGCGCATGGCGGGATCGCGTCCCAGACGGTCGGCGTCGTTCACATCGTCATAGCCGCCAAGGCGCCCGAAAACGGACTGGCGAAACTGACCCGTCATGCCGTGCCATCCGTTCTTGCCGGTACGGCTATCCTGGAAAACACCCTCGGCCATCTCAGTCAGGCCGAGGGCATCGTCAAGCTCCCGGTAGGCGAGCAACCCGGCATCAGAGGTGATCTTGGAACCGTGGAATTCAAGCTTCAATCGACGGTCAAAAACGACCCGAAGGCACCCCGGTTTCGATTCACCCATCGGGTGTGCCATATCCGCCGCTCCATGTATGCTACAACTTCATGATTCTTATAGCAGAATCGCCTTCTCGCCGCACTGAATATCGACGATACTTGGGAAATGCGGGCTTATGTAGACGGCGCGGATACGATTGTGAGGTGGTCCCAGAAAATCGGATAGGGAGCTAAGGTGTATTCCACCGGATAACGGAGGAATACGAGATGACGAATCGACGCCGGTTTACGGCGGAATTCAAGGCCCGGGTGGCGCTGGAAGCGCTGCGGGGCGGCAAGACGATCCAGCAGATCGCGGCCAAGCACAAGGTGCATCCGAACCAGGTGAGCGCCTGGAAGCGCCAGGCGGTGGACGGTCTGGGCGAAGTGTTTTCGAACGGCGCCAACCGCGCTTGCCGGGATCATGAATCCGAGGTCCGCGACCTTCACGCCAAGATCGGCGAGCTGACGGTGGAACGGGATTTTTTAGCCAGAGGGCTCAAGCGATGAGCCGGGGGGAGCGCAAGGCGATGATCACACGCGACGCCCCCGAGCTGAGCTTGAGCCGTCAATGCCGCCTGCTTTCGATCGGCCGGTCCTCGTTCTATTATGCGCCCAGGGGGGAGAGCCCTTCGAGTCTGGCGCTGATGCGTCGGATCGACGAGTTGTTCATGAAGTACCCGTTCTACGGCAGCCGCCAGATGGTCCGCCAGTTGCGGCGGGACGGCGTTTGCGTCGGCCGTCACCGGGTTCGCAGGTTGATGCGATTGATAGGCCTGGAGGCGATCTATCAGGCGCCGAGAACCAGCGTGCCGCATCCCATGCACCGGATTTATCCTTATCTTCTCAAAGGGATGGCTATCGACCAGCCCAATCGGGTCTGGTGCGCCGACATCACCTATATCCCCGTCCAGCGTGGCTTTCTGTACCTGGTAGCGATCATGGACTGGGCGACGCGCCACGTTTTATCCTGGCGGCTGTCGAACACCATGGACGCTGGATTCTGCGCCGAGGCCTTGGGCGACGCGCTGGCCCGCTACGGCCAGCCGGAGATATTCAATACGGATCAGGGCAGCCAGTTCACCAGCCTCGACTTCACCGGCGTGCTCAAGAACGCGAGCATCCGCATCTCCATGGACGGTCGGGGCCGCTGCATGGACAACATCTTCATCGAGCGCCTGTGGCGGTCTCTCAAGTATGAGGCGGTCTACCTACACGAGCTCACCGACGGCTTCCACGCCGAACGGGTCATCGGCGAGTGGATCGGCTTCTACAACACCGAGCGGCCCCATTCGTCCCTCGACGGTCAAACGCCGGCCGAGGCCTACGGGGCCGGTCAACCTGTGGATATGATGGACAAGGCTCGCGCCTTGCCCACATCCCCACAGGCTCAACAACAGCAACAGGATGTGATAAAAAGGATTTTGGCAGCATGATCAAACAACGGAATACACCTTAACCGCGCTGCCAAACTGTCCAACAAAGTGGGACCACCTCATTGAGGTGGAAAAGACCTTGCTCTTAAAATCCTTGAGTATGGGTGAGCGTAAGGCGCTGTACGTCCTGAACGTGATCTTTGAAATTGAGACCCGTATGAAAAGCCATCAGGAAACGCTTGTTGTGATTGACGATATTGCGGACTCCTTCGACTACCAAAACAAGTACGCAATTATCCAATATCTTAAAGACATAAGCGAGGTTGGCCTGTTTAAGTTGGTGATAATGACACATAACTTCGACTTTTTCCGAACTTTGAATAGCCGTTTTGTCCGTTATTCAAAATGTCTGATGGCCTCCAAAAACGAAGGAGGAATAACACTCGCCCAAGCGGTTGGGATTAAGAATGTCTTCGCGAACGACTGGAAGGATCAATTTTTTACCGATGCTAACCCGGATTATTCACGGCACGGCGTGAAAGAGGTGGTGAGCGTGGATTAAACTGTTGAGATTCCGTATGATTCTGGTGTCTGGCCAAGACCATACGGCAACAGGGAAACCCGGCTCACCATGGATGAGATTACCGCCTATCTCCCCGGACTGTCACCCGTCGAGAACAAGGAACTGTGCGTCCGGTTCGACGGCGGCCGGCTGTCGTCGGACGGCGGCGTGCTGGTGCTGCGCGAGATCGAGAAGCGTCTCGGCCTTGCCGCGCGCCTAGCCGGTTGCCTGTCCGATGCGCGCGATCCAGCGAGCACCACCCACTCATACGCCGACATGATCGGGGCGCGCATGTTCGCCATCGCCTGCGGATACGAGGATTGCGACGACCTCGACGTGCTGCGCTTCGATCCGGCGTTCAAGCTGGCCTGTGGTCGCCTGCCCGAGAGCGGTCGCGATCTGATGTCGCAGCCGACCTTGTCCAGGCTCGAGAACGCCCCATCATGGCGCGAACTGGCGCGCATGGGGCTGACGATGATCGATCTGTTTTGCGACAGCTTCGAGCGCGTGCCCCAACGCATCGTGCTCGACATTGACGATACCCCTGATGCCGTCCACGGCGGCCAGCAACTGGCACTGTTCAACGCCCATTACGACGAGGGCGTTGTCACGTTAACCGCCATTTGGCCAGCTTGTGGGCGCCGACGCCGGAGATTATGCAACGGTCGTCACTTGCCGCCACTGTCTCATCGCGTCGCCGCGGAATTGGCGGAGTGTTCGGCGGGAGACCAGATGGCGTTGGACGTTGAAGAGGTTGTAGACGGTCGCATGGACGGCGAGGAACCGCTGCGCGGACGCGGGCGATTTGAACCGCTGCATCTTTCGCTCTCGTCGTCGCACCGGCTGATGTGAATTTTCTGCCCGATTGTTCTTTCGCAGGCCTTGCTCATGCTGAGCCGAGAGGGCAAGCAAACGGATCGCGGCGCCGTAGGAGCGGAGTTTATCGGTTACAATCGTCGCCGGCGCGAAGCCCTGCTTCTTCAAGAGTTTCCGCATCAGCCGAATTGCCGCCCGAGCGTTCCTGCGGGATTGAACCAGGAAATCCAGGACTTCGCCCTCACTGTCCACGGCACGCCAGAGATAGAACTGCCTCCCTCGAATTACGACGACCATCTCGTCCAGGTGCCAGCGTTCGGTCGGTCGTGGCCGCCGACGTTGAATCCGCCGCGCATAGGCCCGACCGAATTTCAAGACCCATCTTCGAACTGTCTCATACGAGATGTCGAGACCACGCTCGGCAAGCAGGTCCTCAACGTCCCGATAGCTCAGCGTGAAACGGCAATAGAGCCAGACGGCATGCTGGATGATGACCGGTGGAAAGCGGTGACGACGGTAGGATATCTTGCACATCCAGAGACGCTAAAGCACCGGCCGTGCCGAAGCCACGCTGTTAACGTGACAATGCCCTCCTTGATGGTGGATCTCCTCGGCACCGCGGAACTCGACGATATCGCCCACCCACTCCGCAGCGTAACGCCAGTCCCCATGGACCAGCTCGCGCGGTCCCCGCGGCTGAAACCTGGTGCGTTTATCGCCGCTCGAGAGCGCTGTTTTGAGAAATGCCATGTTTCTGCCGGACAGGTCACGATCCCGGGCGAAACGGCCCTCCATGCCGCCGCCATAGGACTGCGCCCAGACCGGGTCTCCCCGGTAGCGGATGATCTCCTGGCCGCGCGACCGGATGTCGCCGGTGTAGCTGTCTCGGTAGGACCAGTCGCCTTCCTCGAAGACCAGCTCCTGGAAGCCACCCCGCTCGGACGCGACCCGAGGACCGCTGCCGGCATAGGTCGCCGCCGTGGCCCGGCCGAAAAAATCGTTGACTTCGATCAGAAAATCTTCGTGCATACTCCGGTCTTCCTGTGCGGCATGTTGGTCCCTTCAAAAAACTCTGTCCACCTATGACCCGAAGAACCCGTGGAGCGCTTCGAAGGTTCCATCAGGGTCCTCCTCGGCAAGGTAGTGGTCCGTGTCGAGCGCCTTGTAGACCACGTCGTCAGCGCGATCCTGCCAAATACTCCTGATGTCGAAACACGTCTCACAGGCGCCCTTCAGCCCCCACAACACGAGGGTCGGACAGCGGATTCTGAGGTGCCGGTCCGCCGTATCGTGCTCGTCGTCGATGCTGAAGCTCGCCCGGTAGTCCTCACAAGCCGCGTGAACCGCTGCCGGCGTAAAACATCTCACGTATTCGGCGACGGCTGCCTCTGGAAAAACCCCTTCAGCGTCGGCGAAGTCCGTGAGATTGGTGCGGATGAAATACTCCGGATCGCCGGCGATCAGCCGCTCCGGTAGATCATAGGGCTGCATGTAGAAGAAGTTGCTCCAATGAGAGATGGCGAACTCCTTGTTCGTCAGCCGGTACAGATCGTAGGACGGCACGATATCGAGGAATGCGACCTTGCTGACTCTGTCCGGGTGATCGAGGACCATGCGATGGGCGACCCGCCCGCCCCGATCATGGCCAGCCACACTGAAGGTTGCGAAGCCCAGAGCCCCCATCACTTCGACTTGATCCAACGCCAGCGCCCGTTTCGAATAGGTCGAGTGGTCCGTCTTCCCGTGCGGCTTGGAGCTGTCGCCGTAACCTCGCGAATCCGTCGCGACAACAGTAAAATGCCGCGCGAGACGCGGAGCAACCTTGTGCCACATGATGTGTGTCTGCGGGTTGCCGTGGAGCAGCAACAAGGGCGGGCCGTCGCCACCGATGACCAGGTTGATCTCGGCCTGACTCGTCTTGATTCTCTTCTCGGCGAAGCTCGGAAACAAAGTGGGGTGGCTACAGTCCGACATATCAAGGCTTCTCCGATTTCGACCTCAGCTCGAAGGACCGACAGCTTCCTTTCGCTTTTCTACCTCCGCCGTGACTTCTACGTTGGCGGACCCATAGTGTGGCGTGACCTCGGGGGAGAAGAACGTCTCCCAAAGGACAGCCTGTGGATCGGCGACCCAACCCTTGTCTGACCTGTGATATCCGCACACAATTTGGCCCTCGCCCTGCACATCGATGCCGCTTCGCTTGTAGTGTCGAAGGGCAGTGGTCACCTCTGCGGCGGATTCAAGCTCGATTCCAAGGTGATCGACGCCGGGTGTATCCGCATGGGTGTCGATACTGAAGTTGAGCTTCGGATCCTCGAGCCGCCACTTGGCGTAATCCGGCTTCAAGATGGTCGGCGGCTCGCCGAATAGGCTCGTATAGAACGCCACGTTGGCGTCGACGTCCTTGACGACGAGGCAAATGTGGACACGCTTCATCGCGCTCATTATGAGGCCCCATTTCCAGCCGTTCTCTCGAGAGGGATTCCACGGTTCTCGCCGTATTCCGTGAGTCGACCGAGCGTGAAAAAAGTTTCCCAGCGAAAGCCATCCGGGTCTCTCGACCAGACCTTGTCGGATTTGTAGTAACAACAATCCGCGTCGGGTTCCGGCGCCACGTGCTCACCTGCTTGCTCCAGCCAGTCCGAGCACTCGGCCAACTCGTCTCTACTCTCGACCTGGACGTCAAAGTGGACGCTGCCGACCGGTTCATCCCCTAGGCACTGAATGGCGAAATTGACCCGTGGGTCTTCCAGCATCCACTTGGCGTAATCCGATTCTCGATGCGACGGTTGAGCGCCAAACAGAGCCGAGTAAAAGTCGATAGAGCTTTCCAGGTCCTTGACTTCCAGTCCAATGTGAATGCGCTTCATCGGGGTTCTCCCTTGTTTCGAGTGGTTTGCACGGTTCGCCGCAGTCGGACGACGTCACGTGCAGTCGGCATCGCGTGCCTCCGATTGGAGCTTGCAACAATCCTCTGTCAGAAACCCAAGGAGTTGATTGGTCCCCTCCCAGTTCACTGCGTACAGAATTTGTCGCTCTTCGCGCGATGACCGGAGCAAACCGGCTCGTTCCAGCTGCGCCAAGTGATGAGACATCGTCGACGGATTAATCCCCAGGCGCGTCGCAATTCCTCCCGACGGCAAGCCCCTTGGCCCGACTTCGACGAGTAACCGGTACGCCGCGAGCCGAGTTTCCTGGCCGAGCGCCACGAGGGCGTCGATGGCTCGAGTTGATTCTATATTACTATGATAATCGTAATATCAAAACGAGTCAAGTAGAATTCGCGTATCGGCGAATTCGGTCGGTCCGCACCGAAGAAATCACCCGGTTCGCTGCCACCCGCCAGGTGCTCTGTCATGGCGCAGTCTCGTCGGGTTGTCCTGCAGGCTGCGCCAGCAATAACGCGGCCGCCGCCAGTTTGCGTTCGTCGCACGGCCCGGGCGGCGCCAGCACGGCCCATCGCGCCAGCCCCGGTTTCACGCCGCGCGGCGCGCGTTCCGCGGCTTCCGCCTCGAGCACCGCGGCGTCCGCGCCGTGGCCGGCGGACCGGCACAGCGCCGCCAGGTTGGCGAGGCATGTCGCGCGGCCTTCGTCGAGCAGCTTGCGCAGCTCGCCGCGCGCGATGCGCCGGTAGTCGGCCCGGTGCTTCTCCTCGAGCCGCAAGTGGAACAGCGAGCTGCGCGCCCTTGGTGCGATCGCCATGGCGTCGATCCAGGGTTCGGCGGCGGCCCAGGCGTCGAGCGCCGCGCGATAGAAGCCGTCGGCCTCGGCCGCGCCGCCGCGCAAATGCCGCACGGCGGCGATGTTGTTGAGCGCGGTCGCGCGGCGCGGATCGTCGCCGGCGAAGCGCTCGGCATCGGCCAGGGCGGAAATCCAGAGCGCGCCGGCGTCGTCCAGGCGACCGGCGTCGAAAGCCGCGAGACCGGCCTCGACGAGGCGCTCCCACAGGTCGTCGGCGAGCAGCCAGGGGCGCACGTCAGCCGCCAAGATAGGCCTTCCTGACGTGGGCGTGTTCGTGCAGCTCGAAGGCCGGGCCCTCGAGCGCGACGCGGCCGGTCTCGAGCACATAGCCGTAGCGCGCCAGCCGGAGCGCCAGCTCGGCGTTCTGTTCGACCAGAATGACCGGTACGCCCTTGGCGTTGATGTCGATGACGATCTTGGCGATCTCCTGCACCATGACCGGAGACAGGCCGAGCGACGGCTCGTCGAGCAGCAGCAGCCGCGGCGCCGACATCAGCGCGCGGCCCATGGCGAGCATCTGCTGCTCGCCGCCCGAGAGCGTCTTGCCCGATTGGCCGCGCCGTTCGGCGAGGATCGGGAAGTGGCCGAAGACCTCATCGAGGTCGCGCGCCATCTGGATTTTATCGCGCCTGAGATAGGCGCCGGTTTGCAGATTCTCGGCGACCGTCAGGTCGGGGAAGACGCGGCGGCCTTCCGGCACATGGGCGATGCCGAGCTGGACGATCTTCTCGGTCGCCAGGCCGTCGATGCGCCGGCCGTCGAACCAGATTTCGCCGGCGCTCGGCGGCGTCAGGCCCGAGATCGCGCGCAACGTCGTCGACTTGCCCGCGCCGTTGGCGCCGATCAGGGTCACGATGTCGCCCGCGCCGACCTCGATCGTCACGCCCTTGAGGGCGGCGACCTTGTTGTAATGGACGTGGATGTCGGCCAGGCGAAACAGCATGTCAGGCGGCGCCAAGATAGGCCTCGATGACGTCGTCGTTGGCGCGGATCTCGGCCGGCGAACCCTCGGCCAGAAGCCGGCCGAAGCTGAGCACGGTGATCTTTTCGCACAACCCCATGACCGCCTGCATGTCGTGCTCGACGAGCAGGATCGTGACACCGCGCTCGTCGCGCACGCGCTTGACCAGCGCCATCATCCGGCGTGTCTCCTCGGGGTTCATGCCGGTGAACGGCTCGTCGAGCAGCAACAGCTTGGGATCGGCGGCGAGCGCGACGGCGATGCCGAGCGTGCGCTGGTGGCCGTGCGGCAGATCCGACGCGAGTTCGTCGGCGCGCCCGTCGAGCCCCATGAACGCCAGGATTTCGTCGGCTTTATCGGCGGCGCTCGCCTCGGCGCGCCGGCCGGTGCCGAGGATCGCCGCGAGCGCGCCGACGCGGGCGTGAAGGTGACAGCCGACCAGGACGTTGTCGCGCACGCTGAACTCCTGAAACAGCGTCGTCGACTGGAAGGTGCGGACCAGGCCGCGTGCCGCGATATCGCTGGTCTTGAGCCGGGCGATCGTCTCGCCATGGTAGACGACGTCGCCGGCGGTCGGCTGGTAATAGCCGCTGATGACGTTGAAGGTGGTCGTCTTGCCGGCGCCGTTGGGGCCGATCAGGCCATGGATCTCGCCTTCCTCGACGCCGAAGCTCAGGCCGTCGACGGCGGCCAGGCCACCGAAGTGCCGGCTTAGATCGCGAACTTCCAAGAGCGCCATGAATGCTCCCCGTACCCCTTGCCGACGCTCTCCGGCGGTGGCGCGCGAGTGTATCAGATCGGCGCAAGATGCACGCCGAAAACGCCAGCGCTCAGGCCGGATCGGCGACCACCACCCGGATATCGTGCGCGGCCAGACGGTCGGCGAACGGCAGTGGCGGCGGGGCGTCGGTGATCAGCGTGTCGATCGCGTCGAAGCCGGCGACCCGGACCAGCGCGCGAATGCCGAACTTGGTGTGGTCGGCGACGACGATGGTTCGCTCGGCGCGATCGATGACGACGCGCGAGTACTCGGCCTCCGAGAAATGGTAGTCCATCGCGCCATCCTCGATGTCGATGGCGCCGACCGAGAGCACCGCGACATGCGCGCGGAACTGACCGATGAAGCCGGCGACGCCGGGGCCCAGCGCCGCGCCGTCGTCGGCGCGCAGCTCGCCGCCGGCCATGAACACGCGGTTGCCGTTGCGCGTCGCCAAGCCATGCGCGATGTCGACCGAGTTGGTCATGACCGTCAAACCGCGGTGGTCGCGCAGCGCCTCGGCGACATAAGCCGTCGTCGAGCCGGTATCCATCATGATCGCGGCGCCGTCGCGGATCTCTCGGGCGGCGGCCTGGGCGATACGCCGCTTGGCGTCGGCATTCTGGCGCAGGCGATGGCGAAACCCCGATTCGCGCAGCGGATCGGGCAGGCCGACGCCACCATGAACCTTGCGCACCAAACCGTCGCGCGCCATCTCGGCGACGTCGCGGCGGATCGTTTCGCCCGAGACGCCGAGCGCCGCCGCGAGCGCCGCCACCCGGCAGCTACCCTGTTCGGTGACGGCCTTCAGGATGGCTGATTGGCGGTCGGGCATGAGCATGATGACGGGCCCCGAACGATGACGATCGTGGAAATTTACGTGGAATTATAGCAATAATCCACAAAATTTACGTGGAATTCTGTGGACACATGACAATTTGCTTGAATCTTCGGGTCAAACTGGTTTTGATGACCGGCATCGGCATGGGCCGAAAAATTGGCCCGTCCAAACGGCCGTGAACCTTTCGGTTCCGGCATCAGCAGGTCATTGGGAGGACCCTTCATGCTCAAGGAATTCGCGACCGCAACCGCGGCGGGGGCCATGGCGCTGACCGTCGCGTTCTCGACGCCGGCGCTCGCCGGCGTCCCGGAATCGAAAGATCCGATCATCCTCACAATCCACGACTGGACCGGCCAGTACATCACGACCCATATCATGGGCCGCGTGCTCGAGGAGCTCGGCTACAACATCAAGTACCAGCAGGCCGACTATATCGCTCAGTTCGCCGGCCTCGAGTCGGGCGATCTGCACATCGCCATGGAGATGTGGGAGACGACCGGCAAGCAGGCCATGGACGAAAGCCTCGCCACCGGCAACACCGTCGATCTCGGCGAGACCGGCATGGATGCCAAGGAAGAGTGGTGGTACCCGATCTACATGAAAGAGAAATGCCCCGGTCTGCCCGACTGGAAGGCGCTCAACGACTGCGCCGAGGCGTTCTCGACGCCCGAGACACACCCCAAGGGCCGCTATCTCGGCGGTCCGGTGACCTGGGCCGGCTTCGACGACGAGCGCGCCGAGGCGCTCGGCCTCGACTTCGAGGTCGTCCACGCCGGCACCGACGCTGCGTTGTTCGCCGAACTGCAGTCGGCCTATGAGCGCGAGGCGCCGTTCCTCGGCTGGGTCTACGCGCCGCATTGGGCGCCGTTCAAGTTCAAGGGCGAGTGGGTCGAGTTCCCCGAATACACCGACGCCTGCTACGACGACCCGAGTTGGGGTTCCAACGGCGACATGCAGTACGACTGCGGCAAGCCGTTCGGCTGGATCAAGAAGGTCGGCTGGAAGGCGGGCGAGGCGAAGTGGGCCTGCGCCTATCAGGCGGTGCGCAACTTCCACATCGACAACGACACGATGGGCGCCTTGATCGTCGAGGTCGATCTCGACGGCAAGTCGGTCGACGACGCCGTCGAGGGCTGGATCAAGACCAACGAGGGAACCTGGCGGAAGTGGGGCGCCTGCGCCGGCTAGGCGGGCGCGTCTTCCGATCCTGCGCCGCCGGACCCGCAATGGTCCTGCGGCGCGCTTCGCTTTAGGCGAGAGTGAGAGAAATGGCGGCAACCGGGCCGACACCGGCGGCGGGGCAGAACGGCGCATCGCCGCCCGACGCCAAGATCACCTGCCGCGGCGTCTGGAAGCTGTTCGGCACGGGCGCCGAGCGTTTCCTCGCGGCGCACGATCACGCGCCGAGCGACGCGGCGCTCGACGAGGCCGGCCTGATCGGCGCGGTGCGTGACGCGAGCTTCGCCGTCGGCGACGGCGAGATCTTCGTCATCATGGGGCTGTCGGGCTCGGGCAAGTCGACGCTGGTGCGCTGCATGTCCCGGCTCATCGAGCCGACCGCCGGCGCGGTCGTCTTCGAGGGCGAGGACCTCCTTAAGGCGTCCGCCAAGGCGCTGATCGAAATCCGCCGCCACAAGATGGGCATGGTGTTCCAGCACTTCGCCCTGCTGCCGCACCTCAGCGTGCTCGGCAACGTCGCCTTTCCGCTCGAGGTCCAGGGGGTCGACCGCGCGACGCGCGAGGCGCGCGCCCGCGAGGTCATCGAGCTGGTCGGTCTGGCCGGCCGCGAGGCCTATTACCCGCGCGAGCTCTCGGGCGGCCAGCAGCAGCGTGTCGGCATCGCGCGTTCGCTCGCCGTCGAGCCCGAGATATGGCTCTTGGACGAGCCGTTCTCGGCGCTCGATCCGCTGATCCGGCGCGAGATGCAGGACGAGTTCCTGCGCCTCCAGGGCGTCCTGCACAAGACCATCGTGTTCATCACCCATGATTTCGACGAGGCGATTCGCCTCGCCGACCGCATCGCCATCATGAAGGATGGCGCGATCATCCAGATCGGCACACCCGAGGACCTGGTGACCGATCCGGCGACCGACTACGTCGCCGAGTTCACTCGTGAGATCCCGCGCGCCAAGGTGCTGTCGGCGCGCTCGGTGATGGCGCCCGCCGCGCCCGGCGCCGACTTCGCCGGCAGCGTCGCGGCGGCGACCAAGATCGAGGACCTCGCCGCGCGCGTCGTCGACCAGGACCGCCCCGTAGCGGTGACCGACGGCGACGGCAAGGTGATCGGCCAGCTGACCCGCGAGGCGGTGCTCGACGTGCTGGTGCGCAGGACCGCCGACGACGGCGCCGAGGACGGCAAGTGAGCCTGGCGAGCCAGACCGCCCGCGCGCCATTCGCGCGGCCCAGCCGCTGGGCGATCGCCTGGGCGATCGCGCTGCTGCTCACCGTCGCGCTCTACGCCGCGGTCGAGTACCTGCCCTGGGCGGCGAAGTACCCGCGCGACTGGGTCGTGCCGCTGCGCGTTTGGATCAGCGGTTTCATGAAATGGCTTATCAACAGCGCCGATCTCGGCCTGTTCACCTTCAAGGAGCTGACGCGTTCGATCGCATGGCTTTTGACCTGGCCGCTCGAGGCGGCCGATGGCCTGCTCGCCTCGGGATTCAAGCTCGTCTTCGGCGCCGACGAGGACGTCGTCTACCGCCTGCCGCGGCTGTCGTGGATCGCCGTCGTCGCGGTCGTCGCGATGCTTGGCGCCCACGCGCGCGACAAGTGGCTCGCGCTGCTGGTCGGACTGTGCTTCCTCTATCTCGCCGTGTTCGGCCAGTGGGACAGCGCGATGGTGACGCTGTCGTCGATCGTCGTCGCCGTGCCGCTCGGCGTATTGGGCGGCCTGCTGGTCGGCATCTGGGGCGCGCGCAGCGCGCGCACCGAGGCGATCATCACGCCTGTGCTCGACCTCATGCAGACCGTGCCGGTATTCGCCTATCTGGTGCCGGTGCTGTTCCTGTTCGGCTTCGGCCCGGTCGCGGCGATGACCGCGACGATCATCTACGCGATGCCGCCGATGGTGCGCTGTACCATGCTGGCGCTCAAGCTGGTCGCCGCCGAGATCGTCGAGTTCGGCCACATGGCGGGCTGTTCGCGGCGCCAGCTGTTGTGGAAGGTGATGATCCCCTCGGCGCGCCCGACCCTGATGGTCGGCGTCAACCAGGTCATCATGCTGTCGCTCAACATGGTGATCATCGCCTCGATGATCGGCGCTGGCGGGTTGGGCCACGACGTACTGACCTCGCTCCGCCGGTTGGCGATCGGCGACGGCCTCGAGGCGGGCATCGCGATCACGCTGCTGGCCATCGCGCTCGACCGGCTCAGCCAGGCGTTCGCCGCCAAGCCGCCGCCCGAGCGCCGCGACCCGGCGGCGGGCTTCCTCAAGCGCCACCCGCACCTCGCCGCGGCGGCCGCGATCATCGCCGTCACCACGGCGCTCGGCATCGTCGTGCCGCCGATCCAGTCGTTCCCCGAGGCCTGGTCGTTGACCACCGGGCCGTTCTGGGACGCGCTGGTCAAATGGATCAACATCAACTTCTTCGACCAGCTCGAGGCGGTGAAGACGTTCCTGCTGCTCAACGTCCTGATCCCGTTCAAGCGCTTCCTGCTGGCGATACCGTGGCCGGCGGTGATCTGCATGCTCGCGCTCGCCGGCTGGCAGCTCGGCGGTGCGCGGCTGGCCGCGCTGGTCGCCGGCTTGGCGACCTTCATCGTCGTCACCGGCAACTGGGAAAAGGCAATGATCTCGACCTATCTGGTCGGCATCTCGGTCGCCTTCGCCTCGCTGATCGGCATGCCGATCGGGATTTGGGCGGCGAGCAACGAACGCGTTCACCGCGTCGTCCAGGTGGCCATCGACACGCTGCAGACGCTGCCCGCCTTCGTCTACCTGATCCCGGTCGTCATGCTGTTCCGGGTTGGCGACTTCTCGGCGATGATCGCGGTCGTGATGTATTCGCTGGTGCCGGCGATCCGCTACACCGACCACGGCATCCGCCAGGTGCCGCCGTCGATCATCGAGGCGGCGACCGCGGCCGGCTGCAACCGCTGGCAGCGGCTGTGGAAGGTCGAGCTGCGCCTCGCGCTGCCCGAGATCATGCTGGGCGTCAACCAGACCATCATGTTCGGCCTCTCCATGCTGGTCATCACGGCGCTGGTCGGCACCCGCGACCTGGGCCAGGAGGTCTATATCGCGCTGACCAAGGCGGATACCGGGCGCGGCCTGGTGGCCGGCGCCTGCGTCGCCTTCATCGCGATGATCTCCGACCGGCTGATCTCGGCCTGGAGCCGCCGCAAGAAACGCGAGCTGGGCCTTGAGTAGGAGAGCTTCATGAGCGCCGAAGCCGCCACCGCCAAGGCCGCCGGTTTGAGTTTCTGGTCGGGCCCGGTCGAGCCCGAGCCGCTGACCGGCGGCATCACCAACCTCAACTTCGTGGTCGCCGACCGGGGCGAGCGCTTCGTGGTGCGCGTCGCGGACGACATCCCGGTCCACGGCATCATGCGCTTCAACGAGCTGGCGGCGAGCCGCGCGGCCTTTGCCGCCGGCGTCTCGCCCGAGGTGGTGCATGCCGAGCCCGGCGCCCTGGTGCTGCGCTTCATCGACGGCGCGACGTATGGCGACGCCGAGGTGCGCGCGGCCCTGGGCGAGGGCCGCATCGTGCCGCTGATCCGCCGCGTCCACGACGAGATTCCCAAGCACTACCAGGGTCCGCTGCTGGCGTTTTGGGTGTTCCAGGTGGTGCGCGGCTACGCCGTCAGCCTGCGTGAAGGGAATAGTCGCATGCTGGGCGAGGTGCCGCGCTACCTCGCGATCAACGCCGAGCTCGAAGCGGCGCTCGGGGCGGTGCGCATGGTCTTCGGCCACAACGACCTGCTGCCCGCCAATTTCATGGACGACGGCGAGCGTCTGTGGCTCATCGACTGGGACTATGCCGGGTTGAACACGCCGCTGTTCGACCTCGCCAACCTGGCCTCCAACAACCAGTTCAGCCAGGCCGAGGAGGACGGGCGGCATTGTCACGTTAACAGCGTGGCTTCGGCACGGCCGGTGCTTTAGCGTCTCTGGATGTGCAAGATATCCTACCGTCGTCACCGCTTTCCACCGGTCATCATCCAGCATGCCGTCTGGCTCTATTGCCGTTTCACGCTGAGCTATCGGGACGTTGAGGACCTGCTTGCCGAGCGTGGTCTCGACATCTCGTATGAGACAGTTCGAAGATGGGTCTTGAAATTCGGTCGGGCCTATGCGCGGCGGATTCAACGTCGGCGGCCACGACCGACCGAACGCTGGCACCTGGACGAGATGGTCGTCGTAATTCGAGGGAGGCAGTTCTATCTCTGGCGTGCCGTGGACAGTGAGGGCGAAGTCCTGGATTTCCTGGTTCAATCCCGCAGGAACGCTCGGGCGGCAATTCGGCTGATGCGGAAACTCTTGAAGAAGCAGGGCTTCGCGCCGGCGACGATTGTAACCGATAAACTCCGCTCCTACGGCGCCGCGATCCGTTTGCTTGCCCTCTCGGCTCAGCATGAGCAAGGCCTGCGAAAGAACAATCGGGCAGAAAATTCACATCAGCCGGTGCGACGACGAGAGCGAAAGATGCAGCGGTTCAAATCGCCCGCGTCCGCGCAGCGGTTCCTCGCCGTCCATGCGACCGTCTACAACCTCTTCAACGTCCAACGCCATCTGGTCTCCCGCCGAACACTCCGCCAATTCCGCGGCGACGCGATGAGACAGTGGCGGCAAGTGACGACCGTTGCATAATCTCCGGCGTCGGCGCCCACAAGCTGGCCAAATGGCGGTTAACGTTACAACGCCGCGTGGAGCGTTGGGGATTCAACATCAATCTGTATGACGTGCCTGATCTCGAAGCCTTCCTCCGTGCCGCCTTCATGCTGCCCCGATCATTGACGGCGGACTTCAACTTTCCGGCTTGGCAATACTACGGCCGCGGCTCGGGCGAAGAGCGGGCCGATCACCATTACGAACTGCGTCCCGTCGACATTCGCCGGCAGGAAGTGGACTCCGGAAGCGCGGACGCCTGATCTCCCGGAACGGGGATGCTCGGTGAAGGTGCTCATCGTCAACGAGAAGTACCCGCCCTACATCAGTGGCAGTGCCGAGCGTTCCGTTCAGATCCTCGCCGAGGAACTCCCCCTTTAAGTGACGTTGCGGCCAAAACCCAGACAGGCGTTCTTCATTTATGCGGCCTGAGCGATGTTCATGTGCCTCCGGGCCTATGCCGACGTCCGGTAAACCCCATCGACGAAATGGGCGCTTGAATTATATGCGGCATTGCCGCATATTGGGCGTTGATGCAGCTCTTCGTTACCCGCACTTATGAACGGGCCATTCGCAAGTTGATCTCGGAGGAAGCCCGGAAGGAAATGGAGGCGGCGATCGTCGCCGACCCTGACGAAGCGCCGGTCATTCGGGGAACGGGAGGCATTCGCAAATTGCGATGGGCGGGTTCCGGCCGGGGCAAGCGGGGCGGCATACGGACAATCTACTTCTACCATTCCGGCCCGGAGGCCATCTATTTGCTGACGGCTTACGCTAAGGCAGATCGCGACGATCTGACCTCGGCGGACAAGAAAGTGCTGTCACGGCTGGTGACCGCAATCAAGAAAAGGGGGACGGACAAATGAATATGGAACGAACTCAGGTCGGTCGCGAGGTCGAGGCGGCACTGAGCGAGGTTCTTGCCCATGTGCGCGGCGAGGTTGATCTGCCGTGCCGGTTCGTCGACGACCCTGCCGCCGAGCGGGTCCTCGCGCTTCGCAAACGCTTGGGGCTGAGCCGTCAGAAGTTCGCGGATCGTTTTGGTCTCGATGCGCGCGCCTTGCAGGATTGGGAACAAGGCCGCCGCGTTCCGGATCGTGCCGCCCGTGTCTTACTGACTGTCATCGACAGTGATCCGGAAGCTGTCGTGCGGGCGCTCGGCAAGTAAAGGAGCAAACACCGAGTCCTCATCCCCGGGTGAGAGCACGCTTCATTTCGTCACCGCCCAAGAGATTCCCGCCGATGCTTCCGGTGATGCGGGCTGCTGCGGTTTGGATGGAGTCCCGGGCGAGATGGGCATACCGGGCTGTTGTTTGCACCTGGGTATGCCCGAGCAATTTCCCGATCATGGTCAGGCTCTCGCCGAGAGCCAGCGCGCGCGAGGCAAAGGAGTGGCGCAAATCGTGGATCCGCACGTCCTCAAGGCCCGCCTGCTTGCGGATGCGCCGCCAGGGGCGTTGCAGGTCGGTGAGGTGAGAGCCGGGGAGGCGGCCCGCGATGACCCAGGGATTGTCCTCGTCACGGGAAATGGCTGACAACACCGCGCGGGCCTCGGGACCGAGTGGCACCACCCGCCCGCCGGTCTTGGCATCGGGAAGCTCGATACAGTCGTCCTTCACATAGTGCCAGCGGAGATCCCGGATCTCCGACATCCGGCAGCCCGTCAGCAGAAGCAGGCGGAAGGCGGCTACTGCCGAGGGCATCTCTTCTTCGGCCTCGCGCAGGACCTGGCCCAGCCGCTCGGTCTCTCCCGGCGACAGGAACCGTTCCCGCTTGTGCTCCTTGTAGCGCTTGACATGCCGGCAGGGATTGGTGCCGTCGGGGCGCCAGCCCCAGACTTCGGCGAGCGAAAACATCTTGGATAGCACCCCGAGCGTCCGGTTGGCCTGATAGGGCTTGTCCCGCAGGCCGTGATGCAGGGTGGCGATGTCCTTGCGCTGCACCTCTGGAACCCGCAACTCCCCGATCACGGGGTCGACAAACAGCCTCACCGAACGGCGGTACTCTTCCCGGGTGCTCGGCTTGCAATGGACTGGGACATATTCCTCCAGGAACCTACGCCCGAGATCAGCCATGCTCGGCTCTGCCTCGCGTTGCGCCGCTGCGTCGCGCGGGTCGATGCCTTTCTTCGCGCAAGCCAATATCTCCAACGCGCGGGCACGCGCCTGATCCGGGTTCAGCGGTCCGTGAGGGCCGATGGTGAACCAGCACAGTTTCCCGGTGATGCGGGTCTGGACGACGTAGCTCTTGCGTCCCGAGCGCCGAACACGCAGGCCGAAGCCTGTGAGTTCTCCATCCCAATAGACGGTATCCGTCCCACCGACCTTGATGGGATCGACGGAGCGCTTGGTGATACGGGGAATGCGGTTTGCCACGGCATTGCTCCTTGACGGGAGAGGGAGCATGTATCACCATGGCTAACTATTGGCAAACACTTTCAGGTAAACCAGAGCGCATCCCTGTGTACGTCTGTCGTAGAGAGAATCTCCGAATCCCGTGTAATACTGCGATTTGTCATACTCCTGCGCACGTGTGCGCACCCCTGTCTGCCATATGTAACGAAACTCATAACCTGAAGGTCGTTGGTTCAAATCCAACCCCCGCAACCAAATAATCCCCGCTATTCCAATAGGATGGCGGGGATTTTCTTTTGTGGCAAAGAACCCTGTTTTGCCCAGGTACCGTATAGGCACCGTTTTGTTTCCAAGTTGTGCGCAGCACTGCGCAGGGTGAAAGGTAAATGTTCGGTTGGACCGGTATGGGGGTATGGGGGATGGGGGTAAGCGTTCCGACGACCTTTCAATTACCCACATCTTGGGGTTTATCAGGGTGTTGCCCCAATTTGTTGCATTATTGGAGTAGAACGTGATTCCTTGTCGGGTGCGCATTCCGAGGCAAAGCGGCCACTGATTCCGATTTAATCCGGCCACCGCGGGCTGCACCGGGTCGCTGTCCGTGACGACAAGGGCAAGCTCGGTTCCACCCAGGTTGAACTCTCCTACCGCCGCATGACCATCCGGCCGCCGATCGCCAAGCAGAAGCGCTACCCGGTGCTCGTACTCACGGTGCTGCATGCCCGAGAGCCGGAGGAGCCGATCGGACGCCCGCGTATCGACTGGAAGCTGATCACCGACCTGTGAGAACGGCAGAGCAATAATCCCCCACTGAAGCGGCCGGTCGATCCGGCTGCGGCGGACCAAAATGGGACCGCGTATAGCCTTCTGTCAGGGTTGCTCTGACTGGAAGGCGGGGGGGATGTATCGGGTGGAGTTGTACGCACGGGTTCGGCGGGCGTGTCATGTCGAGGGGATGAGCACCCGCGAGGCCTCGCGGGTGTTTGGTGTAGACCGCAAGACGGTCCGTAAGATGCTGTCGTTCTCGGTGCCGCCAGGGTATCGCCGAAGCGCGCCGCCGAGGCGGCCAAAGCTGGGTCCGTTCACGGGAATCATCGATCGGATCTTGGAAGACGATCGGACCAGCCACCGCAAGCAACGGCACACTGCGAAGCGCATCTTCGACCGCCTCCGGGACGAGTACGGTTTCACGGGCGGCTACACCATCGTGAAGGACTACGTTCGTGAGCAGGGGCTTCGGTCGCGTGAGGTGTTCGTGCCACTCTCCCATTCCCCCGGTCACGCCCAGGCGGACTTCGGCGAAGCGATGGCGGTGATCGGCGGCGCGTTACGGAAGATCCACTTCCTTGCCTTCGACCTTCCCCACAGTGATGGTTGCTTTGTTGCGGCCTATCCGGCGGAGACGACCGAAGCATTCTGCGATGGCCACAACGCGGCGTTTGCCTTCTTCGGCGGCGTCCCCCGATCCATCCTGTACGACAACACCAAGCTGGCGGTTGCCCGGATCCTGGGCGATGGGAAGCGGCAGCGAACGCGCGTCTTCACGGAGCTTCAGTCCCACTATCTGTTCGAGGACAGGTTCGGCCGGCCGGGCAAGGGCAACGACAAGGGCAAGGTCGAGGGACTGGTCGGCTTCATCCGGCGGAACTTCCTGGTCCCCGTCCCGCGTGCCGAGAGCTTCGCGGCCCTCAACGATGCTCTCGCCGAACAGTGCCGCCGGCGCCAGGCGGCGCGGCTGCGGGGCCACAAGGAGACCATCGGCGAGCGTCTCGAGCGGGATCGTCAAGTTCTCTTGCCATTGCCGCCTGCTCCCTATGATGCCTGCGATAAGCGCCCTGGACGGGCGAGTTCGCTGTCGCTGGTGCGTTACCGCAGCAACGACTATTCCGTGCCCGTGGCCTACGGCCACCGTGAGGTGCTCATCCGGGGCTACGTCGATGAGGTGGTGATCAGCTGCGGGGCCGAGGTGATCGCCCGGCACCGCCGGTCCTACGACAGCGAGGACCTGATCTTCGACCCGCTGCATTACCTGCCCTTGATCGAGCAGAAGATCGGCGCCCTCGACCAGGCCGCGCCATTGGCGGGCTGGGACCTGCCCGAGGCCTTCATCACTCTGCGGCGGCTCCTCGAAGCTCGTATGGGCAAGGCAGGCAAGCGCGAGTACGTCCAGGTGCTCCGTCTACTGGAGACCTTCCGGCTCGAGGAGGTCGAGGGTGCGGTCGGCGACGCCCTGCGGCTCGGCGCAATCGGCTTTGATGCGGTGAAGCACCTGGTACTGTGCCGCATCGAGCGGCGGCCGCCCAGGCTCAACCTCGACGTCTATCCGTATCTGCCGCGCGCCCGGGTCGCGATGACGTCCGCCAAGTCGTACATGAGCCTGCTGTCGGGGCTCGGCGCATGACCGACACACCGCAAGTGCTGCTCGCCCACCACCTCAAGACGCTGAAGCTGCCGACCTTCCTGCGCGAGTACGACAAGATCGCCCGGCAGTGCGCCTCGGAAGGCGTCGATCACGTCCGCTACCTGTTGAGACTCGCCGAGCTCGAGCTGATCGACCGCGAGCGCCGCATGGTCGAGCGGCGCATCAAGGCGGCGCGCTTCCCCGTGGTCAAGAGCCTCGACAGCTTCGACTTCAAGGTCATCCCCTCGCTCAACAAGGCGCTGGTCCTGGAGCTGGCCCGCTGCGAGTACATCGAGCGCCGCGAGAACCTCATCGCGCTCGGCAACAGTGGGACCGGCAAGACCCACATCGCCCTCGGTCTCGGCCTGGCGGCCTGCCAGAAGGGCCTCTCGGTCGGCTTCATCACCGCCGCCGCGCTGGTCCACGAACTCATCGAGGCCCGCGATGACAAGCAGCTGCTGAGGTTCCAGAAGAAGCTCGCCACCTACAAGCTTCTGATCGTCGACGAACTCGGCTTCGTGCCGCTGTCGAAGACCGGCGCCGAGCTGTTGTTCGAGGTGTTCAGCCAACGCTACGAGCGGGGCTCGACCCTGGTCACCACCAATCTGCCCTTCGACGAATGGACCGAGGTGTTCGGCTCCGAGCGCCTCACCGGCGCGCTCCTCGATCGCCTCACCCACCACGTCAACATCCTCGAGATGAACGGTGACAGCTACAGGCTCAACCAGAGCCGCAGGCGTCAAACCCCGACTGCTAACTGAACCGACCACCCAGCCCACGCTTGACCCCGTGGGCCCACAGGTCCCTCCCGCGCGCGCCGCCGCGTCAGCCTGTTGAGGGCACGCCGCGTCGCGCGCGGGGCCCTCCCGTGGACTACGGGGACAAGCCCGCAGCCGCCAAGCGGTCCCTTCTTACACCGCCGAGGTGGTCCCTTTTTGCTCCGCCATTGACAGCCTGGGGTGTGGAGCGCGCGGTGTCGAAGTTCATCGGCATGTTCGCCTTCGCCTTCTGGGACGTGCACGCCCGGCGCCTCACTCTGGTCCGCGACCGCCTCGGCATCAAGCCGCTCTACTGGGGCCGCTCAGGCGGGGTGCTGTTCTTCGGCTCCCAGCCCAAGGCCTTCGCCGACCATCCCGCCTGGCGCCCGGTGGTGGATCGGGACGCCCTCGCCGCCTACCTCCGGCACGCCTACGTGCCTGCACCGCACTCCATCTTCCAGGGGATCGAGAAGCTGGAGCCGGGCTGCATGGTCGAGATCGACGTGCACGGGGCGGAAAAGCGTCACCGCTACTGGGACCTGCGGAGTCTCGCGCGCGACGCCGTGCGCGGGCGTGACGCGCTCGACGACGGAGCCGCCGTCGAATCGCTCGATACGCTCCTGCGCGATGCCGTGAAGCGGCGGATGGTCGCGGACGTGCCGCTCGGCGTCTTCCTCTCCGGTGGCATCGACAGCTCGACCGTGCTGGCCCTGATGCAGGCCGAGAGCGAGAGGCCGGTCAAATCCTTCACCATTGGCTTCGCCGAGGCAGGCTACGACGAGGCAGATGATGCGAAGCGGGTCGCGGCGCACCTGGGCTCGGATCACACTGAACTCCGCGTCACGGAGGATCATGCGCTCGCGGTGCTGCCCCGGCTCGCCGATTGGTACGACGAACCCTTCGCCGATTCATCGCAGATTCCCACCTATCTGGTCTCCGAGATGACCCGGCGCGACGTGACGGTCGCGCTCTCCGGCGACGGCGGCGACGAGGTCTTCGCGGGCTACAACCGCCATGTCAGGGCGGCGGCACTGTGGCGGCGGGTCAGGGCCTGGCCGCGCCCGCTGCGGGCCGCGCTCGCGTCGCAGTTGCGCGCCGTCCCTCCATCTGCCTGGGACTGCCTCTTCCAGGCGGTACCGCGCTCGCTGCGCCCGCCGCAAGCCGGCGACAAGGCGCACAAGCTCGCCGGCCTCCTGTCGGCAACGGACGAGGACGCGCTTTACCGGCAGCTTGTGTCTCAGTGGGTCGACCCGGACGCGCTGGTCTCAAGAGGGCGGGAGCCGCGCGGAATCCTCTGGGACGCGACGCTCCGACGCGACTTCACGGGCTTCACGGAGCGCATGCAGCTCCTTGATACCGTGACCTATCTCCCCGACGACATCCTCGCCAAGGTCGATCGCGCAAGCATGGCGGTCGGGCTCGAAGCGCGGGTACCGCTGCTTGATCACCGGGTCGTGGAGTTCGCCTGGCGCCTGCCCGCCGCCATGAAGGTGCGGGGCGGCCAGGGCAAGTGGCTGCTGCGCCAAGTGCTCCGCCGCTACGTGCCGGAGCGGCTCACCGACCGCCCGAAGATGGGTTTTGGCGTGCCGATCGACTGCTGGCTCCGGGGACCGCTCAGGGACTGGGCCGAGGGCCTGCTCGCCGAGAAGCGCCTGCGGGAGGGGGGCTATTTCGAGCCTGCGCCGATCCGCAGCGCCTGGGCCGAGCACCTCTCCGGCAACCGAAACCGTCAGTATCAACTATGGACCGTCCTGATGTTCGAATTGTGGCGGGAGACCTGGGGGATCGGCAGTGCGTGAGTCCCTCCATCGACCGGCGTCGGCGGCAACACGCGCGCCGCCGAGGAGCATATTCGCCGACGGCGAGAAGGCGACGCGCAAGAACGCGAGACGGCCCGTCGCAGTAGGGGCACCGATATCGTGTTGGCGGGAACGCGCGAGAGTGAGTCCAGAATTATAGAGTTACATCAATAATTTAGAGAGGTGATAAATTCCCCTCCCCCAGTCTACAAGGGAATCCCGCCATCAACCCTTCGCCCAACTGCCGGATTTAGGGTCAAATGTCGTAGGAATCACGGTCAAACGAGGCAAGAATTTGCACTTTCTGATCAGTCGTGTAGATCACTTGGACCCTAGCATCAGTTAGTTGGTGGGCATGTTCCCACAGAATTTCGTAAGGCTGTCACCGTCGGCGTACGAGATGCTTGTGTGGCAACTTGTCAACCGGCTCGCTGGTCACCACGACAGGAGGCACAATGAATGTCCATCAGGATCGAATGCAAGGGCGTTTCGCCGCTGCTGATGCACTCCGATAGGTCCTCGGACCCGCTGTCGCGGGACGCGCGGTGGCTGAGCGAGATTACCGGCAAACGGAAGAAGACCGAGACCGATATCATCGAGCTCGCGCGACGCGAGTTCCACTGTTCGCTGTATCTCGATACCGCCGGCCGGCCTACCATCCCGATCGACAACGTTCATTCGTGCCTCTACGCCGCCGCCAAGCGACGCAAGGAAGGGCCGCTATTCTCTGGCTCGTTCACGGTCTCAAGCGTGAAGTTCGACTATGACGGGCCGGACGGGCCGGACGCACTGTGGGAGCAGCAGGACACCTTCGTCGATCGCCGTTCAGTCAAGGTGGGCACGTCGCGCGTTATCCGCACGCGCGCGATCTTTCCCGTTTGGTTTCTGACGGTCGAAGCCGAGCACGACCCTGATGTCGCGGACCTCTTCAACATCAAATTGTGGGCAGATATTGCCGGCACACGCATCGGACTCGGCGACTATCGGCCGCAGCGCGGTGGGTTGTTCGGCCGCTTCGAGGTGGAGGTCACCAAGAGCAGCTGACAAGGCTCGAGGCGTGGCAGGGCAAGGTTGGCACGGCCGCTCAGGCAGGGTACGGCGCTTGGCAGGGTCTGGCGAGGCCATACGCGGCTTGGCAAGGCGGGGAACATGGTTAGGCTAGACGTGCCGATAAGGGGAGTCAGGGAGTACGTCCGAGCCAGACCAGGCTTGGCAGGCCGGAGCGAGGAGCATGGCAAGGCAAGGCTTGGCCGTAAGCGTTCGTTCAGGCCGTGGAATGGGTCCCGTCAAGCGCATCTCCCACGTTGAGGCGAGGCCCCACAAGGTGCTGTCTTTCTGCTGGTAACGCGATTTGCCATGCGCTATCGTCGTGCGCATGGTGGTTCTGGACGAGGATTTTGGCACCAACCTGACGCTGGTCGAGGGTAATGGCGGGGTCCGGTTGTCCCCCGTGTCGGCGCCGGAGCACGCGCCGCGCGACTGGCGGTCACAGTGTGAGCGGGAACGGGCGCGGGCGGACGCGGCCGAAGCGCGCGCGGAAGAGCTGCGCTGGGCGGAAGTGGCCGCCCGCAGCGATGGCGGTTCGTGGAAGTCTCGGTTCAAGGCCTGCCGGCGCAGGCTGAGTGAGGCCGTCGAAGAGACGAAGGAAGCCCGCCGCACGGCAAGGGACGTGCCGTCCTTGCAGGCGGAAGTGGCGCGCCTGGAGACGCTCCTTTCTGAAGCCGGCATCGCGTCGGCCTTCGATACGGCCGGGGCGCTGCGCAAGGAGAACGCCCGGCTGCGCAAGGCCCTGGCGGCATCGAAGGCCCGAGAGGGCGCGACCGGGCCGTGGCCCGCTCCGCCCCGGCGGCGCACCGTCCTGGAGCCTTCCCCGGACCAGAAGGAGACCGTCAGGTCGCTTCGCACGGAACTCCGCCGGCTCGACAAGGAGGTGGTCCGGCGGGACAAGGAGAACGCCCGGCTGAACACGCGCCTCGACCAGGAGAAGGAGAGGACGGAGCGCATCAGGGAGACCGCGAAGAAGCTGTCCAGCGAGTCCCTTCGGCTCCACCGGGAGGTGAGGATACTGGGCGACGCCGAGGCCCGCGCCCGGTCGCTGTCCGACGAGGTTTTCTGGCTGCGCCATGCCCTGGAGGTGTCCAAAGCCGGTAAGGAGAAGTTGAAGGCCCGGCTCGCCAAGCTTCGGGCGGCCGGGGCGACCCTGTCGAAGCTGCCGTCCGACGAGGCCGCTCAACTGCGCGCGGCGTTAAGGCGATCACGGCGTCAGAAGACGACGATCAACGCGCTGCGCAAGGGCAACGCCCGTCTGCGCAGGACCATGCGGGAGTTGGAGACCCGGAAAGCGGCGCTGGCGGTTCAGCCTGCCAAGCTTCGCGCGATCAGGAAGGCACTCGAGTCCGAGCTTGCCGGGCTTCGGGCGGTCAGGAAGACGTTGTCGAAGTCGCTGTCCGTTGCAGACGCCGATCTCCGCAGGGCTCTGCGAAGGTCGCGGCGCCAGAAGGCTACGATCAAGTCGCTGTCCCGGGAGAACGCCCGCCTGCGCAAGGGCGCGAAGACGTCGCGGAACCGGATCGAGACACTGGAAGTCCAGCTTGAGAGGCTTCGTGCGACCGGGGCGGTGCTGTCGAGGGCGCTCTACGGCCGCAAGAGCGAGCAGCAGGACAAGCCGGGCTCGGAACACAAGCGCGGCCAGCAGCGCGGCGCGCCCGGCCACGGCCGCACCCAGCGGCCCGGGCTCGATGAGCGCACCGAAGAGCACAACCCGCCGCCGGATGCGTGCGTCTGCGGCCGGTGCGGGCAGCCCTATGCGCCGAACGGCGCCGAGGAATCCACCCTCGTCGAGATCGAGGTCAAGGCCTACAAGCGCGTGATCCGCCGTCCGCGCTGGCGCCGGACCTGCGAGTGCGCGTCGTCGCCCATGGAAGTGTCGGCGCCCCCGGTGCCGCGGCTGTTCCCCAGGACGCTCTACGGGACCAGCTTCTGGGCACGCTTCCTGTTCGAGCACTGTGCCTGCTTCCGCCCCGTGCACCGCGTTGCCGCGTGGATGTCCGCCCAAGGGCTGACGGTCTCGCCGGGGACGCTGGCCGACAGCCTGAAGCGGTTCGTGCCGCTGCTCGAGCCGCTGGCCGAGGCGATCCTTGCGCACCAGAACAAGGCGGCGCTGCGCCATGCCGACGAGACCAGCTGGCGCGTCCAGGAACTTCGCGGGGAAGACCGCTCGAGCCGCGCCTGGCTGTGGGTCTCGGTCAGCAATGACGCGGTCTCTTTCCATATCGACCCCTCGCGCAGCGCCGAGGCGGCGCAGAAGCTGTTCGGCGACGCTCTCCTCGACACGGTCATCGTCTGCGATCGCTATAGCGCCTACAAGCGACTCGCTCGCCTTCGCGAGGGCAAGGTGACCCTTGCATTCTGTTGGTCCCATATGCGCCGCGATTTTGTCGAGTGCGCGGCCGGCCAGGTGAGACTGACGGACTGGTGCCAGGGATGGATCGAGCGGATCGCGTCGATCTACCGCCTGAACGAGGCGAGGTTGGCTCATTACGACCCCGTGATCAAGCGCCAGACGCCGGCGTTCGACGCGGCGCAGGGCGCGTTGAAGGCGGCGCTCGACGGCCTGTTCGCGGAGGCCGCCCGGGAGTTGGTCGGCCTGCCGGACCAGGCGCGCCAGGGCAGGGCGCTGCGCTCGCTGCTGAACCATCGCGAAGGGCTGAGCGTGTTCGTCGACCGCCCGCAGGTGCCTCTGGATAACAATCGCGCCGAAAGATTGTTACGAGGTCCGGCCATAGGGCGACGACTGTCGTTCGGTTCCGACAGCGAGGACGGCGCCAGGTTCACGGCGATCATGTACTCGGTGGTGGGCACGCTCTCGATGAATGGCATCGACATCCTGAGCTGGCTGGACACGTGGCTCGCAGCGTGCGCGGAGAACGATCGCAAACCACCGGACGACCTGTCGCCGTGGCTGCCATGGTCGATGAGCGAGGAGCGCAGGCGCGAACTCATGGCGCCGGCGTGACCGGCGCGATCGAGTGCCGTTATTACGGCCGCGACTTCACCGCCGGGGAAATGGCGCTGCTGCGCGCGCTGATCGCCGGGCCGCCGCCGTTGAACCGCCATATGCTGTCGAAGGAGTTCTGCCGGCGCATCGGCTGGTTCAAGCCCGACGGCGGCCTCAAGGACATGATGGCCAGGGTCGCCATGCTGGCCATGCACAGGGACGGCCTGATCGCCCTGCCGGCGCCGCAGGGACGGCAGAACCGGCCCGGGCCGATCGTCTTCGGGCCGGACACCGAAGCGCCGCTGTTCCCGGCCCCGACGACCCTCGACGAGGTCCGTCCGCTCGACCTGCGCCCCGTCGTGCGCGGCACCCGGGAGAGCAAGCTCTGGAACGAGTTCGTCGCCCGCTACCACTATCTCGGATACAAGACCCTGGTCGGCGCCCAGATGCGCTACGCCGTCCACGACCGCGACGGCTGGCCGCTCGCCATGCTCGGCTTCTCCACCGCCGCGTGGAAGCTCGCCCCGCGCGACAACTTCATCGGATGGACACGGCAGAAGCGCGAGAAGAACCTTCCCTTCGTGGTCGACAACCCGAGATTCCTGATCCTGCCCTGGATCAATATCCCCAACCTGGGTTCGCACATCCTGGCCATCATCCGCCGGCGCCTGCCCGATGACTGGACCGAGCGCTACAACACCACGCCCGTGCTCATCGAGACCTTCGTCGAGACCCCGCGCTACACCGGCGCCGTTTACAGGGCCTCCGGCTGGACCCGCGTCGGGACCACCCAGGGGCGCGGGCGCTACGACCGGGACAGGCAGTCCGACAAGCCTAAAAAGGATGTCTGGCTCCGGCCCCTGCGACGGGATTGGAAACGCACCCTCAATCGCTAAAATCGGCCGGGGCGAATGGAAACGCCCGCGCTGATTCCACGACCTGAACGAACGCTTACATATAAGGAGACCATCGGCGAGCGTCTCGAGCGGGATCGTCAAGTTCTCTTGCCATTGCCGCCTGCTCCCTATGATGCCTGCGATAAGCGCCCTGGACGGGCGAGTTCGCTGTCGCTGGTGCGTTACCGCAGCAACGACTATTCCGTGCCCGTGGCCTACGGCCACCGTGAGGTGCTCATCCGGGGCTACGTCGATGAGGTGGTGATCAGCTGCGGGGCCGAGGTGATCGCCCGGCACCGCCGGTCCTACGACAGCGAGGACCTGATCTTCGACCCGCTGCATTACCTGCCCTTGATCGAGCAGAAGATCGGCGCCCTCGACCAGGCCGCGCCGTTGGCGGGCTGGGACCTGCCCGAGGCCTTCATCACTCTGCGGCGGCTCCTCGAAGCTCGTATGGGCAAGGCAGGCAAGCGCGAGTACGTCCAGGTGCTCCGTCTACTGGAGACCTTCCGGCTCGAGGAGGTCGAGGGTGCGGTCGGCGACGCCCTGCGGCTCGGCGCAATCGGCTTTGATGCGGTGAAGCACCTGGTACTGTGCCGCATCGAGCGGCGGCCGCCCAGGCTCAACCTCGACGTCTATCCGTATCTGCCGCGCGCCCGGGTCGCGATGACGTCCGCCAAGTCGTACATGAGCCTGCTGTCGGGGCTCGGCGCATGACCGACACACCGCAAGTGCTGCTCGCCCACCACCTCAAGACGCTGAAGCTGCCGACCTTCCTGCGCGAGTACGACAAGATCGCCCGGCAGTGCGCCTCGGAAGGCGTCGATCACGTCCGCTACCTGTTGAGACTCGCCGAGCTCGAGCTGATCGACCGCGAGCGCCGCATGGTCGAGCGGCGCATCAAGGCGGCGCGCTTCCCCGTGGTCAAGAGCCTCGACAGCTTCGACTTCAAGGTCATCCCCTCGCTCAACAAGGCGCTGGTCCTGGAGCTGGCCCGCTGCGAGTACATCGAGCGCCGCGAGAACCTCATCGCGCTCGGCAACAGTGGGACCGGCAAGACCCACATCGCCCTCGGTCTCGGCCTGGCGGCCTGCCAGAAGGGCCTCTCGGTCGGCTTCATCACCGCCGCCGCGCTGGTCCACGAACTCATCGAGGCCCGCGATGACAAGCAGCTGCTGAGGTTCCAGAAGAAGCTCGCCACCTACAAGCTTCTGATCGTCGACGAACTCGGCTTCGTGCCGCTGTCGAAGACCGGCGCCGAGCTGTTGTTCGAGGTGTTCAGCCAACGCTACGAGCGGGGCTCGACCCTGGTCACCACCAATCTGCCCTTCGACGAATGGACCGAGGTGTTCGGCTCCGAGCGCCTCACCGGCGCGCTCCTCGATCGCCTCACCCACCACGTCAACATCCTCGAGATGAACGGTGACAGCTACAGGCTCAACCAGAGCCGCAGGCGTCAAACCCCGACTGCTAACTGAACCGACCACCCAGCCCACGCTTGACCCCGTGGGCCCACAGGTCCCTCCCGCGCGCGCCGCCGCGTCAGCCTGTTGAGGGCACGCCGCGTCGCGCGCGGGGCCCTCCCGTGGACTACGGGGACAAGCCCGCAGCCGCCAAGCGGTCCCTTCTTACACCGCCGAGGTGGTCCCTTTTTGCTCCGCCATTGACACCTGTCTTGAGTGAGGTTCGAAACCCCAAATCTCAACACAGGACAGACCCGCCCCGTTACCCCGAAGACCGCCCCACCTGTCGCTAAAACTACCGCGAGAGCGGTTTAGTCCGTTGACCCATCTCGGACATTCAGCGGGGTGTGCGGTTCAATAAGCGAATACGGAAATCCAGGGGGGCTGTTGCAACACATCCCCGGTTGATAGCCTGGCCTACGCTTACTTGGCGGCGACTGCGTTCGATGCCTTCTCCTGCGCACCATGCAACTCATTCAAGGGAATGTGACAGCGGATCGCGTGGCCAGACTCCGTGGGCTGCCAGGGCGGTATCTCCGTGTCGCAGATCGTGCCAATGCGCCGTGGGCAGCGGCGTTGAAATGGGCAGCCCCTGGCTGGCGGGAAGAGGTCCACCGTGTCCTCGGCGGCCAAGGTCGGCTTGGTGTCTGGATCGGGCTCCAATACCGCGCCGATCAGCACTTCGGTGTAGGGATGGGAGGGCAGGCGATAGACTGCCGGCGAGGGGCCGATTTCGCACAGCCGGCCCTGGTAGAGCACCGCCACGCGATCGGCCAAGGCACGGACCACCGCCAAGTCATGGGAGACAAAAAGATAGGTCGTCCCTCGATCGGCCTGAAGCTGGGTCAACAGGTCGAGGACGGCGGCCTGAACCGAAACATCGAGAGCCGACGTCACCTCGTCGCACAGCACCAGTTCGGGCTCGGCGGCGAAGGCCCGGGCCACGGCGACACGCTGCTTCTCGCCGCCGGACAACTGGCTCGGCAGGCGCTCGAGATAGTCTGCGCGCAAGCGCACCTGATCCAACAGCGAGACGCTGCGCGCGTGCAACTCGTCACCATTAAGACCGAAATAGAGCCGCAGCGGCAGCGCCAGGATTTCGGCCACCGTATGACGCGGATTGAGGGACGCATCCGGGTTTTGGAAGATGAGCTGAACCCGTCTCAGGAGATCCTTCGCCCGCTCATCGACCGGCGCATTGAGACTATTCGTTCCATCATAGGTGATGGTTCCGTCGCGCAGCGGCAATAGGCCGGCAATGGCCCGAAGGATCGTCGACTTGCCGCTTCCGGATTCGCCCACCAGCCCGACGGTCTCCCCTCGGCGAATTGTCAAATCGATCTTGTCGATGGTTGGCGTCACATCGGGTTGCCGGCCCAGAATCTGGTCAACGATGCCGGGCTTGGCATAGCTGATAGACACGTTATCGAGTCGAAGGATGCTGTCCGTTTCGTCCAGGCTCGATCGGTCGGGCCGTTTCGGCGGTTCCGGTGGTGGGAGTTGCTCGACCCGTTCGTGGAAATGGCAGCGCACAATTTCATGGACGGCGGTGGGTTCCAGCGCCGGTCTTTCGTCCCGGCAGCGTTGCTCCGCCATGGGACAGCGGTCGGCAAAGCCGCATCCCTGGCCAGCCCCGCCGGGAGGCGGAGGCCGTCCCGGCATCGAGGCGGGCACAACCGCCTCCTTCAACCTGGGAATCGACATGAGCAGCCCGCGGGCATAGGGATGCGCGGGCTGCTTCAACACCCGGCGCGCTGGACCCTCGAGAACGAGTTCCCCGGCATACATGACGGCGATACGGTCGCTGACCCGCGCAATGGCGCCCAGGTCATGGCTGACATAGACCATCGCAGTCCCGGTCTCGGCCGCCAAATCGCGCAACAACTCGAGGATGTGGGCTTGAGTGGTCACGTCGAGGCCGGTCGTCGGCTCGTCGAGCAACAGAACCTTGGGCTCGCCCGCCAACGCCATGGCGATGGCGACGCGCTGTTGCTGACCGCCCGAGAGCTCGTGGGGATAGCGCTTCAGCATGTCCTCCGGTTGGGGCAACCGCACCTGCAGCAACAATTCGATAACGCGTTCACGCCGCTGCTCTATTGCCAGCCTGGTGTGCAGTTTCACCGCCTCGTCGATCTGCCGGCCGATCCTCGAAGTCGGCGTCAACGACTGGCCGGCATTCTGTGGAATCAGGGCGAGATCGCCGCCGCGAATGCCTTCGAGAGCACTCTCGTCCATGTCGAACACATTGCGCCCCCGAAATAGGGATTCGCCTTCCAACACGCGCAGACCGGGTTTCAGGTAGCCCATCATGGCCAGAGCCAGGGTGCTCTTGCCGCAGCCCGACTCCCCAACCAGTCCAACCGTCTCGCCCTTGCCGAACGTCAGATCGATGTTCCGCAGGATCGGCAGCGTGACCTCCGCCTGGCTGGTAAAGCCAACACAGAGGTTTTCCACTTCGACCAGTGGATCGTCCATCGCGGACTCTAGACCGGCGCCTTTTGGGCTCGATCGATACCCAAGGCCTTGGCGAGCGCGTCGGCGCTCAAGTTGATCCCGATAATCAGCGAGCTGAGCGCAACGACGGGGGCCAGCGCCGTCCACGGCGCGTACGACATGATGCTTCGCGCATCGGAAATCATCAGGCCCCAATCCGGCGTGGGCGGAGTGACGCCGAACCCGAGAAACGACAGCGAACTGAACGCCAGCAACATCCATGACCAACGCATGGCGCCTTCGACCAGCAGGACGTCGAGCACGTTGGGCAAGAGCTCGCGCACGACAATCGTGGACCGGCTCTCGCCTCGCGCTCGGGCAGCCGTCACGAAGTCGAGGGCCACCACATCATGCGTCGCCGCGCGCGCCATCCGTATCACCGGGATGCCGTAGAAGAATCCCAGGGTGAGAATCAGCACGCCGGGGCTGAAACCGACCATGACAACGATTAAGAGTAAGACCAGGATCCATGGCAGGGAGAGAAAGGCATCGACGAGACGCATCAGGAGCTCGTCGAGCCGCCCGCCGACGAGGCCCAGCAGAACGCCCAACAATCCACCCCAGGCAATGGCGAGGACCGTGGAAATGGATGTCACGAGTAACGCCTGTCTACCCCCGAGCAGGGTGCGCGTGAAGACGTCGCGTCCAAGGTTATCAGTGCCAAACCAGTGCTCGGAGGAGGGCTCATCGAGGATGAGCTGAGCGCTGATCTCCTTGAAATCGTACGGCGCGATCGCCGGCGACACGATCGCCAGGACGATGTGGAAAGCCACGAGAATGAGACCCACGAGGCCAGAAGGCCGAGAGACCACCGCCAACAGGACAGTCAGCAACCTGACGAACACACTCTTCGGTTTGACGGGCTCTATGTTTGTCGTCACTGTCATGGTCGCTAGGTTTTCATTGTCCTAAGCCTTGGATTTGCCACAAGAGTCAACAAGTCGGCGAAGAGGTTCAGGCCGACGTATAGGGTCGCCAGGATCAGGGCGATCGCCTGCACCGTCACGAGGTCACGGAAGTATATGGCTTGGATCATCAATCGACCGAGTCCGGGATAGTTGAACACCACCTCGATGACGACGGTGCCCCCCAACAGCCATGCAATTGTCAAGGCGACAAGGTTGATCGTCGGCAACAGGGCGTTCGGCAGTACGTGCCTGAACACTATCTGCCAGTAGGGAACACCCTTCAGTTGCGCCATCTGGACGTAGTCGCTTGCCATCACGTCGATCACGCTGGTGCGGACCATGCGCAATATGTGCGCCGTCATGACAAGGGCGAGCGCGATGATCGGTAGTATGATGTCCGACAGGAACTCAAATAGCGGCGCGTCGGGTGGTGTCGTTACGATTCCGGGGAGCCATCCGAGCCAGACGCTGAAGATCAAGATTAAAACCGTGGAGGTCACAAACTCCGGGATCGTCATGGCGAAGATCGCCGTGGTGGATACCCACAGATCGGGAGGGCGATCTCGCCACAGGGCCGCGAAAATTCCAAGCAGGATAGCAAGGGGAACGCCGACCAACGACGCGGTAACGCCGAGGACGACCGTATTGCGGAAACGCGTGCCAACGGTTTCGGAAATCGGCGTCTTGCGCTTGAGGGAGACGCCGAAATCGCCTTGGACCGCGCCGAGGACCCATTCGACATAGCGTGTCAGGGCGGGACGTTCGAGCCCAAAATCCCGGCGACAATTCTCCAGCCTCGTTCCCTGGGCCGCCCGCCCGAGATAGGCGGTGCAGGAATCGCCGGGCAGCAGCTCGACACCCACGAAGATAATGCCCGAGACAAGCACGATCGTCAAAATGCCGAGTGCCAACCTGCGAGCAATTAGCCTAACCATTTGGACCCCTGTTCACGGCTTGCGGCTGTCGGGCCGGGCGCGCACTTAGTGGCCCCAGTATCTGTCCGAGCGTACTTTTGCTCTGACCGAACGCAGATTTCGCGCCGGCAAACCGTTTGATTTGACGGCCTGCCGGGCTTTGACGACCTGCGGGTCATATCTTGGACGATCCGGTTGCCCGGTAGACCAGTCGACGATGCTCGAAGATATGAAAGCATTGGACGCTAACCTCGAACGATCTACAGATCCAGTTCAACCCAGTAAGGCCGATGATCCGAGCCTTCCACAGAACTGTCGACTGTATCGCACCCGGTTCCTTGGACACAAGTTTGTCTCATGCGGCGGGCCTGAGTGACATCGCGGTGTGCCACGCCTGACGAGCTTGAGCGGGGCTCAGGTAGCCGTTCTTCTCCACGATCCACTGGGCATTGTACTGTTCGACGAACCCGCGGACGGCGTTCCGCAGCTCCGCGATGTTGCGGTAGATGCGGCCATGGATGATCTGTTCCTTGAGCGTGCGATTGAACCTCTCGGCGACGCCGTTGGTCTGGGGCTGTTCGACGAAGGCGTAGGACGGCTGGATGCCCCAGAACTTGATCTGGTTGGTGAAGTGGTCCGACAGATACTGGGAGCCGTGATCCATCCGCAAGGCCAGCCCCCGCGCCGCACCGGCGGAGGTCGAGGCATACAGCCTCGCAAGCCCCATGGAGATCGGCTGAAGGGCGGCGAAGCGGTCGCCTCGCTTGCACACATGCCAGCCGACGCACTCGGCGTTCCAATGCTCGATGGCGGTGAATATCCAGCCCCAGCCGTCGTCCACCGTGAACACCCGAACGCCGTCCGTGCCCCACATGAGGTTGGGGGCATGGGTGATGATCTCACCGACATGGGGATTTCCGCCACGGCGGCGGCAGCGATGGGGCGAGAGCAGGTTGTTCTCGCGCATCACCCGGAGCCCCCGCTTGCGGGAAACACGGATGCCACGACAGACCCGAAGCCGAGCCCAGACCTTGCGGTGTCCCTCGCCCTCCCAGGGGGATGCCTCCAGGTCGGCCTCGATGGCCACCAGCAGAGCCTCGTCCGAGATCGAGGGCTTCGGTCCCCGGCGCTTTGCTGGTGGGCGCTCAGCGGTGGCCTGCTGCCGGGATTTCATGGCGTAGAACGAGGAACGGGCAAAACCCCAGGCCGCACAGACCCGCTGGAGGCCGTAGGCCAAACCCGTGCCGGGAGAGGTGGCGGCACTCATCGCCGCGACCTCCGCCGCCCCAAAGGGCCGGACGTCTCCGTCTTGGCCTCCAGCAGTTCCACCTGCATGATCAACTCCCCGATCCGCTTCATGGCGATGTCCAGTTCCGCCTTCACCGGATCGCCCTTGCGTTCCTTGAGCGAGGCATCGATCCCGGCGATCGCCTTCTCACGCCACTGCTCGAGCCGGAAAATCTCCACGCCCAACTGCCGCGACAAAAGTTCCACCGGCTCGCCACGCAAAAGCCGCAGGGCAACCTCACGCTTGCGCGTCACCGTCCACCGCTGGCCAAGTCCCAGCGGGCCTGCCGGCGAAACCTGGCCCGGGGAAAACGTGGACGAGCCAAGCTCGCCCTCGTTTACCACAGGCCCATCAACAGCAACTTTGTTCTCAAAATTGTCGGTCATGTTCCGGTCCTCCTTGGACACTTCGATTAAGCCAATTCTGTGTCCAAGGAAATCGGGTCCGACTCACACAGAACTGTCGACCCATGCACGCTTGACCGTGTGCCCCAAATCAGGACTGACAAAGCAATAATCCAGCCTCAGACCATGGCCGGGGGAGCGGCCTGGCGGATCGGGCCACCAGGTGATGCAGTCGTCATCGCCAGACCGCTCTCCCGCGACCGTCCAGCTATCGACGAAGCCGTCCAAATGATCTACGTGACCGTAGAGCGGGTGAAAGGTGCCAACCATCCGCTGAAATTCCTCGCTTTCGGGCTCGCTGTTGAAATCACCCATCACGATTGTTGCGTCGGGCATCGGTGGCTGGGGCTTGCCGTCGGACCACTCGAAACAGAAGAAGTCCTCGTACCCGTCCATGATGTCGATAATCTTGCTGCCCGTCCAGGCGCCCCCGTTCGACCACGCGTGCCGGTGCCATGCGAGCAGGTAGTCGATTTGCAGCAGCCGATCGCGGGGGGAGGCCGCAGAAAGATGGATCGAATAGATCCTCATAGGCCCCGAGGGCGCGTCGACCACACATTCGATTCCGCCAGTGTCCATATTGAAGTGCTTCAGCGTTCCCAGTTTTGGAAACACGATGAGGCGAGACGCGAGAATCGGCCAGCGGGAAAGCACCATGGGTCCGAATTGCCGGCGTCTGTTGATAACCCCCATTTCCCAAGTGAACTCGATATTCGATGCCCTGAGATGGAGATTCTGCTATAAGAATCAATATGTTGAGGCGTTGATGGAGTGGTTTGCATGGCACACCCGATGGGTGAATCGAAACGGGACGGCCTTCGGGTCGATTTCGACCGCCGCCTGAAGCTCGAATTTCACGGCTCCCAGATCACTTCCGACGGCGGGTTGCTGGTCTATCGGGAGCTTGATGATGCCCTTGGCCTGACCGAGGTTGCCGGGGATATTTTTCAGGACAGCCGTACCGGCAAGAACGGATGGCACGGCATGACGGGGCAGTTCCGTCAGTCGGTGTTTGGTCGCCTTGGTGGTTATGAGGACGTAAACGACGCCGACCGTCTCGGACGTGATCCCGCCATGCGGTGGATTGTTGGTGGCAAGGCCGTGGACAGACAGGCCGCGTCCACCAGCCAGATGGGGCGGTTCGAGACGGAGCTTCTGGCGACCGATGCGAACATCGAAGTCCTGGCTGGGATGAACGGGGCGTGGATCGACAAGGTTCATGACCGCCGCCCACCGAAGATGATCATCCTCGACATGGACTCAAGCGTCAGCCCGACCCATGGCGAACAAGAGGGAGCGGCGTACAATGGTCACTTCGGCTGCACCTGCTACCATCCACTATTCCTGTTCAACCAGTTCGGCGATCTGGAGCGGTGTTCCCTTCGCCCCGGCAATGTCCACAGTGCCGACGGTTGGCGTGAGGTTCTGGAACCGGTCGTTGAGCGTTATCGGGAACGGAACCTGCGCCGCTACTTCCGAGGGGACGCCGCCTTTGCCGCACCGGACATCTACGAGTTCCTGGAAAGTGAGGGTTTTCTCTACGCGATCCGGTTGCCGAAGAACCAAATTCTTCAGGAAAGCATTGCCCACCTGCTGACCCGCCCCGTCGGTCGTCCGCCCAACCATGTGCGGCGCTATTACGCCAGCTTCAGCTACCGGGCTGGAAGTTGGGACAGAAAGCGTCGTGTCGTGGCCAAGGTTGAATGGCATCCCGGTGAACTGGTTCCCCGTGTCGGCTTCATCCTCACCAACTTGTCCCGTTCCGCCGAGCGGGTGACTTGGTTCTACAATCAGCGGGGCAAGGCGGAGCAATACATCAAGGAAGGCAAGAACGCGATCAAATGGACGCGATTGTCGTGCCGCAAGTTCCGCGACAATGCTGTCCGGCTCCAGCTTCATGCCCTGGCCTACAATCTCGCCAACTTCATGCGGATGCTGGCCTTGCCGAAGGAGATCGAGCACTGGTCGCTGACCACGCTACGGGAGAAGCTGGTCAAGATCGGCGCCAAGGTGGTCAGCCATGGCCGCTACGTCACGTTCCAATTGGCCGAGGTCGCGGTGCCGAGGGAACTGTTCCGGAATATCCTGAGTCTGATCGATGATCTACGACGAAGACCCGTTCCGGTGTAGGCCGGGAAAATCGATGGCCAGGTGAAAACGACAGGAGGGGTCTGTCTGAATGGCGGAAAATCCGGGTAATGGCCTTCCGGACGAGGACCAATCTCCAGAATCAAGCCATCGGATGGCTGCGGAAGGGATGCCGTTCCCTTGGTGGTGGAACGGTGGTATGATTTCCATGAATTTGAAGGGCATCTGGGGAATGTCGGGATAATGCTGCCGTTGTCTTGGCGTTCGCTCGCGTCCATGTCGAACGCGGGACAATAGACCCAGTATCTATCCTTCAAATGACCGCCGATAATGTCCGGCTGGTCAAGCATGCCGCCCCGTTTCCAAAACCGCTCGACCTCCTGTAGGCCGATGATGTCAGCGTCGCACACCGTTTCGGCGATGCGCTTGAGATCAATTCGGTGGTCGGTGCCCAATCCAAAACGAATGTTGTAGCTGACGATCTTCATCTTGTCCTCCTCAAGCTGTCTATCGAACGCGCCAAGTGCTCCTAAGGCGGGGCGCTGTCTCAGCGATTCGAAAAGCGTGGGAAGTACGGTGCTCTGGAGGCGCCCCGTTAGCGAAGAGTCCGATGATTCGTTCCGAGCAGGGGGCCGTGGATGCTTCTCTGCACGCTGTCACCCACGAGGCAATGAGCCAGCGACTCCGCCTCGGTTTCCGGCAACATCCCCAGCAGATGTTCACCCAGGCTCGGGCGGCTGACCCTTCACAGGGCTCTCGCCTTGCATCCAGCCGCCCGAGCCCGGACCAAAGATCGACGTGGACTTCACATGGTTTGGTCTTCTTTAAGCATCGCTCCCGTCGGTTAGTCGCTCACATTTACGAGGTGGTAGCGGATGGCGTCTGCAAACACTGCCTGCAGGCCCGAAACTCTGGCAGTCGCGGCAACGGCCTGGTTGATGTGGAAGGGGATGAACGATCCGCCCTCCTCGTAAAGTATCTGCTGTAGTCGATGGTACAGAGCCTTACGTTTGTCGAAGTCGAGCTCCTCCCGCGCCTGGTCCAGCAAACCGTCGAAATCGGCACGGTTCCAGTAGGTTTCGTTCCAGGTCGCGCCGCCGCGGTAGTCTTCGTTTAGAATCTGATCGGCGGGCCGCTGCCCCCAGCTCGTGGTCACGGCTGCTTCCTTCATCCAGACTTCCGACCAATATCCGTCCGCCGGGGCCTTCACCAGGTTGACCTTGATGCCGGCCTGCGCGACCTGTTGCTGGTAGACTTGCACAATATCGATCCAGGTGGCTCTTAGATCGCTGGTGGTGACGTCGATTTCTATGCCGTCGGGATAGCCGGCTTCGGCGAGCAGCCGCTTGGCCTCGTCGATCTGCTGCGGGCAATCGAACGGCGCGCGATATTGATCGCCCGACCACACCGGATGATCACAGGTGACGACGCCGCCGCCGGGGCCGAGAACAAGGTCGACCATGGCCGCACGGTCGGTTGCTATGCGCAGCGCCTTGCGGACGCGGGCGTCGGTGTAAGGTTCCACGTCGGTGCGGAAGACGATGCCCTGCCAATCACCCGTGGGCACGCTCTCCACCTTGAACTTCGAGTTGTTCTCGAAGAGCGCCAACTGCTGTCCCGACAGATCACCGTAGCCAAGCATGTCGATTTGGCCGGCGAGCAACGCTTGCACGCGCGCCTGGGTATCCGGAATGCCGATGATCTCAATAGTGGCGACACCCGGCGGCCCCTCCCAATAGTCGGGATTCGCCTTCAGAACGGTTGTCCCTCCAGGATCGAGCGTTACCAGAATAAACGGCCCGGTTCCGATTCCCGTCGTTGCGATGGTGTCCGCCGAACCTTCCGGGATCATCCGGATCCGATAATCCATCAGCTGCAACGGGAGATCCGCGTACGGCGCCGAGAGCGTCATCTTGACGGTCAACCGGTCAACCGCCTCGAACGTGTCTACCATCCCGAAGACCGACGCGGCCGCCGAATCGAATTCGGGGTCTCTGACGTGTTCAAACGTATAAACCACGTCGCCCGAGTCGAAGTCGGACCCATCGTGGAATTTGACTCCGTCACGCAACTTGAAGATCCATTCGGTCGCGTCGTCGCTTGACGACCACTCCGTCGCCAGATTTGGCTCCGGTTTGCCACTCTCGCCTGGCCGAACGAGGCGGCTCATCGTCTTCTCGGTGACTTGCCAAAAGCGACCCCCGGAAGCCGGGTCGACGTCTATAACGTCCTCGCCAAACCCCACGTCGTGGGATTGGCGGAATGTCCCGCTTTGCGCATTGGCCAGGGTTATCGGCAGGGCCGCGATGACGGCCACTGCAATGAACATGCCCAGCTTGGTCATGATGTCCTCCTTATTCTGAATTCCGATTCATCGTCATCCGACATATCGTGGATGATCCCCTCGGGTTGGGCCGACGGTAGCACAGACTAGCCGGGGGGAGGAGCCCGGCGTGGTTACACTAAGCCGACATTCCCCATATACCATCCAAATTCGTGGAAATCGTACCACTTTCCCACCGCCAAGGGAACTGTATCCCCTATGCAGCCATCCGATGGCATGATTTTGGGGCTTACAAAGAAGGGTTGACATTTCCAGCACAAGGTCGCGCTTGGGGTCGAGGATCGGTTTCATGATTGGCCGTCGCTTTCTCGGATTTCTATAAATGTGAATCCCTTGATGGTCAGGCAATCCCTCACGTAATTGCTTCGGGCTACGGAAGTAGGGTCCCTAAGACCACCTCGGCCCGCACCGATCGCGTCATACGCGACGATCCGACATTTCGCCTTCACCTGAATTTGCTCGTCTAAGGTCAATTTAGGATGTTTCCACACGTAGATGGGCTTAGACCAGTCGGTTGTCAGAAACAGGGCAACGATCCCCACAAACGCGACGGCTATTGTAATGAGGAGGATGATGTCACGAGGCGACGGTGGCGGCTCAATCCTGATTCTGGCGTTCTTGGTTACCCACTTCCACGCCGGATAAGACGAAAGCAGCATGAGGAATAGGGCAAGCAGAACCCCTGCATAGTTCCACCAATGCCACTCTGCGCCGGTCACGCCCAGAGCCTCCGCCAATGCACGAATTTGCGAGGGGACCTCAGGGAGAGACACCAAGAGCACAACCCCTGCGAAGGCGAAGACAAAAGCGGGTGATTTCCACATCCCCGCACCGTGTCCCTACTAAGGAAGCCCGTCAAGTAGCAGGCATAAGCACCGGCGGAATTCGATCCAGCCGTCAACCCTTCTTTGTAAGCCCCATGATTTTGGTAATCGGCCCGCGCTTGGAAGGCCACTCGGTCATTTTTCTCGCCATCCAGACACACCTCTCCTGTCGCTTTCTCCTCGCCGTCGATTCCCTCGGCCTACGCCGGAGCGGGTCTTCGTCGCAGATCATCAATCAAGCTCAGGATTTTCCGGAACAGGTCCCTCGGCACCGCCACCTCAGCCAATTGGAACGTAACGTAGCGGCCATGTCGGACAACCTTGGCCCCGATCTTCACCAGCTTGTCGCGCAACGTCGTCATCGACCAGTGCTCCACCTCCTTCGGCAAAGCCAGTGTCCTCATGAAGTTGCCCAGATTGTAGGCCAGGGCGTGAAGCTGGAGCCGAACGGCATTGTTGCGGAACTTGCGACATGACAGACGGGTCCAGTTGATGGCGTTCTTGCCTTCCTTGATGTGCTGCTCCGCCGTGCCACGGTGATTATAGAACGCCACCACCCGCTTGGTAGGGCGCGACAGATTAGTGACGATGAAACCGACGCGAGGAACCAGCTCGCCGGGGTGCCACTCCACTTTGGCCACGACACGGCGCTTCTTGTTCCACGATCCGGCCTGATAGCTGAAGCTGGCGTGGAAACGGCGAACATGGTCGGGCGGGCGACCGACAGGTCGCGTAAGCAGATGGGCAATGTTCCGCTGGAGAATCGCGTTCGCTTTGAGGCGGATGACGTAGAGTAATCCCTCGGCTTCGAGATATTCGTATATCTCCGGTGAGGCGAAGGCGGCATCGCCACGAAAATACAGCCGCACCTTCCTTTCCTTATAGCGCATCACCACCGGCTCCAGAACATTCCGCCATCCGTCGGCACTGTGAACATTACCGGGGCGCAGGGAACATCTCTCCAAGTCGCCGAACTGGTTGAACAGGAATAGCGGATGCTAGTGTCCCGATTCCGAAGTTCGCATGATTTTCGCCTGCTGTTCAGCGATTTCGATTGTTCGGAGGCAGAAGCGCTGGATGGCGCCGAGGATGTCATCGGCGGATTTGGTCCATTTGAAGGGTTTGGGGTTCTGGTTTGTCGTGTCGATGTAGTCGAGGATGGTGCGCTCCAACTCCTTGGTGGAGCGATGGACGCCGCGCCTGATCTGCTTGTCGGTCAGCAGCCCGAACCAGCGCTCGACCTGGTTCAGCCAGGAGGCGCTGGTGGGTGTGAAATGGGCCTGCCAGCGCGGCCGTTTGGCGAACCAGTCGCGGATCGCCTTGGTCTTGTGGGTCCCGTAGTTGTCCATGACGATGTGGATGTCGAGATCAGCAGGGACGTTCGCCTCGACGAGGTCGAGGAATTTGCGGAACTCTCGGGCCCGATGGCGCGGGAAACATTTGCCGATGATCTCTCCCGTGGCGATGTCGAGGGCCGCGAAGAGAGAGGTCGTGCCGTGGCGCTTGTAGTCGTGGCTGCGCCGCTCCGCCTGCCCGGGGCGCATCGGCAAGAGGGGCTGGGAACGGTCCAGGGCCTGGATCTGGCTCTTTTCGTCGACACAGAGAACCAGGGCACGATCCGGCGGCGCCAAATACAGACCGACGATGTCGCGGACCTTCTCCACGAAGAAGGGATCGCTCGACAGCTTGAAGGTCTCCGAGCGATGCGGCTGCAAGCCGAAGGCCCGCCAGATGCGATGAATGGTCGAGGGCGCGTGGCCGCTCGCCCGCGCCATCGAGCGAAGGCTCCAATGGGTCGCGTCCGGCGGCGTCTCTTCCAGCGTCAGCCGGACCGCTTCCGCGATGGCGTCATCGCCGATTTGACGCGGCGCGCCGGGGCGGGGTTCGTCGTACAGACCGTCGAGGCCCTCCGCCGCATAGCGGCGACGCCACTTGCCCACGGTGTCCGCGCTCGCCTCGAGACGAACGGCGATCTCCTTGTTCTCCAACCCTTCCGCCGCCGCCAAGACGATCCGAGCCCGCCGCGCAAGCCCCTGCGACGTCTTGCGACGACGAGACAGCGCCTCCAATTCGGCGCGCTCGTCATCGCTCAAAGAGATCGTCACCGCCACTCTCGCCATCAATCGCGCCTCCTAAAAACAAATAGAGACATAATCATATCAATTTATCGATCAGGACACTAGCAGGTACAGCCGAAGTGACCATTGTACGCTGTTCCCTCTTGTTCGCCATGGGTCGGGCTGACGCTGCTGTCCATGTCGAGAATGATCATCTTCGGCGGATGGCGGTCATGAACCTTGTCGATCCACACCCCGTTCATGTCGACCAAGGCTTCAACGTTCTCGTCGGTGGCCAATAGCTCCGTCTCGAAGCGTCCCATCTGGCTGGTGGAAGCGGCCTGTCTTTCGATGGCCTTGCCGCCAACAATCCAGCGCATGGCGGGATCGCGTCCCAGACGGTCGGCGTCGTTCACATCGTCATAGCCGCCAAGGCGCCCGAAAACGGACTGGCGAAACTGACCCGTCATGCCGTGCCATCCGTTCTTGCCGGTACGGCTATCCTGGAAAACACCCTCGGCCATCTCAGTCAGGCCGAGGGCATCGTCAAGCTCCCGGTAGGCGAGCAACCCGGCATCAGAGGTGATCTTGGAACCGTGGAATTCAAGCTTCAATCGACGGTCAAAAACGACCCGAAGGCACCCCGGTTTCGATTCACCCATCGGGTGTGCCATATCCGCCGCTCCATGTATGCTACAACTTCATGATTCTTATAGCAGAATCGCCTTCTCGCCGCACTGAATATCGACGATACTTGGGAAATGCGGGCTAAGGTGGCGGCGTCGCCGTTGTCTTCGCCGTCTGCTGGTGATCGGCATGACATCACAGCTTCAATCGGCACGGCGCAAGCCCGAGGTTCACCCCTGGATCACCAACTTGCTGGTAAGCAAGCCCAACAAGCTGGTCGCCGTGGCCATGACCTTACCAATTGGGGCCAACAAGGCCGCGCGGATCGCCTGGGTCATCATGACCCGTGGCGAGGCCTACCGCGCTCACCGACCCGCAACTGAGGAGACCGCATGACCAATTGATCGCTCGAAGGCACAACGCTTTCGACGATTGCAAGGACGACGAGACGTGATGGCGAACCGGTCAGACCGGGGATCGGGACAACCCGACCAATGTCCTGGGTGTTCGAGCCCGCTAAGCGGACAACCCGACGAATGTCCTGGGTGTTCGAGCCCGCTAAGCAGATAGGGACCCGATCCACGGATACCATCAGGGCCAGCGGTTCAACAAAACCGCATCAACAGGCCGGACACAAGACTGTACCTGACTAGGTCGCTACGCCGAAAAAAGTCCTTGCAACGCGGGAGCCATCCACACAGGCGGCAGCGGGAGCGACGTGGCTTTATGTCCGGAGGTAACCCGAAGCAGGCTTCCATGATTCTGGGCGCCCTACCGACGTCAAACGGCGTGCTGCTGTCGCGGCGTTGGCTCGGCGCAGCAGTACCAAGGCTCGCTGATCTGCGGGACCGCGCCCGTCCCTGGGGCGATGTCCGGCGCCGGCCGGGCCCGCCTGTCGAACGCCGCCTGCAGCCTCTCCCAGATCCGGACGAAGATCGCGGCGCGTGACGTGCCCACCTCGATCGCCTCCTGGACGATATCCTCGACGTCGCGCTGCAGGGCGTCCACGCGCGGATCGGAGTGGCGCCACGGATAACACAATCTCTCCTCGTCGAAGGGCCCGACCATGCCGCGCATCTCATCGAGCTCGAGCAAGCGCGAGCCCTCCGGGATGAGCAGCCGGATGGCGAGCTGCACCGGCCCGACGGCCTCGACGAGGCCGAGGCGGGCGATGGTCTCAAGCAGGTCCTCGTAGGCCTCGAGCGTCAGCCAAGGGCTGAACGCGACGAACGTTGGCACCAGCGTCAGCCCTTCCGCCCGGCACAACTCGACTACGGCGAACACATCCTCGCGCGTATGCCCCTTCTCCAGGGTCACGAGTACGTGGTCATCGAGCGACTCGATCGCTGAGGTGACGAATAGACAGCCGGTGTCGCGCAGCGCGGGCAGCGCGTCGGCGTGCTTGAGCAGATGCTCGACCTTGATCGTGACGTCGTAGGTGAGCCCCGGAAATTCTCTGTGCAGCGCCTCGACAACGGCGCGCGCATGGCCGGGACCGTTGAAGAAGTCAGGATCGCCAAAGGTGATGTGCTCTGCGCCCGCCTTGACCTGATGGGCAATGTCGGCGAGCACCACGTCGCGCTGCACCACAAAGAAGCGCCCGCCGTAGACCGGCACCACCGGGCAGTGGCGGCACAGGTGTTTGCAGCCGCGGCTCGCCTCGGTGTAGCCGACGACGCGCTTCGGCCCGTCGGGCAATGTCAGGTCGGCGTAGACGGCGAGGCTTGGCAGGCCAGCCCGGTCGGGGATGCGGAACCGCTGCTTCTCCAGCGTGACCGTCGGGCGGGTTCGGCTCGGTGGTCCGCAGGCTTTAGTTTCGCGAGCGATCTCGACGAGCGGCGTCTCGAATTCGCCACCGATGACGTGGTCGATGCCGAGACGCCGCAGGTACGCTTCGTTGACCGGAGCGTAGAGCCCATACGCACACAGCATCGCGTCTGGGTTTAGGCTGCGGACGCGCTCGATGACTGGGGCTGCCAAGCGGGTCGCGGTATGCATCGGCAGGTAGAACGCCACCATGCCTGCCGCGCGCATCGCAGCCTCGTCGGGCATCTCGACCGAGAGGTCGAGGCAGGTCAATTCGTGCCCCTCGGCCCGCAGCCAAGCTGCCGGCGAGGCCAGGCCGAATGGCTGATGGCCGAGATCGTAGGTGGAAACGAGAACGACGTTCATGGAGTACCAGCTTTCGATGGGTTCGGACGATGATAATGGTAGGGCGTCGCCGGGCCGCCGTCAGGCTGAGACTGGGCGCCACAATTTGCGCGCCAAGCCCCTGTGACTGGACGACGCCCAGGCGAAGGCGCGCGCCCTGACCCGAATGAGGTGTTGATAGCAGTCTACGGAAGCTCGTTGGGCGAGTCTAATGGCGCTGTCAGAGGGCACATGGCGCATTGGCCTCGAATGTCCGGTTATGGCTGCCGCCTCAACCGGTCGATGCAACACAAGCGTTGAATCTCTCTGCCGGTGTTTCAAACCCCAAGGTTTTGCGTGGCCGTTCGTTGAGCTGACGCGCCACTTTGTTCAGATGAGCCTGCGAGTATACCGACACGTCGGTGCCTTTGGGGAAGTACTGTCTGAGCAGGCCATTAGTGTTCTCATTGGAACCCCGTTGCCATGGGCTTTGCGGATCACAGAAGTAGACATCGATGTCGGTCGCCAGGCTGAACCGGCGATGGTCCGCGAGTTCCTTGCCCCGGTCCCAGGTCAGGGACTTGTAGAGCTCGGTCGGCAGCTTCCTGAGCTATTGTCAAAAGTTGTGTATGGGCTGATCATGCGGCGGCGCGATCCTGGCGTTCTCCATCTACGAATTTGACGCCGCGAATGATCTCGGCGAGATGGTTCGATCCATCGAGTTTTCTCCATTTTCTCTGAGCGCACTGGCATAGTTTGAAGACCATGGCCATCGCCGTCTTGCGCGACAGGCAGCCCTTGGTCCGGTAGGTGCGCAGACGAACCGTGGCGAACGTGCTCTCGATGGGGTTGGTCGTGCGTACATGCTTCCAGTGCTCGGCGGGGAAGTCGTAGAACGTCAGCAGGACGTCGCGGTCCTTGGCCAGGCAGGCCGCGGCCTTGTCGTACTTCGGCCCGTAGGCTTCCAGGAAGAAGTCGAAGGCGCTCTCGGCATCCTTCCTGGTTTCGGCCATCCAGATGTCTTGCAGGCGCCCCTTGGCTTTCTTTTGCAGACCCTTGGGCAGCTTGTTCAAGACGTTGCCCGTCTTGTGAACCCAGCAGCGTTGCTCGCGGGCGCCTGGGTAGACTTGGCGGAGCGCCTTCCAGAAGCCGAGCGCGCCGTCGCCGAGCGCCAGTTGCGGACCCATTTCAAGGCCGCGCCGCTTGAGATCGAGCAGAACTTCGAGCCAGGACTGCTCACTTTCGCGATAGCCGTCGGCGATGGCGATCAGTTCCTTCTGTCCCTTGTCCGTGGCCCCGACGATCACCAGGATGCACTGCTTCTCTTCCTCCATGCGGGCGCTGAAATAGATGCCGTCCACCCAGAAATAGACGTAGCGCTTGGCCGTGAGGTCGCGCCGTTGCCAGCGCTCCGCCTCAACCCCCCAGACCTCTTTCAGCCGGGTGATCGTGGAGGCCGAAAGCCCCGGCGCGGAGCTCCCCAGGAGCGCCGCCAAGGCTTCCCCGAAGTCGCCGGTGGAAATGCCCTTCAGATACAGCCATGGCAAAAGGTCTTCCAGGCTCTTGGCGCGGCGCAGATAGCGCGGCAGGATCGCCGACGTGAAGCGGATGGCGCCGTCCCCCCGGTCCCGCACACGGGGTTGGCGCACGCTCACCGGGCCGATCCCGGTCTGGATGAAGCGTTCCGGCAGATATCCATTGCGGACAACCCGGCGGCGGCCGGCGGCGTCAACAAGCGCCGCATGGCTACCCAAAAACACGGAGACCTCGGCCTCAACGGCTTGGGCCAACAACTCGCGAGCTCCAGCTTGTAGGACTTCCGTCAACGGATCTTTCTGAAAATCAGATGGGTTTTGAAAAGCAACAACGGTATTCTCTTTCATGGCGTATCCTTCCTTGGCTTAGCTCAAGTGGTGACATCAACAATCACCAGGATACGCCGCCTTCATTTCAACGCCGTACACAAGATTCGACGGGGCGGTAAAAAGTCGATTCCTCATGAGAGTCGGCTGGATTATAATTGTGCATGTTTACTTTACGCGACCGACGGACTGGGGAATTGTTTGATCGCTGGTCCGATTTCGGGGACAAACGTCGGCGCCTGATGGAGCAATCCTGGGCCGGGGTTTTTCGGAACCATCTGCTTGTCGAACTTCCGGTTGACGATCTTTGCCGTCACCTTGATGAACGCATGGGCCGACCATCGAAGGATCTACACGTTGTCATCGGGGTCTTGCTTTTGCAGCAGCTGCACGATCTGAGCGATGCAGAGACCGTCGAGGCCCTGGCCTTCAATATGGCGTGGCACTATGCCTTGGACGTGCGCAGCGAAGCGGACAGCTATTTCTGTGAGAAAACCCTGCGCAACTATCGCCGTCTGTTTATCGAACAAGGTCTCGATGAATTGCTGTTCCGGTGTTTGACGGATCGGCTGGTGCAGGGGTTCTCTGTCGATACCAGCCACCAACGCATGGATTCGACGGCCCTTCGTTCGGCAATGCGGGCGCTGACACGACTTGGTATCGTTGTTGAGAGCATCTCGAAGTTTGCCCGTGAGCTTGAGCGATATCATCCCGGTCTGCACGAGCAGATCAGCAAGGAGGTGATCCGCCGCTATGTCGATCGCGAGGGTAATGGCGCGTTCGCGAATACGGCGCCGAGTGTTTCAAAACGGCGCCTCGGCGAAGCGGGTCAGTATCTCCTAGCCCTGGTGCTGCAATTCCGTGACACGGCGGCGGCAAAGCTTTCCAGTTTTGCGATCCTGGAGAGGGTTCTGCGCGATCAGTTCGAGATCGTTGATGATGAGTATGGCGATCGTGACGCAACGCGCGCCGCGATTCGAGATCCAAAGGATGTGCCGTGCGATACCGTCGGCAATCCGGCCGACCCGGACGCGAGCTACAACGCGCACAAGGGTCAAGGATACATGGCGCAGATCGTCGAAACCTATTGTGAAGATGTCAGTAACGAGGCGGTTGCCGCGACACCGGACCTCATCACCCACGTGGAGGTCCACAAGATGACGGTGCATGACGGCCATCGCTTAGCCGATGCGCTGGATGATCTGAGCGAGCGCGCGCTGACGCCGGCGGTGATGCTGGGTGATTCACATTACGGTTCCAGTGACAACATGGCTCTGACGCGCGAACAGAACATCAATCTCGTGGCGCCCGCACGACCGCCGAAAGGCGCCGTCTCGGGACGGTTGACGTTGGAGGATTTCACTCTCAACGAAGAAGGCTTGGTCTTGCGCTGTCCCAATAACGTCGAACCGGTTTCAGCCTCGCTCGCCAAAGCCAAGCTGCAGGCCCGTTTCGACCTCTCCATCTGCCAAAAATGTCCCGATATACTGCGATGTCCCGTGCAGGCGGCCAAGCGTGACGGCCAATTTTCCCGCTTTCAATATACCCCGGCCAGGGCTGCCAACCAAAAGCGCCGGCTTTATGAACAAAGCGATGCCTTCCGCAACGTCTACAGATGGCGGGCCGGCATAGAAGCGACCATGTCGCGATTAAAGTACCAGATGAACCTGGCTCACCTACGCATTCGCGGCATGCCGGCCATGCGCTACGTGGTCAATCTGCGTGCCCTCGGCCTCAATATCCGACGCTGCGCGGCAATCGCACCATAAAAAACGAAGCCAAGGAGAAGCCAAGGGTAGGTAATATCAGGTTTTATCCACCAGCAACGCGGAGACAGGCAAATATTCTTCACCGAACCGCAAAGACCTGTACAAGCACGCCATCGGCCAACAACTTTTTACCGCCCCGTCAAGATTCGGTTATAGCTCCTGCCCGAGGGCGACCTGGCGAAAGCGCGTGGCGACGGCACCTCGAAGTCGGCCGTTTCCCGGCGCTTTGTGGCGCTGTCACGCAAGAAGATGAAGGCCTGGCTCGCCTCGGATATCTCGGAACTCGACCTGCTAGTCATCCAGATCGACGGTCTGCATGTCGGCGACCATGTCCTGATGGCGGCGATCGGCGTCGATGGCAACGGCGACAAGCATGTCCTGGCCGTGGTCGAGGGGGCGACGGAGAACACGGTCGTCGTCCAGGCCTTGATCGACAATCTCCTCGCCAGGGGGCTCGATCCGACACTGCCGCGGCTGTTCATCGTCGATGGCGCGAAGGCACTCAGCAAAGCGATCCGAAACACCTTCGGTGTGGCCGCCGCCATCCAGCGCTGCCAGGTCCACAAGGGCCGTAACATCATCGAGCGCCTGCCCCAACATTTGCACGCGAGCGTCAAGAAGGCGCTCCGTCAGGCCTGGGACCAGGACGACGCAAACAAGGCCGAGCGGCTCTTGCGCAACCTGGTCCGGCGTCTGGAGCATGAGGAACCGGGCGTCTCGGGCAGCATCCTGGAGGGGCTGGAGGAGATCCTCACCGTCATCCGCCTCGGCCTGCCGCACGAACTCCGGCGCTCGCTCGCCTGCACCAACATCGTCGAGAACGCGCTCGGCACGGTGCGCCAGGTCACCCGCAACGTCAAACGCTGGAGACACGCCGAGATGGCGCTCAGATGGACCGCCGCCGGCCTGCTGGAGGCCCAGAAAACCTTCCGTCGCCTCAAGGCCTATCGCCAGCTGCCCATCCTCCGAAATGCTCTCCAGGAACACTTGAGAAAGGCTCTGGCCGACAGTGCCATTGAAACCATCATGAAGGCAGCATAGCATCATCAACCAGCGACGCCTGCCCCACGAATTTCAACAGAGATAGGGACATCGCCGGCCGAAGAGCTTGTCGCCACACCATATCGGCATGGCGGAAGAGTGTCGGCGGAAGCTTTTTTCTCTCTGGGATGACAGACGCGATATCTCAGCTCGCCAAACAATCGGCGAGCGACTATCCCGCGACCATCTATTATGCCTTCAAACAAAGCGAGATTGAACAAGAGGGAATCAGCTCGACAGGTTGGGCGACATTCCTTCAAGCGGTTATCTCCTCGGGCTATGCTGTCGTAGGCACTTGGCCGGTTCGGACGGAAAGAGCAGCCCGCACAATTGCCTCGGGGACCAACGCCCTCGCCAACTCGGTCGTCCTGGTCTGCCGCAAGAAGGAAGACAGCGCCGAGACCATCAGCCGCGCCGAGTTTATCGGAGCCCTCAAACGAGAACTACCCCCGGCCATTGAGGAACTTCAAAAAGCCAACATTTCCCCAGCCGACATGCCGCAATCGGCCATCGGCCCGGGCATGGGCGTCTTCAGCCGCTGCAAAGCCGTGCTGGAAGCCGACGACAGCCCGATGACCGTGAAGACCGCGTTGCAGCTCATCAACCGCGAACTCGACGAGTATCTGGGCGGTATCCAGGGCGAATTCGACGCCGATACCCGCTTCGCCATCACCTGGTTCGAGCAGAACGGCTTGGCCGCGGGGGACTACGGCACCGCGAACAGCATTGCCACGGCGCGCGGTATCTCGGTCGACAGCGTGAAGCATGCCGGGATCGTGGACAGCGCCGCCGGCAAGGTGCGCATCCTCAAGCGCGACGAGATCGACGCCGGCTGGGATCCAGCGGACGACACCCACCTGACCGTGTGGGAATGCTGTCAGCATCTGATCCGCGAGCTGGAGCAGGGCGGTGAGCAGGCGGCGGGGCTGCTTCTCCGGAAGATCGGCGGCGGGCATGCGGATGCAGCCAAGGACCTGGCTTATTGCCTTTACGACATCTGCGCCAACAAGAGGCGGGACGCCGGCGAGGCGGCAGCCTATAACGGCCTGATCGCGGTATGGCCGGAACTGACCCGCCAGGCGGCGGCACTCCACGACACACGTGGCGACAGGCAAGGCGCGTTGGACCTATAAGGAGATGTAGCGCATGGCCAAGAGCACGCGCCAACATGTTTTCGAGGGCATGGAGATCCTGCCCGACGCGCTGATTCCCTTTGTCGAAAAACGCCTGGAAAGCGCGCTGACCGGACACTGGCAGGTCGCGACGGCTGAGCGGGTGAACGGTCTGAAGCCCGATTCCAACGGAAATATTGCTTGGGATCAGGCCGCACTGCTCAACGCGATGGACCGGTTCTGGACGGACGCCTTCAAGGCCGTGCTGGGGCGCGCCGAACGCTCGATCGTGAACGAACTGGTCGATATCCGTAACAAGCTCTCGCATAACGAGACGTTTACCTATGACGATGCCGAACGCGCGTTGGATTCCATGCGGCGCCTGATGCAAGCGATCGGCGCCGGCGCACCCGCCGAACAACTCGGCAAGATGCGTGACACGATCCTGCGCACCAAGTTCACCGAGCTTCAGCGCAACGAGGAGCGCCGCAAGACCAGCCGCTCAGAGATTTCTGTCGATGCGGCTGGAGGGTTGCTGCCGTGGCGCGAGGTCGTCGAGCCACACCAGGACGTTGCGACCGGCGAGTTCCTGCAGGCGGAGTTCGCCGCCGATCTCGGCAAGGTCCATGCCGGCAGCGCGCCTTCGGAATACGGCGATCCGCGGGAGTTCTTTGGCCGCACCTACCTCACCGACGGCCTCGGCGCGCTTCTGGTCGGCGCCGCCAAGAGACTCTCCGACGCGGGCGGCGATCCGGTGGTCGAGCTTCAGACCAATTTTGGCGGCGGCAAGACCCACTCCATGCTGGCGCTTTATCATATGGCCGGCGGAACGCCGGCGCGGGATTTGCCCGGCCTCGACCAGCTTCTGTCGGAGCACGGCGCGGCGGTACCGCAACATATCAACCGCGCGGTTGTGGTCGGCACATGGCGCGGCCCGCAGGACGTCAACGCCCAGGAAGGCGGCCGCGAATTTCGCACGACCTGGGGCGAGATGGCCTGGCAACTGGGCGGCGCGGACGCCTTCGACATGATCGCCGAGAACGACGCCAAGGGTATCGCGCCTGGGTCGAACCTCCTGGAGGAAATTTTCAGGAAATGCTCGCCGTGCCTGATCCTGATCGACGAGTGGGTGGCCTATCTACGCCAGATATACAAGGTCGATGGCCTGCCGTCCGGCTCCTTCGACGCCAACTTGAGCTTCGTTCAGTCCTTGACGGAGGCGGTCAAGACCAGTCCCGGAACGCTACTTGTGGCGGCGCTTCCGGCTTCGCAGATCGAGGTCGGCGGAGACGGCGGACAGGAAGCGCTGGTCAGGCTCAAGCAGACCTTCTCCCGGGTCGAGTCGTCCTGGCGGCCGGCATCGCAGGAAGAGAGCTACGAAATCGTCCGCCGGCGGCTGTTCAAGGACATTCCCGGCGACAAGTTTCACCACCGGGACAACACGCTGAAGCAGTTCGCCAAGCTCTATCGAGAAAACGCAAACGAGTTTCCTCGCGGCTCGGCCGATGAAGATTACCGGCGCAAACTTGAGAAAGCTTACCCCATCCATCCGGAACTCTTCGATCAGCTCTATACGGGCTGGGGCTCACTGGAGCGATTTCAACGCACGCGCGGCGTGCTGCGGCTGATGGCCCAAGCCATTCACGAACTGTGGATGAACAACGATCCCTCGGTGATGATCATGCCGGGGAGCGTAGCGGTCGGTTCGGCGCGCGTAGAATCGGAGTTGCTTCACTATCTCGAGGTGAGTTGGCAATCGATCATCGCTGGCGATGTCGACGGCCCGGAGTCGATCCCCTACAAAATCGATCAGTCGGCCCCCAATCTGAACCGATACTCCGCGACCCGGCGGGTTGCCCGCGCCATCTTCATGGGCACGGCCCCGACGCACCAGCAAGAGAATAGAGGCCTCGACGACAAGCAGATCAATCTGGGCGTCGTGCAGCCGGGCGAGAAGCCGGCGGTCTTCGGCGACGCGCTGAGGCGGCTCGGCAACCGGGCCAGGTTCATGCACGGCGATCTCGGCCGCTATTGGTACTCCATGTCGGCGAGCCTCAACCGTGTCGCTGCCGACCGGGCCGAACAGGTCGAGGAAGCGCTTGTTCTGGTGGAGATCGACAAGTTGTTGGCGGCCTATATCAACGGGCTCGGTGACCGCGGCCGCTTCGACGCCGTGCAGGTGGCGCCTGGAAGCTCTGCAGACGTGCCGGATGAAGCGGGCGGAGTGCGCGCCATCGTGCTCGGTATCGCGCATTCCCATAACGGCCGCGACGGGTCCGAGGCGATGACGGTGGCCAAAGATATTTTGATGCAACGGGGAGGCACGCCGCGCGTCTATCGCAATGTGCTGGTGTTTCTCGCCGCCGAGACGCGGCAACTCGACAACCTCAAGGAGGCCATGCGCGGGGTCTTGGCCTGGGACGGGATCGTTCGCGAAACGGAACGTCTCAACCTGACCCAAAGCGATAGCGCGCTTGCGAAGGCAAAGCTAGCTGAGGCGAACGAGACCGTGCGAACGCGCCTCAAAGAGGCTTGGTGCTACCTTCTATATCCGACGCAAGAAGGCGCGGAGGCGGATGTTGCGTGGACATCGGGTAAGGTGCCAGCCCGCGACGGCCTTCTTGGACGAGCGAGCAAAAGGCTCGTCGACGAGGAAGGCCTTCTGCCCGACCTCGGTCCGGCGAGACTGGATCGAGAACTCCAGAGGTACATATGGAACGGTAAGGACCATCTGTCCCTGCAGGATCTCAGGGAATATCTCGACCGCTATACCTACCTGCCGCGGCTGAAGGACCGCTCGGTGCTTGTCAGGACCGTCGCCTCGGCCATCGGGGGCATGCTGCCGGGGCCATTCGCCTACGCCGAAAGCTGGGACGAGACCGCTCGAACCTACCAAGGTCTTACTATAGATAACGCGGCGAACGTCCAGGTGGTCATCGGCAACGAAAGTCTCATTGTGAGACCGGATATCGCCGAAGCGCACCGCCCGCCGCCGCGGGTCTCTCTGGAGACCTAAACGACGGTTCGCCTTCTTCGGGTGGCACGAAGACACCGGAAGATGATGTTGGCGTGGTGGATAACGGCCGGGAAACCGAAACGAAACCGACCCGGTTCATTGGCACTGTCATGGTTTCGTCGGACCGGCCGGCGCGGGATATCCATCAAATCGTCGAGGCCGTTGTCGAGCAACTCACGACCCTTCCCGGCAGCGAGGTTACCCTAAAACTCGAGATCGACGCCGAAGTTCCATCCGGTCTGGATCGCGCGAAAGTACGAACCTTGATCGAGAACGCCAATACACTCGGGTTCATCGAGAAAACGATCAAATAATTTTTTCTATTTGTAACTACCCAGGTCTGATTGGCCCGAGCGTTTGTATGTGAGGGATCGTGGGGGTCCGGGCTGGTAGCGGTGCCGGTGTTCTCAGAGGCGCAGTTGGGGGATTAGTTGCATCGGATCGGGATGCACCAGGGTCTGGAGGACGTTCCAGCCTTGCTTTCGGGCGGTGGCGATGACGGCACGCATTCTGGCGAAGTTGTAGGCACCCCTCTCGGAGCGGAAGCCACCGGAGATCTTCTGGCGCAGCTTGGCCATTCGGAGGTCACGTTCGGCCTCATTGTTCGTAAACGGCGTGCGCGGGTCGGTGAGGAATCGCAGGCATCCCTCCTTGTGCTTGCGGAGGCGGAGCGCGAGGTTATGACCGATGCGGCGTTTCTTTCGTCCGCGCTTGCCGGTCCGGAGCGGCGGCTGCGCCTCGTGGAAGGCGATGGCGTGGTCGAGGATGCGGGCCCAGGCCCGCGAGATCCGGGCCACCAGGGAGGCGGGCACGTCGCGGCCGTTCTCACGGGAGAAGCGGGTAGCCCTGTGTGCGCGCTCAAGGAGGCGGTGCATGCTCTTTGCCCAGTCTTCCTTCTCGATGTCGATCAGGGCCTGGAGTTCGCGCAGGTGATGGGCGTTGCAGGCGCCGTGGCGCACGCCCTTGAGGGTGAAGTAGGCGGCGTAATCGTCATGGATGAGGATGCCTTCGAGGTCCTTTTCGACATCGCCGCGTCCCGCGCCGATGCGCAGGACGGTCAGGAATGGGGTGCACAGCACGTGGAGCCAGCGGGTACGGGCGGCGATCCGCAGGCCGGTTTCGTCGAGGTGCTTGACCGGGACCGCTGTGCGGATCACGTCTGCGACATGGGCGAGGAAGGGCTCGAAGCGCCTGGCGGTTCGCCGGCCCATGGCGGTGATCGTGGCTGTGGAGATGGACACTGCGAAGAGGTCGCTCATGAGTTCGGCCAAGCGCTTCTCGGGAACGAACTGGGCGTACAGCAGGTAGCTCACCCAGGCGGTGATGCGTGGCCCGTACTGGACCGGGGCGGTCACGCCGTCCGGGAAGACGGCTCCTGTCACGGTGGCGCAGGCGCCGCAGAGGCAGCGATGGGCGCGGTGTTCGGTGACCTCCAGGGGGCGTGGCTCGGGCACATCGAAGACCTGTCGACAGACGGGCGCGCGGTGACGGTCGGCGTCCGACAGCGGTGCGCCGCAGCCCGAACAGGCGGAGGGGTCATGATCCACAACATGGTCCGGGCTCTCGGTCCGCGCCAGCGTCGTTCCCTTGTGGCCCGGCTGGCCGCCGCTTGGCCTGCCGGACTTGCCGCGCTGGCTTCGGGTGCGCCTCTGGGTTCCGCTCTTCTTGCGCAGGCCGTCGCTGGCGGGCGGCTTGCTGCTGGTGGTGCTGTCAAGCGCCGCGCTCCGCTCGAGCTCGGCGATGCGGTCCCGCAGGGTCGCGTTCTCCCGCTCGAGCGCGGCATTCTCCCGGACGAGCGCCGTGGCCAGGCGCAACAGCCCCTGGCCCCATTCCCGGAAGGCCTTGACGACTGTGGTTGCGAAGGATGAGGGGTCAAGAAGATCTTGCAGGCACGCGAAGGCCTCGTCATGGGCGGCGAGGTCCTCGTGCCAGCGCGACAGCGTCACGGGTCCTCGGCATCGACGGCCATCATGGCGGCCAGCACCGCGAGGCGTTCGCCCGCCGGCAAGGCCTTGTAACGCCGGCCCCAGTTGGCCGCCTTACGCTTGATGCGCTGGCGGTCGGTGAAGTTCCGGCCTGCGTAGCTCGCCCAATGCACCCGGTCGGGCGCGAAGTTGAACCACACGACCTCGGTCCGCACCTGGGCCTGGGTCGTCACCTGCAGCGCCAGACTGCGCCAGCCCGCCAGCATCTCGTCATAGAGCGCCGAGGGATGGCCCGAGACCATCACCTGGCAGGGCAGATCCTTGAGCAGGTCCAGGAGCGCGACATGGTCGACCTCCTCGTAGTCGAAGCGATAGCGCCGTGCCGAACGGCGGGTCGCGTGCAGATAGGGGGGATCGCTGTAGACCAGCTCCGGGCCCAGAAACGGGAACGAGGCCAAAAAGGCATGGGCACAGCCATGCACCAACTCGACCGGGTAGTCACAGGCAAAGGCCTCGAGCGCCTGCGCATCGCGGTCGATGCCGATCGAGCGCACGCCCGTTGGCTTGCGCTTCATCAGCGCACCGCCCCCCAGGTGGCTCTCGATGTAAACGCTGTGCGGCGGCATCAGCGCAATCAGCGCCTGGCACAGACCGCTCGTCGCCTTCGACCCGAAATATCCCACGCGCCGCTCCCGTCACACGAGAGCGCAACCCATAGACGCCCGATTCTATGGAGTCAAGAGACGATCAACGACGCGGCGGCGGAAACCCGGCCCCGGCGACCACCTACATCATCCTCTCGCGGTCAGGAGCGGGGTACCTGGGTAGTTACCCTTTATCAACCGGTATTGCCCTGCTTCGCCATCACACGGCTAATATCCCAGTTCCGGGCGCACCGGATTGAGCAGCGGTTTGCCGGCCAGATGAAGCGCCATGTTGCGCAGGAACAAGTCGATCGTCATCGGCACATAGGCATCGCCGTCATCGGCCGAGACGTGGGGCGTGATGATCAGGTTCCTGGTGTTCCAGAGCCGAGATGAGGCGGCGATCGGTTCGGCGTCGAACACATCGACAATTGCGCCCGCCAGGCTGCCCTCTTCAAGCTTGTCGCACAGGGCATCATAGTCGACGATCGATTGGCGGCCGATGTTCACCAGGCCGGCGCGCGTTTTCATCAGGTCTAGCTGGCGGCGGCCGAGCAGCCCGCGTGTATCCGGCGTGTCCGGGGTTGCGCACAGCAGATAATCGGCGCGCGGCAGAACCTCTTCCAGTTGGCCGCTGGTGACGATCTCATCGCAGCCATCGACCGGCTTGCCGTGCCGGTTGACGCCAATGACGTGAACCCCGAGTCCCTGCAGCTTCTTGGCCACCGAACCGCCCAGCGTGCCGGTGCCGATGACCACCAGGGTCTTGCCGGCAATCGGCGAGGCATAGAGCGAATCATAGACCCGATCGCGCTGGTTGGTGACGATAGTCGGCATATGGGAATGGAGCATCAGTATGCTCATCAGGCCGAATTCGCCGGCTTTGGCGGCGTGCACGCCCTTGTTGTTGGTCAGCACGACGCCTTCGGGCAGCCAGTCCATCGGCAGCAGATGTTCGACGCCGGCGCCGATGCAGTGAATCCATTTCAGCTTCGGGGCCACGTCGCCGAGATCTTCGGTCGGCAGGTTCCAGGTCAGCAGAACCTCGGCGTCCTTCATCGATGCGGCGAAATTCTCGCTGTCCCAATCGATGAAGACTTCGATGGCGTCGGCGATATCGGGAAATTCCGCGACGGCGCTCTCGAACCGCCCCCGGGTGATGGTGAAGACCTCTTCGCCTTCCGGCGTATTTGGGAACGAGCCTTCCGCCCAGCGGTTGTTCTTGATGTGGACCTTTATCGCCATCAGGCGATGCCGTTGGCTTCGATTTCGATCAAGTTCTCGATGATCGCCGCATCCCGCTCGGCATCGCCATGGCGCTCGTATTCGAACTCCATATCCATGACCGCGGCGCCGATCTTCATGAGGTAGGCCCGGTCGTCTTCGCCCTCCATGGGCGGCAGGCGGAGGATCGTATCCTGGCCATAGGTGCGCACCGAGCCGCCCTCGGGCGCGCGTGGCTGCGGCGGCTGCTTGCCGTCGGCCAGTTCACGGATGTGGCGGCGGATGGTGCGGCGGTAGAGGGCAACGCCACGGTCGGTCGGCATGAGATTTTCGCCCTTCTGGGTGGAAATGGCGCCCATGCCCTCGACGGCTTCGCAATCCCCCGGGTGACGCTGCCTTTCCTCGGGCGAGCGATCCATAATTTCGCCCTGTTCGATCAGTTCGCAGCCTTCCTTGCTGTTGTATTCGTGAGGATCGCCGCGCTCGCCGAAATTGCCCCAGGCATAGGCGATGGCGTTTTCGTCATCCACCGGCACCACCCAGCGGGTGAAGGCGGAACGGCCGAAGTAGCGCGGCTTGGTGCCGTCGGCGGCGTAGGCCGCGCCCGCCTGGGTGAAGTTGGGCAGGATCAGTTCGTTCAGCCGCACCCAGGCATTGTCACCGACCCGGCGCGTGGACGAGCCCAGCAAGTGGTTGTCGTGGCGCTCGTAGAATTTGAGCTCGCCGATGCTCGACATGCCTTCGGAGAACTGCAGGCGGCTATTCTTGCTGTGCAGGAAAGTGGTGTGGGCCGGGTCCATGATGGCGTCGAGCACCTGAACCCAGTTACAGGCATAGGACGCCTTGTAGGGACGCCGGGTGATGTCCGCCATCTCGAAGGCATCATAGATCGGGAAGTCCGGCATTCGTTCCGGCGCCCCCATATAGGCGAAGACCAGGCCGTTGTATTCGATCACCGGATAGGCGCCCAGACGAATGCCCTTGCGGAGCTGCATGGCGGTTCTTGAATCCAAGAATTCAGCGGGCGTCTCGAGGATTTCGCCGTCCGGCGCGAACAGCCAGCCATGATAGCAGCAACGGATACCACGATCTTCGCAGCGGCCGAATTCGAGTGACGCGCGCCGGTGCGGGCAGAATTTGTGAACCAGGCCGATCCCGTCGCCGCCGCCATAGCGAAACAGCACCAGCTCCTCGCCGAGAATCTTGATCGCCTTTGGCAGATCGTCGAGCTCGCTGGTGATGAAGACCGGGTGCCAGAAGCAGCGCAGATACTCACCGCACGGGGTGCCCGGTCCGACGCGGGCGAGTTCCTCGTCGATGCCGGCAGGCTGGGCCTGCCGATACCCCCGGAAATTGCCAGCCAATCCAGGTTTCATGGTGAATGCCCTCCAAACGCCCAACATGAAAGCCGCAAGTCGATTGCGCGTTCAACAATTTTATCCGACATTCCCCAGATGACATCCAAATTCGCGGAAATCGTACCACGGCCCCATCTCCAAGGGAACTCTGTTCCCATTGCAGCGATCCGATGACATGATTTTGGTAATCGGCCAGCGCGTGGAAGGCCATTTGGTCGTTTCTCTTGCCATCCAGACACACCTCTCGTGTCGCAATCTCCTTGCCGTCGATTCCCTCGGCCTACGCCGGAGCGGGTCTTCGTCGTAGATCATCAATCAGGCTCAAGATTTTCTGGGACAAGCTTCTTGGGACTGCAACCTCGGCCAATTGAAATGTGACGTACCGGCCATGGCTGACAACTTTCGCACCGATCTTGACCAGCTTCTCCCTCAGCGTCGTCAGCGACCATTGCTCCACGGCATCGGGCAACGCCAGGGTACGCATGAAGTTGCCGAGGTTATAGGCGAGTGCATGCAGCTGGAGCCGGACGGCATTGTTGCGTAACGAACGGCATGACAGCCGCGTCCACTTGATGGCGTTCTTGCCTTCCTTGATCCATTGCTCGGCAGTGCCGCGCTGATTGTAGAACGCAACAACCCGCTCGGCAGGACGGCTCAGGTTGGTGACGCTTGAGCGGTGAAACCGATCAAGGCCGACGCGGGGATACAGTTCCCCTGAGTGCCACTCCACCTTGGCGACGACCCGGCGGGGCTCCGTCCAGCTACCGGCCCGATAGCTGAAGTTCGCGTAATACCGACGAACTTCCTTCGGCGGCCGACCGACGGGGCGCTTGAGCAGGTGCGCGATGCTGTCGTGCAGCACCTTGTTGGCCGGAAGCCGGATGGCGTACTTGAAGCCTTCCGCTTCCAGAAACTCATAAACCTCGGGCGAGGCGAAGGCGGCGTCCCCACGGAAATAACGCCGGAGTGTCTTGTTCCGGTATCGAGCGACCACCGGGTCCAACACATCGCGCCATTCATGGGCGCTGTGCACGTTGCCCGGACGCAGGGCGCAACGCTCCAGATCGCCGAACTGGTTGAACACGAACAGCGGGTGATAGCACGTGCAGCCGAAGTGACCGTTGTAGGCCGTGCCCTCCTGGTCACCGTAGGTCGGGCTGACGGAGCTGTCCATGTCGAGCACGATAATCTTCGGCGGCTTGCGCTCGTTAACCTGGTCGATCCAGATGCCCAAAAGGTCAGCGAGCGCGGCGAGGTTGTCATTGGTGGCGAGTAACTCCGTCTCGAACGGGTGCGAGTCTCGCATGGCAGTGATGTCTGCGGCTTGGTTCGTTGAGTTCAGGCAGCGATTGCCATGGCTGCTGCACGTGGACTGATGTTGTCGTTGGCCGGTGTGTCGGTTGCGCTGATCAGGGCCTTCCATGCCCGCTCGAAGCGGCCGGATTTGATCAGGGCGCGGAAGGTCAGAACAGCCTGTCCGCCGACGATCCGCCAGCGCATGCCGGAGCGCTTCATGCGCTGTGTCACCAGGGTCTTGTTGGCAGCTTCGACCACGCCTGAGCCGATGGCGATGCCCTCTTCCTTCAGGGCGTGGTAGCGCATGCGATGGCGATGCTTGCGGAAGAAGGCGAGTTCCCGCTCGGTCTCGGCCCGGTCCGGCGCAGCGGCGGCATCGCGAAGGTGGCGCAGCGCCCGGATCACCTTGGCGACGCCACGGGGATCGTGACGGAGGATCTCGCGGTACTTCTCGAACCAGCCGGGCGCCACGGCATGGTCGGACGCGGTTTGCAGATGTTCGCAAGCATGCCAGAAGTCGATCACCTCGGTTTCGGGCGACAGGGTCTCCAGGAAGGTCCAGTTGTCGGCGGCGCCATCGGCGATAGCGACGATCCCGATCTCGGGGCGTGCTCGCCTGATGTGTGCGACTTCGCTTGCAAGCTGCGCCTTCAGCGTGAGCTTGCCGCTCTCCGGCATGCGGCCGAGATAGAGGGTCTTCAGGCGCTTGCCCTCGGCGTCGTGGAAGGAGACCGTGCCGCAGGCAGCCTCGCGCCAGGAGGCCTTGGCGCGACCGTCCTCGCCGGGTCTCAGCGGCACCATGACGCCGTCGAGGGAGACCGAGGCGGTGGTCGCGTCCTGCGGTATGCCCTCGGCCTCACGGATGCTGCCCAGCGTCTCCGGGCCGAGGCTCTCCCAGCATTCGTGCATGCTCAGGGTCAGGCGCTGCAGGGTGCTCACCGACGGCGTCATGGCGCCGGTCTTCGCAAAGAACGCCGCCGCTTCCCGGGCCGTGCAGTGACCCATCATCAGCAGACCGAGCTCGGCCGCCGGCCGCGTCAGGTAATCGTCGACGAGGCCCAGGCTCTCGTCGACCGGCACCGGCGATGCCCCGCTCGCGCCGCTGCGGTAACGCGCTCGCCGGTAGGTCACCGGACCGAGCGAGGTCATGATCGTCTTCGGCGTCACCGCGACCCGGAACCAGCTCTGCCCGTCCCGCTCGATCCGGGAAGCGCCATCGTCCCGGTTCTCGATGACGGCGCCCATGACATCGCGAGCGAACTCGTTCGTGGCCTCACGCACCCGCAACTCGACCTCCTCGGGCGCCTCGGGGCGCGGCTCGGAACGAAGCTCCTCGCGACACAGTGCGAGCACCCGGGCGGCCGCCTCGACGACCCGAGGAGGCAGGCCGGAAAGATCGATGGACGAAGGCGCCGGAGGCGGGGATACTGCCATGGGAATGCTCCCGATGTTGGGTTTCGAGACACGGCATCGTACCGCTTCTGGCGGTGCGGAGCGTTCCCACCTTCCCCTGCTCGACCCTGCCGTCGTAACAAAATCCTGCCTTGGAGCGGCCCATTGTCACGAATAGCCGATTTCGGCCGTTCGTCTCGACACAAAAAACGCACTAAATCAATGACTTAGATTTTCCATACCAGACCCACACCCTCTCGAACCGGCCCATCTGGCTGGTCGATGCGCCGCCGCGCTCGACAGCCCTGCCGCCGACGATCCACCGCATCGCAGGATCGCGCCCCAGCCGGTCGGCGTCGTTCACGTCCTCGTACCCGGCGAGACGACCATAGACGGATTGGCGAAGGAGACCGATGATGCCGTGCCAACCGTTCTTGCCGGTCCGGCTGTCAGCAATAACGTCACCGGCCAGCGTGGTCAGGCCGAGGGCTTCGTCCAGTTCACGATAGGCGAGCAGACCAGCGTCTGACGTGATCCGCGAACCGTGGAACTCGAACTTCAGTCTTCGGTCGAAAAACGCCCGCAGAAGCCCCCGATCCGACTCACCCTCCAGGTTCCGCATTCGACCCACCCTCCGTCTGATCTAATCCACTGATTCTTATACAGGAATCAGACGGAAACCGCATCAGATGGATCGGTCACTTGGGGAATGCGGGTTTAATCCTGATCCTGTTCGGCCGTCGCGCTCGCCAGCGGCGAGACTATCCGTCGTCAGATCATTTAAGATTGAAAATGACCGATGGTGTGGATCGCGCTTGGGATCAGATTTCGCGGTTCTGCAACAGGTGACGGATGGCCTCGGCGTTGGCCCGCGCCCCCCGCATGGTGGGATTGACCGCCAGCGCCGCCTCGAAGGAATCGAGGGCCATGTCCCACTCCTCCAATTCGGTGTAGACGAGGCCACGCCCCGACAGGGCGCCGAAATGGCGCGGCTCGAGCGCCAGCGTGCGCGCGATGTCCGCCAGCGAGTCCTGGTGGTTGCCCAGCCGCCAATGGACCGTCGCCCGCTTGTTCCAACCCTCGGCAAAGCTTGGCGCCTGGACGACCATGACCTCGAAGACCTCCAGAGCCTCCAGGTAATCGCGCCGCCCCATGGCGAACAGCCCCCGCTCCATCAGGCCGTTGATTGCCTCGTCCTCATGCGTGGTCCAGAGGCCCCAGATCTGGGCCTCGATGCCTTGGGCCGTCACCGGGTCCGGGGCCTCGCGCAGCTGCTCGAACAGGCCGTCGAGGCGGGGATCGTTCTGATCGGCCGCCGCCGGCAGGGCCGGCAGGAGGAACAGCACGAGAGCGACAATGGTATGGATGACTCGCATGACGCTAATCCGGGATTCCCCAGGTGGCTCCCCCCTGTTGCCCGCGACCGTAGCACTATTGGCGACTCCGGGCGAGCGCGGGCGTAGACTGGTACGGTAGGGCACCTTCCCTAAATGCCACCCATAACCAATAAGAAACGGGCGTGGCGCGCCTTCCCTCGGGGCCGCGTCCCGCTCTTGAAACAATCGAGCCAAGGAGGACCAAATGGCAGCAAAGGAAATAATTGAGACGCCCGAGCTACTCGACCTCGGCAAGTTCATGAAGGCACCGGTGTCGGCCGCGGTGCGGGCCAACGGGTTCATCTTCACGGGCGGCTACGTGCCGCTCGATCCGGAAACCGGCGAGGCCGTGCTCGGTCCGATCGAGGATCAGGTCCGCCGCACGCTCGACAACCTGCGCCAAGTACTGGAACTCGCCGGCTCATCCTTGGAAAAGGTGGTCCGCGTCAACATCTTCCTTGCGGATAAGGCAGACTTCGAGGGCCTGAACAAGGTGTACCGCGAGTTCTTTCCCGACAACTTCCCGGCACGCCGCACAATCCTCTCGCCTCTGGTGGGCGGGTTCAAATGCGAGATCGATTGCACCGCACTGGAATAATTGTATCGCACCCGGTTCCTTGGACACAAGTTTGTCTCATGCGGCGGGCCTGAGTGACATCGCGGTGTGCCACGCCTGACGAGCTTGAGCGGGGCTCAGGTAGCCGTTCTTCTCCACGATCCACTGGGCATTGTACTGTTCGACGAACCCGCGGACGGCGTTCCGCAGCTCCGCGATGTTGCGGTAGATGCGGCCATGGATGATCTGTTCCTTGAGCGTGCGATTGAACTGAGGTGGTCCCACTTTGTTGGACAGTTTGGCAGCGCGGTTAAGGTGTATTCCGTTGTTTGATCATGCTGCCAAAATCCTTTTTATCACATCCTGTTGCTGTTGTTGAGCCTGTGGGGATGTGGGCAAGGCGCGAGCCTTGTCCATCATATCCACAGGTTGACCGGCCCCGTAGGCCTCGGCCGGCGTTTGACCGTCGAGGGACGAATGGGGCCGCTCGGTGTTGTAGAAGCCGATCCACTCGCCGATGACCCGTTCGGCGTGGAAGCCGTCGGTGAGCTCGTGTAGGTAGACCGCCTCATACTTGAGAGACCGCCACAGGCGCTCGATGAAGATGTTGTCCATGCAGCGGCCCCGACCGTCCATGGAGATGCGGATGCTCGCGTTCTTGAGCACGCCGGTGAAGTCGAGGCTGGTGAACTGGCTGCCCTGATCCGTATTGAATATCTCCGGCTGGCCGTAGCGGGCCAGCGCGTCGCCCAAGGCCTCGGCGCAGAATCCAGCGTCCATGGTGTTCGACAGCCGCCAGGATAAAACGTGGCGCGTCGCCCAGTCCATGATCGCTACCAGGTACAGAAAGCCACGCTGGACGGGGATATAGGTGATGTCGGCGCACCAGACCCGATTGGGCTGGTCGATAGCCATCCCTTTGAGAAGATAAGGATAAATCCGGTGCATGGGATGCGGCACGCTGGTTCTCGGCGCCTGATAGATCGCCTCCAGGCCTATCAATCGCATCAACCTGCGAACCCGGTGACGGCCGACGCAAACGCCGTCCCGCCGCAACTGGCGGACCATCTGGCGGCTGCCGTAGAACGGGTACTTCATGAACAACTCGTCGATCCGACGCATCAGCGCCAGACTCGAAGGGCTCTCCCCCCTGGGCGCATAATAGAACGAGGACCGGCCGATCGAAAGCAGGCGGCATTGACGGCTCAAGCTCAGCTCGGGGGCGTCGCGTGTGATCATCGCCTTGCGCTCCCCCCGGCTCATCGCTTGAGCCCTCTGGCTAAAAAATCCCGTTCCACCGTCAGCTCGCCGATCTTGGCGTGAAGGTCGCGGACCTCGGATTCATGATCCCGGCAAGCGCGGTTGGCGCCGTTCGAAAACACTTCGCCCAGACCGTCCACCGCCTGGCGCTTCCAGGCGCTCACCTGGTTCGGATGCACCTTGTGCTTGGCCGCGATCTGCTGGATCGTCTTGTCGCCCCGCAGCGCTTCCAGCGCCACCCGGGCCTTGAATTCCGCCGTAAACCGGCGTCGATTCGTCATCTCGTATTCCTCCGTTATCCGGTGGAATACACCTTAGCTCCCTGTCCGATTTTCTGGGACCACCTCAAACCTCTCGGCGACGCCGTTGGTCTGGGGCTGTTCGACGAAGGCGTAGGACGGCTGGATGCCCCAGAACTTGATCTGGTTGGTGAAGTGGTCCGACAGATACTGGGAGCCGTGATCCATCCGCAAGGCCAGCCCCCGCGCCGCACCGGCGGAGGTCGAGGCATACAGCCTCGCAAGCCCCATGGAGATCGGCTGAAGGGCGGCGAAGCGGTCGCCTCGCTTGCACACATGCCAGCCGACGCACTCGGCGTTCCAATGCTCGATGGCGGTGAATATCCAGCCCCAGCCGTCGTCCACCGTGAACACCCGAACGCCGTCCGTGCCCCACATGAGGTTGGGGGCATGGGTGATGATCTCACCGACATGGGGATTTCCGCCACGGCGGCGGCAGCGATGGGGCGAGAGCAGGTTGTTCTCGCGCATCACCCGGAGCCCCCGCTTGCGGGAAACACGGATGCCACGACAGACCCGAAGCCGAGCCCAGACCTTGCGGTGTCCCTCGCCCTCCCAGGGGGATGCCTCCAGGTCGGCCTCGATGGCCACCAGCAGAGCCTCGTCCGAGATCGAGGGCTTCGGTCCCCGGCGCTTTGCTGGTGGGCGCTCAGCGGTGGCCTGCTGCCGGGATTTCATGGCGTAGAACGAGGAACGGGCAAAACCCCAGGCCGCACAGACCCGCTGGAGGCCGTAGGCCAAACCCGTGCCGGGAGAGGTGGCGGCACTCATCGCCGCGACCTCCGCCGCCCCAAAGGGCCGGACGTCTCCGTCTTGGCCTCCAGCAGTTCCACCTGCATGATCAACTCCCCGATCCGCTTCATGGCGATGTCCAGTTCCGCCTTCACCGGATCGCCCTTGCGTTCCTTGAGCGAGGCATCGATCCCGGCGATCGCCTTCTCACGCCACTGCTCGAGCCGGAAAATCTCCACGCCCAACTGCCGCGACAAAAGTTCCACCGGCTCGCCACGCAAAAGCCGCAGGGCAACCTCACGCTTGCGCGTCACCGTCCACCGCTGGCCAAGTCCCAGCGGGCCTGCCGGCGAAACCTGGCCCGGGGAAAACGTGGACGAGCCAAGCTCGCCCTCGTTTACCACAGGCCCATCAACAGCAACTTTGTTCTCAAAATTGTCGGTCATGTTCCGGTCCTCCTTGGACACTTCGATTAAGCCAATTCTGTGTCCAAGGAAATCGGGTCCGACTCACGCACTGGAATAATGGCTATCACCTGACGTCAGGCGTCTAATACCAGTGAGCCTATGAAATCACCTTCATGATCCATGGATAGGCGCAGAGGGTTCGCATACGATCCGGTTCTGCGATGAGGTCGATCCATGCTTGGCAACAGGCGTCGATGATGGCCTCGGTGTCGTCGAGGACGCGGAGCGATAGGAAGCGTTCGCGTAGGTAGAGCCAAACCCGCTCGACGGGGTTGAGTTCGGGACTGTAAGGCGGCAACAGCGCCAAGGTGACGTTGTCGGGGACGGTGAGGGCGCGCTCGTCGTGCCAACCGGCGCCGTCGCACATCATGACGGCGTGCGCATCCTGGTCCAGGGTATCGGCGAAGTGTGCGAGAAACAGGTCCATGACCTTGGCGTTGACGCTCGGCATCACCAGGGTGACGTCGTCGCCGGTGTCCGGGCGCACGGCGGAGAAGATGTAGGCCCACTGGTAGCCGATTTGACGCGTCCCGGGGGCACGCTCGCCCCTGCGCCACCACCGGTGACACACCCGGCCCTTGTTGCCGACGCGCGCTTCATCCTGAAACCACAGCTGTAGGCGCTTGTCGGGATGCGCCGCGGCGGTCGCCTTCAGGATGTCGCGAAGCCCCCTTTTTTGAAGCGCTCCTGCGCTTCGGCGTCCCTTCGCGGGTGGCTCGGGCGCGCCTTCTGGCGGGAAAATCCCATCCGCCGTAGAACCCGGGTCATGCTCGAGGGGTGGTAGGTCTTGGCGAAGCGCTCCTCCAGCCAGCGGCACAGATCGGCCCGGGTCCAGGCGCAAACCCCGTCGCGCTCAGGCTCCGGCCCGGCGATGATGACCGCCGCCAGCGCCGCTTCCTCGTCTGCCGTCAGCCGCCGCGGCGAGTAGCCCTTTGGACGGTCGTGAAGCCCCTCCAATCCCTTTGCATTGTAACGAACAACCGCGTCGCGAAGCGTTTGGCGATCCATCCCCGCAAGCCGCGCGGCATCAGCCCGGGGCATCTCCTCCAAAGCATTCGCGATCCCATAGGCCCGCGCCGCCGCTCGACCGTACGATTCCACGCGAGCCCAGCGCCGAAGCTCCAAAGGCGTCAAATCATCCCGTATCTTGAGTGCTGATCCCATGACATCCCCCACATCTGGTGGGAGACCATAGAATCACAATCCGCCATCATCCGCCATCAATGAATATCCCGAGAGTCAATTCAGGCGCTCACTGGTATAATGCCGCAAGGTCTGCATTCCATTCGCAAGCGGACATGATCGCAACTAACGGAACTTCCGGCAATGTTCACCTTGACCAAGCATTGACGGTACAGTGTTGGCACCCAAGCGCAAAACGCAGCGCCTGAAGAGCAGCGCACTTTTGGCGATGGGGTTTCTGATGGTGATGGCAGCCTTGGAGCAATCGGCTCACGCTCTAGACGATGATCCGACGGCGTTCCGGCGCATTCCGACGCAGTTCATCGCGGCGTTGGGTGATCCGGGTGCGACCTCCGGGAGTGGCGCACAATTGTGGGGTCTGTGGCGTCTGGATCCGGGTCCGCGGGGGGTGCGGCTGGCCAACTATGAGCAATTGAAGGCCGCAGGTGGAGTCGCCCCGGCACAATGGAAATTCGACAGCACAGATTGGTGGCTGGAGGAAAACGGCTTGATCATGGAGCCGCCAGACTTCTCGGTCCCCGCCGGTAAATACGTCGTCACAGGTAACCGCGAGGTGGTGAGCGTGCTGACCATTCATCCCGCAGACGAGGATGGTGCTCAGCACTGGGAGCTTGACGATGGCGCGACGCTTTATGATGTGACGCATTTGCGATGCCGCTCCGCGCGCTATACATCGACGACGAGTGATGGTTCGTGTTCGCCAGCCAACGCGCAGATGACTGCATTTCCAGTTACGCCAGGAGGCCCGATGCCCCCAGTCGAAGGCTGCAACAAGCAAGACTATACAGTTCTCTGAGGTGGTCCCAGAAAATCGGACAGGGAGCTAAGGTGTATTCCACCGGATAACGGAGGAATACGAGATGACGAATCGACGCCGGTTTACGGCGGAATTCAAGGCCCGGGTGGCGCTGGAAGCGCTGCGGGGCGACAAGACGATCCAGCAGATCGCGGCCAAGCACAAGGTGCAGAGCTATGTCCGAAAGTTGGTGACGGAGCTATCAGGCGGCGTGTTTGGTTATCTTGATTCCGTCCTTGAACGGCACTCCTTCGACGAGTTCGGCGAGTTGATTTGATCCGTCCAGCTTCCGCCATTTCCGCCTGGCACTCAAGATCAGTTTGAAGGCCATGGCGAGCGCCGTCTTGCGGCTCAGGCACCCCTTGGTCTTCACGGTCCTCAGGCGCACCGTGGCGAAGGTGCTTTCGATGGGGTTGGTGGTGCGGATGTGCTTCCAGTGCTCGGCCGGGAAGTCGTAGAAGCTCAGCAGGCGTTCACGGTCCTTGACCAGGCGCTCTGCGGCCTTGTGGTATTTTGCGCCGTAGGCTGCGATGAAGAAGTCGAAGGCGGCTTCGGCGTCGGCCCTAGTCTCGGCCATCCAGATGTCGTGCAGATGGCCCTTGGCTTTGGCCTGCAGGGATTTGGGCATCTGGTTGAGCACGTTGGCGGTCTTGTGGACCCAGCAACGCTGCACCCTGGTCTCTCCGTAAACCTCGCGTAGCGCCTTCCAGAAGCCCAAGGCGCCGTCGCCGACGGCCAACTCGGGGCCGGTCTCCAAGCCCCGGCGCTTGAGATCAAGCAGCAGTTCCTTCCAGCTTTGCGCGCTCTCTCGATAACCGTCGACCATGCCGACGATGTCCTTGTTGCCCATGGCGTCGGCGCCGATGATCACCAGAACACACTGTTTGTCATGGTCCATGCGAGGCGAGAAGTAGACCCCGTCGGCCCAAAAATAGACGTAGCGCCGAGCCGAAAGGTCGCGCTTTTGCCAGGCTTCGTATTCGTCCCACCAGACCGCTTTCAGCCGGCCAATGGTGCTGGCCGTCAGGCCCGGCGCGTCCGGTCCCAGCAGCGCCGCCAGGGCCTCCGAAAAGTCGCCGCTGGAGATGCCCTTCAGATAAAGCCAGGGCAGAAGCGCCTCGACCGACTTGGCGCGCCTGAGATAAGGCGGCAGGATCGATGACGTGAAACGGATGCGCCCGCCCGTGGCCTGTGGATCTCGGTCTCGCACTCTTGGCCGCTTCACCGTCACAGCTCCGATCCCGGTCTGAACCTCGCGTTCCGGCATGTGCCCGTGACGGACAATACGGCGCCGGCCCGAAGCGTCGGTCAAATCGGCATGGGCTTCAATATGGGCGGCAACTTCCGCTTCAATCGCCTGGCCAAGCAACTGCCGGGCGCCGGCGCGCAATATCTCCGTCAGCGGATCGTCGGAAAATGACTCTGGCTGGCGCAACGCAACAACTGTATCGTCTTTCATGGCGTATCCCTTTCTTCGGAAAATTGGCGTCTTCATCAACGCCAGGATACGCCGCCTTCATTCTCCATCACCAAGATTCGACGGGGCGGTAAAAAGTCGATTCCTCATGAGAGTCGGCTGGATTATAATTGTGCATGTTTACTTTACGCGACCGACGGACTGGGGAATTGTTTGATCGCTGGTCCGATTTCGGGGACAAACGTCGGCGCCTGATGGAGCAATCCTGGGCCGGGGTTTTTCGGAACCATCTGCTTGTCGAACTTCCGGTTGACGATCTTTGCCGTCACCTTGATGAACGCATGGGCCGACCATCGAAGGATCTACACGTTGTCATCGGGGTCTTGCTTTTGCAGCAGCTGCACGATCTGAGCGATGCAGAGACCGTCGAGGCCCTGGCCTTCAATATGGCGTGGCACTATGCCTTGGACGTGCGCAGCGAAGCGGACAGCTATTTCTGTGAGAAAACCCTGCGCAACTATCGCCGTCTGTTTATCGAACAAGGTCTCGATGAATTGCTGTTCCGGTGTTTGACGGATCGGCTGGTGCAGGGGTTCTCTGTCGATACCAGCCACCAACGCATGGATTCGACGGCCCTTCGTTCGGCAATGCGGGCGCTGACACGACTTGGTATCGTTGTTGAGAGCATCTCGAAGTTTGCCCGTGAGCTTGAGCGATATCATCCCGGTCTGCACGAGCAGATCAGCAAGGAGGTGATCCGCCGCTATGTCGATCGCGAGGGTAATGGCGCGTTCGCGAATACGGCGCCGAGTGTTTCAAAACGGCGCCTCGGCGAAGCGGGTCAGTATCTCCTAGCCCTGGTGCTGCAATTCCGTGACACGGCGGCGGCAAAGCTTTTCAGTTTTGCGATCCTGGAGAGGGTTCTGCGCGATCAGTTCGAGATCGTTGATGATGAGTATGGCGATCGTGACGCAACGCGCGCCGCGATTCGAGATCCAAAGGATGTGCCGTGCGATACCGTCGGCAATCCGGCCGACCCGGACGCGAGCTACAACGCGCACAAGGGTCAAGGATACATGGCGCAGATCGTCGAAACCTATTGTGAAGATGTCAGTAACGAGGCGGTTGCCGCGACACCGGACCTCATCACCCACGTGGAGGTCCACAAGATGACGGTGCATGACGGCCATCGCTTAGCCGATGCGCTGGATGATCTGAGCGAGCGCGCGCTGACGCCGGCGGTGATGCTGGGTGATTCACATTACGGTTCCAGTGACAACATGGCTCTGACGCGCGAACAGAACATCAATCTCGTGGCGCCCGCACGACCGCCGAAAGGCGCCGTCTCGGGACGGTTGACGTTGGAGGATTTCACTCTCAACGAAGAAGGCTTGGTCTTGCGCTGTCCCAATAACGTCGAACCGGTTTCAGCCTCGCTCGCCAAAGCCAAGCTGCAGGCCCGTTTCGACCTCTCCATCTGCCAAAAATGTCCCGATATACTGCGATGTCCCGTGCAGGCGGCCAAGCGTGACGGCCAATTTTCCCGCTTTCAATATACCCCGGCCAGGGCTGCCAACCAAAAGCGCCGGCTTTATGAACAAAGCGATGCCTTCCGCGACGTCTACAGATGGCGGGCCGGCATAGAAGCGACCATGTCGCGATTAAAGTACCAGATGAACCTGGCTCACCTACGCATTCGCGGCATGCCGGCCATGCGCTACGTGGTCAATCTGCGTGCCCTCGGCCTCAATATCCGACGCTGCGCGGCAATCGCACCATAAAAAACGAAGCCAAGGAGAAGCCAAGGGTAGGTAATATCAGGTTTTATCCACCAGCAACGCGGAGACAGGCAAATATTCTTCACCGAACCGCAAAGACCTGTACAAGCACGCCATCGGCCAACAACTTTTTACCGCCCCGTCAAGATTCAGCTATAGCTCCAAGGTGCATCCGAACCAGGTGAGCGCCTGGAAGCGCCAGGCGGTGGACGGTCTGGGCGAAGTGTTTTCGAACGGCGCCAACCGCGCTTGCCGGGATCATGAATCCGAGGTCCGCGACCTTCACGCCAAGATCGGCGAGCTGACGGTGGAACGGGATTTTTTAGCCAGAGGGCTCAAGCGATGAGCCGGGGGGAGCGCAAGGCGATGATCACACGCGACGCCCCCGAGCTGAGCTTGAGCCGTCAATGCCGCCTGCTTTCGATCGGCCGGTCCTCGTTCTATTATGCGCCCAGGGGGGAGAGCCCTTCGAGTCTGGCGCTGATGCGTCGGATCGACGAGTTGTTCATGAAGTACCCGTTCTACGGCAGCCGCCAGATGGTCCGCCAGTTGCGGCGGGACGGCGTTTGCGTCGGCCGTCACCGGGTTCGCAGGTTGATGCGATTGATAGGCCTGGAGGCGATCTATCAGGCGCCGAGAACCAGCGTGCCGCATCCCATGCACCGGATTTATCCTTATCTTCTCAAAGGGATGGCTATCGACCAGCCCAATCGGGTCTGGTGCGCCGACATCACCTATATCCCCGTCCAGCGTGGCTTTCTGTACCTGGTAGCGATCATGGACTGGGCGACGCGCCACGTTTTATCCTGGCGGCTGTCGAACACCATGGACGCTGGATTCTGCGCCGAGGCCTTGGGCGACGCGCTGGCCCGCTACGGCCAGCCGGAGATATTCAAGGGGCTGTCCTAGTGTCCTGATCGATAAATTGATATGATTATGTCTCTATTTGTTTTTAGGAGGCGCGATTGATGGCGAGAGTGGCGGTGACGATCTCTTTGAGCGATGACGAGCGCGCCGAATTGGAGGCGCTGTCTCGTCGTCGCAAGACGTCGCAGGGGCTTGCGCGGCGGGCTCGGATCGTCTTGGCGGCGGCGGAAGGGTTGGAGAACAAGGAGATCGCCGTTCGTCTCGAGGCGAGCGCGGACACCGTGGGCAAGTGGCGTCGCCGCTATGCGGCGGAGGGCCTCGACGGTCTGTACGACGAACCCCGCCCCGGCGCGCCGCGTCAAATCGGCGATGACGCCATCGCGGAAGCGGTCCGGCTGACGCTGGAAGAGACGCCGCCGGACGCGACCCATTGGAGCCTTCGCTCGATGGCGCGGGCGAGCGGCCACGCGCCCTCGACCATTCATCGCATCTGGCGGGCCTTCGGCTTGCAGCCGCATCGCTCGGAGACCTTCAAGCTGTCGAGCGATCCCTTCTTCGTGGAGAAGGTCCGCGACATCGTCGGTCTGTATTTGGCGCCGCCGGATCGTGCCCTGGTTCTCTGTGTCGACGAAAAGAGCCAGATCCAGGCCCTGGACCGTTCCCAGCCCCTCTTGCCGATGCGCCCCGGGCAGGCGGAGCGGCGCAGCCACGACTACAAGCGCCACGGCACGACCTCTCTCTTCGCGGCCCTCGACATCGCCACGGGAGAGATCATCGGCAAATGTTTCGCCGCGCCATCGGGCCCGAGAGTTCCGCAAATTCCTCGACCTCGTCGAGGCGAACGTCCCTGCTGATCTCGACATCCACATCGTCATGGACAACTACGGGACCCACAAGACCAAGGCGATCCGCGACTGGTTCGCCAAACGGCCGCGCTGGCAGGCCCATTTCACACCCACCAGCGCCTCCTGGCTGAACCAGGTCGAGCGCTGGTTCGGGCTGCTGACCGACAAGCAGATCAGGCGCGGCGTCCATCGCTCCACCAAGGAGTTGGAGCGCACCATCCTCGACTACATCGACACGACAAACCAGAACCCCAAACCCTTCAAATGGACCAAATCCGCCGATGACATCCTCGGCGCCATCCAGCGCTTCTGCCTCCGAACAATCGAAATCGCTGAACAGCAGGCGAAAATCATGCGAACTTCGGAATCGGGACACTAGCTAAGCGGCATGCTTAGGCTAGGATGGCGGGATGTACGAGAGGAAAAGCCGGCTCAGTGATTGGAGCGCGGTCGTCTGATTGAGCACTTCGTTGCGGGTACGACGGCTCGGGCAGCAGCCGAACTGGTTGGCGTCCACCGGAACACGGCGGCCTCGTTTTATACTCGGCTTCGCAAGGTGATTGCCGAGGAAATGGAGAAGGCCTCGCCTTTTGCCGGAGAGATCGAGGTTGATGAGAGTTATTTTGGCGGCCGCCGCAAAGGCAAGCGGGGTCGAGGCGCTGGCGGAAAAGTCCCGGTTTTCGGGCTTTTGAAGCGAGGTGGGAAGGTCTACACGGCGATGATTCCCAATGCCCGGACTGCCACGTTGATGCCGATTATGGAGCGTATGATCCGGCCTGACAGCATCGTCTATACGGACGGCTTTTCGAGCTATGATGCCCTGGACGTTTCGGACTTCCACCATGTTCGGATCAATCACTCGGAGCGGTTCGTCGACGAGCGGAGCCATATCAACGGGATCGAGAACTTCTGGAACCAGGCGAAGCGGCATTTACGGCGCTTCAATGGCGTCCCGAAACAGAGCTTTCACCTGTTCCTCAAGGAGTGCGAATGGCGGTTCAACGGAGGTGACCACCGAGAACTGCTTAACCAATTGAAGACATGGATTATTTTGAGACAGAAACGCCCTTAGCTAGGACAGCCCGACATTCAATACGGATCAGGGCAGCCAGTTCACCAGCCTCGACTTCACCGGCGTGCTCAAGAACGCGAGCATCCGCATCTCCATGGACGGTCGGGGCCGCTGCATGGACAACATCTTCATCGAGCGCCTGTGGCGGTCTCTCAAGTATGAGGCGGTCTACCTACACGAGCTCACCGACGGCTTCCACGCCGAACGGGTCATCGGCGAGTGGATCGGCTTCTACAACACCGAGCGGCCCCATTCGTCCCTCGACGGTCAAACGCCGGCCGAGGCCTACGGGGCCGGTCAACCTGTGGATATGATGGACAAGGCTCGCGCCTTGCCCACATCCCCACAGGCTCAACAACAGCAACAGGATGTATAAAAAGGATTTTGGCAGCATGATCAAACAACGGAATACACCTTAACCGCGCTGCCAAACTGTCCAACAAAGTGTGAGTCGGACCCGATTTCCTTGGACACAGAATTGGCTTAATCGAAGTGTCCAAGGAGGACCGGAACATGACCGACAATTTTGAGAACAAAGTTGCTGTTGATGGGCCTGTGGTAAACGAGGGCGAGCTTGGCTCGTCCACGTTTTCCCCGGGCCAGGTTTCGCCGGCAGGCCCGCTGGGACTTGGCCAGCGGTGGACGGTGACGCGCAAGCGTGAGGTTGCCCTGCGGCTTTTGCGTGGCGAGCCGGTGGAACTTTTGTCGCGGCAGTTGGGCGTGGAGATTTTCCGGCTCGAGCAGTGGCGTGAGAAGGCGATCGCCGGGATCGATGCCTCGCTCAAGGAACGCAAGGGCGATCCGGTGAAGGCGGAACTGGACATCGCCATGAAGCGGATCGGGGAGTTGATCATGCAGGTGGAACTGCTGGAGGCCAAGACGGAGACGTCCGGCCCTTTGGGGCGGCGGAGGTCGCGGCGATGAGTGCCGCCACCTCTCCCGGCACGGGTTTGGCCTACGGCCTCCAGCGGGTCTGTGCGGCCTGGGGTTTTGCCCGTTCCTCGTTCTACGCCATGAAATCCCGGCAGCAGGCCACCGCTGAGCGCCCACCAGCAAAGCGCCGGGGACCGAAGCCCTCGATCTCGGACGAGGCTCTGCTGGTGGCCATCGAGGCCGACCTGGAGGCATCCCCCTGGGAGGGCGAGGGACACCGCAAGGTCTGGGCTCGGCTTCGGGTCTGTCGTGGCATCCGTGTTTCCCGCAAGCGGGGGCTCCGGGTGATGCGCGAGAACAACCTGCTCTCGCCCCATCGCTGCCGCCGCCGTGGCGGAAATCCCCATGTCGGTGAGATCATCACCCATGCCCCCAACCTCATGTGGGGCACGGACGGCGTTCGGGTGTTCACGGTGGACGACGGCTGGGGCTGGATATTCACCGCCATCGAGCATTGGAACGCCGAGTGCGTCGGCTGGCATGTGTGCAAGCGAGGCGACCGCTTCGCCGCCCTTCAGCCGATCTCCATGGGGCTTGCGAGGCTGTATGCCTCGACCTCCGCCGGTGCGGCGCGGGGGCTGGCCTTGCGGATGGATCACGGCTCCCAGTATCTGTCGGACCACTTCACCAACCAGATCAAGTTCTGGGGCATCCAGCCGTCCTACGCCTTCGTCGAACAGCCCCAGACCAACGGCGTCGCCGAGAGGTTCAATCGCACGCTCAAGGAACAGATCATCCATGGCCGCATCTACCGCAACATCGCGGAGCTGCGGAACGCCGTCCGCGGGTTCGTCGAACAGTACAATGCCCAGTGGATCGTGGAGAAGAACGGCTACCTGAGCCCCGCTCAAGCTCGTCAGGCGTGGCACACCGCGATGTCACTCAGGCCCGCCGCATGAGACAAACTTGTGTCCAAGGAACCGGGTGCGATACACTGTCCAACAAAGTGGGACCACCTCACTCTTCATGATTGGTGTAGCTGTGGGAAACTGATCGTCGCTGATTTGTGCTGCACGACGACAGCGCGCTTTGCGATTTTCTGAATCATCAAATTTGTCTGCGCGCAATGCCCGCTGCTGGCTATGAGGAGACATTAGGCGCGCCACGCCGCAACGTCCGCTTTCCGCTCGAAAGCGGACCACGGCTGCGCGGATCTCCCAATGGCGACCCTTGATGTCCGGTTACCTGAGAACGGCAGAGCAATAATCCCCCACTGAAGCGGCCGGTCGATCCGGCTGCGGCGGACCAAAATGGGACCGCGTATAGCCTTCTGTCAGGGTTGCTCTGACTGGAAGGCGGGGGGGATGTATCGGGTGGAGTTGTACGCACGGGTTCGGCGGGCGTGTCATGTCGAGGGGATGAGCACCCGCGAGGCCTCGCGGGTGTTTGGTGTAGACCGCAAGACGGTCCGTAAGATGCTGTCGTTCTCGGTGCCGCCAGGGTATCGCCGAAGCGCGCCGCCGAGGCGGCCAAAGCTGGGTCCGTTCACGGGAATCATCGATCGGATCTTGGAAGACGATCGGACCAGCCACCGCAAGCAACGGCACACTGCGAAGCGCATCTTCGACCGCCTCCGGGACGAGTACGGTTTCACGGGCGGCTACACCATCGTGAAGGACTACGTTCGTGAGCAGGGGCTTCGGTCGCGTGAGGTGTGAGGTGGTCCCACTTTGTTGGACAGTTTGGCAGCGCGGTTAAGGTGTATTCCGTTGTTTGATCATGCTGCCAAAATCCTTTTTATCACATCCTGTTGCTGTTGTTGAGCCTGTGGGGATGTGGGCAAGGCGCGAGCCTTGTCCATCATATCCACAGGTTGACCGGCCCCGTAGGCCTCGGCCGGCGTTTGACCGTCGAGGGACGAATGGGGCCGCTCGGTGTTGTAGAAGCCGATCCACTCGCCGATGACCCGTTCGGCGTGGAAGCCGTCGGTGAGCTCGTGTAGGTAGACCGCCTCATACTTGAGAGACCGCCACAGGCGCTCGATGAAGATGTTGTCCATGCAGCGGCCCCGACCGTCCATGGAGATGCGGATGCTCGCGTTCTTGAGCACGCCGGTGAAGTCGAGGCTGGTGAACTGGCTGCCCTGATCCGTATTGAATATCTCCGGCTGGCCGTAGCGGGCCAGCGCGTCGCCCAAGGCCTCGGCGCAGAATCCAGCGTCCATGGTGTTCGACAGCCGCCAGGATAAAACGTGGCGCGTCGCCCAGTCCATGATCGCTACCAGGTACAGAAAGCCACGCTGGACGGGGATATAGGTGATGTCGGCGCACCAGACCCGATTGGGCTGGTCGATAGCCATCCCTTTGAGAAGATAAGGATAAATCCGGTGCATGGGATGCGGCACGCTGGTTCTCGGCGCCTGATAGATCGCCTCCAGGCCTATCAATCGCATCAACCTGCGAACCCGGTGACGGCCGACGCAAACGCCGTCCCGCCGCAACTGGCGGACCATCTGGCGGCTGCCGTAGAACGGGTACTTCATGAACAACTCGTCGATCCGACGCATCAGCGCCAGACTCGAAGGGCTCTCCCCCCTGGGCGCATAATAGAACGAGGACCGGCCGATCGAAAGCAGGCGGCATTGACGGCTCAAGCTCAGCTCGGGGGCGTCGCGTGTGATCATCGCCTTGCGCTCCCCCCGGCTCATCGCTTGAGCCCTCTGGCTAAAAAATCCCGTTCCACCGTCAGCTCGCCGATCTTGGCGTGAAGGTCGCGGACCTCGGATTCATGATCCCGGCAAGCGCGGTTGGCGCCGTTCGAAAACACTTCGCCCAGACCGTCCACCGCCTGGCGCTTCCAGGCGCTCACCTGGTTCGGATGCACCTTGTGCTTGGCCGCGATCTGCTGGATCGTCTTGTCGCCCCGCAGCGCTTCCAGCGCCACCCGGGCCTTGAATTCCGCCGTAAACCGGCGTCGATTCGTCATCTCGTATTCCTCCGTTATCCGGTGGAATACACCTTAGCTCCCTGTCCGATTTTCTGGGACCACCTCAGTGTTCGTGCCACTCTCCCATTCCCCCGGTCACGCCCAGGCGGACTTCGGCGAAGCGATGGCGGTGATCGGCGGCGCGTTACGGAAGATCCACTTCCTTGCCTTCGACCTTCCCCACAGTGATGGTTGCTTTGTTGCGGCCTATCCGGCGGAGACGACCGAAGCATTCTGCGATGGCCACAACGCGGCGTTTGCCTTCTTCGGCGGCGTCCCCCGATCCATCCTGTACGACAACACCAAGCTGGCGGTTGCCCGGATCCTGGGCGATGGGAAGCGGCAGCGAACGCGCGTCTTCACGGAGCTTCAGTCCCACTATCTGTTCGAGGACAGGTTCGGCCGGCCGGGCAAGGGCAACGACAAGGGCAAGGTCGAGGGACTGGTCGGCTTCATCCGGCGGAACTTCCTGGTCCCCGTCCCGCGTGCCGAGAGCTTCGCGGCCCTCAACGATGCTCTCGCCGAACAGTGCCGCCGGCGCCAGGCGGCGCGGCTGCGGGGCCACAAGGAGACCATCGGCGAGCGTCTCGAGCGGGATCGTCAAGTTCTCTTGCCATTGCCGCCTGCTCCCTATGATGCCTGCGATAAGCGCCCTGGACGGGCGAGTTCGCTGTCGCTGGTGCGTTACCGCAGCAACGACTATTCCGTGCCCGTGGCCTACGGCCACCGTGAGGTGCTCATCCGGGGCTACGTCGATGAGGTGGTGATCAGCTGCGGGGCCGAGGTGATCGCCCGGCACCGCCGGTCCTACGACAGCGAGGACCTGATCTTCGACCCGCTGCATTACCTGCCCTTGATCGAGCAGAAGATCGGCGCCCTCGACCAGGCCGCGCCATTGGCGGGCTGGGACCTGCCCGAGGCCTTCATCACTCTGCGGCGGCTCCTCGAAGCTCGTATGGGCAAGGCAGGCAAGCGCGAGTACGTCCAGGTGCTCCGTCTACTGGAGACCTTCCGGCTCGAGGAGGTCGAGGGTGCGGTCGGCGACGCCCTGCGGCTCGGCGCAATCGGCTTTGATGCGGTGAAGCACCTGGTACTGTGCCGCATCGAGCGGCGGCCGCCCAGGCTCAACCTCGACGTCTATCCGTATCTGCCGCGCGCCCGGGTCGCGATGACGTCCGCCAAGTCGTACATGAGCCTGCTGTCGGGGCTCGGCGCATGACCGACACACCGCAAGTGCTGCTCGCCCACCACCTCAAGACGCTGAAGCTGCCGACCTTCCTGCGCGAGTACGACAAGATCGCCCGGCAGTGCGCCTCGGAAGGCGTCGATCACGTCCGCTACCTGTTGAGACTCGCCGAGCTCGAGCTGATCGACCGCGAGCGCCGCATGGTCGAGCGGCGCATCAAGGCGGCGCGCTTCCCCGTGGTCAAGAGCCTCGACAGCTTCGACTTCAAGGTCATCCCCTCGCTCAACAAGGCGCTGGTCCTGGAGCTGGCCCGCTGCGAGTACATCGAGCGCCGCGAGAACCTCATCGCGCTCGGCAACAGTGGGACCGGCAAGACCCACATCGCCCTCGGTCTCGGCCTGGCGGCCTGCCAGAAGGGCCTCTCGGTCGGCTTCATCACCGCCGCCGCGCTGGTCCACGAACTCATCGAGGCCCGCGATGACAAGCAGCTGCTGAGGTTCCAGAAGAAGCTCGCCACCTACAAGCTTCTGATCGTCGACGAACTCGGCTTCGTGCCGCTGTCGAAGACCGGCGCCGAGCTGTTGTTCGAGGTGTTCAGCCAACGCTACGAGCGGGGCTCGACCCTGGTCACCACCAATCTGCCCTTCGACGAATGGACCGAGGTGTTCGGCTCCGAGCGCCTCACCGGCGCGCTCCTCGATCGCCTCACCCACCACGTCAACATCCTCGAGATGAACGGTGACAGCTACAGGCTCAACCAGAGCCGCAGGCGTCAAACCCCGACTGCTAACTGAACCGACCACCCAGCCCACGCTTGACCCCGTGGGCCCACAGGTCCCTCCCGCGCGCGCCGCCGCGTCAGCCTGTTGAGGGCACGCCGCGTCGCGCGCGGGGCCCTCCCGTGGACTACGGGGACAAGCCCGCAGCCGCCAAGCGGTCCCTTCTTACACCGCCGAGGTGGTCCCTTTTTGCTCCGCCATTGACACATGGCGTATCCTTCCTTGGCTTAGCTCAAGTGGTGACATCAACAATCACCAGGATACGCCGCCTTCATTTCAACGCCGTACACAAGATTCGGTTATAGCTCGCTCACAGACGTGCCGAACGCTACAGGTTCGTCAAAAAAATCCAACCACCTGCGAGCACTATCCAGAATGGTGCGTTGTCGCTCGGTGTGCCTACTGCTTACGGCAATCTAAGTAGGAGCTATGTCCGAAAGTTGGTGACGGAGCTATCAGGCGGCGTGTTTGGTTATCTTGATTCCGTCCTTGAACGGCACTCCTTCGACGAGTTCGGCGAGTTGATTTGATCCGTCCAGCTTCCGCCATTTCCGCCTGGCACTCAAGATCAGTTTGAAGGCCATGGCGAGCGCCGTCTTGCGGCTCAGGCACCCCTTGGTCTTCACGGTCCTCAGGCGCACCGTGGCGAAGGTGCTTTCGATGGGGTTGGTGGTGCGGATGTGCTTCCAGTGCTCGGCCGGGAAGTCGTAGAAGCTCAGCAGGCGTTCACGGTCCTTGACCAGGCGCTCTGCGGCCTTGTGGTATTTTGCGCCGTAGGCTGCGATGAAGAAGTCGAAGGCGGCTTCGGCGTCGGCCCTAGTCTCGGCCATCCAGATGTCGTGCAGATGGCCCTTGGCTTTGGCCTGCAGGGATTTGGGCATCTGGTTGAGCACGTTGGCGGTCTTGTGGACCCAGCAACGCTGCACCCTGGTCTCTCCGTAAACCTCGCGTAGCGCCTTCCAGAAGCCCAAGGCGCCGTCGCCGACGGCCAACTCGGGGCCGGTCTCCAAGCCCCGGCGCTTGAGATCAAGCAGCAGTTCCTTCCAGCTTTGCGCGCTCTCTCGATAACCGTCGACCATGCCGACGATGTCCTTGTTGCCCATGGCGTCGGCGCCGATGATCACCAGAACACACTGTTTGTCATGGTCCATGCGAGGCGAGAAGTAGACCCCGTCGGCCCAAAAATAGACGTAGCGCCGAGCCGAAAGGTCGCGCTTTTGCCAGGCTTCGTATTCGTCCCACCAGACCGCTTTCAGCCGGCCAATGGTGCTGGCCGTCAGGCCCGGCGCGTCCGGTCCCAGCAGCGCCGCCAGGGCCTCCGAAAAGTCGCCGCTGGAGATGCCCTTCAGATAAAGCCAGGGCAGAAGCGCCTCGACCGACTTGGCGCGCCTGAGATAAGGCGGCAGGATCGATGACGTGAAACGGATGCGCCCGCCCGTGGCCTGTGGATCTCGGTCTCGCACTCTTGGCCGCTTCACCGTCACAGCTCCGATCCCGGTCTGAACCTCGCGTTCCGGCATGTGCCCGTGACGGACAATACGGCGCCGGCCCGAAGCGTCGGTCAAATCGGCATGGGCTTCAATATGGGCGGCAACTTCCGCTTCAATCGCCTGGCCAAGCAACTGCCGGGCGCCGGCGCGCAATATCTCCGTCAGCGGATCGTCGGAAAATGACTCTGGCTGGCGCAACGCAACAACTGTATCGTCTTTCATGGCGTATCCCTTTCTTCGGAAAATTGGCGTCTTCATCAACGCCAGGATACGCCGCCTTCATTCTCCATCACCAAGATTCGACGCTGGTAAAAAGTCGATTCCTCATGAGAGTCGGCTGGGTTATAATTGTGCATGTTTACTTTACGCGACCGACGGACCGGGGAATTGTTTGATCGCTGGTCCGATTTCGGGGACAAACGTCGGCGCCTGATGGAGCAATCCTGGGCCGGGGTTTTTCGGAACCATCTGCTTGTCGAACTTCCGGTTGACGATCTTTGCCGTCACCTTGATGAACGCATGGGCCGACCATCGAAGGATCTACACGTTGTCATCGGGGTCTTGCTTTTGCAGCAGCTGCACGATCTGAGCGATGCAGAGACCGTCGAGGCCCTGGCCTTCAATATGGCGTGGCACTATGCCTTGGACGTGCGCAGCGAAGCGGACAGCTATTTCTGTGAGAAAACCCTGCGCAACTATCGCCGTCTGTTTATCGAACAAGGTCTCGATGAATTGCTGTTCCGGTGTTTGACGGATCGGCTGGTGCAGGGGTTCTCTGTCGATACCAGCCACCAACGCATGGATTCGACGGCCCTTCGTTCGGCAATGCGGGCGCTGACACGACTTGGTATCGTTGTTGAGAGCATCTCGAAGTTTGCCCGTGAGCTTGAGCGATATCATCCCGGTCTGCACGAGCAGATCAGCAAGGAGGTGATCCGCCGCTATGTCGATCGCGAGGGTAATGGCGCGTTCGCGAATACGGCGCCGAGTGTTTCAAAACGGCGCCTCGGCGAAGCGGGTCAGTATCTCCTAGCCCTGGTGCTGCAATTCCGTGACACGGCGGCGGCAAAGCTTTTCAGTTTTGCGATCCTGGAGAGGGTTCTGCGCGATCAGTTCGAGATCGTTGATGATGAGTGTGGCGATCGTGACGCAACGCGCGCCGCGATTCGAGATCCAAAGGATGTGCCGTGCGATACCGTCGGCAATCCGGCCGACCCGGACGCGAGCTACAACGCGCACAAGGGTCAAGGATACATGGCGCAGATCGTCGAAACCTATTGTGAAGATGTCAGTAACGAGGCGGTTGCCGCGACACCGGACCTCATCACCCACGTGGAGGTCCACAAGATGACGGTGCATGACGGCCATCGCTTGGCCGATGCGCTGGATGATCTGAGCGAGCGCGCGCTGACGCCGGCGGTGATGCTGGGTGATTCACATTACGGTTCCAGTGACAACATGGCTCTGACGCGCGAACAGAACATCAATCTCGTGGCGCCCGCACGACCGCCGAAAGGCGCCGTCTCGGGACGGTTGACGTTGGAGGATTTCACTCTCAACGAAGAAGGCTTGGTCTTGCGCTGTCCCAATAACGTCGAACCGGTTTCAGCCTCGCTCGCCAAAGCCAAGCTGCAGGCCCGTTTCGACCTCTCCATCTGCCAAAAATGTCCCGATATACTGCGATGTCCCGTGCAGGCGGCCAAGCGTGACGGCCAATTTTCCCGCTTTCAATATACCCCGGCCAGGGCTGCCAACCAAAAGCGCCGGCTTTATGAACAAAGCGATGCCTTCCGCGACGTCTACAGATGGCGGGCCGGCATAGAAGCGACCATGTCGCGATTAAAGTACCAGATGAACCTGGCTCACCTACGCATTCGCGGCATGCCGGCCATGCGCTACGTGGTCAATCTGCGTGCCCTCGGCCTCAATATCCGACGCTGCGCGGCAATCGCACCATAAAAAACGAAGCCAAGGAGAAGCCAAGGATAGGTAATATCAGGTTTTATCCACCAGCAACGCGGAGACAGGCAAATATTCTTCACCGAACCGCAAAGACCTGTACAAGCACGCCATCGGCAGGAACTTTTTACCGCCCCGTCAAGATTCAGCTATAGGCTCTCTAAGTAGCCCGGCCGGCTCTTTTCTCTTCGCCTCGGCTTCCGCAAGCTCGAGCCAGTAACCCATGCCGAGCTTGCGGTAACATGAAATCGCGGCGTCAAGCTCGCTTCGAGCAGATTTCGACGCCCCTTGGCGTCCGAAAATCTTGCCGAGACTCATTTGGCAATGGGCGGCCAGCGGGACCATATGACGGGCGACAGCGATTGTTTGTGCTTCCCGGACGCACCTTTCGGCTAGGGGGTCGAGAGCTTCGATTGCGTTGGTATGGATTTCTCCCAGAGTCCACAGCGCCCACGCCTCGTGGCCCTTTTCACCATTCTGTTTGGCTGATTCCAAAGCGCTCGACGCACAGCCGATTGCTTTATCCGACATTCCCCATATACCATCCAAATTCGTGGAAATCGTACCACTTTCCCACCGCCAAGGGAACTGTATCCCCTATGCAGCCATCCGATGGCATGATTTTGGTAATCGGCCCGCGCTTGGAAGGCCACTCGGTCATTTTTCTCGCCATCCAGACACACCTCTCCTGTCGCTTTCTCCTCGCCGTCGATTCCCTCGGCCTACGCCGGAGCGGGTCTTCGTCGCAGATCATCAATCAAGCTCAGGATTTTCCGGAACAGGTCCCTCGGCACCGCCACCTCAGCCAATTGGAACGTAACGTAGCGGCCATGTCGGACAACCTTGGCCCCGATCTTCACCAGCTTGTCGCGCAACGTCGTCATCGACCAGTGCTCCACCTCCTTCGGCAAAGCCAGTGTCCTCATGAAGTTGCCCAGATTGTAGGCCAGGGCGTGAAGCTGGAGCCGAACGGCATTGTTGCGGAACTTGCGACATGACAGACGGGTCCAGTTGATGGCGTTCTTGCCTTCCTTGATGTGCTGCTCCGCCGTGCCACGGTGATTATAGAACGCCACCACCCGCTTGGTAGGGCGCGACAGATTAGTGACGATGAAACCGACGCGAGGAACCAGCTCGCCGGGGTGCCACTCCACTTTGGCCACGACACGGCGCTTCTTGTTCCACGATCCGGCCTGATAGCTGAAGCTGGCGTGGAAACGGCGAACATGGTCGGGCGGGCGACCGACAGGTCGCGTAAGCAGATGGGCAATGTTCCGCTGGAGAATCGCGTTCGCTTTGAGGCGGATGACGTAGAGTAATCCCTCGGCTTCGAGATATTCGTATATCTCCGGTGAGGCGAAGGCGGCATCGCCACGAAAATACAGCCGCACCTTCCTTTCCTTATAGCGCATCACCACCGGCTCCAGAACATTCCGCCATCCGTCGGCACTGTGAACATTACCGGGGCGCAGGGAACATCTCTCCAAGTCGCCGAACTGGTTGAACAGGAATAGCGGATGCTAGCAGGTACAGCCGAAGTGACCATTGTACGCTGTTCCCTCTTGTTCGCCATGGGTCGGGCTGACGCTGCTGTCCATGTCGAGAATGATCATCTTCGGCGGATGGCGGTCATGAACCTTGTCGATCCACACCCCGTTCATGTCGACCAAGGCTTCAACGTTCTCGTCGGTGGCCAATAGCTCCGTCTCGAAGCGTCCCATCTGGCTGGTGGAAGCGGCCTGTCTTTCGATGGCCTTGCCGCCAACAATCCAGCGCATGGCGGGATCGCGTCCCAGACGGTCGGCGTCGTTCACATCGTCATAGCCGCCAAGGCGCCCGAAAACGGACTGGCGAAACTGACCCGTCATGCCGTGCCATCCGTTCTTGCCGGTACGGCTATCCTGGAAAACACCCTCGGCCATCTCAGTCAGGCCGAGGGCATCGTCAAGCTCCCGGTAGGCGAGCAACCCGGCATCAGAGGTGATCTTGGAACCGTGGAATTCAAGCTTCAATCGACGGTCAAAAACGACCCGAAGGCACCCCGGTTTCGATTCACCCATCGGGTGTGCCATATCCGCCGCTCCATGTATGCTACAACTTCATGATTCTTATAGCAGAATCGCCTTCTCGCCGCACTGAATATCGACGATACTTGGGAAATGCGGGTTTATCTGTCTGTCCAGCTGAAAGGTATGCCTCAGCCAACCGCAAAAACTGTCGGCAGTGCGTGCCGAAATCACGTTGTCTGTCGGCTCTTGTCGCCGCTTCCTCCATGAGCGCAAGCCCTCGCGAAACTTGGTCTGTTCGCACATAGGCATAGCCCAAGGAACTGGCTACTTGTGGAACGAGGAGTTTCGATCGCGTCGATTCACACAGTTCGAGGCTCCGCTCCAAGAGGGGTAGGCTCTGTTCAAAGCCCCCTTTGATCAGAAGAACGGCGGCAGCATGCATAAGAGCATATAATTGACTGAATGCATGTCCGACTTCATCAGCGATCCTTATGGCTTCGTCGCCAACCTGAATGGCCTCGTCGAATCGGCCAAGCTCCCCTAAACTCCGCGCCAATGTCGCTCGACAGGCAACCGATGCGGCAGCAAGCAATCCAAAGCGATTGTCAATCGCATCGTCAGGAATTTTTCTAATAGCGATCTCAAGTAATTGGCAGGCCCGCTCATAATCACCGACGTCCACCAGTAGCGCACCTAGCCGCACGGCGGTCGAGACGTGGAGTTCGACGTCGTCGAGCCTGCCTGCGATATCGAGAGCGCTTTCGGCCGTACGAACCGCTTCTTGAAGGTCGCAATTTATCCAGTGATAGAGAGTCCTGCTTGATGAGATCTCTGCGAGCCGGTGTGGTCACCTAGACCCTTGGCCAAATTCTCCGCTTCAACGAGGTCGAAATGAACCTGATCTTTCTTTCCAAGCGGGAAGCGCGACTGGGCCAGCTCGAGCCGAGTGTCGATCGAACGTTCCGTGTTCTTCCGCGTTCGGGGAAGCTGGTCCAACGCCTGAAGTGCTTTGTCGAAGAAATCGGCCGCTTCCCGATTGCGTGATTTCGACTGTGCCTTCTGGCCGGCCATGCGGCCGTAGACGGCCGCCTGGGGCCACGCTTCGGCGCGGTACGCGTGGTAAGCGAGCAGCTCGATCTTGCCCGAGAGCTGCTCGGTGCGGCGCTTCCTGATCGCGCCGACGAGCCGGCCGTGCAGGGCGCGCCGTTGGCGCTTCAGTAGGGTGCGGTACGCGACGTCGTGGATCAGCGCGTGCCCAAAGCTGTACTCGAGGTTGGGTAGGATACTGGTGTTTTGAACGAACCCCGCGGCCCGCAAGCGATCGAGCCGAACGATCAGTTCCTCGGCCGATAAGTCGGTGATGTCGCGGAGCAGGCCGACGTCGAAATTCTGGCCGACGACCGAGGCGGACAGCAGCACGGACCGATCGACCCGCGGCAGCGAGTCGATGCGCGCCGCCAGCACGGCGTGGACGCTCAGCGGCATCTGCAGGCTCTCGATCGGAACCTGCGGGCGATAGGCGCCCTCGGCGCCGCGCAACGCTCCGGTCTCGACCAGCGTCCGGACGCACTCTTCGATGAAGAAGGGAATGCCTTGGGTGGTCTTGACCAACAGCTCCTTCAGATCGTCCAGATCGGCGGCGTCGCCGAGCAGGGATTGTAACAGCTCGGCGCTCTGCCGCGCCGTCAAACGGCCCAACCGGTGTTCGATCGCGCCCGGCCAATCGATATGGTCCTCGCCGTGAGGCCTGCGCGAGGTGATGGCCAGCAGGACCCGTGACGACGCCAGACGGCTGGCCAGCTCCTCGGCGAGCAGCCGCGTCTCCGAGTCGGCCCAATGAAAGTCATCGAATACGATGACGACCGGCCTCAGGCGGCTCGCCGCGAGGATGATCCGGGTCGCCGTGTCGATCATGGCGCCGAGCCGCTCGGGTGGATCCAAAGCCAACCACGACGGCGAACCGTGCGGAACGTCGAAAATACCGAGGACGGCCGGCACGGCAATGTCGTCGGCGATGTCCAGCGAATCCAGAAGCCTCGACGCCTTGGCCGAGATCGTTGCGGCCGTCGCGTCCGGCTCGATGGCCATCAGACTGCCGACGATGCGGGTCAGCGGCTCCAGCGGTTGCACGAGGCCGGCCGGCAACAGCGCACATTCGATTACGTGGTGTTGGTCGGCGCGGCCGGATCGGAGAAACTCATGAACCAGCCGAGACTTGCCGACGCCGGCCTCGCCCGTGACGACCAACGCCTTGCCGTCTCCGTTCTCGACGCTTCGCAGGACGTCGTGCATGAACTCGATGTCGTCGTCCCGGCCGACGAAGACGTCCATCCGCGGCGGCAACGCGTGGCGCAAGACGGTCTTGTCGCGCGTGACGCGTTCGAGCTCGAAGGCGGTCACTCTGCGCGCGCCCGCGGTCAACGCGAAGCGCCCGGCCCGGCTGGCCTCGACCCAACGCGCGGCCAGCTTCAAGGTTTCCTCGGATAGCAGCGTTACGCCGGGCCCGGCCGCCTTCTCCATGCGCGCGGCGATGTACATGGTCTCGCCGGCGACCCGATACTCGGCCGACAGGTCGTTCTCGACGGTCTGTATCACGACCTCGCCCGAATTGAGCCCGACCCGAATCGCGATCGGCGGACCCGCCGGCGGCGGCCCCGCACCGAAGGCCAGGCGGATGGCATTCTGCATCCCGTCGGCCGCGAGACACGCCCGGATCGCGTGGTCTTATTGCGCGATTGGCGCGCCGAACACGACCATGATCCCGTCGCCGAGGACCAGGGTGACAGTGCCGCCAAACTGGTGAGCCGAATTGATCAACAACTGCAGGACAGGCATGAGCAAATCGTTCGCCTGTTCGGGATCGCGACCCGAGACCATGGCGGACGACTTGACGATATCGGCGAACAACACGGAGGCGAATTTCCGCTCACCGTCGAACGGCTCGAACGGATTGTCTACTACCGAATACGGCGCGTGACCCTGGTCGCGTACGGTCGCTGCCGCGGGTGACCGGCGCCGGTCATCCACCCCGTCCCCAACAGCACCGTGTGTCCTCCTCGACACTGAGTTGTTCTCCGCCCTAGCCCCCACAGCATAGGCAGCGCCTCAATTGTAATACGCGCCTGCGGCCCCCCATCTCACGAAAGCGTGAAAAAACACGGAGCAATCGCTCGATGGCGGGGCCACGACTTCGAAACAAGATGACCCCGAAACTCCCAGTATTCGGCTTCGCCGGCGCATGCGCAACCTAAACCAGAGACTCACCCTTCAGGCAAACGCTGCCCAAGCCGATCCGATGGCATCGTCCGAACGTATCGGTGGCGCTGCTGTTGGTTGAGCAGATCTCTTACCCCGATACACGGCGCGCTCTATCCCAGGGTGAGTCACGCGCGATCAAATGTCCACAAATGTGAAGCACTTCACAGACCGCGTGATACGCGTGACAAACCAAATTGCTGTAACCGCGCCCGATCCGGAGGTCGGCACCAGCTCGACGTCGGCGTTCCAGCCGCTGACGGTGTTCCTGAGCCAGACCGCCGGCGGCACCTTCGCCGGCCCGCCCGGCGATTTCGCGACGATCACCCGGAACATGGACGGCTCGTTCACCCAGCGTCGCGCGTCAGACGACGAACGCGCACAGCTGAAGATAGAGGGGGCGCTGAGCCAAATCACCAATCTGCTCGTGGCCCGCTGAATTCATGGGCCTGGCGAGTATCTCTTGCACACAGGCCTTTCCTTTCGATACAGCCGGCGGTATTACGTGGTATAGACTGGTTGTTCTTTTGGGGGAAGTAGCATGACGCGACGTACAGTTGCGAAGGATGGTCCGCATCCGGTGGACGTGCTCGTCGGACGCAGAGCACGAGAACGCCGCACCTTGGAAGGTATGAGTCAGACGGCGGTTGCCGAAAAGCTGGGCCTTACATTCCAGCAATTGCAGAAATATGAGAGGGGCCACAATCGCATTAGCGCGAGTCGGCTATATGAGCTGGCTCAGCTATTCGGCGTGCCCGTGACATATTTCTATGAAGGGATGGAACCGGGCAAGAATGCACCACCGCGTGACGAACAATTGACCAAGCGCGAGACGCTGGAACTCGTGCGGGCCTACTACGCTATTTCCGATCCCGCCGTGAGGGACAGTATCCGTAAGCTCACCCAGGCTGCCGCCAAGTTGGGTCAGTCATCGGTTGCGGGCCGCCGGCGGGCACCGCCGGTTCAAGCAATAGAGTTTGATAGGACCAAGATTGATGGCCGCACGAAGGTCGGCAAGGTGGCGTTAGCCGTGCTGAAAAAGAGAGGCCGAAAGAGCAAGGCTGATTTAGAGGCGCTGGCGGCCGTGGGCTATCCGGGCGCTGCTGAGAAGTTGGCGGATCGCTGACGCTATTCGGGACACGCCCATAGAGGCGTTGTGCCAAGCGAGAAAGTCAAATATCGACGTCGGCGTCTGCTATCCTGTCACCGCCGCGTGGTCATGTTTGGAAGCCATGGGCCGCGCGGCAGGGAAGCCCGCGCCTAGCCTACCTCGGCGCGGGCTTCTCTTTGCGCCGATCACACCGCCGGCACAATCGACGTAGTAGAAGGCGGTAAAAGGCTCGTCCTACTCGCCACCCCCGCGCGAGGGGTGGTTGTCCGCCTTGGCGCATTCAATCCGGAATCGTGCTCCTGCCCTCGCAATCGGCATGCCATTCATCAACCGAATCCCCATCCGCAGCCTTGGCGGGCGATGACGCTCGACCATGCGGGCGATGAATTCCATAGACACGCGCGCGGCACTTGAGCGGGTCTCTGTGCTGTCGCCATTTTTAATCATGTCGCCCTACCGTTACTCCGCTCTGGGTCTAGTGTCCCGATTCCGAAGTTCGCATGATTTTCGCCTGCTGTTCAGCGATTTCGATTGTTCGGAGGCAGAAGCGCTGGATGGCGCCGAGGATGTCATCGGCGGATTTGGTCCATTTGAAGGGTTTGGGGTTCTGGTTTGTCGTGTCGATGTAGTCGAGGATGGTGCGCTCCAACTCCTTGGTGGAGCGATGGACGCCGCGCCTGATCTGCTTGTCGGTCAGCAGCCCGAACCAGCGCTCGACCTGGTTCAGCCAGGAGGCGCTGGTGGGTGTGAAATGGGCCTGCCAGCGCGGCCGTTTGGCGAACCAGTCGCGGATCGCCTTGGTCTTGTGGGTCCCGTAGTTGTCCATGACGATGTGGATGTCGAGATCAGCAGGGACGTTCGCCTCGACGAGGTCGAGGAATTTGCGGAACTCTCGGGCCCGATGGCGCGGGAAACATTTGCCGATGATCTCTCCCGTGGCGATGTCGAGGGCCGCGAAGAGAGAGGTCGTGCCGTGGCGCTTGTAGTCGTGGCTGCGCCGCTCCGCCTGCCCGGGGCGCATCGGCAAGAGGGGCTGGGAACGGTCCAGGGCCTGGATCTGGCTCTTTTCGTCGACACAGAGAACCAGGGCACGATCCGGCGGCGCCAAATACAGACCGACGATGTCGCGGACCTTCTCCACGAAGAAGGGATCGCTCGACAGCTTGAAGGTCTCCGAGCGATGCGGCTGCAAGCCGAAGGCCCGCCAGATGCGATGAATGGTCGAGGGCGCGTGGCCGCTCGCCCGCGCCATCGAGCGAAGGCTCCAATGGGTCGCGTCCGGCGGCGTCTCTTCCAGCGTCAGCCGGACCGCTTCCGCGATGGCGTCATCGCCGATTTGACGCGGCGCGCCGGGGCGGGGTTCGTCGTACAGACCGTCGAGGCCCTCCGCCGCATAGCGGCGACGCCACTTGCCCACGGTGTCCGCGCTCGCCTCGAGACGAACGGCGATCTCCTTGTTCTCCAACCCTTCCGCCGCCGCCAAGACGATCCGAGCCCGCCGCGCAAGCCCCTGCGACGTCTTGCGACGACGAGACAGCGCCTCCAATTCGGCGCGCTCGTCATCGCTCAAAGAGATCGTCACCGCCACTCTCGCCATCAATCGCGCCTCCTAAAAACAAATAGAGACATAATCATATCAATTTATCGATCAGGACACTAGGCTGTTCTCTAACTCGGGGGTTGGTTGTTCTCTAACTCGGGGGTTGGTTGTCAAGCTCTCCGTGACGTACCTGCCGGGTTCACTGTTCTCTCCGCGGTAGGGGCTCGGCCCTCCGCATGATGGCGTTGGAGGACGTTGGCGGATCAATGTGTGAAGCGCGCTTGCCTCGGTGAGGCATCGCAAAGCCTGGATCGATCTCGCCGACGCCGCCGTCCCGACAGGGACATCGGTTCCGCTCTCGCGGAATGCTTGGACGTTGTTTCCCTATGCGGCCGCCTCCTTGGTTGACCAGATGAAGTCCGTTCCATCACGCCACATGCGATGGAGGATGACCGCCAGCTTCCGTGCCACGGCGATCTTGGCCTTCTTGAAGCCGATGCGTTTCCACAACCTGTGACCCCAGGCCTTGAGCGCGCACCATCGCGGCACCCGGGTGAGCAGCACGCCGGCCGCCTCGAAGAGGTAGGTCCTGAGCATTCGATCGCCGCATTTGGAGATCCGCCCCGTCCAATCGACCTCGCCGGAAGCATGGCGGCGCGGCGTCAGCCCGATGTACGCGCCGACACTCCGGGAACGTCGGAAGCGGCTCGGCTCGTCGATCGCCGAGTGGAAGGCCAAGGCGGTGATCGGCCCGATGCCTGGAACCGTCATGGAACGTCTGCTGTCCTCGTCGTTCCGCGCCAGGCCCAGCAGCTTGCGATAGAGCGCGGCGATCTCTCGGCCGACCTTCTCGCGGACTTCCAGAAGGGGCCGAACGGCCTCCGACAAAAGACCCTGCCCGCCAAGCAGCTCTTCGACCCGGCGACGGAAGACATTGCCGCCCGCCTTGCCGATGACGAGGCCGAGGTTCTTGAGCAAGCCACGGATCTGGTTCTCGAGATCACGCTTGATCTTGACCAACTGGGCCCGGCTGTTCAGGACGGCCCGTATCTCGTGGCACGCCACGCTCTTGACTTGGACCTCCTTGTACCAACCGCACTGCATGATCCGCGCGATCCCGGCGGCATCGTTCCGGTCGCTCTTGTTGATCTGCATCGACAGCGCCGCCTTGGCATGACGCGCATCGATGCAGATCACCGGCAAGCCGAGCGCCCTGAGCTCATGCCACAGCCAGGTCGTCGTCGGACCGGTCTCCAGACCGATGCGCTTTGCGTGCGGCGCCGTTGTCCTGATATACGCCGCGATTGCCGCCGGCTCCGAGATCACCACGCCCTCGGACACGATCTCGCCGTTGTCATCGACCACGCAGATCGAGGTCTCCTTGAGCGATACATCCATTCCAACATACAGTTCCATAGCTGCTCTCCTGCTCTTTCAGTGTGCTCGCCCGGCCCATGCCGGTCGTTGCTACATTAAGGAGAGCAGTGCCCGATCCCCGAGTTACGCCATGTGTAAAAACCGCCCCCGAGCGCTATCGGCACGATTTTCTCTGAATTCTCGAATTTCTAAACTCAACAAAATCAATATCTTATCAGAGGACACCTTCGAAGAATTGACCGAACACTCTCCTGTTAGTGGGATTTGCCGGCGTTCTTACACATGGCGTAACTCGGGGATCGGGCACTGCTCTCCTTAATGTAGCAACGACCGGCATGGGCCGGTCCGAGTGCAACGAAAGAGCAGGAGAGCAGCTATGGAACCGAATGTTGGAATGGATGTGTCGCTCAAGGGTGAGGGCGGACCGTGGCCGAAGGCCGCGTAAGCCGCCTGAACGCGATCTGCGTGGTCGATAGCAGTGGCGAGATCGTCTCTGAAGGCACGGTGATCTCGGAGCCGGTTGCGATTGCCGAGTTCATCAGAGCTGTATCGCACCCGGTTCCTTGGACACAAGTTTGTCTCATGCGGCGGGCCTGAGTGACATCGCGGTGTGCCACGCCTGACGAGCTTGAGCGGGGCTCAGGTAGCCGTTCTTCTCCACGATCCACTGGGCATTGTACTGTTCGACGAACCCGCGGACGGCGTTCCGCAGCTCCGCGATGTTGCGGTAGATGCGGCCATGGATGATCTGTTCCTTGAGCGTGCGATTGAACCTCTCGGCGACGCCGTTGGTCTGGGGCTGTTCGACGAAGGCGTAGGACGGCTGGATGCCCCAGAACTTGATCTGGTTGGTGAAGTGGTCCGACAGATACTGGGAGCCGTGATCCATCCGCAAGGCCAGCCCCCGCGCCGCACCGGCGGAGGTCGAGGCATACAGCCTCGCAAGCCCCATGGAGATCGGCTGAAGGGCGGCGAAGCGGTCGCCTCGCTTGCACACATGCCAGCCGACGCACTCGGCGTTCCAATGCTCGATGGCGGTGAATATCCAGCCCCAGCCGTCGTCCACCGTGAACACCCGAACGCCGTCCGTGCCCCACATGAGGTTGGGGGCATGGGTGATGATCTCACCGACATGGGGATTTCCGCCACGGCGGCGGCAGCGATGGGGCGAGAGCAGGTTGTTCTCGCGCATCACCCGGAGCCCCCGCTTGCGGGAAACACGGATGCCACGACAGACCCGAAGCCGAGCCCAGACCTTGCGGTGTCCCTCGCCCTCCCAGGGGGATGCCTCCAGGTCGGCCTCGATGGCCACCAGCAGAGCCTCGTCCGAGATCGAGGGCTTCGGTCCCCGGCGCTTTGCTGGTGGGCGCTCAGCGGTGGCCTGCTGCCGGGATTTCATGGCGTAGAACGAGGAACGGGCAAAACCCCAGGCCGCACAGACCCGCTGGAGGCCGTAGGCCAAACCCGTGCCGGGAGAGGTGGCGGCACTCATCGCCGCGACCTCCGCCGCCCCAAAGGGCCGGACGTCTCCGTCTTGGCCTCCAGCAGTTCCACCTGCATGATCAACTCCCCGATCCGCTTCATGGCGATGTCCAGTTCCGCCTTCACCGGATCGCCCTTGCGTTCCTTGAGCGAGGCATCGATCCCGGCGATCGCCTTCTCACGCCACTGCTCGAGCCGGAAAATCTCCACGCCCAACTGCCGCGACAAAAGTTCCACCGGCTCGCCACGCAAAAGCCGCAGGGCAACCTCACGCTTGCGCGTCACCGTCCACCGCTGGCCAAGTCCCAGCGGGCCTGCCGGCGAAACCTGGCCCGGGGAAAACGTGGACGAGCCAAGCTCGCCCTCGTTTACCACAGGCCCATCAACAGCAACTTTGTTCTCAAAATTGTCGGTCATGTTCCGGTCCTCCTTGGACACTTCGATTAAGCCAATTCTGTGTCCAAGGAAATCGGGTCCGACTCACCATCTACGAATTTGACGCCGCGAATGATCTCGGCGAGATGGTTCGATCCATCGAGTTTTCTCCATTTTCTCTGAGCGCACTGGCATAGTTTGAAGACCATGGCCATCGCCGTCTTGCGCGACAGGCAGCCCTTGGTCCGGTAGGTGCGCAGACGAACCGTGGCGAACGTGCTCTCGATGGGGTTGGTCGTGCGTACATGCTTCCAGTGCTCGGCGGGGAAGTCGTAGAACGTCAGCAGGACGTCGCGGTCCTTGGCCAGGCAGGCCGCGGCCTTGTCGTACTTCGGCCCGTAGGCTTCCAGGAAGAAGTCGAAGGCGCTCTCGGCATCCTTCCTGGTTTCGGCCATCCAGATGTCTTGCAGGCGCCCCTTGGCTTTCTTTTGCAGACCCTTGGGCAGCTTGTTCAAGACGTTGCCCGTCTTGTGAACCCAGCAGCGTTGCTCGCGGGCGCCTGGGTAGACTTGGCGGAGCGCCTTCCAGAAGCCGAGCGCGCCGTCGCCGAGCGCCAGTTGCGGACCCATTTCAAGGCCGCGCCGCTTGAGATCGAGCAGAACTTCGAGCCAGGACTGCTCACTTTCGCGATAGCCGTCGGCGATGGCGATCAGTTCCTTCTGTCCCTTGTCCGTGGCCCCGACGATCACCAGGATGCACTGCTTCTCTTCCTCCATGCGGGCGCTGAAATAGATGCCGTCCACCCAGAAATAGACGTAGCGCTTGGCCGTGAGGTCGCGCCGTTGCCAGCGCTCCGCCTCAACCCCCCAGACCTCTTTCAGCCGGGTGATCGTGGAGGCCGAAAGCCCCGGCGCGGAGCTCCCCAGGAGCGCCGCCAAGGCTTCCCCGAAGTCGCCGGTGGAAATGCCCTTCAGATACAGCCATGGCAAAAGGTCTTCCAGGCTCTTGGCGCGGCGCAGATAGCGCGGCAGGATCGCCGACGTGAAGCGGATGGCGCCGTCCCCCCGGTCCCGCACACGGGGTTGGCGCACGCTCACCGGGCCGATCCCGGTCTGGATGAAGCGTTCCGGCAGATATCCATTGCGGACAACCCGGCGGCGGCCGGCGGCGTCAACAAGCGCCGCATGGCTACCCAAAAACACGGAGACCTCGGCCTCAACGGCTTGGGCCAACAACTCGCGAGCTCCAGCTTGTAGGACTTCCGTCAACGGATCTTTCTGAAAATCAGATGGGTTTTGAAAAGCAACAACGGTATTCTCTTTCATGGCGTATCCTTCCTTGGCTTAGCTCAAGTGGTGACATCAACAATCACCAGGATACGCCGCCTTCATTTCAACGCCGTACACAAGATTCGGTTATAGCTCGATGTCGAACCCGTCAGTCATCACGCCCTACGAGGCGACCGTCCAGTCCGAGTGGATCGACTACTCATACCAGTGAGCCTATGAAATCACCTTCATGATCCATGGATAGGCGCAGAGGGTTCGCATACGATCCGGTTCTGCGATGAGGTCGATCCATGCTTGGCAACAGGCGTCGATGATGGCCTCGGTGTCGTCGAGGACGCGGAGCGATAGGAAGCGTTCGCGTAGGTAGAGCCAAACCCGCTCGACGGGGTTGAGTTCGGGACTGTAAGGCGGCAACAGCGCCAAGGTGACGTTGTCGGGGACGGTGAGGGCGCGCTCGTCGTGCCAACCGGCGCCGTCGCACATCATGACGGCGTGCGCATCCTGGTCCAGGGTATCGGCGAAGTGTGCGAGAAACAGGTCCATGACCTTGGCGTTGACGCTCGGCATCACCAGGGTGACGTCGTCGCCGGTGTCCGGGCGCACGGCGGAGAAGATGTAGGCCCACTGGTAGCCGATTTGACGCGTCCCGGGGGCACGCTCGCCCCTGCGCCACCACCGGTGACACACCCGGCCCTTGTTGCCGACGCGCGCTTCATCCTGAAACCACAGCTGTAGGCGCTTGTCGGGATGCGCCGCGGCGGTCGCCTTCAGGATGTCGCGAAGCCCCCTTTTTTGAAGCGCTCCTGCGCTTCGGCGTCCCTTCGCGGGTGGCTCGGGCGCGCCTTCTGGCGGGAAAATCCCATCCGCCGTAGAACCCGGGTCATGCTCGAGGGGTGGTAGGTCTTGGCGAAGCGCTCCTCCAGCCAGCGGCACAGATCGGCCCGGGTCCAGGCGCAAACCCCGTCGCGCTCAGGCTCCGGCCCGGCGATGATGACCGCCGCCAGCGCCGCTTCCTCGTCTGCCGTCAGCCGCCGCGGCGAGTAGCCCTTTGGACGGTCGTGAAGCCCCTCCAATCCCTTTGCATTGTAACGAACAACCGCGTCGCGAAGCGTTTGGCGATCCATCCCCGCAAGCCGCGCGGCATCAGCCCGGGGCATCTCCTCCAAAGCATTCGCGATCCCATAGGCCCGCGCCGCCGCTCGACCGTACGATTCCACGCGAGCCCAGCGCCGAAGCTCCAAAGGCGTCAAATCATCCCGTATCTTGAGTGCTGATCCCATGACATCCCCCACATCTGGTGGGAGACCATAGAATCACAATCCGCCATCATCCGCCATCAATGAATATCCCGAGAGTCAATTCAGGCGCTCACTGGTATCAGGCCACATGAACCTCGGCTACTACCTGCTCGCCTTCGAGGACGCCGCACGCCACTTGTTCACACAGCTCGACGTCAGCGAGGCCTATCGCAAGCGCACCAACCACGCCCTGTTCGCCAACGAGACGCACATCGTGTTCGAGCGCGAATTGCGCGAGGATGACCCGCTGCGCTTCGAGAGCCGGGTTCTGGGCGCAACCGACAAGGCGCTCGATGTCATGCATTTCATGCGCCACGCCGCCGAGGGCTATCTGGCGGCGACCAATCAGGTCCTCTACCTCAACGTCGACCTCGCCCGCCGGCGCGCGGCCGCCTTTCCGGCCGACGCCATGGCCCGGGTCCGCGCGGTTGCCGATAGGCACGCCACGCTACCCCGGCTGCCCCAGGCCGGCCGCGCTATCGCCCTGCGCGGCGGCTGAGGCCGGCTGACGCCCAAATGCAACAAGGGAGATCGCGCCCGGGCGGCGCGACCCCTTGTCCTATTTGGTTCCCCGTCGTCGACGGAATTCGAACGCTCTGCCTAATACCAAGGATCAGTGATAAAGACCCCTAGAGACGGCTTGCCGTGGTTCTCGGCTAGGCGCGCCCGTCGCGGCGATGCCCACGTATGGCAATAGGAGGCGCATCGCAAGACCGGTGCAACGACGTCCGAGAGCCTCGGCAAGCCGCCCTTCGGGTCGCGGCCGCTTTTCGCCGGAGGTCGTCAGGACGCCTAGCCGATGCGCTGCATCGCCCGCGGCTGTCTTGCCTCACCGGCGAAATGCGGACGCGATCTCTGGGGGCCTTTATCACTGACCCTTGGTATAATTCCATCGCCCGCGGCTCGCTTCCGACCCGGCGAAAAGCGTACAGGATCTCTATGGTTCTTAGTCGCGTCTCCTTGGTATGGCGGAGCTATTGTCAAAAGTTGACGGGGCGGTAAAAAGTTGTTGGCCGATGGCGTGCTTGTACAGGTCTTTGCGGTTCGGTGAAGAATATTTGCCTGTCTCCGCGTTGCTGGTGGATAAAACCTGATATTACCTACCCTTGGCTTCTCCTTGGCTTCGTTTTTTATGGTGCGATTGCCGCGCAGCGTCGGATATTGAGGCCGAGGGCACGCAGATTGACCACGTAGCGCATGGCCGGCATGCCGCGAATGCGTAGGTGAGCCAGGTTCATCTGGTACTTTAATCGCGACATGGTCGCTTCTATGCCGGCCCGCCATCTGTAGACGTTGCGGAAGGCATCGCTTTGTTCATAAAGCCGGCGCTTTTGGTTGGCAGCCCTGGCCGGGGTATATTGAAAGCGGGAAAATTGGCCGTCACGCTTGGCCGCCTGCACGGGACATCGCAGTATATCGGGACATTTTTGGCAGATGGAGAGGTCGAAACGGGCCTGCAGCTTGGCTTTGGCGAGCGAGGCTGAAACCGGTTCGACGTTATTGGGACAGCGCAAGACCAAGCCTTCTTCGTTGAGAGTGAAATCCTCCAACGTCAACCGTCCCGAGACGGCGCCTTTCGGCGGTCGTGCGGGCGCCACGAGATTGATGTTCTGTTCGCGCGTCAGAGCCATGTTGTCACTGGAACCGTAATGTGAATCACCCAGCATCACCGCCGGCGTCAGCGCGCGCTCGCTCAGATCATCCAGCGCATCGGCTAAGCGATGGCCGTCATGCACCGTCATCTTGTGGACCTCCACGTGGGTGATGAGGTCCGGTGTCGCGGCAACCGCCTCGTTACTGACATCTTCACAATAGGTTTCGACGATCTGCGCCATGTATCCTTGACCCTTGTGCGCGTTGTAGCTCGCGTCCGGGTCGGCCGGATTGCCGACGGTATCGCACGGCACATCCTTTGGATCTCGAATCGCGGCGCGCGTTGCGTCACGATCGCCATACTCATCATCAACGATCTCGAACTGATCGCGCAGAACCCTCTCCAGGATCGCAAAACTGAAAAGCTTTGCCGCCGCCGTGTCACGGAATTGCAGCACCAGGGCTAGGAGATACTGACCCGCTTCGCCGAGGCGCCGTTTTGAAACACTCGGCGCCGTATTCGCGAACGCGCCATTACCCTCGCGATCGACATAGCGGCGGATCACCTCCTTGCTGATCTGCTCGTGCAGACCGGGATGATATCGCTCAAGCTCACGGGCAAACTTCGAGATGCTCTCAACAACGATACCAAGTCGTGTCAGCGCCCGCATTGCCGAACGAAGGGCCGTCGAATCCATGCGTTGGTGGCTGGTATCGACAGAGAACCCCTGCACCAGCCGATCCGTCAAACACCGGAACAGCAATTCATCGAGACCTTGTTCGATAAACAGACGGCGATAGTTGCGCAGGGTTTTCTCACAGAAATAGCTGTCCGCTTCGCTGCGCACGTCCAAGGCATAGTGCCACGCCATATTGAAGGCCAGGGCCTCGACGGTCTCTGCATCGCTCAGATCGTGCAGCTGCTGCAAAAGCAAGACCCCGATGACAACGTGTAGATCCTTCGATGGTCGGCCCATGCGTTCATCAAGGTGACGGCAAAGATCGTCAACCGGAAGTTCGACAAGCAGATGGTTCCGAAAAACCCCGGCCCAGGATTGCTCCATCAGGCGCCGACGTTTGTCCCCGAAATCGGACCAGCGATCAAACAATTCCCCAGTCCGTCGGTCGCGTAAAGTAAACATGCACAATTATAATCCAGCCGACTCTCATGAGGAATCGACTTTTTACCGCCCCGTCAAAAGTTGTGTATGGGCTGATCATGCGGCGGCGCGATCCTGGCGTTCTCCATCTACGAATTTGACGCCGCGAATGATCTCGGCGAGATGGTTCGATCCATCGAGTTTTCTCCATTTTCTCTGAGCGCACTGGCATAGTTTGAAGACCATGGCCATCGCCGTCTTGCGCGACAGGCAGCCCTTGGTCCGGTAGGTGCGCAGACGAACCGTGGCGAACGTGCTCTCGATGGGGTTGGTCGTGCGTACATGCTTCCAGTGCTCGGCGGGGAAGTCGTAGAACGTCAGCAGGACGTCGCGGTCCTTGGCCAGGCAGGCCGCGGCCTTGTCGTACTTCGGCCCGTAGGCTTCCAGGAAGAAGTCGAAGGCGCTCTCGGCATCCTTCCTGGTTTCGGCCATCCAGATGTCTTGCAGGCGCCCCTTGGCTTTCTTTTGCAGACCCTTGGGCAGCTTGTTCAAGACGTTGCCCGTCTTGTGAACCCAGCAGCGTTGCTCGCGGGCGCCTGGGTAGACTTGGCGGAGCGCCTTCCAGAAGCCGAGCGCGCCGTCGCCGAGCGCCAGTTGCGGACCCATTTCAAGGCCGCGCCGCTTGAGATCGAGCAGAACTTCGAGCCAGGACTGCTCACTTTCGCGATAGCCGTCGGCGATGGCGATCAGTTCCTTCTGTCCCTTGTCCGTGGCCCCGACGATCACCAGGATGCACTGCTTCTCTTCCTCCATGCGGGCGCTGAAATAGATGCCGTCCACCCAGAAATAGACGTAGCGCTTGGCCGTGAGGTCGCGCCGTTGCCAGCGCTCCGCCTCAACCCCCCAGACCTCTTTCAGCCGGGTGATCGTGGAGGCCGAAAGCCCCGGCGCGGAGCTCCCCAGGAGCGCCGCCAAGGCTTCCCCGAAGTCGCCGGTGGAAATGCCCTTCAGATACAGCCATGGCAAAAGGTCTTCCAGGCTCTTGGCGCGGCGCAGATAGCGCGGCAGGATCGCCGACGTGAAGCGGATGGCGCCGTCCCCCCGGTCCCGCACACGGGGTTGGCGCACGCTCACCGGGCCGATCCCGGTCTGGATGAAGCGTTCCGGCAGATATCCATTGCGGACAACCCGGCGGCGGCCGGCGGCGTCAACAAGCGCCGCATGGCTACCCAAAAACACGGAGACCTCGGCCTCAACGGCTTGGGCCAACAACTCGCGAGCTCCAGCTTGTAGGACTTCCGTCAACGGATCTTTCTGAAAATCAGATGGGTTTTGAAAAGCAACAACGGTATTCTCTTTCATGGCGTATCCTTCCTTGGCTTAGCTCAAGTGGTGACATCAACAATCACCAGGATACGCCGCCTTCATTTCAACGCCGTACACAAGATTCGACGGGGCGATAAAAAGTTGTTGGCCGATGGCGTGCTTGTACAGGTCTTTGCGGTTCGGTGAAGAATATTTGCCTGTCTCCGCGTTGCTGGTGGATAAAACCTGATATTACCTACCCTTGGCTTCTCCTTGGCTTCGTTTTTTATGGTGCGATTGCCGCGCAGCGTCGGATATTGAGGCCGAGGGCACGCAGATTGACCACGTAGCGCATGGCCGGCATGCCGCGAATGCGTAGGTGAGCCAGGTTCATCTGGTACTTTAATCGCGACATGGTCGCTTCTATGCCGGCCCGCCATCTGTAGACGTTGCGGAAGGCATCGCTTTGTTCATAAAGCCGGCGCTTTTGGTTGGCAGCCCTGGCCGGGGTATATTGAAAGCGGGAAAATTGGCCGTCACGCTTGGCCGCCTGCACGGGACATCGCAGTATATCGGGACATTTTTGGCAGATGGAGAGGTCGAAACGGGCCTGCAGCTTGGCTTTGGCGAGCGAGGCTGAAACCGGTTCGACGTTATTGGGACAGCGCAAGACCAAGCCTTCTTCGTTGAGAGTGAAATCCTCCAACGTCAACCGTCCCGAGACGGCGCCTTTCGGCGGTCGTGCGGGCGCCACGAGATTGATGTTCTGTTCGCGCGTCAGAGCCATGTTGTCACTGGAACCGTAATGTGAATCACCCAGCATCACCGCCGGCGTCAGCGCGCGCTCGCTCAGATCATCCAGCGCATCGGCTAAGCGATGGCCGTCATGCACCGTCATCTTGTGGACCTCCACGTGGGTGATGAGGTCCGGTGTCGCGGCAACCGCCTCGTTACTGACATCTTCACAATAGGTTTCGACGATCTGCGCCATGTATCCTTGACCCTTGTGCGCGTTGTAGCTCGCGTCCGGGTCGGCCGGATTGCCGACGGTATCGCACGGCACATCCTTTGGATCTCGAATCGCGGCGCGCGTTGCGTCACGATCGCCATACTCATCATCAACGATCTCGAACTGATCGCGCAGAACCCTCTCCAGGATCGCAAAACTGGAAAGCTTTGCCGCCGCCGTGTCACGGAATTGCAGCACCAGGGCTAGGAGATACTGACCCGCTTCGCCGAGGCGCCGTTTTGAAACACTCGGCGCCGTATTCGCGAACGCGCCATTACCCTCGCGATCGACATAGCGGCGGATCACCTCCTTGCTGATCTGCTCGTGCAGACCGGGATGATATCGCTCAAGCTCACGGGCAAACTTCGAGATGCTCTCAACAACGATACCAAGTCGTGTCAGCGCCCGCATTGCCGAACGAAGGGCCGTCGAATCCATGCGTTGGTGGCTGGTATCGACAGAGAACCCCTGCACCAGCCGATCCGTCAAACACCGGAACAGCAATTCATCGAGACCTTGTTCGATAAACAGACGGCGATAGTTGCGCAGGGTTTTCTCACAGAAATAGCTGTCCGCTTCGCTGCGCACGTCCAAGGCATAGTGCCACGCCATATTGAAGGCCAGGGCCTCGACGGTCTCTGCATCGCTCAGATCGTGCAGCTGCTGCAAAAGCAAGACCCCGATGACAACGTGTAGATCCTTCGATGGTCGGCCCATGCGTTCATCAAGGTGACGGCAAAGATCGTCAACCGGAAGTTCGACAAGCAGATGGTTCCGAAAAACCCCGGCCCAGGATTGCTCCATCAGGCGCCGACGTTTGTCCCCGAAATCGGACCAGCGATCAAACAATTCCCCAGTCCGTCGGTCGCGTAAAGTAAACATGCACAATTATAATCCAGCCGACTCTCATGAGGAATCGACTTTTTACCGCCCCGTCAACTTTTGACAATAGCTCTCTGTGAGCGCTTCGTCGTCTCTAATTGTCCGAGCCGCTTAGCCGTGACGCTAATGCACGCCGTGCGCTGCGCGTGCCGGCGTTCTTGCCGCCCTTTCCAGTTCTTCGTCGATGACCGCTTCGGACGCGGCCCCGATCAGCACGGCCCTCTCTGCCAACATCACTGAGACACCAGCAACCTTCGGAATTTCTGTAGGGCGGTGGAGGTGAAAACCGATGACCGCAGAGAGAGACTCGATGACATTGAATGAGGTTTCCGTTCCGGCCCTTGGGGTCGAGGAGCGTAGCGACGAGGCCCCCAGGGCCGGCCGCGCCAGACCGACCCCGGACCCGGAGGTTGTGGCCAAGCCGAAGCGGCGCCAGTTCACCGCAGAGTATCGGCTGCGGATTCTGGAGGAGGCGGATCGCTGCACACAGCCCGGCGAGGTGGGCCGCCTGCTTCGCCGCGAGGGGTTGTACAGCTCGCATCTGACGGCTTGGCGCAAGGCGCGGCGCAAGGGCTCGCTGCGGGAGTTGGCCGCGAAGAAGCGCGGCGCGAAACCGGCCGAACGCAACCCGCTGGATGCGAAGGTGCGCGCGCTCGAGGCGCAAGTGGCTCGCCTGGAGCACGAGTTGCACACCGCGCACACGATCCTGGACGTGCAGGGAAAAGTTGCCGGGCTGCTGGGATTGAACCTCGAACACGGAACGCGCTCTTGATGGCGGTCCAACCGCTTGCGGCGCAGGTCGGCGTGGCGCCGGCCTGCCAAGCACTGGGCGTGTCACGGGCGAGCTTCTACCGTCGTCAGAGGTCAACTCCCGGGCACCAGCAGCCCCGTCCAACGCCCGCCCGGGCGCTGTGTGAAGCCGAGCGCGAGCAGATCCTCGATGTGCTCGCCGGCCCGCGCTTCGTCGACCGTGCGCCGGCGGAGGTCGTGGCGACGCTGCTCGACGAAGGCCATTACCTGTGCTCGGAGCGGACGATGTATCGGATCCTGGCCGCCGATCAGCCGGTCCGAGAGCGGCGCAATCAGCGCGAGCATCCCCAGTACACCAAGCCCGAGCTGGTGGCCACGGCGCCGAACCAGACCTGGTCCTGGGACATCACCAAGCTGTTGGGGCCGACCAAGTGGACGTACTTCTACCTCTACGTCGTGCTCGACATCTTCAGCCGCTACGCGGTCGGCTGGATGGTCGCAGACCGGGAGAACTCGGCGCTGGCCGGTCGTCTCATCGAAGAGACCTGCCATAAACAGGGCGTCCAGCCCCAGGTGCTCACCCTGCACTCCGACCGCGGCGCGCCGATGACGAGCAAGTGCACCGCACAACTGCTCGCCGACCTCGGCGTGACCCGTTCACTGAGCCGCCCTCAGGTGTCCGACGACAACCCCTTCTCCGAGGCGCAGTTCAAGACCCTGAAGTACCACCCCGGCTTCCCTGGCCGCTTCCACGACATCACCGCCGCGATCGCCTTCTGCCGAACGTTCTTCCCTTGGTACAACACCGAACATCGCCATGGCGGGATCGCCATGCTCACCCCGGACGACGTGCATCACAATCGAACCCAGAGCGTGCTGGAGCAGCGCGGGCGGACCCTTCAAGCCGCCTGGACCCGTCATCCCGAACGCTTCGTTCGAGGGATACCACAACCGGATCCCCTTCCCCAAGCCGTCTGGATCAACCCACCTGTGACACCCACAACAGGAGAAACTGCTCAGTAAATCGTAATCGTCACTGTCTCAAAGTCGTTGACAGGTTCCGCGGCGACGAGTCCATATCCCTGGGCGATCGCCTCGTCGTGGAGTTGATCGAGACAGGCCTTCAGCCCATGAATAGGAAGTCGCGACTCCGAACGGACACCATTAGTTCGCTTCGCCATGGCACGCATCCCTCCCTACGATTTGTTCCATTACCAGACACCCTATTCCCGCGTTCCTGTGCCGTATTGTCCAACGGGCCGCGCCGCCGGCGAGTCACCCGTTCCGTCGAGCGCTGTGAAGTAGTTCACAGACAATGGCGTGTCGGTTCGGTAGATATCCAAACGTTGCGAACATTGCCAACCTTCAGCGGAGGCGAAAATGCCACACGACGATCGACAGAGCACGTTGGTCCGCGGAGCGGACGGCGTCCTCTACGATGTTTCGGCTCGTGCGTCCCAACCGGTTCCAACGGTACTAGATGAGGTTTCTGCGGGCGGTACCGAGCCATCAGATCGCGTTATGGCTAGTCATTCAGATCATATGGCAGCTCGCACTATGACCGAGCCGGACGATCATGGTGCTGCTCGCTACGTGATCGAGCCGGGCGACCATGGTGCTGCTCGCTACGTGATCGAGCCGGGCGACCATGGTGCTGCTCGCTACGTGATCGAGCCGGGCGACAATCTGGCGGCGCACATGCGCATCGAGCCGGACGATCATGGTGCGTCTCGCTACGTGATCGACCCCGGCGACCATGGTGCAGCTTGCTACGTGATCGACCCCGGCGACCACGCGGCGGCGCGCATCCGCGTTGACGCGGCGGATTAGCTCGGAGCCCGCTCGATGATCGGCGCCAAAAACGACGCGGTCGGTCGGGCGTAGTCGGGTCTGGCCGCTTGTCGGGCCGCCGATTCGGAGTGCATCGCCAGTACGAGTGATTGGTGCGTGCGGCGCGTCTCGCGCGGCCGCATAGAGGGAGTGCGTTCATCCAAGGGTCCGGCGCGCCTATCGGGCCAGGGCCAAGGACAGGGGAGTCGATGGCGCTCTCGGTGAGCATAGCGCGTGTCGGACACGAGCCGGTCGAAGGCGTTGCCGCCGGCGCGCGCAAGGGCTTCACGGCGGGCACCCATCGCCTCGTGCCGCCGCGCGAGACCGTCGAGCGGGTCCGCCATTTCATGCCCGTCATGGGCATCACCCGCATCGCCAACGTGACCGGGCTCGACACCGTCGGCATTCCCGTCGTCATGGTGAGCCGGCCCAACTCGCGGTCGATTTCCGTTTCCCAGGGCAAGGGGCTCGACGTCGACGCGGCCAAGGCGTCGGGCCTGATGGAATCGATCGAGTCCTATCACGCCGAGCGCATCGCCTTGCCGCTCAAGCTCGGCAGCGTCGAGGACCTCCGCTACAGCCATAGCCTGGTCGATGTCGATCGGCTTTCCAGGCTCGTCGACAGCCGCTTCACGCCATACAAGCAGCTGCTTTGGGTCGGCGGTCGGGACCTGCTCGGCGACCGCGAGGTCTGGGTGCCCTACGAGTTGGTCCACCTGAACTACACGCTGCCGCTGCCGTCCGGTCACGGCTGCTTCGTCGCGAGCTCGAACGGGCTGGCTTCGGGCAATCACCGGCTCGAGGCAATCAGCCACGCGATCTGCGAGGTCGTCGAACGGGACGCGGTCACGCTCTGGCACCTGCTCGATGAAGACGGCCAAGGGCAGACGCGAATCGACCTCGGCACGGTCGACGATCCCGGCTGCCGCGACCTGCTGGACAAATACGCGGCAGCCGACGTCGAGGTCGGCGTCTGGGACGTGACATCCGACGTCGGCATTCCCGCGTTCCTGTGCCGTATTGTCCAACGGGCCGCGCCGCCGGCGAACGGCAGTCGACCGGCGAGCGGCATGGGCTGCCACGCGTCGCGCGACGTGGCGCTCGCCAGGGCGCTCACCGAGGCCGCCCAGAGCCGCCTGACCTTCATTTCCGGCGCGCGCGACGACCTGTGGCGCGCCGAATATGACGAATTCCTCGATGCCGAGACGCATGCCTCGTGGCTGTCGTGCATCGAACGCGGCGAGCCATGCCGGAGCTTCGCAGACGTCGACACGTGGAACGGCGATCGCTTCGAGGACGACGTGGATTGGGCGTGCGCCCGCTTGGCCTCGGTCGGCATCGGCGAGGTCATCGTGGTCGACCTGACCAAGGAAGAGTTCGGCATCCCCGTGGTACGCGTCGTCATTCCCGGGCTCGAGGGCGTCGATAGCTCGTTCAACTACGCCCCCGGCGAGCGTGCCCGGGCGCGTCTGCGAGGCGACGCATGACGGTCTTCGTCATGACCGGACCGTCGCTGCCGCCGTTTGAGGCGCGGAACGCACTCGAGGCGGTTTATCTTCCGCCCGTCTCGGAGGGCGACGTCTACCGGGCGGCGTGCGAGAATCCGACTGCGATCGGTATCATCGACGGCTATTTCGAGTGCGTCCCCAGCGTTTGGCATAAGGAAATTCTATACGCCTTGAACCGAGGCATTCGCGTGTTTGGCGCGGCGAGTATGGGGGCGCTGCGGGCAGCCGAGCTCGCGGCATTCGGCATGGAAGGGGTAGGCGCCATCTTCGAAGCCTTCCGTGAAGGGGTCTTGGAAGATGACGACGAGGTGGCGGTCATCCACGGGCCGGCTGAGTTTGGTTACCCGGTTCTATCGGAGGCGATGGTCAACATCAGGCGGACGCTTTCGGACGCTGCTCTCGAGGGCGTGGTTTTCCAGGAGACACGCGAGCGACTCGAAGTGATCGCCAAAGGCCTCCCGTACCGTGAGAGGACGTTCGCCGCCATGTTGGAAGAAGGCAAGCGATGCCGCCTTCCGGGCGAGGAGTTGCACGCGTTCCGGCAGTGGCTCCCTAACGGTCGGGTCGACCAGAAGCGAGAGGATGCGCTCTTGATGCTGCGCACGATGCGGGTTCAAGTGCGCGCCGATGCCAGCCGCCACCCGGCCCAGTTCCACTTCGAACACACCACCCTTTGGGAGCGGGCGGCCCGCCTTGCCGCGGCGCAGGACAGCCCACTCGGGCCCGTTTGACGGAACCTTGTTAACAAACTCGGTTCGTGCGAACCTCGATCGCTGAGACACTCTCCAAAAAGACACTCCGCCACGGTCACTGTGCGGTCGGCCGTGATGCGCTGAACGACTTGCGAGAGGTGACCTGGTGTGAATCGCCGATCAACGGCGGGCGTCACGGCGGCGCTCTCGAAAAATCGCCTGTTTGGGCAGCTCGAGCCGGAAATGTTGGATGAGCTGATCGCTCTGTCGCGCGTGCAGCGCTATGCGGCGAAGGATGTCGTTTTCCTGAAGGGCGACCCTGGAGACAGTCTCTACGCGATTGTGAGTGGCCGCATCGGGATCACGACGACGTCGGAGGGTGGCAAGGAGATATTTCTCAACATCTTGGGTCCGGGCGAGGTCTTCGGTGAGATAGCGCTCCTCGATGGAAAGGAACGAACGGCTGGCGCCATGGCACTCGATCCGGCCGAGTTAATGCGGGTCGATCAGGCTGACTTCCTACCCTTTCTCGAAAGGAACCCGAAGCTCAGCATCCGATTGATGAGGGTTCTCTGTGAGCGGATCCGATGGACGAGTGATATTATCGAGGACACGATTTTCCTGGATTTCCCTCACAGGTTGGCGAAGCGGTTGCTCACGCTCGTGAGTCGGTATGGAAAGCCGACCCGGGAAGGCATTACGATCGACATAAAATTAACGCAGGAAAATCTTGGCCAAATGTTGGGCGTGACGCGTGAGAGCGTCAACAAGGGTCTACGCGCCCTCGAGGCACAAGGCATCATCGTTCACGAGCACGGCTCAATTTGTATCTTGGATGTTGCGTCACTCGAGGGGCTCGTACGACGTTCCCAAGAACGCTAAGTGGATATCAAGCAGCCACACCGTGCGCCCAACCATATCACCGCGCTCCACGATATCGTTGGCCTTCGTGGCACCGCCGACGTGTTCACACAGCCAGGACTCTGAGCGGACGTTGGCGGAACACGCCGCTCTCTGGGCCGTTGGATCCGAACCGAGCAGGCTGCAGCGCGGTTTGCTGCGGGAAACAGTTACGTGACTAACCGGGCGCTCAACTTAGGGCGCCTCTGCTTATCGACGGCGCCGGTTTATTTATCGGTGACGGGGGTACCCCCCAAATCACATAGACTTTCAACCATCGGATCGGCTCGCGCCGTACATCGTGATTGCCGGACAACGTCTGCCTGCTACCGTCGATAGATGTAGTCCGGCTGTTTCGAGGGGTCACCCCGTTCGGCGAGCGCGACAACGACATCGTGTCGGGGTGACAGCTCGCAGACCGGGTCGGTGGCACTCGCATCGCCGAGCAATGCGAAGGCCTGGCAGCGACAGCCGCCGAGATCGAGGTCGCGGCGATCGCAGCTGCGGCAGGGCTCGGGCATCCACGCCGTGCCGCGGAACTTCTGGAATGCCGCGTCATTCTCCCAAATCCAGCGCAGCGCGTGATCGCGCACCGAGGAAAATTCGAGCCCCGTGATCGTCTCGGCGGCATGGCAAGGCAACATGTTGCCACGCGGTGAAACGGCGAAAAACTGATTGCCCCAGCCGTCCATGCAGCGCTTCGGACGGCGCGCGAAATAATCGGGCACGACATAGTCGATGACCATGCGGCCGCGGCAGCGTACCTCGGCCGACTCAGCCGTGGCATTGGCGCGCTCGACCTGGGCGCGGGTCGGCATCAGGTTGTGGCGGTTGCGCAGCGCCCAGCCATAGTACTGGGTATGGGCGATCTCGAGCCGGTGGGCGCGCAAGTCCTGCGCCATGTCGATGATCTCGTCGAGGTGGTCGAGGTTCTGGCGGTGCACGACCACGTTGACCGTGAGCGGCAGCCCAGCCGCGACGACCCAGCCGGCGACCTAGATCTTCTTGGCGTGGCCGCCCCGGAAGTTGCCGATGCGCTCGGCGTTGTCGGCGACACTGTCTTGTAGGCTGAGCTGGACGTGGTCGAGTCCAGCCTCGACGAGGCGGCCGAGCGATTCGCGTGTCAGCAGCACGCCCGCCGTGATCAGGTTGGTGTAGAGACCGGCATCCCGCGCGACGGCGATCAGTTCGGGCATATCCTTGCGCGCCGTCGGCTCGCCGCCCGAGAGATGGACCTGCAGGACGCCCATCGCGCCCGCCTGCCGGAAGACGTCGGCCCATTCTTCGGTCGAGAGCTCACCGCTCCGGCGCACCAGCTCGACCGGGTTCGAGCAGTAGGGGCACTGCAGCGGGCATCGATGGGTCAGCTCGGCGAGCATGCCGAGCGGCGGCTTGAGCGCCGCCACGTCACGCGCTGGCTCTGTTCCGGCGACGCTCATCCGTCCTTTCGGTCCCTCGCGTATGCATGTGCCATGGCCGTGCCAATGTAGTCCTAATCGCCGCCCGCCACGTCGTCTCCGTGATCAAGCAGGTTCTTCTCGGCCAGGAGGTTCAAAACAGCATGCACGTCATGCGCAATGACGTCATGCGGCGCGTCGTAGGTCGCCGCGAGCCGTGCAACGATCGCCTCGACGGCCGTCGACCCATCGCACAGGTCGAGAATCTCCTTGCTGGTTTCGTCGAGCACCAGCACGCGCTCTGGCGCCTGGAGCACCCAGCTCTCGCGTGTCTCGTCGTACTGCTGGCGCACGAAGGATGCGAGCCGTGGGCAATGGGTCGGGTCGATATTCGGTGACTCTGTCACGCGCATCCCCGCTAGGCATCCGGCACGAAGGCGCCAGGCGGCGCGAGCCCGGGCTCGACATAGGCGAAATAGAGCGCGTCGAGCTGGGCCCACAGCACATCTGTCTTGAAGACCAGCGCATCGCACACCGCCTGCTGCTCGGCTTCGGTGCGCGCGTGCCGCTTGACATAATCGAGAGCGAAATCGGCATCGCGTGGCGCCTGATCGAGTCGCGCGCTGAAATAGACCAGCATGTCGTCGTCGACGAAATCATAATTCTCCAGCATGGCCGCGACGCGCTCGCCGATGATGCGCGGCGAGAACATCTCGGTCAGTGAAGACGCGATCGCCTCGAGCAGTGGACGCTCGCGGACGAAATCGACATAGGCGTTCACGGCGAATTTGGTCGCCGGAAGAATGCCCGCCTCGGACACGACATAGTCGCGCTCGAAACCGAGCCGATCGCAGAGATGCAGCCATTTCTCGAGACCGCCGCGCCCCTCGCGGGTGCCGTCGTGGTCGATCACGCGCTGCGACCAGATGCAGCGCAACTCGGGATCGAGGAGGCGCGACATGAGCGCCGAATCCTTGATCGGAATGCGGCTCTGATAATAGTAGCGGTTGAGCGCCCAGGCCTGAATTTGGCCCTTGGTGAGCTTGCCGTCGCGCATCAGCGCGTGAAACGGGTGCCGGTCGTGGTAACGTTCGGCGCCGATCTGGCGCAGCCGGGTTTCGAGGTCCTCACCGCCGTTTCCGGTCATGACAGCGTCAACGCCATGCCGTCGTAGGCGACCTCCCAGCCGCGCGCCTCGAGTGTCCGCCGCTCTTCGCTGTCGGCGAGCAAGGCGGGGTTGGTGTTGTTGATGTGGATGAAGATGCGTCGGCCGATGTCGACGTCGGCAAAGGCCTCGATCGTGCCCTCGGGGCCCGACATCGAAATGTGGCCCATACGCTGTCCCGTCTTATGTCCTTCGCCACTGCTGACCATCTCGCCGTCATGCCACAGCGTGCCGTCGAAGAACAAGACCGACGCGCCCGCGGCAAACGACCGCACTCGATCGTCGACCGCGGCGCAGTTGGCGATGTAAACCAACCGGGCGCCGTCCGCATCGGCGATGTCGAGGCCGATGGTGTCGCCTTCCTCGGTTCCGAACGCCTCGCCCTTGGCCGCGTCTTCCATGTAAAGCGCGACCTTGCCCGGCACCGTGATCGGCGTCACCTCGAGCCCGGCGTCGACGTTATCGGGACCGGAAAGCCGGCAGGCCTCGCCGGTCGCAAGCGCCTGACGCGTCACCACGTCGGGCGCCAGTACGCCGAATATCGGGTTGCGATCGAGCACCGCGAGGATACGTGGGTGGCCATAGATGACAAAGGATGTGCGTTCGCGAAGATGCAACAGGCCGGCGACCGCGTCGACATCGCCGTTGGTCAGCACGACGCCGGCGATCGGCGAGGAACGCAAGCCATGCTTGGGATGGAGCGTGGGCTGGTTATTGATCTGCTCACGCAGGTCAGGCGCCGCGTTGATGACAAACCAATGCTCGTCATCGGCGCTGACGGCAATCGACGCTTGCGTCGCCGGGCGCGCAGCCTTATCGCCGCATCGCGCACGCCGGCACGCCTCGCTGTTGCTATTCCATTGGGGAAAGCCGCCGCCGGCGGCCGCACCGAGAACGAGAACGCGGATCACGGGACAAGCAGTCGAGCCCGTGGCCGCCAGAGAATTTCAGCCTCTACAGCTCGGCGCACACGTAAAGGTTGATCTCCATGCCGACCCGGATTTCCCGAATCACGGGACGCTTCCACTTCTTCATGTTTCACCTCCCGACGATTTTTGGCCAACGCAATTGTGTCGTCGACCCCCTATTCTTGCCCCGTGACGGGCGGTCGAGTCAATTGACAATTCGACGAACGGCCGGCGCGCAACGGAAAGCGCCATTTCTGCGCGCCGGAATCCACTATCGAGGGAGCCATGAATAACGCACCGGGTATCGTCCGGCGTCGGCGTCGGCTACAGCTACGGCAGCACTGTCGCTCTCGACGGTGTGTCGTTGTCCGCGTCACCCGGACACTTCACGGCGTTGATCGGGCCAAACGGCGCCGGCAAATCGACGCTCGTCGCGCTGCTCACCGGGTTGTTCGTTGCCCGGTCGGGCCGGATCACGGTTCTCGGCGTCGACGTCGCCGAGGATGCACGCGCCGTCTTGTCCCGGATCGGCGTCGTGTTCCAGCAGCCGACGCTCGATCTCGACCTCAGCGTGCGCCAGAATTTGCTCTATTTTGCCGCGCTCCACGGCATCGCCGGCCGGCGGGCGCGCCAGCGGGCGTGCATCTGTCTCGACCGGCTTGGCCTCGCCGGCCGCGAGTGCGACTAGGTACGCGTGCTGAGCGGCGGGTATCGCCGTCGCCTCGAGATCGCCCGGGCATTGATGGACGAACCGCGGGTGCTCATACTCGACGAGCCGACGGTCGGCCTCGACGCGCCGATGCGTGGCGATCCGTCCCTCGGCGCAATGGCCGAGAGGAACACCCTGGCCCGGTCCGAGACAAGGCCGCGACAACTTTAAGCGTTGCTTGGCCCGGTCAAAATGGGCACCTTGGAAATCAACCAACCGAGCTGGTCTATCTACCCCGGACCATATGTACATCGCGGGGCAGGAGAGGGCGTGATGCCATCGGTCCCTGCGTTGATGATAACTGGCTGACATTGGGGTGATTTAATGTTCACCAGCAATCCCTTCGCCGAGCTTTCGGCGCTCATACCACCCAGCGTCATGCAGACGTATATCGTCGTCATGACGCTCATGGTCGTGGGTGGCACGCTGTTCGACATGTTTCACAAGAAGAGCGCCACGTACTTCTTCCGCGCGTGGCGGGATTCGAAGGCTAAAGCGACGCGGCAGCTCGGCGGCGGGGAGATGACGTCCTTGGCGATCCGGACCGCCGTGGTGGAGGTCCTGACGTCCGGCGAGTTCTGCAAGGTGAGGCGCAGGATCGCGCACCTCCTGTCGTTCTACGGCTTCCTGGCGTACATCATCACGACCGTCATCATGGTGTTCTCGTACCCAACGCCCGAGACGCCCGCGCCCGCCGTCCTGCCGGCGCTGTGGAACATCGGGGCCCTGATGGTCCTGGTCGGCGGCTACTGGTTCTGGTTCTTCCTCAGGGTCGACGTCGCCTACGAGGGCAAATCGCCGTTCCGCCTGATGCGCGCCGACCTGTTTGTCGTCTCGCTTCTGGCGAGCGTGACGTTGGGCCTGGTATGGGCGTTCGTGCAGACGACCGGCAACGCCGTGTGGACGAACCTGTTCCTGGCTCTGTACATCCTCTCCACGACGGTGCTCTTCGTGTCGGTTCCGTGGTCCAAATTCTCACATATGTTCTACAAGCCCGCAGCCGCCTTCCAGAAAAGGGTCGAGGAGGCGAACGGGTCGAGCAACCTGCCGGCCCCCGCCGAAAGCCGCACAGGAGAAATCTAATAGCATGCCTACTTTCGTTTATATGACGCGTTGCGACGGCTGCGGACAGTGCGTCGATATCTGCCCGTCCGACATCATGCACATCGACCCGGTCTACCGGCGTGCCTACAACATCGAGCCCAATATGTGCTGGGAGTGCTACTCGTGCGTGAAGGCGTGTCCGCAGCATGCGATAGACGTGCGCGGCTACGCCGACTTCGCCCCCCTGGGCCACAGCGTCCGGGTGCGCAGGGAGGAGGAGAAGGGTACCATCTCCTGGAAGATCAAGTTCCGGGACGGGCGCGAGAAGAACTTCGTTTCCCCGATCAGGACGACGCCCTGGGGATCGATCAAGTCACCGTCCGATTACGATGCGCCCAGCCCGGATGCCCTGAAGGGCCAGGAACTCGCGCACGAACCCGAGGCGCTCCACATCGAGGCGCTGCCCGCGCTGCCGCCGCGGAAAGGCCGGGAAAGATTGAAGTAATGGGTCTGTTCACATCCAGAAAAACGGTCTTCGTGGATTCGGATATCCTCGTCATCGGCGGCGGCTTTGGCGGCTGCGGGGCGGCGTACGAATCCAGGTACTGGGGGCGCGACCTAAGGGTCGTCGTCGTCGAGAAGGCGAACATCGAGCGCAGCGGCGCCGTCGCTCAAGGCCTCTATGCGATCAACTGCTACATGGGCATGCAGTGGGACGAGAACCAGCCCGAAGACCATGTCCGCTACGCGCGGAACGACCTCATGGGTCTGGTACGGGAGGATCTGGGCTACGATATCGCCCGGCATGTCGACTCCTCGGTGCACATGTTCGAGGAATGGGGCCTGCCGATCATGAAAGACGAGGAAACCGGTCGCTACAAGCGCGAGGGCAAATGGCAGATCATGATCCACGGCGAGAGCTACAAGCCGATCGTCGCCGAGGCCGCTTGCAAGGCTGCCACCGAGGTCTACAACCGGATCATGGTGACCCACCTGCTGATGGACAAGACGCGGCCCAACAGGGTCGCCGGGGCCGTTGGCTTCAGCGTCCGTGACGGAAATTTTTATGTATTCCGGTCCAAGGCAGTCATCGTAACTGCCGGTGGCGCATCGCACATCTTCAAGCCCCACTCGGTCGGCGAGGGCATGGGGCGGACCTGGTATGCGCCGTGGAGCAGCGCCTCCGCCTACGCGCTGCCGATCCAAGTCGGCGCCAAGATGACGCAGATGGAGAACCGCATCGTCCTCACCAGATTCAAGGACGGCTATGGTCCGGTCGGCGCCTACTTCCTGCATCTCAAGACGTACACCGAAAACGCGTATGGCGATAATTACGAGGCCACCTGGTATGACTCGATCAAGCAATTGGTCGGCGATTACGTCGATCACCAGCCGGTGCCGACCTGCCTGCGGAACCACGCCTTTCTAGAGGAGGTCAAGGCCGGCAGAGGCCCCATCCGCATGGTGACGAAGGAGGCCTTCGCCGATCCGCACAAGGAGACGGTTGGCTGGGAGAACTTCCTGGGCATGACGATCGGGCAGGCGGTCGTCTGGGCGTCGCAGAACATCGATCCCAAGGAAACCAACCCCGAGCTGATCATGTCCGAGCCTTACGTCATGGGCTCCCACGCCACCTGTTCAGGCGCCTGGGCGAGCGGTCCGGAGGACTACGCGCCCGCAGACTACCAGTGGGGCTACAACCGGATGATGACCGTCGAGGGCCTCTTCGGCGCCGGCGACACGATCGGCGGCACCGCCCACAAATTCTCGTCTGGATCCTTCACCGAAGGCCGGATCGCCGGGAAGTCGGCGGTCCGCTACGTCAAGGACATGGGTAACGACCAGCCCCGGCTCGACGAGGCGGAGTGCGAAGATCTCAAGACGGTGGTCTACCAGCCCATGGAGAACTACGCCATCGGCCGCAACGAGATCGTCGCCGGGACCGTATCGCCGAGCTATCTCCTGCCGATTCAGGGTCTTCAGCGTCTCGAGAAGATCATGGACGAATACGTCGGCGGCACCAGCACCAACTACTTGACCAACGAACCGATGCTCACCCGCGGGCTGGAGTTGCTGAGCATGCTGAAGGAAGACCTGCCCCATCTCGGGGCCGACAGCCTTCACCAGCTCATGAGGGCGTGGGAGCTTCAGCACCGGGTCTTGGCCTCGGAGTGTGTGACGCAGCACACGATGTTCAGGGAGGAAACGCGGTGGCCGGGGTATTACTATCGGGCCGATCATCCGAGGCTGGATGACACCGATTGGCATTGCTTCACCTTATCTCGCTACGATCCGGAATCCGGCGAATGGGCTATGGAGAAGGCCCCCGTCCACCACATTATCGACTAAACGGAGACCATCGAATAACCCTTCGATGTAATGAGAAGCCCCTGATGGTGCCCGTGGCCGGACGCGCCGAGGTTCCGCACGGACAATGGGCTTGCGAAATCGTCATCCGATTTGCAAAGCTCCCTGACCGTTAACATCCAAGAGCGAAGGGAACGCTTCCGATGTCCAGTCTGGTTCCGCCCCACGGCGGCGGAGCGCTCAAACCATTGTTGATCGCCGGCTCGGAACGGGTCGCGGAGCTGAATCGGGCGGCAGGGCTGACGGCCGTGCCGATGACCAGCCGCGAGAGCTCCGATCTCGTGATGATGGCGATGGGCGCCTACACGCCGCTCGACGGTTTCATGGGACACGACGACTGGCGCGGGGTGTGCCTGGACATGAGGCTCGGGAACGGCGTGTTCTGGCCGATGCCGATCACCCTGTCGTGTCTCCAGGACCTGGCCGACGGTATCGGCGCCGACGAGGACGTGGCGCTGATCGACGAGGAATCGGGCCAGATCATGGGCGTGATGACGGTCGCGGAGAAGTACGTGATCGACCGGCAGCTGGAGTGCTCCAACGTCTTTCGAACCACGGACCCGGCTCACCCTGGTGTCGCCAAAGTGATGGCCCAGGGCGAGGTCAACCTGGCGGGGCCGGTGCGGGCGCTGGGCGAAGGCATTTACCCACAGGCGTTCCCGGGCCTCTATCTCCGTCCGGCCGAAACCCGCGCCCGGTTCGAGGCGCGGGGATGGTCGAAGGTGGCGGCCTTCCAGACCCGCAACCCGATGCATCGCAGCCACGAGTATCTGGCCAAGATCGCGGTCGAGGTCTGTGACGGGCTGCTCATCCATCAGGTTCTCGGCAAGCTCAAGTCGGGCGACATTCCGGCCGACGTCGGGGCCCGGGCAATCGATGCGCTGGTCGAGAACTATTTCGTGGCGGACACCGTCATTCAGGCCGGTTACCCGATCGAGATGCGCTACGCGGGGCCGCGCGAAGCGCTGTTGCATGCCCTGTTTCGGCAGAATTTCGGCTGTTCCCATTTGGTGATTGGCCGCGATCATGCCGGGGTTGGCGACTACTACGGGCCGCTCGACGCGCACCACATCTTCGACGCCATCGATCCTGGATGCCTCGAGATCGAACCGTTGAAGTTGGATGTGACCTTCTATTGCGACACTTGCCGCGCCACCGCAACCAATCGGACCTGCCCGCACGACGAGCGTCACCGGCTGACGATCTCCGGTACGCGTCTGCGCGCCATGTTCGCCGACCACGAGCCGATTCCGCCGGAGTTCAGCCGGCCCGAGGTACTGGAAATCCTGCAGGCGTACTATGACAGCCTTAGATAACGGCACTCTTTCGATCCAATGATTATTGCCCAGATCAGTGACACCCACATCCTGGCGCGATCCTCGGACCTGGACGAGGGACGGCGTCGCGCAGACGACCTGCGGCGATGTGTCGCGGACATCAACCGCCAGCAGCCGGATGCGGTGGTCCACACCGGCGACATCGTGCAGCATGGCTTGTCCGAGGAATACCAACACGTGCGCGAGATTCTGGCGCCATTGCAGGCGCCGATCTACGTCATCCCCGGCAATCGCGATGAGTGTGGCGCCCTGCGCGCCGCCTTCGGCGACCATTCCTACCTGCCCAAGGATGGCGATTTTCTCCAATACACGGTCGAGGATTATTCGGTTCGTCTGGTCGCGCTCGACTCGACGGCCGCGGGGGAACGAAAGGGCGTCTATTGCGCGCGGCGGCAGGCTTGGCTGCGCGATGTGCTCGACGGCGCAGCGGACAAGCCGACAATCCTGCTCATCCATCATCCGCCGTTCGACATCGGCGACCATTATGTCGGCGGCTACCGCCGGCCACGGGAGGCCGAACAACTGGCCGCCGTCGTCGGCCGGCACTCACAGGTCGAACGGCTGCTCTGCGGGCACGTCCACTGGCCAACCCAAAGGCAATGGGCCGGCACGGTCGCGACGACCATGGCGAGTGTCGCGGTCGATGTACGCAAGGGCATCGACGAGCTGCGCGTCAAGGACCGGCCGATGTATCAGCTGCACGTGATGTCGGAAAAGAACGGCTTGGTCAGTCAGGCGCGGATCGTGGCCCATTGAACCGAGTTGCCGGGATCCGACGATGGTTGTCGAGCGCACGGGCGTCAGGCGGACACCGGATCGGGACCGAATATCAGTAGTTGTAAGATGGCAGAGGCGACGGTTTCTCCCGCGGCGCCGCGGGCTTGTCCCGGACAGCGCGCGGATGGAACGGCAGCTTGTGTTCGCGCATGAATGCCCGGACGTCGTCCTTGGTCCAGCGGATCAACGGGTCGACGCGAATCAGCCGGCCCTCGACGTCGACCCGATGGGTGATGTAGGGCGGGTTGGACATGTGATAGACCGCGGAAATCCAGCAGCTGTAAGGCGCCAGGGTCTGGTTGAGGTGGACGATCTCGAAGCTCCGCCCCAGGCCGTCCCGGCTCTCGGCCCACATGCGCTCGCAGTGGTCGTGGTCGCCGGGCAGCACCTCGACCTCGCCGCCCTTGGATTGGCTCACGTTCACGAGACCCAGTCGCTCGACGATGCGCTTGCGGTACGCGCCGCTCTCCGGAAACTCGAACCCGCGGACACAAAAGACCACCGGAGTTGCGGGATCGATGTCGGCAACCAATTTCAATACCACCACGCTCGGCGCCTTGAGCGAGGCGGTCACCAGCGTTTCTCCGGCAAACTTTTCCTCGATCAGGAAGCGCAGCAGATCCGGCGTGGAAAGGTCGGGGCTCACCGATCTGATGTCTTGATAAACAGACATGGGGCGGCGCTTCGTCCCTTGGTAAAGCGGGCCCGAAATCCAAGGCCGGGCAGCAAATATATCGGTTGAGCCGGTACGATACCAGCGTGGTTGACGGCAGTGTCAGATTGACTGGGCGTGAGCCGGCTGATTAGAAGCGGTCAAGGCCCTCTCGGACGGTGTCGGGGAAAACCACCTTGAGCCGGTGAGGCCCACGCCGCGGTCCCCGTGGATGACAAATCCGTTCCGGATTTTGCGAGATTTCACCCGAGATCATCCGCTTGGCGGCGATGATGTACGTCCGTCAGCCGAAGCCCGCTTTGGGCCATGTGTGGACGGCTCCCTGTTGGCAAGGATTGTTTTGATGTAGCCGCAATGCGGTGAACGGAGCGCGCCATGCGCACATTGCCTGACCGGTGTCCGGGGTTCCAATTGCCGCGACGCTGGATTATTCTATCCAGACAAGGGGCGGACACACATGAGGTGGAACTTCGTAACCGCCGCGCTGGTCCTTTGTTTTGCGTGGCCTGCGTTGGCAGGTTTGGGTACCGCTAGCAGCGACCAAATTCTTCGCAATGCCGAGGTCATTACGCCGGAAGGCATGCGGTTTGCCCAGTCAAGCCTGGCTGTCATCGACGCGCCGATGCGGATCGATACCGATCAGGAGACGGTTGATTTCTCGGGCAGGGCGATGGCTCCCGGCGAGGCTACGCTCACCGTAAACGGCGAGCCAGTGATGGTCGCGCCGGACGGCTCGTTCCGCATCCGCCGAACGGTGCCGGTTGGACGCAGCCGTCTCACCCTGATGTTGGAAGGCTCCTACGGCGACAAGGCCGAGCACAAGGTGTTCGTGCGCCGCACCGCAGCCGTCGCCGCGACGCTCGACTTCGGCACCTTCCACGCGCTGGTCATCGGCAACAACAACTACGACCATCTTAACGACCTGGCAACCGCAACGGCCGACGCCGAAGCGGTGGCGGCATTGCTTTCGGGGCACTATGGCTTCGAGGTCGAGATACTTATCGACGCGACGCGCGCCGACATCATCTCGGCGTTGGCGCGCAAGCGGGCGCAGCTTACCGAGCGCGACAATCTGCTGATCTATTACGCTGGCCATGGCAGCCTCGATGTGCGCTCGGACGAGGGTTACTGGCTGCCGACCGATGCCGAGAGTGATAATCCGGTCAACTGGGTGTCGAACGCGACCATCTCCGCCCAGCTCAGGGCGATGCGCGCCAAGCACGTCATGGTGGTCGCCGACTCGTGTTATTCGGGCAAGCTGACGCGCAGCGTCGCGGCGAGCCTCAAGACGGGCGCCGAGCGCACCGCTTGGTTCGAGCGGATGAACACGCGGCGCTCGCGCACGGCGCTCACCTCGGGCGGCCTCGAGCCGGTGCTCGATGCCGGCGGCGGCGGCCATTCGGTGTTCGCCAAGGCTTTCCTCGACACGCTCGAGAACAACACCCAAGTGCTCGACGGCCAGGCGCTGTTCGACGCCATCAAGCGGCCGATCGTCGTCAACGCCGATCAGACGCCCGAATACGCCGACGTCAGCATGGCGGGCCACAACGGCGGTGACTTCCTGTTCGTGCCGGTCGCGGTGACGCCGCAGGCACCGGTCGCGGTGGCACCCGAGGCGCCGGCGCCCGCCACCGCTCCGGCAGCGACGGGTGTGGGTCTGGTATGGAAAATCTAAGTCATTGATTTAGTGCGTTTTTTGTGTCGAGACGAACGGCCGAAATCGGCTATTCGTGACAATGGGCCGCTCCAAGGCAGGATTTTGTTACGACGGCAGGGTCGAGCAGGGGAAGGTGGGAACGCTCCGCACCGCCAGAAGCGGTACGATGCCGTGTCTCGAAACCCAACATCGGGAGCATTCCCATGGCAGTATCCCCGCCTCCGGCGCCTTCGTCCATCGATCTTTCCGGCCTGCCTCCTCGGGTCGTCGAGGCGGCCGCCCGGGTGCTCGCACTGTGTCGCGAGGAGCTTCGTTCCGAGCCGCGCCCCGAGGCGCCCGAGGAGGTCGAGTTGCGGGTGCGTGAGGCCACGAACGAGTTCGCTCGCGATGTCATGGGCGCCGTCATCGAGAACCGGGACGATGGCGCTTCCCGGATCGAGCGGGACGGGCAGAGCTGGTTCCGGGTCGCGGTGACGCCGAAGACGATCATGACCTCGCTCGGTCCGGTGACCTACCGGCGAGCGCGTTACCGCAGCGGCGCGAGCGGGGCATCGCCGGTGCCGGTCGACGAGAGCCTGGGCCTCGTCGACGATTACCTGACGCGGCCGGCGGCCGAGCTCGGTCTGCTGATGATGGGTCACTGCACGGCCCGGGAAGCGGCGGCGTTCTTTGCGAAGACCGGCGCCATGACGCCGTCGGTGAGCACCCTGCAGCGCCTGACCCTGAGCATGCACGAATGCTGGGAGAGCCTCGGCCCGGAGACGCTGGGCAGCATCCGTGAGGCCGAGGGCATACCGCAGGACGCGACCACCGCCTCGGTCTCCCTCGACGGCGTCATGGTGCCGCTGAGACCCGGCGAGGACGGTCGCGCCAAGGCCTCCTGGCGCGAGGCTGCCTGCGGCACGGTCTCCTTCCACGACGCCGAGGGCAAGCGCCTGAAGACCCTCTATCTCGGCCGCATGCCGGAGAGCGGCAAGCTCACGCTGAAGGCGCAGCTTGCAAGCGAAGTCGCACACATCAGGCGAGCACGCCCCGAGATCGGGATCGTCGCTATCGCCGATGGCGCCGCCGACAACTGGACCTTCCTGGAGACCCTGTCGCCCGAAACCGAGGTGATCGACTTCTGGCATGCTTGCGAACATCTGCAAACCGCGTCCGACCATGCCGTGGCGCCCGGCTGGTTCGAGAAGTACCGCGAGATCCTCCGTCACGATCCCCGTGGCGTCGCCAAGGTGATCCGGGCGCTGCGCCACCTTCGCGATGCCGCCGCTGCGCCGGACCGGGCCGAGACCGAGCGGGAACTCGCCTTCTTCCGCAAGCATCGCCATCGCATGCGCTACCACGCCCTGAAGGAAGAGGGCATCGCCATCGGCTCAGGCGTGGTCGAAGCTGCCAACAAGACCCTGGTGACACAGCGCATGAAGCGCTCCGGCATGCGCTGGCGGATCGTCGGCGGACAGGCTGTTCTGACCTTCCGCGCCCTGATCAAATCCGGCCGCTTCGAGCGGGCATGGAAGGCCCTGATCAGCGCAACCGACACACCGGCCAACGACAACATCAGTCCACGTGCAGCAGCCATGGCAATCGCTGCCTGAACTCAACGAACCAAGCCGCAGACATCACTGCCATGCGAGACTCGCACCCGCAGCGACGTTCGCGCAGGCCGAGACCACGCTTTGGCAGGCTGTCAAGGACAGCTCGAACGCCAACGACTACCAAGCCTATCTCGACGCCTACCCGACCGGCGTCTTCGCCCCGCTCGCCCGGGCTCGCATCAGGGCGCTGAACACCGAAGCCGTGACGCGCGCGGACGAGCGAATGAAACCGTTCGAACTGGCGTTCTGGGCGGCGATCACGGACAGCGCCAACGCTGCCGACTACGCCGCCTACCTCGAGAAGTTCCCCGACGGCGAATTCGTCCCGCTGGCGCGCGCGCGGCTGGCCGCCGCCGAGCGCGTCGCCGCCGAGGAGGCCGAACGCGAGCGCCGCGCCGCCGAGGCGGCCGAACGCGAGCGCCGCGCCGCCGAGGCCGCCGAACGCGAGCGCCGTGCCGCCGAGCAAGCGGCCCGCAAGGAAGCCGAGCGCAAGGTGGCCGAGGAAGCGCAGCGCAAGGAGGCGGAACGCATCGCAGCCGAGGAGGCGGCGCGCGAGGCGGCCGAAGAAGCGAAGCGCAGGGAGGCCGAGCGCAAGGCGGCCGAGGAAGCGCAGCGCAAGGAGGCGGAACGCATCGCAGCCGAGGAGGCGGCGCGCAAGGCGGCCGAGGAAGCGCAGCGCAGGGTGGCCGAGCGCCTCGCCGCCGAAGCGGCTGCGAAAGCCGAGCGCATGGCCGCCGAGCGCGCGCTGTGGGATGCCGCCGAGACCAACGCGGGGGCGGCCGACTACAGGGCCTATCTGGCGCAGTACCCGAATGGTCTCTTCGCGACACTTGCGCAGATTCGATTGACCGAGGTCGAGCGCAAGGCAGCGGCTGAGGCCGAACGGAAGCGCAAGGAAGCCGAGCGCAAGGTGGCCGAAGAAGGGCGGCGGAAGGAGGCGGAACGCAAGGCTGAGAACGGCGGCGCAATAATCCCCCACTGAAGCGGCCGGTTGATCCGGCTGTGGCGGACCAAAATGGGACCGCGTATAGCCTTCTGTCAGGGTTGCTCTGACTGGAAGGCGGGGGGATGTATCGGGTGGAGATGTACGCGCGGGTCCGGCGGGCGTGTCGTGTCGAGGGAATGAGCACCCGCGAGGCCTCGCGGGTGTTCGGGCTGGACCGCAAGACGGTACGCAAGATGCTGTCGTTCTCGGTGCCGCCGGGGTATCGCCGCGGCAAGCCGCCACGGCGGCCGAAGCTGGGTCCGTTCACGGGGATCATCGATCGGATTCTGGAAGACGATCGGACCAGCCACCACAAGCAACGGCACACTGCGAAGCGCATCTTCGACCGCCTCCGGGACGAGTACGGTTTCACGGGCGGCTACACCATCGTGAAGGACTACGTTCGTGAGCAGGGGCTTCGGTCGCGTGAGGTGTTCGTGCCACTCTCCCATTCCCCCGGTCACGCCCAGGCGGACTTCGGCGAAGCGATGGCGGTGATCGGCGGCGCGTTACGGAAGATCCACTTCCTTGCCTTCGACCTTCCCCACAGTGATGGTTGCTTTGTTGCGGCCTATCCGGCGGAGACGACCGAAGCATTCTGCGATGGCCACAACGCGGCGGTTGCGTTCTTCGGCGGCGTCCCCCGCTCCATCCTGTACGACAACACCAAGCTGGCAGTCGCCCGCATCCTGGGCGATGGGAAGCGGCAGCGAACGCGCGTCTTCACGGAACTTCAATCCCACTATCTGTTCGAGGACAGGTTCGGCCGGCCGGGCAAGGGCAACGACAAAGGCAAGGTCGAGGGACTGGTCGGCTTCATCCGGCGGAACTTCCTGGTCCCCGTCCCGCGGGCCGAGAGCTTCGAGGCCCTCAACGATGCTCTCGCGGGACAGTGCCGCCGGCGCCAGGCGGCGCGGCTGCGGGGTCACAAGGAGACCATCGGCGAGCGCCTCGCACGGGACCGGGAAGCCTTCTTGCCTCTACCCCCGGCACCATACGATGCCTGCGACAAGCGCCCTGGACGGGTGAGCTCGCTGTCGCTGGTGCGCTGCCGGGGCAACGACTACTCGGTGCCCGTGGCCTATGGCCACCGCGAGGTGCTGATCCGGTGCTACGTCGACGAGGTCGTTATCTCTTGCGGCGCGGAGGTGATTGCCCGGCACCGCCGGTCCTACGACAGCGAGGACCTGATCTTCGACCCGCTGCATTACCTACCCTTGATCGAGCAGAAGATCGGCGCCCTCGACCAGGCCGCGCCGTTGGCGGGCTGGAACCTGCCCGAGGCCTTCATCACTCTGCGACGCCTGCTCGAAGCCCGCATGGGCAAGGCGGGCAAGCGCGAGTACGTCCAGGTGCTCCGTCTGCTGGAGACCTTCCGGCTCGAGGAGGTCGAGGGTGCGGTCGGCGACGCGCTCAGGCTCGGCGCAATCGGCTTCGATGCGGTGAAGCACTTGGTACTGTGCCGCATCGAGCGGCGGCCGCCCAGACTCAACCTCGACGTCTATCCGTACCTGCCGCGCGCCCGGGTCGCGACGACGTCTGCCAAGTCGTACATGAGCCTGCTGTCGGGGCTCGGCGCATGACCGACACACGGCAGGTGCTGCTCGTCCACCACCTCAAGAGGCTGAAGCTGCCGACGTTCCTGAGGGAGTACGACAAGATCGCCCGGCAGTGTGCCTCGGAAGGCGTCGACCACGTTCGCTATCTTCTGCGTCTTGCCGAGCTCGAGCTGATCGACCGCGAGCGCCGCATGGTCGAGCGGCGCATCAAGGCGGCGCGCTTCCCCGTGATCAAGAGCCTCGATAGCTTCGACTTCAAGGTCATCCCCTCGCTCAACAAGACGTTGGTCCTGGAGCTGGCCCGCTGCGAGTACATCGAGCGCCGCGAGAACCTCATCGCGCTCGGCAACAGCGGTACCGGCAAGACCCACATCGCCCTCGGTCTCGGCTTGGCGGCCTGCCAGAAGGGCCTCTCGGTCGGCTTCATCACCGCCGCCGCACTGGTCCACGAGCTCATCGAGGCCCGCGATGACAAGCAGCTGCTGAGGTTCCAGAAGAAGCTCGCCACCTACAAGCTTCTGATCGTCGACGAACTCGGCTTCGTGCCGCTGTCCAAGACCGGTGCCGAGCTCCTGTTCGAGGTGTTCAGCCAGCGCTACGAGCGGGGCTCGACCCTGGTCACCACCAATCTGCCGTTCGACGAATGGACCGAGGTGTTCGGCTCCGAGCGGCTTACCGGCGCTCTCCTCGACCGCCTCACCCACCACGTCAACATCCTCGAGATGAATGGCGAGAGCTACAGGCTCAACCAGAGCCGCAGGCGTCAAACCCCGACGGCGAACTGAACCGACCACCCAACCCACGCTTGACCCCGTGGGCCCACAGGTCCCTCCCGCGCGCGCCGCCGCGTCGGCCTGTTGAGGGCACGCCGCGTCGCACGCGGGGCCCTCCCATGGACTAGGGGACAAGCCCGCAGCCGCCAAGTGGTCCCTTCTTACACCGCCACGGTGGTCCCTTTTTGCTCCGCCATTGACAGCCTTCCGAGGCGCACTGCCGGGCGATCTTGTCGTACTCGCGCAGGAAGGTCGGCAGCTTCAGCGTCTTGAGGTGGTGGGCGAGCAGCACTTGCGGTGTGTCGGTCATGCGCCGAGCCCCGACAGCAGGCTCATGTACGACTTGGCGGACGTCATCGCGACCCGGGCGCGCGGCAGATACGGATAGACGTCGAGGTTGAGCCTGGGCGGCCGCCGCTCGATGCGGCACAGTACCAGGTGCTTCACCGCATCAAAGCCGATTGCGCCGAGCCGCAGGGCGTCGCCGACCGCACCCTCGACCTCCTCGAGCCGGAAGGTCTCCAGTAGACGGAGCACCTGGACGTACTCGCGCTTGCCTGCCTTGCCCATACGAGCTTCGAGGAGCCGCCGCAGAGTGATGAAGGCCTCGGGCAGGTCCCAGCCCGCCAACGGCGCGGCCTGGTCGAGGGCGCCGATCTTCTGCTCGATCAAGGGCAGGTAATGCAGCGGGTCGAAGATCAGGTCCTCGCTGTCGTAGGACCGGCGGTGCCGGGCGATCACCTCGGCCCCGCAGCTGATCACCACCTCATCGACGTAGCCCCGGATGAGCACCTCACGGTGGCCGTAGGCCACGGGCACGGAATAGTCGTTGCTGCGGTAACGCACCAGCGACAGCGAACTCGCCCGTCCAGGGCGCTTATCGCAGGCATCATAGGGAGCAGGCGGCAATGGCAAGAGAACTTGACGATCCCGCTCGAGACGCTCGCCGATGGTCTCCTTGTGGCCCCGCAGCCGCGCCGCCTGGCGCCGGCGGCACTGTTCGGCGAGAGCATCGTTGAGGGCCGCGAAGCTCTCGGCACGCGGGACGGGGACCAGGAAGTTCCGCCGGATGAAGCCGACCAGTCCCTCGACCTTGCCCTTGTCGTTGCCCTTGCCCGGCCGGCCGAACCTGTCCTCGAACAGATAGTGGGACTGAAGCTCCGTGAAGACGCGCGTTCGCTGCCGCTTCCCATCGCCCAGGATCCGGGCAACCGCCAGCTTGGTGTTGTCGTACAGGATGGATCGGGGGACGCCGCCGAAGAAGGCAAACGCCGCGTTGTGGCCATCGCAGAATGCTTCGGTCGTCTCCGCCGGATAGGCCGCAACAAAGCAACCATCACTGTGGGGAAGGTCGAAGGCAAGGAAGTGGATCTTCCGTAACGCGCCGCCGATCACCGCCATCGCTTCGCCGAAGTCCGCCTGGGCGTGACCGGGGGAATGGGAGAGTGGCACGAACACCTCACGCGACCGAAGCCCCTGCTCACGAACGTAGTCCTTCACGATGGTGTAGCCGCCCGTGAAACCGTACTCGTCCCGGAGGCGGTCGAAGATGCGCTTCGCAGTGTGCCGTTGCTTGCGGTGGCTGGTCCGATCGTCTTCCAAGATCCGATCGATGATTCCCGTGAACGGACCCAGCTTTGGCCGCCTCGGCGGCGCGCTTCGGCGATACCCTGGCGGCACCGAGAACGACAGCATCTTACGGACCGTCTTGCGGTCTACACCAAACACCCGCGAGGCCTCGCGGGTGCTCATCCCCTCGACATGACACGCCCGCCGAACCCGTGCGTACAACTCCACCCGATACATCCCCCCCGCCTTCCAGTCAGAGCAACCCTGACAGAAGGCTATACGCGGTCCCATTTTGGTCCGCCGCAGCCGGATCGACCGGCCGCTTCAGTGGGGGATTATTGCTCTGCCGTTCTCAGCTCGGCGAGAATTGTTCGTAGGCATCCAGGATTCGCGCTTCGATGGGCTTGGCCACGTCGTTTCCCTAACGTTGTCGTCTCGATCCCATCGATCCCATCGATCCCATCGAGCCCAGCGCCCATCGCCGGCGCGTCGTGACCCGAATTCATCGGCCTTCCCGGGTCGGGCGCCACAGGGAAAGGGGGTGCGAATACGCTATTTTGGAACCTTTGTTCCAAAACGGCCAGTCTCCCGGCCGCCGAACTGCCATTGATCAGCGGGGAGATCGGCTACCAAAGTTTGTTCGATCGCAACTCATTTGGAACTTAGATGCAACAAGGGGCTAGGTCTGTGAGACCCAACCCCTCGTTTAATTTGGCTCCCCGGGCCGGACTCGAACCAGCGACATGGTGGTTAACAGCCACCCGCTCTACCAACTGAGCTACCGGGGATCAGTGGTGCGCGCTTGTGCGCGAGCGCTGTATAGCAAACGGCGAGGCGGCGTTCCACACTTTCGTCGCGTGCCCAGTTGAGATAGGAGAGGCGTGCCCTATCGCATGCTCGAGGAGTCACGCCTTGCCGATCGATATCGAACGCGCCCGCCGCGAGACGCCGGGCTGCGAGACCACGCTTCACTTCAACAACGCCGGCGCCGCGCTGATGCCTGACGCCGTGCTCGACGCGACGATCGGCCATCTGCGCCGCGAGGCCGAGATCGGCGGCTATCTGGCCGAGGACCAGGCCGCGGCGCGGATCGAGCGCGTCTACGACGCCGCGGCCGAGATGATCAACTGCCGCGCCGACGAGATCGCCTTCGTCGAAAATGCGACGCGCGCCTGGGACATGGCGTTCTACGCGCTCGACTTCAAACCCGGCGATCGCATCCTGACCGCCAAGGCCGAATACGCCTCGAACTACATCGCGTATCTGCAGGTCGCCAGGAAGACCGGCGTCGTGGTCGAGGCGATCGACAACGACGAGACCGGCCAGCTCTCGGTCGCCGCGCTGGAAGACGCCATCGATGACCGCGTCAAGCTGATCTCGGTCACCCATGTGCCGACCAACGGTGGGCTGGTCAATCCGGCCGCCGCGATCGGCCGCGTCGCGCGCGCCGCCGGCGTGCCGTACCTGCTCGATGCCTGCCAATCGATCGGCCAACTGCCGATCGACGTCGAGGAAATCGGCTGCGACATGCTGTCGGCGACCGGGCGGAAGTATCTGCGCGGTCCGCGCGGCACCGGTTTTCTCTACGTCCGGCACGCCATGCTCGATCGCCTCGAGCCGCCCTTCCTCGACCTGCACGCCGCGAGTTGGGTGGCGCCCGACCGCTACGAAATGCGCGACGATGCGCGCCGCTTCGAGAACTGGGAGAGCTTCGTCGCCGGCCGCGTCGGCCTCGGCGTCGCGATCGACTATGCGCTCGGCTGGGGCATCGTCGACATCCGTGACCGGGTCTATGGGCTCGCCGATGCCTTGCGCGAACGCCTCGAGGCGCTGCCCGGCGTGACGGTCCACGACATCGGCGCCGAGCGTTGCGGCATCGTCACCTTCGCGATCGATGGCGTCGAGGCGGCCGAGGCCGAGCGCGCGCTCGTCGCCCAGGGCATCAATGCCAGCTCGTCGAGCGTCTTTTCGACGCGCCTCGACATGGAAGCGCGCAGCGTTCCGACGCTGATGCGCGCCTCGGTGCACTACTACAACACCGACGACGAGATCGAACGCTTCTCGGCGGCGGTCGACGCGCTGCGCTGAGCGGCGCTTGGCATCGGGCGCCCGCCACCCCATCTAAGCGATATGAAACTCCGTTCACTCCTCGCCAGACTGCCGATCGAGCGTTTCCGCAACCCGCCGCCGCTGGTCGCGGTGGTGACGCTCGCCGGCATCATCGGCAACATCGGGCCGTTGCGCCGTGGGCTGTCGCTCGCCGGTCTCGCGCGTGTGCTCGAGCGCGCCTTCACGCTCGACGGCGTCGACGCGGTGGCGCTCGCGATCAACTCGCCGGGCGGCTCGGCGGTGCAGTCGGCGCTGATCCACAAGCGTATCCGGGCGCTCGCCGACGAGCACGGCGTGCCGGTCGTCGCCTTCGTCGAGGACGTCGCCGCCTCGGGCGGCTATTGGTTGGCGCTCGCGGCCGACGAGATCCACGCCGACGGTTCCTCGATCGTCGGCTCGATCGGCGTCGTGGCGTCGGGCTTTGGCCTCGACAAGGCGATTGAGCGCTTCGGCATCGAGCGCCGCCTGTACACGGCGGGCGCGAGAAAGGCGATGCTCGACCCGTTCCGCCCCGAGGACCCGGCCGACGTCGCCCACCTCGCCGAACTGCAGGGCGACATCCACGAGGCCTTCAAGGAATTGGTGCGCACGCGGCGTGGCACGCGTCTCCAGGGCGACGAGGACGACCTGTTCTCGGGCGCCTTCTGGACCGGACGCCGCGCGCTCGAATACGGCCTGATCGACGGCATCGGCGAGTTACGCGGCATCATGCGCGCGCGTTTCGGCGAGGCCGTTCGTTTCAAGCGCATCGGCGAGCCGCGCAAATGGTGGCCGCCGCGCCTCGGCCGCTCCGGAGACACGCCGGCCGCCGAGTCGGCCGACTGGGCGAGCGGCGTCATCGGCGCCATCGAAGACCGCCTGTGGTGGTCGCGTTACGGCCTCTAGCCCCACCCGCGATCAACCCGCCCGATCTTCCTAAAACGTAAGCAGTATACATTTAGTGGCGTCCCGCATCTGTCGGGTCGCGTGGAGAAAACATATACTGCTTACGATTAATTTTCGTTTGCCGGGGGTTTGGCTCGGTTCGGCTCCGGGCGGGAAACGCGCCATGCCCAGTAAATCAAGACGAACTGGAAGGGCAGCCGCGCCCATAGCGCAAAGGTTGGAATGTGAAAGCTGGCGGGCTGAATATCGTGCACCGCCATGTTGATGTTGGCGGGCAGGACGGCGAGATAGAGCACGATCAGGCCAATGCCGGCCGCCTCTCGGGATTTACGCCACAGCAGCCCGAGGCCGAACAGAACCTCGAACATGCCGCTGAGATAGACGAGTTCCCTGTGCAGCGGCAGGTAACCCGGCATGACGCTGACATAGGCATCGGTCGCGACGAAATGCAGCATGCCGGCGACGACCATGACCAGCGCCAGCGCGCCCCGCGAAATTGCCAGTGAAGTGAGGCGCTCGGCCACGATGAATCGGCTCTCCTGCTCGGCGACGGGGGCACAGGGTAGCGCATGACGCGCTCGGGGTTGAGCCGATCCTCACGGCATCGTGACAAATCGTTGATTGCCGGCGCGCTCGCGCCAGCCAACTTCAATTCTCAAGGGGTGGCGATAACCGCCGCCCAGGGAGCCCGAGCCCGAGGCATGGCGTTTCGAGCCGCGACACGATATCTGGCTTTGGCCGCCGTCGCCGCAGCCGTCGTCGGCGTCGCGGCCGCGCGCTTCGTCGGGCCGGCGATGGCCGAGGCCCCGCTCGTCCTCGCCCAGATCAGCGGCGACCCGGAGCAACCGCGCCGCCACTTCCGCGTGCGCAAGCCGGCACGGTTCGGCGCGACCGAGGCGGGCTTGGTCTACCAGCGGCTATCCGCCGCCATCGAGGCGGCCTACCGCCGCGCCGCCGGCGCTGGCTATCGCGACTGGCGGCGCTTCAACACGGCGCCCTATCTCTCGTCGACCCACGGCCAGCTCTACGTCAACAACTACGCCAACGAAGCCGGCGCGGCGTATGGCCGCTACGAGCGCAGCGGCCCGCTGCCCGAGGGCGCGGTGCTGATCAAGGACAGCATCCGCGCCACCGCCGACGGCGAGACGGCGCCCGGACCGATCTTCGTCATGGAGAAGATGGCGACCGGTTTCAACTACGTCTCGGGCGACTGGCGTTATTCCGTGGTGACGCCCGAGGGCGAGCTATGGGGCGCGACCAACGGGGCAGGGGCCGAGCGCGTCGAATTCTGCATCGGCTGCCACCTCGCCCGCGAGGCGACCGACCACCTCTATTTCCCGCCGCCCGGGTTGCGGGTGAAGTTTTAGGCCCTCCGATCCTTGACCGCCCATGACCGCGCCCCCTAAAAGGGGGCATGTTCGGGTTCAGCATTTCGAAACTCATGGTGCTGGCGGGAATCGTCGCCGCGGTGTGGTATGGCTTCAAGTTCGTTGGCCGGTTGGAGCAGGCGCGCAAGAACGCCGCCAAGGCCGGCAAGACCACGGCCTCGGGCGGCGCGGCCGCGTCGGCCACATCGGCCGCGCAGCGCGACGCCGAGGAGATGGTGAGCTGCCCGGTGTGCGGTGACTATGTCGCCGCGCAAGGCGCAAGCGCCTGCGATCGCACCGACTGCCCGCAAGCAGTTTAGTTTTTTGTACGGTCATCTCTTGATACGGTCACCTTCGGTGACCTGCGCTCAATCGCCGCGCATGCTTCCGCCGAACGGTCGGCGGCCTGCGGTCGCAGGCTGGTAGATTCCGACCAGTTCGAATTGATCGCACGATGTGCAAGGAACCCGCCCCGGCGGCGCTTGACCACGCCCGTCCGCGCCCTTAGGGTGCGGCGCAGCATCGGGCGGCACGTACCGTCCGTCGAGCCAGCAACCTCACGCCGGGGATCATCCGCCGATGGCGGAACGCAAAGGGGCGCTGCCCTTTCAGGACCTTATTCTGGCCTTGCAGCGCTTTTGGGCGGGGCAGGGCTGCGTCATCTTGCAGCCCTACGACATGGAGGTCGGCGCCGGCACCTTCCACCCGGCGACCACGCTGCGCGCGCTCGGGCCCGAGCCGTGGAACGCGGCCTATGTCCAGCCGACGCGCCGGCCGGCCGACGGGCGCTATGGCGAAAATCCCAACCGGCTGCAGCACTACTACCAGTTCCAGGTCATCCAGAAACCGTCACCCGACGACTTCCAGGACGTCTATCTGGCGAGCCTTGCGGCAATCGGCATCGACGCTGGCGTGCACGACCTCCGCTTCGTCGAGGACGATTGGGAGAGCCCGACGCTGGGCGCCTGGGGGCTCGGCTGGGAGGTCTGGTGCGACGGCATGGAAATCTCGCAGTTCACCTATTTCCAGCAGGTCGGCGGCTACGACTGCGCCCCGGTCTCGGGCGAGATCACCTATGGGCTGGAGCGTCTGGCGATGTACGTCCAGGGCGTCGAGAACGTCTACGACCTCGATTGGAACGGCGCCGGGGTGACGTACGGCGACGTCTTCCACCAGTCCGAGCGCGAGTTCTCGGCCTATAACTTCGAGCACGCCGACACCGACATGCTGACCCGCCACTTCGCCGACGCCGAAGGCGAATGCGCGTCGCTGCTCGCCGCCGGACTCGCGCTGCCGGCCTACGACCAGTGCATGAAGGCGAGCCACCTGTTCAACTTGCTCGACGCGCGCGGCGTCATCAGCGTCACCGAGCGCGCCGCCTACATCGGCCGGGTGCGCGCGCTGGCGCGCGGCTGCTGCCGCCAGTGGCTGATCAGCCGCGGCGTCGCGTTGGAGGACTGAGCGGTGGCCGAACTGCTGCTCGAACTGCTCTCCGAAGAGATCCCGGCGCGCATGCAGGAGGGCGCGGCGGACGACCTCAAGCGTTTGGTGACTGTTGATCTTAACGAAGCGGGGCTCTCGTTCGAGAACGCTAACGTATTTGCCACGCCGAGGCGACTGACCCTTGTGGTCGACGGAATCCCCGCGATACAGCCGGACAAAGAACGCCGGGGACCCCGCGCCGACGCGCCGACCGCAGCCGTCGAGGGCTTCAAGGGGTCATTGCCGGAGGGCACCCGGGTCGAGACGCGCGAGACCGAGAAGGGTGAGTTTTATTTTGCAGTAATCGAAGGACGACCCATTGACGATATCCTCCATGAGATCGTCTATCGAACTATCTGGAATTTCCAGTGGCCTAAATCCATGCGGTGGGGCAACAAGGATTTACGATGGGTTCGACCGATTCAGAATCTTCTCGTGATTTTTGGTGGGCGTGTACTGCACTTCCCAATTCCGACGTCGTCCATCTCGAAATCCGACAGTAGGACACTCACAGGCGATGGTTCTTTAATTCCATCGAACCAAACCCGAGGCCATCGCTTTCTCGCGCCCGAGCCGTTCGCCGTCACCGATTTCGACGACTACCGCGAGAAGCTGCGCGCCGCTTATGTCATGCTCGACGCGGCCGAGCGCCGCGCGGTCATCGAGCAGGACGCCGCGCTCAAAGCCAAGGCCGAGGGCCTGACCGTGGTCCCCGATGCGGCGCTGATCGCCGAGAACGCCGGGCTGGTCGAGTGGCCGGTCGTGCTGAGCGGCGCGATCGACCCTGCCTTTATGGATCTGCCGCCCGAGGTGCTGACGACGGCGATGCGCAGCCACCAGAAGTACTTCACGCTGACCGACGCCGAGGGTGCGCCGGCACCGCGCTTCCTGATGGTCGCCAACGCGATCGCCGGCGACGGCGGCAAGCAGATCGTCGCCGGCAACGAGCGCGTGCTGCGCGCCCGCCTCGCCGACGCCAAGTTCTTCTGGGACACCGACCGCAAACGCTCGCTGGAAAGCCACGTCGCCGACCTCGACGGAGTCACCTTCCACGCCAAGCTGGGTAGTCTGGGCGAGAAGATCGAGCGAATCGATCAATTGGTCATCACGGTTGCCGAATTCGTACCTGGCGCCGACGAGAGCGCGGTGCGCGAGGCGGCGCAGCTCGCCAAGGCCGACCTGACGACCGGGATGGTCGGCGAATTCCCCGAGCTACAGGGTGTCATGGGCCGGTATTATGCGCTGGCCGATGGTCAGCCGGCCGAGGTCGCCGACGCCATCGCCGAGCACTACGCGCCCCAAGGCCCCGACGACCGCTGCCCGACCGCGCCGGTCTCGATAGCCGTTGCGCTCGCCGACAAGATCGACACGCTCGTCGGCTTTTGGGCAATCGGCGAGACACCGACTGGCTCTAAGGATACCTATGCATTGCGTCGAGCAGCATTGGGGGTCATTCGATTGGTCACCGAAAACCAACTTAGATTAGGGCTCACAAAGCTTTTTGAGAGCGCATACCAAAATCACGAGTCGACACAGTATGCGTATTTGGACGCCGGAATTGATGATGCGGATCGTGGCGAGATCGCCAGGGACGACGTAGGACCGCTTGCAGTTCTCGACGATCGCGAGACAGTTAGCTCGAATCTGCTCGGCTTCTTTGCCGACCGGCTCAAGGTGCATCTGCGCGAGTCGGGCGTGCGGCACGATTTAGTCTCAGCGGTGTTCGCGCTGGGTGGCGAGGACGATCTGGTGCGGCTCTTGGCGCGGGTCGATGCGCTCGGCGCCTTCGTCGCCAGCGAGGACGGCGAACACCTGCTGACCGCCTACCGCCGGGCGGCGAACATCGTGCGCATCGAGGAGAAGCGCGACGGCGTCAGCTACGGCGGGACGGCGGTCGACCCCGAGCTGTTGCGCGAGGCCGATGAGAAGGCCGTCGCCGAGCGCCTGTTCGAGGTCTCGGGTCAAGCTTCGGCGGCGCTGGAGCGTGAGGAATTCGCCACTGCGATGGCGGCGATGGCGACGCTGCGCGGCCCGGTCGACGGCTTCTTCGACAACGTCACCGTCAATTGCGACGATGCCGATCTCAGGCGCAACCGGCTGTTGCTTCTGGGCCAGATCAGGGCGACGCTCGACCGGGTTGCTGATTTTTCCAAGATCGAGGGATAGCCACGCGATGACCAAGTGGGTGTACGGCTTCGGCGACGGCGCGGCCGAGGGCAGCGCGGCGATGCGCGAGTTGTTGGGCGGCAAGGGCGCGGGGTTGGCCGAGATGTCGAACCTCGGCCTGCCGGTGCCGCCCGGCTTCACCATCACCACCGAGGTGTGCGCCGCCTACTACGCCAACGGCCACACTATGCCCGACGACCTCGACGGCCAGGTCGCCGAGGCGCTCGGCCGGATCGAGGCGATCGTCGGCGCGCGCTTCGGCGACGCCGACAGCCCGCTCCTGGTCTCGGTGCGTTCGGGCGGGCGCGCCTCGATGCCCGGCATGATGGACACCATCCTCAACCTCGGCCTCAACGACGACACCGTCGAGGGCCTGACCCGCCAGGGCGGCGACGCGCGCTTCGCCTACGACAGCTACCGCCGCTTCATCCAGATGTACGGCAACGTCGTGCTCGGCGTCGCGCACCACGACTTCGAGGACCTGATCGAGGCGCACAAGGACCGCCGCGGCGTGACGCTCGATACCGAGCTCGAGGCCGACGACTGGCGCGCGTTGGTCGAGGCCTTTAAGGACCTGGTCGCCCGCCGGACCGACGAGTCCTTCCCCGAGGACGTTGGCGACCAGTTGAAGGGCGCCATGGACGCCGTGTTCGGCTCGTGGATGAACCAGCGCGCGATCACTTACCGCCGCCTGCACGACATTCCGGAAAGCTGGGGCACCGCGGTCAACGTGCAGGCCATGGTGTTCGGCAACATGGGCGACGACTGCGCGACCGGCGTCGCCTTCACGCGCAACCCCTCGACCGGCGAGAACGCGGTATTCGGCGAGTTCCTGGTCAATGCGCAAGGCGAGGACGTCGTCGCCGGCATCCGCACGCCGCAGCCGCTGACGCTGGCCGCCAAGCAGGCCGACGGCGCGACCAAGCCGGCGATGGAAGAAGCGATGGCCGAGGTCTACGGCCAGCTCGTCGACGTCATCGGCCGCCTCGAGAACCACTACCGCGACATGCAGGACATCGAGTTCACGGTGCAGCGCGACAAGCTCTGGATGCTGCAGACCCGGGGCGGCAAACGCACCGCCGCGGCCGGCGTGCGCATCGCCGTCGAGATGGCGCGCGAGGGGCTGATCGACAAGCCCACCGCGGTGTGCCGCGTCGACCCCGCCTCGCTCGACCAGCTCTTGCACCCGGGGCTCGATCCTGATGCCCCGCGCACGGTGCTGACACGCGGCCTGCCGGCCTCGCCGGGCGCGGCGTCCGGCGTCGTCGCGTTTCACGCCGACGAGGCCGAGGACCTCGCCGCCCAGGGCAAACCGGTCATCCTGGTGCGCGTCGAGACCAGCCCCGAGGACATCCACGGCATGCATGCGGCGCGCGGCATCCTGACCAGCCGGGGCGGCATGACGAGCCACGCCGCGGTCGTCGCGCGCGGCATGGGCCGGCCCTGCGTCACCGGCTCGGGCGAGTTGCGCATCGACTACGGCGCCGGCATGTTCTCGGTCGGCGGCCACGACGTGAAGGCGGGCGACGTGATCACCATCGATGGCGCGTCGGGCGAGGTCATGCTCGGCGAGGTGCCGACCGTCCAGCCCGAGCTGTCGGACGACTTCACGGTGCTGATGGATTGGGCCGACGAGGTCCGCGAAATGGGTGTGCGCGCCAATGCCGATACGCCGGCCGATGCCTTGGCGGCGCGCAACTTCGGCGCCGAGGGCATCGGCCTGTGCCGCACCGAGCACATGTTCTTCAACGCCGAGCGTATCGTCGCGATGCGCGAGATGATCTTGGCAGACGACACCGCGGCGCGCTCCGCGGCGCTCGAGCGCATCCTGCCGATGCAGCGCGAGGATTTCGCCGAGTTGTTCCGTATCATGGCCGGCCGGCCGGTGACGATCCGCCTCCTGGACCCGCCGCTCAACGAGTTCCTGCCGCATTCCGATGCCGAACTGGGCGAGATCGCCAAGGTCACTGGCGTCGACCTCGACACGCTGCGCCACCGCGCCGGGCGGCTGCACGAGGTCAATCCGATGCTCGGCCACCGCGGCTGCCGGCTGGGCATCTCGTACCCCGAGATCTACGACATGCAGGCGCGCGCCATCTTCGAGGCGGCGGCCATGGTCGCCGACGAGCTGAACGAGACGGTCACGCCCGAGATCATGATCCCGCTGATCGTGACGCGGCGCGAGCTCGACATCCTCAAGGAGCGCATCATCGCGATCGCCGGCGCCGTCGAGGACGAGCGCGGCGTCAAGCTCTCGTTCCTGGTCGGCACCATGATCGAGCTGCCGCGCGCCGCGCTGCACGCCGGCGACATCGCCGGCTCGGCCGAGTTCTTCAGCTTTGGCACCAACGACCTGACGCAGACCACCTTCGGCATCTCGCGCGACGATTCGGCGACCTTCCTGGAGGACTACCAGCGCCTCGGCATCCTCGATCGCGATCCGTTCGTCAGCATCGACGTCACCGGCGTCGGCGAGCTGGTCGAGATCGCCGTCGAGCGCGGCTTAGCGACGCGGCCCGACCTCAAGCTCGGCATCTGCGGCGAGCACGGCGGCGATCCGGACTCGATCCACTTCTGCCAGCGCGCCGGCCTCGACTACGTCTCCTGTTCGCCGTTCCGCGTCCCCGTCGCCCGCCTCGCCGCCGCCCAGGCCGCGGTTAAATCGAAAGATTGAACCACATGTGGTTAGCTTTCAGATTCGGTGTGCCTTGCGCTGTCGCGACCAGAGAGGAGCCCGGCCATGAACGCTGATGTCGACTGCATCTTCTGCAAGATCGTCGCTGGCGAGATACCCTGCTTCAAGGTCTACGACGACGAAGCGACGCTGGCCTTCATGGACATCAACCCGGTCGGCGACGGCCACGTGCTGGTCATCCCCAGGACGCATTTCGCCGATGTGGTCGCGGTCTCGGAAGACGCCATCGGCGCGGTGTCCGCGACGGCGCGCAAGGTCGCGCAAGCGGTCCAGGCGGCGCTCGAGCCGCCCGGCCTCAACCTCCTGCAATGCAACGGCGAGGCCGCCGCCCAGAGCGTCCAGCACTTCCACATGCATGTCATCCCGCGACGGATCGACGATGGCCTGAACATGAACTGGCCGATTGTGCCCGGCGACATGGCCGCCATCGCCGCCACCGCCGAGCGCATCAAGGCGAAGATTTAGGAACGTCTGCGTAGAGGCGCACGGGGGGACATTATAAATAACGGTGTCTGACACCATTTATATTTTTGAAATAAGCGTAACTGCCCAGGTAGGTCTGGGCCTATCAAGCGTCGCGGAGACGAGCGATCAGGGTTTCGGGATTTTCCATGAGCGCGGGAATGATGTTCCAGCCCTGTTTTTTGGCGGTCGAGATGAAGCCGCGGATGGTCGCGAAGTCGTTCGCCCCTTGTTCGGATCGGAAGCCGCCGGAGATTTTCTGCTTGAGCTTCGCCATGCGCACGTCCTGCTCGGCCTGATTGTTGGTGAAGGGCACGGCGAGGTTGGCGAGGAAGCGTAGCGCGTCTTCCTTGCGCGCCTGAAGACGTAGGAGAAGGTTGTGGCCGGTACGGCGCGGCTTGCGTCCACGGCGCTTGGCCTGGCCCTCGGCCGGTGCGGGGCCGAGCGGGGGCTGGGCCTCGTGAAAGCGGATGCCCTCGGCCGTGATGGCGTCCCACCATCGTCGGAAGCCTTCGACGAGGCTCGGTTGCAGCGCCACGCCCCGCTCCCGGGCGAGGTTTGCCGCGTGGCAGGCACGGCGGAGCAGCCTTTGCATCTTGCGCGCCCAGCCTTCCTTCTCGATCTCGATCAGGGCTTGCAACTCTCGAAGGTGATGGGCGTTGCACAGCGCATGGTCCACGCCTTGCATCGTGAAGTACGGCTTCCAGTGGTCGTGCACGACGATGCCGGCGACGCCATCGAGCAGGCTGCCGCGCCCGGCCGAGACCCGGTAGAAGGTCAGCCCGGCACTCGAGGCGACGTGCAGCCATTGGGTCCGCCCGCCGACCCGCAAGCCGGTCTCGTCCATGTGCTTGACCGGCGCCGATTTCACCAAGTCGCGGATCACCTCGACGACGCCTTCGAAGCGCCGGGCGCGGCTTCGGCCCATCCGCGCGACGGTCGCCGGAACCAGGGCGACGGCGAACAGATCCGCCATCAACTCGGCCAGACGATCTTCGGGCAAGAGCTGGTAGTGCGACAGGTAGACCACCATGGCCCCGATCCGCGCGCCATACCGCACCGGGCCGGTGACGCCAGCGGGAAAGGCGGCCCTGGTTTGCCTGCCACATAGCCCGCAACGGCAACGATGCGCCCGATGCTCCATGACCACCAGGGGCCGGGGCTCGGGCAGATCGAAAACCTGGCGGGCGCCATGGCCGGTGGACATCTCCGGCGTCAATCCCGAACCACAGTTCGGGCAGGTCTCGGGATAATGATCGGTAATCGCGTCGGGTTCGGCGACTTGGCGCAGGGTCTCGCCCTCGTGGCCCTTCTGCCCGCCCGGCTTGCGGCCCGACTTCTCGCGCAGGCTCCCGGTGCGCCGCCGCTTCTGCTTCCCCGCCGGCGGCTTGCTCAGTCCATCGCTGGACGGCGGCTTGCCGCTGTTGGTGCTGTTCAGGCCGAGCCGGCGCTCGAGTTCGTCGAGCCGTGCCGCCAGAGACAGCACCAAATCGATCAGTTCGTCTTTCGACAAGAGGGCAAGGGCTTCACGATTCATTGGATTCTTGAATCGCATCACCCCCTGCTTGTCAATCAAAACCTAGGCATTCAGTCCATCAAACCTACAAAATCTGCCCGTCCGTCCTATCCAGCCGCTCGGCCATCGGCTACCTGGGCAGTTACAAATAAGCCAGTAAAACCGGTTAGAAATGGTGTCTGACACCATTTTTGGTTGGAAGTGTGATTGATGCATCCGGTTTGTCGATTGACGCTAGAACGTCGCCCAGTCGGGCTTGACTGGGGTGAGGCGGGCGTCGCCGCAGGTTAGCGGGATGCCGGCCTCGGCCGCCTTGGCGATGAGCTCGACGCGCAACAGCGCGAGGCCGATGTTGTCGCGGCCCGAGCGCATGACGCCGGCCGCGCGGCCATCGACCGTGATCGGCGTACCGGGGTCGGGCAGGGCGCCGTCGACGTCGACCCGGTAGAGTCGCTTGCGGATCGTCGCGCGGTGCTTGGTGCGCGCGGTCAGCTCCTGGCCGACGTAGCAGCCCTTGTCGAAATCAACGCCGTTGAGATCGTCGACGCCGTTCTCGAGCAAGAAGCTCTTCTCGACGGCAATGTCGCGGCTACCGTCGGGTAGCGCGAGCGACAGGCGGACGCGGTCGTAGTCCTCGGCCGTCGCCGGAGCGAAGCCAGCGGCCTCGAGCGCCTCGGCGGCGGAGCGGCGCGGCAGGAAGGCACGGGCGCCGGCCGCGGCGAGCCTCGGATCGACATAGGCGACGCCGCCGGCGAGGCGACCCGCGCTGCCCTCGGCCTCGGCGAGGCCGGTCGCCTGGGCCGCGCCGTCGCCCCACAGCGCCGCGACCACGCAATCATCGTCGGCGGCGAAGGCCACCTTGGCGCGCAGCCGGTAGAAGGTGAGCCGGCGCTCCAGGTCATCGCGCCGATCGGCCTCGCAATCGACCAACAAGCGGTCGCTACGCTCGGCGATGAAGAAGTCGTGCAGGAATTTGCCCTGGGGCGTCAGCAGGGTGGCATAGATCGCGTGGTCGGGCGCGAGCCGCTCGACGTCGTTCGAGATCAGCCCCTGCAACAGGTCGCGCGCGTCCTCGCCCTCGATCGCGAGCACGGCGCGGCCGGGCAGCAACGCGTACCGCGGCGCCGTCACGGCCGATGCTCCGTCATGATGTTTTCCATGGTCGCGAGTCTCGCATCATCTTGGCGCTTTGGCAAAGCCGGTCGTGCCGCTTGGCAAGTCGAAAGATCGCGGCGTATAACCGTCGCGCCATGGATGTCCTGCTGATCGACGATTCGGTGCCCTTCGACGGCTACACGCCGGCGAGCCAGCCGCTTGGCGGCATCGAGAAGAACTTCGCCAGCCTGCCGGGCGCGCTCGCGCGGGCCGGCCACGACGTGCGCGCGTTCAACCGCTGCAGCTTCGCGGTGACCGCCGAGAACGTCAAGTGGCTGCCCTGGGACGGGCCGCATCCGACCGCATGCGACGTGCTGATCGCCTACCGCAAACCGGCGCTGCTCGATCTGCCGATCACCGCCAAGCGGCGCATCCTGTGGCTCGCCAACCCGGCGGGCCATCTGGCCTCCAAGGCGAACCGCGAGATCCTCGCGCGCCATGCCGACGTTCCGCTCGTCTTCGCCGGCGAGGCGCATCGCGCGACCTGCCCCGATTCGTTCGCCGAGCGCGCCGTCATCGTCGCGCCCGGGGTGCGCGGCCACTACCTTGAGGCCGAGCCGATGGCCGCGGCGCATCCGCCGCGCGCCGTCGTCACGACTCATCCGCTGATGGATCTCGACTGGTTGCTCCAATTGTGGATTGGCGACCTCAGGAAGCGGGTGCCCGAGGCGGAGCTGCACATCTACTCGGCGACACTGGACAAGGGCATGCTGGGCGGCGATGTGGCCGGCAATATCTATCCCCTGTTCGAGCGCGTGCGCGCGGCCGCGGCCGACGGCGTCGTCGTGCATCGCCCGCGCGCCGACCCGGACATGGCCGACGCCTATCGCGCGGCGCGCGTGCATCTGTATCCCGGCGCTGCGAGCGAGGTGTATTGCTCGACGCTGGCCGAATCGCAGGCGGTCGGGCTGCCGGCCGTGTCGCGCCAGTTCAACGCCGTCACCGAGCGAATCCACAACAATGAATCAGGGTTCCTGGTGCCCGACGACGAGGCGTTCGCCAACTGCGCCATGTTGCTCCTCCATTACGACCAGATTTTCAGAGGCCGCAGCGACGAGGCCCGCAACCGACAGCGGGGCCGCGACTGGGAGGCTGCGGCGGCGGAGTTCGCGGCGCTCTTTTCGTGAACGTCCTGTTCGTCGGCTCGACGCGGATCGGCGACGCGGTGCTGACCACCGGGCTGCTCGCCGACCTCATCGAGCGCCACGCCGACGCGCGCATCACGATCGCCTGCGGCCCGCTCGCCATGCCGCTGTTCGCCGCCATGCCCCAGGTGGTGCGCCGCATTCCCGTGGTCAAGCGCGCCGCCTCGCTCCACTGGCTCGATCTCTGGCGTCGATGCTGCCCGACGCGCTGGGACCTGGTCGTCGATATGCGCGGCTCGGCGCTCGCCTATCTGCTGGCGGCGCGCCGGCGCATGGTTTATCGCCGCGGCGACGGCAATGCGCATCGCTTGGTCGACCTCGCGCGCGCCTTCGGCCTGCCCGAACCGCCGGCGCCGCGGATCTGGACCTCGCCCGAGAACGAGGCGGAAGCCGCGCGCCTGGTGCCCGACGGCGGGCCCGTGCTGGCGCTCGGTCCGACGGCGAACTGGCTGGGCAAGATCTGGCGCGCCGAAAACTTCGCCGCCCTGATCGATCGCCTGACGGCGCCGGACGGCATCCTGCCGGACGCGCGGGTCGCCGTCTTCGCTGCCGCTGCCGAACGCGCGTTGGCCCAGCCAGTGCTCGACGCCGTGCCGGCCGGCTGCTTGATCGACCTGATCGGCGCGGTCGATCTGACCACCGCGGCGGCGGCGCTCAGCCGCTGCGACCTTTACGTCGGCAACGATTCGGGACTGATGCATATCGCCGCGGCGGCGGGGGCGCCGACGCTCGGGCTGTTCGGCCCGAGCCGGCCCGAGAACTACGCGCCCTGGGGTCCGCGCGGCGCCGTCGCGTGTGCTAGCATCGCCTATGAGAAACTGTTTCCGCCCGACTACGACCGCCTGACCACCGGCACACTGATGGACAGCCTGAGCGTCGACGCCGTCGAAGAGGCCGCGAGCGCCCTGTGGCGACGCTGCAGCAGCGGTCGGCCGTGAGCGCGCCGACGCTTTCCGCGCTGGTTGTCGCGCATAATGAGGAGGATCAGCTCGCCGCGTGCCTCGACGGTCTCCGCTTCGCCGATGAACTCGTCGTCGTGCTCGATCGCTGCACCGACGGCTCGAAGGCCATCGCCGCGCGCTACACCGACCGGGTGGTCGAAGGTGCATGGGCGATCGAGGGGCCGCGCCGCAACACCGGTATCGACGCGTGCCGGAGCGATTGGATCCTCGAGGTCGACGCCGATGAGCGCGTGACGCCGGAGCTGGCGTCCGAAGTCCGCTCGGCCATCGCCGATGCCGCACCCGGCTACTTCCTGATCCCTTACGCCAATTACATCGGCGATCGCCTGGTGCGCTATGGCTGGGGCGCGTCGTGGGGTGTTGCGTCGACGGAACGGCTGTTCAGCCGCGGCGCCAAGCGCTGGGGCGACCAACGCATTCACCCGCCAACCACGCTCGAGGGCGAACGGCGCCGGCTGGCCTCGCCGATGGTGCATTATGTCGATCGCGACATCTCGGACATGATCGAGCGGCTCGACCGTTATTCGACCCAGCGCGCGCGCGACCTGCGCGACAGCGGCGCGGTCGGCGGCTTGGCCAACAACCTGCGCCGGTTCTTCTCGCGCTTCATAAAGTGCTACGTCTTTCGCAAAGGGTACCGCGAGGGGGCCTATGGCTTTCTCATCGCGCTGTTCGCCGGCCTCTATCCCCTGTTGTCGCACCTCAAGGCGCGGCTCGAGGACTCGTGACGCGCCGACCGTCAGTCCGGCTGTTTCGTGAAGTGACGCAGCGCCGCGCGGCTCGGTTCCACAACCGTCCCCTTCAATCCACGGATGTCGGCGTAGAGCCGTGACGCCCGGCAGTCCATTTGATAGCCGGGCTCTTCTCGGGGGCGGGCCTTCACTCGCTCCCCGCGCGCCTCGCGAAGCCGGTCGGCATCCAATCCGGTGAGCGCCGCGAGGTTGCCGATCCAATCGTCGTTCGCCGGGTCGACGATGTCTTCGTAATCGATCACGCAGCCACCGAAGGTGGCGAGCTGCAGCAACGCGTCGGATGCGATGCGACAGTACCGCTCGTGAAGCGCTTCGAAGCTATGATGCGCGCTTCGCATGTAGAGGCTTTGCGCCTGGTCGAAGAAGGCTCTGAAATTGACGATCACCCGGGGAAAATAGCCCAGGTTGAACATCGGCCTGACGATCAGGTCGAGGTCGGGCCCCTTGAGGTATTCGAAACGGCGAACGAATTGCTTGTGCCGCGCTTTGCCCATGTGACGATGGATGTCCCACAGGTATTTCTTCGGCGCCAAGGGTCGATCGATGCCGAGTTGGCGGGCCTTCGAGAAGCTGCGAGCGGCGGCGACCAGATCGGGATGCTCGAAGGCGCCTTCCGATTCGCTCCAGTCCTTGGCGCCGATGCCGAAATCGGCGCCCGAATCGGAAAGCATCGCGGCCAGCAACGAGGACCCCGTGCGGCCCGGCGTGACGATGACGAAGCGATTATCCATGAGACACTAAATCCGGATCATGCCGACGGCCCCAGGACGTGGAACACCGAGCGCGTCGGATTGGTGAACTCGCGCTGCATTATGCGCCACCCGGCGCCCCTGAGCTTCGCCTCCCAAGCGGTCAGGCTGGAGCCTCGATAGCCGACCTCCCATTTGTGGCCGAGGGGGTCGACGTCGGGCGTGAATGATTTGAGAAAGCGCAGCTTCTTGAAGGCGAAGCCCTGGCGGAAACGGTACCGGTTGAAGTAGAGCGATAGGTCGATCTGGAATGCCGAATAGGGTACCGAGACGATCAGGTGCTTGGCGCCGCTGGCGCGAAACGTCTCCAGGACTCGGTCGACATCGCACCACGGCAGGTGCTCGAGGGTTTCGCAGCAGACAATTGCGTCGAAGCCGGCGATGGCGTCGGGCTCGATTTCGAGCAGATTGGCGCGGATATGCGGCCGCGCCGGCCGCTCGAAGGGGCGCGCCACGAGGTCGAGCGTGGTGACGTCATAACCGGCATTGTCCATCATCGCGGTGGCCAACCCCATGTAAGGTCCAACCTCGAGCACCGTTTGAACCGGAAGGTCTTTCAGCAGATGGACCTGGGTCCATTGCTGGCCGATCCGCTTGGCCGAATAATAACGGTGCCATTCGGCCAACCGCTCGCGTTCCGTCTGCTTGTTCTCGCTGTCGTCCACGTCTCGCCTCACCGCTGGTACATTCTCGGACTTTATACCAAGGATCGGTGATAAAGACCCATAGAGACGGCTTTCCTCATGGTCGGACCGGTGTTATCTGTTGCACCGTCGCATTCGCGCGAGCGGCCATGGGGGCCTGGCCGATGATCTATCAGTTCGTTGTTTGATGAGTCTTGATCAACATAATCGTATAACGCGATCGTCTATGGTTTTCAGTTGCGGCCTTTTGCTGCTGCCACTCATTTCCGTATTTTCACCGAACGGCATGGTCGTTTTGTTCGCTGTGATGGCTGTCGCCATGGCTGCGGTAGCGCGCGCGCAATTGGATTTGCGTGCGATCGTCCGATCGCCTCTTGCCTTGATCCTCGGCGGTCTCTTGGCGTGGTCGCTGTTGTCGGCGGCTTGGGCGCCGGAACCTCTCGGGAGTCTCGATCTCTGGGCGCGATTCGCCGTCATTTCGCTGGTCGGCCTGGTGCTTTTGTCATGCGCCCGGAATTTGGCTGCGCAAAGCCACGGCGCGGTCGAGAAAGCGCTGATGATCGGCGGCGTGGCATTCCTCGCGCTGCTCGCTGTCGAGATCGTTACGGACGTCGCGATAACGAGAATTTTGCGCAGTCTGTTGGCCGATGCGGATAACGTCAGGATGGTCATGATCAGCCGCGGCACGATGATATTCGCCATATTCTTCTGGCCTTGCGCCTACGTGATTTGGCGCAATATCAATCCGGCCGCGGCCGTCGCGTTCGGCTTGGCGTCAGGCGCCGCCCTGTACTTTTCGCCCTCCTTGATCGCCTTGCTGGCGATTTGCGTGGCGGGTTGCGTGTTCGCCATCGTCTGTTACCGGCCGAAGCCGGCGATCACGGTGCTCGGCGTCTTTGTCGTCGTGACCGTCGCCGTGGCGCCGATCCTGACGACGTACGTCATATCGCCCGAACAGGTCACGTCGACGTTCGGCGATCTGCCGCGGAACTGGCAGCACCGCTTGTACATCTGGCAGTTCGCCGCCGAGAAAATTGCCGAGCGGCCGATTTTCGGTTGGGGCCTCGATGCCTCGCGGGATATCGCCGGTGGATCGCAGGTGGTGGCGAACATTGCCCCGGCCATGCCTTTGCATCCGCATAACGCCGCGCTTCAACTGTGGCTCGAACTGGGCATTCCCGGCGTCGCGATCGTTGTCGTCTTGCTGGGCAATCTGTTCAAGGGCCTGGCCGGGTCGAGCCTGTCGCCGGCGAGAATTGCGGTCGTGGCCGCCATGGTGACCGCCTATCTGGTGATCGCCAATATCGGTTTTGGACTGTGGCAGAACTGGTGGCTCGCCGTCGCCTGGCTGATGGCCGCGATTTGCATCGCGACGACGACGTGGGGCGGCAACCAGCACGCCGAGCGGGGCTGATGCGCGTCGTCCACGCCATGGCGGGCGCCGAGTTCGGTGGCGCGGAGGCGTTCTTCGAGAACCTCGTCCTCGGCATGTCGCGGGCCGGCCTCGAACAAATGGTCGTCATCCGCCGCGATGCGCGCCGGGCGGCGCGGCTCAGCGCGGGCGGCGTCGAGCCAATCGAGGTGCCGTTCGGCGGCGCGCTCGATTTGCGCACCGGCCTGGCATTCCGATCCCTCGTGCGGCGGTTTGCCCCCGACGTCGTGTTCACCTCGATGAACCGGGCGACGCGGTTCTGTCCGCGCGGTGGGTTCGTTCATGCCGGGCGCCTCGCCGGCTACTACAACCTCAAATATTATCGCAACTGCGACCACCTGATCGTGACGACCGAGCATATCGCCGCTTACGTGCGCGATGGCGGCTGGCCGGACGACCGCGTGCATGTGCTGCCCAATTTCGTCCCCGACGATCCAGCGCCGGCGGTGTCGCGCGCGACGTTCGACACGCCGGCCGATGCGCCGTTGCTGCTCGCCCTCGGCCGGCTGCACCGCAATAAGGCGTTCGACATCTTGATCGACGGGTTGGTCCGGCTCCCCGAGGCCTATCTCTGGATTGGCGGCGTCGGCGCCCTCGAACGCGACCTCACGGACCAGGCCGCGCGCCTCGGCGTCATCGACAGGCTGCGCTTCATCGGCTGGCGTGACGATGTCCCCGCACTTCTGGCGGCGGCCGATGTGTTCGTCTGCAGCTCGCGCATCGAGCCGTTCGGCAATATCATCCTCGAAGCCTGGGTGCACCGGACGCCGATCGTCTCGACGACGGCCTCGGGGCCGGCGAGCCTGATCGAGGAGGGGCTAAGCGGGCTCTTGGCGCCGATCGACGACGCCGAGGCGCTGGCGGCGGCCATTCGTCGCATCGTCGACGATGATGAATTGGCGACGCGCTTGATCGATGGCGGGCGCGCGGCGTTCGAGGCGGATTACACCGAGGCGGCGATCATTCGCCGCTACCTGAACTTCTACGAACGCATTACCGCGTGACGCCGACCGGTCGTGTCGGGAACCTTGAGGGACATTCAGAGTTGGCGCCTATCCTGGTTATCAAACTGAGCGCCTTGGGCGATTTCGTGCTCGCCATGGCCGCGTTCAAGGCGATCCGGGCGCACCACGCGGACGCCCGCATTACCCTGCTGACCACCGCGCCATTCGTCGATTTGGCGCAGGCGTGCGGCTATTTCGACGAGGTCTGGATCGACGGCCGACCGAGTATCATGCAGTTCGGCGATTGGCTGGCGCTCGGCAGGAAGCTGCGCGCTGGCGGTTTCGCGCGCGTCTACGACCTCCAGACCAGCGACCGCAGCGCAACCTATTTCCGCCTGTTTGGTTGGCGTCGGCGGCCGGAATGGTCGGGTGTCGTGCGCGGCTGCTCGCATCCGCATGACAATCCGCAGCGCCTGACGATGCACAGCCTCGATCGCGTCGTCGACCAGGTGGCCGCCGCCGGCGTTGCGGCAGTCCCCGAGATCGATATCTCGTGGGCCGCTGGGGATGTTGCGCGCTTCGGCCTTGCCGGCCGGTATGCGCTGTTGGCACCGGGCGGCTCGGCGCACCGCCCCGAGAAGCGCTGGCCGGCGGCGCGCTACGCCGCGCTCGCCCAACACCTGGCCGGCGAAGGAATGCAACCCGTGCTGCTCGGCGGGAGCGCCGAAGCGGCGGTGCTCGACGCGATTGCCCGAGGCTGCCCCGAGGCACTCAACCTGTGCGGCGAGACGAGTTTCGAGGACATCGTCGCATTGGCGCGCGGCGCCGCGCTCGCGGTCGGCAACGATACCGGGCCGATGCATCTGATCGGCGCCGCCGACTGCCCGAGCTTGGTGCTCTACTCATACGCGTCGGACCCGGTCCGAACGGTGCCCCGCGGCGCCGCTGTCGGCTTCCTGCGGCGGCCATCGCTCGACGATCTCACGCTCGCCGACGTGATCGACGCTACGATGGCGCCGGGTTGACACATCCCTAGGAAAAGTTCGGGAGAGGGATGCTGCCACCCCTCTCCCGGTTCGATGCGTGGGTTACTTGCGGACCCGCGAGTAACGGTCGTGTGGCGCTAAGCTTCGACGCTGCTAGCTCTCGTCGCCGCCCTCGTCGCCGCCCTCGTCGCCGCCTTCGTCACCGGCACCACCGCCACCGCCGCCGCCGCCACCGCCACCGCCGCCGCCACCGCCGCCGCCGCCACCGCCACCGCCGCCGCCGCCGCCGCCGCCGCCGCCGCCGCCGCCGCCGCCGCCGCCGCCGCCGCCGCCACCGCCGCCGCCACCACCACCACCGCCGCCGCCGCCGCCACCGCTGCCGGCGGCATTCGCAACAGAGGTGTCAATGTTCAAATTGGCCGGATCGATAGTGATCGGGGACAATGTCAGGACGAAAGCGCAGGCGCTGACGCCGCTGAGCCAGAGAATCTTGTTCATGTCGGTCTCCCATTGCAAAAGTTACAAATTCGATGTCGTAGGGGGCACGCCCCTCGCCTCGCTCGCCAGTTCTCCGTTCCAAATAAAGGAAAAGAGAGAACTGGTACATCCCGCAGCCGATCGACTCGGTTCGAACCGGCGATAGACTGACGTCACCTTGACGGAAATCATCGCATGAAGCCACCCCTTGTCATCACCCGATCAGGTGATGCGCAAGATATTTCGTGGGCATCCGGTGTGCGGATTTCGGCGAGGACGCTGGCGCAGTGGTCTAAACCGAGAGCGTCATGCCCTCGCGCGCGACGACGGTACCCGGCCGCAGCTTCTCGGCCGCGACGGCGATCTCGTCGAGCGCCGTGTCGTCGTGGTCGGCAAGGTGGCTGAACGTGGCGCAGGTCGTTACGCCGGCCGTCTCGCACAACCGCACGGCATCACGCCAGTCGCTCGCACCCGGCGCATTGTCGGCGGTGTTGACGATCGCGAGATCGGCGCCGTCGAGCAGCGCGAGCGCGGCGCCCTCGTCGCCGCCCTCGCCGGCGATCAGGTCAGAGACGTAACAGATGCTCTTGCCGTTCCATTCCACCCGATAACCGGTGACCGGCGCCGTGTGGTTGAGCGACGCCGTCCTGACGCGGAGCCCCGGCGCCGGCCGCAGCGTCTCACCGGCGTCGAAGTCGTTGAACTCGAGCGAGGCGTTGAGAATCTCCATCGGCACCGGAAACACCGGGTCGGTCATCAGATTGCGCAGGATGTCTTTCACGCTTTCGCCGGTCGGCAGATGGCCGGCCCAGATGCGGAAGGCGTTGGCCGGGTTGTAGGCGGCCGAACAGAACGGGATGCCGCTGATGCGGTCGAAGGTGGTGTGGCTGAACAACAGGTTGACGGTCACCGGCGCGCGCGCATTGAGCGCGTGGCCGAGCGGCCGAAGACCCGTGCCGGCATCGGCCACCACCGTGTGTTCGCCCAATCGCATTTCGACGCAAGCGGTGTTGCCGCCGTAACGGGCGGTCGTCGGCCCGGGGCAGGGGATGCCGCCCCGCACGCCCCAGAATCGCACTTCAATCGTGTCGGTCGCGGTCAAACCTCGTTACCCCTCAAGTGTCGGCGCGCTCGCGTGACGGGTCAGTGTGCCTTAGCTGCCGGCCCAGCGAAAGGGGGAATCGCCCGAAGGGCGGGCGCTGCGGCGCTCGACGGTGGCGCCTCGGGCGGCTAGGATCGCGCCGTCGCGTCAACCACGACGGGGAACATCGCGTGTCGGTCGAGCTCTTCCATTCCGCCTGTCCCCACGACTGTCCGAGCACCTGCGCGCTGGTCGTCGAGCGGCTCGATGCGCAGACCATCGGCAAGCTGCGCGGCGATCCCGAGAATACCTACACGGCGGGCGTCATCTGCGCCAAGGTCGCGCGCTATGCCGAGCGCGTCCATCACCCCGACCGCCTGACTCAGCCGTTACGCCGCGCCGGGCCAAAGGGCAGCGGCCAGTTCGCACCGGTTTCGTGGGACGACGCGCTCGACGAGGTCGCCACGCGCTTCCAGGCGGCCGCGGCCCGTCACGGCCCGGAGACGGTCTGGCCCTACTACTATGCCGGCACCATGGGGCTGTTGCAGCGCGACGGCATCGACCGCCTGCGCAATGTCATGAAGTATTCGCGCCAGCACTCATCGATCTGCACGACGCTGGTCGACGCCGGCTGGCTCGCCGGTACCGGCGCCTATCGGGGCCCCGATCCGCGCGAGATGGCCGAGGCCGATTTGGTCGTATGCTGGGGCACCAACGCGGTGGCGACCCAGGTCAACGTGATGACGCATGTCGCACGGGCGCGCAAGGGCCGCGGCGCCAAGTTGGTGGTCGTCGATCCCTACCGCAACGGCACCGCCGAGGCGGCCGACATCCACATCGCGCTCCGGCCGGGCACCGACGGCGCGCTCGCCTGTGCGATGATGCACGTGCTGTTCGCCGAGGGTTTTGCCGACCGCGAATACATGGCCCGCTACGCCGACTGTCCCGACGCGCTCGAGGCGCATCTGGCGACCCGCACGCCGGCTTGGGCGTCCGAGATCACCGGCGTCGCCGAGCAGGAGATCGTCGACTTCGCGCGGCTCTATGGGGCGACCGAGCGGAGCTATATCCGCGTCGGCTACGGCTTCGCGCGCTCACGCAACGGCTCGGCCGCGGTCCATGCCGTGACCTGCCTGCCGACCGTGACCGGCAAGTGGCGGCATGTGGGCGGCGGCGCGTTCTATTCCAACCGCGCGATCTACCATTGGGACAAGACGCTGATCGAGGGGCTCGACGCCGTGGACCGCGGCGTGCGCAAGCTCGACCAGTCGCGCATCGGCCCGGTGCTGACCGGTGATCCGCGCGACCTGGGCGACGGCCCGCCGGTCACCGCGATGCTGATCCAAAACACCAACCCGATGATGGTGGCGCCCGAGACCCTCAAGGTGCGCGAGGGTTTCGCGCGCGACGACCTTTTCGTCTGCGTCCACGAGCAGTTCATGACCGAGACCGCCGAGATGGCCGATATCGTCTTGCCGGCGACGATGTTCCTCGAGCACGACGACATCTACATGGCGGGCGGCCATTCGCATATCATCTTCGGGCCAAAGATCATCGAGCCACTCACCGGCACGCGCGCCAACCACGAGGTCATCTGCGGCTTGGCCAAGCGGCTCGGCGCGACGCACCGGGGCTTCGAGATGAGCGGCTGGGAGATCATCGACGAGACGCTAAAATCCTCCGGCTGGCCGGGCGCCGAGGAACTGCGCGCCAAGCACTGGATCGACTGCCAGCCCGACTTCGATGAGGCCCATTTCCTGACCGGCTTCGCGACGCCGGACGGCCGCTTCCACTTCGCGCCCGACTGGTCGCGCGTCGGCCGCGCACACCAGGCGATGCCAAAACTGCCCGACCATTTTGCGGTGATCGACGCGGCCTGCGAGGAGCGCCCGTTCCGCCTGGTCACGGCGCCGGCGCGCCAGTACCTCAACTCGTCCTTCACCGAGACGCCGACCTCGAGGAAGCGCGAGGGCCGGCCGACCGCCATGGTCCACCCCGACGACCTCGCGGCGCTCGCCATCGACGACGGCGGCCGCATTCGCGTCGGCAACGCGCGCGCCGACATCGTGGTTCACGCCAAATCGTTCGACGGCCTGCAGCGCGGCGTCGTGGTGATCGAGAGTATCTGGCCCAACGCCGCCTTCGAGGAGGGCCTCGGCGTCAACGCCCTGACCAGCGCCGATCCCGGCGCGCCTTTGGGCGGCGCCGTCTTCCACGACACGTCGGTGTGGCTCCGGCCGGCCTAATACCAAGGACCCGTTGGGCGATGTCAGCCCGCGCCATCTTGATACTGACAAGAGGGCGGGCCGCCGCTCCTGCGGTCAGAATTTATTCTATAAGCCAGATTTGATGCCATAAGAGTGGCATGCGCGGCGGTTGAACGCGGGTCATCTTTGCGCCGCGTAAAGATGACCGGACGATGCGTTAGCTGCGCTGCATGGCGACCAGGGTCATGGCGAGCCTGCTCAGCGCGCGTGCTCGCAGCCAGGGAGTGTTTAGCGCCCGGGTGTGTCCCATCGCACGATCGAACATCGCCTGTGCCGCTGTGTTGTCGCCGGAATTCGACCGCGCCATTGCGATGTCGCAGAGCAACCAAATGCGGTCGAGGCTGTCCTCGATATCGTTTGCCGTGGCGAGCGCCAGCGTCTCGCTCCGCAGTGCCGCCACAGTATCGCCGACGCGTGCTTGCGCGGCAGCCACTGTCCATAAGGTGCGGGCCTGCAACGCCTGGTTATCGATCATTGCCGACGTGTCGAGTGCCTCGCCAAAGGCGCCAATCTCCGCCTGGGCTCGTGCAATGAGGCTGAGACCGTATGCTCGAGAGTAGCTGTATAAAATCTTGTCGCTCTTCGACCGTGCATCGGCGAGCGTGGCCAGGGCCGCCGCTCTGTCATTCGCCCGCGCCTGCGCCGACGCCAGCTTCTCAAGCGCGACCACTTGGTAGCGGATCTCGTTGATCGACGCGACGGTCTCTATCGCCCGCGGCACGTCGCCGGACTCGGCTTGAGCAGCAGCCGCCAGGATCAGGGTGGGTGTGCGGTGCCGGGCTTCGACGATGGTTGCGACGATGGCAAGAGCCTTTCCGAGCTGTCCGGTTTCGACCATGGCGGCGGCAACGCGACTCAACGCGAGATCCCGTTGATCGGATGTCTCCAGGACACGCGCTTGCTTAAGCGCGCTGTCGAGACTTGCCACCGCACCTGCCCAGTCACCGGTCTTGGCCTGTACGCCGGCGATCTCGCTCTCCACCATCACCCGCCGAGCCATGTCCGGGATCGTCGCCGCCGTTTCCAGGGCTTCGGAAACCGTTTGGCGCGCCGCTTCGTCGTTCCCCGCCATGTGCTGCGTCAGTGCGATGCCGCTAAGCGTCTCGGACCGGACGATCGGGTCGGGGATCGGGCGCGCGGTTGCAAGCGCACTTTCGTAATCCCCGGTATCGGCCTGCGCCTGTGCGATCCTCCCGAGCGCGACGATCAGCAATCGGGGGTCGGCCAGCCGTGCCGCGGCGCTCAGCGCCGCCGGGCCATCTCCGGCGGCGGCACGGGCAACGGCGACGTCGCCGAGCGCCCGGCCGCGGTAATCGGCCTTGTTGATCGTGGCAGCGGCGGCATACGCCTCGTCGACCAGACACAATGCGGTCGGTGTCGCGGAACAATCCTCGGATTCTGTCGGCGCCGCACTTTCTTGCTCAGTGAAGGTGGCGACGTCGGCGAAGAGCTCACGGATCGGGGCGTGCGCCTCGAGGGTCTGTCGTGCCACCGCGATCTGTTCTTCTCGCGCCGCCTCGAGACGCTGGAGCAAGTCCTGCCCCTCGGCGGCCGATGAATTCAGATGTTCGAGCAGCGCTCGTGAGGGCGCGCCGTCGACCTTCAATCTCGCCTGTCGCTGATAGTCGCGGATGGCCGCGGTTGTGTCCCGGGTTACGCGGCCGTCGACCGCGGCCAGGTATAGACCCAACTGCGCCAAGCGCCGCTGAATGTTCAGCACCAACGTTGGGTCGGCATCAACTGGTAACGTGACGTTTGATGGGGTTGTCTTCGTGTCGATGGCAGCGACCGCGATCTCGGCAGGGGTAGCGGCCGCGCGAACCATCACTGGCGCGCCCAAGATCGCCGCCGCGGTGATGACGACAAACGCTCTTTCGACCCATGGTCTCGCAAAGGCTCCCGCGCGTTCAAGAATTTGATGCAACATCCTACAACCTTCCCAATTCCTGCTCGGAGGCTCTTGGCTCCAGCCCCGCAATTTCTGGCGCTCATCATCAATTGGAATCGAATGTTTTTCTATGATGGCCATCACGTCGCTTGCGGAAATTCGGGATTTCGTTGTGACACTCGTCACAAACGATGCCCTTTTCGGTGTATCGGGTGTGACGACCATCACATTCGGCACGATGATCGTCTCATCGGCCGGCTCCCGTTGGGCGGAAGGATTCTGGACATAACGCCGTGAGGCACGCTTGCGTGCTTGTCAGGTGACGGCTGACGTTGCATGTTGCGCTGGCGCACAGACCGCATGGGATCGGTGAGATGAGCAGCTACGAGGCCTACGACGAGACCAGCCGAAACTACGACCGGACGCGCGTACCGATCGGCAGCGAGATCATCCTCGGCTGCCTGGCGCGTCAGGCGCGGCCGCTCGACACGCTTACGGTGCTCGATGCCGGTTGTGGCACCGGCGCGTATTCCGAGGCGATTGTCGACCGGGTCGGCCGTGTCGAGGCGCTCGATATGAGCCAGGGTATGCTCGACGAGGCGGCGACCAAGCTCGCCGATGCCGCGGCGCGGAACCGCATCGGCTTTCACCGGGGCGCGATCACCGCGCTGCCATTCGGTGAGGCGAGCTTCGATGCGGTGATGATCAATCAGGTGCTACACCATCTCGAAGACAACGCGGGCGCGGGGTATGCGTTGCACCGGCGCGTCATCGGCGAGTTCGCGCGCGTGCTGCGTCCGGGCGGTGCGCTGGTCGTCAACAGCTGCGGCCAGGAACAGCTCGACGCCTATTGGTACTATCATTTGGTCCCCGAAGTGGGCGCTGCGATGCGGCAGCGGTTCGCACCGCTCGACGCGCTACGCCGAATTCTCACCGACAGCGGTTTCGACTACGTCGGCAGTTTCGTGCCGGCCGACCAGGTCTGCCAGGGCGACGCCTTTTTCGATGGCCACGGCCCGCTCGACAAGGCATGGCGCGACGGCGACTCGATGTGGGCGCTGGCGAGCGGCGATCAGATCGAGGCGGCCTGCGCGCGCGTGCGCGAACTCGACGCCTCGGCCGCGCTCGACGAATTCGTCGCCGCTTACGACGACCGACGCCGGACGATCGGCCAGATCACCTTTCTTTATGCGACAAGGCATTAGAAGAAAATTCTCATAAATTAGATCAGTACCCGCTGTTCGCGCGAATTATTGATCGAGTCTCCTTGAATAGATCAAACGTTTGATCTATTTAATGAGAATGACTCAATCAACCGGCAAGACCGCGGGTTCAGCCGGCGCCGCGGCACCCGTGACAGCGGCGTCGTCGGCGACCAGCGCCGGCGCCATACAGGGCGCGCCGGCACCCCGTCGCCCGAGCCGAAAACCACGCGCCGACGGCGCGGCGAGCCGTGAGCGCATGCTCGAAGCCGCCGGCAAGCTGTTCGCCAGGCAGGGCTTCGACACCGTTTCGATACGCGCGGTCGCCAAGGCGGCCGATGTCAACCTGTCGGCCATCGGTTATCACTTCGGCGACAAGGAGGGGCTCTACCGCGGCGTCCTGCGCCGGCTGATCGAGGATTCGGAGCCGGTCATGGGACCGGCCGCCGAGCGCCTGACCAGCGGCGTCGCTGCGGCCGGCGGCGATCGCGCGATGCTCGCCGCCCTGCTCGCGGGCTTCCTGCGCCACCTGCTCGGCTCGGTGCTGGTTGATGAGCGCATGCGCTGGCGCATGCAGCTCATGCTGCGCGAGTTCCACGAACCGACGGCTGCCTTCCCGATGCTGCTCGAAGAGCGCATCCACCCGCTCCACAACGCCGTCGCCGGGCTGGTCGGCGCCGCCGTTGGCTGCGCCCCCGAAGCGCCCGAGACGCGCCTGCTGACCGCCGCGATCATCGGCCAGTGTATGGCGCTTGGCGCGGCCCGCACGGTGGTCTGCGCGCGGCTCGGCTGGGACGGTTACACGCCCGAGCGCGTCGACTTCATCATTCGCACGTTGACGCCGGCGGTGCTCGCCATGCTCGGGCTGCCGCCGATCGAGGGCGCGGCAGCTGGCGGGCCGGCATGAAACGCCTGACCAAGATCGTCGCGCCCATCGTCATCGTCGCGGCGGCCGTGGCGAGCGCCGGCTATCTCAAGGCGACGCGCCCCGTGGTCGAGCCGACGCTCCCCGAGGAGCGCGCCTGGCCGGTCACGGTGGTGTCCGCGGCGCGTGTCGATGCGCAACCCGAACTGCGCCTGTTCGGCGAGATCGTCGCCGGCCGCGAAGTCGAACTCAGGCCGCTCGTCGCCGGCACGGTGATCGACGTCGGCCCACGATTCCTCAACGGCGGGGTGGTGCGGGAAGGCGAGCTGCTGATCGCCATCGATCCCTTCGACTACCGCGCCGACGTCGACGAATTCGAGGCGCGCATCGCCGAATCGAAAGCGCGCGTCGCCGAGATCGGCGCGACGATCGCCGCGACCAATCAGATCATTACGCACGACCGCGAGCAACTCGCGCTCAGCCGCGCCGACGTCGACCGCCGCGAAAAGCTGGCCGGCACGGCGGCGGTTTCGAAGAAGGCGCTCGACGATTCGCGGCTCGCGCTCAGCAGGAGCGAGCAACAGCTGCTCACCCGGGGCGAGCTGGTCAACCGGCTCGCTGCCCGGGTCGATGAGGAACAGGCGGTGCTTGCGCGCTGGAAGGTCTCGCTCCGTCGCGCCCGGCGCGACCTCGAGCGGACCCGGCTGGTGGCGCCGTTCGATGGCTTCCTGATTGACACCGAGACGGCGATCGGTAAGCGCGTCGGCGTCGGCGACCCGATCGCGCGGCTGATCGACGCCGGCCGGCTCGAGGCGAAGTTCCACCTGAGCGACCGCGCGTTCGCGCGCCTGCTGGCGGCCGGCGGTTACCAAGGGCGGTCGGCGCGGGTCGTCTGGCGCCTCGCCGGCAGCGGCATCGTCCACGATGCCGTGATCGACCGCTTGGAAAGCGAGATCGACGCGACCAGCGGTGGCGTCGAACTCTATGCCCGGCTCGACGGCGTCGGCGTCGACACGGTACTCAGGCCCGGCGCCTTCGTCGAGGTGCGCGTGCCCGACCGGATCTATGCCGACGTGGTGCGCCTGCCCGAGCGCGCGCTCCACCAGGGTGACACGGTCTACACCGTCGTCGATGACCGCCTCGAGCCGCGTGTGGTCGAGGTCGTCGTGCGATCGGGCGAGGAGGTCTTCGTGCGCGGCGATCTGGCGCCCGACGACCGCATCGTCACGGTGCGTTTTCCCGAGATCGGACCGGGCGTGCGGGTCGCGGTGCGATGAACGGCGGCGTCATCGGCGTTTTCACGCGCCACCCGACGGCGGCCAATCTTTTGATGGTCGTGATGATCGTCTGCGGCCTGTTCGCGCTGAGCCGGCTCAACATCCAGTTCTTCCCCAACTTCGGCATCGACTGGATCGAGGTCAGCGTCGAGTGGTCGGGCGCCTCGGCCGAGGACATCGACGCCAACGTGGTCCAGGCGATCGAGCCAGAGGTGCGCTTCCTCGACGGCGTCGAGAAGGTTCGCTCGACGTCGGTCGAGGGCATCGGCAACGTGTTCGTCGAATTCGAGCCGGGCACCGACATGCAGGCCGCGCTGTCCGACGTCGAGACCGCGATCGATCAGGTCACCACGCTGCCCGACGACAGCGAGCGGCCGGTTATCAAGCGCATCGTGCGCTACGACAACATCACGCGGCTGCTTATCTCGGGGCCCTATTCGGACGCGGCGCTCAAGGCCTACGCCAAGCGCATTCGCGACGAACTGCTGGCGCGCGGTATCGACAAGATCGATCTGATCGGTGCGCGCGACGAGGAGATCTGGGTCGACGTCGCACCCGAAACGCTGCGCCGCCTCGACCTGACGCTCGGCGACATCGCCGCGCGTATCGCGGATACCTCGGTTGATCTGCCCTCGGGCGACACGCGGGGCGCGACCGAGCGCCAGATCCGCAGCCTCGGCCTGGTCAAGACGGCGCGCGAGCTGGGCCACGTCGAGGTGCGCTCGCTGCCGAGCGGCGGCAAGGTCTATCTGCGCGACATCGCCGAGGTGTCGGAGCGCTTCGAGGAGGGCGGCGTCTCGGTGCGGCACAATGGTCAGCCGGCCATCGAGCTGCACATCCAGCGCTCGCTCAACGCCGACGCGCTCGAGCTCGCCGACATCGTCGCTGACTATCTCGTCGAGCTGCGCGAGACGCTGCCGCCCAACCTCGAGATCGCCCAGTACGACATCGCCGCCGACCTAATCCGCAGCCGCATCGACCTCCTGCTCCGCAACGGACTGGGTGGGTTGATCCTGGTCATCGCCATCCTTTTCATCTTCCTCAACGGCCGCGTTGCCTTCTGGGTCGTCGTCGGCATTCCGGTTTCGTTGCTGGCGACGCTCGGCGTCATGCTGGTCAGCGGCCAATCGATCAACATGATCAGCCTGTTCGGCCTGATCATGGCGCTCGGCATCGTCGTCGACGACGCCATCGTGGTCGGCGAGCACGCCGCGACACTGGCGCGCGGCGGCATGTCGCCGGCCGACGCCGCCGATACCGGCGCCCGGCGCATGGCCGCGCCGGTGTTCTCCTCGTCGCTCACGACGATCGCGGCGTTCGTGCCGTTGCTGATCATCTCGGACGTCATCGGCTCGATCATCCAGGCGATTCCCTTCGTCGTCATCGCCGTCATCGTCGCCAGCCTGATCGAGTGCTTCCTGGTATTGCCCGGCCATCTGCGCGGCGCACTGGCGCATTCGACGGGCACGCCGAGCCGCGGCCGGCAGTGGTTCCGCCGTAGCTTCGACGGCTTCCGCGACGGTCCGTTCCGGCGCGCGGTGACGGCCTGCATCGAATGGCGCTACGCCACCGTCGCCTGCGCCATCGCCGCGTTGATCCTCTGTGTCGGGCTGATAATGGGCGGCCGCATCGGCTTCCTGTTCTTCCCATCGCCCGAGGCCGACCGGGTCTATGCCAACGTCGAACTGGCCGCCGGCGCGCCGCGCGCGCAGACCGCGGCGGCGCTCGAGGATATCGAACGCGCCCTGTGGCGCGCCGACGACCGCCTGACCGGCGGCGTCGGCGGGCTGGTCCGGATCGCCATCGCCAAGATTGGCGGCAGCGTCGGCCAGGACCACGGCGGCGCGGTCGCCGGCGATCACGTCGGCGGCCTGTCCGTCGAGTTGGTGCCGACCGATGAGCGCGACATCACGAGCAGCGAATTCATCACCGTCTGGCGCGAGGAGGCCGCCGTTCCGCTGGGCGTCGAGACGCTCACCATCGTCGCCGCGCGCGGCGGGCCACCCGGTCGCGAGATCGACGTCCGGCTGTCGGGCGGCGAGCCGGCAGCACTCAAGCAGGCGGCCGCCGAGGTCGCCACGTTGCTGCCGCGCTATCCAGGCGTGAGCGATGTCGCCGACGATTTGCCGTTTGGCAAGCAGGAGACCGTGCTCGAGGTCAACGTGCGCGGCCGCGCGCTGGGCTTCACCACCGCGACGGTCGGCCGCCAGGTGCGCAACGCGTTCGATGGCGCCATCGCCAAGCGCTTTCCGCGCGGCGACGAAGAGGTGCTGGTGCGCGTGCAGTATCCACGCGACGCGATCGACGTGACGGCGCTCAACGATTTCTTCATACGCGGCCCGGATGGCGCCGAGGTGGCGCTCAGCGAGGTCGTCGACCGCCGCGAGACCCGCGGCTTCGCACGCATCAAGCGTGAGAATGGCCGGCGCGAAGTCGCCATCACTGCCGAAATCGACAAGGCGGTGACGACCTCGGGCGAAATTCTCGGAGCACTCGAGCGCGATGGCGTGCACGACATCGCGGCGCGCTACGGCGCCGTCGCGAGCTTCGCCGGCAAGGCCGAGGAGCAGGCCCAGACGATCGGCGACATGCGTACCGGCGCGATCATCGGCCTGGCCGCGATTTACATCATCCTCGCCTGGGTGTTCGCCAGCTATACACGTCCGATCGTCGTCATGTCGGTGATCCCGCTCGGCTTCATCGGCGCTGCGCTCGGCCACTATCTGCTCGGCTACGACCTGACCATCCTCAGCCTGATCGCGCTGGTCGGCCTGTCGGGCATCGTGGTCAACGATTCGATCATCCTGGTGACGACGATCGACGAGCGCATCAAGCGCGGCGAGCCGTATCGTGATGCCGTCATCGAAGGCACCTGCGATCGGCTACGCGCCGTCATCCTGACCTCGGCGACGACGATCGGCGGGCTGACGCCGCTGCTCTTCGAAACCAGCCTGCAGGCGCAATTCCTGATCCCGATGGCGCTGACCATCGTCTTCGGGCTGATGGTGACGACATTTCTGGTGCTGCTGGTGCTGCCCGCGCTGATCGCCATTCAGGGCGACTTCTCGCTTGCCCGTCCCAAGCCGGCATCGGTCATCGCCCCGCTCGAAAAGCACGCGGCCGAATAGCGCGCCGCGCCGCCGCCGCCAAACCGTTCGACCGCCACGTCGCGATTGGCGGGCGGCAACGTGTTTGCCGGCTACGCGTTACCCGCTCGGAAATCGACCTATTTCGAGAGTTTTGCGAGGGCGCGGGTCAAATCCTTGACTTCCTCGACGACGTTGGCGAGCCACAGCGTGATGCAGATCGCAAACCCGCCGATGGCGAGCAACGTGAGCCATTGAGGCACCGTTCCCCAGTCCCAGCCCGATCCTTCCATTATTCTTCTCCCAAAATATCGAGTGGTCGACAGCGGCAACTATATACGCTTGCCCCGGCGTCGATCACCCACTAATCGGCGGGCGATCAGCCGCGCCAAAAGCGCGGCGTAAACAGCACCAGGACGGTGAACAGCTCGAGCCGGCCCAACAGCATGGCGGCCGAGAGCAACCATTTGGCGCCGTCGGGCAGACTGGCGAAATTGCCGGCCGGCCCGATCACGTCGCCGAGGCCCGGCCCGACGTTGGCGAGTGCGGTCAACGCACCCGAGACGCTGGTCATGAAGTCCAGCCCGAAACCGGCGAGCGCCACTGCGACGGCGACGAAAATCAAGGCGAACAAGAAGAAGAAATTCATTACCGAGTCGGCCGCCGCGTCGGGGATCGGCTTGCGGTTGTAATGCGCCACGAAGATGCCGTGGGGCAGCAAGAGCCGTCGGATTTGTACCGGCACGATGGCGCTGATGACCTGAAAGCGGAACATCTTGATGCCGCCCGTCGTCGAGCCCGTGCAACCGCCGACGACCATGACGAACAACAACAGGGTCACCGCGAATCCGCCCCAGCTGTTGTAGTCGGTCGAGGCATAGCCGGTACCGGTGATCACGGAAACCGAATTGAACGCGGCGTGCCGGACGGCGATTTCGAACGCCGTGTCGTTGGCCAGCCACAGCCATCCCGCCATGACGCCGACCACAATCACGACCAGAATCAGGAACGCCCTGGTCTGGGAATCACGCCACAGCAGTTCGCCGTTGCCGCGCACCAATTGGAAGTAGAGCACGAAGGGCAGTCCGCCGATGATCATGAAGACGGTCGCGATCCATTCGATGGCCGGCGATGCGAAATGGCCGATCGAGGCATCGGCGGTCGAGAACCCCGCCGTCGAGATGGTCGTCATGGCGTGGCACATGGCTTCGAAGAACGTCATGCCGGCCAACCAGTACGCGACCGCGGCGGCGACGCTCAGCGTCAGGTAGATCAAGCCGATGACGGTCGACATCTGGGCCGCGCGCGGCAGCACCTTCTCGGATTGGTCCGATGATTCGGTGCGAAACAGCGCCATGCCGCCGATGCCGAGCATGGGCAAGACCGCGATCGCCATGACGATAATGCCGATGCCGCCTTGCCACTGCAGCAACGCGCGCCACAGCAAAATGCCGGGCGGCGCATCGTCGAGCCCGACGATGACCGTCGAGCCGGTCGTCGTCAGGCCCGACATGGCCTCGAAGAAGGCGTCGGCGTAGTCGAGCTCGATGTCGGCGAAGACGAAGGGCAGGGCGGCGAAGGCGACCATCACCACCCAGGCCAGCGTGGTCAGCAGAAAGGTCTGGCGGATATTGAGCCGGACCGGCCCGCTGCGGTTCATCAAGACCAGCGAAACGCCGATGAACAGGGTGAAGAAGGCGGCGGACAGGAAAACCCGCCAGTCGGGATGGCCCTGCGCCGCGTCGACCAGCGCCGGCAGGAACATGAACGCGGCCAATGTCGTCAGCAAGATTCCGATGACGAACAGGATCGGTCGGATATCAATCACGCGGGCATCCTGGTGTTATATCCTCCCGCAAATACTATGGCGCGCGCCCGGTATTAACTCGCGTTTCGTGTCGCCGGGCTGCCGATCATGGTCAAGAACTCGCGCCGCGTTCGCGGGTCGGTGCGGAATCCGCCAAGCATGCGGCTGGTCACCATGAAGGTGCCAGGACGGTGAATACCACGCGTCGTCATGCAGTGGTGCTCGGCCTCGATGACGACGGCGACACCCTTGGGCTCGAGCACGTCGTTGATCGTGTCGGCGACCTGCGCGGTGAGCTTTTCCTGGATCTGAAGCCGGCGTGCGTAGATGTCGACCAGGCGCGCGAGCTTCGAGATGCCGACCACGCGTTTGCGCGGCAGATAGGCGACATGGGCCTTGCCGATGATCGGCGCCATGTGGTGCTCGCAATGCGAATTGAAACGGATGTCCCGCAGGACGACCATCTCGTCGTAGTCGTGGTGCTCTTCGAAGGTGCGCGCCAGCACGTCGACCGGGTCGTACCGGTAGCCAGAGAAATATTCTTCGAAGGCGCGAACGACGCGCGCCGGCGTGTCCAGCAAACCCTCGCGTTCGGGGTCGTCACCCGTCCAGCGAAGCAGCACCTTGACGGCCGCTTCGGCCTCGTCGCGCGCGTCCCGGCCGGATACCGAAGATCCTTCCGACAAATCCAGGGATGCGGCGTCGACGACGGTGACGGACTTACTCGTATTCACGAAATTCTCCTCGTTCCGGCCCAGGCACGGCTAATGTACGCTGACCGGCTGGTATGGGCTGTCCAGCGAAAACGCCGGAATTTTCACGTCGAACCGTTCACCGGTGCTGGTCACCATCTCGTAAGTGCCGACCATGATGCCCGAAGGCGTCGAAAGCGGCGTGCCACTGGTGTACTCGAACGACTCGCCCGGGTTCAAGACCGGTTGTTCGCCGACGACGCCCGGGCCCTCGACCTCCTGGGCGCGGCCGTTGGCGTCGGTGATGTACCAATGCCGGTTGAGCAGCTGGACGATCTCGGGGCCCTGGTTCTCGATGTGAATCTGATACGCCCAGACGTAATGGTCGTCGCTGGGCGTCGATTGTTCAGCGAGATAGAAGGTCTCGACCGTGACCTGAATTGTACGTGTCGTTGCTTGATACATCAGCGCGATCCCGAACGTCGAAGAGGTACGAGGCGCGCCGCCGTGACGGCCGCGCGACCGATAGGGAATATTGTCCGTTGACGCGGTTTTGTCCAGCGCCCGATGGTGGTCGCGGTCAGAGGCGAGCCGGTCCTAAACCAAGAGAATTAGCCCGTGCCGCAGGATGCGCCGCCGAGCACGCAGAAGGTTGCGCAGTGCGGATGGTTGAGTTTCACCGTCGCCTGCGCCTCGACCAGGCCGTGGCCGAGCTCGAATTCCGGTTCGTAGGGCAGCAGCGTGCAGGCGACGACGGCGGGCAGTGCCGCGCCCTTGCGTTTGATCACCATGCGCGAGGTCGCACACATCATCGACCGCGGTTCGACGCCCAGGATCGACCAGCATTTTTCGGTGATCTCGGGCACGTCGGCGGTGCCGTCCATTTCGGGGAACAGCACCAGCTCGACCGGATCGGCGGCGTCGATCGGCAAGCCATGCTCGGCGAACAGGCGCGCGAAGCCTTGGCGCAAATCAGCCTCCGATTCACCCCAGCAGGTGCGGCCGGCGACGTGGACATTGAAGCCGTTGCGGGCGAGCCACTCGAGGCCTTCCATTATGCGCCGCCAAGCGTGCTTGCCGCGCTCGACTTCGTGCAGCGCCGGACCGTAGTGGTCGACTGAGACGCGCATCACCAGGCGGTCGCCGAATCGTGCCTTGAGCGCCAGCAGACGCGACTTTAGCTTCAGCATCGGCCGCATGGCGTTGGTCAGCACCAGGGCGCGGAAGCCGCGGGCAAGACTGTCCTCGAGCATGACGATGATGTCGGGGTTCATGAACGGCTCGCCACCGGTGAAGCCGATCTCGTGAGCGCCCAGCGCCTCGCGCTCGATCTCGTCGAGATAGACGGCGACCTCGGCCGCTGTGATGTAAACGAGCCGGTCGTTGCGCGGGCTCGACTCGATATAGCAGTTGCTGCAGGTCAGGTTGCACAGGGTGCCGGTGTTGATCCACAGCGTCTCGAGGCCAGCGAACGCGACCGAGGCGCGACGCTCGCCGTCGGCAGTGACGTCGGGGTCGCGGAACTTTCGCGGATCGAGCTGGGGCGCGGCGGCGAGGGCAGTTTTGGTCATCGGTCCACGGAATTCGGCTGCAAGAACTCACGGTTAGAGCTAAGGCGTTTTTGGGCCAGTACCAAATCAACAGTTCGTGTGCGTCGCGGGGCTTCGCGACCGACTATACGCAGGTACCGCCGCGATGGCCACGCTACCCGGGTTCATCGCGTGATCTCGTCGCCGGTGGCTATTCGGTGAACTCGCATTCGAGGCGCCAGGTCATCTGCGCCTGCTTCATGAACCGGTCGAACTTGATGCGCCGCGTCTTCGCCTTGCGCCGGAAGGCGTCCTCGATCCGCGCCCGAACCTCGTCGTCGAGGTCGGAAGGGTCCAGCGCGATGGTGACGGGCAGGCCGTTCCCCGGGTTTGCCCGCCGTTTCCTGGTCGCCGTATTCCCGCCAGAGGAAAAGATCGAATCCCAGCGGGCGCGGTAATGCGGGCTGGAAACGCTGGAGAAATAGCTCACCCCGTGGTCGGCGGCGGCCCGCTCCTTGGTCGATTTCCCGCTTGGAGGCGCTGCGCCGTCAGCCGATGTCGACGACGGCGTCGGTTTGGTCTCGGATGTCGTCTGTTTTGCGGTTTTCTCGCCGCTGGCTGTTTTCTCGCTCATGGTCCCCGGTCTCTCACTCGTTCCCGTCATGGACGCTGACCGCGTCCGGCGCACTTCTCTAAGCTATCTAGCCGAGAATCTCACTCAAATTCGTTTCGCCAACGTAGGTATGCGAGGTTGCCGAACACGGATGGTTTTCGTGAACAGTGGTCGAACGATATTGAGCAGTGTGGCATGAGTGTGACGCGGCGTAGCCGGCTCTTGCCAATCCGATCCATATTTCAGTCGAACAGTGACCTTGCTCAAGAGGCGCCTAGGCCCCTATATTCCAGCCTTCCCAGGCTATTGCGCGGGTGTAGCTCAATGGCAGAGCAGAAGCTTCCCAAGCTTACGACGAGGGTTCGATTCCCTTCACCCGCTCCAGCCTGTCAACCGGACGCCATCGGTAGGTCTTCCGCCGCCATTGCGCGCACCAGCGCGTCATACCGTCGTTGGGCGGTCTCCGACCGTAGCGGTGCATCGTCGCTATCGCAGGCGAGTTCGACGACTTTCTTGCGGACGACGAGCTTGCACGGTCGCAACAGCTCGGGCGCGCCGCCCGATATCGCATAGCCGAGCCGAAGGGCGGCGCCCAGCACGACCGCGTCGTGCCGCTCGCGGCGCTTGAGCAGCGGCCACAGCGGCCCGATCAGGCCGTTTCCGTTCGCCCCGCCATAGCGCGTCGCCAGCGCGATCGCGAGATAGGCGCGGTCGGCATGGCCGAGCCCGCCGATCGGCAGGTAGAGCGCGCGGTGGCAGGCGTGCCAGGCACGATGATCGGGCGGGTCGCGCCAGGCAATGTCGCTGAGCAGGGTCGCGGCGCGCCGGCGCCGACGGCCGGCGCGGCTCTGGTCCGGAAACAGCGGCGCCGTCCAGTCGATCAGCAAATCGGCCAGCGCGTCCGAACGCCGCGGTGCGAGCAGCGGATCGCGGCACGCGACGATCAGCGGATCGCGCGCGCGTTCCTTGGCGTCGAGCAAATCATAGAGCCAGCCCTCGCGCAAACCGAACGCCGAGAATACGACGGATTTAGGCGCGACGCGGTCGAGCACGCCCTTGAGCACCATGGCGGCGACCGGCAGCGTCTCGACGCGACGTTTCGAGATATCGGGCAGCGTCTCGAGTGACGATGGGTCCGCGCTCGCGACCATGTCGCACAGAATTTCCGCCTCGCGCCGCGCGAGGCCAAAGCCATGAACCATACGGATCGGGTGTTCGGTCTCGACCATATGGATGCGCGCGAGGCTGCGCCAGGCGCCGCCGACCGCATAGAAAGACGTTGGGTTTTTGGCGCCGAGCCATTCGACGCCGTCGAGTTTGCGGTCGATCCGCAGGCGCGCCGACTTCGATACGCCGCCGCGATCGATCAGGCGCAAGGCGCCGAGCGGCAGGGTGGTGTAATCGCCGATTCTGTCGCCCTTGATCGCCGCGAGTTCGAGACTGCCGCCGCCCATGTCGCCCATGATGCCGTTGGCGCCGACGAAGCCGCTGACAACGCCAAGTGACGACAGGCGCGCCTCCTCGGCCGCGTCGATCACGCGGACCGGCTGCCCGGCGGTGCGCTCGAGCGCCGCGGCGAACTTCGGCCCGTTGCGCGCGTCGCGCACCGCGGCGGTCGCCAGGAAGTCGAGCCGCGTGACGCCCATCGCCTCGGCGAGCCGCGTCATCCGCGCGACGCTCGCTTGGGTGCAGGCCATCGCCGCGTCGCTCAGCCGGCCGTTCCTCGCCAGGCCAAGCCCGAGTCCGCAAAGTTCCTTTTCGTTGACGACCGGGATTGCGCCACGCTGGAGCCCGTCGAAGACGACGAGCCGGGTCGAGTTCGAGCCGATGTCGACAACACCGACACGTTGGCCGGAATCCGATCCCGGCCGATCGGCGCCGGTCGCCGGAGTCACAATCGACATTCCTGGCCGATGACGCGCCGCGTTCGACCCGTAACTACCACTACATCGACCACTACCCTCGACGTTAGGCCACAATACCTGCCAGTACAAGCGGCCGCCGCGTCGCTGGCGATAGCGCTGCGATCAGTGCGCCAGGATGTTGCGCAGTTGGCGTTCGCCGATCGGCATCGGCGCGCCCGATTTGAAGGCGCGCCACAGATACTCCTTGGGCGTCTCGATATAGCGCATCGGCATCTCGACATTGTTGCTGTCGATCTGCCAGGCCGACGCGGCATAGCGCACCGCGCTCGTCCAGATTAGATTCGCCTGGCGGCAAATCGAACAGTCGTCGGGAAACCCGTCGGCCCATTCGCGGAACGCCGCGTCACGGATGCGGATCGCCTCCTCGCGCCACCAGGGCACGCCGCCCTGGGGGAAGATCAGGCCGAGCGCCTCCTCGATGGTACGCGCCTGGCGTGTCAGATATTGGTCGAGCGCTTCGCCGAGCCAGCTCGACAAATCCCGGCCCAACGGCTCGTCCGTGAGGCAGCGCCCGGCGATCTGCCGCAGGTTGTCGAGCGTGTCGATGATGCTGAGCGTTATCCCCGGTTCGTCGTCGTCATCAAGCCGTCGAATTGGGGTCGGAGCGGTGACGTAATCCCGAGCCTCTGACATGACCAATCTCCCGTCCTGGATTTAGGTTTGTTTTTGAGCGAGAGCGTAGTAACATTGTGTATATTAGTATTTGGAGATTATAGAATTTCATCGAGAGTTTGTGATGCTGGAGCGTGATAAAGCAATAATTTCAACGGATTATATCTGGCCAACATTTGTGAAATATGTATTTTAAGAGTAGATTTGTGGTGTTATATGATTAGAAACATTTAAATTAATCTATTAGTGGCAAATTATTACACGGTCGTGCATGCGGCGCGGCGCAAGTGATCCGACCATGGCGGATGGGGGCGGATATGATACCGGACATGGATTTCTCGCGGCCCGACCGCGACGTCGGCGCCATGCTGAGTGGCGCCGAGGTCGAACGGCTACGCGAGGCCGTCAATTTCGTACGCAGCAACCGGGGCCTCCGTCTCAAGGATCTGGCGCGCGGCTGTGACTCGGCCGAACACACGGTGCGCAACTTCGCCTACGGCAAGAGCCTGCGCCCGGACAACGTGTTCCTTGGCCGGCTGTTCAAATACGTCGCCAGCAATCGCGAGCTGTTTCCCGACGGCGTCGGCGCCCAGGATGCGGCGCAACCGCCGCGATCGCGCGAAGGCATCGTCGGCCGTATCGCGCGCCTCGACCTGATCCGCGTGCAGCTGCCGATCACCGAGGGCGACGTGCAGCGCGTGTTCGACCGCTACAGCGGCTATTATCTGGCGATACGCCGCTCGCACCGACCGGGACGAATGTCGGTGTCGTGGCTGCATATTCTGCCGCTCAGCCCGACCCTGGACGTTTCGGTCGAGGGCCTGCCGATGCCGCGTTTCACCCTGTTCATCAAATACGCCGACCAGTTCGACCGGCATAAAGCGCGCAGCCATATCATCGCCGGCTACGTCCACAGTCGGAACGGCCGTATCTTTCTGATTGGCCATCATGACGGCGAGCTCCAATCGATGACGCTGAACGAGCCTTCGGCGCGCCCTTTCACCTATATCCAGGGCCTGTCGCTGTTGACCGGGGCCGAGGACAAGGAGCCGTTCGCGACGCGCATCGTCTGCCAGTATCTGGGCCTCGACGCGAGGCGCGAGTCGTGGGGGGACAAGATCGGCGTGTTCGACGACAGCGACTTCGCGGCGCTGTTCGACAACGCCGATATCGTCACGCGCGTGCTGGGCGACATCGACGCCATGTCGGTCACCAACAACGGCTGAGGCTTGACTCCGCGCCGCCTCGGCCCCACGATTCCCGGCATGCTTCAGATCGACCGAGGGGGGCCGTCATGACGACCGATTGGCGCCGCGCGCTGACGCTCGACGCGCTCAAGCAGAAGGGCCGGCGGGTCGTCCGCATGGCCGGGCGGCAGATCGCGCTGTTCGACACGCCCAAGGGCGTCCTCGCCTGCAACAACCGTTGCCCCCACGAGGGCTATCCACTGCGCCGGGGCACCCTCGACGGCGCCTGCGTGTTGACCTGCAACTGGCACAACTGGAAGTTCGACCTGGCGACCGGCGCCAACCTCTATGGCGGCGACCGGCTGCGCACCTATCCGGTCGCGCTGCGCGACGGCGAGATCTGGATCGACATCGCCGACGAGCCGGCCAAGGCGCGTCGCGCGGAGATCATGGGCAACCTGCGCGACGCCTTCGACGAGCACGACTACACCCGGCTGGCGCGCGAGATCGCGCGGCTGCGCCTGTTGGGCGCCGACCCGGTCGACGCGGTCGCCGAGGCGATCGGGTGGTCCTACGAGCGTTTCGAGTTCGGCATGACCCACGCCTATGCCGGCGCGGCGGACTGGCTCGCGCTCTACGACGAATACGCCGACGATCCCGAGTCCCAGCTCGTCGGCCTGGTCGAAACCGTCGGCCACATCGCCTACGACCTGCATCAGCAGCGCAAGGCGACGACATATCCCTACGCCGACGGCGTCGCCGACTACGACGAAGACCGCTTCGTCGTCGCCATCGAGGACGAGGACGAGGATACCGCCGTCGCCATGATGCGCGGCGCGCTCGACGGTGGTCTCGGCTTCGCCGACGTCGAGCGGGGATTCGCGAGAGCGGCGCTCGCGCATTACAACGACTTCGGCCATTCGCTGATCTACGTCGTCAAGGTCGGCCGGCTGATCGACCGCCTGGGCCGCCGCGTCGCCGCGCCGCTGCTGTTCTCGCTCGTCCGTTCGCTGGTCTACGCGACGCGCGAGGACCATATCCCCGAATACCGCGGCTACGCCACGGCGCTCGAGCGTTTCGGGGCTAAGGCCAATGGCGTCGCGCCCTCGGCCGAGGCGTTCCGCGGCCTCAACGTGAAGCACGCGCTGGCGCTGACGGCCGATCACGGCGCCGCGCCCGCCGAGGCGCTCTATCGCGCGCTGTTGGGCGCCAACGCGCGAAACATGGCGACCTACGACCTCGCCTACCAGAACCAGGTCGACGGCCAGATCGCCGACAACATCGGCTGGCTCGACTTCACCCACGCGATCACCTTCGCCAACGCGCTACGCCTCGAATGCGCCAAGTTCCCCGAGCTGTGGCCCGCGGGGCTGCTGCAGATGGCGTGCTTCTCGGGCCGCAACGCCGCCTTTACCGATCCCGACATCGCGCTCGAGGACTGGCGCGTCACCGACGTCGACGCGTTCTTCGACGCCTCGGTCGATAGCCTGTTCGACCACGGCCGCGACGAATACATCGTCTCGATCCATTTCGTGAAGACGCTGCTGGCCGCGCGTGCCGAAGTCACGTCGGGCGCGGCGGGCGAGGCGGCCCGCGACGTCGTCGCGGCGCTCAACCGGCTCATCAACTCACCGCTCAAGCGCAAGCACGCCCGACGCACCGTCCACCAGGCGATGGCCTTCGTCGCGCTCGACGGCTGACCCTTGGCATCATTGCGGCCGCCTGCCGCCAGCGTCAATTCCCGTAGTGCAATTTCGGCAGCCAGAGGGCGATTTCGGGGAAGACCATGACCAGAATCAGGCCGACCAGCATGACCAAGACGAAGGGGATGATCGAGCGGTAGATATCGCCCAGCGTCACCTCGGGCGGCGCCATCGCGCGCATCAGGAACAGGTTGTAGCCGAACGGCGGTGTCATGTAGGCGATCTGGCAGGTGATCGTATAGAGCACGCCGTACCACACCAGGTCGAAGCCGAGAATCTTGACCAGCGGCACGTAGAGCGGCGCGACGATGACGAGCATCGCCGTGTCGTCGAGGAACATGCCCATCAGGAGGTAGGAGAGCTGCATCATGATGAGCACTTCCCACGGGCCCAGCCCCAAACTCCCGATGAAGAACGCCTCGATCGCCTTGACCGCGCCGAGCCCATCGAAGACGGCGCCGAAGCATAGCGCGGCCAGGATGATCCACATGAACATGCAGCTGATGCCCAGCGTCTTGCGGATCGTCTCTTCCATCACCTGCCTGGTGAGCCGGCCCTTGACCAGCGCGGCCAGCGTCGCCGTCGTCGCGCCGACGGCCGAACTCTCGGTCAGGTTGGTGATCCCCAGAAGGAACAACCCGGTCATCGAGAAGAATATCAACAGCGGAACGATGCCGGCCCTGAGCAGCCGCAGCTTTTCGCCCCAACCCACGTCACGCTCTTCGCGCGGCAGCGGCGGGCCCAGTTCGGGCTGAATGAAGCAGCGGATGGCGATGTAGGCGACGAACAGCGTCGCCATCATCAGGCCGGGCAAGACGCCGGCGAGCCAGAGCTGGCCGATCGGTTGCCGGGCGATCATGCCGTAGAGGACGAGAACGACACTGGGCGGAACCAATATCCCCAGCGAGCTTCCCGCCTGGATGACGCCGGTGACCATTATCTTGTCATAGCCGCGCCGCAACAGCTCCGGCAAGGCGATCGTCGCGCCGATCGCCATGCCGGCGACGCTCAAGCCGTTCATGGCCGAAATCATGACCATCAGGCCGATCGTTCCGATCGCCAGGCCGCCGCGCACCGGGCCGAACCAGACATGGAACATCTTGTAAAGGTCGTCGGCGATGCCCGACTCCGACAACATGTAGCCCATGTAGATGAACAGCGGCAGGGTCAGCAGCGGATACCACTTCATCAGCTTCATGGCGGCGGTGAACGCCATTTCGGAGCCGCCGTCGCCCCACAGCCAGAGCGCCGACGCGACGGCGACGAAGCCGATGGCGGCGAACACGCGTTGCCCGGTGAGCAGCATGAGCATCATCGAGGAGAACATCAGCACGGCGATCAGCCCGTAGCTCATGCCGCGCTCTCCTCATCGAGGGTCAACCCCTTGGCCCTGGCCAGGTCCTTGAAGAATGTCGCGATGGCCTGCAACAGCATCAGCGCGATGCCGAACGTCATGATGATCTTGATCGGCGCCATGAGCGGCGACCATGACGAATAGCTCGTCTCGCCGTAATACAGCGCGTACTCGGTGCTGGAAAATCCGCCGTAGAGCAGGAGCCCCAGATAGAAGATGAGGCAGAATGCGGTAATTGAGTCGACGAACCCCTTGCCCTTCGGCGACCACCGCCCGTAGACGAGGTCCATCCTGACGTGGGAATCGAGCTGCATGGAGTAGCCGCCGCCCAACAGGTAATAGGCCGCCATCGAGAACTGGGCCAATTCCAGCGTCCATAACTGGGGAACGAAGAACGTCTTGGATATGGACGAAAAGAGCAGCAACCCCATCATGGCGAAGATCATGTACATCGCGAACCGGCCGACCACGCGGTTCACGGCGTTGACGTATCGCACGTACAATCTTATGGCCCTGGGCATGGCGCCCCCTTTTCCGTCATGGCCGTGCGGGTCGGTCTTGCGGCTTCGATCGGATGCTTCATACCAAGGATCGGGACATGGCAACGGCCGCCGCTGTGACGCGACAGCCGCCCGCCCTTCGGCTACGACAGCCGACGATGGCCAGGAGACGCCGTTGTCCCCTGGCCATCGGGCTTAGGTCTTTACGCGGCGGAAATCCCGCCTCGTCCGGTTCAACCGTAGCGATAGGGACGGCCGGCATTCGCCATGGTTTCGGCGTATTCCTTGAAAATCTTTACCACCCTGGCGCTCCTGGGGCTATTGGCCGCAATCTCGTCCCAGAATGAGAACGGCAGAGCAATAATCCCCCACTGAAGCGGCCGGTCGATCCGGCTGCGGCGGACCAAAATGGGACCGCGTATAGCCTTCTGTCAGGGTTGCTCTGACTGGAAGGCGGGGGGGATGTATCGGGTGGAGTTGTACGCACGGGTTCGGCGGGCGTGTCATGTCGAGGGGATGAGCACCCGCGAGGCCTCGCGGGTGTTTGGTGTAGACCGCAAGACGGTCCGTAAGATGCTGTCGTTCTCGGTGCCGCCAGGGTATCGCCGAAGCGCGCCGCCGAGGCGGCCAAAGCTGGGTCCGTTCACGGGAATCATCGATCGGATCTTGGAAGACGATCGGACCAGCCACCGCAAGCAACGGCACACTGCGAAGCGCATCTTCGACCGCCTCCGGGACGAGTACGGTTTCACGGGCGGCTACACCATCGTGAAGGACTACGTTCGTGAGCAGGGGCTTCGGTCGCGTGAGGTGTTCGTGCCACTCTCCCATTCCCCCGGTCACGCCCAGGCGGACTTCGGCGAAGCGATGGCGGTGATCGGCGGCGCGTTACGGAAGATCCACTTCCTTGCCTTCGACCTTCCCCACAGTGATGGTTGCTTTGTTGCGGCCTATCCGGCGGAGACGACCGAAGCATTCTGCGATGGCCACAACGCGGCGTTTGCCTTCTTCGGCGGCGTCCCCCGATCCATCCTGTACGACAACACCAAGCTGGCGGTTGCCCGGATCCTGGGCGATGGGAAGCGGCAGCGAACGCGCGTCTTCACGGAGCTTCAGTCCCACTATCTGTTCGAGGACAGGTTCGGCCGGCCGGGCAAGGGCAACGACAAGGGCAAGGTCGAGGGACTGGTCGGCTTCATCCGGCGGAACTTCCTGGTCCCCGTCCCGCGTGCCGAGAGCTTCGCGGCCCTCAACGATGCTCTCGCCGAACAGTGCCGCCGGCGCCAGGCGGCGCGGCTGCGGGGCCACAAGGAGACCATCGGCGAGCGTCTCGAGCGGGATCGTCAAGTTCTCTTGCCATTGCCGCCTGCTCCCTATGATGCCTGCGATAAGCGCCCTGGACGGGCGAGTTCGCTGTCGCTGGTGCGTTACCGCAGCAACGACTATTCCGTGCCCGTGGCCTACGGCCACCGTGAGGTGCTCATCCGGGGCTACGTCGATGAGGTGGTGATCAGCTGCGGGGCCGAGGTGATCGCCCGGCACCGCCGGTCCTACGACAGCGAGGACCTGATCTTCGACCCGCTGCATTACCTGCCCTTGATCGAGCAGAAGATCGGCGCCCTCGACCAGGCCGCGCCATTGGCGGGCTGGGACCTGCCCGAGGCCTTCATCACTCTGCGGCGGCTCCTCGAAGCTCGTATGGGCAAGGCAGGCAAGCGCGAGTACGTCCAGGTGCTCCGTCTACTGGAGACCTTCCGGCTCGAGGAGGTCGAGGGTGCGGTCGGCGACGCCCTGCGGCTCGGCGCAATCGGCTTTGATGCGGTGAAGCACCTGGTACTGTGCCGCATCGAGCGGCGGCCGCCCAGGCTCAACCTCGACGTCTATCCGTATCTGCCGCGCGCCCGGGTCGCGATGACGTCCGCCAAGTCGTACATGAGCCTGCTGTCGGGGCTCGGCGCATGACCGACACACCGCAAGTGCTGCTCGCCCACCACCTCAAGACGCTGAAGCTGCCGACCTTCCTGCGCGAGTACGACAAGATCGCCCGGCAGTGCGCCTCGGAAGGCGTCGATCACGTCCGCTACCTGTTGAGACTCGCCGAGCTCGAGCTGATCGACCGCGAGCGCCGCATGGTCGAGCGGCGCATCAAGGCGGCGCGCTTCCCCGTGGTCAAGAGCCTCGACAGCTTCGACTTCAAGGTCATCCCCTCGCTCAACAAGGCGCTGGTCCTGGAGCTGGCCCGCTGCGAGTACATCGAGCGCCGCGAGAACCTCATCGCGCTCGGCAACAGTGGGACCGGCAAGACCCACATCGCCCTCGGTCTCGGCCTGGCGGCCTGCCAGAAGGGCCTCTCGGTCGGCTTCATCACCGCCGCCGCGCTGGTCCACGAACTCATCGAGGCCCGCGATGACAAGCAGCTGCTGAGGTTCCAGAAGAAGCTCGCCACCTACAAGCTTCTGATCGTCGACGAACTCGGCTTCGTGCCGCTGTCGAAGACCGGCGCCGAGCTGTTGTTCGAGGTGTTCAGCCAACGCTACGAGCGGGGCTCGACCCTGGTCACCACCAATCTGCCCTTCGACGAATGGACCGAGGTGTTCGGCTCCGAGCGCCTCACCGGCGCGCTCCTCGATCGCCTCACCCACCACGTCAACATCCTCGAGATGAACGGTGACAGCTACAGGCTCAACCAGAGCCGCAGGCGTCAAACCCCGACTGCTAACTGAACCGACCACCCAGCCCACGCTTGACCCCGTGGGCCCACAGGTCCCTCCCGCGCGCGCCGCCGCGTCAGCCTGTTGAGGGCACGCCGCGTCGCGCGCGGGGCCCTCCCGTGGACTACGGGGACAAGCCCGCAGCCGCCAAGCGGTCCCTTCTTACACCGCCGAGGTGGTCCCTTTTTGCTCCGCCATTGACAGCATAGGGAAGATCCCACAGAACCTCCATCGCAAGGTGCCGCTGGTAGGCCTCGCCCCGGTCAACGTGGTGGGCATGCTCGGTGATCTCACGCCGGAGATACCAAGCACACATGTCGGCGGCCTTTAGCGGGAGCACGTCGCTGTCGTGACGGAAGATTGGCGTTCCCGCCAGAATGGATCGCTCCTGATCGGTAAACGCGGCAAGGAAATAGGGATACCAACTCACCGCTGTAATGCCGATCTTGCCCTGATCGTCGAATATAAAGTCAACCTTTTCCCGACGGCCTGAGTCTTCCTGCCACCGCGCAACGGCCTGAATGATGTACCAGAACAAGAAGAAGTAGGGACTGTCGATCTCGGGAGGCACTTTGCCGCGTGCCGCGGCTTCATAGGCTCGCCACGTCACCCCGGAAGACACTCGTACCACGGCGTATTTACGCACCACCTCGGCCAGGGCCAGTATTTTTGCGTCGCGTCTGGTTGTTAACTCGGCAAGCGTACCATCACCCCAGTAGCCGCCCTTTATCCGATAGGCCCGCGCCATGTGGAAGTCGGCGATTGCCGGCTCTTGCCCGCATATCTCTGCCCACTCGTCGGAGAATTGCTCCCATTGCGATGCAGTGGACAACAACCCAGCCAAAACAAAAACCTTGCCCCCCGGCTCGCTGCCGCTGTCGTCGATGAATGCTTGTAACATGAGTAAGAGTCGCTTTTGCCGGATCGGCGAAGCGAATCCACACACCAGCGCCCGGACCGCTTCGCCCGGCCCAGTGTAGCTGATATCGGTGGAGATCGCTTCTCGCTGCTTCCCTTCACGCCACTCTCGGTCTGGTAGCATGAGGACAGCCTTCGGCGATCGGTGGGTGTTCTCTCAAGTATACAATAGCCCATATTCGGATCGTTCAAATCTCCCGATCGTTCAAATCTCCCGCCCATATTCGGATCGTTCAAATCTCCCGATATGAGAGACGAACGGATGGTTCCCGCCCTCAATTCCAATCAGGTATCCTTGAAATGGTTGAGAAAGAAAAGCGGGCTTGAACAACAAACTGTGAAAAGGTCTTCTCGTATTAAGGTTCTTTTGTCGTTTATTGTATTCCGCACCAACATCGTATTTCGCAGTTTGCTCCTGTGCTAACGGCAACGAGTTATGTGTGGCGAAGAGCAGGAGGCCAGAAAAGACCCACGGAAGTAGCTTATCGCATTTACGCATCAGTTTCTTCCTCACCTGGTCTATCCATCCTTGCCTGTACAACTAGCCCGCATTTCCCAAGTATCGTCGATATTCAGTGCGGCGAGAAGGCGATTCTGCTATAAGAATCATGAAGTTGTAGCATACATGGAGCGGCGGATATGGCACACCCGATGGGTGAATCGAAACCGGGGTGCCTTCGGGTCGTTTTTGACCGTCGATTGAAGCTTGAATTCCACGGTTCCAAGATCACCTCTGATGCCGGGTTGCTCGCCTACCGGGAGCTTGACGATGCCCTCGGCCTGACTGAGATGGCCGAGGGTGTTTTCCAGGATAGCCGTACCGGCAAGAACGGATGGCACGGCATGACGGGTCAGTTTCGCCAGTCCGTTTTCGGGCGCCTTGGCGGCTATGACGATGTGAACGACGCCGACCGTCTGGGACGCGATCCCGCCATGCGCTGGATTGTTGGCGGCAAGGCCATCGAAAGACAGGCCGCTTCCACCAGCCAGATGGGACGCTTCGAGACGGAGCTATTGGCCACCGACGAGAACGTTGAAGCCTTGGTCGACATGAACGGGGTGTGGATCGACAAGGTTCATGACCGCCATCCGCCGAAGATGATCATTCTCGACATGGACAGCAGCGTCAGCCCGACCCATGGCGAACAAGAGGGAACAGCGTACAATGGTCACTTCGGCTGTACCTGCTAGCATCCGCTATTCCTGTTCAACCAGTTCGGCGACTTGGAGAGATGTTCCCTGCGCCCCGGTAATGTTCACAGTGCCGACGGATGGCGGAATGTTCTGGAGCCGGTGGTGATGCGCTATAAGGAAAGGAAGGTGCGGCTGTATTTTCGTGGCGATGCCGCCTTCGCCTCACCGGAGATATACGAATATCTCGAAGCCGAGGGATTACTCTACGTCATCCGCCTCAAAGCGAACGCGATTCTCCAGCGGAACATTGCCCATCTGCTTACGCGACCTGTCGGTCGCCCGCCCGACCATGTTCGCCGTTTCCACGCCAGCTTCAGCTATCAGGCCGGATCGTGGAACAAGAAGCGCCGTGTCGTGGCCAAAGTGGAGTGGCACCCCGGCGAGCTGGTTCCTCGCGTCGGTTTCATCGTCACTAATCTGTCGCGCCCTACCAAGCGGGTGGTGGCGTTCTATAATCACCGTGGCACGGCGGAGCAGCACATCAAGGAAGGCAAGAACGCCATCAACTGGACCCGTCTGTCATGTCGCAAGTTCCGCAACAATGCCGTTCGGCTCCAGCTTCACGCCCTGGCCTACAATCTGGGCAACTTCATGAGGACACTGGCTTTGCCGAAGGAGGTGGAGCACTGGTCGATGACGACGTTGCGCGACAAGCTGGTGAAGATCGGGGCCAAGGTTGTCCGACATGGCCGCTACGTTACGTTCCAATTGGCTGAGGTGGCGGTGCCGAGGGACCTGTTCCGGAAAATCCTGAGCTTGATTGATGATCTGCGACGAAGACCCGCTCCGGCGTAGGCCGAGGGAATCGACGGCGAGGAGAAAGCGACAGGAGAGGTGTGTCTGGATGGCGAGAAAAATGACCGAGTGGCCTTCCAAGCGCGGGCCGATTACCAAAATCATGCCATCGGATGGCTGCATAGGGGATACAGTTCCCTTGGCGGTGGGAAAGTGGTACGATTTCCACGAATTTGGATGGTATATGGGGAATGTCGGACTAGAGTGGAAAAGACCCGCAACCAAGTCGGTTTTGGCTCTGTTAGATCATAACACGAAAAAAAATAATAATACAATGATAGAGAGAATTCAACGGCATAATCGCGGTGCACGCCGGATTACCCCCTCACCAACGGTGGCATCTATTTGTCACTATGCCCGGAAACGAATGGGATGGCCGGGAGTGTCCGCTCGTACCCCGAAAGCGATCGTTGTCTTGGCCGTCACCGACTTCCGATTTTTTAGGGGTTGTCGGACACCCGTCATTCTGGGCGTTTACCACTGGCTCGTTCGGCAGGTATCGGACAACCCTTAAAATGGTGAGTCGGACCCGATTTCCTTGGACACAGAATTGGCTTAATCGAAGTGTCCAAGGAGGACCGGAACATGACCGACAATTTTGAGAACAAAGTTGCTGTTGATGGGCCTGTGGTAAACGAGGGCGAGCTTGGCTCGTCCACGTTTTCCCCGGGCCAGGTTTCGCCGGCAGGCCCGCTGGGACTTGGCCAGCGGTGGACGGTGACGCGCAAGCGTGAGGTTGCCCTGCGGCTTTTGCGTGGCGAGCCGGTGGAACTTTTGTCGCGGCAGTTGGGCGTGGAGATTTTCCGGCTCGAGCAGTGGCGTGAGAAGGCGATCGCCGGGATCGATGCCTCGCTCAAGGAACGCAAGGGCGATCCGGTGAAGGCGGAACTGGACATCGCCATGAAGCGGATCGGGGAGTTGATCATGCAGGTGGAACTGCTGGAGGCCAAGACGGAGACGTCCGGCCCTTTGGGGCGGCGGAGGTCGCGGCGATGAGTGCCGCCACCTCTCCCGGCACGGGTTTGGCCTACGGCCTCCAGCGGGTCTGTGCGGCCTGGGGTTTTGCCCGTTCCTCGTTCTACGCCATGAAATCCCGGCAGCAGGCCACCGCTGAGCGCCCACCAGCAAAGCGCCGGGGACCGAAGCCCTCGATCTCGGACGAGGCTCTGCTGGTGGCCATCGAGGCCGACCTGGAGGCATCCCCCTGGGAGGGCGAGGGACACCGCAAGGTCTGGGCTCGGCTTCGGGTCTGTCGTGGCATCCGTGTTTCCCGCAAGCGGGGGCTCCGGGTGATGCGCGAGAACAACCTGCTCTCGCCCCATCGCTGCCGCCGCCGTGGCGGAAATCCCCATGTCGGTGAGATCATCACCCATGCCCCCAACCTCATGTGGGGCACGGACGGCGTTCGGGTGTTCACGGTGGACGACGGCTGGGGCTGGATATTCACCGCCATCGAGCATTGGAACGCCGAGTGCGTCGGCTGGCATGTGTGCAAGCGAGGCGACCGCTTCGCCGCCCTTCAGCCGATCTCCATGGGGCTTGCGAGGCTGTATGCCTCGACCTCCGCCGGTGCGGCGCGGGGGCTGGCCTTGCGGATGGATCACGGCTCCCAGTATCTGTCGGACCACTTCACCAACCAGATCAAGTTCTGGGGCATCCAGCCGTCCTACGCCTTCGTCGAACAGCCCCAGACCAACGGCGTCGCCGAGAGGTTCAATCGCACGCTCAAGGAACAGATCATCCATGGCCGCATCTACCGCAACATCGCGGAGCTGCGGAACGCCGTCCGCGGGTTCGTCGAACAGTACAATGCCCAGTGGATCGTGGAGAAGAACGGCTACCTGAGCCCCGCTCAAGCTCGTCAGGCGTGGCACACCGCGATGTCACTCAGGCCCGCCGCATGAGACAAACTTGTGTCCAAGGAACCGGGTGCGATACAAACCCTTAAAATGGGCCGACATATGGTTGCGCTTCGCGCTTTCCACATGGCAAATTTCAAACCGGGACACGACCAAATAAGATGCGCGGGTGACAACGGTCGCCGAACGCGACATTCTGCGCCGTCGCGACCGCGCGATTACCGAGACCGGAAAAAAATATGACCGAGACACTGTTCGAATCGACCCTCGAAAGCCTGCCGCTGATCAGTCGCGGCAAGGTGCGTGACAACTATGCCGTCGACGACGACCACCTGCTGATCGTCGCCAGCGACCGGTTGTCGGCGTTCGACGTCGTGCTGCCGACGCCGATCCCCGGCAAGGGCGCGGTGTTGACCGCGCTGTCGTACTTCTGGTTCGCGCGGACCGGCGGCATCGTCGCCAACCATCTGTCCGGCATGAGCCTCGAGGACGCGGTGCCCGACGCCGCCGAGCGCGCGCCGCTGGTCGGCCGCTCGATGGTCGTCCGCCGGCTCGAGCCGCTGCCGATCGAGGCCATCGTGCGCGGCTATATCGAAGGCTCGGGCTGGAAGGAATATCAGCGCGGCGGAACGGTCTGCGGCATCCCGTTGCCCGAGGGTCTGCGCCGCGCCGACAAGCTGCCCGAGACGCTGTTCACGCCCTCGACCAAGGCGGAAATGGGCGCGCATGACGAGAACATCAGCTACGACAAGGCTGTCGATTTGATCGGCGCCGACGTTGCCGCCCGCGTGCGCGACGCCGCCATCGCAGTCTACCAACACGCCCGCGACTACGCCGCCGGCCGCGGCATCATCGTCGCCGACACCAAATTCGAGTTTGCGCTCGACGGCGACGGCGAACTGGTGCTGATCGACGAGGTGCTGACGCCCGATTCGTCGCGCTTTTGGCCGGCCGAAACCTACGCGCCGGGCCACAGCCCGGAAAGCTTCGACAAGCAGTTCGTGCGCAACCACCTCGAAAGCATCGGTTGGAACAAGCGACCGCCGGCGCCCGAGCTGCCGGCCGACATCACGGCCAGGACATCTGAGAAGTACGAGGAGGCGCGCGCGCGCCTCGTCGGCGACGGCTGACCTACTTGTAGAACTTCTTCTTCAGTACCTTGGCCGTGGACGGGTCGACATAGAGCTTTACCCGCCGGCCGTCGCGATCGGTCGCGCGCGTGATATACGTGAAGCCGTTGAACGTGATCTTGCCGATATCGCGGTAGCCATGCGCCTCGAGCAGGTCGCGGATCGCGAAGGTCGAGAGCCGCGTAACGCGCAGACTATCCGCCGCGGGCACGGGCATTCGAAGTCCCGCGCCGTCGCCGACCGCCGCAGCCGCCGGCGCGCTCATCGCGATCATCGTCGCAAGCGCCGCTGTCCGGATCCACCGCATGATTGGCCATTAGACACCCGGTGGGCGTTTCGGGCAACATGGCGGCGCCGCAACCGCAAACGCAGAGGGACACTGGCTTGACGATCCCCTTCGTCACCGAGATGAAATTCGAGGTCGGCGTCATCGAGCAGGTGGCGCCAATGGTCCGCCGCGTCATCGCCGGCAATCCGGGGCCGTTCACCTTTCACGGCACCGGCACCTACATCCTCGGGCGGGGCGAGGTCGCGATCATCGATCCCGGACCGGCGATCGACGCGCATGTCGACGCGCTGCTCACGGCGCTCGCCGGCGAGACCGTTACACACCAGTTGATCACCCACACCCACCTCGACCATTCGCCCGCGGCGCGGCTGGTCGGTCAGGCGACCGGCGCGCCGACCTATGGCTTCGGGCCACATGGCGGGGGCGGCGGCGGGCCGGCGGTCGAGGAAGGCGCCGACCGCGATTTTGTGCCCGACGTCGTGCTCGGCGATGGCGACGTCGTCGACGGCGCCGGCTGGCGGGTCGCCGCGGTTCACACGCCGGGGCACACCTCGAACCATCTTTGTTTCGCGCTCGATGCCGAACGGACGCTGTTCAGCGGCGATCATGTCATGGGCTGGTCGACCTCGGTGGTCGCGCCGCCCGACGGCGATATGGCCGCCTACCGGGCGAGCCTCGCCCGCCTGCTCGAGCGCGACGACCGGGTCTACTGGCCGACGCACGGGCCGGCGATCGATGCGCCCGAGCGCCACGTGCGCGCCTTTCTCGATCATCGGGCCTTGCGCGAGCGCCAGGTTTTCGCCTGCCTCGCCGACGGCGTGACGATGATCGCCGACATGGTCGCCCCGATGTACCCCGACCTGACGGCGGGTCTGTGGCCGGCGGCGCGCCGCTCGGTCCTCGCTCATCTGATCGAGTTGGTCGATCGCGGCGTCGTCGTAAGCGACGGCGCGCCCGAAGAGGACGTCGCGTTCGAGATTGTTGACGGCAGCGGCGTCTAGAACGGCGTGAAGCCGCCGTCCTTGCCTTGTTCGAAGAAGGGGTTGGTGCCGCCGGCGTGGTCGGTCGAATCGAGCACCGCGGTGATCGTCGGAACGTTTTCCAGGATCATCACCTCGACGCCTTGCTTGAGCGTTACGTCGGCCATGCCGCAGCCCTGGCAACCGCCCTCGAGGCGGATGTAGGCGGTGTGGTCTTTGACGTCGATCAGCGCGATATGGCCGCCGTGGGCGGCGACCGCCGGGTTGATGCGTTCCTCGAGCAGGTCGTGGACGGCGACGACCTCGGGATTGTCCCAGTCGAGATCTTCGGGCGCCGAGATTTTCTCGACGAACCGCACGGTCTCGATCTCGGGCAGGTGGTGGTGCAGCGTGTTCTCGATGCGGATCTTGATGCTGAACACCGGCACGGCAAGACCACTGCCGTCGAGGTCGAGCTCGACGACGCCGTCGCTATAGCCGAGGAACGCAATCTTGGCGCCGTCCTCGGTCAGGCCCGGGCGGATGCGTTCGTCGAGCAGCGCTTCGATTTCGGCGACCAGCTCGGCGTCGTCGGCGTCGTAGGCGGGGGGCGCCGGCGGCGCGGCCGCAAGCACCGGGTGGCCACCGAGAAAATGCTCCATGATGACGCCGAGCACGGCGGGCTTCAGCAGCTGCCAATCGGCGTCGCCGGCCTTCGCTGCCTCGACATGATCGGCGCCAAGGGTGACGCGCTCGATCCCGGCGATCTGCATGAGCCGCGCGGCGAGCGGTGAGCGCTCGGCCTCTTCCGTATCCGCGAAAGTCAGGCTGCCCGAGCCCAGCACCGTGCGGCCGGGCAGAAAGGTCAGGACATTCGTGTCGGGCGTCTTCTCGATCTGAATAAACATGCCGTTCGCTCCGGGACCGTACCGCCGTCGATCCCCAGGTCATATCGGGTGCGGAAGCTGCCCGCAACGTCAATTAGGGACAAACGTACCGTCGGACAAGCCGAATCATTCGCCGGCGCCCGCGATCAGCAGGACAACGGCGCGGGCGATCGCCAGTCCGACGCCGGCTTCCGCGGCATACCGCTTGATCGCCACGATTCGCTGGCCCTCCGCCATGAGCGTCTCGATTTCGGCCCGCAACGTCGGCGAGACCTGCGCTGCGAGTTCGCGGGCCCGTTCCTCCTGCTCCAGGGCGCGGGCGCGGGCCTCGCGGAACATCGCGACCGCCTCGGGCGTCGGACAGCCGATCACCGTGTGCCACAAGCCGCCGTCGTCGATGGCGTAGCTGATGATCGTGGTCCCGCTGTAGGGGCCATCGTCGAAATCGATCTGCAGGGTATGGCTCGGCCGTACCGGGTAGCCGAGCATGCCCGCCATCAGCAGCGTCTCGTCATCGGCAACCGGCGTCACGGTCAGACGGTACGTGTCGGGGATCGACCGTTTGAGCTCGTTGGCGAGTATGTAGTCGAAGAAGTCGCCACTTGCCTCGTCCATGCAGGCGCGCGTCGCCGGGTGGAGCAGCGCAACGATGCCGTCCTCGCTGCCGGCATTGACCGCCGCAACGTAGCGCGCGACGAAATCGCCGGCCGGGTCGGCGCGCGATGACCCGGCCACGACGATGGCGATGGCGAAAAGCGCCGCGCCGATCGCGGCCGGCGCGGAGCCGGTCAGTCGCGTCACCTATCGATCAGCCGCGACGGCTACTTGCCAGGCTGCGGGACAAACCTGAGGTAGGGTTTCGGCGCCGTCCAGCCGTCCGGATACTTTTCCCTGGCCGCCTCGTCCTTCACCGCCGGGACGATGATCACGTCGTCGCCGTCCTGCCAATTGGCCGGCGTGGCGACCTGATGATTGGCGGTCAACTGCAATGAATCGATGACCCGAAGTATCTCGTCGAAATTGCGTCCGGTGCTCATCGGATAAGTGATCATCAGCTTGATGTTCTTGTCCGGCCCGATGACGTACACGTTGCGCACCGTCGCGTTGTCCACCGCCGTGCGTTCTGATGCCTTGCCGCGCGCGTTCGGGTGGATCATGCCGTAGAGCTTGGCGACGCTGAGATCGGAATCGCCGATCATCGGATAGTTCGGCGCGGCGCCTTGGGTCTCCTCGATGTCCTTTGACCACGCGACGTGGTCCTCGACCGAATCGACGCTCAGCCCGACGACCTTGACGTTGCGCTTGTCGAACTCGGGCTTGAGCTTCGCGACATAGCCGAGTTCGGTGGTGCAGACCGGCGTGAAGTCCTTGGGGTGCGAGAACATCATCGCCCAGCTGTCGCCGATCCAATCGTGGAAGTTGATCGTACCCTCGGTGGATTCGGCGGTGAAGTCCGGGGCGGTGTCCCCGAGTTGCAGTGTCATGGTTATGCTCCTCCGGTGTTCGTTTCTCGTTGGACGGTGCCAATCGCGCTGCCGTCGCCAGAACTACCAAATACAGCGGCCGTTCAGGCCTTTCAACGCCACTATACGACAACCCCGTCGGGAACTCGTGCCCCGTCGTCGAATTCGACGATCACGCTTTCGCGATGTCGTTGTTCATGCGGCCGATATTGGCGGCGAAATTTCGGCTGACGGACGAGTCGTCTCGGCTATGCTCCGATGCGGCGGGAAATCCGGGGAGAGACGCCATGATCACGGGTGCGCGCATCCACACCCACGGTGAAGTCGAGGTCGAGCGGGGCGTCTGCTCGGGCGGCCACCCGTTGAGCGTCGAAGCCGGCGTGCGCGTCATGGAGCAGGGCGGCAACGCGATCGACGCACTGGTTGCCGGCGCCTTCACCGCCTGCGTCACCGAGCAGGCGTCCTGCGGCCTCGGCGGCTACGCGCATATCTCGCTGTGGCTTGCCGACCCGGGCGAGTTCCTGACCATCGACGCCTATTGCCGGGCGCCGTTGAAGGCTCACGCCAGGATGTTCAAGCTCGACCGCAAGCGGTCGCCGACCTACTACGGCCACCCCTTCACCAAGGGCGACCAGGCCTATTACGGCATGCTCGCGCCCGCCGTGCCGGGCGCGGTCGCCGGCTTCGTCGACGCCCACGCGCTGGGCGGCAAGCTGCCGCTCGCCCAGGTGTTGGCGCCGGCGATCGAGGCGGCCGAGGCCGGCGTGGCCCTGCGCTGGGACGACAAGGCCACCATCGCCGACAATGCCGAGCGCATCGCCGCGCTGCCGGCGACCGCCGCGCATCTGCTGCCCGGCGGCAAGCTGCCCGACGTGCCCGGCTACGAAGACGGCGGTCACGTGCTCGACACGGCCGCGCTGGCGCGCACGCTGGGCGACATCGCCCGGCGCGGCAAGGCGGGCTTCTACCGCGGCCGCGTCGCCAAGGCGATCGACCGCTTCATGGCGAACGGCGGCATCCTCTCGGCCGACGACCTCGCCGCCTACGAGCCGCGCATCCTGCGCGAGCGGCCGGCGCGCTACCGCGGCCACGACTACGTCTCGTGCTACGACCAGGTCGCCTACGAGGCGCTCAACATCCTCGATCGCTACGACCTCCGGGGCTACGGCCCGGACTCATACGAATACCGACACCTGATGGCCGAGGCGCTGGCCGTCGCCTTCGCCGATTCGATGACCCACTACGGCGACCCGGCCTTCGTCGAGAGCCCGGTCGACGGCCTGGCCAACGCGGCCTTCGCCGCCGAGCGCCGCAAGCTCATCCGCATGCGCAAGGCGCTTGCGCGCCCGGTCGCGCCGGGCGACCCCTGGCCCTATGACGCCTCGGGTGCCGCGCCGGAGGTGGTCGCGGGCGACCCGCAGCGCGCGCGCCGCGTCGGCACCAGCCAGTTTGCCGCCGCCGACCGCTGGGGCAACATGGCGTCGGTGTGCATGAGCGTCGGCTCGGGCTTCGGCTCGCTGGTCTACGTGCCGGACGCCGGCATCTTCCTCAACAACGCGATGCAGAACTTCGATCCGCGCCCCGGCTTCCCCTCGAGCATCGCGCCGCGAAAAATGCCGATCTTCGCCGCGCCCGCGATCGTCGCGACCAGGGCGGGCAAAGCCGTCTTCGCCTGCTCGGGCTCGGGCGACTATCGCATCGAAACAGGCGTGCTGCACACCATGATCAACGTCATCGACCACCGCATGAAGCTGCAGCGCGCGCTCGACCACCCGCGCGTCCACAGCCAGGGCGGCGCGACCTACGTCGATGCGCGCATCCCCGAGGCCGTCCGCGGTCGCCTCGCCAAGGCCGGCCACGAGGTGGTGCTCGCCGAGGAGCGGCCCAACGCCGGGACGACCTTCGGCCGCATCTGCGCGGTCGCCGCCAACCCCCGCAGCGGCACGCTCACGGCGGCCGCCGGCCCAAGCTGGACGACGGCGATCGCGGGATTCTGACCGATGGAGACGACAATGAGTGAAACCGGCACCGTCCAAGAGCGTATTGCGCAGGTCGCCCAGGACTATTTCGACGGCATGTTCTATGGCGACGAGGCGAAGTTGAGGTGCGCGTTCCATGCCGACGCCTTCGTCATCGGCCATTTCGAGGGCGAGCTGGAATGGAGCTCACTCGACGCGTTCGTCGACTTTTGCATAGCGGAGTCGACGTTGGCGGCGGGCGAATCCTACGAGGCGCGGATCGAAACGATCGACGTCACGGGCGACAGCGCGGTGGCCAAGGTCGCCAATCTCTACCTCGGCATCTGGTTCACCGACTACCTGTCGATGCTCGAGCGCGACGGCCGCTGGCAGATCATCAACAAGCTCTACTTCGCCCATCCGCAGGATTGAGGGAAGGCGCCATGACGTTCACGCATCTCTTCACGCCGCTCACGGTCGGGTCGGTCGAGCTCAGGAATCGCATCTTCTCGACCGGCCACCAGACCGTGCTGGTCGACGACGGCGCGCCCAACGACGCGCTGATCGCCTATCAGGAAGCGCGGGCGCGCGGCGGCGCCGGGCTGGTCATCGTCGAGGTCGCCGCGGTGCACGAGACGGCGTTCTTCTCGTCGCACACCATCAAGGGCTACGAGGACGCCTGCATCGACGGCTACCGGCGTCTGGCGCGGGCGGTCCACGGCCACGGCTGCAAGGTGTTCGGCCAGCTCTTCCATCCCGGGCGCGAGGTCTTCGGCCTGCGCGCCGACGGCACCCGGCCGATCGCCTACGCGCCGTCCGAGGTGCCGGCCGAGCGTTACGGCATCATGGCGCGGCCGATGTCGCTGGCGATGATCGGCGAGATCGTCGAGGCCTTCGGCGACACGGCTTTGCGCTTGCAGGCGGCGGGTCTCGACGGCGTCGAGGTGGTCGCGAGCTACGGCTATCTGCCGGCGCAGTTCCTCAATCCGCGGGTCAATTCGCGCGACGATGCCTACGGCGGCAGCCACGAGAACCGGCTGCGCTTCCTGCGCGACGTCGCCGCCAACATCCGCGCCAAGGTCGGGCCCGACATGGTCGTCGGCCTGCGTATCTCGGGCAACGAGATGGAGCACGGCGGCCTCGAGCCGGACGAGACGCTGGCGGCGATCACGGCACTCGGCGGCGACGGCGTCTACGATTACTTCAACGTCATCGCCGGGTCGTCGGCGACGACCGGCGGCGCGGTCCACATCGTGCCGCCGATGCGCATCGAGACCGGCTACGTCGCGCCCTTCGCGGCGAAAGTGAAGGCCGCCGTCGACCAGCCGGTGTTCGTCGCCGGGCGCATCAACCAACCGCAGATCGCCGAGCAGGTCATCGCCTCGGGCCAGGCCGACATGTGCGGCATGACGCGCGCCATGATCTGCGACCCCGAGATGGCCGGTAAGGCGGCGGCCGGCCGGCTCGACGACATCCGCGCCTGCATTGCCTGCAACCAGGCGTGCATCGGGCATATGCAGTTGGACGTGCCGATCTCCTGCATCCAACACCCCGAGACCGGGCGCGAGCTGGTCTACGGCACGCGCGCGCCGGCCGTAACCGCGCGAAAAGTGATGGTGGTCGGTGGCGGCCCCGGCGGCATGAAGGCGGCGGCGGTGGCGGCCGAGCGCGGCCACGCGGTGACGCTCTACGAGCGCGAAAAGCAACTCGGCGGCCAGGTCCTGCTCGCCCAACTGCTGCCCGGGCGCGCCGAGTTCGGCGGCATCGTGCCCAACTTCACGCGCGAGATGGAACGCGCCGGCGCCGTGGTGCGCACCGGCGTCGAGGTCACGCGCCGGATGATCGACGAGGCGGCGCCCGACGTCGTCATCGTGGCGACCGGCGCCACGCCCCGCGACCCGGCGATCGAGGGCCGCGCCGACGCCCATGTCGTCGACGCCTGGCAGGTGCTCAGGAACGAAGCCAACGTCGGCACCTCGGTGGTCATCGCCGACTGGCTGGGCGACTGGATCGGCTTGGGATTGGCCGAGAAACTTGCGATCGATGGCCACCGCGTGCGCTATGCGACGAGCGGCCGTGCACCGGGCGAGGGCGTGCAGAACTACATCCGCGACCAGTGGATCGCCGAGCTGACCAGGCTCGGCGTCGAGATGACGACGTACGCACGGCTCTACGGCGTCGACGCCGACACCGCCTATTTCATGCAGACGACGAGCGGCGAGCCGGTCTTGTTCGCCGGTATCGACACGGTGATCGTCTCGATGGGCCACGAGCGCAATGCGGGTCTCGAAGCCGCGCTTGCGGACTACCCCGGCGAGGTCCACCCGATCGGCGACTGTCTCGCGCCGCGCACCGTCGAGGAGGCCGTCGTCGAGGCGCTCGAGGTGGCGACGGCGATCTAATCCAGACCGCCTTGCGAACGGTCGGCTATTCAGCGCTTTGGCGATTCCGACCTAGGGCGTTCGCAGGACCCGGCGGAACCGTCCGAATCCTTCGGCGAAGCCCTCGCGCTCGGACCATGTATCGATAGCCTGCAGATCGACCTCTTGCGCCCTTGCGACCGCGATCGCCTGGTCGAGGGCTTGCGGGTCGCTCCAATGATAGAACGCTGCCAATCGGTCCATGACGCACTGGGTCGGCGTGACGATCTGTATGGCACCCGCCGCGGTCTCGATCCGGCCCCATTCGCGCACCACGTCGCCGCCGAACGAAACCGGGCCCGACGGGAATTCGACGACGTACACGGTGTCCTCATGGGTGAAGAAGCGGTCCTGGCCGCGTTTGAATCCAAGCTCGGCGAGAACGGGCTCAATGCGATCGAGCGACTCGCTCGAGACGAAATCCAAGTCCAGGGACACATACGCGTTCTTCGTATAGATGGAAACCGCGGCGCCGCCCGACAGCACCGCGGTGATGCCAGCTTTCTCGAGAGCCGCCGATACGATCGCCGCGATCTCCGAAACGTCGCTTTGTTTTCGAATTTCACTCACAAGGGTTTTCCGGCTCGCCGGGGACGGCGCCGTTGCCTGTAGTAGGCGCGGACCTCGTCGTCCGGTAGCGTGTCGATCGCGGCCTGCAGGAATTGGCGTAATGGCCCGACCAGTGGGTTTCGCGGGTTCCACGAATACAGCCGCGTGCGGCCCACCGACCGGCTTACCAACCAGCCGCCGGCCTCGAACTTCTTGAGCTGATTCTGGACCTGAACGGGGCGAATCCCGAAAGTCTGGGCCATTTCACGACCGTAGCCTTCACCATAGGTCTGTAGGAACAGCAGGACCGCCTTCGCCGATTTGCTACTGAAGAGCGCATCGAGCATGCGATATCAAACCTCAATATTCAATCATATAGCCTAATTATTAGGTTATATAGCATAGCTTCGCGGTCAGTAACATCCTCCTGTTGATTCAAACCTTCGCCAGTGACCGACGACGCGAGCCGGACAATCCGTACCGCGACCGCTTTTACCCGTTCAGCGTCTCGCCGATCGCCGTCCAGGCTCGGAAGGCGGTCGCGTCGAGCGCCTCGTCGAGGGCCGAGGGCTGCGACGAGAACTTGGCGGCGACCAGGTTGGTGGCCGGGTCGACGAACACCGTCTGGCCGTGTATGCCGAGGCCGCAATAGGCGCCGCCCGGCGCGACGTACCATTTGCTGCGATAGCGCCAGTCGGCCATCGATTCGTAGCCGCCCTTGGCCCAGGCCGCCGGATCGCCGTTGTCGCGCAGGTCGGCGAGCCACCAGGCGGGCACGATCTGGTGGCCGCCCGCGAGGCCGTGCTCGAGGTGCATCTGGCCGAAGCGCGCGAGGTCGCGCAGCGTCACGCACAACCCGCCCGCCGCGCGCGGCGCGCCGAACGGGTCGAGCGCAATATAGGCGTCGCGTTCGGCGCCCATCGGCCGCCAGATCTCGCGGCTCAACAGCTCGGCGAAGGGCGTGTTCGTGGCGCGCTCGAGCACCCAGCCGAGCAAGTCGGTGTTGGGCGAGACGTAGTGGAAGGCGTCGCCGTGCTCGCCGGCCTTCGGCAGCGTCGGCAGGAATTTGCGCAGGCCTTCGGACACGCCTGGGCCGGGCACCCATCCGGCCGCCAAGCGGTATCGCGCGGTGTCGCCCGTCAGGTCTTCGTAATCCTCGACAAACTGGATGCCGACCGTCATGTCGAGCAGGTGGCGCAGGGTGGCGTCACCGTAAGCCGAACCCTCGATCTCGGGGACGTAATCGGTGACCGGTGCGTTGGGGTCGACGGCGCCCTTGTCGGCGAGGATGCCGGTCAGCGTCGCGGCGACCGACTTGGTGACCGAGAACAGGATGTGCGGCGTCTCGGGCGTCATGCCGTTGTCGTAGCGCTCGAAGATCACGCGGCCCTCGTGCAACACGATAGCGCCGTCGGTCGCGCTGTCGGCGAGGAAGCGGCCGATCGTCGTCTCGCCGCCCCGCGAATCCTCGAAGGCGACGGCGTCGCAGTCGACCGGCCGGCGCGCCAGTTCGCATAGCGCGCCGTCTCCGCGGCTGACATTCGCGGTCGGCAGGACCTCGCGCACATGATGGAACGCCCAGCGATTGAAACCAGCCTCGCGCCAGTTGGCCAGCGTCACCTGATGCTCGGGCGGCGGCGGGAAGCCACGCATGACGCCATCGTGGCCCATGTCAGGCCGCCTTCCGCATGGCGAGACCGGCCAGCAGGTACATGATGACGTAAACGATCGTGCGATAGACGACCGCCGAGCCCGGCGGGATGCAGATGAACGACATGCCCGAGAGGCCGCGCCGGCCGATCTCGTGGGCGATGCGGCTGACTTCGTAGTCGGTCAGGCCGATCGGCTCGGCGAGCTCGCCGAGAATATCGCCGGGCGCCGGGCCGGCGCCGCCCAGCACGTCCATGTCGAAGTGGACGTAGACGCCATCGGTGCCGTCGTAGGCGCCGTCGAGCGCCTTGACGACGCCCTCGATGCCGAGCCCCGAGCGGACCTCCCACGACGAGATGAAGCGCGCGCCTTGCTTCAGGTAGTGGCGCACGATGTCCTTGTTTTCGAGCATGCCGCGCTCGCCGATCTCGACCAGGTGGCGCTCGTGCATATTGTCGAGGAACTCGTACATCTTGTGCTTCCAGCTCGCGCTGCCGGCGATGCGCGGATCGCCGGTCATCCGATCGAGATGCCCGGCGTCCCAGTGGGTGTCCAGGCTGATGCAGCCGACCATGCCGTCGGTGTGCTCGGCAACCGATTTGGCGATGGCGAACGAGCCGAGCGGCGAGTTCTGGCCGATCACGATGGGCACGGCGCCGGCCTCGATGGCGTCGCCGCACATCGCCTCGACCGCCGCTTGCGCCTCGAGGATCATCTCGGGCGACTGGACGTCGTTGATGCCGTCGGGCAGCACCGCGTCGCCGTAGTCGACGACCTTCACGTGCTCGAAGACGTCGAGGTCGAAGTCCTGGATATAGCCCGAACGGTAGCGCGCCGACTGCTGACGTACGCGTTGCGGCCCGGCGACCCATTCGTGCTTGGAGACGCCGGCGTAGACGTCGCTGGTGGTGGCGACATAGGGCGCGCCGATGATCACCGCGTCGCAGCCGGCGAGCTCGGCCGCCGTTGTCGCGTGCGGCAAGCACATGAAGCTCGGCGTCTCGGGCGCGATCAGGGGGAACTTTCTTCCCGCGGCGAAGCTGGTGCGCATGAACTCGTCCCAGTTCGGGTATGTCGTGGCGCTCATCGGTGTCCTCCTGGCGGTGCCGTGGGCACGGGGGTTGATTCCCTGGCCTCGCGCCTTACTCTGCCACGCGCGCCGCACATGAGCCAACCAAGGGATGAATTGAATGACCGCCAACCGGATCGACCTCTACAGCGACACTCAGACCCGCCCGACGCCGGCGATGCGCCGCGCGATCGCCGAGGCGCCGGTCGGCGACGAACAGCGCGGCGAGGACCCGTCGGTCAACCGGCTGTGCGAGATGGTCTGCGAACTGACCGGCAAGGAAGCCGCCGTGTTCCTGCCGTCGGGCTCGATGTGCAACGAGATCGCCATCCTGGTGCACTGTCGCCAGGGCGACGAGATCATCGCCGACGCGACCGCGCATATCATCAACTCCGAGGCCGGCGCGCCGGCCGCGCTGGCCGGCGTCATGCTGCGCCCGCTCGACGGCGCGCGCGGCATCTACTCGGCCGAACAGGCCGAGGCGGCGATCCGCGACCATGGCCGCTACACGCCCGAGACACGCATGATCGAGGTCGAGCAAACCTCGAATTTCGGCGGCGGCACGGTCTGGCCGCTCGAAGCGATTCAGGCGGTCGCCGGCGTCGCGGCGCGCCACGAGCTGGTCATGCACATGGACGGCGCGCGGCTGATGAACGCGGTGGTCGCCTCGGGCGTCGCGGCGCACGACTACGCGGCGCCGTTCGATTCGGTCTGGATCGATCTCTCCAAGGGCTTGGGCTGTCCGATCGGCGGCGTGCTGGCCGGTTCGACCGACTTCATCGCCCAGGCGTGGCGCTGGAAACAGCGCATCGGCGGCGCCATGCGCCAAGCCGGCATCGTCGCGGCGGCCGGCGTCTACGCGTTGGAGAACAACGTCGCGCGCCTGGCCGAGGACCACGCCAACGCGCGCCTGCTCGCCGATCGCCTGGCGGAGCTGCCGGGCATCGCGATTGACCCCGAGACGGTCGAGACCAACATCGTCTTCTTCGACGTCGCCGGCACCGGCCTGACCGCTTCACAGGTCGCCGAACGCCTCGCCGACCACGGGGTGCGCGTCGGCGCGATGGGCGCGGGCCTGATCCGCGCCGTCACCCACCTCGACGTCACGACAGAGCAGGTCGCCGAAGCGGCCGCCGCAGTCAAGACGGTGGTCGAGGGGCGTTGAGCCTTACGAGAGGAGCGCCGGCGCCGCGACAGAGGCGCCGTGCCGCGCCTGTCCATTGGGAGGAGGCCGGCCTAGTTGCCGGTGTGGAACACCAGCAGATAGGGCACGGCCGGGTTATTGCCCAGGTCCCTGAAGGCGTTGTGCTTGTAGTTCGGCGAATTGAACCAGATGGCGTAGGTCGTGCCCGGCTCGAGGCTGACCGGCAAGACACAGGTTCTGCCATCGGCGAGGTATCTCACGTCACCGGCGATCTTCGGAAACGACTCCTTGGTGTGGATCACCCACGACCACATGTCCTCGGTCATCATGTCCTTGCTGAAGGTGACGCGGACCTCGCCGATCGACGGATCGACATCGGTGTCGCCGGCCCTCGGAACCGTCTCGACGACAACCGGAGGCAGGCTCTCGACGCTCACGTCATCCTGCGCCTGTGCGGTGATCGCCAAGGGCAAAATCAATAGTGAAACGAATACGAGCCGCTTCATGATCGCGCCTCCCATGGTTCCGATCGGCGAGCCACGGCCGGCCGGCGGCGGCCAGGGTAGGCACGAATATAGCACACGCCCGCCGGGCGAGTGGGCAGCGCCCCTCCGACGCCCAGAGCACGCAAGCGCCACCGGCCGCCACCGCGCCGACCGTCACTCCCATCGCGCCCGGATTGAGTATCGCGACCGTCATGAATTCCGCCCTCCGATCGATCCCCGCGCGACGAAAGCACATGCCTACTGCGCCAGCGGGCATGGTTCGAGTGGCCCTGGTTGTTCGGCTTCGAGGCCACCGCTATAGTACGCGCCGGAATTGAAAAGTCTTGGCGAGGAGAAAATCGATGAGCGCCATGCTGAGATACGTGGCATTCGGATCGTTGATTATTTCCGCGGCTTGCGCGTCGCAACCCGAAACGATTCCATCGCAGTATGTTTCGGAGGCGGCTTACAAAAATCACAGCTGCGACCGACTCGCCATGGAGGCGCGGCGTGTTTCCGCCAGGACGGGCGAGCTATTCGATCTTTTGAATTTGAAGGCTAACGTCGATGTGGTGCAAATGGGTGTTGGTCTTGTCTGGCTCTGGCCGACCCTACTCTTTATCGAGGCCGGCGATGGACCTAAAGCAGCCGAGTATGCGCGTATAAAGGGCCAGGCGGAGGCCATCGAGCGGGCCGCCGTCACGAAGGAATGTGACTTGACGTTCCGCGGCGCGCAGCCATTCATGGTGCGCGATGCCCAGTGCAAGCCGGTGGTCCCGGACGACGCGGCGCGGCCCGCGATGAAGGAAGCGCTGGCCGCTTACTATAAGCCCGCATTCCCCAAGTGACCGATCCATCTGATGCGGTTTCCGTCTGATTCCTGTATAAGAATCAGTGGATTAGATCAGACGGAGGGTGGGTCGAATGCGGAACCTGGAGGGTGAGTCGGATCGGGGGCTTCTGCGGGCGTTTTTCGACCGAAGACTGAAGTTCGAGTTCCACGGTTCGCGGATCACGTCAGACGCTGGTCTGCTCGCCTATCGTGAACTGGACGAAGCCCTCGGCCTGACCACGCTGGCCGGTGACGTTATTGCTGACAGCCGGACCGGCAAGAACGGTTGGCACGGCATCATCGGTCTCCTTCGCCAATCCGTCTATGGTCGTCTCGCCGGGTACGAGGACGTGAACGACGCCGACCGGCTGGGGCGCGATCCTGCGATGCGGTGGATCGTCGGCGGCAGGGCTGTCGAGCGCGGCGGCGCATCGACCAGCCAGATGGGCCGGTTCGAGACGGAGTTACTCGCCACCAATGACAACCTCGCCGCGCTCGCTGACCTTTTGGGCATCTGGATCGACCAGGTTAACGAGCGCAAGCCGCCGAAGATTATCGTGCTCGACATGGACAGCTCCGTCAGCCCGACCTACGGTGACCAGGAGGGCACGGCCTACAACGGTCACTTCGGCTGCACGTGCTATCACCCGCTGTTCGTGTTCAACCAGTTCGGCGATCTGGAGCGTTGCGCCCTGCGTCCGGGCAACGTGCACAGCGCCCATGAATGGCGCGATGTGTTGGACCCGGTGGTCGCTCGATACCGGAACAAGACACTCCGGCGTTATTTCCGTGGTGACGCCGCCTTCGCCTCGCCCGAGGTTTATGAGTTTCTGGAAGCGGAAGGCTTCAAGTACGCCATCCGGCTTCCGGCCAACAAGGTGCTGCACGACAGCATCGCGCACCTGCTCAAGCGCCCCGTCGGTCGGCCGCCGAAGGAAGTTCGTCGGTATTACGCGAACTTCAGCTATCGGGCCGGTAGCTGGACGAAGCCCCGCCGGGTCGTCGCCAAGGTGGAGTGGCACTCAGGGGAACTGTATCCCCGCGTCGGCTTCATCGTCACCAACCTGAGCCGTCCTGCCGAGCGGGTTGTTGCGTTCTACAATCAGCGCGGCACTGCCGAGCAATGGATCAAGGAAGGCAAGAACGCCATCAAGTGGACGCGGCTGTCATGCCGTTCGTTACGCAACAATGCCGTCCGGCTCCAGCTGCATGCACTCGCCTATAACCTCGGCAACTTCATGCGTACCCTGGCGTTGCCCGATGCCGTGGAGCAATGGTCGCTGACGACGCTGAGGGAGAAGCTGGTCAAGATCGGTGCGAAAGTTGTCAGCCATGGCCGGTACGTCACATTTCAATTGGCCGAGGTTGCAGTCCCAAGAAGCTTGTCCCAGAAAATCTTGAGCCTGATTGATGATCTATGAGGTGGTCCCAGAAAATCGGATAGGGAGCTAAGGTGTATTCCACCGGATAACGGAGGAATACGAGATGACGAATCGACGCCGGTTTACGGCGGAATTCAAGGCCCGGGTGGCGCTGGAAGCGCTGCGGGGCGGCAAGACGATCCAGCAGATCGCGGCCAAGCACAAGGTGCATCCGAACCAGGTGAGCGCCTGGAAGCGCCAGGCGGTGGACGGTCTGGGCGAAGTGTTTTCGAACGGCGCCAACCGCGCTTGCCGGGATCATGAATCCGAGGTCCGCGACCTTCACGCCAAGATCGGCGAGCTGACGGTGGAACGGGATTTTTTAGCCAGAGGGCTCAAGCGATGAGCCGGGGGGAGCGCAAGGCGATGATCACACGCGACGCCCCCGAGCTGAGCTTGAGCCGTCAATGCCGCCTGCTTTCGATCGGCCGGTCCTCGTTCTATTATGCGCCCAGGGGGGAGAGCCCTTCGAGTCTGGCGCTGATGCGTCGGATCGACGAGTTGTTCATGAAGTACCCGTTCTACGGCAGCCGCCAGATGGTCCGCCAGTTGCGGCGGGACGGCGTTTGCGTCGGCCGTCACCGGGTTCGCAGGTTGATGCGATTGATAGGCCTGGAGGCGATCTATCAGGCGCCGAGAACCAGCGTGCCGCATCCCATGCACCGGATTTATCCTTATCTTCTCAAAGGGATGGCTATCGACCAGCCCAATCGGGTCTGGTGCGCCGACATCACCTATATCCCCGTCCAGCGTGGCTTTCTGTACCTGGTAGCGATCATGGACTGGGCGACGCGCCACGTTTTATCCTGGCGGCTGTCGAACACCATGGACGCTGGATTCTGCGCCGAGGCCTTGGGCGACGCGCTGGCCCGCTACGGCCAGCCGGAGATATTCAATACGGATCAGGGCAGCCAGTTCACCAGCCTCGACTTCACCGGCGTGCTCAAGAACGCGAGCATCCGCATCTCCATGGACGGTCGGGGCCGCTGCATGGACAACATCTTCATCGAGCGCCTGTGGCGGTCTCTCAAGTATGAGGCGGTCTACCTACACGAGCTCACCGACGGCTTCCACGCCGAACGGGTCATCGGCGAGTGGATCGGCTTCTACAACACCGAGCGGCCCCATTCGTCCCTCGACGGTCAAACGCCGGCCGAGGCCTACGGGGCCGGTCAACCTGTGGATATGATGGACAAGGCTCGCACCTTGCCCACATCCCCACAGGCTCAACAACAGCAACAGGATGTGATAAAAAGGATTTTGGCAGCATGATCAAACAACGGAATACACCTTAACCGCGCTGCCAAACTGTCCAACAAAGTGGGACCACCTCACTACGACGAAGACCCGCTCCGGCGTAGGCCGAGGGAATCGACGGCAAGGAGATTGCGACACGAGAGGTGTGTCTGGATGGCAAGAGAAACGACCAAATGGCCTTCCACGCGCTGGCCGATTACCAAAATCATGTCATCGGATGGCTGCAATGGGAACAGAGTTCCCTTGGAGATGGGGCCGTGGTACGAGTTCCGCGAATTTGGATGTCATCTGGGGAATGTCGGATAAGATGTACCCGATACGGCGCAGCCAGGCGCACGATGGCATAGCGATCACGCTTCAGGCGATCGACGACGTGAATGTCGTCGACATCTCCGGACATGTGATGACCCTCGACGTGGAATACCGCGCCGACATGGCTCACCAAGGCGTCGCCACGGTTATTGCCTGCGGATCGAACTACAATGTCCTGTATTTCGGTGATCAACCGAGCTAACCACCCAAGTGGTCTCGATCGGTCCGCGTAACGCCTTGTCGCTCTTTAAGCGGGAGGCGAGGCTACGCCGCCACCCGCCCACCTAGCGCACTGTCCTTGAAATAGAAGTTTGGTTGGGGGACCTGGATTCGAACCAGGACTGTTCGGGTCAGAGCCGAAAGTTCTACCGTTAAACTATCCCCCACCAGGGGCGCCCGAACGGGCTGGCCGGAAACTAAGAAGCGCGCGCCGGCCTGTCAAGCAGTGGGCGGTTTTCGCGATTCGGGCCAAGTCTGGTATACAAGGCGTTGGGAGCATCATGCGCGACAAAAACGCGCCGAGCAACGGCGGGGCTGATGGAATGACGGCAGGGAGCGGCCAAGCGCCACCAACCGGAACGCGGACCGTCCGGGCGCAATCGGGCGCGCGTAAGCCTGCGCGCACGCCGACCTATGCCGCGATCGATCTCGGGACCAACAACTGCCGCATGCTGATCGCGCGGCCGGACGTGGCGGGCTTTCGCGTCGTCGATGCCTTCTCGCGCATCGTGCGTCTCGGCGAGGGACTTGGCGAGGCCGGCGCGCTGTCCGAGGCGGCGATGGCGCGCACCATCTCGGCGCTGCACATCTGCGCGCGCAAGATGCGCCGCAAGGGTGTCGCGCGGGCGCGCAACATCGCCACCGAGGCATGCCGGCAGGCCGAGAATTGCGACCAATTTCTCGACCGGGTGGCCGCCGAGACCGGCATCACCTTCGAGGTCATCTCGCGGCGCGAGGAGGCGGCGCTGGCGCTTGCCGGCTGCGTGCCGCTGCTCGACGACGATGCCCGTTGCGTGCTGGTCTTCGACATCGGCGGCGGCAGTACGGAACTGGTCTGGCTGCGCTGCGATGGCGTGATAGAGAACGAAATCATCGGCTGGACCTCGTTGCCCTGCGGCGTCGTCTCGCTTTCGGAACGCTATGGCGGCGACCGCGTCACGGCGGACGCCTATGCCGCCATGGTCGATGACGCGGGACGGCTGCTGGCGCCCTTCAACACCGCCCACGGCGTGGCCGGCGAGGTCGCCGCCGGCGACGTCCAACTGATCGGCACTTCGGGCACGGTGACGACGATCGCCGGCGTCCTCTTGGACCTGGCGAAGTACAACCGTGCCCTGATCGACGGCATCCGGCTCGACTTCGACGACATCCGTCGGGTCACCGAGGATCTGCTGGACCTCGACTTGGCGGCCCGCGCGCAGATCCCGTCGATCGGGCCGGAACGCGCCGATCTGGTGATCGCCGGCTGCGCCATCCTCGAGGCGATCGAGCGCGCCTGGCCGGTCGGCCATCTGCGCGTCGCCGACCGTGGCCTGCGCGAGGGCATGCTGGTCGAGCTGATGCGCGAGGACGGCCACCGCGATAGCCGTGCCAAAGGCGGCCACATCGGCGGCCACGACGCCATCGGGTCGCATCCGGTGCCGGGCGCGGACTAGAGCCTGGAATTCTCACCATGGACAGGTGCGGCACGGCGGATATCGGACGACAGGCTAGGAAAAGTGCGCAGCGCGATGCCAGTACTCCCTTGCACGATTCCACGGCACGTAGGATCGCGTTTCCGGTTTCCTCGGCAGTCGGGGGCGCGAAGGCGATGCTTTCGCATCAGCGAGCGTTCCTGACGCCCCGAGGGGACGGGAAACGCGACCCGCAGGGCGGCCTTGCGCGGCCGCCGGCGGCGTTGCCCGGCGCTTGTGATGCGTCCAGCATCACGGCGCGCCGGGCGCCTTGCCGGACGACCACGCAAGGCCGTCCTACGTACCGTGGAATCGTGCAAGTGAGTACTCGCGCATCGGGCAAGCGCTTTGACGCGGCCTGTCGTCCGATATCCGCCGCCCTCCGGGTCGCGCCGGGCGGGCCGCCCGCGGCGTCGAAGGCCTTGCGCGTACCCCAGGCTACGCTCGGCGGCCTTCTCCTGGCGGGTCGGCGACCGCCCGACGCGATGACGCGCCTGTCCATGGTGAGAACGCCGGGCTACGCGAAGTGGTAAGTGCGCGCGGTAAACGGCGTCAGTCTTCGCGCCGCTGGCTCGATCGCCAACTGAACGACCCCTACGTCAAGGCGGCCCAAAAAGAAGGCCTGCGCTCGCGCGCCGCGTTCAAGCTGCGCGAGCTAGACGACCGGTTTGACCTGCTTGCCCCGGGGCGCAAGGTGGTCGATCTGGGCGCCGCGCCGGGCGGTTGGACCCAGGTCGCTGTCGAGCGCGTGCGCGCCGGCGAGGGCGCCGGCGCCGTCGTCGCCATCGACCTCAATCCGGTCGAGCCGATCACCGGCGCGACGTTCATGCAAGGCGACGGGCTCGACCCCGAGGTGGCCGGGCCGATCCGCGCGGCGCTCGGCGGTCCGGCCGATATCGTGCTCAGCGACATGGCGGCGCCGTCGACCGGCCACAAGGCGACCGACCACCTGCGCGTCGTCGCGCTCTGCGAGGCGGCGCTCAATCTGGCCCAGGAAATCCTGGCACCGGGCGGCGCCTTCGTCTGCAAGGTCCTCAAGGGTGGCACCGAGGCGGCGCTGCTGGCCACCGTCAAACGCGCCTTCGAGACCGTGAAGCACGCCAAGCCGCCGGCGAGCCGCGACGAATCGGCCGAGGTCTACCTCGTCGCCAAGGGATTCCGGGGATCACCCGAAGACAAATCCATTGACGCGCGTTAGCGCATAATCCGACCGATAGGGCTCGGTCGGAATTTACAGCCCGCGCCAATCTTATCCCAACAAGAGGGGGGCCGCCGACCGTTCGGCGGAAGCTAGCGCGGCGATTGAGCGCAGGTCACCAAAGGAGACCGGACAATAGACTCACGTGCTGATCGCGCTTGGCGGCGGACCGAATATGTGTATGATGGCGCGCCAACCCGACCAGGAGTTGGCATGACCTTTCGCGAAGCATTCGCCTTCGACGACGTTCTCCTCGTACCCGCAGCTTCCAGCGTCTTGCCGGCGCAGGCCGACACGCGCACGCGCGTGACGCCGCGCGTCGAGCTCGGCATCCCGGTGATCTCGTCGGCCATGGACACGGTAACCGAGGGCCGGCTGGCCATCGCCATGGCGCAGTCGGGCGGGTTGGGCTGCATTCATCGCAACCTGACGATCGAGGAACAGGCCGAGGAGGTCCGCAAGGTCAAGCGCTTCGAGGCCGGCATGGTGCTCAATCCGGTGACCATCGGCCCCGACGAGACGCTCGCCGATGCACTCGGCCTGATGGAACGGCACGGCATCTCGGGCATTCCGGTGGTTGCCGACGACATGCATCTGATCGGCATTCTGACCAACCGCGACGTTCGCTTCGCCGACGACTCGGCGCAGCCGGTCCGCGAGCTGATGACCAGCGAAGGTTTGGTGACGGTCAAGACCGGCGTCGACAGCGACGAGGCCAAGCGGCTGCTGCACAACCACCGAATCGAGAAGCTGCTGGTGGTCGATGACGACAACCGCTGCGTCGGCATGATGACGGTCAAGGACATGGTCAAGGCCGAGCAGTTTCCCAACGCCAGCAAGGACGAGCAGGGCCGTCTCTTCGCCGCCGCGGCGGTCGGCGTCGGCGACGTCGGCTTCGCGCGCGCCGAGGCGCTGGTCGACGCCGAGTGCGACATCATTGTGGTCGACACCGCACACGGCCACTCGAAGGGCGTGCTCGACGTCGTCACGCGGATCAAGAAGGTCAGCAACCGCGCCGAGGTCATCGCCGGCAACGTGGCAACGGCCGACGCCGCCAAGGCGCTGATCGACGCCGGCGCCGATTCGATCAAGGTCGGCATCGGCCCGGGCACGATCTGCACGACGCGCGTCGTCGCCGGCGTCGGCATGCCGCAGTTCACCGCCGTGCTCGACGTCGCCGAGGCGTGCCGCGAGAAGGGCGTGCCGGTGATCAGCGACGGCGGCATCAAATATTCCGGCGACCTCGCCAAGGCGATCGGCGCGGGCGCCGACTGCGCCATGATCGGCTCGCTGTTCGCCGGCACCGACGAAAGCCCCGGCGAGGTCTTCCTCTACCAGGGCCGCTCGTACAAGTCGTACCGCGGCATGGGCTCGCTCGGCGCCATGGCGCGCGGCTCGGCCGACCGATACTTCCAGCAAGACATTAAGGATACGCTCAAGCTGGTGCCCGAAGGCGTAGAGGGACGCGTGCCCTACCGCGGCCCGCTGGTCAACGTGGTCCACCAGCTGGTCGGCGGCCTGCGCGCGGCGATGGGCTACACCGGCAATGCCTCGATCGCCGAGATGCAGCGCGCGTGCACCTTCGTGCGGACGACCTCGGCGGGCCTGCGCGAGAGCCACGTCCACGACGTCACGGTAACCCGCGAGGCGCCCAACTACCGGCCCGATTCGTGAGCCGGCCGAATGCCCGGCGCGCTGGCCAATTTTCGGCGGGTTCACTATCTTCTTGGTTGAGCGATATAACACCGATCCACTGAACCGGAACTCCGAGATGACGATCAAAGCTCTTGTCACCGCCGCCGTCCTTTCGGTCGGCCTCGCGCTTTCGGGCGGCCCGGCCTGGGCCTTGAGTTTGGGCGGTTCATCGGCGCCGACGCCGTCGTCGAGCGACTACGACGCAGGCAAGAAGGCGGCAGACGCCGGCGATTACGCGACCGCGGTCGAGAATTTAAAGAAGGCGGTCGCGTCCGACCCGACGAGCGCCGACGCCTATAATCTGCTCGGCTATAGCTACCGCAAGCTGGGCGACACCGACGCGGCGTTCGAGAATTATCGGACGGCCCTCGACCTAAACGGTATGCACCGCGGCGCGCATGAGTATCTCGGCGAGCTGTATCTCGAGATGGACAATCTCGCCGAGGCCGAGAAGCTGCTGCGATCGCTCGGCAAGGCGTGCACCTATTCCTGCGGCGAGTACAAGGAGCTCAAGGCAGAGGTCGCCAAATTCAAGGCCGCCCATGGCAGTTGAAGACGTTGCGCTGGCACCAGCCGGCGACGCGGTCCATCGTCCTTTGATGGACCGCGTTCTGATTCTCGACTTCGGCGGGCAGACCTGTCAGCTGATCGCCCGCCGCGTGCGCGAGAACGGCGTGTTTTGCGAAATCCGCCCGTTCAACGTGAGCGACGACGAGGTCGCGGCCTTCGCGCCCAAAGCGATCATCCTGTCGGGTGGCCCGGCCTCGGTGACGACCGAGGAAACGCCGCGCGCGCCCGATATCGTCTTCGAACTTGGCGTGCCCGTGCTTGGCATCTGTTATGGCGAGCAGACCATGTGCGCGCAATTGGGCGGCGTCGTCGAAGGGTCGGACCACCGCGAGTTCGGCCGCGCCTTCGTCGAGGTCACCGACGACTGCGTGCTGTTCGATGGGCTGTGGCCGGTCGGCACGCGCGAGCAGGCGTGGATGAGCCACGGCGACCGCGTCGTTGCGCTGCCCGGCGGTTTCCGCGTCGTCGGCCAAAGCGAGGGCGCGCCGTTCGCCGCCATTGCCGACGACGAGCGCCGCTTCTACGGCGTCCAGTTCCACCCCGAGGTGGTGCACACGACGCACGGCGCAGCACTGCTGCACAACTTCACGCACCGCGTCGCGGGCTGCGTGGGTGACTGGTCGATGGCGGCCTTCCATGGCGAGGCGCTGGCCCGCGCGCGCGCCCAGATCGGCGACGGCCGGGTCATCTGCGGCCTCTCGGGCGGCGTCGACTCCTCGGTCGTCGCGGCACTGCTGCACGAAGCGATCGGCGACCGGCTGATTTGCGTTTTCGTCGATACCGGCCTGATGCGCGAAGGCGAATCGGAAGAGGTCGTCACGCTGTTCCGCGACCGCTCCAACATCACGCTGGTACACAACGACGCTGGCGAACTGTTCCTCGAGAAGCTCGCCGGCGTGACCGACCCCGAGCGCAAACGCAAGATCATTGGCGCGACCTTCATCGACGTCTTCGAAGCGGAGGCCGCCAGGGCCGGCGGCGCCGACTTCCTGGCCCAAGGGACGCTCTACCCCGACGTCATCGAATCGATCTCGCCCGCGGGCGGGCCGAGCGTTACGATCAAGTCGCACCACAACGTCGGCGGCCTGCCCGAGCGCATGAATATGGCGCTGGTCGAGCCGCTGCGCGAGCTGTTCAAGGATGAGGTGCGCGAGCTCGGGCGCGAGCTCGGCCTGCCCGAGAGTGTCGTCGGCCGCCACCCGTTCCCGGGGCCGGGCCTGGCGATCCGCATGCCAGGCGCGATCACCCCCGAGAGGCTCGCCATTCTGCGCCGCGCCGACGCGATCTACCTCGAGGAGATCCGCGCCGCCGGCCTCTACGACGAGATCTGGCAGGCCTTCGCCGTGCTGCTGCCGGTGCGCACGGTCGGCGTGATGGGCGACGAACGTTCCTACGAGCACGTCTGCGCGCTGCGCGCGGTGACCTCGACCGACGGCATGACGGCCGACGCCTACCCGTTTTCGCACGAGTTCCTGAGCCGCGTCTCGACGCGCATCTGCAACGAGGTGCGCGGCATCAACCGCGTCGTCTACGACGTCACCTCGAAGCCCCCCGGCACGATCGAGTGGGAGTAGGGGGCGAGCGGGCGGTAGGGGCGGCGGCAAAAGCGCGCGCCCCAGACACAGCAAAGCCCCGCCGTGCGGCGGGGCCCATTGCATATGGTGGCCATCCTGTGGCTCACCTCACGACCATACGGCCGAGATTTAAGTGGATCGATAAGATCCCCGGTGAGTTCGCTCGTCGGCGTGTCGGGCGGGGACATCTTTTTAACCCCCCTTTTCACGATTAGGCCCAAACCATCTTAGACCTCTCGTGATTGGGGTCAAGCGGGAGCATGATTTTGTGCGGTCAGCTTCCTTTGTGCGGCCACCTAAAGGTGACCCGCGCTCAATCGCCGCGCATGCCAGTCTTATGGAATCAAAGCTGGCCGAACGGTCGGCGGCCCGCCCTCTTGTTGGGATAAGATTGGCGCGGGCTGGCATCATCCGATCGATCGGATGATGCGCTAGTCGCCTGGGCACAGTTGCCGCACCAGGTCGGGGAAGTCCTTTGCGTTGACGTCGAAGTCGGCGCGCGGGAAGTCGTTCGGGTCGTAGCCCGGCTCACAGGTCGCCGGCCGGATGACGTAGGCCGTGCGCAGGCCGGCCGCGGCGGCGGCGCTCAGATCGCCCGGATGGGCGGCGACCATCATGACCTCGTCGGGACGCAGGGCAAGGAGGCGTGGCACCGTCAGGTAGGCCTCGGCGTCGGGCTTCCAGACGCCGAGAAACTCGCAGCTGAGGATGCTGTCCCAGGCGATGCCGGCGGCCTTCGACGATGCCATCATGGCGCCCCAGCCCATCACTGTCAGCACCACGGTGGTGTAGTCGTCACGCAGCCGGTCGACCGCGTCCGGCACGTCGGGCCAGGGCTTGAGCCGGTACCAGACGCCCGCCAGGGCGTCCATGTCCGCCGCGGTGAGGGCCAGCGCGGGGAAGTCGGCGGCGAGCTTGCGCAGGCTGGCGAGCTGCATGGCGTCGGTCGACATCGCGCCGCGCGCGCCGAATCGCACTTCGGAGAGCACCGCGAACATGCCGAGCCGCCAAGCGTTGGCAAATGCTCCGGCGTCAACGTCCGCATCGCGTTCGCCGGCCAGCGCGTCGACCGCGTCGCACACCGTGTGGTACCAGTTGAACACCGTGCCGCCGACGTCGAAGGCGAGTGCCTTGATGCTTTCGGGCCCGAATTTCGTCGTTCCGGCCATCGATCGTCTCCTCGTCGCTGGGGAGGGGGGGATTATAATGTGGTGTGGCAGCCGTCACTGACATCGTCAAGCGTAGGGGTTATTAATGCCACCTGTCACAGCAAGAGAGTACAAACCATGCCATTCGGTGAAAAAATCTTTCCCGCCAGCCATGCGAACCTCGACAGCTTGCCCGAAGCGCCCGGCGTGTTCACGCTGTACGAGGACGGCAGATTGACCTTTATCGGCTGTGCGGACGGCGGCAGCCATACCATCAAGAGCCGGATCATGGACCACAAGGAAGGCCGCGAAGACGCTCGCACGCAGCTTTTCGACCATTACACGCGCGAGGTCACGTCCAATGTCGTGCTGCGCTATCGCGAGCTGATGGTTCAGTACGCCCGAAAGTACCACCGGTGGCCGGAAGGCAACGCGTATGCCTGCCGTGTGCTGGACGGCGTCACGCTCACGGACGACTCACCCGTCGATTCAGAATCAATCGCCGCCTAGGCGCCCCACAGCTCGCGCGGTGGCGCCTGCATCAGGCCGTCGGCATAGACGATGCCGGGGGTCCGGTCGCGCGCCAGCAGCAGCGGCCCATCGAGGTCGACGACGCGGGCGTGGGCGGCGACCAGCATGGCCGGCGCCATCGACAGCGAGGTCGCGATCATGCAGCCGACCATGAGGCCGAAACCGGCCGCCTGCGCGGCGTCGGCGAGGCGCAGCGCCTCGGTCAGCCCGCCGGTCTTGTCGAGTTTGATGTTGATCATGTCGTAACGTCCGGCGAGGCCGGCGAGCGACGCCGTGTCGTGGCACGATTCATCGGCGCAGACGGCTACCGGTCGTTCGATGCCGGCGAGCGCGTCGTCGGTGCCGGCGGGCAGCGGTTGTTCGACCATCTCGACGCCGAGCCGCGCCAGCTCGGGCAGCACCTCGGTGAGCAGCGCGGGCGTCCAGGCCTCGTTGGCGTCGACAACCAGGCGCGTCTCGGGCGCGCCGGCGCGCACCGCGCGCACCCGTGCGACGACGTCCTCGCCGCCCAGCTTGACCTTGAGAAGGGGCCGGTGCGCGTTGGTCCGCGCCGCCGCGCCCATCGCCTCGACGGTGCCCAGGCTGAGTGTGTAGGCGGTGACCAACGGCCCCGGCTCGGCGAGCCCCGCGCGGCGCCAGACCGGTGTGCCGGTCCGCTTGGCCTCGAGGTCCCACAACGCGCAGTCGAGCGCGTTGCGCGCCGCGCCGGGCGGCAGGTGGTCCTGCAAGCCTGCGCGGTCGATGCCGTCGGCGATCGCCGGGCCGACGCTCTCGATCAACGCGGCGACGCCCTCGACGGTCTCGTCATAGCGCGCATAGGGCAGGCATTCGCCGCGCCCGATATTGTCGCCATCGGCGATCTCGGCGACGACGACCCGCGATTCGGTGCGGCTGCCGCGCGAGATCGTGAAGCTGCCCTCGATCGGCCATGTCTCGGCGCGAACCGACAGGCGGCGGCTGCTCATGCCAGCGTATCGACGATGCGCGCGACCCCGGTCGCGACCGAATCGACGCAGGGTAGTCCAAGCCTATCTTCGGTTTCGCCGAGCACTCGCTCGCGCGCGTCGTCGTCGAGTCTCGAGGTATCCATGGCGACACCGACGAAGCGCACCGCCGAATTGGTCAGGCGGGCGGCGGATAAATTGGCCGCGATGCATTCCTCGAAACCTGGCAGCGCGCGGTCGGGCAGGCCACGCATATGCGTGCGCGTCGGCTCGTGACACAGCACCAGCGCATCGGGCTGGGCGCCGTGCAGCAGGCCCATGCTGACGCCGGCGAAGGACGGATGGAACAGCGAGCCCTGGCCTTCGATCAGGTCCCAGTGATCCGGGTCGTTGGCCGGCGAGAGCCATTCGGTCGCACCCGAGATGAAGTCGGCGACCACGGCGTCGACCGAGACGCCGTCGCCGGCGATGAAGATGCCGCTCTGGCCGGTCGCGCGAAAATCCACGTCGAGGCCGCGCTGGCGCATCTCGCGCTCGAGCGCGAGCGTCGTGTACATCTTGCCGCAGGAACAATCGGTGCCGACCGCCAGCAGCCGCTTGCCCGGCCGCTTTGCGCCGCTGCCGACCGCGAATGCGCGCGACGGGTGACGAACATCGAACAGCTCTCGGCCGTGGCGCTGGGCGGCGTCGCGGATAGGCTCGATATCGGCGAGCCGTGTATGCATGCCGCTGGCGACGTCCATGCCGGCGGCAAGCGCGCCGATGATGGTTTCGGTCCAGTTGTCGGGGATGAAGCCGCCGGCGTTGGCGACGCCCATGACCATCGTCTTGGCGCCCGCCTCGGCGGCCGCCTCGACCGTCATATCGGGCAGACCGAGGCTGGTCTTGCAGCCGTCGAGCCTGAGTTGGCCGATGCCCGCTTCGGGCCGCCAGTCGAGCACGCCGCGCGCCGACTTGGCGGCCAGATCGTCGCGCGCATCGCCCAGAAACAGAAGATATGGCTTTTTCATCGTCCCCCCGAGGACATCGATTGTCGTAATTCGATTGTTGGTGGATTGTAGCCCAGACGCGGGAATTTTCCAGCACTGCGCGGGACGGAAGTTGCGAATGCGGCAGTGGCGCGCGTAATCTGTCGGCACGCCGACGAAAGGTAATTGATGTCACGCTGGATTTTATTCGCGGCCCTGCTGGCCATGCTTCCGATGCCCGCCATCGCTGCCGGGCTCGACGATGCCCGTGCCGGTCTCGCGGCGCAAAGCCGCGGCGATCTTGACGCAGCGATCGAGTTCTATGCCAAGGCGATCGAGTCGGGCGAACTCGGTCGCAAGCACACCGTCTTCGCGCTCAACAACCTTGGCCTCGCATACGACACCCAGGGCGAGCACGACGACGCCATCATCAGCTTCAATGCGGCGATCCAGCTCATGCCGGATTATCACCGCGCCTACTTCAACCGCGGTATCTCCTTTGCCAGCCTGGGCGAGTACGATGAGGCGATCGCCGACTACGACCGTGCGATCGAACTCGATCCCAGCGACCCCGACATCGTCAAGCGGCGCGCCGACGCCTACCTCGCGCGTGACGAACACGAACTGGCGATCCGGGATTACGACGTCGTCATCGAGCGCAGCCCGAACAATCCGCGCGCTCTCAAGGGCCGCGCGACCGCCTATATGATGGCCGGCCACTACGACGACGCCATCGCCGATTACGACGCTGCCCTCACGATCGACCCGGATGACGCCGAACTGGCGCGCAGCCGCACCCTCGCATTGCAGGCCAAGGAGGCCGCGCCGGTCGCCGATGACACGGTCGCCGAAGCGCAGAGCGAACCACCCGCGCCGCTACCCGCCAGCGCGGAACCCACGGTCGAAGCCGTCGCGCCGCCGGTCGTCCAAGCAGCTGTCGAGCCGGCGCCCACGCCACCGGAGCCGGCAACCCAACCGGTTGTCGACGCGGTGTCCGAGCCTGCGGTACAGCCCGCGGCCCAAATGGCTGCGCCGCCCCCGGCGCCCGCGGTCGTGGCGCCGCCCGCGGCGCCCGAGCCGGTCGTTCAGCCGGTTGTCGAAGCGCCGGCCGCGGCGCCCGAGCCGGTCGTTCAGCCGGTTGTCGAAGCGCCGGCCGCGGCGCCCGAGCCAGTGGCTGAGACTGACGTCGCGGCGGCGCCTGCGTCACAACCGGTGCCCGAAACGCCCGTGGTGACCGTGATCGATGAACCGATGGACGAGCTATTGCGTACGCTCTACGACCGCTCGGCGACCGCCTTCGAAGGCGCGGTGCAGCCCGCCGCCGAGACAGAACCACAGCCGTTGGTGGTAGCAAGCGCGCCGGCGGTGAGTGCACCCGAACCGGCGCCGACATCCGCCGCATCGATAGTGCCCTCGCTCGTACTACCGGCGGCTGGCGAGTCGGAATCCGAGTTCGTCACGGATGATCCCAACTACTACATCCTGCGCGGCAATTCGTATAAGAACGACGGCCTCTACAACCGTGCGATCGCCGATTACGACACGGCGGTACGGCTCGATCCGGATTTGCCGGCATCGTACAACAACCGCGGCGTCGCTTATGGCAAGCTGGGCATGCACCAGCGTGCAATCGACGACTACGACATAGCCATTCGCTTGAATTCAAACGACTTCGTGGCGTTCAAGAATCGCGGCAACGCGCATTTTTATCTGGGCGATTTCGGCGTGGCGGCGCGCGACTTCGAGACATTGGCGGACGACAAACCCAGTGACGCATACCGGATGATCTGGCTCTACCTTGCCCAGGCACGGAGCGGCGCTGGTGATGTTTCGGCACTCACCGAGCGCGCCGGACGCATCAACACGGGAGCCTGGCCTGGCCCGGTGATCGAGATGTTGCTCGGCGAGTCGACCCCGGCCGTCGTGTTGGACGCGGCCAGGCAGGTCGCGTTGGACAAGCGCGCCGAGCAGGAATGCGAGGCGTATTTCTACCTCGGCCAATATCACCTGATCGCGGGAAACATCGGCGAAGCCCAACGCATGTTCCAGCTGTCGGTCGACACCGGGGTGACCAACTTCATCGAGTACACCGGCTCGGAAGCTGAGCTGAAGCGTCTGACCCAGTCCCAGGGCTGATCCTTGGCATAAGGCCCGACATGACGGTACGCGGCGCCCTGCTCGATCTTGAAGGCGTTCTCTACCAAGCGGACGCGCCGATCGCGGGCGCGCGCGAGGCGCTCGATCGGCTCGGCGCCGACGGCATCGCGCTGCGCTACTTGACCAACACCACGACCAAGCCGCGCGGCGACGTCGTTGGCCGCATGCACGCCATGGGCTTCGCACTCGACCTCGACGAAGTGTTCTCGCCGGCCATGGCCGCCGTCGCGGTGCTGAGGCGCGAGGGGCTGACGCGTGTCCATCTCGCCGCGCCCGAGGGCCTGGCCGAGGACTTCGCGGGCTTCGATCTGGTCGACGACCGGGTCGAGGTGGTCGTCATGGGCGATCTCTATACCGGCTATTCGTGGCAGCGCCTCAACCGGCTGTTCCAGATGGCGCTCGACGGCGCCGCGATCCTCGCCCTGCACAAGAACCGTTATTGCCGGCGCGCCGAGGGGCTGTCGCTCGACGTCGGCCCGTTCGTCGCCGCGCTCGAATACGCCGCCGGCGCGACCGCGCGGGTGCTCGGCAAGCCCGATCGCGCCTTCTTCGACATGGCGCTCGCCTCGATCGGGCTCGCGGCTGGCGAGGTCGTCATGGTCGGCGACGACATCGTGGCCGACATCGGCGGCGCGCAGAGCGCCGGCCTGCGCGCGGTCCAGGTCGAGACCGGCAAATACAGTGCGCGCGACCGCGACCACCCATCGATCACACCCGACGCGCGCATCGCGACAATCGCCGATCTGCCCGAATTGCTGGCGCGTATGGGCTAGGGGAACGTCCCCTGGGTCTCGCCCGGACTTCCCACCATAGACAGGCGCGTCATCGCTTCGTAGGCACCGGATTTGTTGATCGCGCGCATGCCCTCGTTGAAGGCTCCCCTAATATCGGCTGAGACGAATCCGACGACGAAGGACGTCCGGTCCCCAAAAATGCGCTAAACTCGGCTGGCCGCAATCGGCGCCGGCGAAACGCCGGCTGACCGCAATCGGCGCCGGCGAAACGCCGGTTGACCGACGCGTGGGGGTCAATCGGCATCGCGAGATGCCCGTGAGCTGTAAAGGTCGCCCAGGTTCAGGAGGCCGCCGGTGCACCGGCTGCGTGCGCCGCGCGGCAGGGAGGTGCCCGTGAACGCTATCGATGTGAAGTTCAAATCGCTGACCGCGAAGCTGCTGGCCATCAATGTGCCGATGGTCAGCATCGCCCTCTTGGTACTGTTCTCGGTCCTGGAGCTGCAATACTACCGCGCCGAGCGCGCCGAGCTTGTCCGCGGTTTGGATAGCCTGGCCGACCTGCAAAGTTCGGCCCTCTCCACCGAAGTCTGGGAATACGACATTTACCATATCGGCGTAATGCTCGATGAGTTGGCGAAATAGCCGCAATTGCAAAGCGTCGTCGTACTCGACAATTCGGCCTCCGTGCTGGGCAGCGTCGGCGACGTCGACGCCAAACCGGAAGCGCCCGACCTCATGGTCGAACGGTCACTGGTCTATGAGACCAATCAAACCAGCGAGACGGTCGGTGCGCTGGTCGTCACGTTGCACTCCGGGGAAATCTGGCGGAACGTCAAAGACCATCTCAAGGTGAACGCGCTGATTCTAGTCGTGATGGCGGCGGCTTTGATCGGCGTCACTCTGGTCGCCGTGCGCATCGTGATCGCCAGGCCGATCGGCCGGCTGCTCGATTCGATCGAGCGCATGCGGTCCGAGCGCGTGCTCGAGCTGGTCGATTGGCAGAGCGCCGACGAGCTCGGCCGCGTGGTCGATGCCTACAACGAGATGCAGACCAAGCAGGCCGAGGCCGAGGCCGCGTTGATCGAGCACCAGAACCACCTCGAAGAAGAGGTCGCGGCGCGAACCGCCGAGCTGTCGGCCAAGGAAGCCCAACTCCGCATCGCCTTGGCCAGCATGCCGGGCGGCATGTTCATGTCCGACAAGGACAACAAGGTGGTCGTGTTCAACGAGCAATTCGGCGAATGGTTCGGTATCCCCGAGGACCTGATGATCGTCGGCGGACCGGTCGAAGCAATGGTACGCTACCAAGCCAAGCGCGGCGACTTTGGCGAGGGCGATGCCGACGAGCAGGTCGAACAGATCATGGCAGACATGGCGAACGGCGAGCCAACAAAGTACGAGCGCCATCTCTTCTCCGGTCGGATTGTCGAGATCAACATCGCACCGACGCCCGACGGCGGCGAGGTTGCCGTCTACACCGACATCACCGAGCGCAAGCGGGCCGAGGAAGAGCTGCGTGAGAGCGAGGCGCACTTCGTACAAGCGGCGCGGATGGCCCGCCTCGGCCACTGGGCGTACGACGAGACGACGAACGGGCTCACCCATTGTTCGGAAGAGCTCGCGCGCATCCACGGCGTGACCGTCGAGGAATTCTTCGCCGGCTTCTCGATCAAAGCTGACGAGATGGCATTGATCCACCCGGACGACCGCGAGGAATTCGGCGCCCTGATCGCCGACATGCATGCCAACGCGAAGAGTTACGACGCCGTCTATCGAGCCCTGCGGCCCGACGGTACGATCCGTCATGTCCGCGAAGTGGGTCAGCCCATCTTCGACGACGCGGGCGCGTTCGTCCGCATGATCGGCACGTCCCAGGACATCACCGAGCGCAAGAACTGGGAGGAGGAACTTCACCAAGAAAGAGGCGCAGCTCCGCATCGCCTTGGACAGCATGCCGGGCGGTATGTACATGTCCGACAAGGACGATAAGGTGGTCCTGTTAAACGAGCAAATCCGCGAACTGTTCGATTTCCCCGAGGGTCTGATCGTCGTCGGCGGACCGGTGGAGGCATCGGTGCGCTATCAGGCGGAGCGCGGCGATTTCGGTGAGGGCGACGTCGACGAGCTTATCGAACAGGCCATGACGAGATTTGCCAGCGGCGAGCCGACACGCTACGAGCGCCGGCTGTCCACCGGCCGGGTGGTCGAGATCAGCGTCATGCCGACGCCCGACGGCGGCCATGTCGCCGTGTACACCGACATCACCGAGCGCAAGGAAGCCGAGGAGGTGCTGGCCAGGAAAGAGGCGCAACTCCGCATCGCCCTGGACAACATGCCGGGCGGTATGTCCATGTCCGACAAGAACAACAATGTGGTCGTGTTCAACGAGCAGCTCCTAGAACTGTTCGATATCCCCGAGGGCCTGCTCGTCATCGGCGGACCGGTGGAGGCATCGGTGCGCTATCAGGCGGAGCGCGGCGATTTCGGCGAGGGCGACGTTGACGACCTGGTCGAACAGATCATGGTGGAATTCACCAGCGACGAGCCGACCCAGTATGAGCGTCGTCTCTTCACCGGCCGGGTCGTCGAGATGAGCGTCGTGCCGACGCCCGACGGCGGCCATGTTGCCGTCTACACCGACATCACCGAGCGCAAGGAAGCCGAGGAGGAGCTCGCCAGGAAGGAGGCGCAACTCCGCGTCGCCATGGACAACATGCCGGGCGGCATGTTCATGGTCGACGAGAATCTGGTGGTCCAGGTCATCAACCAGCAATACAAGGAAATGTACGTGCTGCCCGACGAGGCGGCGCGCGCGGGTGGTCCGCTGAGAGACGTTGTCAAGTTTCGCGCCGAACGCGGCGACTACGGCCCGGGCGATCCCGAGGAGCTCGTCGAACAGCGGATGCGCGGCTATATCGATAGGATGACGTTGCGCCACGAGGAGCAGCTTTCCAACGGCCGCGTCATCGAGCTGATGCGTACGCCGGTCGACGGTGGCGGCGTCGTCGGCATCGCCACCGACATCACCGAGCGCAAGGCGGCCGAACAAAAACTCACCCAGACACTGGGCGAGTTCAGCGCGGTGCTTGAGACGATCGATTATGGCATCGCGTTCGTAGACGCGGATCTCAAGGCCCGTGTGTTCAACCGGGCCGTCCGTGAGATGTGGGGCTTTTCCGAAGAGGTCTTGGCGAAGATGCCGGCGATGGCCGACCTCATGTACCTCCACCGTTACAGCGGCATCTACGACGTGGCCGACGACGAATTCGACGACTATGTCGCGACACGGGTCGAGGCCGTACGCAGCGGATCGATCGCGCCGACCGAGATGACACGGGCCGACGGCAAAGTCTTCCAGTACCAGTGCACCGCGCTGCCCGATGGCGGCCGCATGCTTACCTACTTCGACATCACCGAGCGCAAGCGGGCCGAGGAGACGCTGCGGGCCAGCGAGCGGCGCTACGCGACGATAACCTCGAACATTCCGGGGGTGGTGTACGAACGCGTCCAGCATCCCGACGGCCGCATCGAATTTCCCTATGTCAGCGACGGGCTGTACGAGACCCACGGGGTCAAACCCGAGGACGCCATGCGCGATGCCAATGCCTGGCTCGACCGGACGCACCCTGACGACAGGGAAGCACTGGCCAAATCGAACGCCGAGTCGCTCGCCAATATCGCGAATTGGGACCACGAAGACCGCATCATTTCGGGCGACGGGAGGACGTTATGGATGCACGGTAGCTCGCATGTACACCGCGAGGAGAACGGCGATATCGTCTGGCACGGCATCCTGCTCGACGTCACCGACCGCAAGCGCGCCGAGGCGGCGCTGGCGGAGAAGGAAACGCAGCTGCGCCTCGCCATGGACAACATGCCGGGCGCGCTCGTTTGTACCGACGAAGATCTCAACATTGTGCTTTGTAGCGAGCGCTTCAGCGAGATCATGCAGGCGCCGAGAGATCTGCTGCAGCCTGGGCGGCCCTATACCGATTTTCTACGCTACTTGGCCGAGCACGGTTACTACGGCGAAGGCGATGTCGAGGCTCTGATCGCCGAACGGGTGAAAAGCCTGCGGAACCCTTCGGGAAAGACGTTCGAGGACCTAACGCCCGACGGCCGCGTTTATCACATACGCCGTCAGCGCGTCGCCGCGGGCGGGACGGTGACCGTGGCGACAGATATCACCGACCGCAAACGCGCCGAGCGGGAACTGGCGGAGAAGGAAGCCCAACTCCGCGTCGCCATGGACAACATGCCGGGCGGTATGAGGTTGATTGACAGCGACCTCAAAAACTTGCTCTTCAATTCACGTTACAGCGCGCTTTGCAACTACCCCGATGACCTCCTCGAGGTCGGCGGGTCGATGTCCGACGAATTACACTATCAGGCCGAACGCGGCGACTTCGGCCCGGGCGATGCGGACGCGCTGATCGAGCAGGTGCTCGGTCGTTACCGGCGTGTCGAGACGACCAGCATCGAGCGAAATATCCCCGGCGGACCGACGCTTCAGATCGACGTCGCGCCGACGCCGGAGGGCGGCTACGTCTCGATCCTCACCGACATCACCGAGCGCAAACAGGCCGAAGAGGCGCTGCGCGAGAGCGAGGAACGCTACGAAGCGATCACGTCGAACGTGCCGGGCGTCGTCTACGAACGCGTGATGCAGCCCGACGGCAGCATCTCATACCCTTATGTCAGCCCTGGTCTGATCGACATCTACGGCCTCGAACCCGAGGCCGTGATGGTCGATCCCTCGCTCCTGCTCGACACGCTGCATCCGGACGACCGCGACGGTTTCTTCGAATCGTTGCGGGCCTCGGCCGAGGCAGTTGCCGACTGGGTGCATGAGTTCCGTATCGTCGCCAGCGACGGCATGGTCAAGTGGATCCGTGGCGGCTCGGGAGAACGACGCCCTGGTGTGGCACGGCATCTTGCTCGACATCAGCGAGGAGAAGCGCGCGCAAGAGGCGGTGCGTGAGAAGTCGGCAATCGTCGAGCTGCTCCACAAGACGGCGGCCGACGCCAACCAAGCCCAGGATGTCGACCAGGCGATGCGTAGCTGCCTCGACGCCATTTGTGCCTATACCGGCTGGCCGGTCGGGCATGTTTATGTGCGCTCTGGAGAGACGCCGGATGTCTTGGTGCCGACCGACATCTAGCACCTCGACGAACCCAAGCGCTTCGCCACCTTCCGCCGGGTCACCAAGAAGGCCAGCTTCGAGGCCGGCGTTGGCCTGCCCGGCCGGGTGCTGGAGAGCGGCAAATCGGCGTGGATCGTCGACGTCACCGAGGACCCGAACTTCCCGCGCGCCAAGCAGGCCAAGACTATCGGCGTCAAGGCCGGCTTCGCCGTCCCGGTCCTGGTCGGCGGCCGGGTCGAGGCGGTGTTCGAATTCTTCGCCACCGAGGCGGTCGAGCCGGACGAGGCGTTGCTCGACGTCCTCGACAACATCGGCGGCCAGGTCGGCCGCGTGATCGAGCGCAAGCAGGCCGAGGCGGAAGTCAGGCGCAGCGAGGCAATTCTAAGCTCGGTTCTGGATCAAAGCCCGCTTGCGTTCACGTTAAAAGATACCGATCGAAACTTCCTGATGGTGAACGAGGCCCACGCAGATTGGTTCGGAGAGAATAAGGAAGACTTGATCGGGGCGCCGTCGGAAGCGTTCAATCCGCCTGATCAGGTTGATATGTTCGCCATCGCCGACAATGAAGTTCTTGAACATCAACAGGTTATCAAGCCATTCGAATATCGTGACGAGATGCCGTTTCGCGCGCCTTTGGATCTCATGGTCTACAAGTTCCCGGTTCGGGGCGCCGAAGGCGAGATACTTGGTATCGGCACGATTCAAACGGACATCACCGAGCGCAAGAAGGCCGAGAACGAGCTCGCCGAGGCCCATGCACTGATCACCTCGTCGATCGAGTACGCTAGCCGCATCCAGCGCTCGGCGCTTCCCTCCGACGAACTGATGTCGGAAGCCCTTGGCGAGCATTTCGTGATCTGGGAGCCGCGCGACGTGGTCGGTGGCGACATTTTTTGGGTGCGCCGCGTCGAAGGCGGTCACGTCGTCGCCGTCGCGGACTGTACCGGCCATGGCGTCCCCGGCGCCTTCTTGACGATGATCGCGACCGGCGCCTTGCGTCAGGCGATCATCGAACATCCCGACGGCGATCCCGCCAAGGTCATCGCCCGGATGAACAGCTTCATCAAGAATTCGCTGAGGCAGGATACCGCCGAAGGTCCCTCGGACGACGGTCTCGAACTCGGTATCTGCCACATCGATGATGGTGGCGAACGACTGACCTTCGCCGGCGCGCGCTTTTCGTTGTGGACGCTGAGCAGCCGAGGTTCCGAGGAGATCAAGGGCGACAAGTCGGGCATCGGTTACCACCACGTGCCGCTCGACCGGGCGTTCACCAACCACCAGGTGCCGCTGTCGCCGGGGTCGGCGTTTTACCTGTTCAGCGACGGGCTGGTCGATCAGGTCGGTGGCGACAAGCGCCGCGCCTTCGGCAAGAAGCGCATCATCGCTCTGCTCGAAGGACATCTTGGCCGACCGCCAGCCGAGCAGCGCGACGCCATAACGGCGGCCTTCACCGCGTATCAGGGCGACGAGATCCGGCGCGATGATGTCACGTTTCTGGGTTTCAGGATGGGTTCCTAACCGTCAGACGACCCTGGTCACGACTGTTCGAGTTGGGTTATTTTCAGGCGTTAGGCATTGCTGTCCAAAGGGGCCGCTTACCGGTTGATTCCAGACATGCGTGGTCGACGACGGACCCAGCGCTTTTTCGGGGGCTTGTGCCAATCCGGACGTCTCACGACGGCCATCGGCCATGCTACACCAGACATCGCAAGGCGCCCCGATCAGCCTGTCGTCCGGTTCAGTTGGCGGGACGGGTCGGGATGTAGGCGCCGTCGCGGAACTCGGCGAATTGCTCGGCGAGATCGGGATGGCTGATCGGCCGGCCGGTGTCGTCGGCCTCGAGGTTCTGCTCGGCGACGTAGGTCCAGTGCTCGGCGCCGTGCACCAGCACGTGGTACCACGGCTTGTCTCTGGGCGGCCGCGAACGCGCCATGACCTCGTACCAACGGTCGCTGCCCTGGAATTCGGCATCGACGTCGGCGATCAGCCCGCGATAGTCGAACAGCTTGTGGTGGACCAGTTGGCCGACGCGGAAGGCCGCGCGCGTCGTCGTCATGCCATCGCCTCCATCGCCCTGGATCGCCGAGCGTAACCCGAATTTCACGCCGCGAACAGGCGCGTCACTCGGTGTGGATCGGCGCGTCCGGATAGAAGGCGTGAAAGGCGAAGGCGAAATCGACGCCGTAGACGATATCCTCGAGCTCGCCCGCGGCATTGGGCCGTTGCACCACGACGTTGCCGACATCGAAGCCCTCGGCGATGATTTCGGTGTCGAGCGCCGAGGCCTGGCCCGGTTCCCAGGTGATGACGATGTCGCCCGTGGTGATCCGCTTGCGCTCGCGCAGGAGCGACAACGCCCATGCCTCCTTGTCGACCGTGACGACACGCGCCAGCGGCGGGATGCCATCGGGCAACTCGCCCCGGTAGAGGAACGGCTGTGACAGGCTGTCATAGCCGCCGTAGGGGTTCTTGCCGTACCGCCGCATGCTGAAGAAGCTCGGCACAAGCACCTTGCCGTCGGGCGCGCGGTCGCGGAAGCGGGCGTATGATTCGATGCGCGCCGGCAGAAACTCTAGGCGCTTGCCGGTCATCGCGCCGACGATCGCCTCGCCCAGGAACTGCTGCCACCAGCTCTCGGTTTCGCGGTCGTACATGACCAGATCGGAGTTGCGCAGCTTGCCCGAGGTGCCGAACTCCAGCGTCCGGCCGTCGACCCGGCGGTCGAACACCACCGCGGCGTTGCACAGCGGGCAGAAGGTCACCGCGATGGGCACGCCGCCGACGACGTCGTTGACGATCTCGTGCCAGGTCAGGATACGCAGCGGATAGGCGCGGATGTCGTCGCCGATCGCGAAGCCGACGACTGGCTCACGGTCCGGCAGGTCGACTTCGGCGACGGGCTCGAACTTCGGCGCGTCGATCGAAGGGATACGGTCCTTGCCCGTGCCACCGGCGAAGCCCGAGAAGATCTCGCCGAAATCGACCGATGCCTTGGTGAAATCGGTGTTTGGCCATTCGCGCTTCCAATACTCGGGCGAAGCCAGCGCGGCGGTGCCCACCGCGAACGCACCGATCGTCACCAGCATGGCCAAGGTGGTCGCGTAGCGCAAAGGTATTGTCGGCATGGGCCGCTCCCGGTTTCGGCGGACGGACTCCCGACAATCTGCCCCGTGACGCTCGGCGAGGCAATTCAAGCCTGCGTGATCCGAAACCTCGACGTGGTAATCTCGCCCCGTAGTACCGGCCCGCCGCAACGACACAGATCGGTTCACCGTTGATGACCGTCCGTCGACTGGTCCGCGCCGATCGAAGCCAGTGGCTCTCGATGCGCCAGGCGCTGTGGCCGCACCACGATCGGTCCGCGCATGTGGCCGAGACGGCAGCGCTACTCGACCGCCCGGAGGACTTTGGCGCGCGCAACTATGCCGTCTTCATAGCACGGTCAGCGGACGCGACAATCGTTGGCTTCGCCGAATGCACGCGGCGCGACAGCGTTGCATCCGTGACCGCATCGCCGGTCGGCTATCTCGAGGGCATCTACGTCGAACCGGAACGTCGCCGCTCGGGTTTCGGACAGCAACTGCTGCACGGCGTTGAGCAATGGGCGGCGGCGCTCGGATGTGCCGCGCTGGCCTCCGATGCCACGGCCGAAAACCTGGAAAGCCGTGCGTTCCACATTGCGATGGGCTTCACGGTCGTCGATGAAGCGCCCGGTGACTTGACGTATTTTTGCAAATCTCTGACTTAGCTTCGCGGCTGTCTGACGCACCGGGCGTGCTTGACAGTGTGAGGGTCAGAATTAGTATGTACACGAACAATCGGACGGTGCGCGGCGCGCCGCCGGTCAGCGAGGTGTATTGACCATCGGAATCGATTGCAGGCTTCCCGAATGGCAGCGGCCAAGCCGTTGAGCAAATCGCCGGGCAGCAAAAACGGTTATGTGCTTGAAGAGCAGGTCGGGCATCTCCTGCGCCGGGCGCATCAGCGCGCGACGTCGATCTTCCTCAGCGAGTTCGGCAACGGCCATCCGACGCCGACGCAATGGGCGGCGCTGGTCAAACTCGGCGACCACGGCGCGCTGTCGCAGAACCACCTGGGCCGTATGACGGCGATGGACCCGGCGACCATTCAGGGCGTCATCCGTCGCCTCGTCGAGCGCAGGCTGATCGCGCGCCGCGCCGACCGCGCCGACCGGCGGCGTTCGGTGTTGACGCTGACGCCGGCGGGCCGCGATCTGGTCGCAGCGCATCGTGCCGCCGCGGCGCGGATCAGCGACGCCACGCTCGAGCCGCTGACCGCGCGCCAGCGCGCCCAGTTCCTCGATCTTCTCAAGCGCCTGGGGTGAGCCGCGTGCCGTTGGCCGCCCGCGTTTGCATCCTGACGATCGCGCTCTTGCTCGCCGCCCTTCCGGCGGTTTCGAACGCGGCGACAGACTGCCCGCACAAGGCAGGCTGGCGGCCGAACGGCGCGCAACTGAAACTGCTGCGCGAAGGCCACAAGAGCGGCTTCCAGGAAGAAAACCTCGACCTTCCCGAAGGCACCGAGCGTGGCGCGTTCTGCAACATCGACCTCAAGGGTGAGACGCTGAACACCGCCAATCTCAGCGGTTACGACCTGCGCGGCGCCGATTTCACGGGCGCCGCCCTGTTTGCCGTCGACCTGAGCGGCGCCGACCTCGCCGGCGCCAAGCTGCGCGGCGCGGATCTTTCGTCGGCGAGCCTTGCCGGCACCGATCTGCGCGCCACCATCTTGAGCGACGCCAAGCTTCACCGGGCCGATCTCAACGGGGCCAATCTCGACAAGGTCGAGATCTATGGCGTCGACATCTCGGGCGCCAAGCTGATCCGCGCCAGCCTGCGCGAGGCCCATCTGATCGGCGCCGACCTGAGCGGGTCGAACCTGACCGACGCCGATCTTGCCGGTGCCAAGCTCGACAAGACCCGGCTCGTCGGCGCGCGGCTCCACCGCACCAATTTACGCGGCGTCACGTTGCGCCAGACCGTGGCGTCGGGAGCCGACTTCTACAAGGTGGATGCGCGGGGCGCCGTGTTCACCGAGGCCGAGCTCGACAAGGCGGCGATGATCGAGGCGAACCTCGCGGGCGCCGACTTCAGCGGCGCGAGCCTGCGCGGCGCGCAGTTGATCGGCGCGACGGTGGCGGGCGGCAGCTTCTTCTGGGCCGATCTCCTGGGCGCCGATCTGAGCGGCGTGGACCTGACCGGCGTCGATCTGCGCGGCGCCAATCTGAAGGACACCAAGCTGTTCGACGCCCGGCTCGACGACGCCGATCTCAGGGGCGCCGATTTGAGCGGCGCGACGCTGACCCAGATGACGCTCGGCGGCGCCAAGCTGGCCGACGCCGACCTGACCGGCGCCGTCTACCAGCCCGATCTCGCGCCGGCGGGGGGCTATCTCACGGGCCTGCGCGGCCTCGAGACGGTGCGCTTCGCGCCGGGCAAGTCGGGCGCGCTGGTGAGGCTTCGCGCCCTGCTGCGCGAGGCGGGCCTTCGCGACCTCGAACGCGCCGCGACCTTCGCGATCGAGGGCGGCATCACACGCCATGCCTTGACGCGCGGCGAGAAGGATGTCGTGGCGGGGATCAAGGGCGCCCTGCGCCTGGTGCTGTTCGAGTGGACGACGGGCTATGGCTTCTATCCGCTGCGCGCCCTCGTCGTCGCCGCCGTCCTCGCGCTTGTCCTGGCGGTCGTCTACGCCGCCGCCATCGCCAGGGACGCGGGAGGCGGTATCTACCGGCTGTGGCCCGACGGTCGCATCGACGGTGGCGTCGATCCGACCCTGACACGCGATGTCGCCGTCGAACGACTGCACGCCTCGGGTGCAGCCACGTTGCGCCACGCGCTCTATTTCAGCGTGTTTTCGGCGCTGCACATCGGCTGGCGCGACATCGCCGTCGACGGCTGGCTCGCCCGCCTGCAGCCGCGCGGCTTCGTGCTGCGCGCGACGGGCTGGGTGCGCGTCGTCTCCGGCGCCCAGTCGCTGATCAGCCTCTACCTGCTCGGGCTGTGGCTCGCGACCTATTTCGGCAGGCCCTTCGAGTAATCCGGAGGATCAGAGCTTGACAAATTCGGCGAGGTTAAGCGAAATTCATATGTACACGAACGATTTTTCGCAATGGTGAACGGCGCCTTCGATGGCAAGCTACCTGCGGCCGGCTGAGTTGTCCCAAGCGCTCGACGCGCTTGGCGCCGCGCCCCTGACGATCGTCGCGGGCGGCACCGATTTCTACCCGGCGCGGGTCGGCCGGGCGCTCGACGACGACGTCCTCGACATCACCGATATCGTCGCGCTGCGCGGCATCGCCCTGGACGGCGAGCACTACCGGATCGGCGCGCTGGCGCGCTGGAGCGAACTGATCGCCGCCGATCTGCCGCCCTGCTTCGATGGCCTCAAGCTCGCCGCGCGCGAAGTCGGCGGCATGCAAATCCAGAACGCCGGCACTGTCTGCGGCAACCTGTGCAACGCCTCGCCCGCGGCCGACGGCGTGCCGCCGCTGCTGACGCTCGACGCCGAGGTCGAGGTCGCGTCGGCGGGCGGCGTGCGCCGCGTGCCGCTCGGCCAATTCATTACCGGCAACCGGCGCACGGTCCTCGCCCGCGGCGAGATGGTTACCGCCGTCCTGGTGCCCAAGCTGGCGCCGAGCGCCCGCTCGACCTTCGTCAAGCTCGGCGCGCGCAAGTATCTGGTAATCTCGATCGTCATGGTCGCGGCCAGCGTCGAGACGACCGACGATGGCGCCGTCGCCGCCGCGCGGATCGCGGTCGGCGCCTGCTCCGAGGTCGCGCGGCGTCTGGACGGCCTCGAGGCCGAGCTGATCGGCCGGCCGCTCGACGGCACGCTGGGCGCGGCCGTGACGGCGGCGCATCTCGCTTCGCTCAGCCCGATCGACGATGTACGCGGACCCGCCACCTATCGCGCCGACGCCGCGCTGACCCTGGTGCGCCGCGCGCTCGACCGGCTCGGTGGCCAGTCATGAACACGCAGAGCCTGCGCTTCACCCTGAATGGCGAGACCACGTTAGTCGAGGCGCGGCCGATCGAGCGGCTCGCTACCGTGCTGCGGCGCGAGGCCGGGCTCACCGGCACCAAGATCGGCTGCGACGCCGGCGATTGCGGCGCCTGCACGGTATTGCTCGACGGCGCTCAGGTCTGCGCCTGCATGGTCCCGGTCGGTCAGGTCGCGGGGCGCGACGTGGTCACCGTCGAGGGGCTCGGCGGAAGCGGCGGCTTGTCCGACCTGCAGCAGGCGTTCCACCGGCACGGCACGGCGCAATGCGGCATCTGCACGCCGGGCATGCTAATGGCGGCGACCGAGTTGTTGCGGCGCAAACCCCGGCCGACCGAGGCCGAGGCGGTCGACGCGCTGGGTGGCGTACTGTGCCGCTGTACCGGCTATCGCAAGATCGTCGACGCCGTGCTCGACGTCGCCGGCACGGTAGCTTCGCCGATGCCGCCTGCCGGATGCGCGGTCGGCGCGCGGGTGCCCAAGACCGACGGCATCGCCAAGCTGACCGGCGCCGAGATGTTCGCTGACGACGTCGCGCTGGCCGACGCCTTGTGGCTCCGTTTGGTGCGCTCGCCGCACGCCCATGCGCGCTTCACGCTGGGCGCCTTCGACGACGTCTTCGCGCGCCACCCTGGCCTGGTGCGCGTTCTGAGTGCGGCCGACGTGCCGGGCCTCAACGGCTTCGGCATCTATCCCGACATCAAGGACCAGCCGGTGCTGGCCGACGGCTACGTGCGCTACCGTGGCGATCCGGCGGTCGCGCTGGTCGGCGACCAGGCGACGGTCACGGCGATCCGCGACGAGGAGGTGCCGATCGACTGGCGGGTGCTCGAGCCGATCGTGGGCATCGACGCGGCAATGTTGCCGGGCGCGCCGCGGCTCCACGCCGACAAACCCGGCAACGTGCTGATCGAGGGGCTGGTGCGCCGCGGCGACGTCGAGGCCGCGCTTGCGGCGTCGGACGTCGTCGCCGAAGGCCATTTCGAGACCGGCTCTGTCGAGCACGCCTATATCGAGCCCGAGGCGGGCTATGCGCGGCGCGTCGGCGATCGCATCGAGGTCGGCGCGTGCACCCAGGCGCCCTACATGGACCGCGAGGAGGTCGCCCGCGTCCTGGGCGTCGCGCCGGACCGGGTACGCATTATCCCGAGCGCCTGCGGCGGCGGTTTCGGCGGCAAGCTCGACGTCTCGCTGCAACCGATCGTCGCGATCGCCGCCTGGCTGTTGAATCGGCCCGTGCGCGCCGTCTACACGCGGCCCGAATCGATGGCCGCGACGACCAAGCGCCACCCGGCGCGTATGACCGGACGGATGGGCTGCACGCACGACGGCCGGCTGACCGGGCTCGCGTTCCATGCCGACTTCGACACCGGCGCCTATGCCTCATGGGGGCCGACCGTGGCCAACCGGGTGCCGGTCCACGCCACCGGGCCCTACCGCGTACCGGCGATCGAGGCGCGCGGCCGGGCGATCTACACCAACGCGCCGCCGAGTGGCGCCTTCCGTGGCTTCGGCGTGCCGCAGGGCGCGCTGGTCCACGAGGGTCTGATCGACGAACTCGCCGAGCGGCTCGACATCGATCCGCTCGAGTTCCGCCTGATCAACGCGATCCGCGCGGGCGACACGACGGCGACCGGCCAGACGCTCGAGGCGAGCTGCGGCCTGGTCGCCTGCCTCGAGGCGCTCAAGCCCCAATGGCGCGAGCGCCGCGCGGCGGCCGAAGCCTTCAACGCGGGCGCGACGAGCCTGCGGCAGGGCGTCGGCATCGGCTGCATGTGGTACGGCATCGGCAACACCTCGCTGTCGAACCCGTCGACCATGCGCGTCGGGCTGAAGCGCGACGGCACGCTCACGCTGTACAACGGCGCGGTCGACATCGGCCAGGGCTCCAACACGATCATGACGCAGATCTGCGCCGACGCGTTGGGTGTCGAGATGGCGCTGTTCGCGCTGGTCATGGGCGATACCGATCGGACCGCCGACGCCGGCAAGACCTCGGCGTCGCGCCAAGCCTTCGTCTCCGGCAAGGCCGCCGAGTTGGCTGGTCTCAACCTACGCGGGCAGATCCTGCGCCTCGCCAACACCGGCGACGCCGCGGCCATCGAGATCGGTGACGGCCGGGTCGTGGTGCGCGAGGGCGACGCCGGCCGCGCCATCGATCTCGCCGGATTGGCCGAGGACGCCAACGGCGACGTGCTGCTCGGCGAGGGGCATTTCGACCCGCCGACCACGACGCTCGACGCCGAAGGGCAGGGGGTGCCTTACGCGACCTACGGCTTCGCCGCGCAGATCGCCGAGGTCGAGGTCGACGTCGAGCTGGGCACCGTCAAGCCGCGGCGCATCGTCGCGGCGCACGATGTCGGGCGCGCGATCAATCCGGTCCAGGTCGAGGGACAGATCCACGGCGGCGTCGCCCAGGGCATCGGCTTCGCGCTGATGGAGGAATACATCCCCGGCGTCAGCGAGAACCTGCACGACTATCTGATCCCGACCTTCGGCGACGTGCCCGAGATCGACTGCATATCGGTCGATGACGCCGAGCCACTCGGCCCCTACGGCGCCAAAGGCATCGGCGAGCCGGCGCTGGTCCCGACCGCACCGGCGATCCTGGGCGCCATCCACCACGCCACCGGCGCGCGCATCCGCCGCCTGCCGGCGACACCCGACCGGGTGCGCGCCGCCATCCTCGCCAACGAAGCGGGGAGGGAAGCATGACCGAGGCCGCCGGTAAACGCGGGCGCGACGACGTCGTCATCTGCGACGCCTGCCCGGTGCTGTGCCGCATCCGGCCCGGGCGAACCGGCGCCTGCGACCGCTACGCCAACGCCGACGGCGTGTTGACGCGCACCGACCCGGTGGTCATGGCGCGCAAGACGCTCGACGAGGACGGCCGCATGGTGCCGTTCCTCGCCGGCGACTGGGACGGCGACCTGATCTCGAAGGGGCCGGCCTTCCTGACCGGCATCGGCTCGGGCACCACGTACCCCGACTACAAGCCGGCGCCCTTCATCGTCGCCGCCGAGCACGACGGCGTCGACATGGTGACCGTGGTGACCGAGGGCATCTTCAGCTACTGCGGCATCAAGATGAAGATCGACACCGACCGCTACATCGGCCCCGAGCAGGCGGCGGTGCGCTGCGAGGGCGAGCAGGTCGGCCATGTCACGACCGCCGAATACGGCTCGCAGATGCTCGCGCTGGGCGGTGTACGGCACCTGACGGGCGGCTCGAAGAAGGAAGGCAACGTCACCTGCCGGATGATGCTCGATCTGTGCAACAAGCAGGCAGTCGAGCTCGAAGTCGACGGCGGCGCGCGCCTCGGCGTCCAGGCCGGCGCCGCGCCGGTCATTGTCAATGGCGGAGCAAAAAGGGACCACCTCGGCGGTGTAAGAAGGGACCGCTTGGCGGCTGCGGGCTTGTCCCCGTAGTCCACGGGAGGGCCCCGCGCGCGACGCGGCGTGCCCTCAACAGGCTGACGCGGCGGCGCGCGCGGGAGGGACCTGTGGGCCCACGGGGTCAAGCGTGGGCTGGGTGGTCGGTTCAGTTAGCAGTCGGGGTTTGACGCCTGCGGCTCTGGTTGAGCCTGTAGCTGTCACCGTTCATCTCGAGGATGTTGACGTGGTGGGTGAGGCGATCGAGGAGCGCGCCGGTGAGGCGCTCGGAGCCGAACACCTCGGTCCATTCGTCGAAGGGCAGATTGGTGGTGACCAGGGTCGAGCCCCGCTCGTAGCGTTGGCTGAACACCTCGAACAACAGCTCGGCGCCGGTCTTCGACAGCGGCACGAAGCCGAGTTCGTCGACGATCAGAAGCTTGTAGGTGGCGAGCTTCTTCTGGAACCTCAGCAGCTGCTTGTCATCGCGGGCCTCGATGAGTTCGTGGACCAGCGCGGCGGCGGTGATGAAGCCGACCGAGAGGCCCTTCTGGCAGGCCGCCAGGCCGAGACCGAGGGCGATGTGGGTCTTGCCGGTCCCACTGTTGCCGAGCGCGATGAGGTTCTCGCGGCGCTCGATGTACTCGCAGCGGGCCAGCTCCAGGACCAGCGCCTTGTTGAGCGAGGGGATGACCTTGAAGTCGAAGCTGTCGAGGCTCTTGACCACGGGGAAGCGCGCCGCCTTGATGCGCCGCTCGACCATGCGGCGCTCGCGGTCGATCAGCTCGAGCTCGGCGAGTCTCAACAGGTAGCGGACGTGATCGACGCCTTCCGAGGCGCACTGCCGGGCGATCTTGTCGTACTCGCGCAGGAAGGTCGGCAGCTTCAGCGTCTTGAGGTGGTGGGCGAGCAGCACTTGCGGTGTGTCGGTCATGCGCCGAGCCCCGACAGCAGGCTCATGTACGACTTGGCGGACGTCATCGCGACCCGGGCGCGCGGCAGATACGGATAGACGTCGAGGTTGAGCCTGGGCGGCCGCCGCTCGATGCGGCACAGTACCAGGTGCTTCACCGCATCAAAGCCGATTGCGCCGAGCCGCAGGGCGTCGCCGACCGCACCCTCGACCTCCTCGAGCCGGAAGGTCTCCAGTAGACGGAGCACCTGGACGTACTCGCGCTTGCCTGCCTTGCCCATACGAGCTTCGAGGAGCCGCCGCAGAGTGATGAAGGCCTCGGGCAGGTCCCAGCCCGCCAATGGCGCGGCCTGGTCGAGGGCGCCGATCTTCTGCTCGATCAAGGGCAGGTAATGCAGCGGGTCGAAGATCAGGTCCTCGCTGTCGTAGGACCGGCGGTGCCGGGCGATCACCTCGGCCCCGCAGCTGATCACCACCTCATCGACGTAGCCCCGGATGAGCACCTCACGGTGGCCGTAGGCCACGGGCACGGAATAGTCGTTGCTGCGGTAACGCACCAGCGACAGCGAACTCGCCCGTCCAGGGCGCTTATCGCAGGCATCATAGGGAGCAGGCGGCAATGGCAAGAGAACTTGACGATCCCGCTCGAGACGCTCGCCGATGGTCTCCTTGTGGCCCCGCAGCCGCGCCGCCTGGCGCCGGCGGCACTGTTCGGCGAGAGCATCGTTGAGGGCCGCGAAGCTCTCGGCACGCGGGACGGGGACCAGGAAGTTCCGCCGGATGAAGCCGACCAGTCCCTCGACCTTGCCCTTGTCGTTGCCCTTGCCCGGCCGGCCGAACCTGTCCTCGAACAGATAGTGGGACTGAAGCTCCGTGAAGACGCGCGTTCGCTGCCGCTTCCCATCGCCCAGGATCCGGGCAACCGCCAGCTTGGTGTTGTCGTACAGGATGGATCGGGGGACGCCGCCGAAGAAGGCAAACGCCGCGTTGTGGCCATCGCAGAATGCTTCGGTCGTCTCCGCCGGATAGGCCGCAACAAAGCAACCATCACTGTGGGGAAGGTCGAAGGCAAGGAAGTGGATCTTCCGTAACGCGCCGCCGATCACCGCCATCGCTTCGCCGAAGTCCGCCTGGGCGTGACCGGGGGAATGGGAGAGTGGCACGAACACCTCACGCGACCGAAGCCCCTGCTCACGAACGTAGTCCTTCACGATGGTGTAGCCGCCCGTGAAACCGTACTCGTCCCGGAGGCGGTCGAAGATGCGCTTCGCAGTGTGCCGTTGCTTGCGGTGGCTGGTCCGATCGTCTTCCAAGATCCGATCGATGATTCCCGTGAACGGACCCAGCTTTGGCCGCCTCGGCGGCGCGCTTCGGCGATACCCTGGCGGCACCGAGAACGACAGCATCTTACGGACCGTCTTGCGGTCTACACCAAACACCCGCGAGGCCTCGCGGGTGCTCATCCCCTCGACATGACACGCCCGCCGAACCCGTGCGTACAACTCCACCCGATACATCCCCCCCGCCTTCCAGTCAGAGCAACCCTGACAGAAGGCTATACGCGGTCCCATTTTGGTCCGCCGCAGCCGGATCGACCGGCCGCTTCAGTGGGGGATTATTGCTCTGCCGTTCTCAGCCGAGTATAAAACGAGGCCGCCGTGTTCCGGTGGACGCCAACCAGTTCGGCTGCTGCCCGAGCCGTCGTACCCGCAACGAAGTGCTCAATCAGACGACCGCGCTTCCAATCACTGAGCCGGCTTTTCCTCTCGTACATCCCGCCATCCTAGCCTAAGCATGCCGCTTAGCTAGTGTCCTGATCGATAAATTGATATGATTATGTCTCTATTTGTTTTTAGGAGGCGCGATTGATGGCGAGAGTGGCGGTGACGATCTCTTTGAGCGATGACGAGCGCGCCGAATTGGAGGCGCTGTCTCGTCGTCGCAAGACGTCGCAGGGGCTTGCGCGGCGGGCTCGGATCGTCTTGGCGGCGGCGGAAGGGTTGGAGAACAAGGAGATCGCCGTTCGTCTCGAGGCGAGCGCGGACACCGTGGGCAAGTGGCGTCGCCGCTATGCGGCGGAGGGCCTCGACGGTCTGTACGACGAACCCCGCCCCGGCGCGCCGCGTCAAATCGGCGATGACGCCATCGCGGAAGCGGTCCGGCTGACGCTGGAAGAGACGCCGCCGGACGCGACCCATTGGAGCCTTCGCTCGATGGCGCGGGCGAGCGGCCACGCGCCCTCGACCATTCATCGCATCTGGCGGGCCTTCGGCTTGCAGCCGCATCGCTCGGAGACCTTCAAGCTGTCGAGCGATCCCTTCTTCGTGGAGAAGGTCCGCGACATCGTCGGTCTGTATTTGGCGCCGCCGGATCGTGCCCTGGTTCTCTGTGTCGACGAAAAGAGCCAGATCCAGGCCCTGGACCGTTCCCAGCCCCTCTTGCCGATGCGCCCCGGGCAGGCGGAGCGGCGCAGCCACGACTACAAGCGCCACGGCACGACCTCTCTCTTCGCGGCCCTCGACATCGCCACGGGAGAGATCATCGGCAAATGTTTCCCGCGCCATCGGGCCCGAGAGTTCCGCAAATTCCTCGACCTCGTCGAGGCGAACGTCCCTGCTGATCTCGACATCCACATCGTCATGGACAACTACGGGACCCACAAGACCAAGGCGATCCGCGACTGGTTCGCCAAACGGCCGCGCTGGCAGGCCCATTTCACACCCACCAGCGCCTCCTGGCTGAACCAGGTCGAGCGCTGGTTCGGGCTGCTGACCGACAAGCAGATCAGGCGCGGCGTCCATCGCTCCACCAAGGAGTTGGAGCGCACCATCCTCGACTACATCGACACGACAAACCAGAACCCCAAACCCTTCAAATGGACCAAATCCGCCGATGACATCCTCGGCGCCATCCAGCGCTTCTGCCTCCGAACAATCGAAATCGCTGAACAGCAGGCGAAAATCATGCGAACTTCGGAATCGGGACACTAGGACAGCCCCATATTATTTAATGTGATTTCAACAACTTCGTCCATATTGCTCACGCGAAAACTGCCTGCCCAACTGCCCGGCCTTCTTATTTTGCGAGCGTTATAAAATTCCATGACGACTCGTTTGACGTTTCCATCCGTCAACAGGTCGTCTTCCGCAATAGGAATACTCTCTTCCGGCGGCGGCGCGAGCGCCGCGGTCTGGCGTCTATCCTCTTTGGAAGCTGTCGAGGTATCTTAACTGGAATATGTTGCCGCTAAATAAGTTTCCCAATCCTTTTTTCGACCAATCAAATTATCGAGCGCTTTTTCATAACTGCCGCATCCTGTAGCGAAATCAAAGCGCCCCGATTGGGAAATTCCTTTCTTGAAATAGGGCGATGCTGCCATGAAAGAACTGACCTTTGCGGCCTTGCTGTAATATCCACACAGCTCACCCCCAGCCACAACAGCCCCGATGCGCCATTCAAGCCGCTCCATCTTTGACAGGTTGCCAACGGGGCCAGTGGTTTCCCTCGATGAACCGGCTAACCATAGATGGTTCGATATGGGCGACCAAGGCAAGACGGTATCGACGCCGTTGGGAGCGACCGCAAAGACCGGCCCCGTCGCGAGCAAAATCATGATTACGAGATACGGACAATAACGCTGCATTGCAGGTCTCCGCGTCACTGCAAATATAGGCTACTTGGATTTACCTGTCAGCTCTTCCATCATGCGCTCGGCGAAGCTTTCATAGAGCCAGCCCATCCGTGCACTGTCCTGACCGCCCGCCAAACCACCCAGGGCGTAGGATGCCGAGACACTGAACCTTTGCAACTCGCTCCCGTTGGCCGCGTGAACCAACACGTCGCCGTCGATGTGATCATCCCCCGCCATGAAGCCGAACATAACAGCAGAAAAATTGGACCTGACGCGGACCGAGGTCACCATGACCACTACGCTTGGCAGCGAGGGGTCGGGGTTCGCCGAGAGCAGATTGTTTACTTCGAGGGCACGACGGATCGTCTCATGCAGATGCCCTTGGTCAAATTTGAAGTTCTCGGTGACCTCTTTTCGCGCTTCTTCCGTTAGGTTGACGCTCAGGCTTCCAGCCTTTTCTCCCGGCTCATCGAACTGCGGGCTCTGCAACCCGATCTCTGGCGCGCGTGTCACGCCGGATGAGCAGGCTGCTACGAAAAAAACCAACATTACCACGACAAATAGTTTTGCTGAATTTCGCATGATTAGCTCCCTGGTCTGCTACCGATGAAAGCCGATCGACTCGCCTCGACGAGCCTGACATCACGGGTTCGCGGTTGCCTCGCTTTGACCAGCTGCTCGGTCTCGGGAGCTCCTCGGCCGGTCCCCACCGTGACGACCGGTAAACGTTACAAACGGCCTTTATCCTACAAGCCCGCCTCGACGTTCTTGGCGTGGATCGCCTGGGCGCGGGTCTCGAGCCGCGTGGCCTTGGCGTCGCGCCCGGTCTCGCGAAGCTGGCTGGCATAGTTCTCGAGACTCATGGCAACATCGGGGTGCTCGGGCCCGAGCGCCTGCTTTCGAATCAAGAGCGAGCGTTTCAGCAGCTGCTCAGCTTCGATGTAGCGGCCCTGCTCGCGGTAGGACAACGCCAAATAGTCGAGTTCGACCGCCTCGTTGGCGATCAACAGGCAGCGCGGCGACATCACATGACCCAGTAACTCTTGCACTTTCGCCTCACTTTCATGCATCTCGGTTGCGTGGCATCGGGGACGAAGAACATCCCGGTGCGGCAATCGGAGCCGGCGCCGCTCGAAATTCAAAATTTTTGCAGTGCCAGGGCTCGGCGAACGTCGCCGCACGGACACGATGCAATCGTGCCGAGACACCGGCTGTGGGATTTCGCACAAATGATGGGGAAATTCCGATGGCCGCCGTTTGAGCGGCGGTTACCGACCGGCGACCTCTTCGACCAATCGCGCGGGCCGGGGCACGTCGCAGATTTCGAGCACGCCGTGGCGGGGCTTGATCAGGCCGGTGCGGGTCGGTCGTTCAGTTCACGCGTCACCGTTTCAAGGTGCCTGCTGGCGCGGCTCGCGACGTCGGTATGGGTCGGGACCGGTGAGACGACGGCGGTATCGTCATCGCGACTGTGATCGAGCGTCAGACGCAACCGCTCGGCATGGATGCGCGTCTTGGCTTTCAAACGACGGAATGACCGCAAAGGGGCATGAGTGGACCTCAAGCGACGTCGTCGCGGATGTCTCGTTTCGAGCGGGAAACGGACTCAGCGACTGGCAACGCCACACCGCCTGCGCAGCCGCGAGCACTAGGTCGTCAATCTCGCCCGAGCGCGCGGCGTAGGCGTCGCGGCCTCGCGAGACCGAACTCAGCCCAGGGTGATGAAGCGGGGATCGCCAAGTGTGGCAGTCTTGAGCATCTGGGTTTCCGCGGTGGCCTCGCCGCCCTCTGGCGAGGCGGGCATGACGTCGCTGTAGCGGTCTTCGAGGACGATATGGGGGTCGTGTCCCTCGACCCAGCCGAGGAAGCCGCCGTGAAGCTTGTAACCGATCAGGTGCTGGACATGCTCGGGCAGGTCCTTGGCAACCGCCGGCGGCACGGCGAGGTACTGGTTTTCCTCCTGGCGCAGCCAGCCCAGGCTGTAGCCGCAGATCATCCCGGTGCGCCACTGATCCGCTGTCCGGTTGGCGCCGCCGCCATGCCAGACCGAGCCGACGTAGATCAGGCAGGAACCGCGCGGCATGATCGCCTGGGCGGTCTCGTCGTCCGCGCCGGGCAGGCGCTGGTCGTCCCACTGGTGGCTTCCCACGATCACCCGCGTCGCGCCGAGTTCCGCCGTGAAGTCGGTGAGCGACCACATGGTGTTACAGAGTGCCTGGGGGCCGGGATGGACGAAGGGCAGCAAGCCGTCGTCGCGGTGCAGGATCTGCTCCCCTTCACCGGGGCCGATGTTGACGGTCTGGGTGACGTGGAGTTGGTAGCGCTCGCAGCGCGGCCCGAGGAGCTGGTCCATGACCGCGAGGATCACCGGGTTGGGCGCGACCCGCTCGGCGAAGGTCCGCGACTTCGCCACCAGGCTACTGATTCGCTTGGTCTTGAACCCCCAGAACTCGCCCTCGCCGAGATAGGAGCGGTCGAGATAGCTGCCGAGCTCGGCCTGGATCACCTCGATCGTCTCAGCGTCGAGAAGGCGCTCGTAGATGACCGCGCCGTCACGATCGAGGATGGCCATCGCCTGGTCGGCCGAGGTGTCGGGACTGATCGATTGAATTTGCGCCATGACCGCCGCCCCTGGCGGGCTAATCCGAGATTCCCCAGATGGTGAGAACGGCAGAGCAATAATCCCCCACTGAAGCGGCCGGTCGATCCGGCTGCGGCGGACCAAAATGGGACCGCGTATAGCCTTCTGTCAGGGTTGCTCTGACTGGAAGGCGGGGGGGATGTATCGGGTGGAGTTGTACGCACGGGTTCGGCGGGCGTGTCATGTCGAGGGGATGAGCACCCGCGAGGCCTCGCGGGTGTTTGGTGTAGACCGCAAGACGGTCCGTAAGATGCTGTCGTTCTCGGTGCCGCCAGGGTATCGCCGAAGCGCGCCGCCGAGGCGGCCAAAGCTGGGTCCGTTCACGGGAATCATCGATCGGATCTTGGAAGACGATCGGACCAGCCACCGCAAGCAACGGCACACTGCGAAGCGCATCTTCGACCGCCTCCGGGACGAGTACGGTTTCACGGGCGGCTACACCATCGTGAAGGACTACGTTCGTGAGCAGGGGCTTCGGTCGCGTGAGGTGTTCGTGCCACTCTCCCATTCCCCCGGTCACGCCCAGGCGGACTTCGGCGAAGCGATGGCGGTGATCGGCGGCGCGTTACGGAAGATCCACTTCCTTGCCTTCGACCTTCCCCACAGTGATGGTTGCTTTGTTGCGGCCTATCCGGCGGAGACGACCGAAGCATTCTGCGATGGCCACAACGCGGCGTTTGCCTTCTTCGGCGGCGTCCCCCGATCCATCCTGTACGACAACACCAAGCTGGCGGTTGCCCGGATCCTGGGCGATGGGAAGCGGCAGCGAACGCGCGTCTTCACGGAGCTTCAGTCCCACTATCTGTTCGAGGACAGGTTCGGCCGGCCGGGCAAGGGCAACGACAAGGGCAAGGTCGAGGGACTGGTCGGCTTCATCCGGCGGAACTTCCTGGTCCCCGTCCCGCGTGCCGAGAGCTTCGCGGCCCTCAACGATGCTCTCGCCGAACAGTGCCGCCGGCGCCAGGCGGCGCGGCTGCGGGGCCACAAGATGCTATGAGGCTGAAGGACGCAGCCTCAAGCTCCTTCGATTATTTCAACCTCGATCAGAAGGAGCGACACGATGGCACAGTTTCCGGTATCGACCTCCAATGAACACGCTATTTATGCGGCACTGGAGTTGAGCAAGAACAGCTGGCTTTTGGCGATCCAGGCTCCGGGGCGGGGCAATCCGAGCTTGCATCCGATCAAGGGCGGCGACGCTGAAGGACTGATGGCCAAGCTGGACGCGGCGCGGGACCGGGTGGTCAAGGTGACGGGTCGAACGCCGACGATAACGCTGTGCTACGAGGCCGGCTACGACGGCTTCTGGTTGGCGCGGTTCCTCGAGCAGCGCGGCATCGAGTGTCTGGTCATGGAGCCGGCCAGCTTGCGGGTCAACCGCCGGGCGCGGCGGGTGAAGACCGACCGCATCGATGTCGAGAATATTCTTCATACGCTGATCGCCTGGTGCCGCGGCGAGCGTCATGTCTGCTCCATGGTGGTGATTCCGAGCGTCGCGGAGGAGGACCTTCGCCGCTCTCATCGGGAACGTGACCGATTGGTCCGCGAGCGAACCGCCCACATCAACCGGATCAAGGGTCTGCTATTCGGTCAGGGCATTCGCGGCATCAATGTCAAGGCGCGCTACAAGACCTTGACACCGGCGGCGCTGGTCACCGGAGACGGCCGACCCCTGCCGGACCGTCTCGGCCGCGAGATCGCGCGGGAGATCGCGAGACTGGCCCAGGTCCAAGCGCAGATCGTCGAGGTCGAGCGTGAGCGTGATCAAGCGCCGACACCGTGTGTGGCCACGGAAAGCAAGCGTCACCAGCTGCTGCGCTTAAAGGGCCTCGGCCCGGCCTTATCCACGACGCTCGCACGGGAAGTCTATTATCGCCAGTTCGCCAATCGCCGACAGGTGGCAAGCTATATCGGGATCACGCCCAGTGCCTATGACAGCGGCGACGGGCGCCGCAGCCAAGGCATCTCCAAGGCGGGCAATCGGCTGGCACGGGTTGCCATGATCGAAGCCGCATGGCTTTGGGTCCGCCATCAACCCGATAGCGCTCTGACCCAGTGGTTCCATGACCGCACCCAAGGTCAGAAGGGGCGCATCAGGCGCGTCATGATCGTCGCCCTGGCCCGCAAACTGGCGATCGCGCTTTGGCGGTATCTGGAAACCGGGCTGATCCCGGTGGGTGCTGTCGTCAAATAGGACTGCGGATCAGCTCAGCGTTCTAACGGGCTTCATTCCCCGATGGGAACGCTTGTTGGCAGGTTGGATGTGTGACTGCATGTCTCCTTGGCGAAGGTGCCGTCCACAAGATTAGTCCCATCCCCGTCCTGTGATGGTCCATGTATACAGCATTGTGGCAAGCCGGATCGGAGCTGCCGGATATAAGGTGATGCGATCACTCGCACGAAACACGGAACTCATCGCAAGACCCGCCCTGGATACAAAGCCATAACCAATGGAAGAGACGATCATGTGCCGCGTAGATTAAATCCACCTTGACAGCAAACGCCTCATATAAGGAGACCATCGGCGAGCGTCTCGAGCGGGATCGTCAAGTTCTCTTGCCATTGCCGCCTGCTCCCTATGATGCCTGCGATAAGCGCCCTGGACGGGCGAGTTCGCTGTCGCTGGTGCGTTACCGCAGCAACGACTATTCCGTGCCCGTGGCCTACGGCCACCGTGAGGTGCTCATCCGGGGCTACGTCGATGAGGTGGTGATCAGCTGCGGGGCCGAGGTGATCGCCCGGCACCGCCGGTCCTACGACAGCGAGGACCTGATCTTCGACCCGCTGCATTACCTGCCCTTGATCGAGCAGAAGATCGGCGCCCTCGACCAGGCCGCGCCATTGGCGGGCTGGGACCTGCCCGAGGCCTTCATCACTCTGCGGCGGCTCCTCGAAGCTCGTATGGGCAAGGCAGGCAAGCGCGAGTACGTCCAGGTGCTCCGTCTACTGGAGACCTTCCGGCTCGAGGAGGTCGAGGGTGCGGTCGGCGACGCCCTGCGGCTCGGCGCAATCGGCTTTGATGCGGTGAAGCACCTGGTACTGTGCCGCATCGAGCGGCGGCCGCCCAGGCTCAACCTCGACGTCTATCCGTATCTGCCGCGCGCCCGGGTCGCGATGACGTCCGCCAAGTCGTACATGAGCCTGCTGTCGGGGCTCGGCGCATGACCGACACACCGCAAGTGCTGCTCGCCCACCACCTCAAGACGCTGAAGCTGCCGACCTTCCTGCGCGAGTACGACAAGATCGCCCGGCAGTGCGCCTCGGAAGGCGTCGATCACGTCCGCTACCTGTTGAGACTCGCCGAGCTCGAGCTGATCGACCGCGAGCGCCGCATGGTCGAGCGGCGCATCAAGGCGGCGCGCTTCCCCGTGGTCAAGAGCCTCGACAGCTTCGACTTCAAGGTCATCCCCTCGCTCAACAAGGCGCTGGTCCTGGAGCTGGCCCGCTGCGAGTACATCGAGCGCCGCGAGAACCTCATCGCGCTCGGCAACAGTGGGACCGGCAAGACCCACATCGCCCTCGGTCTCGGCCTGGCGGCCTGCCAGAAGGGCCTCTCGGTCGGCTTCATCACCGCCGCCGCGCTGGTCCACGAACTCATCGAGGCCCGCGATGACAAGCAGCTGCTGAGGTTCCAGAAGAAGCTCGCCACCTACAAGCTTCTGATCGTCGACGAACTCGGCTTCGTGCCGCTGTCGAAGACCGGCGCCGAGCTGTTGTTCGAGGTGTTCAGCCAACGCTACGAGCGGGGCTCGACCCTGGTCACCACCAATCTGCCCTTCGACGAATGGACCGAGGTGTTCGGCTCCGAGCGCCTCACCGGCGCGCTCCTCGATCGCCTCACCCACCACGTCAACATCCTCGAGATGAACGGTGACAGCTACAGGCTCAACCAGAGCCGCAGGCGTCAAACCCCGACTGCTAACTGAACCGACCACCCAGCCCACGCTTGACCCCGTGGGCCCACAGGTCCCTCCCGCGCGCGCCGCCGCGTCAGCCTGTTGAGGGCACGCCGCGTCGCGCGCGGGGCCCTCCCGTGGACTACGGGGACAAGCCCGCAGCCGCCAAGCGGTCCCTTCTTACACCGCCGAGGTGGTCCCTTTTTGCTCCGCCATTGACAATTGTGCACGGCAATGGCCAGGACTACACGACTTATGACTTTTTGCTGCAGCATTTCGCCCACAACGGCTTCATCGCCGCCAGCGTCGATTGCCGCTATAACTCGACCTCGCACGGCATGAGAGGTCTGGGCCGGGCCAACGTTCTGTTCGAGCACCTGACCATCCTCAACGCAGACTTCGGGGCCACGGTGCAGAACAATATCGGCATTATGGGGCACAGCCGGGGCGGCGAGGCTGTCGTCAAGGCCGCGCGCCTCAACCAGGAGAACGCGTTGGGCCACCAGATCAATGCCGTCATCGCCCTGGCGCCGACCGATCAGTATGGCACGGAGGTGTTGGGCGGGGGCCATGCCACGCCATTCTTCGTGCTCTACGGTTCGCTCGACGGAGACATCTACGGCGGCACCTGGACATCTGGCTACACCGTCCTTCAGACGGGCTTCTCGCTCTATGACCGGGCTTCAGGCGCCCAGAAATCGATGGCTTTCGTTTACGGAGCCACCCACAACGGATTCATTACCACGAACTACGACGCCAGCCTTTCTGATCAGCTCAACGCCCTCGACCCCATCCACCAGAAAAACATCTCCAAAGGCTATATGAACGCCTTCTTCCGCCTCCACCTGCAGCCCGAGGCCAAGTGGGCGGGTATCTTCAAGGGCGAATGGCAGCCACAGACGGTCACCCAGGCCCTGGGCGGCGCCATCGAAATCTATCCCCAGTACAAGGACGCAACCAGCGTCAAGGTGCTCGATGACTTCGAGGGACCGCACACCGCGACGAGCTGGCAGCAGACCACGCTCATGGGCGGCACCGTGGCCCAGACCGGTCTGCCAGCCGATCCCACCGAGAATGCGCTCCATGCGATGGATCCCAAGTCGCCGCACGACAGTGCGGGCCTGCAACTGGAATGGAACGGCACCGGCGACATGATCACCGTCACGATCCCTGTGGGTGATCGCGACCTGACGGCGTTCGAGACGCTGAGCTTTCGTATTGCACAGAAGGCCGGTAGCGCCGCCAACCCGGTCAACCAGTCCCAGGACCTGCGCGTGGCACTGAAGGATTCCGCCGGCAGCGAACGCGCCATTCGGGTCAGTGCCTTCGCGGCAATCCCATACCCTCACGCCAGAAACGACACCAGCCTCATCAAGTCAGCGATGCGTACAGTGCGTATCCCGCTCAAGTCCTATACGATCGTGTGCTTGAACGTCGACAAGGTAAACTTAGGCGACGTCGTGACCTTAAGCCTCCAGTTTAGTGTGAAGGCGCAGGGCGAGATCGCCATCGACGACATCGAATTCACCCAGTAGAACGATGGGATAAATCCATGTTCACATCAATCACGCCGCACAAGGAATTGGAAATGCACACGCGGGAGGTGGTCGTGGAGATGAAAGAGTATCCACAGTTGATGGTTGAAGTAAAGATCACGGGATCGTATTTCCCTCACCGCGGCGCCGAACCCTTTGTACGCATCATCCCCAGCGATGACGACAAGAAGATGCTGCCCAGCTCCTGGACCGACGTCGCCGACGACAATTTGGCGCTCCTTGGCTACTTCCCCGTGGCCTTGCCGGAGCGAGGCGAGGTCGAATTCGGTTACGGCGATCGGGTGATGGGGCGCGTGCCACTCCCCTTCGAGTTGAACAAGGTCAAAGTCCTCGACCGCCGCAAGCTTCCGGACGACATCGTCATCAAGCTGAAACACCCCGGCCTGCTGGACCGCACCACAGGGCGACCCGACGGCGGGTAAGACCGATTCGCGATGAGGCTGACTCTTCCCGAATTGGTTAAGCCGGACGGGGCCGTGCGCATTCGCGCCGCGGGGGAGCCCCTGCGGGTCGGGCTCTGCCACTGCGAGACCTGCCGCCGCAACTCGGGTTCGTCGTTCCTCGCCTTCGCGGTGTTCCCGCGCGAGCGTTTCAGCATCGAGCAGGGCGAGACCGACCATTTCCAGTCCTCGCCCGAGGGCTGGCGGCATTTCTGCCCGCAATGTGGCTCGCCGCTGTTCTCCGAGTGGGCCGATACCGACAGCTTCGACGTCTATCTCGGGGCGCTCGACAAACCCCATGCGCTGAGGCCGGGATACGAGCTTCTGTGGGACGGCCGGGCGCCATGGCTGCCCGAGATACACGGTCTCAAGCGCTTCGAGCACAACCTGCCGGCTGAGATCACCGACGCGGGCGGGGCGCCGTGACGCTGCGGCTGCACGACTATTCGGACTCGGGCAACGGCTACAAGGTGCGCCTGCTGCTCTCGATGCTCGGGTCGTCCTTCGAGCTGATCGAATACAACATCGTCGAGGGCGAGACGCGGACGCCCGCGTTCCTGGCCAAGAACGCCAACGGCCGCATCCCCGTGCTCGAGCTCGAGGACGGCTCCTTCCTGCCCGAATCGAACGCCATCCTGTACTACCTCGCCGAGGGCACACCGTTCCTGCCCGACGACCGGCGTGGCCGAGCCGAGGCGCTGCGCTGGATGTTCTTCGAGCAGTACAGCCACGAGCCGAACATCGCCACGGCGCGCTTCTGGCTGAAGCACCTCGCGCTCGACGACGCCAAACGCGCGGCGCTCGAGGACAAGCGGGCCCAGGGCCACGCCGCGCTCGGCGTCATGGAAAGACACTTGCGCGAACGCGACTATTTCGTCGGCCCGCGCTGCACGATCGCCGACATCGCGCTCTACGCCTACACCCATGTCGCCGACGAGGGCGGCTTCGACCTGGCGGGTTATCCGGCGCTGCGGGCGTGGCTCGCGCGCGTCGCAGCCCAGCCCGGCTACACCCCGATCACGAGCGTTTAGCAGAGGCGAAAATCGCGCGGTCCGGTGGATTTTGCCCCCTGTCCGATGGGTTCGCCCGTTAAATGGTGATATGTTTTGCCGCTTCATGGGGGAGTACCGAATGATCCCACGCTACAGCCGTCCCGGGATGAGCGATATCTGGCGGGACGAAACGCGATATCGCATCTGGTTCGAGATCGAGGCGCATGCCTTGGACGCACTCGCTGAACTCGGCGTCGTGCCAGCCGAGGCCGCGCGGGCCGTCTGGCAACGCGGCCAGCCTGCGCTCGACGACGTCGACGTCGCGCGCATCGAGGAAATCGAGCGCGAGACCAAGCACGACGTCATCGCCTTCCTGACCTATCTCGCCGAGCATGTCGGCGACGAGGCGCGCTTCGTCCATCAGGGCATGACGTCGTCCGACGTGCTCGACACCTGTTTCGCGGTTCAACTCGACCGTGCGGCGCGCCTGCTGCTCGATGACATCGATGCGCTCCTCAAGGCGTTGAAACGGCGCGCCTTCGAGCACAAGGACACGCTGTGCGTTGGCCGCAGCCACGGCATCCATGCCGAGCCGACCACCTTCGGGTTGAAACTGGCCCAGGCCTATGCCGAGTTCGCGCGCAACCGCGAACGGCTCGAGGCGGCGCGGCGCGGCGTCGCGACCTGCGCGATCTCGGGCGCCGTCGGCACCTTCGCCAACATCGACCCGAGTGTCGAGGCACATGTTGCCGACAAGCTGGGTCTTGCGGTCGAGCCAGTCTCGACGCAGGTCATCCCGCGCGACCGCCACGCCATGTTCTTCGCCACGCTCGGTGTCGTCGCCGGCTCGATCGAGCGCCTCGCCATCGAAATCCGCCACTTGCAACGCAGCGAGGTGCGCGAGGCCGAGGAATACTTCTCGCCCGGTCAGAAGGGATCGTCGGCGATGCCGCACAAGCGCAACCCGATCCTGACCGAAAACCTGACCGGCCTCGCACGTATCGTGCGCGCTGCGGTGACGCCGGCGCTCGAGAACATCGCGCTGTGGCACGAGCGCGACATCTCGCATTCATCGGTCGAGCGCGTCATGGCGCCCGACGCGACGATCGCGCTCGACTTCGCGCTGGCGCGGCTGACCGGCGTGATCGACAAATTGGTCGTCCACGCGGACGCGATGGCGCGCAATCTCGACGCACTTGGCGGCCTGGCCTATTCGCAGCGCGTCCTCTTGGCGTTGACTCAGACGGGCGTGTCGCGCGAGGCGGCCTACGCGGCCGTGCAGCGCAATGCGATGGTGGTGTGGGACGAAGGCGGTAGTTTTCGCGATCGGCTCGCGGCGGATCCGGAGGTGGCGGCCAAGCTCGACGCGTCTGCCCTCGACGGCCTGTTCGACCCGGCCTATCACACGGCCCGGGTCGACGAGATCTTCGATCGCGTGTTCGGAGACGGTTGAAGGGGCAGCCCGGCTTTCTCACCACGGACAGGTGCGGCACGGCGGATATCGGCCGACAGGCTAGGAAAAGCGTGCCGCGCGATGCCAGTACTCCCTTGCACGATTCCACGGCACGTAGGATCGCGTTTCCCGTTTCCTCGGCAGTCGGGGGCGTGACGGCGATGCCTTGGCATCGCAGAGCGTTCCCGACGCCCCGAGGGGGCGGGAAACGCGACCCGCAGGGCGGCCTTGCGCGGCCGCCGGCGGCGTTGCCCGGCGCTTGTGATGCGTCCAGCATCGCGGCGCGCCGGGCGCCTTGCCGGACGACCACGCAAGGCCGTCTTACGTACCGTGGCATCGTGCAAGTGAGTACTCGCGCATCGGGCAAGCGCTTTGACGCGGCCTGTCGTCCGAGATCCGCCGCCCTTAAGGGTCGCGCCGGGCGGGCGCGGCGTCGAAGGCCTTGCGCGTAGCCCGGGCTATGCGCCGCGGCCTTCTCCTGGCGGATCGGCGACCGCCCGACGCGATGACGCGCCTGTCCTTGGTGAGAAATCCGGGCTAGACCGTCGGCCGCCTATTCGTTGCGCACCTGCTCACGCGCGACTTCCATCAGCTGGTCCATTTCCTTGCGGACCCGTTTCGCCGATATATCGAGGCCCTTGTCGGTCAGGTCCTTGTGCACCTTTTCCAGCACGTCGTCGTCGCCCGGGCGGTCGAAGTCGGCGATGACCACCTCCCTGGCGTAGGCGTCCGCGCTATCGCCCGTGATGCCCATTTGCTCCGCCGCCCACAGCCCGAGCAGCTTGTTGCGCCGGGCACCGGCCTTGAATTCCAGTTCTTCGCTGTGCTTGTACCGGGTCTCGGCTTCGTCCTTGCGCTTGTCGAAGGCTTTCATCGGTGCGCTATCCCCCGCATTGATGGTGGTTCCCTGCCAGACGGCGCTTGTCCGTCGCCCCTAATATAGGTACGGATGCCGCCATGTGCACTATCGTTCTCTTGCGCCGGCCGGGCCATGCTTGGCCGCTCGTCCTCGCCGCCAACCGCGACGAGATGCGCGACCGGCCATGGCAGCCGCCGGCGCGCCATTGGCCGGCGCAAGCCGACGTGACGGCGGGTCGCGACGAGACCGCCGGTGGTACCTGGCTCGGCGTCAACGACGCGGGCGTCGTTGCGGCGGTTTCGAACCGGCGCGGCTCGCTCGGCGCCGACCCCGACAAGCGGAGCCGGGGCGAACTGCCGCTCGCCGCGCTGGCACACAACGATGCCGCTTCGGCGGCCGAGGCTTTGTCGATGGTCGACGGCGACGCCTATCGGGCCTTCAACCTGATTGTCGCCGATCGCCATTTCGCATATTGGTTGCGCAACGCCGACGGCACGCCGGAAATCGAGCAATTCGCGGTGCCCAATGGCGTTTCGATCGTTACCGCCGGCGATCTCAACGATGCGACGAGCCCTCGAATCCGGCTCTATCTGCCGCGTTTCCACGCCGTCGCGGCGCCCGATCCCGGCTCGGGCGACTGGCGCGCGTGGCAAGCGTTGCTGGGTTGCCGGGAGACGGACGACGCGAATATCCCGGATTCGGCGATGACGATCGAATCGGATATCGGCTTCGGCACGGTGTCGAGTTCGTTGATTGCGCTGTCGGCCGAGCGCAATCGCGCGATCTGGCGTTTTGCCGGCGGGCCGCCCGATAGGTCGCCATTCACCGACGTCGCGCTGTAGGCCGCGCCGTTCCGCGCCCCTTGCATAATTGTTCCTGATTACGCACTAACCTCAGCCAATTTCAGGAGCCGATATGGCATGGGCGGCGTGCGCAGGGCATCGCGGCCGAGGGCTTCGATCATGTCGGCGAGCCGGTAGCGGCGGTTGTATCGGTACTGGAACGCCGCCAGGTAGCGCGGCACATGCTTGGGTCGGATCGCATGGTAGGTACCGCGCAGGGTGTTTTTGAGGTTGCCGAGGGTGGTGTTGACCCATTTGAAGGCGGGCACGGCGACGGCCCCGGGTCCGGAGCCGGTGGATATCGGATGATGCGCACAGCCCCGCGTGGTGACGGCGGTGAAGCAGTTGAGCCCGTCGCTGAAAACGGTCGCCCCAGGGCTCAGGTCGCGCTTGGCCATCTTGGCGATCTCGCTCTTGCGGAAGCCCTTGACGCGGCGCAGCTTGATGCGCACGGGCTGGCCCTCCGCCGTGGTCTGGACGGCGGCGACGAACGGCGTCTTGCCCGGCGCGCCCCGGCCGCGCTTGGCCCCGGAACGGCGGCCGCCGAGGTAGGCATCGTCCATCTCCACCCGCCCGGTGAGCGGCAATTTGGCGTCGCGCTCGAGCATGGACTGCATCAGTTTCTGCTTGATCTTCCAGGCCGTGGTCTGGGTGACGCCGAGCCGCCGGCCGAGTTCGAGGGAGGAGATCCCTTTCTTCGATTGGGTCATGTGATAGATCGCCGAGAACCACAGGGTCAGCGCCAGCTTGGTCGCGTGGAAGAGCGTGCCGGCGGTCAGCGAGACTTGATGACGGCAGGCGGCGCATTGGTAGAGTTTTCGCCCGGCGATCTCGCAATGGCGCGTGGCGCCACATCGGGGGCAGGCGAACCCCTCCGGCCAGCGCCAGCGGAACAGGGCCTCGCGACACTGCTCCTCGGTACCGTACAACTCACGAAAACGCGGCTCGCTGAGCCCCTTCTGGAACTGAACCTTGTTGCGTGGCATTGTGAACCTCCAGAAAAACGACCAAATGTTCATGATTTGTACCACATCAATCCGGCTGAGTAAAGTGCGTAATCAGGTAATTGTTTGTGCATCGCATATAGACTATGTTCTTGCCCTGTGCGGTCGGCGTTCAGCCGGCTTTCGCATGGTCCTTGCCTAGCCGCTGCGCCGGGCCTCCAATCGTGAAAGTGGACCCATGGTTCGCCGAAAAAAGGTTTACGAAGGCCATGTCAAGACGCTGTTCGAGGGTCCCGAGCCGGGCACGCTCGTGCAGTACTTCAAGGACGATGCGACGGCATTCAACAACACTAAGCACGGCATCATCACCGGCAAGGGTGTGTTGAACAACCGCATCTCCGAACACATCATGAGCCGGCTCAACGACATCGGGGTGCCGACGCACTTCGTGCGCCGCCTCAACATGCGCGAGCAATTGATCAAGGCGGTCGAGATCATTCCGATCGAGATCGTCGTGCGCAATGTCGCGGCTGGCTCGATCTCGACCCGACTGGGCATCGCCGAGGGGACGCCGCTGCCGCGCTCGATCGTCGAGTACCGCTACAACTCGGACGAGCTGTCCAATCCGATGGTCTCGGAAGAGCACATCACTGCCTTCGGCTGGGCCAGTACCCACGACCTCGACGACATGATGTCGCTGGCGCTCCGCGTGAACGACTTCTTGAGCGGCCTGTTCTTCGGCATCGGTATCCGCCTGATCGACTTCAAGCTGCAGTTCGGCCGCCTCTACACCAACGACGACGAGTTGCAGATCGTCATCGCCGACGAAATCAGCCCCGACAATTGCCGGCTGTGGGACATGTCGACCGGCGAGCGCATGGACAAGGACCGCTTCCGGCGCGACATGGGCAACGTCGAGGAGGCCTACCAGGAAGTCGCGCGGCGCTTCGGCATCCTGCCCGAGAGCGGCCGGCCCGGCGACTACAAAGGCCCCAGGGTGATGCAGTGAAGGCGCGCGTCCACATCACGCCGCGCACCGGCGTCCTCGATCCGCAGGGCAAGGCGATCGCCCAGGCGCTCGGGCGGCTCGGATTCTCGGGTGTCGATGAAGTCCGCCAGGGCAAGTACATCGAGATCGAACTCGAAGAGACCGACCGCGACAAGGCGCAAGCGGCAGTCGAGGCGATGTGCAACCGCCTGCTCGCCAACACGGTGGTCGAGGACTACGCGATCGAGCTCGGCGATTAACGGTGTTAGTTATTTGTGCGGTCAGCTTTGCTGACCTGCGCTCGATCGCCGCGCAAGCCACTCTTGATCCCACATGGACTGGCCGAACGGTCGGCGGCCCGCCGTCGCGGGCTGGAAAATCCGATATCGCCGACCCTAATTATCGAACCGGCTGTAGGCGAACGGCGCGAGTAGCTCGGGCCGGCGGCCGATGACCGCCCATTGGGCGAGCAACCGGGCGACGACCGGCGCGATCGCCCAGCCATGGCCGGTCCAGCCGGTCGCGTAATAGGCGTTCGCCAGGCCCGGCAGCATGTCGATGATCGGAATTCCATCGATGCTTGCCGATTCCAGATGGCTGGCGTCGGCGGTCTCGATAGCCACGCCTTCGAGGTCGGGATAGACCGCCACCGCTTCGGCCAGGTTGCCGTCGATCGAGGCCTGCAACGGCGTCCCTTCGTCGGTTGCCGAATTCCATTGCCCGGGCCAGCCGCCCGAGATCATGACCCGGTTGCTGGCCTCGGCCTTGAGCGAGACGGTGCGATGGGCATGGCCGATCAGGTGGCGCATCGGCGGCGTTTCCACTGGCTCGGTGATCAGAACCTGGAGGACGAGGTTCCAGACCGGCAGGGTCACCTGGGGCGCGACGAATTCGCGGACGCCGCTATTGGCAAGAATGAAGACGCCGCGTTCGACGGGCACGCAGTCTCCGGCGGCGGTTTCGACGCCGGTCACCCGGTCGGTCTCGACGACGAGACGGCGCGCCACGACGCCTTCGACGATCTCGGCACCGCGCGCGACGGCGGCCGCGGCGAAGGCCTTGGTCGTGGCGCCGTGGTCGGCGACGCCGTCGTCCGGGCAATGGACCGCCGCCTTCACCGCATCGCTGACCCGCGGTTCCATCGCGCGCAGCGCGCCGGCGTCGAGCAGTCGGGTCTCGATGCCGTGGCGGTTCTGCAGCCAGACCCTGGCCTCCGCCTCGGCAAGGTCCTGGTCGCGCTCGATGAGCATCAGGTGCCCGGTCCGCTCGTAGAACTGCGGCGCATCGAGTTGTTCGTGCAGGCCCGGCCAGAGGTCGTAGGCGTCGCGCATCAGCGGCAGCTCGCGCGCATCGCGCCCGTTGGCCCGGACGCCACGCCGGGCCGGGCCGCCCGAAGCCGCGCCTGCGACGCGCCGCGCTTCGAGCAGTGTGACCGCGGCGCCGGTTTTCGCCAGCGTCCACGCCACTGCCGTTCCGTTGACGCCGCCACCAATGATGACATAGTCGGCCATGGGCGATGATCCTGAGTAACAAGGCGATGGCGGTCAATCGCAAAGTCCGACTCTGGCGCTCTGCCGAGGGCTTCGCTAGTCTCGTCGATCGTGGACGGTCGGAGAAGGGGCGACGGGAGCATGCATCATGTATCCGCCAACGGCGCGAACATTCCGGCGCTCGGGCTGGGCACCTGGACGCTGCGCGGCGAGGCGGCAACGCGCTGCGTCGCGGCGGCGCTCCGGGCGGGCTACCGGCACGTCGATACCGCTTCGTCCTACGAAAACGAAGCGGCCGTCGGCGAGGGGCTGCGCGCCGCCGATGTGCCGCGCGATCGGGTCTTCCTGACGACCAAGGTCTGGCCGACCGATATCGCCGGCGACGATTTGCAACGCTCCCTCGAGGCGAGCCTGCGACGGCTCGCGGTCGATAACGTCGACCTCGCCCTCATCCACTGGCCCTCGAAGACGGTGCCGCTCGGCCAATCGATGAAGGCGCTGAACGAGGTGCGCGAGCGCGGCCTGGCGCGCAACATCGGCGTGTCGAACTTCACCGTCGCCCTGGTCGAGGAGGCGGTCGCCCTGTCCGACCATCCGCTGGCTTGCAACCAGATCGAATACCATCCCTTGCTGAACCAGGACCGCGTGCTTGCGGCATGCCGCAAGCACGGCCTCGCCGTGGTCTCCTATTGTCCGCTCGCGCGCGGCTCCGACTTGTTCACCGAGGCGCCGATCACCCGGGCCGCCGGCGCCCACGGCAAGACGCCGGCCCAAGTCACCCTGCGCTGGCAGGTCCAACAGGACGGCGTCGTCGCGATTCCCCGTTCGAGCAAGGCCGCGCGCATCGGCGAAAACCTCGACGTCTTCGATTTCGAACTCGACGCGGCCGAGATGGCGGCGATCGACGCCCTGCGGCCGCGCCACCTTCGGATCTGCGATTTCGAGTTCTCGCCAGTGTGGGACGCCGACTGAGCCGGTCTGACTTGCCACGGATGATAGCGGGTTTAACATGGCGCCTAGGACAACGTCGGCGGGGATAGGAAGCGTCAATGACGGATCGTGAACCGTTTACGTCGGTCGACATCGCGGGTTATTCGGGCGGATTTATCACGGCCAAGGCCGGGCAGTTCGTCCGGCTCACCGACCTCGAGGGCATGCAGATCGGCGATCTGTTCGCGGTTGCCGCCGCCGACCACGACGAGTTTCTCTCGCCGTCGGTCACGCGGCTTCACAACCGCAACCTGTTCCCCCGCGTCGGCCAGTCGTTCTTCACCACCCGCGACCGCCCGATCCTGACCTTCACCAAGGACCAATCGCCCGGCTTCCACGACATGCTGTTCGCGTCGTGCAACCACGTCTGGTTCGCCGGCAGGGGCATGCCCGACCATCCGAACTGCCGCGACAACTATTTCGCGGCGGTGCGCGCCGCCGGCATCGAACACGTCGTCCAGCTCGATCCCGTCAACATCTTCCAGAACACGCCGCCGGCCGCCGACGGCAGTTTCTTCATCGGCCTGACCATGAGCCAACCCGGCGACTTCGTGACGCTCAGCGTCGATCTCGACTGCACCGTCGTCGTGACCGCGTGCTCGTCGGACCGCATCCTGGGCGGCACGTCGACGCCGATGCGGCTCAGCGTCTACGACGCCGACCCGGATTGATGCCGCAGCCTGCGTATTGCACTTGACGGTATGGCCGTCGCGGGTGTCAATTTCCGAAGCGGCGGCATGGGATGAGGGCGACGATGTCTGGCACGATATCCGAAGCGAGCCTCCGAGATCACGCGGCCACTGCTAAGAAGAGCCCCTGGGCCTGGCACCCGCCATTGCCTTTGCAGGGTGTCCCGGTCTTCGTTTTCCCGCTGAAACCAGTTTCGGCGCTCAGATGGCTCACGTCCATCCGCTACCTATGGTCGGTGCAGCTTACCTATGTGGTAACGGCCGCCATCGTCTGGTTCTGGCTGCAACCCGCGCTGGAGCGCTGCGTGACGCTCGAGGCGGGTTGGATCCTGCAGATGTTCGCGCGCAATCTGGGCCTGATAATGCTGGTGGCCGGCGGCCTGCATCTGTTTTTCTACACGTTCAAGAGACAGGGCGAGCGGCACAAGTTCGATCCGCGCGAGCAGAGCCGGAAGGGTGTGGGTCTGGTATGGAAAATCTAAGTCATTGATTTAGTGCGTTTTTTGTGTCGAGACGAACGGCCGAAATCGGCTATTCGTGACAATGGGCCGCTCCAAGGCAGGATTTTGTTACGACGGCAGGGTCGAGCAGGGGAAGGTGGGAACGCTCCGCACCGCCAGAAGCGGTACGATGCCGTGTCTCGAAACCCAACATCGGGAGCATTCCCATGGCAGTATCCCCGCCTCCGGCGCCTTCGTCCATCGATCTTTCCGGCCTGCCTCCTCGGGTCGTCGAGGCGGCCGCCCGGGTGCTCGCACTGTGTCGCGAGGAGCTTCGTTCCGAGCCGCGCCCCGAGGCGCCCGAGGAGGTCGAGTTGCGGGTGCGTGAGGCCACGAACGAGTTCGCTCGCGATGTCATGGGCGCCGTCATCGAGAACCGGGACGATGGCGCTTCCCGGATCGAGCGGGACGGGCAGAGCTGGTTCCGGGTCGCGGTGACGCCGAAGACGATCATGACCTCGCTCGGTCCGGTGACCTACCGGCGAGCGCGTTACCGCAGCGGCGCGAGCGGGGCATCGCCGGTGCCGGTCGACGAGAGCCTGGGCCTCGTCGACGATTACCTGACGCGGCCGGCGGCCGAGCTCGGTCTGCTGATGATGGGTCACTGCACGGCCCGGGAAGCGGCGGCGTTCTTTGCGAAGACCGGCGCCATGACGCCGTCGGTGAGCACCCTGCAGCGCCTGACCCTGAGCATGCACGAATGCTGGGAGAGCCTCGGCCCGGAGACGCTGGGCAGCATCCGTGAGGCCGAGGGCATACCGCAGGACGCGACCACCGCCTCGGTCTCCCTCGACGGCGTCATGGTGCCGCTGAGACCCGGCGAGGACGGTCGCGCCAAGGCCTCCTGGCGCGAGGCTGCCTGCGGCACGGTCTCCTTCCACGACGCCGAGGGCAAGCGCCTGAAGACCCTCTATCTCGGCCGCATGCCGGAGAGCGGCAAGCTCACGCTGAAGGCGCAGCTTGCAAGCGAAGTCGCACACATCAGGCGAGCACGCCCCGAGATCGGGATCGTCGCTATCGCCGATGGCGCCGCCGACAACTGGACCTTCCTGGAGACCCTGTCGCCCGAAACCGAGGTGATCGACTTCTGGCATGCTTGCGAACATCTGCAAACCGCGTCCGACCATGCCGTGGCGCCCGGCTGGTTCGAGAAGTACCGCGAGATCCTCCGTCACGATCCCCGTGGCGTCGCCAAGGTGATCCGGGCGCTGCGCCACCTTCGCGATGCCGCCGCTGCGCCGGACCGGGCCGAGACCGAGCGGGAACTCGCCTTCTTCCGCAAGCATCGCCATCGCATGCGCTACCACGCCCTGAAGGAAGAGGGCATCGCCATCGGCTCAGGCGTGGTCGAAGCTGCCAACAAGACCCTGGTGACACAGCGCATGAAGCGCTCCGGCATGCGCTGGCGGATCGTCGGCGGACAGGCTGTTCTGACCTTCCGCGCCCTGATCAAATCCGGCCGCTTCGAGCGGGCATGGAAGGCCCTGATCAGCGCAACCGACACACCGGCCAACGACAACATCAGTCCACGTGCAGCAGCCATGGCAATCGCTGCCTGAACTCAACGAACCAAGCCGCAGACATCACTGCCATGCGAGACTCGCACCCAGCCGGAACGACCCCAGGTTCTTCGCGCGCACCCAGGTCTGGGACAACATGTTCTGGAGCTGTGCGAGCGGCGTCACGCTGTGGACGGCCTACGAGGTCTTCTTCATGTGGGCCTATGCCAACGACGTGCTGCCCTTGCTAAGCTGGGACACCAATCCGGTCTGGTTCGTGGCCCTGTTCGTCGCGATCCCGTTCTCGAACTCGGTGCACTTCTATTTCATTCACCGCCTGCTGCATTGGCAGCCGCTCTACGATCTGGCCCACTCGCTGCATCACAGGAACACCAACATCGGGCTGAGAACGGCGGCGCAATAATCCCCCACTGAAGCGGCCGGTTGATCCGGCTGTGGCGGACCAAAATGGGACCGCGTATAGCCTTCTGTCAGGGTTGCTCTGACTGGAAGGCGGGGGGATGTATCGGGTGGAGATGTACGCGCGGGTCCGGCGGGCGTGTCGTGTCGAGGGAATGAGCACCCGCGAGGCCTCGCGGGTGTTCGGGCTGGACCGCAAGACGGTACGCAAGATGCTGTCGTTCTCGGTGCCGCCGGGGTATCGCCGCGGCAAGCCGCCACGGCGGCCGAAGCTGGGTCCGTTCACGGGGATCATCGATCGGATTCTGGAAGACGATCGGACCAGCCACCACAAGCAACGGCACACGGCGAAGCGGATCTTCGACCGTCTCCGGGACGAGTACGGGTTCACCGGCGGCTACACCATCGTGAAGGACTATGTCCGTGAGCGGCGGCTTCGGTCGCGCGAGATGTTCGTGCCGCTCGTCCATTCCCCCGGCCACGCCCAGGCGGACTTCGGCGAGGCGATGGCGGTGATCGGCGGCGTGGCGCGCAAGGTCCACTTCCTTGCCTTCGATCTTCCCCACAGTGATGCCTGCTTCGTGAAGGCCTACCCGGCGGAGACGACCGAGGCGTTCTGCGATGGCCACAACGCGGCGGTTGCGTTCTTCGGGAGCTATAGCTGAATCTTGACGGGGCGGTAAAAAGTTGTTGGCCGATGGCGTGCTTGTACAGGTCTTTGCGGTTCGGTGAAGAATATTTGCCTGTCTCCGCGTTGCTGGTGGATAAAACCTGATATTACCTACCCTTGGCTTCTCCTTGGCTTCGTTTTTTATGGTGCGATTGCCGCGCAGCGTCGGATATTGAGGCCGAGGGCACGCAGATTGACCACGTAGCGCATGGCCGGCATGCCGCGAATGCGTAGGTGAGCCAGGTTCATCTGGTACTTTAATCGCGACATGGTCGCTTCTATGCCGGCCCGCCATCTGTAGACGTCGCGGAAGGCATCGCTTTGTTCATAAAGCCGGCGCTTTTGGTTGGCAGCCCTGGCCGGGGTATATTGAAAGCGGGAAAATTGGCCGTCACGCTTGGCCGCCTGCACGGGACATCGCAGTAAGCCTATCGGGACATTTTTGGCAGATGGAGAGGTCGAAACGGGCCTGCAGCTTGGCTTTGGCGAGCGAGGCTGAAACCGGTTCGACGTTATTGGGACAGCGCAAGACCAAGCCTTCTTCGTTGAGAGTGAAATCCTCCAACGTCAACCGTCCCGAGACGGCGCCTTTCGGCGGTCGTGCGGGCGCCACGAGATTGATGTTCTGTTCGCGCGTCAGAGCCATGTTGTCACTGGAACCGTAATGTGAATCACCCAGCATCACCGCCGGCGTCAGCGCGCGCTCGCTCAGATCATCCAGCGCATCGGCTAAGCGATGGCCGTCATGCACCGTCATCTTGTGGACCTCCACGTGGGTGATGAGGTCCGGTGTCGCGGCAACCGCCTCGTTACTGACATCTTCACAATAGGTTTCGACGATCTGCGCCATGTATCCTTGACCCTTGTGCGCGTTGTAGCTCGCGTCCGGGTCGGCCGGATTGCCGACGGTATCGCACGGCACATCCTTTGGATCTCGAATCGCGGCGCGCGTTGCGTCACGATCGCCATACTCATCATCAACGATCTCGAACTGATCGCGCAGAACCCTCTCCAGGATCGCAAAACTGAAAAGCTTTGCCGCCGCCGTGTCACGGAATTGCAGCACCAGGGCTAGGAGATACTGACCCGCTTCGCCGAGGCGCCGTTTTGAAACACTCGGCGCCGTATTCGCGAACGCGCCATTACCCTCGCGATCGACATAGCGGCGGATCACCTCCTTGCTGATCTGCTCGTGCAGACCGGGATGATATCGCTCAAGCTCACGGGCAAACTTCGAGATGCTCTCAACAACGATACCAAGTCGTGTCAGCGCCCGCATTGCCGAACGAAGGGCCGTCGAATCCATGCGTTGGTGGCTGGTATCGACAGAGAACCCCTGCACCAGCCGATCCGTCAAACACCGGAACAGCAATTCATCGAGACCTTGTTCGATAAACAGACGGCGATAGTTGCGCAGGGTTTTCTCACAGAAATAGCTGTCCGCTTCGCTGCGCACGTCCAAGGCATAGTGCCACGCCATATTGAAGGCCAGGGCCTCGACGGTCTCTGCATCGCTCAGATCGTGCAGCTGCTGCAAAAGCAAGACCCCGATGACAACGTGTAGATCCTTCGATGGTCGGCCCATGCGTTCATCAAGGTGACGGCAAAGATCGTCAACCGGAAGTTCGACAAGCAGATGGTTCCGAAAAACCCCGGCCCAGGATTGCTCCATCAGGCGCCGACGTTTGTCCCCGAAATCGGACCAGCGATCAAACAATTCTCCGGTCCGTCGCCGCGTAAAGTAAACATGCACGAATCATCGAGGCCCGCGATGACAAGCAGCTGCTGAGGTTCCAGAAGAAGCTCGCCACGTCTACAAGCTTCTGATCGTCGACGAACTCGGCTTCGTGCCGCTGTCCAAGACCGGTGCCGAGCTCCTGTTCGAGGTGTTCAGACAGCGCTACGAGCGGGGCTCGACGGCTGGTCACCACCAATCTGCCGTTCGACGAATCCGGACCGAGGTGTTCGGCTCCGAGCGGCTTGAGGAGCGCCTCCTCGACCGCCTCACCCGACGTCAACATCCTCGAGTGAATGGCGAGAGCTACAGGCGCGCAGGCGTCAAACCCCGACGGCGAACTGAACCGACCGCCGGCCCACGGCTTGACCCCGTGGGCCCACAGGTCCCTCCCGCGCGCGCCGCCGCGTCGGCCTGTTGAGGGCACGCCGCGTCGCACGCGGGGCCCTCCCATGGACTTGGGGACAAGGCCGCAGCCGCCAATCCACGGTCCCTTCTTACTTCCGGCCGCCACGGTGGTCCCTTTTTGCTCCGAGATTGACCGGGCATTCGCCCGCAATCGACCCGTTTCGGTCGGACGATCGCTGAGCCGGACGTCGGAGCCGTGGTCGTCGAGTCCTTCTGGTCGGAGCAAAAATTGAGGCGCCCGACGCCCTGCTCGAAGAAACGAATCTGCCAAGTTTTGCTGCGTTTGGTTGCGTTGTACAGCTCTCTTAGCCAATCGCGTACCCGCCTGACCGGCCCCGAAAGCGATGTCGTGTCGGGTACCGAGGAGGTAGTAACGCGCGCGGTTTGGAAGGGTGGGGCCAGAAAGCCGAACAAGTGAACCTGATGAGAGATGATCGCGGCAAACTACATCGTCGCCAATGGTGAGCTGCGCCTAGCCGGTCGACGATCCGCGTCGTTCCATCCGAGCAGGAAGTCGGGGCTGGCGAACAGGGTCGCCACGGACAGCAGCGTCAATGCAAAGATGCGAACGGTTGAAAAACAGATGCCCGGCCGCATCGTCAAAATTGAAATCCTCCGTCGAAAAAGCTACGCCACCAGTAGACGCCGCGCTCATGGATCAAACGATGGGAGGTATAGAAGATGGCATTCTCCTGTTCTAAGCCACAGGCCAGCAGCGAAGGCGCTGCAACCGGGAATCTTGGTGATGGAGAATGAAGGCGGCGTATCCTGGCGTTGATGAAGACGCCAATACCGAAGAAAGGGATACGCCATGAAAGACGATACAGTTGTTGCGTTGCGCCAGCCAGAGTCGATTTTCGACGATCCGCTGACGGAGATATTGCGCGCCGGCGCCCGGCAGTTGCTTGGCCAGGCGATTGAAGCGGAAGTTGCCGCCCATATTGAAGCCCATGCCGATTTGACCGACGCTTCGGGCCGGCGCCGTATTGTCCGTCACGGGCACATGCCGGAACGCGAGGTTCAGACCGGGATCGGAGCTGTGACGGTGAAGCGGCCAAGAGTGCGAGACCGAGATCCACAGGCCACGGGCGGGCGCATCCGTTTCACGTCATCGATCCTGCCGCCTTATCTCAGGCGCGCCAAGTCGGTCGAGGCGCTTCTGCCCTGGCTTTATCTGAAGGGCATCTCCAGCGGCGACTTTTCGGAGGCCCTGGCGGCGCTGCTGGGACCGGACGCGCCGGGCCTGACGGCCAGCACCATTGGCCGGCTGAAAGCGGTCTGGTGGGACGAATACGAAGCCTGGCAAAAGCGCGACCTTTCGGCTCGGCGCTACGTCTATTTTTGGGCCGACGGGGTCTACTTCTCGCCTCGCATGGACCATGACAAACAGTGTGTTCTGGTGATCATCGGCGCCGACGCCATGGGCAACAAGGACATCGTCGGCATGGTCGACGGTTATCGAGAGAGCGCGCAAAGCTGGAAGGAACTGCTGCTTGATCTCAAGCGCCGGGGCTTGGAGACCGGCCCCGAGTTGGCCGTCGGCGACGGCGCCTTGGGCTTCTGGAAGGCGCTACGCGAGGTTTACGGAGAGACCAGGGTGCAGCGTTGCTGGGTCCACAAGACCGCCAACGTGCTCAACCAGATGCCCAAATCCCTGCAGGCCAAAGCCAAGGGCCATCTGCACGACATCTGGATGGCCGAGACTAGGGCCGACGCCGAAGCCGCCTTCGACTTCTTCATCGCAGCCTACGGCGCAAAATACCACAAGGCCGCAGAGCGCCTGGTCAAGGACCGTGAACGCCTGCTGAGCTTCTACGACTTCCCGGCCGAGCACTGGAAGCACATCCGCACCACCAACCCCATCGAAAGCACCTTCGCCACGGTGCGCCTGAGGACCGTGAAGACCAAGGGGTGCCTGAGCCGCAAGACGGCGCTCGCCATGGCCTTCAAACTGATCTTGAGTGCCAGGCGGAAATGGCGGAAGCTGGACGGATCAAATCAACTCGCCGAACTCGTCGAAGGAGTGCCGTTCAAGGACGGAATCAAGATAACCAAACACGCCGCCTGATAGCTCCGTCACCAACTTTCGGACATAGCTCGTTCTTCGGCGGCGTCCCCCGCTCCATCCTGTACGACAACACCAAGCTGGCAGTCGCCCGCATCCTGGGCGATGGGAAGCGGCAGCGAACGCGCGTCTTCACGGAACTTCAATCCCACTATCTGTTCGAGGACAGGTTCGGCCGGCCGGGCAAGGGCAACGACAAAGGCAAGGTCGAGGGACTGGTCGGCTTCATCCGGCGGAACTTCCTGGTCCCCGTCCCGCGGGCCGAGAGCTTCGAGGCCCTCAACGATGCTCTCGCGGGACAGTGCCGCCGGCGCCAGGCGGCGCGGCTGCGGGGTCACAAGGAGACCATCGGCGAGCGCCTCGCACGGGACCGGGAAGCCTTCTTGCCTCTACCCCCGGCACCATACGATGCCTGCGACAAGCGCCCTGGACGGGTGAGCTCGCTGTCGCTGGTGCGCTGCCGGGGCAACGACTACTCGGTGCCCGTGGCCTATGGCCACCGCGAGGTGCTGATCCGGTGCTACGTCGACGAGGTCGTTATCTCTTGCGGCGCGGAGGTGATTGCCCGGCACCGCCGGTCCTACGACAGCGAGGACCTGATCTTCGACCCGCTGCATTACCTACCCTTGATCGAGCAGAAGATCGGCGCCCTCGACCAGGCCGCGCCGTTGGCGGGCTGGAACCTGCCCGAGGCCTTCATCACTCTGCGACGCCTGCTCGAAGCCCGCATGGGCAAGGCGGGCAAGCGCGAGTACGTCCAGGTGCTCCGTCTGCTGGAGACCTTCCGGCTCGAGGAGGTCGAGGGTGCGGTCGGCGACGCGCTCAGGCTCGGCGCAATCGGCTTCGATGCGGTGAAGCACTTGGTACTGTGCCGCATCGAGCGGCGGCCGCCCAGACTCAACCTCGACGTCTATCCGTACCTGCCGCGCGCCCGGGTCGCGACGACGTCTGCCAAGTCGTACATGAGCCTGCTGTCGGGGCTCGGCGCATGACCGACACACGGCAGGTGCTGCTCGTCCACCACCTCAAGAGGCTGAAGCTGCCGACGTTCCTGAGGGAGTACGACAAGATCGCCCGGCAGTGTGCCTCGGAAGGCGTCGACCACGTCCGCTATCTGTTGCGACTCGCCGAGCTCGAGCTGATCGACCGCGAGCGCCGCATGGTCGAGCGGCGCATCAAGGCGGCGCGCTTCCCCGTGATCAAGAGCCTCGATAGCTTCGACTTCAAGGTCATCCCCTCGCTCAACAAGACGTTGGTCCTGGAGCTGGCCCGCTGCGAGTACATCGAGCGCCGCGAGAACCTCATCGCGCTCGGCAACAGCGGCACCGGCAAGACCCACATCGCCCTCGGTCTCGGCTTGGCGGCCTGCCAGAAGGGCCTCTCGGTCGGCTTCATCACCGCCGCCGCACTGGTCCACGAGCTCATCGAGGCCCGCGATGACAAGCAGCTGCTGAGGTTCCAGAAGAAGCTCGCCACCTACAAGCTTCTGATCGTCGACGAACTCGGCTTCGTGCCGCTGTCCAAGACCGGTGCCGAGCTCCTGTTCGAGGTGTTCAGCCAGCGCTACGAGCGGGGCTCGACCCTGGTCACCACCAATCTGCCGTTCGACGAATGGACCGAGGTGTTCGGCTCCGAGCGGCTTACCGGCGCTCTCCTCGACCGCCTCACCCACCACGTCAACATCCTCGAGATGAATGGCGAGAGCTACAGGCTCAACCAGAGCCGCAGGCGTCAAACCCCGACGGCGAACTGAACCGACCACCCAACCCACGCTTGACCCCGTGGGCCCACAGGTCCCTCCCGCGCGCGCCGCCGCGTCGGCCTGTTGAGGGCACGCCGCGTCGCACGCGGGGCCCTCCCATGGACTAGGGGACAAGCCCGCAGCCGCCAAGTGGTCCCTTCTTACACCGCCACGGTGGTCCCTTTTTGCTCCGCCATTGACATTTCGCCCGCAATCGACCCGTTTCGGTCCTTCACGATCGCTGAGCCGGACGTCGGCTTTCAGATCGAAAAGCCGTCGTCTGGTCGGAGCAAAAATTGAGGCGCCCATAGCCAGGAATGGACGAAACTATCTCCAGTGATCTGCCAAGTTTTGCTGGTTTGGTTGCGTTGTACTCTCTCTTAGCCAATCGCGTACCCGCCTGACCGGCCCCGAAAGCGATGTCGTGTCGGGTACCAGGAGGTAGTAACGCGCGCGGTTTGGAAGGGTGGGGCCAGAAAGCCGAACAAGTGAACCTGATGAGAGATGATCGCGGCAAACTACATCGTCGCCAATGGTGAGCCCCAGCCCACGGACAGCAGCGTCAATGCAAAGATGCGAACGGTTGAAAAACAGATGCCCGGCCGCATCGTCAAAATTGAAATCCATTGCGTCGAAAAAGCTACGCCACCAGTAGACGCCGCGCTCATGGATCAAACGATGGGAGGTATAGAAGATGGCATTCTCCTGTTCTAAGCCACAGGCCAGCAGCGAAGGCGCTGCAACCGGGAACACGTCGTAATCCAAGAACGGCGTGGCCTTGAATCCAGCACAGGATACCGCACCCAAAGTTAACGCGAGGTCAGCTTCACCAAGTACGGCGCGTGGTGGATCAGGCCGGATGCGAATATCGAGATTGACGTTGAGTGCACTGAGGGTCTCATCTGTCAGAAGCGGCATCAACCATCGCGTGGCGAGGTCCGATTCGACGTCAAGAATTACCGTGCTGCGGCCGCCGCCGCGCCTAAGCCGCCCAGTCCCGAGTTCCAGTCCAGATAGTGATTCTGCAGCGGTGCGTGCGAACAGGCTGCCTTCGCCCGTTAGCACGATGTGGCGTGCGTGTCGCTCGAACAGTTCGACGCCCAACTCGACCTCTAGATTGCGCACATGCCGACTAACGGCAGCGTGGCTGACACCAAGTTCGTCGGCCGCCCGTGTGAAGCTGCTATGCCTAGCCGCTGCATCGAATGCACGAATCGCGTTCAGATTCGGTAACTCACGCATACCCGAGTATAACAAAAACATACGCTTGGAGCAAAATACATCAATTGAGTAATACTAGAGCGGTCGCGTATGAACGGCGGTGTACCCGTAAACTCTCAAGCAGGGGCGCTACGTGAAGGCGTAGTAGGAAATGGATGACGATGTTCCAGGGTTTCGAATCCAATGATCTTGTTGTCAGCGACGTGAACATCCATTTTGTGCGGCGCGGCGAAGGGCCGCCGTTGCTGCTGCTTCATGGAATTCCCCAGACTCACGCAATGTGGCACAAGGTTGCTCCGGAATTGGCGGAGCACTTCACCGTCATTGCTGCGGACCTTCGAGGCCAGGGAGACAGCGGCAAGCCGCGTGACGTGGGAGACCACTCGACTTACTCAAATAGGAGGATGGCCTGTGACCAAGTGGAGCTCATGTCGGCGCTCGGTTTCGAGAATTTTTATCTGGCCGGCCACGACATTGGTGCTCGGGTTGCGCACCGAATGACCTTGGATTTTCCGGAGCGTGTTTCCAAAGTTGCCTTTCTCGATATCGTGCCCACACTTGAACTATACGCGCACATCAGCCGGGAATTTGCGCTGCTTTACTGGTCCAATTTTTTTCTCGCTCAGCCGCCAGACTTACCCGAAAGAATGATCGGTTCAGACCCTGCGTATTACGTTCTGTATCGCACCCGGTTCCTTGGACACAAGTTTGTCTCATGCGGCGGGCCTGAGTGACATCGCGGTGTGCCACGCCTGACGAGCTTGAGCGGGGCTCAGGTAGCCGTTCTTCTCCACGATCCACTGGGCATTGTACTGTTCGACGAACCCGCGGACGGCGTTCCGCAGCTCCGCGATGTTGCGGTAGATGCGGCCATGGATGATCTGTTCCTTGAGCGTGCGATTGAACCTCTCGGCGACGCCGTTGGTCTGGGGCTGTTCGACGAAGGCGTAGGACGGCTGGATGCCCCAGAACTTGATCTGGTTGGTGAAGTGGTCCGACAGATACTGGGAGCCGTGATCCATCCGCAAGGCCAGCCCCCGCGCCGCACCGGCGGAGGTCGAGGCATACAGCCTCGCAAGCCCCATGGAGATCGGCTGAAGGGCGGCGAAGCGGTCGCCTCGCTTGCACACATGCCAGCCGACGCACTCGGCGTTCCAATGCTCGATGGCGGTGAATATCCAGCCCCAGCCGTCGTCCACCGTGAACACCCGAACGCCGTCCGTGCCCCACATGAGGTTGGGGGCATGGGTGATGATCTCACCGACATGGGGATTTCCGCCACGGCGGCGGCAGCGATGGGGCGAGAGCAGGTTGTTCTCGCGCATCACCCGGAGCCCCCGCTTGCGGGAAACACGGATGCCACGACAGACCCGAAGCCGAGCCCAGACCTTGCGGTGTCCCTCGCCCTCCCAGGGGGATGCCTCCAGGTCGGCCTCGATGGCCACCAGCAGAGCCTCGTCCGAGATCGAGGGCTTCGGTCCCCGGCGCTTTGCTGGTGGGCGCTCAGCGGTGGCCTGCTGCCGGGATTTCATGGCGTAGAACGAGGAACGGGCAAAACCCCAGGCCGCACAGACCCGCTGGAGGCCGTAGGCCAAACCCGTGCCGGGAGAGGTGGCGGCACTCATCGCCGCGACCTCCGCCGCCCCAAAGGGCCGGACGTCTCCGTCTTGGCCTCCAGCAGTTCCACCTGCATGATCAACTCCCCGATCCGCTTCATGGCGATGTCCAGTTCCGCCTTCACCGGATCGCCCTTGCGTTCCTTGAGCGAGGCATCGATCCCGGCGATCGCCTTCTCACGCCACTGCTCGAGCCGGAAAATCTCCACGCCCAACTGCCGCGACAAAAGTTCCACCGGCTCGCCACGCAAAAGCCGCAGGGCAACCTCACGCTTGCGCGTCACCGTCCACCGCTGGCCAAGTCCCAGCGGGCCTGCCGGCGAAACCTGGCCCGGGGAAAACGTGGACGAGCCAAGCTCGCCCTCGTTTACCACAGGCCCATCAACAGCAACTTTGTTCTCAAAATTGTCGGTCATGTTCCGGTCCTCCTTGGACACTTCGATTAAGCCAATTCTGTGTCCAAGGAAATCGGGTCCGACTCACTTTGGGGAGCAAGGGGCGTAATGGAGCAGTGTTTCGACGTGATGGAAATTTGGAAAAAAAAGGCATCCCAGCTTTCCGGGCGAGCTTTGGATGCCGGTCACTATCTGGCGGAGGAACAGCCCGCCCAGACAATCTCCGAGCTGTTGAAGTTCCTTAAGTGATAGATAGGCTGGCTTGGTCGGCGCGAGAGTGGGTCCCGTCTTCTCTTAGCGTGTAGTAGTACAATATGCTGCCCGAGTAACTTCGGTGCTCTACAGTGTCCGATAAGAGCTACACTTGACCTTCGACACTGTGGTCCTCGAACGTCCGCTTTCTGATCCGAACGGGCCCTCCAGGCAGCCAAGCCGAACGACCGTTCTTGGCCGAACTCGGCCGTTCGGTGGCCCGCGTCGAACGTCCGGACATGGCCGGCAAGTCGGTTTGTTCAAGACTGCGCCGGTGATCGAGGATGCATGAAGAGAGATTCATTCGAGAGCCGGGCCGTAAGACCAGCGCCAATGGTGCCGACGAGTTACACGCGCGCAAAATAGTTCGATTTCTCCGCCCTGTCGCGACGCGCGCTTGAACCGGCGGGCGGCTCGGCATAGGATCGCCGCGCCGGTCCCCGAGCGGGGCCGGCAGGTGCCCGTAACGGTTTTCGGAAAGTCGCCCTCGCGTGAAGGCCGCCGTCGTCGTTTTCCCCGGATCCAACTGTGATCGCGACATCCAGGTTGCGCTTGCCGACGCCATGGGCGCGCCGCCGCTGATGGTCTGGCACGGCGACGCCGAGCTGCCGGCGCTCGACCTGATCGTGCTGCCAGGCGGCTTCGCTTACGGCGACTACCTGCGCGCCGGCGCTATGGCGGCGCATTCGCCGGTCATGCGCGAGGTCTGCGCGCGCGCCAAGGCGGGCACGCCGGTGCTCGCGGTCTGCAACGGCTTCCAGGTCGCCGCCGAGGCCGGCCTGCTGCCCGGCGCGCTGCTCGACAACGAGCATTTGAAGTTCGTCTGCCGCGATGTGCATCTGCGCGTCGAGGTCGGCGGCACCATGTTCACCGGTCGCTACCAGCGCGGCCAGGTGGTGCGCTTGCCCGTCGCCCACCACGGCGGCAACTACTACGTCGACGACGACGGCCTCAAGGCGCTCGAGGACAACGACCGGATCGCCTTTCGCTACACCACGCCCGATGGAGAATTGACCGATGGCGCCAACCCGAACGGCTCGCGCGACAACATCGCCGGCGTGTTCAACGCCGCCGGCAACGTGCTCGGCATGATGCCGCACCCGGAACGCCTCGCCGATCGGGCGCTCGGCGGCGACGACGGCCGGGCGATGTTCGACTCCCTCGTCGAGGCGCTCGGGTGAGCGGCCCCGCGACCCGCCCCAACGACCTGATGGGGCTGACCGACGACGAGTACGACGCGGCCTGTGACATCCTTGGCCGCGCGCCGAACCCGACCGAGCTCGGCATCTTCTCGGTCATGTGGTCCGAGCACTGCTCGTACAAGTCGTCGCGCAAGTGGCTCGCGACGCTGCCGACCGAGGCGCCCTGGGTGATCTGCGGGCCGGGCGAGAACGCCGGTGTGATCGACATCGGCGACGGCCAGGTGGCGGTGTTCAAGATGGAGAGCCACAACCATCCTTCGTTCATCGAGCCCTACCAGGGCGCGGCGACCGGCGTCGGCGGCATCCTGCGCGACGTCTTCACCATGGGCGCCAGGCCGGTCGCCAATCTGAACGCGCTGCGTTTCGGCAGCCCCGACCACGCCAAGACGCGCCACCTGGTGGCCGGCGTCGTCGCCGGCGTCGGCGGCTATGGCAACTGCGTCGGCGTGCCGACCGTCGGCGGCGAATGCACCTTCCACCACTCGTTCGACGGCAACATCTTGGTCAACGCCATGACCGTGGGCATCGCCGACGCCGAGCGAATCTTCTATTCGGCGGCGAGCGGGGTGGGCAACCCGGTGGTCTACGTCGGCTCGAAGACCGGGCGCGACGGCATCCACGGCGCGACCATGGCCTCGGCCGAGTTCGACGACGATTCGGAGGCCAAGCGGCCGACCGTGCAGGTCGGCGACCCGTTCACCGAGAAGCTCCTCATCGAGGCCTGTCTCGAGCTGATGGAGAGCGACGCCATCGTCGCCATCCAGGACATGGGCGCCGCCGGACTGACCTCGTCGTCGTTCGAGATGGCCGCCAAGGGCGACGTCGGCATCGAGCTCGATCTCGACGCCGTGCCGCGCCGCGAGGACGGCATGAGCGCGTACGAGATCATGCTGTCGGAGAGCCAGGAGCGCATGCTCATGGTGCTCGCCGAGGGCGCCGTCGAACAGGCGACCCAAGTGTTCCGCAAATGGGAACTCGATTTCGCCGTGATCGGCGTCATCACCGACAGCGGGCGAATGGTGCTCAAGGCGGGCGGTGTGACGGTCGCCGATCTGCCGATCGCGCCGCTCGTCCAGGCGGCGCCGAAATACGATCGGCCTTGGGACCCGCCGGCCGACGCGCCCGAGGCCGACATCGGGGAGGTATCGGCGAGCGTCGCCGAATGCCTCGCGCGTTTGCTCGGCTGCCCCGATCTCTGCGACAAGAGCTGGGTCTGGGAGCAATACGACCACATGGTCATGGCCGACACCGTGCAGCGACCGGGCGGCGACGCCGCCGTGGTGCGCGTCCACGGCACCGGCAAGGGGCTGGCGATCTCGACCGACTGTACGCCGCGCTATTGCGCCGCCGGACCGAAGACCGGCGGCGCCCAGGCGGTCGCCGAGGCGTGGCGCAATCTGACCGCGGTCGGCGCCAGGCCGCTCGCGGTCACCGACTGCCTCAATTTCGGCAGCCCCGAGCGGCCCGAGGTGATGGGCCAGTTCGTCGGCTGCGTCGAGGGCATCGGCGAGGCTTGCCGCGCGCTCGACTTCCCGGTCGTCTCGGGAAACGTGTCGTTCTACAACGAGACCAACGGCCGCGCGATCCAGCCGACGCCGGCGATCGGCGCCGTCGGCCTGATCGCCGATCTCGATCGCACGGCGACGCCGGCGCTGACCGCGCCCGGCGAGACGCTGGTGCTGATCGGCGAGACGCGGGGCCACCTGGGCGCCTCGCTGTATGCGCGCGAGCTGGCCGGCAGCGAGGCGGGCCCGCCGCCGGCGGTCGACCTGGTGGCCGAGAAGCGCAACGGCGACTTCACCCGCGGCCTGATCGAGGCGGGCCGGGTGAGCGTCTGCCACGACGTATCGGACGGCGGGCTGCTCGTCGCGGTCGCCGAGATGGCGCTCGCCGGCGGCACGGGCGCGACGCTGACGCCGCCCGAAGACGGACCGGCGCTTCACGCCTGGCTGTTCGGAGAGGATCAGGCGCGCTACGTCGTCAGCGTGCCCGCCGAGGCGGCGGCGACGGTCATCGCCGAGGCGATGGCGGCCGGCGTGCCCGCGCAGTCCATCGGTCGCACCGGCGGGGCTTCGTTGACAGTGTCGGGCGAGAACCCTATATCGCTGGGTGAGTTACGAGAGGCGCACGAAGCCTGGCTGCCGAACTACATGGCGGCGAGTTGAACGGTGCGCCGGTAAAGGGGTAAAGCCATGGCCATGGACGCCGCCGAGATCGAACGCCTGATCCGAGATGGCATCGCCGGCGCGAAGGTCACGATCGAGGACCTGCGCGGCGACGGCGACCATTACTCGGCGCAGGTCATCGCGCCGGCCTTCAAGGGCAAGAGCCGCATTCAACAGCACCAGATGGTTTACAAGGCGCTGCAGGGCCGCATGGGCGACACGCTCCACGCGCTCATGCTGCAGACCGCCGCACCCGACGACGCCTGAAGGCGCCGCGGTCAAGAAAGGAATGAAAGCGATGGACAACCAGAACCCCGTGCACCAGCGCATCAGCCAGGAAGTCGCCGAAAACGAGGTCGTCGTCTTCATGAAGGGCTCGCCGGTGTTTCCCCAGTGCGGCTTCTCGGCGACGGTGGTCGAGATCCTCAGCCACTTGGGTGTCCGCTTCAAGGGCATCGATGTGTTGACCGATTCGCCGCTGCGCGATGGCGTCAAGAGCTTCAGCGATTGGCCGACGATCCCGCAGCTTTACGTCAAGGGCGAGTTCGTCGGCGGCTGCGACATCATCCGCGAGATGTTCCAGACCGGCGAGCTCAAGGAGCTGTTCGACAGCCAGGGGATCAAGCCCGTCGAATGAGCGCACGCGACACGGCCACGATCAACGGCTACCACGCCCACATCTACTTCGACGAGGCGAACCGCGCGACGGCGGAACGCCTGCGCGAGGAAATCGACGCCGCCTTCGACGTCCGCCTCGGCCGCTGGCGCGAGGAGCCCGTCGGGCCGCACCCCAAGGCGATGTACCAGGTCGCGTTCGCGCCCGAGGTGTTTCCGGCGATCGTCCCGTGGCTGATGCTCAACCACGCCGATCTCGTCGTCTTCATCCATCCCGAGACCGGTGACGACCTGGTCGATCACCGCGATTCTGCGCTCTGGTTGGGCGCCAAACTGGAACTCGACCTCACCGCGCTGTAACCATACGGACGGCCGTGTCCCCGACCCCTATGATTTAAATTTATATAGATATAACAAGCGATTGTACCGTTATATTGATGTCGTTTGTTGAGACCATGGTGCATGCGATCGCCAAATCGCTTCCGGCCCGTGCGCCGACGCGCTAAGTTGCGGCGGCGTAGTCGAAGTTCCGGGGGGGGATTATGGTCGACTTTTCTGCGCACAATTCCAATCGACCGGGTATCGAGCGATCCCTCCCGCCGTTTTCTGGGGGGCGTGGGTACGACGATGACGGACACAATCCAACGATCGATCCTCGCGGTCGATGACGACGAGGCGGTGACGGCGGCCCTGGCGGTTTGCCTTGGCCGCGAGGGATGCGGCGTCGAGGCCGTGGTGAGCGGCAGGGAGGCGCTGGCGCGCATCGGCAACGGCCCGTTGGACCTCGTGCTGCTCGACGAGACGATACCCGACATGGACAGTCGGGCCGTGCTCGACGAAATCCGCAAGACCCACTCGGCGGCCGACCTGCCGGTCATCATGCTGGCGGAGGCGGCCGACGGCATCGCGGGCGCTTTGGCGGCGGGCGCCAACGACCGGATCGCCAAGCCGATCGACGATGCGCTGCTGTGCGCTCGCGTCAAGACACACCTCGGACTGAAGAACGCCGCCCAAGGACTAGAGGCGGCGAACCGGACGATCGAGGAGCAGGCCGAGCATCTCCAGATGGTCATGGACAGCGCGACGATCTCGATCTTCTCGCTGAACATCGAGGGCAAGATCACCAGCGCGAACCAGATGACCGCCGAGATGACGGGCCGGCCGGTCGCCGATCTGATCGGTGCGTCCTTCGCCGGCTTGATCGATAGCGACGACCCGGCCGAGGCCGAGGCGCTGGTCGCCAAGGTGATCGAGGACGGTTATTTCGTGTCCAATCACGAGGCGACAGTCCGCCGTCCCGACGCCAGCGTACGGATCATCATCCTCAGCTTGCGCGCCCTGACCCGTGACGGTGACATCACCGGCGTCGCGGGCATCGCGAACGACGTGACCGAACTGCGCCAGCAGCGCAAGGCGCTGTCGGCCTATCTGCGCATGCTCGAAACGCCCGACCCGACCCTGCTGTCGCTCATGGTGCGCGAATCGCCTGGCTTACCCGCCGAGAGCGCGGCCCAGACCGCGGTCGCCGAGGCCGCCGACGACGCCGCGAACCTCGTCCAGATGGACAAGCAGGAACATCGGTCGCATCCGCGCTTCAAGGTCTACAAGGGCGGCAAGATCTCATTCAACAACGAAACGTCGATCGTCGATTGCGTCGTGCGCAATCTATCGGAGGGCGGCGCGCGGTTGCAGTTCCCGTCGCACTTCGACTGCCCGCGCTTCGTCGTCCTGCGCATCTCGGGCGGCAATGCCTACAACTGCGAGGTACGCCAGTTCGCCAACAACATCATGGGCGTCAAATTCCTCGGCGAGCACATCAAGTTGTGAGGCCGGCGCGCCAGTGATCGTCGCCTGTTCCTTGGTGTAAGGAGCCCGCATGTCCGATCCGACACCGATCGTGGAACGCCAGCCGGCCGTCCGCATGCTTGCCATGCCGGCCGATACCAACCCGTCAGGCGACATCTTCGGCGGTTGGCTGATGAGCCAGATGGACATCGCCGGCGGCATCGCCGCCGCGGCGCGCGCCAAGGGACGCGCCGTCACGGTCGCCGTCGAGGGCATGGAGTTTCATCAGCCGGTCTACGTCGGCGACCTGGTGAGCTGCTACGCCGACGTGGTTGCGACCGGCACGACCTCGATCACGGTCAAGGTCGAGACCCTGGCGCGCCGGCGCGCCGGCGGCGAAACGGTCAAGGTCACCGAGGGCACCTTCGTCTTCGTCGCGATCGATGCCGATGGCCGCCCGCGGCCGGTACCGCCGGAGTAAGGCGGGATGGTCGGTGGCGGGACGCTCCTCGTTCTCGCCTTGTGCGGCGGCGCCTTGATCGCCGCCATCGCGCTCGTCCGCCGTCTGCGGCGACGTCCGATCCAAACGCTGCGCGCCAAGCTGATCGGCCTGTTCATCGGGCTCGTCGGCGTCGAGCTCGCCATGCTGCCGGCGTTGTTCGCCGCGCTGTTCGGCGAAGGGTCGGCCTACGACCACTGGCTGGTGATAGCGGGCTATGTCGGGCTGACGGCCTATGTCATCGCGCGGCTGTTCCCGTGGCGTGAGGTCGAGGCGATGACAGCCGACCCGGACGCGCGCCTGGGCGATGTCTTGAGGCGCATGCGCGACGACGACGGCTAGCGGCTTCGCGTTTGGACGACTGAAAAGTGATCCGAAACCGGGCATTGGAGCCACATGCTCCGAATGGCTGCCTCGGGTCGAAATCGGTCGTTTAACGCCTCTCCGCGCACCGACGCGAATGACCGCTGATGGCTAATCCCGGATCCGCGAAACTTCACCCGACCGTCAATAGCCGTGTACGTGACAACCGGCTGAAACCTATCCATCACCGCTATGAGTTTGTCGATTATCCCCTTGATCGTGCTCTTAGGGGAAAATCGCCAACACTATCGATCTTCTGGCTGTATAGCCTTGAAATGGTCTTGCCAATGCGCCCGTAATTCTTTCTCTGTTGCTCCGATATCATATGCCGGAGTACTTATACCAGTGAGCGCCTGAATTGACTCTCGGGATATTCATTGATGGCGGATGATGGCGGATTGTGATTCTATGGTCTCCCACCAGATGTGGGGGATGTCATGGGATCAGCACTCAAGATACGGGATGATTTGACGCCTTTGGAGCTTCGGCGCTGGGCTCGCGTGGAATCGTACGGTCGAGCGGCGGCGCGGGCCTATGGGATCGCGAATGCTTTGGAGGAGATGCCCCGGGCTGATGCCGCGCGGCTTGCGGGGATGGATCGCCAAACGCTTCGCGACGCGGTTGTTCGTTACAATGCAAAGGGATTGGAGGGGCTTCACGACCGTCCAAAGGGCTACTCGCCGCGGCGGCTGACGGCAGACGAGGAAGCGGCGCTGGCGGCGGTCATCATCGCCGGGCCGGAGCCTGAGCGCGACGGGGTTTGCGCCTGGACCCGGGCCGATCTGTGCCGCTGGCTGGAGGAGCGCTTCGCCAAGACCTACCACCCCTCGAGCATGACCCGGGTTCTACGGCGGATGGGATTTTCCCGCCAGAAGGCGCGCCCGAGCCACCCGCGAAGGGACGCCGAAGCGCAGGAGCGCTTCAAAAAAGGGGGCTTCGCGACATCCTGAAGGCGACCGCCGCGGCGCATCCCGACAAGCGCCTACAGCTGTGGTTTCAGGATGAAGCGCGCGTCGGCAACAAGGGCCGGGTGTGTCACCGGTGGTGGCGCAGGGGCGAGCGTGCCCCCGGGACGCGTCAAATCGGCTACCAGTGGGCCTACATCTTCTCCGCCGTGCGCCCGGACACCGGCGACGACGTCACCCTGGTGATGCCGAGCGTCAACGCCAAGGTCATGGACCTGTTTCTCGCACACTTCGCCGATACCCTGGACCAGGATGCGCACGCCGTCATGATGTGCGACGGCGCCGGTTGGCACGACGAGCGCGCCCTCACCGTCCCCGACAACGTCACCTTGGCGCTGTTGCCGCCTTACAGTCCCGAACTCAACCCCGTCGAGCGGGTTTGGCTCTACCTACGCGAACGCTTCCTATCGCTCCGCGTCCTCGACGACACCGAGGCCATCATCGACGCCTGTTGCCAAGCATGGATCGACCTCATCGCAGAACCGGATCGTATGCGAACCCTCTGCGCCTATCCATGGATCATGAAGGTGATTTCATAGGCTCACTGGTATTAGTGGCCGCGCGCGCTCCACCCTCAATTTCACGATTCCCTGTATTTCTTTGCTCAAGTCACCCCATTGCTCGAACCTGTCATACCGACTCCGCCTGAATGATTCGGTTGCGACGGATTCCCGTTGGAATCGGAAAGGGTTAGGATCCGTAGTCATGATTCGCGGAGGGGCGGGACATGGCGCATGTCGAGGAACATTTGCAGCTTTCTGAGTTGGAGGGACGGTATCGCTCGGCGTCGGAGGCGACGGAGGCGCGGCACTTCCAGGTGATCTGGCTTTTGGCCAAAGGCCATACGGTTCGCGAAGTGTCGGAGATGACGAGTTTCGGCCAACGCTGGCTCGAACAATTGCTTTCTCGCTACAACAAGCTCGGCCCGTCGTCGCTGGGCGATCGTCGACGCTCGAACGGCTCCGAGGCGACGATCCTGAAGCCGGAAGTCCTGGCGGTGTTGAAAGAGCGCCTGAAAAAGCCGCCGGCGGACGGCGGCTTGTGGTCTGGGCCGAAGGTGGCGGCTTGGATGGCGGGCGAACTGGGCTTGGAGACGGTGGCGCCGCAACGGGGCTGGGAGGCGCTGAAGGCAGTCGAGTGGAGTTTGCAGGTGCCCAGGCCGAACAACCCCGGGGCGGCGAGCGAGGAAGAACGCCAGGCGTTTAAAAAAAACTTCACCGCCTGGTCGCGGAAGAAGCCGAGCGCCACCCCGGCACGCCGATCGAAGTCTTCGCCAGCGACGAACACCGGCTCGGTCTGAAGCCATTGGCCCGGCGCTGCTGGGCGCCGCGCGGGATGCGCCCGGTGGCGCTCGGCCACCACCGCTTCAAATGGCTCTACGTCACCGCCCTCGTCTCGCCGACCAGCGGAGAGACCTTTTGGTACATCTCCAATTGTGTCTCCAAGCCATTCTTCGAGAAGCTGCTCGCCCTCTTCGCCCGCGAGGCCGGCGCTGGGCAGAGCCGCATCATCATCCTGGTGATCGACGGCGCCGGGTGGCACACGGCGCCGAACCTCACGGTGCCGGAAGGCCTCCACCTCGTCTACTTGCCGCCCTATACGCCCCAGCTGCAACCGGCCGAATGTCTCTGGCCCGTACTCGACGAGCCGGTCGCAAACAGACACTTCGAGACCATCGAGGAACTCGACGCCGTCGTCGCCCGGCGCTGCCTCACTCTCGATGCCAATCCCGAACTCTTCAAGGGGCGTATCGACTTCCACTGGTGGCCCAAAACCATCTATCCGAACTGATCAGCCGGATGCGGTATCATACAGCTCCGCCTGAATGATTCGGTTGCGACGGATTCCCGTTGGAATCGGAAAGGGTTAGGATCCGTAGTCATGATTCGCGGAGGGGCGGGACATGGCGCATGTCGAGGAACATTTGCAGCTTTCTGAGTTGGAGGGACGGTATCGCTCGGCGTCGGAGGCGACGGAGGCGCGGCACTTCCAGGTGATCTGGCTTTTGGCCAAAGGCCATACGGTTCGCGAAGTGTCGGAGATGACGAGTTTCGGCCAACGCTGGCTCGAACAATTGCTTTCTCGCTACAACAAGCTCGGCCCGTCGTCGCTGGGCGATCGTCGACGCTCGAACGGCTCCGAGGCGACGATCCTGAAGCCGGAAGTCCTGGCGGTGTTGAAAGAGCGCCTGAAAAAGCCGCCGGCGGACGGCGGCTTGTGGTCTGGGCCGAAGGTGGCGGCTTGGATGGCGGGCGAACTGGGCTTGGAGACGGTGGCGCCGCAACGGGGCTGGGAGGCGCTGAAGGCAGTCGAGTGGAGTTTGCAGGTGCCCAGGCCGAACAACCCCGGGGCGGCGAGCGAGGAAGAACGCCAGGCGTTTAAAAAAAACTTCACCGCCTGGTCGCGGAAGAAGCCGAGCGCCACCCCGGCACGCCGATCGAAGTCTTCGCCAGCGACGAACACCGGCTCGGTCTGAAGCCATTGGCCCGGCGCTGCTGGGCGCCGCGCGGGATGCGCCCGGTGGCGCTCGGCCACCACCGCTTCAAATGGCTCTACGTCACCGCCCTCGTCTCGCCGACCAGCGGAGAGACCTTTTGGTACATCTCCAATTGTGTCTCCAAGCCATTCTTCGAGAAGCTGCTCGCCCTCTTCGCCCGCGAGGCCGGCGCTGGGCAGAGCCGCATCATCATCCTGGTGATCGACGGCGCCGGGTGGCACACGGCGCCGAACCTCACGGTGCCGGAAGGCCTCCACCTCGTCTACTTGCCGCCCTATACGCCCCAGCTGCAACCGGCCGAATGTCTCTGGCCCGTACTCGACGAGCCGGTCGCAAACAGACACTTCGAGACCATCGAGGAACTCGACGCCGTCGTCGCCCGGCGCTGCCTCACTCTCGATGCCAATCCCGAACTCTTCAAGGGGCGTATCGACTTCCACTGGTGGCCCAAAACCATCTATCCGAACTGATCAGCCGGATGCGGTATCATACAGCTCTCCAAATTCCTTCGTCCCTCTTTCGATGTACTCTGCCGTGCCTTTGAATCGGTATCCCTTCCGCACGAATTGATCGACGAAGTTGATCTCGATGACGGGATTTCGGCGCAGGTTCGCCACCGTGTTGGGTGAACGTATGTTGCCGAAGATTATGAGATCGTCGTCCAACACAACCATCGTGGCTTTGGGTGACAGATTGGGTGTTCCGTCTTCGTCGACGGACGCGACGAACCCGAGCATCTGCTCGCGGATCAGCCTTTGCATATCGGATGTCAGAGCGCCCATAATCCGGTCTCCTCGCAGCGGTCTCGACAAGTCGGTGAGTGAACCAAATCATGCAAGGCCGGGAGCCATACCACAAACCAATAATAATTCGTGTTAGGCTAAGAAATTCTTACCCAAATTTGGAGTGATACCCATGGCGCGTCTGCTACCTTCGTTGACTGCCGTTCGCGCATTCGAGGCGGCCGCGAGAAACGGGGGAATTTCTAGAGCGGCCGCCGAGCTCCATGTGACCCCCACGGCGGTTAGCCAGCAGGTCAAGGTCTTGGAGGAGCATCTTGGTGTACAGCTCTTTCGCCGGCTGCCACGCGGTCTAGAACTCACCCAGGAAGGCAAAGCTTACCTTCCCGAACTGACCGAAGGGCTCGACCGGATTGCGAAGGCTTCCGCCGTCATACAAAAGGACAGATTCACCGGCACCGTTACGCTCGCGGCACTCCCTTCGATGGTGGTAAATTGGCTCATTCCGCGCCTCGCTAATTTCGCACAGAGGCTGCCCGATATAAGGCTGCGTTTGCATGCATCGACCGATATGTCCGTGTTCGCATCCGAGAATGTGGACATCGCTATTCGATATTTCGATGGTGCGATGCCCGGCATGCATGTTGAATTGCTTACGGACGAAGATATCTTCCCGGTTTGCAGTCCGAAGCTCCTCAATCGGGGGCCGCCGCTCCACACCCTTCGAGATCTTCGAAACTTCGATCTACTTCACGATATCGATGGATTCAGGCGGCAGCCCTGGATTGGCTGGCCAACATGGCTTGCAGACGTCAACGAAGACGAGTTGATGGCACGGTCCGGCTTCGTATTCACCGACTCTCTCTCGATGATTCACGCGGCACTAAACAGTTTGGGAGTCGCCTTGGGGCGGAGCGCTTTACTGGGAGATCTGCTCGTAAGTGGAGAGCTGGTTAGGCCGATGCGTATGTGCCGCAAGGCCGAGTATCGATACTATCTAGTGTCCTGATCGATAAATTGATATGATTATGTCTCTATTTGTTTTTAGGAGGCGCGATTGATGGCGAGAGTGGCGGTGACGATCTCTTTGAGCGATGACGAGCGCGCCGAATTGGAGGCGCTGTCTCGTCGTCGCAAGACGTCGCAGGGGCTTGCGCGGCGGGCTCGGATCGTCTTGGCGGCGGCGGAAGGGTTGGAGAACAAGGAGATCGCCGTTCGTCTCGAGGCGAGCGCGGACACCGTGGGCAAGTGGCGTCGCCGCTATGCGGCGGAGGGCCTCGACGGTCTGTACGACGAACCCCGCCCCGGCGCGCCGCGTCAAATCGGCGATGACGCCATCGCGGAAGCGGTCCGGCTGACGCTGGAAGAGACGCCGCCGGACGCGACCCATTGGAGCCTTCGCTCGATGGCGCGGGCGAGCGGCCACGCGCCCTCGACCATTCATCGCATCTGGCGGGCCTTCGGCTTGCAGCCGCATCGCTCGGAGACCTTCAAGCTGTCGAGCGATCCCTTCTTCGTGGAGAAGGTCCGCGACATCGTCGGTCTGTATTTGGCGCCGCCGGATCGTGCCCTGGTTCTCTGTGTCGACGAAAAGAGCCAGATCCAGGCCCTGGACCGTTCCCAGCCCCTCTTGCCGATGCGCCCCGGGCAGGCGGAGCGGCGCAGCCACGACTACAAGCGCCACGGCACGACCTCTCTCTTCGCGGCCCTCGACATCGCCACGGGAGAGATCATCGGCAAATGTTTCCCGCGCCATCGGGCCCGAGAGTTCCGCAAATTCCTCGACCTCGTCGAGGCGAACGTCCCTGCTGATCTCGACATCCACATCGTCATGGACAACTACGGGACCCACAAGACCAAGGCGATCCGCGACTGGTTCGCCAAACGGCCGCGCTGGCAGGCCCATTTCACACCCACCAGCGCCTCCTGGCTGAACCAGGTCGAGCGCTGGTTCGGGCTGCTGACCGACAAGCAGATCAGGCGCGGCGTCCATCGCTCCACCAAGGAGTTGGAGCGCACCATCCTCGACTACATCGACACGACAAACCAGAACCCCAAACCCTTCAAATGGACCAAATCCGCCGATGACATCCTCGGCGCCATCCAGCGCTTCTGCCTCCGAACAATCGAAATCGCTGAACAGCAGGCGAAAATCATGCGAACTTCGGAATCGGGACACTAGTCACGCCCGAGCATCGGGCCGACGAACCCCCGCTTCGCGCAGTATGTCAGTGGCTCAAGGATCGAATCGCTGTCGATTACGAAATTGCCAGACATTGACCCACGGGCAGCCATCGTTATTGGAAAATCTTCCCATGACATACAAGCCGCGCCGGCGGCCTCGAGACCCGCTGCATCGATGATGGGCGTGGATCGGCGGACGGATCAGGTGCCGGCTGCGGCGCGTCGAACGAGGCGCCCTGGCGGGGCCGTTGGTTCTCGAAGATCGAACCGTCGTGCTCGGCGTCGGGCAGCGGTATGCGGATCGGAACGCTCGTCATGCGAGGCTCCAGCGTCGGTCGGCCGCGCACGATGCGCGAATCGAATTCGTCGAGGTCAAACCCGCGGTGGCCGCGCGCGCCCAGGAACGGCCAGGCATCGGCGGCGGCGTAGGACAGCAGCAGCAGCCGGCGCGCGCAATCGGAGCGGTTCGCGGTCGAGCCGTGCACCGCGCGCACGTGGTGAATCGAGATCGAGCCGGCCGGCGCGGTCAACGCCACGGCGCGCGTCGTGTCGAGCCCGGCGGCCACGCTATCGATGGCGCCGCAGAAGCGGCCGTCGTGGTGGTGATCGAAGACCGGCCCGCGGTGGGAGCCCGGTACGATCATGAGCGGGCCGTTGTCGTCGGTCGCGTCGTCGAGCATGACGCCGACGGCGAGCATGTCGTCGTTCGAGTGCGGATAGAACGCCCAGTCCTGGTGCCACTCGACCGCGGCGCCTGACCGCCCCGGCGCCTTCATGTTGAGCTTGCTGTGGTCGAAGCGGATGTTCGGCCCGATCACACCTTCGATGGCGTCGAGCACAGCGGTCGAGCGCATCACCGCGTCGTAGGCCGGGTGTTGGTCGACCGGGTCCTTGATGCGCCGCACCTGCGGGTCGCCTGGTGCGTGAGAAGGGGCGAGGTCGTAGATGTCGTCGTTTTCCACCACCACGCGCGAGTTCTCGACGAACGCGTCGGTGACGCGCTTGAGACCGTCGATCGTCACGGCGTCGAGCAGCCCCTCGATGACGAGGTAACCGTGTTCGTCGTACTGGTCGATCTGAGCCCGCGTCAGCATCGCGCGATCCTCCGTAGTCGATCCGGCGGAACTGTGGCCGAACTTTCCAGGCCTGGCAAGCCTAGTCGACGAGCCCCGCCTTGCGGTAGCCCTCGGCCCAGTGATCGGCGTCTTCGGGGCGCTTGCACAGGCGCATGTCAATGGCGGAGCAAAAAGGGACCACCTCGGCGGTGTAAGAAGGGACCGCTTGGCGGCTGCGGGCTTGTCCCCGTAGTCCACGGGAGGGCCCCGCGCGCGACGCGGCGTGCCCTCAACAGGCTGACGCGGCGGCGCGCGCGGGAGGGACCTGTGGGCCCACGGGGTCAAGCGTGGGCTGGGTGGTCGGTTCAGTTAGCAGTCGGGGTTTGACGCCTGCGGCTCTGGTTGAGCCTGTAGCTGTCACCGTTCATCTCGAGGATGTTGACGTGGTGGGTGAGGCGATCGAGGAGCGCGCCGGTGAGGCGCTCGGAGCCGAACACCTCGGTCCATTCGTCGAAGGGCAGATTGGTGGTGACCAGGGTCGAGCCCCGCTCGTAGCGTTGGCTGAACACCTCGAACAACAGCTCGGCGCCGGTCTTCGACAGCGGCACGAAGCCGAGTTCGTCGACGATCAGAAGCTTGTAGGTGGCGAGCTTCTTCTGGAACCTCAGCAGCTGCTTGTCATCGCGGGCCTCGATGAGTTCGTGGACCAGCGCGGCGGCGGTGATGAAGCCGACCGAGAGGCCCTTCTGGCAGGCCGCCAGGCCGAGACCGAGGGCGATGTGGGTCTTGCCGGTCCCACTGTTGCCGAGCGCGATGAGGTTCTCGCGGCGCTCGATGTACTCGCAGCGGGCCAGCTCCAGGACCAGCGCCTTGTTGAGCGAGGGGATGACCTTGAAGTCGAAGCTGTCGAGGCTCTTGACCACGGGGAAGCGCGCCGCCTTGATGCGCCGCTCGACCATGCGGCGCTCGCGGTCGATCAGCTCGAGCTCGGCGAGTCTCAACAGGTAGCGGACGTGATCGACGCCTTCCGAGGCGCACTGCCGGGCGATCTTGTCGTACTCGCGCAGGAAGGTCGGCAGCTTCAGCGTCTTGAGGTGGTGGGCGAGCAGCACTTGCGGTGTGTCGGTCATGCGCCGAGCCCCGACAGCAGGCTCATGTACGACTTGGCGGACGTCATCGCGACCCGGGCGCGCGGCAGATACGGATAGACGTCGAGGTTGAGCCTGGGCGGCCGCCGCTCGATGCGGCACAGTACCAGGTGCTTCACCGCATCAAAGCCGATTGCGCCGAGCCGCAGGGCGTCGCCGACCGCACCCTCGACCTCCTCGAGCCGGAAGGTCTCCAGTAGACGGAGCACCTGGACGTACTCGCGCTTGCCTGCCTTGCCCATACGAGCTTCGAGGAGCCGCCGCAGAGTGATGAAGGCCTCGGGCAGGTCCCAGCCCGCCAATGGCGCGGCCTGGTCGAGGGCGCCGATCTTCTGCTCGATCAAGGGCAGGTAATGCAGCGGGTCGAAGATCAGGTCCTCGCTGTCGTAGGACCGGCGGTGCCGGGCGATCACCTCGGCCCCGCAGCTGATCACCACCTCATCGACGTAGCCCCGGATGAGCACCTCACGGTGGCCGTAGGCCACGGGCACGGAATAGTCGTTGCTGCGGTAACGCACCAGCGACAGCGAACTCGCCCGTCCAGGGCGCTTATCGCAGGCATCATAGGGAGCAGGCGGCAATGGCAAGAGAACTTGACGATCCCGCTCGAGACGCTCGCCGATGGTCTCCTTGTGGCCCCGCAGCCGCGCCGCCTGGCGCCGGCGGCACTGTTCGGCGAGAGCATCGTTGAGGGCCGCGAAGCTCTCGGCACGCGGGACGGGGACCAGGAAGTTCCGCCGGATGAAGCCGACCAGTCCCTCGACCTTGCCCTTGTCGTTGCCCTTGCCCGGCCGGCCGAACCTGTCCTCGAACAGATAGTGGGACTGAAGCTCCGTGAAGACGCGCGTTCGCTGCCGCTTCCCATCGCCCAGGATCCGGGCAACCGCCAGCTTGGTGTTGTCGTACAGGATGGATCGGGGGACGCCGCCGAAGAAGGCAAACGCCGCGTTGTGGCCATCGCAGAATGCTTCGGTCGTCTCCGCCGGATAGGCCGCAACAAAGCAACCATCACTGTGGGGAAGGTCGAAGGCAAGGAAGTGGATCTTCCGTAACGCGCCGCCGATCACCGCCATCGCTTCGCCGAAGTCCGCCTGGGCGTGACCGGGGGAATGGGAGAGTGGCACGAACACCTCACGCGACCGAAGCCCCTGCTCACGAACGTAGTCCTTCACGATGGTGTAGCCGCCCGTGAAACCGTACTCGTCCCGGAGGCGGTCGAAGATGCGCTTCGCAGTGTGCCGTTGCTTGCGGTGGCTGGTCCGATCGTCTTCCAAGATCCGATCGATGATTCCCGTGAACGGACCCAGCTTTGGCCGCCTCGGCGGCGCGCTTCGGCGATACCCTGGCGGCACCGAGAACGACAGCATCTTACGGACCGTCTTGCGGTCTACACCAAACACCCGCGAGGCCTCGCGGGTGCTCATCCCCTCGACATGACACGCCCGCCGAACCCGTGCGTACAACTCCACCCGATACATCCCCCCCGCCTTCCAGTCAGAGCAACCCTGACAGAAGGCTATACGCGGTCCCATTTTGGTCCGCCGCAGCCGGATCGACCGGCCGCTTCAGTGGGGGATTATTGCTCTGCCGTTCTCAGGCGCACATGCGCCGCCAGGTAATACGCGAAATCGGCGTCCGGCGGGCGCAGGCGCTGGTACGTCTCGAACGCGCCGCGGGCCTCGTCCATGCGGCCGAGTTGCGCGTAGGCGGCGGCGAGTTGCGTGTACATGTGCAGCGGCGGATTCTGCCACCGCGTGTAGATCTCGATGACCGCTTCGTAGTTGTGCAGCAGGTAGTGGCATTCGGCGAGAGCTTCGACCAGGAAACCTGGCGGGTGGGGGTCGAGGCGCAGGGTCTCGACCAACCATGTCTCGGCTTTCTCGGGCTCGCCGCTATAGGCCAACATGAAGCCATAGGCATGCCTCACCCATATATCGTTCGGGTTGATCGCGATCGCCCTTTCGGCATGTCCCCTGGCGAGATCGTGATCGCCGAAAATCATATAAACATCGGACGCGATGGCGTGGATGAACGAATCTTCGTCCACGACGGCGAGCGCGCGTTCGATATTCGCGCGCGCCAGCGGAACCGGGTCTTCGTCCAGGGGCCGTAAACCGTAGACGCTATAGGAATAATCCAACGCCATGAAGGCATATGCGTGGGCGAGGCGCGGGTCTATCTCAACCGCCTTTGCAAGCAGGTCGACCGCCGAACGGTCTTCGCCGACCGATTGCATATATGCCGCTCGGCCACGCAGGTAATAGTCGTATGCCGTGAGGTTCTGGGTCGGCTTGCGGAGTGCGCTTTTGGTCAGCGCGCCGTGCAGCCGCACCGGCAGGATCGAGACGATCGCGCGGGTGATCTCGTCCTGGACCTCGAAGATGTCCTCGAGGTCGCGGTCGTAGCGCTCGGCCCAGACGTGGTTGCCGGTCTCCGCCTCGATCAGCTGAGCGGTCACGCGCACCCGGTTGCCCGCCTTGCGGACGCTGCCCTCGACGACGTAGGCGACGCCCAAGTCGCGGCCGATGTCCTGCACCTTGACCGATTTGCCCTTGTAGGAGAACGACGAATTGCGCGCGATGACGAACAGCTCGCCGAAGCGCGTGAGCTCGGTGATGATGTCCTCCGTGATGCCGTCCGAGAAGTACTCCTGTTCGGCGTCGCCCGACATGTTGACGAAGGGCAGCACGGCGACCGACGGCTTGTCGGGCAGGGCGAGGGGCCCGGCCGACGCTGGCGCTGGGGTTGCGGTCGTCAGGCGGTAGACGTGGACCGGCTCGGCGATGTTCTTGACCTCGCGCTCACCCAGGTCCTCGAAGCGCGCGTCGGTCTTGCCCTTGATCTGGCGCTGCGCGTCGCCCGAGATGCACACGCCGCCCGGCTCGGCAATCTCCTGCAGGCGCGCGGCGACGTTGACGCCGTCGCCGTAGATATCGTCGCCGTCGACGATGACGTCGCCCAGGTTGACGCCGACGCGGAACGCGATGCGCCGCGCTTCGGGCTCGCCGGCGTTGCGCTCGGCCATGCCGCGCTGGATCGCGGCGGCGCAATCCACGGCAGAAACGACGCTTGCGAACTCGACCAATGCGCCGTCGCCCATCAGCTTGACGATGCGCCCGCCATGCGCCGCGATGGTCGGGTCCATGAACTCGGCGCGGTGCGCCTTGAGCCGGCCGAGCGTGCCCGCCTCGTCGGCGCCCATCAGCCGCGAGTAGCCGACCACGTCGGCCGACAGTATCGCGGCGAGCCTGCGTTCGACGCCCGGCTGCGGCACGGCCTCCCCCATACGACGGTTCGTTGCCGCCCACTCTATGGACCGCCCCGGAAGGCTGTCAATCGGAGGGGTTGAGTGTCAGCCGGTGACCAGCATGTAAACGCCGGCGAGCGTGAGCAGCACGCCTACTCGATAATCCCGTACGGGCCGTAGGCGACATAGGTGAGCGCGCCGTAGCGCTTCTTGTGATCGAGAGCGAACTCGCCGGTTCCGGTGAAGTCGCTGCTCGCCATCTCGGCCTCGCGGAACTCGAAGCCCTCGGGCAGGCGGATCGCGGCGCGGTGCGGCAGGCCGGTGACCGGGTTGCGGATCGGCTCGACGACGGCGTCGATGACGCCGGCGACCCGGACGTGGCCGGTGCGCGCCGCGATGTCGCAGGCGAAGTCGATGTCGGCGAAGATCGGCTCGTGTTCGGTCGCGATGGTCGAGCCGTAGATGTTGGCGGCGGTGGTCGGCTCCTGCTCCTCGCCGCCGAGGATCTTGAACAGCGCGGCGACCTGCTGCTCGGTCGCGCGTTTGTCGATCACCGGCTGATAGGCGCCGCCGCCCTCGTGGATCGCGCCGGGCCAGCGGAAGGTGCCGGCGGTGCGCAGCCCGTCGAGCCGGACGTCGCCGAAGTAGCCCTCCTCGATCTCCATGCCCTCGTACCCTTCGCAGGGGCGCCGCGTCGGCGGCGCCATGAACTCGCAGGGGCAGCCGTAGTCGCAGCTACAGCCGCCGATCTTCAGTCCCTTGATCATCCAGTCGACGTAGGCCATGAGCGATCTCCATCCTCTCCTGAAGCGGCGGGCAGGCAGCCCTTCACTATACCGTCACCCGCCCGGCTTGATGTTCTGGTTGAGCCGGAACAGGTTGGTTGGGTCGTATTGGAACTTGAGCGCGGCGAGGCGTTCGTAGTTGGCGGCGCCGTAACTGGTGCGCACCAGTTCCTCGCCCTCCTCGCCGAGGCCGGCGAAGTTGAGATAGGCGCGGCCGTTTGACCGGTGCTTCATGTCGGCCCAGAACTGGCGCGCCCAGGCGAGGTTCGTCTCGTCGTCGGCCGGGTCCTCCCAGATGCCGTCGATGCTCAGCATCCAGCCCATGTCACGCGCGCCGAAGGCGGTCGCGTCGGCCGCGACGCGGCTGGTCGCCGCACCCAAGTACCAGACCGAGCACAGTGTCAGGTCGGACGGCCGATCCGCCATGCGCGGCGCGATCTCGTCGATCACCGCGTCCTCGAGATCGCCCAGATAGACCGACTTGAAATAGGCGTGGTGGACGCCCTTGGGGAACAGCGCGTCGAACAGTTGCTGGACGTCGCAGTAGGGCATCTGGCCCGAGTAATCCATCACCGGCTCGGCCAGCTCGCGCAGCGGCTGCACCGCGGCCTCTCCCTCGTCGGCCGGGCCGGCCCAGACGCCAGCCAGCGTCATGACCTTCTCGCCCCATATCTCCTCAGGGAATTCGGGGTCTGCGGCGACAGTGGAAAACTCGACCAGCATGCCACCGATCTCGTCGGGCGCGGTCGCCAAGTACTCGCGCCAGGCCTTCATCACCTGCGCCGCGTCGGCGGCGCGGTAGACCGGCCCGGCGAACATCACGGTCGGGCCGAGTGGGTGGACCTGGAACTCGAACGAGGTGATGACGCCGAAGTTGCCGCCGCCGCCGCGGATGCCCCAGAACAGCTCCGCGTTCTCGTCCTCGCTGGCGGTGCGCAGGACGCCGTCGGCGGTGACGATGTCGACCGAGATGATGTTGTCGAGGCTGAGGCCGTGTTTGCCGCGCAGCCAGCCCAGGCCGCCGGCGAGCGAGAGCCCGGCGACGCCGGTCGCCGAGACGACGCCGCCCGGCGTCGCCAGTCCGTGAACCTGCGCCTCGCGGTCGAAATCGCCCCAGGTCGCGCCGCCCTGGACGCGGGCGCGCCGCGTCTTGGGGTCGACGTGGACGGCGTTCATGCCCGACAGATCGATCATGATGCCGCCGTCGCACGAGCCCGAGCCACCCGAGTTGTGGCCGCCCGAGCGGATCGCGGTGAGCAGCCCGTTGTCGCGCGCGAAGTCGACCGCGGCGATGACGTCGGCGGTGCCGCTGCAACTCGCAATCAGCGCCGGGCGCTTGTCGAACATGCCGTTCCAGTTGAGCCGCGCCGCGTCGTAGCCGTCGCTGTCGGGCAGCACGAGCTCGCCGCGAAGACTGGCGCCGAACGCCTCGATAACTTCTGTCGATAGGGAAGATGTCGATGTTGGTTGGTCGGGCATGTTCGCCTCCTTCTTGTTCGCGGACTGGGCCACAATATCACGAGAATAATGGTGGACGGCGGCGTCCGTAAGAGGCGTAATGACGCGAATCGGGGCTAATTTGACATAGCGCGGAGGAGGAGGAACGATGACTGCGAGTAATACCCGGCGACCGCTGGTGTGCCTGCTGGCGTCGACCGAGACGTCGCCGTCGGTGCTCTACGGCCTCTACGACGTGTTGAGCACGGCCGGCGCCCTCTATGGTGAAATGACGAGCGGCAAGACCGGCGACGAGGTGCTCGATGTCAGGATCGTCGCGGCCAGCGCCGAGCCGTTCCGCTGCTTCGGCGGCATCATGGTCGAGCCGCACGGCGATATCGAGGCGCTGGAAGAGGCGGATTTCATCATCGTCTGCGACATGTACACGCCGATCGACACACCGCCGCGAGGTATCTACGACCGGGAGATCGACTGGATCAAGCGCCTGTACGCCAAGGGCTCGACGGTTAGCTCGGTCTGCTCGGGTTCGTTGGTTCTGGCCGAGGCCGGCCTGCTGGACGGCGAGGTGGCTTCGGGGCATTGGGCCTATCGCGATCTGTTCCGCAAGCACTACCCCAAGGTCAAGCTGCGCCTCGGCGAGATTCTCTCCTTTGCGGGCGAGGACGACCGCATCGTGACCACTGGCGGCGTGACGTCGTGGCAGGAGCTGGCGCTCTACGTCATCGCCCGGCTTAGCTCGCCCGAGCACGCGATCCAGGCGGCCAAGATTTTCATACTGTCGGGCCATTCGGAAGGCCAGTTGCCCTATGCCGTGGTTACCAGCCGTGTGCAGCAATCCGACGCCGTCATCGGCGACTGCCAGGCCTGGATCGCCGAGAATTACGCCTGCGAAAGCCCGGTTGCCAGCATGACTGCGCGGTCGGGGCTGAAATCGCGCACCTTCGCGCGCCGGTTCATGGCGGCGACCGGCTATCAGCCGATGGACTACGTGCAGGCGACCCGCATCGAGGAGGCCAAGCAGCTGCTCGAGGCGAACTACGCCAACGTCGAGGAGATCGGTCATTTGGTCGGCTACGAGGACCCGACCTTCTTCCGCCGCCTGTTCAAGCGTCGGGTCGGCATGACCCCGGCGGCCTATCGCAAGAAGTTCACCAGGATCGCCGCGGCCGCCTTCCGCTCGGCGGCGTGAGTCGCCGGCGCGCCGCTACTCGAACTGCTCGGCGCGGTACGCCTTGGTCGTGTAGGCATCGAGGTAGACGGTGAACACCGGCCGGTTCTCGATGACGCAGGCGCCGCCCGGACAATAGGGGTCGTTATTGAGCAATGCGAAGGCGCCGAGCGTGTAGGGACCGTCGCGGCCTAACGCGCGCAACCGACCGCCGTCGAGCACGACGTCGAATTGTCCGATGCCTTTGCCGATCGGCGAGGTCTGCTGCACATGGCCGCTGGCGGCGCCTGCGATCTGCGCCTGGATGTAGAGCGGGCCGGCATAGATCGAATCGAGCTCGATCGAGACGATCAGCGCATCGAACAGCCCGTCGCCGTCGTCGTCGCGCCCGGTGTCGCCGAGGTAGCGCATGAAGACGAGCTGATTGCGCTGAATCGTCTCGGGCGCCAGCGCGACCGTGTCGACGGCGTCGAAACGCGCGATCTCGACGATGTCGTCGTAGAGCACGGGATCGTAGCCAAGGCGCGACGTCGGACAGAGGAACGCCGCCGAACGGCACAGCGCGACGATCCGCTTGCCGGTCGGGCTGACGGTGAAGTGGCGGCTGAGACCGAGGTGGATGTCGAACGGGCCCGCCTCCGCCAGATCGCGCAGGTAGCGTGCATCGACCTCGTATGCGAACTCGTGCACTTGCTCTGCGTCGATCGCGACGACGACTTCGGCGTAACCGAAACCGACGCCCGGCGCGCCGCCGTGCGACGCCCGGGCGTAAAGCGTGTAGGCGCCGAATGGTAGATGGTCGGCGTCCAGCCTGCCTTCCAGGACGACCCGGTTTACCAAGCCGTCATCGTCGTCGTCGACGAATCGGTGGCCGAATTCGGCGACCACCGGCCGCGCCTCATGGCTCTGCTCGATGTCGGCCCGCCAGACCTTGACGGTGGCCAGGCGCATGCCGGCGACCGCGACGCTATAGGCCGCGTGAACGGCGAAGATGACGGTCACCGTGGCGACGAAGTGTTTCCGCATGGGACGGCGCAGATAGCCGACGACGGCCGCGACCGCGATGGGTGCTGCGTAGTACATGGCGGCGAGCAGCAGCGACCAGCCGGTCGGCAGGCGGAACCAGCCCTCGCCTTGCGCGAGGTCGATGTCGAAGACGACGGTCGCGGCGATCAGTGCGATCAACGCGGCGAAGTAGAGCGCGCACGCCAGCGCGACGGCGCGCCGATTCACCACGTCAGACCTCGTCGTAGCAGGACGAATGCGGGTGGCCGAGGCCCTTGTGCATGCGCATAATACCAGTGAGCCTATGAAATCACCTTCATGATCCATGGATAGGCGCAGAGGGTTCGCATACGATCCGGTTCTGCGATGAGGTCGATCCATGCTTGGCAACAGGCGTCGATGATGGCCTCGGTGTCGTCGAGGACGCGGAGCGATAGGAAGCGTTCGCGTAGGTAGAGCCAAACCCGCTCGACGGGGTTGAGTTCGGGACTGTAAGGCGGCAACAGCGCCAAGGTGACGTTGTCGGGGACGGTGAGGGCGCGCTCGTCGTGCCAACCGGCGCCGTCGCACATCATGACGGCGTGCGCATCCTGGTCCAGGGTATCGGCGAAGTGTGCGAGAAACAGGTCCATGACCTTGGCGTTGACGCTCGGCATCACCAGGGTGACGTCGTCGCCGGTGTCCGGGCGCACGGCGGAGAAGATGTAGGCCCACTGGTAGCCGATTTGACGCGTCCCGGGGGCACGCTCGCCCCTGCGCCACCACCGGTGACACACCCGGCCCTTGTTGCCGACGCGCGCTTCATCCTGAAACCACAGCTGTAGGCGCTTGTCGGGATGCGCCGCGGCGGTCGCCTTCAGGATGTCGCGAAGCCCCCTTTTTTGAAGCGCTCCTGCGCTTCGGCGTCCCTTCGCGGGTGGCTCGGGCGCGCCTTCTGGCGGGAAAATCCCATCCGCCGTAGAACCCGGGTCATGCTCGAGGGGTGGTAGGTCTTGGCGAAGCGCTCCTCCAGCCAGCGGCACAGATCGGCCCGGGTCCAGGCGCAAACCCCGTCGCGCTCAGGCTCCGGCCCGGCGATGATGACCGCCGCCAGCGCCGCTTCCTCGTCTGCCGTCAGCCGCCGCGGCGAGTAGCCCTTTGGACGGTCGTGAAGCCCCTCCAATCCCTTTGCATTGTAACGAACAACCGCGTCGCGAAGCGTTTGGCGATCCATCCCCGCAAGCCGCGCGGCATCAGCCCGGGGCATCTCCTCCAAAGCATTCGCGATCCCATAGGCCCGCGCCGCCGCTCGACCGTACGATTCCACGCGAGCCCAGCGCCGAAGCTCCAAAGGCGTCAAATCATCCCGTATCTTGAGTGCTGATCCCATGACATCCCCCACATCTGGTGGGAGACCATAGAATCACAATCCGCCATCATCCGCCATCAATGAATATCCCGAGAGTCAATTCAGGCGCTCACTGGTATAAGACGCTTCTGGCGATCGTTGAGCAGATCGAACCATTCTTCGGGGAAGCCGCGGTGTGGGTCGCACTGGAAGCGCGTCCAGCGCGCCACCCGGTAGTGGCCGAACAGGGCCTGGCGCGGCCGGTCCGAATCGTTCGTCCCGCCGCCGTGCCAGCACTGGCCGTTGAACACCAGGACGCTGCCGGCCGGCCCGATCGCGTGGTGGACGTGCTTGACTACGGCGTCCTCGGGCGGCCGCGACGCATCGGCGCGGTGCGAGCCCGGCACGATGCGCGTCGCGCCGTTCTCGATCGTGAAGTCGTCGAGCATCCAGGCGGTGTTCATCATGACCGGCGCGCCCGGGCGGCGGAACTGCGGCGGCACGTCGGCGTGCAGCGACTGCTGTTTTTCGCCCGGTCTGACGATGCGCGAGTTCAGGCTGGCGAGGATCAGCTCGTCGCCCATGACCGCCTCGAGGATAGGCAGCACCTTGGGGTGGTCGATGCATTTGAAGTAGACCGGGTCGAGCGTCGGCAGGTTGGTGATGTGCCCGGCGCGGCCCTCGAAGACGAGGTCCTCGCCGTGCGCGTCCAAGAGGCGCAGGTTGATCGCGCGGATCTCGGCCGCCTCCTCGGCCGACAACACGTCCTCGACGACGGTGAAACCATAGGTCTCGATTTCGAACAGCTGTTGTGCCGTTACGGCCATGGCGGGGCTCATACCAAGGATCAGTGATAAAGACCCGTAGAGACGGCTTGCCGTGGTTCTCGGCTAGGCGCGACCGTCGCGGCGATGCGGCGCATCGCAAGGCGGGCGCAACGATGTCCGAGAGCCTCGGCAAGCCGCCCTTCGGGTCGCGGCCGCTTATCGCCGGAGGGCGTCAGGTAGCCTAGCCGATGCGCTGCATCGCCCGCGGCTCCCTTCCTACCCGGCGAAAAGCGGACGCGATCTCTAGGGGCCTTTATCACTGCTCCTTGGTATCAATAGCCGAGCGCCTTGTCGACCTTGCCGACCAGCGCCTCGCCGCGCCGGAAGTGGACCAGGTTGTCGACGAAGCGGTCGATGTTGCGCCCGGCGCGCAGTTGGCTCGCGCCCGCGGTGTGCGGGGTCATGACGACGTTCGGGTGGCCCCACAGCGGGTCGTCGGCGGGCAGGGGCTCGGCGTGGTGGACGTCGAGGCCGGCGCCGCCGAGGCGCCCCGTACCGAGCGCCGCGACCATCGCCTCGTGAACCACCAGCTCGCCGCGCGTCACGTTGATCAGAAATGCGCCGGGTTTCATGGCGGCGAAGCACGCGGCATCGAACATTCCCCTGGTCTCCTCGGTCAGCGGCGCGCAGAGCGCGACGACATCGGAGACCCCGAGCATGTCGTGCATGCTGGCGAGCGGCTCGACCACCCGGACCGCCGGCGTGCCGGGCACCGGATCGCGGTCGACCGCGCGGACGCGCATGTCGAAGCCGGCGGCGCGCTGGGCGAGCGACCGCCCGGTGCTGCCGAAGCCGATGATGCCCATTTTCATGCCCTCCAACTCCAGCTCTCGGCGCCGGTAGTCGAACCGCTTGTCCCACGACGCCGGACCGTCCTTGGCGGCCTCGGCGAGGCGGCGGACGAGCGCCAGCAGCAGCGCCATGGCATGGTCGGCGAGATGCGGCCCAACCAGCCCCTTCTCGCCGGTCATCACGACGTCGCTGTCGCGGAATTCCGGGAACAGCATGGCGTCGACGCCCGACGCCGCCGCCTGCACCCATTTGAGGTTTGGGGCGAGGGCGAAAAGCTCGGCGTCGATGGCGCCGAGCAGTACCTCGGTCTCGCGCGCGGCGGCCAGCGCGGCGTCCCGGTCGGTGGCGACCGTGATCTTGGCGCCGGGACCGGCGGCGATCTCGATCGCCTCGAGCTGTGCCTCGGTCACCTCGGGCAGCACGAAGTCGGTGAGGATCAGGATGTTCATGTCTGCGCTTCCTCATTGGCCGGCGCCCAGGGCAGGGCGGGCGGCCAAGCAACACATCGGCAGCCATCTTACAGCTTCCAATCGCTGGATGCTCGCGCGGCTCGGCCGAACCCAGCGTCAATCGAAAACGGCCTGGCGCGAGCGCGCCGGGCCGTCGACCAGACAGGGTGATTGATCTTAAGGTGAAAGATTAACTCAATTCACCTTACACGCTGTAATACATCGAGAATTCCGCTGGGTGGGGCGTGTGTTCGACGGTATGGACTTCGTCCCATTTCAGGGCCATGTAGCCGTCGATCAGGTCGTCGGAGAAAACGTCGCCCTTCTTGAGAAAGTCGCGGTCGGCGTCGAGCGCACCGAGCGCCTGGCGCAGGCTGCCGCACACGGTCGGGATGTCCTTCAACTCCTCGGGCGGCAGATCATAGAGGTTCTTGTCCATCGGATCGCCCGGGTGGATCTTGTTCTCGATGCCGTCGAGGCCGGCCATGAGCATCGCCGCGAACAACAGGTATGGGTTCGATGCCGGGTCGGGGAAGCGCACCTCGATACGCTTGCCCTTCGGGCTCGCGGCGTGCGGGATACGGATGCCGGCCGAGCGGTTGCGCGCCGAATAGGCCAACAGCACCGGCGCCTCGAAGCCCGGGATCAAACGCTTGTAGCTGTTCGTCGTCGGGTTCGCGAAGGCGTTGAGCGCGCGCGCGTGCTTCATGATGCCGCCGGCGTAGTAGAGCGCCATGTCCGAGAGATCGGCATAGCCGCCGCCGGCGAACATCGGCTTGTCGTCCTTCCAGATCGACTGGTGGACATGCATGCCCGAGCCGTTGTCGTCGAGCACGGGCTTGGGCATGAAGGTCGCCGTCTTGCCATAGGAATGGGCGACGTTGTGGACGCAGTACTTGTAGATTTGCACCCCGTCGGCGCAGCGCAAGAGCGTCGCGCCGGCAATGCCCAGCTCGTTCTGCGCGGGCGCCACCTCGTGGTGGTGCTTCTCAGTGTCGAGTCCCATCTCGGCCATCACGGTGAGCATCTCAGCGCGGATGTCGGCCAACGAATCGACCGGCGGCACCGGGAAGTAGCCGCCCTTGGCGAGCGGCCGGTGGCCGTAGTTGCCCTCGGCGAACTCCTTGCCGCTGACGTATGGGCCCTCCTCGGAATCGATGCGGTAGAAGGTGTGGTTCATCGAGACGTCGAAACGCACGTCGTCGAAGATGAAAAACTCGAGCTCGGGTCCGCAGAAGGCGGTGTCGCCGATGCCGGTGTACTTCAGGTAGGCCTCGGCGCGCTTGGCGGTCGAGCGTGGGTCACGCGCATAGCCTTCGCCCGTGGTCGGCTCGACGACGTCGCAGAACACGATCAGCGAGGTCTGCGCCGCGAAGGGGTCGAGCACGGCGCTCGACGGATCGAGCATCAGCGTCATGTCCGATTCGTGGATCTCCTTCCAGCCGGCGATCGACGAGCCGTCGAACATGATGCCGTTCTCGAAGGCCGATTCGTCGATCGTGTGGACCGCCTGGGCGAGATGGTGCCACTTGCCGCGCGGGTCGGTGAAGCGCAGATCGACGTACTGCACTTCCTTCTCCTTCATCATTTCGAGTACTGCATTCACGTCAGACATCGGATCGTTTTCCTTTTGATTGGACGTTGGCTGATTGGCGGTGGCTGATTGGTTGTCGGTTGTCTACAGCGCGTCGGCGCCGTTTTCGCCGGTGCGGATACGGATCGCGTCTTCCACATTGGTGACGAAGATCTTGCCGTCGCCGATACGGCCGGTGCGTGCCGCCTGGTCGATGGTCTCGACGGCACGCTCGACGAGGTTGTCTTCGAGCACGATCTCGATCTTCACCTTGGGCAGGAAGTCGACGACGTATTCGGCGCCGCGATATAGCTCGGTGTGGCCCTTCTGGCGGCCGAATCCTTTGGCCTCGATGACGGTGATACCCTGAAGGCCGACTTCGTGCAGCGCCTCCTTCACCTCGTCGAGCTTGAACGGTTTGATGATCGCCTCGATTTTCTTCATGGGCCGTCCTCTGCATCGCGTCAACGACGGAACCGTGCGCGGTTCGAACCGGCGCACGGTCGTCGACTGGTTCCCTCTACATTATGGGAGAAGCACGAAACGTGCCAACTGCCGGGCGGCCTGGAAATCCATGTCTCGCACCGTTCGAGCCGGGGCAGGCGGGTATTAGCCTGGAACGCAGTTGCCTAGAAAACAGGCAATCGCATATCGATCGGGCAGCACCTCACGCCAAACAATCGCGGATGCGCTGCATGGCGGCGCGGATGTCGTCGGTCGAGGCGGCGTAGGAGAAGCGCAGGAAGCCTTCGCCCGCTGGTGCCGGCGATGGTTGCGCCGCCGGCCTCGTTGAGCAGCAGGCCCTACCGGGCACGTGTGCCGTGGTCGGTGATGTCGCGTTGGTCCCGCTGAATGAGAACTCCTTCTCGACCGATCGATGGGAACGTCAGTTTGGCGCGCCGACGTTGATCCAGTCCTCGATCTGCAGCAACTCTGGCCCCGACAGTGGCGATGATGACGGTACCGCCCCGGCGGACCAAGGCATCTGAAATCCGCACCCTATCGCGTCGTCGACGCCAAAGGCACCGCAGGCACTGGCATCACACCCCAAGAGGCCGGTGTGATCGCCCTTGACCTTGCGGTAGAGGTACGAGTCCACGGCCGATCCGGGTTCGACGCGATCCATCACCGGCCGTTCGCAGGAACTAATATCGACGATCTGCGCGTGGGCGTTGGCCGCCTGCAGGTTCATATTCCCCGGCGGCGATCCGCCTAAGTGGCAGCCTGAGCACTTGGGCGTGAAGATATCGTTCTTGATGTCGTTGAACGCGGACGGTGGCGAGGGCGCGCCGCCGGTGAAGACACCGCAGAGAGTGCCTTGCCATCCGTTGGCGGCGTTCCCAAAGTCATCGCCGAAGGCCTGCAGAATGCCTGGCTGATGGGGCTCGATGGCCGACGTATCCACGTCGTCAACACTCAACCAGAATAGGTCATGGGTCACTTTGGCGTGGGGCATCACGCGCTCCGAGCAAACCCGGCTTTCGACGCTGCCGAGGATGTTGATCATCTGCTTGGCATTTGTGAATCGAAGCGTGGGCACGGGATGCGTCGCGTGGCAGGTCCGACAAGCATTTCCAACGACGTGTTTGTACATATCTCGTTTTGGCGGCGCACCGGTCCAGCGATCGGCGGCAACCGGCTCGCCCGTATCGTCGATCACCAGAAGTTCTTCCTGATCGGTCACTGGAAAGCCGTTGTCGCCATCGTACATTTCGGCGATCACGAGCGCGGTGTGGTCGCTCACATTCGTCGCCATGACGATCTGTTCGTTGAGCGTCTTGAAGGCGGCTTGCTGGCCCGACCGGTCGAACGGAGCCGCGGCGAACGTGTAGTTGTGGATGTCGAAGGCAATAAACTGCGACCCCAGCTTGGCCTCGTTTGGGTCGCTGAAGGGCGGGACACCGACGGTAGCGCCACCCGGATAATTGCCGCCATGACACACCATGCACAGTTGCGGAATGGGACGAAGGCCCTTGTTGTCCAGGTCGGCGTTGTTCACGCGATCACCCGCGGCGTTGTAGACAAAGAACTTCACAACCGGGTCGGCCCCGGCGCCTTCGATCGGCGCAAACTCCATCGCCACCGTCGCAACTTTACCGTTGTTGGCGACGGCCGCTGCGACGTCGTCGGTATCCAGTGTATTGATGTTGCCGTAGTTGGTCACGTAGCAAGCGGCGTCTGCGCCGTTCTTCTTACAGTGCATCTTGCGGCCGAAGCCCAGGTCGCCGCTGTTGGCGAAGATGGCACAGGTCTCGCCGGCGGCGAGGTTGGTGCAATTGGGGCCACCCGCGCCGAAGCTATGGTGCGTCTTGAAGCCGGTGGCGCCGTCGAGGGTCAGGCGCGTTCCGGTCGGGTCCACCCGGGCGTAGTAATTGACGGTCGCGGTGTCCAGCTGGTTGGACAGGGTATCGGGTATTGGAATATCGGTCTCCACCAGCTCCGTAGCCGCGAAGCTGAAGAGACCGTGGAGAAACTCACCGCTGATGGGGTTGTCAGGAAGTACCTGAGGCGTCAGTACCACGGTGGTGGAACAGGCCGAATAGGGTGGACCAAACGGCTTGTTCGGATCGGTCGGGTTCTGTATGCCACCGGTGTTCACCACGAAGGTTCCGAAGGGTACTCTCGTCACGGCATCGTAGGGCGCCACGGTGATGTTGATGCCCGGTGGCAGATTGTAGATCGCGTGTTCTTTTTGCAGGCTGTTGTCGATCGGTTGATCCACCACCCGCGGGGCGATGTTGGCCCCACGTGGAACGATGACCTGCATTCGAAAGCTCCCGGGAAGGCCGGGGTCGGACGCGTCGACGCTTACGCAGGCTTGGTTGGTCTTCAGCACGTCCGTATTCACGGTCGAGAAATGGCTGATTTTGGCGACGTAGGCAGTGCCTTGCAGCGCTGCAACGGTATCCTCCTTCCAGACGCCCTGCACCTCGTCATAGAACAGCAGCGGTATGGTCGGGGCGAGGGGGGCGCCGGCAGCAAGCTGTGCCGGGTCCACCGGTATCGTCACTTCGGCGAACGCGCCAGATTTGAGATTGAATTTGGTTGTGCCCGAGACGATGTTGATGGTCGCGGCCCCGTAGCTTTCCATCACCTGTGTGCCGCCCGCCGACAGGGCCACGGTATAATCGCCCGGCATCTGATCGGGCGACATCGGGTCTACCGTCGAGAGGGATACCTGCACGGGCCCGGTGGGTGGGTTCCCGTTCGCGTCCTCGATCGAGTTGGCCGGTATGCGGACGCGTACGCCTTCGCCGCAGCCCTTCCGGTCCCGGTCCCGGTCCCGGTCCCGCGAAAGCGATGGCAAACTCTCCTTGCCGGGCGCGATGACGTTACCCTTGCCATCTTGCCAAATAGGCGTCACGCCACCGGGGAACGTTTTTAGATCGAAATGTAGGCTCGCCGGCCCCGGACAATTGCGTGGCGAGCGTTCATCCACGACATCGATTTCTTGCGTCGGATCCACCGTCGTCACCGTCGCGGGGACGAGCTGATAACGGCCGCCCGTTACGCCTCGGTCGAGAATAAGCGAGAGGAGTCCGAAGTCTTGCGTACTCACATTGAGGACGTAACGATCTTCCTCCGGCACGTGAAAGCGGAAGAACCCGGTGGGATCGGTTTTGGTCGGGCTGCCATTGATGGTCACCTGCGCGCCGATGACCGGGTCTCCACCGGTCGATACTACGTGGCCGGAGAAGACGACGCCCTTGGTGTCGACGCGAATCGAGATGTTGTGGCGCGCGTGCCCGCCCTTCTCGTCGGTGGCGATGAGGGTGACCGTGTACATGCCTTCGGTTATCGGCAGCCCCCACTTCACGACCGCGTCGGTGGTCGAGCTGAGAATTCCAGACCCGGCGCCCAGCAACCAACGAAACTTGACCGCGTCGCCATCCGGATCGTCTGCGACCGCCTCGATCGTGACCGACTCGCCTGGCGCCGCAACCTGAACGCGATCACCCGAATCGTGCTTGGGGATCAACGGCCGGACTCGGGGCGGCGCGTTGTTGATCGTCAAATCGATGCTGTGAAACGGAGCGCCAGCCAGGTTCGCCTGCGGTTTATCTCTTGAACCACCTCGCCGTTGTTGACACGCGCGACCAGGGACACGTTGGCGTTCACGGGTACGTTGGGGATCAAATAGTCTCCAAAATTGTTGACCAGGGCGGTGTATCTAGCCGCATTCGTCGCGTCCAGCAGGCGTACCTGACCAAAAACATTGATGTCGGCCGAGGGTTCGAGCAGACGGAACGAGGACCCCTCCGATAACTGCACACGCCCGTAAACGACCGAAGTTTCGGAGGATTCCAAAATATCGATCCGTATCGTGCTGACGTGAACGGGGTCCGATCCAACGCTGACGATGTTCTTTGTGCAACTCGGCACAAAACCCTCGCCTTCCCAACAGATCCGGTAGCGGCCCTCGGAAACCGGCAACGTGAACCGGCCGGACAGGTCCGTCGTCACGGCATCCCCTCTCGAATCGTCGAGAAGATTCAAGAGATGCACTTTGATCATGGGTAGATAGACGTCGCGGCCACGGCGCGCGCCCGTGGCAACCACGTCATTCCCGCCCGGTTGAGGAACGTCAACGGCAATGTATCCACGTACAAACGGTTGCGGCTTAAGGGCGACCGGGTCGGGCGTGGGGGAACCGCAGGAAACGACCAGCGCGATGAGTGTCACGACGCCAACTAACGCCGTGACACCAAATCTAATCCTCTTTATCATCATAGCCTCCCCACCGGAAAACCCCTGGTTGAGTCTTAAAGTTGAACTAATTTTTATAAATTACCAACTATAGTAGCACAACGGGCATTGGACCGCGAGTCCGTCTGTGAACGGACACGTAAGGCCGTAGTCCGCCGATCGTGGGGCTGGCGTGGCGATTAGAAACCCGACGCCATGACCAATTCGTACTGTGAGGGCGTACGCCGATCCGGGCAGCACACGCCCGTCTTGTCGGGCGATCCGAACGACCTCTCAAGCGGCTGTCAGACAGTCGCGGATGCGGTCCATGGCCTCTCGGATGTCGTCGGTCGAGGCGGCGTAGGAGAAGCGCAGGAAGCCTTCGCCCTGGGCGCCGAAGCTGGCGCCGGCGATGGTCGCGACGCCGGCCTCGTTCAAGAGCAGGTCTTGGAGCTCACGCGCGGTCCGGCCGGTGCCGGTGATGTCGGGGAAGGCATAGAAGGCGCCGAGCGGGCGAGTGCAGCGGAAGCCGGGGATGGCGTTCAATTCGGCGGCGATCACCTCGCGGCGTTCGTCGAAGGCGGCGACCATCGCGTCGACCGAGTCTTGCGGTCCGGTCAGCGCTTCGAGCGCGGCGTATTGCGTCGCCGCGTTGACGCAGGAATGGTCGTTGATGGCGAAGCGCGTGGCGTTCTCGACCAGGCTTTCGGGCCACACGCCATAGCCGATGCGCCAGCCGGTCATGGCGTAGGTCTTCGACCAGCCGTCGAGCAGGATGACCCGGTCGCGAATCGATTCATAGGAGAGCAGGCTCGCATGCGCGTGGTTGTCGTAGATCATGCGCGAATAGATCTCGTCGGAGAGAATCGCGACATGCGGGTGCGCCTCGAGGCCGGCGGCCAGCTTGTCGAGTTCGTCGACGGCGATGATCCCGCCGGTCGGGTTACCAGGGCTGTTGAGGATGATCAGCCGGGTACGCGGCGTGATCAGGCCGAGCAATTCGTCGGCGTCGATCGAGAAGCCCTTGTCCGCGCGCAGCGCGATCGGCACCGGCTCGGCGCCCGAGAAGCGCACCACCGAGTGGTAGATCGGAAAGCCAGGGTCGGGATAGATGATCTCGGCGCCGGCCTCGCCGAACATCATCATGGCGAAGAACATGGTGACCTTGCCGCCGGGCACGATGACGATGCGGTCGGGGTGCAGCTCGATGCCGCGCCGGGCCAGAATGTCGGCGGCGACCGCCTCGCGCAGCGCGGCGATGCCGTTGGCCGGCGTGTAGCCGTGGTGGTCGTCGGCGAGCGCCTTGCGGCCGGCCTCGACGATGTTCGCGGGCGTCGGGAAGTCGGGCTGGCCGATGCCGAGATTGATGATGTCGCGGCCCTGGGCGGCCAGCGCGTTGGCGCGCGCCAGCACCTCGAAGGCGCTTTCGGTGCCGAGGCGCGACATGCGGGCGGCGGGCGTCATCGTTCGGCGCCGCCGCGCCATTGCAGATAGGTGAGGTAGCTGCGCACGCCGAGCGCGAGCAGCGGATCGGGCGGGCGCGTCGACGCCTTGGGCATCGCCTGGACGTCGCGCAACAGCGCGCTGTCGTGGCCGAGCGCGAGTTCGGCGAGCGCTTTGCCCGACGCGGTGCCGCGCGTCAGTCCGAGGCCGTTGTATGCGATCGAGGTGAAGACGCCCTGATCCGTCTTGCCGAAGATCGTGCCGCCGTTCCGCGTCATGCACAATCCGCCAGACCAGGTGTGCTCGAGCTCGACGCCCTCGAGCATCGGGAAACGGGCTCTGAACGAATCGACATGGTGTTTTCGGGCGTGGCGGCGCATCGCCTCGCTGGCGCCCAAATCGGGACGGTAGCGCACGGTGTTGCGGATCAATATTCGGTGGTCGGGCGTGTGGCGCACGGTGGTGCCCGCCGGATGCGCCGGCACCAGTCCCCACGACGGCGCGCCGCCGAGCCGCGCAACCTCGTCGCCGGTCAATTGGCGCGACAGGCTGGCGAACATCCAAAGCGGAAAGACGCGATTGCCGAAGTAACCGAGCGATGGCGTGAAGATATTGGTGGTGAGCAGCAGCCCCTTGGTGGTGATCGTGCCGCCGGCGCAATCGATGCGCACCGGCGATCCGGGATGGATGGCGGTGACCGGGCTCTCCTCGCGCAGCTCGACGGCGTTGCCCGGCAGCGATTCCGCGAGGCCGCGGGCGAGCGCCGCGGGCTGGATCAGCGCCATGCCGGTCGCATTCACGCCGGCCTTGTAGAAACGCGTGCCGGTGATCGCTGCCATGCCGTCGGCATCGAGCCGCTCGTACGGCAAGTCGTGGTCGTCGAGCGCCTTGCAGTAGCCTTCGAGATAGGGCATGGCGACGTCGCCATGGGCGCCCTTGAGCTGGCCGGTTTCGGTCCACTGGCAGTCGATGCCGTAGCTCGCGACGGCCTCGCGCAGGTAATCGGCGCCGGCGCGGAAGATGCGCAACAGCCGCTCGCTGCGCGCCTTGGGCCAGCCCTCCGTGTAGTGCGGCGTCTCCAGGATGAAGCCGGCGTTGCGCCCCGAGGCGCCATAGCCGACGCGCTGGGCCTCGATCAGCAGGATGCGCGCGTCGGGCGCCAATTCGGCGAGGCGGCGCGCCGCGGCGAGGCCGGTGATGCCGGCGCCGAGCACGACCCAATCGGCGGTCTCGTCGCCGGCGATCGGGCGCGCCGGTGCGGGCGGCGGTAGGGCGTTGTACCAGCCACAGCCGGCATCGTCGTGGGGCAGCGGTTTGGCCATGCCGTGCGATCCTCAGCCGATCCTGTCCGAAGATGTCGCATCATCGGACGCGGTGCAAGCCGGGTGCTTGCGCGCGCCCGTCGCATTTGCCAAGCTCGGCGTCGCAGGCCAGGGGAGAGGCGATCGTGAAACCGGCGAACAGTATTCTTTCGGGTCTCGGCACCACCGTGTTCGAGGTCATGTCGCGGCTCGCCATCGACCACGGCGCGATCAACCTGGGCCAGGGCTTCCCCGACGAGGACGGCCCCGAGGACGTGCGCCGGGCGGCGGCCGAGGCGTCGGTCGAGGGCCCCAACCAGTACCCGCCGATGATGGGCCTGGCCGAGCTGCGCCAGGCGCTCGCCGCGCATGGCCAGCGCTTCTATGGCTTCGAGCACGACTGGCAGACCGAGGTCATGGTCACCTCGGGCGCGACCGAGGCGCTCGCCAGTTGCCTGTTCGGCTTGCTCGAGCCGGGCGACGAGGCGGTGTTGTTCGAGCCGCTCTACGATTCTTACCTGCCGATCGTGCGCCGGGCCGGCGCGACGCCCCGGCTGGTACGGCTCGAGCCGCCCGACTGGAAGATCGACGCGCAAGCGCTCGCCGCGGCGTTCTCCGAGCGCACCAAGCTGGTGCTCCTGAACAGCCCGATGAACCCGGCATCGAAGGTGTTCAGCGCCGACGAGTTGGCCGCCATCGCCGGGCTGACGATCGCCCACGACGCCTATGCAGTGTGCGACGAGGTCTACGAGCATCTGCTGTTCGACGGCCGGAGCCATGTCCCGCTGATGTCGCTGCCGGGGATGGCCGAGCGGACGCTGCGCATCGGCTCGGCGGGCAAGATCTTCTCGCTGACCGGCTGGAAGGTCGGCTGGGTGATCGGCGCCGCCGCGGCGCTCGCGACGGTCGCCAAGGCGCACCAGTTCCTGACCTTCACCACGCCGCCAAACCTGCAGCGCGCCGTGGCCCAGGGTCTGGCCAAGGACGACGCCTATTTCACCGGCCTGGCGGGCGATCTGGAACGCAAGCGCGACCTGTTGCGCGCCGGGCTCGAACGGGTCGGCTTCGGCGTGCTCGAATCGGCTGGCACCTACTTCATCAGCGCCGACTTTCGCCCGCTCGGCTTCGACGGCGACGACGTCGACTTCTGCCGCCACATCACGCTCGAGGCCGGCGTCACCGGCGTGCCGCTCTCGGCCTTCTACGACACCGGCGACGTGCGCCACTTCGCCCGCTTCGCCTTCTGCAAACAGGATGCTGTTCTGGAAGAAGCAGTCGAACGCTTGGCCAAGCTGTTTGCGTAGAGGCTCAACGCGCCAGGCGGTCGCGCAGGCGGTACCAGGCGATGACCAGCGGCAGGAACCACGGCTTGCCGGTGTAGAACGGCCGCGTCGGGAAGGGGCGGCCGTCGAAGGCGGTCGCCGCGGCCGGGTCGCCGAGCACGCGGAGCGCCGTCTTGTGGCCCAGATAGGTGCCCATCGGGATGCCGACGCCGCACAGGCCCATGGCGAATTCGACGCCCTCGTGGCTGCCGGTGTGCGGCAGCTTGTCGAAGGTGAAGCCCATGTTGCCGGTCCAGCAGTGGCTCACGCGGACGTCTTCCAACTGGGGAAACACCTTGAGCATGTCGCCGCGGATCTGGCCCGCCTTGACGCGCAGGTCGTCCTCGCGCATGCCCGTGCGGGAGCCGAAGATCAGCCGCTCGCCGTCGGGGGTGGGGCGCGACCAGAAGATGTTGACCTTGGAATCGATCAGCGTGCGGCCGGTCGGCAAAACGCTCTTCATCAGCGCGGGGCCGAGCGGCTCGGTGACGATCATATAGGCCGGCACCGGCAGGATGCGCCGCGCCATATAGGGCGTCGGCGTCCCGGTATAACCATTGGTGCCGACGATGACGTCGCGCGCGCGCACCGTGCCGCGCGGCGTCGCGACCGCGAAGCCGTCGCCGTCGCGCGCGATGGCGGTGACCGGCGTCTTGTCGATGACCGTCGCGCCGGCGCCGATGACGCGCTCCACGAGGCCCTGGTGGAACAGGCCGGGATGCAGTGCGCCGGTGCCGCGCAGCACCATGCCGCCTTGGTAATAGTCGCTGCCGACCTCGGCGCGCTGCCCGGCCGCCGGCACCATCTCGCCGTCGATCTCGAGGCCGGCCTTGGCCATGTCCTCGAGGTCACGCTCCAACATCGCATACTGGCCCGGCGTCTCGGCGGCAATGAAGCGCCCGCAGTACGAAAAGTGGCAGGCGATCTGTTCCTGCTCGATCAGCTTGACGACGAAGTGGTGCGAGGCGACCGCCTCGGCTGCCAGCGCCTTGGCGCGCTCAGGCCCGAGCTGGGCCGCGAGCGCGCCGAATTTGGCCCACAGCGTGCGGCCGACATAGCCGGCATTGCGCGTGCTCGCGCCATGGCCGATCTCCTCGGCGTCGAGCACCAGCGTGTCGCGCCCGCCGCGCGCCAGCGTCAGCGCCGCCGAGAGCCCGACGTTGCCCGAGCCGATGACGACGACGTCGGCCGCGGCGGGCAAGGGCGTCTCGGGCAGGACGGGGCGCGGCGCCGCGTCCCACCAGTACGGCGTCGCCTTGAAATCTGGCGTGAATCGAATTTCGCTCATCGGCCGGTATCCCCGCCTAATACCAAGGATCAATGATAGAGACCCATAGAGACGGCTTGCCGAGGTTTTCGGCTAGGCGCGCCCGGTGCGGCGATGCAGCGCATCGCAAGGCGGGCGCAACGACGTCCGAAAGCCTCGGCAAGCCGCCCTTCGAGTCGCGGCCGCTTATCGCCGGAGGGCGTCAGGAAGCCTAGCCGATGCGCTGCATCGCCTGCGGCTCCCTTCCTACCCGGCGAAAAGCGGACGCGATCTCTATCGGTCTCTATCATTGATCCTTGGTATATGAGTATGGAAGGCCGGGCCGCGATGAGCAAGGAGAGCGCGCTTGACCCAATTCCGGCGAGTGGTTACATCAGGCGCGATGGCGGGTGTAGCTCAGTCGGTTAGAGCGCCAGATTGTGGATCTGGAGGTCGCCGGTTCAATCCCGGTCACTCGCCCCATTTCGCTCGCCTCAAGAGGTCCTCTCCATGGTGAAGATTCCGGGCTAGGGCGGGCACCGTCGACATGGATGATACCGTCACCGATCGTAGCGAGGCGCCGGGCGCGACCGATGCTTTGAGCGTCGAGGCGATCGGCGATTGGCTGGTCGCGCAGGGCCTCGCGAAGACCGGCTTCGAGCCGTTGATCGACGGCTTCTGCGAGCGCCTTGTCGAGACAGGGGCCGCCTTAAATCGAACGACGCTCAGCATGCGCACCTTGCATCCGAGCGTCGCGGCGCTCGATTACGTTTGGCAGCGCGGTCACGGCGTCGAGCAGCGCTCGATCGGGCACGACATTGCCGGGCAAAGCCAGGAGTGGCGAGCGAGCCCATTCCACTACATGCTGGAAAACGATGTGCCGGTGCTGCGCCGGCGGCTGGTCGGCCCCGACGCCTGTCTCGACTTCCCCTTGCTCGAGAGCCTCGAGGCGCAGGGCGTCACCGACTATTTCGCCACGTTGGTCGCATTCGGCGTGGGCGAAATCACGAAAGAGACGACGGGCATGATCGCCTCCTGGGCGAGTGACGGCCCGGCGGGGTTCTCCGACGCCGAGGTGGCCGCGATCGAGCGGCTCCAACCGCGTTTTGCACTCGCGCTGAGCGCGACGCTGACACACCAGGTCGCGGTCAACCTGCTCGACACCTACGTCGGAACCTCGGTCGGCCAACGCATCCTGCGCGGCGAAATCCGGCGCGGCTCGATGGACGTCATTCCGTCGGTCATCCTCTATGCCGACTTGCAGGGCTTCACGACGTTCAGCGACCGGGCGCCGAAAGACGAGGTCGTCGCCGCGCTCAACGATTATTTCGACTGCATGGTGCGGCCCGTGCACGCCAATGGCGGCGACGTGCTCAAGTTTCTCGGCGACGGCTTGCTCGCGGCGTTCAACCTCGAGGGCGCCGATCCCGATGCGCTCTGCGGCCGGGCGCTGGCGGCGGCCGTCGAATCGTTGGACAACGTCGCGCACCTCAACGCGAACCGGGCCGCCGCCGGCGCGCCCGTCATGGCGCTCGACGTCGCGCTCCACCTGGGCGAGGTGATGTTCGGCAACGTCGGCGCCGAGGACAGGCTCGATTTCACGGTCATCGGACCGGCAGTCAACGAGGCCAGCCGCATCGAGGCGCTGTGCGGCGAGGTCGGCCACAACCTGCTCGTCTCGGAAGCCTTCGCGCGCGCGGCGGCGTCCTCGGCGTCGCGGCTCGTGTCGATCGGCGAGCACAGGCTGCGCGGCGTCGGAACGGCTCAGGAGCTGTTCACGCTCGACGTCGACGACGGCTAACGGCACCGAACGGGTGCCATGCGTGATTTGCGCTTGCGCGCTGCTTGAATTGGGGCAAGATCGCTGGAGGCACAGGGCGCGCGCAGTCCCGGCATTTTTTGGGCCCCTCATTCACAGGAATTCCAATCATGACCGTTGGTGGCGAACGGCATCGGCCGCATAACCCGCATGTGCAGACCCTGCGCGTGCCTGCCTTGACCGACATCGATCACAAGCAGCTTCGCGCCGGGCGGCTCGAGCGGCTCCAGCAGAACATGAAGAAGCACGATATGCCGATCTGCCTGTTCTACACGCCGGGCAACATCCGCTATGCGACCGGCACCGAGGTCATGGGCGTGTGGACCGCGACGACGCTGGCGCGCTATTGCCTGGTCGCCGCCGAGGGCGCCCCGATCATGTTCGAATACCCCAATTCACTGCACGTCTCGCAGCGCATCATGGACGACGTCCGGCCTGCCATGAGTTGGCAGTACGGTGGTGTCGAGGGTTGGGACCGGGCGCAGAAATGGGCCGCGTCGATCAAGGACGCGATGCGCGAGATGGGCTGCGAGGGCGCGCCGCTCGCCGTCGACCGGTTGGACGGCCACGGCTTCAACGCGCTGGTCGATCAGGGCATCAAGGTCACCGACCCGACGCCCGCGACGGTCGACGCGCGCGAGGTCAAGACGCCCGAGGAGGTCGGCCTGATGATCATCAACGGCGCCATCGGCGACGCCGTGCTGGCCGATTTCGAAGCCGCCATCGTGCCTGGCATCCGCGAGTACGAGCTGTTGGCCGTGATCAACGAATCGCTGTTTCGCAACCACGGCGAGTTCATGTTCACGCGCCTCGTCGCTTCGGGCACGCGGACCAATCCCTGGATGTCCGAGGCCCACGACAAGCTCGTCCAGCCGGGCGATCTGGTCGGCTTCGACACCGACGCCAACGGCTATGAGGGCTACGTCTTCGACATCTCGCGCACCTTCCTGTGTGGCGACGAAGCGGTCGAGGAGGGGCAGAAAGAGGCCTACCGCATCGCCTATGACTGCGTGAACGGCATGCGCGAGCTGATGAAGCCGGGCATGAGCTTCGAGGAGTTTTCCCGCCAGGCGCCCGAGCTGCCCGATGCATACAAGAAGGGCCGCTACGGTGGCATGTGCCATCAGGCGGGGCTCGAGGACGAGGGGCCCGGCATCCCCTACCCGGACGTCGCCGACGAAGGCATCAAGGGCATCCCCGACCGCGAGATCCAGGAAAACATGGTGTTCTGCCTGGAGTGCTATGCCGGCAAGGACGGCGCCCCCTATGGCGTCAAACTCGAGGATCAGGTACTGGTGACCAAGGACGGCGCCGTGGTGCTGAGCACCTACCCGTTCGAGGCGAAGCTGTTGTAGACAGCGATGGAACGCATCGCCGGACCGTTTGGACTGGCGATGCTATGCTAGTAGGCTCGTACAGCCGGCGACCCAAATGGTCGGGCCGCCGAAGCCCAAGGGAATCGCCATGTCCCATGTACAGAGCCCGATTGATCGCCCCGCTCGGTGCACCAAGGCCGAGCTTTCCGTCCAAGTCGAAACACTGAAACGCCGCGTCGCCGTGCTCGAAGAGGCGGCCGTCGATCGCATCCGGGTCGAGGACGCCTTGCGCATGAGCGAGGCGCGATTGCGCGCGATCATGAATCACGCGCCGGCCGAAATTTTCCTGGTCGACCGGGAGGGCCGGTATGTCCTGGTCAACGGAGAATTCGAGCGGCGCTACGGGCTGACCGAAAAGCAAGTGGTCGGCAAGACGATGGGTGAGTTCTTTCCGGCCGACGTCACGGCGGAATTTACCGCCCAGGACCGAGAGACGTTCGCGACCGGCCGGTCCATGGTGAAAGAGCAAGTGCTCGAATACGGCGGCGTCGTTCACACCGATCTCGAGATCAAGTTCCCGATCATCGATCTTGCCGGCAGAACGGTTGGCGTCGGTGGCATCGCGACTGATATCACCGATCGCAAAATGGCCGAGGCGGCGTTGCAGCAAGCACACGACGAGCTGGAGCGGCGCGTCGCGGAACGGACGGCCGAACTTGCCGCGGCGCAACGTCTGGCGAAGATCGGCAATTGGCGTTGGTCGGTCGGGCGCGACGCGTTGATCTCGTGCTCCGAGGAGTACGCGCGTATCCACGGCGTCGGCATGGATGAAATCGAAGATTGGATGCGGTCGTGTATGACGCGCGCCATCCATCCCGACGACCGCGATCGCGTCCAGTCCGAGTTCAAGCGGTTCGACGACGAAGGCATCGATTACGAGATCGAATACCGCATCGTGCGTCCCGATGGCGAGGTGCGGCACGTCCTGGAACTCGGCGAGGCTGTCCGCGACGCCGCCGGCAAGGCGATCGAGCAGGTCGGCACGGTCCAGGACGTCACCGAATTGAAGCATGTCGAGGAAGCGTTGCGCGAGGCGCACGACAAGCTCGAGCGGCGTGTCGAGGAACGAACATCGGAACTTCACGAAGCGTTGGAAGCGTTGCGTGAAAGCGAGCACCGCTATCGCGAAATATTCGAGGAATCGCCGGTCGGTATCTGGGAGGAGGACTGGTCGCAAGCCAAGAAATTCGTCGACAAGTTGGCGAGGCGGGGCGTCAAGGACTTCCGCCGGTATTTTTCGCGGCGGCCTGAGCGCGCCAAAGAGTTTTACGACCTGATCACGATTACCGATGCGAGCCGAGCAATACTCGAACTCTACGGCGTTGCCGATCTCGCGGCGCTCCGCGAATTGTTTCCGGCAAACGCGGAACCCGACGACAATTTGCAAGGTGCCCTGGACTCGCTCTATGCCTTTCTTAAAGGAACCATGGAACGCGAGTACGAGGTGCGCGAATTCCGCGCCGACGGGATGAAAATCACCACCCACATGCGCGCCGTCATGCCGCCCCAACGTCGGCATGATTGGTCGCGGGTGATCTATGCGATCGATGATATTACCGCGCGCAAACGGGCGGATGCAGCGCTCAGAAAGAGCGAGTCACGGCTCGCCGAAGCGCAACAGATCGCGATGATCGGACATTGGGTCTGGGATGAGAAGGCGGACCGCGAGATATACGCGTCGGCGATTGGTAAGGTAATCTTCGGCACCCCTCCGGAATGGGTTGCCGGCAGCTTCGACGAATGGCTCGACATGGTTCATCCGAATGATCGCGAACGCGTAGGATCGTTGATGGATGCGGCCCACGACCGTCGCCATGGCTACGATGTCGAGTACAAAATCGTCCGCCCGGACGGCGCGATCCGCTTCGTTCACGAACGCGCCCGGGTAGAACTCGACGAAGATGGCGAACTCATCCGTACCATCGGGACGGTCCAGGATATCACCGAGCGGAAGCAGGCCGAGCGGGCGCTGCGCGAAAGTGAGCAACGCTATCGCGAGCTGTTCGACCAAGCACCGGTTTCGATTCGCACAGAGAACTTTTCCAAGGTCAAGGCGCGCATCGACGCCCTCGAAATCGACGATTCCAACGTCTTCGCGGGCTATCTCGAGCAGCGTCCGAAATTTGTCGCCGAATGTGCCAAGGCGATCGAGGTACTCGACGTGAACCAGGCCGCCCTTAGATTGCATAACGCCGATGCCGAGGCCGTTCTTAAAGCGAACGTCACCCAAAATTTGAGCGACGCTGCTCTTGCGACCCTTAAGGACGTGCTGCTGGCTGTCCATAGGGGCGAGACGAGCCTCGAGTTTGAAACTTTCGTGATGCGCTCCGACGGATCTCGGCGCGAGGTCGAAGCGCTTTGGTCGGTTGCCCCCGGTCATGAGCAGGACTATTCACACGTACTCGTGATTTCGGTCGACATCACCGAGCGCAAGCGTGCCGAACAGGCGCTGCGCGAGAGCGAGGCGCGCTTCCGGGCGCTGCTCGACAACGCACCGTCGGAGATCTACCTGAAGGATACCGAGGGCCGCCACATCATAGTGGGTCGACAGTCGGAAGAACTCTTCGGTTCACCGGATCGCCCGGTTCTGGGGCGAACGGCGCACGAGATATTCGCCACGGCGCAAGCGGACGTGCATCTCGAACACGACCGCGCGGTTTTCGAATCGGGCCAGGCGATCGAGCGGGAATACGAGGTTCCGTTCGACGACGGCGTCCATTCTTTCATGTCCGTCAAGTTCCCGGTCCCCGATGCCGCCGGCGACATCAAGTCCATCGGTGCGGTCACCATCGACATTACCGAGCGCAAGCGGGTCGAGGAGGCGCTCGCGGAGAGCGAGCAACGCTATCGCGAACTGTTCGAACAGGCACCGCTCAGTGTGTGGTTGGAGGACTGGTCCAGCGTGAAGGAGGCAGTCGACCGACTGAGACGGCGTGGCGTCAGGGATTGGCGTCGCTATTTCCGGCGGCGCCCCGATCAGGTGACGAAGATTTTCGATTCGATTGAGACGATCGAAATCAGTCAGGCGACGCTCGAACTGTTTCGCGCACCGACCAAACAGGCGGTCATTGAGGTGACTGCGAGTGGACGTGTTACGCCGGAAGAACTCGCAGGATTTACCGAGAATCTTCTCGCCTTCATTGGTGGCGAGACAAGCTTCGTGTACGAAGCGAGGGAAGTCGCATACGACGGCACGGAGATTTTCACGCGAAACAAGATGGTCATCCTACCCGGGCATCGCGATAGCTGGTCGCGCGTCATCTTTTCGGTCGACGATATAACCGAACGCCGGCAAGCCGAAAAAGCGCTGCGCGAGAGCGAGTCACGGCTGGCTCAGGCGCAGCGTATCGCCAACGTCGGCCATTGGGCATGGGACGAAACGACGGGCGAGCAGCTCTATTCGTCGGGCGAGGCAGCGCGTATCTTTGGCGTGCCGGACGGGTACGTCTGCAAAGACCTCGATAATTATCTCGAAATGATTCATCCCGATGACCGCGACCGTGTGGCAGCGGAATTCGAGCGCGCCGACGACGAGCGCCGTGGCTACGATATCGAGTTTAGGGTCGAGCATCCCGAGCGCGGCACTCGCGTCGTTATTGAACGGGCGGAAGCCATACTCGGAGAAGACGGCGAGGTCGTCCGAACCGTTGGCACGGTGCAGGACATCACCGAACGGCGGCGCGTCGAGGACAAGATGCGCCAGTTCCAGGACGATCTTGCACATGTCTCGCGCGTCAACATGCTGGGCGAGATGACCGCCGGGCTGGCCCATGAGCTCAACCAGCCGCTCGCCGTCATCTCGTCCTATGCGCAGGGTTGCCTGAGCAGTTTCGAGGAAGGCAAGGGCGCGCCGGAGACGTTGGCTGACGCCTTGCGGCACATCGTCAGCCAGTCGGCGCGAGCCAGCGAAATCGTTCGCCGCATTCGCGGGTTCATCCGCAAGGACCGCCGACCCAAGTCACGCATCGACGTCAATGCGGCGATCGGCGTCGCGATCGAATTGTTGAAAGGCGAAATTGGCGCCAACGGCGTCGCCATCCGAATGGATCTCGCCGAGCCGTCGCCGACCGCGGTTGTCGACGACATCGAGTTCCAACAGGTCATCCTGAACCTCGCGCGCAACAGCATCGAGATGTTGGGGTCCCAAGGGATCGAGTCACGAGAGCTGCGCATCCGGACAGCCGCCAAGACACGGTCTTTGGGCGATGGCGTGGGACAGGTCGAGATCAGTGTGCAGGATACCGGGCCCGGGGTGCCGCCCGAGATTCGCGATCATATATTCGAGCCCTTCTTCACCACCAAGTCCCAAGGGCTGGGTCTCGGGCTGTCGATTTGTCGTTCGATCCTCGATCGCCACGATGGCAAGCTTTGGCTGGGCGGCGATGGCGGGACGGGCGCGGACTTCCGATTTACTTTGCCGCTATGCGCCAGGGAGGGCCCGTCAGATTTCTGAAGCAACCGTCTTCGTCGTCGATGACGACGCCGCGATTCGCGAAATGCTCTGTTGGCTGAGCGAATCGATCGGCTATCGAACCGAGGCCTACGACTCGGCGCGCGCCTTCCTCGATGGTTACGTGGAGGGACAGCCGGGGTGCCTGCTGCTCGATGTGCGCATGCCGGGCGTGAACGGCCTGGAGCTTCAGGAACGACTCGTCGACCGGTCGATCGATCTGCCGGTAATCATGGTCACGGGCCACGGTGACGTGCCGATGGCGGTTCGCGCTATCAAGGCCGGCGCCTTCGACTTCATCGAAAAGCCGTTCGACAATCAGACATTGATCGGTCGCATCAAGGCCGCGGTCGACGAACACCTCCATGCGGAGAGTGCCAAGACCGATAGGGCCGTGATCGAGGCGCGCCTCGCCACCCTGACGCCGCGCGAACACGAGGTGCTTAACATCGTCGTCAACGGCGAAACCAACAAGATCATCGCCGATGAACTTGGCATCAGCGAGAAAACCGTCGAATTTCACCGTGCCAATATCATTCAAAAGCTGGAGGCGCGATCGCTGGCCGACTTGATCCGCGCCACGCGTCCCGGAAAATGAACATTTTCGTTTGGGCACTGCTGTCCGGGAATTTCCCTAGTTAACTTTTTTTATACGCGTTTACAATTGCATGTCGTCTGGTGTTAAAGAGTTTCATACATCGACCGCGCGTCAACCGAGAACGTGGTGGGCGTGTGCGGTCGTAGCGGAGTGATGAATGAAAGTTCTCATCGTTGCCGATGATCCGGTATTTGCCCGCTTGGCGACGAGGAAGCTCGAGAGTTGGGGGCATCGTCCGAGCGTAGCGCTGACCGGTACGGAAGCGTACGAGTTGATCCGCCAGCAACCGTTCCGCTTCGTCCTATGCGGTTCGAACGTACCGGGCCTTCCCGGACCAGAGCTTTGCCGCAAGATCCGGCAACTCAAGCGCGCCCGCTACACCTATGTCGTGATCTATGAAAATCACGACAAGTTGGTGATGCCGGCAGGTGCCGAGCGGCTCGGCCTGATGGCTGCCCTGCAGGCAGGCGCAGACGACTACCTGACCTTGCCGCTTAACCCGCTCGAGCTTCGGCTCAGGGTCAAGAACGCCAAACGCCTGCTCAATCTCGAGGACGAGCTGCGCGAAGGGCCGGGCATGGACGAGATGACCAACGTCGTCAACTTTGCGAGCTTCCGAGAATTTTTCCGCATGATGCTGGCCGATTATATTCGCACCAAGCGCCAGGGTGCGCTGATGTTCGTGCACATCGACGGCTACGACCGGGCATTCGCCGAGCACGGCTATGACACGACGCGGAGAATGATGACGGAGATGGCCGCGGTGTTGAAGCGGTCGGCGCGTGACTGCGACCTCGTCGCGCGCAATGCCGACGACGAGTTCTGCGTCATGCTGCATGACACCTATTGGGACAAATGCTCTCCTGTCGCCGAGCGAATCATCGCCAACGCCGAGAACGTCTCGATCGTCGTCGACGACGAGACGCTCTATCCACACGTTACGATCAACGCGATCAGTTTTCCGATCGAGGGTCTCGATGTCGACGAGATCCTGACGCTGCCCGATCGAATTCCCTACGCGGCCTGATTTTCAGCGAATACCAACCGCCGTCTCAGATGGCGGGATGACGGCCAGCCCATGGCCGAGCTAATTCGAGCGCCGCACCGATCCTGAGAACACCCAGGTCATCGAACCGCCGGCCAACGATCTGCATGCCGGTCGGCAGATTGCCCGCCGAGAATCCCGTCGGCACGGTCAGAACCGGACATTGCGAGATCATGTTGAACTGGCAGGTCATGTAGCCGTGGAGCCGGCCGTTCGCGTCGATGCGGTCGTAATCGGGATCGCTCTGGTCGACCCGCGGCACCGGGTCCGACGCGGTCGGGCACAGCATGGCGTCGTAGTCTTGAAGCACCGGCGCGAGCTTCCGCCACATCACGGTGCGCACGCGCTCGAAGTCGAGAAGCTCGGCGACGCCGAAGTCGCGCGCCCGCTCGACCGCCTTGACGATCAGCGGATCCATCCTGTCGCCCCATTCCTCGATCTGATCGGCGAAGCGATAGGCGTAGCGGACGTCCCAAAAGGTATAGAAGGCGGCGAGGTTCTCGGTGGGCCAGCCGAGGTCGATCTCCTCGACTTCGGCGCCGGCGTCGGCCAGCGCCTGGGCCGCCGCGCGGGTGTTCGCCTCGATCTCCGTGTCGATCGCATAACAGCCGAAATCGAGACTGAGTGCGAGACGCATGCCGCGCACGTCGGCGGGGAGCGGGACCGGCACGTCGATCAGCGTCGGGATCGACTTCACGTCACGCTCGTCGGCGCCTTGTGTGAGCTTCAGGAACATCGCCGCGTCGTCGACGGTGTGCGAGAGCGGCCCGTGGTGGCTGAAGGTGTCGAACGGGTTGACCGCGCCGGTGTAGGGGACGCGCCCGATGCTCGGTTTGAGGCCGACGAGATTGCAGAAGCTCGCCGGGATGCGCACGGAACCGCCGCCGTCGGAGCCTTCGGCGAAAGGCAGGCAGCCGCTCGCTACCGCGGCCGCGGCGCCGCCCGACGAGCCGCCCGGCGTGTGGTCTAGGTTCCACGGGTTGCGCGTCACGCCCCACATCTTGCTTTGGGTAAAACCCGAATAACCGAACTCGGGCGATGTCGTCTTGCCAAGCGCGATCATGCCGGCGCCCTCGAGGCGGCTGACCACGGCGGCATCCTCGTCGGGCACGTGGTTCTCGAACATGTAGGAGCCGCCCATGGTCGTCCGCATGCCCTTGGTCGCCGTCAGGTCCTTGAAGGCGATCGGCACGCCGTGCAACGGCCCAATATCGTCGCCTGCCATCACCGCTTGCTCGGCGGCCACCGCCTTCTCGCGCGCCTCGTCGGGACAGGTCAGGCAAAAGGCGTTGATCGTCGGCTCGACCTCGTCGATGCGGGCCAGCGCGTGGTCGATCAGCTCGACCGGCGAAATCTCCCTGGCGCGGATGCGCCGGGCGAGTTCGGTGGCGGGCGTGTATGCGAGCGCCGGATCGGTCATGATCGTCCTATCTCGAGTTTCGCGGTTGACAAAGAGGGGCGCGGCCCCGTATCGGCGCCGCGCCCCAACCGTGGTTTGCTTTTATCGGGTCGGCTTATACCAACGGCGCAAAATTCTGACTCGCAAGGGATTCCCTTTTTGGGCTGGATGTGATTCAAGGCTGGCGAAGGAGATTCGCCATGTCAGTATGCATTGCTCTTCGGGACGACTACGACAGCATTGAGCTCCGGTGTTTGGCCAAGCACAGTCGCGATCCCCGCCAAGTTCGCCGGCTTTTGGCCTTGGCGGCGGTTTACGACGGCATGAGCCGAGCGGAAGCCGCTAAGGTCGGCGGCATGGATCGCCAGACGCTGAGAGACTGGGCGCACCGCTTCAACGATGAAGGGGCAGACGGCTTGAAGAACCGTCCCGGTGCGGGCCGCCCCCGGCTCTTGACCGACGAGCAGATGGGCGAACTGTCGGTGATCGTCGAAACGGGCCCCGATCCAGAGATTGACGGTGTGGTTCGCTGGCGGCGGGTTGACCTGAAACGGGTGATCGAAGAACGCTTTGGCGTGATCTATAGCGAGCGGGCGATCTCCGACCTTCTCGTCGCGCTGTCCTTCTCCCACATCAGCGCCCGGCCGCAGCACCCCAAGCAGGACCAGCGGGTGATCGAGGCGTTCAAAAAAACTTCCCCCGCACGCTCGCTGCCCACCTAGCCGGTCTGCCCAAGACCAAGCGGGTCGAGATCTGGTTCCAAGACGAGGCCAGGCTGGGACAGAAGAACGGGCGTGTGCGCATTTGGGCGAAGAAGGGAACAAGGCCACGCCTGCCCGCCGATCAGCGCTACACGAACGCCTACCTCTTTGGCGCAATCTGTCCCATGGGAGCCAAGGGTGCCGCTCTCATGCTCCCCTTCGCCAACACAGCCGCCATGCAGATGCATCTCGACGAGATCAGCTGCAACGTCGCCGCCAAGGCCCATGGCGTCGTCCTGATGGACCGCGCCGGGTGGCACAGCACCGACCAGCTCAAGGTCCCCAAGAACCTCACCATCATCCTGCTGCCATCGCGCTCGCCCGAGCTGAACCCGGTCGAGAACATCTGGCAATACCTCCGCCAGAATTGGCTCTCTAACCGCGTCTTCGAAGATTACGACGCCATCATCGAGGCCGGTTGCCAAGCCTGGAACAAACTAATCGACCAGCCCGAGACGATCATGTCCATCGGAATGAGAGATTGGGCGATTTCAGGTCAATAATTAGTGCCGTTGGTATTACATGCCGGCGATGACCTCTTCCCAGAGTCGCAGCATCTTCTGGTCGGCCTCGGGGTCGGGGGTGATGAAGAACGTGGTACCGGCCATGAGCGCGACCGGGTCGGTGTAGCCCAAGGCTTCGAGCGTCTCCGGCGCGACCAGCTCGAACGACTTCTGGTTGCCGTGGCCGTAACCGTAGGACTCGATCAGGAACTTGCCGGCCTCGGGCGACATCCAGGCGTCGATGAAGTCGTATCCCAGTTGCTCGTCACCGGTGCCCGAGTTGATCCGCACGATCCCGCAGGCCCAGCCGAACGCGCCCTCCTTCGGACTGGCGAAGGCGACCGGAATGCCCTGTTCGCGCAGGTTCACCAGCGCCTCGTTCCAGGCATAGGCCATGACGCATTCGCCGGACGCGATGGCCTGCTCCATGTCGGTCTGGCTTTCCCAATAGAAGCGCGTCAACGGGCGTTGCATGCGCGTCATCTCGCCCGCCTTCTCGAGCGCCGCGTCGGACGGCGAGAATATGTCCTCGCCCAGTATCTTCAGCGCGATCGAAAGGTTGACATAGGTGCCGCGCGCGCAGATGCGGCCGGCATAATTTTCATCGAACAGCATTTTCCAGGTCTCTTCGCCCTCGTAGATATCGGTCCGATAGATGATCGAGGAGAGCCCGAAATCGGTGATCGCCATGTAGGTTTCACCGTCGATGGTCGACCCTTCCATGGATTTCAACGACGGAAACACGTCGTCCCAGTGTGACAGGCGCGACGTGTCGATCGGCGCCAGGATGCCCGAATCGAACCACTTCCGTACATTGTCGATGCAAGGATGCGCGAGATCCGGATCGTAGCCGCCCCTGATCTTCACCAGGCCGTCCTCGGCCGACGCGAAGATCGAATAATCAGGCGAACCGCCGTGCTTGTCGATGTACGGCTGGTGCAACTCGGGCACCTCGTAGCCGCTCCAGGTGAAGTAATTGAGCGATCCGGCGGCTCTGGCGGGGGCGGTGCCGACCGGCGTAGCCACTATCGCGACGCCCGCCGCCGCGGCGGTCGCGACGAACTCGCGCCGGCTGATTTTGCCCTGCCGGATTTTCTTGAGCAGTTTCTCGACGTTAAGTTTCCTCTGGACGTGCATAGCCTTTGTCCCTCCATGTCTGTGCAATTGTTCGTCAGATGCATCGGCGTCAGGCGACGCCCGCCGCTCCGACGGCTTATTTTCGTGCCGATATGGTATCAGCGGCGCAATACACGTGCAAACCCACCCGATGCACGGCCACTGAACCGCGTTGTCAGTCGTTACACTGGGCTTCGACGTGTGTGTCCTCCGAGGCCGCCGCGCCGCCGAGCTGTTCGAGGTACCACCGCGTGAAGGCCGCGGTGAAGCGTTCGCGCTTGGCATACCGACCCGGCGAATAGCGGCGCGAGTTCACGCCAGCCTGGTTGTTGCCGATGATGCGCGTGTCCTGCACTGTGGTGACGTCCCACATCCACTTCAGTGGATCGACCGCGTAGTCGTCGCCCTCGACCGCGTCCTCGTGGACGAGCCAGGTTAGGACCACGTCGGTATGGGTCGGCGTCATCGGCGTGAAACGGAACAGGCAGACGTGGTCGTTAGCAGCGTAGACATAAAATAGCGGGCCGAAGAAGGCCATCATCTCACCGCCGTCGAACCGCTCGAAGTCGCCGATCAGCGGACCGACCTGCTTGCCACCCTTCGAGAGCGTTAGATAGGGTGTGGGTCTGGTATGGAAAATCTAAGTCATTGATTTAGTGCGTTTTTTGTGTCGAGACGAACGGCCGAAATCGGCTATTCGTGACAATGGGCCGCTCCAAGGCAGGATTTTGTTACGACGGCAGGGTCGAGCAGGGGAAGGTGGGAACGCTCCGCACCGCCAGAAGCGGTACGATGCCGTGTCTCGAAACCCAACATCGGGAGCATTCCCATGGCAGTATCCCCGCCTCCGGCGCCTTCGTCCATCGATCTTTCCGGCCTGCCTCCTCGGGTCGTCGAGGCGGCCGCCCGGGTGCTCGCACTGTGTCGCGAGGAGCTTCGTTCCGAGCCGCGCCCCGAGGCGCCCGAGGAGGTCGAGTTGCGGGTGCGTGAGGCCACGAACGAGTTCGCTCGCGATGTCATGGGCGCCGTCATCGAGAACCGGGACGATGGCGCTTCCCGGATCGAGCGGGACGGGCAGAGCTGGTTCCGGGTCGCGGTGACGCCGAAGACGATCATGACCTCGCTCGGTCCGGTGACCTACCGGCGAGCGCGTTACCGCAGCGGCGCGAGCGGGGCATCGCCGGTGCCGGTCGACGAGAGCCTGGGCCTCGTCGACGATTACCTGACGCGGCCGGCGGCCGAGCTCGGTCTGCTGATGATGGGTCACTGCACGGCCCGGGAAGCGGCGGCGTTCTTTGCGAAGACCGGCGCCATGACGCCGTCGGTGAGCACCCTGCAGCGCCTGACCCTGAGCATGCACGAATGCTGGGAGAGCCTCGGCCCGGAGACGCTGGGCAGCATCCGTGAGGCCGAGGGCATACCGCAGGACGCGACCACCGCCTCGGTCTCCCTCGACGGCGTCATGGTGCCGCTGAGACCCGGCGAGGACGGTCGCGCCAAGGCCTCCTGGCGCGAGGCTGCCTGCGGCACGGTCTCCTTCCACGACGCCGAGGGCAAGCGCCTGAAGACCCTCTATCTCGGCCGCATGCCGGAGAGCGGCAAGCTCACGCTGAAGGCGCAGCTTGCAAGCGAAGTCGCACACATCAGGCGAGCACGCCCCGAGATCGGGATCGTCGCTATCGCCGATGGCGCCGCCGACAACTGGACCTTCCTGGAGACCCTGTCGCCCGAAACCGAGGTGATCGACTTCTGGCATGCTTGCGAACATCTGCAAACCGCGTCCGACCATGCCGTGGCGCCCGGCTGGTTCGAGAAGTACCGCGAGATCCTCCGTCACGATCCCCGTGGCGTCGCCAAGGTGATCCGGGCGCTGCGCCACCTTCGCGATGCCGCCGCTGCGCCGGACCGGGCCGAGACCGAGCGGGAACTCGCCTTCTTCCGCAAGCATCGCCATCGCATGCGCTACCACGCCCTGAAGGAAGAGGGCATCGCCATCGGCTCAGGCGTGGTCGAAGCTGCCAACAAGACCCTGGTGACACAGCGCATGAAGCGCTCCGGCATGCGCTGGCGGATCGTCGGCGGACAGGCTGTTCTGACCTTCCGCGCCCTGATCAAATCCGGCCGCTTCGAGCGGGCATGGAAGGCCCTGATCAGCGCAACCGACACACCGGCCAACGACAACATCAGTCCACGTGCAGCAGCCATGGCAATCGCTGCCTGAACTCAACGAACCAAGCCGCAGACATCACTGCCATGCGAGACTCGCACCCGTTAGATAGCCCTCGCGGATCGGCTGGCGGAACGCGCCGTGCGGCTGCTCGGGCAGATCGGTGTTGTCGTGGACGCTGCCCACCATGTGGCCCATCGCCGCGGTTTTTTCGTCCCACAAATCGATCGTTTCGGCATAGCCGTCGGGATCGGCATCGTTGGCGCGCACATAAGCGTTGACCCGGGTGTATTCAGGATGCGCCGGCTGGCAGTGGTAGCATTCGCGGAAGTTCTCGACCACGAGCTTCCAGTTGCCGTCGGTCGGGTAGCGCTCGACATGGACGATCTTGGTGCGCGGGATGCCGTGGGGGACCACGAACGGGTCGAGGTTGCGGGCGATGACGTCGAAGTCGGTCGGCGCGCCCTCGGAGAGATTTATGAACATCAGTCCTTGATAGATGCGCAGGTGGCAGCGGTGCAGCGGATAGTCGTCCGCGTCGAAACCGTCCGGCATGCGCCGCGCCGCAGTGAGCCTGCCGTCGAGCGCATACGTCCAGGCGTGATACGGGCAGGTCAGGTTTTTGATGTTGCCGGCGGCTTCGAGACAGATGCGCGAGCCGCGGTGGCGGCAGACGTTGAAGTGGGCGTGTATCGTGCCCGCCGCGTCACGCACCAGGATGATTTCCTCGCTGGCGATCTTGTACAGGATGTAATCGCCCGCATCGGGAATGCGCGAGACGTGGTCGACGAACAGCCACTGTCGCATGACGATGCGCTCGAGGTCGAAATCGAAGACCTCGCGGTCGATATAGAAAGGCTGCTCCAGCGTGAAGCCCGGCCGTTGTCGGGCCACCAATTGCTCGATCGTCGCGCCGTTGCCATCCGACATGATCCGACAATCCTCTTCCGACACTGCAAGCCAGGATGAGCCTGCCGGCCCGGCCGTCGTTTGGCAACCGCCAAAGATGCAAGGCAGCCTCGACGCGAACGACTGGCGAAGCGGGCCGGAACCGCGCGTTCCTTGAATTTCCGCGCGCCGTCCGGCGATGATGTTCGCGCTCAGTCGACCAGTCGGTAGGGGTTGCGCGCGGCGTTGGTACAGAACTCCCGGTGGAAGCGCTCGTGGTCGCTGCCGAGCCGCTCGGCGAGTTTCTTCTTTTCCAGCTTGGTGGCGGCCGACTGGATCTTCTTGCAGGACGACTTCGGTTTCATCAACTTGAGCTTACGCAATAGGTCCTTGCCGACGCGCACGTCGATGTCGCGATGGGTCAGCTCGTGTTTCTTGACCATCGTCGCGAATTGGCCCCAGCTCGACACCAGACGGTGAGAGGTGCCACGCGGCGGCGTCCAGCGCGGCAGGACGATGGTTTCTCTGAGCACGAATTTAGTGACCTTCAGGTGGCACCGACTGCCCTTGCAGATGCACTTCGCGGCCCAGTCGTATTTGGCCATCGCCATGCCGATCGCCCGGAGGCCGGAATTGCTGTCGATCGCCGGGCCGCGCCGGTCCATCTGGTCGTACAGCTCGCGCGCCGTGCTGCCCTGAATATCGTAGTAGACGTACTTGAGGTTGACCTTCATGTGCCGGACCTCGGCATGCGCCGTCGCATGCAGGGCGGCCAACACGGCGAGCGAAGACAGCGCCGACCAGAGCCAATGTCGGGTCGCCGCGGGGGCTAGTTGGACGAGCCGGCGCCATCGAGTTTTTGACACAGGCTTCGGGGGACGACGACGACAGCAAGCCCGAGCTTGGCGGAGGTGATTTCAACGACCCGCGCACCGCCAACGTCGGTGTCGTTGACCCGGGTTGCGGCGTCTTCGTGCCGGAACTTTTCGATCAACCGGTCGGGCGTCGAGACGCCGCCGAAAATTTCCTTCCGCTGGGCGGCGTCCGACAGCGAGACACAGCCGCCGTGACGGCCCATGAGCATCCATTCAGATGCGGCGCTAGCCGGCGCGATATCAGCCGCGCAGGCGAACGCCACGAACACCGCTGTTCGCCACGCATACGCCATAACTCGTCGGGCTGGGGCGATCAATTGACCAGGCGCCAGCTGCCATCGGCCTGCATGCAGGCGGTGCCGTAGGCGGTCTGCGTCACGCCGTCGATGACGATCTCCCTGGTGTATTCGCGGCAGTAGGGTTCGGGCTGGCTGGGCGCCGGCGCCTGCTGGACCGGCGCGGCCGTGGCGGGCGGCGGCGAATAGGCTGGCTCGTCGTATTCGTAAGTCGGATAGCCGTGCCGATACAGGAAACTCCGGTACCCATAGCGCCGAAATCCGTACGGCCGGTATCCGTAGCGCCGGTAACCGTAATAGGGATAGCCGTAGTGGCGATAGCCGTACTCGCTGTGATAGCCGTGGCCGTAGTAACCGCCGCCATAGCCGAATTGAAAACTCACGCCGGCCTGCGCGTCGTTGGCTGCGAAATTCGCCGTGGAGAAGGCCAACGCAACGGTGATGAGGAAGGCTTTCATGGTCGTTCCCTTGCTTGGACGCCCGATACCAAGGATTAGCGTCACGTCGACCCCTCCCAGCCCGGGCCGAATTGCTTGGAACCCCCTGTGCACACGCCGAGTATACGCCATTCCGCTGTGCCGCGCAGCAGCGCGTCAAAGATCGACCACGTGGCTTGCGAGCGCGCGCTTCCACTTGGTCTCGTTGTCCGCGCCGAATACCAACTCGTCGTTCGACGGCACGATGACCCAGCCGCCGTCCTCGATCTCGCCGTCGAGCTGACGGGGCCCCCAGCCGGCATAGCCGAAGACGATCAGCGCATCGCGCGGCCCCTCGCCGGCGGCGATCGCGCCGACCACCTCGAGCTGGCTGCTCATCGCCATCCTGTCGTCGACCGTCAGGGTGCTCACGCCCTTGAAATCGGCGCTATGCAGGGCGAAGCCCCGGCGCTCGTCGACCGGGCCGCCGTAATGAAGATCGGTCGCGCCGTCGATCTCGACCGGCTCGATTCCGAGCCCGGCGAATAACTCGGCGTAGCCGATGTTGCCGATCGGCCGATTGACGATCAGGCCCATCGCGCCCTTGGCATCATGGGCTACCATGTAGATCACCGTCTCGGCGAACCGCGGATCGCCCATCTCGGGCGTCGCGACCAGGAGCTTGCCGGCCGAGCTTTCCTCGGCCGCGCGCGCCTCGTCGACCACGACGCCCGGGTCGAGTCCGAGGACGGCGAAGGTCAGACACAAGATCGAAACGAGTCGATGGACCACGGAACGGGTACCTGCGCAAAATTTCGCGCGGCGCGCGCCGCGCCCTGTCACTATACAATACAGGCGCCCGGCGCGCAGCGCCACGCGGCGCCGAACCAGGGGAGATCAACCGTGAGCCCAGAAGAGTTCCGCGCCCACGCGCACGACGCCGTCGACTGGATGGCCGATTACCTCGCCGACGTCGAAGACTACCCGGTGCGCGCCCAGGTCGCGCCGGGCGACATCGCCGCGCGGCTAGCCGCCGCGCCGCCCGCGGCGGGCGAGGCGATGGACGCGATCTTCGACGACTTCCGATCGATCGTCCTGCCCGGCATGACCCATTGGCAGCACCCGGCGTTCTTCGCCTATTTCCCGGCCAATTCGAGCCCGCCCTCGGTGCTCGCCGAGATGCTGACCGCGACACTCGGCGCCCAGTGCATGAGCTGGGAGACCTCGCCGGCCGCGACCGAGCTGGAGAGCCGCGTGATGGACTGGCTGCGCGCCATGCTCGGCCTGCCCGACGCGTTCACCGGGGTGATCCAGGACACCGCCTCGACCGCGACGCTCAGCGCGCTGATCGGCGCGCGCGAACGGGCGACCAACGACCGCGCCAACGAGACAGGCCTCGGCGGGGAGGGCGACTTGACCGTCTATTGCGCGGCCGAGGCGCATTCCTCGGTCGAGAAGGACGCGCGCATCGCCGGCCTGGGCCGCGCGAATTTGCGCAAGGTGCCGCTCGACGACGACTTCGCCATGCGGCCCGAGGCGCTCGAAACACTGATCCGCGAGGACATCGACGCCGGCCGCAAGCCGTGCTGCGTCGTCGCCACCCTGGGCAGTACCGGCGTCTCGGGCTTCGATCCCTTGCGCGCGATCGGCGAGATCTGCCGGCGCCACGGCATCTGGCTGCACGTCGACGCCGCCTGGGCGGGCAGCGCGCTCGTCCTGCCCGAACAGCGCTGGATGCTCGACGGCATCGAGTTCGTCGACAGCTTCGTCTTCAACCCGCACAAGTGGCTGTTCACCAACTTCGACTGCACGGGCTATTTCGTGCGCGACGTCGACGCCCTGCTGCGCTCATTCGAGATCCTGCCGGAATATCTCAAGACGGCGGCCGACGGGCGGGTGCGCAACTACCGCGACTGGGGCGTGCCGCTCGGCCGCCGCTTCCGCGCGCTCAAACTGTGGTTCGTGATCCGCGCCTACGGCGTCGAGGGTCTGCAGGCGCGCATCCGCCATCACATCGAGATGGCGCAGGGGCTGGCCCGCGAGGTCGCCGCGACCGAGGACTTCGAAGTCCTGACGCCCTGCCGGCTCAGCCTGTTCTGCTTCCGCTATCGTCCCGCCGGCGTCGATGACACGGCGGCCGTCGACGCCATCAACGAGCGCCTGCTCGCCGAGCTCAACGCGTCCGGCGCGCTCTACGTTACCCACACGCGCGTCGACGGCGCCTACGCGATCCGCTTCTGCGTCGGCCAGACCTCGACCGAGCAGCGCCACGTCGACGATGCCTGGCAACGCATACAGGCGACCGCGCGGTCGATCTCACGCAGCCGTGAACCGGGTTAGACCGGTCGGACCCTTGACCGCCGTGGCCGAGGCCCCAAATGATAGGTAACGCCAGAGTTCTGGTGCAACTACCGGGGCCCCGCGTACTCCCCACCCCACGATGCGCGGGGCCCTATTTGTGCCCGGCCGGGCGAATCGCCGAAAATATCAGACGAAGCTCAGCGCGAATCGGACGGCGACGTCGTCTGACACGGCCACGGCTCGCCCGAAACGTACATACGCTTGCGCTCGGACGAGGCCAGCCCGCAACGCGACGGGCCGCCTGCAAGATGTGAATCACAGGCGCCACAATGGGGCGCGCCGAACAGACCGACCAACGCGCGGCGCACGCATTTACCAACCATTTTACGAAACTCCATACCGACAGCCGTCCATCATTGGACCCGCAATCAATATGGGCATCATCCGCGCCGGCGTGTCATGCAAATTTCACTGACCAGCAATGCGTTTTGCGTATGAATTCAGGCGGTTGCCGGCGTCTCGTTTTTTGTGCGGTCATCTTTGCTGCGCAAAGGCGACCTGCGCTCAATCGCCGCGCATGCTTCCGCCGAACGGTCGGCGGCCCGCAGTCGCGGGCTGGCTAAATCCGACCGACTGAGGCCGGTCGGATATAGCTCTAATTGACCGAATCGCGGACCAGCGGGCAGGTCGAGCAGTGGATGCCGCCGCCGTTCGGGTGCATGCGGTCGTAGGGCAGCTCGACGATCTCGACCTGGTACTTGTCGAGCGCGTCGCGGGTCCGGTCCGAGATGCCCGGCGGCATGACCACGCGGCCGGGCCGGACCGCGAGGCCGTTGATGATCCAGGGGTTGTCCTCGGGCGTGATCTCGACGGTGCGGATATTGAGCGCCTTGAGTTGCTCGAGGAACTGGTAGGTCAGCCCGTCGGCCGAGATCAGCGCCAGATCGACGTCGACCATCAGAAGCGCGCCGTCGATGTGGATCGAGTAGCCGCGCAGATCGACGGTGATCAACTCGACGCCCTGGCGGTTCAGCACGTCGGCGACTTGCGCGATGCCCTCGTCGTTGATGCGGATCGAACGGCCGATGGCCGCCGTCTTCGAATTCAGCCAGGCGAAGCTGCCGCCTTCGACCATGCCGTTACCGTGGATCGTGCGCAGGATCGGCATGCCGATCTTGGCCAGCGTCCGGGTGACCGGCTGCTCCTCGCCGCGGCGCATCCGGGGCGCCAGCCGGCAGACGATCGTGCCGCCCTTGACGGCGAACGACGAGTCGCGCGTGTAGCACGACTTGAAGCGGTTGCCGCCGACGCCCTCGACCATGATCACCTCGGCGCCCTCGTCGCGCAGCCTCCGGGCCAGCGCGTCGTGCTGCGCCTGCATGTCGGCCAGCTTGGGGATCTCTTCGCTCTGGAAGTACCAGCCCTCCTCGACGTCGCCGTATGAGCCGATTTCCTCGATCCGCTTGTTCGGATCGATGACGTCGAATTCTGAACCGGGACGGTGCATCAGCACGGCGCGCAGCTGCCCGACGTCGTTGTCGCAACCCCAACGGCGGCCCCAGTGGGCCTCGAGCTGCTCGGACGTCTCGAACGCCGGCTCGGGGTGCGAGCCGAACATCTTCACCGTCATGCTGTAGATGTGGTCCATGGCCATCGAGCGTTCTCTCCTTCCAAGCGATCTGTGCGACAGGTAGCCGGTCGGCCGGTCCGGTGTCAACGCATGCGGCGGCGTTCGACGACCAGCGCGCCCGAGGCGGTCAGCGCGTCGATCTCGCCGTCGCTGTAGCCTGCCTCGGCGAGCACCGCGCGGCCGTGCTCGCCGAAGGCCGGCGGCACGCTCTTGGCCGAACCCGGCGTGCGCGACAGCTTGGCCGGCACTCCGGTGCCCCGGTACTCGCCCATCTCGACGACCATCTCGCGGTGGATCGTGTGTGGGTGGTTCATGACCTGCGCGACGTCGAGCACCGGCCCGCAGGGCACGCCCAGGCCGAGCAGCTTCGTGCAGAGCGCCTCGCCGTTCATATCGGCGAGCAGCGTTTCGATCTCGGCGTTGAGCGTCGGCCGATTGCCGACCCGGTCGGCATTGGACGCGAAGCGCGCGTCGTCGGCCAGCTCGGGGCGGCCCAGCTCGGCGCAAAGCCGGCCGAACTGGCGGTCGTTGCCGATCGCCAGGAAGACGCCGCACGTCGCCGTCGGGAACTGGTCGTAGGGACAGATGTTGGGGTGCGAGTTGCCGATCAGCTCGGGCAGCTTGCCCGACATGAACCAGTTCGCCGCCTGCGGATGAAGCAGACTGATCGAACCGTCGTAGAGCGACGCCTCGACGAACTGGCCGAGCCCCGAGCGCGTGCGCTCGTGGAGCGCCATGAGGATGCCGTTGGCGGCGATCAACCCGGTGCCGATGTCGACGATTGGCGTGCCAACGCGAATCGGTCCCGACTCGGCCGTGCCGTTCATGCTCATCATGCCGGTGCAGGCCTGGATGGCGGCGTCGTAGCCGGGCAGGCCGCCGAGCGGTCCGTCGGCGCCGAAGCCGCTGATGCGGCAGTGGATCAGGCGTGGGAATCGTTCCGCCAGGACCTGTTCGTAACCGATGCCCCATTTCTCGAGTGTGCCGGTCTTGTAGTTCTCGACCATGATGTCGGCGTCGGCGAGCAGACGCAGCAGCACCTCGCGGCCCTCGGGCTTGGACAGGTCGAGGCCGACACTCCGCTTGTTGCGATTGACGCCGGTGAAGTACGAGCTGGCGTCGCCCCGGAACGGCGGCCCCCAATCGCGCGTCTCGTCGCCTTGCGGCGGCTCGATCTTGATGATCTCGGCGCCGTGGTCACCCAGGAACTGGGTACAGAACGGGCCGCCGAGCACGCGGGTCAGGTCGATGATGCGGATGCCGTCGAGGGCGCCACCGGCGTTCGTCGTCATGGTCACTCCGTTGATGAGGCGGCGGACGCCGCAGCGGGTGCGAATAGCTTGGCCGCGAAGCGCGGATAGGTCTCGGCGATTTGTTCACCGACCGGCCCGCGAATCAATGCCAAAATTTCCGCCGTCGGCGGCGGTGTCTCGTCGATCGTGGGCGCGTGGTCAAAATCGAAACCCGTCGCCGCGATCACCGCCTCGACGCCGTGGCCCGGATGGACCGTCTCGAGGCGGAAACGGCGGCGCTCGCGGTCGAAAGAGAAGGCGGCGCGCCCGGTGACCAGCGCGATCGGCCCGCCGCGCCGGTAGACGCCTCGTGCGCTGGTGCCCGGCGCGCTGATGAAATCGACCTTGGGCACAAGGACCCGCGGGTCGTGCTCCTCGCGAAACAAGATGACGCGCGGGATCAAGAAGTAGAGGTAGGACGAGCCGAAACTGCCCGGAAAGCGCACCTCGGTGCGCGGATAGACGCCGGTGCCGACCAGGTTGACGTTGGCCGCGCCGTCGATTTGCCCGCCGCCCAGGAAGAAGGCGTCGATGCGGCCCTGGGCGGCGCAGTCGAACAGCTCGCGCGCGCCGTCGGTGAAGGCGTTGTGGCGCAGACTGCCGAGCACGGTGACACGCATGGCGCCGCCCGAAAGCGCGCGCGCCAGCAAGGCCGCGGTGCCCGGGATCGGCGACGACGCGCCGACCGCGACGTGCCGCGCGCCCTCCAGCAGGCGCGCGAGAACGGTGACGAGCAGTTCTTCGGGACGGAATGGCACGCGGTTAGTGGATAGAATCCAACATATGGTAGCCATACGACGGCGTCCCAAGGTCGTCCGGAAAGGCGCCCGATGTGCAGTGATGCTGGAGCATCACGAGCATTGGGCAACGCGTCCGGCGGCCTTGGGACGCCGCCCTTCGGGTCCCATATTCCGGCTTCTCGGGGCGTCGAACGCCCTTGCCGATGCTTCGGCATCGCCGGCGGGCGCTCTCCTGCCGAGAAACCGGGATATGGGATCGTATGGGTACCATATGTTGGATTTTATCCACTAGTTTCAGCTAGGCGGCGGCGTCGCGCGACGCGTGGCGCGTAAGGTAGCTGGCGAAGCCCTCGTCGCTCTCGGCGAGTCGTATGTATTCGGCGAGGTGTTCGGCATCGGCGGGGTAGCTGTCCCACAGCGCCAGGGGCCAAGCGCCGCGCGGCTCGACGGCCACCGCCGAGACGTAGAGCGGCGTCAAGGTACCGGCCGCCATGCGCTCGTCGGCCAGCAGGTCGCCATCGTAGACCGCCTCGACCGTGACCAGAGTCGACTTCGCGGCGTGCGCCATGGTCACCACCTCGCGCCGCCGGCCGATCCAGACGTTGCCGTGGCGGTCGCCGAGCGGCGCGTGGAATAGCGCGACGTCGGGCGTGATCGCGGGCAGGGCGACAATCGGATCGTCCGCGGCGAAGGGGTTGTCGATCACCCGCCAGTCGGGCCGATACGCCAACACGTCGGTGCCGATGATGCCCCGGAGCGGCAGGAATGGCACGCCCTTCTCGGCGGCCTGCAGCCCGGCGTGGATCGCCGGGCAGGTGGCGTCCTTCATGGCGATGGCGCCCGAGCGGATCGCTTGGCCGAAGCGTGGCGCGGCGCCGAACTCGCCCAGGCTGACCGCGGCCGCCTCGAGCGTTGCGACGCACCCCGCGCCGATCAGCATGTCGGCCTGAAGTCCACTGGTCGGGCAGGCGACGAGGTTCAGCCGTTCGACGCCGCGCCGGATCAGCGCGCGTGTCGCGGCCATCGCGACGCCGCTGTAATCGGGCGGCACGGCGAGCGTCGCGCCCGAATTGATAGTCGAGACGAGATCGTCGAGGTCGACGAAATCAACAGTATTGCTCATGATCAATCCGAATGCCTGCGCCGTCGCCTTGCTCGAACCGCGATGCAACCCAAAGTGACGCGGCGTCGTAAGCCGGTATGGCTCAGCGGCTCGCGATGACGTAGTCGCGCAGGACGCGAGCCTCCGCCTCGGTTTCCTCGAGACGGTACTTCACCACGTCGCCGATGCTGATCATTCCCTTGAGCGTGCCGTCGTCCATCACCGGCAGATGGCGGAAGCGGTGCGTCGTCATGACCCGCATGACTTCGGAGATGGTGTCGGTCGGCTTGCACGAGACGACCTCGCTGGTCATCAACTCGCGCACCTCCATGTCGAGCGCGCGGGCGCCGTTGACGGCGATGCCGCGAATGATGTCGCGTTCCGAGATGACACCGATCACATTATCCTCGCCGTCGCGCACGAGCACCGCGCCGATGCGCCGATTGTTCAAGAGGCCTGCCGTCGCCGCCACCGTATCGGTGGGGCCAGTCGCGATCACTTCGGTTCCCTTGGCGTTCAGTATGTCGGCAACGTACATCTTCGATCTCCTCGATCGCGTCCTCGGCGAGGCCGCTTTCAACGCCGGGATTAAGATGTTCCGACGACCTCGAATCGGCTCAAAGCGCCATGATCGAAACGGCTGACGCTAGTGATACCATGGACGCATCTGGCTGACCTTCGAATACCACGGTGACGCGTTGGAATCAAACCAACCGGGCGGGTTCAATTCACATCATCCCGCCGATGTTTCCGGCCAACTGAAAATTTCACGGCCGCAATTTCGGTTTATCTGTGGCATTCTATCCACTAGTGGGTTGGAGAGGCGCGTAACGTGCAAGATGAACCGAACTTCCGTCTCGATGGCATCGAGCTGTTTTCGGCATTGCCCGGCGACGCCTTGCGTGAATTGGAAAATGCGTGTCGGTGGCGTGAATGTGACATCGACGATGTCGTGCTCGAGCGTGACAGCGACGAGAACGACGTCTTTTTCATCGTCTCGGGCGCGGTCGAGGCGGTCAGCTACACTACCGACGGCGACAAGATCAGTTTCGCCAGGATCGAAGCCGGCGACTTCTTCGGCGAGCTCTCCGCGATCGACGGCGAGACCCGCTCGGCGAGCGTCATCGCGATCGAGGACTCGTTGGTCGCGCGGATGTCGGCGAACAGGTTCAACCAGTTGATCCTGGTACACCCCGAACTCGCCACGCATCTGTTGCGGCGGCTGACCCAGATGATTCGCACGACAAACAATCGAATCGTCGAACTTAGCAGTGAACAGGGAGGCTAGCGACGTGGCGTCGGAGCAGGATCAACGTCTCGATGGCATTCGCCTATTCGAGACGCTTGCGCCCGACGAGCTGCGCGCCATCGAACGCCAGTGCATCTGGCGCCGCTTCGGTGCCAACGACAACATCCTCGATCAGGACAGCGAGGACCGCGACGTCTACTTCGTCGTTCGCGGCACGGTCCAGGTCGTCAACTATTCGGTGAGCGGCCGCAAGATCGCGCTGGCGCGCATTCCGTCGGGCAGCTATTTCGGCGAACTCGCCGCGATCGACGCGCAGCCACGCTCGGCCAACGTCGTCGCCGCCGACGACTGCCTGGTCGCGACCATGGCGCCGCAGCTCTTCAACCAGCTCGTCGTCGATCACCCGGAACTCGCCAAGAGCCTCTTGTTGCGGCTGGCGCGCATCGTCCGCGCCTGCGACGACCGGATCATGGATCTCAGCACCCTGGGCGCGGTGCAGCGCGTCTGCCTCGAACTGCTGCAATTGGCGAATCCGGATCCCGGCGGTTCAGACGGCTGGCTCATCTGGCCGATGCCGACGCAAAAAGAGATCGCCAGCCAGGCGAGCACGACGCGCGAGACGGTGGCGCGCACCATCGGCCAGCTCGCCGCCGCGGGCGTCGTCGAACGCAAAAGCAAGAGCCTCTACATCCGGGACCGGAGCCGGCTCGAGGAGTATGCGTCGGCTGTCGATCCCGATCAGTGGAGCGGCGACACCGCGCGCTAGCCTGCTAGCCCGGCCATCTCACCATGGACAGGCGCGTCATCGCGTCGGGCGGTCGCCGATCCGCCAGGAGAAGGCCGCCGAGCGTAGCCTGGGCTACGTCGCCGGCCACAACCTAGCGCAAGACCTTCGACGCCGCGCACGCCCCGCCCGGCGCGACCCTTAAGGGCGGCGGATCTCGGACGACAGGCCGCGTCAAGGCGCTTGCCCGATGCGCGAGTACTCACTTGCACGATTCCACGGTACGTAGGACGGCCTTGCGCGGTCGTCCGGCAAGGCGCCCGGCGGGGCCGTGATGCTGGGCGCATCGCAAGCGCCGGGCAACGCCGCCGGCGGCCGCGCAAGGCCGCCCTGCGGGTCGCGTTTCCCGCCCCCTCGGGGCGTCGAGAACGCTCTGCGATGCCAAGGCATCGCCGTCACGCCCCCGACTGCCGAGGAAACGGGATCCTACGTGCCGTGGAATCGTGCAAGGGAGTACTGGCATCGCGCGGCGCGCTTTTCCTAGCCTGTCGTCCGATATCCGCCGTGCCGCACCTGTCCATGGTGAGAATTCCGGGATGACCGCTGGACGACAAAATTTCCACTTGCGTCGAGTGCCCCGAACCGCATACCAACCATACGGTCCAGTCGCGATCGGGTGGGACCAAGGGGAGGGTCATGGCCAAGGAATTTTCGAGCCACGCGCGCGTGGTCATCATCGGCGGCGGCATCGTCGGCTGCAGCGTCGCCTATCATCTCACCAAGCTCGGCTGGACCGACGTCGCGCTGGTCGAGCGCAAGCGGCTCACCAGTGGCACGACGTGGCACGCGGCAGGCCTGGTGCGCGAGATGATCGGCAGCTACACACTGACACGGCTCGCCAAGTATTCAATGGAGCTGTTCCAGGGGCTCGAGGCCGAGACCGGCCAGGCGACGGGCCTCAAGCAGAACGGCAGCCTCGGCATCGCCAACAACGAAGCGCGTTGGGAGGAGCACCGGCGCGGCGCCGATCTCGCCAAGACATGCGGCGTCGAGGTCCGGCTGGTCACGCCCGAGGAGGCCAAGGCGCTCTACCCGATTCTCAACGCCGACGACCTGTTGGGTGCCATTTACTTCCCTAACGACGGCCAGACCAACCCGGCCGACACGACGATGGCGATCGCCAAGGGCGCGCGCATGGGCGGCGCGGCGATCTTCGAGGACACCAAGGTCACCGCGGTGCACCACAAGAACGGCCGGGTCACGGGCGTCGCGACGACGCGCGGCGAGATCGCCTGCGAGGTCGTCGTCAACTGCGCCGGCATGTGGGCGCGCGACGTCGGGCTGATGTGCGGCGTCGACGTACCGCTGCACGCCTGCGAGCACTTCTACGTTGTCACCGAGCCGATCGCCGATCTGCCGTCCGACCTGCCGGTGCTGCGCGACATGGACGCCTGCGCCTATATCAAGGAAGACGCCGGCAAGCTGTTGATCGGCGCCTTCGAGCGCAACGCCAAGCCGTGGGGCATGGACGGCATTCCCGAAGACTTCTCGTTCGACCAGCTGCCCGAGGACTTCGATCACTTCGCGCCGGTGCTCGAGGCCGCGATGCACCGCATCCCGGCGCTCGAGACCGCAGGTATCCAAACCTTCTTCAACGGCCCCGAGAGCTTCACGCCCGACAACCGCTACCACCTCGGCGAGGCGCCGGGTCTGCGCAACTTCTTCGTCGGCGCGGGCTTCAACTCGATCGGCATCCAGTCATCGGGTGGCGCCGGCAAGGTGCTCGCCGAATGGATCGTCGGCGGCGCGGCGCCGATCGACCTCTCGGAGCTCGACATCCTGCGCATGCAGCCGTTCCAGAACACGCGCAGCTATCTGTTCAACCGGGTCGCCGAATCTCTCGGCCTGCTCTACGATATGCACTGGCCCTATCGCCAGCCCGAGACCGCCCGCGGCGTGCGTACCTCGCCCTTGCACGAGTGCCACGCGGCGCGCGGCGCCTGCTTCGGCGAGGTTGCCGGTTGGGAGCGGCCCAACTGGTACGCGCCCGAGGGCGTCGAGCCGAAGTACGAATATAGCTACAAGCGCCCGAATTGGTTCGACTATTCGGCCGCCGAGCACCGCGCGGTGCGCGACAACGTCGGCCTCCTTGACCAGACCTCGTTTGCCAAGTTCCTGGTTCAGGGCGCCGACGCCGAGGACGTGCTGCAGCGCATCTGCGCCAACGACGTCGCCGTGCCGAACGGCAGGTTGGTCTACACGCAGTGGCTCAACGAGCGGGGCGGCATCGAGGCCGACTTGACGGTGACCCGGCTTTCCGAGACCGTATTCATGGTGGTGACCGGCGCCGGCGTCTCGCTGCACGACCACACTTGGCTGATGCGCCATATTGCCGACGACGCTCGCGTCGTCGTCACCGACGTCACCTCGGGCGAAGCCGTCATTAGCGTCATGGGGCCGAACAGCCGCGCGCTGCTCGGCCGCGTCACCGACGCCGACCTCTCCAACGAGGCCTTCCCGTTCGGCACCGCGCAGCAGATCGAGATCGGCTATGCGCTGGTGCGCGCCGCGCGCATTTCTTACGTCGGCGAGCTCGGCTGGGAGCTCTACGTGCCGACCGAATATGCGTGCGGTGTGTTTCAGGCAATCACCGAGGCGGGCGCCGACGTCGACCTCAAACTGGTCGGCATGCACGCCATGGACAGCCTACGCACCGAGAAGGCCTACCGCCACTGGGGCCACGACATCACCGGCGAGGACACGCCGATCGAAGCCGGGCTGAGCTTCGCCTGCCGCTTCGACAAGAACATCCCGTTCATCGGCCGCGATGCGCTGTTGCGCCAAAAGGAGAATGGCGTCACCAAGCGGCTCGTCCAGTTCGCGCTCGGCGACCCCGAGCCGCTGCTCTACCACAACGAGCCGATCTGGCGCGACGGCGCGGTCGCCGGCTACCTGACGACCGGCAACTACGGCCATCACATGGGGACGGCGATCGGCCTCGGCTACGTCGGCCACGCCGATGGCGTCGACGCCGACTTCGTCAACGCGGGCGCTTACGAGATCGAAGTCGCCGGCGAACGCGTGCCTGCCAAGGCGAGCCTGCGGCCGATGTACGACCCCAAGAGCGAACGCATGAAGGTGTGAGGGCCGGCGGCTGATCAGCCGAGCGCTCAGCCAGCCGTCCCGAGATCGGTGGTCATTGGTCACGCGATCGAGGCGGGAGAATCATGCCGGGGAGGGCCGGTAGCCCGGTCTGCTTGCCGTTATTGCACGGTCGTATCAATCATGCCGCATTTGAGTTCGCGTATAGCCAGGAGCTGCCTACTGTCCCCGATTCATCGCCCTGGTCGGTCGCGTCTGACCCTTCCGCTGGAGAAACAACCGCTATGGCAGCCGCCGCCTTTTCCGCGCCTCTGTAGGAGATTTCGAGAATTTTGCCTTGAAGGCCCGGCTGAACCAGGATGCGGAGTTGAATCCTGTTGACAACGCGATTTCGGAAAGTGGGAAACGAGTTTTAGTGATCAACTCGTGGGCTCGATCAAGGCGCAGGTTCAGGTAGTAGCGACCTGGGCCAATCCCAAACTCGATATCGAACTTTCGCGTCAACTGCCGGGTCGACAGATTGACAAGCTGGGCGATCGCTTCGATCGCTAGCGGCGCCCCGATATCTTCCGACATCGCCTTGATGGCCTTTGAGAGTGCCGGGTTCGCATGTTCGAACTTCGTCTCGTGACGCCCGTGGATCGTCAGGTCCATCACTCTGTCGGCGATCTCCCGCCCGGCGAATGCGGCGACAAGCTCCAACGCGAATTCAATGGTGCCGAGCGATCCGCACCCTGTCAGGTGACGCGGAGAACGCTCAACAAGCGCCCCGGTAAATCGGACGCCCGGGTACTTTTCCCGCGCGAGATCAAGCTCATCCCAATGCAGCGTCGCACGCCGCCCTTCCAAAAGACCTCCCTCAGCTAGAGTTATGGCGCCGGTGTCGACCCCTCCGATCAGAGTGCCTCGCCGCTCAAGGGGCCTAAGCAAAGCGATAAGGGCGCGGTCGACGTGGTCGTAAGGATTGTAGGATGCACAGACGATAGCCGCGTTCGGCCGGGAGACGTCTGCCAACGCCGCGTCGATCTCTACCACGCGGCCATTGCTGGAACTCACCGGCCGCCCGTCCGACGAACAGACGATGGTCTCGAACTGTACGGCACCCGCGAGACCGGCGATCCTCAACAGCTCTGCGAGCAGCGTGTGAACCATCATCGAGTGCTCTGGCAATAGCACGATTGCGACGCGCACGGTCTTTCCGGACGTATCTGTTCCTTCCATCGATCCAGTTCCAAATTGCCAGATGGCAGAATTCTTAAAGAAAAAGGCTTAATCCGACAAGCCGAGTATTGCGATCCGAGGCACTCTCCGTAGAGGATAGATTTGCGAGGTGTGTGATGGGATCGCTTCCGTCGATTGATTTTTCTCCGTTCGAAAAAGGCTCCACGGCAGCCCGCCGGACGGTAGTCGACGCGGTGCGGAAGGCCTGCACGGAAATCGGATTCCTCTGCGTTTCCGGCCATGGCGTCGAGCGAGAGGTCATTGATGCGATGCGCCGAGCGCTAATCGAGACTTTCGCCCAGCCAGATGAGGTAAAGGCGCGCCATAGGGTCAGGCCTGGCAACTACCGCGGCTACATCCCCATTGGCTTCTTCACACCCAACTCCTCGGGCTACGCGCCGGATCAGTACGAAGGCTACAAGCTGCATGCGGAAGTCGCACCCGACGACCCCATCCGCGAGGCATACCCATTTTATGGCCCCAATGTCTGGCCCGAGACTCTGCCGGGCATGAAAGTGGCCGTGCGCGCATACTGGCGGCAGGTCGATCGGTTTGCGGACAATCTCCTGAGGGCGTTGGCATTTGCCATTGAATTAGACGAAGAATTCTTCCTGCCCCACTTCCGAACGCCGCTAACGAGCATGACGCTGCTCCACTACCCAACGATGGCGACCGATGAAGATGGCTTTGGAATTCATCCCCACAAGGACTCGTCAGCCTTCACCATCCTCTATCCCGATCCGATCGGCGGCTTGATGGTTCGTAGCCGGGAGGGCCAGTGGATCGAGGCGGCCGCGCCTGAAGGCGCCTTCGTGATCAATATCGGCGATGTGATGGAGCATTGGACTGGCGGCCACTTCGTTTCAACGCCCCACAAGGTGGTTAACCGGACGGGAAAGGAACGATACTCCTTCCCCTATTTCGCGACACCTCGTTACGACACAGTGGTGGAGCCGGTCGTCGAATGCATTGAGGGCTATGAACGTCCGCCCGTAGTCATGGGAACCTGGCACCAGGAAATCATTCGCAGCAACTGGCCGGACGCGAAGCCTATTTCTGGGGCATTCGATCCTGGGAAAATCGATTGAAAGGTGTGATGCGCGGTTCAGCGACGCTCAGCGTAATGGAGAAACTCGCGCACACTCAAGAACCCCGACACCGGGTACTAAGCAGATAATGGAGGACAGTGGAATGAATTTGCTTTCAGGAAAAACGGCAATCGTAACCGGAGCGGCCGCCCCAAACGGAATAGGAAGAGCGGCGGCCATTCGTCTCGCAAGGGACGGTGCGGCGGTTGTCGTGACCGATGTTGCCGGTGATCTCGACGTTGACGGGTCGCGCTGGAGCAAGCTCGATCTGCTCGCAAATCTCGCGGACGAGATTGAGAAATCCGGCGGGACAGCCGTTGCGTTGGAGGTCGATGTGACTAATCCGGAACACATCCACTGCTGCATTCGCATCGCAAAGGAAAACTTAGGACGGCTAGTGTCCTGATCGATAAATTGATATGATTATGTCTCTATTTGTTTTTAGGAGGCGCGATTGATGGCGAGAGTGGCGGTGACGATCTCTTTGAGCGATGACGAGCGCGCCGAATTGGAGGCGCTGTCTCGTCGTCGCAAGACGTCGCAGGGGCTTGCGCGGCGGGCTCGGATCGTCTTGGCGGCGGCGGAAGGGTTGGAGAACAAGGAGATCGCCGTTCGTCTCGAGGCGAGCGCGGACACCGTGGGCAAGTGGCGTCGCCGCTATGCGGCGGAGGGCCTCGACGGTCTGTACGACGAACCCCGCCCCGGCGCGCCGCGTCAAATCGGCGATGACGCCATCGCGGAAGCGGTCCGGCTGACGCTGGAAGAGACGCCGCCGGACGCGACCCATTGGAGCCTTCGCTCGATGGCGCGGGCGAGCGGCCACGCGCCCTCGACCATTCATCGCATCTGGCGGGCCTTCGGCTTGCAGCCGCATCGCTCGGAGACCTTCAAGCTGTCGAGCGATCCCTTCTTCGTGGAGAAGGTCCGCGACATCGTCGGTCTGTATTTGGCGCCGCCGGATCGTGCCCTGGTTCTCTGTGTCGACGAAAAGAGCCAGATCCAGGCCCTGGACCGTTCCCAGCCCCTCTTGCCGATGCGCCCCGGGCAGGCGGAGCGGCGCAGCCACGACTACAAGCGCCACGGCACGACCTCTCTCTTCGCGGCCCTCGACATCGCCACGGGAGAGATCATCGGCAAATGTTTCCCGCGCCATCGGGCCCGAGAGTTCCGCAAATTCCTCGACCTCGTCGAGGCGAACGTCCCTGCTGATCTCGACATCCACATCGTCATGGACAACTACGGGACCCACAAGACCAAGGCGATCCGCGACTGGTTCGCCAAACGGCCGCGCTGGCAGGCCCATTTCACACCCACCAGCGCCTCCTGGCTGAACCAGGTCGAGCGCTGGTTCGGGCTGCTGACCGACAAGCAGATCAGGCGCGGCGTCCATCGCTCCACCAAGGAGTTGGAGCGCACCATCCTCGACTACATCGACACGACAAACCAGAACCCCAAACCCTTCAAATGGACCAAATCCGCCGATGACATCCTCGGCGCCATCCAGCGCTTCTGCCTCCGAACAATCGAAATCGCTGAACAGCAGGCGAAAATCATGCGAACTTCGGAATCGGGACACTAGTGTCCTGATCGATAAATTGATATGATTATGTCTCTATTTGTTTTTAGGAGGCGCGATTGATGGCGAGAGTGGCGGTGACGATCTCTTTGAGCGATGACGAGCGCGCCGAATTGGAGGCGCTGTCTCGTCGTCGCAAGACGTCGCAGGGGCTTGCGCGGCGGGCTCGGATCGTCTTGGCGGCGGCGGAAGGGTTGGAGAACAAGGAGATCGCCGTTCGTCTCGAGGCGAGCGCGGACACCGTGGGCAAGTGGCGTCGCCGCTATGCGGCGGAGGGCCTCGACGGTCTGTACGACGAACCCCGCCCCGGCGCGCCGCGTCAAATCGGCGATGACGCCATCGCGGAAGCGGTCCGGCTGACGCTGGAAGAGACGCCGCCGGACGCGACCCATTGGAGCCTTCGCTCGATGGCGCGGGCGAGCGGCCACGCGCCCTCGACCATTCATCGCATCTGGCGGGCCTTCGGCTTGCAGCCGCATCGCTCGGAGACCTTCAAGCTGTCGAGCGATCCCTTCTTCGTGGAGAAGGTCCGCGACATCGTCGGTCTGTATTTGGCGCCGCCGGATCGTGCCCTGGTTCTCTGTGTCGACGAAAAGAGCCAGATCCAGGCCCTGGACCGTTCCCAGCCCCTCTTGCCGATGCGCCCCGGGCAGGCGGAGCGGCGCAGCCACGACTACAAGCGCCACGGCACGACCTCTCTCTTCGCGGCCCTCGACATCGCCACGGGAGAGATCATCGGCAAATGTTTCCCGCGCCATCGGGCCCGAGAGTTCCGCAAATTCCTCGACCTCGTCGAGGCGAACGTCCCTGCTGATCTCGACATCCACATCGTCATGGACAACTACGGGACCCACAAGACCAAGGCGATCCGCGACTGGTTCGCCAAACGGCCGCGCTGGCAGGCCCATTTCACACCCACCAGCGCCTCCTGGCTGAACCAGGTCGAGCGCTGGTTCGGGCTGCTGACCGACAAGCAGATCAGGCGCGGCGTCCATCGCTCCACCAAGGAGTTGGAGCGCACCATCCTCGACTACATCGACACGACAAACCAGAACCCCAAACCCTTCAAATGGACCAAATCCGCCGATGACATCCTCGGCGCCATCCAGCGCTTCTGCCTCCGAACAATCGAAATCGCTGAACAGCAGGCGAAAATCATGCGAACTTCGGAATCGGGACACTAGTGTCCTGATCGATAAATTGATATGATTATGTCTCTATTTGTTTTTAGGAGGCGCGATTGATGGCGAGAGTGGCGGTGACGATCTCTTTGAGCGATGACGAGCGCGCCGAATTGGAGGCGCTGTCTCGTCGTCGCAAGACGTCGCAGGGGCTTGCGCGGCGGGCTCGGATCGTCTTGGCGGCGGCGGAAGGGTTGGAGAACAAGGAGATCGCCGTTCGTCTCGAGGCGAGCGCGGACACCGTGGGCAAGTGGCGTCGCCGCTATGCGGCGGAGGGCCTCGACGGTCTGTACGACGAACCCCGCCCCGGCGCGCCGCGTCAAATCGGCGATGACGCCATCGCGGAAGCGGTCCGGCTGACGCTGGAAGAGACGCCGCCGGACGCGACCCATTGGAGCCTTCGCTCGATGGCGCGGGCGAGCGGCCACGCGCCCTCGACCATTCATCGCATCTGGCGGGCCTTCGGCTTGCAGCCGCATCGCTCGGAGACCTTCAAGCTGTCGAGCGATCCCTTCTTCGTGGAGAAGGTCCGCGACATCGTCGGTCTGTATTTGGCGCCGCCGGATCGTGCCCTGGTTCTCTGTGTCGACGAAAAGAGCCAGATCCAGGCCCTGGACCGTTCCCAGCCCCTCTTGCCGATGCGCCCCGGGCAGGCGGAGCGGCGCAGCCACGACTACAAGCGCCACGGCACGACCTCTCTCTTCGCGGCCCTCGACATCGCCACGGGAGAGATCATCGGCAAATGTTTCCCGCGCCATCGGGCCCGAGAGTTCCGCAAATTCCTCGACCTCGTCGAGGCGAACGTCCCTGCTGATCTCGACATCCACATCGTCATGGACAACTACGGGACCCACAAGACCAAGGCGATCCGCGACTGGTTCGCCAAACGGCCGCGCTGGCAGGCCCATTTCACACCCACCAGCGCCTCCTGGCTGAACCAGGTCGAGCGCTGGTTCGGGCTGCTGACCGACAAGCAGATCAGGCGCGGCGTCCATCGCTCCACCAAGGAGTTGGAGCGCACCATCCTCGACTACATCGACACGACAAACCAGAACCCCAAACCCTTCAAATGGACCAAATCCGCCGATGACATCCTCGGCGCCATCCAGCGCTTCTGCCTCCGAACAATCGAAATCGCTGAACAGCAGGCGAAAATCATGCGAACTTCGGAATCGGGACACTAGATATCCTAGTGAATAATGCCGGAACAATTGTTGGAACTGAGGTGGTCCCAGAAAATCGGACAGGGAGCTAAGGTGTATTCCACCGGATAACGGAGGAATACGAGATGACGAATCGACGCCGGTTTACGGCGGAATTCAAGGCCCGGGTGGCGCTGGAAGCGCTGCGGGGCGACAAGACGATCCAGCAGATCGCGGCCAAGCACAAGGTGCATCCGAACCAGGTGAGCGCCTGGAAGCGCCAGGCGGTGGACGGTCTGGGCGAAGTGTTTTCGAACGGCGCCAACCGCGCTTGCCGGGATCATGAATCCGAGGTCCGCGACCTTCACGCCAAGATCGGCGAGCTGACGGTGGAACGGGATTTTTTAGCCAGAGGGCTCAAGCGATGAGCCGGGGGGAGCGCAAGGCGATGATCACACGCGACGCCCCCGAGCTGAGCTTGAGCCGTCAATGCCGCCTGCTTTCGATCGGCCGGTCCTCGTTCTATTATGCGCCCAGGGGGGAGAGCCCTTCGAGTCTGGCGCTGATGCGTCGGATCGACGAGTTGTTCATGAAGTACCCGTTCTACGGCAGCCGCCAGATGGTCCGCCAGTTGCGGCGGGACGGCGTTTGCGTCGGCCGTCACCGGGTTCGCAGGTTGATGCGATTGATAGGCCTGGAGGCGATCTATCAGGCGCCGAGAACCAGCGTGCCGCATCCCATGCACCGGATTTATCCTTATCTTCTCAAAGGGATGGCTATCGACCAGCCCAATCGGGTCTGGTGCGCCGACATCACCTATATCCCCGTCCAGCGTGGCTTTCTGTACCTGGTAGCGATCATGGACTGGGCGACGCGCCACGTTTTATCCTGGCGGCTGTCGAACACCATGGACGCTGGATTCTGCGCCGAGGCCTTGGGCGACGCGCTGGCCCGCTACGGCCAGCCGGAGATATTCAATACGGATCAGGGCAGCCAGTTCACCAGCCTCGACTTCACCGGCGTGCTCAAGAACGCGAGCATCCGCATCTCCATGGACGGTCGGGGCCGCTGCATGGACAACATCTTCATCGAGCGCCTGTGGCGGTCTCTCAAGTATGAGGCGGTCTACCTACACGAGCTCACCGACGGCTTCCACGCCGAACGGGTCATCGGCGAGTGGATCGGCTTCTACAACACCGAGCGGCCCCATTCGTCCCTCGACGGTCAAACGCCGGCCGAGGCCTACGGGGCCGGTCAACCTGTGGATATGATGGACAAGGCTCGCACCTTGCCCACATCCCCACAGGCTCAACAACAGCAACAGGATGTGATAAAAAGGATTTTGGCAGCATGATCAAACAACGGAATACACCTTAACCGCGCTGCCAAACTGTCCAACAAAGTGGGACCACCTCAGAACGGGACCCTTCCTTGACACCAAGGAAGCAGACTGGACAGCGAGCTTTCGGGTAAACCTATTAGGGCCGATGACATTCTGCCAGGCTGTTATACCCGAGCTCCGAGTGAGTGGCGGCGGGGCAATCGTCAATGTCGGGTCGACGGGCAGCCTCGGCGCAGAAGCGGGGTTTGGCGCTTATACCGCAATGAAACACGGTATCATTGGACTGACGAAAACGATCGCGGCGGAATTCGGAGGCGATGGCATTCGGTGCAATGCAGTGTGCCCCGGTTACATCATGACCGATATGCACGCGGCGGCGAATGCGCGCCTGGCGATTGAGCAGGAAGCTTCGGTCGACGAAATCATGGAGCAGCGATACACCAACGTTGCTTTGGGCCGCGCCGGCACACCCGAGGAGGTCGCTGAAGCAATCTCTTATTTTGCCGGGCCTGCGTCTTCCTATGTCACTGGTGTGGCTCTCCCGATCGCAGGTGGAGTGCCAGTTGGCTTGTGAACCAATCAGGTCGTAGAAAGCCACACCATTTCCGAGTGGCGGCTGCGGTGCCACATCTGGCTCCGGCTATTGTGCATTTACGGGAGTCACCGTTTAAGTGCATGAGCCCGCTTCGGGTCAAGGCGACGACGTGACGGCCCCCGCGAAAATTCCGTTCTGCGCCCAAAAGCCGACGATCATCACCTCTTGAGCACACGCCCGATGTGCCGCGCCGCCGGCTAGCCCCGACCGCGGTTGTCCGACGGGCCTTCGTGGCTGAACACGTCGGCGGCGATCGGCCGGGTCCGCCGGTTGGCGATGCGTTCGCGGTGCAGTAGGTAGAGGCCGCACAGCACGAGCGCGGTCGCGCCGATCATGACGATCCCGCTCGGCACCTCGCCCCAGAACAGCCAGCCGAACAGGCCCGCCCAGGCGATGCCGGTATATTCAAACGGCGCGACCAGTGACGGCGCGCCGACCGTGAACGCCATGGCCATGGCATAGAGCGCGGCCGCGGCGATCACGCCGATGGCGACGAAGATCCACCATTCGCCGTCGCCCGGCACGGTCCAATGGAACGGCGCGATGGCGCCGTTCACGACGATGAAGGTGAGCAGCGTGTAGAGCGTCATGGTGCCGGCACTGTCGGTGCGGCCGATGATGCGCGACAGGATCATGGTGAGCGCGAAGAAGAAGTTGGAGACGATGAGCATCGCCCCGGCGGTGGGGTCGACGTCGCTGCCCGGCTGGAGCATGAACAGGACCGCCGCGAACCCCGCGAGCGTCGCCAGCCAGCGGCGTAGGCCGACCGGTTCGCGCAACAGCGGGATCGAAAGGACGGTGATGAAGAGTGGGCCGGCGGAGATGATCGCGAAGGTGCTGACCAGGGGCTGGCGGGGCAGCGCCGCCGTGAACAGCCCGATCGCCACGCAGCCGAGCACGCCGCGCAGAAGGTTCAGCCCGAGCCGTCCGGTGCGAAGTTGCGTCGTGCCGCTGGTCGCGATCAGAAAACCGCCGACCACCGTCGCCGCGACGATGCTGCGCAACACCATAATCTGGGCGACGCCATAGGTCTCGGCGAGGTTCTTGGCGAGCGCGTCGTGCAGCGCCCACAAGCCGACCGCGGCGAGCATCATGGCGATGGCGTAGACCGGACGGTCGGCCCCGACCGGGCGGGCGGCGGGACTGGGTGCGAGTCTCGCATGGCAGTGATGTCTGCGGCTTGGTTCGTTGAGTTCAGGCAGCGATTGCCATGGCTGCTGCACGTGGACTGATGTTGTCGTTGGCCGGTGTGTCGGTTGCGCTGATCAGGGCCTTCCATGCCCGCTCGAAGCGGCCGGATTTGATCAGGGCGCGGAAGGTCAGAACAGCCTGTCCGCCGACGATCCGCCAGCGCATGCCGGAGCGCTTCATGCGCTGTGTCACCAGGGTCTTGTTGGCAGCTTCGACCACGCCTGAGCCGATGGCGATGCCCTCTTCCTTCAGGGCGTGGTAGCGCATGCGATGGCGATGCTTGCGGAAGAAGGCGAGTTCCCGCTCGGTCTCGGCCCGGTCCGGCGCAGCGGCGGCATCGCGAAGGTGGCGCAGCGCCCGGATCACCTTGGCGACGCCACGGGGATCGTGACGGAGGATCTCGCGGTACTTCTCGAACCAGCCGGGCGCCACGGCATGGTCGGACGCGGTTTGCAGATGTTCGCAAGCATGCCAGAAGTCGATCACCTCGGTTTCGGGCGACAGGGTCTCCAGGAAGGTCCAGTTGTCGGCGGCGCCATCGGCGATAGCGACGATCCCGATCTCGGGGCGTGCTCGCCTGATGTGTGCGACTTCGCTTGCAAGCTGCGCCTTCAGCGTGAGCTTGCCGCTCTCCGGCATGCGGCCGAGATAGAGGGTCTTCAGGCGCTTGCCCTCGGCGTCGTGGAAGGAGACCGTGCCGCAGGCAGCCTCGCGCCAGGAGGCCTTGGCGCGACCGTCCTCGCCGGGTCTCAGCGGCACCATGACGCCGTCGAGGGAGACCGAGGCGGTGGTCGCGTCCTGCGGTATGCCCTCGGCCTCACGGATGCTGCCCAGCGTCTCCGGGCCGAGGCTCTCCCAGCATTCGTGCATGCTCAGGGTCAGGCGCTGCAGGGTGCTCACCGACGGCGTCATGGCGCCGGTCTTCGCAAAGAACGCCGCCGCTTCCCGGGCCGTGCAGTGACCCATCATCAGCAGACCGAGCTCGGCCGCCGGCCGCGTCAGGTAATCGTCGACGAGGCCCAGGCTCTCGTCGACCGGCACCGGCGATGCCCCGCTCGCGCCGCTGCGGTAACGCGCTCGCCGGTAGGTCACCGGACCGAGCGAGGTCATGATCGTCTTCGGCGTCACCGCGACCCGGAACCAGCTCTGCCCGTCCCGCTCGATCCGGGAAGCGCCATCGTCCCGGTTCTCGATGACGGCGCCCATGACATCGCGAGCGAACTCGTTCGTGGCCTCACGCACCCGCAACTCGACCTCCTCGGGCGCCTCGGGGCGCGGCTCGGAACGAAGCTCCTCGCGACACAGTGCGAGCACCCGGGCGGCCGCCTCGACGACCCGAGGAGGCAGGCCGGAAAGATCGATGGACGAAGGCGCCGGAGGCGGGGATACTGCCATGGGAATGCTCCCGATGTTGGGTTTCGAGACACGGCATCGTACCGCTTCTGGCGGTGCGGAGCGTTCCCACCTTCCCCTGCTCGACCCTGCCGTCGTAACAAAATCCTGCCTTGGAGCGGCCCATTGTCACGAATAGCCGATTTCGGCCGTTCGTCTCGACACAAAAAACGCACTAAATCAATGACTTAGATTTTCCATACCAGACCCACACCCGCGGGACTGGTCATCCATCTCTCCAAACCAACCGAATGCGTGAATTTGCGCGCGGCCATCGTCGCTCATTTGTGCGCCGTTGTTCAAGGCGAACCTTGCGAAAATGCCGCCGCTGCAAACCCAAGAGGGAGAACGACACCATGGGAAAGAATATCCGTAGTTCCAGCCGATGGGTGCAGAACGACTGAAAACACGAAATTACCTTGAGTTGCGACTCGAAGTCGCGTATGCAAGTTATTCTGATTCAAGACTCTTTTGTGTCATCAGCCGGTCAGACCACAACATGTTGAATATGCCGCGACGCCGTCACTACGGCGTCATTTACGCCGACCCGCCCTGGACCTTCGCGACCTACAGCGCCAAGGGCAAGGGCCGCAGCCCCGAGGCGCATTACAATTGCATGAGCTTCGACGACATCTGCGACATCCCGGTTACCGACTGGGCGGCGCCCGACGCGGTGCTGCTTCTGTGGGTTACCGACCCGTTGCTGCCCAAGGGCCTCGAGCTGATCAAGCGTTGGGGTTTCACCTACAAGACGGTCGGCTTCTATTGGGCCAAGCGCAACCGCGTCAGCGAGGGCTGGTTCACCGGCCTCGGCTATTGGACGCGCGCCAATCCCGAGCAGTGCCTGTTGGCGACGCGTGGCCATCCGCAACGCCAAGCCAAGGACGTCCGGCGTCTGGTCGTCGCGCCCCGGCGCGAGCACAGCCGCAAGCCCGACGAGGTCTACGACCGTATCGAGCGTCTGACGCCCGGCCCCTACCTCGAGATGTTCGCGCGCAAGCGCCACGCCGGCTGGGACGCGTGGGGCAACCAGGCCGGCCTGTTCGACCGCGGCCCCGTCACGACGCGCCGCTGGGCCTCCGACCTCGCGCGCGAAGAGCAGCGGGCGCCGCGGCCCTGACGGTGTCGGGCAACGACGGCTTGAGCGGCTTGACGAAATGGAAGCGTCTTATGCCGCCGCCGACCGTCTTGTTCGATCGCGTCTCGGCGCGTTCTTCGCCGGTCTGTCGGTAGCCCGCCGCGCGGTAGAATGCCAGGGCGGCCATTTGGACCTCGGAAGTGCTCAAGACTAGCTCTTCGAATCCGGCGTCACGACAGTATCGCTCGGCATGGTCGAGCATTTGCCGGGCGATCCCTTGCCGGCGGAACTCGGGCGTGACGTACATCCGGCGAAGCTCGGCACGACGTGGGTCCAGCCGCTCGACGCCGAACATGCCGGCGAGCCCGCCGCCTCGGCGGACGACCCAGAACTCGCCGCCCCTGTCGCGACGGTAGTAGTCGTCGATCCGGTCGATCTCGTCGCCAAGCGAGGCCTCGATGTAGGTCTCGAACGCCGCGCGTTGATCCGGCGGCGCGAGATCCCTGTTGACCCGGATGAAGAGACGGCGGACCGCCTCGGCGTCGGTCGGCTGGAATGCGCGGATAACTGTGGGAGCCTCGCCTGTCACGAAGATTCCCTACAACAGCGCCAACAGCTCGGGCACGCCGCCGATGACGTGGTCGGGGCGGATGCCCTTGCCGGCCGGCAAGGGCGCGCCCAGCGGGTTGCACCAGATGCTCAGGATGCCGAGGCGCTGGGGCGCCGCGACCTCCCATTCGAGGTTGTCGCCGACCATCCATGTCTCATGGGCGCCAACACCGAACAGGTCCATCAGGAACTCGTAAACGCGCGGCTCGGGCTTACCGATACCGAACTCGCCTTCGATCAGAATATGATCGAAGCGGTGGCCGAGGTCGAAGCACGCGATCTTCTCGCGCTGTGGCGCGCCGGCGCCGTTGGTCACCAGGGCGAGCTTCAAGCCGCGGCCGGCGAGCGCGTCCAATGTCTCGTGCACGCCGGGATGGAGCCGCATCGCGCGCTTGCGATGGGCGTTGAACGTGCGGGCCAACTCGTCGGCGAGTTCGGTGTCGTCGATGCCGAGCGCCTCGAACGCGTTGCCGACGATGGTGCGACGCGCGACGGGCAGGTCGCAGCGGCCTGTTCGGTGGCGCGTCGGTTCCGACCAGAACCATCTGGACGCCGCCATGATTGCATCACGGATCTCCGCGACGTCGCGACGAGGAAACCGGTCGGCGAACCCGGCAAGTACCAGTCGCCAAGCCTGCTCGGGCAGCCCGTTGCTGAAGATCAGCGTATCGTCGAGGTCGAGGAAGATGGCCTTCGGCGGCGCCATTGCAGTCACCCTGTTACTGGCGAACGCGTGGGCCGCCTGGGAAGAGATTTCCTTCGGGCCGGCATGCGGCCCGGAAAGCGCTAGCCGCTCGACTCGTCCTTGGTGGTCGGGGCAGGCGCCGGCGTCGACTGATCGGCGGTTTCGACGGGCTGCGGTAACGACACCGATTGGGAGTCGTCGTAACTGCCGCAGCCTCCCTCGCCGGCGAACGCCGGCGCGGTAAACCCGACGAGCACGGCGGCCACAACGGGGATCGTGAGTTTGCTCATTTCGAACGCCTCCTCTCGGCGTTGTAAGGGGGCGACCGTTCAGCCGCCGCTTTGCGACGCGGCCTGCGGCTCGGTCGCGCTGGTCTGTTCTTCGGCTGCCGCCTTCTCGGCGACGGCTTCCGCCTCGGCCTTGGCCGCCGCTTCGCGTTCGGCGCGCATCTCGGCGGCGCGGATCGCGACCCATTCCTTGCGCGCCGAGCAACTGCAGGTCTCGTCGGCGGCGTTGACGGCGAGCGGCAGGCCGAAAGTCACGAGGCCGACGGCGGCAACGGCAAGGGGCAGAATCAGGCGATTGGTCATGGTCGAGGTCCCCGGACTTCGAAGCACGAGCGGTTATTCAAGTCCTTGGCGCCGACCCGGTCAATTGAATTCACCGTGATCAGCCGCTTCACCGTTGTCGCCCCCTTGGCGAATGTCTAGGGTCGGGGGTAGCCAACAGACCGGGAGCCAAGCATGAGCATCAATACCACCGAAGAGCGCCCAACCTTCGTCACCCATTTGGAATGCGGACTGACCGGCGAGCGCTATGAGGCGGATACACTTCAGGGCCTGTCACGGGCGGGCAAGCCGCTGTTGGTGCGCTATGACCTCGACGCGCTGGCCGAGGCGATCGACAAGGCGACGATCGCGGCGCGCCCGGCCGACATGTGGCGCTATCGCGAGTTCCTGCCGGTCCGGCGCGCCGCGAACATCGTCTCGCTCGGCGAGATCGCGACGCCGGTCATCGACTTGCCGCGGCTGCGCGCCAAGCTCGGCGGCGGTCCGCTCTCGACCAAGGACGAGGGGCGCCTGCCGACCGGCTCGTTCAAGGCGCGCGGCCTCGGCATGGCGGTGTCGATGGCCAAGGAGCTGGGCGTCACGCGCATGGCGATACCGACCGCCGGCAACGCGGGCGCCGCGCTGGCCGCCTATTGCAGCCGCGCGGGCATGGAATCCTATGTCTTTCTGCCCGACGACGCGCCCGAGATCGCGATCAGCGAGATCGCCTTTCAGGGCGCCACGGTGGTGCGCATCGTCGACGGCCTGATCAACGACTGCGGCAAGATCGTCGGCGACGGCAAGGAGGCGATGGGCTGGTTCGACGCCTCGACCCTCAAGGAGCCCTACCGCATCGAGGGCAAGAAGACCATGGGGCTCGAGCTCGCCGACCAGCTCGGCTGGCAGCTGCCCGACGTCATCCTCTACCCGACCGGTGGCGGCACCGGGCTGATCGGCATGTGGAAAGTGTTCGACGAGCTCGGCAAGATGGGCTGGATCGACGACAAGCGTCCGCGCATGGTCGCCGTGCAGTCGACCGGCTGCGCGCCGATCGTGCGCGCCTGGGAGCAAGGCGACGAATTCGCCGAGCCGTGGGAGAACGCGCAGACCATCGCCGCCGGCGTGCGCGTGCCGGTCGCGGTCGGCGACTTCCTGATCCTGCGCGCGGTGCGCGAGAGCGGCGGCTTCGCCATCGCCGTGCCCGACGCGGAGATCGAAGCGTCGCGCGCCGAGGTCGCCGCCGAGGAAGGCATGCATCTCTGTCCCGAGGGCGCGGCGACCTACGCGGCCTACAAGGCGGCGCTCGCCGACGGCCGCATCGGCGCCGACGAATCGGCGGTGCTGTTCAACTGCGGCTCGGGCCTCAAATACCCGATGCCGCCGGTCACGCGCCGCATCAACAAAGGCGAGCCGATCGACTACGCGGCGCTCTAGTACTCACTTGCACGATCCTACGTGCCGCGGAATCGTGCCAGGGAGTACTGGCCCGGGTGTGACGCCTGACGTTCCCTGCAAATGGCCCGATGTGATAACGTCCGGGCTCACGAATTCCCTTTGATTACGACGGTTTGCGAGGAGACGCGCCGTGATGGATACAGCCATGCTCAGGGAGCGCCGCCTTCGCATGACGAAGGCGCAACTGATCGACGAGATCGATACGCTCGAACAACGCGCCGCCGCCATCGAGGCGGTGCTCGCGAAGCTCAAGGAATAGCGCGGCGCTTCAGCCGCGCAGCGCCGAAAGCTGATCGCCGTAGCCGACCGGATCGACGTCGACGTCGATGAGTGCCGGCCCCGCGGCTTCGAACGCTTCTGTGATGACGTCAGCCAACGGTTCGCCGCGACCGACGCGCCATGCGGCACAGCCCATCGCCAGCCCCGCGACGGCGAAATCGATTGTCGGATAGCGCACGCCTGCCACTGGGTGCTGGCGGCTCTGTTGCTTGATGTCGATCAGCGACAACGCGCCGTCGTTGAGCACGATCGTCACGACCTTGAGGTCGTGTTCGGCCGCCGTCGCCAGTTCGCCGAGGCACATCATCAAACCGCCATCGCCGGTCAGCGCGACGACTGGCCGCTCGGGTGTTTCGAGCGCCGCCGCGATCGCCGCGGGCACTGCGAAACCCATCGTCGAGAGGCCGTTGGACTTGAGAACGTCATGCGGCGCGGTGGCCTGCCAGAGCCCCATAGCCGAAAACATATGCGCACCGGCATCGACGGTCAGCCGGCAACCGTCGGGCGCCCTGGCGGCAAGCGCGTCGACGACCGTCGCCACGGTATGGCCGTCACCGGCGAGCGCCAGGCGGTCGCGCAAATCGCGGCGCAGCTCTGCGATGTCTTCGCCGGTCCAGTCCGACGGCGTCGCCGCCGACAGCAGTATCTCGACCGCGTCGCTCAGGGGCGCGGTCAAGGTTGCCGCAGTCACCATCGGGTTGGGCGCCTTGGGCCCCGGAAATAAATCGAGCACCTGGGCCGTGTAGTACCAGGGACTGGGGATTTTCTCGACCGGATCGAAGCCGTACAGCACGATGAGGTCGGCGCGCCCCAGACACGCCGCCTCGGCGCTCGCGCCGGTGAACAGGCCGACCATGTGCGGATCGGCGTCGGCAAGGCAGCCCTTGGCCTTGTACGTCAGCAGGACCGGGCAACCGAGCGCGTCGGCGAGGCGCCCGAGCGTGGCGTCAGCGTCGGCGTAGCGCGCCTCCATGCCGGCGATGATGACCGGCCGGCGGCTCGCGCTGATCAGCGCCCGTGCGCTCTCGAGTGCGTCCCCGTCGATCAGCGCGGGCACGGAGGCGACCGGTTCCGGGCGGCTGTCGGTGGCGACGGCCCGCGCGTCGGACTCGGTCAGATCGACGTGGACTGGTCCGCGCGGTAGCCGGCAGGCGTCGTCGATCAACTCGGCGAGCCGCCCACGGCCGTCATCGGGGCGCAATCGCGCCTGTGCTTTGCTGACCGGCCGGAACAGCGTGTTCTGGTCGAACGCCTGATGTTGCGAGGCGGCCGGCCCGTCGGTGAACAGGATCATCGGCGCGCGCTCGAGCGCGGCGTAGGCGACGCCGTTGACCGCGCTCGCTGCGCCCGGGCCGACGCCGGTCAACGCGACGCCGGGCACGCCGGTCAGCTCGCCGGTGACCGCGGCCATGATTGCCGCCGCGGTTTCGGTACGGGTCAGCACGAATTCGATGCCACGCCGGCCGACGGCCTCGATCAGCTCGAGGTTCGAGCCGCCGCCCGGGATGCCGAAAATGCGCCGGACGCCGCGTCCCACGAGTTCTTCGGCGATGGCTTCGGCCAGGGTGCCCGCCATGCGCTCAGATCTTCTTGAACTTGGCCATCGCGTCGCTGAACGAGAGGCCCTTGTCCATTTCGGCCATCGCCGCGGCGTCATCGCGCGCGAAGGCTTCGGCCAGCCTGGTGATCTCCTCGGCCCGCGCGGCGGGCAGCACGACGATGCCGGTGCCGTCGGCGGCGACGACGTCGCCGGGCGCGACATTGACGCCGTCGACCACCACCGGTTCATTGATCGCCGCGACCTTGAGCCGCGTGCGCCCGGTCGTCGGCACCATATGGCGGGCGAAGACGGCGAAACCGAAATCGACGATCTCCTCGAGATCGCGCACGCCGCCGTCGACGACCAGTCCGGCAATACCCTTGAGCTTCGCCGCGTAGGACGCCATGCCGCCCCAGGTCGAGTAGGGGGCGCCGCCGGCCGCGACGACGATGACGTTGCCGGATTCCGCCGCGTCGATCATGGCGCCGACCTTGAAGTCGTCGGAGCCGAAGCTGCCGTAATCACCGACCTCTTCCCTGACCGTTACCGCCGGGCCGGCCAAGCGGAAGCCCGGCGCGACGCGCTTGATCGACGGCATGACGTTGGCGTGGAGGCCGACCTCGTCGAGCGCGTTGGCGAGCGTGCTGGTCGCCAACGCGGCGACGCGAGTAGCCAGTTCCTGGGTAGCTTGTTCGGTCACGTCGAGCGTCCCGGTTGTGTCCGCCCGAATGATCGCGGCTATCGTCGGGAATGGCAACCGTGTCGCCGCCCGTGCGTGCTAACATGGGATCGCCTAATGGCCCGATCACGTCGCGAGAGCTCGCCATGACCCGACGCGTTCTGTCAGCCGAGATCGGCCACGAGACCAACACGTTCAGCGTGCTGCCGACGACGCTCGACTCCTATCGTACGCGGCTCTACTACCGGGACGCCGATGTCGCGCGCGCGATGGCCGGCACGGCGTCCGAGATCGCCGCCCATATCGATGCGGCCGAACGTCACGGCTGGCGGCTCGTGCAGCCGATCGCGGCGCGCGCGACGCCGTCGGGCAAGACGACGGCCGAGGCCTGGGCGCATCTCTCGGGCGCCGTCATCGAGGCCTGCGACGACGGCCCGTTCGACGGCGTGCTGCTGGCGCTGCACGGCGCCATGGTGACCGAGGACCACGACGACGCCGAGGGCGACCTGCTGCGCCGCCTGCGCGACCGGCTCGGCGACGCGGTGCCGATCGCCATCACGCTCGACCTGCACGCCAACGTGTCCGACGCGATGGCGGCGCTCGCCAACATCGTGCTGGCCTATCGCACCTATCCGCATATCGACCAGTACGAGATCGCCAGCGAGGCCGCCGATCTGCTCGAGGGCGCCATGGCGGGCCGCATCCAGCCGCGCGCGACCGTGGTGCGCGGCGCCGTCTTCGAGGGCTGTAATCACGGCCAGACCCAGTTCGGGCCGATGGTCGCGCTGCTCGACAAGGCGGCGCGCCACGTCGCGCACGATCCCGGCGTGCTCGCGGTCACGGTTTGCTCCGGATTCACCTTCGCCGACATCGCCTTCGCCGGGCCGACCGTGACGGTGGTCGGCGACGGCGAGGACGCGCGTTACCGCGCCGTCGCCGACGATCTGATGGCCGACATCTGGGCGACGCGCAAGGAGATCACCGTGTCAATTCACGAGATCGCCGACGGCATCGCCGCGGCCAAGGCGGGGGCGGATGGCGCGCCGCTCGTGCTGGCCGACTTCACCGACAACCCGGGCTCGGGCGGCTACGGTGATTCGGTGCGCCTACTCGCCGCGATGATCGAGGCCGGGCTAGACAACGCGGTGTTGGGCGTCGTCGCCGACCCGGCGGCGGTCGCGGCGTGCCAGGCGGCGGGCGAGGGCGCCGAAGTGACGCTCTCGCTCGGCGCCAAGGTCGATCCGGCGCATTACGGCCCGCCGCTCGCCGTCACCGGCATGGTCGAGCGGCTGAGCGACGGCGCCTACGTCTGCGACGGCCCGATGCTGACCGGCGAGGCGTGTTCGATGGGGCCGACGGCGGTGCTCCGGGTCGGCGGCGTGCGCGCGGTGATCGCCACCAACAACCAACAAGTGACCGATCGCCAGGTGTTCCTGAGCCAGGGCATCGACCCGGCGGCCTGCGCCGTCGTCGCGGTCAAGTCGGCGCACCATTTCCGCGCCGCCTTCGAGCCGATCGCGCGCGACGTCATGCTGGTCGATTCAGGGAGCCTCGCGACCCGTGACCTGACCAAGTTCGACTTCAAGAAACTCCGCCGCCCGGTCTGGCCGCTCGACGACGTCTGATCCTTGGTATAAGGCGCGAACCGGCGATCCGCGCTGTCAGAGCCTTGGATCAAGTTTCCCTCAGGAGCATTCCAGGCGGCTAGCGGACCCGCAAGAACGCGGTCCTATAGACGTCGTCGAAACTTCTCCCGTTCCCGCCCAAACGCCACCTCCTGTTGCGTTGACGGCAAATGTGAACAATAATCCTTGCCAAAATCAGGGAGGAATTTTCATGTGCCAGATGTTCGCCGGTCAGGATCCGGCAGTCTATGAGTATGAGACCCGATCGCTCCGGCTTAACGGCCAGTCGACGAGCATCCGGCTGGAGCGCGCTTTCTGGGACGTGCTGACCGATATCGCCGAGGCTGAGGATCTCTCCGTGCCATTGTTCATCTCGAAGCTGCACTCGGAAGTGCTCGAGCATCATGGCGAGGTGCGGAATTTCACCTCGCTTCTACGCTGCGCCGGCCTGGTCCATCTGGGCCGGATGGCGCATCAGGCGCCGGCCGCGCAGATCGCGGTGGCGTAGTAGTCCGCTACCACCCGCAGCCCGGCCGAGGGGCGTAAACTTTCCCCGGTTGGATATGTGAGCGAAGACTATTATGGCAAAGGCCATCCACTCGATGATTCGCGTGCTCGACGAGGCACGCTCGGTCGAATTTTATAAGGCCGCCTTCCGGCTCGAGGTCGCCGACCGGTACGATTTCGACAGCTTTACACTGGTCTATCTGCGTAACGCAGAGGCCGATTTCGAGCTCGAATTGACCGTCAACAAGGGTGCGACCGAGCCCTATGATCCGGGTAATGGCTACGGCCATATCGCCTTCGCGGTCGACGACCTCGACGTCGAGCATTCGCGCTTCGATGAGTCGGGGTTGGAACCTCGAAAAATCGTCGAGTTCAACCGCGGCGGCGCTCTGATGGCGCGGTTCTTTTTCGTCCAGGACCCGGATGGCTACGAAATCGAGGTCCTGCAGAAGCATGGCCGATACCAATGACGACGCGCGCCCATCCGGGTGCGCGGATCGCAATTCCGGGCCCTGTCCGGGAACAGAGGGAGGAGAGAGATGACACCACTACCGAACCCGCGCGGGATGACCCGGCGCGAGATCCTGAAGCGGGGAACGGCGCTGGGCGCGGCCTTCGTTGCGGGGGCAGGCTTCCTGGCCCATGCGACCGACGCCTGGGCCGTGGAGTTGAAGGCGCTGTCGCCCGAGACCATGGCGACACTGATCCAGATGGCGCGCGATATCTATCCGCACGACCGGATCGCCGACAAAATCTATGCCATCGCGGTCAAGGGCCATGACGATAAGGCGGCCGAGGATGCCGGCCACAAGGCGCTGATCGAGGACGGCATCGCCGATCTCGATAGCCGGGCGCAAGCTGCCGGGGCACCCTCCTATCTGGGCGTCGGCTGGGAGATCGAGCGGGTGGCGCTGTTGCGCCAAATCGAGTCGGGCGGTTTCTTCCAGGCGATCCGCGGTGGGCTGGTCGTCGGCCTCTATAACCAGAAAGAGATTTGGCCGGTCTTCGGCTACGAGGGTGAGTCGTTCTCGAAGGGCGGCTACATCGATCGTGGTTTCGACGACATCGCGTGGCTGTGAGAGAAGGGGAGGATCGAGACATGGCTGCACCTTATGATCTGAACGACGGCGGCGTCGTAGTGGTTATCGGCACCGGCGCCGGCGGCGGCACGATGGCCAATGAACTGGCCCAGAAGGGCATCGACGTGGTGGCGCTGGAAGCAGGCGGCCGCTATCTGCCCGATGACTACATCAACGACGAATGGCCGAGCTTCGGCCAGCTCGCCTGGCTCGACGCCCGCACGACCAGCGGCGACTGGCGGGTCAGTCGCGATTTCGCCGGGCTGCCCGCCTGGATCGTCAAGGCGGTCGGCGGCTCGACCGTGCACTGGGCCGGCGCCAGCCTGCGATTCCAGGAGTACGAGTTCCGGGTGCGCACCGAATATGGCGACGTCGCCGGCGCAAATCTGCTCGACTGGCCAATCACGCTGGCCGAGATGGAACCCTGGTACGCCAAGGCCGAGGACAAGATGGGCACGACCCGGACCAACGGCATCCCTGGCCTGCCCGGCAATACCAACTTCAAGGTAATGAAGGCGGGCGCCGACGCGCTCGGCTACAAGAACTGTCACACCGGCCGGATGTCGATCAACAGTCAGCCGCGCCACGGTCGGCCTGCCTGTCAGCAGGTCGGCTTCTGCTTCCAGGGCTGCAAGTTCGGCGCCAAATGGTCGACCGCCTATATCGAAATCCCGGCGGGCGAGGCGACCGGCAAGCTGGAGGTGCGCGAGCACGCCCATGTGCTGACCATCGAGCACGACGCCAGCGGCAAGGTCTCGGGCGTGGTCTATGCCGACAAGGACGGCAACCACCAGCGCCAGGCGGCGCGGGCGGTCTGCGTGGCGGGGAACTCGATCGAGAGCCCGCGGCTATTGTTGAACTCGGCTTCGTCGATGTTCCCGGACGGGCTGGCAAACAGCTCGGGCCAGGTCGGCAAGAACTACATGCGGCACATGACGGGATCGGTCTATGCGATCTTCGACCAGCCGGTGCGTATGTGGCGCGGCACCACGATGGCCGGGATCATCACGGACGAATCGGGCAACGACCCGAACCGGGGCTTCGTCGGCGGCTACGAGATGGAGACGTTGTCGATCGGCCTGCCGTTCATGGCCGCGTTCCTCAATCCCGGCTCCTGGGGCCGCGAGTTCGCCTCCGCCATGGACGGCTACGAGAACATGGCCGGGATGTGGCTGGTGGGCGAGGACATGCCGCAGGAGACCAATCGCATCACGCTGAATGCCGAGGTGAAAGACCAGTACGGCATGCCCGCGCCGAACGTGCACTTCACCGACCACCCGAACGACACCGCCATGCGTAACCATGCCTACCGGCAGGGCTCGGCGGTCTACGATGCGGTCGGCGCGGTGCGCACCCTGCCGACCCCGCCCTATCCGTCGACCCACAATCTCGGCACCAACCGGATGTCGGCGAAGGCGTCCGACGGCGTCGTCAACAAGAATGGCCAGGCGCACGACATCGCCAACCTGTTCATCTCGGACGGCAGCCAGTTCACCACTGGCGGCGCGGAAAACCCGACGCTGACCATCGTGTCGCTGGCGATCCGCCAAGCCGACTACATCGCCCGGCAAATGACCGCCGGCGCGATCTGACGAAGCGGTGAACCTTGAATGGCCGTCCGGGAGACCGGGCGGCCATTCGTTTTCGAGAAGAGGCGGCGCGGACGGCGGCGGTCAGTCGACGGGTCGAAGGCCGCCTGAGTACGTGCCCTACGCATAGGCCGATCGATTCGAATCGGTCGGATTCTGCGCTAGCAGCCATGCGCGGACATGGTCGCTACCAAACCGGCCGGCTGTCTATCAATTCAACGATGTTGTCGGCGGTCGTTGGTTTCGCCATGTAGTACCCCTGGCCGTACTGGCAGCCCATGTCCCGCAGGGCCTCCAACTGTGCTTTTTCCTCGATGCCTTCGGCGACGATGTCCATCTCCAGGGCGAGCGCGAGATGAGCGACGCTGGTGACGATCCGTCGGCTGTTTTCGGACTTGTCCATGTTGCTGACGAAGGCGCGGTCGATCTTGAGGGTGTCCAGCGGGGTGCGAGTCTCGCATGGCAGTGATGTCTGCGGCTTGGTTCGTTGAGTTCAGGCAGCGATTGCCATGGCTGCTGCACGTGGACTGATGTTGTCGTTGGCCGGTGTGTCGGTTGCGCTGATCAGGGCCTTCCATGCCCGCTCGAAGCGGCCGGATTTGATCAGGGCGCGGAAGGTCAGAACAGCCTGTCCGCCGACGATCCGCCAGCGCATGCCGGAGCGCTTCATGCGCTGTGTCACCAGGGTCTTGTTGGCAGCTTCGACCACGCCTGAGCCGATGGCGATGCCCTCTTCCTTCAGGGCGTGGTAGCGCATGCGATGGCGATGCTTGCGGAAGAAGGCGAGTTCCCGCTCGGTCTCGGCCCGGTCCGGCGCAGCGGCGGCATCGCGAAGGTGGCGCAGCGCCCGGATCACCTTGGCGACGCCACGGGGATCGTGACGGAGGATCTCGCGGTACTTCTCGAACCAGCCGGGCGCCACGGCATGGTCGGACGCGGTTTGCAGATGTTCGCAAGCATGCCAGAAGTCGATCACCTCGGTTTCGGGCGACAGGGTCTCCAGGAAGGTCCAGTTGTCGGCGGCGCCATCGGCGATAGCGACGATCCCGATCTCGGGGCGTGCTCGCCTGATGTGTGCGACTTCGCTTGCAAGCTGCGCCTTCAGCGTGAGCTTGCCGCTCTCCGGCATGCGGCCGAGATAGAGGGTCTTCAGGCGCTTGCCCTCGGCGTCGTGGAAGGAGACCGTGCCGCAGGCAGCCTCGCGCCAGGAGGCCTTGGCGCGACCGTCCTCGCCGGGTCTCAGCGGCACCATGACGCCGTCGAGGGAGACCGAGGCGGTGGTCGCGTCCTGCGGTATGCCCTCGGCCTCACGGATGCTGCCCAGCGTCTCCGGGCCGAGGCTCTCCCAGCATTCGTGCATGCTCAGGGTCAGGCGCTGCAGGGTGCTCACCGACGGCGTCATGGCGCCGGTCTTCGCAAAGAACGCCGCCGCTTCCCGGGCCGTGCAGTGACCCATCATCAGCAGACCGAGCTCGGCCGCCGGCCGCGTCAGGTAATCGTCGACGAGGCCCAGGCTCTCGTCGACCGGCACCGGCGATGCCCCGCTCGCGCCGCTGCGGTAACGCGCTCGCCGGTAGGTCACCGGACCGAGCGAGGTCATGATCGTCTTCGGCGTCACCGCGACCCGGAACCAGCTCTGCCCGTCCCGCTCGATCCGGGAAGCGCCATCGTCCCGGTTCTCGATGACGGCGCCCATGACATCGCGAGCGAACTCGTTCGTGGCCTCACGCACCCGCAACTCGACCTCCTCGGGCGCCTCGGGGCGCGGCTCGGAACGAAGCTCCTCGCGACACAGTGCGAGCACCCGGGCGGCCGCCTCGACGACCCGAGGAGGCAGGCCGGAAAGATCGATGGACGAAGTGTCAATGGCGGAGCAAAAAGGGACCACCTCGGCGGTGTAAGAAGGGACCGCTTGGCGGCTGCGGGCTTGTCCCCGTAGTCCACGGGAGGGCCCCGCGCGCGACGCGGCGTGCCCTCAACAGGCTGACGCGGCGGCGCGCGCGGGAGGGACCTGTGGGCCCACGGGGTCAAGCGTGGGCTGGGTGGTCGGTTCAGTTAGCAGTCGGGGTTTGACGCCTGCGGCTCTGGTTGAGCCTGTAGCTGTCACCGTTCATCTCGAGGATGTTGACGTGGTGGGTGAGGCGATCGAGGAGCGCGCCGGTGAGGCGCTCGGAGCCGAACACCTCGGTCCATTCGTCGAAGGGCAGATTGGTGGTGACCAGGGTCGAGCCCCGCTCGTAGCGTTGGCTGAACACCTCGAACAACAGCTCGGCGCCGGTCTTCGACAGCGGCACGAAGCCGAGTTCGTCGACGATCAGAAGCTTGTAGGTGGCGAGCTTCTTCTGGAACCTCAGCAGCTGCTTGTCATCGCGGGCCTCGATGAGTTCGTGGACCAGCGCGGCGGCGGTGATGAAGCCGACCGAGAGGCCCTTCTGGCAGGCCGCCAGGCCGAGACCGAGGGCGATGTGGGTCTTGCCGGTCCCACTGTTGCCGAGCGCGATGAGGTTCTCGCGGCGCTCGATGTACTCGCAGCGGGCCAGCTCCAGGACCAGCGCCTTGTTGAGCGAGGGGATGACCTTGAAGTCGAAGCTGTCGAGGCTCTTGACCACGGGGAAGCGCGCCGCCTTGATGCGCCGCTCGACCATGCGGCGCTCGCGGTCGATCAGCTCGAGCTCGGCGAGTCTCAACAGGTAGCGGACGTGATCGACGCCTTCCGAGGCGCACTGCCGGGCGATCTTGTCGTACTCGCGCAGGAAGGTCGGCAGCTTCAGCGTCTTGAGGTGGTGGGCGAGCAGCACTTGCGGTGTGTCGGTCATGCGCCGAGCCCCGACAGCAGGCTCATGTACGACTTGGCGGACGTCATCGCGACCCGGGCGCGCGGCAGATACGGATAGACGTCGAGGTTGAGCCTGGGCGGCCGCCGCTCGATGCGGCACAGTACCAGGTGCTTCACCGCATCAAAGCCGATTGCGCCGAGCCGCAGGGCGTCGCCGACCGCACCCTCGACCTCCTCGAGCCGGAAGGTCTCCAGTAGACGGAGCACCTGGACGTACTCGCGCTTGCCTGCCTTGCCCATACGAGCTTCGAGGAGCCGCCGCAGAGTGATGAAGGCCTCGGGCAGGTCCCAGCCCGCCAATGGCGCGGCCTGGTCGAGGGCGCCGATCTTCTGCTCGATCAAGGGCAGGTAATGCAGCGGGTCGAAGATCAGGTCCTCGCTGTCGTAGGACCGGCGGTGCCGGGCGATCACCTCGGCCCCGCAGCTGATCACCACCTCATCGACGTAGCCCCGGATGAGCACCTCACGGTGGCCGTAGGCCACGGGCACGGAATAGTCGTTGCTGCGGTAACGCACCAGCGACAGCGAACTCGCCCGTCCAGGGCGCTTATCGCAGGCATCATAGGGAGCAGGCGGCAATGGCAAGAGAACTTGACGATCCCGCTCGAGACGCTCGCCGATGGTCTCCTTGTGGCCCCGCAGCCGCGCCGCCTGGCGCCGGCGGCACTGTTCGGCGAGAGCATCGTTGAGGGCCGCGAAGCTCTCGGCACGCGGGACGGGGACCAGGAAGTTCCGCCGGATGAAGCCGACCAGTCCCTCGACCTTGCCCTTGTCGTTGCCCTTGCCCGGCCGGCCGAACCTGTCCTCGAACAGATAGTGGGACTGAAGCTCCGTGAAGACGCGCGTTCGCTGCCGCTTCCCATCGCCCAGGATCCGGGCAACCGCCAGCTTGGTGTTGTCGTACAGGATGGATCGGGGGACGCCGCCGAAGAAGGCAAACGCCGCGTTGTGGCCATCGCAGAATGCTTCGGTCGTCTCCGCCGGATAGGCCGCAACAAAGCAACCATCACTGTGGGGAAGGTCGAAGGCAAGGAAGTGGATCTTCCGTAACGCGCCGCCGATCACCGCCATCGCTTCGCCGAAGTCCGCCTGGGCGTGACCGGGGGAATGGGAGAGTGGCACGAACACCTCACGCGACCGAAGCCCCTGCTCACGAACGTAGTCCTTCACGATGGTGTAGCCGCCCGTGAAACCGTACTCGTCCCGGAGGCGGTCGAAGATGCGCTTCGCAGTGTGCCGTTGCTTGCGGTGGCTGGTCCGATCGTCTTCCAAGATCCGATCGATGATTCCCGTGAACGGACCCAGCTTTGGCCGCCTCGGCGGCGCGCTTCGGCGATACCCTGGCGGCACCGAGAACGACAGCATCTTACGGACCGTCTTGCGGTCTACACCAAACACCCGCGAGGCCTCGCGGGTGCTCATCCCCTCGACATGACACGCCCGCCGAACCCGTGCGTACAACTCCACCCGATACATCCCCCCCGCCTTCCAGTCAGAGCAACCCTGACAGAAGGCTATACGCGGTCCCATTTTGGTCCGCCGCAGCCGGATCGACCGGCCGCTTCAGTGGGGGATTATTGCTCTGCCGTTCTCAATCGGCATTTACTCGGGCGAGCGGCTCTACGCCGTCGTCATTCCGCCCGAGACATGGGACTGGCCGTTGTTCGGCGTCGTCGTCAATCTGCTGACGCTGACCTGGCTTACGGCGGCCCTGGGCGCGTTGCTGGTCTATGGCGTGAACTGGTGGTGGACCCGGCGCAGGGGCGCGGGCGCCTGAGCCTGCGCAATCCTCTTGCCGTCGATACCGGCCTTAGGAGATCGAGCCGATGCCGTAGGCGCCGGTCAACAACGCGCCGTCGGCGAAGCGGCTCAAGGCATAGGGCGTGATGTCGACGTCGGTCTCCTGGCCCAACGCGGTCTGCGCCAGCACCTTGCCGAGCGCCGGCGCGAGTTTGAAGCCGTGGCCCGAGAAGCCGTAGGCGATGATCAGTCCGTCGCGCTCGGGCACCGCGCCGAGCACCGGGTTCCAATCGGGCGTGATGTCGTAGGGCCCGTGCCAGGTGGCACCGAGATGGCAATCGGCGAAACCCGACATGCGATGGTTGATCTGGCCGCCCTGATGGGCGACGAAATCCATCGCGACCGCCGTGTCGACCTCGTCGAGCGTCTCGATCGGCTCGCCATGGTCGCCGGTGCCGACCAGCACGGCGCCGCCCGTGGTCGGGCGAAAGTACATCTTGTTCCCGGTCGTCAGGTCCTTGACGATCGGCGTCTCGGGGTCGTAGCGCTCGTCGCCGATGAAGGTCAGCACGGTGTGGCGCGAGATTTCGAGCGGGATGTCGAGGCCGGTCCATTCGGCGAGCCGGCCCGACCACGGCCCCATGGCGCAGATCACCTTGCCGGCCGGGAAGTCCTCGGCATAGGTCTCGACGCCGACGACCTTGTCGCCGTCGCGCATCAGGCCGAGCGCCGCGCGGAAGCGTTTCAGCTCGACGCCGAGGTCGAGCGCGGCGCGCACGTAGGAGTACGTCGTCCGGCTCGGATCGGCATAGCCCGACAAGGGCTCGTAGCCGATCGCGGCGATGTCGTCGAGGTTGAGCAGCGGATGCAGTTCCAGCGCGTCGGCGCGGCTGATCGGCCGCGTCTCGGCGCCGTGGTCCGTCTGCATGGCGAGGTTGGCGGTCAGGCTGTCGGCGGTCGGCCCCTCGGGCGCCAGGATCAGGTAGCCCGAATTGATCCAGTTGCAATCGGCCTCGTCGTGGCCGAGCGCTTCCTTGAAGTTCGCGAGGATGCCGAGGCTCTGCACGGCGAGCTGGGTGTTGGTCGGGATCGAGTAGTGCGTGCGCACGATGGCGCAGGACTTCGCCGTGCCGCCCGAACACGTCTGGTCACGCTCCATCAGCATGACCCGATCGCAGCCCAGCTTCTTCAGATTGAACGCCGTCGCCGCGCCGACCACACCGCCGCCGATCACGATCGCATCGTAGGATTCTGTCATCGTCCCCACCCTTCACACGAAACCAGCGCCGCTGATAGCGCGCCGAAACGCCGCTGTCACGCGCCGTGATCTCGATTTTGCGATTAGAGAATCTGGCTGAGGAACTCCTTGGTGCGCGGGTCCTTGGCCTCGTCGAAGAAGGTCGCCGGCGGGCCGTGCTCGACGATGACGCCGCGGTCGGTGAAGTAGACGTGGTTGGCGATCTCGCGCGCGAAGCCCATCTCGTGGGTCACCAGGATGCAGGTCATGCCCTCCTCAGCGAGGTCCTGGATGGTGACCAGCACCTCCTTGACGGTCTCCGGGTCGAGCGCCGCGGTGACCTCGTCGAACAGCATGACATCGGGCGTCATGGCGAGCGAGCGGGCGATCGCGACGCGCTGCTGCTGGCCGCCGGAGAGCTCGCCGGGATAGCTCTGCTCCTTGCCTTCGAGGCGGACCTTCTTGACCAGCGAGCGGGCCCGCTCCTCGACCAACTTCTTGTCCTGCTTGAGCACGTGGATCGGCGCCATCATGATGTTCTCGATCGCCGTCTTGTGCGGGAACAGGTTGTACTGCTGGAACACCATGCCGACCTTCTTGCGCAGTTCCAGCTTGTTGAGGTCGGGATCGTTGACCTCCTGGCCCTCGACCTTGATCGAGCCCTTCTGGATGTCGTTCAGCGCGTTGACGCAGCGGATCAGGGTCGATTTGCCGGAGCCCGAGGGGCCGATGATGCAAATGCACTCGCCCTGCATGATGTCCATCGAGACGCCTTTCAGCACCTCCAGATCGCCGAACGACTTATGCACCTCCCTGATCGAGACCATCGGCTGGTCGGGTGTCCAGTTGGTGGCGGTGGCGGCATCGCTCATGTCCCAAGCCTCCTCACGTCTTGATCACGAATTTCTTCTCGAGCTGGATCGACCAGCGCGCGATCGGATAGGTGTAAACGAAGTGGATTAAGAGCAGGAACGCATAGAAGACGGGGATCAGCTCCGGCCGGTCGCCCTCGGCGTTCAAGGCCTGGGCGGTGTAGGTCACCGATTCCTCGACGCCCATGATCGAACTGATCGGCGTCGCCATGGCCAGGATGCAGTACCAGTTGATCCACGGCGGGATCATCCGCTTGACGCATTGCGGCAGGATGATCATCCACATCGTCTGGCGGCGCGAGAAGGCCAAGCTCTCCGCCGATTCCCACTGACCGGTCGGCAGCGATTGGACGGCGCCGCGGACGACCTCGGATATATTGGCCATGACCGGAAGCGAGAAGCCGATCACCGCCTTCATCCAGTCGGGCACCGGGATGACCACGAAACCGAGATCGATCTCGAACGGGAACAGCAACATGATCGTGAACAGCAGCACCAGCCACGGCGAATTGCGGAAAAACTGGGTGACGATCCACGATCCCCGACGCACGGGCAGCAACAGAGATATCTGCATCAGGCCCAACGCGGCGCCTGCTACAGTGCCGAACACCATGGCGAAAAAGCTGATGATCAGGTTGAGGGAGAAGCCGGTAAACCCACCCTCGGGTCCCCACAGAATGAATCCCATCCATTTGAAGATCGCCGCCATGGGGCTGATCAACCCCTCGGGTGTGGCGGCCTGGGCGGTTCCGCAGGCGACGACGAAGAGCGCCACCACCCAGACGGCGTGGCGCGGTTGCATGTTGAGGCGATAGGTGCCTTCGCGGCGCTCGATCAATGCCGAACGCCGGACCTTTTCGGCGACCGGCAGCAGAACCGGCAAATCCGTTGCTTTCGCATCATCGGTACGGGATATCGCGCCGTCGAGCATGACTCTACCCGTATCCATCAGCCGTACCCCGGGATCTTCAATTTCTTTTCCCACTTGTGCATGCCGTAGACGAGCACCGCGACCAGGCCGACGTAAAAGATGAACAAAACGATCATCATCTCAGGCACGTTGACGTTGTCCGACCAGATCTGGTTGGCCGTGTACATCATTTCCGGCACGGCGATGCCGTAGGCGAGCGTCGTCGTCTTCAGGAGATTGACCAGGTTGTTGTTGAGCGCCGGCAGGCAGACCCGGAACGCCAGCGGGAAGACGACGTGGAGGTAGGACTGGAGCCGCGTGTAACCCAAGGCCTCGGCGGCCTCGACCGTCGATTCCGGCACCGCCTCGATGCCCGAGCGGAAGATCTCCGTGTTGAAAGCGCCGGCGAAGAAGCCCAGGGAGATCACCGCCCAGCCGAAGCTGTCGATATAGCCCTCCTGGTAGCCGCCGGCGTCGTAAGTGGGGACCAGGTTGCCGAGCACGAAATAGAAGAACAGGATCTGCACGAATGGCGGCGTATTGCGGAAGAACTGGATGTATCCCGCTATCGAGTAGCGCACGATCTTGGATTCGGCGCCCTGCGCCCAGGCGCCGACGATGCCGACCACGAGACTGAAGATCAGGGAAGCGACGATCAGCTTGCACGACACCCACATGCCTTCCAGAATCCGGTCGTATTCGTACTGCTCGTACAGAAACGGGAAATTCCAGCCGGTCGAATCGTAAAGCTCTCGGAAATAATCTGCGAAGAACAGTTCCACGGGGTCCCCCCTATTCCGCGGTTACTGAATGGCGCCGTCTATGGCCTTGGAGGGGCGGGCGCGGTTCCCGACAGGACCCGCGCCCGGCTCCAACGGCTTAGTTCGCTTCGTAGGGCTCGAACCTCTTGTTCATATCGATGACGAACTGGGTGGTCTGGATGCTCCACTTCTTCTCCAGCTCGATCAGCCGGCCCGAGCTGTGCCAGTTGTAGATCATGCCGGACATGAAGTTGCCCCAGATGCCGTCCAGTTCCTCCAAGGGAACGGCGAGCGCCCAGGGGTTGTCGTCTTCGGTCATCATCGGCATCTCGTAATCGTCGTATTGGCCCGACGCGAGATCGGCCATGATCGACGAATCGTCATAGACCCAGGCGACGCACTTGCCGTCGCGGAGCGCCTGCTTGGCCTCGGCGTTGCCGACGAAGGCGACGATCTTGGCGCCGTACTTCTGCGATACCTGCTTGTTGTAGAAGGCGCCCTGCTTGCCGCAGACAGGCTTGCCCTTGAGGTCCGCCCAACTGCTCACGACGCCCTTCTTGGCCAGCACGTTGGTGCCCGACGTATAGTAGTTAGGTTGCGGTATGCCGACCACCTTGCGGCGGTTGGCCTTGTCCGACATGGTGGCGATCATCAGATCGATCTTGCCCTGCTGAAGGAACTGCATGCGGTTGGATGATTGCACCGGCACCAGCTCGAGCTCGACGCCCAAGGCGTCGGCCACGTCCTGGGCCATGTCGATCTCCATGCCGACGAGCTTGCCGTCCGAATCGCGGAAGCCCCACGGCTTGTAGTCGGCCTTGACGCCGACGATGAGCGTGCCGCGTTCGAGGACTTTCATGAAGCGGTCGTTGGCCGCGTTGGCCTGTGTCGTGATTGCTGTGATGACCGCGACGCCGAGCATCGCGACCAGGATCTTTCGAATCATCGGTGTCTCCCGTTTTTGCCGCGGTGACCGTACCAACCCCCCAGTGGTCGGTCGACCGGCCCGCGATCGTGTGTCGTGAAGAATAAACAACCCGATTTGAGATTACAAACCAAAGTGCGTGACGTGGCGGCAGGCGCCGCGTCGTGCTATTGACCGACATTCCCCATATACCATCCAAATTCGTGGAAATCGTACCACTTTCCCACCGCCAAGGGAACTGTATCCCCTATGCAGCCATCCGATGGCATGATTTTGGTAATCGGCCCGCGCTTGGAAGGCCACTCGGTCATTTTTCTCGCCATCCAGACACACCTCTCCTGTCGCTTTCTCCTCGCCGTCGATTCCCTCGGCCTACGCCGGAGCGGGTCTTCGTCGCAGATCATCAATCAAGCTCAGGATTTTCCGGAACAGGTCCCTCGGCACCGCCACCTCAGCCAATTGGAACGTAACGTAGCGGCCATGTCGGACAACCTTGGCCCCGATCTTCACCAGCTTGTCGCGCAACGTCGTCATCGACCAGTGCTCCACCTCCTTCGGCAAAGCCAGTGTCCTCATGAAGTTGCCCAGATTGTAGGCCAGGGCGTGAAGCTGGAGCCGAACGGCATTGTTGCGGAACTTGCGACATGACAGACGGGTCCAGTTGATGGCGTTCTTGCCTTCCTTGATGTGCTGCTCCGCCGTGCCACGGTGATTATAGAACGCCACCACCCGCTTGGTAGGGCGCGACAGATTAGTGACGATGAAACCGACGCGAGGAACCAGCTCGCCGGGGTGCCACTCCACTTTGGCCACGACACGGCGCTTCTTGTTCCACGATCCGGCCTGATAGCTGAAGCTGGCGTGGAAACGGCGAACATGGTCGGGCGGGCGACCGACAGGTCGCGTAAGCAGATGGGCAATGTTCCGCTGGAGAATCGCGTTCGCTTTGAGGCGGATGACGTAGAGTAATCCCTCGGCTTCGAGATATTCGTATATCTCCGGTGAGGCGAAGGCGGCATCGCCACGAAAATACAGCCGCACCTTCCTTTCCTTATAGCGCATCACCACCGGCTCCAGAACATTCCGCCATCCGTCGGCACTGTGAACATTACCGGGGCGCAGGGAACATCTCTCCAAGTCGCCGAACTGGTTGAACAGGAATAGCGGATGCTAGCAGGTACAGCCGAAGTGACCATTGTACGCTGTTCCCTCTTGTTCGCCATGGGTCGGGCTGACGCTGTGTCGATAACACGTGATATGGCCGGTCAATGTAACAAATGATCTGTCCGGCATTAGAACTCCTCCAGAAAGTGGAGGAGCTGATGCGCCGGACAGAGCAGTTACAGGGGTTGAGATTGATGAAGTTCGATGAGGTTTACGGACGCACCTACAGGGGTGAGTTGAGCCAGCTGGAGGCAGCCGAGATCCTGGGCATGTCCGAGCGCACGTTCCGACGCTGGCGCGATCGCTTTGAGGCCGAGGGCGCGGAGGGTCTTTACGACCGCCGCCTGGGTCGGGTTTCCGCGCGCCGCGCCGGGGTCGACGAGGTGGTGGCACTGTTGGATCTGTTCGATACCAGGTACCGGCATTTCACCGCCTGGCACTTCTGGGAGAAGCTGGTTGCAAAGCACGACGTCACGCGCAGTTACAACTGGGTGCGGCTGACGCTCCAGGCGCACGGCCGGATCGCGCCGGCGCCGCGGCGCGGCGTGCACCGCCGCAAGCGGCCGCGCCGGCCGATGGTCGGCATGATGTTGCACCAGGACGGCTCCACGCACCAATGGGTGCCGGGTCAGTACTGGGACCTGATCGTGACCATGGACGATGCCACTTCGGAGATCTATTCCGCCTTCTTCGTCGCCGAGGAGGGCACCATGTCGAGCTTTGTGGCGCTGCTGGAGGTGGGGTCGGCCATGGGGCTGTTCTGCTCGCTTTATGCAGACCGGGCCTCGCACTATTGGCACACGCCGGAGGCCGGCGGCAAGGTCGACAAGGACAATCCAACCCAGGTCGGACGTGCCCTGCAGCAACTCGGTATTGAGCTGATCCCGGCCTATTCGCCGGAGGCCCGGGGCCGCTCGGAGCGCATGTTCGGCACCCTGCAGAAACGCCTGCCGCAGGAACTCGAGCTCGCCGGCATCACCGATATGGCGGCCGCCAACCGGTTCCTGAAAGAGGACTTCCTGCCGGCCCACAATGCCCGCTTCGCCCGGCCGGCCGAGGACACAGGCTCCGCCTTCGTGCCGTTCGCCGGCAACCTGGCGGACATCCTCTGTGTGCAGGAGGACCGTGTGGTCGGCAATGACAACACGGTGCGCTACAAGAACTTGAGCCTGCAGATCCCGGCAGGCCGCCATCGCCACCACTACGTCAAGGCCAAAGTGAGTGTGCACGAATATCCCGACGGCGACCTTGCCGTCTTCCATGGCCCGCGCTGCCTGGCCCGCTACAAGAAAGACGGCACGCCGATCGAAAGCAGCGAAAGGCGGGCCGCGTGATCCGCTTCGACGCGACCGGCCGGCGCTCTGTGGATAAGTGGACAGCTCGGCTGTGCCGACCTGACCACTTATCCACAGAGCCAACATCCACAACAGAAGCGGTCAAATCATATGGTACATAAACCGGTCAATTCAGTTTGTTATCGACAGGGTCGGGCTGACGCTGCTGTCCATGTCGAGAATGATCATCTTCGGCGGATGGCGGTCATGAACCTTGTCGATCCACACCCCGTTCATGTCGACCAAGGCTTCAACGTTCTCGTCGGTGGCCAATAGCTCCGTCTCGAAGCGTCCCATCTGGCTGGTGGAAGCGGCCTGTCTTTCGATGGCCTTGCCGCCAACAATCCAGCGCATGGCGGGATCGCGTCCCAGACGGTCGGCGTCGTTCACATCGTCATAGCCGCCAAGGCGCCCGAAAACGGACTGGCGAAACTGACCCGTCATGCCGTGCCATCCGTTCTTGCCGGTACGGCTATCCTGGAAAACACCCTCGGCCATCTCAGTCAGGCCGAGGGCATCGTCAAGCTCCCGGTAGGCGAGCAACCCGGCATCAGAGGTGATCTTGGAACCGTGGAATTCAAGCTTCAATCGACGGTCAAAAACGACCCGAAGGCACCCCGGTTTCGATTCACCCATCGGGTGTGCCATATCCGCCGCTCCATGTATGCTACAACTTCATGATTCTTATAGCAGAATCGCCTTCTCGCCGCACTGAATATCGACGATACTTGGGAAATGCGGGATTGATCACCGCAACCGCTCAAATTTGGAGACCGCACTGGCATGGGCCGACAGTCGAGCATCCACGTGGCGCCGTCGAAGACGGCGGCGGGAGAGAATTTCCCGGTCGGCTCGTGGTTGCTGCCGTCGAAGCTCAGACCCTACGTCGCGCAGTTTTACGGCGTCGTGCGCGCCGCTGACGACATCGCCGACTCGGCGACGCTCGCGCCCGATGACAAGATCGCCGGCCTCGATGCGTTCGACGCCGCGTTGCGCGGCGAGACGCCGGTAGCGGCCGGCTGCGCGGCGGCGGCTCGGCTCGGCTCGGCGCTCGCCGACATCGACGTTTCCGTCGAGCACGCACGTGAATTGGTGAAGGCCTTCAAACAGGATGCGCGCAAGCATCGTTACGACGACTGGGACGACCTGCTCGGCTACTGCCGGCTTTCGGCCAACCCGGTGGGGCGCTTTCTCCTCGATCTGCACGGCGAGGGCGATGCCGGCCACGCCGCCTCGGATGCGCTCTGTACCGCGCTACAGATCATCAACCACCTGCAGGACTGCAAGGACGACTACGAAAATCTCGACCGCGTCTATCTGCCGCTCGATCACTTCGCGGCGGCCGGCGTCGAGGTAGAGGCCTTGTCCGCGCCCGCGGCGGGTCCGGCGCTGCGCCGGGTGCTCGACGCCACGCTCGACGGCGTCGATGCGCTGATCGCCGAGGCACAGCCGCTGGCCGGCGCGATCCGGCGGCCCGGCATGCGGCGCGAGGCCGCGGTCATCGTCGCGCTCGCCGAGCGCCTGGCGGTCGAATTGCGCTACCGCGACCCGCTCGCCGAGCGTGTCGAACTGACGAGCGGGCAGAAACTCGGCTGCGTCGTGCGCGGCCTGTGGCGCAGCATGACCGGGGGCCGGGCGAACCTGGCCCGGACCGAGCTGGAATACGCCCGCCACCGGGCGCGCGGCTCGGGGAGTTCCTTTTACTGGGCGATGCGCTTGCTGCCCAAGGCCAAGAGCGCGGCGATGTTCGCCGTTTACGCCTTTTGCCACGAGGTCGACGACATCGCCGACGGCCCCGAGACGGATGAGGCGAGGCGCCAGGCGCTCGCCGGCTGGCGCGACGAGATCGCGGCGCTCTACGACGGGCGGCCGCGGCGTCTCATCGCCCGCGCCCTGGCCGGACCGGTCGCGCGCTATGGCCTGCGCCGCGAGGATTTCGACGAAATCATCCGGGGCGTCGTGATGGATGCCGGCGAAACCATGCGCGCGCCGGACATGGCCACGCTCGAACGTTATTGCGCGCGTGTCGCCGGCGCCGTCGGGCTCCTGTCGGTGCGGGTGTTCGGCTGCGTCGACCCGCGCGCCGACGCCTTCGCGCTCTCGGTCGGCCACGCGCTGCAGCTCACCAACATCCTGCGCGATGTCGCCGAAGACGCCGCCGTGGGCCGGCTCTACCTGCCGCGCGAACTGCTCGACGACGCCGGAGTTCGCGATCACGACCCGGCGGCGGTCGTGGCGCACGCCGACCTGCCGCGGGCGTGCGCGGCGCTTGCCGTTCTCGCGCGCCACCGCTATGCCGAGGCGTGGGCCATGCTCGCCGAAATGTCGGTCGACGACCGGGCGTCGCTGCGCCCGGCGGTAATCATGATGGCAGTATACGCCCGGTTGCTCGACCGTCTGGTCGGCGGCGGTTGGCGCCGTCTCGAGCCACCCGTCCGACTGCCGGGCGTCGAGAAATTGTGGATTGCGCTGCGTCATTGCGTGTCGTGATGGGTGACCGGTTCACATTTGAATTGCGGTGCGGGCTGCGTCAATGGTAGGGACGGGGCCACGCGCGAGGCGGTTGTATTCCACCAATCGGGACCGACGATGAGGGCGATTATTCTGGCGGCCGGCCGGGGCCGGCGCATGGCGTTCGAAGACGACCGGCGTCCCAAGGTGATGATCGAGTTCAGCGGCAAGACGCTGCTGCGCCGGCACATCGAAATTCTGCGCTACTGCGGCGTCGATGAAGTGGTCGTCGCCGCTGGTTATCGCGCTGAGATGATCGAGGACGAACTCGCCGCCTGCGGCGCCGCCGGCTGGGCCGAAGTCGTCGTCAACCAGGATTTCGATCAGGGCAGCATCGTCACTCTGTGGACCGTGCGCGAGCAGCTCGAGCGCGGCGGCGGTGTCGTGCTGATGGACGGCGACGTGTTGTACGACCACCGCATCTACGAGCGCCTGTTGGCGTCGTCCCACGACAACTGTTTCCTGCTCGATCGCAACTTCGAGCAGGGCGATGAACCGACCAAGCTTTGCGTGCGTGACGGCGTGCTCGTCGAGTTCCACAAAGAGGTCGATGTAAGCTTCGACTTCTGGGGCGAATCGGTTGGTTTCTTCAGGCTTGGCGAGGACGTCGCGCGGCGTTTGGTGCCGGCGGCACGGCGTTATCTCGACGCTGGCGAGCGATTCGAGCTCTACGACGAGGCGCTGCGCGACATTCTGCTCGGCGATCCGCCCGGCAGCTTCGGGTTCGAGGACATCACCGGCCTGCCGTGGACCGAAATCGATTTCCGCGAGGACGTCGAGCGCGGTCGCAATGAGGTCCTGCCCCTTCTCATGCCGCTGCCCTATGATCCGCTCGCCGTCGCGAAACGCGCCGGCAGCGACGTCTGAGACGTCTGAGACGTCTGAGACGCGCGCCAGTGGCTTCACCATATCGTGACCGGTCGTTTGTTGGGCGCGCCGTGAAAATGTCTCTAAATTTGAATGGATTAGCGCGACTCTACGCGGGCCCGATGCGCCGCCGGGCGGAAGCTGCGGCGCGGGAGGTTCGGCGCGATGGCCGGTCGTCGGTCCGACGGCAAGTTTCGCCGCCTAGAATCGTTGCCTTGAGAGTGTCGTCGGGTTATGTCTACAGCATTGTAATTAATGCAAACGTCAGATTTGCGACAGACCGTCTACCGACCCGCGTCGGGCGATGGCGAAGCGAGCCAGGTGTGGTAAAATGCGTAGCGGGGCAGGCAAATGACATCGAAACCGAATAGAACGCCGTTGCTCGACACTGTTGAAGTCCCGGCGGATTTGCGGGGTTTCAGTGTCGAACAACTATCCCAACTCGCCGAAGAGCTGCGGGCGGAAACGGTCGATGCGGTCTCGGTGACGGGCGGCCATCTGGGCGCGAGCCTTGGTGTCGTCGAGTTGACGGTGGCGTTGCATCACGTCTTCGACACACCGCGCGACCGGCTGATCTGGGACGTCGGCCACCAGGCCTATCCACACAAGATACTGACCGGCCGGCGCGACCGCATCCGGACGATCCGTCAGCCGGGCGGTCTCTACGGCTTTACCAAGCGAAGCGAGAGCGAATACGACCCGTTCGGCGCGGCGCACGCCTCGACATCGATCTCGTCTGCGCTCGGCATGTGCGTGGCGCGCGACTTCTCGAACCGCGACAACCAAGTGATCGCGGTCATCGGCGACGGCGCGATGTCGGCGGGCATGGCCTACGAGGCGATGAACAACGCCGGCTCGATGGACACCCGCCTGATCGTCATCCTCAACGACAACGACATGTCGATCGCGCCGGCGGTCGGCGCCATGAGCGCCTATCTGTCGCGGCTCATCTCGTCGAAACCCTACCGCTCGATCCGGCATCTGGCGCGCGAGATGGCCAAGAAATTCCCGCGCTCGATCGAGACAGCGGCGAAGCGCGCCGAGGAATACGCCCGCGGCATGGTGACCGGTGGCACGCTTTTCGAGGAACTCGGTTTCTATTACGTCGGCCCGGTCGACGGCCACAACATCGAGCACCTGCTGCCGGTGCTGAAGAACGTCCGCGATTCCAAGGAGGCCGGGCCGATCCTGGTGCACGTCGTAACCCGTAAGGGGCACGGCTACGCGCCGGCCGAGAAGGCGGCCGACAAGTACCACGGTGTCAACAAGTTCGACGTCGTCACCGGCGAGCAGAAGAAGGGCACGTCGAACGCGCCGAGCTATACCTCGGTGTTCGCCGACGCGCTGATCAAGGAAGCCGAGCACGACGACAAGATCGTCGCGGTCACCGCGGCGATGCCATCGGGGACGGGCCTCAACAAGTTCGGCGCCCGCTTCCCCGACCGGTGTTTCGACGTTGGCATCGCCGAGCAGCACGCGGTGACCTTCGCGGCCGGCATGGCGACCGAGGGGTACAAACCGTTCGCCACGATCTATTCGACTTTCCTGCAGCGCGCCTATGACCAGGTGGTGCACGACGTGGCCATTCAGAAGCTGCCGGTTCGCTTCGCGATTGACCGTGCCGGCCTGGTCGGCGCCGACGGCCCGACACACGCCGGCTCGTACGATGTCGCCTATCTCGGCTGCCTGCCCGACTTCGTGATCATGGCGGCGGCCGACGAAGCCGACCTGATGCACATGGTGGCGACCGCGGCGGCGATCGACGACCGGCCCTCGGCGGTCCGTTATCCGCGCGGCGAGGGCGTCGGCGTGGATAGGCCCGAACGGGGCGAGGTGCTGGACATCGGCAAGGGCCGTATCCTGCGCGAGGGCACATCGGTGGCGATCCTGTCGTTCGGCGCGCGCCTGAAGGAATGTTTTCAGGCGGCCGACGATCTGGCCGCGCGCGGCCTGTCGGCGACTGTCGCCGACGCCCGCTTCGCCAAGCCGCTCGACGAGGAATTGATCCGCTGCCTGGCGCGCGATCACGAGGTGTTGGTGATCATCGAGGAAGGCGCGATCGGCGGCTTCGCCTCGTTCGTCCTGAATTTCCTCGCGACGCAGGGATTGCTTGACGCCGGGCTCAAGGTCCGGCCGATGATCCTGCCCGATCGCTTCATCGCCCACGGTACGCCCGAGGGCATGTATGAAGACGCCGGCCTGAAGGCGCCGGACATTGTATCAACCGTTCTCGCCGCGCTCGGGCGCGGCGCCGAAACCGCCAAGGCGCGGGCTTGAATCACGAAGCGGAAACGTCATCTCTGTCCGACATGAATGACTCTGGTTTCAATCACGTGAATTTTCAGTCACATTCTCAGGCCGCCGCGCGCGCGTTGAACGCGGGCGCGGGCGGCGACCGGCTCAATTCGGCGATCGACGACGCGGCCGTCTGGCTCAAGGGCCAGCAGTCGGACGACGGCTATTGGCTGTTCGACCTGGAGGCCGACGTCACGATTCCAGCCGAGTACATCCTGCTGCAGCATTTCCTCGACGAGATCGAACCCAAGGTCGAAGCGAAGCTCGCGGTCTATATCCGCGAATGCCAGGCGGACCACGGCGGCTGGCCGCTGTTCTACGACGGCGACTTCGACATGGGCTGCTCGGTAAAGGCATACTACGCCCTTAAATTGGCTGGCGATCAGCCCGACGAGCCGCATATGAAACTCGCCCGCGATTCGATCCTGTCGCGCGGCGGCGCGGCGCGCTGCAACGTATTCACGCGCCTGACCCTGGCCATGTTCGGCCAGGTGCCGTGGCGCGCGACGCCGGTCATGCCGGTCGAGATCATGCTGCTGCCTCGCTGGTTCCCGTTCCACCTCTCCAAGGTGTCCTACTGGTCGCGCACGGTGATCGTGCCGCTCTTGATTCTGATGGCCCACAAGCCGCAGGCTCGTAATCCGAAAAATGTCGATATTCGCGAGTTGTTCGTCGTGGCGCCGGAGGATGAGCGTAACTACTTCGTCAACCGCGACCTGCTGGCGCGCGCCTTCCTGATGGTCGACCGCGCGCTGCGCATTGTCGAGCCGATGTTCCCCAAATCGAAGCGCAAGCAGGCGATTGCCGAGGCCGAATCGTTCATCCACGAAAGGATGAACGGCGAGGACGGCCTTGGCGGCATCTTTCCGGCCATGGCCAACACGCTGATGGCGTTCGACGTGCTCGGCTATCCGCGCGACGACTCCAAGCGTGCGTCGGCCAAGACCGCGGTCGACAACCTGCTGACAATCCGCAACGGCAAGGGCTTCTGCCAGCCCTGCACATCGCCCGTTTGGGACACCTGTCTCGCGGCGCACGCCTTGATGGAGGCCGGCGAGGAGGAAAAATCGCCCAGCATCCAAGACGCGCTCGACTGGCTGAAGACGAAGCAGGTGCTCGACTTGCGCGGCGACTGGGCCGATCAGCGCCCGGACCTGCGCCCTGGCGGTTGGGCATTCCAGTTCGAGAACGCGCACTATCCCGATATCGACGACACCGCCGTTGTCGTCATGGCGCTCGATCGGGCGAGCGCGGCCGAGCACGACGAGTCGATCGGCCGCGGCGCCGAATGGGTCGAGGGCATGCAGAGCAAGAACGGCAGCTGGGGCGCCTTCGACGTCGACAATACCAACTACTATTTGAACCATATTCCGTTCGCCGATCACGGCGCGCTGCTCGACTCGCCGACCGCCGACGTCACGGCGCGCTGCATCGGCATGAAGTGCCAACTCGGCTATGGCCGCGACCACCCGGTCGTGGCGCGCGGGCTCGAGTATCTCAAGAAGGTGCAGGAGCCGGACGGCTCGTGGTTCGGGCGCTGGGGCACCAACTATATCTACGGCACCTGGTCGGTGCTTTGCGCCTTCAACGCCGCCGAAGAGGACTTGAACGAACCGCATATCCGGCGCGCCGTCGAATGGCTCTGCTCGTCCCAGCGCGACGACGGCGGCTGGGGCGAGGACGGCGCCACCTATCACGAGGACCTGCGCTATTTGTCGAAGGCAAGTACGGCCTCGCAGACGGCGTGGGCGGTGCTCGGCCTGATGGCGGCCGGCGAGGTCGAGAGCGACGCGGTCAAGCGCGGCATCGACTACCTGGTCGAGAACCTCAACGCCGGCGAGGGCTGGAAAGAGAAGTACTACACCGCCGTCGGCTTCCCGCGGGTCTTCTACCTTCGCTACCACGGCTACCCGGCCTATTTTCCGCTGTGGGCGCTGGCGCGGTATCGCAATCTTCGCGTCAGCAACCGGCGGACGACACCCTACGGAATGTGACGCGACTCGGCGTCGTCACCGGCATGACGTCCGAGGCGCGACGCCTGCCTCGCGAGGTCGCGGGGACGGCGCCGCTGGTCGCCTGTTCGGGCGCCGATAGCGCGCGCGCCGCCGCCGCGGCGCGGCGTTTGATCGCCGATGGCGCCGAGGCGCTGCTCAGCTTCGGCCTCGCCGGCGGTCTCGATCCGCGCCTCAACCCGGGCGACCTGATCGTCGCGGACATGGCGATCAACCGCCGCCGGGAGGCGTACGACACCGACCTCGCCTGGCGCGTCGCCCTGTTCCAAGCGCTCGAGGCGGCACGACCGACCGGCGGCGCCGTGCTCGGCAGCGAAACCCTGGTTGCAAGCACCGAGGCGAAAACCAAACTACGCGATGCGACAGGTGCGGTGGCCGTCGACATGGAAAGTTTCGCCGTCGCGTCGGTCGCCGACGAGGCCGGCGTGCCGTTCGCGATCCTGCGCGCGGTCGCCGATCCGCTGTGGCGCGACGTGCCGCGCGCCGCCCACGCCGGCATCGCCGACGACGGTGGCGTGCGCGTCGGCGCCGTGTTGGGGGGCTTGATCATGGCGCCCTGGCAGCTGGTGTCGCTGATCGCCATCGCGATCGAGGCGCGCCAGGGCCTGGCGGCGCTCGGCCGCGCCGCCGAATTGACGCCCGATCTCGGTGTCTAGAGAAATTTCTGACCGCATGGAATCATAGGGGATTCCCAAGAGCAGGAAATGCTGACACGCCTTCGTTTGGATTCTGTCCATTAGTTTCCAGACAACCAACAACGCGAGGCGAGATGAAGCTGATCCACGGGCTGTCTTTCGACAATCTTCGCGGTGACGTTTACGGCGGGCTCACGGCGGCGGTCGTCGCCCTGCCACTCGCCCTGGCGTTCGGTGTCGCGTCCGGCGCCGGGCCGGTCGCCGGCCTGTACGGCGCGATCTTCGTCGGCTTCTTCGCGGCGCTGTTCGGCGGCACACCGTCGCAGGTATCGGGCCCGACCGGGCCGATGACGGTCGTCATGACCGCTGTCATCACCCAATACGGTCACGAACCGGCGATGGCCTTCACCGTGGTCATGCTGGCCGGCGTGTTTCAGATCCTGTTCGGCGTCTTCAAGATCGGCCGCTACGTCAGCCTGGTGCCGTTTCCGGTGATCTCCGGCTTCATGAGCGGCATCGGCTGCATCATCATCATTCTGCAACTCGGCCCCCTGATCGGTCACGCAACACCGCACGGCGGAACGCTGGCGGCATTGGCCGGCCTGCCGGCCCTGCTGCGCGCGCCCGGGCTGGACGCCACGATCGTCGGTCTGCTCGCGCTCGGTGTCGTCTATCTGACACCCAACGCGATCAACCGGATCGTACCGGCGCCGCTGATCGCCCTGGTGCTCGGCACCGTACTGGTGCTGGTCGCGTTGCCCGGCGCGCCGGTTCTCGGCGCGATCCCGACCGGCCTGCCGAGCCCGATACTGCCGAGCTTCAGCGTGGCAGCCCTGCCGGACATGGTCCAATCGGCGCTGGTGCTGGCGCTGCTCGGCTCGATCGACAGCCTGTTGACCTCGTTGATCGCCGACAACGTGACCCAGACCTACCACGACTCCGACCGCGAGCTGATCGGCCAGGGCATCGGCAACACCATCGCCGGCATGTTCGGCGCCATCCCCGGCGCCGGCGCGACGATGCGCACGGTGATCAACGTGAGGTCCGGCGGACGCACGCCGATCTCCGGGGCGCTGCATGCGCTGGTGCTGCTCGCCATCGTACTCGGCCTGGGCGGCCTGGCGCAGCATATTCCCCATGCGGTGCTCGCCGGCATCCTGATCAAGGTCGGCATCGACATCATCGACTGGCCCTATCTGAGACGCGTTCGCCAAGCGCCCGGGGCCGGCATATTCTTCATGCTGGTCGTCCTGTTCCTGACCGTCCTGGTCGATCTCATCACGGCGGTCGGCGTCGGCCTCGTGTTGGCCAGCCTGCTGTTCGTCAAACGCATGTCGGACCTGCAACTCGCATCCATCACGACGATCACCCACGGCTCCGATGAACCGGATCTGAGCGACGATGAAAAGGCCGCGCTCGAGGCCGGCGACGGGCGCGTCGTGCTGTACCACCTGAGCGGCCCGTTCAGCTTCGGCGCCGCCAAGGGCATGGCGCGGCGCCTGGCCGCGAGCGACGACTACGATGTCCTGGTGCTCGACCTTGCGGACGTTCCGTTTCTCGACTCGAGCGCGTCACTCGGCCTCGAGGACGCCATCAAGCAGGCGCAGGGCCACGACAAGCCGGTCTTCCTGGTCGGCATCCGCCCCGACGTCGACAAGACCTTGAAGAAACTCGGCGTGCTCGATCTGCTGCCCGACGACCATCTGCACGTCTCGCGCCTCGATGCGCTCGAACAGGCGGCGACGATGATCCGGTCTTCCGAATAGGGCGTGCGGCCCGCCATAAAAGCATGGCCGCCCCGCCATGCCGCCGATTGAACGGCGCTCCCGCGGGTGCTATGACGCCACGGAGCCAACGCCCGATCCAGGAGCCACCACCATGTCCTATCCGCTGCCCGACAGCGTCCGCGCGCTGCAAGCCAAGGTCCGCAAATTCGTCGACGAGGTCGCCATCCCGCATGAGCTCGAGGCCGAGGAGAACCCGCAAGAGGGCCAGGAGTTCCGCGCCGAGGCCAAGGAATTCGCCAAGGCCAACGGGCTGATGGCCATGACGCTCCCCAAGGAGCTCGGCGGCGGCGGCCTGAGCTTCCTCGAACAAGCCGTGGTCAACGAGCAGGGCGGCCGCGCGACCAACGGCCAGGGCTGGTGCTACACGTCGCCGCCGCGCTTCCTCGTCGAGGTCGCCTCCGCCCATCAGATGGCGACATGGGTCAAGCCGCTGATCGACAACACGCGCGGCTACGCCTACGCGATCACCGAGGAGGGCGCCGGTTCGGACGTCGACGCCATCGAGGCCACCGCGGCCGCCAAGGGCAACGGTTACGTGCTGAACGGCCTGAAGTGGCACGCGACGGGCGGCGCCTCGGGCGACTTCTTCATCTTCCAGGCCAAGTTCGCCGACGGCCCGCACCAGGGCGAACACGCGCTTTTCTTCGTCGACAAGGCGACCGACGGCGTGACGCAAGTTCGCGTGCCCAAATACATGCACACACACAGCGTGCACCCGATCTTCGACTTCAAGGACGTCTTCGTGCCTGCGGAAAACCTGATCGACCCCGAGATCGACGCCATGAAGTGGACCCACGAGTGGTTCCGTTACGAGCGCCTGATGATCGCCGCGCGCTGCTGCGGCGCCGCGTCGCGGCTGATCGACGAGGCGACGGCCTTCGCCAAGGCGCGCATCGTCTACGGCAAGCCGATCGCCGAGTACCAGGCGATCCAGTTCATGCTCGCCGACAGTTTGACCGAGCTCTGGGCGTCGCGCTTGATGACCTACCAGACGGCCGAGGCGATGGACCGCGGCGCCGACGTCAAGGTGGTCCACGGCCAGTGCTCGATGGCCAAGCTCTACGCCTCCGAGATGGCCGGCCGCGTCGCCGACCGCGCGGTACAGATCTTCGGCGGGCGCGGCTACATGTCGGAGAACGTCGCCAACCGCTTCTTCCGCGAAGTCCGCGTCGACCGCATCTGGGAGGGCACGTCGGAGATCCAGCGCATCATCATCGCGCAGGGCCTGTTCAAGCGCGGGCAGGAGGTGCTGGCGGGGTAGGGGGTGGGACGCGTAAGATGAAACGATGACGACACTCTATAAGGTCTTGAGCGGAGAACTCGTTCCGGTTGAGCGGAAATCGCTCGCTAGCGAAGAAACTCTAGAAAATTGGATCGCTAAAGATCCGAACATCATCGGGTTGGACGTGCTGATCCTTGGGCGGCAGGTCGTCACGGACTTCAAGGGGCGAATCGATATTCTCGCTATCGACCGTGAAGGCAGTATCACCATCGTCGAACTCAAACGTGATCGCACGCCTCGCGAAGTGGTCGCACAGGTACTCGATTACGCGAGTTGGATTGCTGGTCTCACACCCAAGCGCATTCATGATATTGCATTCGACAAACTCGGGAGGCGATTGGAAGAGGTATTCCGCGAACGCTTCGATACACCCCTTCCCGAGAACCTGAACAACAGCCACACCATGGTAATTGTGGCGAGTGAATTCGATGCCTCGTCGAAGCGAATCGTCGAATACCTTGCGGAGAAGCACGACGTCAGCATCAACACTGCCTTCTTCAATGTATTCGAGGAGAACGGCCAACAGTTTCTCGCCACCGATTGGCTAATGGACCAGCAGGAGGTCGTGGACCGGGCTGAAAGTAGGAAGAAACTCCCTTGGACGGGCCTCTACTATGTTAACGCGGGGGACGACCCGAACGTCCGAGATTGGGAGGATATGCGCCGCTATGGCTTTATTTCGGCGGGATATGGCCGGATTTATTCCGGTCGGTTAAACCAACTCTCGGTGGATGACCTGGTTTATGTCTATCAAAAGGGTGCTGGCTATATTGGCTACGGCACGGTGACATCGACGGCGGTCATGTCCAAAGATTTTGTACTTCCGGACGGAAAGCATTTATCCGAAGTGGAACTTCGCCAATCTTTCGTGTTGCACGATCCAGATAATACAGCCGACATTGCCCATATACCATCCAAATTCGTGGAAATCGTAGCACTTTCCCACCGCCAAGGGAACTGTATCCCCTATGCAGCCATCCGATGGCATGATTTTGGTAATCGGCCCGCGCTTGGAAGGCCACTCGGTCATTTTTCTCGCCATCCAGACACACCTCTCCTGTCGCTTTCTCCTCGCCGTCGATTCCCTCGGCCTACGCCGGAGCGGGTCTTCGTCGCAGATCATCAATCAAGCTCAGGATTTTCCGGAACAGGTCCCTCGGCACCGCCACCTCAGCCAATTGGAACGTAACGTAGCGGCCATGTCGGACAACCTTGGCCCCGATCTTCACCAGCTTGTCGCGCAACGTCGTCATCGACCAGTGCTCCACCTCCTTCGGCAAAGCCAGTGTCCTCATGAAGTTGCCCAGATTGTAGGCCAGGGCGTGAAGCTGGAGCCGAACGGCATTGTTGCGGAACTTGCGACATGACAGACGGGTCCAGTTGATGGCGTTCTTGCCTTCCTTGATGTGCTGCTCCGCCGTGCCACGGTGATTATAGAACGCCACCACCCGCTTGGTAGGGCGCGACAGATTAGTGACGATGAAACCGACGCGAGGAACCAGCTCGCCGGGGTGCCACTCCACTTTGGCCACGACACGGCGCTTCTTGTTCCACGATCCGGCCTGATAGCTGAAGCTGGCGTGGAAACGGCGAACATGGTCGGGCGGGCGACCGACAGGTCGCGTAAGCAGATGGGCAATGTTCCGCTGGAGAATCGCGTTCGCTTTGAGGCGGATGACGTAGAGTAATCCCTCGGCTTCGAGATATTCGTATATCTCCGGTGAGGCGAAGGCGGCATCGCCACGAAAATACAGCCGCACCTTCCTTTCCTTATAGCGCATCACCACCGGCTCCAGAACATTCCGCCATCCGTCGGCACTGTGAACATTACCGGGGCGCAGGGAACATCTCTCCAAGTCGCCGAACTGGTTGAACAGGAATAGCGGATGCTAGCAGGTACAGCCGAAGTGACCATTGTACGCTGTTCCCTCTTGTTCGCCATGGGTCGGGCTGACGCTGCTGTCCATGTCGAGAATGATCATCTTCGGCGGATGGCGGTCATGAACCTTGTCGATCCACACCCCGTTCATGTCGACCAAGGCTTCAACGTTCTCGTCGGTGGCCAATAGCTCCGTCTCGAAGCGTCCCATCTGGCTGGTGGAAGCGGCCTGTCTTTCGATGGCCTTGCCGCCAACAATCCAGCGCATGGCGGGATCGCGTCCCAGACGGTCGGCGTCGTTCACATCGTCATAGCCGCCAAGGCGCCCGAAAACGGACTGGCGAAACTGACCCGTCATGCCGTGCCATCCGTTCTTGCCGGTACGGCTATCCTGGAAAACACCCTCGGCCATCTCAGTCAGGCCGAGGGCATCGTCAAGCTCCCGGTAGGCGAGCAACCCGGCATCAGAGGTGATCTTGGAACCGTGGAATTCAAGCTTCAATCGACGGTCAAAAACGACCCGAAGGCACCCCGGTTTCGATTCACCCATCGGGTGTGCCATATCCGCCGCTCCATGTATGCTACAACTTCATGATTCTTATAGCAGAATCGCCTTCTCGCCGCACTGAATATCGACGATACTTGGGAAATGCGGGTACAGAGATTTCCGATTACGTCGTTGGTGTTAAATGGCACAAGACCCTTCCAATCACGGAAGCTCAAACATTCCCAGGGGTGTTCACGAATCGAAATACCGTCTGTAAGTTGAGACATCCCGCGACGATCGAGTTCCTAAAACGGACGTTTGAATCCTAAACGACGTAACGCCCGAATAGGCTTCGCACTCTCGCTCCCTGCTCACGGCCCTAACTCCTCGATCAACTCCTCCGCAACCCCTCCGTCCCCGCCTCATCCACCTCGCCAGCCTCCGTAACCACCACCCCATACACCTCGCGCGCCGCCTCGCGGCTGACCAGGCCGTCGGCGACGTCGGCCGCGACGCGCGCCGGGTCGCGGGCGCGCGGCGCGCCGAAGCCGCCGCCGCCGGGCATGTCGAGGACCAGGGGGCCGCCGGCTGAAAGCGCTACGGTGGGAAGCAGGTCGACGATGGCGTCGCGCCGGGACTCAGCGCCGACGGGTGACCCGTAGCGCGAGCGATCCTTTGTTGTTCCAGTAGGTAAGCCGGAAGTCATTGGCGAAGCAGAGAAACTCCCCCGTCGTTTCGGGCATGTGGGAGGTCGCCCAACCGATTGAAAAATAGCTTTCGGGGGATTGCCCGACGCTGCCGACGAGAGCGTACCAATTGGCTTGGCGATAGCGGCGCAGCCAAGGCCACAACCTGTGCCGCCTCGGCATGTTCCCGGCAGGGTCGGTCGGAGCGAGATTCCCGTCTTGCCAATCGGCTACGCTTTCCGGGTCTACCGCCAGCTCATATTCTTGGCCGGGCGTCAGCAGCAGACCGGAGTGGTTCCATATCTTCCTCGCGCACACGGAGATCGTCCGACATTCGCCGACAGCGAGCTCTTCCATGCTGCACCACTGGGGGCTTACTTACATGCAAACGTCAATCGACCTCAAAGGCGTTTTTTCGCTCGTTGTATCTTAGAGTCCGGCCGAATAAGAGTTGAGTGGAATCAGTCACTTGTGTTTCCTTCGTTGTGGTTGAACAGCGATGGAGGCACAAGATGTGGACCGAGACCACTCGACCCAAATATGAGCGCAAGGGGCTGCGCTATGCAAGCGATCTTACCGAGGCGGAGTGGGGCGTGATCGGCCCGCTGCTGCCGCCATGCAAACGGCTGGGACGCCCGCGAACGACGGACCTGCGCGAGGTGGTGAACGCGATCCTGTACATGGCGCGCACGGGTTGCCAGTGGCGGATGTTGCCGAAGGACTTTCCGCCGAAGAGCACGGTCCAGGAGTACTTCTACGCTTGGCGCACCGAGGCGACGCTGAACGGGATCAACCACGAGCTGCTCATGCGCGCGCGCGAGGCCGAGGGCCGAGAGGCCAGCCCGTCCGCCGGTGTGATCGACAGCCAGTCGGTGAAAACCACGGAAAGCGGCGGCCCGCGCGGGTTCGACGCCGGCAAGTTGGTTAAGGGGCGCAAGCGCCATATCCTCACCGACACCGGCGGGCGGCTCGTCGCCGGCATGGTTCACGCCGCCCATATCCAGGACCGCGACGGCGCGCCGCCGCTGCTCGCCTCGATCCGATGGGCCTTCCCCTGGCTGCGCCACGTCTTCGCCGATGGCGCCTACGCCGGACCGAAACTCGGCAAGGCGCTGGAAAAGATCGGCCAGTGGACGCTGGAGATCGTCAAGCGAAGCGACGACGTGACGGGCTTCAAGGTCCTGCCCCGGCGTTGGGTGGTGGAGCGCACCTTTGCCTGGCTCGGTCGCAACCGCCGTCTCGCCAAAGACTTCGAGGCCACCATCGCCAGCGCCGAGGCCTGGCTCATGATCGCAAGCATCCAACTCCTCACACGAAGGATCGCAAGGCTTTGAAATCAAACAATTCATTCCCGGCCGGGCTCTTAGGCCCGCCTCGGCCCGTTCCCCGTGAAAGGCATGCATGAAGAAGTTTTCGACACGCGGATTGTCACGCGCGTTCGCGAACAGCCTGTGCTTCTTTCGAACGCCCTTGGCGTCCGTAAAATCGACGTAGACCGGCCGATCTGCGATCAGATTATGGGTGGTGTTGCCGAGACGGTCGCTGTTGATGACGTCGGATGCCGCCAACACCGCGTCGCGCTCGTTGATAGTTACGTATGTGCGTGCGGCGTAGCGCAGTTTATCGACCCACCATTCATGTCGGCGATGTCCCTATCTCTGTTGAAATTCGTGGGGCAGGCGTCGCTGGTTGATGATGCTATGCTGCCTTCATGATGGTTTCAATGGCACTGTCGGCCTGAGCCTTTCTCAAGTGTTCCTGGAGAGCATTTCGGAGGATGGGCAGCTGACGATAGGCCTTGAGGCGACGGAAGGTTTTCTGGGCCTCCAGCAGGCCGGCGGCGGTCCATCTGAGCGCCATCTCGGCGTGTCTCCAGCGTTTGACGTTGCGGGTGACCTGGCGCACCGTGCCGAGCGCGTTCTCGACGATGTTGGTGCAGGCGAGCGAGCGCCGGAGTTCGTGCGGCAGGCCGAGGCGGATGACGGTGAGGATCTCGTCCAGCCCCTCCAGGATGCTGCCCGAGACGCCCGGTTCCTCATGCTCCAGACGCCGGGCCAGGTTGCGCAGCAGCCGTTCGGCCTTGTCTGCGTCGTCCTGGTCCCAGGCCTGACGGAGCGCCTTCTTGACGCTTGCATGCAAATGCAGGGGCAGGCGCTCGATGATGTTACGGCCCTTGTGGACCTGGCAGCGCTGGATGGCGGCGGCCACACCGAAGGTGTTGCGGATCGCTTTGCTGAGCGCCTTCGCGCCATCGACGATGAACAGCCGGGGCAGCGTCGGATCGAGCCCCCTGGCGAGGAGATTGTCGAGCAAGGCCTGGACGACGACAGTGTTCTCCGTCGCCCCCTCGACCACGGCCAGGACATGCTTGTCGCCGTTGCCATCGACGCCGATCGCCGCCACCAAGACATGGTCGCCGACATGCAGACCGTCGATCTGGATGACCAGCAGGTCGAGCTCCGAGAGGTCCGAGGCGAGCCAGGCCTTCATCTTCTTGCGCGACAGCGCCACAAAGCGCCGGGAAACGGCCGACTTCGAGGTGCCGTCGCCACGCGCTTTCGCCAGGTCGCCCTCGGGCAGACGGACCGCGCGGTGGTACTTGCGGGTCGACACGTTCAGGACCATCAGGTTGAGCGCCCACTCGAGCAACAGGTTGCCGTCGCGCAGCACCTGCCAGCTCTCCAAACCCACCTCCTTGCCAGCATGGTCGCGAACCCGTGGCCGCTGCACTTTCACGCGGCCGCCGTGGTAGCCGATCTCGCTCTGCGTATGGCCCCAGCGATAACCCCGACGGTTCCCATGGCGACGATGTCGGGCCCCGCACACGGTCGTGGCGTCCTCCTCCATCATCTCGGCCAAGGCCTCGACCCCGGCCAGGAGACAGAACCGATCCACGCTGAGACGGACTGCGTCCATCGCGTCTGCCAGCGGCGGCATAGGAAACGAGGTGGCAAGGGCTTTCGGGCTACTGGAACTACGGATATTCTTTCCCATGGTGTCGTTCTCCCTCTTGGGTTTGCAGCACCCGGAGCCTAACGGCTCCAGGAGAGCGACACCTACCTCAACTTTTCAACATCGACCGGGACATCTCCTTCATGTCCCGGATTGTCGACATCGGCTTGTTGCAGAACGATGTTGTCAAACATACGAGTTTCATCACTAAATACGGGAGAACTAATAAAGTTCTTGAATAAATAACTTCCTAAGCTGTGGGCGAGGAAATTTAATGAAATATTGCAATCCTTAGATGCTACAGAGCGAAAATAGCGTCCCATTTTCCCGAAAACTCTATCAAGAGCTATATTAGAAGCTTCGGCGATCCCCTGAGCTTTTTTGTATTCTGAAAGGATAAACCCACCCGGATTGGCCGGCCAGGAGAAGCTTATACCATCGAGCATTGAAGGAGACTCATTTAGGGGATTCCCAAACGGCAAGAAGTCTGAATCAATGAGGCGAACTGATACGGAGGTTCGCTATGGGCAGAGCGGTTGCGTTACGGGAAGATTTTGATGGTCCGGCGCTTCGGCGGTTAGCCAAGGCGTCGAAGGATGCTGGACAGAGCCGGCGGCTTCTTGCGCTGGCTGAGATTTACGATGGTGGCCGTCGCACGGAGGCGGCGCGGATCGGTACTGTCGGGCTCCAGGTGGTCCGTGACTGGGTTCTCCGTTTCAACGCCAAGGGGCCGGATGGTCTGATTGACGGCAAGGCGACAGGCAAGCCGGCCAAGCTCAATGACAGGCAGCGACAAGCGCTCGCTCGGCTTGTTGAGAGCGGACCGATTCCGGCGATCCACGGTGTCGTGCGTTGGCGCCGAAAGGACCTGGCGCATTGGATATTCGAAGAGTTCCGCATTTCGGTTGATGAGACGACGGTGGGCCGTGAATTGAGGGCGCTGGGGTTTCGCAAGATATCGGCGCGACCACGCCACAAGGGGCAGAACGAGTTTGCCGTCGAGGATTTAAAAAAAACTTCCCCGCCGGGTTGGGGGAGATCCGAGCCAGGCTCCCGGCCAACACCGCGATAGAAATTTGGTGGCAAGATGAGGCCCGGGTCGGCCAGAAAACCATGCTCACCCGGCGCTGGGCGCGACGCGGCAGCCGACCCACGGCGCTCCGGGACCAACGCACGAAGTCGGCCTATATCTTTGGTGCCATCTGTCCCGCGCGCGGTGTCGGTGCGGGCCTTGTCCTGCCCCGCTGCAACACTCAGGCCATGCAATGGCATCTTGATGAAATCTCGGCCCTGGTGACACCAGGCGCTCACGCTGTACTCATCATCGACCGGGCCGGATGGCACACCACCGGCAGGCTCGAGATCCCATCCAACATCACATTGATGTTCTTGCCACCAAGAGCGCCCGAGCTGAACCCCGTCGAAAACATATGGCAGTTCATGCGCGATAACTGGCTTTCCAACAGGATATTCAAGACCTACGACGATATCGTCGCGCTGTGTTGCGAAGCCTGGAACAGGCTCATCGATCAACCCTGGAAGATCATGTCGATCGGACGCCGAAAATGGGCCCATGGGTTCTGATTAATGCCCGTTGGTATTACAACCGCCACGTCATAATATTCTTGAATCTCCCAGGATTGATCAAGGTTTTCTTTGAAACTTTTATTGTAACCATGAATATAGAATACACAATTTTTATTTAATTCTATCAATTTATTCCGAAACTCATGGAAATTCGCACGGCTAGGCACATTGGCCTCGTCAATTTCCGCCGGCTCATCGACGAGAGTGACGTTCCATTCATCGTTTGTGCGCTCCGCCCACGCGAGACGAATCTCGCCGGGACCCATCAGGTTTGGTTTCTCGCCGAAGACATTTTCGTCGCTTGCGTCTTCGTTCACCTCTCGATTCGAAACGACTAGCATCCTCATCGTTTGCTTCCTCCCCATGGGACGATTATTCGTTGCAATGGACTCCAAGCATAACACGCACGGCGTTGATGGTCGTCAACTCTGTCCCGCCGCGTGTGAATCCTATCCGCAACGTTGTCAGGGCGACGGTCGTGTGTGCGGAAGCGCTCTACCGCGGTCGCCCACGACCTTTGCCCCGGGCCCTTGAGCTTCCGGCATGGCGTCCACTGCCGGACACAGCGTGTCGGTGTGGATGCCTTCGATTGCATGCTTCGCGACGATTCGCTGCGATCGCCGACAACGCTTCGCTGGCCGGTTGGTCGACGCTAGCGGCGGCGTGCCCGGTTCGTCGCCTCCTCATCCACCTCGCCCGCCGGGCTCAGCACCACCCCATACACCTCGCGCGCCGCCTCGCGGCTGACCAACCCGTCGGCGACATCCGCGGCAACGCGCGCCGGGTCGCGCTGGTGGGGCTCGCCGAAGCCGCCGCCGCCGGGCATGTCGAGGACCAGGCGGTCGCCCGCCGGGATGGTCTGCTGGCCCTTGGAATGCAGCGCCGTGCCCGAGGCCAGCGCGACGCGGCCGGCGGCGCCCGGGTGGCCGCCCGAACGGCCCTTGGCCGGGTGGTCGCAGCGGTCGTACATGGCGAGCACGGCGAAGGCGGCGCCGGTGGTGGCGTCCACGCCGCCGTCGTCCGATGTGCCCAAGGCACCGAATTCCATGATCTGGCCGAGGCCGCCGCGCCAGGTGCCGGCGCCGCCCGAATCAACGCGGTACTCCTTGCGCCAGACGACGACCGGCGCGATCTGCTCGGTCGCCTCGACCGGCACAGAACGCACGCCCGAGGGGAAGGCGGTGGCCGAGAGGCCGTCGGCCGTCGGGCGCGCGCCGGTGCCGCCCGAGTTGAACGAGACGACGTCGTACTCGGGCGCGTCCAGCCCGGCCGCACCGGCCGCGGTGGCCGCGGTGGCGTCGACGGCCGACGCGCCGCCGCGCAGCTGCGACTGCCAGTTGGCCGAGCAGCCCTCGGCCGGCACGCGTTCGGGCACGGCTTGCGCCAGGCAGCCCATGACGACGTCGGGCAGCATCTGGCCGATGACGTGGCGCGCGGCGACCGCCCAGGGCCTTCGCACGTTGAGGATCGAGCCCTCGGGCGCGGTGACGCGGAACGGCGCCAGCGAGCCCGCGTTGTTGGGTACGGCGGGCGCGACGATGCATTTTACCCCGAAGGTGGTGTAGGCCTGGCAGTAGTTGAGCACGACGTTGATGCCATACGGGCTGGCCGGCGATGAGCCGGCGAAGTCGACGTCGATGGCGTCGTCCGTGACCGTCATCTTGCAGACCAGCTCGATCGGCCGATCATAACCGTCCATGGTCAACGTGTTGTGCCAAGTGCCACGCGGGATCCGCGCGATCTCGGCGAGCGTCGCGACGCGCGAGCGTTCGACGATGTGACCGCCCAGGTCGTCGAGACTGGCCAGGCCGAACTCGGCCATCATCGTCTGCAGGCGGGCGATGCCGGCGTCGTTGCTGCCGGCGAACGAGTAGATGTCGCCCTCGACCTGCATCGGCTCGCGCACGTTGGCGCGCACGATGTCCAAGAGGTCCTGGTTGATCACGCCCTCGCGCGCCAGCGGCATGATCGGGATGAACAGGCCCTCCTCGAAGACCTGGCGGCCGTCGGGGCCGAAGCCGCGGCCGCCGATGTCGACGACGTGGCAGGTGCAGGCGAGCAGGCCGACCGGGCGGCCTTCCACGAACGCCGGCGAGACGACGGTCAGGTCGTGCAGGTGGCCCGAGGTCAGCCACGGGTCGTTCGAGATGTAATGATCACCCGCATGCATGCGCTCGATCGGGTATTTGGCGAGGTAATGGCGCACCGCGTTGGCCATCGAATTCACGTGGCCCGGCGTGCCGGTGACGGCTTGCGCGAGCATGTTGCCTTCGGTGTCGAAGACGCCGGCCGACAGGTCGCCGGCCTCGCGCACGGTGGTCGAGAACGCGGTGCGGATCAGCGTCTGCGCCTGCTCCTCGACGACCGCGATGAGCCGGTTCCACATCACCTGCATGTGGATCTCGGCGAGTGCCGCGTCCCTATCGGTCATGAACCGTCTCCCGCGCTGGTCTTCATGAAGTACTTGTGCTCGTTCTCGCCGACTATCTCGAAGCCCTCGCGCGCGTAGAGCCGGCGCGACGGGTTGTTCTTCATCACGCCGAGGCTGACGGTTTTCTCGTCGCGCCCGGCCTCGGCGATGAGGTCGCGTAACACTCGGGTGCCGATGCCCTGGTTCTGGTGCTCGGGCGCGACGTAAAGCTCGGTGAGGAAACATTCGTCCGGCAACGCTCGTTTGCCGAGCCAGCCGACCTCCGTTCCGTCGCGCAGGATGATCCAGGCCTCCTCGGTCTTGTACTGTCCCGCGAACCTCTCGTCCTGATAGGGCTCGTCCCACGCGCCGAACATGTCCTCGACGTATTCCCTGAGCCCCAGGTGATGAATGCGACGGGCAAATTCGTAGTCGTCCGGGCCGGCCTTGCGGAGTCCGATCGTCATCACGCTACTTTCGCGTCAGCACGATATAGCCGCGGCCGTCGATCGCGGCGTCGAAGGCCGGCGAGACGATGGTCGAGGTCTCGTCCTCGGCGATCACCGCGGGGCCGGCGATGCGCGCGCCGGGCGCCAGCGCGCCGCGCCAGTAGACCGGCGCCGTGACCGTCGCCCCCGACGCCGGGTCGAACAGGGCCCGCTCGCCGGCTGCCTCGGGCGCCGCGGTCGCGGCTGTCGCGGCGGTTAGTGCGGGCGTCTCGGTCGGCGTGCCGACGGTGATCACCCAGCTTAAGACCTCGATGTCGACGCCCGGGATGATGCGGCCGTAGACCACCTCGTAGGTGCGCTCGAATGCCGCGCGGATGACGTCGGTGTCTGCCGCCCCGAGCGGCCGCACCGGCAGCGTGACGGCGATCTCGTGGCCCTGGCCCAGATAGCGCATGAAGCCGATGCGGGTCTCGTCGCGCGGCACGCCGGGGGCGCCGCGCTCGACGACGTCGTGGGCTTCGGTCCGCATGGCCTCGAACATGGCATTGACCGCCGCGGTATCGAAGGCGCCGAGGCGCTGATAGTTGCCGCGCACGACCTCGTAGGCGACCGGCGCGCGCAGGAAGCCGACCGCCGAGCCGACGCCGGCGTTGTTGGGGATCACGACGCGGTCGATCTCGAGCTTTTCGGCGATGCGCGCGGCGTGCAGCGGCGCCGCGCCGCCGAAGGCGACCAGCGTGCGCTCGCCGACCGTCTTGCCGCTCTCGATGGCGTGGACGCGGACCGCGTTGGCCATGTTCTCGTCGACCATCTCGCCGACGCCGAACGCGGCCATCTCGACCGTGAGCCCGAGCGGCGCGCCGATCGCCGCCGCAAGCGTCTTGTTGGATGCGTCTGCATCCAGCGCCAGCCGCCCACCCGAGAAGTGGCCGGCGTCGATGCGGCCCATGACCAGGTCGGCGTCGGTCACCGTCGGCATTTCGCCGCCTCGGCCATAGCAGGCGGGGCCCGGTTCCGAGCCGGCGCTCTCGGGGCCGACGGCGATGCGCCGCATCGCATCGATGGTCGCGATCGAGCCGCCGCCGGCGCCGATCTCGACCATCTCGATGACCGGGATGCGCAGCGGCAGGCCGCTGCCTTTCATGAAACGGTAAACGCGCGCGACCTCGAATGCGCGCGCGGTCTGCGGCCGGCCGCCGTCGATCAGGCAGATCTTCGCCGTGGTGCCGCCCATGTCGAGCGACAGCACCGCGTCGAGGCCGGCCGCCGCCGCCACGTGGCTGGCGAAGATGGCGCCGCCCGCCGGCCCCGATTCGACTAGGCGCACGGGGAATCGGATCGCCGTCTCGAGCGTCGTGATGCCGCCGCCCGAGAGCATGGCGAACAGCGCGCCGGCGAAGCCACGGCCGGCCAATTCACCCTCGAGCCGGGTCAGGTAGCGTGCCATCAGGGGCTGGACATAGGCATTGGCGCAGGCGGTCGAGAAACGCTCGTATTCGCGCATCTCGGGCGAAACCTCGGACGACAGCGTGAAAGTCGTATCGGGCAGGCGTTCGGCCAGGATGTCGCGCGTCCGCACCTCGTGCGCCGGGTTGACGAAGCTGTGCAGGAAGCCGATCGCGACACTCTCGATTCGACCGGCCTCGAGCCGCTCGACCAACGCCGCGACCGCCGCCTCGTCGAGCGGCACCAGCACCGCGCCTTGAGCGCTGATGCGCTCGGGCACGGTATGGCGGTGGCGGCGCGGCACCAGCGGCGGCGGCTTCTCCATGAACACGTCGTACTGCTCGAAGCGGCTCTCGGTGCCCATCTCGACCGAATCGCGGAAGCCGCCGGTGGTGATCAGCGCGGTTCGCGCTCCCTTGCGCTCGATCAGCGCGTTGGTCGCAAGCGTCGTGCCGTGGACGATCAGGTCGATGTCGCCGAGCGTGAGATCGGCGTCGTCGAGCACCGCGAGCACGGCTTGGATAACGCCTTCCTCGGGCGCGGTCTGTGTCGTCAGCACCTTGATCGTGTGGCGTGTCTCGGCGGTCTCGAGCGCAACGTCGGTGAAGGTGCCGCCGATGTCGACGCCGAGGCGCACCGAATGCGCGCCGCTGGTCATGCGGTATCGCCCAACAGGGCCTCACGGAAGCGGTCCTTGAGGTGCACCGGGTCGCGCGGCGGCAGCACCAGGGCTAAGTCCTCGGCGCGCACCTTGATGGTGACGAAGACCGGGCCGGCGGACTCGCGAAGCTGGGCGATCGCCGCGCCGAGGCCGGTGTCGTCGCGCACCGTCGCGGCGAGCGGCACGCCGCAGGCGGCGGCGATCGCCGCCAAGTCGGCGTCGGCCGCGGTATGGGTCGTCTGCATGCCGGTCTCGCCGTAGCGTTCGTTGTCGAGCACGCAGATCGCCAGGTTGGCCGGCGCCTGGGCAGCGATCGTCGCCAGGCTGCCCAGCCCCATGAGCATCTCGCCGTCGCCGGTGATCACCAGGACGCGGCGTGCGGGCTGGGCGAGCGCCAGGCCGAGGCCGACCATCGCCGCGCCGCCCATCGCCGCCCACAGCGGAAAATCGAGCGCCGAATCGCCCGCCGCGGCGACATCCCACGCCGGCGCGCCGAGGCCGGCGACGACCAGCATCTCGCCGCGCTCGGCGAGCAGCGCCGCGACCACGTCGCGCCGGTGCAGGACAAAGGCCTCGCTGCGCGTCGCGTCCATGACCTAGTCGTCCTCGAAGGCTTTGACGCCGATGACCGATTGGGCGATCAGCACGGCGGCGGCGGCCGGCCCGTCGAACGCGGTTTGCGCCGCATCGGCGACGTGCCCAGCGATACTGTCGGCCGTGCTGGCCTCGCGTACCGACACCTCGGCGAGGCCGAGGACGTCGGCGGTGATCCCGCCCATCGGCAGTTGCCACGGGTTCTTCTCGCCCGGCTGGCCGCGCATGGTGACGATCATCAGCAGCGGAAAGCGGCAGGCGCGGGTCAGCGTCAACATGTTGATGCAGTTGCCGATGCCGCTCGATTGCATCAGGAGAACGCCGCGTTGGCCGCCCAGCCAGGCGCCGGCGAGCAGGGCGATACCTTCTTCCTCGGTGGTCAGCGGCACCGCCGTAATCGCCGCGCCCGCGTGGCACAGCTCGATCAGCCGCGAGAAACCCGAATCGGGCACGTAGCCGACTTGGCGCACGTCCGCGCGTACCAGCTCACGGTAGACCGCCTCGGGCCAAGTCTGTGTGGCGTGGATCATCACAATGCCTCAAAAAGACGCCGGGCGAACCCGGCGTCACTCGACGAAACCGCGACTATAGCTTAGTAGTTTAGGCGGGGCAGGGTAAGGCTTCGTGTCTTCGTCAGCGATGGAATTGCCGGCATGGGCGAGCAGAATTGGTGGTCCGTCGCCCTCGATGTTGCAGAACAGCCGGACCCATCGTCGTTCGCGATCAGGGGCATTTGGCACCTTGAGAGCCCGACACGACGTGGGTCGGCGGCAGCGTCACATGGGCGTAGCGGCGATCCGGGTCGTTGTAGTAGGGGTCGGTTCCTGGCGGCTGGAATACCAGCTCCCGATCCTCAACGCCGCGCGACGCCGTATGGAGGCGCCAGTAAGGTTCGGCGATAGCGTCGGGATCGAAGGGTCCGCCGGGTTCGATGATTCCGCAAACTGCGACGACGGCGACGTGGATGTCGCCCACAGCCAACTCCTTATGCAACGAGAATGCCAAGCTGCGCAGTGCCGCTTTGCCCAGTGCCAGGGAGGCACACGCCGGATAGGGCTCGAGCGCCAGACCGCCGCCTGTGAACAGGATCGTGCCGTCTCCCTGCTGGCGCATACGCGGCACCACGGCCTGGGATGCGATCAGCGCACCCTGAAGGTTGACCTTGAACTCTTCGAGCAACTGCTCCGGTCCCAACGTTGTCGGGCTCCCCTGGCTCAGCACCGCGGCGTTGTATATAAGCACATTGGCCGGCCCGAGGCGGACCTGGAGCCCCTCGATTGCGGCCAGCAAGGCGGCCGGATTGCCGGCGTCGGCCGGCATGCCCGCAGCCTCGTGCCCATCGGCTTCCAGGGTCGAAACCAACCCGTCAAGGCTTTCGGTATTGCGAGAGACAAGGCCAAGACGGAGACCTCCAGCCCCGAAACGTCGGGCCAGCGCCATCCCCAACCCGAGTCCCGCCCCGATGATCAGACACGTCGCCAACGGTCACTCCTTTTAAATGATGATTAATTATTGACAATTATGTAAATCGAAGACAATGTCTTTGTCAACGGAGATTGCGAACCAGTGGCGCCCGGACATGACAAAGACGGTGAAGCCGAAATTTCAGATTGCTAAGCGCAGCCTGGCCGATCAGGTAGCGGAAGGTTTGCGTGACGCCATTGTAGCGGGCGCTTTCGAGGCAGGTGCACGGCTCACCGAGGCCGAGCTAGCGGAGTGGAGTGGCGCCAGCCGCGGCACCGTTCGCGCGGCGCTCAGCCAGCTCGAGCGGGAAGACCTCGTGGTTTGCGAGCGATACAGCGCGTGGTCGGTGCGCCGGATCGAAAATCAAGATATTTGGGAGGTCTATTCCATGCGCGCGACGCTGGAGAGCGGCGCCGCGCGCCTGCTCGCCGCCGGGATCGACCAGCAAGGCATCGATGCGGTCCGCGCGGCCCAGGCGGCACTTGGCGGGGCCCAGTCGTCAAAGCAGGCGGCGCGACGGATCGAGGCCGACCTCGCTTTCCATCGGCTGATCGTCGAGCGCTGCGGGCACCGTCTGCTGCTGGCCGCCTACGATCAAATCGCCAACAAGGTACGCTGGATCTACGCCGCCGCCGAGGCCTTGTCGCCGGAGCGGATCGATCTGGATGCATGGCACGCGCCCCTCGCCGATGCCATTTGCGCCGGCGAGCCAGAGCGCGCTGCGATGATTGCCCACGACATGTGCATGGCGAGCCTCGACGACGATCTCCGCGATCTCCGCTCGGCGGCGCGCTGCGCCGAAACGGGCGGCCGATGAACGCTGGCCAGTACGGCCAGGTCTTGTGCGCGCGCATCGACGGCATCGCCAAGGTCACGATCGACCGGCCTCAGAAGCTCAACGCCTTTACGCATGCGATGTATCGCGGCTTCCGCGAAATTCTTGACACCATCAGCGCCGACACCAGCATCCGTTGCGTGATGTTGATGGGGGCCGGCAATCGCGCGTTTTGCGTCGGCAGCGGTATCGGCGAGTTCGAGACGGCGCTCGGCGATCCGGACCGGCAGATCGCCGAAGCGCGTGTCGGCCGGGCGGCGGTCGACGCCTTGCTCGCTTGTCCGCACCCGGTGGTCGCGTCGATCAATGGCGCCTGCCTCGGTGGTGGTCTGGAGCTGGCAGCTGCCTGCGATCTGCGAATCGCCGGTGCAACGTCGTGGTTTGGCCTGCCCGTGAAGTCTCTTGGAATGTTCGCTGAACTGGAGGACCTCCAGGCCCTAGTGGTGACCGTCGGTCGAAACCTGACGGCGGATTTACTGCTTACAGGCCGTCGGCTCGAGGCCCGTGAGGCCCGTGAGCGGGGATTCTTGTCGCGCCTGGTAGGGGATCGGGACGTCGAGCGCGCCGCCGTCGCGCTGGCCCAGGAGATCGCTGTCGGCGCGCCGCTTGCAGCGCGCTGGCACAAGCGGGCGCTGCGCCTGATTTCAGCGGCCGGGGCGATCGAAGCGGAGGTCTTCAGGGAAGCTCATGCCTGCTACGCGACGGCCGACTTCGCGGAAGGGGCCCGAGCCTTCCTCGAAAAGCGCGCACCGCGGTTCTCCGAGGCGTGACTATGGCGGCCGGTCCACGCGAGGCAAAGGACACGCCACTAGCCGGCGTCCGGGTCGTCGAGATGTCCCACGTGCTGGCGGCCCCGACCTGCGGTCTAATGCTGGCGGACTTGGGGGCTGAGGTCATTAAAGTGGAGCGCCCACCGCGTGGCGACACGCAGCGCTGGGATACGGCCGAGGAGGACCGGCTGGGGCGCGAAAGCGCTAGCTTCGTGCAAGTCAATCGCGGCAAGAAATCCGTCTGCCTGGATCTCAAGACGCGCAAGGGGCAAGACCAGCTCCATGAACTGCTCAGCCAGGCGGATGTGTTTTTAGAGAACTATCGGCCCGGCGTGCTCGACCGCCTCAGTTTCGGTTACGGCCGTCTGAAGACGCTCTACCCGTCCCTGGTATACTGTTCCATCAGTGGCTTCGGGCGCAGCGGTCCTATGGCTAAGCAGGGCGGTTTCGATCTGATGGCCCAGGCCATGAGCGGCATCATGAGCATTACCGGCGAGGATGGCAGCGAGCGGCCTGGCAAATGCGGGCCGCCGGTGACCGATATTGCTGCGGGACTGCTTGCCGCCATCGGCATCCTCGCTGCCTTGCATCGCCAAAGGCGCACTGGCAAGGGCGAACTGGTCGAGACCTCGCTGTTCGAGGCCGGGATCATGTTGACCTACTGGCAGTCGGCTGTCGCCTTCGCGTCGGGACGGACCGCGACGGCCCTGGGCACGACGCATCCTTTGTATGCCCCCTACCAGGCCTTCCCGACTGCCGACGGTTGGATGACCGTGGGAGCAGCCAATGAACGGAACTGGCACCGACTACTGGACGTGCTGGATCTGGCCGATCTGAAGCAGGACGAACGCTTTGCCGACGGCGCACAGCGCATGAAGCATCGCCATCTCTTGGAAGAACTCCTCACCCGGAAGTTCATGACGAGGGGGCGAGACGAGTGGATCGCGATCCTAGCCGAGGCCAGCATACCAGCCGGACTGGTTCTGACCATCAACCAGATGCACGAGCATCCGCAAACACGGGCCCGTGAGATGGTGATAGAAGTGCCCCATGCCGAAGCCGGCAGCGCAAAGGCAATTGGGTGCCCGATCAAATTCACGGAATCCGAAGTGCCTGAACCGACCGGTGCTCCGACATTGCCATCAACGTAGGCTTTGAATGTCTGGTGTTAGCCGGACATTGACCATCGCGAATGGCCCAAATTGACCGTTATCGGCCAGTGGCGCCGCCGTGGCGACCTGACCCCCAAAACCTGGCCCAGGCGGAATGTTAGGCTTGGGCCGTTTGAGAGGAGGTCAAGATGGCACGGAAACGACATACCCCCGAACAGATCATCAGCAGCGAGAAGCGGCAGGCGCGGGTCATCGGAGAGCCTCACAAAGACGCCGGGCGAACCCGGCGTCACTCGACGAAACCTCTCCTATAGCTTAGTAGATTATGCGCCGCAGGGTAAGGTCTTGCGACGTCGACAAGGATGGAATTGCCGGCATGGGCGAACAGGGTTTCGGACAGTCGATCAGGCGCAGCGAGGACGCACGGTTCTTGACCGGCGCCGGCCGCTATACCGCCGATATCGAACTCGCCGGCCAGGTCTGCGCCTGTTTCCTTCGCTCGCCGCACGCCCACGCCGAAATCGCGGCGATCGACGTGGACGCCGCGCGGTCCGCGCCGGGCGTCATCGCCGTGTTCACCGGCGACGACGCCGTGGCCGATGGGTTGGGCGACATTCCCCGCAGCGACCGGCTCGTGAACCGTGACGGCAGCGATCCGGTCTCGCCGCCCCGGCCGATGATCGCGCATCGCCGCGCGCGCTATCTTGGCGAGCCAGTGGCGATCGTCGTCGCCGAGACCGAAGCGCAAGCGCGCGACGCGGCGGAGCTGATCGAGGTCGACTACGCGCCGCTCGACGCGGTCGGCGACATCGCCGCCGCGACGGCGGCCGGCGCGCCGCTGGTCTGGGACGACGCGCCGGGCAACGTCTCGATCGACTGGGCGGCGGGCGATGCGGCCGCGACCGAACGCGCCTTCGCTGCCGCCGCGCATGTCACGCGCCTCGATCTGGTCGACAACCGAGTCATCATCATGCCGATGGAGCCGGTCGCCGCGCTCGCCGCCTGGGACCCGGCGGCCGAGCACTACACGCTCCACGCGCCAAGCCAGGGCGTCCACTTCCTGCGCCGCGACCTCGCGGGGCCTGTCTTCGGGCTGCCCGAGAGCGCGATGACGGTGGTCACGCCCGACGTCGGCGGCGGCTTCGGCATGCGCGCGACGGCGATCCCCGAGCAGGCGCTCCTGTTGTGGGCGGCGCGGCGAACGGGGCGGCCGATCAAATGGGTGGCCGAGCGCGGCGAGGCGATGCTGAGCGACTTGCAGGCACGCGACAAGGTGACCCGCGCCGAGTTGGCGCTCGACGGCGACGGCCGCATCCTCGCCATCCGCTGCGAGACGCTGGCCAACAACGGCGCCTATGTGACGCCCTACGGCCGCGGCTCGGCGACCGGCGGCTTTGCCGCGGCGGTCACCGGCGCCTACGACATCGCGGCCTATCACGTGGCGGTCAAGGTGATCTTCACCAATACCATGATGATCGACGCCTACCGCGGCGCGGGGCGTCCTGAGGGCATTTACGTCGTCGAGCGGCTGATCGATGCCGCGGCGGCCGAGCTTGGCATGTCGGCGGTCGAGCTCAGGCGGCGCAACCTGGTGCCGGCGGCCGCCATGCCGTTCAATACCGGCACCGGCGAGACCTACGATTCGGGCGATTTCGCGCGCAACCTCGACGACGCGCTGGCGCTGGCGCGGCAGGGCGACGTCGCGGCGCGCAAGGCGGCGGCGCGCGATGCCGGCAAGCGCTATGGCGTCGGCCTGTCGTCCTACGTCAAGATCAACGGCGGCGTCGACGACGAACTGGCCGAACTCGCCTTCGACGAAGACGGCGGATTGTGCGTCACGATCGGCTCGCAGTCGAACGGCCAGGGCCACGAGACCGCATTCGCGCAAATGGCCGCCGGGCGCCTCGGCGTGCCGTTCGAGAGCATTCGCGTCGTCCAGGGCGACACGCGCCGGGTCCGCTACGGCCAGGGCACGGGCGGATCGAGCGCGCTCAGCGTCGGCGGCGTCGCGCTGGTTCAGGCGGCCGACAAGATCATCGAGACGGCGAAGGGTCTCGCGGCCGAGTTGATCGAGGCGGCGACCGCCGACATCGCCTTCGCCGACGGCGTGTTCACGGTCGCCGGCACCGACCGCGGCGTCACCATGATCGAGGTCGCGCGTGCCGCCGCCAAAAATGGTGCGCCGCTCGCCGACGGCGTGCTCTATACCGCCGAGGCGCACACCCACGCCAATGGTTGCCACGTCTGCGAGGTCGAGGTCGACGTCGAGACCGGCGCCGTCGCGATCGTCGGCTACACCAGCGTCGATGACATCGGCCGCGTGCTCAACCCGATGATCGCCGAGGGCCAGGTGCACGGCGGCATCGCCCAGGGCGTCGGCCAGGCGCTGTGCGAGGAAGCGCGTTACGACGCGCACTCGGGTCAGCTCTTGACCGGCTCGCTGATGGACTATTGTCTGCCGCGCGCCGACGACCTGCCGAACATCGCCGTCGTCTTCAACGAGCAGCCGTGCGCGACCAATCCACTGGGCGTCAAGGGCGTCGGCGAGGCGGGCACGACCGGCGCGCTGGCCGCGGTGGTCAACGCCGTGGTCGACGCGCTCAGCGAATACGGCGTGCGCCACGTCGACATGCCGCTGACGTCCGAGAAAGTATGGCGCGCGATCCGCGGCGCGTCGCCCGCCGGCACCGCGTAGAGGAGCCGAATGGAATGGTCCATCCGTTGTTCGCCGATGATCACAAGCTCGAGGCCTATTGGCTCGACCAGTCGCCGCCGCCCGATCTGCCCGAGCCGGTGCAGCCCAAGAGCGCCGACGTCGCCGTCGTCGGCTCGGGATACACCGGCCTGTCAGCCGCGTTGACGGTCGCGCGCGAGGGGCGCAGCGTCATCGTATTCGACGCCGAGGACGCCGGCTGGGGCTGCAGCTCGCGCAACGGCGGGCAGTGCGGCGCCAGCCTCAAGCCGGGGCTCGACGGGCTGACCAGGCGCTATGGCGGCGCGCGCGCCAAGGCGATGTACGGTGACGCGCTGGCCTCGCTCGAATATCTCGTCGATTTTATCGAGCGCGAGCAGATCGAATGCGATCTGATCCGGCCCGGCCGCTTCGTCGGCGCGCACACGCCAGGCAAGTATGACGCGATGGCGCGCGACTTCGAGATGCTCAATCGCGAACTGGGCATCGAGTGCTACGCCGTGCCCAAGGCCGAGCAGCACAACGAGATCGGCTCGGACCTGTACCATGGCGGCGGCGTCATCGCGAACCACGCCGCGGTGCACCCGGCGCGCTATCATCGCGGCCTTCTGGCGCGCGCCATGTCGGCCGGCGTCGCGGTCGCCGCGCATACCCCGGTAACGCGCGTCGAGCGCACGCAAACGGGCTTCGAGGTGACCACCCCGCGCGGCGCGATGGCGGCACGCGATGTCGTCGTCGCGACCAACGGCTACACCAACCAGAGCGCTATCCTGCCCGGTTTCGCGCGCCGCGTGATTCCGATCGGCAGCTACATGATCGCGACCGAGCCGCTGGCGCCCGGGCTGATCGACCGGCTTATGCCGAAGAACCGGGTGCTCAACGATTCGCGCCGCGTCGTGCTCTACTGGCGCGCCTCGCCCGACCGCACGCGCATCGTGTTCGGCGGCCGCGTCGCGCTGGCCGAGACCGACCCGCTGGTCAGCGGCCCCAGGCTGCACGCGGTGATGAGCGGCATTCACCCCGAGCTCGCCGAGGTCAAGATCAGCCATTCGTGGATGGGCTTCGTCGCCTACACCTTCGACAAGATACCGCATGTCGGCGTCCGCGACGGCATGCACTACGCGATGGGTTACTGTGGTTCGGGCGTCGCCATGGGCAGCTATCTCGGCCACAAGGCCGGCCTCAAGGTGCTCGGCGACACCGCCGGCGCGACGGCGTTCGACGACATGCCGCTCCAGACCCGGCCGTTCTACGGCGGCAAGCCGTGGTTCCTGGCCGGCGCCGTCGCCTACTACCGGATGCGCGATCGCCTGGCGCGCTAGGGCCCTACCGCAACGAGGGGGAAAGACAAATAAGAGGAGTATCAGATGGAAGAACGACCGCCGCTGCCGCCATTCACCGAAGAGACGGCGGCCGCCAAGGTGCAGGCGGCCGAGGACGGCTGGAACACGCGCGATCCCGAGCGCGTGTCGTTCGCCTATACGACCGATTCGGTGTGGCGCAACCGCGCCGAGTTCTTCACCGGGCGCGACAAGATCGTCGAATTCCTGACCCGCAAGTGGGACCGCGAGCTCGATTACCGCCTCAGGAAGAAGCTCTGGTGCTTCGCCGGCAACCGGATCGCCGTGACCTTCGAGTACGAGTACCACGACGACGGCGGCTACTGGTTTCGGGCCTAAGGCAACGAGAACTGGGAGTTCGCCGACAACGGCCTGATGAGCTGGCGCCAGGCGAGCATCAACGATCTGCCGATCGACGAATCCGAGCGCAAGTTCCGCTGGGAGCGTTAGAGCATAATTCGAGCGATTGGAATCGGTCGAATTACTTCAGCCCGTGCCAGTCTTATTGGGACAAGAGGGGGGCCGCCGACCGTTCGGCCAATTCTTGTGGGACTAACATTGGCCTTGTGGGATAAAGATTGGCATGCGCGGCGATTGAGCGCAGGTCACCGAAGGTGACCGCACCAATGGTCAAGTCGCGTCCTCGCTGCGCGCATAGCTGCCCTGATTTGGCTGTGCCGGCCATTGTCTGTTAAGTATCTGTCTTCGGAATTGCGAACATCTCTTTCCGCCGGCCGGCCCTCCCCTGGGACGACGCGAGGGAGCCGACGACCACGAAACACCAGGAGTCCGCCGCCATGCTGAACGATACCGAAACCGTCATGATCGAGCGTGACGCCGCCCATCTGATTCATCCCCTGCACAACCCCGCCGCACACGCTGGCGGCAAGGTGTGGGTCGGCGGCGAGGGCGAAATCCTGATCGACGCCAACGGCGGCCGGTTCATCGACGGCCTGTCGGGGCTGTGGAACAACACCGCCGGCAACGGCCGACGAGAGCTGGCCGAGGCGGCCTACAAGCAGATGCAGGAAATGGCCTACGCCTCGGGCTACACCGGCAGTTCGAACCCGCGCGCCATCGAGTTGGCCGAACGGCTGGCCGCCATCTGCTACCCGAGCATCAACCGTTTCTACTTCACCTCGGGCGGTGGCGAGGCGACCGATTCGAACATCAAGCTCGCGCGGCACTATTGGAAGCTGATGGGCAAGCCGAACAAGACCAAGGTGATCTCGCGCATCTGGGGCTATCACGGCACCACGCTGGCCGCCATGTGCTGCACCGGCATCGAGCCCTATTGGACGATGTTCGAGCCGCGCATCCCCGGCTTCAGCCATATCCCGACGCCCTACCCCTATCGCTACGAGGCGCCCGAAGGCGCGGCCAGCCAGGGCATCGCCGCGGCCGACGAGCTGGAGAAGGCAATTCTCGCCGAGGGCCCCGACACGGTGGCGATGTTCATCGCCGAGCCGGTGCAGGGCGCCGGCGGCGTCATCGTGCCGCAGGACGACTACTTCCCGCGCATCCGCGAGATCTGCACCGAGTACGACGTGCTGTTCGTGTCGGACGAGGTGATCACCGGCTTCGGGCGGACCGGCACGATGTTCGGCCTCGAGCATTGGGGCGTCGAGCCCGACCTGATCCAGTTCGCCAAGGCGATCACCTCGGGCTACTTCCCGCTCGGCGGCATCGGCATGAGCGATGCGGTCGCCGACGTCATTCTCGAGAGCGGCCAGGCCTGGATGCACGCCTATACCTACAGCGCGCACCCGACCGGCTGCGCGGTGGCGCTCGCCATGCTCGACATCGTCGAGGGCGAGGACTTTCCAGGCCAGGCCGCGAGCAAGGGCGCGCGCCTGCTGAACGGCTTGCGCGATGCGCTGGGCGATCACCCGAACGTCGGCGAGGTCCGCGGCCTGGGGCTGATGTGCGGCATCGAGTACGTCGAGGACCGCGCGACCAAGGCGCCGTTCGACGCGGCCAAGGCAGTCGGCCCCCGGATCCACGCCGAGGGTATCACGCGCGGATTGTTCAGCCGCACACGCGGCGACGTCTATCAGATCGCGCCGCCGATCGTGACGACCGAGGCGAACATCGACCGCTGCGTCGAGATCCTCGCCGAGGCGACCAAGGCGGTGCTTGGCTGATCTTTTCGGGGCGGTTGGCGGCGGCGCCTGATCCTTGGAATCAGTCTGCCACCGAACGATACGCTACATGACCGCGGTGCAGGCCGCGCGGTCGACCTTGATCTTGGTGACCGTTTCGCCTTCGGTTCCGCGGTAGTCGAAAACGATCAGTCCGCCGCCGTCGATCGCGGCGCGTGAGATGCGGTCCCGGCAGACCTTGCGCGCGAGTTTCTCGGCGATCTCCTGTGCGGCCGTGGTGTCGATCTGGCCGTCCGAGCCGTTGGTGATTGCATAGAAATAGGTCAGGCGCGCGCCGTCCTTGACCCGCGCGCCGATGACGGCGACGTTGGCGGCGACCTTCTCGCCCTTCATGTCGTTGGCCGTCGTGGCGAGCTTGTCGAGCATCTGACCGACCGTCATGTCCAACGGCGCGAGTTCGGTCGGCGTCATCGTGACCCGCCCGTTGTTCTGCGTGAAATGCCCGATCGCGGCCAGCCCCATGACGAGCACGACCATGAAAATCAGGCCGGCGATAACCGCCGCCTGGAGCTTGCTCAGACCCAAATCCTCCGGTTTACAGACCCGGCTGGCGATCACCATAGCACGCCAGCGGGCGCCGTCGAGAGGCGGGGCTCAAGCGGCCGGCGCGGCGGGGTAGCCGCCGTCGGCGTCGTGGGTCTCGTCGCCGACGATCGGCGGGTTGAAGATACTGATTAAGCGGACGTCGGTAATCGCGCGCACGACGTGCCGGTCGGTCGGGTAGACGACGTACAGGGTGCCCGGCGCGAGCGCGTGGACCTCGCCGGTCGCCAGGTCCTCGACCGTCCCTTCGCCCTCGAGCACCAGGTTGGCCTCGACGTGGTTCTTGTATTGCAGGGTGCTCTCGCTGCCGGCCGGCGCGACGACGTCCGAGACGCTGAAGCCCGCGCCGTCGGCGGCGAGCAAGTAGCGCACCACATCGACCGTGCCGCCCGCGACCTTGGCCGCCGCGTCGGTCTCCCTGAGTTCGTCGAGCCGTCTTACGATCATGTCGCGGGTCTCCCGTATAGATGAACCTGCCGAGCCCCCTACCCGTGCATCGGGCGGCGTGGGCGTTGCAGGAATTGTAGGACGATCAGCGCGCCGACGACGAGTGCGATGCCGAGCAGCTGGCGCGGCGCCAGGGTCTCGCCGATCAGCCACAGGCCGAACAGCACCGACCAGACCGGCGTGGTGTTGTCGATCGCCGCGGTGCGCAGCGGGCCGATCATCGAGACCGCGGTGAACAGGCAGAAGGTCGCCACCACGTAAGATCCGGTCGAGCCGGCGAAGGCGAGCCAGCCGGTCGTGCCCGCCGGCCAGGCGAGCTCGACCATGGTGAGCGAGAGCGCTGCGATCAGGCCCGAGGCGGCGATCATCATGTAGAGCATGACGACGCGGTTGTCGCGGCCCGCCATGGTGCGCTCGCTGACCATCAGGATGGTCGCCAGCGTCACCGCCGAGCAGCCGGCGATCGCGAGGCCGCGCCAGTCGAGCGCGGTGGCCGGCGCGGCGAGCGCCAGGCCCAAGCCGACGAAGGCGGCGAACAGCGCCGCGAAACGCGCCGGCGACGCCGGCTCGCGCCCGGTCGCCCAAGTCACCGCGGCGAGCATCAGCGGGTAGGTGTAGAGGATCAGGATGGTCAGCGAGACCGGGATGAACAGGATGGCGCCGAGCAGCAGATACATCTCGAGGCACAACAGGGCGCCGAGCAGCAGGCTGAAAACCACCGCGCGGCGCGGCATGCCGATCGGCCGGCCGGCGAGGCGCAGGAACGCGGCCAGGCAGACGAGGAACAGCAAGGCGCGCGTGAGGTTGAGCGCATGGATGTTGCCGCCCGCGTCGTAGGCGATGCGCGCCAGCGCCATGTTGAGCGCGAAGGTGACCGCCGAGCCGAGCGCGACCAGGCTGCCGAGCACGAGCCGCGCGCCCGCGGCTGGCGCGGCGGCCGCGGTCTCGCCGCTGGCCGTATTGCCCACTGGAAGCCCGCCCGCTAGTAGACCGGTGTCAGCCAGCCGCGGTCGTCGGCGACGTGGCCGTGGACGATGTCGAAATAACGGTCCTGCAGGCGCTTTGTGATCGGGCCGACCTGGCCGTCGCCGACCGCCAGGCCGTCGATGCTGGTGATCGGCGTGACCTCCCAGGCGGTGCCGCAGAAGAACGCCTCTTCGGCCGCGTAAAGCTCGCTGCGGCCGATCTCGCGCTCCGCGGTCGTGAGCCCAAAGTCGGCCTCGAGAATCTCGATCACCGCGTCGCGCGTGATGCTCTCCAGGATGTCGGCGGTGACCGACGGCGTCAGCGGCCGGCCGCTGCGCACGATGAACAGGCACATGCCGGGGCCTTCGGAGACCTGGCCGCGGTCGTTGAGCATGATCGCCGTGTCGTAGCCGTCGTTGCGCGCCTGGATACCGGCGTAGCGCGAGTTGTTGTAGTTGGCGTTGGCCTTGACGCGCACCGGCATGGCGCGGTCCGAGAGGCGCTGCCACGAGCTGACCTGCGCCGAGCAGCCGGTCTGCAGATAGGCCGGCGTGGGCCGTACGAAGGTCGTGATGAACATGCCGATCGGGCCCGTCGCCGCCGATTCTTGGATGCCGTCGACAAACACGGTCGGACGGATGTGGATCGTCGCGTGGTGGTCGTTGCGCCGGATCAGCTCGAGCATCGGCGGTTCGACCTCGTCGGGCTCGAAGACGCGGTCGAAGCGCATCATGATCTGCGAATAGCGCAGCCGCGCGAGGTGTTCGGCGACGCGGAAGACGTACATCTGGTTCTCGTCTTCGTTCCAATAGCCGCGAATCCCCTCGAAGACGCCGGCGCCGTATTTCACGGCGGGCGAGAAGACATGCAGCTTGGCGTCGTCCCAGGGAACGATCTGGCCGTCGAGGAAGACGAATTTGGGAAGCGGCGTCGGCATGGCGGGGACCTCGGTGGGCGGTTGCGGTGCTGTCTATCTACCGTGTCACGGCGCCGCGGTCACGCCAAAGCCGGGACGGCGCGTCGCTTAGGGAGGTTCCCCGGACAAAAAGGGATATCCCTTAAGCCCGCATTTCCCAAGTATCGTCGATATTCAGTGCGGCGAGAAGGCGATTCTGCTATAAGAATCATGAAGTTGTAGCATACATGGAGCGGCGGATATGGCACACCCGATGGGTGAATCGAAACCGGGGTGCCTTCGGGTCGTTTTTGACCGTCGATTGAAGCTTGAATTCCACGGTTCCAAGATCACCTCTGATGCCGGGTTGCTCGCCTACCGGGAGCTTGACGATGCCCTCGGCCTGACTGAGATGGCCGAGGGTGTTTTCCAGGATAGCCGTACCGGCAAGAACGGATGGCACGGCATGACGGGTCAGTTTCGCCAGTCCGTTTTCGGGCGCCTTGGCGGCTATGACGATGTGAACGACGCCGACCGTCTGGGACGCGATCCCGCCATGCGCTGGATTGTTGGCGGCAAGGCCATCGAAAGACAGGCCGCTTCCACCAGCCAGATGGGACGCTTCGAGACGGAGCTATTGGCCACCGACGAGAACGTTGAAGCCTTGGTCGACATGAACGGGGTGTGGATCGACAAGGTTCATGACCGCCATCCGCCGAAGATGATCATTCTCGACATGGACAGCAGCGTCAGCCCGACCCATGGCGAACAAGAGGGAACAGCGTACAATGGTCACTTCGGCTGTACCTGCTAGCATCCGCTATTCCTGTTCAACCAGTTCGGCGACTTGGAGAGATGTTCCCTGCGCCCCGGTAATGTTCACAGTGCCGACGGATGGCGGAATGTTCTGGAGCCGGTGGTGATGCGCTATAAGGAAAGGAAGGTGCGGCTGTATTTTCGTGGCGATGCCGCCTTCGCCTCACCGGAGATATACGAATATCTCGAAGCCGAGGGATTACTCTACGTCATCCGCCTCAAAGCGAACGCGATTCTCCAGCGGAACATTGCCCATCTGCTTACGCGACCTGTCGGTCGCCCGCCCGACCATGTTCGCCGTTTCCACGCCAGCTTCAGCTATCAGGCCGGATCGTGGAACAAGAAGCGCCGTGTCGTGGCCAAAGTGGAGTGGCACCCCGGCGAGCTGGTTCCTCGCGTCGGTTTCATCGTCACTAATCTGTCGCGCCCTACCAAGCGGGTGGTGGCGTTCTATAATCACCGTGGCACGGCGGAGCAGCACATCAAGGAAGGCAAGAACGCCATCAACTGGACCCGTCTGTCATGTCGCAAGTTCCGCAACAATGCCGTTCGGCTCCAGCTTCACGCCCTGGCCTACAATCTGGGCAACTTCATGAGGACACTGGCTTTGCCGAAGGAGGTGGAGCACTGGTCGATGACGACGTTGCGCGACAAGCTGGTGAAGATCGGGGCCAAGGTTGTCCGACATGGCCGCTACGTTACGTTCCAATTGGCTGAGGTGGCGGTGCCGAGGGACCTGTTCCGGAAAATCCTGAGCTTGATTGATGATCTGCGACGAAGACCCGCTCCGGCGTAGGCCGAGGGAATCGACGGCGAGGAGAAAGCGACAGGAGAGGTGTGTCTGGATGGCGAGAAAAATGACCGAGTGGCCTTCCAAGCGCGGGCCGATTACCAAAATCATGCCATCGGATGGCTGCATAGGGGATACAGTTCCCTTGGCGGTGGGAAAGTGGTACGATTTCCACGAATTTGGATGGTATATGGGGAATGTCGGTTAAAAGGTGTCTGACTTCATTTGTAGAGAGTGTCGTTGAGAGGGGGGCAATCGCCGCGTGGGGGCCCGGCCCCGCGCCGGCCGGCGCCGCTAGAGCGCGGTGCGTTCGCGCCGGAACGCGACATCGGCGATCGCCGGGCCGTCGAGTTCGCGGGCGTAGCGGTGGCCGCCGTGAACCGCCGCGGCGATCGTGCCGGGCGCCAGGCAATCGCCGATCCGCGTGACCGACGCGATGCCCGCCTCGCTCAGCGCGGCCGCGTTGGACATCAGCGCGTGATAGAGGTCGTCGTCGGGCAGCCGCCCGGCGGCGATGACGACCGTGCGGCAAACCAGCCGTTCGCGCGCGCCGCTGTAGATGCAGGCGATCTCGACGCCGCCCGCGTCGATCGCCGCAAGCTCGCGGTTCGGCACGACGGCGATGTCGAGCTCGATCAAGCGCGCCTGGATGCGGTCGTGCTCCAACGTGTAATCGCACCAGGCCGAGGCGTGGGTATCGGGCGTCACCAGGGTCACCGCGTGGCCGGCGGAACGGAGCTTCTCGGCGAGCGCGCCGCCCAGGTAGTAGCCGTCGTCGTCGTAGAGCACGACCGGGCCCTCGGCCGCGGCGCCGGCCAGCACCTCGCCGGCGCTCAACACGTTCGCGCCGTCCGCGCCCGGGATCGGGAACATGTTGCTGCGGCCGACGCCGTCCTTGCGCCACCGCGCGCCGGTCGCGATGACCACGTTGGGCGCGCCGAACTCGCACACCTCGGCGGCGCTCATCCGGCTTTCGCGGTAGATCGAGACGTTGCCCATCTGGCTTATCTGATAGCCGCGATAGTCGCGCACGCGGGCCCAGGCGGCGTGGCCGGGCAGGGCCGATTCGGCGGTCACCCGGCCGCCGATCTCGGCCGCCGCCTCGGCGAGATGCACCTCGTAGCCGCGTTGGCCCAGCGCGCGCGCCGCCTCGAGCCCGGCGGGTCCGGCGCCGACGATCAGCACCTTGTCGTCCGAGCCCTTAGGCGCAATCGCCTCGGGGTGCCAATCGCGGCGCCATTCCTCACCGACCGTCGGGTTCTGGGTGCAGCGCATCGGCGCGCCGGTGTTGTTGGTCCCGACACAGAAGTTGCAGCCGATGCACTCGCGGATGTCCTCGATGCGGCCCTCCTCGACCTTCTTGGGCAGGAACGGATCGGCGATCGACGGCCGCGCCGCGCCGATCAGGTCAAGGATGCCTCGATTGATTTGGCTGACCATGGCATCGGGCGAGGTGAAGCGGCCGACGCCCAGCACCGGCTTGGTCGTCAGCTTCTTGACGAAGTCGATGTAAGGTTCCTGGAAGCCCTCCTCGGAGAAGCGCGAGGTCTGCGAATCGTTCTCCCATTTCGCAATGTTGACGTCCCACATGTCGGGCAGTTCGGCGAGCATCTCGATGACCTCGCGGCCCTCGTTTTCCTTGGTGATGCCCCGCTCGCCCAGCAGCTCGTCGACGGCGAAGCGGATGACCACGCCACAGGTATCGCCGATCGCGTCCTTGGTCTCTTCCAAGAGCTCGCGGATCAGCCGCGCGCGGTTCTCCATCGAACCGCCGTACTCGTCGGTGCGGTCATTGTAGCGCTTGGCCAGGAAGTGCATCGGCAGCGCGATGTTGTGCGCGGCGTAAACGTAGACGACGTCGTAGCCGGCCTGTTTGGCGCGCTTGGCCGCGTTGCGGTGCCAGCGGCGGAACTCGCGGATGTCGGTCTTGTCCATCGCCCGCGCGTGGACCGGATCGCCATAAAGGGTTGGCAGCGCGGACGGCCCGATCGGCAATTCGCGGCTGTAGCGGTTGATCGCCGTCAGCCCGTGGTGCACCAGCTCGGTGCCGGCCAGTGCGCCGTGCTCGTGGATCGCGTCGGCGATCAGCGCCATCGCCGGGATGTCGGCATCGTCGCACAGCATCGGGTTGGGATAGGGCGCGATCTCCGAGGTCATGTGGAACATGCACTCCTCGGTACACACGACGCCCCAGCCGCCCTCGGCCTTGACGCCGCGCATGACCGCCTGGGTGTGGGGGTATTGCGTTCCCATGCCGCAGCAGTGCGGCACCTGGAAGAATCGGTTGCGGGTCGTCACCGGGCCGATCCGAACCGGCTCGAACAGGACATCGTAACGAGAATCGCGGGCCATATTTTTCCCTTCGAACTTCGGCATCTGCGTAACGGCCGCCCATTACTCCCCGCGCCGCGTCGCCTGTCAATTGATTGCGCCAAGCGCGGGCGGCGCGTTGGTCTAGGGTCCGTTGACAATTAGCGCAGTGCGATGACTGTGGCGACGAGGTTCAAGTTTGCGGCGTAGCTTGTGTCGGTTTTGTCGTAGCGTGTTGCGATGCCCCGGAACTCCTTGATTTTGGCGAAGTAGTTTTCGACCAAGTGACGCCATCGGTACATGTCCTTATCGTAGGCGATCTGCCGTTTTCGGTTGGCTTTCGGCGGGATGACGGCAGTGGCACCGCGTTGGTTCAAGTCCTCCCGCAGCCAATCGACATCGAAAGCCTTGTCGGCCAACAGGGCATCGAAGTGAACGTCTTGGATCAAGGGGACGACGCCAATCGTGTCATGGCGTTGGCCAGGCAAGAGCACGAAACGCACCAAGTTTCCCAGGGCATCCACCAGGGCGACGATCTTAGTGGTCAGACCTCCTTTCGAACGCCCGATGGCCTGATGTTGAGTCCCCCTTTTGCGCCGCTTGCCTTTTGGTGAACGCTGACGATGGTGCCGTCGATGAGGGCGTATTCGAAGTCCGGTTCCTCCGACAGAACTTCGAACAGCCGTTCGAAAACACGGTTCCTCGCCCATCGGCGAAAGCGCTGGAAAATACTGTTCCAATTTCCGAAAGCAACCGGCAGGTCACGCCACGGAGACCCCGTTCGGACGCGCCACAAAACGGCTTCCAAAAACAACCGGTTGTCTGCCGCCGTAACGCCGCAATCCGTAGCCTTGCCCGGAAGATGCGGTGAAACCTTTTCCCAAACCTCGTCTGCGATGACGAAACGCTCCGTGTTCATCAAAAACTCCCCCGAAAAGGAAGCTTGAATCACTTTTTAGCAGGTTTGGGAATCCCCTAATTGTCAACAGGCCCTAGAACCGACGCTCGAAACCGGCTAGCCTCTGCTCCGGGAGGCGGAGGCCGACGTGAGCGACATAATCGATTGGCTCGAAGGGATCGGGCTCGGCAAGTACGCCCAGGTGTTTGCCGAGAACTAGATCGACCTCGAGGTGCTGCCGGAACTGAGCGAGCAGGATCTCGAACAGATCGGCCTGCCGCTTGGCCCCCGGCGCAAGGTGCAAAAGGCGATCGCCGAGCTCGGCGGCGTCCGGGCCAGCGCGTCGACGGCGCCGCCCGAGCCGACCACGCCCCAGGGCGAGCGCCGGCAGGTCACCGTCATGTTCGCCGATCTATCGGGCTACACGAAGCTGTCCAGCGGGCTCGACGCCGAGGAGACCCACGCGCTGCTCAACCAGTTTTTCGCCGCCGTCGACCGCGTGGTGACGGGCTACGGCGGCACCATCGACAAGCACATCGGCGACGCCGTCATGGCGGTGTTCGGCGCGCCGATCGCCCATACAGACGATCCCGAGAGGGCGGTCCGCGCGGCGCTCGATACGCACAAGACCGTCGCGGCGTTGGAACCGCCTCTCCAGGTGCATATCGGCATCGCCTCGGGCCAGGTCGTCGCCAGCGGCACGGGCTCGGACGACCACCGCGAATACACCATGACCGGCGATAGCGTGAACCTGGCTTCCCGGCTGACCAGTTTGGCGGCGACGAACGAGACCCTGGTGTCGGACGCGGTCCAATCGGCGCTCGCCGACCGCTTCGTCGGCGAGTCGCTGGGCGCCAAGGTGATCGAGGGCCTGAGCCAGCCGGTCACGGTCTGGCGCCTGGAGGAATTGGGCGCCGCGGCGATGGCGCATGATCATCCCTTCGTCGGTCGACGCAGGGAATTGCGGCAGTTCGAATCGTCGATCGAGGATTGCCTGCAGAGCGGCCTGGGCCAGTCGATCTATGTGCGTGGCGAGGCCGGTATCGGCAAGACCCGGCTGATCGAGGAATACCAGCGGCTGGCCGAGGAAGCGGGCTTCGAGACGCATGCCGGACTGATCCTCGACCTCGGCGTCGGCAAGGGCCAGGACGCCATCAGGGCGCTGGTCAGGAGTCTGCTCGACGTGCCGCTCGGCGGCGGCAAGGACGCCCGCATGCGGGCGGCCGAAACGGCATTCGCCGACGCTCTGGTCGAGCCGCGGCAACGCGCGTTTCTGAACGATCTGCTCGATCTCGACCAGCCGGAAGAACTCTCGTTTCTCTACGAATCGATGGAAAACGCCGCACGCAATCGCGGCAAGCAGGAAACGGTGGCCGCGCTGGTCAGGCAACGCAGCCAGGGGTTGCCGCTGTTGCTCAGAGTCGAGAATGTGCACTGGGCGGATGCGATCGTCTTGGATCATCTTTCCAGGTTGGCCGCGACGGTCGCCGAATTACCGGCGCTGCTGGTCATGACGTCGCGCATCGAAGGCGATCAGCTCGATCAAGGGTGGCGCAGCACGACGGGCGGCGCGCCGCTCAGCACGATCGACCTCAGCCCGCTTCGCGACACCGAGGCACTGGACCTCGCGCGGGACTTCCTCGACATCGACAGACGCGTGGCCGCGGCCTGCGTCGAACGGGCCGAGGGCAACCCGCTGTTCCTCGAGCAGCTGTTGCGGAGCGCCATGGAGGCGACCGAGGAGGCGATCCCGGGCTCGGTCCAGAGCATCGTTCAGTCCCGCATGGACCGCCTTGCGCCCGAGGACCGTAGTGCGTTGCAGGCGGCGTCGGTCCTCGGCCAACGCTTTTCGGTTGACGCGCTCAGACATGTCGTCGGCGCGGCCGAATACGGCCCTGAAATCCTCGTCGCCAGTCACCTCGTCCGGCCGCATGGCAGCGACTATCTGTTCTCCCACGCGCTGATCCGCGACGGCGTCTATGCGTCACTGCTGACCAACCGACGGCGCGAGTTGCACCACCGCGCGTCGGACTGGTTCAGCGACCACGATCCGGTGCTGCACGCCCAGCATCTCGAGGGCGCGGGCGATCCCGGCGCGCCGGGCGCCTATCTGGCGGCGGCACGCGGCCAGATCGACGCATACCGGTACGAAGCCGCGATGAACCTCGCCGACAAGGGCCTGGAACTCGATCCGGATGGCGAGGTCCGCTTCGACCTGATCTGTTTCAAGGGTGATCTGTTGCGTGATTTGGGGCGGTCGGACCGCTCGATCGAGACCTTCGAGCAAGCATCGGAGGCCGCCACGACCGATGCCGGAATTTGCCGCGCCAATATCGGGCTGGCCGAGGGGATGCGTATCGTCGATCGTTACGAAGAGGGTCTCGCCGTACTGGATCGGGCGCAACACGCCGCCCAGGCGATTAATTCGACCTCGGACCTGGCCCATATCCATTACCTACGTGGCAACTATTGCTTCCCGTTGGGCCGCATAGACGACTGCCTGGCGTCTCATGAGCGGGCCATCGACTATGCGCGGGAGGCGGGCGCGGTCAGGACCGAGGTCGGCGCCCTGAGCGGCCTGGGTGACGCCAATTATATGCGCGGCCGTATGCTGACGGCGCATGGCTATTACGACCAGGCGGTCAAGCGGGCCGAGGAGAACGGCTTGGCGCGCGACCGGGCGGCGAACCTGCATCAGCGGTCGATTACGTTTCTGTGGTCGAATCGTCCCGGGCCGGCGCTCGAGGACGCCACGGAAGCGCGCAAGGAGGCCGCGCGAATCTTCCAACCGCGCAGTGAATCCGTCGCCTGTCTCGTGATCTGCTGGGTCAAGTTGTTCACCGGCGATTTCGACGATGCCTTGGACTGGGCGATCGCCGGGGTCAAGCTGGCCCAGGAAATCGGCGCCGGCCGCTTCGAAGCGCAATGTCTGGACGAGCAGTGCCGCGCCCTGGTGGCGCTCGGCGAGAAGGCAAAGGCGCGGAAGCTCGCGAAAAAGGCGCTCGATTTGGCGCTGCAATTCGGGCCGCGCTTTTGCGGTCCCAAGATCTACGGCACATTGGCCGTGGCATCCGACGATGACGAGGAGACATCGCGTCATCTGACCGAGGGCGAGCGGTTGCTGGCGGAAGGCTGCGTCAGCCACAACCACATCACCTTCTATCCCGACGCGATGAAGGTGACGCTGGCGATGTCCGATTGGGACGAGGCCGAGCGTTACGCCGACGCCCTCGAGGCGTACACCAGCGCCGAGCCGCTGCCCTACACCGATTTCTGCATCGCGCATGGCCGGGCGTTGGCGGCCTTCGGCCGCGGCAAGCGGGACGACGCGACCCTGCAAGAACTGTTGAGGCTGCGCGACGAGGGGCGGCGGCGGTCGGCTAGGTAACGGCCTTGCCGGCGCTCGACGACGCGTTGGCGGCCGCCTGACCGCGGGCGCGTAAATTCGGCATGGCAATCCGGCCACACGGCCCTAAGTTAAAGGGACACATCGGAGCGAGGCACATGATGGAAAAGGCAATCGTCGCCGCCGGCTGTTTCTGGGGCATCGAAGCGGCCTTCCGCCGCATCGACGGCGTCACCGCGACCTCGGTCGGCTACACCGGCGGCACGACCGACGATCCCGACTACCGCGCGGTATGCGGCGGCCAAACCGGCCACGCCGAGGCGGTTATGGTCGAGTTCGACCCCGACCGCGTCACCTATGACGCGCTGCTCGACGTTTTTTGGGGCATTCACGACCCGACGACGCTCAACCGACAGGGTCCGGACGTCGGTAGCCAGTACCGCTCGGCCATCTTCACTCTCGGCGAGGCGCAGGATGCGGCGGCACGGGCGTCCAAGGCGCGCTTCGCGGCGTCGAGCGGGCTTGGCGAGCGGATCGTCACCGAGATAGTGCCGGCCGGGCCGTACCACCTGGCCGAGGACTACCACCAGCAATATCTCGAGAAACGCCAGAGCGGCGCGCGCCGCTTCGGTTTCTAGGCGAGCGGTCCGCGCCAACCAACGCGAGCGGCGCCGTCCTTTAAACGTAAGCAGTATATATTTACGCACGGTTTGCACATGCCGCGCAACCGAATGCGCCATGGAAAAGGAATACTGCTTACGTTTTTGTATGCATTGGCTAGCCCGGCCTGGGCCGGCGGCGGTATTCGCCGCGTGATCGCTGGCCAGAATTGGTGCTAACCTTAGCCAAATTCGTGCCGCGGCAGAGGAGGGGCGCCATGTCGGCTCACGACCACCAATTCGAAGCCATCGACGGCGGGGTGATCGCGCTCGCCGACTACACGGGCAAGGCGGTGCTGATCGTGAATACCGCATCCGAGTGCGGCTATACGCCGCAGTACACCGATCTGCAGGCGCTGTGGGCGCGCTACCGCGACAAGGGTTTGGTGGTGCTCGGTGTGCCATCGAACGACTTCGGCGCCCAGGAGCCGGGCGGCGAGGCCGACATCCAGGCATTCTGCACCGCCAACTACGGCGTCGACTTTCCGATGGCCGCGAAGCAGACGGTGATCGGCGGCGACGCCCACGCGTTCTACCGCTGGATCGTCGACGAAATTGGCGAAGGCGCCGCGCCGAAATGGAATTTCCACAAATATCTGATCGGCCCGGACGGTGAACTCGCCGGCTTGTGGCCGTCCGACGTCGGGCCACTCGATGACGAAATCACCAGCACCATCGCCGGACTGATCGCCGACTGGTCGGCTCGCCAAACGGGAAACGAATGACGGAAGCGATCGGCACGGTCACGGCGCTCTGGCGCTATCCCGTCGCATCGATGTGCGGCGAGACGGTCGAGAGCGTCGAGATCGATACCGGCGGCGTCATCGGTGACCGCGGCTGGGGGGTCTACGCCACCGGCGCGTCCGAAGCGGGCTTCGCCGCGCGCGGGCGCAAGTGGCGCAATCTGGTCCAGGTTCAGGCGCGCTTCATAGAACCACCGCAAATCGGCGCCGACTGCCCGCCGGTCGCGGTCCACTTGCCCGACGGTACGGTGCTCCGAAGCGGTGCGCCGGATGTCGAGGTGCGGCTCAGCGCGTTGCTCGGTCACGACGTCGTCCTGCGCCGCGTCGGTCGAGCGGCCGCCGCTGACGGCAGCCGATTCGCACAGTCCTACGAACACGCGCCGCTCCATCTTTTGACGACATCCTCGCTCGACCGCCTTACGGAGCTCTATCCCGAGGGCGCGGCCGACATCCGGCGCTTCCGCGCCAATATCCTGGTCGGCACCAAGAGGCTGAGCGGGTTCGTCGAGAACGGCTGGCTCGGACGCCGGCTCCACATCGGCGCGGTGACGCTCGAAATCACCGAGCACTGCCGACGCTGCGCGATGACGACACTCGCGCAGGGCGTGCTGCCGCGGGATCGGGCGATACTCGATACCGTCACACGCCACAATGGCGCAAACTTGGGCGTCTATGCCAACGTCGTCGTGCCCGGTGCGATATCGAGCGGCGATGCCGTGACGGTCATATAGTGTTCGGATCCACGGATGCCGGCAAACCAGGGAAGGGATAGGGTCCATGCTGTCTCCACAAGGCCGGGTGATCATGGTGACCGGCGCGAACCGGGGCATCGGCAATGCCGTCGCCCGCTGCCTGCACGGCAAGGGTTATACGTTGAGCCTCGGCGCGCGTGACGTCGAGGCGCTCGATACGGCGGTCGCCGACTTTGCCGATGCGCGCGTCGTGACCCATCATTTCGACGCCTATGACGCGATCTCCAACGCCGCCTGGGTGGCCGCGACGACCACCCAGTTCGGCCGCCTCGACGGCCTCGTCAATAACGCCGGCATCGCGCGCCGCGCGGGCCTCGAAGACGACGACGAAGACGCGCTCGACGCCATGTGGGCGGTCAACGTCAAGGCGCCGATGCGCATGATCCGCCTCGCGCTGCCGCATCTCAAGGCCTCGGGCGCCGGCCGCGTCATCAACATCGCCTCGCTGTCGGGCAAGCGGGTGCCCGGCGCCGACGCCGGTTATTCGATGAGCAAGTTCGCCGTCATGGCGCTGAGCCACGCGACGCGCCAAGCGGGCTGGGACGCCGGCGTCCGCGTGACCGCCGTCTGTCCCGGCTATGTGCGCACCGACATGACGGCGGATGTCAGCGGCTTCCCGCTCGACGACATGATCGACCCGGCCGACCTCGCTGAACTGGTCGCCAGCGTCATCGCCCTGCCCAACACCGCCTCGGTCGTCGAACTGCCGGTCAATTGCCGGCTTGAGGACACCGTTTAGGGGGCTAGCTCGTCTCCTTGGCGCCGTCCTCGGCGAGCCGCTTGGTCGTCACGTCGAGCGCCTCTTGCAGCTTGGGCAGGTCGTCCTGGCTGACGCCGACCTCGATTTGCGCGCCCTCGGCGATGTGGAACCTGAGCACCACCGTCGAGCGATCGGGCGTCAGCGCGATCGCCACGCGTTGCGGCTTGAGCAGCCAGGAGCCGCTTGATCCGCCCGACGGGTCGGCTTTGGGATTCGATGCCGCTCGCCGATCGTGACCTTGCCGAGCCGCCGCCAGAAGTTCGGCGATCAGCGCGCCGGCGGCCTGGTAGGGGAAGGCGAGGCGGTAATCCGCGCCCATGTCGTCTGATACCAGTGAGCGCCTGAATTGACTCTCGGGATATTCATTGATGGCGGATGATGGCGGATTGTGATTCTATGGTCTCCCACCAGATGTGGGGGATGTCATGGGATCAGCACTCAAGATACGGGATGATTTGACGCCTTTGGAGCTTCGGCGCTGGGCTCGCGTGGAATCGTACGGTCGAGCGGCGGCGCGGGCCTATGGGATCGCGAATGCTTTGGAGGAGATGCCCCGGGCTGATGCCGCGCGGCTTGCGGGGATGGATCGCCAAACGCTTCGCGACGCGGTTGTTCGTTACAATGCAAAGGGATTGGAGGGGCTTCACGACCGTCCAAAGGGCTACTCGCCGCGGCGGCTGACGGCAGACGAGGAAGCGGCGCTGGCGGCGGTCATCATCGCCGGGCCGGAGCCTGAGCGCGACGGGGTTTGCGCCTGGACCCGGGCCGATCTGTGCCGCTGGCTGGAGGAGCGCTTCGCCAAGACCTACCACCCCTCGAGCATGACCCGGGTTCTACGGCGGATGGGATTTTCCCGCCAGAAGGCGCGCCCGAGCCACCCGCGAAGGGACGCCGAAGCGCAGGAGCGCTTCAAAAAAGGGGGCTTCGCGACATCCTGAAGGCGACCGCCGCGGCGCATCCCGACAAGCGCCTACAGCTGTGGTTTCAGGATGAAGCGCGCGTCGGCAACAAGGGCCGGGTGTGTCACCGGTGGTGGCGCAGGGGCGAGCGTGCCCCCGGGACGCGTCAAATCGGCTACCAGTGGGCCTACATCTTCTCCGCCGTGCGCCCGGACACCGGCGACGACGTCACCCTGGTGATGCCGAGCGTCAACGCCAAGGTCATGGACCTGTTTCTCGCACACTTCGCCGATACCCTGGACCAGGATGCGCACGCCGTCATGATGTGCGACGGCGCCGGTTGGCACGACGAGCGCGCCCTCACCGTCCCCGACAACGTCACCTTGGCGCTGTTGCCGCCTTACAGTCCCGAACTCAACCCCGTCGAGCGGGTTTGGCTCTACCTACGCGAACGCTTCCTATCGCTCCGCGTCCTCGACGACACCGAGGCCATCATCGACGCCTGTTGCCAAGCATGGATCGACCTCATCGCAGAACCGGATCGTATGCGAACCCTCTGCGCCTATCCATGGATCATGAAGGTGATTTCATAGGCTCACTGGTATTACATAGAGATGCGGCATGCCACGCTCCTTGGATCGTTCATACGTCGGGCCGCGCCTCGACAAACGAGACGTGGCGCCGAAAGCTTTGGGAAAAATGTGAGCCTGTGCGTTTGGCACGATCATCGTTTCCCCTTGGCAACCCCGCTACCTGGTGGTGCTCCAGGCCGGAAGCTTTGCGTCCCGCCGTCGCCGACGGTTTGCCCATTCGAGGAAACCAGGGTGATACCGCAATGATCGCGACATCCCCTCCCGGAAGGTGCATCGAGACCCTGGAAACAAACCCTATGGCCGTCAGTGACGGTCGCCACAACCGCCGACGCCGGTGGCGATGCGACGTTGCGTGTCATTCGCGGTAATCGACGCGCCGGGTCAGGCTGGGACGTCGGTGTCCTGGTCGGCCGACAGCGAGGCGACCGGAAGCGACGCCGTGCCGACTGCCATGAGCGAGATGCCGGCCGACTTGAGCGCCGTGAAGGCAGCCCGGTTGACCGCGTAGCGGCACTGGAAATAGTTCTTGCTGGGCACCCAGAAGCGCATGCCCAGCACGATGCCGCCGTAGGTGAAGTCGTGGATGCCGACCTGCGGTACCGGCTCCTTGCCGACCTCCTCGAACCCCGCCAGCACGCCGCCGAGCAGGGCGATGGCGTGTTCGACGTCCGCCTCGTAGGCGATCGCGATCTTGGTCTGGATGACGCGCTGCTCGCGCGAGTTGACGATGACCTCGCCGACGATCTCCTTGTTGGGCACGGTAACCCGCTCGCCATCCTCGTTGATCAGCACCGTCGCCGCCAGGGTGATGTCTTGGACGACGCCCGAGATGTGCTTGATGGTGATCGTGTTGCCGACCACGAAGGGTCGGGTCAGGATCAGCGAGACGCCGGCGCCATAGTTCGCCAGCGGCCCCTGGATCGCCAACGTCGCGCCGAACGCCACGGCGCCGGCGAGCGCGATCAGCGGCGCGATGCTGATGCCGAAGTTGCCGAGCGTGATGATGATCACGAAGGCGGCGACCAACAACTTGACGACATTGGCGATAAACCGCGCCAGCGTCGGGTCCATCGACTTCGCGTCGGCGACCGTGACGACCTTGCGTGCCGCCCAGCCGGCGAGCTTCAGACCGATGATCAGGAAGACGACGGCGCCGAGGATCTGGAAGCCGTAGGCGACGCCGAACTCGACGAGCGCATCGACGAATCGGTTGATTGATTCGATTTCCTGTTCCATCAGTCGATCGAGCCCTTCTTGATCATGGTTGTGCGGCCGGGCCGTCTGGTGGCCACGTCAGTCGCCCAAGAGTTTCTTGAGTGTTTCACCGGCGCCCTCGACGCCCTTGGATGATGGTGGAGCGTCACCGGGATTGCAACCGTACGCCCGGTGCGCGGAGGCGGGCAGACATAGACAAACCGCCGGCCACGGGACCGAATGCCCGGCCCGGCGGTCGGTCGAAAGAGACGGCGCCGCGCCGGGGTGTTTTCCGGGGCGGCGCCGTAACGAGGCTACTTGATCAGTGTGATCCGCGCGTAGCGGTTCTGACGCTCGCGCACACCATCGGGCGTCTCCAGCCTGGGCTCCGATTCACCCAGCCCGGAACCGATGATGATGTCCGACGAGATGCCGGCCGCCGCCAGCGCGTCGGTCACCGCGGTCGAACGGTTCTCCGACAGACCCAAGTTGTAGGCGTCGGAACCCGAACGGTCGGCGTGACCGGTCACCAGAACACGGGTCGGCTCGCGCATGCCAACCTGGTTGTTGACCCAGTCGATGACCTGCATCGCACGGTCGTCGAGCGCCGCCGAGTCATGGTCGAAGAAGATGAAGAACGACGGCGGGACCGGCACTTCCATCGGCTCCGGCTCGGGCTCCGGCTCGGGCTCCGGCTCGGCCATCACCATCGGCGGCGGCGCAATCGCCGCCTGGATCTCCGCCAGGCCGGCGAGGAACGCCGCACGGCACGCCGCGATGTCGCCCGGCTGGCGGTTCTCTTCCTGCTCCTCGACCCAGCAGTCGTACATCAGCTGGGTATGCGCCGCGAGCTCGGGCACCGTCGTGCGGCCGTTGTCGGCCAGCGCCTCGACCAGCCACTGACGCGCCTCCGTCAGCTCGGCGATCGAACCCTCGGGCAGAGCGTGGTCGCCGGGCTCCTCGGGCACCACGAAGGCATCCCCAGCCGCCCACTGCGCCTTCAGGTCGAACAGGTCCGAGTTGCCGTAGTCGCCCTCGGCGAACTCGACCTGCGAACGGCCCAGATACTCGCCGTAAAGCGCCTGATTGAACGCCGAACCCGCCGGCGTCATCTCGGCCGCCATGTCCTTCTCCATCCCGACACAACCGGCCAACGCTATCGTCAGCCCGCTTGCCAGGATCGAATTCTTGATTTTATGCATTTGCTCCCTCCTTCGAGGTTGGACGGCGACCCGTTGCTCCCCATTGGCCGCAATATTGGACCCCATTGTGGCCCGGATGGCCGCGCGCTTCAACCGTGTCTCTCGCGCTGCGTCCGAACTTGATTCGGACGGCCTCGTCCGGCGCGGCGATTGCCGGCTAATCGCTGTCCAGCGCGTGCTTCACCAGCCTGTGAAAATGATGGACAGCGTGTTCGCCAATGCCGCTGTACTCCTTGTCGACGATGAACTTGCCCTGCCGATAGCCGCGCGAATGCAGGCCGCGCTGTACCGATTCGCAGAGCGCCTGGTCTTCCGGCATCAGCACGTTGACGAGATAGTCGTTGCGCGCGCCGGTTTCCCGGCCGTCGCCAGGCAGTCCCAGGGTGACGACCTTGCCGGTCGTCGTGCCCGGCGTCTCGCCGGGCACGAAGGTGACCACGTTCAGGGCAAGCTCGCCGGGCAGCAGGTTGAACGTCGTCGTCGGCCACAGATACCAGAACGCGCTATTTTGGACCGGGTCGTCGGCGTCGAAGTCATAAGCCGCGTTCTCGGGCTTGGTCACCGGCCCGAGTTGGCGTGAATGAATGCGCCAAGTGTCGACCCGGTACGCATCCATGTCGATCATGTCGGCGAAGGCCACGTGTGCCGGCGTGCAGTGATAGCACTCGAGGTAGTTGTCGACGACTACCTTCCAATCGGCCTTCGGGCCGGCGAATTCGGATACGTCGGTGACGACCAGCTCGTCGAACCGTGGCACGTAGTGCGCCAGATCCTCGGCAAGCTCGGGCGCCTGGCTGGCGAGCGGCGGCGCGTCGTCGTCGAGGTTGACGAAGACGAAGCCGGCGAAGATCTCGATGCGGATCGGCACCAGGCTGAATTCCGCCTTGTCGAAGTCCGGAACGGTCTCGCAGTTGCGCGCGCTGCGCAGGCGCCCGTCGGCGTGATACGACCAGGCGTGATAGGGACAGGTGATGACCTTGCGATTGCCGGCGCCCTCCTTGAGCAGGAGATGGGCGCGGTGCTGGCACACGTTGTAGAAGCCGCGCAATTCACCATCCTTGCCGCGGATGACCAAAACCGGCTGGTCGATCACGACGTCGCAGACGTAATCGCCGGGTTCGGTGAACTGGCTCTGATGCCCGATATAGGCCCAGTTGCGGTAGAAGATTGCCTCTTTCTCGCGCTCGATGACCGCGGCATCGGTGTAATAGCGCGCCGGCAGCGTGTACGAGCGCACCGCGTCGTCGGTCAGCGGCTTGTCGAAGGTCGGACGCGCGACGTTGTCACCGGACATGGCGAATCCCCGTTGGCACCGGGCCGACGGCCCTTGGCGCCAGTGTGTCGACATCTGTCAGGCGATCTTGGCGGCTCGACGCCTCGGATGCAACCGCCGAGGGCGCCTCGGCGACGGGCTTTTCATGGGGCCGCAAGGCGCATAGCATAGCGCAACAGGGGAGATAGCGTAATGAGATGTCTCGTGCTCATCGCCGCGCTGATGCTGGGCGGCCCCGCGTGGGCCGGGCCTCAAGCCGATGGCGCGGTCTTCGGTGTCGCGGATCGCGGCGGCGCGGTGCTGCGCGTCGCCCAGTCGAGCCTCGCCGCGATCGACGCCCCCAAGCGCATCGACACCGACCAGGAGACCGTCGACTTCACCGGTCGCGCCATGGCGCCGGGCGAGATGACGCTGTCGGTCAACGGCACGCCGGTCACGCTGGCCTCCGACGGCACGTTCCGTATCCGCCGCCAGGTGCCGGTCGGCCGCAGCAAGCTCGTGCTGGTCGTCGAGGGTTCGTACGGCGACAAAGCCGAGCATAAGGTCTTCGTGCGGCGCACCGCCGCCCAGGCCGCGGTGACCGAGTTCGGCAACTTCCACGCACTCGTCATCGGCAACAACGACTACCAGCACCTGTCCGATCTCAAGATGGCCGTGAGCGATGCCGAGGCGGTCGCCGCCATGCTCATCGAAGTTTACGGCTTCAACGTCGAGACGCTGATCGACGCGACCCGCTACGACATCATCTCGGCCCTGGCGCACAAGCGCGCACAGCTGACCGAGAAGGACAACTTGCTGATCTATTACGCCGGCCACGGCAGCCTGGACGTCGGTTCGGACGAGGGCTTTTGGCTGCCGGTCGACGCCGAGCCGGACAACCCGGTCAACTGGATCTCGAACAACAACATCACCGGCCAGCTTCGCGCGATGCGCGCCAAGCATGTCATGGTCGTCGCCGACAGCTGCTATTCGGGCAAGCTGACACGCAACGTCGAGGCACAATTGAAGACCGGCAGCGAGCGTTCGGCGTGGCTCGAACGGATGGCGTCGCGGCGCTCGCGCACGGCGCTCACCTCGGGCGGGCTGGAGCCGGTGCTCGATGCCGGCGGCGGTCAATATTCGGTCTTCGCCAAGGCGTTCCTCGAGACCCTGCGCGACAACACCCGGGTGCTCGACGGCCAGTCGCTGTTCGACGCCATCAAGCGGCCGATCGTCGTCAACGCCGACCAGACGCCCGAATACGCCGACGTACGCAAGGCGGGCCACGACGGCGGCGACTTCATCTTCGTGCCACTGGTGATCAACCTCGCGGTCAACGTCGAGGCCTCCGAGCCAGCAGCGACGGCGCCTGCGCTGGCGCCGGTCGAGACCGGGCGGTCAGGCGACGCGGCCGCGACGCTCGAACAGGAAACGGTCTTTTGGCAGACCGTCAGGGACAGCAAGGATCCGGCGAGCTTCGAGGTCTATCTGTCAGAATATCCCAACGGCAAATTCGCTGCGCTGGCGCGTCTCAAACTCAAACAGCTCGGCGGCGAGACGCAAACCGCAGCGGTCGCCCCGCCGCCCGTGTCGGCCATCGCGATCGATGAATTGGACGCGACATTCGTCGCGCTCAAGACCGCCAACCTGCGCGCCGAACCGACGACCGCCGCCGAGCGGGTCGGGCGGCTCGAACGCGACGCCGCCGTCGCCGTGACCGGCAAGCTCGCCGACGGCAATTGGTACCGTGTCGAGCAGGCTGGCCGAACGGCCTTCGTCTTCGGCTCGCTGGTCACCGAGGTCGATCCGGCGGAAATTGCCGCCTGGCAATCGATCGCGGGCTCGTCCGACGACAGCGATTTCGAAGCCTTCCTCGGCGGCTTCCCGAGCGGTCATTTCGCGCCGCGCGCGCGCGCCAAACGCACCGCGCTGGCGGCGTTGGCGCCGCCTGAAGCGGCACCGGCGCCGGCGCCCGAGACCGCGCCGGCCACAACCGATCTCGATATCGCGTTTTGGGAATCGGTCAAGGATTCGACGCGGCCGGCGGACCTCGAGGCCTATCTCCGGCGTTTTCCGGACGGCCACTTCGCCGATTTGGCGCAGACCCGGCTCGGCGCCATTCGAGAGGCCGAACGTCGGGAAGCCGTGCGCCTCGAGGCCGAGCGCCTCGCCGCCGAGGCGGAAACCCGGCGCCAGGAAGCCGAGCGCCAAGCGGCGGCGAAGGCCGAGGCCGAGCGTCAGGCGGCGGCCGCCGCCGCCGAGGTTCAGACCGCGCTGGCCACGCCGCCGCCGAAAGCGGCCGTCGTCATCGACAAGGAAAAGCTGGTGACCGACAAGGCCCTGCACAAGGCGATGAAGGACCACTACAAGAAGGCGGGCATCTTCAAGCGCGAGGGCGGCGCCGCCGGCGGCACCTCGCAGGCCCTGATCGACTCGTTCGGCAAGATCGTGGTGACCCGCGTGGCGGGCGACATCGTGACGCTCGATGTCGGCTTCCGGTGGCGCCTCGACGGCGCGCAGAAGTCGGGTTCGGCCAGCGGCGTCTACACGGTAAGAATCGACGGCGCGACCTATCGGGTGCTGAACCTCAAGACCGGCGGCAAGAGTTACTAGGGCCGCGATCCATTAACCTGTCCTTCCCGGCGCCATCAAGTGTTGGCGGATGTCGTCGGCGTACAAGAGCTCGGAATCGTCCTCGGGCGCGTAGTCGATGATCCGCCGCGCGTTGGCGATCGACCAGAAGGCGCGGGCGTTGTTCGAGATGCCGTAGAACACTTGGAAGGGGACGCCGTCCCCGTTGCCGATATCTTCCGTTTCGATCGACTTGACGTAGAGCTGCTGTACGTCTCGCGGGCTGATGTAGGCGCCGAGGTCGCGCCGGTAGCTTGTCTGATTGTCGGCCAAGTCCGCGCCCACGATCGGGCGCGGCGCGCCGATCCGGATGTGGACGTTCTCGACCGCGCGCCCGAAGCGCCCGGTGGCGAAGACGAAGCCGAGGTGCTCGTAGGTCGCCTTGGCCCAGCCGTAGAAGTTGTTCGAGAGCGGATAGCTGTCGGGGTAGACCATGTCCATGGCGCCCCGGTGCAGCTTGGTCTCGTACCAGTCGCAGGCGTGGTTCGAGCTGGTGACGACGACGCGGCGGACATTTTCCTCTAGTGCCAGCTTCATGACGTGGAACACCATGTCGACGTTGCCGCGCTCTGTGTAGTAGCCGTCCGGCGCGCCCGGCGGCTGGTCGTCGAGCCACTGCAGCGGCGCCGCGGTGCGGCCCTCGGGACGCCACTGGAAGCCGTTGTGGACAATCGCGTCGACGCCCCGGAAGTGTTCGCGGTAGGCGTCGACGTCCGGATCGGTCAGGTCGGCGCCGCGGATGCCGTCGCTATCGTCGCGGTCGAGCAGCACCAGATCGTAGCGCTCGCGGAAGGCGGGCAGGAGCTGCCCAGAGATCGTGCCCGCCGCGCCGGTCACCAGCACGCGTCGCTTGGCCATGGCATGGTCCTCCGTCATCGGTTCCAGCCATTATCGCCCAAGTGCCGACATTTTGCCCACCGGCCACGCCGACTGGTCTCATACCGACTCCGCCTGAATGATTCGGTTGCGACGGATTCCCGTTGGAATCGGAAAGGGTTAGGATCCGTAGTCATGATTCGCGGAGGGGCGGGACATGGCGCATGTCGAGGAACATTTGCAGCTTTCTGAGTTGGAGGGACGGTATCGCTCGGCGTCGGAGGCGACGGAGGCGCGGCACTTCCAGGTGATCTGGCTTTTGGCCAAAGGCCATACGGTTCGCGAAGTGTCGGAGATGACGAGTTTCGGCCAACGCTGGCTCGAACAATTGCTTTCTCGCTACAACAAGCTCGGCCCGTCGTCGCTGGGCGATCGTCGACGCTCGAACGGCTCCGAGGCGACGATCCTGAAGCCGGAAGTCCTGGCGGTGTTGAAAGAGCGCCTGAAAAAGCCGCCGGCGGACGGCGGCTTGTGGTCTGGGCCGAAGGTGGCGGCTTGGATGGCGGGCGAACTGGGCTTGGAGACGGTGGCGCCGCAACGGGGCTGGGAGGCGCTGAAGGCAGTCGAGTGGAGTTTGCAGGTGCCCAGGCCGAACAACCCCGGGGCGGCGAGCGAGGAAGAACGCCAGGCGTTTAAAAAAAACTTCACCGCCTGGTCGCGGAAGAAGCCGAGCGCCACCCCGGCACGCCGATCGAAGTCTTCGCCAGCGACGAACACCGGCTCGGTCTGAAGCCATTGGCCCGGCGCTGCTGGGCGCCGCGCGGGATGCGCCCGGTGGCGCTCGGCCACCACCGCTTCAAATGGCTCTACGTCACCGCCCTCGTCTCGCCGACCAGCGGAGAGACCTTTTGGTACATCTCCAATTGTGTCTCCAAGCCATTCTTCGAGAAGCTGCTCGCCCTCTTCGCCCGCGAGGCCGGCGCTGGGCAGAGCCGCATCATCATCCTGGTGATCGACGGCGCCGGGTGGCACACGGCGCCGAACCTCACGGTGCCGGAAGGCCTCCACCTCGTCTACTTGCCGCCCTATACGCCCCAGCTGCAACCGGCCGAATGTCTCTGGCCCGTACTCGACGAGCCGGTCGCAAACAGACACTTCGAGACCATCGAGGAACTCGACGCCGTCGTCGCCCGGCGCTGCCTCACTCTCGATGCCAATCCCGAACTCTTCAAGGGGCGTATCGACTTCCACTGGTGGCCCAAAACCATCTATCCGAACTGATCAGCCGGATGCGGTATCATACCAAGGATCAGTTATAAAGGCCCCTAGAGATCGCGTCCGCTTTTCGCCGGTGAGGCAAGGCAGCCGCGGGCGATGCAGCGCATCGGCTAGGCAACTTGGCGCCCTCCGGCGATAAGCGGCCGCGACCCGAAGGGCGGCTTGCCGAGGCTCTCGCCCGCTATCAGACTGGCGGACGTCGTTCCGCCCGTCTCGCGATGCGCTGCATCGCCGCGACGGGCGCGCCTAGCCGAGAACCACGGCAAGCCGTCTCTAGGGGTCTTTATAACTGATCCTTGGTATTACAATGGCGGCGCGCTATGTCGCTTAAGGGGCGGGCCCGCGTCCCGCCGTAAGGGGACCGATCGATGATCCGCCTCTGCCGCTTGGCCATACCGATAATCCTGTTGGCAATTGCCACGCTGCCGGTGCCGGCGCGCGCCCAGAACGCCGATTTCTTCGCCGCGGTGGTGCATATCGAGGCCGAGGTGCTGGATAGCGCGCGCACCGCCGGCAGCCTGGGCACGATGCGTTCGGGCTCGGGCGTGGTGATCGACGACGACGGGCTGGTGCTGACCATCGGCTACCTGATTCTCGAGGCCGACGCGGTCAAGATCACGACCGACGACCGGCGCGTCGCGGCGACCGTGGTCGCGTACGACGACGCGACCGGCTTCGGCTTGGTGCGCGCGCAAGCGCCGCTCGATATCGCGCCGCTCGAGCTCGGCTCGTCGGCGTCGCTTGAGCGGCGCGACCGGGTGCTGGTGGCGAGCTACTCGGGGGTGCGCGACGCGGTGCGCGCCATCGTCGTCTCGCGTCGCCCCTTCGCCGGCTCGTGGGAATACCTCCTGGAGCGCGCCATCTTCACCGCGCCGCCGCACCGCGAATACGGCGGCGCCGCGCTGATCGGCCCCGACGGCAAGCTGCTCGGCATCGGCTCGCTGATGGTCGGCCACGCGCTTGAGGACGGCCCGCCCATGCCCGGCAACATGTTCGTACCGATCGACCTGTTGAAGCCGGTCCTCGCCGACCTCATCGACGACGGCCGCGCGGCCGGGCCGCCGACGCCCTGGATCGGCATGTTCACCAACGATCAGCGCGGCCACGTCTTCGTCGTCCAGGTCGCCGACGAGAGCCCGGCGGCCGAGGCCGGCATCGTCGCGGGCGATGTCGTGATCGGCGTCGACGGCCGGGCGGTGACGACCATGCGCGACATGTTCCGCGCCATCTGGGCGCTCGGGCCCGCCGGCGTCGAAGTGCCGCTCGCCATCGTCCACGACGGAGAGATCAGCGAAGTCACCGTCCACTCGGCCGACCGCTACGACTATCTGAGATTGGGCGAGTCGTATTGAGGGGCGATTCCTGACAATCTTTCGTAATTCCTGAGCGGAAAAAAAGTTTCCTCGGAAGGGATTGCGTGATAGGTTGCTCGGCACTAGCTTGGGGACCGGGAAACGGCCCCGACAATCGGCGCGAGGAACAGGCCATGTGCGGCATTGCCGGCATCATGCTCAAACACGGCGGCATGGAGATTTCGACCGGCCAGGCGCTGGTCGACATGCTCGACGGCTGCCAGCACCGCGGCCCCGATTCGACCGGCTTCGCACTCTACGGTGAGGCCGAGGGCGGCCGCCTCAAGCTGCGCTTCTTCGTCGGCGAGGGCAACGAGGCGGGCGATTCGATCGGCCGTATCCGCGAGACGCTGGCCACGCTCGGCGCCGCGATCGTCGAGGACCAGCAGATCGGCAACAACTACCGCGCCGTCGTCGAGGTGGCGGGCGATGTGCAGAAGTTCGCCTACGCCATCGAGCACGCCGCCAAGGTGATCTCGATCGGCGAGAGCCTCGAGATCGTCAAGGACGTCGGCAGCGCGCACGACGTCGACGCCACCTTCGACGTGCACGATTTCGACGGCACCCACGGGCTTGGCCATGTCCGGCTGGCGACCGAATCCGACGTCAAGCCCGAGGCCGCGCACCCGTTCTGGGCGACCGGCTTCTCGGACGTCGCGATCGTCCACAACGGTCAGATCACCAACTACTGGAAGATGCGCCGCAGGCTCGAGCGGCGCGGCTTCCAGTTCACCACCGACAACGATTCCGAGCTGATAGCGGTCTACCTGGCCGACAAGATGGCGCAGGGCGTCGCGCTCAAGGACGCACTCGAAACCTCGATCGACGATCTCGACGGCACCTTCTCGTTCCTGGTGTCGACCAAGGACGAGATCGGCTACGCCAAGGACCGCCTGGCGGTCAAGCCGATGATCATGTACGAGACCGACGACCTGATCGCGATCGCCTCGGAAGAAGTCTCGCTCAACCGCCTCTTCCCCGGCCAGGCGCTCGATACGCGCGAGCCGCCGCCGGGCAGCTTCAACACATGGTCACGATCGATCTAGCCGACGTCGCGGTCCGCGACGCCAACGAGTTGATTCGTGAGGCGGGCGCCAGGGGCGAGGACGTCGAGGTCCTCAACCCCGACGCGCGCCACCATATCGGCGTCGGCCTGACGCATCCCATTACCGTGCGGGTGCGTGGCTCGGCCGGCTACTTCTGCGCCGGACTGACCGACGGCCCGCGCTTCGAGATCGACAACAACGTCGGCTGGGGCCTGGCCGACAATATGTACATCGGCTCGGTCGTGGTCGGCGGCAACGCGGGCGCCATCCCGGGCGTCGCGATCCGCGGCGCCGAGGTCGTCGTGCGCGGCAACATGGGCTCGCGCGCCGGTCAGGTGATGAAGGCGGGCACGCTGTGCTGCGCCGGCAACGCCAACTTCATGGCCGGTTACATGATGTACGGCGGGCGCATCATCATCGTCGGCGAATCGGGCGAGCGCCTGGGCGAGGACATCACCGGCGGCGAGATCTACCTCGGCGGCAAGCTGAATTCGCTCGGCTCCGACGCCGTCGAGATCGACATCGCGGGCGACGAGCTGGACAGCGTGCGCGAATTCCTCGAGCGCTACGAGATCCCGTTCAACGGCGGCTTTCGCAAGGTCGTCAACGCGGGCAAGAAGCTGCGCTACAGCACGTCCGAGGAGCCGATCCGCTCGATCCCCTTCTTCTCGTTCTCTGGCGCGTCGGACTATTGGAATCCGAAGATTCAGGAGGACCTCTACGTCAAGTCGCAGATCGGTCGTTACCGCGTGCGTGGCTACGGCGGCGCGCGCGAGTTGCCGCATCTCTCGGACCTCGCCTTCAAGCAGGACCTCGCGACCATCGGCGAGATTGCCGACCCGGTCTCGAAGGTCGAGATGCACACGCTGATCGGCGGCAAGAACGGCGCCAAGCCGCTCGACCTCACGATGCCGGTGATGATCGCGCCGATGAGCTACGGTGCGCTGTCGCGCTCGACCAAGCAGGCGGTCGGCATCGCCTCGGGGCTCGCGGGCATCGCCGAGAACACCGGCGAGGGGGGCATGAGCGACGCCCAGCGCGGCGCCGCAAAGCAGCTCATCTTCCAGTGTCTGGGCGGCCGGCTGGGCTGGAACATCCATGACATGAACCGCGCCGACGGGCTCGAGATCTATATCTCACAGGGCGCCAAGCCGGGCTTCGGCGGCCAACTGATGGCCAAGAAGGTTACCAAGGAACTCGCCGCCATCCGCGGCATCCCGCACGGCATCGACCTGCGCTCGCCGTCGCGCCACCCGGACATCCTGGGCGCCGACGATCTGGTCATCAAGGTCGAGGAATTCCGTGAGGCGACCGGCTACAGACTGCCGGTCAGCGTCAAGATGGGCGCCGGGCGCATTCACGACGACATCAAGATCGCGGTGAAAGACGGTTTCGACTTCGTCGAGCTCGACGGCATGCAGGGCTCGACCGGCGCGGGCGGCGCCGAGGTCATGGAATATGTCGGCATCCCGACGATCTCGGCGATCATCGCCGCGCTCGACGCGCTCGAAGAGATCGATTGCCGCGACAAGATCGAGATCGTCCTGATGGGCGGCATCCGCGACGGCATCGATGCGGTCAAGGCGCTGTGCCTGGGCGCCGACGCGGTCGCCATGGGCACCGCGACGATCATCGCCGGCGGCTGCATCGCCTGCATGCAGTGCCACGTCGGCCAGTGCGTCACCGGCATCGCGACCCAGGACCCCGAGCACGAGAAACGCTACAAGCCCCAGGTCGAGGCGCACAACATCCACCGCTACCTCGAGGGCGTGCGCTGGCAGATCGCCGCGCTGACGCTCGGCCTCGGCCACGACGCGGTGACCAAGCTCAACCGCGACGACCTGGTCGCGCTGACCCCCGAGGCCGCGGCGATCACCCGGCTGCCCTACGCGCCCGAGTATCGCGAACGCGAGCGCGCACTTTACGATATGGCGGGCTGACATGCCGCTGTTCGAGAAATCCGGCGCGACCCACGAGGTCCTGGTGCCCGAGGAGTTGGCGGACGACCGGACCGACCTGCACTTCGTGCCGGCGCCCTGCCAGGTCGCCTGCCCGGTCGGCACCGACGCGCCGTCCTATATCGCCTACATCTGGGAAGGCAAGTTCGCCGAAGCCTTCGAGGCGATCACCTCGACCAACCCGTTCAGCTCGATCTGCGGCCGGGTGTGCGACGCGCCCTGCGAGCCGGCCTGCCGACGCGTCGATTCCGACGGGGCGCTGCAGATTCGCAACCTCAAGCGCTTCGTCATGGACAAGGTCGGCCATGACTACGACCCGCCGGCGGTGCCCGTGACGCGCGCCGAGACGATCGCCATCGTCGGTGCCGGGCCGGCCGGCATGGTCGCCGCCCACGACCTCTGCGTCGCCGGCTACGAGGTCCACGTCTACGAGATGACCGACCGCCTGGGCGGCATGATGGTCTGGGGCATCCCGGCGTTCCGCCTGCCACCCGGCATCATCGAGGAGGACCTCGACCGCCTGACCAAGCGCTGCCCGGGGCTCAACATCCACCTCAACGCAGCGCTCGGCACCGACGTCACGCTCGACGAGCTGAAGGCGCGCCACGACGCCGTGCTGCTGACCATCGGCGCCTGGTGGGGCAAGCAGATGAACGTGCCAGGCGAGGACGACGAACGGGTCATCGACGGCGTCGAGTTCCTGCGCAGGATCAACGCCGGCGCGCGCCCCGAGATGCCAGAGACGGTCGCGGTGATCGGCGGCGGCGACGTCGCCATGGACGCCTGCCGCGTCGCGCTGCGCTTGCCCGGCTGCAAACACGTCAAGGTCGTCTACCGGCGCGGCGAGGACGAGATTCCGGCGCGCAAGGTCGAGCTCGAGGGCGCCATCAAGGAAGGCATCGAGTTCATCTACTCGACGCGCCAGATCGCGATCGCGCAAAAGGGCAACGGCCTGACGCTGAAATGCGTCAAGACCGAGCCGGGCGAGCCCGACGCCGACGGCCGGCGCAGCCCGCTCGACGTGGCGGGCAGCGAGCACGACATCGACTGCGGCATGATCATTGCCTCGGTCGGCCAGTTCACCGATTGCGGCGAGCTTCACGAACGCGGCCTGATGGTGAAGGACCGTGTGCGCACCGAGTACGAGGGCATGCGCACCGACGACCCCAAGGTGTTCGCGGCGGGCGATGGCGCCTTCGGCGGCTCGACCATCGTCGTGGCGATGAACCACGGCCAGCGCGCGGCGTACTACATCAAGGCGTTCCTCGAGGGCCGCGAGAGCCCGATGCCATACCGCACACCCTATCGCACGCGCCGCGTCGAGGTCGCGCAGGACATCATGTGGGAGCTCCAGCCGCTGCACGAGCCCGCGTTCTTCGGCGTCGGCGACAATCCCGTCGAGTTCCCCGAGATCGAGGCGACCTACGACTGGGAGACGGCGAAGAAAGAGGCCGCGCGCTGCTACCGTTGCGACGCCGAGACCGGTTCGGCCGACTATGCCGTGCGCCACCGCGAGGACATCTTCGCCATGGCGCGCACCAACCCGGCCGACCACGCGCGCCACGCCGCGATGCTCAAGAAGCGCCTGCCATCGCGCGACAACCCGTTCCCCGAGGACCGGCCCGGCGTGCTCGACGACCTGGTCTTCCTGCCCGCCAACCTGTCGCGGCTGGTCATCGACCCGTACCGCGAGGCGTGCAAGATATCGACCGACATCGGCGATCGCATGGAGATTTCACAGCCGTTCTTCGCGACCGGCTTCGACGATGCGCCCGAGGAAGTGCGCGAGGGCGTCGCCGCCGGCCTTGCCGAGATCGGCAGCGGCTATCTGGGCGTCCGGCCGATCGGCGGCGCGGTGCCGTGGCTGCAGCTCGTCATGCCTGGCCAAATCGCGCCGAGCGCGGCGGCGGCCGGTCTGGTGTACGCCGTCGGCCATCGCTTCGAGGCGCCCGCGGCGGCGCGGCTCAACGACGATCAGCTGCTCGGCCTCGCGGTCTCGTCGCCGACAGTGCTCGAGGCGGCGATCCCCCATGCGCTCGACAACGACTTCGACATGCTGGTTCTGGACGCCACCGGCGGTCTCGGCGCGCCGTGGGCGGAGCTCGTCGGCGTGCCGGACTTGGCGATCATGCGCGACGCCATCCGCATCCTGCGCCGGCTCGACCGCGAGGAGGAGATCGATCTGGTCTACTTCGGCGGCATCCGCTCGGGCACCGACGCGGCCAAGATCATCGCGCTGGGCGGCAAGGCGGTGGTGCTCGGCATTCCGATCGCGCTGGCCGCCGGCGGCGCGATCACCGCGCGCCACGGCATCGACTTCGCGCCCGACCACACGCTCGCCGAACGCAGCTGCGCGGTCGCCAACATCATCAAGGCAAGCGCCGGCGAGGCCTCGATGATGGCGCGCTGCACGGGCAAGACCAAGCTGCACAACCTCGAACCCGAGGACCTGCGCGCACTCACGCTGGCCACCGCCGACGCCACCGACATCGTCCTCGCCGGGTTGCGCTAAACACCTGCACCTCTCCATTTAAACGTAAGCAGTATACATTGTCCGCGCGCGATCGAATGCGTGCGCAACCTAACGCTGCGCGATCAAATGTATACTGCTTACGTTTAAATCCGGCCGCGATCAGCCCTGCCAGGACAGCGTGTGGTCGAGCACGATCAGGCCGCCCCAGAGCAAGAGGCCGATGCCGAGCGGCGTGCTCAGCCGGCGGCCCCAGGGCAGGTTCTTCTCGATCGCCATGACCGCGCCGAGCGCCATCATCCAGCCGACGTTGCCGGTGCCGACGGCGAACATCAGGAGCATCAGCGCCCAGCAGCAGCCGACGCAGAACGCGCCGTGGCGTACGCCGAGCAGGAGCACGTACGTCCGCTCGCGACTGCCGCGCCAGTGCTGCATGACGAAGGAGAGCGGCGTGCGGCATTTCTCCAGGCAGCGGTACTTGAGCGCGGTGAACTGGAAGGCGCCAGCCAGCAAGAGAGGCCCGGCGCCGAACGCCCAGGCGTTCGCCCGCAACCAGTCGACGTGCTCATACGCCTCGTGCAGCACCCAGTCGGCGATGTGGGCGGCGACGCCGAAGGCGAGCCAGATACCGAGGTAGCCGAGGATGACCAGCGTCACGAGCTGCGTCCGGTCGGCACGGCGCGCGGTGAGGCGGCGGAAGATCACGACAAGCGGCAGGGTGGTCGGCAGCATCATCGCCACCGTCATCAGCGTCCAACCGGCGACGTAGAGCGCGGCCGTCAGCAGGACGCCGCCGGCGCCCTCGAGGTCGATATCGGCCAGTTCACCATGGTTGAGGTAGCGCCCGTAGGGCGACGCTTCCCACAGCCACAGCGTGAGCCAGGCGAACGCGACAAGCATGCCCATGATGGGCAGGAACGCGTTGCGATGAGCGATGGCCTTCATCCCGTCCACCCTGTCGAGAGCACCGGATTGCGCGCGTGACCGAGGCCTCGCGAGGGCGTCGGCGGCGAGGCAGCGCCGTCTCGCCGCGCCGCCGCGACCTCGCTTTCGGCGCCGCGATCAGCCTTCGAAGCGGAAGGCCCCGGTAACGGCGTTGTGGCCCTCGAGGTCGACGTCGATGCCGAGCGCCGCATTCTTGGCCTTGTAGCTCCCCGCCTTGCTGACGTAAGCGGGTGATCCCGGGATGGTCGAGAACGCCGTGTCATGCAACGTCGTCAAGCCGCCCGTGGCGCCCGTGTACGGCTCCATCTCCGCAAAGATGACGTCGCCGATCTTGAGCGTACCCTTGCCTTCGGTGACCTCGACCGTGAACGGCGCGCGTTCGACGGCGACGATCTCGCCGACCAGCCCGGCGAAGTCCGCCACCGGTCCGCCGGCCTTGCCCGAGTAGACTTCGAGCAGCGCCTCCTGCTGCTCGTCGCTGGCTTGCTCGTCGACGTAGACGACCACGCGCCAGTTGCCTTGCAAGATGTTGCCCGGAATGTGGGCGAGGAGGCAGATTGAGAGACCGGAGACGTCGATGCCGTTGATCGTCCCCTTCTCGATCTTCCACGCCAGGGTGCCTTGGCAGGTGCCGAAATCGGGATCCTCGCCGATCCAGCACGGACAGAGCACCCGGCAGTTGCAGACCTCCAAGAGCTGTCCTTCGAGCGTATAAGCCATCTTCGTTCCTCCCTTGCCTATCCGGTTTACACCCACACCCACTAGGGCTAGAATGGGCGCAAACCGGATATAGGGGAGCGCGCCATGGATGTTCTCGACCGCGCCGATCTCCCATTCCCGCATTCGCTACCCGAGTTCCAGCGACTTTTCCCCGATGATGCGGCCTGCGCCGCCTACCTGGAGAAAGCCCGCTGGGGAGACGGCTTTGCCTGCCCGCACTGCGGCACGGCGGGAGAGCCGTTCCACTTTGAAAACCGCCCTGGCGTCCTGCGCTGCCGCAAGTGCCGCCAGAACACCGGGCTGACGGTGGGAACAGTGATGGAGCGTAGCCACACTCCGCTGAACGTCTGGTTCTGGGCCGCTTATCTGGTCGCCAGTCAGACGCCCGGCATGTCCGCCGTGCAGTTTCAGCGGCAACTTGGTCTTTCGCGCTACGAGACGGCCTTTCAAATTCTCCACAAGCTCCGCTCGGGCATGGTGCGGCCCAACCAAGACAGGATCGGTGGACAGCCCAAGAACCATGTTGAGGTGGCGAATGCGGGAATGGGAGATCGGCGCGGTCGAGAACATCCATGGCGCGCTCCCCTATATCCGGTTTGCGCCCATTCTAGCCCTAGTGGGTGTGGGTGTAAACCGGATAGGCAAGGTTCTTCCCTGATCGAGTGAAAGGTTTCTTACCGATAGGTGACGCCGCAACAATCGCACGATTCGCCAAGCCATGACAACGCCGTCCACACGGGCGGCTCGGGTCGGCCGACGATGCCGCTTCGGTCGGCATCCCTGGTCTCGCGCGGGGAGGCCGACGGCAGATGCCGATGGGAACGTGGCTCAGGCGGGTCTGCGGGGCGGGCGGCCGCGTTTGGCTGGCTTGACGTTACGGCCGAATCGCCGCTTAAGCTTCCCGAAGAATGCATTGTCGCCGAGCGGATGCCCGTCGCGCTCGCGGCCGCGGATTATTAAACCTAATCAGTATACACTTTCGACGCCGATCACCGACTCCCTAACGGTACGTAAATGTATACTGTTTAGGTTTTTATGGGCGCCAAGGGAAAGCGTCCGGCTGTGCGTAAATGTATACTGCTTACGTTTTAGGGAGGGGTGGGCGGCCGCGTTTGGCCGGCTTGACGTCGCGGCCGAAGCGCCGCTTGAGCTTCCTGAAGAAGGCGTTGTCGCCGAGCGGGTGCCCGCTGCGCTCGCGGCCGCGGATGGCGTCCAGCGCCGCGTCGTCGAGGCCGCCGGCGAGGAATGCCTTCCAGTCGCCGACGCGCTCGAGCAGCGGCGCGACGGTAACCAGCGCATCGTCCTTGCCGCCGAGATGCGCCCTGGCGCTCGACCATGGCCAGGCGCGCGGACTGCGGTGGAGTTTGGCGCGAACCGGGTTGAGCTCGACGTAGCGGGCGCAGGCCAAGAGATGCGCCTCGTCCATCGGGAACGAGGCGAAGCGGCCCTGCCACAGATGCCCGCCGCAGTCCTCGCGGGCGTTGACGTGCCGCGCATAGCGCCGATGCGTGTCGCTGACCGCCGCGCGCAGGCCGTCCTCGTGCGACGGCACCAAGATCATATGCACGTGGTTGGGCATCAGGCAGTAGGCCCAGACCGCGGTGCCCGCCTTGGCGCAGGACGCCGCCATCAGCGCGATATAGTCGCGATAATCGGCGTCGTCGAAGAACACCTTCTGGCCACGGTTGCCCCGCTGGGTCACGTGGTGCGGGCAGCCGGGAACGACGAGTCGGGCGGATCTTGCCATGGGCACAGCTTAGACCGCCGCCGCCACGGCGGCAATAAATATATACTGCTTATGTATAGAAGGTGCTTATGTTTAGAAGGTGCCTCGTATTTAAACGTAAGCAGTATATATTTATTCTGAATCCACCCGAGCGCCGCTCAGCGCCACACCTCGCCGGCGACGCGCAGGAAGTTCTCGCCCAGGATACTGCGGACCTCGTCGTCGCCGAGACCCAGCCCGATCAGGCCCTCGGTGATCGCCGGGAAGGCCTCGGGCGCGACGTAGCCGATGTCGCCGTCTCCATACTGGCGCGCCGGCCAGTAGTCACTGGCGCCCGCCAGGCTCTCGTCCGCCAGGTTCTGCCCGAAGGCGTAATCCAGCGCCAGCCCAACGTGGTCCGGCCCGATCAGCCCGCAGATGTAGTCGATGTGGCGCATCAGGCCCGCGACAGTGGCGCCGTCGGGCGCGAGGAACAGGCCGATTCCGGTGACGCCGACGACGCCGCCGGTCGCCGCGCAGGCGGTCATCTGGTCGTCGCGGATGTTGCGCTCATGGTCGGTCAGGGCGCGCGCGTTCGAATGCGAGAAGATCACCGGCGCCGCCGATAGCTCCATCGCCTCCATGGTCGTGCGGTAGCCCGAGTGCGAGCAGTCGATCAGCATGCCGACGCGGTTCATCGCCGCGACGACGTCGCGCCCGAAGGCGGTCAGCCCGATGTCGGCGTCGTGGCAGCCGCCGCCCGCCGCGTTGTTGAGGTTGTAGGCGAACAGCATCTGGCGCACGCCGAGCCGGTGATAGACATCGACCATGCCGATCTCGCCGTCGAGCGCGCCCATGCCCTCGAGGTCGAAGGCTACCGCGAGCCGGCCCTCGGCCTTGGCGCGGCGCACGTCGTCGACCGTCCCGGCCAGCAGATAGTCGTCGGGGTGTGCGGCGATCCAGGCGCGGTAGGCGGCGATCGTCTTGAACGCGGCGTGCCATGGCCGGCGGTCGTAGCAGACGTTGACCGAGAGGTAGTCGACGCCGGCGTCGCGCCAGCGCGCGAGCTGACCGAGATCGACGTCGGGCTCGGGCTCGAAGCCGGCGTGGTCGTCCCACACCAGCGCCTCGGCGTGCAATGCCGCGGCGCGCTCGGTGACGTTCCAATCGGTCACGACGTGCCTCCCATGATTGTCACTTCGACTGTTCGTTGATGTTGTCCTGGCGTTGGCGAACCCGCGCCGGCCAGCGGCTCATGATATAGCCGAGGCTGGCCCAGATGTCGGCGTCCGACAGGGTGTCGCGAAACGCCGGCATGTTGCTCTGAAAACCCTCGATACCCAACCCTTCCTTAACGCCGAGCTTGGTATAGACGAACAGCATCTCGTCGGCGTGATGCCAGGTGTGCCCGGTCTCGTCATGGGGTGGCGCCGGCAACCCGCCGGTCGAGAGCTGCGTCCGCCAGTTTGGCTGACCCTGGAGCTCGGCGCCGTGGCAGGCGGCGCAGTGTTCGGCGTAGATACGCGCGCCGCGTTCGACCTGCGCGGCATCGTCGGGATCGGCCATTTCGGTCGAGCCGGCCGCGACCAGGCCGGCCCATGCCAAAATACCCAGGCCGAGAGCGGGGCCCATTGCGGCGGCGAAGCTGGAGGTCGATGCGTTCCCGCGCATGAGCCGAATTGCCAATCGATCAGGCCTCGCAGTTGGCGGCGATCCGCTCGGCGACCATTTCCTGCACGCGCCACAGCATGCCGTCGTGAACGCCGATCCGCTCGAGTGCCGCGACGGTGTTCAAGAGATACTCCGCGCCCGAGCCGAAGTGCCCACAGGCCGCCGCGATCCGATCGGCGACCGCATGGTCGCTCAACTTGCCGGCATAGCGTTCCGTCTCGTGGTTGGCGACGAAGGCGACCGCGCGCAAGGGCCCCTCGGGGCTCGACAGATTGAGCCAGCACGTCCGGTAGCCGTCGCCCATCAGTTCGCGGCGCCACAGCTCGGCGACCTTGGACTTCACGTCGGGTCCCGGCACGCGGTAGGCGATGCCGGTGCACGAGCCGCCGCGATCGAGCGCAAGCATCAGATTGGGCGCCTCGCGGGTGCCGCGCGACCACCACTGCCACAGGCAGAAGCGGCGGTGCCAGCCGTGGGCCCTGGCGGTGCGATGCTCGGCGACCTCGAAACGCGGCTGCCAGACCAGTGAGCCGTAACCGAACAGCCAGATGTCGCGGTCGGGCCCGCCGGCCGCGGCAATGTCGGCGTCGAGCCTCGCGGCGATCTCGGCCTCGTCCAGATACGGCCCGATCCGTCCGGCGTCCGGCACCGGGTCGGGGAAGCGCCGGGCGATCAGCGCATGGGTCAGCGCGGGGCGGGGTGGGGCGGCCATCCTCGCCCGCTCAGTTGCCGCGACGTTGCAGGCTGACCCGGGCGTACATGCCCTCGATGTTGAGTTCGCGCCAGGCGTCGTACTGGCCCCAGTCCTTGTAGGCGTCCAGTGTGATGCTCCGCTTCATCTCGTCGAGGCTCTGCCCGGCGCGGGCGGCGGCCACGACCGCGGCGTGCAGGTCCTCGAAATAGCGCCGATGGTCGGCGACGTCCTGTTTGCCGCCGAGCGGCCCGTGGCCGGGTGCCAGAATATCGAAGTCAAGCGCCTCGAGGCGGCCGAGCGCCTCGATCCAGTCGGGGAAGTAGGCGTCGGACAGGTTGCGGTAGGGCAGGCGGCCGACCGTCACCATGTCGACCGCGAAGAGCACCCTTTCGTCGGGGAAGCGCATGACGATCAGGTTGTCGGAGTGCGACCGGCCGGGATAGATCAGCTCGACCCGCTTGCCGCCGAGCTCGATGGTCATGCGGTCCGCAAATGTGATGTCGGGCACCGCCGTCGGCCGGCCCTCGCCGACGATCGCGGCCTTGGCGTTCTCGTGCGCGACGACCGTGGCGGTGTCGGCGAAGACCTCGGCGCCGGCCGAATGGTCGGCGTGGTCGTGGCTCAGCACCAGGTACTTGACGGGCACGCCGAAGCGCGCCGCGATCTCGCCCTTCAGCCAGGTCGCGGCCTCGGCGTTGATCGGGTCGGTGGCGATGACGCCCTCGGGCGTCACCAGGAACACCGAGTAATGGAACTTGTTCTGAAAGCGGTAGAGATAGCCGGCGATCTTGGTGATCGCGCGCGGCGTGTCGTCCTGCGCCGCCGCCTGACGCGCGGTCGGCTGCCAAACCGCGATGACCAGAACTACCGCCACAGCCAATTTCACGATGTTCATCGCCGTCACTCCCTAGAGTCCCCGAGGCCGCCACTTCTTCGGCGAAAGAATATAGCAGTCGCCCGCCGAGTCACGCGAGATACACGCCGCGCGACATCGCCTGTCAGCGGCGGTGTCGTTCATCGATCGGTTCGGATAAGTGGTGCCCGCGGAGGGAGTCGAACCCCCAACCCCTTACGGGGAACGGATTTTAAGTCTGTTTGTCAGTGTTACGGCATGGTACTGCGAAATACCACATAACCCCCTTAGTAATTGGAATAGCATAGATTTTCACGGTAGAAACACTGCGTTGTCTACGTCAAAATACGTGGAATTCCGCTTACCCGTGCTTACCCGTGCTTACCCAGTGCTTACCTGGAGCTGATCACGAGACTAACGAAACGACGCATCGAGGCCATCAAGCCGGGCCAGCGCGACGTGCTGGCGTGGAATGACAATCTACCGGGTTCGGACGCCGAAAAATTCACCAGAGCCAAGACGTCCTGACACTCTTATCATAACCCATTGATAATACGACGTAATTCAATTCCTCGACGTGCAATTTAGGTTGCCTCTGTTCCGGTTCGCATTTTCCCGTAAGCAAATAGCAAGCGGATTCGATCTAACTCCAGCGCATACAGGCGCATATTTGTCGTCGTTCACCATAACCGCACTATCACGCTGCCCGCGAACGTAAGCGTTCGTTCAGGCCGTGGAATCAGCGCGGGCGTTTCCATTCGCCCCGGCCGATTTTAGCGATTGAGGGTGCGTTTCCAATCCCGTCGCAGGGGCCGGAGCCAGACATCCTTTTTAGGCTTGTCGGACTGCCTGTCCCGGTCGTAGCGCCCGCGCCCCTGGGTGGTCCCGACGCGGGTCCAGCCGGAGGCCCTGTAAACGGCGCCGGTGTAGCGCGGGGTCTCGACGAAGGTCTCGATGAGCACGGGCGTGGTGTTGTAGCGCTCGGTCCAGTCATCGGGCAGGCGCCGGCGGATGATGGCCAGGATGTGCGAACCCAGGTTGGGGATATTGATCCAGGGCAGGATCAGGAATCTCGGGTTGTCGACCACGAAGGGAAGGTTCTTCTCGCGCTTCTGCCGTGTCCATCCGATGAAGTTGTCGCGCGGGGCGAGCTTCCACGCGGCGGTGGAGAAGCCGAGCATGGCGAGCGGCCAGCCGTCGCGGTCGTGGACGGCGTAGCGCATCTGGGCGCCGACCAGGGTCTTGTATCCGAGATAGTGGTAGCGGGCGACGAACTCGTTCCAGAGCTTGCTCTCCCGGGTGCCGCGCACGACGGGGCGCAGGTCGAGCGGACGGACCTTGTCGAGGGTCGTCGGGGCCGGGAACAGCGGCGCTTCGGTGTCCGGCCCGAAGACGATCGGCCCGGGCCGGTTCTGCCGTCCCTGCGGCGCCGGCAGGGCGATCAGGCCGTCCCTGTGCATGGCCAGCATGGCGACCCTGGCCATCATGTCCTTGAGGCCGCCGTCGGGCTTGAACCAGCCGATGCGCCGGCAGAACTCCTTCGACAGCATATGGCGGTTCAACGGCGGCGGCCCGGCGATCAGCGCGCGCAGCAGCGCCATTTCCCCGGCGGTGAAGTCGCGGCCGTAATAACGGCACTCGATCGCGCCGGTCACGCCGGCGCCATGAGTTCGCGCCTGCGCTCCTCGCTCATCGACCATGGCAGCCACGGCGACAGGTCGTCCGGTGGTTTGCGATCGTTCTCCGCGCACGCTGCGAGCCACGTGTCCAGCCAGCTCAGGATGTCGATGCCATTCATCGAGAGCGTGCCCACCACCGAGTACATGATCGCCGTGAACCTGGCGCCGTCCTCGCTGTCGGAACCGAACGACAGCCGTCGCCCTATGGCCGGACCTCGTAACAATCTTTCGGCGCGATTGTTATCCAGAGGCACCTGCGGGCGGTCGACGAACACGCTCAGCCCTTCGCGATGGTTCAGCAGCGAGCGCAGCGCCCTGCCCTGGCGCGCCTGGTCCGGCAGGCCGACCAACTCCCGGGCGGCCTCCGCGAACAGGCCGTCGAGCGCCGCCTTCAACGCGCCCTGCGCCGCGTCGAACGCCGGCGTCTGGCGCTTGATCACGGGGTCGTAATGAGCCAACCTCGCCTCGTTCAGGCGGTAGATCGACGCGATCCGCTCGATCCATCCCTGGCACCAGTCCGTCAGTCTCACCTGGCCGGCCGCGCACTCGACAAAATCGCGGCGCATATGGGACCAACAGAATGCAAGGGTCACCTTGCCCTCGCGAAGGCGAGCGAGTCGCTTGTAGGCGCTATAGCGATCGCAGACGATGACCGTGTCGAGGAGAGCGTCGCCGAACAGCTTCTGCGCCGCCTCGGCGCTGCGCGAGGGGTCGATATGGAAAGAGACCGCGTCATTGCTGACCGAGACCCACAGCCAGGCGCGGCTCGAGCGGTCTTCCCCGCGAAGTTCCTGGACGCGCCAGCTGGTCTCGTCGGCATGGCGCAGCGCCGCCTTGTTCTGGTGCGCAAGGATCGCCTCGGCCAGCGGCTCGAGCAGCGGCACGAACCGCTTCAGGCTGTCGGCCAGCGTCCCCGGCGAGACCGTCAGCCCTTGGGCGGACATCCACGCGGCAACGCGGTGCACGGGGCGGAAGCAGGCACAGTGCTCGAACAGGAAGCGTGCCCAGAAGCTGGTCCCGTAGAGCGTCCTGGGGAACAGCCGCGGCACCGGGGGCGCCGACACTTCCATGGGCGACGACGCGCACTCGCAGGTCCGGCGCCAGCGCGGACGGCGGATCACGCGCTTGTAGGCCTTGACCTCGATCTCGACGAGGGTGGATTCCTCGGCGCCGTTCGGCGCATAGGGCTGCCCGCACCGGCCGCAGACGCACGCATCCGGCGGCGGGTTGTGCTCTTCGGTGCGCTCATCGAGCCCGGGCCGCTGGGTGCGGCCGTGGCCGGGCGCGCCGCGCTGCTGGCCGCGCTTGTGTTCCGAGCCCGGCTTGTCCTGCTGCTCGCTCTTGCGGCCGTAGAGCGCCCTCGACAGCACCGCCCCGGTCGCACGAAGCCTCTCAAGCTGGACTTCCAGCGTCTCGATCCGGTTCCGCGACGTCTTCGCGCCCTTGCGCAGGCGGGCGTTCTCCCGGGACAGCGACTTGATCGTAGCCTTCTGGCGCCGCGACCTTCGCAGAGCCCTGCGGAGATCGGCGTCTGCAACGGACAGCGACTTCGACAACGTCTTCCTGACCGCCCGAAGCCCGGCAAGCTCGGACTCGAGTGCCTTCCTGATCGCGCGAAGCTTGGCAGGCTGAACCGCCAGCGCCGCTTTCCGGGTCTCCAACTTCCGCATGGTCCTGCGCAGACGGGCGTTGCCCTTGCGCAGCGCCTCGATCGTCGTCTTCTGGCGCCGCGACCGCCTCAACGCCGCGCGCAGTTGAGCAGCCTCGTCGGACGGCAGCTTCGACAGCGTCGCCCCGGCCGCCCGAAGCTTGGCGAGCCGGGCCTTCAACTTCTCCTTACCGGCTTTGGACACCTCCAGGGCATGGCGCAGCCAGAAAACCTCGTCGGACAGCGACCGGGCGCGGGCCTCGGCGTCGCCCAGTATCCTCACCTCCCGGTGGAGCCGAAGGGACTCGCTGGACAGCTTCTTCGCGGTCTCCCTGATGCGCTCCGTCCTCTCCTTCTCCTGGTCGAGGCGCGTGTTCAGCCGGGCGTTCTCCTTGTCCCGCCGGACCACCTCCTTGTCGAGCCGGCGGAGTTCCGTGCGAAGCGACCTGACGGTCTCCTTCTGGTCCGGGGAAGGCTCCAGGACGGTGCGCCGCCGGGGCGGAGCGGGCCACGGCCCGGTCGCGCCCTCTCGGGCCTTCGATGCCGCCAGGGCCTTGCGCAGCCGGGCGTTCTCCTTGCGCAGCGCCCCGGCCGTATCGAAGGCCGACGCGATGCCGGCTTCAGAAAGGAGCGTCTCCAGGCGCGCCACTTCCGCCTGCAAGGACGGCACGTCCCTTGCCGTGCGGCGGGCTTCCTTCGTCTCTTCGACGGCCTCACTCAGCCTGCGCCGGCAGGCCTTGAACCGAGACTTCCACGAACCGCCATCGCTGCGGGCGGCCACTTCCGCCCAGCGCAGCTCTTCCGCGCGCGCTTCGGCCGCGTCCGCCCGCGCCCGTTCCCGCTCACACTGTGACCGCCAGTCGCGCGGCGCGTGCTCCGGCACCGACACGGGGGACAACCGGACCCCGCCATTACCCTCGACCAGCGTCAGGTTGGTGCCAAAATCCTCGTCCAGAACCACCATGCGCACGACGATAGCGCATGGCAAATCGCGTTACCAGCAGAAAGACAGCACCTTGTGGGGCCTCGCCTCAACGTGGGAGATGCGCTTGACGGGACCCATTCCACGGCCTGAACGAACGCTTACCCGCGAACCGTAAGCGTTCGTTCAGGCCGTGGAATCAGCGCGGGCGTTTCCATTCGCCCCGGCCGATTTTAGCGATTGAGGGTGCGTTTCCAATCCCGTCGCAGGGGCCGGAGCCAGACATCCTTTTTAGGGTGCTGTCACGGTAACTGGCTGGTGTCAGCTGCGGGTGGCGAGTAGCTTCCTGTTATGAACAAGATCAGCTACCGCCGACATCGGTTTCCTGCAGAGATAATCCAGCGCGCCGTCTGGCTGTGTTTCCGGTTTCCGCTCAGTTACCGCGATGTGGAGGATCTGCTCGCTGAACGTGGTGTCGATGTTTCTTACGAGACGATACGGCGCTGGGCTTTAAAGTTTGGGCAGGCCTATGCCCGAAAACTGAGACAATCACGCCCTCGACCAGACGACCGGTGGCACCTTGATGAGGTGTTTTCCTCCATCAACGGAAAACGGATGTATCTATGGCGGGCGGTGGACAGCGAGGGTGAGGTGCTGGATATCCTGGTTCAGTCCCGGAGGAACAAGAAAGCAGCACTCAAGCTGATGCGCAAACTGCTCAAGAAGCAGGGGTATGCGCCGAATAAGGTGGTGACCGATAAACTGCCATCTTACGGGGCAGCATTGCGTGATCTCAACATGACGGGGAAACACGTTACCGGCGGACGGAGCAACAATCGGGCGGAGAATTCGCACCTGCCGGTTCGACAACGAGAACGCAGGATGCAGGGCTTCAAGTCATCAGGATCGGCGCAAAGGTTTCTCTCCACCCACGCCGCCATCTACAACACCTTCAATGTCCAACGTCATCTGATCACTCGCAAGACAATGCGCCAATTCCGCGGTGACGCGATGAACACGTGGCGGACCGTGACCGCTGCTGCTTGAGCCGCTCAGTTCAGACGTTCAACTGCGACCTGCCTTCGTTAAGTTGACAGCACCGTTTCCGAAGATGACTATGCCCGCCTCACAGCGAAGATGGTGCCATCACCAGTGCCGGCGGACCGGTCGGCGTTCTTGATGCACCCCGGATGAGATAAATGGGAGGCACACCTACCGGCGAGCGCGTTACCGCAGCGGCGCGAGCGGGGCATCGCCGGTGCCGGTCGACGAGAGCCTGGGCCTCGTCGACGATTACCTGACGCGGCCGGCGGCCGAGCTCGGTCTGCTGATGATGGGTCACTGCACGGCCCGGGAAGCGGCGGCGTTCTTTGCGAAGACCGGCGCCATGACGCCGTCGGTGAGCACCCTGCAGCGCCTGACCCTGAGCATGCACGAATGCTGGGAGAGCCTCGGCCCGGAGACGCTGGGCAGCATCCGTGAGGCCGAGGGCATACCGCAGGACGCGACCACCGCCTCGGTCTCCCTCGACGGCGTCATGGTGCCGCTGAGACCCGGCGAGGACGGTCGCGCCAAGGCCTCCTGGCGCGAGGCTGCCTGCGGCACGGTCTCCTTCCACGACGCCGAGGGCAAGCGCCTGAAGACCCTCTATCTCGGCCGCATGCCGGAGAGCGGCAAGCTCACGCTGAAGGCGCAGCTTGCAAGCGAAGTCGCACACATCAGGCGAGCACGCCCCGAGATCGGGATCGTCGCTATCGCCGATGGCGCCGCCGACAACTGGACCTTCCTGGAGACCCTGTCGCCCGAAACCGAGGTGATCGACTTCTGGCATGCTTGCGAACATCTGCAAACCGCGTCCGACCATGCCGTGGCGCCCGGCTGGTTCGAGAAGTACCGCGAGATCCTCCGTCACGATCCCCGTGGCGTCGCCAAGGTGATCCGGGCGCTGCGCCACCTTCGCGATGCCGCCGCTGCGCCGGACCGGGCCGAGACCGAGCGGGAACTCGCCTTCTTCCGCAAGCATCGCCATCGCATGCGCTACCACGCCCTGAAGGAAGAGGGCATCGCCATCGGCTCAGGCGTGGTCGAAGCTGCCAACAAGACCCTGGTGACACAGCGCATGAAGCGCTCCGGCATGCGCTGGCGGATCGTCGGCGGACAGGCTGTGTCAATGGCGGAGCAAAAAGGGACCACCTCGGCGGTGTAAGAAGGGACCGCTTGGCGGCTGCGGGCTTGTCCCCGTAGTCCACGGGAGGGCCCCGCGCGCGACGCGGCGTGCCCTCAACAGGCTGACGCGGCGGCGCGCGCGGGAGGGACCTGTGGGCCCACGGGGTCAAGCGTGGGCTGGGTGGTCGGTTCAGTTAGCAGTCGGGGTTTGACGCCTGCGGCTCTGGTTGAGCCTGTAGCTGTCACCGTTCATCTCGAGGATGTTGACGTGGTGGGTGAGGCGATCGAGGAGCGCGCCGGTGAGGCGCTCGGAGCCGAACACCTCGGTCCATTCGTCGAAGGGCAGATTGGTGGTGACCAGGGTCGAGCCCCGCTCGTAGCGTTGGCTGAACACCTCGAACAACAGCTCGGCGCCGGTCTTCGACAGCGGCACGAAGCCGAGTTCGTCGACGATCAGAAGCTTGTAGGTGGCGAGCTTCTTCTGGAACCTCAGCAGCTGCTTGTCATCGCGGGCCTCGATGAGTTCGTGGACCAGCGCGGCGGCGGTGATGAAGCCGACCGAGAGGCCCTTCTGGCAGGCCGCCAGGCCGAGACCGAGGGCGATGTGGGTCTTGCCGGTCCCACTGTTGCCGAGCGCGATGAGGTTCTCGCGGCGCTCGATGTACTCGCAGCGGGCCAGCTCCAGGACCAGCGCCTTGTTGAGCGAGGGGATGACCTTGAAGTCGAAGCTGTCGAGGCTCTTGACCACGGGGAAGCGCGCCGCCTTGATGCGCCGCTCGACCATGCGGCGCTCGCGGTCGATCAGCTCGAGCTCGGCGAGTCTCAACAGGTAGCGGACGTGATCGACGCCTTCCGAGGCGCACTGCCGGGCGATCTTGTCGTACTCGCGCAGGAAGGTCGGCAGCTTCAGCGTCTTGAGGTGGTGGGCGAGCAGCACTTGCGGTGTGTCGGTCATGCGCCGAGCCCCGACAGCAGGCTCATGTACGACTTGGCGGACGTCATCGCGACCCGGGCGCGCGGCAGATACGGATAGACGTCGAGGTTGAGCCTGGGCGGCCGCCGCTCGATGCGGCACAGTACCAGGTGCTTCACCGCATCAAAGCCGATTGCGCCGAGCCGCAGGGCGTCGCCGACCGCACCCTCGACCTCCTCGAGCCGGAAGGTCTCCAGTAGACGGAGCACCTGGACGTACTCGCGCTTGCCTGCCTTGCCCATACGAGCTTCGAGGAGCCGCCGCAGAGTGATGAAGGCCTCGGGCAGGTCCCAGCCCGCCAATGGCGCGGCCTGGTCGAGGGCGCCGATCTTCTGCTCGATCAAGGGCAGGTAATGCAGCGGGTCGAAGATCAGGTCCTCGCTGTCGTAGGACCGGCGGTGCCGGGCGATCACCTCGGCCCCGCAGCTGATCACCACCTCATCGACGTAGCCCCGGATGAGCACCTCACGGTGGCCGTAGGCCACGGGCACGGAATAGTCGTTGCTGCGGTAACGCACCAGCGACAGCGAACTCGCCCGTCCAGGGCGCTTATCGCAGGCATCATAGGGAGCAGGCGGCAATGGCAAGAGAACTTGACGATCCCGCTCGAGACGCTCGCCGATGGTCTCCTTGTGGCCCCGCAGCCGCGCCGCCTGGCGCCGGCGGCACTGTTCGGCGAGAGCATCGTTGAGGGCCGCGAAGCTCTCGGCACGCGGGACGGGGACCAGGAAGTTCCGCCGGATGAAGCCGACCAGTCCCTCGACCTTGCCCTTGTCGTTGCCCTTGCCCGGCCGGCCGAACCTGTCCTCGAACAGATAGTGGGACTGAAGCTCCGTGAAGACGCGCGTTCGCTGCCGCTTCCCATCGCCCAGGATCCGGGCAACCGCCAGCTTGGTGTTGTCGTACAGGATGGATCGGGGGACGCCGCCGAAGAAGGCAAACGCCGCGTTGTGGCCATCGCAGAATGCTTCGGTCGTCTCCGCCGGATAGGCCGCAACAAAGCAACCATCACTGTGGGGAAGGTCGAAGGCAAGGAAGTGGATCTTCCGTAACGCGCCGCCGATCACCGCCATCGCTTCGCCGAAGTCCGCCTGGGCGTGACCGGGGGAATGGGAGAGTGGCACGAACACCTCACGCGACCGAAGCCCCTGCTCACGAACGTAGTCCTTCACGATGGTGTAGCCGCCCGTGAAACCGTACTCGTCCCGGAGGCGGTCGAAGATGCGCTTCGCAGTGTGCCGTTGCTTGCGGTGGCTGGTCCGATCGTCTTCCAAGATCCGATCGATGATTCCCGTGAACGGACCCAGCTTTGGCCGCCTCGGCGGCGCGCTTCGGCGATACCCTGGCGGCACCGAGAACGACAGCATCTTACGGACCGTCTTGCGGTCTACACCAAACACCCGCGAGGCCTCGCGGGTGCTCATCCCCTCGACATGACACGCCCGCCGAACCCGTGCGTACAACTCCACCCGATACATCCCCCCCGCCTTCCAGTCAGAGCAACCCTGACAGAAGGCTATACGCGGTCCCATTTTGGTCCGCCGCAGCCGGATCGACCGGCCGCTTCAGTGGGGGATTATTGCTCTGCCGTTCTCAAGGCTGTTCTGACCTTCCGCGCCCTGATCAAATCCGGCCGCTTCGAGCGGGCATGGAAGGCCCTGATCAGCGCAACCGACACACCGGCCAACGACAACATCAGTCCACGTGCAGCAGCCATGGCAATCGCTGCCTGAACTCAACGAACCAAGCCGCAGACATCACTGCCATGCGAGACTCGCACCCGGACCATGGGCGACTTGAAGCCGAGCAGGCCGAGCAGGAACCCGCCGCCGACCGATACCGGCACCGAGACGCCAACCAGCGCCAGGGTGTTCATGCTCTCGTCCCAATAGCCGACGACCACCATGTAAAGCGACGCCAGCATACTGAACAGGGCGAGGCGCCAGCCGGACGCGGCATGGGCCATGACGGTGACGATGGCAATGGTCGCCGGCCAGGGCAGCCAGTGCAGCAGATCCTTGAGCCAGGTCATCGGCCAGTCGAGCAGCCAGCTTATGGCGCGGAACAGCGGCTTGAAGACCAGGACGAACCAGTCCATCGCCACATTGCACCAGTCGCGGATCGGCGGTACCCCGTCGTCCGGGTAGCTGATCAGCCACGCGTGATCCGTCCTCAAGTAGAAGCAGGCGGCGGCGATGACGGCGACGGCCAGCCAGGTGATCAGGCCCCAATCGCTGCGCCGCGGGGGCGCCTCTTCGAGCAGGCCGTGGGCGTCCTCGACGGTCGTCATTCGGGCTCGTCCTCGGCGCTGGCCAACGCGGTAAGCACGTCCTGCGCCGAAACCTGGCCGATGACCGCGCCGTCGGCGCCGGTCACCGCCACGGGCGTCATGCCCTTTCTGAAGCGGGGCATCAACTGCTCGAGCGTGGTGCCCGCGCCCACCGTAGCCCCGATTCCGGCATCCGAATCCGCCGGCGACATGATGTCACCGGCGGTGATGATCTTGACCCGGGGTACGTCCTGGGTGAACTCGGTGACGTATTCGTCGGCGGGCTGCATGACGACCTCGGCGGGGGTGCCGATCTGGACGATCTCGCCGTCCTTCATGATGGCGATACGGTCGGCCAGGCGGAGCGCCTCGAGGAAGTCGTGGGTGATGAACACGATGGTCTTGTGCAGCAGGCGCTGGAGGCGCAGGAACTCGTCCTGCATCTGGCGGCGGATCAGCGGGTCGAGCGCCGAGAAGGGCTCGTCGAGGAACCACACCGCGGGCTCGACGGCGAGGCTGCGGGCGATGCCGACGCGCTGCTGCTGGCCGCCCGAAAGCTGGCGCGGGAAGGCGGCTTCGCGGCCCTCGAGGCCGACCAGATCGAGCATCTCCTGGGCCCGGGCGAATCGTTGTTCGCGCCCGATACCTTGGATCTTGAGGGGAAAAGCGACGTTCTCCAGCACGGTCAGATGCGGCATCAGGCCGAAGTTCTGGAACACCATGCCCATCTTGTGGCGCCTGATGTCGATTAGTTCGGCCTTGGAAACCTTGAGCAGGTCATCGCCGTCGAACAGCACCGCGCCGGCGGTCGGCTCGACCAGGCGCGACAGGCAGCGCACCACGGTCGACTTGCCCGAGCCCGAAAGCCCCATGATGATGAAGATCTCGCCCTCGCGGACGTCGAAGCTCACGTCGCAGGCGGCGGCGATGTGCCCGGTGCTCCGGATCTGTTCGATATGGCCCGACGTGTCGGCGACGGCGCCGCCCGAATCGGTGAAGAAGCCCTCGGGCTCGGGCCCGTAGATCTTCCACAGGTTGCGGCACGACAGCTTGATCTCGCCGTTCGCCGCGCCTTCGCTGATGTTCTCGGACATCGACGGATGCCGTAGGATCGATAGGCTCATGCGACGGGACCGGGCAATTGCCCGGTCCCGCACAAAGCAGAAATCATCTGCCGGCGCTTACATCATCGCCTGGTCGACCCAGGGACGCCAGGTGCCCTCGTTGGCGTCGAGCCATTCGGCCACGACCTCCTCGACAGGCCGGCCCTTGACGTCGATTTCGGCCATCATGGCATTCTGCGCGGCGTTGTTCAGCTTGTAGTTCTTGAGTAGGCGGAACGCCGCCGGCCACTTCTCTTCCATGCCGATCCAGACCATCTTCTTGATGTAGCCGAGCTCCCAGTCGCAGTCGTAGGTGGCGTTCGGGTTGAGTCCCCAGGACGCGTCGTCGTAGCAGCCAGCCTCATGGGGTGGCAGATTGACGATCGCCATCTCGACCTCGGCATGCAGCCAGTGTGGCGCCCAGAACTGCATGATCAGCGGGTCCTTGCGCGATACCGCGCTCTTGATCTCGGCCACCAGCGAGCCTTCGCCGCCCGACGGCACCGAGACGAAATCCAACCCCAGGGCTTTGATGCGGTCGACGTTGGTGGTGCCCCAGTCGAGCGGATAGTCGAGGAAGCGGCCCTTGGGGAAGGTCTCGGGCGTCGCGAACACCTCGGCGCATTTCATCAGCGCCTCCCAGTCGGGCAGGCCCGGACACTGGGCCTCGACATATTTGGGGTACATCCAGCCTTCCCGCGGCTCGAGGCCGAGGTCGCCGATCTCGATGACATTGCCGGTCGCGAGCGCCTTGTCGTAGTTCTCGCCGATGTTTGAGCTCCAAATCTCGAGAGTCGCGGTGATGGTGTCGTCCTCGAGCGCCGTCATCTGCGGGTAATAGCCCGCGGTCACGTACTCGACCGAGTAGCCCATGCGCTTGAGGATCTCGCCCGCGACATGGGTCGTGATGTGCTGGCCGGTCCACTCGTTGATCGCCAGCTTTATCGGATCCGGCGTTTCGGGAACGCTGCCGGCCCGCGCGGCCGGCGCCAAGGCGAAGGACGCCGCGACCGCCAGCCCGGCGAGGCCGAGCGTCGCCTTTTTGATGGAATGATGCATTCGATGTCTCCCAGTTCGGTTATTCTTGTAGACGTGGCTCCTTAGCCGGAACCGTTCACCTGAACCGACAAATCTACCCACAACTGCCACCGCGCGTCTATAGAGGTGATTGTTACGCCTCATCGGATACGCCGACAATCACAGCGCGCTGGCCACCATGAGGCCCTCTAAACCCGCATTCCCCAAGTGACCGATCCATCTGATGCGGTTTCCGTCTGATTCCTGTATAAGAATCAGTGGATTAGATCAGACGGAGGGTGGGTCGAATGCGGAACCTGGAGGGTGAGTCGGATCGGGGGCTTCTGCGGGCGTTTTTCGACCGAAGACTGAAGTTCGAGTTCCACGGTTCGCGGATCACGTCAGACGCTGGTCTGCTCGCCTATCGTGAACTGGACGAAGCCCTCGGCCTGACCACGCTGGCCGGTGACGTTATTGCTGACAGCCGGACCGGCAAGAACGGTTGGCACGGCATCATCGGTCTCCTTCGCCAATCCGTCTATGGTCGTCTCGCCGGGTACGAGGACGTGAACGACGCCGACCGGCTGGGGCGCGATCCTGCGATGCGGTGGATCGTCGGCGGCAGGGCTGTCGAGCGCGGCGGCGCATCGACCAGCCAGATGGGCCGGTTCGAGACGGAGTTACTCGCCACCAATGACAACCTCGCCGCGCTCGCTGACCTTTTGGGCATCTGGATCGACCAGGTTAACGAGCGCAAGCCGCCGAAGATTATCGTGCTCGACATGGACAGCTCCGTCAGCCCGACCTACGGTGACCAGGAGGGCACGGCCTACAACGGTCACTTCGGCTGCACGTGCTATCACCCGCTGTTCGTGTTCAACCAGTTCGGCGATCTGGAGCGTTGCGCCCTGCGTCCGGGCAACGTGCACAGCGCCCATGAATGGCGCGATGTGTTGGACCCGGTGGTCGCTCGATACCGGAACAAGACACTCCGGCGTTATTTCCGTGGTGACGCCGCCTTCGCCTCGCCCGAGGTTTATGAGTTTCTGGAAGCGGAAGGCTTCAAGTACGCCATCCGGCTTCCGGCCAACAAGGTGCTGCACGACAGCATCGCGCACCTGCTCAAGCGCCCCGTCGGTCGGCCGCCGAAGGAAGTTCGTCGGTATTACGCGAACTTCAGCTATCGGGCCGGTAGCTGGACGGAGCCCCGCCGGGTCGTCGCCAAGGTGGAGTGGCACTCAGGGGAACTGTATCCCCGCGTCGGCCTTGATCGGTTTCACCGCTCAAGCGTCACCAACCTGAGCCGTCCTGCCGAGCGGGTTGTTGCGTTCTACAATCAGCGCGGCACTGCCGAGCAATGGATCAAGGAAGGCAAGAACGCCATCAAGTGGACGCGGCTGTCATGCCGTTCGTTACGCAACAATGCCGTCCGGCTCCAGCTGCATGCACTCGCCTATAACCTCGGCAACTTCATGCGTACCCTGGCGTTGCCCGATGCCGTGGAGCAATGGTCGCTGACGACGCTGAGGGAGAAGCTGGTCAAGATCGGTGCGAAAGTTGTCAGCCATGGCCGGTACGTCACATTTCAATTGGCCGAGGTTGCAGTCCCAAGAAGCTTGTTCCAGAAAATCTTGAGCCTGATTGATGATCTACGACGAAGACCCGCTCCGGCGTAGGCCGAGGGAATCGACGGCAAGGAGATTGCGACACGAGAGGTGTGTCTGGATGGCAAGAGAAACGACCAAATGGCCTTCCACGCGCTGGCCGATTACCAAAATCATGTCATCGGATCGCTGCAATGGGAACAGAGTTCCCTTGGAGATGGGGCCGTGGTACGATTTCCGCGAATTTGGATGTCATCTGGGGAATGTCGGTTCAGATGAAAAAGAATCTCACGGACCGGTTCTGTCAGACAGCAAAGGCAGCCAGTGGCGAGCGAGCTGAATACGCCGACACCAACCCGAACGGCTGGAACCTAACGCTCCGCGTTTCCGAGACGGCAAAATCCTGGGATTGTCGGTATAGGTTTAATGGCCAGCGCCAGCGCATCGGCCTCGGAACCTTTCCCGCAATAACGCTGAGTGAAGCGCGGTGAAAGTCCCTTGAGATTGGAAATCTGGCCAAGCATGACATTGACCCCGAAGCGAAGGCGGAAACGGATCAACGCCGACAGCGCACCGTGGAGCAGGCTGCGCGAGCCTACATCGAGGAGCATTGCAAGGAGCACCAAAAGTCCTGGCGACAGACCGATCGCCTATTCGAGAAACACGTCCTTAGCCGGGTTGGCAACATTCCATTGCAGGATCTGACCAGAGCACACGTTCTAGAGCTTATGGACGATCTCGCTGGCGAAGGGCTGACGGTCCAGGTCAATCGCGTCGTCAGCCAGATCAAAGCGTTCTGCAATTGGGCCGTCGAGGACCGTGAATGGATAGACGTCAATCCGGTCGCTTCCATCAATCGGGGAAAGAAAAAGCGGTTCAAGGAGCGCAGCCGGGACCGCTTTCTTTCCCGCGATGAAATCCGTGCAATTTGGGATGCCACAAGCACCTGCTCACCAACGGCACGTAGCCTCGTTCGTATGCTTTTTCTAACCGGCCAGCGCCGTGACGAAGTTCGATTGATGACTTGGAATGAGCTCGACCTTGAAAAAGGCGACAAGTAACCGTAGCGCAGGCGGCCTTGCGCTGGCCCCCAAGCACTACACCGACTTCGCCGACTCGCAGCATGTGGTTCGGCGATTCTCGTGAACGATTGGGTGTAGCTCTCGAACTGACAAGTTGGGACAATGCAACTGACTGAAAGCGTGAAGCCTGAAGGAAAAACAGGGGAAGGTGAGGGCAAAGCGGTGACAGAGTGTCGAGCCCCCCCAACCGTGCTGCGCACCCGCATTTACCGGGCAAAGTGGACGCTGGCGCTCGACGCCGCGCTCACGCGTTGCCGGCACGTTCAGCGCGGGGTCTACAACCGGACGATCGCCGACATCGCGCCGCAAGGCGGAAGCGTGCCGGCAAAGCAGAAGAGTCCAGCGCATCCCGACGGGCTGTCCGGGCGGCTCACCGAGTGGCGAAGCGAGACCCCGTGGATGGGCAACGTGCCGGTGGTGCTCGCACGTCCTGCGGTTGGACAGGCGAGAACCGCGCTGAAGCTTCATGAGGACGCGACGAGAGCGCGCGTCGCGCGGGTGCTCGGAGAAGACGCCTCCTGGAAGAAGTGGATGTCAAAGCATCTGGACTGGGACGCTGGAGCCTGGGACGGACTCGACATCGAGGACAAGCGCAAAGCGGTCAAGGACAAGCGCAAAGCGGTCAAGGAAAACCGCGCACCACCAAAGAGTGCAGCGACGTGGCGCGACGAGCGCTCCGGCGACGGTGCGCGCACACAACTGCTCCGACGCAGGAAGACGAAGGGACGCTGCGCGGTGGTGTGGGACACACCGCCGCGGCGGGTGGATGCGAACACCGTCGGGTTGGTCGGTCTGGGAGAAGTCGAAGTCGTTGCGAACAATCCACTACCCGAAGCAGCACGCCTTCGCGCAGCGAAGGTGTGCGTGAAACACGGGAGTCGGGGGCGCACGCGAGTCGAAGTCCACCTGGCAGTGCTCGTCGATGTCGTACCCCGAACGAAACGGCGAAGGCAGACACCTCTCGTCGCCGGCGCCGACATGGGGTGTGCCGACACCCTGACCATGCACAACGGGCGAACGATCACGTTGCCAGACCACACAGTGGGCATGGACGTCGTCCTCGACGCACAACGGGCGATGAACAAGTGCGTCCAAGGTTCGCGACAATGGCATGAACACTTGGAACAACTCCGTAGCGAGAAAGCGGCAATGCGGTCACGCGACCGCGATGCGATTCGCAAGGCGGCGAAAGACTTCGCCGCGATGTTTGACGTCCTCGGTCTCGAATCCCTCAACATCACAGGCATGGGCGCAAGCGCCCGGGGACGGGCGTGGGCGGGCGTTGCAGCGAAGAGAGGGCTCAACCGCAGCATCCGCTCAGCGCTGTGGGGATTCACGCAAGACACGCTGAAGGCAGCGCTCGAAGCGCGTGGCGGCACGGTGCTGAAGCTTCCCGCGATGGACTCCAGCACGACGTGTGCCGCATGCGGACACGTCGACGCAAAGAGTCGCGACAAACGCCGGTTCGAATGCACGGCGTGCGAGCACAAGGCCAACGCCGACGTGAACGCAGGACAAGTCCTGCGCGCTCGCGCGCTGCGATGGCTCGCGCTGAAAGCGCAAGGACTCACCGACGGAGCAGCGAAGAACGCGTTGTGGGGCGAGCTGAGAACGGCAAGGAAGCGCTGCGCCGGTCAAGCGGGGGCGGAGAACCAAGCCCGCGCGCGAGACCACGGGCGCACAGCGGTACAACGGCGGTGCGGGTGCACCGTCGACAGCGCTTGCACAGGGAGCACCGACGCATTCGGGCAGCCGATGCTCGAACGACGCCGGACCCGAAGGCGGGCATGAAGAACGGTCAGTTTGAGACCTACACCCAATGACTGGCGCCGGACGCCGCGAACGCGTGAAGTGAGAGGCGGACGGTAATCGATTAGACGCGGGGTGAGAGGCAACTGGGATCGACAGGGCAGGAATGGCGGACGAAGGATCGGAAAACAGGACAGGGTCGGAAGCGCTCCAAGCATGCGAAGCGCACGACAGGACAGATCGAAAGACCAGAAGGAAGACGCAATCTCGGCCGAGGAAACAAACCTTCGGACCCGACACCGCCCGGCTCGGAGCCGGGAACCAACAGACAGAGGCAATCGAAATGGTTGAGGAACACGCTTGCAGCGCCATGACCGACGATGCGCGCGACAGCTCAATAAAGGTAACGAACCGCGAATGGCTCGCGAGGGCACGCGCGAGGGCAGCGAAGCATGCACTGCGCATCGGCGCAGGCGCGATAGCGCTCGCCTCGGTGGCGACATCGCCGGCCGCGATGGCCGAAGCGCCAATGTTCTCCGACGACACGCTGACGCGCACGATCGTCGAGAACACGGCGCGGGCCACGGACATCGGCGAGGTCATCCCGAGCGCGACGGACGCCGACGATGGGGACACCCTGACCTACACGATGGAAGGCGCGGACGCCGACGCGTTCGAGTTCGACGGGGCAAGGCGACAGATCAAGACCAAGGCCACGCTCGACTTCGAGACCAAGGCAAGCTACTCCGTAAAGATCAGGGTGACGGACAGCATGTCGGGCACGGACACAGTGGACGTGACCATCGCCGTGACCGACGACGGGAAACCGGCGGTGATGATTACCGGAGGTTCCGCCGACGAAGGCGACGACGTGAGCTTCACGATCGCGCTGTCCAGTGCAGCCACCGGTCCAGCGACCGTAACGTGGTCGGCCTCAGCGAGCGGTACGGGATCAACGGCTTCGCCGAATGACGTGGCGAGCGCATCGGGTACGGTGACGGGTGCTGTCAACTTAACGAAGGCAGGTCGCAGTTGAACGTCTGAACTGAGCGGCTCAAGCAGCAGCGGTCACGGTCCGCCACGTGTTCATCGCGTCACCGCGGAATTGGCTCATTGTCTTGCGAGTGATCAGATGACGTTGGACATTGAAGGTGTTGTAGATGGCGGCGTGGGTGGAGAGAAACCTTTGCGCCGATCCTGATGACTTGAAGCCCTGCATCCTGCGTTCTCGTTGTCGAACCGGCAGGTGCGAATTCTCCGCCCGATTGTTGCTCCGTCCGCCGGTAACGTGTTTCCCCGTCATGTTGAGATCACGCAATGCTGCCCCGTAAGATGGCAGTTTATCGGTCACCACCTTATTCGGCGCATACCCCTGCTTCTTGAGCAGTTTGCGCATCAGCTTGAGTGCTGCTTTCTTGTTCCTCCGGGACTGAACCAGGATATCCAGCACCTCACCCTCGCTGTCCACCGCCCGCCATAGATACATCCGTTTTCCGTTGATGGAGGAAAACACCTCATCAAGGTGCCACCGGTCGTCTGGTCGAGGGCGTGATTGTCTCAGTTTTCGGGCATAGGCCTGCCCAAACTTTAAAGCCCAGCGCCGTATCGTCTCGTAAGAAACATCGACACCACGTTCAGCGAGCAGATCCTCCACATCGCGGTAACTGAGCGGAAACCGGAAACACAGCCAGACGGCGCGCTGGATTATCTCTGCAGGAAACCGATGTCGGCGGTAGCTGATCTTGTTCATAACAGGAAGCTACTCGCCACCCGCAGCTGACACCAGCCAGTTACCGTGACAGCACCGTCGCGCATCCAGGCGGCCGGGGTCAAACCCGAGATCGAGGTGTTCGACGTCGGCCAGATCATGCTCGCGCGTCAGCTCATCGACGACGGCCTGATCGACGGCCCGCCGATGTTCCAGCTGTGCCTGGGCATCGGCCACAGTGCGCCGACCGAAACCCAAGTCATGCTGGCGATGCGCGATCTGCTGCCCGACGACGCGGTCTGGGCGTTGTTCGGCATCTCGCGCATGCAGATGCCGATGGTCGCCAAGTCGGTGCTGCTCGGCGGCAACGTCCGGGTCGGGCTCGAGGACAACCTCTATCTCGAGCGCGGCGTGTTCGCGTCGAACGGCCAGCTGGTCGAGAAGGCGGTCGGCATCATCGAGCGCCTCGGCGCCCGGGTGCTGAGCCCCGACGAGGCCCGCGTGAAGCTCGGCCTGCCGGCGCGCTCCTGACCCCGATCCTCGGGCGCGGCCCGCCGAAGGCGGGTGGCGCCGACATATTCTGGTGGCCAGGCAACGAAATTCAGCTAGGATGCGTAGCCGTTTACCAACGATTAAATTCATCCGTTAAGGGAGGATTACAGAATGACGAAAAGACGTGATTTTCTGAAGCAAGCCGGCGCAGCGACGGCCGGTGTGGTCGCCGCCACGACGCTGAGCGCGCCCTATGTGAAGGCGCAAAGCACCATCAAGTGGCGGCTGCAGACCTATGCCGGCCCGGCGCTGGCCGAGCACGTCATCAAGCCGTCGATCGACGCCTTCAACAAGGTCGCCAACGGCGAGATGGTGATCGAGCTGTACACCGCCGATCAGTTGGTACCGACCGGCGAACTGTTCCGCGCCATGCAGAAGGGTACGATCGACGCCGTCCAGAGCGACGACGACTCGATCGCAGCGCCGGTCGACGTGTCCGTGTTCGGCGGCTACTTCCCCTTCGGGTTACGCTATAGCCTGGATGTGCCCGTGCTGTTTGAGCAATACGGGCTACGGGAAATCTGGGAGGAAGCCTACGGCGAGGTCGAGAACGTCACCTGGCTCAGTGCCGGGGCATGGGATCCGTGCCACTTCAATACGGTCAAGCCGATCCACAGCCTCGAGGACCTCAAGGGCCTTCGCGTCTTTACGTTCCCGACGGCCGGCAAGTTCCTGTCGCGCTTCGGCGTTGTCCCGGTGACCCTTCCCTGGGAGGACATCGAAGTCGCCTGTCAGACGGGTGAACTGGACGGCGTCGCCTGGTCCGGCATCACGGAGGATTACACCGTCGGCTGGGCCGATGTGACCGACTACTTCCTGACCAACAACATCTCCGGCGCCTGGATCGGGTCCTACTTCGCCAACACCGAACGCTGGAATGAAGTGCCCGAGCACCTGAAGGCGCTGTTCAGGCTGTGCATGGACAGCTCGCATTACTATCGGCAGTACTGGTACTGGGGCGGCGAGGCGCATCTTCGCACCAAGGGCACCAAGCTGAAGCTCACCACCATCCCCGATGAAGAGTGGCAGACACTTGAGGACGAAGCGCACAAGTTCTGGGACGAGATTGCGGCCAATAGCCCCAGGAGCGCCAGGGTGGTAAAGATTTTCAAGGAATACGCCGAAACCATGGCGAATGCCGGCCGTCCCTATCGCTACGGTTGAACCGGACGAGGCGGGATTTCCGCCGCGTAAAGACCTAAGCCCGATGGCCAGGGGACAACGGCGTCTCCTGGCCATCGTCGGCTGTCGTAGCCGAAGGGCGGGCGGCTGTCGCGTCACAGCGGCGGCCGTTGCCATGTCCCGATCCTTGGTATGAAGCATCCGATCGAAGCCGCAAGACCGACCCGCACGGCCATGACGGAAAAGGGGGCGCCATGCCCAGGGCCATAAGATTGTACGTGCGATACGTCAACGCCGTGAACCGCGTGGTCGGCCGGTTCGCGATGTACATGATCTTCGCCATGATGGGGTTGCTGCTCTTTTCGTCCATATCCAAGACGTTCTTCGTTCCCCAGTTATGGACGCTGGAATTGGCCCAGTTCTCGATGGCGGCCTATTACCTGTTGGGCGGCGGCTACTCCATGCAGCTCGATTCCCACGTCAGGATGGACCTCGTCTACGGGCGGTGGTCGCCGAAGGGCAAGGGGTTCGTCGACTCAATTACCGCATTCTGCCTCATCTTCTATCTGGGGCTCCTGCTCTACGGCGGATTTTCCAGCACCGAGTACGCGCTGTATTACGGCGAGACGAGCTATTCGTCATGGTCGCCGCTCATGGCGCCGATCAAGATCATCATGACGTTCGGCATCGCGCTGATGCTGTTGCAGGCCATCGCGACATTCTTCAAGGACCTGGCCAGGGCCAAGGGGTTGACCCTCGATGAGGAGAGCGCGGCATGAGCTACGGGCTGATCGCCGTGCTGATGTTCTCCTCGATGATGCTCATGCTGCTCACCGGGCAACGCGTGTTCGCCGCCATCGGCTTCGTCGCCGTCGCGTCGGCGCTCTGGCTGTGGGGCGACGGCGGCTCCGAAATGGCGTTCACCGCCGCCATGAAGCTGATGAAGTGGTATCCGCTGCTGACCCTGCCGCTGTTCATCTACATGGGCTACATGTTGTCGGAGTCGGGCATCGCCGACGACCTTTACAAGATGTTCCATGTCTGGTTCGGCCCGGTGCGCGGCGGCCTGGCGATCGGAACGATCGGCCTGATGGTCATGATTTCGGCCATGAACGGCTTGAGCGTCGCCGGCATGGCGATCGGCGCGACGATCGCCTTGCCGGAGCTGTTGCGGCGCGGCTATGACAAGATAATGGTCACCGGCGTCATCCAGGCGGGAAGCTCGCTGGGGATATTGGTTCCGCCCAGTGTCGTTCTCGTCCTCTACGGCATGATCGCCCGGCAACCGATCGGCCAGCTCTGGCTCGCCGGCGTCTTGCCCGGCCTGATGATGGCGACGCTGTTCGTCGCCTACATCGCCATCCGCTGCTTCATTCAGCCCGAACTGGGCCCGCCGCTGCCGCGCGAAGAGCGTGACGTGGGTTGGGGCGAAAAGCTGCGGCTGCTCAGGGCCGGCATCGTTCCGCTGTTGATATTCTTCTCGATGACCGGGTTGTTCCTTCTGGGGATCACCAACCTGACCGAGAGTTCGGCCGTCGGCGCGACGACGGCGACGCTGGCCGCGCTGGTCAAGGGCCGGCTCACCAGGCAGGTGATGGAAGAGACGATCCGCAAGACGCTGGGCATCAGCTGCATGTTCATGTGGATCATCCTGGCCGCGCTATGCTTCGGCGCCGTCTTCGATGGGCTCGGCGCGGTCAAGGCGATCGAGGCGTTCTTCATCGGGAGTTTGGGGCTGGGCCCGTGGGAAGTGCTCATCATGATGCAGCTCTCCTACCTCCTGATGGGCATGTTCCTCGACGACACGGCGATGCTCGTCATCGTCGCGCCGCTCTACGTGCCGCTGGTCAAGATTCTCGGCTTCGACCTGGTGTGGTACGGCGTGCTCTATACGATCACCTGCCAGATCGCCTACATGACACCGCCGTTCGGCTACAACCTGTTCCTGATGCGCGCGATGGCGCCGCCCGAGGTGACGCTGGGCGATATCTACCGCTCGATCATCCCCTTCGTCTTGGTCATGCTGGTCGGCCTGATCCTGGTCATGGCCTTCCCCGAGATCGCCCTGTGGCTGCCGAAGTTGCACTACGGGAATTGACGCCGGCGGCAGGCGACGGCAATTATACCAAGGGTCAGCCGTCGAGCGCGACGAAGGCCATCGCCTGGTGCACGGTGCGTCGGGCGTGCTTGCGCTTGATCGGCGAATTCAGGAGCCGGTTGAGCGCCGCGACGACGTCGGCCGCCGCCTCGCCCGCCGCGCCCGAGACGACCTCGTCGCGCGCCGCCAGCAGCGTCTTCACGAAATGGATCGAGACGATGTATTCGTCGCGGCCGTGGTCGAACAGGCTATCGACCGAGGCGTCGAAGAATGCGTCGACGTCGGTGACGCGCCAGTCCTCGAGCGCGATGTTGGGGTCGGTAAAGGCGGCGTTGCGGCCCGAGAAGCAGGCCAACTGCAGCAATCCCGCAGGCCACAGCTCGGGGAACTTGGTGCATTCGAGGCGCAGTGCGTTGGCGAAGGTGATCGCGTGGGTGAAGTCGAGCCAGCCGATGTTGTCGGCGATCTGGCCGTCGACGTGGTTCTGGTAGGCGAGGTCGAAGGTCGCCATGTTGCGCGCATTGGCGCCCAACAGCGCGCGGTAGAGCGCCTCGGCGGGTGCTGTCACGGTAACTGGCTGGTGTCAGCTGCGCGTGGCGAGTAGCTTCCTGTTATGAACAAGATCAGCTACCGCCGACATCGGTTTCCTGCAGAGATAATGGCGATGTCCCTATCTCTTGAGAACGGCAGAGCAATAATCCCCCACTGAAGCGGCCGGTCGATCCGGCTGCGGCGGACCAAAATGGGACCGCGTATAGCCTTCTGTCAGGGTTGCTCTGACTGGAAGGCGGGGGGGATGTATCGGGTGGAGTTGTACGCACGGGTTCGGCGGGCGTGTCATGTCGAGGGGATGAGCACCCGCGAGGCCTCGCGGGTGTTTGGTGTAGACCGCAAGACGGTCCGTAAGATGCTGTCGTTCTCGGTGCCGCCAGGGTATCGCCGAAGCGCGCCGCCGAGGCGGCCAAAGCTGGGTCCGTTCACGGGAATCATCGATCGGATCTTGGAAGACGATCGGACCAGCCACCGCAAGCAACGGCACACTGCGAAGCGCATCTTCGACCGCCTCCGGGACGAGTACGGTTTCACGGGCGGCTACACCATCGTGAAGGACTACGTTCGTGAGCAGGGGCTTCGGTCGCGTGAGGTGTTCGTGCCACTCTCCCATTCCCCCGGTCACGCCCAGGCGGACTTCGGCGAAGCGATGGCGGTGATCGGCGGCGCGTTACGGAAGATCCACTTCCTTGCCTTCGACCTTCCCCACAGTGATGGTTGCTTTGTTGCGGCCTATCCGGCGGAGACGACCGAAGCATTCTGCGATGGCCACAACGCGGCGTTTGCCTTCTTCGGCGGCGTCCCCCGATCCATCCTGTACGACAACACCAAGCTGGCGGTTGCCCGGATCCTGGGCGATGGGAAGCGGCAGCGAACGCGCGTCTTCACGGAGCTTCAGTCCCACTATCTGTTCGAGGACAGGTTCGGCCGGCCGGGCAAGGGCAACGACAAGGGCAAGGTCGAGGGACTGGTCGGCTTCATCCGGCGGAACTTCCTGGTCCCCGTCCCGCGTGCCGAGAGCTTCGCGGCCCTCAACGATGCTCTCGCCGAACAGTGCCGCCGGCGCCAGGCGGCGCGGCTGCGGGGCCACAAGGAGACCATCGGCGAGCGTCTCGAGCGGGATCGTCAAGTTCTCTTGCCATTGCCGCCTGCTCCCTATGATGCCTGCGATAAGCGCCCTGGACGGGCGAGTTCGCTGTCGCTGGTGCGTTACCGCAGCAACGACTATTCCGTGCCCGTGGCCTACGGCCACCGTGAGGTGCTCATCCGGGGCTACGTCGATGAGGTGGTGATCAGCTGCGGGGCCGAGGTGATCGCCCGGCACCGCCGGTCCTACGACAGCGAGGACCTGATCTTCGACCCGCTGCATTACCTGCCCTTGATCGAGCAGAAGATCGGCGCCCTCGACCAGGCCGCGCCATTGGCGGGCTGGGACCTGCCCGAGGCCTTCATCACTCTGCGGCGGCTCCTCGAAGCTCGTATGGGCAAGGCAGGCAAGCGCGAGTACGTCCAGGTGCTCCGTCTACTGGAGACCTTCCGGCTCGAGGAGGTCGAGGGTGCGGTCGGCGACGCCCTGCGGCTCGGCGCAATCGGCTTTGATGCGGTGAAGCACCTGGTACTGTGCCGCATCGAGCGGCGGCCGCCCAGGCTCAACCTCGACGTCTATCCGTATCTGCCGCGCGCCCGGGTCGCGATGACGTCCGCCAAGTCGTACATGAGCCTGCTGTCGGGGCTCGGCGCATGACCGACACACCGCAAGTGCTGCTCGCCCACCACCTCAAGACGCTGAAGCTGCCGACCTTCCTGCGCGAGTACGACAAGATCGCCCGGCAGTGCGCCTCGGAAGGCGTCGATCACGTCCGCTACCTGTTGAGACTCGCCGAGCTCGAGCTGATCGACCGCGAGCGCCGCATGGTCGAGCGGCGCATCAAGGCGGCGCGCTTCCCCGTGGTCAAGAGCCTCGACAGCTTCGACTTCAAGGTCATCCCCTCGCTCAACAAGGCGCTGGTCCTGGAGCTGGCCCGCTGCGAGTACATCGAGCGCCGCGAGAACCTCATCGCGCTCGGCAACAGTGGGACCGGCAAGACCCACATCGCCCTCGGTCTCGGCCTGGCGGCCTGCCAGAAGGGCCTCTCGGTCGGCTTCATCACCGCCGCCGCGCTGGTCCACGAACTCATCGAGGCCCGCGATGACAAGCAGCTGCTGAGGTTCCAGAAGAAGCTCGCCACCTACAAGCTTCTGATCGTCGACGAACTCGGCTTCGTGCCGCTGTCGAAGACCGGCGCCGAGCTGTTGTTCGAGGTGTTCAGCCAACGCTACGAGCGGGGCTCGACCCTGGTCACCACCAATCTGCCCTTCGACGAATGGACCGAGGTGTTCGGCTCCGAGCGCCTCACCGGCGCGCTCCTCGATCGCCTCACCCACCACGTCAACATCCTCGAGATGAACGGTGACAGCTACAGGCTCAACCAGAGCCGCAGGCGTCAAACCCCGACTGCTAACTGAACCGACCACCCAGCCCACGCTTGACCCCGTGGGCCCACAGGTCCCTCCCGCGCGCGCCGCCGCGTCAGCCTGTTGAGGGCACGCCGCGTCGCGCGCGGGGCCCTCCCGTGGACTACGGGGACAAGCCCGCAGCCGCCAAGCGGTCCCTTCTTACACCGCCGAGGTGGTCCCTTTTTGCTCCGCCATTGACACCCGTTCCGGCGTAGGCCGAGGAAATCAGCGGAGAGGTGAAAACGATGGGAGAGGTGCGTCGAGATGGTGGAATACTTTGCCAAATGGCGTTCCGAACTTGATCAGCCCGCCAAAGTCGCCGCATCGGAGGGCTACGAAGGGTACGGAGTTCCCATGGCGGTGGATCGGTAGTACGACGCCCGCGAATTTGGATGTCATCTGGGGAATGTCGGTTCATATGAATTTTTCCAATTTTGCGTTGAAACGGTTGCTTTGGAACGGGGTTCGCTTTTGGACGAGGGGCCGAATTCGGGGTAGGGGTTTCTGGCCCGTATCAATGCGCGCCCGTACTATCGTGAGCGTGTTGAACCGGCGCCAGCCCTCCCGCACATGGGGGCCGTCCGACTCGCCGTCAATTCCAAAAGCGAATTATGTCGATACGAATTCTCTCGTACTCGATGAGATGATGTCGCGGGGGCATTTGATCGCTTTTTGAAACTTGCTATAGCCAATACGCCAAGACTGTCGCGAGGGCCGCGGCCGATAGCCCCCGATTTCTCCAATCGCCGCGCATCGCGCGGTCGCGTAGGTCGGATCGATCAACAGGCTGATTGAATTCTGGCCCTAGTTCCGCCAGCCGCTGCGGCGCGGTGCAGCGGTGACGTATGTTTTTACCGCTTATCGCCTTGGCAAACGGCGTCGAAAAAGGCATTGTGCCGTCGGCGACCGCCGGCGGCGCAAGCGTGAGTGGCGAATGAAGATTAATGCTATGGAAGTTTTGCACGAAATTAGGCGTCATCAGGATTTTTTCGATTGATGTTTGTTTGTGCAAGTTTCTCCGTCAAAAATTGTTGCAACTTCGTATGAAACGATCCACCGAAAACTTCCTCAAAAATTATATCGTGCGTTGGTTGGTTATGCTGCGCCCCGTTTTTCGGACCACGGTTTAAGATAAGTCTGTCTCCTTCTTTCGGGGAAGGATTGAAGGATGACGAGGGTTCGCAAGACGCATGGCGAAGGTTTCAAATTCAAGGTGGCGCTGGCGGCGTTGAAGGGAGACCGGACGCTTGGGGAGCTGAGCCGGGAGTATGCGGTTTCGGTTGGCGCGATCCAGAAGTGGCGTGACCAGTTGGAATGTGGGGGCAAGAGCCTTTTCGCCGACAAGCGCCGCCGGTCGGGGACGGCGGATGAGCGGACCATCGCCAAGTTGCATGAGAAGATCGGCGAGTTGACGATGGAGCGCGACTTCTTAAAAAAAGCATTGGAGAGCTGAGCCGTGACAAAAGAAAAGCACTTCTCCGGCGCGAAGGTGGCGACTTGAGCCTGCGCCGCCAATGCGCCCTTTTGGATATCAACCGCAGCACGGTGTACTACCGGCGGCGTTCCGGGACGGATGACGAGGTCGACATGATGAACCGCATCCGGGACATCTGGGAGGCCCGTCCGTTCTACGGCTACCGCAAGATCGCCGAGGTCTTGCGCCGCGCCGGCCATGTCGTCAACCACAAGCGGGTGCGCCGCCTGATGAAGGCGATGGGGATCGCGGCGTTGTACGCCACGCCCAAGACCAGCCGCCCGGGGCGGGACCACGTTGTCCATCCTTATCTTCTGCAGGATCTGGACATTGTCCGCCCCGGTCAGGTCTGGCAGGTGGACATCACTTACATCAAGTTGCCGGTGGGCTTCGCTTATTTGGTGGCGCTGATCGATGTTTACAGCCGCCGGATCATGGGCTGGCGCCTGTCCAACTCGATGAGCCGGACGTTCTGTCTCGAGGCGCTGGAGGATGCGCTTGCCCAAGGGGTTGCGGACATCGTCAACTCGGACCAGGGGGCGCAGTTCACGGCCAAGGACTGGGTATCGGCGCTGGAGGACTGCGGCATTCGGGTTTCCATGGACGGCAAAGGGCGTTGCCTGGACAACATCTTCATTGAGCGCTTCTGGCGCTCGATCAAATACGAGGAAGTCTATCTCCGGGTCTATGAGAGCCTGCCCGAGGCGCGGCGCTGCATCGGCGCCTACATCGACTTCTACAACAGCCAGAGACCGCACCAGTCGCTGGATTACAATACGCCCGACGAGGTTTATTTCGAAGGCGGCCACCGGCCCGTGGATATGATGGATAAGCCTGACGGCTTACCCACATCCCCACAGGCGCAACAACAGCAATCAGGAGACAAAAATTATCTTAAACAGGCCGCATAATGGTCTGGACAACGGGGCGCACTTTAGGTCGCGCCAACTCACGGCGGGCAAAAAATACAGGTTATCATCCACCATTGTGAGGTGGTCCCACTTTGTTGGACAGTTTGGCAGCGCGGTTAAGGTGTATTCCGTTGTTTGATCATGCTGCCAAAATCCTTTTTATCACATCCTGTTGCTGTTGTTGAGCCTGTGGGGATGTGGGCAAGGCGCGAGCCTTGTCCATCATATCCACAGGTTGACCGGCCCCGTAGGCCTCGGCCGGCGTTTGACCGTCGAGGGACGAATGGGGCCGCTCGGTGTTGTAGAAGCCGATCCACTCGCCGATGACCCGTTCGGCGTGGAAGCCGTCGGTGAGCTCGTGTAGGTAGACCGCCTCATACTTGAGAGACCGCCACAGGCGCTCGATGAAGATGTTGTCCATGCAGCGGCCCCGACCGTCCATGGAGATGCGGATGCTCGCGTTCTTGAGCACGCCGGTGAAGTCGAGGCTGGTGAACTGGCTGCCCTGATCCGTATTGAATATCTCCGGCTGGCCGTAGCGGGCCAGCGCGTCGCCCAAGGCCTCGGCGCAGAATCCAGCGTCCATGGTGTTCGACAGCCGCCAGGATAAAACGTGGCGCGTCGCCCAGTCCATGATCGCTACCAGGTACAGAAAGCCACGCTGGACGGGGATATAGGTGATGTCGGCGCACCAGACCCGATTGGGCTGGTCGATAGCCATCCCTTTGAGAAGATAAGGATAAATCCGGTGCATGGGATGCGGCACGCTGGTTCTCGGCGCCTGATAGATCGCCTCCAGGCCTATCAATCGCATCAACCTGCGAACCCGGTGACGGCCGACGCAAACGCCGTCCCGCCGCAACTGGCGGACCATCTGGCGGCTGCCGTAGAACGGGTACTTCATGAACAACTCGTCGATCCGACGCATCAGCGCCAGACTCGAAGGGCTCTCCCCCCTGGGCGCATAATAGAACGAGGACCGGCCGATCGAAAGCAGGCGGCATTGACGGCTCAAGCTCAGCTCGGGGGCGTCGCGTGTGATCATCGCCTTGCGCTCCCCCCGGCTCATCGCTTGAGCCCTCTGGCTAAAAAATCCCGTTCCACCGTCAGCTCGCCGATCTTGGCGTGAAGGTCGCGGACCTCGGATTCATGATCCCGGCAAGCGCGGTTGGCGCCGTTCGAAAACACTTCGCCCAGACCGTCCACCGCCTGGCGCTTCCAGGCGCTCACCTGGTTCGGATGCACCTTGTGCTTGGCCGCGATCTGCTGGATCGTCTTGTCGCCCCGCAGCGCTTCCAGCGCCACCCGGGCCTTGAATTCCGCCGTAAACCGGCGTCGATTCGTCATCTCGTATTCCTCCGTTATCCGGTGGAATACACCTTAGCTCCCTGTCCGATTTTCTGGGACCACCTCATTGTGACATCGGCAAGATCAATACCGGTACTCGTTGAGACGTTCAAAAATGCGTTGGCCGAGGAAAAATCAAAATGCGGTTTGAATAGTCCGGTGGCACCTTGGTTCTGAAAATCGAGATCGATAAGCAATGTAGTGTCAAGCTGGCCGCACACCCAAGCGACATTCGATGCGAGCATTGTTTTCCCGACACCGCCTTTGCCACTCACGACAGCTATGCAAAACGGAACTGGGTCCTTCGTCGACACAGTCATGCTTGCCTCCGCCGCGAATGGGATATCGTTTGAAAGTTGTATTTTGTTCGAAGCATGTTTTCCGTAGAACCAGAACGTCCCAGTACGAGGAAGCCCAACCTCAGCAATCCCGAAGCTAACAAAATTATCGTGGCGAAACACCAGCGTGGATAGGAGTGGACGCCGCAACAGGCGGTTAAAACGGCGAATACGACACAAAGTACAATAATAAATACAATGACAATTATAATAACGACACAGAAAGCAATATATGTTTTTAATATAGCGTCGATATCGTTCGATTTTAGGAATGCCTTAATGACCTGCAGGGCGTTTTCAGTAAACTTAATACTGTCTTTTATGGTTGTATTTACGCCTGGGGCGGTAGAGGGATTGGGGTCCATTAATAGTCCCTGTCTTTGGAAGCCCGATCGCGCGCGCATGCGACAATGACAATTGAGCGGACCGAGCGAGAGTTTTGACAATTACTGCAACAATTCTCTGCAACAGTGGCAGCTGTGAAAATCGGCAAGGGCGTCTTTCGATGCCCTTGCCGATTGTAGTTTACGAATTTAAATGCATTTGGTCTATCGAGTGTGTGGGAGGTTCAATAATTGGACGTGATCGAATGAAACATAGGATCCGGAGTCGAGTTTGCGGCCTGCCGTGGCCGGGATCACGGGTTGACGATCGGCATCGCGGATGTCTTTAAGCGTGCCGGCATCGGCATCGGCATCGGCATCGGCATCGGCATCGACCTGCGCGCCGGTCACCGCGACCGAGGCCAAGGCGCTCTACGACGCGGGCGAAGCCGCGGCGTCGTGATCAGACCGCCGCCTCCGCCAGCACCCAGTCGCGGAACAGGGCGGCGGGTTCGCTGAGCGGCGCCTCGCGCGGCACGACGACGTAGAAGCCGCGTTCCGAGCGCAGCGTCGCGGCGATCGGGCGCACCAGGGCGCCCGACGCCAAGAAGTCGTCGGCGAGCCGGCCGCCGCCAAGGGCGATGCCCTGGCCGCCCAGCGCCGCCTGGATCAGGATCAGGTAGTTGTCGAATTGCGGTCCGCGCCGCGCCGGCTTGTCGATGACGCCGAATTCGCGCAGCCAGGCCTCCCAGGTCACCCAGTTGCGGTCGTACTCGACCAGGTTCAGAAGCGTCTCGCCGAGCAAGTCGGCGGGCTCGGTCAATGGCGGACGGCCTTCGAGGTAGTGCGGCGCGCAGACCGGGAAGACCTCGTTGTCCAACAGATGCGTTGCCTCGACGCCGGGCCAGCGGCCGTCGCCGTAGCGCACCGCGAGGTCGATGCCGGCACCCGCCAGATTTGCGACCGGCGCCGAGGCGACCAGGCGCAGCTCGATGTCGGGATAGGCGGCGCGGAACTTGGCGACGCGCGACATCAGCCAATAGGACGCGAAGGTCACGCTGGTTGAGACCGTGACCTCGGCGTCGGACCGCACGCGGCGGATATCGGCCGCCGTCGTCGCGATGTGTTCGAGCCCCATGGTGACCGCCTGGAAGAGCCGCAGGCCCTCGCGCGTGAGCTGGAGGGCCTTCGGCGCGCGGCGGAAAACGGCGACACCGAGGTGGTCCTCGAGCGTGCGAATCTGGCGGCTCACCGCCGCCTGCGTGACGCCGAGCTCGGCCGCCGCGCGGGTGAAGTTACGGTGGCGGGCGGCCGCCTCGAAGGTTACCAGGCTGTTCGGCGGCGGCAGTTTGGCGCGCAGACTAACCATTACAATATGTTATGCCAGTAATGAGGATTTGTGCAGTTTACGGGAAGACGGGGCGTATTGTCTTATGGAAAAGTTATAGAGACCCGCGTATTTCCCGAACCGGCGTGATCGACGCCCACCGCTTCGGCGCCCGGACCAACCGCGTCGACAACGTGAGGGTTTCACCGATGGCTATCCTGAAAGATTCCGATACCCGCGTCCTGGTCCAGCTCGAGGTCGGCCCGGCCGGCGCGGCGGGCAGCCGGACGCTGCGCATCGCCGACACCGGCGCGCCGGCGCGCCGCGGCCATGACTTCATCTCGGCCATGCGCCGGGTCGAGGAAGAGGTCTACGGCACCGTCTAGGGCGGCCACGTCCGACCACACGCAACGACATCTCGCGGGGGAGTACCATGCCCGGAACCACGCCTCTGTTCATTCCCGGCCCGACCAACGTGCCGCACGCCGTTCGCCAGGCGATCGACGTCGCGATGGAGGACCAGCGCGCGCCCGATCTGCCCGATTTCACGCTGCCGCTGTTCGCCGATCTCAGGCAGATCTTCAAGACCGACCGGGGCCAGGTGTTCCTGTTCCCGTCGTCGGGCACCGGCGGCTGGGAGGCCGCGATCACCAACACGCTGTCGCCCGGCGACAAGGTGTTGGCCGCCGTGTTCGGCCAGTTCTCGCATCTCTGGGTCGATCTCTGCCAGCGCCACGGCATCGAGGTCGAGACGGTCGAGGTCGAATGGGGCGAGGGCGTGCCGGTCGACATCTTCGCCGAGCGCCTGGCCGCCGACTCCGATCATACGATCAAGGCCGTGCTGGTCTGCCACAACGAGACCGCGACCGGCGTGACCAGCGACGTCGCCGGCGTGCGCGCCGCGCTCGACGCCAGCGTCCACCCGGCGATGATGTTCGTCGACGGCGTCAGCTCGATCGCCTCGATCGATTTTCGCATGGACGAATGGGGCGTCGACGTCGCGGTGTCCGGCTCGCAGAAGGGCTTCATGCTGCCCGCCGGCCTCGCTATCCTGTGCGCCAGCGACAAGGCGCTCGAGGCGCGTAAAACCGCGCGCTGCCCGCGCTGCTACTTCGACTTCGAGGACATGATCCGGACCAATCGCGACGGCTTCTTCCCCTACACGCCACCGATGTCGCTGATCCGCGGCCTGCGCGCCTCGGTCGACATGCTGCTCGGCGAAGGGCTCGACAACGTCTTCGCGCGCCACCACCGGATGGCCGAGGGCGTGCGCCGCGCGGTCGACGCCTGGGGCTTGACGCTCTGCGCGGCAGAACCGAAGTGGTATTCCGACACGGTCAGCGCGATCCGTGTGCCCGAGGGCTTCGACGGCAACGCGGTCGCCAAGCTCGCCTACCTGCGCTACGGCCTGTCGCTCGGCCTCGGCCTCTCGAAGGTCGCCGGCAAGGTGTTCCGCATCGGCCACCTCGGTGACCTGAACGAGCTGATGGTGCTGAGCGGCCTGGCCGGCGCCGAAATGGCGATGCGCGATCTCGGCATCGACGTCGCGGCCGGCAGCGGCGTCGCCGCGGCCGAGGAGTACTACCGCGCGACCGCCCACCCGGTAGAACTCGTCTCGCCCCAAGCCGCCACGGGTTAGCCCGCGTAGTCCGGGCGAGTCGCCTCGCTTGGACTACGCTGGCCCGCGACTGCGGGCCCGCCGACCGTTCGGCGAAAGTCTGCGTGGCGATTGAACGCAACCAAAACTCTCACCGCGGCCAAGCCACCGCGGGACCAGGAGACGTGCCATGGATATCCACGAGTACCAAGCCAAGGACTTGCTGGCCGGCTTCGGTGTCGCCGTGCCGCGCCGCGGTCTCGCCTACAGCCCCGAGCAGGCGGCCTACCGGGCGCGCGAGATCGGCGGCCATCGTTGGGCGGTCAAGGCCCAGGTGCATGCCGGCGGCCGCGGCAAGGCGGGCGGTATCATCATGTGCGATTCCGAGCACGCGGTGTGGGACGCGGCCGACGAACTGCTCGGCAAGCGGCTGGTCAACGAGCAGACCGGCGCGCGCGGGCGCGTCGTCTACCGGCTCTCGGTCGAGGCCGCCGTGCCGTTCGTGCGCGAGGTCTACGTCGCCTTCGTGCTCGACCGCAAGACCGAGCGCGTCATGGTCGTCGCCTCGTCGGCCGGTGGCATGGAGATCGAGGGGATCGCCGCGCAAGCGCCCGAGACGATCATCCGCACCTCGGTCGAGCCCGCCGTCGGCATGCCCGCCTTCCAGGCGCGCGAGATCGCCTTCGCGCTCGGCTTCGATCCGGCGGTCATTCCCCAAGCGGTCGAGACCTTCCTGGGCTGCTACCGGGCGTTCCGCGAGCTCGACGCGACGATGGTCGAGATCAACCCGCTGACGCTGACCGCCGATGGCGCGCTGGTCGCGCTCGACGCCAAGATGACCTTCGACGACAACGCGCTCTACCGCCGGCCCGAGATCTCCGAGTTGCGCGACAAGTCGCAGGAGGACCCGCGCGAGACCCAGGCATCGGACCGCGGCCTTTCCTACGTCGGGCTCGACGGCCGGATTGGCTGCGTCGTCAACGGCGCCGGCCTCGCCATGGCGACCATGGATATGATCGAGAAGGCCGGCGGCGAGCCCGCCAATTTCCTCGACATCGGCGGCGGCGCGACGCCCGAACGCGTCGCCAAGGCGGTTCGGCTGGTCGCCGCGGACCAGGGCGTCGAGGCGATTCTGGTCAACATCTTCGCCGGCATCAACCGCTGCGACTGGGTCGCCGAGGGCATCGTCCAGGCGCTCGAGAAATCACCGGTCGGCGTGCCGCTGATCGTCCGCCTGGCCGGCACCAACGTCGAGGAAGGCCGCCAGATTCTGGCCCACTCGGGGCTCGACATCGTCGCCGCCGAGACGCTCGCCGAGGCCGCCGAATGTTCGGTCGCGGTGTGGCGGGCGGCCCAAACAACCCAGATTTCCGGAGGGCCCGCGTCATGAGCATCCTTCTCAATGCCGATACCCGCGTCGTCGTCCAGGGCATCACAGGGCGCATCGGCGCCTTCCACGCCCAGGAAATGCGCGATTACGGTACCCGCGTCGTCGGTGGCGTAACGCCCGGCAAGGGCGGCGCCACGGCGGCCGGCGTGCCGGTCTTCGACACGGTCAAGGCGGCGGTCGCCGAGACCGGCGCGACGGCGAGCATCGTCTTCGTGCCGCCGCCCTTCGCTGCCGACGCGATCATGGAGGCGGCCGACGCCGGCATCCAGCTGTGCATCGCGATCACCGACGGCATCCCGGCGCAGGACATGATCCAGGTGAAGCGCTATATGCGGCGCTACCGGGCGAACCGGCGCATGCGGCTCCTCGGCCCCAACTGCGCCGGCGTCATCAGCCCCGGCCAGGCGCTCGCCGGCATCATGCCGGGCCACATCTACGCGCGCGGGCCGGTCGGCATCGTCGGCCGCTCGGGCACGCTCGGCTACGAGGCGGCCTCGCAGATGAAGGCGCTCGGCATCGGCGTGACGACCAGCGTCGGCATCGGCGGCGACCCGATCAACGGCTCGTCGTTCAAGGACGTGCTCGAATTGTTCGAGGCCGATGGCGAGACCGAGGTGGTCATGATGATCGGCGAGATCGGCGGCCCGCAGGAGGCCGAGGCGGCCGAGTTCATCCGCGACCACATGACCAAGCCGGTCGTCGCCTATGTCGCCGGCCTCTCGGCGCCGAAGGGCCGCACCATGGGCCACGCCGGCGCGATCATCTCGGCGTTCGGCGAGAGCGCCGACGAAAAGGTCCGCATCCTCGAGGACGCCGGCGTCACCATCGCGCCGAGCCCGTCCGAAATGGGCGCCACCGTCGCCCGCGTGCTGGGCGCGACGGCACGGTTGACGGGTTCGTAAACTGTTTGAGGTGCGAGCCGAAGAGACGTCGACACCTCACGCCTGTTTCGCGAAAACCTCCCAGAACTCCACGAGCGGCGCAATTTTTTCGCGACCGTACTTGTCCGACCCCGCATAGTCGTAACGCAAATACTCGAGCACGGCCTCGCGTTGTGCGCGCGTCATTGGATTCGTCAGGTTATCAAAGTCACTTTTCCAGAACTCGAAGCTTCGATCCCCTGGTTGGGGAGGCGTTAATTCGTACAAGATTCCATCACACAACACGTCCGCTTCTTCAGCGTCGCAGATACAAGCAATCATATAGCCTTGGAGGAAGTATCTGCGCGCGTCAGTGGTTAGAAATCCGATTGGTTCGAATCGAAAATGTTCGAGATTCGATACAATATCTTGCCAGGTCGCGCCCCTGTACGCCTTGTAAACGTTCACGGCTTCCCAGTCATCGTAGGGATCGCCTGGCACGATGTTTTGGTCGGTCGGCTGAGGACAGTCGGCGAATGCGCGGCGGATCGTCTCAATCAGTTGACTCGCTTCCGGGTCAGGAGTTTTCATTTTGCTGCAAGTCCCTAGCGCCAAGAATTGATCGTCAAATCCTAAATCCACACGGCGATGGCAAAGTAGAACCCTTCAATCAACCTTGCCTATCCGGTTATCACCCACACCCACTATATGTAGTGTGTCTCCTTGGACTGCAGGCAAGGGCCGGCGCAGGCGCATTGAGGAGGCGATCCGGCTAATTCTTGATTGTTCTGAAAACCGAACCGGAGTTTAATTCACGTCACGTACTTAACATCGGGGGACGGAACGGTGGCGACCAAGGGAAAAACGAAGAAACCCACGGCCAGACGGGAAGCTGCTGATGAAACGACATCGTCTGAGCGATTGACGGCACTAGTCGAAGAAAGCGACGCGCTGGCACGAATCGTTGCGAAGAACCCGTCCGCGCCTGTGATACCGACTCCGCCTGAATGATTCGGTTGCGACGGATTCCCGTTGGAATCGGAAAGGGTTAGGATCCGTAGTCATGATTCGCGGAGGGGCGGGACATGGCGCATGTCGAGGAACATTTGCAGCTTTCTGAGTTGGAGGGACGGTATCGCTCGGCGTCGGAGGCGACGGAGGCGCGGCACTTCCAGGTGATCTGGCTTTTGGCCAAAGGCCATACGGTTCGCGAAGTGTCGGAGATGACGAGTTTCGGCCAACGCTGGCTCGAACAATTGCTTTCTCGCTACAACAAGCTCGGCCCGTCGTCGCTGGGCGATCGTCGACGCTCGAACGGCTCCGAGGCGACGATCCTGAAGCCGGAAGTCCTGGCGGTGTTGAAAGAGCGCCTGAAAAAGCCGCCGGCGGACGGCGGCTTGTGGTCTGGGCCGAAGGTGGCGGCTTGGATGGCGGGCGAACTGGGCTTGGAGACGGTGGCGCCGCAACGGGGCTGGGAGGCGCTGAAGGCAGTCGAGTGGAGTTTGCAGGTGCCCAGGCCGAACAACCCCGGGGCGGCGAGCGAGGAAGAACGCCAGGCGTTTAAAAAAAACTTCACCGCCTGGTCGCGGAAGAAGCCGAGCGCCACCCCGGCACGCCGATCGAAGTCTTCGCCAGCGACGAACACCGGCTCGGTCTGAAGCCATTGGCCCGGCGCTGCTGGGCGCCGCGCGGGATGCGCCCGGTGGCGCTCGGCCACCACCGCTTCAAATGGCTCTACGTCACCGCCCTCGTCTCGCCGACCAGCGGAGAGACCTTTTGGTACATCTCCAATTGTGTCTCCAAGCCATTCTTCGAGAAGCTGCTCGCCCTCTTCGCCCGCGAGGCCGGCGCTGGGCAGAGCCGCATCATCATCCTGGTGATCGACGGCGCCGGGTGGCACACGGCGCCGAACCTCACGGTGCCGGAAGGCCTCCACCTCGTCTACTTGCCGCCCTATACGCCCCAGCTGCAACCGGCCGAATGTCTCTGGCCCGTACTCGACGAGCCGGTCGCAAACAGACACTTCGAGACCATCGAGGAACTCGACGCCGTCGTCGCCCGGCGCTGCCTCACTCTCGATGCCAATCCCGAACTCTTCAAGGGGCGTATCGACTTCCACTGGTGGCCCAAAACCATCTATCCGAACTGATCAGCCGGATGCGGTATTAGTCTCCTGCGCGTTTTGAGTCGCAGCGAAGACGAAGCGACACGCAAGAACGTGATCCTCAATCCGTTTACTCCATATGACGTATTGAGCGAACTTGAAAACCAGTTCACAGAGCTATTTGTGAATAATCCGGCACTCGAATCCTACAATTCAATGAAGCTCTGATTTCCTGGAATATTCCATCGGTGTCGTTCACCTCCGATTTCAGATAAATTTCAATGAAGTGACGGTCCTTTATGCAACGTGGCGTTTTGCCAAATCCGACTCAATGATTAGGATTTCCACCACGCTAAAGTGTCGCCTAAAAGCCGCTACAATGCCGTCCGAGTCCCTGCTCGGCATCGCCGGAGATATCTCCGCTTCGACCTGCACCGAGCTTTACTCAGGAAAATGGGTGCACACTACATATAGTGGGTGTGGGTGATAACCGGATAGGCAAGCAATCAACCAAACGACTGTTGCGAGCGCCAAAGCCAAGACTCCCGGCCGCTTGAAATTCCACCAGAGAAGGCAAATTGGCACGATCGTCGATATGACGGAGAATACGAACCCCGTCACGAACACCTCGTCACCCGCGTGAAAAATCAGAAGTATCCAACTGGTGATTGGTCCTAGAACGACGAGCAGCGTCGTGAGAAACCAAGCGGTGACGGAAAATACGTCAGCGGGAGCGCTGAAATATGAGATCACGGCGCTGGCCACGACGAGCAGAGCCAGTGCGATGTAAAGACGGTCGCGTGCTCGCGACAGTTCAAGCATGAATTGGAATTGTCTCCGTTATCGTCGGTTCGTTTCGGTAACCTCGCTCCTGTGCGGTATTTGGCCTCGCCAATGCAACGTTTGGCAACCCTTGGTCGAGCGATCATCCAGCGCGGTTGACCGGGAACCGAGATTAGCCGCGCGGCCCCCCACCCAAAGAAACACCCCCGCGGCGCGGGCCGCGGGGGCGTCGAGGTGGAAAGTGTCGGCTCGGTGAGCCGTCGAAAACCTATCTCTTTATGCGGTCACCTTTACAAGGTGACCTGCGCTCAATCGCCGCGCACGCTTTCGCCGAACGGTCGGCGGCCCGCGGTCGCGGGCTGGCATATTCCGACCGATTCCGATCGATCGGAATATGCCCTAGAAGCCGGCCTTGACCTCTTCGTACATGGCCTGCAGTTCGGGTTCGTTCTGGATCGTCGCCTGGAAGATGCCCGAGGCGATGTATTCCTCGATGTTGCCCGGCGTCAGGCCGCGCATGATCAGGTCGTCGTCCGAGATGCGCTCGTAGGTCTTCTTGTTGGCATGGCCCATGCCGTTCTCCATGACCCAGTACTCGCCCGTGTCGGGGCTCATGAACGCGTTGATCAGGTCGTAGGCGCGGTCGGTCATGTTGGCATCGCGGTTCTTCATCAAGACGATGCCGCAGGTCCAGGTCATTGGACCCTCCTTGGGGAACATGAAGGCGACCGGCAGGCCGTCCTTCGAGAGCGTCGTGATGGTGTTGTTCCACGACGCCGCGGCGACCAGCTCGCCCGAGGCGAGCGCCTGCTCCCACTCGGTGACGCTGTTGGTGTAGAAGCGCAGCAACGGCCGCTGCTCGGCCATCAGCTCCTTGGTTCTGGCGACCTCGTCGGGGGTCATGTTGAACGGGTCCTTGGCGCCGGAATAGATCGCCGCCACCATGACGCCGTCGATCAGGCTGTCGATCATCGACAGCCGGCCCTCGTACTTGGGATCCCACAGGATGCCCCAGGTGTGGGTCGACGGGTCGACGTACTCGGGCGCCAGATCGGTGCGGAAGGTGACCGAGGTCAGCCCCCACCAGGCGCAGACCATCAGGCGCTTGCCGTCGATCGCCATGTCGGGAACGCCCTTCAAGGGCTCGATGATGTCGGGCCAGTGGCTCAGCCGCGAGGTGTCGATCTCGTCGAGGAAGCCATAGTCGTTCCACTTCTGAACCTTGTACGAGCACGGCATGGCGACGTCGGGCTGGAAGCCGGCGACCATCTTGGCCTCGGCCTCCTCCTCGTCGCCCCACAAGGCGAAGCGCGGCGATTCGCCGTGTTTGGTGATGTATTCGCCGTGCATCTCGGGCACTTCGTAGCCGCCCCAGGTGAAGCAGACCGGCTGTTCGTCGGCCGCGGCATAGGCGCGCTGCGGCACGACCGACGAGCCGATCGTCACCAGGCCGACCGAGGCCAGCCCCTTGGAGAAGTCGCGGCGGTCGAGCCGGCGCATCTTGAAGTCGTCGATAAAGCGTTCAACGTCGCGTTTGGTTTCCATATCTTTCCTCCCGTTGGAACCTTGGTTTTCGCCGACTGCCGACGCGACGTGGCGGGCGGCGCCTTGGCGCCAATCCTGACGGATCGCCGTTCGGAACGCAAGGCAGGTCGCGCCGGCGCCTACCAGCGGCGAACCACCGCGTCGGTGAGAAGCTCGCAGCCCTCATCGGTGACCAGGACGGGGTTTCCTCGAAGTCGCCGTAGAAGCCGGCGTGGCGCACGCTGCGCTCGACGCACAGCACCATGCCGGGCTCGAGCGGCGTGTCGTCGTCCGGGATCAGCCAGGGCGCGTCCCAGCCAAGGCCGATGCCGTGGCCGAAGCCGAGGAAGCTGCCCTCGAGCGGGAAGCCGGCGCCCTCCAACCCGATCCGCGCGGCGATCGCGACATCGGCCGCCGTGGCGCCCGATTTGATCGCGGCGATGCCGGCCTGGACGGCGGCGATCGGCGCCTCGAAGACGCGGATTTGCTCAGGCTGCGCGTCGCCAATCGGGCCCGAGCGCGCGTGGTCGAAGTAATAGCCGTCGAGCACGCCCGAGAGGCCGACGTGGAACCACTGGCCATCGGCCAGCGGCTCGGGATGCGCCCAGGTCGGGAAGTCGCTGGCGCAGACTTGCGCGTTGCCGCCGCCGCGCCCGGCGCTCATGAACGAGTTGTAAAGGATGCCGCCTTCGGGGACCATGACCTCGAGCCCGGCCAGCATGACCGCGCCCTGCGTCGCGCCCGGTACAGCGGCGTCGAGCATGGCGTCGATCGCGCGCGAGCCCATCGCCGACGACGCGCGCAGCAGCGCCACCTCGCCCGGCGACTTGATCAGGCGGATCCGCTCCATGATGTCGTCGGCCTCGCGCCAAACCGCCTTCGGCGCTTCGGCCTCGAGCTTGCGCATGGCGCCCCAGGGCACGGCGTCGGCGCCGGCGACGCCGATCTCGCCTTCGGCCATGCCGCGCGCGGCCAACTCTTGCGCCAGCGCCGCGACCATGTCGTTGGCGACGACGACCTCCTCGATCGGTAGGTGGTCGTCGGCGCCCGGTTTGACGTCGCAGACCAGCACCGCGGGACCGTCGAACGGCAGCAGCACGAAGGCATGCGCGCGCGCCGACCAGTCGGGCTGGCGGTCGGGGATGAACGGGAAGGCGGTGTAGAAGTTGCTGAGGTACATGACGTCGCCGTAGCGGTCGACCGAGCCGCCGCCACGCGCGCAGACCATCAGGCCCTTGAGGCCGCGCTCGCGCGCGACGTCGGTCGCCCTGACGCGGCGCTGGGCAAACTCGTCGGCGCCGATCGTCGTTCTCATATCGCGTCTCCTCCCGCTTGCTTTTCCAAGCTCTACGGCGCGGCGCCACGTTTGACAAGCGCTCGCCGGGTTGTTTGTGCGGTCATTATTGCCGCGCAAATATGACCTGCGCTCAATCGCCGCGCATGCTTCCGCCGAAGGGTCGGCGGCCTGCGGTCGCAGGCTGGCATAATCCGATCGATTTCAATCGACCGGATTATGCGCTAGAGAGGCGGGATACAGTTACGAATGGGAATTATATACGTGTTTACCCAGGAGCCGCATTCACCTATCCGTGGAATCTTGCGCCTCCGCCGCCTTCATGTAATCCCATTCTTTCTTGGGTGGGCCTCGCATGATCGCCCGCGCGATGTTCTCCGGCGTATCGGGGATCGGCTCCGGCATGGTGTTCTTGACTGGGCGACCTCGGGTGCGCTTCTTGGTCGGCTCTACAGTCATGTTGCACTCCCTGTCGCCATGTAGCCCTTGCGCTTGTTCTCCCGCCGCAGCCCGACCCGCGTGTAGGTGTTGCTCTTGAGCCGGTTGCACGGCCCGCACAGTAGGATGCGGTTCGATATGTGATTTAGCCCGCCGTCTGACCTCGGCGTATTGTGGTCTAGTTCGAGATAGCGAGGATCGTCAAAGGCTCGGTCGCAGCCTTGGCAACGCGGGCCGTGTTGCTCCAGCAAGTGCGCGTACATCTGGGCTCGTGTCCAGCTCGGCCCATCTGGCTCGCTCACCCGCTGCTTGACGCGGAGGAAGGGGGCGGAAGTAAATCCGTCGTCCGTGCGGGCAGGGGGCTTATTTGTGAACGCTACCTTCCCGAACAGCCCGACTTCACGCTCCATGCGGTCAACGACAAGCCGATGTGCGCCGTCCCAAATATCCATACCGACCCATTGGCGTTGTAGCTTTTCGGCGGCAACTAGCGTGGTCGCGCAGCCTGCAAAGGGATCGAGCACAATATCGCCTTCGTTGCTACTTGCTCCAACCATGCGCTCATATAATGGCAGTGGTTTTTGTGTGGGGAAAGCTGTTCGCTCATGGGCAGATGTTGCAAGCATTCCGATATCAGTCCACCAATCTTTGGTGTTTACAAGTGTGTAGCTCCCATCTCTATCGTGATAGTAGGTTTGAGCGGGATTCTTTCCGGAAGAAGGTTTCATGTAAGATTTTTCTTTCTGCGCACTGAACATGTATTTCTTGCTTTTTCCATACAGAAAAATCATGTCGTGTTTTTTTGCAAAATAGCGCGAACTGGCCCCGCCAGATTTGTAGCACCACACAATTTCGTTTACGAACTCCGCCGCCCGAACACGGCATCCATTAGCTGTTTGAGGTAGTGCGATGCAGTCTGGTCGCAGTGGAGATAAATGCTGCCAGACGGCTTCAATACGCGGTGCATCGCCAATACCCTAACGGCCATGAAACACAGGAACGCGCCCATATCGCCGCCGTAGCTTATCCGCGCCCCTTGGATAACCGTCATGACATTGGGATGATCATCGGTGATTTGATCCACCCACTCCTGATGCACGTCGCGCTCCCAAGACCATCTGTCCTGGAAGCGTGCCCCGGCGGCGAGGCTATCAGGAGTGGCATGGAAGTCCCGACCCTTGTTGAATGGTGGGTCAGTCGCGATCAGGTCGATGGATTCGCTGTTCATGGCGCGAAGGAACGGAAGGTTGTCGCCGTGAAACAACGTGCGGTTTTGCCAGTTTGCAGTCATGCGACCAAATCCTGATAGCGCAACCGCTTCCCTACCATCCCCTGCGCAGTAGCCTGCATCTGGTCGATGGTGTCAGCGGGGCGGTTGTTGTGACGCCCGGCGAATTCCCCAACGTAACGGCCAAGGTGCTTCTCGCTCATGTGGTGGTAGGTCCCGTGGTAGCCGCGCTTGAGCATTGACCAGAACGACTCAATTCCGTTGATGTGAGCCATGCCGTTCACGAACTCACTGATGCTGTGCTTTACGGTTTCATGCTCGAACGGCATTCCCTGATATCCGCCGTGATCGTCCGTATAGACAGTTGCGTCCTTGGCGGCGCGATCGCCGACGAAACCCTGAAGCGTTTTGGCGTCCGTTCCATTAACCACAGCGGCACTCACGCGGTTCGTTTCGCGGTCCTTGGCGCCAATCACGATAGCCTTTCCAACGGTGCCACGACCCGCCCTGAGCTTCTTGTGAGCGTGCTTGTTCTTTTCCTTGCCGCCGATGAAGGTTTCGTCTACCTCGACCGGCCCCGCGAAAGGCGAGTCTGGGTCGCTCCATGTTTCTCTAATCCGGTGCGCTAAGTGCCACGCTGTCTTTTGCGTGATGCCCAAGTCTCGGCGAAGCTTCATGCTGGATGTACCCTTGATTCCCGTCATCATCAGGTAAATCGCCATCGCCCATGTCTGAAACCCAAGCTTTGACCCCTCCATGAGCGTCCCAAGCTTGGCCGAGAAGTCCTTGCGGCAGTCCCGGCAACGGTAGGGTTGCGGCTTCCGCGTCTCACGTTCCTGCACGTTCAGTGAGCCACAGCACGGGCAGTGGATACCTTCAGGCCAGCGCGTTTTGACAAACCAGCGCTCGGCTGCCGCGTCATCGGGAAACATCCGGGTAAGCTCGATCAGAGTGAGCCCCGCGCGGTAGTGTTTCCCAGGTGCTTTACGTGCCATGACCCTGCCTCCTTATTATGGCAACAGTTTACCCAACAATCGGCGTAGCGTCAAGAGACAAGTGGGTTTTTTCTCAATCTTCTCGGCTCTTTTATGCACCTTCACGGTAGCGGTGATTGGCGGAAATTCGACGCGCTACTTTTTTCCATCTCCAAAACCTGTGAGGGACTCCGTAATGGTGCGATAATAGTGCTAAGAGCGAGGCTATGGCGCCTAACACAAACACCCATGGTGGAGCGTCTGGAAACATCATTTCCGCCAACCGCTCAACGCAGAAAACAAGGATACCGTAGGCGAACACAGGAAAGTATTTCCGCATTCCCCAATCATGGCAGCCTCACCAGTCCAACGCCACGGCTTTTGGGTAAACACGTATATAATTCCCTTACGAATGGGGAGTAGGGCATGGGCGCGGTTCCGAGCGCGGCGCCGGCCGCCGAGGCGATCGGCGTTGCCGGCCTCAACGAATACGGTGCGATCCGGCGCATGGCGCTGCGTCACCCGCGCGACGCCTATGGCAGCCAAGCGCGGCTCGACGCGGTCTGGCAGGGTGAAGAGTTCGTCGCTGCGCCGGACTTCGCCGAGGCGCTCGCCGAATACGACCGCTTCATCGCCACCATCGAGGCGGCCGGCGTGCCGATCGAGTTCATGCCGGCCGACGCGCGCAACGGCATCTCGGCGATCTATTCCCGCGATTCGGCCATCGTCGCGCCCGGCGGCGTCATCCTGTGCAACATGGCCAACGCCCATCGCGCGCCCGAGCCGGCGGTGGTCGGCGACTATTACACCGCCGCCGGTATCCCGGTGGTCGGCGCGATCACCAGCGACGGCGCACTCGAGGGCGGCGATTTCGTTTGGTTCGACGAGGGCACCTGCGCGGTCGCCCACGGCTACCGCACCAATGCCGAGGGCATCCGCCAGCTAAAGGCGCTGCTCGGACCCGACGTCCACTTCGAGGTCGTGCCGCTGCCGCACCACCGCGGCCCGCGTGAATGCCTGCATCTGATGTCGTTCATCAGCCCGCTCGACGACGACCTGGCCGCCGTCTATTCGCCGCTCATGCCGGTGCCGTTCCGCGACTGGCTGATCGCGCGCGGCATCGCCCTGGTCGAGGTGCCCGACGCCGAGTTCGACCCGTCGATGGGCTGCAACGTGCTGGCGCTCGGCCCCCGCCGATGCCTGGTGATCGAGGGCAACCCGCAGACCCGCGTCCGGCTCGAGGCGGCGGGCTGCCAGGTGGTTTCCTATAAGGGCGCCGAAATCTCGATCAAGGGCTGTGGCGGGCCGACCTGCCTGACCCGGCCGCTCGCGCGTGACTGACCTCGGCGCCCGTCTCGCCACGGGGGACATCACCCTGATGGACGGCGCCATGGGCACCGAATTGGAGCGGCGCGGCGTCGCGATGGACGACGACGCCTGGTGCGGCGCGGCGATGGCCAAGCACGGCGACGTCGTCCGTACGATCCACCAGGACTACGTCCGCGCCGGCGCCGAGATCCACATCGTCAACAGCTTCGCGCTGGCGCGCCACACGCTCGAACTGGTCGGGTTCGGCGACCGGGTCGCCGACTTCAACCGCCACGCGGTCGCGCTCTGCCGCGAGGCGATCGCGCAATCCGACCGGCCGGCGTGGATCGCCGGTTCGCTCTCGACCTTCGTCGACGCCCATTATCGCGTGCCGCTGCCGGCCGGCGCCACGCTGCGCGCCAACTTCGACGAACAGGCCGGCGTGCTGCGCGACGCGGGCTGCGACCTGTACTGCCTCGAGATGCTCTACGACGTCGAGATCAGCCTGGCGGCGATCGGCGCGACGGCGGCGACCGGCGCGCCGTTCTCGGTCGGCTTCTGCTGCTCGCTCGCCGACGACGGCGAGACCGTGCTGGCCGGGGTCGGCAAGATGAACATTTCCGAATACCGCCGCTTCGGCGACGTGCTCGCCGATCTGATCCCCGAGCTGCCATCCACCGTCGAGACGGTCATGACCGTGATGCACAGCCGCTTCGACGTCACCGACCGCGCGCTCGACGTCCTCGCCGCCGCCTGGCCGGGACCGATCGGCGTCTATCCCAATTCGGGGTCCTTCAGGCCGCCCAACTGGGACTTCGATGAGGTCTCGACGGCACACGAGTTCGCCGCCGCCGCGGCGCGCTGGGCCGCCAAGGGCGCCACCGTCATCGGCGGTTGCTGCGGCATCGGGCCCGACCACATCGCCGCCGCCCGCGCGCGGTTGACTCCTTGTGCGGTCACCTCCACTTCGTGGAGCTGACCTGCGCTCAATCGCCGCGTTTGCTCTTCGCCGAACGGTCGGCGGCGCGCGGTCGCGCGCTGGCATAATTCGATCGATCGGATTATGCGTTGACCGACACCTAAACAGGGAAGGACAAACTCCATGCGTTTGGTCATCGCCATGATGAAGCACGAGACGAACACCTTCTCGCCGGTGCCGACACCGCTCGCGCGCTTCGCCAGGGGCGGCACCGCGCCGCTCTATGGCGACGAGGCGGTCGCGGCGTTTCGCGGCACGGGCAGCGCGATGGCCGCCTACATCGATCTCGCCGAGGCCGAGGGCGCCGAGTACGTCGTGCCGATCGCCGCGCACTGCTGGCCGAGCGGGCCGGTCGAGGACCCGGCCCACGCGCACATCACGGATTGCATCTGCGATTGTGTCGCGGCGGAGCTCGGCAAGGGTCTCGATGCGATTCTCTTGGATCTGCACGGCGCCATGGTGACCGAGAGCCTGGAAGATGGCGAGGGCGCGCTGCTTGCCCGCCTGCGTGGCATCGCGCCCGAAACGCCGATTGCCGTCGCGCTCGACATGCACACCAACATGTATCCAGCGATCATCGAGAACGCGACCGCCGTCGCCGGCTACCAGACCTACCCGCATATCGACGTCTACGAGACCGGCCAGCGCGCCGGGCGCGCCGTGCTCGCCGCGCTCAAGGGCGCGGCGAACCCAACCATGGCCTGGGGCAACCGCCCGATGCTGCCCCATGTCATGCGCCAGGGCAGCGACGACGAGCCCAACCGGAGCCTGCAGGCCCGCGCCAAGGAAATGGAGGCGCAGGGCGCCCTTTGCGCCAGCTTCTTCACCGGCTTCCCGCACGCCGATATCGCCAACGCCGGATCGAGCGCGGTGGTCGTCACCGACGACGACCAGGCGCTCGCCGATCGCCTCTGCGCCGAGCTCTTGGACCAGGCGTGGGCCCACCGCGAAGCGTTCGTCTACCAGCTCGAGCCGCTCGCCGACTCGCTCGACCGCGCGGCCCAGATCACCGACGGCCCGGTGATCCTCTTGGACCACTTCGACAACGCCGCCTCGGTCGGCACCATGGACACCACCGTTGTGCTCGCCGCCATCCTCGACGCCGGGCTTGAGAACGTCGCCGCCTTCGCGATCCACGACCCCGACGCCGTGCAGCAGATGATCGCGGCGGGCGAGGGGGCCAGCGTCACGCTGTCGCTCGGCGGCAAGATCGCCATGCCGACGGTCGCGGCGCCGAGCCCGCCGCTCGCGATCAGCGGCACGGTCAGGCGCCTGTCGAACGGCCAGTACCGCAACAAGGGGCCGATGTCGGCCGGCGTCTTGATGGACATGGGGCCGACCGCCGTCCTCGATACCGGCCGCGTCGAGATCGTTGTTATCTCGCGCCACCAGGAGCCCAACGATCTGGCCTGCCTGGAGAGCCTCGGCATCGACCCACTGACCAAGCGCTACATCATGCTCAAGAGCCGCGTGCACTGGCGCGCCGGTTTCAAGCCGATCGCCCGCGCCGTGGTCGATTGCGCCGGTGTCGGCGTCTGCACCTCGGACTACGGCCAGCTCGATTTCCGCAACGTGCGGCGGCCGATCTTCCCGCTCGACGCCGATGCCCAAACCTAGCGCGCCGTCGCCCTGGGGCCGGCGCACGCCGGTCGCCGAGGCCGGCGACGCGCGCCGCCACGCGCCGTCCGCGTCGCGCAACGAGGCGCCGATCCTCGATGTCCTGCGCGACGTGCTGCCGGCGACCGGCCGCGCGCTCGAGATCGGCTCGGGCACCGGCCAGCACATCGCCGCCTTCGCCCGCACGTTCCCGGGCCTCCAATGGCAGCCGAGCGACCCCTTCGCCGAATCGCGCGCCAGCACCGCCGCCTGGGTTGCCGAGACCGGCCTCGACAACCTCGCCGATCCAATCGCGGTGGACGTCACCACACCCGACTGGCCGGCCGCCCTCGACGGCCCGCGCGACGCGATCGTCTGCATCAACGTCCTGCACATCGCCCCCTGGGCGGTCACCGAGGGCCTGATGGCCGGCGCCGGCCGCCTGCTCGCGCCCGGCGGCATCCTCTACCTCTACGGCCCCTACAAGCGCGACGGCCACCACACCGCCCAAAGCAACGCCGACTTCGACGCATCCCTGCGCCATCGCGACCCCACCTGGGGCATCCGCGACATCGCCGACGTCGAGACTTGCGCCAAGGCCAACGGCCTCACCCTGGAGCGCACCATCGACATGCCCCGCGACAACTTCTCGCTCGTCTTCCGGCGTGGCTAGCGCTTAAGGCGTAGAATAGGCCGTCGTTTCGTCCTATCCGCTATAATGAGCGGTGATGTATAGGCGATTTCTGAACAGTGCGAACGCGTTTCACCCTGCAGCTCTGAGGTCCGGTCGTGGACGCTGGTCAGTCCGGTCGCGCTTCGCGTCGTTGGCGGCGCAGGACGGCAACGACCTTCGAAACGGAGTGATGTTGTGAAGAAGATTGCTGTGCGGGTCGCGATTGCGATGGGTATTGCTATCATACTTGCTTCGGTAGCTGAATATCTTATCGATCGGGAACAGCGGGAGCGCGACGCGCTCTTTGCCCAAGAACTGGCTAAGAAGATAGAAAAATTCGAAGGGGCCTCCAGACGGGTGAAGTTGGATGATGTGACAGAATTTGGTTGGCAAAAGGTTTGCATTTTGTCGCCGTACATGATGAGAGATGATCTCGAAAGGATCAGTGCAACCTCTATTTCCTCTATCAAGTGGTGGAGTTTCGGGCTGGATAGCGTGTGTCCGGAAGAAGGTCAGTGGGGACTAATGTTCTTCGATGAAGCGGGCCTTGTAGAGGTAAGGAAAATTCGGGTGACGACGACAGGCTGGTCTTCCCATGAAATGGCGGGACCTTGCTGGCTGAGCTCGGATGAAGTATTTGTTCGAAAAACGATTTTTGCGAGAGACAATAAAGTTAATTTTTATTTTGAATCATCTGAAAATTGATCTCTATGCGCCCATGTTTGTGCAACGCATTGTGTTTCTGGAGTTCAGTCAGATGAAACAGTTGCAAATTTTCGGCATATCGGTTCTGGGCGTGTTTGTTTTGCTCTTTGGGCAACAAGCTTTCGCTGCCGACGCTGACAGAATTGCCAAATGTGATCAACTTGCGGCACACCCAGACGATTCGTACAGAACTGCCGAAGGGGTGCACACCTTGAGGCTAGACGTAGCGAAGGCACGAGCAGTCTGTGAGGAGGCGGTCGAAGACGAACCCACAAATCCACGGATCAAATTTCAGCTAGGCCGAGTGTATCGAGCGCAAGACTTGTTCGAACAAGCCGCAGATCTCCTTGAGAGCGCAGTGCAAGACGGCTACCCGGCAGCCGAGTTCGAACTCGCGGAAATGCTGGAAAAGGAGCAGGTAAGTAGACCCGAATTGTCACCGGGAAAATTATACTTGTCTGCGGCAGAAGATAATCACGTCCCGGCAATGACGGCTTTAGTGTTGTTTTACCTTAACGAGATAATTGGCAAGAAAAACGTAACTGCTCAGAATTTCAAATTGGCGCGGTATTGGCTGAATAGGGCGGTGGAAGCACAAGACTCAGATGCGCAGTTTCTTCTTGGCAACGCATTCAAGAATGGCTGGTTCGGAGAGAAAGACCCGCGGGCTGCATTGCTCTGGTTCAGAAAATCGGCTGCGCAAAACAATGTATACCCGCATTCCCCAAGTGACCGATCCATCTGATGCGGTTTTCGTCTGATTCCTGTATAAGAATCAGTGGATTAGATCAGACGGAGGGTGGGTCGAATGCGGAACCTGGAGGGTGAGTCGGATCGGGGGCTTCTGCGGGCGTTTTTCGACCGAAGACTGAAGTTCGAGTTCCACGGTTCGCGGATCACGTCAGACGCTGGTCTGCTCGGCGTTGTCACGTTAACCGCCATTTGGCCAGCTTGTGGGCGCCGACGCCGGAGATTATGCAACGGTCGTCACTTGCCGCCACTGTCTCATCGCGTCGCCGCGGAATTGGCGGAGTGTTCGGCGGGAGACCAGATGGCGTTGGACGTTGAAGAGGTTGTAGACGGTCGCATGGACGGCGAGGAACCGCTGCGCGGACGCGGGCGATTTGAACCGCTGCATCTTTCGCTCTCGTCGTCGCACCGGCTGATGTGAATTTTCTGCCCGATTGTTCTTTCGCAGGCCTTGCTCATGCTGAGCCGAGAGGGCAAGCAAACGGATCGCGGTGCCGTAGGAGCGGAGTTTATCGGTTACAATCGTCGCCGGCGCGAAGCCCTGCTTCTTCAAGCCCGCATTTCCCAAGTATCGTCGATATTCAGTGCGGCGAGAAGGCGATTCTGCTATAAGAATCATGAAGTTGTAGCATACATGGAGCGGCGGATATGGCACACCCGATGGGTGAATCGAAACCGGGGTGCCTTCGGGTCGTTTTTGACCGTCGATTGAAGCTTGAATTCCACGGTTCCAAGATCACCTCTGATGCCGGGTTGCTCGCCTACCGGGAGCTTGACGATGCCCTCGGCCTGACTGAGATGGCCGAGGGTGTTTTCCAGGATAGCCGTACCGGCAAGAACGGATGGCACGGCATGACGGGTCAGTTTCGCCAGTCCGTTTTCGGGCGCCTTGGCGGCTATGACGATGTGAACGACGCCGACCGTCTGGGACGCGATCCCGCCATGCGCTGGATTGTTGGCGGCAAGGCCATCGAAAGACAGGCCGCTTCCACCAGCCAGATGGGACGCTTCGAGACGGAGCTATTGGCCACCGACGAGAACGTTGAAGCCTTGGTCGACATGAACGGGGTGTGGATCGACAAGGTTCATGACCGCCATCCGCCGAAGATGATCATTCTCGACATGGACAGCAGCGTCAGCCCGACCCATGGCGAACAAGAGGGAACAGCGTACAATGGTCACTTCGGCTGTACCTGCTAGCATCCGCTATTCCTGTTCAACCAGTTCGGCGACTTGGAGAGATGTTCCCTGCGCCCCGGTAATGTTCACAGTGCCGACGGATGGCGGAATGTTCTGGAGCCGGTGGTGATGCGCTATAAGGAAAGGAAGGTGCGGCTGTATTTTCGTGGCGATGCCGCCTTCGCCTCACCGGAGATATACGAATATCTCGAAGCCGAGGGATTACTCTACGTCATCCGCCTCAAAGCGAACGCGATTCTCCAGCGGAACATTGCCCATCTGCTTACGCGACCTGTCGGTCGCCCGCCCGACCATGTTCGCCGTTTCCACGCCAGCTTCAGCTATCAGGCCGGATCGTGGAACAAGAAGCGCCGTGTCGTGGCCAAAGTGGAGTGGCACCCCGGCGAGCTGGTTCCTCGCGTCGGTTTCATCGTCACTAATCTGTCGCGCCCTACCAAGCGGGTGGTGGCGTTCTATAATCACCGTGGCACGGCGGAGCAGCACATCAAGGAAGGCAAGAACGCCATCAACTGGACCCGTCTGTCATGTCGCAAGTTCCGCAACAATGCCGTTCGGCTCCAGCTTCACGCCCTGGCCTACAATCTGGGCAACTTCATGAGGACACTGGCTTTGCCGAAGGAGGTGGAGCACTGGTCGATGACGACGTTGCGCGACAAGCTGGTGAAGATCGGGGCCAAGGTTGTCCGACATGGCCGCTACGTTACGTTCCAATTGGCTGAGGTGGCGGTGCCGAGGGACCTGTTCCGGAAAATCCTGAGCTTGATTGATGATCTGCGACGAAGACCCGCTCCGGCGTAGGCCGAGGGAATCGACGGCGAGGAGAAAGCGACAGGAGAGGTGTGTCTGGATGGCGAGAAAAATGACCGAGTGGCCTTCCAAGCGCGGGCCGATTACCAAAATCATGCCATCGGATGGCTGCATAGGGGATACAGTTCCCTTGGCGGTGGGAAAGTGGTACGATTTCCACGAATTTGGATGGTATATGGGGAATGTCGGTCTAAGTGACATACCCTTCGAGCTCAAGACGGATGAGACGATGTGCGGGAATGGCGGCTGTGGGTCTACCATCGAATTTCGTGAGGAATAGGCTGTTGTTGCGCAGTGGGGATGTGCGAGAACTCGCGGCGGCGAGTTATCCACATATCCAGTGCGGCGGCAGTGATTTTCCTGGAATCGCAGGTGGCTTGTGCGGTGAACGGCGGTTAGCCTGACGCCGACGGGGGTGTGGCTGTTTGGGTCAGTGGTCCGGCTTGCCGGGCTCACTCAAGTTTGAATTGCCGCCCCCGTCACCTGCATCATCCGACGGGTCGACCGGGATGGTGCCGATCGCTGGCGATCGTGGCTCTGCAGGTAGACGAGACCGAAGGATGATCCGAGGGTCTTGTTTGCTGAAGGAGCGATCCATGCTGAACCCCCAAGCTTTGCAACTGCGTGTCAGTGTCGATGTCGGCTCGCAGTGCCACTCTGTTGCCGTCGGTCTCACGGACGGCAGTCTGCTCGAGGAATTCGAGTCAAGAGTTTCCGCATCAGCCGAATTGCCGCCCGAGCGTTCCTGCGGGATTGAACCAGGAAATCCAGGACTTCGCCCTCACTGTCCACGGCACGCCAGAGATAGAACTGCCTCCCTCGAATTACGACGACCATCTCGTCCAGGTGCCAGCGTTCGGTCGGTCGTGGCCGCCGACGTTGAATCCGCCGCGCATAGGCCCGACCGAATTTCAAGACCCATCTTCGAACTGTCTCATACGAGATGTCGAGACCACGCTCGGCAAGCAGGTCCTCAACGTCCCGATAGCTCAGCGTGAAACGGCAATAGAGCCAGACGGCATGCTGGATGATGACCGGTGGAAAGCGGTGACGACGGTAGGATATCTTGCACATCCAGAGACGCTAAAGCACCGGCCGTGCCGAAGCCACGCTGTTAACGTGACAATGCCGCTCGAAGGAGTAGTCCGCCCCGAACGACCGTCGGCTCGAAATGCCTTACCGACAACCCCGCGACTTGGTCCGTGATCCGCCTGCTTGCGGGGGCAACGAACCATAGGTTCGGCGATCGGACGGTCAGTCGCTCAAGACGCCCGCCGCCTTGGCGGTATGAGTTGCGATCGCGTCCATCAGGGGCGGCGAAAGGCAGTCGTAAGGCTCCAAGCCGAGTTCTCTCAGCCTGCCCCTGATGCCATCCATCGCATCGGGGCTGGTTCCCGATTCGATGACCGAGGAAACGAAAGCGGCGAACTCGGGTCCCGCCCAACCCTCTTCCCTTGAAAGCTCGGTATGAATGAAATCCAGCCCGTGGAAGGGATGGCCCGTGTTCTCGATCCGGCCATACATGTGAACGCCGCAGTCCCTGCAGGCGTGTCGCTGGATCGCCGCGGACGGATCCACGGCCGCGAGTTTATGCCCGTTCGCGGTCACGCTGACGTTCTCCCGCGACACGACCGCGATCTGCGAGAACACCGTGCCCTCGGGCTTCCAGCACTTCGAGCAGCCGCAGACGTGATTGTGCGCGCATTGCCCCTTGACCGCCACTTGGACGGCGTCTTGATTGCACTTGCACACAAGGGTCCCGCCCGCGAAATCCTGCGCCCCGGGTTTCACACCCTGATCCACGGCAGGGTGGATTGAAGTCGCGATTGTCATTTTCGTCGTCCTCCCTTGTTCGATGTCAGTCGGAATTCGCGATTGTAGATTGTCGAAAAAACTCCCTGTCGATGCAATCATGCTACCGCGGCGACGGCCGTTCAACGCATTTCTTGGTCTATTCGGCATAAAAGGTGATGTCTGCGACCCAGAGCTGGTTCGGCCTGTCGGCCGTAACGTCCTTGGCGCGGTTGGAGAAGATCGGACTATCGTGATCGCTGTCGGTTGTGGCGATGAAACGCCTGCGACGCTTGGGCTGCAGGTCGTGCTGGCGCATCAGACGGCGGATCTTCTTACCGTTGGCGACGATCCCCTGAGGTGGTCCCAGAAAATCGGACAGGGAGCTAAGGTGTATTCCACCGGATAACGGAGGAATACGAGATGACGAATCGACGCCGGTTTACGGCGGAATTCAAGGCCCGGGTGGCGCTGGAAGCGCTGCGGGGCGACAAGACGATCCAGCAGATCGCGGCCAAGCACAAGGTGCATCCGAACCAGGTGAGCGCCTGGAAGCGCCAGGCGGTGGACGGTCTGGGCGAAGTGTTTTCGAACGGCGCCAACCGCGCTTGCCGGGATCATGAATCCGAGGTCCGCGACCTTCACGCCAAGATCGGCGAGCTGACGGTGGAACGGGATTTTTTAGCCAGAGGGCTCAAGCGATGAGCCGGGGGGAGCGCAAGGCGATGATCACACGCGACGCCCCCGAGCTGAGCTTGAGCCGTCAATGCCGCCTGCTTTCGATCGGCCGGTCCTCGTTCTATTATGCGCCCAGGGGGGAGAGCCCTTCGAGTCTGGCGCTGATGCGTCGGATCGACGAGTTGTTCATGAAGTACCCGTTCTACGGCAGCCGCCAGATGGTCCGCCAGTTGCGGCGGGACGGCGTTTGCGTCGGCCGTCACCGGGTTCGCAGGTTGATGCGATTGATAGGCCTGGAGGCGATCTATCAGGCGCCGAGAACCAGCGTGCCGCATCCCATGCACCGGATTTATCCTTATCTTCTCAAAGGGATGGCTATCGACCAGCCCAATCGGGTCTGGTGCGCCGACATCACCTATATCCCCGTCCAGCGTGGCTTTCTGTACCTGGTAGCGATCATGGACTGGGCGACGCGCCACGTTTTATCCTGGCGGCTGTCGAACACCATGGACGCTGGATTCTGCGCCGAGGCCTTGGGCGACGCGCTGGCCCGCTACGGCCAGCCGGAGATATTCAATACGGATCAGGGCAGCCAGTTCACCAGCCTCGACTTCACCGGCGTGCTCAAGAACGCGAGCATCCGCATCTCCATGGACGGTCGGGGCCGCTGCATGGACAACATCTTCATCGAGCGCCTGTGGCGGTCTCTCAAGTATGAGGCGGTCTACCTACACGAGCTCACCGACGGCTTCCACGCCGAACGGGTCATCGGCGAGTGGATCGGCTTCTACAACACCGAGCGGCCCCATTCGTCCCTCGACGGTCAAACGCCGGCCGAGGCCTACGGGGCCGGTCAACCTGTAGATATGATGGACAAGGCTCGCGCCTTGCCCACATCCCCACAGGCTCAACAACAGCAACAGGATTGTCAATGGCGGAGCAAAAAGGGACCACCTCGGCGGTGTAAGAAGGGACCGCTTGGCGGCTGCGGGCTTGTCCCCGTAGTCCACGGGAGGGCCCCGCGCGCGACGCGGCGTGCCCTCAACAGGCTGACGCGGCGGCGCGCGCGGGAGGGACCTGTGGGCCCACGGGGTCAAGCGTGGGCTGGGTGGTCGGTTCAGTTAGCAGTCGGGGTTTGACGCCTGCGGCTCTGGTTGAGCCTGTAGCTGTCACCGTTCATCTCGAGGATGTTGACGTGGTGGGTGAGGCGATCGAGGAGCGCGCCGGTGAGGCGCTCGGAGCCGAACACCTCGGTCCATTCGTCGAAGGGCAGATTGGTGGTGACCAGGGTCGAGCCCCGCTCGTAGCGTTGGCTGAACACCTCGAACAACAGCTCGGCGCCGGTCTTCGACAGCGGCACGAAGCCGAGTTCGTCGACGATCAGAAGCTTGTAGGTGGCGAGCTTCTTCTGGAACCTCAGCAGCTGCTTGTCATCGCGGGCCTCGATGAGTTCGTGGACCAGCGCGGCGGCGGTGATGAAGCCGACCGAGAGGCCCTTCTGGCAGGCCGCCAGGCCGAGACCGAGGGCGATGTGGGTCTTGCCGGTCCCACTGTTGCCGAGCGCGATGAGGTTCTCGCGGCGCTCGATGTACTCGCAGCGGGCCAGCTCCAGGACCAGCGCCTTGTTGAGCGAGGGGATGACCTTGAAGTCGAAGCTGTCGAGGCTCTTGACCACGGGGAAGCGCGCCGCCTTGATGCGCCGCTCGACCATGCGGCGCTCGCGGTCGATCAGCTCGAGCTCGGCGAGTCTCAACAGGTAGCGGACGTGATCGACGCCTTCCGAGGCGCACTGCCGGGCGATCTTGTCGTACTCGCGCAGGAAGGTCGGCAGCTTCAGCGTCTTGAGGTGGTGGGCGAGCAGCACTTGCGGTGTGTCGGTCATGCGCCGAGCCCCGACAGCAGGCTCATGTACGACTTGGCGGACGTCATCGCGACCCGGGCGCGCGGCAGATACGGATAGACGTCGAGGTTGAGCCTGGGCGGCCGCCGCTCGATGCGGCACAGTACCAGGTGCTTCACCGCATCAAAGCCGATTGCGCCGAGCCGCAGGGCGTCGCCGACCGCACCCTCGACCTCCTCGAGCCGGAAGGTCTCCAGTAGACGGAGCACCTGGACGTACTCGCGCTTGCCTGCCTTGCCCATACGAGCTTCGAGGAGCCGCCGCAGAGTGATGAAGGCCTCGGGCAGGTCCCAGCCCGCCAATGGCGCGGCCTGGTCGAGGGCGCCGATCTTCTGCTCGATCAAGGGCAGGTAATGCAGCGGGTCGAAGATCAGGTCCTCGCTGTCGTAGGACCGGCGGTGCCGGGCGATCACCTCGGCCCCGCAGCTGATCACCACCTCATCGACGTAGCCCCGGATGAGCACCTCACGGTGGCCGTAGGCCACGGGCACGGAATAGTCGTTGCTGCGGTAACGCACCAGCGACAGCGAACTCGCCCGTCCAGGGCGCTTATCGCAGGCATCATAGGGAGCAGGCGGCAATGGCAAGAGAACTTGACGATCCCGCTCGAGACGCTCGCCGATGGTCTCCTTGTGGCCCCGCAGCCGCGCCGCCTGGCGCCGGCGGCACTGTTCGGCGAGAGCATCGTTGAGGGCCGCGAAGCTCTCGGCACGCGGGACGGGGACCAGGAAGTTCCGCCGGATGAAGCCGACCAGTCCCTCGACCTTGCCCTTGTCGTTGCCCTTGCCCGGCCGGCCGAACCTGTCCTCGAACAGATAGTGGGACTGAAGCTCCGTGAAGACGCGCGTTCGCTGCCGCTTCCCATCGCCCAGGATCCGGGCAACCGCCAGCTTGGTGTTGTCGTACAGGATGGATCGGGGGACGCCGCCGAAGAAGGCAAACGCCGCGTTGTGGCCATCGCAGAATGCTTCGGTCGTCTCCGCCGGATAGGCCGCAACAAAGCAACCATCACTGTGGGGAAGGTCGAAGGCAAGGAAGTGGATCTTCCGTAACGCGCCGCCGATCACCGCCATCGCTTCGCCGAAGTCCGCCTGGGCGTGACCGGGGGAATGGGAGAGTGGCACGAACACCTCACGCGACCGAAGCCCCTGCTCACGAACGTAGTCCTTCACGATGGTGTAGCCGCCCGTGAAACCGTACTCGTCCCGGAGGCGGTCGAAGATGCGCTTCGCAGTGTGCCGTTGCTTGCGGTGGCTGGTCCGATCGTCTTCCAAGATCCGATCGATGATTCCCGTGAACGGACCCAGCTTTGGCCGCCTCGGCGGCGCGCTTCGGCGATACCCTGGCGGCACCGAGAACGACAGCATCTTACGGACCGTCTTGCGGTCTACACCAAACACCCGCGAGGCCTCGCGGGTGCTCATCCCCTCGACATGACACGCCCGCCGAACCCGTGCGTACAACTCCACCCGATACATCCCCCCCGCCTTCCAGTCAGAGCAACCCTGACAGAAGGCTATACGCGGTCCCATTTTGGTCCGCCGCAGCCGGATCGACCGGCCGCTTCAGTGGGGGATTATTGCTCTGCCGTTCTCAGGGTGAGGACCGAGATGGCCCTGCACGTGCTGGCCTACAATCTCAAGCGCGTCATGAACATCATGGGCATCGACCCGCTGATCGCGGCAATGAGGGCGGCATAGGCGCCTCTGCGCCGCAAACTACAGCCCAATCCGGTCAAACTACCCAACAAACCGGCGCCAGCCGGCCGATAAGCCCCCACCAGCGGCGAAAATCCATAATCCCAGAAAACCCGCCGCGACGGATCATCGAAGCCAAAGACGCGCCGTACAGATCACGCAGCAAACGTTCTTACACAGTCTGAGCCATAACCGGACATTCGAGGCCAATGCGCCATGTGCCCTCTGACAGCGCCATTAGACTCGCCCAACGAGCTTCCGTAGACTGCTATCAACACCTCATTCGGGTCAGGGCGCGCGCCTTCGCCTGGGCGTCGTCCAGTCACAGGGGCTTGGCGCGCAAATTGTGGCGCCCAGTCTCAGCCTGACGGCGGCCCGGCGACGCCCTACCATTATCATCGTCCGAACCCATCGAAAGCTGGTACTCCATGAACGTCGTTCTCGTTTCCACCTACGATCTCGGCCATCAGCCATTCGGCCTGGCCTCGCCGGCAGCTTGGCTGCGGGCCGAGGGGCACGAATTGACCTGCCTCGACCTCTCGGTCGAGATGCCCGACGAGGCTGCGATGCGCGCGGCAGGCATGGTGGCGTTCTACCTGCCGATGCATACCGCGACCCGCTTGGCAGCCCCAGTCATCGAGCGCGTCCGCAGCCTAAACCCAGACGCGATGCTGTGTGCGTATGGGCTCTACGCTCCGGTCAACGAAGCGTACCTGCGGCGTCTCGGCATCGACCACGTCATCGGTGGCGAATTCGAGACGCCGCTCGTCGAGATCGCTCGCGAAACTAAAGCCTGCGGACCACCGAGCCGAACCCGCCCGACGGTCACGCTGGAGAAGCAGCGGTTCCGCATCCCCGACCGGGCTGGCCTGCCAAGCCTCGCCGTCTACGCCGACCTGACATTGCCCGACGGGCCGAAGCGCGTCGTCGGCTACACCGAGGCGAGCCGCGGCTGCAAACACCTGTGCCGCCACTGCCCGGTGGTGCCGGTCTACGGCGGGCGCTTCTTTGTGGTGCAGCGCGACGTGGTGCTCGCCGACATTGCCCATCAGGTCAAGGCGGGCGCAGAGCACATCACCTTTGGCGATCCTGACTTCTTCAACGGTCCCGGCCATGCGCGCGCCGTTGTCGAGGCGCTGCACAGAGAATTTCCGGGGCTCACCTACGACGTCACGATCAAGGTCGAGCATCTGCTCAAGCACGCCGACGCGCTGCCCGCGCTGCGCGACACCGGCTGTCTATTCGTCACCTCAGCGATCGAGTCGCTCGATGACCACGTACTCGTGACCCTGGAGAAGGGGCATACGCGCGAGGATGTGTTCGCCGTAGTCGAGTTGTGCCGGGCGGAAGGGCTGACGCTGGTGCCAACGTTCGTCGCGTTCAGCCCTTGGCTGACGCTCGAGGCCTACGAGGACCTGCTTGAGACCATCGCCCGCCTCGGCCTCGTCGAGGCCGTCGGGCCGGTGCAGCTCGCCATCCGGCTGCTCATCCCGGAGGGCTCGCGCTTGCTCGAGCTCGATGAGATGCGCGGCATGGTCGGGCCCTTCGACGAGGAGAGATTGTGTTATCCGTGGCGCCACTCCGATCCGCGCGTGGACGCCCTGCAGCGCGACGTCGAGGATATCGTCCAGGAGGCGATCGAGGTGGGCACGTCACGCGCCGCGATCTTCGTCCGGATCTGGGAGAGGCTGCAGGCGGCGTTCGACAGGCGGGCCCGGCCGGCGCCGGACATCGCCCCAGGGACGGGCGCGGTCCCGCAGATCAGCGAGCCTTGGTACTGCTGCGCCGAGCCAACGCCGCGACAGCAGCACGCCGTTTGACGTCGGTAGGGCGCCCAGAATCATGGAAGCCTGCTTCGGGTTACCTCCGGACATAAAGCCACGTCGCTCCCGCTGCCGCCTGTGTGGATGGCTCCCGCGTTGCAAGGACTTTTTTCGGCGTAGCGACCTAGTCAGGTACAGTCTTGTGTCCGGCCTGTTGATGCGGTTTTGTTGAACCGCTGGCCCTGATGGTATCCGTGGATCGGGTCCCTATCTGCTTAGCGGGCTCGAACACCCAGGACATTCGTCGGGTTGTCCGCTTAGCGGGCTCGAACACCCAGGACATTGGTCGGGTTGTCCCGATCCCCGGTCTGACCGGTTCGCCATCACGTCTCGTCGTCCTTGCAATCGTCGAAAGCGTTGTGCCTTCGAGCGATCAATTGGTCATGCGGTCTCCTCAGTTGCGGGTCGGTGAGCGCGGTAGGCCTCGCCACGGGTCATGATGACCCAGGCGATCCGCGCGGCCTTGTTGGCCATGGCCACGGCGACCAGCTTGTTGGGCTTGCTTACCAGCAAGTTGGTGATCCAGGGGTGAACCTCGGGCTTGCGCCGTGCCGATTGAAGCTGTGATGTCATGCCGATCACCAGCAGACGGCGAAGACAACGGCGACGCCGCCACCTTAGTGTAACCACGCCGGGCTCCTCCCCCCGGCTAGTCTGTGCTACCGTCGGCCCAACCCGAGGGGATCATCCACGATATGTCGGATGACGATGAATCGGAATTCAGAATAAGGAGGACATCATGACCAAGCTGGGCATGTTCATCGCAGTGGCCGTCATCGCGGCCCTGCCGATAACCCTGGCCAATGCGCAAAGCGGGACATTCCGCCAATCCCACGACGTGGGGTTTGGCGAGGACGTTATAGACGTCGACCCGGCTTCCGAGGGTCGCTTTTGGCAAGTCACCGAGAAGACGATGAGCCGCCTCGTTCGGCCAGGCGAGAGTGGCAAACCGGAGCCAAATCTGGCGACGGAGTGGTCGTCAAGCGACGACGCGACCGAATGGATCTTCAAGTTGCGTGACGGAGTCAAATTCCACGATGGGTCCGACTTCGACTCGGGCGACGTGGTTTATACGTTTGAACACGTCAGAGACCCCGAATTCGATTCGGCGGCCGCGTCGGTCTTCGGGATGGTAGACACGTTCGAGGCGGTTGACCGGTTGACCGTCAAGATGACGCTCTCGGCGCCGTACGCGGATCTCCCGTTGCAGCTGATGGATTATCGGATCCGGATGATCCCGGAAGGTTCGGCGGACACCATCGCAACAACGGGAATCGGAACCGGGCCGTTTATTCTGGTAACGCTCGATCCTGGAGGGACAACCGTTCTGAAGGCGAATCCCGACTATTGGGAGGGGCCGCCGGGTGTCGCCACTATTGAGATCATCGGCATTCCGGATACCCAGGCGCGCGTGCAAGCGTTGCTCGCCGGCCAAATCGACATGCTTGGCTACGGTGATCTGTCGGGACAGCAGTTGGCGCTCTTCGAGAACAACCCGAAGTTCAAGGTGGAGAGCGTGCCCACGGGTGATTGGCAGGGCATCGTCTTCCGCACCGACGTGGAACCTTACACCGACGCCCGCGTCCGCAAGGCGCTGCGCATAGCAACCGACCGTGCGGCCATGGTCGACCTTGTTCTCGGCCCCGGCGGCGGCGTCGTCACCTGTGATCATCCGGTGTGGTCGGGCGATCAATATCGCGCGCCGTTCGATTGCCCGCAGCAGATCGACGAGGCCAAGCGGCTGCTCGCCGAAGCCGGCTATCCCGACGGCATAGAAATCGACGTCACCACCAGCGATCTAAGAGCCACCTGGATCGATATTGTGCAAGTCTACCAGCAACAGGTCGCGCAGGCCGGCATCAAGGTCAACCTGGTGAAGGCCCCGGCGGACGGATATTGGTCGGAAGTCTGGATGAAGGAAGCAGCCGTGACCACGAGCTGGGGGCAGCGGCCCGCCGATCAGATTCTAAACGAAGACTACCGCGGCGGCGCGACCTGGAACGAAACCTACTGGAACCGTGCCGATTTCGACGGTTTGCTGGACCAGGCGCGGGAGGAGCTCGACTTCGACAAACGTAAGGCTCTGTACCATCGACTACAGCAGATACTTTACGAGGAGGGCGGATCGTTCATCCCCTTCCACATCAACCAGGCCGTTGCCGCGACTGCCAGAGTTTCGGGCCTGCAGGCAGTGTTTGCAGACGCCATCCGCTACCACCTCGTAAATGTGAGCGACTAACCGACGGGAGCGATGCTTAAAGAAGACCAAACCATGTGAAGTCCACGTCGATCTTTGGTCCGGGCTCGGGCGGCTGGATGCAAGGCGAGAGCCCTGTGAAGGGTCAGCCGCCCGAGCCTGGGTGAACATCTGCTGGGGATGTTGCCGGAAACCGAGGCGGAGTCGCTGGCTCATTGCCTCGTGGGTGACAGCGTGCAGAGAAGCATCCACGGCCCCCTGCTCGGAACGAATCATCGGACTCTTCGCTAACGGGGCGCCTCCAGAGCACCGTACTTCCCACGCTTTTCGAATCGCTGAGACAGCGCCCCGCCTTAGGAGCACTTGGCGCGTTCGATAGACAGCTTGAGGAGGACAAGATGAAGATCGTCAGCTACAACATTCGTTTTGGATTGGGCACCGACCACCGAATTGATCTCAAGCGCATCGCCGAAACGGTGTGCGACGCCGACATCATCGGCCTACAGGAGGTCGAGCGGTTTTGGAAACGGGGCGGCATGCTTGACCAGCCGGACATTATCGGCGGTCATTTGAAGGATAGATACTGGGTCTATTGTCCCGCGTTCGACATGGACGCGAGCGAACGCCAAGACAACGGCAGCATTATCAACAGACGCCGGCAATTCGGACCCATGGTGCTTTCCCGCTGGCCGATTCTCGCGTCTCGCCTCATCGTGTTTCCAAAACTGGGAACGCTGAAGCACTTCAATATGGACACTGGCGGAATCGAATGTGTGGTCGACGCGCCCTCGGGGCCTATGAGGATCTATTCGATCCATCTTTCTGCGGCCTCCCCCCGCGATCGGCTGCTGCAAATCGACTACCTGCTCGCATGGCACCGGCGCGCGTGGTCGAACGGGGGCGCCTGGACGGGCAGCAAGATTATCGACATCATGGACGGGTACGAGGACTTCTTCTGTTTCGAGTGGTCCGACGGCAAGCCCCAGCCACCGATGCCCGACGCAACAATCGTGATGGGTGATTTCAACAGCGAGCCCGAAAGCGAGGAATTTCAGCGGATGGTTGGCACCTTTCACCCGCTCTACGGTCACGTAGATCATTTGGACGGCTTCGTCGATAGCTGGACGGTCGCGGGAGAGCGGTCTGGCGATGACGACTGCATCACCTGGTGGCCCGATCCGCCAGGCCGCTCCCCCGGCCATGGTCTGAGGCTGGATTATTGCTTTGTCAGTCCTGATTTGGGGCACACGGTCAAGCGTGCATGGGTCGACAGTTCTGTGGAAGGCTCGGATCATCGGCCTTACTGGGTTGAACTGGATCTGTAGATCGTTCGAGGTTAGCGTCCAATGCTTTCATATCTTCGAGCATCGTCGACTGGTCTACCGGGCAACCGGATCGTCCAAGATATGACCCGCAGGTCGTCAAAGCCCGGCAGGCCGTCAAATCAAACGGTTTGCCGGCGCGAAATCTGCGTTCGGTCAGAGCAAAAGTACGCTCGGACAGATACTGGGGCCACTAAGTGCGCGCCCGGCCCGACAGCCGCAAGCCGTGAACAGGGGTCCAAATGGTTAGGCTAATTGCTCGCAGGTTGGCACTCGGCATTTTGACGATCGTGCTTGTCTCGGGCATTATCTTCGTGGGTGTCGAGCTGCTGCCCGGCGATTCCTGCACCGCCTATCTCGGGCGGGCGGCCCAGGGAACGAGGCTGGAGAATTGTCGCCGGGATTTTGGGCTCGAACGTCCCGCCCTGACACGCTATGTCGAATGGGTCCTCGGCGCGGTCCAAGGCGATTTCGGCGTCTCCCTCAAGCGCAAGACGCCGATTTCCGAAACCGTTGGCACGCGTTTCCGCAATACGGTCGTCCTCGGCGTTACCGCGTCGTTGGTCGGCGTTCCCCTTGCTATCCTGCTTGGAATTTTCGCGGCCCTGTGGCGAGATCGCCCTCCCGATCTGTGGGTATCCACCACGGCGATCTTCGCCATGACGATCCCGGAGTTTGTGACCTCCACGGTTTTAATCTTGATCTTCAGCGTCTGGCTCGGATGGCTCCCCGGAATCGTAACGACACCACCCGACGCGCCGCTATTTGAGTTCCTGTCGGACATCATACTACCGATCATCGCGCTCGCCCTTGTCATGACGGCGCACATATTGCGCATGGTCCGCACCAGCGTGATCGACGTGATGGCAAGCGACTACGTCCAGATGGCGCAACTGAAGGGTGTTCCCTACTGGCAGATAGTGTTCAGGCACGTACTGCCGAACGCCCTGTTGCCGACGATCAACCTTGTCGCCTTGACAATTGCATGGCTGTTGGGGGGCACCGTCGTCATCGAGGTGGTGTTCAACTATCCCGGACTCGGTCGATTGATGATCCAAGCCATATACTTCCGTGACCTCGTGACGGTGCAGGCGATCGCCCTGATCCTGGCGACCCTATACGTCGGCCTGAACCTCTTCGCCGACTTGTTGACTCTTGTGGCAAATCCAAGGCTTAGGACAATGAAAACCTAGCGACCATGACAGTGACGACAAACATAGAGCCCGTCAAACCGAAGAGTGTGTTCGTCAGGTTGCTGACTGTCCTGTTGGCGGTGGTCTCTCGGCCTTCTGGCCTCGTGGGTCTCATTCTCGTGGCTTTCCACATCGTCCTGGCGATCGTGTCGCCGGCGATCGCGCCGTACGATTTCAAGGAGATCAGCGCTCAGCTCATCCTCGATGAGCCCTCCTCCGAGCACTGGTTTGGCACTGATAACCTTGGACGCGACGTCTTCACGCGCACCCTGCTCGGGGGTAGACAGGCGTTACTCGTGACATCCATTTCCACGGTCCTCGCCATTGCCTGGGGTGGATTGTTGGGCGTTCTGCTGGGCCTCGTCGGCGGGCGGCTCGACGAGCTCCTGATGCGTCTCGTCGATGCCTTTCTCTCCCTGCCATGGATCCTGGTCTTACTCTTAATCGTTGTCATGGTCGGTTTCAGCCCCGGCGTGCTGATTCTCACCCTGGGATTCTTCTACGGCATCCCGGTGATACGGATGGCGCGCGCGGCGACGCATGATGTGGTGGCCCTCGACTTCGTGACGGCTGCCCGAGCGCGAGGCGAGAGCCGGTCCACGATTGTCGTGCGCGAGCTCTTGCCCAACGTGCTCGACGTCCTGCTGGTCGAAGGCGCCATGCGTTGGTCATGGATGTTGCTGGCGTTCAGTTCGCTGTCGTTTCTCGGGTTCGGCGTCACTCCGCCCACGCCGGATTGGGGCCTGATGATTTCCGATGCGCGAAGCATCATGTCGTACGCGCCGTGGACGGCGCTGGCCCCCGTCGTTGCGCTCAGCTCGCTGATTATCGGGATCAACTTGAGCGCCGACGCGCTCGCCAAGGCCTTGGGTATCGATCGAGCCCAAAAGGCGCCGGTCTAGAGTCCGCGATGGACGATCCACTGGTCGAAGTGGAAAACCTCTGTGTTGGCTTTACCAGCCAGGCGGAGGTCACGCTGCCGATCCTGCGGAACATCGATCTGACGTTCGGCAAGGGCGAGACGGTTGGACTGGTTGGGGAGTCGGGCTGCGGCAAGAGCACCCTGGCTCTGGCCATGATGGGCTACCTGAAACCCGGTCTGCGCGTGTTGGAAGGCGAATCCCTATTTCGGGGGCGCAATGTGTTCGACATGGACGAGAGTGCTCTCGAAGGCATTCGCGGCGGCGATCTCGCCCTGATTCCACAGAATGCCGGCCAGTCGTTGACGCCGACTTCGAGGATCGGCCGGCAGATCGACGAGGCGGTGAAACTGCACACCAGGCTGGCAATAGAGCAGCGGCGTGAACGCGTTATCGAATTGTTGCTGCAGGTGCGGTTGCCCCAACCGGAGGACATGCTGAAGCGCTATCCCCACGAGCTCTCGGGCGGTCAGCAACAGCGCGTCGCCATCGCCATGGCGTTGGCGGGCGAGCCCAAGGTTCTGTTGCTCGACGAGCCGACGACCGGCCTCGACGTGACCACTCAAGCCCACATCCTCGAGTTGTTGCGCGATTTGGCGGCCGAGACCGGGACTGCGATGGTCTATGTCAGCCATGACCTGGGCGCCATTGCGCGGGTCAGCGACCGTATCGCCGTCATGTATGCCGGGGAACTCGTTCTCGAGGGTCCAGCGCGCCGGGTGTTGAAGCAGCCCGCGCATCCCTATGCCCGCGGGCTGCTCATGTCGATTCCCAGGTTGAAGGAGGCGGTTGTGCCCGCCTCGATGCCGGGACGGCCTCCGCCTCCCGGCGGGGCTGGCCAGGGATGCGGCTTTGCCGACCGCTGTCCCATGGCGGAGCAACGCTGCCGGGACGAAAGACCGGCGCTGGAACCCACCGCCGTCCATGAAATTGTGCGCTGCCATTTCCACGAACGGGTCGAGCAACTCCCACCACCGGAACCGCCGAAACGGCCCGACCGATCGAGCCTGGACGAAACGGACAGCATCCTTCGACTCGATAACGTGTCTATCAGCTATGCCAAGCCCGGCATCGTTGACCAGATTCTGGGCCGGCAACCCGATGTGACGCCAACCATCGACAAGATCGATTTGACAATTCGCCGAGGGGAGACCGTCGGGCTGGTGGGCGAATCCGGAAGCGGCAAGTCGACGATCCTTCGGGCCATTGCCGGCCTATTGCCGCTGCGCGACGGAACCATCACCTATGATGGAACGAATAGTCTCAATGCGCCGGTCGATGAGCGGGCGAAGGATCTCCTGAGACGGGTTCAGCTCATCTTCCAAAACCCGGATGCGTCCCTCAATCCGCGTCATACGGTGGCCGAAATCCTGGCGCTGCCGCTGCGGCTCTATTTCGGTCTTAATGGTGACGAGTTGCACGCGCGCAGCGTCTCGCTGTTGGATCAGGTGCGCTTGCGCGCAGACTATCTCGAGCGCCTGCCGAGCCAGTTGTCCGGCGGCGAGAAGCAGCGTGTCGCCGTGGCCCGGGCCTTCGCCGCCGAGCCCGAACTGGTGCTGTGCGACGAGGTGACGTCGGCTCTCGATGTTTCGGTTCAGGCCGCCGTCCTCGACCTGTTGACCCAGCTTCAGGCCGATCGAGGGACGACCTATCTTTTTGTCTCCCATGACTTGGCGGTGGTCCGTGCCTTGGCCGATCGCGTGGCGGTGCTCTACCAGGGCCGGCTGTGCGAAATCGGCCCCTCGCCGGCAGTCTATCGCCTGCCCTCCCATCCCTACACCGAAGTGCTGATCGGCGCGGTATTGGAGCCCGATCCAGACACCAAGCCGACCTTGGCCGCCGAGGACACGGTGGACCTCTTCCCGCCAGCCAGGGGCTGCCCATTTCAACGCCGCTGCCCACGGCGCATTGGCACGATCTGCGACACGGAGATACCGCCCTGGCAGCCCACGGAGTCTGGCCACGCGATCCGCTGTCACATTCCCTTGAATGAGTTGCATGGTGCGCAGGAGAAGGCATCGAACGCAGTCGCCGCCAAGTAAGCGTAGGCCAGGCTATCAACCGGGGATGTGTTGCAACAGCCCCCCTGGATTTCCGTATTCGCTTATTGAACCGCACACCCCGCTGAATGTCCGAGATGGGTCAACGGACTAATACCATCGAGCATTGAAGGAGACTCATTTAGGGGATTCCCAAACGGCAAGAAGTCTGAATCAATGAGGCGAACTGATACGGAGGTTCGCTATGGGCAGAGCGGTTGCGTTACGGGAAGATTTTGATGGTCCGGCGCTTCGGCGGTTAGCCAAGGCGTCGAAGGATGCTGGACAGAGCCGGCGGCTTCTTGCGCTGGCTGAGATTTACGATGGTGGCCGTCGCACGGAGGCGGCGCGGATCGGTACTGTCGGGCTCCAGGTGGTCCGTGACTGGGTTCTCCGTTTCAACGCCAAGGGGCCGGATGGTCTGATTGACGGCAAGGCGACAGGCAAGCCGGCCAAGCTCAATGACAGGCAGCGACAAGCGCTCGCTCGGCTTGTTGAGAGCGGACCGATTCCGGCGATCCACGGTGTCGTGCGTTGGCGCCGAAAGGACCTGGCGCATTGGATATTCGAAGAGTTCCGCATTTCGGTTGATGAGACGACGGTGGGCCGTGAATTGAGGGCGCTGGGGTTTCGCAAGATATCGGCGCGACCACGCCACAAGGGGCAGAACGAGTTTGCCGTCGAGGATTTAAAAAAAACTTCCCCGCCGGGTTGGGGGAGATCCGAGCCAGGCTCCCGGCCAACACCGCGATAGAAATTTGGTGGCAAGATGAGGCCCGGGTCGGCCAGAAAACCATGCTCACCCGGCGCTGGGCGCGACGCGGCAGCCGACCCACGGCGCTCCGGGACCAACGCACGAAGTCGGCCTATATCTTTGGTGCCATCTGTCCCGCGCGCGGTGTCGGTGCGGGCCTTGTCCTGCCCCGCTGCAACACTCAGGCCATGCAATGGCATCTTGATGAAATCTCGGCCCTGGTGACACCAGGCGCTCACGCTGTACTCATCATCGACCGGGCCGGATGGCACACCACCGGCAGGCTCGAGATCCCATCCAACATCACATTGATGTTCTTGCCACCAAGAGCGCCCGAGCTGAACCCCGTCGAAAACATATGGCAGTTCATGCGCGATAACTGGCTTTCCAACAGGATATTCAAGACCTACGACGATATCGTCGCGCTGTGTTGCGAAGCCTGGAACAGGCTCATCGATCAACCCTGGAAGATCATGTCGATCGGACGCCGAAAATGGGCCCATGGGTTCTGATTAATGCCCGTTGGTATAAACCGCTCTCGCGGTAGTTTGTAGCGACAGGTGGGGCGGTCTTCGGGGTAACGGGGCGGGTCTGTCCTGTGTTGAGATTTGGGGTTTCGAACCTCACTCAAGACAGGTGTCAATGGCGGAGCAAAAAGGGACCACCTCGGCGGTGTAATACCAGTGAGCCTATGAAATCACCTTCATGATCCATGGATAGGCGCAGAGGGTTCGCATACGATCCGGTTCTGCGATGAGGTCGATCCATGCTTGGCAACAGGCGTCGATGATGGCCTCGGTGTCGTCGAGGACGCGGAGCGATAGGAAGCGTTCGCGTAGGTAGAGCCAAACCCGCTCGACGGGGTTGAGTTCGGGACTGTAAGGCGGCAACAGCGCCAAGGTGACGTTGTCGGGGACGGTGAGGGCGCGCTCGTCGTGCCAACCGGCGCCGTCGCACATCATGACGGCGTGCGCATCCTGGTCCAGGGTATCGGCGAAGTGTGCGAGAAACAGGTCCATGACCTTGGCGTTGACGCTCGGCATCACCAGGGTGACGTCGTCGCCGGTGTCCGGGCGCACGGCGGAGAAGATGTAGGCCCACTGGTAGCCGATTTGACGCGTCCCGGGGGCACGCTCGCCCCTGCGCCACCACCGGTGACACACCCGGCCCTTGTTGCCGACGCGCGCTTCATCCTGAAACCACAGCTGTAGGCGCTTGTCGGGATGCGCCGCGGCGGTCGCCTTCAGGATGTCGCGAAGCCCCCTTTTTTGAAGCGCTCCTGCGCTTCGGCGTCCCTTCGCGGGTGGCTCGGGCGCGCCTTCTGGCGGGAAAATCCCATCCGCCGTAGAACCCGGGTCATGCTCGAGGGGTGGTAGGTCTTGGCGAAGCGCTCCTCCAGCCAGCGGCACAGATCGGCCCGGGTCCAGGCGCAAACCCCGTCGCGCTCAGGCTCCGGCCCGGCGATGATGACCGCCGCCAGCGCCGCTTCCTCGTCTGCCGTCAGCCGCCGCGGCGAGTAGCCCTTTGGACGGTCGTGAAGCCCCTCCAATCCCTTTGCATTGTAACGAACAACCGCGTCGCGAAGCGTTTGGCGATCCATCCCCGCAAGCCGCGCGGCATCAGCCCGGGGCATCTCCTCCAAAGCATTCGCGATCCCATAGGCCCGCGCCGCCGCTCGACCGTACGATTCCACGCGAGCCCAGCGCCGAAGCTCCAAAGGCGTCAAATCATCCCGTATCTTGAGTGCTGATCCCATGACATCCCCCACATCTGGTGGGAGACCATAGAATCACAATCCGCCATCATCCGCCATCAATGAATATCCCGAGAGTCAATTCAGGCGCTCACTGGTATAAGAAGGGACCGCTTGGCGGCTGCGGGCTTGTCCCCGTAGTCCACGGGAGGGCCCCGCGCGCGACGCGGCGTGCCCTCAACAGGCTGACGCGGCGGCGCGCGCGGGAGGGACCTGTGGGCCCACGGGGTCAAGCGTGGGCTGGGTGGTCGGTTCAGTTAGCAGTCGGGGTTTGACGCCTGCGGCTCTGGTTGAGCCTGTAGCTGTCACCGTTCATCTCGAGGATGTTGACGTGGTGGGTGAGGCGATCGAGGAGCGCGCCGGTGAGGCGCTCGGAGCCGAACACCTCGGTCCATTCGTCGAAGGGCAGATTGGTGGTGACCAGGGTCGAGCCCCGCTCGTAGCGTTGGCTGAACACCTCGAACAACAGCTCGGCGCCGGTCTTCGACAGCGGCACGAAGCCGAGTTCGTCGACGATCAGAAGCTTGTAGGTGGCGAGCTTCTTCTGGAACCTCAGCAGCTGCTTGTCATCGCGGGCCTCGATGAGTTCGTGGACCAGCGCGGCGGCGGTGATGAAGCCGACCGAGAGGCCCTTCTGGCAGGCCGCCAGGCCGAGACCGAGGGCGATGTGGGTCTTGCCGGTCCCACTGTTGCCGAGCGCGATGAGGTTCTCGCGGCGCTCGATGTACTCGCAGCGGGCCAGCTCCAGGACCAGCGCCTTGTTGAGCGAGGGGATGACCTTGAAGTCGAAGCTGTCGAGGCTCTTGACCACGGGGAAGCGCGCCGCCTTGATGCGCCGCTCGACCATGCGGCGCTCGCGGTCGATCAGCTCGAGCTCGGCGAGTCTCAACAGGTAGCGGACGTGATCGACGCCTTCCGAGGCGCACTGCCGGGCGATCTTGTCGTACTCGCGCAGGAAGGTCGGCAGCTTCAGCGTCTTGAGGTGGTGGGCGAGCAGCACTTGCGGTGTGTCGGTCATGCGCCGAGCCCCGACAGCAGGCTCATGTACGACTTGGCGGACGTCATCGCGACCCGGGCGCGCGGCAGATACGGATAGACGTCGAGGTTGAGCCTGGGCGGCCGCCGCTCGATGCGGCACAGTACCAGGTGCTTCACCGCATCAAAGCCGATTGCGCCGAGCCGCAGGGCGTCGCCGACCGCACCCTCGACCTCCTCGAGCCGGAAGGTCTCCAGTAGACGGAGCACCTGGACGTACTCGCGCTTGCCTGCCTTGCCCATACGAGCTTCGAGGAGCCGCCGCAGAGTGATGAAGGCCTCGGGCAGGTCCCAGCCCGCCAATGGCGCGGCCTGGTCGAGGGCGCCGATCTTCTGCTCGATCAAGGGCAGGTAATGCAGCGGGTCGAAGATCAGGTCCTCGCTGTCGTAGGACCGGCGGTGCCGGGCGATCACCTCGGCCCCGCAGCTGATCACCACCTCATCGACGTAGCCCCGGATGAGCACCTCACGGTGGCCGTAGGCCACGGGCACGGAATAGTCGTTGCTGCGGTAACGCACCAGCGACAGCGAACTCGCCCGTCCAGGGCGCTTATCGCAGGCATCATAGGGAGCAGGCGGCAATGGCAAGAGAACTTGACGATCCCGCTCGAGACGCTCGCCGATGGTCTCCTTATATGAGGCGTTTGCTGTCAAGGCGGTTTAATTAGCCGCCGTATTGTCATTTCTCCTTTTCCTCCAACTCATGTGCTATGGGCGGGTCTTGCGATGAGTTCCGTGTTTCGTGCGAGTGATCGCATCACCTTATATCCGGCAGCTCCGATCCGGCTTGCCACAATGCTGTATACATGGACCATCACAGGACGGGGATGGGACTAATCTTGTGGACGGCACCTTCGCCAAGGGTAAGCGTTCGTTCAGGCCGTGGAATCAGCGCGGGCGTTTCCATTCGCCCCGGCCGATTTTAGCGATTGAGGGTGCGTTTCCAATCCCGTCGCAGGGGCCGGAGCCAGACATCCTTTTTAGGCTTGTCGGACTGCCTGTCCCGGTCGTAGCGCCCGCGCCCCTGGGTGGTCCCGACGCGGGTCCAGCCGGAGGCCCTGTAAACGGCGCCGGTGTAGCGCGGGGTCTCGACGAAGGTCTCGATGAGCACGGGCGTGGTGTTGTAGCGCTCGGTCCAGTCATCGGGCAGGCGCCGGCGGATGATGGCCAGGATGTGCGAACCCAGGTTGGGGATATTGATCCAGGGCAGGATCAGGAATCTCGGGTTGTCGACCACGAAGGGAAGGTTCTTCTCGCGCTTCTGCCGTGTCCATCCGATGAAGTTGTCGCGCGGGGCGAGCTTCCACGCGGCGGTGGAGAAGCCGAGCATGGCGAGCGGCCAGCCGTCGCGGTCGTGGACGGCGTAGCGCATCTGGGCGCCGACCAGGGTCTTGTATCCGAGATAGTGGTAGCGGGCGACGAACTCGTTCCAGAGCTTGCTCTCCCGGGTGCCGCGCACGACGGGGCGCAGGTCGAGCGGACGGACCTCGTCGAGGGTCGTCGGGGCCGGGAACAGCGGCGCTTCGGTGTCCGGCCCGAAGACGATCGGCCCGGGCCGGTTCTGCCGTCCCTGCGGCGCCGGCAGGGCGATCAGGCCGTCCCTGTGCATGGCCAGCATGGCGACCCTGGCCATCATGTCCTTGAGGCCGCCGTCGGGCTTGAACCAGCCGATGCGCCGGCAGAACTCCTTCGACGGTGCTGTCACGGTAACTGGCTGGTGTCAGCTGCGGGTGGCGAGTAGCTTCCTGTTATGAACAAGATCAGCTACCGCCGACATCGGTTTCCTGCAGAGATAATCCAGCGCGCCGTCTGGCTGTGTTTCCGGTTTCCGCTCAGTTACCGCGATGTGGAGGATCTGCTCGCTGAACGTGGTGTCGATGTTTCTTACGAGACGATACGGCGCTGGGCTTTAAAGTTTGGGCAGGCCTATGCCCGAAAACTGAGACAATCACGCCCTCGACCAGACGACCGGTGGCACCTTGATGAGGTGTTTTCCTCCATCAACGGAAAACGGATGTATCTATGGCGGGCGGTGGACAGCGAGGGTGAGGTGCTGGATATCCTGGTTCAGTCCCGGAGGAACAAGAAAGCAGCACTCAAGCTGATGCGCAAACTGCTCAAGAAGCAGGGGTATGCGCCGAATAAGGTGGTGACCGATAAACTGCCATCTTACGGGGCAGCATTGCGTGATCTCAACATGACGGGGAAACACGTTACCGGCGGACGGAGCAACAATCGGGCGGAGAATTCGCACCTGCCGGTTCGACAACGAGAACGCAGGATGCAGGGCTTCAAGTCATCAGGATCGGCGCAAAGGTTTCTCTCCACCCACGCCGCCATCTACAACACCTTCAATGTCCAACGTCATCTGATCACTCGCAAGACAATGAGCCAATTCCGCGGTGACGCGATGAACACGTGGCGGACCGTGACCGCTGCTGCTTGAGCCGCTCAGTTCAGACGTTCAACTGCGACCTGCCTTCGTTAAGTTGACAGCATCCATCGCTGGACGGCGGCTTGCCGCTGTTGGTGCTGTTCAGGCCGAGCCGGCGCTCGAGTTCGTCGAGCCGTGCCGCCAGAGACAGCACCAAATCGATCAGTTCGTCTTTCGACAAGAGGGCAAGGGCTTCACGATTCATTGGATTCTTGAATCGCATCACCCCCTGCTTGTCAATCAAAACCTAGGCATTCAGTCCATCAAACCTACAAAATCTGCCCGTCCGTCCTATCCAGCCGCTCGGCCATCGGCTACCTGGGCAGTTACGTTTTAAGTAAAGCTCCGCCCAACGACCGCTGCAATAGCGCCGCCGCCCTGGTCGGTCTCGCCGAGCGCGCTGGGAAGTTCTACCGGCGATCAAGTGAGGACTGGCTTGCGTGCGGGAACTTGCTCCTAGTGTCCTGATCGATAAATTGATATGATTATGTCTCTATTTGTTTTTAGGAGGCGCGATTGATGGCGAGAGTGGCGGTGACGATCTCTTTGAGCGATGACGAGCGCGCCGAATTGGAGGCGCTGTCTCGTCGTCGCAAGACGTCGCAGGGGCTTGCGCGGCGGGCTCGGATCGTCTTGGCGGCGGCGGAAGGGTTGGAGAACAAGGAGATCGCCGTTCGTCTCGAGGCGAGCGCGGACACCGTGGGCAAGTGGCGTCGCCGCTATGCGGCGGAGGGCCTCGACGGTCTGTACGACGAACCCCGCCCCGGCGCGCCGCGTCAAATCGGCGATGACGCCATCGCGGAAGCGGTCCGGCTGACGCTGGAAGAGACGCCGCCGGACGCGACCCATTGGAGCCTTCGCTCGATGGCGCGGGCGAGCGGCCACGCGCCCTCGACCATTCATCGCATCTGGCGGGCCTTCGGCTTGCAGCCGCATCGCTCGGAGACCTTCAAGCTGTCGAGCGATCCCTTCTTCGTGGAGAAGGTCCGCGACATCGTCGGTCTGTATTTGGCGCCGCCGGATCGTGCCCTGGTTCTCTGTGTCGACGAAAAGAGCCAGATCCAGGCCCTGGACCGTTCCCAGCCCCTCTTGCCGATGCGCCCCGGGCAGGCGGAGCGGCGCAGCCACGACTACAAGCGCCACGGCACGACCTCTCTCTTCGCGGCCCTCGACATCGCCACGGGAGAGATCATCGGCAAATGTTTCCCGCGCCATCGGGCCCGAGAGTTCCGCAAATTCCTCGACCTCGTCGAGGCGAACGTCCCTGCTGATCTCGACATCCACATCGTCATGGACAACTACGGGACCCACAAGACCAAGGCGATCCGCGACTGGTTCGCCAAACGGCCGCGCTGGCAGGCCCATTTCACACCCACCAGCGCCTCCTGGCTGAACCAGGTCGAGCGCTGGTTCGGGCTGCTGACCGACAAGCAGATCAGGCGCGGCGTCCATCGCTCCACCAAGGAGTTGGAGCGCACCATCCTCGACTACATCGACACGACAAACCAGAACCCCAAACCCTTCAAATGGACCAAATCCGCCGATGACATCCTCGGCGCCATCCAGCGCTTCTGCCTCCGAACAATCGAAATCGCTGAACAGCAGGCGAAAATCATGCGAACTTCGGAATCGGGACAGTAGGTAATATCAGGTTTTATCCACCAGCAACGCGGAGACAGGCAAATATTCTTCACCGAACCGCAAAGACCTGTACAAGCACGCCATCGGCCAACAACTTTTTACCGCCCCGTCAACTTTTGACAATAGCTCCCGCGGGCATACTTGCGGGTCGAGACGTTGATCACCATCAGATTCATCGCCCAGGCTTGCAAGAGTTCGGGTTCCGACAGCAGCTCCCAACTCGGCAGGCTCATCTCCCGACCCGCGAAGTCCCGCACCCGAGGGCGCTCGACCTTCACTTTGCCGCCGTGGTAGGCGATCTCGCTCCGGGTCGTGCCCCATCGATGGCCCTTGCGCTCGCCCGAGCGGGCGTGGCGCGAACCGCACAAGGCTTCCGCGTCCGCCGACATCATCTCGTTCAAAGACTCGAGGCCCGCCAAAAGGCAGAAGCGATCGACGCTCATGCGCAGATCGTCGAAGGCCTCCGGCATCGATGGCAAGAGCCGACAGGATGGTTCCGAGGAACGGTCGTTGCGTGTAGTCTTGGTCATGGCGTCGTTCTCCTTGATGGAATCAGCACCCAGAGCCTAGCGGCTCCAGGCGGACGACGCCTACTTCAGCTTTTCAACAGAGCCCGGGACATCCCCCATATTCCCGCGGCCGTTGACAGTGGCGGGCGTGTCTGGAAGCGAGGATCGTAGCGAGGATGGGCTCTCGGAGTGAGTAGGAGAAAACTGAATGTCGGTACGTGAAGTCCTGCGGATGGGCGATCCGCGACTAAGACTGAAGGCGAGTGTCGTAGACTGGTTTGGTGACGACAAGCTCGCTAACCTGATCAACGATATGCTGGACACCATGAAGGCCTTCGACGGGGCAGGTTTGGCCGCGCCTCAGATCGGTGTGGCACTTCGCGTCGTGATCTTCGGGGTCGACAAGAACCCCCGCTATCCCGATGCCCCGCCTGTTCCGCTGACGATCCTGATCAACCCGGGAATCTCGCCCGCCGGGGAAGAAATGAATTCGGATTGGGAGGGGTGCCTGAGCGTGCCCGGCATGCGCGGCCTGGTTCCCCGCTATACGCGTATCCGCTATCGTGGACTGGATGCGGACGGCAAGGAGATCGATCGAGAGGCGCAGGGGTTTCATGCGCGCGTCGTCCAACACGAATGCGATCACCTCGACGGCATCCTCTATCTCGACCGCATCGAGGACCGGGAGAGTTTCGGCTTCATAGAGGAACTTCGGGCTGCTGGCCGGATCGACGGCGATGTGCCGCATGAGTGTCAGGGCGAATCGGCCTGAGACAGAGATAGTAGGACCCGTGCCTATCCGGTTAATGCAGACACCCACTACATGTAGGATGCTTCCACTCGCCGGAATATAGCTGGCGATGTCCCGCCCAATGTTGAAAAGTGCGAGATAGGCATCGTCTGATCGAGAGGCTACGCGGCCACCTCGATGTCTTCAATGACGGACTTTGCTCCGGCCTTTCTCACCGCCTCCCGCAGGGCGGCGTCAAGGACGGGGAGCTGGCGGTAGGCCTTGAGGCGGCGGAAGGTCTTTTGCGCCTCCAAGAGGCCGGCGGCGGTCCAACGCAGCGCCATCTCGGCGTTGCGCCAGCGCTTGACGTTCCGCTGCACCGTCCGGACGGTGCCGATCGCGTTCTCGATGGCGTTGGTGCAAGCCAGCGAGTGTCGAAGTTGCGGCGGGAGGCCGAGCCGGATCACGGTCAGGATATCGTCCAGGCCCTCCAGGATCGAGCCCGAGACGCCGGGTGCGTCATGCTCCAGACGGCGGGCGAGGTTGCGCAAGAGCCGTTCGGCCTTGGCCGCGTCGTCCTGCTGCCAGGCCTGCCGCAAGACCTTCCTGACGCCGGCATGGAGGCTCTCGTCCAGCCGGTCCGTGATGTTGCGCCCCCTTGTGCACCTGGCAGCGCTGGAGGGCCGCCGCCCGCCCGAAGGTCCGCCGGATCGCCTTCGAGAGCGCCTTGGCGCCGTCGACGATGTAGAGCCGAGGCCGTTCGGGATCGAGACCGCGCTCGATCAGGTTGTCGAGCATGGCTTGCACCGTGGCTGCGTTCTCCGTCGCGCCCTCGGCCAGGCCCAGCACGTGCTTCGCGCCGCCGGTGTCGATGCCGATCGCCGCCACCATCAGGTGATCGCCGACATGGAGCCCGTCGATCTGGAGCACCACGAGATCGAGATCGTCGAGCGGGCTCGCCAGCCAGGCCTTCAGCTTGCTTCGCGTCAACGCCACGAAACGGCGCGAGACCGCCGACTTCGAGGTTGCGTCACCCGATGCCGCCGGCAGATCGCCGCCCGCATCGTCCGGCAGGCGCACCGCGCGGGCATACTTGCGGGTCGAGACGTTGATCACCATCAGATTCATCGCCCAGGCTTGCAAGAGTTCGGGTTCCGACAGCAGCTCCCAACTCGGCAGGCTCATCTCCCGACCCGCGAAGTCCCGCACCCGAGGGCGCTCGACCTTCACTTTGCCGCCGTGGTAGGCGATCTCGCTCCGGGTCGTGCCCCATCGATGGCCCTTGCGCTCGCCCGAGCGGGCGTGGCGCGAACCGCACAAGGCTTCCGCGTCCGCCGACATCATCTCGTTCAAAGACTCGAGGCCCGCCAAAAGGCAGAAGCGATCGACGCTCATGCGCAGATCGTCGAAGGCCTCCGGCATCGATGGCAAGAGCCGACAGGATGGTTCCGAGGAACGGTCGTTGCGTGTAGTCTTGGTCATGGCGTCGTTCTCCTTGATGGAATCAGCACCCAGAGCCTAGCGGCTCCAGGCGGACGACGCCTACTTCAGCTTTTCAACAGAGCCCGGGACATCCCCGTGCGCCCGGCCAAGGCGGGCGGCGTCAGCAAGCTGGCCAGCTCGGTCGCCGTCCACAACGCGATGCTCGCGCGCCGGCCCGAGCTATGCGCGCTGCTCTACGGCGACTACTACCGCAGTCGGCTGGGCGAGGAGCTGGGCGGCGAGAACGCCTATTATGCCTTGCCGGTCTGGGGACTGCGGGATGGCCGCTTCACCAGTCACTACTCGCGCACCTTCGTCGAAGCGGCGCAGAATCTGCCCGGCGTGCCCAAGATGACGGCGGATCAAGACGAGGCGCTCGATCTGCACGCCGCGATCGCCGAGGAGCTGTGCCACCACGTCGCGCTCGAAGCGGGCGACATCAACTTCATCAACAACCACGTCGTCTATCACGCGCGCACCGCCTATGAAGACGACGATGCGGCGAACAGCGATCGCTTGCTCATGCGCCTCTGGCTATCGATGCCGAACAGCCGGGCGCTGCCCGAAGGCCACGAGGTGCTGTGGGGCAACATCGAGGCGGGCGCGCCGCGGGGCGGCGTGCGCGAGCCAGTCCAAGCGGCCGGATAACACGGCTGTTGCGCCGAATTCCGGGGTAGGGAATTAGTCGCTTCTCGCGCGGATCGCGTCGGCGCGTGCTTCGAGTTTCGACGCCTCGTCGTCACGATCGAGGTTGCGCAACGCGAGTGCATAGGAATTGAGGATCGGAACGAGATCCGGGTGTACCGCGCCAAGCTTGGCTTCCATGCGTTCGAGAAAACGGGCGTAGTGGGGCGCTGCCTTGGCGTAGCGACCGGCCATGAGATAGACGCCAGCCAGGCTCTCCATGGCGGTCGTGACCCGTGGATGATCGGCGCCGAGAGCTGCCTGATAGATGGTAAGCGCGCGGCCGTGGTGCGCCGCGGCGGCGTCGAAATCACCGAGTTGTGCGCGCACGAGACCCTGCGCGGTGAGATGGACGGCGGTTTTGGTGTCGTTCGGTGGCAATGACTTGTGGTCGATTGCCAGCGCGCGATCGAGCAGCGTGGCCGCTTCGGCGAGTCGGTTCCGCTCGTAGTACAGCGAACCGAGCGCGGCGAGCGTCTCGGCGACGCGCGGGTCGTCGGCGGCGATCTCTTCGGCCGCGCCGAGCGCCAGCCCGAGACGCCGTTGGGCCTCGTCGATGTCGCCGCGTTGGTGGGCGGCGGCGGCGGCGTCCATGAGCATGGTCCAGCGGTCGGCCTGCGCCTGGACGCCGGCCGTACAGAATGTGAGACAGATTAAGGTGGCGCCGAAACAGACCGCGGCTCTAGTCAGTGACTGGCTCGGATGAGCCATGGACGAAGGACTAACCTGCTGCGGCCGCGCGTTTGGCGAGCAGATTGTCGAGCCACTCGGTGTCCATCTCGGGTACCGACGAGAGCAGCAGCTCGGTGTATTCGTGGTGCGGCGGGGTGAAGATTTCTTCCTTCGGGCCCTGCTCGACGATTTCGCCCTGCAGCATGACGACGACTTCGTCGGCGATCGCCCGCACCGTGGCGAGGTCGTGGGTGATGAACATGTAGGACACTTGAAGGTCGTCCTGTAGGCGCTGCAGGAGCTTTAGGATTTCCTCGGCAACCAGCTGGTCGAGCGCCGAGGTGACCTCGTCGCAGATGATCAACTCGGGCTCGGCAGCGAGCGCGCGGGCGATGCAGACGCGCTGCTTCTGGCCGCCCGAAAGCTCACCTGGGAAGCGGTCGATGAACTCGTCGGGATCGAGCTCGATCATCTCGAGCAGCTCCCTGAGCCGGACTTCCTTGTCGTCGCCCTTGAGGCCGAGATAGAACTCGAGCGGGCGGCCGATGATCTCGCGGATGCGATGTTTCGGGTTCACCGCCGTGTCGGGCATCTGATAGATCATCTGCATCCGGCGGAGCTGGTCTCGGCTACGGTCGGCCAGGGCAGGAGGCAGGATTTCGCCGCCATAGCTGACTTGGCCCTCGCTCGGCGGCAGCAGGCCGGTGATGGCGCGGGCCAGGGTCGACTTGCCGCTGCCCGATTCGCCGACCACCGCCACCGTGCGGGCGTGGTGAATTTCCACGCTGACGTTCTTGAGCACGGTAATCTCGCCGCCGTAGCTCGCGGTGACGTTCTCGACCTTGAGCAGCGGAATGTCGTGGTCGGTTTCGAGGGCCCCTTCCTTGCGGAAGCTGCGCACCGCGAGAAGCTTGGCGGTGTACTCTTCCTTGGGATTGGCGATCATGTCGCGGGCGAAGCCCTCCTCGACCAAATGGCCGTACTGCAAGACCATGATTCTGTCGGCCATCTGGGCCACCACGGCGAGGTCGTGCGTGATGTAGATGGCCGCGGTGTCGAACTGTTTGACGATCCTCCTGATCGCCGCCAACACCTCGATCTGGGTGGTCACGTCGAGCGCCGTCGTCGGCTCGTCGAAGATGATCAGGTCGGGCCGGCACGACATGGCCATGGCGGTCATGGCGCGCTGCAACTGGCCGCCGGACACCTGATGGGGATAACGGAAGCCGATGGTATCCGGGTCGGGTAGCTGCAAACGGGTGAAGATGTCGATGGCGTCGGTCTCGGCCTCGGCGAGCGGCATGACGCCGTGCTGCACCGGCATTTCGGTGCACTGGTCGATCAGCTTGTGGGCCGGGTTGAAGGCGGCCGCCGCGCTTTGCGCCACATAGGCGATGCGCGCACCGCGTATCTTGCGCCTCGCCTCCTCGCTGATGCCCAGGAGATCGATGCCGTCGAACACGATGGTGCCGCCGCTGATGCGGCAGCCGGGCCGGGCGAAGCCCATGGCGGCGATGCCGATGGTCGACTTGCCGGCGCCCGATTCGCCGATCAGCCCCAGCACCTCGCCGCGGCGCAGCGTAACGTCGACGCCGTGGACGATACCATGCCACTGATCGTCGGCCTGGCCCTCGAGCTTGAGCCCGCGCATTTCGAGCAGTATGTCGCCCTTGGCGCCGCGGGCCTCGCCATTTTCGCCATCAGTGCTCATTCGCGCAATCCGCTGGTTATGTGCAGGAACCAATCGACGACGAAATTGACGCCCACCGTCAACAGCGCGATCGCGGCCGCCGGCAGCAACGGCGTGATGTCGCCGAAGGTGATCAGGGTAGCGTTGTCGCGCACCATACTGCCCCAGTCGGCGAGCGGCGGTTGAATACCGAGGCCGAGGAAGCTAAGGGCGCTGAGGGTCAGGAAGACGAAGCAGAAACGCAGGCCGAACTCGGCGACCAGCGGCGCCATGGCGTTGGGCAGCACCTCGCGTCGCATGATCCACCACAGTCCCTCGCCGCGCAGCCGCGCCGCCTCGACGTAATCCATCACCACGATGTTCATGGCGACGGCGCGGGACAGGCGGAAGACGCGCGTCGAATCGAGGACCCCGATGACCACGATCAGCGTCGGGATCGAGGTGCCGGTGACCGACAGGATCATGAGAATGAAGATCAGTCCCGGGATCGCCATCATGATGTCGCAGAGCCGGCCGAGGGCCTGATCGACCCAGCCGCCGAGCGTTGCCGCCATGAAGCCACCCATCGCACCCAACACGAAGGCCAGGCAGGTGGTGGCGAAGGCGATGCCGATGGTGTTGCGGCCGCCATAGATCAGCCGTGTCAGCATGTCGCGGCCGAGATTGTCGGTACCCAGCAGGTACTCACCGCCCCAGGGTTCGTACTCGTAGCCGACTATTTCGGACTCGCCGAATGGCGCGATCACCGGCGCGGCGGCGGCCATCAACACGTAAAGCAGGATGACGACGAGCCCGAACCAGGCCGCCAGCGGCGCCTTGCTCAGGCCCTGCCAAAAGCGGACCCCAAGGTACGCGCAAGATTGCATGACGAAGAGGCCGAAGAAGGTCGACCAGGGCCAGTCGCTGAAGCGGTCCCAGAAAAGCACAGCGATCAAGATAAATTCGAGCGTTACCGCGACGATGACGGTGTCGCCCGCCGTGCTTCTCTCGAGATTGCTCCAGAGGTAGAGCGCAATCGCGCTGTACACATGCACCACGATGACGCCGAGGATTGCCAGCCAAGTGTCCGCGTTCATGTTCTGCAGGAACAGGACGAGGACGAAGAAATGCACCGCCGTCACCGAAAGCCGGCAGGCCCAGGGCGAGGGCTTAGCGGGCAGCGCGCCTTCCATCGAGATTGACACCATCGTTCACGCTCCCCTGATCACCGCGGATGCATCAGGCGCGGGTTGGTGGCGATCGACAGCACGTCGGCCGTTAGATTGAGCAGGATATAAGTGCCCGCGAAGATCAGGGCGCTTGCCTGCACCACCGGAATGTCGCGCTTGGAAACCGAATCGACCAGCAGTTGGCCGAGACCGGGATAGACGAACACCACCTCGACGATGACCACGCCGACCACCAGATAGGCGAGGTTAATGACGATCACGTTGATGATCGGCGCGAGCGCATTGGGCAGGGCGTGCTTGACGATGATGCGCCCGCGGGGCATGCCCTTGAGGCCGGCCATTTCGATGTAAGGGCTGGCCAGCAGATTGATGATCGCCGCGCGGGTCATGCGCATCATATGGGCGATGACCACGAGCGTCAGGGTCAGCGCCGGCAGCGAAACCCGGTAGGCCTGTTCCCAGAAGCCCAGACCTGGGCTGACGTTCGAGATGCTCGGGAACCAGCCGAGGTTGACCGCCAGGAACAGCACCAGGATGTAAGCGACGAAGAATTCGGGGAAGGAAATCGAACTCAGCGTCAAGATGTTAACGAAGCGGTCGTAAAAGCTGTAGCGGTAAAGCGCCGCGAGAATTCCGAGCGTCACCGCCAGCGGCACCGAAACGATGGCAGCGATCATGGCCAGGAACAGGGTGTTCCCGAGGCGCACGCCGATCAGCTCGGAGATCTCGCGCTGATTGGCCAGCGACACGCCCATGTCGCCCTGCAACATGCCCCACAGCCAAGTGAAGTAGCGCTCGTGCAGGGGTAGGTCGAGGCCAAGCTGCTCGCGCATGGCGGCGACGGTTTCGGGCGTCGCCGCCTGCCCCAGGATTGCCAAGGCCAAGTCGCCGGGAAGGAACTCGACCCCCAGCGAAATGAACACCGAGACGATGAAGAGGGTGAGCAAGCCCAGCCCCAGCCGACGGGCGATCATGGCAACAAGCTTACCCATCGAGCTTCCCCACCCCCTCTATCATCGGACCTCTATTATCGGATGCTGGTGATTAGGCGAACCACCAGCGCTCGGTGCATTTGTTGCCATCAAGTTCCCAGTTGCTCGCCATCTGCTCTGGCAGGTGGAGTTTGTCGCTAGCGGCCTGGACGTAAGACATGAAGAGAGGAACAATCACGCCGCCATCGTCGTGGACGATGCGCTGCATCTCGACGTATTGCTCGCGGCGCTTTGCCGCGTCGAGTTCCCCCCGGGCTGCGACGAGTAGCTCGTTGAAGCGCTCGTGGTCCCAGAAGGTCTCGTTCCAGTCCGCGCCAGAGGAGTAGACCTGCGAGAACATCCAGTCCTCGGTCGGCCGACCGCCCCAATAGCTGGCCATGAAGGGTTCCTTAAGCCAGACACTCGACCAATAACCATCCGCCGGTGCGCGCACCACCTCGAGATTGATGCCCGCCGGCCTAGCCGATTCTGCATAGAGCTGCCCGGCATCGACGGCCCCTCCAAATGCCGTGTCGCTAGCGTGGAATTGCAGGTCGATGCTATCGTAGCCGGCCTTTTTAAGATGGAACTTGGCCTTGTCCGGATCGTAGTTCCGTTGCGGAATTTCATCCGTGGTCGCGCGGTAAACGTTCGCCGGTCCGAGTGGGATGTCGTTTCCAACTTCCCCGTACCCCTTCACGATGACCCTGAGCCACTGTTCGCGGTCGATCGCGTACTTGAGCGCTAGACGCACATCGTTGTTGTCGAAAGGCGCCTTATTCGTATGCATGGGCAAGGTAACGTGCTTGTTGCCGGTTGTCTTGAACACAACAACCCCTGGCGCCTTGCTTAACAGTTTTACCGTTTTCAGTTCGACGTTGGTCATCACATCGATCTCGCCCGTTTGCAGGGCGCTGGTCCGTGCGGACGCGTCCGCAATAAAGAGCGATTCAATCTCGTCGAAATGGCCGTAGCCCGTCTTCCAATAGTTCGGACTTCTTGTGGTCAGGGTCCGTACGCCCGGGTCGAATGACTGGAGCACGTATCCGCCGGTGCCGACACCCGATTCCCAATCTATTCCGCCGCCCGACTTCGCGGGGCAGATGCCCAGGTGGTAATCGCTCATCAGGAAGGGGAAATCAGCGCTGCCACCACTCAGGGTGATGACCACCACGCTCTTACCGTCCGCCTTGATGTCCTGGATCGGGGAAATGATGCCCTTGGCCGCCGACTTGGTATCTTCACCGCGATGGTGATTGATCGATTCCACAACATCGTTAGCGTCCAGCGTCTTGCCGTTGTGGAACTCGACGCCCTGCCTGATCTTGAAGGTCCAAGTGACGGCATCATCCGTGGCTTCCCAGCTTTCCGCCAGTTCGCCGATCAGGCTGCCGTCCGGCGCAATTTCGGTCAGGCAATTGCGCAACTGCCCGAAACTCACCATTGTCATGTAGGTGTCGAGAATCTGCGCCGGATCGAGGGTGTCGCCCGATCCGCCGCCGGTGATTCCCAAGCGCAGGCGTCCGCCCTTCTTCGGCGTCGCCGCGATGGCCTTGCCGGCCAGGGTCGAGGCGAGGCCGACGGTGACGCCCAGGGCCGCCGCGCGGCCCATGAATTCACGCCGCGAAATTTTGCCATGCTCGAGGAGCTTGGCGTAGAAATCGAGTTCTTTCATGACGTTCCTCCCATCAGATTATGCCGCACAGAGGTTCGAACCAAGCCTCTTCCGGTTCGAGCGCCGGCCCTGATCCGCGGACATTGCTGTCACGCTCCTCGGGATGAGCCCCCCAGCCGATCATCCGGCAGCCATTATGCGGCGTTGGTTTCCCAGATGTTGCTGGATCGACTCTGGGCGCAATTGCATGCGTCTGTCAAGTGTCCGTTCTCGGCAATCACGAGAGGTTGTCGGGCGGGATGTCGGGGGCCAGCCAAATGGCGCAGAACTCGCCGCCCGGATGCCTGATCCTTGGAATGAGTTATCGGGCGAGCGTAGCGCTAGCACCGGCACGTCGCGCGGCGTCGGGCCGGCGGCAGTTTCGGACGTCGCCACCCATCCCAGAATTGCCATAGCTTACGTTACAGGGATGGAACCGACGCTCAACCAGGTGATTGCCGAGACGACGGGGAGGGTGAGCAAGCCCAGCGCCGATCACGGCGACGAACTTGCCCATTGGCCCCCCTCGTCTTCTATCGTCGGATACCGGTGTTTAGGCGAACCACCAGCGCTCCATCCACAGACTGCCGTCGAGATCCCAGTTGCCCTGCATCGGCCCGTGCTCGATCTTCGTCGAAATGGCGAATACGTAGTTGTTGAACATGGGCACGACCACGCCACCCTCGTCGCTGCAAATCTGTTGCATCTCGAAGTACATCTCGCGGCGCTTGGCGTCGTTGAGCTCGGCGCGGGCCTCGACGAGCAGCTTGTTGAACTTCTCGTGGTCCCAGAACGTGTCGTTCCAGTCCGCGTCCGCCGCGTAGGCCGTCGAGAACATGCCGTCCTCGGTCGGCCGGCCGCCCCAGTAGCACATGCACCAGGGCTTTGCCATCCACACCGCCGACCAGTAGCCGTCGTTGGGCTCGCGGACGACGTTGATGTCGATGCCGGCCTTGGCGGCGTGCTCCTTATAGAGAACAGCGGCATCGACGGCACCGGCGAAGGCGGCGTCGGCGGCGCTGAGGTCGACCTTCAGGCTCGAAAGCCCGGCCTCCTTGAGGTGCCACTTGGCCTTCTCCGGGTCGTAGGTGCGTTGCGGCAGCGCCGCGGCGTGATAGCGGTTGGCGGTGCTGATCGGGTGGTCGTTGCCGACCGAGCCGTGGCCGCGCAGCACGGTGCGCAGCATGGCGTCGCGGTCGAAGGCGAGCTTGAGCGCCATGCGGACGTTGTTGTCGTCGAAGGGCGGCGTGTCGGTGCGCATCGGTGCGGTGTAATGCGCCGTGCCCGTCGTCTCCTCCACTTTGATGTTCTCGTTGCGCTCGAGCAGGTGCAGGGTCTTGATGTCGACCCGGTCCATGACGTCGATCTCGCCGGTGGTCAGCGCATTGGTGCGAGCCGTCACGTCGATGATCGAGAGGATTTCCAAACTGTCGAAATGCGCGGCGCCTTCCTTCCAGTAGTTGGGGTTCCGGGTGAGATCGGCGCGCACGCCGGGATCGAAGTTCGCAAGCTTGTAGCCGCCGGTGCCGATGCCCTCGCTCCACTGCATCACGCCGTCCTTGGACGGCATGATGGCGATATGATAATCGCTAATGGTGAAGGGGAAGTCGGCGTTGCCGCCCTCCAGCGATACGACCAGCGTATCCTTGCCGTCGATCGAGATGTCAGTGATCGTCTCGAGAAGCGGTTTGGCGGCCGATGTGGTATCCTCGCCGCGGTGGTGGTTGACCGACGCCAACACGTCTTCAACGGTGAGCGTCTTGCCGTTGTGGAACTCGACGCCCTGGCGAATCTTGAAGCGCCAGACAGCGGCGTCGTCCGAGGCCTCCCAGCTTTCCGCCAGGTTCGGCTCGAGTTGGCCGGATGTGCCGATTTCCGCCAGCACGTTGTTGGTGGCGAAGTTGACCTGCCCCATGAAGTTGTTCTCATAGGTCCCCGGATCGAGCGAGTCGGTCGTCGAGCCGTGCCCGATACCGGCCCTTACGTGGCCACCCTTCTTGGGCGTCGCCGCGATGGCCTTGCCGGCCATCGTCGAGGCAAGCCCGACGGTGACGCCCAGGGCCGCCGCGCGGCCCATGAATTCGCGCCGCGAGATATTGCCGTGCTCGAGGAGCTTGGCATAGAAATCGAGTTGTTTCATGACGTGATCTCCCAATTGGTTTGTTTCGGTCGGGAGATTGCCGGCGAACGGTCCATAGGCCTCGGTCGGTACCTACGTGCCCCCTGGTGATTCGCGCCGTGGGTCCGATTTTGCGCCGATTGGCCGCTTAATTTTCGCGCGGCAGAGATCCTCCCGATCACTCGCTGTGATAACTTTGCTATCAGCGGTGCTATTGTGTCAAGCGTTCACTTGTCGATCGCAGAAGCGACGGATCAGACCATGTTCCGGCGGACGCTGTGCGTCCAATCCCGTTCGAATACCCTTTCGTCGCCTTCGAAGGCCTCGAGCTTCGCCTCAATGTGAAAATTTTCGCGATCAGACCACATCGTCGTCCGGCTCTCGCAGCGCACGCGCCAATCGCCTCGGCCGAGCGTTTCGGTCCAATGGGTCTCGGCCCGGGCGCTCGTCGGATCGTCGGCCAGAATTCGATGCGTGACGCGGCTAATCTCGCCGGTCGCGAGGTCGTGGTCGAGGATACGCTGCTCGCCGAAATCGTTGACGATGCGCACCACGGTCTCGCCGGTCGCGAGGTCGCGCTCGACGGTGCGCGACTTTGCCTCCGGTCGCAGCTCCTCATAGCGCTGAGGCGGTGCCGTCTCCGATTCCTCGAAGGGCGTCAACGCCTCGTCGCGTGGCGGCCGTATCGGAAGATCAAGCCGGCTCTCCCCGGTATGAAGCGTCAAGGTGACGGGTTCGGGCGATGGCCAGATCAACGGCCAATAGGCGGTCGAGACGGCGAGGCGGATGCGGTTGCCCGGCGGGAAGGCGTGGGCGATGTCGTTGAGCTTGACGCGCACGCGATAGCGCTCGCCCGGGGTCAGCAGCGAGGGCATTTGGTGACTCTCGCGATGGCTCAGGTTGAGGATGCCGATGGTCACGCGCGTCGAGGCACCGGTCGGATCGACGTCGCACAGGCGGACCGCGATGTTGGCCTGCGGCCGGTCGGCCGCGAGGTCGAGCACGACCTCGGGCGCGCCGAAGATCTCGACCCGCTGGTCGAGCGGCGGGGTGTCGAAGACGAGTGAACCGGCGTCGTCGACGCGTTGGTCGACCGGCATGTCGGGGCCGAGCCACATGGCGCAGAACTCGCCGCCCGCCGTGCCCGTGTTCTCGGGCGAACGCAGCATCAGCGTCTGGGCCGGCGCGGGGCCCTGCGTCAGGCCGGCGGCGGACAGCGCGAAGGCGCTGGTCTCGATGTTGGGCGACGGCCATTCTGGCTCGGCGATCCAACGGCCGTCGCGCGCTTCGTACATCGCCTTGGGCGGCACGCTTTCTTGCATGAAGGCGCGGTAGATCGGCTCGTCCATGATGCCCGTGTCGAGGCCCTTGAGCCAGTGGTCCCACCAGCGCAGGCATTCTTGCAGGAAGCCGATGCGCGGCGCCGGCGCGGCGAAGTGCGGGTACTTATGCATCCACGGTCCGGTCAGCCCCTTGACCGGGCCGGGCAGCCCCTCGATCAGCCTGGGAATCGCGTTCGAGTAGGCGTCGGCCCAGCCGCCGACCGCATAGACCGCGGCCTCGATGGCGGCGTAGTCCTCGCACACCGAACCGTGCTTCCAAAAGGCGTCGCGGTGCGGGTGCTCGAGCCAGTTGGCGACCAGCAGCGGCATGTTCTCGAGACGGTCGAGCCACATCGCGCGCCAGCGCTCGCCGACCAGCGCCGAATCGGGCGGCCGCGACGAAAACGACAGCATGGTCGATGCCCAGCCGAGGTTCTCGTTCAACAACGCGCCGCCAATATAGTGGATGTCGTCTGTGTAGCGGTCGTCGGTCGAGCACAGCGTGATGACCGCCTTGAGTGCCGGTGGCCGGCGCGCAGCGACCTGCAGGCCGTTGAAGCCGCCCCAGGAAATACCGATCATGCCGACCGCGCCGCTGCACCAGGGCTGGTCCGCGAGCCATTCGATGACCTCGAGCCCGTCGTCCTGCTCCTGTTTGAGATACTCGTCGAACATCAAACCGTCGGACTCGCCGTTGCCACGCATGTCGACGCGCACGCAGGCATAACCGTGGCCGGCGATATAGGGATGCGTCAGCTCGTCGCGCGTGGCCGTGCCGTCGCGCTTGCGGTAGGGCAAATACTCGAGGATCGCCGGCACCGGATCCGTCGCGGCGTCGACCGGTCGCCAGATGCGCGCGGCGAGCCGGCAGCCGTCGGCCAGCGTGATCCAATCGTTCTCGATGACCTCGACGGTGCGCGGATATTGGCCAACGACGCGTATCAACCGCTGGTCTCCGCCAGCGCCTCGATTAGCATCCTGCCGTAGGCGAACACCGCGGGCGTGCCGCCGGTGTGGATGAACAGGAGCTTGCGACCGGCGTCGCCTTCGCGCGCGCGCTGGATAAAGCCGGCCATGGTCTTACCGGTGTACACCGGGTCGAGGATCAGCGCCTCGCACTCGGCGGCCATCCTGATCGCGTCGACTGTCGGTGGATTGAGCTGGCCGTAGCCGGGCGCGAGGAAGTCGTCGATCAGGCGGACGTCGGCCTCGTCGACGACCGGGGCGATGCCCAGGTAATCGGCAATCTCGCGGCAGCGCGCGGTGATGCGGCCGTGCTGCAGGTCGGCGCCGCGGCGCACGCAGATGCCGGTCACCGGTAGGTCGCAGCCCATCGCGCGCAGGCCGAACAGCGTGCCGGCATGGGTGTTGCCACTGCCCGAGGCGAGCACGACCTCGTCGATGTCGAGGCCTTCGGCGGCAATCTGCTCGGCGATCTCGCGGCCGACGACGACGTAGCCGAGCGCGCCGAGCGGCGCGTGACCCGGCGCCAGGTGAATGACGTAGGGGCGGCGGCCTTCGGCCTCGAGCCCGGCGGCGATTTCGCCGATGCGGCGGTCGGCGCCTTCCTCGTCCTCGCCCTCGGAGTATGTATAAAGCGTTGCGCCGAGCAGACGGTTCAAGAGAACGTTGCCGGAGTTGCGGTACAGCGGATCGGTCGTCGGCACGCGTTCCTCGAGCTGGACGTGGCAGTCCATGCCGAGCTTTCGCGCTGCCGCCGCGGCGAGACGGACGAAGTTCGACTGGATCGCGCCGGTGATCAGGATGGTGTCGGCATTCTGATCCTGCGCCTCGCCCATGTAGAACTCGAGCTGGCGAACCTTGTTGCCGCCAAACGCGAGTCCGGTCAGGTCATCGCGCTTGACGTAGAGCTCGACCCCGCGGAAGCGCGCCGCCAGGTTGGGCATCGCCTCGATTGGCGTCGGCGTGCGGCAGAGCCGCGCCCTGGGCAGATCGTCCAGTCGCCCCAAGTTGCCAGACATATTTGACGTCTCCTCTGTAGCGATCACCCGGCCAGACTCACGGTCGCGTTGACCAGGAGGCCGAGCGAGGTGGCGATGAGCACCGTGATGATCAGCCAGCGGAACACGCGTTCGCTGATCCACGCGACCGACAACCGGCCGAGGAGTATACCGACCAGCGTCGCCGGCACCAGCGTCGCGGTAAGCCACAGCGTGTCGGCCGCGACACCGACCAGCGCCGACTGGAAACCGAACGCCGCGATATAGGAATAGACGAACAGCATGAGGACCGTCGCGCGCACCGCGTCCTTGGGGCAGGCGAGCGCCGACATGCGCGCCGCGACGACCGGCCCGGGCATGGCGAGGCTCGCGCTCATCGCGCCCGACAGCACGCCGATGCCGATGTCCTGATTGCGCTGGCCCCGGTCGGCGAGGTGGTAGACGGCGCGGCCGACGCGGCGCGACGCCGAATAGGCCATGAACAGCACCGCGAGTCCGGCGAACAGCTTAAGAAAATCGACGCTGATCGCCATGAAGACGGCGATGCCGATCGGCAAGCCGACGACGGAGCCGACGAGGAAGCGCTTGAGCAGCGCCTTGTCGACCGCGCGGTGGATCGAAGGCACGAGGACGACGGCGATCATCAGGCTCAAAATAATGGTGACCTGCACCACCGATCCCGAGTTCATCGCCAACAGGATGATCGGCCCGGCAATCACGCCGAATCCGATGCCCGTCGCCGCCTGCAACAGCGACGCGACGAACACGGTGGCGTTGCATGGGGAGAATCGTTGCGTCCATCAAGCGAAGCCCGGACTGCCCCTAGGATCGGCGTGAAAAAGCGCGCGAGCGCGATAGGCGCCACCGGCGCCGTCCGCGCTCGTCACCTTTGATACGGCGTTTGGCGGCCCTGGCCAACCAATTTATGGCGGGCGCTTTGCCTCGGCGCGCTCGAGCAATCAACTCGATTTGGCGTGCGCGCCGCGTTACGCCGCCTGTGGCAGCGCCTCCAGCGGCAGGCCGAGGCCTCGGTAGGCGCGCTTGGCGTAGACCAGCGGTGCGCCGTCGCCGAGCGCGATGTCGGCGACCTCGCCGATGAAGACGTAATGCGAGCCCTGGCGCAGGTGCTCGACGAGTTCGCCATCCTGCACGTTGGGCGACTTGCCAATCTCAGGCCTGGCTATCGAAGTTGTACTTGCATGGGTTGACGACTCACCCATTCTGATGCCGGGTATGGGCATTCGACGAACCGATTCAACCGCCCGGAATTCAACTGTGCCAGGAATTTTCCGCAAACCTACGAAATGCCTGCCTGATCAGCCGCGATTTTGTAGACCCGGGCTAGGGCCCGATCCACAAGACTGCAACTGTCAGATTCTGCGTCAGTAAAAAATTCTTGATCGAGATTCTTCCGCACCGATCCTGGAAATGTATTCTCGTCTATAAACTTCTCATGTGTCAACACGAACAGCTTGTGTCCAAGTTGCTTGGCGAACATCAAAATAATTTCTTCGCCTGGTCCCTTAGAAACATCAAGCACAATACACAAATGACACAACATTAAATGAACGACTTCTTTGTCAGGGATAGAGAAATGCTCGAATCCTTGTATTTTATACTTACAATACTCGTCCAGTTCGGAGTCTTCGCTAAAATAAATTTTCCCATTTGGATATCTATTCCTTGCCTATCCGGTTATCACCCACACCCACTATATGTAGTGTGCACCCATTTTCCTGAGTAAAGCTCGGTGCAGGTCGAAGCGGAGATATCTCCGGCGATGCCGAGCAGGGACTCGGACGGCATTGTAGCGGCTTTTAGGCGACACTTTAGCGTGGTGGAAATCCTAATCATTGAGTCGGATTTGGCAAAACGCCACGTTGCATAAAGGACCGTCACTTCATTGAAATTTATCTGAAATCGGAGGTGAACGACACCGATGGAATATTCCAGGAAATCAGAGCTTCATTGAATTGTAGGATTCGAGTGCCGGATTATTCACAAATAGCTCTGTGAACTGGTTTTCAAGTTCGCTCAATACGTCATATGGAGTAAACGGATTGAGGATCACGTTCTTGCGTGTCGCTTCGTCTTCGCTGCGACTCAAAACGCGCAGGAGACTAACAGGCGCGGACGGGTTCTTCGCAACGATTCGTGCCAGCGCGTCGCTTTCTTCGACTAGTGCCGTCAATCGCTCAGACGATGTCGTTTCATCAGCAGCTTCCCGTCTGGCCGTGGGTTTCTTCGTTTTTCCCTTGGTCGCCACCGTTCCGTCCCCCGATGTTAAGTACGTGACGTGAATTAAACTCCGGTTCGGTTTTCAGAACAATCAAGAATTAGCCGGATCGCCTCCTCAATGCGCCTGCGCCGGCCCTTGCCTGCAGTCCAAGGAGACACACTACATATAGTGGGTGTGGGTGATAACCGGATAGGCAAGATCTATTCTTCAACTCTCCTTTAATTTTTTCTCTCTTCAAATAATGTTTTTTATCGTCACTGGAGCTTCCATAAACTAGCACAATAACTGGTTGTGAATATACAATTTGATTTAATTTATCTATCCGATCACTGCTGTCCGGTTAACTGAGCGGTGCTGGCTTTGAGAGCCAGGATTTCTGCGGGGTTTGAAGCGAAAATGCATGGTGTCGATTTGAATTGGATGGAGCACTTTTCGGAGTTTCTCCGAGGAGATGCTCATGAACACCGGCAAGACCCTGTTCGCTCAGCTCATGGACTTCCTGCCATGGACTACTTTCACGCGGATCGTCGACCGGTATGGCGGCGATCACCGGGTCCGGACGCTTTCCTGCGCCGAGCAATACCGGTCCATGGCCTTCGCCCAGCTGACCTACCGGGAAAGCCTGCGCGACATCGAGACCTGCCTCTCGGTCCACGCATCGAAACTCTATCACATGGACTTCCGCCAGCCGGTCCGGCGCTCGACGCTGGCCGATGCCAACGAAAGGCGCGACTGGCGTATCCATGCGGCGTTGGCCCAGCGGCTCATCACCCAGGCGAGGACGCTGTACGTCGACGAAGAACTGGGGTTGGACCTGACCAATACCGTCTACGCCCTGGACTCGACGACCATCGCTCTGTGCCTGTCGGTCTTTCCGTGGGCGCACTTCCGCACCACCAAGGCGGCGGTGAAGATGCACACGCTGCTCGACCTGCGGGGCAACATTCCGAGTTTTATCCACATCTCGGATGGCAAGCTGCACGACGTTCATGCCCTCGATATGCTCTTGCCGGAAGCCGGAGCCATCTACGTCGTGGATCGTGGCTACGTCGACTTTGCCCGCCTTTATGTGTTGCACCAAGCCGGGGCCTTCTTCGTCACGCGTGCCAAGTCGAACATCGATGCTCATCGCGTCTATTCGGCGCCGACGGATCGCTCGACCGGCATCATTTGCGACCAGACCATCTCCCTGGACGGCTTCTACACCCGTCAGGATTACCCCGAACTTCTGCGGCGCATCCGCTTCAAGGACCCCGAGTCCGGCAAGGTTCGCGCGGGTCTTCGACAGATTCGCTGGTCTTCATCACCAACAACTTCTCGCTTCCGGCCGCCACCATCTGCGCGCTCTACAAAAGCCGCTGGCAGGTGGAACTCTTCTTCAAGTGGATCAAGCAGCATCTTCGGATCAAGCAGTTCTACGGCACGTCGGAGAACGCGGTGAAGACGCAGATCTGGATTGCCGTCTCGGTCTACGTCCTCGTCGCCATCGTCAAGAAGCGCCTCGACCTGGACGCCTCGCTCTACACTTTGTTACAGATCCTCTCGGTGACCCTCTTCGAGAAAATGCCCATACATCAAGCACTTGCGGGAGACGAAAACAGATGCAACGCTTCGCAAATAACCAACCAATTGAATTTATTCGATTTTTAACCGGACACTAGTGCTATCCGATTGTCCATCGACATCTCATTCTTCTCCCCCAATCATGTCCGTTTTGTCTGGCCAGTTATCTACATAATGCTGAATTTTCTCGACAACGTCTCGACCGTTATTTGTAGCGAAATGACTACCACGGCGTTGACGTGAAAATCCTACACTCTCGAGCCGATCGATCGCGTCATTCAAGCGCGGCATCTCGGTATTGGGATAGCTCAATTTCTTAAGGATATCTTTGCGTGTAGGCACTTCCAATTCGGAGATAGCGGTTAGTATCTTGTAACCGAGGCATCCATCCAAAATGATTGCTTCTGTAGCAGCTCTCTTCTTCGCGGCTAATCTAAAGATTGACTCTGAAATTTGGTCAAGATCATCGGATTCGGTCGCTTCAACTCTCTATGAATGTGGATCCGCAATGTAGTTCAGGAGCATGTCATCGGTCGGGAAGCATCTTCTCATTAGCAACATCATCCCTTGGTGATTAAATACAGAATTGCCTGTAGTTGAAGGTAAGATACCCGTGTGCCTCAATTTTTGAAACCCAAATATGAACCGTCTATGGGGCCCACCAGGAAGATCGCTCAGCCGCATCCCCCTTACATAATGCGGATTAAAAGAGTGAAAAAGTAAATAAACATCATCAAGTGTATTTTTATATAGTTCTTGTACTTTCAAAGTAAAACGTCGGTGATTTTTGATGTCTTTTGGGATAAAAAGCGTTTTTTCTTCATTGTCGTCTGTCTTTTTTATTACGTGTGTTCCGTCGCGATGTGACGCGCGGGTAAGAACTTCGAGAGCATCCTTCCAGCCAACGTGAAAATCGCGCGCCGCAGTGCAGACACAAAACACCGATTCTTTCGACGAAATTGCCTGCCAAAATAGATCTAGACCGTTGTAGACAGGATCGACTCGATTGAGGTCGGAAGCTACGATCGTCTTGCTCATAATGCTGCACCCAGGAATTGTGAAATTCCTGTTCCCCCACCAACGCCTGAGTCGGACCCGATTTCCTTGGACACAGAATTGGCTTAATCGAAGTGTCCAAGGAGGACCGGAACATGACCGACAATTTTGAGAACAAAGTTGCTGTTGATGGGCCTGTGGTAAACGAGGGCGAGCTTGGCTCGTCCACGTTTTCCCCGGGCCAGGTTTCGCCGGCAGGCCCTCTGGGACTTGGCCAGCGGTGGACGGTGACGCGCAAGCGTGAGGTTGCCCTGCGGCTTTTGCGTGGCGAGCCGGTGGAACTTTTGTCGCGGCAGTTGGGCGTGGAGATTTTCCGGCTCGAGCAGTGGCGTGAGAAGGCGATCGCCGGGATCGATGCCTCGCTCAAGGAACGCAAGGGCGATCCGGTGAAGGCGGAACTGGACATCGCCATGAAGCGGATCGGGGAGTTGATCATGCAGGTGGAACTGCTGGAGGCCAAGACGGAGACGTCCGGCCCTTTGGGGCGGCGGAGGTCGCGGCGATGAGTGCCGCCACCTCTCCCGGCACGGGTTTGGCCTACGGCCTCCAGCGGGTCTGTGCGGCCTGGGGTTTTGCCCGTTCCTCGTTCTACGCCATGAAATCCCGGCAGCAGGCCACCGCTGAGCGCCCACCAGCAAAGCGCCGGGGACCGAAGCCCTCGATCTCGGACGAGGCTCTGCTGGTGGCCATCGAGGCCGACCTGGAGGCATCCCCCTGGGAGGGCGAGGGACACACCGCAAGGTCTGGGCTCGGCTTCGGGTCTGTCGTGGCATCCGTGTTTCCCGCAAGCGGGGGCTCCGGGTGATGCGCGAGAACAACCTGCTCTCGCCCCATCGCTGCCGCCGCCGTGGCGGAAATCCCCATGTCGGTGAGATCATCACCCATGCCCCCAACCTCATGTGGGGCACGGACGGCGTTCGGGTGTTCACGGTGGACGACGGCTGGGGCTGGATATTCACCGCCATCGAGCATTGGAACGCCGAGTGCGTCGGCTGGCATGTGTGCAAGCGAGGCGACCGCTTCGCCGCCCTTCAGCCGATCTCCATGGGGCTTGCGAGGCTGTATGCCTCGACCTCCGCCGGTGCGGCGCGGGGGCTGGCCTTGCGGATGGATCACGGCTCCCAGTATCTGTCGGACCACTTCACCAACCAGATCAAGTTCTGGGGCATCCAGCCGTCCTACGCCTTCGTCGAACAGCCCCAGACCAACGGCGTCGCCGAGAGGTTCAATCGCACGCTCAAGGAACAGATCATCCATGGCCGCATCTACCGCAACATCGCGGAGCTGCGGAACGCCGTCCGCGGGTTCGTCGAACAGTACAATGCCCAGTGGATCGTGGAGAAGAACGGCTACCTGAGCCCCGCTCAAGCTCGTCAGGCGTGGCACACCGCGATGTCACTCAGGCCCGCCGCATGAGACAAACTTGTGTCCAAGGAACCGGGTGCGATACACCCCCACCAACGCCAACGTAAGTCATTAAAATAATTTCCAACCAATTTCTACAAAATTCGTCTACCTGGGATTTTCACCTGACGTGCTCAAGCGTTTGAATTTGTGGCAGCATATCGGATTCGCGGTGGTGGCACATTCGAGTGCATGAACGGAAACGTAACCGGTGATGACTAGAAGCGAGCATCGTAACCGAACCCGCGACACGCCATCGGCGCTTCCGGCTTTTGATTTGGCAGCTCGTCGGCAATTGCCGATCGAGTTATCCGCCCGTTGAAAAAGGCGTCATTGACCGGGTTTCACGCCACGGCGAAGCATATCGCGGCGAAGGCGGTTTCGCCATCCTCCGAGACGATGAGGACGATCTGAACGACCAGGACGGCTCCAGCGGGCGTAACAAGCACGAACAAGGCGCCAATTCCGCCCGCCACGGCCTCCTTCGGGGTGCCGGCGCCGATGAGTTGGCGCATCAGCAACGATAGGTTGTGGCCGGCGACGTGAAGCAGGTATCGCTTGTGCACGTTCTCGCGGCCCCGAAGCCAGGTCCGGCGCATACCGCCGCGATCGAGGTTGTGGGCAAAGGAGCGCTCGACGATCTCGGCGCGCAGCTTGAAGGCTTCCCTGGCCACCCCCGATAACAGCCGGGTCCGGTTGTTGGTGACCGCCCGGCGAGCCGCATCATCTCCGTGCCAGCGCGCAAAACCCTTCTGCTTGGGCTCGGAGATCCGGCTCTTCCAGGGGCCGTCGTCGAGCGCCTTCAAGACCAACCGTGAGTGGTAGCTCTTATCGGTCACACATTCGGCCGGATCTTCGGCCGTCGGCGCCACATCCACCGCCTCGAGGTTTGCCTCGGCCGCCGCCAGGGTCTTGGGAAGCGTTGTCGTATCGCCCTCGTCGGCCGGGTGCAGCTCCGCCGCCACCACCGCGCCGGTGTCCAGATCCACCGCGTGCTCGGGCTTGTAGGCCAGGTGCGTGGTGCCGTCCTTCATCTTGGCGATCTTGGCCTCGGGGTCGCTCCTGGAAACCCAGTCCTGGTTCGAGAGCTTCTTGCCCTTGCGCTTGCGGTCCAGACGCGCCAGGTCCTCAGCCGTGGGTGTCTCGATACCGCTCTCCTGGGCCAAGCGCTCCAGCATCCCCCGGTAACCCTCGCCCGTGTCCCTCCGCACGATGTTGCGCAGCGCCGCGTTGGCCTCCATGGTCGAGGCATCCACCCCGATGCGCTCGCCCTTCACCAGACCCGCCTCGGCGATCAGCGCCAGGACCCAGTCAAACACCGCCGTGTGGACTTCATGGGGCAGGCGCGCGCGGGTCCGTGACAGCCAGGAATGGTCCGGCACCCGTTCCCGCCTCTCCAACAGCAGGAACTCCCGTAGCGACAGGGAATCCGAGCACCGCCACTCCAGCCCACGCTCAGAGTCGATACCCTCGAAGTAGCCCACCAGGTGCATACGGAAGTAGCGCCCGGGTGGCACCGAAGGCGCCCCCATCCTGGCCGCGTAATAGGGCTGGCAGACCGCCTCGGCGAAGCCGTCGAAGCCGCCCTCGATCAGTACCAACTGCAGGCGGTCGTAAAATACATGACCTGGCGAGCGCGGCATCTCCGACCAGCTCACCATCAAGTCCCCCTGACGATCCTTCTGCTGTCCCATCGCCATCAGCGAACCCCCCTTCAGGCCAGGACACCAGAGAATCAGACCATGCCGACTTCGTCCAGGGAAGACTTCGTCAACGGGCTGTTATGGGTGGATGTTTCCTCATGACGGGATGAACGCAGTCGAGCGCCGTCACGTCGTCACGCCGCGGCCTACGCCGCCTGCGGCAGCGCCTCGAGCGGCAGGCCGAGGCCTCGGTAGGCGCGCTTGGCGTAGACCAGCGGCGCGCCGTCGCCGAGCGCGATGTCGGCGACCTCGCCGATGAAGACGTAATGCGATCCCTGGCGCAGGTGCTCGACGAGCCGGCAGTCGAGCGCAACCAGCGGGTCGTCGAGCGCCGGCGCGCCGGTGGCGAGCGCGCGCCATTCGGCGCAGGCGAACTTGTCGCCGCCCGGCGTCGGCGCGCGCCCGGCGAAGGTGTCCGAGATGGCCGACTGTCCGTCGCCAAGGACGTTGACGCAGAAGGCGCCGTTCTCGCGGATCGCTTCGCAGGCCGGGCTCAGGTGGTGGACGCAGACCAGGATCGTCGGCGGATCGGCCGAGACCGAGCACATCGCGCTGACGGTGACCCCGGCGCGGCCCGCGGGGCCGTCGGTGGTGACCACCGAGACGGTCGCGGCGGCCTCGCTCATGGCCTCGAGATAACGATCGCGCAACATGGCCTTGTCTCCTTTTTCTACGCAAAGCCACGAGTGGCTTTGCTGCGCTCAATCGCCGCGCATGCTTCCGCCGAACGGTCGGCGGCCCGCAGTCGCGGGCTGTGACGGTCAACCTGACTCGGTCGTGTTGACGGCCGGTACTGCGGGCGGGGTCGCGGGCTAGAGCACCCGGTCCGAGAGGCCGGCCGCCTTCTTGACGAAGGCGAGCGGGCCGGCGAAGTCGAAGTTGTTGTAGACCGCGTTGAGATGCGCGAACGGCGGCGACTGGGCGAACAGCTGGAAGGTCAGCCGATGGCCGGCGTAGTCCGAGTTCAGCAGGTCGCGGGCGAAGGCCAGCAGCTTGCGCCGATCCTCGGGCAGCCAGTTGTCGTTGACCGTGTAGTACTTCTCGAGCCAAGGCTTGGTCTCGGGGTCGTCGAACGCCGCCGCATCGGGCGTGACGCAGATCTGGCCGCCGCACAGCTCGCGCGCGATGTGCATCATCGCCGGCAGCTGCGTACACGCCTGCACGCGCCCGGTGTACAAGAGCGACTGGTTGGGCATCAGCAGGTCGCCCGGGCTCTTCTCGGCGGTCGCGATCGCGGCCGTCAGATGGGCGTTGATCGTCTCGCGGTAGCAAGCAAGCTGGGCCAGCTTCTCGCGCACCGCCGGCATCTTGTCGAGGCCGGTCTGGCGCGCGTTGAACAGCGCGGCGCCGATCATCATGTCGGCGATGTATTGCAGGCGCTGCACGAAGGCGAGCGCGCTGTAACGGTGCAGCGTGCCGCGGATGTAGCTCGCCGCGCGGGTGTGGCGGTAGAACAGCACGTCCTCCCACGGCACCAGCACGTCATCGAAGACCAACAGCGTGTCGATCTCGTCGAAGCGGTTGGAGAGCGGGTAGTCCTCGATCGGGCCGCGGCCGGCGAAGCCGGTGCGGCAGATGTGCTTGAGGCCGGGCGCGTTCATCGGGCAGATGAAGCCGAGCGCGTAGTCCGACAGCTTGTCGTCGCCCCAGTTGGCGATCGTCGGCTTGACGAAGGCCTGGTTCGAGTACGCCGCCGCGGTCTCGTACTTGGCGCCGCGCACGACGATGCCGGCGTCGGTTTCCTTGACCATATGCAGCAGCATGTCGGGGTCTTGGTCCTGCGGTCGCTTCGAACGGTCGCCCTTCGGATCGGTGTTGGCCGAGACATGGAAGGTGTCGCTGGTCAGCACGTCCTGGATGTGTCGCTCGATGTTCTCGGAGAACTGCGGGTCGACCTCGTTCAAGACGTCGCGGCCGTCGTAGAGCGACCACAGCTCGCCCGCCGTCTCGTCGCCGACGCGGATGACGACGCCGCCGATGTCGCGCATCACGGCGTCGATCGATGAGCGTTTTTGGTGCCAGTCGTTCTGCGTCCTCGGCAGCTTGTAGCCGATGCAGTTTGGCTGGTTCGACTGATCGTCGATATAGGACATGACCTCGCGGTACTTGTCCTCATGCGCCATGTCGTAAATGCGCGCGCGCACGTCGACGATCGGCTTGAACGGCGGGTGGCTCGTCACGTCCTTGATCTTTTCGCCATTCATCCAAACCTGGCGGTCGTCGCGGATCGAGTCGCGATATTCGTCACCGGTCCTCAACATTTTCTTGTCCTCGCTTACGGGGTGTCTGGGGTCAGGCGCGCGCGGCCAGGTCCGCGACGTCGCGCGGTTTCGGCTGCGGCAGCGTCGTGATGATGCGGCGGCGCAGGTTCGAGGCGACGCCGAAGCGGTAGTAGCGCGGCGCGTCGTCGGCCGTGTGGATCTCGACATAGGCGCGGGTGGCGTCGCGGAAGTCCTTAAGCGTGATATGCATCGTCTGTCTCCTTGGTCCGAGTCTCGGCCCGTCGTGTCTCGATGGCGCAAAGATGGTTGAAGGCTAGACATAAATAAAATATTATTTAACTAGAGGAGATATAGATTATGGCGATAACCTACACGCTCCGCCAGCTCGCCTATTTCGTCGCCGCCGCCGAATGCGGCAGCGTCGCCGGGGCGGCCCGCGCGCTCAATGTCTCGCAACCGTCGGTCTCGACCGCGATCGCCAAGCTCGAGGACCTGTTCGGCGTCCAGCTCCTGTTGCGCCACCACGCCCATGGCGTGACACCGACTCCGGCGGGGCAACCGCTGCTCGCCGAGGCGCGCAGCCTGCTCGCCCACGCCGGCGAGCTGAGCGAACGGGCGCGGGGCCTTGGGCAGGAGCTGCGCGGCCGGCTCGACGTCGGCTGCTATCTGACTATCGCACCGTTCTTCATGCCGTCGATCGTGACCGGCTTCACGGCGGAGTATCCGGCGGTCGACATCGCGCTCGACGAGGGTCATCAGGACGAATTGCTGCGCGGCCTCGATAGCGGCCGCTTCACCGTCGCGCTGCTTTACGATTACGAACTCGGTCCGCATCTCGACGTGCGGCCGTTGATCGACCTGCCGCCCTATGTCCTGCTGCCGGCGTACGAGCCGCTGGCGCGACGGAAGACCGTATCGCTCGCCGACCTCGCCGCGGAACCGATGATCCTGCTCGACGTGCCGCCGGGCCGCGAATATTTTACGTCGTTGATGCTCAAGGCGGGGTTCGAGCCGAACATCCGATTCCGCACGCCGTCGTTCGAGACCGTGCGTGGCATGGTCGGCGCCGGCATGGGCTATGCGCTGCTGATCACGCGGCCCGCGGCCGACGTCACCTACGACGGCCGCGGTGTCGTCTGCCGACCGCTCGCCGACGCGGTCGAGCCCGGCCACATCGCGCTGGCGCGCCTCGCGCAGGCCCGCCCGACGCGCCTGGTCGACAGCTTCGCCAATTTCTGCGCGGCCTACTTCGCCGACTACCAGCTGGGGTAGTTTATTGTGCGGTCACCTTTGGTGACCTGCGCTCAGTCGCCGCGCATGCCACTCTTTATCCCACAAGGCCATTCTTAATCCCACAAGCACTGGCCGAACGGTCGGCGGCCCCCCTCTTGTCCCATTTAGATTGGCGCAGGCTGGCAAATTCCGACCGAATCGAATTGACCGCACTTAACTCTAGCCCGGCCAGACCTGGGTATGGTCGAGGTCGAGGAGGCCGCAGAGGCGGTCGAACTCCGCGCGTTCGGCGGCGACAATTTCCTGATCCGCGGCGATGATCAGATAGGCGACGCGCATCAACGTGCGCGAGCGTTTATGAGTGCCGGCGAAGCGCCGCACCTTGTTGTCGAGCACCGCCTTCGCCGCGTCGCCCTCCTCGCGTAGCGCGAAGATGTAGTCGTCGAGGATGCGGACTGCCTTGGTCGCGTCGAACAGATTGAGCGCGGGTTCGGTCTCGATCGCGCGATCGATGCTGTAGCGTTCCGAGAGATTGACCTCGTTGTCCGCATTGGCGGCGAGCGCGCAGACCGCCATCGCCGCCTTCAGGAAGTCTTTGTCCTGATAGCGCCGGACTTCCGTGACCAGCTTGTCCAACAGCGATGGTTCCATCAGGCTATAAGAGCCCGGTCGGCGGCGAAAGGAAAGCCTTCACGCGTTTACCCCACATCGCCCTCGGTCTCGGCCTGGCGGCCTGCCAGAAGGGCCTCTCGGTCGGCTTCATCACCGCCGCCGCGCTGGTCCACGAACTCATCGAGGCCCGCGATGACAAGCAGCTGCTGAGGTTCCAGAAGAAGCTCGCCACCTACAAGCTTCTGATCGTCGACGAACTCGGCTTCGTGCCGCTGTCGAAGACCGGCGCCGAGCTGTTGTTCGAGGTGTTCAGCCAACGCTACGAGCGGGGCTCGACCCTGGTCACCACCAATCTGCCCTTCGACGAATGGACCGAGGTGTTCGGCTCCGAGCGCCTCACCGGCGCGCTCCTCGATCGCCTCACCCACCACGTCAACATCCTCGAGATGAACGGTGACAGCTACAGGCTCAACCAGAGCCGCAGGCGTCAAACCCCGACTGCTAACTGAACCGACCACCCAGCCCACGCTTGACCCCGTGGGCCCACAGGTCCCTCCCGCGCGCGCCGCCGCGTCAGCCTGTTGAGGGCACGCCGCGTCGCGCGCGGGGCCCTCCCGTGGACTACGGGGACAAGCCCGCAGCCGCCAAGCGGTCCCTTCTTACACCGCCGAGGTGGTCCCTTTTTGCTCCGCCATTGACACATGGCGTATCCTTCCTTGGCTTAGCTCAAGTGGTGACATCAACAATCACCAGGATACGCCGCCTTCATTTCAACGCCGTACACAAGATTCGGTTATAGCTCGCTCACAGACGTGCCGAACGCTACAGGTTTGTCAAAAAAATCCAACCACCTGCGAGCACTATCCAGAATGGTGCGTTGTCGCTCGGTGTGCCTACTGCTTACGGCAATCTAAGTAGCCCGGCCGGCTCTTTTCTCTTCGCCTCGGCTTCCGCAAGCTCGAGCCAGTAACCCATGCCGAGCTTGCGGTAACAAAATCGCGGCGTCAAGCTCGCTTCGAGCAGATTTCGACGCCCCTTGGCGTCCGAAAATCTTGCCGAGACTCATTTGGCAATGGGCGGCCAGCGGGACCATATGACGTTGTTTGTGCTTCCCGGACGCGACCGGACAGCTATGTCTGAAAGTTGGTGACGGAGCTATCGCCGGCGTGTTTGAACCTACTGCTTACGAGTTCCGAGTTGATTTGATCATTCCGCCATTTCCGCCTGGCACTCGATCCAGTTTGACCATGCGATGCGCCGTCTTGCGGCCCTTCAGGCACCCCTTGGTCTTCAAGCTCAGGCGCACGTGGCTCTTGTCGATGGCTCGGCTTCCAGTGCTCGGCCGGGACGTAGCTCGAGCGCCGTCCTTGACCAGGCGCTCTGCGGCCTTGTGGTATTTTGCGCCGTGCAATGGCGCCTCGGCGAAGGCGGCTTCGGCGTCGGCCCTGAGTCGGCCATCCAGATGTCGTGCAGATGGCCAAAAAAATTGGTGCCAGGGACATCTGGTTGAACACGTTGGCGGTCTTGAGATCCCAGCAACGCTGCACCCTGGCGTCGAGCGTAGCGGCTTCCAGAAGCCCAAGGCGCCGCAGCTGGGGCCGGCCAAGCGGTGGCGCGCAAGCGTGCAGTTCCGCCCGCGAGCTTGGCCGTCGACGGCATGGGCGTGGACGATGTCCGGCTTGCGAGCATGGCGTCGGCGCCGATGATTGCCGATCGCGAGACTAGACCCCGTCGGCCCAAAAATAGACGTAGCGCCGAGCCGAAAGGTCGCGCTTTTGCCATGTATTCGGGGCACCAGACCGCGGTCAGCCGGCCAATGGTGCTGGCCGTCAGCCGCCATGGCGCGTCCGGTCTGCTGGAGGCAAGCGGAGCGCCGGGGCCAGGGCCTCCGAAAAGTCGCCGCTGGAGATGCCCTTCACGATAAAGCCAGGGCAGAAGCGCCTCGACCGACTTGGCGCGCCTGAGCATAAGGCGGCAGGATCGATGACGTGAAACGCCCCGACCCGTGGCCTGCTGGATCCATCGGCTCGACTCTTGAGGCTTCCCGTCACAGCTCCGATCCCGGTCTGAACTCGGTTCCGGCATGTGCCCGTGACACAATCGGCGCCGGCCCGAAGCGTCGGTCAAATCGGCATGGGCTTCGGCGGCAACTTCCGCTTCAATCGCCTGGCCAAGCAACTGCCGGGCGCCGGCGCGCAATATCCCGTCAGCGGATCGTCCTCTGGCTGGCGCAACGCAACAACTGTCGTCTTTCATGGCCCCTTTCTTCGGAAAATTGGCGTCTTCATCAACGCCAGGATACGCCGCCTTCATTCTCCATCCAAGATTCCGGGGCGGTAAAAAGTCGATTCCTCATGAGAGTCGGCTGGATTATAATTGTGCATGTTTACTTTACGCGCCACGGACTTGGAATTGTTTGGCTGGTCCGATTTCGGGGACAAACGTCGGCGCCTGATGGAGCAATCCTGGGCCGGGGTTTTTCGGAACCATCTGCTTGTCGAACTTCCGGTTGACGATCGACCCGCCTTGATGAACGCATGGGCCGACCATCGAAGGATCTACACGTTGTCATCGGGGTCTGCTTTTGCCAGCTGCACGATCTGAGCGATGCAGAGACCGTCGAGGCCCTGGCCTTCAATATGGCGTGGCACTATGCCTTGGACGTCGCAGCGAAGCGGACAGCTCGGGTGCGCAACTATCGCACGCCTGTTTAAGAACAAGGTCTCGATGAATTGCTGTTCCGGTGTTTGACGGATCGGCTGGTGCAGGGGTTCTCTGTCGATACCAGCAACGCATGGATTCGACGGCCCTTCGTTCGGCAATGCGGGCGCTGACACGACTTGGTATCGTTGTTGAGAGCATCTCGAAGTTTGCCCGTGAGCTTGAGCGATATCATCCCGGTCTGCACAGCAGATCAGCAAGGAGGTGATCCGCCGCTATGTCGATCGCGAGGGTAATGGCGCGCCCGGCGCCGAGTGTTTCAAAACGGCGCCTCGGCGAAGCGGGTCAGTATCTCCTAGCCCTGGTGCTGCAATTCCGTGACACGGCGGCGGCAAAGCTTTTCAGTTTTGCGATCCTGGAGAGGGTTCTGCGCGATCAGTTCGAGATCGTTGATGATGAGTATGGCGATCGTGACGCAACGCGCGCCGCGATTCGAGATCCAAAGGATGTGCCGTGCGATACCGTCGGCAATCCGGCCGACCCGGACGCGAGCTACAACGCGCACAAGGGTCAAGGATACATGGCGCAGATCGTCGAAACCTATTGTGAAGATGTCAGTAACGAGGCGGTTGCCGCGACACCGGACCTCATCACCCACGTGGAGGTCCACAAGATGACGGTGCATGACGGCCATCGCTTAGCCGATGCGCTGGATGATCTGAGCGAGCGCGCGCTGACGCCGGCGGTGATGCTGGGTGATTCACATTACGGTTCCAGTGACAACATGGCTCTGACGCGCGAACAGAACATCAATCTCGTGGCGCCCGCACGACCGCCGAAAGGCGCCGTCTCGGGACGGTTGACGTTGGAGGATTTCACTCTCAACGAAGAAGGCTTGGTCTTGCGCTGTCCCAATAACGTCGAACCGGTTTCAGCCTCGCTCGCCAAAGCCAAGCTGCAGGCCCGTTTCGACCTCTCCATCTGCCAAAAATGTCCCGATATACTGCGATGTCCCGTGCAGGCGGCCAAGCGTGACGGCCAATTTTCCCGCTTTCAATATACCCCGGCCAGGGCTGCCAACCAAAAGCGCCGGCTTTATGAACAAAGCGATGCCTTCCGCAACGTCTACAGATGGCGGGCCGGCATAGAAGCGACCATGTCGCGATTAAAGTACCAGATGAACCTGGCTCACCTACGCATTCGCGGCATGCCGGCCATGCGCTACGTGGTCAATCTGCGTGCCCTCGGCCTCAATATCCGACGCTGCGCGGCAATCGCACCATAAAAAACGAAGCCAAGGAGAAGCCAAGGGTAGGTAATATCAGGTTTTATCCACCAGCAACGCGGAGACAGGCAAATATTCTTCACCGAACCGCAAAGACCTGTACAAGCACGCCATCGGCCAACAACTTTTTACCGCCCCGTCAAGATCGGTTATAGCTCGCTCACAGACGTTTTTGTCAAAAAAATCCACCACCTGCGAGCACTATCCAGAATGGTGCGTTGGCTCGGTGTGCCTACTGCTTACGGCAATCTAAGTAGCCCGGCCGGCTCTTTTCTCTTCGCCTCGGCTTCCGCAAGCCGAGCCAGTAACCCATGAGCTTGCGGTAACATGAAATCGCGGCGTCAAGCTCGCTTCGAGCCGACGCGGCGTCCGAAAATCAGACTCATTTGGCAATGGGCGGCCAGCGGGACCATATGACGGGCGACAGCGATTGTTTGTGCTTCCCGGACGCACCTTTCGGCTAGGGGGTCGAGAGCTTCGATTGCGTTGGTATGGATTTCTCCCAGAGTCCACAGCGCCCACGCCTCGTGGCCCTTTTCACCATTCTGTTTGGCTGATTCCAAAGCGCTCGACGCACAGCCGATTGCTTTATCCGACATTCCCCATATACCATCCAAATTCGTGGAAATCGTACCACTTTCCCACCGCCAAGGGAACTGTATCCCCTATGCAGCCATCCGATGGCATGATTTTGGTAATCGGCCCGCGCTTGGAAGGCCACTCGGTCATTTTTCTCGCCATCCAGACACACCTCTCCTGTCGCTTTCTCCTCGCCGTCGATTCCCTCGGCCTACGCCGGAGCGGGTCTTCGTCGCAGATCATCAATCAAGCTCAGGATTTTCCGGAACAGGTCCCTCGGCACCGCCACCTCAGCCAATTGGAACGTAACGTAGCGGCCATGTCGGACAACCTTGGCCCCGATCTTCACCAGCTTGTCGCGCAACGTCGTCATCGACCAGTGCTCCACCTCCTTCGGCAAAGCCAGTGTCCTCATGAAGTTGCCCAGATTGTAGGCCAGGGCGTGAAGCTGGAGCCGAACGGCATTGTTGCGGAACTTGCGACATGACAGACGGGTCCAGTTGATGGCGTTCTTGCCTTCCTTGATGTGCTGCTCCGCCGTGCCACGGTGATTATAGAACGCCACCACCCGCTTGGTAGGGCGCGACAGATTAGTGACGATGAAACCGACGCGAGGAACCAGCTCGCCGGGGTGCCACTCCACTTTGGCCACGACACGGCGCTTCTTGTTCCACGATCCGGCCTGATAGCTGAAGCTGGCGTGGAAACGGCGAACATGGTCGGGCGGGCGACCGACAGGTCGCGTAAGCAGATGGGCAATGTTCCGCTGGAGAATCGCGTTCGCTTTGAGGCGGATGACGTAGAGTAATCCCTCGGCTTCGAGATATTCGTATATCTCCGGTGAGGCGAAGGCGGCATCGCCACGAAAATACAGCCGCACCTTCCTTTCCTTATAGCGCATCACCACCGGCTCCAGAACATTCCGCCATCCGTCGGCACTGTGAACATTACCGGGGCGCAGGGAACATCTCTCCAAGTCGCCGAACTGGTTGAACAGGAATAGCGGATGCTAGCAGGTACAGCCGAAGTGACCATTGTACGCTGTTCCCTCTTGTTCGCCATGGGTCGGGCTGACGCTGCTGTCCATGTCGAGAATGATCATCTTCGGCGGATGGCGGTCATGAACCTTGTCGATCCACACCCCGTTCATGTCGACCAAGGCTTCAACGTTCTCGTCGGTGGCCAATAGCTCCGTCTCGAAGCGTCCCATCTGGCTGGTGGAAGCGGCCTGTCTTTCGATGGCCTTGCCGCCAACAATCCAGCGCATGGCGGGATCGCGTCCCAGACGGTCGGCGTCGTTCACATCGTCATAGCCGCCAAGGCGCCCGAAAACGGACTGGCGAAACTGACCCGTCATGCCGTGCCATCCGTTCTTGCCGGTACGGCTATCCTGGAAAACACCCTCGGCCATCTCAGTCAGGCCGAGGGCATCGTCAAGCTCCCGGTAGGCGAGCAACCCGGCATCAGAGGTGATCTTGGAACCGTGGAATTCAAGCTTCAATCGACGGTCAAAAACGACCCGAAGGCACCCCGGTTTCGATTCACCCATCGGGTGTGCCATATCCGCCGCTCCATGTATGCTACAACTTCATGATTCTTATAGCAGAATCGCCTTCTCGCCGCACTGAATATCGACGATACTTGGGAAATGCGGGTTTACTCAATTTCGGCGTGATTCGTGCTAACGTTCGGTCCAACCGGACATCGAGATACGGTCAGCCGAGACGAATCGAGTGAGGAGAGTCGTGATGGGAGCTAAGGGAGTTCTTGCCGCGGCGGCGGTGCTCGCGGTTGTCGCGTCGTCCGAAGCTAGGGCGTTCCAATGTCCCCGGCACATCGCCGAGGCGGAGGACATGATCGTCGACGTCGTCAACGACATGGCGGCCATGAAGGGCGAGATGTCGGATGACAACGCGGCCCTGGTCCACGCCTTGCTCGACGATGCCAAGGCGTCCCTCGCCGCGGCCAAGCACAATCACGACAAGCCCCAGGGTGCCTTCGATCACGCCCGCGCCATCGCTCGGGCGAAGGCGGCGATCGGCTTCGCGCAAGGCGCTGAAATTCTGCACTTCCATTTTATGATGCAGGGCGACTAAACCCAGACGTCGCGGGTCCACCGAATTTCGGCGCGTGTAGAGATATCAGGGCCAGGCTTGCATTATTGTCGTGTTTTGCTCCCGTAACCGCCGAACGAAGGCGGCCTCGCGCGTCGCGTGGTCCGCGATGCGGCGGACGGCGCGGCTGATCGCCGTGAGCTCCCCTATTAGCGCGATAACACGAAATTACGCGCCGGAAAAAGGCACGCTGCGTCAAGCGAAGCGCTCTGGGTCGTCGACCGCCTTCGGGTCGAGCGCGTCCTGCAGGCCGTCACCCAGAAAGTTGAAGGCGACGACGGTGAGGAAGATTAGCACGCCGGGGTAGAAAGCCAGCGCCGGCGACTCGTAGATCAGCTCCTGGGCGTTATTGAGCATATTGCCCCAGCTCGCGATCGGTGGCTGGATGCCGAGGCCCAGGAAGCTCAACACCGATTCGAACAGGATGATGTTGCCGACCGAGAGCGTTGTGGCGACGATGATTGGCGAGACGCAGTTGGGCAGGATATGCGTCGCCATGATGCGCAAGCCGCCGGCGCCCTGGCTGCGTGCGGCCAGCACGTACTCGCGTTCGCGCAAGCTCAGCGCCGCGCCGCGCACCAGCCGCGCCACCGTCGTCCAGCCGACCAGCGTGATGATCAGGATGATGCGATAGAGGCTGGCGTCCTCGCTCGCCGCGATCGGCGCGAGCACGGGTATCTTGGCCAAATCGACCGCCGCCAGGATGATCAGCAGCGGCAGCAGCGGCAGGGCGATGACGCCGTCGGTGACGCGCATCAGCACGGCGTCGGCGGCGCCGCCGTAGTAACCGGCGGCGAGGCCGACCGTCGTGCCGATCAACGCGGCGGCGAAGGCCGTTATCAGGCCGACGAGCAGCGAGACGCGCCCGCCGTAGAGCAGCCGGACGAGCACGTCGCGGCCCAGTGCATCGGCGCCCAGCGGGTGGTCGGCCGAGGGCGCGGCGAAGCGCGCCAGCAGGTCGACCTTGGTGGCGTCGACGCCGAGCGCCAACTCGACCAACGGCGCGGCCACCGCGGCGAGCGATAGCAGCCCGAGCACTACCGCGCCGGCCAGCGCCATGCGGTGGCGCGAAAAGCGGCGCATCGTCAGCGCGGTCATCGAACGCGGCGCCGCGGTCATGTCGGGCGCTCCCCGCCGTAGGAGATGCGCGGGTCGAGCCAGGCATAGCAGACGTCGGCGATCAGATTTGCGGCCAGCGTCAGCAGCGTGGCGAACAGCAGGCTGACCATGGCGACGTTGTAGTCATTGCCGAGGATCGAGTCGTAGATCAGCTTGCCCATGCCGAGATACGAGAACATCGTCTCGGTGATCAACGCGCCGGAGAACAGCGCGCCGAAGCTCAACGCGGCGATCGTCACCACCGGGATCAGCGCGTTGCGCAGCGCGTGCTTGAGCACAACGCGCCGCGCCGGCAATCCCTTGGCGCGCGCGGTGCGGATGTAGTCCTGGCGCATCGTCTCCATCATCGAGGCGCGCATGAAGCGGGTGAAGCCGCCGGCGCTCGCCGCGCTGAGCGTCAGGACGGGCAGCACCAGGTACCGCGCCCGGTCGGCCAGGCTATCGACGCCGATCGTGTGCATGCCGCCGGCCGGCAGCACCCCCCAGACGACGGCGAACAGGAAGATCAGCATCAGCGCGAACCAGAACACCGGAATCGAAATGCCGGCCAGCGCCGCGAAGTTGATGGCGTAGTCGCGCGCGCTGTAGGGGCGGAGCGCCGAATAGATGCCGATCGGCAGCGCGATGGCGAGCGAGGCGACGAAGCCAAGGCCCATCAGCACCAGCGTGTTGACCAGCCGGGGCCCGAGCGTGGCGAGCACCGGCTGGTTGCTGATGCGCGAGTAGCCGAAGTCGCCTTGAAAGGCTGCGGCAAGCCAGTTGAGGTAGCGCTCGTGCAGCGGCTTGTCGAGGCCGTAGAGTGCCTTGAGCCGCGCCGCGTCGTCGGGCGTCAGGTTGGGGTCGGCCTGGACCATGATGTCGATCGGGTCGCCCGGCATCAGGCCGATCAGCGCATAGATCAGGTAGCTCATCACGGCGAGCACGACGAGCGACTCGATCAGGCGGCCGGCGATGTAACGCAACATCGTTCAGCCCTCGTCCTTGAAATGACAGGCCGCCCGGTGGCCGTCGCCGCCGGGCACCGGCTCGAGTGGCGGCAAGGTGGCGCGGCAGATGTCGGCGGCGCGCGGACAGCGCGGATGGAACGGGCAGCCGGTCGGCGGCGCGAGCGGGTTGGGCACCTCGCCGCCGAGGCTGAGACCGGGCTTTCGCTTGCCGGCGCCGGGCGTCGGCGCGGCGCGCAGCAGCGCCTGGGTATAGGGGTGGCTCGGCCGCGCGAACAACTCGTCGCGGGTCGCCTGCTCGACGATACGGCCGAAGTACATCACCGCGACCCGGTCGGCGATGTGATCGACCACCGCCAGGTCGTGGGCGATGAACAGATAGGTCAGCCCACGGCTCTCCTTGAGGTCCTGCATCAGGTTGAGCACCTGACTCTGGACCGAGACGTCGAGCGCCGATACCGGCTCGTCGGCGATCACCAACTTGGGCGCCAGCGCGAGCGCGCGGGCGATGCCGATGCGCTGGCGCTGGCCGCCCGAAAACTCATGAGGATAGCGGTCGGCGAGATCGGCCGAAAGGCCCACGGAGTCCATTAGTCCGCGCACCGATTCGGCGCGGCTTCGGCGGTCGCCAATGTGGTGGATGCGCAACGGCTCGGCGATGATCGCCGCGACCGTCATGCGGGGATTCAGGCTGCCCTGCGGGTCTTGAAAAATAATCTGAACGTTTCGGCGTAACGCTTTGATATCGCGTCTATTCATGCCTTCGACGTCTCGACCTTCATAGTGCAGGGAACCGGCGCTCGGGCGGTGCAGCAGGCCGAGCGTGCGGGCCAGCGTCGTCTTGCCGGAGCCCGATTCGCCGACCAGCGCGAAGGTCTCGCCGGCGTGCACGGCGAGGCTGACGTCCTCGACCGCGTGGACCGTGCCGGCGTGCGGCGCGAACAGGCCGGCGCCGCGCAACGCGAAGTGCTTCGAGACGCCGCGCGCCTCGATCAGCGGCGCGGCGCTCACGGGCCGCCCCCGGCGGCGACGAAGCACGCCGCCTGGTGGCCCGGAGCGAGCGTCTCGAGCACCGGCTCGGACTCGGCGCAGCGTGCCTCGGCCCAGGGGCAGCGGTTGCGGAAGGCGCAGCCCTGGGGCCGGCTCGCCGGGCTCGGCACGGCGCCGGGGATGGCCGGCAGGCGCGGCAGGCGCGCGCCGATGCGCGGCACGGTCTCGAGCAGGCCCCGGGTGTAGGGATGCAGCGGCGCGCGGAACAGTTCGCCGGCCGGCGCGCGCTCGACGATGCGTCCGGCGTACATGACGACGACCTCGTCGGCGATCTCGGAAATGACGCCAAGGCTGTGGCTGATGAACTGGATCGCCATGCCGACCTCGTCCTGCAAACGCAGCAACAGCTCAACGATCTGCGCCTGCACCGTGACGTCGAGCGCGGTGGTCGGCTCGTCGGCGATCAGCAGCGCCGGCGAGCAAGCCAGCGCCATGGCGATCATGACGCGCTGGCGCATGCCGCCCGACAGATTGTGCGGGTAGTCGTTGGCGCGCTGGGCGGGCGCCGCGATGCCGACTTGGGCGAGCAGCGCGATCGCCCGTTCGGCCGCTTGCGCCGCGTCCATGCCGCGGTGGGCGACAAGCACCTCGGCGATCTGGTCGCCGACCGGGAAGACCGGGTTGAGCGCGGTCATCGGTTCCTGGAAGATCATCGCCATGCGGTCGCCGCGCAGCGCCTCGATCGCGCCGGTCCCGAGCCCGGTGATCTCGGCGCCATCGAAGACGATGCTGCCGCCGGCGATGCGGCCTGGCGGCGGCACCAGGCGCATCAGCGCGAGCGCTGCGACGGTCTTGCCGCAGCCCGATTCGCCGACCACGCCCAGTGTGCGCCCGGTCTCGATCGCATAGGAGATACCGTCGACCGCGCGGTGCTCGCCGGTCTCGCCCGGGAACGCGACCGCGAGGTCGCGCACCGCGAGCAGCATATCGGGATCGGTAGGGGCGGGTTTCAAACCCGCCCCTACGGCGTCGCGCGCCAGTGTTCGATCCACAACGTCGTCGTCACCTGATGGCCGGTTGGCTCGATACCGGTGAGCCAAGTCGGCACGACATAGGGCGTGGCGCGATAGTAGAGTGGCAACACGGGAAGCTCCTCGGCGTAGATCTGCTGCATGCGGCGCCAATACCCCTTGCGCACCTCGGGGTCGAGCTCGACCTCGGCCTCGTCGATCAACGCATCCATCTCGGCGTTGACGAAACCGGGCGAATTCTGCCCCGACCAGTTGTTCGCCTCGGTCGGGATGGAGCCCGAATGCAGCGTCGTGCGCGGGATCGACTCGGGCGAAGACAGCCAGGCGTACATGCCGAGCGCCGGGAACCTGCGTTGCGCGATGGTCTGGCCGAAGAAGACGCGCGCCGGCTCGTTCTTGATGGTGACATCGATGCCGACCTCGCGCCATTGACTCTGCAGCACCTGCTCGACCAGCTCGCGCGTCTTGTTGCCGGCGGTCGTCATGAGCTGAAGCGTGAGCCGCGCGCCCGACGCATCGTGGCGCACGCCGTCCTTCAGCACGTTCCAGCCCGCCGCGTCGAGCAGCGCGGCCGCCTTGGCCGGCTCGTACGGGTATGTCGGCACGTCGTCGGAATAGACCCGGTCGAGCGGGTTGACGTTGGACGCCGCGACCGGCTGCTTGCCGGCGAACAGTTGCGCGACCAGCTGCTCGCGGTCGATCGCGTAGAGCAGCGCCCGGCGAACGCGCCTGTCCTGCAGGATCGGGTTGTCGAGGTTGAGGTCGATATGCTCGTAGATCAGCCCCGGCTTGTAGCGCACCTCGAAGCCTTGCGCGTGGCGGCGCTCGAACGACAGCGCCTGGTCGATGTTGAAACCGAGCTCGCCGGCGACGTAGTCGATCGAGCCCGATAGCAGATTGGCCTCGAGCGCCGCGGTGTTCTCGATGACGCGCACGACGATGCGCTTGAAGTGCGGCGGATCGCCCCACCAGGTCGGGTTGGGCTCGAGCACGACATGCGAGCCCGAGACCGACGCGGTGACCCGGTAGGGGCCGTAGTAGAGGCCGGGGTTGGCGGTATCGGTGTCGTAGAGCGTGCGATGCTGGTATTCGCGCGGCTCGGCGAAGGCCTCGCGTTCCAGATGCGCCGGCAACACGGGTATCGAGGCGCGCGCCGCGTAATCATAGAACACGCGATCGAGGTGGACGGTGAAGCGCTTGTCGTCGTGGACGTCGATGGCGCGGATGCGCTCGTAGGAGTCTCGGTCGGCGACCCCGCTCAGCGGGTGGCGGCCGACCTGCCAGCCGAAGACGACGTCGGCGGTCGTCACCGGCGTGCCGTCGCCCCAGGTCGCGCCGGCCTGCAGGGTGAAGTCGACGGCGATGCCCTCCGTGCCGTCGTCGAGCGTCTCGCGCCGCGCGCCGCCGTTCTCGATGGTCGGTAGCTCGGTGCACAGCATGCACACCAGTTGCCAGCTCTGGTCGTAGACGGTCAAGGGCCGGCGCGTCATCGCCAGCACGTAGGATTTCGCCAGCATGGCGTTGATGATCGGGTTGAAGGTGGCGGGGAACTGGGTCATGCCGATGACCAGCTCGTCGCGCGCCGCGCGCGCCTCGACGGTCAGCGCCATCAGCGCCGCGACTACCCATAGTGCCAGCCTTCGCATCACGGCCGCCGCCTCCCGTCGATTGGTTGCGCGGCGCCCATGATAACCGAATTCGCGGCGCGGCCAACGCCGGCCGGGCTAACCCTTGACCACCAGCCGGTAGTCGGGCGTCGTGTTGAGCGGGCAGGAATAGAGATACTCGCCGGGCTCCAACACGACCTCGTAGTCCTTGGTCGTGCCCGGCGCGAGGCCGCCGCCCGAGACGCTGGTCTTGGTTAGCTTGTGCAGCGGGTTCTTCCAGTTGTAGTCGTGCTCGCGCAGCCAGAAGCCGAGCTCGTAGGGCACGTCCTGGTTGGTCACGCGGAAGACGTAAGTACCGGGCTCGAGCTCGATCACCTTGGCCTCGGCGAGGCGCTCGGCGCCGGTCTCGCCGTTGATCGCCTCGCAGTCAGCCTTCTTGCTGGTCGTGAAGCCGTGGTCGACACCGTTCTCGGATTCGAGGAACTGGCAGGCGATCTGGGTAAGCTCGATGACGGTTGGTTCTTTGGCCGATGACGCGGGGCCGGCGAACGCCGCCGTCAAGCCGACCACCGCGGCGCCCATCGCGCTTCGGGTGCCAATGTCTCTCAAATGCATGTCATGCTCCTGTACCGGTCGGCCCGCGGCACATCGCCGCCGACTCGTAGCACGATATTTGACCGGCGCCGCGTCTGTTCAATTCAATAGGCCATGACATGATCGTGAGCCGCGCGTGCGCCGCGCGGCGCGCGTTGCTCAGTCGCCGCTGCCGTGTTGCAAGGGGACCGGGCGGCTCGCCCTATCGGTGGGCACGTCGGTCTCGTCGGCCGCCAGCGCGAGATCCTTGAGCGTTTGACCCGCGAGCGCCGCGTCGGCGGCGCGCTCGAGCGTCTCAATCAACGCGTCGACCGGCGCCTCGCGGGGCAGGCGCTCGGCGTTGAGATAGCTGCTCTCGTCGGCCGCGCGCACGGCGTCGATGACGTCCTTGATCGGCGTCGTATCGAGCGGCCGGGCGGGCAGGAAGGTGGCCGGTTCGTCGGCGGTGCGCCGCACCAGGCCGCTGACCTCGAAGGCGCCGAGCACCGCCTCGACCGCTTCCATCGGCGCCTCGAGCCGCTGGCTGAGGGCTTCCGCCGTCCACGCCGCCCGCCCGGTGTAGAAGCTATTGCTGATCAGATAGGCGGTCATCAAGGCGACCTTCTCCTTGACCCGGCCCGAGATGTTCAGCTTGCCGCGCTGCGCGCCGATGTGCTCGGGGTGCTGGTCGTAGAACGCGATCGACGCGCCGACCAGCAGGATGAGCCAGCCGAGATACAACCAGATCATGAACATGATCAGCGTCGCGAAGGTTGAGTATATCGCCGTGTACTTGGTCGAGGCGACAATGAACGAGGCGAAGACCCAGCCCGCGGTGTTCCACAACACGCCGGCGACAATGCCACCGGTCAGCGCCGAGCGGAACTTCACCTTGGTGTTTGGCATGAAGATGTAGATGAACGTGAAGGCGCCGATGATCATCGCGTAGGGCACCAGCCGCCCGGCGATCTCGATGGCGTTGCCGACCAGGAACATCGCCGACAGCGCCTCGACCACCGAGTTGCTCATCAACGAACCGGTGATGCCGATCGAGGCGAAGACCAGGACGGGGCCGACGACGACGACGCTGAGATAGTCGCGGAAGCGCTGCGCGAAGCTGCGCGACTGGGTGATGTGCCAGGTGAAGTTGAACGCCCGCTCGATTTTCTGCATCAGCGAGACGACGGTGTAGAACAACAGAATGAAGCCGACGAGGCCGAGCACGCCGACCTGAACGTTCTCGACGAACTCGATGATCAGCGCGCTGATCTCGAGGCCCTTGTCACCCAATGGCGCCAGCGCGTTGCGCAGGAACGGCTCGATCTGATTGTGGACGCCGAAGCCCTTGAGCACCGAGAAGCTGATGGCGAGCATCGGCACCATCGAAAGAATCGTCGTGTAGACCAGGCTCATGGCCCTGAGCGTCAGCATGCCATCACCCAGGTCGCGCACCACGACATAGCCGATGCGCAGGGCACCGTACGCCCAAGCCTTCCAGCGCGGCAACGACGCCAAATCGACGTCGAGAATCGCTGTCTTGATTACCTGGTCGACCGATGATGGCGAAAATCGTGAACTGCCTGGCATTCAATCGTCCGTCGGCGATGCGGATACAACGTTGAGTCGCCGCCGAGCTTATCTCACGACAGTCCTAATCTGAACCCCGTTCGATGCGGCACTGGAAGCAGTTGTTGGTCGACGAGCGGACGTGGACATAGGCGATGTCGGGCCGCTCGAGGATCGCGGCCGATGCGTCGGCAATCTCGGCGACCGGCACGACCGTGCCGGTGCCATAGACGATGCGGTCGTCGTCGCCGTAGCCGCGCAGCAGCAGCGCCTGCCAGCCCAGGAACATCGGCGGGACACCCGCGGCCCCGTCGTAGCGGCCGCAACCATCGGCGTGCAGGAAGATCGGACCGACCTCGGCATAGGGCTGCGGCGCGGGAAAGGGGCGATGGGCTAAGATCATGAACGGCTCGCCGACGGCGATTTCGGCCAGGCAGTGGCGGCACGGCATGCCCGGGCGGTCCGCGACATGGCGCTCGGGCGGCTGGCCGTTGGCGTCGTTCGATCCGTTCTGCAGGGCGCGAACGGTTTCGGTGGCCATGGCTTCGAAGCGGAGGGTGGTCATCGGCAAAGTCCTTATCTGGCATCGTTGTCCGCTTGAAGATACGGGCGCGACATGTTCCTTTCGCTCCGTTCCTTGTCGTCAAACGAAGTTTTCGGATGAATGGAACGTGCCGAGCTTGCTATAACGCGATCGACGGTCAGACCCCGAGGGAGGGTGAAATGAACGCGGCTAGCGCTGCCGACTTCGTCGCCGGTTACCAACGCGATGGCTATGCCTTTCCGCTCGACATCCTGGCGGCCGACACGGCGGCCGGCTATCTCGACCGGATCGAGGCGGCCGAACGCGCCTTCGCCCATTTGCCGCTCGACCGCTACCTCAAGAACAACGTTCACATCGTGTTGCCGGCGGTTGACGAGCTGATGCGTCTCGCGCCGATCCTCGACGCGGTCGAGACGATCCTCGGTCCCGATCTCTTGGTCTGGGGCTGCACCCTGTTCACCAAGGAGCCGGGCAGCGCGAGCTATATCAGCTGGCATCAGGATTTGACTTACTGGGGCCTCGATTCGATCGACGAGGTGACCGCCTGGCTGGCGCTGACGCCGGCGACGACCGAGAACGGCGCGATGCGCTTCGTGCCCGGCTCGCACCGGCGCGAGATCGTCGATCACCGCGACACCTTCGACGCCGACAATATGCTGACGCGCGGTCAGGAGATCGCCGTCGAGGTCGACGAGGACGAGGCGGTCGACGTCGTGCTGGCGCCGGGGCAGATGTCGCTGCACCACGGCCGCATGTTCCATGCCTCGGGGCCCAACGTTTCGGACCGCCGGCGCGTCGGCGTCGCCGTCCGCTATATCGCGCCGCATGTTCGCCAGGTGGTCGGCGCGCGCGACTACGCGGCACTGGTGCGCGGCGCCGACCGCTACGGCCACTTCGTCCCGGTGCCGTCCCCCGCGGCCGACTTCGCGCCCGAGGCGCTGGCCTTCTACGACGAGGCCCACGCCGCCCAGAACAGCTACCTCTACGTCGCCGCAGAGACCGCCTAGACAGCCGCCGGGAATTTCGATGAAGACACTTTCCTACATCGGTTTCCTGCTCGGCTTGGCCGGCATCACCGGGCTCGTCGCGTGGCAGGGCGTCGGCCCGGTGGCCGCCGCGCTCGGCGAGCTGGGCGTCGGCGTGCTGCTGCTGCCGCTGGTTTATCTGTCGTATTTGATCATTCTAGTGATTTCGTGGCGCATGCTGTTCGTCGCCGGCCGCGAGCCCGGCTTCCCGGCCATGCTCAACGCGGCCTGGATCGGCGGCGCGGTGACCACCGTGGTGCCGGTGACGACGCTCGGCGGCGAGGTCATCAAGGCGCGCGTGCTGACCCATTCCGGCGTGCGCGGCGCCGACGCCTCGGCGTCGGTCGTCGTCGACACCACCGTGCAGGCGATCTCGCTGGTCGCGATGGGCTTCATCGGTGTCGCGCTGCTGGTCTCGCTCAAGGCCGACGATGCGCTGGTCATCGGCGTCGCCGCCGGCTCGGCGCTGCTCGGCGCGGGCGTCGCGATTTTCGTCGTGCTGCAGCGGGCCGGCGCGCTCGGCTCGCTCGCCAAATCGGCCGCCACCCGGTTCACCTCGCCGTTGATGAACGCCGCCGTCAACAATACGGTCGAGGTCGACGAGGTCATCCGCGCAATCTACCGCCGGCGCGGCCGGATCGAGCTGTCGTCGCTCATCCGACTCGGCTCGCGCATCGCGCTGGTCGGCGAGATCTGGCTCGCCGCCTATTTCATGGGCCACCCGCTGACGCTCTGGGAAGCGCTCATGCTGAAGAGCCTGATCGGCTCGCTGCGCGGTGTCGCCTTCTTTGTGCCGAACGGCTTCGGCGTGCAGGAAGGCGCTTACGTCATCCTCGGCGCGGTGATCGGGATGCCGCCCGACTTCGCGCTCGCCGTCTCGCTGGCGAGCCGCGCCCGCGAGCTGATCGTCAGCGTGCCCGGCATGCTCGCCTGGCAGCACATCGAGGGCCGCGCCTTCTGGCGCAAGCGCGCCGCGGCCGACGACGCCGGTTGAACGATCACAGGTCGAACCAACCGAGCCACTGGCCAGGGTTGCCGGAAACCACGGATTCAAGCTGGGTTGCGTAGTCGTGTACGGCCTTCGCAACGGCGGACGCGCGATCGGTGGATTCATCGATGACAATCGGCGGGCCGACGGCTGCCGTGATAAGGCCCGATGCCTCGCGCAGCGGAAAGACCGGGAGCAGCGCGGCGCATGTCTCATGGGCGAGCACCGGCGCGCCCGGTGCGACGTCGATTTCGCCCGCCAGGAACGGCGCCGTCACCGGTCGGGCCGCCTGCGCGCCGACGGTGATCGACACCACGCAGTTCTCCGCGAGCCGTCGCTTGAGCACCGCCAGCGCGGGGCCCGCGCCCTGATCCGAGAGCAGCACGCGCTCGCCGAGATAGCGGTCCTCGACCGCGCGGCGCACGGCATTCAGCACGTGGCGACCGAAACGCGTCGGCGAGAAGCCGTGGCGCAGGTGGCTCAGATGGCTGACGGCGTAGCCGGCGCGGTGCAACGCGACCTTGGCGCCGAGCTTGCCGTGGACGAACTGGCCGACCCACAGGATTGCGCCGTGGCCTTGGGCCAACGCGGTATCGATGTGTTCGGCGCCCTCGACGCGCGTCTCGGACCGCCAGCCGCCGGGACGGTAATCGCGCAACAGCTGAAGCGTGCCGAGCAGTTCCTCGGCCGCGGCCTGCTCGGCGATCGCCGCAGGCGTCGCGCCGATGTCGCGCTCACCGAGCGCCGCGCCGATCGCGTCCAGTGTCGCCTCGGTGTCCGACGTCATCATCGGCAGGTTGAAGCGTCCGACCGCGCGGCAGAAGCCCAACCAGCGCTGCTCGGGCAGAATCCACGAGATCGCGCCAAGGACGGCGATGCCGAACAGGTTCGCGATGTCGCCGGCCGCGATCAACTTGACCGACGTTTCCGATCGCGTCTTTGTCGCCTGGCGTGACATCGAAAGTGGCGAACCGGTGTTGCGGTGGAATGGAGGCCCGGGCCGGAATCGAACCGGCGTGCACGGATTTGCAGTCCGCTGCTTAGCCACTCAGCCACCGGGCCGCCGAACCGGCGGCGACGCGTCGCGCGCGCCGCCGCGGGTTGACCGGCGTATATAGGATTGCCGGATCGGGCGGGTCAAGCGGCGTCTCTCGATGTCGGCCGATCGCCTCCGTCGTTGTCATCCGTCGCGGGGCAACGTATATATCGGCGGGGTTCCGAAGTTTTCCGGCGTCCCACCAAGACACGCCAACCCGACGGTCGAGAATGCCCAATTACGCCACCGCCCGGCTCAACATGGTCGAAAACCAGATTCGCCCGAACAGGGTGACCGACGAACGCCTGCTCGCGGCCATCGCCGAGGTGCCGCGCGAACGCTTCGTGCCCAAGCGGCTGCAAGGAAACGCCTACGTCGACCAAGATCTCGCGTTGGGCGACGGGCGCTATCTGATGGAGCCGGTGGTTTTCGCGCGCCTGCTGCAGGCGGCCGCGATCGGGCCCGGCGACGTGGTGCTCGATATCGGCTGCGGCACCGGCTATTCGGCCGCGGTACTGGGCAAGCTGGCCGGCACGGTGGTTGCGCTGGAAAGCGACGCCGCCCTCGCCGAGCAGGCGATCGAGGCGCTCACCGAACTCGACGTCGACAACGCCGCCGTCGTCGAAGGGCCGCTCGACGAAGGCTATCCGCGCCAGGCGCCCTACGACGTGATTGTGCTCGGTGGCTCGGTCGACGCGGTGCCCGACGCGATCGCCGACCAGTTGGTCGAGGGCGGTCGCCTGGTCGCCGTCGTCAACGTCGCGCCGACGGTCGGCAACATCGAAGTAATCCACCGGTTGCGCGGCGGGCTGTCGCGGCGCCAGTTGTTCGACGCCGCCGTGCCGATCCTGCCCGGCTTCGCGGCCGAGCATGGTTTCGTCTTTTAGCCGACGCGGCACGTAATCATGCCCCGTACTTCCAGATTGATCGCCGGCGTTTTCGGCTGCCTGCTGCTCGTCCTTCCGGCGCCGGAGGCGACTGCCCAGACGATGGAGCAGGCGCTCGTCGCCGCCTATCAGGGCAACCCGACGCTGCTCGCGCAGCGGGCCGCGTTGCGGGCGACGGACGAGGGCGTCTCCCAGGCCGTCTCGGGGTGGCGACCGGTCTTGTCGGCGTCGGCATCGATCGGCAAGAACAGCGTCGATTCGTCGTCGGGCTTCTTCACCTCCGACGAGACGCGGACGCCCGAAACCTATTCGCTTACGCTCACCCAGCCGGTCTACCGGGGCGGCCGGACGGTCGCCTCGACGGCGCAGGCCGAGCATCTCGTGCTGGCCGACCGTGCGCGCCTCGCCGAGATCGAACAGCAGGTATTTCTCGACGCCGTCACCGCCTATATGGACGTCATGCGCGGCCGCGCGGTACTTGACCTCGCGCTTAACAACGAGGCGCGCCTGGAGCGCCAACTCGAGGCGGCGCGGGACCGCTTCGAGGTCGGCGAGGTGACGCGCACCGACGTTGCCCAGGCCGAATCGCGGCTCTCCAATGCGGCCGCCGACCGGATCAGCGTCCAAGGCAACCTGATCGTCGCCCGCGCCGCGTTCCAGAACGTCATCGGCGCGATGCCGGTCCGGCTTGCGCCGCCGCCCCTGGTCGGTGGCTTGCCGGCCGCCGAGGCCGACGCGCGCAATATCGCGATCGCCGAGCACCCGTCGATCCGGCGCGCCGCCGAAGCCGAACGGGCCGCGCAAGAGGAGGTCGACGTCGTCACCGGCGGTCTCCTGCCCGAGGTCAACGTCGATGCCGAGCTGAGCCGCGCCGACGACCAGGCGAGCAGGGGCAGCGTCAACGAGCAGGCTAAGATTCTGGCGCGCGTGACCGTGCCGCTCTATCAGTCGGGCTCGGTCTATTCCAAGGTTCGCGAGGCGCGCGAGCGTGTCTCGCAGCGCCGCGTCGAGGTCGAGGAAAGCCGGCGTGCGGTGCTCGAGAACGTCACCCAGTGGTGGGAGGCGCTGCGTACCTCACGCGCCAGAATTGTGGCGTACAGCGAATCGGTGCGCGCCGCCGAGATCGCGCTCGAGGGCGTGGAGCAGGAGGCCGAGGTCGGCTCACGCACGACGCTCGACGTGCTCGATGCCGAGCAGGAGCTGTTCGACGTCAAAGTCGACTTGGTGCGGGCACGTCGCGACGAGGTCGTCGCGGTGTTTGGCCTGCGCGCGGCGATCGGGCGTCTGACCGCGCAATCGCTTGGCCTGCCCGTGCAAATCTACGACCCGTCGCTGCACTATGACGCGGTGCGCAACCAGCTCTGGGGCACGATGCCAAACGATTAATGGATAGAACCCAACATAGGGCAGCCATACGACGGCGTCCCAAGGTCGTCCGGAAAGGCGCGCGATGTGCGGTGATGCTGGAGCATCACAAGCATCGGGCAACGCGTCCGGCGGCCTTGGGACGCCGCCCTTCGGGTCCCATATCCCGGCTTCTCGGGGCGTCGAACACCCTTGCCGATGCAAAGGCATCGCCGGCGGGCGCTCGCCTGCCGAGAAACCGGGATATGGGATCGTATGGGCGCCATATGTTGAATTCTATCCATTCGGCGCGGTCGGCCGATGGAGTGCTGGCAATCGTTCACCGTTTGTCTTAGTGTGGCTCCTTATCTGGCGGAATGAGACGATTATGAGCGACGACAAGACCCAGCAAGACCCGTCGATGGAGGAGATTCTGAGTTCCATACGGCGTATAATTTCAGAGGACAACGAGCCCGTGGCGCCCGAAACCGAGAAGCAGGCCGATGGCGGCGACAGCGATGCCGACGGCGAAGTGCTCGAACTCACCCAGATGGTCCGCGAAGACGGGACGACAGTCGATATCAGCGAGGAACCCGTGCAACCCGACGACGACAAGGCGACGCCCAAAGTGACGGGCGCAGACAAACCCAAGGAATCCCCGCCGGCCGATGAGGGTCCGCTGGTCGGTGGCGACGCCGCCAACGCTTCGGTCAAGGCGCTTTCCGAGCTCAACCGCGCGGCCGAGGCGGCCGAGCCGAAGCTGGAATCGCCGGCGATCGGCGACCAGGGGCGGACGATCGAGGACATGGTGATGGAGAGCCTCAAGCCGATGCTGCGCGATTGGCTCGACACCAACCTGCCGGTTCTCGTCGAAAAGCTGGTGGAGAAGGAAATCCGTCGTCTGGTACGGCGCGCCGAACCCGATTGACCGCTCGGGCGCCCGCCGCCATCAACCAAAGACAAGCCAAAGACAAGGCTAGGTGATGCTCGAAAAGATCTATCGGCACCACGAGACCGAGGCTCGTCATTACGCCGCGTGGGAAGACGCCGGCGCGTTCGCCTGTGGCCGCCGGCCCGACGCCGAAACCTATTGCATCGTCATCCCGCCGCCCAATATCACCGGCAGCCTGCACATGGGCCATGCGCTCAACAACACGCTGCAGGACATCCTGATCCGCTGGCACCGCATGCGCGGCTTCGACGTGCTGTGGCAGCCCGGCACCGATCACGCCAGCATCGCGACCCATATGGTGCTCGAGCGCCAGCTCGCCGAAGAGGGCAAGACCCGCTACGACCTGGGCCGCGCCGCGTTCATCGAGCGGACCTGGAAATGGCGCGAGGAATCGGGCACCACGATCAGCCGGCAGCTACGCCGCCTGGGCGCCTCGGCGGATTGGTCGCGCGAGCGCTTCACCATGGACGAGGGCCTGTCGGAGGCGGTGCTCAAGGTGTTCGTCGATCTCCACAAGAAGGGCCTGATCTACCGCGCCAAGCGGCTGGTCAACTGGGACTGCAAGCTGCACACCGCAATCTCCGATCTCGAGATCGAGCAGCGCCCCTTGAAAGGCTCGCTGTGGTACTTTAAGTATCCTGTGGAAGATGTTGATAACAAATACATAACCGTCGCAACGACACGGCCCGAGACGATGCTGGGCGATACCGCCGTCGCGGTCCATCCCGAGGACGAGCGGTTCGCCGATCTGATCGGCAAATACTGCATCCAGCCGTCGACCGGACGCCGGCTGATTATCGTCGGCGATCACCTCGCCGATCCCGAACAGGGCTCGGGCGCGGTCAAGATCACGCCGGCGCACGACTTCAACGATTTCGAGGTCGGCCGGCGCCACGATCTCGAGATGATCAACATCTTCGACCTCAATGCCGCGCTCAACGAGAACGTTCCGGAACGCTTCCAGGGGCTCGATCGCTACGCGGCGCGCGAGCGCATCGTCGCCGAGATGGAAGAGAAGGGGCTGTTGGACCGGATCGAGCCGCATGAGCACACGGTGCCCTACGGCGACCGCTCGGGCGTTGCGATCGAGCCCTGGCTGACCGACCAGTGGTTCGCCGACGCGGCGACGCTCGCCGGCCCGGCGATCGCGGCGGTCGAGGACGGCCGCACGCGCTTCGTGCCCAAGCAGTGGGAGAACACCTACTTCGAGTGGATGCGCAACATCCAGCCCTGGTGCATCTCGCGCCAGCTTTGGTGGGGCCATCAGATCCCGGCCTGGTACGGCCCCGACGGTCACATCTTCGTCGAGCGGAGCGAGGACGAAGCGCAGGCCGCGGCCGACGCGCATTACGGCAAAGCGGTCGCGCTCGAGCGCGACCCGGACGTGCTCGACACCTGGTTCTCCTCGGCGCTGTGGCCGTTCTCGACCTTGGGCTGGCCCGACGAGACGACCGAGCTCGATCGCTTCTACCCGACCGACGTGCTGGTCACCGGCTTCGACATCATCTTCTTCTGGGTCGCGCGCATGATGATGATGGGGCTGCACTACATGGACGAGATCCCGTTCCACACGGTCTACATCCACGCCCTGGTGCGCGACGAAAAGGGCCAGAAGATGTCGAAGTCCAAGGGCAACATCCTCGACCCCTTGGACCTGATCGACAAATTCGGCTGTGACGCCATGCGCCTGACCTTGGCGGCGATGGCCGCGCAGGGGCGCGACATCAAGCTCTCCGAGCAACGCATCGAGGGCTACCGCAACTTCATCACAAAGTTGTGGAACGCGGCGCGCTTTTGCGAGATCAACGGCTGCAAACCGGTCGCGGGCTTCGATCCCGCGACCAGCGATGTCCAGCTCAACCGCTGGATCGTCGGCGAGGTCGCCAAGACCGCCAGCGTGATCGACGAGGCGATCGAGACCTATAAGTTCAACGAGGCGGCCGGCGCCATCTACCGCTTCACCTGGGGCAGCTTCTGCGACTGGTACCTCGAGCTCGCCAAGCCGATACTGGGTGGCCCCGACGGCCCGGCCAAGGACGAGACGCGGGCGACCGCCGCCTGGGCTCTCGACCAGATCCTCATTCTGCTGCACCCGATCGCGCCCTTCGTCACCGAAGAGCTGTGGGGCCACTTCGGCGACGGCGCGCGCGCCGGCCAGCTCATCGAGACGCCGTGGCCGTCTTACGCCGCCGACGCCGTCGATGCCGACGCCGAGGCCGAGATCGGCTGGGTCGTGCGCCTGATCACCGAGATCCGCTCGGCGCGCGCCGAGCTTAACGTGCCGGCCGGGGCCAAGGTCACGCTGCTGCACGACGGCGCGAGCGATGTGACGGTGGTGCGCCTCGCGGCGCACGCCGAGCCGATTCGGCGGCTCGCCCGCATCGAGACGATCACGCCGCTCGACGGCGCGCTGCCTGAAGGCGCGGTGCAGCTCGTCGTCGACGAGGCCAGCTTCGTGTTGCCGCTGGCCGACGTCATCGATGTCGCCAACGAGGTCGCGCGGCTGCACCAGCATGTCTCGAAGCTCGAGGGTGAGATCGCCGGCATCGACAAGAAGCTCGGCAACGCGGCGTTCACCAGCCGGGCGCCCGTCCACGTCGTCGAGGAGCAGCGCGAGCGCCGCGCCGAAACCGAGGCCACGCGCGCACGCATCGTCGCGGCCCTCGGCCGGCTCGAGAAGACGGCCCAGCCCTAACGCCATGCACATCGGCATCATCGGGGCGGGCGTCCAGGCGCGAATCCATGCGGCCGCAGTGGCAGCCGTCGACGGTGTCGAGTTGGCCACCGTGGCGGGCCGCACCGCGGCCAATGTCGAGGCGGTGGCAGGCGAATTCGGCGCGCGACCGATCGACAGTCCCGACGAATTGATCCAAGACCCCGCTATCGATGCCGTCGTCCTGGCCTGCCCGACGGCGCAGCATCACGCCTATGCGCTGGCTGCGTTCGACGCCGGCAAGCATGTCTTTACCGAGGTGCCGATCGCGCTCACGGTCGCCGAGGCCGACGCGATGATCGCGGCGGCGCAACGCGCCGGCCGCGTCCTGATGGCCGGCCAGATCCTGCGCTTCGTCGCGACCGTCGCGCGGTTCCGCGAGATCGTCGCCTCGGGCGAGCTGGGCGACGTCGTCGCGGTGTCGAGCGCGCGGTATTCGCCGCCCTACTGGCGCGAGGGCGAGACGCTCGCGTCGGGTCACCACGGCGACGTTGTCAAGGAGCTGCTCCCGTTCGACATCGACGTCTTCAATTGGATGTTCGGCCAGCCCGACGACATCCGGGGTCACGGCCACAAAACCGGCGGCGCCTTTGATCACGTCCAGGTCGCGCTGCGCTATGGCGATGTCGTGATCGCGGCCGAAGCAAGCGCGCTGATGCCGCGCGGCGCCAGCTTCACGACGACGCTGCGCGCAATCTGCCGGGACGGCGTGGTCGAGCTCGACGTCAGCCTGCCCGAGAACGCGCCGGTCGAATGGCGCTTCGAGACCGTCGGGCCGGGCGGCGAACGGACGGCGGTCGAGACCGATCCGGTCGATCCCAACGCCGCCATGATCGAGGCGTTTCGCCGCGCCGTCGAGGACCTGCCGATATCCGGTGTCGCGACGGCAGAGGCCGCCAGGGACACGCTCAACGTCTGCCGCCGGGTCGACCAGGCGCTGCACGCCGCGGACATGGCATTTGATCTGTAGGCCCGGCGTAGCAGATAGTGCCGACAACGTTTCTCCTTGTCCGGAGGGCTGCCATGATCATCGACCACCGCACCTACACGATGGCGCACGGGCGCGATAAGGAATATCTCGCGCTGTTCGAACGCGAAGGCCTGCCCGTGCAGCTTCGGCACCTGGGCGATCTGGTCGGCTATTTCCGGACGACCCTCGGGCCGCTCAATCAGGTCGTTCACCTCTGGCGGTTCGAGAACCTGGCCGACATGGACGCGCGCCGCGCCGCGCGAGACGCCGATCCGGCCTGGGACGAATACAAGCGAAAATCCGCCGGCATGCTGACCGCGCAGGAAAACAAGATCCTGGCGCCGACGTCGTTTTCGCCGATCAAGTGAGCGCCATGGTCACGCGGCGGAGATTCCTGGAAGCCGCGGCCGCGCTGCCGGTCGCGGGCGCGCTGGCCAGCCGGACGGCGCAGGCCCGCGAGCCGAGCGTTATCCTGCTCGCCGCGCCCGGCGCGGCGGACAGTTTCTACCAGGAACTGCGCCGCGAGATCCTTGACTTCGACGTCGGCTTCGTGCGTGCGGTCGGCGATCGCGAGCCGGTCCTGCTGATGGCCGACAAATGGACCCGCGACGAGCTGGGCGACCGCGTGCCGGCCAGCCGCGTGCTCGCGACCGAGGTCGGCGACATCTGGCTGGTCGACGTCGCGCCGATCCAGGCGGGCGATCGTCTGGTCAAGTTCCTGTACAGGCCCAACTACATCTCGCCGGCCGCCAGCGGCTGGATCGAGGACTGGTTCATGCTGTGGCTGCGCGAGACCGGCATCGAGACCACCCGGCTGCTCGTCAAGCTCGACGGCGGCAACCTGGTCTACGACGGCATGGGCCAGGCGGTGACCAGCGAACAGCTCTACGTCGACAACCCCGAATTCGAGCCGCATGAGCTGCGGAATATCCTCCAGCGCAACCTCGGGCTCGATCGCCTCGCCGTGGTGCCGCGGGTGCCGGGCGATATCACCGGCCACGCCGATGGCATGGTCACCTGGCTGCGCCGCGATCTCTTGGCGGTCTCGGCGTTCGACGAACCGCTGCGCTCCGAGGTGCTTGGCGCGCTTGCGCGCGACCTGCCCGGCGTCGAGCCGGTCGAGGTGCCGTACGCGCCGACCGACCGCCAGTGGCGCGGCTGGCCCGATGCCACGGGCATTTACGTCAACGCGCTGACCATCGAGCGCGGCTTCTACATGCCGGTCTACGACGTGCCGGCCGACGAGGCGGCGCTTGCCGCGTTTCGCGAGCTGGCACCCAAGCCGCTGGTGCCGATCGATGCATCATCGGTCGCCATCATGGGCGGCGCCGTGCGCTGCCTGAGCTGGTACCTCACCGGCGAGCCCGCCGCGCGCCTGCTCGATACGGCCGCCTAGGCGCCGATCCGATGACCGACATTCCGACCGTTTCGCTGCCCGAACGCACGGTGCTCATGGACGGCGGCATGGGGCGCGAGCTGCGCCGCCGCGGCGTCGACATTACGAGCACGATCTGGTCGGCCAACGCGCTGATCGTCGCGCCCGAGGTGGTGCGCGAGGCGCATGCCGACTTCATCGCCGCCGGCGCCGACGTCATCACCGTCAATACCTACAGCGTGATCCGCGCCAAACTCGCCACGGAGGGCATCGAGGACCGTTTCGAGGAATTGAACCTGATGGCCTGCCGGCTCGCGGCGCAAGCGCGCGACGCGTCGGGCCGCGACGTATCGGTCGCCGGTTCGCTACCGCCGTTGCGCGGCAGTTACCGGCCCGATCGGGTCGAGCCATTCGCGGTCATCGAGCCGCTTTACCGCGAGCAGGCCGAGATCCTCGCGCCCCATGTCGATGTGCTGATCTGCGAGACCATGTCCTCGGCCGCCGAGGGCCTCGGCGCCGCCACCGCGGCAACCTCGACGGGCAAGCCGGTCTGGGTTTCCTGGACGCTGCACGAGGACAACTCGGGCCGGCTGCGCAGCGGCGAGACGCTCGCCGAGGCCCACGCCGTGATCGCGCATCTGCCGGTCTCGGCCTATCTGGTCAACTGCTGCACGCCCGAAAGCGTCACGACGGCGATGCCCGAGCTGGCCGCGCTGGGCCCGCCGGCGGGCGGTTACGCCAACAGCTTCGTGCCGGTGCCGCCCGACTGGGAACTCGGCGGCGCCAAGCACGCCGACGGCCTGATCCCGCTGCGCGACGACCTCGACCCGACGTCTTATGCCACGCACGCGCAAACCTGGATCGACCATGGCGCGCGATTGATCGGCGGCTGCTGCGGCACCGGACCCGAGCACATCGCCGCGCTCAAGGCGTTGATCGGCTAGACCGCGCCGCCTATGGTGCGGCCCAACAGGACAGATTGTCGCTTGCAGGGGAAAGGACACCACCGATGACCGCCTTCGACAAGTCGAAGCTGCCGAGCCGTCACACCACCGTCGGCCCCGAGCGGGCGCCGCACCGCGCCTTCCTCTACGCCATGGGCGTCACCGAGGAGGAGGTCGCCCAGCCGCTGGTCGGCGTCGCGACGACCTGGAACGAGGCCGCGCCGTGCAACATCACGCTCTCGCGCCAGGCGCAGATGGTCAAGCAGGGCGTGCGCGCCGCCGGCGGCACGCCGCGCGAATTCACCACCATCACCGTGACCGACGGCATCGCCATGGGCCATGCCGGCATGAAGTCCTCGCTGGTCTCGCGCGAGGTCATCGCCGATTCGGTCGAGCTCACCATGCGCGGGCACTGCTATGACGCGCTGGTCGGTCTGGCCGGCTGCGACAAGTCGCTGCCCGGCATGATGATGGTCATGGTTCGCCTCAACGTGCCTTCGGTGTTCATGTACGGCGGCTCGATCCTGCCCGGCCGCTTCCAAAACAAGGACGTGACCATCGTCGACGTCTTCGAGGGCGTCGGAAGGCACGCCGCCGGCACGATGAGCGACGAGGATTTGCACACCCTGGAGATGGCCGCCTGTCCCTCGGGCGGCTCCTGCGGCGGCCAGTTCACCGCCAACACCATGGCCTGCGTCTCCGAGGCGATCGGTTTGGCGCTGCCCGGCTCGGCCGGCGCGCCGGCGCCCTACGAATCGCGCGACCAGTACGCCGAGTACTCGGGCCAGGCGGTGCTCAAGCTGCTCGAGATGGGCATTCGGCCGCGCGATATCGTCACCCGCGCGGCGCTCGAGAATGCCGCCATCGTCGTGGCGGCGACCGGCGGCTCGACCAACGCGGCGCTGCACCTGCCGGCGATCGCCAACGAGGCCGGCATCGACTTCGACCTGCACGACGTCGCCGCCTGCTTCAAGCGCACGCCGCTGATCGCCAACCTCAAGCCCAACGGCCAATACGTCGCCAAGGACCTCTACGAGGTCGGCGGCGTCCAGGTGATAATCAAGGAACTGTTGGATTCCGGCTACCTGTACGGCGACGCGCTGACGGTGACCGGCAAGACGCTCGCCGAGAACCACTCGGGCGTGGTCTTCCCCGAGGGCCAGGACGTCGTCGTCCGCACCGCCGCGCCGCTCTCGCCGACCGGCGGGGTGGTCGGCCTCAAGGACCGCCTGGCGCCCGAGGGCGCCATCGTCAAGGTCGCCCACATGTCCGAGGCAGCCCAGCGCTTCCGCGGCCCGGCGCGCTGCTTCGACCGCGAGGAGGACGCCTTCGCGGCCGTGATCGGCGGCGACATCAAGGAAGGCGACTGCATCGTCATCCGCTACGAAGGCCCGGTGGGTGGGCCCGGCATGCGCGAGATGCTGTCGACCACCGCGGCCATCACCGGGCTCGGCCTCGAGGGCGTGGCGCTGATCACCGACGGGCGCTTCTCGGGCGGCACCCGTGGCCTCTGCGTCGGTCATATCGGCCCCGAGGCGGCGGTCGGCGGACCCATCGGCCTCTTGGAGAATGGCGACATCGTGGTCATCGACGCCATCGACGGCGTGTTCGACCTCGAGGTCGCCGAGGACGAGCTCGAGACGCGGCGCAAGGCTTGGCAGCCGCGCCGGAACGACTTCGCCTCGGGCGCGCTGTGGCGCTACGCCCAGACCGTCGGCCCGGCGGTCAAGGGCGCGGTTACCCACCCCGGCGCCCGCGAGGAGCGCCACGTCTATGCGGATATCTGAGCCGGCGTGGCCCGCTCGATCGGCGCTCAGCCGTCCTCGCCCGCCTGCTGCAGCTCGGCGCCGACGAAGTCGCGCATCGAGATGATGCCGTACACGCGGCCTTGCTCGACGATGGGCAGGTGGCGGAAGCCGATCTGGGTCATCAGCCTGAGTGCGTCGACCGCGGTGGCCTCGGGACCGAGGGTGACCGGCTCGGGCGTCATCACCGCGCCGACGCGCGTTTCGTCGGGGTCGCGCCCCTCGGCGAGCACGCGGTTGAGCGCGTCGCGTTCGGTGAAGATACCTTCGATCGCCGCGTCGCGCATGACCAGGACCGCGCCGATGCCGTGCTCGGCCATCAGCTTGCAGGCCTCGCGCACCATGGCGTCCGGACCGATTTCGATCGCCGTCGGTCGCTTGATCAAATCCCTGACGAAGCGGTCTGTCATCTGTCTGCTCGTTGCCGTCGCGCCTCGGCCCCATGATGGGCGATCCGGCCGCCGCCTTCAACCGTTGACGGTGAGACGGGCCGGGCAGTCATGAGAATCGCCGCCGGCGGCTTCCAGCACGAGACCAACACCTTCGCGCCGTCGCCCGCGACCTACGCCAACTTCGTGCAGGCCGACGGCTGGCCGGGGCTGACGCGCGGCGCCGACATGTTCGACGCGGTCGCCGGCATCAACCTGCCGATCGCCGGCTTCGTCGAGGCGATCCGTGGCGCCGGCCACGGTGTCGCGCCCTTGCTGTGGTGCTCGGCGCCGCCGTCGGCGCAAGTCACGACCGACGCTTTCGAGCGCATCACGGCGATGATCTGTGCCGACCTGGCGAACGGCGGCCCGTTCGACGCGGTCTATCTCGACCTGCACGGCGCGATGGTGACCGACGATTATCAGGACGGCGAGGGCGAGACGCTGCGCCGCGTGCGCACGGTGGTTGGCGAGCGTGTTCCGGTGATCGCGAGTCTCGATCTGCACACCAACATCACCGAGGCGATGGTGGCGCGCGCTTCCGCCCTGATCGCCTACCGCACATACCCGCATATCGACATGGCCGAGACCGGCGAGCGTGCGGCGCGGCTGCTCGTCGACATGTTCGCGCGCGACCGCGCGCCGGCCGCCGCGTTCCGCAAGCTGCCCTACCTGATTCCGCTGACCGCCCAGTGCACCATGTACGAGCCGTCGAAGTCGCTCTACGCGCGGCTCGGCGCGCTCGAGGCGGGTGGCGTCGCGAGCCTGTCGTTCGCGCCCGGCTTTCCGCCCGCCGACATTCTCGAATGCGGCCCGGCGGTCACGGCCTACGCTTGGGACGCGGCTTCGGCCGAGCATGCGGCCGATGCGCTCTACGACGAGGTCATGGCGCGCGAGGCCGGCTTCAAGCTCGACACCTATTCGGTCGATGAGGCGGTCGCCAGGGCGCTCGCCAACACGAGCGACCGACCGGTCATCCTCGCCGACACCCAGGACAATCCGGGCGCCGGCGGCAATGCCGACACGGTCTGGCTGTTGGAGGCGTTGGCGGCGGCCGATGCGCCCGACACGGTGGTCGCCATGATGTTCGACCCGGCGACCGCCGAGCAGGCCCACGAAGCGGGCGAGGGTGCGCGAATCGAGCCCAGGCTCGGCGCCTGGTCGGGACTGCCCGGCCACGCGCCGTTCACGCGGCCGATGGTCGTCGAGGCGCTCGGCGACGGCGCCTTCACGGCGACCGGGCCGATGTGGCTCGGCAGCCGCATGCGGCTCGGCCGCATGGCGCTGTTGCGCGTCGCCGATGCGCCGGGCAGGGGTGTGCGGGTCATTGTCGCGAGCCGCAAGCTGCAGGCGGGCGATCAGGCGATCTTCCGGCACCTCGGTGTCGAGCCGGCCGCCCAGCGGACTCTCGCGCTCAAGAGCTCGGTCCACTTCCGCGCCGATTTCGAGCCGCTCGCTTCCGAGGTCCTGGTCGTCGAGGCGCCCGGCCCGAACACCGCCGACCCGGCCAAGCTGCCCTACAAGAACTTGCGCGAAGGCGTCAGGCGCACGCCCAATTCATAATCCGACCGACTTAATACGATCGGATCATGCCAGTGCGCGCCAATCTTATCCCAACAAGAGGGGCGCCGCCGACCGTTCGGCCAGTCCTTGTGGGATTAATACCAGTGAGCCTATGAAATCACCTTCATGATCCATGGATAGGCGCAGAGGGTTCGCATACGATCCGGTTCTGCGATGAGGTCGATCCATGCTTGGCAACAGGCGTCGATGATGGCCTCGGTGTCGTCGAGGACGCGGAGCGATAGGAAGCGTTCGCGTAGGTAGAGCCAAACCCGCTCGACGGGGTTGAGTTCGGGACTGTAAGGCGGCAACAGCGCCAAGGTGACGTTGTCGGGGACGGTGAGGGCGCGCTCGTCGTGCCAACCGGCGCCGTCGCACATCATGACGGCGTGCGCATCCTGGTCCAGGGTATCGGCGAAGTGTGCGAGAAACAGGTCCATGACCTTGGCGTTGACGCTCGGCATCACCAGGGTGACGTCGTCGCCGGTGTCCGGGCGCACGGCGGAGAAGATGTAGGCCCACTGGTAGCCGATTTGACGCGTCCCGGGGGCACGCTCGCCCCTGCGCCACCACCGGTGACACACCCGGCCCTTGTTGCCGACGCGCGCTTCATCCTGAAACCACAGCTGTAGGCGCTTGTCGGGATGCGCCGCGGCGGTCGCCTTCAGGATGTCGCGAAGCCCCCTTTTTTGAAGCGCTCCTGCGCTTCGGCGTCCCTTCGCGGGTGGCTCGGGCGCGCCTTCTGGCGGGAAAATCCCATCCGCCGTAGAACCCGGGTCATGCTCGAGGGGTGGTAGGTCTTGGCGAAGCGCTCCTCCAGCCAGCGGCACAGATCGGCCCGGGTCCAGGCGCAAACCCCGTCGCGCTCAGGCTCCGGCCCGGCGATGATGACCGCCGCCAGCGCCGCTTCCTCGTCTGCCGTCAGCCGCCGCGGCGAGTAGCCCTTTGGACGGTCGTGAAGCCCCTCCAATCCCTTTGCATTGTAACGAACAACCGCGTCGCGAAGCGTTTGGCGATCCATCCCCGCAAGCCGCGCGGCATCAGCCCGGGGCATCTCCTCCAAAGCATTCGCGATCCCATAGGCCCGCGCCGCCGCTCGACCGTACGATTCCACGCGAGCCCAGCGCCGAAGCTCCAAAGGCGTCAAATCATCCCGTATCTTGAGTGCTGATCCCATGACATCCCCCACATCTGGTGGGAGACCATAGAATCACAATCCGCCATCATCCGCCATCAATGAATATCCCGAGAGTCAATTCAGGCGCTCACTGGTATAAGATTGGCATGCGCGGCGGCTGAGTGCGGGTCACCGTTGCGAAGCAATGATGACCGTAACCTAAACTAGCTCCACATCTGCGACGGCAGCCAGGTGGCGAGGCCGGGGAAGGCGACGAGCAGCACGACGCCGAGCAGCAGGAGGAAGAAGAAGGGCAGGGCGGCGCGCGCGACCTCGAGGATGTTGTGATCGGTCAGGCCCTGGATGACGAACAGGTTGAAGCCGACCGGCGGCGTGATCTGCGCCATCTCGACGACCAGCACGATGAAGATGCCGAACCAGATGCGGTCGATGCCGGCCTGCTCGACCATCGGCTGTATGACGGCCGTGGTCAGCACGACGACCGAGATGCCGTCGAGGAAGCAGCCGAGCACGATGAAGAACACCGTGAGCACCACGAGCAGCATGAGGGGCGAGAGGTCGAACGAGCCGATCCATTCGGCGAGCAGTCGCGGAATGCCGGTGAAGCCCATCGCGACGGTGAGGAACGCGGCGCCGGCCAGGATGAAGGCGATCATGCACGAGGTGCGCGTCGCGCCCATCAGCCCGTCGATGAAGGTCGCCTTGGTGAGCGTGCCCGAGAACCATGACAGCACCAGCGAGAGCAGTACGCCGACCGCCGCGGCGTCGGTCGGCGAGGCGATGCCGAAGTAGATCGAGCCGATCACCCCGGCGATGACCAGCAGCACCGGGATCAGCCGCCGCGTCTGGCGCAGGCGATCGGCGAGACCCATGCCGAGTCGGTCGGCCGGCACCTTGGCCGGATTGAGCAGCGCCCAGACGACGACGTAGCCCATGAACAGGATGACCAACATCAGGCCGGGAAGCACGCCGGCGATGAACAGCCGGGCGATCGATTCCTCGGTCGCGACGCCATAGACGATCAGGATGATCGAGGGCGGGATCAACAGCCCGAGCGTGCCCGAGCCGGCCAGCGTGCCGATCGACATGGTGCGGTCGTAGCCGCGCTTGGCAAGCTCGGGCAGGGACATCTTGCCGATCGTCGCGGCGGTCGCTGCCGACGAGCCCGAGACGGCGGCGAACACGCCGCAGCCCAGGATGTTGACGTGCAACAGACGCCCGGGCAGGTGGTCGAGCCAAGGCGCGAGGCCGGCGAACATGTCCTCCGAGAGGCGCGAGCGGAACAGGATTTCGCCCATCCAAATGAACAGCGGCAGCGCGGCGAGCGCCCACGAGTTGCTCGCCCCCCAGACCGTGGTCGCCAGCACCAGGCCGGCCGGCGCCGAGGTGAACATCGTCATGCCGACCAGCCCGACGCCGAGGAGCGAGACCGCGACCCAGAGCCCGCTGCCGAGCAACGCGAACAGCACGACGACAAGCACGATGGTGAAGCCGACCTGTTCCACGCTCAGCGCCCGATGAACGAGGCTTCGTCGGTGGCGGCCGCGAGCGCCGACGCGTCGCCCCTGACGACGTCGATGAAGCCGTCGATCAGCGCAATCGTCAAAACGATCAGGCCGAGCGCCATGGCCGATTGCGGCAGCCAGAGCGCAACCGGCACAATGCCTGTCGAGACGTCGCCGAATTCGATCGATTCGAGGACCAGCGCGACGGCGTACCAGGCGAAGTAACCGGCGAGTCCGGCGCCCGATGCACTGCACCACAGTTCGACGGCGCGCCGCGCCCGCGGCCCGAGGTGCTGAATGACCAGCGTGACACGGATATGCCCGCCGGCGCGCAGCGTGTAGGCGAGCGCCAGAAACGACGCGGCGGCGAGGAAGAAGCCAGCGAACTCGGCATAGGACGGGATGACCAGGCCGATCGGCGTGCCGGTCAGCGCGTCGGCGACCGCGTCGATCAGATTGGCGCCGACCTGCGCCAGCACGATGGCGCAGATCGCCAGCAGGAAAAACGCCGCGCAGGCGCCGCTGGCGCGGTAGAGACCGTCGAGGAATTTGCGCATCGGGAAAGGCGGTGGCGGGCGCGCGATGGGCGCCCGCCGCGACCCTACATGCCGTATGCCTTGAGGATCGCCTCGCCGTCGGCGCCCGCCTCGGCCTTCCAGTCGCCGACCATCTTGTCGCCGATCTCGCGGAAGCCCGCCATCAGCTTCTCGCTCGGCGTGATGATCGTCATGCCGTGCTCGGCGAGGATGGCGATTTTGGCGTCGGTCTCGGCGATGCTGGCGTCCCAGCCGCGCTTCTCGGCCTTGGCCGCGGCGTCGAGCACGGCCTTTTGGGTCGCCGCGTCGAGCCGTGCAAAGGCCTTCTTATTGACCACGGTAACGTTCTTGGGCACCCAGGCCTGGGTGTGGTGGAAGTGGGAAAGCACGTCCCACGACTTGCTGCTGACGCCGGTCGAGGGCGAGGTAATCATCGCCTCGACGCGGCCCGTGGCGAAGGCCTGCGAGAGATCGGGCGCCTCGATCTGGGTCGGCACCGCGCCCGACAGGCGCGCGATCGTCTCAGTCGCGACGTTGTAGGCGCGGAACTTGACGCCCTTGAGGTCGTCGAGCGATTTCAACTCCTTTTTGGCGTAGAGCCCCTGGGGCGGCCACGGCACGGCGAACAGCACCTGGAGCCCCTGCTGGGCCAGCAGCGCCTCGATCTGCGGGCGCGACGCGGCCCACAGCTTGGCCGCCTGGTCGTAGTTCGCGGCGAGGAAAGGAAGCGTGTCGACGCCGAAAATCGGGTTCTCGTTGCTCAGCCGCGCCAGGAAGAACTCGCCGATCGGCACCTGACCGCCGCGCACCGCCTTCTTGATCTCGGGGTGCTTGAACAGCGAGCCGCCCGAGTGGACGTTGATGACCAGGCCGCCGTTGGTCGCGGCCTTCACGTCGTCGGCGAATTGGCGGATGTTCTGGGTGTGGAAGACGGCGTCGACATAGGGCGTCGGCATTTCCCAGGTCTCGGCCTGGGCGACGCTGGCCGCCAGCGCGGCGCCAATGAGGCCGCCGATCAGAGTGCGCAGCTTGGGCATGTGGTTCCTCCCCGTTTTCAGTTTGCTTGTCGGGAGGCAGCTTAACTCGGAATTCTCACCATGGACAGGTGCGGCGGGCGCGCAAAGCAGATGCGCGGGCGTGTCGGTATTGGAATCGTCGTCGGGGGTTGGTGGCGCGAGTCGGGCTGTCACCCGGCCGTGATTGGCGACAGGGTGACAGCCGCCCTCGTGTTTGATTCGTGCAACGGCTCGTCTCCTTATGCGTTATCGCGCCGCTCGTTGCCGACCAGTCAACCGAGGCGGGGCCTCAGAATGCTGGCGACGATGGTGTCGATGACGTGACCAGACCGGGCCGTGCGGCGGCTCGTGTCGGTCCGGTTCATGGCGCGTCGGCCGGCCTCGCGATGGCTCTCGCGAATGCTCGTCGGAATGAGTAGTGTTGCACTAAAATTTTTCATAAACATTGTCGTTGTCTCCTTCGTACTGGCTACACGCATCCAATGCATACAGCTATGTTGTGTAAAATATAGGGTTGCCAACCCGGCTTGACAAACGACTTACCTTCATCTAATCAATTAAAAAAGTTCATGTATTGATGTCATGGCTGTGCCGCTTCCTTCGCTCAATGCCCTGCGCGCCTTCGAGGCCGCCGCGCGGCATGCGAGCTTCACCAAGGCCGCCGAGGAGCTCAACTTCACCCAGGGCGCGATCAGCCATCGCATCAAGGGTCTCGAAGCGCAGCTTGGCCGCCCGCTGTTCCGCCGCATCGGCCGCCGGATCGAGCTCACCGAGGTTGGCGAGGATTATCTGCCGATCGTGCGCGACGCCTTCGACCGGTTGATGCAGGGCACAGAGCGCCTGTTCGGCGCGGCCGGCCTCGACACCCTCGCGGTCACGCTGATGCCGACCTTCGCGATGACCTGGATGATCCCCAGGCTCGCCGCGTTCCACGCCGCGCATCCCAACATCGAGGTTCATCTGGTGACCACCGACCGGGTCGTCGATCTGTCGCGCGAGGACGTCGACTTCGGCATCCGCACGGGATCGGGAACATGGCCGGGGCTGCGCGCCGACCGTCTGTTCGCCTACGACCTCGTCGCCGTCTGCAGCCCCGAGTTACGCGACGGGCCGGTCGCTCTCGAGACGCCGGCCGACCTCGTGCGCCATACGCTGCTGCACAACGAGGAGGACGAAGAGGACTGGGCGCTGTGGCTCGATGCCGTGGGCGTCGATACGATCGATCCGGCGAGCGGCCGTTGGTACGACAACACGGCGTTGGCGCTTTCGGCGGCCCACGCCGGGCTCGGCGTCGCGCTCGCGCCGCACGCTTATGTCGAGGACGAGATAGCGGAAGGCTGGCTGGTCACCGCGTTCGACTTCGTTCTCGAGGTCGACGAGGCGTTCTACCTGGTCTGTCCAGAGGCGATCGCCGAGCGGCCGAGGATGGTGGCGTTCCGCGACTGGCTGCTCGCCGAGGCCGCGCAGGAGGATGCCAAGCAACGCGCCGGGCGGCAACGCGCGTCAGCCCGATGAAGCTTCTTCATCGCTACTGGTGGTCGCGTACCGGGGCAGGTCGTCGCCGAGAAGCAGCCACGAAATCCGCTCCGCGTCGAAGACGTGCTTGGTCGGCGGCAATGCCTCGGGCTGGTCGAAGGTGCCGATGGTGAAATGGACTTCGTCGGCGCAGCGTTCGGCCTCGTAGGTCAGCGGCGTGCCGCAGTTCGCACAGAAGCTGCGAGTCACGCCGGGCGAGGAAGCGTAGCGCTGCGGCCAACCCGCCGTGAACACGACCCCGTCGCGGGCGAAACCGGCCCAGGTGACCATGGCGCAGCCCGCGCCGCGTCGGCAGCTTTCGCAGTGGCAATGGGCGACCCACAGCGGCGCGCCCGTACAGCGGTAGCGCACGGTGCCGCAAAGGCAACCGCCCTCGTATACGTCGGTCTCGGTGTCGGTCATCGGCAGCCCATCCGTTTGGCTAGGGTTTTCGCCTGTTTCTTCTCGTCACGCGACGCCTTGGGCACGGTCTTCGCATAGTTCTTGAATATCTTGCAAGCATCGCTCTTCTTGTCCGATTTGGCGAGCGCGGCGGCGAGCTTGAGAAGCAGGGCCGGCGCCTTGTCGGTTTTCGGAAAGCGGTCGAAACCGAACGCGTAGACGCGTGCCGCCGATTTGTAGTTCTTGCTCGAAAAATACGATTCGCCCAACCAGTAATAGGCATTGTCCGTCAGGTCGTTCTTCGGATGGGCGTCGATGAATGCCTGAAACGCCTCCCGCGCCTTGCCGAATTTGCCAGCCTGCAAGAAACGATGGGCGTCGTTGTATTGGTCCTTCACCGTACCCTTCGCCAGGTCCGGATCGACGGCGGCGAAGGTGCGCGGCGATTCGGGCGGCGGTGGCGGAATCTCCTCGTCGGTCAGGGCGGCCGTCGGCGCGATCCGGGCGTCCGGGACGACCGATGGTAGGAGGGCATCGCGTTTGAGGCGGGCCAGTCCGGCGAAGGTGCCATCGGGGAATTCGGCGAGATAGGCGGCGAACATCGCCGGGTCGGTGCTGTTTTCGATCGACTGCCAGTAGGCCAGTTCGACCGCCTGTGATTCGTATGTGCCGACGCGCGCCGTCTCGTCGGCCGTTGCCGGCGCCGTTGCGAACCCGACCGGCGCGACCGACATGACGCCGACCGGCACGAACAGGAAATCGCCGCCGTCGTGGCCCGCATTGCGGACGTCGGCGTAATCGGGCGTCTGGTCGGCGTTGACGACGACCGGGCGCTTGATAGCGTCGAACAGCGCCTGGCCGTCGAGCACGTCTGTGTTGGTTTCGAGTGCCTCGAGGAATGCCTTGGCGAACACCGAGTGGCCACTGCCGCCGGCGTCGAGCACGGGCTCGAGGCCGCCGGAGGTCAGCGCCGTGCGTGAACGCCGCACCGCCATGCGCGTGAGCCAGGCGCTCCGCTCGCCGCCGGTCTTGACGGCGGTCTCGGCGCCGCGCGTCAGCTTGCCCGAATAGCAGCTGTCGGCGACCACCATGACATGCTTGGCGCGCATCGCCTTGATCTGACTGGTAATCGTCGCGTTCGACAGCCAGTTGACGACGTTGTCGCGCTCGGCGTCGACCGGCAGCCAATAGCCCTCGTCGGAATCGACGTCGAGCTCGCCGTGCCCGGCATAGTATATCAGCAGGTTGTCGGATGCGGTGAGCGCCGCGCGCAGCGCGCCGAGCGCCGAAATGATGTCGTAGCGCGTCGCGTTGGTCAGCACCTCGACCTCGAAGCCGTAACGCTCGGAAAGCATGCCGGCGACCGCCTCGGCGTCGCCCATTGCGGTCTCAAGGTCGGTAAGGTCGCGATAGTCGTTGTTGCCGATGACCAGCGCGTGATAGTTACCGAAGTCGACGGTCTCGGCAGCCTGGATCTGGCGCTTGACGAGGATGCGGTTCTCGGTCTGGCCGCCGCCCATGTCCTCGGCGATCAGCATCAGCTTGGTAAGACCGACGGGAACCACGCGGCGCACGTGGAACGAGCCGTCGGTACCGACCATCACCGGGTCGCCGTTGATGCTCAGCATCACCGAGCCGACGCCGGCGACCCTGCCGGTGAAGTCGATGGTGTCCTGGTCGGTGGTGATCCGTCGCGGCGCCTCGATGACCGGCCCCTCGGCCTGGGCGAACCGGATCGACGCGGCAGGCCCGGCGAAGGTTTCACCGCCGTCGATCGTCGCGCCCGCCGAGGGCGTCGATACCAGCACCAGGACGACGACTGCCCACCCGATTTTCACCGCATTCATCGCTCTAAGTCACCCCCAATATCAGCGCCGAGACGCCTGCATCGGTCGCAGGCCCGGCCCCGTGGGGCGCGGCGATCTAGATGCCCGACGCCCCCGCATCGGCCCTGAGAAGCTGGCTCGGCGTCGGAAAGATGCTCTTGAAGTCGGTGACTTCGGTTCGACCGCCGATCGACCTGACTGTCGCCTCGCCACGGCCGACCCGTTGGGAGTCATTATCGTTCATCCAAAGATACTTCAGGATGACCCTCGCCTGGTTGCCCGACCTGCTTTTGACTTCGACCGAATCGAGTCGCTGAATTTCGATTTTGTATTGATATTTGGTGGCCTTGGTGAGGGACTTCAAAAATCCCGAGTCGTTCAACAAGGTTTGCGCGTCGATGACCGGCTTGGGCGCGGGCTGCGGTGTGGCCTGAAGCGCCGCCAGCTCGGCCGCCGCCCTCGCCTCTTCCTGCTGTTTCTTCAGCGCGGCGGCCTTTCATTCCTCTTCCTGCTGCCTCTTCAGCGCGGCGGCCACGATGTCGGCTTCCTGTTGTTGGAGCGTCGCGACGCGCGAGCGCGCGAGGCCCGCGAAATGGCCTGTCGGGTATTGTCCGAGATAGGCTTGGTAATCGGCCAGGCTCCGGCTGTTCTTGACCGATTCCCAGAACGCCAGCTCGATGCCCTGGGGCTCGCTCGCCGGCTGCGGTTCGGGGAGGGGTTGCGGCTTTGCCGCCGCCTTGAGCTCGTCGAGTCGCGCGCGCACCAGCGGGGCGAACTCGCCGTTGGGGAATTTGCGCAGATAGGCTTCGTGCTCGGCGATGCTGTCGCTCTTCTGGATCGACTGCCAGTAGACCAACTCGACGTCGACGCCCGGCGGTTCGGGCTTGGGCGCCGGTTTCGGCTCGGGCGGCGGCGCGATGGCGGCGACCTGCTCGGCCTGGAGCGTCTCGAGCCGCGCGCGCACCAGCGGGGCGAACTCGCCATTTGGGAACTTGCTCAGATAGGCCTCGTGCTCGGCGATGCTATCGCTGTCCCTGACCGACTGCCAGTAGATCAGTTCGACGCTGGCGCTCGACGGTGCGGGTTCAGGTTCAGGCTCAGGTACGGGGGCCGGCGCCGCTGCGGCCATGAGGTTTTCGAGTCGCGCCCGGACCAGCGGCGCAAAATTTCCGTTCGGGAACTTCTGCAGATAGGCCTCATGGTCGGCGATGCTATTCGAGCTCTGGATCGACTGCCAGTAGATCATTTCGATGTCGATGCTGGGTGCTGCCGGCGCCGGCACAGGCGTCGTCGCGGCCTGCTGTGACTTTAAGGCGTTGAGCCGCGCGCGAACGAGGACCGCGAAGTTGCCGTTGGGGAAGCGCTGGAGATAGGCCTCGTGGTCGGCGATGCTGTTCGAGCTCTGAATCGATTGCCAGAACGCCAGCTCGACGGCGATGTTCGATGAGGTCTGCGGGATGTTCGTCGTCGACACGCCGGTTGTCGCTGGCACCGGCTCGGCCGAGGCGACCTGGAGGGTGACCTCGATCTTCAAGGGCACGAAGATGAAGTCGCCGCCGTCGTGGCCCGCCTTGCGTACGTCGGCGTATTCGGGCGTCTGGTCGGCGTTGACGACGATCGGCCGCTTGATGGCGTCGAACAGCGACTGGCCGTCGAGCACCCGGGTGTTGGCGCGGAGGGTCTCGAGGAACGCCTTGGCGAAGACCGAATATTGACCGCCGCCTGCATCGAGCACCGGCTCCAGCCCGCCCGAGGTAACCGCCGTGCGCGAGCGCCGCGACGCCATCCGTTCGAGCCACGCCGAACGCTCGGCGCCGGTCTTCAATTGTGCCTGGACGTTGCGTGTCAGCTTGCCCGAATAGCAGCTGTCGGCGACGACCATGACATGCTTGGCGCGCATCGCGCGAAGCTGGCCGGTGATGTTGTTGTTCGAGATCCAGTTGACCGGGTTGTCGGTCTCGGCATCGACCGGCAGCCAGTAGCCCTCGTCCGAACCGACGTCCAGGCTGCCGTGGCCGGCGTAATAGATCAAGAGGTTGTCCTTCTCGGTCAGTTGCGCGCGTTTGCGCGCCAGGGCCGAAACGATGTCGTTACGGGTTGCGTTGGCGAGAAACTCGACCTCGAAACCGTAGCTGTCGATCAGCATGTCGCGCACCGCTTCGGCGTCGACCACCGCCATCCGCAGGTCGGTCAAGTGCTCGTAATCATTGTTGCCGATGACCAGTGCGTAATAGTCACCGAACTCGTCGACCTCGGCGCCCGCTGCGGTGCGCCTGACGAACACGCGGTGCTCGACCCGTTCACCACGGGACGATTCGGCGATCAGCAGCAGCTTGCTACGGCCGACGGGCACTGTGCGGCGAACGAGAAACGAGCCATCGACGCCGACCCCGACGGGCGAGCCATTGACGGTCAGGCTAATCTCGCCGTTCGCCTCGATCTTACCGGTGAATTCGACTGTTTCCTGGTCGGTATCGATCCGTTTCGGCGCGTAGATCGTCGCTTGCCCGAGCTGGGCGACCCTGGTAAGCGGCGGCGCACTTTCGGTGAATGTTTCCAAAATCGCTTGATTCGTTCCGGCCTCGGCCGGCGTCCAGCCCACGGCGAACATCGATAGGGCGAGGGCGATGATCGACTGTTTCATGGCGTGTCCCATCTTCCGGGAACAGGCGCGACCACGCGCGAGATCGCGCCGGTTGGCGAAACTACGATACGGCTAGAACGTTTACCGCGAGTGCCGCAAATATAAAGGACTTTGTGCCCGGATGGAACCCCGGAGCGGTTCGTGCCCAACGGATGGCGGGATCAGCCGGCAGGCCGCAGCGTGCACCATACCGGCGTGTGGTCCGATGCCTTGGGCTTGCCGCGCGGCCCGCGGTCGATGTCGCAGGCTTCCAAGCGATCGGCCGCCTGCGGCGACAACAGCAAATGATCGATACGCAGGCCCTGGTCGCGCTGCCAGCGGCCGCTTTGATAATCCCAAAAACTGTATGCACCTGCCGCGCCGTGCAGGGCGCGATAAGCCTCGGTAAGACCGAGGTGCAGAATCGCGCGGAAGCGCGCCCGGCTTTCCGGCCGGCACAGTGCGTCGTCGGCCCAGTCGTCCGGGTCGTAAACATCGCCGTCGGCCGGCGCGATATTGTAGTCGCCGCCGAGTACGAAGGCCTCGTCAAATTCGAGCAGACCGCGCGTGTGGTCGCAGAGCCGTTCCATCCAGCGCAGTTTGTAGGGGAATTTTTCACTGTCGACGGGATTGCCGTTGGGCAGGTAGATCGATGCCACCCGGACGCCGTCGACGACCGCCTCGATGTAGCGCGCCTGGATGTCTTCATCGTCGCCCGGCAGCCCGCGCGCGACGTCCTCGATAGGCCGTTTCGCGAGAATGGCGACGCCGTTGTAGCTCTTCTGGCCGTGGACCGCGACATTGTAGCCAAGCTCGCCGATCTCGGCCTCGGGGAAGCCTTCGTCGACCGTCTTGGTCTCCTGCAGGAGAACGACGTCGGGCGACGCCTCGCCCAGCCATTCGATTGCGGCGGGCAATCGCGCCTTGATCGAGTTGACGTTCCAGGTGGCGATCTTCATCGGTGCCTCGCGCGTTGCGGTCCCGATGTTATGGCCAAATTCGCGGGCCATGGGAAGGCCGAGTTAGACCAAGGATCAGGGTTATTCGATGCCGAGGATCGTGGCGACGACCTGCTTCTCCCAATTGCCGTGCATTGTGCGCGGCAAGTCGTCCGGCGCAAACCATCTGGCCTCGTTGGGACCGCCCGGCGTTCCGTCGGCGCTGACCTCGTAGTTGAACACCAGATGCCAGCCGCGCCGGCCGCGGAACGAGTCGACGTAGTTGAGCGCGCAGGCACTCGCCTCGACGCCGTCGATTTGCTGGACAATCTTGGCGGCGGCCTCGTCGGGGTGGCTGTAGGGCTCGACGTCGCCGCCGGGCAGCCACCATTTTTCATTCTCGGGATCGTAGCGCACGAACAGCACCTCGCCGTTCGGGTTGCGGACCACCAGGTTGGCGATGACTTGGGTGCTGACTTCGTCTGTTTCGGTCATGGCGATGTCTCCCTATGACGGATGGTCGCGTGGCGCCATCTCGAGTGCGATCCATGATATCTCGGCGTCGAGCAGGGCCGCCTCCCGGCGCGCCAGAAGGCCGGACGGGGCGCTCCGCTCGACGGCCAGGAGCCGGGTGCGGCGGTCTTCGAGCGCCGCCTTGCGCGTGGTCATGAGTGCGTTGATCTCGGGCGCCTCGAACTCGTCGATCGCGGCGAGCGCGGCCGAAAACGGGCTTCGCCCGGCACTCAACGATCGCCATGCGGTTTCCAGGCAACGGCGCAGCTCGCGCCGTCCGGCGGGCGTGATGCCGTAGATCGTACGCCGCGGGCCGCCGCCGTCCTGCGGGTCTTCCTCGGCGCGGGCAAAGCCGTGCTTGGTCAGGGTGCGCAGCATCGAGTAGATCGATGCATCCTCGATGCGGAACCAGAAGGCGAGTTGGGGCGCGCCCAATATCTTCTGGATGCGATAACCGTGCAGCGGCTGCTCGCCCAGCAGCCAAAGGATCAGAATGCGCGTCACGATATCCCCCGACGCCATGTTGAATGGTTCAGTACTATATTTTTACTAAAAATTTAGCAACAGTCAACCGAATTTTCCGTTGAGCGACGGGAGATCGTGTGCGGCGTAGTGATATGGCGCGGCCAGGCGCGGGGCGACACGGACGGAGCAGGGCGGGGCCGCGCGGGGCGACACGGACGGAGCAGGGCGGGGCCGCGCGGGGCGACACGGACGGAGCAGGGCGGGGCCGCGCGGGACGACACGGACGGAGCAGGGCGGGGTCGCGCGGGGCGACACGGACGGAGCAGGGCGGGGCCGCGCGGGACGACACGGACGGAGCAGGGCGGGGTCGCGCGGGACGACACGGACGGAGCAGGGCGGGGTCGCGCGGGACGACGCGGGGCGACACGGGCGGAGCAGGGTGCCGCCCGCGGTGTGGCGTCAGCCGACAGCGAAGGAGTTGCCGCAGCTGCAGGACGCGGTGGCGTTGGGGTTGTTGATCGTGAAATAAGCGCCGATCAGATCCTCGACGTAATCGACCTCGGCGCCGGCGAGATACATCAGCGAGATCGGATCGATGACGACCGTCGCGTCGTCGCGCTCGACCACGACGTCGCCGTCGTCGACCTTTTCGTCGAACTCGAAACCGTACTGGAAGCCCGAGCAGCCGCCACCCGACACCGCGACGCGCAGCTTTGCCTCGGGCGTACCCGACGTCGCGCGCAGCTTGACGATGCGCTTGGCGGCGCGTTCCGTCAGGGTGATCGGGCCGTCGCCCATGTCGTGCTCCGTTGGTCTCGGGCGGCCGTCGCGGCCGCGCCATCACCCTCGCTATTTAGTCGGTTCCGAGATTTTGTCAAATCGCGCCGTTTGCGGCGTTGATCGCGCACCGCCGCGCCTGTAGCTTCCCGCCATGCCTGACCAGCCCCCCGGCGGCGCCGCGCCCTATGCCTCGAAACCCCACCAAAGCCGCGGCCGGCTGCACCCGGAACCCGAGAGCAAGACGCGCAGCGCGTTCCAGCGCGACCGTGACCGGATCATCCATTCGACCGCCTTCCGCCGCCTGATGCACAAGACCCAAGTGTTCGTCTACCACGAGGGCGATCATTACCGGTCGCGGCTCACACACAGTCTCGAGGTGGCGCAGATCGCGCGTTCGATATCCCGTGAACTCGGTCTCGACGAAGACCTGACCGAGGCATTGGCACTGGCCCATGATCTTGGCCACACGCCGTTCGGCCACGCCGGCGAAGAGGCGCTCGATGCCGCGATGGACGCTTTCGGCGGCTTCGACCATAACGCACAAGCCCTGCGCATTCTGACAAAGCTCGAGGCGCGCTACGCCGATTTCGACGGATTGAACCTGACCTGGGAGACGCTCGAGGGATTGGTCAAGCACAACGGCCCGCTGATCGGCGACGATGACGGGCGGCCGTTGCCCGCGGCTATCGTCGAATACGTCGCCGGCCACGACCTTGAGCTCGCCAGTCATCCCGGCGCCGAGGCGCAGGTCGCCGCGCTGGCCGACGACATCGCCTACAACAACCACGATCTCGACGATGGTCTGCGCGCCGGCATGTTCACGGTCGGCGATCTCGTCGACGTGCCGCTCGCCGGGCCGATCTTCGCGTCGGTCCGGCGCGCCCATCCGGGCATCGACGCGGCGCGCCTGATCCACGAATCGGTGCGCCGTATGATCGGTTCGATGGTCGACGACTTGGTCGCCGAGACGCGCCGTCGCGCCGCCGGCGCGGCGCCGGCCTCGGCCGAGGACGTGCGTGGGCTCGGCCGGCCGCTGGCGGCGTTTTCGGCCGCGATGCGCGACAACGACCGGGGCTTGAAGGCCTTCCTCGGCGCGCGCATGTATCGGCACGACCGGCGCATGCACAACACCGACGAGGCGCAGCGCATCCTGCGCGCGTTGTTCGACGCTTTACTTGCGGAACCCGAGCGTTTGCCCGAGAGTTGGCGCGCGCGTCTCGATCGGGCCGACACGATGCGCGTCGCACGGTTGATCGCCGACTATATCGCCGGCATGACCGACCGTTACGCCGTCGTCGAATACGAAAGACTCTTCAACTGTTCACCGAACCTGCAATGAACCTGTTCGCCAGCTTTCGGGACAAGGTCGTCGCGTCGATCGACGCGCTCGCGGCCGACGGCGATTTGCCCGGCGGTCTCGACACCGGCGCCGTCACGGTCGAGCCGCCGCGCGATGCAACGCACGGCGACCTCGCGACCAACGCCGCCTTGGTGCTGGCGCGCCAAGCCGAGCGCAAGCCGCGCGACATCGCCGAGGCGATCGCCGCGCGGCTCGCCGCCGACGACGCGGTGACCGCGGTCGACGTGGCGGGCCCGGGCTTCATCAATCTGCGTCTCTCCAACGCCTTCTGGCACGCGCGCGTCGGCGAGGTGCTGCGCGCCGGCCTCGATTACGGCGCGTCCGACCTGGGTGGCGGAACGGTGGTCAACGTCGAATATGTCTCGGTCAACCCGACCGGACCGCTGCACGTCGGCCACGCGCGCGGCGCGGTATTCGGCGATGTGCTTTCGGCGCTGCTCGAGAAGGCGGGCTACAGCGTCGTCCGCGAGTACTACATCAACGACGCGGGCGCGCAGATCGACCAGCTGACCCGCTCGGCCTACCTGCGCTATCTCGAGGCGCTCGGACAGGACATCGACGAGGACGCCTTTGAGGCCTTGTTTCCGGACCACGAATGGGAGTATCGCGGTGACTATCTGAAGCCGGTCGGCGCGGCGCTCGCAGCGCGCGAGGGCGACGGCTGGGTCGGCGCGCCCGCCGCGGCGTGGTTCGAGACCGTGCGCGACACCGCCATCGAGATGATGATGGTCGCCATCCGCGAAGACCTCGCCGCGCTCGGCGTCCACCAGGAAGTCTTCACCTCCGAGCGCGGCTTGGTCGCCGCCGGCAAGCTCGACGACGCGCTGGCGACGCTCGACGCAAAGGGGCTGATCTACACCGGCACGCTCGACCCGCCGAAAGGCAGGACGCCCGAGGACTGGGAGCCGAGGGAGCAGACGCTGTTTCGCGCGACGCAATTCGGCGACGACGTCGACCGACCGCTCAAGAAGTCCGACGACAGCTGGACCTACTTCGCCGGCGACATCGCCAACCACCTCGACAAGATCGAGCGCGACTACCCGGTTCTGATCAACGTCTGGGGCGCCGATCACGCCGGTCACGTCAAGCGCATGAAGGCGGCGGTGACGGCGCTGAGCGACGGCGAGGTCGAGCTCGACATCAAACTGTGCCAACTCGTCCGGCTACTGCGCGAGGGCGAGGCGGTCAAGATGTCGAAGCGCGCCGGTCGTTTCGTCACGTTGCGCGAGGTGGTCGACGAGGTCGGCAAGGACGTCGTGCGCTTCATCATGCTGACGCGCAAGAACGACGCGCCGCTCGACTTCGACCTCGCGCGCGTCACCGAGCAGTCGAAGGACAACCCGGTGTTCTACGTCCAATACGCGCACGCCCGCGTCTGCTCGGTCATGCGCAACGCGGCCGACGCGTTGCCCGACCTCGATACCACGGCCGGGGCGCTCGCCGACGCCGATCTGGCTAGCTTGACCGACGAGGCCGAACTTGCATTGATCAGATTGCTCGCGAGTTGGCCGCGCCGGATCGAGGCCGCGGCCGAGGCGCATGAGCCGCATCGCCTGGCTTTTTTTCTCAACGACCTCGCAGCCGCTTTTCACGGCCTGTGGAACAAGGGCAAGGAGGACCCGAGCCTGCGTTTCATCGTTGCTGGCGACATTGCGTCGACGCGGGCGCGGCTCGCCCTGGTGCGCGCGGCCGGGTTAGTAATTGCATCGGGTCTCGGTATCTTCGGCATCGAACCGGTCGAGGAGATGCGTTAGGTGAGTGAGCAGTCGAGTGCCGAGCACCCCAGAGACGGTCGAGCGGCCGGCCCGGCCCGGCCGCGCGGCATGCAGCTGAGGATGGTGACTGGTTTTGCCGTCGTCGCGGCGATCGCCGGACTGGGCGGCTATGTCTACCAGGAGACCACGGCGCCGGCCGTCGGCGAGCTGCCGCTGATCGAGGCCGACGACAGCCCGACCAAACACCGCCCGGCCGAGCCCGGCGGCATGGTCATCCCCAATCAGGACAAGCTGGTTTACGAGACGCTCGGCGACGAGCGCAATCTCGACAAGATCGAGCGCCTGCTGCCGCCGCCCGAAGAGCCCATGCCGCCGCCCGAGCCGGCCGCGCCGCCGACGCCCGTCGAGCCGGCGCCCGCCGCGCCCACGGCGCCGACGCCGGAGCCGGTCGTCGTTGCGCCCAGCGTACCGGTCGAGGAACAGGCGCCCATTCCCGCGCCCAAGCCCGTCGTCCAACCGCCGCCCGCGCCGACCGTGACGGCGGCGCCGCTCGTCGGCTTCCGCGTTCAGCTCGCCGCGCTGCGCGGCCGTGCCGACGCCGAGGCCGCCTGGCGCCGCCTGAAGCGCGCCAACGGCGATCTCTTGGGCGCGCTGGAGGCCGAAGTGGTGCGCGTCGACCTGGCCAACAAGGGCATATTCTACCGTCTGCGCGCGGGTCCGCTGGCGAGCGCCGCGAAGGCCGTCGCGCTGTGCCAGCGCCTCAAGGCGCGCAACCTGGACTGCCTCGTTGTCAAACCTTGACGCCGCGCTGCCCGCGGCGGTGATCTTCGGTTGCGCCGGTGCCAGCTTGTCCGATGACGAACGGCGCTTCTTCGGCGAGGCGCGGCCTTTCGGCTTCATCCTGTTCGCGCGCAACTGCGAGACGCCCGATCAGGTGCGGGCACTGGTGACAGGCTTGCGCGAGACGGTCGGCCGCGCCGACGCGCCGGTGCTGATCGACCAGGAGGGCGGCCGCGTCCAGCGCCTCAAACCGCCGCACTGGCGCGCGGCGCCGGCGGCGCGCCGTTTCGGCGAACTGGCCGGGCGCGACCTCGACGCCGCGCGCGCGGCGACCCGGCTGAACTTCCACCTGATCGCCGCCGAGCTGGCCGAGCTCGGCATCGACGTCGACTGCGTGCCGGTACTCGACGTGCTCCAGCCCGACGCCGACGATGTGATCGGCGCGCGCGCCTTCGACGCATCGCCCGAGATCGTCGCCGCGTTGGGTCAGGCGGCCTGCACCGGGCTGCGCGACGGCGGCGTCCAGCCGGTCATCAAGCACATCCCCGGCTATGGCCGCACCGACACCGACCCGCATTTCGCGCTGCCCGTCGTCACGGCCTCACTCGAGGTGTTGCGCTCCGTCGACTTCGCGCCGTTCATGGCTTGCGTCGACGCCCCCTGGGCGATGACCGCGCATGTCGTCTACCAGGCGATCGACGAGCGAGCAGCGACGTTCTCGCCGCGCGTCATCGACGACATCATCCGCGGCGAGATCGGCTTCGAGGGCTTGTTGCTGTGCGACGATCTGTCGATGGCGGCGCTCGACGGCGAAATCGACGCGCGCGCCGCCGCCGTGCTCGCCGCCGGCTGCGACATCGTACTCCACTGCAACGGCGATCTCGGCGAGATGCGCCGCGTGGCCGGCGTGACGCCGCCGTTGAGCGTGGCGGCGCAAGCCCGCGTCGCCGCCCTGCCGCCGCGCGCCGACGTCGCGCCAATCGATCGGGTCGCGCTCACGGCGCGGCTCGACGCCATGCTGACGGGCGCGTAGGAAACCGCCGTGCCGGAAAATGTCGCCGACATCCTCTACACCGTCTCGATCTGGGTCCTGCCGGTGCTCATCGCCATCACCTTTCACGAGGCGGCGCACGGTTGGGTCGCCGACCGGCTGGGCGACGACACGGCGCGGCGCCTGGGACGCGTCACCTTCAATCCGCTGAAACACGTCGACCGGTTCGGCACGATCGTGCTGCCCGGGCTGCTGCTCCTGCTCCAGGCGCCGTTCCTGTTCGGCTACGCCAAGCCGGTGCCGGTCAACTTCGGTCGTCTGCGCCGACCCAAGCGGGACATGATCTGGGTCGCCGCCGCAGGACCCGGGGCGAACATCGCGCTGGCGCTCGCCGCCGGGCTCGCCTTTCACCTGACGCCCTATTTCTCTGACTCGCTCGGCGATTGGCTGGCCGACAACCTGCGCAACGCAGTGCTCATCAACGTCGTGCTGGCGGTCTTCAATATGCTGCCGCTGCCGCCGCTCGACGGCGGCCGGGTGCTGACCGGTCTGTTGCCGATGCCCTACGCCAATTACTTCGCGCGGATCGAGCGCTACGGTATGATGATCCTGATCGGCCTGCTGTTCGTGTTACCCTTGATCGGCCGGCAGTTGGGCGTCGATGCGAACGTGTTGCTCTGGCTGATCGGACCGCCGATCGAGGCGGTCTTCGAATTCGTCGCCGTCGTCACGGGGAACGGGTAGGAGAGTGGATTGACGACCGAAGCGTTCGAGCCCGACGACGGCGAGACGGGCGCCCGCTGGGACGCCGATGACGGCCGGCTCGTCGTCGACCTCGACGGCTACGAGGGGCCGCTCGACGTGCTGTTGAGGCTGGCGCGCGAGCAGAAGGTCGACCTCGCGCGCATCTCGATCCTGCAGCTCGTCGACCAGTACATCGCCTTCATCGAACAGGCCCACGAACTGCGCCTCGAGATCGCCGCCGACTACCTCGTCATGGCGGCGTGGCTCGCCTACCTCAAGTCGCGGCTCCTGCTGCCCGGGCCCGAGGACCCGGAAGAACCGAGCGGCGAGGAGCTCGCCGCCGCGCTCGCCTGGCAGCTGCGTCAGCTCGAGGCCATGCGCGAGGCCGGCGCGCAACTCATGGTGCGGCCCATGCTCGGCCGCGACGTCTTCGCACGCGGCGCGCCCGAGGGCGTCCGTGTCGTGCGCCACCCGGTCTTCGACCTCGAGTTCCACGACCTTTTGAGCGCCTATGCCGACCAGAAGCGACGCGCGGCGGGCGGCCATCTGACCGTCACCACGTCGGGCCTCTACTCGATGGACCGGGCCATGAAGCGCCTGACGCGCTTGCTCGGCAGCGTAAAGGACTGGCGCACGCTGGCGAGCTTCCTGCCGACCGGGCTTTCCGACACGTTGGTGCTGCGCTCGGCGATTGCCGCGACGCTGATGGCGAGCCTCGAGCTGGTCAACCAGGGCCGCCTGACGATTCGCCAGTCGGAACCCTTCGCCCCCCTGTATCTCAAACCCCAGGATGAGAAAAAGTGAGCGACGAGCAAACCCATCGCCGCCTCATGGAGGCGCTCCTGTTCGCGGCCATCGAGCCGCTCGACGAGGCGACGCTGTCCGAGCGTCTGCCCGACGGCGCCGACGTGCCGGCGCTGATCGCACAGCTCGCCGAGGATTATGCCGAACGCGGTGTCAATCTGGTACGCACGGCGGGCCGCTGGGCACTGCGCACGGCCGACGACCTGGCGCCTTATCTGCGCAAGCATGTCGACGTGCAGCGTAAGCTGTCGCGCGCCGCGGTCGAGACGCTGGCGATCATCGCCTATCACCAGCCGATCACGCGCGCCGAGATCGAGGCGTTGCGCGGCGTCAGCCTGAGCCGCGGCACGCTCGATATCCTGGTCGAGGCCGGCTGGGTGCGGCCCGGCCGCCGGCGCCGCACGCCGGGCCGGCCGGCCACCTGGGTGACGACCGACACGTTTCTCAATCACTTCAACCTCGACACGCTCGACGATCTGCCCGGTGTCGGGGAGCTGCGCGCCGCCGGTCTGCTGGACGCTCGGCAGGGCTCGTTCGGCTTCGATATCGGCGAGGCCGACGCCCGGGAGGAAGGCGGGGAGGCGGCCGTCGATCAAGCGGAACCCGATGACGAGGCGGCCGATCCCGACGCCTGATTGCGCCATGGACGTTGCCCGGCCCACAGAATAATTGATATAAATAAAGGGTTTACCAAACGTTTCTCAAGCGTTTTGTAGATTTCGGGCTGGGCCGAGGCCTGGCTCGGCGGTTCGAGCGGTGAAGTGGTTCGGGTGGAGCGCTTGCGCTCGGTGGTTCAACCGGGTAGATTCGCTTGACGGTAAGAGAGAATGATAATCATTCGCAACAACGCTCGACGATACGACGGCGCCGCTTGCCGAGCTGCGGCCAGCCGTGTATTGCCAGCGCTTCGGACGCGCGCGCGCTAGCGTCGTCACCCACCGCAACGGGCCACGACCTTGTCACTCGCCATACCTGCGACCGGTTCGCGACGGTGGCTCGGCCGCAATGGCTGGAGCCTGTGGAGCCTCGCCGCCGCGTCGATCGCCGCGCTCGTCGCGGTGCCGATCGTCGTCGTGCTGGCGAGCCTGTTCGTTCCGTCGGGCGAGGTCTGGTCGCATCTCAGCGCCACCGTACTGCCCGACTACGTCGTCAACTCGCTGGTCCTGATGGTCGGTGTCGGCATCGTCACGCTGGTCACCGGCGTCGGCACCGCCTGGCTGGTGACCATGTGCCGGTTCCCCGGGCGCCGCGTCTTCGAATGGGCGCTGTTGCTGCCGTTCGCCGTGCCGGCCTACGTCGTCGCCTTCACCTATGGCGGCCTGTTCGATTATCCCGGCCCGTTGCAGAGCGGGCTGCGCGACCTGTTCGGCTGGCAGCGCGGCGATTACTGGTTCCCCGAGCTGCGCTCGCTGGGCGGCGCCGTCATGGTGCTTTCGATGGTCTTCTACCCCTACGTCTATCTGCTGGCGCGCGCCGCCTTTCTCGAACAATCGGTCTGCGTCATGGAGGTCAGCCGGACGCTCGGGCGTACCCCCTGGCGCTGTTTCCGCGACGTCGCGCTGCCCTTGGCGCGCCCGGCGATCGCCGGCGGCCTGGCGCTCGCGTTGATGGAGACGCTGAGCGACTTCGGTGCGGTCCAGCATCTGGCGGTCGACACCTTCACGACGGGCATCTTCCGCACCTGGTTCGGGCTCGGCGACGCGATCGCCGCGGCCAAGCTGTCGGCCTTTCTGATGCTGTTCATCCTGGCGCTGGTCCTGCTCGAGCGCACGACGCGCGGTGGCCGCCGATTCCACCACACCTCGCGCCGCTATCGGACCCTGCCGCGCTGGCCGCTCGGCGGCGGCCGGGCCGCGCTGGCGTTCCTCGCCTGTCTCGCGCCGATCTTCCTGGGCTTCCTGTTGCCGGCCGGCCAGCTCGTCGTCTGGACGGCCCGGACGGCGGCCCGCGTGGTCGACGCCGACTTCCTGGCGCTCGCCGCCAACAGCCTGCTTCTGGCGGCGGCGGCGGCGCTGCTCGCCGTCGCGGTCGGCCTGGTCATCGCCTACGGTCAGCGCCTCAAGCCCGGCCCGCTGATGGGCATCTCGGCGCGCATCGCGGGGCTCGGCTACGCGGTGCCCGGCACGGTCATTGCGGTCGGCGTGCTGGTGCCTTTCGCGTGGCTCGACAACCAGCTCGATGCTTGGCTGCGCGCCAGCTTTGGCGTCTCGAGCGGCCTGTTGCTCAGCGGCACGTTGGTCGCGCTGCTGTTCGCCTATCTGGTGCGTTTTCTGGCGGTCTCGCTCAACACCGTCGAGGCCAGCCTCGGCAAGGTGACGCCGGCAATGGACGGCGCCTCGCGAACGCTCGGCCACGGGCCGGGCGCGACGCTCGCCCGGGTCCACGTGCCGATCATCAAGGGCAGCCTGATGACCGCGGCATTGCTCGTCTTCGTCGACGTCATGAAGGAGCTGCCCGCGACGCTGATCATGCGACCGTTCAATTTCAACACACTCGCCGTCCGCGCCTTCGAGCTGGCCTCGGACGAGCAGCTCGCCGAGGCGGCGCCCGCGGCGCTGGCCATCGTCGGGACCGGTATCGTGCCGGTCATCTTGCTGACCTTCGCGATCGCGCGTTCGCGCCCGGGTCTGGCGGGGACGTGAGGCGCACAATGGACGCCCTGACCCTCGAGCAGGTAAGCCACAGTTACGGCGAAAACCCCGCCGTCCAGGATGTCGACCTCACGGTCGGCGAGGGTGAGCTGGTCTGTCTGCTGGGTCCGTCGGGCTGTGGCAAGACGACGGTGCTGCGCGTCGCCGCCGGGCTCGAGACGCTGCAGGCGGGCCGGGTCCTGATCGGCGGCGAGGAAGTCGCCCGACCCGGCATCTCGCGGCCGCCCGAGGATCGCGGCGTCGGCCTGGTGTTCCAGGACTATGCGTTGTTCCCCCACCTGACGGTCGCCGAGAATGTCGCCTTCGGCGTCGGCTGCACGCCGGCCGCCGCCCGCGAAATGCTCGAGCGCGTCGATATGGCGGGGCACGCCGAGCGCTACCCGCACGCGCTGTCGGGCGGCGAGCAGCAGCGCGTGGCGCTGGCCCGCGCGCTGGCGCCCAAGCCGCGTCTATTGCTTCTGGATGAGCCGTTCTCGGGTCTCGATATCCGGCTGCGCGACAAGGTGCGCGACGTCACGCTGCGGGTGCTTCAAGAAGCCGGCATCGCGACACTGATCGTGACCCACGACCCCGAGGAAGCGATGTACATGGCCGACCGCATCGCGTTGATGCGCAAAGGCCGCATCGTGCAATCGGGCGCCCCGGCCGAGGTCTATCGCGCGCCGGCAAACACCTTCGCCGCGACCTTCCTGAGCGACGTGAACTGGATGCACGGCACCGTCGCCGGCGGCGCGGTCGCCAGCGCGTTCGGCCACCTCGACGCCGGCGGCATGGCGGATGGTATGCGCGTCGACGTGCTGATCCGGCCCGAGGCGATCAGCGTTGTCGACGGCGCATCCTCGGTGCTGGCCGACGTCGTCGCGGTGCATCCGCTGGGCCATTCGAGCATCGTCGCCCTGCGCCTCGCCGAAAGCGGCGCGGAGCTTCGCGCCCGGCTTCCGGGGTCGCGCGTGCCCGAGGTCGGCGCGCGGATATCGGTGGCGCTTGACCGCGACCAGACGTTCGTATTTCCTTGCGCACCGCCGGATGGGGTAGAATAAGCGGGCGAGAAGGGCCATTTCACGCGCAGCGGGTGTTATTGCGCGCCTGCGCGCTTTCTGACATCATGCGCGGCTTTCGTTGGGCCGGGCCAGCTTTGTTGGGAGAGATTGATGGGTACGTTTAGTATTTGGCACTGGCTGATCGTTCTCGTGATCGTGCTCGTGCTGTTCGGGCGCGGCAAGATCCCGAGTCTGATGGGCGATGTCGCCAAGGGTATCAAGGCGTTCAAGACCGGCATGAAGGAGGATCCTGAAACGTCATCTCCGAAGGAGATCGACAAGGATGCCCCCGCCGCCGCCAGCGACGCCACGGTCAAAAAAGACGAGGCCGCCCAAGGCTAATCCCCTTGGTTGGACAAGGTGGAGAGGCATGGGCGTGAACGGTCGTGCTTGATATCGGCTGGGCTGAACTCGCGGTCGTCGGCGTCATCGTCTTGATCGTCGTTGGTCCGAAGGAACTGCCGCGCGTGCTGCGCTCCGCTGGCCAATGGGCCGGTAAGGCACGCAAGATTGCGCGCGAGTTTCAGAACAGCCTCGACGACATGATCCGCGAATCCGAGCTCGACACGGTCAAGAAAGACGTCGAGAAGGCGACCAATTTCGACGTCAAGAAAGACATCGAGAACGCCATCGATCCGAAGGGCGACGTCAAGCGTGCCTTCGAGGCGCCCGCCGCCGATGCGGGCGAGGCGCCGGCCGCCGATGCCGACGAGACCGTCTCAACCGCGGCGACGTCCGCGTCGCCGACGCCGAGCGCCAAGGTCGCGCCCGAGCCGCCCGACGCGACGCCGGCCGAAGATGCGGCGACCGAGGAGGTGGCCGAACCCGAGGTGGCGGCGAGCGACGAGGTCGAGCCCGCGCCGATCAAGAGCCAGGTGAACGGCTAGCCCGTGATCAACGATATCGACGACAGTAAGGCGCCGCTGCTCGAACATCTGGTCGAGCTGCGCTCGCGCCTGATCCGCTCGGTGGTCGCCATCCTGGTGCTGTTCGTCGCCTGCTTTTTCGTCGCCGAGGACATTTACATTTTCCTCGTTCAGCCGCTCGCCGATGTTTTCGACCGCGAGGGCGCGCGGCTGATCTACACCGACCTGACCGAGGTCTTCTTCACTTATGTCAAGGTGGCGATGTTCGCCGCGCTGTTCATCGGCTTTCCGTACGTCGCGGCGCAACTGTGGTTATTCATCGCGCCGGGTCTTTACCGCAACGAGAAAGGCGCTTTCCTGCCGTTCCTGGTGCTCACGCCGGTCCTGTTCTTCACCGGCGGCGCCCTGGTCTACTACGTGATCTTCCCGATGGCCTGGACCTTCTTCCTCAGCTTCGAGACGATGGGCGGCGACGGCGCGCTGCCGATCCAGCTCGAGGCCAAGGTCGCCGAGTATCTGTCGTTGGTCATGAAATTGATCTTCGCCTTCGGCCTCAGCTTCGAACTGCCGCTCCTGCTGACGTTGATGGCGCGCGTCGGCCTGACGTCGTCGAAGGGGCTCGCCGACAAGCGCAAATACTCCATCGTCATGGCCTTCGTCGCCGCCGCCATCCTGACGCCGCCCGACCCGATCAGCCAGATCAGCCTGGCGGTGCCGATCATCCTGCTCTACGAGGTGTCGATCATCGCGGTGCGTATCGTCGAGAAGCGCAAGGGCAAACGGGATGCCGCGGCCGGCGATGACGACGACGAGGCTTCGGAAAGCGACGCCGGCGACGGCACCGAGGAAGTCGTCGAAGAGACCGACTTCAACGCCGGCCGATAGAATTCCCTAATACCAAGGATCAGTGATAAAGGCCCCTAGAGACGGCTTGCCGTGGTTTTCGGCTAGGCGCGCCCGTCGCGGCGATGCAGCGCATCGCAAGGCGGGCGCAACGACGTCCGCCAGTCTGATAGCGGGCGAGAGCCTCGGCAAGCCGCCCTTCGGGTCGCGGCCGCTTATCGCCGGAGGGCGCCAGGTTGCCTAGCCGATGCGCTGCATCGCCCGCGGCTCCCTTGCCTCACCGGCGAAAAGCGGACGCGATCTCTAGGGGGCCTTTATCACTGACCCTTGGTATGACATGCGGTCCGACCCGCCGCGGCGGTGGACGCTCTGGCGCGCCCGAAGTATATAAAGCCGTCCCCGGCACCCTTGGTAGGCCATGCTAGACGTTAAACTCATCCGCGACGATCCGGTTGCGTACGATGCGGGCCGCGCCAAGCGCGGCCTCGAACCGTTGGCCGGTGACTTGATCGTGCTCGACGACCGCCGGCGCGACTTTCAGACGCGCTTGCAGGAGCTCCAGACGCGCCGCAACGAAGCGTCGAAGGCGATCGGCCAGGCCAAGGGCCGCGGCGAGGACGCCGCGGCGCTGTTGGCCGAGATGTCGGGCCTCAAGGAAGAAATCCAATCGCTCGAGGATGACGAGCGCAAGGTCGGGCAGGCGCTCGACGAGCTGCTCGGCGCCCAGCCCAATTTTCCTGACAGCTCGGTGCCGGCGGGCGTCGAGGAGGCCGACGCGGTCGAGCTGCGCCGCCACGGCGCGCCGCGCCAGTTCGACTTCGAACCGAAGGACCACGTCGCCATCGGCGAGGCGCTCGGTGCGATGGACTTCGAGGCCGCGGCGCGCATGTCGGGCGCGCGCTTCGTCGTCTTGACCGGGGCGCTTTCGCGGCTCGAACGCGGCCTCGCCGCCTTCATGCTCGACATGCACACCAAGGAGTTCGGTTACACCGAGACCAGCCCGCCGCTCCTGGTACGCGAGCAGGCGGCCTACGGCACCGGCAACCTGCCCAAGTTCGCCGATGATTTGTTCCGCACGACCGACGACTACTGGCTGATCCCGACGGCCGAGATGGCGTTGACCAACATGGTCGCCGGCCAAATCGTCGACGCGGCCGTGCTGCCGCTGCGCTACACCGCGTTCACGCCGTGCTTCCGCTCCGAGGCCGGCGCGGCTGGCAAGGACACGCGCGGCATGATCCGCCAGCACCAGTTCACCAAGGTCGAGTTGGTCAGCGTCACGCATCCCGACCGCTCGGACGCCGAGCACGAGCGCATGACGGAATGCGCCCAGGCCGTGCTCGAGCGCCTCGGTCTGCCCTACCGGGTCGTGGTCCTCGCCGCCGGCGACATGAGCTTCGCCGCGCAGAAGACTTATGACATCGAAGTCTGGCTGCCCGGCCAGGACGCCTACCGCGAGATTTCGAGCTGCTCGAACTGCACCGACTTCCAGGCGCGCCGCATGAAGGCGCGGTTCCGGTCCGAGGGCGAGAAGGGCACGCGGCACGTCCACACGCTTAACGGCTCGGGCCTCGCCGTCGGCCGGACGCTGATCGCGGTGTTGGAGAACTACCAGGAGGCCGACGGATCGGTGACCATTCCCGAGGCGTTGCGTCCCTACATGGATGGGCTCGAGCGTATCGAGCCGGTCGACTGACCGCGCGGGAGGGCGGCCGCGCATGCGAATTCTGGTCTCGAACGACGACGGCATCCGCGCCCGCGGGCTCAAGGTGCTCGAGGACATCGCCAGGCAACTTTCCGACGACGTTTGGGTGGTCGCGCCGGAAACCGAGCAGAGCGGCGCCGGCCATTCGCTGACCCTGCACCGGCCGTTGCGCGTGCGGCGCATCTCCTCGCAGCGCCTCGCCATCGACGGCACGCCAACCGATTGCGTCATGCTGGCGATCAACAAGCTGATACCGGGGCCGCCGCCCGATCTCGTGCTGTCGGGCGTCAACCGAGGCAGCAACGTCGCCGACGACGTGACCTATTCGGGCACAATCGCGGCGGCCATGGAGGCGACCATCCTGGGCGTGCCGGCGATCGCGCTCAGCCAGGAATACGGCGATCGCGCGCGGGTCAAATGGGCCACCGTCCGGCGCCACGCGCCCGACCTTATCCGCCGCCTGATCGACATCGGCTGGCCCAAGAACGTGTTGATGAACGTCAACTTTCCCGACGTCGCGGCGGGCGCGGTCGAGGGCGTCGTTGTCGCGCGCCAGGGCCGCCACAAGTTCGGCGACGCGCTGACCGAACGGCTCGACCCGCGCGGCCAGCCCTACTACTGGATCGGCGGCATGCGCGGCCTCGAAGTGCCCGACGCCGGCACCGACATGGCGGTCGTCGTCGGCGGCTCGATCGCCGTGACGCCGCTGTCGCTCGATCTGACGCACCGCCCGACCAGCACCCGCTTGCGCAAGGCGCTGGCGTGAGCGGCGAACTCGACATCCAGAAGATTCGCCTGATCATGCAGTTGCGCAGCGAGGGCATCACCGACATGCGCGTGCTCGCAGCACTCGAGCGCGTGCCGCGCGAGCGTTTCGTGCCGCCGTCGCTGGCCGAGCACGCTTACGACAATTCGGCCCTGCCGATCGGCCGCGGGCAGACCATCAGCCAACCCTTCGTGGTCGCCTATATGACCCAGATGCTCGACGTCCACGACGACATGACGGTACTCGAGATCGGCACCGGCACCGGCTATCAGGCGGCGGTGCTGGCGCAATTCTGCCGCCGCGTCTACACGGTCGAGCGCCATCGCGCGATCCTGCGCGACGCCGAAATGCGCTTCGCCAAGCTGGGCGTCACCAACATCACGACACGCTATGGCGACGGCACGAAGGGCTGGCCCGAGCACGCGCCGTTCGATCGCATCATGGTGACCGCGGGTGCGCCCGTCGTGCCGCCGGCGCTGGTCGAGCAGCTCGCCGAGGATGGCGTCATGGTGCTGCCGATCGGGCCCGACCCGCTCGCCCAGGAACTCGTCCGCGTACGCCGCACCGCCGACGGCCACGAGCTCGATCGGCTGATCGGCGTGCGTTTCGTACCGCTGGTCGCCGGCGACACCGACGACGATGTGGAGTGATCGATGACCGTGCGCGCTGCCGCGCGGGCGCTTCTCTTCGCCCTCCTGGTCGCCGGTTGCGTGCAGCGGCCGGCGACCGTCGAATATAAAGCGTCGGGCGACGTGCCGCCGCCGCCCGCCGAGAAGCCGACCATCACCGCGGTCCGGCAGGCGCCGGCGAGCATCGCCGTCAAATCCGGCGATTCGGTCCACATCATCGCCCGGCGCTACAACGTCTCGATGCGCGCGTTGATCGAGATGAACCGGCTCAAGCCGCCCTATAAGCTGCTCGTCGGCCAGGTATTGAGGCTGCCGCGCGGGCGCGTCCACACCGTGGTGCGCGGCGATACGCTGTATGGCATCTCGCGCAATTACGGCATCGACATGAACGCGCTGGCGCGCGCTAACCGGCTCGCACCACCCTATCTGCTGTTGGTCGGCCAGCGGCTTAACGTACCGGTCACCTCGGCCGCTGCGATGCAGACCGCGGCCGTGGCCGTCGAGCCGCCGTCGCCGGCGCCCAAGGTCGACACCACCGCCAAGGCGCCGCCGACGGCGCCGATCCCGACGCCACCGCCGCGCAGCAGCGGGCGTTTTCTGTGGCCGGTCAAGGGCACCGTGCTCTCGAAGTTCGGTCCAAAGAGCGGCGGCTTTCACAACGACGGCATCAACATTTCGGCGCCGCGCGGCGCGCCTGTGCTTGCCGCCGAGGCGGGCGTCGTCGCCTACGCCGGCAACGAACTGCGCGGCTATGGCAACTTGTTGCTCATCCGCCACGCCGATGGCTGGACCACGGCCTATGCGCACAACGACGTGCTGCTGGTCGGGCGCGGCGACACGGTGCGCCGCGGCCAGACGATCGCCAAGATCGGCAGCTCGGGCAACGTCACCGCGCCGCAATCGCATTTCGAGCTGCGCCGCGGCACCAAGGTGGTCGACCCACTGAAGCACCTGGCGTCGAACTGACGGCCGGGCCGCGCCAAAGGACCATTCGATCAATTTGCGTTGATCGAGTTCTTCCAGCCCGCGCCAGTCTTATTGGGACAAGAGGGGGGCCGCCGACCGTTCGGCCAATCCTTATGGGATTAAGAATGGCCTTATGGGATTAAGAATGGCCTTGTGGGATTAAGATTGGCATGCGCGGCGTTTGACCGCAGAAAAAACTCTCAGAAAGTCTCGACCCAGGGGCGCAGCTCGATCTCCCAGGTCCAGGCGCTGCGGTCCTGGGCCAGCACGCTCCAATAGCTCGCCGCGATGGCGTCGGGATCGAGCATGCTGTCGGGATTGTCGGCGGCTTCGGTGTGACCCGAGTTGCGGATGCCGCCGTCGATCACGAAATGTGCGACATGGATGCCCGAGGGCGCGAGCTCGCGCGCGATCGATTGCGCCAGGCCGCGCAGCGCGAACTTGCCCATCGCGAAGGACGCCGAGTGGACATAGCCCTTGACGCTGGCCGAGGCGCCGGTGAACAGGATCGCGCCGTGTCGGTTCTCGACCATGCGCCGGGCGGCCTCCTGGGCGACCAGGAAGCCGCCATAGGCGGTGATTTTGAGCGCCTTCTCGACGCCTGCGGCGTCGATCTCGATGAACGGCCCGCGCACCCGGGCGCTCGGGTTGTAGACGACGACGTCGGGCGCGCCGGCACCGCCGTCGAGCGCGGCGAAGAGCGCGGCGACATCTTCGCGCGACGACGCGTCGCAGGCGAGGGCGTCGGCGCCGGTCTCTTGGCACAGCGCGGCAAGACTGCCGGGGTCGCGCGCGGCGAGCGAGACGTTGAGGCCTTCGCCGGCGAACTTGCGGGCGAGCGAAGCGGAAAGGCCGGCGCCGGCGCCGACGATCAGGGCGTGTTGGTAGCTGGGTGTCATCTGCGTGACCTCATGGTTGTGCGGTAAAATGTGGCATCACGTCGGCCGCGAAACGGTCCATCGACGCCAGCACATCCGCGTGTCTGGCGCCGAAGCTCATGTTGAGCATCAGGTCGAAGATACCGAGTTCCGCGTAGGGCGTCAGCTTGTCGATGCACTCGGCCGCCGTGCCGATGAGCAGCGCCTCGCCGATGTCCTCGACGGTCTCGGCGACATCGATCGGCACGATCGCGCCGTCGACGACCTCGCCGGGCGTGTCGAAGACGTTGACGAAACGCCGGTGGTTGGCATAGGCGATCTCGAGCTTCGCGCGGCGGTCGGCCTCGTCCTCGGCGACATAGAGCATGCGCAGCATCGAGAACATGCGCCCCGCCGTATCGGCGCCGCCGGCGGCGACGGCGTCGGCGAACGCGCCGGCCTGCATCCTGGCGACCGCGAAGGGATCGCGCAGCGGCGTCGTCATGACGTGGTAGCCGTTCAGCACCGAATGGTAGATCGCCTCGTAGCCGAGCGCGGCGATCCAGATCGGCGGATAGGGCTGCTGCAGAGGCCGCGGCGTGATGGTCAGCGGCGCGAAGTTGTAGTACGGGCTGTCCCACGACACCTCGGTCTCGCTCAACAGCGCCTTCAACAGTGCCAGGCTGTCGTCGAACTTGGCGCGGCTTTCCTCGGGCGTCACGCCGAAGCGGTCGAACTCATAGCGGAACGCGCCGCGCCCGACGCCGAGATGAATGCGCCCGTCGGTCAGGCAGTCGGCCTGGGCGATCTCGCCGGCGATCCGGCGCATGTCGAGAAACGGCAGTACCAGCACCGAGGTGATGATCGGGATATGCCCGGTCACGCTCGCCACCTTGACCGCGCTCAGCAGCGGGCTCGGGTGGACCAGGTAGTTGATGAAATGATGCTCCGGCACGCCGAGCATGGCGAAACCGAGTTCCTCGGCGCGCACCGCCTGGTCGAGCATCTCGGCGTACATGACATGCGCATGCACGCCGGTATCGGGCCAATAGCACGGCAAATAGAAGCTGAACTGCATACGCGCGACCCCGTCGGGCTCGTGAATTAGCCCAGCCGCTTGCCCTGGCGGCCGGCGACGTCCTGGATGAACTGCCAGGCGACCCGGCCCGAGCGGGCGCCGCGCGTCATCGACCATTCGATGGCGTCGGCGCGCAGCGCTTCGGGCTCGGTGTCGAGGCCGTAATGGGCGACATAGCCGGCGACGATGTCGAGGTAGACGTCCTGGGTGCAGCCGTGGAAGCCGAGCCACAGGCCGAAGCGGTCCGACATCGAGACCTTTTCGTCGACCGCCTCGGACGGGCTGATCGCGGTCGAACGCTCGTTCTCGATCATGTCGCGCGGCATCAGGTGGCGGCGGTTCGAGGTGGCGTAGAACAGCACGTTGTCGGGGCGGCCCTCGATGCCGCCCTCGAGCACCGCCTTGAGCGACTTGTAGCTGGTGTCGGGGCCGTCGAACGACAGGTCGTCGCAGAAGATGACGACGCGCCGCTCGGCGTCGCGCAGTCGGGTCAGGAGACGGGGCAGGGAGAGGATGTCCTCGCGGTGGATCTCGACCAGCGCCAGCGCGCCAGGCCGATCGGCATTGACCTTTGCGTGCAGCGCCTTGACCAGCGAGCTCTTGCCCATGCCGCGCGCACCCCACAGCAGCGCGTTGTTGGCCGGCACGCCGTCGGCGAAGCGCAGCGTGTTCTCCATCAGGATGTCGCGCACCCGGTCGATGCCCTTGAGCAGCGCGTAATCGATGGTGTTGACGTCGTGCACCGCCTTCAAGACATTGCTCTCGGCGTGCCAGACGAAAGCATCCGCCGTTCCGAGATCGGCATCGGCGGGCGCCGGTTGCGCGATGCGGTCGAGCGCATCGGCGATACGGCGGAGCAGGGGTTCGAGCGTCGGATCGAGCATGGCAACGACCTTGGCTTGGCAACAGGCGCGGCACCGTATCACAGGCGACCAAAGGGTCAATACCGACGCCTCAACCGGCGCATTTGGCGCCGCTTGCAAAACCGCCGACTGCCGCTATAGTCCGCTGGCCTTTGAGGGAAGCCAAGGAGACCTCGATGCTGTTCATTTCACCGGCCTACGCACAGGCTGCCGGCGGCGCCGGCGGGGGCGGATTCGAGATGTTCCTGCCGTTCATCCTGATCTTCGTCGTGTTCTACTTCCTGATGATCCGGCCGCAGCAGAAGAAGATGAAAGCGCACCGCGCGATGCTCGACAACCTCGGGCGCGGCGACCGCATTGTCACCGGTGGCGGCATCGTCGGCAAGGTCACGCGCGTCGAGGGCCCCAACGAATTGCTTGTCGAGATCGCGCCGAACCTGCGCGTCCGCGTGCTGCGCTCGACGGTCTCCGAGCTGAAGGCGCAGACCGAGCCGGCCGCCAACGATGACGCCAAGGGCGGCGGTGACGGCGATGGCGGGTCGATGAAGAAAGGCCGCAAGCGAACCGTCGATAAGGACGGCGGTGACGGCGATGGCGGGTCGATGAAGAAAGGCCGCAAGCGAACCGTCGATAAGGACGGCTGAGCTACCGCTCGATGCTCTATTTCGCACCCTGGAAGATCATCCTCGTCATCGGGGTCTGTCTCGCTGGCCTCGTGTTCGCGGCGCCCAACCTGTTGAGCCGCGATCAGGCCGATGCCATACCCACTTGGCTGCCGCATCAGCAGCTCAATCTGGGTCTCGACCTGCAGGGCGGCTCCCACCTCCTGCTCGAGGTCGAGGTCAGCGCTGTCGTCAAGGAGCGTCTGGAGGCGCTGGTCGACGAGGCGCGGGTCGCCCTACGCGGCGCGCGCATCGGCTACAAGGGGCTCGGTGCCAGCGCGAGCGGCGTCAGCCTGCGACTGGTCGATCCCGCGACGATCGCCGACGCCAAGGCGCTGCTCGCCGACGTCGATCCCAACGCGACGATCACGGCGACCGAAGACGGCGCCGTCTCGATCATCCTCACCGAAGTAGCGCTCAACGCGATCCGCGATTCGGCGATCACCCAATCGCTCGAAATCGTCCGCCGGCGCATCGACGAGACCGGCACGCGCGAGCCGACCATCCAGCGCCAGGGTCGCGAACGCATCCTGGTCCAACTGCCCGGCGTCGACGACCCCGACCGCATCAAGCGCTTGCTCGGCAAGACCGCCAAGCTGCACTTCCGACTGGTCGATCCCAACACCACGGTTGCCGACGCGCGCGCGGGCCGTCTGCCGGCCGGGTCCGAATTGCTCGATTCCGACGACGAGATCGATTCGACCGGCCGGCCGATCCAATACGTCGTGCGCAAGCGCATCATGGTCAGCGGCGAAAACCTGGTCGACGCCCAGCCCAGCTTCCAGACCGGCGAGGCCGTCGTCGCCTTCAGCTTCGATTCGGTCGGCGCCCGCAAGTTCGCCAAGGTAACCACCGATAACGTCGGCCGGCCGTTCGCCATCGTGCTCGACAACAAAGTGATCAGCGCGCCGGTCATCCGCGAGCCGATCACCGGCGGCCGCGGCGTGATTTCGGGCAGTTTCACGACGCAAGGCGCGACCGATCTCGCGCTCCTGTTGCGCGCTGGCGCGCTGCCCGCGCCGCTGACCATCCTCGAGGAGCGTACCGTCGGCCCCGACCTCGGCGCCGATTCGATCCGCGCCGGCAAGATCGCCGCCGTGCTCGGACTGACGCTGGTCATCGTCTTCATGGCGGTCGCCTACAACCTGTTCGGCCTCGCCGCCAACGTCGCGCTGATCTTCAACATCGTGATCATCGCGGCGGTGCTGTCGCTGTTGCAGGCGACGCTGACGCTGCCCGGCATCGCCGGCATCGTCTTGACCATCGGCATGGCGGTCGACGCCAACGTGCTGGTGTTCGAACGCATCCGCGAGGAGCTCGCCAACGGGCGGACGCCGTTCTCGGCGGTCGACGCCGGCTATCAGCGCGCGCTGACCACGATCATCGATTCGAACGTCACCACGCTGATCGCCGCGATCCTCTTGTTCGGGCTCGGCTCGGGGCCGGTCAAGGGCTTCGGCGTGACGCTCGCCATCGGCATCTGCACCTCGCTGTTCACCGCGGTCATGGTGACGCGGCTGTTGATCGTCGTCTGGCTGCGCCGTACCCGGCCGCAGACCCTGCCGGTATAGCGGGAACGGACGATGCAGGGCCTTCGCCTGATCCCGCACAAGACGACCTTCAGGTTGGTCGGCCTCAGGCGCATCTTCTTCGCCGTCTCGCTGGCTGCGATCGTCGCCTCGGCGGGGCTGTTCCTCGTGCGCGGCCTCAATCTCGGCATCGACTTCCTGGGCGGCATTCTGATCGAGGTCCAGACGTCGGGCCCAGCGGATATCGGGCGCATGCGCAGCGTGCTCGGCGATATCGGGCTGGGCGAAGTGGCGCTGCAGGAATTCGGCGCCGCCGACGATGTGCTGATCCGCGTCGCGCGCCAGCCCGGCGGCGAGAAGGCGCAGCTCGAAGCGGTCGAGACCGTCAAGCAGGCGCTTGCCGGCCTGGGCGATGGCGAGATGAGCTATCGGCGCGTCGAGTTCGTCGGGCCGAAGGTGAGCGCCGAGCTGGTCGAGGCGGGCACCATCGCGGTCTTGAGCGCTGTCGTGCTGATGCTGCTGTACATATGGTTCCGTTTCGAATGGCAGTTCAGCATCGGCGCGGTGCTCGCGCTGCTCCACGACGTCGGGCTCACCGTCGGCATGTTCTCGCTGACCGGCATCGAGTTCAATCTGGCGAGTATCGCGGCGATCCTGACCATCGTCGGCTATTCGATCAACGACACGGTGGTGATCTACGACCGGGTGCGCGAGAACCTGCGCAAATTCAAGACCATGCCGATACCCGATCTGCTCGACCTCAGCGTCAACAATACGCTGGCGCGCACGACGATGACCTCGCTGACCACGCTGCTGGCCCTGTTCGCGCTCTATTTCTTCGGCGGCGAGGTGCTCGCCGGCTTCACCTTCGCGATGATCTGGGGCGTCGTGGTCGGCACCTATTCGTCGATTTTCATCGCCGTCCCGTTGCTGCTCGTGCTCGGCGTGCGCCGTGGCCCGGCGCGCGACCAAGACGACGCCGCCGAGGCCGAAGAGCCGTCGGTCTGAACGCCGCGCCCAGCGGCGCCGCGATTGCCATGGACATCACCCCGCAGATCCCGGTCGGACGCACGATCATCCAAGGATACGGCGCGGGCGGCTTCACGATCGACGGCAACCGGGTGACCGGCTCGATGCTGGTCTTTCCCGACCGCCTGGTCGCCTGGCCGGTCGCCGCCTTCGCCCAGGTGACGCCCGAGAGCCTTGCCGTCGTGACCGCCGCCGTGCCGGCGGTCGAAATTCTGCTGATCGGCTCGGGCGCCCAAATGTTGCCCGCGCCGGCCGCGTTACGCGCCGCCATTCGCGATGCCGGCATCGCGCTCGACGTCATGGACACCGGCGCGGCCTGCCGCACCTACAACGTCCTCCTGGCCGAAGCGCGCCGCGTCGCCGCCGCGCTCATCGCGGTCGATTAGCTATGGCGCGGACGGTCTGGGATCCCGCGCAATACGGCAAGTTCGGCGGTGAGCGCGAGCGCCCGGTCCACGATCTGCTCGCCCGCGTCCCGCTCGACGCCGCCGGCCGCATCTACGACCTAGGCTGTGGCGACGGGCGCGTGACCGGTCTGCTCAGGGCGCGCTGGCCCGCGGCCACGATCACCGGCGTCGACAGTTCCGCCGCGATGCTTGCCAAGGCACGCGAGGTCGATCCCGAGATCGAATGGATCGAGGCCGACGCCGCCGTTTGGCAGGCGCCGGAAGCGGCCGATCTTGTCTTCGCCAACGCATCGCTGCAGTGGGTCGGCGACCACGCGGTGCTGTTCCCGAGGCTTGCCGGGATGGTTGCGTCGGGTGGCACGCTCGCCGTGCAGATGCCGCGCAACCACGACGCGCCGAGCCACCAATGTATGCGCGAAGCCGCGGTGGCCGGTCCGTGGCGGACCAAGCTCGGCGACATGCGCCCCTTCAAGCCGGTCGCCGAACCCGATGCCTACTACGACATCGTGGCGCCTCACGTAACGCGCCTCGACATCTGGGAAACCGAATACGTCCACGTGCTCGAGGGAGCGGACCCGGTCGTTGAATGGACCAAGGGAACCGGGCTCAGGCCCTATCTCACGCCGCTCGACGAGGCCGAGCGCGCCGGCTTTCTGGCCGACTATACGGCGCGCATCGCGCGCGCCTATCCGCGCCGCGCCGACGGCCGGACGCTGCTGCCGTTCCGCCGCCTGTTCATCGTCGCGCTTCGCTAGTTTGTTGTGCGGTCACCTAAAGGTGACCTGCGCTCAATCGCCGCGCATGCCAATCTTTATCCCACAAGGCCAATCTTTATCCCACAAGGCCATCTTGATCCCACAAGGCCATTCTTGATCCCACAAGGCCATTCTTGATCCCACAAGGCCATTCTTGATCCCACAAGGCCATTCTTGATCCCACAAGGACTGGCCGAACGGTCGGCGGCCCCTTCTTGTCCCAATAAGGTTGGCGCGGGCTGGTAGATTCCGACCGATCCCGATTGATCGAATAAGGCACTATCGGCAAAAGGAAAGGGGCCCGAGGGCCCCCTTCCGGTTCAGTCGATTCGCCTGTCGGGTGTCACGAGATGTGATAGAGCGCTTGCCCCGAGACCATGGCGAACAGCATCGGGAACGACAACAGCGTGTTGGTGCGCGAGAACAGCATCGCCGTGCGCGCCGCCGCCGCCTTCTCGTCGGCGCCGACCTCGACCATGCCGAGCGCCTTCTTCTGGTTCGGCCAGATGACGAACCAGACGTTGAACCACATGACGATGCCCAGCCACATGCCGATACCGATCGAGGTGTGGCCGAACTCGCCGCCGACGATGCCGAGCGTGAGCGACTCGACGATGTAGCCGTTGGTCATGGCGAGAATGAGTCCGGTGACGATCGTCGCCATCGCCGCCCAGCGGAACCAGAACAGCGCCGCCGGCGCGATCACCTTGCCGATCGCCGGCTTCTGGTCGTCGGGAATCTTCGGCATCGACGGGATCTGGACGAAGTTGAAGTACCACAACAGGCCGATCCACATGACGCCGGAGATGACGTGCAGCCAACGCCAGAAGAAGGCGCCGAAGTCGCTGCCGGTATATCCCTCGATGCCGTAGTAGAGAATGAAGAGGATGACCGCGAGCACGAAGCCCGCGATGACGGTATTTTGAATCGATCCGAGAATCTTAGCCATTTTTCCAGCCCTTTTACCCCATGTGCGCCCGGTGCCCACCAAGCGGCGTCAATATATGGCAAACTGCCGCGAGATCAAAGCCATCGAAAGAATTTGTGGCGAATATGAGCTGAACCCGATGCCGCGCGCGACAACGCTATCACCCTGCGCCGAACAAGTGCGGCGCCACGATCCCGATCGCTACCTGTGCACGCTGTTCGCCCCCGCCGCGCGGCGCGAGGCGTTGTTCGCGCTTTACGCCTTCAACGACGAAATCGCGCGCACCCGCGAGCAGGTCAGCGAGCCGATGCTCGGCATGATCCGCCTGCAATGGTGGCGTGACGCGGTCGCCGCGATCTATGACGGCAAGCCGCCGAAGCACGATGTCGCCGCGGCGCTTGCCGCCGCGGCCGCCGCCGGCGGCCTCGAACGCGCCGAGATCGACCGCCTGATCGACAGCCGCGAACGTGACCTCGACGACGAACCGCCGGCCGATCTCGCGGCGCTCGAGGATTATGCCGATGGCACCTCGGCGACGCTCGCGCGATTGGCTGTCGGCGTGCTGGGCGGCGGCGCGGGCGCGCGCGAGGCGGCGCGGCATGTCGGCATCGCCTGGGCGCTCACCGGTCTGCTGCGCGCGGTGCCGTTTCACGCCAGTGCGGGCCGGCTTTATCTGCCGGTGGAACTTCTGGCGGCAGCGGGGGTCACGCGGGGAGAGGTCTTCGCGGGACGGTCCCCGGCGGGCCTGTCTGTGGTTGCGAAACAAGTCGCCGATGCTGCGCGCGTCCATCTCGATGCCGCGCGGGCGTTGCGTGGCAAGGTGCCAAGGGATGCGCTCGCCGCGCTGCTGCCGGCGACGCTGGCGGCGCGTGATCTGGCGCGCCTGGCAAGTGCGCGCCACGATGTCTTCGACCCAAGCCTCGCGGCCTCGGGCCTCGGCCGCAAGCTGCGCCTCGTTATCGCCGCGGTGACCGGTCGCTACTGAGCCCTGCTCGTTTGGATTGGCGCGGGGTCCGCGCGGCGGTCGGCGAGCATGGGCAGCGATTCGCGGACCTGCCGTAGGTGCTCGGGGTCGAACTCGGCCACCGCCATGCCGGGTCGATCGGGGCTGGCCTCGGCGAGCAGGCGGCCGTCTGGGCCATGGACGGCGCTTCGCCCGCAGTATTGCCGCCCGTCATGGCCGCCAACGAAGTTCGCGAAGGCGACGTAGACGGTGTTTTCCAAGGCGCGAGCCGGAAAATAGACCGATCGCCGGTGATCAGAATCGCCGAGCGGGAACGCGCCCGACACCAGATAGGCGTCGGCACCTTCGAGCGCCAATCCGCGGCCGTGTTCCGGAAAGCTTGCGTCGTAGCAGATGCCGAGCGCCAGCCGCCAGCCATCGACCTCGATCAGGCATCTCGTCGTGCCCGGTACGAACCAGTCCTTCTCGTGGCCGTCGAGGTGCTGCTTGACGTAGGTCGCGCAAACCCGGCCCCGTCGATCGACGACGAAGGCGGCGAGTCCCAGCCCGGCCGTGGTGTTGATGCTGGCGCCGACGACGGCGACGACCCGGTTTCTTCGGCAGGCGTCCTCGATTGGTCCGAGGTCCGGCCCGCCCGGATCAATCACGTGGCGCGCCGAGCCAGCATCGTCGAGCGGCGAGGCGTAGCCCGTGAGCGAGAGTTCGGGAAAGACCAGCACTTCGACGCCGCGGCTGCCGGCGTCGTCAATCAATCGTTCATGCGCGGCGATGTTCGCGGCGATGTCGCCCGCGACCGCATCGAACTGGGCCGCGCCGACACGGATCGATTTCCGGTCGCCGCTCCGGCTCATGCGCCGCGGCCGTCCGCGAGCGTCGTGCCACGGCAACAACAGGACGCGCCGATCGGCACATCACATGTTGCCAACGCGGCGTCGAGCCGGGGTTGGATGGCGTCGGCCTCGGCGTCCCTCTGTTGCCGCCTGAGGCACTCGACATAACCGTGCAGGCTCCAGACGTTGCCCGGATGCTGGCAGCAGCGGTTCAATTCGTCGGTCAGCCCGAGATCGGCGGCATAGACGCGCTCCGCCTCCTCGACGTGACCCCGCTCGAGAAGCAGGGCGCCGAGCGCGTGCCTGGGCGGATGCATCCAGGCCCAGGGCTCGGTGTAATGCAGCCGGTCGCTGAGTGCCGCCGCCTGACGCAGATCGGCAAAGGCGTCGTCGTAGTCGCCCTTCCGGTAGGCCAGCTCGCCATCCAGCATCGCGCGGGCGACGTCCATGATATCGGTGGCGAAGTTGTTGAAGAAGAAACGGTCGTTCGCGATGTTCGCGACGGCCGCCTCGAAGGCGATCTTTTCCCGTTCGGCGGCCTCGATGTTGCCCAATGCCGCGTTGGCGACGCCCTTGGCGTAGTGGTGCATGGTGACCGTGACGCAGTAGAGCTCGGCGTCGGTGGGCAGCGGTGTGTCGACGATCTCCCGCCATTTGCCGAAGCGCACCAGCACGTGCATCTTCATCGAGTAATAGCCTTCGAGTGTGGCCGCCGTGTAGGGCTGGTCGTTGCGCAGCACGTCCTCGGTGAGCATTTCGGCGAGACCGTCGGCGGCATCGAGCGCCGATTGGAATCGGCCGGCGAACATCGCCGCGTACATCTTGAGATGAAAATCGTGGCAGCACGACGTCATGTAGAAATCATGCGGACCGGCAAGGTCGAGAAACTTCTTGTCGGCGGCGATCGCCTTGTCGTTGGCGGTAATCGCCTCGACATAGCGGCCGCACAGCACGTCGATGTGTGACGGCATGTGACGCAGGTGTCCGCCGTCGGGCACCAGATCGCGCAGCGCATCCGTCGCGGGCAGCGCAATTTCAGGGGTCGGCGACATCTCCATGGCATGGATGTACATGTGCACCATACCGGCATGCGGCTCGGCGCCGCGTTCCTCGACCAGCCGCATGCCGCGCTCGAGCACGGCGATTGCCTCGAGCGTGTCGGCGCCCTCGGCCGGGACGCCCTTGTCGACATCCCACAGCCTCCAGGGCGTCCGGGTCATCAGGGCCTCGGCGTAGAGCGCGATGACGTCGAAGTCTTCGGGGAACGCGGCATAAACTTCGGCCATGGCTACCGCGTAGTCGTCTATCCAGGTCTGTAAGACGTCGTAGCCGACGACTCGGTCTGATTGGTAGCGCTGGGTCAACGCCCGGATCAGCGCCTGTTCGACCGGCGAGACGCGGCCGCTGAGCGCCAGCGCCCGCCCTGCGGCTTCGTGGCAGGTGACGACGACGTCCTCGAGCTCGCTCGCCGTGAAATCGGTCCACAACAGGTTGTAGAATGGCCCCTTGGCGTAAGCGACGCCCCAGTAGGCGATGGCGCAGTCGGGGTCGAACTCGGCGGCGCGGCGGAAACATCGCACGCCTTCTTCCTGGTTGAACGCGTAACACCAGATTAGGCCGCGGTTGAACCATAGATGGGCGTCGGGCGAGGCAGTGGTTATCGGGCGCTGGTAATCGCCCAGATCATAATAATCACTCATCATCGTCGCTTGTGTTTTCGTCGTGAATACCGGCCCCGGTTTATTCGGCCGCCGCCCGCTGGCCGCCGAGCCAGGCGTCGAGGTCAGCCAGCGCGCGGCGAGCCATGGCCGGTTTGCGCTGCTTCTTGCCGATCCGGCCGTCGAGCGGCGGGAACAGGCCGAAGTTGACGTTCATCGGTTGGAAGGTGGCGGCGTCGGCGCCCCGGGTAATGTGGTTCAGGAGCGCGCCCAGCGCGGTCGTCGTTGGTGGCGGCGTCTGGTGGCGCCCGTCACGCTCGGCCGCGGCGAAGCGCCCGGCGAGGATGCCGATCGCCGCGCTCTCGACGTAGCCCTCGACGCCGGTGATCTGGCCGGCGAAACGGATGTCGGGTCGCGCCTTCAGGCGCAGCTCGGCGTCGAGCAGCTTGGGGCTGTTCAGGAAGGTGTTGCGGTGGATGCCGCCGAGCCGCGCGAATCGCGCGTCCCCGAGGCCCGGGATGGCGCGGAAGATATCCGCCTGGGCGCCGTAGGTCAGCTTGGTCTGAAAGCCGACGATGTTGTAGAGCGTGCCGAGCGCGTTGTCCTGGCGCAGCTGGACGACGGCGTGGGGCTTGTCTTCGGGGCGGCGCGGATTGGTCAGGCCGACCGGTTTCATCGGCCCGAAGCGCAGCGTCTCGCGGCCGCGCGCGGCCATCACCTCGATCGGCAGGCAGCCCTCGAAATAGGGCGTCGATTTCTCCCAGTCCTTGAATTCGGTCTTGTCGCCGGCGAGCAGCGCGTCGATGAACGCTTCGTATTGGGTGCGGTCGAGCGGGCAGTTGACGTAGGCCGCGGCGTCGCCGGCCGGGCCTTCCTTGTCGTAGCGCGATTGGAACCAGGCGACGTCGAAATCGATCGAGTCCTTGTGGACGATCGGCGCGATGGCATCGAAGAAGGCGAGGCTGTCCTCGCCGGTCGCCGCGCCGATCGCTTGGGCCAGCGCGGGCGAGGTGAGGGGGCCGGTGGCGATGATCGAGAGCCCCCAGTCTTCAGGCGGCAGACCGGTGACCTCCGCGCGGCGAATTTCGACCAGCGGCTCGGCCTCGAGCGCGCTCTCGACGGCGGCGGCGAAGCCTTCACGGTCGACCGCCAACGCGCCACCGGCCGGCACCTGATGCGTGTCGCCCGCCGCCATGATCAGCGAACCGCAGCGGCGCATCTCTTCGTGCAGCAGCCCGACCGCGTTGCGTTCGGCGTCGTCCGAGCGAAACGAGTTCGAGCAGACCAACTCGGCGAGCTGGTCGGTGACATGCGCTTCCGTCCCCCGCTCTGGCCGCATCTCGTGCAGCACCACGGGTGCGCCCGCGCGGGCGAGCTGCCAGGCGGCCTCGGCGCCGGCGAGGCCGCCGCCGACGACATGAACGGGCGTGGTGTGCTGTGTCATGGAGCGCTTCGTTTGGATTGACGGTGTCCGATGGCGCAATGTGCGGCGAATCGCCGCGAATCTCAAGTCGCGCGCTATTGTCGGCGGCGGGCCGCCGTGCGAGGCTGCGCGCCGGAGGGGAATCGTCATGGCCGACGTTGGCAAGCGGCGCGCCGCGGAACGCAGCCTGGACTATGTCGAGGACGGCATGGTGCTCGGCCTCGGCACCGGCTCGACCGCGGCGCATCTGGTGCGCCTGCTGGGCGAGCGGGTGAGGGGCGGCCTGCGTGTCCAAGGCGTGCCGACATCGCGGGCGACCGAGGCGCTGGCGGCCGAGTGCGGCATACCCTTGGTCGGCTTCGACCGGGTGACGCGCCTCGACCTCACGATCGACGGCGCCGACGAGATCGGCCCGAACCTCGATCTGATCAAGGGCGGCGGCGGCGCGCTGCTGCGCGAGAAGATCGTCGCCTCGGTGAGCGACCGCTACGTCATCATCGCCGACGAGACCAAGCTGGTGAAGCGCCTCGGCGGCTTTGCCCTGCCGGTCGAAGTGACGCCGTTTGCCTTGGCGGTCGTCACCGCCCGGCTCGAGGCCGAGGGCGCCAAGCCGGTGTTGCGTCGGGTGGCGGGCGGCGATGCCATGGTGACCGACGAGGGCCACCATCTGCTCGACTGCGCCTATGGCGCGATCGACGATGCGCCCGCCCTGGCGCGCGCGCTGACCGGCATCGTCGGCGTCGTCGAGCACGGCCTGTTCGTCGGCATGGCCGACGCCGCGGTGATCGGCCGCGACGACGGCGTCGAGGTCATCGAAAGGGCGGGGTGAACCATGGCGGCCGAGCAGGCGTTCACTGGCGGTTGCCAGTGCGGCGCGATCCGTTACGAGATCACCGCGCCGCCAACTGATGCCTATTACTGCCACTGCCGTATCTGCCAGCGCGCCGCCGGCGCGCCGGTCAACGCTACCGCGCGATTCCCGAGTGATGCATTCCGCTTGCTCCAGGGCGCGCCGCGATTCTACGCCGCGCTGGAACACGGCGAGCGCGGCTTTTGCGCCGACTGCGGTTCGGCGCTGTATTACCGTCCCTTCGCGGTCGGCTGGCAGGGCTCGGTGTTCGTCCGCATCCCGAGCCTCGACGAGCCTGCGCGCGTGACGCCCCGCTGGCACTGCGGCGTCGAGAGCCGGATCCCCTGGTTCAACATCGACGACGACTTGCCGCGCACGACCAGCGAAGCGAATCTCGAAGCCGTCGCGCTGCAACCGCCGGACACGGCCGGGACCTGAGCCCAGCCTCCGGTATGATGGCCAGGATTGGCCCATGTTGTCGGCATTGACGTATCGGGTCGGCAGCGGGATCGCGAGCCGATAGTCGGTCGGGCGCCAGCGTGCTGTCCTCGGCGATCGCCGGCCGGGGCTCGCGCTTCACCGGCCTTGTCAGCCGGCCGGAAAGCCCTTAGTTTCCGCGCATCGGGGCGTGGCGCAGCCTGGTAGCGCATCTGCTTTGGGAGCAGAGGGTCGCTGGTTCGAATCCGGCCGCCCCGACCAGATTCATCATCGCCTCACGGCTGAACCCTACTTTCGACCTGGCAGCCTCGCGGCGGTGAATTGCGGGGCTTGTCCGGGCGTCGTCGGGCGGCTATAGATCGGGGTGAACGAGCGGAGGCCCAAGTTGATCGACGTACGCATCTACCGCCCGGCCAAGACGGCCATGCAATCGGGCATCGCGGACACCAAGCACTGGGTTCTGGAGTTCGAGCCGGCCTCGCCGCGCGCGACCGAGCCGCTGATGGGTTGGACCAGTTCGCCCGACACGCGCGGCCAGGTATGCATGCGCTTCGCGACGCGCGACGACGCGGTCGCCTTCGCCGAGCGCAACGGTCTGGGCTATCGCGTCGCCGAACCCAAGGAACGCGTCATCCGGCCCAAGTCGTATTCCGACAATTTCAGATACGACCGCGTTCAATAGGCGGGCGCCCGTAGCGGGCCGCTATGCTATCATGGCGCCACGCCGGCCATCGATGCGCCCTTAGCTCAGTTGGATAGAGCAGCGGCCTTCTAAGCCGCAGGTCGCAGGTTCGAATCCTGCAGGGCGCGCCATTTAACCCACTGAATCACTTAACGAATTAAGGTTCGGCGGGCAGGAGTTGGATAACCAGGAACTCCTGGATGTGTCGGGAGTGCGCGGATTTTTCAAAAATTATAGAGGGAGTGTGAGTACGGGTTGGGCCGGTAATATCCTGCGCGTCGATCTGGGCGCGGGTAGCTCCGCCAGCGAGCCGCTGAACCGCAACTGGGCCGAGCGCTACCTGGGCCAGCACGGCTTGGCGATCAAGTACCTCGCCGCCGAAGTCGACGCGCGCGTCGATCCGCTCGACCCCGCCAACAAGCTGATCTTCGCTTGATCACCCGCGCCGAGCATCGACTCGCGCCCACCGCGCCCCTACCATCGGCGCGTCAGCAACCGAGGGAGGCAACGATGGCCGATCAACATCTTCAAAATGCGGCCGCGGCTATGGCGGCATGCGCCTTGGCCGCCCTACCAAGGCAGAAAATTACGCCCGAAAAGGGCGTGCAGCTCTACTTTCAGTACCTCGATGCATTAGTGGCGGCGGACAAAAACAGATAGATGCGGGGGGCAGGCTCGACCGAATTGGCCGACTGTAGGCGGTGGTGACGCAGCATTCGCCGAATGAGCGCGTGGGGCTAACGTGCAAATCGGGCTTGGGGTCAGCACCATGAAACAACTCCTGGGGATCACCGCGTTGCTCGTCGTGCTCGCCGCGCAGGCAGAGGCCACCCACCTCCCACAGACGGAGCCGGACCCATCACTGTCGCCTCAGGACGTGGTGAGCATTCAGATCGAGGCGCTGCAACATAACGACACCCCCTATGAAGACAGGGGCATCGAGGTGACGTTCAACTTCGCCTCGCCGACGAACAAGCGCATGACCGGCCCGCTTGAGCGGTTCAAGGCGATGGTGCGTAACCCGGTATACGGACCGATGGTCGATCATCGCAGCGCCGAGTACCAAAACGTCAATGTCGAGGGCGACTTCGCCCAGGTGGACGTTATCCTCCAATCGAAGGATGGCCAGTATCTGGGTTATCGCTTCATGCTGTCGCGTCAGCGCGGCAATCAGTACGAGGGAAGCTGGATGACGAGCGCCGTCAGTCGGTTCAATATCGTGTCGCTGTAGGCACCGCGTTATCGAGTTAACCTCGGCCATTCGCTGGGTCTTCATGATTGTCATCCTGATCGCCGTCGTGCCAGTGTCGGCCTTCGGCGACGTCGGGGCCATGCTCGAGCTGGCGCCCGGCGCGACGACGGCCGACGCCTTGACCGCGCTCGACCTGCCGGCCGCCGAGTCCTATGTCACGCTGGTCAATGGTGAGATCGTGAGGGTCGCCGAGCGTGCAGGACGCAGGCTCGCACAAGGCGATGCGCTGATCGTCTTCCCGCCGATCAAGGGTGGCTAACCGAATGTTAGGTGAGTCTGCGGTAGGTGCGGACGTGGCAGACGAAGGAATCGATACGCACGCCCCAGGGTGTCTGACGATTCTCGACCTGATTGAAGCTCGGCTCGACAATCAGCCCGGCCATCAGGGCCGCGTCCATGGTATCCTGAATCTGTGCGACCGCGAGCTGGATCTTTTCCGCGATCTGGGCGTCGCTCAGTCCAATGTCACGCGTTGTCGGTTTGATTTCTTTGGGAAATGGAATCGTGTCAGAAGGCATGTCGAGGGTCCCCACTATGCGCAAAAACGTTTTTATTTTGCCGGGTCGATTGGCCTTGCCTGGCTTATACCAGACAATAATCATTGGCTAAAAATTCCTGTTTGTCAATTATTTGCGGGTTGATCTCACGCCGATATCTGATAATTGGGACGGTGTCGGATCATACCGGCGCGCCACATAGCTTCGTGTGTGGCGCCGCGCAATGGCTGGCATTTTGCACGCCGGCGGGACCATCGGATATCATGACCGAACAGGTATTCATCCCGATCATCGATATGTCGGGCTTCACGGCCGGCGATCCGGCGTCGTCCGAGGGCGTCGTCGATGCCGTTAGGGCCGCCTGCGAGGAAATCGGCTTCTTCGTCGTCACCGGCCATGGCGTGCCCGACGCGCTGATCGCGCGCATGTACGACACCTCGCGCGCGTTCTTCGACCTGCCGCCCGAGCAGAAGGCACGGGTGGCGGAGACCGGTACGCTGCGCGGCGGCCTCATGCACTTCGGCTTCGAAGCCGAGCACCTGGCCGGCACCCGGGGCGAGGCGACGCCCGGCGACCTCAAGGAATCGCTCGACTACGGGCCGCATTTCTGGGGCGACGCCTGGCCTGGCGAACCGGCCGGGCTCGAGGCGGCGTGGCACGACTATTATCGGGCGCTGAGCGGGCTGGCCGGCGATATCCGCGGCATCTTCATGGCGGCGGTCGGCTTGCCGGCCGACTACCTCGACGACAAGTTCGACGACCACATGTCGACGCTCCGCGTGCTCGACTATCCCGATACCGGCATCGCGCCGTTGCCCGGCCAGTTGCGCGCCGGCGCACACACCGATTACGGCGTCTTGACGATTCTGCGCAGCGAGGACAAGCCCGGCGGCCTACAGGTGCTGAACCGCGCGGGCGCGTGGCTTGGCGTGCCCGCGGTCGCGGACGGCTTCGTCGTCAACATCGGTGATGCGATGATGCGCTGGACCAACGACCGCTGGGTGTCGACGCTGCACCGCGTCGTCAACCCGCCGCCCGACGCGCGGGGCTCGTGCCGGCGCCAGTCGATCGCCTTCTTCCATAACCTGAATCGGGACGCGGTGATCGAGTGCCTTGCGCCGTTCCACGGGCCCGACGATCCGCCCAAGCACGCGCCGATCGCATACGGCGACTATGCCGAGCTGCGCTACCGCCAAGCCCACGGCGCCGACAAGACACTCGGTCTCGGCGCTGGCCAGGGCACGGACTGAACCGCGCCTGGCGCCGCCAACGGGGCTCCCCCGACCAATCCACTATCGGAAATCGGACCCCAACGACCGCATTCTCCGAGCCGAATCCAATGGCAGATCCAATGAAAATATAATGGGGTCAGACACCTTCAAGGCGGGCAAGGGCGTGTTGACCGTTAGTGTCGGCACGCCCCCTGACGCGGACGGCAATATGTCAGGTCACGGCACTAATGATCCGTCCGACTTTTTCCATCTTTGTGAGGCGTCTTATTGGTAACTGTTTCCATGTTTTCGGCAAGCAGCGATAAAGTAACATGGTGGTAAAGTTTAAGCCACGCGCCTATTAGGGCTAGTTGCACAACGTTATCGAGCCCAAGAAAGAAGCAGACACTTAGGCTTAGTGAGGTCATTGTGAAAAATAGGAGACTAAATAAGCCCGCATTTCCCAAGTATCGTCGATATTCAGTGCGGCGAGAAGGCGATTCTGCTATAAGAATCATGAAGTTGTAGCATACATGGAGCGGCGGATATGGCACACCCGATGGGTGAATCGAAACCGGGGTGCCTTCGGGTCGTTTTTGACCGTCGATTGAAGCTTGAATTCCACGGTTCCAAGATCACCTCTGATGCCGGGTTGCTCGCCTACCGGGAGCTTGACGATGCCCTCGGCCTGACTGAGATGGCCGAGGGTGTTTTCCAGGATAGCCGTACCGGCAAGAACGGATGGCACGGCATGACGGGTCAGTTTCGCCAGTCCGTTTTCGGGCGCCTTGGCGGCTATGACGATGTGAACGACGCCGACCGTCTGGGACGCGATCCCGCCATGCGCTGGATTGTTGGCGGCAAGGCCATCGAAAGACAGGCCGCTTCCACCAGCCAGATGGGACGCTTCGAGACGGAGCTATTGGCCACCGACGAGAACGTTGAAGCCTTGGTCGACATGAACGGGGTGTGGATCGACAAGGTTCATGACCGCCATCCGCCGAAGATGATCATTCTCGACATGGACAGCAGCGTCAGCCCGACCCATGGCGAACAAGAGGGAACAGCGTACAATGGTCACTTCGGCTGTACCTGCTAGCATCCGCTATTCCTGTTCAACCAGTTCGGCGACTTGGAGAGATGTTCCCTGCGCCCCGGTAATGTTCACAGTGCCGACGGATGGCGGAATGTTCTGGAGCCGGTGGTGATGCGCTATAAGGAAAGGAAGGTGCGGCTGTATTTTCGTGGCGATGCCGCCTTCGCCTCACCGGAGATATACGAATATCTCGAAGCCGAGGGATTACTCTACGTCATCCGCCTCAAAGCGAACGCGATTCTCCAGCGGAACATTGCCCATCTGCTTACGCGACCTGTCGGTCGCCCGCCCGACCATGTTCGCCGTTTCCACGCCAGCTTCAGCTATCAGGCCGGATCGTGGAACAAGAAGCGCCGTGTCGTGGCCAAAGTGGAGTGGCACCCCGGCGAGCTGGTTCCTCGCGTCGGTTTCATCGTCACTAATCTGTCGCGCCCTACCAAGCGGGTGGTGGCGTTCTATAATCACCGTGGCACGGCGGAGCAGCACATCAAGGAAGGCAAGAACGCCATCAACTGGACCCGTCTGTCATGTCGCAAGTTCCGCAACAATGCCGTTCGGCTCCAGCTTCACGCCCTGGCCTACAATCTGGGCAACTTCATGAGGACACTGGCTTTGCCGAAGGAGGTGGAGCACTGGTCGATGACGACGTTGCGCGACAAGCTGGTGAAGATCGGGGCCAAGGTTGTCCGACATGGCCGCTACGTTACGTTCCAATTGGCTGAGGTGGCGGTGCCGAGGGACCTGTTCCGGAAAATCCTGAGCTTGATTGATGATCTGCGACGAAGACCCGCTCCGGCGTAGGCCGAGGGAATCGACGGCGAGGAGAAAGCGACAGGAGAGGTGTGTCTGGATGGCGAGAAAAATGACCGAGTGGCCTTCCAAGCGCGGGCCGATTACCAAAATCATGCCATCGGATGGCTGCATAGGGGATACAGTTCCCTTGGCGGTGGGAAAGTGGTACGATTTCCACGAATTTGGATGGTATATGGGGAATGTCGGTTAAGAGATGATTTGCGAGGTGATGGGGTGTTGTTTCGTTGCGTCGGCGGATTGCCGCCGGCCGACTCAGGCGGCGCGGTCGGCGGCGAAATGCGGCATGACTTCGGCCGCGAAGCGTTCCATCGCGGCCATCGTCTCACGGTGGCTCGCGCCGATGTTCATGTTGAGGTTGATCTCGGGAATGCCGAGCGCCGCGTAGGTTTCGAGCTTGGCGATGACGTCGTCGGTGGTGCCGACGAGCAGCGCGGCGGCCATCTCGTCGACGGTTTCCTCGAGCTCGATCGGCTCGATGGCGCCGCCGCGGACCTCGCCGCGCAGCGTACGAACGTTGTAGAAGCGCTCGAAATAGCTGTACGCCAGGCGCTGCTTCGCCCGCGCGTCGGCCGCGTCGCGCGCGACGCGGCCGACGCGCAGCAGCGAGAAGCCAGGGACGGCGGAACCCTTCGCCTCGAGCTCGCCGGCAGCCTTGCTGAACGCCTCGACCTGTTCGCGCATGGTCTCGGCGCTCGCGCTGAGCGGCGTCGTCATGATGTGATAGCCCTTGAGCGCGGAGTGATAGATCGCCGGCGGCGCCAGCGCCGCGATCCAGATCGGCGGGCTCGGGCGTTGCAGCGGCCGCGGCATGGTCGTCAGGGTGTCGAACGTGTAGTAGGCGCCGTCCCAGCTCACTTCCTCGCGGCCCAGCAGGGCCTCGAGCACGGCCAGCGATTCATCGAAATGCGCCCGGCTGTCCTCGACCGACACGCCGAAGCGCTTGAACTCATAGGCGAAGGCGCCGCGCCCGACGCCGATCTCGAGCCGGCCGCCGGTCAGACAGTCGGTCAGCGCGATCTCGCCGGCCAGGCGTTTCATGTCGAGGAAGGGCAGCACCAGCACGGCGATGCGGATCGGAATTCTCTTGGTCGCGTCGGCGATCTTGAGGGCGAGCAGCAGGGGGCCGGGGTTCATCAGGATGTTGATGAAGTGGTGCTCGGGCACGGTCAGGCCGCTGAAGCCGAGCTCCTCGGCCAATACCGCCTGCTCGAGCATGTCGGCGTAGAGCCGCTCGGCCGGATAGCCGGTGTCTGGATAGTAGCATGAGATAAAAAGACTGAACTGCACGCCGTACCCCCGTCTCCGCCGTTGCCCAATGTCCGCTGCCAAGCCGGACCATTGTGGCACCGCCGATGCCGATCGCGAAGCCATTTTGCGCCGTATCGTCGCCATACCCGTCTGCGAGCGTGCCCGCGCTTGACATTGCCGGACTGGCGGCAACATGGTCGGCGGAACCGGATGCCGGAGTGCGGCGGGGGCGATGATGGAACTCAGTGGTGAACAACTCGGGCGCTTCGCGGAAGACGGCTTTCTCATCCTTCCCGAACTGTTTACGGCCGAAGAGGTGGCGCTGCTGCGCGATGAGCTCGGCGACCTGTTCGCCCAACGCCGGCCCGAGAACTTCCGTGAGAAGGCAAGCGGCAAGGTGCGCACGGCGATGGGCCTGCACCAACGCAACGAGGTCTACGCCCGTCTCGTGCGCCACCCGCGTCTGATCGGGCCGGCGCTGCAGATCCTCGGCGAGCCGGTCTACATCCAGCAGGTAAAGGTCAATGCCAAGGAGGCGTTTTCAGGCGAGGTCTGGCAGTGGCACTATGACTTCGCGACGCACCGCGGCGAGGACGGTGTGCCCAAGCCGCTGGCGCTTAATCTCCACGTCTTCCTCGATGAGGTCGGCGAGTTCAACGGCCCGCTGGTCTTCATCCGTGGCTCGCACAGGCACGGGCCGCAGCCGGCCACGCTCGACGCCGTGACGACGAGTTATCCGTTGTGGTGCGTCGATAACGAAACGGTGGCCCGGCTGGTTTCGGAAGGCGGGCTGGTCGCTGCCAAGGGGCCGCCCGGCACCGCACTGATCTTCGGCGATTGCCTGGTACACGGCTCGCCGTCGAACATGTCGCCGTGGCCGCGGCGCATCTTCTCGCTAATCGTCAACCCGGTGTCGAACGCACTGACCAACGAGACCCGACCCGAGTATCAACACCACCGCGATCTGACCCCGGTGACGCCGCTCGACGAAGACTGCCTGCGCGCTGGCGACGCCGCCTAAGCGGCGCGGCGCCTCTGGACACTGGCCGACCTAAGCTTTGCGGCCGCTGAAGATGGCGTGGCCGGCCTTGAGGTAGTGGACGTCGATGTCGCCAAGCCCCGCTGCCGCCATCCAGTCGAGCTGGCTCTTCAACGGCGACGGCATGTCGACCGGGTCGGGCTCGGGCGCCGAATAGTGGTTCCAGTCGTCCGCCTGGAACGCCTCGAAGGCGGCGAGGTCGCCGTCGAGTTCGAGCGCGCGCCGGCGCACCGCGTCGTCCCACGCCTTGGCGGCGACACGCCGGCCGGCCTCGCTGGTCGGCTCGATCAGGTCGGCGACGACGAAGACGCCGCCGGGCGCAAGCGCGCGCGCGACATCGGCGAACAGCGCCGCCTTGCCCGGTCCGTCGAGATGGTGGATGGCGAGCGACGAAACGACACCGGTCAAGGGCCAGGGAAAGGCGCGCCAGTCGCTGGCGGCGAGGTCGAATTGGGTGGTGTCGAAGCGATCGCCGAATTGCGCCAACCGCGTGCGCGTATGCGCCAACATTTGGGCGAGCCGTCAAAGGCGTGGACCGTCGCGTTCGGCAGACGCTCGAGCAGCGCGTGGCTCAACAGGCCTTCGCCACAGCACAACTCGACGACATGCGACGGCGGCGGTGTGTCGGGGATCAGACTGCAGATCGTCTCGATCTGCTGTTCGCGCTCGGGCACGTAGTAGCGGCCGTAGTCGATAAAGTTTTCGGAGTCCGCTTCGGACCAGCCGTCGTTGCTCGCGATATCCGACATGTCACTTCCCCGCCCGCTTGGTTGGCTTAAAATGTGGGGAGGCGCCGTCGTTCAATCAAGCTTGTCGGGGGCGGCAAGGCAGTCGACCAACGCGCGCGCCAGGCCGCGCAGGAGCGCGAGATAGCCGTCGGGGCCCGACGCGACCGCCGCGCCGAGCGGATCGAGAACGCCGGTTCGCGCGCCCGTGTCCTCGACGATGGTGGCCGCGATGGCGGGTTCGAACTGCGGCTCGCTGAACAGGCAGCGCGCGTCGAGGCCGGTTATGACCGCCCTGATTTCCGTGATCCGCCGGGCGCCCGGCGCACGCTCGGGGCTGATCGTGACGGCGCCGACGGCGTTCAAGCTGTAGGCGCGCTCGAAATATTGGTAGGCATCGTGGAAGACGACATAGGGCAGCTCGCGGACCGGCGCCAGAATGCCGCGCAGCTCGGCGTCGAGGGCGTCGAGGTCGGTGCCGAACTGCGTGGCGTTGGCGCGATAAATCGCTGCGTTGGTCGAGTCGATTGCGCCGAGCGCCTCGGCCGCCGCGCGGGCCATGGCCGCCGCGTTGGTCGGATCGAGCCAAACGTGGCTGTCGATGGCGCCGTGTGTTGCGCCGTGGTCCTTCCAATGGCCGCTCGTTCGCAGCGGCCAGAGCGTCAATCCCTCGACGTCGATCGAGGTCACGATGGTTGCCTTGGTGGCGATCGCGGCAAGCGGCTTTTCGAGAAACACATCGAGGTCCGGGCCGACACGGAAGATCACATCGGCGTTGCTCAGTGCCCGCGCGTCGGAAGGCCGCAGAGGATAGCTATGCGGCGAGCCGCTGCCGCGGATAATCAAATATGGCGTGCCGACGCCGCGCATCACCGCGCCAACGATCGCCTCGATCGGCTTGATGCTGACGACCACGTTCGGCGGATCGGCCGACGCCGCAGTGCCGCCGAGCAACAGCCAGGCCGACAGGCTGATGAGAAAATGGCGCGCGTGTCCGGGGACCCGCGACTTCCTATTCATAAAGAGTCGCATTTGCATTGTGAGGCGGATGTTATATCATAACAATACTGCGTCAAGCCTGCAGAGGATCCGCGATGCCCGACACGACGACCCATGCCCGCGCCCCCTTCGAGGCGGCCGATCATGATCACGACCGCTGCATAACCGAGGCGGTCGCCGCGGCGGCCGAGCTGTGCGAACGGCGCGGCGCGCGGCTGACCGACCTGCGCCGCCGCATTCTCGAGCTGGTGTGGCGCAGCCATGCGCCGCGCGGCGCCTATTCGATCCTCGAGACACTGCAACAAAAAGGCCGCTCGGCGGCGCCGCCGACGGTCTACCGGGCGCTTGATTTCCTGCTCGCCCACGGGCTCGTTCACCGCATCGAATCACTCAACGCCGTGGTCGGCTGCCCGACGCCGGGCAAACCGCACAGCGGCCATTTCCTGATCTGTACCGGCTGCGGCGTTGCCGCCGAAGTCGACGACCGGCGGATCGGCGGTGCGGTCGAGGCGAGCGCCGGCGAGGTCGGCTTCCGTGTCGAGCGGCAGACAATCGAGATTGCCGGGCGGTGCCCGAACTGCCAGGACGGCGAGGGGGCCGAGAGCCATGCCGGCTGACTCTGGCGGCGCCGCCGAAATCCTCGCCGAGGCGACCGGCGTCACATTCGACCTCGGCGGTGACAGCATTCTCTCCGAGGTCGAGCTGACCGTCCGGTGCGGCGAGATCGTCACGCTGATCGGTCCCAACGGATCGGGCAAGTCGACCTTGGTCCGCGTTCTGCTCGGTCTGATCGCGCCCGACAGCGGCACGATCCGCCGCCGCGACGGGTTGCGCATCGGTTACATGCCCCAGGTCTTGGTCGTCGATCCGTCGCTGCCGCTGACCGTCGGCCGTTTTCTCGCGTTGGGCGCCGACACGCCGCGCGGCCGCCGGCGCGCTGCAATCGCCGCGGTACTCGACGAAGTCGGCGCCGCTGCGCTCGCCGACCACCCGATCCAACGCGTCTCGGGCGGCGAGATGCGGCGCGTGCTGCTCGCCCGCGCGCTGCTTCGCGAACCCGACCTGCTGGTCCTCGACGAGCCGGTCGCCGGCGTCGACATCGCCGGGCAGGGCGAGCTGTACGCGCTGATCGGGCGCATCCGGGACGACCGCGGTTGCGGCGTTCTTATGGTGTCGCACGATCTGCATCTGGTGATGGCGGCGACCGACACCGTGGTCTGCCTCAACCACCACGTCTGCTGCACCGGCCACCCCGAGACGGTGACCCGGCACCCGGCCTACCTCGCCCTGTTCGGCCCGCTCGCCGAGCGTGGCCTCGCGGTCTACACCCATCATCACGATCACAGCCACGACGCGAGCGGCGGGATCGTGCCGCTGTCGAGCGACGACGCGACGCCGCCCGCGGAGCACCACGGCCATGGATGATTTCTTCATCCGCGCACTGGTCGGCGGCGTCGGTGTCGCCCTCGTCGCCGGCCCGCTGGGCGCTTTCGTGGTGTGGCGGCGCATGGCCTATTTCGGCGCCGCGATGGCGCATTCGGCGCTGCTCGGCGTGGCGCTCGGCTTCCTCTTGGCGGTCGACCTCAACCTCGCGGTGATCGCCGTCTGCATCGCGCTCGCGCTTCTGCTCGTCGCGTTGCAGCGCCAGCAGGCGCTTGCCACCGACACGCTGCTGGGCATTCTGGCGCATGGCGCGCTCGCGGTCGGGTTGGTCGTGCTCGCCTTCGTCGAGACGCTGCGCGTCGACCTAATGAGCTATCTGTTCGGCGACGTGCTGGCCGTGACCAGCCACGATCTGGCGTGGATTTACGGCGGCGGCGCGATCGTGCTGATCGCGCTGGCGGTGATCTGGCGGCCGCTCCTGGCGGCGACGGTGCACGAGGAACTCGCCGAGGTCGAAGGCGTGCGCATCGGCGCCGTGCGCCTCGCCTTCATGCTGCTGCTCGCCGTCGTCATCGCGGTCGGACTCAAGGTGGTCGGCATTCTGCTGGTAACCTCGTTGCTGATCGTTCCCGCCGCCGCGGCGCGCTGGCTCGCCAAGACACCCGAGCAGATGGCGCTGTGGGCCAGCGCGATCGGCGCCGTCGCGGTCATCGCCGGCCTCGGCGGGTCGCTCGCCTGGGACACGCCGGCCGGCGCGTCGATCGTGGTCGCGGCGATGGCCTTGTTCGCGCTCGTGACGCTCGCCGCCCGCGGTATCAGTCGGCGCGCCTAAGCCGATCCAGCCCGGCTTCGAGATCGGCGATCAGGTCATCGATGTCTTCGAGACCGGCGTGGATGCGCACCGCTTGACCGGCGACATCCCAGCGCGTCGCGGTGCGAACGGCCGACGGTTCGGTCGGGATCATCAGGCTTTCGTATGCGCCCCACGACGCGCCCATGCCGAAATGCTCGAAGCCGTCGAACATCGCGGCCAAAGCGGTCTCCGAACAGGGCTTCAACACGGCGCCGAACAGACCGCTCGAGCCCAAGTAGTCGCGTGCCCAAATGTCGTGACCCGGGTGGCCCTCGAGCGCCGGGTGCATGACGCGTTCGACCTCGGGTCGGCCCTCGAGCCAGTGCGCGATGGCCAGCGCGTTCGACTGATGCCTCGGCATGCGCACGCCGAGCGTCCGAAGGCCGCGCTGCGCGAGATAGCAGTCGTCGGGGCCCGGGCATGCGCCCAGCGTATGCGCCATGACGCGGACCTTCTCGTGCACCGCCTCGGTGGTCGTCAGCGCGCCCGACATGATGTCCGAATGGCCGCCGATGTATTTCGTCACGGCCTGGACCGAGACGTCGACGCCGTGTTCGAACGGTTTGAAGAAATAAGGCGACGCCCAGGTGTTGTCGAGGATCACCACCGCGCCGCGGTTGTGCGCGATCTCGGCGATGGCCGGCACGTCCTGTACCTCGAAGGTGTAGGTGCCGGGCGATTCGAGATACACCACCTTGGTGTTGTTGCGTACCAATCCGTCGATGTCGGCGCCGATGAGCGGATCGTAGAAGGTCGTCTCGACGCCGAAGCCGGTGAGCACGGTGTCGCAGAATTTGCGTGTCGGGCCATAGGCGGTGTCGACCATGAGCAGATGATCGCCGGTCTCGAGGAACGCGGTCAGCGCGTTGGTAACCGCGGCCAGCCCCGAGGCGACGGTGACACATCGGTCGCCGCCCTCGGCGGCGGCGATCGCCTCGTCGAGGGCGAAGGTCGTCGGCGTGCCGCGCCGGCCGTATACGACCCGGTCGAGTTGTTGGCCACGCGATTCGCGCCATGCCGCCAGGGTAGGCTGCAGGATCGTCGAGACGTGGTAGACCGGCGGGTTGACGGCGCCGTAGTTGTGGTCGTGGGGCTTGCGCCCGGCTTTGACGAAAGTGGTATCCGGCTTCATCTCGAACTCGTTGTGCTGGTGACCGAAAGGCGGTGACGCGGCCGCGTTGCCCGCACATTACGACACCGCTGCGTCCATGTCGCCGCCGCTTTCATGGGCGATGAAGGTGCCGGCGATTTCGTCCGACGTGGCGAACCCGACATCGGGGAAATCGCGCATGAAGGCGATCAGCGCGCGCAGCGTCGCCAGCCGGATCGGCCGCCCGGGTCACCGAGCGTCGGCTGTTCGGGTAGCTCGACTGGGCCCGGACTGCCCCTCAGCGTGGAGCCGGGGCAAGCTTATGCGCATTCGTGGAGACACTCCATGAGTCGGACCCGATTTCCTTGGACACAGAATTGGCTTAATCGAAGTGTCCAAGGAGGACCGGAACATGACCGACAATTTTGAGAACAAAGTTGCTGTTGATGGGCCTGTGGTAAACGAGGGCGAGCTTGGCTCGTCCACGTTTTCCCCGGGCCAGGTTTCGCCGGCAGGCCCGCTGGGACTTGGCCAGCGGTGGACGGTGACGCGCAAGCGTGAGGTTGCCCTGCGGCTTTTGCGTGGCGAGCCGGTGGAACTTTTGTCGCGGCAGTTGGGCGTGGAGATTTTCCGGCTCGAGCAGTGGCGTGAGAAGGCGATCGCCGGGATCGATGCCTCGCTCAAGGAACGCAAGGGCGATCCGGTGAAGGCGGAACTGGACATCGCCATGAAGCGGATCGGGGAGTTGATCATGCAGGTGGAACTGCTGGAGGCCAAGACGGAGACGTCCGGCCCTTTGGGGCGGCGGAGGTCGCGGCGATGAGTGCCGCCACCTCTCCCGGCACGGGTTTGGCCTACGGCCTCCAGCGGGTCTGTGCGGCCTGGGGTTTTGCCCGTTCCTCGTTCTACGCCATGAAATCCCGGCAGCAGGCCACCGCTGAGCGCCCACCAGCAAAGCGCCGGGGACCGAAGCCCTCGATCTCGGACGAGGCTCTGCTGGTGGCCATCGAGGCCGACCTGGAGGCATCCCCCTGGGAGGGCGAGGGACACCGCAAGGTCTGGGCTCGGCTTCGGGTCTGTCGTGGCATCCGTGTTTCCCGCAAGCGGGGGCTCCGGGTGATGCGCGAGAACAACCTGCTCTCGCCCCATCGCTGCCGCCGCCGTGGCGGAAATCCCCATGTCGGTGAGATCATCACCCATGCCCCCAACCTCATGTGGGGCACGGACGGCGTTCGGGTGTTCACGGTGGACGACGGCTGGGGCTGGATATTCACCGCCATCGAGCATTGGAACGCCGAGTGCGTCGGCTGGCATGTGTGCAAGCGAGGCGACCGCTTCGCCGCCCTTCAGCCGATCTCCATGGGGCTTGCGAGGCTGTATGCCTCGACCTCCGCCGGTGCGGCGCGGGGGCTGGCCTTGCGGATGGATCACGGCTCCCAGTATCTGTCGGACCACTTCACCAACCAGATCAAGTTCTGGGGCATCCAGCCGTCCTACGCCTTCGTCGAACAGCCCCAGACCAACGGCGTCGCCGAGAGGTTCAATCGCACGCTCAAGGAACAGATCATCCATGGCCGCATCTACCGCAACATCGCGGAGCTGCGGAACGCCGTCCGCGGGTTCGTCGAACAGTACAATGCCCAGTGGATCGTGGAGAAGAACGGCTACCTGAGCCCCGCTCAAGCTCGTCAGGCGTGGCACACCGCGATGTCACTCAGGCCCGCCGCATGAGACAAACTTGTGTCCAAGGAACCGGGTGCGATACAGTGGAGACACTCCATGGCTGCGCGCGCGGGACTGTGATAGCGTCGCGCCGCTGTAAAATTTGCCGCCAACGACGAAGGAGTGTGCTTGATGTCCTCACTTGCCGCCACCCAGGCCACCCTTATCGGTACGCTTTGGCCGGCGACGAAGGGATTCATCAGCCTGCGGACCGTGATTCTTGCGTTACTGGGGAGCGCGTTCGTCGCCGCGTCGGCCCAGGTCCAGGTGTCGCTGCTGCCGTTCTCGCCGGTGCCGATCACCGGGCAAACCTTCGCCGTACTCGTCGTCGGTATGGCGTTCGGATGGCGCCTCGGGGCGGCGACGCTTCTGTTGTACATGGCCGAAGGGGCCGTGGGCATCCCGGTGTTTGCCAAGCTGTCGGGGGGTCCCGCGGTCATCGTCGGTCCGACCGGCGGATACATCGTCGGTTTCGTCGCCGCCGCCGCGGTCGTCGGCTATCTGGCGCAGCGCGGCTGGGACCGCAACGTGGGGCTGACAGCGCTCGCCATGATGATCGGTAACGTTGCCATCTACCTGCCGGGCGTGCCCTGGCTCGCCGTCTTCTACGCGGGGCCGGGCATCGAATACATCGCGGCCACGGGAGCGGAGACCCCATTCGGGGCGGCGTTCGCCGCCGGCGTCGCGCCGTTCCTCGTGGGCGACGCGCTCAAGCTCGCGCTCGCCGCCTGCGTGTTGCCGCTGGCGTGGAAACCGGCCGGCCGATGATCGTATGAAGTTCTTTCCAGATCGGTAACCCGATGATCTACGGGCCGCCATGGTAGCGACGGACGTAAGGCCAGAAACGGGAAACATGACGACGAACGAGGATTGATCCGTTCGCAAAGCGCGCGACGCGACGGCGAACTGGTCGACGCGGCTCGGCGTGACAACGGCGCCTTGTGATAGTATGATTGCGCCATCGAATGGACGAGGTGACGAGCATGTTCAGAAAAGTCGCATACGGCTTGGCAGTGGCACCCCTTCTCGCGCTCGGCGCGACGCAGGCCGAGGCGGCGCCGCAGATCCTCGGCGTCATCGCCAGCGCCGGGCCGGTCGAATTAAACTGCGATTATCGCGAGTGTGGCGCTCAGTTCACGTCCTATTGCCTCGAGCAGCGGCGCAATTCGCCGAATCAGGGCACACCCTATTACATCCACGACACAGCGACCGTGACCCTCGAGGGTGTGCGCGAGGACGGCACCGTCGTCGCGCTCGACGTCGCCGACCTGCTCACCGTTTCGACCGAGCGCGGCCACTCGGCGATCCGCATGAGCGTGTCGAAGAGCATTTTGCGCGAGTTCGAATTGGCGACGGTGCGGCTGAGCATCGGCGACAACGCGACCTTGGTTCCGGAAGCCATCGCGGGCGACCGCAGGCCGCACACCGAAGCCGATATCGCTCTCGCGGCGGGCCCGCTGTCGGCGCTCGCGAAACAGGTCATGACGCGCGGCTTCGATAAGATTGACGCGGCGCGGGTCACGGCCAGCCTGATCAACGCGCTGCCGGCCCGCGGCCGCACCAGCGATTCGATGCGCGCGGCGGTGTGGCAGGAGGTCTCGCCCGACACCGGCACGCCCGGCTACGGGCTGGCGCGCCAGGGCTTCGAGCGTTGCTACGACGCGACCTTCGTCGGCATGTCGAGCCTGCGCCAATGCCTCGGCTCGGTGCACGACAAATTCATCAGCGAACTCAACGTCAACTACTGGCAGTCGATCGAGACCGGCAGCTGACGCCGGGCCTGCCGCGGTCACATTATGCGCGTACCTGAAAAACGGGTTCTGGGCGACGCGCCTTGATCCGTTCGGTCGAGCAATGGAATACCTCTTCGTCGTCTATCTCCTGATCAACGGCGCCTGGGTTCGCGGCGACGACATGGATGGCTGGGCGTCGCTGCCCGTCGCAACGCTTGAGGAGTGTCTCAAACGCAAGGCGCGTGCCGAGGAAATCCACGCCGATCTCATACGGTCCGACCCGAGAGCTTACGACAAGCGGTTTGACTGCGAACCGCGCGAGAGCGCCTCGGACGGTTAATCAATAAAAAAGCGGTGTCGAAAGCACCCATTCAAAGACTATTGCGGTGCTGGATGCTTACGGCTAACGTTAGGTCCATAGCTGGCTCGTACAGCCCGTAAACGTGCGTATCGAGACAGGGAGTCAACTGGGAGAACACTGATCATGAATGTTATCAAATATCTTACTGCGGCCGCCGCCAGCGTCGCGCTCCTCATCGGGGGCGCTGTCGATGCTTCGGCCGAAAGCACGCTGGAGATCGTCAAGAAGCGCGGTCACCTGCGTTGCCAGGTCGGTCCGCCTTCGCCGGGTTTCTATAATCTGGACGCCGAAGGCAACTGGTATGGCAGTGACGTCGACACGTGCCGCGCGCTTGCCGCCGCCATCTTCGGCGACAAGAATGCCGTGCAGTTCCAGTCGGTCAGCACGCAGGCGCGGTTCACCGCCATGGCGAACGGCGAGTCGGACGTGCTGTCGCGGACGACGACCTGGACACTGTTTCGCGACACGCAGCTGGGTCTCGACTTCACGTCGATAAACTTCTACGACGGCCAAGGCTTCATGGTGCCCAAGGACAGCGGTATCTCGAGCGCGATGGATCTCAAGGGCGCCTCGGTGTGCGTGCTGACCGGCACGACGACCGAGCTCAATCTGGCGGACTTCAGCCGGAACAATGGTCTCGACATCCAGCCGATCACCTTCGAGGACGGCAACGTGCGCAACGACACGTATCTGCAAGGTGGCTGTGACGCGCTGACCAACGACAAGTCGGGTCTCGCCTCGAACAAGGCCGCGTTCCCGAACCCGGGCGACCACATCATTCTGCCCGAGACCATCTCCAAGGAGCCCTTGGGGCCGGTCGTGCGTCAGAACGACTCGCAGTGGATGGACATCGTCAAGTGGACGGTCTTCGCCATGGTCGCCGCCGAGGAGCTTGGCCTGAATTCGGCCAACGTCGACGACGCCAAGGCCAATATGGGGAACGCCTCGGTGAATCGTCTTCTCGGCACCGAGGGCAACCTCGGCGAGGGTCTCGGCCTGCCGGCCGACTGGGCCTACCAAATCGTCAAGCAAGTCGGCAACTACGACGAGATGTACGAGCGCTCGATGGGTGACGGTCCCCTCGGGATCGGCATCGCGCGCGCCGGCTCTCAGAACGACTTGTGGACTCGCGGCGGGCTGCAGTACTCGCCGCCGTTCCGCTAGGATCCTAAATGGCGCCCAACCCGGCCTGGGTTGGGCGCCATACTTTTAGGCGCCATCTAACGAGCGGGACCTAGAATTATGGCCACGTCGGATACTTCGCTGGTCAAGAGCCAGCCTAAGAGTTCGGTCAGCTTTTTCTACGACGAGCGGGTTCGGAACCTTTTCTATCAGACGCTGACCGCCGGCACCTTTGCCTGGCTGGTCTGGTATCTGTTCACGAACACCTCTCACAACCTCGAGGTCCGGGGCATGAACTCGGGTTTCGGGTTCCTGTTCCAGACCGCCGGTTTCGATACCGACTTCAAGCTGATCGAATACACCGTCGGCACGGGAACCTATGGCCGTATCTTCTTCGTCGGGGTCTTGAACACGCTTTTCGTCTCGGTCTTCGCGATCGTCGCCAGCACCGTGATCGGTTTCTTCATGGGCGTTATGCGGTTGTCGACAAACTGGCTGATCTCGCGTCTTGCGCTGACCTACGTCGAGATCCTGCGAAACGTGCCGCTCCTGATTCAAATCATATTCTGGTATCTCGGCGTCTTCGCGCTCCTGCCGAAAGTCAAGCAGAGCGCGGACTTCCTCGGCATCGCGTTCCTCAACAACCGCGGCCTTTACGTGCCGTCGGCGGTGCCCGGCGAGATGTTCTGGATGACGATGACGGCGTTTGTCATCGCCGTCGTCGCGGCCTTCATGATCAGACGATGGGCGCGCCGTCGCCAAGAGCAGACGGGCCAGCAGTTCCCGTCGTTCTGGGCCGGACTCGGCGTTATCGTGGCCTTGCCCGGGGTGGTCTACCTGGCCACGGGTATGCCGCTCTCATGGGACATTGCCGCGCTCGAGGGATTCAACTACCAGGGCGGCTTCGCCCTGCCGCCGGCGTTCCTCGCGCTTCTGGTCTCGTTGACGATCTATCATTCGGCGCATATGGCCGAAGCGGTGAGGGCGGGCATCCTGTCGGTCAGCAAGGGCCAGACCGAGGCGGCGAACGCGCTCGGCCTCAGGCCCGGCAGGGTCATGGCGCTGGTCATCATTCCGCAGGCGATGCTGGCCATCGTGCCGCCGATGATCTCGACCTGGATGAACGTCGTGAAGAATTCGTCGCTGGCCGTCGCCATCGGCTATTCCGATGTCGTCGCGCTGTTCATGCAGACGTCGCTCAATCAGTCCGGCTACGCGATCGAGATCGTCGCCATCACCATGTTGTTCTACATGACGATCAGTCTGACGATCTCGTTCTTCATGAATATCTACAATAAACGCGTGCAGCTGAGGGAGCGCTAGACATGGCCGAGGCAATTCCCGCAGAAGGATACAGGCCACCGCCGACGGTGCAGGGCACGTGGTTCGCGTGGCTGCGCGACAACCTGTTCAGCACCTGGATCAACACGCTCCTGACCTTCGGCGCGCTCTACATCATCTACTTCGCGGTGTCGGGCGTTTGGGCGTGGGGCATTACCAACGCCGTGTGGGAGGCCGAGAACCGGCGCGTCTGCTTCGACATCCTGGCCGAGCGCGCGCAAGAACAAGGTGTCGATGAACTCACGGGCGCGTGTTGGGCGGGCGTCATCAGCTGGTTCGACAGCTTCATCGTTGGCCGCTATCCCCGGGGCGAGATGTGGCGTATCAATCTCGGCGGCCTCTTGCTCGTCGTTTGGATGGTGCCGATCTGGCTGCCCAGGGTGAGGGACAAGATCTACGTCGGTTTCAGCACCGTGTTCCTGTATCCCTTCCTCGGCTTCTATCTTTTCGCCGGCGGCGAGAAGGGGCTGTTCCTTCAAGTCATGATGTCGCTCGCGATCGTCGTCCTGATCGGCAACACCCTCAACGCCTATCACGGGGTCCGCTCGGGGCGTTCGCTGCCCGCGGTCGTGATCGCCGGCCTCGGCATGAAGGCGTCGTCGGACAAGAAGCAGCGCAACACCTTGCTGGCCATCTTCGCCGCTGCCTTCGCGCTGGCCTTTTGGGCGCAGATGGACTGGGCCCTCGTCTCCGTCGAATGGAACCTTTGGGGCGGGCTGTTCCTGACTTTGGTGATTTCCGGCATCGGCATCGCCTTCGCCCTGCCTGGCGGCATCGTTCTCGCGATGGGCCGTCGATCGCAGCTGCCCGTCATCCGGATACTCTGTACCGGATTCATCGAGGTCTTCCGGTCGGTGCCGTTGATCACCATCCTGTTCATGGCGACGACCATGTTCCCGCTGTTCCTGCCCGAAGGGTTCACCTTGAACAAGCTGGTGCAGGTGATCGTTGCGGTGTGCCTGTTCAACGCCTGCTACATGGCCGAGGTCGTGCGCGCCGGCCTGCAGGCGATTCCCAGGGGCCAGTACGAAGCGGCCATGGCGATGGGTCTCGGCTATTGGAAGATGATGGGTCTGATCATCATGCCGCAGGCGCTGAAGTTCATGATCCCGAATATCGTCGGCAACTTCATCGGCCTGTTGAAGGACACCACGCTGGTCTCGATCATCGGCTTGTTCGATATCCTGAACATGCTCAAGGCGGTCAGTCAGGACGTGCCTTGGCGCGGCTTGCACAAGGAGCCGCTGGTGGTCGGCGCGGCCCTGTTCTTCATCATTTGCTTCGCCATGTCGAAGTACAGCCGCCATCTCGAAGAAACCCTCGGCGGCGGAACGCAACGCTGATCGGGGTCGACCTCAAAAGGGGATAAGCCATGGTTGAGACCACCACCGAGACGACCGAAGCGGAGACCCCCGGCCAACTGGCGTCGGCGGCCTCGTCCGAGGTCATCATCCTCCTCAACCACGTCAACAAGTGGTTCGGTGAGTTCCACGTCCTGCGCGACATCAACCTCTCGATAACCCAGGGTGAGCGCATCGTCGTCTGCGGGCCTTCCGGTTCGGGAAAATCGACGCTGATCCGTTGCATCAACCGGCTCGAGGAGCATCAGGAAGGCGACATCATCGTCGACGGGTTGACGCTGGGCAGCGACCTGAAGAACCTCGACCAGATCCGCAGTGAAGTCGGCATGGTGTTTCAGAGCTTCAACCTGTTCCCGCATCTCACCGTGCTCGAGAATCTGACGCTGGCGCCGATCTGGGTGCGCAAGATCCCCAAATCCAAGGCGGTCGAATCCGCCATGGCTTATCTCGAGCGCGTCAAGATCCCCGAGCAAGCAGACAAGTATCCCGGTCAGCTCTCGGGCGGTCAGCAGCAACGCGTGGCGATCGCGCGCTCGCTGTGCATGAACCCCAAGATCATGCTGTTCGACGAGCCGACCTCCGCGCTCGACCCGGAGATGATCAAGGAGGTGCTCGAGGTCATGGTCGAGCTTGCCTCGACCGGCATGACGATGATCGTCGTGACCCACGAGATGGGTTTCGCCAAGACCGTCGCCGACCGGGTGATCTTCATGGACTTCGGCGAGATCATCGAGATGAACGAGCCGCACCAGTTCTTCAACAACCCGCAGTCCGACCGCACCAAGCTGTTCCTCAGCCAGATCCTCCACAACTAGGAAGGATCAGGCCGCTAGTCGAGGACCGCCACGGTTTCGATCTGTTGATCGTAGGGCACGAAGCCGGCGCGCTGATACATCGGCAGCGCGCTCGGGTGGTCGAGTGAGCAGGTGTGAAGCCAGACGCGTTCCGGTTCCATCAGCCAGGCGGCCGAGACCGCCCAATCGAGCAGGTAGCCGCCCAGGCCGCGTCCGACAAATTCCGGCACCAATCCGACATAGCTAAGTTCGACCGAGCCTTCGATGCGCCCGTCGAGCTCGACGAAGCCGGCCGGCACGCCGGCGGCGTAGAGAATGTAGATCGCCACGTCGGGGTCGTGGATGATCGCTTCGAGCGCCGCGTCGTCGAGTTCACGCCGGTCGCTCCAGGTCCACTGCGCGCCGATCGTGTCGTACATGTAGCGGTAGAACGAGACCGTCGGCGTCTCGGCGCGAAAGATGGCGAGCTTGCCTGCTGGCGGCGGCGTATAGGGCCGCGTCGGTCGCTCGGTCATCTCGAGGTAGATGACCGTCGTCTCGATCCGCTCCTTGGTCTTTTTGCTACGCGCCATCGTCGCCTTCAACCGTCGTCATTGGCCATCGGCTGCTCGACCAACCAGCGCGCCATCTGGGTGCGCGGCTCGACATCGTAACCGAGGCGTTCGTAAAACCCTCGCACCGCGGTGTTGGTGTCGCGGATGATCAGGTTGACCTTGCGCACGGGTGTGGGTCTGGTATGGAAAATCTAAGTCATTGATTTAGTGCGTTTTTTGTGTCGAGACGAACGGCCGAAATCGGCTATTCGTGACAATGGGCCGCTCCAAGGCAGGATTTTGTTACGACGGCAGGGTCGAGCAGGGGAAGGTGGGAACGCTCCGCACCGCCAGAAGCGGTACGATGCCGTGTCTCGAAACCCAACATCGGGAGCATTCCCATGGCAGTATCCCCGCCTCCGGCGCCTTTGTCAATGGCGGAGCAAAAAGGGACCACCTCGGCGGTGTAAGAAGGGACCGCTTGGCGGCTGCGGGCTTGTCCCCGTAGTCCACGGGAGGGCCCCGCGCGCGACGCGGCGTGCCCTCAACAGGCTGACGCGGCGGCGCGCGCGGGAGGGACCTGTGGGCCCACGGGGTCAAGCGTGGGCTGGGTGGTCGGTTCAGTTAGCAGTCGGGGTTTGACGCCTGCGGCTCTGGTTGAGCCTGTAGCTGTCACCGTTCATCTCGAGGATGTTGACGTGGTGGGTGAGGCGATCGAGGAGCGCGCCGGTGAGGCGCTCGGAGCCGAACACCTCGGTCCATTCGTCGAAGGGCAGATTGGTGGTGACCAGGGTCGAGCCCCGCTCGTAGCGTTGGCTGAACACCTCGAACAACAGCTCGGCGCCGGTCTTCGACAGCGGCACGAAGCCGAGTTCGTCGACGATCAGAAGCTTGTAGGTGGCGAGCTTCTTCTGGAACCTCAGCAGCTGCTTGTCATCGCGGGCCTCGATGAGTTCGTGGACCAGCGCGGCGGCGGTGATGAAGCCGACCGAGAGGCCCTTCTGGCAGGCCGCCAGGCCGAGACCGAGGGCGATGTGGGTCTTGCCGGTCCCACTGTTGCCGAGCGCGATGAGGTTCTCGCGGCGCTCGATGTACTCGCAGCGGGCCAGCTCCAGGACCAGCGCCTTGTTGAGCGAGGGGATGACCTTGAAGTCGAAGCTGTCGAGGCTCTTGACCACGGGGAAGCGCGCCGCCTTGATGCGCCGCTCGACCATGCGGCGCTCGCGGTCGATCAGCTCGAGCTCGGCGAGTCTCAACAGGTAGCGGACGTGATCGACGCCTTCCGAGGCGCACTGCCGGGCGATCTTGTCGTACTCGCGCAGGAAGGTCGGCAGCTTCAGCGTCTTGAGGTGGTGGGCGAGCAGCACTTGCGGTGTGTCGGTCATGCGCCGAGCCCCGACAGCAGGCTCATGTACGACTTGGCGGACGTCATCGCGACCCGGGCGCGCGGCAGATACGGATAGACGTCGAGGTTGAGCCTGGGCGGCCGCCGCTCGATGCGGCACAGTACCAGGTGCTTCACCGCATCAAAGCCGATTGCGCCGAGCCGCAGGGCGTCGCCGACCGCACCCTCGACCTCCTCGAGCCGGAAGGTCTCCAGTAGACGGAGCACCTGGACGTACTCGCGCTTGCCTGCCTTGCCCATACGAGCTTCGAGGAGCCGCCGCAGAGTGATGAAGGCCTCGGGCAGGTCCCAGCCCGCCAATGGCGCGGCCTGGTCGAGGGCGCCGATCTTCTGCTCGATCAAGGGCAGGTAATGCAGCGGGTCGAAGATCAGGTCCTCGCTGTCGTAGGACCGGCGGTGCCGGGCGATCACCTCGGCCCCGCAGCTGATCACCACCTCATCGACGTAGCCCCGGATGAGCACCTCACGGTGGCCGTAGGCCACGGGCACGGAATAGTCGTTGCTGCGGTAACGCACCAGCGACAGCGAACTCGCCCGTCCAGGGCGCTTATCGCAGGCATCATAGGGAGCAGGCGGCAATGGCAAGAGAACTTGACGATCCCGCTCGAGACGCTCGCCGATGGTCTCCTTGTGGCCCCGCAGCCGCGCCGCCTGGCGCCGGCGGCACTGTTCGGCGAGAGCATCGTTGAGGGCCGCGAAGCTCTCGGCACGCGGGACGGGGACCAGGAAGTTCCGCCGGATGAAGCCGACCAGTCCCTCGACCTTGCCCTTGTCGTTGCCCTTGCCCGGCCGGCCGAACCTGTCCTCGAACAGATAGTGGGACTGAAGCTCCGTGAAGACGCGCGTTCGCTGCCGCTTCCCATCGCCCAGGATCCGGGCAACCGCCAGCTTGGTGTTGTCGTACAGGATGGATCGGGGGACGCCGCCGAAGAAGGCAAACGCCGCGTTGTGGCCATCGCAGAATGCTTCGGTCGTCTCCGCCGGATAGGCCGCAACAAAGCAACCATCACTGTGGGGAAGGTCGAAGGCAAGGAAGTGGATCTTCCGTAACGCGCCGCCGATCACCGCCATCGCTTCGCCGAAGTCCGCCTGGGCGTGACCGGGGGAATGGGAGAGTGGCACGAACACCTCACGCGACCGAAGCCCCTGCTCACGAACGTAGTCCTTCACGATGGTGTAGCCGCCCGTGAAACCGTACTCGTCCCGGAGGCGGTCGAAGATGCGCTTCGCAGTGTGCCGTTGCTTGCGGTGGCTGGTCCGATCGTCTTCCAAGATCCGATCGATGATTCCCGTGAACGGACCCAGCTTTGGCCGCCTCGGCGGCGCGCTTCGGCGATACCCTGGCGGCACCGAGAACGACAGCATCTTACGGACCGTCTTGCGGTCTACACCAAACACCCGCGAGGCCTCGCGGGTGCTCATCCCCTCGACATGACACGCCCGCCGAACCCGTGCGTACAACTCCACCCGATACATCCCCCCCGCCTTCCAGTCAGAGCAACCCTGACAGAAGGCTATACGCGGTCCCATTTTGGTCCGCCGCAGCCGGATCGACCGGCCGCTTCAGTGGGGGATTATTGCTCTGCCGTTCTCACGCCTTCGTCCATCGATCTTTCCGGCCTGCCTCCTCGGGTCGTCGAGGCGGCCGCCCGGGTGCTCGCACTGTGTCGCGAGGAGCTTCGTTCCGAGCCGCGCCCCGAGGCGCCCGAGGAGGTCGAGTTGCGGGTGCGTGAGGCCACGAACGAGTTCGCTCGCGATGTCATGGGCGCCGTCATCGAGAACCGGGACGATGGCGCTTCCCGGATCGAGCGGGACGGGCAGAGCTGGTTCCGGGTCGCGGTGACGCCGAAGACGATCATGACCTCGCTCGGTCCGGTGACCTACCGGCGAGCGCGTTACCGCAGCGGCGCGAGCGGGGCATCGCCGGTGCCGGTCGACGAGAGCCTGGGCCTCGTCGACGATTACCTGACGCGGCCGGCGGCCGAGCTCGGTCTGCTGATGATGGGTCACTGCACGGCCCGGGAAGCGGCGGCGTTCTTTGCGAAGACCGGCGCCATGACGCCGTCGGTGAGCACCCTGCAGCGCCTGACCCTGAGCATGCACGAATGCTGGGAGAGCCTCGGCCCGGAGACGCTGGGCAGCATCCGTGAGGCCGAGGGCATACCGCAGGACGCGACCACCGCCTCGGTCTCCCTCGACGGCGTCATGGTGCCGCTGAGACCCGGCGAGGACGGTCGCGCCAAGGCCTCCTGGCGCGAGGCTGCCTGCGGCACGGTCTCCTTCCACGACGCCGAGGGCAAGCGCCTGAAGACCCTCTATCTCGGCCGCATGCCGGAGAGCGGCAAGCTCACGCTGAAGGCGCAGCTTGCAAGCGAAGTCGCACACATCAGGCGAGCACGCCCCGAGATCGGGATCGTCGCTATCGCCGATGGCGCCGCCGACAACTGGACCTTCCTGGAGACCCTGTCGCCCGAAACCGAGGTGATCGACTTCTGGCATGCTTGCGAACATCTGCAAACCGCGTCCGACCATGCCGTGGCGCCCGGCTGGTTCGAGAAGTACCGCGAGATCCTCCGTCACGATCCCCGTGGCGTCGCCAAGGTGATCCGGGCGCTGCGCCACCTTCGCGATGCCGCCGCTGCGCCGGACCGGGCCGAGACCGAGCGGGAACTCGCCTTCTTCCGCAAGCATCGCCATCGCATGCGCTACCACGCCCTGAAGGAAGAGGGCATCGCCATCGGCTCAGGCGTGGTCGAAGCTGCCAACAAGACCCTGGTGACACAGCGCATGAAGCGCTCCGGCATGCGCTGGCGGATCGTCGGCGGACAGGCTGTTCTGACCTTCCGCGCCCTGATCAAATCCGGCCGCTTCGAGCGGGCATGGAAGGCCCTGATCAGCGCAACCGACACACCGGCCAACGACAACATCAGTCCACGTGCAGCAGCCATGGCAATCGCTGCCTGAACTCAACGAACCAAGCCGCAGACATCACTGCCATGCGAGACTCGCACCCTTGCGCACACCGAGCGCTGCGAGCCACGCCTCGGCCCGCGCGACCATGCGGCGGCCGAGACCCGTGCTGCGCAATGCCGGTTCGACCGCGACGTAGTATAGCCAGCCTCGGTGGCCGTCATGGCCGGTCATTGCCGTCGCGACAACCCGGCCGTCGTCCTCGGCGACGAACAGCTCGGCGGTCGGCGTCGCGCGGCAGAACGCGATGTCGCCGGCAGGCGGGTTGTAGTCCTTGGTCAGGCCGCAGGCATGCCAGAGCGCGACGACCTGGTCCTCGTCGGGGTCGCGATAGACGCGGATGGTTGGCTCGGAACCGGTCAATGCCGTCGCTTCAAGGCTCGATCGGCGTGTCATCGCGACCGCCCCATTCGGTCCACGAGCCATCGTAGACGGCGACGCCGCGGTGCCCGATCACGGCCAGCGCCAAAGAGAGGACGCCGGCGCTGACGCCCGACCCGCAGGTCGTGACGATGGGTCGCGAGCGGTCGGTCCCCGCCGCGTCAAACGCAGCGACGAGCGCGTCCGGCGGCAACATTTCGCCGTTATCGGCGTCGATCAGCCGGTCGTAGGGCAGGTTCAGGCTGCCCGGTATGTGCCCGCCGCGCAGCCCGGCGCGCGGCTCGGGAATGGTGGCGTCGAAGCGCCCCGCGGCGCGCGCGTCGAGCACCTGCGACCGGCGGCTTTCGACATTGCCGAGCATCTGGTCGACATCGCGCACCAGCAATGTGTTCATGCGCGCGGTGAAGTGGCGATCACGCGCCATCACCGGGCGGTTGTCGACCGGATGGTCCTCGGCCTGCCACTTGGCGAAGCCGCCGTCGAGCACCGCGACGTCGTCGTGGCCGAAGACGTGGAACATCCACCAGACCCTGGCCGAGGCCATCCAACTGCCGCTGTCATAGACGACGATGCGCACGCCGTCGCCGAGCCCCAGCTTGCGCACCCGGCTCGAGAACTTCTCAGGCGCCGGCAACATGTGCGGCAACGGGTTGTCGGTATCGGCGATGTCGTCGATGTCGAAGTAGACCGCGGCGGGAATATGGCACTCGGCATATTCCGCTTCTGCGTCACGCTCGACGCCGGGCAGGTACCACGAGGCGTCGACGATCCGGATATCGGGCGCCTCGAGACGATCGGCGAGCCACGTGGTGCTGACCAGCGGCTCCATGTCAGGCCTCGTCGAAGACGATGACGACGCGCCGGTTGTGGCGGCCCTTGTTCTCGATCTTGGCGACCCGCACCTTGCCGATCTCGCCGGTGCGCGCGACATGCGTCCCGCCGCAGGCCTGCAGGTCGACGCCCTCGATGTCGAGCAGGCGGACACGGCCCTGGCCACGCGGTGGCGCGACCGACATGGTCTTGACCAGCGCGGGGCTGGCGTCGAACTCGGCGTCATCGACCCAGCGCGGATTGGCCGGATGGTCTTCGTCGACCAGGCGGTTGATCGCCGCCGTGATCTCGTCCTTGCCGAGCGGTATCTCGGACAGGTCGAAGTCGAGCCGGCCCTTGCCGTCCGAAATCTGGCCGCCGGTCACCGGGCCGTCGACCACCGCGCACAAAAGATGCAGACAGGTGTGCATGCGCATCAGGCGGTGGCGGCGTTGCCAATCGAGCGCGGCGGTCACCGCGTCGCCGGGCGCGGGCAGGGGCGCATCGTCGGCCGGGACGTGGATGATGTCGCCGGGCAGCGCGCCCTTGACGGTGTCGACGATCTCGACTTGCCGGCCGTCGGCCAACCTGAGCACGCCGGTATCGCCGGGTTGTCCGCCGCCGGTCGGATAGAACACGCTGCGATCGAGCCGGATCGCGCCGGGCTCGGCCGACACCACCGTCGCCGCGCAGCTCTTGGCGTAAGCGTCGTCTTGGAAGACCAGTTCCATCACGCGTCTCTCTATTGGCCGAGCCAATCCGGCACGGGCAGGCCCTTCTCCCTGAGGAAGTCGTGATTGTACAGCTTGCTCCGATAGCGATCGCCGTAATCGCACAGCATCGTCACGACGATATGACCGGGACCTAAGTCCTTGGCGACCCTGATCGCGCCGGCGACATTGACGCCGGTCGAGCCGCCGAGCACCAGGCCCTCGTGCTCGGCGAGATCGAACACGACCTCGACCGCCTCGGCGTCGCTGATCTGATACTGATCGTCGACCTCGAGGCCCTCGATATTTCCGGTGATGCGGCCCTGGCCGATGCCTTCGGTGATCGACGAGCCCTCGGACTTGAGCTCGCCATGGGCGAAGTAATTGTACATCGCGGCACCTGGCGGGTCGGCGAGTACGGCCCGGATGGCGGCGTTGCGCTCCTTGAGCGCCAGCGTCGTGCCCGACAGCGTACCGCCGGTGCCGATCGCCGAGACGAAGGCGTCGACCTTGCCGTCGGTCTGGCGCCAGATTTCGGGCCCGGTGCCTTCGTAATGCGCCTGCCGGTTGGCGGTGTTGTCCCACTGGTTGGCCCACAGCACGCCGTTCGGCTCGCTGGCCGCGCGCTCCTCGGCGACGCGCTCGGACACGCGCACGTAGTTGCCCGGGTCCTTGTAAGGCGCGGCGGGCACGAGCATCAGCTCGGCGCCACACAGGCGCAGCGTGTCCTTCTTCTCCTGGCTCTGCGTCTCGGGCATGACGATCAGCGTGCGATAGCCGAGCGCCTTGCCGACGAGTGTCAGGCCGATGCCGGTGTTGCCCGCTGTGCCCTCGACGATGAGACCGCCGGGCTGAAGCCGCCCGCTCTCAACGGCGTCGCGGATGATGTAGAGCGCCGCCCGGTCCTTGACCGACTGGCCGGGATTGAGGAACTCGGCCTTGCCGAGAATGTCGCAGCCGGTCAGTTCCGAGGCGCGCCGCAGGCGGACCAGCGGCGTATTGCCGACGAGACCGCAGAATCCGTCACGTATATCCATGGCTCACGTATTTAGGGGTAAAGCGCGGAGCGGCAAGACTAACGGCGCGTGATGGCGTGATCAAGCATGCCCTCGGGCGACTCGTCAGCCGGCGTCGGCGGCGTCGAGCAGCTTGACGATCGCCGTGAAGCCACGTTGGCGGGCATGGGCAAGTGGTGTCACGCCGTTCTGGTCGGCGATATCCGCACTCGCCCCGGCACCGAGCAGCAGGTCGACGATTCCCTGGTACACCGGGCCGCCGTCGCCGAGGATCACCGCCTCGATCAACGCCTCGATCAACGCGGTCCAGCCGAGCCGGTTGACGTGATCGATGACGATCTCGGTCGCCAACAACTCGGCCACAACGTCGGGGTAGCCGTGATGGGCCGCCGGGATCAGGCCGGTGCCGCCATAGCGGTTGGTGCTGGTCAAATCGGCGCCCGCCCGGAGAGTGAGGCGCAGGATTTCCAGGCGCCCCTCGGCGGCGGCGTACAAGTACGGGCTGTCCCGGATCGCGTCCACGGCGTTGACGTCGGCGCCCCTGGCGATCAGGACCCGGGCCGCGGCCACGCTGTTCCGATGCGTCGCGGCGAGCAAGGCGGTGCGCCCCTGCGCGTCCCGCCCATCGATCGCAACGCCGTCTGCCAGCAGCCGCTCGATCGCGGCCACTTGATCGGTCTCGGCGGCCGCGATCAACGCCGCCACGTCTTCATCATCGGTCAATGACGGCGCGCTCCAGAAAATCATCGGTAGCGTAGCAAATCGGCTGGCCGATGACGAATTTGGTTTCCGCCTGGGGAATCCAGTTTCACCTGTTGACCAGGTGCCCGGCTGTGTGTTGATTCAGGAGCATTGCACCAGGGGGGATGAACCGGCGATGAGTTGGCTGGACCACAGTTTCTACGAAAACACAGCCGCCGAGTGGCTGATTGCGCTGGGCGTCGGCATCGCCGTGTTGATCGGGCTGCGCGTCGTGCTGGGCGCTATCGTGCGGCGCCTGGCGTCTTTCGTCGGCGCGACCGAGACGCGGCTCGACGATATCGCGCTCAACATCGTCAAGCACACCAAGTTCCTGTTTCTGCTGATCGTCGGCCTCTATGCCGGCTCGGTGTTCCTGGTGCTGCCCGAGGCGATGCGCGGTTCGTTGGAATCGATCATCGTCATCGCCTTCCTGATCCAGATTGGGTTGTGGGTCAGTTATCTGGTTTCCGAATGGGTCACGACCCAGACCGCGTTGACCGACGAGACCAGCGGCCGGCGCGCGACGACCATCGGCGTCATCGCGACGCCGGTGCGCATTGCGGTCTGGTCGCTCGTCCTGCTGATCTCGCTCGACAACCTGGGCATCGACATCACCGCGCTGATCGCCGGCCTCGGCGTCGGCGGCATCGCCATCGCGCTGGCCACCCAGAACATCCTGGGCGATCTGTTCTCGTCACTTTCGATCGTCCTCGACCGGCCGTTCGAGATCGGCGACTTCGTCATCGTCGGCGCAGACATGGGCACGGTCGAGCGCATCGGGCTGAAGACCACGCGCGTGCGCGCCCTTTCCGGCGAGATCATCGTTTTCTCGAACTCAGATCTGTTGCAGAGCCGCATCCAAAACTACAAGCAGATGCAACAGCGGCGCGTCGTCTTCGAGCTCGGCGTGACCTACCAGACGCCGGCCGACCAGGTCGAGGCGATCCCCGGCATGGTGCGCGAGATCATCGAGGCCCAGGAACACACGCGCTACGACCGCGGCCATTTCCAGTCGTTCGGCCCGTCGTCCCTCGACTTCCAGTTCGTCTTCACCATGTTGGTGCCCGACTTCGCCGCCAAGGCCGACGCCCAGCATGCGATCAACCTCGCGATCCTGCGCCGCTTCGAGGCCGAGGGCATCGAGTTCGCCTACCCGACCCAGACACTGTTCGTCGAACGCGGCGAAAACCCAGAAAGCACGGAGGTCGCCTGAATGGTCAAGGCCGTCGACATTCAAGAAGAGATCGCCAAGCGGACCTTCCTGCACGGCCGCAACCGGGCCACCGAAAGCGAGGCCGGCGAGGCCTTCGCGACATTGGCGGCGTTTGGCGACGGTGCGATCTTCGCCGGCGGCTTCTCGGGCGAGACACCGTGGGAACGCCACCGCAACGGCGACGAGCTGGTGCAAATTCTCGACGGCCGCACGACGCTGACCATCCTGACCGACGCCGGACCGCAAGCACTCGACATGACGGCGGGCATGCTCGCAGTCGTGCCGCAGGGCGCCTGGCACCGCTTCCACGCACCCGATGGCGTCACCGTGCTGACCGCGACCCCGCAACCGACCGACCACAGCTTCGCCGAGGATCCGCGGGACGACAAGTAGTGTCCCCTCGAGGTTTGAGTCGTAGGTCGCGTCGGAAGTGAATTTCTGAGGGACACTAGGGTCGATTTGCGCGGAGTTCCTCAAGCCTGCGTTTCGTGATCGCCACATCGGCTTGGAATTGTGTGTGGTCGGGGAACCGGTCCGCGAGAGACTGCGCAATTACCAGGCTCTCTTCGTGTGCCTCGATCGCCGCATCGATGTCGCCACGCGCCTCCAGCACGTCGCCGATCTTCTCGTGCGAAACCGACAGGTCGCGCTGCCAGCCGGCGTTGCCCGGATCGGCCGCCGCAAGGCGCTGAGCAATGTCCAAATCGGCCTGGTTGAGTCGGACCCGATTTCCTTGGACACAGAATTGGCTTAATCGAAGTGTCCAAGGAGGACCGGAACATGACCGACAATTTTGAGAACAAAGTTGCTGTTGATGGGCCTGTGGTAAACGAGGGCGAGCTTGGCTCGTCCACGTTTTCCCCGGGCCAGGTTTCGCCGGCAGGCCCGCTGGGACTTGGCCAGCGGTGGACGGTGACGCGCAAGCGTGAGGTTGCCCTGCGGCTTTTGCGTGGCGAGCCGGTGGAACTTTTGTCGCGGCAGTTGGGCGTGGAGATTTTCCGGCTCGAGCAGTGGCGTGAGAAGGCGATCGCCGGGATCGATGCCTCGCTCAAGGAACGCAAGGGCGATCCGGTGAAGGCGGAACTGGACATCGCCATGAAGCGGATCGGGGAGTTGATCATGCAGGTGGAACTGCTGGAGGCCAAGACGGAGACGTCCGGCCCTTTGGGGCGGCGGAGGTCGCGGCGATGAGTGCCGCCACCTCTCCCGGCACGGGTTTGGCCTACGGCCTCCAGCGGGTCTGTGCGGCCTGGGGTTTTGCCCGTTCCTCGTTCTACGCCATGAAATCCCGGCAGCAGGCCACCGCTGAGCGCCCACCAGCAAAGCGCCGGGGACCGAAGCCCTCGATCTCGGACGAGGCTCTGCTGGTGGCCATCGAGGCCGACCTGGAGGCATCCCCCTGGGAGGGCGAGGGACACCGCAAGGTCTGGGCTCGGCTTCGGGTCTGTCGTGGCATCCGTGTTTCCCGCAAGCGGGGGCTCCGGGTGATGCGCGAGAACAACCTGCTCTCGCCCCATCGCTGCCGCCGCCGTGGCGGAAATCCCCATGTCGGTGAGATCATCACCCATGCCCCCAACCTCATGTGGGGCACGGACGGCGTTCGGGTGTTCACGGTGGACGACGGCTGGGGCTGGATATTCACCGCCATCGAGCATTGGAACGCCGAGTGCGTCGGCTGGCATGTGTGCAAGCGAGGCGACCGCTTCGCCGCCCTTCAGCCGATCTCCATGGGGCTTGCGAGGCTGTATGCCTCGACCTCCGCCGGTGCGGCGCGGGGGCTGGCCTTGCGGATGGATCACGGCTCCCAGTATCTGTCGGACCACTTCACCAACCAGATCAAGTTCTGGGGCATCCAGCCGTCCTACGCCTTCGTCGAACAGCCCCAGACCAACGGCGTCGCCGAGAGGTTCAATCGCACGCTCAAGGAACAGATCATCCATGGCCGCATCTACCGCAACATCGCGGAGCTGCGGAACGCCGTCCGCGGGTTCGTCGAACAGTACAATGCCCAGTGGATCGTGGAGAAGAACGGCTACCTGAGCCCCGCTCAAGCTCGTCAGGCGTGGCACACCGCGATGTCACTCAGGCCCGCCGCATGAGACAAACTTGTGTCCAAGGAACCGGGTGCGATACAGCTGGACCTGCACGTCGCCGATCCTTTCCTGCGAAACTGACAGATCGCGCTGCCAGCCGGCGTTGCCCGGATCGGGCGCCGCCAGTCGTTGAACAATGTCCAAGGAGGCCTGGTAGCTGGCGAGCGCATCGGTGAGATTGCCCTGCTGGACCTGCACGTCGCCGATCTTGTTATGCGAAACCGACAGGTCGCGCTGCCAGCCGGCGTTTCCCGGATCGGCTGCCGCAAGGCGCTGAGCAATGTCCAAATCGGCCTGGTAGCTGGCGAGCGCATCGGTGAGATTGCCCTGCTGGACCTGCACGTCGCCGATCTTGTTATGCGAAACCGACAGGTCGCGCTGCCAGCCGGCGTTGCCCGGATCGGCCGCCGCCAGTCGTTCTCGGATGTCAATGGAGGCCTGGTAGCTGGCGAGCGCATCGGTGAGATTGCCCTGCTTGACCTGCACGTCGCCGATCTGATCAGACACAACGGCTCCATCTCGATCATCTCTTGCGGCGTCACGTCCGGCCTCGCCGGCTCGTAGTGCCGATGAAAGGTCGCCCTTTGCAATATGCAAACGGGCCAACTCGATGTGCGTCCAAAAATCTGCGGGTTCGAATTCGGCAGCCTTTCCGTACCAATGAATCGCGTCCGCCACCGATCGTGTGGCGGCCAAGGCGGCTTTCTCCCGCGCGGTTCGCGCGGCTTTCGCATTGAGTTGTTGGGCTTCGTCGTTCACGCGCAGCGCCGCGTCAGCCTCCTGGGCAAACGCGCGCTCGAGCGCATCTTCGGCCGCTTTCATGTCGCCGTCGCGCAGCGCTTTCTGAGCCTCGGCCTTGGAGGGATCGTTGGAAAGCAAAACCTCACGAGCAGCGGCGACGGCGCGTTCGACGACATCTATCGCTAGTTCTTCACCTTCACCTCGCGAATCCTGGACTTGTGCCTCGATTTGTGCCCGCACCAGCGCTTCTATGTCGTCGCGAATTTTTTTTGACGTCGTCGCGTATTTCTTCGGTTTCGCTCTTCGGCGCTTGAATGCCGGTGGCCCACCGCCAAACCCCGCGCGGCGCCCAGATCGCGGCGCCCCAGAGTTCAGCCCCAAACCGCCACGCCGCGATGACGGCGGCAAACAGTACCAGGGCTGCGCCGGTGTCCACCGCGTAGGGCTCTATCCAATTGGGCAACCAGGTGAGATACGGCGCCGCCTCGCCCCGGGCCCAATCGCGCACCGCGAGTAATGTCTCACCAAGACCTGGATCGGCCTTCGCCATGACGTAGTTTCCGCGGGTGCGAGTCTCGCATGGCAGTGATGTCTGCGGCTTGGTTCGTTGAGTTCAGGCAGCGATTGCCATGGCTGCTGCACGTGGACTGATGTTGTCGTTGGCCGGTGTGTCGGTTGCGCTGATCAGGGCCTTCCATGCCCGCTCGAAGCGGCCGGATTTGATCAGGGCGCGGAAGGTCAGAACAGCCTGTCCGCCGACGATCCGCCAGCGCATGCCGGAGCGCTTCATGCGCTGTGTCACCAGGGTCTTGTTGGCAGCTTCGACCACGCCTGAGCCGATGGCGATGCCCTCTTCCTTCAGGGCGTGGTAGCGCATGCGATGGCGATGCTTGCGGAAGAAGGCGAGTTCCCGCTCGGTCTCGGCCCGGTCCGGCGCAGCGGCGGCATCGCGAAGGTGGCGCAGCGCCCGGATCACCTTGGCGACGCCACGGGGATCGTGACGGAGGATCTCGCGGTACTTCTCGAACCAGCCGGGCGCCACGGCATGGTCGGACGCGGTTTGCAGATGTTCGCAAGCATGCCAGAAGTCGATCACCTCGGTTTCGGGCGACAGGGTCTCCAGGAAGGTCCAGTTGTCGGCGGCGCCATCGGCGATAGCGACGATCCCGATCTCGGGGCGTGCTCGCCTGATGTGTGCGACTTCGCTTGCAAGCTGCGCCTTCAGCGTGAGCTTGCCGCTCTCCGGCATGCGGCCGAGATAGAGGGTCTTCAGGCGCTTGCCCTCGGCGTCGTGGAAGGAGACCGTGCCGCAGGCAGCCTCGCGCCAGGAGGCCTTGGCGCGACCGTCCTCGCCGGGTCTCAGCGGCACCATGACGCCGTCGAGGGAGACCGAGGCGGTGGTCGCGTCCTGCGGGTATGCCCTCGGCCTCACGGATGCTGCCCAGCGTCTCCGGGCCGAGGCTCTCCCAGCATTCGTGCATGCTCAGGGTCAGGCGCTGCAGGGTGCTCACCGACGGCGTCATGGCGCCGGTCTTCGCAAAGAACGCCGCCGCTTCCCGGGCCGTGCAGTGACCCATCATCAGCAGACCGAGCTCGGCCGCCGGCCGCGTCAGGTAATCGTCGACGAGGCCCAGGCTCTCGTCGACCGGCACCGGCGATGCCCCGCTCGCGCCGCTGCGGTAACGCGCTCGCCGGTAGGTCACCGGACCGAGCGAGGTCATGATCGTCTTCGGCGTCACCGCGACCCGGAACCAGCTCTGCCCGTCCCGCTCGATCCGGGAAGCGCCATCGTCCCGGTTCTCGATGACGGCGCCCATGACATCGCGAGCGAACTCGTTCGTGGCCTCACGCACCCGCAACTCGACCTCCTCGGGCGCCTCGGGGCGCGGCTCGGAACGAAGCTCCTCGCGACACAGTGCGAGCACCCGGGCGGCCGCCTCGACGACCCGAGGAGGCAGGCCGGAAAGATCGATGGACGAAGGCGCCGGAGGCGGGGATACTGCCATGGGAATGCTCCCGATGTTGGGTTTCGAGACACAGCATCGTACCGCTTCTGGCGGTGCGGAGCGTTCCCACCTTCCCCTGCTCGACCCTGCCGTCGTAACAAAATCCTGCCTTGGAGCGGCCCATTGTCACGAATAGCCGATTTCGGCCGTTCGTCTCGACACAAAAAACGCACTAAATCAATGACTTAGATTTTCCATACCAGACCCACACCCGTTTCCGCTTTCGACCTCAGCCCTCCGCCACCGGCTCCAGCCCGCACCACTCCGCCATGAAGGCGGCGAGCACGCGGGTCACCGTGCGCATGCTGTCGAGGTCGACCGATTCATCGATGCCGTGGATGCTGTCAGCCTTGGGGCCGTAGCAGGTCGCCGGGATCTTGCCATACAGATTGAAGAAGCGTGCGTCGGTCGTCGCCGTCGTCGCGCGGTGCGCGGGCTGGGCGCCGGCGACGCGCTCGTGGACCTCGGCCAAGGTCGTCATCATCTCGCCGTTCGGGTCGATCGTGCAGCCTTCGGCCTGGAAGCCGTAGAAGCTGATCTTGGGGGCTGTGTCCTTCATGCCGGGATGGTCGGCCGCCGCCTCGGCGATGCATTCGGTGATGGCGGTGCGCACCTCTTCGGTGCCGACGCCGGGGAAGAAGCCGACACGCATGCCGAACGAGCATTCGGTCGGCACCGACGACGCCCATTCGCCGCCGTTGATGACGCCGAGGTTGAAGTTGACCGGGTGGGTGAAACCTTCGTAAGCCGGGTGGCGGATGTCCTCGGCGTTCCATTCCTCTTCGAGCTGCTTGAGCGCCTGGACCAAGTGGAAGGCGCCCTCGATGGCGTTGATGCCGGCCGAGGTGTCGAGCACATGCGCCGGCTTGCCGCGCACCAGCACGCGGAACCACATGACGCCCATCTGCGCCGTCATCAGCGAATGGTCGAACGGCTCGGGGATGATCGCGGCGTCGGCGGTATAGCCGCGCGCCAGGCAGGCGAGCGCGCCGTTGCCGGTGCATTCCTCCTCGACGACGGTCTGCAGGTAGACCGGCGCGGCGGGCTGAAGCCCAAGCGACCGCAGCGCCTTGAACGCCATGAAATTGCAGACGATGCCGGCCTTCATGTCGCCGCCGCCCCGGCCGTAGAGCTTGCCGTCGCGCACCACCGGCTCGAACGGCGGGTCGGTCCACATGTCCTCTGGCCCGGTCGGCACGACGTCGATGTGGCCGTTGAGGATCAGCGAGCGGCCGGTGTTGCCGCGCGCCTGGTGGGTCGCGACCACGTTGACCTTGTCGTCATAGCTCCAGTCGACCGGCGAGAAGCCGGGCTGGTTCTCGATCGTCGCGATGTCGATCTCGAAGCGGTCGACCGAGAGGCCGAGCTTCGCGAAGGCGGCCGCCATGAAGTCCTGCGCCGCGGTCTCGTTGCCCAGCGTCGAGCCGAAGCGCACCAGATCGGCGAGCATCTCGATGGCCTCGTCGTGCAGCGCGTCGACCGCAGCGACGATCGCCTCGGTCGAGGGGGTGGTTCCGGTGGCCATGATGTGTCTCCGCTTGTTTTATTGAAAATATTATATCAGTCGGCGGCGCGTGCGAGGGCGGCGCAATAGATCTCGGGATCGACGTTGCCGCCCGAGGCGACCAGCGCGACGGTCTTGCCGCGGCCGTCGAACTTGCCGCTGGCGAGCGCGGCGAGCGCCGTCGCACCGCCCGGCTCGACGACCAGTTTCAAGTACAGGAAGGCGAGGCGCATGGCGCGCGCAACCTCGTCATCGCTCACCACGACGCCGCCGGCGAGCAGCCGTCGGTTGACCGTGAAGGTCAGCTCACCCGGCGTCTGCACGCGCAGCGCGTCGCAGAACGTAACGGCGTCGGGCGCCGCGCGCTGCCGGCTGCCGGCGGCGAGCGAACGCGTCGTGTCGTCGTAGCCTTCGGGCTCGACCGCGTAGACCGGGACGCCCGGCGCTTCCGCGGCGAGCGCCAGCGCGCAGCCCGAGATCAGCCCGCCGCCGCCGCACGGCACCAGGACGGCGTCGAGCATGGCGCCCGCGTCGGCCGCCTGAGCGGCGAGCTCGAGCCCGACGCTGCCCTGGCCGGCCATGATCAGCGGGTGATCGAAGGGCGGCACGATCAGCGCACCGCGTTCGTCGGCGGCGGCCTGGGCGACCGCCTCGCGCGACGTCGTGGCCGGGTCGTGCAGCATGACCTCGGCGCCCCACGCCCGGGTGTTCGCGACCTTCACCCTTGGCGCGTCGTCGGGCATGACGATCAGCGCCTTGGTGCCGCACAGCTTGGACGCCGCCGCGACGCCCTGCGCATGGTTGCCCGACGAGAAGGCGACCACGCCCCGCGCGCGCTGGTCGTCGCTCAACCGGCTGATCCGGTTGTAGGCGCCGCGGAACTTGAACGAGCCGGTGCGCTGCAGCGCCTCGGCCTTGACCAGCACGCGGCCGCCCAAGGCCTCGTTGAGCAGCGGCGATTCGAGCAGCGGCGTCCGGTAGGCGACGCCCGCCAGCCGCTCGGCCGCGGATTGGACGTCGTCGATGGTCGGCGGATCAAAGGCGGGCGAGGAAGTCATCGATGGCTCCGGTGCATTCGGGTTCGTCGAGCAGCGGCGCGTGGCCGCGGTTGGCAACGGTGACGGAAATCAGGTCGGGCTTCTCGGCCGCCATGCGCGCGAAGGTGTCGGCACCGAGAATATCCGAGTCGGCGCCACGGAAAGCAAGCGTCGGGACGTGGGCGAGGGCGCGAAACAGCGGCCATTGGCTGCGCACCGCCTCTGCGGCGCCCGCGAGGTTCTTGGCGATGTTTGGGTCGAAATCGTAGCGCAGCACGCCGTCCGCGCCTTCGCGGAAGGTCTTCTTGGCTATTTTCATCCAATCGTCGTAGGAGGTTAGTCCGACTCTCTTGAAGTTTTCCTTCAAGAACGCCGCTGCCGAATCCCAGTCCGGTTGCGGCCGGTACGTGGCGACATATTCGATCAGCTTGCCGAGGCTCGCGCCGTTGATTTCGGGGCCGACGTCGTTGAGCACGACGCCGGCGAGCGCGGTCGGCCGGGCCACCGCCATGGCCATCGCGAGGAAGCCGCCGAGCGACGTGCCGATGACGACGACGCGATGCATGTCGGTTGCGGTCAAGAGGTCGAGGGCGTCGCGCAGATAGACCCTCGGCGCGTATTGCGTCCAATCGCGGTCGTAGTCGGAACGGCCGCGGCCACGGTAGTCGAGGCAGACGACGCGGCGTTCGACCGCCAGGCGGTGTGCCAGATCGTCGAAATCCTGACAGTTGCGCGCCAGGCCGGGCAGGCAAAGCACCGGCGTGCGAGACGAAACCGGGTCGCCCCAATCGCGAAAATAGAGCGACACCCCGTCATGCGTCGAGAAGCGGCGTTCGCGGTACGCCGCAGCCCTAATCGACACGCCTCACAGCCCCAACAGCGGCGGCAACTGCTCGAGTGTCGTGATCTCGGCGTCGGCCGGTCCGGGCAGGCGCTCAGCGGGCTGACCGAACCGGTTGACCCAGGCGACCCGGAAGCCGAAGGCGGCCGCCCCGTTGGCGTCCCACGCGTTCGACGACTGGAACGAGATACGTTCGGCCGCGACGCCGAGCCGGTCGACGGCGAGCCGGTAGACGCTCGGGTGCGGCTTGTAGATGCCGACGTCCTCGATCGACAGCACCGCGTCGAGCTCGCCGCCGATGCCGGCGTTGGTCACCGCCGCCTCGAGCATGTTGGGCGCGCCGTTCGAGAGGATCGCGCATTTTATGCCGGCGGTCTTGAGCGTCTTCAGCACCGCGGGCACCTCGGGGTAGGCGGTCAGCGAGAGGTAGCAGTCCATCAGCCGATCGCGCAGCGCCGTGTCGTCGACGCCGTGGGCGTCGAGCGCATAATCGAGGCCCTCGCCGGTGAGCTGCCAGAAATCGATGTGCCGGCCCATCAGGCTGCGTAGCCAGGTGTACTGTAACTGCTTGTCGCGCCAGGTCTGCGACACCGCGTCGGCCACATCGCCCAGGTCGGCGCGGCAGCGCGCCGCGGCCGAATGGACGTCGAACAAGGTGCCGTACGCGTCGAACACGCAGGCGCCGATGTCGTCGAAGCGCGGATGGGTCATGGCGTCATTCCTTTGCCCGGTATCGAGGCATCGCCCCCGACCGGCCCCGAAGGTAACCGAGGCGGCGCGAAACGCAACCGCCCCGTCGCAACAGGGCGGCCGATCAACTCGGCGGCGTCGAGACGCCCCGGGCGAGATCGAGAGTGAGACCGTTGGCGGGCGTCGGCTGGCCCAGCAAATGGCGGTAGACGGGCACCGCTTCGAGCACGCGCTGCACGTAGTTGCGCGTTTCGTCGAGCGGGATCGTCTCGATCCAGTCGATGCCGTCGGTCCCGTCGGTCCGTGGGTCGCCGAAGTCTCTGAGGAACTGGCCGACACGGCCCGGACCCGCGTTGTAGGCGGCGACGGCGAGCACGTAGGAGCCGTCGTATTTGTCCAATAGGCCCTCGATATAGGCCCGCCCGAGCGTCATGTTGTACGTCTCGTCCTGGGTCAGGCGCGTCTTGTCGTAGGGCATGCCGAGGCGTTTCGCCACCAGACGCGCGGTCGCCGGCATGAGCTGCATCAGGCCGAGCGCGCCGGCACTGCTGACCGCGGCGATGTCGAAACCGCTTTCCTGTCGCATCATGGCCTGGAGCAATGCCGGTTCGGCCTTGCTGCCCTGGCCTCGGCTCGCCGGCAAGGGTGTGATCGGATAGCCGGCCTCGATCAGCATCACGCCGTCGCGCGCCGACCGTCGCGCGACGACCAGGCCGAGATCGGCGCGGCCGACATCTGACGCAAGCCCCGCCACAACGCGGTGCTGGCCGGGCGTCCGGGCGAGGCCGGCGAGATGCAGCAGGAAGGTCCGCGTCAGCTTGCGGTCGCCGGCCGCGGCGAGCACCTCGACGGCGCGCGCCAGCTCGTGGTCGTAGATGAACGAGCGGTCCCCGGCGCTTGGCCTGGGGTCGCCGGGCAATGCGAGCCGCCCGCCCTTGCCGAGCGCGGCGCTGCCGAGTTGGCCGTAGTAGGTCGTCGGCAGGCGAGCCGCCATGCCATACCAGTCGGCGGCGCGTTTGGCGTCGCCCGACGCCGCGGCCGCGCGCCCGGCCCAATAGGCGCCGCGCGCAATGCTGATCGGGTAGCGCACGATGGCGTGGAGCGTCTCGAAATGCGGGTAGGCGAGCTTGGCGTCGGAGAGATGGCGCAGCGCGACCCAGCCGGCGAGCCATTCGGCCTGGGCGCGCGGCAGGACCTCGGTCTGCCGATGCTCGCTGGCGAACCGGTAGGCGACCGAGATCAGTCCCTCGCGCAGCGCCTGGCGGGTTTCGACGCGCGCCTCGCGCCACCAGGCCGCCGGACGGATCAGATCGCCGGGCGGCGCGGCGAGAATCTCGCGGGCGCTTTCGTGAAAGCCTTTTCGCCGCCGCCAGCGCAGCCGCTCGTACCATAGGCTCGGATGATCGCGCAGCGCATCGGGCACGCGCGCGATCGCCGGGTCGACGCCGCCGGCGAACGCGATCAGGCGCGTGCGCGCCTCGGCGAGCCGCTGTTGGCCCTTGTCGACGCGTCGGTACATGCGCCGCGCCGCGCCGCGCCGACGGTCCCACAGCAGCCGGTCGAGCCGGGCGACATGGTCCTCGGCGCGCAAACGGTGATGGTAGCGCTTGTAGAAGGCCTTCTCGTCGCGCGCGGTGAAGTTGCTGCCAATCCACGCCTCGCGGATCAGCGCCTCCGCCGTCTTGGCATCGCCCGACTTGAGGTAGAGGTCAGCGAGCCGCCCGCGACCGAGCCCGGTGAGCGGCGGATAGGCGGCGAACCAATCGCGCACCGTCCTGTCATCGAGGCCTGCGTCGATCATCGCCTCGGCGCGGCGCCGCAGTTCGTTCTGTTTGGGCCAATCCGGGTTCCGCTCGATGAAACCGGCAATCTCGGCGAAACCTGCCGACGCCCGACCGCTGGTCAGCGAGAGCCAGACGAGCAGCTTGTCGGCGACCGGGTCGGGTCGCTTGGCGGCGAGCCTCAAGGCGGTCGTCCACTTGCCCGACTTGGCGGCGGCGAAAGCGGCGCCATAGATCGTCGCGAGGTTCGGTGGCGGCGGCGCATCCTCGGCGCGCGGCGCGCCGGCGAGGCCGAAGGCGACTACCAGTCCGATCGCTATAGGCCGCAATGCGAGCACCGATATGCCCCTCGGCTACGGTTGACGAGCGCGCTTCGAGTGGCTCGAAACGCGGCGAAGAGCGGGCATTTACGCATGGCCGGCGATGGGGTACAAGCCGCCACTGCTTGCCGTGCGGCGGGGTTGCCGCTAGGTTCAGCCCAATCCCCGGGTCGGGAAAGCGCCGGGGACAAGGAGGATCGGACCATGTTCAAGGGTTCCTTTGTCGCGCTCATCACGCCGTTCGCCAATGGCTCGGTCGATGAGGACGCCTTCCAGTCGTTCGTCGACTGGCAGATCAAGCATGGCACGCATGGCCTGGTGCCGTGTGGCACGACGGGCGAATCGCCGACGCTGAGCCACGCCGAGCACGAGCGTGTCGTCGATATGTGCATCGAGGTCGCCAAGGGCCGCGTTCCGGTGGTTGCCGGTGCCGGATCGAACGCGACCGAAGAAGCGATCTCGCTGACGCGCCATGCCAAGGCGGCCGGCGCCGATGCCGTGCTGCACGTCACGCCGTACTACAACAAGCCCAATCAGGAAGGGCTCTATCAGCACTTCAAGGCGATCCACGACGCCGTCGAAATCCCGATCCTAATCTACAACATTCCGCCGCGCAGCATCGTCGACATGAGTGTCGAGACCATGGCGCGGCTCGCCGAGTTGCCCAATATCGTCGGCGTCAAAGACGCCACCGGCGACGCCATCCGGCCGATCGAGACGCATATGGCCTGCGGGCCCGACTTCTGCCAAATGTCGGGCGAGGATCCGGCGGTCATCGCGCTGCTGGCGCAGGGCGGCCACGGCTGCATCTCGGTGACCGCCAACGTCGCGCCGCGCCAATGCGCCGATATGCACGAATCCTGGATGGGCGGCGACCACGACGCGGCGCTCGCCATGCAGGAGCGCTTGATGCCGCTGCATCGCGCGCTGTTCGTCGAGCCGTCCCCAGGGCCGGTAAAATTCGCCGCCAGCCTGCTCGGCCTGTGCGGCGAGAACGTTCGGCTGCCACTGGTCTCGCCGACCTCGGCGACCAGGGAGCGGGTCGAGGGCGCCATGCGATCGGCGGGCCTGCTCAACTGATCGCCACGGGCGATACCGGGTCATGGCCAAGCAGGCGCTCGCGCCGGGACGCGTCGCGGCGCGGAACCGCAAGGCGCGCTACAACTATTTCATCGACGAGACGATCGAGGCCGGGGTGATGCTGACCGGCACCGAGGTGAAGTCGCTGCGCGAGGGGCGCGCGAACATCGGCGATGCCTATGCCAGCGCGCAGGGCGGCGAGCTGTTTCTGGTCAACGCCCATATCTCCGAGTACAGCGGCGGCAATCGCCTCAATCACGAGCCGCTCAGGCCGCGCAAGCTCTTGCTGCGAAAACGCGAGATCGAACGACTCGTCGGCGCGATCCAGCGCAAAGGCGTCACCCTGGTGCCGCTCGAGATTTACTTCAACCCCCGCGGTATCGCCAAGGTGCGGCTCGGCGTCGCTCGCGGCAAGCGCCAGTACGACAAGCGCGCCACCACCAAGGAGCGCGACTGGCAGCGGCAGAAGAGCCGCCTGCTGCGTGATCATTCCTAGGTCTTGGCATTCTCCGACGGCGTCGCGCCGTGGCGGCGCGCGCGTGTCGTAAGTCCACCCATGCACGACAAACATTACAGGACCGGCGTGGTCATGATCCTGACCGCGACGCTCTGCCTCAGCCTGGGCGGCCTGATCCTGCGCAACATGGAAGCGGCCGACGGCTGGCAGGTGATGTTCTACCGCTCGATTTCCTTCGTCGTAACGCTGCTCGCGCTGCTCGTCTATCGTTACCGTGGCGGTCTTTGGGCCGCGTTCCGCACCACCGGTACTGACGGAGTGCTGGTCGCGTTGTTCCTCGGCGTCGGGTCGATCTGCTACCTCTTTTCGCTGTTGCTGACGACGATCGCCAACGCCATGTTCATCATCGCCGCGACGCCGCTGTTCGTCGCCGTCGCGGCGTGGCTCGTGATCGGTGAGCGGGTCCGGCCATCGAGCTGGGCGGCGATGCTGGTGGCGCTGTGCGGCATCGGCCTGATGGTCGGCAGCGGCCTGGCGTCGGGGCGCATGCTCGGCAGCCTCGTGGCGCTCGGCGTCGTCGCCACCTTTGGCGGCATGATCGTCGTGATTCGGCGCAACAAGGCGATCGACATGCTGCCCGCGACCTGCATGGCCGGCGTGGTGGGCGGCGTGATCGCCTTCTTCATGGCGGGCGATATCGAGGTCTCGCAGCACGATCTTCTGCTGTCGCTGCTGATGGGTTCGGTGCAGTTCGGCGCAGGCTTTACCCTGATCACGCTCGGCACGCGCCGTGTGCCGGCCGCCGAAGTGTCGCTGCTTGGTCTCCTCGAACCGATCCTGGCGTCGCTCTGGGTCTGGATCTTCATCAACGAGGTGCCGGCACCGATGACGCTGCTCGGCGGCGCCATCGTGCTCGGCGCGGTCGGCTGTCAGGCCGTCGCCGGCCTGTTGCGCGAACGGGGCGGACCAACCGACCCGATCTAGATTGGTGCGTCGAGGCGTTGGCGGATGGCGCCGAAGACTTGATCGAACATAGCCGGTGTCAGGCGCCCTGTATTGGTGTTGTATCGTGAGCAGTGGTAGCTGTCGGCGAGCACGAGGCCATTGGGCAGGGCGTGCAGGGCGCCGTGGCGAAACGGCTGCGACGCCGCAGTGAAACCCATCGCGCGCAACACGCCGCCATGGGCCACGGTGCCGAGCGCGAGGATGATTTCGAGCTGCCCGAGCGCCGCGATCTCGGCCGTCAGGAAGGGCCGGCAGGCGGCGGCCTCGGCGCCGATCGGTTTGTTTTCGGGCGGCACGCAACGTACCGCGTTGGTGATGCGGCAGTCGACGAGTTGGAGGCCATCGTCGGCATGTCGCGCATATGCGCCGGTCGCGAAACCATGCGCCTTCAATGTCTCGTATAAGAGGTCGCCGGCGAAATCTCCAGTGAATGGCCGGCCGGTGCGATTGGCGCCGCGCATGCCGGGCGCGAGCCCGACGATGAGCAGACGCGCATCGGTGGGACCGAACGTTGCGACCGGCGCATTGTGCCAATCGGGGTTGGCGCGGCGCGCCGTCTCGCGATAGGCGACGAGGCGCGGGCACAGCGGGCAGTCGCGCCCGGGCGCCAGTGCTGTCATGCGACTGTGGTCATGCGACGAATGTCGCCGCGACCGTCAATCGCGCGCGATAACGGTGGCCTCTTCGCGTGACTGCTGGCGGGCGATTTTCGGCGCCAGATCGTAGAGATCGATGAAGCGATCGGCCTGACGGCGCAGTTCGTCGGCGACCATCGGCGGTTGCGACTGCAGTGTGCTGACGACCGTGACGCGCACGCCGCGGCGCTGGATCGCCTCGACCAGCCGGCGAAAATCGCCATCGCCCGAGAACAGCACGACGTGATCGAGATGGTCGGCCATCTCCAGCATGTCGATGGCCAGCTCGATGTCCATATTGCCCTTGATCTTGCGCCGACCGGCGGCGTCGGTGAATTCCTTGGTCGGCTTGGTGACCATGGTGTAACCGTTGTAGTCGAGCCAATCGACCAGGGGCCGGATCGGCGAGTACTCTTGATCTTCGATCATGGCGGTGTAATAGAACGCGCGGATGAGACGCCCCTGCGAGGCGAATTCGTCCAGCAGCAGCTTGTAGTCCATGTCGATGCCCAGGGCGCGGGCGGCGGCATACAGGTTGGCACCGTCGATGAATAAACCGATCCGCTCTTGCGAGTAACTGCTCATTGACTTAATTCCCTAATTTGAAATTGGCCGCTAAATATCCAGCGGCGCAAGTTTTCCAATGACGAACAAGTTCCATTTGTCGCGATACTGACAGCGGGATATTTAAGGCCTTTGGGAAGGGACGACAAGAGTGTCTCGCGCGACGAACGATGATCTGGTGCTGATCGCGCTGGGGGCGAACCTGCCGTCGGACGCCGGCGGCCCGCGCGATACCTGCGAGGCCGCGATTGCCATGATGGGCGACCGGGGAATCACGGTCGACCGATGCTCCCGCTGGTACCGCAGCGCGCCGGTGCCGGCATCGTCCCAACCATGGTTCGTCAACGGCGTGGTTTCGGTCGTGACCGCGCTCGCCGCCGATGCCCTGTTGACGCGACTGCTCGATATCGAAATGCGTCTCGGGCGGACACGCGGCGAGCGCTGGGCGGCTCGGGTCATCGATCTCGACCTGCTCACCTACCGGGGCACTGTTTGCGCGACCTCGGCGCTGGAACTGCCGCATCCGAGGCTGCATGAGCGCGCCTTCGTGCTCCTGCCGCTGGCCGATGTCGCGCCCGACTGGCGCCACCCGGTGCTCGGCCGTACGGTCGATGAGTTGATCAAGGCGTTGCCGTCGGATATTTCCGTCGAAACGCTTCGATAGTTAATTCCGAACACCACTGCATCGATTGGCCGGCTGGTTTTGAGTTCTTGCTTTAAAATTACGCCCAAGTTACTACATGGCCAAATTGGATAGCTGATATCGGAGAGAGTTGTATGGCCCGCGTTACCGTTGAGGATTGCGTCACCAAGGTTCCGAATCGGTTCGAGCTCGTGCTGCTCGCGACCCAGCGTGGGCGCGAACTGTCGTCGGGTGCCCAGCCCACACTGGAGCGCGAGAACGACAAGAACCCGGTGATCGCGCTGCGCGAGATCGCCGAGGAAACGATTCAGACCGATGAATTGAGGCAGATGTTGATCTCGAGCCTGCAGCGGCATGTCGAGGTCGACGAGCCCGAAGACGACAGCGTGGCCATCCTGGCGGCGGCCGAAAAAGAGTGGGCCGGCGTCAACACCGACGAGCAACAGCCAGCCGCCAGCACCGACAAGCAACAGCCAGCCGCCAGCACCGACAAGCAACCGCAAGGCGATAGTGAGCCGGCCGCGGCGCAATCCGCTGTCGAATCGGTCGCCACGGAAGACGCCGAGATGGCGGATGGCGACGTGAACCTCGAAAACGTCGACAGCGATCTCGCCGAGGAAATGTTGAAGGCGCTCGCCGAGGATTCCGAGGATGCCGCCAAAGGCAACGGATAGCGCGCGTATCAGCGCCCTGCGGCGGCAAATCGGCCCGGAGGCGGATCGACGGCAGCACGGCTATAGAGCGGCCGGGCAATAGCCGGTTGGTATAGCCTTTGATTCGCCAGTACGAACTCGTCGAACGGGTCAAGGCGTACGACCCCACAGCCGACGAGGATGCGCTCAACCGTGCCTACGTTTTCGCGATGAAGGCGCACGGCTCGCAAAAGCGCGCATCCGGTGATCTCTATTTTTCGCATCCCCTCGAGGTGGCCGGTATTCTCACCGGCATGCGGCTCGACACCGCCACCATCATCACCGCGCTGCTGCACGACACCATCGAAGACACCGACGTCACGCTCGACGAAATTGATTCGATGTTCGGCGAGGGGATCGCGCGCCTGGTCGACGGCGTCACCAAGCTTACCCGCCTCGAACTGCAGTCCGATCAGACCAGGCAGGCCGAGAACTTCCGCAAGTTGCTGCTCGCGATGTCCGAGGACATCCGCGTCTTGCTAGTCAAACTGGCCGACCGTTTGCACAACATGCGTACGCTGCACTTCGTCAAAGACGAGACCAAGCGCTGGCGCGTCGCGAACGAGACGATGGACATCTTCGCGCCCCTCGCCGAACGCATCGGCACGCGTGAAATCAAGGACGAGCTCGAGGACCTGTCGTTCATCGAGCTTAATCCGCAGGCACATGAATCGCTCAACGCCCGCCTCGAATTCCTACGCAAAGAAGGCGGTACTCAAGTGCCGCGCATCATCAAGGAACTCAAGCGGACGCTCGCCAAGGCCGGTATCGAGGCCGAGGTCTCGGGGCGCGAAAAGCAGCCCTATTCGATCTGGCGCAAGATGGAGCGCAAGAACGTCGAGTTCGAACAGCTATCCGACATCGTCGCGTTCCGCATCGTCGTCGACACCGTCGAGCAGTGTTACGCCACGTTGGGCGTCGTGCACGCCGCCTATCCGATGGTGCCGGGCCGCTTCAAGGACCACATCTCGACGCCCAAGCCGAACGGATACCAATCCCTGCACACGGCGGTGATTGGGCCCGAGAATATGCGCATCGAGATCCAGATCCGCACCAAGGAGATGCAGGAGTTCGCCGAGTACGGCGTCGCCGCGCACTGGCATTACAAGCGCTCCGACGGCAAGCTGACGTCGCGCGAAGGGCGCCAATACCGATGGATCCGCGAGCTGCTCGAGATTCTCGACCACGCGGCGGGGCCCGAGGAGTTCCTCGAGCACACCAAGCTCGAAATGTTCCCCGACCAGGTCTTCTGTTTCTCGCCCAAGGGCGATCTGATCGCGCTGCCGGCTGGCGCGACGCCGGTCGACTTCGCCTACGCAGTCCATTCCGAGATCGGCGATACATGCGTCGGCGCCAAGATCAACGGCCGCATGAAGCCGTTGCGAACCGAGCTGCAGAACGGCGACCAGGTCGAGATCATGTGCTCGAAAACGCAGACGCCGTCGCCGACCTGGGAGCGCTTTGTCGTTACCGGCAAGGCGCGCAGCCACATCCGTCGTTTCGTCAGGCTGCAACGCCGCGCGCAATACCACGACCTCGGCAAGACGATCATGCAGAAGGCGTTTCGCGAGGTCGAAACGCGGTTCTCCGAGAAGCGCATCGTAAAGGCGCTGCCCCAGCTCCGGTTCAAGACGGTCGACGACCTCTACACCGCGGTCGGCGAGGGGACGATCACCAGCCGCCAAGTCATCAAGGAGGCGCTGCCCGACACCAAACTCAAGCGCGCCCGCGCGCCGTCGCCGGCCCGCCGACGGTCGAAAACGGCCAAGACGGGCAAGAACGCAGTGCCGATTCGCGGGTTGATTCCGGGCATGGCGATCAACTTCGCCGGCTGCTGTCACCCGCTACCCGGCGACCGAATCGTCGGCATCGTTACGACGGGCAAGGGCGTTACGATTCACACGATCGACTGCGAAACCCTCGATTCGTTCTCCGATACGCCCGAGCGCTGGCTCGACGTGTCGTGGGATACCGATCCCAACAACCCCGAGACCCACGTCGGCCGGCTCAGCGTCGTCATGGCCAACGAGCCGGGTAGTCTGGGCTCCATGTCGACGGTGATCGCCAAGAACCTCGGCAACATCAACAATCTCAAGATCACCAATCGCTCGCTCGACTTCTTCGAAATGCTTGTCGACGTCGAGGTCAACGACGTCAAGCACCTGACCAACATCATCGCCGCGTTGCGCGCGACGGCGGCGATCAGTACGGTTGAACGGGCACGCAACTAATACCAAGGATCATGACGCAGATGAACACCGGGACGACGATGACGCGCGAGGCGGTGCTGGCTGAATTTCGCGCGGCGGGCGCCCTGCTCGAAGGTCATTTCATCCTGTCCTCGGGACTGCGCAGTCCGACCTACCTGCAATGCGCCCGAGTCATGATGGATGCCGACCGTGGCGCGCGCCTATGCCATACGCTTGCCGTGGCGATTACCGCCCGGCTCGGTGAGGACGCGCTCGACATCGTGGTTTCACCGGCCATGGGCGGCGTCATCGTCGGTTACGAAGTCGGGCGCCAGTTGGGCCTGCCGGCGGTCTTCTCGGAACGTGTCGATGGCGTGCATGCGCTGCGGCGCGGCTTCGAATTAATGGCCGGCGCGCGCGTGCTGATGGCCGAAGACGTCGTCACCACGGGAAAGTCGTCGCGCGAGTGCATCGACTGCATCGAGGCGTATGGCGCTCGGGTGGTCGCGGCGAGCTGCCTGATCGACCGCAGCGACGGCGACGTCGATCTGGGCGTACCGCTGATCGCGCTGGCGGGCCTCAAGGTTCCGGTATACCAGGCCGACGCGTTGCCACCGGAACTCGCCGCGCTGCCGGCCGTCAAGCCCGGCAGCCGCCAGGCAGTCTAGGCGATCGACGATGTTCAAGCGCCGGGCGCAGCGCACCTACTGGGACCGTGCGCGCGGCTTCGTCTGGCCGCGATCGGGATGGCGGCGCGCGTTCGCCTACATGAGCCACCGCATCAACCGTCTGCCGGGGACACCACAGAGCATCGCCGCCGGTGTCGCCTGCGGCGTGGCCGCGTCATTCACACCGTTGATCGGTTTGCATTTCATACTGGCGGCGCTGGTGGCTTGGTTGATCGGTGGCAGCATCATCGCCTCGGCGATCGGCACGGCGGCGGGGAACCCGTGGACGTTTCCGTTTATCTGGATCGGCATCTACCGGTTGGGCACGTTGATTCTCGGCTGGGACGTTTCGGCGACCCTTCCCGACGGGCTCACGTTGACGTATATCGTCGACAACCCGACCGCGGTGCTTTTGCCCATGGCCGTTGGCGCGGTGCCGGCCGCCCTGGTCGCCTGGACGGTGACATATTGGCCGGTGCTGAGTATCGTCACCAAGTATCATGAATTGCGCAGCCGCCGCATGGCCAAGCGTCTGGCGCAGGGCAAGGACGTACGGGGCCGGCGGCGGGACGCGCGGCCCGCTGCGAGAAGGGCAGGAAAGACATGAGCGAAAAGCTCCGTCTCGGCGTCAACATCGATCATGTCGCAACCATTCGCAATGCCCGCGGCGGTGGCCACCCCGATCCGGTGCGTGCCGCGCGCGTCGCCGCCGCCGCCGGGGCCGACGGCATTACCGCGCATCTGCGCGAGGACCGTCGCCACATCTCGGACGACGACATCGAGCGCTTGATCCGCGAGATCGACCTGCCGCTCAACTTCGAAATGGCGGCGACCGACGAAATGCTAGATATCGCTTTGCGCCACGGCCCCCACGCGGCCTGCCTGGTTCCCGAAAAACGCGCCGAGGTGACGACCGAAGGTGGCCTTGACGTGGTCGGAGGCTATGACTATCTGGCGCCTTATGTCGATCGCCTCAGTACCGCGGGCAGCCGTGTCTCGCTGTTCATCGATCCCGATCCCGCGCAGCTCCACGCCGCCAAGGCGCTCGGCGCACCGGTCGTCGAGCTGCACACCGGCGCCTATTGCGACGCGCCCGACGGCGCCGATCGCGGCGCCGAGTTCGAGCGCGTCGTCACCGCCGCGGCCGAGGCCGAACGACTCGGGCTCGAATGTCATGCCGGTCACGGTCTGACCTATGACTCCGTCGGGCCGGTCGCCGCGATCACCTCGATCGTCGAGCTCAATATCGGCCATTATCTGGTCGGCGAGGCGATCTTTTCGGGCCTCGACAGCGCGATCAAGCGCATGCGCGCGATCATGGACAAAGCGCGCGCCGACGCCCATGGCGCGCGCAGTGCCTGAGTCGGCGGCGCGGTTCGGCTCGCGATGATCCTCGGGATCGGCAACGACATCATCGATATCCGTCGGATCGAGGGCACGTTGGAGCGTTTCGGCGAGCGCTTCATCGACCGCATCTTCACCGAGGTCGAGAAGCAAATGAGCGACCGGCGCGCGCAACGCGCGGCGAGCTACGCCAAACGTTTCGCCGCCAAGGAAGCCTGTTCCAAGGCGCTCGGCACGGGCTTTCGGCGCGGCGTCTTCTGGCGCGACCTCGGCGTCGTCAACCTGCCGTCGGGCAAGCCGACCATGGCGTTGACCGGTGGCGCGGCGGCGCGTCTGGCCGAGATTACGCCGCCCGGCATGACCGCCCAGATCGACCTCACGATCACCGACGACCACCCGATTGCGCAGGCTATCGTGCTAATTTCCGCCGAACCGACGCCATCCGAATGACCGCGTGTCTCGCCGTTTCGTGTTCGAGCCGACGCGACCCTACAGGATAGAAATTACAATGATTTCAAAAAGATTGGCGGGCTGGATGGAGACGATAAAGACGGTGGTTTTCGCTGTCTTGATCGCTCTCGTCGTGCGCGCCTTCGGCTACGAGCCGTTCAACATTCCTTCGGGTTCGATGATCCCGACGCTGCTGGTCGGCGACTATCTGTTCGTCGCCAAATTCTCATACGGCTACAGCCGCTTCTCCTTCCCCTGGGGTGTCATCCCCCTGTCGGACCGCTTCTGGTTCTCCGAGCCGGAACGCGGCGACGTCGTCGTCTTCCGGCTGCCGCGCGACACCTCGATCGATTACATCAAGCGCCTCGTCGGTCTGCCCGGCGACCGTATTCAGGTCATCGGCGGCGTGTTGCACATCAACGGCGAGCCGGTGCCCCGCGAACAAATCGAGGATTTCGTCGAGCCGGGCTATGCCGGCAATAGCCGTCAGATTACCCAATATGTCGAGACCCTGCCCAACGGCGTCAGCTACCGCGTGCTCGACGAGCGGCCGACCGGCTCGCTCGACAACACCATTGAGTATGTCGTGCCCGAGGGCCATTACTTCGCCATGGGCGATAACCGCGACAACTCGTCCGACAGCCGCGCCTCGGTCGGTTTCGTGCCCGCCGAGAACCTGATCGGCCGCGCCGAGGTGACGTTCTTCTCGATCGGGAAAGAGACGAATATATGGGAGGCGTGGGACTGGCGCTTCGGCCGCTTCTTCCGGGGCATCGATTGAACTCGGACGACGCCGACCGCATGGCCGCCGCCGCCGCCATCGTCGAGCATGACTTCGCGCGCCCAGCCCTGCTGGCCGAGGCGCTGACGCACCCGAGCGCGAGTGGCCGCGGTCACGGTTACGAGCGCCTCGAATTCCTCGGCGACCGGGTGCTCGGCCTGGTCGTCGCCGACATGCTTTTGGCGGCGTTCCCCGACGAGGACGAGGGCGCGCTGGCGCTCCGCTTCACCAGCCTGGTGCGGCGCGAATCGCTGGCCGCGATCGCCGACGGCATCGGCCTCGCGGCGGTCATCGAGATGACCCGGGGCGAGGCCGAGACCGGCGGGCGCGAGAACCCGGCGACCCTCGCCGACGCCCTCGAGGCGGTGATCGGCGCGCTCTACCTCGACGGCGGCCTGGCCATCGCCGAGCGCTTCGTCCGGCGCCATTTGGCGCCCGCCATGCGCGCCGCCGAGGGACCGCCAAAGGACGCCAAGACCGCGCTGCAGGAATGGGCCCAGGCGAACGGCCTCGCCCTGCCGCGCTACGCCACGGTGAGCACCGAGGGGCCGGCGCACAGTCCGACATTCGAGATCGAGGTGCGCGTCGAGGGGCATGCGCCGGCGAGCGCCTCCGGCGCCTCGAAACGCAGCGCCGAGCAGGCCGCCGCGGCCGTGCTGATGGCGCGCGTCAGGGGCGAGGAATGAACACCGAAGCAACGAATACGCGCTGCGGCTTCATCGCGCTGGTCGGCGCGCCAAACGCCGGCAAGTCGACGCTCTTGAACGCGCTGGTCGGCGGCAAGGTCTCGATCGTCACACCTAAGGTGCAGACCACGCGGACCCGGGTAACAGGGATTGCCATGGCGGGCGACGCCCAGCTCGTCTTCATCGACACGCCGGGCATCTTTCAGCCCGTCCGCCGCCTCGACCGGGCCATGGTCGACGCCGCCTGGGGCGGCGCGCGCGACGCCGACATCGTCGTCGTGCTGATCGACGCCAAACGCGGCATCGACTCCGACGCCCAGCGCATCATCGACGGCCTGAAGCGGCGCGGGCGTCGGGCGATCGCGGCGCTCAACAAGATCGACCTGGTCAAGCGCGCCGCCCTGCTGCCGCTGACGGCCGAGCTCGACGCGACCGGCGTCTTCACCGACACCTTCATGATCTCGGCGCTCGACGGCGACGGCATCGACGACCTGCGCGACTTCTTCGCCGCGCGGGTGCCGGCCGGCCCCTGGCACTATCCCGAAGACCAGATCTCCGACATGCCGCTGCGCCTGCTGGCCGCCGAAACGACCCGCGAGAAGCTGTTCCTGCGCCTGCACCAGGAACTGCCCTATGGGCTCACCGTCGAGACCGAGAACTGGGACGAGCGCAAGGACGGCTCGGTGCGCATCGACCAGATCATCTACATCGCTCGCGAAAACCACAAGCCGATGGTGCTCGGCAAGGGCGGCCGCCTGATCAAGGCGGTCGGCTCAGCCGCGCGCGAAGACCTCGAGGCCTCGCTGGAGCGCCGCGTCCACCTCTTCCTCCACGTCAAGGTCGCCCCCAAATGGGCCGACGACCCGGCCCGCTACCGCGACCTGGGGCTGGAGTTTCCGAGGTAGGGCGACCGAAGCCAAGCGAGGCTTCGCCTCGCGCTCCAATTTCGCGGGGCTTCGCCCCGCACCCCATTCCCTGCTAAACTTTGCCGCGCAATCGTAGGGGGGAATCCCAACATGCTGGAGAATAATCTCCTGTTGTGGGCCGGGCTGATCGTGCTCGTCGTTCTCGCGATCAACGTCGGCCGAAAGGTCAAGGCGCGGGATATCTCGGGCGTCGTCGTCATGGGCGACGTCCACGGCGACGTGACCCAGCATCGGGAACCAAAGCCCGAACCTCCGCCAAAGCCCTCACTCTGGAAGGAAATCCTGACATTGATCAATGTGCTGCTGGGGATCACCGGCTCGGTAATGGTGATTGCAAGCATACTATTCGCATGACCTGATGCGGTTCCTCTCGCCCGACAAACTTGAGTGGCTGAAGAAACTCAAAGCGCGCGACATCTCCGGTGTGGTCGTGTTTGGAGATGTGCACGGCAATATCACTCAGGAGACTGTGGAATCTCTTACGCTGAGGTGGGACACCGTCCGCACTAGCCAGCACGAATTGGCATGGCTCAACTGGCGGACCCGACTCTCCGACTTTGTAGGCCGCAACGACGTCAAGACGGAAGTCATCGACTGGGCGAAGCAAGAAGGAGCGGGTGTCCTCGCCCGATTTGTCACCGGCGAGGGCGGCGTGGGTAAGACACGTCTGGCTGCCGAAATCGCCGATGAACTTCGCAAGGAAGGGTGGGCCGCCGGATTCGTCAATCTACGATCTCCCGGCGCCTATTTCGCGAATAAGTCCGGAACCCTCATTCTCATCGATTACCCCGAGGAACTGCGCGAAGGCGTGCGAGCGCTTCTGGAGAATCTCAGCCGTGTCGAGACCAAACATCGCATCCGGCTGCTTTTTCTAAGTCGCCGGGGCTGGGATATTTGGGAACAGGAAATCGCCCGTGCCGACGGGGCCATAACTTATACCAGTGAGCGCCTGAATTGACTCTCGGGATATTCATTGATGGCGGATGATGGCGGATTGTGATTCTATGGTCTCCCACCAGATGTGGGGGATGTCATGGGATCAGCACTCAAGATACGGGATGATTTGACGCCTTTGGAGCTTCGGCGCTGGGCTCGCGTGGAATCGTACGGTCGAGCGGCGGCGCGGGCCTATGGGATCGCGAATGCTTTGGAGGAGATGCCCCGGGCTGATGCCGCGCGGCTTGCGGGGATGGATCGCCAAACGCTTCGCGACGCGGTTGTTCGTTACAATGCAAAGGGATTGGAGGGGCTTCACGACCGTCCAAAGGGCTACTCGCCGCGGCGGCTGACGGCAGACGAGGAAGCGGCGCTGGCGGCGGTCATCATCGCCGGGCCGGAGCCTGAGCGCGACGGGGTTTGCGCCTGGACCCGGGCCGATCTGTGCCGCTGGCTGGAGGAGCGCTTCGCCAAGACCTACCACCCCTCGAGCATGACCCGGGTTCTACGGCGGATGGGATTTTCCCGCCAGAAGGCGCGCCCGAGCCACCCGCGAAGGGACGCCGAAGCGCAGGAGCGCTTCAAAAAAGGGGGCTTCGCGACATCCTGAAGGCGACCGCCGCGGCGCATCCCGACAAGCGCCTACAGCTGTGGTTTCAGGATGAAGCGCGCGTCGGCAACAAGGGCCGGGTGTGTCACCGGTGGTGGCGCAGGGGCGAGCGTGCCCCCGGGACGCGTCAAATCGGCTACCAGTGGGCCTACATCTTCTCCGCCGTGCGCCCGGACACCGGCGACGACGTCACCCTGGTGATGCCGAGCGTCAACGCCAAGGTCATGGACCTGTTTCTCGCACACTTCGCCGATACCCTGGACCAGGATGCGCACGCCGTCATGATGTGCGACGGCGCCGGTTGGCACGACGAGCGCGCCCTCACCGTCCCCGACAACGTCACCTTGAGGTGGTCCCAGAAAATCGGACAGGGAGCTAAGGTGTATTCCACCGGATAACGGAGGAATACGAGATGACGAATCGACGCCGGTTTACGGCGGAATTCAAGGCCCGGGTGGCGCTGGAAGCGCTGCGGGGCGACAAGACGATCCAGCAGATCGCGGCCAAGCACAAGGTGCATCCGAACCAGGTGAGCGCCTGGAAGCGCCAGGCGGTGGACGGTCTGGGCGAAGTGTTTTCGAACGGCGCCAACCGCGCTTGCCGGGATCATGAATCCGAGGTCCGCGACCTTCACGCCAAGATCGGCGAGCTGACGGTGGAACGGGATTTTTTAGCCAGAGGGCTCAAGCGATGAGCCGGGGGGAGCGCAAGGCGATGATCACACGCGACGCCCCCGAGCTGAGCTTGAGCCGTCAATGCCGCCTGCTTTCGATCGGCCGGTCCTCGTTCTATTATGCGCCCAGGGGGGAGAGCCCTTCGAGTCTGGCGCTGATGCGTCGGATCGACGAGTTGTTCATGAAGTACCCGTTCTACGGCAGCCGCCAGATGGTCCGCCAGTTGCGGCGGGACGGCGTTTGCGTCGGCCGTCACCGGGTTCGCAGGTTGATGCGATTGATAGGCCTGGAGGCGATCTATCAGGCGCCGAGAACCAGCGTGCCGCATCCCATGCACCGGATTTATCCTTATCTTCTCAAAGGGATGGCTATCGACCAGCCCAATCGGGTCTGGTGCGCCGACATCACCTATATCCCCGTCCAGCGTGGCTTTCTGTACCTGGTAGCGATCATGGACTGGGCGACGCGCCACGTTTTATCCTGGCGGCTGTCGAACACCATGGACGCTGGATTCTGCGCCGAGGCCTTGGGCGACGCGCTGGCCCGCTACGGCCAGCCGGAGATATTCAATACGGATCAGGGCAGCCAGTTCACCAGCCTCGACTTCACCGGCGTGCTCAAGAACGCGAGCATCCGCATCTCCATGGACGGTCGGGGCCGCTGCATGGACAACATCTTCATCGAGCGCCTGTGGCGGTCTCTCAAGTATGAGGCGGTCTACCTACACGAGCTCACCGACGGCTTCCACGCCGAACGGGTCATCGGCGAGTGGATCGGCTTCTACAACACCGAGCGGCCCCATTCGTCCCTCGACGGTCAAACGCCGGCCGAGGCCTACGGGGCCGGTCAACCTGTGGATATGATGGACAAGGCTCGCGCCTTGCCCACATCCCCACAGGCTCAACAACAGCAACAGGATGTGATAAAAAGGATTTTGGCAGCATGATCAAACAACGGAATACACCTTAACCGCGCTGCCAAACTGTCCAACAAAGTGGGACCACCTCACCTTGGCGCTGTTGCCGCCTTACAGTCCCGAACTCAACCCCGTCGAGCGGGTTTGGCTCTACCTACGCGAACGCTTCCTATCGCTCCGCGTCCTCGACGACACCGAGGCCATCATCGACGCCTGTTGCCAAGCATGGATCGACCTCATCGCAGAACCGGATCGTATGCGAACCCTCTGCGCCTATCCATGGATCATGAAGGTGATTTCATAGGCTCACTGGTATTACTTCGACAGGGAGCCTGTTGAGCTCCAACTCTTGGCTGGAGACGCGCCATATAAAGCATTCCAAAGCGCTCAGCAACGCTTGGCAGATAAAAAGAAAATCAAACCAAATGTAATTACCGAAGACTCCTTCGACGAATGGCTAGGTACCGCCGACATCCATCAACGCCCTTTATCCCCCATTTCCCAAGTGAACTCGATATTCGATGCCCTGAGATGGAGATTCTGCTATAAGAATCAATATGTTGAGGCGTTGATGGAGTGGTTTGCATGGCACACCCGATGGGTGAATCGAAACGGGACGGCCTTCGGGTCGATTTCGACCGCCGCCTGAAGCTCGAATTTCACGGCTCCCAGATCACTTCCGACGGCGGGTTGCTGGTCTATCGGGAGCTTGATGATGCCCTTGGCCTGACCGAGGTTGCCGGGGATATTTTTCAGGACAGCCGTACCGGCAAGAACGGATGGCACGGCATGACGGGGCAGTTCCGTCAGTCGGTGTTTGGTCGCCTTGGTGGTTATGAGGACGTAAACGACGCCGACCGTCTCGGACGTGATCCCGCCATGCGGTGGATTGTTGGTGGCAAGGCCGTGGACAGACAGGCCGCGTCCACCAGCCAGATGGGGCGGTTCGAGACGGAGCTTCTGGCGACCGATGCGAACATCGAAGTCCTGGCTGGGATGAACGGGGCGTGGATCGACAAGGTTCATGACCGCCGCCCACCGAAGATGATCATCCTCGACATGGACTCAAGCGTCAGCCCGACCCATGGCGAACAAGAGGGAGCGGCGTACAATGGTCACTTCGGCTGCACCTGCTACCATCCACTATTCCTGTTCAACCAGTTCGGCGATCTGGAGCGGTGTTCCCTTCGCCCCGGCAATGTCCACAGTGCCGACGGTTGGCGTGAGGTTCTGGAACCGGTCGTTGAGCGTTATCGGGAACGGAACCTGCGCCGCTACTTCCGAGGGGACGCCGCCTTTGCCGCACCGGACATCTACGAGTTCCTGGAAAGTGAGGGTTTTCTCTACGCGATCCGGTTGCCGAAGAACCAAATTCTTCAGGAAAGCATTGCCCACCTGCTGACCCGCCCCGTCGGTCGTCCGCCCAACCATGTGCGGCGCTATTACGCCAGCTTCAGCTACCGGGCTGGAAGTTGGGACAGAAAGCGTCGTGTCGTGGCCAAGGTTGAATGGCATCCCGGTGAACTGGTTCCCCGTGTCGGCTTCATCCTCACCAACTTGTCCCGTTCCGCCGAGCGGGTGACTTGGTTCTACAATCAGCGGGGCAAGGCGGAGCAATACATCAAGGAAGGCAAGAACGCGATCAAATGGACGCGATTGTCGTGCCGCAAGTTCCGCGACAATGCTGTCCGGCTCCAGCTTCATGCCCTGGCCTACAATCTCGCCAACTTCATGCGGATGCTGGCCTTGCCGAAGGAGATCGAGCACTGGTCGCTGACCACGCTACGGGAGAAGCTGGTCAAGATCGGCGCCAAGGTGGTCAGCCATGGCCGCTACGTCACGTTCCAATTGGCCGAGGTCGCGGTGCCGAGGGAACTGTTCCGGAATATCCTGAGTCTGATCGATGATCTACGACGAAGACCCGTTCCGGTGTAGGCCGGGAAAATCGATGGCCAGGTGAAAACGACAGGAGGGGTCTGTCTGAATGGCGGAAAATCCGGGTAATGGCCTTCCGGACGAGGACCAATCTCCAGAATCAAGCCATCGGATGGCTGCGGAAGGGATGCCGTTCCCTTGGTGGTGGAACGGTGGTATGATTTCCATGAATTTGAAGGGCATCTGGGGAATGTCGGTTTATTTATCGCGGCTGCCGCCATTCACAGCGTGTTGCACCCAGATGTTTCCGTAGTCACTTTGAGCGGTCCGGAGGTAATCGATGCGCTTGTTGGTCGCGAACACGCCCGCCTTGCGGACGAGGGCGTTGCGGTTGGATTAAATTCCGAGGCTTTGCCGCGGCTAGCTTCCTTTGCGGCCATCCGAGGCGATTTGAGTGGCGCGGATTTGACGAACCTCGCACAAATGACCGAGCTGGATCTAGGCTTGCCGCCACCCAACGAAGTTGTCGATGCTGTGCGCAATTCCGGGCGATTAGAGAACGATGTCTTCCCTGCTCCCACGCCAGATATCCTTGCTGCCGCTTTGGTGGTGACGGTGTTCGGTCGCGTTCCGGCAAGGGCGCCGGATTGGCTCTGGACCGCGATTAGCGACGATGTCGCCGGGGGCCTCGAACGGTTAGGCCGGCTCACTCACGATACCGAGATTGTTCTTGGACTACACGCGCATCGATTGAGTAACTGGCTCGTCTCGGCATTTGAGGGACATCCCGCTCGATGTCTTCATGCTGTCCCATTCGTCAGTGAAGCAATTCTGCCGGTGGGCCTAATGCCCCTGGATGTCGCGGTGTGGAAAACTCTGGCCGATGTCGTGGACGACGACGTTCAAAAATCCGCACGGCTTACCAATCTGTCAGTTGCTCGTGCGAGTGTAGGAGACAACGCGGGAGCACTTGAGGCCATTCGCGAGGCGGTGGAGATATGCCGCCGTCTTGCGGCGGCGAGCCCGGCGCGCTACGAGCCAGACCTGGCGGGGAGTCTGATCAACCTGTCGAATGGTTTGAGCGCGGTTGGCGATGCGCCGGCGGCGCTGGAGGCCAGTCGCGAGGCGGTGGAGATATTTCGCCGTCTAGCGGCGGCGAGCCCGGCGCGCTACGAGCCGGAGCTGGCGTCGAGCCTGAATAACCTGTCGATTCGCTTGAGCGAGGGTGGCGACGCGCCAGCGGCGCTGGAGGCGATTCGCGAGGCGGTGGAGATACGCCGCCGTCTAGCGGAGGCGAGCCCGACGCGCTACGGGCAGGACCTGGCGTCGAGCCTGAACAGCCTGTCGAACCGCTTGGTCGCGGTCGGCGACGCGCCGGCGGCGCTGGAGGCCATTCGTGAGACATTGGAATTGTATCGCCGCCTCGCAGCGGCGAGCCCGGCGCGCTACGAGCCGAACCTGGCGGTGAGCCTCAACAACCTATCGGCTGACATGAGCGTAGTCGGCGACACGCCGGCGGCGCTCGAGGCCGTTCGCGAGGCGGTGGACATTTTTCGCCGCCTTGCGGCGGCGAGTCCGGCGCGCTACGAGCCGGACCTGGCGTTGAGCCTCTCGGTTCTATCGGACAGGCTTGAAGAAGCAGGGGAAACCGAATCGGCGATCGAGGCGACGGACGAGGCCATACATCTCATGCGGCCCTATGCCGAGCGCTACCCGGAGAGCGAGCACGGGCGACGTTACAGAAAAATGCAGGAAGACCTGGCGCGTCTTACCGATGGCGATAACCGCGGCGTCTCCGACGAACCCCTATAACCACTCAAATTCATCCGCCGTACTTCGTCTGCGTTTGCTATACCTCCCCCATGGACTGGACCGAGGACGGGATCGTGTTGGCGGCGCGGAAGCATGGCGAGGCGTCCGCCGTGGTGCAGCTCTTTACGCGCGGCCACGGGCGGCACGCCGGGCTGGTGCGCGGTGGCGCGGGGTCGCGGGCGCGCGGCGTCTATCAGGCGGGCAATCTGGTCGCCGCCCGGTGGCGGGCCCGGTTGGCCGAGCATCTCGGCAGCTTTACCTGCGAGCTGGTGCGTTCGCATGCGGCGGGGATCCTCGATGATCCGCTGCGCCTGGCCGGCCTGGCGTCGGCCTGCGCGGTGGCCGAGGCGACGCTGCCCGAACGCCATCCCTATCCGGCGCTCTACGATGCAACATTCGCGCTGATCGAGGCGATCGTCGACGCCGACGGCTGGGCCACCGATTACGTGCGCTGGGAGATCGGGTTGCTCGGCGAGTTGGGCTTCGGCCTCGATCTGGCGCGCTGCGCCGCGACCGGCGGGACCGACGATCTGGTCTATGTTTCGCCCAAGACGGGGCGGGCGGTCAGCCGTGCCGCCGGCGAGCCCTATCGCGACCGGTTGCTGGTGTTGCCCGGCTTCCTGATCGGGGCGGGCGCGGTCGACGGCGCGGCGGTGGTGGCCGGCTTGCGGCTCGCCGGGCGCTTCCTCGACGACCATGTCTTCGGCCCCGACGGTCGCGCGATGCCGCCGGCGCGCGAACGATTTGTTGATCGTATCGCTCGCATGACCACAACATCTGGTGATATAGTCGCGAACGGGGCGTCTTGAGTTGAATTCTTGCATGGTTGCGTGACGACGGCATGAGCGACGAGCCCGAGGGCCAGGATATCCGCACGGTGGACTTCGGCGACGCGCTCGGCGAGCGCTACCTCGCCTATGCGCTCTCGACCATCACCTCGCGCTCGCTGCCCGACGTGCGCGATGGCCTGAAGCCGGTCCACCGGCGCCTGATGTACGCCATGCGCCAGCTCAAGCTCGACCCCGAGACCGGTTTCAAGAAATGCGCGCGCGTCGTCGGCGACGTCATCGGCAAGTATCACCCGCACGGCGACACCGCGGTCTACGACGCGCTGGTGCGCCTCGCCCAGGAATTCGCCGTGCGCTACCCGCTGGTCGACGGCCAGGGCAACTTCGGCAATATCGACGGCGACAACGCGGCGGCCATGCGCTACACCGAGGCGCGCATGACCCGTGTTGCGACGGCGCTGCTCGACGGCATCGACGAGGACACCGTCGATTTTCGCGGCACCTACGACGGCGAGGAGCAAGAGCCGGTCGTGCTGCCGGCGCGCTTCCCCAACCTGCTGGCCAATGGCGCCACCGGCATCGCCGTCGGCATGGCGACCTCGATCCCGCCGCATAACGTCGGTGAGCTGTGCGACGCGCTGATCCACCTGGTCAAGACGCCGAACGCGCGGCTGGCGACGCTGGTCGAACATGTCCCCGGGCCCGATTTCCCGACCGGCGGCGTCCTGGTCGAGCCGCCCGAGACGATCCTGGAGGCGTACAGCACCGGGCGCGGCGCGTTCCGCCTGCGCGCCCGCTGGACGGTCGAGAAGCTCAAGCACGGCCAATACCTGATCGTCGTCACCGAGATGCCCTATCAGGTCGCCAAGGCGCGGCTGATCGAGAAGATCGCCCTCTTATTGGCACAGAAGAAGCTCGCCGTGCTGGCCGACGTGCGCGACGAATCGGCCGAGACCGTGCGCCTCGTGCTCGAGCCAAAGAGCCGCACCATCGAACCCGCCGCGCTGATGGAGACGATATTCCGCCTCACCGACCTCGAGGTGCGCATCGGTCTCAACATGAACGTGCTCGACGCCGACGGCGTGCCGCGCGTGATGGACCTGCGCGAGGTGCTGCAGGCGTTCATCGACCATCGCCACGTCGTCCTGGAGCGGCGCACCAACCACCGGCTGGCCTGGATCGGCCGCCGCCTCGAAGTGCTCGAAGGCCATCTCGTCGCCTACCTCAACCTCGACGAGGTGATCCGCATCGTGCGCCACGAGGACGAGCCCAAGCGGGCGTTGATTGTGCGTTTCAAGCTGACCGACCCGCAGGCCGAGGCGATCCTCAACATGCGCCTGCGTTCGTTGCGCAAGCTCGAGGAAATCGCCATCCGCGAGGAGCATTCGGCGTTGGGCGCCGAGCGCGACGACCTCGAGGACCTGCTCGCCGACGAGGGGCGGCGGCTCAAGGCGCTCGAGGCGGAGTTCGCCGACATCCGCGCGAAGTTCGGCGCCAAGACCGAGCTCGGCCGCCGGCGCACCGAATTGGCCGGCGCGCCGGCCGCGCTCGAGGCGGCGCCCGCCGAACTGGTCGAGCGCGAACCGATCACCGTATTGTGCTCGCAGAAGGGCTGGATCCGCGCCATCGGCGGCCACGGCAACGGCGTCGAGACCAAGTACAAGGAGGGCGATCGCGAGCGCTTCGTGCTGCGCTGCAAGACGACCGACAAGCTCGTCCTGTTCGGCACCAACGGCCGCTTCTACACCTTCGCCTGCGACCGGCTGCCGCGTGGCCGCGGCTACGGCGAGCCGATCCGCCTGATGGTCGAACTGGGCAACGACCATGACGTCGTCGCGATGTTCGTCCACACGCCGGGCCGCAAGCTGCTGGTCGCGGCGAACGACGGCCGCGGTTTCGTCGTCGAGGCGGATGAAATCATCGCCCAGACGCGCCAGGGCAAGCAGGTGCTGAACGTCGCGACCGGTGTCGAGGGTGCGGTCTGCGTGCCGGTCGAGGGCGATACCGTCGCGGTCATCGGCAGCAACCGCCGGCTGATCGTTTTCCCGCTCGACGAGGTGCCCGTCATGGCGCGCGGGCGCGGCGTCATTCTGCAACGCTACCGCGACGGGGTGCTGTCCGACGCTAAGGTCTTCGCCATGGCCGAGGGGCTGACCTGGCGCATCGGCGAGCGCATGCGCACCCAGACCGAGCTCGCCGATTGGCTGGGCAAGCGCAGCCAGGCGGGCCGCCTGCCGCCGACCGGCTTCCCCAAATCGAACCGGTTCTCCTAGGCGACGATGCGCGCGCCACCGACGCTCGAGACCGAGCGCTTGACGCTCAGGCCGCTCGACGACGGCGATGTCGACGCGGTCGCTGAGATTTTCACGTGCAAGGAAGCCATGTGGGACGTGCTGGCGATCCCCGGCATGCCCGACGACCCCCATGAGGTGGCGAGGAAGCGGATTGTCGACAGCAAGGCTGGCTGGCGCGACCACGGCGCGGGCTTCCTGGCGATCGTCCTGCGCGACGAGGGTCGTTTCGTCGGCTATTGCGGGTTCGTCAACCCGTCGAAGGGCGAGGCCGACACTTCGACCGGCGTTGCGCTCGAAGTTGCCTGGGCGGTTCACCCGTCATTCCAGCGACGCGGCGTGGCGTTGGAGGCCATGACGCCGGTCGTCGACTATGCCTTCGCCGATCGGGGCCGCGCGCGACTGGTCGCCATCACCGACCCGAAGAACGAAGCCTCGAGGGCATTGATGGAACGGCTAGGCTTCGTCTTCGACACCGACATCCACGCCTATGGCGTCGCGCAGGTGCGCTACGTGCTCGACCGCGACGATTATCGGCCGACCTAATCCTCCATCGTCTGCCAGCCCGCCGGGCCGTGCGCCTCGATCGGGCGAAAGCGGGTCTTGTACGCCATCTTGCGGCAGTCGGCGATCCAATAGCCGAGATAGACATAGGGCAGGCCGAGCTCGCGCGCCCGCTCGACGTGCCACAGCACGATGAAGGTGCCGGTGCTGTCGCGCGCCTGGTCGGGGTCGAAGAATTTGTAGATGCCCGACAACCCGTCGCTCAGCCGATCGGTCAGCGCGGCCGCGGCGAGGCGGCCGTCGGCGTCGCGGAATTCGACGATCATCGTATCGACCGTGCTGTCCTCGACCATCGAGCGGTAATCCTCGAAGCTCATCAGGGCCATGCCGCCGTTGCCGTGGCGCGAGGCCTGGTAACGGGCGAACAGCGTGAATTGCTCTTCGGTCGCGTGCGGCCGACGCTCTTGTGCGACCAGGCCGACGTTGCGTTGCGCGACACGCCGGAACGAGCGCGTGTAGCGGAAATCGGCGACCGGGATGCGCACCGGCACGCAGGCGTTACAGCCCGGGCAGGCGGGTTTGTATGCCAGGGTGTGGCTGCGCCGGAAGCCGGCGCGCGTCAGTTTGTCGTGGAGTGCGACGGCGTCCGGGCCGGCGAGCTCGGTGACCACCTTGCTCTCGATCCGGCCGGGCAGATAGGGGCAGGGCTGGGCGAGCGTCCCGAAGAAGAACTGGAGCGGGGGGTCGATCGGCTTGGACATTACATCGAGCGTGATCTGAGAATCGGTCGCAGCATCAAGATATCCCATAATACCACGGCGCGAAGAACGAAAACGCCAGCCAGACGATAAAAATCAACGGCGTGCCGGCGCGGATGAAGTCGGTGAAGCGGTACTGGCCGGGCGTCATCACGAGAAGATTGGTCTGATAGCCGATCGGCGAGGCGAAGGAACAGTTGGCCGCGAACACCACGGCGACCGCGAAGGCGATGGGGTCGACACCCAGGCTGCGCGCCAGATCGACCGCGATCGGCGTGAACAGGACGGCGCAGGCCTTGGTGCTGATGACGTTCGACAGGAGCGCGACAAGCAGGAAGAAAGCCGACAGCACCGCCATGGGACTAGCATCACCCATGACCTCGATCAAAATATGCGCCAGAAACGCCGCGCCGCCGGTCTCCTGCAACGCGGCGCCCATCGCCAACGCGGTGCCGATCATCATGATGATCTGGCGGTCGAGCGCGTGGGTCGCCTCGCGTATACTCAGCACGCCGGTCGCCACCATCAGGCCGGCGCCGCATACCGCGGCGACGGCGATCGGCAGCAGCCCGCTGGCGGCGCAGGCGACGACGCCCAGGAAGATGAGCATCGCGCGCACGCCGTAATAGGGCGTCGGCAAGTCGGTCGCCGACCATTCCATCAGCAAGACTTCGGGGTCGCTGCGCAACATACGCACGTCGGCACTCCGGCCGAGGACGAGCAGCACGTCGCCCGCCTCGACGTGGATGTCGGTGATCTGCGCGCGGATCATGCGCGAGCGGCGCCGGATGCCGAGCACGGCGCAGTGGTGGGCGTCCGGAAAATGTGCCTCGCCGAGCGTCTGGCCAATCAGCCGCGACGACGGCGTCACCATCGCCTCGGCGAGCGTCTGGTTGCCTGGCAGGCGCGCCTCGTTGGCGGCGCCCAGCAGGCCCGGATCGCCGGTCAGTGCCTCGGTCAGGGTCTTGCGCGTCGCGGCGACGACAATCGCGTCGCCCGGCTGCATGACGATGTCCTCGAAGGGCGGCAGAATGATCTCGCCGTCGCGCTGGATCATGCGCAGGGTCATCGCCGGCATTTTGGGGAAGATGCCGGCGACCGGGCCGGTGCCAACCAGGGCCGAGTTTTCAGATACCGTAATCTGCGCGATGAACTGACGGCCGGCGCCCTCGGCCGACGGTGTGATGGGGCCTTCGCGATGGGGCAGGATGCGGGGCGCGATGCCCATCACGTAGACCAGTCCGACGCTGGCCATGACTAGGCCGGGCACGGTGAAGTCGAAGAAGGCGAAGGGCGCCTCGCCGGCTTCGACCAGGGCGCTGGAGACCAACAGGTTGGTGCTCGAGCCGATCAGCGTCGTCATGCCGCCGAGGATGGCGGCGAAGCTCAGCGGCATCATCAGGCCGCCGGTCGGCTGGCGCAGTCGCTCGGCGAGCGCCTGCATGATCGGGATGAAGATGACGACGACCGGGATGTTGTTCAGAAAGCCGCTGACCGTCGCGACGACGATGAGCACCAGTCCGATCGACAAGAGGCTGCGACGTCCGACGCGAAAGATGATCTGCGACGCGCGGTCGAGAATGCCGGTCCGCACGAGACCTTCGCCGATGATCAGCAACGACAGGACGGCGACCAGCGCCGGGTTGGCGAAGCCCTCGAGCAGGCGCGTCGCGTCGAGCCGGTTGGCGCCGTCGCTGCCCACCACCGGGAACAGATGGAAGAGGATCATGAACGCCGCGACGATACCGAGCGACGTCAGCTCCATCGGCACCCGCTCGCGCATATAGAGCACGAGAGCGACGAGGATGACACCGTAAGCGAGCGCCATGTGAGGCGTGAAGATCACCGCTTCCATGCCGTCATCTTACCCGCGCGTTGATCACGACGGTGCCGCACAGGAAATCATGCAGCGCTCGGCCGCGCATGTTGAACAGGACGACGAGCAGGATCAGCCAGCCTGTAAACGCGACCGAAATGTAGAACGCGGCGGTCAGCAGCGCCGCCAGAATATGGTCGGGGCGGCCACCGTCGAGGCGGCGCACCTGCAGACCGAAAAGGCGCATGCCGAAGGTCGCCGATTCCGTGCCGCCGATTAATAGCGTGTGGTAGCAGAAGGGCACGGCCAACAGCATGACGCCCAGAAGCGGCATCAGCAGGCCGAAGGTGAGGACGCCGAGCATCCAGAAGATTACCGCGACGACCGCAACCGTTGGCGCGATGACCAAAAGGTCGACCAGATAGGCCAGGAGCCGCCGCATCGTCACGCCACCATAGGTCTCGGGGTAGGCGAGATGGTCGAGCCACGGCGCGCCCGGCTCCCGGGCGGGGACGATCTCGGAATTCTGCGGTGTCGGTTCCATTGGCGCCTGACGCGGTTGACTGCGTGTAATCTGGGACCAAATCGCCGCCGGGGCAATGCTTGGCACGGTTGCCGGCGCCGGAGATCGCGCGTTAACTCCGCGTGATCGAAGACCTGCGAGGACAGGTCATCGACCAGCGAGAATTCCGCGACGCCATGGCGAGCCGGGGCCACGATTGTACCCGCGGTTGGCCCCGGCGGCGAGCTTCGCGGCATTACGGCGATTGGCGCGATGTCGGCGTCGGGCTCGATTGTCGGCTTGTTCTCGACGGCCGCGCGCTTAACATGGTTAAGATTGCGCCGTCTGGTTAATCTAGAGGTCCTAGCTAGCGAGTTAATCACGAAATTTCCAATTAAGGGGGTACTTCAATGAGCGATCATCATAAGGGAAACTGCTTCTGTGGGGCCGTCGAGGTCGAGGTGTCCGGTGCGCCGGAAGCCATGGGCTATTGCCACTGTGAATCCTGCCGTTCCTGGTCGGCGGGACCCGTGAATGCCTTCACGTTATGGCAGACTGGCTCCGTACGGATCGCGAAGGGCGCCGATCATGTCGGCACACACGGCAAAACCGAACGCAGCGAGCGGCATTACTGCACGAAATGCGGCGGCCACATCATGACCGTTCATCCGCATTGGGGCCTGATAGATGTCTATGCCGCGATTTTGCCAAGTTTGAAGTTCGAGCCTGCTGTTCACGTGAATTATGCAGAGACGGTTCTGCCGATGAAGGACGGTCGCCCCAAACTGAAAGATTTTCCCGCGGAACTCGGTGGCTCCGGTGACGCGGTAGCGGAGTGATCCGGGTCAGATCGGTTCGGGGTCGCGGCGTAGAACCATCCGAATGCCGATGCACGGCTTGAAGCGATAGAACGCAGGGCCACGGCTTGTCGACCACCGGCGTGCCGAACCAAGCCTTAAACCCAAGGATCAGTGTTGTAGGGGCTGAACGGTGCATGTGCGCAGTCATTGGCTGAAGCAGGCCCTCGCCACCGACACGGCGGTGGCCCCCGCGCTGGCCGGCGAGGAACGCGCCGACGTCGTCATCGTCGGCGGCGGCTTCTGCGGCCTGTGGACCGCGTTGACCATCAAGGAGAGAGAACCATCACGCGATGTCGTCGTGATCGAGCGCGACATCTGCGGCGGCGGCGCGAGCGGCCGGAACGCCGGCTACATCATCAACCTGTGGGCCAAGTTTCCGACGCTCCTGGAGATGATGCCGAGCGATGAAGCGGTGCGCGTCGCCGGTGCGGCGGCCGACGCGGTCGGCGAGATCGCGGCGTTCTGCGAACGACACGCAATCGATGCCGCGCTGCGGCGGCCCGGCTGGCTGTGGGGCGCGACGTGTAGCGGCCAGGCCGAGGGCTTCGACGACGTGCTCGCGACGCTGGCGCGCCACCAGCTCACGCCGTTCGAGTGGCTGACCGGCCGCGAGATCGCCGACCGCTGGGGCATCGAGGGCCACGTCGATGGCGTCCTGGAGCCGAGCTGCATGCTCGTTCAACCCGCCAAACTGGTGCGCGGCCTGCGCCGGGTCGCGCTCGAGAACGGCGTGCGCATTTTCGAGAGCAGCCCGATGACCCGGCTGGAGCGCCGAAGTCCCGCCCGCGTCGTCACCGACAAAGGTGTCGTCACCGCCGACAAGGTCGTCATCGCCATGAACGCCTGGGCCGCCGCGCTGCCCGAGCTGCGGCGCGCCTTCGTCGTCACCGCCGCCGAAGCCGCGATCACGCCGCCGATGCCCGAACGGCTCGCCGATCTCGGCTTCGCCGACGGACCCGGCACGACCGACAGCCGGGTAATGATCGCGAATTATCGGCCGACCAGCGATGGCCGCGTCGAGTTCGGCAAGGGCGGCGGCGGGTTGGCGTTCGCCGGCCGGGTCGGCGACTTCTTCGAAGGCCACGCCCACCGCCTGGGCGCGATGCGCGAGAACCTGGCCCAGGGTATCCCGGCGCTCGCCGACGTCGAGATCGAGCACAGCTGGTGTGGCCCGATCGATCGCAACTGGACCGGCGTGCCGATGGCCGGTCCGCTGCCCGGTTGCGCCAACATATTCTTCTGCGTCGGCTTTTCCGGCAACGGCGTCGGGCCCAGCCGGCTGATGGGCAAGGTGCTGGCCTCGCTCGTCCTGGAGCACGACGACGAGTGGTCGTCGAGTGGCTTGGTCCGGCGGCCGGCGCCCGACTTCCCGCCCGAGCCGATACGCTATGTCGGCGGTGCGTTGGTGCGCCGCGCGGTCGATCGCGTCGATCGCCTTCAGCAGCAGGGCCGCGTGGCCGACCCGGTGACACGCTGGTTCGCCAGCCAGGGGCCGGCCGGCATGGTCACGAAAGCGAAACGGGGCGTCTGAGGCCCGCGCGCTATTCGCCCGACCCCGTCACCGACGGGCGCCCGGGCATGGTGTCGTGGACGTCGAGGCCGTCCGGTATGACCATCCAGTCGGGCATCGAGCGCGCGAAGACGACGGCTTCGAGGTCGTACCAGAAGGTCGGCTGATCGAAGGTGCCGCCGGCGATGCCGGTCCATCCCGGGCGCAACTCGAGGGTCCAGGTGACGGTCGTGCCGCAGGCCTCGCAGAATTGGCTCTCCAACCAGCGCCCGGCATCCGAGGCGAGGCGGTGCTTGCGGAGCGAGCCTTGCAGAAACTCGACCTCGGCGTCGTTGAAATACACCGAGATGCCGAACGCGCTGCCGGTGCGCTTCTGGCACCAGGTGCAGGCGCAGGCCGCGACGCGAACCGGTTCAGCGGTCGTCCGATAGCGCACCGCGCCGCAGGCGCAGCCGCCTTCGTGTGTTTCAGCCATTTTCATCTCCCTGTCGTGACGCCGCCCAGTCGAGCATCTCGGCCAACAGCGCGCGCAGTGTCGGGCGGACCAGCTCGGCGTGCTCGGCCAGATAGTCGAACGGCGGTTCCTCGACCATGTAAGTGATCTGCGACTGTTCCATCTGCACGGCGTGCACGCCGTTCGCCGGGTCGCCGTAGGCGCGCGTCGTGTAGCCGCCCTTGAAGCGGCCGTTGTGCACCCAGGTGAAACCGTCGGCCGCCGCGCACACGGCTTCCAGCCGCGACGCGAGGCCGGCGTCGAGCGAAGCGCCGTCGGCGCTGCCCAGGTTGAGATCGGGCAGGCGGCCGTCGAACAGGCGCGGCACCTCGGAGCGGATCGAATGCGCCTCGTAGAGCAGCGCCACGCCGTGTTCGGCCTTGAGCCGGGCGAGTTCGGCGGCGAGCCGCTCGTGATAGGGCCGCCAGTAGGTTTCCAGCCGCCGCGCCTTCTCGGCTTCGTCGGGCCCGGCGCCGGCTTGGTAGAGCGGCTCGCCCGCAAACGTCGTCGCCGGGCACAGGCCGGTGCCCGCGGCGCCCGGATAGAGCGGCTGATCGTCTGCCGGCCGGTTGAGGTCGATGACGTAGCGCGAATGGGTCGCGGCGAGCACGCCGGCGCCCAAGTCGGCGGCGAAGTCGTAAAGCCGGTCGACGTGCCAATCGGTGTCGGTCAGCGAGTGCGCGACCGGCGTGAAGCGCCCGGCGATTGCGTCGGGCACATGGGTGCCGCAATGCGGCATGCTGACCAGCAAGGGCGTCGTGCCCGGGGAGAACTTGAAGAGTTCCATCGTCGGTCTTCCTAAGGCGCGTGGCCGGTCAAGCGGTGATCATATCGGGATCCCAATCGAACGGGTAGATTGCTCGGGTAGACGGCCGCGACGTCGAGCAACTCGTTCACAGCGCCCGAAATGCCGACTCAGGTGCCGGCCGACATGCCCGCGTCGGCGAGGTGGATCGAGCCGGTGACGAAGCTCGCCATATCCGAGGCGAGGTAGAGTACGGCGTTGGCCATTTCTTGCGGCCTCGCGACCCGGCGCAAGGGCGCCTTGGCGCTCAGAGCCGCGTCGTAGCCTTTCTCGATATCGCCGTCGCCGAGTCGGGCGGCGAGGCCCTGCAGCATCGGTGTCGATCGCGCCGGGGCACAGGCAGTTGACGCGGATCTCGGGGCCGAGCTCGATGGCGAGATCGCGCGTCAGGTTCACCACGCCGCCCTTCGAGGCGCAATAGATCGAACTGAAGTGGCCGCTGCCGCGGACGCCAAGGATCGAGCCGATGTTGACGATGCAGCCGCGCGCTTCCTTGAGCGCCGGCGCCGCCGCCTGGATGCTGAAGAAGGTGCCCTTCAAGTTGGTATCGACGATCCGGTCCCACTGCGCTTCGTCACAATCGGCGAGCGCCCGGCCCTCGGCGGCGCCGGCGTTGTTGACCAGCACGTCGAGCCCGCCGAGGCCCTCGATCGCCGCGGCGACGGTCGCGCGGCAGCCGGCGACCGTGCCGATGTTGCCCGGCACGGCGAAGGCGTTGTCGCCGGCGTCGAGCTCGGCGACGGCGCGCCCGGCCGTCTCGGCCGTCGAGCCATTGACCGCCACGTGCGCGCCCGCCGCGAGGAAACCCTCGACGGTGGCGCGGCCGATACCCCGCGTGCCGCCGGTGACGAGAACACGCTTACCAGTAAAGTCCATGACGATCTCCCTTGCATCCAACTCGTTCGAGAATAGGCGAAATCGCCAGCGCCGGCACGCGCCTCCGTCTCAACGCGGTGTTAGTACGATGCGTGGACCCTCGATTGCCTCGCGGCTGGTTGGAATCGCGAAGGGCCGGTGCGCCAGCCAGCGCTCGGCGGTGTCGCGGTAGTGCGGCGACAGGGGATGGCCCGACTGCCCCGTGCTCGGCACGAACAGCGAGCGTTCGAGATCGGCGAGATCGTAAATCGCCCGGAACGCCGGACCGTGGACCTGCGTGAAGGGCGCGGATTCATTGCCGAGCGTGAAGCCCGCCGCGTTGATCGTGTAGTGATCGCCGCCGTTGCCTTGGCGGTAGCCGAACAGTGCGCCGAGCAGCGCGCGATTGCGGAACACCGGGTGGCCGTGGTCGGCGGCATGCGCATCGCCCCAACGCCACGCCGCCGGATCGTCGCCGTATTGCGCGGCGAGATCGGCGGCGGCGCTATCGAGGGCCGTGGCGGCCCGCGCGGCGCAGCTCTCGACCGTGTCGGTGCCAATATCGTCGCACCAACGCGCACCGCCGCCGCCGAGCACCCAACGCAGGAACAACGGCCGTGGTCCCCAGGCGCCGCCGAACAGATCGCCGAGTTCGTCCGCGTAGACCAACCGTGTCAGCTCCCGATACCACGCCCAGAAGATCAACGGCTCGGGTCGGTCCGCGGCCATGGTCCCGTCCCAACCGGCGAGCAGCCCTTGGATCTCGCGACCGGCCGCCGTGCCCGGCTCGGCCGAGGCCAGATGCGGCAGCATGTCGCGCGCCATCAGCGAGACGACATCGGCCTGGATGACGCGGAAGCTCTCGGGCGTGTGCCGGGGCTGCCCGGCGATCAGTTCCTCGATGCGGCGCGCGCGGTAGGGTGGCGCCCAGTCGCGCGCGATCAGATAGGGGTAGCCATCGGGCACGATCCGGTTGTTGGCGGTGACGATGACGCCGCGCGATGGGTTCAAGCTGTGCGGCAGTTCGTCGAACGGAATGTAGCCGATCCAGTCATGATCACCGGTCCAGCCGGGGACCGGCACGCTGCCGTCGCCTGCCTTGCGGATCGGCACCCGCGCCGGCGCGTAGAAGCCGATATTGCCGTCGACGTCGGCGTAGACGACGTTCTGCTGTGGCGCGTGGATGTCGCGCGTGGCGTCGAGGAAGGCGTCCCAGTCTTGCGCGGCGTCGAGCTTGAGGAGCCCTTGCGGCGAGGTGTCGTCGGCGTCGAGCGCGGTCCAGCGCAGCGCCAGCGGTTCGCCGTTCCCGGCGTCGTCGATGACGTCCGAGACGATCGGCCCGTGGCGGCTCTCGCGCACCGTGATCTCGACGTCGGCCGCGCCGCGCACCGCGATGACCTCGCGGCGGGCCTCGAACGGCATCGGCCCGTCGGGCATGAGATAGCGCGCCGGGTCGGCCGGATCGGGTCGCTCGACGAACAGGTCCTGGGTGTCGGCGCCGGTCGTCGTCAGGCTCCAGGCGATGCGGCCGTTGTGGCCGAGCACGATGTTCGGCAGGCCCGGCAGGGTGGCGCCGACGAGATCGAACCCGGGCGCCGAGAGATGCGCGAGATAGAGCGGCCCCGGCGCGCTGAGCCCCAGATGCGGGTCGTTGGCGAGCAACGGCTTGCCGCTCGCACTGCGCGCGCCGGCGACCGCCCAGTTGTTCGAGCCGGTGCCCGGGCCGGCGCCGGACGGCGTTCGTGTCCACAGAGCATCGAGCATCGTGGTCGAAAGGTCGAGCAGGGTGGCCGGTGCATCGGCCGGGTACGGCGGCCAAAGCTCGTCGATCCGATCGGGCGCGAGTCGGTCGGCGAGGCGGGCGCGCAGCAGCTCGTCGCGCCAGTTCATGCTCAGCTGCCAGGTCATCAGCTTGAGCACGACGATCGAATCGACGGCCGACCACGGTTCCGGCGCTGGCGCGCGCAGGATCAGGAATTCGGGCGGCAGAAGACCCTTTCGCGTTGCCAGGAAGGCGTTGACGCCGGCGGCGTAGGCGCCGAGTACGGCGCGTGTCGCATCGTCGACCGCTGCGAGCGATTGTGCGGCGGCGCGGACCAGCCCCAGGGTCCGAAAGAACTTGTCGAGATCGAGGGTCGCCGTGCCGAGCACCTCGGACAGGCGGCCGGCGCCGACGCGACGCTGTACCTCCATCTGCCATAGCCGGTCCTGGGCGTGTGCGAAGCCGAGGCCGAAGTAGGCGTCTGTGGCGGTGCCGGCAAAGATATGGGGCACGCCGAAGGCGCCACGGACGATCTCGATCGAACTGTCCAAGCCGGCCACCGCGTGTCGCCCCTCGAGGTTCGGCAACGAGCTGCGCAACACCCAATAGCCGACGGCGAGCGCGGTACCGGCGAGCAGAGAAACGAGTATGACGCCGCGCAAAACCCACGTCTTGAAGGTCCGCCAACGTGAGTCAGACACGGTATGACACGTTCAGGATAACAGAGTTAAAACAAAATGATATGTCGTGTTTTTCATGTGAAACGCGACTACGGTTACGCGGCGGGCGTGCGGCAGACGACGGCGAAGGTGCGGTGTGGCACGGCGAGCGGGTCGGCGGCGAAACGTTCCGCGAGCATGGCCGCGTGTTCGGCGTCGAAACGCGCGACCGCCTCGGGCGCCAGGCTCGCGCCGATGCCGGCGCTGGCGCGGATGCGGCCGCGCCATGCCTCGTGACTGTAGGAAACGTCCAAATCGAATGAGAAGGTCTCGATATCGCGGAAGCCGGCGGTGGCGGCGTCGGCGAGCCAGGCGGGGTGCATGCCGGGCAGGCCGCCGTAAGGCCACGCGGGATTGTGTGTCTCGATCAGCTTTTCGGTTGCGTCGACCACGTTGCCGGACAGGGGAATCCAGTCGAAATGCGCGATCACCAGCCAGCCGCCGGGGACCAGCAGCCGGCGCGTCTCGACGGCCGCCCGGGGCCGGTCGAACCAGTGCCAGCATTGGCCGGCGCCGACGATATCGTAGCACGCCGTCGGCTCGCCGGTGTCCTCGGCACTGCCGACGATATAACGCGTCTCGACACCGGCCGCGGCATCGAGTTGCTTGGCTTCCTCGATCAACGATGTCGAGGGGTCGAGCCCGGTGACCGCGCAGCCACGCAGGGCGAAGCCGCGTCCGAGCGCGCCAGTGCCGGTGCCGAGGTCGAGCATGCGCTGGCTCATCCCGCCGATGCCGAAGGCCGCGAGCCTGTCGTTGAGTGCGTCGGGAAAGCCCGCGCGATAGGCGCCGAAGTCGGCGGCCGTCTTGCCGAAGTCGATGTCCACCTTCAATCCCTCGTAAGTACCATAGCGTCCGCGCCGTGACGGACAATGGGTGAATAGCGCACCGCGCCGGTTTCGTATAAACCTGAATGCGGGACACTCCCAAGCCCGCGCGGAGGATAGATGCCAGGAACCAAGTTCGACGACGTGAAATCGATGGTCGCGGCGATGACGCCGAGCTATCCGATATACTGCCTGAGACCCCATGTGCTCGCCGAGACGACGGGCCGCTTCCTCGAGCAGTTCCCCGGCCGCGTGCTGTACGCCATCAAGTGCAACCCGCACCCGCGCGTGCTGCAGGCGCTCTACGACGCCGGCATCCGCCATTTCGATACCGCGTCGCTGCCCGAGATCGCCCAGGTGCGCGAGCTGTTCCGCGACGCCGGCGCCTATTTCATGCACCCGGTCAAGGGCCGCGCCGTGATCAACACCGCCTACGAGGTCTACGGCGTGCGCCACTTCGTCATCGACCACCCGAGCGAGCTCGCCAAGGTGATCGACGAGACCGGCGGCGAGGGGGTCGCGATCATCGTCCGCTTGGCGACGCCCAGCGCCGGCGCGATCTACGATCTCTCGACGAAATTCGGCGCGCGTCCCGCGATGGCCGCCGATCTGCTCAAGGAAGTCCACAAGGAAGGCTGCCAGGGCGGCTTGGCGTTTCACGTCGGCTCGCAGTGTCTGACCCCGCACGCCTACCGCACGGCGCTCGAGCTGGTCGGCGAGATCGCCGAGGCGGCCAAGACCGACCTGCAATTCCTCGACGTCGGCGGCGGATTTCCGGCGGCCTACGTCGGCGTCAACATGCCGCCTTTCGAGGACTATATCGAGGCGATCAACACCGGCCTCGCGGCGCTCGACCTGCGCCGCGACTGTGTCGTCATGTGCGAGCCGGGCCGCGCGATCGTCGCCGATTGTTGCTCGCTGGTCGTCCAGGTCCAGCTGCGCAAGGACGACCAGATCTACATCAACGACGGCATCTACGGCAGCCTGTCGGAGATGGTGACGGCGCGCATCCAGATGCCGGTACGCCTGGTCCGCCTCGACGGCGAACCGTCGGCGACGACGCGCGACTTCACGGTTGGCGGACCGACCTGCGATTCGATCGACGTGCTGCCGTTTCCGTTCCGCCTGCCCGACGACGTCCGCGAGGGCGACTGGATCGAAATCGACCAGATCGGCGCCTACGGCAGCGCGCTGCGCACCCAGTTCAACGGCTTCTTCCCCGACACCTTCGTCGAGATCGCCGACGGCGCGCCGGCGCTCCAAGCGGCAGAAGGCTAGCGGACCGGTCCCCCGATGCAGCAGAACTGGTTCGAGACGCCGGGCACGGACGGCGCGGTGCTGCGCCTCGCCTATACCGAATGGGGCGTGGCGTCGGACGCGCGGGCCGTTCTCTGCGTCCATGGCCTGACGCGCAACGGTCGCGACTTCGATGTGTTGGCCGCCGCGCTGGCCGGTGAGCGGCGGGTCATCTGCCCCGACGTCGTCGGCCGCGGCAAGAGCGACTGGCTCGCTGATTCGGCGGGCTACGCAAATCCGGCTTATGTCGGTCATCTGCTCGCCTTCCTCAACCACCTTGGCATCGCGACGGTCGACTGGATCGGCACCTCGATGGGCGGCCTGATCGGCATGCTCGCGGCGGCGTTGCCCGAAAGCCCGGTACGCAGCCTGCTGCTCAACGATATCGGCGCGGTCCTGCCGCGCGCCGCGCTCGAGCGCATCGGCGCCTATGCCGGCGCCGATCCGTCGTTCGACGATAAGGCCGGGATCGAGGCGTACCTGCGCGAGACCTATGCCGGATTCGGCCCGTTGACCGACGAACAATGGCGGCATATGGCGGAAATCAGCGCGCGGCCCAAGCCGGACGGTCGTTTTGGCCTCGCCTACGACCCGGCGATCGGCGATGCCTTCGAGAGTGCGCCGCCCAAGGCCGACGTCGAGCTTTGGCCGTTGTGGGACGCGCTCAGTTGCCCGGTCATGGTGCTGCGCGGCGAAACGTCGGACGTGCTGCCGGCCGACGCGGCCGCCGAGATGACGACGCGCGGACCGACCGCGCGCCTCGTCGAGTTCGCCGGCGTCGGCCACGCGCCCGCGCTGATGAGCGACGACCAAATCGCCGTCGTCCGCGACTGGCTCGCCGAGGTCGCTGCGGGCGCCTGACCCTTGGTATAACGCCTGCTTAAGAGAACAGCACGTCGATCATGAAATAGATGACCCCGGCGATCGTCGCGGTGGCCGGTACGGTGATCAGCCAGGCGGCGATGATGGTGCGCAGGTGCGCGCGCCGCACGAGCTTCTTGCGCTGCCAGTTCATGACCGCCGCCTCGGCCTTCTTGGTGAGGTCGAAATAGTGCAGGCGCGAGGGCTCGGGCAGCAGGTCCTTGAGGGCCCGGTCGAGCACCTCGTGACGCCACTCGATCTCGGCCTTGGCGGTATCGAACAGGCTGGGTTCGGTGTCGTCGTTGAAGAACTCGCGCACGACGCGCACCTTTTCGGCCTCGTTCTCGAGGTACTCGCGCAGGAAGCCGATGCCGAAGATGGCGCCGAGCGCGATATGGGTCGATGAGACCGGCAGCGCCAGCGCCGAGGCGACGATCACCGTCATCGACGCCGACAGGGCGACCGTGAAGGCGCGCAGCCGGTCGATCTCGGTGATCTCCTTGCCGACCCGCTTGACCATCCGGCCGCCGTAAAGCGCGAGCCCGACCGACAGCCCGAGCGCGCCGACCAGCATGACCCAGAAGGGAATCGCCACCTCGGCGGCGACGCCGCCCTCGCTCGTCGCGTTGACGATCGCGGCGAGCGGTGCGATCGCGTTGGCCACGTCGTTCGAGCCGTGGGCGAAGCACAAGAGCGCCGCCGAGAGGATCAAGGGGATGGTGAACAGGCGGCCGACGTCCTCGCGGGTGTTGGCCATGGTCTTGCCGGCTTGCGCGACCATCGGCCGGACGATGAAGTAGATCATCGCGAAGGCGGCGACCGAGACCGCGACGGTGGTCGGCACATCGGCCTGCCAGACTTGCTTGAGGCCCTTCATCATCAGATAGGCGGCGAACGCCGCGCCCATGATGCCGACCAGGATCGGCACCCACGTCTTGGCGGCGGCGATCTTGTCGTCGCGGTAGACGATGCCCCATTTGATCAGGGTCAGGAACGCCGCCGCGATGAGCGCGCCGAGCACCGGCGAGATGACCCAGCTGGCGGCGATCTTGCCCATCACGCCCCAGTCGACGACCGTCACGCCGGCCGCCGCGATGCCCGCGCCCAACACGCCGCCGACGATCGAATGGGTCGTCGAGACGGGCGCGCCGGCCATGGTCGCGATGTTGATCCAGATCGCCGCGGCGAACAGCGCCGCCAGCATCAGGAATATGAACGTGTCGGCGCTGTCGATCGCCGCGGGATCGATGATGCCCTTCTTGATCGTGCCGACCACGTCGCCGCCGGCGATGAACGCGCCGGCCGCCTCGAACACGGCGGCGATGGCGAGCGCGCCCATCATGGTGAGCGCACCGGACCCGACCGCCGCGCCGACATTGTTGGCGACGTCGTTGGCGCCGATGTTCATCGCCATGTACATGCCGATGACGCCGGCGACGACGATGACCAAAAGATGGCTCTGGCTGGGCACCTCGGTCGCGACGTAGGCCGCGGCGCCCGCCAGCATGCCGAGCCCGGCGAGCAGACGCAGCCAGGCCCCCTTGTCGCGGTGGCCGAACATTATCGAAGGCGCGCCCGAGACCGCCCGATCGCCGTCGGACCCGGGAGTGCTCACGTGGTCTTTAAAAGGTTCGCGACCTCGACGGCCGCGTAGGTCAACACACCGTCGCAGCCGGCCCGCTTGAACCCGGTCAGCGCCTCGAGCAGGACCCGGTCGCCGTCGAGCCAGCCATTGGCGGCCGCCGCCTTGAGCATGGCGTACTCGCCGCTCACCTGATAGGCGAAGGTCGGCATGCCGAAGGCGTCCTTCACGCGGCGCACGATGTCGAGATAGGGCATGCCGGGCTTGACCATGACCATGTCGGCGCCTTCCGCGATGTCGAGCGCGACCTCGCGCAGCGCCTCGTCGCCGTTGGCCGGGTCCATCTGATAGGTCTTTTTGTCGGCCGAACCGAGGCTCGACGCCGAGCCGACCGCGTCGCGGAACGGGCCGTAGAAGCCCGACGCGTATTTCGCGGCATAGGCCAGAATGCGCACGTGATCGTAACCCTCGGCGTCGAGTGCCGCACGGATCGCGCCGATGCGGCCGTCCATCATATCGGACGGTGCGATGACGTCGCAGCCGGCGGCCGCCTGGACGAGCGATTGTTTGACCAGCACCTCGACCGATTCGTCGTTGACGACATAGCCGTCGCGGATGATGCCGTCGTGGCCGTGGCTGGTGAACGGGTCGAGCGCCGCGTCGCACATGACGCCGATGCCGGGCACCGCCTGCTTGACCGCCGCCACGGCGCGGCAGACGAGGTTGTCGGGGTTGACCGCGTCGTCGCCCGCCGGCGTCTTGAGCGCGTCGTCGATCGCCGGGAAAATGGCGATCATCGGAATGCCGAGGTCGCGCGCCTCGGTCACCGCGGCGACCAGCAGATCGATCGCGAGACGCGCCTGGCCGGGCATCGACGGCACCTCGAGCGCGCCGTCGCCGTCGTGCACGAAGACCGGCCAGATCAGGTCGTCGACGGTCAGCCGGTTCTCGGCGACCAGCCGGCGGTTCCAGTCGTCATGCCGGTTGCGCCGCATGCGCGTCGTCGGATAGCTGCCGAGGGGCGAGGGTGGTTTTGGCATGACTGCCCGAATGTTGCCGCGTGAACCGCGCGGAGGATAACACTACAGGCCAGCCGCAACCAACACCGACGAGGTTGTTGCCGAGACAATTTCTTCGGCGGAAACAGCGCTCCGTTCCGCCGCGTCGCTCGTCCGACGAAATTGGCGTCCGACGATATTGGTTTCGCTTAGGCGCCGCGTTACAGTCGCCATACGGGCCGCAGCAGGGGGATTCCGACGATGGACTTCGAGCTTTCCGACGAGCAACGCGCCTTCCACCAGATGGCGAGCGATTTCGCCGCCGGCGAGATGGCGCCGTTCGCCGCCGAATGGGACGAGAGTTGCACCTTTCCGGTCGAGACGTTGCGCAAGGCGGCGGCGCTCGGCCTGGCCGGCCTGTTCGTCAACGAGGCGCACGGCGGCACCGGGGTGAGCCGGCTCGACGGGGCGCTGATCTTCGAGGCGCTGGCCGCCGGCTGCACATCGACCGCCGCCTACATGTCGATCCACAATATGGCGGCGTGGATGGTCGATGCCTTCGGCGACGATGACCAGCGCGCGCGCTGGCTGCCCGGGCTGATCGCCATGGACGTCTTCGCGAGCTATTGCCTGACCGAGCCGGGCTCGGGCTCCGACGCCGCCGCGCTTCGCACGCGCGCCGAGCGCGACGGCGACCACTATATTCTCAATGGCTCGAAGGCGTTCATCTCGGGTGGCGGCGCCAGCGGCCTCTACCTCTGCATGGTACGGACCGGCGGCGACGGAGCGGCCGGCATCTCCTGCCTGGTCATCGAGGACGGCACGCCGGGCCTGAGCTTCGGTGCCCAGGAACGCAAGCTCGGCTGGCACAGCCAGCCGACCGCGATGCTGATCCTCGAGGACTGCCGCGTGCCGCTCGCCAACCGGCTGGGCGCCGAGGGCGAGGGCTTCAAGATGGCGCTCAAGGCGCTCGACGGCGGCCGGGTCAACATCGGCGCCTGTTCGCTGGGCGGCGCGCGCGCGTGCTTCGAGGCGGCGCGCGAACACATGCAGACGCGTGAGCAATTCGGCCGCAAGATCGCCGAATTCCAGGCGCTCCAGTTCAAGCTCGCCGACATGGCGACCGAGATGGAGGCCGCCCGGTTGATGGTGCTGAGCGCCGCCGCAGCGATCGACGCCGGCGCCGCCGACGCGACCATGCGCTGCGCCATGGCCAAGCGCTTCGCGACCGACGCCGGCTTCCACATCTGCAACGAGGCGCTGCAGCTCCACGGCGGCTATGGCTATCTGATGGACTATCCGATCGAGCGCTTCCTGCGCGACGTCCGCGTCCACCAGATCCTCGAAGGCACCAACGAAATCATGCGCGTCATCATCGCCCGCCGTTTGCTCGGAATGTAGATAGAGGCGGTGGTCACTTTTTGTGCGGTCACTGACTCGCGTAAAGCTGACCTGCGCTCAATCGCCGCGCTTGCTTCCGCCGAACGGTCGGCGGCGCGCGGTCGCGCGCTGGGGCGGTTCATATGGGGTCTCATCTAGTGTCCTGATCGATAAATTGATATGATTATGTCTCTATTTGTTTTTAGGAGGCGCGATTGATGGCGAGAGTGGCGGTGACGATCTCTTTGAGCGATGACGAGCGCGCCGAATTGGAGGCGCTGTCTCGTCGTCGCAAGACGTCGCAGGGGCTTGCGCGGCGGGCTCGGATCGTCTTGGCGGCGGCGGAAGGGTTGGAGAACACGCCGTTCGTCTCGAGGCGAGCGCGGACACCGTGGGCAAGTCATGCGCGTCATCATCGCCCGCCGTTTGCGGCGGAATGTAGATAGAGGCTCGACGGTGCGTCACGGCGATGACGCCATCGCGGAAGCGGTCCGGCTGACGCTGGAAGAGACGCCGCCGGACGCGACCCATTGGAGCCTTCGCTCGATGGCGCGGGCGACGGCCACGCGCCCTCGACCATTCATCGCATCTGGCGGGCCTTCGGCTTGCAGCCGCATCGCTCGGAGACCTTCAAGCTGTCGAGCGATCCCTTCTTCGTGGAGAAGGTCCGCGACATCGTCGGTCTGTATTTGGCGCCGCCGGATCGTGCCCTGGTTCTCTGTGTCGACGAAAAGAGCCAGATCCAGGCCCTGGACCGTTCCCAGCCCCTCTTGCCGATGCGCCCCGGGCAGGCGGAGCGGCGCAGCCACGACTACAAGCGCCACGGCACGACCTCTCTCTTCGCGGCCCTCGACATCGCCACGGGAGAGATCATCGGCAAATGTTTCCCGCGCCATCGGGCCCGAGAGTTCCGCAAATTCCTCGACCTCGTCGAGGCGAACGTCCCTGCTGATCTCGACATCCACATCGTCATGGACAACTACGGGACCCACAAGACCAAGGCGATCCGCGACTGGTTCGCCAAACGGCCGCGCTGGCAGGCCCATTTCACACCCACCAGCGCCTCCTGGCTGAACCAGGTCGAGCGCTGGTTCGGGCTGCTGACCGACAAGCAGATCAGGCGCGGCGTCCATCGCTCCACCAAGGAGTTGGAGCGCACCATCCTCGACTACATCGACACGACAAACCAGAACCCCAAACCCTTCAAATGGACCAAATCCGCCGATGACATCCTCGGCGCCATCCAGCGCTTCTGCCTCCGAACAATCGAAATCGCTGAACAGCAGGCGAAAATCATGCGAACTTCGGAATCGGGACACTAGAGCCTAGTCCGATCGACCGGCATCGGTCGGACTAGGCCAGCCCGCGACTGCGGGCCGCCGCTAATGCGGCGAGAGCATGCGCGGCGATTGAGCGCAGCAAAGCCGCAGGCTTTGCGTCACAAAAAAAGTGGGTGCCGCGAACGGCGCCCAAAGTCGAGAGGGGGAGCAGAACGGGGCGCCGCGGGGGTGCGACGCCTGCTGCCTTAGCGGTGGTCCTTTGCCCAGATTGGCGTTACGGCCGATCCTGCCACAAAAGACCCCGGATCGAATGCTGCGGTGGTCGGGTCGAGAGGCGTGACGTCGATCGCAACCGTCACGGTCGGCTCGGCGGGGGGTATCGCTTGGAGCCGATCGCCGGACGACGCAGCGGAAATAAGGGGGGCCGCTGCGCCGGCCGTTGCCGCCACGGTGGGTTCAGCGGCGCCTGGCACCACTTCATCGGCGGTGACCGGGACGCCATTGGCGTCGATCTCGACCTCCGGCGGCATGCCCCCAGCGATGGCGGCGCTGCCGACGAAAAGCGGGATCGCCATGACGGCGAGGGTGCGAACACCCTGACGAAGCGTTGTGATCATGTCCGAGCCAACCTCCTACAATCGATCGCGGTAACTGTTGAAATAGCGCCAGAATGTGGCTCGAATGAGGCTTCATGGCGGCCCAATTGAGGTATTCGGGGCCGCGTTTCGGGGCTGGACGTGCTCCACAAGTCCCTATACCTCTTGGCAAAATGGATCGAGACAGCATGGACGAAATCCTCTTCGAGGTGGTCGGCGCCGTCGGCCGGGTGACGCTCAACCGGCCCAAGGCGCTCAACGCCCTGACGCTCGCCATGACGCGCGAACTCGACGCGCGGCTGATCGATTGGGCGGCGGACGAGCGGATCGCCGCAGTCGTCGTCGAGGGCGCCGGCGATCGGGCGTTCTGCGCCGGCGGCGACATCCGCGCGCTCTATGCCTCGATGACGACGCCTGGCGACCGGTTCAGCGCCACCTTCTACCGCGAGGAATACACGCTGAACCACCGTATCCATGCCTATCCGAAGCCCTATATCGCGTTGATCGACGGCGTCGTCATGGGCGGTGGCGTCGGCGTCTCGGTGCACGGCTCGCATCGGGTGGTCACCGAGAACGTCCTGTTCGCCATGCCCGAGACCGGCATCGGCCTGTTTCCCGATGTCGGCGCGACACATTTCCTGCCGCGCATACCGGGCGCGCTGGGCATGTATCTGGGGCTCACGGGCGCACGTCTGCGTGCCGCCGATGTCATGTGCGCGGGTGTCGGCACCCATTTCGTGCCGCGTGCGCGGCTAGGTGAACTCGTCGACGCGCTGGCCGCGTGCCCGGTTGAGGATTGTCTGGCGGGCTTCGCCGCGGCAATCGATCGCTGCTTCGCCGGCGCGACGATCGAGGCGATCATCACCGCGCTCGAGGCCGAGGGCACCGAATGGGCCGAGGCGACGCGCGCGACGCTCGCCGCCAAGTCGCCGACCAGCCTCAAGGTGACGGTGCGCCAACTTCGCGCGGGTGCCGCGCTCGATTTCGCCGCCGCCATGCGCCTCGAATACCGGCTGTGCCAACGCTTCTGCGCCGACCACGACTTCGCGGAAGGCATCCGCAGCGTCGTCATCGACAAGGACAATGCACCGCGATGGCGGCCCGCGAGCCTCGCCGCCGTGACCGAGGCCGACGTAGACGCCCATTTCCAAGCACCCCCCGACGGCGACCTCACCCTCTAGTGTCCCGATTCCGAAGTTCGCATGATTTTCGCCTGCTGTTCAGCGATTTCGATTGTTCGGAGGCAGAAGCGCTGGATGGCGCCGAGGATGTCATCGGCGGATTTGGTCCATTTGAAGGGTTTGGGGTTCTGGTTTGTCGTGTCGATGTAGTCGAGGATGGTGCGCTCCAACTCCTTGGTGGAGCGATGGACGCCGCGCCTGATCTGCTTGTCGGTCAGCAGCCCGAACCAGCGCTCGACCTGGTTCAGCCAGGAGGCGCTGGTGGGTGTGAAATGGGCCTGCCAGCGCGGCCGTTTGGCGAACCAGTCGCGGATCGCCTTGGTCTTGTGGGTCCCGTAGTTGTCCATGACGATGTGGATGTCGAGATCAGCAGGGACGTTCGCCTCGACGAGGTCGAGGAATTTGCGGAACTCTCGGGCCCGATGGCGCGGGAAACATTTGCCGATGATCTCTCCCGTGGCGATGTCGAGGGCCGCGAAGAGAGAGGTCGTGCCGTGGCGCTTGTAGTCGTGGCTGCGCCGCTCCGCCTGCCCGGGGCGCATCGGCAAGAGGGGCTGGGAACGGTCCAGGGCCTGGATCTGGCTCTTTTCGTCGACACAGAGAACCAGGGCACGATCCGGCGGCGCCAAATACAGACCGACGATGTCGCGGACCTTCTCCACGAAGAAGGGATCGCTCGACAGCTTGAAGGTCTCCGAGCGATGCGGCTGCAAGCCGAAGGCCCGCCAGATGCGATGAATGGTCGAGGGCGCGTGGCCGCTCGCCCGCGCCATCGAGCGAAGGCTCCAATGGGTCGCGTCCGGCGGCGTCTCTTCCAGCGTCAGCCGGACCGCTTCCGCGATGGCGTCATCGCCGATTTGACGCGGCGCGCCGGGGCGGGGTTCGTCGTACAGACCGTCGAGGCCCTCCGCCGCATAGCGGCGACGCCACTTGCCCACGGTGTCCGCGCTCGCCTCGAGACGAACGGCGATCTCCTTGTTCTCCAACCCTTCCGCCGCCGCCAAGACGATCCGAGCCCGCCGCGCAAGCCCCTGCGACGTCTTGCGACGACGAGACAGCGCCTCCAATTCGGCGCGCTCGTCATCGCTCAAAGAGATCGTCACCGCCACTCTCGCCATCAATCGCGCCTCCTAAAAACAAATAGAGACATAATCATATCAATTTATCGATCAGGACACTAGCATTGACGCGACGGCCGTTCCGTGACGGGATATCGGTCGAACGGTCGCGAGCGGGCAGGGAGGACAGTGATGGCGCGCATCGGTTTCATCGGCGTCGGCAACATGGGCGGGCCGATGCTCCGCAACCTGATCGGCGCGCGGCACGAGGTCACCGCGTTCGACGTCGTCGAGGACGCCCGCCAGGCGGCGCGCGACGCCGGCGCGACGCTCGCCGCGACGGCGGCCGACGCCGCGGCGGCGGGCGACGTCGTCATCACCATGCTGCCCGCCGGCGAGCACGTCCGCGAGGTCTATACGGGTGACGGCGGCATCATCGCGGCGCTGGCGCCCGGCACGCTGCTGATCGATTGCTCGACGATCGACGTCGAAACGGCGCGCGCGGTCAACCGGGCCGCCGCCCAGGCCGGCTTCGAGATGCTCGATGCGCCGGTCTCCGGTGGCGTGGCGGGCGCCGAGGCCGGAACGCTCACCTTCATGGTCGGCGGCGCCGATGACGCCTTCGCGCGCGCCGAGCCGGTGCTCGCCGTGATGGGCAAGACGATCGTCCACGCCGGTCCCTCGGGCAACGGCCAGGCGGCAAAGATTTGCAACAACATGATCCTCGGCGCCTCGATGATCGTCGTCGGCGAGGCCTTCGTGCTTGCCGAGTGCCTCGGCCTCGAGGCTCAGAAGCTGTTCGATATCGCGTCGACCGCGTCGGGCCAGTGCTGGTCGCTGACGACCTACTGCCCGGTGCCCGGTCCGGTACCGACCTCACCCGCCAACCGCGACTATCAGGCCGGCTTCACGGCGGCCATGATGCTCAAGGACCTGCGCCTGGCCCAGCAGGCGGCCAACGCGACCGGCGCGACGACCCCGCTCGGTGCACAGGCCGAAGCGCTCTACGGGCGCTACTGCGAGGGCGGCAACGCGGAGGTCGACTTCTCGGGCATCATCAAGATGATCGAGAGCTGGGCGTAGGCCATGGCGCGGTTCGACGGCAAGACAATCCTGATCACCGGCGCGAGCTCGGGCATCGGCGCCGCCACGGCGCGCCGCTTCGGCGCCGAGGGCGGCCGGGTCATCATGGTCTGTGCTCTGGACGAGGAAGGGTGTCGCGCGGTGGTCGACGACATCGCGGCGGGCGGCGGCGAGGCGGCGTACCTGCAAGGCGATCTCGCCCTGCGCCCGTTTTGCGACGAGGCGATCGACCAGACCGTGGCGCGCTTCGGGTGCCTCGACGTGCTGGTCAACAATGCCGGCATCAGCCGCCGCGGAACGGTCGAGACGATGTCCGACGAGGATTGGCGGCTGACCTTCGCGGTCAATCTCGATGCGATGTTCTTCCTGAGCCGCCGGGCGCTGCCGATCATGAAGCGCCAGGGTGGCGGGGTCATCGTCAACACCGCTTCCGAGCTCGCAATCACGGCGCCGCGCAACAATGCCGCCTATGCCGCCAGCAAGGGCGCGGTGCTGCAGTTCACCCGCGCCATGGCGATCGACCACGCGCGCGAGGGCATCCGCGTCAACGCAATCTGCCCCGGCCCGGTCGACACGCCGCTGCTCGTCGGCCACCGCGACAACCCTGAGGAAAGGCTCAAGGAAATCGCCGAGGAGACGCCCATGGGCCGCATCGGCACGCCCGACGAGATCGCCGGCGCGATCACCTTCCTGGCCTCGGACGATGCGACCTTCATCACCGGCTCGGCGCTGTTCGCCGACGGCGGCGTCACCGCGGCATGAGGGAATCGCCGTGACAGCGACGGAAGGCTGGCAGGCGCGCCGCGCCGAGTTACAGGCGGCGGTCGACGATCACATGATCCGTTACGCCGGCGACTTCTTCCCGTTCTTCATCGAGCGCGGCGATGGGAGCTATATCTGGGACGACTCGGGGCGCAGGATTCTCGATTTCACGTCGGGCCAGATGTGCGCGACGATCGGCCACAATCACCCGGCGATCGTCGCCGCGCTCAGTGCGAGCGGCAAGCGCGTCATGCATCTGTTCAGCTGGATGCTGGCGCCCGAGACGGTCGAGCTGTGCCGCGAACTCGCGGCGCTGCTGCCGCCCAAGTTGCAGAAGGTCATGCTGCTCAACACGGGCGGCGAATCGAACGAGGCGGCGTTGCGCATGGCGCGCATCGCGACCGGTGGATACGAGGTCGTCGGTCTCGCCGGTTCGTATCACGGGTTGACGGCGGGCGCCGGCTCGAGCACCTATTCGCGGCCGCGCCGCGGCTATGGCCCGGGCCTGCCGGGCGCCATGGCGCTGCCGACGCCGAACGCCTACCACTGCCCGATCCGCCACTGCACCGAGCGCTGCGACCTGACCTGTCTGGAGACCGGCTTCGCGATGGTCGACACCCAGTCGACCGGCGCGCTGGCCGCGGCGATCGCCGAGCCGGTGCTGTCGGCGGGCGGCATCATCGTGCCGCCGCCGGGCTACTTCCCGCGCCTCAAGGAACTGTGCGAGGCGCGCGGCATGCTGCTGATCCTCGACGAGGCGCAGACCGGACTCGGGCGTCTCGGCACGCGCTTCGGCTTCGACCTCGCCGGCGTCGTGCCCGACATCCTGACGCTGTCGAAGACGCTCGGCGGCGGCCTGCCGCTGTCGGCGACGGTGACCAGTGCCGACATCGAAGAGGATTGCCACGCCAAGGGCTTCGGGCATCTGACCTCGCATGTCTCGGACCCGCTGCCGGCGTCGGCCGGGCTCGCCGTGCTCGAGGTCATCGCGCGCGAGCGCCTGGTCGAGCGCGCCGCCGAACTGGGCGAACGCTTGGGCGCTGGCCTGAGTGACCTGATGCAGCGTTACGAGGTGATCGGCGATCTGCGCGGCACCGGGTTGATGTGGGGCGTCGAAATCGTCCGCGACCGCAAGACGCGCGAGCCCGATCACGAGCTCGGCGCGCGCATCACCGACCGCTGCCTCGAGCTGGGCCTCAGCATGAACATCAGCGGCTACCGGAGCGCGGCCAGCGTCTGGCGCATCGCGCCGCCGCTGACCATCGCCGAGGCCGAACTCGACGAAGGCCTCGCCATCCTCGACCAGGCGATCGGCGAGTGCTTGGCTGGCTAGCCCGGATTTCTCACCAAGGACAGGCGCGTCATCGCGTCGGGCGGCCAGTGCTTGGCTGGCTACCAGGACGATCGGCGTCGCCGAGCCGCCAGGAGAAGGCCGCCGCGCGTAGCCGGGGCTACGCGCAAGGCCTTCGACGCCGCAGGCGGCCCGCCCGGCGCGGACCCTTAAGGGCGGCGGATCTCGGACGACAGGACCGCGTCAAAGCGCTTGCCCGATGCGCAAGCATCGCGCCGCGCGCTTTTCCTAGCCTGTCGACCGATATCCGCCGTGCCGCACCTATCCTTGGTGAGAAAGCCGGGCTAGTCCTTCGCCATGGCCCCGAGCGCGGATGAGTCGAGGCGCATCGGGTTGACGTCCTCGGCGACCCAGCCGCCGAGCTTCTCGTAGACGTCACGGGCGAGCGCGTTCTCGTTCCACAGCTCCCAGATCACGGCGACGCAATCGTTGGCGACCGCAACACGGGCGACCGCCTTCATCAGGGCGCGGCCGGCGCCCGAGCCGCGCGCCTCGGGCCGGACGTATAGGTCCGACAAATAGATCTGGCGGTTGCCGACGTGGCCCTCGAAGGTCGGGCAGTAGATCGCATAGCCGACCGGCTCGCCGCCCAGCGTCGCGACCAGGCAGGTGCACCAGCGTGCGCGGCCGAAAGCGTTGCGGGTGAGCTTCTCGGCGGTAATCGCCGGCTTCTTGTTGCCCAGCCAAACGGCCAGCGCGCGCGCCATCTCGACGACCGCCGGCACGTCGGTGCGGCGCGCCCGGCGGACCCGGAAGGGAGACATGATCTAGCCGGTGAACGCCTGGATGCCGGTCTGGGCGCGACCCAGGATCAGCGCGTGGACGTCGTGGGTGCCCTCGTAGGTGTTGACCGCCTCGAGGTTCATGACGTGGCGGATGACATGGAATTCATCGGACACGCCGTTGCCGCCGTGCATGTCGCGCGCGGTGCGCGCGATGTCGAGTGACTTGCCGCAGGAGTTGCGTTTGATCAGCGAGATCAGCTCGGGCGCGCAGCGGCCTTCGTCGCGCAGCCGGCCCATCCGGACACAAGCCTGCAAGCCGATTGAAATCTCGGTCTGCATGTCGGCGAGCTTCTTCTGGATCAGCTGGTTGGCGGCGAGCGGCCGGCCGAACTGTTTGCGATCGACCGTGTAATTGCGCGCCGCGTGCCAGCAGAACTCGGCGGCGCCCAACGCGCCCCAGCCGATGCCGAAACGCGCGTTGTTGAGGCAGCCGAACGGCCCCTTGAGGCCCGCCACGCCGGGCAGCTCGTTCTCGGCCGGCACGAACACGTCCTCCATGACGACCTCGCCGGTCGGCGAGGCGCGGAGTGAGAACTTGCCCTCGATCTTGGGCGTCGAGAGGCCCTCCATGCCACGTTCGAGAAGGTAGCCGCGAATGATACCCTCGTCGTTTTTCGCCCAGACGACGAAGACGTCGGCGATCGGCGAATTGGTGATCCACATCTTGGCGCCCGACAGCCGGAAGCCACCATCGACCGAGCGCGCGCGGGTCGTCATGCCGCCTGGGTCGGAGCCGTGGTCGGGCTCGGTCAGGCCGAAGCAGCCGACGATCTCGCCCGCCGCCAGGCGCGGCAGGTAGGTCTCGCGGTGCGCCTCGGAGCCATAGGCGTGGATCGGGAACATGACCAGGCTCGACTGCACGCTCATGACCGAGCGATAGGCCGAATCGACGCGCTCGATCTCGCGCGCGATGAGCCCATAGGAGACGTAGTTGACGCCGGCGCAGCCATAGCCCTCGAGTGTGCAGCCCAAGAGGCCGAGCTGGCCCATCTCGGTGATCACGTCGCGGTCGAACAGCTCGTGACGGTTGGCCTCGAGGATGCGCGGCATCAGCTTTTCCTGCGCATAATCGCGCGTCGTGTCGCGGATCATGCGCTCGTCCTCGGTGAGCTGGTCGTCGAGGAAGAACGGGTCGTCCCATTGGAAGGGCGCGCGTGCGGTGCTGGCGGGGGCGGGCGCGGCGCCGGCTTCGGCGGGCTGGCTCATGATGGTCTCCATATATTCGATGTTCGCTGTTGGCCGGATACTACCGCCGCGGCACGGCAATTCACAGCCCGCGTTAAAGTCATACCAGGACTGCACTAACCTCGCGACAAGGGCGGGCGAGGGGCGTTATGGTCGCGCCGAACGAGGAGGAGGACAGCATGACGGCCCCGGCGCCCGAGAGCTTTGGCGAATGCAGCGACCTCGAGGCGTTCGACCGCCTGTGCGCGGTCGGCAGCTTGCGGCTGCTCGACGTCGGTTGCGGCGCCGGCGATTTCAGCCGCGCGCTCGCCGAACGCGGCGCCGAGGTGCTCGCCATCGAACCCGACCCGATCCAGGCGGCGAAGAACCGCGCGTCACCGAAGACGCCCGGCGTCACCTTCGCCAAGGCGCCCGGCCAGGCGATGCCCGCTGCCGACGCATCGATCGACGGCGTCGTCTTCAAATGCTCGCTGCACCACGTGCCGCCCGCCGAGATGGACGCGGCGCTCGCCGAGGCGCTGCGCGTGCTCAAGCCGCGCGCCGGGTTCCTCTATATCGCCGAGCCGGTGATGGCGGGCAGCTATGCCGAGCTGATGCGCCCGTTCCACGACGAGACCGAGGTGCGCCGGCTGGCCTGCCAGGCCCTGGCGCGCTGTATCGCGCCCCGCTTCGCCGAGATGTCCGAGCACCGCTACGCCCAGCCGGTGCGCTACGCCGACTTCGATGCCTTCCTCGTGCCGACGCTCGAGCGATCCTACAACGACCACCGTCGCGAGGCGGTCGACACGCCCGCCGTGCGTGCCCTGTTCGAGGCCGGCCGTACCGACGACGGCTTCGTCTTCGAGCACCGCACGCGGGTCAACCTCTATCGCGGCGCCGGGGCATGAGCGGCGACACGGCGCTGCTGACGGTCGACGAGATGTACGCCGCCGACAAGGCGGCGATAGACGCGGGCGTCCCGGGCGAGACGCTGATGGAGAACGCCGGCGGCGCGATCGCGCGGGCGATCCTCGAGCGCTGGACGCCGCGTCCGGTGGCGATCCTCTGCGGACCCGGCAACAACGGCGGCGACGGTTTCGTCGTCGCGCGGCTGCTCGACGCGGCCGGCTGGCCGGTTACCGTCGCGCTGCTCGGTAGCGTCGAGAACCTCAAGGGCGATGCGGCCGTTATGGCCGGGCGCTGGCGTGGCGCCGTCGTGGCGCTCGACCTCGCCGTGCTCGACGACGCCGAACTGGTGGTCGACGGCCTGTTCGGCGCCGGGCTGACCCGGCCGCTCGACGGCGTACCACGCGCGGTGGTCGAGGCGATCGCGGCGCGACGATTGCCAAGTGTTGCCATCGATGTACCGAGCGGCGTTCATGGCGACACCGGCGCGGTCATGGGCGCCGCGGCGCCGGCCGCGCTGACGGTGACCTTCTTCCGGCGCAAGCCCGGTCACCTGCTGCTGCCCGGTCCGACGCTTTGCGGCGAGGTCGTGGTTGCCGACATCGGCATCCCCGAGGCGGTGCTCGACGACATTGGCCCGATATGCTGCGTCAATGCGCCCGCTTTGTGGCTGACGCGCTATCCCTGGCCGGCGGCGGGCGACCACAAATACAGCCGCGGCCACGCCATCGTCGCCGGCGGCGGCGTCGAGACGACGGGGGCGGCCCGGCTCGCCGCGCGCGCGGCGCTCAGGGTGGGCGCCGGGCTGGTCACCGTGGCGGCGCCGACCGATGCGCTGCCGATCTATGCCACGACGCTCGAAGCCGTCATGACGCGCGTGACCGCAGACGCCGATGCCTTCGCGGACCTGATCGCCGATCCGCGCAAGAACGCGGTGCTGCTCGGCCCCGGCGGCGGCGTCACCGAGGAGACCCGCGCAAAGACGCTCGCGGCGCTTTCCGCGGGCAAGGCGTGCGTCCTGGACGCCGATGCGCTCACGGTGTTTAAAAATAAGCCGGATGAATTGTTTACGGCGATATTCTCGCCTTGTTTGCTAACACCGCACGATGGCGAATACCGCCGCCTGTTCGACGTCGCCGGCGACAAGGTGGCGCGCGCCCGGGCGGCGGCCGAGACCTCGGGCGCGGCGGTGCTTCTGAAGGGCGCCGACACGGTGATCGCGGCGCCGGATGGGCGCGCGGCGATCAACGACAACGCGCCACCCGAACTCGCCACCGCGGGTGCGGGCGATGTGCTCGCCGGGCTGGCTCTCGGGCTCATGGCGCAAAGCATGGGCGCCTTCGACGCCGGTTGTGCCGCGGCCTGGCTGCACGGCGCCTGCGCCACGCATGTCGGTCCCGGCCTAATCGCCGAGGATTTGAGCGAAGCGCTGCCGGCCGTGCTCGCGGCGCTGACATCGGACGCCGGCTAACCAATATGAGGACCATGGCTCGAACGGAAAAGCCCGGCCTGATCGACCGCACGCTCTCGCAGTTGCGCGATGCGTGGCGTGATGTCGCGGCCTCGACGCGGGTCGCGGTGACCGGCGCGGTACGCCCCGACCTGCCCGACGACGACGCCGCACGGCTCAAGCGCCAGATCGTCGCCTGCCTCGAAGGGCGCGGCGGCGAGGTCTCGGCGCGGGCGCGCGCCGCCGATCTCGGGCGCGTCTATCTGACCCTCGACGACACCGGCCGGGCGCGCTTCCTTGGCATGCTGGCGGGCGAGTTCGCGGCCGACCATGCGGCCGTCGACGCCGCCATCGCCGCGGTTCAGGCGGCCGGCGACGAGGCCGCGCGTCAGCACGCCGAAGCCGATCTGCGCCGCGCCCTTCTGCCGCCATGGCAACGCCTGCTGACCGGCTTCAACGCGTTGCCAGAGGGCGTCAAGTTCCTGGTCGACCTGCGCGCCGATATCATCCGGCTCGGCAAGGGCGACGCCGCACTGGGGCGGCTCGAGACCGATCTCAGGGACCTGCTTGCTTCGTGGTTCGACATCGGTTTCCTCGATCTCGAGCGCATCACCTGGGACGCGCCAGCGACGCTGTTGGAGAAGCTCATCGCCTACGAGGCGGTGCACGAGATCCGTTCGTGGGACGACATGAAGAACCGGCTCGACCCGGACCGCCGCTGCTTCGCCTTCTTCCATCCCAGAATGCCCAGCGAACCGTTGATCTTCGTCGAGGTCGCGCTGGTCGACGGCATGGCCGGCAACATCGCGGCGCTGCTCGACCAGTCGGCGCCGGCGATCGACGCGCAGGACGCCGACACGGCGATCTTCTATTCGATCTCGAACGCCCAGCGCGGGCTCGCCGGCATCAGCTTCGGCGATTTCCTGATCAAGCGCGTCGTCGACGACCTGGCGGCCGAGCTCAAGGGTCTCAAGACCTTCGCCACATTGTCGCCGGTGCCGGGTTTCCGCCACTGGCTCGACGGCATGCTGGCGGCCGATGGCGCCGGCCTGTTGACCGACGCCGACGCCAAGGCGCTGGTCGCCGAGACCGGCGTGGATGACGGCGCCGGGGCGTTGCGCGCGCTGCTCGACATGCCGTGGCACGAGGGCGAGGGGACGGCGCAGCTCTTGAAACAGCCGCTGATGAAGCTGTGCGCGCGCTACCTGCTGCGAGAGAAGCGCGGCGACGGCCGGCCACTCGACCCGGTGGTGCGCTTTCATCTGTCGAACGGCGCGTGCATCGCGCGCATCAACTGGCTCGGCGATCCCTCGGTGAAGGGCCTCGCGCAGTCGGCCGGCATGATGGTCAACTACGTCTACAAGCTGGACGACATCGAAGAGAACCACGAGGCCTATTCCGACGAGGGCAAGGTCGTCGCCGCCTCGTCGGTGCGCGGCCTGGCGCGCCGCGAACGCGCGGCCTGCGGCGGGGGCTGAGGCGGACCTGTGATAGGGTCGCCGAAGTCGACGGGGGGAGGGGTGATGACGGCAGCGAGCACGGCCAAGCAACAGGCGGCGACGAACGCACATCGCCTCGCCTGCCTTAATGCGCTGGAGCGCAAGGTGCTGTGGCTGGCGTCGTGGATGATCCACAACGCCAACCATATCCGGCCGTCGCGCGACGGCCTCAAGGTCGGCGGCCACCAGGCGTCCTGCGCCTCGCTGACGACGCTGATGACGGCGCTCTATTTCGATGTGCTGAGGCCCGAGGATCGGGTCGCGGTCAAGCCCCACGCGAGCCCGGTGTTCCACGCCATCCAGTATCTCTTCGGCCGGCAGACGCGCGCCAAGCTCGAGGCATTCCGCGCATTCGGCGGGGCGCAGTCCTACCCGTCGCGCACCAAGGACACCGACGACGTCGACATCTCGACCGGCTCGGTCGGTCTCGGCGTCGCGCTGACCAGCTTCGCCAGCCTGGTGCAGGACTACGTCCGGCTCAAGGGCTGGCTGGGCGACGACATTGCGCCGGGCCGCATGGTCGCGCTGGTCGGCGACGGCGAACTCGACGAGGGCAACATCTTCGAGGCGCTGTTCGAGGGCTGGAAGCAGGACGTGCGCAACGTCTGGTGGGTCATCGACTACAACCGCCAGAGCCTCGACGCGGTGGTCACCGACCGATTGTTCGGGCGCATCGACGAAATCTTCCGCAACATGGGCTGGCGCGTCGTTACCCTGAAGTATGGCACGCGGCTGCAGGCCGCCTTCAAGCGGCCCGGCGGCAAGGCGCTGCGCCAGTGGATCGACGACTGCCCGAACTCGCTCTACTCGGCGCTCGTGTTCCAGGGCGGCGCGGCGTGGCGCAAGCATCTTACCGCCGACCTCGGCGGCGTGCGCGGCATGGCGGCGCTGCTCGACGAGCACGACGACGACGCGCTGCACGCGCTGATGACCAACCTGGCGGGCCAGGACATGGTGAGCGTGCTCGAGGCCTTCCATGCGGTCGACGACGATTTGCCGACCTGCTTCATCGCCTATACCATCAAGGGCTTCGGGCTGCCCTTCGCGGGCCACAAGGACAATCACGCCGGCCTGATGAACCCCGACCAGATGGCCGAATTCAAGCGCCAAAACGAGATCACCGACGGCGCCGAATGGGACCGTCTGGCGGCGCTCGATCGGCCGGCGGACGAACTCGAAGCGTTCATCGCCCAAGTACCGTTCGCCGCCAGGGAGCAACGAAGCGCCGCCGCGCCACGGATCGCCTTGCCGGCGGATTTCCCGATGCCGAGCGCCGCGACCATGTCGACCCAGGAGGGTTTCGGCCGCATCCTCGCCGATCTCGGGCGCGGCGAAAGCGAACTCGCCGACCGCATCGTCACGACCTCGCCCGACGTCACCGTCTCGACCAACCTGGGCGGTTGGGTCAACCGGCGCGGAATCTTCAACCGCACGCCGCGCGACGACGTCTTCCGCGAGGAGAAGGTCGTCTCGGCGCAGCGTTGGGCGATGTCGCCCAAAGGCCAGCACATCGAACTCGGCATCGCCGAGAACAACCTGTTCCTGCTGCTCGGCGCGCTCGGCTTGTCGCATTCGCTGTTCGGCGCGCGGCTGCTGCCGATCGGCACGCTGTACGATCCGTTCATCCAGCGCGGCCTCGATGCGCTCAACTACGCCTGCTACCAGGACGCCCGGTTCATCGTCGTGGCGACGCCGTCGGGCGTGACGCTGGCGCCCGAGGGCGGCGCGCATCAGTCGATCGGCACGCCGCTGATCGGCATGGCGCAGGACGGCCTCGCGGCGTTCGAACCGGCTTTCGTCGATGAACTCTCGGTCATCCTGGCCTGGGCCTTCGATTACCTGCAGCGCGATGGCTCGGGCGCCACCGACACCGCTTGGTTGCGCGACCGGGAGGGTGGCTCGGTCTACCTGCGGCTCTCGACGCGTCCGCTCGACCAGCCCGACCGCGCGCCGAGCGAAGCGTTCAAGCGCGGCATCATCGACGGCGGCTATTGGCTGGTGCCACCGGGGCCGGGCGCCGAACTCGCCATCGCGTTTTCGGGCGCCGTTGCGCCCGAGGCGATCGAGGCGCACCGCCAGATCGTCGAGGACGTGCCCGACGCCGGCCTCTTGGCCGTGACCTCCGCCGACCGCCTCAACGCCGGCTGGCACGCCGCCGAACGCGCGCGCCAGGCCGGCACCGGGGATGCCCGCGCCGAGGTCGAGGCGCTGCTCGCGCCGCTCGCCCCCAGCGCCGCGCTGGTCACCGTGCTCGACGGCCACCCGGCGGGCTTGGGCTGGCTCGGTGCGGTGCGCGGTCATCGCGTTCACCCCCTGGGCGTCGAGCATTTCGGCCAGTCGGGCGACCTGCCCGACCTCTACCGCCACTACCGCCTCGACGTCGACGCCATCCTCGACGCCGCGGCGGCGGCTTGCCTGGGCGGGCGTGGGGGCTAATTTTCCTTACTAACCCGGCCGTCGCGCGGTTGGTTGCGGGAGATCACCGAAAACTGCCCCTTTGCGCTGGTTTCGCGCAGAGCATTTATGCTATAGAGCGCGTGCTCCGGGGCGGCCGGGTGCCGGATTCGTCCGCGAACGCTGCCGTGCGGGCGTGGTGGAACTGGTAGACACGCCAGATTTAGGATCTGGTGCCGCAAGGCTTGGGGGTTCGAGTCCCTCCGCCCGCACCAAAGACCGCGAGCCCCGAAGGTGCTTCAATTATTCCTCGCTTACCGCAATCGGATCACCAGCATAAATGAACGTAACCGAGACCTGCGCCGACGGACTGAAGCGCGAATACAAGGTCGTCGTCGAAACACAGGACATCGAAAACCGTATCGTCGACCGTCTCGCCGAGCTCGGCCGGACCGTGCGTATCCCCGGCTTCCGCCCGGGCAAGGTGCCGACCGAGCTGCTGCGCAAGCGGTTCGGCGGAACGGTGCGCGGCGAGGTGCTCGAGCAGGCGCTCCAGCAGACCTCGTCCCAGGCGCTCGCCGAGAAGGGCGTGCGTCCGGCCTTGCAGCCGCGCATCGAATCGATCTCGTTCGAAGACGGCGACGACCTCGAATACACGCTGGCGGTCGAAATGCTGCCCGAGATCGAGCCGGGCGACTTCCGCGAGCTCAAGCTGACACGCGAGACGGCGCAAGTCGGCGAAGGCGAGATCGACGAGGCGATCGACCGGCTGGCCGCGCGCGAGAAGAACTTCGTGGCCGTGACCGACGGCCGGCCGGCGGTATCCGGCGATTCGCTGATGATCGATTTCGTCGGTTCGGTCGACGGCGCGCCATTCGAGGGCGGCACCGGGTCCGACCACGTCATCGAGCTCGGCTCGTCGAGCTTCATCGCGACCTTCGAGGACCAGCTGATCGGCGCCAAGGCGGGCGATCACGTGACGGTCAACGTCACCTTTCCCGAGGGCTATCCGAAAGAGGGATTGGCCGGCAAGGAGGCGGTGTTCGAGGTCGACGTCAAGGAGGTCCAGGCGGTCGAGGAAGTCGCCGTCGACGAGGCCTTCGCGCAGAGCCATGGTTTCGAGAACCTCGGCGCGATGCGTGACATCGTCAAGGAACAGATCGCCCGCGACTACAGCGGGCTGTCGCGCGCCAAGCTCAAGCGCGCGCTGCTCGACGCGCTGTCCGATGCCTATGATTTCGCGGTGCCCGAGGGCATGATCGACAGCGAGTTCGACGCGATCTGGCAGCGCATCACCGAAGACCGCGAGAACGACCGGCTCGATGCGGACGACGCGGCGCGCAGCGAGGACGAGCTGCGCGAGGAATACCGCGCGATCTCGGAGCGCCGCGTGCGCCTTGGCCTGCTGCTTTCCGAAGTCGGCCAGCGCAACGGCATTTCGGTCGGCCAGGATGACGTCAACCGCGCGATCGCGATGCGCGCCCGCTCGATGCCCGGGCAGGAAGAAATGGTCATGAAATACTATCGCGATAACCCCGAAGCGATGAACGAGCTTCAGGCGCCGCTGTTCGAGGAGAAGGTCGTCGACTTCATTCTCGAGATGGCCGAGATCACCGACAAGACCGTGACCCTTGAGGAACTCGTGCGCGACCCGGATGCCGAGGCGCCCGAGGCCACGGCAAAGCCGAAGAAGAAGGCCGCCAAGAAGGCGCCGGCGAAAAAGGCGCCCGCGAAAAAGGCGGCCGCGAAGAAGACCGCGAAGAAATCCGACTAGGTCCGTGGAACTGATGACGAGTGACCAACATGGCTGACCCCGTCGAGACGATCACCAACCAGCTCGTGCCCATGGTGGTCGAGCAGACGGCGCGTGGCGAACGCGCCTACGACATCTACTCGCGCCTCTTGAAGGAGCGCATCGTCTTCGTGACCGGCCCGATCGAAGATCACTCGGCGAGCCTGGTGACCGCGCAGCTCCTGTTCCTCGAGGCGGAGAACCCGACCAAGGACATCTCGTTCTACATCAACTCGCCGGGCGGGATGGTGACGTCGGGCCTGGCGATCTACGACACCATGCAGTACATCCGGCCAGCGATCTCGACGCTGTGCATCGGCCAAGCGGCGTCGATGGGCTCGTTGCTGCTCGCCGGCGGCGCCGAGGGCAAGCGCTTCGCCCTGCCCAACGCGCGGATCATGGTCCATCAGCCCTCGGGCGGCGCTCAGGGGCAGGCGACCGACATCGAAATCCATGCGCGCGAAATCCTCACGACACGGGCGCGGCTCAACGAAATCTATGCCAAACATACCGGTCAGACCCTCGATTCCATCGAGAAGAGTATGGAACGCGACAAGTTTTTCAGCGCCGAGGAAGCCAAGGATTTCGGCATCATCGACGAGGTCCTCACGAGCCGGCCCCCGTTGGATGACGATGCGGACACTGCTGCGAAGGACGAATGACGGTGAAATGGGGCCCGAACGGCACGGAATCCGGTGTTTTGCTGAAGGCTTGTGCAAAGCGGCGCGGTTTGGCTAACATGGGCCATGACACAGTGCGACGTTCCGACGGTGAACGGTTATGAATAAGTCGAGTGGCGGCGACTCCAAAAACACGCTGTATTGCTCGTTCTGCGGCAAGAGTCAGCACGAGGTCCGCAAGCTCATTGCCGGGCCGACGGTGTTCATCTGCGACGAGTGCGTCGAGCTGTGCATGGACATCATCCGCGAGGAGCACAAGAGCGCGCTAGTTAAATCGCGCGACGGGGTGCCCACGCCGCATGAGATCTGCGGTGTCCTCGACGACTACGTGATTGGCCAGAACTACGCCAAGCGCGTGCTCTCGGTGGCCGTCCATAACCACTACAAGCGGCTGAACCACGGCGCCAAGTCGAACGACGTCGAGCTCGCCAAGTCGAACATCCTGCTGGTCGGCCCGACCGGCTGCGGCAAGACTCTGCTGGCGCAGACGCTGGCGCGCTTCCTCGATGTGCCGTTCACCATGGCCGACGCGACGACGTTGACCGAGGCCGGCTATGTCGGCGAGGATGTCGAGAACATCATCCTCAAGCTGCTCCAGTCGGCCGATTACAACGTCGAGCGCGCGCAGCGCGGCATCGTCTATATCGACGAGGTCGACAAGATTTCGCGCAAGTCCGACAACCCGTCGATCACCCGTGACGTCTCGGGCGAGGGCGTGCAGCAGGCGCTGTTGAAGATCATGGAGGGTACCATCGCGTCGGTGCCGCCCCAGGGCGGGCGCAAGCACCCGCAGCAGGAATTCCTCCAGGTCGACACGACGAATATCCTGTTCGTATGCGGCGGCGCCTTTTCCGGCCTCGAGAAGATCATCGCCTCGCGCGGTCAAGGTTCGTCGATCGGCTTCGCCGCCGATGTACGCGCCGCCGACGAGCGCCGGACCGGCGACATCCTGCGCGACATCGAACCCGAGGATCTCTTGAAGTTCGGCCTGATCCCAGAGTTCGTCGGCCGTCTGCCGGTCATCGCGACGCTCGACGATCTCGACGAAGACTCGCTGGTCGCGATCCTGATCGAGCCCAAGAACGCGTTGATGAAACAGTATCAGCGCCTGTTCAGCATGGAGGATGTACGGCTGACCTTCTCGGACGACGCGCTGCGCGACATCGCGAAGAAGGCGATCTTGCGCAAGACCGGCGCCCGGGGCCTGCGGTCGATCCTCGAGAGCATCTTGCTCGATCCGATGTTCGATCTGCCGAGCTTCGATAACGTCGAAGAGGTCGTCATCAACAAGGAAGTGGTCGAGGGCCGCGCCGTGCCGTTGCTGATCTATTCGGAGCAGCGCGAGGAACGGAGCTCGGGAGCGTCCTAGCGCTCTTGAACCGAGCCCGTCTTTCCCCCATTTTTAAGGGGGCCCCACTTCTAAGGGGAGGATTCGTCGAGGATTGGACGTGACCGCTATTGCGGCCACGTCGCTACACGCGAGGTTAACGCTTTGACTGCAACGCAGCATTCCCTGTACCCCGTTCTGCCGCTCCGCGACATTGTCGTATTCCCGCATATGATCGTGCCGCTGTTCGTCGGCCGCGAGAAGTCGGTATTGGCGCTCGAGGACGTCATGAAGGACGACAAGCAGATCTTGCTCGTCGCTCAGAAGGACCCGGCGCAGGACGATCCGACGGAAGAAGATATTCATCGGGTGGGTACGGTTGGCACCGTACTGCAGCTTCTCAAGCTGCCCGACGGCACGGTCAAGGTGCTGGTCGAGGGCGGGCCGCGCGCGCGCATCGTCAGCTATACCGACAATAAGGACTTCTTCCTGACCTACGCCGAACTGGTCGACGAGGACGAAGGCGACCTGCGCGAGGTCGAGGCGCTGGGCCGTTCCGTGATCGCCCAGTTCGAGCAGTACGTGAAGCTCAACAAGAAGATCCCGCCCGAGGTTCTGGTCTCGCTGAACCAGATCGAAGACCCGAGCAAACTCGCCGACACGGTCGCGTCGCACCTGACCATCAAGGTGTCGGAGAAGCAGGAGCTTCTCGAAATCGCCTCGGTGACCGAGCGGCTCGAGCGTGTCTACTCGTTCATGGAAGGCGAGATCGGCGTGCTGCAGGTCGAGAAGAAGATCCGCACGCGCGTCAAGCGGCAGATGGAAAAGACCCAGCGGGAGTACTACCTCAACGAACAGCTCAAGGCGATTCAGAAAGAGCTGGGCGAGGGCGAGGATGGTCGCGACGAGGCGGGCGAGTACGAGGAGCGCATCAAGGAAACGAAGTTGACCAAGGAAGCCGCCGAGAAGGCGACGGCCGAGGTCAAGAAGCTCCGCACCATGAGCCCGATGTCGGCCGAATCGACGGTCGTGCGGAACTACCTCGACTGGCTCTTGGGCATTCCCTGGAAGAAGCGGACGCGCATCAAGAAGGACATTCATGCGGCCCAGGTAATTCTCGACGAAGACCATTTCGGCCTCGAGAAGGTCAAGGAGCGCATCCTCGAATATCTCGCCGTCCAGCAGCGCCAGCGTAAGATGAAGGGACCCATTCTGTGCCTGGTCGGCGCGCCGGGCGTCGGCAAGACATCACTGGGCAAGTCGATTGCGCGGGCGACGGGCCGCAACTTCATCCGCATGTCACTGGGCGGTGTGCGCGACGAGGCGGAAATTCGCGGCCATCGGCGCACCTACATCGGTTCGATGCCCGGTAAGATCATCCAGTCGATGAAGAAGGCGAAGTCATCGAACCCGCTATTCCTCTTGGACGAGGTCGACAAATTGGGCGCCGACTGGCGCGGCGATCCGTCGTCCGCTCTCTTGGAAGTGCTCGACCCTGAACAGAACATCGCCTTTAACGATCACTACCTCGAGGTCGACTACGACTTGTCCGACGTCATGTTCGTGACCACGGCGAATACGCTGCGCATCCCGCAGCCGCTGCTCGACCGCATGGAGGTGATTCGCCTCTCGGGCTACACCGAGGACGAGAAGGTCGGCATCGCCAAGCAGCACCTGATCATGAAGCAGGTCAAGGCGCATGGTCTCAAGAAGGGCGAGTGGTCGATCTCGGATGCCGCGCTGCGCGACCTGATCCGCTACTACACGCGCGAGGCCGGCGTGCGCAACCTCGAGCGCGAGCTTGCCAACCTGACGCGCAAGGCGATCAAGGAAATCCTGACCAAGGATATCGAGAAGGTCGCCGTCACAAGGCGTAACCTCGGCAAGTTTGCGGGCGTCCGCCGCTACCGCTATGGCGAGGTCGAGCACGAAGACCTGGTTGGCGTCACCACGGGCCTCGCCTGGACCGAGGTGGGCGGCGAGCTGCTGACCATCGAGGCGGTGACGATACCGGGCAAGGGCAAGATCACTATCACCGGCAAGTTGGGCGACGTCATGCAGGAGTCCGTGCAGGCAGCGGACAGCTATGTGCGGTCACGGGCGGCGACTTTCGGCATCAAGCCGACGATATTCCGATCCAAGGACATCCACGTCCACGTGCCCGAGGGCGCAACGCCAAAGGACGGGCCGTCGGCCGGTGTCGCGATGTGCACCTCGATCGTCTCGACCCTGACCGGAATTCCAGTACGCTCGACGCTTGCGATGACCGGCGAGATCACCTTGCGCGGCCGCGTGTTGCCGATCGGCGGTCTCAAGGAGAAGCTTCTGGCGGCGCTGCGCGGCGGCATCAAGACGGTGCTGATCCCATCGGACAACGAGAAGGATCTGGCCGAAATTCCACACAACGTGAAGCGCGGCCTCGAGATCATCGCCGTCTCGACGATCGACGAGGTGCTGGGCCACGCATTGACGATTCAGCCGGAGCCGATCGAATGGCCCGAGGACGAGGCGGTCGAGCAGCTCGCGGCAAAGCCGGTCGAAGACGGCGATGTCTTGACCCATTGAATCCGCCTCGGAGAGAACGATCCTGTCGGCGGCCTCACGGCCGCCGACTCGGTTTCGGATTATCGGTGCGGAATCGGCTGAAAATCGCAGAATTGCGCGCCCCGGACATTGACGCCGCCTCCGCCGCAAGCATAAACTGACCGCGGCTATATGCGTGTCGCAAAATTTGGACGTAATCACTTCCTTAAAGGGGGCTTAACAGTGAACAAAAACGAGCTCATTGCAAGTGTGGCGGGTTCCGCCGGTTTGAGCAAAGCCGATGCGGGCAAATCTGTGGACAGCGTTTTCGAATCGATCGCGAACGCCCTCGCCGGTGGTGGTGAGGTTCGCCTTGTCGGATTCGGAACCTTCAGTGTTGCGAATCGGGCTGCATCGATGGGGCGGAATCCGCGGACGGGCGAGCGCATTCACATCGCGGCTTCGAGACAACCGAAATTCAAGGCCGGCAAGGCGCTGAAGGGAGCCGTCAACTACTGATCCCGATTGCACGTAATGCGATAATGCCGGTCGACGCCCACTGGCCGGCATTATTGTTTGCGTTGCATCAAATTCGGCGAATGGGCGATTAGCTCAGCCGGGAGAGCGCCTCGTTTACACCGAGGAGGTCGGCGGTTCGAGCCCGTCATCGCCCACCATTCCAAAGGTTCGGTGGACGGAAAAATGGCGGTCTGGGGCGCTTGACACGCTATGGGCCGTCAAGTACACGATCGATCGTCCGGCGTTGTTGAATTCCGGGGGTGTAGCTCAGTTGGTTAGAGCGCCGGCCTGTCACGCCGGAGGTCGCCGGTTCAAGTCCGGTCACTCCCGCCACGCCGCGGTTTAGCGTGGCGCCGTGGGCTTGGTCCATAGTCTGGAATGACCAAGCGTGTGGCAGTGTTCAGGGCGTTCGCGTGGTTGCTAACGCGCACGTCTCGGTCAGCGGCCCCGCGGGGGCGGGTGCATCGCAAACGGACCGCGCCTGGGCGTGGTCGGATGAAGCGGGGTGACGATGGAATCGCTGCTGGCTGAATACCTTCCGATCCTGATCTTTTTCGCGATCGCGACGGTCATGGCGATGGCCATGGTCGGCATGTCGTATCTGATCGCGCCGCAGCGGCCGGACAGCGAGAAACTCTCGTCCTATGAATGCGGTTTCGAGGCGTTCGGCGATTCGCGAAGCCGTTTCGATGTGCGCTTCTACCTGGTGACGCTCCTGTTCATCATCTTCGACCTCGAGGTCGCGTTCCTGTTTCCCTGGGCAACCGCGCTCGGCGACATCGGCCTGTTCGGCTTCTGGTCGATGATGATCTTCCTCGGTGTGCTCACCATCGGATTCATCTACGAGTGGAAGAAGGGGGCACTGGAATGGGAGTAGAAAGCACCGCTGCGCCGGCACAGCCACTGGCGCCGGGCGCCGAACAGGACGCGCTCCTGCATTCGATCACCGATACCATAGCCGACAAGGGCTTCGTGCTTTCGAACGTCGACAAGCTGGTCAACTGGGCGCGTACCGGATCGCTCTGGCCGATGACCTTCGGGCTCGCCTGCTGTGCGGTCGAGATGATGCATACCGCGGCCAGTCGCTACGACCTCGATCGATTCGGCGTGATTTTCCGGCCCAGCCCGCGCCAGTCCGACGTCATGATCGTCGCCGGCACGCTGTGCAACAAGATGGCGCCGGCGCTGCGCAAGGTTTACGACCAGATGGCAGAACCGCGCTGGGTCATCTCGATGGGCAGCTGCGCCAACGGCGGCGGCTACTATCATTATTCCTATTCCGTGGTGCGTGGATGCGACCGTATCGTGCCGGTCGACATCTACGTTCCCGGCTGTCCCCCCACCGCCGAAGCGCTGCTCTACGGCATTCTGCAACTGCAGAAGAAGATCCGGCGCACCGGCACTATCCTCCGCTAACCGCGCCAGCCGCCAGGTAAATCGTGTCTGAAGCGCTCAAGGAGCTTGGCGAGAATATCGCAGCGGCATTGCCCGAAGCCGTCATCGACGTCGAGATCGTCCACGGCGAGCTGATGGTGCGGGTGCAGCGGAACGCGATCGTCCGCGTGTTGAGCTTCCTGCGCGACGACAGCGGTTGCCACTTCAAGTGCTTGATGGACCTCTGCGGCGTCGACTACCCGGGCCGTAGCGAGCGTCTCGAGGTCGTCTACAACCTGCTCAGCCTGCGCCACAATCAGCGCATCCGGATCAAGCTGACGACCGACGAGGAGACGCCGGTGCCGTCGGTGACCGGGGTCTTCAATTCGGCCGGCTGGTGGGAGCGCGAGGCCTGGGACCTCTTCGGGATCTATTTTTCGGACCACCCCGACCTGCGCCGTATTCTGACCGATTACGGTTTCGAAGGGCATCCGATGCGCAAGGATTTCCCGCTCACCGGTTTCGTTGAGATGCGCTACGACGAGGCGCAGAAACGTGTCGTCTACGAACCCGTGAAGTTGACCCAGGAGTTCCGGCGCTTCGACTTCATGAGCCCGTGGGAGAGCGCCGAATACGTCCTGCCGGGCGACGAGAAGGCGGGCAACGAAGATGGCTGAAGTTCAGATCAAGAACGTCACGCTCAACTTCGGACCGCAGCATCCCGCGGCGCATGGCGTGCTGCGCCTGGTTCTCGAGATGGACGGCGAGATCATCGAGCGCGCCGATCCCCATGTCGGGTTGCTGCACCGCGGTACCGAGAAGCTGATCGAGCACAAGACCTATCTCCAGGCGCTGCCCTATTTCGACCGTCTCGACTATGTCTCGATGATGGCGCAGGAGCATTGCTACAGCCTCGCCGTCGAGAAGCTGATCGGCTGCGACGTACCCTTACGGGCGCAATACATCCGCGTGCTGTTCTGCGAGATCACGCGAATCTTGAATCATCTCCTTTGGCTCTCGACCCACGCGCTCGACGTCGGCGCGATGACGCCATTTCTGTGGATGTTCGAGGACCGCGAGACGCTGATGGAGTTCTACGAGGCGGTCTCGGGCGCGCGCATGCACGCCGCCTACATCCGTCCGGGCGGCGTCCACCTCGACATGCCGGCCGGGCTCGACGGCCGCATCGCCGAGTTCAACGTCGGGTTTGCCAAGCGCCTCGACGACATCGAGAACGTCCTGACCGATAACCGCATTTGGAAACAGCGCACCGTCGACATCGGCGTCGTGTCGCCCGAGGAGGCGATGGACTGGGGCTTCTCTGGCGCCATGCTGCGCGGCTCGGGCATCGCCTGGGACTTACGCAAGGCGCAGCCCTACGACGTCTACAACCGCATGGACTTCGACATCCCGGTCGGCAAGAACGGCGACTGTTACGACCGCTATGTCGTGCGCATGGACGAGATGCGCCAGAGCATGCGGATCATCGACCAGTGCCTCGCCGAGATGCCCGAAGGGCCGATCAAGACCGAGGATCGCAAGATCGCGCCGCCGCCGCGCGCCGAGATGAAGCGCTCGATGGAAGCGTTGATCCACCACTTCAAGCTCTACACCGAGGGCTATCACGTGCCGGCGGGCGAGACCTATACCGCGGTCGAGGCGCCAAAGGGCGAATTCGGCGTCTATCTCATTGCCGACGGCAGCAACCGGCCCTACCGCTGCAAGATCAGGGCGCCCGGCTTCGCCCATCTCCAGGGCCTCGACTTCATGTCCAGGGGGCATATGCTCGCCGATGTGGTGACGATCATCGGCACCCAGGACATCGTCTTCGGCGAGATCGACCGGTGAGCGCGGACACGAGCTTCACGTTTTCGCCAGAGAACGCCGAGCAGGCGGCGGTGTTCATCGCGCGCTATCCCGAAGGCCGGCAACAAAGCGCCGTGATGCCGCTCCTTGATCTGGCGCAGCGCCAGGCCGGCGGCTGGCTGCCGCGGGAGGTTCTCGACTACGTCGCCGACTACCTCGACATGCCGCGCATCCGCGTCTACGAGGTCGCAACCTTCTACACCATGTACAACACCAAGCCGGTCGGTCGGCACCTGGTGCAGCTGTGCCGCACGACGCCGTGCTGGCTGCGCGGCTCGGAGGATGTTTTGAATGCCTGCCGGGATTTTCTCGGCATCGGCATCGGCGAAACGACCGAGGACGGGCTATTCACGCTGATGGAGGTCGAATGTCTCGGCGCCTGCTGCAACGCGCCAATGATGCAGATCAACGACGACTTCTATGAGGACCTCGACGCCGATGCGACACGGAATGTGCTCGAGACCCTCATGAAGGGCGAGCAGCCCAAGACCGGGTCGCAGACCGGGCGCGTCTCGTCGGAGCCGGTCGGCGCGCTGACCACGCTGAAACACCAACAGCGGGCGGAGGGGCCGTAATGCTGCGCGACGAGAACCGCATCTTCACCAACCTTTATGGCTTGGAGGACTGGCATCTGCCGGGCGCCTTGAAGCGCGGCGACTGGGACGGCACCAAGGAACTCATGACCAAGGGCCGCGAGTGGATCGTCGAGCAGATCAAGAACTCCGAGCTGCGCGGACGTGGTGGCGCAGGCTTCCCGACCGGCCTCAAGTGGTCGTTCATGCCCAAGGAGCCGGGCGACCGGCCAGCCTATCTGGTGGTCAACGCCGACGAGAGCGAGCCGGGCACCTGCAAGGACCGCGAGATCATGCGCGGCGACCCGCACAAGCTGGTCGAGGGCTGCCTCCTGGCCGGCTTTGGGATGGGCGCCTGCGCGGCCTACATCTACATCCGCGGCGAGTTCATCGCCGAGGCGCGCTATCTGCAGACCGCGATCGACGAGGCCTACGCGGCCGGGCTGATCGGCAAGAACGCCTGCGGCTTGGGCTACGACTTCGACGTCTATCTGCATCGCGGCGCCGGCGCCTATATCTGCGGTGAGGAGACTGCGCTGATCGAGAGCCTCGAAGGCAAGAAAGGGCAGCCGCGCCTCAAGCCGCCGTTCCCCGCCGCGGCCGGCGTCTGGGGCTGTCCGACGACGGTCAACAACGTCGAGACGATCGCCGTCGCGCCGACCATCCTGCGCCGCGGTCCGGCCTGGTTCGCCGGCTTGGGTCGGCCGCGCAACACCGGCACCAAGCTGTTTTGCATCTCGGGCCACGTCAACAATCCGTGCAACGTCGAGGAAGAGATGGGCATCCCCCTGAAGGAGCTCATTGAGAAGCACGCCGGCGGTGTGCGCGGCGGCTGGGACAATCTGCTCGCGGTCATCCCGGGCGGCTCGTCGGTGCCGCTGATCCCGAAATCGATCTGCGACACCGTGCTGATGGACTTCGATTCGCTGGTCGAGGTGAAATCGGGCCTCGGCACCGCTGCGGTTACGGTGATGGACTCCTCGACCGACGTGATCAGGGCAATCGCGCGGCTGGCGCACTTCTATATGCACGAGAGCTGCGGCCAGTGCACGCCATGCCGTGAGGGCACCGGGTGGATGTGGCGCGTGCTCGAACGCATCGCCGAGGGCGACGCCGAGGTCGAGGAGATCGACCTGTTGCTCGACGTATCGTACCAAGTCGAAGGCCACACGATCTGCGCGCTGGGCGACGCCGCGGCGTGGCCGGTGCAGGGCCTGATCCGGCATTTCCGGTCCGTACTCGAGCATCGCATCGTCGAGCGCAAGACGTCGTCGACGTCGCCGCAGGCCGCCTGAGGAACCGACCATGCCGACACTCACCATCGATGGACGGGAAATCGAAGTCGCGCAGGGCATGACGGTGCTGCAGGCCTGCGAACTCGCCGGCGTCGACGTGCCGCGATTTTGCTACCACGACAAGCTCGCCATCGCCGGCAACTGCCGCATGTGCCTGGTCGAGATGGAGCGTTCTCCCAAGCCGATCGCGTCGTGCGCCATGCCGGCCGGCGATGGCATGGTGATCAAGACGGACACGGCTCTGGTCAAGAAGGCCCGGGAAGGGGTGATGGAGTTCCTGCTCATCAACCATCCGCTCGACTGCCCGATCTGCGATCAGGGCGGTGAATGCGATTTGCAGGATCAGGCGATGGCGTTCGGCCGCGGCAGCAAACGCTTCGGCGAGCACAAACGCGCGGTCAAGGAGAAGGACCTCGGGCCGCTCGTCAAGACCTTCATGACGCGCTGCATCCACTGCACGCGGTGCGTCCGCTTCCTCGACGATATCGCCGGCGTCACCGAACTCGGCGTCGTCAATCGCGGCGAGCACATGGAGATCGACACCTATATCGAGAAGGCGTTGAGCTCGGAATTGTCGGGCAACATCATCGACCTTTGCCCGGTCGGCGCGCTGACGTCGAAACCCTACGCCTTCGCGGCCCGTTCGTGGGAACTGCAGCGCACCGAGACGATCGACGTGCACGACGCCGTCGGCAGCAACATCCGGGTCGATGCGCGAGGCGCGACGGTCATGCGCGTGTTGCCCCGGCTCAACGAAGACGTCAACGAGGAGTGGATCTCCGACAAGACGCGCTTCGCCAACGACGGGCTGCGCCTGCAACGCCTCGATACGCCGATGGTGCGGCGCGACGGCCGCCTCGAGGCGGTCGGCTGGGACGAAGCGCTCGGCGCCGTCGCCGAGCGCGCCAAGGGTCTCGCGGGCGGTCGGATCGCGGCGCTCGCCGGCGACCTCGCCGACGCCGAGGCGATGGTCGCGTTGAAGGACCTGATGGCGGCCCTGGGTTCGCCCCATCTCGATTGCCGGCAGGACGGCGCCAAGCTCGATCCAGCGGTGCGCGCGGGCTATCTGTTCAACACGACGATCGCCGGAATCGAGGACGCCGATGCCTGCCTGCTGGTCGGCACGAACCCGCGCTACGAGGCGCCGCTGGTCAATGCCCGGTTGCGCAAACGCTATCTCATGGGTGGCTTCCGCATCGGCGTCGTCGGCCCGGCAATGGATCTTACCTACAGGGCCGACCTGCTCGGCGCCGGACCTGAAACATTAGGTGAGATACTCGCCGGAACGCATTCATTTTGCGAAATTTTACGCACCGCCGCGCGGCCTATGATCGTCGTCGGCATGGGCGCGCTGGCGAGACCCGACGGGGCCACGGTGTTGGCCACCGCACGCGCCATCGCCGAGGCCTACGGCATGGTCCGCGATGATTGGAACGGCTTCAACGTGCTGCACTGCGCGGCGGGGCGGGTCGCGGGCCTCGATCTCGGCCTGGTGCCAGGCGAGGGTGGCCGGGATGCCGGCGCTATCCTCGACGGCGCGGCGGCCGGCGACATCGAGCTGGTCTATCTGCTGGGCGCCGATGAGATCGACACCGAGCGCCTGGGCGATGCGTTCGTCGTCTATCAGGGCCACCACGGCGACCGCGGCGCGCACCGCGCCGACGTCATCCTGCCGGGCGCCGCCTATACCGAGAAGAACGCGACCTACGTCAACACCGAGGGCCGACCGCAGCGGACCCGGCTCGCCGTGTTTCCGCCGGGCGCGGCGCGCGAGGACTGGAAGGTTCTGCGCGCATTGTCGGCCGCGATGGGCCAATCCTTGGCCTACGACAAGCTGCGCGGCGTTCGCGTCCGTATGGCCGAGATCGCGCCGCAGCTCGCCGACGTCGACGACGTCACGCCCGCCGAATGGCAGCCCTTCGGCGCCGCAGGCACGATGGACGCAACGCCGTTCACGATGCCGATGACGAACTTCTACATGACCGACTCGATCAGCCGCGCCTCGCCGACCATGGCCGAGTGCAGCGCGCTGTTCGTCGCGCCGCGCAAGGGAGCGACTGGCACCGATGGTTGAGCTGTGGAATGGCTTCATCTGGCCGGGCGTGATCATCGTCGCGGGGATCGTCGCGCTGCTCGTGCCGCTGATGATCAGCGTTGCCTATCTCACCTATTTCGAGCGCAAGGTGATCGCCGCCATGCAGATCCGCAAGGGCCCCAACGTCGTCGGCCCGTTCGGTCTCTTGCAGCCGATCGCCGACGCGCTGAAGCTGATGACCAAGGAAACCATCGTCCCGTCCGGCGCCAACAAGGTGCTGTTCATCATGGCGCCGATGCTGACCTTCGTGCTCGCCCTGGTCGCCTGGGCCGTCATGCCGGTCAACGAGGGCTGGGTGATCGCCGATCTCAACGTCGGCATGCTCTATCTCTTCGCGATTTCCTCGCTCGGCGTCTACGGCATCATCATGGCGGGCTGGGCGAGCAATTCGCGCTTCGCCTTCCTGGGCGCCCTGCGCTCGGCCGCGCAGATGGTGTCCTACGAGGTCTCGATGGGCTTCGTCATCATCACGGTGCTGGTCTGCGTCGGCTCGCTCAGGCTTACCGACATCGTGCTTGCGCAGCGCGACCTGTGGTTCTTCATTCCGCTGTTTCCGATGTTCGTCATCTTCTTCATCTCGACGCTGGCCGAGACCAACCGCGCGCCATTCGACCTGCCCGAGGCCGAGGCCGAGCTGGTCGCCGGCTACAACGTCGAGTATTCGGCGATGACATTCGCGCTGTTCTTCCTTGGCGAATACGCCGCCATGATCCTGATGTGCGGCATGACGACGATCCTGTTCCTGGGCGGCTGGCTGCCGCCGTTCGACATCGCGCCGTTCAACTGGATCCCCGGGCCGATCTGGTTCGCCGGCAAGGTCGCCACGCTCCTGTTCCTCTATCTGTGGATCCGCGCGACCTTCCCGCGCTACCGCTACGACCAGCTCATGCGCCTTGGCTGGAAGGTCTTCCTGCCGCTGTCGCTGGGCGCCGTCGCGGTCTATTCGGGTGTGCTGGTTGCCTTCGACTGGGTGCCGAAATGACGGTGAGGAGATAACCATGACATTCTTGGACCGCGCCGCACGGACGCTCCTGCTGGTCGAACTGGCCAAGGGCATGTCGGTGACGTTGCGCTATTTCTTCACCCGCAAGGCGACCATCAACTATCCGCACGAGAAGGGGCCGCTGGGGCCGCGCTTCCGCGGTGAGCACGCGCTTCGCCGCTACGCCAACGGCGAGGAGCGCTGCATCGCCTGCAAGCTGTGCGAGGCGGTCTGTCCGGCGCTGGCGATCACCATCGAGGCCGAGCCGCGCGAGGACGGCAGCCGGCGCACGACGCGCTACGATATCGACATGACCAAATGCATCTACTGCGGTTTCTGCCAGGAAGCCTGTCCGGTGGACGCCATCGTCGAGGGACCAAACTTCGAGTACGCCACCGAGACCCACGAGGAGTTGCTCTACGACAAGGAGAAGCTGCTCGCCAACGGCGATCGCTGGGAAGCGGCGATCGCCGCCAACCTGGCCGCCGATGCGCCGTATCGCTAGGCCGTGCGAATGAGCCGGATCGACACCACGGAGACGGAGGCACGGCGATGATCATCGCGACGCTCGCCTTCTATATGTTCGCCGGCGTCACCGTCGGTGCCGCGGTGATGGTCATCGCCGCGCGCAATCCGGTGCATTCTGTGCTGTTCCTAATCCTCGCCTTCTGCAATTCGGCGGGGCTGTTCGTGCTGATGGGCGCCGAGTTCCTGGCGATGATCCTGGTCGTCGTCTACGTCGGCGCGGTCGCGGTGCTGTTCCTGTTCGTCGTCATGATGCTCGACATCAACCTCACGGCGCTGCGTGAGGGATTCCTCCAATACCTGCCAACCGGCGCCATGATCGGCCTCCTGCTGATGACTGAACTGGTCCTGGTCATCGCCGGCTGGAGCCTGGCGCCCGACAGCCAGGCGCCGGCCGCGACGCCGACGCCGGCCGGGACGACCAATACCGAGGCGCTCGGCGCGGTTCTCTATACCGATTACGTCTATCTGTTCCAGGGCGCCGGCATGGTGTTGCTGGTCGCCATGATCGGCGCCATCGTGCTGACCCACCGGGTGCGCACCGGGGTCAGGAAGCAAGACATCGGCCGACAGGTTCGCCGCACCCGCGAGGAGGCGGTCGAGCTCAAGAAGGTTTCGCCGGGGGAGGGTGCGTAATGGCCGTCGGCCTGTCCCATTACCTGGCTGTCGCGGCGATCCTGTTCACGCTCGGCATCTTCGGCATCTTCCTCAATCGGAAGAACGTCATCATCATCTTGATGTCGATCGAGCTGATGCTGCTTGCGGTAAATATCAACCTGGTCGCGTTCTCGACCCATCTGGGTGATCTGACCGGCCAGGTGTTCGCCATGTTCGTGCTCACCGTCGCGGCGGCCGAGGCCGCCATCGGTCTCGCAATCCTGGTCGTCTATTTCCGCAATCGCGGCTCGATCGAGGTCGAGGACATCAACGTGATGAAGGGCTGAGCGACATGTTGCACGCCGCTTCTGTCATTTCACCACTGATCGGCGCAATCATCGCCGGCTTCTTCGGCCGTGCGCTGGGCGACCGTGCCGCGGCGATCATCACCTGCGTCTTCATGGCGATCGCCATGCTGGCCTCGTGGCTGGTGTTCTACGACGTCGCGTTGCTCGGCCGGACGATAACCGTCGAACCGATCACCTGGATCGATTCAGGCGCCTTCGAGGCGGCGTGGTCGCTGCGCTTCGATACGCTCTCGGCGGTGATGATCACCGTCGTCGCCACCGTGTCGTTCATCATCCACGTCTATTCGATCGGCTACATGTCGCACGACCCGCACATCCCGCGGTTCTTCGCCTATCTCAGCCTGTTCACCTTCTCGATGCTGATGCTGGTCAGCGCCGACAACCTGGTGCAGATGTTCTTCGGTTGGGAAGGCGTCGGCCTGTGCTCGTACCTGCTGATCGGTTTCTGGTACACGCGACCGGCGGCCAACGCCGCGGCGATCAAGGCGTTCCTGGTCAACCGTGTCGGCGACTTCGGCTTCTCGCTCGGCATCCTGGCGATCTTCTTCGTCTTCAACGCGGTGACCTTCGACGCGGTGTTCGCCGCCGCGCCCGAGTACGTCGGCACGACGATCGAGTTCCTCGGCGTCCAGTTCGACACGCTGACGCTGATCTGCCTGCTGCTGTTCGTCGGCGCCATGGGAAAGTCGGCGCAGCTCGGCCTGCACACCTGGCTGCCCGATGCGATGGAAGGCCCGACGCCGGTCTCGGCGCTGATCCATGCGGCGACCATGGTGACCGCGGGCGTCTTCATGGTGGCCAGGCTCTCGCCGTTGTTCGAGCTTTCGCCGACCGCGCTCGCCGTCGTCGCCGTGGTCGGCGCCAGCACTGCTTTCTTCGCGGCGACCATCGCGACCTGCCAAACCGACATCAAGCGGGTCATCGCCTATTCGACTTGCAGCCAGCTCGGCTACATGTTCTTCGCCTGCGGCGTCTCGGCCTATTCCGCCGGCATCTTCCATCTGACGACCCACGCCTTCTTCAAGGCGCTCTTGTTCCTCGGCGCCGGCTCGGTGATCCACGCCATGTCGGCCGAGCAGGACATGCGCAAGATGGGCGGTTTGTGGAAGATGATCCCGCTGACCTACGGCGTCATGTGGGTCGGCAGCCTGGCGCTTGCCGGCGTGCCGTTCTTCGCCGGCTACTTCTCGAAGGACATGATCCTCGAATCGGCCTTCGCGGCGCAATCGGGGATCGGCTATTACGCTTTCTGGCTGGGCATCGCGGCGGCGATCATGACCGCGTTCTATTCCTGGCGGCTCTTGTTCATGACTTTCCACGGCGCGTCGCGCGCCGACGAGAAGGTCTTGGCGCATGTCCACGAATCGCCCAAGGTGATGACCATTCCGCTCATTCTCCTGGCGCTCGGCGCGATCTTCTCGGGCTACATCGGCGTGCAGCTCGGCATGGTCGACGCCGACGGCGCGTTCTGGCGCGGCAGCATCGTCGTGCTCGCCAAGAACAACGTGCTCGAGGCGGCGCATCACGTACCGGCGTGGGTCAAGGGCTTGCCGCTCGCGGTCGGCGCGGTCGGCATCGCGATCGCCTATGTCATGTACATGTCGGCGCCCGGGCTGCCGGCGCGCATCGTCGCGCAATGCCGGCCGGTCTATCTGTTCCTGCTCAACAAATGGTATTTCGACGAACTCTACGACATCGTGTTCGTGCGCGGCGCCAACTACCTGGGCCGGGGATTCTGGAAGGGCGGCGACGGCGCTGTCATCGACGGCGTCGGACCCGACGGCATCGCCGCCGCGGTGCTCGACCTGGCGCGCCGGGCGACACGGCTGCAGACCGGTTACCTTTATCACTACGCATTCGCCATGTTGATCGGCGTTGCCGGGCTGGTCACCTGGTACCTGCTGGGGCCGGGGGTGTAAGGGTCGAACCATGACCGAACTTCCGATTATTTCCCTGACGATCTTCCTGCCGCTGGTCGGTGCGCTGTTGATCGCGTTTATCCGGGGCGAAGATGCGATCGTCGCGCGCAATGCCCGCAACGTCGCGCTCTGGACCTCGCTGATCACCTTCGTCCTGTCGCTGCTGTTGTGGCTCGGTTTCGATAAAACGACGGCCGAGTTCCAATTCGTCCAGCGCGTCCCATGGATTCCCGACTTCAACATCGCCTATCACGTCGGCATCGACGGCATCACGCTGTTCTTTGTGCTCTTGAGCACCTTCCTGACGCCGATTTGCATCCTCGCCAGCTGGCGTGCGATCGAGAGCCGCGTGAAGGAATACATGATCACCTTCCTGGTGCTCGAGACGATGATGGTCGGCGTCTTCTCGTCGCTCGATTTCGTGCTCTTTTACCTGTTCTTCGAAGGCACGCTGATCCCGATGTTCCTGTTGATCGGCATCTGGGGTGGGCCGCGCCGCGTTTACTCGGCGTTCAAGTTCTTCCTCTACACGCTGCTCGGCTCGGTGCTGCTGCTGCTCGCCATCCTGGCGATGTACTTCGTCGCCGGCACGACCGACATCCCGACGCTGATGGCGACCGACTTTCCGGTCGACATGCAGTATTGGCTATGGCTCGGGCTGTTCGCGTCGTTCGCCGTCAAGGTGCCGATGTGGCCGGTGCATACCTGGCTGCCCGACGCCCATGTCGAGGCGCCGACGGCGGGTTCGATGGTGCTGGCCGGCGTGCTCTTGAAATACGGCGCTTACGGTTTCATCCGCTTCTCGCTGCCCATGCTGCCCGAGGCGAGCGCGTTCTTCACGCCATTGATCTTCACGCTCAGCGTCGTCGCCGTGATCTACACCTCGCTGGTCGCGCTGGCGCAGGAGGACATGAAGAAGCTGATCGCCTATTCGTCGGTCGCCCATATGGGGTTCGTGACGATCGGCATCTTCTCGTTCAACACGCAAGGCATCGAGGGCGCGCTCCTGCTCATGCTCAGCCACGGTGTCGTCTCGGCCGCGCTGTTCCTTTGCGTCGGCGTGATCTACGACCGCTGCCATTCGCGCGACATTGCCCATTACGGCGGCCTGGTCCACCGCATGCCGGTGTACGCCTTCGTCTTCCTGCTGTTCACCCTGGCGTCGGTTGGCCTGCCGGGGACGTCCGGCTTCGTCGGCGAATTCCTCGCGCTGGTTGGCGTCTATCAGGTCAACACCTGGGTCGCCATGCTGGCGATGACCGGCATAATCCTCGGCCCGGCCTACATGCTGTGGCTCTACCGCCGCGTCGTGTTCGGCAACCTGACCAAGGATCACCTGAAAGACATTCTCGACATGGACCGCCGCGAGATCGTGATCTTCGCGCCGATGGTCGTTGCGGTGATGGTGATGGGCGTTTATCCCGAGATCTTCCTCTCGGTGCTCCGCGTTTCGGTCGAAAATCTGATCGTTCAGGCCGGCGGCGCGCCGAGCGTGACCAGCGTCGCGACGGCGCTGGTCGGACGCTAGGAGGCGACGATGGCGGCCTTGCTGACCCCGGTCCTCGCCGAAATCTGGCTCGCGCTCGCCGCCATGGGGCTGTTGATGTTCGGCGCCTTCCGCGGCCACCGCGCGACGCGCACGATCTCGGGCCTGGTCGTCGCCTCGTTCATCGTCGCCTATATACTGATCGCCGGCCCATCGTCACCCACGACGACGACCTTCGACGGATTGTTCGTGGTCGACGACTTCGCCATATTCATGAAGCTCCTGGTGCTGATCGGCGCCGGGCTGACGCTGATCATGTCGCTCGGCTTCATCCGGCGCGAGAACATGGAACGCTTCGAGTTCCCGGTTCTCTTGCTGTTGGCGACGCTCGGTATGATGATGATGGTGTCGGCCAACGACCTCATGTCGCTCTATGTCGGCCTCGAGTTGCAGAGCCTGGCGCTCTACGTCGTCGCCGCGTTCCAGCGCGATTCGCTGCGCTCGACGGAGGCCGGGCTCAAGTATTTCGTGCTCGGCGCGCTCGCCTCCGGGATGCTCCTCTATGGCTGCTCGCTGGTCTATGGTTTTAGCGGCACGACGCGCTTCGATGCGCTGGCCGACCATTTCGCCGGCGCCCACGGCGATGTGTCGATCGGCGTCGTCGTCGGCATCGTGTTCATCGCCGCCGGTCTCGCCTTCAAGATCTCGGCAGTGCCGTTCCACATGTGGACGCCAGACGTCTACGAGGGCGCGCCGACGCCGGTGACCGCGTTCTTCTCGGTGGCGCCCAAGATCGCCGCCATCGCGCTTCTGCTGCGCGTCACCATGCAGCCGTTCGGCGAGTTGGCCGCCCAGTGGCAGCAGATCATCGTCTTCGTCTCGATCGCCTCGATGCTGCTCGGCGCCTTCGCCGCGATCGGCCAGTCGAACATCAAGCGCCTGATGGCCTACTCCTCGATCGGCCATGTCGGCTATGCGCTGGTCGGTCTGGCGGCCGGCACCGGCGCCGGCGTGCACGGCGTCATCATCTACATGGCGATATATCTGATGATGAGCGTCGGCGCGTTCGGCTGCATCCTGGCGATGCGCCGCCAGGACCGCATGGTCGAGGGCATCGACGAGCTGGCCGGGTTGTCGCGCACCAACCCGCTGCTCGCCTTCGCGCTCGCCGTCTTCATGTTCGCCATGGCCGGTATTCCGCCGCTCGCCGGCTTCTTCGGCAAATATTTCGTCTTCCTCGCGGCGATCGATGCCGGGCTCTACGGCCTCGCTGTGATCGGCTTGCTGAGCAGCGTGGTGGCGGCGTTCTATTACATGCGCATCGTCAAGGTGATGTACTTCGACGAACCGGCCGACCCGTTCGACCGGCCGATCGGCCGCGAACTCAGCATCATCGTCGCTGCGACGACGCTGTTCACGCTGCTCTTCTTCGCATGGCCGACCGAGCTGCTGCAGGCGGCGCAGGCAGCGGCATCCGCCTTGATGCCGTGACCCGGGACGTACAGTTGCCGCCGGCCTTCAGGCTGGTGGTGCTCGACGAGGTCGACAGCACGAACGACGAGGCCAGACGGCTCGCCGAAGGCGGCGCCGAGGAGGGCACACTGGTCTGGGGCCTCAGCCAGCGCATGGGCCGCGGCCGGCGTGGCCGTGACTGGGCGTCGCCCGAGGGCAATCTGTACATTTCTCTGCTTCTGCGACCGGACTGTCCGCCCGGCGAAGCGGCGCAACTCTCGTTCGTCGCCGCGATGGCCCTGACCGGCGCCTTGAACATGCTGGTCGCGCCGCACAGCCAAATCGATTTCAAATGGCCCAACGACGTGCTGCTCAACGGACGCAAGGTAGCGGGCATCCTGCTCGAGGCGTCGACGACCGGACCGGACGCGCTCGATTGGTTGATCGTCGGCATGGGCGTCAATGTCGCCAGCGCGCCCGACGACCCCAACATTCCGGCCACCGCGCTGCGCGCCGAGGGTTGCGGCGAGGTGACGCCGGGCGAGGTGTTGGAAGGCTTCGCGCGCCACTTCCAGACCCGCGCCAACACATGGGTCGAGGGCGGCTTCGCGCCGATCCGCGAGGAGGTCATGCGCTACGCCAAGGGTGTCGGCGAGGCGATCACGGTCACGCTCGACGACGAGGAGATCGAGGGCATCTTCGCCGACATCGACGAGACCGGCGCGCTGATCGTCGAGATGGTCGACGGCAGCCTGCGCACCGTCCACACCGGCGACGTCTTCTTCGGTGGTGCGGCATGAGCGGCGGATTTCTGCTCGCCGTCGACGCCGGCAACACCAATACGGTGTTCGCAGTCTACGATGGCGACGAGCAGCGCGGCCAGTGGCGGGCCGCGACCCGCGCCGACCGCACCGCCGACGAGTATGCCGTCTGGCTGATCCAGCTCCTCGGCCTCGACGACATCGACCACAAGCAAATCGGCGCGGCCATCATCGCCAGCGTGGTGCCCGAGACCGTGTTCCACCTGCGCGCCCTGTGCCAGCGCTTCTACGGCTGCGAACCACTGATCGTCGGCGAGAACGCCGACGTCGGCGCCGAGCTTGCCGTCGACAACCCGCACGAGGTGGGCGCCGACCGGGTGGTCAACGCGGTGGCCGCCCACAGCCGCTATCCCGGCGCGCTGATCGTCATCGACTTCGGCACTGCGACCACCTTCGACGTGGTCGACGCCTCCGGCGCCTATCGTGGCGGCGCCATCGCGCCGGGCATCAACCTGTCCCTCGAGGCGTTGCACATGGCCGCCGCCCAATTACCCCGAGTGGCCGCCAAGAAGCCCCAGGCGGTGATCGGCACGGCGACCACGCCGATGATGCAGTCCGGCGTCTACTGGGGCTATGTCGGCCTCATCGAGGGCCTGGTTGCGCGAATCAAGACGGAGTTCGGCGAGCCCATGACGGTGATCGCCACCGGCGGCCTGGCGCCCCTGTTCCATGCGGCGACCGAGGCCATCGAGCTGGTCGACGCCGACCTCACCATGCGCGGCCTGCTGGAAATCTACCGCCTCAACAGCGGTGCCGCCCGATGAACCCTGGTGGGGAACCTGCCGAGCTCCTCTTCCTGCCACTCGGCGGGGCCGGCGAGATCGGCATGAATCTCAACCTCTACTGCTATGACGGCCAGTGGCTAATGGTCGATCTCGGCATCACCTTCGCCGACGATTCGCTGCCCGGCATCGACGTCGTGCTGCCCGATCCGGGCTTCATTGTCGAGCATCGCGACGACTTGCTCGGCATCGTGCTGACCCACGCCCACGAGGACCATCTGGGCGCCGTCCCCTACCTTTGGACACAACTGCGCTGTCCGGTCTACGCCACGCCCTTCGCGGCCGAGGTGTTGCGCCGCAAGCTCGCCGGCGGCGACGGTATGATGGCGGGCATCGAGGACCTTGTGATCACCGAGGTGCCGCTTGGCGGCAGCCTCACGCTCGGCCCCTACGAAATCGAGTTCATCTCGCTGACCCATTCGATCCCCGAGCCCAATGCCCTGGCGATCAAGACGCCGGCCGGCACCGTACTGCACACCGGAGACTGGAAGATCGACCCCGACCCGCTGGTCGGCGCGGTGACCGACGAGGCCGCGTTGCGCCGCTGGGCCGACGACGGCGTGCTCGCCATGGTCTGCGATTCGACCAATGTCTTTCGCGCCGGGGAGTCGGGGTCCGAGGCCGACGTGCGCGCGAACCTGATCGAACTGATCGGTGGCCTCACCGGCCGTGTCGCCGTCGGCTGTTTCGCCTCGAACGTCGCGCGCGTCGCGACCATCGTCGCGGCGGCCGAGGCGGCCGGTCGGCATGTTGCGCTGGTCGGCCGCTCGCTGTGGCGTATCACCGAGGCGGCGAGGGTGACCGGTTATCTCGAAGACCTGCCGCCCCTGCTGACCGATCGCGACGGCGGGCTCCTGCCGCCCGACAAGGTGCTCTATCTGTGCACCGGGTGCCAGGGCGAACCACGCGCGGCGCTCTCGCGCATCGCCTCAAACAACCACCCGCATATCACCCTGGGCGAGGGCGACACGGTGATCTTTTCGTCGAAGATCATTCCGGGCAACGAACTCGCCATCAACCGCCTGCAAAACCGCCTGATCGGGCTCGGCGTCGAGATCATGACCGAGGACGACCATGACATCCACGTCTCCGGCCATCCGTGCCGCGACGAGCTGGCGCAGATGTACCAATGGGTGCAGCCGCGAATCTCGGTGCCGGTGCACGGCGAGGCGCGCCATCTGCTGGAGCACGCGCGCTATGCGCGAACGCTACAGGTGCCCGAATCGGTGGTCGTCGAGAACGGCGACCTCCTGAGGCTCGCGCCGGGGCCGGCCGAGGTCGTCGATCACGTCCATTCGGGGCGCCTGCTCCTTGACGGCAAAAGGCTGCTCAGCACCGAAAGCGACGTCATCCGCGCGCGGCGTCGATTGATGAACAACGGCGTCGCTTTCGTAACTCTGGTGCTCGACGGCGATGGCACGCTGATGGCCGAGCCGCGCGTCGTCGCCCAGGGCGTGTTCAGTACCGATGACCCCGATGAGGAGGGCGAGGTGGCGCTGATCGACGCGGCCGACGCCGTCCGCACGGCACTCGCGGCGCTGCCGCCGCGCGCCCGCAACAACGACGAGACGGTCGGCGAGGCGGCGCGCATCGCGGCGCGCCGGGTGCTCAAGCCGGAACGCGACAAGCGCCCGGTGGTCGAGGTTCAGGTCGTCCGTATCTAGGAGAAACGAGTCAATGATCGGCCGTCTCAATCACGTCGCCATCGTCGTCCCCGACCTCGGTGCCGCCTGCGCGCTCTACCGCGATGCGCTGGGCGCGACCGTGTCGGCTCCGGTCGACATGCCCGAGCATGGCGTGACCACCGTGTTCGTCGAGCTGCCCAACGCCAAGATCGAGCTGCTGTGCCCGCTCGGCGACGCGTCGCCCGTCGCGCCGTTCCTCGAGCGCAACCCGTCGGGCGGCATGCACCACGTCTGCTTCGAGGTCGACGATATCCTCGCCGCGCGCGACCACCTGAAGGCGGCGGGCGCGCGGGTGCTGGGCGACGGCGAACCCCGGATCGGCGCCCACGGCAAGCCGGTGCTGTTCCTGCACCCGAAGGATTTCTGCGGCACTCTGATCGAGATCGAGCAGGCCTGAGCGATGGAGCCGTTCGGTGCCTTCGTCGTCTTCTTCATCGTCTGGTGGCTGGTCTTCTTCATGACCCTGCCGTTCGGCGTGCACCCGCCCGACGAGCCCGAGCCGGGTCATGCGCCGAGCGCGCCGGAGAAACCGAGGCTCTGGATCAAGGCGGCGATCACCACGGCGATCGCCGTGACGATCACGGGCGCCGTGGCCGCCGCCGTCGAATATGATCTGATCGGCTTCCGCGAGTACATGCAAGACCAATGAGCTATTGTGACGCCGCCCCGGGACACCCGTTCCACGGACCCTACCACGACACCGAATATGGCTTTCCGCTGGCCGACGAGGCCGCGTTGTTCGAGCGCTTGGTCCTCGAGATCAACCAGGCTGGTCTCTCGTGGCTGACGGTCTTGAAGAAACGCGCGGCCTTCAAGGCGGCCTACGCCGGCTTCGATATCGACGCCGTCGCCGCCTTCGACGAGGCCGACCGCGCACGACTGCTCGCCGACGCCGGCATCATCCGCAACCGCCTGAAGGTCAACGCGGCGATCGAGAACGCGCGGCGCATCGTCGATTTGCGCGCCGAGTTCGGCGGCTTCAAAGGCTGGGTCGACGCACACCACCCGGCAGCGCATGCCGACTGGGTCAAGCTGTTCAAGAAGACCTTCCTGTTCACCGGCGGCGAGATCGTGGGCGAGTTCCTGATGAGCAGCGGTTATCTGCCCGGCGCGCACGAAGCAAGCTGCCCGGTCTTCGCGCGCATCGCAGCACTCGAGCCGCCGTGGATGCGGGGTATGTTGTAAACTCCGGCGATGGTGACGCGGACGGGGAGAAAATAATGGCCGATCATGGCTACGAAACGGGGCGGCTCAACCTGCCCTTCGTCGGGCACTGCACCTTCGGCAAGCAGCCCGCTTGCCTGGACTGGGACAACATCGACGCCGATGTCGCGGTGCTCGGCATCCCCTTCGACATGGGCACGCAGTACCGTGCCGGCGCGCGCTTCGGCCCGCGCGCCATCCGCGAGGCGTCGACGCTGTTTTCCTTCGGTCACGGCGGCGCCTACGACCACGAGGACGACGCGGTCTACCTGCCGACCGACAAGGTGCGCATCGTCGACATCGGTGACGCCGACATGATCCACACCGACACCATCAAAAGCCTCGACAACGCCGAGTTCGCGATGCGCAAGATATTGGCGTCGGGTGCGCTGCCGGTGGCGCTGGGCGGCGATCACTCCGTGCACATTCCGTGCATCAAGGCGTTCGACGATCAGGAGCCGGTGCACATCATCCACATCGACGCCCATCTCGATTTCGTCGACGAACGCCACGGCGTGCGCTACGGCCACGGCAACCCGCTGCGCCGGGCGTCGGAGATGAAGCATGTCATACCGCATCCGGCTGATCAGTTCGGATAGATGGTTTTGGGCCACCAGTGGAAGTCGATACGCCCCTTGAAGAGTTCGGGATTGGCATCGAGAGTGAGGCAGCGCCGGGCGACGACGGCGTCGAGTTCCTCGATGGTCTCGAAGTGTCTGTTTGCGACCGGCTCGTCGAGTACGGGCCAGAGACATTCGGCCGGTTGCAGCTGGGGCGTATAGGGCGGCAAGTAGACGAGGTGGAGGCCTTCCGGCACCGTGAGGTTCGGCGCCGTGTGCCACCCGGCGCCGTCGATCACCAGGATGATGATGCGGCTCTGCCCAGCGCCGGCCTCGCGGGCGAAGAGGGCGAGCAGCTTCTCGAAGAATGGCTTGGAGACACAATTGGAGATGTACCAAAAGGTCTCTCCGCTGGTCGGCGAGACGAGGGCGGTGACGTAGAGCCATTTGAAGCGGTGGTGGCCGAGCGCCACCGGGCGCATCCCGCGCGGCGCCCAGCAGCGCCGGGCCAATGGCTTCAGACCGAGCCGGTGTTCGTCGCTGGCGAAGACTTCGATCGGCGTGCCGGGGTGGCGCTCGGCTTCTTCCGCGACCAGGCGGTGAAGTTTTTTTTAAACGCCTGGCGTTCTTCCTCGCTCGCCGCCCCGGGGTTGTTCGGCCTGGGCACCTGCAAACTCCACTCGACTGCCTTCAGCGCCTCCCAGCCCCGTTGCGGCGCCACCGTCTCCAAGCCCAGTTCGCCCGCCATCCAAGCCGCCACCTTCGGCCCAGACCACAAGCCGCCGTCCGCCGGCGGCTTTTTCAGGCGCTCTTTCAACACCGCCAGGACTTCCGGCTTCAGGATCGTCGCCTCGGAGCCGTTCGAGCGTCGACGATCGCCCAGCGACGACGGGCCGAGCTTGTTGTAGCGAGAAAGCAATTGTTCGAGCCAGCGTTGGCCGAAACTCGTCATCTCCGACACTTCGCGAACCGTATGGCCTTTGGCCAAAAGCCAGATCACCTGGAAGTGCCGCGCCTCCGTCGCCTCCGACGCCGAGCGATACCGTCCCTCCAACTCAGAAAGCTGCAAATGTTCCTCGACATGCGCCATGTCCCGCCCCTCCGCGAATCATGACTACGGATCCTAACCCTTTCCGATTCCAACGGGAATCCGTCGCAACCGAATCATTCAGGCGGAGTCGGTATCACAGGCTTCTCGCAACTCGGCATCCGCTACGTCTCGTCGTCGAACAAGTCGGACTACGCGGCGGCGCGCGCTGCGGGCTCCGACATCCTGTCGGTGCGCCAGGTCCGCAAGCTCGGCACCGAGGGCACGCTGGCGCGCATTCCCGACGGCGTGCGCTACTACTGCACCATCGACATCGACGGCTTCGATCCGTCGATCGCGCCGGGCACCGGCACGCCGAGCCACGGCGGCTTCCTCTACTACGAGGTGCTCGAGATCCTCCAGGGCCTGACGCACAAGGGCGAGGTGGTCGGCATCGACCTGGTCGAGGTCGCGCCCGACTACGACCGCGACGGCACCACCGCCTTCCTCGCCGCCCAGCTCCTGCTCAACTTCCTCGGCTACATCTTCCACGACAAGTAGGCGAGGGGGCTTAGAGCCGACGCAAGCGGGGCGCCACGAAGGTCGCGAGCAGCCCGACGCCGATTAAGAGGGTGCCGTTGATGCCGAGCGCGACGCCGACACCGAAGGTGACGGCGAGGCCGCCCATCATCAGGTGACCGAGCGGCGCCGAGCCGATCGCGAAGACCCAGGAACCCATCGCCCGGCCGCGCAGCGCATTGGGCACGCTGAGCTGCATCATGCTCTGGGTCAGCACGTCCGAGGCGGTCGCCAGCACCGCGACGACGACGAGCGCCGCAAGCGCCAACACGAACTGGTCCGCGACCGCGACCAGCAAGAGACTCGCGCCGAAGGCATAGATCACCACCAGGAAGACCGCGCCGCGTCGGCGCAGGCCGCCCATGCCGGCGAGCACGAGGCCGGCGAGGATGCCGCCGACCGCCCGTGCGGCGTGCATGTAGCCCAGGCCTTCGGCGCCGACGGCAAATCGCGCGGTCGCCAGTTCCGGCAAGGCCGTCGAAAAGGAGAAGCCGAATATTTCGACGGCCGCGGTAATCACCAGCAGCACGAGCAGTATCCTGTTAGCGCGCATCTCGTCGCGGTATTCGCGCAGGTTCTGCAGGATCGGCGCTCTCTCGAGCGGCGCGGCGTGCCCGACCGAGCGGAGCCGCGCGAACACGGCGTACGCCCCGACATGGCCGCCGGCCATGAGCAGGATCGCCGCCGGCGCGCCGATGCCTTGCATCACGGCGCCGGCCACCAGGGCGCCTGTCAGTTGCCCAAAGCGCGTCGCGAGATTGAGGGCGCCGAGACCGGCGACGATATGGTCGCCGCCGACGATGTCATAGGCGTAGCTTGTACGCACCGGGTGGCTCATGGCGCGCAGGCTGCCGACCGACGCAGTGAACGCCAGGATCAGCCAGAGGTCGTCGACGCCAAGCGCGATCAACGCTGCAAACAGGGTTTGCGTCGCGGCGATGCCGGCCTCGAGGCAGCGCAGCACGGTCCGCCGGTCGAGCCAGTCGGCGACGGCGCCCGATAACAGGCCGAAAATCAGCATCGGAAAGTTGTAAAGCGCCAGCGTGATGCCGACCCAGAAAGTCGACTGCGTGGCCTGGAAAACCAGTATGCCGAGCACGACATGCTCGCCGCTCATGCCCGCGCTGTTTAATGCCACGCCGTACGACAGACGGCGGAAGTCGGCGTCGCGGAACGCCGGATTTGTGACGATCGAGCCGATCAATGGCACGCGGCCAAGACCCGTCGCCGCGCGGCCGGGCTCAGGCGTGCTTGCTGGCATCGTCACTCGCGATCATCGTAAGACTTTGACTGGTTCGTGGAATGGACGCCAGTCCGCTCGGAATTCACTGGCCCTAGGCAGGCGGTCTCGCCCCACCGTCGGCGCTGTCGAGCAGGCCTTGCACCGCCTTCGGCGTGGCGCGGCCGGTGCGGCGCGTTTCGCGGTGCGCGATGTAGGTCGCGCTGCCGACGATCAGTGCGCCGCCGATGATCGTCCAGGCGTCGGGTTGCTCGCCGAACGCGTAAAAGCCGAGCATCGTCGCCCAGACAAGCTGGAGGAACGAGAACGGCTGGGTCACCGTGATCTCGGTCGCCTTGAAGGCCAGCGTCAAAGTGAAATGGCCCGCCGTCGCGAGCGCCGCAACGACGCTCAGCCAGCCGAGCTCCTCCCAGGTCGGCGTGCGCCACACCATCAGCGCCGGGGGCAACAGCGCGATCGTCACGAAGACCGAGAGGTAGGCGACGATCGACGCGCTCGATTCGGTCTCGGTCAGCTTCTTCGCCAAGAGGAACGAGGCGGCGAACAGCGGCGCCGCGGCGAGCTGTGCGAGCGCGCCAATTTGGATCGCCTCGACGCCCGGGCGCAGGATGACCATCGCGCCGCCGAAGGCGACCAGCACGGCGCCGATGCGCCGTATCTGCAACCGCTCGCCCAGGAACAGCGCCGCGCCCACGGTGGTCAAGATCGGCGCGGTGAAGCCGAGCGCCGTGACCTCGGCGATCGGGATGCGCGCCATGGCGTAAAACCACAGCATGACGCCGGTGCCGTGCACGAGGCCGCGTACCGCGTGCATGCCCATGCGTTTCGAGACGATCGGCGTGCGCGCCGCGCGAAACAGCAGGGGCAAAATCATGGCGAGGCCGATGACGTAGCGCAGGAACGCCGCCTGCACCGGCGCCATGTCGGTGCCGAGATGACGGACGATGCCCGTCACCCCGACGAAGAAGAAGCCGGTGACGAGCATCCAGCCAATGCCCCTGACGTTCGCCGATGCGCCTCGCGCCGCGACGGCGGATGATGTGGCCGAGTTCATGTGTTGTCGTTGACCGATGTGATGACGGCGACTCTACACCGACAATCGACACCTGAGTCGCGGTATCGCGACATGGCAGTCATGCGCGAGCTGGGCGCTAACGGCCTGAAATGGCGGCGCAATTTACATGGGCCTTTATCACTGATCCTTGGTATATAGTCACCGCCCGCCACGCCGACGACCGCAGAGGGGCCGATGCGCCTGTCACGTTACTTCCTGCCGATCATCAAGGAAACGCCCGCCGAGGCGCAAATCGTCTCGCACCGCTTGATGCTGCGCGCCGGCATGATCCGCCAGTCGAGCGCCGGGATATACTCATGGCTGCCGCTCGGCTTTCGCGTGCTCAAGCGCATCGAGCAGATCGTCCGCGAGGAGATGGACGGGGCGGGTTGCCACGAAGTGCTGATGCCGACGATCCAGCCGGCCGATCTGTGGCGCGAGAGTGGACGCTACGACGATTACGGCCCCGAGATGTTACGGATTCGCGATCGACACGACCGCGACATGCTCTATGGGCCGACCAACGAGGAACAGATCACCGAGATCTTCCGCGACGCGGTCAAGAGCTACCGCGACCTGCCCAAGAACCTCTACCACATCCAGTGGAAGTTCCGTGACGAGGTCAGGCCGCGCTTCGGCGTCATGCGCGGCCGCGAGTTCTACATGAAGGATGCCTATTCTTTCGACCTCGACTTCGAGGGCGCCAAGCGTTCGTACAACAAGATGTTCGTCTCCTACCTGCGCACCTACGCCCGCATGGGCCTCCAGGCGATCCCCATGCGCGCCGATTCGGGACCGATCGGCGGCGATCTCAGCCACGAGTTCGTGGTGCGCGCCGAGACCGGTGAGAGCGCGTTGTATTTTCACAAGGATTGGGACGACATCAACGTGCTCGAGGCGGAAATAGACTACGACGCCGACCTCGAGCCGGTCATCGACGACTGGACCAGGCTCTATGCCGCGACCGACGAAAAACATGATCCCGATAGCTGCCCCGTGCCCGAGGGCGACCTGATCACCGCCCGGGGCATCGAGGTCGGCCACATCTTCTATTTCGGCACCAAATACGCCGAGCCCATGGGCTGCGTCGTCGACAAGCCCGACGGTACGTCGACGGCCGTCCACGGTGGCTCCTACGGTATCGGTGTTTCGCGCCTGGCCGGCGCGATCATCGAGGCGAGCCACGACGACGACGGCATCGTCTGGCCCGACAGCGTCGCGCCTTTTGCCGTCGGCCTGATCAATCTGAAGCACGGCGACGAGGCCTGCGACGCGGCGTGCGAGGATTTGTACGCCAAGCTGACCGCGGCCGGCGTCGAAACGCTGTACGACGACACCGACGAGCGCGCCGGCGCCAAGTTCGCCACCATGGACCTGATCGGTCTGCCGTGGCAGGTCAGGATCGGGCCGCGCGGGCTGGCCGGCGGCGTCGTCGAGCTCAAGCGCCGGGCGAGCGGCGAGGTGCGGGAGCTCTCGGCCGAAGCGGTGCTCGCCAAGCTCACCGGCTGACGCGGCGATGTTCTCCGCTTTCGAATGGACCGTGGCGGGGCGCTACTTGCGGGCGCGGCGCCAGCAAGGCTTCGTCTCGGTCATCGCCGGATTCTCGTTCGTAGGCATCGCCCTCGGCGTCGCCACGCTGATCATCGTCATGGCCGTGATGAACGGATTCCGCCACGAACTGCTCGGCCGCATACTCGGCGTCAACGGCCATGTCACAGTCTACGGTTTCGGCGGCCGGCTCGACAACTTCGACCCGCTGGCCGACGAGTTGCGCGCCATCGAGGGCGTCGTCTGGGCGACGCCGCTGGTCGATGGCCAGGTGCTCGCCTCGTCGTCGCGCGGCGCGAGCACTGGCGCCGTCATCCGGGGTTTACGCGCCGACGACCTCGCGGGCCGCAAGGTGATCGCCGACACCATCACGACCGGCGCCCTCGAAAAATTTGCCGAGGGCGACGTCGTGATAATCGGCAACCGTCTCGGCGAACGACTCGGCCTCGGGCCCGGCGACAAGATCACGCTGTTGTCGCCCGAGGGCATGCCGACCGCCTTCGGCACCGTGCCGCGCAGCCGCGCCTACGAAATCGCCGGCACGTTCTCGGTCGGCATGTACGAATACGACAACGCTTTCATCTTCATGCCGCTCGAGGCGGCGCAGGTCTATTTCCGCTTAGGTCAGGCGGTCTCGGGCATAGAGATCGGTGTCGACGAGCCCAACCTGGTGCTCGACAAGCGACGCGAGATCATGGCCGTCGTCGGCCAGCGCGCGCGGGTCCACGACTGGCAGCAGGCCAACGCCCAGTTCTTCGACGCGATCCAGGTCGAGCGCAACGTCATGTTCATGATCCTGACGCTGATCATCGTGGTCGCGGCTTTCAACATCATCTCCAGCCTGATCATGCTGGTGAAGGACAAGGGGCGCGACATCGCGATCCTGCGCACGATGGGCGCGACGCGCGGCATGGTGATGCGCATCTTCTTCCTGACCGGCGCCTCGATCGGCGTCGTCGGCACGCTGATGGGTTTCGCGCTCGGACTCGCCTTCTCGGCCAATATCGAGACCATCCGACGCTGGCTCGAGGGCCTTACCGGCACCGAGCTGTTCGCCGCCGAGATCTACTTCCTGTCGAAGCTGCCGGCGCGCATCGATACCACCGAGGTGGTCACCGTGCTGGTCATGTCGCTAGTGCTTTCGTTCCTCGCCACGATCTACCCGGCGTGGCGCGCCGCGCGGCTCGATCCGGTCGAGGCGCTGCGCTATGAATGAGCCGGCGCTCGTCGCCGACGACATCCGGCGCAGTTTCACCCAGGGCGCCACGCGGCTCGACGTGCTGCGCGGCGCGTCGCTCAGCCTGGCCGGCGGCGAGATCGTCGCCTTGGTCGGCCCGTCGGGCGCCGGCAAGTCGACGCTGTTGCACATCGCCGGCCTCTTGGAGCGTCCCGACGGTGGCGAGGTCGTCATCGGCGGCACGCCCTGCGGCAAGCTTGGCGATGGTGAGCGCACCCGTCTGCGGCGCGAGCGGCTCGGTTTCATCTATCAGTTCCACCACCTGCTGCCCGAGTTCTCGGCGCTCGAGAACGTCGTGCTGCCCCAGATGATCGCCGGCGTCGGCCGTGCCGCGGCCCGCGACCGCGCGCGCGAGCTGCTCGCCCGCCTCGGCATCGAGCCGCGCGCCGATCATCGCCCGGGGCAGCTGTCGGGCGGCGAGCAGCAGCGCGTCGCCATCGCCCGGGCGATGGCCAATCGGCCGGCCGTCCTGCTCGCCGACGAGCCGACTGGCAACCTCGACCCGGCGACCGCCGAAGCGGTCTTCGACGAACTGCTCGGGCTGGTCCGCCAAACCGGCCTCGCCGCGCTGATCGCGACCCACAACCCGCTCCTCGCCGAGCGAATGGATCGTTTGCTCGAGATCGAGGACGGCGTCGTCGCGGCCCGCTAGAACGCCGGTTATCCACAACATGCTGTGGCGAAGAATCGGTTTTCCACGACATGTTGCCGGCCTGTTCGCGCTGACAGGAAGGGTGGCTTGTGCGATCTTGGGCGTGTCACCTGAGCGACCGCCGCGCTGAACATGAACCACGCCGAATTCGTCCATCTCCGCGTCCACACGACCTTCTCGCTGTCCGAGGGGGCGTTGAAGATCGACGATCTGGTCGGCTTATGCCGCGACAATCGCATGCCCGCCGTGGCGATTACCGATACCGCCAACCTGTTCGGCGCCATGCAATTCTCGGACGCTTGCTGTGGGGGCGGCGTGCAGCCGATCGTCGGCTGCCTGTTGCCGCTCCGACGCGAGGATGGCGGCAGCCACAACGGCCACGCGCCGCCGCCCGACCGGCTGATCGTGCTGGCCGCCAATGAGAGCGGGTACGGCAATCTGGTCAAGCTCTCGAGCCATGCCTTCCTCGATGTCGATGCGGGAGAAGTGCCGCAAGTGGGCTGGGGCGATCTGGCGCGTCATGCTGACGGCCTGATCGTGTTGAGCGGTGGCCCGGGCGGGCCGGTCGGCCGACTTCTGGTCGATGGTCAGGCGGCACAGGCCGAGGCCGCGTTGACGCGGCTCAAGGCACTGTTTCCTGGGCGGCTTTACGTCGAGCTGGTGCGCCACGGTCTCGACGACGAACGGCGCATCGAGCCGGCGCTGGTCGACCTCGCCTACGGCCACGATCTGCCGCTCGTCGCGACCAACGATGTCTTCTTCTCCGACGCCGGCATGTTCAGCGCCCAAGACGCCCTTTTGTGCATCGCCGAGAGCACGACGGTGAGCCGCGACGACCGCCGGCGCTTGACGCCCGAGCACCGTTTTAAGTCGGCGGCCGAGATGCGCGCGCTGTTCGCCGATCTGCCCGAGGCGATCGACAACACGCTGGTCATCGCGCAGCGCTGCGCGGTTCGCACCCCCAGGCGCGAGCCCTTCCTGCCGGCCTTCCCGGTCAGCGCCGGACACGAGAGCGAGGCGGACGAGCTGCGCGACATTGCGCGCAAGGGTCTCGATGGTCGTCTCGCGTCGGGCGGCATCGAGGGCGCGGCGGCGACGCCCTACCGCGAACGGCTCGAGTTCGAGCTCGAGGTCATCATCGGCATGAACTACCAGGGCTATTTCCTGATCGTTGCCGAGTTCGTCCGATGGTCCAAGGCGCAGGGCATTCCGGTCGGTCCCGGGCGTGGCTCGGGCGCCGGCTCGGTCGTCGCCTGGTCGCTCACCATCACCGACCTCGACCCGCTGCGCTTCGGCCTCCTGTTCGAACGCTTCCTCAATCCCGAACGCGTCTCGATGCCCGACTTCGACATCGACTTCTGCGAAGAGCGTCGCGACGAGGTAATCCGCCACGTGCAGGAAAAATACGGCCGTGATCAGGTGGCGCAGATCATTACATTCGGTACCTTGCGCGCGCGCGCCGCGCTGCGCGACGTCGGTCGCGTGAACGAGATGCCTTACGGTCTGGTCGACCGGATTTGCAAGCTGGTGCCCAACAACCCGGCGAACCCCTTGACGCTCGCTCAGGCTCTCGCCGCCGAGCCGCGGCTCGAGGCGGAACGCGTCGCCGACGAGAACGTCGCGCAGCTCATCGACGTCGCCCAGAAGCTCGAGGGCCTCAATCGGCATGCCTCGACCCATGCCGCGGGCGTGGTCATTGCCGACCGACCGCTCGACGAGCTGGTGCCACTCTACCGCGACCCGCGCTCCGATATGCCGGTGACCCAGTTCGCCATGGGCGACGCCGAGAAATCGGGGCTGGTCAAATTCGATTTCCTCGGGCTCAAGACCTTGACCGTGTTGGAGCGCGCGCGACTGCATCTCGAAAAGCGCGGGATTAAGCTCAATCTTGCTACGATTCCGCTCGACAACACCGCCAGCTACGAGATGCTGAGCCGCGGCGACACGGTCGGCGTGTTCCAGCTCGAAGGTTCTGGCATGCGCGATGTGCTGCGCCGTCTTCGGCCCGACAGCTTCGAGGACATCATCGCCTTGGTCGCGCTCTACCGGCCGGGACCGATGGACAACATCCCACGCTACATCGCCTGCCGGCACGGCGAGGAGGTGCCCGACTACCTGCACCCGTCGCTCGAGGGCATTCTCAAGGAGACGTCGGGCGTCATCATCTATCAGGAACAGGTGATGGAGATCGCGCGGGTCCTGTCGGGCTACAGCCTGGGCGGCGCCGATCTGCTGCGCCGCGCCATGGGCAAGAAGATCAAGTCGGAGATGGACGCTCAGCGCGAGACCTTCATCTCCGGCGCGGTCGAGCGCGGTGTGTCGACGCGCCAGGCGGCCCATATCTTCGACCTCGTCGCCAAGTTCGCCGGCTACGGCTTCAACAAGAGCCACGCCGCGGCCTACGCGCTGGTCGCCTATCAGACGGCCTACGTCAAAGCCAACTATCCGCTCGAATTCTTCGCCGCTTCGATGAGCCTGGAACTGGGCAACACCGATAAGATCAATACCTTCCATCGCGAACTCGCGCGCCTTGGCATCGCGCTGTTGCCGCCCGACATCAATCATTCGGGCGTCGAATTCACGGTCGCCCTGGATAGCGCCGGAAAGGGGGCGATTCGGTACGCCCTGGCGGCGGTCAAGAACGTCGGTGCCCAGGCGATGGCCTCGCTGGTCGACGAGCGCGACGCAAAGGGACCCTACAAGGACCTGTTCGATCTGGCCGAGCGTGTCGATCCGCGCGTCATCAACAAACGTCAGCTCGAAAACCTCGCCCGCGCGGGCGTGTTCGACGGCTTGGAGCCGAACCGGGCCCGCGTCTTCAACGCGGTCGAAACACTGATGCGTTACGCCAATGCCGCCGTCATCGAGCGCGCCTCGAGCCAGACCAACATGTTCGGCGAAGGCTACGCCGCCGACGCGACGCCGTCGCCCGATCTGCCCGACGCCGACGATTGGGCGCCGATGGACCGCCTGCAACAGGAACGTGACGCGATCGGCTTCTATCTGTCGGCGCATCCGCTCGACGCCTACGGCCCACGGCTCACCCGTGCGGGCGTGACGCCGATCGCCGAACTCGAAGCCCGCATGGCGGCCAGCGGCGGGCCGCAGGTCAACCTCGCGGGCGTCGTCGTCGACAAGCAGGAACGGCGCTCGTCGCGTGGCAGCCGGTTCGCCTTCATCCAGTTGTCGGACCAGACCGGCGCCGTCGAGGTCGCCGTGTTCGCCGAAGTCCTGTCGGCCGGCCGCGAGCTGCTCGAGGCCGGCCGGCCGCTATTCGTCCCGGCCGAGTTGAGGCTCGACGGCGACATCCTGCGCGTCACCGCCCGCACGCTGCAAGCGCTCGACGACGTCGTGCAGAACGGCGATACGGGCTTGACGGTCCATCTTGCCGGTGAGGCGGCGTTACGCCGTCTGCACGCGGCGCTTTCGGAAGCCGGGCGGGGAGGCGGGCACGTCCGCGTCATGGTCGAACTCGACGACCGCGAAGTCGAGGTCGAGCTGCCAGGCGGCTATAAGGTCTCACCGGCCGTCTGCATGGCCATCAAGGTGCTTCCCGGGGTTGCTGCGGTTCACGAAGTCTGACTGGCCACCGCGCGACCCTGGCCCATTGAAACGCTAACTGGTTCGGGGAGGTACGCACGATGACTGGTGGTACTGATCGATTCGAGCAGTTCAGTCACAAGGCCCATGACGTCGCCGACAAGATCGGCTCGACGTTGGTGAGCGGATTTCATGTCCTGGCCCTTTTCGCCATCGGCGCGACGATCGTTTGGGCCGCCGTCCTCGCTTTCTTCGATATGGTTGCCCGTGGACATGCCAGTGTCGAGGACATTCTCCTGTTGTTCATTTACCTGGAGCTGGGCGCCATGGTGGGCATCTACTTCACCACCAACCATATGCCCGTACGATTCCTGATCTACGTGGCGTTGACCGCGCTGACGCGGCTCTTGATCGGCATGGCGAATTTGGAACATATCGATCTCGAGAAAGCCATCACGGAACCGCATTACGGCTTGATCGTCGTCACTGCCGGCATACTCGTGCTGTCGATCGCAGTTCTGATACTGCGCTACGCTTCATACAGTTATCCTTCGGTGCGCCGGTCCTCGGCGAGCGGCGCCACCGCCGGCTCGGACGACATGGCGTAACCGGGGCGGGTTTTCGAACGCCTTTTCGCTTGCGGCCCCAAGGCGAAGCGGCTACAAGCACGCCACTTACAACGCACGCGGGTTCCGGCGGCGTGGGATCATCCACGATCGTCGTTCCGGTGTCCGGCTTATTCGTCGGACCACAGCCCGCGGAGGCCAACCGGATAAAGGACGATTTCACATGGCTCTGCCTGAGTTCACGATGCGTCAGCTTCTCGAAGCCGGCGCCCATTTCGGTCATCAGACGCGCCGTTGGAACCCGAAGATGTCGCAGTACCTCTTCGGCATTCGCAATGGCGCGCATATCATCGACTTGCAGCAGACGGTGCCGATGTTGCACCACACGTTGAAGGCGACGCGTGACATCGTCGCCGGCGGCGGCCGCGTGCTGTTCGTCGGCACCAAGCGCCAGGCGGTCGAACCGGTTGCGGCGGCGGCCCAGCGCTGTGGCCAGTTCTACGTCAACCACCGCTGGCTTGGCGGTATGCTGACCAACTGGAAGACGATCTCGGTATCGATCCGGCGGTTGCGCACGCTCGAGGAGCAGCTCGGCGGGGAAGACGACACCGGACTGACCAAGAAGGAGCTGCTGCGGCTGACCCGTGAGCGCGACAAGCTCGAGCGCGCGCTGGGCGGCATCAAGGACATGGGTGGCTTGCCCGACATCATGTTCGTCATCGACACCAACAAAGAAGACATCGCGATCGCCGAGGCCAACAAACTGAGCATTCCAGTCGTCGCCATCATCGACAGCAATTCGGATCCGGACCCGGTGACCTTCCCAATTCCGGGCAACGACGACGCGATCCGGGCGATCAGCCTTTATTGTCAGCTGATGTCGGACGCGGTTCTCGACGGCATCCAGCAGGAGATGACCGCTTCGGGCGTCGATATCGGCGCGGCCGAGGAGCTGCCCGAAGACCTGATTCCGGCCGAAGAAGAGGCAGCCGCGACCGAGGCGGCGGCGGAAGAAGCCGCTGCGGCCGAACCCGCGGCCGAAGCCCCGGCGGCGGAAGAAGCCGCTGCGGCCGAGCCGGCGGCCGAAGCCCCGGCGGCGGCGAAAGCCGCTGCGGCCGAACCGGCGGCCGAAGCCCCGGCGGCGGCGAAAGCCTCTGCGGCCGAACCGGCAGTTGAAGCCCCGGCGGCGGCGGAAGCCGGTGCCGAGGCCGAGGCGGCGGCCGAAGACACCAGCGTCGAACCCGAGGCGGTCGAGGCGGTCACCGAGGCCGAAACGGCCGACGCAACCGCGCCTGCCGAGGACCAGACGAAGAAGTCCGACGAGGCGCCCGCAGCCGGTGCTTAGCACTAGCACGGTGAGAGATATCTCCACCGTATAAACGACTTACGACGGATAGCTCCAAGACGAGGTGAATGATGGCGGAGATCACTGCCGCACAGGTAAAGACCCTGCGTGAACGCACCGGCGCGGGTATGATGGATTGCAAGCGGGCGTTGGGCGAAACCGACGGCGACATGGAATCGGCCGTCGATCTACTGCGCACGAAGGGACTCGCCGCGGCGGCCAAGAAGGCCGGCCGCGTCGCCAGCGACGGGTTGGTCGGTATCGCCAGCGAGGCGCTCCGGGGGGCCGTCATCGAGGTCAACACCGAGACCGACTTCGTCGCGCGCAACGGGCAGTTTCAGGAAGCCGTGCGATCGATCGCGGGACTCGCGCTCGACACGGGCGACGATATCGAGGCGCTTTCCGCCGCGACGTACCCCGGTTCGAGTTCGAACGTCGCCGACAAGGTCACCGAACTCGTCGGGACGATCGGCGAGAACATTCAGCTGCGGCGCGCTGCTTCGCTGGCAGTGAATGAAGGGGTCGTGGCGAGTTATATGCACGGTGTAACGGCGCCGAACCTCGGCCGGATCGGCGTGCTCGTCGCGCTCGAATCAGCCGGCGACGGCGAGAAGCTCGCCGCGCTGGGCAGGCGGATCGCGATGCATATTGCGCACGCGCGCCCCGAGGCCGTCTCGACTGGGGACGTCGCCGCGGCAACCATCGAGCGCGAGCGCAACATCTTCGCCGATCAGGCCCGTGAATCGGGCAAGCCCGAAAACATCGTCGAGAAGATGGTCGAGGGCCGCTTGCGCAAGTTTTTCGAGGAAATCGTATTGCTCGAACAGGCGTTCGTCTTCGACACCGACCGCAAGCTTGCCAAGGTTCTGGAAGACGCAGCGGGCGACATCGGCGCGCCGGTCTCGGTTACGGGTTTCGTCCGTTTCGCCCTCGGCGAGGGCATCGAGAAGGAAAGCACCGACTTCGCCGCCGAGGTGGCCGCCCAACTCGCCACATAGGCGCTGCGCGGCACCGTTGCGCTGCGCGGTACCGGCAAAGCGGGTGCGGACGCAGGGCGGATGGTGTATCCTCGCCGCCGGGCATCGTCTGGGCCAACTGGACGAGCCTTGAACCTGGGCTATCTGGGAACGTCATGCCGTCAACCGCCGTGTTTCGCCGTGTCCTTCTGAAACTGTCCGGTGAGGCGTTGATGGGCGATCAAGGCTATGGCCTCGATCAGACGACGGTCAATCGGGTCGCCCAGGAAGTCCGCGACGTACACGACATGCAGGTCCAGATCTGCGTCGTCGTCGGCGGCGGCAACATCTTCCGAGGCGTCGAGGCTGCGGCCAACGGCATGGAGCGCGCGGCCGCCGATCACATCGGCATGCTCGCCACGGTGATCAACGCACTGGCACTGCAGAACGCTTTCGAGCGGCTCGGCCTCGAGACCCGCGTGCTGTCCGCGATCCCGATGGAAACCGTCTGCGAGCGCTATATCCGGCGGCGCGCGGTGCGCCATATGGAGAAGGGCAGGGTTGTCGTATTCGGCGCCGGCACGGGCAACCCGTTCTTTACGACGGATACGGCGGCGGCGCTGCGCGCGACCGAAATGGATTGCGATGTGTTGCTCAAGGCGACCAAGGTCGACGGGGTGTATTCCGACGATCCAGTGCGCTCTACCGATGCCGTGCGCTACGATCACCTGACTTATCTCGACGTGTTGTCGCGCGATCTCAAGGTGATGGACGCGTCGGCGATTTCGTTGGCGCGCGAAAACGGCATTCCGATCCTGGTGTTCTCGATCCGTGAGCCCGGGACGCTCGCCGAGGTCATCGCCGGACGCGGGCGTTGCACGGTCATCGGCGAGGAAGAAGCGAAGCGCGCGTGAGGGAGTAACGAGACGTGGAAGATCCGGACATTGACGACTTGGTCCGCCGTATGGACGGCGCGGTCGAGGTATTGCGCAAGGAATTCGCCGGCCTGCGAACCGGCCGTGCAACGCCCAGCCTGCTCGAGCCGGTGACCGTCGAGGCTTACGGCACGCAAATGCCGATCAACCAGGTCGCAACGATCAACGTCCCCGAGCCCCGAATGATCAGTGTACAGGTCTGGGACAAATCGATGTCCAAGGCGGTCGAGAAGGCGATTCGCGATGCCGACCTTGGCCTCAATCCGATGGCCGATGGGCAATTCGTCCGCGTTCCGATCCCCGAGCTCAACGAGGAGCGGCGCGAAGAACTCAGCCGCGTCGCGGGTAAGTATGCGGAACAGGCGCGTATCGCAGCGCGCAACGTTCGTCACGACGGCATCAACAAGCTAAAGCGCATGGAAAAGGACGGCGAGCTTTCAGAGGACGACCACCGCCTCTGGGGCGACGAGGTCCAGTCGATCACCGACGAGCACATCGAGAAGATCGACTCGATGCTCGAGACCAAGCAAACGGAAATCATGCAGGTTTAGCCATGGAGGCTGCCGCCAGCTTAGGGTCCGAGTTTTCGTCGCCGCTTCACGTCGCGATCATCATGGACGGCAACGGCCGCTGGGCGAGGGCGCGGGGCCTGCCGCGCATCGCCGGCCACCAGCAAGGCGCCGAGGTGGTTCGCGAAATCGTGCGGCACGCCCATGAGATCGGTATCTCCTATCTGACGATCTATGCGTTTTCCTCGGAGAACTGGAAGCGTCCGACCAGCGAGGTCGACGATTTGATGGGGCTGTTACGTCTCTATATCAGGCGTGAACTCGCCGAACTCGCCAATTCGAACGTGCGTCTGCGCTTTATCGGCGATCTCGACCGCCTACCCGCGGATATCAATGTGCTGGTCAACGAGGCGGAGCGCGACACGCGCCAGAACAGCGGTTTGACACTGACCGTGGCGCTGAACTATGGCGCGCGGCGCGAGATCGCGTCCGCGGCGCGGCGTCTCGCCGAAGACGCGATCGCGGGGCGCGTCGATCCGGCAACTGTGAGCGATGATGATTTCGCCGCGTATCTCGCGACGAACGGGTCGCCCGATCCCGACCTGTTGATCCGCACGAGTGGCGAGCAGCGTTTGAGCAATTTCCTGCTCTGGCAGTCGGCCTATACCGAGTTGGTGTTCACACCGGTCATGTGGCCTGAATTCACCAAAGACCACCTGGACGCGGCAATCGAAGAGTTTCGCCGCCGCGATCGACGCTATGGCGCTTCGAGCGGATAGCGTGGTGGGCAGCGGTCTCGGCCTGCGGGTGCTCTCCGGGTTGGTATTGATCCCGGTTGCCCTGGGTCTTGCCTATGTCGGGGGGGCCGCGTTCAATATCCTCGTATTGCTGGCGGCGGCGCTGATGGCCGATGAATGGCGTCGCCTGTGCAGTATCGACGCCAGCGCGAGCGGGGCGGCGCACAGGCGTTGGCTTTGGTTGGCCGCCGGGGTCGTTTACATAGCCGCGCCCTGTATCGCGATCATCTGGCTGCGTTCGGACGCGGCAGTCGGGCGCCAAGCCATCTTCTGGCTGTTCGCCGTGGTATGGGCGACCGACATCGGCGCCTATTTTGCCGGGCGTGGCATCGGTGGACCCAAGCTCGCGCCGCGTATCAGTCCCGGGAAGACTTGGGCTGGGCTGCTCGGCGGCATGGTTTGTGCCGCGCTCATCGGCGCCGCTACGGCGCTGTTGCTCGATCTGTCGCGCGTCGTACCGTTGATTGTGATCAGTGCGTTGCTCGCGGTGGTCGCCCAGGCGGGAGATTTGCTCGAATCGATGGTCAAGCGCCGCTTCGGCGTGAAGGACAGCGGGCATCTCATCCCGGGACACGGCGGCGTTCTCGACCGGCTCGACGGGCTGTTGACCGCGGCACCCGCCGTCGCCGCCCTGACGCTGGTCACCGGCGAGGGGGTCCTGGCATGGCGATGACGGCATGCAACCCGGCCGCTCCGCCGCGCCGCGTGACGGTACTCGGGTCGACCGGCTCGGTCGGTCAGAACACGATCGACCTGATCGAACGCCATCGCGAGGCTTACGACGTCGAGGCGCTGACCGCGCGCAGCAACGTCGACCTGCTCGCCGATCAGGCGATGCGTCTCGGGTCGCGTCTCGCGGTGATCGCGGAGCCCGATTTGTACCTGCCGCTCAAGAACGCGCTGTCGGGCACGGGTATCGAGACCGCCGCCGGGTCTCAGGCCCTGGTCGAGGCCGCCGAGCGGCCGTCGGACTGGGTCATGGCGGCAATCGTGGGTGCCGCGGGCCTCGCGCCGACCCTCGCGGCAGTGCGCCGCGGCGCGATTGTCGCACTCGCCAACAAAGAGGCGCTGATCTGCGCTGGATCGATGTTGATGGCCGAGGTGCGCGCCAGCGGCGCCACGCTGTTGCCCGTCGATTCCGAGCATAACGCGATCTTTCAGGTTTTCGACTTCGAACGGCGCGCGTCGATCGAGCGCATCATCCTGACCGCCTCGGGCGGCCCGTTCCGCGAACTCGGCGTCAATGCCATGGCCGATGTGACGCCGGAGCAGGCGGTTGCACACCCGAACTGGGACATGGGCGCGAAAATTTCGGTCGATTCGGCGACCTTGATGAACAAGGGTCTGGAGGTGATCGAAGCGCATCACCTCTTCACCTTACCGGCCGAGCAAATCGAGGTGGTGATCCACCCCCAGTCGGTCGTGCACAGCCTGGTCGCCTATGTCGATGGTTCGGTGCTGGCTCAGCTCGGGCCGCCCGACATGCGCACGCCGATCGCCTATACGCTCGGATGGCCGGCGCGGATCGCGACGCCGACGTCACGCCTGAATCTCGCCGAAATCGCGCAGCTGACCTTCGAGGCACCCGATGAAACGCGTTTTCCGGCGCTTCGTCTGGCTCGCGAGTGCTTGCAAATCGGCGACGGCGCGCCAACTGTCTTGAGCGCCGCCAACGAAGTTGCGGTCAACGGATTCCTTGCCCGCAAAATCGGTTTCCTGGATATAGTGCGCATCGTCGAGCGGACGTTGGAACGGATTCCGCTTTTGCCGCTCGGGAGTCTGGACGATGTCACGGCGCTGGATAAGGCGGCCCGTGTGTTGTCCGCGAGTCTTGTCGAAGGTGCGTGAGACTATGCGTTGGAAATCTGTGGGTTGTGAATGATGGATCTCATCAGTTTAATTTGGACCAACGGTCTTTCGTTCATTATCATTTTGAGCGTAATCGTGTTCGTGCACGAGATGGGGCATTACCTGATCGCGCGCTATAACGGTGTGCGCGTCGAGGTATTCTCGATCGGTTTCGGTCCCGAGATTTACGGTTGGGACGATCGCGTCGGCACGCGATGGAAGATCGGCCTGCTTCCCCTCGGCGGCTACGTCAAAATGTTCGGCGACGCCAACGAGGCGAGCGCGCCTGGCGGCGACCTCGTCGAGATGACGCCCGAGGAACAGGCGGTCTCGTTCCACCACAAGCGGCTCGGCCAGCGCGCCGCGGTGGTGTTCGGCGGGCCGTTGGCGAATTTCCTTTTGGCCATCGTCATTCTCTCGGTGATGTTCGCGACCGTCGGTCAACGCATCACGCCGGCTGAAATCAGCATGATCATGCCGGGCAGCCCCGCCGAGGCGGCGGGGATCGTGCCTGGCGACACCGTGCTGCGCATCGACGGTGCCGCCATCGAGCGCTTCGAGGACCTGCAGAACATCGCGCGCGAAAACGCCGGCGTGCCGCTCGCCATCGTCATCTTGCGCGACGGCGCCGAAATCGAGCTGACCGTGACGCCCGAACTGGTCGAGCAGACCGATCGATTCGGCAACATACACAGACTGGGCCAAATCGGCGTCGGGCGAAGCGGCGTTACTTTCGTGCGTCATGGCCCGCTGTATTCAATATGGGCGGCCACAGTCGAAACCTATTCGCTGACCGCGATGACCTTAGGCGCACTCGGCGAAATGATCGTCGGCGTTCGCGCTGCTGACGAGTTGGGCGGGCCCATTCGCATCGCCCAAATCTCGGGTCAGGTCGCCGAGGACGGCCTGATCGCGGTGCTCTGGTTCACGGCCTTGTTGTCGATCAATCTTGGCCTGATCAATTTGTTTCCGATCCCGATGCTCGACGGCGGGCACTTGCTGTTCTACGCGTTCGAGGCGATTCGCGGCAAGCCGCTGGGCGAACGCGCTCAAGAATATGGTTTCCGCATTGGTCTTGCGGTGGTATTGACCCTGTTCGTATTCGTGACGTGGAACGATTTCGTACGTCTAGAGGTCGTCGATCTTGTTGTCGGGCTATTTTCATAACCGTCGACGGCCCGACGGAGTAGCCGCGAGAGGCGCATGTTCCGGTTCGCAGGATTTATCGCCGTCTTTATCGCGGCATTCGCCTTTGCCGAAACCGCGGCGGCGCAGGTAATTTCTGAAATTCGAGTCGAAGGCAACCAGCGTATCGAGCCTGAGACGGTTCGATCCTATATGGTCATCGCACCGGGCGATCCGTTCGACCCAGAACGCATCGATCGCTCACTAAAGACATTGTTCGCAACGAGTCTGTTCGCCGACGTCAACATGCGGCGTGAAGGGAGCGCCCTGGTCGTTCGGGTGGTCGAGAACCCGATCATCAACAGGCTGGCCTTCGAGGGGAACTTGCGAATCGGTGACGAATCGCTGGCCGCCGAAGTCCAACTGCGCCCGCGTGTTGTCTACACACGCACCAAGGTGCAGAGCGATGTCGCGCGTATCAGCGAGATCTACCGGCGCAGCGGCAGGTTCGGCGCGACCGTCGAACCCAAGGTGATCCAACTACCGCAAAATCGCGTCGATCTGGTGTTCGAAATCGACGAGGGACCGCTGACCCGCGTCAAGAAGATCAGCTTCATCGGCAACAAGCGGTTCAGCGACAGCCGCTTGCACGAAGCGATTCAGACAAGGGAATCGATCTGGTACCGTTTCCTCACCAGCGACGATACATATGATCCCGACAGGCTGACCTTCGACCGCGAGCTGCTGCGGCGTTTCTACCTGTCGCATGGCTATGCCGACTTTCGGGTCATTTCGGTCGTCGCAGAATTGGTGCGCGATCGGACCGCTTTTTTCATCACGTTTACGATCGAGGAAGGCGACCGGTACAGATTCGGCGGTGTCGATATTGAAACTGCATTGCGCGATCTTGATACGGATCGATTGTTCGAGTTCGTAGAAACGGAGCCGGGCGACTGGTACGACGCCGATCTGGTCGGGGACACCGTGCAGGAGTTGACGACACAGGTTGGCAGCCTCGGATTCGCGTTCGTCGACATCGAACCAAGCGTCAAACGGAACCGCGAAGAGCGCACCATCGATTTGACCTATGTCGTCGAGGAAGGCCCCCGTGTCTTCGTCGAGCGGATCAATATTTCGGGCAATTTACGCACACTCGACGGCGTCATCCGGCGCGAGTTCCGTCTCGTCGAGGGCGATGCGTTCAGTTCCGCCAAGCTACGCCGCTCACAACAGCGTATTCGCGCGCTGGGATTTTTCGAGACCGTCGACGTCAACAGCAGCCAGGGCTCGACGCCGGACAAGGCGATCATCGATGTCGAAGTGTCGGAGAAATCGACTGGCGAACTCAGCTTCGGCGGCGGCTTCTCTTCGTTCGAGGGCCCGATCGCCAATGCCTCGATCCGTGAACGCAACCTGCTGGGAAGAGGGCAGGATCTTCGCCTCGGGTTCACCGTATCCGGGCGGCGGCAGCAACTCGATCTGAGTTTTACAGAGCCTTATTTTCTCGATCGGGACCTGAGCGCCGGCTTCGACATTTTCAAGCGCACGACCGACCTGACGGACGAGGATACGTTCGATCAAGATTCGATCGGGTTCTCGTTGCGTATGTCGTATCCGCTCGCCGAGCAGCTGCGGCATTCGGTCAACTATACGCTGCGTACTGACGAAATCGAGAATGTCTCCGAGAGTGCCTCGGAGTTCATCAAGCGCCAAGATGCGTCGGCGACGACATCCGCCATTGGTCATACCCTGACCTATGACAGGCGTGACGATCGATTTTTCCCGACCGAAGGCTATTATCTGCGCGCGTCCCAGGAAGTCGCGGGTCTGGGCGGTGATGTGCGGTATTTGCGTCACTCAGGAGAGGCACGCTACTACTTCCCGATCACGGACCAGTGGATCGGTAGCCTATCCGGGAATGCAGGGCATATCTTTGGTCTCGACGACGACGTCCGCATTCAAGATCGATTCTTTGTCGGTGGCGCGAACTTCAGAGGGTTTGAAACCGCCGGTGTCGGGCCGCGCGATAGCATCACGACCGACTCCTTGGGGGGTAATACCTTTGCCATCGGCACCGCCGAGGTATCGTTTCCGCTCGGGTTGCCTTCGGAGTTCAATGTACGGGGCCGGTTTTTCAGTGAATTTGGCACCATCACGAGTATCGATGACAAGGAGCCACCGGCAATTCTGGACGAGGCATCCCTGCGCACGACGGTTGGATTTGGGCTAACCTATGTCTCGCCCTTCGGACCCATCGAGATCGATTTGGCCGTCCCGGTCATAGATGAAAAATTTGACAAGACTGAGCTGTTTCGCTTTTCGTTTGGAACGAGGTTCTAGCTGATGAAATCACCCAAGATTTGCCTCGCGATGGCGGGCGCATTGGTCGCGATGTTCGCGGCCGGCACGCCGGCCAATGTCTATGGCCAGGCAACACCACCAGCGAAAATCGCGATTCTCGAGTTCCAGCGTGTCATGCTTGAATCGGCCGCCGCGAACGACATAAAGGTACAGGTCGATCAACGGCGCCAAGTCTATCAAAACGAGATCACCAAGCGGGAGCAGGAGCTTCGCGATGCCGAACAGGAGCTTTTGCGGCAAGCCACGATCCTGGCTCCCGACGCGCTGGCGCAGAAACGTCGAGAGTTCGAGGGCCGGGTCGCCGAATTGCAGACCGGCATGCAGGCACGTAAACGCGAGCTCGACCAAGCCTATGCCTATGGCATGAAAGAGGTCCAACGCGCGTTGACCGTGATCATCGCGGCACTCGCCAAGGAGCGTGGTTTCAATCTGGTCCTGCCCCACGGGCAAATCGTGTTCGCCGACAGTTCGCTGAACATAACCGACGAGGCGCTGCGCCGTCTGAATGCCCAGCTGCCGTCCGTCAAGGTGCCCCTCGTTCAGAACTGAGCCATGGCCGATCCACGCTTCTTCAAGGTGAGCGGGCCGTTCACTGTGGCTGCACTGGCGAAGATTGCCGGTGCGGCGCTGGCCGCGACGGCCGACGGCGACAAGAAAATCGTCGATATCGCACCACTGGGCGACGCTGGCGAGCACGACATCAGTTTCATCGACAACAAACGCTACCTGCAGGTTTTCGAGGGTACCCGGGCCGGCGCCTGCATCGTGGCCCCAGCGCTGGCCGATAGGGCACCCGCCACCGCTTCCCTGCTGCTCAGCGAAACGCCGTATCTGGCCTTCGCGCGTGTCGCACGCAGCTTCTATCCCGCGCCGGTCATCGAACCGGGAATTTCGCCCGGCGCGACGGTCGACCAAACCGCGACGATTGCCGAGGACTGCCGCATCGACGCCGGCGCCGTTATCGGTCCCAGTTGCGAGATTGGCGCTCGCACGCATGTTTGCCCCAACGCTACGATCGGCGACGCCGTCGTCATCGGCGAAGACTGCGTGATTGGCGCCGGCGCAACGGTCGAATTCAGCCTCATCGGCGACCGGGTCACCATCTTTCCCGGGGCGCGCATCGGTCAGGACGGCTTCGGTTTCGCGTCGTCGCCCGCCGGCCATCTGCGCATTCCGCAGGTCGGTCGCGTCATCATTCATGACGATGTCGAAGTCGGCGCCAACACGACGATCGATCGTGGCAGCGCCGCCGATACGGTCATTGGCGCCGGGTGTATGATTGATAATTCGGTGCAAATTGCGCATAACGTGCAGCTGGGGAGGGGTTGTGTGATCGTTGCACAAGTCGGCATCGCGGGTAGCACGTCGCTCGGCGATTTCGTCGTGTTCGGTGGGCAGGCCGCTGTTGCCGGTCATTTGACGATCGGCGACGGTGCGCAGTTCGCGGCGCGATCGGGTGTCATACGCAACCACGAGGGGGGCCAGACCTACGGAGGCGCACCGGCAATTCCGATCCAGCAATGGCGTCGGCAAATGGTGGCGATCGCTCGGTTGGGCAAGGTAAGGGACAAGAGATAGATGGCCGAAGCGGCAAGTTACGAACAGGGCGAAGACCTGGATATCGAGCGGGTTCAGCAGCTTATCCCGCACCGTTATCCATTTCTTATGATCGATCGGGTTGTCGACCTCGTGCCCGACGTCAGCGCAACGGGAATCAAGAACGTCACGATCAACGAGCCTTACTTTCAGGGTCATTTTCCGACGCGACCGGTGATGCCTGGCGTCATGATCATCGAGTCGATGGCGCAGACCGCCGCCGTCCTCGTCGTTTCGACATTGGGGTCGGGCGCGGAAGGCAGGCTGGTCTACTTCATGTCGGTCGACAATGCGCGCTTTCGCAAACCGGTGGTGCCGGGCGACACACTCCACGTCCATGTCTACAAACGTCAACAGCGTGGCAATGTTTGGAAGTTCGACGCCCAGGCAAAAGTCGACGGGCGCGTGGTCGCCGACGCGACCTTCGCCGCGATGATCCTCGACGACTAGATGTCCGACATTCACGCCACGGCTATTGTCGATTCGCGCGCCCGCCTCGGCGACAACGTCAAGATCGGGCCCTACTGCATCATCGGTGGCGATGTCGAGCTGGGCGCCGGCGTGGTCGTCGATTCGCATGTCGTCATCGACGGCCGGACGAAGATCGGCGCCAATTGCAAGATTTTCCCCTTTGCCTCGATCGGCCTGCCGCCGCAGGACCTCAAATACGACGGCGAGCCGTCCGAATTGGTGATCGGCGCGAACAACACGATCCGCGAATACGTCACCATGAACCCGGGCACCCGTGGCGGCGGCATGGTGACGTCGGTTGGCGCCAACGGCCTGTTCATGATCGGTGTTCATGTCGCGCACGACTGCGTCATTGGCGACAATGTCATCATGGCCAACAACGCGACACTCGGCGGCCACGTCGTGGTCGAGGACTACGCCGTGCTTGGCGGCCTCTGCGCGGTGCATCAATTCGTGCGCATCGGTCGCCATGCCATGGTTGGCGGCATGTCGGGTGTCGAGAACGATGTCATCCCATACGGCTCGGTCACGGGCGACCGTGCACATCTGAGCGGTCTCAATATTGTCGGCATCAAGCGCCGCGGCTTCGACCGCGACGCCATCCATTCGCTGCGCCGGGCGTATCGGCTGCTCTTCGCGCCGGAGGGCACCATGGCCGAGCGCATTTCGGATGTCGCCCAACTGTTTCCAGACAACGAGGCGGTGAGGGACATCATCGAGTTCATTCGTTCCGATAGCGCGCGCGCCGTCTGCCAACCGAAGGATGGCCGTGAGGCAGCCTAAGCTCGCGATCTTCGCTGGCTCGGGCGACCTACCGGGCCGTATCGTCAGCACTTGTCGTGACGTCGGGCGCGATGTCTTCGTCGTCGCCTTCGACGGCATTACCGAGGCCGACGCGATCGGCGATGCGCCGCACGCTTGGGTGCGCCTCGGCGCCATCGACAAGACGATCTCGCTGATGCACGAGGCGGGCTGCGAGGACGTCGTCCTGGCCGGCCCGGTCGACCGGATTTCGTTGAGCAGTCTGGGTATCGACCGCCGCGGCCTGAAGGTGTTGATGCGCCATGGCTTGGGCGCCATGGGCGACAACAAGCTGTTGTCGCTGATCGTCGCCGAACTCGAAGGCGAAAATTTCCGTGTCGTCGGTATCGACGAAATTCTTTCCGACATCTTGGCGCCAACCGGCCCGATCGGCACGCTCGTCCCCGATGACGAGGCGCAGGCCGACATCGATGCGGGTGTCGCGGTGGCCCTGGCGCTCGGCGCGCTCGACGTCGGTCAGGCCGTCGTCGTGCAACAGGGCGTCGTGCTGGGCGTCGAGGCCGCCGAGGGCACCGACGCCCTGTTGGCGCGTTGCGCGGCGCTGCGCTACGACGGGCGGGGCGGTGTCATGGTGAAGCTCAAGAAGCCGGGCCAGGAACGGCGCGCGGACCTCCCCGCCGTCGGCCTGCTCACGATCAAAGCCGCACAAGATGCGGGCCTCGTCGGCATCGCCGTCGAAGCAGGCGGCTCGATCGTCGTCGACCGCGTCGATGTCGGCCGGGCCGCCGACGCCGCGGGGCTCTTCATCGTCGGCATCGAACCGGGCGACGCGTGAGCGGAGACGGCCCCCTGATCTTTATCGTTGCGGGCGAACCCTCGGGTGACGCGCTGGGCGCCCGCTTGATGGCCGCGCTGAAGGAACGGACCCAAGGCGCCGTCCGGTTCGCCGGCATCGGCGGCGAACGGATGGCCGGCGAGGGGCTCGACAGCCTGCTGCCGATACGCGAGCTGAGCGTGATGGGCTACCTCGAGGTGGTGCCCAAGATCCCCCGTATCCTGGGCCATATCCGAACCGCGTCCGAGGCGGCGCGCCGTATGCGGCCGGCCGCGGTGGTGACCATCGACTTGCCGGATTTTTCGCTGCGCGTGCAACGTCGGCTCGCCGACGCCGGCATCGCACAGATCCATTATGTCGCGCCCCAGGTTTGGGCGCACCGGCCGGCGCGCGCGGCCCGCATCGCCCGCTATCTCGATCACGTGCTGGCCATCCTGCCGTTCGAGCCGCCCTATTTCGAGGCGGTCGGGTTGCCCTGCAGCTTCGTCGGTCATGGCGTCGTCGAGGAGGGTGCCGACCAGGGTGATGGTCCTGCCTTCCGCATGCGCCACGGTATTCCCACCGAAGCACCCGTGGTCTGTGTCCTGCCGGGCAGCCGCCTCGGTGAAGTCACGCACCATCTTCCGGTGTTCGGCGACACCGTCGCCTTGTTGGCCGAGCGTGTACCCGGTTTGCGGGTCGTCGTGCCGGCCTTCACCGGCGTCGAGGCCGAGGTGGCCAGTGCCGCGGCGAACTGGCAGGCGCCGACCACGGTTGTCAACGGCAGGGACGAGAAGTATGACGCCTTTGCCGCCTCGAACGCGGCGCTTGCGGTATCGGGGACCGTCGCGCTCGAACTCGCCATCGCCAGCGTTCCCATGGCGATTGCCTATCGTGGCAATCCGCTAACCATCTGGCTCGCCAAGCGAATGGCCAGCCTGTCCTATATCTGCCTGGTCAACTTGGTCCTCGACCGGCCGGTGGTACCCGAGTTCATTCAACAGGCCTGCCGCGCCGATGCGCTGGCCGACGAGATGGTGCGCCTGCTGAGCGATGACGAGGCAAGCGAAGAACAGCGAACTCAGGCGCGCCGCGCGGCCGAATTGATCGGCCTTGGCGGGCCGGCACCGAGTGTCCGGGCGGCCGAAATTATCCTCGACGTCATCGCGGAAGACCGCGCGGCGCGGTGACATATTTGTGCGGTCATCTTTACGTCGTAAAGATGACCTGCGCTCAATCGCCGCGCATGCTTCCGCCGAACGGTCGGCGGCCCGCGGTCGCGGGCTGGCATAAACCGATCAATTCCGATCGATCGGATTATGGGCTATGGCATCGACGGCGAAACGTCGTTAGCGGCGATTCGCCAGCGGCACGTAATCGCGCGGGCCATAGCCGGTGTAGAGTTGGCGCGGGCGGCCGATTTTCTGCGATGGGTCGTCGATCATCTCGTTCCACTGAGCGACCCAGCCGACCGTGCGCGCGACCGCGAAAATCACCGTGAACAGATGTGGCGGGATGCCCATGGCGCGCAGGATAATGCCCGAATAGAAGTCGACGTTCGGGTAAAGCTTGCGCTTGACGAAATACTCGTCCTCGAGCGCGATTCGCTCGAGCTCGACGGCGATTTCGAGCAATGGCTCGTCGGTCTGGCCAATCTCGGCGAGAACCTCGCGGCAGGTCTCGCGCAGAACCTGGGCGCGCGGGTCGTAGTTCTTGTAAATCCGGTGGCCGAAACCCATCAGCCGGAAGGGGTCGCTCTTGTCCTTGGCCCGGGCGATGAATTCCGGGATGCGATCGGCCGTGCCGATCTCGCTGAGCATGGTGATCACCGCCTCGTTCGCACCGCCGTGAGCCGGGCCCCACAGACAGGCGATACCGGCGGCGATGCAGGCATATGGGTTGGCGCCCGACGAGCCAGCCAGACGCACGGTCGACGTCGACGCGTTCTGCTCGTGGTCGGCGTGCAGGATGAAAATGCGATCGAGCGCGCGCGCGAACACCGGATTGACCCGGTATTCCTCGGTCGGTACCGCGAACATCATGTGCAGAAAATTCTCGACGTAGTTCAGGTCGTTGCGCGGGTAAATGAAGGGCTGGCCGACCGAGAACTTGAAGGCCATCGCAGCGATCGTCGGTACTTTGGCGATCAGCCGGTAGGAGGCTATCTTGCGGTGTTGCGGATCGGTGAGGTCGAGCGCGTCGTGATAGAAGGCCGACAGCGCGCCGACGACGCCGACCATGATCGCCATGGGGTGCGCGTCACGCCGGAAGCCACGGAACAGGAAGATAAGCTGTTCGTGCACCATGGTGTGCATGGTCACGTCGTTCTCGAATTTGCGATACTGTTTCTTCGACGGCAGTTCGCCGAACAGCAGCAGGTAACAGACCTCGATGAAGGTGCTCTGCTCGGCGAGCGCCTCGATCGGATAGCCCCGATGGAGCAGAACGCCCTTCTCGCCATCGATGAAGGTAATTTTCGATTGGCAGCTCGCGGTCGCCATGAACCCCGGGTCATAGGTGAAGTAGCCGGTCTTGGGGTAGAGCTTGCTGACGTCGATAACGCCCGGGCCCATCGTCCCGTCGATAACGTCGAAATCGATGGCCGTACCGGAGTTCGACTTGCCGTCGGTGAACGACACGCTCGCGGTCGACGTGAGTTTTTTCTTTGGCTTGATGGTATCCGCCATGGCAGTCCCTCCAGATAACTTTCTACACGCCTCGTCGGGCGATTATTTCTACCGACAAAATAGGGCCGAACGAAAAATAGCACAAATCAGCCGGCGGCGTCGTCGATGCGGGCGAGCGTTTCGGCGCGGCCAAGTGCCGCCATCACCTCGAAGACCGGGGGCGATACCGTGGCGCCCGTCAGCGCAGCGCGCAACGGCTGAGCGATCGCGCCCAATTTGATGCCTTCGCGCTCGGTGAAATCACGCACCGCCGCTTCGAGCGACTCGGCCGACCAATCGCCGTCGTCGGCGAGATGGGCCGCGACACTCGATAGGATAGAACCGTCGTCCCGGTTCAGCAGGGCTGCTGCTTTCGGCGCCATTTCTATCGGTCTTTCTGACAGATAAAACGACGCATTATCAGAGAGTTCCACGAGTGTTTTCGCGCGATTTTTCAAGCCTGGCATGCCGCGCTGAAGGCGTGCCCTGACGTCGTCGTTCAGCGTCTGCCCGCGATGCGCGGCGACGAGTTCGACCAAGCGGGCGTCGTCGGCTTTACGCAGATAGTGGCCGTTGACGTTGTTCAGCTTGTCGAAATCAAAGCGGGCGGCGGAGCGGCCGATGGCGTCGAAGTCGAACCATTCGATCGCTTGGGCGGTCGAGATCATTTCGTCATCGCCGTGACTCCAGCCCAGGCGGAGCAGATAGTTCCGCATGGCTTCAGGGAGATAGCCCATATCGCGATAGGCCGCGACGCCGAGCGCGCCGTGCCGCTTCGACAGCTTGGCCCCGTCAGCCCCGTGGATCAACGGTACATGGCCGAACACCGGGACGTCCCAGCCGAGTGCCTCGAAGATGAAGCGGTGCTGGAACGCGTTGGTCAGGTGATCGGCGCCGCGAACCACGTGGCTCACGCCCATGTCGTGGTCGTCGACGACGACCGCGAGCATATACGTCGGCGTGCCGTCGCCACGCAGGATGACGATGTCGTCGAACTGGTCGTTCTCGAACCTGACGTCGCCCTGGATCCGGTCGTCCAGGACCGTCGCACCGTTCATCGGCGCCTTGAAGCGAACGACCGGCGGGACATCGGCCGGTATCGTCATATCCGGCGCGGGATCGCGACAGCGCCGGTCGTAGCGCGTCTTTTCACCGGCCGCCATGCGTTCCTCGCGCATAACGGCAAGCTCATCGGGCGTGCAATAACAGTGGTACGCCTTGCCCTCGGCGAGCAATTGCCGGGCGATCGCGACGTGACGCTGAACACGCTGGGATTGGTAGACCACGTCGTCGTCCCAATCGAGGCCGAGCCATGTCAGACCGTCGAAGATGGCGTCGATCGCTTGCTCGTTCGAGCGCGCCCGGTCGGTGTCTTCGATGCGCAGGCGGAATCGGCCGCCATGACGGCGCGCATACAGCCAGTTGAACAGCGCCGTGCGGGCACCGCCGATGTGAAGGAAGCCAGTCGGTGAGGGAGCGAATCGTGTAACGACGTCGGTCATTTCGGCGATGTCTCGGCGCTCGTTCGTTGCGCGGCTGATGTAGCACAGATCGGCGCGCGTCGCGAACCCGCTTTGCCCGATCCCGACCGGCGCGCTAACATCGCGGGCGGCGGCGTAAACATCAAGCGCCGAGGGAGATGACTGACAGGCTGATACACCGAGCCGGCGGGCGGCGAGCGCTTGCGTCGTGGCGACGCGACGACGTGCCAGGTCTGCTCGAACGATTGTCGTCGGCCGTGCTCGACGACGCGCAGAGGTGGCCGCTGTGGTGCCCCGTCGGGCTGGCCGTCGGTATCGCGCTGTACTTTGTTTTGCCATTCGAGCCACCGCCATGGGCCGGGTCGGGCGCCGTGCTGCTGGGCGTTCTCGCGGCGCTGGCGGTGCGCGGCAAGACGGCCTTGTTGGCCGCCGTGATCGCCGTGACGCTGGTCGCCGGCGGCTTCGCGGCGGCCCAGCTGCGCAGCACTTGGATCGCCGCGCCTGTCCTCGAAAAGCCGGTCCGCTCGGCGACGGTCGTCGGACGCGTCGTGCAGAACGGCGCGCATGGCGACGGCGGCCGTATTCTCCTGGAGGACGTGCGATTTCTCCGTCCGTCGGTCGAGGTCGTGCCGGTGCGCATCCGGGTCAATCTTCGTGCTTTCGACGCGACGCTCGTGCCCGGCGATTGGGTTGAGCTGCGCGGCGGTTTGATGCCACCGGCGGCGCCTGCCCAGCCCGGCGCCTTCGACTTTCAGCGCAAGGCCTACTTCGAACGACTCGGCGCGGTCGGCTACGGCTTCGGGCCGGTGCGCGCCGTCGCACCGCCGACCGGCGAAAGCGGCGGTGGCTTCGCGGCCGCCGTCGGCCGCCTGCGCCACGCAGTAACCGAACGGATCACCGCCGGGCTCGACGGTCAGGCGGGCGCCGTCGCGACAGCGCTCCTGACCGGCATGCGGGGCGCCATCGACGACGGCGTGCTGGCCGCCATGCGCGACGCCGGGCTGGCCCATTTGCTGGCGATTTCCGGGCTTCACATCGGCCTATTTGCGGCCATCCTGTTTTTCTCGGCGCGGGCGCTGCTTGCGCTCATCGAGCCGGTCGCGCTACGCCATCCGATCAAGAAATGGGCCGCCATCGCGGCGCTCGCCGGCACGGCCTTCTATCTCCTGCTTTCGGGCATGACGATCCCGACGCAGCGCGCCTTCCTGATGGGCGCCCTGGTCATCGTCGGAATTCTGCTCGACCGCAGCGCGGTGACCATGCGCGCGGTCGCCTGGGCCGCGGTCACGGTGTTGATCCTGCAGCCAGAAAGCCTGCTCGGGCCGAGCTTCCAGATGTCGTTCGCCGCGGTGATCGGTCTGGTCGCGACCTATGAGGCGCTGCGTGACCGCGACTCACCGAGGGCGGACCGGCGGACGGCCGCGCGCCGCGTATTGGCCTATTTCGCCGGCGTCATGCTGGTCACGGTGGTCGCGACGCTGGCGACCGCGCCGTTCGCCATCTATCACTTCAATCGGGTCGCCGTGTTCGGCCTGGCGGCCAATTTTCTCGCCGTGCCGATGACGGCGATGTGGATCATGCCGTGGGGCATTGTGGCCCTGGTCCTGATGCCGCTTGGCCTCGAGAGCTGGGCGCTGGCGCCGATGGGGTGGGGGATCGATTGGGTCATCGCCATCGCGCAGACGGTCGCCGGCTGGCCGGGCGCCGTCGAGCGGCTGCCGGCGATGCCGACACTCGGCCTGCTGCTCACCGCCTTCGGCGGGCTTTGGCTCTGTCTATGGCGCCATGCCTGGCGGTTGCTCGGCGTCATCCCTTTCATCGCCGGTCTCGCGAGCACCCCCTTGGCCGAACGTGCGGACATCCTGGTCGACGGCGAGGCGAAGATATTCGCCGTGCGTCTGGCCGACGACAGACTTGCGCTCTCGTCGACGCGGACCGCTCGCTACGACGGCGAATCCTGGCTGCGCCGTAACGGCCAGATGGCGTCGGCGACGTGGCCAGGCGACGAAGCCGCACTCCGCTGCGACACGTCCGCATGCATTTACCGGACCGAGGGTCGTGTGGTGGCGCTGGTCTATGACGAGCGGGCCCTTGTCGAGGACTGCCGCATCGCCGACGTCGTCGTCAGTTTGGTGCCGGTTCGGGGCAATTGCCCATCCGCGAAGGCGCTGATCGACCGTTTCGACATCTGGCGCGAAGGCGCCCACGCGGTCTATCTGGATGGCGAGGCCATCGCGATCGAGAGCGTCACGAGCCGCCACGGCACCCGGCCCTGGTCGACGAAGCGCAAAATCGGCGGCAAGAAAGACTAGCAACAAGGAGCGATCACGAGCCGGGTCGGCTCACGGCACCGGCATGCGCCGCCGTGAGCCGACCCGGTCGTCCCGGTCGTGGGCTAGTACTTGCGCATCAGGCCGACCAAGCGGCCCTGCACCTTCACCCGATCAGGCGGAAAGATGCGCGTCTCGTACTTCGTGTTGGCGGCTTCGAGAGCGATCGAGCCGCCCTTGCGGCGCAGGCGTTTCAGGGTCACCTCCTGGTCGTCGATCAGGGCGACGACGATCGAGCCGCCGTCTGCCGTATCGCAGCGTTCGATGACCGCGGTGTCGCCGTCGTAGATGCCGGCGTCGATCATCGAATCGCCGTCGACCTCGAGCGCGTAATGTTCGCCGCGCCCGAGCATGGCGGCGGGCACGTCGACGTTCACCGAATGGTCGCGCAGCGCCTCGATCGGCGTGCCAGCGGCGATCCGGCCATAGAGCGGCAGGTTGGTGACGCCCGGCGAGTCGTCCGTCGACTTGCCGGCCAGCACCGGCGTGAAATGACCCTGAATGACGCTCGGCGCGAAGCCACCGTTGGCCACCGCCGCCGATTCGGGCAGCTTGAGCACATGAAGCGCCCGCGCCCGATGCGCGAGGCGCCTGATGAAGCCGCGCTCCTCGAGCGCCGTGATCAGCCGGTGGATGCCCGATTTGGATCGCAGCCCCAGCGCATCCTTCATCTCGTCGAACGACGGCGAGACGCCGTCGGTCTTGATGCACTGGTTTATATACATCAGCAGTTCGTGTTGCTTGCGGGTCAACATGTGACGCACCCCATATCTAGAACAAAAGCAAAACCACACCACATGTTCTAGTTGCGTTCGCGAGGCGCGTCAAGCCACATTTTGAAAAAATTTCGCCGAATTGACGGAACCGCCGCCGCGCCGAGGCTCGGCGAAGCGCTAATTTGTTGATTTTGCGTTCAGAAACGGACGATCTCGACTCGAGCTCCGGCCTCGGCGGGCGGCGCGTGCGGCGCGCGCACGACCAGGCAGCCGGCGGCCACCAGCGACGACAGCATCGAGCTGTCCTGCTTTTCGAACGGCGTCGCCACCAGCTCGCCGTCGTCGCGCCGCTCGAGGCGGGCGCGCAGATAGTCCTGGCGTTGATCGTTGGCGCCGAGGTCGCGGCCCAACAGCGCAGTCTCGGCCGGCGTCTCGGTTGCGGCGAGGCCGAGCATGACGTCGATCGCCGGTTTGAGAAACAGCAGCCCGCAGACCAGCGATGAAACCGGATTGCCGGGCACGCCGATCAGCGGCGTACCGCGGATGCGGCCGAACAGCAGCGGCTTGCCCGGGCGCATGGCGATGCGCCAGAAGTCGAGCTCGAGCCCTTCCTTGCCGAGCACCTCTTGCACCAGGTCGTGATCGCCGACCGAGGCGCCGCCCGAGGTGACCAGCACGTCGGCGCGCTCGGCGCCGGCCGCCATGCGGCGCAACGAGTCCTCGTTGTCACGCGCGATGCCGAGGTCGGTCGCATCGCCGCCGGCCTCTTTGACAAGGGCGGCGAGCGCCAGGGTGTTCGAGCTGACGATCTGGTTCGGGCCGATCGGGTCGCCCGGCCGGACGATCTCGTCGCCGGTGGCGAGCAACGCGACGCTCGGGCGGCGATGAACGGCGAGCCACGGCACGTTCATTGCCGCCGCAAGGCCGACGTCGCGCGCGGTGATGCGCCGTCCGGCGGTGAGACCGACGTCGCCGGCGGTGAAATCGAGACCGGCCGGGCGGATATAGTTGCCCTCGGCAACGGCGACCTTGACTGTCACCACACCGTCGCCCGCCTCGGTATCTTCTTGGATGACGATCGCGTCGGCGCCGTCGGGCAGCGGGCCGCCAGTGAAGATACGCACCGCCTGGCCGGCGCCGACCGTCTTGTCGCAGGCGCCGCCCGCCGGCGCCTCACCGATGACTGTCAGGGTCGTCGGCGGCGCGGCGACGTCGGCGGCGCGGACCGCATAGCCGTCCATCGCCGAGATCGCGGCCGGCGGCTGCGTTACGCGGGCCCGGACGTCTTCGGCGAGCACGCGGCCGAGCGCGTCGGCCACGCTGACCTGTTCGGCCGGTAGGGCCGAGAAGGCCGCCATGACGCGTGCGCGCGCCTCGTCGACGGGCAGCAGCGCCATGCTATTCCTCGCGCTTGAAGCTGCCCGACTTGCCGCCCGCCTTGTGGATCAGCCGGACGTCGCCGATGGTCATCGCACGGTCGACCGCCTTGCACATGTCGTAAACGGTCAGCGCGGCGACCGAGACGGCGGTGAGCGCCTCCATCTCGACCCCGGTGCGGCCATTGAGCTTGCAGGTCGCGGTGATGTCGACGGCGTTCCGATCGGCGTCGCAGGCGAGATCGACGGTAACCGAGGCGAGCGCTAGCGGGTGGCACAACGGCACCAGGTCGGGCGTGCGCTTGGCCGCCATGATGCCGGCGAGCCGCGCGACGGCGAGAACGTCACCCTTGGCGACGGCGCCTTCGCGGATCAGGCGCAGGGTCGCGGGTTCCATATAGACGCTACCCGCGGCGGTCGCCGTGCGTTCGGTGGCCGCCTTGCCCGAGACATCGACCATCACCGCCTTGCCGTCGTCGTCGAAATGGCTGAAGCCGGTCATGGTGCGTCAGGCGCTCGCGCGCGCCGGGCTGTCGCGGCCGAGCAGTGCGGCGGTCGCGGCGCTGACGTCGGCCTCGCGCATCAGCGATTCGCCGACCAGGAAGCGGTGCGCGCCGACCGCGGTCATGCGTATCAGGTCGGCGTGGGCGTAGAGGCCGCTCTCGCAGACCAGCACGGCGTCGGCGGGCGCCAGCGGCGCGAGCCGTTCGGTCGCCGCGAGATCGACGTCGAGCGTCTTGAGGTTGCGGTTGTTGATGCCGATCAGGCGGCTGCGCAGTCGCGTGGCGCGCTCGAGTTCTGCTTCGTCGTGCACCTCGACCAGCACGTCCATGCCCCACTCGAGAGCAGCGGCCTCGATCTCGGCCGCCACGCCATCGTCGAGCGCGGCCATGATGATCAGGATGCAATCGGCGCCGATTGCGCGCGCCTCGGTCACTTGGTAGGGATCGATCATGAAGTCCTTGCGCAGGCAGGGCAGGTCGCAGGCATCGCGGGCCGCACCGAGATGCGCGTCGTCGCCCTGGAAATGGGGCGTGTCGGTCAACACCGACAAACATGTCGCGCCGCCCGCCTGAAAGGCGCGGGCCAGCGTCGCCGGGTCGAAGTCGGCGCGGATCAGGCCGCGGCTCGGCGAGGCGCGCTTAATCTCGGCGATCAGGGCGAGGCCGTCACGCTCGGCGGCGCGCGTCAAGGCGGCGGCGAAGCCGCGTGGCGTGGCCGCAGAGCGCGCGTCCGCTTCGAGCGCGTCGAGCGGGCGCGACGCCTTTCGCTCGCCGACGAGTCGGCGCTTGTCGGCGCAGATGCGGGCCAGCGCGTCGCTCACGCTTCACCGCCCTGGTTGGTGATGCGCACCAGATCGGCGAGCTTGCCGCGCGCGGCGCCGGTATCGATCGATGCGGCGGCTGCCGCGACGCCGGCGGCGTGGTCCGGGCTGTGGCCGGCGACGACCAGCGCGGCGCCCGCGTTGTAGACGACGATGTCGCGGTACGGCCCGGGCGCGCCGTCGAGCAGGGCGGTGAGCGCTACGGCGTTGTGCTCGGCGTCGCCGCCCTTGAGGTCGTCGAGGCTGGCGGTCGCGATCCCGACGTCGCCGGGCGAGACTTCGAAGGTCCGCACGGCGCCGCCATCGAGCTCGGCGACGTAGGAGGGCCCCGTCGTGGTCAGCTCGTCCATGCCGTCGGAACCATGCGCCACCCAGGCGCGCTCGGCGCCCAGCTTGCCCAGCACATCGGCCATCGGTTCTATCCAGGCGCGCGCGAAGACGCCGACGAACAGGCGCTTGACGCCGGCCGGGTTCGACAACGGGCCCAACAGGTTGAAGATCGTGCGCGTGCCCAGCTCGACCCGCGACGGACCGACATGGCGCATCGCGCCGTGGTGCCGCGGCGCCAGCATGAAGCAGATGCCGGCTTCGCTCAACGCCTGCTGGACCAGCGTCATGTCGGCTTCGAGGTTGACGCCGAGCGCGGCGAAGGTGTCGGCGGTGCCCGACTTGGACGACATCGCCTTGTTGCCGTGCTTGGCGACAGGTACGCCGGCACCGGCGACGACCAGCGCACCGGCGGTCGAGACATTGTAGGTGCCGAGCCCATCGCCGCCCGTGCCGACGACGTCCATGGCGCCTTCGGGCGCGTCGAGCCGGGTCATCTTGTCGCGCATGGTCATGACGCCGCCGGTGATCTCGTCGACCGTCTCGCCGCGCACCCGCAAGGCCATCAGGAAGCCGCCGATCTGCGTTGGCGTCGCGTCGCCCGACATCATGATGTCGAAGGCGGCGCGTGCCTCGTCGACGCTAAGGCTCCGGCCGCTCGCGACGATGCCGATCAACTGCTTGAAGTCGTGACCGTCGCTCATGCCGGGCCTCCGTTGGCGATGGTGATGAAGTTCTGGAGCAGCGCGTGGCCGTGCTTCGAGGCGATACTTTCCGGGTGGAACTGGACGCCGTGGATCGGCAGTTCGCGGTGGGCGATGCCCATGATCACGCCGTCGTCGGTCTCGGCGGTGATCTCCAGGCAGTCGGGCAGGCTGTCGCGCTCGACCACCAGCGAGTGATAGCGCGTCGCCTCGAAACCGTCGGGCAGGCCGGCGAAGATACCGGTTCCGGTATGATGTATCGCGCTCATCTTGCCATGCATGACATAGGGCGCGCGCACGACGCGGCCGCCGAAGCCCTGGCCGATCGCCTGATGGCCCAGGCAGACGCCGAGCATTGGCAGGACACCGGCGACGCGCTCGACCAGCTCAAGGCAGATGCCGGCGCGGTCGGGGTCGCACGGTCCCGGCGACATGACGACGGCGCGCGGCTGCCGCGCGAGCACCTCGTCGACCGTCATCGCATCGTTGCGCTCGACCTCGACCTCGGCGCCGAGCTCGCCCATGAAGTGGACGAGGTTGTAGGTGAAGCTATCGTAGTTATCGATAAGTATCATCATTTCCGTAACTTACCAGCATCTCTTGAGCTGAAACCTCAATCATTGCGCGGCCAGCATAACTTGCCGCGCGGACGAAGGAAACAGGCGGCTTGCACCGCCCGTACGTGGCCCCCAGATGCACCATAGAAAACCCTTGACCCGCGCACCGGCCGAACCGTCATATGGCCAGGCCTTTTCGGGTCATCCAATTGCACGGTAGTGTCGGCACATGAGCGATCACGACGGCTGCCACCACCATCATGGACATACCGCGCCAGCGGGTGCCGCGCCGACAGCGGCCGCCGGCGCGCTGTTCACCTGTCCGATGCATCCCGAGGTCCGGCAAGCGGGCCCGGGCGCTTGCCCGGACTGCGGCATGGCGCTCGAGCCGATGATGGTGGCGGGGCTCGAGACACGGACGGAATACACCTGTCCGATGCATCCCGAGGTTCGCCAAGACGGCCCCGGCGCCTGCCCCGATTGCGGCATGGCGCTCGAGCCGGCGACCATTACGCTGCTGTCGACGCGCACCGAGTACATCTGCCCGATGCACCCCGAGGTGGTGCGCGACGAACCTGGCGACTGCCCGATCTGCGGCATGGCGCTGGAACCCAAGACGGTGACCGCCGAAGAGCCGCCGAACCCCGAGCTGATCGACATGACGCGGCGCTTCGTCGTCTCGACGGTGCTGGCCGTCCCGCTGCTCGTCATCGCCATGTCGGATATGCTGCCGAGCCGGCCGCTGCACGGCATCGTGCCGGGCGCCGCGCTGATGTGGCTGCAGTTCGCTTTGGCGACGCCGGTGGTGCTGTGGGGCGGCTTGCCGTTCTTCCAGCGCGGCTGGGCGTCGCTGGTCACGCGCAACCTCAATATGTTCACGCTGATCGCCATCGGCACCGGCGTCGCCTATGTCTTCAGCACCGTCGCGGTGGTCGCGCCGGGGCTGTTCCCGGCGGCGTTCCGCGGGCCGGGCGGCGAGGTCGGCGTCTATTTCGAGGCCGCCGCGGTGATCATCGCGCTGGTCCTGCTCGGCCAAGTGCTCGAGCTCAGGGCGCGCGCCGCGACCGGGCGCGCCATCCGTTCGCTGCTCGATCTCGCACCAAAGACCGCGCGCGTGATCGACGAAAGCGGCGACGAAAGCGATATTCCGCTCGACCGGGTGCGTCCCGGACAGCGTCTGCGCGTGCGGCCCGGCGAGAAGGTGCCGGTCGACGGCGTCGTGCTCGAGGGCGTCTCGTCGATCGACGAATCGATGGTCACCGGCGAATCCATACCGGTCGAGAAGGAGGTCGGCGACCGGCTCACCGGCGCGACGGTCAACGGCACCGGCAGCCTGATCATGCGCGCCGAGCGGGTCGGCGCCGACATGCTGTTGTTCCAGATCGTCCAGATGGTCGGCGAGGCGCAGCGCAGCCGCGCGCCGATCCAGCGCATGGCCGATGTCGTGGCCGGCTATTTCGTGCCCGCCGTGTTGATCGTCGCCGTCGTCACCTTCGTCGTCTGGAGCCTGTTCGGGCCCGAACCGGCGCTCGCCTTCGGCCTGGTCAACGCGGTCGCCGTGCTGATCATCGCCTGCCCCTGCGCGCTCGGCCTGGCGACGCCGATGTCGATCATGGTCGGCACCGGGCAGGGCGCCCATGCCGGCGTGCTGATCAAGAACGCCGAGGCGCTCGAGACGCTCGAGAAGGTCGACACGCTGGTCGTCGACAAGACCGGCACGCTGACCGAGGGCAAGCCGCAACTCACCGCGGCCGAGCCTGTATCGGGCTTCGAGCGGAGCGATCTGCTGCGCCTCGCCGCGAGCCTCGAGAAGGGCAGCGAGCACCCGCTCGCCGCCGCGATCGTCGCGGGCGCCGAGGCCGCGGGGCTGACCCCCGGCGACGCGACCGACTTCGCCTCGCAAACCGGCAAGGGCGTCACCGGCACGGTCGACAGCCGCGACGTCGCGCTCGGCAACGCGGCGCTGTTCGACGGTCTCGGTGTCGCGCTCGGCGACCTCGCGGCCCGCGCCGAGACGCTCAGGGAAACCGGCGGCACGGTCGTCTTCGTCGCCGTCGACGGCGCGGCGGCGGGGCTGATCGCGGTCGCCGATCCGGTCAAGGCGACAGCCGCCGAGGCGGTCCGCGCACTGCACGCAGAGGGCCTGCGCATCGTCATGCTGACCGGCGACAACCGCGTGACCGCCGAGGCGGTGGCCGGCGAGCTCGGCATCGACGAGGTCGTCGCCGACGTGCTGCCCGATCAGAAGAGCGCCGCGATCATGCGCCTGCAGGCCGCGGGGCGCACCGTCGCGATGGCCGGCGACGGCATCAACGACGCGCCGGCGCTGGCCCGCGCCGACGTCGGCATCGCCATGGGCACCGGCACCGACGTCGCGATCGAGAGTGCCGGGGTGACGCTGGTCGGCGGCGATCTCGGCGGCATCGTCCGCGCCCGGCGGCTGAGCCGCGCGACGATGCGCAACATCCGCCAGAACCTGTTCTTCGCCTTCGCCTACAACACGCTCGGCATCCCGGTCGCCGCCGGCGTGCTCTATCCGGTCTTCGGTCTGCTCATGAGCCCGATGTTCGCCGGCGCGGCGATGAGCGTCAGCTCGGTCTCGGTCATCGGCAATGCGCTGCGGCTGGGCAAGGTAAAGCTCTGATGGGCGGCGCGCTGCGCGGCCTCGCCCTGGCCGTCCTCGCCGCCTTGCTCGGCGGCGCGACCGGCTTGTGGCTGGCCGGCAGCGATCTGTTCCGCGACGACGATCGAAGCGATGAGATCTTCGCGGCCACGGCGCCCGCGATCGCGCTGGAGCCGCCGCCGATGGCGGTCGTCGAGCTCGCCGCGCCGCCACCCGAAACGACCGAGGTCGTGGTCGCCCTGGCGCCGCCCGAGGCGCCTGAGGCGCGCGCGCCCGCCGCAGCCGTCGAACAACCGGCGCCGCCCATCGAGTTCCTCGAGGACCTGCCGGCGTGGCGCCGCTATGCCGTGGCGATCGGCGAGGCGAGGGGGCCGCTGATTGCGCTGGTGATCGACGATATGGGCATGGCGCGCGCCTGGTCGCAGCAGGTCGTCGGCCTGCTCGGGCCGCTCACGCTCGCCTATCTGCCCTATGCCGAGGGATTGCCCGAGCAGACCGAGCAGGCGCGCCTGGCGGGCCACGAGCTGATCGTCCATCTGCCGATGGAACCCGACGACCCGACAGCGGACACCGGGCCCAACGCGCTGACCACGGATCTCGACGACGACGAGATCCGCGATCGGCTCGCCTGGAGCCTCGATCGCTTCGGCGGCTACGTCGGCGTCTCGAACCACATGGGCAGCCGCTTTACGGGCGATGCGCGCGCCATGGCGGTGGTCATCGATGAAGTTGTGGCGCGCGGCCTGCTGTACCTCGATTCGCGCACAACGGCGGAGACCGTCGGCGAGGACATGGCGCGCGACGCCGGCGTGCCGACGACGCGGCGCCACGTGTTCATCGACAACGAGGCCGACGAAGACGCCATCGCCGCCCGCCTGGCTGATCTGGAGACGCTCGCCCGTAAGCAGGGCTACGCGGTCGGCATCGGCCACCCGCGCCCCGAGACGATCGCAGCACTCGCGCGCTGGCTGCCCGCGCTCGGTGCGCGCGGCTTCACGCTGGCGCCGATCAGCGCCATCGTCGCCCGCGACGCGGCGGCGGTCGATCAAGCAGAAGCGAAGGTCGAGTAGGGCAGGGCCGTCGGTTTTTGTCCGGTCACCCTTGGTGATCTGCGCTCAATCGCCGCGCATGCCATTCTTCATCCCACAAGGCCATTCTTGATCCCACAAGGCCATTCTTGATCCCACAAGGATTGGCCGAACGGTCGGCGGCCCCCCTCTTGTCCCAATAAGACTGGCGCGGGCTTGCGTGATCCGATCGATTCCAATCGATCGGTTCGTGCTCTAGGCGGCATTCACGCGGAGATTGAGGCCGAGCCGCTGCGCCAAGGGGCGGAATTCGGATTCCAGGTCCTGAGCGATTTGCGTTTGGAAGTCGTCGAGCACCCGATGAATGCCCTGTTCGACCCCCGGCGCCGCGCCGGTCGCATCGACATTGCGCGTGAATTTGAGGTTCAGTTCGATGGTACGGCGGGCGGAGAACGCGCCCAAGTCGTCGAATATATCGGGCATGAACAGCTCGGGGCCTGCCTCGCCGACCAGGGCCGGGACACCGGCCGGCGCGATGCCGCCTTCGGCGTAGCGCCGGACCGGCGCCTGCGCACCCGAGGACGGGCCGCCGCCGCTGCCCGCGCCGCCCTCGATACCACCGCCGCCAACGGCGCCGCCGCCCAGCGCATCGCCGACGAGGTCGCCGAGCGGGCTCAAGAGCTGCGCGAGCTTGCCCATCATGTCGTGGTGGGCGGCGAGGATGTCGCGCAACGTGCCGGCCGCGGTATCGCCGAAGGCGCGCCAGTCGACCTCGGCTTCGCCGAAGACGTCCTCGACGGTCGCGCGCATGTCGGCGAAGAGCGCGTCGATCCCCTCTCTGATCGGCCGCATCGCCTCGTCCATCTCGTCGATGAACGCCTTGACCTCCGCTCGGACCAGGGGCACCGTCACGACCTCGGCATGGGGCTCGGGCGGCCGAAACTCGATCACGGTATCGGTGTCAGCACCCTCGTCGCGGATCGTCACGGGCGAGGCGCCCAGCAATGCATTCGCCGCTTCGCTGAGTGCCTCCGTGCCCTCGGTGAGCTGGTCGGCCGCTTCTTTCAGCTCCTCACTGGTCTCGTCGAATTGCGAGAAGAGCTTTTCGAACACCTCAGCCAATTCAGGAGGGATGACGGAATCGAGGAGTTCTTTTACATCGGCGTTTCCGAGCCGCTTGCCGATTGCCTGTACGAAGATAAGCGTCTTCGCCCGTTCGAAGATCAAATCGTCACCGCGGGGATCTCGTCGGTCGGAATACGGTGTTGCGGCGTCTTGAATTCCAGTAGCAAAGGCGATGATCAGCTTAAGCTCGTCCTCTGAGAATTCATCGGCCGTTACACCTGTGCCCCCAACAACATCCGGAACGGCCGCTTCCAATGCTGGAAGAATGTTTTCGACAATCTTCTGAAATTCCTCCAATTCGACATGATTTCTCAAATCGGCGATCAAATCGCCACTGGTATCGTTGAGTGTTTGAACATCACCCATCAAATCTAGTACGAATTTCTTGATTGCCGGACTCGTTGGGAAAGGAGCGCTGCTCATGTTAAACCTCGTATCTTCTCATTTGAGTGACTTCGATTCGAACTGGATTCCGATCCTCATTGACCGGATTTCGCCGCTCGCGCATCGAACGCGCGACTCCGACAGTGCTTGTAGGCGGCCGATTTCACGTATCTCTGTTCGAGATAGGTCGCTGTGATATAGGGATCGCAGTCAATGTGATCGGAGAATGCGAACCGCAGACATTCGAACCTTGCCTATCCGGTTAACGCCCATGACCGCTACATGTAGGGTGCCGCCACTCTCCCGAGTAAAGCTCGGCATAGGTTGGAGCAGAGGTGTCGCCCGCGATGCCGAGCAATGAGCGGAAGGCGTTGAACGGGTAGAACCGCCTGTTGAAGCGGAAGGTGAACTCGTTGAGGTAGGCTTGTAGGTGCTGGTGGCTAACGCCGTGGTGGATACCGATCAGCCACGTCTTCAGGTTGGCGAAAACCAGATGGATGATCGGCAGGTATTGCTCGGCAACCTCTGGATCACCACACTCGGCAACAGCGAAGTGCTCATAGCCGCGCTTACCGAGGCCAGCATAGCCGCTCCAATCGTCAGTAACGATCAGCGATCCCGGCGCGACGGTGCTCTCGACGAACCCACAGAGCGACTCGGCGCTACGGTCGAGCACGACGGCGAGCCGAACGCGTCCGGCATAGCGTCCGTCTTTCCGGTTGTCGAGCTTGGTGCCCGGCTTTCGATGACGCACCTCGATGGCACAGGAGACGAGAACCTTGTGGTGAACACCACGGCCTTCCCCACGCGTTCGCCCGCCAACCCAGGTTTCGTCCACCTCAACATGGTTCTTGGGCTGTCCACCGATCCTGTCTTGGTTGGGCCGCACCATGCCCGAGCGGAGCTTGTGGAGAATTTGAAAGGCCGTCTCGTAGCGCGAAAGACCAAGTTGCCGCTGAAACTGCACGGCGGACATGCCGGGCGTCTGACTGGCGACCAGATAAGCGGCCCAGAACCAGACGTTCAGCGGAGTGTGGCTACGCTCCATCACTGTTCCCACCGTCAGCCCGGTGTTCTGGCGGCACTTGCGGCAGCGCAGGACGCCAGGGCGGTTTTCAAAGTGGAACGGCTCTCCCGCCGTGCCGCAGTGCGGGCAGGCAAAGCCGTCTCCCCAGCGGGCTTTCTCCAGGTAGGCGGCGCAGGCCGCATCATCGGGGAAAAGTCGCTGGAACTCGGGTAGCGAATGCGGGAATGGGAGATCGGCGCGGTCGAGAACATCCATGGCGCGCTCCCCTATATCCGGTTTGCGCCCATTCTAGCCCTAGTGGGTGTGGGTGTAAACCGGATAGGCAAGACTGATTGTACCAAATCCTATGACCAAAGTATCGCTAGGCTTGAAAAGGCGGGCTCTTCCTACGCGGTGTTAAGTTTTGAAACCGATGGGATGACGTATCTGCCTATCGATGACGCCGTGGATGAGGGCGCGCCTAAAGATAGTGATATTCAGAAAAACATGAGGACCAAATTTCGCCAAGACAGCTAGCCAGGTGCTGCGTAACCCGTTTCGGCGGTTGAGTCCGCTTGGTGCTTTCAAGCCACGTCAAATCGCAAACCGACGCACAACCGTCCGTAGCCCAGCTTGACTCAGTCGGCGCCGAGCGGGGAGGATGACGCGACCGCCCGTAACATTCCATAGAGGGACCGCGATGGCCGAGCCCGCGCGCGTCGCCGTCTTCACCGGGGCCAACCGCGGCCTCGGCGTGGAAACCTGCCGCCAGCTCGGCAAGGGCGGCATGACCGAATTGCTTTGCGCGCGCGAGCTTGGCCGCGCGGCGCTCGCCGGCGCCGCGCTCCTGTTCCTTGCATGCGGCCAGGCGTTGGCGCAGGACGACGCGTACGCCGAGGTCCGCGAGGCGCTGCTCGCCGAGGTCGCCGAGGACGCGCGGCGCACGGCGGATTGGACCGGCCGGCCGCGCTTCGACGACCGGGTCATCGAGGCGATGCGCCAAGTGCCCCGCCACGAGTTCGTGCCCTGGGCCCTGCGCCCGATGGCCTACGCCAACCGGCCGCTGCCGATCGGCCACGGCCAGACCATCTCGCAGCCCTATATCGTCGCGCTGATGAGCGATCTGCTGGACCCGGAGCCGGGCCGGACGGCGCTCGAGATCGGCACCGGCTCGGGCTATCAGGCGGCGGTGCTCGCGGCGCTCGGCATGCGCGTCTTCACCATGGAGATCGTCCCGCCGCTCGCCGCCGAGGCGAAGGAACGGCTGGCGCGGCTCGGCTACGACAGCGTCACGGCGCGCTGGGGCGACGGCTACCACGGCTGGCTCGAGCACGCGCCGTTCGACGCCATCATCGTCACCGCCGCGGCCGTGACCATCCCGCCGCCGCTGATCGACCAGCTCAAGCCCGGCGGGCGGATGATCATCCCGGTCGGCGCGCGCTTCGTGACCCAGCAGCTGGTGCTCGTCGAGAAGGACGCCGCCGGAACGGTCACGACGCGCCAGATGCTGCCGGTCGCCTTCGTGCCCTTCACCCGGCTTCCCTGAGGCGGCGCGTGCGGCTGCTGATCGCCATCGCGTTGCTGTCGGCGGCGGCGATCGCCTACGAGATCCTCCTGATGCGGCTGTTCTCGATCGTCCAGTGGCATCACTTCGCCTATATGATCATCAGTCTGGCGCTGCTCGGCTACGGCGCCAGCGGAACTTTTATCGCGCTCGCCCGCGGCTGGCTGCTCGACCGCTTCGACGCGGTGTTCGCGGTCTTCGCGGCGCTCTTCGGCGTGCTCGCGGTGGCGGCCTTCGCGCTCGCCCAGCGGCTACCTTTCAACCCGCTCGAGATCGTCTGGGACACGCGCCAGCAGCTCTACCTGCTGGCGCTCTACCTGGTGCTCGCCGTGCCGTTCTTCTGCGCGGCGAGTTGCATCGGCCTCGCCTTGGCGCGGTACGGCGCGGGCATCGAGCGCATCTACCGCGCCGACCTGATGGGCGCCGGAGCCGGCGCGCTGGCGATCGTCGCGGTGCTCTTCGCGCTGCCGCCGGGCGACTGCCTGGCGCTGATCGGCGGCGCCGGGCTGGTCGCCGCGGGCCTCGGCTGCGCGGGGCGGCGCGCGGTCGCCGCCGCGCTGATCGCTGTCGGCGTCGTGGCGCCGTTGCTGGTGCCCGAGGGACTCGTTGAGCCGAGGCTCTCGCCCTACAAGGGCCTGAGCCAGGCGCTGCGCATCCCGGGCGCCAGGGTGATCGAGACGCGATCGAGCCCGTTGGGCGTGCTCAGCGTCGTCGAGAGCCCCGAGACGCCGTTGCGTCACGCGCCCGGGCTGAGCCTGATGTCGCGCGCCGATATCCCGGCGCAGCTCGGCGTCTTCACCGACGGCGGCGCGATGACGCCAATCCTGCGTGGCGACGGCCCGGAGAACGCCGCCTATCTCGACGACACGTCCGCGGCGCTGCCCTATCACCTGCTCGATCGGCCGCGCGTGCTGGTGCTCGGCGCCGGCGGCGGCGCCGACGTGCGGCTCGCGTTGTTCCATGGCGCGCGACGGATCGACGCGGTCGAGGTCAACCCGCAGATGGCCGCGCTGGTCGCCGAGACGCACGCCGAATTCGCCGGCAACCTCTACGCGCGGCCCGGGGTCGTCCTGCACATCGCCGAAGCGCGCGGTTTCGCCGCCCGCTCTACGGCGCGCTACGAACTCGTCCATCTCGCGCTGTTCGACGCCTTCACGGCCTCGGCGGCCGGCCTGCACGCGCTGAACGAGAGCACGCTCTACACGGTCGAGGCGCTCGAGACCCTCCTCGACCGCCTCGACAGCGGCGGCTTCTTGGCGATCACGCGCTGGCTCAGGCTGCCGCCGCGCGACAGCGTGAAATTGTTGGCCACGGCGATCGCCGCGCTCGAGCGCCGCGGCGTCGCCGAGCCCCGCGCGCGGCTCGCCGTAATCCGAAGCTGGGACACCGCGACGCTGCTGGTCAAGAACGGCGCCTTGACGGGCGACGATGAGGCGGCGGTGCGGCGCTTCGCCGAGGCGCGCGCGTTCGACATCGCCTATCTGCCCGGCATGCGCGCCGACGAGGCGAACCGCCGCAACATCCTGCCCAGGCCCTATCTCCACGAGGCGGCGGTGGCCTTGCTCGGGCCAAGGCGCGACGCGTTCCTGGCGGGCTACAAGTTCGACGTCGCGCCGGCGACCGACGACCGGCCCTATTTCTTCCACTTCATGAAATGGCGCGTGCTGCCCGAGCTGTTGCGCCTGCGCTCGGGCGGCGGCGTGCCGTTGATCGAATGGGGCACGATCATCCTGGCGGCGACGCTGGTCCAGGCGGCGCTCGCCAGCCTGGTTCTCGTGCTCGCGCCGCTCGGCGTGCTCAAACGCGCGGCCGGCGGGCCGTCGTTGGCGCGCGTCGCGGTGTATTTTCTCGCGCTCGGCCTCGCCTTCCTGTTCGTCGAAATCGCCTTCATGCAGCGCTTCGCGCTGTTCCTGAGCCACCCGCTCTACGCCATCGCCGTGGTGCTGAGCGCCTTCCTGGTCTTCGCCGGGCTCGGCAGCGGCGCCGCCAAGCGCTTCGGCGAACGCTGGCGGTTGCCGCCGATCGCGTTGGCGGTCGGCTGCATCGTCGTCATCGCGGCGGTTTATCTGGCCCTGCTGCCCGTGCTGTTCGACTGGCTGCGCCCGCTGCCCGAGGCGGCGCGCGTCGCGGTCTCGGTCGGCCTGATCGCGCCGCTCGCCTTCTTCATGGGCATGCCGTTCCCGCTCGGACTCGCGCGCGTCGCGGAGGCAGCGCCCGCGCTGGTGCCGTGGGCCTGGGCGATCAACGGCTGTGCCTCGGTGATCGCCGCCGTGCTCGCGATGCTGCTCGCCGTCCACTGGGGCTTCACCGTCGTCGTCGCGCTCGCGCTCGCGTTCTACGTCGTCGCGGCGGCGTTCGCGCCAAAGGCATCATCCAATCGATCAGAATCGGTCGGATGATGCCAGCCCGCGACTGCGGGCCGCCGACCGTTCGGCGAGAGCATGCGCGGCGATTGAGCGCAGGTCATCTTTACGGCGTAAAGATGACCGGATCACACATTACGTCTCGATGACCGTGCCGAAGCCGCGTTCGGTCGCCTCGTGGAAGGCGTGGAGCGCGATAGCGGTGTCCTGGACGCCGGTTTCGGTCAGGATCGTGACGCTCATGGCCGTGCCTCGTTGCCGACGATCGCGAGAAAGCGGTCGAGGTCGACGTCGGCGCCGCTGACGACGACGGCGATGTTGTCGCCGAACCGGTCCGCGCGATCGTTGAGCAAGGCCGCGATACCGACGCAGGCGCCGCCCTCGGCGACCAGACGCTCGGTGCGAAAGACGTGGCGCATCGCCCGGGCGATCTCGTGTTCGGTCACCAGCACCAGCGCAAAGCTGAAGACGTTGTCGAGGCCGATGCCGCCGCCCAGGCTGTCGGCCAGGCTCGGCGCCTCCTCGACCCGCACCGGCTGGCCGGCGCGCTTGCTCTGGTACATCGCGGCACCCTGGTCCGTCGAGATGCCGATGACGCGCGTCGAGCTTGTTGCGCGGCACCAGGTTCGACATGCAGACGATCGCCTTCACGCCGTGCACGCTCGGCCGCGTCGAGCGCGGCAATGCGGTTGGCCGCGCGCAGGGGGCTTGGCCCGGCCGCACGGTTTGGCGCATTATCCCGCCATGGCGAAGCAACGACCGAAGACCGGGCCGGCGCCGGGTTTCACGCGGGGCGACCGCGCGCCCGATTTCATGCTGCCCAACCCGGACGGCAAGTTCGGGCGCTTCTACGACCGCTTCAAGGGCAACCGGGTGGTCCTGTTCTTTTACCCGTCGGGCCGCGACGCGGCGGCGCTCGGCGCGCTGCTCGGCTTCGTCGAGCGCGGCGCGGCGTTCGCAGACGCCGGCGCGCGGATCGTCGCGGTGACGCGCGACGCGGTGGCGGCGAACCGCCGGCTGGTCGACGCGCATGGCATCGACTTCACCCTGTTCTCCGACCCGGAAGGCGCGATCACCCGCGGCTACGGCGTCGACGGGCTCGCCACGCTCGTTCTCGACCGCAACCAACATGTGCTCGCGTCGCTGCCGGACGCGCCCGGCGACGGCCACGCCGCCCGCGCGCTGGCCCATCTGCCGACCGAGCCGCCGGCGGTTGGGCGCCCCCGGTATCGTCTCGGCCCAGGCGCCGGTGCTGTTGATCCCCGACGTCTTCGACGCCGCGCTCTGCGAACGGCTGATCGGCGACTGGCGCGACGATCACGCCGAAGGCGGCGTGCGCAAGCGCGGTTCGGGCACGGTCGACCCGGCGAGCCGCGCCATCGATCACGGCATCAAGAAGCGGCTCGACCACAACCCGTCCGACGCGGTCAACCACGAGCTGATCGGCTATGTCGAGCGGCGCATCGCGCCCGAAGTGTTCAAGGCGTTCAACTTCGCCACCACGGTGATCGAGGCGTTCTGCATCGGCGCTTACGAGGCCGAGCGCGGCGACTATTTCCACGCGCACCGCGACAACACGACGCCGCAGACCGCCAACCGGCGTTTCGCCATCACCGTGAACCTCAACGAGGGCTATGAGGGCGGCGGGCTGATGTTTCCCGAATACGGCGATCAGGTCTATTCGACGGGGACGGGGGGCGCCATCTTGTTCTCTTGCTCGCTGCTGCATCAGGCGCCGCCGGTGACGCGCGGGCGACGCTACGTCGCGCTAAGCTTCTTGATCGACCAGGACGGCCGGCGGCGCGGGTAGGGACGGCGATGACCAAGGCAATGTCCGGCCATACGATAACCCTCGCCGCGTCGTTGTTTGCCGCGAGCGTGGCCGGACCGACGCGGGCCGCCGACCCGGCGACGCTGGCGCTGCTGCCGCCGCGCGCGCAGATCCCGTTCCAGGAATACGGCGATGTGCCCCAAGCACTCGGTTTCAAGGCCTTCGCCATCGAGGCCGGGACGGGACGCTGGGGCCGCAGCGAGCGCATCAGCCAGCCGGGCATCGCGATCGACCAGGCGATCGAGGACTGTCTCGAGCGCTTCGCGCGCGAATGCGCGGTCTTCGCGGTCGGCGACATCGTCGTCCACGGCCTGGCGGACGGCCACGCCGAAGTCGCGATCATGCTCTACCAGGCCAAGCGTGGCGCGACCAACGGCGATCTCGAGGCGGTGACGACACCGGGCGGCGGCGACGCCGTCGCGGCGCTGCGCAACGCGGTGTTCCTGACGGCGGCCGAGATGGGGCGCACGGCCGCGGTGGCCGCGCTGATCGACGTCGGCGTCGCGATCGACGCCGCCTCGGAGGTCGGCGCCACCGCGCTGATGTACGCCGCGAGCCGCGGCCGCAGGGCGACGGTCGCGTTGCTGCTCGAACGCGGCGCCGCGGTCAACGCGCGCAACGACGTCGGCAAGACGGCGCTCGGCCTCGCCGTGCTGGCCGGCAATTTCGCCCAGCCGCGCGACTACATCGCCGCCGACCACGACGCGGTGATTGTGATGCTCGAGGACGCCGGCGGCGTCGAGTAAGCCCCGTCAACCCTGGTCGCCGAAGGCTTCGGCGGAGGGGTCGCGGGTGTCGATGACCGGCGCGGCGCCCGCCGCGCATCGCTGGACAATCCGCGTGCTTTGCCTATAAGGCGGGCGAAATATTTCCGCGGGGGACAAGGGCATGAACCAGGAAAACGTCAATCGGGCCTTCGAGGCCATCACGATTTACGGGCTCGACGTCATCGGCGGCATCATCATTCTCGTCGACGGTTGGATCGGGATGCGTTGAATCTCGCGCGCGACGCGCAACGCGCATGGCATGACCGACCTGACCAAGGCGTTCGAGAATGCGCTCACCGCCGCCGGCATCTCGATCCCCTTCGCGCGGCGCGACGTGCATCTCTTCGAGGCGAAGGCGGCGGCGTAAGCATGCCAAAAACAAAGGCCCGGCCGATGTCGGCCGAGCCTTTGCGCTGCTGGTCGGAGTGAGTGGATTCGAACCACCGGCCCCCGCCTCCCGAAGACGGTGCTCTACCAGGCTGAGCTACACTCCGGTAAATCCTCCGACCCCCGCGGGCTCGCGGGCGCGCCACGTATAGCGCCAACCGGCACGCGCCGCAAGCCGCCTTGCGCGCCCCGGTCTGCTACGCTGGATGCCATGACATCTAGCGTCGACAAACGGGTGTTCGATGCGACCGCCACAGACGATGACATCGGGCGGCGCCGATAAACGTAAGCAGTATACATTTACATCAATCGGTCGTCGGCGGATTGATCACAAGCTCCATTAAACGTATGCAGTATACAATTAATTTGCCGATCTCCGCCGACCCGTTGCACATCTCCTCGGCGCCATCCAATCGTTCGCAGGCTCATCGCAAAAAAATGTATACTGCTTTCGTTTAATGGAGCGCTCGAGGCCGTCGCGCCTATTCAGCCGTGCTCCCTGGCGAGCTTGTCCAACAGGCGGGCGGCCTTCTCGGCGCCGTTCTCTTCTTGCATGTGGTCGCAAGTGTCGGCCAGTTTGGCGCCCATCTCGGCGTCGGTGAGCAGCGTCTCGATGGCGCCGGCGAGTACGTCATCGGTCCAGTTCGAGCGGTGCATTCGCAAGCCGTGGCGCGTCTCTTGCACGCGCATGGCGTTGTCGTGGCCGTCCCAGACGTAGGGCATGATGATCGCCGGCTTGCCGAAATAGAGGCACTCGGTGAACGAGTTGTTGCCGCCGTGGTGGATCACCGCGTCGATAAGGGGCAGCACCGAGGGCTGCGGATACCATGACGCGAGGTGCACGTTGGGCGGCGGCGCGTCGTAGGCGTCGATGTAGTCGCCGACGTTGACCAGCGCGCGGTAGGGCAGCTTGCCGATCAGCGCGATGATGCGCTTCAAGAGATCGGTGTCGCCCGAGCCCAGGCTGCCGAACGAGACGTACAGGAGCGGCGCCCTATTGTTGGCCTCGAATTTCGGTATTTCGTAGGGCGCATCGGCCCGGACGCAGCCTTCGAGGTACTGGAACTTCTCGGGGTCGAGCGGGTTGCGCCGCTCGAAACGCACCGGTTCGGGATAGAGCAGCAGGTTCAGGTAGGGCGAGGCCTCGAAGAACTGGCCGAGCGGGTAGGGCGCCTCGCCGCAATCGGCGAGGAAGCCGTTGAATTCGTCGTGGATCGGCTTGACCATCGCGTTGAAGCGCGCCTCGAACGCCGCGAAGCAGTCCTTGTCGGTCTCGCTGCAGCCCGAGAGGTGCGGCGGGATGTCGGGGTCGGGGAACTCGTTCTCGCTGCACGAGACGATGCGCACCCAGGGCACGCCGTAGCGCTTGGTCGCCGGAAACAAGATCACGTTGTCGATGCAGATGACGTCGGGCTGGATGCGCGCGAGGATGTCGGGCAGTTCCTTCTCGGCCCACACCGAGGTGCTGACGATCGCCTCCCAACACTCCTTGACGTAGTTGCCGATCTGCTCATAGGGCGTCAGGTCGAAGTTGGCGATGTGGCCGTTGATGAAGTCCGACCAGTATTTCGCCATCGCCTCGGGTGCCATCGGCTCGGACATGTTCACCGGGTGCTCGTCGAAGCCGTATTCCTTGAAGACGCCGGCGAAGCCGGGGTCGCAGATGAACACCGAATTGTGGCCCAATTCGCGACAGGCCTGCGCGATGCCGACCGAGTTGAGCGCCGGTCCGAAGGCGCCCTCCGGGAAAAACGCGATCGTCTTCGGCTCGCTCATGGGTCTCGTCTCCCGATCCGTCTTGAATCGTATGGTCGTCTTGAACCGGGTGGCTGCGCCGGTACGCTCAGTAGGCCCGCTCGATGCAGAAGTCGACCAGCTCCCGGAGCACCGCCTTCTCCTCGCCGTCGGCGAAGATGCCGAGCGCGTCGCGCGCCACCGCGCCGTAATGGCGCGCGCGCTCGACCGTGTCGGTCAACGTGCCGTGACGCTGCATCAGCTCGATGGCGTGCGCGAGATCGCCGTCACGCTGGTCGCCGTCCTCGAGCGCGCGGCGCCAGAACGCCTGCTCGTCGGCGTCGCCGCGCCGATAGGCGAGGACCACGGGCAGCGTGATCTTGCCGTCGGCGAAATCGTCGCCAACGGTCTTGCCCAGCTCGGCCTGGCGCGCCGAATAATCGAGCACATCGTCGATCAGCTGGAAGGCGATGCCGAGGTTCATGCCATAGCTCTTTAGCGCGTCCTCCTCGACCGCCGGGCGGTCGACGACGACGGCGCCGAGCCGGCAGGCGGCGGCGAACAACGTCGCGGTCTTGGCGACGATGACCTCGAGATAGGCTTCCTCGCTGGTCGCCGTGTCATTCGAGGTGACCAGCTGCAGGACCTCGCCCTCGGCGATCGTTGCCGAGGCGTCGGAGAGGATATTGAGCACCTTGAGCGAGCCGTCGCCGACCATCAACTGGAAGGCGCGGGAGAACAGGAAATCGCCGACCAGCACGCTCGGTTTGTTGCCCCACACCGCGTTGGCGGTCGCGTTGCCGCGGCGCAGGTCGCTCTTGTCGACGACGTCGTCGTGCAGCAGCGTCGCCGTGTGGATGAACTCGACGCAGGCGGCGAGCCCGACCTGGCGCGTGCCCGCATAGCCGCACAGCTTGGCCGCGGTCAACGTCAGCATGGGCCTGATGCGCTTGCCGCCCGAGGCGATGATGTGGCCGGCGAGCTGCGGGATCAGCGCGACCTGGCTGTTCATGCGCTCGACGATCAACCGGTTCACCGCGGTGAGTTCATCGGCGACCAGCCCATTGAGCCGGTCGAGCGTCGGCCGCCCGGCCGGCGCGCGCTGCGCGTGCAGGTCTACCACCGAAGCCATGTGTCGTTCCCCCTCCCTTGACGCGCCGTTGGCGCTCGGGCAAGCATGGCCGCCCGTTGTTGTTATGTTGGCAGTTTATCAGACGGGCGAATGGGGGGAAGCGGGATTAAACATGGTCGAGTTGTTGCGGACAAACGACATCGTGCGGCTGTCGTTCCTCGGCGCGCTGCTCGCCGACGCGGGCATCGAGACCGTGGTGCTCGACACCCACACGAGCATCCTCGAGGGCAGCATCGGCGCCATCCCGCGCCGTCTGATGGTCATCGACGACGATATCGTCGCGGCGCGCCGCGTGCTCGATTTGGCGGGCGAGTCTTATCGCCGTGACTGACGGCTTGACCGACGACAATCTGCTCGGCGGTCGTGTCCGCCTGAAGCAGCCCAAGGCCGGCTACCGCGCGGCGATCGATCCGGTGCTGCTCGCCGCCGCCGTGCCTGCCGGGGCCGGCGAGACCGTGCTCGATGTCGGCGCCGGCGCGGGCGCCGCCACGCTCTGTCTCGCGACACGGGCGCCCGGCTGCCGCATCGTCGGCATCGAGATGCAACGCGAGCTGGCACGCCTTGCGACCGACAATGCCACGCTCAACGGCGTCGGCGACCGGGTCGAGGTGCTGGTCGGCGACCTGATGCAGCCGCCGCCGCGCCTCGCGCCGGGCAGCTTCGACCATGTCATGTCGAACCCGCCGCACCACGAAGCCGGCCGCGTCGAGCGATCGCCCGACGACGCCAAGGCGCTTGCGGCGATCGAAGGGACGGCCGACCTCGCCGCCTGGATCGGCTTTTGCATACGCATGGCAAAACCGCGCGGCATCATCACCATCGTCCATCGTGCCGACCGGCTCGACGCGCTGATTGCGCATCTGTACGGCAAGGCGGGCGCAATCGTGGTCTTTCCCTTGTGGCCCGACGCGACGGGTGGGCGGCCGGCCAGGCGTGTCATCGTTCAAGCACGCAAAGGCGCCGCGACACCGGCCGTACTCGCGCCGGGTTTGGCGCTGCATGAGGCCGACGGTCGCTATACGCCGGGCGCCGAGGCGATACTCCGCGATGCCGCCGCAATCGAGCTTTGAGCGGCGCTATCGTTGCCGTGCCGAAATTGATATCTTCACGCCCAGGCATGTGAGGAGATCGTGATGGACGCGGCAGAACTCCGGGCGCTGCAAGCGCCGTTCAAAGATCAATACAAGGAATCACCGCAATCGGCGGTCATTACGCTCAAGGCCGACGGTACCCTTGGCGAGGAAGGCATTACCTGCTCGGTCGACACGGGCAAGGCGATCGTCGAGGCCGGGCTGCACCCCGCGACTGGCGGCGACGGCCTGTCGGCCTGCTCGGGCGACATGCTGCTCGAGGCACTCGCGGCCTGCGCGGGCGTGACGCTGCGCGCCGTGGCGACAGCACTCGATGTGCCGGTCGCGGGCGGCACGGTGCACGCCGAGGGCGATCTCGATTTCCGCGGCACGCTGGGCGTCGACCGCGACGCCGCGGTCGGCTTCACCGACATCCGCCTGCGCTTCGACCTCGATACCACTGCGAGCGAAGAGCAGCTCGCCACTTTGTTCAAGCTGACCGAGCGCTATTGCGTCGTGTACCAGACGCTGGCGCGCGATCCCAAGATCACGCTTGTCAACCAAGCCGACGGATCGTAGAACGCTGCGCCGCCCCATGGGTTAGAGAATTGTGCGATCGAAATTGAACTCGATCGGAATCTTCCAGCCCGCGCCAACCTTGATTCCAACAAGAGGGGGGCCGCCGACCGCTCGGCGGAAGTATGCGCGGCGATTGAGCGCAGGTCACCAAAGGTGACCGGAACAAAGACTCTACCGCCGCCCGCCGGCCATCTTGATGGCGTCGGGGTGACGCCGCAACCGGCCCATCGACCAGACGCCGAACACCGGTCCCAAAGCGAGCGTCGCGAACGCCACGGACCACCCCGTGTGCGCCACCAGCACGGGCATCAGGTGGATCGTGATCAAGGTCAGCAGAAACCCTGCCGAGGTCTGAACGGTCAGCATGGTGCCGACCAGCTGTGGTTCGGATAGCTCGGCGATGGAGGCGGAGAACTGGGCCGAATCGGCGACGATCGAAACGCCCCAAACGATGCATACGACGGTCAGCAGAATCGGCGCCGCGCCGAACATCATCCCGACGATGACGGCGCAGGCCCCGCTTACGGTCATCGCTGCCATGGTTATCGTCGTCCGGCCGAGCCGGTCGGCGAAGTAGCCGCCCGCCAGACAGCCCGCCAAGCCACCGACGCCGATCGCGAGGAAGGTCGCGATGCGCGCCCAGAAAGCGGGATCGGCGCCGCCCGAAAAGCGGAAGCTCGCGTCCAGGAAGACCCCCAGCCAAGCCCACATGGCATAGAGTTCCCACATGTGGCCGAGATAGCCGAAATTGGCGAGCCGCATCGAGCGCGACTTGAAGGCCCGGAGCAGGAGCCGCGGATCGATCGGCGGCGCCTTGCCGAGGTTGGGACCCAAGGACACCAGGTTGATCAGCAGCGCGGCGGCGAGCGCGACGATCGATCCCGTCGCGATGGTGAACCGCCAATCGACGCCACCCAACGCGTTGAACAGATGCGGCGACGCCGAGCCCAGGGTCAGGGCGCCGACCAGAATGGCGACCAGGAGCCCGAGATCGCCCTTGGCCCAGGTGCTGGCCATCTTCATGCCGACCGGATAGACGCCCGCCATGCAGGCGCCGGTGACGAAGCGCATCGCGATCATCGTGAACGAGGTCGGGTCGACCAACAGGATGACCGCGTTGGCGGCCGCGGCGATGATCGCCGAGGCCATGAAAAACCGTCGCGGATCGATGCGATCCGCCAATCCAAGGAGAGCGCTGATCAAGGTGCCGACGACGAACCCGATCTGGACGCTGCTGGTAAACAAGGACGCCTGAGTTGGCGTCAACGCGTATTCCGCGGAAATCGAAGGTATGACGGCGGACGCCGAAAACCACAGCGCCATAACGGCGATCTCGCAAACCGCCAAAACGCGAAACGGACTTCGAATGCATTGGACGTGAAATCCGCGTTCTTGGACGGCCAAACAGGGCCGAATTTTTGTTTTTCGGCCGGCACCCCCTGTGCGAACCGACGACCAGAGGGCCGCCGGGACCGGACCATTTGTAACCGCTGTGGCCCTAAATGGCCAATGGGCTGTCGATTGGGCCACGGGCACCGAATCCCGGGGATTGGGACGACCAACTGGAATGCGGCCGTCGGGTTGGATGTAAATCAAGATTTTGTGAGGACCCCGAAGGACCGGATCGATTGAATCTCCGGGCTGATTGTGACAGCTTGATCCCAGGAACACATCGCCCCGGGGACACGGCTGATGAATGAAAAGACGTCTTTCAAGGAGAAAGTCGAGGCGTTCCAGTCGACGTACCGCTCGAACGCCGAGCGCGCCAAGGTCCAGTACCGCTCGGTGAGCGCGCTGGTCGAAGGATTGCAGTGCGTGGCGCAAACGCGGAACTTCAACCTGACGATCGACGAACGGGAGGCGCTCGGCGGGTCCGACGCGGGCCCCAATCCGGTCGAGCTGATCCTGACGGCGCTCGGCGCTTGTCAGGAGATCACCTACCGGCTGTATGCCGACCTGCTCGGCATTCCGATGGACGGAATCGTCGTCGAGGTCACCGGCGACATCGATCTATGCGGCTTTTTGGACGTCGATGACGAGGCGCGGCCGGGTTATTCGAAAATCACCGCGGACGTGGTCATCGACAGCCCGGCGAGCGAGCAAGACATTCAGCGCCTGAAGGACGCGGTCGACGCGCATTGTCCGGTGTTCGACATCCTCAGCAACGCGACGCCGGTGACCATCAACATCCGAAAGAAGAACATCACCGCATCGGCGATGCACGCCCTGTAGCGCCCGGCCGACGCATCCGCGCCATAATTATTGGGGTCAGACACCGTTTACTTCATTGAATTGTCGTTAAAATAATTAGAGAAATGGTATCCGACCCCATTATTGGGTGACATGCGGCCTTGCCGCGCCGAACCCGAGCGACCTAGGCGGCCACCAGGGCGCTGTCGGCGAATCGCGTTTCCTCGAGCAGCTTGAGGCAGGCGTAAACCGCGTTAATATGCGGCGTCGGCGTCTCGGTCAGCCGGCCGAGCTCGACCACCGCGCCGACCGTCGCCTCGACCTCGGTCGGCCGGCCGGCCTCGACGTCCTGCAGCATCGAGGTCTTGTGGGCGCCGACCTTCTCGGCGCCGTCGATGCGCTTCTCCATGGTGTGGCGGAAGGTAATGCCGAGTTTGTGGGCGACGTCCTGCGCCTCGGTCATCATCTTGGCCACCAGATCGCGGCTCGGCGGGTATTGGCACATGCCCTCGAGCGTCGCGCCGGTCAGCGCGCTGACCGGGTTGAACGACAGGTTGCCCCACAGCTTGAGCCAGACCTCGGAGCGGATGTCCTCGAGGATATAGGCCTTGAAGCCGGCGTTGGTGAACGATTCGGAAATCGCCTCGATGCGCGGCGTGATCGTGCCGTCGAGCTCGCCGAGCGGGAAGCGGTCACCCGAAACGTGCTGGATCACGCCGGGTTCGGCGATGTAGCCGGCGGGATAGGCGATGCAGCCGATGATGCGCCCGGGGCTGATGCTGCCGTCGATCGCGCCGACCGGGTCGAGCGCGTCGAGGCGCCGGCCGTCGAACGGCCCGCCGTGCTTGTGGAAGTACCACCACGGAATGCCGTTCTGCACCGGCACGACAACGGTGTTCTTGCCGAACATCAGACGCACGGCATGCGCCATGCCGGGAATCTGTTGGGCCTTGATGCCCAGGATGACGACGTCGTGCTCGCCGGCCTCGCGCATGTCGCTGGTCGCGACGATGTCGCGCGCGACGTGCTCCTCGCCGTCCTTCATGATCAGCTTGAGCCCGTCGCGCTGAATCGCCTGAAGATGCGCGCCGCGCGCGATGACCGTGACGTCCTCACCGGCGAGCGCCAGTTTGGCGGCGAGCAGGCCGCCCATGGCGCCCGCGCCCACGATGCAATACCGCATTGGAATGCCCCCCACCCCGAGACATGGGCCGACCGGGCGGCCCGAGCGCCCTTTATTCACATTTTCGTAAACGGCAGCAAGAGAAAACTACCGGAATGGAATTTCAGATTTATTCTCAGTGAGTTAGGTCGGATAATGAAGACCTATTGGGCAATCATTCGGCGGCCCGCACGGCATTCATTCGGAACCCCTCTCCTTCACACCAAGCACGTGCCCTTGCACATCAGGCAAATCTCGAGAGACGATATTCTCGCCCACGAGGCTCGCGCGAACTCTCACTAACCGCCAGTCAAATTCGCGATCAATGTCTGGTGATCGCGCCAAACCGTGTTCGCAGCTGCTCCATTCAAATTTTACACGAAGTATTCGTGTTTCGCCAGGCCCCAATTGCCAAATAAGTGAACCGAGTACCGGCGAGAATTCGAAAACATGCCGTTTGTTATCGAATATTTCATATAGCCTGACCAAAGACGGCTTAAAATTGACACGCGTCATCCCGTACGGGAAAACTGAAGTTATAAATACATCAGTATATATCTCCAGACTTTTTTCCTTTCCTAATTTATCATTTACATAAAATTGAGGTATTTCAACATATCCAACGATCGGTTTATATTTTGCCCAAAAAATTGGTGTTCTCAATTTTTCCGGTAGCCAGCGAGGGATGGGTATCTTGGGTAGGATCGTGTCCACGACCCAATGAAAAAGGCTGAATCCGATGAGCAGCATTCCACCCAAAAACAGAACCCAAGCGATTTGTTTCGGCATGCTTGGCACAAGCGCCTGAAGGCCGAATCCCAAGGATTGCATACCAATCCCCATGAGGGCAGGCGTCACGGCCCTGTCGATCCAGGTTGGGTGCCGAAATGGTGGTCCGTGCGCTAAAACTCGCATGGTGTCCTCCCATCGATAGCGCGATAACTGAAAACTCAAGTTTTGAAAAATTTTGTCTACGATTCTTGGACCGTTTAATGGCTGAATCTATTTGCCCATGGCGCCCGTGCAAGCCGCCCATGGCGCCCGCGCCTACGATGCAATACCGCATGATCGTCCCCCCACGACCGTGGCCCGGCCTCGGACCGGTGTCCCAGGGCGCCCGTTAATCATATTTTCGGGTGAGAATGCAAGCCGATTCGCGCGGCGCGCGTGAATTTCGGGTCGCCGACAGGGCGACCGATTGTGCCTATAATGCGCCCGCCGACAGGTGCGTGAATCCCGAGGAGAAAGCTTCATGAGCGACCGACCGACCGTCCTGGTCACCCGCAAGCTACCCGACGCGGTCGAGGATCGCTTGCGGCGCGACTACGACCCGCGCTTCAACCCGGAAGACCGCCGCTACAGCGACGACGAGCTGGTCGAGCGCGCGCAGGACGCCGACGCCATCGTGCCGTGTCACACCGAGAATCTGTCGGCCGCGGTGATCGCCCGGCTGCCCGAGCGTCTGCGCGCGATCGTCAACTTCTCGGTCGGCGTCGACCACGTCGACCTGGCGGCCGCGAAGGCGCGCGGTATCGCCGTCACCAACACGCCCGAGGTGCTGAGCGACGCGACCGCCGAAATCGCCATGCTCTTGATGCTCGGCGCCGCCAGGCGCGCCAGCGAAGGCGAGCGGCTGCTGCGTTCGGGCGGCTGGAATTCCTGGTCGCCGGCGTTCATGGTCGGCATCGAGGTTACCGGCAAGCGCCTCGGCATCGTCGGCATGGGCCGCGTCGGCCTGGTCACCGCGCGGCGCGCGCGCGGCTTCGACATGACGGTGCATTACCACAACCACCGCCGGCTCGCCGCCGAACTGGAGGCCGGTGCGACGTTCCACGAGAGCCTCGAGGCAATGCTGCCGGAATGCGATTTCCTGTCGGTACACTGCCCGGCGACGCCCGAGACCCGGAAGCTGATCAACGCCGAGCGCATCGCGCTTTTGCCCGATCATGCGATTCTCGTGAACACGGCGCGCGGCGCGATCGTCGACGAGGCGGCGTTGCTCGCCGCGCTGGCCTCGGGGAAGCTCGCCGCCGCGGGTCTCGACGTCTACGACAACGAACCGGCGATCGACCCCGCGTTTCACGCGGTCGAGAACGCGTTCCTACTGCCCCATATCGGCAGCGCGACACGCGAAACGCGCGACGCGATGGGCTTTCGCGCGCTCGACAATCTCGACGCGATCACCGCCGGAAACGAGCCGCGCGACCGCGTCGCATAGTTCGAGAAAGCTGGCTCTCTGACGTCCGAACGCCGTGCACAACTCCGTGTGCCGAGGCGATAAAGCTTGCGGCAGACCCGAAAATGTTGGAGTCTTCCGGCCCGAGCTATCCGGTGTCGAAATGGCGCGCCTGTGCTGCTGCGACATCGCCGGGTCTGCGTCACGTGTTGCGGGAGGAATTATCAGCGATCCCCAGGATGCGACCGCAGTGGCCCAAGCGTAAGCGCGAAACGCGCTAACCCATAAGGGAGGAATGTCAAATGGGAGAGAAAGTGTCGAAGACCGATGAGACGGGCGCCAGCCGGCGCCGTTTCCTGAAAGGCGCAGGCGTCGCGACAGCGGGCGCCACGGCTGCCTTGGCGTTCCCGCAGGTCTCGCGGGCGCAAACCAAGACCCTCAAAATGCAATCGTCCTGGGGTGCAACGAGCCCGTTCCAGGACATGGCGAAACAATATGTCGAACGTGTCGAGGCGATGTCCGGCAACCGCCTGAAGATCGATCTGTTGCCGTCCGGCGCCGTCGTCAAGGCATTCCAGGTGCAGGACGCCTGTCACAAGGGCGTGCTCGACGCGGCTCACACGGTGACCGCCTACTGGTACTCCAAGAACAAGGCCGCGTCGCTGTTCGGCACCGGCCCGGTGTTCGGCTGCAACGCACCGCAGATTCTCGCCTGGATTCATTATGGCGGCGGCAAGGAGCTCTTGGTCGAGCTGCAGCGCGACATCCTTAATCTGAACATTCTCAGCTTCTTCGCCATGCCGATGCCGACCCAGCCGCTGGGTTGGTTCAAGTTCCACGTCACCAGCCTCGATCAGCTGGTCGGTCTCAAGTACCGGACGGTCGGCCTCGCCACGGACATCATGCAGGGCATGGGCCTCAAGGTGACGCAGTTGCCGGGCGGCGAGATCATGCCGGCGCTCGAGAAGGGCGTCATCGAGGCGTTCGAGTTCAACAACCCGACCGCCGACAGCCGGTTCGGCGCGCAGGACGTGTCGAAGCACTATCACATGGGCAGCTATCACCAGGCGGCCGAGTTCTTCGAGATCATCTTCAACAAGGACGTGTACGACGGCCTGCCGGGCGAACACCAGGCGATTCTCGAGTACGGCGCCGAGGCCGCCAACACGGCCAACTACGGCTGGGCCATGGACCAATACTCCAAGGACCTCCAGTGGCTCATGGAGCCGCCGCAAAACGTCAACATTTGGCGCACCGGCGAGGATATCATGAAGGCCGAGCTCGACTCCTGGGACAGGGTGCTGGCCAAGCTGAACGCGGAGGATCCCTTCTTCAAGAAGGTGGTCGACAGCCAGAAAGTCTGGTCGCAGCGGGTGGCGTTCTACGACATCGTCAACGCGGCCGACTACAAGCTCGCCTACGAGCACTACTTCCCGGGTGCGCTGCCGTTCTAGGCCGGCGCTCGCGGAAGAAATCGACGTTAGAAACTAACCGGGGCGGCGCCGCCGTGCGCCGCCCCGGTCGTGCCGCGCCCGGCGTCCCGCCGGGTTTGGGAATCGTCAATGGTCCGGTTGATCTTCTATATCGATAGCTTGAGCGCGTGGGTCGGCAAGGCGTTTGCCTGGTGCATCTTGCTGCTGACCTTCGCCGTCGCTTACGAGGTCTTTGTGCGCTATGCGCTGCGCGACCCGACGTCGTGGGCGTTCGACATGAGCTATATGATGTACGGCTCGCTGTTCATGATGGGCGGCGCGTACACGCTGTCGCGCGACGGCCACGTGCGCGGCGACGTGCTGTACCGCTTGTGGAAGCCGAAAATCCAGGCGACCGTCGAAATGACACTCTATTTCCTGTTTTTCTTCCCGGGGATCATCGCGTTCATATATGCCGGAACCGACTACGCCCTCGAGTCGTGGTCGTACAACTACGGCAGCGGCGAGGTCAGCATCAACAGCCCGGCCAACGTTCCCATTTCGCAGTTCAAGACGGTCCTTCCGATTGCCGCGGGTCTCTTGTTCCTGCAGGGGATCGCCCAGGTTTGCCGGTGCATTGTTTGCCTGAAAACCGGCGCCTGGCCGGCGCGTCTCGAAGATGTCGAGGAGTTGGAGTTGGTCCTCACACACCAACACGACGACGAGGTGCCGGCCCAGCAGGCCACGGCCAGCCAGGAGGATGACAAATGAGCGACCCAACCGTCGCCGTTCTCATGCTGGGCCTCTTCATCGTCACGATCCTGCTCGGCTTCCCAATCTGGGTCACGCTGATGGGGATGGCCATATTCTTCGGCTACTACGCCTATTACGACGTCGATCGGATGCAGAGCCTGTTCGACAACCGGATCTTCGATCTGCTGGTCAATCAGACCTATTCGGTGATGGCCAACGACGTCTTGGTGGCGGTGCCGCTGTTCCTGTTCATGGGCTATATCGTCGAGCGCGCCAACCTGGTCGATCGCCTGTTCTCCACGCTGCAGATCGCCGCCCGGCACTTGCCCGGCTCGATGGCGATCGCCGCGCTGGCGACCTGCGCGCTGTTCGCCACCGCCTCGGGCATCATCGGCGCGGTGGTGACGCTGATGGGGCTTCTCGCCTTCCCGGCCATGCTCAAGGCGCGTTACGACACCAGCTTTTCGGCCGGCGTGATCTGCGCCGGCGGCTGCCTGGGCATCCTGATCCCGCCCTCGATCATGCTGATCGTCTACGCCGCGGCGGCGAGCATGTCGGTGGTGCGACTCTATGCCGGCGCCATCATTCCGGGCTTCATGCTGGCCGGGCTCTACATGATCTATGTCATCGGGCGGGCGTGGCTGAACCCGAAGCTCGCGCCGCCGCCGAAGCAGGAAGATATCGACGCGGTGAGGAAGGGCAACATCATCATCATGATGATGACCTCGTTCTTCCCGCTCGCCTTCCTCATCTTGTCGGTGCTGGGCGCCATCCTGTTCGGCCTGGCGACGCCGACCGAGGCCGCGTCGATGGGCGCCGCCGGCGGCATCGTCCTCGCCGCCGGCTACCGCATCGCGTCAATCAGGGCCGGCGACATCACGCCGGAATGGATGGTCGGCCACAACCCGCACCCGCCATATAATCAGTGGTGCTACGCAATCGGCGTCGGCGGCATCGCGACGGTCGTGCTGTTCGTCGCCTATTTCGTCATCCGCCTCTCGGCGAATTGGGCGTTCGGCCTGCCGCTGCCGACCGAGCGCACGCTGCCCGGATTCCCGGGCATCAGCATCGTCATGAGCGTCGCCATCGCGGCGGCCGTTCACTTCGGCGGCGACCGCACACCGCTGCTGGCCGCGATTCAGCCGCGCGTCGCGGCGCTTCGTCCGCTGTTCGCCTTCGGCGGCGCCGCCGGGCTCGTCGGCGTGCTGTTCGGCGCCGCCTATCTGGTGCTGTTCGCGGTGCTTGGCCAGGGCGAGCGGTTCGCCGAGCACGACTACAGCCTATGGGCGTTCGACACCGGCTTCCTGATCATGGTCGTGGGCTACATGGCGTGGCGCGGCATCGACCAGACGGCGCTCAAGGAATCGGTCTACCTGACGGTCCGCACCACGGCCATGGTGTGCTGGCTGTTCGTCGGCTCGTGGACATTCTCTTCGGTGTTCTCCTATCTCGGTGGCCAGGGCCTGATCGAGGAATTCGTGCTCGCCCTGGATCTCTCTCCGGTCATGTTCCTGATCCTCGCCCAGCTCATCATCTTCTTCCTGGGCTGGCCGTTGGAATGGTCGGAGATCATCATCATCTTCGTCCCCATCTTCCTGCCCATGCTGCCGCATTTCGGCATCGATCCGTTGTTCTTTGGCATCCTCGTGGCGCTCAACCTGCAGACCTCGTTCCTGACGCCGCCGATGGCGATGGCGGCCTATTATCTCAAGGGCGTGGCGCCGCCACACATCCATCTCATCCAGATCTTCAAGGGATGCTTGCCGTTCCTCTCGATGGTCTTCCTGGCGATGTTCCTCCTATACATGTTCCCGGCGATCGCCTTGTGGCTGCCCAAGGTCGTCTACGGCCGATGACCGGCCGAATCCGGTAGAACATGATGGACCTAGCCGATCTCAGCGCGGCCGACGCGGCCGCCGACCTGGGGCGCGGCACGATCAAGTCGATCGACCTGGTCGACGGCTGTCTTGCCCGCATCGCCGAACGCGACGGCGAAATCAAGGCCTGGGCGCATCTCGATGCCGCTCTTGCGCGCGATCAGGCGCGCACCTGCGACGAGGCGCGGGCCGCGGGCAGGGACATCGGTCCGCTGCACGGCGTTCCGGTCGGCATCAAGGACATCTTCGACACGCGCGACTGGCCGACCGAGAACGGCACGGTGCTCGATGCCGGCCGGCGACCGACCGAAGATTGCACGGTGGTGACGCTGCTCAAAGAGGCCGGCGCGGTCATCATGGGCAAGACGGCGACCACCGAGCTTGCCGGCTTCGAGCCGACGGTGACGACCAACCCGCATGACCCATCGCGCACGCCGGGCGGCTCGTCCAGCGGTTCGGCCGCCGCCGTCGCCACGGGCATGGTGCCGCTCGCATTGGGTAGCCAGACCAACGGATCGGTCATCCGGCCGGCCTCGTTCTGCGGCATCTTCGGCTTCAAGCCGAGCCGCGGCGGGATCTCGCGCCACGGCGTCCTCTCGACGTCGCCGGTGATGGATCATGTCGGCGTCTTCGCGCGGTCGGTCCCCGATGTTGCGTTGATCGCCGAAACCCTGATGGCCTATGACGCAAGGGACCCGGGCATGCGGCCGACCGGCCGGCCGCGGCTGGTCGAGACCGTCGCCGCCGGCCCGCCCGTGCAGCCGGCGCTGGGATTCGTCAAATCGCCGGTCTGGGATCAGGCCGAGGATACGACAAAGGCGGCCTTCGCCGAGCTCGCCGAGGCGCTGGGCGATGACTGCGAAGAGGTCGCGCTGCCAGAGCCCTTCGATTCCGCGATCGAGCTGTATGAAACGATCGTCCAGGCGGATATGGCGAAGTGTCTCGCGCCGTATTACGCGCGCGGCAAGGACGCGTTGAGCGACGGCATGCGCGATACGCTCGAACGCGGCCAAGAAGTGCGCGCCGTCGATTACCTCCGGGCCGACGATTGGATCGAGGTTCTGAATGCCGGCCTCGATCGATTGTTCGAGCACTGCGACGCGATCATTACCCCGGCGGCGCTCGGCGAGGCGCCGGTTGGGCTCGGCTCGACAGGCGACCCCATCTTCTGCACGCTCTGGACGTTTTGCGGCGCGCCGGCGCTGACATTGCCCCTGATGGAGGGCGGGAACGGTCTGCCGCTCGGCGTCCAGCTGGTCGGCCGCCGCGGTGACGATGCGCGGCTGCTCAGAACCGCCGAGTGGCTGGTCCACCGCGTTGCCAACGAGGGCGCCGCTCGATGAACGATTTGAACCGACGCGGCCGCTGCTGTACAACCGGCCAAGGGTTCGAGGGATAGGTTCGGATGCTCGACAAACTCTTCGCGGCTATCGGCATGGGCGCCGTCATCGCGTTCATGGCCGTGGTGACGATTTTTGTGATGGAGCCCGACCTCTGGATCGTCACGTTGCTCGGGCTCGCCATCGCCGTCAAGTTCCTCTGGCAGGAGGTCAAGACCGGCGGCAGCCATGTCGAGAGCGACAGCGAGAGCGGCACCGACGCCTGACAGACCCGGCGCACAGCTGCGCACGAGCGACCGACAGATTGTCCAGCTAAGACCGCTATTCGTCGAACGACCAGACCGCTATTCGTCGAATGGGTAGTCGCTCAGCACCTGCTGCAGCGCGGCCAGCAGGTGGGCCTCCTTGTACGGGTCGATGTTGAACTCGACCGCCACGCCATCGATCATCGAGCGGACGACCCGGGTACGCAGCCGCCCGATGCCGCTGATCTGCAACTGTATTGGCGTGTCGGGCGCGGGGGTGGACCTCGAGCTGAACCTCGAGGCGCACCGCCGCGCCGCCCACCGACATGTCGACAACGGCCCCCGAAAATTCCTCGTCGCCGACCAGCACAACACATGGCTCGTACACCGTGCACCGAACGTGGCGGCGATGCTCCGCAGCATTATATTCGGTCATCGGCTCCTCTCCCGGTTGGCTCCCCGATGATAGCTGGATTTTGTATCGAAATTGAAGACCTAACGAGATGCTCGCACAAGTCGAGATCACAGGGCAAGATGTGCCGGCGAGTAGGAGGGGGAGCGACGCGACCGCGATGAAACGCTACGACGCCATCGTCATCGGTGCCGGCCACAACGGGCTGACCACGGCCGCCTATCTGGCGCGCGCCGGCAAGTCGGTGCTGGTGCTCGAACGCCGCCACCTGATCGGTGGCGCGGCGGTCAGCGAGGAGCTCTATCCCGGCTTCACCTATTCGACCTGCTCCTATGTCTGCAGTCTGCTGCGGCCCGAGATCATCCGCGATCTCGATCTGCCGAGCCACGGCCTGCAGATCCTGCCCTACGGCTGGGCCAGCGTGCCGGTGCCGGGCGGCCGGGCGTTCATCAGCTATCCCGACCACGACCGCACGCGGCGTTCGATCGAGCTGCATTCGAAGCGCGACGCCGAGGGTTACGATGCATACGGCCTGGCGATGATGCGCCAATGCCGCTTCATCCGGCCGCTCCTGATGGTCACGCCGCCCGACCCGGCGGCGCTGACGCTCGGCGACCTCAAGACCTTCAAGCGCATCTGGGGCGCCTTCTCGGAGATGGGCGAGGAGACGATGTACGAGATCCTGCGCTTCTGGACGATGAGCTGCGCCGATCTCCTCGACGAGTATTTCGAGACCGAGGTCATCAAGGCCTACCTCGCCGGCAGCGCCACGGTCGGCACGATGCTCGGCGTGCGCTCGCCCGGCTCGGCCTATGTGCTGCTGCACCACTTCATGGGCGAGCTCGACGGCGACGTCGGCGCCTGGGGCTTCGTGCGTGGCGCCATGGGTGGCGTGAGCCGGGCGATCGGCGGCGCGGCCGAGGCGGCGGGCTGCGAAATCCGCGTCTCGGCCGAGGTCAGCACCGTCATCGTCAAAGACGGCAAGGCGGTCGGTGTCGTGCTTGCCGACGGCGAGGAGATCTATGCAACCGCCATCGTCTCGAACCTCGATCCCAAGGCGACCTTCCTGAGGATCGACTGGGGCGGCGCGCTCGACGACGATTTCCTCGACATGACGCGGCGATTCAAGAACCGCGGCTCGTCGGGCAAGCTCAACATCGCGCTCGATGGCCTGCCGAACTTCCCGCATATCGCCGACGAACGGCAGGCGCTCAAGGGCTCGGTGTTCATCGGCCATTCGATGGATTATCTCGAGCGCGCCTACGACGACGCCAAATACGGCCGCTGGTCCGACCGGCCGTGGATCGAGATGGAGATTCCCTCGACCATCGACCCGACGCTGGCGCCGCCCGGCAAGCATATGATGAGCGTGTTCGTCCAGTACGTGCCGAGCCAGCTCGCCGACGGGCCGTGGGACGACGCCAAGCGCGACGCCTTCGGCCAACACATCATCGACCGCATTACCGAGGTCGCACCCGACTTCAAGGACCTCATCCTGCACGCCCAGGTGCGCTCACCGGCCGATATCGAGCGCGAGGTCGGTATCACCGACGGCAACATCTTCCATGGCGAACTGACCATGGACCAGCTGCTGTTCAACCGGCCCTTCCCGGGCTATGCCAAGTACCGCGGGCCGGTGGCGCACAGCTACATGTGCGGCTCGTCGACCCATCCGGGCGGCGGCGTCATGGCGGCGCCCGGCGCCAACGCGGCGCGCGAGATCCTCGATGATTTCGCCAAGGGGGAGCTGACGTGACGGACGCGGTGATTATCGGCGGCGGCCACAACGGCTTGGTCTGCGCGGCCTATCTCGCCAAGGCCGGCCGCAAGGTGGTGGTCTGCGAGGCGCGCTCGCGGCCCGGCGGCGCGGCGACGACCGAGGAGATCCACCCCGGCTACCACGTGCCGGCCTGCGCTCACATCCTGCACCTCATGCATCCCAAGGTGATCGCCGATCTTGGCCTGGCGCGCCACGGCCTCGACTACAGCCGGCGCGACCTGGCGACAATCTCGCTGCTGCCCGACGGCAGGCATCTGACGCTCTCGCCGGACGCGACGGCGACGCGCGACTCGCTGGCGCAATTCTCGGCGCGCGACGCCGAGCGCTACCCGGCGTTCCGCGCGCGCATGATGCGCCTCGCGGGCGCGCTGCGGCCGATGCTGCTGACGACGCCGCCGTCGGTCAAGCCGACCAGCTGGGGCGAGCGCTTCGGCTATCTCAAGCTCGGCCTCGGCATCCGACGCCTGGGCCGCGACGACATGCGCGAATTGTTGCGTATCGTCGGTATGAACGCCGCCGATCTGCTCGACGACAGCTTCGAGAGCGCCGCGCTCAAGGGTGCGCTCGCCTTCGACAGCGTGCTCGGCCATGCGCTCGGGCCGCGCTCGCCAAACACGGTGTTCAATCTCCTGTTCCGCGCCGGCGGCGATGCCGGCGGCCAGCGCGGCGCGCTCGCCTTGCCCAGAGGCGGCATGGGCGCCGTCGGCGACGCGTTGGCGGCGGCGGTTGTGGCGGCCGGCGGCGAAGTGCGCACCGACGCGCTGGTCGACCGCGTACTGGTCGAGGCCGATCGCGCGGTCGGCGTCGTGCTTGTCGGCGGCGAGGAAATGCGCGCCGACGCGGTGATCTCGAATGCCGATCCCAAGCGCACGCTGCTCGATCTCGTCGGCCCCGATCACCTGGACACCGGCGTCATTCGCCGGGTGCGCAACTTGCGCACCAACGGCGTGACCGCCAAGGTCAATCTGGCGCTCGATGGCCTGCCCGACTTCGCCGGACTGGGCGACGCGGTGGGTGGTGCGCGGCTGGTCATCGCGCCGACCATCGACCATGTCGAGCGCGCCTTCGACGACGCGAAATACGGCGACATCGCCGCCGTGCCGCCGCTCGAGGTGACCGTGCCCTCGCTTGCCGACCCGACGCTCGCGCCGCAAGGCGGTCACGTCGTCTCGGTTCTGGTGCAATCGGCGCCCTACCGCCTGGCCGAGGGCGACTGGGACGCCCGGCGCGACGAACTGGGCGACCGGGTCGTCGGCATGCTGGCCACGCACGCGCCGGATCTTGCCGAGCGCATCGTCGCGCGCCAGGTGGTCACGCCGCTCGATCTCGAGCGCGACTACGGCATGACCGGCGGCCATTGGCACCACGGCGAGATGGGCCTCGACACGGTCTTCATGCTGAGGCCGTTTCCGGGCGCCGGGCGGTACCGACTGCCGGTGCCGGGGCTCTACCTGTGCGGCGCCGGCGCGCATCCCGGTGGCGGCGTGATTGGCGCCGCGGGCGCCAACGCGGCACGCGAGGTGATCGCCGATCTCGGTGAGAGGAGCGCCGCCTGATGGCCATGTCGCCCTATCTCACGACGCCCTTCCACGACCGCATCGCGCCGCTGTGCGAGACCGACTCGTGGCAGCGCTGGGAGGGCTACACCACCGTCGCGACGGTGACCGCTCTAGACGAGGAATATTTCGCCATCCGCAACGCGGCGACGCTGTTCGATACCTCGCCGCTGCGCAACTATCGGGTCGCCGGCGCACATGCCGAGCGATTCGTCGACCGGCTGATCACCCGTGACATCACCCGATGCGCCGTCGTCCAAGTCTACTATTCGGGTTGGTGCGACGACGCCGGCAAGTTGATCGAAGACGGCACCATCATGCGTCTCGGCGCCGACGAGTTCCAGATCAACGCGCAGGAAGCCAACCTGCGTTGGTTCGAGGACACCGCCTACGGTCTCGACGTGACCATCGAGGAGATCACCGAAGACGTCGCCTCGCTGGCGCTCCAGGGTCCGCTCTCGATGACCCTACTGCAGGATCTCGGGCTCGCGGGCATCGACGCGCTCGCGCCGTTCCGTATCGCGCTCTTCGAGCTCGACGGCGCGCGGCTGATGGTCAGCCGCACCGGTTTCACCGGCGACCTCGGCTACGAGCTGTGGATCGCGCCGGCGCACGCCGGCATGTTGTGGGACCGGCTGATGGCGGCGGGCGGGTCCAGGCCGCCGATCGTCATCGGCTCCGCGGCGCTCGATCTGGCGCGCATCGAGGCTGGCTTCATCCAGGTCAATGCCGAGTTCATCTCGGCGACGCGTACACTGCGCGCCAGCCAGACGCGCTCGCCCTACGAACTTGGCCTCGACTGGACGGTCAACCTCGGGAAGGACCACTTCATCGGCAAGCGCGCGCTCGTTGCCGAGAAGGCGCGCGGCGGCCCGCGCCGGCGCCTGGTCGGGCTCGACATCGCGGGCAAGAAACCAGCCGTCGAATCCTTCCTCTATGCCGCCAAAACAGAGGTCGGGCGCACCACCTCGGCGATCTGGTCGCCGGTGCTCAAGCGCAATATAGCGCTGGCCAGTGTCGCGAGCGCGTATGCGGCCGAGGGCATCGAACTTAAGGCCGACATCTGGCACACCAAGGAGCTCAAGATCGAGCGCATCATGGCGCCGTGCCGCGTCGTGTCACGGCGCTTCTATGATGCGCCGCGACGGTGTAGGTATACTAACGATCAATGATAAAGACCCCCAGAGACGGCTTGCCGTGGTTCTCGGCTAGGCGCGCCCGTCGCGGCGATGCTAGGCATCGCAAGGCGGGCGCAACGACGTCCGCCAGTCTGATAGCGGGCGAGAGCCACGGCAAGCCGCCCTTCGGGTCGCGTCCGCTTATCGCCGGCGGGCGTCAGGCAGCCTTGACGATGCGCTGCATCGCCCGCGGCTCCCTTGCCTACCCGGCGAAAAGCGGACGCGATCTCTAGGGGCCTTTATCATTGATCCTTGGTATTAGTCGGTCATGAACGACACCACGTCCGTTGCGGTCGAGCACCGCCTGACACCGCTCCTGGCGCCCCGTTCGATGGCCTTCGTCGGCGCCTCGACGCGGCCCCACAGCGTCGGCAACCAGATGGTAAAGGAAGCGCTCCTGTGCGGCTTCGAGGGGCCCATCTACCCGGTCAATCCGAAGTACCAGGTGGTCGAAGGACTGACCTGTTATCCCTCGCTTGCCGACCTGCCCGGGCCGGTCGATCATGTCGTGATCGCGGTCGCCAATCCGCGCGTCGAGGCGCAGCTCAGCGCCGCCGCCGAGATCGGCGCGCGCGCCGCCACGGTGTTCGCCTCGGGCTACTACGAGGGCGACACCGATCCGCCGCTGACCGAGCGGATCCGCGGCATCGCCAAGGACGCTGGTTTGCAGATGTGCGGCGGCAATTGCATCGGCTTCTACAATTTCGAGGCCGGCGCCTGCGCGTCGAGCTATTCGGTGGGTGGCCACGGCGAGCCCGGTCCCATCACGCTGGTGACCCATTCGGGCACGCTCCTGTGGCCGCTGGTCGAGGCCGAGCAGCGGCTGAGCTACAACCTCGCCGTCTCGTCGGGTCAGGAGCTGGTGACGACCGCGGCCGACTACCTCGATTATGCGCTCGAGCGGCCCTCGACGCGGCTGGTCGCCATGTTCCTAGAGACCGTGCGCGACCCCGAGGGCTTCATCGCCGGGCTCGAGAAGGCGCGCGCGCGCGATGTGCCGGTCGTCGTCCTCAAGGTCGGGCGCACCGCCGAGAGCGCCGCGCTGGCGGTCAGCCATTCGGGCGCCATCGCGGGCGACGACGCGGCCTATCAGGCTGTATTCGACCGCTATGGTGTCGCCCGCGTCGACGACGTCCAGGAGATGGCGGCGACCATGATGCTGATGTCGCACGAACGCCGCCCGGCCAAGGGCGGCATCGCCGCGATGCTCGATTCGGGCGGAATCCGCGAGATGCTCATCGATCTTGCCGACCTCGAGGGCGTGCCGATCGCCGACATCGCTGCCGGAACGCGCGACACGCTGGCCTCGAAGCTGCATTACGGCCTCGAGCCGATCAACCCGCTCGACGCCTGGGGCACCTCCCAAGGATCCGAGGACATTTTTGGCGGCTGTTTCCAAGCGCTGGTCGACGACGACGATACGGCGCTCGCCGCGCTGGTCACCGACCGCAGCCGCGACGGTTCGGTGTGGGGCAGTTACACCGACATTTGCGAACGCGCCGCCGCCCACTCGACCAAGCCCGTGATCTTGGTCACCAATCACAAGGGCAGTGCCGTCGACCCCAGCGAGGTGACACTGGTGCGCCGTGGCATCCCGGTGCTCGACGGCGTCGCCCCGGCGCTCCGCGCCATCCGCCACGCCTTCGCTTATCGGGACGGGCGCGAGCGGACCGACGACGCACCGCCGGTGCCGCCCGAGGCCGACCTGGTCGATCGTTGGCGCGTCCGACTGGGTGATGGCGAACCACTCGACGAGGCTACGGCGCTGGCGCTGATCGGCGACTTCGGCGTGCCCACCGTGCCGGCGACCGTGGCCGAGGACGCCGGGGCGGCGGTCGCCGCGGCCGAGACGTTGGGCTATCCGGTCGCGCTCAAGACGGCGATGCCGGGTCTCGCGCACAAGTCGGACGCCGGCGGCGTCGCGCTGGGTCTCGCCGATTCGGACGCCGTCCGCGCGGCCCACGCCGACATGGCGGCGCGGCTGGGGTCCCGCGTCGTGATCCAACCGATGGCGACGAAGGGCGTCGAAATGGTGCTCGGCATGGTGCGCGACGCGCAGTTCGGCCCGCTGGTCATGGTTGGCGCCGGCGGCATCCTGGTCGAGTCGCTCAAGGACACCCGATTTGCCCTGCCGCCGTTCGGCGCCGATTATGCGCGCCGGCTGATCGACGGCCTCATGGCGCGCCCGCTGCTCGACGGCCTGCGCGGCGCACCGGCCGCCGATGTCGATGCGCTGGCCGAGGCGCTGGCGCGCTTCTCTGTGTTGGCGGTGACGCTCGGCGACGCGATCGCCGAGATCGACGTCAATCCCTTCATCGCCGGTCCCGCCGGACCGCTCGCGGCCGACGCGCTGATCGTCGCTGGGTGAAAGGACTACTATGGCCGATAGCCACGAAGACGAATACGACGACGCGCTGGTCACCATGCTCGAGCTGATCTGGGGCGAGGGCTTCCTCTCGCCCGGCGGTCCGGCGGCGGCGCGCCAGATCGTCGACGGGCTCGACCTCGCCGGCAAGACGGTGCTCGACATCGGCTGCGCGTTGGGCGGTATCGATGTCCTGCTGGCGCGCGAGCACGACTGCCGTATCGTCGGCCTCGACGTCGAGCGCTCGCTGGTCGAGCGCGGCCGTGCGCGGGTCGCGGCCGCGGGCCTCGCCGACCGCATCGAGCTGCGTCTCGTCGAACCCGGGCCGCTGCCGATCGACGACGCCGCGGTCGACGTCGTCTTCGGCAAGGACAGCTGGATCCACATCGCCGACAAGCGCGGCTTCTTCGCCGAGGTGTTCCGGGTGCTCAAGCCCGGCGGTGTGCTCGCGGCGAGCGACTGGCTGCGCACGGCGGCGCCCTATTCCGACGACATGCGCTACTTCTTCGAGCTCGAGGAGCTGACCTACCACATGGACACGCTCGAGGCCTACGGCGGCATCTTGCGTGATTGCGGCTTCGTCGACGTGGTGCTCGCCGACACCTCGGCCAAACTCCGCACCCAAGCGGCCGACGAATACGCCCGCATGCAGGGCCCGCTGTATGACCAGATGGGCGCCGCGCTGGGACCGGAGAAGCAGGCCCATTTCGTCGAGGACTGGCGCATGCTGACCGTGGTGCTCGACGCCGGCGAGCTGCGCACCGGCCGGATGCGCGCGCACAAGCCGGAATAGCGCGCATCGTTCCGAAGTATCCAGCGGCCCGGGACCGGACCCAACTCGATCTCTCCGCTCCCCTCCAGACCATAGACGTCTCCGGTGATCCTGGTCATGAAGGCACAGACCCAAGGGGTACGCGCAAAGGAGATTGGACCACCCGCCAAGATGACCTCTGGCCGGCAATGGTCGGGTTGAATTCGGGGAGATAAGGTCGAGGAGCGGCCAACCGCGCCGCGCCTCACTTGCGGTAGCGCGCCGGCGGCTGGGGGTTGTTTGCGGGGTTGGTATCGTGCTTGGACATTCGTGTGATCAACCCGCCGCCGACCAATGGCTGCAGGTCCGCCTCGAGCGCGTCCGCTTGCTGCTTGGCGTAGACCTCGTTGCCGTCGACATAGAGCGTGAAGGACTTCAGGTATTTTTCCTTCTTGGCGGGATCCTCGATCGTCGCCTTGGTCCAGGCGTAGAGCGGATAGTTCTCGGTGCCGCGCTCTTCGGCCTCGGCGACGTAGCCGGCGAAGGCATCGAACTGGCATTTCATCGCCGCGCGATGCCTGCCGAGGACGTCGGCGAGCGGCTTGATCGCGGGATCGTCCGGATCGCGCCGCGCCACCTCGGCGAATTCGTCACTGAGATAAACCCGTACCTGGTATTGCCATTGATCGCTCATGGTTCATCTCCCTCGGCTGTCGCTAGATCTCCGATGATACGGGAATCGGCCCGCCGACCGGCGACAAATTGGTATTGAAAATGCAGCTTGTTGCCGGCCGCGCCGGCCGACGATGTACTTGCTGCTTCGGGCGGTCTAGTGTGCCTCGGCCGACCGCTCGAATGAGGACCGCGAGATGACGGTGATCGACGTCCACACGCAGGTGCTGGATGAAGAATGGCTGAGGCTGTTGCGCGAGCGCGGCGCGGCGCGCTACGAGGTCGGGCCGATCACCGACGAGTACGCCGGCATGCAGGGCCCGCTGTATGACCGGATGGGCGCCGCGCCGGGGCCCGCGAAGCGGGCCCATGTCGTCGAGGACTGGCGCATGCTGACCGTGGTGCTCGACGCCGGCGAATGGCGACCGTAACGGCCGGTCCGGTGGCGCGATGAGCACGCCCGTCCTGTTCGGCGCCACATACAGCGTCTATGTCCGCGCCGCGCGCCTCGCGCTCGAGGAGAAGGGCGTTCCGTACCGGCTCGAAGAGGTCGACATCTTCGCCGACGGCGGGCCGCCGCCGGGCTACGCCCAACGTCACCCGTTCCTGCGCATCCCAGCGTTCGAGCACGGCGGCTTCAGGCTCTACGAGGCCGGCGCGATCATGCGCTATGTCGACGATGCGTTCGACGGGCCGCCGCTGATGCCGGCGACGCCGCGGGCGCGCGCGCGGGCCAGCCAAATCGCCAGCATCCTCGACAGCTATGCCTACCGCTGCTGGGTTTGGGACATCTACGTCGAGAGCGTCGAGCGGTCGGCGGACGAGGCCAAGGTCGCCAAGGCCCTGCCGCGCGCGGAGACCTGCCTCACGGCGATCGAGGCGCTGATCGAGCCCGACGGTTATTTCCTCGGTGCCGCGCCATGCCTCGCCGATCTCCGCGCCGCGCCGATGATCGCCATCTTGCGCCGCGCGCCGGAAGGCGCGGCGCTGCTCGCCGGCCATCCGCGCTGGCAGGCGTGGTGGCGCCGCATGAGCGCGCGCCCCAGCATGACCGCGACACGACCGCCCGAGAAAGCCGCGTAAGACGGACCCGACGCAGCGGCAACCTGAAGACCCGGTAAATTGGGCGATGAGAGCGACGCATCGATTGCCGATCCGCCTCTTCGGTCGTCCGAGTTCCCCTGCGTCGATGCCCGCTCAGCCGCCACCACGATCGGGAACATCGGCGAGGAAATCCGCCGCGAATTCGATCGCTTCCCTGGTGTCGGCGATATCGGTCGCGTCATGGGCCAGCGCGATATAGAACTTGTTCCCGTTTTTCAAGACGCCCCGCGCCCGCAAGGCCATGTTGAATCGCTGGAGGCGGTCGACGTCGCCGCACAGAGTGCCGCGATAGTCGACGACCGGCTGGTCCGTGAAGACCGCGTCGAAGACCATTGGATCGCCGACCACGCGGGCCGGCACGCCAACGCGGGCCAGGTTCGCCTCGAGCGCCGCCATGATCGCGCGCCCGGTCTTGCGCATGCCCTCATAGCTGCCCGGGCGGCGCAGGATTTCCAATGTCTTCAGGCCGGCGACGGCCGCGACCGGATTGCCGCTCAGCGTGCCGACCTGAAAGGTGAAGCCGTCGGCGCCGACTTTCGATTTGTCGAAATGCGCCATCAACTCTGCGCGCCCGGCGATCGCGGCCAACGGGAAGCCGCCGCCGATCACCTTGCCGAGCGTACAGAGATCGGGCGTCACGCCGTAGCGTTCTTGCGCGCCGCCATAAGCCAGTCGGAAGCCGGTGACGACTTCGTCGAAGATCAGCACGATGCCGTGCTCGGTCGTCGCCTCTCGCAGCGCCTCGAGAAAACCCGTCTCGGGCGGAATCAGCCGCTGAAAGGGCTCGACGATCACGCCGGCGATCTCGTCGGCATATTCCGCGATGAGCTGCCTTGCGAACGCGGCGTCGTTGAAGGGCGCCACCAGCACGCTGTCGCGCACGGCTTCCGGGATGCCCGCCGAATCGGAAATCGCACGTGGGAAATTTTCGAGCCGCCGTGGGACAAGGCTCATCAGCGCTTCGCCCGACATGCCGTGGTAGCCGCCCTCGAACTTCAGGATCTTCTCGCGGCCGGTATGGGCGCGGGCGAGACGCATGGCGTACATGTCGGCCTCGGAGCCGGTGCTGACATAGCGCAGTTGCTCGGCGCAGGCGACCGCATCGCAGATCGCTTCGGCGAGCTCGATTCCGGCGGCGTTCGAGGTGAAGAATGTCACGCCCTTGCGCAGTTGCGCCTCGACCACCTCGATGACCTCGGGATTTCCGTGGCCCAGCAGCATCGGGCCCGAGCCGATGAGAAAGTCGACATATTCGTTGCCGCTCTCGTCCCAGACGCGGCCGCCGCGACCCTCGCGAATGACGATGCCAGGGTCGAGATTGCCGAAACCGCCGGCGGGCAGGACCCTCGCTGCCCGCGAAATCAGATCGCTCTCGGTATCGGACGTCTCTCGATCCTGCATGTGCGCCTCATTTTCGACGACAACCCAGTGTCCCACGTTCCGACACTGCTTGACTGAAAGGCAAACATAAATTTTTGCCTGCTTTAGTGAACTGTTTTTCGGGTTGTCGCCGATGTCCACGGGACCCCCAAGGTCGTCTTCGGGTCAGCAACCGACTTCGGCGGCTCACACGCTGGGCGACCGCTTTGGAGCGGATAGCGGACCATCGAGGCCGAGGCTTGGAAATTCAGTGCAGTAACGTCCTGTGTGGATGGCTCCCGCGTTGCAAGGACTTTTTTCGGCGTAGCGACCTAGTCAGGTACAGTCTTGTGTCCGGCCTGTTGATGCGGTTTTGTTGAACCGCTGGCCCTGATGGTATCCGTGGATCGGGTCCCTATCTGCTTAGCGGGCTCGAACACCCAGGACATTCGTCGGGTTGTCCGCTTAGCGGGCTCGAACACCCAGGACATTGGTCGGGTTGTCCCGATCCCCGGTCTGACCGGTTCGCCATCACGTCTCGTCGTCCTTGCAATCGTCGAAAGCGTTGTGCCTTCGAGCGATCAATTGGTCATGCGGTCTCCTCAGTTGCGGGTCGGTGAGCGCGGTAGGCCTCGCCACGGGTCATGATGACCCAGGCGATCCGCGCGGCCTTGTTGGCCATGGCCACGGCGACCAGCTTGTTGGGCTTGCTTACCAGCAAGTTGGTGATCCAGGGGTGAACCTCGGGCTTGCGCCGTGCCGATTGAAGCTGTGATGTCATGCCGATCACCAGCAGACGGCGAAGGCGGCGAGCCAGCGTCAGAAGTCTGTCTCTTAAAAGCGTACCGACTGTCCCAAGCGTACCGGGATGACACACAAAGCGATAAGGTCACACATCAGCCCGATCAAGTGCGTACGACAGCCGATTGTGCCAGTGCAGAGCCGGATACACGCTCGGATGCCCATTCTACTATCATTGTAGGTGGCTGGGAGAAGCCATCTGGAGAATCCCGGTTTAAAGGTTATCTGGGAAATGGCGGCGCGACGGTGCTCCGGCTCTCCGAGGAAGGCGAGAACAAATGGATAGCGAACAACACAAGAGCATTCGTCAGTCGTTAGAACCAAAATCGACCGAAGAGCTACATTCCCTTTGGATTGAAAATAACAGGGAAAATTGGACGAGTGAGGCGATGGATGTGGCAAGAGAAATCTTGCTCCGACGCGGTGAAGAAATCAGGCCACAGAAAGCTACACATATAATCGGGCCAAACTCTTCATCTTCCGAAAATCAAACAACAGGACGATCCTATGATATCTACCAAATATCGGAGGATGACGAGGCTGAAGTCATAAAAGTAGGGTTTTCGTGGCCTGCTTTTTTCTTTTTTGATACTTGGATATTGAGTGGCGGTTTGTGGAAAGCGTGGGGTATTATTATCTTACAGAGATTGGTTATCTTGGTACCTCTAGCCATGTTATACCAGTGAGCCTATGAAATCACCTTCATGATCCATGGATAGGCGCAGAGGGTTCGCATACGATCCGGTTCTGCGATGAGGTCGATCCATGCTTGGCAAGAGCTATAACCGAATCTTGTGTACGGCGTTGAAATGAAGGCGGCGTATCCTGGTGATTGTTGATGTCACCACTTGAGCTAAGCCAAGGAAGGATACGCCATGAAAGAGAATACCGTTGTTGCTTTTCAAAACCCATCTGATTTTCAGAAAGATCCGTTGACGGAAGTCCTACAAGCTGGAGCTCGCGAGTTGTTGGCCCAAGCCGTTGAGGCCGAGGTCTCCGTGTTTTTGGGTAGCCATGCGGCGCTTGTTGACGCCGCCGGCCGCCGCCGGGTTGTCCGCAATGGATATCTGCCGGAACGCTTCATCCAGACCGGGATCGGCCCGGTGAGCGTGCGCCAACCCCGTGTGCGGGACCGGGGGGACGGCGCCATCCGCTTCACGTCGGCGATCCTGCCGCGCTATCTGCGCCGCGCCAAGAGCCTGGAAGACCTTTTGCCATGGCTGTATCTGAAGGGCATTTCCACCGGCGACTTCGGGGAAGCCTTGGCGGCGCTCCTGGGGAGCTCCGCGCCGGGGCTTTCGGCCTCCACGATCACCCGGCTGAAAGAGGTCTGGGGGGTTGAGGCGGAGCGCTGGCAACGGCGCGACCTCACGGCCAAGCGCTACGTCTATTTCTGGGTGGACGGCATCTATTTCAGCGCCCGCATGGAGGAAGAGAAGCAGTGCATCCTGGTGATCGTCGGGGCCACGGACAAGGGACAGAAGGAACTGATCGCCATCGCCGACGGCTATCGCGAAAGTGAGCAGTCCTGGCTCGAAGTTCTGCTCGATCTCAAGCGGCGCGGCCTTGAAATGGGTCCGCAACTGGCGCTCGGCGACGGCGCGCTCGGCTTCTGGAAGGCGCTCCGCCAAGTCTACCCAGGCGCCCGCGAGCAACGCTGCTGGGTTCACAAGACGGGCAACGTCTTGAACAAGCTGCCCAAGGGTCTGCAAAAGAAAGCCAAGGGGCGCCTGCAAGACATCTGGATGGCCGAAACCAGGAAGGATGCCGAGAGCGCCTTCGACTTCTTCCTGGAAGCCTACGGGCCGAAGTACGACAAGGCCGCGGCCTGCCTGGCCAAGGACCGCGACGTCCTGCTGACGTTCTACGACTTCCCCGCCGAGCACTGGAAGCATGTACGCACGACCAACCCCATCGAGAGCACGTTCGCCACGGTTCGTCTGCGCACCTACCGGACCAAGGGCTGCCTGTCGCGCAAGACGGCGATGGCCATGGTCTTCAAACTATGCCAGTGCGCTCAGAGAAAATGGAGAAAACTCGATGGATCGAACCATCTCGCCGAGATCATTCGCGGCGTCAAATTCGTAGATGGAGAACGCCAGGATCGCGCCGCCGCATGATCAGCCCATACACAACTTTTGACAATAGCTCGCTTGGCAACAGGCGTCGATGATGGCCTCGGTGTCGTCGAGGACGCGGAGCGATAGGAAGCGTTCGCGTAGGTAGAGCCAAACCCGCTCGACGGGGTTGAGTTCGGGACTGTAAGGCGGCAACAGCGCCAAGGTGACGTTGTCGGGGACGGTGAGGGCGCGCTCGTCGTGCCAACCGGCGCCGTCGCACATCATGACGGCGTGCGCATCCTGGTCCAGGGTATCGGCGAAGTGTGCGAGAAACAGGTCCATGACCTTGGCGTTGACGCTCGGCATCACCAGGGTGACGTCGTCGCCGGTGTCCGGGCGCACGGCGGAGAAGATGTAGGCCCACTGGTAGCCGATTTGACGCGTCCCGGGGGCACGCTCGCCCCTGCGCCACCACCGGTGACACACCCGGCCCTTGTTGCCGACGCGCGCTTCATCCTGAAACCACAGCTGTAGGCGCTTGTCGGGATGCGCCGCGGCGGTCGCCTTCAGGATGTCGCGAAGCCCCCTTTTTTGAAGCGCTCCTGCGCTTCGGCGTCCCTTCGCGGGTGGCTCGGGCGCGCCTTCTGGCGGGAAAATCCCATCCGCCGTAGAACCCGGGTCATGCTCGAGGGGTGGTAGGTCTTGGCGAAGCGCTCCTCCAGCCAGCGGCACAGATCGGCCCGGGTCCAGGCGCAAACCCCGTCGCGCTCAGGCTCCGGCCCGGCGATGATGACCGCCGCCAGCGCCGCTTCCTCGTCTGCCGTCAGCCGCCGCGGCGAGTAGCCCTTTGTGAGTCGGACCCGATTTCCTTGGACACAGAATTGGCTTAATCGAAGTGTCCAAGGAGGACCGGAACATGACCGACAATTTTGAGAACAAAGTTGCTGTTGATGGGCCTGTGGTAAACGAGGGCGAGCTTGGCTCGTCCACGTTTTCCCCGGGCCAGGTTTCGCCGGCAGGCCCGCTGGGACTTGGCCAGCGGTGGACGGTGACGCGCAAGCGTGAGGTTGCCCTGCGGCTTTTGCGTGGCGAGCCGGTGGAACTTTTGTCGCGGCAGTTGGGCGTGGAGATTTTCCGGCTCGAGCAGTGGCGTGAGAAGGCGATCGCCGGGATCGATGCCTCGCTCAAGGAACGCAAGGGCGATCCGGTGAAGGCGGAACTGGACATCGCCATGAAGCGGATCGGGGAGTTGATCATGCAGGTGGAACTGCTGGAGGCCAAGACGGAGACGTCCGGCCCTTTGGGGCGGCGGAGGTCGCGGCGATGAGTGCCGCCACCTCTCCCGGCACGGGTTTGGCCTACGGCCTCCAGCGGGTCTGTGCGGCCTGGGGTTTTGCCCGTTCCTCGTTCTACGCCATGAAATCCCGGCAGCAGGCCACCGCTGAGCGCCCACCAGCAAAGCGCCGGGGACCGAAGCCCTCGATCTCGGACGAGGCTCTGCTGGTGGCCATCGAGGCCGACCTGGAGGCATCCCCCTGGGAGGGCGAGGGACACCGCAAGGTCTGGGCTCGGCTTCGGGTCTGTCGTGGCATCCGTGTTTCCCGCAAGCGGGGGCTCCGGGTGATGCGCGAGAACAACCTGCTCTCGCCCCATCGCTGCCGCCGCCGTGGCGGAAATCCCCATGTCGGTGAGATCATCACCCATGCCCCCAACCTCATGTGGGGCACGGACGGCGTTCGGGTGTTCACGGTGGACGACGGCTGGGGCTGGATATTCACCGCCATCGAGCATTGGAACGCCGAGTGCGTCGGCTGGCATGTGTGCAAGCGAGGCGACCGCTTCGCCGCCCTTCAGCCGATCTCCATGGGGCTTGCGAGGCTGTATGCCTCGACCTCCGCCGGTGCGGCGCGGGGGCTGGCCTTGCGGATGGATCACGGCTCCCAGTATCTGTCGGACCACTTCACCAACCAGATCAAGTTCTGGGGCATCCAGCCGTCCTACGCCTTCGTCGAACAGCCCCAGACCAACGGCGTCGCCGAGAGGTTCAATCGCACGCTCAAGGAACAGATCATCCATGGCCGCATCTACCGCAACATCGCGGAGCTGCGGAACGCCGTCCGCGGGTTCGTCGAACAGTACAATGCCCAGTGGATCGTGGAGAAGAACGGCTACCTGAGCCCCGCTCAAGCTCGTCAGGCGTGGCACACCGCGATGTCACTCAGGCCCGCCGCATGAGACAAACTTGTGTCCAAGGAACCGGGTGCGATACACCGATTGCTGCTCGGCCGACTTGATCGCGACGAACCGCATCGTGGGGCGCGTCAGTCACCGCCTCGCAGATCGCCTCCGCATCGGCGGCGTCGGTCTTGCCGCGCTTGACGTATGGTTTGACGTAGATCGGTGGCATCAATTTCACCTCGTGCCCCAATGCCTGGAGCTCGCGGGACCAGAAGTGGCTCGTGCCGCACGCCTCGATACCGATCAGACACGGTTCCAGCTTGCCGAAGAACGGCATCATCTGGCGCCGGCGCAACGATCGGCGGACGATGACCTTGCCGGTGCTGTCAATGCCGTGGACTTGGAAAACGTTCTTGGCCAGATCGAGGCCGACAGTGGTAACTTTCATGGCGGATAGCTCCTCTTGCTCGTGGTTGATAACAACCACCACTTTGGCATCTCGGTGCCGGGAGCGGGAGCCATCCACCCCATCTGCTTACGAGCGGGAACCGGACATGCTGGCTAATCCGTCGCAATGTCAGCTACTACCTGCCGCCTCAACCGGTCGATGCAACACAAGCGTTGAATCTCTCTGCCGGTGTTTCAAACCCCAAGGTTTTGCGTGGCCGTTCGTTGAGCTGACGCGCCACTTTGTTCAGATGAGCCTGCGAGTATACCGACACGTCGGTGCCTTTGGGGAAGTACTGTCTGAGCAGGCCATTAGTGTTCTCATTGGAACCCCGTTGCCACGGGCTTTGCGGATCACAGAAGTAGACATCGATGTCGGTCGCCAAGCTGAACCGGCGATGGTCCGCGAGTTCCTTGCCCCGGTCCCAGGTCAGGGACTTGTAGAGCTCGGTCGGCAGCTTCCTCGCCTGCCTGATGAGCGCGGATACCACTGTCAGGGTTTCCTTGTTGGCAACCTTTACCAACATCACGTAACGCGTTTGACGTTCGACCAGGGTCGCGATGTAGCTGTTCTTCGATCCCGACAACAGATCACCTTCCCAGTGACCCGGCACCGCCCGATCTTCGACCGAGGCCGGGCGCTCACGGATCGACACCATGTCCGTGATTTGACCCCGGCCAACGCCTTTCCGGCGCGCCTCTTTCGAGCGTCGGATCGTGCGCTTCGATCGAAGATGCTGAAGCAGCTCCTTCTTAAGCACACCGCGGGCTTGAACAAACAAACTGCGATAGATCGTCTCGTGAGACACCTGATAAGACCCAGCTCCTGGATGCGCTCGCTTGAGCCATCCGGCGATCTGCTCCGGTGACCAGTTCAACCCGAGCTTCATCGCCACCACCCGCCGCATCCCCGAACTCAGTGCCAGCTTACATCGCTTCGGGCGTCGCGCTCGAGCCCAGGCCATGTCATCGGCAAGCGCGGCACGATACTGATCATAACCGCCATTGCGGCGAACTTCCCGGCTCACCGTCGAGGGCGACCGGCTCAGCAACAACGCCATCGATCGGATCGAGTGCCGGGCCACGATCCCCCGTGAGATCTCCTCGCGTTCCCATAGGCTCAACGCCAGCCGCGAGCGCCGTCGTGGCGAAGGCCGGATCCCGCCGTGCGGCGATAGTTGGAAATAAATCGACGACGACGGCTTACCAAACACCCGACCAATCGCCTTCAACGACTCCCCGCGTTGCCAGCGGTCCCAAAGCTCCGTCTTCTCTGCCGAACTGAACCCTCGACCATTTCTTCGCGTCATCTGCATACACTCCATCTCTTCGTTCAAGATAAAGTGTTGCGTCGACCCATTGAGACCGCCCCCATTTTCGGACATTGGCTGCGCGGCAGGCGGGCGTACGTTCGTGTGACCAAGAAATACAAGCCCTAACAAATACAAGCCCTGTGTGCCACGATGGGGTGTTTTTAACCGGGAGCATGCTATGGACCGGCTCAAGGTCATCGAGAACCACGTTGCGTCGGTTGCGGCGACAGTTTCGTCGGCCTATGTGCCTCCCCTCCAACTCACAGAAGGGCAGCCACCACCCATCGCTGCGAACGGAGGTTTATCCTACATGTCGTTCGATCGGGGCGGGGATGCGGGAACCGCCGCGGCGACGGAGGCGGCGCTCATCCAGATTGCCGAGGGCAAGGGCCAGGCGGTTATCGACATGCTCGAGAACGCTCCCCCCGGCCCGATCGAAACCAGGTGGGGCGTCGGGTTTCGTGGCTACGATGAGTGCTTGGAGTACATTCGGGCGAACAACATCGAAGTCCCTGAAGGCGGTGTCGCGCTGCCGCTGCGCTACACCATCAACGAGCAGCCGTCCTACTCCGTCGTGTCGTCCAACGCACTTTGGCGGGACCCGGCGCGCGAGGCCGAGACAAAGGCGTTGCGCAAGGCCGAGGAGGACACCGGGCGGCGATGCCTCTACTTTCCGCAGGTGTTGCGCGACGCGCGACGGATGGAGGAATACTACCCAGGACTCTCGCCCTACAGCCCGGCGTGCATGGACAGGCTCGGTGTCGCGTTGGCTCACTGCGAGTCCAAGTGCGAGGACTTCTACGACGCGGCGGAGGTGGAGCGCGTCTTCTACCCGGAGATGGAGAAGCTCCTCTTGGCGTCCTTCCCGGACGCGACAGACGCGCTCGTGTACAACCACGACGTCTTTAACAAAGACTACAAAGGCGACCGCACGGAGGACCAGGACAACAAGAACCCGGGTGTAAACGTCGAATACGCCAACATCGTGCACAACGACCTGAACGACAACAGTGGCCGCGTGCGCTGCCGCGAGCTGCTCACGAAGAACCTGCGAAACTTCGGGCGCGAGCAGCACTACACGGAGGAGCAGGCCGACGCGAAGATGTCGCGGCGGTTCATGTCGATCAACCTCGCCAAGCCGATGGAGACCGTGCGCCAGAACCCCTTCGTGCTCTGCGCGTGGCCCTCTTTCGCCGACCAGCCGTACATCACCAACTACCGGGTCTACGACGACCGCGTCGGCGAGACCACCCGCTTCACCCACCGCCCCGACCACGAGTGGTACTGGTTTCCCGAGCAGAAGCCCACCGAGGTCTCGATGCTCAAGTGCTATGACTCTGTCACCGACGGCTCCGTCTCGCGCTGGTCTTTCCACACTGCCTGCATCGACCCAACCGCGCCCGACGACGCTCCCTGCCGCAAGAACATCGTGGTCCGATCTTATGTCTTCTTCTGAGTAGACGAAAAGACGCAGCGGGGAGAGGGAGAGAGCTGCGTGTGACCCCATCTCTTAACGGTCATTTTTCTTAGCCTATGGTGTCAAGGCCCCTTGGGCCGGCGGTGGCGGAATAGCAGGATCAGGGGGATCAGCGCGGCCAGTGAAATGGCGATCACCATGAAGCTGTTGTTGTAGGAGATCATCGTCGCCTGGCGGGTGATCTCGACCTCGATCGCGGCCAGACTGCTGCTATCGGACAGTGACCAGGCGCCCGACCCGGTGCCCATGCGGAACCAATCGTTGAAGGGATTGACGTACTCGCTGAGGATGGCGTGGTTGATCTGGCTGTGGCGGGCGTGAAGCGCGATGATCGAGGCGGTGCCGAGCGCGCTGCCTATATCGAAGTTTAGATAGAACAACGCGTAACCCTGATCCTGAAATCGCCGGCCCAGGTTCGACAGCACCAGCTTGTTGAGCGGCGCCCATATAAAACTGGCGGCGCAACCCTGCATGAAATTGGGAAAGGCGATGTCCCACCTACCAACTTCGACGGTCCACTGGGACATGTCCCAGGCCGACCAGGCCATGGTGGCGAGGCCCATGAAGATCAGCGGACGCGGGTCGACGCGGTCGCGCATCTGACTCATGACCAGCAGCCCGAGGACCGAGCCGATGCCTCGGGGCAACAGCAGATAGCCGGTTTCGATGGGCGGATAGCCGGCGATCTGCTGCATCAGCAGCGGCAGCAACAGGAGCGGCAGGAACATTACCGCGCCGACGGTGAAGATGAACACCTGGCCAAGGGCGTAATTGCGGTCGCGAAACAGAGCGCGGTCGACGAAGGGGCTTTTGCCGGTAATGGTATGAACGATGAAGACGTGAATCGCGATGACAGCGACCACCGCCTCGATGATGATCTCGTTGGACTCGAACCAGTCGAGGCGCTGGCCCCGGGCAAGCATCAATTGCAACGTGGCGACGCCGATGATCAGGGCGAGAAATCCGGTCCAGTCGAGCGGGCGCGGGTCCTTGGCTTCGTTCGGCACCAGGAACCACGAGGCGATGAAGACAGCGATGCCGACGGGCACCGTCACATAATAGATCCACGGCCAGCCGTAATTCTCGACCAGTCCGCCGGCGATGACCGGCGAGAAGACGTTGGCCGAAACGAAGCCCAGCGCCCATAGCGACGTCGCCTGAGCGTGTCGGTCGGCGGGAAAGGCGTTGACCGCGATGGCCTGACCCAACGGCATCATCGGCGCCCCGAGGAGGCCCTGGAGAAACCGCCACACCACCTCCTCGCCCAACGTCGTGGCCGAGGCGCAGCCCAGCAGGCTCACCACATAACCGGCGATGGAGAACATAAACAACTGCTTGCGCCCGAACCGGGAGCTGAACCAGCCGATGCAGCCGGTCATCATGGCGCTGCCGATGACGAACGATATGGCGACCCAGGTGATCTGATCGGTGGTCGCCGAGAAGCTGCCCTGCATCCGTGGCAGGGCGACGCCCACCGAATTCCATGTGAAGGCGTAGGCCCCAGTGCTGACGGTCGCGCACAGCGCAATCATCATACCGCGCAGGGTCAACCGGTCGGGATGTTGCGGTTCGGCGTTCACGGTAGCTTCAGCCATGACACGGGTGGCCACAATTCGATTGGGTTTGTACTATCTTGAACGCCGGTCGTTGAGAAGGCCACTGTCTTAACCGGAATTCCCCAGATGGCTTCTCACAACCGCCAACAATGACAGCGGAATGGGCATCCGACCGCGTATTCGGTCCCGAGCTGTCACGAAAGACTGTGGTCCGCACTTCGACCCGCGCAGCACACGCCCGTCCTGTCGGGCGACAGGGATGCTACGGGATCAATCGCCGTCATGGCGGCGACATTAGGCACGCGGTCCCAGAACGTCTTATGTCCGCATAGGGTCCAGGCTGTTCTCTAACTCGGGGGTTGGTTGTCAAGCTCTCCGTGACGTACCTGCCGGGTTCACTGTTCTCTCCGCGGTAGGGGCTCGGCCCTCCGCATGATGGCGTTGGAGGACGTTGGCGGATCAATGTTCTCTAACTCGGGGGTTGGTTGTCAAGCTCTCCGTGACGTACCTGCCGGGTTCACTGTTCTCTCCGCGGTAGGGGCTCGGCCCTCCGCATGATGGCGTTGGAGGACGTTGGCGGATCAATGTGTGAAGCGCGCTTGCCTCGGTGAGGCATCGCAAAGCCTGGATCGATCTCGCCGACGCCGCCGTCCCGACAGGGACATCGGTTCCGCTCTCGCGGAATGCTTGGACGTTGTTTCCCTATGCGGCCGCCTCCTTGGTTGACCAGATGAAGTCCGTTCCATCACGCCACATGCGATGGAGGATGACCGCCAGCTTCCGTGCCACGGCGATCTTGGCCTTCTTGAAGCCGATGCGTTTCCACAACCTGTGACCCCAGGCCTTGAGCGCGCACCATCGCGGCACCCGGGTGAGCAGCACGCCGGCCGCCTCGAAGAGGTAGGTCCTGAGCATTCGATCGCCGCATTTGGAGATCCGCCCCGTCCAATCGACCTCGCCGGAAGCATGGCGGCGCGGCGTCAGCCCGATGTACGCGCCGACACTCCGGGAACGTCGGAAGCGGCTCGGCTCGTCGATCGCCGAGTGGAAGGCCAAGGCGGTGATCGGCCCGATGCCTGGAACCGTCATGGAACGTCTGCTGTCCTCGTCGTTCCGCGCCAGGCCCAGCAGCTTGCGATAGAGCGCGGCGATCTCTCGGCCGACCTTCTCGCGGACTTCCAGAAGGGGCCGAACGGCCTCCGACAAAAGACCCTGCCCGCCAAGCAGCTCTTCGACCCGGCGACGGAAGACATTGCCGCCCGCCTTGCCGATGACGAGGCCGAGGTTCTTGAGCAAGCCACGGATCTGGTTCTCGAGATCACGCTTGATCTTGACCAACTGGGCCCGGCTGTTCAGGACGGCCCGTATCTCGTGGCACGCCACGCTCTTGACTTGGACCTCCTTGTACCAACCGCACTGCATGATCCGCGCGATCCCGGCGGCATCGTTCCGGTCGCTCTTGTTGATCTGCATCGACAGCGCCGCCTTGGCATGACGCGCATCGATGCAGATCACCGGCAAGCCGAGCGCCCTGAGCTCATGCCACAGCCAGGTCGTCGTCGGACCGGTCTCCAGACCGATGCGCTTTGCGTGCGGCGCCGTTGTCCTGATATACGCCGCGATTGCCGCCGGCTCCGAGATCACCACGCCCTCGGACACGATCTCGCCGTTGTCATCGACCACGCAGAATCTTGTGTACGGCGTTGAAATGAAGGCGGCGTATCGAGGTCTCCTTGAGCGATACATCCATTCCAACATACAGTTCCATAGCTGCTCTCCTGCTCTTTCAGTGTGCTCGCCCGGCCCATGCCGGTCGTTGCTACATTAAGGAGAGCAGTGCCCGATCCCCGAGTTACGCCATGTGTAAAAACCGCCCCCGAGCGCTATCGGCACGATTTTCTCTGAATTCTCGAATTTCTAAACTCAACAAAATCAATATCTTATCAGAGGACACCTTCGAAGAATTGACCGAACACTCTCCTGTTAGTGGGATTTGCCGGCGTTTTCACACAGGCTGGGTCAGCAGCAGACGTCGGCGAGGTCGGCGCACAGCGTCCGCTTCCGACCGGGATCGGCCCGGTGAGCGTGCGCCAACCCCGTGTGCGGGACCGGGGGGACGGCGCCATCCGCTTCACGTCGGCGATCCTGCCGCGCTAGCCTTTTGCGGGGAAGCCTTGGCGGCGCTCCTGGGGAAGCAGATCCCCGCAAAAGAAAGCCAAGGGGCGCCTGCAAGACATCTGGATGGCCGAAACCAGGAAGGATGCCGAGAGCGCCTTCGACTTCTTCTTTGGCCCGCTTGAAGCAGACCCCGCACTGCCTGCTTTTGGCCAAGGCCGTCATCGACACGGCACCGTTAGACTCCGCCATCCTCCTCTCCTAGACTGATACCGATAAGCTATCCGTACCTGGGGGACACCCGTGGCGAGGCAGAGTGTCGAACGATGGATCGCACGCGTACGATTACGTGCCGCCCGAGCTCAAGGAACAGCACATCCGTCTGTTCGACGAGATCAAGGCCGGCTCCTGACCGCGCCGAATTGTCTCGCATAATTTTGCTCGTTTATTGGGGTCCCGCTCGACGCGGGGCCTCTTTTCTCGGGGATTGTGGCAGCGGGCCGTGGCAACCAAGGGGAGTTGAGAGATGACGGTGATCGACGTTCACACGCATATGCTGGACCGGGAATGGCTGCGCCTGCTGCGCGATCACGGCGCGCCGCGCTATGGCGTCGGGCCGATCGCCGAGGGCCTCGAGGGCATCTACCGCGACGGCGCGCTGTTCATGACGCCGATGCCGGGCCACTTCGACTACGACCTCAGGCTCGCCGACATGGACGCGGCGGGCGTCGATCTCGCGATCGTCTCGCTGACCTGCCCCAACGTCTATTGGGGCGGCGCCGACGTCAGCCTGCGGGCCGCGCGGGTGGTCAATGATTCGATGGCCGCCGCCCAGACCGCCTATCCCGAGCGCATCCGCTTTCTCGCCTCGCTGCCGTGGGAGTATCCGGCGCAAGCGGTCGACGAGCTGGCGCGCGCCTGCGACGCCGGCGCGGTCGGCGTCATGGTGATGGCCAACGTCGCCGGCCGGCATTTGACCGAGGACGCCTTCGGACCGATCTGGCAGGCCATCGACGACCGCGCGTTGCCCGTGCTGGTGCACCCGTCCGAGCCGCCCGGCACGCCCGACATGGACATGACCAAGTACAGCCTGGCCTCGACCGTCGGCTTCATGTTCGACACCACGCTGGCGATCACGAGGATGATCTTCTCGGGCTTCCTCGACCGCTACCCGAAGCTCAAGATTATCGCCTCGCACGCCGGCGCGACGCTGCCCTATCTGGCCGGCCGGCTCGACCGCTCGTGGCAGATGACGATCCCCGGCCGCGAGGCGATCTCGATCCCGCCATCGGACTATCTGCGGCGCATCTGGTACGACGCGGTGACCTACAACCAGGGCTCGCTCGAGCTGTGCATCGAGGTCGGCGGCGCCGACAAGGTGCTCTACGGCTCGGACTACCCGCACGACATCGGCGACATGGCCGGCTGCCTGGCGCGCGTCGACGCCCTGCCGGCCGCGACGCGCGCCGCCGTCCGCGAAACCAACGCGCGGGCGATCTTCGACCTCTAGGAGGCGCTCATGAGTTCACAACCCGTCGCCATCGTGACCGCCGCGGGCGGCGGCATCGGCGCGGCCTGCGCGCGCGCACTAGCGGCGCGCGGCCACGCCCTGGTGCTGATGTCGCGCGGCGCCTCGGCCGCCGCCGTCGCCGAGGCGCTCGGCGCCACGGCCGTCCAGGGCTCGGTCACCGAGAACCCCGATCTCGAGCGGCTCGTCGCGACGGCCATGGAGACGCATGGGCGGATCGACGCGGTGGTCAACAATACCGGCCACGCGACCGGCTCGAGCAGCCCGCCGGGCGGTCCTTCGACGCCGACGCCGAGAGCCATCTGCTCGACATCTAACGAGGGTCGCGGCGTTGACGCTACGCGGTCGAGCCCCGCCGTCTGGGTGCGACATCCCCTTCAGCGGTATCTGGGCATCGGGTCGCCGGCGATCACGTCGTTGGCGAAACCGGCCGCCGATCGCTGGTTTGCGTTCGGCAGCGGATCGGGAATGTAGTCGCCATGATTCGAATTCTTGGCATTGGGAATGGCTTCGTGCATGACGTTGTCAGGCACCGCGCCATCCGTTTCGTCAGATGGTTTGGGACCATGGTAGCCAAGCGCCAAGCCAAATGAGTCGCGCCAGAAAAAGACGAATGATTCAAGCAAATCGCGGGCCGGATAGGCGTATTTGAGCACCTCGTCCTCCCGCGACGAAAGCACCGCTACACGCGCCGAATGTTCGGCTGCCGCACGGTAATCCTGTTCAGAGCTTACGCTGTAGTCGTCGATCGCCGCCGCCATCAAGCAGACTTGAGCGACTGGAAACTCCTCGACCAACAGGATTTCGACCGTTTCCATCGCAACTCTCGCGCCCAGGCTATGGGTCACGAAGGAAATCGGTGTTTCGGGATCGATGACGTCGGTGATGAATTGGGCCAGCTCGACGGCGGTATCGTCGGCATCGTTCCCCTCAAACGGAAAACTCGCAAAACCCACCCAGTGGTCGCCTGGCCAGAGCGTCGCGACGACAGCACCATTACCGGCGAACGGAAGACGATCCGCGAGGTTGAGAAGGCCTGTTCGGCCCTCCTCGCGGTTCACGTTGAAGCCATGCAGCAGGAATGTGACCTTCGGTTCCGCCCGCAGGTTGGCATCGGCCTCCGGTCCGGTAACCTGATCGGAAACCTGGACAAGCTTTCCCGGAACGACCGGACCACCGACCGCATTTCCGCGGAAGTCCAGCACGTACCTCATTTCTTCGTTCGGATCGCTTCGCCGGCCACCCGGAGGCCTTTCGCGACATCCTTTGCGATAGGTGCCAGCGGTATCGCGGCAATGCCGACGATGATCGCTGTGATAAATCCAGCTTTATCAGGCTGAAGAAATAGCGCCGCGATCAACGCCAATCCTACAGCCACCGCAGAGGCAAGCATCCGGACATAGCCCACATATTGGCTTTTCGCCAACGCCAACGCCGCGTCGATTCTCGCGTCCACTGCCAGTTCGAATCTACCCAGAATGTTGCGCAGATTTTCCTCGAGTTTCCCCTGTTCTTGAAGCTGTTTCGCCGCCGCCTCCAGGTCTGCTTCCGCCACGACGCCGACATGCTTCGCCATCGCCGCCGCGTTCTCTTGCGTGAGTCCGATTCTCACGCCTTGGCGAATCGTCTTTCCCAGACCACCTTTCGGCCGTCCCTTCCTATACTGCCCTTTGAGTAGGTCCAAATAATCGGGACCATAGGCGACCTTGAGCGCGTCCATGAGCGGGCCTAGTGTCCTGATCGATAAATTGATATGATTATGTCTCTATTTGTTTTTAGGAGGCGCGATTGATGGCGAGAGTGGCGGTGACGATCTCTTTGAGCGATGACGAGCGCGCCGAATTGGAGGCGCTGTCTCGTCGTCGCAAGACGTCGCAGGGGCTTGCGCGGCGGGCTCGGATCGTCTTGGCGGCGGCGGAAGGGTTGGAGAACAAGGAGATCGCCGTTCGTCTCGAGGCGAGCGCGGACACCGTGGGCAAGTGGCGTCGCCGCTATGCGGCGGAGGGCCTCGACGGTCTGTACGACGAACCCCGCCCCGGCGCGCCGCGTCAAATCGGCGATGACGCCATCGCGGAAGCGGTCCGGCTGACGCTGGAAGAGACGCCGCCGGACGCGACCCATTGGAGCCTTCGCTCGATGGCGCGGGCGAGCGGCCACGCGCCCTCGACCATTCATCGCATCTGGCGGGCCTTCGGCTTGCAGCCGCATCGCTCGGAGACCTTCAAGCTGTCGAGCGATCCCTTCTTCGTGGAGAAGGTCCGCGACATCGTCGGTCTGTATTTGGCGCCGCCGGATCGTGCCCTGGTTCTCTGTGTCGACGAAAAGAGCCAGATCCAGGCCCTGGACCGTTCCCAGCCCCTCTTGCCGATGCGCCCCGGGCAGGCGGAGCGGCGCAGCCACGACTACAAGCGCCACGGCACGACCTCTCTCTTCGCGGCCCTCGACATCGCCACGGGAGAGATCATCGGCAAATGTTTCCCGCGCCATCGGGCCCGAGAGTTCCGCAAATTCCTCGACCTCGTCGAGGCGAACGTCCCTGCTGATCTCGACATCCACATCGTCATGGACAACTACGGGACCCACAAGACCAAGGCGATCCGCGACTGGTTCGCCAAACGGCCGCGCTGGCAGGCCCATTTCACACCCACCAGCGCCTCCTGGCTGAACCAGGTCGAGCGCTGGTTCGGGCTGCTGACCGACAAGCAGATCAGGCGCGGCGTCCATCGCTCCACCAAGGAGTTGGAGCGCACCATCCTCGACTACATCGACACGACAAACCAGAACCCCAAACCCTTCCAGCGATCCCTTCTTCGTGGATGGACCAAATCCGCCGAATGGACCAAATCCGCCGATGACATCCTCGGCGCCATCCAGCGCTTCTGCCTCCGAACAATCGAAATCGCTGAACAGCAGGCGAAAATCATGCGAACTTCGGAATCGGGACACTAGCGTCTTTCCGATTTTACCGAACCCCATACGCCGACGGAGGTCCATTTCGACCCTTCGACGATACCGAATGCAGCGGTGCCGAGTGCGCCCGCCGCGATGACAAGTTGCAGCAGCTCATCCCAAACCATGGGTTACCTCCTGAGTTATCTGCTCCGTTCCTTGAGTGGAAAGTCTACATGTTCAATTCCCAGTTGTCTCCAGCGTATTATCGGAGTGCCCGACCTTGATTCGGCCCGGGGCCCACCAGATTGATCCGGCATGACCGAGGGCAGACATGCAAATCAATCTGCCGAATTATCGTGACCGCCACCCCTGCCTCGCCGCGATCGCCGAGGTCGCGCAGCCGACGTTTGCCTCGCCTGTCGAATTGCTGTACTCCGCCACGGTCGGCTTACGTCTGAGGAGGTACTCATGAGCACACAACCTGTCGCCATCGTCACCGCCGCGGGCGGCGGCATCGGCGCGGCCTGCGCGCGCGCACTAGCGGCGCGCGGCCACGCCCTGGTGCTGATGTCGCGCGGCGCCTCGGCGGCCACCGTCGCCGAGGCGCTCGGCGCCACGGCCGTCCAGGGCTCGGTCACCGAGAACCCCGATCTCGAGCGGCTCGTCGCGACGGCCATGGAGACGCATGGGCGGATCGACGCGGTGGTCAACAACACCGGCCACGCGACCGGCTCGAGCCGCCCGACCGGGCGGTCCTTCGACGCCGACGCCGAGGGCCATCTGCTCGACATCGGCGACGACGACTGGCACACGGCGCTCGACGTCTACCTGCTCAACGTCGTGCGCATGGCGCGGCTGGTGACGCCGATCATGCAGACCCAGGGCGGCGGTGCGATCGTCAACATCTCGGCTTTTTCGGTGCGCGACGCCAGCCAGTTCTTCCCGATGTCGTCGACCATCCGGATCGCCACCCGGGGCTTCACCAAGCTCTATGCCGACCGCTACGCGCGCGACGGCATCCGCATGAACGACCTGGCGCCCGGCTATCTCGACAACCACAGCTGGTCGGACGACTTGATTCACAGCATCCCGATGGCGCGCGCCGGCGCGGTCGACGAGATCGGCGCCACGGCGGCGTTCCTCGCCTCGGCCGAGGCGGGCTACATCACCGGCCAGGTGATCGTCGCCGACGGCGGGCTCAACCGGGCGCTTTGACGAGATCGGGCCCGAGCGCCTCGATCAACGGGCCGAGGTGGGCTTCGTAGCGTTTCCAGCGCGCGACCGAAGCGTCATAGATCGGGCGGCGGACCTGCGCCGAACTGGCCGTGCGCACGATCCGCTCGGTCTTGTCGAAATTGAGACACGCGTCGTCCCATTCGAGCCCGCAGAAGTCGACCAACCGGCGCGCTTGCCCTTCGAGATCGGCGACGACGTCCTCGTAGTCGATGTTGAGCATGTCGGGCACGAGCGTTCGCCAATGCGCCATCAGCCCATCGTAGGCCCGGTAGTAGCCGCCCAGCTCGGCGAGGTCGTAGGAGAAGTCCTGACCGATCGTGAACAGCGTGGTGAAGCAGGACAGGCAGGTGTCGAGCGGATCGCGTCGGCAGTGGACGATGCGCGCGCCCGGCAGCAGGCAGCGGATCAGCCCGATGTGGCGGGTGTTGGCCGGCATCTTGTCGGTGATGCGCGCCGCCGCCGGCGCAAGCGCGCGCAGCCCCGCGACATAACGCGCGCCGAGCCCGCGCAGCATCTCGGCGTCGGCGTCGGCGATGCAGGCCGGATAGGGCTTCGACGATGCGAGGCTTGCGGGCAAACCATCGATGATGGCGCCGAGGTCGTCGAGTTCGCCGCCACCGTGAACCGCCGGATGGCTGGCCAGGATCTGCTCGACCAGCGAGGTTCCCGAACGCGGCATGCCGACGATGAACACGGGCAGCTCGGAGGGATCGCCCGCGTCGGCGAAGCGCGCCAGGAACGCGTCGTCGAAGGTCGCGGCGATGCGCCGGTAGAGGCCGGCCTGGGCGTTCAGATTGAAGTCGATCTCGGTCCGTTTCAGCGCGCTGCCCGCCAGGTAGTCGGCGAAGGCTTCGTCGAAGGCGGCCCGGTCGTGAAACGCCCTGGCGCGCGCGTAGCGCAGATAGATGAGATCACCACGCGGCGTCGCCGCATCCTCGATCAGCCGGCTCATCGCCTCAATGTCGCCGCCGTCGGGCGCGAAGCCCTCGAGCGTGCTGAGATTGCGGTAGGCCTCTGCGAAGTCGGGCCTAACCTCGATCGCCCCGCGATAGGCGGCACGCGCGCCGTCGATGTCGCCCCGATCGAGCAGCGTGTTGCCCAGGTTGTTGTGCGCCTCGGCGAAACCGGGATCGGCGCCGAGCGCCGCGCGGAACGCGTCGAGCGCCTCGTCGATGCGTCCCGCCTCGCGCAGCAGGTTGCCGATGTTGCTGTGGGGCTCGGCAAAGTCCGGTTTGTGTTCGACCGCCGCGCGGTATGCGGCGAGCGCCTCTTCCGCGTGGCCGCGTTCGGCGAGCACGATGCCGAGATTGTTGTGGGCGCGGGCGAATTCGGGTTTGGCCTCGATCGCCGTGCGATAGGCCGCGGCGGCCTCGTCGATCCGGCCCATGTCCTTGTAGGTGTTGCCCAGATTGTACGCGGCCGCGGCGTGACCGGGCTTGGCGGCCAGCGCCGCGCGATAGGCGGCGATCGTCTCGTCGGTCCGGCCCAGATCCTTGTACAGGTTGCCCAGGTTGACGTGGACCTCGACCAGGTCGCCGTTGATCTCGCGCGCCTTCAGATAGGCGTCGAGCGCCGCTTCCAGCCGCCCGTGCCGCCGCAGCACCAGCCCTTGATTGGCGCGATAGGTGGCCGAGCCGGGGTTCAGCGCGATCGATCTGGCGATCATCGTCTCGGCGGCGTCCAAATTGCCGAGCCGGTGCGCGATGAGGCCGAGGTGGTGCCAGGCGTCGGCGTGGTCCGGTTCGACCGTCAGGATGCGCCGGTATGCCGCTTCGGCCTCGGGCAGATGGCCGGCGCGCTGGTGCGCCAGGCCCTGCCGCAGCTTCGCTGCGATCCCCGTCGGGTTGCCGATCGTCAACCTGGCCATGGCGGCGGTTCCCATGTCGCTGGCCGCGTCGGCGGCCTTCGCGGCGCATGGTTGGCGATCGATCGGTGAAAGGCAAGGCGCGTGTCGGCCTGTCTATCGCCAATCGTGGCCGATCGGCGCCTTCTTCTCCGCGGGTGACAGCGGCCCGCCGGCAAACCATATTGGCGCGATGTCACCCGTTAGGATGATGACCCGGCCGCTGTCGGCTGTACACTGGTGTCGAGGAGTCCGTCGTGTCACGGCGGTCTTCGCTGTGATAATTGGAGGTGACGGGCTGGTGCGTATACGGACGGCATGGGTCATCGCGGCTTTCGCCGCCCTGTTCATTGGAACATTCAGTGTTGGTCAGACGATCGCCGCGGCAACGGTCGAGCGCGGGCCCTATCTTCAGATCGCGACGCCGACCGGCATCGTCCTGCGCTGGCGCACCGAAGGCACCGACCCTGCGACGACGTCGGTCGTCAACTATGGCACGACGTTGGGCGCGCTCGATTCGTCGGCCAACGCAGCGTCGCAGCAGGCGGTTGTTCTCGGCACGGGCGATGTCGATCGCACGGTCACCGAGCATGAGGTCGCGCTGACCGGGCTCACGCCCGATACGCGCTACTACTACGACATCGGCGACGAATCGGGCGTCAACGCCGGCGGCGACGCGACCTACAGCTTCGTCACGCCGCCGATCGTCGGTACCGCCCAGGCGACACGCATCTGGGCGATCGGTGATTCGGGCACCGCCAACAGCGACGCGGCGGCCGTGCGCGACGCCTACAAGGCCAAGGTGGCGGCCGAGAGCCGGCCGACCGATTTGTGGCTGATGCTCGGCGACAACGCTTACAACGACGGCAAGGACTATCAATACGAGGTCGCCGTCTTCGACATGTACCCCGAGTTGTTGCGTCAGGCGCCGGTCTGGCCGACGCGCGGCAACCACGACAAGTCGGTGACCCTCGGCAGCGGCGCCAACGCCGCCTATTACGACATCTTCACGCTGCCGACGGCCGGCGAGGCGGGCGGTTTGTTGTCGGGCACCGAGGCCTACTATTCGTTCGACCACGCCAACATCCACTTCATCGTGCTCGACTCGTTCGGGTCGAGCAACGCGCCGGGCGGCGCCATGCTGACCTGGCTCGAAAACGACCTGTCGTCGACTGACCAGGACTGGGTCATCGCCTATTGGCACCATCCGCCCTACACCAAGGGTTCGCACAATTCCGACACCGAGAGCCGGCTGATCGAGATGCGCGAGAACGCCCTGCCGATCCTCGAGGAATACGGCGTCGACTTGGTGCTCGGCGGTCACAGCCACTCCTACGAGCGCTCATTCCTGTTGACCGGCCACTACGACGTCTCGGGCACGCTCGCGCCAAACATGATCCTTGACAACGGCGATGGCCGCGAAGGCGGCGACGGCGCCTATTTCAAGGACGAATCGACGCCAATTGCGAACGACGGCGCGGTCTATACCGTGGCCGGCAGTTCGGGCAAGGCGACCGGCAGCGGTTCGCTGAACCACCCGGCGATGTTCTATTCGATCAAGAACCTCGGCTCGGTCGTGCTCGATGTCGACGGCAACCGGCTCGACGCGGTGTTCATCAGCGAGACGGGCCAAGTACTCGACAGCTTCACCATGATCAACGGCGCCGACGTCACGCCGCCGACGATCCTCGCGGCCGACGCCGGTGACGCGACGACGGTCTTCGTCACCTACTCCGAGCGTGTCGACGCAGCCACCGCCGAAGACCCGGCGAACTACGCCATCGACCAGGGCATCGTGGTTGTCGATGCGAGTCACGACAGCGGCCTGAACAGGACGACGCTGACGACGTCGGAACTGACCGATGGACTGAGCTACACGGTCACGGTCAACGATGTCACCGATCTCGAGGGCAACGTGATCGTGACGGACAGCACCGCCCCTTTCGTCCTTGAGACGGTGCAGTCGCGTAGTTTCCAGGACGGCGTGGCGCCGACCTCGCTCTATGACGGCACACAGGACGTCTATCTCCGCACACTGCAGCCCGACACCAACTTCAACAACGAAGCTCAGCTCCTGATGGACGGCGACGACGGTGGCAGCGAGCTCGTCGCGCTGGTCGGCTGGGACGTCTCGGAAATTCCCTTTAACGCGACCGTCGACGCCGCCTCGATCGAGCTCGACGTCTTCAACGTCAGCGCGGGCAGCTACAACCTCTATGCCATCCTGCAGGATTGGTTCGAGGCGGAGGCGACTTGGAATTCACGCACGTCGAGTTTGCCGTGGGGTGCACCGGGCGCGAGCGGGGCGGCTGACCGCGGGACACTGGTGGTCGGCACGCTCAGCCCGGCGACCAGCGGTATCGCGACCATCCAGCTCAACGCCGACGGCCTCGACCTGATCGAAAGCTGGGTCCAGGGCGCATCTCCGAACTTCGGTTTTATCATTGTCAGTAGTGGCACCAACGACGGCGCCGACGTCCGGTCGCGCGAGGCGTCGCCCTTGCAGCGCCCGGCATTGCACGTGACCTACACACTGCCGCCGTCGGGCGGCGACCTCGATGCGCCCAGCGTGCCGACCGGCCTGACGGCGACGGCGCAATCGGAAAGCGAAGTCGCGCTGAGCTGGCAGGCATCGAGCGATAACGTCGGCGTTACGGGCTACGACGTCTATCGCGACGGCGCGATGGTGACGACGACGGTGACGACGAGTTACACTGATGCCAGCCTCGATCCGTCGACGACCTATCACTACGCGGTCGGGGCGTTCGATGCCGCCGGCAACACTTCAGGACTCAGCGCGTCCGATTCGGCTGCGACGTTCGGCCCACCGGGCGCCGCGACCAGCGTGCTCGACGTCGAAGTCCAACTCAAGAACGTCGGCAAGAAGAACGTCGCGGCGACGGCGCTCGTCGCCGTGGTCGACGAGACCGGCGTCGTCGGGGTCGAGGGCGCGACCGTCCACGGCCGCTGGTCGGGCTTGGTCAGCGCCGACCAGACGGACGCCACCGGCGCGACCGGCGAGGCGAACTTCACCTCGCCGAAGACCTCGAAGTCGAACGCCGGCGAGTTCATCTTCGCGGTCACCGACATCGTCATCACGGGAAGCAGCTATGATCCGGGCGCCAACGTCGAGACGTCCGACTGCATCGACACCGACGGCGTGCAGTGCACCACCGGACCGGGCGACCTGCCGGCGCCGTCGGGCGTCGGCGCCAGCGCCATCGGCGACACGATCACGGTGAGTTGGTCCCAGGTCAGCGGCGCGACGGGCTATGGCGTCTATCGCAAGGCGCCCGGCGACCCGAATTTCCTGTCGCGGGGCACGACGACGGCGACGAGTTATGTCGACGCCGGCTTGGCGGCCGGCACCCACGACTACGTGGTCACGACGCTCGACGGCGGCGCCGGGTTCGAATCCGGCTTCTCGGACGTCGCCTCGGCGACGGTGAGCGATGGCACGCCGATGGTGCTGCATGTGCCAGCCTTCGACGTAACGGTCAGCTCGAGGGGGAAGAACTGGTCGGGCGCGACGACCGTCACGGTGCTCGACGCAGGCAACGCGCCCGCCGCCGGCGCGACGGTCACGGGCCTTTGGGCGCACGAGCCCTTCGACGGCGGCTCGAACGATCTGAATCAGGTCGTCGCGACCACCGACGGCAACGGCCAGTTCACCACGAAGTCGTCGAAACTGCGCGCATCGTCAGGCGACGGGTTCCGCTTCACCGTGAGCACCGTCAGCCGGGGTAACGATACGCTCGACCTGGCAAGCTCGACCCTTACAGACATTGCACTGGTACCCTGAGTCGCGGCCGATGCGGTTGCGCGGTTCATGGTTGGCGATGCTGGGTATCGGCGCCACGCTGGCGATCGCGTCGCCATGCTCGGCGCATCAGCAGATCGGTCTCAAACTCGATCAGCTCAACGCTGAAATCACCGAGCACCCGAACGACGCCGAACTCTACGTCCAACGCAGCGACCTCTACCGGCTGAACCGCGAATGGGCGCTCGCCGAGGCCGATCTCGAAACGGCCGTCGGGCTTACCCCCGATGATCCCGATCTTCAGTTCTACCTGGGACGCCTGTGGTTCGAGGCCGGCCGGCCGGCACCTGCGCGGTCGGCACTCGACCGGTTCATCGCGGCGCGGCCCGGTCACGTCCCGGGTCTCGTCATTCGTGGCCGCGTGCTCGGCGCGTTGGGCGATCGCTTGGCTGCGGCGGCCGACTACGACCGGGTCATCGCCCGCTTGGACCCGCCCGAGCCCGAACATTATCTCCAACGTGCGCGATGGTTGGTCGCCGAGGGCGGCGCGCATGTCGACGCTGGCCTACGCGGTATCGACGAGGCGATCGCCCGCCTGGGTCCACTCGTTACGCTGATCGAATTCGCGATCGACGTAGAGACCGGCCGCGGTCGGTACGATGTCGCGTTGGCGCGCTTTGTAAGCCTGCCCGACGTACTCGCCGAGCGCCCCGATTGGTTGGCGCGGCGCGGCGATGTCCTGCACGCGGCGGGGCGCGTTCACGAGGCATCGACGGCCTACGCCGACGCGCTTGCCGCGATTGAAGCATTGTCGGTGAAACGTCGCACGGTCAAGGTGACCGTCGCGCTCGAGGCGCGTCTGCGTCGTCTGCTGGCGGGCGACTAGGCGCTGCCAGCGGATCGGCAAGCGACCGAATGCCGCCTCGCCGGGTCCGGAACCCTGCGTCTTCGGCTAATCAGGAACCGATTCGATGAATGCCTGGCAGAGTTCAACCGCCTTACTGAGCCGCGCCTCTTCCCAGATCACCACTCCGATGAGAATCACGACCATGACGAACAGAGCAATCTGAATGTTCTTGTCGCTCATCTGTTGATCGGCCATCGTATTTCCCCACTTGGACTATGCGTTTGCTGTATCGGGCCCCAACCGTCGAGGCACCGTCCCGACCGCCATCCCCACAGACAATGCGAGCGGGTGGATGCACTATAACGCCGCACACGACGCCGGACTAGTAAACTTGAAACGCGCGCTAAAATTCGCCCGGCGCGGACGTTGATCGTACTATGCTGACAATGGCAGATGGCGAGATGGGAGGATCGGATGTCTGGCATCAGTCTTTTCAAGAAGGACGAGATCACTTTCGAGCACTACGGCGGCCCGCCCGGCAACGCCGAGATCGCACGCCTCGTCGGGCCCGAACGGAGCCAGACGATGGGCGGCGGCGTCGCGGTGTTCGAGAAGGGCGTCTCGATCCCCTGGACCGTGCTCTACGACGAATTCGTCGTCGTGCTCGAGGGGCATTTCACAATGCGCGCCGGCGACGAGGTCTATGAATGCGACCCGGGCGACGTGTTGTGGATTCCCGCGGACACGCCGATCGTCTATGAGGCCGAGGCCCGCGCCGTCTGCTTCTATACGGTCTATCCGGTCGACTGGAAACAGCGCCACGGCCTGGAGTGACTGCGCGTCACTGACCGGCGGTGGCGCGCCAGTTTTCGGCCAGACGCTCGGCCTTGGCGATATCGCGGGCGCGCATCTTGGGCGCCAGCGTGTCGAGGTTGCGTTGCGCGGATTGCTTGGCCCGGGCGGCGGCCAGGCTGAACCACATATGCGCCTGAACATAGTCCTCGGGGATGCCCTCGCCGCGGCTCAGCATGCCGCCCAGGTTGTTCTGCGCGTCGGCGTGGCCTTGCCAGGCGGCGCGGCGGTACCAGCGTAGTGCTTCCGCGCTGTCTGCCGGCACGCCGCGGCCCTTCTGGAACATCACGGCGATGTTGAACTGTGCCTCGGCGCTGCCTGCCTCGGCGACCGGCAGCCATTCGCGAAACGCCGCGACATAGTCGCCGCGCTCATACGCGTCATAGCCTTCTCCGATGCCCGCACGCCGGCATGGCGAGCGCGACCATGAGCGCCATGGCAATCGTCATTCGTTTCGATAGAGTGCCCACGCCGCGACTTTCGGCGAGGCCGGCGGGCGTGTCAACCGGCGTCGCCGCGAAGTCGCGGTCTTCCGCAATTGCACGACCGACCCGTCGACGCGCACGCCAGCGAGCTGTCCGCCTACGCCGCCGACGGCCATTACGGGCTGCGCATCTCGGCGCGGGTATCCAACGAGGCTACGGCGTGTGACCGTCTCGCCGAGGCGGTCGCGGGTTTGGGCTAGGTCATGGCCCGGGCGGCGCAATCGAGCTATAGCTAGGCGGAACCGTATATCGAGGAGAACGCCATGCGCGCGATGGCGTTGCACCGCGTGGGCGACGGCCTGCAGCCGATCGACCTTCCCAGGCCCACCGCCGGGCCCGGCCAGGTCGTCATCGAAGTCGGCGCCTGCGGCGTCTGCCGCACCGATCTGCATATCGTCGACGGCGACCTGCCGACGATCCGCTCGCCGATCGTGCCCGGCCACGAGATCGTCGGCCGCATCGCCGAAGTCGGCACCGGCGTCACGCGTCTCGCCCCCGGCCAGCGGGTCGGCGTGCCGTGGTTGGGCTACACCTGCGGTGCCTGTGCCTTTTGCCGCAGCGATCGCGAGAACCTGTGCGACGAGGCGGCATTCACCGGCTATCAGATCGACGGCGGCTACGCCGAATATGCCCTGGCGGACGCGCGCTATGTGTTTCCGATCGAAGGCGACCACTATACCGACGCCGAGGCCGCGCCGCTGTTGTGTGCCGGGCTGATCGGCTATCGCGCGCTGCGCATGGCGGGCGACGCGCGGCGGCTCGGCATCTATGGCTTCGGCGCGGCGGCGCATATCGTCGCCCAGGTGGCGCGCCATCAGGGCCGCGAGGTCTACGCCTTCACCCGCGCCGGCGACGATCGGGCGCAGGCCTTCGCGCGCCAGCTCGGCGCGGTCTGGGCCGGCGCTTCCGGCGATCGGCCGCCGGAGCCGCTCGACGCGGCGATCATCTTCGCGCCGGTCGGCGCCCTGGTGCCGGCGGCGCTCGAGGCGGTCGCCAAGGGCGGCACGGTGGTCTGCGCCGGCATCCACATGAGCGATATCCCGTCCTTCCCCTATCGAATATTGTGGCAAGAGAGGCGGATTTGCTCGGTCGCCAATCTGACGCGCCGCGACGGTGAGGAATTTCTGGCGTTGGCGCCGAAGGTGCCGATCAGGACCGAGGTCGAGCTGTTCCCGCTCGATCAGGCCAATGACGCGCTCGATCGGCTGCGCGACGGTCGCATTACCGGGGCGGCGGTTCTGACTGTGGGCACACGCTGCACGGCGTGAACAGCCGGCCTACCAGACGATGTATCTGCCGCGCTCGGACTCGTCCTTCAGCAGCAATTGCGGGTCACCGGCGTCGATCCAGCCGAGATGGCCGCGGTTGGTCGCGCGGTAGCCGATCAGTTCCTGTAGGCGGTCGGGGAAGTCGCGTGCGATGGCGGGCGGCGCCGTCAGGTACTGGTTCTCCTCCTGGCGCAGCCAGCCGAGATTGTAGCCGATCAGCGCGCCGGTGCGCGGCGCGTCGCTGCGGTTGGCGCCGCCGCCGTGGAGCGTGCTGCCCAGGTAGAAGGCGACCGAGCCCTCGGCCATCACCGCCTGGGCGATCTCGTCCGGCTCCGGTTCGCGATCGCGCGGCCAACTGTGGCTGCCGGGCACGATTTGGGTCGCGCCGTTTTCGACCGTGAAATCGCTCGCCGCCCACATGCAGTGCAGCTCGCACTCGGGTTTGGGCAGCGGCATCGGGTAGATCTCGTCGTCGCGATGCAGCACCTGGGCGATCTCGCCGGGGCCGATCTGCACCATATGCGTGACGTGCATCCGGTAGTCGTGGCATTTGGGCAGCAGCACGATATCGGCGGCCTCGAGGATGGCCGGCAGGAGTGCGAACTCGCGCGCGGCCGCCGACTTGGCCATCAGGCCCGACACCCGCTTGGACCCATCTTGTAGCCGGAGAAATCGTCGATCCCCAGGTTGCGCGTGTCGAAGTCCATCTGGGTGTCGCGCATCAAGGCGTCCATGGCCGTGGCGTCGACCATGCCCTCGACGATCGCGCAGCCGTCGCGCGTCAACGCATCGGCGATTTGTACGCCGGTCACTTCGCGCGCCAGCCTCTCGATCATGGCCATCAGCTATCCATCTTTTTCTGACCCATCCAGCGTCGCGCGATGCTAGCACCCGTCAGATCGAAAGGCCAACAACGGGCCTTGCGCGATGGCGGGGCCGGGCTAGAGTGCGGCGCGGGGAAACGATGGGGAACGCGATGATCAAGGGTATGTGTGCCGCGCCGACGACCGCGCTGGTATTGATCGTGTCGGCCTTCCTCGCGCCAGCCGCGGTGGCGGGCTTCGAGGAGGGCTTCGCGGCGTTCCGACACGGCGATTACGCGACGGCGCTCGCTGAATGGCGGCCGGCGGCCGAGTCCGGTGATGCCAAGTCGCGGTACAACCTGGGCGCCCTCTACCTGCACGGCCAGGGTGTTGCGCAGGACGACGCGGCGGCGCTTCGCTGGTTCGAACGCGCGGCCGAGGGCGGCCATCCCGAGGCCCAGTTTCAGATCGGCGTGATGCATCATCTGGGGCGGAGCGTTCCGCAAAGCGACAGCCAGGCCGTGACCTGGTATCGGCGCGCCGCCGGAAACGGCCTGGCCGAAGCGCAGTATCGGCTCGGCGTGCTGCACTTGAAGGGCGAAGGCGCCCCGCGCGACGGCGCCGAGGCCGAGCGATGGCTGCGCCGCGCGGCCAAGCAGGGCCATGCCGGCGCGCAGTTCAATCTGGGCTCGATGTACGCGGTCGGTAAATTCGTCGGTCAGAGCCTTGCGGAAGCCGCGCGTTGGTACCGGCGCGCCGCCGAGCAGAATCTCGCCCAGGCGCAATTCCAGCTCGGCATGATGCGCCTCCAGGGCCTCGGTGTGCCGCGCGATTTTGCCGAGGCCGAAACCTGGCTGTGGTTCGCCAGCGAGCAGGGCTACCCGGCCGCGCAGTTCAACCTCGGCCTGATGTATGCGCGCGGTGACGGCGTTGCTCGCGATTATGCCCAGGCGCATATGTGGTTGAGCCTCGCCTTGGCCGCGCCGGCGGACGGTGTGCGGGCCGAGATCACGCGCAGCCTGAACCATTTGGCCGGCCTGATGACGCCCGCGCAGCTCGCCGAAGGCCGGCGTCGCGCCGAAGCCTGGCGCGCGACGCGCGGTGGGTGAGGGGGGTTAGAGTCTTTGAACGGTCACCTTCGGTGCCCTGCGCTCAATCGCCGCGCATGCCAATCTTTATCCCACAAGGCCATTCTTTATCCCACAAGGCCATTCTTTATCCCACAAGGCCATTCTTTATCCCACAAGGCCATTCTTTATCCCACAAGGCCATTCTTTATCCCACAAGGCCATTCTTTATCCCACAAGGACTGGCCGAACGGTCGGTGGCCCCCCCTCTTGTCCCAAATAGATTGGCGCGGGCCGGTAGATTCCGACTGAGTCGATCGGATAGTGCTCTAGTCGCCCCGGGCGCAGTCGATGCAGACGGCGGCGGTCGGGTCGAGGTCGAGGCGTTTGGCGGCGACGTCCTCGCCGCAGGTGACGCAAGAGCCGTACTCGCCGTCGTCGATGCGCGTCAGCGCGGCGTCGATGCGCCGCACCTCGTTCGCGCGGCGGCGCGCGATTTCGAGCGCCATGGCCTGGCCCTGCAGCGCATCCATGCGCGACAGGCGGCCGACTCGCGACTGGTCGAGCTCGACCGGCTGGCGGCTCTCGGCGCTCGTCTCGCCAGTGTCGAGCAGATCGGCGCGCAGCGCGATCAGACGCGCCTTGACCGCCCCGATGTCGATGTCGTCCGCCATTCGCGCATCATATCAAGCGCCCGCCTGCGGCGCCGTATCTTTCCATAGGGGGCGGCGCGCGCCGAACCGACAAACCATGTCGGCACGGCTGAAACTGATACCATAATCGTTTCACTGGGAGACGCTGATGACGAGCGCGAACATGTCCGCCGAACGCTCTCTCGAGATCGAGACCGAGCTCGGCGCGCATAATTACAAACCGCTCGACGTCGTGCTGACGCGCGGCGAGGGGGTCTGGGTCTGGGACGTCGACGGCAACCGCTACCTCGATTGCCTGTCGGCCTACTCCGCGGTCAATCAGGGCCACTGCCATCCGAAGATCGGCGCCGCGCTGGTCGATCAGGCGAGCCGGCTCACGCTGACCTCGCGCGCCTTCCGCAACGACCAGCTTGCGGCGTTCTACGAGGAAATCTGCGCCCTCACCAATTCGCACAAGGTGCTGCCGATGAACTCGGGCGCCGAAGCGGTCGAGACCGCCATCAAGACGGTGCGCAAATGGGGCTACGAGGTCAAGGGCGTGGCCCCGGGGCGGGCCGAGATCATCGTCTGCGAGAACAACTTCCACGGCCGCACGCTGGCCATCGTCGGCTTCAGCACCGATGCGACGGCGCGCGCCGGCTTCGGCCCCTTCGTGCCCGGCTTCGTGACCATCCCGTTCGGCGACGCCGACGCGCTCGAGGCGGCGATTACCGAAAACACGGTCGCCTTCCTGGTCGAGCCGATCCAGGGCGAGGCCGGCGTCATCATCCCACCCGACGGCTATCTGGCGCGGGTGCGCGAGATCTGCTCGCGGCGCAACGTCATGCTCGTCCTGGACGAGATCCAGACCGGCCTGGGCCGCACCGGCAGACTGCTCGCCGAGGAACACGAGGGCATCGAGGCCGACCTGACGCTCGTCGGCAAGGCGCTGTCGGGCGGCTACTACCCGATCTCGGCGGTGCTCTCGAACTCCGAGGTGCTCGGCGTGCTCAAGCCGGGCGAACACGGCTCGACCTTCGGCGGCAACCCGCTGGCCTGCGCCGTCGCGCGCGCCGCGCTCAGGGTGCTGGTCGAGGAAGGCATGATCGAGAACGCCGCCGTCCAGGGCGCCTATTTCCTGGCCGAGCTGGAGAAGATGCGCACCAATTCGATCAAGGACGTGCGCGGCCGCGGCCTGATGCTCGCCGTCGAGTTCCACGCCGATGCCGGCAGCGCGCGCGCCTATTGCGAGGCGCTCAAGGGACCCGGGCTGCTGTGCAAGGAGACCCACGAAACGACGATCCGCTTCGCACCGCCGCTGATCATCACCCGCGATCAGGTCGACTGGTCGCTCGAACGCATCGAGAGGGTCTTCAGGGAAGGCTAGAGAATGAACCGGCCGATTAGAGTCGGCCGGATCATATCAGCCCGCGCCAGTCTTGATCCCAACAAGAGGGCGGGCCGCCAACCGTTCGGCCACCCTTGATCCCATGAGAACGGCTTAATCCCATTAGATTGGCCTGCGCGGCGATTGAGCGCAGGTCATCTTTGCGGCGCAAAAATGACCGGACACCAATCAGGCGGGGACCTCGGCGGCGAGCCAGTCGATGGCGGCCTGGACGCCGCCCTTGCCGTGCGGCACGTCGAGCGCCTGGAAGGCGATCTCCATCACGCCCAGCGTGCCGAGCGTCATCGGCGCGTTGACATGGCCCATATGGGCGATGCGCAGCGCCTTGCCGGTCAGCGCGCCGATGCCCATGCCGACGACGACGCCGCATTTCCGGTCGCAGTACTCGACGACCGATTTCGGCGCTCGCTCGCCGTTGAGCAGCACCGTGGTCACCGAGTTCGAGCGCTGCGCGGGATCGACGATGTTCATCTCCATCGCGCCGCCTTCGCTCCAGATGGCCGCGGCGCGCTGCACCGCGCCGGCCAGCAGGCGGTGACGCTCGAACACCGCGTCGAGGCCTTCGTCGAACAACATCTCCAAGGCCTTGTCGAAGGCGAACAGCATATGTTCGGGCGGCGTGCCGCAATATTTGTGGTAGTGCTCCTCGCCCTCGCGGGTGGTCCAATCCCAGTAGCGCGTGCGCAGATCGGCGGTCTGATGCGCGGCGACGGCTCGCTTGCCGGCGCCGACGAAACTCAAGCCGGGCGGTGTCATCAACCCCTTCTGCGAGCCGGCGACGGCGACGTCGACGCCCCAGGCGTCCATCTCGAACGGCATGGTGCCGAGCGAGGCGATGGTGTCGACCATCAGGAGCGCGCCGTGGCCCGCCGCGTCAATCGCCTTGCGGACGGCGGGAATGTCGTTGACGACGCTCGACGCGGTGTCGACCTGCACGACCAGCACCGCCTTGATCTCGCCCGCTGCATCCGCGCGCAGGCGTTCCTCGACCTCGGCCGGGTCGACGGCGCGGCGCCAGTCGCCGGCGATCGAACATTGGCTGAGACCGAGCATCGCCGCGGTCTCGCCCCAGCCCTTGGCGAAGGTGCCGCTCTCGAGCAACAGCACCTTGTCGCCGCGGTTCAGCACGTTGGCCAGCGCCGCTTCCCAGGCGCCGTGCCCGTTGGCGGCGTATATGTAGGTCCGTCCCTCGGTGCCCAGCACGCGGCGCAGGCCATCGAGGCAGCGCTCGGTGACGTCGACGAGCGGCCCGGAATAGATCTCGATCGCCGGGCGGTGCATGGCGTTGAGGACTTCGTCGGGCACCGTGGTCGGGCCCGGAATGCTCAAAAATTCGCGGCCGTTTCGAACGGACATATCGCTAGGCTCTCCATGATGGCGGTCGATGGTCGAGTGGGCCGGATAGTTTCGCAAACCGCCGCCAATGTCCAGTGGTCGCGCGCGATGGCGCCATGCGTCCCGCGAATGGCTCACCGTCACCCGACTTTGACGCTGGATCGTTCGTGCCGCGGCGTGCGAAAAGGGGCGCATGACGCGCGACCCGGAGATCTACGTCGACGGCGATGCCTGCCCGGTAAAGGACGAGGTGGTGCGCGTCGCGCGGCGCTATAACCTGACTGTTCACATGGTCAGCAACGAATGGCTGCGCATGGCCGACGACCCGCTGGTGCGCCGCGTCGTGGTGGCCGAGGGCGCCGACGCCGCCGACGACTGGATCGCCGCGCACATCGGCCCGGGCGACATCGCGATAACCGCCGACATTCCGCTCGCCGCGCGCTGCCTGGCCGCCGGCGCGCGCGCCATCGGTCCGACCGGCCGGCCGTTCACCGATGATGGCATCGGCGCGGCGCTCGCGACGCGTGAACTGATGGCGCAGTTGCGCGAGACCGGCGATGTCGTTGGCGGCAACCCGTCGTTCGGCAAAAAGGACCGCTCGCGTTTCCTCGGCGCGCTCGATGCCGCCGTCCAGGCAGCCCGGCACGGCCGCTGAGCGGGCGACCGGCGTCAATTCGGCGTTTGAATTTCGAGCGCCGGCACGGCAAGGTCGACGCCGTCACGTGACCTTTTGAGATTGTGCCCAATGAAATTTCTCGTCGTCTTCTGCCATCCACGCTGCGCCTCGCCGACCGGCGCGATCGTGACGCGGCTCTGCGTCGGCGTGCTCGACTACTGCGGTATCGCCGATGCCCGGCTCGAGATGTTCTACGATACGACGAGCGACGACGCGCGACCCGCGCCGCCATGATCACCCGCGCCCGCGACCTCGGAGGCGCGTTCGATCGGTGCTAGTGGACAGAATCCAACATAGGGTACCCATACGATCCCATATCCCGGTTTCTCGGCAGGAGAGTGCCCGCAGGCGATGCTTCTGCATCGGCAAGGGTGTTCGACGCCCCGAGAAGCCGGGATATGGCACCCGAAGGGCGGCGTCCCAAGGCCGCCGGACGCGTTGCCCGATGCTTGTGATGCTCCAGCATCACCGCACATCGGGCGCCTTTCCGGACGACCTTGGGACGCCGTCGTATGGGCGCCCTATGTTGGGTTCTATCCACTAGTCAGCCACGCGCCTAGAAGAAATAGACCTTCGCCCAGTAGAACGGCCAGATCAGCGCGAAAAAGGTTGCTTCGACGCCTTTGGCGAAGGCGTTGCCATAGGCATTGTCGAACGAGTGAAACATCGTGACAAACGCCATGACGCCATATGTGGCGCCTGCGATGTGTTTACCAGTTACCATAACCCCGGCTCTACAACGTGGCCGCCGAACCATGGGCAGCCGGTACAGGTGCCTTTGATAGCGCAGGGCGCGCGCCAATTCCAGTACATCCGTCACGGCCAGATTCCTCGGACAGACTCCTTGGTATTGGCGCGCCGTGGTGAAGTCGGTTTGCCGGACGCGGCTATTTCACCTAGGCTGAGCCGACTTCGAGACCGGGAGGGAACGATGAACCAGCCATTCGATGAAATCACCGAAACGCTGCAGGATTATTTCGACGGCATCTACGAATCGAGCGAGGAAAAGATGCGTCGCGCCTTTCATCCCAACGCCCACGTATATTCGGTGGTCGAGGGCGCGATCGGCGATTCGGACCTCGACCACTTCGTCGACCGCGTCACCGGCCGCGCATCGGCGGCGAGCCAGAACGCGACGCGCACCGACCGCATCGTTTCGGTCGATTTCTCGGGCCCGAACGAGGCGATGGCCAAGGTCGAGTTGAGCATACCGGGCATCGACTTCGTCGACTTCCTTTCGCTGATGAAGGTCGATGGCCGTTGGCGCATCATCGCCAAGACCTACCATGCCATGCCGCGCGGCTGACCGCCGCGGTCACCGGGGGAAGCAGGAGATGGCGAACCACGGCTACAAGTTCATCGATCCCGATCTTCACGTCTTCGAGCCGAGCGATCTGTGGACGCGCTATATCGATCCCGCGTTCCGCGATCAGGCGCCGATCGGCAGCGATGCCTTCGTCTCAGACATGTACCTGATGCACGAGGGCAGGGTGATCTCGCGCGGTGGGAGCATCCCGATGATGGCGGAGTTGGCCGAGGACCTGACCGAACAGAACGAGCGGGTCGAGCGCATCGCCGAGTTCTACGCACGCGGCTTCGGGCCCGACGTCCAGATCGAGGCGATGGATGACGAAGGCATCGATATCGCGGTGCTGTTTCCGACGCGTGGTTTCTACGCGATCGGCAAGGAGTACGACGACGACCGTCTGGCCGCCGCGATCGCGCGCGCCTACAACGACTGGCTGGCCGACTTCCGGTCGATCGATCCCGAGCGCATGATCGGCGTCGGCATCGTCGCGCCGCAGAACATCGAATACGCCATCAACGAGGTCCGGCGCATGAAGGAGGACCTCGGCTTCAAGGCGGTCTACTTGCGGCCCAACCCGGTGCGCGGCCGCAACTGGCACAACCCGGCCTACGATCCGCTGTGGGCCGAATGCGTCAAGCACGACCTGGTGGTCGCGTTCCACGAGGGCTGGCCTTGCGAGCTGCCGGTCGCCGGCGGCGACCGCTTCGACGGCCGCCACGAGGACCTGTGGCTGACCGAGCACGCGATGTGCCACCCGGTAGAGATGATGTACGCCAGCGTGTGCATGATCATGGGCGGCGTGCTCGAACGCTTCCCCACCCTCCGCGTCGCCTTCCTCGAGGCCAACTGCAGCTGGGTGCCCTATTGGCTGTGGCGCCTCGACGAACACTACGAGCACCGCGAGAAGCGCGTGAAGCACAAGCTGCCCCGCAAGCCCAGCGAATATTTCAAGGACCACTGCTACGTCGCGGTCGAGGCCGACGAGCACATGGGCGGCTGGGTGGTCGAGCAGATCGGCGACGACAACATCGTGTTCTCGACCGATTTCCCGCACGAGGACAGCCGCTATCCCCACGCCGTCGAGACCTTTCTCGAGCTGCCCTTCTCGGAGGCGAGCAAGCGCAAGATCCTGTGGGACAATTCGGCGCGGCTCTACGGCCTCGGCTGAGCGCGATCGAACGACCAAGGAGACGTGAGATGACAGTCACCGCCCGCATCGTGCCGCAAGATACCGACGAGCGCGAGATCAGGCAGGAGCTCGCGGCGTGCTACCGCTTGCTGCACCGCTACGGCATGACCGACCTGATCTTCACCCATGTCTCGGCCCGGCTGCCGGGCACCGACGGCCACTTCCTCATCAACCCCTACGGCCTGCTGTTCGACGAGATCACGGCGTCGAACCTGATCGAGGTCGACGCGCACGGCAACGTCGTCGGCGACAGCCCGTGGGACGTCAACTGGGCGGGCCATATCATCCATGGCGCGGTGCTCGCGGCGCGGCCCGACGTCAACTGCGTGATCCACTGCCACACCCGCGCCGGCGTCGCCATCTCGATGCTCGCATGTGGCCTCAAGACGGTCAGCCAGCACGCCATGGAGTTCCACAACCGGATCGCCTATCACGATTACGAGGGCTTCGCCGAGGGCCGCGACGAATGCCCCAGGCTGGCCGCCAACCTCGGCGCGCACAACGCCATGATCATGCGCAACCACGGCCTGCTGACGGCCGGCGCGACCATCGGCCAGGCGTTCCTGGCCATGTACAACCTCGATATCGCGTGCAAGACGCAGCTCGACGCCATGGCGACCGGCACGCCGCTGATCGAGCCGTCCGAGGAAATCCGCGAATTCGTCGGCGCGTTGAACTGGGACCCGGACGGCGACGAGGCGCCGGGCAAGCGGCTGGCCTGGCAGGCGCTGATCCGCCGGCTCGACCGCGAGGACCCCTCCTACCGCGACTGAAAGCGGCGCCCGGGGCCGCCGGATTGGTGTTTACAACGGTGTCAGACACCATTTAGTTTATTGATACAGAACAATAATATTATCAAGAAATGGTGTCTGACACCGTTCTAGCACAGCATTTTAACTCGGAACAATGTACACAATGGTGTCAGACGCCTTTTATGTTATTGATTTAGCGTTATAAAACCTCCGAATAATGGTATCTGATACCATTTTGTAGAGTGTCGCGTCTAGTAGGGTGTCGATCGTAGCTAGCGCACGCGGTCGCGTTGGTCGTGCCAGCGGCGCGCCTTGTACTCGCTGTGCCGTAGGGTCCCCGGCGGCACGATCTCGACGGCGAAGCGTATGCCGATGCGCGCGCGCAGGCCGTCAGCGATGCGCTCGATGAACGCCGCTTGCCGGTCGGCCGGGATGTCGGCCTTGGGCATGACCCGGGCGGTCGCGACGTCGGCCTCGCCGGCGTCGTCCGAGAGCCATATCTCGTATTCGTCGACTTCCGGATGCGCGAACAACGCATCGTCGACCGCCTGCGGCCAGACGTTGACGCCCTTGATTTTCTTCATGTCGTCCATGCGGCTGATGGTGCCGACCTCGACGCCGCAGAACGGCCGTCCGCAGGGGCAATAGCCGGGATCGCGGTAGACCGCGCGGTCGCTCATGGCACAGCGGATCAGCGGAATGTCGTCGTGGATCAGGCTGGTGACGACAATCTCGCCGGCCTCACCGTCCTTAACCTGTCGCCCGGTCTCGGGATCGATCACCTCGACCAGGAAGCAGGGGTCGATGTTGTGCAGCATGCCCGGGTGGTCGCGCGTGCCGATGCCGCGCTCGCAGGGAAACATGTGGTCGACCCGCGTCTGGGTCGCGCCGAACTGGTTGAAGAGCGGCACGCCCCACTGCTCCTGCAGGCGCTCGAGATAGGCGAAGCCGCCGCCCTCGCCGCCGCCGAACAGGGCCTTGAGGCCCGGTGAGGGGGGCATCGCCTCGCTTACCGCGGCGAGATGGGCGAGATAGGACGTCGTCGCCTGGATGGCGTGGGGCTTGAAGCGCCGCATCAGCTCGAGCTTGCGCTCGACGTCGTAGTTGCCGACCGGATAGACCGTCAGGCCGTAATGCTCTAGCCGACCAATTCGATGCGCCCGCCGCCCAGCATGGTGATCGGGAAGCACAGGAAGATGCTATCCCCAGGATCGAGCCCGCCCCAGCGCAGCAGATGGTCCGAGACCTGGCGGGTGCGCGCGCATTCGGCCATGGTCTGAGCGTGGACCTCGATGCCCTGGCCCGTGGTGCCGCTGGTCGTGAACACCATCAGCGGTCCGCCCGCGGCGCGCGCATAGGCCATACGCCGGCCGAACGGCGGCTCGGCGTCCTGGTCGGCGATCAGGTCGCGCTTGCGGATCACCGGCACCTCGCCGGCGAACGCCTCGAGCGAGGTGATCCGCGCGAGGTCGACACCCGCCTGCGCCCAGTGGTCGCGATAGAACGCGTTCGTCGCCCAGGCCTTCTCCAGCAGCGCCGTCAGCTTCTCGAACTGCAGCGCGCGAATCGCGCTCCTCTCGGCGCGTTCGTAGCGTTCGTCGACGTATCGCAGTTCCACCGCGCCGCGTGCCTCCTAGACCATCGTCAAACCGCCGCTGACGCTGAGTGCCTGGCCGGTGATGTAGTCGGAATCGGGGCCGGCCAGGAAGCTGATCGCGGCCGCCATGTCCGCCGGCTGGCCCAAGCGGCGGAACGGAATGAGGCGCGTCATGCGGGTGATGATGTCGGGGTTGGCCTCGATCTCTTCCTGCAACAGCGGCGTGTCGGTCGGTCCCGGACAGACCGCGTTGACGTTGACGTTGTAGCGCGCGTTCTCGCGCGCCAGGCTCTTGGAGAACGAGACCAGCCCGCCCTTCATCGCCGAATAGACCGCCTCGGTCGAGGTGCCGACGCGCCCGGCATCCGACGAGACGTTGACGATCTTGCCGCCGTTGCCCGCGATCATGCCGTTGAGCACCGGATGGGTGACGTAGAGGATGGCTTCGAAGTTGATCGACATGATCTTGCGCCAATACGCCGAATTCTCCTCGTGGAAGCGGGTCGTGCCCGACCAGCCGATCAGGTTGACCAGCACGTCGACCGGCCCCATCTCGTCGACGACCGCGGCCACCATGGCATGCGCGGCGGCCTCGTCGGTCAAATCGCAGACGAACCCCTTGGCCTCGGTTACCGCCGTGGCGATCGCCGTGTCGAGGCCGTCCGCGTTGATGTCGGTGCCGGCGACGCGAAGGCCGTCGCGCGACAGCCGCTCGACCGTCGCCTGTCCCATGCCGCCGCCCGCGCCGGTGATCAGCGCCAGTTTCTGTTCAGCCATCGTCATTCTCTCTCTTTTTGTTCCGGTCACCTCTGCGAGGTGACCTGCGCTCAATCGCCGCGCATGCTTCCGCCGAACGGTCGGCGGCCCGCGGTCGCGGGCTGGCGGATTCCGACCGAGTCCGATCGGCCGGTTGCGTGTTGTCAAACATCATGGGCCGGCCGGGTCGAGGTGGCCGAAGGCAGGCCGGCGTCGAAGGTCATGGCGTCGCTGTCAATCACTGCCCTCAATCGCCGCCCTCGGCGCCCCAGCGCCACGGGCTGAAGTCGGGCGTGCGCTTCTCGAGGAAGGCCGAGGCGCCCTCGGCCTGCTCGCCGGTCTCGAAATAATCGGGCTTCACCGCGGCGAGGTTCTCGAACATGTCGCGGTCCATGGTGCCCTTCATGATATGGCGGAACGAGGCCTTGACCGAGGCCAGGCAGGTCGGGCTCAACGCGAGCATCTCGCGGCACCACTTGTCGACCTCGTCGTCGAGCTCGGCCATCGGCACGACGGCGTTGACCAGGCCCCATTCGAGCATCTCATGGGCGGTGTAGTGCCGGCACAACAGCCACATTTCGCGCGCCCGCTTGTGGCCGACGATGTTGGCCAGCTGCGCCACCATGTAGCCGCCGGCGGGCGAGCCGACGCGCGGGCCGTTCTGGCCGAATTTGGCGTGCTCGGCGGCGATCGTGATGTCGCAGAAATAGGCCAGGTGGTTGCCGCCGCCGATGCACCAGCCGTTGACCCGGGCGACCACCGGCTTGGGGCAGTCGATGATCATCTCGGCGGTATGGTAGTCCTCTTCCTGCGTGCCGCCCTCGGCCTCCCAGTTGACGTCGCCGCCCGACGAGAAGGCGCGCTCGCCGACGCCGGTGAAGACGATGACGCCGACATTCGCGTCGGCCTCGGCCTTGCGCAGCGCGTCCTCCCACTCGTAGATCGTCTTCTGGGTGAAGGCGTTGAGCCGTTTCGGGCGGTTGATGGTGATCGTCGCGACGTGGTCCTTCACGCCGTAGATGATGTCCTCGTATTCGGCCATGATTCTCCTCCGAAGGGCGCGCCAGAACATTGTCCGGTCATCATTGCTGCGCAAAGATAACCTGCGCTCAATCGCCGCGCATGCCAATCTTGTGGAATCAAGGGTGGCCGAACGGTCGGCGGCCCGCAGTCGCGGGCTGGCATAATCCGACCGATTCCCATCGATCGGATTATGCTCTAGTGTCCTGATCGATAAATTGATATGATTATGTCTCTATTTGTTTTTAGGAGGCGCGATTGATGGCGAGAGTGGCGGTGACGATCTCTTTGAGCGATGACGAGCGCGCCGAATTGGAGGCGCTGTCTCGTCGTCGCAAGACGTCGCAGGGGCTTGCGCGGCGGGCTCGGATCGTCTTGGCGGCGGCGGAAGGGTTGGAGAACAAGGAGATCGCCGTTCGTCTCGAGGCGAGCGCGGACACCGTGGGCAAGTGGCGTCGCCGCTATGCGGCGGAGGGCCTCGACGGTCTGTACGACGAACCCCGCCCCGGCGCGCCGCGTCAAATCGGCGATGACGCCATCGCGGAAGCGGTCCGGCTGACGCTGGAAGAGACGCCGCCGGACGCGACCCATTGGAGCCTTCGCTCGATGGCGCGGGCGAGCGGCCACGCGCCCTCGACCATTCATCGCATCTGGCGGGCCTTCGGCTTGCAGCCGCATCGCTCGGAGACCTTCAAGCTGTCGAGCGATCCCTTCTTCGTGGAGAAGGTCCGCGACATCGTCGGTCTGTATTTGGCGCCGCCGGATCGTGCCCTGGTTCTCTGTGTCGACGAAAAGAGCCAGATCCAGGCCCTGGACCGTTCCCAGCCCCTCTTGCCGATGCGCCCCGGGCAGGCGGAGCGGCGCAGCCACGACTACAAGCGCCACGGCACGACCTCTCTCTTCGCGGCCCTCGACATCGCCACGGGAGAGATCATCGGCAAATGTTTCCCGCGCCATCGGGCCCGAGAGTTCCGCAAATTCCTCGACCTCGTCGAGGCGAACGTCCCTGCTGATCTCGACATCCACATCGTCATGGACAACTACGGGACCCACAAGACCAAGGCGATCCGCGACTGGTTCGCCAAACGGCCGCGCTGGCAGGCCCATTTCACACCCACCAGCGCCTCCTGGCTGAACCAGGTCGAGCGCTGGTTCGGGCTGCTGACCGACAAGCAGATCAGGCGCGGCGTCCATCGCTCCACCAAGGAGTTGGAGCGCACCATCCTCGACTACATCGACACGACAAACCAGAACCCCAAACCCTTCAAATGGACCAAATCCGCCGATGACATCCTCGGCGCCATCCAGCGCTTCTGCCTCCGAACAATCGAAATCGCTGAACAGCAGGCGAAAATCATGCGAACTTCGGAATCGGGACACTAGCGCGGAAGTCTGTCATGGCGGGTTACCCGCGACAAGCGCCAAGCGCCGCGATTGTGGTAGCTTTCGGGGCGGCCACCAAACGCTGCGGGGGAACGGGTCATGACGGACGACGCGCTGGACGGGATCGACATCGGCAAACGCGTCGAGTTCCGCAAGACGGTTTCCGAATCCGACATCTATCTGTTCGCCGGCGTGACCGGCGATTTCGATCCGCTGCACATCGACGAGGAGTTCTGCAAGGCGACGCCCTACGGCCGGCGCATCGCCCACGGCGCGCTGATCATCGGCTACATGTCGACCGCCTCTTCGCTGGCGACCCGGGGCATGGAGCGGGCCGTGGCCTCGCTCGGCTTCGACCGCATCCGCCACGTCGCGCCGGTCTTCATCGGCGACACCGTGACGGTGGTCTATGAGATTGTGGCGACCGATCCGGCGCGCGACCGCGCCACCGCGGCGATCACGGTGACCAACCAGCACGGCGAGACCGTCGCCGTCGCCGAACACATCCTGAAAGCAGTCTAGACGGGCAGGGGAGCCAGAAATGACCGATTTGACGGGCAAAGTCGCGCTGGTCACCGGCGGCTCGCGCGGCATCGGCGAGGGCATCGTGCGCGACCTCTGCGCCGCGGGCGCCGACGTGGTGCTCAACTATACGCGGAGCCGCGAGCGCGCCGAGGCGATCGCCGACGAGTTGGGCCGCGACCACTGCCTGCCCGTCGGCGCCGAGATGAGCGACTGGCGCCAGCTCGAAAGCCTGTGGCGTCAGGCGGCCGACTGGAAGGGCCACATCGACGTGCTGGTCAACAACGCCGCCAAGCGCCAGGCGGTCGCCCTCGACGCACCGACCGAGGAATGGGACGCTCACTGGGTCGAGGCCTTTCGCATCAACCTCTTGGCGACCGCGCATATGTCGCGCTTCGCGATCCAGCATTACCGCGCCCGCGGCGGCGGCATCATCATCGGCATCACGGCGCGCATCGCGGTGCGCGGCGACCGGCCCGAATACTTCCACGACGGCGCCGCCAAGGGCGGCATGAACTCGCTGTTGCGCGGCATCGCGCGGTTCTGCGCCGACGACGGCGTGCGCACTTACCTGATTTGCGCCGGCATCATCGAGACCGACCAGTCGCGCGACTTCGTCGAGCACTACGGCATGGAAGAGGCGGTGCGCGAAATCCCGCTCGGCCGACTCGGCCAGCCGCAGGACATCGCCAATATCGTCACCTTCCTGGCATCCGGCAAGGCAAGCTACGCGTCGGGCGCGACGATCGACTTCGGCGGCGCTTCGTTCCTGCATTGAGGATAGAGCGAAATGAAAGCACCCAAACAAGCCATCGACTTCCTCGCGGAGCCCAACATCTGCGTCCTCGCGACGACGGGCCCGGGCGACGCGCCACACGCCATGCCGATGTGGTATCTCTACGACGAAGGCGACATTCTCTTCGCCTGTTACCGGAAATCCCAGAAGGTCAGAAACGTCGAGCGCACGGGCAAGGCGACCGTGGTCGTCGACCGCCGCGACCCGCCCTATTACGCGGTGATGATCAAGGGCTCGGCGGCGATCGAGCCGGCGCTCTCGAGGGAGAAGATGTACGCCATGGTGTCGCGCTATATCGGCGAAGAGCGGGCGCAACGCTATCTGGCCGACAGCAACGGCGGCGACAGCGAAAGCGACAGCGAGAGCGTGGCAATCCGCGTCCGGCCCGATCGCTTCGTCGAGTATCACGGCCAGGCGGGCCGCGACGGCTGACGGAAATTTCATGACCGGCGACAACACGACATCCGGCGACGCCGCGACGGTGTTGGACGCGGTCATCGTGGGCGCCGGGTTCTCGGGGATGTACATGCTCCACCGCCTGCGCGGGATGGGCTCGCCTCGAAGGTCATCGAGGCGGCCGGCGGGGTCGGCGGGACCTGGTACTGGAACCGCTATCCGGGCGCGCGCTGCGACATCGAGACCGTCGTCTACTCCTATTCGTTCTCCGAAGAGCTCGAGCAGGACTGGACGTGGTCGTCGCGCTACGCCACCCAGCCCGAGATCCTGCGCTACGCCGAGCACGTCGCCGACCGCTTCGACCTCTATCGCGACATCCGCTTCGGGACGCGCGTCACCAGCGCCGTCTACGACCAGGCGTCGAACCGCTGGACGGTTCTGACGGACAGCGACGAGCATCTGTCCGCGCGATTCTGCATCATGGCGATCGGCTGCCTGTCGACCCCCAGAAGGCCCGATTTCGACGGCCTGGAGAGCTTTCGGGGCGACTGGTATCACACCGGCTACTGGCCCCACGAGGGCGTCGACTTCACCGGCAAGCGGCTCGGCGTCATCGGCACCGGCTCGTCGGCCATCCAGGCCATTCCGATCATCGCGCGGCAGGCGGCCCAGCTCACCGTCTTCCAGCGAACCGCGAACTTCAGTATTCCGGCGTGGGACGGCCCGCTCGATGCCGAAACCGTGCGCGACCAGAAATCGCGCTACGCCGAAATCCGCGAAAAGGCGCGCGCCTCGACCTCGGGCGACATCTACGATACCCACGAGAAGCCGGCGCTCGAGGTCTCGGCCGACGAGCGGCGGCGCGAGTTCGAACGGCGCTGGAACGACGGCGCATTCAACTTCCAGGCCACCTTCCCCGACTTGCTGACCAGCGAGGCGGCCAACGACCTCGCCGCCGCGTTCATCCACCAGAAAATCCGCGAGCGGGTCGACGACCCGGCCGTCGCCGAGCTGTTGTGCCCGAAGGACCACCCCTTCGCCACCAAGCGGCTGTGCGCCGACACCGACTACTACGAGACCTACAACCGCGAGAACGTCACGCTGGTCGACGTCAGCGAGGCGCCGATCGAGGCGATCACGCCCGAGGGCCTGCGCACCGGCGGCGTCGATTACGCGTTCGACGCCATCGTCTTCGCCACCGGGTTCGACGCCATGACCGGCGCCCTACTCGAAGTCGGCATCACCGGCCGCGACGGCCTCACGCTCCAGGAAAAGTGGAACGATGGCCCGCGCACCTATCTCGGCCTCGCGATCGCCGGCTTTCCGAACCTGTTCGCCATCACCGGGCCGGGCAGCCCGTCGGTCTTAAGCAACATGCTGGTCTCGATCGAGCAGCACGTCGACTGGGTCGCCGACTGCATCGACTATATGCGTGGCCGTGGTCTCGACCGCATCGAGCCGACCGTCGAGGCCGAGGACGGCTGGGTCGAGCACGAAACGCGGTCGGCGACTCGACGCTCTACCCCAAGGCCAATTCGTGGTACGTCGGGGCCAACATCCCCGGCAAGCCGCGCGTCTTCACGCCCTACGTCGGCGGCGTCGGCCGCTACCGCGAGACCTGCGACGCGGTCGCCGCGAACGGCTACGAGGGGTTTGTGTTGGGGGGGCTGAGCGGCCGGCGGCGTCGCGTACCTGTTCTGAGGCTCTCGTTGACAGAAAGACTACGCTAGCTTTGATACGCTTGTCCGGTAGATGCTCGCTGATCGATGCGGTCGGGACAGCGCAGACCCTCCGCCGAACGGCCGAGAGTGACTCCTTACAAACATTTGCGTTGTTCTTTCCTGTTTGTGTTTGTGAGTCGGACCCGATTTCCTTGGACACAGAATTGGCTTAATCGAAGTGTCCAAGGAGGACCGGAACATGACCGACAATTTTGAGAACAAAGTTGCTGTTGATGGGCCTGTGGTAAACGAGGGCGAGCTTGGCTCGTCCACGTTTTCCCCGGGCCAGGTTTCGCCGGCAGGCCCGCTGGGACTTGGCCAGCGGTGGACGGTGACGCGCAAGCGTGAGGTTGCCCTGCGGCTTTTGCGTGGCGAGCCGGTGGAACTTTTGTCGCGGCAGTTGGGCGTGGAGATTTTCCGGCTCGAGCAGTGGCGTGAGAAGGCGATCGCCGGGATCGATGCCTCGCTCAAGGAACGCAAGGGCGATCCGGTGAAGGCGGAACTGGACATCGCCATGAAGCGGATCGGGGAGTTGATCATGCAGGTGGAACTGCTGGAGGCCAAGACGGAGACGTCCGGCCCTTTGGGGCGGCGGAGGTCGCGGCGATGAGTGCCGCCACCTCTCCCGGCACGGGTTTGGCCTACGGCCTCCAGCGGGTCTGTGCGGCCTGGGGTTTTGCCCGTTCCTCGTTCTACGCCATGAAATCCCGGCAGCAGGCCACCGCTGAGCGCCCACCAGCAAAGCGCCGGGGACCGAAGCCCTCGATCTCGGACGAGGCTCTGCTGGTGGCCATCGAGGCCGACCTGGAGGCATCCCCCTGGGAGGGCGAGGGACACCGCAAGGTCTGGGCTCGGCTTCGGGTCTGTCGTGGCATCCGTGTTTCCCGCAAGCGGGGGCTCCGGGTGATGCGCGAGAACAACCTGCTCTCGCCCCATCGCTGCCGCCGCCGTGGCGGAAATCCCCATGTCGGTGAGATCATCACCCATGCCCCCAACCTCATGTGGGGCACGGACGGCGTTCGGGTGTTCACGGTGGACGACGGCTGGGGCTGGATATTCACCGCCATCGAGCATTGGAACGCCGAGTGCGTCGGCTGGCATGTGTGCAAGCGAGGCGACCGCTTCGCCGCCCTTCAGCCGATCTCCATGGGGCTTGCGAGGCTGTATGCCTCGACCTCCGCCGGTGCGGCGCGGGGGCTGGCCTTGCGGATGGATCACGGCTCCCAGTATCTGTCGGACCACTTCACCAACCAGATCAAGTTCTGGGGCATCCAGCCGTCCTACGCCTTCGTCGAACAGCCCCAGACCAACGGCGTCGCCGAGAGGTTCAATCGCACGCTCAAGGAACAGATCATCCATGGCCGCATCTACCGCAACATCGCGGAGCTGCGGAACGCCGTCCGCGGGTTCGTCGAACAGTACAATGCCCAGTGGATCGTGGAGAAGAACGGCTACCTGAGCCCCGCTCAAGCTCGTCAGGCGTGGCACACCGCGATGTCACTCAGGCCCGCCGCATGAGACAAACTTGTGTCCAAGGAACCGGGTGCGATACACCTGTTTGTGTTTGGGAGACATCGATGCTTCAAGCTCCGTGGGCCATTCGGTTGCGACGTGGAGTCTCAAGCGAATCCGCCATCACAAAACCAAGCGTCGTGAGCGAGTGCTTCATAGGTTGCCGTTTGCCACGAGTTAAGCCGATTTGCACGGCGAGAGTACCATTGACGCATTAGTTCGTTCTGAGTCGGACCCGATTTCCTTGGACACAGAATTGGCTTAATCGAAGTGTCCAAGGAGGACCGGAACATGACCGACAATTTTGAGAACAAAGTTGCTGTTGATGGGCCTGTGGTAAACGAGGGCGAGCTTGGCTCGTCCACGTTTTCCCCGGGCCAGGTTTCGCCGGCAGGCCCGCTGGGACTTGGCCAGCGGTGGACGGTGACGCGCAAGCGTGAGGTTGCCCTGCGGCTTTTGCGTGGCGAGCCGGTGGAACTTTTGTCGCGGCAGTTGGGCGTGGAGATTTTCCGGCTCGAGCAGTGGCGTGAGAAGGCGATCGCCGGGATCGATGCCTCGCTCAAGGAACGCAAGGGCGATCCGGTGAAGGCGGAACTGGACATCGCCATGAAGCGGATCGGGGAGTTGATCATGCAGGTGGAACTGCTGGAGGCCAAGACGGAGACGTCCGGCCCTTTGGGGCGGCGGAGGTCGCGGCGATGAGTGCCGCCACCTCTCCCGGCACGGGTTTGGCCTACGGCCTCCAGCGGGTCTGTGCGGCCTGGGGTTTTGCCCGTTCCTCGTTCTACGCCATGAAATCCCGGCAGCAGGCCACCGCTGAGCGCCCACCAGCAAAGCGCCGGGGACCGAAGCCCTCGATCTCGGACGAGGCTCTGCTGGTGGCCATCGAGGCCGACCTGGAGGCATCCCCCTGGGAGGGCGAGGGACACCGCAAGGTCTGGGCTCGGCTTCGGGTCTGTCGTGGCATCCGTGTTTCCCGCAAGCGGGGGCTCCGGGTGATGCGCGAGAACAACCTGCTCTCGCCCCATCGCTGCCGCCGCCGTGGCGGAAATCCCCATGTCGGTGAGATCATCACCCATGCCCCCAACCTCATGTGGGGCACGGACGGCGTTCGGGTGTTCACGGTGGACGACGGCTGGGGCTGGATATTCACCGCCATCGAGCATTGGAACGCCGAGTGCGTCGGCTGGCATGTGTGCAAGCGAGGCGACCGCTTCGCCGCCCTTCAGCCGATCTCCATGGGGCTTGCGAGGCTGTATGCCTCGACCTCCGCCGGTGCGGCGCGGGGGCTGGCCTTGCGGATGGATCACGGCTCCCAGTATCTGTCGGACCACTTCACCAACCAGATCAAGTTCTGGGGCATCCAGCCGTCCTACGCCTTCGTCGAACAGCCCCAGACCAACGGCGTCGCCGAGAGGTTCAATCGCACGCTCAAGGAACAGATCATCCATGGCCGCATCTACCGCAACATCGCGGAGCTGCGGAACGCCGTCCGCGGGTTCGTCGAACAGTACAATGCCCAGTGGATCGTGGAGAAGAACGGCTACCTGAGCCCCGCTCAAGCTCGTCAGGCGTGGCACACCGCGATGTCACTCAGGCCCGCCGCATGAGACAAACTTGTGTCCAAGGAACCGGGTGCGATACAGCATTAGTTCGTTCTGTACCGCCCCAGTTCCACCCGCATCGAAATGGGTCTGGAGGTTATGGCGAATGTTGCTGATCTCACGGGCCGCTTCACTGGAATAGAGCGACGGTAATCCGAAAATGTCGAACTGGTGTCGTACGCGAATCGTCAAATCGGCGGGCCAGCTGTGCGGCGCTTCAACCCTAAAGATCACAGCGGGCGGGCTTGTGGCACGATCCCCGCCTTCAACCACTGCTCGTGGCTGACATCGTCGAAGTACGGGTGAAGGAGAGTGTCTTGCGGCGTAACTGGAGCTGTGGCCAGCTTGGCCTTGTTGCATTCGAAGCACGCACCAACGAGATTATCCGGTGCTACAGCAAGGGCGGGATAGAGGATCTTTGGCAGGATATGATCCAGCGTCGATACATTGCGTTGGTCGCACAAGGGACATCGATCACCCTCCGGCAGTAACTTGATCTGGTCATATATCGTACGACCTGGCCCTTTCTTCCCCACCATCCGCTGGTCATATAAAGTGCGCCCCGTTGTCCAGACCATTATGCGGCCTGTTTAAGATAATTTTTGTCTCCTGATTGCTGTTGTTGCGCCTGTGGGGATGTGGGTAAGCCGTCAGGCTTATCCATCATATCCACGGGCCGGTGGCCGCCTTCGAAATAAACCTCGTCGGGCGTATTGTAATCCAGCGACTGGTGCGGTCTCTGGCTGTTGTAGAAGTCGATGTAGGCGCCGATGCAGCGCCGCGCCTCGGGCAGGCTCTCATAGACCCGGAGATAGACTTCCTCGTATTTGATCGAGCGCCAGAAGCGCTCAATGAAGATGTTGTCCAGGCAACGCCCTTTGCCGTCCATGGAAACCCGAATGCCGCAGTCCTCCAGCGCCGATACCCAGTCCTTGGCCGTGAACTGCGCCCCCTGGTCCGAGTTGACGATGTCCGCAACCCCTTGGGCAAGCGCATCCTCCAGCGCCTCGAGACAGAACGTCCGGCTCATCGAGTTGGACAGGCGCCAGCCCATGATCCGGCGGCTGTAAACATCGATCAGCGCCACCAAATAAGCGAAGCCCACCGGCAACTTGATGTAAGTGATGTCCACCTGCCAGACCTGACCGGGGCGGACAATGTCCAGATCCTGCAGAAGATAAGGATGGACAACGTGGTCCCGCCCCGGGCGGCTGGTCTTGGGCGTGGCGTACAACGCCGCGATCCCCATCGCCTTCATCAGGCGGCGCACCCGCTTGTGGTTGACGACATGGCCGGCGCGGCGCAAGACCTCGGCGATCTTGCGGTAGCCGTAGAACGGACGGGCCTCCCAGATGTCCCGGATGCGGTTCATCATGTCGACCTCGTCATCCGTCCCGGAACGCCGCCGGTAGTACACCGTGCTGCGGTTGATATCCAAAAGGGCGCATTGGCGGCGCAGGCTCAAGTCGCCACCTTCGCGCCGGAGAAGTGCTTTTCTTTTGTCACGGCTCAGCTCTCCAATGCTTTTTTTAAGAAGTCGCGCTCCATCGTCAACTCGCCGATCTTCTCATGCAACTTGGCGATGGTCCGCTCATCCGCCGTCCCCGACCGGCGGCGCTTGTCGGCGAAAAGGCTCTTGCCCCCACATTCCAACTGGTCACGCCACTTCTGGATCGCGCCAACCGAAACCGCATACTCCCGGCTCAGCTCCCCAAGCGTCCGGTCTCCCTTCAACGCCGCCAGCGCCACCTTGAATTTGAAACCTTCGCCATGCGTCTTGCGAACCCTCGTCATCCTTCAATCCTTCCCCGAAAGAAGGAGACAGACTTATCTTAAACCGTGGTCCGAAAAACGGGGCGCAGCATAATACACTTTGACCATCTCGTCTTTCGTCACGCAGCCGCCAACCATGTTGGCAACCGGAATCAGATGCAGATGGCCAGCCTCGGCCTTCACCTCATATTCGGCTGCGGCCGCTTGAATGTCCGGACGCACACTTGTGAGCCGCCGTTTTAACTCATGGCTTCGCACGAGACTGATGCAGATTTTGAAGGTGTAGCCAGCGTCGATGTCCGGTCGTTCCACCGGCCACATCATTCAGCCTCGTCGGTATTGCGCACGGCAATTAGGCTGCTGATGAGCGCCCGTCCATCCGAGCCAACTTCATTGTCAAATTTGATTAGGCCGACATTCCCCATATACCATCCAAATTCGTGGAAATCGTACCACTTTCCCACCGCCAAGGGAACTGTATCCCCTATGCAGCCATCCGATGGCATGATTTTGGTAATCGGCCCGCGCTTGGAAGGCCACTCGGTCATTTTTCTCGCCATCCAGACACACCTCTCCTGTCGCTTTCTCCTCGCCGTCGATTCCCTCGGCCTACGCCGGAGCGGGTCTTCGTCGCAGATCATCAATCAAGCTCAGGATTTTCCGGAACAGGTCCCTCGGCACCGCCACCTCAGCCAATTGGAACGTAACGTAGCGGCCATGTCGGACAACCTTGGCCCCGATCTTCACCAGCTTGTCGCGCAACGTCGTCATCGACCAGTGCTCCACCTCCTTCGGCAAAGCCAGTGTCCTCATGAAGTTGCCCAGATTGTAGGCCAGGGCGTGAAGCTGGAGCCGAACGGCATTGTTGCGGAACTTGCGACATGACAGACGGGTCCAGTTGATGGCGTTCTTGCCTTCCTTGATGTGCTGCTCCGCCGTGCCACGGTGATTATAGAACGCCACCACCCGCTTGGTAGGGCGCGACAGATTAGTGACGATGAAACCGACGCGAGGAACCAGCTCGCCGGGGTGCCACTCCACTTTGGCCACGACACGGCGCTTCTTGTTCCACGATCCGGCCTGATAGCTGAAGCTGGCGTGGAAACGGCGAACATGGTCGGGCGGGCGACCGACAGGTCGCGTAAGCAGATGGGCAATGTTCCGCTGGAGAATCGCGTTCGCTTTGAGGCGGATGACGTAGAGTAATCCCTCGGCTTCGAGATATTCGTATATCTCCGGTGAGGCGAAGGCGGCATCGCCACGAAAATACAGCCGCACCTTCCTTTCCTTATAGCGCATCACCACCGGCTCCAGAACATTCCGCCATCCGTCGGCACTGTGAACATTACCGGGGCGCAGGGAACATCTCTCCAAGTCGCCGAACTGGTTGAACAGGAATAGCGGATGCTAGCAGGTACAGCCGAAGTGACCATTGTACGCTGTTCCCTCTTGTTCGCCATGGGTCGGGCTGACGCTGCTGTCCATGTCGAGAATGATCATCTTCGGCGGATGGCGGTCATGAACCTTGTCGATCCACACCCCGTTCATGTCGACCAAGGCTTCAACGTTCTCGTCGGTGGCCAATAGCTCCGTCTCGAAGCGTCCCATCTGGCTGGTGGAAGCGGCCTGTCTTTCGATGGCCTTGCCGCCAACAATCCAGCGCATGGCGGGATCGCGTCCCAGACGGTCGGCGTCGTTCACATCGTCATAGCCGCCAAGGCGCCCGAAAACGGACTGGCGAAACTGACCCGTCATGCCGTGCCATCCGTTCTTGCCGGTACGGCTATCCTGGAAAACACCCTCGGCCATCTCAGTCAGGCCGAGGGCATCGTCAAGCTCCCGGTAGGCGAGCAACCCGGCATCAGAGGTGATCTTGGAACCGTGGAATTCAAGCTTCAATCGACGGTCAAAAACGACCCGAAGGCACCCCGGTTTCGATTCACCCATCGGGTGTGCCATAGCCGCCGCTCCATGTATGCTACAACTTCATGATTCTTATAGCAGAATCGCCTTCTCGCCGCACTGAATATCGACGATACTTGGGAAATGCGGGTTAGGATATTATCGATTGAGTCCAGGCCACCTGAAGCTTCGGTCAGCATCTTGTGGAAGCCGGACCGGGTCAACTCAAGGCCGAAGACTTCACGAGTCAGGACGCCGACATTCTCAGCGAACGTCTCGATTTCCGGGCGGTCGGCGCGGGCGGCCAATCCATGTCTAACGATTTTCCATACACAACTTACTGGAACTTCCTGAAGAACAACCGGTGAATGGGTTGCGACGATTGCAACTCCGTTGCGATTGATTAGAAGATCCGAGAGCGCGCGTACGAATGCTGAGAGCAAAGGTGGATGGAGATGGGCCTCCGGCTCATCCACCAGGATCAGCGTCTTCTCTTCAACTTTCTCCACGAGCTTGGTGATGGTGAGGAGCACAATCTTGTGGCCGGAACTTAGTTTGCGGAAAATCCGTCGAGCCCGTCTAGCGAAGAGATTATCCTCCACATCGACCAGTCCCGCGACTTGAGCTTCGGCGAAGATCGGATCCGCCTGCAATGTTGTCAGAGCACGCTGCCAGCGAGCTGCTCTATAGCCAGTTACGCAGAGTCTTGCGCTTGAGGAAAACTCCTCAGCAAGGTCCTTTGGCTCTCTCGTTATCGTGACCCATTTGTCGTTCTTGTCCTTGATCCGTTTACGCAGGCCAACATTCGAATAGCGAATGCTCTTCGACACATTCCGTGGCTCTCTGACGACGGCGAAGTCATCGAAAGCACTGAACGTGACCGAGACGACATTGGCGAACGGGCTGTCATGGTTTTCAGTAATGAAGTCATCGGTCGATGTGAAAATGCCATCGTCCTCCGGATTCTCTTCCGGTAACACGAGCGCCCGAGTCATCGCATTTAGCAAGTATGTTTTCCCAACACCATTCCGGCCTACGAGAACATGAACGTTTGTTGGCGGTGTAGAATCGGGTGTCACCTCGAAATTTAGTAGAAGTCGGCCAATATCTTCATCGTCGGGTTCCGGGCCCTCGTAGAGGAAGCTGTAGTTGGTGAGCGCAGCTCCGCCACCGAGTATGCGCCTGAATTGTCCTTCGACGGACCGGACTGTGATAGATCGAAGAAGCGAAACCCCCATAACATCCTCGTCCAACGCCCGCTTGAACAGGCCCGGATTGGCAACCACGTCTTTCAGGGCCGTCAGGAATTGGTTTGAGATGATCTCTCCGAGGTCGGCGATGGCTGTGTAGTAGGAGGCATCCTGGCCCAGTGAGAAAAATTGGTTGCCTAGGGCCTCGAAACGGGTAGGCAGGTCTGGGCGCGCCTGCCCCTCCGCCATGTCGAATTCGCCGATCTTGACTGGGCCAAAGGCGTGCATCTCACCATCGGGACCAAAATAGGTCAGCACATATAGCGTTGTGTATTTGAACCAGTCATTCCAGTTGTCGGTCCACAGATATCCGATATCTCGTCCTTCGGACGGAACATTAGATGTATTAGGAACCACTACAAATCGCATACGCCTACCCTCGTAGGTTGTCTCTTTGTTTAGCAGTGTTTGTCTTCAGAAGTCCAACATCGAAATGGACTTCACGTTACCGTCTTCCGAAGTTTCTCTCGGTTAGCCGATGACTGCTGCCGGCGATATGCAGGCCCTTCGGTATCCTGGGACGTAGGTCCGAGTAATAGCCACGGGCGGGTATGGATGGAGCCAATCACGAGCGGCAGTGCGCGTCAATCGCCCTTGCTCTTGTCGGAGAACTTATCGGCGGCGGTCTGCAGCGCGTCGGAGGCGAGCTGGCTGATGTCGGCGAGGTATTCCATGTAGCGCCCGGTCGCGGTCGGCGCGGCCCAGCCGTAGGTGACCAGCCGCTTGGCCATCGCCGCGGCGCCCGGGTCGACTTCCGCGGCGAACTCGCGCGCCAGCGTCAGCGCGTCGGCGTAGGCCTCGCCCTCCGCGGAGGCGCGGTTGACCAGGCCCCAGTCGAGCGCCTCTTCCGCCGTCAGCGTGCGGCCGAAGATGATGACCTCGCGGGCGCGCCCGACGCCGACGATGCGCGGCAGGCGCACCGTGCCGCCCCAGCTCGGCAATGCACTCAAGCGGCGCACCTCGGGGAGGCCGAGCGTCGCGCCCGTGCCGGCGATGCGTAAATCGCAGGCCATCGCCATCTCGAGCCCGCCGCCCAGGCAATAGCCCTCGATCGCGGCGATCACCGGCGCCGGGTGCTGCTCGATCAAGTCGGCGATCGACTGGCCGAGCTCGGTATGGGCGATCTTCTCGTCGGGGCTCTGCGACGCCAGCTCCTTGATGTCGGAACCGGCGCAGAACGCCACGGTGCCGGCGCCGGTCAGCACGATCGCGCCGACCCGCTCGCGCTTGGCGGCTTCCAGCGCGTCGCGCATCTTGAACAGCGTCGTGTCGTCGAGCGCATTGCGCCGGCGCTCGCGATTGATCGTCAGCGTCGCGACCTTTTGGTCGATCTCGAACAGCAACGGCTCGTCCATGGCGTCCTCTCGAATAAATTTCCCGTTCGCAGGAAAGTTAGAAAAACCACAGAGATACGGAGAAACAACATTAGAAAAATCATTTAAATCATTCAATTTATTTGTTTTTCTATCTCTGTGTCTCTGTGTCTCTGTGTCTCTGTGGTGATATCAACGTCGAACCGGCGTCAGATGTCCACGTCGGCGGCGTCGCCGATCGGCGAGCCGTAGCGCTCCAGGTGGCGGCCGATCAGCATCTTCTGGATCTGGTTGGTGCCGTCGAAGATCTGCAACGCCTTGACGTCGCGCATCATGCGCTCGACCGGCTGGGCGCGTGCCAGCCCGATGGCGCCGAACACCTGGACCGCGTCGGTCGTCACGCGCATCGCCGCGTCGGTCGAGACCAGCTTGGCGAGCGCCGCCCAGACGCTCGCCTCGCGCGAGCGCTCGCGCTCGATCGTGGCGATCGCCTTCTCCCACAGCGCGCGCGCGGCGGCGACTTGCGCCGTCATCTCGGCGAGCAGGAACTGGAGGCCCTGGTGCTCGATGATCGGCTTGCCGAACTGCTCGCGCTGTTTGGCGTAGGCGACGGCGAGCTCGAGCGCGGCGGAAGCAACGCCGAGCGCCACGGCCGAGCAGTTGAGCCGCGCCTCGTCGAGCGTCACCATCGCCACCTTGAAGCCCTCGCCCTCGGCGCCGAGGCGGTTCCCGGCGGGCACCCGGACATTCTCGAAGATCAGCTCGCTGGTCGGCGAGCCGTGCAGGCCCAAGAGCGTCTCGTCGCGCCCGACCGTGAAGCCCGGCGCTCCGCGCGGCACGACGAAGGCCGAGACGCCGCGGTGGCCGGCGTCCGGATCGGTCTTGGCGAAGACGACGTAGACGTCGCCGATCGAGCCGTTGGTGATCCACATCTTGCGGCCGTTGATGACGTAGTCGTCGCCGTCGCGCTCGGCCCGCGTCACGATCGAGGCGGCGTCCGAGCCCGAGCCCGGCTCGGTCAGCGCGAAGACCGGAATGAGCGCGCCGCTCGCAATGCCAGGCAGATACGCGCGTTTCACCGCGTCCGAGCCGGCGATGACGATCGGCGTAGCCGCGTCGCCGCAGTTCGAGAACGAGAGCGAAAACGAGGCGCTGTCGCGCGCGATGCGCTCGGCGATCAGCAGCGGCGTGACCGTGTCGGGGCCGATGCCGCCGTAAGCTTCCGGGATCCACAGGCCGAACACGCCGAGCTCGGCGGCGGCGGCGTAAAGATCGCGCGGGAATTCGTCCGCTTCGTCGATCTCGGCGGCGCGCGGCGCGATGCGCTCGCGGCACAGCCGGTCGATGCTCGCCATGATCTGGGCGCGGACTGATTTCTCGATCGCCATGGTGGGCCGAATCAGACGCCGCGGTTGACGCCGCCGTCAACCAAAATGCTCTGCCCGGTGATATAGCCGGCGTCGTCGGAGACCAGGAAGGCGACGGTCTTGGCGACCTCGGCCATGCGCCCGGCGCGCGCGGCCGGCACGGTGCGGCGCACCGCCTCGTCCATCGGCCAGTTCTCCATGAAGCCGGGCAGCACGTTGTTCATGCGGATGTTCTGGCGGCCGTACTCGTCGGCAAAAAGCTTGGTGAAGCCGGCGAGCGCGCCGCGCAGCGCCGACGAGATCGGAAATGTCAGCCGGGGTTCCTTGGCGCCGAAGGTCGAGATGTTGACCAGCGCGCCGCCGCCTTGGGCGACCATGACCGGTGTCACCAGCCGGCACATGCGCACGACGTTGAGCACGACCATGTCGAGGCAATCGAGCCAGGCCCCGTCGTCGAGGTCGAGCAACGTCTGCGGCAGGTCTGGGTCGTAGCCCGGACCGGACGTGTGCTGTGTTCCCGGCGCGTGGCCGGTATTGTTGACCACGGCGTCGATGCGGCCGTGCGCATCGAGGGTCATCGCGACAAGCTTGGCGAGGTCGTCGGTCTCGGTGACCGAGCCGTCGAGGCCGATGCCGCCAAGCTCGTCGGCGAGGCGCGTGCTGGCGCCCGACGGCGACATCAGGGCGAGCTTGTAGCCGCGGTCGCTAAGCTCGCGCGCGCAGGCCTCGCCCATGCCCTTGCCCGCCGCAGTGACGATGGCGACCGGCTGTTCTGCCATGGCTCTCTCCTTCCGTCAATCCAGCCCGAAGACGCGCGCGGCGTTGTCGTGCAGGAGTTTCGCCTTCGATGTCTCGCGCAGGCCAAGGCCGTCGATCTGCCCGAGCGATTCTGCGTGGTCGATGAGCGGGAAGTCGGTGCCCCACATGACCTTGTCCTGGCCGTGCGAGTTGATGAACTTGACCATTTCCGGTTTCCAGTATTTCGGCGCATAGGCCGAGGTGCCGAGGAACACGTTGGGGTGCTTCCATGCCATCGCGATGGCCTCCTCGACCCACGGCCAGCCGGTGTGGGTCAGCACGAAGGCGAGGTCGGGGAAATAGATCGCGGCCCGGTCGAGGCGGATCGGCCGGCCATTCTCGATCGGCATGATGTCGAGCGTGTGGCCCATCGAGATGACGACCGGCACGCCGAGCTCCTGGCACTTGGCGTAGAACGGGAAGTAGTAGGCGTGGTCGGGCGCCATGTCGAAACCGTGCGGGTGGATGTGGACGCCCTTGAAGCGGTGCTCCACAACCGCGCGCTCGAGCTCGGCGACGCCGGCCATCGCTGTCATCGGGTTGACGCCGTAGAGGCCGAACAGGCGGTCGGGGTACTGATCGCTGACCTCGACGACCTCCGCGACGGAGGTCTGCTCGATCGGGTGCTGGCCGCGGTACGACCAGGTGATGATGGCGCAGATCAGCGCCTTGTCGATGCCGAGCCCGTCCATGCGCGCGATGAATTCGGCGGGCTCGTAACCGATCAGGTTGTCGGTGCGCCCGACCTGGGCGAAGCGGCTCGCTTCCTCCTCGTTCTCGGAATAGTTCTTGCGCACGCTCGCGGGCGTGAACAGGTTGCACAGGATGTCGATGGCGGCCATATGGCGCTGCTCCTCATGCTATTTCCAGCCGGTCGTTCTCGGAATAGGGGTCGATCTCGATAAGGATTTTCCCGATTCCGACCGTCGGCACTTTACGGCGATTTTCGGTCTTCATCTCGACGAATCCGGCGCCTTCCAGCTTTGCCAGGGTGCGCGTCAGGTTCGAGGCGGCGCGGTTAGTGAGCTTCGCCAATTCGGCGATCGACTTGGGCTTTCGGTCGCGGATCACCGACAGCAGGTATCGGTTCCCCGGTGTCAGCAGCCGGACCAGGGCTTCGACGGAATTAAAGCTTCGCGCCGCCGCGTCCGAGGGCGCCTTGATTTTGCCACGCGCCACCGCCTTCATTTCTTCCTTGAGGACCCGGTGGCTCATAACCCTGTTCCTCTTCATTCCTTTTTCCTTTCTGCCTCGACAGAAACCGTCTCAACCGGAATTCCGCGCGCGACCAGAACACGCTCGACTTCGTTGAAGAAGTCTTCGATCAAATGTTCGGCGTCGATGAAGTCATAAGGTCTTCCGTCGTCGGTTTCGTTACGATGCCAGTGGTCGGCGGCAACGGCTTTCGGGTTGAACCGCGAGCCCTTCGGGCTCACTGGATGTGCGTTGTCGAACCCAATCAGGCGTTTGTTGTCCGGCCCGTGAAGCGTGAAGGAATATCGCAATCCGTGGGGCCGGATCGGGGTTGCGGCGATGCGTTTGATCTCGAACCGGATGTGGTAACCACCCCCGTACCAATGCCTGCGACCGTCGAATGCCAACAGAAATTCCAACGTGTGTTCAGGCGTCTTAATTGACATATCATATCATCATAGGATGTATAACACCGAACGCCTATTGTCAAATTTCTGGGATCAGCCGGTAGAATGCCGGTGAATGCGTTCGTCCTTCCAGCGCCTCACTTTCAAATCGCCACGATCGAGGCTGCCGGGTTCGATGATCTGGACGTCGAAGCGGATGCCGACGCGCGTCCGCAGGGCCTCGCCGAGGCGGTCCGCGAGCCCCGCCGCGTCGCCGTCGGCCAGCGTCTCGCGCGGCATGATGCGGGCGGTGGCGGTGTCGGCCTCGCGCGCGTCGGAGGTCAACACGATCTCGAAGTCCTCGACCCGGGGCTCGGCGAACAAGGCATTCTCGACCGCCTGCGGCCAGATATTGACGTTCTTCACCTTCTTCATGTCGTCGGTCCGGCTGATCGAGGCGACCTCGACGCCGGCGAAGGGCCGCCCGCAACCGCAATAGCGTGCCTCGTGGTAGACGGCGCGGTCACGCACCCGGCAGCGCACGACCGGCGCATCCAGGCGGTAGAGGTTGGTGAGCACCAGCTCGCCGGCCTCGCCGTCGGCGACATGGCGGCCGGTGTCGGGGTCGATCACCTCGGTGTAGACCAGCGGGTCGACGTTGTGCAGCAGGCCGGGGCGGTCGGCCGGACCGATGCCGGCCTCGCAGCTGAACATGTGGTCGTTGCCCATCTGCGTGTTGCCGTAGCGGTCGTAGACGGTCGCCTGCCACTGCTGCTCGATGCGCTCGAGATAGGCATGTCCCGAGCCTTCGCCGCCGGTGAACAGGTGGCTGAGTCCATCGAGCGGCGGCCGTTCGCCGCTGACCGCCGCCAGGTGGCCGAAGTAGGAGGTGTTGGCGATGATCGCCGTCGGCTGGAAGCGCCGCAGCAGCTCAAGCTTGCGGCCTGCGTCATAGTTGCCGACGGTGCTGACCGAGAGCCCGAAGGCCACCGCGCCGGCGTATTCGATACGCCCCCCGCCCATCATGGTGATCGGCAACATGAGGAAGGTATGGGCGCCGGGTGCGATCACCGCCCAAGTGTACTGGTAGCGGTAGATCTCCTCGGTGCCCTTCATGTCGTCGTTGCTCTGCAGGTGAACCTCGACGCCTTGGCCGGTGGTGCCGCCGGTGATGAATACCGTATAGGACACGCCGAGCGACAGCAGGTGGGCGTGGCGGCGGCCGAACGGCGGGTCGTCGGCCTGGTCGGCGACGAAGTCCTGCTTCTCGACGGTCGGCACGCGCGCCGAGAACGCGGCGAGCGAGTCGATGGCCTCGATGTCGACACCCGCCTTGGCCCAATGCGCGCGGTAGAAGTCGTTGGTCGCCCAGGTTTTGGCGAGCAGTGCTTTGAGCCTTTCGAGCTGATAGGCGCGCACCGTGTCGCGGTCGGCGGTCTCGAAACGGGCGTCGTGGATGCGCAATGCTGCGTCCTTCCCCCAAGGGCGCGGTCGCCGGCCCGGCCCGGTTGCGCGCTTGGCCGATAGTGGGTACTAACTTTGACGCCGCGTCAACCGGCCCTACTGCACTTTAGAGCTACCGCCACGATGTCGAAGAGCTATTGTCAAAAGTTGACGGGGCGGTAAAAAGTCGATTCCTCATGAGAGTCGGCTGGATTATAATTGTGCATGTTTACTTTACGCGACCGACGGACTGGGGAATTGTTTGATCGCTGGTCCGATTTCGGGGACAAACGTCGGCGCCTGATGGAGCAATCCTGGGCCGGGGTTTTTCGGAACCATCTGCTTGTCGAACTTCCGGTTGACGATCTTTGCCGTCACCTTGATGAACGCATGGGCCGACCATCGAAGGATCTACACGTTGTCATCGGGGTCTTGCTTTTGCAGCAGCTGCACGATCTGAGCGATGCAGAGACCGTCGAGGCCCTGGCCTTCAATATGGCGTGGCACTATGCCTTGGACGTGCGCAGCGAAGCGGACAGCTATTTCTGTGAGAAAACCCTGCGCAACTATCGCCGTCTGTTTATCGAACAAGGTCTCGATGAATTGCTGTTCCGGTGTTTGACGGATCGGCTGGTGCAGGGGTTCTCTGTCGATACCAGCCACCAACGCATGGATTCGACGGCCCTTCGTTCGGCAATGCGGGCGCTGACACGACTTGGTATCGTTGTTGAGAGCATCTCGAAGTTTGCCCGTGAGCTTGAGCGATATCATCCCGGTCTGCACGAGCAGATCAGCAAGGAGGTGATCCGCCGCTATGTCGATCGCGAGGGTAATGGCGCGTTCGCGAATACGGCGCCGAGTGTTTCAAAACGGCGCCTCGGCGAAGCGGGTCAGTATCTCCTAGCCCTGGTGCTGCAATTCCGTGACACGGCGGCGGCAAAGCTTTCCAGTTTTGCGATCCTGGAGAGGGTTCTGCGCGATCAGTTCGAGATCGTTGATGATGAGTATGGCGATCGTGACGCAACGCGCGCCGCGATTCGAGATCCAAAGGATGTGCCGTGCGATACCGTCGGCAATCCGGCCGACCCGGACGCGAGCTACAACGCGCACAAGGGTCAAGGATACATGGCGCAGATCGTCGAAACCTATTGTGAAGATGTCAGTAACGAGGCGGTTGCCGCGACACCGGACCTCATCACCCACGTGGAGGTCCACAAGATGACGGTGCATGACGGCCATCGCTTAGCCGATGCGCTGGATGATCTGAGCGAGCGCGCGCTGACGCCGGCGGTGATGCTGGGTGATTCACATTACGGTTCCAGTGACAACATGGCTCTGACGCGCGAACAGAACATCAATCTCGTGGCGCCCGCACGACCGCCGAAAGGCGCCGTCTCGGGACGGTTGACGTTGGAGGATTTCACTCTCAACGAAGAAGGCTTGGTCTTGCGCTGTCCCAATAACGTCGAACCGGTTTCAGCCTCGCTCGCCAAAGCCAAGCTGCAGGCCCGTTTCGACCTCTCCATCTGCCAAAAATGTCCCGATATACTGCGATGTCCCGTGCAGGCGGCCAAGCGTGACGGCCAATTTTCCCGCTTTCAATATACCCCGGCCAGGGCTGCCAACCAAAAGCGCCGGCTTTATGAACAAAGCGATGCCTTCCGCAACGTCTACAGATGGCGGGCCGGCATAGAAGCGACCATGTCGCGATTAAAGTACCAGATGAACCTGGCTCACCTACGCATTCGCGGCATGCCGGCCATGCGCTACGTGGTCAATCTGCGTGCCCTCGGCCTCAATATCCGACGCTGCGCGGCAATCGCACCATAAAAAACGAAGCCAAGGAGAAGCCAAGGGTAGGTAATATCAGGTTTTATCCACCAGCAACGCGGAGACAGGCAAATATTCTTCACCGAACCGCAAAGACCTGTACAAGCACGCCATCGGCCAACAACTTTTTACCGCCCCGTCAAAAGTTGTGTATGGGCTGATCATGCGGCGGCGCGATCCTGGCGTTCTCCATCTACGAATTTGACGCCGCGAATGATCTCGGCGAGATGGTTCGATCCATCGAGTTTTCTCCATTTTCTCTGAGCGCACTGGCATAGTTTGAAGACCATGGCCATCGCCGTCTTGCGCGACAGGCAGCCCTTGGTCCGGTAGGTGCGCAGACGAACCGTGGCGAACGTGCTCTCGATGGGGTTGGTCGTGCGTACATGCTTCCAGTGCTCGGCGGGGAAGTCGTAGAACGTCAGCAGGACGTCGCGGTCCTTGGCCAGGCAGGCCGCGGCCTTGTCGTACTTCGGCCCGTAGGCTTCCAGGAAGAAGTCGAAGGCGCTCTCGGCATCCTTCCTGGTTTCGGCCATCCAGATGTCTTGCAGGCGCCCCTTGGCTTTCTTTTGCAGACCCTTGGGCAGCTTGTTCAAGACGTTGCCCGTCTTGTGAACCCAGCAGCGTTGCTCGCGGGCGCCTGGGTAGACTTGGCGGAGCGCCTTCCAGAAGCCGAGCGCGCCGTCGCCGAGCGCCAGTTGCGGACCCATTTCAAGGCCGCGCCGCTTGAGATCGAGCAGAACTTCGAGCCAGGACTGCTCACTTTCGCGATAGCCGTCGGCGATGGCGATCAGTTCCTTCTGTCCCTTGTCCGTGGCCCCGACGATCACCAGGATGCACTGCTTCTCTTCCTCCATGCGGGCGCTGAAATAGATGCCGTCCACCCAGAAATAGACGTAGCGCTTGGCCGTGAGGTCGCGCCGTTGCCAGCGCTCCGCCTCAACCCCCCAGACCTCTTTCAGCCGGGTGATCGTGGAGGCCGAAAGCCCCGGCGCGGAGCTCCCCAGGAGCGCCGCCAAGGCTTCCCCGAAGTCGCCGGTGGAAATGCCCTTCAGATACAGCCATGGCAAAAGGTCTTCCAGGCTCTTGGCGCGGCGCAGATAGCGCGGCAGGATCGCCGACGTGAAGCGGATGGCGCCGTCCCCCCGGTCCCGCACACGGGGTTGGCGCACGCTCACCGGGCCGATCCCGGTCTGGATGAAGCGTTCCGGCAGATATCCATTGCGGACAACCCGGCGGCGGCCGGCGGCGTCAACAAGCGCCGCATGGCTACCCAAAAACACGGAGACCTCGGCCTCAACGGCTTGGGCCAACAACTCGCGAGCTCCAGCTTGTAGGACTTCCGTCAACGGATCTTTCTGAAAATCAGATGGGTTTTGAAAAGCAACAACGGTATTCTCTTTCATGGCGTATCCTTCCTTGGCTTAGCTCAAGTGGTGACATCAACAATCACCAGGATACGCCGCCTTCATTTCAACGCCGTACACAAGATTCGACGGGGCGGTAAAAAGTCGATTCCTCATGAGAGTCGGCTGGATTATAATTGTGCATGTTTACTTTACGCGACCGACGGACTGGGGAATTGTTTGATCGCTGGTCCGATTTCGGGGACAAACGTCGGCGCCTGATGGAGCAATCCTGGGCCGGGGTTTTTCGGAACCATCTGCTTGTCGAACTTCCGGTTGACGATCTTTGCCGTCACCTTGATGAACGCATGGGCCGACCATCGAAGGATCTACACGTTGTCATCGGGGTCTTGCTTTTGCAGCAGCTGCACGATCTGAGCGATGCAGAGACCGTCGAGGCCCTGGCCTTCAATATGGCGTGGCACTATGCCTTGGACGTGCGCAGCGAAGCGGACAGCTATTTCTGTGAGAAAACCCTGCGCAACTATCGCCGTCTGTTTATCGAACAAGGTCTCGATGAATTGCTGTTCCGGTGTTTGACGGATCGGCTGGTGCAGGGGTTCTCTGTCGATACCAGCCACCAACGCATGGATTCGACGGCCCTTCGTTCGGCAATGCGGGCGCTGACACGACTTGGTATCGTTGTTGAGAGCATCTCGAAGTTTGCCCGTGAGCTTGAGCGATATCATCCCGGTCTGCACGAGCAGATCAGCAAGGAGGTGATCCGCCGCTATGTCGATCGCGAGGGTAATGGCGCGTTCGCGAATACGGCGCCGAGTGTTTCAAAACGGCGCCTCGGCGAAGCGGGTCAGTATCTCCTAGCCCTGGTGCTGCAATTCCGTGACACGGCGGCGGCAAAGCTTTCCAGTTTTGCGATCCTGGAGAGGGTTCTGCGCGATCAGTTCGAGATCGTTGATGATGAGTATGGCGATCGTGACGCAACGCGCGCCGCGATTCGAGATCCAAAGGATGTGCCGTGCGATACCGTCGGCAATCCGGCCGACCCGGACGCGAGCTACAACGCGCACAAGGGTCAAGGATACATGGCGCAGATCGTCGAAACCTATTGTGAAGATGTCAGTAACGAGGCGGTTGCCGCGACACCGGACCTCATCACCCACGTGGAGGTCCACAAGATGACGGTGCATGACGGCCATCGCTTAGCCGATGCGCTGGATGATCTGAGCGAGCGCGCGCTGACGCCGGCGGTGATGCTGGGTGATTCACATTACGGTTCCAGTGACAACATGGCTCTGACGCGCGAACAGAACATCAATCTCGTGGCGCCCGCACGACCGCCGAAAGGCGCCGTCTCGGGACGGTTGACGTTGGAGGATTTCACTCTCAACGAAGAAGGCTTGGTCTTGCGCTGTCCCAATAACGTCGAACCGGTTTCAGCCTCGCTCGCCAAAGCCAAGCTGCAGGCCCGTTTCGACCTCTCCATCTGCCAAAAATGTCCCGATATACTGCGATGTCCCGTGCAGGCGGCCAAGCGTGACGGCCAATTTTCCCGCTTTCAATATACCCCGGCCAGGGCTGCCAACCAAAAGCGCCGGCTTTATGAACAAAGCGATGCCTTCCGCAACGTCTACAGATGGCGGGCCGGCATAGAAGCGACCATGTCGCGATTAAAGTACCAGATGAACCTGGCTCACCTACGCATTCGCGGCATGCCGGCCATGCGCTACGTGGTCAATCTGCGTGCCCTCGGCCTCAATATCCGACGCTGCGCGGCAATCGCACCATAAAAAACGAAGCCAAGGAGAAGCCAAGGGTAGGTAATATCAGGTTTTATCCACCAGCAACGCGGAGACAGGCAAATATTCTTCACCGAACCGCAAAGACCTGTACAAGCACGCCATCGGCCAACAACTTTTTACCGCCCCGTCAAGATTCGGTTATAGCTCTCCCGATGTCGCCACGAGCCTCAACAACCTCGCTGCGCTGTACAACGACCAGGGCCGCTACGAGGCGGTGGAGCCGCTCTACAGGCGGGCGCTGGCGATCCGGGAGAAGGTATTCGGGCCGGACCATCCCGATGTCGCCCTAAGCCTCAACAACCTCGCCGAGCTTTACCACAATCAGGGCCGCTACGAGGCGGCGGAGCCACTCCACAGGCGGGCGCTGGCCATCTGGGAGAAGGCTCTAGGGCCAGACCATCCCGATGTCGCCACGAGCCTCAACAACCTCGCCGGGCTGTACCACCAGCGGGGCCGATACGAGGCGGCTGAACCGCTCTACAAGCGGGCATTGGCCATCGATGAGAAGGTTTTCGGGCCGGAACATCCCGATATTGCCCTGAGCCTCAGCAACTTCGCCGAGCTATACCGCGCCCAAGGCCGCTACGAGGCGGCGGAGCCGCTCCACAAGCGGGCACTTGCAATCAAGGAGAAGGCTCTCGGGCCGGACCATCCCGATGTCGCCCTGAGCCTCAACAACCTCGCCGCGCTGTACCGCGCCCAGGGCCGCTACGAGGCGGCGGAGCTGCTCTACAAGCGGGCACTTGCAATCAAGGAGAAGGCTCTCGGACCGGACCATCCCGATGTGGCCAACGGCCTCAATAACCTCGCCGTGCTGTACTACGACCAGGGCCGATACGAGGAGATGGAGCCGCTCAACAATCGGGCGCTGACCATCCAGGAGAAGGCTCTCCGGCCGGAACATCCCAATGTCGCCCTGAGCCTCCACAACCTTGCCGCGCTGTACCGCGTGCAGGGCCGCTACGAGGCGGCGGAACCGCTCAACAAGCGGGCGCTGACCATCTGGGAAAAGGCTCTCGGGCCGGATCATCCCGATGTGGCCGACGGCCTCAATAACCTCGCCGCGCTGTACGACGATCAGGGCCGATACGATGAGGCTGAACCGCTCTACGAGCGGGCGCTGGCGATCCGGGAGAAGGCGCTCGGGCCGGATCATCCCGATGTCGCCCTGAGCATCAACAATCTTGCCGAGCTGTACCGCGCCCAAGGCCGCTACGAGGCGGCTATGGATCAATTTCGCCGAGCGACGACCATCTACCGGGTTCGTGCCGGACGGGCGGGCGCGACAGGCTCGTCTGGGGCGCACAAGGAGCAGACAAGCATACGCGTCATCTTTTTGAACCACGTCAACATCGTCGAGACCATCATCGAAAAGGAACCCGAGCGGCGCACCGAATTGTTTGCGGAAGCCTTCGATGTTGGGCAACTCGCCCAGGCCTCCAGCGCGGCTGGCGCGGTCGCCCGTATGGGCGCGCGCTTCGCGACCGGCGATGACGCGCTTGCGGGGACCGTGCGGGCCTACCAGGACGCCGTCGAGCAGTGGCAACGCCTCGACGCCCGGCTGGTGCAAGCGGTCAGCGAGCCGCCCGAGAAGCGAGACGGCGAGGCGGAGGCGAAGCTTCGCGACGATCTTGCGGCGCTCGACGTGAGTATCGGTGGGCTCGGCGAGCGGCTCGCCCAGGACTTTCCCGAGTTCGCCGAACTCGCCAGCCCAAGGCCGCTCTCCCTCTCCGAGACCCAGGACCTTCTCGGCCCCGTCGAGGCCCTGATGACCTACGTCGTGTGGGACGACAGAACCTACCTCTGGGTGATCCGCCATGACGACGCGGCGTTCCACCACCTCGACGTCGGCAGACAGGAGATCGAGGATGCGGTCACGTCCGTGCGCGCTGGCCTCGATCAGTTCGGCGTCGGCAGCCTGGGCGACGTCCGGCCCTTCGATGTCGATGAGGCGGTGGCGCTCTACCAGCAAATCTTCGCTCCAGCCGCGCCGATGCTCGAAGGCGCGCGCCACGTCTTCGTGGTGCCCGATGGGGCGCTCCAGAGCCTGCCACTTGGCGTACTGATTACCGAGCAGCCCAAGGGCCGGGTGCGGAAGTTCTCGGCCTATCGCGATGTCGAATGGCTGGCGAAGAAATACGCCATGACCGTGTTGCCTTCGGTCTCGTCGCTGCGCGCCCTGCGCCGCTTCGCCAAGGCCACGCTGGCGTCGCGTCCATTCATCGGCTTCGGCGACCCCAAGCTCAAGGGCGATCCTGGAAAGGGCCGGGGCATCGATGTCGCTGCGCTGTTTACACGCGGCGTCGTGGCCGATGTCGGTGCGGTGCGGGACCTGGCCCGGCTGCCCGACACGGCGGGCGAGATCAAGTCGCTGGCGTTGGCCCAGGGCGCCGATGACACGGCAGTCTACTTGCAGGAGCGCGCCACCGAGACGCAGGCGCGCTCCATGGACCTCTCCAGCTACCGTATTCTCGCCTTCGCCACCCACGGCCTCGTCGCCGGTGATCTCAAGGGCGTTGCCGAGCCAGCCCTGGTGCTGACGCCGCCCGACGAGGGTTCGGAGGCCGATGACGGCCTGCTGACGGCGAGCGAGATCGCCACCCTCGACCTCGACGCCGACTGGGTGATCCTGTCGGCCTGCAACACCGCCGCCGCCGACGGCACGCCGGGGGCCGAGGGGTTGTCGGGCCTCGCCAAGGCGTTCTTCTACGCCGGGGCACGGGCACTGTTGGTCTCGCACTGGTCCGTGAACTCCGAGGCGGCTGTCGCCATCACCACCGGGATGCTCGACGAGATGGCGAAGGCGCCGGGCGTCGGTCGCGCAGAGGCGCTGCGCCGTTCCATGCTGGCGATGATGGCGACCGAGGGGAAAGATCATTTCGCCCACCCCATGTTCTGGGCACCGTTCGTCGTGGTTGGCGAGGGCGGAACACCGAAGTAAACCAAGCTGCGTCCATCGCGCAGCGGCAAACAACCGATCTTTGGCCCTGGCTGCGGTTGTTGATCCCTAAGGGCTCACCCCACCGGTAAGCTCAACGGCGAGACTTCCTCGGCCCCGCGCCCTTTCCAGTCGTGCTGGGGCGTTGCCGAGAGCATGCGGGCTTGGGCTTCGGCGAGGCGGCCCGCGGCGTCGGCGCGGTCGAGGGTGAGGACCGTGCCATCGGCGACCACCTGGCGGCCGTCGATGTAGACGTCGCGGACGGCGCGTTCGGCCGCCGTGTAGATCAGGCTGCGCAGCGGGTCGCGCGCGGGCTGCATGGTGACGTCGGCGAGATCGACCACGACGATATCGGCCTTGGCGCCCGGCGCCAGGCGGCCGAGGTCGTCGCGGCCCAAGGCCGTCGCGCCGCCGACCGTTGCGGCGTGGAAGACGTCGGCCGTCGAGACCGTCTCGAGGTCGCCCGCCGTGACGCGCGCGAGGATCGCGGCCGAGCGCATCTCCTCCAGCATGTTGTGCGGCGAGCAGTCGGTGCCGATGCCCATGGTGACGCCCGCGCGGATGTAGCGCCCGAGGTCCTCCAGGGTCTGGCCGTAGCGCGAGAAGGGTGTCGGACAATGCGCCACCGCCGAGCCCGAGTCGGCGATCAGGCCTAAGTCGCGGCGCGTCGACCAGTGGAGCCACGAGTGTTCGTCGATGAAGATGGCGTGGCCGAGGATCGTCCCGGGGCCGAGCAGGCCGAGTTCCGCGGCGTATTCGATCGGCGTCATGCCGTGCTTGCGCGTGATCAGCAGGAACTCGGGCACCGACTGGGCGATGTGGGTGGTGAAGGGCCGGCCGGCGTCGCGCGCCGCGGCGATCGAATCGCGCAGCAGGCCTTCCGAGCAGGTCTCGATCTGCGCCGGATAGACGATGCCGCGCAGGCGGCCGCAGGGGTGGTTTTCGGCTTCGGCGATCAGCGCGAGCGCCGCCTCGAACTGCTGGCGGCCGCGCTGCTCGTTCCAGTCGAACAGAATCTCCTGGTCGTTCTCCAGGCGCCACAGCGCGGTCGCGTAGTTGGGCGCCGCGTAGACGCGCATGCCGCTACGCGCGTGGAAGTCGAGCCAGCCGTCGAACGGCGACGACAGGTCGGCGAGCGTCGTGACGCCCGAGGCCAACAGCTCGGCATAGGCGACCTCGATGCCCGCGCGGCGACCCTCCTCGTCGAGATGAAACGCGACCGAGCGCTCATAGAGGCTCGAGCCGTACATCGCCGCGACGCCGTGCTCCTCGCGCACGCCCTTCTGGGCCGGCTCGGTCATCGGGTGCGAATGGATGTCGATCAGCCCGGGCATGACGAACCGCGCGCGGCCGTCGACCTCGATCTCGACGTCGCCGGCGAAACCCGGCCCGACATGGACGATCGCATCGTCGGTGAAGGCGACGTCGACGTCGCGCTTGTAGACGTGGCGCGCGCCGTCCCAGCAGGCGGCCCAGGCGGCGGATCGGATGCAGGTCGTCGTCATGGCGCCTCGTCCCCGTTCTCGACGAACCGGCCGCCGACCGCGTCGAAGCCGGCGACGAAGCGGCCCAAGGGCTTGGCCGGCTCGGGCAGATCGCAGGGCAGGAAGGCGCCGCGGCCGGGCGTGCCGCGCGGCGCCTTGCCGTCCCACACGACCTCGCCGCGCGACAGCGTCAGCACCGGCCAGCCCTTGATGCGCCGGCCCTCGTAGGGCGTGTAGTCCATCGCGTCGTGCAGCAGGCCGTGCGTAATGGTGACCTCGCGCTCGGCGTCCCAGATGACGATGTCGGCGTCGGCGCCGACCGCAATCGTGCCCTTGCGCGGATAGAGGCCGTATATGCGCGCCGGGTTGGTCGCGGTGATGGCGACGAACTCCTCCAGCGTGATGCGCCCCTTGCCGACGCCTTCCGAGAACAGCAGGGGCATGCGCAGCTCGATGCCCGGCACGCCGTTGGGGATGGTCTTGAAGTGGCCGTCCTCGCCCTTGACCTTCTTGCCATCGACCGAGTCGTAGCGGTAGGCGGCGTGGTCCGACGAAAAGACGCTCAGGACGCCGCTCGTAATTCCGTTCCAGACGAACTCCTGGTTGGCCTCATCGCGCGGCGGCGGGCTGCAGACGTATTTGGCGCCCTCGAAGCCCGGCTGGTCCAAATCGTCGGCGGTCAGGAACAGGTACTGCGGGCAGGTCTCGCCATAGACCTTGAGGCCGCGCGTTTGGGCCTCGCGGATCTGGTCGATCGCGGCACGCGCCGAGACATGCACGATGAGCACCGGCACGTCGACGATCTCGGCCAGCGTCACGGCGCGGTGGGTCGCCTCGCGCTCGGCAGGTGCTGCATGCGCGACGGCGTGGTACTTGGGCGCCCCATGGCCGGTTGCCAGCAGGCGCTCGGTCAGCCAGGCGATGACGTCGTGGTTCTCGGCGTGGATCATCACCATGGCGCCCTCGCGCCGCGCGGTGGCCAACACCTCGAGCATCTGGCGGTCGTCGAGCTTGAGCGAATCATAGGTCATGTAGACCTTGAACGAGGTGTAGCCGTCCTTGATCAAGGCCGGCAGTTCCTGGCCGATGACCTGGTCGGTCGGGTCCGAGATGATCAGGTGGAAGGCGTAGTCGATCACCGCGTCGCCCTCGGCGCGTTTGTGATAGGCCGCGACGACCTCGCGCAGCGACTGACCCTTGTACTGGGCGGCGAACGGGATGATCGTCGTCGTCCCGCCGCAGGCCGCCGAGATCGAGCCCGAGCGGAAGTCGTCGGCGGTCTCGACGCCGAGCGAGCCCGACTGGGCGATGTGGCAATGGCTGTCGACGCCGCCGGGCAGCACCAGCTTGCCGGTCGCGTCGATCGTCTCGGCGCCGCCGGATATCTCGGCGGCCAGCTCGACGACCCGGCCGTCGCGCACGCCGATGTCGCAGCGGATGGTGTCGGCGGCCGTCGCCACGGTGCCGCCCTTGATGACCAGATCGAATTCCGACATGGCGCCCCTCGCTATCACGCTTGCCTAAGAGGCCTGTTAAGGTATTGACCGGAGCGCTCTGGGGCAAGGCGGAGCACGAGGAAGGACGATGGCGATGGCACCCGATGTCCTGGTGGTGGGCGCCGGCCCGGTCGGGCTGACGGCGGCGCTCGAACTCGCCCGGCGCGGCGCCGCAGTGCGCATCGTCGACAAGCTGGCCGAGCGCAACACGCTCTCGAAGGCGGTCGGCATCAACGCGCGCTCGCTCGAGCTGCTGCGCCACTCGGGCGTCACGACGCGGCTCATCGAGGCGGGGCTGCCGGTCTACCGCATCAACCTGCGCCATTACACGCGGCTCCTGACGACGATCGACTTCGAGCGCATGGACTGCCGCTACAATTACCTCTTGTCCCTGCCGCAAGACGAGACCGAGGCGATCCTCGAGACCGCGCTTGCCGACCACGGCGTCGATGTCGAGCGCCAGACCGAACTTACCGGTCTCGCCCAGGACGCCGGCGGCGTCGACATCCGGCTGGTCCACGGCGGCCGGACCACCGAGGCCCGCTGCGATGCCGTCGTCGGCGCTGATGGCGCGCATTCGACGGTGCGCGCCGCACTCGGCATCGGTTTCGCCGGCGAGCGCTACCCGGCGGGCTGGAACCTCGCCGATATTTTGCTCGAATGGCCGTTCGGCGAGGGCGAGGGCAATCTCTTCATGCACGACGACGGCGCCGTCCTGTTCGTCATCGCCATGGGCCGCGGCCGCTACCGCGCGGTCGCCAACAAGGCCAATGCGCTGGCGCTGCTGCCGGCGCCGAGCGTCGTGCGCAAGGTGCTGTGGCACACCGACTTCACTGTCAGCCTGCGCCAGGTCGCGAGCTACGGCGCGGGGCGTTGCTTCTTGGCCGGCGACGCCGCGCACATCCACTCGCCGGCCGGCGGCCGCGGCATGAACCTCGGCATCGAGGACGCCGCCGAGCTCGCCGCGCGGATCATGGCGGGCGGCCTCGAAGGCTATAGCGACGCGCGCCGTACCGCCGGCGCCCGGGTCGTGCGCGAGAGCGACTGGCAGTTCCGCCTGGCGGCGCTCCGAAATCCGCTCGCGATCGTCGCGCGCAACGCCATGGTGCGCTACGGTCTGGGCTTGGACGCGCTGCAAAAACCCTTCCGCCTGCGCATGGCCGGGCTGTAACCACGGTAGAGTACCAAGCCGATGATCCCCTTCGACCGACTTTCCGCGCTGTTCCTCGATCTCGGCAACACCCTGGTGTCGGTCGATTTCGCCTGGCTGTGCGATGAGCTGGAGCGGCGTGGGGTGGCTGCAACCGAGAGCGAACTCGAACGCGCCGAGGCGGCGGCGCGGCCGCGCGTCTCCGAGGCCGTTCGGCAAGCGGGCAGGGCCGAGGGCGCCGATGCCTTCCGACGCTACCTGACGACCGTGCTCGGGGGCGTCGTGTCGGTGGCGACAATGTCCAATCGGGAACGCGATGGCCTCGCCGCGGATTTGGCGACGGTGTTGCACCTGCCGGGCCAATCGCACCGCCTGTGGTCGACCCTGCTGCCCGGTGTCAGGGAGACGCTCGAGACGTTTCGCCGCTCGGGCCTGCCGGTCGTCGTGGTCAGCAACTCGGACGGCTGCGCCGCGGGCATCGTCCACCGTCAGGGCTTGAGCGGCTTCGTGGCGGGCGTCGTGGATTCGCATGTCATCGGCATCGAGAAGCCCGACCGGGGCATCTTCGATCACGCCTTGTCCCTCGTCGGTGCGTCGCCCGGCGAGGTACTGCACGTCGGCGACATCTACGACGTCGATGTCATCGGCGCCCGCGGCGCGGGCCTGCACGCCATGCTGATCGACCCTTACGGCGATTGGCCCGACGTCGATTGCGCGCGGATCGCCTCGATCGCGGAATTGCCGGGGCTGATATTGGACGCTTAGTCAATTGCTCGACTCCGAGGTGGTCCCGGCGGCGTCGGGGCACTATTTTGGATCGTCAGCAGCGAAGGAGTTCAAACGTGACCGAGACCACCATCAACGCCGATTTCTCGAAGCTCGCGATCGTGCATACCGCCGAGGTCGACTGGCAGGCGAGCCCGAGCTCGAGTGTCTGGCGCAAACGGCTCGACCTCGCGGGCGCGGCGGAAGCAAGCCGCGTCACCGCGGTGGTGCGCTATGACGCCGACAGCGCCTTTCCCGAGCATCCACACCCCGACGGCGAGGAGATCCTGGTGCTCGACGGCGTCTTCTCGGACGAACACGGCGACTATCCGGCCGGCTCGTACCTGTTGAACCCCGAGGGCTTCAGCCATGCGCCGTTCTCGCGCCAGGGCTGCGCGCTGTTCGTCAAGCTGCGTCAGTACCCGGGCACGGCGCGCCGACAGATCACCGTCGACACCACGAGCGCCGAATGGCAGGCGCGGCCGGTGCCGGGCGTCACGGCGATGCCGCTCTACGAGGAGGCGGGCTATCCGGAGGCGATGCGGCTGGTGCGCTTCGCGCCGGACACGACCTTCCCCGACCACGACCACCCGGGCGGCGAGGAGCTGTTCGTCATAGACGGCGCCATCGAGGACGAACACGGTGCTTACGGGCCCGGAAGCTGGGTGCGCTACCCGGTCGGCAGCCGCCACGAGGTCTACTCGGGCCCCGGCTGCACCTTTTACGTCAAGGCCGGCCACCTGGCCGGGTGAGCGTTTTTTTCTGTGGTCACCTTTGGTGACCTGCGCTCGAGCGCCGCGCGTTGATCCAAGTCAAAAGCCGCTTCGTTTCGATAAGGCGGCCTAGAGATAGGTCCCCAGCACCGCCTCGAGCGCCGTCGGCGTGATGCCGAGATCGTCAAGGCCGAGCGCGTTTTCGGCGACCACGTTGTCATGGCGCATCAGCGTCACCTGATCGCGCGTCAGCGGCGGCCGCGGCAGCAGCGAGGCGACCGCCGCCTGAATTTCCCACAGGGCGAAGGGCATCGGCATCAGCCGGCGGCGGATGCCGAGCGATGTGCACAGAAGCTCGAGCAGGGCGCGATAGCTGTAGACATCCGGGCCGCCCAGTTCATACGTCTTGCCCGCCGTATAGGCCATCGCGAGCGCGCGCGCCGCCGCGTCGGCGACGTCGCCGACGAAGACCGGTTGCAGCCGCGTCTCGCCACGGCCGAACAGCGGCACCACGGGCAGGCGCCGGAGGACCGCGGCGAGCGCGGTGACCATCGCGTCGCCGGGCCCGAAAATGACGCTGGGCCGCAGGATCGTCGCATCGGGAAAGGCCTCGCGGACCCGCGTCTCGCCGGCCGCGCGCGAGCGCACGTAGGCCGACCGCGAGGTCGCGTCGGCGCCGATGCCCGAGAGGTGCACGAGGCGTCCGGCGCCGGCCTCGGCGGCGCAGCGCGCGATGGTACCGGCGCCCACGCCGTGGACCGCGTCGAAGGTCACGCCACCACTCTCGACGTAGTAGCCGACGGCATTGACGACCGCGTCCGCCGCCGCGACCGCGCTTGCCACCGACGCGGCGTCGCAGACGTCGGCTCGGACCGCCTCCACGTCGTTGGAAGAAGTCGGGTTGCGTCCTGCGACGCGGACCGTCGCGCCGGCCCGCACCAGCGCTTCGACCAGGCGCCGGCCGAGAAAGCCGCTCCCGCCGAACACGGTGACATGGTCTAGGTTCATGGTCGGGCTCCACTGCGCGCTGCGATGGCAGACGCCGCCATTGTAATCGGTGGCCGCCCAATTGGATATGTTTTGACGGGTATTCTACTTCATTGTCCGGTCAGCTTTGACTCGCGTAAAGCTGACCTGCGCTCAATCGCCGCGCAGGCCAATCTATATCCCACAAAGACTGGCCGAACGGTCGGCGGCCTGCGGTCGCAGGCTGGCATAATCCGATCGATTCCGATCGATCGAATTATGCTCTAGTGTCCTGATCGATAAATTGATATGATTATGTCTCTATTTGTTTTTAGGAGGCGCGATTGATGGCGAGAGTGGCGGTGACGATCTCTTTGAGCGATGACGAGCGCGCCGAATTGGAGGCGCTGTCTCGTCGTCGCAAGACGTCGCAGGGGCTTGCGCGGCGGGCTCGGATCGTCTTGGCGGCGGCGGAAGGGTTGGAGAACAAGGAGATCGCCGTTCGTCTCGAGGCGAGCGCGGACACCGTGGGCAAGTGGCGTCGCCGCTATGCGGCGGAGGGCCTCGACGGTCTGTACGACGAACCCCGCCCCGGCGCGCCGCGTCAAATCGGCGATGACGCCATCGCGGAAGCGGTCCGGCTGACGCTGGAAGAGACGCCGCCGGACGCGACCCATTGGAGCCTTCGCTCGATGGCGCGGGCGAGCGGCCACGCGCCCTCGACCATTCATCGCATCTGGCGGGCCTTCGGCTTGCAGCCGCATCGCTCGGAGACCTTCAAGCTGTCGAGCGATCCCTTCTTCGTGGAGAAGGTCCGCGACATCGTCGGTCTGTATTTGGCGCCGCCGGATCGTGCCCTGGTTCTCTGTGTCGACGAAAAGAGCCAGATCCAGGCCCTGGACCGTTCCCAGCCCCTCTTGCCGATGCGCCCCGGGCAGGCGGAGCGGCGCAGCCACGACTACAAGCGCCACGGCACGACCTCTCTCTTCGCGGCCCTCGACATCGCCACGGGAGAGATCATCGGCAAATGTTTCCCGCGCCATCGGGCCCGAGAGTTCCGCAAATTCCTCGACCTCGTCGAGGCGAACGTCCCTGCTGATCTCGACATCCACATCGTCATGGACAACTACGGGACCCACAAGACCAAGGCGATCCGCGACTGGTTCGCCAAACGGCCGCGCTGGCAGGCCCATTTCACACCCACCAGCGCCTCCTGGCTGAACCAGGTCGAGCGCTGGTTCGGGCTGCTGACCGACAAGCAGATCAGGCGCGGCGTCCATCGCTCCACCAAGGAGTTGGAGCGCACCATCCTCGACTACATCGACACGACAAACCAGAACCCCAAACCCTTCAAATGGACCAAATCCGCCGATGACATCCTCGGCGCCATCCAGCGCTTCTGCCTCCGAACAATCGAAATCGCTGAACAGCAGGCGAAAATCATGCGAACTTCGGAATCGGGACACTAGCGGCGGTAGCTGAGCCGCGTCGCCGGCGTCTCGATGCGCTCGTCGAAGACCGTCTCCTCGCCCTCCTGGAGTCTGAGCCAAAGCGAGCCGCGGGCCGAATCATTGGTCACTTCGCAGCGCTCGATGTACTGGCCCATGATGATCGCGGTGGTGTTGCCGTGGCCGTTGTCCTCGAGCTCCATGCGCTTGATCTTGCCGTTGCTCTGCATGACGTCGCAATGGCCGGTGTAGTTGACCGGCGGGCTGGCCTGACCGACCAGCATCATCTGCAGCATGCGGTCGGGCGGTCCGTCGGGGTTGACCGCCGTGCGGGTCGTGCCGACGAAGTAGTAGCGACCATCGTCGCGCCGGCCGTAGACCGCCTTGGTCGTGCCGTCGATCACCACGTAGCCGAGTGGCGCCAGGTTGGGGCGGTATTCATAGCCGTTCAGCACGTAGAGCGGGTCGAAATCGTCGGGCACCGGCTCGGTGCCGACGGTCGGCGCGTCATGCCCGCGCAGCAAGTGAGGAATCAGTCTCGTGTCGTAAGTTTCGCGCGTCTCCGCATCGACGCCCTCGAGATGAAAGAGCTCGGCCATCGCGGCCGCCGGGTCGGGCGCGGCATAGGCCGCCTCGACGCGGGCCAGGAAGGCCTCGATCGTTTCGTCCGCCCGGGCGGGGTTCGCAAGGACCGCCTGCGCCAGCAGGCCGACGGTGACCACGGCGCCTGCCAGCGCCCTTGCCCCTGTCATGGCCGCACCTCCAATTCCACATTCGTCAGCCGATTATGGCGCGCTTCGAGGCCTGCGCCGCGTCACATCTTCGTGTAGGCGCGGCCCGAGCAATCCGCGTGGCCGGAATTCTGCTACGATCGGAGGTCGCTATCCACATCGTCGAGGGGCCCAGCCATGGGCGGACCGACCGACCCCGAGAAGGCCAAGGCCGCGAACGTCTATAACGTCGCCGCCGATCATTACGACGACAACCCGCTGGCGTTCTGGGCGCGCTACGGCCGGCGCACGGTCACCCGGCTCGGCCTGGCGCCCGGCGCCGAGGTGCTCGACGTCGGCTGTGGCTCGGGCGCCTCGGCGCTGCCGGCGGCCGAGATCGTCGGCCCGAGGGGGCACGTCATCGGCGTCGACCTCGCCGAGCGGCTGCTCGAGCTGGGCCGCGACAAGGCCGCCAACCGCGGGCTGATCAACGTCGAGTTCCGGCTCGGCGACATGGCGGACCTGGGCTTCGCCGACGGCGCGTTCGATGCCGTAATCAGCGTCTTCAGCATCTTCTTCGCGGCCGATATCGCCGACCAGGTGCGCGAGCTGTGGCGCATGGTGCGCCCGGGCGGCAAGCTCGCCATCACGAATTGGGGGCCGCGCCGGTTCGAGCCGATCGGCTCGGTCTGGCTGGAAGCGGTCAGGCGCGAGCGTCCCGACCTCTACGCGACGGATAAGCCGTGGGATCGTCTGAGCGATCCCGAGACGCTCGCCGAGGTGCTGCGCGAGGCCGGCATTCCGCACGCCGAGATCGCCACAGAGGACGGCGTCCAGACGCTTAGCCGGCCTGAGGACTGGTGGACCATCGTGCTCGGCTCGGGCGCGCGCGGCAGGGTCGAGCAGATGGACCCGCTGCACGTCGCGCGCGTGCGCGGCGAGACCGTCGGCTGGCTGCGCGAGCACGACGTGCGCGAGATCGAGACCAACGTCATCTACGCGGTGGCGACCAAGGGTTAGGGCGCCGACGCCGCGAATTCACCCCGCGTCAGCGCGTATTCGAGCGCTGGGCCGCCGGGCTCGTGGGTGAACTCGCGCGCGAGGCGCAACCCGGCCTTCTCCATCACCCGGATCGAGGCGGCGTTGGCCGCGAGCGCCGATGAAACGATGCGCGTGACGCCGAGGTCGCGGAAACCCATCTCGACCAGGGCCCGCGCACCTTCCGTGGCCAGCCCGTGGCCCCACGCCGCCCTGACGAGGCGGAAGCCGAGTTCGGCCTCGCCCTGATTGTCAGTCGGCGTGAACTGGAACCAGCCGAGGAAGGCGCGACTCGCGCGATCTTCGGCGGCCCAGAAGGCGGAGGCGCCGTCACGGTCGTAGCGGGCGATGAATTCCTCGAGCCTCTCCGACGTCGCAGCGCGGTCGCGCGGCACGCCGCTCAGCCCGTCGCTGCTGTAGCGAATGACCTCGGGATCCGAATCCAGCGCCTGGAGGTCACCGGCGTCGGCGGCGGTGAAGCGGCGGAGCGTCAGCCGTTCGGTAGCCAACAGGACGTCGGGCGCGCTGCGCCTCATTTGGCGACGATGTTGTGTTCGGGGCCGAAGGGGAACTTGGTGATGTTGTCGGCGCCGTCCTCGGTGACCACCAAGATGTCGTGCTCGCGGTAGCCGCCGGCGCCCGGCATGGTCTCGGGCAGCATGATCATCGGCTCCATCGAAATCACCATGTTGGGCTCGAGCACGGTCTCGATGTCCTCGCGCAGCTCGAGCCCCGCCTCGCGGCCGTAGTAGTGGCACAGCACGCCGAACGAGTGGCCGTAGCCGAAGCTGCGGTACTGCAACACGTCGTGTTCGAGGTAGATCTCGTTCAGCTCGGCGGCGATGTCGCAGCAGCGCGCGCCGGGGCGGATCAGCGCGAGGCCGCGGCGGTGGACGTCACAGTTGATGTTCCAGAGCTCGAGGTGCCGGTCCGAGGCCGCCTCGCAGAACAGCGTGCGCTCGAGCGCGGTGTAATAACCGGCGATCATCGGAAAGCAGTTGAGGCTGAGGATGTCGCCGCGAGCGATGCGCTTCGAGGTCACCGGGTTGTGTGCGCCGTCGGTGTTGATGCCCGACTGGAACCAGGTCCAGCTATCCATCAGCTCGGCGTGCGGGTAGGTCTTGGCGATCTCGCGCACCATGGCGCGGGTCGAGGCGAGCGCGACCTCGTGCTCGGGCACGCCAACGGCGATCGCCTCGACGCAGGCCGCGCCGCCGATGTCGCCGATGCGCGCGCCGTGGCGGATCAGCGCGATCTCCTCGTCGGACTTGACCATGCGCATGCGCATGGCGGCGGCGGCGATGTCGACGAATTCCGAGCCGGGCAGCGCGTCGCCCAGCTTCTTGAAGTTCTGCACGGTGATGTGGTCGAGCTCGATGCCGAGCCGGCCGCCATCGGCGATCTCGCGCTGGATCGCGCGGAAGTAATTGTCGCGTTGCCAGTCGGTGTAGATGACGTTGTCGCCGAAGCTGCGGCGCCACGGCTGGCCGCCGTCGATATTGGCCGAAATCGTGATCGACTTGTCCTGGTTCACCACCAGCGCGTAGGGCCGACCAAACGAGCAGTAGAGGAAATCGGCGTAGTAGTTGATGCTGTGATACGAAGTGAACAGCACATGACCGATGTCGTTTTCGGCCATATGGGCGCGCAGCGTGGCGAGCCGTGCGCCCATCTCGGCCGCCGAGAAGGTCGGCGTCACGCACTCGCCATTCCGAATGGTGATGATCTGCTCCATGGCGCCGCACCCCTACTGCGCATTCTTTGACGCCAACAGGTAACACAAGATTGGCCAACGGTGCGAGGTCGCGGTTCGACTCGGGCCGCCGGGTTTCCTAGACTACAGTTTTCAGGCGGTGATGGGAGGGCTGGTCGTGGGAGATGCGGTAGCTGAAGGCGGCCGGCAGCGCTCGAAGATCGCGCTGCTCGGCCTCGCGGTGGCAATCGTTGCGGCCCTCGTTCTGGTGGCCGCCGGGCCGGGCTATCGCGTGCAGTTGTGGGGTCTCGGCGTTGGATTCGCCATGCTGCGCTGGGCGGTCTATATCGGGCTGGCCGGCGCCGCCGTCTCGCTCGCCGGCGCGGTCGCTGTGCTGATCCAGCGCAATGCCAAATCCCTCCCGCTGGCGCTCGCCGGCATCATCCTCGGCATCGCGATCGCCAACATCCCCTATAGCTGGCGCGAGGCGGCGCGGGAGGTGCCGGCGATCCACGACATCACCACCGACACCGCCGACCCGCCCGCCTTCGTCGCCATTTTGCCGCTGCGCGCCGGCGCGCCGAACCCGCCCGGCTACGCAGGACGAGCGGTGGCCGTGCAGCAGGACCGGGCCTATCCCGATATCGGCCCGGCGCTGCTCGCCGTCGCGCCGATCACCGCCTATGAGCGCGCGCTCGCCGCGGCGCGCGGGCAGGGCTGGGAGATCGTCGCCGCGGCACCCGACGAAGGCCGCATCGAGGCGAGCGACACATCCTTCTGGTTCGGTTTTGTCGACGACGTGGTGATCCGCGTGACCCTGACGGGCGAGGGCAGCCGCGTCGACATCCGCTCGAAGTCACGCGTCGGCGGCAGCGACGTCGGCATCAACGCCAAGCGCATCCGTGCCTTCCTCGCCGAACTGCAGGGCGGTTGAGTCGACTTTCGTCGCTGGCGTTCCATAATCAAGCCAGGAGCGATATGAAGGTGTGATGGAAGGCAAGAAACTCGAACGCTGTGACGTGCTGATCCGGGGCGGCGAGGTGATCGACGGCACCGGTGCCGCGCGCTGTCGCGCCGACGTTGCGATCAGCGGCGACCGCATCGCCGCCGTCGGCGACCTCGGCGGTACTGCGGCCGACGTCACGATCGACGCCGCGGGGCGCATCGTCGCGCCGGGCTTCATCGACGCGCATACCCATGACGACCGGCTCGCGCTTTCAAATCCCGGCATGACGCCCAAGGTGAGCCAGGGCGTCACCTCGGTGGTCGTCGGCAACTGCGGGGTCAGCCTCGCGCCGCTGGTGCTCGACCGCGCGCCGCCACCGCCGATGGATTTGTTGGGCGACCGCGACTGGTACCGCTTCGCGTGTTTTGGCGATTATCTCGACACGCTCGACCGTGAACCGCCGGCCGTCAATCTCGCCTGCCTGGTCGGTCATTCGACGCTGCGCGCCGCGGCGATGGACGACCTCGCGCGGCCGGCAACTGCCGACGAGATCGCGCGCATGGCGGAGGCGCTCGACGATGCGCTCGACGCCGGCGCGATCGGGCTCTCGACCGGGCTCGCCTATCCGACCGCCATGGCCGCGCCGACCGACGAGGTGGTGGCGCTGGCCGAACGTCTGGCGCCGGCCGGCGCGATCTACACCACGCATATGCGCGACGAGGGCGACCGCGTCATCGAGTCGATCGAGGAGACCGTCGAGACCGGCCGGCGCGCTAGCGTCCGAGTCGTCATCTCGCACCACAAGTGCAACGGTCGTCAGAACTGGGGCCGGACGCGCGAGACATTGCCGCACATTGCCGCCGCCCAGCAGGGACAGACGCTCGACCTCGACGTCTATCCCTACATCGCCAGCTCGACATCGCTGCTGCCCGACTTCATCGAGAAGAGCGAGCGCGTGCTGGTCACCTGGTCGACGCCGCACCCCGACTGCGCCGGTCGCGACCTGGGTGAGATCGCCGCCGATTGGGGCCTAACGCGCGATGCGGCCGCAGAGCGCCTGATGCCGGCCGGCGCCATTTACTTTTCGATGGACGAGGCCGACCTGCAGCGCATCATCGCCTTCCCGCGCGCGATGATCGGCTCCGACGGCCTGCCGCACGACGAGAAGCCGCACCCCCGATTGTGGGGCACATTCCCGCGCGTGCTCGGCCACTATTGCCGCGATCTCGGGTTGTTCCCGCTCGAAGAAGCGGTGCACCGCATGACCGGCGTGCCGGCCGGGGTGTTCAGGCTCGCCGGCCGGGGCACGATCACAGAAGGCGCCTTCGCCGACGTCACGGTGTTCGACGCGGAAACGGTGATCGACCGCGCCACCTTCGACGACCCGATCCAGCCGGCCGCCGGCATCGAGACGGTCATCGTCAACGGCACGATCGCCTGGCAATCGGGCGCGGCGACGGGCGCGCGTACCGGCCGCGCGCTTCGGCGTGACGGCTCAAACCTATCAGTTAGCCCGGATTGAGTGATGTGAGATGATCGACGGGGCGGTAAAAAGTTGTTGGCCGATGGCGTGCTTGTACAGGTCTTTGCGGTTCGGTGAAGAATATTTGCCTGTCTCCGCGTTGCTGGTGGATAAAACCTGATATTACCTACCCTTGGCTTCTCCTTGGCTTCGTTTTTTATGGTGCGATTGCCGCGCAGCGTCGGATATTGAGGCCGAGGGCACGCAGATTGACCACGTAGCGCATGGCCGGCATGCCGCGAATGCGTAGGTGAGCCAGGTTCATCTGGTACTTTAATCGCGACATGGTCGCTTCTATGCCGGCCCGCCATCTGTAGACGTTGCGGAAGGCATCGCTTTGTTCATAAAGCCGGCGCTTTTGGTTGGCAGCCCTGGCCGGGGTATATTGAAAGCGGGAAAATTGGCCGTCACGCTTGGCCGCCTGCACGGGACATCGCAGTATATCGGGACATTTTTGGCAGATGGAGAGGTCGAAACGGGCCTGCAGCTTGGCTTTGGCGAGCGAGGCTGAAACCGGTTCGACGTTATTGGGACAGCGCAAGACCAAGCCTTCTTCGTTGAGAGTGAAATCCTCCAACGTCAACCGTCCCGAGACGGCGCCTTTCGGCGGTCGTGCGGGCGCCACGAGATTGATGTTCTGTTCGCGCGTCAGAGCCATGTTGTCACTGGAACCGTAATGTGAATCACCCAGCATCACCGCCGGCGTCAGCGCGCGCTCGCTCAGATCATCCAGCGCATCGGCTAAGCGATGGCCGTCATGCACCGTCATCTTGTGGACCTCCACGTGGGTGATGAGGTCCGGTGTCGCGGCAACCGCCTCGTTACTGACATCTTCACAATAGGTTTCGACGATCTGCGCCATGTATCCTTGACCCTTGTGCGCGTTGTAGCTCGCGTCCGGGTCGGCCGGATTGCCGACGGTATCGCACGGCACATCCTTTGGATCTCGAATCGCGGCGCGCGTTGCGTCACGATCGCCATACTCATCATCAACGATCTCGAACTGATCGCGCAGAACCCTCTCCAGGATCGCAAAACTGGAAAGCTTTGCCGCCGCCGTGTCACGGAATTGCAGCACCAGGGCTAGGAGATACTGACCCGCTTCGCCGAGGCGCCGTTTTGAAACACTCGGCGCCGTATTCGCGAACGCGCCATTACCCTCGCGATCGACATAGCGGCGGATCACCTCCTTGCTGATCTGCTCGTGCAGACCGGGATGATATCGCTCAAGCTCACGGGCAAACTTCGAGATGCTCTCAACAACGATACCAAGTCGTGTCAGCGCCCGCATTGCCGAACGAAGGGCCGTCGAATCCATGCGTTGGTGGCTGGTATCGACAGAGAACCCCTGCACCAGCCGATCCGTCAAACACCGGAACAGCAATTCATCGAGACCTTGTTCGATAAACAGACGGCGATAGTTGCGCAGGGTTTTCTCACAGAAATAGCTGTCCGCTTCGCTGCGCACGTCCAAGGCATAGTGCCACGCCATATTGAAGGCCAGGGCCTCGACGGTCTCTGCATCGCTCAGATCGTGCAGCTGCTGCAAAAGCAAGACCCCGATGACAACGTGTAGATCCTTCGATGGTCGGCCCATGCGTTCATCAAGGTGACGGCAAAGATCGTCAACCGGAAGTTCGACAAGCAGATGGTTCCGAAAAACCCCGGCCCAGGATTGCTCCATCAGGCGCCGACGTTTGTCCCCGAAATCGGACCAGCGATCAAACAATTCCCCAGTCCGTCGGTCGCGTAAAGTAAACATGCACAATTATAATCCAGCCTGTATCGCACCCGGTTCCTTGGACACAAGTTTGTCTCATGCGGCGGGCCTGAGTGACATCGCGGTGTGCCACGCCTGACGAGCTTGAGCGGGGCTCAGGTAGCCGTTCTTCTCCACGATCCACTGGGCATTGTACTGTTCGACGAACCCGCGGACGGCGTTCCGCAGCTCCGCGATGTTGCGGTAGATGCGGCCATGGATGATCTGTTCCTTGAGCGTGCGATTGAACCTCTCGGCGACGCCGTTGGTCTGGGGCTGTTCGACGAAGGCGTAGGACGGCTGGATGCCCCAGAACTTGATCTGGTTGGTGAAGTGGTCCGACAGATACTGGGAGCCGTGATCCATCCGCAAGGCCAGCCCCCGCGCCGCACCGGCGGAGGTCGAGGCATACAGCCTCGCAAGCCCCATGGAGATCGGCTGAAGGGCGGCGAAGCGGTCGCCTCGCTTGCACACATGCCAGCCGACGCACTCGGCGTTCCAATGCTCGATGGCGGTGAATATCCAGCCCCAGCCGTCGTCCACCGTGAACACCCGAACGCCGTCCGTGCCCCACATGAGGTTGGGGGCATGGGTGATGATCTCACCGACATGGGGATTTCCGCCACGGCGGCGGCAGCGATGGGGCGAGAGCAGGTTGTTCTCGCGCATCACCCGGAGCCCCCGCTTGCGGGAAACACGGATGCCACGACAGACCCGAAGCCGAGCCCAGACCTTGCGGTGTCCCTCGCCCTCCCAGGGGGATGCCTCCAGGTCGGCCTCGATGGCCACCAGCAGAGCCTCGTCCGAGATCGAGGGCTTCGGTCCCCGGCGCTTTGCTGGTGGGCGCTCAGCGGTGGCCTGCTGCCGGGATTTCATGGCGTAGAACGAGGAACGGGCAAAACCCCAGGCCGCACAGACCCGCTGGAGGCCGTAGGCCAAACCCGTGCCGGGAGAGGTGGCGGCACTCATCGCCGCGACCTCCGCCGCCCCAAAGGGCCGGACGTCTCCGTCTTGGCCTCCAGCAGTTCCACCTGCATGATCAACTCCCCGATCCGCTTCATGGCGATGTCCAGTTCCGCCTTCACCGGATCGCCCTTGCGTTCCTTGAGCGAGGCATCGATCCCGGCGATCGCCTTCTCACGCCACTGCTCGAGCCGGAAAATCTCCACGCCCAACTGCCGCGACAAAAGTTCCACCGGCTCGCCACGCAAAAGCCGCAGGGCAACCTCACGCTTGCGCGTCACCGTCCACCGCTGGCCAAGTCCCAGCGGGCCTGCCGGCGAAACCTGGCCCGGGGAAAACGTGGACGAGCCAAGCTCGCCCTCGTTTACCACAGGCCCATCAACAGCAACTTTGTTCTCAAAATTGTCGGTCATGTTCCGGTCCTCCTTGGACACTTCGATTAAGCCAATTCTGTGTCCAAGGAAATCGGGTCCGACTCAATTATAATCCAGCCGACTCTCATGAGGAATCGACTTTTTACCGCCCCGTCGATGATCGGATATAGTTCGGGGATTAATGACGTTTGCGAATCCGTATCAATCGCCACAATGCCGCAACAGATTGCCGCGAAATGCTTCAATCGGGCGTTGCCAAAAACAACTAAGCGTGGGGCGATCGATAGCCGTCGGCGCGCCCATGGGGGCGCATCGGCGCGAAGTTAGCCGCATAGGCGGCTGTTTTATAGTCGTTTGCGGCCAGGTTTGACGTTTCGGTTGTGGAAATTGTAGGCCCGGGCGGCGGTGTCGCCCGCTGGCCGCGACGTCTCGTTTCCGTCCGTGGCAGGCGAAAATCAAGAGGCTTCCCAGATGGTACAAATTTTGCGGTCTCTTCGGTATGGCGTGATAGCCGCGGCCCTGGTCAATGCTACCCCGGCGTTCGCCCAGGCAAATGCGCCGAAGCTCGACAGCGGGGATACGGCGTGGATGCTGGTCGCCACGGCGCTCGTGCTGATGATGACCGTGCCCCGATTGGTGTTGTTTTACGGCGGCATGGTGCGCAAGAAGAACGTGCTGTCGACGGCCGGATCTTCGTCTCCGAGCTCACGCACGTCGTGCAAATCCGCAGCGGCAAGGTCGATGCGACCGCCGACGCGCTGTGATCGCTGATACAACGAAACTCACGCAACCGGGAGGCCAACCGCATGTCCGATTTCGCTTCGGTACTTAATCAGATCAAAGAACAGAGCATCGAGTACGTAAACTTTCGGTTCACCGATCCCCGCGGAAAGTGGCAGCATCTCTCTTATCACGTCAGCGCGGTTGACGAAGATATGCTGAAGGGCGGCGTCATGTTCGACGGTTCGTCGATCGCCGGCTGGAAGGACATCAACGAATCCGACATGCTGCTGTCACCGCGTGCCGAAACCGTGGTCGCCGATCCCTTCGCCGACAAGCCGACGCTGATCCTTATCTGCGACGTCAGGGAGCCGAGCACCGGCGAGCATTACGGCCGCGGGCCGCGCGGCGTCGCCAAGCGCGCCGAGGAGTATCTGATCGGGACGGGCATCGGCGACACCGCCTACTTCGGCCCCGAGGCCGAGTTCTTCGTGTTCGACAGCGTCCGCTTCGAGGTCGAGCAGAACCGCTGTTTCTACGAGATCGACTCCAAGGAGGGGCCGTATAATTCGGCCACCGACTACGACGAGGGCAACCTGGGTCACCGGCCCAAGGCGAAAGGCGGGTATTTCCCCGTGCCACCCGTCGACCACGGCACCGATATGCGAGACGAAATGCTGTCTGTGCTGGTGGAGATGGGCGTCGAGGTCGAAAAGCACCACCACGAGGTGGCGCCGAGCCAGCACGAGCTCGGCGTGCGCTTCAATACCTTGGTGCGCTGCGCCGACGACCTCCAGAAGTACAAATACGTCGTCCACAACGTCGCCGACGCCTTCGGCAAGACTGCGACCTTCATGCCCAAGCCGGTGATGTACGACAACGGCTCGGGCATGCATGTCCACCAGTCGATCTGGAAAGACGGCGAGACGGTGTTCGCCGGCGATGCCTACGACGGGCTCTCGGAAACCGCGCTCTACTATATCGGCGGCATTCTCAAGCATGCGCGCGCGCTCAACGCCTTCACCAACGCGACGACGAACAGCTACAAGCGGCTGGTGCCCGGCTACGAGGCGCCGGTGTTCCTGTGCTACGCGTCGCGCAACCGCTCGGCATCGTGCCGCATCCCGCATGTCGACAGCGCCAGCGGCAAGCGGGTCGAGGTACGCTTTCCCGATGCCGCGGGCAATCCCTATCTGGCGTTTGCCGCCATGCTGATGGCCGGCCTCGACGGCATCGAAAACCAGATCCACCCCGGCGATCCGATGGAGCGCAACCTCTACGAAATGTCGCCGGAAGAGATCAAGGGTCTGCCGACCGTGTGCGGTAGCTTGCGCGAGGCTTGCCGGGCGCTCAACGGCGACCGGGATTTCCTCAACAAGGGCGGTGTCTTTAGCGACGACATGATAGACGGCTACCTGCACCTCAAGCGCGAAGAACTGCACGCCTTCGAGACGACGACGCACCCGCTCGAATTCGAGATGTACTACAGCGTCTGGGTCGTCGGCTTGAGACGGCGGTTTTACTCAGCCGCGGTGTGACGCCAGCGCCTTTTCGCGGATCGCGCCGAGCGTCGTGCGCGTGGTGATCGCCTCGGGGTCGATGCGCAGCTCGATGACGGCGCAGCGTCCGGCGGCGAGCGCGCGGTCGAGCGCCGGCGCGAAGTCCTCGGTCTTCTCGACCGTCTCGCCATGGGCGCCATAGGCCCGGGCCAGCGCCGCGAAGTCGGGGTTGGCGAGCGCCGTGCCATGGACCCGCGCCGGGTAGTCCCGCTCCTGGTGCATGCGGATCGTGCCGTACATGTCGTTGTTGACCACGATGATGACCGGCGCGATGCCGTGCTGCAGGGCGGTGGCGATCTCCTGGCCGGTCATCAGCATGCCGCCGTCGCCGACGAAGCAGATCACCGTCCGGTCGGGGCAGGCCGCCTTGGCGGCGACCGCCGCCGGCACGCCATAGCCCATCGCGCCGTTGGTCGGGCCGAGCTGGCTGCGGTAGCGCGTGAAGCGGTAGAAGCGCTGCGCCCAGCCCGAGAAGTTGCCGGCGTCGTTGGTGATGATGGCGTCGGGCGCCACGCGCGCGCTGAGCGCGGCGATGATAAGCGCCATGTCGACCGGGCCGGGCGTCGGCCCCGGCTCGAGACCGGCGAGGTAGTCGTCGCGCGCGGCCTTGGCCCAGTCGCGCCGGGCTGCTGTGTCGACCGGGTCGAGCGCCCGCGCGGCGGCGGCGAACTCGGCCATGCCCGAGGCGATCGGCAGGTCGGCCTGGTAGACGCGGCCCAACTCGCCGGCGTCGGCGTGGACATGGACCAGCGTCTGCGGCGCGTTGGGCGGCGCGGGCAGGGTATAGCCCTGGGACGTCATCTCGCCGAGCCGCGCGCCGACGACGAGCAGCAGGTCACTCTCGCGCAGGCGCCGGGCGAGCGGCGGGTTGAGGCCGATGCCGATGTCGCCGGCGTAATTGGCGTGGTCGTTGTCGAACAGGTCCTGGCAGCGGAACGCGACGCCGGTCGGGATGTCGTTGGCCTCGGCGAAGCCGACGATGTCGGTCGCGGCCCGGGCGCTCCAGCCGCCACCACCGACGATCATCATCGGCCGCTCGGCATCGGCCAACAGGCGCCGCATCTCGTCGAGCTGGGCGGCGCCGGGGTTGGGGCGCACGACCGTGTAGGGACCGGTGTCGGCGGTTTCGGCGGTCTCGGTCAGCATGTCCTCGGGCAACGCGAGCACGACCGGCCCGGGCCGGCCCGAGACCGCGACATGGAACGCATGGCTGATGTATTCCGGCAGCCGCGCCGGGTTCTCGACCTGGCCGACCCACTTGGCGAGCTCGCCATACATACGCCGATAGTCGACCTCCTGGAAGGCCTCGCGGTCCTGTTGGTCGCGCGCCACTTGGCCGACGAACATGATCATGGGTGATGAGTCCTGCAGCGCGGTATGCGCGCCGATGCTGGCATTGCAGGCACCCGGAGCCCGGGTCACGAAGCAGATGCCGGGCCGGCCGGTCAGCTTGCCGTACGCCTCGGCCATGAATGACGCGCCGCTCTCGTGGCGGCAGGTGATCAGCCGGATGTCGCCCTGCGCGTCGTATAGCGCGTCGAGCACCGCGAGATAGCTTTCGCCGGGCACGCAGAATGCCATGTCGACGCCGTGAATTTTGAGCGCGTCGACCAAAATCTGGCCGCCGGTGCGCAGGTTAGTACGCTGCGTCATGACTGTCCTATCACTGTTCCTTGGTATTATACCAAGGAACAGTGATAAAGACCCATGGAGACGGCTTGCCGTGGTTCTCGGCTAGGCGCGCCCGTCGCGGCGATGCAGCGCATCGCAAGACGGGCGCAACGACGTCCGAGAGCCTCGGCAAACCGCCCTTCGGGTCGCGTCCGCTTATCGCCGGAGGGCGTCAGGAAGCCTAGCCGATGCGCTGCATCGCCCGCGGCTCCCTTGCCTCACCGGCGAAAAGCGGACGCGATCTCTATGGGTCTTTATCACTGGTCCTTGGTATTACATAACCGGACGGCGGTATACGCGGATTGTGCTAGCTTTGCCAGACGCAAAAACCGGCCGGAACCCCGCGATGGACTTCACTCTGCCCGATGAGATCGCCCAGGTCCGCGACAGCGTCGCGCGCTTCGTCGAGACCGAGATCGCGCCGGCGATGGCCGACTATGAGGCGCGCGGCGCGTTCCCCGGGCCGATCATCGAGAAGATGGGCGCCGCGGGCTTGTTCGGCGCCGCCTTTCCCGAGCGCCTCGGCGGCAGCGCCATGGGCTTCCTCGCCGTCGCCACGGTCGCCGAGGAGATTTCCCGGCTGGCGCCCGAGTTCGGCTATGCCATGAACCTGCAGGCGATGACCTGCCCGTTCACCATCTACAACTGGGGCAGCGACGCGCAGATCGAACGCTTCGTGCCCGACCTGATCGCCGGCCGCCGCGTCGGCATGTTCGCGCTCAGCGAACCAGGCGGCGGCTCGGACCCGGCGGGCGCGATGCAGACGCGGGCGCGGCGCGACGGCGAGGCATACCGGCTCGACGGCGCCAAGCAGTGGATCACCTTCGCCGACGCCTGCGACACCGGGCTGCTGTTCGCCAAGACCGACCCGGATGCCGGCCATGCGGGCATCACCGCCTTCATCGTCGAGCCGAAGGCGGCGCCCGGCTTCTCGGCGACACCGATCCCGATGACCGGGCTGTCGAAGTCGCTGTGCAGCTGCGCGGTCTTCCTCGACGGTTTCGCGGTGCCGGTGGCGAACCGCTTGGGCGCGGAGGGCGAGGGCTTCAAGATTGCCATGAACGCGCTTGAGTACGGTCGGCTGACGGTCTCCGCGCGGCTCGTCGGCCTGGCCCAGGCGTGTCTCGACCATGCCTGCGCCTACGCGGCCGAGCGCGTCGTCGGCGGCCAGCCGATCGGACGGCGCCAAATGGTCCAGCAGCCGATCGCCGACATGACGGTGGGTGTCGAGGCAGCGCGGTTGATGGTGCAGCGCCTGGCATGGACGATGGACCGGGGCGCGCCGTCGACCCGCGCCTCGTCGCGCGCCAAGTATTTCGCCGGCCAGGTCGCCAAGCAGGCGGCGCAGGCTGTCGCCGAAATCTATGGCGGCTACGCGTTGGCCGACGAATACCCGGTTTCGAAGATCACCGCCTACGTCAACATGCTCAACGTCGGCGAGGGCACGCCCAACGTCCAGCGCGTGCTGATTGCCGAGGACGCGCTCGGCTACAAGGACGCCAACCGCCACCCGGTGCGCAACCGGGCGGCGCGTGCGGTCTGACGGCAGTGAGCCGCTAGGGCGCGGGTTCGGCGTCGGGTTGGCTTTCCGGTTCGGCGGCCGGTTCGGGCTCGGTCTTCGGCGAGCCGTCCATGTTGAATCGCTCTATCGCCGCCGCGTCGCGCAGCTCGCCGATCAGCTCGGCGATGAGCTGTTGCGAGATTTCCGTGACGAACTGCTCGCGCATCTCTTCCAGTGAAGGCGGCGCCACGGCGCGTCGGTCATCGACCTTGATGACGTGCCAACCGAATTCGCTTTGCACCGGTGTCTCGGAGGTCTGTCCGGGCTCGAGCGCGAAGGCGGCATCGGCGAATTCGGGCACGACGTTGCCGCGGCCGAAATAGCCGATGTCGCCACCCCGGTCGGCCGAGGGGCCGATCGACTTTTCGGCGGCGAGCTCGATGAAGTCGGCGCCTTCGCCGAGGCTGGCGATGACCGCCAGCGCGTCCTCTTCCGTCACGAGCAGGATATGGCGCGCGCTTATCTCCTCGTCTGGCGGCAGGGCTGCAATGTGTTCGTCGTAGCGTGCCTGCACTTCCTCATCGGTAATCATCGCGTCGATATGGCGCGTCAGAAAGACCTGGCTGATGATCTGATTTTCGATCTGCGCCAGCTCGCGCCGCACGTCCGGATCGTCGGCGATGCCGTTGGCGCGCGCTTCCCGGGCGACCAGCCGTATGTCGATCACCCGTTCGACCAGGGCCGGAAACATGGCCTCCATCGGCATCGACTGATACTGCTGGGGAAGCTGCGACTTGGAATCGACGACCTCGGAAAGGCGAATCGCGTCGCCGGCGACGGTGGCGACGACCGGGTCCTGTCCCGGTTCGGGTTGGGCTTGCTGCGCCGACGCCGGCAAGGGGGCGAGCGCGAGCGTGGCGGCGAGCGCGTAGGCGCAGGCAGAATGACGAGGCATGGGCGAGGTCCGACGACAGTTGGGAGGCATGCGCGGATCGGGCGGGCGGACATGGCGCCCTGGCGTCGGTCCGGCGGTGCGATTGTGACGGCTATGATGCTGATGTGCAAGCGCGGCGCGATGCCGCGACATGGCTTGCCGGGATCAACCTATTGGGGCGTAACCGCGCCGCTCAGGCGATGCCGAGTTCCTGTTTCTTGCGGCGGCTACACGCCTGGAGCCAGTCCGCCATCGCAGCCAAGGTTACCCACAACCGCAACCACGCGATCAGTCCGCCACATCCGGTCGTGTGTCCCTGGGCGCACGGTGGATGCCGCACTCGGTCTTGGCGAGGCCCGCCCAGCGGCCCGCGCGCGCCGCCTCGCCGCGCTCGAGCGGTCGCGTGCAGGTGACGCAGCCGATCGACGCGTAGCCAGCGTCCTGCAACGGATGGCGCGGCAAGCCGCGGGCGGCGATCCCGGCCTCGATACGCGCGGCCGACCAATCGGCGAGCGGGTTGATCTTAACGCGCCCGTCGACCGCCTCGATGGTGTCGAGCGTGGCCCGCGCGGCGCCGTGGTGGCGCTTGCGCCCGGTGATCCAGGCGTCGAACCCGGCCAGCGCCCCGGCCAGCGGTGCGACCTTGCGCAATGCGCAGCAGGCGTCCGGATCGCGCCGCCAGAGATCACCGCCGGGGTCGTGCGCCGCGAGTACGTCGGCCGGGGGCTGAATGGCGCGAACGTCGCCGAGGCCGAGCCAATCGACCAATTCATCGCGGTAGGCCAGCGTCTCGGGGAACAGCTTGCCGGTGTCGAGGAAGATCACCGGCGTGGCGCGGTCGATGCCGGCGACCAGGTCCAAGAGCAGCGCCGACTCGGCGCCGAATGACGAGACCAGCGCGATCCGGCCGGGAAACTCGCGCCCGATCATGACCTCGAGCAGCGCGACCGCATCGAGATGGCCGTATGTGTTGCTCAGCGCCTGGGCGCGCGCGGCGGCAGGGTCATCGAGCGGTGAATAGGGCAGCGGGCCGGGCAGGGCGAGGCGGTCGTCGTACATGGTAGCGGTCTCCCCGAGAGCACAATTCGGTTCGGCCGGTCGATCGTCGCTCGCGGGCGCTATCGGTGCCGTGGCATAAAAAAACCGCCACGGCGGGGCGTGGCGGTTGCCATCGCTTTAGCCGTATTTGTTAAGCGCCCGCAAGCTGATCGGTCAAATCGGCGCTGAAGGGAGAAAACACGATGGTCGCCCGGCTGTCAAGGGGAGGCGCGAGGGGGAATCGGTTTAATGAAGGCCTGGTTCGGGCCGGGAGGGGACGATTGCAGGGCACCAAGGCCTAATGCCGAACCGCTGCTTTCGACCCAGACTGTGTAAAAACGTCGATGGTGTTATGATTCTCTCGTGCTTTGGCGGGAGGGTCTGATGAAGCGTTTTGTCGAGGGTGTCGATCGCAGCCAGGGCACGTTGTTTCCGGAGCGCCTGGAAGACTGGATCGGCGACGACAACCCGGTTCGGGCGATCGACGTCTTCGTCGATGAGCTCGATCTTGGCGGCCTCGGGTTCGACCGGGTCGAGCCGCTGGCGACCGGCAGGCCGGCCTATCATCCTTGCGATTTGTTGAAGCTCTACATCTACGGCTATCTCAACCGGGTTCAGTCGAGCCGTCGGCTCGAGAGGGAGGCCGGGCGCAATGTGGAAGTGATGTGGCTGGTCGGCCGGCTGGCGCCGGATCACAAGACGATCGCCGACTTCCGCAAGGACAACGGCCGTGCGATCCGCAAGGTCTGCGCCCGGTTCGTCGCGCTGTGCCGGCAACTCGGGCTGTTCGCCGAGGCGAGCGTGGCGATCGATGGCTCGAAGTTCAAGGCGGTCAACAGCCGGGACAGGAACTTCACGCGGGCCAAGATGGCGCGGCGGGTGGCGCAGATCGAGGAGAGCGTTGCGCGCTATCTGGACCAGTTGGACAGCGCCGACCGGCAAGAGCCGTCGCTGGCGCGCACGACCAAGACGACTCGTCTGGCCGACAAGATCGCGATCCTCAAGGAGGAGATGCGGCGCCTGAAGGCGCTTGAAGTCGAGCGGCGTGCGAGCCCGGACCAGCAGATCTCTCTGAGCGATCCCGATGCCCGCTCGATGGCGACGAGCGGCCGGGGTTCCGGCGTGGTCGGCTACAACGTTCAGGCCGCCGTCGACACCAAGCACCACCTGATCGTCGCCCACGAGGTGACCAATCAGGGCACCGACCGCGCCCAGCTCTCAGCCATGGCGAAGCGGACCAAGGCGGCTCTGGAGACCGACGAGTTGGATGTCGTTGCCGATCGCGGCTACTACAACGGTAAGGAGATTCTGGCCTGCGATGAGGCCGGCATCACCGTCACATTGCCTAAGCCGCTGACCTCTGGAGCCAAGGCCAAGGGCCGCTTCGGCAAACAGGACTTCGTCTATCTGGCCGCCGACGATGTCTATCGCTGCCCGGCCGGCGAGCGTTTGGTCTACCGCTTCACCAGCCAGGAGAGGGGGCTGAGCATGCGGCGCTACTGGACCAACGCCTGTCAGGGATGCGCCATCAAGCATCGCTGCACCACGGCCAAGCAGCGCCGCATCACCCGCTGGCAGCACGAGCATGTTCTCGAGGCCGTCGAGAGGCGGCTCGACGAGCACCCGGAGGCGATGCGTCGGCGGCGCGAGACGGCCGAGCATCCCTTCGGCACCATCAAGTCCTGGATGGGCGCGACGCATTTCCAGACGAAGACGCTGAAACGGGTGAGGACCGAGATGGCCCTGCACGTGCTGGCCTACAATCTCAAGCGCGTCATGAACATCACGGGCATCGACCCGCTGATCGCGGCGATGAGGACCGCATAGGCCTCTCTGCGCCGCAAATTGCGCCCATATCCGGCCAAATCGCAGCTCACACCGGCGCCAGCCGGCCGACAGGTCCGCACGAGTGGCGAAAATCCTTAATCCCGGAATACCCGCCGCGACGGATCATCGAAGCCAAAGACGCGCCGTACAGATCACGCAGCAAACGTTCTTACACAGTCTGGACCCGAGGCGGACCTTTGGTGTCGTCCACGTGAACGGCTGCTTTCGGATCGCTAACCGGCCCTCCAACTCAAGTCGACCTCGTGAGATACTTAAAAAGGCCAATGCTACCCTGGTGGGAGGTCATTTCCCGCAAGAAGCCTGTTGGCCGCCGCGATCGCATTTTCTGCGGCTACCTTCGCCCCGACACTAGAAGCAGCCGCCGTCACGCCTTCGTGCAGAAGGAAAAGTATCGGGATGATCGCTTGATTGTGAGCAGGGACACGGCGTGCAATCTCGGCCCTGACACCGCTTTTATTTCGCTCAACCTCATTGATGATCGTCGTGCTCCCCGGATAGGCGGCGAGCGCCTGGAGGAACAGACAACCGCGCGCGTGATCGCCGCTCATCCATACCGCCACGCACTGGAACAGGTGTGCAATCGCCGCCGAGCCTGGGGCGGATGGTGAATTTTTTCGCAGATGCGCCAGATACGCCTTGTGGCGATAGGCGAGCGCGGCGACGATCATCGCATTCTTCGATGGATAGTGTTTGTAGAGAGTCCGGATACTGACATCTGCGGCTTCACGGATCGCTTCGACGCCCGGTTCCGCGAAGCCGTGCTCTGAAAACAGCCGATTGGCGGCTGCGGCGATCTTGATCTTCGTATTCGTCTTTGCCAAAGTAGAGCGATCACTATACTATTGTGCACAGACACTAGACATACCAGTGGGGGCCGGATTTGGACATGCAAACTATCAAGGAGCGGGCCGATGCGGCCATCGACTTTCGGGCACTTTGCCGCCATCGGCTTGCACGCATTCAGCAACAGCTGCACCATAGCGATATTGCGGCCGCCGTGCTGTTCGAGCCGCAGAATATCCGCTACGCCACCAACCTGACAAACGCCAATCTTCTATGGACGTCCTACACGCCCGTCCGATACGCATTCGTCCCAGCGGATGGCCTACCGATTATGTTCGAATATGCGCTGAAAACCTGCCCGATCTCGGCTGATGATCTGGAGTTCGTCGCCGACGTGCGTCCAGCAACGTCCTTCGCAACCTTCTACAAACTCGACGCCAAGGCTCCGTTCGTCGAGGCTTGGTGCGCCGAACTGGAAGCCCTGATGCGCGAGCACTGTGGCGACAGCCGCCGGGTGGCCATCGACAAGCTGTCACCCCCGGCCTGTGCCGAGTTGGTTAAGCGAGGCTTTGGCGTGCTCGACGGCGACGGCCTCATGGCGCGGGCCCGGCTCATCAAATCCGATGAGGAGATCACGTGTCTGCGCGCTGCGGTGGAGGTCGCGGACCTCGGGGCACGGCGGATTCGAGAACGCCTGCGACCGGGCATCACGGAGCAACAACTCTGGGCCACCCTGCATGAGACTAACGTGGAGCATGGCGGGGAGTGGTTGGAGACGCGCTTGCTGACCTCTGGTGCGCGGACCAATCCCTGGTATCAGTCCGCGAGCGAAAAGGTCGTCGAAGATGGCGAGCTGATCGTTTTCGACACCGATATGGTCGGCCCTTTCGGCTATGTCGGTGATATCTCTCGCGCCTATCTCTGCGGCGACAGGCCGAGCGATGCGCAAAAACGGCTCTATCGCGTAGCCTATGACACCCTGCACCACAATCTGGACCTCATGCGTCCCGGCGTTTCTTTCCGCGAGATCGCCGAGCGCTGCTTTGAGCCGCCGGAGGAGTTCAGAGCCTATCAGGAGGCCGTCGGACATGGGGCGGGCGTACAGATCGAATTTCCGCTTCTCTGCAGGAAGGACGAGATCCATCGGATGCCGTATCCCGACATGGAACTGGAGTCCGGCATGGTCATTTGCGCCGAGGCCTATGCCGGCGAGGTCGAGGGGTATGAAGGTGTGAAGCTCGAGCAGCAACTCGTCGTGACGTCATCCGGTCACGAGCTGATGAGTAGCCTGCCGTTCGAAGACGTCCTGTTAATTTGAGCACACGCCTTGGCCAATCCACCGACAACTCCTGAGAAGATGGCGGCTGTCTTGCTCACTGGGCATGGCGGTTTCGACAATCTCGACTATCGCACCAATGTACCGACGCCCAAGCCGGACACCGGCGAAGTCCTGATTCAGGTGCGCGCGGCAGGGGTCAACAATACCGACATCAACACGCGGATCGCGTGGTACTCAAAATCCGTGACATCGGACACGAATGCTGGCGGAGAAGGCGGGTTTGCGTCGGCATCGGATGACGACGCGAGCTGGTCAGGCATCCCGGTCTCGTTCCCCCGCATCCAAGGCGCAGACTGCTGCGGGCGTGTCGTTAATGTCGGGAACGGCGTCGATCCAGCGCGAATCGGGGAGCGCGTTGTTGTCAGGAACATGCTCCGGACGCCTGTCGACTATCGCCCTTTCGAGTGCTGGACCTTCGGCTCGGAATGCGACGGCGCGTTCGCCCAGTTCGCGACGGCGCCGGCGCGCGAGACCTACCGGGTCGCGTGCGACTGGTCAGATGCCGAACTCGCCTCGATCCCCTGCGCCTATTCGACGGCGGAGGGCATGCTGCACCGCGCGAATGTGGGTGAGGAACAGGTCCTGATCACCGGCGCATCAGGTGGCGTCGGCTCAGCTGCCGTCCAGCTTGGCAAGCGCCGCGGCGCCCAGGTGACGGCGGTCTGCGGGCGTAGCAAGTTCGACGAGGTGCTGGCGCTGGGCGCCGACCAAGTTGTTGAGCGCGATGCGAAGCTCGTCGCCGCCCTCGGACGCGAGACGGTTGACGTAGTCGTCGATCTCGTTGCCGGCGCGCAATGGCCGGCACTGCTTGAGATCCTCCGCCGCGGGGGGCGTTATGTGACAGCCGGCGCAATCGCAGGCCCCATGGTGGAATTGGACGTTCGAACGCTGTACCTGAAAGATCTGAGCTTCTTCGGCTGCACGTTTCAGGAAGATGTCGTGTTCGAAAACCTCGTCGGTTACATAGAAAGAGGCGAGGTTCGCCCTGTCGTCGCGGAGACGTATGCTCTGGAGAACATCGTTCAAGCGCAACGTGACTTCGTCGAGAAGAAGCACACTGGTAAGCTCGTCCTCATCCCGCCGGAGCTCGATCCGGTCTGATGGTCGCTCGACGAATCCAACTTGTTCGCTTGCGGTCCCGAACGGTAGTGCAATCGGTTGGGGACGAACGATTGTTTTCCAATCCGCCAACCGCACTGTTCGGCCGCTTCTGGCCGATTTCCAGTCATTCACACCGAACGTCCGTTTCGGCTCGTAAGCTAACGTTTATTGAACCGGTTCACGACGCGAATGTGCTGCCTGCGCGCCGGCGATTACAGCGCCGAAGCCACCTTGAGGCCCTCGAGGACGGCTTCTTCGGCGGTGCGCGGCGCGCGGCAGTCGCCGATCGCATGCACCGCGCCGGCGTAGCCGTCGAGCGCACCGATCAGGCCGGTGTCGCTCTCGTGGCCGAGCGAGACGACCAGTGTCTCGACGTTCTCGCAGATCACCGGCTCGCCGCTCGTGGTGTGCTGCAGGTAGACCGCATCCGCGTCGGCGCCGAACAGCCGGACGTAGGGGATGATCTCGACGCCCAACTTGTGCAGGATGCCGATCCAGTGATCGCGGACGTACTGCTGGATGGTTTGGCCCGGCATGTAGCCGTTGACCGCGAGGCGCACGTGGCAGCCGTCGCGCGCCAGCTTCTCGGCCAGGCCGAGGCCGATCCAGTCGCAGCGCCAGTCGGCGACGACGACCGATTGGCCGACGTTGACCTCGTCGCCGAGCACCTGCCAGGCGTCGACGACATGCGCCTCCTCGGCGCCTTCGATTTCGGGCCGGCGCGGCCTCGCGCCGGTCGCGACGATTACGGCCTCGGGCGCTTCCGCTTCGACCAGCTCTCGGGTGACGGCGGTGTTCTTGACCACGGTGACGCCGGCCAGCTCCATCTCGCGCGTGAGATTGGGGACGATGCCGCCGAACTCGGCGCGCCCGGGCAGCAGCTGGGCCAAGAGCGTCTGGCCGCCGAGCCGCGAGCCCCGCTCATAAAGCGTCACGTCGTGGCCGCGCTCGGCGGCGACCGCCGCGGCCTTCATGCCGCCCGGCCCGCCGCCGGCGACCAGCACCTTGCGCGCGCGTTCGGCCGGCACGCGGGTGCCGTAGACCAGCTCGCGCCCGGTCTCGGGGTGTTGGATGCAGGAGATCGAGTAGCCGGCCAGCATATGTCCGATGCACGCCTGATTGCAGGCGATGCAGGCGCGGATGTCGTCGGCGCGGCCGGCCTCGGCCTTGCCGGCCATCGCCGGGTCGCAGATCATGGCGCGCGTCATGCCGCACATATCGGCCTGGCCGCCTTCGAGCACCTGCTCGGCGATCTGCGGTTGGTTGATGCGCCCGGCGACGAACACCGGCTTGGAAACCTTGGCGCGAACACCCGCGGCATAGGGCGCGACATAGGCGTTGTCGATCAGCATCGGCGGCACGATGTGGATCGAGCCGGCGAGCGTCGACGACGAGCCGGCGATGACGTTGTAGTAGTCGAGCGCGCCGTCGCCGTCGAGCGCTATGCAGGCCTCGATCACCTCGTCGACGGTGAGCCCCTCGACGCTCTTCTCGTCGCCCGAGATGCGCATGCCGAGCACCGCGTCGCCGCCGATCTTGGCGCGGACATCGGCGGCGACCTCGCGCAGAAAGCGCAGCCGGTTCTCGTCTGAGCCGCCGTAGTCGTCGTCGCGCGCATTGATGCGCGGGTTGAGGAACTGGGCTGGCAGATAGCCGTGGCTGGCGACGATCTCGACGCCGTCGAGACCGGCCGCGATCATGCGGCGCGCGGCGTCGCCGAAACCCGCGACGACTTCGGCGATCATCGCGCGCGACATCGGCGACGGCATGACGTGAAAGCGCTCGTTGGGCGTCGCCGACGGCGCAAAGGAGACCGGCGCGCTGCCGTCGAGCGATTCGATCAGCTCGCGGCCCGGGTGGAACAGCTGGCCGAAGACCTTGCAGCCGTGGGCGTGGCAGGCGTCGGCGATCTTGCGGTAGCCGGGGATGCAGTCGTCGGAAGTCGCCATGATCGTGTGGGTCGTGAAGATCGCCGATGAGTGCACCGCGGCGACCTCGACGATGATCAGCCCGGCGCCACCCACCGCGCGCGCCTCGTGATAGGCGACCAGAGCGTCGTTCGGTTTGCCGTCGGTGACCAGCGAGGTCATGTGGCCGGTCGAGAAGATGCGGTTCTTGAGCGTCACGCCGCGCATGGAGAGCGGCGAGAAGAGATGCGGGAACTGCGGGTGGGTCATGGCATGCGGGCTCGCGGAAGGGGTCGGTTGCTGGATAAGTCTACAGGCCGGCGACGGTGCCCGCCAGCGTCGCCGCGTCACGTCGCCGCGTCGTCGTCCTCGGTCGTGGCGGAGGCCGCCGGCTGCTGCTGCGGGAAGACGAAACGCTGGTACAGGTAGCCGATGGCGACCAGGGTGGCGCCGAGGCCGAGGAACGAAAGCGCGCGGTAGAGACCGGTCAGCGCATCCATGTCCGAGAAGAAGACCTTGAGCACGGTGAGCGCCAGGATGGCGAGCGAGGCGTAGCGCAACGCGACATGGCCGCGCAGGATGCCGGCGGCGAGCAGCATGCCGGCGTAGACCAGCCAGGCGACCGAATAGCTGTACCACTCGGCGTCGCTCGCACCGCGCAGGAGACATAGGTCGTCGCCCAGGAACGCGCGGCGCACCTCGAGCGAGATTTCAACGAAGAACAGCGCCACCGTGGCGACGCCTGCGCCGGCGGCGGTCCAGTCATGACTCTGGCGGCGCGCCTCGCGCAGGAAAAGGATGCCGAAGACCCCTGGCGCACCATAGGCGAGCAGCAGCATATTGACGATCGGCCAGTCGCCCACCCTGTCGCCGGTCATCATCGGGTTCGACAACACGACCTGGATCAAGATCACATGCGCCGTCGCCAGCGAGGTGACGATGCGCCAGCCCCAACGCAACACCGCCCGATCGGACCGGCGGCGCTGGCGGTAGAGGCCGTAGCCGATGGCCAGCCAGGCGATCGACTGCAGGCTCTGCTCGATCAGGGAATAGTCGCGCGCATCGAGCGAGCCGGTCACGAAATGGCGGATCTCGAGGGTGACAAAGAGGGCACCGAAGACCAGCGCGCCACCCTCGAGCGCGACCACCAGGTTGTCGTCGATGCGCCTGCGGAACTGCCAGGCGGCGGCGAGGAACGCGACCATCGGGATGCCATAGCCGTAGAGCACCCAATTGAGCCCCGGCACGGCGCCCGACGGGTAATCGAGCACCTGGTGGTTGAGCGCGAGACGCGCCAAAACGATGGCGGCAATCACGAAGGCGACGCGGCGCAGCGCGCGGACGCCGAGCTTGCCGTCGATCCAGGCGAGCGCCGGCAGCTGCAGCGACAGCGCGACGGTCAGCCAGGCCTGTTCGAGCGCGATGGTCGCCGACAGACTGACCGCCGCGACGACGCCGACCGCATAGGCGCCCAGCGCCGCCTCCATGCCGGCCGCGCCGCGGTGGCGGGCGCAACGGTCGGCGCCGGCGAGGGCGAGGCCGGCGAGCACCAGGCTCGCGGTGGTCCAGGCGAGATCACCGCCGGCCGCCGCGACGCGCCAAAAGGCGATCGCCAGGATGAGCGGCGGGGCGCCGGCCGAGACCGCCGCCCACAGCGCCGGCCGCGCCGCGCGCCACAACGCGGTGAAGCCGCCGACGGCGAACAGCGCGGCGAAGGCCGCCGCGGTGACGACGTAGGACACCAGCTCGGGCGGCACGACCGGCGCACCCGGGAACGGTTTGCGCGTGCCCAGGATGTCGTAGATGAAGCGCTCGTCCTCGATGACATAGGGCAGATGCCAGGTCGCCAGCGCCGCGGCCACGGCCACCACGCCGACGATGGCGAGCCCGTCGAACACCGATTCGCGCCGGCCGATGACCATGAACGACGCCGCGAGCAGGCCCAACGCGACCAGCGAAATGACGCCGTAGCCGTCCTGGCGCACCACCGCGTACATCAGGACCGCCGCGGCGATTGCCGCGAGCCAGGCGAGGCGGTCGGGCGGCGCCATGGCGAGGAACGCGCGCCACAGGTTCGGCGCCGGCGGCCCAGGCGCGAGGCGCGGCCGTAGGAAGACGAACAGGTAAATTGTCGCTATCAGGAAGCCGCCGAGCGCGAGCGCGTCGCCGCGCTGCCATCCCGCAGCCAGCCAGAGCGCGGTCCACAGCATCGCGCCGGCCAGTGCGATCCAGGCGAGCCAGCCCCACGCCATGTAACGCACCACTGCAAGCGCGGCGGCGAGCACGACCAGGAGATAGCCGAACAGCGCATAGGCCGAAGGATCGTCCGACGGCACCAGCATGGGCACCAGGAAGCCACCGACGAGCCCCAAGAGCGCGACGAAAGGGCCTTGCAGGAGCGCCAGCGCGAAGGCGCCGAGCGCGATCACGGCCAAGGCGGCAAAAGTCACCAGCGGCGAGATCAGGCCATAGAGCGCGAACGCCGCGTAGGTCACCGCGAACATCGTCGCGATGCCCGCCGCGGTCAGCGCCGGCGGCACCTGCGACGGCCGCACCGAGGCGATGGCGCGCTGCAGCGGCTGGCGGCGCAGCCACTCGCCGGCGACGACCAGCGCGATGCCGAGGGCCAGGCCCAGGCTGCACCGCCCGACCGGCCCGAGTAGTTCCTGCTCGATCGAGTACTTGACCAGGAACACGCCGCCGAGCGCGATCGTCACGCCACCCAGCCAGACCAGCCAGCGCATGGTCAGCCGCTGCTCGAGCGCCTCCTTGGGCGCGCAGGGCGGCGGCACTGCGGGCGGCGGCTCGTCGTCGGTCGGCGGTTCATCAGGCTTTACGGCGGGCTCAGGCTCTACGGCGGGTTCGGGCTCGGACGGCGCCTCGGGCGGCTCGGCGGCTGGAGCCGCATCGAACGAGGCGCGCAGCATGACCATCTCGCGGTACAGCTGGTCGACGTCGCGGCGCAACTGCCCGGTGCGCACCAGGGCGACGATCGGCGCCACCAGAATGCACAGCAGAAGACCGAGCGCGAGGAGGCTCAACAAGCCATAGATCACCGACGACATCTCCCACAGCGTTATCGCCAACCGACCGACGTCGCGATCCTACACCGCCCGGCCGCTCGCGTGAAACAACGACGCCGGTGAGACGTTACGCCCGTGCGGCGTCGGCCTCGGGCGGCTGCGCCAGCACGTCGATCAGCGCCGCCGCGACGATCAGGCCGCCGCCGATGAACTGGCGCGCGCCGAAGGGCTCGTCGGTCAGGATCGCGGCCGTGACGGCGCCGACCAGCACCTCGCCCATCAAGAGAATGCCGACGCGGCCGGGATCGAGCCGTTGGGTGCCCCACATCAACAACACTATGATCGGTACCGCCCAGGCCAGCGTGGTCAGCGCGAGCCACGGTGCGATCGCGCCGAGCGGCAAGGCGAGCGGATCGACGGCGGCGCCCTCGGCTGGCATGGCGAGGATCGGCAGGGCGATGGCGACCAGCGTCGCGCCGGTCAGGAAGGCGAAGGTGTTGTCGATCGCGGCGACGTCGTCGCGCTTGCGGATGATCACCGAGCCGAGCGCCCAGGCGATGCCTGAAATCAGGCCGAGCCAGTCTCCCAGACCACGCGGCAGGGGGATCCGATCGTCGATGCCGAGCACCACCACCATGCCGCCGATGCCGAGCAGGATCGTCAGGATGCGTGTCACGGTAATCGGCTGGCCGAGGAAGACGCGCGCGAGCAGCGTCGCCCACACCGGCGTCAGGTAGAACAGCAGGATGACCGTGATGATCTCGGTCATCAAGAGCGCGTTGGAATAGAGCGAGAAGGCCGCGCCGCACAAGAGCCCCATGCCGATCAGCGGCCAGCCGCCGGCGGCCAGCCGGCGCCAGCGCGCGACGGCGACGGGCATGAGCAGCGCCAAGCCGGCGGCGACCGGCGCGAAGGTCGCCCACGGCCCGCTTAAGCCCGCCGCGTCGAGCGCGCGCAGCGGAATCCAGTATGTGCCCCACAGCAGCCCGGTGGCGACGATCGCCAGGCTGGGCAAGAGATCGGTGTTGCGGCGCAAGACCTTACCCTGTCGCGTCGATGTCGCCGGCCAGCCTACGCGCCCCGCGCGCCGACGCAAGCGCGCCGTTTGCACCCTTTGTATCGCACCCGGTTCCTTGGACACAAGTTTGTCTCATGCGGCGGGCCTGAGTGACATCGCGGTGTGCCACGCCTGACGAGCTTGAGCGGGGCTCAGGTAGCCGTTCTTCTCCACGATCCACTGGGCATTGTACTGTTCGACGAACCCGCGGACGGCGTTCCGCAGCTCCGCGATGTTGCGGTAGATGCGGCCATGGATGATCTGTTCCTTGAGCGTGCGATTGAACCTCTCGGCGACGCCGTTGGTCTGGGGCTGTTCGACGAAGGCGTAGGACGGCTGGATGCCCCAGAACTTGATCTGGTTGGTGAAGTGGTCCGACAGATACTGGGAGCCGTGATCCATCCGCAAGGCCAGCCCCCGCGCCGCACCGGCGGAGGTCGAGGCATACAGCCTCGCAAGCCCCATGGAGATCGGCTGAAGGGCGGCGAAGCGGTCGCCTCGCTTGCACACATGCCAGCCGACGCACTCGGCGTTCCAATGCTCGATGGCGGTGAATATCCAGCCCCAGCCGTCGTCCACCGTGAACACCCGAACGCCGTCCGTGCCCCACATGAGGTTGGGGGCATGGGTGATGATCTCACCGACATGGGGATTTCCGCCACGGCGGCGGCAGCGATGGGGCGAGAGCAGGTTGTTCTCGCGCATCACCCGGAGCCCCCGCTTGCGGGAAACACGGATGCCACGACAGACCCGAAGCCGAGCCCAGACCTTGCGGTGTCCCTCGCCCTCCCAGGGGGATGCCTCCAGGTCGGCCTCGATGGCCACCAGCAGAGCCTCGTCCGAGATCGAGGGCTTCGGTCCCCGGCGCTTTGCTGGTGGGCGCTCAGCGGTGGCCTGCTGCCGGGATTTCATGGCGTAGAACGAGGAACGGGCAAAACCCCAGGCCGCACAGACCCGCTGGAGGCCGTAGGCCAAACCCGTGCCGGGAGAGGTGGCGGCACTCATCGCCGCGACCTCCGCCGCCCCAAAGGGCCGGACGTCTCCGTCTTGGCCTCCAGCAGTTCCACCTGCATGATCAACTCCCCGATCCGCTTCATGGCGATGTCCAGTTCCGCCTTCACCGGATCGCCCTTGCGTTCCTTGAGCGAGGCATCGATCCCGGCGATCGCCTTCTCACGCCACTGCTCGAGCCGGAAAATCTCCACGCCCAACTGCCGCGACAAAAGTTCCACCGGCTCGCCACGCAAAAGCCGCAGGGCAACCTCACGCTTGCGCGTCACCGTCCACCGCTGGCCAAGTCCCAGCGGGCCTGCCGGCGAAACCTGGCCCGGGGAAAACGTGGACGAGCCAAGCTCGCCCTCGTTTACCACAGGCCCATCAACAGCAACTTTGTTCTCAAAATTGTCGGTCATGTTCCGGTCCTCCTTGGACACTTCGATTAAGCCAATTCTGTGTCCAAGGAAATCGGGTCCGACTCACCGTTTGCACCCTTGGTCGTGTTGATCATCTCTCAGTTAGAAAATTCGCCGAAACAACGCCAGGAATGTCTGCTCATTAGCGGAACATGTCTGCTTTGAGCCGATTACCCACAACCGACATTGGTGGTTCAGCTTTTTGCCCGTGTATTGCCTTTGTCATCCGGTATTCCCCAATCTTGCGATGCGGCGTATCCTATCGGCTGTAAGGGGGTTGAGCGATGAGACGCATCATGCTTGTCGCTGCGTTGGTCCTTGGCGTTCAAGGGCCTGCACAGGCAAGCCTCGACAGCGGTATTGCAACTTTCCAAGACCGGGCATACAGCGCCGCTGCGGACGATCCACTTCGCCTTGCCCAAGAAAGCTTAGCGCTCATCGTCGCACCGGAGCGTATCGACACCGACCAAGATACTGTGGACTTTACCGGCCGAGCGATGGCGCCGGGTGAAGTCACGCTCACCGTCAATGGCTTACCGGTGGCGGTGGCAGCGGACGGCTCATTCCGTATCCGGCAGCAAGTGCCGGTGGGACGTAGCCGCTTTCTCTTGGTCGTAGAGGGCTCATACGGCGACAAGGCAGAGCCAAAGGTCTTCGTGCGACGGACAGCAGCGGCAACCAAAGCCACGGAATACGGCCGCTTCCACGCGCTGGTCATCGGCAACAACGAATACATTACACTCACGGACCTGGAAATGGCTTCCGCCGACGCCGAAGCAGTGGCGACAATACTCCGCGAGCGTTACGGGTTCGAGGTTGAGATACTGATCGACGCAAAACGCTACGACATCATCTCGGCATTGGCCCGCAAACGGGCTCAGCTTACCGAGAACGACAACCTGCTGATCTACTATGCCGGACATGGCAACCTCGATATCGGTTCCGACGAAGGGTTTTGGCTTCCGATCGATGCCGAGGCCGATAATCCCGCGAATTGGTTGTCGAACAACGACATCACTGGCCAGCTCCGTGCGATGCGGGCGAAGCACGTGTTGGTGGTGGCTGATTCCTGTTACTCGGGCAAGTTGACCCGGAACATCGAGGCGCATCTAAAGACCGGCGCCGAGCGCGCTGCTTGGCTCGCGCGAATGAACGGCCGCCGATCGCGCACGGCACTTACTTCAGGTGGGCTGGAGCCGGTGCTTGACGCCGGTGGTGGCGCACACTCGGTGTTCGCTCAGGCGTTCCTGGAGACGCTGCGGTCGAACACTCAAGTGCTCGACGGCCAGGCGCTGTTCGACGCCATCAAGCGGCCGATCGTGGTCAACGCCGACCAGACGCCCGAATACGCCGACATCCGCAAGGCGGGACACGACGGCGGCGATTTTCTGTTCGTACCCGTTGCGGCGATCACGGCGGCGGTTCTGCAAGTGCCGCCCCAAGCCGCTCCGTCAGCGCGGGAATTCGACCCGGCAATCGAGCTGGCGTATTGGCAGGCGATCCAGGGCAGCGCCAATCCGGAATTGTTTGAATCGTACCTGCAACAGTTCCCCAATGGATCGTTCGTGCCGCTGGCGCGGTTCAAGCGTGACGCATTGCGCGAGACTAGTGACGCGGAGACGCAAACAGCGGCGATCGTCCCACCACCCACGCCCGCTTTTGCCGTCGAGGAAATGGATACGACCTTCGTCGCGCTGCAGACCTCGAACGTCCGCGCCGAGCCGACAACCGGGGCCGCCCGCGTCGGCCGGCTGTCACGTGACGATGCGGTCGTGGTCACCGGCAAGGTCGCCGACCGGAACTGGTATCGCATCGAATGCGAGGGCGAGCCGGCGTTCGTTTTCGGTACGCTGATCGAGGCGGTTGACCCGGGCGAGATCGCGGCGTGGACGCTGGTCGCCAGTTCGTCAAATTCGGCCGATTTCGAGGCCTTCATTGGCGAATTCCCGAATGGCTTCTTCGCCGCGCGGGCGCGCTCCAAGCTGAATGCTTTGACCCCAGTTGCGCCGCCGTCCGAGCCGGAACCGTCCAGTCTCGACCTTGCATTCTGGGAATCGGTCCGGGACTCGACGAACCCCGCTGCGTACGAGGCCTATCTCCAACAGTTCCCGAACGGCGATTTCGCATCGTTGGCACGGACGCGGCTGAGCGCCGCCGAGGCCGAGCGCCGCGCCGCCGAGGAAGCGAAACGCAAGGAAGCCGAACGCAAGGCCCAGCAGGAGACCCAGACCGCGCTGCTGACTCCGCCCCCGCAAACGGCCGTCTCATTGTCGGAAGAGGAGATACTCGCCGATCCGGCCGTCGGTCAGGCGATAACCAAATTTTACACCAAAAGTAAAATAAAGAGACAATGTGCGACATCTACAAGCTTCTTAACGAGCAACATGACTTCTATAACAAGAATGAAAATCTTAGAAATATCCGGCAGCATAATAACGATAAATGTTGAATATAGTTGGAGGAGTGACTGTTCCAGATCCGATGACAAAAGCGTCGCCACGCTTGAAAAGACCGGTTCGTCATACAGGGTTCTGACGTTTAAGATCCCCGGCATGACCTATAGGGGAGCCGAACGCAAGGCCCAGCAGGAGACCCAGACCGCGCTGCTGACTCCGCCCCCGCAAACGGCCGTCTCATTGTCGGAAGAGGAGATACTCGCCGATCCGGCCGTCGGTCAGGCGATAACCAAATTTTACACCAAAAGTAAAATACAAAGACAATGTGCGACATCTCCAAATTTTTTAACGAGTAAAATGACGTCTATAACAGGAATGAAAGTATTAGAAATATCGGGCAGCACAATAACGATAAAGGTTGAATATGGTTGGAAGACTGATTGCTTGCCTATCCGGTTAACGCCCATGACCGCTACATGTAGGGTGCCGCCACTCTCCCGAGTAAAGCTCGGCATAGGTTGGAGCAGAGGTGTCGCCCGCGATGCCGAGCAATGAGCGGAAGGCGTTGAACGGGTAGAACCGCCTGTTGAAGCGGAAGGTGAACTCGTTGAGGTAGGCTTGTAGGTGCTGGTGGCTAACGCCGTGGTGGATACCGATCAGCCACGTCTTCAGGTTGGCGAAAACCAGATGGATGATCGGCAGGTATTGCTCGGCAACCTCTGGATCACCACACTCGGCAACAGCGAAGTGCTCATAGCCGCGCTTACCGAGGCCAGCATAGCCGCTCCAATCGTCAGTAACGATCAGCGATCCCGGCGCGACGGTGCTCTCGACGAACCCACAGAGCGACTCGGCGCTACGGTCGAGCACGACGGCGAGCCGAACGCGTCCGGCATAGCGTCCGTCTTTCCGGTTGTCGAGCTTGGTGCCCGGCTTTCGATGACGCACCTCGATGGCACAGGAGACGAGAACCTTGTGGTGAACACCACGGCCTTCCCCACGCGTTCGCCCGCCAACCCAGGTTTCGTCCACCTCAACATGGTTCTTGGGCTGTCCACCGATCCTGTCTTGGTTGGGCCGCACCATGCCCGAGCGGAGCTTGTGGAGAATTTGAAAGGCCGTCTCGTAGCGCGAAAGACCAAGTTGCCGCTGAAACTGCACGGCGGACATGCCGGGCGTCTGACTGGCGACCAGATAAGCGGCCCAGAACCAGACGTTCAGCGGAGTGTGGCTACGCTCCATCACTGTTCCCACCGTCAGCCCGGTGTTCTGGCGGCACTTGCGGCAGCGCAGGACGCCAGGGCGGTTTTCAAAGTGGAACGGCTCTCCCGCCGTGCCGCAGTGCGGGCAGGCAAAGCCGTCTCCCCAGCGGGCTTTCTCCAGGTAGGCGGCGCAGGCCGCATCATCGGGGAAAAGTCGCTGGAACTCGGGTAGCGAATGCGGGAATGGGAGATCGGCGCGGTCGAGAACATCCATGGCGCGCTCCCCTATATCCGGTTTGCGCCCATTCTAGCCCTAGTGGGTGTGGGTGTAAACCGGATAGGCAAGATTCGAACGAGCCCGATTTGTGGGATTGGCACCATTGGGCCGCCTTTCCGATCTGCGACCTTGGTCTTGCGGCAATCTCGAACAGTCTATCGCGCGCTGCTCTCCGTAGATTCGTAATCATCCATTCGGGAACCTTGCCATAGAAATGATGCAGCAGTGCGATGGCGTCCTCGTTCCCCTGGTACGCCGCCAGGAAAATCCACTCGTAACCTTCGGTGTACCTCCTCGCGGGGTCGCGGTGAATTTCGTAAATTTTCCCCAAAAGGAATTGCGCATAGTGAAGTCCTTGATTTGCGGCGAACGAAGAATAAAATGCGGCTTTTTCTAAATTTACCGAAACTCCTTTCCCTACTTTATATGAAGACCCTAAAATTAATGCCGCAACAATAACATGATATCCTTTATTTGTTTCTTTATTTACGTCCCATTCTTTTTTTGCCCACTTGATGGTCAATATCGGATCGTACAGACCCTCGGACTTGTCGCTATGGAGAAGAGCAAGCGAGACGTAAGCCCCGGCCTGGCCGAGTTCCGCGGCCTGTTTGAAGTAGCGCGCCGCTTCGTCGTAGTCCTTTGGCATGCAATCGCCCAATTGATGGTAGACGCCCAACCATGCGATCGCTCGGGAGTCGTCTTGCGCGGCGGCGCGCTGAAACCATGGGAGAGCGCGGCAGCGGTCCTCGGCGACGCCGATTCCCCGCGCATGGATACTGCCGAGAATGTATTGCGCGTCGACGTCGCCCGCCTCGGCGAGCGGCTCGAGCCGCTCGATCGCCGCTTCGGTATCGCCGCTTTCGAAGAATGCGAGTGCGGCGTCGACCTCCGCGCTCCAGGGCGGCACGAACTCATCCGACTGTGAGGCTGCGGGTGCCGTGCCGGTGGCAACGATCGCGAATACGACGAATGCAAGTGCGCAAAGTGGCCGGGCGAATATCATTCTAGCCTCCGCCCTTCTCTGCGTGCGAATCGAACACCTCGCGCCGGCACGCGTCGTACGCGATCGAGTCTACATACCGCGCCTCGAAGTAACCTGGTGAGATATGCGGATCGCATTCGAAGTGGTCTCGATAGGCGAAACGCAGGCAAATCTCCGCGCTCGATTGGTGATCGAGGCACCACTTGGCCGCCCTGCCGATTGCAAGCTGCGGGTCTTCGATCATTTTCTCGAACATCGCGATAGCTGTCCGCCGTGCTTCAACTCGTGTTTCGTCGGACAGATGCGCTATCTGGTCGACGGCAGACCGATCGCCCTGATGGGCAGCAAGTGACAACCACATCCAGGATTCGCGATAGCGTGGATGGCCGTATCGGTCTCGATAAAACTCGCCCAATTGGTACTGGGCGTCTGGCGAACCTTGTTCCGCTGCAACGCGCAGGAAATGTTCCGCTTTCACGGAATTTTTAGAAACGCCATAGCCGCGCCCGTAAACCCGTCCTAGTACCATGGCGGCATTGATCGCCACCCAGTCGGGACCCTTGGGTTCTTGGCTCAAGTCCCACGCAGTTTCGGCGCGCTTTACGGTCGATTGCGGGTCGAAGTGACCGGAGTCGATGGTCAGATGGAGATAGGTCAACATCAGAGCCGCGCTGGCATCACCGAGAATCACTGCGCGCTCGAAGTAGCGGGCCGCTTCGTCGTAGTCCTTATGCCTGCAATATCCTGAAAGGTAGAAGTAGCCCGCTGCGGTCGTGGCTGCGGCATGTCCTTGGGCCGCGGCCTCCTTGTACCAATGGAGTGCGCGGCAATGGTTGACCTTGAACTCCATCTCATCTTCGTAGAACCGCCCAAGCAGGAACTGGGCATGGACATCGCCCGCGTCGGCAAGCGGAATCAATTGCTCGACTGCTCCGTCGGTATTGCCGATCTCGAATTCGGTTAGTGCCGCGTCGACTTCCGCGCTCCAGCCGAAGTCGTTGCCGGCGGTCTGGGCGCGTGCTTCAACATCCTCCCTAGTGTCCCGATTCCGAAGTTCGCATGATTTTCGCCTGCTGTTCAGCGATTTCGATTGTTCGGAGGCAGAAGCGCTGGATGGCGCCGAGGATGTCATCGGCGGATTTGGTCCATTTGAAGGGTTTGGGGTTCTGGTTTGTCGTGTCGATGTAGTCGAGGATGGTGCGCTCCAACTCCTTGGTGGAGCGATGGACGCCGCGCCTGATCTGCTTGTCGGTCAGCAGCCCGAACCAGCGCTCGACCTGGTTCAGCCAGGAGGCGCTGGTGGGTGTGAAATGGGCCTGCCAGCGCGGCCGTTTGGCGAACCAGTCGCGGATCGCCTTGGTCTTGTGGGTCCCGTAGTTGTCCATGACGATGTGGATGTCGAGATCAGCAGGGACGTTCGCCTCGACGAGGTCGAGGAATTTGCGGAACTCTCGGGCCCGATGGCGCGGGAAACATTTGCCGATGATCTCTCCCGTGGCGATGTCGAGGGCCGCGAAGAGAGAGGTCGTGCCGTGGCGCTTGTAGTCGTGGCTGCGCCGCTCCGCCTGCCCGGGGCGCATCGGCAAGAGGGGCTGGGAACGGTCCAGGGCCTGGATCTGGCTCTTTTCGTCGACACAGAGAACCAGGGCACGATCCGGCGGCGCCAAATACAGACCGACGATGTCGCGGACCTTCTCCACGAAGAAGGGATCGCTCGACAGCTTGAAGGTCTCCGAGCGATGCGGCTGCAAGCCGAAGGCCCGCCAGATGCGATGAATGGTCGAGGGCGCGTGGCCGCTCGCCCGCGCCATCGAGCGAAGGCTCCAATGGGTCGCGTCCGGCGGCGTCTCTTCCAGCGTCAGCCGGACCGCTTCCGCGATGGCGTCATCGCCGATTTGACGCGGCGCGCCGGGGCGGGGTTCGTCGTACAGACCGTCGAGGCCCTCCGCCGCATAGCGGCGACGCCACTTGCCCACGGTGTCCGCGCTCGCCTCGAGACGAACGGCGATCTCCTTGTTCTCCAACCCTTCCGCCGCCGCCAAGACGATCCGAGCCCGCCGCGCAAGCCCCTGCGACGTCTTGCGACGACGAGACAGCGCCTCCAATTCGGCGCGCTCGTCATCGCTCAAAGAGATCGTCACCGCCACTCTCGCCATCAATCGCGCCTCCTAAAAACAAATAGAGACATAATCATATCAATTTATCGATCAGGACACTAGCGAGGACAGCGAGAACGCTCAGAACCAATACGAAGATGCGGCGCATCTCTTGTGTCGAATCTCAGTTATAAACTGGAACAAAACAAGAATAGCACGCATGAGAGAATGTGTCAACGATTCGTTGATCACAACCGGCCGGATGCAGCCTCGGCGGGTGGGTCGATTTCCGTTTAACTTTTCGATGTTCAGGGGGGCGCCGCGCCGGCGCGGCGACGTTACCCGTCCCCCTCGCTACGCGGCGCGTAGCGGACGGCTTCCTGGGCGGCGCGGATCAGGGCGCGGGCCTTGTTGCAGCTCTCCTGGTACTCGGTCTCGGGGTCGCTGTCGGCGACCACGCCGCCGCCGGCCTGGACGTACATGACGCCGTCCTTGACCACCGCGGTGCGCAGCGAGATGCAGGTGTCCATCGCGCCGCCCGCCGAGAAATAGCCGACCGCGCCGGCGTAGATGCCGCGCCGCTCGTGCTCCAACTCGTCGATGATCTCCATGGCGCGCACCTTCGGCGCGCCCGAGACGGTGCCGGCCGGGAAGCCGCCGATCAGCGCGTCGAGCGCGTCGTGGCGCGGGTCGATCTCGCCCTCGACGTTGGAGACGATGTGCATGACGTGGGAGTAGCGCTCGATGGCGAACTGCTGGGTGACGCGGACCGTGCCGATCTTGGCGAAGCGGCCGACGTCGTTGCGCCCCAGATCGAGCAGCATCAGGTGCTCGGCGAGCTCCTTCGGGTCGGCCAGCAGCTCGTCGGCCAGCGCCTGGTCCTCGGCCGCGGTGGCGCCGCGCGGCCGGGTGCCGGCGAGCGGCCGGATGGTCACCACCTCGCCGCGCAGGCGGACCAGGATCTCGGGGCTCGAGCCGACGACGGCGAAATCGCCGAAGTTCAGGAAGAACAGGAAGGGCGAGGGGTTGAGCCGGCGCAGCGCGCGGTAGAGCGCGAACGGCGGCAGCGTGAACGGCACCGAGAAGCGCTGCGACGGCACGACCTGGAAGATGTCGCCCGCCATGATGTACGCCTTCGCCTGCTCGACGATGGCGTGATAGCGCTCGCGCGTCGTGTTCGAGATCGGCTCGACCGCCGCGACCTCGGCGGCGACGTTCTCGGTCGGGTGTGGCAGGCTGCGGCCGAGGTCGGCGACCACCGCGGCGATGCGCGCGTCGGCCGCGTCGTAGGCGGCCTGGGCGTCAACGCCGTCGGCCGGCCGCACCGGCGTCACCACGGTCACGACGTCCTCGATGTTGTCGAAGATCGCCATGATCGTCGGGCGCAGGAACAAGCCGTCGGGCGTGCCGATGACGTCCGGGTTCGAATCCGGCAGACGTTCCATCAGCCGCACCATGTCGTAGGCCATGTAGCCGACCATGCCGGCCGCCATCGGCGGCAGTTCGTCGGGCAGATCGATATGCGATTCATCGAGCAGCGCGCGGAGCGAGGCGAGCGCGCCGTCGGCGCAGGGCGCGAAGGCGTCCGCGTCGCCGATGGCGTCGCGATTGATCTCGGCGTTGTCGCCGGTGGCGCGCCAGACCAGGTCGGGCTTCAAGCCGATGATCGAGTAGCGGCCGCGCACCGCGCCGCCCTCGACCGATTCGAGCAGGAAGCTGTTGGCGCGCCCGTCGGCCAGCTTGAGCATCGCCGAGACCGGCGTCTCGAGATCGGCGACCAGCGTCGTCCAGGCGACCTGAGCCTTGCCGGCGTGGTAGGTCGCGGTGAACGCGTCGAGGCCCGGGGATATCTGCATACTAGAACAGCGCGTCGACCGCGCCCTGGTTGATCTTGACCGGGTAGCGCGCCTCCAGCGCCATGCGGTATTGCGTGGTCAGATCGTTGGCCATCGCGCCCTGCAGCTCGGCGCGTATCGATGCCCGTCGCGCGTCGCCATCACCGCCCGGTTCGGCCTCGACGATCTCGTCGAGGCGCGCGACGACATGACCCGAGCCGCTGCGCGCCGGGGCGCTCACCGCATCGCCGATCGAGCCCGAGAACAGCGCCCGGACCAGCGCGTTGGAGAACTGGAGCGCGGCGCCGTCGCCATCGCGGCGCACCGGATCGCCGACCGTCACGTCGAGGCCGAGGTCGCCCGCGACCGTCGCTATCGACGCGCCGCCGTTGATGCGCTCGGCCGCTTCCGTCGCGCGCGCCGCGGCCAGCTTGTCGCGCTCGGCGGCACGCCATGCCTGGGTGACCTCGCCGCGGATGCTGTCGAGCGGGCGCAACGTCGGCAGCGTCACGCCGTCGACGCGCAGCACGAAATAGCTGCCGTCGTCGGTTTCGATCAGCAAAGATGCGTCGCCTTCGGGCGTCGCGTAGGCCGTCGTCAGAAACTCGCGGACAGTGGGCAAACCGGCGACCGGCACGTCGTCGGGTCCGAGGCCCGCGTCGTCGACGCCATCGATCCGCGTGACTGGAAATTGGAGCGCCGCGCCGGCCTCTTCGATCGTCGCGCCGCTGCCCAGTTCGTCGTCGAGCCGTTTGGCCAGCCGGTGCAGAACGTCGACCGCGCCGCGCAGCGCGATCTCGCGTTCCAACTCGCCGCGCACCTCGGCGAGCGGCCGGGCGTATTCGGGTTCGACCGCCCGGACCCGGAAGATATGCCAACCGAAGGGGCTCTCGAGCGGTTCGCCGATCTCGTCGACGCCGAGCGCGAAGACCTTGTCAGTGATCTCTTCGAACAGATCGCTGCGCGTTATCTTGCCGAGCGCCACCGCATCGCCGGTCGCGCCGGTCGTCCGCTCGGCGACGGCCAGGAAATCCTCGCCCGACATGAGCGCGGCGTGGGCCGCGCGCGCCGCCGCTTCGTCGGGCAGCAGTATCTGCTCGACGTCGCGCTTCTCGGGCGTGACGTAGATGTTCCGGCGTTCGTCGTATTCCGCCTGCACCTCGTCCACGGCGACACCGATCTCGTCGACGACGTCGTCGACGGTCAAGTGGATGAACGTGAAGGTACGGTACTCGGGCGCGGTGAACTGTGCGGCGTTCTCGCCATGGAATGTTTCCAGCGCCGTTTCAGACGGCTCGGCAAGGCCGGTGATCGAGTCGTTCGTGACCACGACATAGCTGGCGGCGCGGCGCTCCTCGCGATGGCGATACAGCGCGTCGACCGCGAACTTGGGCGTCGGCACGGCCGAGACCAACGAGCCAAGCAATTGCGAGCGTATGATCTCGGCGCGCATCAGCGCGATGAACTGCTGCTCGCCATAGCCCATCTGGCGGATCACCGAATCAAAGATGCTGCGGTCGAAGACACCCACCTGATTGTGGAAGTTCGGGTTGCTTTGGATGGTGTCTCTAATGAAATCGTCGCCGACCGCGAGCCCCAGGTTTCCCGACTCGAGATCGTAGAGAGCGCGCGCGACCAGCGTGTTGAGCGCCCGGTCGTCGAGCCCCAGGTTGCGCGCCTGCTCGGCGTCGAGCGTGCCGCCGAACAGCCGCTGCATCTGGCCCATCTGTCGGCGGAACTCGCGCGACAGCTCGGTGTCGGCGATCTCGATGTCGCCGACCGTGACGACCGCGTTGGACGTGCGGCCGCGGAAGATGTCGCCGACGCCCCAGACCGCGAAGCTGAGGATGATCATGAACGAGAATATCGCCATGATCCATGTGCCGGCGAATTTGCGCATCTTGACCAGCATGGCGAAAACGTCTCCTCGGTTTCGTAAATTTCGGTGCGCGGGTCGCGCGGTCGCGAATACTAGGTGTGTCGCGTTTCGGCGGCAACACGCAATTCCGACGTGCGGCGCATCTTTGCCGCCGGTCGCGGCTATGCTACACAAGCGGCCATCACGAAGCATCCCACCTCGAGCGCCATGAGACGACCGCTGATCGCCGGCAATTGGAAGATGAACGGGCTCGGCGCCGAGGGCGTCGCGCGCGCCGAGGCGATCCAATCGCAGGCGGCCGCGTCACCGCCCGGTTGTGATATCGCGATTTGCCCGCCGGCGCCGTTACTGGCGCCGATCGCAGACGTCCTCCGCCACGGTCCGGTGGCGCTCGGCGGCCAGGATTGTGCGATTGCCGAGAAGGGCGCGCACACCGGCGACGTCAGCGCCGAGATGCTGGCCGACGTCGGTTGCCGATACGTCATCGTCGGCCATTCAGAACGGCGCGCCAACCACGGCGAAACCGACGCCCGGGTGCGTGACAAAGCCGCCGCGGCGCATCGCGCGGGGCTCGTCGCGATCGTCTGCCTCGGCGAGAGCGAGGCCGAGCGCGATGCCGGCGCGGCGCTCGCCGTCGTCGAACGCCAGCTTGTCGGTTCGCTGCCCGACGGCGCCGTCGCGGCCAACATCGTCGTCGCCTACGAACCTGTCTGGGCGATCGGCACCGGCCGGACGCCGACGGGCGACGAGATCGCCGCCGTGCATACGCATCTGCGCGAACGGCTGCGCGCGAGTCTCGGCGGCGAAGCGGACGGCATTCGCCTGCTCTATGGCGGATCGGTCAAGCCGGCCAACGCCACAGACATTCTTGCGCTCGACGATGTCGACGGCGCGCTGGTCGGCGGCGCGAGCCTCGACGTACAAGATTTCTGGGGAATTTGCACGGCGTGTCCGTAGAAGCCTAGCCGCCCGGCGATTCTGTGTGATATACGCTCGTGCCAATTGCAGCGCATCCGCGCGGCGCCTATATAGTGGTCCGTAATGATAACGATAGTTTTCGTAGTCCACATTCTCATCGCGCTCGCCCTGGTCGGCCTGATACTTGTGCAGCGTAGCGAAGGCGGCGCGCTGGGCATGGGTGGCGGCGGTGGCGGCATGATGAGCAGCCGCTCGTCGGCCAACCTGCTGACCCGCGCAACGGCGGTGCTTGCCGGCTCCTTCATGGTGACCAGCTTGGTGCTGACGATGCTCGCGGGCCGCGATACAGGGTCGACCTCGATTCTCGACCAGGGCGGCACGCCGCCCGCGCCGATCGAGGCGCCGGCCGAACCGGCGAACCCGACCGTACCGATCGCGCAATGATCGCCCGATGATATCCGAGAAAGTTGTCGGAGGTGGCCTCGGCGCCGCCTCTGTCACTTTCGGAGCTCATCCGACTGTGATAGTCTAGAGACCCATGGCGCGGTACGTGTTCATTACCGGCGGTGTGGTTTCCTCGCTTGGCAAGGGTTTGGCTTCGGCGGCGCTCGGCGCGCTGCTGCAGGCGCGCGGTTATCGCGTCCGGCTGCGCAAGCTCGACCCCTACCTCAACGTCGACCCGGGCACCATGAGTCCCTATCAGCACGGCGAGGTGTTCGTCACCGACGACGGCGCCGAGACCGACCTCGATCTGGGGCACTACGAACGCTTCACCGGTGTTTCGGCCCGACGCAGCGACAACGTCACCAGCGGCCGCATCTATCAGACGGTGTTGACGCGCGAGCGGCGCGGCGCCTATCTGGGCGGCACGGTACAGGTGATCCCGCATGTCACCGACGCGATCAAGGAATTCATCCTCGCCGACAGCGACGAGGACGACTTCATCCTGTGCGAGATCGGCGGCACGGTCGGCGACATCGAAAGCCTGCCATTTCTCGAGGCGATCCGGCAGCTATCGAATGAGCTGCCGAGGAACGATTCCTGCTTTATCCACGTCACCTTGCTGCCGTACCTCGATGCGGTCGGCGAGCTGAAGACCAAGCCGACCCAGCACTCGGTCAAGGAGCTGCGCAGCATCGGCATCCAGGCCGACATCGTGCTGTGCCGATCGGTGATGGAGATCCCCGAGACCGAACGCAAGAAGATCGCGCTGTTCTGCAACGTGCGCGCCGAAGCGGTGATCCAGGCGCTCGACGTCTCGACGATCTACGAGGCGCCGCTGACCTATCACGGCGAGGGCCTCGACGTGCAGGTGCTGGCGCGCTTCGGCATCGACGACGCCAAGGAACCCGAACTGACGCGTTGGCACGATATCGTCCGCCGCATCCGCGAGCCGGAAGGCGAGGTCAACATCGCCGTGGTCGGCAAGTACACCGGCCTGGTCGATGCCTACAAGTCGCTTGCCGAGGCGCTCACCCACGGCGGCATCGCCAACAATACGCGCGTGCGCACCGAGTGGATCGACGCCGAGATCTTCGAATCGGACGGCGCCGTGCACGAACTGCGCGAGGTCGACGCGATCCTCGTGCCGGGCGGCTTCGGCGAGCGCGGCGCCGAGGGCAAGGTGGCGGCGGCGAGCTTCGCGCGCGAACGGCGCATCCCGTATTTCGGCATCTGTTTCGGCATGCAGATGGCGGTCATCGAGGCGGCGCGCAATTTGGCCGGCATGCCCAAGGCGGGGTCGACCGAATTCGGACCCAGCGACGAGGCGGTCGTCGGCCTGCTTACCGAATGGATGCGCGGCAGTGTGCGCGAGACCCGTACGACCAACGACGACCTGGGCGGCACCATGCGGCTCGGCGCCTATGATTGCAACCTGAAGCCCGGCAGCCGGGTAGCCGAGATCTACGATGGGCTCGAGATCAGCGAGCGCCACCGCCACCGCTACGAGGTGAACATCAACTACCTGCCGCGGCTCGAGGCGGTCGGTCTGGTGTTCTCCGGCATGTCGCCCGACGGCGTGCTGCCCGAGATCGTCGAGATTCCCGATCACCCGTGGTTCATTGGCGTCCAGTTTCACCCCGAGCTGAAGTCGAGGCCGTTCGAGCCGCATCCGCTGTTCGCTTCGTTCATCGGCGCGGCGGTCGAGCAGTCGCGCTTGGTCTAGTGGATAGAATCCAACATATGGTGCCCATACGACGGCGTCCCAAGGTCGCCCGGAAAGGCGCCCGATGTGCGGTGATGCTGGAGCATCACAAGCATCGGGCAACGCGTCCGGCGGCCTTGGGACGCCGCCCTGCGGGTCCCATATCCCGGCTTCTCGGGGCGTCGAACACCCTTGCCGATGCTTCGGCATCGCCGGCGCGCGCTCTCCTGCCGAGAAACCGGGATATGGGATCGTATGGGTGCCACATGTTGGACTCTATCCACTAGGGGATATTCGGATGACCGAGCCGCGACACGTCGCCGTCGGCGATCTCAGCATCGGCAACGACCGGCCGCTCACGTTGATCGCCGGACCCTGCGCCATCGAGAGCCGCGCCCATGCGCTCGAGACGGCCGAGGCGCTGGCCGGGATCGCGGCGGCCCAGGGCATTGGCCTGATCTACAAAAGCTCCTTCGACAAGGCGAACCGGACCAGCCTGGAGAGCCCGCGCGGCATCGGCATGGTCAAGGGCCTCGCTATCCTGGCCGAGGTGCGCGAGGCGGTCGGCTGTCCGGTGATCACCGACGTTCACTTGCCCGACCAGTGCGCGGCTGTTGCCGAGGCCGTCGACGTGCTGCAGATTCCCGCCTACCTGTGCCGCCAGACCGACCTGATCGTCGCCGCCGCCGAGACCGGCCGGCCGCTCAACATCAAGAAAGGCCAGTTCCTGGCGCCCTGGGACATGGTCAATGTCGTCGCCAAGGCCGAGCAGGCGGGTAACCGCAACGTCATGGTGTGCGAGCGCGGCGCGAGCTTCGGCTACAACACGCTGGTCTCGGATATGCGCTCGCTGCCGGTGCTCGCCGAGACCGGTTGCCCGGTCGTCTTCGACGCGACCCACTCGGTGCAGCAGCCGGGCGGCCAAGGCGGGCGTAGCGGCGGCCAGCGCAAGTTCGTGCCGGTCTTGGCGCGCGCCGCGGTCGCCGTGGGCGTCGCCGCCGTCTTCATGGAGACGCACCAGGATCCCGACAGCGCGCCGAGCGACGGCCCCAACATGGTGCCGATCGCCGAGCTGCCGACACTGCTGGCGCGCCTCGTCGCGCTCGACCGATTGACCAAGAGCGGATAAAACCGCTGATCCAAGGAGCGAGGGGCCGTTTATGACCGCCATCATCGACATTCACGCGCGCGAGATACTCGACAGCCGTGGCAATCCAACTGTCGAGGTCGAAGTGCTGCTGGAGGGCGGCGCCGAGGGCCGCGCCGCCGTGCCCTCGGGCGCCTCGACCGGCGCTCACGAGGCGGTCGAGCTGCGCGACGGCGATGCCGCGCGCTATGGCGGCAAAGGCGTGCTCGGGGCGTGCAACGCGGTCAACGGCGAAATCTTCGACGCCATCTCGGGCATGGACGCGCGCGAGCAGGAAGCGATCGACCAGACCATGGTCGACCTGGACGGCACGCCCAACAAGGCACGGCTCGGCGCCAACGCGACACTCGGCGTCAGCCTGGCCGTCGCCAAGGCGGCGTCGGCCGCGGTCGGCCAGTCGCTCTACCGCTATGTCGGCGGCGTGCACGCCCGCACCCTGCCGGCGCCGATGATGAATGTCGTCAACGGCGGCGCCCATGCCAACAACGCGCTCGATGTGCAGGAGTTCATGATCGTGCCGGTCGGCGCAGCCAATTTCGCCGAGGCGGTGCGTGCCGGCTCGGAGGTCTTCCACGCGCTACGCAAGCAGCTCGACGAGGCCGGTCACAGCACGTCCGTCGGCGACGAGGGCGGCTTCGCCCCCGACCTGGGCGGCGCCGACGCGACGCTCGGCGCGCTCGCCAAGGCGGTCGAGGCGACCGGCCGCAAGCTGGGCGACGACATGGTGCTGGCGATCGACGCCGCGGCGACCGAGTTCCATGCCGAGGGCGTCTACGACATGGCGGGCGAGGGCAAGAAGCTCGACGCCGCCGGCATGGTCGCGTTCTACGAGGAACTCGCCGGCCGCTACCCGATCGTCTCGATCGAGGACGGCATGGCCGAGGACGACTGGGACGGCTGGCAGGCACTGACGTCGGCGCTCGGCGCCAAGCTGCAACTGGTCGGCGACGACGTCTTCGTCACCAACCCGGCGCGGCTCGCCGACGGCATCACGCGCGGCGTCGCCAACGCCATCCTGGTCAAGGTCAACCAGATCGGCACGCTTTCCGAAACACTCGAGACCGTCGAGATTGCACATCGCGCGGGTTATGCGGCGGTCATGTCGCACCGCTCGGGCGAGACCGAGGACGCGACCATCGCCGATCTCGCGGTCGCCACCAACTGCGGCCAGGCTCGCTGTCGCGCTCGGATCGATTGGCCAAGTACAATCAGCTCATCCGCATCGAGGAAGCGCTCGGCCCGATGGCGCGCTACGCCGGCGCCGGCGCCTTCGCCAGCTAGCGACGGCGGCGGGTCAGCCTGAAATTTTTTGATTGACCGGCAGGAATCTCTCGTGATTCACTGGGCTTATGGCGTTTTCTGAAGAAATTGCCCAACGTGCGCGGGACATAGCGGCGCCGCTTCTCGCGACCTGTCTGGTCGTGTACATCGGCTTCCACGCCATCCAGGGCGAGCGTGGTCTCGTCACCTGGCTTCAGCTTTCCCAGCAGATCGAGCAGACCCAGACCGCCCTGGCCTTGAGCCGTGGCGATGAGCGCAAGCTGGCGCACCGCGTCGCGCTGATGCGCGGCGACGGCCTCGACCCGGACCTGCTGGACGAACGCGCGCGCGACGTCTTGAACCTCGCGCACCCCGACGACCTGGTCATCTTCGACGAACCCACCGCGCCGAGGTTCTAGGAATTTGTGCGGTCACCTTCACTTCGTGAAGATGACCTGCGCTCAATCGCCACGCATGCCAATCTTATGGAATCAAAGCTGGCCGAACGGTCGGCGGCCCGCCCCCTCTTGTCCCAATTAGATTGGCGCGGGCTGAAAGAATTCGATCGCGGCCACTATTGGGAAACATCTTCCGACTTCATCCCAAATTCAGGGCGTCAGCTTGAAAGCCCGGCGCATTGCGCGTACCTTTGATCGAATACCGGGGGGCCGCAGAGCCCATGCCGGCGACGCGCCGCCGGCGGAGTAGGGAGTAGACATGGCCGAGCCAAAGCGTAAGACCAAGACGGCCCGTTCAAGCACCAAACCCAAGGCCGACGAACTGCTCGGCTACTATAAGTTGATGCTGTTGATCCGGCGCTTCGAAGAGAAGGCCGGCCAAATGTACGGCATGGGGCTGATCGGCGGCTTCTGTCACCTCTACATCGGCCAGGAGGCGGTCGTCGTCGGCATGGAGAACGCGCTCGGACCCGACGATGCGGTGATCACGAGTTATCGCGATCACGGCCACATGCTGGCGCGCGGCATGGATGCCAAGGGCGTCATGGCCGAACTCACCGGTCGGCGCGGCGGCTATTCCAAGGGCAAGGGCGGCTCGATGCATATGTTCTCGACCGAGAAGAATTTCTACGGCGGGCACGGCATCGTCGGTGGTCAGGTGCCGCTCGGCGTCGGGCTCGGCTTCGCGATGAAATATCGCGGCGAGAAGAACGTCAGCGTGACCTATCTGGGCGAGGGCGCCGCCAACCAGGGTCAGGTCTACGAATCGTTCAACATGGCGTCGCTCTGGAAGCTGCCGGTGATCTTCGCGATCGAGAACAACCAGTACGCCATGGGCACCAAGATCACGCGCAGCAAGGCGGGCACCGAGCTCTACCTGCGCGGCGACGCGTTCGGCATCCCCGGCGTCGAGGTCGACGGCATGGACGTCGTCGCGGTCAAGCAGGCGGGCGACGCGGCGGTCGCCCATTGCCGAGCCGGCAACGGACCGATACTGATGGAACTGCGCACCTACCGTTACCGCGGCCACTCGATGTCGGACCCGGGCAAGTACCGGACGCGCGAGGAGGTCCAGAAGGTGCGCGCCCAGCGCGACCCGATCGACCAGCTGCGCAAGCGCCTGATCGACGACAAAAGCGTCGACGAGGCCGCCTTCAAGGATATCGATCGCGAGATCAAGGCGATCGTCGCCGAGTCGGCCGAGTTCGCCCAGAACAGTCCCGAGCCCGACGTGTCGGAGCTTTACACCGACGTTCTGGTCGATGCCTGAACAGCGTTGGCAAACGGCTCGCGGAGTATCGTCATGCCGATAGAAATTCTCATGCCCGCGCTGTCGCCGACGATGACCGAGGGCAACGTTGCGAAATGGCACAAGAGCGTCGGCGACACCGTTACGGCGGGCGACATCATCGTCGAGATCGAGACCGACAAGGCGACCATGGAGGTCGAGGCCGTCGACGAAGGCACGATGGGCAAGATCCTGATCGCCGAGGGCGCCGAGGGCGTCGCGGTCAACACGCCGATCGCCATCCTGCTCGGCGACGGCGAGGACAGCGCGGTGCTCGACACACCCGTCGCCGCGCAACCACCCGCGCCAGTCGCGACGCCCGTCCGGGCCGATTCATCGGCGCCGGCGGCGCCGCCCCAGGCCGCCGCGGCACCGGCGAGCGATGAGGATAGGTTCTACGAAAAGACCACCACCCAGACCGTGCGCGAGGCCTTGCGCGACGCCATGGCCGAGGAGATGCGTGGCGATCCGGCCGTCTTCCTGATCGGCGAAGAGGTCGCCGAATATCAGGGCGCCTACAAGGTGAGCCAGGGCCTGCTGGACGAATTCGGCGCCCAGCGCGTGGTCGACACGCCGATCACCGAGGCGGGGTTCACCGGCCTCGGCGTTGGCGCAGCGTTCGGTGGCTTGCGTCCGATCGTCGAGTTCATGACCTTCAATTTCGCCATGCAAGCGATCGACCAGATCATCAATTCGGCGTCCAAGACGCTCTACATGTCGGGTGGCCAGATGCGCTGTCCGATCGTCTTCCGCGGGCCGAACGGCGTGGCGGCCAGGGTCGCCGCCCAGCACTCGCAATGCTACGCGAGCTGGTACGCGCATTGCCCGGGCCTCAAGGTCGTCGCGCCCTATTCGGCGGGCGACGCCAAGGGGCTCTTGAAGTCGGCGATCCGCGACCCGAACCCGGTGATCTTCCTGGAAAACGAAATTCTCTACGGCCAGAGCTTCGAGGTGCCCGAAGATCCCGACTTCACCGTGCCGATCGGCCGCGCCAAGGTCGTGCGCGCCGGCGGCGACGTCACGATCGCCGGGTTCTCGCGCATGGTCGAGTACGCGTTGCACGCGGCCGAGACGCTGGCGGGCGAGGGCATCGAGGCCGAGGTGATCGATCTGCGCACGCTGCGACCGCTCGACGTCGAGACGCTGACCGCCTCGGTCATGAAGACCAACCGGCTGGTATCGGTCGAGGAAGGCTGGCCGTTCGCCGGCATCGGCGCCGAGCTCGCCGCGGAAATGATGACCCATGCCTTCGACTACCTCGATGCCCCGGTCGCCCGCGTGGCCGGTGTCGACGTGCCCATGCCTTATGCCGCTAACCTCGAGATCCTGGCGCTGCCGCAGCCCGACGGTATCGCGGCCGCGGCCAGGGAGATTTGTTATCGGACGTAACCGAGCAAGCGACGCGCGACGCGTCGGAGCCGGCCACCGCGCCGCCGCCGAGAGGGACTGAGATGCCGATCGAAATTCTCATGCCGGCCTTGTCGCCGACCATGACCGAAGGGAACCTCGTCAAGTGGCACAAGAGCGAAGGCGACGCGGTCGTGTCCGGCGACATCATCGTCGAGATCGAGACCGACAAGGCGACCATGGAGGTCGAGGCCGTCGACGAAGGCACGATGGGCAATATCCTGATCGCCGAGGGCGCCGAGGGCGTCGCGGTCAACACGCCGATCGCCATCCTGCTCGAAGAGGGCGAGGACGCCTCTGCGATCGTTGACGTCTCCGCCGCGCCGGCCAAGGCCGCGCCGGCCAAGGCCGAGACGCCGACGGCGCCACCGCCTGCCGCGGCGCCCGCGCCGCGCGTCGACGGCGAGCGGACGTTCGCCAGCCCGCTGGCGCGTCGCATGGCGGCGCAGGCCGGGCTCGATATCGCTGCGCTGGCCGGCAGCGGACCGCACGGCCGTGTCGTCAAGCGCGACGTCGAGGGCGCACTGGCCGGCGACGTGCCGGCGAAGGCGCCAGCCGCCGCCCCGGCGCCGGTCGGCGAGGCGCCGGGCATGCCGCCCTTCACCGAGCAGCCGAATTCGAACATGCGCAAGGTGATCGCCCGCCGGCTCGCCGAATCGAAGCGCGACGCACCGCATTTCTACCTCACCGTCGACTGCGAGATCGACGCGCTGCTCACCGCGCGCAAGGCGCTCAACGAACGCAGCCCGGAAGGCGAGGGCGCCTACAAGATCTCGGTCAACGACTTCGTCATCCGCGCCGCGGCGCTGGCGCTGCGCGACGTGCCGGCGGCCAACGCGTCGTGGACCGACGCGGCGATCCGCGTCTATCGGGGCGTCGACGTCTCGGTCGCCGTTGCAATCCCAGACGGGCTGATCACGCCGATCGTGCGCGGCGCCGACCAGAAGGGGCTCGCCACCATCTCGAACGAGATGAAAGACCTCGCGAAACGCGCCCGCGAGGGCAAGCTTTCGCCCGAGGAATTCCAGGGCGGCACCTTCTCGATCTCGAACCTCGGCATGTTCGGCATCAAGGAGTTCGCCGCCGTCATCAACCCGCCGCAGGGCGCCATCCTCGCGGTCGGCGCGGGAGAGCAGCGCGCGGTCGTCAAGGAGAACGCGCTGTCGATCGCCACCGTCATGAGCTGCACGCTCTCGATCGACCACCGCGTCGTCGACGGCTCGGTCGGCGCCACGTTCCTCGGCGTCTTCAAGAAGTACGTCGAAGAACCGCTCTCGATGCTGCTCTAGGAGAAAACTCAGGTGGCCGACACATCCTTCGATATCGTCATCGTCGGCGGCGGGCCGGGCGGCTACGTCACGGCGATCCGCGCGGCCCAGCTTGGCGGCAAGGTCGCGCTGGTCGAGCGCGAGCACCTCGGCGGCGTCTGTCTCAACTGGGGCTGCATTCCGACCAAGGCGCTGCTGCGCACCGCCGAGCTCTACCACCTGATGCACCGGGCCGACGAGTTCGGCCTAGCGGTCAAGGAGATCGCCTTCGACCTCGACAAGGTCGTCAAGCGCAGCCGCGACGTCGCCAAGCGCCTGTCGGCCGGCGTCAAGCACCTGTTGAAGAAGAACAAGGTGGCGGTGTTCGACGGCCATGGCCGGCTCGCCGGCAAGGGCAAGCTGGCGGTCACGGCCGACGGCAAGGAGGTCGCCGAACTCACCGCCAAGCACATCTTGCTCGCGTCGGGTGCCCGCGCGCGCGAGCTGCCGGGTCTCGAGGCCGACGGCGAGCTCGTCTGGACCTACAAGGAGGCGATGGTGCCCGACACCATGCCGGCCTCGCTGCTCGTCGTCGGCTCGGGCGCCATCGGCATCGAGTTTGCCAGCTTTTACCGGACCATGGGCGCCGACGTCACCGTGGTCGAGATACTGCCCAATGTGCTGCCCGTCGAGGACGAGGATATCTCTGCGCTGGCGCGCAAGTCGTTCGAGGCACAGGGCATCAAGATCCACACCGGCGCCTCGGTCACCTCGTTGCAGAAGGCGGCCAAGAACGTGCTCGCCGTCATCGACATGGGCGATGGCAAGACGACCAATATCACGGTCGACCGCGTCATCCTCGCCGTCGGTATCACGGGCAATGTCGAGGACCTCGGGCTCGATGGCACCAAGGTCGAAGTCGACCGCGGTCATATCGTCGTCGACGAGTGGTTGCGCACCGGCGAAGACGGCATCTACGCGATCGGCGACGTGGTCGGCCCGCCGTGGCTGGCGCACAAGGCGAGCCACGAAGGCATCATCTGCGTCGAGAAGATCGCCGGCCTCGACGGCGTCCATCCGCTGATTGTCTCGAACATCCCGGGCTGCACCTACTGCATGCCGCAGGTGGCGAGCGTCGGCCTGACCGAGAAGGCCGCCAGAGAGGCCGGCCACGAGGTCAAGGTCGGCAAGTTCCCCTTCGCCGGCAACGGCAAGGCGATCGCGCTCGGCGAGACCGAGGGGCTGGTCAAGACCGTGTTCGACGCCAAGACCGGAGAGCTTCTCGGCGCCCATATGATCGGCGCCGAGGTGACCGAGCTGATCCAGGGCTACGGCGTCGCCAAGACGCTCGAGACCACCGAGGCCGAGCTGATGCACAGCATCTTCCCACACCCGACGCTGTCGGAGATGATGCACGAATCGGTGCTTGACGCCTACGGCCGGATTATCCATTTTTAGCCCGGCCTTCTCACTATGGACAGGTGCGGCACGGTGGATATCGGACGACAGGCTAGGAAAAGCGTGCGGCGCGATGCCAGTACTCCCTTGCACGATTCCACGGCACGTAGGATCGCGTTTCCCGTTTCCTCGGCAGTCGGGGGCGTGACGGCGATGCCGTGGCATCGCAGAGCGTTCCCGACGCCCCGAGGGGACGGGAAACGCGACCCGCAGGGCGGCCTTGCGCGGCCGCCGGCGGCGTTGCCCGGCGCTTGTGATGCGCCCAGCATCACGGCGCGCCGGGCGCCTTGCCGGACGACCACGCACGGCCGTCCTACGTACCGTGGCATCGTGCAAGTGAGTACTCGCGCATCGGGCAAGCGCTTTGACGCGGCCTGTCGCCCGAGATCCGTCGCCCTGCGGGTCGCGCCGGGCGGGCCGCCCGCGGCGTCGAAGGCCTTGACCGTGGCCCGGGCCACGGTCCGCGACCTTCTCCTGGCGGCTCGGCGACCGCCCGACGCGATGACGCGCCTGTCCATAGTGAGAAGTCCGGGCTAGGCCATGAACACGGCACCGCCCGTCACGCTGCGCCATCCTGAGAAGCGCAACCGGCCGGACAACCCGATTCGGCGCAAGCCCGCCTGGATCCGCGTCAAGGCGCCGGTCTCGAAGGGCTACGTCGAGACCCGCGACATCGTCCGCGAGCACAACCTGCACACCGTCTGCGAGGAGGCCGGCTGCCCCAACATCGGCGAATGCTGGGAGAAGAAGCACGCCACCGTGATGATGATGGGCGACACCTGCACGCGCGCCTGCTCGTTCTGCAACGTGATCACCGGCAAGCCCGGGCCGCTCGACCCGTTGGAACCGTTCAACACCGGTCTCGTGGCGGCCAAGCTGGGGCTTGTGCACATGGTGGTGACCAGCGTCGACCGCGACGACCTCGACGACGGCGGCGCCGCGCATTTCGCCGAGATGATCGGCTGCGTGCGCGAGCTGTCGCCCGGCACCACCGTCGAGGTGCTGACGCCCGATTTCATGGCCAAGGAAGGCGCCATCGAGACGGTGGTCCAGGCCCGGCCCGACGTCTTCAACCACAACCTCGAAACCGTGCCGCGGCTCTATCCGACGATCCGGCCCGGCGCGCGCTATTTCACCAGCCTGGAATTGTTGCACCGGGTCAAACGGCTCGACCCGGCGATGTTCACCAAATCGGGCCTGATGGTCGGCCTCGGCGAGACGCCGGAAGAGGTTCACCAGGTAATGGACGATCTGCGCGCGGCGCAGGTTGATTTCCTGACCATCGGCCAGTACCTGCAGCCGACCGTCAAGCACGCCGCGATCGAGCGTTTCGTCACGCCCGACGAGTTCGAGGCCTTCGCGGCGATGGCGCGCGGCAAGGGCTTCGCGATGGTCTCGTCGTCGCCGCTGACGCGTTCGTCGTATCACGCCGGCGACGACTTCGAGAAGCTGCGCGCCGCGCGCGAGGAGCGGCTCGCCGCCGGCTAATACTTGGTATAACCGCCCATGTCCAGCCATGCCGAGCAGCGGGTGCTGCCCTATACGCCCGACCAGCTGTTCGAGCTGGTCGCCGACGTCGAGCGCTATCCGGAATTCCTGCCCTGGTGCCGCGCGTCGCGCATCACCAAGCGCGAGGGCGATGTGATCCACGCCGATCTGGTTATCGGCTTCAAGCTGTTCCGCGAGCGCTTCGCCTCGAGGGTGACGCTCGACCGCCCCGACCGCATCGACGTCGAATACATCGAGGGGCCGATGCGCCGCCTCGACAACCACTGGCGCTTCATCGCCCAGGACGACGGCGGCACGATGATCGACTTCTACGTCGACTTCGAGTTCCGCTCGGCTATCCTTCAGATGGCCATCGGCGCGCTGTTCAACGAGGCCGTCCGCCGCATGGTCTCGGCCTTCGAGGTGCGCGCAAGGAAACTCTACGGCTCGCCGTCCTCGCCATCGAAATAGTCGACCTCGGCGCTCGCGGGCGCCAGGAACGCGAAGATGTCGTCGGTCCTGCCATAGGCGCCGATCTTGCCCGAATCGGGATACACGGCGATCTCGGCGTCGGCGCGCGAACTCAGCGCCAAATAGCGCAGCGGCGCGTCCGAAGTATTGATGATCTGATGCGCGGTGCCGGGTCCGGTCGGCGTGAAGATCACGTCACCCTCGCGCACCGGGTATTTCTCGCCGTCATAGCGGATCGTGCCCTGACCCTCGAGGATGACGAACATTTCCTCCTCGGCGTAGTGCAGGTGGTAGGGCCAGGCGCGCTTGCCGGGCTCGAGCTCGACCAGGGTGCAGCCGATCTGTTCGACGCCGAGCTCGGCGCCGATGCGTGCGGTGGTCGCCTTGAACGCCTCGCCGTGACCGAAGGTCTGGCGCTTGGCCTCGGCGAAGTTGACGATGGGTGGCTTGTTCGCCATGGGGTCCTCCCGGTGATGAATTCGGTTCGTGGCGGCAGCTTACACGTCTGGACTCCACGCATCGAGACGCTACGCTGGCGCCATGACGGGCGTTCTTCTCATCACCGGCGGCTCGCGTGGCATCGGCGCGGCGACGGCGCGGCTCGCGGCGGCCGAGGGCTATGCCGTCGCGGTCAACTATCGCGAGCGCGCCGACGCCGCGGAAGCGGTCGTCGCCGACATCGTCATGGCGGGCGGGGCGGCGGCGGCATTCCAGGGCGACGTCGCGGTGGTCGGCGACGTCACGCGGCTGTTCGCCGAGGTCGAGGCGCGGCTCGGGCCACCGACGGCGCTAGTCAACAACGCCGGCGTCTCGTTCGGCAAGCGCACCACTGCCGAGAGCGACGCGGGGGAAATCGCCAGGCTGTTCAACGTCAACGTGCTGGGCACCATGCTGTGCTGCCGCGCGGCGGTGCGCTGCATGTCGACGGTGCAGGGCGGCACAGGCGGCGCCATCGTCAACGTCTCGTCGATGGCCGCGACGATCGGCGGGCGCGCCGGGGCGGGCCACTACGCCGCCTCGAAGGCCGCGGTCGACGCCTATACCATCGGTCTCGCCAAGGAGGTCGGCCGCGAGGGCATCCGCGTCAACGCCGTGCGCCCGGGCATGACGATCACCGACATGACCGCGGACCGGCACACCGACCCCGAGGTTCAGGCGGACATCGCCGGAACCATCGCGATGGGTCGGTTCGCGACGGCGGACGAGATCGCCCGGCCGATCCTGTGGTTGCTCTCCGACGCCGCGTCTTTCATCTCGGGCGCCTGCATCGACGCCTCGGGCGGTGGCTTCATCGTCGGCCACCGATGATCGTCGGCCTGGCCGACGTCCCCGACGCATGGCCGATGATCGAGGAGATTTTCTTCCTTTCGTCGTCGGTGCAATCGTTCGACAGCGACGACGCGCGCCAACGCTTCCTCGACGCCTGGACAGGCTATTACCGCGAGAGCGAACCCGACGGAATTTATCTATGTCTCACACCGGACGAACGCGTCGCCGGCTACCTGATGGGGTGTCGTGATAGCAGGGCGGCGAAGCGCCTCTACACGGACATCGCGACCTACGCCGTCTTCGAGGCGCAATTCGACGCCTATCCCGCGCATTTCCACGTCAATTGCCATCCGGACCATCGCAACCACGGCATCGGCGGTCGGTTGGTCGCGGGCTTCCTGGACGACTGCCGGGGGGAGGGCCTTAGCGGTGTCCATGCCGTCACCGCCGAAGGCGCGCGCAACGTCGGATTCTATCGTCGGTGCGGCTTCGAGACCGTCGCGCGGCGCCGCTGGCGCGATCGCGATCTCGTCTGTCTTGGGCGTGCGCCGTGACGCGAAGGTGCACGACCATCGTCAATATTCGCGCCTGTTCAGTTCGCCGCGCAAGGGTTACAGGGATTGCAGGGGTTGCAACCCGCGGCAACCGCGCAGGGATTGCACGGGGCGCACGGGTTTGCGGCGGCGCAGGGATTGCACGGGTTGCAGGCTGACTGCTTGCCCCACGGCTCGTTGGGGCCGCAGATCATCGTCGGGCTGCACATGTAGCCGATCTTCTTTTGCGGCGCGGCGTTCTGGTCGGTGGCGCAGCCGGCCGTGGCAAGTCCCAGGCCGACGCTCACCGCGAGTGGAACGACGGTGCTGGACAAAAGCGTCTTGCGCAACGACTTGGCGACCTCGACTGACGTTATCGGCGTCGGTTCGCGCTCGCCCCATCAAAGCCCGCTTTGTCGGCCGTATCAAGCGGCGCGGCTCATCCTCACGCAATGGTGACGAAGTGGCCGGAAGTTGTCAGAATGGCCAGTCATGACAGGAACGATCCAAACACGGCCGCTGACCGACGCATTCGGGATCGAGATCGGCGGTGTCGACACCGCGCGCCCCGTCGATCCGGCGACCTTCGGCGCCGTACTCGACGCCTTCCACGCGCACGGCGTCCTGCTGTTTCGCGGCCAGCACCTGACGCCCGAGGCGTTGATCGATTTCAGCCGCAACTTCGGCAAGATCGACGTCCATATCGACCGGCAATACCAGCTCGCCGGCTATCCCGAGATCATCGTCGTCGGCAATGTCATCGAAGACGGGCGCCTGGTCTCGCTGTTCGTCAACGTCGACGAGGAATGGCACACCGACCGCTGCTACATGCCACGGCCCAGCCTCGGCTCGCTGTTCTATTGCGTCGAGACGCCGCCCGAAGGCGGCGACACCAAATTCGCCGGCGCGCAAGCCGCCTATGACGCGTTGCCCGATGACGAGAAGGCGCGCATCGACGGTCTGCGCGCGATCCACAGTTTCGAAGCGATGGACAGGCATCTGCGCACCCAGGACCCGACGCGGGCGCCGATGACCGAGGCGCAGCGTCGCGAGGCGCCACCGATTGCGCAACCGATCGCGCGCACCCATCCGGTAACCGGGCGCAAATCGCTCTACGTCGCGCCCGAGGTGATCGAGCGGGTCGAGGGGCAATCCGAAGACGAAGGCCGCAAGCTGATCCGCCGTTTGGCCGACCACGCCACGCAGCCGCAATTCGTCTACCGCCACAAGTGGCGCGTCGGCGATCTGGTCGTGTGGGACAACCGCTGCATGCTGCACACCGCCACCGCCTACGACGCCGAGAAGTACCGCCGCGTCATGTGGCGCACGACGATCGAGGGCGACGTCCCGTATTGAGCTGCGCGCCTCAGCCCTCGGCCAATCGCCTGAGGATCAAGTCGAGCGCCACTTCGACCGCCGCAAGCCGGACGGCGTCACGGCCGACGTCGCCGAATTCGCGCATCTCGTGGATGACGTCCTTGCCGGTTTGTGCGGCGGCGATATGGACCAGGCCGGCGGGCTTCGACTGGCTGTCGCTGCCCGGACCGGCGACGCCGGTCACCGCGACGCTCAGCTGGGCCTTTGGCGCCGCGCGGGCCAGCGCGCCTTGGGCCATGGCGCGGGCGACCGGTTCGCTGACCGCGTCCTGCGCCTCGATCAAATCGGTCGGTACGTCGAGCATCTCGGACTTGGCCTCGTTGGAATAGGTGACGAAACCGCGATCGACGACGTCGGACGAGCCGGCGATTTCGGTCAGCGCGCCGGCAACCAGCCCGCCGGTACAGGATTCCGCGGTCACCAGCATGACGCCGGCGGCGCGGCAGGCCTCGAGTACGCGTCGCGCCTTGGCGTGGATCGTCTCGTCGAACACCATCCACCTCACCCGGAATTGAGCCGCGTCGCGATGATCAAGATTGCCGCAACGTAGACGCCGGCCAGCAGGTCGTCGAGCATGACGCCGAGGCCGCCCTTGACCTCGCGGTCGGCCCAACCGACCGGCCAGGGCTTCATGATGTCGAAGACGCGAAAACCGATCAAGGCGATGGCGTAGAACAGCGGATCGAGCGCCACGGGCGCGAGCGCGACCAATTGGCCGGCGACCTCGTCGACCACGATATACGACGGATCGGACGTGTAGCCGCGCTTGGCGAAATTCTCGGACGCCCACCAGCCGATTGCGAACACCACGACCGCGGCGAGCACGACCGCCCAAGCGCCGAAAGCGGCATGCAGGTACCAGGCGATCGGCAACGCCGAAATCGAGCCCCAAGTGCCGGGCGCCAACGGCAGCAGGCCGATACCGAACCAGGTCGCAACGAGCGTCGGCGGCCGCCAGAACTCGACCTCCGGCGGCAAGCCCGGCGCGTCGCTCATGCTACGCGCGCAGCCTGAGAGTCGCGACGGCAAGCGCCGCAATGCCCTCGCCGCGGCCCAGGAAGCCGAGGCGTTCGGTCGTCGTCGCCTTGACACTGACGCGCGATGTCGGCGCGCCGAACAATTCGGCGACGCGGGCGACCATCGCGGCGCGGTGGACGGCGAGCTTGGGCGCTTCGCAGGCGAGCGTCACATCGAGGTTGGCGATCGCGCCGCCGGCGTCCGCGACCATCTGTCGGACATGCATCGCGAAGCGGCCCGAATCGGCGCCCTGCCAGGCTGGGTCGGACGGCGGAAAATGCTCGCCGATATCGCCGGCGCCAAGCGCGCCAAGAACGGCGTCGACCAACGCATGCAAGCCGACATCGGCGTCCGAGTGCCCGGCGAGACCCGCCTGGTGCGCGATGCGGACACCGCACAGAACGACGTGATCGCCGGGCTCGAACGCGTGAACGTCGAAACCCATGCCGACGCGGGTCTCCGACTGACCGCCGAGCAGCCGCTCGGCGCGCGCGAAATCATCCTCTGTCGTGACCTTGATGTTGTCGGCCGAGCCATCGACCAAACTGACGGTCAGTCCGGCCGCATCGGCGACCGCCGCGTCGTCGGTAAATTCCTGGCCGGCGGCGGCGCGGTGGGCGTCGAGCAGATCGGCGAATCGAAAACCCTGTGGCGTCTGCGCGCGCCATAGGCCGTTTCGATCGACGACACCGGTGATGCGCCGGTCGCCGTTCGCGCGCTTGAGGCTGTCGCTGACTGGCAGGGCAGGGATAGCGCCGGGTGCGTCGTCGAGCGCGGCGATCACGCGATCGACCAGCCGCGCGTCGACCGCCGGGCGCGCCGCGTCATGGATCAGCACGCGATCGGGCCGCACTGCCGCGAGGCTTTCGAGGCCCAGACGGACCGAATCCTGGCGCGCCGCGCCACCGTCGACCGGATCGAGCAGGCCGAGGCCCGCCACCGCGTCGTCGTACAGGGCGCGATCGTCGGGGTGGATGACCACGCGCACCGCGTCGATGGCCGGGTGTCGGACGAGGGCGCTGGTGCAATGGCGCAGCAACGACTGGCCAGCCACCTCGCAATATTGCTTGGGCGTCTCGCCGCCGATCCGGTGCCCGCGGCCGGCCGCCACGACGAGCGCGATGGTCTGGGTCATTTCGCTATCCCGTGAACCGCGTCGCGGCGCAGCCTAGCCCGGATTTCTCACCATGGACAGGCGCGTCATCGCGTCGGGCGGAGCCGATTCCGCCAGGAGAAGGCCGCCGAGCGTGGCCTGGGCCACGGTCAAGGTCTTCGACGCCGCGGGCGGCCCGCCCGGCGCGACCCGAAGGGCGGCGGATCTCGGACGACAGGCGGCGTCAAAGCGCTTGCCCGATGCGCAAGCATCGCGCGGCGAGCTTTTCCTAGCCTGTCGGCCGATATCCGCCGTGCCGCACCCGTCCATGGTGAGAAGTCCGGGCTCGACCTCACTTGGTTGATTGCCAAGGTTGCCGGCGTGCTGGGCAACATTGCGCGTGAACGATATAATGTGGCCATGGCTAATGCAGGCATAGTCGACTTCGTCCCACTCGTGGCGATCCTGGTCGTCGCGCTGATCCGCCCGCGCGGCGCCGAGCGGGCCGACGTGGTGTTCTGGCTTTCACTGCTCATCGCGCTGTTATGCGCCCTCATCGAGCTTTCTCACTTGATGGAAGACGGCTGGCGCACGGGACTCTCGGCCGCGCTGTGGATCAGCGTCGCCGCGAGCCTGGGCATCTTCATCCTGGTTTCGCTGGTGTGGCCGAATGCACGCCGGCTCGGACCCTTGCTGATGCCCTATCTCGTACTGCTCGGGGCGCTCGCCCTGGTTTGGGTGCAGGCGCCAGAGCGCCCGCTCACCGAGGCCGCGCCGTCGAGTTGGCTCGGCGTGCATATCTTCGCGTCCATCCTAACGTACGCGATGCTGACCATCGCGGCGGTCGCCGGGCTCGCCGTGGTTCTGCAGGAACGCGCCCTAAAACGTAAGGAAACCGTCCTCTTTAACCTAATTCTGCCTGCCGTGGTCGATGCCGAAAACTTGCAGTTTCGCCTGTTGGTACTCAGCGAACTAGTGCTCGGGGCGGGGCTCGTGACCGGTATCGGGACGCAGTTCATCGAAGACGGGCGATTTATCGATCTCGATCACAAGTCGTTGTTTTCGATCCTCGCCTTCGTCGTCATCGGCGCCCTGCTGTACGCCCATCGGCGTACCGGTGTGCGTGGCCGCCGCGCCGCGCGCTATGTATTGCTGGCCTATCTCTTGCTGACCTTGGCCTATCCCGGCGTCAAATTCGTCACCGACGTCTTGGTGGCATAAATATCGCCGACGTCTTGGTGGCAGAAATATCGTGGTATAGACCGCAACCCGGCCAGTCCGGGGAATCGGGCTTGCGTCGACGCGCGACACCCCCTAGATTTGCCCAAATTTTGAGCACAGATAACCGACTGCCTTCGCCATGACCATTACAATCGGTTCGGTCACGCTTGCCGACCCCGTCATTCTGGCGCCGATGTCCGGCGTCACCGACCTGCCGTTCCGCCGCCTCGTCAAGCGGTGTGGCGCGGGACTCGTGGTCTCGGAGATGATCGCAAGCCAGGCGATGGTTCGCGAAACGCGGCGCACCATGACCATGGCGACGAGCTGCGTTGACGAGCAGCCAATGGCGGTCCAGCTCGCCGGCTGCGAGCCCGGTATCATGGCCGAGGCGGCCAAGCTCAATCGGGATCGGGGCGCCGCGCTCATCGACATCAACATGGGATGCCCGGTGAAGAAGGTTGTCAACGGCCACGCCGGCTCGGCACTGATGCGCGACGAGGTCCACGCGGGCCGCATCCTGGCGGCGACGGTCAGCGCGGTCGATTTGCCGGTCACGCTGAAGATCCGCACCGGATGGGACGACGACAACCGCAACGCGCCGCACATCGCGCGCATCGCCGAGGACAGCGGCATCCGCATGGTCTCGGTGCACGGCCGCACGCGTTGCCAGCTCTACCGCGGCAGCGCCGATTGGGACTTCGTACGGCGCGTCAAGGAGGCGGTGACGATCCCGGTCGTCGTCAACGGCGACATCACCAGCCTGGACGACGTGTCGTCGGCCCTCGAGCTTTCCGGGGCCGATGGCGTGATGATCGGCCGGGGCTGCTATGGCCGTCCCTGGTTCCTGCGCCAGGTGGCCCACTTCCTGCGCACCGGTGAACGGCTCGCCAACCCGACGCTTGCGACCCAACTCGCCATGATGATCGAGCAGTTTGAGGACATGCTGGTCCATTATGGGCACGAACACGCCGTGCGCATGGCCCGCAAGCACTTCGCCTGGTACAGCAAGGGATTGCCGGGGTCGGCCGAATTCCGCGCTACGGTCAATCGGATCGCCGAGGCCGAAGCGGTGCGCCAGGCGATCGACGCGTTCTACACCCCGCTGATCGATCGACAGGCCGCGTGATGGCCAAGCTGGCAACGGCGCGCGCGGCGCGGACAGACACACCGATCCCGGATGCCGAGACAATCATCGCGGCGATGCCGGACGCCTTGTTGCTGATCGACGAGCGTGACGTCGTCCGGTTCGTAAATTCGGCCGCGGAACCCCTGCTCGGCGCCGGCGCCGGCGTGGTGTGCGGCCGGCCGCTCGACGATATCGTGCGCTTCGACAGCCCGCTGATCTCGCTCGTCGCCAAAGTTCGCGAGGAAGGGACGACGATCACCGAACACGACATCGATATCGCCATGCCGCGCGGTGACGCACGCGCCATCGACGTCAAGGTGTCAGCGGTTGCCGAAGCACCTGGTTGGGTTCTTGCACTGATGCGCGGGCGCAGCATCGCGCACAAGCTCGACCGACAGTTGACCCACCTCGGCGCCGGCCGTTCGGTCGCCGGCCTGGCCGCGGCGCTGGCCCACGAGATCAAGAATCCCTTGTCGGGCATTCGCGGCGCGGCCCAATTGCTGGAGCACAACGCCTCGGCCGAGGAGCGTGATCTGACGCGTCTCATCACCGAGGAAACCGACCGCATCTGCCGGCTGGTCGACCGAATGGAAGTATTCTCGGATACCCGGCCTGGCGTGCGCGAGGCGGTCAATATACACGAGGTGCTCGACTACGTCCGGCGACTGGCGTCGACCGGCTTTGCCAGCCACGCATCGCTCGTCGAGCTATACGACCCATCGTTGCCCGCCGTTCTGGGCGACCGGGACGGGCTCGTGCAGGTCTTTCTTAACCTCTTGAAGAACGCCGCCGAGGCGGTCCCGGCCGAGACCGGGGAAATCACCCTCAAGACGGCCTTCGAGCCCGGCCTCAGACTGTCGATCGGTGGCGAGCGCGGCCGCCAGCGCCTGCCGTTGGTCGTGAGCATCGAGGACAATGGGTCAGGCGTGCCGGCCGACATGCAAGGCCACCTCTTCGATCCCTTCGTCAGCGGCAAGGCCGGCGGTACGGGGCTCGGGTTATCCCTGGTGGCGAAAATCATCGGCGATCACGGTGGCATCGTCGAATTCGAGAGCGAACCAGGCCATACGACGTTCCGGGTGCTCCTGCCACTCCATCCTGGCGACGGTTCGGTCTGATGGCGGGCGCGACCATCCTGGTGGTCGATGACGACAAGGCGATCCGCACCGTCGTCAGCCGGGCGCTCGCGCGCCATGGCCACGAGGTGCGCGTGACCGGCGAGGCCGCGACCCTGTGGCGCTGGGTCGAGGACGGTGAGGGCGATCTGGTGATCACCGACGTCATCATGCCCGACGAAGACGGTCTCGAACTGTTGCCGCGCATCAAGCGCATTCGCCCCGACCTTCCGGTGGTCGTGATGAGCGCGCATTCGACGCTGATGACGGCGGTCCGAGCCACCGAAGGCGGCGCCTTCGAATATCTACCAAAACCTTTCGACCTCAATGACTTGATTGTCGTTGTTGACAGAGCGCTTTCAATCGAGGAAGGACCCGTGGACGCGCTCGACGAAACGACGCTTGAGGGCGAGCAATCACCACTCATCGGACGCTCGCCCGCAATGCAGGACATCTACCGCATCATCGCGCGTATCACGGCGACCGATCTGACGGCGTTGATCGTCGGTGAATCGGGTACCGGCAAGGAACTCGTCGCCCGCGCTCTGCACGATTTCGGCAGGCGCCGCAGCGGGCCGTTCATCGCCGTCAACATGGCGGCAATCCCGCGCGAGCTGATCGAAAGCGAACTGTTCGGGCACGAGAAGGGCGCCTTTACTGGCGCCACCAGCCGCCATTTTGGCCGATTCGACCAGGCCCAGGGGGGCACCTTGTTTCTCGACGAGATCGGCGACATGCCGATCGACGCCCAGACGCGGCTGCTGCGCGTCTTGCAGCAGGGCGAATACATGGCGGTCGGCGGTCGCGCCGCCATGCGCGCCGATGTCCGTGTCGTCGCCGCTACTCATCACGATCTCAAGCGTCTGGTTGAAAAAGGCCAGTTTCGCGAAGACCTCTATTACCGGATAAACGTCGTGCCGATCCGCGTGCCGCCGCTGCGCGAACGGCGCGAAGACATACCGGTCCTGGTGCGCCATTTCCTGATTCAGTCGCAGGCCGAAGGATTGCCCGCCAAGTCGATCGATTCCGGCGCGATGGTGCGACTGGCCGCCCATCAATGGCCCGGCAACGTGCGCGAACTGGAGAACCTTGTCCGGCGCCTCGCGGTGCTGTATTCGGACGACGTGATCGATGCCGACATCATCGCGAGCGAACTCGCCGACGGCGCCCCCGTGGCGCCGGTCCGGGACGAGGCCGATGGCCTGGGCGCCACCGTCGAAAACCATTTGCAGCAGTATTTCGCCGCCCATAACGGCAGCCTGCCGGCGTCCGGACTCTACGACCGGGTGTTGCGCGAAATCGAACGGCCGCTCATCACACTGACGCTCACCGCGACGCGCGGCAACCAGATCAAGGCGGCCCGGGTTCTTGGCATCAACCGAAACACCTTGCGCAAGAAGATTCGCGAGCTCGACATCGAAGTCATACGGGGAGGCACGCGTGACGGCTGAAACCGAGAAACCGAGAGCCACGCTCTGGCGCCGCGCGCGGCGCTGGGCGCGGCGCGTCGGGCTGTCGCGCCGCCTGCCCATGGCGCTGACCATCGCGGCGATTGCCTCGGGCGTCACGACCTATGCTGCGTTGACCGAATCGCGCCCGTTCGGCGGCGATCCACGGGTCGTGCTCGTGTTGTTGTATATCGACCTTGCTCTGGCGCTGGTGCTCAGCGCGGTCGTGCTCAGGCGTTTGGTGCAGTTGTGGATCGAACGCCGGCGCGGCATGGCCGGCTCCCGGCTGCATATCCGCCTGGTCGCGATGTTCAGCGTCGTCGCCGTTGCGCCGGCAATTATCGTTGCCGTCTTCTCGGTGTCATTCTTCAACCTCGGCATCGAGGCGTGGTTCAGCAAGCGAGTCAGCACCGCGATCGGCGAATCGCTTGCCGTCGCCGAGGCCTATCTCGATGAACACCGCAAGATAATTCGGGCCGACGCAGAGGCCATGGCCAACGACATCAGTCGCTCGGGCGCGCGTCAGCTCGCCAATCCCGCACAGCTCAACAGATTGCTCGCGACCCAGGCCGCGCTGCGCTCGCTGAGCGAAGCGCTGGTGTTCACCCGCGACGGCAGCGTGCTGGGGCGCACGGGATTTGTATTTTCGCTGATGTTCGAACCCGTTGCGCTGTTGTCGATGCGGCAGGCCGACAGCGGCGAGGTCGTGATTCTGACGAGCGACACCGACGACCGCGTGCGAGCACTCATGCGGCTGGATGTATTCGGCGATGTCTATCTGATGATCGGGCGTTTCGTCGATCCCCGCGTGATCGGCCACATGGAGCGGACGCAAAGCGCCGTCGCGGCCTATCAGCGTCTCGAGGGGGATCGATCGAAGATCCAGATTACATTCGCGCTGATTTTTGCCGTCGTCACGTTACTGTTGCTGCTCGCGGCGGTTTGGCTCGGCCTCAACTTCGCGACGCAACTTGCGCGGCCGATCAGCGCGTTGATCGGCGCCGCAGAGAGAATTCGCGAGGGCGACCTGACGGCTCGCGTCACGGAACGGCCGTCGGGCGACGAAATCGGCAGTCTGAGCCGAGCCTTCAATCGCATGACGAACCAACTGGAAAGTCAGCGCCAGGAATTGCTCGAAACCAACCTCGAGATCGAGGCGCGTCAGCGGTTTACCGAATCGGTCCTTTCTGGTGTCTCGGCGGGCGTTATCGGCCTCGATTCCGAGGGCATGGTGGAGCTGCCGAACCGTTCCGCGCTCGATTTCCTGGCGACCCGGGCCGATCGGTTGATCGGCCGGCCGCTGATCAAGATCATGCCCGAGGTCGGCGAGCTGATCGAACAGGTCAAGCGCCGGCCCGACCGGCGGGCCGAAACCCAAATCACGATCGAACGCCGTGGTCGGACGCGGACGCTGCTGGTGCGCGTCGGCGCCGAGCGGTTGGGCCACGAGCTCGAAGGGTTCGTCGTGACGTTCGACGACATCAGCGCCCTGGTTGTCGCCCAGCGCACCGCGGCATGGGCCGACGTCGCGCGACGCATCGCGCACGAGATCAAGAACCCGTTGACGCCGATTCAGCTCTCCGCCGAGCGCATCAGACGGAAGTACCAACACGAGATCAAGAGCGATCCCGAAGTCTTCATCGCCTGCACCGATACGATCGTGCGCCAGGTCGGCGATATCGGCCGCATGATCGACGAGTTTTCGGCCTTCGCGCGCATGCCCGCGCCGGTTTTCCAAACCGAAGCCGTCGTCGAACTCGTACAGCAGGCGGTCGATCTGCAGGAAGTCGAGCATCCCGAAATTCGCTACATCAAGAAATTCCCCGATCACGGCGTCATGCTTCATTGCGACGGTCGGCAGGTCGTACAGGTTATGACCAATGTCCTGCGCAACGCCGCCGATGCGATCGCCGGCCGTGCGTCATCCGTCGGCGAGGAGCTGGACGGTGGCTGGATTCGGATCGTGATCGGCCAGACCGATGCCGAGCACGTCGTCATCGAGGTCGAAGACAACGGCCGCGGGTTTCCGGATGATGCGCGCGACCGGCTCGTCGAGCCTTATGTAACGACTCGGGCGAAGGGAACCGGCTTAGGGCTGGCGATTGTCAAGAAGATCATAGAAGATCACGATGGTGAGTTGGTGCTCGATGATGGCGCCGACGGCGGCGCGAAGGTAAGGATTATTTTCCGCACCGCAGAGAGCGAAACGTCGGTGGACGGCGCGGGTCCGACCGTGCCCAAGGTGGTATCGCATGGCGCTTGATATTCTGATCGTCGACGACGAGGCCGATATCCGGCTCTTGATTGCGGGAATCCTGAGTGACGAGGGGTACCAAGCACGCGAAGCCGCCGACAGCGATGCGGCCTTGACGGCGATCGAATCGCGCATTCCCGCGCTATTGATTCTCGATATCTGGCTTCAGGGTTCGCGACTCGATGGCCTGGAAATTCTCGATATCGTCAAACGCGACTACCCCGAACTCCCGGTCGTCATCATAAGCGGCCACGGTAACATTGAGACCGCCGTGAGGGCGATCAAGATCGGCGCGTATGATTTCATCCAAAAACCCTTTCAGGCCGACCGCCTGCTGCTTGTCGTCGAACGTGCCGTCGAGGCCGCGCGCCTCAAGCGCGAGGTCCAGGAGTTGCGACTTCGGGCCGGCGGCAGCCCTGAGTTGATCGGCGATTCCCAGGCGATCAACCAATTGCGCGCCGTGATCGAGCGCGTGGCACCGACCGGCAGCCGCGTCCTGATTACCGGAGCGCCCGGCGTCGGCAAGGAGGTCGTCGCGCGCCTGTTGCACGCCTGGTCGCGACGATCGGATGCGCCATTCGTCGTTTTGAGTTCGGCGACGATGACACCCGGACGCATGGAAGCCGAACTGTTCGGCATGGAAGCCGGTGCGCAAGGCCCGGACACGCCACGCAAGACGGGCACCTTCGAGCAAGCGCATGGCGGCACTTTGTTCATCGACGAGGTCGGCGACATGCCGCTTGAAACGCAGGCCAAGATGCTCCGGTTCCTGCAGGACCAAGCATTCAAGCGGGTTGGTGGCGATCAGATGGTCGAGGTCGATGTCAGGTTCATCGCCGCTTCGAACCGCGATCTCGCGGTGGAAATCGCCGCCGGCAATTTTCGAGAAGACCTCTATTACCGTCTCAATGTCGTGCCGATGAATTTGCCGGCGCTGCGCGACCACCCCGAAGACATTCCCTTGCTGGCCCGCCATTTCATGGCGCGGGCGGCAGATTCGTTGGGGTTGCCGCCGCGCGAAATCGGCGACGACGCGCTCGCCGCGCTCCAGGCCTGCGACTGGCCCGGAAACGTGCGCCAGTTGCGAAATCTGGTCGAATGGCTGTTGATCATGGCGCCTGGTGATGCCGAGAGCGCGATCCGCGCCGACATGTTGCCGCCGGAACTCTCCGCCAGTGCTCCGCCTGCCATGCGCAGCGAGCATACCGGCGAGATCATGGCGATGCCCCTGCGTAAGGCGCGCGAGATGTTCGAGCGGCAGTACCTGGCCGCGCAAATCATGCGATTCGGCGGCAATATCTCGCGCACGGCGGCGTTCATCGGCATGGAGCGGTCAGCGCTACACCGCAAGCTCAAGGGCCTCGGCATCGGTGGCGACGGCCAGGCGCGGGCCGACAATGCCGCTGCAACGCCGGCCGAGCGATCCATGGGGCGCGGCTGGTGATGAAGGTCGTCGTCTGTGGCGCCGGTCAGGTCGGCTACAACATTGCGCGCCACCTTGCCAGCGAGCGCAACGACGTGACGGTGATCGATCAGCGTCCCGAATTGGTGCGCTCGATCAGCGATACGCTCGACGTCAAGGGATTGGTCGGTTTCGCGTCGCATCCGGATTTGCTCGAGCGGGCCGGTGCGGCGGACGCCGACATGGTCATCGCGGTGACCCTCGCCGACGAGGTCAACATGGTGGCGTGTCAGGTCTGCCATTCGATCTTCAACGTGCCGACCAAGATCGCCCGCGTGCGCCACCAGAGTTATCTCAAGCCGATCTGGCGCGACCTGTTCAGCCGCGACAACATGCCGATCGACGTCATCATCTCGCCCGAGGTCGAGGTCGCGCGCGCGGTCATCCGCCGACTTCAGGTGCCCGGTGCGATCGACATGATTCCCTTCGCAGATGGTCGCGTGCGTGTCGTCGGCGTCCACTGCGGCGCCGATTGCCCGATCATCAACACGCCGCTTCGGCAGCTCACCGAGGTGTTTCCCGATCTCAGCATGTTCGTCGTCGGCATCAATCGCGGCGACCGCATGATCGTACCCAGCGGGGACGAGCACATGCTGCCCGGCGACGATGTCTATTTCACGGTAACCGCCGAGCATATGGAACGGGCGTTGTCAGCCTTCGGCCACGACGAAAAGGAAGCCAGGCGCGTCATTATCATCGGCGGCGGCAACATCGGCCTGTTTCTCGCCCAAGAGATCGAGCAACACTACCCCGACGTCAACCTCAAGATCATCGAGCTCTCCAAGGATCGCGCCGAGCAACTGGCCGGCCAATTGTCGCGCACGGTGGTGCTCAACGGCAGCGCACTCGACCGAGACATTTTGGAAGAAGCCAACGTCGCCGCGACCGAAACGATTGTCGCGGTCTCGAACGACGACGAAGTCAATATTCTGGCGTCGCTGCTGGCCAAGCGCTACGGCGCCCAGCGCGCGGTGACGCTGATCAACAATATGACGTACGCGCCATTGGTGGAGCCGCTCGGCATCAACGTCGCGGTCAGTCCGCGCGACGTGACGGTGTCGACGATCCTGCAGCACGTCCGACGCGGTCGCATCCGCGCCGTCCACAGCATTCGCGAGGGTCTGGCAGAGGTGATCGAGGCCGAGGCGCTCGAAACCTCGCCGTTGGTCGGCGCGCCGTTACGCGAGATCAAGTTGCCGCAGGGCATCATCGTCGGCGCCATCGTGCGCGGCGACGAGGTCATCATGCCGCGCGGTGACAGTGTCGTGAAGGCCAACGACCGTGTCGTCATCCTCGCCGCGGCCGGCATGGTCAAGGAAGTCGAGAAGTTGTTCTCGGTGCGCCTGGAATTCTTCTAGGCGCCGGTATTTACGACGGGAATACCGAGTGTCTTTCGCCCCGGTCATCGCCAACCTCGGATGGTTGATCGCCGGCTTTGCCGGATTGATGTTGGCGCCTGCCGCCGTCGCGCTCGGCTATGGCGAGACGCGTGACGCCGCGGTCTTCGCCGGAGTTGCCGCGGTTGCGCTGTTCTTCGGCATCGGTATGGTGTTCGCGACCCAGGGCGGCGAGCGGCGTATCGGGCGGCGTGGGTGCTTTTTGCTGGTCGCGCTGGCCTGGCCTGTACTTGCGATCATCGGCGCAGCGCCGTTCTATTTGCTCGATGTGCTCAGCAACCCAACAGACGCCATCTTCGAGTCGGTCTCTGGCCTCACGACGACCGGGGCGACGCTGATTACCGGCCTCGACGAACTCGGCCGCGGCGTTGTCTTCTGGCGCGCCTGGTTGCAATGGATCGGCGGCTTCGGAACGATCATCATCGCGGTATCGGTTCTGACCATGCTGGGGATCGGCGGTATGGAAGTATTCCAGAGCGCCATGCCGCATGGCGATCACGCAACGGTGGAGGCGCGCGTCCTGCGCTCGTCCGCCGTGCTGGGATGGATCTACGCCACATTTACGGCGGCCTGCGCGGTTTCCCTCTGGTTCGCCGGCATGCCCACGTTCGACGCCCTGGGCCATGCCCTCAGCACGGTGTCGACGGGCGGCTTCTCAACGCGCGATGCCTCGGTGGCCGCGTTCGACAATGCGAACGTCGAAGCCGTCCTCGTCGTTTTCATGTTGGCCGCCGCCATGAACTTCACGCTTTACTGGGCGCTCGTGCACGGTCGCTTTGGGGTCTGGCGGTACGACCCCGAATGCGCGCTGTTGATCGTCACCGCGGCAATCGCCACGCTCGTCGCGGGCCTCTTGTTGATGCATCAAGGAACGTTGGGTGGCGGCGACGCGCTGCGCCACGGCATGTTCTCGGCTGTTTCGGCGCTGACCACCACCGGCTTCATCAATGGCGGAACGACGATGTGGCCGACCGTCGTGCCGGTTCTCCTGCTCGCGCTGATGTTCGTCGGCGGCTCGAGCGGTTCGACGGGCGGTGGCGCCAAGCTCATCCGCCTCATTCTCGCCTTCAAGCACGGCCGCCGCGAGCTCGCGCGGCTGTCGCATCCGCACGGCGTGGTGCGCATTCGTTATGGCGATCGCTCGGTGCCCGAGTCGGCGATCAAGGCGCTATGGACGTTCTTTTCTCTGTTTCTTGCGGCCTTCGTACTGTTGACGGTCGTCCTGTCGATGTGGGGTCTCGATCCCGCCGCCGCCCTCGGCATGGCGCTGGCCACCCTTACCAACGCCGGCGCCGGCCTTGGCATGGTCGTCGGGCCCGAAGCCGGTTATGCGCTGTTGCCCGATGCCGCGAAATGGGTACTCTGCGTGGCCATGCTGTTGGGCCGGCTTGAATTCGTCACCGTCTTGGCGCTGCTCGCGCCGATGTTCTGGCGACGCTGAACCGAGGATCGTCCGAATGTCACGTGTAGCCTATGTCAACGGCCGTTACGTGCCGCATGGCGCCGCCCAGGTCCATATCGAGGATCGCGGCTACCAGTTCGCCGACGGCGTCTACGAGGTCGTTGCCGTCGCTGGTGGCGCCTTGGTCGATGGCGGCCCGCATCTCGATCGGCTCGAACGTTCGCTCCGCGAGCTCCAGATCGACATCCCGATGGCGCGCGGCCCGCTCGAAACAGTCATGAACGAGACCATTCGCCGCAACCGCGTGCGCGACGGCATGGTCTATCTTCAGGTGACCCGCGGCGTCGCGTCGCGCAATCACCCGTTCCCGGCCGACACGCGCCCGGCGCTCGTCGTCACCGCCAAGCGCGTGACCTTCATGAACGATGCGGAGACGGTGAAGGGGTCGAAGGCGGTCAGCATGCGTGACATCCGCTGGGAGCGCTGCGACGTCAAATCGATCGCGCTGTTGCCCAACGTGCTCGCCAAGCAACACGCGCTGTCCGAAGGCGCCTACGAATCGTTCATGGTCGACAACGAAGGCTATGTCACCGAGGGCAGCTCGACCAACGCCTGGATCATGGACGGCGACGGACGACTCGTCACGCGCCCGACGAGCAACGCGATCCTCGGCGGCATCACGCGCCAGACGCTGATCCGTCTGGCCCGCGAGGACGGCATCGAGGTCGTCGAGCGGCCCTTCACCATCGAAGAAGCCAAGGCGGCGCGCGAGGCGTTCATCTCGAGCACGACCAACTTCGTCAGGCCAATCACCCAGATCGACGACAAGGTTATCGGCAACGGCGAGCCGGGCGAGACCAGCCGGCGGCTGCTCGGCCTCTACCTCGCCTATATGCGCGACGGGATCGGCGCGTGCGCCTGACCCGGCCGCGTGCGATCCTGTTCGATTGGGACAACACGCTGGTCGATTCGTTCGGCGTCATCCATATCGCGCTCAACGAGACGCTCGCGGCGATGGGCCACGAAACATGGACCTACGAGGACACCTGCCGCCAGATCGCGCGGTCGATGCGCGACTTCTTTCCCACGCTGTTCAACGATCGATGGGAGGCGGCGCGTGATATCTTCTATACCAGCTACCAGACGCATCACCTTCAGCATATCCAGCCGATGCCCGGCGCGGTCGATGTGCTCGACGCCGTGCGCGACGCCGGTATCTACCTGGCCCTGGTCAGCAACAAGAGCGGCGTCAACCTGCGCATCGAGATCGATCACCTGGGTTGGCAGGACTATTTTGATCGTGCGGTCGGCGCGTTCGACGCCGAGGAGGACAAACCGTCGACCAAGGCTGTCGATCTCGCACTCGAGGGCAGCGGCATCAGCCGCGGCGGGGACGTCTGGTTCGTCGGAGACAACGCGGTCGATATCGAATGCGCCGAGGCCGCCGGTTGCGTGCCGATGCTGATGCGCGGCGCGGTGACGACGGGCCACGAGCCCGGCCCCGAGCGAACGCCCTGGCGCTTCGAAAACTGTGCCGAGCTGGCCGCGATAGTGCGCGAACTGTGACAGTCGTCACTCCTCACCGCCCTGTGCCGCCCGGGTGCCGATGGTAGTTTGTCGGCCAACGATGGTGTGGCAATCCGGTTGGACGGCACTGTCATCGGACCGAGGGTTATCGGATATGCCGAGCCCCCGCCCGCGAGGGAGGGGGCTCGTATTTTTTGCGCGGCGGGGAACGCAAGACGACGGACGCGGACGTTTGGAGGGTGCGGAACCTGGGTAAACTGTTGCTTGGATCAGGCTTCGGCGTCGTGCTGGCCTGGAGCACGGCCGCGTCGGCTCAGCAATATGACCCGACGCCGGCCTGGCCGCTGTGCGGCCGCATCGCCGAGACCCCGCCACAGGGCTGGGCCGAAGCCGACGGCTGCCCGAGCGAACGCTGGGGCGATCCCGCGTTCACCGACCTGCCGCTCGAGTCGACCTATGGCCCGCGCGAGCTGACGTCCGAGAATTCGCGTTACGACTTCCACCGCGGCATCGACATCCCGACGCCGATCGGCACGCCGGTGTTCGCCATCGCCGACGGCGAGGTCATCATCGCCGGCAACCACTCCGGCTATTCCGATCCGCTGGTCCAACTCCGTCATTTTCGCCCCGGTCTTGCGAGCTGCTCGGGTGTCGGCTGCTATCACAGCAACTACATGCATCTTAGCGGTTGGGCCGTCGCGGCCGACGACGTCATCAGCAAGGGCGACCTGATCGGCTATACCGGCGAGAGCGCGAGCGGCTTCGACCACCTGCACTTCGAGCTGCGCGACGCGCCGGCCGATGACGTGTTCAGCCGATGGCAGCGCGACACCGTGCACACGTTGTTCGTGCTGCCCTACCAGGATGCCACCTCGCCGACGGTCACCTTGGGTCCGGTCGATCAGTCCGATCCCTTGGCGCCGGTCGTCGAGATCACGGTGACGGCCCAGCGGGTCGACATCAACCGCGCCGAGCTGTACGTCTACGACGACGCGACGCTGCATGTCACGCAGCCCGGCAACACGCCCGACACGCGCGGCTACAACGTCTATCCGTCGTGGTTCGACATGGATGTCTGGAACCGTCAGTACACGCACAAGGATTCGACCAATGTACCGTGGGAGAGCTTCGGCGCCGGCGGCGTCAATGAGTGCCCTTACTATGCCGACCACGGCGCGTCTTATAACGCCAACGTGCACATGGACGCCCAGGACCCGGCCGACTTCCACGATGGGCTGTTCAACGGCGTCACGATCCGCACCGCCGACTACGACCCGCCGGCCGATTATTTCCTCGGACTCACTTTCCACGAGCTGGTCGGCCCGGCACGCTGCGTCGCCGCCAAGGTCACCATGACCGACGGCGACACAGCGACGCAAACCTGGGGCGACTGGGGCGGGCTCGCCATGCCGGTCGGCGATGCCCAGCAGCTCGTGACGGCGGTCGGCACGCCGCTCGCGATCTTACTTACCGCCAATGACGACAACGACGACCCACTGACCTTCGAGGTCGTCGTACAACCGCTCAACGGCGTCCTGTCGGGGGACGGCGCGAACCTTGTCTACACACCGGATGCCGGCTTCGAGGGCGTCGACGACATCGCCTTCGTCGCGCGCGATCCGTTGTCGGAAAGCGCCGTGGCCGTCGTCGACATCACAGTCGGCGCGCCGACGTCGAACAATCCCCCGGTGGCTACGGACGACGAAGCGAACGTCGCGGAGGACGGCGCAATCACGATCGCCGTGCTCGACAACGACAGCGATGCTGACGGCGATAGCCTCGCGGTCACCGTCGTGACCCAGGGCGCTGACGGCGCGGCCGCGATCAACGCGGATGACACCGTCACCTATACGCCGAATGCCGACTTCAACGGTGTCGACAGCTTCGATTACACGGTCTCGGACGGCGAAGGCGGCAGTGATTCCGCCAGCGTGTCGATCACCGTGACGGCGCTCAATGATGCGCCGGTCGCCGACGGCCAATCGGTCAACACCAAGAAGAACACGCCGCTCGGCTTTACGCTCACGGCAAGTGACGCCGATAGTGACGCGCTCGTCTACACGATCGTCTTGGGACCGTCGCACGGCACGCTCTCGGGGTCGGGCGCCAGCTTGACCTACACGCCGGACAACAACTACACGGGTATCGATTCGTTCGACTTCGGCGTCGACGACGGCAACGGCGGCGCCGACAGCGCGACCGTCTCGATCAGCGTCAAGAAGGGCGGTGGCGGCTCTGGCGGTAGCGGCAATGGCGGGAGTGGTGGCGGCAAGGGCGGCGGCAAGCCGCCGAAGGACTAACCCTGATCGCGGCGCGGCCAATAAATTTGAATCGGCCCCGGCACTGGATAAGAAATCCTGATAGATTATCTGTCTTGGTGGTAGGGTAGTATGGCGACGTCAGAACAATCAATAATGGCGTCGGGCCAACGAGAAACCCCTGGTGGGCCAGAAAGGGGACAGCCGAATGTCCAACGAAAAGTCACAAAACGTTCAGGACGTCTTTCTCAACCACGTCCGCAAGAACAAGCTGCCGGTTACCGTTTTCCTCATCAACGGCGTCAAGCTTCAAGGCGTCATCAGTTCGTTCGACACGTTCTCGGTGTTGCTGCGCCGGGACGGCCACGTACAGCTCGTCTACAAGCACGCCATCTCGACTGTGATGCCGGCCGCCTCGATTCAGCTCTTCGATCCGTCGAAGGAGGCCGAAAACGCCGCCGAAGAATGATCCGCTGAGCCGGGTCAACGGCGCTGTCCCTTCGCGGGGGCGGGCGCTGGTGCTGCACCCGCGCATCACGCGCGAACGATCCGGACGCGCGGCCGAAGGCCGGCTGGCCGAAGCCGTCGGCTTGGCTTTGGCGATCTCGCTCGAGGTCGTCGACGCCGAAGTCGTGACGCTCTCGAAACGCCGCTCGTCCACCCTGCTCGGCAAGGGCAGGGTGGACGAGTTGGCCGGCCGGGTCGCCGCGGACTCGATCGAAATCGCAATCATCGACAGTCCCTTGACGCCGGTCCAGCAGCGCAACCTCGAGAAGGCCTGGCACTGCAAGGTCATCGACCGGACCGGCCTGATCCTCGAGATCTTCGGCGATCGGGCGCGCACCCGCGAGGGCAGCCTGCAGGTCGAGCTCGCAGCGTTGAGCTATCAGCGCAGCCGGCTGGTGCGCTCCTGGACCCACCTCGAACGTCAGCGTGGCGGCTTCGGATTTCTCGGCGGCCCGGGTGAATCACAGATCGAAGCCGACCGCCGCCAGATCGACGAGCGCATCACGCGTATCCGGCGCGACCTCGAGGGCGTCGCACGAACGCGCGGCCTGCACCGGCAAGCGCGTCAGCGCGTGCCCTATCCGGTGGTCGCGCTGGTCGGCTATACCAACGCCGGCAAGTCGACGCTGTTCAACCGGCTGACCGACGCGACCGTGACCGCCGAGGACAAGCTGTTCGCGACGCTCGATCCGACTCTTCGGGGCGTCGACCTGCCGTCGGGACGGCGCGTCATTCTGTCCGATACGGTCGGCTTCATCTCGGACCTGCCGACCGGGCTGATCGCCGCCTTCCGGGCGACGCTCGAAGAGGTTCTCTCGGCTGAGATCGTCGTTCACGTGCGTGATATCGCGCATCCCGAAAGCATCACGCAGCGCGACGACGTCCACGCCGTCCTCGCCGAACTGGGCCTCGGTGATGCCGTCGACCGTGGCCTTACCGAGGCGCTCAACAAGACCGACCTGCTCGACGCCACCGAGCGCGAACGGCTGGACAATATCTTCCTCCGCGACCGCCGCTGCGTGCCGGTTTCGGCACTGACCGGCCGGGGTTGCAACGACTTGTTGCAGGTGATCGACGACCGGCTCGCCGTCGACCGGCGAACCGTCGAGGTAACCGTCGCGCTCGAGGACGGCGCCGCGCTCGCCTGGCTGTATCGCAGGGGTCACGTTCTCGAGCGTGTCGATGACGAGCGAAGCGCCCATATTCGCGTCGGACTCGACCCGGCCGACGCCGCTCGGTTTGCGCGGAAATTCACCGAATACTCGGCTTGACAGGGGCTTAGGTCTCCCATATACACCCCTGGCACTCTCTCACCGGGAGTGCTACCAACATGACACACCAGCAAATTCGAATGCCAGAGGAGAACTCTGAATGAAGTTTAGACCCTTGCACGACCGCGTGCTCGTTCGGCGCATCGAGGAAGAGGAAAAGACCGCATCGGGCATCATCATTCCTGACGCGGCAAAGGAAAAGCCGATGGAGGGCGAAATCATTGCTGTTGGCGCGGGCGCCCGCGACGAAAACGGCGCGCTTCAAGCGCTCGACGTCAAGGCGGGCGATCGCATCCTCTTCGGCAAGTGGTCCGGCACCGAAGTGAAGATGGATGGGGAGGAACTCCTCATCATGAAGGAATCGGACATCATGGGAATTATTGAGTAAGGGATCCAGACATGGCAGCCAAAGAAGTTAAATTCGGCGCTGACGCGCGGGCGCGGATGCTGCGCGGTATCGACGTACTGGCCGACGCGGTCAAGGTGACACTGGGTCCGAAGGGCCGTTGCGTGGTGCTCGACAAGTCGTTCGGCGCGCCGCGCGTGACCAAGGACGGTGTCGCCGTGGCCAAGGAGATCGAGCTTTCGGACAAGTTCGAGAACATGGGCGCGCAGATGCTGCGCGAGGTCGCCTCGAAGACCAACGACGAGGCCGGCGACGGCACGACGACGGCGACGGTTCTGGCCCAGGCGATCGTGCGCGAGGGTTGCAAGGCGGTCGCCGCCGGCATGAACCCGATGGATCTGCGGCGCGGCATCGAGACGGCGGTCGAGGCGGTCGTCAAGGACCTCGGCAAGCGCAGCAAGAAGATCTCGACCAAGGACCAGATCGCGCAGGTCGGCACGATCTCGGCCAACGGCCAGTCAGAGATCGGCGAGATGATCTCCGAGGCCATGGAGAAGGCCGGCAAGGAAGGCGTCATCACGGTCGAGGAGGCCAAGGGCATCGAGACCGAGTTGGAGGTCGTCGAGGGCATGCAGTTCGACCGCGGCTATCTGTCGCCGTACTTCATCACCAACGCCGACAAGATGCTGACCGAGCTGGAGAACCCGTTCATCCTGATCCACGAGAAGAAGCTGTCTTCGCTGCAGGCGATGCTGCCGATCCTCGAGGCGGTCGTTCAGTCGACGCGTCCCTTGGTGATCATCGCCGAGGACGTCGAGGGCGAGGCGCTGGCGACGTTGGTCGTCAACAAGCTGCGCGGCGGCCTCAAGGTCGCCGCCGTCAAGGCGCCGGGCTTCGGCGATCGCCGCAAGGCGATGCTCGAGGACATCGCGGTGCTGACCGGTGGCCAGATGATCTCGGAAGACCTCGGCATCAAGCTGGAGAACGTCACGCTCGACATGCTCGGCACCGCCAAGCGCATCGAGCTGTCGAAGGAGAACACGACGATCATCGCCGGCGCCGGCGCCAAGCGCGAGATCACCGGCCGCTGCGGCCAGATCCGCGCGCAGATCGAGGAGACCTCGTCGGACTACGACCGCGAGAAGCTGCAGGAGCGTCTGGCGAAGCTCGCCGGCGGTGTCGCGGTGATCAAGGTGGGCGCGGCGACCGAGGTCGCGGTCAAGGAGCGCAAGGACCTGGTCGAGGACGCCTTGAACTCGACCCGGGCGGCGGTCGAGGAGGGCGTCGTCATCGGCGGCGGCGTGGCGCTTCTGTACGCCAGCCGCGTGCTCGCCAAGGTGGCGCCCGAGAACGCCGACCAGAAGGTCGGCGTCGACATCGTGCGCCGGGCGCTTCAGGCGCCGCTGCGCCAGATCGCCGAGAACACCGGCCACGACGGCGCGGTGGTCGCCGGCAAGCTCTTGGAGTCGAAGGACGCGAGCCGCGGCTTCGACGCGCAGGAAGAGAAGTACGTCGACATGTACAAGGCGGGCATCGTCGATCCGACCAAGGTGGTGCGCATCGCACTGCAGGACGCGGCCTCGATCGCCGGCCTGCTGGTCACCACCGAGGCGATGGTCGCCGACAAGCCCGAGAAGAAGGACGCCATGCCGGGCGCTCCCGACATGGGCGGCATGGGCGGCATGGGCGGCGGCATGGGCTTCTAAGGCCACCGTCCAACACAAGCTTCCGAGGGCCGCGCCAACCAGCGCGGCCCTCTTTCTTTGTGGCGGCGGAATTCGTTGTCGACGATGGCCGACTACCCCATGATAGGCGTAACCCGCGCGACAGCGGGAGACAGGCGAGGAGGGAGGACATGGCCAAGGTATCGATGACGACCAAGGTCAACGTGCCGGCAACCCAGTTGTGGGACCTGATCGGCGGCTTCAACGCGCTGCCGGCGTGGCACCCGGCGATCGAGAAGAGCGAGGTCGAGGAAGACGACAGCGGCAGCATACGCACGCTGACGCTTGCCGGCGGCGGCAAAATCGTCGAACGCCTCGAGAGCCAGGACGACAGCGGCCACAGTTACAGCTACGCAATTCTCGAAAGTCCGCTGCCGCTGGCCAACTACCACGCGACGATCCGCGTCAACGAGGACGAGGGCGGCGGCTGCACCGTGGAGTGGTCAAGCGAGTTCAACCCGGCCGGCGCGTCGGAGAACGACGCCATGAAGGCCGTCGAGGGCATCTACCAGGCCGGCTTCGACAATCTCAGGAAGATGTTCGGCGGTTGAGCGCTGCGGCGCTGGAGATGGGGCCAGTGGGCCGTTGCGCACACCAATCTGGCCCAATCGGGCAGACGTGATTGGCTCTTTTGCCAATGGGCATTTCGGCGCATATGACGTCAACGATCGGCCGCGGCATTGTGCCGCCGCGGGAGCCTAGTACGCCTCGCGGGTCGTGCCGCTGCAGACAGCTTACTGATGGGAGGGTCCCATGACCCGCATGACCCCGAGCGAGGCGTTCGTCGAAACTCTGGTAGCGAACAAGGTCGAGTACGTCTTCGGCATCGTCGGCTCCGCCTTCATGGATGCGCTCGACATCTTCGAGCCGGCTGGCATCAGGTTCGTCTCCGTGGCGCATGAACAGGGCGCCGGCCACATGGCCGACGGCTATTCGCGCGTTACCGGGCGTCACGGCGTGTGCATCGGACAGAACGGCCCGGGCATCACCAACTTCGTGACTTCGGTCGCCGCCGCCTATTGGGCGCATTCGCCGGTCGTCTGCATCACGCCCGAGACCGGCTCGAACACCATGGGCCTCGGCGGCTTCCAGGAGACCGAGCAGCTACCGATCTTCTCCAAGATCACCAAGTACCAGGCCGACATCCGTCGTGCCGACCGCATCGCCGAGCAGATGAGCCGCGCCTTCGATCTCTCGATCGCCGAGCGCGGACCCGTGCAGGTCAACATTCCGCGCGACCAGTTCTACGGCGAACTCGATGTCGAGATACCGCGGCCCCAGCGCATCGAGCGCGCCGCTGGCGGGCCCGAGAGCCTGCAGGCGGCGGCCGATCTCTTAGGATCAGCCAAGTTCCCGGTGATCCTCGCCGGCGGCGGCATCGTCATGGGCGGCGGCAGCGACGCTCTTGTCGAGTTGGCCGAGTTCCTCAAGGCGCCGGTCTGCACGACCTATCTGCACAACGACGCCTTCCCGGCCAACCACGACCTGTGGATGGGCCCGCTCGGCTATCAAGGCTCGAAGGCGGCGATGAAGACGATCGCACAGGCCGACGTCGTGCTCGCGCTGGGCACCCGTCTCGGCCCGTTCGGCACGCTGCCCCAGCACGACATCGACTATTGGCCGACCGACGCCAAGATCATCCAGGTCGACGTCAACCACCGCGTCCTCGGCCTGGTCAAGAAGATCGACGTCGCGGTCCAAGGCGACGCCGGCCTCGCCGCCGGGGACATCCTGGGGCGCCTGCGCAACCTGCAGCTCGAATGCCATGGCAACGCCGACACGCGCCTCGCCGAGGTCAAGAGCCAGAAGGACGCTTGGGAAGCCGAGCTCGACACATGGGGCCAGCAAGACGGCTCGCCGGTCGCGCCGCGCCGCGTGCTGCGCGAGCTTGAGAAGGCGATGCCCGAGAACGCCATGGTCACCACCGACATCGGCAACATCTGCTCGGTCTCGAACAGCTACCTTCGCTTCAACCGGCCGAACAGCTTCTTCGCCGCCATGAGTTTCGGCAACTGCGGCTACGCCTTCCCGACGGCGATTGGCTGCAAGTTCGGCGCGCCCGACCGCCCGGCCGTCGCCTATGTCGGCGACGGCGCCTGGGGCATCAGCTTCAACGAACTGCTGACCTGCGTGCGCGAAGACATACCGGTCACCGCCGTGGTCTTCAACAACGGCCAGTGGGGCGCCGAGAAGAAGAACCAGGTCGACTTCTACGCCGACCGTTACATCGGCACCAACCTGAAGAACCCGAGCTGGGCGGGCATCGCCGAGTCGTTCGGCGCCGACGGGATCTGTGTCGACCAGGCCGACCAGATCGGCGACGCGCTGCGCCAGGCGACGTCGTCTGACAAATGCACCGTGCTCGAGATCATGTGCACCGAGGAACTCGGCGATCCGTTCCGCCGCGACGCGCTGAAGAAGCCGCACCGCCTGCTCGACAAGTACAAGGACTTCACGGTCAACTGATCACCGAAATGGTGGGGCGGTGCCAGGGCATAATCCGATCGATTGCGATCGATCGGATCATGCCAGCCTGCGCCAATCTTGTCCCAACAAGAGGGGGCCGCCGACCGTTCGGCCAATCCTTGTGGGATCAAGAATGGCCTTGTGGGATAAAGATTGGCATGCGTGGCGATTGAGCGCAGGTCAGCTTTACGCGAGTCAAAGATGACCGTACAATGACCTCTATCGCCGCCCCGCATCGGTGAACCATGGAACCCGCCTCGATCGCCTTCGCCGTCGTCGCGGTGTTCTGCGGCGCGTTCGTGCGCGGCTACGCCGGCTTCGGCTCGTCGATGATCTGGGTGTCGAGCCTGTCGCTGGTCTTTCCGCCAGTCGTCGTGATCCCTGCGGTCTTCCTGCTCGAGATCGCGGTGGGCGCGAACCTCCTGCCCAAGGTGTGGCGCGAGGTCGAGTGGCGCTCGCTGCGCTGGCTGCTGGCGGGCGCCGTGGTGGCGACCCCGGCCGGCCTCTATCTGCTCGCCGCGCTGCCCGCAGCACCCGTGCGCATCGCCATCGCAATCGTCATCCTGGCCGCGACGATCATGCTGTGGCGCGGTTTCGCGTGACGGGCCGTGCCGGGGCCGGGACCGGCGGCGGCCGCCGGGCTGCTCGCCGGCGCGATGAACGGCGGCACCGGAATCGGCGGGCCGCCGGTGATCCTGTTCTATTTCTCCTCGCCCGCGGCGGTCGGCGTCAGCCGCGCCTCGGTCATCGCCTTTCTCTTCGGCCTCGACGTCATCGGCACAGCCATGGCGGCCGGGTAGGGGCTTTACCATGCCGACGTGCTGGTCCTCGCGCTCGTGCTTGTCGTGCCCGTGCTGGTCGGCATCGGCCTCGGCAACCGCGGATTCGTGAAGGCCGATCCCGAGCGCTTCCGGCGCTTCGTGCTGATCCTTCTCGCCGCGCTTTCCGTCGCCGTCCTGGTGCGCGCGGTGGTAGCCTGAGTGGGGAGGAGGGGACATGATCGACGCCGTCCTGGTGCTCAACGCCGGCTCGTCGAGCCTCAAGTTCGCCGTCTTCGGTGTCGGCGACGCGACGACCGACCGATCACCGATCCTGCGTGGCCAGCTCGCCGGCATCGGCGCCACGCCGCGCTTTGATGCGCGCGACGCCGACGGCGAGGCGCTGGTCGATGACCCGGGCGGTCTCGCCTCCGGTGTCGCCGGACACGGGCCGGCGATCGCCCTTTTGCTCGATTGGCTCGACCGCCGGCCCGAGGACTACCGCATCGTCGCCGTCGGCCACCGCGTCGTCCACGGCGGCCCTGACCACACCGCGCCGGCGCTCGTCGATGCTGCGCTGATCGCCGAGCTGGCCGCGCTCCAGCCGTTGGCGCCGCACCATCAGCCGCACAACGTCGCCGCCATCCGCGCGATCGCCGCGCGGCGTCCCGAGCTTGCCCAGGTCGCCTGCTTCGACACGGCGTTCCATGCCACCCAGCCGGTCGTCGCCCGACGCCTCGCGCTGCCCAAGGAGCTGCGTGACAAGGGGCTCAGGCGTTACGGCTTCCACGGCCTGTCGTATGAGTACATCGTGAGCGCGTGGCCGGCGGCGACCGGCGCGCCCCTGCCGCAGCGGCTGATCGTCATGCACCTCGGCAACGGCGCGAGCCTGTGTGCGATCCGCGACGGGCACAGCGTCGCGACGACCATGGGATTCTCGACCGCCGACGGCATACCCATGGGCACGCGCGCCGGCGCCATGGACCCCGACGTCATGCTCTATCTGATGCGCGAGGAGGGGATGGACGAGGCCGCGCTCGCCGACCTGATCTACAACCGCTCGGGACTGCTCGGGCTCTCGGGCATCAGCTCGGACATGGCGACGTTGCTCGAGAGCGGCAACCTCGCCGCGCGGCAGGCGGTCGAACTCTACTGCTACCGCATCGCGCGCGAGATCGGCTCGCTCGCGGCCGCGCTCGACGGGCTGGACGCGCTGGTCTTCACCGGCGGGATCGGCGAGCACGCGACGCCGGTGCGCGACGCCGTGTGCCGCGGCGCGGCCTGGCTCGGCGTCGAGCTCGACGCTGCCGCCAACGCGGCGGACGGCCCGCGCATCTCGACCGGCACGAGCCGCGTCGCGGCCTGGGTCATCCCGACCAACGAGGAGCTCATGATCGCCCGCCACACGCGCGTGCTGGTCGGGCTAGGGGAGGGGCCGGCATGACGGCCTATGACAGGATCGCGGTGACGCTGATCGCCGGCGCATTGGGCGCCGAGATCGGCGGCGTCGATTTGGCGGCGCCGCTCGACGACGAGACCTACGCCGAAATCCGCCGCGCGCTGATCGAGCATCTGGTAATCTTCTTCCGCGACCAGGCGATCACGCCCGAACGGCAGATCGCGCTGACCGCGCGGTTCGGCGCCGTCAGCCGCGTGCCCTACGTCGAGGCGATGGCCGGGCACCCCGACATCATCGCCGTGCTGAAAGAGGCCGACGAGGTCGGCATCTCGACCTTCGGCGGCACCTGGCACAGCGACTTCAGCTTCCTCGAGGCGCCGCCCTTGGGCTCGGTACTCTATGCACACGAGGTGCCCGAGCATGGCGGCGACACGCTGTGGGCCAGTCAATACGCTGCCTACGAGTCGCTGAGCGACGGCATGAAGGCCGCGCTCGACCCGCTGGTCGCGATCCACACCGGCGCGCCGCACGGCACCAAGGCGCCGCCGAGCCCCGATCTGAAGCTGAGCAAGTCGATCAAGATGCGGCGGGGCGACCCGGCGGCCGACGTCGAGACCGAGCACCCGGTGGTGCGCGTGCATCCCGAATCGGGACGCAAGGCGTTGTACGTCAACCCGGTCTACACCATCCGATTTGTCGACATGACCGTCGAGGAGAGCCGGCCGCTGCTCGCCTTCCTGTTCGAACGCGCGGTGCAGCCCGAGTTCACTTGCCGCTTCCGCTGGCGCGCCGGCTCGCTCGCCATCTGGGACAACCGCTGCACCCAGCACTTCGCGATCAACGATTACGACGGCCAGCGCCGCCTGATGCACCGCACGACGATCGCCGGCGAAAGGCCCGTCGGCCCGAGTTGAGCTTCAGCCCGTCTCGCGGGCGATCAGGTTGGCGAGCAGTTCGATGCCCGGTTCGATGCGTTCGGTCGGGATCGCCGAGAAGCCGAGACGGAAGAAATTGCACGGCGGCGGCTTGGCGAGGAAGTGGACGGCGCCGGGTTCGATGACGATGCCTTCATCGCGCGCCGCGCGGGCGAGCCTGCCGGCGTCGAGCCCATCCGGGCCCTCGACCCAGAAGCTGGTGCCGCCGAAGGTCGGCACGCGGCTGGACGCGGGCATGTAGCGCGCCAGCGCGTCGCCCAGCGCCTCCCAGCGCGCGCGATAGGTCCGATGCAGGCGGTGCACATGGGCGTCGTAGTGGCCGTCGCGCAGGAACAATGCCACGGTGCGCTGATTGTTGCTCGGCGGGTGACGCAGCATCAGGCGGCGCAGCGCGCGCACCTCGGTGATCAGCGCCGGATCGGCGACCATGTAGCCGAGCCGGAGACCGGGCGCCAGCGCCTTCGAGAAGCTGCCGATGTGGATCACGCGGCCCTGGGTATCGAGCGATTTGAGCGCCGTCGTCGGATCGCTCACATAACTCGCCTCGGGCTCGTAGTCGTCCTCGATGACCACCACGCCCTTGGCGGCGGCGCGTTCGAGCAATGCAGTCCGGCGTTCGAGCGGCATCGTTACCGTGGTCGGCGACTGGTGGCTCGGCGTCACGTAGACGTAATCGCAGGCGTCGAGCGAGCGGTCGACGACCAGGCCGTCGGTATCGACCGCGAGGGATTTAAGCCGGGCGCCGCGCAGCCGGCAGATGTTGCGGGCGTCGACATAGCCCGGCTCCTCGAGGCCGACCGTGGTCGCGTCGCCGATCAGCAGCGTCGCCAGCAGATAAAGCGCGTGCTGCGCGCCGAGGGTGACGAGGATCTCGGCGGCCGCCGCGCGCACGCCGCGGCGCGGCAGCACGCGCGCGCGGATTTCCTCGACCAGCATCGGGTCGTCCTCGGCGAACTGGTCGTGGGACCAGTCCTTGACCGCCGAGCGCGACAGCGCCTGCCGGGAACACTCGCGCCAGGCAGTCAGCGGGAACAGGCCCGGGTCGACCTCGCCGTAGATGAAGGGGTAGGGGTAGCGCTGCCAGTCGAGCGGCTTGGCGATGTTGCTGTGGCCCGACGGTCGCACCGCGAAGCGGCCGTCCCAGTCGACCGAGGGGCCGCCGGGGTCGGCCCGGACGGTCGCGCCGCGTGGCGTCTCGGCGCGGATGTCGCCGTCGACATAAAAGCCGCTGCGCTCGCGCGCCACGACATAGCCCTCGTCGACGAGCCCCTGGTAGGCGAGCACGACAGTATTGCGGGCAACGCCGAGCCGCTTGGCCAAGGTACGGCACGAGGGCAGGGGGCTGTCCTCGGGCAACTGGCCGTCGAGGATCGCGCCGATGACCATGCGGCGGATCCTGGACTGCAGGCTGCCGGTGCCGTCCGACGGCAGGTTGAAGAGAAAATCACGCACCCTGTGGCCTCATCCATATCGAATAATTGGCCCTATCGGAATCTGGCCCAAAATCGTACCTTTTTTTCGTAATCTGTCACAAGTTTCACCGCCGCCAGGCGTTGATCGCCCCAGTGAAAGGGATGCCCCATGAATTACGCCGCGAACTCTCTCGAAAGCTATTGGATGCCCTTCACCGCCAATCGCGAGTTCAAGGAGAGCCCGAGGCTCATCGTGCGCGCCGAAGGCATGCACTATTGGACCCATCACGGCGAAAAGGTGCTCGACGGCTCGGCCGGCCTGTTCTGTGTTGCCGCCGGTCATGGGCGCCAGGAGATCGGCGACGCCATGGCGCGCCAGTTCACCGAGCTCGACTACTCGCCGCCGTTCCAGTTCGGCCATCCGGCGCAGTTCGAGCTGTCGCGGCAGCTCACCGACATGCTACCGGGCGACCACAACCACGTCTTCTTCGGCAACTCGGGCTCCGAGGCGGTCGACACCGCGCTCAAGATCGCGCTCGCCTACCACCGGGCGCGCGGCGAGGGCCAGCGCGTCCGCCTGATCGGCCGCGACGGCGCCTATCACGGCGTCAACTTCGGCGGCGTCTCGGTCGCCGGCATGGTCAAGAACCGCGAGGCGTTCGGCGTCGGCCTGCCCGGCGTCGCGCATATGCGCAAGACCTGGCTGCCCGAGCAGCGCTTCTCGAGGGGCCAGCCCGAGCAAGGCGCCGAGTTGGCCGAGGACCTGCAGCGCATGTGCGACCTGCACGGCGCCGACAACATCGCCGCCTGCATCGTCGAGCCGATCGCCGGCTCGGTCGGCTGCCTGGTGCCGCCCAAGGGCTATCTGCAGCGGCTGCGCGAGATCTGTGACCAGCACGGCATCCTGCTCATCTTCGACGAGGTGATCACCGGTTTCGGGCGGACCGGCAAGCCGTTCGCCGCCGACAGCTTCGAGGTGCTGCCCGATATCATGACGATGGCCAAGGCACTGACCAACGGCAACGTGCCGATGGGCGCCGTCGCGGTGCGTGACCACGTCTACGACGCGATCGTCAACAACGCAGCACCGGGCGCCGTCGAGCTGTTCCACGGCTATACCTATTCGGGCTGCCCGGTCGCGGTCGCCGCCTCGCTCGCGACGCTCGAGATCTATCGCCGGGAGAACCTGTTCGCCCGCGCCGCGGAGATATCCGAGTATTTCCTCGATCAGGTATACGCGCTGCAAGACATTCCGACGATCACCGACATCCGCGGCTATGGCCTCCTGGCCGGCATGGATTTGGCGCCGGCCGACAAGCCGGGCGCGCGCGGTTTCGATGTGCTCAAGCGGCTCTATGCGGCCGGCCTGGTGGTCAAGACCACGGGCGACGCTCTGCTGCTGTCGCCGCCGTTGATCGTCGAGCGCGATCATATCGACGCGATGTGCAAGACGCTGCGCGAGGTGCTGAGCGAGGACTGATCCGTGGTATGCGCCCGCGCACGACGATTGATGCTATACAGGTGATGCGGGGCGCCCACCAAGGTGGGTGAGCCCGATCCAGACATTCCTCGGACTGGGAGGCGTGTCGTGCCTAGAATCGTCGCGTGCTGCCTGATAATCGGCCTGGGACTGATCGTTCCTGGCGCAAGCGCCCTGGCAGACAAGGAAATCACGATCGGCTACCAGCCGATCTATAACCCGTGGAAGCTCGTCATCGCGGGCGGCGAGCTGGGCTCGGCGACCGGCTACAAGATCACCTGGCGCAAGTTCGATTCGGGCGCCAAGGTGATCAACGCCATGGCCCGGGGCGAGGTGCAGATCGCCATGGCGGGTTCGAGCCCGATCGCCGCCGGCGTCAGCCGCGGCCTCTCGGTCGAGCTGATCTGGATCGCCGAGGATATCGCCTCGGCCGAGGCTCTCGTGGTGCGCGACGGTTCGGGCATCGAGGCGCCGCGGGACTTGCGCGGGAAGACAATCGGCGTGCCGTTCGCCTCGACGACGCATTTCCACTTGCTGTTCGCGCTCGAACAGTTCGGTATTGGGCCGAAGGAACTGACCGTCCGAAACATGCAGCCGCCCGACATCGTTCAGGCGTGGCGCGATGGCGACATCGACGCGGCCTTCGTCTGGGACCCGGCGCTGGGCGAGATCAAGCGCACCGGCAAGGTACTGATCACCTCGGGCCTGTTGTCGAGTTGGGGCAAGGCGACCTTCGACGGCATCATCGCCGACCGCATGTTCGCCGCCGAAAACCCGGCGTTCATGTGCAACTTCATCAAGACGATCACCGCCGCCGACGCGGCCTACCGCGACGACCCCGAGACCTGGACCGCCGATTCGCCCGAAGTCCAGGCGATCGTCGGCGTGACGGGTGGCAATGCCGCGGACGTGCCCGGCGTGCTCGCGCTATACGACTTTCCCGATCTCGAGGCGCAGGCCTCGGCGCGTTGGCTGGGCGGCGGCGCGGCGCGCGCGCTTCAATTCACCGCCGAATTCCTCAAGGGCGAACGGAAGATCCCTGCCGTGCTCGACGACTACAACGTCGCTGTCAACGCCGCATGGGTCGAGATGGCCGCCGCCGGAGACTGCCCGGTCGCGCCCGAATAACCCACGGCGACACCGCCTTACTGCGCAGCGGCCGAGGCGCGGCGAGGGCGTTGCCCGTCGCCTGGCCGTTGGATATGATCGCGCGACCCGGCGTCGCGCCATCGGGGAAGGACGGCGCGGGGAATTTGCTTCAGAAGGGCGGTACAAGATGAAGAAAGTCGCGTTTATCGGGCTGGGCAACATGGGCTTTCCCATGGCCGGGCATCTCGCCAAGGCGGGCCACGATGTCACGGTCTACAACCGCACCCGCGCCAGGGTCGACGCCTGGAATCTGGTCAATACCGGCCACACGGCCGAGACGCCGAAGGGCGCCGCCTTCGGCGCCGAAATCGTCTTCGCCTGCGTCGGCGGCGACGACGATCTGCGCCAGATCGTCTATGGCCCTGAGGGCGCGTTCACGGGCATGGAGCGGGGCAGCATCTTCGTCGATCATACGACGGCATCGGCCGAGGCCGCGCGCGAGGTCGCGGCCGAAGCGCACAAGCACGGTTTCGAATTCCTCGACGCACCGGTATCGGGTGGCCAGGACGGCGCCAAGAACGGCGTCTTGACGGTCATGGTCGGCGGCGACGAGAAGGCCTTCAAGCGGGCCGAACCGGTGATCGAGAGCTATGCCCGCGCGGTCACCCACATGGGCCCGGTCGGCAACGGCCAGCTCACCAAGATGGTCAACCAAATTTGCTGTATCGGTGTCGTCCAGGGACTCGCCGAGGCGCTCAATTTCGCCCAGCGCGCCGGGCTCGACGCCGGGCGCGTGGTCGATGTCATCTCGAAGGGCGCGGCGCAGTCGTGGCAGATGGACAACCGGGCGGGCACCATGCTCGAAGGCAAATTCGACTTCGGCTTCGCCGCCGATTGGATGCACAAGGACGTCGGTTTCTGCCTGACCGAAGCGCGCAAAAACGGCGCGCTGTTGCCGATGACCGCTCTGATCGACCAGCAGTTTGCCCGGCTTAAGGCACGCGGCGAGGGGCGCTTAGACAACACCGCGTTGATCCGGCTCCTACGAGAAGAGTCATAACCCGAAGGGCGGGGGGCCCGACCATGCGCGCGTTGATCGTCCTCGCCCACCCGGAGCCGGCGTCGTTCAACGGCGGGATGAAGGATGTCGCGGTCACCACGCTGACCGGACTCGGCCACGGTGTCGAGGTCTCGGATCTCTACGCCATGGCGTTCGATCCGGTCGAAGGACCCGGGCGCTATCCCGTGCGACGCGACCCCGACTGCTTCACCGCACAGACCGAGCAACGGCACGCCTGGGAGACGGGCACGCTCAGCCCCGACGTCGCGGCCGAGATCGATAAGCTCGAACGCGCCGATCTGTTGATCTTCCAGTATCCCATGTGGTGGTACGGCACGCCCGCGATACTCAAGGGATGGCTCGACCGGGTGCTGGTCTACGGCGGCCTCTACACCAGCAAGATGCGCTATGACGCGGGCTATTTCGCCGGCCGGCGCGCCATGCATTCGGTGACCACGGGCGGCACCGCGGCGACCTTCGCCCACAACGGCCGCAACGCCGACATCGATCTGCTGCTGTGGCCGACCAACTTCACGCTTCACTACATGGGCTATGACGTCCTGCCGCCCTTCGTCGCCTTCGGCGTCGAGGGCGGCATCCAGTATTCCGACCCGGGCGAAATGCCTGACCGCCTCCAGGGCTATAAGGCCGCGCTGGCGCGACGCCTCGAAACGCTCGACGCGACCGAGCCCATGCGCTTCAACGGTTGGGAGGACTGGGATGAGACGGGGCGTCTCACAAACCGGGCAGGGCAGGCTACAGCCCCTTCATGCGCGCCGATCCTTGAACCAAACCGTGTTTAGCCCTGTTCGGGCAAGTAGTGATCGGCCCATTTCAGTACGATGTTGAAGCTGACGCTGACGCGTGTCTCCTTCGACAGGTTGGGGTGGGCGAAGTGGTTGATGAAGGCGGGCCACATCAAGAGCATGCCGGGCTCGGGCAGAACCGTATATTCGGGATCGACGTAGGGATCGCCCTTGATCGCGTTCATGTTGACGCCCGGACGGGGGTCGTACAGCGTGATGCAGCCGGGCCGTAAGTCGTTACGGTTCTTGAGTTTTTCGCGAGATTTCGGCATTTTGACGTAATAGGTGCCGCTGAGATAGGCGCGCGGGTGGTTGTGATAATCGTGATAGTCGCCGAGGCGGTTGACATTGGGCCACCCTTGGACAGTCCAATTCACTTCATAATCGATACCGATTTGGCGTAGATAGCCGATCACGGTCTGGTTGACCTGGCTGCGCAGCCAATTGACGGCCGGATCGTCCTTGTTGAACAGGTCGGACGCCAGATAATCGGTCGTGAGGTCTTGATGTTCGCGGTCCAACGCGTTGATCAACCTGAGCAAATCACGGTTCGGCCCGTCCGCGTCGCCAAGCTTTCGCTGGAAAATCACGGTCGGCCACAGATTGACGATGCCTTCGTGCCATTCGCGTCCCGCCGCCATCTCGCTTGCCCCCGTGCTTGCCGCGCGACCACGATGCTAGCATATATGGTAGGGAGACACTGACAGGCGAGGTGAAACATGAAAGCCGGCCGCATATCATCGCAATGGCTGCCCTGGTCCCCGTCGCGGTCGCCCTCGGGGGCTGTCCGACGGGCGAGGACGGACACGACGACGTGCACGTCGAAAACTATACGCTCGAGGATGACGAATATCACCGGGGCCATTCCCATTACCCGTTGCTCGATCGCACGATCTCCGACTTCGGATCGCACTGAAATCGGCCGGGTGACGCACGGTTTAGCTGGCTTCCTCCGATTTTGCCTGATTCCAGAGCCGGTCCATCTCCTCGAGCGTCGCGCCGTCGGGCGTGCGGTCTTCGGCTGCGAGCAGCGCCTCGATGCGCCGGAAACGGCGCTCGAACTTGGCGTTGACGCCGCGTAACGCCGTCTCGACGTCGACGTCCGCATGGCGGGCGAGGTTGATACAGGCAAACATCAGGTCGCCGATCTCGTCGGTCAGCCTTTCGGCCGGCGCGCCGTCGACCAACGCGGCGCGGATCTCATCGATTTCCTCGTCGATCTTGTCGAAGACCGGCGCGATATCGGGCCAGTCGAAGCCGACCCGCGCCGCGCGCGCCTGCAGCTTGGTCGCGCGCGCGCTGGCGGGCAGGCGGTCGGCGACACCGTCGAGGACGCTGGGCAGGCGGCCGTCCCTGGCCGCCCTCGCCGCCCGCTCGGCCGCCTTGTGCGCCTCCCATGCCCGGGTCTGTCCCGCGGCGCCCTCGACCGTGACATCGCCGAAAACGTGGGGATGGCGCCGGACCATCTTCTCGGCGGCGCCGGCCGCGACGTCATCGAAGTCGAACAGCCCGGCTTCCTCGGCCATGCGCGCGTAGAACACGACCTGGAACAGGAGATCGCCCAATTCGTCGCGCAGCGCGGCCCAATCCTCGGCGTCGATCGCCTCGGCGACCTCGTAGGCTTCCTCGATGGTATAGGGAACGATGGTGGAAAAATTCTGCGCCAAATCCCACGGGCAGCCCCCGTCCGGGTCGCGCAGCTTGGCCATGACGTCGAGGAGTCGCTTGATCGGGCTCATGGGTGGTCTCACTGGGTTCAAGTGTTGGCGCGGAACGCGCTGGAATTATACAATTCCCGGCGCCCCAAACGGGAATACGCCATTCGTTCTCACCGTGTATGACATAAAGTACATTGTTAAGAAGAGGGGGGAGACAGACGAAAGCGGGCCAATAAAGCTCTCATTCTTTAGCTCATATGACCTATCCATTAAGCGCATAAGATATATTATGAATAATAACCACTATGAGAATTGCCGTCTCTGACCAACACAACGCCCGGCGCCAATCGCAGACACCCCCACACGCTGCAAATTAAAGTGTATTTTCAAAGCAGTAACAGACGACGCTGATACGGTTACGTAGGCGTGTTGAATTGTTCTGGTGGCGTTCGCGGGAGTCGTGGCGGTTGCGGCACCGAGCATGGCGAGCGCAGCGGCCGTCTTGGCGACGGCATCGGCGATGGCTCGGTAGACCGCACGGACTTTGGGCGTCGCGGCCGACCATTGGTGCAGATAGCAGACCGCCAGACGCGGGTCGTTGCCGCCCGCCTCAGCGACCCGGATCATCGTGTCGTCGGCCGGCCAGGCGCGCCGCGTGCGCCATGCGGACACCGCCGGGCCTTTGAAGCCAAGCCAGCGGTCCAGCTCGCGATCGGATTTGAGACCGAGAGCGCGCTTGGCGTCGTTGATGTAGGTGTCGATGGTTCTCGGCTCGACGGCCATTGTCACGCACCCTCGCATCAGGGATTAGACTGACTGGATCATGCCTGATTGCATTGGGCATCGACAAGACCGCATCATCTGGAATCGCCACGGCTGGCAGTTGCCGTCCGAAGGCTTCACTTGAAGCATCACATTAGCTTCCAGATGTGGCTTTTTTCATACAGTTGGACCGGAAAGTTCCGATCAAACTTCAATCACCAATCCATCATACGCCGGTGCGACGCCGGGTGGCAGCGTTTCCGACAGCACGTCGTGTAATCGAGCTCGTGGTTCATATGCGTGAGATACGCGCGCTCGGGCGCGACGCGCGCGATCCACTCGAGCGTCTGTGGGAGATGAGAGTGCATCGGGTTCGGTGCCGGCCGCAGGCAGTCGACGAGCCAGGCGTCGATGCCGGCGAGCGTGTCGAAGGCCGCGTCGGACAGCGCGTTGACGTCGGTCGAATAGGCGATCGGCCCGAATCGCAAACCGAGCGTCGTGCCGCGGCCATGGCCCTGCTCGAACGGTGTCACGTCGATGTCGCCGATCCGGAACGGGCCATCGACCGCGCGCGGAATGAGTTGCGGCTTGTACCAGCCGAAGCCGGGCCGGACGGGCTCGAAGACGTAACCGAAGCGCGCGTCCAGCGCCTGCAGGGTCGCCGGCATGGCGAAGGCGTCGAGCGGCGCGTCGTTGCGGTGGTTCACGGAACGCAGATCGTCGATGCCATGGCAGTGGTCGGCGTGAGCATGGGTGAAGATGACCGCGTCGAGACGCACGTCGTCGAGATCGAGCAGTTGGGCGCGCAGGTCGGGCGAGGCGTCGACGAGCAGGCGGGTTTCCCCCTCCTCCACCAGAATCGACACCCGCCGGCGCCGGTTGCGCGGGTTCGGCGAGCGGCACACCGGGCAGCCGCAGCCAGGCAACGGCACGCCGCCCAACGGCCCGCTGCCCAATACAGTCACCCGCATGGTGCGGCTTTGGACCGGGCCTTGGTGAACAACGCGAAGAAATTCGCCGTCGTCGCGACGGCGAGCGCTTCCGCGCTGATGCCTTTGACCTCGGCGACGCGCTCGGCGGTGTGCACGACGAAGGCGGGCTCGTTGCGCTTGCCGCGCTTGGGCACGGGTGCGAGATAGGGCGCGTCGGTCTCGACCAGCAGGCGTTCGAGCGGCACGTCGCGCACGATGTCGCGCAACTCCTCGGCGTTGTTGAAGGTCGCGATGCCCGAAATCGAAATGTAGAGGCCCAGCTCGAGCGCACTCTCGGCAAGTTCGCGGCCCGTGGAGAAGCAGTGGATCAGCCCGCTGAAGGCCCCCTGCCCCATCTCGTCGGCCAGGATGTCGGCCGTGTCCCGGTCGGCGTTGCGCGTGTGGACGATGACCGGCAGGCCGGTCTCGCGCGCCGCCTCGATGTGCGTGCGGAAGCATGCGCGCTGCGCGTCGCGCGGGCTGTTGTCGTAGTGGTAGTCCAGCCCGGTCTCGCCGATGCCGATGACCTTGTCGTCGACCGAGCGCGCGACCAGGTCGGCGGCCTCGATCGCCGGCTCGTCGGCGACGTTGTGCGGGTGGATGCCAACCGAGCAGTAGATATCGTCGAAACGCCGCGCCAACGCGAGCACCTCGTCGAACTTCGTGATCCGCGTGCAGATCGTCTGCATGACGGTAACGCCCGCCTGATGCGCGCGGCCGACGATGTCGTCGAGCTCGTCGGCGAAATCGGGAAAGTCGAGATGACAGTGGCTGTCGACGAGCGTCACGACGCCTTCTCTTCCTCGTCGACGTAGCGCGGGAAGACGCCTTCGGGCTTGGGCAGCGCGGTGCCCGGCACGAGTGCGTGGTCGGGGCCGAGGTGGGCGAAATCGCGCGCGTCCTCGGCAACGGCGATCTGGTCGAGCATGCGCGCCGCCGCGCCCGGCGTGACCGACTGGGCCAGGATGGCGAGGCGGCGGATGGTCTCGGCGAGCACATAGAGCACGGTCGCCATGCGCGCCGGGTCCGACTTGCGCAGCGCCCAGGGCGCCTGGGCGTCGACGTAGCGGTTGGCCTCGGCGATGACGCGCCATTGGGCGGCCAAGGCGGCGTGGAACTCCTGGACCAGCAGGTGCTCGCGCATGGTATCGAGCAGCCCGCCCGCGGCGTCCAGCAACGCCTGGTCGCCAGCCGTGAGCGCGCCCGGCGTGGGCACCTGGCCGCCGCAGTTCTTGGCGATCATCGACAGCACGCGATGCGCCAGGTTGCCGAAGTCGTTGGCCAGGTCGCCGTTGATGCGCCCGACCATGGACTGATGCGAGAAGTCGAAGTCGTTGCCGAACGGCACCTCGCGCAGCACGAAATAGCGCACCTGGTCGAGGCCGTACTTGTCGACCAGCGCCAGGTGGTCGATGGCGTTGCCGAGCGACTTCGACATCTTCTGGCCATCGTTGGTCCACCAGCCGTGGGCGTAGACGCGCCTGGGCGGCGCGATCCCGGCGGCCATCAGGAAGGCCGGCCAATAGACCGCGTGGAAGCGCAGGATGTCCTTGCCGACCATGTGCAGATCGGCCGGCCAGAAGCGTCGGAATTGGTCGCACCCGTCGTCCGGATAGCCGACCGCCGTTAAGTAGTTGGTCAGCGCGTCGATCCAGACGTACATCACGTGACCGGGATCGTCGGGCACCGGCACGCCCCACTTGAAGCTGGTGCGCGAGACAGAGAGGTCGAGCAGCCCGCCCTTGACGAAGCTGACAACCTCGTTGCGCCGCGTCTCGGGCAGGATGAAATCCGGGTTCGCTTCGTAGAACGCGAGCAGCCGATCCTGCCAAGCCGAGAGGCGGAAGAAGTAGCTCGGCTCCTCGACCCATTCAACGGGCGCGCCGGTCGGCGCGATGCCGTCGACCAATTCCTGCTCCGCGTAAAACGCCTCGTCGCGCACCGAATACCATCCGGCATAGGTGCCGAGGTAGATTTCGTCGCGCTTGACCAACTCGCGCCAGAGCTGCTGTACCGAGGCAGTGTGGCGGTCCTCCGTGGTGCGGATGAAGTCGTCGTTGGTCAGGGCCATCGGCCCGCGCAAGTCGCGGAAGCGCTGCGAGACCCGGTCGACGAAGGCCTGCGTGTCCTCGCCCGCCGCGATCGCCGCCTTCTCGACCTTCTGGCCGTGCTCGTCGGTGCCGGTCAGGAACATGACGTCGCGGCCGTCGAGCCGCATGAACCGCGCCAGCGCGTCGCATGCAACCATCGTGTAGACGTGGCCGATATGCGGCACGTCGTTGGCGTAGTAGATTGGCGTCGTGACGTAGTAGGTCTTGGCCTCGGTCATGTCGGGCACGCTTACGCTCGTCAAATGTTGCAAAAAGGGATTCAGGCGCGCGGCGCGGCCTCGAACGCGGCGAAGGCCGCGAGCACCACCTGCTTCCGATCGAGCGACAGCCGTTCGGCGCTGGCGACGAGGCCGGTCACCTTTTCCCACACCTCGGTCCATTCTTCAAGGCCGCGCGCCGCGAGCAAGCGTTCGCGCACCGCATCCTCGCCGGCGATGACGGGGCGCGCGGAACCCGCCGCCGCGCCGGTCCGCACCAGCTCGACGAGCCACTGCCCCAATAGTTCCATGACCGTGTGGAAGGCGCCGCCGTCGCCGCGCGCAACGCGGTCGGCGAAGCCGTGCAGTGCTTCCGGATCGAGGCTTGGCGCCTGGCCGACCAAGTCGACCATCTCGCGGTAGAGCGCGAGGCCGCCGATGTCGGCGAGGCCGAGAGCGCGGCCGGGGCTGCCGGCGGCGAGACGCGCGATCGCCGCGGCCTCTTCGGCGTCAATCTCGGGCCGGTGGTCGCGCAGGAAGGTTTCGACGGTATCGTCATCCAGCGGCCTGAGCGCGAGCCGTGCGCAGCGCGAGCGGATCGTCGGCAGCAGGCGGCCCGGCGCATGACTGACCAGCAGCACCAAAGTGCGATCGGGCGGCTCCTCGATCGCCTTCAGCAACGCATTGGCGGCGTTCGCATTCAGCGCATCGGCGCTGTCGACGATGACGACGCGCCAGCCGCCCTCGGCCGGCGTCATGCGCAGAAATGGTCCGACGGCGCGCACCTCATCGACGACGATGCCCTCGCGCATAACCTTGCGGCGATCGTCGTAGCCCGGCTGAAGGGTCAGGAGATCGCCGTGCGAGCCGGCGGCGACGCGGCGAAAGACCGGATCGGCGGGGTCGACCGCGAGACCCGCCGGGGCGTCGCCGAACAGGTCCTCGCCGCCACCGCCGGCGAGCAGGAAGCGGGCGAAGCGAAACGCGAACGTCGCCTTGCCGATGCCGGGCGGTCCGGTGATCAGCCAGGCATGCGCGAGACGCCCGGAACGGTAGTCATCGAGCAAAGTTGCCTCGGCCCGCGCATGACCGATCAAATCGGGGTTCTTGCGGGGCGGCGGTGGCGCCGCGTCGCGGTCGTCGCCGGCGTCAGCCATCTTGGTCGGCACCGAAGCGATCCACGACGGCGGCGAGCACGATCCGGTGCACCGCGTCGGGGGCGGCGCTCGCGTCGATCACGACGCAGCGATCGGGCTCGCCCCGGGCGATTTCGAGGAAGCCGGCCCGCAGGCGCTCGTGGAACGCAAGATCCATGCGCTCGTAACGATCGTCGCCGCCGCGCCCGCCCGCCCGGGCGAGGCCGAGGTCGACGGGCGCATCGAGGATGATCGTGAGGTCGGGCGCGAAATCACCGACGACGAGCGCGTAGAGCTGGCCGATCGTCTCGCGATCCAGGCCATGGGCATATCCCTGATAGGCGACGGTCGTATCGGCGAATCGATCCGAGACGACCCACGCGCCGCGTTCGAGCGCCGGCCACACCGTCGTGACGAGATGGTCGCGCCGCGCGGCGAAAAACAGCAGGGTCTCGGTCATCGCGTCCCAGCGCCCGGTCTCGCCGGTGACCAGCAACTGCCTGATGTCCTCGGCGCCCGGGCTGCCGCCCGGCTCACGCGTGCGGTGCGCGGTGATGCCGCGCTCGTGCAACGCGTCGACAAGGCGGCCAACCTGGGTCGATTTGCCGACACCCTCGCCGCCCTCGACAGTGATGAAGCGGCCGCGGCTCACGCGCCCTCCCCGCCCCGGCGACCGCCGGTCATTCCGCCCCCGAACCGAAGACGATGTAACTGATCGCCGCGCCGATCCGGCGGAACGGTCCCAGCTTCTCGACGTCGATGCCGGCGACCAGCGGCACCTCGAGCGTCGGCGTGCCGGGCGCCGTGACGACGAGCGTGGCGACCCGCGCACCCTTGACGAGGGGCGCCGGGACCGGGCTCTCGTATTTGACGGTCACCGCCATCTTGCGACGCGATTTGCGCGGCAGCGTAACCGTCAGGCTATCTTCGACGACGAGTGGCACGGTCGCCGAATCGCCCAGCCAGACATCCGCCTCGATGACTGATTCACCTTTCTGGAACAAGGCATAATTGCGGAATTCGCGATAACCGAATTCGAGCAGTCGTTCGGATTCACGCGCCCGCGTCCGGGTGCTCGGCAGCCCGTTCATGACGAGGATCAAGCGCCGGCCGTCGCGCTCCGCCGAGGTCGTCAGGCCGTAACCGCCCGCGCTCGTGTGCCCCGTCTTGAGGCCATCGACGCCCGGCGTGCGGCCGAGCAGTGGATTGCGGTTGGGCTGCGTGATATCGGCATATGTGAATTCGGTCTCGGCGTAATAATGGTAGTACTGCGGGAAGTCATGGATCGTGCGTTGCGCGAGCCGGGCAAGGTCGCGCGCCGACATGACATGACCCTCCTGCGGCCAACCGCTGGCGTTCTTGAAGACGCTGTTCTCGAGCCCGATCGTGTAGCCGACCTCGGTCATCTCGGCGGCGAAGGCGTCTTCGCTGCCGGCCAGACCCTCGGCGACGACGATACAGGCATCGTTGCCCGACTGGACGATGATGCCGCGCAGCAGATCCTCGACAGCGACCCTGTCGTCGACGTTGACGAACATCTTCGAGCCGCCCTTGCGCCAGGCTTTTTCGCTGACCACGAAGCTGTCATCGAGCTTGAGCGTGCCCTCGGCGAGCCGCTGGAAGACCATGTAGACAGTCATGATCTTGCTCATCGATGACGGCGGCGCGGCGGCATCGGCATCCTTCTCGAAGAGCACCGTTCCGGTCACGTCATCGATCAGTATGACGTTGCGTGCCTCGGTCTCGACGGCGTGCGACGGCAGCGGCGCCACACCGACGATCAACAGGGCGTACAGGAAGGAGGCCAGGCGCGGCCAGGTCACAAGCTTCACGATGTTTATCCTCTATCCGAACGGTCTTATACTTAGGGCGACGTCGGCCAGCCGGCCAACGGCCCTGGTCTGCCACGCGATTATGGCTAGATTTCGGCGACCGTCCAGACCGCCGACGCGTCACGCTTCAATCGACGACCAAACGCGCGCTGTAATGGCCCGCGGCGATGACGCGCTGGAGCAGGCTGTTGGCCTCTTGAAGCGATCCGACGGGCCCCAGTCGAACACGATAGACGGTCTGACCGGCGATCGTCGCCTTGGTCGTCTGGGCCGGGCCGATCGGCGCGAGCTGAATGCTGAGACGCGTCGCGTTGTCCAGGCTGCCGAACGCGCCGACCTGCACGTAGGTGTTCAGCGCGCCGCCGCCATAGCCGGTCGCGGTTGTCGGCGATAGAGAGGCCGTTTGGACCAGCGGCTCCTGGCTCACCGCGCCGGCCGGCGCGGCCATCAACGGCTCGGGCGCGTCGTCCCGAACGATCTGGACGCGCACCTTGACCGTGCCCTTGCGCCGGAAACCGAGGAGCTGCGCCGCGCGGCGCGAGACGTCGATGATGCGGCCCGCGACGAACGGTCCACGGTCGTTCACCGTGAGCAGCATCGACCGGCCGTTGTCGAGATTGGTGACGCGTACCGTCGACGGCATGGGCAGGGTCTTGTGCGCCGCGGTCAGGGCGTTCATGTCGTAAATCGCGCCATTGGCCGTCGGCCGGCCGTGGAACTTTTCGCCGTACCACGACGCGACACCGACCTCGTCATAGCCGGGATCGACCGCCGGGTAATACCAGGCGCCGTTGACCTCATAGGGATCGCCGACCTTGAATTCGCCCCGATTGACGGGCTCATCGGTATGCGCCGCAATCTCCTTCGCGCTGAACGCCGCGAGTTGAATTTCGGCGCAAGCGCCGAGCGAAAGCATCGCGATGGAGATGAGGGAAAGTGCCGCCCAACGAGTTGCAAATACTGTCATGTCATCATCACTGAAAACCGAGGACACGCTACCAACAGAGTCTGGATTCTAACTGTTTCCAATGAGATCTGCAAGAGTCCCGATCGATACACCAAAGTAGTTGGATCGATTCCACTTCAGAATCGCCCGATAATTGCCGTAAATCACATAGGCGGGGCCGTCTTCGCCGCCCGGCATGATGATCGAAGCGCGAAGATCGCGAGCCGGTAAGTCGCTGCCGTCGGCGCGACGCACGCCGAGGGCCTGCCATTCACTGAGAAGCTTGACGACGCCGAGATCGGCGAGCGTCGGGTCGAAGCCGTCGGGCAGCCGTGCCTTGCGGCCCCAAGTTTGGTCGCCGCGCCAGCCGGCCCGCGCCAGATAATTGGCCGCGGATGCGAAGATATCGGCATGGGTGCCCCAGATGTCGCGCCGCTGGTCACCGTCGTAATCGATGGCGTAGTGCAGGAAGCTCGACGGCATGAACTGGCTCTGGCCCATGGCGCCGGCCCAGGAGCCCGTCATCTGGTCGGCCGTGATGTGACCCGCGTCGATGATCTTGAGCGCGTTCAGCAGCTCGCCGCGGAAGTACTTGCTGCGGCGTCCGTCGTGGGCAAGGGTCGCCAGCGAGGCGATGACGGAAAACCCACCGGTGTATTTGCCATAGCGCGTCTCGGCGCCCCACAGCGCGACGATGAAGCGCGGCTGCACGCCATATTCCTCGCCGATCGCCTCGAGAAGCGCACGGTGTTTGTCGAGCAGGCGGCGACCTTCGTGAGCCATATCCGCCGTGACCCGCCTGGCGAGGTATTCCTCGAAGGTCTGCGTAGATTCGGGCTGCTTGCGGTCGAGTTCAATGACGCGCGGTATCGGTTTAACGTTGCCGAGCGCGGCATCCAGCACGGCAGGTGAAATTCCGGCCTGGGCCGCCTCGACCCGGAAATCGGCCAGCCAATCGCCGAATTCGGCAGCCTGGGCAGCCGCGCCCGAGGCGGCCAGCCAAAGCGCGGCGGCGGGAACGAGCGACAGTTTGCGGAGATTTCGACCGGTCATGGCGGGCCCTAATTCTGCGCCAGCATCGTTCCAAGGGCGGCGATGATTGAACGAAGCCTCGCGGCTTGGCAAGCATATTCGCGCCGAACGGCGTGCCGGGCTCGGGCCGGCGGCCGGGCCCGGCGCTCCAAGAGTTTCGTGCGCCGGGACGCCCATCTCGACTCAGGGTTAGGCCAAAGTGCAACGCGCCCCTTCTTCGTCGGGCCAAGTCTGTCGGCCGCAGATTTTCAATGGCGCTGATGGGGCTGCAACGGTATCGGCTAATGACGCCGAAGTTTCGCCACACCGTTACGTGGGCGGCGGACGGAAACCATGTGTTCGACGGTGTGCATGGGCGCCGTTCGGTGCCGCGTCATCGGCCGCGGCGCAACACTAGCTCTTGCAGAATGGCTTGCCGTTCTTTTTGCCCTTGTCGTTTTTCTTGCTTTTACCCGCCGGCGGGCACGGCGGTGGCGTATCGGGATCGCCACTCGCGGCGATGATTGCATCGGCGATATTACCGTACGTGGTCATCATCCGGTCACCCAACAGCGAAACTGTCATGGCGAGAGTCAACCCGATCCCCGCGGCCAGGATCGCGTATTCTATAGCGGCGCTGCCGTTTCGATCGGCGGCGAAGTCGCGAAGCCGGACAAAGCGCATGATCACATCCCCCGAGGCCCGCGTTACTCCGCGCCGCCGGCGCTCATCAAGACGCCGCCGATTTCGTCGATGCAGCACCAGTGATGTCGCGGCGCCCGATCGGACAGTCGTTCGGTGCGAAATCGGGCCTGTCGCGGCGTGCCGCCCAATCGCGTGTGGAGCCTGCCATCACGGAGGATGGAAAAGGTCCCCAGGCTGGGCGCCGAACCGATCCCCCAGGCCAACGCCGATTCCGGTCCACCTCGAAGCGTCGGGTCTATTCTGCTCGTCGTTGTCGCCATTCGATGATCTCCCAATTCGTGGCTCACTACTCGAATTGCTAAACATGCTCGGGGTAGCAGTTTGACAATGCGATAGTTCGATTTTGAGCCGCCGAATTGGTACCGACTAGCCTCTCGCAGAGCAGCCCGTCGCGATAGATTGAAAAAGTTTCAGGGGCCTGAATACGAACGATCTTGCACGATTCCGATCGCCTCTCGACGAACAATTGGCGATCGTTGGCAACGGCAGTTGCGATATTCATCTGATACCTCCGGCGGATCGATCGGCGCCACTAAATGTGGCGCTCATTCCACACCTCATGCTCCGAAACGCCGGCTCGAAACTGTTGGAAGAATAGGAACGCGAAGAATCGCATGGTCGCTGTTTCCTTTCGGCGAACCCGCTGCCATCACGGAGGATGGCAAAGGCCCCGAGTGTTGGCGCCGCCTCGGCCCGCCATGACAGCACTGGTCTCGGCCTGCCCCGATACATCGGGTCTTCTCTGCTCGTCGCGATCGCCATTCGATGGCCTCCGGGTCCGTCGGGCTCCCGCCCTTGAGAAATTGGACTGTCAACTCATTGTATAAACAGTCTATATGGACAGATTATCAATGTCAAGACAGTCCAATTACCATGAATTCTCAGGTTCTTCTGGCAGGCCTCGGCGGCGGCGGCAACCTCGACCCATTCGGCCGATTGTGTGACCTAGTCGAACGCGAGAAGACGCGTCCGGGTCGCCATCCCGGTCGATGTCTATCGGCGCCACGGTAATGGATGGGTGGCCGAGCGGTTGAAGGAACCGCACTCTTAGTCCGGTGCCGTCGCGAGATCGGGCGCCTCGATCGTCGATTGCGATGCGTGTGTGTCCGTGTGATCGGCGGCAGGCGAATGGCATTCGCCGAGGCATGCGCGCGCGACCCCGGGGGGCCGAAACCCACGCCCGCCAAGACCGCTATGGGGGCCCGTCTGTGGACTTTTGGTCGTTGGGCAAAATGCGTATTTCTGTTGATTTGTGTACGGGGTGAGGGGCGAGTTGGGCGAAGCGCCGCGATTGACTGCATTCGGAAGGCAGTTCGTCGCCGAGCGGGATGGGCCACCGAAGACACCGTGGAAGGTGTTGATGAACAAGCATTGCCTGAGCCGAACGCGACTGTGGCAGCTCTATCGCGAAGCCAAAGACGCCTTACGAATGACGGCCGCCAACGACAATGGGTCGATCGCCGATCGGGATGGCGGAGGCAGGTAAAAGTGTTCACTGAACCTTGCCTATCCGGTTAACGCCCATGACCGCTACATGTAGGGTGCCGCCACTCTCCCGGGGGATGTCCCGGTATTTGTTGAAACTTTGAATTAGGGTGGCGTTGCTTCCCCTGAGCCGTAGGCTCGGGGTGCTTAAACCAAGAAAGGAAGCAACACCATGAAGACGACTACCACATCCGCGACCGCGCTGGCCAGTGCGGCGAATGTTCACGCCCTTGTTAAGGGGATTACAAAGGAGGGTTGACATTTATTTGGCCCGTGGGCAGGATGCGCGGATGTGGATTCTCGTCATCGCAGGGCTTTCTGTCGCCCCTATTTTCTTGGGGTTTCTGATGGAGCCTTGGCTTCCACTAGGACATTGGGGCTGGGGAGCATTGCTTTCCCTCTGCTTACTTCCCAGCGCCATCTACTGGCGGAAAAAGATATGGAACAGCGTTCTACAAATATGGCGGCGGACCCAGAAGAAACCGCTAAAAATAATTGCAGAAAGCCCGACCACGGGAGAAAGCCCAGCCAACCCTGAAGTCGGCTGGATAAATGAAGAAGAGGCCATAAAATTTCTGGTGGTTTCCTCATTGGTCCGATGGCGCTTGCCAAACGAAACGATGACCATTGGTGAGGCCCTCTTGCGGAATCGAGGACTCCTCACTTCCCCAACAGTATCTTCGATTCGGGCAAAGGAGATAGCGCGTCATCTTCTTAAGACCTACAACGACGAGTGCTCGTGGGGGAAGCGCAACGGACTGTATTACAAGGAGTATTTGGAGGACTGGATCGGCGAGAAAGCGTATGAAGACCATGCTGTAACAAAATCTCGGTAGATTAAACAATCATGAAACCGATGCTTGATCCCGCCCGCGATCTTGCGGGCGCAACGCCGGAAAAACTGGCTAAGGCGCTGTTCCGGCGCACGGAGCCTTTACGCCCCGGAACCCGACGAAAGCCCGTTGTCCGCGATGAGGTCGCGGTAGAGAAGGTTGCGCCCGACCAGCCGAGCGACAGTATCCCGCATTTGCACAAGCGTCCCTGAATCGCGGATGTTGTGCTTGCCAGCGAACTCCTGGACGTAACGGTCAAGATGCTTGGGGCTGATCTTGTGGAAGGTGCCCTTGTGGGCGCGCTTGAGCATCGACCAGAAGGACTCGATCCCGTTGGTGTGCGCCATCCCGTTGACATATTCGGAGACCGAGTGCTTCACGCTTTGATGCGGGTTCGGTATCCCTTCGTAGGCCGCCGCGTCATCGGTGTAGACCACGGCGTCCGGCTCGGCGTTCTCGGCTACGAAGTCATGCAGCGTCTCGCGGTCGGTCGCTTCTACCACCTGCGCCGCAACCTTGTTGGTGGCCCGGTCCTTCGCGCCAACGACCGCGACCTTGCCTACCGCGCCCCGGCCCGTTCCCGCAAGCTCCTTGCGCTGGGCATTCGACATGTTGCGGCGCTTCCCGCCGAAGTAGGTTTCGTCGAACTCGACCGGCCCGTCGAACGGACCTTCGCTGTCGCCGCCCCAGGCTTCCCTAATGCGATGAAGCATGAACCACGCCGTCGGCTGCGATACACCGATGTCGCGTTTCAGCTTCATCGACGAAACCGACTTGAGCGAGGTCAGGCACAGATAGATCGCGATCGCCCACTTCCGAAGTGGGATTTTCGACCGCTGCATGGCGGTGCCCGTCTTGACGCTGAAATAGGATCGGCAATCGGTGCACCAATAGGGCATCTTCGCGTGGCTGGCCTCACTGGTGCGGAGCGATCCGCACTTGGGGCAGTGGCGACCGTCTGGCCAGATTACCGATTCGAACCACGCCGTGGCGGCTTTCTCGGTCGGAAACATATCCATCAACTGAACGATGGTGAGCCCCTTGCGGTGAGCTTTTCCGGGTGCTTTTTTCGCCATTTCCACTCTCCCTTCCTACCCTTAAGATATGGGGAGGCGGCATGAAAATGTCAACCCTTCTTTGTAATTCCCTATTCTTTCACGATGCATGGGGTTGGGCCAGCGATGGGGGATCGGGCTATACCTGGGACAACGCCAACCCCTATGCCAGAGACGTATTCGAGCCCAACCGTCGGATCGACTACATCCTTGTCGGTGATCCCAAGGCCCGTGGCGCGGGCCACGTCGTGGATTGCCGTGTTACGGGCAACGACCCAATAGATGGTGTGTGGCCAAGTGATCACCACGCGGTCACGGCTGAACTCCGCTACTGACCACCGGTTAGCATATTGCATTGTACCAACGCTCTTTGCCGGTCTGCTTCGGGTCCAGACTGTGTAAGAACGTTTGCTGCGTGATCTGTACGGCGCGTCTTTGGCTTCGATGATCCGTCGCGGCGGGTATTCCGGGATTAAGGATTTTCGCCACTCGTGCGGACCTGTCGGCCGGCTGGCGCCGGTGTGAGCTGCGATTTGGCCGGATATGGGCGCAATTTGCGGCGCAGAGAGGCCTATGCGGTCCTCATCGCCGCGATCAGCGGGTCGATGCCCGTGATGTTCATGACGCGCTTGAGATTGTAGGCCAGCACGTGCAGGGCCATCTCGGTCCTCACCCGTTTCAGCGTCTTCGTCTGGAAATGCGTCGCGCCCATCCAGGACTTGATGGTGCCGAAGGGATGCTCGGCCGTCTCGCGCCGCCGACGCATCGCCTCCGGGTGCTCGTCGAGCCGCCTCTCGACGGCCTCGAGAACATGCTCGTGCTGCCAGCGGGTGATGCGGCGCTGCTTGGCCGTGGTGCAGCGATGCTTGATGGCGCATCCCTGACAGGCGTTGGTCCAGTAGCGCCGCATGCTCAGCCCCCTCTCCTGGCTGGTGAAGCGGTAGACCAAACGCTCGCCGGCCGGGCAGCGATAGACATCGTCGGCGGCCAGATAGACGAAGTCCTGTTTGCCGAAGCGGCCCTTGGCCTTGGCTCCAGAGGTCAGCGGCTTAGGCAATGTGACGGTGATGCCGGCCTCATCGCAGGCCAGAATCTCCTTGCCGTTGTAGTAGCCGCGATCGGCAACGACATCCAACTCGTCGGTCTCCAGAGCCGCCTTGGTCCGCTTCGCCATGGCTGAGAGCTGGGCGCGGTCGGTGCCCTGATTGGTCACCTCGTGGGCGACGATCAGGTGGTGCTTGGTGTCGACGGCGGCCTGAACGTTGTAGCCGACCACGCCGGAACCCCGGCCGCTCGTCGCCATCGAGCGGGCATCGGGATCGCTCAGAGAGATCTGCTGGTCCGGGCTCGCACGCCGCTCGACTTCAAGCGCCTTCAGGCGCCGCATCTCCTCCTTGAGGATCGCGATCTTGTCGGCCAGACGAGTCGTCTTGGTCGTGCGCGCCAGCGACGGCTCTTGCCGGTCGGCGCTGTCCAACTGGTCCAGATAGCGCGCAACGCTCTCCTCGATCTGCGCCACCCGCCGCGCCATCTTGGCCCGCGTGAAGTTCCTGTCCCGGCTGTTGACCGCCTTGAACTTCGAGCCATCGATCGCCACGCTCGCCTCGGCGAACAGCCCGAGTTGCCGGCACAGCGCGACGAACCGGGCGCAGACCTTGCGGATCGCACGGCCGTTGTCCTTGCGGAAGTCGGCGATCGTCTTGTGATCCGGCGCCAGCCGGCCGACCAGCCACATCACTTCCACATTGCGCCCGGCCTCCCTCTCGAGCCGACGGCTCGACTGAACCCGGTTGAGATAGCCGTAGATGTAGAGCTTCAACAAATCGCAAGGATGATAGGCCGGCCTGCCGGTCGCCAGCGGCTCGACCCGGTCGAACCCGAGGCCGCCAAGATCGAGCTCATCGACGAAGACGTCGATCGCCCGAACCGGGTTGTCGTCGCCGATCCAGTCTTCCAGGCGCTCCGGAAACAACGTGCCCTGGCTGCGATCGACACCCTCGACAAAACGCTTCATCAGACCCTCCCGCCAAAGCACGAGAGAATCATAACACCATCGACGTTTTTACACAGGCTGGGTCATATGCAGACAACGGCGGCATGATCGCGCGGGGTCCGCTTCCGAGCGGTAACCGGACGCAGAGAGCGCAACTTCCAAATTTCATGACACTCACTTCCGCATTCGAGCAGGAAGCGGACCTCATAGCATCAATCGCTCAATGTCTGGAATTAGCCGAGGGCAGCCATTTTCGGAAGTTCGTGATGCCGGTGCCGCAGCAACGCGATCCCGAGTGCAGCATCGGCCAAACGCGGTCGCTTTCATCTATGCAGACCTCGATGAAATGATTATCGGTGCCAATGGGCGCGATTTCCGTTCGGCATCCGTTCGCAAGGCTGCGTCGATGACCTCGGTTGCCGCGTTGTCGCTTTGCTCGAACAGATGCGAGTAGATCTGCAACGTGATCCGGGGCGAACCGTGCCTCACGTGCCGGCTGACCGTCACCGCATCGAGGCCACCAGAAACCAGTGCGCCGGCATGCGTGTGCCGGAGCGCATGAAACGACACGCGGGGAAGCTTGCGGTAAATCACCAGCCGTCGCCAGTCGCGGCTGAGGTTGCCCGGCGATATGGGTGCGCCGTCGGGCCTGCTGAAGACGAGTGCGTCGGGATCGGGCTTACCGATGCCCGAGGCCAAGCGCGCCTCGAGTTGGCGCCGGCGGTGTTTTCGCAGGACCGAAATCGTACTGGGACCGATCGTGATCTTTCGCCGCCCGTGCTTCGTCTTCGAGGGCTCAAAGCGCAATCCCTCTGCCGTCTCCTCGATGCTGTGTTCGACGCGGATGGTCGCGGCGTCGAGGTCGACATCGGCTCACCGCAGGCCGAGTACTTCGCCGCGCCTCGCGTTGGTGCCGAGCGCCACGGCGACGATCGGCGCAAGCGCGTGGCCGTCGATTGCGCCGACAGTGAATTGGCCGAGCGTTACGTCGAATTCACCCAACACGAGACGCCCACGATAGTGTCGCAAGACAAGGCTGACGCGGCGAGGATCGCCGACCGGCCGGCTGTCGCAATCCAGGCGTTGCAGGCGCGCGCAGCGTGCGTCGCATAGGCGCATGATAGGGCCTGACGACGCTTTCTCGACACGCCGGCCCGCAGCCTGTCGGGTGTACTGTTCAAGCTCGCCGAGACGCGATGCGCGATCGAGGATGACGCCCGCGACGGCATGGCGGTGGATAAGTTCTCCGAAGCTCCGGTAATCGCCGTTTGCCGTGACCTCGAACGGCCGATTGAGATCTGACATCATAACGAAAGGCCCCGCGTTGGCCGAACCTCGGCGCTCGGGGTTATTTGGTGCTAAGTATGGTGCTATATCCGAAACCGGATTGAGAGGGTGCCTAGACAGTGGCAGAAAACCTCTATTGGATGGGTGGCCGAGCGGTTGAAGGCACCGGTCTTGAAAACCGGCAGGGGTTAACAGCCTCTCGTGGGTTCGAATCCCACCCCATCCGCCATCCACCTCCGCCAAGGCATCGGCGGGATGCATCCGCTAGGCCCGATACGGAGGCGGATGTCACGCCGTCGCTTTTGTGAAGGCGGACGTTTTGTACTGATCGCGCGGCGATCGCGCCGCCGCGGCGAACGCCTGCGCGGCATCACCCACTAACCCAACACGCCAACTAGGCGAGCGGCTCGCGGTTCGCGCCCGCCCGCGCGCGGCGCCGGGTTCCCCAGAAGCCGCGCCAGCCGTGCCCGAAGCCGGCTGCGGCGATCGCCGCCCATCGCCGGTAGCGGTGCACGCGCAGATGGGGCGCGCCGGCCGCCATCAAGCCCAGCATGCGCGTCGGCCAGCCGGTCTTGCGCGGCCGGTGGTCGCCGTGCATGGCGTCCAACGCGGCATCGGTGAACGGTTCGATCTCGATCGCGCCGGCCTCGGCTGCCCTGGCGACCAGGGCCGCGCCCTTCGGCGTGCGCGCGACGAAGACGTTCACGCCAGGCGCTTCCTTGTGCACCGGCTTGCCGTCTTCCATGACCCAGCCGTCGGGCAAGGCGACGTCGGCCAGTTCGCCGATCGCGTCGGGGCAGATCTTGCAGCGGAACTGGAGGTCGTAGGTCCATGGCATGCCGTCGCCGTACCAGACCTGGTCGTAGCTTAGGTCGAAGGCGCGCCCGTCGATGCTCTCGACATGGGTCGGTCCCGGCCAGCCCTCGCCGCGCCATCGGAAGACCGCGACCTGCTCGGCCTCGATGCCGTGATAGGCGGCGATCTTGCGGGCGGTGTGCAGCGTCGGCAAGCCGCCGCAGAAGATCGACAGACAGTAGGGAATCTGCGCCTCGACCCGCGCATCGATGCGCGCCAGGTTACGGATCGCCGCGATGTCGCAGGGCTTGGCCATGACCGCGAAGGTCCGGCCCTCGTCGAGCAGGCGGTGGACGTGGCGCAGCGGTGGCGCCGGGCCATAGCGCGACTGCGCCCCCGAAACGACCGCCTCGGGCGTCGTGCTGATCCGGGCGTCGGTCTGCATCGGGTCGGCCGCCGAGACCCCGACATGGAGCACGGCGTCGACCTCACCGCTCTCGATCAGATAGCAGCCGAGCGCGGTCATCGCACCGCCGGCCGCCGCGTGATGGCGCACGGCATCGTCCGCCGCCCAGCCGAGGTGTAGCGTCGTTATCGGGCCGTAGATTGGGTCCATGTGGCCCGATGGCCCGGCCTGATCGGGTGCCGGTCCGGTCACCGTGACCCCATAGGGCAGACCGCCAGGATGTCGTCGAGCACGTCTGGCTCGAGCGAGCGTTTGATCTGGGGTCGCATTTGGCCATAGGACGTGATCGCCATCTCGATGCGGTCGCGCCCGGCGATGCTCTCGCACAGACCGCAACTGGCGCAGAGGCCGTGCGCGACGACGGTTTCGAGATCAGCGATTCGCGACATGTTCGATCTCCATTACAGCGGCGCGGGCGGCGAAATCGGCGTCGATTGGTTCGAGTGGCAACCTGCCGAGGATCGCGTCGGAGAGTTTCTCGGCCATCATCATCACCACGCAATTGAGGTTGCTCGAGACGATCGACGGCATGATCGAGGCGTCGACCACGCGCAGGCCTTCGAGCCCCCTCACCCGGCCCTGGTTGTCGACCACCGCGCCCGTGTCGCCCTCGCCGCCCATGCGGCAGGTGCCGCAGGGGTGATAGGCACTGCCCGATGCCTGGCGGATATAGGCGTCGATTTCCGCGTCGGTCCGCACCTCGGGTCCGGGGTCGGCCTCGCCGGCGTCGAAGCGCGTGAAGGCCGGCTGTGCGAGGGTCTCCCGTGCCAATCGGAAGGCCTCGCGCAGCTCGACGCGGTCCACCTCGGTGGCCAGGTAATTGGGATCGATCAGCGGCGCGGCCGCCGCGTCGGCCGAAGCCAGGCGAAGCGTGCCGCGGCTCGCCCCGCGCATGGTGCCAGTGCCTAGCCGATAGCCCTGTTGGTCGGCGCGCACGATCCAGTCGCCACCGAAGAAAGCGGGGAAGAAGTGAAACTGGACATTGGGGTGGTCGACGCCGTCGTTGCCGCACAGGAAGGCGCCGGTGTTTGGCTGGTTGCGCGCGGTGACGCCCGATTTGAACAGGAACCATTGGACGCCAACGCGCAGCTTGCGGTCCAGGCGCAGATAGCGGTTGAGCGATACCGGTTCGCGGCACCGGTGCTGGACATGGACCTCCAGGTGGTCGTGCAGGTTACCGCCGACACCCGGCAGATCGGTATGCACGTCGATGCCGTGTGCACGCAGGTGGTCGGCCGGGCCGACGCCCGACAGCATCAACAGCTGGGGCGAGCCGAAGGCGCCGGCCGCGACGATGACCTCGCGTTCGGCGTGCGCCGTTTCGACTCGGTCCTGACGCCCGAACTCGACGCCGACCGCGCGCGGTCCGTCCACAATCACCCGCTGCACCAGGACGCCCGTGCGGATGGTCGGGTTGGCGCACCGCGGCGCATTATGGAGATAGGCCTGGGCCGTGCTCGCGCGCACACCGCCGTCGACGTTCATGTCGAAGCGACAGAAGCCTTCCTGGCGGTGGCCGTTGACGTCGTCCGTGACGGGAAAGCCCGCCTGGCGCCCGGCCTCGAGAAATGCCGCGCTGAGTGGATCGAGGTCGATCTGCCGGCGCACGCCGACCGGGCCGTCGCCGCCGCGGTAGGTGTCGGCGCCCGGCTCGAACCGCTCGAGCCGCTTGAAATAGGGCAGCACCTCGGCATAGGACCAACCCGCCGCGCCCTCGAGCACCCAGCGCTGATAGTCGAGCGGGTGGCCGCGCAGATACACCATGCCGTTGATCGACGACGAACCGCCCAATCCCCTGCCCCGCGGCTGGTAGATTTCGCGCCCGTCGAGGTGCCGCTGCGGCACGCTCGAAAAGTGCCAGTTGAAGCGGCTGCCGGGACGGTAGTGCGACCGCACGCCGCCGGGCATCTGAACGGTCCAATGCCGATCACTGCCGCCAGCCTCGATTAACAACACGCGCGTCTCGCCGTCGGCCGCCAGACGCGCCGCGAGGATGCAGCCGGCCGAGCCGGCGCCAACGACGATGTAGTCGAATCGATCGCGTGGGTTCGTCATGGTCGCCCCGGTCGAATGCTATCTCTCGTCTAACGAGACGGAATGACCAGCGTGTGGCCGCCATCCACGGTCAGCACGCTGCCGGTCATGTAGCTCGACGCATCGGACGCCAACAGCAATAGCGCGCCATCGAGCTCGGCCGGATTGCCGCTGCGGCGCTGCGGTATCTGACCGATCATCGTACGGCCCTCGGCGCTGCCCAGGAATTCATGGGTCATCTCGCTTTCGAAATAACCCGGCGCGATGGCGTTGACGCGGATGTCGTGTTTCGCGAGTTCGACCGCCAGCGCCCGCGTCAGGTTGACGACCGCGGCCTTCGAAGCGCAGTAGGCGGGTATGTACGGTACGGCGGCAAGCCCGAGCATCGATGCGATGTTGATGATCGAGCCACCGTGACCCAGCCGCACCATGTGTTTCGCGACCTCTTGGGCCATGCGCCAGACGCCGTTGAGGTTGACGTCGATGACACACTGAGCCACTCGGCCTCCTCGACCTCGATGGCGCGTTTGGCGCCGCCCGAGATACCGGCGTTGTTGACCAGGATCGAGATCGGCCCGAGCTCGGTCTCGGCGGCGGCGACCGCCTCGCGCACGCTGTCGCTGTCGGTGACGTCGAGCGCGACGGCCAGCGCGCGGCCGTCGAATCCTTCGATCTCGGCAACCACCTCCTGCAACCGGTCGACGCGCCGCGCGCCCAGCGCGACCTTGGCGCCGGCGCGAGCAAGGGCCACCGCGAAGTGATGGCCGAGCCCGCTCGATGCGCCCGAGATGATCGCCACCTTGTCGGCGAGGAAGAAGGGGTTGGTCATCGGCTGTTCCTCAATCGCGAAGCTCGCGCGCCCGGTCGCGCAGTGCGAACTTCTGGATCTTGCCCGTCGAGGTCTTGGGCAGAGGCCCGAAGACGACGGACTTGGGGGCCTTGAAATGCGCCATATGATCGCGGCAGAACGTGATGATCTGCTCGGCGGTCACCCCGTCGGCGCCATCCTTGAGATCGACGAAGGCGCAGGGCGTTTCGCCCCATTTCTCGTCGGGCCGCGCGACCACCGCGGCCTCGAGCACCGCCGGATGCCGGTAGAGCACGCTCTCGACTTCGATGGTCGGGATGTTCTCGCCGCCCGAGATGACAATATCCTTCGCGCGGTCCTTGATCTCGACGTAGCCGTCCGGGTGGGTGACGCCGAGGTCGCCGGTGTGGAACCAGCCGCCGCGAAACGCATTCGCGGTCGCGTCGGCGTCCTTGAGATAGCCCTTCATCACGGTGTTGCTGCGTATCATCATCTCGCCCATCGCTTCACCATCGGCGGGCAGCGGTATCATGCTTTCGGGGTCCATGACGCGCTGGCCCTCGAGCGTCGGATAGCCGACGCCCTGGCGTGCCAGCATGGTCGCCAGATCGGCCGACGACAGATCGTCCCAGGCATCCTGCCAAGCGCACATCGTCGTCGGCCCATAGGTCTCGGTCAACCCGTAGAGATGGGTGACACGGAAGCCGAGCTTGGCCATGCCGTCGATAATCGCCGACGGCGGCGCGGCGCCACCGGTCGCAATCTCGATGGTCCGGTCGAAACGTCGCTTGGCCGCGTCGGGCGCGTTGACCAGCATGTTGAGAATGATCGGCGCGCCGCAAAGATGCGTGACGCCATGGGCCTCGATCGCATCGAAAACTGCGCCCGGCTCGATCCTGCGCAGACAGACATGGGTGCCGGCCATAGCGGTCACCGACCAGGTGAAGCACCAGCCGTTGCAGTGAAACATCGGCAACGTCCAGAGGTAGGTCGATCCGGTCGGCAGCCCCCAGGCCAGCACGTCGCCCAAGGCGTTCAGATAGGCGCCCCGGTGGTGGTAGACGACGCCCTTTGGGCTGCCCGTCGTGCCCGAGGTATAGTTGAGCGAGATGGCCTGCCACTCGTCGGCCGGGCCGGTCCAGGCGTAATCCGGGTCGCCGGCGGCGATGAAGTCCTCGTACTCGATCTCGCCGAGCCGCTTGCCGTCGCCTTCGTAGAGCGCGTCGTCGATGTCGATGACGATCGGCGTCGCGCTGGTCTCGGCGAGCGCGGCTTCGATGGTCGGTGCGAACTCGCGGTCGGTGATCAGCGCCTTGGCCTCGCCGTGACCGAGGATATGGGCGATCGAGGACGCGTCGAGCCGATAGTTGAGCGCGTTGAGCACGGCGCCCGACATCGGCACGCCGAAATGCGCCTCGAGCAGTGCCGGCACGCTGGGCGCCATCACCGCCACCGTGTCGCCGAGGCCGATGCCCCGCTTGCCGAGCGCCGAAGCGAGCCGCCGGCAACGGGCGTAGAATTCCGCATAGCCGACACGCCGGGACCCATGGATCCATGCCGTCCGCTTGGGGTACACCGCCGCCGACCGCGCGATGAAGCTGAGCGGCGTCAGCGGCACGTAATTGGCCGCGTTCTTGTCGAGTCCGCTCTCGAATGGGTTCGATGCCGCCGCGTCCGCCATATTTTCGATAACCCACATCCCGGCCATTCCTGGGCGCGCCTATCGTCATCCGCGCGTCCCGCGCCGTCAAGGATGACGGCGCCGTGCCGGGCTTTGCGATGGCGATCCTTGGTATATACTTAGGCCCGTGAAGATCGACATCATATCCGACGTGGTCTGCCCCTGGTGCTATATCGGCAAGCGCCGTCTCGAGCGCGCGCTCGCACAATGCCCGAACCTTGCGGTCGACATCAATTGGTGGGCCTTTCAGCTCAATCCGGATATGCCGCCCGGCGGCATGGAGCGCGAGAGCTATCTCGCGGCCAAGTTTGGCTCGGCCGAGCAGGCCCAGCAGATCTACGCGGCGATCACCGAGGCCGGCGCCGACGAGAAGATCGACTTCCGGTTCGAGCGCATCCAGCGCACGCCCAACACGATCGACGCCCATCGCTTGATCCGCTTCGCCGGCGAGAAAGGCAAGCAGGACGAACTCGTCGAGGTGCTGTTCCGCCGTTACTTCGAAGAAGGCGTCGATGTCGGCAGCCGGGAAAGGCTCGCCGAGGCCGCCGCCGACGCCGGGCTCGACGCCGACGAGGCGCGCGCCTATCTCGCCTCGGGCGACGGGCTCGACGCGGTACAGATCGAGGACCTCGGCGCGCGCCGCATGGGCGTGACCGGCGTGCCCAGCTTCATCGTCGACCGGCATTACGCGATCTCGGGCGCGCAGACCCCCGAGGTCTTCCTGCGCGTCTTCGAAACCATCGGCAACGCCGACGCCGCAGAATAATCCTTGGTATAACGCCCGGACAAATCCTTGAGCGTTAGCGACGTTCTTACCGATATCTGGTCATTGGCCGCATGCCCGCCGGCGGCGCTCGACGACGTCACGCTGACCGGCGCCGATCCCGTTCTGCCGTCGTCGTTTCGCGTTGGCGCCGCCGCGCAGGCGACGATCGCCGCGTCGGCGCTGGCCGCTGCCGAGTTGTGGCGGTTGCGCGGCGGCCGGCGCCAGGGCGTCGCGCTCGACATGCGGCACGCGGCGGTCGAGTTCCGCAGCGAACGCTATCTGCGGGTCGATGGCGGGCCGCCGCCCGAACTGTGGGACGACATCGCCGGTGTCTACCGGGCGGGCGACCGGCGCTGGCTGCGCATCCACACCAACTTTCCGCATCACCGCGCCGGCATCCTCGACCTCTTGCAATGCGAATACAACCGAGACGACGTTAAGCGCGCGCTGGGGGACTGGACGGGCGAGGCGTTCGAGACGGCGGCCGCCGGGCGCGGCCTCGTCGCGACCATGATGCGCGCGCCGGAGGAATGGGCCGCGCACCCGCAGGGACAGGCGCTCGCCGCGCTGCCGCTGTTCACGATCGAGAAGATCGGCGACGCGCCACCCGACGCCTTGCCGCCCAGCGAGCGGCCACTCGACGGCGTCCGCGTGCTCGACCTGACGCGTGTCATCGCCGGCCCGGTTTGCGGTCGCACGCTCGCGGCACACGGTGCCGACGTCATGCGCGTGACGGCTCCCCACCTGCCCTTCATGGCGCCGCTGGTCATCGACGCCGGTCGCGGCAAACTATCGACGCATATCGATCTGCGCGCCGAAGACGGCAGGCAAACCCTGCGCGGTCTGCTCGCCGAGGCCGACGTGTTCGTGCAAGGTTATCGGCCGGGCGCGATGGATGGTTGGGGGTTTTCACCCGAGGCCTGTGCCGCGCTTCGCCCCGGGATCGTCACCGTCTCGCTTTCGGCGTACGGCCACGCGGGTCCGTGGTCGGACCGGCGCGGCTTCGACTCGCTGGTCCAGACGGCGTGCGGCATCAACCACGCCGAGGCCACCGCCGCCGGTGTCGACCGCCCCAAGGCGCTGCCCTGCCAGGCACTCGACCACGCGTCCGGCTATCTCATGGCGTTCGCCGCCACGGTGGCGCTCGCCCGCCGCGTGACCGAGGGTGGAAGCTGGCACGTGCGCGTCGCCCTGGCCCGGACGGCGCGCTGGTTCCAGGACCTCGGGCGGGTCGAGGGCGGTCTCGACCGCGCCGAGACTACGCTCGAAGACATCCCCGACTTGGTCGAGGACCACGACTCGGGCTTCGGGCGCCTGACCTCGGTCAGGCATGCCGCGCGGCTTTCGGAAACACCCGCCGGTTGGGCGCGGCCCTCAATGCCGCTTGGCTCGCACGACCCCGTCTGGCCACCCTGAGCGGCGCCCAGGCCTTAGCCCTAACCGGGCGGCTTATAGGTGCCGGCGATTTCGCCGGCACTGCGCATTATATCCACGGCTTCGCTGGCGGGCACGAGCACGGTCGTCTGCACGGCCGTGACCGCGCCGCTCGACGCCACGCCCATGGCGAACGCCATGGCGGTCTTGTCGTCAGGCGCCTCCACGATGGCGACGACATCGTGTTCGCCGAATGCGAAGAAATAGTGATGAAGCGTGCAGCCGTGCTGCTCGCAGAGCTCGCCAACCGCGATGCTCCGATCCTGCGGGTTGGCCACCAGCGCTTTCCAAGACGCAACGCTGAAACTGGCTCTGATCATAAAGAACGCCATGCTAACTCCTCCCTCGCTTGGGTGTTGCCGAGATCACTGGAAGAAAGCTACCGACTGGGGAGATCATACCACGAGTCGACAAGCCGCATTCAGGCCGCCTGCTCGGCGATTTCGACCAGGTCGCCGAGCAGCTGGCGGGCGCCGTCGAGGCGCACCTCGGTGTCGTGCCAGTCGCGGTTGATGACCAGGGTATGGTCGGGTCTCAGTTTGACGCCGAGCGGCTGGCGGCCGATGAACGCGACCAACCCCGCCGGATTGGCGAAGCTGTTGTCGTGGAAGGTCAGCACCGCGCCCTTCTCACCGGCATCGAGCCGGGCGACGCCGGCGGCGCGGCAGACGCGCTTGATTGCGACGATCTTGAGCAGATGCTCGACGGTCGCCGGCAGCGAACCGAAGCGGTCGACCAGCTCGACCGCGAAGCCGTCGATGTCGGCCTGCGATTCGAGCGCCGCGAGCCGTCGGTATAGCCCGAGGCGAACGCCGAGATCGGCGACATATTCCTCGGGGATCAGGATCGAGGCGCCGACGTTGATCTGCGGCGTCCAATCTGCCTGGGTCTCGATCGGGACGCCCTGCTCGGCCGCCTGCGCCTCGCGCACCGCTTCGTCGAGCATGCGCTGGTAAAGTTCGAGCCCGACCTCGCGGATATGGCCCGACTGCTCGGCGCCCAACAGGTTGCCAGCGCCGCGGATGTCGAGGTCGTAGCTCGCCAGGCTGAAACCGGCGCCCAGGCTGTCGAGCTTGTGCATAACCTCGAGCCGCTTAGTCGCCGCCTCGGACAGGCCGCCGTGCGGCGGCAGGGTGAGATAGGCATAGGCGCGCACCTTGGCCCGCCCGACCCGGCCACGCAGCTGATAGAGCTGGGCCAGACCGAACAAGTGCGCGCGGTGCACGATGATCGTGTTGACATTCGGCAGGTCGAGCCCCGATTCGATGATCGCGGTCGAGATCAGCACGTCGGCGGCGCCGTCGTAGAAGGTCTTCATGACCTTCTCCAGCGCGCGCGACGCCATGCGGCCGTGGGCGGCGACGACCTTGACCTCGGGCACCAGCTCGCGCAGGCGCTCGGCGATCATCGGCATGTCCTCGATGCGCGGGCAGACGTAGAAAGTCTGGCCGCCGCGGAACTGCTCGCGCAGGATCGCCTCGCGCACAATCACCGAGTCGTGCGGCATGATGAAGGTGCGTACCGCCAGCCGGTCGACCGGTGGCGTGGCGATCAGGCTGAGCTCGCGCACGCCGGCAAGCGCCATCTGCAGGGTGCGCGGAATCGGCGTCGCGGTCAGCGTCAGCACGTGCACGTCGGCGCGCATCTGTTTGAGGCGTTCCTTGTGCGCGACGCCGAAATGCTGCTCCTCGTCGATCACGAGCAACCCTAAGTCCTTGAAACGGATCGTCTTGGCCAACAGCGCGTGGGTGCCGATGACGATGTCGACCTGGCCGTCCGCGATCCCTTCCTTGGCCGCGGCCGCGCGCTTGGCCGGCACCAGTCGCGACAGCTGCTCGATGCGCACCGGCAGGCCGGCGAAGCGCTCGCTGAAGGTGCTGAAATGCTGATGACTCAACAGCGTCGTCGGCACGATGACGGCGACCTGCTTGCCCGCCATGACGGTGACGAAGGCGGCGCGGAAGGCGACCTCGGTCTTGCCGAAACCAACGTCGCCGCAAATCAGCCGATCCATCGGACGCCCCGATGCGAGGTCGGCCATGACGTCGTCGATGGCACGCTGCTGGTCTTCGGTCTCCTCGAAGGCGAAGCGCGCGCAGAATTCCTCGTAGAGCCCGCTCGGCGGTGTCAGGCGGACGCCCTGCCTGAGGCGTCGTTTCGCGGCAACGCGCATCAGCTCGCCGGCCATTTCCTTGATGCGCTGCTTGAGCCGCGCGTTGCGCGCCTGCCAGCCGGCGCCGCCCAGCCGGTCGAGCGCGACGACGGTGTCGGCGCTGCCGTAGCGCGACAGCACTTCGATGTCCTCGACCGGGACATAGAGCTTGTCGCCGCCATCGTAGATCAGCCGCACGCAGTCGTGCTCGACGTCGTTGAGGCCGAGCGTCTCGAGGCCGTCGAAGCGGCCGATGCCGTGGTCGAGGTGCACGACCAGATCGCCCGCCGTGAGGCTCGACGCTTCGGCGATGAAGGCGTCCGAGCGGCGCGCGCGGCGCGCCGGCCGCGTCAGCCGGTCGCCCAGTACGTCCTGTTCGGCCAAGACGACGAGATACTCAGTCTCGAAGCCGTGATCGAGGCCGAGGACGACGACGCCGACCGCGGCGGGCGCCAGCGCGAGCGCGTCCACCCAGCCGTCAACGGCGACGACCCCCTCGACGCCGTGGTCGCCGAGCACGCCGGCCAGTCGGTCGCGTGAGCCCGCGCTGTAGCAGGCGAAGATGACGCGGCGGCCGGCGGCGATCTCCTCGGCGACATAGTCGCGCAGGGCATCGAACAGGTTGACGTCGCGTCGCTCGCGTTCGCCGGCGAACTCGCGCGCCGCCTTGCCGCCAGCCTCGAACACCGGAAGTGGCCCGCTGTCGGGCATGTGGAATGGCGTCAGCTGGCCGACCGCGCGCTCGGCCAGTCGTGCCTCCAACTCGTCGCCGTCGAGATAGAGGCGCTCGGGGGGCAACGGCCGGTATACCGTCTCGCCCGCCGTCGCGCCGGCCGGCGGGTTGCGCCGCGCCGCGTAATAATCCGCGATCGCCGCGAGCCGTGCCTCGCGCGCCTCGTCGAGCAGCGGGTCGAGAATCACCGGCGCGCCGGGCAGATAATCGAGGATCGTGTCGAGCCGGTCATGGAAGATCGGCAGCCAGTGCTCGACGCCCGAGTGCTTGCGCCCGGCGCTGACCGCCTCGTAGAGCGGATCCTCTGCGGTCATCGCACCGAACAGCTCGCGGTAGCCGACGCGGAACCGGTCGATCGCTTCGGCGTCTAGCTGAACTTCGCTCATCGGCCCGAGCAGCAGGCGGTCGATCCGGCCGGCGCTACGCTGGGTCAGCGGGTCGAAGGCGCGAATGCTCTCGACATCGTCGCCGAACAGGTCGATGCGCAGCGGTGCCTCGGCGCCCGATGGAAAGACATCGACGATGCCGCCGCGCGGCGCGTATTCGCCGGGCTCCATCACCGTGCCCGAGCGCGCGTAGCCATTGCGTTCGAAATAGCCGGTCAGCGCGTCGAGCGAAATCGGCCGGCCGGCCTCGATCTCGAACCGCGCGCCGGCGAGTGCCGTGCGCGGCGGCACGCGCTGGAGCAGCCCGTTGATGGTGGTGAGCACGATGCACGGCCCGCCGGCGGCCGGATCGCCGCCCGCGAGGCGCGTCAGGCAGTCCATCCGTTGGCTGACGATCGCCGGATTCGGCGATACCCGGTCGTAAGGCAGACAGTCCCACGCCGGCAACGCGAGGCATGCAACGTCGGGATGGAAGAAGGCCAGCGCCTCGGCCAGGCGCGCCAGACGCGCGTCGTCGCGCGCGACATGCAGGACGCAGCCCGCCGGCGCCTCGGCGACGGCCTTGCCGAGCACCAGGGCGTCGTAGCCCCCGGGCGCGTCCGAGATTACGAACGAACCTGGGCTAGACAGTAATTTTTTCAGTAAATTCAGCTTACAATGCCTGATACTTAAAGTTCTTCAACATCTTTATCACGTCGCTGTCGAACGCGTCGGGCACCACCTCGCCGCCGCTGATCCATTGGTAGATATCGGGATCGGGGTTGGCGAGCAATGTCTCATAGCGATCGAGCTGCTCGGCCGTCAGCTGGGCAAGCATCGTGTCGGCGAAGCGACCCAGCATGAGGTCGATCTCCTTGGTGCCGCGGTGGCAGCTTTGATAGCGCAGCCGCTTGCGCCGGACTTCGATCGTTTCGCCCATGGCTGTCTCCAATCGCGAATAGCTTATAAGCTGTCACCGATAGGCTGTCAGCCCCCGCCGAGGATGCCCATGCGGCCCGATGTGCTGTTTCCCCTGTTTGCCGAGATTACGGCGCTTCCGGGCGTCGGGCCACGCCTCGGCAAGCTTATCGCCAAGCTCGCCGGGCCGCGTGTCGTCGATCTGCTGTGGCACCTGCCGACCGGCCTGATCGACCGCCGTTTCGCGCCAAATATCGCCGAGGCGCCGGCCGACCGCATCGCGACGATTACGGTAACGGTCGGGGCGCACCATCCGCCGCGCGTCAAGCGCCAGCCTTACAAGGTGTTCTGCTCGGACGAGACCGGCACGATCGAGTTGGTCTTCTTCCACGCGCGCGAGGATTATTTGCGCAAGATCCTGCCCGAGGGGGAAACCCGGGTGATATCGGGGCGTGTCGAACAATTCGGCGGCCATATTCAGATGCCGCATCCGGACCATATCGCACCGCTCTCCGACATCGCCGGGGTCAAGACCGTCGAGCCGGTCTATCCGCTGACCGAAGGCCTGACCCACAAGCCGCTCACCAGGGCGATCCGCGGGGCGCTGGCGCGTGCGCCCAAACTCGGCGAATGGCTCGACGCCGCGTTCCTCAAGCAACAGAAGTGGACCGACTGGCACAGCGCGCTTTACGGCGCGCATGCGCCCGCCGACGAGGCCGCGCTTGACCCTGGCCATTCGCAGCGCAACCGCCTCGCCTATGACGAGTTGCTGGCCAACCAGCTTGCGCTCGCGCTGGTGCGCGCCCATCAGAAGCGCCTGCCGGGCCGCGCGCTGAGCGGCGACGGCCGGCTGCGCGAGCGGCTTACCGAGGCCCTGCCCTACCGGCTGACGTCATCGCAACGTCGCTCGATCGACGAGATCACCGCCGACATGGCGGGCGCCGGGCGCATGCTGCGCCTGTTGCAAGGCGACGTCGGCAGCGGCAAGACCGTGGTCGCGCTCTACGCCATGCTGGTCGCGGTCGAGGCCGGCGGCCAGGGCGCCTTGATGGCGCCGACGGAGATCCTCGCGCGCCAGCACGCCGCCGTGCTCGGGCCGCTGGCCGAGGCGATCGGCATCCGTTGCGCGGTATTGACCGGGCGCGACAAGGGCAAGACGCGCGACGCGCTGCTTGCCGATGCCGCCGCGGGCGTGATCGACATCTTGGTCGGCACCCACGCGCTGTTCCAGGAAAGCGTCGAATTCGCCGACCTGCGCGTCGCGGTGGTCGACGAGCAGCACCGTTTCGGCGTGCATCAGCGGCTGACGCTCGGCGCCAAGGGCGATGGCGTGCATATGCTGGTTATGACGGCGACGCCGATCCCGCGCACGCTGACGCTCACCGCGTATGGCGATATGGAGGTATCACGGCTTACCGAGAAACCCGCCGGCCGTCTGCCGATTGAGACACGCGCCCTGCCGCTGTCGCGCTTCGACGACGTGGTCGGCGCGGTGCGCCGCGCGATGGAGGAAGGCGCTAAAATTTTCTGGGTCTGCCCTATGGTCGAGGAATCCGAGACCCTCGATCTCGCCGCGGTGGTCGACCGCGAGGCCGAGCTCAAGGCGATCTTCGGCGCGCGTGTCGGGCTGGTCCACGGCCGCATGAAGGGCGCCGAGAAGGACGCCGCGATGGCCGCCTTCGCCACCGGTTCGGTCGATCTCCTGGTCGCAACGACGGTCATCGAGGTCGGCATCGACGTGTCCGAGGCCACCGTCATGGTGATCGAGCACGCCGAGCGCTTCGGCCTCGCCCAGCTGCACCAACTGCGCGGCCGCATCGGCCGCGGCGTGCAGTCCTCGACCTGCCTGCTGCTCTACGCCCAACCGCTCGGCGAAACGGCGCGGGCGCGCATCCAGATCATGCGCGAGACCGACGACGGCTTCCGTATCGCGGAAGAGGACCTGCGGCTACGCGGCGCCGGCGAGTTGTTGGGCACGCGCCAGAGCGGCATGCCGAATTTCCGCCTGGCCGACCTCACGATCCATGGCGATCTGCTGGCCGCGGCGCGTGATGACGCCAAACTAGTGCTCGAGCGCGATCCCGAACTCACCGGCAAACGCGGCGAGGCGCTCAGGACGCTGCTTTATTTGTTCGAACGCGATGCCGCCGTGAAGTTCCTGCGCTCGGGGTAGTTTTTTGTGCGGTCAATCGCCGCGCATGCCAATCTTATGGGATCAAATCTCGCCGAACGGTCGGCGGCCTGCCCTCTTGTCCCATTAAGGTTGGCGCAGGCTGGTAGCATCCAACCAAATTCAAACGATTGGAATTTGCTCAGCCGTGGGTGCCGTCGCCCGGCAAGGCGGCGGGTGGCTCCGGATCGCAATGGATGCGGGGCGTGTGCTGTTCTGCTTCCGGCCGGCTATCGGGTGGCGTCACGACGCCGCCCGAGATAACCATTTTTATGCCGTCCTCAATGTTCATGGTGAGGAACGTGACGTCGCGCCGCGGCAGGAACAGGAGGTAGCCCGACGTCGGGTTCGGCGTGGTCGGCAGGAAGACGTTGACCACCTCGTCATCGATGACGTGCTGCACCTCACCCGTGGTCGCGCCGGTGGCGAAGCCGAGCGCCCAGCTCCCCTTCCTCGGGTATTCGATCAGCACGACCTCGCGGAACGCCTTCGACTTGTCGGCGAAGACGGTCTCGAAGATCTGTTTGAGGGCGCTGTAAATGTTCCGCACGATCGGCATGCGCGCCATGATGCGCTCGCCGGTGCGCACCAGCGTTCGGCCAATGAAGCCCGCGGCAAGTGCGCCGATCGCCGTGATGAGCACGAACATGACGAGCAAGCCGAGACCTGGCAGGCTGAACGGCAGGTATGTCTCGGGATTGTACTGCGGCGGAATGAGCGCCTTGAAGTTCTGGTCGACGTAGTCGAAGAACTGCCACGAGACATAGATCGTGATGACGACCGGCGCCGTCACGATGATGCCGGCGAGGAAATAGTTCCTGAGTTTCGCAGCCAGCGAAAGCTTGGGCGCTATCCCCGGGTTCGGTCCCGGTTTCGCGGCTCCCGGATTGTTGCCTGTGTCTTCGTTCATAACGTCGTCGAATCTCCCGCCTCCCGATTTGGTCGCTGCTGTCTCATGCTAAGCCAATATGCGTGTTCGCGAGATCGCTTGCAAGACAAGCTGTATCGCACCCGGTTCCTTGGACACAAGTTTGTCTCATGCGGCGGGCCTGAGTGACATCGCGGTGTGCCACGCCTGACGAGCTTGAGCGGGGCTCAGGTAGCCGTTCTTCTCCACGATCCACTGGGCATTGTACTGTTCGACGAACCCGCGGACGGCGTTCCGCAGCTCCGCGATGTTGCGGTAGATGCGGCCATGGATGATCTGTTCCTTGAGCGTGCGATTGAACCTCTCGGCGACGCCGTTGGTCTGGGGCTGTTCGACGAAGGCGTAGGACGGCTGGATGCCCCAGAACTTGATCTGGTTGGTGAAGTGGTCCGACAGATACTGGGAGCCGTGATCCATCCGCAAGGCCAGCCCCCGCGCCGCACCGGCGGAGGTCGAGGCATACAGCCTCGCAAGCCCCATGGAGATCGGCTGAAGGGCGGCGAAGCGGTCGCCTCGCTTGCACACATGCCAGCCGACGCACTCGGCGTTCCAATGCTCGATGGCGGTGAATATCCAGCCCCAGCCGTCGTCCACCGTGAACACCCGAACGCCGTCCGTGCCCCACATGAGGTTGGGGGCATGGGTGATGATCTCACCGACATGGGGATTTCCGCCACGGCGGCGGCAGCGATGGGGCGAGAGCAGGTTGTTCTCGCGCATCACCCGGAGCCCCCGCTTGCGGGAAACACGGATGCCACGACAGACCCGAAGCCGAGCCCAGACCTTGCGGTGTCCCTCGCCCTCCCAGGGGGATGCCTCCAGGTCGGCCTCGATGGCCACCAGCAGAGCCTCGTCCGAGATCGAGGGCTTCGGTCCCCGGCGCTTTGCTGGTGGGCGCTCAGCGGTGGCCTGCTGCCGGGATTTCATGGCGTAGAACGAGGAACGGGCAAAACCCCAGGCCGCACAGACCCGCTGGAGGCCGTAGGCCAAACCCGTGCCGGGAGAGGTGGCGGCACTCATCGCCGCGACCTCCGCCGCCCCAAAGGGCCGGACGTCTCCGTCTTGGCCTCCAGCAGTTCCACCTGCATGATCAACTCCCCGATCCGCTTCATGGCGATGTCCAGTTCCGCCTTCACCGGATCGCCCTTGCGTTCCTTGAGCGAGGCATCGATCCCGGCGATCGCCTTCTCACGCCACTGCTCGAGCCGGAAAATCTCCACGCCCAACTGCCGCGACAAAAGTTCCACCGGCTCGCCACGCAAAAGCCGCAGGGCAACCTCACGCTTGCGCGTCACCGTCCACCGCTGGCCAAGTCCCAGCGGGCCTGCCGGCGAAACCTGGCCCGGGGAAAACGTGGACGAGCCAAGCTCGCCCTCGTTTACCACAGGCCCATCAACAGCAACTTTGTTCTCAAAATTGTCGGTCATGTTCCGGTCCTCCTTGGACACTTCGATTAAGCCAATTCTGTGTCCAAGGAAATCGGGTCCGACTCACTTGCAAGACAAGCCAGGCGCCTTTCGCGCTCTCGATTTGCCGAATCGGTTATTGGTTCTATGGTCTAATTTAGTCGAAATCATGTCACGAGGTGCCGCCGCGCGGCCATCTACAAGGAATGCCGCCCCATCCCAGCCTCCTCTCGCTCGCGACGGCCGTCCCGCCCCATCGGCTCGACCAACGCGAGGTCATGGCCTCGGCGGCATCGCTGTTCGGCGGCGGCTTTGCCGATCTCGACCGCCTGATCGGCGTCTACGGCAACGCGGCGATCGAAACGCGTTACTCCTGCGTGCCGTTCGAGTGGTACCGGCAAGACCATGGGTTCGGCGAGCGCAATCGCCTGTACATCGACAACGCCGTCGCGCTGCTCGAACGCGTCGCCGAGGAATGTCTCGCCCGCGCCGGTCTCGCGCCGGTCGATATCGACTCGATCGTCACGGTCTCGACGACCGGGATCGCCACGCCGAGCCTCGATGCGCGGCTCATGGAGCGCATCGGTTTCCGGCGCGACGTCGAGCGGCTGCCGATCTTCGGTCTCGGCTGCGCGGGCGGCGTGCTCGGCTTGGCGCGGGCCGCGGCGCTGGCTCGCTCGGCGCCTGGCAGCCGGGTGCTGATCCTCGTCGTCGAGCTGTGCGCCCTCACCTTCCGGCGCGGCGACCGCTCGAAGAGCAACATCATCGCCAGCGCTTTGTTCGGCGACGGCGCGGCCGGCGGCATAGTGAGCTGTTCGGGCGACGGTCCGGCTGTGACGGGCTGGGGTGAGTACAGTTGGCCCGGCACGCTCGACGTGATGGGCTGGGACGTCGCCGACGACGGCTTGGGTGTGAAGTTCTCGCGCGACATCCCGGCGCTGGTGCGCGAGCGGATGGGTGGCGCCGCGACGGGCTGTCTGGCGCGCCAGGGCCTCGCGCTCGGCGACATCGACCGTTTCGTATGCCACCCGGGTGGCGTCAAGGTGATCGACGCGCTCGAGTCGGTGTTCGGCCTGCCGAACGGCGGTCTCACGGACACCCGTTCGGTGCTACGCGACTACGGCAACATGTCGGCGGCGACGGTTCTGTTCGTGCTCGAGCGCGCGCTGACGGCGGGCGGCGCCGGACGCTATCTGCTGTCGTCGCTCGGGCCGGGCTTCAGCGCCGCCTTTCTCACGCTGGAACGGGCGTGAGCGCGCTCTACGCCATCGTCGGTTTCATCGCCGCGCAGAGACTCGCCGAACTCGCCCTGGCGACGCGCAACACGCGGCGGCTGCGCGCCAGGGGCGCGGTCGAGGCCGGCGCCGGGCACTACCCCGCGATCGTCGCGCTGCATATCGCTTGGCTCGCCGCGATGATGCTGGCCGTGGCGCCCGAGACGCCCGCCAACCTGCCCTTGCTCGCCGTCTTCCTGGCCCTTCAAGCCGGCCGCGTTTGGGTCATTGCCGCGCTGGGCGAACGATGGACGACGCGCATCATCGTGCTGCCCGGCGCGCCGCTCGTCGCGCGCGGCCCCTACCGCTGGGTCAAGCACCCGAATTATCTGATCGTCTGCGCCGAGATCGCCGTCGTGCCATTGATCTTCGGCGCCTGGTGGATCGCGCTGGTCTTCAGCGGGCTCAATCTGGCGATGCTATGGCACCGCATCCGCGTCGAGGACGCGGCGCTCGACGAGGCCGACGAGGACTGATCGGCGTCAGTACGCCATGTTGGTGACGTGCTCGAACAGGCGGTGGACCATCGGCTCGAAGGCCTCGAGCGGCATGGTGTCGTACGAGCCGTCGAACGAGCGTTGGTCCCAGTTCTCGCAGAAGTCGGCGGTCTTCTGGAACGTCGGATGGCCGCGGAACCGTTCGCGCGCGTCGCGGTCCATGTCGAAATGGTGGAAGTAGTAGTAGCCCTGGAAGACGCCGTGGTGCAGCACCAGCCAGTGGTTTTCCTCGGAGATGTAGGGCCGAAGGACCGCCGCCGCGAAGGCCGAATGGTTGCCCGGCGCGTGCAAATCGCCGATGTCGTGCAGCAGCGCGACGCAGAGCATTTCCTCGTCGGCGCCGTCGCGGAAGGCGCGCGTCGCGACCTGCAAAGAATGCCCCAGCCGGTCGACTTGATAGCCGTCGCTATGGCCCTCGAGCGCCTTGAGCAGCGCGAGCACGTTGTCGGCGACGGGCACCGGATTGGCGTCCGAAATAGTGTGCAGCCACTCATACTCTTCGCGGGTGCCATCGGCCATGGCGCCAAAGCTTACGACATCGTCCAGCATGCCACTTCTCCGGTTGTCAAGCGCGCCGCGGCAGGCGCGCGCGATTGTATTGTGGTAGACAGATTGGGCATACATCGCACGGCGGCCTCTGGCAAGGCCGGGCAACGAGTCGGGAGACGGCAATGGGCGTACTGGTCAACGGCGAATGGCGCGACGAACAGGCCTATGCCGACGAAACCGGCGCCTTCGTGCCATTCGAGCCCGTGTTCCGCGACTGGATCACGGTCGACGGCGCATCCGGTTTCAAGGCCGAACCGGGACGCTATCACCTCTATGTCTCGCTCGCCTGCCCCTGGGCGCACCGCACGCTGATCTTCCGCAGGCTCAAGAAGCTCGAAGACGTCATCACGCTGTCGGTCGTCGACGATTTCAAAGGCAGCGAAGGCTGGTTCTTCAGCGATGCGCCAGGCTGCATTCCCGACACGGTGAACGGTGCACAGTACCTGCGCGAGGTCTACCTCAAGGCCAAGCCCGACTACACCGGCCGGGTCTCGGTGCCGGTGCTTTGGGACAAGGCGACGGGCGCCATCGTCAACAACGAATCGCCCGAGATCATCCGCATGTTCAATTCGGCGTTCGACGCCTTCGGCGACTCGACGCTCGACTTCTACCCGGCGGACCTGCGAGACGACATCGACGCGGTCAACGCGGATGTCTTCGAGCACGTCAACGTCGGCGTCTACAAGGCGGGCTTCGCCACCAAGCAGGCGCCATACGAGATCGCGGTCACGGCCTTGTTCGCGACGCTCGACGCGCTCGAGGCCCGTCTCGCGCGCCAACGCTACCTGTGCGGCGACCGGCTGACCGAGGCCGACTGGCGCCTGTTCACAACGCTGCTGCGCTTCGATCCGGTCTATCATGGTCACTTCAAATGCAACCTTCGGCGCCTGGTCGACTATCCCAACCTGTGGGGCTTCACGCGCGAACTCTATCAGGTGCCGGGCGTCGCCGAGACGGTCGATATCGAGCACATCAAGCGGCACTATTACGGCAGCCAGCTCGACGTCAATCCGACCGGCGTCGTGCCGACCGGCCCCGACATCGATTTTGCCGAACCGCACGACCGCGAGCATTTGCCGGCGGCGGCGTAGCTTTAAGTAACCGGGTCCAGGCGGTAGACGCGCATCGCCGTCGCGCGGAACAGGGCGTCCTTCTCGTCGGCCGAGAAAGCCGCCGCCATCTTCTTGAAGGCGTTCCACAGCACGTTGTACGAAACCGCGCATTTGTCGACCGGAAAGTTGCTTTCGAACATGCAACGGTCGGGCCCGAACCGCTCGATCGTGTGCATGTAGTAAGGCCGCTGCGCGGCGACGATCTCGTCCGAAGTCGCCGGCCGGTCGCGCTCGTGCCAGCCGAAGCCGTTGACCGGCATGACCAGGCCGCCGAGCTTGGCGACCACGTTGGGACAGTCAGCGAGCGTGGCGAGATCGTGCTTCCAGGTCTTGAAAATTTCGTCACGCCGGCCCGCGTAGGAGCCGATACCGAGCACGCCGCCGAAGTGATCGAGGACGATGGTCGTGTCGGGAAAGGCGTGTGCGAGGTCGGTGAGACCCGGTGTTTGCGGGTGGTAGTGCCAGGCGTCAAAACTCAGGCCCAGGCTGGCCAGACGCGCGAATCCTTCGCGAAAATCGTCCCGTGCATAGATATCGATCGGCGGGTTCTTGCGCGATCCGGGGATCGCGTCGCTCGGGTCCTGGGCGGCCGAGTAGCGGATTCCCCTGAATCGCCCCTGCCCCGCTTCGATCTGAGCCGCTAGCACGTCCTCGATGACGGCGCCCAGCCTCAAGTCGGCGTGGCCAACGATGCCGCCGATACGCGCGGCGCCGGCCGGTTCCGCAGCGGCGGCCGTCGCGATGCCGGCGACCAGCTCGGTCTCGCCGATGGGTCGCATGGCTTCGGGCCCGGTCTCGCGGTATTCGGCCGAGCATTCGATGAAGACGGTCTGCTCGAAACGATGGCCGCTCCCAGTATCGTCCCAGAGTTCGGCCAGGAGATAGTGCGGGGAGAACGCATAGCTCGCGGAGGCACGACGCCAGAAATGGTGGTGGGGGTCGACGATCGGCCGTTCAGGCTCCAGCGTCGCCTCGACGACTTGGCCCAGCCACGCCGCGTGATCTGTCACCGAGCGCCTAACCGACCGAGAGCGCGAGGATACGGCTGAGCTGGCAGAGCGGCCGGCCGGTCTCCTCGGCCCAGGCGTTGAAGGCGTTCTGGACCGCCGCCCGATCGTCTTTGATGGTCGGCTTCTTCTTGACGATCTTGGCGTCGATCAGCGCGCGCAGCACGTCGCCGGTGATCATGAAGGTGTCCTTGCCCGCCATACGCAAGAAATACGGCCCCGAATTGCCGCCCAGCTGGCTGAACCGGTTGGCGAGGTCGCGCCACAGCCCCATGACGTCGTCGGCCGGCCAAGCGGCGAGATAGCCGCCGAAACCGCCATGGGCCTCGGAGAGGCCGATCATCGCCGCGGCGTTGTCGCGCACCGACTTGATCTTGCCCCAATGGCGGATGATGCGCGTCTCGCCCATCAGGTCCTCGAGGTCCTCGTCGTTCATGGCGCGTACCCGGTAGGGCTCGAAGCCGTGGAAGACCACCTCGAAGGCCGGCCACCGCGCATCGACCAACGAATGCTTGAGGCCGGCGCGGAACACGCGCAGCGACATCAGCGACAGGTAACGGTCGTCGGTGACGGCGCGCAGCGCGTCGGCGCTGCTCGGCGCGATGAGTGTCTCTTCGAGCGACTTGGCGCCGCCGACGCGCTTGGCGGCGCGCGCGAGAATCGGTTTGAATTTCGGCATGGTGGCGCGATCATATACCAAGGATCAGGCTAGACCAGTTCGTTGACCTTCGCGGCCATGATGAAGTCGTTCTCGTGCAAGCCTTTGATTTTGTGCGTATAGAAGACGACCGAGCAATACCCCCAGCCGAAGCTGATGTCCGGGTGATGCCCCTCCGCCTCGGCGAGTTCGCCGACCCTGTTCACGAAGGCGAGCGTCTCGGCGAAGTTGCCGAAACGCAAGCGCCGTTCGATACGGGTCGCCGATTCGAGGAGTTGCCAACCCGGCGCCTCGTCAAGATAGCGCTCGGCCGCGTCAGTCGTGAGCGGCGGAACGCCGCCGCGGCACGGCACGCAGGTCTTCGTGGTCAAATTCATGCCCACCGTCCTCCCGAAATTTCGCATCAAATGTAGCGCCAAACGACATCGGCGGCCAGGGGATGCGATGTCAAGAAATCTGCAAATCGCCGTGTGTGACGCGGTAGGTTCACACCATGAGCGATATACAAGCGATGTCATTTGCCCGCGGCCTATGTCGAACCGCCATGATCGGCGTGGCGTTCGCCGTCCTCGCCTGGCTGGGCTCGGTCGATTTGGCGCAGGCCGGGGACATCGACGGCTACCGATCGGCACACTTCGACATGACCGAGGCCGAAGTCCTGCGCGCAATCCAAATGGATTTCGCTATCGAGGGCGGCGAGACCCGTATGATCCATCCGCTACAGAAAACAACGGCCCTGGTTATCCGCGCCGACGGCCTGGTATCGGGCGCCGGTGCGACACAGGTCGTCTATATCTTCGGCTACCGGTCCGAGCGGCTGATACAGGTGACCCTGAGTTGGGGGCACCCGATCGAGACCGCGGTCAATGCCGCAACGCTTGTCCGGGCGGCGCGAGCCATGATGAATCGTATGGCGCTGCAAGGCCTCCCCCGGAACACGCTGACCAGCGACATGGCCGTCGATGACGGTTCAATCATCGTCTTTCGCGCCAATGACACGGACGGCCACGTGATCGAAATGCGCATGAAGGGCCCGGGCGTTGGCCCGGCAACCGACAACGACAACGACGAAACGGCGTCCTGGCTGCGCCTTTCCTTCATTCAGGACGCCAAGACGCCCGATACTTACAAAATCGAACCCGGCGCATTCTAGTCCGCCACCGTGTTTGTTACCCGGTTCTGGACCCGATCATGTGTGAGCCCCGTCACTAACAATTCGCTAAGAATATGGTATGCTTCTGAAACAAATGCGGGGACTGCGTCCGCGCAGGGAGGAAAACTGTTCGCTTGGCGTCGTCTAAGGCGTTGGGGCGGCTGGATCGATTGGAGGCAGCGCCATGCGCGACCGGTGTTCATACCACGAACCGCACACCCGGAACAAATCGGCGGACGTCGGCGCACGACAAACGCACCGCACTGCCCGGCGCGATTTCTCATCGAAAGCGCAAGTCCGAACGCGCCCGCGATGGCTCTGTGCCGCCCTGCTCTGCGGCGCGATCGTTGGCGGAATTATCGGCACTGCCTATGCCGCCAAAAAGATCCCGCCGATCGCCGGGCCGATGTACCTCACCGCGTACGCCAGTGTGGTGACCGGCCAGAGCAAGAACGCTGTCAAGCCGCTCAGCTATCTCGCCGTCGCCGATCCCTCTATCGCCGATGTCCAGAATGCGCTCGCGCTCGCGCTGTTCACGACCGATCCGAGCAAACACGCCATCGCCCATGCCCACGCCAAGAAGGCGGTCGGAATGGCGCCCGACGTACCGCAGTTCACCTACACCATGGTGCTGACCGACACCAAGCAATGGAAAATCTCGGGCGACGGCACCGCCAGGCTGACCCGCGAGGCCGCGAAGGTCCTGCTCGAAGTTTCGAAGAAGCTCAAGAAGGGCAAGAGCAACGAGAAGAAGCTCGGCAAGCTCCTGGCAAAGATCGAGGAATCAGGTGGCGACCCGAACTTCCCCTATGTCCTGCCCAAATACCAGAAGCTGATCAAGAGCCCCAAGCTCGCCTTCACGCGGCCCAGCAAGGCGGTCTTCGCGCGCGCCCAGAAGGCGATCGAGCAGAAGGTTTTTACCCTGAAGGACCGCCTCAAGGCCGAGACCGTCGAGGCCAAGAAACGCACCGTAAAGGCCGAGGCGCGTAAGACCGAGATCGACAAGAAAGTCGCCGAGGCGACACTGAGGCAGAAGGAAGTCGAGGGCGCCAAGGCCCGCGCGCTTGAGAACCTGAGGCTGGCCGCGTCCGTTGCCGCCAAGACGGCGAAACGTCTCGCCGAGCTCACCCGGTTCAATCAGTATTTGGCCGAGGTCGATGAACGGCTCTATGGCGCCTCGAACAAGCAGAAGGAAGAGGAACTGCGCCTCGCCAAGGCGAAGCGCAAGACTGAGGCTTGCCTATCCGGTTAACGCCCATGACCGCTACATGTAGGGTGCCGCCACTCTCCCGAGTAAAGCTCGGCATAGGTTGGAGCAGAGGTGTCGCCCGCGATGCCGAGCAATGAGCGGAAGGCGTTGAACGGGTAGAACCGCCTGTTGAAGCGGAAGGTGAACTCGTTGAGGTAGGCTTGTAGGTGCTGGTGGCTAACGCCGTGGTGGATACCGATCAGCCACGTCTTCAGGTTGGCGAAAACCAGATGGATGATCGGCAGGTATTGCTCGGCAACCTCTGGATCACCACACTCGGCAACAGCGAAGTGCTCATAGCCGCGCTTACCGAGGCCAGCATAGCCGCTCCAATCGTCAGTAACGATCAGCGATCCCGGCGCGACGGTGCTCTCGACGAACCCACAGAGCGACTCGGCGCTACGGTCGAGCACGACGGCGAGCCGAACGCGTCCGGCATAGCGTCCGTCTTTCCGGTTGTCGAGCTTGGTGCCCGGCTTTCGATGACGCACCTCGATGGCACAGGAGACGAGAACCTTGTGGTGAACACCACGGCCTTCCCCACGCGTTCGCCCGCCAACCCAGGTTTCGTCCACCTCAACATGGTTCTTGGGCTGTCCACCGATCCTGTCTTGGTTGGGCCGCACCATGCCCGAGCGGAGCTTGTGGAGAATTTGAAAGGCCGTCTCGTAGCGCGAAAGACCAAGTTGCCGCTGAAACTGCACGGCGGACATGCCGGGCGTCTGACTAGCGACCAGATAAGCGGCCCAGAACCAGACGTTCAGCGGAGTGTGGCTACGCTCCATCACTGTTCCCACCGTCAGCCCGGTGTTCTGGCGGCACTTGCGGCAGCGCAGGACGCCAGGGCGGTTTTCAAAGTGTGAACGGCTCTCCCGCCGTGCCGCAGTGCGGGCAGGCAAAGCCGTCTCCCCAGCGGGCTTTCTCCAGGTAGGCGGCGCAGGCCGCATCATCGGGGAAAAGTCGCTGGAACTCGGGTGTCAATGGCGGAGCAAAAAGGGACCACCTCGGCGGTGTAATACCAGTGAGCCTATGAAATCACCTTCATGATCCATGGATAGGCGCAGAGGGTTCGCATACGATCCGGTTCTGCGATGAGGTCGATCCATGCTTGGCAACAGGCGTCGATGATGGCCTCGGTGTCGTCGAGGACGCGGAGCGATAGGAAGCGTTCGCGTAGGTAGAGCCAAACCCGCTCGACGGGGTTGAGTTCGGGACTGTAAGGCGGCAACAGCGCCAAGGTGACGTTGTCGGGGACGGTGAGGGCGCGCTCGTCGTGCCAACCGGCGCCGTCGCACATCATGACGGCGTGCGCATCCTGGTCCAGGGTATCGGCGAAGTGTGCGAGAAACAGGTCCATGACCTTGGCGTTGACGCTCGGCATCACCAGGGTGACGTCGTCGCCGGTGTCCGGGCGCACGGCGGAGAAGATGTAGGCCCACTGGTAGCCGATTTGACGCGTCCCGGGGGCACGCTCGCCCCTGCGCCACCACCGGTGACACACCCGGCCCTTGTTGCCGACGCGCGCTTCATCCTGAAACCACAGCTGTAGGCGCTTGTCGGGATGCGCCGCGGCGGTCGCCTTCAGGATGTCGCGAAGCCCCCTTTTTTGAAGCGCTCCTGCGCTTCGGCGTCCCTTCGCGGGTGGCTCGGGCGCGCCTTCTGGCGGGAAAATCCCATCCGCCGTAGAACCCGGGTCATGCTCGAGGGGTGGTAGGTCTTGGCGAAGCGCTCCTCCAGCCAGCGGCACAGATCGGCCCGGGTCCAGGCGCAAACCCCGTCGCGCTCAGGCTCCGGCCCGGCGATGATGACCGCCGCCAGCGCCGCTTCCTCGTCTGCCGTCAGCCGCCGCGGCGAGTAGCCCTTTGGACGGTCGTGAAGCCCCTCCAATCCCTTTGCATTGTAACGAACAACCGCGTCGCGAAGCGTTTGGCGATCCATCCCCGCAAGCCGCGCGGCATCAGCCCGGGGCATCTCCTCCAAAGCATTCGCGATCCCATAGGCCCGCGCCGCCGCTCGACCGTACGATTCCACGCGAGCCCAGCGCCGAAGCTCCAAAGGCGTCAAATCATCCCGTATCTTGAGTGCTGATCCCATGACATCCCCCACATCTGGTGGGAGACCATAGAATCACAATCCGCCATCATCCGCCATCAATGAATATCCCGAGAGTCAATTCAGGCGCTCACTGGTATAAGAAGGGACCGCTTGGCGGCTGCGGGCTTGTCCCCGTAGTCCACGGGAGGGCCCCGCGCGCGACGCGGCGTGCCCTCAACAGGCTGACGCGGCGGCGCGCGCGGGAGGGACCTGTGGGCCCACGGGGTCAAGCGTGGGCTGGGTGGTCGGTTCAGTTAGCAGTCGGGGTTTGACGCCTGCGGCTCTGGTTGAGCCTGTAGCTGTCACCGTTCATCTCGAGGATGTTGACGTGGTGGGTGAGGCGATCGAGGAGCGCGCCGGTGAGGCGCTCGGAGCCGAACACCTCGGTCCATTCGTCGAAGGGCAGATTGGTGGTGACCAGGGTCGAGCCCCGCTCGTAGCGTTGGCTGAACACCTCGAACAACAGCTCGGCGCCGGTCTTCGACAGCGGCACGAAGCCGAGTTCGTCGACGATCAGAAGCTTGTAGGTGGCGAGCTTCTTCTGGAACCTCAGCAGCTGCTTGTCATCGCGGGCCTCGATGAGTTCGTGGACCAGCGCGGCGGCGGTGATGAAGCCGACCGAGAGGCCCTTCTGGCAGGCCGCCAGGCCGAGACCGAGGGCGATGTGGGTCTTGCCGGTCCCACTGTTGCCGAGCGCGATGAGGTTCTCGCGGCGCTCGATGTACTCGCAGCGGGCCAGCTCCAGGACCAGCGCCTTGTTGAGCGAGGGGATGACCTTGAAGTCGAAGCTGTCGAGGCTCTTGACCACGGGGAAGCGCGCCGCCTTGATGCGCCGCTCGACCATGCGGCGCTCGCGGTCGATCAGCTCGAGCTCGGCGAGTCTCAACAGGTAGCGGACGTGATCGACGCCTTCCGAGGCGCACTGCCGGGCGATCTTGTCGTACTCGCGCAGGAAGGTCGGCAGCTTCAGCGTCTTGAGGTGGTGGGCGAGCAGCACTTGCGGTGTGTCGGTCATGCGCCGAGCCCCGACAGCAGGCTCATGTACGACTTGGCGGACGTCATCGCGACCCGGGCGCGCGGCAGATACGGATAGACGTCGAGGTTGAGCCTGGGCGGCCGCCGCTCGATGCGGCACAGTACCAGGTGCTTCACCGCATCAAAGCCGATTGCGCCGAGCCGCAGGGCGTCGCCGACCGCACCCTCGACCTCCTCGAGCCGGAAGGTCTCCAGTAGACGGAGCACCTGGACGTACTCGCGCTTGCCTGCCTTGCCCATACGAGCTTCGAGGAGCCGCCGCAGAGTGATGAAGGCCTCGGGCAGGTCCCAGCCCGCCAATGGCGCGGCCTGGTCGAGGGCGCCGATCTTCTGCTCGATCAAGGGCAGGTAATGCAGCGGGTCGAAGATCAGGTCCTCGCTGTCGTAGGACCGGCGGTGCCGGGCGATCACCTCGGCCCCGCAGCTGATCACCACCTCATCGACGTAGCCCCGGATGAGCACCTCACGGTGGCCGTAGGCCACGGGCACGGAATAGTCGTTGCTGCGGTAACGCACCAGCGACAGCGAACTCGCCCGTCCAGGGCGCTTATCGCAGGCATCATAGGGAGCAGGCGGCAATGGCAAGAGAACTTGACGATCCCGCTCGAGACGCTCGCCGATGGTCTCCTTGTGGCCCCGCAGCCGCGCCGCCTGGCGCCGGCGGCACTGTTCGGCGAGAGCATCGTTGAGGGCCGCGAAGCTCTCGGCACGCGGGACGGGGACCAGGAAGTTCCGCCGGATGAAGCCGACCAGTCCCTCGACCTTGCCCTTGTCGTTGCCCTTGCCCGGCCGGCCGAACCTGTCCTCGAACAGATAGTGGGACTGAAGCTCCGTGAAGACGCGCGTTCGCTGCCGCTTCCCATCGCCCAGGATCCGGGCAACCGCCAGCTTGGTGTTGTCGTACAGGATGGATCGGGGGACGCCGCCGAAGAAGGCAAACGCCGCGTTGTGGCCATCGCAGAATGCTTCGGTCGTCTCCGCCGGATAGGCCGCAACAAAGCAACCATCACTGTGGGGAAGGTCGAAGGCAAGGAAGTGGATCTTCCGTAACGCGCCGCCGATCACCGCCATCGCTTCGCCGAAGTCCGCCTGGGCGTGACCGGGGAATGGGAGAGTGGCACGAACACCTCACGCGACCGAAGCCCCTGCTCACGAACGTAGTCCTTCACGATGGTGTAGCCGCCCGTGAAACCGTACTCGTCCCGGAGGCGGTCGAAGATGCGCTTCGCAGTGTGCCGTTGCTTGCGGTGGCTGGTCCGATCGTCTTCCAAGATCCGATCGATGATTCCCGTGAACGGACCCAGCTTTGGCCGCCTCGGCGGCGCGCTTCGGCGATACCCTGGCGGCACCGAGAACGACAGCATCTTACGGACCGTCTTGCGGTCTACACCAAACACCCGCGAGGCCTCGCGGGTGCTCATCCCCTCGACATGACACGCCCGCCGAACCCGTGCGTACAACTCCACCCGATACATCCCCCCCGCCTTCCAGTCAGAGCAACCCTGACAGAAGGCTATACGCGGTCCCATTTTGGTCCGCCGCAGCCGGATCGACCGGCCGCTTCAGTGGGGGATTATTGCTCTGCCGTTCTCACTCGGGTAGCGAATGCGGGAATGGGAGATCGGCGCGGTCGAGAACATCCATGGCGCGCTCCCCTATATCCGGTTTGCGCCCATTCTAGCCCTAGTGGGTGTGGGTGTAAACCGGATAGGCAAGCGTCGTCCTATCAGCCGGTTGAAGGTGCCAAATTCGGGGTGCCCCGGCTCGAATCCAAGAAGTTCGTGAAGCGGCCCAAGGTCGATCCGGCCCTTCGACGGTTGCCCAATTTCAATCGCTGACCGGACCGAGGTATCGCAACGTTTAGCCGCCGAATTTTTCGGCCGGCGGCAGCCCCTGTAGATCAACGGTCGTCGCGCCCGCGTCGATCCGTTGCAGCATCACCGCCTCGCGCTCGAGGCGTGCGCGACAGCGCGCCAGCAAGCCGTCCAAATGACGGCGCCCGACGGACACCACGCCATCGTCGTCGGCGACGATCAGATCACCCGGATCGACGGCCACGCCGCCACATTGAATCGGCACGTTGACGCTACCGCCCCATCCCTTGTGAGGTCCGCTTGGGATGGCGCCCCGTGCATACACGGCGAGCCCGGATTCCCGCAGTTCGGCAACGTCACGAACGCTGCCGTCGACGACCACGCCGGCGACTCCGACATGCTTCGCAGCGTAGGTAAGGATACCGCCCCACACAGCCGTATCCAGGTGTCCACGCGCATCGACGACGATGACAGCGCCAGGCCAGGCGACCGTCAAGCAGTAATGCAGCGCCGCATTGTCACCGACCATCGTCTGAACCGTCAGCGCCTGGCCGACAACCTTCATGCCCGGCGCCAGGGGTTTGATGGCCGCGGCCATGGCCCCCGTTCGGTTCAATTCGTCGCTGATTACGGCCGGCGGAATGTCATGCCATGCGGCAAGTTCGGCGTCCGACATCAACCCTTCGGGCGCAGTTTTGAGTTCCAGCGCCATTACGCCCCCTCCCTACGAAGTGCAGCACCCCCGGCAGCACCGCATGAACGGCGGCATTTGCGCCGAGCCCGCCGTCTAATGTCATGCATTAAATGATACCAGGAACAACCAAAGTGATCTCTTAGAAACACGGCATAACCTATTAAAAAAAATGGTCGGAGCGAGTGGATTCGAACCACCGACCCCTTGTCCCCCAGACAAGTGCGCTACCAGACTGCGCCACGCTCCGGCCAACGTTCGACGGTGTATCGCCGACGCGGCCGCACTATAGCCGCCATAGGGAGACGAGGCAACGCGTCAGGATGTGTTTTTGAGTAGATTTCGGATGGCAACGAGCTCGGCCAAGACCGCTTCGATCTCGGCTTGCCTACCGTCGGACGGCGCGGCTTCTTCGGTTTCGGTGACGTCGAGTGCGGCCGGGCCGCGGCCGCTTTCCCGCAGCAGTTTTTGCACGCCCTTGATGGTATAGCCATCGGCATAAAGCAGCGTCTTTATGCGGTCGAGAAGTTCGATATCCTCGGGTCGGTAATACCGGCGCCCACCGCCCCGCTTCAGTGGCCGAATTTGGGAAAATCGGGTTTCCCAGAAGCGCAGCACATGTTGCGGCACGTCAAGCTGTCCAGCGACTTCGCTAATCGTCTTGAACGCCGCGGGCGACTTACCCGAGCGGCGATCCGTCCTCGCGGTCGAGGGCGCGGTCGCCATGATCAGTCATCGCTCCATGCGGTCGTCGGGTTGATTCGATCCTTGAGCACATGGGAGGCGCGAAACACCAGAACGCGCCGCGGCAGAATTGGCACTTCCTCACCGGTCTTGGGATTGCGGCCGATGCGCTGTGCCTTGTTGACCACCGAGAACGTGCCGAACGACGAAAGCTTGACCGGTTCGCCCTGCGCCAGTGTATCGACGATTTCGTGCAACACGGATTCGACCAGCTGAGCCGACTCGTTCCGTGACAGGCCGACTTCCTGGTATACCGCCTCGGTGAGATCGGATCTCGTGACAGTCATCCCGGCCATCGCTCCATGCCAATCGGGGCCAAAGACAAAACCTACAGCATTATGAAAAAACCGTCAATATCAAAGGGATGCAATGGTTCGCTAATGCGAACCTCGCGTTCGATGAGCCAGCCTACCAGCGGATAACGGCTGATCCCCAGGTGAAGCCGCCGCCCATACCCTCGATCAGGATCAGATGCCCGGGCTGAATGCGACCGTCTCCAGCCGCCTGTGCCAGCGCCAGCGGGATCGATGCCGCCGACGTGTTGGCATGATGGTCGATTGTATAGACGATCTTGTCCTCGGGCATGCCGAGTTTCTTCGCGGTCGCGTCGATGATCCGTTTGTTCGCTTGATGCGGCACCAGCCAGTCGATGTCGCCCGGCTCGAGTCCGTTGGCCTCCAGCGCCTCGTCGACGGCAGCGGCGAGCAATCCGACCGCGTGCCGGAAAACTTCGCGGCCCGACATGCGCAAATGGCCAGTGGTCTGCGTCGTCGAGGGCCCGCCATCGACGTAAAGGAAACCCCGCTTCGTCCCGTCGGCGTGCAGATGGGTCGACAGTACGCCCGGCGAACTGTTGCCCGGTTTTGCCTCGCTGGCGCGCATCACCAAGGCGCCCGCACCGTCGCCGAACAGCACACAGGTCGACCGGTCGTTCCAATCGAGTATTCGAGAAAACGTTTCCGCGCCAATGACAATGGCGCAATCGGCCTGTCCCAGCCGGATGAAGTTATCGGTCACGGCCAGCGCATAGACGAAGCCCGTACACACCGCCTGAACGTCGAACGCAGCGCCGCGGCTGACGCCGAGTTCGGCTTGAACTTTGACCGCAGTGGCTGGAAACGTCTGATCCGGCGTCGCCGTCGCGACGACGATGAGGTCGACGTCCGATGCATCGACACCCGCGCTTTCAAGCGCTCGTTCGGCGGCCCGGGTAGCCAAATCCGACGTGTACTCGCCGGTCGCGGCAATATGGCGCTGTTGAATCCCCGTACGGTCGACGATCCAGTTGTCAGACGTATCGACGAACTCGGCAAGATCGCGATTTGTGACGACGCGCTCTGGCAGGTACGAACCCCATCCGGCAACGCGTGATTGGTAAATTTTCAAACTGTAGCTGCCTTTTCGTTTGCAACGTGATCAGCGTGCCACTGGTTGAGTTCCGCGATGACTTTGTCATTGAAACCCTGCGCTGCCATGTTGACGGCAACACCGATGGCATTGGAAAACCCGAGCGCGTCGGTGCCGCCATGGCTCTTGACCGCGATGCCGTTGAGGCCAAGGAACACGGCACCGTTGTAGTGGCGCGGGTCGACCCGGGCGCGCATCGTGTTCAAGGCCGACCGCGCAAGGAGATAACCCAGCCGCGACATCAATGATTGCTTGAATGCCGCCCGGAGATAATCGGCGATGAGGTGTGCGGTCCCCTCGGCCGTCTTCAAGGCAATATTGCCGGTGAACCCGTCAGTAACCGCAACGTCAACGGTGCCCGCGGTGATGTCGTCACCCTCGATGAAGCCGTGGAAGACGATCGGCAAATTTCCCTCGTCAAGCAGCTTCGCCGCATTGCGCACGGTTTCGTTGCCCTTGGTGATCTCGATGCCGATGTTCAACAGCCCAACCGTCGGCTTGACGACGCCGATCACGGTACGCGCGAAGACCTCGCCCATGACCGCGAACTGGACCAGGTTTTCGGCCGTGCACTCGGCGTTGGCGCCTAGGTCGAGCACGACGGTTTCACCACGCATGGTCGGAAATACCGTGGCGAGCGCGGGGCGATGAATACCCGGAAGCGTTTTGAGCACTATCTTGGACATCGCCATCAGCGCGCCCGTATTGCCCGCCGAGACGACACCCGCGGCAGCACCGTCACGCACCGCCTGGATGGCAAGGCGCATGCTGGAATTGCGTCCTTGACGCAAAGCGACCGACGGTTTCTCATCCGACCCGATCGCCACATCCGTATGGTGGACCATCGAGACCGACGCCAATCCGGCGTTGCGTTCGAGCAGCACGTTCAGCTTTGCCTGGTCGCCGAACAACAGGAAATGCGTACCAGGAAAACGCAGGCGCGCTCTGTCCGCGCCTTCCAGCACCACCGCAGGCCCGTGATCACCGCCCATGGCGTCAAGCGCTATGGTAATCGGCTGGTTCACCTGTTCTGGCCTCTTAAGCTAGTGTCCCGATTCCGAAGTTCGCATGATTTTCGCCTGCTGTTCAGCGATTTCGATTGTTCGGAGGCAGAAGCGCTGGATGGCGCCGAGGATGTCATCGGCGGATTTGGTCCATTTGAAGGGTTTGGGGTTCTGGTTTGTCGTGTCGATGTAGTCGAGGATGGTGCGCTCCAACTCCTTGGTGGAGCGATGGACGCCGCGCCTGATCTGCTTGTCGGTCAGCAGCCCGAACCAGCGCTCGACCTGGTTCAGCCAGGAGGCGCTGGTGGGTGTGAAATGGGCCTGCCAGCGCGGCCGTTTGGCGAACCAGTCGCGGATCGCCTTGGTCTTGTGGGTCCCGTAGTTGTCCATGACGATGTGGATGTCGAGATCAGCAGGGACGTTCGCCTCGACGAGGTCGAGGAATTTGCGGAACTCTCGGGCCCGATGGCGCGGGAAACATTTGCCGATGATCTCTCCCGTGGCGATGTCGAGGGCCGCGAAGAGAGAGGTCGTGCCGTGGCGCTTGTAGTCGTGGCTGCGCCGCTCCGCCTGCCCGGGGCGCATCGGCAAGAGGGGCTGGGAACGGTCCAGGGCCTGGATCTGGCTCTTTTCGTCGACACAGAGAACCAGGGCACGATCCGGCGGCGCCAAATACAGACCGACGATGTCGCGGACCTTCTCCACGAAGAAGGGATCGCTCGACAGCTTGAAGGTCTCCGAGCGATGCGGCTGCAAGCCGAAGGCCCGCCAGATGCGATGAATGGTCGAGGGCGCGTGGCCGCTCGCCCGCGCCATCGAGCGAAGGCTCCAATGGGTCGCGTCCGGCGGCGTCTCTTCCAGCGTCAGCCGGACCGCTTCCGCGATGGCGTCATCGCCGATTTGACGCGGCGCGCCGGGGCGGGGTTCGTCGTACAGACCGTCGAGGCCCTCCGCCGCATAGCGGCGACGCCACTTGCCCACGGTGTCCGCGCTCGCCTCGAGACGAACGGCGATCTCCTTGTTCTCCAACCCTTCCGCCGCCGCCAAGACGATCCGAGCCCGCCGCGCAAGCCCCTGCGACGTCTTGCGACGACGAGACAGCGCCTCCAATTCGGCGCGCTCGTCATCGCTCAAAGAGATCGTCACCGCCACTCTCGCCATCAATCGCGCCTCCTAAAAACAAATAGAGACATAATCATATCAATTTATCGATCAGGACACTAGCGATGCGGCGTGCTATATCGCACCCACCCCCTCAACGATCTCGCGGTCGTTGTAGTGGCCGCACGCCTGGCAAACGTGATGCGGTTGCTTAAGCTCGCCGCAGTTCGGACATTCGGTGAGCTTGGCACCCTTCAAGGCATGATGGGACCGCCGCATGTCGCGCCGGGATTTCGATGTTTTCTTCTTTGGAACGGCCATTGTGTTCGTCTCTACAATTGTAACGTTATGCGCAAAACGGCGTGCTTTACCAAGTAATTTTCACAAGAGCAAGCTGCTCAGCCGCCGGATGCGCCCTCGCGCCCCGCGGTCAAGCCGCGTAACACCTCGAACGGCGAACCTCGATCGTCACCGTCGTTCGAGCGCGCCGTGTCGACCCTGAACTCGACCCCCGTTTTGCGCGGATACGGATCGAGTGCAAGGCCGAATTGCTCGGCGACCACCTCGCCGATATCGAGCGTCTCGCCAAGCAACGGCTCGGGCTCGTCGTCGGTCGGGTCGATCTCGACTTCCACCGAATTCGCGCCAGGACGCACCAGGAGAATATCCTCTTCGCCTTCGACCCGAGCCTCGATGGGTTCGAGGGTTGCGACGCAATGCTGGACGACATCGGCGGCGAACGCGATTCGAAGCCGCACAGCGCCGTCATTGAGCCGCCAAATCGTGGCCGACGCGGTCATGCGATCGAGCGACTCAAGACCGAACCGGCGCGCGAGCGCCTCGCGCTCACCCACCGTGACCTCGATTATGATCGACCGTTCAGCATTACCGATGCTGGCCAGCGACACCAGGCGCGCGAGTTCGTTCACCACTAATTCGGTCATCGTCCTTCAACCCTCATGCCGATCAGGCGGAGCACCGAAACGGAATTCGCCTGCCGTTGCCGACATCGCCACGCCGGCGTCAATTGCGCCGAATTCCCGAAGGACATAGACGATCATCGCCGCCACGTCATCCCCGACGGGTTCGGCCGTCGCATAAAGATTGCGCCGCAACGCCTGGTCCAGCGTATCTTCATCGGCGGCAAGCGCCGCCTCATAGGCCGTCGCACGGCCATAGAAGGCCTGCGCCATCGCCTTGACACGCCGCCCGACGCCGAGGTCACCGACGCCCATTTCACGCAACGAGCTATCCATATCGTCCATCATCACGTCGAACACCAATTGACCCAACTCGATGCCGTCATCGCCATCGCGCCGTAACGCGCGTAGCATCATCACCATATGCAACACGATCATCTCGAAGTGGCCGTCAAGCGTGTCCGGCACACCCAGATCACGATAGAACGCCGGCTGGCGCGCCTGTTCGACAACCAGCATATAGAGCTGTCTGGCGCGATCGTGCATCTCGTTGCGGCCGAACCAGCGAACCTTGCCGATCACCGAAGTTCTCGCTCGGAGCGCAGGTTGACATGGCCGGTTTGCCGGTGCAATGAATGCCTCGACAACGAAACGCCCTTCCTTGCAGCGTCGCGCTCGATCCAAACAAAGCATCGAGGTCGCTGGCTGCGTCGGTGGCACGTGCAGAAGACATCAATGAAACCGGTCATACTCTCCATCGTCTGTGCGGTCATGATCGCCGCAGTTTCGGCATGTACGCCGAACGTCGCGACCCGCGGCAACCTGCCCGATCCGGACAAACTCGCCGAGATTGTACCCGGTGAGGCCTCGCGCGACGACGTCGCCATTCTGCTCGGCTCGCCGTCGAGCGCCGCGACCTTCGGCGACGAGATCTGGTACTACATCGCCGCGCGCGTCGAGACCGTCGCGTTCAACGAACCCGAAGTGATCGATCAACAGGTCGTCGCCATACGATTCGACGAGAACGGCCTGGTCGCGGCGATCGACACCTATGGCATGGACGACGCCCGCGCCGTGGAAATCGTCGATCGGGTGACACCGACCAGTGGCAAGGAAGTCACGATCCTGCAACAGCTGATCGGCAACATCGGCCGCTTCGCGCGCAAGGATTCGGAATAGCCCCTTCCCTTTCCGCCGCGCTCGGAACCGCTCCTAGGCGAGCGCCGCGAGCAGCAGCAGCGCGACGATATTGATGATCTTGATCATCGGGTTAATCGCCGGTCCCGCCGTGTCCTTATAGGGATCGCCCACCGTATCGCCGGTGACCGCCGCCACATGGGCGTCCGACCCCTTGCCGCCGTGGTTGCCATCCTCGATGTATTTCTTGGCATTGTCCCAGGCACCGCCGCCCGAGGTCATGGAGATGGCCAAGAAGATTCCGGTGACGATGGTGCCGAGTAGCATGGCGCCGAGTGCCTCGAACGCCGCGGCCTGGCCGCCGACCAAATTGATCACCCCATAGAACGCCACGGGTGCCAGGAGCGGCAGCAGCGACGGAACGATCATTTCCTTGATCGCTGCGCGGGTCAGAAGATCGACGGCGCGGCCGTATTCGGGCTTCGCCGTGCCTTCCATGATGCCTGGGATCTCCTTGAACTGGCGGCGCACTTCGACAACCACCGACGCGGCTGCGCGACCCACCGCCATCATGCCCAGGGCGCCAAACAGATAGGGCAGCATGCCGCCGATGAACAAGCCGACCACGACATAGGGGTTCTGGAGTTCGAACACCACGCCGATATCGGGGAACAAGCGCCCCAGTTCCTCGGTATAGGCGGCGAACAGGACCAGGGACGCGAGCGCCGCCGAACCGATGGCGTAGCCCTTGGTCACCGCCTTGGTAGTGTTGCCCACGGCGTCGAGCGCGTCCGTCGTCTTGCGCACGTCGGTGGGCAACTCGGCCATCTCGGCGATACCGCCGGCGTTGTCGGTTACTGGACCGTATGCGTCCAGCGCGACGACCATGCCGGCCAGGGCGAGCATGGCGGTGACCGCGATGGCGATGCCGAACAGACCGGCGTTGCTATAGGCGACGAGAATGCCGCCGCAGAGCACGATGACCGGCAAGGCGGTCGCCTCCATGGATACGGCGAGGCCCTGAATGATGTTGGTGCCCGCGCCGGTCTCGGACGCCTTGGCGATGGCGCGCACGGGGCGAAAATCGGTCGATGTGTAATATTCGGTAATCCACACCAAAAGGCCGGTCACCACCAGCCCGACGAGTCCGCAATAGAACAAATGCCGTCCGGTGAAGGTCAACCCGTCGATGGTGAATTCGCTGTCGAAGCCGATCATGGCGTCGGTCAGAGGCCAAAGCGCGACGGCCGACAGCAGCGCCGTGACCATAAAACCCTTGTACAGGGCCGCCATGATGTTTTCACTGCCGCCGAGGCGGACGAAGAAGGTGCCGATCACCGAGGTAACGATGCAAACGCCGCCGATGGCGAGGGGATACAAAATCAGTGATTCGAGCGCCGAACCGGTGAAGAAAATCACCGTCAGCAGCATGGTGGCGACCATGGTGACCACATAGGTCTCGAACAGATCGGCCGCCATGCCAGCGCAATCGCCGACATTATCGCCGACGGAATCGGCGATCACCGCGGCGTTGCGCGGGTCGTCCTCGGGAATTCCGGCCTCGATCTTGCCGACCAGGTCGCCGCCCACATCGGCGCCCTTGGTAAAGATGCCGCCGCCGAGGCGGGCGAAAATCGAGATCAACGAGCCGCCGAAGCCGAGTGCGATCAGAGCCCAAATTACATCGCCAAGCTCGACGCCGGCGTTGATCAGCACGCCGTAGTAACCGACAACGCCGAGAAGCGCGAGCCCGACCACCAAAAGTCCGGTCACCGCGCCTGATTTGAAGGCGATGTCGAGCGCCCCGCTCAGGCCGGTTTTCGCGGCTTGCGCGGTGCGGACGTTGGCGCGCACGGAGACGTTCATGCCGATGAACCCGGTCACGCCGGAAAGCACCGCGCCGATCACGAATCCGACGGCCACCGTGATGCCGAGTGTCGCTGCCAGGATGACACCGACCACCACGCCGACGATGGCGATGGCCGTATATTGGCGTTTCAGATACGCGCTCGCGCCTTCCTGAATGGCGCCGGCGATTTCCTGCATGCGCTCGTCGCCGGGGTCGGCCGCGAAGATAGACTTGGCAGCGAATACACCATAGAGCAACGCGACGACGCCGCTCGCGACGACCAACCAATAGGTGGTAGGCATTCTAATCCCCCTTCGAACCCAACTTGAGGAAGCGCCGGAATTCGCGGCACGAGCCCACCCCGGACAGCGCGCGCAACATCGGCCAAAAAAGTCGCGCGGAACATGCCAGAGTTGACGCGGCAACGCAACAGACGTTGTCGCCGCCACGCGACATTCCCGCAGCGCTCCAAGGACCAGTGCTTGACCGGCGCTCAGTGCTCGTTATCGTGCGAGCAATATTCAGTCTACATGTCGTCAGGGGGAGACCTCTTGCAACGAAGACTCGCGGCGATCTTATCGGCCGACGTGGTCGGCTATTCGCGTCTCATGGGCGACGATGAGGCGGGCATGCTCATTGCGCTCAAGGCGCATCGCGAGGCCTGCATCGATCCGGCGGTCGAGGCGCATAATGGCCGCATCGTCAAGCTGATGGGCGACGGCGCGCTGGTCGAATTCGCCAGTGTGGTCGACGCGGTGCAATGCGCCGCCGCCGTCCAGGACGGCATCGCCGCGCGCAATGCCGAGGTGCCGGCGGACAAGCGCATCGAGTTCCGCATCGGCGTCAACCTCGGCGACGTCATCGTCGAGGGCGACGACATCTACGGCGATGGCGTCAACGTCGCCGCGCGCCTGCAAGAACTGTGCGCGCCCGGTGGTGTGGCCGTCTCGGCGGTGGTGTTCGACCAGGTCGACGGCAAGCTCGACCTGGCCTTCGATGATCTCGGCGAGAAGCGGGCCAAGAACATCGCCAAGCCGTTGCGCGTCTACAGCGCGCGACTCGACGGCGCCGAGCCGGCCGCTGCCGATCCTCCGGCCGAGCCGCTGGCGCTGCCCGACAAGCCGTCAATCGCGGTGCTGCCGTTCACCAACCTGTCGGGCGATGCCGAGCAGGAATACCTCGCCGACGGCATCACCGAGGATGTCATCGCTGCCCTGGCGAAGAACCGCTGGTTCTTCGTGATCGACCGCAATTCGACGTTCACCTACAAGGGCCAAGACCCCCCGACACCAAGCAGGTCGCCCGCGAATTGGGCGTGCGCTACGTCCTCGAAGGCAGCGTGCGCAAGGCTGGCAACCGCGTCCGAGTCGCCGCCCAATTGGTCGATGCGACGGCCGGAACGCAGGTCTGGGCCGAGCGTTACGACCGCGTGATCGAGGACATCTTCGAGCTGCAGGACGACATGACGCGCACAATCGTCGGCGTCGTCGAGCCCGAGCTCCGCGCATTCGAGCGCGAGCGCGCGGCGCGCAAACCGCCCGAGAGCCTAGATGCCTGGGAGACCTATCACCGGGCGCTCTGGCACATGTGGCTCTTCACCAGCGAGGGCGTCACCGAGGCGCTGCGGTTGTTCCAGCGCGCCCGCGAACTCGACCCGACGTTCCCCGCCGCATACGCACACGAGGCCTATACGCACTACATTAATTTGATGGTCGGCTATTCGGAAAATCCGGAGGAAAGTGCTTCGGCGGGATTTGCGCTGGCGAAGAAGGCCGTTGCCTTGGACGACATGGACCCGGTTGCCTACTTCGCGCTAGGCCGGATCTACATGGTGCAAGGCAAGCACGACGCCTCGATCGCCGAGCTCGAGATGTCGATTCGGCTCAACCCGAGCTTTTCTCAGGCGCATCACGGGCTGGGCTTCGCGCTAGCGCTCGCCGGCCGGCTCGAGGAAGCGGTCGAAGCCCTGGCGATGGCAATACGGCTCAGCCCGCGCGATCCACTGAATTGGGCAACCACGGTCGTCCACTCGATGACGTGTACGCTGATGCACGATTACGAGGAGGGTGTCGAATGGGCGCACGAGACGATCCGTCTGCCGCGCGCCAAGGGCTACTGGCCTCAAGCGGCGCTGGCTGCGGCGCTCGGCAATCTGGGCCGGCTCGACGAAGCCCGCGACGCCGTCGCGTCAGCGCTCAAAGAAAAGCCTGATGTCTCTCTTTCGTACTTGGCGAAAACGCTGCCGACCAAACATCCCGGCGGCCTCGCCCCCTACCTCGATGGCCTGCGCAAGGCCGGTCTGCCCGAGTGATCGAAGCGCCTAAGTTAAATCGGCCTCTGCAACGCCAAAGTGGGCCGAATTTTTGAGATCCGCGAGGCTGTTCGAGATAGATTGCCGACGTCTGGAGACTGACGATGTACAAGCTCTACGGGACGACAGTGACAGGAGGAGGCACCTGCGCCATCAAGGCAGCCCTCATGGAAGCGGACGCCCCGTTCGAAGAAGTCGAGATCGCGACCAGAGAGAATCAGCATCTGACGGAGGACTACCGACGGATCAATCCGTGTCAGCAGGTGCCCGCCCTCATGCTGCCGGACGGTTCGATCATGACCGAGACTTCGGCCATGCTACTGCACATCGCCGACGCTCACCCCGAGGCTAGGCTTGCGCCTGCTCCCGGAACATCGGAGCGAGCGCAGCATGACCGCTGGCTGATCTTCTTTGCGGTGAACGTTTACGAGGGAGCGCTACGGGCGTTTCGCGGCGAGCGCTATACGGCGGACACAAACGGCAAGCAAGGTGTTGAAGATGCGGCGAAGGCATACGTGGACCGCCACTACAGCATGTTCGAAGACGTTTTGGGTGACGAAGCCTATATGTTTGGTAACGATTTGAGCATGCTGGACATATACGTGTGGCTGCTCTCCCAGTGGCACGACGCGCCCTGGCTAGAAGCCAACTGCCCCAAGATCGTCCGACTGGCCAACACGGTAAAGCTGCGTCCAAAGATTTTGCCCATCCAGGAGGAGTGCTTTGGCAACTGACGGCTGTTTAGAGGGGATAATCGGATCTACCTTCAAGTTCGCGGAAAACACCGCTTCTTGGCTGATTGTCGACGAATGAATGACGCCTGAGCAGGCCCACGACATCGTCCAGTGGATCGTCGCCGAGGGGCTCGAGGGCACCGACGAGACGATGCTCCTCGAGGGTCTCTGCGAACGCATGCTGGCGGCCGATATCCCGCTCATCCGGGTCAACATCTCGCAGCCGACGCTGCACCCGATCACCGGCGGCCACCTGTTCATCTGGCGGCGCGGCGACGAGACCGTACAGGAAGGTTGGGAACGCAACGCCGCCGAGGCCGAGGGCAGCGACGAGCGCACGCCGTTCTCGGTCATGATGAACGACGACCGCACGCTGCTTCGTTTCCGACTCGACAAGGGCGAGGGCGACGAGTTCCCGATGCTGAGCCGGCTCGGCGCCGCGGGCGCGACCGACTACTTCGCATTCGAGACGGCGTTCGGCGAGGCGCACCGCTTCGGCCCGGCGCGCCGCATCCTGTCGTCTTGGCTGACCGACGCGCCGGGCGGCTTCGCCGACGCCCACATCGCGGCGATCGAGCAGATCACGCCGTCATTGGCGCTCGCCGTCAAGAGCTCGTCGACCTATCGTATCGCGCGCGGCATCATCGAGACCTACCTCGGCTCGGACGCCGGCGCGCGCGTGCTCAGCGGCGAGATCGATCGCGGCACCGGCAGCACCATCCACGCCGCGCTGTGGTATCGCGACCTGCAGGGCTTCACGCGGCTGGCCGAGACGACGCCCCGCGACCAGCTGCTCGGCATGCTCGACGACTACTTCGAGTGCATGGTCACGACGGTGCACGATTTCGGCGGCCATGTGCTCAAATTCATGGGCGACGGCCTCTTGGCCATATTCAACCTGGACGACGACGCCGAGAGCTGCCGCGCCGCGCTCGACGCCGCCGAGCGGGTGATCGAGCGGCTCGCAGAGCTGACCGCGCAGCGCAGCGCCGCTGGCTTGCCGGCGACCGGGTTTTACATCGCACTGCACTTCGGCGACGTGATGTACGGCAACATCGGCGCCCGCCGGCGGCTCGACTTCACCGTCGTCGGCCCGGCGGTCAACGAGATCAGCCGGATCGAGGCGATGTGCCGGGCGCTCGAGCAATCGCTCGTCATCTCCTCGGCCTTCGCCGAGACCGCGCGCGAGTCGGCGGACCGCCTCGTCTCGCTCGGCCGCTACGCGCTGCGCGGCGTGCGCCGGCCGCAGGAGCTGTTCACCCTGGATGTGCCCGATGACGACTAGTGTCCCGATTCCGAAGTTCGCATGATTTTCGCCTGCTGTTCAGCGATTTCGATTGTTCGGAGGCAGAAGCGCTGGATGGCGCCGAGGATGTCATCGGCGGATTTGGTCCATTTGAAGGGTTTGGGGTTCTGGTTTGTCGTGTCGATGTAGTCGAGGATGGTGCGCTCCAACTCCTTGGTGGAGCGATGGACGCCGCGCCTGATCTGCTTGTCGGTCAGCAGCCCGAACCAGCGCTCGACCTGGTTCAGCCAGGAGGCGCTGGTGGGTGTGAAATGGGCCTGCCAGCGCGGCCGTTTGGCGAACCAGTCGCGGATCGCCTTGGTCTTGTGGGTCCCGTAGTTGTCCATGACGATGTGGATGTCGAGATCAGCAGGGACGTTCGCCTCGACGAGGTCGAGGAATTTGCGGAACTCTCGGGCCCGATGGCGCGGGAAACATTTGCCGATGATCTCTCCCGTGGCGATGTCGAGGGCCGCGAAGAGAGAGGTCGTGCCGTGGCGCTTGTAGTCGTGGCTGCGCCGCTCCGCCTGCCCGGGGCGCATCGGCAAGAGGGGCTGGGAACGGTCCAGGGCCTGGATCTGGCTCTTTTCGTCGACACAGAGAACCAGGGCACGATCCGGCGGCGCCAAATACAGACCGACGATGTCGCGGACCTTCTCCACGAAGAAGGGATCGCTCGACAGCTTGAAGGTCTCCGAGCGATGCGGCTGCAAGCCGAAGGCCCGCCAGATGCGATGAATGGTCGAGGGCGCGTGGCCGCTCGCCCGCGCCATCGAGCGAAGGCTCCAATGGGTCGCGTCCGGCGGCGTCTCTTCCAGCGTCAGCCGGACCGCTTCCGCGATGGCGTCATCGCCGATTTGACGCGGCGCGCCGGGGCGGGGTTCGTCGTACAGACCGTCGAGGCCCTCCGCCGCATAGCGGCGACGCCACTTGCCCACGGTGTCCGCGCTCGCCTCGAGACGAACGGCGATCTCCTTGTTCTCCAACCCTTCCGCCGCCGCCAAGACGATCCGAGCCCGCCGCGCAAGCCCCTGCGACGTCTTGCGACGACGAGACAGCGCCTCCAATTCGGCGCGCTCGTCATCGCTCAAAGAGATCGTCACCGCCACTCTCGCCATCAATCGCGCCTCCTAAAAACAAATAGAGACATAATCATATCAATTTATCGATCAGGACACTAGTTCATTTTCGGTGTTAGGGTTGAGTCGGACCCGATTTCCTTGGACACAGAATTGGCTTAATCGAAGTGTCCAAGGAGGACCGGAACATGACCGACAATTTTGAGAACAAAGTTGCTGTTGATGGGCCTGTGGTAAACGAGGGCGAGCTTGGCTCGTCCACGTTTTCCCCGGGCCAGGTTTCGCCGGCAGGCCCGCTGGGACTTGGCCAGCGGTGGACGGTGACGCGCAAGCGTGAGGTTGCCCTGCGGCTTTTGCGTGGCGAGCCGGTGGAACTTTTGTCGCGGCAGTTGGGCGTGGAGATTTTCCGGCTCGAGCAGTGGCGTGAGAAGGCGATCGCCGGGATCGATGCCTCGCTCAAGGAACGCAAGGGCGATCCGGTGAAGGCGGAACTGGACATCGCCATGAAGCGGATCGGGGAGTTGATCATGCAGGTGGAACTGCTGGAGGCCAAGACGGAGACGTCCGGCCCTTTGGGGCGGCGGAGGTCGCGGCGATGAGTGCCGCCACCTCTCCCGGCACGGGTTTGGCCTACGGCCTCCAGCGGGTCTGTGCGGCCTGGGGTTTTGCCCGTTCCTCGTTCTACGCCATGAAATCCCGGCAGCAGGCCACCGCTGAGCGCCCACCAGCAAAGCGCCGGGGACCGAAGCCCTCGATCTCGGACGAGGCTCTGCTGGTGGCCATCGAGGCCGACCTGGAGGCATCCCCCTGGGAGGGCGAGGGACACCGCAAGGTCTGGGCTCGGCTTCGGGTCTGTCGTGGCATCCGTGTTTCCCGCAAGCGGGGGCTCCGGGTGATGCGCGAGAACAACCTGCTCTCGCCCCATCGCTGCCGCCGCCGTGGCGGAAATCCCCATGTCGGTGAGATCATCACCCATGCCCCCAACCTCATGTGGGGCACGGACGGCGTTCGGGTGTTCACGGTGGACGACGGCTGGGGCTGGATATTCACCGCCATCGAGCATTGGAACGCCGAGTGCGTCGGCTGGCATGTGTGCAAGCGAGGCGACCGCTTCGCCGCCCTTCAGCCGATCTCCATGGGGCTTGCGAGGCTGTATGCCTCGACCTCCGCCGGTGCGGCGCGGGGGCTGGCCTTGCGGATGGATCACGGCTCCCAGTATCTGTCGGACCACTTCACCAACCAGATCAAGTTCTGGGGCATCCAGCCGTCCTACGCCTTCGTCGAACAGCCCCAGACCAACGGCGTCGCCGAGAGGTTCAATCGCACGCTCAAGGAACAGATCATCCATGGCCGCATCTACCGCAACATCGCGGAGCTGCGGAACGCCGTCCGCGGGTTCGTCGAACAGTACAATGCCCAGTGGATCGTGGAGAAGAACGGCTACCTGAGCCCCGCTCAAGCTCGTCAGGCGTGGCACACCGCGATGTCACTCAGGCCCGCCGCATGAGACAAACTTGTGTCCAAGGAACCGGGTGCGATACATTCGGTGTTAGGGTTACCAGCGGCGGCGCCGCTGTGCTAATCTCGACGGCCAAGCAATCGAACGTAGAGATCGGGGGAGGCCATAATGACGACATTGCGCGAGCGCGCCGACAGCATCGCCAAATCGGTGTTCGAGTCCTTGGGCGCGACACCGACAGAGGACCAGGCCAAGGCCGCTACCGACGTCATCGAGAAGGCAGTCATCAAGGTCGTGCTCAGCGAACGCCAGCGCTGCGCTTCGGTGGTCATCGCCCACGGCACCCCGGACGCCGACCGCGTCCACAAGCTGGCCGAGGAGATCCACCGCGCCGACCGGGCGATGGTCGCCGGCCGTGCCGCCGACACGCGTTAATACCAAGGATCAGTGATAAAGACCCCTAGAGACGGCTTGCCGTGGTTCTCGGCTAGGCGCGCCTGTCGTGGCGATGCAGCGCATCGCAAGACGGGTGCAACGACGTCCGCCAATCTGATAGCGGGCGAGAGCCTCGGCAAGCCGCCCTTCGGGTCGCGGCCGCTTATCGCCGGAGGGCGCCAGGTTGCCTAGCCGATGCGCTGCATCGCCCGCGGCTCCCTTACCTCACCGGCGAAAAGCGGACGCGGTCTCTAGGGGCCTTTATCACTGATCCTTGGTATCATCACGCCGTTCAGCGGTGGCGGTAGCCGGCCGATGGGAACGTCATCGGCGCTCCTTCATCATCGAGCACCTGGACCCCGCTTCCATCGGTGATCCGTCCGATCGCCGTGATCGGCGGGTCCGCCGTTAACCCGTCGGCCGAACTCGCCGTGAACAAAAGCTCGTAGTCGTCGCCGCCCGTCATCACGCTAGCCATCAGTTCCGGGTTCGCATCGAGCGCCGATCGCGCCGCTGGCGACAGCGGCACCCTACCCGCCTCGACCTCGGCGCCGACACCCGATTGTACGCAGACGTGGCCCAGGTCGGCTACCAAGCCGTCGGAGATGTCGATAGCGGCGCTCGCAACGCCTTGCAAGCGCTGGCCAAGATCGACGCGCGGCCTGGGCAGGCGGTAGCGGTCGATCAGCGAGGCTTGCGCATCGGCATCGAGCTCCGTAAGAGCACCGCGTCGCACCAGAAGCCCGAGCGCGGCATCACCCAGCGTGCCGCTGACGTAGACGGTGTCGCCGGGCTGGGCGCCAGCGCGGCGCAGCGCATGATCGGCCTCGACCTCGCCGAGCGCGGTGATCGAAGCCGTCAGGGGGCCGTCGGTCGCCACCGTGTCGCCGCCGATGAGATGCACGCCGAACGTCGCCTGGTCGACGCCGAGGCCGGCGGCGAAACCGGCGACCCAGCTATCATCCACATCGCGCGGTAGTGCGATCGCCAACAGGTAGGCGAGCGGCTCGGCGCCCATCGCCGCCAAATCGGAGAGATTGACGCGCAACAGCTTGCGGGCAATCAGGTCGGCCGGGTCGTCGGCCAGGAAATGGACGCCCGCGACGATCATGTCCTTGGTGGCGACCAGGCGCCGGCCCGGCCCGACCTCGACCAGCGCAGCGTCGTCGGTCAGGCCGAAGGCGCAAGGCGCGCCGCTCGCAAGCGGTGCGAAGTGACGGGCGATCAGGTCGAACTCGTCCACTTAACCGGCGTCGTCCGTTTCGGTAAACTCGACCGCGCGAACCTCGCGAGCGATGCGGTCGAGCACGCCGTTCACCATACCCGGCTCGCCGCGGCTGAAGAAATCGCGGGCGATCTCGATATTCTCGTTGATGGCGACGCGCGCCGGTACCTGAGGGCGTCCGACCAACTCATAGACGCCGACTCGCAGCACGGCCCGCAGCAACAGTTCGAGACGATGAAGCGTCCAATCCGCGCTCAGCGCTGCCGAAATCAGCGCGTCGATCTCGTCGCCCCGGGCGCAGGCGCCGCGCACCAGATCGGCGAACAGCTCGGGGTCGGCCGCGGCCGACGCCGCGCCGTCGTCGGCGGCGCCCAGGCGGTGGCGGACGAACTCAGCGATGACCTCGTCGGCTCCGGCGTCGTTCATCTCGATCTGATAAAGTGCCTGGACCGCGGCCAACCGCGCCGCGCGACGCCGGTCGACAGGCGGCGCGGCGGTCTCTTCGGCGTCGGCGTCGTCGTTCATTGTCCACCGCCTGCCAGGTCTTGCCCGAGCGCGATCAAGGCAAGACACGCTTCGGCCGTATCGCGCCCCTTGTTCTTGCCGTTGCCGTCGACGGCGGCGCGTGCCCAGGCCTGGTCGCGCGTCTCACAGGTCAGAATGCCGTAGCCGATCGGCGCGCGATGGACACGTGCGAGTTCGGCGAGCCCCCGCGCACTCTCGCCACAGACATAGTCGTAGTGACTGGTCTCGCCTCGAATCACGCAGCCCAATGCGACATAGCCGTCGTAACGCCCACTGTCGATGGCCATCGCGATAGCCGTCGGAATTTCGAAAGCGCCCGGCACGGTGGTACGATCGAACGTCGCCCCCGCCTCTGCCAGCGTCGCGGTGGCGCCGCGCACCAACTCGTCGGCAATGTCGGCGTAGAAACGCGCCTCGACGATCAGCACATGCGGGCCGCCGGCCATGTCAGCCGTCATCCGATGAAATCGGCTGGAACCCGGCCACCGTCAGGCCATAGCCCTCGAGGCCGATGATCGCGCGCTCGGTGTTCGACAGCACGATCATGTCGCGCACGCCGAGCTCGCGCAAAATCTGCGACCCGATGCCGACTTCGCGCAGATTGCCGCCATGGGGATCGCCCGCCACGTCCTCCCTCGTGGCGCGCAAGCGCGCCGACAGGCTGGCCGACGTCGGCTCGCGGATCAGAATGACGACGCCGCGTCCGGCGTCGCTGACCAGCCGCATCGCCGACGCCAATGCGCCGCCGCCGCCGAGAATATCGTCTAAGACGTTGAGCGCATGGACGCGGACGAGGACCGGCTCGGCCGTCGTCACATCGCCCTTGATCAGCGCGACATGTTCGGTGCCGTCGACGCTGTTGGTGAATATCTGCATGGCGAATTCACCGCCGAAACGGCTGTCGAGCAGCCCTTCGAAGGTCCGCTCGACAATCGTGTCGTAGCGCAGGCGATAGGCGATCAGGTCGGCGATGGTCGCCACCTTGAGGCCATGGAACTGCGCGAATTGAACCAGGTCCGGCATGCGCGCCATGGTGCCGTCGTCGTTCATGATTTCGCAAATCACACCCGACGCGTTGAGGCCCGCGAGGCGTGCGATGTCAACCGCCGCCTCGGTGTGCCCGGCGCGGACCAGGACGCCGCCGTCATTAGCCTCGAGCGGAAATACGTGGCCCGGCGTGCTCAAGTCGTCACGCCCCCGGGTCGGGTCGATGGCGACCGCGATGGAATGCGCACGGTCGGCGACCGAGATGCCGGTGCTGACCCCTTCCTTCGCCTCGATCGAGACGGTGAAGGCGGTTTGATGGCGCGACTCGTTGTGCTTGGCCATCAGCGGCAGGCCCAATTCTCGGATACGCCCGGACGTCAACGCCAGGCAAATCAGCCCACGGGCATGTTTGGCCATGAAGTTGATCGCCTCGGGCGTCGCCATCTGCGCCGGGATGACGACGTCGCCTTCGTTCTCCCGGCTCTCGTCATCGACCAGGATAAAGATGCGCCCGTTGCGCGCCTCCTCGATGACTTCTTCGATCGACGATAGGAAATCCGAATCCTGCGCCACGGCCGGCCTCATTGGTTGAGGCGCGCAACATAGCGCGCCAGGACGTCGATCTCCAGGTTGACGCGCTCGCCCGGCACCGCCGCGCCCAAGATGGTGCAGCTCAGCGTGTGCGGGATCACGTTGATGTCGAAGGTCGCGCCGTCGACATGGTTGACGGTGAGCGAGACACCGTCGATCGCGACCGATCCCTTGACCGCGATGAAACGCGCGAGATCGTCCGGCGCGATAAACTCGAAACGCTCGGAACCGCCGACCGGGTCGCGCGCCGTCAGCGTGGCGACGCCGTCGACATGGCCGAGCACGAAATGCCCGCCGAGTTCTTCGCCGACCCTGAGCGAGCGCTCGAGGTTCACCTTGGCCCCCACCCGCCAAGCGCCGAGCGTCGTGCAACTCAGCGTCTCGGCCGAGACGTCGACGGCGAACCAATCGGCGCCCTTGTCGACCACCGTCAGGCAGGCGCCCGAGCAGGCAATCGACGCACCGATGGCGACCGTGTCGCAGTCGAACGGCGCAGTGATGGTAAAACGCGTATCGCCGCGCGCGTCGACGGCGCGAACCGCGCCCATGTCGGTGACGATCCCGGTGAACATGACGTGGAACCTAATACCAAGGATCAGTGATAAAGATCCATAGGGACGGCTTGCCGTGGTTCTCGGCTAGGCGCGCCCGTCGCGGCGATGCAGCGCATCGCAAGGCGGGCGCAACGACGTCCGAGAGCCTCGGCAAGCCGCCCTTCGGGTCGCGTCCGCTTATCGCCGGAGGGCGTCAGGAACCCTAGCCGATGCGCTGCATCGCCTGCGGCTCCCTTCCTACCCGGCAAAAAGCGGACGCGATCTCTATGGGTCTTTATCACTGATCCTTGGTATAAGTTATCCGCGCGTAGGTTTCCATGACGTCGTTACCGACCTCGACGACAGCGATGCGTTGGTACGCGGGCGCCTCGTCGAGACGATCGACGCCGAAGGCCTCGCTCGCCGGCAAGCCATCACCGCCGATCAGCCGCGGCGCGCGGAACCACACCAGCCGGTCGGCCAGACCGGCGCGCAACAAGCCGGCCGCCAGCCGTCCGCCGCCTTCGACAAGCACCCGGGTCAGCCCGCGGCCACCGAGGGCGCCGGCGCCGGCGTCGAGGTCGAGGTTGCCATCGGCGTCGGGCGCGACCTCGATGACCTCGACCCCGGTATCTGCGAAGGCGCGGTGGCGCGCGTCCTGGCCGGCCAATGTGAGCAGCCAGGTCGGCGTCTCGCGCGCCGTCCTGACCAATCGGCTGGTCAGGGGCAGACGCGAGCGGCTGTCGACGACGATACGCACCGGTGATCGGTCGGCGAGTCCCGGCAGCCGGCAGTCGAGCCGTGGGTCGTCCGCCAGCGCCGTGCCGATGCCGACCATCACGGCATCGGCGCTCGCCCGCAAGGCGTGAGCTCGTGCCCGCGCGGGCACGCCGGTGATCCACTGGCTCTCGCCGGTGTGTGTCGCGATGCGTCCGTCTAGCGTCGACGCGGTCTTGAGCGTAAACAGCGGGCGTCCCTCGACGACGCTCATGAGGAAGCCGGCGTTGAGTGCCTTGGCCGAGTCATGGCCCACGCCAATTACAACGTCGATCCCGGCGCCGCGCATGCGTTCGAAGCCGCGACCCGCGACGAGATGAAACGGGTCCTCGATGGCCACGACGGCGCGCGCAATACCGGCGTAGACCAGAGCGTCGGCGCAGGACGGCGTTTCGCCGTGATGCGCGCAGGGCTCGAGCGTGACATAGGCGGTCGCGCCACGCGCCTTCTCCCCGGCGTGCCGCAACGCCTCGGTCTCGGCATGAGGCCGCCCCTTTGGTTGCGTGAAGCCACGGCCGACGACGCGGCCGTCCTTGACGATGACGCAGCCGACGCTCGGGTTGGGCCAGACACGACCGAGGCCGCGCTGGGCAAGACCCAGCGCCACGGCCATGTGGTGCGCGTCAGCGGAATCAGTCGTTTTCGTCACCCAGTCTTTCGACGAAACTCTCGAAGTCCTTCGCTTCGCGGAAATTGCGGTAGACCGACGCGAAACGAACATAGGCGACCTGATCGAGGCCAGCGAGCGCGTCCATCACCATCTCGCCGATGACGCTCGACTGAATGTCGGTCTCGCCGCGGCTCTCCAACCGACGCTGGATGCCGTTGACGATGCGCTCGATGCGATCCGGCTCGATCGGCCGCTTGCGCAGCGCAATCGAAATCGAGCGCAACAGCTTCTCGCGATCGAACGGCGCCCGCGATCCGCTCTTCTTCATGACCATCAGGTCGCGTAGCTGGACCCGTTCGAAAGTCGTAAAGCGCGACTCGCAGGCGATGCAGTGGCGCCGGCGCCGGATCGCCGTGTTGTCCTCGGTCGGTCGCGAATCTTTGACTTGGGTATCGTCACTACCGCAAAACGGACACCACATACTTCTCCCACCCTGCCTGGCTTAGATTAAATCGGGATAAATCGGAAACCGCCGGCACAACGCCCCGACCCGCTCGCGCGCGGTCGATTCGGCGGCGCTGTTGTCATCGCGGTTATCGACCAGCGCGTCGAGCACGTCGGCGATGAGGTCGCCGACCTGGCCGAACTCGTCAGTGCCGAAACCGCGCGTTGTCGCCGCCGGCGTGCCGAGCCGGATGCCCGAGGTCACCATCGGCTTCTCGGGATCGAACGGCACGGCGTTCTTGTTGCAGGTCAACGTCGCGTTCTCGAGGCTTCGTTCGGCGATGTTGCCGGTCAGCCCCTTGCTGCGCAGATCGACCAGCATGAGATGCGTGTCGGTACCGCCCGAGACCAGATCGAAGCCGCGCGACATCAGCGTAGTGGCGAGCGTCTGCGCGTTATCGGCAACGGCCTGGGCATAGACCTTGAAGGCTGGCGTCAACGCCTCGCCGAAAGCGACCGCCTTGGCGGCGATCACATGCATCAGCGGGCCGCCCTGAAGACCGGGGAAGATCGCCGAGTTGATCTTCTTGCCGAGGTCTTCGTCGTTGCTCAGGATCATGCCGCCGCGCGGTCCGCGCAGAGTCTTGTGCGTCGTCGTGGTCACGACATCGGCGTGCGCCATCGGGCTAGGGTGGACGCCGGCCGCGACGAGACCCGCGAAATGCGCCATGTCGACCATCAATTTAGCGTCGACGGCATCGGCGATCTCGCGAAAACGCGCGAAATCCAGAACCCGCGGATAGGCTGAACCACCGGCGATGATCAGCTTCGGGCGACACTCTTCGGCGATGCGCGCGAGCGCGTCGTAATCGATACGCCCGTCGCCCTCGTTCACGCCGTACTGCACTGCGTTGAACCATTTGCCCGATTGGTTGGGTGCCGCGCCGTGGGTCAGGTGACCGCCGGCGGCGAGCGCGAGGCCGAGGATGGTATCGCCTGGCTTGAGCAATGCCATGAAGACGCCTTGGTTGGCCTGCGCGCCCGAATGCGGCTGAACGTTGGCGAACGTGCAGCCAAACAGCTCCTTGGCGCGCGCGATGGCCAGCGTCTCGGCGACATCGACGAATTCGCAGCCACCGTAGTAGCGCCGCGACGGATATCCCTCGGCGTATTTGTTGGTCATGATCGAACCCTGCGCCTCGATCACGGCGCGGCTCACGATGTTCTCGGATGCGATCAGTTCGATGCCGTCGTTTTGACGGCGAAGCTCCTCGTCGATCGACGCCTTTATATCGGCGTCGACGTCGGCGAGCGAGCGCGTGAAGAAGCCGTCGTTGGCGTCGGCGTAGGCAATCGACATTGGCGTGGCCTTTCGTCCCTGTCGGCGGCGGAACACGCAACGCCGATCTAGTCTTTCATACTACAGGCTAGCGATACCTATTCCCGCCCGGCGCATCTCATTAGAGTGAGTGCGAGGCGACCCTCGTAGCATATGTTGCGGTAGCACGCCAGCCAAACACAACACCGGAGTATCGTTTCATCATCGCACTCATGATACCTATCGGCAGATAGTGAAACATGCTTCCTCGACTGGTTTCTCTTTCGAGTCAAAAATATGCCGTGCACGTCGCCCAGGATTGTCAAATACTGGGCGATGTTTTTCGTTGACAGATCAGCCGGGGCATGACAACTAAACGCAAGATGATTGCAACTATAGGACCCGCTAACATGGAACGCGATACTGCAGCGAATCCCTCCCACGACGAAATATTGAGCATGACGACGCAGATTGTTTCTGCTTATGTCAGCCACAATGATTTGTCCGGATCAGAGATTCCGGAAGTCATTCGTTCAGTGTACACGACATTGAACGCACAGAAGAGCGGCGAAGCCGCGGTAACACAGACGCCACAGAAGCCAGCGGTAACGATTCGCAAGTCGATCACCCCCGATTTCATCATCTGCCTCGAGGACGGCAAGAAGCTCAAGATGCTCAAGCGGCACTTGCGCACAACCTATGGTCTGACGCCCGAGGAATACCGCGCCAAGTGGGGCCTGCCAGCCGACTATCCGATGGTCGCGCCCAGTTACGCGGCGCAGCGGTCCGCTTTCGCTAAGAAGATCGGTCTCGGCCGCAAGCGCGCCAAGCCGAAACGCGGCAGGCCGCGGAAGAAGAAATAATACCGCGTCATCGGGAGACGCACAGGCGGCGCTTCGGCGCCGCCTTTTTTTGAACGATGCGACGCCCCGCTGGACAGCAGGCATCGCCGAACGCAGTCTACACGGCCGCGACAGAAACCCGTGGAGAGGAAGCGCCCGTGACCCCGTCCATCAGCCGCCCGGTTCGTCCCGTCGATGGCGCCAGCGTGGTGCTTGTGCGCGGCCGCGGCGCCAAGGCCGAAGTGTTGATGGGACGCCGGCGCCCGCGCGCTGCCTTTCTTCCCAATATCTATGTTTTTCCTGGCGGCCGCGTCGATCCTGCGGATTACGACGTGCCCAGCGGGATCGAACTCCGCCCCGACGTCGCGCAGCGGCTGACCCGCAGATGCGGCGCGTCGCCCGCGCCGGCGCTCGCCATGGCGGCGATCCGCGAGACCCATGAGGAAACCGGTTTCCTGCTCGGTGATCCGGTCGCCCGGCACGACGCCCCGCGCGACGCCCCGCGCGACGCGACATCGCTGATCTGGCGCGCGTTCGCACAAGCCGGCGCGGCGCCGGCGTTTGCGCGTCTCGAATACGTTGCGCGTGCGATCACGCCGACCCTCATGCCACGCCGCTTCAACACGCGCTTTTTCATGGTCGACGCCCGCCATGCGATGGGTGAGCTGCGCCAAGGCGGCGAGCTTCTCGATCTGCGCTGGGTGTCGCTCGACGGTGGCTGGAAGAAACTGAACGTCGTCGACGTTACCGAATTCGTGCTGGGCGCGGTGCGCGACCGACTGGCACTTTCGTCGGGTCAACGTGCGGCACTCCCGGTGCCGCTGCTGTGCTACGTCAACAGAGTCGGCCGCGTGATCCTTGAGTAAGGCCACGCCGACGTCCGGCGAGCAGCGGCGCAGCCTGATCGCCGTCACCGCGTCGCTTACCGTGCTCAGCCTGATCCATGGGCTGACCATGCCGTTGCTTGCCCTCGTGCTCGAGGCGCAGGGTGTCGAAAGGAGCCTGATCGGCCTCAGCTCCGCGACCCAGGCTGTCGCCGTCTTCACAATCGCGCCATTCATGCCGCGCTGGATTGCCCGGTTCGGCCTTGCGCGGCTGATGATCGGCTCGATGCTGATGACGATCGCTGTTTTTCTACTGCTGCCGGTGTTCCCGAACGTCTATGCCTGGTTCCCGCTTCGCTTTTTGCTCGGCGTCAGCGGCAGCCTTTTGTGGATCGGTGGCGAGGCCTGGGTCAACCAGATGGTCGACGACAGCGCGCGCGGCCGTGTCGTCGCCTGTTATACCGCGGCGTTGTCCGCCGGCATGGCGATCGGCCCCTTTGTCCTGGTGCTGACCGGCACCGAAGGATGGCCGCCGTTCCTCGCAGCGGCAGCGTTGATCGCCATCTCGGGCGCGCCGCTCCTGTTCGCCGCCGATGTCGTTCCCGACGTCAGCGGCAGGCCCTCGATTGGCCTGCCGGCCTTCCTCCTGATCGCCCCCGCCGCCCTGCTGCTCAATGGCGTTTATGCGGCGACCGACATGGCGTTCCTGACTTTCCTGCCGATCTACACGATCGACCTCGGACTCGGCGAGGCGTCGTCGTTGACACTGCTCACTATCGCCGGCGTCGGCGGCTTGGTCTTTCAGCTACCGATGGGTTGGTTGGCCGATCGCGTGGACCGCCACCTGCTGGTCGTCGTCACGGTGTCGACCGTCATCGCCGGCGCGGCGGCAATGCCGTTCGTTATCGCCGTCGAGACCTGGAACATGGTCTTCATGTTCGCCTTCGGCGGCATGTTCGCCTCGCTTTATACCCTCGCACTGGTGCTGCTCGGCGAACGCTTTCGCGGCGCCGACCTGGCCTCGGCGAGCGTCGTCTTCGGTGTCATGTGGGGCGCCGGCAGCGTCGCCGGCCCGCCGATCGGCGGCGCCACCATGGAACTGCTGGAACCGCACGGCCTGCCGATCGTCATCGGCGTCGCGTTTGCGCTCTATCTGCCCATCCCGATCTGGGAATACGTCAAGAAACGCCGCCGCCGCCGACCTTGACAGACAGGCCAAAGCGGCTATGGTGCGCGCGCCAATCACAGCGCCCGACCACTCGAGACGAAACAGCGAACCATGGCCAAGTCGAACACGATTTTGATCAAGTTGGAAAGCACCGCGGACACGGGTTTCTATTACGTGACCAAAAAGAACCCGCGGAACACGACCGAGAAGCTGTCGTTTCGCAAATACGACCCGGTCGTGCGCAAGCACGTCGTGTTCAAGGAGACCAAGCTCCGCTAGCCGTACCGAAGCCCGCTGCGACGACGCCGCCCCTCAGGCGGCGTTTGTTTTTGACCATAGCGATGGGTTGCGACCGACTGATAGAGGAGACCGCCGGGTGTCCGACGACACCGACCTCCACGCCGACGTCGCACGCCAAATCGACGAACTGGCGATCCAGCGCGAGCGCCCGGTGATCATCTGCGATGCCGACGAGGTGATTGCCGACTTCATGACCGGCTTCGAGGCCTATCTGGCGCATCGGGGCCTCTACTTCACCTGGCGCGAGTACAAGCTCAACGGCCACATCCTGCGCCGGTCGGACGACACAGCCATCGAGAACGCCGCCGTCGGCGTGTTGGTGGGTGATTTCTTCACCGACTGTGTCGACCAGCTCGCGCCGGTCGAGGGCGCCGCCGCGGCGATCGGTACTCTGTCGCGGCGCGCCCAGGTAGTCGTGCTGTCGAACGTGCCACCGGCCGAACGCGCGCGGCGCCAGGACTGGCTGAAGCGCCACGGCATGGACGTGCCATTGGTCGCCAACATCGGCGTCAAGGGGCCGGCGGTCCGCGAACTCGCGGCGCGCGCGGCGGCGCCGGGCTATTTCATCGACGACAGCCCACGGCACCACGAATCGGTGGCGCGTGACGCGGGCCATGTCTGGCGCCTGCACTTCGTCGCCAACCGGCGGCTCGCGGAATTGATCGGCCCGGCACCGGCGAGCCATCACCGGGCCGACGACTGGGCGACGGCGCGAACGCTGATCGAGGCCGACCTAACGGCACGGGGTTATTGACCATGCGCATCGGCATCGACCTCGGCGGCACCAAGATCGAGGCGGTTGGTCTCGGTGACGGCGGAGAGGTGTTGGCGCGCCACCGCGTCGCGACGCCCCGGGACGATTACCACGCGACTGTCTCGGCGGTCGCCGGGCTGGTCGCGAACATCGAGAACGAGACCGGCCGCTCGGGCAGCGTCGGCGTCGGCATCCCGGGCGCCGAGCAGCGCGCCACCGGGTTGATCAAGAACGCCAACTCGGTGTGGCTCATCGGCCGTCCTCTGCGCCAGGACCTCGCCGCCGCCCTGAATCGACCCATTCGTCTCGCCAACGACGCCAACTGCTTCGCGCTGTCGGAGGCCGTCGACGGCGCCGCGGCCGGTTGCGCGGTCGTCTTCGGCGTCATCCTGGGCACCGGCGTCGGTGGCGGCATCGTGATCGACGGCCGGGTGCTGGAGGGGTCCAACGCGATCGCCGGCGAATGGGGCCACAACCCCCTGCCCTGGCCGAACGACGGCGAGCGGCCCGGCCCGGCCTGCTATTGCGGCCGCCACGGCTGCGTCGAGACCTTCCTGTCAGGCCCTGGCCTGGCGCGCGACGACGCCAGCCATCGTGGCGAGCGGCTCGGCCCGGACGAGATCGCCCGCCGCGCGGCCGGCGGCGAAGACCTTGCGACGGCCGCTCTGGGCCGCTACGAGGAGCGCCTCGCCCGCGCGCTCGCCGGCGTCATCAATATCGTCGATCCCGACGTCGTCGTGCTCGGCGGCGGCCTGTCGAACCTCGCCGCGCTATACGAGAACGTGCCACAGATGTGGCATCGCTTCGTCTTCTCGGACCGGGTCGATACGCGACTGTTGCCTGCCCGTCACGGCGACGCCAGCGGGGTCCGTGGCGCCGCCTGGCTGTGGCCGATGTCGTGAAACATTCAATGCATGAAAGTGAACGCTGATCACATGACCGCCAACGACCTCCTCCTGAACGACGATTGGAGCCGGCTCGCCGACATCCGGCCGATGCCGGAGATCGATTTCGGCGCGATGGCGCGCTACCGCCTGGACCGCATCCGCGCCGAGCTGGCGCGCCGGGATATCCCGCTCTGCGTCTTGTTGAACCCGATCAGTCTGCGCTACGCCGCCGACATCCGCCAGTTCCCGACCTTCCAATCGCACGTCCAATTCATGTATCTGGCGGTTCCCGTCGAGGGCCCCGTCGTCGTCTATGGCGGCTACGTGCCGACCGAGACGACCGGCGCGAGCGTCGTCGACGAGCCGCGTCCAGGCCGCAACATGAGCGCCTTCATCGGCGGCCCGAACCTCGACGACCAGGCACGGCTTTTCGGCCGCGACCTGAAGGGCTTGATGACCGAAATCGGCGCCGACAACCAGCGCATCGCAATCGAATACGTCAGCCCGGCGGCGACCCAGGCGCTGCTCCAGGAGGGCCTCGACGTGCTCGACGCGCAGGTCCTCATGGAAGACGCCCGGATGATCAAGTCATCGGAAGAAATCGAATGCATAAAATGGTCGATCGCCGTCGCCGAGCACGGCATGGCCAAGATGAAGCAGGCGCTGCGGCCGGGGCTGCGCGAGAACCAACTCTGGGGCCTCTTGAACTACGCCAATCTGGCCAATGATGGCGACTGGCACGACACGCGTCTGCTGACCTCGGGCCCGCGCACCAATCCCTGGCTGCAGGAGGCCAGCGACCGGCGGATCGAGGACGGCGATCTGGTCGGCTTCGACACCGACATGATCGGGCCGTTCGGCTACTGCGCCGACATCTCGCGCACCTTTCATTGCGGGCCGAGCAAGCCGACCGACACCCAGCGCGATCTCTACAAGCGGTCTTACGAAGAGATCCAACACAACCTCGGCCTTCTGAAGGCCGGCGCGTCGTTCCGCGAGATCAGCGACAACGCCTACCGGAAACCGGCGAACTGCCAGAGCTACTCGGCCGTGATGCACGGCGTCGGGCTGTGCGACGAGGCGCCGCGCATCGTCTTTCCCGACAACTGGGACGACAAGGGCTACGACGGCGCGATCCAAGCCGACACGGTGATGTGCGTCGAGAGCTACGTCGGCTTCGTCGGCGGTCGCGAGGGTGTCAAACTCGAAGAGCAGGTCCTGGTCAAGGAAGACGGCATCGAAGTCCTGACCAGCTATCCCTTCGAGGACTCCCTGCTCGCTTAGGTCTCGCCGGTCACCTGAGGTGACGGGCGAGAAAGTCGCAGATCACGTTGAACTCGGCCTGCGCCGCCGGCCCGTTGAAACGCGCGCGCATGAAGCTGTGGATCATGCGCGGCGCGACGCGGTAGGTGACGTCGACACCGGCGGCCGCCATGCGCTCGGCGTAGACCCTGCCCTCGTCGCGCGCGGCGTCGATCTCGGCGACATGGACCAGGGCCGGCGGCAGGTCGCCGTAGAATTCCGCTTTCAGTGGACAGGCATAGGGGTCGTCGTGCGTCGCCGGGTCGGGCATATAGGCCGCGCGGTAGATCAGGGTCGCCGCGGTCGACTGGATCGGCGCTTCGGCGTAGGTCGTGAACGACGGCAGCGTGCCGTCGCCGCGCAGACCCGGATAGACGATCGCCTGGGCCGCCGCCCGGGGCCCGCCCCGGTCGCGCGCCGCGAGGTTGACGGCGGCCGTCAGATTGCCGCCAGCGCTGTCGCCGCAGACGCCGATCGGCCCGGCGGCGTATTCGGCGACATGGCAAAACGCCGCGTAGCAGTCGTCGAAGGCCGCCGGGTAGGGATTCTCGGGCGCCAGGCGGTAGTGCGTGCTGACCACGACGCAGCCGGTCTGCTCGGCCAAGCCCCAGGCGATCGTGTCGTTGGTATCGAGATCGCCGGTCATGAAGCCGCCGCCGTGGATGTAGAGAATCGTTGGCGCCGGGTCCGGCGCACCGGCCGGGCGGTATACGCGGATCGGGACGGCGCCGGCCGGTCCGGGGAAGGTTCGGTCCTCGACCGCCATGCCGTCGGGTCGCGGCCGCCGGGTCTCGAAGCAGAACCGGCGCCAGCCGTCGCGTTTCTCCTCGATCGTCCCCCCGCCGGGGATGGCGTCGAATTCGGCGAGCATGGCCAACAGCTCGGGATGGATGTCGAACGCCATGTCAGCCCATCGCGGCGCTGACGCCAACCCGATCGGGATAGTTGCTATCGAGGCGATGGCGGAAGTAATTGCCGTAACGGATCGGCGCGTGCTTGGCCGCCGTCGCACCGCCGGCGAAGCCGTCGAGGCAGCGCACGACAGCCTCGATGTTCGGATCGAAAAACATGCCCATCGAATAGCGGTCGCGGCCGGCCAGCCTGCCGACCACGCGATGCGGCGTCGAATTGAACACCTCGTTGGTCCAACGCGCCAGGATGTCGCCGATGTTGAGCAGGAACGTGCCCGGGATATCGGGCGCCTCGATCCAGCTGCCGTCGACCCGCTGCACCTCGAGCCCGCCGACGTCGTCCTGGGCGAGGATGGTGAAGAAGCCGTAGTCGGTGTGCGGCTGGATGCCCAAGAGGTCGTCGGGCCGATCCTCGGGCGGCATCGGGTAGTGGATCAGGCGGAGCGCCGTCGAGGGCGGGCCGAAGTAGCGGCCGAAGAAGCCGGGGCCCTCGCCGACGGCGACCGAGAAGACCGGCAGGAGCCGCAGCCCGAGCGCCGTGAGCGCCGCATCGTAATGGCCGACGACGTCGCGGAAGCCGGCATCGTCGGGCCATTGATTGGGCCCCATCAGCTCCTTGACCCGGTACCTGGGATCGCTCGGCGAGACCTCGTGGCGAATGAAGAATGACTCGAGCTGGTTGGCGCGCGTCGCCGGCGCGAAGCGGGCCGAGGACTTGAGCGTCGAGGTCGCGAAGGGCTGGTAACCCCGGTGCCACAGGTTGAGCTTGAGCGCGAGCTTCTCGGCCAACGGCCGGGCGTGGAACGCGCGGTTCGCGGCGAACGCCTCGGTGATCAGCGCCTCAGCGACGCCATGGTTCGCGATGTAGAAGAAGCCCGTACCGAGACAGGCGGCGCGAACCTCCCGCGCGATCGAACCGACGACGTCATCGGCCGGCTCGGAGAACAGCGCGCCGAGGTCGACGACCGGAATTTCGTCTGCGCGTCCTCTTGCCATCCACTCAGCAATCCTTCGGTGCGATCACCTCGAATTCGAGCAGCTCGCCGTGGATCGCGAAGTCGCCGTAGTCGAGGTCGACCGAGCGCGCGACCCCGTCGTCCTGCAGCAGCATGCCGATTTCGACTTCGGGCACGGCCGACGCCTTGGTCATCGGGAAGAAGGCGAGGTAGATCGGCCAAGTCATCCGCGGCCCCTCGCCCTCGGCCAGCTCCGCCATTTCTCGCGGCAGAACGATGAAGGCATACACATTGCTCGGATTGTCGAGCGACGAGCCGTCGAACACGATCACGGCGACCTGCGATTCGCCGGCCATCGCGCCCTCGATCACGCGGTCGGTGTGCCGCGTCGGGAAGACGGTGCCCGGCGGCAGGACGATCTCGATCTCCTCGGGCTTGGTGTAATAAGCCGTGCCGCCGGTCGATGCGTCGAGTTCGGCGCGACCGCTCGATTCCTCGACCAGATGGTCGCCGAAGCGCGTCTGCTGGCGGAACGAGAACCGCGAACCGTCTTTCGATTCCCAGCTCGCGAAGGTGATGTACGAATTAAGCTCGCCGCCCTTCGGATCGGAAATCGTGAGCGCGATGCGCTGATCGAGCGTCCAGCCGTCGCAGGTATCGACGACCTGGAGCACCATCTTGCCCTTGAGCGCGGCGATGTCGCTGCCGTAGCGCGCCGACAGGAGCGACATCTCGTAGAACGCCCGGTGCGAGACCAGATCGGCGTGGGCGGCTGCGCCGCCGGCCACCGTCGTCAACACGACCGCGAGCCCGGCGAGCAAATTCGGCAACGTCTTCGACATGCCCTAGAACCTGTGCCGATCGGCAACCCGCGTCAACCAGTGAATCGCGCGGCGCAGCCGGCGTTTGACAGCCTATTCATATGGCTTTAGACCAACGCCCAACCGACAAACAGAGGAGACACCAACCATGGCCGGCACGATCGACAACCGCCTTGCCGAAATCGGCATCGAACTACCCGAGGCCGCGGCGCCCGTCGCCAACTACGTCGGCTACGTGGTCAGCGGCAACCACGTCTACATATCGGGTCAGGTGACCGTCGAGGACGGCGCGTTCAAGCATATCGGCAAGCTGGGCCAGGACATCGACGTCGAGGAAGGCGCGCGGGCCGCGCGGCTCTGCGCGATCAACATCCTGTCGCAGCTCAAGGCGGCCTGCGGCGGCGACCTCGACCGCGTCGTGCGTTGCGTCAAGCTGGGCGGCTTCGTCAACGCGACGCCCGATTTCACGGACCACCCCAAGGTGATCAACGGCGCCTCGGACCTGATGGTCGAGGTATTCGGCGACAAAGGCCGCCACGCGCGCTTCGCCATGGGCGCCGGCTCGCTGCCGCTCGGCGTCGCCGTCGAGGTCGACGCGCTCTTCGAGATCGCCTGAGCGGCGCGTCTCGGGGCAACGGCCGGGCATCGCGATGGGTGACAGCGACCGTCCGGCCTTCATCGCGCGCGTCGTCGACGGCATCGGCCAGGTGCCGGCAGCGGAATGGAATGCCTGCGTCGGCGACGTCAATCCATTCGTCAGCCACGCCTTCTTGAAGGCGATCGAGGACTCGCACTCGGCGATCGCCGAGACCGGTTGGGCGCCCTATCACCTGGTCGTCGAGGACACCGTCGGCCGCTTCGTCGGCGCCGCGCCGATGTATCTCAAATCCCACTCGATGGGCGAGTATGTCTTCGACCACGCCTGGGCCGACGCCTTGGAGCGCGCCGGTGGGCGCTACTATCCGAAACTCCTGGTCGGCGTGCCGTTCACGCCGGTTACCGGCCCGCGCCTCGCGGTACGCGGCGGCGTCAACGCGGTCTCGGTGCGCAACGCGTTGATCGCGGGCCTGGTCGAGGTCGCGCAGCGCGCCGGGGTTTCGTCGCTGCACGTCAACTTCCCATCCGAGGCGGAATGGCGCCAGCTCGGCGATGCCGGCTTCCTGCAACGCACCGGCTGCCAGTTCCACTGGATCAATCCGGGCTACGCGGACTTCGAGGCGTTCCTGGCCAGCCTCGCCTCACGCAAGCGCAAGGCGATCCGGCGCGAGCGGCGCGAGGCGCTGAGGAGTGGCCTGACCATCGAGGCGCTCTCGGGCGACGACATCAAGCCGGCGCACTGGGACGCTTTCTTCGCCTGCTATACCGCGACCAGCGACCGCAAATGGGGCTATCCCTATCTGACGCGCGATTTCTTCGACCGGCTCGGCGCGACGCTCGGCGAGCGGGTCGTGCTCGTCCTGGCGGCACGCGACGGCCGCACCATCGCCGGCGCCTTCAATATGATGGGCCGCGATACGCTGTTCGGCCGCAACTGGGGCTGTCTGGAGTATCACCCCTTCCTGCATTTCGAGCTGTGCTACTACCGCGCCATCGACGTCGCCATCGAACGCGGCCTTGGCCGCGTCGAGGCCGGCGCGCAGGGCCAGCACAAGATCGCCCGCGGCTACTTGCCCGAACTCACTTACAGCGCCCATTGGATTCGGCATGCGGGCCTGCGCGACGCGATCGCCGACTATCTGACGAGCGAAACCAAGGCGATCGACAACGAAGTCGACTACCTCGCCGACTTCTCGCCGTTCCGCAAGGACGACGGATGAGCCGACGCGGATAAGCCCATCCCTGTAGGGGCGGGTTTGAAACCCGCCCCTACGACGAAAATTCTCTGTGTTGAATCCTTTTACGTCGAGTTGGTTGCGCGCAGGCGGTCGAGGCGCAGGCGGTGGCGCGCGTCGCTCAGCCGGCGCACGCCGGCGCCGACCGCGAGGAACACGGCGATGCCCGTGCCGCCGGCGATCAGGAACATGATCAGCACCTGATATTTGACCGCGCCAATCGGGTCGGCGCCGGCCAGGATCTGGCCGGTCATCATGCCGGGCAACGCGATGACGCCGGCCGCCGACATGGCATTGATGATCGGCATCAGGCCGGCACGCAGCGCGCGTCGGGCGGCGTCGCCGAGCGCCGTCGAGCGGTCGGCGCCGAGCGCGAGACGGGCCTCGATCGCGACACGCTCACGCGACGCCGTGGTGACCAGCGAATCGAACGCCAAGCTGACCCCGGTCATGGTGTTGCCGAGGATCATGCCGAGCAGCAGGATCGCATAGCGCGGGTTGTGCCAGGGTTCGGGCTGGACGACGACGATCAGCGCGAGCAGTGTCACCAGCCCGGCGCCCGCCGCGACGCTCAACGTGCCGAGGCCGTAGGTCCAGACGCCCGTGAAGCGGCGTTCCTGGCGCGCATGGACCTCATAACCGGCAAGCAACACCATGGCGAGCACCATCAGACCGGTCCAGGTCGGCGAGGCGAGGTCGAACAGCGTCTTGATGACGACGCCGACGAGCAAGAGCTGGACCGCGGTGCGCACCGCGGCGACGACCAACGAGCGCGCCAGGCCCAAGCGCAGCCACAGCGACAGGCCGGCGTTGAGCAGCACGAGCGACGCGGCGATCGCCAGGTCGAGCGCATCGAGCGGTACCGCGCCGATCATGCCGCGTCCTCCAGCCGGCCGTCGACGATGTGCAGACGCCGGCCGGCGAGCCGCGCGGCCTGCGCGTCGTCGTGGGTGACCAATAGGATCGCGACGCCCGCCGCGAGACGCTCGGCGAGCACCGCTTCGACGCGCGCCGCGGCAGCCTCGTCGAGCGCCGCGGTCGGCTCGTCGAGCAGCATGACGCGGGGTGCGAGCAGCAACAGCCGGACCAGCGCGAGGCGCTGACGCTCTCCGGTCGAGACCTGCGCGACCGGGGCGTCGAAGAACTTTTCCGCAAGACCGAGCACCGCGGCCAGTTCCCGCGCGGCCGTCTGGTCGGGGAAATGCGCGCCGATGACGTCGGCCCACCAGCCCGGCTCGGCGGCGAGATAGGCAACGCGCCGGCGCCACATCGGCGCGGGGATGCTGTCGCGCGCCTCGCCGTTCAAGGCCACGTCGCCCTCGCTCGGGTCGAGGTCGGCGAGCGACCGGAGAATGAGCGTCTTGCCCGAACCGGACGGGCCGCTCAGCGCGATGCAATCGCCGGCGTCGAGGTCGAGGTCGACGGGCGCGAGGCCGGTGACTTGGAGGTTACGAACCCTGAGCACGCCGAGAACGTTCCCGACGGTCCGGTCGCACCATCAAACCGGTTCGAGCGTGTTGGGTTTGCGGCGCGGCCGGCCCTTGCGTTTCTTCTTCGGTGGCGGCCCGTCGGCGAACTCGAAGGTCAGTTTGGCGCCGTCATGGCCGACCGTGACGCGACCGCCCTTGGCGAGGCGGCCGAACAGGAGCTCGTCGGCAAGCGGCTTCTTGACGTGCTCCTGGATGAAGCGCGCCAGCGGCCGTGCGCCGTTCTGCTTGTCGTAGCCGCGCTGAGCGATCCAGGCGCGCGCCGCGTCGCCCATCTCGATGGTCACGCGCTGATCGGCGAGCTGCGCCTTTAGCTCGTCGACGAATTTGTCGACGACGTGGCCGACGATTTCGTGCGACAACCCCGAGAAGGCGATCGTCGCGTCGAGCCGGTTGCGGAACTCGGGCGTGAACATGCGCTTGATCGCTTCGTCGTCCTCGCCCTCGCGCTCCGAGCGCCCGAAGCCTATCGCCGACTTGGCCATCTCGGAGGCGCCGGCGTTGGTCGTCATGATCAGGACGACGTTGCGGAAATCGACGTTCTTGCCGTTGTGGTCGGTCAGCCGGCCGTAGTCCATGATCTGCAACAAAATGTTGAACAGATCGGGATGCGCCTTCTCGATCTCGTCCAACAACAGCACCGAATGCGGCTGCTGGTCGATCGCGTCGGTCAACATGCCGCCCTGGTCGAAGCCGACGTAGCCGGGTGGCGCGCCGATCAGCCGCGAGATCGTATGGCGTTCCATGTACTCCGACATGTCGAAGCGGACCAGCTCGACGCCCGAAATACGCGCGAGCTGGCGCGCCACCTCGGTCTTGCCGACGCCCGTCGGCCCCGAAAACAGGTAGCAGCCGATCGGTTTTTCGGGCTCGCGCAGGCCGGCGCGCGCGAGCTTGATGGCGCTCGCCAGCTCGTCGATCGCGGTGTCCTGGCCGAACACGACCCGCTTGAGTTCGCTGCCCAGGTCCTGGAGCGCCTGCTTGTCGCGGCGCGAGACGCGCTTGGTCGGGATACGCGCGATCTTGGCGACGATCGTCTCGACGTCCTTGACGCCGATCGTCTTGCGACGCTTGTGCTCGGGCAGCAGCATCTGCGCCGCGCCGGCCTCGTCGATGACGTCGATCGCCTTGTCGGGCAGGCGCCGGTCGTTGATGTAGCGCGCCGACAGCTCGGCCGCCGTGCGCAGCGCCTCGCCCGTGTAGCGGACCTTGTGATGGTCCTCGTAGTAGGGCTTGAGGCCGTGCAGGATCTTGATCGTGTCCTCGACGCTCGGCTCGTTGATGTCGATCTTCTGGAAGCGCCGCGCCAGCGCGCGGTCCTTCTCGAAATAGTTGCGGTATTCCTTGTAGGTCGTCGAGCCGATGCAGCGCAGCTTGCCGCCGGCAAGCGCCGGCTTGAGCAGGTTCGACGCATCGAGCGAACCGCCGCTGGTCGCGCCGGCGCCGATCACCGTGTGTATCTCGTCGATGAAAAGAATCGCGCCGTCCATTCGATCGAGCGCCGTCATCACCGCCTTGATGCGTTCCTCGAAATCCCCGCGATAGCGCGTGCCGGCGAGCAGCGCACCCATGTCGAGCGCATAGATCGTCGCATCGTACAGAACCTCCGGCACCTCGCGGAGCGTGATGCGCCGCGCCAGCCCTTCGGCGATCGCCGTCTTGCCGACGCCCGCGTCACCGACATAGAGCGGGTTGTTCTTGGTGCGCCGGCAGAGCACCTGGATGGTGCGCTCGACCTCGCTCTCGCGGCCGACCAGCGGATCGATCAACCCCTCCTTGGCCTTATTGTTTAGGTTGACGCAATAAGCATCGAGCGCTTCGTCATCGGTAGCGACGGTCACCTCCTCGTCGTCATCGTCGGCGCCGCGAACGGTGCGCTGTTTCTCTTCGCCCGGCACTTTGGAAATGCCGTGCGAGATGTAGCTGACGGCGTCGTAACGCGACATCTCCTGCTGCTGCAGAAAGTAGACGGCGTGCGATTCGCGCTCGGTGAACATCGCGACCAGCACGTTGGCGCCGGTCACTTCGCTGCGGCCCGCCGACTGTACGTGCATCGCGGCGCGCTGCAGAACGCGCTGGAATCCGGCCGTCGGCTTGGCATCGCTAAGGCCGTCGACGATCAGGCCCTGGGCCTCGTTGTCGAGGTAATCCTCGAGACCCTCGGCCAGAGCGTCGGGATCGACGCCGCAGGCGCGCAGCACGGCGATAGCGTCCTGGTCCTCGACCAGGGCGAGCAGCAAATGCTCAAGCGTCGCGTACTCGTGCTGACGTTCATTGGCGTGCGCGAGCGCGCGATGGAGGCTCTGTTCGAGATTTGCGGAAAGCATGGCGCGGGGCCTTTACGCTACTGTTACTCTTTTTCCAGGGTGCACTGCAGCGGATGTTGCTGCCGCTGTGCCAGGTCGAGAACTTGCGTCACCTTAGTCTCGGCGACGTCAAAGGGGTAGACGCCGCATACGCCGAGGCCCCGTTGATGAACATGGAGCATGATCCGTGTCGCGTCCTCGTGGTTCTTGTGAAAGATCCGTTCGAGCACCGCGACGACGAACTCCATCGGCGTGTAGTCGTCATTGAGCAGCAAAACCTTGTACAATGAAGGTTTCTTGGTCTTGGGCTTCGACTCGGTGACGACCGACGTGACCGGGCTCGACCCACCTTGTTTGCGCTCGCTCATCTTCGCGTCGACACTTTGAATTCAACTCCGTGACGCCTAATAATATCGGATTTTGGGTGGTGGTTTAAAGGGGCTAACGAATTTGTGCCTCCGAACGCCACTTTCCGCGGTCTTCGGATGATCCTTGGTACGACGTCTCGGACACGCATCCCCGTTGCCATCACGGCTCAACCACGTATAAATCGACGATGTCCCATTCGCCCCTCGACGTGCTCCGCGATGTCTTCGGCTTCCAGGCGTTCCGCGGCGAGCAGGCCGACATCATCGACCACGTCATCATCGGCGGCGATGCACTGGTCCTGATGCCGACCGGTGGCGGCAAGTCGCTGTGCTACCAACTGCCGGCGCTGTGTCGTGACGGCGTCGCCATCGTCGTCTCGCCGTTGATCGCCTTGATGCAGGACCAGGTCGAGGCGCTCCGCCAGCTCGGTGTGCGCGCTGCGGCGCTCAACTCGGCGATGCCGTACGCCGAGCAGGCGAGCACCATGCGCGCGATGCGCGCCGGCGAGGTCGACCTCGTCTACGTCGCCCCCGAACGCCTGTTGACCGACGATTTTCTCGGCCACCTCGACGGCTGCCGGATCGCGCTGTTCGCGATCGACGAGGCCCATTGCGTGTCGCAGTGGGGTCATGACTTCCGGCCCGAGTACCGCGAGCTTACGGTGCTCCACACGCGCTATCGCGCCGTGCCGCGGATCGCGCTGACCGCGACCGCCGACAGCCCGACACGGCGCGACATCCTCGAACGCCTCGAACTCGGCGACGGCCGCGTCTTCATCGCCGGCTTCGACCGGCCAAACATCCGCTATCGGGTCGCCGCCAAGAACAACCCGCGCAACCAGCTCGCCAAGTTTCTCGAGAGCGGGCACGCCGGAGAGGCGGGCATCGTCTATCACCTGTCGCGCGCCAAGACGGAGGAAACGGCGGAATGGCTTGCCGCGCATGGCTACACCGCGCTGCCCTACCATGCCGGCCTCGACAAGTCGGTCCGCACCGCGCACCAGAACCGCTTCCTCAAGGAGGATGGCGTCGTCGTCGTCGCGACGATCGCCTTCGGCATGGGCATCGACAAGCCCGACGTACGCTTCGTCGCCCACCTCGATCTGCCCAAGAGCCTGGAGGCCTACTACCAGGAGACCGGCCGAGCCGGCCGCGACGGGCTGCCGTCCGACGCCTGGATGGTCTATGGCTTGGCCGACGTCGCCAAGTTGCAGCAGTTCATCAGTGGCTCCGAGGCCGACGAACGCCAAAAGCAGGTCGAACGCCAGAAACTCGACGCCCTGCTTGGCTATTGCGAGACGACGCGTTGCCGGCGCCAGGTCCTGCTCGATTACTTCGGCGAGACCTATCCCGAGCCCTGCGGCAATTGCGACACCTGCCTCGAACCGGTCGAGAGCTTCGATGGCTCCGAGGTCGCGCGCATGGCGCTGTCCTGCGTCTACCGGACGGGCGAGCGTTTTGGCGCCGGCCACGTCATCGACGTGCTGGTCGGTGGCGAGACCGAGCGCGTCGCCCGTTTCCGTCACGACAACTTGAGCACCTACGGCATCGGCAGGGACTACTCGCGCAACGATTGGCGCTCGATCTTCCGCCAGCTCGTCGCCATGGGCTTACTGGTGGTCGATACCGCCGGCCACGGCGGGATATCGCTCGGTCCCGACTGCCGCGACGTACTGCGCGGCGAACGCGACATCGAACTGCGCAAGGATGCCGCGCGCCAGGCACCAGCCAAGGCCAAGCGTTCGCGCGTGCTGGCCACCCTTGAGAGCCCCGAGGACGAGGCTTTGTTCGAGGCGCTGCGCGCCCATCGCCAGGCGCTCGCCAAAGCGCAGGGCGTGCCGCCCTATGTCATATTCCATGATTCGACGCTGATCGAGATGGCCCGCGAGAAACCCCGCCACCACCACGAGTTCGCGCGCCTGCCAGGCGTCGGCGCGGCCAAGCTCGAGCGCTACGCCGACGATTTCCTCGCCGTCGTCGCCGAGAATACGTCGGGAATAAGCTAGCCGGGATTTCTCACCATAGACAGGCGCGTCATCGCGTCGGGCGGTCGCCGATCCGCCAGGAGAAGGCCGCAGAGCGGAGCGTAGCCTGGGCTACGCGCAAGGCCTTCGACGCCGCGGGCGGCCCGCGCGGCGCGACCCTTAAGGGCGGCGGATCTCGGACGATAGGCCGCGTCAAAACGTTTGCCCGATGCGACAGCATCGCGCCGCACGCTTTTCCTAGCCTGTCGTCCGATATCCGCCGTGCCGCACCTGTCTATGGTGAGAATTTCTATGGTGAGAATTTCTATGGTGAGAATTCCGGGCTAGCCTGGGAAAGGCAGTGATTCGGTGTCGGGCGAATGCCGGACGACGTCGCAGTCGAGGTTCTTCTTCGCCAGGATCCGGCATGCGCGCCTCGCCTCTTTCGAGCTGACGCCAACGAAACGGGCGCGGTAGAGGCCGCCGGCACCCTGCTCGACCGGCACGACGATGGCATTGGCCTGCGCGACGATGCCCGGAATGTGATCGAGGCTGTTGCGCAGCGCGGTATAGGCCGAACGCAAGCTGGTGAAGGCGCCGACCTGAATTGCCCGGGGCGAACTTACGACGAAGATCGGTTTCTCGGGCGGTGGTGCCGGCGCCGTCGCGCGCGCGAGACGGACCAGCTTGAGCCCGCGGTTCAAGAGCCACGCCATCTCGCGATCGCGCATATTTGGCGACGGCGCGCCGAAGAGCACGGCAATGACGCGGCGGCCGTGGCGCTTCGCCGACGACACCAGATTGAACTTCGAGGCGCGGATATAACCGGTCTTGAGGCCGTCGACGCCGTCGAGCTTGCCGACCAGAGGGTTGTGGCCCCGGATGACGGTGCCCCTATAGACGAAGCTTTGGGTCGCGAAGAACGGGTAGTACTGCGGGAAGTCGCGCCATATCGCCCGCGCCAGCCGTGCCATGTCGCGCACCGTTGAAACCTGGTTGGCATTCGGCAGGCCCGAAGCGTTCATGAAGGTGGTGCGGGTCATGCCCAACGCGCGCGCCTTCGCGGTCATCGTCTTGGCGAATTTCTACTCCTTGCCGCCGAGTCCCTCGGCGACGACGGTCGCGACATCGTTCGCCGATTTGACAATCAGCGCGTGAATCGCGTTGCGCGCCGTGATCGTCTCGCCCCGACGCAGACCGAGCCTGGAGGCCGGCTGACCGGCGGCGCGTTTCGACACCGTGAAGCCCGTTTCCATCGTCACCCGGCCCCGTTCGAGTGCCTCGAACAGTAGGTAGAGCGTCATCAGCTTGGTGAGCGACGCGGGGTAGTGACGGTGGTCGGGACGTTTCGCTTCGAGGATCGCGCCGGTTTCGGCATCGACGATAATCGCCGCCGGCCGGGCAGCCGTGGGGCCGGACGAGACGAAACCGGCGATGGCGGCCAGCAAGACGACCACGATCGTCGATTTCGACAGTGTGAGGATTTTTTGCTTCATCCGCTCCCGCGCAACGGGCACGCGTACCAAACCATGATTCCTACGGCTGATTCATAGTGAATCGTCAGGAGGTTAACGAACGTTTTTGAGATGTCCACCGAAAAAAAAGACAAACGTAGTGCATTGACATAGGACTCATATGACGAAAACGGCGATTAACCTTGTCGATGAAGGGACCTACAATCGTCACAATCATCATTACAAGATGACGCGTGACACATAATGCCGGAATCCGTATCAGTCATGTCGATAATATCGTTTAACGATATAACGGTATGGCAATTTTTTAATTCGTAAAATGAGTTCCATTTCTGTTGATGCATTACTTTAAGGCGAGATTTGTGCCGGGCATGGCTGCGAATGGTGCTACGGCAACCCGCCGACCGGAATAATCTCCGGCGATGTCGGTTCGTGGGCCCCGCCCTTCCAGTCCCCGAGCCATTCGTCGACTTTGAGGCCGGCCTCGTCCAACAACGCCGCGAGCCTCTCCTGGTTGGTAAACTGGATCTTCGATGCGGCCGAATAGTGTCGATCGCTCGCGATGATCCGATAGTGGGTCTGATAGGTGACGATGCCCGTCGTCGCATCGCAGTCGATATCGTTCCATGCTTCGACGGCACCGAGGCTGGGATGATCGAACCGGCGCATCGAAGGCTTTGGGGTCCATTCACGCCACGCTTGGGCGGCGGGATTTCGAGTATCGAAAATGAACCGACCGCTCGGAGAAAGGTGCTCGGCGATGGTCGAAAGCACCGCTCGTCGATCTTCGTCGGTGAGGAAAACCTGAAACGCATGCCCGGTGAGAAGCACCAGATCGAAACGACGACCGAGCCGAACGCCTCGAGCATCCGCTTCGACCCAAGTGGCCCGCTCGCCGCCCGGCTGACGTCGTGCGATGTCGAGCATGGCGGCCGCCGGATCGACGCCGACGACCGTTCGACGATCGGCCAGCCGTGCCGCCAGCAAGCCGGTGCCGCAGCCAAGATCGAGAACCGATTCGGCATCATCCGCGAGCCGGCGGCAATAGTCGAGATCGACGCCCCACTGGTTATCCAGATCGTAGAACTGCGCCAACGCCGGGTCGTGGTACAGATTGTCGCGCATCGGATGCGTCGCCATCACAGAGACGGCCGCCGGTCGGTAGTCGGGAACGCGCGCTCGAACGCGGCGGCGGCGCGCAGCACCCGGCGATCCTGGTAGCGCGGGCCGACGATCTGCAGCCCGACCGGCAGCCCCTCGTCGGTAAAACCGCAGGGCACCGAAGCGGCCGGTTGGCCGGTGATGTTGAAGGGATAGCTGAACGGCGTCCATTCCGGCCAACGTGCCATCCCCGAGCCGGGTGGCACCTCTTCGCCGGCGGCGAACGCCGTCAGCGGCAACGTTGGCGTGATCAGCAGGTCATAGCGCTCATGGAACTGCGCCATGCGGAGCGCCAGCGCGGCGCGCGCGGCATCGGCGGCGATCAGGTCGAGGGCGCCATAGCGCGCGCCTTCCGTCGCGACCTCGACGAGCCCAGGGTCCATGTCCTCCCGCCGCTCGGCCGAGATGCTGCGCAACGCCCCCGCGGCGCCGGCATACCACAGAACACGAAAAGTCTCTTGTGGGTGACCGACATCGGGATCAACGGCCTCGACCTCGGCGCCGAGCTCGCCGAGCAGTTTTGCCGCGTCGGCGACCAAGGCGGCGACGCCGGGCACGACGCGGGCGTAGCCCATATTGGCGCTGTAGGCGATGCGCAGGCCTGTCACACCGCCATCGAGATCGTCACGGTAATCGCGCACGTCGGGCGGCAGTGCTAGCCAGTCGCGCGCGTCGGGTCGGGCGATCACCGACAGCATCAGCGCAGTATCGGCCACCGTCCGGGTCATCGGCCCGACATGGGACAGCAGGCCGAACGGGCTGGCCGGGAAGGCCGGCACGCGGCCGAATGTCGCCTTGATGCCGGAAAGCCCGGTGAAACCGCATGGAATGCGGACCGAGCCGCCGCCGTCGGTGCCGATGGCGAGTTGGCCCATGCCGGCGGCGACCGCCGCCGCGGCGCCGCCCGACGAGCCGCCGGGCGTCATATCGGTGTTCCACGGGTTCCGAGTGATGCCCGCCAGCGGACTGTCGGTCACGCCCTTCCAGCCGAATTCGCAAGTCGCCGTCTTGCCGAGCAGCACGGCGCCGTGCTCGCGCAGCCGCGCCGTCACCGGTGCGTCGACGTCCCAGGCCTGCTCGGCATCGATCGTCTTCGATCCGCGCAGGGTGGGCCAGCCCTTGGTCAGCAAGATGTCCTTGATCGATGTCGGCACGCCGTCGATCAGTCCGATCGGCTCGCCCCGTCGCCAGCGCGCCTCCGACTCGGCCGCAGCCGACAGCGCGCCCTCGGCATCGACGAGAAAGAAAGCGTTCAGCCGTTCGTTGTGCGCCTCGATGCGATCGAGCGCGGCCTGCGTCGCCTCGACCGGCGACACGGATTTGGCGCGATAGGCGGCGACCAGTTCGGTCGCCGGCATGAAGGCGAGATCGTCACTCACGGTCATCCCCCGTTTCGTCGTCGTTGCGCGGCTGGCGGCCTTCGATCGGATAGCTCGGGTCGTTGTAGCCCGGCGTCGACGGATGGCCGGCGGCGACCATGCCGTCGATCAGCGCCTCGTCGTCGGCATCGAGTTCGAAATCGAGAGCGGCGAGATATTCGCCGAACTGCTCGGCGGTGCGCGGGCCGGCGATCGCCGCGGTCACCAGGCGATTGTGGATCACCCAGTTGAACGCGAACTGCGCCGCCGTCATGCCGCGCGCCTCGGCATGCGCCTTGACCCTTTGCGCGAGCTCGAGCGATTCGGCGCGATATTCGCTGTTCATGATGCGCTCATCACCGCGTCCGGCGCGGCTGTCCTCGGGCGGCGTCGCACCCGGCGGATACTTGCCGGCGAGCACGCCGCGAGCGACCGGGCTGTAGGGCACGACGGCGATGCCATACTGCGCGCACGCCGGCAGCAGCTCGACCTCGGGCATCCGGTTGAAGGCGTTGTAATAGGGCTGGCTCACGACTGGGCGCGGCACGCCGGCCGCATCACACAGCCGCACGACCTCGGCGTGGCGCCAAGCGCGAAAGTTGCTGAGCCCGAAGTTACGCGCCTTGCCGGCGGCGATGATGTCGCCCAGCGCGCCGACAGTCTCTTCGAGTGGCGTGTCGTGGTCCTCGATATGGAGATAGTAGACGTCGACGTGGTCGACGCCGAGACGCGCCAGGCTGTCGTCGATCGCGCGCATCAGCCAGCGGCGCGACAAGCCGGCCGCCTCGGCGTCGTCACCCATACGGTTGCCCACCTTGGTCGCCAGCACCCAGTGATCGCGCCCGCCGGCGATCGCGCGGCCGACGACGCGTTCGGTCTCGCCGTCATTATAGGCGTCGGCGGTGTCGATGAAGTTGACCCCGCCGTCACGCGCCATGCCGATGATGCGCGCCGCCTCGGCCTCGGGCGTCGCGCCGCCGAACAGCATGGTGCCGAGGCAGAGCGGCGAGACCTCGACGCCGCTGTGGCCGAGTGTGCGGTATTTCACGAACCACTCTCCTGCGATGGTGGTTTGCGGCCGCCGAACACGGCGAGCTCGAAATACTTGAGGAAACAATCGACATCGACATAGCCGAGCGCGCGCAGCCAGGCGCACTGGTCCTCGACCGGCGCCAAGATATTGGCTTGCTTGTCGGGCCGCCGGTGGAACTCGGCCGCGACCTCGTCGCGCGACTGCGCCGACCCGTTCGCCTGGTGGAATGCATGCAGGGCGTCGATGAAAACCTCCTCGTAGAGCCCTTCGATGGGCGGCGACGGCGAGGCGACGTGCTCGACGTTCACGAACAGCCCGCCGGACGTCAGCAGATCGAAAATCTCGCCGTAGACCGCGCGTTTGCGCGCGTCGGGCTGGTGATGGATCGAATAGCCCGAGACGACGACGTCGAACGGCGCGTGACCGGCGACGGTCGCGACCCAGCCTGCTTCGCCGTAGTCGGCGTCGACCACGGTCGCCCGCGCCGCGCCCGCACTGAGCCTGGCACGCGCGAAGTCGAGCATCTCCTTGGAGAAATCGGCGAAGACGCAGCTGGCGCTTGGAAACCGATCGAGCACCGCACGCCCCAGAATGCCGTCGCCGCAGCCGAGGTCGAGCACCTTCGCTGGCTCGGGCCGCGCCCATTCGATCAAACGGAGCATGACGTCGATCTGCTCGTCGGCTTGCGGGATCGCGCCGCGCACGCCGTCGACGTAGCGCGCGGCGAGGCCCGCCGCCTGCCAGCGCTTGTCGGCCCGTGTCACGAGCGGTCCGCGAACCGCGCCTCGCCGGCCATCGCGACGCCGCCGTCGGCACCGACGATCCAGACCGACGCGCCGTCCTCGTTCGGCGCGCCTGCGACGGTGAACGGCGCGGTGTCGAATACCGGCGCCATGGCGCGGTAATCGAAGGTGGTCAGCGCGCGGTCCGGGGCCTCGCGGCGCAGCAGGTCGAGCAGCAGGATGGCGAGCAGCGGCCCGTGCACCAAGAGCCCGGGATAGCCCTCCTGGCCGGTCACGTAGGACCGGTCGTAGTGGATTCGGTGGGCGTTGAAGGTCAGCGCCGAGAAGCGGAACAGTAGCACCGGATCGGGGTCGACGGCGCGCCGCCAGACCGCCTCGCGCGTCGGTTCGATCGGCGCCGGCGTCGGCGCGCCCGGCTGCGGCGCGTCACGGTAGACGATGTCGTGTTCTTCCTCGATCGCCGGGCCGTTTTCGCCCGAGACGGTGTGCCGCACGGTGACGAAGACGAGCGGACCGTGAAGTCCCTGCTTGGGCGTCACCGAGGCGATCTCCGAATCACGGCGCGCCATTTCGCCGATGCGCAGCGGCTGCTTGAAGGTGAAGCGGCCGCCGGCCCACATGCGCCGCGGCAGTTTGATCGGCGGCAGGAAACCGCCGCGCGCGTCGTGGCCATCGAGGCCGAGAGTCGATTGCGGCGACGACGGCAGGAAATAGAGCCAATGCCAAGCGGGCGGCAGCGGATCGCCGGCAACCGGCGGCGCATCGTCGCGGTCGAGCGTCGCGGCGAGGCGCTTGACGGGTCCCGCGGCGATCGTGTCCTCGAGACTCTGGCGGCGCCCGACCCAGGCGGCCAGCCCGTCGGTATCGTCGGTCATGGTCGTCGGCATGCGGCTACGCTAACCCAACCGACCACGCCGGTCGACAGCGGAACCCGCCCGGGTGTGCAATGCGCCGATCGACGATATGATCGGCCGGTAAACGAAGGAGATCGACGATGCCCCATCCGAAGGTTGACGAGGTTTGCCGCCACGCCAAGGCGCGACTGCCGCAGACGATCGAACGGCTGAGCGAGTATCTGTGCTATCCGGCGATCTCCTGCGACCCGGACCACTTCGATGACGTCCGCCGGCTGGCGCAGCGAATCCGCGACGACCTCGAGGCGCTCGGGTTGGCGCGCGCCCGCGTGCTCGACCTCGACGGCGCCCTTCCCTGCGTCGCGGCCGAGATGATCGATACGGGGCCCGCCCGGCCCTGCCTGCTGATTTACGGCCACCTCGACCTGCAGCCGGTCAAGGGCGAGGACTGGCGCACACCGCCCCACGAGGCGACACACAAGGACGGGCGGCTCTATGCCCGGGGCTCGGGCGACGACATGGGCGGGTGGGTCAGCCATCTGGCAGCGATCGAGGCCTGGCTCGCGGTCGCCGGCGCGCTGCCGTGCAACGTCAAGCTACTGATCGAGGGCGAGGAGGAGATCGGCTCGCCAAACCTGGAGCGTTTCATGGACGCCCATCCCGACGCCTTCGCCGCCGACGTCATGGTGCTGACCGATTGCGACAACCCATCGACCGAGATCCCCGGCCTGACCGTCTCGCTGCGCGGCTTGGCCGAGCTCGACGTCGTCTGCGAGGCGCTCGAGAGCGACGTGCACTCGGGACTGTGGGGCAACGTCGCGCCCGATGTCTCGACCGCGCTGGTCAAGGCGCTGGCGCGCATTATCGACGACGACAGCCGGCTCTCGGTTGGCCGGGTCGACGTCCCGGAGGCGTGGCGCGAGGCGGCGCGCGCCGTGCCGCTGACCGGCGAGACCGTGCGTATCGGTGCCCATCTAATCGACGGCGTCACGGCGCTGCCCGAGAACGGCCGCTCGCTCGCCGAATGGGCCTGGCGTCAGCCGGCGGTGACGATTTTGTCGACGACCCTGCCGACACCCGACCGCAAGAAGAACGCGCTGCGCGATTCCGCGGCGGCAACGCTTTCCGTGCGCGTCGCCCCCGGCCAGACGCGCGAGGCGATCAAGGCGTTGATCACCGACGCACTGACGCGAGACCCGCCGGGCGGCGTCCGATTGCGCGTGACCGAGCGGCCCGGCGGGTCCGACGCCTGGCTCTACAGCCCCGAAGGTCCGGCGTTCGAGGCCGCCGACCGCGCCTATGAAAAGGCCTGGGGCCATCCCCTGGTTCAAATCGGCATCGGCGGCTCGATCCCCTTCGTCGCGCTGTTCGGCCGCCGCTACGGCCATCTGCCGCTGATCCTCAACGGCGTGCTCGATCCCGCCAGCTCGATCCACGGACCCAACGAATCGATGGACCTCGGCGTCTTCGAGAAGGCCATCGCGGCGAACGTCTACCTGCTCGACGAACTGGCCGCGCTGGACGACCTGCGCCGGCCCGACTGAGCGCCTCCGAGGCTTCCTCGAACGCGGCGCCCACGTCAGCCTTCAGGCGGCAAGCAGCCCTAACGGCTTAGCTGCGCCGATGTCTGGGTGTAGCCACAACCCGACATACCTAAGCCGACATTCCCCATATACCATCCAAATTCGTGGAAATCGTACCACTTTCCCACCGCCAAGGGAACTGTATCCCCTATGCAGCCATCCGATGGCATGATTTTGGTAATCGGCCCGCGCTTGGAAGGCCACTCGGTCATTTTTCTCGCCATCCAGACACACCTCTCCTGTCGCTTTCTCCTCGCCGTCGATTCCCTCGGCCTACGCCGGAGCGGGTCTTCGTCGCAGATCATCAATCAAGCTCAGGATTTTCCGGAACAGGTCCCTCGGCACCGCCACCTCAGCCAATTGGAACGTAACGTAGCGGCCATGTCGGACAACCTTGGCCCCGATCTTCACCAGCTTGTCGCGCAACGTCGTCATCGACCAGTGCTCCACCTCCTTCGGCAAAGCCAGTGTCCTCATGAAGTTGCCCAGATTGTAGGCCAGGGCGTGAAGCTGGAGCCGAACGGCATTGTTGCGGAACTTGCGACATGACAGACGGGTCCAGTTGATGGCGTTCTTGCCTTCCTTGATGTGCTGCTCCGCCGTGCCACGGTGATTATAGAACGCCACCACCCGCTTGGTAGGGCGCGACAGATTAGTGACGATGAAACCGACGCGAGGAACCAGCTCGCCGGGGTGCCACTCCACTTTGGCCACGACACGGCGCTTCTTGTTCCACGATCCGGCCTGATAGCTGAAGCTGGCGTGGAAACGGCGAACATGGTCGGGCGGGCGACCGACAGGTCGCGTAAGCAGATGGGCAATGTTCCGCTGGAGAATCGCGTTCGCTTTGAGGCGGATGACGTAGAGTAATCCCTCGGCTTCGAGATATTCGTATATCTCCGGTGAGGCGAAGGCGGCATCGCCACGAAAATACAGCCGCACCTTCCTTTCCTTATAGCGCATCACCACCGGCTCCAGAACATTCCGCCATCCGTCGGCACTGTGAACATTACCGGGGCGCAGGGAACATCTCTCCAAGTCGCCGAACTGGTTGAACAGGAATAGCGGATGCTAGCAGGTACAGCCGAAGTGACCATTGTACGCTGTTCCCTCTTGTTCGCCATGGGTCGGGCTGACGCTGCTGTCCATGTCGAGAATGATCATCTTCGGCGGATGGCGGTCATGAACCTTGTCGATCCACACCCCGTTCATGTCGACCAAGGCTTCAACGTTCTCGTCGGTGGCCAATAGCTCCGTCTCGAAGCGTCCCATCTGGCTGGTGGAAGCGGCCTGTCTTTCGATGGCCTTGCCGCCAACAATCCAGCGCATGGCGGGATCGCGTCCCAGACGGTCGGCGTCGTTCACATCGTCATAGCCGCCAAGGCGCCCGAAAACGGACTGGCGAAACTGACCCGTCATGCCGTGCCATCCGTTCTTGCCGGTACGGCTATCCTGGAAAACACCCTCGGCCATCTCAGTCAGGCCGAGGGCATCGTCAAGCTCCCGGTAGGCGAGCAACCCGGCATCAGAGGTGATCTTGGAACCGTGGAATTCAAGCTTCAATCGACGGTCAAAAACGACCCGAAGGCACCCCGGTTTCGATTCACCCATCGGGTGTGCCATATCCGCCGCTCCATGTATGCTACAACTTCATGATTCTTATAGCAGAATCGCCTTCTCGCCGCACTGAATATCGACGATACTTGGGAATTGCGGGCTTTAATGTCTGCTTCTGAGCGGAAAGCGGACCTCGCACCGCTAGGCGCTGGATGTCGGCTTCTAGCCAGGAGGAGACATAAGCGGCTTCATAGCGGCAACCGCGAAATGGCACATCGCGATGCCGGTCGTGTGGGCCGTCCACGGTGTGCACGTACCGCCAAAGCATCGCCGCTATCGGGCCATATCGCGATCCAGATCCTGTAACCACCGCTTCGCCGTTTTCGCAATATCGGCGTGGGGGCCCGATGCAAATGAGACAAGCCTGCGGTGCACCCGTCCGTAATCTGCTGTTATCCGCCTAACCCATTGGGGGTCCGGCATATAGTGGCCCGGATCGTTACCGTCATCATAATCGTAGAAGGTGTGACAAAGAGGGCAGCGTCGAAGATCCGCACATAATTCAAACCTATAGACCGCGGACGGTAACTCCTCTCCCTCAATTCGGTCCGCATCGCAGAACTCGGGCAGGTCCCGACAGATTTCGCACGTCTTCCACGCCGGTTCCGGCATTTCCGGTTCCTCCCGGTTGAGGCGGTACGTTAAACACCCTCCGGTACACCGTCTAGGAAGCCCGTGGTGTCATTGATACTGTCGGCTGCTTTGGCAATTGGTGCTATATATCCGGTGAATACACACGTTGGGGATGGGCGCGATGTATCGCACCCGGTTCCTTGGACACAAGTTTGTCTCATGCGGCGGGCCTGAGTGACATCGCGGTGTGCCACGCCTGACGAGCTTGAGCGGGGCTCAGGTAGCCGTTCTTCTCCACGATCCACTGGGCATTGTACTGTTCGACGAACCCGCGGACGGCGTTCCGCAGCTCCGCGATGTTGCGGTAGATGCGGCCATGGATGATCTGTTCCTTGAGCGTGCGATTGAACCTCTCGGCGACGCCGTTGGTCTGGGGCTGTTCGACGAAGGCGTAGGACGGCTGGATGCCCCAGAACTTGATCTGGTTGGTGAAGTGGTCCGACAGATACTGGGAGCCGTGATCCATCCGCAAGGCCAGCCCCCGCGCCGCACCGGCGGAGGTCGAGGCATACAGCCTCGCAAGCCCCATGGAGATCGGCTGAAGGGCGGCGAAGCGGTCGCCTCGCTTGCACACATGCCAGCCGACGCACTCGGCGTTCCAATGCTCGATGGCGGTGAATATCCAGCCCCAGCCGTCGTCCACCGTGAACACCCGAACGCCGTCCGTGCCCCACATGAGGTTGGGGGCATGGGTGATGATCTCACCGACATGGGGATTTCCGCCACGGCGGCGGCAGCGATGGGGCGAGAGCAGGTTGTTCTCGCGCATCACCCGGAGCCCCCGCTTGCGGGAAACACGGATGCCACGACAGACCCGAAGCCGAGCCCAGACCTTGCGGTGTCCCTCGCCCTCCCAGGGGGATGCCTCCAGGTCGGCCTCGATGGCCACCAGCAGAGCCTCGTCCGAGATCGAGGGCTTCGGTCCCCGGCGCTTTGCTGGTGGGCGCTCAGCGGTGGCCTGCTGCCGGGATTTCATGGCGTAGAACGAGGAACGGGCAAAACCCCAGGCCGCACAGACCCGCTGGAGGCCGTAGGCCAAACCCGTGCCGGGAGAGGTGGCGGCACTCATCGCCGCGACCTCCGCCGCCCCAAAGGGCCGGACGTCTCCGTCTTGGCCTCCAGCAGTTCCACCTGCATGATCAACTCCCCGATCCGCTTCATGGCGATGTCCAGTTCCGCCTTCACCGGATCGCCCTTGCGTTCCTTGAGCGAGGCATCGATCCCGGCGATCGCCTTCTCACGCCACTGCTCGAGCCGGAAAATCTCCACGCCCAACTGCCGCGACAAAAGTTCCACCGGCTCGCCACGCAAAAGCCGCAGGGCAACCTCACGCTTGCGCGTCACCGTCCACCGCTGGCCAAGTCCCAGCGGGCCTGCCGGCGAAACCTGGCCCGGGGAAAACGTGGACGAGCCAAGCTCGCCCTCGTTTACCACAGGCCCATCAACAGCAACTTTGTTCTCAAAATTGTCGGTCATGTTCCGGTCCTCCTTGGACACTTCGATTAAGCCAATTCTGTGTCCAAGGAAATCGGGTCCGACTCAGGGGATGGGCGCGACATCGTGGGTAAAGACAAGGCGTACGAACAAGGCTCAACCGTTGATCGCGCCGGCGCGCTTGAACTGGTCAAACAAGATGGCCGGAAACTTGCCAAGCTTGATGACGGCCTCAAGTCCGACCGGGAGATCGTGCTGGCGGCGGTTAAGGCAGACGGTCGTGCGCTCGAACATGCCGACGAAAGTCTCAAGTCCGACCGAGAGATTGTCCTAGCGGCGGTCAAGCAAGATGGTGATGCGCTCGGGCATGCCGGAGGCGTTCTCAAGTCCGACCGCGAGGTTGTGCTCGCTGCCGTCACGCATGGGGGCGGTCTTGCGCTCTATCATGCCGACGACGGTTTCAAGTCGGATCGCGAGATCGTGCTGGCGGCAGTCAAAAAGAACTATGATGCGCTCTATTATGCCGACGAGGGTTTCGCGTCTGACCGGAAAATTGTCTTGGCGGCGGTCAAGCAAAATCATGGTGTCCTCAAAGAAAATGCGCACGGCAGTTTCAAATCCGATCGCGAGATCGTGCTCGCAGCGGTTAAACAAGATTATTCCGTGATCGAATATGCCGATCGTTGTTTCAGGTCTGACAAAGAAATTATGCTTTTGGCCGTTGAACAGAATATTGCCGCGATCGAATTTGTCGACGACCGTCTCGGATCTGACCGCAAAATTGTGCGCGCGATGGTCAAGCACGATGGAGATTATTTCAAATTTGCCGACGACAGCCTTAAGTGTGATCGGGCGTTCGTGCTTGAGGTGGTTCAGTACGACGGTGCGCTCGCTCATGCCAATCGCAGTCTCCGATCCGATCGCGAGATCGTGCTAAGCGCGGTTAGGGAAAACGGCCGTGCGCTCACCCATGCGGGTCGCAGTCTAAAATCCGATCGCGCGTTCATTCTCGAAGTGGTTAAGAACGGTGGCGATTCATTCAAGTATGCGGATCGTGGCCTGCAGTCTGATCGCGCGTTCGTGCTCAAGGTGGTAAAGGCAGACGGCCGTGCGCTCAGACATGCGCGTCGCGATCTCATGGACGACCAGGAAATCCTGCGTGAGGCGGTCAACACCTACGGCCCTGCAAAGATGTTTCCATCCGAATACGATAAAGAAAAACATAAAGCAGAAAAACGTCAAAAAGCCCAAAGGGAAAAAGACAGACAAATCGAATTAGAAAATGATGAAGAATTCCAAAGAGCCTTGAATGTTCATCATACCGGCATCCAATAAAGTTTCACGGTCTTCACCTCACCCACGCACGAAAGCCCCAGGCCGGTGGTGGAACCGCGCGGGCTAAAAGTGTATCGCACCCGGTTCCTTGGACACAAGTTTGTCTCATGCGGCGGGCCTGAGTGACATCGCGGTGTGCCACGCCTGACGAGCTTGAGCGGGGCTCAGGTAGCCGTTCTTCTCCACGATCCACTGGGCATTGTACTGTTCGACGAACCCGCGGACGGCGTTCCGCAGCTCCGCGATGTTGCGGTAGATGCGGCCATGGATGATCTGTTCCTTGAGCGTGCGATTGAACCTCTCGGCGACGCCGTTGGTCTGGGGCTGTTCGACGAAGGCGTAGGACGGCTGGATGCCCCAGAACTTGATCTGGTTGGTGAAGTGGTCCGACAGATACTGGGAGCCGTGATCCATCCGCAAGGCCAGCCCCCGCGCCGCACCGGCGGAGGTCGAGGCATACAGCCTCGCAAGCCCCATGGAGATCGGCTGAAGGGCGGCGAAGCGGTCGCCTCGCTTGCACACATGCCAGCCGACGCACTCGGCGTTCCAATGCTCGATGGCGGTGAATATCCAGCCCCAGCCGTCGTCCACCGTGAACACCCGAACGCCGTCCGTGCCCCACATGAGGTTGGGGGCATGGGTGATGATCTCACCGACATGGGGATTTCCGCCACGGCGGCGGCAGCGATGGGGCGAGAGCAGGTTGTTCTCGCGCATCACCCGGAGCCCCCGCTTGCGGGAAACACGGATGCCACGACAGACCCGAAGCCGAGCCCAGACCTTGCGGTGTCCCTCGCCCTCCCAGGGGGATGCCTCCAGGTCGGCCTCGATGGCCACCAGCAGAGCCTCGTCCGAGATCGAGGGCTTCGGTCCCCGGCGCTTTGCTGGTGGGCGCTCAGCGGTGGCCTGCTGCCGGGATTTCATGGCGTAGAACGAGGAACGGGCAAAACCCCAGGCCGCACAGACCCGCTGGAGGCCGTAGGCCAAACCCGTGCCGGGAGAGGTGGCGGCACTCATCGCCGCGACCTCCGCCGCCCCAAAGGGCCGGACGTCTCCGTCTTGGCCTCCAGCAGTTCCACCTGCATGATCAACTCCCCGATCCGCTTCATGGCGATGTCCAGTTCCGCCTTCACCGGATCGCCCTTGCGTTCCTTGAGCGAGGCATCGATCCCGGCGATCGCCTTCTCACGCCACTGCTCGAGCCGGAAAATCTCCACGCCCAACTGCCGCGACAAAAGTTCCACCGGCTCGCCACGCAAAAGCCGCAGGGCAACCTCACGCTTGCGCGTCACCGTCCACCGCTGGCCAAGTCCCAGCGGGCCTGCCGGCGAAACCTGGCCCGGGGAAAACGTGGACGAGCCAAGCTCGCCCTCGTTTACCACAGGCCCATCAACAGCAACTTTGTTCTCAAAATTGTCGGTCATGTTCCGGTCCTCCTTGGACACTTCGATTAAGCCAATTCTGTGTCCAAGGAAATCGGGTCCGACTCACGCGCGGGCTAAAAGTCCGCAGGAGTTGAGTTGCGCCAATGTCCGCTTCGGGTCCAGCCTGTGTGAGAACGTTTGCTGCTATTTCTGTGTGGCGCGTCTTTGGGTTTGGATGATCAGTCGGGACGTGTTTTCCGGGATTATGGATTTTCGCCGCTCGTGCGGGCTTTTCGGCCGGCTGGCGCCGTTGTGAGCCGCGATGTGGCCGGGTATGGGCGTAATTGTCGGCGCAGGGGCGCCTATGCCGTCCTGATCGCCGCCATGAGCGGACGGATGCCAATGATGCTCATGACCCGGGTCAGATTGTAGGCCAGCACGTGCAAGGCCATCTCGGTCCTCACCCGCTTCAGCGTCTTCATCTGAAAGTGCGTCGCGCCCATCCAGGCCTTGAGGGTGCCGAAGGGATGCTCGGCCGTCTCGCGCCGCCGACGCATCGCCTCCGGGTGCTCGTCGAGCCGCCTCTCGACGGCCTCGAGAATGTGTTCGTGCTGCCAACGGGTGATCCGGCGCTGCTTGGCCGTGGTGCAGCGATGCTTGATGGCGCATCCCTGACAGGCGTTGGTCCAGTAGCGCCGCATGCTCAGCCCCCTCTCCTGGCTGGTGAAGCGGTAGACCAAACGCTCGCCGGCCGGGCAGCGATAGACATCGTCGGCGGCCAGATAGACGAAGTCCTGTTTGCCGAAGCGGCCCTTGGCCTTGGCTCCAGAGGTCAGCGGCTTAGGCAACGTGACGGTGATGCCGGCCTGATCGCAGGCCAGAATCTCCTTGCCGTTGTAGTAGCCGCGATCGGCAACGACATCCAGCTCGTCGGTCTCCAGAGCGGCCTTGGTCTGCTTGGCCATGGCTGAGAGTTGCGCGCGGTCAGTGCCCTGATTGGTCACCTCGTGGGCGACGATCAGGTGATGCTTGGTGTCGACGGCGGCCTGAACGTTGTAGCCCACCACGCCGGAACCCCGGCCGCTCGTCGCCATCGAGCGGGCATCGGGATCGCTCAGAGAGACCTGCTGGTCCGGGCTCGCACGCCTCTCGACTTCAAGCGCCTTCAGGCGCCGCATCTCCTGCTTGAGGATCGCAATCTTGTCGGCCAGACGAGTCGTCTTGGTCGTCCGCGCCAGCGACGGCTCTTGCCGGTCGGCGCTGTCCAACTGGTCCAGATAGCGCGCAACGCTCGCCTCGATCTGCGCCACCCGCCGCGCCATCTTGGCCCGCGTGAAGTTCCTGTCCCGGCTGTTGACCGCCTTGAACTTACTGCCGTCGATCGCCATGCTCGCCTCGGCGAACAGCCCCAGTTGCCGGCACAGGGCGACGAACCGGGCGCAGACCTTGCGGATCGCTCCGCCGTTGTCCTTGCGGAAGTCGGCGATCGTCTTGTGATCCGGCGCCAGCCGGCCGACCAGCCACATCACTTCCACATTGCGCCCGGCCTCCCTCTCGAGCCGACGGCTCGACTGAACCCGGTTGAGATAGCCGTAGATGTAGAGCTTCAACAAATCGCAAGGATGATAGGCCGGCCTGCCGGTCGCCAGCGGCGCGACCCGGTTAAAGCCGAGACCCCCAAGATCGAGCTCATCGACGAAGACGTCGATCGCCCGAACCGGGTTGTCGTCGCCGATCCAGTCTTCCAGGCGCTCGGGAAACAACGTGCCCTGGCTGCGATCGACACCCTCCACAAAACGCTTCATCAGACCCTCCCGCCAAAGCACAAGAGAATCATAACACCATCGACGTTTTCACACAGGCTGGGTCACCTGCGGACATCGGCGGGGAAATCGCGCGGTGTCCGCTTATGAGCAGGAAGCGGTTATCCGAGCGCACCCCCCGGGAGCTGCCGCTTCGACCGGCGTCTTGCCGCGCGTACATGAATCCGCGTTCTAATACGAGCGCGGCAGGTCGAGGACATGCTCGCCGAGATAGGCGAGGATCAGATTGGTCGAGATCGGCGCGACCTGGTAGAGCCGCGTCTCGCGGAACTTGCGTTCGACGTCGTAGTCCTCTGCGAAGCCAAAGCCACCGTGCGTCTGCAGGCACATGTCGGCCGCCGCCCATGAGGCGTCGGCGGCCAACAGCTTCGCCATATTGGCTTCGGATCCGCAAGCCTCGCCGGCGTCGAACAGCGCCGCCGCCTTGCGCACCATCAGGTCCGCCGCCTCGGTCGCAGCGTAGGCGCGCGCGATGGGGAACTGGATGCCCTGGTTTTGGCCGATCGGGCGGTCGAAGACGCGGCGCTCGCGCGCGTAATCCGTCGCCTTGGCGATAAACCAGCGGGCGTCGCCAATGCATTCGGCGGCGATTAGGATGCGTTCGGCATTCATGCCGTCAAGGATATAGCCGAAACCCCTGCCCGCCTCGCCTATCAGGCTGTCGGCGGGAATCCGAAGATCATCGAAGAACAGCTCGGTGGTCGCGTGATTGAGCATAGTGCGCAGCGGCCGGATGGTCAGGCCTTTGCCCACCGCGTCGCGCATGTCGACGAGGAACACCGAGAGGCCGTCACCGCGCCTGGCCGTCTCATCGAGCGGGCTGGTGCGTGCCAGGAGCAACATCAAATCCGAGTGTTCGCTACGCGAGATGAACACCTTTTGACCATTGATCACATAGCCGTCGCCGCGCCGCTCGGCGGTGGTGCGCAGCCGCGTCGTGTCGGTACCACATTCGGGCTCGGTCACGCCGAAGGCCTGCAGGCGCAGCGCGCCCGACGCGATCTTTGGCAGATAGGCCGCCTTCTGCGCGTCCGAGCCGTGCTTGAGCAGCGTGCCCATGGTGTACATCTGGGCGTGGCAGGCGGCGGCGTTGCAGCCGGCCTTCTGAATCTCCTCGAGGATCGCCACGCCGGCGTCGATGCCGAGGCCGCTGCCGCCGAATTCCTCGGGGATCAGCGCCGCGAGATAGCCGGCCTCGGTCAACGCGGCAACGAAGGCCTCCGGATAGGCGCGGTCGCGGTCGAGTTCACGCCAATAGGCGCCCGGGTACTCGGCGCACAACGCGCGCAAAGGCGCGCGAATCTCGGCAAAGGTCTCGCCGAGATCGAGCGTGGCGCGCGGCAATGCAGCGGCGCGGGCATCAGACATGATCGACCGTCGTCGGGGTTTCGTCGGCCGTTAACCTAGCATTAACGGAATGTCCGGCAAAGCCGGGGCGATCACTGCGGACTTGTGCTGCCGCGCCGCGCCGCTTATCTAAGAGCGGGAGCGATTTCAGGGGGCGGCGTTCGCGCGTGTGGCAGTTTCTCACCGGCCCGGAGCTGGCGGCGCTTGGCTCAGTCATCGTCATCGACATCGTCATGTCCGGCGACAATGCCATCATCATCGGCATGGCCGCGGCCGGCCTGCCGCCGGAACTGCGGCGGCGCGCGATTATCGTCGGCATCGGCGCGGCGACCGTACTCCGCATCCTGTTCGCGACGATCACCGTTCATCTGTTGGCGGTCATCGGCCTGACGCTGGCGGGCGGGCTGCTGCTCGCCTGGGTCTGCTGGAAGATGTGGCGCGAGCTCCGCGCCGGCCATATGCAAAGTGCTGGCGCGGACGACGATGCATCGGGCAAGACGTGTAACGTAAAGACGCTGCGTCAGGCGATGATCGCCATCGTCGTCGCCGACGTATCGATGTCGCTCGACAACGTGCTGGCGGTGGCCGGCGCGGCGCGTGACCACATCGGTATTCTGATCTTCGGCCTGACGCTGTCGATCGCCCTGATGGCGGTCGCCTCGAACTACATCGCCAAGCTTCTCGAACGCCATCACTGGATAGCGTATGTCGGGCTGCTCATCGTCGGCTATGTGGCCGGCGACATGGTCTTCCGCGGATTCATGGAAATCTCCGAGGCCGCCGCCGGTTGAGGCCCGCTCAGAACGCCGGCGGGACCACGCCGCAGGCGGCAAGGCGCCCGGCGAGGTCCGATTTGAGCCGCGCCAGACCGACCTCGTCCGCCGCCTCGCAGCGCGCCACCAACATCGCTTGAGTATTCGACGCGCGCAGCAGCCACCAGCCGTCGTCGGTACGCACGCGCACGCCATCGATATCGACGACATCGGCGCCCTCGTCGGTCAGCCGCGCGCGCACCTCGTCGACGACCGCGAACTTGCGTTCATCGGCGCAATCGAAACGCAGCTCGGGCGTGTTCACGGCATCCGGCAGGCGGTCGCGCAGTTGGTCCAGACTCTCGTCCGATCGCGCGACCAGGCCGAGTAGCCTGACCGCGGCATAGAGCGCGTCATCGAAACCGTAGTAGTCGTCGGCGAAGAAGATGTGGCCGCTCATCTCGCCGGCCAGCGGCGCCCCGACCTCGGTCATCTTGGACTTGATCAGCGAATGGCCGGTGCGCCACATCAACGGTGTGCCGCCGAGCCGCGCGATCTCGTCGAACAGAACCTGGCTCGCCTTGACGTCCGCAATGATCGTCGCGCCCGGCCGCCGGGCGAGCACGTCGGCCGAAAGCAGCGCCAGCAACTGGTCGCCCCAGACGATGCGGCCGCACCCGTCGACCACGCCGATGCGATCACCGTCGCCGTCGAAGCCGATGCCGAGGTCGCAGCCCTCGGCGCGCACCGTATCGATCAGCTGCACCAGATTCTCGGCGACCGTCGGATCGGGATGATGGGCCGGAAAGGCGCCGTCGATACGCTCATTGAGCAGGATATGGGTCCCCGGCAACCGCGCGGTCAACGCCGCCATCGCCTCGCCCGCCGCGCCGTTGCCCGCGTCCCATGCGACCTTGAGTTCGCGACCCTGCCCGGCGACACCCTCGGCGAGCCGCGCGACGTAGTCGTCGAATACCGGCGTGTCGCGCGCCGAACCCGCTCCCTCGGCAAACGCACCATCAGCCGCCACTTGGCCGAGCTCGACGATGTCGGCGCCATAGAACGCGGCCTTGCCGATCATCAACTTGAAGCCGTTCTGGTCGGGCGGATTGTGCGAGCCGGTGATCATGACGCCGCCATCCGCGTCATGGTGGAACACCGCGTAGTAGAGCATCGGCGTCGGACCCAGCCCGACACGCAGCACCTCGATCCCGGCGCCGGTCAGCCCGTCGACCAGCGCGCCTTCGAGCCTGGGCGACGAGACCCGGCCGTCATAGCCGACGCAGATGCGTCGACCGCCGCCCCGGCCGAGGACGATGCTCGCGAAGGCGCGTCCGATGGCCGTCGCGTCGGCTTCGGTCAAAGTTCTGTCGACGATGCCCCTGATATCGTACTCGCGCAGGATCGTCGCATCCAAGACGTGGCCGCTCGCCAACGAGCCTACTCCCCGGCTTTGGTCGGTGGCTTGCCGCGCCCGACGCAGACGTAATCAAAACCGGCCCGCGCGACGTCATCCGGTTCGTAAACGTTGCGCAAATCGATCAGCAGCGGCGCCGACATGATCGACTTGATGCGCGCCAGATCGAGCGCGCGGAACACGTTCCATTCGGTAACGATGACCAGCGCGTCGGCGCGCATCGCCGCATCGTAGGCATCCTCGCACCACACCACATCGTCGAGCAGGCGCTTGGCTTCGGTCATGCCGACGGGGTCGAATGCGCGGATCGTCGCGCCCGCCGCTTGCAGCGCCGGCACGATCGCCAGACTGGGTGATTCGCGCATGTCGTCGGTGTTCGGCTTGAAGGTCAGGCCGAGCACGCCGACGGTCTTGCCCGCGACGCTGCCGCCGCACGCCGCGACGATCTTGTCGGCCATGCGCCGCTTGCGCGCCTCGTTGACCTCGATCACGGTCTCGACGATGCGCGCCGGCGCGCCGTATTCGCTCGCCGTACGCGCCAGTGCCAGCGTGTCCTTGGGAAAGCAGCTGCCGCCGAACCCCGGGCCCGGGTGCAGGAACTTGCGACCGATGCGGCCGTCGAGGCCGATGCCGCGGGCGACGTCATGGACGTCGGCGCCGACTTTTTCGCATAGGTCCGCCATTTCATTGATGAAAGTGACCTTGGTAGCGAGAAAGCCGTTGCAGGCGTATTTGATCAATTCGGCGGTCTCGAGGCCGGTGAACAACACCGGCGTCTCGATCAGGAACAGGGGCCGGTATATCGACGACAATACTTCGCGGGCACGCTCGGACTCGATGCCGACGACGACGCGGTCGGGGCGCATGAAGTCGTTGATCGCCGAGCCCTCGCGCAGAAACTCGGGGTTCGAGGCGACATCGAAATCGGCGTCGGGGCGCGTCTCGCGGACGATGCGCGCGACCTCGCGACCGGTCCCCACCGGCACCGTCGACTTGGTGACAATCACCGTATAGCCGTTGAGCGATTGGGCGATCTCGTGCGCGGCGGCATGGACATAGCTCAGGTCGGCGTGGCCGTCGCCGCGGCGGCTCGGCGTGCCGACCGCGATGAATACGGCGTCGGCACCGCGTACCGCGGCGGCCGTATCGGTACCGAATGTCAGGCGGCCGGCCGCCGCATTGCGGCCGACGAGGTCGTCGAGACCCGGTTCATATATCGGAATGTGACCGTCGCGCAATCGGTCGATCTTGTTTGCGTCGTTATCGACGCAGACGACGTCGACGCCGAACTCGGAGAAACAAGCACCCGAAACGAGGCCGACATAGCCTGCGCCAATCATCGCGATCCGCATATGTATCTATCCTCAAATTCGCGTGTTAGCCGATGTCGGCGACGAGGCCACGCAGCATCTCGGTGACATCGTCGCGCAAATCGTCTCGCGAAAGCGCGAAGGCGACGTTAGCATTCAAGAATCCGACCTTGGTGCCGCAGTCGAAACGTTTCCCCTCGAAGCGCAGGCCGTGAAACGGCATCGCGCCGATCATCGACGCGAGGGCGTCGGTCAGCTGGATTTCGCCGCCGGCGCCGACTTCCTGACGGCCCAGGTGTTCGAACACCGAGGGCGAGAGAATATAGCGGCCGACCACGGCGAGCGTCGACGGCGCCGCATCGGGCGCCGGCTTCTCGACGATGCCGGTTGTTTCGACGACGCGGCCGTCGTCCTCGCCCACGGCGATGATGCCGTAACGATCGGTTTGGTCGGCGGGCACGTCCATCACGGCGACGACGTTCCCACCCGTCTCGTTGAAGACGTCGACGAGCTGGGCGAGGCAAGGTTTCTCCGACAGCACCAAATCATCGGCAAGCAACACCGCGAAGGGTTCGTCGTCGACCAAGTTGTGCGCGCACCACACGGCGTGACCCAGGCCGAGCGGCTCCTGCTGGCGCGTATAGGCGACGCGACCGGGCTTGGGCATGGTCGCCGCGAGCTTCTCGATCTCTTCGGTCTTGTTGCGTGCGACCAGCGCCTGATGCAGTTCGTAGGAATAATCGAAATGGTCCTCGATCGCGCTCTTGCCGCGGCCGGTGACGAAGATGAACTCCTCGATGCCGGCGGCATACGCCTCTTCGACCGCATACTGGATCAAGGGCTTGTCGACCACGGTCAACATCTCCTTCGGCATCGCCTTGGTCGCCGGCAGAAACCGGGTGCCAAGCCCGCCGACCGGGAAAACCGCTTTTCGAACGCCTCGAGACATCGATCCTTGGACCCCCACGCTCCCAAACCCGGCCCGCCTTGGCCGCGGCGGCGGATACTAGCCCGGATTTCCCACCATGGACAGACGCGTCATCGCGCCGGACGGAATTCCGTCATGTGTTCGGTCAGGCGCCGAGCAGCACTTCCTTGGCGAGATTGATCTGCGCGGCGAGGAACGTCGAGCCACCGCGATCGGGGTGGTTCTTTTGCATCAACCGCCGGTGTGCGTCCTTGATCTCCTCGGACGTCGCCTCGCGCCCGACGCCGAGGATTTCGCGCGCCTCGTCGGGCGTCATGTCGGCCTTCCCCGCCGCGCCTCGCGCGCCGTGTCGCGCATTCATCCGCTCGCGCCAGTCGTCGTGGCCGGCTCGATCGAGGTAGGCCTCGACGAGGCGCGCCGATTGTTCGTCGGCGCGGGCGCATTCGGCGAGCAGATCGAGCAATTCGTCGAGTTTGAGACCCGACAGCGTCCGCCCCTCGAAGGCGCCCTGCAGCACGGTGCCGTCCATTTCACCCGAGTCGTGATCGAGCGACATGCGCAGATACCCGGTCTCGACGTCGGAACTCTGGCCCGGCTTGGCGCTGCCGCCGCGTGGCCCAAAAGCACCGCCGAACATGCCGCCGAGCGAGCTGAGGCGGCGCATTCGGCGCCACATCATCAACGCGCCAACGGCGAGCGCGAAGGCGAACGGCGCTTGTCCCCTGACCACCAGGAACATCGCGATCAGCGCGGCGAGCACGGTACCGACCCATTTGACGACGGTCACCAGCGTCTTCGGGTCGGCTCGGACGAACCAGCGCGCGAGCAGCACCAGGCCCGCGAGGAGCGCGAAGCCCAGCAGCAGATAGCCGATCGGCATCGTCGCGCGCCCTATTTCACTTGGCTGACGAGCAGCGGCACCGAACCGCCGGTCCGTTTGCTGTAGTCTTCGAGCGCGCGTCGGCCGCCCGCGGCATAGACGGCGACCGCGCTCAACAGCTCCTTGAGCTGGCGCGCGCTGGCGGCGTCAAACGGGCAGTATGCGCCGTTGGTTAGCCGGGCGATCTGACGAAACGCGCTCGCGGCATGCGGCTCGCCGCCTTCGTGGAAGACGAAGGCGGGCACGCCCAAGAGGCCGAGTTCGCCGGCATGATGGCAGATTTCGTCGACATCCTCCTCGACGTAGTCGCCGACGAAGACCACGGCGTCGACCTTCTGCCGCCCGGTTTCCTTGATCGCGTGGCGCAGCACCTTGCGGATCTGCGTCAGGCCGCCGAGGCAACGCACGCCGGTCATGTGGTTAACCAGCGACGTCGAATCGGCCAGCCACTTGGAATGCCTGAACTGGCCGAAACCCCGATAATAGGCGAGCTGAATTTCGAGACCGCCGAGCGCCGCCGTCGCCTCGAACATCTCGCCCTGGATCTGGCAGGCGCGGTCCCAGGTCGGCTCCCGGCTGGCAGTCGCGTCCATCGCGAAGAGCAAGCGCCCGCGGCTGCCCGCCGGACGCAGCGCGGGCGTTGCTGCGAGGCGCTCGATGAAGGCGTCGACCTCGCCGCTCGATGACTTCGATGGAAGCTTCTTGTCTCTATCGCCCATCTTCGGTTCAGGGTTTTCGCGTGTCGTTCATGATACTCAGATTGGGCCTCGGTTTCACGATATCCAGAATTCGGCGTTGCGGCAGGCCGATTACGTCGGCACGGCGCGGCCGTGGGCTTCCTGGATACGCTGCACCGCCGGGCGCCCGGCCACCAGATCGACGCGACGCGCGGCGTTCTCGCAGCGCACCATCGCCGCCGTTCCGGGCGCGTAGTCGAGCGTATACATCCCAAGCCTCCCGATCCCGTCAGACAATCGCGACTATCATATCACCGGCGAGGTCAAGGCAGCGTCGCGAGTCTTTCGGTCAACAAAGCGAAGAAACCGTCGGCATCGACGTCGAGAATGACGTCGGCGTTGGCCGGCGCACCGGCGGCATCGACGACAGTCTTGCCACGCGTCTCTGGATCGGCCGTCTCGACGGCGATCGCCATCGGCCGCGCCGTGAAGAGGTCGGGGCGCAGAAGATAGCCGCTCACGCAGGCGTCGTGGACCAGGCCGCCGACCTCGCCGGTCGGGCCGGGGGTACCGTCGACGTGAAGCGACAACATACCTGAGACGGTATTGGCCGCCGGCGTGCCGATCGCGCGGATCGCCGCCACGCGTTCGGCCGTCGCGACAGCGCGGCGCGTGACGTCGAGACCGATCATGGTGAGCGGCGCCCTGGCGCCAAACACGATCGCCGCGGCGTGCGGGTCGACATAGACGTTGAATTCGGCATGCGGCGTTACGTTGCCGCCTTCGATTGCGCCGCCCATTAAGACGATCTCGCCGATCGCCGGCGCGAACCGGGGCTCCTTGACGATCGCCAAGGCGAGGTTGGTCAGCGGCCCCAGCGCCGCGATCGTGACTTCGCCGGGCGCCGCCAGCACGCGCTCGATCATCACATCGACCGCGTGGCCCGGCGCGAGCGGCGCCGCCGCCTCGGGCAGATCGGCGCCGGCGAGCCCGCTCTCGCCATGCACGTGCTCGGCGGTCTCGAGTGGCGCCAGCAGCGGCCGCGCGCAACCGGCATGGACCGGCACGTCGGCGCGCCCGGCGAGTTCGCAGATGCGCAGCGCGTTTGCCGCGGTCAGCTCGAGTGGCACGTTGCCCGCCACCGCGGTCACGGCCCGCACGTCCAACTCGGGCGAGGCGAAGGCGAGCAGCAGCGCCACCGCGTCGTCCTGCCCGGGGTCGCAATCGATGATCAAGGGTCGCGCAGACATGGGCCCACTAATACTCCATACGCCGTTTCGGGCCAGTGAATTCAACGTCGTGCATGGCTCCTCTGCGCCGCATTGCCAAGCCGGCCGAATTCCTCGAAAATCGACGCGTGTCGTGGCGTCTCGAAACCGTGGCCGGCGGAGCGAACGGACCGTGCGGCTGAGAACCCTGTACGCGCTGGTCGGCGCCTTGATCGGCGTCGGTCTCGGCGTGCTCGCGGCGTACGGCGTCGTCATCGTCGGCGCCGGCGTGTCGTGGCTTTTCATTTTCGGCGATGATACTTGGCCGTCATTCATCGCCTGGGTCATTCCGGGCGCCGGTGTGCTCGGCGGGGTCATCGTCTGGTCGGCCGCGACATTTGTCGCCGCGCGCTATGGCCGGCGCCACGAGAACGCGGCGCCCGAGGCGGTCACGCGTCAACGCAGGTTCGCGTATCTGCTGCTCGCCGCCGGCGTGCTGTTCGACGTCATGCTGGCCGGCGCCGTCGTCGCCAACCACCGCCAACAGGACGCAGCGCGGGAATTGGGCATCGCGCAGAGCATCTGGTTCGCCGAGTTTCTGGCCGCTCGCCAGAACATCGACGCCATCGAGGTACGCCGCCAGGACGGCCAGGGCGTCATTGCCGTGACGCTGCGCATCAGCGGAACCAACGCCGGCGATCACCGGCTCGAATGGCTGGTGCGCGAATCGCTCTACAAGAAAGTCCTGGCCGAGGGCGCGGCCACGCTGCGCCTGACCGGCGGTCTCCGCGACACGGCGCTCTCGCTCGACGCCAAGGCACTAGCCGCCGCCTATCATCGCCTCGCGCTCGGCGGCGCCGACGCGAACGTCATGGTCGACGAGGCCTTCGTCTTCGAGGCCCGGCTCGTTCCACTCCTCGACGCAGACACGCGCGACCGGCTGCCCCGGAACGAACGTCAGAACCTCGATAACGGCACCTCCGAACTCATCGTGACCGGCGATGCGCCGCTACCGATCCGCTTCATCTTGCGCGCCACGACGATCACGCTTGGCCCGTGATCAAAAAACCGCTCGGCTTGCGGCAAAGGCCCGCATACTCTGACGGCTGAGCCGACCCTCGAGACCGAAGCGGAGCGCGCAATCATGACCGATACCCTCAAGACCATCTCGCCGGTCGACGGCAGCGTCTATGTCGAGCGGCCGCTCGCCGGATCGGGCGAGATCGATCGCACGTTGAGCGCCGCCGTGAGCGCGCAGGCGGCATGGAAACGGACGCCGTTGAGCGAGCGTGCCGCCCTGCTCGGCCGTGCGGTCGACGCCTTCGTCGCCAAGCGCGACGCGATCGCCGGGGAGCTGAGCTGGCAGATGGGCCGGCCCGTCTCGCATGCGCCCGGCGAGGTCGCCGGTTTCGAGGAACGCGCACGCCATATGATCGCCGCCGCCGACGCGGCGCTCGCCGACGTCGACGTCGGGCGGAAGGAAGGCTTCACGCGCTTCATCCGGCACGAGCCGCTCGGCGTCGTGTTCGTGGTGGCGCCGTGGAACTATCCGTACCTCACCGCGGTCAACGCCGTCGTCCCCGCGCTGATGGCGGGCAACGCCGTCGTGCTCAAGCATTCGGCGCAGACACCGCTGTGCGCCGAGCGGTTCGCCGAGGCCTTCGCCGCCGCCGGCCTGCCAGAGGGCGTGTTCCAGTATCTGCACATGAGCCACGCCGGCGTCGCGCAGGTGGTCGGCGATCCGCGCGTCGCCTTCGTCGCCTTCACCGGTTCGGTCGAGGGCGGCCACGCCGTGCAGCGGGCCGCCAGCGAACGCTTCATCGCGACCGGTCTCGAGCTCGGCGGCAAGGACCCGGCCTATGTGCGCGCCGACGCCGATCTGGCGCATGCCATCGACACGGTGGTCGACGGCGCCTTCTTCAACGCCGGCCAGTCGTGTTGCGGGATCGAGCGCGCCTATGTCCACGCCGATGTCTACGACGCCTTCGTCGAGGGCGCCGCCGCGCTGGTCGGTGGCTACCAGCTCGGCAGCCCGCTCGATGCCGCGACGACGCTTGGGCCGTTGGTGCGGGCGAGCGCAGCGACGACGGTGCGGCAACAGGTCGGCGAAGCCGTGTCGAAGGGCGCCCGGGCGTTGATCGACGAGAGCCGGTTCGCCGCCGACACCGGCGACGGTCCGTACCGGGCGCCGCAACTGCTGGTCGACGTCGACCATTCGATGGCGTTGATGCGCGAGGAAACCTTCGGCCCCGCGCTCGGCATCATGAAGGTCGCGTCCGACGAAGACGCGATCGCGCTGATGAACGACAGCAGCTTTGGCCTGACCGCCGCGATCTTCACGTCCGACGTCGAGGCGGCGATCGACATCGGCGACCGCATCGACACCGGCACCTGGTTCATGAACCGCTGCGATTATCTCGATCCGGCGCTCGCCTGGGTCGGCGTCAAGGATTCGGGGCGCGGCTGCAGCCTGTCGGCGCTCGGCTACGACTACCTGACGCGACCGAAATCATTCCACCTGCGAACCGCCGTATAGGCGCACCGCCATGTAGATTGACTCCGAGGACTTCACGCCGATGACCATCGATCCACAGACGCTGCGCGGCAACTGGAACTTCCCGACGCTGATGCGCTTCGGGCCGGGACGCATCGCCGAGCTCGCCGACGCCTGCACCGAACTCGGCATGACGCGGCCGCTGTTGGTCACCGATCCCGGTCTCGCGAAGCTGCCGATGATCGAGGCCGCGCGCGCCGCCAACCTGGCGGCCGGGCTCGAGACCGCCCTGTTCTCCGACATCAAGGGCAACCCGGTCGGCAAGAACGTCGACGACGGCGTCGCGGTCTACCGCGCGACCGGCTGCGACGGCGTCATCGCCTTCGGCGGCGGCAGCGCGCTCGACGCCGCCAAGGCGATCGCCCTGATGGTCGGCCAGGATCGGCCGATCTGGGACTTCGAGGATCGCGAGGACTGGTCAACCCGGGTCAACGTCTTCGGCATGGCGCCGGTCGTCGCGGTGCCGACCACGGCGGGCACCGGTTCCGAGGTCGGCCGCGCCTCGGTCATCACCGACCAGGAAAGCCATCTCAAGAAGATCATCTTCCACCCCAACATGATGCCCGGCATCGTCATCGCCGATCCCGAACTCACGCTCGGGCTGCCCAAGAACATCACCGCCTGGACCGGCATGGACGCGCTGGCGCACAACCTCGAGGCCTTCTGCTCGCCGCATTTCCACCCGATGGCGCAGGGCATCGCGCTCGAGGGCATGCGTCTGGTCAAGGAATGGCTGCCCGCCGCGGTCGCCGACGGCGGCAACCTCGTTGCCCGCGCCCATATGCTGGCGGCCGCGACCATGGGCGCGACCGCGTTCCAGAAAGGCCTCGGCGCGATCCACGCGCTGAGCCATCCGTGCGGCGCGGTGCACGACACCCATCACGGCCTGACCAACGCGGTCATCATGCCCTATGTGCTGGCCTTCAACCGCTCGGCGATCGAGCAGCGCATGACCGCGCTGGCGCGCTATCTCGATCTGCCCAACCCGTCGTTCGACGCGGTGCAAGATTGGGTGCTGGCGCTGCGCGCCGAGCTCGACATCGCGCCGACGCTCGCCGAGCTTGGCATTCGCGCCGAACACATCGACGAGCTGACGCCGATGGCGGCGATCGATCCCTCCTGCGGCGGCAACCCGGTGCCGGTCGGCGAGCCCGAGCTGCGCCGCATGTTCGAAATGTCGGTGAGCGGCGAGCTGACCGTATGAAGCCGATCTCGGTCGGCGATATCCGGGTCTCGAGCATCATCGAGCGCGACGGCCCGTGGCGTCATCCAACGGGCTATTTTCCCGATGTCGACCCGGCGTTGATCCAGGCGCGGCTCGCCGAGCTCGACCCGTTCGTCTACGACCGCGACCGGGACATGCTCGTCATCACTTACCAGTCCTTTATCGTCAGGACGCGGCACCACGTCATCCTGATCGACACCTGCTGCGGCGACGACAAGGATCACGGCATGGGCCCGGCCTTCGACTATCCGAAGCAGCCGTGGCTCGACGGACTCGCCGCCGAGGGCCTCGGCTTCGAGGACGTCGACTACGTCCTCTGCACCCATCTGCACTTCGACCACGTCGGTTGGAACACGCGGCTGGTCGACAGCCGCTGGGTGCCGTCCTTCCCCAACGCGAGGTACCTGTTCGGCCGGCGCGAGTACGAAACTTGGGCCGCCGAGTCGGCCAAGGGCACCGACCCGCCGGGCGCGGTGTGGACGCAATCGTGCCTGCCGGTCGTCGAGGCCGGCCAGGCGCGGCTGGTCGACGACGACTTCGCGCTCGACGACGAGATCTGGCTGACCCCGTCGGCTGGTCACACGCCGGGCCACGTCTGCGTCAACGCGCGCTCGAACGGCGCCCGGGCGATCTTCACCGGGGACGTGATGCACCACGCGGTGCAATGCCTCGAGCCCGACTGGTCGACGCGCTTCTGCTGGGACCCGGCGGCCTCGGCGCGCACCCGTCGCCGCGTCCTCGGCGCGGTCGCCGACAGCGACATCGTCGTCGTGCCGGCGCATTTCCCCGGCGTGACGGCCGGCCGAGTCGTTTCCGCGGGCGACGCGTTTCGCTTCGATTTCCTCGAAGACTGACGGCACAGGCTGCCTCGGACGGCCTCGGCCGTTAGCCGCCGCCCTCCTCCAACGACAGCAATGATGCGTTGCCGCCGGCCGCGGTGGTGTCGATCGACAGTGTGCGTTCGGTCGCGAAGCGGTGCAGGTAGTGTGGCCCGCCCGCCTTCGGCCCGGTGCCCGAGAGACCCTCGCCGCCGAACGGCTGGACGCCGACGATGGCGCCGATCTGGTTGCGGTTGACGTAGGTGTTACCGACCTTGAGCCGCCGGTGGATATGCGCGGCGGTGTCGTCGATGCGGCTGTGAATGCCCAGCGTCAGGCCGTAGCCGGTCGCGTCGATGTCGTCGAGCACGGCGTCGAGTCGGTCGGCGTCGTAACGAATGACATGCAGGATCGGCCCGAACACCTCGCGCTGCAGGCGCTTCAGGCTATCGATCTCGAATGCGGCTGGCGCGACGAAGGTGCCGTGCTGGGTGTCGGGGCCGAGCGCGGCGCGCGCGATCAGCCGGCCCTCGCTCTCCATGCGCTTGATGTGGCCGTCGAGCAGCGCCTTGGCTTCGCCGTCGATCACCGGGCCGACGTCGGTCGCGAGCAGCGCCGGATCGCCAACCGCCAGCTCTTTCATGGCGCCGGCGAGCATGCCGGTGATGCGCTCGGCGACGTCGCTCTGCAGGTACAAGACGCGCAGCGCCGAACAACGCTGCCCGGCGCTCTGGAACGCCGAGACGACGACGTCGTTGACGACCTGCTCGGGCAGCGCCGACGAATCGACGATCATCGCGTTCTGTCCACCGGTCTCGGCGATGAGCGGCACGATCGGCCCGTCGCGCCCGGCGAGCGTGCGGTTGATCAGCTGCGCGGTCTCGGTCGAGCCGGTGAAGCAGACGCCGGCGACGCGCGCATCGGCGACCAACGCGCCGCCGATCTCGGCGCCGTCGCCGGGCAACAGGTGCAGCACATCGCCCGGCGCGCCGGCCTGGTGAAACAGCCGCACCGAGGCGGCGGCGGCGAGCGGCGTCTGCTCGGCCGGCTTGGCGATGACCGCGTTGCCGGCGCCGAGCGCGGCGGCGACCTGGCCGGTGAAGATCGCGAAGGGGAAGTTCCACGGGCTGATGCAGACAAACACGCCGCGACCGTGCAGCGCGATCTCGTTGCTCTCGCCGGTCGGGCCAGGCAATGTGACCGGCGCACCGAAATCGGTGCGCGCGCGGTTCGCGTAATAGCGGCAAAAATCGATCGCCTCTCGCAGTTCGCCCTGGGCGTCGGCGATCGTCTTGCCGGCCTCGCGGACGAACAGCGCCATCAGGCTGGCGCGGTCGCTTTCCATGGCATCCGCCGCGCGTTCGAGGCAGGCGGCGCGCGCGTCGGCCGGTGTCGCGTCCCAGCCGGGCGCGGCGCGATGGGCGCGGACCAGCGACTTCTCGACATGAGCGCCGGTCGACTGGACGACCGCGCCGACGGTACGCCGACGGTCGCTCGGATCGCTAATCGGCAGCGCGACGCCGGCCTCGGCAACGCCGCCGATGATCGGTCCCGCCGACCAGCCCTCGGCCGCCGCCCGCGCCATCGCCTCGGCGAGCGGCGCCAGCGCGCGCGCATCGGTCAGGTCGATGCCGGCCGCGTTGCGCCGGTCGCCGCCGTAGAGATCGACCGGTAGCGGGATCCGCCGGTGCGGGATCTGCGCCATGCGGCGCACCTTTGCGACCGGATCGGCGATGATCTCGTCGATCGGTAGCGCCTCGTCGACGATGCGATTGACGAACGAGCTGTTGGCGCCGTTTTCCAGCAGGCGGCGCACCAGATAGGCGAGCAGGTCCTCGTGGCTGCCGACTGGCGCATAGACACGCACCGGCAGCCCGTCGTCGCCGGCGCCGACGATCTGGGCATAGAGCGCCTCGCCCATGCCGTGGAGGCGTTGGAACTCGAAATCACGGCTTGCGCCGGCGAGTTCCATGACGGCGGCCACCGTGTGGGCGTTATGGGTCGCGAACTGCGGGTAGAAGGCGCCCGGTTCGGCGAACAGTCGCCGCGCGCAGGCGAGGTAGGAGACGTCGGTCGAGGCCTTGCGCGTGAACACCGGATAGCCTTCGAGACCTTGTTCCTGACTGCGCTTGATCTCGGTATCCCAGTAGGCGCCCTTGACCAGGCGCAGCATGAAACGCCGGTCATGCCGGCGCGCCGCGTCGGCGAGCCAATCGAGCACCATGGTGGCGCGCTTCTGATAGCCCTGAACGACGACGCCGAGGCCGTTCCAGCCGGCCAGGTCGGGATCGCCCGCGACCGCCTCGATGACGTCGAGCGAGAGGTCGAGGCGGTCGGCCTCCTCGGCGTCGATGGTGAAACCGATATCGCCCGTCTTGGCCAGCAGCGCCAGCGCCTTGAGCCGCGGCGCGAGCTCGCCAACGACACGCGCGTGCTGGCCGAACTCATAGCGCGGATGCAGCGCCGACAGCTTGACCGAGATGCCCGGCGAATCGTTCACGCCGCGGCCCTGGCCAGCCCCGCCGATCGCCGCGATGGCGCGCTGGTACGACTCGAAGTAGCGGTCGGCGTCGGCCATGGTGCGCGCCGCTTCGCCGAGCATGTCGTATGAATAACGGTAGCCCTCGCGCTCCGACGGGCGGGCCCGCTCGAGTGCCTCGTCGACCGTCCGGCCCATGACGAACTGGCGGCCCAGGATGCGCATCGCCTGGATCACCGCGTTGCGGATCACCGGCTCGCCCGAGCGGTGGACGAGGCGGCGCAGCGCGCCGACGAAATCGCGCGTATCGTTGTCGTCGAGGCCGACCACCCGGCCGGTCAACATCAACGCCCAAGTCGAGGCGTTGACGAACATCGAATCGCTGTGGCCCAGGTGAGTCTCCCAATCGGCGTCAGCGATCTTGTCCTTGATCAGCTTGTCGATGGTCTCGGCGTCGGGGATGCGCAGCATGGCCTCGGCGAGGCACATCAACACCACGCCCTCCCTGCTCGACAGGCCATACTCGTGAAGAAAGGCGTCGAGGCCGCCATGGCCAAGGCGTTGGTTGCGCACCTCGACGACCAACGCGCGGGCGCGCTGGGCGATCCGGTCGAGGATGTCGTGCGGCAGCTGCGCCTCGTCGACCAGGCGTCGCACCAGCTCGGTCTCGTCCGCCCGGTAGGCTTCGCGGAGCGCGACGCGCAGCGTATCGGGCGGCGGCTGCGGCCCGGCGAAGATCATGGCGTCGGTCATCGGCGCGGACGGTCCAACTCGATCGGCCCCTCGGGCGTCAGCAGGATGCCCGTCAGGGTGCGCTCGACGTTGGCCATGCGCCACGACAGCATCCTCTGCGCATAGCCGAGCATGGTCGCGGCATGGGCCGGATCGCCCGCCAGGTCGTTGCGCTCGTCGGGATCGTTGGCGATGTCGAAGAACAGCGGCGGCAGGGCCGCGAAGTGGACGTATTTGTAGCGCGCGTCCCGGATCACCGCGAGATGGCATTCGTCGAACGCGATGTCGAGGTGGTTCTCGAGGCTCGCGTCGGCGACGTCGCGGAAGTCGTACTCCCAATGCGCCGCGTCGCGCCAACGCGCCGGCGCGCCGCCGTCGAGAAACGGCATGAGCGAGGCGCCGTCGCACTGCGCCGGCACATCGAGGCCGAGCGCGTCGAGGAACGTCGGCATGAGGTCGACGTTCTCGGTGAAGGCCTCGACGACCCGGCCGCGGCCGGCGTCCATCGCCGCGCCGGGCGCGCGAACGATCAGCGGCACGTGGAAGGTCTGGTCGAAATAGATCTCCTTGCTGGTCATCCAATGGTCGCCCAGCATGTCGCCGTGATCGCTGGTCACGACGATCAGCGTGTCGTCGTAACGGCCGCTCTCCTTGAGGAAGGCGACCAGCCGGCCGATGTTGTCGTCGACCTCGGTAATCATGCCGTAGTACGTCGCGCGCAGCTGCCGTTGATCGGCCTCGTCCATGTCGCCGACCCCGCGTGGGCCGTGGACCCGCGCCGCCAGGAACGGATGCTGCGCGGCCTCTTCCTCGGGCGAGGCCGCGCGACGGAACGGCGGGCCGCCGGCGGGGTCATACATGCGGTTGTACGGCTCAGGCACGATGTACGGCGGGTGCGGCTTGAGGTAGACGAGGTGCAGGAACCACGGCGTCCCGCCCTCGCGCGCGATATGGTCGATCGCCAGGTCGGTGCAGAACGCGGTGTCGCTGTGCTCGGCGCGATAGATGGCTGGCGCGTCGAACGGGCCGAAGCCGCCGAGCGCCTCATGGCCGTCCTTGGGTTTAAAGACATCGAACGGGCGTTCGGGGACGTCATAGCCGAGTTCGCGCAGATATTCGACCCACACCACGGGATCGGTCGGCAGCAGGGCAATCGGCCTGAAGCCCGGCAGCAGGCCCTCATAGCCGTTCGTCAGGGCCGGATCGTCGGGACCATAGAGCCTCGGATCGACGCTGGTGTCGGTGTAGCCGATGACCGCCGGGTCATAGCCGGCGCCACGCAGCTCGAGGGCGATATTGGTAAACCGCGCATCGAGCGGTGTGCCGTTGCGCACCGAGCGGGTGTTCATCATGTACATGCCGGTGAGCAGCGACGTGCGACTCGGCCCGCAGGGCGAGCACTGCGCGAAGTGGTTGCGGAACAGCACGCCATCGGCGGCGAGCGCGTCGAAATTGGGCGTCTTTATCGTCGGGTGGCCGAGCGTCGACAGGCAGTCGGCGCGCCACTGGTCCGGCGTGATGAAGAGGACGTTGCGCGGTTTGCTCATGGCGCGATCTGTCTTTCGTGTCGAAGTTGGACTGAAACCTGAGACTGCTTCAACAGACGAGGGTCTCCGGTGAATTCTTGCGTTCGTCGGTCGCAAGCTGCAAGCGCAAAACGCGGCCGTTCACTGAATTCGACCGCGATACCGTAAATTTCCAGCGTGGACATCGCTTTCAAGCATCGCAGCGCGCGGTACGCCGATCCACCTGCAAATTTGACACATGACAATAAAACGGCGATATAAGAACCCATTGGGGGCGGGTAAAGCATCGGCAGTCGATGGGTTTCAAAGTAAAGTTTTGGGGGGTTCGGGGCAGCATCGCCTGCCCGACGGCGAACCACCTCGCCTTTGGCGGCAATACAAGCTGCATCGAGGTCTCGGTGGGCGGGACGAAGATCATCCTGGACGCCGGCACCGGCATCCGCAGCCTCGGCACTTGGTTCCTGCGCAAGGACGTCCATCGCGCGACGATCCTCTTGTCGCACACCCACTGGGACCACATCAACGGTTTCCCGTTCTTCGTGCCTGCCTTCCAGGATGGCTATTCGTTCAAAATCATGGCCGGGCATCTCGCCGACCGCGAAGGCATCCAGGAGGTGCTCGCGGGCCAGATGTCGCAGCCAATGTTCCCGGTGCCAATCGGCGCCATGCTGTCGCACATCAGTTTCGAGGACTTCCGCGCCGGTGAGGCCTTCGACGTGCCCGCCGATCCGGAGGTCAAGATACGTACCGCGCCGCTCAACCACCCGAACGGCGCGACCGGCTACCGCATCGAGTACGCCGGCAAATCGTTCTGCTACGTGACCGACACCGAACACGTCATTGGCAAGCCGGACGAGAACATCCTCGGCCTGATCGACGGCGCCGACCTGGTCGTCTACGACTCGACCTACACCGACGACGAGTTCCCGGCCAAGATCGGCTGGGGCCATTCGACTTGGCAGGAGGGTATCCGCCTGTGCCGGGCCGCCAACGTCAAACGCCTCGCCATCTTTCACCACGACCCCGACCACGAGGATCGTTTCATGGACGGGGTCGAGGCCAACGCGCGCCTGGAATGGGAAGGCACGATCGTCGCCCGCGAGCATATGCGCATCAAGCTGGCTTAGCCCGGGCTCCTCGCCGTTTCTATTCGCTCGACCGCCAGACGGTCGGCCACTTGATTGGTCGGCACGCCCTCGGCGTCGGCGCGCCGGAAGATCTCGAGCAACGTGTCGAAGATGCCTTCGGTCCGACGCATCGCCAGATCGCGGTCATAATCGCCCTCGAAGGCGATGTTGATGATGCCGCCGGCGTTGATCGCATAATCGGGGGCATAGAGGATGCCGCGCCCGGCGAGTGCCGTGCCATCGCTTTCCTCGTCGAGCTGGTTGTTGGCGGCGCCGGCGACGATCGGCGCGGCGATCGCGGGGATCGTCCGATTGTTCAGGACGCCGCCCAGCGCACAGGGCGCGAAGACGTCGACCGGCGACGGATCGCCGCTACCGCCCTCGGCGATGCCCGCGACATGGCGCGTCACCTCGCGCACCGCGGCCATGTCCTCGACCGATGTGCCGACGTCCTCGGCGACGATGTAGCGCCCGCCCAGCGCATCGACGGCACGTCCCATGGCGCGCATCAGCACGGGTGTCTTGTCGGTCTTGGCGTCGCCGATGATGACCGCCTTGCCGCCACCCTGCCCCGTGCCCGCCAGCGCATGCTTGTACGTCATCGCCTGGCTGAGGCGCAGCGCGTCGGTCAGCGCGTCGGCCTCGGAGCCGTAGGGCCACATGCGGCAACCGCCGAGCGCCGGTCCGAGAACGGTCGAGTGAACCGCGATGATCGCGCGCAGACCCGCCTCGGGGTCGCGGCAGAAGACGACGCGTTCGTGGTCGTCGAATTCGTCTGTGTCGAATACGCCCACTCTATCTCTCCTCGATTCGAGTGCATAGCATCCGCCGGCGGTTCACGGCAAATAACCGAGCAACGACCACCAGGCAAAATTCAGCGGCAGCAGAACGAATAGGGTGAGCGCCGACAGCAACGCCATGAGACGCAGGGCGTCGCGATTTCCAATGCCGGCGAGCTGCATGCCGACGGTCACCGGCGGCGTCTGGTAGGGGAAGATCAGCGTCGAGAAGCCGATCACCTGGGTCATCAGCACAGTCTCGAGCGGCAGACCCGAGGCCGCGGCCATGCCGCCGGCGAGCGGCGTCATGACGGCGGGCACACCGGGTACGGTCGTCACGATACACAGCAGTATCGAGATCAGCGCCATGACCGCGAAGTTGCGGCCGTTCTCGCCCGGCACCAGACCGGCGATCTCGACCAGCGCGCCGGCGAGGTAATCGCCGAGCCCCGAATCGGCGATCATCGCGCCCAAACCCAGGATGCCGGCGACGAAGAACAGCGACGAGAAGTTTACCTCGCCGTTGAAGGCGCTTGGCGGCACCATGCCGATGCGCGGCAGCAGGCACAGGATGGCGGCCGCCAGGGAGATCCAGGCGGGCGATATATGGTGGATGAAGTCGGTCGACCACAACGCCAGCGCCGCCACCAGGATGATCATCAGGCGGCGCGCCGATCCGTCATCGGCCGGTGGTTCCTCCTCGTCGTCATCGACCGGATGGGGACGGTCGGGAAACAGCAGGCAGACACAGCCGACCAGCATGACCAGCTTGAGCGCGCCGGTCACCGGGAAGTGCAGCAACAGATAGGCGCCGTAGGCCGGCACGAAGTCATAGAGCGTTTCGCTGGCGCCGATCAGCACCATGTTGGGCACGTTGCCGGTCAGGATGGTGAAGCCGGCGAGGCTGGTACCCAGGCAGGCGGCCAGTACCATGCCGGTGTAGCCCCGGCTGCCGGGCGCGAAGCCGAGGCGTTCGGCGAGCGCCATGACGATCGGCGCGAACATCAGGATACGCCCCATCGCCGACGGCACGAAGAACGCGAGCACCGCGGCGATCGCCACGACGCCGCCGATGATCGCCGGGTAGCTGGTGCCGAGCAGTCGGCGCGCCAGTGTGCGCGCGATGCGCGTGCCAAGCCCGCTGCGCTTGATCGCGACGCTGAGGATCAGGCCACCGAAGACCAGCCAGAGCGCGGTCGAGTGGAAACCCGAGAAGACCACGGCGGGCGGCGCCACGGTGAACAACACGGCGAACAGGAAGAAACCGAGCGCCGTGACGTGTTCGGGCAGCACCGCGCTCGCCCAAAAACCGATCGCCAACACGGCGAGCGCCGCGGCCGTCATAACGCCGGCGGGCACCCCGGCCGGTACGGGCACGACGAGCAGTGCGACGGCGAAGACCGTCGAAAGGCCGGCGACGCCGTGGGAAATCCCGATCGCCCTCATGCCGCCGCGTCGGTCATGGCCGGCGCCCGCGCAGCGCCAGCGATACCTTCGATGCCGGTGGCCGGCCCAGCGCGTCGCAGATGTACCAGCCGGCCTCGACCAGCGCGTCGAGATCGACGCCGGTCCCGATGCCGAGGCCGTGCAGCATATAGACCACGTCCTCGGTGGCGACGTTGCCCGCCGCGCCAGGCGCGTAGGGGCAGCCGCCCAATCCGGCGACCGACGTGTCGACGGTGGCGACGCCCAATTCGAGCACCGCGTGAAGGTTGGCCAACGCCTGGCCGTAGGTGTCGTGGAAATGCGCGGCGAGCCGCTCGATCGGCACTTCGGCGGCGACCGCCTCGACCATCGCGCGCGCCTTGGCGGGCGTGCCGACGCCGATCGTGTCGCCCAACGAGATTTCCGCACAGCCCATTGAGACCAGGTCGCTCGCGACGCGCGCGACCTGCGCGGGTGCGATTTCGCCTTCGTAAGGACAGCCGAGAACGCAGGACACGTAGCCGCGCACGCGAACGCCGCGCTCGGCCGCCGCCTCGCAGACCGGTCGGAAGCGTTCCAGGCTCTCATCGATCGAGCAGTTGATGTTGTTTCGCGAAAAACTCTCCGACGCTGCGCCGAACACGGCGATTTCCTCGGCGCCGGCCGTCATCGCCGCGTCGAATCCCTTCATGTTCGGTGTCAAAACAGGATACCTAACCTTATATTTTTTAGTGATTATTTCCATGACATCTGTTGCGTCCGAGAGCTGCGGCACCCAGCGCGCCGAAACGAAGCTGGTCGCCTCGACGACGGGCAATCCCGCCGCCGAAAGCCGGTCGATCAGCGCGACCTTGACGTCGGTCGGAACGATTTCCGGCTCGTTCTGCAAGCCGTCGCGCGCGCCGACCTCGACAATCGTCACACATTGGGGAAACGCCATGTCACTCCTCACCCTCGACGCCGATGGCGACCAGTTCGGCGCCCTCCTCGACCAGGTCGCCGACGGCGTAGTTGACACGATCGACGCGGCCGTCGGCGGGCGCCGTGATCGAATGCTCCATCTTCATCGCCTCGAGCACGATCAACGGCGCACCGCGCGCGACCACGGCGCCAGGCTCGACCAGCACGGCGGCGATCCGCCCCGGCATCGGCGCGGTCAAGCGCCCACCGGCCACGGCATCGGCGCCGGCCACATCGAGCGGGTCGTGGCGGCGCAGGCGATGGCAGCGGCCGTCGGCGAACACCGTGACGTCAAGGCCGCGCTCGACCACCGTGGCGGTCATGCGAACGCCATCCAACATCGCCGTCAACTCGCCCGCCCCGTCCCGTTCGCCCGTCGCGACGACTGGCCCGAGGCGATAGCCGTCGGCAAGGAACACGGCGCCGACGACCCGCTCGGCCTCGCCGTCGAGGTAATGGAGGTCGTGCCGTGCGCGGTGGTTGAGCCGCCAGCCGGTAGCCAAATCCCACGGCGAATTGGGATCGCCCGGTGCGCCCGCGGCGGCGGTCTTGCGGCGCAGCAGCCAGTCGAGGCTGGCGAGCGCCAGCACACGGTCGGGCGTCAACGCCGCTTCGCCGACCAACGCCGCGACGTGGCGCTCGACCCAACCGGTGTCGACGCTGCCGGCGGCAACGTCGGGGTGTGCCGCGAGCGACGTCAGGAAGTCGACGTTGGTGAGCGGGCCGGCGATCTGCGTCTCGCCGAGCGCCGCGCGTAGCCGGCGGAGCGCCGCGCCGCGGTCCGCGTCCCAGACGACCAGCTTGGCGATCATCGGGTCGTAGTGAATGCTCACCGTCGCGCCCGCGCAGACACCCGTATCGACGCGACAATGAATGTCTTGGGCGGGTGTGCGGAGATGCGTGATCAGCCCCGGTGCCGACATAAAGTCCCGCGCCGGGTCCTCGGCATAGAGCCGTGCCTCGATGGCATGGCCGCGCTGCACGATCTCGTCCTGGCGCCGGGGCAACGGCTCGCCGGCGGCGACACGCAACTGCCACTCGACAAGGTCGAAGCCGGTGATCATCTCGCTCACCGCATGCTCGACCTGCAGCCGGGTGTTCATCTCGAGGAAGTAGAAACCACCATCGGCTTCGACCAGGAACTCGACCGTGCCGGCGCCGACATAACCGACGGCGCGCGCCGCCGCCAGCGCCGCGTCGGCGAGGCCTTGGCGCAGCGCCGCGTCGAGCCCGGGCGCCGGCGCCTCCTCGACAATCTTCTGGTGGCGGCGCTGGAGCGAGCATTCGCGCTCGAACAAATGCACGAGGTTGCCCTGGGCGTCGCCGAAGACCTGAACCTCGATATGGCGCGGCCGCGAAAGAAATTTCTCGACGAGGATGCGGTCATCGCCGAACGCCGCCGTGGCCTCGCGGCGCGCGGCAATCAAGGCGGTAGCGAAATCGGTCGCCTTGTCGACGACGCGCATGCCCTTGCCGCCACCACCCGCCGTCGGCTTGAGCAGCACGGGGTAGCCGACGCGCTCGGCCGCCGCGGCGAGCGCATCGTCGGCCTGGTCGGAACCGTCGTCGCCCGGCACCACGGGCACGCCGACCTCGATCATCAAGGCGCGCGCCGCGTCCTTCTCGCCCATGCCGCGGATCGCCTGCGCCGGCGGTCCGACGAAGGTGATGCCGGCATCCGCACAGGACTCGGCGAAACCGGCGTTCTCGGCCAGGAAACCGTAACCCGGATGGATCGCCTGGGCGCCGCTCGCGCGCGCCGCTTCCAGCACCGCCTCACCGTCGAGGTAACCGCTCGAGTCGCCGAGCGGATACGCCGCGTCGGCTTCGCCGACGTGCATGGCGTCCGCGTCCGGCTCGGTATAGACGGCGATGCAGCGCAAACCCATATGTCGCGCCGTGAGCATCACCCGGCAAGCGATCTCGCCGCGATTGGCGATGAGCAGCGTGTCGAACACGGTATTCAGTCGCGCCAGGCGGGCTTGCGCTTGGCGAGGAAGGCGGCGACGCCCTCGCGCGCTTCGTCGGTCGCCCGGCGATGGGCGATGCCCTTCGCCCGTTGCTCGATCAGGTGATGGTCGATCGGCCGGCCGGCGACGTCGCTGACGAGCGCTTTCGTCTCGGCCACGGCACCCGGCGCGGCGGCGTAGATCTGCGTGACGATCGCCTCGGCGGCGGCGGCGAGACCCGGCACGTCATCGACGACCTCGTGCACCAAGCCGATGCGCCGCGCCTCATCGGCATCGAAGCGTTCGCCAGTCATCATGTAGCGCCGGGCGTGCCGGGCGCCGACGGCTTCGATGAAATAGGGCGAGATGGTCGAGGGAATCAGCCCCAGCTTGACCTCGGAGAGGCTGAAGACGGCGTCCCTGGTGGCGATCGCGATGTCGCAGGCGGCGACCAAGCCGACGCCGCCGCCATAGGCCGCGCCCTGGACCAAGGCGATGGTCGGCTTGGGCAGGGTGGCGAGGCGGTGCCACATTTCGCCCATCGCGCGCGCGTCCTCGAGGTTGTCGCCCTCGGTGAAATCCTCGGCGGCGCGGCGCATCAGGTCGAGGTCGGCGCCGGCCGAGAAGCTCTTGCCGACGGCGTCGAGCAGCACCGCGCGCACGCCGTCGGCGCCGGCGAGCTCGTCGAGGATGTCGTTCAGGCGCTCGACGACATGCTCGTTGAACGCGTTGTGCACCTCTGGCCGGTTCAGCGTGATCGTCGCGACGCCGCCCGGCGATGCATTGAGAAGGACGCTGTCTTCGCTCATGTCGCCGCCTCCGGGTTACATTCTGAAGACACCAAACGTGGTCTTCTCGATCGGCGCGTTGAGCGCGGCCGAGAGGCCGAGGCCGAGCACCATGCGCGTCTCGGCGGGGTCGATGATGCCGTCGTCCCACAGCCGGGCCGAGGCGTAATAGGGGTGCCCCTCGGCCTCGTAGCGCGCCACGATCGGCGCCTTGAACGCCGCCTCGTCGTCGGCGCTCCAGTTCTCGCCGCGCGCCTCGATGTTGTCGCGGCGCACCTGTGCCAGCACGCTCGCCGCCTGCTCGCCGCCCATCACCGAGATGCGCGCGTTGGGCCAGGTCCACAGGAAGCGCGGGCCGTAGGCGCGGCCGCACATGGCGTAGTTGCCGGCGCCGAAGCTGCCGCCGATGATGACGGTCAGCTTGGGCACGCGCGCGCAGGCCACCGCGGTGACCATCTTGGCGCCGTCCTTGGCAATGCCGCCGGCCTCGTACTTCTTGCCGACCATGAAGCCGGTGATGTTCTGCAGGAAGATCAGCGGGATACCGCGCTGGCTGCACAGCTCGACGAAGTGGGCGCCCTTGAGCGCCGATTCGGAAAACAGGATGCCGTTGTTCGCGACGATGCCGACGGGATAGCCGAAGATGCGCGCGAAGCCGGTTACCAGCGTCGCGCCATAGCGCTTCTTGAATTCGTCGAACCGGCTGGCGTCGACGATGCGCGCAATGACCTCGTGCACGTCGTAGGGCTTGCGCGGATCGGCCGGCACGACGCCATGGATCTCGGCCGGGTCGTGGCGCGGCGCCTCGGGCTCGGCGAGGTCGAGCGCCGGCGCCTTGACGCGGTTCAGGTTGGCGACGATGCGCCGCGCGATGGCCAGCGCGTGGACGTCGTCGCGCGCCGCGTGATCGGCGACGCCCGAGACGCGCGCATGGACATCGGCGCCGCCGAGCTCCTCGGCGCTGACCACCTCGCCGGTCGCCGCCTTGACCAACGGCGGGCCGCCCAGGAAGATCGTCCCCTGCCCTTCGACGATGACCGCCTCGTCGGACATCGCCGGCACATAGGCGCCGCCCGCGGTGCACGAGCCCATGACGACGGCGACCTGGGGGATATTGGCCGCCGACAGCGTCGCCTGGTTGTAGAAGATGCGCCCAAAATGGTCGCGGTCGGGAAAGACATCCTCTTGGCGCGGCAAGTTGGCGCCGCCCGAATCGACCAGATAGACGCAGGGCAGGTTGTTCTCGCGGGCGATCTCCTGGGCGCGCAGGTGCTTCTTCACGGTGAGCGGATAGTAGGTGCCGCCCTTGACCGTGGCGTCATTGGCGACGACGACGCATTCGCGGCCCTCGATGCGGCCGATGCCGGCGATCAGGCCGGCCGCCGGTACCGCCTCGTCGTAAACCCCATGGGCGGCGAGCTGGCTGAACTCGAGGAACGGCGCGCCGACGTCGAGCAACGTCTCGACCCGCTCGCGCGGCAACAGCTTGCCGCGTGCGAGATGCCGCGCGCGCGCCTTCTCGCCACCGCCCTCCCTGATCGTCGCGACTTGCGCGGCCAAGTCTTCGACCAGCCCGGTCATGATCGCGGCGTTGTCGCGGAATGTCGCGCTCCGCGGGTCGATCGCCGTTTCGAGGATCGTCATCCGCCCGGTTACTGCGCCGTCGCGCCGCCATCGACCAGAAGGCCGGTGCCGGTAATGAACGACGCGCGGTCCGAGGCCAGGAAGACGATCGCATTGGCGACGTCTTCAGGCTGGCCGATGCGGCCCATGGGAACCGATTTCGCCGATGCGGCAAAATAATCGGCGGGCGCGATGCCGAGCTGCCCGGCCTCGCCCGCCAGCATCGGCGTCTCGACGTCGGTCGGACACACCGAATTGACCCGGATGCCCTGCCTCGCGTGGTCGAGCGCCATGGCGCGCGTCAGCTGGATCACCGCCCCCTTGCTCGTACAGTAGGCCGCCGACCTGCGCCCGGCGACGAACGAGGCGTCGGAGGCGACGTTGACGATCGCGCCGCCGCCGGCCTGGTCCTTCATGACGCGCACCGCCGCGCGGCTGAAATGCATGACCGCGTCGACGTTGACCGCCATGGTGTCGCGCCACTGCTCGTCGGTGGTCTCCTCGGCGGTCGCGCGGTAGATGATGCCGGCATTGTTGACCAGCACGTCGAGCCGGCCGAAGCGCGCCACCGCGTCGGCGACCAGCACATCGCCCGTTGCCGCGTCGCGCACGTCGGCGGCGACGAACGCCGCTTTACCGGCGGCATCCGCGATCGAGCCAAGCACCGCGGCGCCGCGCGCCTCGTCGCGCCCGGTGAGCAGCAGATCGGCGCCGAGGGCGGCGAACGCGCGCGCCGTCGCCGCCCCGATGCCAGATGTCGCACCGGTGATCAGCACCGATTTACCGTCGAACCTCATGGTGTCATTCCCAACTCACGCGTAAATCGAAGCGCCGCCGACCCGGTCACGGTAACCCAATTCACCCGGCGACGCGAGCCACGGGAAGGCCGCGCATTCGGCCTTTACCCAGGCCACCCGCTTCGGCCACGATGGGACAGCCCAACGTCATATCGAGAGCCAAAATGCCGAGCCTCGCCGAACTCGAAGCCGCCGCCGCGCTGGTCCACCGATCGGTGACGCCGACCGCGCAGATCCACTGGCCGCTGCTCTCGGAACGCTGCGGCTGCGAGGTCTGGGTCAAGCACGAGAACCACACCCCGATCGGCTCGTTCAAGCTGCGCGGCGGGCTGGTCTACATGGCCGAGATCAAGCGCCGCGATCCCGGCCTCGAAGGCGTCATCGCCGCGACGCGGGGCAACCACGGCCAGAGCGTCGCCTTCGCCGCCCGCGCGCTCGGCATGACCGCCACGGTCGTCGCGCCGCACGGCAACAGCGTCGAGAAGAATAACGCGATGCGCGCCTTGGGCGCCGAGATCGTCGAGGCCGGTCACGACTTCACCGCCGCCTTCGACCATGCCACGGCGCTCGCCGAGCAACGCGGCCTGCACATGGTGCCGTCGTTCGATCCGTTGCTCGTCAAGGGCGTCGCGAGCTACGGGCTCGAGCTGATGCGCGCGGCGCCCGATTTCGACACGATCTATGTGCCGATCGGGCTCGGCTCGGGCATCTGCGGCACGATCGCCGCGCGCGACGCGCTGGGGCTTGCCACCAAGGTGGTCGGCGTCGTCGCCGAGAAGGCGGCGGCTTACGCGCTGTCGTTCGAAGCCGGCCGGTCGATCTCGACCAACGCGGCCGACACGTTGGCCGACGGCATGGCGGTGCGCGTGCCCGACCAACGCGCGCTCGAGATCATCATGAAGGGCGCCGAGCGCGTCGTCAGTGTGTCGGAAGACGAAATCCTCGCCGCCATGGGCCACCTCTTCTCGGACACCCACAACATCGCCGAGGGCGCCGGCGCCGCGCAACTCGCCGCGCTCCTGAAGGAACGCGAGGCGATGCGCGGCAAGAAGATCGCGCTCGTCCTGTCCGGTGGCAACCTCGACCGCGCGTTGTATATGAAGGCGCTAACTTCGGGCTGACGCGGTTCGCGTCTCAGTTCGAAGCGGGTCGTGTCTCAGTTCGAAATTGACGTGGTACGGCCATCGAGTCCGCTTGCAGCCAGCATCGGACGGCGCGACCGCGTCACCCCTCGCCTCGTACAGCGCCGCTCGCTGTTTGACGGATTAACCCTATTCCGCAGGCAGGTTCGTGTTGAAAATGTCGGCCGCGACCTTCCACGCGCCGTCCACCCTCTTCCAGACGACGACGTATTTGCCCTTGTCCTCAAAGCGGCCATTGTCGGTATCGAAGGCGAATGTGTACCAGCCGTAGTCATACGCCATGTCGCCCGACGAAGAGACTTCGATACGGTTGGCGCCGAATTCGATTGCGACGTTGGGGAGCTCGCGCCAACTCTTCCAGACTTCAACGACCGCCTTTGGACCTTCGATCGGCGGCGAGTTGGATGGAAGCAACAATCCATCCTACGTGTAGAGCGCTTCGATCATCACGAAGTCTCTCTGTTTGAAAGCCGCTACCCATTTCGCGCTTATCTCTTTGATCTGTGCACTCACGCTGTGCGCCAAGGCGGGACTCGTCGAAACCAACCCGGCCACCAGAAATACCACTGCGAACACGCATGGCTTGAAGTTTCGTAGATACGTCATCTTGTCCCCCCAATTCACAATTACGGCCTTGCACCAAACGATAATGGAAAATGCAGACGGTGCATTCATAGGCACCTTCGAATTTGACAAGCCGAAACCTTAGCGCGCAGGCCGCCGAGTGTCTGAGGTGGTCCCACTTTGTTGGACAGTTTGGTGTATCGCACCCGGTTCCTTGGACACAAGTTTGTCTCATGCGGCGGGCCTGAGTGACATCGCGGTGTGCCACGCCTGACGAGCTTGAGCGGGGCTCAGGTAGCCGTTCTTCTCCACGATCCACTGGGCATTGTACTGTTCGACGAACCCGCGGACGGCGTTCCGCAGCTCCGCGATGTTGCGGTAGATGCGGCCATGGATGATCTGTTCCTTGAGCGTGCGATTGAACCTCTCGGCGACGCCGTTGGTCTGGGGCTGTTCGACGAAGGCGTAGGACGGCTGGATGCCCCAGAACTTGATCTGGTTGGTGAAGTGGTCCGACAGATACTGGGAGCCGTGATCCATCCGCAAGGCCAGCCCCCGCGCCGCACCGGCGGAGGTCGAGGCATACAGCCTCGCAAGCCCCATGGAGATCGGCTGAAGGGCGGCGAAGCGGTCGCCTCGCTTGCACACATGCCAGCCGACGCACTCGGCGTTCCAATGCTCGATGGCGGTGAATATCCAGCCCCAGCCGTCGTCCACCGTGAACACCCGAACGCCGTCCGTGCCCCACATGAGGTTGGGGGCATGGGTGATGATCTCACCGACATGGGGATTTCCGCCACGGCGGCGGCAGCGATGGGGCGAGAGCAGGTTGTTCTCGCGCATCACCCGGAGCCCCCGCTTGCGGGAAACACGGATGCCACGACAGACCCGAAGCCGAGCCCAGACCTTGCGGTGTCCCTCGCCCTCCCAGGGGGATGCCTCCAGGTCGGCCTCGATGGCCACCAGCAGAGCCTCGTCCGAGATCGAGGGCTTCGGTCCCCGGCGCTTTGCTGGTGGGCGCTCAGCGGTGGCCTGCTGCCGGGATTTCATGGCGTAGAACGAGGAACGGGCAAAACCCCAGGCCGCACAGACCCGCTGGAGGCCGTAGGCCAAACCCGTGCCGGGAGAGGTGGCGGCACTCATCGCCGCGACCTCCGCCGCCCCAAAGGGCCGGACGTCTCCGTCTTGGCCTCCAGCAGTTCCACCTGCATGATCAACTCCCCGATCCGCTTCATGGCGATGTCCAGTTCCGCCTTCACCGGATCGCCCTTGCGTTCCTTGAGCGAGGCATCGATCCCGGCGATCGCCTTCTCACGCCACTGCTCGAGCCGGAAAATCTCCACGCCCAACTGCCGCGACAAAAGTTCCACCGGCTCGCCACGCAAAAGCCGCAGGGCAACCTCACGCTTGCGCGTCACCGTCCACCGCTGGCCAAGTCCCAGCGGGCCTGCCGGCGAAACCTGGCCCGGGGAAAACGTGGACGAGCCAAGCTCGCCCTCGTTTACCACAGGCCCATCAACAGCAACTTTGTTCTCAAAATTGTCGGTCATGTTCCGGTCCTCCTTGGACACTTCGATTAAGCCAATTCTGTGTCCAAGGAAATCGGGTCCGACTCACGAAAACACTTCGCCCAGACCGTCCACCGCCTGGCGCTTCCAGGCGCTCACCTGGTTCGGATGCACCTTGTGCTTGGCCGCGATCTGCTGGATCGTCTTGTCGCCCCGCAGCGCTTCCAGCGCCACCCGGGCCTTGAATTCCGCCGTAAACCGGCGTCGATTCGTCATCTCGTATTCCTCCGTTATCCGGTGGAATACACCTTAGCTCCCTGTCCGATTTTCTGGGACCACCTCAGTCACCTGCGATCTCGCCGCCGCTGGAGCCCCTTCTTGGTCCCATTAGAGCTTGCTCCCCTTAGGGTAAATAGCGGCTGTGCCGATGACTGCGCGCCAAGTTGTTCCATCGCGCGCAACGCAGACAGGGTCCGCTGAAAAGCCGACATTCCGGGCGATGCCTCGACTGAATTTCAAACTCAACACGACCCTTATACGCGCTTCGTTGCGCCACCGCGCGAGAAATGTTATATAATTTATATAACTTTTGTTTCGATAGGTTCAGCCATGACCAGACCGCTGAAAATCCGCAAATGGGGCGGCTCCTACGGTGTCACCCTGCCCCGCCAAGTGCTCGACGACCTCGGCGTCGCAGAAGGCGACCTGCTCTACGCGGTGCGCACGCCCAACGGCATCGAGCTGACGCGCTTCGATCCCGAGTTCGACCAAGCCGTCGAGGCAGGCAAAGATTTCATGCGGCGCTACCCGAACTTGATGAATAAATTGGCCGAAGGTTGATGGAACCCACATGGGTTTCGCTCGCCATGGTCCGGGCCGCCCATGCCGAATCGATCGCGCGATTCGGTGGCACGGCGGAACTGCGTGACCTGGGGCTTCTCGAAAGCGCGCTCGACCGGCCACGCAACCTGTTCGCCTATCTGGAGAACCCGTCCGTTCCCGATCTAGCGGCGGCCTATTGCAGCGGAATCGTCCGCAACCACTCGTTCGTCGATGGCAATAAGCGAGCGGGTATTCTTGCCGCCGTCATGTTCCTCGACTTGAACGGTTATGACTTCGCCCCTGATGAAGCGGAGGCCTATACGGTTATCATAGCGCTCGCCGCCGGTGAGATCGATGAGGACGCGCTGGCCGGCTGGATCGCCGAGAACGCTGACCCGAAGGACGCCTAGCCGGCCCTACCAGCCGCCCGTCGCGAGCCAGGCCTCGACGTGATCGAGGCGATCGGCGCCCCAGAACGACTCGCCGTCGACGATGACGAAGGGCGAGCCGAAGACGCCGCGATCGATCGCCGCCTGGACTTCGGCCTTGAGCCGCTGCTTGATCGGGTCGTCGGCGAGTGCCTCGGAAAGTGCCTCGGCGTCGGCGCCGACACCCTTGGCGATGCGCGCGACCTCGCCGATGTCGGTGATGTCGCGGCCCTTGGCGAAATAGGCGCCATAGGCCGCCTTGGCGAAGTCCTTGGCCTGGGCCGGATTGCGGTCGTGCAGCCAGTAAAAGGCGCGCGACGGTACCTGGCCGGGAATCGGAAATTGTTCCGGCATGGCGAACGGCGCGCCATAGAGCCGTGCCGAGCGCTCGAAATCATGCAGCGCGTAGGCGCCGCGCATCGGCTGCTCGGGCAGCGGCGACTGGCCGGTGACGCGGAACACCACGCCCAGCAGGAACGGATGCCAGGCGACGTCGCGCTCGTGCTTGCGCGCGATGCCGTCGATACGCTGGCATGCGAAGTAGCCGTAGGGCGACGAGAAGTCGAAGTAGAAGTCGATCGGATCGGCCATTTCAGCCTCTTGTATCAATCGGCGGCGCTACCCATAGCGTAGGCAATGCGCCGGCGGCGGGCGAGCCATAATGTTGCGCCGAGCACCGCGAGGACCGGCATGATCGCGAGCAGGTTGAGGGCATCCCAGCCAAAATGGTGATAGAGATTGCCCGACAGGAAGGTCGCGACCCCGGCAACGCCGAAAATCATGAATTCGTTCGCCGCCTGGGCCTTGGCGCGCTCGGCCACGGTGTAGCATTCGGTCAGCAACATCGTCGCGCCGACGAACAGGAAGTTCCAACCGATGCCAAGCAGGGTCAAGGCGACCCAGAAATGCGTGACGGCCAAGCCGGCATAGCCGACACCGAGACAGACCAGGAGCAAGACGGCGCCCCAGATCATCACGTTGAGCACGCCGAAGCGACCGATCAGATGGCCGGTGAAGAACGATGGCACGAACATGCCCAGCACATGCCATTGGATGACGAAGGCGGCGTCTTCGAAGGGGTGGTGGGCGCCGGCCATGGCGACCGCGGTGATCGTCATCATCAGCGCCATCACGCCATAGGCGATGACGCCGCCCGATACCGCGACGAGGTAGGTTGGCTGCCGGGCGATCACGCGCAAGGCGCGCCCGCCGCGCAGCGCCACCGCGGCCGGGCGCGGCATGTCGAGGCGCGAGATGGCGAAGAAGGCAATGGTGGCGAAACCGATGATGACGCCGAACGAGCCGACGTACTCGTAGCCGTCGATTAATTCGCGCGACCATTTGGCGAGCTCGGGCCCGATGATCGCCGAGACGACGCCGCCCGCGAGGACCAGCGAGATCGCCCGGCTGCGGAAGGCGTCGGTAGCCGATTCGGCGGCGGCGAAGCGGTAGTAATAGTTGAAGGCGTTGAAGCCGCCGAATGTCCCAACGCCGACGCAGAGCAACGCAAAACTGCCCCACACGACCGCCAGCGCCGCGACCAGCGCACCGATCGCGCCGATCGCCGCGGCGATCATGAAACCGGCGCGGCGCCCAATGCGTTGCATCAGGAACGAGGCCGGCGTCGTCGCCAGCGCGGTGCCGAACCACATCAGGGCGGCCGGCAGGGTCGCGAGCGCCTTGTCCTCGGCGAGTTGGTAGCCGACCAGGGCCGAGATCGTGACCAGGATCAGGTTGCAGGTCGTGACCAGCCCCCAGCAGCCGGACAGAAGCCCGACGTTCCAACGCATGTTCGGTACGCTCATGGCCGGTCAGACACCGCCCCGTTTGCGCGCGGTAACCTCGATCTCGACCTTCATGCGCGCGTCGACCAGCGGTGCCACCGCCGTGGTGTTGGCCGGCCGGATTTCGCCGAAATACTCGCCAAGGATTGGCGCGACGATCTCGAAGTCGCCGCGCTGGTCGACGAAAACGCGCACGCGCACGACGTCGGCGAGCGTGGCGCCGGCCTCGGCGAGCGCGGCGTTGATGTTGCGGAAGGTCTGGTGGGTCTGCTCGGCGACGTCGTCGGAGATCGTGCCGGCGGCGTAGTCCATGCCGGTCGAGCCCGAGACGAAGACCCATTCGCCGTCGATCACGGCCCGCGAATAGCCCGCCAGCTTCTCGAACTTCGAGCCCGAGGAAATCAGCTTACGGCCGGTCATGACAGGCGCTCGACCGCAATCGCCGTGGCCTCGCCGCCACCGATGCAGAGCGCGGCGACGCCTTTGTCGACGTCGTACTTCTCCATCGCCGCCAAGAGCGTCACGACGATGCGCGCGCCCGAAGCGCCGACCGGGTGGCCGAGCGCGCAGGCGCCGCCGTGGACGTTGACGATATCGTGCGCAAGGTCGAGGTCGCACATCGCCGCCATGGTGACCACCGCGAAGGCCTCGTTGATCTCGTAGAGCCCGACGTCACCCGCCCGCCAGCCGGTCTTGGTGAACAGCGTCTGGATCGCGCCGATCGGCGCCGTGGTGAACCAGGCCGGCGCCTGGGCGTGGCTCGCGTGGCCGACGATGCGCGCCAGCGGCGTGACGCCGCGCCGCTCGGCCTCGCTCGCGCGCATCAGCACCAGCGCGGCGGCGCCGTCCGAGATCGAGCTCGAGTTGGCCGGCGTCACCGTGCCGCCCTCGCGGAACGCCGGCTTGAGCCGGGGAATCTTGTCGTGATCGGCCTTGTGCGGCTGCTCGTCGCGCTCGACCAGGCTCTCGCCCTTGCGCGTCACAACGGTGACCGGGGCGACCTCGGCGGCGAAACTTCCGTCATCGATCGCCGCCTTGGCGCGCGTCAGCGAGGCGATGGCGAAACCGTCCTGGGCCTCGCGGGTGAACTGGTAACGCTCGGCGGTGTCCTCGGCGTAGCTGCCCATCAGGCGGCCCTTGTCGTAGGCGTCCTCGAGGCCGTCGATGAACATGTGGTCGAGCACCCGGCCGTGGCCCATGCGATAACCCGAGCGCGCGCGATCCAGCAGATAGGGCGTGTTCGACATGCTCTCCAAACCGCCGACGACGGCGATTTCCGCCGAGCCCGCGGCGATGGCGTCGTGGCCGATCATGGTCGCCTTCATGCCCGAGCCGCACATCTTGTTGACCGTCGTGCAGCCGACCGATTGCGGCACGCCGGCGCCGAGGCTCGCTTGGCGCGCCGGCGCCTGGCCCATGCCGGCGGGCAGCACGCAGCCCATCACCACCTCGTCGACGTCCACGCCGTCGACTGCGGCGCGAGCGAGCGCCGCCTCGATCGCGACGGCGCCGAGTTGGGGCGCGGGCGCGTCCTTCAGATCGCCCTGAAAGCCGCCCATCGGGGTGCGCGCGGCGCCCGCGATGACGATGGGATCACTCATGCTCATGATCGTGTTCTCCTTGCGATCCGGTCGTGATCAGTGCTGCGTCGGTGGCTCGTTGCTCGGCTTGCTGGCGGCGGCCGCGCCGGGTTTCCGTTGTGCCACGATCTCCCACGGATAGGCCAGCTTGAGGTCCCAGGTGGTCTTTTCGACGATCGTCTTGAGCGCGTCGCAGAAGACGATGAGGCGCTCGAAATTCATCGGGATCTGGATACGCTTCTCGCCGTCGGTCATGATCAGCAGCTTGCCGCCCTTCGGCCCGTCGGCGATCTGCACCTTGCGGGTCAGGTAGACGACGCGGCTCTCTGCCGATGGCAGCTTCTTGTTCGACAGCGCGCCCGACTCGCGCGCCTGGCTCACCGCGTTTTCGCGCATCATCGACAACACCTCGCCGATCATCGCCGCGGGCGAACGCTGGGCCGCCTCGCACATCGCCTGGACCGTCTTGCCGAGCGCCGGCCAGAGGTTCTTGAACAGATGCCGGGTCAGCGCGAAGGCATGCTCGACGCCCTCGTCGTCGCGCACGAAGACGTAGACGCGGTCCTCGTCGCGCGAATAGTTGAGGTGGAATTCGCCGCTGCTCATCGCGGGCCGCCTACGGCACGAGCTGCCGGCCGGGCAGCACGGTCGAGGGATAGCTCTTGCCACTGCCCGGTGCGACCCACAGCAGCGTCTCGCCCTCGCGGCGCACCCGGTAGCAGCTCGGCGTCGAGAACGGCCCCCAGGTCGAGCAGTAGGCGTCGTCGGTCGTCCACCAGCGGCCCTCGCTCGGCTGGTCACCCTTCTCGACATAGATCGTGCCGCCTTCGATGCCGAAATACTGGCGATAGGGCGTCAACGCCGCGCCCCACACCCCGTCGGTCGTGTTGCCCGCCAACGCGGCCTCGATCTCGGCACCGGTCATCTCGGCCGCCGCGGGCGCGGCCGCGAGGCCGACGAGCAACAAAATTACAAGCCGCGTGGTCGCAGCCGTCCGTCGGTTCACCACAGAGGCACAGAGACACAGAGAAATCTAAAACAAGATATTTTGGGCCCGAAGGGCGCTTTGAATCCCTCTGTGTCTCTGTGTCTCTGTGGTTCACTTCTCATGCCGTCTCCTCGAACAGCTCGCGGCCGATCAGCATGCGGCGGATTTCCGAGGTGCCGGCGCCGATCTCGTAGAGCTTGGCGTCGCGCAGCAGACGGCCGGCAGGCATCTCGTTCATATAGCCCATGGCGCCCAGGCACTGGATCGCCTCGAGCGCCATCCAGGTCGCCTTCTCGGCGGCGTAGAGGATCGCACCCGCCGCGTCCTTGCGCGCCGTCGCGCCGCGGTCGCACGCCTTGGCCACGGCGTAGACGTAGGCGCGCGCGGCATTCATCGTCGTGTACATATCGGCGAGCTTGCCCTGCATGAGCTGGAACTCGCCGATCGGCTTGCCGAACTGCTTGCGCTCGTGCAAATAGGGCACGATCAGGTCCATGCAGCTCTGCATCACGCCCAGGGGGCCGGCGGCGAGCACGACACGCTCGTAGTCGAGGCCGCTCATCAGCACGCCGACGCCCTTGCCGACCTCGCCGAGCACGTTCTCGGCCGGCACCGCGCAGTCCTCGAAGATCAGCTCGCAGGTGTTCGAGCCGCGCATGCCGAGCTTGTCGATCTTGGGGGCGGTCGAGAAGCCGGCCATGCCCTTTTCGATGATGAACGCGGTGATGCCGCGCGGCCCCGCGTCCGGGTCGGTCTTGGCGTAGACGACCAGCACCTCGGCGTCGGGGCCGTTGGTGATCCACATCTTCGAGCCGTTGAGGACGTACACGTCGCCGCGTTTCTCGGCGCTCGTGCGCATGCCGACGACGTCGGAGCCGGCGCCCGTTTCGCTCATCGCCAGCGCGCCGACGTGCTCGCCCGAGATCAGCGCCGGCAGGTACTTGCGCTTCTGGGCGTCCGAGCCGGTGCGGCGGAGCTGGTTGACGCAGAGGTTGGAATGCGCGCCGTAGCTTAAGCCCACCGAGGCCGAGCCGCGGCTGATCTCCTCCATCGCGACGACATGCTCGAGGTAGCCGAGACCGGCGCCGCCCCACGCCTCCTCGACGGTGACGCCGAGCAAGCCCAGTTCGCCGAGCCGGGGCCAGAGATCGCGCGGAAACTCGTTGGTGCGGTCGATCTCGTCGGCACGCGGCGCGATCTCGTCGGCGGTGAAGCCGGCGACCGTATCGCGGATCATGTCGGCGGTCTCGCCGAGCCCGAAATCGAGCATCGGCGGCTGGTTCGGAATCATCGGCGCACTATAGGCCCCGCACCCGTTAACAGCCAGCGCTCAGCGCGGCCTGTCGGGCGGGGTGCGAGTCTCGCATGGCAGTGATGTCTGCGGCTTGGTTCGTTGAGTTCAGGCAGCGATTGCCATGGCTGCTGCACGTGGACTGATGTTGTCGTTGGCCGGTGTGTCGGTTGCGCTGATCAGGGCCTTCCATGCCCGCTCGAAGCGGCCGGATTTGATCAGGGCGCGGAAGGTCAGAACAGCCTGTCCGCCGACGATCCGCCAGCGCATGCCGGAGCGCTTCATGCGCTGTGTCACCAGGGTCTTGTTGGCAGCTTCGACCACGCCTGAGCCGATGGCGATGCCCTCTTCCTTCAGGGCGTGGTAGCGCATGCGATGGCGATGCTTGCGGAAGAAGGCGAGTTCCCGCTCGGTCTCGGCCCGGTCCGGCGCAGCGGCGGCATCGCGAAGGTGGCGCAGCGCCCGGATCACCTTGGCGACGCCACGGGGATCGTGACGGAGGATCTCGCGGTACTTCTCGAACCAGCCGGGCGCCACGGCATGGTCGGACGCGGTTTGCAGATGTTCGCAAGCATGCCAGAAGTCGATCACCTCGGTTTCGGGCGACAGGGTCTCCAGGAAGGTCCAGTTGTCGGCGGCGCCATCGGCGATAGCGACGATCCCGATCTCGGGGCGTGCTCGCCTGATGTGTGCGACTTCGCTTGCAAGCTGCGCCTTCAGCGTGAGCTTGCCGCTCTCCGGCATGCGGCCGAGATAGAGGGTCTTCAGGCGCTTGCCCTCGGCGTCGTGGAAGGAGACCGTGCCGCAGGCAGCCTCGCGCCAGGAGGCCTTGGCGCGACCGTCCTCGCCGGGTCTCAGCGGCACCATGACGCCGTCGAGGGAGACCGAGGCGGTGGTCGCGTCCTGCGGGTATGCCCTCGGCCTCACGGATGCTGCCCAGCGTCTCCGGGCCGAGGCTCTCCCAGCATTCGTGCATGCTCAGGGTCAGGCGCTGCAGGGTGCTCACCGACGGCGTCATGGCGCCGGTCTTCGCAAAGAACGCCGCCGCTTCCCGGGCCGTGCAGTGACCCATCATCAGCAGACCGAGCTCGGCCGCCGGCCGCGTCAGGTAATCGTCGACGAGGCCCAGGCTCTCGTCGACCGGCACCGGCGATGCCCCGCTCGCGCCGCTGCGGTAACGCGCTCGCCGGTAGGTCACCGGACCGAGCGAGGTCATGATCGTCTTCGGCGTCACCGCGACCCGGAACCAGCTCTGCCCGTCCCGCTCGATCCGGGAAGCGCCATCGTCCCGGTTCTCGATGACGGCGCCCATGACATCGCGAGCGAACTCGTTCGTGGCCTCACGCACCCGCAACTCGACCTCCTCGGGCGCCTCGGGGCGCGGCTCGGAACGAAGCTCCTCGCGACACAGTGCGAGCACCCGGGCGGCCGCCTCGACGACCCGAGGAGGCAGGCCGGAAAGATCGATGGACGAAGGCGCCGGAGGCGGGGATACTGCCATGGGAATGCTCCCGATGTTGGGTTTCGAGACACGGCATCGTACCGCTTCTGGCGGTGCGGAGCGTTCCCACCTTCCCCTGCTCGACCCTGCCGTCGTAACAAAATCCTGCCTTGGAGCGGCCCATTGTCACGAATAGCCGATTTCGGCCGTTCGTCTCGACACAAAAAACGCACTAAATCAATGACTTAGATTTTCCATACCAGACCCACACCCGTCGGGCGTGTCGGCGAGGATCATCAAGGTCTGCTGGGCGGTGGCGCAGAGCGTCTCGACGCCCGCCTTGAGCGCGTAGGCGTCGCCGCGCGTCACCGTCAGCGTGCGCCCGGCGCGCACCACGCGACCGCGCGCGATGATGCGCTCGCCGTCGGCCGGGGCGACCAGGTTGATCTTGTACTCGACGGTCAGCACCGAGGCGCCCGCCGGCGCCAGTGAATAACCAGCATAGCCCATCGCCGAATCGATGACGCCGCCCAGCGCGCCGCCGTGAATGAAGCCGTGTTGCTGGGCCAGGTCGGGACGGTACGGCAGCTGGATTTCGCATCGGCCCGGCGCGATCTCGGTCAGCTCGGCGCCGATCAGCGTCATGAACGGCTGGCGTTCGAAGCTCGAGCGCACCTGTTCGGCAAAGGCCGGGTTCTTCGGCTCGTAGGTCGGCGCGGTCATGGGCCGCCGAGCGACTTCACGAAGCGGGACTCGACGCTCTTGCTGGCGTCGTCGAGTTCGCGCGTGCCGGGTTGGCGGGTGAAGCCCTGGCGCTCATAGAGCCGGTGCGAGAACGTGAAGCGCACGTCGCTCCAGAGCTCCATGGTATGGGCGTCCCAGCCCCTCGCCTCGTCCTCGACCAGGGCGACGAGCCGCTTGGCGAGGCCCTGACGGCGCGCCGAATGGTCGACATAGAGCCGGTGCAACTCGCCGATGCCCGGTCCGGAGCCGGGTGCGACACCGATCGAGGCGACAATCACGCTATCGCGCTCGGCGACCCAGCCGCGCCCGTCGAGGCCGGCGAAGTAGCTTGCCGGCGTCCACAGCTCGGGCGAATCGCCCTCGACGTCGAGCACGCAGCCCGGATAGTCGGCCCAGCAACGCTCCATCAGCGCGATCAGCGCCGCGCCGTCGGCGTTCCTCATGTCGCGGATGTCGAAGCTCACAACAGCACCAAAGCGGCGAGGCCGAGGAAGACGAAGAAGCCGACGATGTCGGTCACCGTGGTCAGGAAGACGGTGGCGGCGATCGCCGGGTCGACGCCCACGCGGTCGAGGCCGAGCGGTATGAGGATGCCCGACAGCCCGGCGACCACCATGTTGACGATCATCGCCGCGGCGATCACGCCACCGAGCATCGGCTGGCCGAACCACACCACCGCGACGATGCCGGTGATGATCGCGAAGAGGATGCCGTTGGCGAAGCCGACGACGCCTTCCTTACCGATCAGGCGGAGCGCGTTGGCCCGCGTAACGTCCTTGGTGGCGAGCGCGCGCACGGTGACGGTCAGCGTCTGGGTCCCCGCGTTGCCGCCCATCGAGGCAACGATCGGCATCAAGACGGCGAGCGCCACCATCTGCTCGATCGAGGCGTCGAACAGGCCGATGACCATCGAGGCGAGGACCGCCGTCGCCAGATTGACCAGCAGCCAGACGAAGCGCCGCCGCGTCGTCCGCCAGGCTGGCTCGTGCAGGTCGGTCTCGATGACGCCGCCGAGGCGCATGATGTCCTCCTCGGCCTCTTCGCCGATCACCTCGACCACGTCGTCGACCGTAATGACGCCAATCAGCCGACCCGAGTCGCCGACCACCGGGGCCGAGACCAGGTCGTACTGCTCGAACATGTAGGCGACGTCTTCCTGGTCCATGTCGGCCTGGATGACCCGTGGCTCCGGATCCATGATGTCGCTCATCAGCACCGGGCGGCGCGTCCGCATGGCGCGGCTGAGCGGCACGTAGCCGGCCGGCACGTGATCCGAGTCGACGATGTAGAGGTCGTAGAACTCGTCGGGCAGATCCTCGGCGCTGCGCAGATAGTCGATCGTCTGGCCGACCGTCCAGTATGCCGGGATCGACACCAGCTCGCGCTGCATCAGGCGTCCGGCGCTGCTCTCCGGGTAGGACAGGCTTTGCTCGGCCCAGGCGCGGTCGGCGGCCGGCACCGCGTCGAGCACCTCGCGCCGTTCGTCGTCGTCGAGGTCCTCGATCAGGTAAAGCGCATCGTCCGAATCGAGCTGCGCGAAGGCGGCGGCGATCTCGTGGGTGTCGAGCTGGCCGACGATCTCGTCGCGCACGACTTCTTCGAGCTCGGCGAGGATATCGGGATCGAAGTCGGGACGCAGGACGTCGACGATCAACCGCCGCTCGTCGGCGGAGACCATCTCGAGAAGGTCGGCCATGTCGGCCGCGTGCAGCGGCACGACAAGCGCCTCGACGCGCGCCAGATCCTCGTCCTCCAACGCCTCGCGGATAACGCGGATCAGCTCGGGCGTCAGGCCATAGAGGTCCTGGGCGTCGGGTTCGGGCCGCGGCGTCTCGGCGGTCGGCGGCGGGGTCGGTTCGCTTGCGCCACCCACCCCGACCGCGGACTCAGTCCCCGCCGGCGGCCGCGCCGGCCTGATCCCGCCCGCCATTCGCGTGCACCTGGGCGTCGATCACGGCGAGCCCGCTCATGTTGACCGTGCCGCGCACGGTGATCGTCGCGTTGAGGATATGGGCCGGCTTGGCGATGCCGAGCAGCATCGGCCCGACCGAGATGCCGTTGGCGAGCTGCCTGACCAGATTGAAGGCGATGTTCGCCGAATCGAGCGACGGCATGATCAGCAGGTTGGCCTCGCCGGTAAGCCGCGAGTCGGGGAACAAATTATTGCGAAGCGCTTCGTTGATCGCGACCGCGCCGTCCATCTCGCCCTCGATCTCGAGATCAGGCGCCAGCGCGCGCACCACCTCGAGCGCCTTGCGCATGCGCTTGGCCGCCGGCGCGTCAGTGCTGCCGAAGCTCGAATGCGACAGCAGCGCCACCTTGGGCTCGATGCCGAAGCGGCGCACTTCCTCGGCCGCCATCACGGTGCTCTCGGCGATTTCCTCGACGCTCGGCTTTCGCGTGACGTGCGTGTCGGCCATGAAATAGATGCCCCGGTCCAACACCAGCATCTGCAGCGCCGACGACGAGCAGACACCGTCGCGCAGGCCGATTATGTCGCAAACGTCCTGCAGGTGGTCGGCATAGGAGCCGTTCGGCCCGGCAAGCATGGCGTCGGCCTCGCCACGACGCACCATCAGGGCGGCGATCACCGTATTGTTGGTGCGCAATACGGTGCGCGCCTTGTTCTGCGAGACGCCGTCGCGCATCATGATGCCGTGGTATTCGGTCCAGTACTCGCGATAGCGCGGATCGTTCTCCGGGTCGCACAGCTCGAAATCGACGTCCTGCTTGATGCGCAGGCCGAGCTTCTCGATCCGGCTCTCGACCACCGCCTTGCGGCCGATCAGGATCGGCTTGGCGATGCCCTCGTCGCAGACGATCTGCACCGCCTGCAGCACGCGCCGCGCCTCGCCCTCGGCATAGACCAAGCGCTTGGCGTCGACCTTGGCGGCGTCGAACACGGTGCGCATGACATAGCCGGTGCGGAAGACGTAGCCGGTCAGCTCCTGGCGATAGGCGTCGAGGTCGTCGATCGGCCGCGTCGCGACGCCCGAGTCCATCGCTGCCTTGGCGACGGCGGAAGAGACCTCGACGATGAGCCGTGGGTCGAACGGCGTTGGCAGGATGTAGTCGGGCCCGAATGACAGGTTCTGGTCGCCATAGGCGCGCGCGACGACGTCCGACGTCTCGGCCATCGCGACGTCGGCGATGGCGCGCGCACAGGCGAGCTTCATCTCGGTGTTGATCTGCGTCGCGCCGACGTCGAGCGCGCCGCGGAAGATGAACGGGAAACACAGGACATTGTTGACCTGATTGGGATAGTCGGACCGCCCGGTCGCGATGATCGCGTCGGGCCGCGCCTCGCGCGCGATCTCGGGCATGATCTCGGGTACCGGGTTGGCGAGTGCCATGATCAGCGGCCGCTCGGCCATCTTCTTGACCATGTCGCCGGTCAGCACGCCGGGCGCCGAGAGGCCGAGGAAGATGTCGGCGCCCTCGATGGCTTCGTCGAGCGTGCGGATTTCGGTGTCGCGGGCGAAGCGCTCCTTGTAGGGGTCCATGCCCTCGGCACGGCCTGTGTAGACGATGCCGTCGCGGTCGTTGACCAGGATGTTTTCCTTGCGAATGCCGAGATTGATCAACAGGCCAAGCACGGCGAGCGCCGCGGCGCCGGCGCCCGAGCACACCACCTTGCAGTCTCCCGGCTCCTTGCCGACGATGCGCAGACCGTTGTAAACCGCCGCATTGACGCAGATCGCCGTGCCGTGCTGGTCATCGTGGAACACCGGGATGCTCATGCGCGCCTTGAGCTTCTCCTCGATCACGAAGCATTCGGGCGACTTGATGTCTTCGAGGTTGATCGCGCCGAAGGTCGGTTCGAGCGCGGCGACGATCTCGATCAGCTTGTCGGGGTCGGTCTCGTTGACCTCGATGTCGAAGACGTCGACGCCGGCGAACTTCTTGAACAGCACCGCCTTGCCTTCCATGACCGGCTTCGACGCCAGCGCGCCGATGTTACCGAGCCCAAGCACGGCGGTGCCGTTGGATATCACCCCGACCATGTTGCCGCGCACGGTGTATTTGTACGCGTTCGTCGCATCGTCGACGATCGCCATGCAGGCGTCGGCGACGCCCGGCGAATAGGCGAGCGCGAGATCGCGCTGGTTGGCCAGCGACTTGGTGGCCTGAATCTCCAGCTTGCCCGGCCTGGGAAACTGGTGATAGTCGAGCGCCGCTTGCTTGAGTTCGTCCGACATGATGCTCTCCCCGGCTTGTTCCTGGCGTTTTCGCCAGTATAGCCGGGCATCCGGGAAAAGCCACGACGGCTCGCAACCGGCGACTCGCGGGCAAAATGAAAGCCCGCGAATTTCGCCGGCTTTCATCGATTGGTGCGGTCGAGAAGACTCGAACTTCCACTCCCTTGCGGGAACAGCGCCCTCAACGCTGCGCGTCTACCAATTCCGCCACGACCGCTCTATGTTCGTCGGACATGCGAGATAGCAAATCCACCGCCCGACTGCAAGCGCCGCCGCCCGTTGCAACGCCACTAAATGCCGTCGAGTGGCGCGTCGAGCGCGCGCCGGTCGCCTATCCGCGGGCGGTCGCCGAGATGGAGGCGCGCGTCGCCGGCATTCGCGCCGGCGAAATCCCCGAGATGGTCTGGCTCTTGGAACATCCGGCGCTCTTCACCGCCGGCACCAGCGCCAGGCCCGACGACCTGACCGGCCTGATCGATCTGCCGGTCTTTCCGACCGGGCGCGGCGGCGAATACACCTACCACGGGCCCGGCCAGCGGGTCGCCTATGTGATGCTCGATCTCAAGGCGCGTGGACCCGACGTGCGCGCCCATGTCGACCGGCTCGAGGCCTGGCTGATCGCGACACTCGCCGAGTTCGGTGTCCAAGGCGAGCGGCGCGACGACCGCGTCGGCGTCTGGGTCCGCGACGGGACGGGCGAGGCCAAGATCGCCGCGATCGGCGTGCGCATCCGACGCTGGGTCAGCTATCACGGCGTCTCGCTCAACGTCGCGCCCGAGCTCGACCACTACCGGGGCATCGTGCCATGCGGCATCCGCGAGCACGGCGTCACCTCGCTCGCCGCCCTCGGCGTCAGCGCGACCATGGACGATGTCGACGCGGCGCTGCGACGGACGTTCGACACGGTCTTCGGCACGTGAATCACGACGTATATCCGGTTCGCGCAAGGCGCATTGTCCTCGACCGCCAGGTAACGGTCGGCGATGCGTTCGTCGTGGCGGCGCGGGCATGCCTCGATCAGTTGCGCGCCAATCAACCGGTCGTGATCGACACCGACGACCCGGAGGGTGTTCACCAAATGCGCGTCGCGCTTCGGCGATTGCGCACGCTGACCGGCGTGTTTCGCAAGGCGGTTGCACCCGAGGCCGCAGCGCTCCTAAAAGAGAGATGCAGGTGGCTGCACGGCGCCATCGAGCCGGCACGCGATTGGGATGTCTTCTTGTTCGGAACGCTCGATCCCCTGATCGCCTCCCATGGCGATGATCCCGCGTTGGCGGCGCTGAAGCGGCATGCCATTGCACTTCGTGATTGCGTGTACTGCGAGGCGCGCCGCGCCCTTGCGCGTCCCGAATACACCGAATTCCTGCTTCGATTCGACGCTTGGCTCGAGACCGGGGAATGGGGCAATTCCGGGCATGACGATATGCTTGTCGCGCCGGCCTTGCCCTGGGCCAAGCGAAGGTTGCACAAGTTCGCCAAGCGATTGCACCAGTCGGTCGACGATGCCTCCACCATGACCCCGGCGGAACTCCACGGGGCCAGAATCAACGTCAAGAAGCTGCGTTATGCATCGGAATTCTTCCGCAGTCTGTTTCAATCGGACATCGTGGTCCTCTACATCGGCCAATTGCGCAAAATCCAGGACCTGTTGGGAAAGTTGAACGACGTCGACACGGGCCGCAAGTTGGGCGATGTGCTCGAACGTCGCCTGGCGCGCGAGGGAAAATCGGCCGCGGCGGCGCGTGCGGCCGGGTTGGTTCAGCGCCAGCAGTCGGTCGTCGCCGAGCGCGAGCTGGTCCGTTTCCGCTCGGTGTGGACGGACTACCTCGAAATCGAGCCGTTCTGGGACCGCGGCTGAGGTGGTTAGGTGATCGGTTCCAATCGCGTCCCGGCCAGCCAACCCTTAGTTGGGATGCCGATCATTGTCCGGCTCATTCGGCAAATCGGTACGGCTCGATTGACGACGAACGACGATATCGACGCCAACATTCGGCTTCGCGTCCGGCGCTCCGATAGTCCGGGTCGGCCAGATTGCGCCTCATAAAGGACCGGGTCACCGAGATCGAATTTGCCGCTCGGTGTCCGGATGGTTACTCTGGCGGCCGGAACCGAAGATCGGTCGGGTCGGAAGACGCGACATGTCAAGACATCACACTCTGGCCTAGCCACACGAGGCAACCGTGACCCTTCTGCCCCTCCGCACCCTGTACTTCGAGGATATGAGCGTGGGCATGACCGCGATCTACTCGAAGACCGTCAAGTCGTCGGATGTCGTGGGATTTGCCGAGATTACGGGTGACCGGAACCCGATCCATCTCTCGGAGCATTTTGCGGCGAATACGCCGTTCAAGGGTCGTATCGCTCATGGCCTGTACACCGCCAGCCTGATCTCGGCGGTCATCGGCACGCAGTTGCCTGGTCCGGGCGCCATCTATGTCTCGCAGACGCTGAGGTTCCTCGCGCCGGTCAAGATCGGCGATACCATCGACGCCATCGTCGAGGTCGCCGAGCTGAACGAAGAGAGGCAGAGGGTCGCGCTGTCGTGCATATGCAAAGTGGCCGGCATCGTCGTCCTGGAGGGCGAAGCGGTCGTGAAGGTGCCCCGTCGCGAGCCAGCGTAACGCGCATGGCATTGCCGGCCGTCGTATCGGCGTCTGGCACCGCGATAATGCGGGCGAGGCCATGAGCCTGGGCCACGTCTTTTGGGTAACTATTTGATATTAAGCAATTTTATTATCCCGCATTTCCCAAGTATCGTCGATATTCAGTGCGGCGAGAAGGCGATTCTGCTATAAGAATCATGAAGTTGTAGCATACATGGAGCGGCGGATATGGCACACCCGATGGGTGAATCGAAACCGGGGTGCCTTCGGGTCGTTTTTGACCGTCGATTGAAGCTTGAATTCCACGGTTCCAAGATCACCTCTGATGCCGGGTTGCTCGCCTACCGGGAGCTTGACGATGCCCTCGGCCTGACTGAGATGGCCGAGGGTGTTTTCCAGGATAGCCGTACCGGCAAGAACGGATGGCACGGCATGACGGGTCAGTTTCGCCAGTCCGTTTTCGGGCGCCTTGGCGGCTATGACGATGTGAACGACGCCGACCGTCTGGGACGCGATCCCGCCATGCGCTGGATTGTTGGCGGCAAGGCCATCGAAAGACAGGCCGCTTCCACCAGCCAGATGGGACGCTTCGAGACGGAGCTATTGGCCACCGACGAGAGCGTTGAAGCCTTGGTCGACATGAACGGGGTGTGGATCGACAAGGTTCATGACCGCCATCCGCCGAAGATGATCATTCTCGACATGGACAGCAGCGTCAGCCCGACCCATGGCGAACAAGAGGGAACAGCGTACAATGGTCACTTCGGCTGTACCTGCTACCATCCGCTATTCCTGTTCAACCAGTTCGGCGACTTGGAGAGATGTTCCCTGCGCCCCGGTAATGTTCACAGTGCCGACGGATGGCGGAATGTTCTGGAGCCGGTGGTGATGCGCTATAAGGAAAGGAAGGTGCGGCTGTATTTTCGTGGCGATGCCGCCTTCGCCTCACCGGAGATATACGAATATCTCGAAGCCGAGGGATTACTCTACGTCATCCGCCTCAAAGCGAACGCGATTCTCCAGCGGAACATTGCCCATCTGCTTACGCGACCTGTCGGTCGCCCGCCCGACCATGTTCGCCGTTTCCACGCCAGCTTCAGCTATCAGGCCGGATCGTGGAACAAGAAGCGCCGTGTCGTGGCCAAAGTGGAGTGGCACCCCGGCGAGCTGGTTCCTCGCGTCGGTTTCATCGTCACTAATCTGTCGCGCCCTACCAAGCGGGTGGTGGCGTTCTATAATCACCGTGGCACGGCGGAGCAGCACATCAAGGAAGGCAAGAACGCCATCAACTGGACCCGTCTGTCATGTCGCAAGTTCCGCAACAATGCCGTTCGGCTCCAGCTTCACGCCCTGGCCTACAATCTGGGCAACTTCATGAGGACACTGGCTTTGCCGAAGGAGGTGGAGCACTGGTCGATGACGACGTTGCGCGACAAGCTGGTGAAGATCGGGGCCAAGGTTGCCCGACATGGCCGCTACGTTACGTTCCAATTGGCTGAGGTGGCGGTGCCGAGGGACCTGTTCCGGAAAATCCTGAGCTTGATTGATGATCTGCGACGAAGACCCGCTCCGGCGTAGGCCGAGGGAATCGACGGCGAGGAGAAAGCGACAGGAGAGGTGTGTCTGGATGGCGAGAAAAATGACCGAGTGGCCTTCCAAGCGCGGGCCGATTACCAAAATCATGCCATCGGATGGCTGCATAGGGGATACAGTTCCCTTGGCGGTGGGAAAGTGCTACGATTTCCACGAATTTGGATGGTATATGGGGAATGTCGGATTATATATCTACACGATTTGCAGAGACTGGCGCATATCGCCAATGTCAGATGAATTGAATGCCTGATCTACGGCGTTTCCAACACCCGTTGGATTTACCCGGTCCAGAACCGCGGCCCATCATCCTCCCCACAACGGCGCGTCCGACCGTTCACCCCAAGAGGCAAAATGAGGAGTGATACCAGTGAGCGCCTGAATTGACTCTCGGGATATTCATTGATGGCGGATGATGGCGGATTGTGATTCTATGGTCTCCCACCAGATGTGGGGGATGTCATGGGATCAGCACTCAAGATACGGGATGATTTGACGCCTTTGGAGCTTCGGCGCTGGGCTCGCGTGGAATCGTACGGTCGAGCGGCGGCGCGGGCCTATGGGATCGCGAATGCTTTGGAGGAGATGCCCCGGGCTGATGCCGCGCGGCTTGCGGGGATGGATCGCCAAACGCTTCGCGACGCGGTTGTTCGTTACAATGCAAAGGGATTGGAGGGGCTTCACGACCGTCCAAAGGGCTACTCGCCGCGGCGGCTGACGGCAGACGAGGAAGCGGCGCTGGCGGCGGTCATCATCGCCGGGCCGGAGCCTGAGCGCGACGGGGTTTGCGCCTGGACCCGGGCCGATCTGTGCCGCTGGCTGGAGGAGCGCTTCGCCAAGACCTACCACCCCTCGAGCATGACCCGGGTTCTACGGCGGATGGGATTTTCCCGCCAGAAGGCGCGCCCGAGCCACCCGCGAAGGGACGCCGAAGCGCAGGAGCGCTTCAAAAAAGGGGGCTTCGCGACATCCTGAAGGCGACCGCCGCGGCGCATCCCGACAAGCGCCTACAGCTGTGGTTTCAGGATGAAGCGCGCGTCGGCAACAAGGGCCGGGTGTGTCACCGGTGGTGGCGCAGGGGCGAGCGTGCCCCCGGGACGCGTCAAATCGGCTACCAGTGGCTGTCAATGGCGGAGCAAAAAGGGACCACCTCGGCGGTGTAAGAAGGGACCGCTTGGCGGCTGCGGGCTTGTCCCCGTAGTCCACGGGAGGGCCCCGCGCGCGACGCGGCGTGCCCTCAACAGGCTGACGCGGCGGCGCGCGCGGGAGGGACCTGTGGGCCCACGGGGTCAAGCGTGGGCTGGGTGGTCGGTTCAGTTAGCAGTCGGGGTTTGACGCCTGCGGCTCTGGTTGAGCCTGTAGCTGTCACCGTTCATCTCGAGGATGTTGACGTGGTGGGTGAGGCGATCGAGGAGCGCGCCGGTGAGGCGCTCGGAGCCGAACACCTCGGTCCATTCGTCGAAGGGCAGATTGGTGGTGACCAGGGTCGAGCCCCGCTCGTAGCGTTGGCTGAACACCTCGAACAACAGCTCGGCGCCGGTCTTCGACAGCGGCACGAAGCCGAGTTCGTCGACGATCAGAAGCTTGTAGGTGGCGAGCTTCTTCTGGAACCTCAGCAGCTGCTTGTCATCGCGGGCCTCGATGAGTTCGTGGACCAGCGCGGCGGCGGTGATGAAGCCGACCGAGAGGCCCTTCTGGCAGGCCGCCAGGCCGAGACCGAGGGCGATGTGGGTCTTGCCGGTCCCACTGTTGCCGAGCGCGATGAGGTTCTCGCGGCGCTCGATGTACTCGCAGCGGGCCAGCTCCAGGACCAGCGCCTTGTTGAGCGAGGGGATGACCTTGAAGTCGAAGCTGTCGAGGCTCTTGACCACGGGGAAGCGCGCCGCCTTGATGCGCCGCTCGACCATGCGGCGCTCGCGGTCGATCAGCTCGAGCTCGGCGAGTCTCAACAGGTAGCGGACGTGATCGACGCCTTCCGAGGCGCACTGCCGGGCGATCTTGTCGTACTCGCGCAGGAAGGTCGGCAGCTTCAGCGTCTTGAGGTGGTGGGCGAGCAGCACTTGCGGTGTGTCGGTCATGCGCCGAGCCCCGACAGCAGGCTCATGTACGACTTGGCGGACGTCATCGCGACCCGGGCGCGCGGCAGATACGGATAGACGTCGAGGTTGAGCCTGGGCGGCCGCCGCTCGATGCGGCACAGTACCAGGTGCTTCACCGCATCAAAGCCGATTGCGCCGAGCCGCAGGGCGTCGCCGACCGCACCCTCGACCTCCTCGAGCCGGAAGGTCTCCAGTAGACGGAGCACCTGGACGTACTCGCGCTTGCCTGCCTTGCCCATACGAGCTTCGAGGAGCCGCCGCAGAGTGATGAAGGCCTCGGGCAGGTCCCAGCCCGCCAATGGCGCGGCCTGGTCGAGGGCGCCGATCTTCTGCTCGATCAAGGGCAGGTAATGCAGCGGGTCGAAGATCAGGTCCTCGCTGTCGTAGGACCGGCGGTGCCGGGCGATCACCTCGGCCCCGCAGCTGATCACCACCTCATCGACGTAGCCCCGGATGAGCACCTCACGGTGGCCGTAGGCCACGGGCACGGAATAGTCGTTGCTGCGGTAACGCACCAGCGACAGCGAACTCGCCCGTCCAGGGCGCTTATCGCAGGCATCATAGGGAGCAGGCGGCAATGGCAAGAGAACTTGACGATCCCGCTCGAGACGCTCGCCGATGGTCTCCTTGTGGCCCCGCAGCCGCGCCGCCTGGCGCCGGCGGCACTGTTCGGCGAGAGCATCGTTGAGGGCCGCGAAGCTCTCGGCACGCGGGACGGGGACCAGGAAGTTCCGCCGGATGAAGCCGACCAGTCCCTCGACCTTGCCCTTGTCGTTGCCCTTGCCCGGCCGGCCGAACCTGTCCTCGAACAGATAGTGGGACTGAAGCTCCGTGAAGACGCGCGTTCGCTGCCGCTTCCCATCGCCCAGGATCCGGGCAACCGCCAGCTTGGTGTTGTCGTACAGGATGGATCGGGGGACGCCGCCGAAGAAGGCAAACGCCGCGTTGTGGCCATCGCAGAATGCTTCGGTCGTCTCCGCCGGATAGGCCGCAACAAAGCAACCATCACTGTGGGGAAGGTCGAAGGCAAGGAAGTGGATCTTCCGTAACGCGCCGCCGATCACCGCCATCGCTTCGCCGAAGTCCGCCTGGGCGTGACCGGGGGAATGGGAGAGTGGCACGAACACCTCACGCGACCGAAGCCCCTGCTCACGAACGTAGTCCTTCACGATGGTGTAGCCGCCCGTGAAACCGTACTCGTCCCGGAGGCGGTCGAAGATGCGCTTCGCAGTGTGCCGTTGCTTGCGGTGGCTGGTCCGATCGTCTTCCAAGATCCGATCGATGATTCCCGTGAACGGACCCAGCTTTGGCCGCCTCGGCGGCGCGCTTCGGCGATACCCTGGCGGCACCGAGAACGACAGCATCTTACGGACCGTCTTGCGGTCTACACCAAACACCCGCGAGGCCTCGCGGGTGCTCATCCCCTCGACATGACACGCCCGCCGAACCCGTGCGTACAACTCCACCCGATACATCCCCCCCCGCCTTCCAGTCAGAGCAACCCTGACAGAAGGCTATACGCGGTCCCATTTTGGTCCGCCGCAGCCGGATCGACCGGCCGCTTCAGTGGGGGATTATTGCCCTGCCGTTCTCACCAGTGGGCCTACATCTTCTCCGCCGTGCGCCCGGACACCGGCGACGACGTCACCCTGGTGATGCCGAGCGTCAACGCCAAGGTCATGGACCTGTTTCTCGCACACTTCGCCGATACCCTGGACCAGGATGCGCACGCCGTCATGATGTGCGACGGCGCCGGTTGGCACGACGAGCGCGCCCTCACCGTCCCCGACAACGTCACCTTGGCGCTGTTGCCGCCTTACAGTCCCGAACTCAACCCCGTCGAGCGGGTTTGGCTCTACCTACGCGAACGCTTCCTATCGCTCCGCGTCCTCGACGACACCGAGGCCATCATCGACGCCTGTTGCCAAGCATGGATCGACCTCATCGCAGAACCGGATCGTATGCGAACCCTCTGCGCCTATCCATGGATCATGAAGGTGATTTCATAGGCTCACTGGTATGAGAACATTATGTCATCCAGCCAAACCAGGGGCGGTACAGCCCATATCGGAATGCTTTCGACGGGTTTCCTCGGAACCCTTTTGGCGGCGGCGATACTCTCGGCCGCGCCCGGCACGGTTCAAGCGGGCGGCAAATCGGTCTTCGTGGTGCTGACCGAGATCACGCCGCCCCTGCCATAAAACGCCTCCGCTCCCCCCTCAACTCAAAACCCCGCCTCGGCGGTGTTTCTTTTGTTTTCTATCGAAGGGACCGAGACCCGATCGCACCGCGGTGTTTCCAGCGATCACGCGTGGATGTCGATCATCCGTGGCGGTTCGCCGGCGATATGGATGTCCCACATCGCAGCGAAGGCGCTCTCCAGATCGCGTGTGAAGCGCGGCGTATCGAACAACGGCTCGGACAGCCGATTACGAGTGAGCTTGGCGCGGATCGCCTCGACTTCGCCAGGCTCGCGCGCCAAGCGTACGGTGAGTGTCTCGTAGTCATCGAGGCCATGGCAGATCAGCTCCGGCAGACCGATTGCGTTGAGCAAGCTCGCGCCGACGCGCGACGCGAAATGTTGACCCTGGAGCGTGACGACCGGAACGCCCGACCACAGCGCGTCACTCGCCGTCGTGTGGCCATTGTAAATGCGCGTATCGAGGAATAGATCGGCAAGCCTGAAGCGCGCTAGGTGTTCGGATTTTTGCAGGAAATCGGCGAACACGATGCGACCGGGATCGACATCTCGTTTGACCGCCTCGCGCTTGAGATTTGCTTCGGCCAATTTGTTGGTGCGCAGGAGCCACAGGACGCTGCCTGGAACGCCACGGAGTATCCGCATCCAGACGTCCCACATGAGGGGTTCGATCTTGTACGACTGGTTGAACGAGCAGAACACGAAGCCATCCTCAGGCAGGCCGCAATCGGCCCGCGTGACCGGCGCGTTCGAGATCGCCTGTGTATGATCGTTGACTTGATAGCAATGAGGCAAATAGACGAAATTTTCGCTGTAAAACGGCACCTGATCTTCGGGGGTGACGATCCGATCGGTGATGACGTAGTCAAAGAAATCGGCACCCGTCGTGCCGGGGAAACCCAAATAGGTCGCCTGGACGGGCGCCGGCCTCAGAGCACAGATATCGAGACGCGACTCCTGTGAGTAGCCCTTGAGATCGACCAGAATGTCGATTTCGTCCTGGTAGATGCGCCGAGCGCTCTGGGTCGTCGACAGATCCCGAATGTCGGCGAATGCATCACTGTCGGCCGCAATTCTCGCGCGGTAGGCGCTCTTGTCATCCGGCCCGTAGGAGTAAGCGTGTATCGTGAAGCGGTCCCTGTCGTGCAGGCCAAATAGGCCCGCCATGAGGTGCGCAGTGGCATGTGCATGAAAATCGGCGGTGAGGTAGCCAATCCTGATCCGCTTCTTCCGCAATCGCTGGTTGTCAAATGCGAATTCGATCTCATGACTGGACACGCGCCGCACGACATCCGTGCTCCACGATTCTGCGATTGCCAGATTGCGCGCCGCGTCATTGCACCGAGTGATGCTGACGAACGGCCTCTCGGCGCATATGACGCCCTTGTCGAGATCGCCGTCGACCAGAGTATCTAACTTCGCAGCAGCCGTTTCGAACTCGCCCCAGTCACAAGCGTGTTGCAGCATATGAACGAACATGCCCTGCGCGATGCCTAAGCCAGGCCTAATTGCCAGCGCCCTACGGTAAGCCTCTAGCGCCTCCACTCGACGGCCCAGGGCAATGAGCGTGATTCCGAGGTTTACGTATGCGTCGACGTGATCAGGCGTGAGCGCCAGGGCCCTGCGATACGCAATCACCGCGTCCTGCAACTTACCCTGTTCCTTGAGGACGTTGCCGAGGTTGTTGTGCGCGTCGGCGTGGTCGGGTTTTAGCTCCAGCGCTGTACGGAATGCGGCCGCCGCGTCCTCAAGCCTGCCTCGTTGGACGAGCGCGCTACCCAGGTTGCTGTATGCGTCGGCATAGTCGGGTCGCAAGGCGATCGCCTGGCCGATCAAGGTGGTCGCCTGACGGGGGTCGCCCTCTTGAAACGCGATCACGCCGAGATGATGCAGTACCACTGCGTTGTCCGGCTCGCGAGACTGAACCGCCGCATAGAGCCGCTTGGCTTCGGCCAGCCGTCCTGCTTGGTGATGTGATATCGCCGCCTGAAGCGCGCCACTCGCCGATACCGCGCCCGGTTCCTGGCGCGTGCCTCGTCGCTGGACCTTTGCGGCAGCGCGTCTTTCTTTGCGGTTCAATCGCCTCGTCCTATACGTCTCGACCGGCGGGCCAGTACCGTGGCGGCAACCGCCCGACGGTCAATTGCAGACCCGACGCCACATCTCCCGGTAAGCCGCCTCGACATCGCGGGCAAACGCATCGGCATCGCAAAGCGGCAATTGCCGCACCCTATCACGCAAGCCGTTGCGCAAGGTCGACAGCCGATTGAGGTCGTTTGCGAGCGCCACCGCTGTCTCGACGTAGGCCTCTCTCGTCTCGGCGACGAGGTCGCCGAGACCGACCCGATTGAGGATGCTCGCACCGACGCGGCCGGCGTGACGATCGCCCGAGAGCGTGATCACCGGCACGCCCATCCACAACTCCTCACAGGTCGTCGTCGTACCGTTGTACGGGAACGGATCGAGCCCGATGTCGACGCGGCCATACGCCCCGAGATGCCCGGATCTCGACGGGATCCGTGGAATCAATTCGACCCGTTCGGCGTCGATGCCGTGCGCATCGAACATCTCAACGTATCGCTTGTGGGTTTCCGCATCGGCGAGCGGCCTGCTTTTGATCAGCAATCGTGATGTCGGGGCGCCATCGAGAACACGCGCCCAGGTCGCCACGACGTCGGGCGTAACCTTCGCCAGATTGTTGAACGAACCAAATGTAACGTGGCCGGCGGCCGGAGCGTGGGCTTCACCAATTTCCGGTGCATCAGCCGTCGGCGTAAAGCAGAGGAACCCGTTCGGCAGGCGCACCAACGTCTCGCTGTGCGAGGCTTCAGCGTCGCCCGCGGGATCGGCGATCGCGTCCGTCAACCGGTAATCCATGGCCGACAGGCCTGTGGTGTTCGGGTAGCCGAGCCAAGTCACCTGTACAGGCGCGGGTCGCTCGGCGAAGACAAGGAGGCGATTGTTCGCCGAGTGCCCCGCGAGGTCGACCAGAATATCGATACCGTCCTCGCGGATGCGTTCAGCGACCGCCGCATCGGTCATGCCCACCGTCGAACACCAACCGCCCGAAAGGTCTCGAAAGCGGGCCGTCTTTTTGTCGGGCCTTACGACGCCCGCGTAACAAAACACCTCGAATGTGCCGCGGTCATAGTGGGCAATAACCGGATCCAGGAAGTAGCTGACCGAATGTTCGCGAAAGTCGGGAGAGACATAGCCTACGCGCAGCCGACGTTCGGGATCGGGATCGTTGGGATGTGGTCGTTCGTCCGCACCGCGAGGCACCGCGTGAACGGCATCCCAGCGTCGGCTCTCGGCGACGATGTCCCGTTGCGTAAATTGCTCATCGTAATTCATGTAGAAAACCAGATTGCTGTGAGCGTCGACGTAGTCGGGTTTCAGCTCCAGCGCTTTTTGGTAAGCGGCCACGGCTTCTGTCAGCTTGCCCTGGTTTTTGTACGCATTGCCCAGGTTGCTACGCGCCTCGGGTTGGTCGGGTTTCACCGCCAGGGCCTTCTGAAAGGCTGCCACCGCCTCTTCCAACCGACCCAGATCCTTCAGCGCATTGCCCAGGTTGACGTGCGCCGCGACGTAGTCGGGCCTGAGCGCCAGCGCCCTGTGGTAGGCCGCCAACGCGTCGTCCAACTTGCCCTGATCCCTGAGCACGTTGCCCAGATTGTTGTGCGCCGCGACATAGTCGGGCTTCAACTCGAGCGCCGCGTGGTAGGCGACCGACGCATCCTCCAGCCGACCCAGGTCTCATTGCAGATTACCCAGATTGTAGTGCCCGAAATGTAGTCTGGTTTCAGCGCCAGCGCCTTGTGGTAGGTCGCTACCGCCTCTTCCAGCCGGCCCAGGTCCTTCAGCGCATTACCCAGGTTGTTGTGCGCCTCGGCGTAGTCGGGCTTCAGCGCCAGGGCCGTACGGTATGCCGCCACCGCGTCGTCTAGTGTCCTGATCGATAAATTGATATGATTATGTCTCTATTTGTTTTTAGGAGGCGCGATTGATGGCGAGAGTGGCGGTGACGATCTCTTTGAGCGATGACGAGCGCGCCGAATTGGAGGCGCTGTCTCGTCGTCGCAAGACGTCGCAGGGGCTTGCGCGGCGGGCTCGGATCGTCTTGGCGGCGGCGGAAGGGTTGGAGAACAAGGAGATCGCCGTTCGTCTCGAGGCGAGCGCGGACACCGTGGGCAAGTGGCGTCGCCGCTATGCGGCGGAGGGCCTCGACGGTCTGTACGACGAACCCCGCCCCGGCGCGCCGCGTCAAATCGGCGATGACGCCATCGCGGAAGCGGTCCGGCTGACGCTGGAAGAGACGCCGCCGGACGCGACCCATTGGAGCCTTCGCTCGATGGCGCGGGCGAGCGGCCACGCGCCCTCGACCATTCATCGCATCTGGCGGGCCTTCGGCTTGCAGCCGCATCGCTCGGAGACCTTCAAGCTGTCGAGCGATCCCTTCTTCGTGGAGAAGGTCCGCGACATCGTCGGTCTGTATTTGGCGCCGCCGGATCGTGCCCTGGTTCTCTGTGTCGACGAAAAGAGCCAGATCCAGGCCCTGGACCGTTCCCAGCCCCTCTTGCCGATGCGCCCCGGGCAGGCGGAGCGGCGCAGCCACGACTACAAGCGCCACGGCACGACCTCTCTCTTCGCGGCCCTCGACATCGCCACGGGAGAGATCATCGGCAAATGTTTCCCGCGCCATCGGGCCCGAGAGTTCCGCAAATTCCTCGACCTCGTCGAGGCGAACGTCCCTGCTGATCTCGACATCCACATCGTCATGGACAACTACGGGACCCACAAGACCAAGGCGATCCGCGACTGGTTCGCCAAACGGCCGCGCTGGCAGGCCCATTTCACACCCACCAGCGCCTCCTGGCTGAACCAGGTCGAGCGCTGGTTCGGGCTGCTGACCGACAAGCAGATCAGGCGCGGCGTCCATCGCTCCACCAAGGAGTTGGAGCGCACCATCCTCGACTACATCGACACGACAAACCAGAACCCCAAACCCTTCAAATGGACCAAATCCGCCGATGACATCCTCGGCGCCATCCAGCGCTTCTGCCTCCGAACAATCGAAATCGCTGAACAGCAGGCGAAAATCATGCGAACTTCGGAATCGGGACACTAGTGTCCTGATCGATAAATTGATATGATTATGTCTCTATTTGTTTTTAGGAGGCGCGATTGATGGCGAGAGTGGCGGTGACGATCTCTTTGAGCGATGACGAGCGCGCCGAATTGGAGGCGCTGTCTCGTCGTCGCAAGACGTCGCAGGGGCTTGCGCGGCGGGCTCGGATCGTCTTGGCGGCGGCGGAAGGGTTGGAGAACAAGGAGATCGCCGTTCGTCTCGAGGCGAGCGCGGACACCGTGGGCAAGTGGCGTCGCCGCTATGCGGCGGAGGGCCTCGACGGTCTGTACGACGAACCCCGCCCCGGCGCGCCGCGTCAAATCGGCGATGACGCCATCGCGGAAGCGGTCCGGCTGACGCTGGAAGAGACGCCGCCGGACGCGACCCATTGGAGCCTTCGCTCGATGGCGCGGGCGAGCGGCCACGCGCCCTCGACCATTCATCGCATCTGGCGGGCCTTCGGCTTGCAGCCGCATCGCTCGGAGACCTTCAAGCTGTCGAGCGATCCCTTCTTCGTGGAGAAGGTCCGCGACATCGTCGGTCTGTATTTGGCGCCGCCGGATCGTGCCCTGGTTCTCTGTGTCGACGAAAAGAGCCAGATCCAGACCCTGGACCGTTCCCAGCCCCTCTTGCCGATGCGCCCCGGGCAGGCGGAGCGGCGCAGCCACGACTACAAGCGCCACGGCACGACCTCTCTCTTCGCGGCCCTCGACATCGCCACGGGAGAGATCATCGGCAAATGTTTCCCGCGCCATCGGGCCCGAGAGTTCCGCAAATTCCTCGACCTCGTCGAGGCGAACGTCCCTGCTGATCTCGACATCCACATCGTCATGGACAACTACGGGACCCACAAGACCAAGGCGATCCGCGACTGGTTCGCCAAACGGCCGCGCTGGCAGGCCCATTTCACACCCACCAGCGCCTCCTGGCTGAACCAGGTCGAGCGCTGGTTCGGGCTGCTGACCGACAAGCAGATCAGGCGCGGCGTCCATCGCTCCACCAAGGAGTTGGAGCGCACCATCCTCGACTACATCGACACGACAAACCAGAACCCCAAACCCTTCAAATGGACCAAATCCGCCGATGACATCCTCGCCGCCATCCAGCGCTTCTGCCTCCGAACAATCGAAATCGCTGAACAGCAGGCGAAAATCATGCGAACTTCGGAATCGGGACACTAGCTTGCCCTGTTCTTTGAGTACAGCGCCCAGATTATTGTGCGCCTCGGCGTAGTCGGGCTTCAGCGCCAGCGCACCGCGATAAGCCGCTACCGCTTCTTCCAGCTGGCCCCCGTCCTTCAGCGCATTGCCCAGATTGTTGTGCGCTTCGGCGTAGTCGGGCTTGAGCGCCAGGGCCTTGCGATAAGCCGCTACCGCGTCCTCCCACTCGCCCTGTTCCTTGAGAACAATGCCCAGATTGTTGTGCGCGTCGGCGTGGTCGGGCTTCAACTCCAGAGCGGTACGGTAGGAGCGCGCCGCTTCTTCCAACTCGTCCTGGCTCCTCAGCACGTTGCCCAGGTTGTTGTGCGCGTCGGCGTGTTCGGGCTTCAGCTCCAGGGCCTTGCGGTAAGCGGCCACCGCGTCCTCTAACTTGCCCAGCTGCGCAAGCGCGTTGCCCAGGTTGCCGTGCGCATCGGCGTAGTCGGGACGCAAGGCGATCGCCTTGCCGATCAACGCGGTCGCCTGACGGGCGTCGCCTTCCTGGTAGGCGATGACGCCGACGAGGTGCTGAGCCACCGCCTGGTCCGGCTCGCGCGACAGGACATCGGCGTAGAGCCGCTTGGCTTCGGCCAGTCGCCCCGCCTGGTGGTGTGCAATCGCCGCCTTGAGCTCGGTACCCGCCTGCGCCGAGACCGGGACCTTGCGCCGGCCGCTTCCTCGGGCCTTTGCCGCCGCGCGTCTTGCCTTTCGGTTCATCGGGCTCGTTCCTGACTGACCAATCCGTCCATCATTACGCTACGAATCGCCGCCTGTCCCTGCTCAACGCCTACGCCGATCCGGTTACGCCGTCGGCAAGGCATGGAAACCGGCTTCGACCGGGCCCGTTTCGGGCTGCTCGTGGACGCGGGTGACGCGGGCGAAGGCGGGACCGTCGTGGCAATGGCGCAGCATCGCGGCAACCGCGTCGGCGGGGCCGGCGAAGACTGCCTCGACGGCGCCGTCGTGGCGGTTGCGCACCCAGCCGTCGAGGCCGAGGCCGCCGGCGCGCTCGATCATCCAGTAGCGGAAGCCGACACCCTGGACGCGACCCTCGATTAGAACCCGAACCGCCGCGGTCATTCGAACTCGAGGATCACCTGGTCGGTGCTCAGGCTGTCGCCGACGCCGACCATGACCTTGGCGATGCAGCCGTCGCGATGGGCGCGCAGCACGTTCTCCATCTTCATCGCGTCGATCACCGCGAGCGGTTGGCCGACCTTGACGTCGTCGCCCTCGACGACCGCGATCGAGACGACGCGGCCGGGCATCGGCGAGAGCAGGAAACGCGAGCTGTCGGCGACCTCCTTGAGGGGCATCAGCGCGGCGAGTTCGGCAACGCGCGCGCGGCGCACGGTGGCGTGTGCGCTGCAACCGGCGTGGCGCAGTCGATAGCCGTCGGCGTTGGGCGTCACTTGCACGATGACGTCGAGCCCATCGACGCGGCCCTCGAAGGTCGACGCGCCGACCCGCCAAACACCGTCGAGTTCGACGCGGCGCCCGTCGATGTCGACGTCGAGACCGTCGCCGCGCGCCACGACGGTGACGCTCGACGTCTCGCCGTCCAGCCCGACGACCCAGTCCGCGTCCGGCTGCCAGCAATGGCTCGCAACCCGCCCCGAAATGCGGTTGGCGCGGGCCGTCGACGCGAGATGAACCGCGAGCGCCGTGACGACCAACGCGTCGCGCGCCGCGCCCTCGATCGGCGCGCCCGAGAAGCCGTCGGCATAGAGGTCGTCGATGAACCCCGTGTCGATGGCGCCCTCGACAAAGCGCGGATGGCGCATGACGGCGGCGAGCAGGTCGAGGTTATGGCCCGGTCCGACGATCTCGAAGCCGTCGATCGCCGCCCGCATGCGCTCGATCGCCGCGGCCCGGCTGTCGCCCCAGGCGCACAGTTTGGCGATCATCGGGTCGTAGAACATGGTGACCTCGGCGCCTTCGTAGACGCCGCTGTCGAGGCGCACGCCGTCGGCCCCGGTCGGTGGCCGGTAGCGCGTCAGCCGGCCGGGCGACGGCAGGAAACCGCGCGCCGGGTCCTCGGCGTAGACGCGGCCCTCGATCGCCCAGCCGTCGAAGCCGATATCGTCTTGCCCGAAGCCCAGCGTTTCGCCCGCCGCGACGCGGATCATCTGCTCGACCAGGTCGATCCCGGTGGTGAGCTCGGTCACCGGATGCTCGACCTGCAATCTTGTATTCATTTCAAGGAAATAGAAGTTCTTGTTGGCATCGACTATGAACTCGACCGTGCCCGCCGAGCGATAGTCCACGGCGGCCGCCAGCGCGACCGCCTGGGCGCCCATCGCGGCGCGCGTCGCGGCGTCGATGAACGGGCTCGGCGCCTCCTCGATGATCTTCTGGTGACGCCGCTGGATCGAGCATTCGCGTTCGCCGAGATGGACCGTGTTGCCGTGCGCATCGGCGAGCACCTGGATCTCGATATGGCGCGGCTCGGCGATGAACTTCTCGATCAGCATGCGATCATCGCCGAAGCTCGACCGCGCCTCGGACGACGCCGACGCGAAGCCCTCGCGCGCCGCGTCGTCGTCGCGCACCATGCGCATGCCCTTGCCACCGCCGCCCGCCGAGGCCTTGAGCATGACCGGATAGCCGATGTCGCGCGCGATCGCGACGGCCGCCTCGGCGTCGGCGATGACACCGTCGTGGCCGGGGATGGTGTTGATCCCGGCCCGTTTGGCCAACCGTTTCGATTCGAGCTTGTCGCCCATCGCCGCGATCGCGGCGGTGCCCGGTCCGATGAACACCGCGCCGGCGGCCTCGACGGCGGCGACGAAATCGGCGTTCTCGGAAAGAAACCCGTAACCCGGATGGACCGCCTCGGCGCGGGTTTGCTGCAACGCGACAATGATGTTTTCGATCACCAGGTAGCTCTCGGCGGCCGGCGCGGGTCCGATGCCGACCGCCTCGTCGGCCTCGCGCACATGCAGCGCGTCGGCGTCGGCCTCGGAATAGACCGCGACGGTAGCGATGCCCATGCGCCGCGCCGTGCGCATGATGCGGTAGGCGATCTCGCCCCGGTTGGCGATGAGTATCTTTTCGAACACGCGTGCCCTAGCCCCTGGTTACATCGTTGTTCTAGCTCAGAACGACGCGCGAATCGAGCACTCGGGACTGGGCGCAAGGCCGTGCCTTGCATTAGACTTGATGCATGAGCGAAGGGAGAATCCTCAGCGGCGAGCGCGAGATTCCGATCTCCGCGATGGCCGAGAACGCGAAGCGCGCGGCGACCGGCCTCGATGGCCTCGGTATCGGCGAGGGCGATACCGTCGCGCTGATCTTGCGCAACGACTTCGCCTTCTTCGAGGCGGCCATCGCGGCGGGCATGCTGGGCGCCTATTCGGTGCCGATCAACTGGCATCTCAAAGCCGACGAGGCGGGCCACATCCTGCGCGATTGCGGCGCCAAGGTTCTGGTTATCCATGCCGACCTGTTGCCGGCGCTGGAGCCTGCGATTCCTCAGGCTGTCGACGTCTTAGTCGTCGCGACGCCGCCCGAGATCGCCGCCGCATATGGGCTCGCGCAGTCGGGCGGCGCGGCGTGGTACGACTGGATCGCCGCGCAATCGCCGTGGCAGGCCCCGCCGCTCGCCGACCGGCCGAGCATGATCTACACCTCGGGCACCACGGGTGTGCCCAAGGGCGTGCGCCGCGCACCCTGGGCAGCGGAGGAGGCCTTGGCATCCCGGCAGCGCGGCATGGTGCAGTGCTTCGGCATGGCGCCCGACGCGCCGGTGCGCACCGTAATCACCGGGCCGATGTACCACGTCGTGCCGAATATTTGCGGCCTGACCGCCGCGCACTACGGCGGTCTCGTGGTCCTGCAACCGCGTTTCGATGCCGAACAGCTGCTGGCGTTGATCGAGCGGCACCGCATCAACACCGTTCATCTGGTGCCGACCATGTTCGTGCGCCTGCTGCGCCTGCCAGACGCGGTGCGTGACGGCTACGACCTCGCCTCGCTCGAATTCGTCAGCCACGGCGCGGCGCCCTGTCCGCCCGACGTCAAGCGCCGCATGATCGAGTGGCTGGGACCGATCATCCACGAGTACTACGGCGCGACCGAGAGCGGCGCGGTGTTCTATCACGACAGCCACGAGGCGCTGCGCAAGCCCGGCACGGTCGGCCGCCTCGTCGAGGGCGGCCGCGTCGAGATCCACGACGCCGCCGGCAACGCGCTGCCGGCCGGCGAAATCGGCGAGATATACCTGCGCCTCGACGGCTGGCCCGATTTCACCTACCACAACGACGACGCCAAGCGCCGCGAGATCGAGCGCGACGGGCTGATCACGATCGGCGACATGGGCTATCTCGACGAGGACGGCTATCTGTTCCTGTGCGACCGCGCCAACGACATGGTGATCTCGGGCGGCGTCAACATTTACCCGGCCGAGATCGAGGCGGTGCTGATCGATATGCCGGGCGTTCACGACTGCGCGGTCTTCGGCATCCCCGACGAAGAGTTCGGCGAGAAGCTCTGCGCCTATGTCGAGCCGCTCGACGGCGCGCCGCTCGACGCCGGCACGGTCCAGACCTATCTCAAGGAGCGCATCGCCAACTACAAGGTGCCCAAGGTCGTCGAGTTCCGGACCGACCTGCCGCGCGAGGACACGGGCAAAATCTTCAAGCGCCGCCTGCGCGATCCCTACTGGCGTAAATCGGGACGCAATATCTAATACCAAGGAGCAGTGATAAAGACCCATAGAGACGGCTTGCCGTGGTTCTCGGCTAGGCGCGCCCGTCGCGGTGATGCAGCGCATCACAAGGCGGGCGGAACGACGTCCGAGGGCCTCGGCAAGCCGCCCTACGGGTCGCGTCCGCTTATCGCCGGAGGGCGTCAGGAAGCCTAGCCGATGCGCTGCATCGCCTGCGGCTCCCTTCCTACCCGGCGAAAAGCGGACGCGATCTCTATGGGTCTTTATCACTGATCCTTGGTATAATTTAGCTTTCGGCCATCTTCACAGCGTGAAGATGACCTGCGTTCAATCGCCACGCAGGCCAATCTTTATCCCACAAGGCCATTCTTAATCCCACAAGGATTGGCCGAACGGTCGGCGGCCCCCCTCTTGTTGGGATAAGATTGGCGCGGGCTGGCATAACCCGACCGATCCAGATCGGCCGGATTATGCACTAACCGCTCAGAGCTTTCTCGACCAAAGCGCGGGCCTCCGCCGGCATGTCGAGGGCGAGCGCCGCGTCGTGACCCTTGGACGACATCTTGGCCCAAGTCTTCTGCAGGATGCCGATGATCTTGGCCTCGTCGTGCTGCTTTGCGAAGTCGGCGAAGTAGCTTTCCAGGAACACCAGACAGGCGACGTCCTCGAGCATCTGAACTTCCGGGTCGGTCTTGAGGCGGTGCTTGCGGAGCAGCGCCTTGACCCGGTCGATGACGTCGGTCTCGTAGCCGGCCTCGGCGATGATCGCTGCCGTCCGCTCGGCATGGAACTTGGCGAGCGTCGTGCGCCAGCGGTGATAGCCCTCGCGGCCGTCGGGGAACTCGGCGCGCGGGATCGTCCAACGCTCGATGTGTTGCGCGCGCGCGGCGATGCGCAGCGCCTCCGACGCCTCGGGCGCCAGCCGATCGAGCCAGCCCGTCATGCGCTCGGCGTAGACCAGCGCCGTGGGCCGCGCCGCGCCATCGACGAACTCCCGGTTCGGGTCCTCGGCGCTGGCCGCGTCGATGCGCGCGATGGCGTCGTCCAGGCGCTCGGTCATGGCGTCAACTTAACCACTGTCCGAGCCACCGAACAGCCCCATGGCGAAGGCCGCGTGGACCGCCAGCACGCCGCCCCAGCCGACCATCGGCCAGACGAACCAGGGGTTCTCCGGGCTGCTCAGCATATTGATCGCCGCGAGCGCCACAATCACCACGCCATAGCCGGCGAGATGAAGGCCGAAGCCACGCAGCCGGCGCCGCGCCCGTTGCGTCGCCGCGTCGTCGCCGGACTGACTCACAACGGGATGTTGCCGTGTTTCTTGGGCGGGTTGTCGAGGCGTTTGGTCTTGAGCATCGAGAGCGCGCCGCAGATGCGGCGGCGCGTGTTGTGCGGCAGGATGACGTCGTCGATGAAGCCGCGGTGGCCGGCGATGAACGGGTTGGCGAAAGTCGCGCGGTATTCCTCGGTGCGCGCCTCGATCTTGGCCGGGTCGTCCGCATCGGCGCGGAAGATGATCTCCACGGCCCCCTTCGGCCCCATCACGGCGATCTCGGCCGACGGCCAGGCGTAGTTGACGTCGCCGCGCAGGTGCTTCGAGCTCATGACGTCGTAGGCGCCGCCGTAAGCCTTGCGGGTGATCACCGTGACCTTGGGCACGGTCGCCTCGGCGAAGGCGAACAGCAGCTTGGCGCCGTGCTTGATGATGCCACCGTACTCCTGCGCCGTGCCGGGCAGGAAACCGGGCACGTCGACGAAGGTGACGATCGGGATGTTGAAGCAATCGCAGAAACGCACGAAACGCGCCGCCTTGCGCGACGAATCGATGTCCAGGCAGCCGGCCAGGACCATCGGCTGGTTGGCGACGATGCCGACCGTCGAGCCCGCCATGCGGCCGAAGCCGATGACGATGTTCTTGGCGAAGTCGGGCTGCAGCTCGAAGAAGTCGCCCTCGTCGACGACCTTGCCGATCAGCTCCTTGATGTCGTAGGGCTGGTTGGGGTTGGCCGGCACCAGGGTGTCGAGCGACGGCTCGGCGCGGTCGGCCGGATCGTCGGTCGGCCGCGTCGGCGGGCCCTCGCGGTTCGAGGCCGGCAGGAAACTCATGAAGTGGCGCGTGAGCTCGAGCGCCTCGACGTCGTTCTCGAAGGCGAGGTCGGCGATCGACGATTTGGTCGTGTGGGTCACCGCGCCGCCGAGTTCCTCGAGGCTGACTTGCTCGTGGGTCACCGTCTTCACCACGTCGGGGCCGGTGACGAACATGTAGGACGAACCCTTGACCATGAAGATGAAGTCGGTCATCGCAGGCGAGTAGACCGCGCCACCCGCGCAGGGTCCCATGATCAGCGAGATCTGCGGCACGACGCCCGAGGCGAGCACGTTGCGCTGGAACACATCGGCATAGCCGGCCAGTGAATCGATGCCCTCCTGGATGCGCGCGCCGCCCGAATCGTTGAGCCCGATGACCGGCGCGCCGACGCGCAGGGCGTGATCCATGATCTTGCAGATCTTGCCGGCGTGCGCCGCGCTCAGCGAACCGCCGAAGACCGTGAAATCCTGGCTGAAGACGAACATCTGGCGGCCGTCGATGGTGCCGTGCCCGGTGACGACACCATCGCCCGGCACCTTCTGGTCGGCCATGCCGAAGTCGGTGCCGCGGTGCTCGACGAACATGTCGAACTCCTCGAATGAATCGGGGTCGAGCAGCAGTTCGAGCCGTTCGCGCGCGGTCAGCTTGCCCTTGGCGTGCTGCGCCTCGATGCGCTTTTCGCCACCGCCGAGCCGCGCCGCGGCGCGCTTGCGTTCGAGTTCCTCGATGATCTCTCTCATGGCTCCCCCTTATACCAAGGATCAGTGATAAAGGCCCCTAGAGACGGCTTGCCGTGGTTCTCGGCTAGGCGCGCCCGTCGCGGCGATGCTTGGCATCGCAAGATGGGCGCAACGACGTCCGAGAGCCTCGGCAAGCCGCCCTTCGGGTCGCGGCCGCTTATCGCCGGAGGGCGTCAGGCAGCCTAGCCGATGCGCTGCATCGCCCGCGGCTCCCTTCCTACCCAGCAAAAAGCGGACGCGATCTCTAGGGACCTTTATCGCTGTTCCTTGGTATTTACCGGGCCGACCCCGCTGCCCTGGAGAGTGCATCATTCGCAGCAATGCGGCCACCCCCTTAGCCGCCTCGGGCGAGGTCAAAGAAGCGCGCCGCGGCGACGACATCGTGGCGTCTCTGGCGCGTCTCCGCCGCCTCGGCGTCGTCGCCCCAGCGCTCGGTCTGGTGATCCTCGTCGATCCGGCTCGCGGCCCAGGCCGTGTCGGCGTCGGCAGTGCCGTCGGCCACCGCCAGCGCGATGACCAGCGAGCCCAGCACCGTGGCCAGCGTGTGCAGCGCGGCGAGCGCCATGTCGTCATGGCCGGCGACGACGTCGCGCAGCGCGGCGATCGCCTCGGCTGGCTGCACGATCGGGATGACGCCTTCGGTCACCGAAAGATGCACGCCGTGGCGCTGTGCCAGACCGTTGATCAGCGGCTGCCAAACCTCGTGCTGGCGCGCGGCAAGCGCAGCCGGCGCATCGGCGCGATAGCAGACCAGGTCGCTCGCGCCGAAGCCGACGATCTCGTCGACGACGTGGGCACGGCGCGGCGCGACCATATCGAGCGCGGTGGTGGCGAGCCGTGTCATCGGCATCGTCGAGGGCGCGATGTCGTCGGCCTGCGCGTCCCACTCGGCGGCCACGGCCTCGGCCAGCGCCGCGTTCGGCAGCGCCAATGGTTGGCCCCGCGGCGTCTTCGCGCCTCGCCCATCGAGCGTCACCGCGTACCCGTCATCGCGCGGCTCGACGGCAACGGTTTTGTATATGCGTTTCACGGCGCGAGCCCCGCGATGGCGCCCGGTAGCGCGTCGAAGGTCTCGACGATCATGCGCGCGCCGGCCGCGCTCAACAGCGCCGCATCGTGATAGCCCCAGCGGACGCCGATCGGCGCCGCGCCGGCGTTGACCGCCATTTCGATGTCGAACACGGTGTCGCCGACCAGCGCCGTCTCGTCGGGCGCCGCGCCGGCCTCGGCCATGGCGCGCTCGAGCATGCCGGGGTGCGGCTTGCTGGGCGCGTCATCGGCGGTCTGCAGGGTGACGAATTGGCCGTCGAGGCCGTGGCGTTCGAGCGTCATGCGCAGACCCCGCCGGCCCTTGCCGGTGGCGACGCCGAGCAGGTAGCCGGCCTCGTCGAGCGCAGCCACCGTCTCGGCGGCGCCGGGATAGAGTTGCTCTTGGTGTTCCTCGCGTTGGCGCAACAGTTGGAAAGCGCGCCGATAGTCGCGCTCGAGCGCGCGGTGCTGCTCGGGCAGAGCCCTCGGCTCCAATGCCTCCATCGCCTTGAGCAGCGACAGGCCGACGATCTGGCGCACTGCCTCGGGCTCCGGCAGCCGAAGGCTATTGTCGGTGAACGCCTGGCGCATGGCGGCGACGATGGCATGCTGACTGTCGACCAGCGTGCCGTCGCAATCGAAGACGATTAGGCGGATCACCGGCCCTTGCGCTCCGGCGCCTCGGCGAAGGGGTCGTCGTCGGCATGCGCGTGCATGTCGAAGCCGAACAGCCGCCAAGTTTCGGCCATATGCTCGGGCAGTGGCGCGGTGATGCGCCGGCGCTTGCCGCTCGGCATCGACAGCTCGATCGCGCGGGCATGGAGATGCATCTGTCGGCCGATGCCCTCGCCCTGCATGAAGGCCTGCGCGCCGCCGAATTTGCCGTCACCGACGATCGGCGTGCCGATCGCGGCGCAGTGGGCGCGTATTTGGTGCGTGCGCCCGGTCAGCGGCATCAGCGCCAGCCAGGCGGCGCGCGGCCCGAGCGCCTCGATGACCTTGTAGCGGGTCACGGCCGGCTTGCCGTCGTCATCCGCGGCGACCCGCTCGCCGCCGCCCCTGGTCGGGCGCTTGGCGAGCGCCATCTCGATCTGGCCCTCGTCGCGCGGCGGCTGGCCGACGACCAGGGCCCAATAGAGCTTGCGCATGTTCCGACCCTGAAACTCGCGCCCGAGCCACGCCGCCGCTTTGACGTTGCGCGCCAGCACCAGGACGCCCGAGGTGTCGCGGTCGAGCCGATGCACCAGGCGCGGCCGCTCGCGCGCGCCCAGCTTGAGCGCATCGAGCATGCCGTCGAGGTGGCGCTGGGTGCCGGTGCCGCCCTGCACCGCAAGGCCGGCCAGCTTGTTGATCGCCAGCACGTCGTCGTCCATGTAGAGCACGCTCTTGCGCAACGCCCAGGCGTCGGCGTCGCTGACCGGCACTGGCCCGGGCGGCGGGCGACGCTTGGCGGCGGCCAGCGCGCGCCCGATCGGCGGAACCCGGATGCGCTGACCGGGCGCCAGGCGATGGCCCGCCTTGACGCGCGCGCCGTCGACGCGCACCTGGCCGGTGCGCAGCAGTTTTTCCAGCCGGCCGTGACCGAGCTCGGGGAAATGCCGCTTGAACCAGCGGTCGAGGCGCTGCTCGGCCTCGTCGGGCTCAACCTGGATGTGCTCGACCTTCGCCAACGCTCTACGCCTGCTCCGTTTCGCCTTCGCTCTCGATTACCGCGTCCCGGGCGTCGTGCACCGATGGCGGCGCCACCTCGAGGACCCGCTCGCCGGTGATGACGATGGCCCAGGCCCCCAATGGCGCGGTCAACAAGATGCTCAGCACCGCGACCGCCAGGATGACTTCGCCCGGCCCGGTGTTCATGCCGGCGAGATGCATCGCGGCCAGCGGCGCGCCGCCGATGGCGGCCTGGACGGTCGCCTTGGGCAGGTAGGCGACGACCACGAACAGGCGCTCGGGCCCTGTCAGGTCGCTGCCGATCAGGCAGAGCCAAGTGCCGGCGCTGCGCGCCACCAGGCCGATCGCAATAATCACGGCGCCGGCGAGGCCCGCCTCCAGCGCCACGTTCACGTCGACGTCGGCACCGACCATGGTGAACAGCACGATCTCGGCGAAGACCCATATCTTGCCCAGCTTGGCCGATATCACGTGGGCCATGTGCTCGTCCTTCTCGAGGATGATGAAGCCCATGGCCATGACCGCGAGCAGGCTGGCGAAGGGCAGCCAGCCGGCCATGAAATGTTCGGCCCTGACCAGCAGGACCGAAAGCCCCAGCATGATCAGCACGCGCTTGGTGGCGCGCGGGTCGAAGTGCCGGTAGAGCCGGAAGAGGGCTAGGCCGACCGCCAGGCCGACGGCAATGCCGAGCAGGATGGAGATCGGGATGCCGGCCAGCTGCCAGGCGATGCTGGCACTGTTTCCGGTGTAGATGCCGAGGAAGACGCTGAAGACGACGATGACGAAGACGTCGTCGATGGCCGACGCCGCCAGCACCATGGTCGGGATGCCTTTCACCGCGCCCATGCCACGCTCCATGAAACGGATCATCAGCGGCACCACGACCGCCGGCGACACCGCCGCCAGGATCGAGCCCAGCATCGCAGACTCGAGATAGCCGAGGCCGAGCAGCGGTGGCCCCAGCAGGGTGATGGCGGCGCCTTCGATGATAGCCGGCACGGCGGACAGCAGCAGCACCCGACCGCCGACCCGGTTCAGCGTCTCCTTGCTCAGCTCGAAGCCCGCCCTGAGCAGGATGACGATCAAGGCGATCAGACGAAAATCGTTGGAGACCTCGAGCAGCTCGGGGCTGACCCATTGCAGGGCGAAAGGCCCGAGCAACACGCCCAGCAGCAGCATCCCCACCAACCCGGGGACCGAAAGCCTGCGAAAGGCCCAATCGACGACGATGCCGAGGATGAGGAGTTCGGCGATGCTGACGATCATTCCGGCCGCCCCGCGCCGGTGCGGCCCCTACGCATGCCGGTCGTCACGAACTGTCCTCCCCGTCGCCACCGTCGTCGGCAAGTTTCTCGCGCAGCTTGCGCCAATACTCGAGGCGCTTGGCAATGTCGCGCTCGAAGCCACGCTCGCCGGGCCGATAATAGCGCTCGCGCGCCATGTCCTCGGGGAAATAGTCTTGCCCCGAGAAGCCCTCGGGCGTGTCGTGATCGTAGGCATAGCCGTCGCCGTAGCCGAGTTCCTTCATCAACCGGGTCGGCGCGTTCAGGATATGCTTGGGCGGCATCAGCGAACCGTGTTCGCGGGCCGCCCGTCTGGCGCCGCCGTAGGCCCGGTATGCGGCATTCGACTTGGGCGCCGAGGCGAGGTAGATGCACGCCTGGGCAAGCGCCAGTTCGCCCTCGGGCGAACCCAGGAAGTCGTAAGTCTCCTTGGCCGCGAGCGCCTGCATCAGCGCCTGCGGATCGGCCAGACCGATGTCCTCGGAGGCAAAGCGCACCATGCGGCGCGCGATATAGAGCGGCGCCTCGCCGGCATCGAGCATGCGTGCGAGCCAGTAGAGCGCGGCGTCGGTGTCGGAACCGCGCAGCGACTTGTGCAGCGCCGAGATCAGGTTGTAGTGCCCCTCCTGCGCCTTGTCGTAGAGCGGCACGCGTTTCTGTACGACCTCGGCCAGCTGGGCGCGATCGAGCATCTGGCCGGGCGCCAGCGCGAGCAGCTCCTCGGCCAAGTTGAGCGCGAAGCGGCCGTCGCCGTCGGCCATCTCGCACAAGCCCGCGCGCGCGTCGTCGTCGAGCGGCAGCGCCCGCCCTTCCTCGACCTCGGCGCGCTGGAGCAGCGTTTCCAACGCGGCGGCGCCGAGCCGTTCGAGTACATAGACCTGGCAGCGCGACTGCAGCGCGCCGATCAGCTCGAACGACGGGTTCTCGGTCGTCGCGCCGACCAATATGACGGTGCCGTCCTCGACATGCGGAAGAAGACCGTCCTGTTGGGCGCGGTTGAAGCGGTGGATTTCGTCGATGAACAGCAACGTGCCCTTGCCGTCCTTGCGGCGCTCGGCCGCGGCGGCGAACACCTTGCGCAGATCGGCGACACCCGAGAACACCGCCGATAATGGCGCGAAGACGAAATCGGTGTGATCGGCGAGCAACCGGGCGATGGTCGTCTTGCCGGAGCCCGGCGGTCCCCACAGGATCATCGAGGCCAGACGCCGCTCGGCGAGCATCCGCCCGATCGGGCCGTCGGCGCCGATCAGATGGTCCTGGCCGACGACCTCGGCAAGTGATTTGGGGCGCAGTCGATCGGCGAGTGGACGCGGCGCCTGAGCCTCGAACAACGTCGTCATGCGATCGCCCTCGGCCGCGGCAAGCGGCGCCCTAGCCCGGCCTTCTCACTATGGACAGGTGCGGCACGGCGGATATCGGCCGACAGGCTAGGAAATGCGTGCCGCGCGATGCTTGCGCATCCTGCCTTCGCCGAAGCGAAGCTCCGGCTTCGCGCAGGCAGGCGGGCAAGCGCTTCGACGCCGCCTGTCGTCCGGGATCCGCCGCCCTTAAGGGTCGCGCCGGGCGGGCCGCCCGCGGCGTCGAAGGCCTTGCGCGTAGCCCAGGCCACGCTCAGCGGCCTTCTCCTGGCGGCTCGGCGACCGCCCGACGCGATGACGCGCCTGTCCATAGTGAGAAGTCCGGGCTAGCGATCGCCGGGGCTTATTCTTCGTTCTCGTCCGCGTCGTCATCCATGACGGGGCCTGAATCGAGGCCCTTTGCTTCGGGGTCGCGATCAACCAGCTCGATGATCGCCATCGGCGCCGAATCGCCATAACGGAAACCGGCGCGCAACACGCGGGTATAACCGCCGGCGCGCTCGGTATAACGCGGGCCGAGCGTGGTAAACAGCTTGTCGGCGATCTTCTCGTCACCAAGCCTGGCGATCGCCTGACGCCGCGCATGCAGGCCGCCCCGCTTGCCGAGCGTGATGAGCCGGTCGACGATGCCGCGCAGCTCCTTGGCCTTGGGCAAGGTCGTTGTGATTTGCTCGTGCTTGAGCAGAGCGACCGCCATATTGGCGAACATCGCCTTGCGGTGGCTCGACGTGCGGTTGAGCTTACGACCGCTGTTGCCATGACGCATGACCGACTCCTTCTAACCGTCGCGATCCCGGGGACGCGACTAAAACGGCTCGTCGAGACGCTTGGCCATATCCTCGACGTTTTCGGGCGGCCAATTGGCGACTTCCATACCGAGGTGCAGGCCCATCTGCGCCAGCACCTCCTTGATCTCGTTCAGCGACTTGCGGCCGAAGTTCGGTGTCCTGAGCATTTCCTGTTCGGACTTTTGAACGAGATCGCCGATGTAGACGATATTGTCGTTCTTCAGGCAGTTGGCCGAACGGACCGAAAGCTCGAGTTCGTCGACCTTGCGCAGGAGGTTCGGATTGAACGCCGGCTCGGGTGCTTGCTCATCGGTGACGGCGACACTTGGCTCGTCGAAGTTGACGAACAGCTGCAACTGGTCCTGCAGGATGCGCGCGGCGAGCGCCACGGCGTCCTCGGGCCCTACCGCACCATTGGTCTCGACCTGCATCAAAAGCTTGTCGTAGTCGGTGACCTGGCCGACGCGCGCGTTCTCGACCTTATACGCGACCTTGCGCACCGGACTGAACAGCGAGTCGACCGGGATCAGGCCGATCGGCGCGTCTTCGCTGCGGTTCTGCGTCGCCGCGACATAGCCCTTGCCGGTCTCGACCGTCATCTCCATCGTCAGGCTGGCGCCCTCGTCGAGTGTGCAGATGTGGTGGTCGGTATCCATGATCTCGATGTCGTGGCCCGTGTCGATGGCACCGGCGGTGATTTCGCCAGGGCCGGTCGCCTCGAGCGACATGCGTTTGGGACCTTCGCCATGCATGCGCAACCCCATCGATTTGACGTTCAGGACGATGTCGGTAATGTCCTCGCGCACACCGGGAAGCGAAGAGAATTCGTGTAGCACGCCATCGATCTGGATCGAGCTCACTGCGGCGCCTTGCAGGGACGACAGGAGCACGCGACGCAAGGCGTTGCCGAGCGTCAGCCCGAAGCCGCGTTCGAGCGGTTCGGCAACGATCGTCGCCTCGCGCTCGGCGTCTTTGCCGGCCTCGATGTTCAGCTTCGACGGTTTGATCAATTCCTGCCAATTCTTCTGGATCACGGAGATATCCTCACGAGCTCGGGCGGACGTCGCGTCCGCCACCTTTTCAATACGCCAGCTATTCTCAGGCCGCGGCGGCGCCGCGGCTGCCATCGCTACACGCGGCGGCGTTTCGGCGGCCGGCAGCCGTTGTGCGGTATCCGGCTTACGTCGCGGATCGCGGTGATCGTGAAGCCGACGGTCTGCAAAGCGCGCAGTGCCGATTCACGGCCCGAACCGGGGCCCCTCACCTCGACCTCGATCGTCTTCATGCCGTGTTCCTGCGCCTTGGTTCCGGCGTTCTCGGCCGCCATCTGGGCAGCGTAGGGTGTCGATTTACGCGACCCCTTGAAACCCTGGCTCCCCGCCGATGCCCATGAGATCGTATTGCCCTGGGCGTCGGTGATGGTGATGATCGTGTTGTTGAACGTCGCGTTGACATGCGCCACGCCCGATGAAATGTTCTTCCGTTCGCGGCGCTTGACGCGGGCTGCCTGTTCCTTCGCCATGCTGGCCCCCTACTTCTTTCTGCCGGCGATCGGCCGCGCCGGGCCCTTGCGGGTGCGCGCGTTGGTGTGGGTGCGCTGGCCGCGCACCGGCAGGCCGCGGCGATGGCGCAGGCCGCGATAGCAGCCCATGTCCATCAGTCGCTTGATGTTCATCGCGACTTCGCGCCTGAGATCGCCTTCGACCCAGTAGTCCAGGTCGATGACCTCGCGGATGCGAATCACATCGGCATCGGCAAGCTGGTTGACGCGGCGCTCGAGTGGAATGCCGACCTTCTGGCAAATCTCACGCGACTTGGTGGGACCAATGCCAAAGATGTAGGTCAACGCGATTTCGACGCGCTTGTTCGTGGGTATGTTGACGCCGGCGATGCGGGCCACGGCTAAGTCTCCTTAACTGAGGGCAAATCGTTCCCCGCAACGGCCCGGCATGGAGCCCGGTGGGAGCGGAGCGCGATTATATGAATGTAGCGGTGCAAGTCAATTCTCTCCGATGGCGTTAACGACAACGCGAAGCTGGCGCGTGACCGCGTCGATGTCGGCCATGCCGTCGACCGACCGCAGCACGCCGCGCGCCGCGTAGTACGGCAGCAGCGGGGCGGTTTGGGCGTGGTAGGCGGCGAGCCGCGCGCCCATGGTCTCGGCGTTGTCGTCCTTGCGTCTTGTGAACGCGCTGGCGCCGCACAGGTCGCAGACATTCTCGACCTTGGGGCGGTTGAGCTGGTCGTTGTATGCGGCGCCGCAATTGGTGCAGGAGAAGCGGCCTGCGATGCGTCCGACCACCGCGTCGTCATCGACCGTCATCTCGAGCACGCCGTCGATATGCTCGTTGCGCGTGGTCAGCATGGCGTCGAGTGCCTCGGCCTGGGCCACGGTGCGCGGAAAACCGTCGAGGATGAAACCGCTCGCGCAGTCGGGCTCGGCGATGCGCTCGGCGATGATCGAGACGACGATGTCGTCCGAGACCAGATCGCCGGCTTCCATCACCGCCTTGGCCTGCTTGCCGATCTCGGTGCCGGCGGCGACCGCGGCACGCAGCATGTCGCCGGTCGAGAGCTGTACCAGGCCATAGGCACTCTCCAGGCGCTTCGCCTGAGTACCCTTGCCGGCGCCGGGTGGGCCCAAAATGATCAGGTTCATTAGCGCCGCCCCCGCAACTTGGCCTTCTTGATCAGGCCCTCGTACTGATGCGCAAGCAGATGCGAATGGATCTGGCCAACCGTGTCCATGGTCACCGTCACGACGATCAGCAGCGACGTGCCGCCGAAGTAGAACGGGATGGAGTACTGCGAAATCAAAATCTCGGGAAGTAGGCAGACCGCGGCGAGATAGGCCGCGCCGACGCAGGTCAGCCGCGTCAGGACATAATCGAGATATTCCGCGGTGTTCTTGCCGGGCCGGATACCGGGCACGAAACCGCCATATTTCTTCAGGTTGTCGGCCGTGTCGCCCGGATTGAAGACGACAGCCGTATAGAAGAAGCAGAAGAAGATGATGCCCGACATATAAAGCAAAATGAACATCGGCTGGCCGCGGCCGAGCCATCCCGCAAGCATGCCCAGCCATTCGGGACCCTGGCCCGCGCTGAAACCCGCCAGCGTCAATGGCAGCAGCAGGATCGAGCTGGCGAAGATCGGCGGGATGACACCCGCCGTGTTGAGCTTGAGCGGCAGGTGTGAACTTTCGCCGCCGAACATCTTTGCGCCGACCTGGCGTTTCGGATACTGCACGACGATGCGTCGCTGGGCACGCTCCATGAAGACGATGAACATGATGACGCTAACCACCATGATCATCAGGAAGATGATGAAGAACGCCGACAGCGCGCCGGTGCGGCCGAGCTCGAGTGTGCCGGCGATCGCCCGCGGCAATTCGGCGACGATGCCCGCGAAGATGATCAGCGAGATGCCGTTGCCGACGCCGCGCGCGGTGATCTGCTCACCCAGCCACATCAGGAAGATCGTGCCGCCGACCAGCGTAATCACCGTTGAGAGGCGGAAGAACATGCCAGGATCGATCACCGCGCTGCCCGACGAGCCGGTCATGCCCTCGACGCCGACCGCGATACCATAGGCCTGGAACGTCGCCAGAAGGACCGTGCCGTAGCGCGTGTACTGATTGATCTTCTTGCGGCCCGCCTCGCCTTCCTTCTTGAGCTGCTCGAGATGCGGCGAGACGGTCGTCAAGAGTTGGATGATGATCGATGCCGAGATGTACGGCATGATGTTCAGGGCGAAGATCGTCATGCGCCCCAAAGCACCGCCGGCGAGCATGTTGAACATGCCCAGGATGCCGCCCGCGTTCTGCTGGAAGATGTCCTCCAGGATCGCCGGATCGATCCCCGGAAGCGGAATGTAGGTCCCGAGCCGATATATCACCAGCACGGTGAGCGTGAACCACAAACGCTTCTTGAGCTCCGTCGCCTTACCAAGGGCGGCGAAGTTGAGGTTCGCGGCGAGTTGTTCTGCGGCCGATGCCATGTATCGTTTTCCGCCTAGGCCTTTGGCGTCTCGGCCGCTGCTTCGGCCTTTGATGATGCCGCGGCTTCGGGCACGACGGGCAGGATCAGCTTTCCACCGGCCTTCTCGACCGCTGCAATCGCCGTGCGCGAGGCGCCGTCGACCGTGATGTCGAGTTTGGCCTTGAGTTCACCGCGGCCGAGCAGACGCACGCCGTCGTCGCGCTGCTTGCGGACCAGCCCGGCGGCCATCAGCGCCGCGCGGTCGACCGGCTTCTTGGCGTCGATGCGGCCTTCGTCGATGGCCTGTTGCAGGCGATCGAGGTTGACCACCTCATAGGTCTTGGCGAAGCGGTGATTGGTGAAGCCGCGCTTGGGCAACCGCCGATAAATCGGCATCTGGCCGCCCTCGAAGCCCTTGATCGCCACACCACTGCGCGACTTCTGGCCCTTGTCGCCACGGCCCGACCTCTTGCCGGTCCCCGAGCCGATGCCGCGACCGACCCGCTTGGGCGCCTGACGCGCGCCAGGATTGTCGAAAAGTTCGTTCAGTTTCATAACGTTACAACCCTTATTACGGCTTTTCAGGCCTACTCGGCGTCTTCGATACGCACGAGGTGTGAAATCTTGTTAGCCATGCCGCGCACCGCGGGCGTGTCTTCAAGCTCGCGCGTGCGGTGCATCTTGTTCAGGCCGAGGCCGATCAGCGTCTGGCGCTGTTTGCTCTGCCGTCCGATCGGGCTGCCCGTCTGCGTGACACGGATCGTCTTTTTGGCTGCCGACATCGCGCTACTCCTTGGCGTCCTTGGCCGGCGTCTTCTCGCGCCGGCCGATGATGTAGCTGACTTTCTTGCCGCGGCGCGCCGCGACCTGGCGCGGCGAGCGCAGCTTGGTCAGCGCGTCGAAGGTGGCGCGCACCATGTTGTGCGGGTTCGAGGTGCCAATCGATTTGGTCACGACATCGCGCACGCCGAGCGTCTCGAAGACGGCGCGCATCGGGCCGCCGGCGATGATACCGGTACCCGGCGGCGCGGTGCGCAGGACAACGCGGCCGGCGCCAAAGTGCCCGGTGACGTCGTGGTGCAGCGTCCGGCTTTCGCGCAGCGGCACGCGGATCAACTCGCGCTTGGCCTGCTCGGTCGCCTTGCGGATTGCCTCGGGTACCTCCCGGGCCTTGCCCGAGCCGAAGCCGACCCGCCCCTTGGTGTCGCCGACCACGACGAGCGCGGCAAAGCCGAAACGCCGCCCGCCCTTCACCACCTTGGCCACGCGATTGATGCTGACCAGCTTGTCGACGAGGTCGCCGTCGTCCGCCCCGCGTCGGTCCATGAATGCCATATCAATCGATCCTTAGAAGTTCAGCCCGCCTTCGCGGGCCGAATCAGCCAGCGCCTTGACGCGGCCGTGAAAGATGCAGCCGCCGCGGTCGAAGACCACGTCGGTGACGCCGGCGGCCGTGGCACGTTCGGCGATCAACGCGCCGACGCGCGCCGCCGCCGACTTGTCGGCGCCGGTCTTCAGCGCGCCGCGCAGGTCTTTTTCCATGCTCGACGCCGCGACGAGTGTGGCGCCCTTCGCATCGTCGATGACCTGCGCGTAGATGTGCTTCGACGAGCGAAACACGCTGAGCCTCGGACGCCCCTTGCCACGCTTGGCGAGACTGCCGCGAACGCGTCGCTTGCGTCGGACGTATAGATCCCGTGTTTTGGACATTATCGCGCCACCTACTTCTTCTTGCCTTCTTTGCGCCGGACCCATTCGTCGGCGTATTTGATACCCTTGCCCTTGTAGGGCTCGGGCTTGCGGAACGCGCGGATCTCGGCCGCCGCCTGGCCAACACGCTGCCGATCGGCGCCGGAGACCATGATCTGGTTGGGCCGCTCGCAGGTAATCGTCAGGCCTTCCGGTACCGGATAGACGATGTCATGGCTATAGCCAAGCTGCAGCGTGAGGGTCTTGCCCTGGACCGCTGCGCGGTAACCGACGCCGTTGATGTCGAGCCGCTTGGTGAAACCCTCCGAGACGCCGACTACCATATTGGCGATCACGCTGCGCGCCGTGCCCCACATCGCCTGGGCCCGTTTACCGTCGTTGCTCGGCCGCACCCAGATCTGAGAGTCCTCGACGCTGATGTCGACATCGGGCAGCTGCGGCGAGCGGAGTTCGCCAAGCTTGCCCTTGATCGTCACCCGCGCGTCGTTCATCGCGAACTCGACGCCGGCGGGAATTGCGACCGGATGTTTGCCAACTCGGGACATCACCTGACTCCTAGAATACCGTGCAGAGCACTTCGCCGCCGACGTGCGCCTCGCGCGCCTCGCCATCCGACATCACGCCGCGCGGCGTCGAGAGGATCGAGATACCGAGCCCGTTGTAAACCCGCGGCAGGTCCTTGACCGGCGAGTAGACGCGGCGCCCCGGCTTCGAGACGCGGCTGATCTCGCGGATCGCCGGCTCGCCCTCGGTGTACTTGAGCTCGATCGTCAGCGCGCTCTTGCCGCCGTCGAAGTCTTGCTTCTCATAGCCACGGATATAGCCCTCGCGGACCAACACTTCCAGAACCCGGGCGCGGATTTTTGACGCCGGGCTGACGACCGACGACAAATTCGCGCGCTGGCCGTTGCGGATGCGGGTCAGCATATCGCCCAAGGGATCGCTCATAGTCATTTCGCGTCCTCCCCTACCAACTCGCCTTGACGACGCCGGGTACCTGGCCGGCCGACGCCAAATCGCGCAACGCAATGCGGGACATCTTGAATTTGCGGTAATAGCCGCGCGGCCGGCCCGAAATCTCGCACCGGTTGCGGACACGCGTCTTCGACCCGTCACGCGGCAGCGCGGCCAGCTTGAGCCGGGCGGCGAACCGCTCCTCCTGGGGCAACGACTTGTCGTTGGCCATCTCGAGGAGATTGGCGCGCCGCGCGGCATATTTGTTGACCATGCGTTGGCGCCGCAAATTCTTCTCAACTGCGCTCTTCTTCGCCATTTACAGAACCTCGTTCGGTCGTCTTCTAACGTTAAGCGTTGAACGGCATCTGGAAACCGGCGAGCAGCGCGCGCGCTTCATCGTCGGTGTCAGCCGTCGTCACAATGACAATGTCCATGCCCCGCACGTTGTCGATCTTGTCGTACTCGATTTCGGGGAACACGATCTGCTCCTTGATGCCAATCGCGAAGTTGCCGCGCCCGTCGAAGCTCTTCGGCGAGACGCCGCGGAAATCGCGCACGCGCGGCAGGGCGATTGTGATCAAGCGGTCGAGAAACTCATACATCCGGGTGCGCCGGAGCGTCACTTTGACGCCGATCGGCATGCCCTCGCGCAGCTTGAACGCCGCGACCGAGCGCTTCGCCTTGATGACGATCGGCTTCTGGCCGGTGATCAAGGTCATCTCGTCGACCGTCGAGGCGATCACCTTGCTGTCACCGGTCGCCTCGCCGACGCCCATATTGACGACGATCTTGTCCAAACGCGGCACCTGCATCGGATTGGCGTAGCCGAACTGCTTCAGCAGTTCCGGCCGCACGACCGTTTCGTAATGCTCTTTCATACGCGGGGTCATAGCGGTTTCTCTCTCTCGGCTCTCTGCCGCCTCAGACGTCGATGATCTCGCCCGAGCGCTTCGCGAAGCGCACCTTGCGGCCGTCGTCGAGGTAGCGGTAGCCGACACGGGTCGGCTCACCGGTCTTGGGGTCGACATGAGCGACATTCGAGACGTGGAGACTGCCTTCCTTCTCGATGATGCCGCCCGGATTGGCTTGCGACGGCCGGGTGTGGCGTTTGACCATGTTGACGCCCTGAACGAGCAGGCGCTGGTCCTTTGGCATGACCTTCAACACGCTGCCCTTCTTGCCCTTTTCCCGGCCGGTCAAGACGATCACTTCGTCACCCTTCTTGACGCGTAGTTTCGTGTTCATCACAACACCTCGGGCGCGAGCGAAATGATCTTCATGAACTTCTTCGCCCTGAGCTCGCGCGTCACCGGGCCAAAGATACGCGTGCCGATCGGCTCGCCCTGCGGCGTGATCAGGACGGCGGCGTTGCGATCGAAGCGGATCGCCGTGCCGTCCTTCCGTCGAATCTCCTTGGCGGTACGCACGATGACCGCGCGATGCATGTCGCCCTTCTTCACCTTGCCGCGCGGGATGGCGTCCTTGACCGAGACGACGATCACGTCGCCGACGTTGGCCGTGGTCCGCCCCGAACCGCCCAGCACCTTGATGCACTGCACCCGACGCGCGCCGGAGTTATCGGCGACATCCAGGTTGGTTTGCATCTGAATCATGACAAATCCTTCCTACCGCAAGGTCGCACCGCTTAGGCGGCGTCGACCAGTACTTCCCAATGCTTGGTCTTTGACCGCGGCCGCGTTTCGCCGATGCGAACCAAATCGCCGAGCTTGCACCGGTTGTCGGCGTCATGCGCGGCGTATTTCTTCGAACGCCGAATGAACTTCTTATAAATCGGGTGGCGCACACGGCGCTCGACGCGGACAATAACGGTCTTGTCGCCGGCCACGCTCACCACCGTTCCGCTCATAACTCGTCCCGGCATCACAGCACTCCTAAGACGCGGCGCGGGCATTAACCCGCAGCACGGTTTTGATGCGCGCGATATCGCGCCGAACCTTGCGCATACGCGCCGTGTTCTCGAGCTGGCCCGTGGCCCGTTGGAAGCGCAGATTGAACGCCTCCTTCTTGAGCTCGATCAGCGCGTCCGACAGCTCGTCGGGGGTCTTCGCGCGGACTTCTTCGGCCTTCATCGCCTAGACCTCCTCGGGACGTATGATGATGCGCGTCTGAACCGGCAACTTCGCCGCGCCGCGGTCGAACGCCTCGCGGGCGATAACCTCGTCGACACCGTCGACCTCGAACATGATGCGGCCCGGCTTGACCCGCGCCATCCAATATTCGGGCGAGCCTTTGCCCTTACCCATGCGTACTTCGGTCGGCTTGGTGCTGACCGGCACGTCTGGAAAAATCCGGATCCAGACACGCCCAGCACGCTTCATCCGACGCGTGATGGCGCGCCGCGCAGCCTCGATCTGGCGCGAGGTGATGCGGCCCGTCGTCGTCGCCTTCAGCCCATAGGAACCGAAATTGAGCTCGGTCCCGCCCTTGGCCAGGCCGTGCACGCGGCCCTTGTGGGCCTTGCGATACTTCGTCCGCTTGGGGCTTAACATGTCGAAACGTCCCTCTACCTAAAACCTTAACCGCGCGCGCCGGTCTGCTGATCCATGGCGCGCTTGTCCTGCGCCATCGGGTCGTGTTCCATGATCTCGCCCTTGAAGACCCAAACCTTGACGCCGCAGGTGCCATAGCTCGTGATCGCTGTCGTGGTGCCGTAATCGACATCGGCGCGCAGCGTGTGCAGCGGCACGCGGCCCTCGCGGTACCACTCGGTGCGCGCGATCTCGGCGCCGCCCAGACGGCCGCCACAGTTGATCCGGATGCCTTGCGCGCCAAGCCGCATCGCCGACTGCACGGCGCGCTTCATGGCGCGGCGAAAACCGATGCGCCGCTCGAGCTGCTGGGCGATGTTCTCGGCGACCAGCTGGGCATCGATCTCGGGCTTGCGAATCTCGACGATGTTGAGATGCACCTCGCCGCCGGTCATCGCGGCGATGTCGACGCGCAACTTCTCGATGTCGACGCCCTTCTTGCCGATGACGACGCCAGGCCGCGCGGTGTGAATCGTGATGCGCGCCTTCTTGGCTGGCCGCTCGATGACGACCCGGCTGACGCCGGCCTGGGCCAGGCGCTTCTTCAGATATTTGCGCAGGCGGATGTCCTCGTGCAGCAAATCGGCGTAGTTGCTGTCGGCGTACCAGCGCGAGTCCCAGGTCCGGTTGATCCCCAGACGCAGACCGATCGGATTGACCTTCTGGCCCATTAGATTTGCTCCTCGCGTTCGCGTACGACCACGGTCAGGTGGCTGAATGGCTTCTCGATACGGGCGACGCGGCCGCGCGCCCGGGCGCGCCAGCGTTTCATGACCATGGCTCTGCCGACCGTTGCCTCGGCGACATAGAGCCGGTCGACGTCGAGATTGTGGTTGTTCTCCGCGTTGGCGATCGCGGACTGCACGGTCTTGCGTACGTCGCCGGCGATGCGGCGGCGCGAGAAGCTCAACCGGCTCAGCGCATCGTCGACCGCCAGGCCGCGGATGCTCTCGGCGACCAGGTTCAGCTTTTGCGCGCCGATGCGCAGCCGACGGGTTATCGCCATCGCCTCGTTTTCCGCCAAGCGGCGCTCGTTGGCCTGCTTACCCATGCCGTTAAATCCTCCGCACTTTCTTGTCGGCGGTGTGGCCGAAGTAAGTCCGGGTCGGCGAGAACTCGCCCAGCTTGTGGCCGACCATGTTCTCGGTGACCAGCACGGGGACGAACTTGCGCCCGTTGTAGACACCGAATGTGAGGCCGACGAACTGAGGCAGAATCGTCGAGCGCCGCGACCAGGTGCGGATTACCTCTTTGCGCCCCGTCGCGCGCGCCGTCTCCGCCTTGCGCAGGAGATAGCCGTCGACGAAGGGCCCCTTCCAAACCGAACGTGCCACGTCAATTCACTCCTATTTCTTGCGCCGGCGCCTGAGAATCAGGCGGTCGGTTGATTTGTTCGAGCGCGTCCGCTTGCCCTTGGTGGGCTTGCCCCACGGCGTGACCGGGTGCCGGCCGCCCGAGGTGCGGCCCTCGCCGCCGCCATGCGGATGGTCGACCGGGTTCATGGCGACACCGCGCACGACAGGACGCCTGCCCAGCCAGCGCTTGCGACCCGCCTTGCCGAGATTGATGTTCTGATGATCCGGGTTCGACACGGCGCCAATCGTCGCCATGCACTCGGCGCGCACCATGCGCCGCTCGCCCGACGTGAGGCGCAGCAGGACATAACCGGAATCCTTGCCGACCAGCTGCGCATAGGCACCGGCGGCGCGCGCCATCTGGGCGCCCTTGCCCGGCTTCATCTCGATGTTATGGATGATCGTGCCGACCGGAATGTTCTGCATCGGCATCGCGTTGCCGGGCACGATGTCGGCCCGCTCGGCCGAGATCACGCTATCGCCGACGCGCAGTCGCTGCGGCGCGACGATGTAGGACAACTCGCCGTCCTGGTATCGGATCAGCGCAATGAAGGCCGAACGATTGGGATCGTACTCGAGCCGCTCGACCTTGGCCGGCACGTCGAACTTGCGCCTTTTGAAGTCGATCATACGGTAGCGGCGCTTGTGGCCACCACCGCGCGACCACACCGTGACACGCCCCTTGTTGTTCCGCCCACCGGACTTGCTCAAGCCTTCGGTCAGCGTCTTCACGGGCTTGCCCTTCCAAAGCGCCGAGCGGTCGACCAGCACGAGCTCGCGCTGGGACGGCGTGGTCGGCTTGAAATGCTTCAGAGCCATGACTTAGATCCCCGTCGTGATATCGATCGAATTGCCCTCGGCGAGGGTCACGATCGCTTTCTTGTAATCGGCACGCTTGCCCCGCCGGCCTTTGAACATCTTGACCTTGCCGTTCATGTTGAGCGTGTTGACCTTGGTCACCTTGACGCTGAACAACCCTTCGACCGCCCGCTTGATTTGCGGCTTGGTCGCGTTGGGGCTGACCCGGAACGTCACCTGGTTGTACTCGCTGCCCTGGGTCGACTTTTCGGTAACCACCGGCGCCCGGATGATGTCGTACATGCTCTCGCGGATCATTTGAGGCGTGCCTCCAGGTGCTCGACCGCCGCGCGCGACAGGACAAGCGTGTCGCAGCGCAGGATGTCGTAAACATTGGCGCCCTCCTGCGGCATCACCTTGACGCCGATCAGGTTGGCCGCGGCGCGCTGGAAATTCACGTCCAGCTGGCTGCCGTCGATGAACAGGATGCGCGACCACCCCAGCGCGTCGATGGTCTTGCCCAACGCCGCCGTCTTGGGTGTCTCGGCCGCCAGCGCGTCGACCACCTTCAGCTTGCCCTCGGCCAGCTTGGTTGACAGTGCGGTCTTGAGCGCCAGTCGCCGAACCTTCTTGGGCAGCCCGATGGCATGGCTGCGCACGACCGGACCGAACGTCACCGAACCGCCGCGGAACTGCGTCGCGTGGCGCGTCCGATGGCGCGCCCGGCCACCACCCTTCTGGCGGAAAACCTTCTGGCGCGATCCGTTGACGTCGCTGGTGCCCTTGGTCTTGTGCGTTCCGGCGCGGCGCTTGGCGAGCTGCCAGACGACCGTGCGCTGCAAGATATCGGCGCGCGACGGCAGGCCGAACACTTCGTCCGCCAGGTCGATGCTGCCTGCTTCGCCATTTTCAAGCGTGGTTACGTCGCACTTCACCGCCGCTACTCCTTCTTGTCGCCGTCGTCGCCGGACTCGTCAGCATCCGCAGCCGCATCGGCGCCGGCATCCACTGTCTCGACGATTGCCGTCTCGGCCTCGACGGCGTCGACCTCGTCCTCGACTACCTCGGTCTCATCGACCGTCTCTTCGGGCGTCGGTGCGCCGCCCGAAAGCGCCGCCGGATAAGGCGCGCTCTCCGGCCGTGCGCGCTTCTTGGCGTCGGAGACGAGAACGAAACCGCTCTTCGCGCCGGGCACCCCGCCCTTGACCAGGATCAGCCCCTTCTCGGTGTCGACGTCGATGATTTCGAGATTCTGCACGGTCACCCGGGCATCACCCATATGGCCGGCCATCTTCTTGCCCTTGAAGACCTTGCCCGGGTCCTGGCATTGGCCGGTCGAGCCGGCTGCGCGGTGCGACAGCGAGACGCCGTGAGTGGCGCGCTGGCCCGAGAAGTTGTGGCGCTTCATGACGCCGGCATAACCCTTGCCGATCGAGGTACCGACGACATCGACCAACTGACCGGAGACGAAATGGTCGACCGAGATGGTCGCGCCGACGTCGACCAGCGCATCGGAGGAAACACGGAATTCAACGACCTTGCGCTTCGGCTCGACACGCGCCGCCGCGAAATGCCCGCGCATCGCCTTGCCGACATTCTTGACCTTGGCCTTGCCGACACCGAGCTGCAGCGCCGAATATCCGTCGCGCTCTTCGGTCCGTGTGCCGATCACCTGGCAGTCGTCGACCTTGAGCACGGTGACCGGTACGTGTCCACCGTCTGCGGCGAACACGCGGGTCATGCCCATTTTCTGTGCGATAAGACCGGTACGCATCGTTCAGCCCCTACAGCTTGATCTCGACGTCGACGCCGGCGGCGAGGTCGAGTTTCATCAGCGCGTCGACCGTCTGCGGCGTCGGATCGATGATGTCCAGCAGACGCTTGTGAGTGCGGATCTCGAACTGCTCACGCGACTTCTTGTCGATGTGCGGCGAGCGCAACACCGTGAAGCGTTCGATCCGCGTCGGCAGGGGGATCGGGCCCCGCACCTGCGCACCCGTGCGCTTGGCGGTGCTGACGATCTCACCGGTCGACTGGTCGAGCACCCGGTGGTCGAATGCCTTCAACCGAATCCGGATGTTCTGGTGTTCCATGCTGCTGCTTCCGCCAGTAGTCGCCATCGTCGTCACCCTTTCGGCTTGTCAGCCGTCCCTTTGTCCCAGCTACTCGATAACTTCGGTAACGACGCCGGCGCCGACGGTGCGGCCGCCTTCGCGGATCGCGAAGCGCAGGCCCTGATCCATCGCGATCGGCGCGATCAGCTCGACCAGCATCGTCACGTTGTCGCCCGGCATCACCATCTCGACGCCTTCCGGCAGATCCACCTGGCCCGTCACATCGGTCGTGCGGAAGTAGAACTGCGGACGGTAGTTGGTGAAGAACGGCGTATGCCGGCCGCCCTCCTCCTTGGTCAACACATAGGTCTCCGCCATGAACTTCGTGTGCGGCGTGATCGAGCCCGGCTTCGCCAACACCTGGCCGCGCTCGACCTCCTCGCGCTTGGTGCCGCGAAGCAGCGCGCCGATGTTGTCGCCCGCCTGGCCCTGGTCCAACAGCTTGCGGAACATCTCGACGCCCGTGCACACCGTCTTCGTCGTCTCGCGGATGCCGACGATCTCGATCTCCTCGCCGACCTTCACGATGCCCCGCTCGACACGGCCCGTCACCACCGTGCCGCGGCCCGAGATCGAGAACACGTCCTCGATCGGCATCAGGAAGGGCAGATCAACCGCACGCTCCGGCGTCGGGATGTACTCATCGACCGCCGCCATCAACTGCATCAGCGAGGCGCGGCCCAGCGTCTCGTCACCACCCTCCAGCGCCGCCAGCGCCGAGCCCGCAATAACCGGTATGTCGTCGCCCGGAAAGTCGTAAATCGACAACAGCTCGCGGACCTCGAGCTCGACCAGCTCCAACAGCTCGGGATCGTCGACCATGTCGGCCTTGTTCAGGTAGACGACCAGCGCCGGAACACCGACCTGACGCGCCAACAAGATGTGCTCGCGCGTCTGCGGCATCGGTCCGTCGGCCGCCGAAACGACCAGGATCGCGCCGTCCATCTGCGCCGCGCCGGTGATCATGTTCTTGACGTAATCGGCATGGCCCGGACAGTCGACGTGCGCGTAATGACGCGCTTCCGTCTCGTACTCGACATGCGCCGTGTTGATCGTGATACCGCGCGCGCGCTCCTCCGGCGCCTTGTCGATCTTGTCGAACTCGATAAACTCCGCGCCGCCCGTCTCCGCCAGAATCTTCGTGATCGCCGCCGTCAACGTCGTCTTGCCATGGTCCACATGACCAATCGTGCCAATGTTGACATGCGGCTTCGTACGTTCAAACTTTTCCTTCGCCATCGCTACGTTCTCCGTAACTTCTCTATCGCGTTCATATCTTGCGCCCGTCGGGCGCACGAACCGGCGCGCCCTACGCCAGCTTCGCCCGGAGCTCCTCGGTAACCATCTGAGGCACCGGCGCGTAATGATCGAAATGCATGCTGTAGGTCGCCCGACCCTGGCTCATCGACCGTAGATTGTTGACGTAACCGAACATCGTCGCCAGCGGCACCATCGCGTTGACGACCTGCGCGTTCGCGCGCGGCTCCATGCCCGTGATCTGGCCACGGCGCGAATTCAGATCACCAATTACGTCGCCCATATGGGCTTCAGGCGTCACGACCTCGACACGCATCATCGGCTCCAAAAGCTTCGGCGACGCGCGATTCACGAGGTCGCGAAATGCCGCCCGCGCCGCGATCTCAAAGGCCAAAGTGCTCGAATCGACGTCGTGGTAGTCGCCGTCATAGAGCTCGATCTCGAAATCGATCATCGGATAGCCGGCGATGACACCCGATGTCGAGGCGCTCCGCACGCCCTTCTCGACCGACGGAATGTATTCACGCGGTACGTTGCCACCGGTCACGGTGCTCTTAAACTCGATGCCCGATCCAACGTCGAGCGGCGCGATGCGCAGCTTGATCCGTGCGTACTGGCCGGAACCACCGGTTTGCTTCTTATGCGTGTAATCCACCTCGGCGCTGCGGCCGACCGTTTCGCGGTAAGCCACCTGCGGCGCGCCGACACCGGCGTCGACGCTGAACTCGCGCTTGAGCCGATCGACGATGATCTCGAGATGCAGCTCGCCCATGCCGCTAATGATGGTCTGGCCGCTCTCGCCATCGACCTCGACGCGGAACGACGGATCCTCGGCCGCCAGCCGCGCCAGCCCGACCGCCATCTTCTCCTGATCGCCCTTGGTACGCGGCTCGACGGCGACCTGGATGACCGGCTCGGGGAACTCCATGCGCTCGAGCACGACGGGATGGCGCGGGTCCGACAGCGTCTCACCGGTCGTCGTTCCCTTGAGACTGGCGATGGCGACGATGTCGCCGGCGCGGGCCTCCTTGATATCCTCGCGCGAATTGGCGTGCATTAGCAGCATCCGGCCGATGCGCTCGCGCTTATCGCGCGTCGTGTTGGTGACGTGCGAGCCGCTCTCGAGCACGCCCGAGTAAATACGCACGAAAGTCAACGAGCCGACAAACGGGTCGTTGACCACCTTGAAGGCGAGCGCCGAAAATGGCTCGTCGTCGCTCGGAAGACGCTCGATCGACTCGTCGCCGTCGATACTCGTGCCAACCATCGGGGGTACATCGGCCGGTGACGGCAGAAATGCGACGACCGCATCGAGCAGCGGCTGCACGCCCTTGTTCTTGAATGCCGACCCGTTGAGCACGGGAACGAAGTTGCCCTCGATGGTGCCCTTGCGGATGCAGCGCTTGAGCGTCGCTGCGTCGGGCTCATCGCCGCCGAGATAGGCTTCGAGCACGTCGTCGTCGAGCTCGACCGCGGCTTCGACCAATTTGGTGCGATATTCGGCCGCCAGTTCGACGAGATTGGCTGGAATGTCGGCGTCGTGGAAACTGGCACCGAGCGTTTCGTCGTCCCAGATGACGGCGCGCATAGTGACCAGATCGACAATACCGATGTAATCCGCCTCGGTGCCGACCGGAAGCTGGGTGACCAGCGGCGTCGCACCGAGCCGTTCGGCGATCATGTCGACACAGCGGAAGAAATTGGCGCCCACGCGGTCCATCTTGTTGGCGAAACAAATGCGTGGCACGCCGTAGCGGTCGGCCTGGCGCCATACTGCTTCCGACTGCGGCTCGACACCGGCGACCGAGTCGAACACCGCGACGGCGCCGTCGAGCACACGCAGCGAGCGCTCGACCTCGATGGTGAAGTCGACGTGGCCCGGCGTATCGATGATGTTGATGCGGTGGTCGTTCCAGAAGCAGGTCGTCGCCGCCGAGGTAATCGTGATGCCGCGCTCTTGCTCTTGCTCCATCCAGTCCATCGTCGCGGTGCCCTCGTGCACCTCGCCGATTTTGTAGGAACGGCCGGTGTAGTACAGCACGCGCTCGGTGGTCGTCGTCTTACCGGCGTCGATATGCGCCATGATACCGATGTTGCGGTAGCGCTCGAGCGGAGTGGTGCGGGCCATGGTTCGTCTACTCTACAAAAGAATCACGCACTACCAACGGTAGTGCGAGAAGGCCTTGTTGGCTTCCGCCATGCGATGCGTGTCCTCGCGCTTCTTCACCGACGCGCCGCGGCTAACGGCGGCGTCCATCAGCTCGCCTGCGAGGCGCTCGGTCATGGTTCGCTCGCTGCGGCCGCGCGACGCGCTGATGAGCCAGCGGATGGCGAGCGCCTGACGACGGATTGGGCGCACCTCGATGGGCACCTGATAGGTCGCGCCGCCAACGCGGCGCGAGCGCACCTCGACCGACGGCTTGACGTTCTCGAGTGCCTCATGGAACACCTTGACCGGGTCGTTACCGGTCTTGCTTTCGATCCGGTCGAAGGCGCCATAGAGAATCCCCTCAGCGGTCGACTTCTTGCCGGCAAGCATCAGTGAATTCATGAACTTGTTGACGACGACATCCCCGAACTTCGGATCGGGGAGAATCTTGCGGCGTTCCGCGGCGCGACGGCGTGACATCTTTTGTGGCTCCCTACTTCGGTCGCTTGGCGCCGTATTTCGAGCGCCGCTGACGTCGGTCGCCGACACCCTGGGTGTCGAGCGTTCCGCGGATGATGTGGTAGCGCACGCCGGGCAAGTCCTTGACACGCCCGCCGCGGATCAGGACCACCGAATGCTCCTGAAGATTATGGCCTTCGCCAGGGATGTAACTGGTAACTTCGAAACCGTTGGTCAGGCGGACACGGGCAACTTTGCGCAGCGCCGAGTTCGGCTTCTTCGGCGTCGTCGTGTAGACGCGCGTGCAGACGCCGCGCTTCTGCGGGCAGCCCTCCATCGCCGGAACCTTGTTGTGCGCCACTTGCCGTTCGCGCGGCTTGCGGATCAGCTGATTGATCGTCGGCATCGCCAGTCTCTTTCCAGTAAAACATCGGCCCGACGAAGTCGCATGACACGCCGGGCTTAGCAGACCTCGCCTGCTTCCTGAGGGCAGATTTCGCCGGCCCTTACGGCATAAAGTCTATGTCTACTCGTTGTCTTCAGGCGCTGCGTCTAAAACGCAAGGTTCTACCACCAACGCCCGCGGAGCGGCATACTAGGTTCGCGACCCACCCCCGTCAAGCCAAATTGGACGCGAAATCGGCGGAAAATAGCGATTTTCCGCGTCTTGCCACGAACCTCCCCCGTTTGCCGCCGCGCAGCGACCGAAGGCTACGCGATCTGGGCCTCCTCCTGACCCTCCTCGGCCTCCTCGGCGATGCCGAGCGCCTTGAGCTCGGCCTCCTCGGCGGCCCGCGCGGCGGCTTCGATCTCGCGGTCGCGTTCGGCGGCAATACGGCGCATATCGCGCATCACGCGGCCCGTGCCGGCCGGAATCAATCGACCAACGATGACATTCTCCTTGAGACCCATGAGCGAATCCGAGCGGCCCGCCACGGCGGCCTCGGTGAGTACTCGCGTGGTCTCCTGGAAAGACGCCGCCGAGATAAACGACTGGGTCTGCAGGGACGCCTTGGTGATGCCCTGAAGCACGGGGATCGACTTAGCCGGCGCGTGACCGTCGGCCACCGCCTTGTTGTTGACCGCTTCGAACTCGCGGCGATCGACCTGCTCGCCGACCAGGAAGGTGGTCTGACCGGGGCGTACAATCTCGACCTTCTGCAACATCTGGCGGCAAATGACCTCGATGTGCTTGTCGTTGATCTTGACGCCCTGCAGGCGATAGACCTCCTGGATTTCCTTGATCAGGTAGTTGGCCAGCGCCTCGACGCCGAGCACGCGCAGGATGTCGTGCGGCACCGGGTTGCCGTCCATCAGAAGATCGCCCTTCTCGACGTGGTCGCCCTCCTGGACCGAGATGTGCTTGCCCTTGGGGATGAGATGTTCGACCGTGTCGAGCTTGTCGTCGTCGGGATGCAGGATGATACGACGCTTGGCCTTGTAGTCCTTGCCGAACTCGATGGTACCGGAGAGTTCCGCGATGATCGCGAAATCCTTTGGCTTGCGCGCCTCGAACAGCTCGGCGACGCGCGGCAGACCGCCGGTGATGTCACGTGTCTTCGAGGTCTCGCGCGGGATGCGCGCGAGCACGTCGCCGGCGTGCACATGGATGCCGTCTTCGACGCTGAGGATGGCGTCGACCGGCATGAAGTAGCGCGCCTCGATGCCATTCGGCAGGTTGACCACCTCGCCCTTCTTGTCACGCAGGGTCACGCGCGGCCGCAGCTCGGAGCCCTTTGGCTGCTGCTTCCAGTCGACGACCACCTTGTTCGAGATGCCGGTCGCCTCGTCGAGCACCTCGCGGATCGAGACACCCTCGATCATGTCGACGTAATTCGCGACGCCTTCGCTTTCGGTGATGATCGGCACGGTGTACGGGTCCCAGTCGGCGATACGGTCGCCGCGCTTGACCTTGCCACCTTCGTCGACCAGCAGGCGGGCACCGTAGGGCACCTTGTGCCGCGCACGCTCGCGCCCGGTCTCGTCGGTCAAGACGATCTCGCAGCTGCGGCCCATGACCACCAGTCGCTTGTCACTGTCCGAAATGACGCTGCGGTTGTGGATCGATACCACGGCGTCGTGGACAACCTCAATGCTCGACTGCTCGGCGCCACGCTGCGCGGTTCCGCCGATGTGGAATGTGCGCATGGTGAGCTGAGTACCCGGCTCACCGATCGACTGGGCGGCGATGACACCGACCGCCTCGCCGACGTTGACCGACGTGCCGCGCGCCAGGTCGCGGCCATAGCATTTGCCGCAAACGCCGGGCTCGCTGGAGCAGGTCAGCACGGAGCGGATCACCGCCTCGTCGATACGGCACTGCTCGATGCGCTCAACAGCCACTTCGTCGACCATCTCGCCGGCCTTGACGATGACCTCGTCAGTCGCCGGATCGACGATGCCAATGGCCGCGAAGCGGCCCAGCACGCGGTCCGTCAGCGGCGCGATGATGTCGCCGCCCTCGACGACCGAGCGCACGGTGAGGCCGTCCTTGCTGCCACAATCTTCCTCGACGATTGTGCAATCCTGTGCGACGTCGACCAGGCGGCGTGTCAGGTAACCCGAGTTCGCCGTCTTGAGCGCCGTGTCGGCCAAGCCCTTGCGGGCACCGTGCGTCGAGTTGAAATACTCGAGCACCGACAGTCCTTCCTTGAAGTTGGCGATGATCGGCGTTTCGATGATCTCGCCCGACGGCTTGGCCATCAGGCCGCGCATACCGGCGAGCTGCTTCATCTGCGCCGCCGAACCACGCGCGCCTGAATCCGCCATCATGAAGATCGAGTTGAGGTTCGGGTTGCCGCCCTCGTCGACGCCACCGGCGTGCGAGATACCCTTCATCATCTCCTCGGCGACCTTATCGGTGCACTCCGACCAGGCGTCGATGACCTTGTTGTACTTTTCGCCCTGGGTGATCAGACCGTCAAGGTACTGCTGTTTATATTCCTTGACCTTCTCGCGCGCACCGTCGACCAGGGCCTCCTTGGCCTCGGGAACGACCATGTCGTCCTTGCCGAACGAAATGCCGCCCTTGCAGGCGTGCTCGAAGCCCAGGCCCATCACCCGGTCGGCGAACATGACCGTCTCCTTCTGACCGCAATGGCGATACACCATGTCGATCACCTGGGAGATTTCTTTCTTGGTCAGCAGCCGGTTGATCAGACTGAAATCGACCGCCTTGTCACGCGGCAGGATCTCCGAGACCATCATGCGGCCGGGAGTCGAATCGACCAATTCCGTATAGGTCTCGCCCGCCGAATCAACGCCGCGGAAGCGGCATTTGATCTTGGCGTGCAGCGACAGCGCGCCGGCGTTGAGGGCGTGCTCGATCTCGCCGACGTTGGTGAACGCCATGCCCTCGCCCTTTGCGCCGGGGATTTCCATCGTCAGGTAGTAAAGCCCCAGGACGATGTCCTGCGACGGCACGATGATCGGCTTGCCGTTGGCCGGTGAGAGGATGTTGTTCGTCGACATCATCAACACGCGCGCCTCGAGCTGCGCTTCGAGCGACAGCGGCACATGGACCGCCATCTGGTCGCCGTCGAAGTCGGCGTTGAACGCGGCGCAAACCAGCGGGTGAAGCTGGATCGCCTTGCCCTCGATGAGGACCGGCTCGAACGCCTGGATGCCGAGACGGTGCAGCGTCGGCGCACGGTTGAGCAAAACCGGGTGCTCGCGGATCACCTGCTCGAGAATATCCCACACCTCGGGGCGCTCCTTCTCGACCATACGCTTGGCAGCCTTGATGGTGGTCGCCATACCGTAAAGCTCTAGCTTGGAGTAAATGAACGGCTTGAACAGTTCGAGCGCCATCTTCTTGGGCAGGCCGCACTGGTGCAGCTTGAGCTCGGGTCCGACCACGATGACCGAGCGGCCCGAATAATCGACGCGCTTGCCCAACAGGTTCTGGCGGAAGCGCCCCTGCTTGCCCTTGAGCATGTCGCTCAGGCTCTTCAAGGGCCGCTTGTTGGCGCCTGTGATGACGCGGCCGCGCCGGCCGTTATCGAACAATGCGTCGACCGATTCCTGCAGCATGCGTTTCTCGTTGCGCACGATGATGTCGGGCGCGCGCAGCTCGATCAGCCGCTTCAGCCGATTGTTGCGGTTGATGACGCGGCGATAGAGATCGTTGAGGTCCGAGGTGGCGAAGCGGCCACCGTCGAGCGGCACCAAGGGGCGCAGCTCGGGTGGGATCACCGGAATGATCTCCAGGATCATCCACTCGGGCCGATTGTTGGATTCGATGAATGTCTCGATCAACTTGAGGCGCTTGACGATCTTCTTGCGCTTGGCCTCGGAGTTGGTCTCGGCCAGCTCGACACGCAGCGTCTCGCGATCACCCTCGAGATCGACCGCGCAGAGCAACTCGCGGATCGCCTCGGCGCCGATGCCGGCGCGGAAGCTCTCCTCGCCGTGCTCGTCCTGGGCTTCGATGTACTGCTCCTCGTTGATCAGCTCGTGTTTCTTGAACGGCGTCAGGCCGGGCTCGACGATAACGTAGTTCTCGAAATAGAGGATGCGCTCGAGCTCCTTCAGCGTCATGTCCAGAAGCAGGCCGACGCGAGACGGCAACGACTTGAGGAACCAGATATGGGCAACCGGCGCAGCCAGATCGATGTGGCCCATGCGTTCGCGGCGCACCTTCGACTGGATGACCTCGACGCCGCACTTCTCGCACACCACGCCACGGTACTTCATGCGCTTGTACTTGCCGCACAGGCACTCGTAGTCCTTGACCGGCCCGAAGATGCGCGCGCAGAACAGCCCGTCGCGTTCGGGCTTGAAGGTCCGGTAGTTGATGGTTTCGGGCTTCTTCACCTCGCCGAACGACCATGACTTGATCTTCTCGGGGCTGGCGATGGAGATCTCGATTTCGTCAAAGGCCTGCGGCCCGGCGACTTGCCCAAACAACTTCATCAACTCATTCATCGACACTCTCCTTGTTCACCGTTCCGGGAGCACCCCGGATGCGATTCGGGCCGGCCCGACCAGGCCGCACCCGTTCGGGTGATGCTTCTTAGCGCTGCCTCAACTCGACGTTCAGTCCGAGGGCGTGGAGCTCCTTGATCAGAACGTTGAAGCTCTCGGGTATGCCCGCCTCGAATTTGTCATCGCCTTTGACAATCGCCTCATAGATCTTGGTGCGGCCCGACACGTCATCGGACTTCACCGTCAACATTTCCTGCAGCGTGTAGGCAGCGCCATAGGCCTCGAGCGCCCACACCTCCATCTCGCCGAAGCGCTGGCCGCCGAACTGCGCCTTGCCACCCAACGGCTGTTGGGTAACCAGGCTGTACGGCCCGATAGCGCGGGCATGGATCTTGTCGTCGACCAGATGGTGCAGTTTGAGCATGTAGATGTAGCCGACCGTCACCGGACGGTCGAATTGCTCGCCCGTGCGGCCGTCGATCAGCGTGACCTGGCCACTGGCGTCGAGCCCGGCGTGGGCCAGCATGTGCACGATATCCTCTTCGTGCGCGCCGTCGAACACCGGCGTCGCCATCGGCAAGCCTTTACGCAATCCCTCGCCGACGTCGATCAGCTCGCTGTCGTCGAGCTTGGCGACCGCGCCGGCCTTCGGCGCCTCGCCATAGACTTCGTTCAGGAACTTGCGCAGTTCCTTGCAGTCGCCGCCATGGCGGATGTCTTCGATCATGGCGTCGACCTTGCGGCCGATGCCCCGAGCCGCCCAACCGAGGTGGGTCTCGAGAATCTGGCCGACGTTCATGCGTGACGGCACACCGAGCGGGTTGAGCAGGATGTCGATCGACGTGCCGTCCGCGAGCCACGGCATGTCCTCATGCGGCACGATACGCGAGATGACACCCTTGTTGCCGTGCCGGCCGGCGACCTTGTCGCCCGCTTGCATCTTGCGCTTCACGGCAACGAAGACCTTGACCATCTTGAGCACGCCAGGTGGCAATTCGTCGCCCGACTGGAGCTTTTCGACCTTGTCCTGGGAGCGACCCTCGAGCCGCGCCAGAGCCTCATCGTGTTGCTTCTTGAGACGCTCGATGCCGGCCATGGCCTTGGCATCCTTGAGACCGAACTGCCACCACTGGCCATGGCTGTACTTGGCGAGCATGTCATCAGTGATCTTGGAATTGGTCTTCATGCCTTTCGGCCCGCTGGCTGCCATCTTGTTCGACAGCAGCGACTTGAGCTCGCTGTAAACGTGACGCTCGATGATCGCCTGCTCGTCGCCACGGTCCTTGGCAAGGTGCTCGATCTCTTCGCGTTCGATCGCGAGCGCGCGCTCGTCCTTGTCGACGCCGCGACGGGAGAACACGCGCACCTCGACGATCGTGCCCGAAGCACCCGGCGGCAGGCGAAGGCTGGTATCGCGCACGTCCGACGCCTTCTCACCGAAGATCGCGCGCAGCAGCTTCTCCTCGGGCGTCATCGGGCTCTCGCCCTTGGGCGTGATCTTACCGATCAAGATGTCGCCGGCCTTGACCTCGGCACCGATGTACACGATGCCGGCCTCGTCGAGGTTTTTGAGCCCCTCCTCGCCAACGTTGGGGATGTCGCGGGTGATCTCCTCCTGGCCCAGCTTGGTGTCGCGGGCCATGACCTCGAACTCCTCGATATGGATCGAGGTGAAGACATCGTTCTCGACCATGTGCTCGGAGATCAGAATCGAGTCCTCGAAGTTGTATCCGCCCCAGGGCATGAAGGCGACCAGCACGTTTCGGCCAAGCGCCAATTCGCCTTTGTCGATGCTCGGTCCATCGCCGATGATGTCGCCGGCTTCAACCACATCGCCGACTTTGACCAACGGGCGCTGCGTGATGCAGGTGTTCTGGTTCGAGCGCTGGAACTTCAAGAGGTTGAAGATATCGACACCGAGCGCGCCTTCGTCGCCCGCCTCGGTGCGCACGACAATGCGCGTCGCGTCGACCTGGTCGATCACGCCCGAACGCTTGGCAACGATCGCCGCGCCGGAATCACGCGCCACCGTCTCTTCCATGCCGGTGCCGACGAGCGGCGCCTCGGGGCGCATCAGTGGGACTGCCTGGCGCTGCATGTTGGAGCCCATCAGCGCACGGTTGGCGTCGTCGTTCTCGAGGAACGGAATCAGCGCGGCGGCGACCGAGACGAGCTGCTTGGGCGAGACGTCGATGAAGTCGATCGTGTCGGGTGGCACCATGACGAAATCGCCGTTGTGCCGACAACTCACCAGATCGTCGGTGAAACGGCCCTTGTCGTCGATCTGTGCGTTGGCCTGGGCGATGACGTATTTGCTCTCGTCCATCGCCGACTGGTAGACGACCTCGCCGGTCACACGTCCGTTGACGACCCCGCTGTAGGGGCTCTCGATAAAGCCGTATTGGTTAATCCGCGCGTAGGTCGCAAGGCTGTTGATCAGGCCGATGTTGGGGCCTTCAGGCGTCTCGATCGGACAAATCCGGCCGTAGTGCGTCGGGTGCACGTCGCGCACCTCGAAGCCGGCGCGCTCACGCGTCAGGCCGCCCGGGCCAAGCGCCGACAGACGCCGCTTGTGGGTGATTTCGCTCAGCGGGTTGGTCTGATCCATGAACTGCGACAGCTGGGACGAGCCGAAGAACTCGCGCACCGCCGCAGCCGCCGGCTTGGCGTTGATCAAATCGTGCGGCATGACGCTGTCGATCTCGACCGAGCTCATGCGCTCGCGGATGGCGCGTTCCATACGCAACAGGCCGATGTGGTATTGGTTCCGCATCAGCTCGCCGACCGAGCGCACCCGGCGGTTGCCGAGGTGGTCGATGTCGTCGATTTCGCCGCGGCCGTCCTTGAGCTCGACCAGCGTCTTGACCACGGCCAAGATGTCCTCGTTGCGCAGCACGCGCACCGTATCGTCGGTTTCGAGGTCGAGGCGCGCGTTGAGCTTGACCCGGCCGACCGCCGACAGGTCATAGCGCTCGGGCTCGAAGAACAGACCCCGAAACAGGACCTCGGCGGTCTCGACTGTCGGCGGCTCGCCAGGGCGCATGACGCGGTAAATTTCGACCAGCGCCTCGCGGCGGTTAGACGACTTGTCGACCTGCAACGTGTTGCGGATATACGGGCCAACGGTGATGTGGTCGATCGCCAACGTCGGCACCTCGTCGATGCCCGCTTCGGTCAACGTGGCGAGCACTTCCTCGGTGATCTCGGCGCCAGCCTCGGCATAAATTTCGCCGGTATCGGTGTTGATCATGTCGCGCGAGACGTATCGGCCCATCAACTCATCGGCCTCGACCAATTGCTCGGCGAGCCCGTCGTCGACCAGCTTGCGAAGGGCGCGCGGCGTGATCTTGCTGCCCGCCTTGGCAAGCGTCTTCCCCGTCTTGGCGTCGATCAGATCGCGGTTGATCTTGGTGCCACGCAGACGCTCGGCGTTGACCGGCACGCGCCAGGTAGCATCATCGTGTCGCGAATAATTAATCGTCTCGTAGAAATGGTTGAGGATGTCCTCGGTCGTCATGTCCAGTGCGTAGAGCAGCGACGTCACGGGCAGCTTGCGGCGCCGGTCGATGCGCACGTGCACGATGTCCTTGGCGTCGAACTCGAAATCGAGCCACGAGCCCCGGTACGGAATGACGCGCGCGGCAAACAGGTACTTGCCCGACGAATGCGTCTTGCCCTTGTCGTGATCGAAGAAGACGCCGGGCGAGCGGTGCATCTGGCTGACGATGACGCGCTCGGTGCCGTTGATCACGAAGGTACCGTGGTCCGTCATCAACGGCATGTCGCCCATATAGACGGTCTGCTCCTTGATGTTGCGGATCTCGCGCTTGTTGATGTCCTCGTCGACATCGAAGATGCCGAGCCTGAGCGTCACCTTGAGCGGCGCCGCGTAGGTCATGCCCCGCTGCTGACATTCCTCGACGTCGTACTTCGGCGGCAAGAAGTCGTAGCGCACGAAGTGTAGCTCGGCGCGATCCGAAAAGTCCTTGATCGGAAAGACCGACTTGAACGCGCCCTGGAGCCCGGAATCCGGGCGCTCCTCGGCGGGTACTTTCGCCATCAGGAACTGCGCGTACGAATTGTTTTGCACTTCGATCAGGTTCGGCATAGGCGCGACGGTGGCGATGCGGCCAAAATTCCGGCGCGTACGGCGGCCACGCGAAAACGTGTGAGACATGCGGACTCCTCGAATCATCGATTAGCCGGCGCGGCCGCCGAAGCGGCCGGCCGGTGTGGTCGCGTCGTGCGGCGCAGGCAGCACGACAAACAGACGCTAGTGACGCTACTTGATCTCAACGGTGGCCCCTGCGGCCTCCAACTGCTCTTTGATCTTGTCGGCCTCGGCTTTCTCGATGCCCTCTTTGACCGCACTGGGCGCGCTTTCGACGAGATCCTTGGCCTCCTTGAGGCCGAGAGCGGTGATCGCCCGGACCTCCTTGATGACGTTGATCTTCTTTTCGCCATAGCTGGCGAGAACGACCGAGAACTCGGTCTGCTCTTCGGCGGCAGCCGTGTCGGCGGCGGCAGGCGCCGCGGCAACGGCAACCGGCGCAGCTGCCGACACGCCCCATTTCTCCTCAAGCATCGTACTCAGTTCGGCGGCCTCCATCACGGTGAGGCCGGAAAGTTCGTCTGCAATTTTGGCCAAATCAGCCATGGTCTTCTCCTAAAGTTTGAACGTTTCTCGTCTGGTTCGTAGCTGTTCCTGTTGACACCGCTCAGGCCGCTTCACCGGTTTGCGCATAGGCGCCGAGCACTCGGGCTAACTGGCCCGCCGGCGCCTGAAGCACGCCGGCGACCTTGGTCGCAGGCGCGTTGAGCAAGCCGATGATCGTCCCGCGAAGCTCGTCGAGCGACGGCAGGCTGGCGAGCGCCTTGACGCCGTTCACGTCGAGCATCTTCTCGCCCAACGCGCCGCCAACTATTTGCAAGCCGTCGTTCTTCTTCGCGTAGTCGACCACGACACGTGCCGCCGCCACCGGGTCCTCCGAAAAGGCGATTGCGGTGGGCCCGACGAACATTTCGGCGAGCTCGGCAAACGACGTATCTTCGAGCGCGATCTTGGTAAGCCGGTTCTTGGTCACCCGGAAGGTGGCCCCCGCCTCGCCCATCCGACGCCGAAGATCGGTGGCATCGGCAACAGACAATCCGACCTGATGCGTCACCACCACCAGCGAGGTGTTGGCGAAGATCTGGTGCAGGTTGGCTACAATCTGCTCCTTCTGCGATCGGTCCACTGATCGTCTCCAGTTGGTTGGGACGTCTCGGCTTGCGCCGCCCGTCCCGGTTACGCTTGGACCCGCCAGCGATCCGACATGGTCCGGTTCGCCTGTCCCAGAAGTTCAAACCCCCGATCACGACGCCCGTGGGCCCGTAATTCGCGGAGTCGACCCCCCGTCTGTGCCGGCGAGAGAAACTCTCTCTTTGAGCCGCGGTGACTAGGCCACCACCGCACCCGCAGTCTTGGACAGGTTGAAGAGCACGGCACCGCCGGCTCCCCTTTCACCGCCTCGCGCCAGTCTTCACCGGCCCGCGACGGAACGCATCGCCCACAAGGGGCGTATTCAACCTCCCGCGAGGCTCGCGACGTCGACCTTGACGCCCGGCCCCATCGTCGAGCTGAGCGCCACCCGCTTGAGGTAGGTGCCCTTGGAGCCCGATGGCTTAGCCCGGGTGATCGCGCCAACGAAGGCACGCAGGTTTTCGATTAGTTGCTCTTCCGAGAAACTCGCCTTGCCGACGCCGGAATGGATGATACCGGCCTTTTCGACGCGAAACTGGATACTGCCGCCCTTGGCGTCGGCGACGGCCTGAGCAACGTCCTGTGTCACGGTGCCGAGCTTCGGGTTCGGCATCATGCCGCGCGGACCCAGGATCTTGCCCAGGCGGCCGACGATCGGCATGGTGTCCGGTGTCGCGATGCAGCGATCGAAGTCGATCTCGCCCTTCTGGACCCGTTCGGCGAGATCCTCGGCGCCAACCACGTCGGCGCCCGCCTCTTGCGCCTCCTCGGCCTTGGGTCCGCGCGCGAACACCGCGACGCGAACCGAGCGGCCCGTGCCGTGGGGCAGTTGTACGACGCCGCGCACCATCTGATCGGCATGGCGCGGATCGACACCGAGATTGATGGCGATCTCGATGGTTTCGTCGAACTTGGCAGTCGCCCGCTCCTTGACCATCTTGACCGCGTCCGCGAGATCGTAAAGGTGTTCCCTGTCGATGCTTTCGACGGCGGCGGCCAAGCGTTTTCCAAGTTTTGACATCGGTCTACTCCACCACCTCGAGGCCCATAGATCGCGCCGACCCGGCAATGATCCGGCACGCCGCGTCGATATCGTTGGCGTTGAGATCGACCATCTTCTTCTCGGCGATCTCGCGTACCTGTTTCATGGTGACCTGACCGACCGACTCACGGCCCGCTTCCGGCGCGCCCTTCTCGAGACCCGCGGCACGCTTCAGGAAATAGCTCGCCGGAGGCGTCTTCGAGATATAGCTGAACGACCGGTCGGCGTAGACCGTAATCACCACCGGGATCGGCATGCCCGGCTCCATGTTCTGCGTTGCGGCGTTGAATTCCTTGCAGAACGCCATGATGTTGACGCCCCGCTGACCCAACGCCGGGCCGATCGGCGGCGAAGGATTCGCCTTGCCCGCCGGCACCTGTAGCTTGATATAGCCGTCTATCTTCTTCGCCATCTCAATCCCTCAATCATGTCGGGGCGCGGTGCGGCCGTGGCGAGCCTCCCGCGCTCTAAATCCACCGCCACCGGCGGCGGCGCTATCAGGTCTTTTCGACCTGCGTATACTCGAGCTCGACCGGGGTTGCGCGACCGAATATCGACACCGCGACCTTGAGCCGAGCCCGCTCCTCGTCGACATCCTCGACCAAGCCGTTGAACGAACTGAACGGGCCGTCGCAGACGCGCACCAACTCGCCGATCTCGTAGGTGATCGACGGCTTGGGCCGCTCGACGCCCTCCTGCACTTGGTGAATCACACGCCGCGCCTCGGCCTCCGAGATCGGCGTCGGTCGTCCGCCCGCGCCCAAGAACCCGGTGACCTTCGGCGTGTTCTTGACGATATGCCAGCTCTCATCACTGAGTTCCATATGCACCAGCACGTAGCCCGGGAAGAACTTACGTTCGGTCGACACCCGCTGACCGCGGCGCATCTCGACGACTTCCTCGGTCGGCACCAGAACCTCTTCGATGACGTCGGCGAGGCTCTTCGTCTGGACCTGTTCGCGAATCGACTGGGCGACCTTCTTCTCGAAGCCCGAATAGACGTGGATGATGTACCAGTGTTTCGCCACGCTCAGCCTCCAAGACCCAGGACAAGGCGCACGCCCCAAGACAACAGTTGATCGGCGAAGAAGAAGAATATCGCCATCAGAAAAACCATCACGAACACCATGCCGGTGGTGACCAACGTCTCCTTACGGGACGGCCAGGTGACCTTCGCGGTCTCCTGGCGAACCTGTCGAACGAACTCGTTAGGCGACGTCTTGGCCATACTCTCGGCAATTCCTTCAATTAGCCTATCGACAGGCGGCGGCGTAACGCGACTGGAGCTGCGCTGGCAGGAGTGGAGGGACTCGAACCCCCAGCCCCCGGTTTTGGAGACCGGTGCTCTACCAGTTGAGCTACACTCCTAGCGCGCCCAATTCGGCGCATTGGCCGCAACGGCGCTCACGCGCACGGCCAGCAGCCCCGCCATATGCCTCCCCAGCTACTCGATAACTTCGGTAACGACGCCGGCGCCGACGGTGCGGCCGCCTTCGCGGATCGCGAAGCGCAGGCCCTGATCCATCGCGATCGGCGCGATCAGCTCGACCAGCATCGTCACGTTGTCGCCCGGCATCACCATCTCGACGCCTTCCGGCAGATCCACCTGGCCCGTCACATCGGTCGTGCGGAAGTAGAACTGCGGACGGTAGTTGGTGAAGAACGGCGTATGCCGGCCGCCCTCCTCCTTGGTCAACACATAGGTCTCCGCCATGAACTTCGTGTGCGGCGTGATCGAGCCCGGCTTCGCCAACACCTGGCCGCGCTCGACCTCCTCGCGCTTGGTGCCGCGAAGCAGCGCGCCGATGTTGTCGCCCGCCTGGCCCTGGTCCAACAGCTTGCGGAACATCTCGACGCCCGTGCACACCGTCTTCGTCGTCTCGCGGATGCCGACGATCTCGATCTCCTCGCCGACCTTCACGATGCCCCGCTCGACACGGCCCGTCACCACCGTGCCGCGGCCCGAGATCGAGAACACGTCCTCGATCGGCATCAGGAAGGGCAGATCAACCGCACGCTCCGGCGTCGGGATGTACTCATCGACCGCCGCCATCAACTGCATCAGCGAGGCGCGGCCCAGCGTCTCGTCACCACCCTCCAGCGCCGCCAGCGCCGAGCCCGCAATAACCGGTATGTCGTCGCCCGGAAAGTCGTAAATCGACAACAGCTCGCGGACCTCGAGCTCGACCAGCTCCAACAGCTCGGGATCGTCGACCATGTCGGCCTTGTTCAGGTAGACGACCAGCGCCGGAACACCGACCTGACGCGCCAACAAGATGTGCTCGCGCGTCTGCGGCATCGGTCCGTCGGCCGCCGAAACGACCAGGATCGCGCCGTCCATCTGCGCCGCGCCGGTGATCATGTTCTTGACGTAATCGGCATGGCCCGGACAGTCGACGTGCGCGTAATGACGCGCTTCCGTCTCGTACTCGACATGCGCCGTGTTGATCGTGATACCGCGCGCGCGCTCCTCCGGCGCCTTGTCGATCTTGTCGAACTCGATAAACTCCGCGCCGCCCGTCTCCGCCAGAATCTTCGTGATCGCCGCCGTCAACGTCGTCTTGCCATGGTCCACATGACCAATCGTGCCAATGTTGACATGCGGCTTCGTACGTTCAAACTTTTCCTTCGCCATCGCCTTAACTCTCAAAATCCAGGGGTTGAGGTCGCCCGTCGCCTACTTTCGTCGTTCGCCACCGCCCAAATACCCGACCTTGGAGCGGGTGGCGGGGATCGAACCCGCGTAGCCAGCTTGGAAGGCTGGAGCTCTACCACTGAGCTACACCCGCATGTTGCCTTCAGCCCATCGAGATGCCGCGCCGTGGTGGAGGGGGTAGGATTCGAACCTACGTAGACGTACGTCGGCAGATTTACAGTCTGCTGCCTTTAACCACTCGGCCACCCCTCCGCGCAGACGCGGGTCAGCGGTCGTAGCGGAAGAGCGCACTATGGGAATTCCCGCTGCGTTGTCAATGATTTTGACGGGCGCGAACGCCGTCTCGCGAACACCATATATAGGAGGCCGTTTCGAACTGATAAGGTTGCGCACGTCGAATCCTGGAAGTTATAATAACCGACATTCCCCATATACCATCCAAATTCGTGGAAATCGTACCACTTTCCCACCGCCAAGGGAACTGTATCCCCTATGCAGCCATCCGATGGCATGATTTTGGTAATCGGCCCGCGCTTGGAAGGCCACTCGGTCATTTTTCTCGCCATCCAGACACACCTCTCCTGTCGCTTTCTCCTCGCCGTCGATTCCCTCGGCCTACGCCGGAGCGGGTCTTCGTCGCAGATCATCAATCAAGCTCAGGATTTTCCGGAACAGGTCCCTCGGCACCGCCACCTCAGCCAATTGGAACGTAACGTAGCGGCCATGTCGGACAACCTTGGCCCCGATCTTCACCAGCTTGTCGCGCAACGTCGTCATCGACCAGTGCTCCACCTCCTTCGGCAAAGCCAGTGTCCTCATGAAGTTGCCCAGATTGTAGGCCAGGGCGTGAAGCTGGAGCCGAACGGCATTGTTGCGGAACTTGCGACATGACAGACGGGTCCAGTTGATGGCGTTCTTGCCTTCCTTGATGTGCTGCTCCGCCGTGCCACGGTGATTATAGAACGCCACCACCCGCTTGGTAGGGCGCGACAGATTAGTGACGATGAAACCGACGCGAGGAACCAGCTCGCCGGGGTGCCACTCCACTTTGGCCACGACACGGCGCTTCTTGTTCCACGATCCGGCCTGATAGCTGAAGCTGGCGTGGAAACGGCGAACATGGTCGGGCGGGCGACCGACAGGTCGCGTAAGCAGATGGGCAATGTTCCGCTGGAGAATCGCGTTCGCTTTGAGGCGGATGACGTAGAGTAATCCCTCGGCTTCGAGATATTCGTATATCTCCGGTGAGGCGAAGGCGGCATCGCCACGAAAATACAGCCGCACCTTCCTTTCCTTATAGCGCATCACCACCGGCTCCAGAACATTCCGCCATCCGTCGGCACTGTGAACATTACCGGGGCGCAGGGAACATCTCTCCAAGTCGCCGAACTGGTTGAACAGGAATAGCGGATGCTAGCAGGTACAGCCGAAGTGACCATTGTACGCTGTTCCCTCTTGTTCGCCATGGGTCGGGCTGACGCTGCTGTCCATGTCGAGAATGATCATCTTCGGCGGATGGCGGTCATGAACCTTGTCGATCCACACCCCGTTCATGTCGACCAAGGCTTCAACGTTCTCGTCGGTGGCCAATAGCTCCGTCTCGAAGCGTCCCATCTGGCTGGTGGAAGCGGCCTGTCTTTCGATGGCCTTGCCGCCAACAATCCAGCGCATGGCGGGATCGCGTCCCAGACGGTCGGCGTCGTTCACATCGTCATAGCCGCCAAGGCGCCCGAAAACGGACTGGCGAAACTGACCCGTCATGCCGTGCCATCCGTTCTTGCCGGTACGGCTATCCTGGAAAACACCCTCGGCCATCTCAGTCAGGCCGAGGGCATCGTCAAGCTCCCGGTAGGCGAGCAACCCGGCATCAGAGGTGATCTTGGAACCGTGGAATTCAAGCTTCAATCGACGGTCAAAAACGACCCGAAGGCACCCCGGTTTCGATTCACCCATCGGGTGTGCCATATCCGCCGCTCCATGTATGCTACAACTTCATGATTCTTATAGCAGAATCGCCTTCTCGCCGCACTGAATATCGACGATACTTGGGAAATGCGGGAATAAACCATGACCCGACGCAAGCCCAGATCGAGCTACCAGAAGTCCCGGCCGCCACGCCGCGGAACTTCGTCCGACGTGCCGGTCCGGCTGTACGGCCGGCACGCGGTTATCGCCGCGCTCGGCAACCCGGAACGCGACTGCCGACGCCTGTCGGCGACGCCTCCCGCGCTCGCCGAGCTCCGCGGCGACCTGGGCGAAGACTTCGGCCGGCCAGGGTTGACCATCGTCGAGACCGAACGTGACGAGATCAGCCGCGCGTTACCGCCCGGCGCCGTGCATCAGGGCCTCGCGCTGGAATGCGTCCCGCTGGCCGGTTTGTCCCTGGAGACTGCCTGCGCGACGAGCGGAAACGCCGCGCAGCGGGTCGTCGTCCTCGATCGGGTTACCGACCCGCAGAACGTCGGCGCGGTTCTGCGCGCGGCGGCGGCGTTCGACGTCCGCGCCGTAATCGTGCCGGACCGCCATGCGCCGCATGAAAGCGGCGCGCTCGCCAAGGCGGCATCCGGCGCGCTCGATATCGTGCCGCTGGTGCGCGTAGCCAACCTCGCTCGTGCCCTCGCGAGCCTCAAGACACTGGGCTATTGGGTGGTCGGGCTCGACCGTGCCGCGGCCGCGCCGATTGCCGGCGGCGCCCCCGACGGGCCCATCGCGCTGGTCCTCGGCGCCGAAGGGCCGGGTCTGCGGCGCCTGACCCGTGACGGTTGCGACGTGGCGGTTCATCTGCCGATCTCGGACGCCGTCGAAAGCCTGAACGTCGCGGCCGCCGCCGCGGTCGCTCTCTATGCGCTGGCGGTTGCCGATGGCGCAGCGGCAAGCTTGCCCGGGGCGGGTCTCGGCGCTATCGTGCGCCCCGCGTCCGGGCCGGCGTAGCTCAGTTGGTAGAGCAGTTGCCTTGTAAGCATCAGGTCGCGGGTTCGATTCCTGCCGCCGGCACCAGAATATCGATAGCACGGAAACAGAACTCGGATGTCGGAGAGCGAGCGGACGGGTAACGGTCGGTCGAACGGAGCCGCAAGCGATCGCCCGTCGGCGGGTATCGAAGCGGAATTGTCGCGTTGGATGACCCTGGCCATCCCGCTCGCCACCATATGCGTCTTGTATGCCGTTGCGTTTTGGGATGCCCAGTATTATGCGCAATATTTCGACGGCGAGTTGGGCATTCTAGAAAACGTCCAGGTCGTCGTGTTGCTTGTCGCGCTAGTATACGGCATTGCCGCGCTTCGCATGCCGGCGGCGCGCCAGCACCGGGGCCTCTTGCCATGGATCGCGCTGATTTGCGCGGGCTGTGCCTTCATGATCGGCGAGGTGTCCGGCTGGGTGCGAGTCTCGCATGGCAGTGATGTCTGCGGCTTGGTTCGTTGAGTTCAGGCAGCGATTGCCATGGCTGCTGCACGTGGACTGATGTTGTCGTTGGCCGGTGTGTCGGTTGCGCTGATCAGGGCCTTCCATGCCCGCTCGAAGCGGCCGGATTTGATCAGGGCGCGGAAGGTCAGAACAGCCTGTCCGCCGACGATCCGCCAGCGCATGCCGGAGCGCTTCATGCGCTGTGTCACCAGGGTCTTGTTGGCAGCTTCGACCACGCCTGAGCCGATGGCGATGCCCTCTTCCTTCAGGGCGTGGTAGCGCATGCGATGGCGATGCTTGCGGAAGAAGGCGAGTTCCCGCTCGGTCTCGGCCCGGTCCGGCGCAGCGGCGGCATCGCGAAGGTGGCGCAGCGCCCGGATCACCTTGGCGACGCCACGGGGATCGTGACGGAGGATCTCGCGGTACTTCTCGAACCAGCCGGGCGCCACGGCATGGTCGGACGCGGTTTGCAGATGTTCGCAAGCATGCCAGAAGTCGATCACCTCGGTTTCGGGCGACAGGGTCTCCAGGAAGGTCCAGTTGTCGGCGGCGCCATCGGCGATAGCGACGATCCCGATCTCGGGGCGTGCTCGCCTGATGTGTGCGACTTCGCTTGCAAGCTGCGCCTTCAGCGTGAGCTTGCCGCTCTCCGGCATGCGGCCGAGATAGAGGGTCTTCAGGCGCTTGCCCTCGGCGTCGTGGAAGGAGACCGTGCCGCAGGCAGCCTCGCGCCAGGAGGCCTTGGCGCGACCGTCCTCGCCGGGTCTCAGCGGCACCATGACGCCGTCGAGGGAGACCGAGGCGGTGGTCGCGTCCTGCGGGTATGCCCTCGGCCTCACGGATGCTGCCCAGCGTCTCCGGGCCGAGGCTCTCCCAGCATTCGTGCATGCTCAGGGTCAGGCGCTGCAGGGTGCTCACCGACGGCGTCATGGCGCCGGTCTTCGCAAAGAACGCCGCCGCTTCCCGGGCCGTGCAGTGACCCATCATCAGCAGACCGAGCTCGGCCGCCGGCCGCGTCAGGTAATCGTCGACGAGGCCCAGGCTCTCGTCGACCGGCACCGGCGATGCCCCGCTCGCGCCGCTGCGGTAACGCGCTCGCCGGTAGGTCACCGGACCGAGCGAGGTCATGATCGTCTTCGGCGTCACCGCGACCCGGAACCAGCTCTGCCCGTCCCGCTCGATCCGGGAAGCGCCATCGTCCCGGTTCTCGATGACGGCGCCCATGACATCGCGAGCGAACTCGTTCGTGGCCTCACGCACCCGCAACTCGACCTCCTCGGGCGCCTCGGGGCGCGGCTCGGAACGAAGCTCCTCGCGACACAGTGCGAGCACCCGGGCGGCCGCCTCGACGACCCGAGGAGGCAGGCCGGAAAGATCGATGGACGAAGGCGCCGGAGGCGGGGATACTGCCATGGGAATGCTCCCGATGTTGGGTTTCGAGACACGGCATCGTACCGCTTCTGGCGGTGCGGAGCGTTCCCACCTTCCCCTGCTCGACCCTGCCGTCGTAACAAAATCCTGCCTTGGAGCGGCCCATTGTCACGAATAGCCGATTTCGGCCGTTCGTCTCGACACAAAAAACGCACTAAATCAATGACTTAGATTTTCCATACCAGACCCACACCCAGTCCAGCTATGGCCAGCACTTCATGGGGTGGCAGACGCCCGAATGGCTGGCCGACGTCAACAAGCAGCAGGAAACCAACCTCCACAATGTGAGCAGTTGGTTCAACGAGAAGCCTCGCCTTCTCTTGGAACTGAGCATGATCGCGGGCGGCATCGTCCATCCCCTGATGCAGCGGTACACCGGCCGCGGCCTGATCGCGAAGCCCTGGTGGCTGATGCCAACGGCGGTGGGCCTCGCCACCGCCCTGATCGCCGAGATCTCGACCCTTCCCGAGCGCCTCTCCGACATCGGACTCCTGCCCGTCTCGGTCATCGTCATGCGCGTCAGCGAGACCCACGAGCTGTTCATTTTCTACTTCTTCGTCATCTATCTGGCGTCGCTGCGCGCGCGGCTCGGCACGCTCGCCCCTGCCGTAAAAGGATAAATCGGCATGGAATCATCGCTCGGCAATATAAGGATAGACGGCGACCGGCTGTGGCGGACACTCATGGATTCGGCCAAGATCGGGCCGGGCCGGGCCGGTGGCCTGAGACGACTCGCGCTCGACGACGCCGACAAGGAGATGCGCGACCTGTTCGTCGCTTGGTGCGAGGCGGCCGGTTGCGCGATCTCCGTCGACGGCATGGGCAACATCTTCGCGCGCCGGGCGGGCAGCGACGACACGCTGCCGCCGGTGATGATCGGCAGCCACCTCGACACCCAGGTCGCCGGCGGCCGCTACGACGGCATCCTCGGCGTGCTCGGCGGCCTCGAGGTCGTGCGCACGCTCAACGACCACGGCATCGCCACCAAGCGGCCCATCGAGGTAGTCAACTGGACCAACGAGGAAGGCGCGCGCTTCCGCCCGCCGATGATCGCCTCGGCCGTCTTCGCCGGCGTCCGGGAGCTCGACTGGGCGCTGGCACGTACCGACGACGACGGCTACGTCTATGGCGAGGAGCTGACCCGCATCGGCTACGCCGGCACGACGCCGATGGGTGGGCGCGACATCGACAGCTATTTCGAGCTGCATATCGAGCAAGGCCCCGAGCTGGAGGCCAAGAACCTGCCGCTCGGCATCGTCACCGGCGCCTATCAGGTGATCGGCATGAACGTCGACTTCCACGGCGAGACTGCGCATTCCGGGCCGACCGCGATGGCGCGCCGGCGCAACGCGCTGGTCGGCGCCGCCATGCTCATCGTCAAGGTCAACGAGGTCGGTTGGAAATACGCCGACATCGACGGCAAGGCGACCGCGAGCCGCATCGATTGCTGGCCCAACCAGCTCGGCATCCTGCCCGATTACGCCCAGGTGACGATCGACTTCCGCACGCCGGACAAGGCGAAGACCGAGGCGATGGCTGCCGAGGTCGAAGCCGCGATGGCCGATATCGGCGAGCGCGCCCGGGTCGAGGTCGAGGTGGTCGAGCGCTGGGCGTTCGGCAACGAGGTCTTCGACGCCGACTGCATCGGCCTGATCAAGCAGGCGGCCGACGACCTCGGCTCGGCTATATCGAGATGTTCAGCCAGGCCGGCCACGATGCCTACAACATGGCCAAGATCGTGCCGACGGCGCTGCTCTTCTCGCCCTGTGAGGACGGCATCTCGCACAACGAGGCGGAGAACATCGAGCCCGGCTACACCTTCCCGAGCGTCAACGTCCTGTTGCACAGCGTCGCCGCCCGCGCCAACCGATGAGCGGTGGCGGAACCTAGGGCCGCCGGTCGCCATGGCCGCGCCGACCATCACCGAGGCCGACTTCGAGCGGCTGTCGTGGCACGACAACCATATCTATGGCCTGCATCTGTCGCTCGGCGATCCCGCGCGCGACGACTGGCGCAGCGACCTGGTGCTCGACATCGACCATATCGTCGAGTGGGAGTGTGGCGTCGACCGCCGTGTCCAGTTTCGGGTCGCGCCGGCCACGCTCGCCTTCCATGACGTGACCGATCTTGGCATCGACATCGACTGGGGCGACAGCGGCTACCGGACGGCGATCCACGAGGCCTCGATCGACGGCATCGCGCGCGCGGCGGTGGCCGACCAGAAGATATGTCTCGACCGGCCCTATTGGCGCTGGCGCATCGAGACCAACTGGCCCAAGGGCGGCGTGATCGCCTTCGGCGCCTCGGGCTTCACGCAGGAACTGCGTGCCGCGCCGGTGCTGATCGACGAACAGAAACTTTCGCCGCTCGACCGCGCGCCGTACCGGCACGGCTGACGCCCAAGCGTTGCATCGGCCGTGCAAATTCGCCAGACTCGCGCGCACCACCGTTGGAGTTTGGTTGATATGACGACGAAGATTTTCCGCGCCATCGCCGAAGACCGGCCGGGCGACGCCTGGTGCGAACGTTTCCAGGCTTCGTGGCCGGGGGTGCGCGGCTGGTACCTGAAGGACGGCGATGCGGCGCGCCCGAGCCTCGCGGCATGCGCGCGCGCGTTCGACCGCCATATGCCCGAGCTCAAGCCGATGTGGCGGCACCTCTGCCGCCTGGCGGGCGACGACACGCTCGCCCACCGCATGCTCAGCATGTGGTCGCCGCCCAACGTCTTCTCGGGTTGCTCGGTCGCGGTCACGACCGATGGCGAGCCGGTGCTGACACGCAACTACGACTTCGACCTGTCATTTACCGGCAGCATCATTCTCAGGAGCAACTGGTCGGGCCGCGCCGTCATCGGCCTCAACGAAGGTGCCTGGGGGTTGTTGGACGGCATGAACGAGGATGGCCTCGCGTGCTGCCTGACCTTCGGCGGCCGTCCGGTCTGCGGCAAGGGGATCGGCGTCATCCTGGTCACGCGCTACATCCTCGAGACCTGCCGCACGGCGGCCGAGGCCAAGGCCGTGTTGCTGCGCCTGCGCACGCACTTGCAGCAGAACATCGTCGTGCTCGACCGTTCGGGCAACCACTTCACCGCGTTGATGGCGCCCGACCGCCCGACGCGCATCTGGCAGACCCCGGTCACCACCAACCACCCCGAGCGGGTCGAGTGGCCCGAGCACGCCGCCGGTTCGCGCTCGGTCGAGCGTCTTACGTACCTGCGAGACCGTCTCGGCCGGCCCGACCTGGGCGACGCCTTCTTCGAGGCGCCCGTCTACAAGCCGCTGTCGGGCGATTTCGCGACGGTTTACACCGCGGTTTACCGGCCCGCGCGCGGCGAGGTGACCTTCCGCTGGCCCGGCCACGAGATGCGCCAGAGCTTCGCCGCATGCACGCCCGGCGAAGTCGAAGTTGCCTACGCAGACGGCGCCCCGGCGCGCGTCACCACGGCGCGCGCGGCATGAGCGAGCGAGCGTATCAGCCGCGTCGCAGCCTGATCTTCGCGCCGGGCACGCGCCCGGACATGTTCCCCAAGGCGCTAGTCAGCGGCGCCGACATGGTATGCGTCGACCTCGAGGACGCCATCGCGCCCGAGCACAAGGACGAAGCGCGCGACAAGACGCTCGCGCTGTTCGCCGAGCGCCAGGCCGACGACGGCGTCGAGCGCCTGGTGCGCGTCAACGGCCTGCGCACGCGCGACGGCATCGCTGACCTCCATGCCATCCTCGCCAGCGCAACCCCGCCGCCCGCCCTGATGCTGCCCAAGATCATCTCGGCGAACGACATCAAGGCGCTCGACGAGCTGCTCGACGGGCCGCACGCGAAGATCCGGTTTCACGTCATCATCGAGACCAACGAGGGGCTCGAGAACTGTCACGAGATCGCGGTCGCCAGCCGGCGAATCGATTCACTGCTGTTCGGCGCCATCGACCTGTCGGCCGCGCTGCGCGTCGAGCCGACCTGGGACGCGCTGCTCTATGCCCGCTCGCGCGTCGTCCACGCCGCCGCGATGGCGAGCCTCGACCTGATCGACGTGCCCTATCTCGATCTCGACGACACGGCCGGCTTCGAGGCCGCGGCCAGGGCCGCCGCCAAGCTGGGTATGACCGGCAAGGCCGCCATCCACCCCAAGCAGATCCCCTTGCTCAACGCGGTCTTCACGCCGAGCACCGCGGCGATCGCGCAGGCCCGCAAGGTGATCGAGGCCTTCGAGACGGCCGACAGCGGGCTGGTCGTTGTCGACGGCAAGCTGATCGAGAAGCCGGTGCTGCGCGCCATGTACCGCATCGTCGCCATCGCCGAGCGCCTGGCCGACTGACGGACTGCTTAGACGGCGGCCTCGCGCCATTTCGACTCGGGCACGGCGGCCGGCTTGCCGATGAAGTTCTTGGCCTTGAAATCGTCCTGCGCACGGTGCAGGACGGACCGTTTGTTGTCGCCTTCTACAATCGGCGCGGCGCGGCGGAGCAGCTCATCAAGGGTGAAGCGCGAAGAGCGATGAACCAAGAACGCCATCAAATGGACCCGGCTGTCGTGCCGCAAGTTCCGCGACAACGCCGTCCGGCTCTAGCTTCATAACCCGGCCTACAATCTCGCCAACTTCAAGCGGACGCTGACCTTGCCCAAGGAGGTGGCACGCTGGTCTCTGACCACGTTACAGGCTTGAACGGCAAAGCCGATCAAGGCTGGTCAGGATCGGCGCGAAGGTGGTCCGGCGCGGTCGGTGTATCACGTTCCAACTCGCCGATGTGGCAGTATCGAGAGAACTATTCCGGAAAATGCTGGGCCTGATTAATGATCTGCGACCAAGACCCGCTCCGGCGTAGGCCGAGGAAATCCACGGCGAGGTAGAAACGACGGGAGAGGTGCGTCCGGATGACGACAAAATTGGCCGAATGGGCTTCTGGACACTGCCAACCGACGAACATCGAGCTATCCGGAAGGTTGAGGCGCAAAACGTTTCCAACGACGGCCGCATTTGGGTAACATCACCATGGAAATCGAGTTACTTGGGATATATCGGGTCGACATCAGCACTGGCATAGTTCGTGGGCATAGTTCGCGCCTAATTGCCTAAATAGAACCCATGGCTACGCAAGTAACGACGCGCGCCGCATCCGCGGCCAAGGAATGCCCCTTCGGGCTGATCCAGACGACAAGGCCGCCGGCGATCGCCTCCGGGCTGTTCTCGCGGCGACCATCGTCAGTTCCGTTTTACATTTTCAAGCTCTCCAAACACATCATCAGCCATTGTCGGTTGGCCTTGCTTTCTCGCGTAAAACCCGTCTATTATGCCGTGAAATATGACCCTTAACCACAATCTTTTCGTAAAATTGGGTACGGCTAAATCTGAACAAATACGGGGGAACGGCAGTGGATGATCGACTGACGACAGAAATGGACAAGCGTCGCTGGCGCAAGAGACATTCACTTGCGATCAGATGGATAGCGGCGAGAGTCATCGCGACATTTTTTGTGCCGGTCGCAATTGCAGTAATTGCCTTAGTAGGGTTTTTGTATTTAGGTTTTGAAAGCGCCGATATCTCAACGTACTGGTGGTCCATTACTGCAATTGCAATCTATATCGGAGCATTTACCTATGGTGAAGTCTATAACCGCGAAGCCCGGCGATTGTTTAGAGATACGCGTATCGCATTGGAGAAACATCGGGAAGTACTGAAGAAAAACCTAGAACCAAGCGTCGAGGTCCTTCGATCCCGCGAAGATGTTATGAGGGCTGTTGGCGAGCTACTTGTTGAGGCGTCAGCGCAGACTCAGGAAACTCAAACTGAACACGGAACATCACGGCCTTCACAACGCATCGTCTATTATTTTGGATCTGCAAATCTCTCGCCGACGATCGCGGAGATCAAAGCGTCTCAACGGTTGGAAGGAGGCGATATGACCGCCGTAGAAATCTATCAAAAGGGTATGGAGGAAGTTAAACGCGCGCTCGTCCAAGTCCGCCAGTTCATTCGCCTATTTGACGAAGAAAATTTCCCAAACCGGTCATTTGAATTCCGAAGAGCACATTTAGATTGGCTTGATGCGCAGCTAAATTTGATGAAGACCTCACCTAACTTCGCGCTTTACGATTCACGGAGGGCGCCACGGTGGAATTCGTCGCGTACCACGCTAATCCGGGATTCCCCAGATGGCTCCTCCCAATCGCCGACATTGGTAGCACAATGGGTGTATCGCACCCGGTTCCTTGGACACAAGTTTGTCTCATGCGGCGGGCCTGAGTGACATCGCGGTGTGCCACGCCTGACGAGCTTGAGCGGGGCTCAGGTAGCCGTTCTTCTCCACGATCCACTGGGCATTGTACTGTTCGACGAACCCGCGGACGGCGTTCCGCAGCTCCGCGATGTTGCGGTAGATGCGGCCATGGATGATCTGTTCCTTGAGCGTGCGATTGAACCTCTCGGCGACGCCGTTGGTCTGGGGCTGTTCGACGAAGGCGTAGGACGGCTGGATGCCCCAGAACTTGATCTGGTTGGTGAAGTGGTCCGACAGATACTGGGAGCCGTGATCCATCCGCAAGGCCAGCCCCCGCGCCGCACCGGCGGAGGTCGAGGCATACAGCCTCGCAAGCCCCATGGAGATCGGCTGAAGGGCGGCGAAGCGGTCGCCTCGCTTGCACACATGCCAGCCGACGCACTCGGCGTTCCAATGCTCGATGGCGGTGAATATCCAGCCCCAGCCGTCGTCCACCGTGAACACCCGAACGCCGTCCGTGCCCCACATGAGGTTGGGGGCATGGGTGATGATCTCACCGACATGGGGATTTCCGCCACGGCGGCGGCAGCGATGGGGCGAGAGCAGGTTGTTCTCGCGCATCACCCGGAGCCCCCGCTTGCGGGAAACACGGATGCCACGACAGACCCGAAGCCGAGCCCAGACCTTGCGGTGTCCCTCGCCCTCCCAGGGGGATGCCTCCAGGTCGGCCTCGATGGCCACCAGCAGAGCCTCGTCCGAGATCGAGGGCTTCGGTCCCCGGCGCTTTGCTGGTGGGCGCTCAGCGGTGGCCTGCTGCCGGGATTTCATGGCGTAGAACGAGGAACGGGCAAAACCCCAGGCCGCACAGACCCGCTGGAGGCCGTAGGCCAAACCCGTGCCGGGAGAGGTGGCGGCACTCATCGCCGCGACCTCCGCCGCCCCAAAGGGCCGGACGTCTCCGTCTTGGCCTCCAGCAGTTCCACCTGCATGATCAACTCCCCGATCCGCTTCATGGCGATGTCCAGTTCCGCCTTCACCGGATCGCCCTTGCGTTCCTTGAGCGAGGCATCGATCCCGGCGATCGCCTTCTCACGCCACTGCTCGAGCCGGAAAATCTCCACGCCCAACTGCCGCGACAAAAGTTCCACCGGCTCGCCACGCAAAAGCCGCAGGGCAACCTCACGCTTGCGCGTCACCGTCCACCGCTGGCCAAGTCCCAGCGGGCCTGCCGGCGAAACCTGGCCCGGGGAAAACGTGGACGAGCCAAGCTCGCCCTCGTTTACCACAGGCCCATCAACAGCAACTTTGTTCTCAAAATTGTCGGTCATGTTCCGGTCCTCCTTGGACACTTCGATTAAGCCAATTCTGTGTCCAAGGAAATCGGGTCCGACTCAGGTAGCACAATGGGCATCCGACCGCGAATCCGGCCCTGAGCTGTCACGATAGGCTGTGGTCCGCTCTTGATCGGGCTGATTTGGCGATGAGAAGCCCGGCCCCGTGACCATTTCGCACTGTGAGGGCACACTTCGACCTGCGCAGCACACACCTGTCCTGTCGGGCGACCTGGATGCTACGGGATGGAACGCCGTCATGGCGGCAAAGGGGCCGGTCGCAGCCCATCGATGAGGCGGAGGATTTTTCGGAACAGCTCCCTCGGCACCGCCACCTCAGCCAGTTGGAACGTAACGTAGCGGCCATGTCGGACAACCTTGGCCCCGATCTTCACCAGCTTGTCGCGCAACGTCGTCATCGACCAGTGCTCCACCTCCTTCGGCAAAGCCAGTGTCCTCATGAAGTTGCCCAGATTGTAGGCCAGGGCGTGAAGCTGGAGCCGAACGGCATTGTTGCGGAACTTGCGACATGACAGACGGGTCCAGTTGATGGCGTTCTTGCCTTCCTTGATGTGCTGCTCCGCCGTGCCACGGTGATTATAGAACGCCACCACCCGCTTGGTAGGGCGCGACAGATTAGTGACGATGAAACCGACGCGAGGAACCAGCTCGCCGGGGTGCCACTCCACTTTGGCCACGACACGGCGCTTCTTGTTCCACGATCCGGCCTGATAGCTGAAGCTGGCGTGGAAACGGCGAACATGGTCGGGCGGGCGACCGACAGGTCGCGTAAGCAGATGGGCAATGTTCCGCTGGAGAATCGCGTTCGCTTTGAGGCGGATGACGTAGAGTAATCCCTCGGCTTCGAGATATTCGTATATCTCCGGTGAGGCGAAGGCGGCATCGCCACGAAAATACAGCCGCACCTTCCTTTCCTTATAGCGCATCACCACCGGCTCCAGAACATTCCGCCATCCGTCGGCACTGTGAACATTACCGGGGCGCAGGGAACATCTCTCCAAGTCGCCGAACTGGTTGAACACGAACAGCGGATGATAGCAGGAACACCCGAAGTGCCCGTTGTAGGCCGTGCCCTCCTGATCGCCATGGGTCGGGCTGACGGAGCTATCCATGTCGAGAATGATCATATTCGGCGGATGGCGGTCATGAACCTTGTCGATCCACACCCCGTTCATGTCGGCCAAGGCTTCAACGTTCTCGTCGGTGGCCAATAGCTCCGTCTCGAAGCGTCCCATCTGGCTGGTGGAAGCGGCCTGTCTTTCGATGGCCTTGCCGCCGACAATCCAGCGCATGGCGGGATCACGACCCAGACGATCGGCATCGTTCACGTCGTCGTATCCGCCAAGACGGCCAAAGACGGACTGACGGAACTGCCCCGTTATGCCGTGCCATCCGTTCTTGCCGGTACGGCTGTCGTGGAAAACACCCTCGCCATCTCAGTCAGGCCGAGGGCATCGTCAAGCTCCCGGTAGGCGAGCAACCCGGCATCAGAGGTGATCTTGGAACCGTGGAATTCAAGCTTCAAGCAACGGTCAAAAACGACCCGAAGGCACCCCGGTTTCGATTCACCCATCGGGTGTGCCATATCCGCCGCTCCATGCATGCTACAACTTCATGATTCTTATAGCAGAATCGCCTTCTCGCCGCACTGAATATCGACGCTACTTGGGAAATGCGGGATGAACCAAGCGACATGTCAGACGGTCTTCGAATCGCTGGTACCCGAACGCCTCGAAGCGAACCCGCACATCGTTGCGACGATCGACGGAGATGTCCCGGTCGATGTTGAAAAGTTGAGGTAGGTGTCGCTCTCCTGGAGCCGTTAGGCTCCGGGTGCTGCAAACCCAAGAGGGAGAACGACACCATGGGAAAGAATATCCGTAGTTCCAGTAGCCCGAAAGCCCTTGCCACCTCGTTTCCTATGCCGCCGCTGGCAGACGCGATGGACGCAGTCCGTCTCAGCGTGGATCGGTTCTGTCTCCTGGCCGGGGTCGAGGCCTTGGCCGAGATGATGGAGGAGGACGCCACGACCGTGTGCGGGGCCCGACATCGTCGCCATGGGAACCGTCGGGGTTATCGCTGGGGCCATACGCAGAGCGAGATCGGCTACCACGGCGGCCGCGTGAAAGTGCAGCGGCCACGGGTTCGCGACCATGCTGGCAAGGAGGTGGGTTTGGAGAGCTGGCAGGTGCTGCGCGACGGCAACCTGTTGCTCGAGTGGGCGCTCAACCTGATGGTCCTGAACGTGTCGACCCGCAAGTACCACCGCGCGGTCCGTCTGCCCGAGGGCGACCTGGCGAAAGCGCGTGGCGACGGCACCTCGAAGTCGGCCGTTTCCCGGCGCTTTGTGGCGCTGTCGCGCAAGAAGATGAAGGCCTGGCTCGCCTCGGACCTCTCGGAGCTCGACCTGCTGGTCATCCAGATCGACGGTCTGCATGTCGGCGACCATGTCTTGGTGGCGGCGATCGGCGTCGATGGCAACGGCGACAAGCATGTCCTGGCCGTGGTCGAGGGGGCGACGGAGAACACTGTCGTCGTCCAGGCCTTGCTCGACAATCTCCTCGCCAGGGGGCTCGATCCGACGCTGCCCCGGCTGTTCATCGTCGATGGCGCGAAGGCGCTCAGCAAAGCGATCCGCAACACCTTCGGTGTGGCCGCCGCCATCCAGCGCTGCCAGGTCCACAAGGGCCGTAACATCATCGAGCGCCTGCCCCTGCATTTGCATGCAAGCGTCAAGAAGGCGCTCCGTCAGGCCTGGGACCAGGACGACGCAGACAAGGCCGAACGGCTGCTGCGCAACCTGGCCCGGCGTCTGGAGCATGAGGAACCGGGCGTCTCGGGCAGCATCCTGGAGGGGCTGGACGAGATCCTCACCGTCATCCGCCTCGGCCTGCCGCACGAACTCCGGCGCTCGCTCGCCTGCACCAACATCGTCGAGAACGCGCTCGGCACGGTGCGCCAGGTCACCCGCAACGTCAAACGCTGGAGACACGCCGAGATGGCGCTCAGATGGACCGCCGCCGGCCTGCTGGAGGCCCAGAAAACCTTCCGTCGCCTCAAGGCCTATCGTCAGCTGCCCATCCTCCGAAATGCTCTCCAGGAACACTTGAGAAAGGCTCAGGCCGACAGTGCCATTGAAACCATCATGAAGGCAGCATAGCATCATCAACCAGCGACGCCTGCCCCACGAATTTCAACAGAGATAGGGACATCGCCCCAAATTCCGCTAAGTTATGGTTACTTAACGCAGAATTTTAGATGGTACTTAGTTCTTCCGGTGTGCCGATCAATTTCGGGTCGGCTCGCTGGCGAGTAGGTGGGAGGGGAGCTTTGGCCCGACGGTTTCGACTCGGCGTACATCCATTCGTGTTCATGGTCATGGCGGCGGCAATGGCTCTGGCGTCCGGCGACGCCTGGGCGCAGGAGCCGACACGGCAGGAACTACGCCGCGTGTTCGAGCAGTTGCTGCAGGATCCGACCAATACCGACCTCAACTTCCGCTACGCCAGCCTGGCGCGCGAGCGCGGCGAGCTGCGCAAGGCGCTGGCGGCCTACGAACGCATTCTCGCGACCGACCCGGACAACGAGGAGGCCCAGAACGGCATCCGCCGCGTGCGCCGGCTTTTGCTCGAGCCCGACAAGACCGAGATCACCGTCGTGATCGGCGGGCAGTACGAAAGCAATCCACAGCACGAGGTCGACACGAACAGCAGCACTGACGATAGCGTTCTGTCCGGCCGAGCCCTCGTCACCGACAATCGCAAGTTCGGCGAGACCAGGTGGCGCACCAACGGTGATTTGTTCAGCAACTGGCACGCCAAGTTCGGCGAGATTGACTTCGTCAACCTCGGGATGCGGACGGGGCCTGTGTTCGAGCTAACCGAGGGCTGGGACATCCATCCGGCGGTCGGCGCATCCTACGCAATTCTGGACAGCGAGGAGTTCTTTTACGAGGGCGCGTTCTCGGTCGCTATTGAAGCGACCAACGGCGGTGTCTTCGAGAGCCTCAACCTGCGCGCCGTCTTCGACCGGATCGACGACGAAATCGCCGGGAGCAATGCTTACGTGCTCGAGATCAATCCGCGCTTCGTGATCACTGGCCTAGCCACGGCAAATGATTCGCTGATTCTCAATCCGCTCTATCGTTTTAACGGCACCGAGGGTGCTGGCGGTACGGGCACCGGCGCCAGCGGCGACACCTTTCCACTCAACTATCAGCAGATTGGCGGTCGGGACGACTACTACTTCCCGTTCACGCCTGAAATCTACATCGGCGTCAATCTGACCGGGTATTACGAGGACTACAACGAGTCGGTGATCGACCCGGCCGGTCGGGAAACGTCGGAGGATCGCGAGGATGTTTACCTTTCGCCTGGTGCGCAGATCATCTTCTCGCGCGTGTTGCTCGAGAACCAAGACATTATCGTGTCCTACCAGTATCAAACCAATCTCTCTAACGACGATTTTGAGGATTTTGAAAATCACGTAGCTGGTGTATCATTGGTTTGGAGGTTCTGATGCGCGCCAATTACGGATCGATCGCCGTCGCGGCGAGTCTGGTCTTGTATTCCGCCGTCTCCGCGACGGCAGCGGAGAATATTGGCGTAACTTCCTCTGTAACAAACAAAGTGACCGGGACACTTGGCGGAGACCCGCGCGAGCTCGGCATCGGCTCGGGCATCTTCCAGGACGAGACGATCGAAACCTGGAAAGAGAGCACGACCCAGCTCATGTTCCTCGACGAAACGACCCTGACCATGGGTCCCGATTCGAGCATGATGCTCGACAAGTTCGTCTTCGATCCCGACAGCAACACCGGCGAGTTCGTGTTGTCGACCACCAAGGGGGCGTTCCGCTTCATTACAGGCTCGGTCGATCCGTCGTCGTACCTGATCGAAACACCGATCGCCACCATGGGCGTGCGCGGCACGATCATCGAGTGGCGCGTCAACAAGAACAACGTGCTCTTGAAGCTGGTACACGGCGCCGCCGACATTTGCAATTCGGGCGGCGAGTGCATCTCGCTCGACCAACCGGGCACCTACGTCGTTACCGACGGTTCTGAGTTCTCTAACGTTGAAAGCGACGACACCTCAGGCACGATTGTCCTCGAAGAGGCGGACAATTCACTCTACGCGTTGTTCCTGAACAGCAAACGGCTCGTGCCGGTGCAGAATGTTCCCCAACAGACGAGCGTCCCGGATCCCGGCGGAGGAGGCGGCGGGCCGCCACCACCCCCACCGCCTGGCGGTGGGCCGCCGCCACCGCCGCCCACGGTCGGCGGATTCGCTCCGATCCTGACCGGCGCCGGGTTCGTGCCAAAGCCTTTCATTAAAAGCATTCCCGACGGGCTGACGAAAAACCGCGACCCGGTGACTTTTGAGCCGCCGGGCAAGACAAAGGGCAAGGGTAAGGGTAAGTTATAACTTGACCTTGCGGCATTGCAACGCAGCCTGAAGCGGTTTCCGGGCGTGCCCTATAAAGAACTGTTTAGTCGGCCGCCTCGCTTGCGTACCATGCGGCCATGAAACGCCGTCTTCTGAGTCTTATCCCTTATCTAATCTTGTTCCTGGGGCTCGTCGTGCGCGTCCAGGATCCGCTGCCGATCGAGCAGGTCCGCTGGCTGATTTTCGACACCTACCAGCGCATCAAACCGCGTCCCTACGATCCGACGTTGCCGGTCAAGATCGTCGACATTGACGAGGAGTCTTTGGCGCGGCTCGGTCAATGGCCGTGGCCGCGCCATACCATGGCCGATCTGGTCCGCCGGCTAGGCCGTGCAGGCGCCGCGGTGATCGCGCTCGACATCGTCTTCGCCGAGCACGACCGCACGTCGCCCGAGCGCATCCTGCCACTCTGGCCGCCGCTTCCCGAGGTCGAAGCCCTGCGCAAACGCGTCGATGCGCTGCCGTCGCACGACGGCATGCTCGCCGAAGCGATGACCCAGGCGCGCGTCGTGACGGGATTCATTCTGACCCGTGAACCGGGCCCCAATTTGCCCATGGTCAAGGGCACCGTCGCCTTCGCCGGCGACGACCCGCGGCCCTTCATGGTGGCCTATGGCGGCGCCGCCACCAACCTGCCCGAGATCGAGGCCGCCGCGGCGGGCAACGGCTCGCTGGTCGGCACGCCCGACCGCGACCAAGTCATCCGGCGCGTCCCGCTGGTCGTCCGCATCGGCGACACGCTCTACCCTTCACTCTCGGCCGAGGCATTGCGCGTCGCCCAAGGCGCCAAAAGCCACCTGATCAAATCGTCCGGTGCGAGCGGTGAGACGGCGTTCGGCAAGCAGACCGGAATCAACAACATTCGAATTGGCAGGCTGGTCGTACCGACCGACGCGAACGGCCGCCTTTTCGTGCATTACTCACCGAGGACGCCCAATCGCTACATCCCGGCCTGGGAAGTATTGGAACCAGATTTCAATCCTGAAAGGGTCAGGGGACAGATCATCCTTGTCGGCACCAGTGCCCAGGGCCTGCACGACATCCGGGCGACGCCGCTCGATCCAGTCACCCCCGGCGTGGAAATCCACGCCCAGGTCATCGAGCACATCATGACCGGCGAGTTCCTGCAGCGGCCCGATTTCGCCACCGGCGCCGAGCTCCTCTTCATGCTCGTGCTGGGGCTCGCGCTGACTCTCATGCTGCCGCGCATCGGCGCAATTTGGAGCACCCTGCTGGGCGGCCTGACGACGGTGGTGGCGGTCGGCGGATCATGGTACGCCTTCGACACGCTCGGCTGGCTGGTCGACCCGGTCGTCCCGTCGCTCGTCGCGGGCATGGTGTTCCTGTCCCAAACGCTGCTGGTCTATCTGCGCTCCGAGTCCGAGCGCCGCCAAGTGCGCGACGCCTTCTCACATTACCTGTCGCCGGTGCTCGTCGAGCAGCTCGCCGAGCACCCCGAGCAGTTGAAGCTCGGCGGCGAGATCAAGCCGATGTCGATCCTGTTTTCGGACATCCGCGGCTTCACGCAGATATCGGAAACCTTCAAGGACGACCCCGCGGGGCTGACGCATATCGTCAACCGCTACTTCACGGCGATGACCGACCGCATCCTCGCATCGGGCGGCACCATCGACAAGTACATGGGCGACGCGGTGATGGCGTTCTGGAATGCGCCGCTCGACGATGACGACCACGCGCGGCACATGTGCAACGCGGCGCTCGACATGCTCGATGGCCTGGAGAAGCTCAACAAGAAACTCAGCGAGGACGCCACCGAGCAAGGCAAGCCCTTCGTCGACATCGATATCGGCATCGGCCTCAACACCGGCAAGTGCATCGTCGGCAACATGGGTTCGGACCAGCGCTTCATGTATTCAGTGATCGGCGACGACGTGAACCTCGCCTCGCGACTCGAGGCCCAGTGCCGAACCTATGGCGTCACCATCATCGTCAGCGACAACACCTACGAGATGGCCGACGACCTCGCCGTGCTCGAGCTCGACCTCATCCGGGTCAAGGGCAAGGCGCTGGCGTCGCGTATCTATGCCCTCATCGGGTTGGCGCAGCTCACCCGGGACGACGCGTTTCAGAAGTTGAGCGGACTTCACAGTCGAATGCTCGACGCCTATCGCGGGCAGCGATGGCGCGAGGCGCGCGAACAGATCACCCGCTGCCGTATTGCCGGCGCGCGGCACGAGTTGAACGCCCTTTATGATCTATATGAGGCGCGCATCGCCGAATTCGAAATCACGCCGCCGCCACCCGACTGGGATGGTGTCTACATCGCGCTGACCAAATAGGCGCCATGGCGGACGACCTCCGATGACAGCACCCGATTTCATTCTGCTCGATGGCGGCATGGGCCGAGAGCTTCAGCGCCGCGGGCTGATCGAGGCGGCGACGATCTGGTCGGGCTCGGCGCTGATCGATCACCCCGAGGCGGTACGCGACATCCACGTCGAGTTCATCGCGGCGGGCGCCGACGTGATCACCACCAGCAACTACGGCGTCGTGCCCAGCCTGCTGGCGATGGAGGACATGGCGGACCGCCTCGACGAACTGACCGACACGGCGGTCGCGCTGGCATGCGAGGCGCGCGAGAAGGCCGGCGTCCCGGTGCGCATCGCCGGATCGCTGCCGCCGCTCGACACCAGTTACCGTCCCGACAAGGTCGGCGCGCCCGACGAGATCGCGAAGGTCTACAGCCATATCGCCCGGCGGCTTGCGCGCGGCGTCGACCTGCTGATCTGCGAGACGATGTCGAGCGCCGCCGAGGCACTGGGCGCCGCGCGCGGCGCGGCAACGACCGGCAAGCCCGTCTGGGTCAGCTGGTCACTCGACGACGCGGCGAACGGCCGCCTGCGCTCGGGCGAGACGGTTGCCGAGGCGCTGGCGGCGCTCGATGGCCTGGCGGTCGAGGCCCTGCTGTTCAACTGCTGCGTCCCCGAAGCGGTGACCCGCGCACTGCCCGCGTTGCGCGCCGCGACCAGTGCTCGCGTCGGCGCCTACGCCAACGCTTTCGTGCCCGTGTCAGCCGATTACGAGATGGGCGCCGAAGGCGAACAGCCGATTCGCGAAGACATGAGCCCGGCAATCTACACCGATCTCGCGCGCGACTGGCGCGCCGCCGGCGCCGACATCATCGGCGGCTGCTGCGGCATCGGCCCCGACTACATCGCCGCCTTGCGCGCGGCGCTCGGTTGATCCGGGCTGCGGTCAGGCGACCGCGCTCGGACTAATGCCCGTGCCCTGCATCAAGATCGTCTTGTTCAACAGCTTGACGCAGGCGTAAACCGCTTGGATCGCCGGCGCCGGCGTCGCGGTCAGCGCGCCGATTTCGAGGACCGCGCCCAACAAAGCCTCGACCTCGAGCGAACGGCCCGCCTGAACGTCCTGCAGCATCGACGTCTTGTGCGCGCCGACCTGTTCGGCGCCGGCGATGCGTTTCTCGATGGTGTGACGGAAGCTGACGCCGAGCTGCTCGGCGATCGCCTGGGCCTCGCCCATCATCGCCGCCGCGAGCGCGCGCGTCTCGCCGAACTGGCAGATGTCGACCAGTGTCGCCTGGGTCAGCGCGCTGATCGGGTTGAACGAGAGATTGCCCCACGCCTTGAGCCAGATCTCGGATCGGATGTCATCGATTACGCGCGAGCGGAAACCGGCGCCTTCGAGCAGCGTGCAGAGGGTTTTCGCGCGCTGGGATGTCTCGCCATCGAGCTCGCCGAGTGGGAACCGGTCGCCCTCGACATGGCGGATGACGCCCGGCTCGGTGACCTCGGCGGCCGGGTAGACGACGCAGCCGACGATGCGGTCGCCGTCGATATGCTTCTGCAGAAGGCCGGTGGGATCGAGTGAATCCAGGCGATGGCCGTCGAACGGCCCGCCATGCTTGTGGAAGTACCACCACGGAATGCCGTTCTGCACCGTCAAGATCGCCGTGTCCGGCCCGGTGAGCGCCGGCATCTGGCGCGCGACGGCTTCGAGATAGTGCGCCTTGAGCGCCAGGATGACCAAGTCCTGCGGCCCGGCGTCCTCAAGGCTCGCGGCTGCCTTGATGTCGCGCGCGTGCAGCAGGCTGCCGTCGTGCCAGACGAGCTTGAGCCCATCGGCCTGGATCGCCGCGAGATGCGCGCCCTGATCGACGACCGTGACGTCCTCGCCGGCCAGGCTCAACTTCGCGGCCATCAAGCCACCGATGGCGCCGGCGCCGACAACGCAGATTTTCATGTCGCCTCCCATGTCGAAATCCCTCCTAATACCAGTGAGCCTATGAAATCACCTTCATGATCCATGGATAGGCGCAGAGGGTTCGCATACGATCCGGTTCTGCGATGAGGTCGATCCATGCTTGGCAACAGGCGTCGATGATGGCCTCGGTGTCGTCGAGGACGCGGAGCGATAGGAAGCGTTCGCGTAGGTAGAGCCAAACCCGCTCGACGGGGTTGAGTTCGGGACTGTAAGGCGGCAACAGCGCCAAGGTGACGTTGTCGGGGACGGTGAGGGCGCGCTCGTCGTGCCAACCGGCGCCGTCGCACATCATGACGGCGTGCGCATCCTGGTCCAGGGTATCGGCGAAGTGTGCGAGAAACAGGTCCATGACCTTGGCGTTGACGCTCGGCATCACCAGGGTGACGTCGTCGCCGGTGTCCGGGCGCACGGCGGAGAAGATGTAGGCCCACTGGTAGCCGATTTGACGCGTCCCGGGGGCACGCTCGCCCCTGCGCCACCACCGGTGACACACCCGGCCCTTGTTGCCGACGCGCGCTTCATCCTGAAACCACAGCTGTAGGCGCTTGTCGGGATGCGCCGCGGCGGTCGCCTTCAGGATGTCGCGAAGCCCCCTTTTTTGAAGCGCTCCTGCGCTTCGGCGTCCCTTCGCGGGTGGCTCGGGCGCGCCTTCTGGCGGGAAAATCCCATCCGCCGTAGAACCCGGGTCATGCTCGAGGGGTGGTAGGTCTTGGCGAAGCGCTCCTCCAGCCAGCGGCACAGATCGGCCCGGGTCCAGGCGCAAACCCCGTCGCGCTCAGGCTCCGGCCCGGCGATGATGACCGCCGCCAGCGCCGCTTCCTCGTCTGCCGTCAGCCGCCGCGGCGAGTAGCCCTTTGGACGGTCGTGAAGCCCCTCCAATCCCTTTGCATTGTAACGAACAACCGCGTCGCGAAGCGTTTGGCGATCCATCCCCGCAAGCCGCGCGGCATCAGCCCGGGGCATCTCCTCCAAAGCATTCGCGATCCCATAGGCCCGCGCCGCCGCTCGACCGTACGATTCCACGCGAGCCCAGCGCCGAAGCTCCAAAGGCGTCAAATCATCCCGTATCTTGAGTGCTGATCCCATGACATCCCCCACATCTGGTGGGAGACCATAGAATCACAATCCGCCATCATCCGCCATCAATGAATATCCCGAGAGTCAATTCAGGCGCTCACTGGTATTATACCATAATATAGAGCACGATGCCGCGGTGGACTCCCCGCCGCCGTCGCGCCGTCTATTGCGCGAAGACGTTGCTCAGCGTGCCGATGCCCTCGATCGTGACCTCGACCGTGTTGCGCGCCTGTTTCATCGAGCCGACGCCGACCGAGGTGCCGCAGGCGATGACGTCGCCGGGCATCAGCGTCATGTCGTGCGACAGCAGGCTGACCAGGGCGAGCGGCGGATGGATCATGTCGCTTAAGCGGTAGTCCTGGCGCAGATCGCCGTTGAGCACCACCTTCACGGTGCAGGCGGCGGGGTCGATATCGGTCGCGACGACCGGCCCGAACACGCCGAAGCCGTCGAAGCTCTTGGCGCGCGCCCATTGTTGGAACGTCGGGTCCTTGTTCAACAGGTCGACCGCGGTGACGTCGTTGATGCAGGTGTAGCCGAAGACGCAGTCGGCCGCCTCGTCCAACGACACGCCGGCGCAGCGCTTGCCGATGACGATGCCGAGTTCGCCCTCGTAGATGACCCGGCCGTCGTAAGCCTTGGGGCGCCGGATGGTCTCGCCGGTGGCCAGGAACGACGTGCCTGCCTTGAGGAAATAGAGCGGCTCATCGGGCGGCGTCAGATCGAGCTTCGCGGCCAGCGCGTGGAAGTTGTTCCACAGCGCGATCATCTTGCCCGGCACGGTCGGCGTCAGCAGCTTGACGTCGCCCAGCGCCAGTGTCGTACCCGTCGGTGTCGGATCGTCGAACATGTCGCCGTCGTGAATCGCGATCGCCGCGTCGGCGAGCGTGCCGAAGCCGATGTGTCCCTGATGTTCGAAGCGCAGCCAGTGTGGCATGACCCCCGTACCTTAAGCGAATAGCTCGCCCCGGTCGACGTTGAGCGCCTGACCAGTGACGTTGGCGGCGGCGTCGGAGGCGAGAAAGAGGTACGTCGAGGCGACGTCGTCCGGTTCCATGAGGCCTTCGAAGGCCTGGGCCGACAGGATGTCGGCGAGGCAGTCGTCCTCGCCGCGCCCTTCGGCCTGGGCGATCCGGGCCAGCGAGCGCATCGCCGCCTCGGTGCGCACCCAGCCGGGGCAGACCGCGTTGACCGCGATGCCGCGCGGCCCAAGCTCGTCGGCGAGCGCGCGCATGAAGCCGATATTGGCGTGCTTCGACGCGCAATAGCCGGTGAACTCGGCGGCGCCCGTCTTGCCCCACACCGAGGCCGTGATCACGATGCGTCCGCCGGCCTCCATGGTCGCCACCACTTCGCGCGTCACGTAATAGGTGCCGATGACGTTGATCTCGATAATGCGCCGGAAGGTCGCCTCGACCTCGTCACCCGGTTCGAGAATCGGCGTCAGCCGCTCGTAGCCCGCGTTGTTGACCAGGACGTCGAGCCGGCCGAGGCCACCGATTTGTTTGGCGACGGCGGCGCGGTCGGTGATGTCGCAAACCAGCCCCGTTACCGAGGCGCCGGTCTCGGCGGCCAGGGTCCCAGCGGCCTCGTGGATCGCCTCACCGCTCGCGATGATCGTGAGATCGGCGCCGGCCGTGGCGAAGCCGCGCGCGACGCCATAGCCGATGCCGCGGCTCGCGCCGGTCACCAGCACCTTCTTGCCGGTGAAGCTGGGCTTGCCGGTGAAGTCGAGCGCCGTCATGTCGCCGCCGCGTCGGCGGTCATGATCTCCTGCTGTGCCATCGCCTCGGTGCGCCGCGCCTGGTCGCGCATGAGGTCGCGAACGTGGTTCCGCAGATGGAAGAAGGCCTCGGATTCCTTGGTTTCCATGGTGCGTTCGCCGGTGATGTGTTCGGCCACCCTGATCTCCTCGATGATGGTCGCCGGGCGCGCCGAGAACATGAAGATGCGATCGGCGAGATAGACCGCCTCGTCGACGTCGTGGGTGACGAATACGGTGGTCTTGCGCTCCTCGCGGTTGATCTCGAGAAGCTGGTCCTGAAGGAACTCGCGGGTCTGGGCGTCGAGCGCACCGAACGGCTCGTCCATCAGCAGGATGTCCGGCGCGGCGGCCAGGGTGCGGGCGATGGCGACCCGCTGGCGCATGCCGCCCGAGATGCGGTTGACGTAGTAATTGGCGAAATCGGCGAGGCCGACCAGGTCGAGATAGTGGCGCGTAATCGCTTCCTTCTCGGCGTCTCCGATGTCGTCGCGGTAGCGGGTTCCGAAGCGGATGTTTTCGTGCACGGTCAGCCAGGGAAACGAGGTGTAGGCCTGGAACACCATGCCCTTCTTGCGGTCGGGGCCGACAACCTTATTGCCGGCGAGGTAGATGGTCCCGTCGGTCGCCGTCTCGAGGCCGCCGACGATGCGCATTAGCGTCGTCTTGCCGCAGCCCGACGGCCCGAGATAGACCACGAACTCGCCCGCCTCCACGTCCATGGAGACGTTGTCGATGACGTGGATGTCGTTGTGGCGAGCATCGCCCTCGAACGTCTTGGAGACGTCGTCGACGCGCAGGAAGGGCATGTCCCCGGCCACGCCGCGCCCCTCAGAGATAGCGGAAGTAGCGGCGATGGGCGAAGCGGATTGCCTGGTCGGTCAACAGGCCGATGACGCCGACGGTGAGGATGCCAGCCATCACCTCGGGAGTCTTTACGAAGCGCCGCGCCGACCAGATGGCATGGCCGATGCCGGCGTTGGCGGCGACGATCTCGGCGATGATGATATAGGTCCAGCACCATCCCAAGGTGATACGCAAATTGTCGACCACGCTGGGCAGCATCGAGCGGAAGACGATATGCCAGGTGATCTGCCCGGACCTTGCGCCCAAGGTAAAGCCGGTCTCGACGAACTCGCGCGGCACCCGCTTGGCATCGTCGGCGATCAGCAGCACGAGCTGGAAGAAGGTGCCCATCCAGAGCACCGCGATCTTCGAGGTCTCGCCGATGCCGAACCAGATGATCAGCAGCGGCACCAGCGCCGGCACCGGCAGGTAGCGGATGAAATCGACGATCGGTTCGGTCAGGGTGCCGACGATGCGGTAGCTCGACATCCAGATGCCGATGGGGATGGCCATCACCGCCGACATCAGAAAGGCACTCCAGACCCGCGCCACGCTGATCCAGATGTCCTCGATAAAGTTCTGCTCGGCCAGCATGACATAGAGCGCCGTCACCACCTTCCAGGGCAGCGGCAGGAAGCGCTGGGGCACGATTTCGACCTGGGAGATGGCGTACCAGAAACCGATGAAGCCGACGAAGGCACAGACCGCCAGCATCGCGTCGGAGCGACTGGTGCTGGTCCCCCGGTAGATGAAGAGGTCGCGGAATTTCACGTCTTACCCGTCGCTGCTGCGCGCCCCCCAGGGGCCCGGGTGGCAGAGTACCGCCCGGGCCCGTCCAGGAACAGGACTAACGCTTGTGGCCGTCGAATAGGCCGTCGGTCAGGGTGGCATCGACCATCACGTCGAAATTGATGGGCGCGTCCATCAGGTCGAGATCGACGTTGATATCGTTGAGACTTTCGATGACGCCGGCCAGCTTGGGCGACTGGCCACCGATGCCGAAGAACTCGAGGGCGTCCTCGTAAGTGGTGTAGTAGACGCCGCCCAGATCGCCGGCCATGACGTCGGGGGTGACGTCGTAGGTCGGCGCCGCCACCGCCAGGAACTTGTCCGGGTCGTTCTTGTACAGATCGACTGCCCGGTAGATGCCGCGCATCAGGGTCTCATACTTGGCGCGGTTGGCGGCATAATCCTGCTTGTTGACGATAACCACGTCGGTGATCAGGCCGTTGAAGTCGGCCGACGACAGCAGGATGCGCGCGCCTTCGCGCGAGGTGTTGGCGACGATCTCGCTCAGCATCGGCTCCCAGGTCGCCACGGCGGCGACTTCGGAGTCCTCGAACACCGCCGCGGCGTCGTCGGTGGCGATCAGCCGCATGTCGACCTCCTCGAGGCTGTGACCGGCCTGCTTCAGGGCATGGGCCACCATCACCGTGCCCGGATGGTTGATCTCGCCGGCGAATATCTTGCCGATGAGGTCGGTGGCCTTGTCGATGCCGGCAGCGCCGACCACGCCGTCGGCGCCGACCGAAACGTCGATCACGCCGATCACCACGAGGTTTGAATCGGGTGTAAGCGGGCGCGACATGTGCTCGCCGATGGTGCGCATGGTGCAGTTGATCTCGTTGGTGTCGAGCGCCGGATAGACATTGGCCCGGTCGTTGTCGAACACCCAAGTGACCTCGACACCCTCTTCGGCGAAGTAGCCGAGCTTTTCCGCCACCATGGTCGGCGCGAAACCGAACCAGTAGGGATAGGCGCATTTGATGAGTTCAGCGGCCTTCGCCGGCAAAATCGGCGTTGCCGCGATAAGGGCAAAGGCCAATGCCGAAACCGCACAAAAAGAAAGCTTTTTCAATAGCTTTATACCAATTTCCTCCCTTTTCGCTTTATGCGACGATGTTGGCAGCGAACCCCGCCGTACATAATTATCGGCGCGAGCCGGATTGCTCCCGACCGATTCGTCATTGGTCGCGACTGGATGATCATACATTCCTGCGTCCAATTCAATTTCGGGCTGTCCTAGCTAAGGGCGTTTCTGTCTCAAAATAATCCATGTCTTCAATTGGTTAAGCAGTTCTCGGTGGTCACCTCCGTTGAACCGCCATTCGCACTCCTTGAGGAACAGGTGAAAGCTCTGTTTCGGGACGCCATTGAAGCGCCGTAAATGCCGCTTCGCCTGGTTCCAGAAGTTCTCGATCCCGTTGATATGGCTCCGCTCGTCGACGAACCGCTCCGAGTGATTGATCCGAACATGGTGGAAGTCCGAAACGTCCAGGGCATCATAGCTCGAAAAGCCGTCCGTATAGACGATGCTGTCAGGCCGGATCATACGCTCCATAATCGGCATCAACGTGGCAGTCCGGGCATTGGGAATCATCGCCGTGTAGACCTTCCCACCTCGCTTCAAAAGCCCGAAAACCGGGACTTTTCCGCCAGCGCCTCGACCCCGCTTGCCTTTGCGGCGGCCGCCAAAATAACTCTCATCAACCTCGATCTCTCCGGCAAAAGGCGAGGCCTTCTCCATTTCCTCGGCAATCACCTTGCGAAGCCGAGTATAAAACGAGGCCGCCGTGTTCCGGTGGACGCCAACCAGTTCGGCTGCTGCCCGAGCCGTCGTACCCGCAACGAAGTGCTCAATCAGACGACCGCGCTTCCAATCACTGAGCCGGCTTTTCCTCTCGTACATCCCGCCATCCTAGCCTAAGCATGCCGCTTAGCTAGGACAGCCCCTTCAATTTTTAGAAATTTAGCTGACTAAAAATTTTGGGTCCACACAAATTTTGTGCATACTGCGAATTCATCCAACGCGACGATGGTGTCATGGTGGGATTGCGGGAGCATCAAAAGGCGGGGCGGCGCAGGCGCATTTTGGATGCCGCGCGCCATCACTTCCTGGCGAGCGGTTACGAGGCCGCGACCATCGAGGCGATCGCCGTGACGGCCGAGGTGTCGGCGGTGACCATCTACAACTACTATGGCACCAAGCGGGGTCTGCTTCTGGCGCTGGTCGCGCAGAGCGACGACATCTTGATCACCAAGATCAATCAGATGCTGGGCGAAGCGCCCGACGACCCGATCGAAGCCATCACGCGCTTCGCCGAGACGATCCGCGATCATGTGCTCAGCTACCTCGACAGGCCGATTTGGCGCTACGTCATCGCGACCAGTGTGATCGAGGGCAGCTCGCATTTCGGTCACGCCTTCGCCGAACTGGACCGCGAGATGGCCCGCCTTCTCGGCCGCCTGCTCGAAACCCTCAAGCGCCGCGGGGTGTTGCGCGGGGTGCGTGACTGCGCGGCGGTTGGTGAAACCTTATTCAAACTCCAGAACGCCCGCTTCATCGAGTTCATCGCCAACGATGCCATGACCGACCAAGAGATGGCGCATCTGGTCCGCAGCGACCTCGTGCTGATCCTCGGCGAACGGCTCGCGGTCGCGGAACCCGCCTGAGCTCCACGCCTCGACGACCATGTCGGGCGGGTAACCTTGCCCGCCGCTGGACGCCGGCCGACGACGCAACCATACTATCGACAAGACAACACACGAAGCCGAGGAGGCAACATGGCGCAAGGCATGATCGTGGCGCCCCAACCCGAGGCGGTCGAGGCGGGCGCCGTCGTCCTGCAGGGCGGCGGCAACGCCGTCGACGCGGCGATCACCTGCGGCCTGGTGCAAGGCGTGGTCGACCCGTTCATGGCCGGCATCGCCGGGTTCGGCAGCCTGCAGGTTCACCTGCCGGCCAAGAACATCCACACCTGCATCGACTTCCACGGCCGCGTGCCCGGCGCCGCGACGCCCGACATGTGGGCCGAGTTGATCGAGGGCGAGGCGCGTGACGGCTTCGGCTTCATCCTGCGCGGCAAGGTCAACGACATCGGCTATCAGGCGATCACCGTTCCCGGCTCGCTGCGCGCTTACGAAGAAGCCATCGCCGAGTTCGGCACGATGGACTGGAAAGACGTCGTGCAGCCGGCCATCGCGCAGGCCGAGGCGGGATTCGTCGTGCGCCCCCACGTCTACCGCTTCTGGACCGATCAGAACGACATGGGCCGCGCGGCGAACGCCGACCGCGCGCGGTGTACGCCGGCCGGCCGCCGCCTCTATTGCGACGCCGACGGCGAGCCGCTGCGCCCCGGCACGCACATCACCAATCCCGACATGGCAGGTTCGTTGCGTCTGATCGCCGAGCACGGCGCCGACGTCTTCTATGCGGGCGAGATCGGCGAACGAATCGCCGCCGACATGGCGGCCAACGGCGGCCTGCTGTCGCTCGACGATTTGCGCGACTACAAGACCGTCCGGGTCGAGCCGTTGACCGGCGAATACCGTGGCTGCCGTATCGCCACCAACCAACCGCCGGGCGGCGGCATCATGCTGATCGAGATGCTCAACATTCTCGAGAATTTCGACCTCGCCGGCCTGGGCCACAACGCGCCCGAATACATCCGCGTGGTGAGCGAGGCGATGAAACGCGCGACGGTCGACAAGGACACCCGCGTCGGCGACCCCGCCTTCGTCAAGGTGCCGATCGACGAGCTCACCAGCAGGGACTACGCGGCCGAGCTGGCGCAGGCCATTCAACGCGGCGAGAAGGCGCATGTCGCGCGCTTCGAGGCAACCCCCGAATCGGCCAACACGACGCATGTCTCGGTGATCGACGCCGACGGCAACGCGGTCTCGATGACGCACTCGCTGGGCATGCCCTCGGGCGTCGTCACCGACGGGCTCGGCTTCATGTACAACGGCTGCATGGCGGTCTTCGATCCGCGCCCGGGACGCGCCGGCTCGATCACGCCGGGGCGCAGCCGCTTCTCGTCGATCTGCCCGACCATCATCTTCAAGGACGGAACGCCGCACATCGTTATCGGCGCGCCAGGCGGCACCCAGATCGCCATGGGTGTGCTGCAGGCGATCCTCAACGTACTCGATTTCGACATGTCGATGTCCGACGCGGTCTCGGCGCCGCGCTTTTCGGCAACCAGCGACGCGATCGACGTCTCGAACCGGATACCGAAATACGTGACGGCCGAGTTGGAGGCTCAGGGCTACGAGGTCATCCGCAGCTACCTCGGCTACGCCTTCGCCGCCGTGCACGGCATCCGGATCGACGACGGCAAGGTATCGGGCGGCGCCGACCCCGGCCACGACGGCATGGCGCTTAGCGTCTGATCAATCGGCGGCGGCGCTCCGCGCGCCGGCGTAGCCGATGCCGGTGAGCGCCTCGGCGATCTCGTCGAGGATCGCCGGGTCGTCGATCGTCGCCGGCATCTTATTCCAAATCTCATGTCGGAAGCCACTCGGACGAACACGCACGGGCACCGTCGCCACCCACCAAGCCCTGAAACGATGCGGGTTTAACTCAGCTTCTCCCGAAAGTATTCGTTCAGTAGACGCCCTTTCGGATCTAGCCCGCGCCGCTCCTGTTCGAATTGCTCGAGCCGTACGCCAAAGGCCTTCCGGGCCTGATGGCGCGTAATCCATTTCGTCTGGTTGAACAGAGGTACGCCGTGGTGCTCGCTACAAAAATCGTTGAAGGCGGTGAGGAAGGTTTCCCACCCAAGGGGTCCCGTGGAGACCGGGTCCAACGTCATAACCGGATGCTCCGATGAATAGGGAAACCAAGAGTTGGTGTCCTGTTTGATCCTATAGCCGACGTTGAGCATGTTGCACCGAAAACCCGTTTCCTTATAATAATTTCGACAGAATTCAAAATACTTACCCAGCAAGACTGGGTAGTCTTTTTCAGGAAAGGCCCAGATACTGAACGTATATTTGCTGACCCCGCTCTTGGGAGGGTAAAGGATTATTTGATTGTGAGCGGCCGTGTTTGGCTTTGCCAAAGCGTTCAGGACAACCACGATCAATCGGTTGAACCAGTCAATCATTAGGTATCTTAAAAATTTTATTGGAACGAATTTTGTAACATAATGACCAAATGCAGGCGCAAACAATTTCAATACCCAGTTTCTCAATGTCCATAAGAAAGTATCTATTTTACCGACCGCCCCATCACGATCATACCGGCGGAACTCAACAGTTATGCGATTCAAGAATGGGAACAGGTAGAGCATCATTGATTCGTCTTTGTTGTTTAGAATTTCGTCGTTGAATTTGTCCTGGAATTCGCCCAATCGGTACGTCTTGTGCCTTACCGCGAGAGGCTCCATCGCCCTGACCCTGAACGTAGCCTCGTAGATGATACCGAGCAAACCATAGCTGGAACGCATCATCTTAAGCCGATCACCGTCGGCCTCGCTCACTTCGCCAAGATTGCAATCGGGTTCGACAATCTTCATGCCTATCGCATATGAGCTGACTTGCCCGTACTCGTCGGGGAATGTCCCAGTCTGTGTTGAAACTCGCCTGAGCGGCGCTGCTTGATGGGAGGTTATGCTGCGTCCTTCAACTGGTCAAGTTTGGCTTTTTCGCGGTGATCGATGAGAGCTTGCTTGAGAATGGGCAGTTGCTTGTATGCTTTGATGCGGCGAAAGCCTTTCTGCGCTTCGAACATCCCGGCGGAAGTCCAGCGCAAGGCCATTTTTGCATCCCGCCAGCGCTTCACATTTCGGCAGACGCGGCGGATAACGCTGTTCATGGATTCAATGATGTTGGTACTGGCCAGTGAGCGCCGCAATTCCAACGGAAGGCCAAGTCTGACGACAGTCAGGATTTCATCGATGCCTTCGAGGATCGATTTCGACACATCCGGCGCTTCCATCTCCAGCCTCCGCGCCAGATTGCGCATCAAGCGCTCAGCCTTGTCGGCGTCATCCAGTTCCCATGCCTGCTTCAGAGCACGTCGCACAGCTGCGTGATGCTTCGGGTCGAGCCTGTCGGTAATGTTGCGAGCCTTGTGGATCTGGCAACGCTGAATGGGGATGTCTGCGCCGAAGGTACGCCGGATGGCCTTGGTGAGCGCTTTGGCACCGTCCACGATGAAGAGGTAACAGCCCTCCGGATCAAGGCCGCGCTCAATCAGGTTATCGAGCAGGGCCTGCACGGTAGCGGTGTTCTCTGTGGCCCCCTCAATGACGCCCAGAGGGTGCTTTTCCCCCAAAACGTCAATGCCGACGGCTCCGATCATCAATAGGCGATCGTCCAGATGCAGTCCGTCGATCTGGATCGCAATGATGTCGTGCTCGGACAGATCGGACCCCATCCAATCATTGAAATGCGCCTGCGTCAGGGCCTTGAAGCGACGTGAGACCGCAGACTTTGAAAGCCCGCTGCCAACTTGTGCCGGAACCCGGGCTTCCGGCAGGCGCACCGCCCGGCCAAATTGTCGGGTCGCGACGTTCATCACCATCAGGTTCACGGCCCACTGATCGAGAAAGCCGCCAGCGGCAATCTCTTCCCAACTCGGCAGCGTCATCTCTTTACCCGTCGCCTTGTTGCGGACACGCGGGCGATCAACTTCGATCTTGCCCCCATGGAACCCAACCTGCGCCTTGGCCTGACCCCATCGGTAGCCAGGCTTGTCTGGACGGTGCTCATATCGCCCACCCGCAAGCGTGTCCACGTCTTCTCCCAGCATCTGTGTCAGGCTTTCAATGCCAGCCATCAGGCAGAACCGCTCAAAGCTCGCCCCGACCGCGTCAAAGGCCTCTTTAACAAGGGCGTGAACATTCGCCGCACTGGCCAGCGCGGTCGCGGATGTGGTAGTCGTCTTCATGGTGTTGCTTCCTTTCTTGGTTTAAGCACCCCGAGCCTACGGCTCAGGGGAAGCAACGCCACCCTAATTCAAAGTTTCAACAAATACATCCCCCTCGTCGTCCCCGGGCATTGAAGCATCCTTGGTGCCACCGCACGCAGCACTGCCAACGCTCAGGTTCCCAAGTTCGACGTTGACGTAGAACTGCAGGTTCTCTTGAGCGAGCTTATGCGCAACGTCTATGTAAAGCGCACCCGCCCCCGCGGTAACTGTCATGTTTTGCTTGTCAATCCTGACGTCCTGGAACGCGGACATTTCGATTAGGGTGCCCTTGTCGGCGACTCCGCAATGAGTCGTCGAGTGGTTCGAACCCACGGCGCGCACGGGCGAAGGATAGTCATCCGTATTCCCAATGATCGCCGCGATTTCCTCGGCTGTCTTTGGCCGAACGACCACCATAGGAAAGGAAACGATACTCCCCTCCCAATTCGCGACCATACGCTCTCTCCCGTCTCAAGGATTGCTTCACGTTCGCAATGACTCGGCTCGTCCGCCAACGCGATTCAAGCGATCGACATTTTGGCAGACCCGAACAGCACGCGATTACAAGGTTCGAGCAAGATTCTACAATTTGGCGAACAACCTTTAGGTATTGTATAGGTATATTCTCTGGTCGAAAGGAAAATTGACGCTCCGGCGCGACCGCCTCGGTCATCCGGCAGGCAACGCCAAGCTAATTGCTAGCGACATTTGCCGCCATCCACGGCATCCGCATCAACGAAAGGGCGTGGCCGGGCGGCGCCGACCCCGGCCACGACGGCATGGCGCTTAGCGTCTGATCAGTCGGCGGCGGCGCTCCGCGCGCCGGCGTAGCCGATGCCGGTGAGCGCTTCGGCGATCTCGTCGAGGATCGCCGGGTCGTCGATCGTCGCCGGCATCTTGTAGTCCTCGCAGTCGGCGATCTTCTGCATCGTGCCGCGCAGGATCTTGCCCGAGCGCGTCTTGGGCAGCCGCGCGACGACCGCCGCCGACTTGAACGCGGCGACCGGTCCGATCCGCTTGCGAACCATGGCGATGACCTCGGCGACGATCTCGGCGTGGTCGCGATCGACGCCCGCGCTAAGCACCAGGAAGCCGACCGGCAGCTGGCCCTTGAGTTGGTCGGCGACGCCGACCACGGCGCATTCGGCGACGTCCGGATGCGCCGCCAGCACCTCTTCCATCCCACCGGTCGACAGGCGGTGGCCGGCGACGTTGATGATGTCGTCGGTGCGCGACATGACGAAGACATAGCCGTCCTCGTCGATGAAGCCAGCGTCGGCCGTCTCGTAGTAACCCGGGAAATGCGCCATGTAGGAATCGATGAAACGCTGGTCGGCGCCCCACAGCGTGGTGAAGGTACCCGGCGGCAGCGGCAGCTTGATGGTCAGCGCGCCGATCTCGCCGGGTTTGGCCTCGTTGCCCGCTTCGTCGAGCACGCGCACGTCGACACCCGGCACCGGTTTGGTCGGCGAGCCTTCCTTGATCGGCAAGGGCTCGATGCCGATGCAGTTGGCGCAGATCGACCAACCGGTCTCGGTCTGCCACCAGTGGTCGATCACCGGCACGCCCAACTTGTCCTCGGCCCAGTGCAGCGTGTCGGGGTCGGTGCGTTCGCCGGCGAGGAACAGGGTGCGGAAGTTCGACAGGTCGTAATCGCCGATCAGCTTGCCCTCGGGGTCCTCTTTCTTGATCGCGCGGAACGCGGTCGGCGCGGTGAACATCGCCGCCACCTTGTGGTCGGCGATGACGCGCCAGAAGGCGCCGGCGTCGGGCGTGCCGACCGGCTTGCCCTCGTAGAGGATGGTCGTGTTGCCGTTGAACAGCGGCGCGTAGACGATATACGAGTGGCCGACCACCCAGCCGACGTCGGAGGCCGCCCAATAGACCTCGCCCGGCGCGACGCCGTAGATGTTCGTCATGGTCCATTTGAGCGCGACGATGTGGCCGCCGTTGTCGCGCACCACGCCCTTGGGCTCGCCGGTCGTGCCCGAGGTATAGAGGATGTAGAGCGGATCGTTGGCGCCGACCGGCACGCAGTCGCGCGGGCTCGCGGCGGCGACCGCGTCGGCCCAGTCGACGTCGCGGCTGGCTTCCATCGTCGCCGGTTCCATCGGCCGCTGCAGGATGATGCAGCCGTCGGGCTTGTGGCTGGCGAGGCGGATCGCCTCGTCGAGCAGCGGCTTGTAGGCGATCACCCGGTTGACCTCGACGCCGCAGGACGCCGAGACGATGACCTTGGGCGTGCAATCGTCGATGCGCACGGCGAGCTCGTTGGCCGCGAAGCCGCCGAACACCACCGAATGCACCGCGCCCAGGCGGGCACAGGCGAGCATGGCGATGGCCGCCTCGGCCACCATCGGCATGTATAGGATCACCCGGTCGCCCTTGCCGACGCCCTGGTCGGCCAGCACGCCGGCGAACAGGGCGACCTCGTCGCGCAGCTCGCGGTACGTGTAGCTGCGCACCGTGCCGGTCACCGGGCTGTCGTAGATCAGCGCCGCCTGGTCGGCGCGGCCGGTCTCGACGTGGAGGTCGAGGGCGTTGTAGCAGCTGTTGACCTCGGCGCCGACGAACCAGCGGTAGAACGGCGGATTGCTGTCGTCGAGCACCTTGTCCCAACGCCTGTTCCAGTGGACGGTCTCGGCGACCTCGCCCCAGAATCCTTCCGGATCGGCCAGCGAACGCGTGAAAATATCGTCGAATCGCCCTGTCATGCTGCCCCCCGCCCCTTCACGGTCTCGCTCAACCCCGGCATCTCATGCCGCAACTATAACCTGTTGCGCCGCGAGCCGGTCAATCTCGGCATCGTCGTAGCCGCAGCCGCGCAGGATGTCACGGGTGTCTTCGCCGAGCAACGGCGCGCCCTTGCGCACGACCGCCGGAGTGGCCGAAAACTTGACCGGGCAGCCGATGGTCTCGACGTCGCCGAGTGTCGAATGCGGCGCCGCGACGACCATCTCGCGCGCGCGGACCTGCGGGTCGTCGTGCATCTCGCCGATCTCGAGCACCGGGCCCGACGGGATGCCGGCGTCGTCGAGCAAGTCCAGCCATTCGGCGCGAGTCTTTTCTCGGAAGCGCTCGTTGAACAGCGCCTCGAGCTCGAACCGATTGTTCATGCGGCTGGCGGTATTCACGAAACGCGCATCGTCGGCCAGCTCGGGCAGGCCAAGCACGTCCAAGAGGCCGCGCCACTGGGCCTCGCTCGCGGTGCCCAGGGTCAGCCAGCCATCCTTCGCCTGGTAGGCCTGGTACGGCGAATCCAGCGGATGCGCGGTGCCCATGCGACCGGGTGATGGGGCGCCGGCAAGAACCAGCGCCGACTGCCAGTAGGTGAAGGTGACGCCGGCCTCCAACAGCGAGGTGTCGACCATCTGCCCCTCGCCGGTTTGCGCGCGGTGGTGCAAGGCGGCGCACACCGCCATGGCGCCGAGGATGCCGGCGCCGATGTCGGTCATCGGCGAGCCGCATTTCAGCGGCGGCCGGTCGGGCCCCTCGCCGGTCACGCTCATCAAGCCGCTCATGCCCTGGGTGATCAGGTCGAGGCCGCCACGGTCGGCATAGGGCCCGGTCCGGCCGAACCCGCTGACCGCGCAATAGATCAGGCCGGGATTCTTCTCGTGCAGCGTCTCGTAACCGAAGCCCAGGCGGTCGAGCGTACCGCGTTTGTGGTTCTCGACCAGCACGTCGGCGTCGGCCAGCAGGCGGTGGAGAATCGCCTTGCCCTCGACCGTCTTGAGGTCGATGGCGATGCCGCGCTTATTGCGGTTTACCATCATGAAGCTCGCCGGCTGGCCGCCGATGTCGTCCTCGTCGGTCGAGTCCCAGCGCATCCGGTCGCCCATCGGCGCGCGCTCCACCTTGATGACCTCGGCGCCCATGTCGGCGAGCATGCGCCCGCAGGTCGGGCCGGCCATGATATGGGTCATCTCGATCACGCGTAGACCCGCGAGCGGGCCGCCGGTCGCTGTCGTTTCGGTCATCTCAGCGGCCCTCGAATTCGGGTTTGCGCTTGGCCAGGAAGGCCTGGTAGCCGGTCCGGAAGTCCTCGGTGTCGAAGCAGGCGTATGTCTCGCGGTGGTCCTCGTCGGTCAGCGGCGTCGCGTCGCGCAGGCGGTGGATGAACTTCTTGTGCCAGCGCGCGGCGAGCGGCGCGCCCTCGGCGATGCGCGCCGCCGTCGCGTAGCTCTCGGTGACGACGTCGGCGTCGGGCACGATGCGGTTGACCAGCCCCATCGCCTTGGCCTCGGCGGCCTCCAGGATGCGTCCCTCGAAGAGGATTTCCTTGACGTTGGACGGGCCGATCAGCTCGAGCAGCACCTCGAGGTCGGCGTATTGCACGGTCAGCCCGAGCCGCTTGATCGGGATGCCGAAGCGGCTCGATTCGCCGCAGATGCGCAGATCGCAGCACGCCGCGATTTCCAGCCCGCCGCCGACGCAATAGCCCGAGATCGACGCGACCACCGGATGGCGGCACTCGAGGATCGACTCGATCGAGCGCGCCCCCCGGCGCGAATGCTCCATGGCGCGTTCGGCGCTGTGCCGCGTCTCCTTGAACTCGCCGATGTCGGCGCCGACCGAGAAGGCGCGATCGCCGTCGCCGCGCAAGACGACGCAGCGCACGTCGTCGTCGGCCGACAGCGCGTCGACCGTCTCGCCGAGGCGGCGCCACATCGCCTCGGTGAAGGCGTTGAGCTTGGCCGCCCGGTCGAACAGGACGGTCGCGATCGGACCGTCCCGCTCGACGCGGATCGCCTGTTCGAGATCGACGGTCGCGCTGCTCGATACCTCGGTCATGGCTTTTGTCCTCGCCCTTTGAACCTCACTTGCGTGAACCTAGCGCAGAAGATCGCGGCGGGCCATGCGTTGGCGTGCCGATGGCCAGATTTCGGCGTATCGTGCAAGCCAACAGCAAGAGGGAATGAACGATGACGCTGACCATCGACTCGCTGGCCGATTTCACACTGGAAAATTTCCGGCGCGTAGCGTGGCAGGCCGAGCCCGTGGCGGTCGGACCGCAAGGCCGTTCGCGCATCGAAGGCTCGCGCGCCGACTTCATGCGCCTGGTCGCGAGCGACCCGGCGGATCCGATATACGGCGTGACCACCGGTTACGGCGACAAGGCGAAAACCCGCTTGGACGCCGAAGGCCGTCGGAAACAGGCCGAGCTGCCACCCTACTCGCTCGGTATCGGCCTCGGCCGGCGGCTGCCCGGCCGTGTCGTGAGCGGCATCGTCTTCGCACGGCTCGCCAGCTTCGTCTCCGGCCATGCCGCGGTCAGCCCCGATATCGTCGAGGCGGTCGCCGCCATGCTCGACGGCCGCGCACTCCCCGAGGTCGCCCTCGAAGGCCAAATCGCTTCTGGCGAGGTCGAGCCGCTCAACGCCGTCTTCGGCCATCTGATCGGCGAAGGCCGCGCCGAGAAGGACTCAGGCTCGCTGGTCAACGGCGCGCCCTGCACCGCCGCGCTCGTGGCCGACACGGCGCTGCGGGCCGAGCGCCGGCTCGCGCTGGCGCACCGCGTCTTCGCATTGTCGATCGAGGCCTGCCGCGCGCCGTTGGAGGCCTACGACATGGCGCTCGCCGAGATCTGGGCCAACCCCCACGATAAGGCGGCGCTGGCGCGCCTCAACGTAAACCTCGACGGCGCCGACCGCGAGGACCGGCGCGCTTATCAGGCGCCGGTCAGTTGGCGTATCGTGCCGCGCGTGCTGGCCCAGGCGCACCGTGTGCTCGCCCAAGCAGTCGAGATTGCCGAGGCGGCGCTGCAATCACCCGGCGACAATCCGCTGTACCTGGCGCCTGACGACGCTCATCCCTTGGGGCGCGTCTTGTCGAACGGCAGTTTTCACGACTGTGCGCCCTACTGGGCGATCGACGCGATCGGCTTCGCCTGGGCCGAGCTCGCCGTCTTGAGCGGCCGCCACGTGGTCAAGCTGCACCATCCCGATATCGTCGGTTCGGAAGCCGGCTGGCGTTATGCACCTGACCACAACACCCACCCCTTGACCAGTACGCATGCCTGGTTCGCCCGCAAGGCGCGTGACCTGGCGCGGCCGACCTTGATGCCGGTCGACGACGTCGGCAACGCCCAGAGCGACATTCTGCTGCCGAGCTTCTATGCCTACGAGAAGGAAGGCGAAATTGCCGACAGCTTCGACACCTGCCTCGCCATCCTCGCCGCGGTAGCGAGCCAGGTGCTCTGGTCGCAAGACCGCGAGCCGGCGGCGCCGCTGCACGATTTCCTCGCCACGGTGCGCGAGGCTTTCCCGCCGGTCGAAGACTTGCGCAACCTCGGCCGCGACGTCGAGACGCTCAGGGACGCGATGCGCACATCATTCGTTGACCCTTGAGTGTGGCTTGGGCATAACGTGGCGCGGCCGTCCAGGCGATGAACTTGGGGAGAAACGACAAAATGGAAATCTGCGATCTCGGCGAGCGCCCGGCGCTCGGCGACGTGCCCGAGAAGATGCACGCCTTCCTGGTCCGCCAGGACCGCTTCGGCGAGCCGCGCGACGCCTGGCAGCGCGAGATCATCCCAACGCCCGAGATCGGCCCAAAGGACGTGCTGGTCTATGTCATGGCGACCGGCATCAACTACAACAACGTCTGGGCGGCGCTCGGCATTCCGGTCGACGTCATCGCCGACCGCCAGCGCAAGGGCGAGCCGGAAGACTTCCACGCCGGCGGCAGCGATTGCTCGGGCATCGTCTGGGCGATCGGCGGCGAGGTCGACAACGTCGCGATCGGCGACGAGGTCGTCGTCCACAGCGGCTGGTGGGAGCCGGAAGATCCGTGGGTCCTCGCCGGCCGCGACCCGATGCTCGCCGAATCGACGCGTATCTGGGGCTACCAGACCAACTACGGCAGCTATTGCCAGTTCGCCCGCGCCCAGTCGCACCAATGCCAGCCCAAGCCCAAGCACCTGAGCTGGGAGGAAGCCGGCTGTTACCTCTTATGCGCCTCGACCGCATACCGCATGCTGATGGGCTGGCCGCCCAACGTCGTCGAGGCCGGCGACGTGGTGCTGGTTTGGGGCGCGGCCGGCGGGCTCGGCTCGATGGCGCTGCAGATCACCGCGGCCCAGGGCGGCCGACCGATCGCCGTCGTCTCGGACGAGGACAAGCGCCAATTCTGCCTCGATCACGGCGCCGTAGGCGTGATCAACCGCAGCGATTTTTCGCATTGGGGCGCTATGCCCGGCACCGAAAGCGCCGAATACGGCGACTGGTCCAAGGGCGCGCGCGCCTTCGGCAAGGCGATCTGGGAGGCCTGCGGCGAGCGGATTAGCCCGCGCATCGTCTTCGAGCATCCCGGCGAGGCGACGCTGCCGACCTCGGGCTTCGTCGCAGCGACCGGCGGCATGATCGTCATCTGCGCCGGCACCACCGGCTACAACGTGACGCTGGACCTGCGCTATCACTGGATGCGCCAGAAGCGTTTCCAGGGCAGCCACCTGTCGAACGACGAGCAGGCCGCCGCGGTCAACCGCCTCGTCATCGACGGCAAGATCGACCCGTGCCTCTCGAACACCTTCTCGTTCGACGAGATCGGCGAGGCGCACCAGCTGATGCACGAGAACCGCCACCCCTACGGCAACATGGCCGCGCTGGTCAACGCGACCGAGCCCGGCCAGGGCAAGAGCTGATACAAAACAGCCTCGATCTCACAGCGGGTTACCCCGGGACGACGCCCTCGGGCAGGCTCTCGATGTGGGCGCAGATGTCGCCGGGGCGGGTCAGCCAGATGGCGTCGCGATGCGCGGCGATGTGCTCGAAGGCGCGGCGCAGCCGTCTGATCCTGTAGGGCCGGCCGACGACGAAGGGGTGCAGCGAGATCGGGCAGACCAGCGGCTGTCCGCGGGACTGCTCGAGCATCTCGTCGAACTGGTCGACGATCATGTCGGCGAACTCGTCGGCCGAATGGCGGTACCAGACGATGCCGCGCGTGTCGTTGACCTCGATCGGATAGGGCATGGCGAGGATGCGCCCGCCCCGCGTCTTCATCCAGACCGGCTGATCGTCCATCGTCCAGTCCATGAAATAGCGGTAGCCGGCCTCCTGCAGCAAATCCGGCGTGACGTCCGAGTTCGACAGCCACGGGCTCATCCAGCCGACCGGCCGGCGCCCCTCGTGGCTCTCGATCGTCGCGGTCACGCGCTCGATCAAGGCACGCTCTTCGGTCTCGCCGAGATGGTGTTGTTCGTCGGAGTTGGTCTCGCCGTGGCCGAGCATCTCGTCGCCGCGCGCGCGCAGCTTCTCGGGTATGTCGGGTGCCAGCTCGTAGACCGCCGTGTTCATCTGCGCCTCGATCGGGAAATCGAGCGCGTCGAACATCTCGAACAGGCGCCACATGCCGACCCGGTTGCCGTAATCGCGCCACGAAAAGATCGAATGGCTCTGCGCCTGATCGGGCGGCGCGATCGCCGCGCCCTTGCCGACGCCGAACCCGAACGCCTCGATGTTGAGCGCGACATAGACCGCCAGGCGCTTGCCGCCGGGCCAATCGTAGTCGGCCCGCTTGGTAATGTTGGAATACGCGTAGCGACCGTGTGTCGGCAGCATCTTGGGTCCCTCCCCTACGGATCGACCTCGGCCAGGAACGCGCCGACGATCTCGAGATAGGCCTCGGTCTCCTCGAGGTGGGCGCAATGCGCGCTGTCCTCGAAGACCACCACGCGCGAGCCGGCGATGCCGCGGTGAATGGTCTCGGCGCAGGCCGGCGTGATCTCGTCGTGGCGGCCGACAGTGATCAGCGTCGGCACGGTGATCTCGCCCAGCCGGTCGATCCGGTCCCAGTCCTTCAGCTCGCCAGTCACCGTGAACTCGGTCGGCCCGTTGATCGTGTTGTAGACCGTGTGGCCGCCGCCCGCTTCGAGGTTCTTGCCCGAGCGCTCGAGCGCATCGGGCCAGGGATCGAGCCGGCAGAGGTGGCGTTTGTAGAACGCCTCGAGCGCGGCGACGAAATCGGGGTGGTCGTATTCGTCGGCGGCCTCGTGATGGCGAATCGTCTCGCCGATCGTGTCGGGCATCTCGCCGATCAGGCGCCACGCCTCGTCGACGAACTCAGGGATGCTCGCCGAGGTGCTGGCGAGCACCAGACCGACGACGCCCTTGGGCGCGCTCAGCATGTATTCGATGGCGAGCCAGCCGCCCCAGGATTGGCCGAGGATATGGACCCGGTCCAGGCCGAGTGCGGCGCGAACGGTATCGACCTCGCGCACGAAGCGCTCGATGCGCCAGAGCGACGGATCGTCGGGCTGGTCCGATCGCCCGCAACCCAACTGGTCATAGAAGATCACCGCGCGCCTCTCGGCCAGGCCGGCGAGCGGTTCGAGATAGTCGTGGCCGGCCCCGGGCCCGCCGTGCAGCAGAAGCAGCGGCACGCCGCGCTCGCCGACGCGCCGGTACCAGACCCGGTGGCCGTCGACGTCGATCCGGCCTTCTTCGTTCTTCATGCAGCGCCTCCCGCGGACTCGCAGCCAAATCATACGCTGGCGGCACGCCCCGCGCTTGGGGTTTGTAGGCGGGGCCCTTGCCGGGTAGGATGCGGCGACCCGGGGGGCATGGCGGCATGGCCGACAAATTGAGTGAGTTCACCAACCTCGTTTACACGCTCTTGATTGCCGAGGAGCGCGGCAGCGTGAAGGACGTCGCGGCGACGCTCGGTCTCAAGGAACAGAGTCTCTATTCGCGCATTTACGGCCGCGTGCGCTTCAGCGCCGACGAAGCGCGCGAGCTGTTGCGCGCGGTGCCCGATTCACGGCTCGCCGACTATCTGCTCGACGGCACCGCCTTCACCGCCGTGCCACGTGACGACGTCGGCCAGGGCGATCAAGCGGAAAGCGCCCGTATCCAGGCCGAACGCACGGTGCTGCACGCCTCCGACGTGATGCGCGAGGTCGCCGAGTCGCTCGCCGACGACGGCCGCATCGACCATATCGAGCAGGCGCGCATCGAGGAACGCATCGTCGAGGCGATGCGCGCGCTCAACGCGCTGAAGAAGCTTCTCGAACAGGGCTGAGTGCCCGATTCGGCGATTCCGCTTCAAATATCCGCGGTGAATTTGATAGGCAACCCGTCTGCATCAAGATTCGGCGAACGTTTTGCGTTTCGCAACGACCTCGGCGTACCTACATCCATGCCAACGACAGAAACCACGAGACAAGAAAGCGACCGCAACAACGCCCGACAGGGTTGAGACGGAAACCTGAAGATTAGAGAAGGACTGACGGACATGACCGGAAAAACCTTCAAAATCACCGCCTCCCTGTTCGGCATCTGGCTGCTCGGCGTCGGCGCCCTGGCGTTCGGCCCGACCGGCAACGACACCGCCCGCACGACGGTTCGCCCCGCAAACGCGATCGTCTCGGTTCCCTATCAGGAGCCTTCGGGCAAGTACACGGTCTACGTCCGCACCCCCATGGTCACGACCGTCGATTTAGCAGACAGCGAGGGCTCGTAAGAAGCCGCATACGCAGCCGCCGGATTCACCCCATCCGGCGTACTCTCCCCCAGAGTATACCTCCGACGCCTCGCGTTCCCCGACGCGAGGCGAATTTTTTTGCCCTAGTACCAAGGATCGGATCGGCTACAGCGCGAGGACCTGGCCGATACGCCGCGCGAACACGCGTGATCGGATAGCTGGGCCCGAGCGCCGCGAGATGGGCGCGCACCTGCACGCCGCAGGCGACGAAGCCGATCGACACCGCATCGGCCCTCGCCAGCCGCCGCGCCGCGACGACGGTGATCGGCCGCGGTGCGCGCGCCGGTAATCCAGCGCGCGTCCATCGCCGCGACCGGCATACCCGTCTAGACGTCGTTGAGCAGGACCAGGCCGGCGATATGAGGCAGGTTCCGCTGGTCGTTGCCGGCGACGCCGAGCCACTTGACGCCGCCGTAAGCTGGCGTGTCCAAAACGCGCCGGCGCTGGCCAGAAACAGCGTGCCGTTCGACGCGTGGAGGCCGAGCTTGGGCTTCATCACGGCCCTACCCGCCGCCTTGGCGGCGAACATCGCCGAAGATCGGCCACCGACGTTCGTACGCACTTGCCTGCGCTCGACGTTCCACCTACCCGCGATCATCTTCGATCGGCCACGTGTCCTGCGCCAGACGCTTGCCCAACGACATGACCACCGAGACGAACCCGCGGGCGAAGACCCGCGCGGCGAGCGCGGAAATGACGATGACCGGAGAATGCAAGACAGGTCGATATCGCGGTTCTCATCGTCATGACCCCTAGCCTTTCCCGCTCGCTCAATGCATCCGAAACGCCGCGCCGGATTTTGGGACAGGGTGCAAATCGCCATCCGCCGACGCCATCGCGTGCCTCGTGTGAATAATATAGCGCCACGCCGTCGACCACGTTTGTCAGCCGTGTCGCAGATTGTATCGAATTGTCACGGTCGCCTTTGCCACGCGGCCCGCCCGTTGCAATCGCCGCTCAGTCGAACGGCACGAAACCGACCATAGCGACGTCATCGCGCCGGATCTCGTCGCGCTGATACGCGTTGAAGGCCGCCGTTATGGCGTCGCGCTGCTCGGCGAGCGGTCGGCCAAGACGTTCTTCGAGCAGAGCGATGATGCGCTTCTTGCCGAAGGCGCGGCGCTTGTCGCCACCGACCTGATCGACCGGCCCGTCACCGAACAGGTAATACGCCGAACCTTGCGTCAGCGGGACTTGGTGGTTGGTGAACGCCCGGTCGTGTGGCACGTGGCGGTAGCCGATGCCCAACTCGTCGCCCTTGATCACCCCGCAACCTTGAAAACTCTTTTACAACAACAGCTTAATTGTGGCGATGGGGCAGTCGCGAGCGAATCCGTCTCTGCACACGCAACCGAATGCGACGGGTTCAAAAGTGTCTCTTCGCGAAGGCCCGGTCAGAACCCGATTCGAGGTGCCGTTCGAAGCGAAACGCCTCGGCTCGATCTGAAAGAGCGACGTATGTGGCAAGTGTCCGGGGCGCGAGTTTGGCGGTATGGCTGGACTTTCCGGAATTGTGCTCCTCGATGTGTCGGTCGAGATCGGTTGTCGAGTCACCGTTATAGCGGCCAGGGTCGGCAATGCTTTCGAGAATGTAGACGTAGTGCATTTGGTCCGCCTTCGCTAAAGCTACGGCGTGACATCCGCCTCCGATCTAGGACCGCGGATACATCCCGCCGAAGCGTTGGCGGAGACGGATGGCGGTGGACGCAGTCTAGAGCGAACCCGTCTCTGGCCAAATTCCCTGATAACCCCCGATTTACAGGGAAATTTCGCAAAATAACAGGGAACGCTTGCCGGTACGCTTCGGATTACCGCATGTTGTCAGCCAGTTACCGGCAAATTCCCTAAACATTGGAACAGGGAATTCAAAAGGCAGAACAGGGTATTTATTCGACGTATCAGGGAATTGCCGCAGGTTCAAATCCCCGGCTCGTATCAACCTGTACCGAACTTCGCTGATTTGGCAGCAATGTCGGGCCGGTGAGCATCGCGTGTGCCAATGATCAGTGCCGAGACTACCCATTGAAGATTATTGTCACGGTCTGCTAAGCCCCCGAATCCAGACTTTGGCGGCTCAAGCGCAGAGGCAACCTTAACAGCCCGTTGACGAAGTCGGCACTGGACGCAAGCGGCCTGGTCTGATTCTTTGATGTTCTGATTTGACCGGAGGATTCGCCGATGGCGATGGGACAGCAGAAGGATCGTCAGGGGGACTTGATGGTGGGCTGGGCGGAGATGCCGCGCTCGCCGGGTCATGTGTTTTACGACCGCCTGCAGTCGGTGCTGATCGAGGGCGGCTTCGACGCCTTTGCCGAGGCGAGCTGCCGGCCCTATTACGCGGCCAGGATGGGCGCGCCCTCGGTGCCGCCCGGGCGCTATTTCCGCATGCACCTGGTGGGCTACTTCGAGGGCATCGACTCAGAGCGCGGTCTGGAGTGGCGTTGCTCGGATTCCCTGTCGCTGCGGGAGTTCCTGCGACTGGGGAGCCGTGAGCGGGTGCCGGACCATTCCTGGCTGTCGAAGACCCGCGCGCGCCTGCCCCATGAAGTCCACGCGGCGGTCTTCGACTGGGTTCTGGCCTTGATCGGCGAGGCGGGTCTGGTGAAGGGCGAGCGCATCGGGGTGGATGCCTCGACCATGGAGGCCAACGCGGCGCTGCGCAACATCGTGCGGCGCGACACGGGTGAAGGCTACCGGGAGATGCTGGAGCACCTGGCCCGGGAGAGCGGCATCGAGACGCCCACGGCCGAGGACCTGGCGCGTCTGGACCGCAAGCGCAAGGGCAAGAAGCTTTCCAACGAGGACTGGGTTTCGAAGAGCGACCCCGAGGCCAAGATCGCCAAGATGAAGGACGGCACGACGCATCTGGCCTACAAGCCCGAGCACGCGGTGGATCTGGACACCGGCGCGGTGGTGGCCGCCGAGCTGCACCCGGCCGACGAGGGCGACACGACGACGCTTCCCAAAACGTTGGAGACGGCCAAGGAGAACCTTGCGAGCGTTGACGCGGCGCCGACGGCAGAGGACCCGGCCGAATGTGTGACCGACAAAGGCTATCACTCACGGGCGGTCTTGAAGGCCTTGGACAACGGCCCGTGGAAGACCCGGATCGCCGAGCCCAAGCAGAAGGGCTTCGCGCGCTGGCGCGGCGACGAGGCGGCGCGGCGCGCGGTCACCAACAACCGGACCCGGCTGTTATCGGGGGTGGCCAAGCAAGCCTTCAAGCTGCGCGCCGAGATCGTCGAGCGCTCCTTCGCCCACAACCTCGATCGCGGCGGCATGCGCCGGACCTGGCTTCGGGGCCGCGAGAACGTGCACAAGCGATACCTGCTCCACGTCGCCGGCCACAACCTATCGTTGCTGATGCGCCAACTCATCGGCGCCGGCACCCCGCGCGAGGCCGTGGCGGGCGGATATGGCGGTATTTTCGTGCTGCTCACGCCCACCGGGGCCATGCTGGTCGCACTGGGGGTCTCGCAAAGCGGCCAGACGGTTTTCGCCGCCGCATTCCTCATCTGGGAGTGAGAGCCGGAAAAAGCCACTTAATCAACGGGCTGTTAACGTCCTTCCGCTGACCGCTGTGCAGGCGACTGAGCTTTCGAATGACGATGGGCCCGAGGAATCGTCGCCGTTGGTGACCGCCACGCATGACGCCGAGATCATCAGGTTTCCAAGAACGCCGCGCGACCCCGGCTAGCGTTTCTTGCCAGCAACCGCACTTGCCCGCGCCCCGCTGAGCGCGGCGATGCGCCGCCCCGCGGTCAGGGTACCTCATGCCGCGACTGAGCTATTGTCAAAAGTTGACGGGGCGGTAAAAAGTCGATTCCTCATGAGAGTCGGCTGGATTATAATTGTGCATGTTTACTTTACGCGACCGACGGACTGGGGAATTGTTTGATCGCTGGTCCGATTTCGGGGACAAACGTCGGCGCCTGATGGAGCAATCCTGGGCCGGGGTTTTTCGGAACCATCTGCTTGTCGAACTTCCGGTTGACGATCTTTGCCGTCACCTTGATGAACGCATGGGCCGACCATCGAAGGATCTACACGTTGTCATCGGGGTCTTGCTTTTGCAGCAGCTGCACGATCTGAGCGATGCAGAGACCGTCGAGGCCCTGGCCTTCAATATGGCGTGGCACTATGCCTTGGACGTGCGCAGCGAAGCGGACAGCTATTTCTGTGAGAAAACCCTGCGCAACTATCGCCGTCTGTTTATCGAACAAGGTCTCGATGAATTGCTGTTCCGGTGTTTGACGGATCGGCTGGTGCAGGGGTTCTCTGTCGATACCAGCCACCAACGCATGGATTCGACGGCCCTTCGTTCGGCAATGCGGGCGCTGACACGACTTGGTATCGTTGTTGATGAGTCGGACCCGATTTCCTTGGACACAGAATTGGCTTAATCGAAGTGTCCAAGGAGGACCGGAACATGACCGACAATTTTGAGAACAAAGTTGCTGTTGATGGGCCTGTGGTAAACGAGGGCGAGCTTGGCTCGTCCACGTTTTCCCCGGGCCAGGTTTCGCCGGCAGGCCCGCTGGGACTTGGCCAGCGGTGGACGGTGACGCGCAAGCGTGAGGTTGCCCTGCGGCTTTTGCGTGGCGAGCCGGTGGAACTTTTGTCGCGGCAGTTGGGCGTGGAGATTTTCCGGCTCGAGCAGTGGCGTGAGAAGGCGATCGCCGGGATCGATGCCTCGCTCAAGGAACGCAAGGGCGATCCGGTGAAGGCGGAACTGGACATCGCCATGAAGCGGATCGGGGAGTTGATCATGCAGGTGGAACTGCTGGAGGCCAAGACGGAGACGTCCGGCCCTTTGGGGCGGCGGAGGTCGCGGCGATGAGTGCCGCCACCTCTCCCGGCACGGGTTTGGCCTACGGCCTCCAGCGGGTCTGTGCGGCCTGGGGTTTTGCCCGTTCCTCGTTCTACGCCATGAAATCCCGGCAGCAGGCCACCGCTGAGCGCCCACCAGCAAAGCGCCGGGGACCGAAGCCCTCGATCTCGGACGAGGCTCTGCTGGTGGCCATCGAGGCCGACCTGGAGGCATCCCCCTGGGAGGGCGAGGGACACCGCAAGGTCTGGGCTCGGCTTCGGGTCTGTCGTGGCATCCGTGTTTCCCGCAAGCGGGGGCTCCGGGTGATGCGCGAGAACAACCTGCTCTCGCCCCATCGCTGCCGCCGCCGTGGCGGAAATCCCCATGTCGGTGAGATCATCACCCATGCCCCCAACCTCATGTGGGGCACGGACGGCGTTCGGGTGTTCACGGTGGACGACGGCTGGGGCTGGATATTCACCGCCATCGAGCATTGGAACGCCGAGTGCGTCGGCTGGCATGTGTGCAAGCGAGGCGACCGCTTCGCCGCCCTTCAGCCGATCTCCATGGGGCTTGCGAGGCTGTATGCCTCGACCTCCGCCGGTGCGGCGCGGGGGCTGGCCTTGCGGATGGATCACGGCTCCCAGTATCTGTCGGACCACTTCACCAACCAGATCAAGTTCTGGGGCATCCAGCCGTCCTACGCCTTCGTCGAACAGCCCCAGACCAACGGCGTCGCCGAGAGGTTCAATCGCACGCTCAAGGAACAGATCATCCATGGCCGCATCTACCGCAACATCGCGGAGCTGCGGAACGCCGTCCGCGGGTTCGTCGAACAGTACAATGCCCAGTGGATCGTGGAGAAGAACGGCTACCTGAGCCCCGCTCAAGCTCGTCAGGCGTGGCACACCGCGATGTCACTCAGGCCCGCCGCATGAGACAAACTTGTGTCCAAGGAACCGGGTGCGATACAGGTATCGTTGTTGAGAGCATCTCGAAGTTTGCCCGTGAGCTTGAGCGATATCATCCCGGTCTGCACGAGCAGATCAGCAAGGAGGTGATCCGCCGCTATGTCGATCGCGAGGGTAATGGCGCGTTCGCGAATACGGCGCCGAGTGTTTCAAAACGGCGCCTCGGCGAAGCGGGTCAGTATCTCCTAGCCCTGGTGCTGCAATTCCGTGACACGGCGGCGGCAAAGCTTTTCAGTTTTGCGATCCTGGAGAGGGTTCTGCGCGATCAGTTCGAGATCGTTGATGATGAGTATGGCGATCGTGACGCAACGCGCGCCGCGATTCGAGATCCAAAGGATGTGCCGTGCGATACCGTCGGCAATCCGGCCGACCCGGACGCGAGCTACAACGCGCACAAGGGTCAAGGATACATGGCGCAGATCGTCGAAACCTATTGTGAAGATGTCAGTAACGAGGCGGTTGCCGCGACACCGGACCTCATCACCCACGTGGAGGTCCACAAGATGACGGTGCATGACGGCCATCGCTTAGCCGATGCGCTGGATGATCTGAGCGAGCGCGCGCTGACGCCGGCGGTGATGCTGGGTGATTCACATTACGGTTCCAGTGACAACATGGCTCTGACGCGCGAACAGAACATCAATCTCGTGGCGCCCGCACGACCGCCGAAAGGCGCCGTCTCGGGACGGTTGACGTTGGAGGATTTCACTCTCAACGAAGAAGGCTTGGTCTTGCGCTGTCCCAATAACGTCGAACCGGTTTCAGCCTCGCTCGCCAAAGCCAAGCTGCAGGCCCGTTTCGACCTCTCCATCTGCCAAAAATGTCCCGATATACTGCGATGTCCCGTGCAGGCGGCCAAGCGTGACGGCCAATTTTCCCGCTTTCAATATACCCCGGCCAGGGCTGCCAACCAAAAGCGCCGGCTTTATGAACAAAGCGATGCCTTCCGCAACGTCTACAGATGGCGGGCCGGCATAGAAGCGACCATGTCGCGATTAAAGTACCAGATGAACCTGGCTCACCTACGCATTCGCGGCATGCCGGCCATGCGCTACGTGGTCAATCTGCGTGCCCTCGGCCTCAATATCCGACGCTGCGCGGCAATCGCACCATAAAAAACGAAGCCAAGGAGAAGCCAAGGGTAGGTAATATCAGGTTTTATCCACCAGCAACGCGGAGACAGGCAAATATTCTTCACCGAACCGCAAAGACCTGTACAAGCACGCCATCGGCCAACAACTTTTTACCGCCCCGTCAAGATTCGGTTATAGCTCCGTGCAGCCGAAGCCGAAGAACTCTTTCGCGAGGCCGAGGTGATTCAAAAAGAGCTGCAGCCGAGGTTTCGATTCCTCTATTCGTTACGAGGCTTTCAGTACTGCGACCTGCTTCTGGAGCGGGGGAGGCACCAAGAGGTGCAAAAGCGAGCCAGTCAGACGCTGGAATTAGAAGTAAAATTTGGTGGCAGCCTCATAGACATCGCGCTGGATCATCTGACGCTGGGGCGCGCCCATTTAGCTGAGGCGCAGGAACAAGGCATAGGCGATTTCTCGAAGGCTGCCGAGCACTTGGACGAGGCTGTGGTCGGCATCCCGCAGGCAGGCATACAGCATGAGCTACCCCGTGGCCTCTTGACGCGGGCGACGTTGCATCGGGTGCGGGGTGATTTCGACCAGGCGCGGTGGGACCTCAATGAAGCTATGCTGATCGCCGAGCGCGGGGGGATGCGGCTGCACCAAGCCGACGAGCATTTGGAGTACGCGCGGCTGTATGTCGCGATGGGCGATCAGCCCAAGGCACGCGAGCATTGGGCGAAGGCCAAGGAGATGGTCGAGAAGATGGGCTACCACCGCCGCGACGGCGCGGTGGCGGAGCTGGAGGAACAGCTCAAGGAGAGCTGAACGCCGCCACCCGCCGGCGCTTGCGCCGTCTCGGGCCCGACTTGTAGTGTCGCGCCACCGAAGCGATACCCCGTCACCCAGGACACACGCCATGAGCCACCCGCCGATCAGCGAACAGATCATCTTTCTCTACACGCCCGATCTCGCCGCCACGTCGCGGTTCTGGGGCGAGGTGCTCGGCCTCGAGATGGTGCGAGCCAGGAAATCAACCACATGAAAAGCCACGCGCAGGCGGTCGTCATCGGCGGCGGTTTGGTCGGCTGCAGCATCCTCTACCACCTCGCCAAGCTGGGCTGGAAGGATGTCGTTCTGTTGGAACGCGACGAGTTGACGTCGGGTTCGACCTGGCACGCCGCGGCGGGCATCCACGGGCTGAACGACAACAACAACCTGTCGAAGCTGCAGTACTACACGATGAAGCTCTACGCCGAGCTGGAGCGCGAAACCGGCCAAAGCTGCGGCATCTATCAGCCGGGCATGTTGTACATGGCCCAGACGCCGGATCGCGAGCACCAGCTTCGCCTCCAGGTCGCCAAGGCGAAGTACTTCGACGTCGAATTCCATGAGGTGAGCCGCCGCGAAGCCGAAGCGCTTCACCCGCTGGTCGATTTCGACGGCACCCGCTGCATCATGTTCGAGCCCGACGGCGGCAATGTCGATCCCTCGGGCGTCACCCACGCCTACGCCCAGGGCGCGCGCGCGATGGGCGCCGAAATTCACCGCTTCACACCGGTGACGGCGACGACCCAGCGAGCGGACGGCGGCTGGGACGTCGCGACCCCCGCCGGAACCATCCACGCCGAGGTGGTCGTCAACGCGGCCGGTCTTTGGGCGCGCGAGGTCGCCGCGATGGCCGGCTTCGAGCTGCCGCTGATGACCATGGAGCATCAGTATTTCGTCACCGAGACGATCCCCGAAATCGCCGAGCACGGCAGCCGCCTGCCGTCGCTCGCCGATCGCGACGGCGAATACTACTTGCGCCAGGAAGGTCTCGGCCTGCTGGTCGGCGCCTATGAGCGCGACGGGCGGTTCTGGGCCGAGGACGGCACGCCGATGGATTTCGGCCACGAACTGCTGCCCGACGATCTCGACCGCATCGCGGACTACGTGGAACGCGCCTGCGCGCGCGTCCCCGTGCTGGCCGATGCCGGCATCAAGCGGGTCATCAACGGCCCGATGATCTGGTCGCCCGACTCCTCCGCGCTGTTCGGCCCGGTGCCCGAGCTCAGGAACTATTTTTGCTGCAACGGAATCATTCCCGGGTTTTCCCAGTCCGGCGGGCTCGGCCTGCTGCTCGCCCAGTGGGTCGTCGAGGGCGAGCCGGAGCTCGATCTGTTTCCCTGGGACCTGGCGCGCTACGGCGATTGGGCGACCAAGAGCTTCACCAAGGCGCGCGCGCTGGACTGCTACTCGCACCGCTTCAAGATCCACTTCCCCTATGAGGAGCGCGACGCCGGACGCCCGACCCGGATGCGGCCGGCGTACGCGCGCCAGAAGGCGTTGGGCGCAGTGTTCGGTCTCAACTACGGCTGGGAGCACCCGTTGTGGTTCGCCGGCGAGGGTGTCGAGCCGAAGGACGCATACGGCTTCGAGCGCCAGAGCTGGTTCGACGCGGTGGCCGCCGAATGCCACGCCCTGCGCGACGGCGTCGGCATCATCGACGTCTCGAACTTCGCCAAATACGAGGTTGTGGGGCCTGGCGCCGCCGACTGGCTCGACCGGGTCGTCGCCAACCATGTGCCCAAGGAGGTCGGGCGGACCTGCCTGACGCCGCTGTTGGGCGTGCGCGGCGGCATCGCCGGCGACTTCACCATCTCCAAGCTCGGCGAAGACGACTTCAGGATGATCGGCTCGGGCATGGCCGAACGCTACCATGCGCGCTTCTTCAACATGGTCGAGAAACCCGACGGCGTGACGATGCGCTCGCTGACCGACGCCTGCGCCGGCTTCAACGTCGCCGGGCCGAAATCGCGCGAATTGCTGCAACGGCTGACCAACGAGGACCTCACGAACGACGGCTTCCGCTTCATGCGCGCGCGCCGCATGACGGTCGCGGGTATCGACGCGGTCGCCGTTCGGGTGTCGTTCACCGGCGATCTCGGCTGGGAGGTCTATGTCGACGAAGCCGATCAGGTCGCTCTCTTGGACGCGCTGCTGGAGACCGGCGCCGATCTCGGCGTCCGCCCGGTCGGCGGCCGCTCGCTGCTCTCCCTGCGCATCGAGAAGGGCTATGGCAGCTGGGGCCGCGAATATTCGCCCGAGTACTGGCCGCAGGAGGTCGGCCTCGACCGTCTGATCAAGCTCGACAAGCCCGAGTTTCTCGGCCGCGACGCCTATTTCGCGATCAAGGACGAGACGCCGCGTTACCGGCTCGTCATGCTGGATGTCGACGCGACCACCGCCGACGCCTCTGGCGGCGAGCCGATCTTTTTGCCCGATGGCACGCCGGTCGGCCAGGTGACCTCGGGCGCCTATGGCCATACCGTCGGCAAGTCGCTGGCGCTGGGCGTCATTGCGAACGACCATATCGAGGCGGGCGGCGCATACGATGTCGCCATCCTCGGCCTGCCCCACCGGGCGCGGCTGCTGAACGAAGCGCCGTTCGACCCGGAGGGCGCTCGACTGCGCGGTTGAGTGGTGCCTCGAAACAGTCCCTTTTGGAATAGCTCGGAAAGATGTCAGACACCATTATGAGGTTGACGGTTTTGTGGTGCCTGATTGCCGATCGAACTTAGAACGGCCGGTCGCCCGCAACGGTGGTGCGCAGCATGTGGCGGGTGTGGTCCGGGTCGTAGTCAGTCGCGCGGTGCATGACGCAGCGGTTGTCCCAGAACACCAGGTCGCGCGGCCGCCAGACGTGGCGGTAGTGGAACGCCGGATCGTCCATGTGGCCGAACAGTTGAGTGAGCAACGCGGTGCTCTCTGACTCGGCCATGCCGTCGATGCCGATGGTGAAACCCGGGTTGACGTACAGCGCCTTGCGCCCGGTCTCGGGATGGGTGCGCACGACGGGGTGTGCGACCTCGTCGATCCTGGCCGCCTGTTCCTCGGTGATCTTGATTGCGCCTCGCTGTCGGCGCTGGCGGTCGATGTTGTAGCGGTGTACGGCGCGCAGGCCCGCGAGGCGCGCCTTCATCGCTGCGTCCAACGCGTCCTAGGCGGCGTACATGTTGGCGAACCAGGTGTCGCCGCCGGCGGGCGGCACCTCGACGCCGTAGAGCAGCGAGCCGAGCGGCGGCACTTCCTCGTAGGTCACGTCGGAATGCCAGTAGCGCCCGGCGTCCTCGATACCGATCGCGCGGCCGTCGCGTTTGACGTTCGACAGCACCAGCAGCTCGGGGTGGCCGTCCATCAGATACTGCTCGAGCATGTGGATGTGCAGCGCACCGAAGCGCCGGGAGAAGGCGATGTGCTCAACGGGCGTCAGATGCTGGTCGGGGAAGACCACGACGCAATGGTCGAGATGCGCCTGCCGGATGCGCGCGAAGTCGTCGTCGGAAAGCGGCCCGGCAAGGTCGACGCCGGTGATCTCGGCGCCGAGCGTCGGCGACAATTGGCGGACGTCGAGCGGCACGCTAACTCTCGTCGAAGACCGAGCGGTAGGCGAACAACGCCGGCATACCGCCGGTGTGGATGAAGACCACCGTGTCGGATTTCGTGAAACGCCCCTTGGCCACCAGATCGATCAGCCCGGCCATCGCCTTGCCGGTGTATGACGGGTCGAGGATCAGCCCCTCGATGCGCGCCAGCAGCTTGACCGCCTCGACCATCCCGGGGGTCGGCACGCCATAGGCCTCGCCCGCGTAGCCGTACTCGACGACGATGTCGTCGCGCGGCACGCCGCCCCGAATGCCGAGCAGCTCGGCGCTGCCTTGCGCGACCGCGTGGACCCGGTCGGCGACCGCGTCGCCCTCGGCGTCGATGTCAATGCCGATCGCCCGGATGCCGCTGTTGGCGCCGACCAGCCCGGCAACCAGCCCGCCCTGGGTGCCGCCGCCGCCGGTCGCCAGCACAATGGCATCGACGGCGATGTCCATCGCGTTGGCCTGTTCGATGATCTCGAGTGCACAGCCGACATAGCCGAGCCCGCCGAGCGCGTTCGATCCGCCGCCCGGAATGACATAGGGCTTGGCGCCCTGGCCGCGCAGTTCCTCGGCCAGCGCTTCCATGCCGGCCGCCCGGTCGTTCTCGGTCGCCACCGGATGCGACGAGGCGCCGAGCAGGCGGTCGAGCAGCATGTTGCCGGTCTCGGTGAAGCCCGGCTCGTCCCATGGGTCCGCCTGCTGCTGGATGAGCGCACATTTGAGACCCAGCTTGGCCGCCGCGGCCGCGGTCTGGCGCACGTGGTTCGACTGCGCGCCGCCGCAGGTGATCACCGTGTCGGCGCCCTCGGCCAAGACATCGGCCATCAGGAACTCGAGCTTGCGCGTCTTGTTGCCGCCCAGCGCGAGGCCCGTGCAGTCGTCGCGTTTGACATAGATGCGCGGGCCGCCGAGATGCTTGGTCAGCGCGGCGAGCGGTTCGAGCGGCGTCGGCAGATGGGCGAGCCGGACACGCGGAAATCGGGAGAGCTGCATGACGCGCCTCGAGGGTTTATACCAAGGATCAGGGTTTGAGCTTGTAGCCGGTCGCCAGCATGCGGTGGCAACCGAGCCAGAGGCCCGCGTTGACGACGATCATGACGGTCACGCCAATCGCGAGCGAACCGTCGGCGTTGCCTGTGAAGCCGTAACGGAAGCCGTCGATCATATAGAAGATCGGATTGATCTGACTGATCGTGTGCCAGACGCCGGGTAGACGATCGACCGAATAGAACGTGCCCGAGAGGAAGGCGAGCGGCGTGATGACGAAGTTGGTCGCCGCCGACATGTGGTCGAACTTTTCGGCCCAGATGCCGCCCATCAGGCCCAACAGCGCCATCGAGGACGCCCCCGTGAGGGCGAAGAACAGCACCGCCGCCGGATGCTGCGGCACGGCGTCGACGAAGAACTGCATGGCGAGGCACAGCGCCGTGCCGGCAATCAGCGCCCGCGTCATACCGCCGGCGACGATGGCGAGGCCGAATTCGCTGGGCGCCAGCGGCGTCATCAACAGATCGACGATATTGCCCTGGATCTTGGCGATCACCAGGCTCGACGAGGTATGCGAGAAGGCGCTCTGGATCATCGCCATCATGATCAGGCCGGGCGCCAGGAACTCGAGGAACGGCACACCGCCCATTTCGCGCAGCGCGCGGCCGAGCGCCAGCGAGAAGATGGTCAGCATCAGCAGCGCCGTCACCATCGGCGCAAACACCGTCTGCGTCGGCACCTTGAGGAAGCGCAAGACCTCCTTGAGGTAGAGCGTCCAGGCGCCGTACCAATTGATCTCACCGCTCTCGAAGCGGTGGCAGACCAGCGGCCGGTCGAGCATCGTATCGATTGGCTCGGCGGCGGTGGCACCGGCGGTATGAGTTTCGGCGACCATCGGCGCGCTCATTGCTTCATGTTGTAGCCGGTGGCGACCAGTCGATAGCAGACCAGCCCGAGGCCGAGGTTGAGCGCCGTCAAGACACCGAAGCCGAGCGCCAGCGAGCCGTCGACGAATCCAATGAAGCCGTAGCGGAAGCCGTCGACCATATAGAAGATGGGGTTGAACTGGCTCGCCACCTGCCAAGCGGCGGGCAGCCGCTCGATCGAATAGAACGCGCCCGAGAGAAAGGCGAGCGGCATCACCGTGAAGCTCGCGACCGCCGCCAGATGGTCCCATGTCCGCGCCCACAGCCCGGTGATCAGCCCCGCCATCGCCATCGCCGACGACGCGGCAACGGCGAACAGAAGGGCATGGACCGGCTGTTCGGGCGTGAGCGGCACGAAGGGTTGCATGACGACGACGAGCCCCAGGCCGACCAGACATCCGGTGAAGGCGCCGCCGGCGACGAGGCCGAGCACGACCTCGAGCGGGCTCAGCGGCGGCATGAGAAGATCGGCGATCGTGCCGTTCATCTTGCCTTCGAGCACGCTGGCCGAGGTGTTGAGGAATGCGGCGTTGACGATCGCCATCATGACCAGTCCAGGGGCCATGAAGTCGGCGAGCGCCGTGCCGCCGGCGCCGCGCACATCGCCGCCGAAGGCGATCGTGAACACGGCGAGATACAACACCGCCGTGACGATCGGCGCGAACACCGTGAAGCCCGGCATCTTGAGGACGCGCCGGAGCTCCTTGCGGAACAGCGTCCATGCGCCGTACCAGTTGGCGCGCTCGACAGGCCGCTGGCGCGGCGTCACCGCAAAGGCGGTCGAAGGAAGGGAATGTTGTGTCACGGGGCGGGCACCATAGACCCCAGATATGGGGCCCGCAAGGACCACGGACAAGCTCCCTCGCCAGGAGCCTATCCGAGAATCCTGAATGGCCTGCATCGACCTGAGACGTGCGAGTGCTAGGAGCGGTGGCGCAGGCGATGCCTGGGCATCGTCGAGCCGCCGCGACGCCGCAATCGCGCGTCTCAGGTCGACCCGAAGGGCCGCCTTTTCAAGGCCTTGGGACAGCGTCTGCCGCCGCTCGTGATGCTCACAGCATCACGACGCGACGCCATCCTTGCCCAAGACCTTGAAAAGACGGTGCAGGCTGTTCAAAATTCTCGGATAGGCTCCTGGCGAGGGCATCGAGGGCGAGTGACACCCGCATGGCCGTGCCCCATACTCGCGCCGCCATGTCGATCCGAATCGCAGCCAACACGCGCCGCGCCGCTTGGGCGAGGGCTGTCTACCAAGGAGCAGTGATAAAGATCCATAGAGATCGCGTCCGCTTTTCGCCGGGTAGGAAGGGAGCCGCGGGCGATGCAGCGCATCGGCTAGGCTTCCTGACGCCCTCCGGCGATAAGCGGACGCGACCCGAAGGGCGGCTTGCCGAGGCTCTCGGTCGTCGTTGCGCCCGTCTCGCGATGCGCTGCATCGCCGCGACGGGCGCGCCTAGCCGAGAACCACGGCAAGCCGTCTCTATGGGTCTTTATCACTGCTCCTTGGTAGTAATCGCCGCCACTCTGCTGGCGCTCGGCGCCTGCGCGCCACGCATCGAGGCGGCCGGACCCGCCATCATGGCGCCGGTGCTGGCGGCCGATCACCTGCGTGCCGCCGACGGCGCGCGCCTGCCGCTCAGGCTGTGGACGGCCGACGGCAAGCCACGCGCCGTGGTCGTCGCGCTGCACGGCTTCAACGACTACTCGAACGCCTTCGTGGTACCGGCTGAAGCCTGGGCGGCCGACGGCATCACGACGTATGCCTACGACCAGAGGGGCTTCGGCGAGACCGCGCACCACGGCCTGTGGCCGGGCATCGAGACGATGGTCGATGATCTGCGCACAGCGCTCGATTTGGCGCGGACGGCGCACCCCGGCGTGCCGCTCTATATCGTCGGCGAAAGCATGGGCGGCGCCGCGGCGATGGTGCTGATGGCGGGCGCCGATCCACCCGAGATCGACGGCATGGTGCTGGTCGCGCCCGCCGTCTGGGGCTGGCAGTCGATGAACCCGTTCTATCGCGCCGGTCTGTGGCTCAGCGCCCATACCGTGCCGTGGAAGACGGTGACCGGCCGCGGCCTCGGCATCAGGCCATCGGACAACCGCGAGATGCTGATCGCGCTGGCCAAGGATCCGGCGACCATCAAGCACACGCGCATCGACGCGATCTACGGCCTGGTCAACCTGATGGACGCCGCCTTCGACGCGGCGCCGCGGATCACGGCCGTGCCGACGCTGGTGCTCTACGGCGAGCACGACGACCTGGTGCCCAAGGAACCGACCTACGCGATGCTCAAGCGGCTCGCCGCGCCGCACCGCGTGGCGATTTATCCGGCCGGCTATCACATGCTGCTGCGCGATCTCGACGCGGCCGTCGTGCTCGGCGACGTCGCCGCCTGGATCGCCAATCCCTCAGCCCCCCTGCCCTCGGGCCACGAACGCCCGGCCGAGACCTTCCTGGCGAGCAAGTGACGTGAGGACAGGTAGCCCGCCGCGAGTTTGGCCGCCACATAGCGGTGCGCGGTGCCTAACCAAGTGGTTCAAGTCCCAGGGCGTGCCGGCCATCAAGCGCTGCTACTGGCTGGTCTTCGACCGCGGCGAGGCCGACTTGTGCATGCGCGACCCGGGCTTCGACGTCGACCTTTACGTCTCGGCGCCGGTCCGCGTGCTGGCCGAAATACGGCTCGGCCACGACACGATCCGCGCCGCCTCGCGCGCCGAGCGCTTGGCGTTCGAGGGCACGCGCAAGGACATCGCCCGCTTCAAGGACTGGTTCGCCCTGAGCTTGTTCGCCGATGCCGGGAGAAGGCCGCCGGGCCGGACTACGTCACGCGACGGTCGCCTAACTCGAACCTCGGAGACGGTCCCGCCTGGATCGCCGATCCAGTAGCATCCAAATTGCTCGACAGGACGGGTGTGTGCGGCGTGCGCCGGGGTACGCTCTCACAGCGCGAAAAGGTCACTGTCAGGGCTTTTGATCGCCCAATCGGCTCGACAAAGAGGGTGATCGCTATGCAGACTGCCGGATCAGGACCGGATTCGCCTTCAACCGCCATATTTGCTACGCTACCGGCGACCGCATATCGTCATCCGCGGAATCTCGGTCTAGGCAACTTGAGGTTATTGGGCTGGAACCTGTCTGTAGGACCGCAGTCGAGATGCAAAGACAACCACCACAATCGAACAATCCTGCAAATCCATTATTCAAGGTTGCGGCTCTGGAAATCGACAGGATCAATCTGGATCCCGGCCCCCCGTTAACAGCCCGTTGACGAAGTCTTCCCTGGACGAAGTCGGCATGGTCTGATTCTCTGGTGTCCTGGCCTGAAGGGGGGTTCGCTGATGGCGATGGGACAGCAGAAGGATCGTCAGGGGGACTTGATGGTGAGCTGGTCGGAGATGCCGCGCTCGCCAGGTCATGTATTTTACGACCGCCTGCAGTTGGTACTGATCGAGGGCGGCTTCGACGGCTTCGCCGAGGCGGTCTGCCAGCCCTATTACGCGGCCAGGATGGGGGCGCCTTCGGTGCCACCCGGGCGCTACTTCCGTATGCACCTGGTGGGCTACTTCGAGGGTATCGACTCTGAGCGTGGGCTGGAGTGGCGGTGCTCGGATTCCCTGTCGCTACGGGAGTTCCTGCTGTTGGAGAGGCGGGAACGGGTGCCGGACCATTCCTGGCTGTCACGGACCCGCGCGCGCCTGCCCCATGAAGTCCACACGGCGGTGTTTGACTGGGTCCTGGCGCTGATCGCCGAGGCGGGTCTGGTGAAGGGCGAGCGCATCGGGGTGGATGCCTCGACCATGGAGGCCAACGCGGCGCTGCGCAACATCGTGCGGAGGGACACGGGCGAGGGTTACCGGGGGATGCTGGAGCGCTTGGCCCAGGAGAGCGGTATCGAGACACCCACGGCTGAGGACCTGGCGCGTCTGGACCGCAAGCGCAAGGGCAAGAAGCTCTCGAACCAGGACTGGGTTTCCAGGAGCGACCCCGAGGCCAAGATCGCCAAGATGAAGGACGGCACCACGCACCTGGCCTACAAGCCCGAGCACGCGGTGGATCTGGACACCGGCGCGGTGGTGGCGGCGGAGCTGCACCCGGCCGACGAGGGCGATACGACAACGCTTCCCAAGACCCTGGCGGCGGCCGAGGCAAACCTCGAGGCGGTGGATGTGGCGCCGACGGCCGAAGATCCGGCCGAATGTGTGACCGATAAGGGCTACCACTCACGGTTGGTCTTGAAGGCGCTCGACGACGGCTGTCCCTCCTGAAAACCTCGTACCGCACAGAATCCTTGGTATTTCCGCTGAACGCCGGATAGCTTCTCCGGTATGCGAACGACAACTTTTCTCATCCTGGCCACTCTCCGTGACACCCTCCGCAGCCGCGTAGCGCTCCAGTTGGAAGTCCTTGCGTTGCGCCAGCAACTCGCCACGATGAAGCGAAGCTCGTCGCGACCGTCGCTCCATTCGGTGGATCGTCTGTTCTGGGTGTTGCTCTCTCGGCTTTGGCCGGCTTGGCGGGCCACGCTTGTGATCGTGAGGCCCGAGACGGTAATCACCTGGCACCGCAAGGGATTCCGCTTGTTCTGGGCCTGGAAGTCGCGGCGGAGAGGAGGGCGGGCACCGGTTCCGCGCGAGGTTCGCGACCTTATTCGACGGATGAGCCGGCAGAACCCGCTCTGGGGCGCTCCCCGGATCCACGGCGAACTCAAGAAACTGGGGATCGAGGTGTCGGAGGCCACGGTGTCCAAGTACATGGAACGCCATCGGAAGCCACCCTCGCAAACCTGGCGGACTTTTCTCCGGAACCATGTGGGCTGTCTCGCATCGATCGACTTCTTCGTAGTGCCGACGGCGACGTTCAGTCTCCTCTTCGCCTTCGTCGTGCTCCATCATGAGCGCCGGCGGATCGTGCATTTCGCCGTGACGGCAAACCCGACCGCGGCGTGGGTGGCACAGCAGATCCGCGAAGCCTTCCCGTGGGACACGGCACCACGCTACGTGATCCGGGATCGCGATAGCGTATACGGTGGCGTGTTTCGTGCTCGCGTTTTAGCCATGGGCATCGAGGAGGTCGTAATCGCCCCACGGTCGCCTTGGCAGAATCCGTTTGCGGAAAGGGTGATCGGGTCCATCAGGCGAGAGTGCTTGGACCACGTGATCGTCCTCAACGAGTGGCACCTTCGGCGGATCCTCGCGTCGTACCTCGCGTACTACCACCGGTCTCGTACGCACTTGTCGCTGGGAAAGGACGCACCCGACGGGCGACCGGTCCAGCCCGTCGGTGCCGGGAAGATCGTCGCGTTCCCCCAGGTCGGCGGGCTCCATCACCGTTACGCACGGCTGGCGGCCTGATCCGAACCTATCCTTCTGCTATGAACGCCGGCGCCCACTGGGCGTCCACGGGCCAATCCCATGCGGGGCGTTGCGCCGGCCAGCTCAAATCGGCGAAACCCCCATCTGCCCGGCACGCGCGCTCATTGACCGTCGATCTCTTCCTCGGCGGTGGTCTCGAACGCGCCGACGGGGCGGAAACCTGTGCCAGATGGGGTTTTCAGGAATGACAGCCGCTCTCATGCTCCCCTTCGCCAACACAGCCGCCATGCAGATGCATCTCGACGAGATCAGCTGCAACGTCGCCGCCAAGGCCCATGGCGTCGTCCTGATGGACCGCGCCGGGTGGCACAGCACCGACCAGCTCAAGGTCCCCAAGAACCTCACCATCATCCTGCTGCCATCGCGCTCGCCCGAGCTGAACCCGGTCGAGAACATCTGGCAATACCTCCGCCAGAATTGGCTCTCTAACCGCGTCTTCGAAGATTACGACGCCATCATCGAGGCCGGTTGCCAAGCCTGGAACAAACTAATCGACCAGCCCGAGACGATCATGTCCATCGGAATGAGAGATTGGGCGATTTCAGGTCAATAATTAGTGCCGTTGGTATAAACTCTCCGGCCTAGGGAGCACCCAATGCGCCGTTACGTTTTCGCCACGATCCTACTCCTAGCTTTCGTCGGGCCTGTGCTGGCCGCAACGACGCCCGAGCCGCGCGTGGCGCTGGTGATCGGCAACAGCGCCTACGACACCTCACCACTCAAGAACCCCGCCAATGACGCGCGGTTGATCGCGGAAACGTGAGCGCGAAAATGGCATTCGAGGTCGGTGATAGAGTTGACCTGAACGCGCATTCCTCGGCGTGCTTGGCCCGGATCGCCACGGCGCGGGTCACCCGTCGGCTCAAGCGCGGACGCGCGATTTCTCGGGATCGTAGAAGGGGAAGCGGACGACGGTGGCGGGAATGCGTTTTTGGTGGCCGTCGAGTTTACCGACTTCGACCGCGGTGCCGAGCGTGGCGTGCTCTACCGCGATGCGGCAGAGAGCGATGTTCTTGCGCAGGATCGGCGAGCGCATGCCTGAGGTTACGGTGCCGATCTGGCTGCGCCCGACGTGGACGCAATCACCGTTGGCCGCCGCCTCGTTGCCCTCGAGTTCGAGGCCGACGAGTACGCGGCTCGGGTGCTCCTTGCGGCGCATCAGCGCCTCCTTGCCGACGAAATCATCGTTGGCCTTGGCCTTCAACGCCACGGCGAAGCCGATGCCGGCCTCGAACGGGTCAGTCTGGTCGTCGAACTCGTAGCCGGCGAAAATCAGCCCGGATTCGATGCGTAGCATGTCGAGCGCGTCGAGGCCCATCGGCATCAGGCCGTGCGGCTCGCCCGCCTGCCAGACCGCGTCCCACACATCGGGGCCGTCCTTGGGATGGCACCAGATCTCGAAACCCAGCTCGCCGGTATAGCCGGTCCGAGATACGACGATCGGAGTGCCGTTGTGGTCGCCGATTCGGCCGATCGCGAAGCGGAACCAGCCGAGCTTCTCGACCGACGGCTGGGCCGGCGGCGTCCAGACGACGTTTTTGAGAATGTCGCGGCTCTTCGGCCCCTGGACCGCGAGGTTGTGAAGCTGGTCGGTCGAATTCCTGACCCACACCTTGAGGCTCAGCTTTTCCGCCTGCTCACGCAGCCAGATGCCGCCGTAGTCCGAGCCGCCGATCCAGCGGAAGTTGTCGTGGCCGAGGCGGAACAGCGTGCCGTCGTCGAGCATGCCGCCGGTCTCGTTGACCATCGCCGAATAGGAGACCTGGCCGTCGGCGATCTTCAGCACGTTGCGCGTCAGCGTGTGCTGTAGGAGCTGCTCGGCGTCGGGGCCGTGCACCTCGAACTTGCGCAGCGCAGAGAGGTCCATGACCACCGCGCCTTCACGGCAGGCGTGGTACTCGGCGACGGCGCCGTGGTTGGTGTAGCTCTTCGCCAGCCAGTAGCCGTTGTATTCGACGAAATTTCGCGTGAGCTCCGAGGTCCGCGCATGGAACGCGGTCTCGCGCGTCAGTTGAGGTTCGGCATCTGTGGTCATTCTGTATGCAATCGCTTTGGAGAAGACGTTCTTTTCCGGATAGACCCGGACGTGGATGTCGGTCGGGTTCCACGCGTTGGCATTGTCGATGTCGCACGGGCATGCCGACGAGATGCACACCAAATCGGTGAGCGCGCGCATCAGCACGTAATCGCCGGGACGCGACCACGGCTCGTCGAAGGAGATGCGGTTGGTCGCCGGATCAACCACCGTGTTGTAGAAGAAGTTGATTGCCATCCAGCCCTTGCGCGGCGCGATCTCGTATGGCGCCAGCGCCGCGCTGAAGTTGTCCGAGCAGTTGACGTGGCCCGGATAGCCCATGTCCTCGTAATACTTGGCGGTGCAGGCGAGGCCGAAGGTATCGTGCCGGCCGCAGGTATCGCGGACGACCTCGACGAGCGGCCGTTGCGCCTCGTCGTAGAATTTCGAGAACAGGCCGGGTCCCGGATAGAGCGCGCCCATGATATAGCGCGTCGTCGTGGCGTCGAGTTCGCTGACGACACCCCGCTCGAGGTCGCCGCGGTGAAACGCCTGGAAGTCGGAACACTCGCGGCCGTCGACGTCGATCACCTGGATGAATTCGCCAGCCTTGACCTCGTAGGCCTGGGCGGTCGCCTTTCGGATCCGGCTGTCGAGGCGCGGATCGGCCAACGGCGGCGGCAGCGGCCGCTCGATCCCGGGGTCGACCGTGGCGCGCTGCACCGTGACCCGTATCGCCGTCGGCGGGTCCTGTTGGTCGACCCGCATCGGCCCGCCCGGCGCGACGACGATACACAACGCGGCCCGATCGGCGGTGAACGAGGCGGTCTCGCCCGCCGGTGTACCGTCGCCGAACAACACAGACGCGTTGACCGTGCTGGGCTCGAGTCCGGCCGCCTTGAGCGCCTGCGAAATCATTCGGCCGTCGTCGCTGGCCCCGCCGGCCAGCGCGGCGAGCCCGCTCGCCGGCTCACGCGCGTCGAGGCCCAGCGCGCCGAAATCCTCGCCGCCATCGGCGCCCAGCACGACGACCTCGCAGCGCTGGCAACCCTCGTGGTCGGTCAGCGCGATCTCGTCGCCCGGCGCGAGCGAAACGACGCAGGCGCCGCCGCCCGGCGCGCGGTGGCGTTCGAGCCCCGGCACGAAGGGCAGCAGGCCGGGTTCGAGCAGCTTGGGCCGCGCGCGATGTTCGATGCTCATCTTGGCCTCCTCGTCCTGCTGTTCCGACGGCGATGACGGTTCATCGCGTTCACGCGAAGCCGGTTTGCACGCTGTGACGCGACTCGACGCCCGGCGCGCTCGGCCGGCTACTTCCGTCCGCTTGTTCATCGTCCCCGCGCCTTCGGATGAACCCGGACGCAACATACATAACTCGTAGCAGCCGATATTTCCCAGATAGCATTCGTATCGGAGCAAATCGTAGGCGAACCCGAACACCGATGGAAGGAATTTCGCTCTGCGGTCATTCGGCAGCCCCGATTTGATGATTTGGCCGTTGTTGGAAGCCCATTTGGCCAAATTTGTCGTCATCCAGACACACCTCTCCTGTCTTTTCCACCTTGCCGTCAATTTCCTCGGCCTACGCCGGGACGGGGCTTCGGCGTAGATCATCAATCAAGGCCAAGATTTTCTGGAACAAGCTTTTCGACACGGCGACCTCGGCTAATTGGAACGTGACATAACGGCCATGGCGGACAACTTTGGCCCCGATCTTAACCAGCTTCTCCCGTAGCGTGGTCAGCGACCAGTGTTCCACCTCCTTCGGCAACGCAAGCGTCCGCATGAAGTTGCCCAGATTGTAGGCCAGGGCGTGAAGCTGGAGCCGAACCTCGTTGTTGCGGAACTTGCTGCATGACAGCCGGGTCCACTTGATGGCGTATTTGCCTTCCTTGATGTACTGCTCCGCTGTCCCACGGTGATTATAAAGGGGCTTACAAAGAAGGGTTGACATTTCCAGCACAAGGTCGCGCTTGGGGTCGAGGATCGGTTTCATGATTGGCCGTCGCTTTCTCGGACTTCTATAAATGTGAATCCCTTGATGGTCAGGCAATCCCTCACGTAATTGCTTCGGGCTACGGAAGTAGGGTCCCTAAGACCACCTCGGCCCGCACCGATCGCGTCATACGCGGCGATCCGACATTTCGCCTTCACCTGAATTTGCTCGTCTAAGGTCAATTTAGGATGTTTCCACACGTAGATGGGCTTAGACCAGTCGGTTGTCAGAAACAGGGCAACGATCCCCACAAACGCGACGGCTATTGTAATGAGGAGGATGATGTCACGAGGCGACGGTGGCGGCTCAATCCTGATTCTGGCGTTCTTGGTTACCCACTTCCACGCCGGATAAGACGAAAGCAGCATGAGGAATAGGGCAAGCAGAACCCCTGCATAGTTCCACCAATGCCACTCTGCGCCGGTCACGCCCAGAGCCTCCGCCAATGCACGAATTTGCGAGGGGACCTCAGGGAGAGACACCAAGAGCACAACCCCTGCGAAGGCGAAGACAAAAGCGGGTGATTTCCACATCCCCGCACCGTGTCCCTACTAAGGAAGCCCGTCAAGTAGCAGGCATAAGCACCGGCGGAATTCGATCCAGCCGTCAACCCTTCTTTGTAAGCCCCATTATAAAACGCCACCACCCGTTCGGCGGGCCGCGACAGGTTGGTGACGATAAAGCCGACGCGGGGGTACAACTCGCCGGGGTGCCATTCCACCTTGGCCACCACGCGCCGCTTCCTGTCCCAACTTCCAGCCTGATAGCTGAAGCTGGCGTAATAGCGCCGCACATGGTTCGGCGGACGACCGACGGGGCGGGTCAGCAGGTGGGCAATGCTTTCCTGAAGAATTTGGTTCTTCGGCAACCGGATCGCGTAGAGAAAACCCTCACTTTCCAGGAACTCGTAGATGTCCGGTGCGGCAAAGGCGGCGTCCCCTAGGAAGTAGCGGCGCAGGTTCCGTTCCCGATAACGCTCAACGACCGGTTCCAGAACCTCACGCCAACCGTCGGCGCTGTGGACATTGCCAGGGCGAAGGGAACACCGCTCCAGATCGCCGAACTGGTTGAACACGAACAACGGGTGATAGCAGGTGCAGCCGAAATGGCCGTTATAGGCCGTGCCTTGCTGCTCGCCATGGGTCGGGCTGACGGAACTGTCCATGTCGAGCACGATCATCTTCGGTGGGCGGCGGTCATGAACCTTGTCGATCCACGCCCCGTTCATGTCGGCCAGAACTTCAATGTTCGCATCGGTCGCCAGAAGCTCCGTCTCGAACCGTCCCATCTGGCTGGTGGATGCAGCCTGTCTTTCGACGGCCTTGCCACCAACAATCCACCGCATGGCAGGATCACGTCCGAGACGCCCGGCGTCGTTTACGTCCTCATAACCACCAAGGCGACCAAACACCGACTGACGGAACTGCCCCGTCATGCCGTGCCATCCGTTCTTGCCGGTACGGCTGTCCTGGAAAACACCCTCGGCCATCTCAGTCAGGCCGAGGGCATCGTCAAGCTCCCGGTAGGCGAGCAACCCGGCATCAGAGGTGATCTTGGAACCGTGGAATTCAAGCTTCAATCGACAGTCAAAAACGACCCGAAGGCACCCCGGTTTCGATTCACCCATCGGGTGTGCCATATCCGCCGCTCCATGTATGCTACAACTTCATGATTCTTATAGCAGAATCGCCTTCTCGCCGCACTGAATATCGACGATACTTGGGAAATGCGGGTTCAGATAGTCAGCGACTTATACCAACGGCGCAAAATTCTGACTCGCAAGGGATTCCCTTTTTGGGCTGGATGTGATTCAAGGCTGGCGAAGGAGATTCGCCATGTCAGTATGCATTGCTCTTCGGGACGACTACGACAGCATTGAGCTCCGGTGTTTGGCCAAGCACAGTCGCGATCCCCGCCAAGTTCGCCGGCTTTTGGCCTTGGCGGCGGTTTACGACGGCATGAGCCGAGCGGAAGCCGCTAAGGTCGGCGGCATGGATCGCCAGACGCTGAGAGACTGGGCGCACCGCTTCAACGATGAAGGGGCAGACGGCTTGAAGAACCGTCCCGGTGCGGGCCGCCCCCGGCTCTTGACCGACGAGCAGATGGGCGAACTGTCGGTGATCGTCGAAACGGGCCCCGATCCAGAGATTGACGGTGTGGTTCGCTGGCGGCGGGTTGACCTGAAACGGGTGATCGAAGAACGCTTTGGCGTGATCTATAGCGAGCGGGCGATCTCCGACCTTCTCGTCGCGCTGTCCTTCTCCCACATCAGCGCCCGGCCGCAGCACCCCAAGCAGGACCAGCGGGTGATCGAGGCGTTCAAAAAAACTTCCCCCGCACGCTCGCTGCCCACCTAGCCGGTCTGCCCAAGACCAAGCGGGTCGAGATCTGGTTCCAAGACGAGGCCAGGCTGGGACAGAAGAACGGGCGTGTGCGCATTTGGGCGAAGAAGGGAACAAGGCCACGCCTGCCCGCCGATCAGCGCTACACGAACGCCTACCTCTTTGGCGCAATCTGTCCCATGGGAGCCAAGGGTGCCGCTCTCATGCTCCCCTTCGCCAACACAGCCGCCATGCAGATGCATCTCGACGAGATCAGCTGCAACGTCGCCGCCAAGGCCCATGGCGTCGTCCTGATGGACCGCGCCGGGTGGCACAGCACCGACCAGCTCAAGGTCCCCAAGAACCTCACCATCATCCTGCTGCCATCGCGCTCGCCCGAGCTGAACCCGGTCGAGAACATCTGGCAATACCTCCGCCAGAATTGGCTCTCTAACCGCGTCTTCGAAGATTACGACGCCATCATCGAGGCCGGTTGCCAAGCCTGGAACAAACTAATCGACCAGCCCGAGACGATCATGTCCATCGGAATGAGAGATTGGGCGATTTCAGGTCAATAATTAGTGCCGTTGGTATTAATTGATGGTAATGATATCAGCTTGCATACTTTCCTGCAGCAATGGCTCAGCGTGAGAAAATACAGGTTAATTCGGAAAATTTCGACGGGCGAGCATCGATTTCTCCACACTCGGTTGCGTAGTGCGCGGAGGGGGCGGCAATTCCGCTGACTTGCAAAACTGCCGACCAAGGCGTAGAGAGCGCTATTTTTCTGAAAATTTGCGAAGCGGGTAAACGACCGCACGTGTTTGGCCGGACTTTTTGCCCGGAACTCGTGCACAACTTGGAGTGGTGGCCCGAGAGGTGGCGGCGGAACAGCGCGGCCGGCTAGCCGACGCCCGACATCACGACCATGTAGATTGGGAGCGGACTGGCTTTATGGGGCCGGCCTTTGACTATCCGTTGCAAATTCACACGGTCGGATCGACGCACGTGGTTTGTCATGGACCGCGATTTGGGCAGGCAGGCGGCTCGTCGACACACGCGGGTGCGGCGGCCCAAATCGACCACCATGCACGCTCCACAGTTTCGTGGACGAATGATTGAACGTGGCGCGCGCCGACGACATGACCCCCGATTTGCGCCGGCACCACCACCCATGGGCCTCGTATCACCCGGCAAGGTTTTCCCCGTGCCGAGCGATGCTGGATCAGTGATGTCCGACCTTCGAGAGCCTCGGAGGCCATCACAATGTGATTTGGCTTCGACCCGATTGACATCGTAAGGGGCTTGATTGGTCTCGCACGCCGCGATGTCACCGAGTCCCTGGTATGGCTCCGTTCGTACCGACACAACCCATACCGAGTCTCCTTCCCTAGACGCCATTCCCCGTCAGTTGGGCGATGGGACAGGGACGATTTGCGCACCCTTTCTGGTCATATCGGATCGCGACCGGATCATCGGATGTCACCGGTTCCTCAGTTCCCGGCTACAGCATCGTTTTACTACGTTTTCACCGACCCAAGGGACTGGTTCGCCGACACCGCGATACCCAAGCTACTGCTACCTATTTGCTACCTGATAAATTTTGATCTCTTGGATTATTCACATAACCCATTGATATAATTGGTGGTGGAGCCAGTCTGGAGCGAACCCGTCTCCGGCCAAATTCCCTGATAACCCCCGATTTACAGGGAAATAATGCAAAATAACAGGGAATGTGCGCCGGGGGGCTACGAATTATCGCATGTTGTCAGTCGGTTGAGAACGGCAGAGCAATAATCCCCCACTGAAGCGGCCGGTCGATCCGGCTGCGGCGGACCAAAATGGGACCGCGTATAGCCTTCTGTCAGGGTTGCTCTGACTGGAAGGCGGGGGGGATGTATCGGGTGGAGTTGTACGCACGGGTTCGGCGGGCGTGTCATGTCGAGGGGATGAGCACCCGCGAGGCCTCGCGGGTGTTTGGTGTAGACCGCAAGACGGTCCGTAAGATGCTGTCGTTCTCGGTGCCGCCAGGGTATCGCCGAAGCGCGCCGCCGAGGCGGCCAAAGCTGGGTCCGTTCACGGGAATCATCGATCGGATCTTGGAAGACGATCGGACCAGCCACCGCAAGCAACGGCACACTGCGAAGCGCATCTTCGACCGCCTCCGGGACGAGTACGGTTTCACGGGCGGCTACACCATCGTGAAGGACTACGTTCGTGAGCAGGGGCTTCGGTCGCGTGAGGTGTTCGTGCCACTCTCCCATTCCCCCGGTCACGCCCAGGCGGACTTCGGCGAAGCGATGGCGGTGATCGGCGGCGCGTTACGGAAGATCCACTTCCTTGCCTTCGACCTTCCCCACAGTGATGGTTGCTTTGTTGCGGCCTATCCGGCGGAGACGACCGAAGCATTCTGCGATGGCCACAACGCGGCGTTTGCCTTCTTCGGCGGCGTCCCCCGATCCATCCTGTACGACAACACCAAGCTGGCGGTTGCCCGGATCCTGGGCGATGGGAAGCGGCAGCGAACGCGCGTCTTCACGGAGCTTCAGTCCCACTATCTGTTCGAGGACAGGTTCGGCCGGCCGGGCAAGGGCAACGACAAGGGCAAGGTCGAGGGACTGGTCGGCTTCATCCGGCGGAACTTCCTGGTCCCCGTCCCGCGTGCCGAGAGCTTCGCGGCCCTCAACGATGCTCTCGCCGAACAGTGCCGCCGGCGCCAGGCGGCGCGGCTGCGGGGCCACAAGATGCTATGAGGCTGAAGGACGCAGCCTCAAGCTCCTTCGCTTATTTCAACCTCGATCAGAAGGAGCGACACGATGGCACAGTTTCCGGTATCGACCTCCAATGAACACGCTATTTATGCGGCACTGGAGTTGAGCAAGAACAGCTGGCTTTTGGCGATCCAGGCTCCGGGGCGGGGCAATCCGAGCTTGCATCCGATCAAGGGCGGCGACGCTGAAGGACTGATGGCCAAGCTGGACGCGGCGCGGGACCGGGTGGTCAAGGTGACGGGTCGAACGCCGACGATAACGCTGTGCTACGAGGCCGGCTACGACGGCTTCTGGTTGGCGCGGTTCCTCGAGCAGCGCGGCATCGAGTGTCTGGTCATGGAGCCGGCCAGCTTGCGGGTCAACCGCCGGGCGCGGCGGGTGAAGACCGACCGCATCGATGTCGAGAATATTCTTCATACGCTGATCGCCTGGTGCCGCGGCGAGCGTCATGTCTGCTCCATGGTGGTGATTCCGAGCGTCGCGGAGGAGGACCTTCGCCGCTCTCATCGGGAACGTGACCGATTGGTCCGCGAGCGAACCGCCCACATCAACCGGATCAAGGGTCTGCTATTCGGTCAGGGCATTCGCGGCATCAATGTCAAGGCGCGCTACAAGACCTTGACACCGGCGGCGCTGGTCACCGGAGACGGCCGACCCCTGCCGGACCGTCTCGGCCGCGAGATCGCGCGGGAGATCGCGAGACTGGCCCAGGTCCAAGCGCAGATCGTCGAGGTCGAGCGTGAGCGTGATCAAGCGCCGACACCGTGTGTGGCCACGGAAAGCAAGCGTCACCAGCTGCTGCGCTTAAAGGGCCTCGGCCCGGCCTTATCCACGACGCTCGCACGGGAAGTCTATTATCGCCAGTTCGCCAATCGCCGACAGGTGGCAAGCTATATCGGGATCACGCCCAGTGCCTATGACAGCGGCGACGGGCGCCGCAGCCAAGGCATCTCCAAGGCGGGCAATCGGCTGGCACGGGTTGCCATGATCGAAGCCGCATGGCTTTGGGTCCGCCATCAACCCGATAGCGCTCTGACCCAGTGGTTCCATGACCGCACCCAAGGTCAGAAGGGGCGCATCAGGCGCGTCATGATCGTCGCCCTGGCCCGCAAACTGGCGATCGCGCTTTGGCGGTATCTGGAAACCGGGCTGATCCCGGTGGGTGCTGTCGTCAAATAGGACTGCGGATCAGCTCAGCGTTCTAACGGGCTTCATTCCCCGATGGGAACGCTTGTTGGCAGGTTGGATGTGTGACTGCATGTCTCCTTGGCGAAGGTGCCGTCCACAAGATTAGTCCCATCCCCGTCCTGTGATGGTCCATGTATACAGCATTGTGGCAAGCCGGATCGGAGCTGCCGGATATAAGGTGATGCGATCACTCGCACGAAACACGGAACTCATCGCAAGACCCGCCCTGGATACAAAGCCATAACCAATGGAAGAGACGATCATGTGGCGTAGATTAAATCCACCTTGACAGCAAACGCCTCATATAAGGAGACCATCGGCGAGCGTCTCGAGCGGGATCGTCAAGTTCTCTTGCCATTGCCGCCTGCTCCCTATGATGCCTGCGATAAGCGCCCTGGACGGGCGAGTTCGCTGTCGCTGGTGCGTTACCGCAGCAACGACTATTCCGTGCCCGTGGCCTACGGCCACCGTGAGGTGCTCATCCGGGGCTACGTCGATGAGGTGGTGATCAGCTGCGGGGCCGAGGTGATCGCCCGGCACCGCCGGTCCTACGACAGCGAGGACCTGATCTTCGACCCGCTGCATTACCTGCCCTTGATCGAGCAGAAGATCGGCGCCCTCGACCAGGCCGCGCCATTGGCGGGCTGGGACCTGCCCGAGGCCTTCATCACTCTGCGGCGGCTCCTCGAAGCTCGTATGGGCAAGGCAGGCAAGCGCGAGTACGTCCAGGTGCTCCGTCTACTGGAGACCTTCCGGCTCGAGGAGGTCGAGGGTGCGGTCGGCGACGCCCTGCGGCTCGGCGCAATCGGCTTTGATGCGGTGAAGCACCTGGTACTGTGCCGCATCGAGCGGCGGCCGCCCAGGCTCAACCTCGACGTCTATCCGTATCTGCCGCGCGCCCGGGTCGCGATGACGTCCGCCAAGTCGTACATGAGCCTGCTGTCGGGGCTCGGCGCATGACCGACACACCGCAAGTGCTGCTCGCCCACCACCTCAAGACGCTGAAGCTGCCGACCTTCCTGCGCGAGTACGACAAGATCGCCCGGCAGTGCGCCTCGGAAGGCGTCGATCACGTCCGCTACCTGTTGAGACTCGCCGAGCTCGAGCTGATCGACCGCGAGCGCCGCATGGTCGAGCGGCGCATCAAGGCGGCGCGCTTCCCCGTGGTCAAGAGCCTCGACAGCTTCGACTTCAAGGTCATCCCCTCGCTCAACAAGGCGCTGGTCCTGGAGCTGGCCCGCTGCGAGTACATCGAGCGCCGCGAGAACCTCATCGCGCTCGGCAACAGTGGGACCGGCAAGACCCACATCGCCCTCGGTCTCGGCCTGGCGGCCTGCCAGAAGGGCCTCTCGGTCGGCTTCATCACCGCCGCCGCGCTGGTCCACGAACTCATCGAGGCCCGCGATGACAAGCAGCTGCTGAGGTTCCAGAAGAAGCTCGCCACCTACAAGCTTCTGATCGTCGACGAACTCGGCTTCGTGCCGCTGTCGAAGACCGGCGCCGAGCTGTTGTTCGAGGTGTTCAGCCAACGCTACGAGCGGGGCTCGACCCTGGTCACCACCAATCTGCCCTTCGACGAATGGACCGAGGTGTTCGGCTCCGAGCGCCTCACCGGCGCGCTCCTCGATCGCCTCACCCACCACGTCAACATCCTCGAGATGAACGGTGACAGCTACAGGCTCAACCAGAGCCGCAGGCGTCAAACCCCGACTGCTAACTGAACCGACCACCCAGCCCACGCTTGACCCCGTGGGCCCACAGGTCCCTCCCGCGCGCGCCGCCGCGTCAGCCTGTTGAGGGCACGCCGCGTCGCGCGCGGGGCCCTCCCGTGGACTACGGGGACAAGCCCGCAGCCGCCAAGCGGTCCCTTCTTACACCGCCGAGGTGGTCCCTTTTTGCTCCGCCATTGACACGTGAAACCGTACTCGTCCCGGAGGCGGTCGAAGATGCGCTTCGCAGTGTGCCGTTGCTTGCGGTGGCTGGTCCGATCGTCTTCCAAGATCCGATCGATGATTCCCGTGAACGGACCCAGCTTTGGCCGCCTCGGCGGCGCGCTTCGGCGATACCCTGGCGGCACCGAGAACGACAGCATCTTACGGACCGTCTTGCGGTCTACACCAAACACCCGCGAGGCCTCGCGGGTGCTCATCCCCTCGACATGACACGCCCACCGAACCCGTGCGTACAACTCCACCCGATACATCCCCCCCGCCTTCCAGTCAGAGCAACCCTGACAGAAGGCTATACGCGGTCCCATTTTGGTCCGCCGCAGCCGGATCGACCGGCCGCTTCAGTGAGGGATTATTGCTCTGCCGTTCTCAGCCATGATGGTTTGCGACTAGCTCGTCGATGACCTGGCGGCATTCGCTCAGTACACGGATCGTTGCTTCCTCGTCGGCCTCCATGAGCCGGCTATACCCGACCACGTCGGCGGACAGGATCGCGGCCAAACGGCGTTCCATTAGCAGTCCCCCCTATAGCGGTAGGCTATCTTCTGGGAGGTCGAAAATCCATGTGCTTCGAGAGGGGCGGAATGTCTGCTCTTGGCTCAGCCTGTGTAAAAACGTCGATGGTGTTATGATTCTCTCGTGCTTTGGCGGGAGGGTCTGATGAAGCGTTTTGTCGAGGGTGTCGATCGCAGCCAGGGCACGTTGTTTCCGGAGCGCCTGGAAGACTGGATCGGCGACGACAACCCGGTTCGGGCGATCGACGTCTTCGTCGATGAGCTCGATCTTGGCGGCCTCGGGTTCGACCGGGTCGAGCCGCTGGCGACCGGCAGGCCGGCCTATCATCCTTGCGATTTGTTGAAGCTCTACATCTACGGCTATCTCAACCGGGTTCAGTCGAGCCGTCGGCTCGAGAGGGAGGCCGGGCGCAATGTGGAAGTGATGTGGCTGGTCGGCCGGCTGGCGCCGGATCACAAGACGATCGCCGACTTCCGCAAGGACAACGGCCGTGCGATCCGCAAGGTCTGCGCCCGGTTCGTCGCGCTGTGCCGGCAACTCGGGCTGTTCGCCGAGGCGAGCGTGGCGATCGATGGCTCGAAGTTCAAGGCGGTCAACAGCCGGGACAGGAACTTCACGCGGGCCAAGATGGCGCGGCGGGTGGCGCAGATCGAGGAGAGCGTTGCGCGCTATCTGGACCAGTTGGACAGCGCCGACCGGCAAGAGCCGTCGCTGGCGCGCACGACCAAGACGACTCGTCTGGCCGACAAGATCGCGATCCTCAAGCAGGAGATGCGGCGCCTGAAGGCGCTTGAAGTCGAGCGGCGTGCGAGCCCGGACCAGCAGATCTCTCTGAGCGATCCCGATGCCCGCTCGATGGCGACGAGCGGCCGGGGTTCCGGCGTGGTCGGCTACAACGTTCAGGCCGCCGTCGACACCAAGCACCACCTGATCGTCGCCCACGAGGTGACCAATCAGGGCACCGACCGCGCCCAGCTCTCAGCCATGGCGAAGCGGACCAAGGCGGCTCTGGAGACCGACGAGTTGGATGTCGTTGCCGATCGCGGCTACTACAACGGCAAGGAGATTCTGGCCTGCGATGAGGCCGGCATCACCGTCACATTGCCTAAGCCGCTGACCTCTGGAGCCAAGGCCAAGGGCCGCTTCGGCAAACAGGACTTCGTCTATCTGGCCGCCGACGATGTCTATCGCTGCCCGGCCGGCGAGCGTTTGGTCTACCGCTTCACCAGCCAGGAGAGGGGGCTGAGCATGCGGCGCTACTGGACCAACGCCTGTCAGGGATGCGCCATCAAGCATCGCTGCACCACGGCCAAGCAGCGCCGCATCACCCGCTGGCAGCACGAGCATGTTCTCGAGGCCGTCGAGAGGCGGCTCGACGAGCACCCGGAGGCGATGCGTCGGCGGCGCGAGACGGCCGAGCATCCCTTCGGCACCATCAAGTCCTGGATGGGCGCGACGCATTTCCAGACGAAGACGCTGAAACGGGTGAGGACCGAGATGGCCCTGCACGTGCTGGCCTACAATCTCAAGCGCGTCATGAACATCACGGGCATCGACCCGCTGATCGCGGCGATGAGGACCGCATAGGCCTCTCTGCGCCGCAAATTGCGCCCATATCCGGCCAAATCGCAGCTCACACCGGCGCCAGCCGGCCGACAGGTCCGCACGAGTGGCGAAAATCCTTAATCCCGGAATACCCGCCGCGACGGATCATCGAAGCCAAAGACGCGCCGTACAGATCACGCAGCAAACGTTCTTACACAGTCTGGGCTATTTGCAGACATTAGGCGGCCCACGCCGCGAGGTCCGCTTTCTGCTCGGAAGCAGACGTACCTGCCGCCAATTTCGGAAGGTGCGCGATTTACGTCTGCTTACCGCTCCGAAGCGGACGTCGGCGACGAGATCGCTTGAGGTCTGCTTGTGAGGCTGAGCGGCAACGTCCGCTTCCCGCTCGTTAGCAGACCTTAGAGACACTGAATCGCGGGACAAGACGTTCCATGTCGGCTTTCTGCTCGAAAGCGGACGCCGTGTGCTTGAGTCGCCAACGTCTGGATTCTAGGGCTGAGCAGACAATTGTATCGCACCCGGTTCCTTGGACACAAGTTTGTCTCATGCGGCGGGCCTGAGTGACATCGCGGTGTGCCACGCCTGACGAGCTTGAGCGGGGCTCAGGTAGCCGTTCTTCTCCACGATCCACTGGGCATTGTACTGTTCGACGAACCCGCGGACGGCGTTCCGCAGCTCCGCGATGTTGCGGTAGATGCGGCCATGGATGATCTGTTCCTTGAGCGTGCGATTGAACCTCTCGGCGACGCCGTTGGTCTGGGGCTGTTCGACGAAGGCGTAGGACGGCTGGATGCCCCAGAACTTGATCTGGTTGGTGAAGTGGTCCGACAGATACTGGGAGCCGTGATCCATCCGCAAGGCCAGCCCCCGCGCCGCACCGGCGGAGGTCGAGGCATACAGCCTCGCAAGCCCCATGGAGATCGGCTGAAGGGCGGCGAAGCGGTCGCCTCGCTTGCACACATGCCAGCCGACGCACTCGGCGTTCCAATGCTCGATGGCGGTGAATATCCAGCCCCAGCCGTCGTCCACCGTGAACACCCGAACGCCGTCCGTGCCCCACATGAGGTTGGGGGCATGGGTGATGATCTCACCGACATGGGGATTTCCGCCACGGCGGCGGCAGCGATGGGGCGAGAGCAGGTTGTTCTCGCGCATCACCCGGAGCCCCCGCTTGCGGGAAACACGGATGCCACGACAGACCCGAAGCCGAGCCCAGACCTTGCGGTGTCCCTCGCCCTCCCAGGGGGATGCCTCCAGGTCGGCCTCGATGGCCACCAGCAGAGCCTCGTCCGAGATCGAGGGCTTCGGTCCCCGGCGCTTTGCTGGTGGGCGCTCAGCGGTGGCCTGCTGCCGGGATTTCATGGCGTAGAACGAGGAACGGGCAAAACCCCAGGCCGCACAGACCCGCTGGAGGCCGTAGGCCAAACCCGTGCCGGGAGAGGTGGCGGCACTCATCGCCGCGACCTCCGCCGCCCCAAAGGGCCGGACGTCTCCGTCTTGGCCTCCAGCAGTTCCACCTGCATGATCAACTCCCCGATCCGCTTCATGGCGATGTCCAGTTCCGCCTTCACCGGATCGCCCTTGCGTTCCTTGAGCGAGGCATCGATCCCGGCGATCGCCTTCTCACGCCACTGCTCGAGCCGGAAAATCTCCACGCCCAACTGCCGCGACAAAAGTTCCACCGGCTCGCCACGCAAAAGCCGCAGGGCAACCTCACGCTTGCGCGTCACCGTCCACCGCTGGCCAAGTCCCAGAGGGCCTGCCGGCGAAACCTGGCCCGGGGAAAACGTGGACGAGCCAAGCTCGCCCTCGTTTACCACAGGCCCATCAACAGCAACTTTGTTCTCAAAATTGTCGGTCATGTTCCGGTCCTCCTTGGACACTTCGATTAAGCCAATTCTGTGTCCAAGGAAATCGGGTCCGACTCAGCAGCAGCTGCACGATCTGAGCGATGCAGAGACCGTCGAGGCCCTGGCCTTCAATATGGCGTGGCACTATGCCTTGGACGTGCGCAGCGAAGCGGACAGCTATTTCTGTGAGAAAACCCTGCGCAACTATCGCCGTCTGTTTATCGAACAAGGTCTCGATGAATTGCTGTTCCGGTGTTTGACGGATCGGCTGGTGCAGGGGTTCTCTGTCGATACCAGCCACCAACGCATGGATTCGACGGCCCTTCGTTCGGCAATGCGGGCGCTGACACGACTTGGTATCGTTGTTGAGAGCATCTCGAAGTTTGCCCGTGAGCTTGAGCGATATCATCCCGGTCTGCACGAGCAGATCAGCAAGGAGGTGATCCGCCGCTATGTCGATCGCGAGGGTAATGGCGCGTTCGCGAATACGGCGCCGAGTGTTTCAAAACGGCGCCTCGGCGAAGCGGGTCAGTATCTCCTAGCCCTGGTGCTGCAATTCCGTGACACGGCGGCGGCAAAGCTTTTCAGTTTTGCGATCCTGGAGAGGGTTCTGCGCGATCAGTTCGAGATCGTTGATGATGAGTATGGCGATCGTGACGCAACGCGCGCCGCGATTCGAGATCCAAAGGATGTGCCGTGCGATACCGTCGGCAATCCGGCCGACCCGGACGCGAGCTACAACGCGCACAAGGGTCAAGGATACATGGCGCAGATCGTCGAAACCTATTGTGAAGATGTCAGTAACGAGGCGGTTGCCGCGACACCGGACCTCATCACCCACGTGGAGGTCCACAAGATGACGGTGCATGACGGCCATCGCTTAGCCGATGCGCTGGATGATCTGAGCGAGCGCGCGCTGACGCCGGCGGTGATGCTGGGTGATTCACATTACGGTTCCAGTGACAACATGGCTCTGACGCGCGAACAGAACATCAATCTCGTGGCGCCCGCACGACCGCCGAAAGGCGCCGTCTCGGGACGGTTGACGTTGGAGGATTTCACTCTCAACGAAGAAGGCTTGGTCTTGCGCTGTCCCAATAACGTCGAACCGGTTTCAGCCTCGCTCGCCAAAGCCAAGCTGCAGGCCCGTTTCGACCTCTCCATCTGCCAAAAATGTCCCGATATACTGCGATGTCCCGTGCAGGCGGCCAAGCGTGACGGCCAATTTTCCCGCTTTCAATATACCCCGGCCAGGGCTGCCAACCAAAAGCGCCGGCTTTATGAACAAAGCGATGCCTTCCGCAACGTCTACAGATGGCGGGCCGGCATAGAAGCGACCATGTCGCGATTAAAGTACCAGATGAACCTGGCTCACCTACGCATTCGCGGCATGCCGGCCATGCGCTACGTGGTCAATCTGCGTGCCCTCGGCCTCAATATCCGACGCTGCGCGGCAATCGCACCATAAAAAACGAAGCCAAGGAGAAGCCAAGGGTAGGTAATATCAGGTTTTATCCACCAGCAACGCGGAGACAGGCAAATATTCTTCACCGAACCGCAAAGACCTGTACAAGCACGCCATCGGCCAACAACTTTTTACCGCCCCGTCAAAAGTTGTGTATGGGCTGATCATGCGGCGGCGCGATCCTGGCGTTCTCCATCTACGAATTTGACGCCGCGAATGATCTCGGCGAGATGGTTCGATCCATCGAGTTTTCTCCATTTTCTCTGAGCGCACTGGCATAGTTTGAAGACCATGGCCATCGCCGTCTTGCGCGACAGGCAGCCCTTGGTCCGGTAGGTGCGCAGACGAACCGTGGCGAACGTGCTCTCGATGGGGTTGGTCGTGCGTACATGCTTCCAGTGCTCGGCGGGGAAGTCGTAGAACGTCAGCAGGACGTCGCGGTCCTTGGCCAGGCAGGCCGCGGCCTTGTCGTACTTCGGCCCGTAGGCTTCCAGGAAGAAGTCGAAGGCGCTCTCGGCATCCTTCCTGGTTTCGGCCATCCAGATGTCTTGCAGGCGCCCCTTGGCTTTCTTTTGCAGACCCTTGGGCAGCTTGTTCAAGACGTTGCCCGTCTTGTGAACCCAGCAGCGTTGCTCGCGGGCGCCTGGGTAGACTTGGCGGAGCGCCTTCCAGAAGCCGAGCGCGCCGTCGCCGAGCGCCAGTTGCGGACCCATTTCAAGGCCGCGCCGCTTGAGATCGAGCAGAACTTCGAGCCAGGACTGCTCACTTTCGCGATAGCCGTCGGCGATGGCGATCAGTTCCTTCTGTCCCTTGTCCGTGGCCCCGACGATCACCAGGATGCACTGCTTCTCTTCCTCCATGCGGGCGCTGAAATAGATGCCGTCCACCCAGAAATAGACGTAGCGCTTGGCCGTGAGGTCGCGCCGTTGCCAGCGCTCCGCCTCAACCCCCCAGACCTCTTTCAGCCGGGTGATCGTGGAGGCCGAAAGCCCCGGCGCGGAGCTCCCCAGGAGCGCCGCCAAGGCTTCCCCGAAGTCGCCGGTGGAAATGCCCTTCAGATACAGCCATGGCAAAAGGTCTTCCAGGCTCTTGGCGCGGCGCAGATAGCGCGGCAGGATCGCCGACGTGAAGCGGATGGCGCCGTCCCCCCGGTCCCGCACACGGGGTTGGCGCACGCTCACCGGGCCGATCCCGGTCTGGATGAAGCGTTCCGGCAGATATCCATTGCGGACAACCCGGCGGCGGCCGGCGGCGTCAACAAGCGCCGCATGGCTACCCAAAAACACGGAGACCTCGGCCTCAACGGCTTGGGCCAACAACTCGCGAGCTCCAGCTTGTAGGACTTCCGTCAACGGATCTTTCTGAAAATCAGATGGGTTTTGAAAAGCAACAACGGTATTCTCTTTCATGGCGTATCCTTCCTTGGCTTAGCTCAAGTGGTGACATCAACAATCACCAGGATACGCCGCCTTCATTTCAACGCCGTACACAAGATTCGACGGGGCGATAAAAAGTTGTTGGCCGATGGCGTGCTTGTACAGGTCTTTGCGGTTCGGTGAAGAATATTTGCCTGTCTCCGCGTTGCTGGTGGATAAAACCTGATATTACCTACCCTTGGCTTCTCCTTGGCTTCGTTTTTTATGGTGCGATTGCCGCGCAGCGTCGGATATTGAGGCCGAGGGCACGCAGATTGACCACGTAGCGCATGGCCGGCATGCCGCGAATGCGTAGGTGAGCCAGGTTCATCTGGTACTTTAATCGCGACATGGTCGCTTCTATGCCGGCCCGCCATCTGTAGACGTTGCGGAAGGCATCGCTTTGTTCATAAAGCCGGCGCTTTTGGTTGGCAGCCCTGGCCGGGGTATATTGAAAGCGGGAAAATTGGCCGTCACGCTTGGCCGCCTGCACGGGACATCGCAGTATATCGGGACATTTTTGGCAGATGGAGAGGTCGAAACGGGCCTGCAGCTTGGCTTTGGCGAGCGAGGCTGAAACCGGTTCGACGTTATTGGGACAGCGCAAGACCAAGCCTTCTTCGTTGAGAGTGAAATCCTCCAACGTCAACCGTCCCGAGACGGCGCCTTTCGGCGGTCGTGCGGGCGCCACGAGATTGATGTTCTGTTCGCGCGTCAGAGCCATGTTGTCACTGGAACCGTAATGTGAATCACCCAGCATCACCGCCGGCGTCAGCGCGCGCTCGCTCAGATCATCCAGCGCATCGGCTAAGCGATGGCCGTCATGCACCGTCATCTTGTGGACCTCCACGTGGGTGATGAGGTCCGGTGTCGCGGCAACCGCCTCGTTACTGACATCTTCACAATAGGTTTCGACGATCTGCGCCATGTATCCTTGACCCTTGTGCGCGTTGTAGCTCGCGTCCGGGTCGGCCGGATTGCCGACGGTATCGCACGGCACATCCTTTGGATCTCGAATCGCGGCGCGCGTTGCGTCACGATCGCCATACTCATCATCAACGATCTCGAACTGATCGCGCAGAACCCTCTCCAGGATCGCAAAACTGGAAAGCTTTGCCGCCGCCGTGTCACGGAATTGCAGCACCAGGGCTAGGAGATACTGACCCGCTTCGCCGAGGCGCCGTTTTGAAACACTCGGCGCCGTATTCGCGAACGCGCCATTACCCTCGCGATCGACATAGCGGCGGATCACCTCCTTGCTGATCTGCTCGTGCAGACCGGGATGATATCGCTCAAGCTCACGGGCAAACTTCGAGATGCTCTCAACAACGATACCAAGTCGTGTCAGCGCCCGCATTGCCGAACGAAGGGCCGTCGAATCCATGCGTTGGTGGCTGGTATCGACAGAGAACCCCTGCACCAGCCGATCCGTCAAACACCGGAACAGCAATTCATCGAGACCTTGTTCGATAAACAGACGGCGATAGTTGCGCAGGGTTTTCTCACAGAAATAGCTGTCCGCTTCGCTGCGCACGTCCAAGGCATAGTGCCACGCCATATTGAAGGCCAGGGCCTCGACGGTCTCTGCATCGCTCAGATCGTGCAGCTGCTGCAAAAGCAAGACCCCGATGACAACGTGTAGATCCTTCGATGGTCGGCCCATGCGTTCATCAAGGTGACGGCAAAGATCGTCAACCGGAAGTTCGACAAGCAGATGGTTCCGAAAAACCCCGGCCCAGGATTGCTCCATCAGGCGCCGACGTTTGTCCCCGAAATCGGACCAGCGATCAAACAATTCCCCAGTCCGTCGGTCGCGTAAAGTAAACATGCACAATTATAATCCAGCCGACTCTCATGAGGAATCGACTTTTTACCGCCCCGTCAAGATTCGGTTATAGCTCCTCGTAGCGACCCTGGGTGTAGTACAGCACGGCGAGGTTGTTGAGGCTTAGGGCGACCGAGGGATGGTCCGGCCCGAGAACCTTCTCTCGCACTGCCAGCGCCCGCTTGTAGAGCGGCTCTGCCGCCTCGTAGCGACCCTGCCTTTTGTACAGCAGGGCCAGGCTGTTGAGGCTCGCGGCGACATCGGGATGTTCCGGCCCGAGAGCCTTCTCCCGGATCGCCAGCGCCCGCTTGTAGAGCGGCTCTGCCGCCTGGTAGCGGCCCCGGGCTAAGTACAGCGCGGCGAGGTTGTTGAGGCTTAGGGCGACATGGGGATGTTCCGGCCCGAGAGCCTTCTCCCGGATCGCCAGCGCCCGCTTGTAGAGCGGCTCTGCCGCCTGGTAGCGGCCCCGGGCTAAGTACAGCGCGGCGAGGTTGTTGAGGCTTAGGGCGACATGGGGATGTTCCGGCCCGAGAGCCTTCTCCCGGATGGCCAGCGCCCGCCTGTGGAGCGGCTCCGCCGCCTCGTAGCGACCCTGGTCACCGTACAGCACGGCGAGGTTGTTGAGGCTCGTGGCGACATCGGGATGGTCCGGCCCGAGAACCTTCTCTCGCACTGCCAGCGCCCGCTTGTAGAGCGGCTCCGCCGCCTCGTAGCGGCCCTGCTTTTCGTACGGCAGGGCCAGGCTGTTCAGCAAGGCCGCCGTCGTGGGATGCTCAGGGCCGAACTCCTGCTCACCGAGTTCAAGCGCCTTACGAAAGAGCGGGATGGCTTGCTCGTATTGGCCCGCATGGTAGAGGGTTTCGCCCTGGCGGTAGGCCTCCATCAACGCCTCGGACTGGGCGTGCAGGCTTGAGGACCACGGCCACAGGATGGCAAACACGAGCGCCAGTGTCCGACGGGTGAACATGCTTAGCTGCATTCCCGGTGGATGAGAGCGGTGGCGGGTACGTTAGCACACGGAGTGCGCGATGTTGCCGATGTCCGCGTAGGGTAAAAGCGGCTGTGCCGATGACCGCGCGCCAAGATCTGCTGTCGCGCGCAACGCAGGCATGATGCGCTGATATACGGGGGCGCACATCCAGACAGCGTCACTCCGCGTGCACCTCCAGCCACTCGCGCGCCAGCCGTTCGGCCTCGGCGATCTGGGCGGGCGACATCGCCCCGGCGATCACGTCGCGCGCGTCGCGCGTCGGCTCGTTGCCCAGGGTCGCGGCGAGGCTGTACCACATGTAGGCCTCGACGTAGTCGCGCGCGACGCCCTCGCCACCCCAGTACAAGAAGCTGAGCGTTTTCATGGCGCCGCGATGGCCCTGCTCGGCGGCCAGGCGAAACCACTTGACCGCTTCGGCGTAATCTTGCGGAACGACCTCGCCGGTGACGTACAACCTGCCGAGGATGTTCTGAGCGGTGGCATTGCCCTCATTGGCAAGCGGCAGAAATTGATCCAGCGTGGATGCGTCGTCGCCGGGCTCATGCTCGGGCAACAACTCATAGGCCGCCACATCGACCGGCGGTGTCTCGCCGACGACCACCGCGCCACTATCGGTGTCGACGATCCAGAACTGGCCATCACCATCACTGAACGCGTCGTATGAATGTCCGGCTTTCAAGTTGAATGTTATTAGCGTCCTGTATTCTTGCAGGCACGTACGGTCACCGAAGAGAACCGGCCCCCAAGAAGAGCAATTGTACAGTTGAATGCTATGGATGCCGGGCAGGACACGCGCCTCGTTACCGTACTTCAACGAGCTATGGAGCTTCTCGTCGATATACTCGATCTTGACGATTTCACCGAACGGTGTGCCGTGCAAAAGCGGCACGTAACCCTGAATACTCGCCGTCTTGTCTGCCGGTAAATTGGGGGCATCCAGGCATTCCGTCGTCGTGCATTTGCTGCACCCCGCGAGCCATAAGCCCACCGTGAGAAAGAGGATGCTGTGGTGTAGCCATCGCCAAGCCATGGCGAGCCCCGTAGGAAGCGCGAGTTCCGTAGTGTATCACATTGTTTTCAATCAAGATAATCGGGTCACGAGCCTGGCGTGGCGCGCCGTCGCCGCGCCTCGACCGCGCCGTTGTCTGCCGCTCGCCGACAGCGGCCGAGTGGACGTCTGTTGTTCGCGCGCGAGCGCGCGCCAGCACGACGAGCCGGCTTGCCCTAGGCCTCGCCCGAACGCCTGGTTGTCGTCGCCAAACGAGCAACCGTCTCGGCGATCCCGCTATCCGCTGGCGGCCCGGAGCTGGCCGTCGATGTGCTGCGCGAGTTGGTAGGTCGGGCGGCCGTCGACAAGCAGCTTGTTGTCGCGCTGGTAGGCGCGGATCGCCGCGCCGGTCTGCGAACCCATGGTGCCGTCGATCGGGCCGGGTTGGTAGCCCAGCTCGGTCAGCCCGGCCTGGATCTGGCTGACCGCGGTGCCGTTCGCGTCGCCCGAGTCCGATGCCCAGATCGGGTCGCCAAGATTGACCGCGTCCTCGGTCGTCAGCGCGCCGGTCAGGCCACCGGCGGCGGCCCCGATCAACGCGCCTTCGAGCAGGGAAAGCCCGGTAACGGCGCCGACAATCGTGCCGATCCCGGCGCCGATCCCCGCGCCCGACAGCGTACGATCGCCGGTACTGCTGCCGCACGCCGTGACGAAGAGACCAAGGCCAAACACAAGCGCGGCAATGGAACGATGCATTTTGCTCACCTCGAGAGTCGGTTCAAGCCATCATTGGTCCGAGGATTTGAGCATACCACTCGATGCCCGCCCGGTCGACGTGGACTGCTGCACCCTCGGGCCGACCAATTCCATGCCATGGGGCCGGGCGGGCGGTTGATGATTTCCAGCGCGGGTCGGTTCGACTACCATCGGGGCCGATACCGAGTGTCATCTGGAGAAACGTAGGACCATGGATTCCGTTGCCAAGCTCACCGCCGGTTTCAAGAAATTTCGCGACGATGGATTCGAAGAGAAGCGCGCCACCTACGAGGCGCTTGTGGACCGGGGCCAGAATCCCAAGGTGGCCCTCATCGCCTGTTCCGATTCCCGGGTCGATCCGGCCACGGTGCTGCAGGCCGATCCCGGCGACTTGTTCGTCGTCCGCAATGTCGCCAACCTGGTGCCGCCCGACGAGCGGGACGGCCAGTATCACGGCACCAGCGCCGCGTTGGAGTACGCGGTCGAGCATCTGGAGGTCGGGCACCTCATCGTGTTTGGCCACGCCCACTGCGGTGGCATCCGTTCCATGTTCGCGAAGACGGGCGAGGGAAGCGAGGGCAGCCAGTTCGTGCTGCCTTGGATGAGCCTCGTCCGTTCTGCCTACCTTCGGGTCCAGGGCACCATGCCCAACGCGTCGGAGGACGAAAAGGCCCGCGCCTGCGAGCAAAGCGCGGTACTCGTCTCGCTCGAGAATCTGATGACCTTCCCGGCCATTCGCGAGCGGGTCAGCGACAGGCGGCTTCACCTGCACGGCTGGTACATCGACATCCGCTCTTGCTCCTTGCACATCTACGACCCCGTCCAGCAGCGCTTCGAACTCGTCGACTGAGCGCCGGGTCGGCGGCGCGGACTCCTTCCGAGGCCGTTGGCACTCGGTCGGTGCGGCCGCAATCATCTGCCGCCGATCGGTGAATGCATACCGAATCGAATGATCGACCGTTTGTCCGCTCCGGGTCGAGAATGCGGCGGCAAAGGAGGAGCGGTTCGTGTAAGTAATACCGGTGCAAGACCGAGGCAGCCGACCACGACGCCTCGGTACCCTGGAGGACGACGCACGACATGAGCACTGGCGGCGACAGCGCGGTCGACCCCCTGCTTCGGCCGTTCCGGCTCAAGCATCTGACGCTCAAGAACCGGGTCATGAGCACGAGCCATGCCTGCGGCCTGCTCGACGGCGGCATGCCGGCGGCACGCTACCAACGCTACCACGAGGAGAAAGCGAAGGGCGGCATCGCGCTCTCGATGTTCGGCGGCTCGTCGTACGTCGCGCCGGACAGCCCCGATACCTTCGGGCAGCTCAATGTCGGCGACGACGCGTGCATCGCCTATCTGCAGCAATTTTCCGAGCGCATGCACCGCCACGGCGCGGCGTTGATGTGCCAGATCACCCATCTCGGCAGGCGCGGCAACGCTTACGCCGACAACTGGCTGCCGGTGATATCCGCGTCGCCGAGCCGCGAAACACTGCACCGTTCGTTCGCCCGCGAGATGGACGAGCACGACATCGCGCGCGTCGTCGCGGCCTTCGGCGCCGCCGCTCTGCGCTGCAAGGAGGGCGGCTTGGACGGCATCGAGACGCTCGCCAGCAGCCATCTGATCGGCCAGTTCCTGTCGCCCGTCACCAACCAGCGCTCAGACCGCTTCGGCGGCTCGCTGGCCAACCGCTGTCGCTTTCCGCTGATGGTACACGAGGAAATTCGGCGCCGCGTCGGCGACGACTTCGTCGTCGGCTTGCGCTATGCCGTCGACGAGAACACTGCCGGCGGCCTCGGTTTCGACGACTGCGTCGAGATCGGTCGGGCGTTCGAGGCGAGCGGGCTGATCGATTTTTTCAACGCCATTTACGGCAGCACGGATACCCCGCGCGGCCTCGCTATCGACTGTATGCCCGGCATGGCGTCGCCGATCGCGCCTTGGCTCAACATGGCCGCCGCATTCAAACGCGAGGTGTCGCTGCCGGTCTTCCACGCCACGCGCATCATCGACATCGCGACCGCGCGCCACGCCATCCGCGAGGGCTTTCTCGACATGGTGGCGATGACCCGCGCGCATATCGCCGACCCCCACATCGTGCGTAAGCTCGAAGCCGGCATGGAAGCGCATATCCGCCCCTGCGTCGGCATGACGCATTGCATGAGCGAGCACCGGCCGGTCTGCATCCACAACGCCGCGACCGGCCGCGAGACCATCGTGGCGCACGACATCGAACGCGCCGGCGCCGCGCGCCGCGTGGTCGTTGTCGGCGGCGGGCCGGCCGGCCTCGAGGCGGCTCGCGTCTCTGCCGAGCGCGGCCACGACGTCACGCTCTTGGAAGCCGCGACGCAGCTCGGCGGCCAGCTCCGGCTTGCGCAGGCGGCGAGCTGGCGCAAGGACGTCATCGCCATCGCCGATTGGCGGGCACTCGAACTCGACCGCCTCGGCGTCGACGTCCGGATGAACGTCTTCGCCGGGCCCGACGACGTGCGGGCGCTCGATGCCGACGTCGTCATCGTCGCGACCGGCGGCGTCCCCGATCTCGACTGGCTCGACGGCCGCGAGCATGTCGCGGACCCCTGGGAGACACTGACGGGCGAGGCCGCGGGCAGCGGCGCAGTGATCGTCTACGACGGCACCGGGCGCCACGCGGCGGCGACCGCGGCCGAGCGCCTGGCGATGGCGGGCCGGCCGGTCAGCTATGTCGCGATCGACGACGCGCTGACGCCCGAGATGTCCTACGCCGAGCGCTTCGTCTGGAAGAAGCGGTTCTACGAGCTCGACATCCCCTGCCGCTTCGACCGGCAATTGCTGCGCGTCGCCAAGGCCGGCAACCGGTTGGTCGCGGTGTTCGAGAATCTGGCCACCAAGGAGACCACCGAGGAGGAGACCGACCAGATCGTCGTCGAGCACGGCACCCGGCCGGCCGACGCGATCTTCCACGAACTCACGGGCGAGGCGCGCAATCTGGGCGTCACCGACATCGACGCGCTGCTCGCCGGGGCACGGCAACCGGCCGACCGGAACGCCGGCGGCGCGTACGAGCTCTACCGCATCGGCGACTGCGTCGCGTCGCGCAACATCGCCGCGGCGGTCTACGACGCACTCAGGCTGTGCCGAACCCTGTAGCAAACGGCGGCTTCGAGTTCGGGCCCCTGGCGGGCGCGAGTTTCGGTCGCGTCGCGCGCTTCACGGGCGCGCCCGACGCCCGCGCGGCGGTCGCCGCGGCGGAGGCCGAGCCCGAGCTGTTGCCGCGTGCGCTCCACGCCTCGCAAGGCTTGCTGCTGGTGCCGGCGATGCAGGGGATAACCGAACAGCCCGAGTTGCTGGTGCGGCTGAGCCGTCTGTTCGGTCCCGAGGTCGAGAATTATCACGAGACCCTGACGGAGAAGACCAAGCTGCACGAGAGCGTGGCCGAAATCCTCGTCATCTCGAACATGGCGCCGGCCAACCAGATGCCGCCGCCGCACCCGGACCCGCCGCGCACCGCCGATGGCGGCCTGCCGACCCGGTTCCCGCACCGCCGGGGCTGGCATACCGACCAGAGCTTCCGGCGGCCGCCGCCCGACCTGTCGCTCTTCTATGCCGTGACCCCGGCGCCCAAGGGGCAGGGGCAGACGCTCTACGCCGACGGCGCCGCGGCCTACGAGGCCCTGCCGCCGGCATTGAAGGCGCGCATCGAGGGCCTCGTGGGCATCCACGTCATGCCCTATTCCGGGCGCTCGGAATCGGCGGTGCGGGCGGGCGAGGCGCCGGACAGCCTCGAGCCGCACGAGCGGCCGCAGCGCCAGCCCGTCGTGCGGGTCCACCCGGTGACCGGGAAGCCCGCGCTCTATCTGTGCGAAGCAGGCCAGATGGACTGGATCGACGGACCCTTCGCCGGCATGGCGCCCGGTCCGGACGGCGCCGGCGCGGCGCTGCTCTACGAGCTCATGACGCATCTCACCCAGCCGCGCTTCACCTACGCCCACGACTGGGACGCCGGCGATATCGTGATCTACGACAATCGCTCGCTGGTGCATGCGGCGACATGGTTCGACGCGACCCGACACGATCGCCTGATGTGGCGCACCACGGTCAGCGGCAACCCCGGCGTGGAATACGACGGTGTGAAGAAAAGCTGGATCCCCGATCCGGCGGGTGTCCCGCGCGAAGATTGAATTAGGCCGGTCGGTCGGTCGCGTGCGGCTATTGCCCCCTCCCACAAATCCTGCCACCATCGCCGCCCTTAACGCCAACAATCACGTGAGCGATATGGCCAGGAACATCACCATCGGCGCGGCGCAGATGGGGCCGATCCAGAAGGCCGAGGGCCGCGAGGTGGTGGTCGGGCGCATGCTCGCGCTGATGGACAAGGCGCATGCCAAGGGCTGCGACTTGATCGTCTTCACCGAGCTGGCGCTGACCACCTTCTTCCCGCGCTATCTCATGGAGGATCAGGACGAGGTCGACCAGTGGTTCGAGTCCTCGATGCCGTCGAACACGACCCAGCCGCTGTTCGACCGCGCCGTCGAGTACGGCATGGGCTTCCATCTCGGCTATGCCGAGCTGATCCACGAGGACGGCGAGACGCACCGCTACAATACCGCGATCCTGGTCGACAAGTCGGGCGAGATCGTCGCCAAGTACCGCAAGGTGCACCTGCCGGGCCACGCCGAGTTCGACCCCGAGCGCGACTTCCAGCACTTAGAGAAGCGTTATTTCGAGGTCGGCAACCTGGGCTTCCCGGTGTGGCGCGAATTCGGCGGCATCGTCGGCATGTGCATCTGCAACGACCGACGCTGGCCCGAGACCTACCGCGTCATGGGTCTCCAAGGCGTCGAACTGGTCGTGCTCGGTTACAACACGCCGACGGGCAACTCGCAGTCGGACGAGGCGGCACATCTGCGCATGTTCCACAATCAGATGTCGATGCAGGCCGGCGCCTATCAGAACTCGACATGGGTCATCGGCGTCGCCAAGGCGGGCAGCGAGGACGGCTACGAGCTGATGGGCGGCTCGTGCATCGTCTCGCCGGCCGGCGAGATCGTCGCCCAGGCCCGCACGCTCGGCGACGAGCTGATCGTCGCCGATTGCGACTTGGACGCCTGCGCCTTCGGCAAGGAGACGATCTTCGACTTCGCCGCGCACCGGCGCATCGAGCACTACGGCCTGATCACCGAACAGACCGGCGCCGAGCCGCCGCCCGAGTGAGGCCGGGACGCAAAGCCTGATGGACTGCGTTCGGTTCGACGATGTGGCGGCGTTCGAGCGCTACGCCGGGCCGTTCCTGGCCGACAACGCGCTCGAGAACAACGTCATCCTCGGCCTGATCCGCGGCCTCAAGGCGCAGCCCAAGACGAACGTCCTGCTGCTCACCGTCGACCGCGGCAACCGGCCTTGTCTGGCCGCCGTGATGACGCCGCCCTTCAAACTGCTGCTGTCGGCCGGCGACGCGGCGGCGATCCCGAGCTTGATCGCCGGAGTCTTGGAGGCCGGCCTCCCGGTGTCGGGCATGCTCGGGCTCGACAACATGGCCGACGCCTTCGCCGAGGCGTGGCGCGCAGCGACCGGCGGGACAGCCACCCCGGCGACAGCCATGACACTCTACGCGACCCGCGAGGCGATCGCGCCGGACGGCGTTCCCGGCACGCTGCGCGCGGCGACCGATACGGACGCCGATTGGGTGGCCGACGCCTACGTTGCGTTCTACGACGAGATCGAGGCCGAGGAACACGAACGCAGCGCCGCGCGAGGCACCGCCGCCGGCATGCTGCGCCGCGGCCTGGTCTACTTGTGGGAGGACGCCGGCGCACCGGTCTCGATGGTCTGCTTCCGATACGTCACCAAGGAGGGCGCGCGTATCGCGCCGGTCTGGACGCCGCCGGCGTTGCGCGGCAGGCGTTACGCCTCGGCCGCGGTCGGACGGCTGACCGGCGAGTTGCTTCACGCCGGCGTCGACTGGTGCGCGCTGTTCGCCGACGTCGATAATCCGACGTCGAACAAAATCTATCGCCGTTTGGGGTATAACGAGGCCTGCGGCTACCGGGTCTATGACCTGGCACCCGCCGCGAAGAGCCAAGCGGAGGCGTGAGATCATGGGCGAGCGCATCGTCGTCATCAACCCGAACTCCTCGCAGGAGGTCACCGACGGCATCGACGCCGCGTTGGACCACCTGCGCTTCGACGGCGGCCCCGAGATCGACTGCCTGACGCTGGCCGAGGGCCCACCCGGCATCGAAAGCCAGCGCCACGTCGACGGCGTCATCGGGCCGCTCTGCCGCTTGGTCGAAGCGCAGGACAACCGCGCGTCGGCCTTCGTCATCGCCTGCTTCTCGGACCCCGGCCTGCAATCGGCGCGCGAGACGACACGCAAGCCCGTCCTCGGCATCGCCGAATCGGGCATCGCCACGGCGCTCACGCTGGGCGAGCGCTTCGGCATCGTCGCCATCCTCGCGACCTCGCTGGGGCGCCAGCGGCGCTTCGTCCGGGCGATGGGCCTCGAGAGCCGGTTCGCCGGCGGCCGGTCGGTCGGCCTGGGCGTCACCGAACTCGCCGACGAGGGCGTCACGCTCTCGCGCATGATCGAAGTCGGCCGCGCGCTCAAGGACGACGACGGCGCCGACGCGGTGATCATGGGCTGCGCCGGCATGGCGCGCTACCGGGATCGGCTCGAGGACACCCTCGCGATCCCCGTCGTCGACCCGACCCAGGCCGCCGTCGGCATGGCGATCAGCGCCGTCCGCCTGGGCTACCGCACCGCCGCGCAACGCGACAGCGGGTGAGCCGCGTCGTCCATTTCGCCTTGCGTCTATCCGACACCCGAGTTCCAGCGATGGAATTTCGGGGATTTGATGCCTGACTCAAACCGGAATTAAACCGGAATGCACTACGAGGATCGCCGACGGAATCAGGCTTGCGGCGTCTCCGGCTCCTTACTTAGGGGACCAGTGTCGCAGTTTTCGCCCGAGCCCCGCGATGAACACGGCGAGCGCCGCCCCGATGATGTAGAACACGGATTTCACCAGCCAAAGTGGGATTTGCAAGGCATCGCTCGTGGCGCCGATCCATTCGCGAAGCGTGCCGACCAGCCAACCGAACCAGTTACCGACAAGGGGGACATCGGCGATCCCCTCTTTGACGGCGTCCACCAACAGGCCGAACCAAAGCCCCAGAATGGCCGCGAGGACCAGGCCAAGAACGATCCACATGACATAGCGGGCGAAGTCGTACACGCGGGTCAATCCGGCCGACGGCCAGCGCCAACCCGACGGCGCCGGTCGCGAGAAGCGCCCGCCCTTGGTAAGCCAGCTCGCCACCACGTTGACGAGCCTATCGCGTCGCTTCGCCTTGAAGCTCAGATACTTGATGTGGCTCAGCAAGTGCACCCCGCCCGCCTTGTAGGAGACGTTCTGCGGCGCGGGGCCGGACGGCGACTCGGGTCCGAAGTATTGTAGACGGTCGGCCACCGGGTCCGTGGCGTCGTAGACGTTGATCCACTCGAAGTCGTCCCGGAACACGGTCTCGTCGTTGTTCAACGGCACGATCGCCGGCCACAGCACAGCGAACTTATGGAGCGGCGAGCCGTAGGTCATGAAGCCGGCAAGCCCGGCGAACAGTTTCTGGCGGTCGATGATGTCGTCTCGCGCCAGCCAGGCCGGGCGGGTCGGCATCATGTCGCCCGCGTCTTCGTCGGATAGGCGCGTCGGCGCCCTGCCCCCGATCTCGTCCTTGGCCGCGGTCCAATGCGCTTCGTCGAGATAGTTCGGCAGGGTGTTCCCGGTCTCCATGAGGCCGTTGAAGGCGAGCACGGTGCCCTGGCTGTGGGCGAAGACGTACCACCTCTCATAGTCCGCCATGGCCATATGGACCAGCGCCTGCACCATTCGCCGCCGCAATGTCACGCGCGGTGGCTCACCGAGGCCGGCCAGGGGTAAGCGTTCGTTCAGGCCGTGGAATGGGTCCCGTCAAGCGCATCTCCCACGTTGAGGCGAGGCCCCACAAGGTGCTGTCTTTCTGCTGGTAACGCGATTTGCCATGCGCTATCGTCGTGCGCATGGTGGTTCTGGACGAGGATTTTGGCACCAACCTGACGCTGGTCGAGGGTAATGGCGGGGTCCGGTTGTCCCCCGTGTCGGTGCCGGAGCACGCGCCGCGCGACTGGCGGTCACAGTGTGAGCGGGAACGGGCGCGGGCGGACGCGGCCGAAGCGCGCGCGGAAGAGCTGCGCTGGGCGGAAGTGGCCGCCCGCAGCGATGGCGGTTCGTGGAAGTCTCGGTTCAAGGCCTGCCGGCGCAGGCTGAGTGAGGCCGTCGAAGAGACGAAGGAAGCCCGCCGCACGGCAAGGGACGTGCCGTCCTTGCAGGCGGAAGTGGCGCGCCTGGAGACGCTCCTTTCTGAAGCCGGCATCGCGTCGGCCTTCGATACGGCCGGGGCGCTGCGCAAGGAGAACGCCCGGCTGCGCAAGGCCCTGGCGGCATCGAAGGCCCGTGAGGGCGCGACCGGGCCGTGGCCCGCTCCGCCCCGGCGGCGCACCGTCCTGGAGCCTTCCCCGGACCAGAAGGAGACCGTCAGGTCGCTTCGCACGGAACTCCGCCGGCTCGACAAGGAGGTGGTCCGGCGGGACAAGGAGAACGCCCGGCTGAACACGCGCCTCGACCAGGAGAAGGAGAGGACGGAGCGCATCAGGGAGACCGCGAAGAAGCTGTCCAGCGAGTCCCTTCGGCTCCACCGGGAGGTGAGGATACTGGGCGACGCCGAGGCCCGCGCCCGGTCGCTGTCCGACGAGGTTTTCTGGCTGCGCCATGCCCTGGAGGTGTCCAAAGCCGGTAAGGAGAAGTTGAAGGCCCGGCTCGCCAAGCTTCGGGCGGCCGGGGCGACGCTGTCGAAGCTGCCGTCCGACGAGGCTGCTCAACTGCGCGCGGCGTTGAGGCGATCGCGGCGCCAGAAGACGACGATCGAGGCGCTGCGCAAGGACAACGGCCGTCTGCGCAGGACCATGCGGAAGTTGGAGACCCGGAAAGCGGCGCTGGAGGTTCAGCCTGCCAAGCTTCGCGCGATCAGGAAGGCACTCGAGTCCGAGCTTGCCGGGCTTCGAGCGGTCAGGAAGACGTTGTCGAAGTCGCTGTCCGTTGCAGACGCCGATCTCCGCAGGGCTCTGCGAAGGTCGCGGCGCCAGAAGGCTACGATCAAGTCGCTGTCCCGGGAGAACGCCCGCCTGCGCAAGGGCGCGAAGACGTCGCGGAACCGGATCGAGACGCTGGAAGTCCAGCTTGAGAGGCTTCGTGCGACCGGGGCGGTGCTGTCGAGGGCGCTCTACGGCCGCAAGAGCGAGCAGCAGGACAAGCCGGGCTCGGAACACAAGCGCGGCCAGCAGCGCGGCGCGCCCGGCCACGGCCGCACCCAGCGGCCCGGGCTCGATGAGCGCACCGAAGAGCACAACCCGCCGCCGGATGCGTGCGTCTGCGGCCGGTGCGGGCAGCCCTATGCGCCGAACGGCGCCGAGGAATCCACCCTCGTCGAGATCGAGGTCAAGGCCTACAAGCGCGTGATCCGCCGTCCGCGCTGGCGCCGGACCTGCGAGTGCGCGTCGTCGCCCATGGAAGTGTCGGCGCCCCCGGTGCCGCGGCTGTTCCCCAGGACGCTCTACGGGACCAGCTTCTGGGCACGCTTCCTGTTCGAGCACTGTGCCTGCTTCCGCCCCGTGCACCGCGTTGCCGCGTGGATGTCCGCCCAAGGGCTGACGGTCTCGCCGGGGACGCTGGCCGACAGCCTGAAGCGGTTCGTGCCGCTGCTCGAGCCGCTGGCCGAGGCGATCCTTGCGCACCAGAACAAGGCGGCGCTGCGCCATGCCGACGAGACCAGCTGGCGCGTCCAGGAACTTCGCGGGGAAGACCGCTCGAGCCGCGCCTGGCTGTGGGTCTCGGTCAGCAATGACGCGGTCTCTTTCCATATCGACCCCTCGCGCAGCGCCGAGGCGGCGCAGAAGCTGTTCGGCGACGCTCTCCTCGACACGGTCATCGTCTGCGATCGCTATAGCGCCTACAAGCGACTCGCTCGCCTTCGCGAGGGCAAAGTGACCCTTGCATTCTGTTGGTCCCATATGCGCCGCGATTTTGTCGAGTGCGCGGCCGGCCAGGTGAGACTGACGGACTGGTGCCAGGGATGGATCGAGCGGATCGCGTCGGTCTACCGCCTGAACGAGGCGAGGTTGGCTCATTACGACCCCGTGATCAAGCGCCAGACGCCGGCGTTCGACGCGGCGCAGGGCGCGTTGAAGGCGGCGCTCGACGGCCTGTTCGCGGAGGCCGCCCGGGAGTTGGCCGGCCTGCCGGACCAGGCGCGCCAGGGCAGGGCGCTGCGCTCGCTGCTGAACCATCGCGAAGGGCTGAGCGTGTTCGTCGACCGCCCGCAGGTGCCTCTGGATAACAATCGCGCCGAAAGATTGTTACGAGGTCCGGCCATAGGGCGACGGCTGTCGTTCGGTTCCGACAGCGAGGACGGCGCCAGGTTCACGGCGATCATGTACTCGGTGGTGGGCACGCTCTCGATGAATGGCATCGACATCCTGAGCTGGCTGGACACGTGGCTCGCAGCGTGCGCGGAGAACGATCGCAAACCACCGGACGACCTGTCGCCGTGGCTGCCATGGTCGATGAGCGAGGAGCGCAGGCGCGAACTCATGGCGCCGGCGTGACCGGCGCGATCGAGTGCCGTTATTACGGCCGCGACTTCACCGCCGGGGAAATGGCGCTGCTGCGCGCGCTGATCGCCGGGCCGCCGCCGTTGAACCGCCATATGCTGTCGAAGGAGTTCTGCCGGCGCATCGGCTGGTTCAAGCCCGACGGCGGCCTCAAGGACATGATGGCCAGGGTCGCCATGCTGGCCATGCACAGGGACGGCCTGATCGCCCTGCCGGCGCCGCAGGGACGGCAGAACCGGCCCGGGCCGATCGTCTTCGGGCCGGACACCGAAGCGCCGCTGTTCCCGGCCCCGACGACCCTCGACGAGGTCCGTCCGCTCGACCTGCGCCCCGTCGTGCGCGGCACCCGGGAGAGCAAGCTCTGGAACGAGTTCGTCGCCCGCTACCACTATCTCGGATACAAGACCCTGGTCGGCGCCCAGATGCGCTACGCCGTCCACGACCGCGACGGCTGGCCGCTCGCCATGCTCGGCTTCTCCACCGCCGCGTGGAAGCTCGCCCCGCGCGACAACTTCATCGGATGGACACGGCAGAAGCGCGAGAAGAACCTTCCCTTCGTGGTCGACAACCCGAGATTCCTGATCCTGCCCTGGATCAATATCCCCAACCTGGGTTCGCACATCCTGGCCATCATCCGCCGGCGCCTGCCCGATGACTGGACCGAGCGCTACAACACCACGCCCGTGCTCATCGAGACCTTCGTCGAGACCCCGCGCTACACCGGCGCCGTTTACAGGGCCTCCGGCTGGACCCGCGTCGGGACCACCCAGGGGCGCGGGCGCTACGACCGGGACAGGCAGTCCGACAAGCCTAAAAAGGATGTCTGGCTCCGGCCCCTGCGACGGGATTGGAAACGCACCCTCAATCGCTAAAATCGGCCGGGGCGAATGGAAACGCCCGCGCTGATTCCACGGCCTGAACGAACGCTTACGGCCAGGGGGCCCTTCCCGCTCCGGCTTTTCTGCTGGAACAGTTTCACGTCGCCGATGTAGTCGACCAGTATTTCAGGCCCTGGGATGTTGAGGTTGAGAACGCGGCGAAGAACAAGGTTCAAAAGGGAAATTGTCAGAAGGATCAGCAGGATGATCATGCCGACCACGAACAGTCGAACGCGCGACCACAGGCGGATCCGCGGCCGCTTTCTGTCGATATTGGCGGGCGGCCGCATTTCGGCGTATCCCGTCCGGCTACTCTCCAGGTGACCGCGGAGGCTCCACATCGACAGGCCCCACATCCAGAATTTGATGCGCACCCATAGGGTCGCTGGCTCGTCGAGATCGGCCCACCACACCTCGTGAAAGTGGAGTTCGGTCACGACGCCATCGTCGTCGGTCACCTCGACCATCACCGGGGCGACGCCCTCGGCCTGCCAGGTCTGCTGTTCGGCCGCGAATGCGGCGGTGGGGCTGGTACGGACCTCGACCCGTGCCGTCAACGTCGGGGCGTCTTTCAACGCAGAAGCGATATTCCGCGCCTCACCTTCCAAGTGCTCGAAGCGCCGCTGCTCCCCGATGCCGTGAACCAATAGGATGCCGATGCGAGTGGCCATGGCTGCCTCTAACCCGGATTCGAGCGATCGATCAGATACCTTATGGTCGGAATTCCGCGGATTGCTCGCTACGTTTGCGACCGATAGTAGCACAAAGTGCGCGCCAGCACTAACCGCGCCAAATGGATCGTGGACTGAATCCTGTCAGACAACTTTGTTCATTAAGTGTGTTCGTCAAATTAAATGGAGTCTGATCCCAACATATTGCGCCGATATGGCCCGCTGACGCGTCGAGGCGCGGGATGCAGAATGAATCTAGTCGGCGAGCACGAAGCCGCCATCGGCCTGGAGCGGCGTGTGCGGGTTCCAGGCGATCTCCCAGGCGTGGCCGTCCGGATCGCAGAAGTAACCCGAATAGCCGCCCCAGAAGACGTCCTCGGCGGGCTTCACGATGGTCGCGCCGGGCCGCTCCGCCGCGGCCAGCAGGGCATCGACCTCGGCGCGGTCATGCGCGTTATGGGCCAGGGTGATGCGCGCCGAACCGGCGCCCCCGGACGAGACGCGGGCGTCCTCGGCCAAGTCGTCGCCGGCATAGAGCGCGAGCGCCATGCCGGCGAGCTGGAAGAAGACGATCTCGTCTGCTCGCGCGCGACGCGGTCCAGCCGAGCGCCTCGTAGAAGCCGCGCGCCCGCGCCACGTCGGCGACGCCCAGCGTGATGATGCTCAGGCGTTGTTCCATGCCTTGCCTCCCATACTCCGGTTCACACCTCGACCCGTGGCGCTTCGGCGCTGGCGATCGCCCAGCGGCACGCGGCGCCGAGGTCGGCGGCGGCGCAGGCCGCGAGTTCCTCGGCGGCGGCCGCGAGCCTGGCCGCGCCGTCGGGCGCGAGCGTCTGCAGCACCAGGGTCGCGGCGCGCGTCTCGGGGCGGATCCGGCTGCGCGCGTCCTGACGCCAGTTCCAGCGCCGGCACAGCACGTGTGCCGCGTCGGCCAGCACCACCTCGCCCGGCTTGGGCGGGTCGTCGATCTCGTGGTCGCCGGCGAGGTCGTGGAAACTGTCGCCGGGCTGCGCGTAGCGAAACGCGAGCGGCGGCGCGAGCAACGCGACGTCGTCGGCGCCGACCGGGATCAGGTACTTGACCGACAGCGCGTTGTAGAGGTCGACAAGCGGCAGCACGCGCGGCAGACCCGCGCCGCCGCGCAGCCGGCGCAACAGCGCCTCGCACGCGTTGCGGTAACTGGTCTTCTTGATGCCGAACGAGCGGTAGGCGGCGCGCCAGTCGGCGATTTCATCAAGCGCGGCGATGTCGTGCGCCGCCAGACGCTCGGCGGTCAGCGCCTCGGCCTCGGCGACCAGCGCGTCGATCGCCGGGCAGGCGCCGCCATCCATCCGCATGCCGCGGACGACCGCGAAGCCAACGCGGAATGCCGGGTAGTCGGTGGCGACCGCGTCGATGGTCAGCGTCACCGTATCGTCAGCCATGACCACCCCAGCCGTCGGCATGACCACCCAGGTGGTGAATGTGATAGGGCTCGCGCGCCAGGCCGACGCAAAAGCGCCCGACGTGTCGTTCGAGCTTCTCGGCAAGCTCGCGGGCGCTGGCGTTGGCGCCACGCAGACGCTCGCAGGCGGCCTCGGCGTCGCGCCTCAGCTTGTCGTAGTCGAAGCTCGTGAAGCGGCCGGCATCGAGCACCATGCGGCCGCCGACCATGACGCTCTCGACGGCGCTCGAATCCTCGCAATGGACGATCTGATTGGTCGCGTCGTTGAGCGGCACGTAGTTGATGTTGGCGAGGTCGAGGAACACGATATCGGCGAGGTAGCCCGGCGCGATACGGCCGATCTCGCCGGCCCAGCCGAGCGCTTGCGCGCTGCCCTCGGTCGCCATCCGCACGACCTCGCCGGTCGCCAGCCAGCCGTCCGTATCGGGCGTCACGACGCGCGAGGCGAACGAGGCGATGCGCATCGCCTCGAACATGTTCTGATTGTCCGAGCAGTTCGAGCCGTCGGTGCCGACACCGACGTTGACGCCGCGCCGTCGCATGGCGCCAGCCGGCGCGATACCCGAGCCGAGCCGCAAGTTGCTGCCCGGGTTATGCGCCACCGAGGCGCCCGCGTCGGCCATGCGCGCGATGTCGTCGTCGTCGAGCCAGACGCAATGCGCGCCGGTGAAATTGGGCGCCAGGAAGCCGAGTGCATCGAGATGCGCGGTCAGCGTCTTGCCGTAGCGGCGCATGCCCGAGACCGCCTGGGTGCGGGATTCGCCGAGGTGCATGTGCAGGCCGACGCCGTACTCGTCGGCCAGGTCGCGGCAGGCGACGATGAAATCGTCCGAGCAATGCAGCGGAATGGTCGGCGCCAGCGCCGGCTTGACTTGGCCCCGGTCGAGCGACCAGCCGTGCAGGATCTCGCGCGCCGCGGCGACGCTCTCGGCGTAGGGCGCCGCGCTGACCGTCTCGACCCGGGCGCGCAGATCGTCGGGCAGCGCGTCAATGAGGCCCGGGATCGCCGCGTAGAACAACCGGTCGGCCATCATCGGCGCGATCACCGCGCGGATGCCGACGTCGGCATAGGCGCGGCCGACCGCCGCCATGCCATCGGCGGTCGGCAGCGGGATCTCGAGATAGAGATCGTAAGCCGCGGTGCAGCCCTTGCGCAGCATCTCGGCGGCGTTCAACTGGGCCGACAGGAATTTGTCGTCGAGCGAGCGGTTGCCGCTGATCCACGGCCCGGCGTTGAGCAGCAGCTCGAGCGACCAGCGATCGCCGACGCCCTTGGCCAGGGCGCCGTGTCCGTGCGTGTGGGCATTGACCAGGCCGGCAATGAGCAGACGCCCCTCGGCATCGACCGCGCGCGCGCCCTCGGGCACCGCGAGCCCCGCGGCACCGATCTCGCGGACGCGCGCGCCTTCGACCAGGATATCCGCCGGCGCCGCCGTCCGGGCTTCGACGTCGAGCAGCCGCCCGCCGCGAATGATCTGGAAATCGTTCGTTGCCGCCATGTGACCCCCTTCGATTGCAGGCGCACTCTCGGTGCCGGCGTGCCGCCCGTCAAGCGCCGCCGTTCCACGCCTGCCATGCTATATTGGCGTGCGACCGACAGAACATACCGAGAGGCGACGATGAGCCAGGGCGGACCGGTCTTCGCGGCGTTTTCCGATGCCGAGCATCGCGAGCGACTGGCGCGGGCGCGGGCCAGCCTGGCCGACGCCGGGTTCGCCGGCTGCGTCTCGGTCGCGCCCGAGCATCTCTACTACCTCGCCGGCTACGACAGCTGGGTCAGCGTCAACAGCCCGCAAGCCCTGGTGTTCACCACCGGCGACGACGCGCCGACCCTGTTGGTGCGCAACGTCGACCGGCCGCTCGCCGCCGAGACCTCGTGGCTCGACGACGTCCGGGAGTATCATTTGCACGCCGACGATGCGCCCGCCCTGATCGCCGGAATCGCGCGCGAGAAAGGCATGGCCGACGGCCGCGTCGCGGTCGAATTGCAGTCCTACGCCCTGCCCCACGCCTTCGGCATCGCGCTCGAAGCGGCGCTCGCGCCGGCCCGCGTCGCCGACGCCACCGGGCTGTTGGGCGATCTGCGGCTGATCAAGTCGGCGCGCGAGATGGACTATCTGCGCGAGGCTGCCGATTTCGCTTCGATCGGCTTGGCGGCGGCGCGCCGCAGTTTGCGGCCCGGCATGACCGAGATCGCGCTCGCCGGCGAGGTCGAGCGCGCCATGCGGCTCGCCGGCAGCGACTTCTGGGCGGTCCCGACCGAGCTCGCCAGCGGGCCGCGCACGCCGGGCGGCCACGCCACGCCACGCGAGCGCCTCATCGAGCCGGGCGATCTGGTGCACCTCGAGTTCGCCGGCGTCTCGCACCGCTATCACGCCGTCGCGGTGCACACCATGGCGGCCGGCGAGCCGGGCCCGCGCGTCCGCCAGGTCTACGACATCGCGCGTGCCTCGCTGGCCGCCGGCATCGCGGTCATCGAGCCTGGCGTGCCGGTCGACGCGGTCGAGGAGGCGTCGCTCGAGCCGCTCGCCGCCGCCGGGCTGGTCGAGTTCGCACAGATGCGCTTCGGCTACGGCATCGGCGTCGCCTACCCGCCGATCTGGCTCGAATCGCTGCAGATCAGCCGCGGCTTCGTCCGCCGGCTCGAGCCCGGCATGGTCTTCGTGCTGCACGCCTGCATCGAGCTGCCCGACGAGGGCATCGGCATCGTCCAGGGCGGCACCTACGCGCTGACCGACGACGGCCCGCATATGCTGGTCGGCGGCGGCGACGTCGCCTTCGACGTGTTGTGAGATCGCCGGTCGTGCCGACCCGGGGAATCGGGCGATCACGGCGCGTAGCCTAGAACGGCCACGCCCCCAACTCGAAACCTAATATGTCGTAATCTTCACCCGTTTTTTCAATGTAAATACAATGTAGTCTGAAAATTTTGCATCGAAACTACTATCAAAGCGCCAGGTGTATTTTCCCTGTATTTTCAAATAGTCTTTGTTGACACCGGAAAATTTCAAATCTGAAATCGACTCCATCTTCGAAAGCCCCCCTCTCATCGTACCGTCTCGCAGTTTTCTCCGCACTCGGTTGCTATTGTAGTATCTGGTCAACGCCCTTTCTAAATTCGGATCGGCCAGGATCGCGTCCCTATGGGACAGATATTCGGGAGCCGGCTCGCTGTCGATCGGCGCGAAGAACTTCACCGGTGACCCTTCCGCGCGCTTGGCCTCCAAAACGCCAGCCATGCCCTCTTCGTCCGATACCTGCCAGATGTTGACGCGCGGCGCAAATCCTTCCCCCTCGAGACCGATCACGATGGCAAAGTAGTTCTTGCCGGCCTCGACGAAAATCTGGGTATCTCGTTGATTCGCGACGGCGAGGACTGAGAGCACATGTAAGCCGGGCGCGGCTTCGATGAGGTGATAGGTCTCGGGCGCGATCCCGCCGACGAACAGGCCGTCGACCACAAGCTGAAACAGGTGCAGGGGCGCGCCAATCAATTCCCGTTCCCGGTAAACATAGATGTTCGATTGGCCGGGCGCGGGCGTAAAGGTTTTGGCCGCTGTATCGTCCGGCTTTATGGCCATCGGCACAATGGCCCAGCCGGATCCGCCCAGCGCCAAGCCCAAGAATAGAAGAACGCCTGCCTTCAACATTCGGCGAGTAAATGTCCCGTGTTTGAATAGAGCGAGCCGTGCCATCTCCGGCTCCTTCTCTCCACACGTATGCTGCAACCCGTCACATCATGCGGCCGATTATGACATGCGCGCTCGCAAAGTTTCCACGGGGCATCCAATCCGAAATCTGCACCTCAATCCACCTAATTGGCCGCCAATGTTTTTTTCACTTTGTTGGTAGAAAACTCGGCATCCCTATTGGCGTAATCTCCAGCCTTTATCTTCTAAACACCATCAAAATAATCATATTCAAGAAGTACAATAAATTTTCTATCTCGACCCATTGTCATACCATGTCTTAGTTCAAAATATTTTGCAATACTTGTGTCAATTTCCGCATGATGCTCTCCCATTACAAGTCTATATACTGATGAACCCCGTACAATCTCCTCGTTGCGAACGATCCGGCTAATTTCATAATGCCCCTCTTTCACAGTCAGTAGGTTGTCATTCAGCCCCGGTTTGCCGTTCATCTGCAATGACAACCCATTTTTTTGTCGGAAAAATGTTAATTTGTAGTACATTGCCGTGTTTGTTCAACTTCAACCAATCATTCCATGAGAATGACTCGTCTAATGAACTTGTCAATTTATCGCGTATTGTGATAGATACCAATCCCGCATGATGAACCATTTTATAATATTTGAAAGAGTCATACGACATCTTCCGATTTTCAAAATCGTCCTTCCACTTGCCGACCTGAAAATTACCCAACCAAATTGGAATTGAATACGCATTCCACTCGAGTTCGATCAGATCACGGGCATCTTCATCGGACAGCGTGGTTGGCGAGGACGTCTCGCTCGCCACTTGTTGCATGTAAAACGTATGATCATTGGGAACAAATATCATAAAATTCCGCCGTGGCATTTTGTAATGGGGAGGGTATACACTACCCGTTATATTAGGAATTGAACTAACCAGGATTGTTTGTTTGTCTAGTTCAGCTCCAGCGATAACGCCGAAGCTAGCCACGAGTGTTGAAAATGTGAAGATCGTTGGAACGAAGAAGGTGAGCATCATGGTCGCTCCTCTCGCCAATTTGCTACATCCTATCGTCAATTTTACTCGGACTAGAGGAATTAGCCAGCTTGTTACCAAACTATTTGGATACCGCTGCCGAAGTTCCGTGTTCGAAATTTAAGGTCTGGTTCTCGCGACAGAGCGACCATCATACATCAGACAAATAGGTCTCTAGACAGCACAAAAATGAAGCTTAGAGCTAACTACGCAACGCGCGGCGCGAGTTTCGGCGGCTAATCGTCCGTAAGCTCGCCTTGCGGATTGTCCGCCTCTTCGTATCCCTCGTCGCCGGGTTCCAAATTCTCATATACCGGCTCAAGCCGTTGATCCTTCGGCCAAGGAGTGCGGCGGATACGGCTGTAGACGCTCTTCGGCGGTAAGATGCCCATGCGCCGCTAGCCTTCCTTCACGAGTTTATCGACGAAATCCTCCAACCATCATATCAGCACGTCCCGGCGCAGAGGACCGTGCGTAATGAGTGACGATTTTAGGGCATTGGTATCCTATCGACGCCTTTAGCTCGCAGCTCTTCGAGAAGGTGCCCTCCAAACGAAAGCTGTTCGGCCCTGCTGCTAAGGCCCTTCAGGGCTTCCGCTGCGACGTCGACACGTTCTTTAGCCTCGCCCTGGAAATTAAAAAAATGCGGCCTCATCGCAGCGTTCCATAGGGTAAATGCGTTCATCTCCACGGTGATCTCATTGCACAAATCGCGATACAGGACTGTCGCCATCTGGAGAATGCCATCGATCGCAGCCTCATCAAGGTTGTCTAAGACACCATCGGGGGCTCGGTCGGCATGCTTGAGGAAGTTCGCAGGCATATGAAGAGCAGCAAAAAACTCGCCCTCCATTCCAGGCTTGATCACATCTTTGAAACCTACCCAGAGAGGCCCAGCGCCTCGAAATTCCGAGAGATCACGCAAAACGCGGAACGCGCCGGAAGCCAAGGTGAGAATTGCTAGCGGATCTTCGTTCGCAAACAGCAGGCGAATGGCCGTATCGATTTGGCGCTGTGCGCCTTCAATCTTGTTGACTTGAATTTTGGCCATGCTCGCGTCGCCAATGAAGCGTCGTTACGGTTTGCTGGGCGTCATTACCCTAAGCCTGGCCCGGCGAATTCCGCGCGGGTCATCGCCGCGTCGAAGCCTAAGTCTCAATCCTGCCATGGCGAACCAAGAACGCCGCATCCCTGGCAGCGTTCTTGCGCCGCTCATCCTTGTAGCAATTCGCCAGTCGTTCGACGACTTGGGCGCACCGCTCGCGCTCCTGCGCCTATATGGTCTCTACGATATGCTCATCATCCATCGTATATATCCTCGACTCCGGGACGTGACGAACGGGCCTCGCTGTCTCAAGGGCGTCGTCTTTCTCTATGGCGGCGACGATGTCGCGCTAACCGAGCATCACCTGAACGTACTCGCGGATAGACATCCCTAGACCATCAAGACCTGGAAAAAGTGAGTTCGCGGTGATGTTCATGTTTCTCAGGCGCCGTAGAATAACGGTCTTGCTGAGTCGGACCCGATTTCCTTGGACACAGAATTGGCTTAATCGAAGTGTCCAAGGAGGACCGGAACATGACCGACAATTTTGAGAACAAAGTTGCTGTTGATGGGCCTGTGGTAAACGAGGGCGAGCTTGGCTCGTCCACGTTTTCCCCGGGCCAGGTTTCGCCGGCAGGCCCGCTGGGACTTGGCCAGCGGTGGACGGTGACGCGCAAGCGTGAGGTTGCCCTGCGGCTTTTGCGTGGCGAGCCGGTGGAACTTTTGTCGCGGCAGTTGGGCGTGGAGATTTTCCGGCTCGAGCAGTGGCGTGAGAAGGCGATCGCCGGGATCGATGCCTCGCTCAAGGAACGCAAGGGCGATCCGGTGAAGGCGGAACTGGACATCGCCATGAAGCGGATCGGGGAGTTGATCATGCAGGTGGAACTGCTGGAGGCCAAGACGGAGACGTCCGGCCCTTTGGGGCGGCGGAGGTCGCGGCGATGAGTGCCGCCACCTCTCCCGGCACGGGTTTGGCCTACGGCCTCCAGCGGGTCTGTGCGGCCTGGGGTTTTGCCCGTTCCTCGTTCTACGCCATGAAATCCCGGCAGCAGGCCACCGCTGAGCGCCCACCAGCAAAGCGCCGGGGACCGAAGCCCTCGATCTCGGACGAGGCTCTGCTGGTGGCCATCGAGGCCGACCTGGAGGCATCCCCCTGGGAGGGCGAGGGACACCGCAAGGTCTGGGCTCGGCTTCGGGTCTGTCGTGGCATCCGTGTTTCCCGCAAGCGGGGGCTCCGGGTGATGCGCGAGAACAACCTGCTCTCGCCCCATCGCTGCCGCCGCCGTGGCGGAAATCCCCATGTCGGTGAGATCATCACCCATGCCCCCAACCTCATGTGGGGCACGGACGGCGTTCGGGTGTTCACGGTGGACGACGGCTGGGGCTGGATATTCACCGCCATCGAGCATTGGAACGCCGAGTGCGTCGGCTGGCATGTGTGCAAGCGAGGCGACCGCTTCGCCGCCCTTCAGCCGATCTCCATGGGGCTTGCGAGGCTGTATGCCTCGACCTCCGCCGGTGCGGCGCGGGGGCTGGCCTTGCGGATGGATCACGGCTCCCAGTATCTGTCGGACCACTTCACCAACCAGATCAAGTTCTGGGGCATCCAGCCGTCCTACGCCTTCGTCGAACAGCCCCAGACCAACGGCGTCGCCGAGAGGTTCAATCGCACGCTCAAGGAACAGATCATCCATGGCCGCATCTACCGCAACATCGCGGAGCTGCGGAACGCCGTCCGCGGGTTCGTCGAACAGTACAATGCCCAGTGGATCGTGGAGAAGAACGGCTACCTGAGCCCCGCTCAAGCTCGTCAGGCGTGGCACACCGCGATGTCACTCAGGCCCGCCGCATGAGACAAACTTGTGTCCAAGGAACCGGGTGCGATACAAATAACGGTCTTGAGATGAGCGGGGATCACAAATTTTTGGAAGACCATTTTTCCTCCGCCAGCCGGCATGGTCTCTTCGAGGATAGCACCGTGATCCCCGAGCACGTTACGACAGATGCTGAACAGCCCCTGCTGAACAACGACCCGATTTGTTTTCAATTTTGTATGCAGGAAATGCACTACCTGCGGCGCACCGGATTGGAGGTATTCCTTCTCAATCTCTCTGACGGTTTCCGGATTCCCGGCCCATTTGTATTTCGCTACCGCTTGCTCATGAGCCACCCCTACCTGGACGCACCAAATTGCGCCCGCCGATTCTGGCTGACCTGCAACCGCGAAGTACGCCGCGACATAGAAGGATTCGGTCCAGTCCAGGAGGCGGGTCGGAGCACCGTGATGCTGCATCAATGTCCACCAACCGATGGCGTCTTTCTGTGCCGGCAACGTTTGTGGATTGAGATGTAAGTGCGCCTGTGCCAGAAACTCTACTCGCGCGCTGCCCTCGTTATCGAGCGCCCGTTCTTCTGAAATCTCCTGGCCTATACCTCGAAGAAGTGACGGCAGAAGCTCCCAACCATCATTGGAGTGCCCCCGGAAGGCATACGTCAATTTTGACGGGTCACCAACGTCTAGCGCTTCGGCGATCCGTACAAACTGTGGCCAGTCCTCAATCTCGTGCTCGGTCATAATTCTTTCATCACCGTTGGGCCAGAGTACCATGCGCCGGCCCACTTTAGGGGGGTAGAACGCGCGAAACGGGGTCCGGTTGTGCACACGGGAGTACCGGCCAGACTCTTCCGGGCCTCCTGATAGCCCGCTGTTAGCCAAACCACAATTCCAAAGAACAAGGCCCTAGCTGTTTCCAGCTAAGACCTTGTTTTAATTGGCGCGCCCGGAGAGATTCGAACTCCCGACCCCCAGATTCGTAGTCTGGTGCTCTATCCAGCTGAGCTACGGGCGCCATGGCTGTGCCATTGGTCGGCGGAACCTACTCATCTCCGCGCGCCAAAGCAAGCCCGCAGACGCATGATAGCCGCAGTTTCGGGCCGCGAAACGCCTGCAAATCGCGCCGCTAAAACAGACTTGTAGATCCCAAACCCTTTGAGTACACTCGGCGAGCAGTTGGGGGCCCGATCGAATCAAGCGCTTTCGTTCGATATTGCGTCGCGTCTGGACATGCGCGCGGCACCTTGGGATTTGAACGAAAGCATGTCGGGACCCGAAAATAAAAAGGCAGGCCGTGCGGATGGTACGTCATAGAAGTTGTGGTGCGGTCGTCGGCGCAGCGCTGATCCTGGCGGGATGCTCGTCGATGGACGACCTCTGGCCGACGCTGACCGGCGACGAGCCGAGTGAGACGATCGTCGTCGGGCCGTCGGCCGCGGAGCAACCGGCGCCGGTGTTTTCGCCGACGCCGAGCTATGCGCCCGCGCCGCCGCCGATTTATGCGCCCGCGCCGGCGCCGGTCATGCCGGCGGCCACGACGATGCCGGCGCCGACCATGCCGATGGGCGCGACCGGCACCTTCGTCGGCGCAAAGGTCGCCCAGCACGCGCAGGAACTCGAGACGCTCAAGGCGTCGATGACCAATGACATGGCGCGCTTCCAACAGTTGCGCGGCATTACCGAGCAAAACGCGCAGCGCTACTACGCCATCGTCGCGGCGGTCAACGCGCGCCTGCAGATCGGCACGACGCCGGGCAACCCGGTGCTGGTCAGCCAGTGGAACACCGCGCAGAGCGAGCTCGACCGCATCCTGACCGACATTGCGGCGCTCAATACGCTGGCCAACGATGTCGCCGCCAAGGCGGCCATGTCGGCCTATCTGCTCGAATCGATCCGCGCGGCCTATGGGCTGTCGGGCGCGGTCGACGAAGACCACCGCCAGCTCGCCAGGGTCGAGGACGAGGTCAACCGCACGATCGTCCTGATCGACCGGCTGCTCGGCGAGCTCAACGATACGGTGATGCGCCAGACGTCGTACGCCAACAACGAACGACGCCACCTGACGACGCTCTCGCTCGGCATCAAGAACGGCCAGATGTTCGGCCCACCGCTCGCCAACAGCGGTTTCTCGTCGAACAGCGCGTACTACGCCGCGCCGGCCGCGCAGGGCCCGGTGTCGGGCAGCGCGCTGGGCTCGTTGCGCCGGCCGCTCGTCGTGATCCGATTCGATCGTCCCGACGTGCCTTATAAGCAGGCACTCTATTCGGCCATCTCCCAGGTTCTCGGCAGCAGGCCGTCGGCCGCGTTCGACATCGTCGCCTACACCGCCAACTCGGGCACGCCCGCCCAAGTCGTTGTCAAGAGCAACCTCTCGAAGCGCAACGCCGAGCAGGTCTTCCGCTCACTCTCGGAGATGGGCCTGCCGGGCGACCGCATGACGCTGTCGGCGGCGATCAGCACCTCGATCCAGACCAACGAGGTCCACGTCTACGTCCGTTGATACCAAGGATCAGTGATAAAGACCCATAGAGACGGCTTGCCGTGGTTTTTCGGCTAGGCGCGCCCGTCGTGGCGATGCAGCGCATCGCAAGACGGGTGGAACGACGTCCGAGAGCCACGGCAGGTCGCCATTCGGGTCGCGGCCGCTTATCGCCGGAGGGCGCCAGGTTGCCTAGCCGATGCGCTGCATCGTCCGCGGCTCCCTTGCCTCACCGGCGAAAAGCGGCCGCGATCTCTATGGGCCTTTATCACTGATCCTTGGTATTGGCCGGAGCGGCGCCCTCCCTACCAGGGAATTTCCGAACCGTCGTAGTTGATGAAGCGGCCGTTGTCGGCCGGCGTCAGCCGTTCGATGACCCGGCGCATGCCGCCGACGCTCTCGGCCGGGCCGATCGGCGCCGACGCGCCGCCCATGTCGGTCGACACCCAACCCGGGTGGAAGGCGACGGCGGTGACGCCGCGCACGGCGAGATCGATCGACAGGCTCTTGATCACGGCGTTGAGCGCCGCCTTGGACGAGCGGTAGACGTAGGAGCCGCCTTCGCCGTTGTCGCCGATGCTGCCCATGCGGCTCGAGACGAAAACCATCTGCTTGCGCGCGCTCGCCACGACGTGGTCGGCGAAGGCCTCGGCCATGCGCATCGGCGCCAACGTGTTGGTCCGCAGCGTCGCTTCCCACACCGTATAGTCGGTGGCGCCGAACGCGCTGCGGTCGCCGATCACGCCGGCATTGTTGAGCAGCACGTCGATCGCCTCACCGGCGAGCGCCGCGGCGAGCGCGCCGACTTGGTCGCCGTCGCAAATATCGAGCCGGTGCAGCGTCATCGCGCCGCCGGCCGCGGCCTCGTTCAACGCCCCGGCGGCGTCCGGCGTTCGGCAGGCGGCGTGGACGCGCCAGCCGTCGTCGGCGTATTGCTTGGCGAATTGCAGCCCGAGACCTCGATTGGCGCCGGTGATCAGAACTGTCTTACCGATGGTTCCCTCCTCTGATTGGTTGGCCGCAGGACGGCCCAATCTAGCCCGAAATTCTCACCGGAGACAGACCAACGCCGTCAATCGCCCAGCGCGACGCCCTCGCGGCGTGGGTCGGCGCCGCCTTCGAGGCCGTCTTCGGTGACGGCGATGGCGTGCAATCCGCTGGTCAGCGGGCGCACCCTGATCTCGTGGCCGCGCGACGCCAGATCCGCCGCGACCGGCGCAAAACCCCTCGCCGACTCGAGATCGGTCGGGCCGTTGCGGTTGACGTGGTGCGGCAGGCTGAGCGCCTGCTGCGCGTCGAGACCCCAATCGAGCTGGGCGATCAGCGCCTGGACGACATAGCCGATGATACGCGAGCCGCCCGGCGAGCCGACGACCAACACCAGCCTGCCCGCGCCGTCGAGCACCAACGTCGGCGCCATCGACGAGCGTGGCCGCTTGCCGGGCTCGACCCGGTTGGCGACCGGCATACCGTCGACCACCGGACGGAACGAAAAGTCGGTCAGCTGGTTGTTGAGCATGAAGCCGCGCACCATGAGGCGCGAACCGAACGCGCTCTCGATGCTGGTCGTCATCGACACGGCATTGCCCGCGGCATCGACCACACTGAGATGGGTGGTCGACGGCCCTTCCTGTCCGTCGCCGGGATCACCGAGCCGTCCTTCGCGCCACGGCGGCTTACCCGCCTCGGCCCTGCCCATGCTTCGCGTGGGATCGATGAGCGCCGCGCGGCGCGCGAGATATCCCGGGTCGAGGAGACCGCGCACGGGCACATCGACGAATGCGTCGTCGGCCAGATAGCGCGCACGGTCGGCGAAGGCGAGACGGCTCGCCTCGGAAATCAGATGCACCGCGTCGGCCGAACCCGGCGCCAGCGCGGCGAGGTCGAAGGCGTTCAGGATACCGAGCGTTTGCAGCGTGGCGACCGCGCCCGAGCTCGGCGGCCCCATGCCGCAGACGCGCCACACCCGGTAGTCGGCGCAGACGGGCTCCAGCGCGCGGGCGTCGAAGCCCGCCATGTCCGCGGCCGTCATGACGCTGGGGTTGCGTCTGGCGCGCCGCACCGCGGCGACGATGTCGGCGGCGATGGCGCCCGCGTAGAACGGCGCGACGCCCTCGCGCGCGATCGTGCGCAGCGTCGTCGCGAACGCCGGATTGTCGCGCCGCGCGCCGATCGCGAGCGGCGCGCCGTCGGGCGTGAAGAAATAGTCGCCCGCCGCCTCGAAGGTATCGAGCCCCTTGGCGCCCGCAATCAACTCATGAAGCCTGGGCGACACCGCGAAACCGGTCTCGGCCAGGTCGATGGCGCGCGTGAATAGGCGAGGCCAGGGCAGCCGGCCGTGGTCGCGTTGCGCCAGGGCGAGCATGCTCAGCAGTCCCGGCACGCCGACCGAACGGCCGCCGATCACCGCGTCCCAGAAGCCGAGAGGCGCGCCGCCGGCGTCGAGGAACAGCCCGGGTGTCACGGCGGCCGGCGCGGTCTCGCGCCCGTCATAGGCCGTCACGCGCCGCGTTTCGGCGTCGTAATGCAGCATGAAGCCGCCACCGCCGATGCCCGACGACTGGGGCTCGACCAGATTGAGCACCATTTGCGCGGCGATCGCCGCGTCGACCGCACTGCCGCCGGCGCGCAGAATCTCGAGCCCGGCGCGGGCGGCCAGCGGATTGGCGGTCGCGATCATGTAGCGCTCGGCGCGGGCCGGCGCCTGATCGGCCTGGGCGGCGGCTTGCCACAGCAGCAGCGCGCCGAGCAGCCAAGCTGCGGCGCGCGCCGGGGTACGGAGTCGGATAAACGCCATCGGCCTTCCTACGGCAGCTGAAAGCTGCCGCACTCTAGCCCGGATTTCGCAAAGGAATAAAGCGGCGGCGGGCGGGACCCCATACCAAGGATCAGGCGCCCGACCGATCAAACAAGGCGCGTTCGATCCCGCCCGCCGCTCGCGCCTATCCCGCCTCGGCGGCGTGTTCCGTATCGAGGGTCTCGAGGTAGGCCAACACCGCGGCCTCGAGCAGGCTCTGGTACGTCGCGTCCGATACGTACGAGATGTTCTGGAGATGCCGGAACGCGTCGTAGCCGAGACGCATGGTGAGTTGCTTGCGCTTGTGGCGACGCGACAGTCGGAGCGGCGGCGTCTCGACCGAGCTATAGCTGAATCTTGGTGATGGAGAATGAAGGCGGCGTATCCTGGCGTTGATGAAGACGCCAATTTTCCGAAGAAAGGGATACGCCATGAAAGACGATACAGTTGTTGCGTTGCGCCAGCCAGAGTCATTTTCCGACGATCCGCTGACGGAGATATTGCGCGCCGGCGCCCGGCAGTTGCTTGGCCAGGCGATTGAAGCGGAAGTTGCCGCCCATATTGAAGCCCATGCCGATTTGACCGACGCTTCGGGCCGGCGCCGTATTGTCCGTCACGGGCACATGCCGGAACGCGAGGTTCAGACCGGGATCGGAGCTGTGACGGTGAAGCGGCCAAGAGTGCGAGACCGAGATCCACAGGCCACGGGCGGGCGCATCCGTTTCACGTCATCGATCCTGCCGCCTTATCTCAGGCGCGCCAAGTCGGTCGAGGCGCTTCTGCCCTGGCTTTATCTGAAGGGCATCTCCAGCGGCGACTTTTCGGAGGCCCTGGCGGCGCTGCTGGGACCGGACGCGCCGGGCCTGACGGCCAGCACCATTGGCCGGCTGAAAGCGGTCTGGTGGGACGAATACGAAGCCTGGCAAAAGCGCGACCTTTCGGCTCGGCGCTACGTCTATTTTTGGGCCGACGGGGTCTACTTCTCGCCTCGCATGGACCATGACAAACAGTGTGTTCTGGTGATCATCGGCGCCGACGCCATGGGCAACAAGGACATCGTCGGCATGGTCGACGGTTATCGAGAGAGCGCGCAAAGCTGGAAGGAACTGCTGCTTGATCTCAAGCGCCGGGGCTTGGAGACCGGCCCCGAGTTGGCCGTCGGCGACGGCGCCTTGGGCTTCTGGAAGGCGCTACGCGAGGTTTACGGAGAGACCAGGGTGCAGCGTTGCTGGGTCCACAAGACCGCCAACGTGCTCAACCAGATGCCCAAATCCCTGCAGGCCAAAGCCAAGGGCCATCTGCACGACATCTGGATGGCCGAGACTAGGGCCGACGCCGAAGCCGCCTTCGACTTCTTCATCGCAGCCTACGGCGCAAAATACCACAAGGCCGCAGAGCGCCTGGTCAAGGACCGTGAACGCCTGCTGAGCTTCTACGACTTCCCGGCCGAGCACTGGAAGCACATCCGCACCACCAACCCCATCGAAAGCACCTTCGCCACGGTGCGCCTGAGGACCGTGAAGACCAAGGGGTGCCTGAGCCGCAAGACGGCGCTCGCCATGGCCTTCAAACTGATCTTGAGTGCCAGGCGGAAATGGCGGAAGCTGGACGGATCAAATCAACTCGCCGAACTCGTCGAAGGAGTGCCGTTCAAGGACGGAATCAAGATAACCAAACACGCCGCCTGATAGCTCCGTCACCAACTTTCGGACATAGCTCGTCTCGACCACGCGCTCACCACTGCCGGCATCGTCGTTGGCACGACCCGATGCGACGCTGAGATAGCGCATGATATCGATCGTCGTGCCCTGGCGGTCGGACCGCTCCCACGCCGCCGTCGTCGTGTCGTTGGCCGGGGCCGGGGCCGACAGGGTCACGGGCGCCGGGCGCGGACGGTGCCTGTGAATCAACGACGACAGCGGTCGCTCGGCGTCGTCGACGGTCGGCTCGAGATCGGTTTCGCCGATCAGGCAAAGCGACGCAGGCGCGTGCCGTTCGTCGGTTCCGGCCTCGAGCTGGGTGATGCTGACATAGCTGACGGCAGGCGACGGTATGGCTTCGCCCTTGCGCGCGAACAGCGCCGTCGCGAGCGAGGTTGCGTTATGGTCAATCATTGTACTTTTTAACTCCTCGCTAGGGTTCTACTCGGCGATCTGGTGGGCGGCCGCCATGCGCTCGACGCGCCGCCCGAAAGGCGGGCGCGCGACCGGGCCCGCGAACGGGCGGCCATGGTCGGGATGACGCCTGTCGAGACCGTCGAAGGGCAGCCGCGCCATACGCCGCTCGACCTTGCCGAGACGGGTCGAGAGGTACTGCCAGAGCCCATCGACCTCTTCGGCCGAGCGCGAGGCCGCGTTGATCTCACTGACCGTCCGGCCGTCGATCATGCTGGTCGCGAAGTCGATCCGCTGGTGCACGGTGACCGGCGCGACGGTACCGTGCTGCGACAGCGCGACGGCGGCCTCGCCGGTGATCCGCGCGCGAGGCGTCGCGCCGTTGACGGCGAAAACCAGCGGCTTGCCGAGGCCCTCGATGATGTCGACGGTGGCGCCGACGGCGCGCAGGTCGTGCGGACTGGGCCGCGTCGGGATGACGACCAGATCGGCGTGGCCGACAACCGCCTTGATCGTGTCGGCGACCGCCGGCGGCGTGTCGATGAAGACCAGCTTGGTGCCCTGCGCGCGCAGTTCCTCGAGGTCTTCCTTCATGTGCGCGAACGAGGTCTTGACGAATGCCGGCGTATCGGAGGCGCGCGCGTTCCACCAGTCGGCGAGGCTGCCCTGCGGGTCGGTGTCGATCAGCGCGACAGGGCCGGCGCCGGCGCGGTCGGCCTCGACGGCGAGCTGGCCACACAGCGTCGTCTTGCCGGAACCGCCCTTCTGCGAGGCGAAAACGATGACGCGCATCGGCTGCCGCCGGCTCTCCTCGGGCGTTTCCTCGCTCGTTGTGTTGGCTGCGTCCAGGTCCGAACCGAAGAGGCTCGAACTAGGGGTCGGGTCATAATATTGATCGATCATGGCACCTACTGGGTTGCGAATTGGCGGCCGATCGGGTTGTGCGATCCGCCATCGATAGGGATGGCGGGTCCCGCCAGTTCTCGGTTGTCCGAAGCCGTCGCCGCACGCGCATGGCGGCGTGCGTGGGACGGTTGCGTGACCGGAGGACCATTGCGGCCGGCGACGCCCGTTGTTGCGGGACGCGCTGGCCTGATCGAACGTTGAGAGTGGTGCAACGATAGATCCTCCGCTGGTGTTCAAGACACCCCGCGTCTCGCCAATCGAAACGCGGCCTCGAAAAAGTCCTTGAGGAGCGGATACGTGCCGAATGGCACGTCGTTCGTCTCCTTTCGGCAACCCCGCTACCTGACACATGCCAGGCCGGAGGCTTTGCGTCCCGCCGTCGCCGACGGTTTGCCCTTTCGAGGACGCCGGGGCGGGGTCGTACAGACCGTCGAGGCCCTCCTTGTTCTCCAACCGGGAAAAACAGGGGCTTACACCCGGTTCATCCCTGTGGTTTCGGGACCGGACACTAGCGAACGGGCGCTTGATTGTCTGTGACGGGGGTCACAGGCGATGAGCGAACTCGCCATGGCGCATAGCTGCCTTGCAAAAACATGCCACCCGCCGCACTGCCGATCCAGCGCGACGTTGGCTAGTCTGCGCTGCGACCATGCGATGGAATGAACGGTGCAAGGTTCCGAGGTTGTGGTAACATCGCATGCAAGTGCCGCAATTGGCGGGTTGGGAATCGCGATTTCCGATCGCCGGTCGGACGGTACGGTCGCTGTTGCTCGATCGAGCCATCGGGAAGAACCCGCGAGCCGCGGCAACGAGAACAACGATGTACGGGAGAACATGAGACCATAAAAGTCAAAGCACTTACTGCCGCGATCGCCAGCGCCGCGTTGCTGGGGTTCGCCGCGACCCCCGCCCAGGCACAAGACAGCATCACCGTGTCGTCCTGGGGCGGATCGTTCCAGGAAGCCGAGCGCAATGCGTTCTATATACCGGCGGCGAAGACCTTGGGCATCACGATCAAGGAAGACACCACCAACGGCATCGCCGACGTGCGCGCGCAGGTCATGGCCAATGCGGTGAAGTGGGACATCACCGAGCAGGGCAGCAATACCTGCGTCCAGCTCCAGAACGAAGGCCATCTCGAGCCGCTCGACTATTCGGTGATCAACACCGACGGCATCGATCCCGCGCTGGTCAGCAGCCATTGGGTCGGTATCATCTACTATTCGACGATCATCGCCTGGAGCACCGAGAAATTCGGCGACAACGGTCCGCAGAACTGGGCGGACTTCTTCGATACAGACAAGTTCCCGGGCTCGCGCGCGATGTACAAGAAGCCCTACTACAACATCGAGGCCGCTCTGATGGCCGACGGCGTGCCGATGGACAAGGTCTACGAAACGCTGTTGACCCAGGCGGGCCAGGACCGCGCCTTCGCCAAGCTCGCGAAACTCCAGCCGAATGTCGCGGTGTGGTGGACGTCGGGCGCGCAGTCGATGCAGCTGATGAAGGACGGCGAGGTCGACATCATCTCGATCTGGAACGGCCGCATCAAGGGTGCGATCGACGATGGCGCCAAGGCCGCCTTTTACCTTCAACGAGGGTGTCTTCGACTTCGATTGCGTGATGGTGCCCAAGGGCGCGCCGAACAAGGAGCTCGCCATGAAGGCGATCAACGAGTTCATCAACCCCGAGAACCAGGCGAACCTGCCTGAGTTTATCGCTTACGGCCCGGTGAACCAGAAGGCATTCGAGACCGGCAAGATCTCGCCCGAACAGGCGAAGGACATCAACTCGGCGCCGGCCAACGCCAAGGTTCAGTTGGTGCTCGATGCGTCCTTCTACGTCGGGCGCTACGACGGGCTCCAGGAGCGTTTCGACGAGATGATCCAGGAGTAGTTGGCCGAGGAATAGTTGGTTAACATTGCATTGACGGGAGCGGCAACCGCCGCTCCCGTCGACCTCTTGAGACCGGGGTAAAGCGAGACCATGTCGTCCGACGCCAAGTCATTACCGCTGACGATCAGCGGGGTCACGAAATCATACTGAGGTGGTCCCAGAAAATCGGACAGGGAGCTAAGGTGTATTCCACCGGATAACGGAGGAATACGAGATGACGAATCGACGCCGGTTTACGGCGGAATTCAAGGCCCGGGTGGCGCTGGAAGCGCTGCGGGGCGACAAGACGATCCAGCAGATCGCGGCCAAGCACAAGGTGCATCCGAACCAGGTGAGCGCCTGGAAGCGCCAGGCGGTGGACGGTCTGGGCGAAGTGTTTTCGAACGGCGCCAACCGCGCTTGCCGGGATCATGAATCCGAGGTCCGCGACCTTCACGCCAAGATCGGCGAGCTGACGGTGGAACGGGATTTTTTAGCCAGAGGGCTCAAGCGATGAGCCGGGGGGAGCGCAAGGCGATGATCACACGCGACGCCCCCGAGCTGAGCTTGAGCCGTCAATGCCGCCTGCTTTCGATCGGCCGGTCCTCGTTCTATTATGCGCCCAGGGGGGAGAGCCCTTCGAGTCTGGCGCTGATGCGTCGGATCGACGAGTTGTTCATGAAGTACCCGTTCTACGGCAGCCGCCAGATGGTCCGCCAGTTGCGGCGGGACGGCGTTTGCGTCGGCCGTCACCGGGTTCGCAGGTTGATGCGATTGATAGGCCTGGAGGCGATCTATCAGGCGCCGAGAACCAGCGTGCCGCATCCCATGCACCGGATTTATCCTTATCTTCTCAAAGGGATGGCTATCGACCAGCCCAATCGGGTCTGGTGCGCCGACATCACCTATATCCCCGTCCAGCGTGGCTTTCTGTACCTGGTAGCGATCATGGACTGGGCGACGCGCCACGTTTTATCCTGGCGGCTGTCGAACACCATGGACGCTGGATTCTGCGCCGAGGCCTTGGGCGACGCGCTGGCCCGCTACGGCCAGCCGGAGATATTCAATACGGATCAGGGCAGCCAGTTCACCAGCCTCGACTTCACCGGCGTGCTCAAGAACGCGAGCATCCGCATCTCCATGGACGGTCGGGGCCGCTGCATGGACAACATCTTCATCGAGCGCCTGTGGCGGTCTCTCAAGTATGAGGCGGTCTACCTACACGAGCTCACCGACGGCTTCCACGCCGAACGGGTCATCGGCGAGTGGATCGGCTTCTACAACACCGAGCGGCCCCATTCGTCCCTCGACGGTCAAACGCCGGCCGAGGCCTACGGGGCCGGTCAACCTGTGGATATGATGGACAAGGCTCGCGCCTTGCCCACATCCCCACAGGCTCAACAACAGCAACAGGATGTGATAAAAAGGATTTTGGCAGCATGATCAAACAACGGAATACACCTTAACCGCGCTGCCAAACTGTCCAACAAAGTGGGACCACCTCATACGGCAGCCTGAAGGCCCTCGATAACGTCAGCATCGACGTCAAAAGCGGCGAGTTCGTCACCTTGCTCGGCCCTTCCGGTTCGGGGAAGACCACGCTCTTGATGGTGTTGGCGGGTTTCGTGCGGCCCGATTCGGGCAGCGTCAGGTTCGGCGACGAAGAGGTCATTCGCAAACCGCCGCACAAGCGCGGCGTGGGCATGGTGTTCCAGAACTACGCCCTGTTCCCGCATATGAACGTCCACAACAATGTCGCCTTTCCACTCAAGCTGCGCCGCGTCGCGCAGGACGAAATCGCCGAGCGCGTCCAGGGCGCGCTCGATCTGGTCCAGCTGGGCGATCTCGGGCAGCGCCGCGTCGATCAGCTCTCGGGCGGTCAGCGGCAGCGCGTGGCGCTCGCGCGCGCGATCGTCTTCGACCCGCAAATCCTGCTCATGGACGAGCCGCTTTCGGCGCTCGACAAGAAGCTGCGCGAGCAAATGCAGATCGAAATCAGGCACTTGCATGAAAAACTCGGCCGCACCACGGTCTACGTGACGCACGACCAGCGCGAGGCGCTGACCATGTCGGACCGCGTCGCGGTCATCGATTTCGGACAGTTCCAGCAGATCGACGCGCCCAAGGAGCTGTACGAAAGGCCGCGCAGCAAGTTCGTCGCCGACTTCATCGGCGAATCGTCCTTCCTGCCGGTCGAGGTGAATGGCTCAAGCGTCGATCTCGACGGCGCGACCTTGCGGCTCGGCGAGCCACCGATATCATCCGACAAGCGGCAGCTTCTCGTCGTCCGGCCCGAAAAGCTCGAGCTGCTCGCCGACGGCGACGGCCAGAACCTCAATACGCTCAGCGGGACGGTCAAGGAGCTCGTCTACCAGGGCGAACCCTTCCTGTTCTACGTCGCGCTCACGGGCGGCATCGAAATTGCCGTGCGCAGCTCGAGCCGCCGCGAGTCGCTCGCCGCGGTTCCCGGTCCCGGCGAGCCGATCCGTCTCGGCCTGCATCCAGCGGACACGATCGTCGTGCCGGACGACCGATGACGGCGATTACCACGGACCAGGTCGCGGCGGTCCCGGCCAGTCGCGAAAACGCCGAGGGATTGACCAAGGACGCCAAGCGGGAGCATCAGAGCGTCTTCGCGCTGTGCTCGCCCTCGCTGTTCCTCGTCCTGCTTATTCTGTTCTTGCCTGTCGGCTGGCTCATGTGGCTGTCGTTCTTCGACGTCCAGGTGTATCGCACCCGGTTCCTTGGACACAAGTTTGTCTCATGCGGCGGGCCTGAGTGACATCGCGGTGTGCCACGCCTGACGAGCTTGAGCGGGGCTCAGGTAGCCGTTCTTCTCCACGATCCACTGGGCATTGTACTGTTCGACGAACCCGCGGACGGCGTTCCGCAGCTCCGCGATGTTGCGGTAGATGCGGCCATGGATGATCTGTTCCTTGAGCGTGCGATTGAACCTCTCGGCGACGCCGTTGGTCTGGGGCTGTTCGACGAAGGCGTAGGACGGCTGGATGCCCCAGAACTTGATCTGGTTGGTGAAGTGGTCCGACAGATACTGGGAGCCGTGATCCATCCGCAAGGCCAGCCCCCGCGCCGCACCGGCGGAGGTCGAGGCATACAGCCTCGCAAGCCCCATGGAGATCGGCTGAAGGGCGGCGAAGCGGTCGCCTCGCTTGCACACATGCCAGCCGACGCACTCGGCGTTCCAATGCTCGATGGCGGTGAATATCCAGCCCCAGCCGTCGTCCACCGTGAACACCCGAACGCCGTCCGTGCCCCACATGAGGTTGGGGGCATGGGTGATGATCTCACCGACATGGGGATTTCCGCCACGGCGGCGGCAGCGATGGGGCGAGAGCAGGTTGTTCTCGCGCATCACCCGGAGCCCCCGCTTGCGGGAAACACGGATGCCACGACAGACCCGAAGCCGAGCCCAGACCTTGCGGTGTCCCTCGCCCTCCCAGGGGGATGCCTCCAGGTCGGCCTCGATGGCCACCAGCAGAGCCTCGTCCGAGATCGAGGGCTTCGGTCCCCGGCGCTTTGCTGGTGGGCGCTCAGCGGTGGCCTGCTGCCGGGATTTCATGGCGTAGAACGAGGAACGGGCAAAACCCCAGGCCGCACAGACCCGCTGGAGGCCGTAGGCCAAACCCGTGCCGGGAGAGGTGGCGGCACTCATCGCCGCGACCTCCGCCGCCCCAAAGGGCCGGACGTCTCCGTCTTGGCCTCCAGCAGTTCCACCTGCATGATCAACTCCCCGATCCGCTTCATGGCGATGTCCAGTTCCGCCTTCACCGGATCGCCCTTGCGTTCCTTGAGCGAGGCATCGATCCCGGCGATCGCCTTCTCACGCCACTGCTCGAGCCGGAAAATCTCCACGCCCAACTGCCGCGACAAAAGTTCCACCGGCTCGCCACGCAAAAGCCGCAGGGCAACCTCACGCTTGCGCGTCACCGTCCACCGCTGGCCAAGTCCCAGCGGGCCTGCCGGCGAAACCTGGCCCGGGGAAAACGTGGACGAGCCAAGCTCGCCCTCGTTTACCACAGGCCCATCAACAGCAACTTTGTTCTCAAAATTGTCGGTCATGTTCCGGTCCTCCTTGGACACTTCGATTAAGCCAATTCTGTGTCCAAGGAAATCGGGTCCGACTCACTTCGACGTCCAGGGCAACTGGACGCTCGAGAATTATGCGGATGTTCGGCTCGAAGTCCTACATCAAGACTTTCCGCACGACCTTCGAGATCAGCTTCGTCGTCACCGGCATTTGCATCCTGATGGGCTATCCGCTCGCCTATATGTTGTCGCAACTCGGCAAACGCGCGGCGGGCATCTGCATGATCTTCGTGCTGTTGCCGTTCTGGACCTCGCTGCTCGTGCGCACCTATGCCTGGCTCGTCCTACTGCAGCGCAAGGGGGTGATCAACGGCTGGCTGATCGAGACGGGCATCATCGACGAACCGCTCCGGCTGGTGCACAACTTCACCGGCACGGTGATCGGCATGGTGCAAATCCTGCTGCCCTTCCTCGTGCTGCCGCTTTATGCCGCGATGAAGTCGATCGATCGTGATTTCCTCAAGGCCGCGGCCAATCTTGGCGCCAGTCCGATCAACGCCTTCTGGCGGGTCTTCTTCCCGCTGTCGCTGCCCGGGCTGTTCGCCGGCGTCGTGCTCGTCTTCGTGCTCTGCCTCGGCTTCTACGTCACCCCGGCGCTGTTGGGCGGCGGCAAGATCATCATGTGGGCGCAGCGCATCGAAACGTCGATCAACCTCTACGCCAATTGGGGCGCGGCGAGCGCGCTGGGCGTCGTCCTGCTGATCGCCACGCTGGCCATCCTCTATGGCCTGAACAAGCTGTTCGGGCTCGACAAGGTTTTCGGAAAATAGGCTGATGTTCGGACCGGCTTCAGATACGCAGATCACTCACTTCAGGCGGCTCTGGCTCTATATCGCCTGCGGCCTGGTGATGCTGTTCCTGGTCGTGCCGTCGTTCATCGTCATCCCGATGTCGTTCTCCGATTCGACCTATCTCGAGTTCCCGCCGCGCGAGTGGTCTTTCCGCTGGTATGAGGAGTACTTCGGCTCGCTCGAATGGATCGAAGCGACTGTCGTGTCGCTCAAGGTCGCGGTCGTCACCATGGTCGTCGCGACCACGCTCGGCACGGCCGCCGCCTATGGCTTGCAGGTATCGCGCTTCCGTATCACCAACATGATCCAGGTCGCGCTGATGATGCCGCTGATGGTGCCGATCATCCTGGTCAGCATCGGTGTCTTCTTCCTCTACGCCAAGCTGGGGCTGAACTATACGCTGACCGGCCTGATCATGGCGCATACCGTGCTCGCGATTCCCTTCGTCGTGGTCACGGTCACCGCCGGGCTCAAGACGTACGACATGAACCAGGAGATGGTCGCGCGCAGCCTGGGCGCGCCGCGATTGCGCGCCTTCCTGTCGATCACCCTGCCGCAGATCCGGTTCTCGGTCATCGCCGGCGCGCTGTTCGCCTTCATCACCTCGCTCGACGAGGTCATCGTCGCGCTGTTCATCTCGGGCGGCGAGAACGCGACGCTGACGCGCCGCATGTTCAATTCGCTGCGCGACCAGATCGACCCGACGATCGCGGCGATCTCGACCTGCCTGATCGTCGTTTCGATTACCCTTTTGATGATCGGCCAGTATTTCGGCCAGCAGAAAGAACGCCGCCAACAGCCCTAACCGAGAGCAGGCCGCGGCGCGGCGCGGCGCGGCGCGGCGCAATTCTACCCACTCCCTATTAATGGGGTCAGACTCTATTTTTATTGATTGAATACAAATCAGAATAAAGGAGTCTGACCCCATAATTTGTGATCCCATATTTTGGGGATGTGGCGAAGGGCGTCGCCGCGCTAGATCGCCAGGCTGGGGTGGTTGTATTCGAGTGGCGGCGGATAGGGCTTGTCGGGCAGCTTCGGCTGCGGCAGCGCGTAAAAGCGCGGCGCATCGCGCAATTCCAGCGACGGCTCGAATGGGTTGCGCATGCGGATCGTCGAATTGTCCCGGTCGGCCTTGCGCATGGCGTCCTGCAACTGTTGGGCGGTCGAGCGGTCCCACGGCAGCACGTAATAGCGCGGCTCGATGAACTCGGGCAGCTTGAGCCACAGGTAAATGCCCTCGTGCTCGCGCAGCGCCGCGGCGAGCACATCCGCCTCGGCCATGCCGGCGCGCCGATACTCGAGCATCGCCGGCTTGGGCCGGCTCAAGAGATCGGCATAGGCGACATAGCCCACGGCCAAGGTGATCACCAACAGTCCGACGCTCCCGACGCGGGTGCCGAGCGAGCGCCGCGACCAGACCGCGACGATCGCCAGCGCCGCGGCGAGCACGGCGAACAAGGCGTAGAGTAGCGGCAGTTGCAACATGGCTATTTTACCCCCAGTGATCGGAGTGGTCGGAACAGGCTGTGGACGGAGCCTTCGACGACGCGTCCCGTTTCGTCGAGTTTGAAGCGGAAAATGGTCAGCTCTTGGCCGAGTCGGACCAGCATCGCCGACGCGCCGAGGACCGGCACGACATCGGCCGTGGCGCTCTCCTGCTTGACGCTGACCACGGCATTGACCTCGATCGGTGGCGGGTTCTTGGTGTCGATGCGATAGGCGTGCACGTTGACCGTGTACTCGCCCGGTATCAGGCCGCGCGTATAGGCCACCTCGTGGTTGATATTGGTCGGGTCCATGAACTTGCCAAGATCGTCGCGCAGCAGGTTGAACACGATTCCTCCCTTGTTCGAATAGCCGACCGGCACGTCACCCGGCGCTTGCACCCAAAGGTCGATGTCGGCGTTCATCTCGGCCGGCCAGGTGATCTCGACGATGACGTTGCCGGGCGGCGGCGCCATCGATTCGGCCTTGCGCCCTTTTGGGTTGACGAAGGGTAGCAGGATGACGATGACCGCCAGAAAGCCCAGCAGTGCAAGCGTCAGGACATCGCGAAAGACCGTCCCGCTCGCCTCGTCGGTGTCGTGAAAGGGATCTGGGATCATGCCGCTTCGAGTGCCGGGCCGCCCGCTTCGCCGGGCGCCTCGACCGTCTCGATGATGGCGTTGGCGAGATTGACCGTGCCGGTCGCCAGCACCTGGTAGTTCATCATCAGCCAGATGTGCAGAACCGCGCCGACCAACGTGGTGTAGAGCGCCACCGCCATGCCCTGGATCAGGGTCGAGACCATGGTGCCGACGGTGCTGGCATCGGTCGCCGCCCCCGCGTCGACGCCCGAGAGCGCGATGATGAAGCCGACCACCGTGCCGATCAGGCCGAGTACGACCAGGCTGTTGGCCATGGTGCGCACGACGGCGATGCGCGCGTAGAGTCTTGAACGCAGGCAGTCGGCGAGTATACCGCGCGCGCCGTCCGCGGCGCGACCCGTCAGGTCGCGGTACCAGCGAAGCCGCGTCTCGCCACCCTGTCGGTCGGCGCGCACCGCGTTGAGCTCGTGGCTGCAGCGCCACACCTTGGCCGTGGCGATCGCCAGCCCGACGGCGAACACGGCGGAAATGACCACGGTCAGATGGGTAATGTCGCTTTCAAACACCAGCGACACCCAGCCCTGCAGCCAGAGCACCGCCAGGATGGCCAGCGCGACGGCGTTGACCACGACGAAGCGGAGCAGAAGTAGATAGGAACGCATCGCTTGTCTCCCGTTCTCGAGGCGGATGTCGATCATACCCCGACACGGCGGGCGTTTCACCCGCCAGCGGCGTGGCGACGCGGCGGTCGCCCCGCACCCGGTTACTCGCTAATCTGTGCGCATCATCGCATGCGGCAAGGAAGGCGCGCCATGACACGGACCACCTGCATTCGCGACGCCGACTGGGTCGTCGCCTGGGACGACGGGACCCAGAGCCACAAATACCTGCAAGGCGCCGACGTCGCGTTCACCGACGGTGCGATCGTCCATGTCGGCGGCCGTTATCAAGGCGCGGCCGACGAGGAGATCGGCGGCAGCGGCGTATGCGTCATGCCTGGCCTTATCAACATCCACAACCACACCTCGTCGATGCCGACTTTCAAGGGGTTGCGCGAGGAACTCGCCAACCCGCGCTTTTACATGAGTGCGCTCTACGACGGCTGGAATCTGTTCGTCGTGGCGCCCGAGGATCGCGTTTGGAACGCCCGCTTCGCCCATTGCGAGCTGCTCAAGAGCGGCGTCACGACCTTCGTCGACATGTGCCGGCCGTTTCCCGGCTGGATCGAGGCGGTCGTCGACTCGGGGCTCAGGACGTGCTTCGCACCACTCTACGAATCGGCGGTCTGGCATACCGAGAACGGCTACCGCCTCGATTACATCTGGTATGACGACAACGGCCAGAAGGTCTTCGACGAGGCGCTGGCCGTGATCGACGCGGCCGAAAATCACAACTCGGGCCGGCTCTCGGGCATGATCGCGCCGATGGCCGTCGATACATGCACCGCCGATCTGCTGCGCGACAGCATGGCGGTGGCGGTTGAGCGCGACCTGCCGTTACAGCTGCATGCCGGCGAGGCGGTGATGGAGTTTCTCGAGATCACCCGGCGCACCGGCAAGACCCAGATCCAGTGGATCGCCGAACTCGGCCTGCTCGGTCCGCGCACGATCATCGGCCACGGCATCTTCCTCGACCATCATTCCTGGCTGCATTGGGCAACGCGCGACGACATTGGACTGATCGCCGATACGGAAACCTCGGTCGCCCATTGCCCGACGCCGTTCTCGCGCTACGGCATCACGCTCGAGAGCCTGGGCGCCTATCTCGACGCCGGCATCAACATCGGCATCGGCACCGATTGTTCGCCGCACAACATGATCGAGGAAATGCGCACCGCGGCGATCATGGCGCGCGTCACCGACGAGAACATGTTCGCGCTGACCACGACGCAGGTGTTCGAGGCGGCGACGGTGGGCGGTGCGCGGGCGCTCGGGCGCGACGACATCGGACGCCTGGCGCCCGGCGCCAAGGCCGACATCGTACTGATCGACCTGACCGAGCCGTCGATGCAACCGGTCTACGACCCGATCCGCTGCCTGATCTACACCGCCGCCGACCGCGCGGTGCGCGATGTCTACGTCGACGGCGTCAAGGTCGTCGAGAGCGGCGAGGTCCTGACGCTCGACTTCGCCGAGATCGCCGCTCGCGTCACCGATCTCCAGAGACAGGTGCTGGAAAAGGTGCCCGAACGCCACCACGCCGGACATTCGGCACACCAAGTCGCTCCGCTGACGCTGCCGTTCGGGTAGCTAACGTATAATCCGATCAAAGTTGGATTCGATCGCAATTTTCCAGCCTGCGACCGCAGGCCGCCGACCGTTCGGCCAGCTTTGATCCCATAAGATTGGCATGCGCGGCGTTTGAGCGCAGGTAATCTTTACGCAACGCGTAAAGATGACCGCACCAAAGACCTCTATCCCCGCCCGATATAGGGCATCTTGGTCGCCATGATGGTCATGAACTGGACGTTGGCGTCGAGCGGCAGGCTCGCCATATGTACAATCGCACGGCCGACCTCGGCGACGTCGAAGGTCGGCTCCGGGGCGATCGAGCCGTCGGCCTGGGGCATGCCTTCGCTCATCTTGGCGGTCATCGGCGTCGCAGCGTTGCCGATGTCGATCTGGCCGCAGGCGATGTCATGGGCGCGTCCGTCGAGCGAGGTCGACTTGGTCAGGCCGGTGATTGCGTGCTTGGTCGCCGTGTAGGGCGCCGAGTTGGGCCTCGGCCGGTCGGCCGAGATCGAGCCGTTGTTGATGATGCGCCCACCGCGCGGTGTCTGGTCCTTCATCAGCCTGATCGCAGCTTGCGTACACAGGAAGGCGCCGGTCAGGTTGACGTCGATGACCAATTGCCACTTTTCGACGCTCAGCTCCTCGAGCGGCACCGCAGGCGCGCCAAGACCGGCATTGTTGAACAACAGGTCGAGCCGGCCGAACGCTTCCTTGGTCGCGGCGAACAGCGCCTCGACCGAAGCCGGATCGGCGACGTCGGTCGGCACCACCAGCGCGGCGGCGCCGACCATTTCGGCGGCGGTCTCCTCGAGCGGTGCCGCGCGCCGCCCGGCGAGCGCGACCGCGTAGCCGGCCTGCGCCAGCGCCAATGCGGCGGCGCGGCCGATGCCTGTGCCTGCGCCGGTGACGATCGCGACCTTGTCCATCGGGCCCACCAAGCTAACTCGGGTTACGCGCGGTGACTTTCCATGAGCTCGAACCCAGGACGATGCCCTCGGGCGTCTCGTATTTGGCGAGCTCGGCCTCGAGCGCCCCGGCGATCTCCTCGTGGCGCCGCACGGCTTCGTCGCCGGCCTCGCGATAGACCTCGCCGGCCGGCCCGAGCGCGATCTGGAAGTTGACCGCGTCGTTCGGCGTATTGCCGACCATCAGCGGCGCGTCGAAGCGTTCGAACTCGATGCCGGTGTAGCCGGCGACCTCGAGCTGCTTGGTGACCAACTCCTGGTTGGCCATCGAGAACGGGCCGGGGCCGCAGGTCCGGCCGTCCTCGCCCGGCGGCGGCAGGTATTGGAGGATGATCTCACGCGGCAGGCCGAGCCATGGGTTGTCGTCGATCGTGCGCCACACGATCATGGTCATCACGCCGCCCGGCTTGAGCGCGCGGCGCATGCTCCTGAGGCCGGCGACCGGGTTCTCGAAGAACTGGGTGCCGAAGCGCGAGAAGCAGAAGTCGTGCTCGGCTTCGAAAGGATAGGACTGGACGTCGGCCTCGACGAAGCTGACGTTCTCGATGCCTTCAGCGGCGGCGTCCGCGCGGCCATGCTCGAGAAACGCGTCGCAGCAGTCGATGCCGAGCACCGAACCGGCCGGGCCGACCCGCTTGGCGAGCAGGATCGCGGTGTCGCCAAAGCCGCAGCCGACGTCGACCGCACTGTCACCCTCACCGACCTCGAGCGACGGAAATATCTTGGCGCTGTGATGGGCTAGGCCGCCGACCAGAATGTGGCGGTACCGGATGAACTTCGGAACCAGAATCTCGTTCCAGAAATCGACGAATTCGCTGCCGCCCGACGGCGCTTCGGCTGTGCTCACGATCGTCCCCTTACCATCATCCGCCTTTCAATAGATGGCAGTCCGCTCATAGAGCTTCAAGATTTAATTGACGACCAGCGCGCGCGGCGCGTGGTTGACTGGCTCGCAGGCGCCATCGGTCACGATCGCGGTCTCGCCCAGCGACATGGTCAGGCCGGTCTCGTTGTCGAGCAGGATCATGTGCATGAAGAACACCATGCCCGGCTCGATGACCTGTGGGTTGCCGGTGTAGAGCATCGGCCAGTCCATCCAGGTCGGCGGATAGGTCGCCCCCATGGTGTAGCCGCAGGCGTTGAGGGTGTTGGCGCCCTGCCCCATCTCGGTCATCACCCGGGCGTGGACGTCGAATATTCCGCCGACCGTCGCACCCGGCTTGAGCGCGTCCTGGCAGGCATCGAGCGCCGCGATGCAGGCCGCCAGCATGTCGGCCTGGCGCGCATCGGCCTCGCCGGTCAGGACGACGTGCATCAACGCCGTATGGTAGTGGCGGTAGGACGCGGCGAACTCGAAGGTCACCTGGTCTTGGGCGCCGACATTGCCGTGGCCGGTGTGGTAGCGCACCAGCATCGCCTCCTCGCCGCAGCCCATCGGCCAGCGGCTCGCCGTCGGGTCGCCGTCGCCGCGCATCATCGCATTCATCATCTCGCCATAGACCCGCGCCGTTCGCCTCGCCCGGCACGGTCATGCGGTTGGCAATGGCGAGCGCTTCGTCGGCCAGCGCGCCCGAGCGCCGCACATAGGCCAGTTCGGCCGGGCTTTTGACCAGGCGCTGCAGGCGCACCAGATCGGACGCGTCGACCACCTCGCAGAATCCATCGAGCGCCGCGTCGACCATCTTGCCGCGCTGTGCCGTCAGGCCGTAGGGGGTGTGGGTCTGGTATGGAAAATCTAAGTCATTGATTTAGTGCGTTTTTTGTGTCGAGACGAACGGCCGAAATCGGCTATTCGTGACAATGGGCCGCTCCAAGGCAGGATTTTGTTACGACGGCAGGGTCGAGCAGGGGAAGGTGGGAACGCTCCGCACCGCCAGAAGCGGTACGATGCCGTGTCTCGAAACCCAACATCGGGAGCATTCCCATGGCAGTATCCCCGCCTCCGGCGCCTTCGTCCATCGATCTTTCCGGCCTGCCTCCTCGGGTCGTCGAGGCGGCCGCCCGGGTGCTCGCACTGTGTCGCGAGGAGCTTCGTTCCGAGCCGCGCCCCGAGGCGCCCGAGGAGGTCGAGTTGCGGGTGCGTGAGGCCACGAACGAGTTCGCTCGCGATGTCATGGGCGCCGTCATCGAGAACCGGGACGATGGCGCTTCCCGGATCGAGCGGGACGGGCAGAGCTGGTTCCGGGTCGCGGTGACGCCGAAGACGATCATGACCTCGCTCGGTCCGGTGACCTACCGGCGAGCGCGTTACCGCAGCGGCGCGAGCGGGGCATCGCCGGTGCCGGTCGACGAGAGCCTGGGCCTCGTCGACGATTACCTGACGCGGCCGGCGGCCGAGCTCGGTCTGCTGATGATGGGTCACTGCACGGCCCGGGAAGCGGCGGCGTTCTTTGCGAAGACCGGCGCCATGACGCCGTCGGTGAGCACCCTGCAGCGCCTGACCCTGAGCATGCACGAATGCTGGGAGAGCCTCGGCCCGGAGACGCTGGGCAGCATCCGTGAGGCCGAGGGCATACCGCAGGACGCGACCACCGCCTCGGTCTCCCTCGACGGCGTCATGGTGCCGCTGAGACCCGGCGAGGACGGTCGCGCCAAGGCCTCCTGGCGCGAGGCTGCCTGCGGCACGGTCTCCTTCCACGACGCCGAGGGCAAGCGCCTGAAGACCCTCTATCTCGGCCGCATGCCGGAGAGCGGCAAGCTCACGCTGAAGGCGCAGCTTGCAAGCGAAGTCGCACACATCAGGCGAGCACGCCCCGAGATCGGGATCGTCGCTATCGCCGATGGCGCCGCCGACAACTGGACCTTCCTGGAGACCCTGTCGCCCGAAACCGAGGTGATCGACTTCTGGCATGCTTGCGAACATCTGCAAACCGCGTCCGACCATGCCGTGGCGCCCGGCTGGTTCGAGAAGTACCGCGAGATCCTCCGTCACGATCCCCGTGGCGTCGCCAAGGTGATCCGGGCGCTGCGCCACCTTCGCGATGCCGCCGCTGCGCCGGACCGGGCCGAGACCGAGCGGGAACTCGCCTTCTTCCGCAAGCATCGCCATCGCATGCGCTACCACGCCCTGAAGGAAGAGGGCATCGCCATCGGCTCAGGCGTGGTCGAAGCTGCCAACAAGACCCTGGTGACACAGCGCATGAAGCGCTCCGGCATGCGCTGGCGGATCGTCGGCGGACAGGCTGTTCTGACCTTCCGCGCCCTGATCAAATCCGGCCGCTTCGAGCGGGCATGGAAGGCCCTGATCAGCGCAACCGACACACCGGCCAACGACAACATCAGTCCACGTGCAGCAGCCATGGCAATCGCTGCCTGAACTCAACGAACCAAGCCGCAGACATCACTGCCATGCGAGACTCGCACCCGCCGTAGGCGTGGTATTCGACGCCGATGCGCCGGCCGCGACAGCCGTAGTCGCCGAGCATGTCGCGGACGTCCTCGGCCGGGTTGGCGTCCTCGCTGTCGACCCAGATGCGCACGTCTTCGATGACCGATGTTATGCGCGACTGGGTGCGGTCGGGCGAGCGCGTCACGAGACCGAGCGCACCGTCGGCGCCGAGATACATGCCCTGGAACATCGAGAAACCGCCGGTGTCGTAGCCGGTCAGGTAATACATGCTCTCCTGACGGAAGATCAGCAGGCCGTGGAGCCCCTGGGCCGCCATCTCCGCGCTCGCCTTGCGCTGCCGTTCGGCGAATTCCTCGCGGCTGAAATGCAATGCCATCCGACCCTCCCCTGACGGTAGATCGTCGTGTCGTCCGCCGTCGCATGATAGCGCAAATACGCCACCACGCATCGGTCCGCGCGGACGCAATTTCGCCGTGATCTATCGCGACTTCGTCACATTCTGTCCGATTTGACGCCCCATTGTCGTGTCAGCCTTCGCCTCGCCACGTTCACCAGGGGGCCCGGTCGGGCTGAACGCCAAGACCGACGCCGCCGCAACTAAGGGGGCGTTCATGGCCGCCGTATTGACGTCACGAGTCCGTAGCCGCTTCATCCACGCCGCAGCCATCATGCTGGCGGCGTTTTTTTGTACCGCGATGGCGGCCCAGAGCGTCGGCGCCGCGCAGGGCCAGCCGGTCCTCGCGCTCGCCGAGATCCTGCCGTCGGCTAAGCTCGACGACATCGGGCGCGGCAGCTTGTTGATCGTCGACGACGAGAGCCAGTCGCTGCTGCTCGCGCCGCGCGTCGCGGCGAACGTCGAGATCACGGTCGGCGGCCTGGTCGCGCGCGCCCGCGTCAGCCAGACCTTCTTCAACCCCAGCCAGGGCTGGGTCGAAGGCATCTACGTCTTCCCGCTGCCCGAGAACGCCGCCGTCGACCACCTGTTGCTGCGCGTCGGCGATCGCGTCATCGAGGGCCAGATCAAGGAGCGCGAGGAGGCGCGGCGCGTTTACGAGCAGGCCAAGAGCGAGGGCAAGAAGGCCGGCCTGCTGGAAGGCGAGCGGCCCAACATCTTCACCACCTCGATCGCCAACATCGGCCCCGGCGAGGAGGTCACCATCGACATCGAATACCAGCACGTGCTGCGCTACGACCAGGGCGCTTTCAGCCTGCGCTTCCCGATGGTCATCGGGCCGCGCTACATCCCCGGCAACGTCCAGGTCGTCAGTTACGACGGCTCGGGCGCCGGCTGGCTGGCCGGCACCGACCGGGTGCCCGACGCCGACCGCATCACGCCGCCGGTGCTGCGCCCCGAGTTCGGCAAGATCAACCCGGTGCACCTGCGAATTACGCTGGCGCCTGGCTTCCCGCTCGCCGACGTCGCGAGCCCCTATCACGACGTCACCGTGACCGAGCAGGCGGGCAACGAGTACGTCGTCGAGCTGAAGGACGGCGCGGTGCCCGCCGATCGCGATTTCGAGCTGGTCTGGACGCCGGTCGTCGGCGCGGCGCCGGGCGCCGGGCTGTTCACCGAGGCACTCGACGGTGAACACTACCTGCTCTTGATGGTGATGCCGCCGAGTATCGCGCCGGCCGGCGACGAGGCGCCCACTCTGCCACGCGAGGTGATCTTCGTGATCGACACCTCGGGCTCGATGGCGGGCACCTCGATCAGCCAGGCCAAAGCCGCTCTCGGGATGGCGCTCGACAGATTGGCGCCGGGTGACCGCTTCAACGTCATCCAGTTCAACAACAACACCTCGTCGCTCTACCGCGACGCCCGCACGATGGACGCGCAGACGCGCCGTCAGGCCAAGCGCTATGTCCAGCGCCTGACCGCCGACGGCGGCACCAACATGCGCCCGGCGCTACACCAGGCGCTGGCCGGCACGGCGCCGCGCGGCTTCTTCCGTCAGATCGTCTTCCTGACCGACGGCGCGGTCGGCAACGAGCGCGAGCTGTTCGGCGTCATCGAGGCGGGGCTGGGCGACAGCCGTCTGTTCACCGTCGGCATCGGCTCGGCGCCCAACAGTTTCTTCATGTCGAAGGCGGCGGAAGTCGGCCGTGGCACCTTCACCTATATCGGCCAGATCGACGAGGTCGCCGAGCGTATGGGCGAGCTGTTCGCCAAGCTCGAGAGGCCGGTACTGACCGACCTCAAGATCACCTGGCCGGACGGCATCGAGGCCGAGACATCAACCGCTATCGTGCCCGACCTCTACGCCGGCGAGCCCGTCGTGTTGACCGCCAGGGTCGGCGCCCTGCAGGGCGGCATTGCGATCACCGGCCGCATCGGCCAACAGGGCTGGCGCGCCGAGCTGGAACTTGCCGACAGCGCGCCGGCGCCGGGCACCGCGAACCTGTGGGCGCGCGACCGCATCGATCGGCTGATGAACCAGTTGCACGAGGGTGCCGACCCGGCCCTGGTACGCGCCGGTGTCGTCACGCTCGGCCTCAAGCACCATCTGGTGACCAAATACACCAGTTTGGTGGCCGTCGACGTGACGCCAACGCGGCCACTCGACCAGCCCTTATCGAGCCAGGAGATGCCGACCAACCTGCCCGAGGGCTGGGAGTTCGACAAGGTGTTCGGCGAGGCGCTCAAGCTGAAGGCGCCCGACCAGCAGGACGCCAGCTCGCCCCAGACGAACGCGTCCTCAATGTCGGCGGAAATGGAACCGATGGCAATGGTCGCGGCCAAGCCGCCGGCCCAGATCGGCGTGGTGACGGGTCTCGGGCTGCCCCAGGGCGCGACGCCGGCGCCGATGCATCTGCTGGCGGGCGTGGCGCTCGTGCTGCTCGGCCTGACGGTCCTCGGTGTGTGGCGGCGCCGGGCCTGATGGCGCGCCGACGCCTCGCCACCGGCCTCGGCGCGCTGTTCATCGCGCTCGGCGTATGGCAGTTCGCCGAGGCCGGCTACATCCACGCCAAGGCCTGGCTCGGCCAGGCGCTGATCGACGGCGCCTGGGCGCGCACGCTCGACGGCGAGCACAGGGCCAAGCCGTGGCCCTGGGCCGATACCTGGCCGGTCGCGCGCATCACCGTGCCAACGCACGGCAAGCGGATCACCGCGCTGGCCGGCGGCAGCGGCCGCACGCTGGCCTGGGGGCCGGGCCATGTCGACGGCTCGGTGCTGCCCGGTCAACCCGGCACCGCCATCATCGGCGGCCACCGCGACACCCATTTCCGCTTCCTAAAAGACATCGCGCCGGGCGAGGATATCCTGGTCGAGGACCGGTTCGGCACGACGCATCGCTTTCGCGTCACCGCCACCGACATCGTCGATTCGCGCAGCACCCGCCTCGACCCCGTTGGCGAAGTCCCAAGGCTCGTCCTGGCGACGTGTTACCCGTTCGAAGCGCTGACCACCGGCGGCCCGCTGCGCTTTCTGGTGTTTGCCGAGAAGGTCGTAGCCGAGTAGCTCATTGTGCGGTCACCTTTACGCTGTAAAGATGACCTGCGCTCAATCGCCGCGCATGCTTTCGCCGCAGGGGCGGCGGCCCGCAGTCGCGGGCTGGCATTATCCGATCGACGGCAATCGATCGAATTATACGTAAACACGACCGGCCTATTTGAACGGCGGCCCCAGGCACCAGGCGGTCAGGGCGTAGCGCGTGCCACGCGTGACCTCGGTGACGCGGTGCGGCAGGAAGGCCGGATAGAAGATGGCGCAGCCCTTATCCTTCGGCCCGACCACCGGATCGGGGTGGTCGAAGAACTGCAATTCGCCACCGTCGTAGTCGTCCGGGCCGCAGAGCTGCGCCGAGATGGCGATCTTGCGCCGCGTGTTCTTCGGATTGCCGATGTCGGTATGCCAGGCGTGGAAGCCGCCTGGCGCGTACTTCTGGACCTTGAGGGACGCACTGATCTCTTCGACCGCGAAGCCGAAGGCGCCGCTCGCCTGGAGAATTTGCGAGAGGCGCTGATAGATCCATTCGGTCGCGGGCTCGAGCGGCAAGAGCTTGTATTCAGCCGTCTTACCGGTCGGGTTGACGACGTCGGAAGGGCCGGCATCGGAGACCTGCGATGGCTCCATGGGATAATCGAGCGCGATCAGCCGGGCGCATTCATCGGCCGAGAACAGCCCCTGTTTAACCTTCACGCCATAGATCATCTCGGTCACGTCGATGGCTCCCCAATCTCACGCCTGCGGCAACGCGCGGACACGCTCAAACGCCGGTGCGACCCAGCGCTGGGCGGCGTCGCAAACCTCGGCGCTCGCGCGAGCGCGTTTGGCCGCGCCGTCGGGACGAAAGGCGCGACCCAGGCTCTTGGCGTCGCGGCCCGCCGCCTGGGCGACGCGGTCGCGCATGCCGGCATCCAATTCTATGCCGAAATGCGGCGCGATCCGCTGCCAAATCGCAGCGGGCAGGCTGTCGTAGTCGACCACCAGACAGGCGCCGTCGGCCGCCGCCACGACCGCGTCGCAAATGCGCGCCAATGCCTGGGCTGCGAATTCCGTCACCGTCATGGCATCCAACCGGTCGCCGTCGAGCCCGAGCAGCGACGCCGCCCGCGCGGCGTCGCCCTGCAACGCGAGGAGGCTGCCGCCGCTTTCGAGCAGTGCGACCAGAACCTCGACCGGGTCGCGATAGACGAAGACCCAGGGCGTCGCCGGACAGGCCTCGCGGAACAGTGGAAGGTGGCACGCCAAGGGGCTCCAGGCCTTGATCAGCATGTGTCGCTGAGGCGCGCGCCGGGCGCGGCCGAGGACGCCGACGAGATTGCGCAACGCCGCCGCCCCCTGCCCCGCCGGCAGCGTCCCGGCGAGCGTCGCGAGATCGCCGACCGGTTCCGGCTCGCCGAGCGCCAGGACCTGGGGCAGGCTGCCCAGGGCCTGACTGATCAGGGTCGAACCACAATGGGTCATGTGGAAAATCAGGCCGGCGAGCGGCAGGCCGGAGCGGGCCGCGGCTGCCTCGGCCAAGGCGTCCAGCCCGGTGCGCAGCGGTGGCGCGGCGCGGAACGGGACCTGCGGGTCGCCCGACAGGCGCTGCGCCCTCTCGACCGCGCCGCGAAAGAACGGTTGATCCAGATCGAGATTGCCGAGATCGCGCCACAACACCACCGGCCCCTCGGCCGTCTGGCCGATCGCGGTGGGCGTCATGGTTGCCGAGCGTTCACGCACCGACTAGCCCGCGCCCTCGGTGAATGACGCGACCGGCGTCCAGCGTATACGGCGGCGGGCACGGCGCTCCTCGGCGGTCTCGGCGTCGTAGTCCATGTGCGTCGCTTCCTGGATGAAGCCGTGCGGTTTCTCCAGGTAATTGGCGCTGATGATGGCGTAGCCACGGCGGTCATCGTCGGGGAAATACGCGCCGGTGTAGGCGCCGCACTCGCGGCAGACCAGGAAATCGGCGGTCTTCAGCCCGAAGCGGTAGCGGCTGAGCTTGGCGGCGTCGCGCACGCGGATCTGCACGCGTCCGTCGGGGTCGCTGATCGAGCGGCAGTTGCGTGCCGCGCAGAACGAACAGTCGCAGGCGCGCACGCCGAGCGTCTCGGGCGTCTTGGCGGTCTCGAAGGTCATCTCGATGTTGCCGCAGTCGCAGCGGACGCGATAGGCGGTCATGCGGTCGGACATGCTCGTCTCCCTCGGCTAGAGCGGCCAGAGCGGCCAGACCCACAGGATCATCGGGATCGAGACGCAGACGATGATCACCTCGAGCGGCAGCCCCATGCGCCAGTAGTCGCCGAAATGATAGCCGCCCGGCCCCATGATGAGCATGTTGTTCTGGTGGCCGATCGGCGTCAGAAACGCACAAGACGCGGCGACCGCGACGGTCATCAGGAAGGGATCGGGGTTGGCGCCCAGCTGATCGGCGATGGCGACCGCGACGGGTGCGGTGACGACGGCGGTCGCGGCGTTGTTCATGATGTCCGAAAGCGTCATCGTGACGACCATCAAAAGCGCCAGGATGACGACCGGCGAGGCATCGCCCGCCAGATCGACGATGCCGCCGGCGATCAGCCCGGTGGCGCCGGTCGTCTCGAGCGCCTCGCCGACCGGGATCATGGCGCCGAGCATGACCACCACGGGCCAGTCGACGCTCTCGTAGATCTCGCGCGGCGGCACGACCTTGAGGAAGGCGACCACCGCGACCGCGATCGAAATGGCGATCGGGAACGACATCAGCCCGCTGGTCGCGGCAGCGATCGCCGCGATGAACAGGCCGCCACAGAACCACGCCTGGCGGCCGCGGCCCATTTGCAACCCGCGCCCGGCGAGCGGCAGGCAGCCGATCGCGGCGATCACCTCGGGCAGGCGCTCGGCGTCGCCCTGCAAAAGCAGCACGTCGCCGGCCCGCAGCGCCAAGGAGTGAATGCGCTGGCGGATCGGCCGGCCCTGCCGTGACACACCCAACAAGTTGACGCCGTAGCGGCGACGCAGGCGCATCTGATTGGCGCTGCGCCGCTCGATGCGCGAGCGCGGCGGCACCACCGCCTCCATCAGCGCCACGTCGTCAGCGACCAGCAGGTTGGTCTTGGGCCCCTCGACGCCAACGATCTCGAGGCCGAGCTCCTTGATCAGACCGTCGATGTTCTCGGGCGACGCCTCGATGACCAAAAAATCGCCGGCCTTGACCGGCTCGCGGCGCGCGACGCCGAAGCCGCGCCGGCCCTTGCGGATGACGCCGACGATGAGCGCGTCGATGTCCTCGATCATGTCCTCGATCTCGAGCATCGTCTTGTCGATGATCGGTGAAGTTTCGGGCACGCTGACCTCGGAAACATAGTCCTCGAGGTCGAATAGCTCGGCCGCCGAAAGCGTCTTGCGCCGCGACGCGGGGATCAGCCGCCAGCCGACGGTGGCGACGAAGGCCAAGCTGACCAGCGCGACGACGGCGCCGACCGGCGTGAAATCGAACATGCCGAACGGCTCGCCCGCCGATTTGTCGCGGAACGTCGCGATGATGATGTTGGGCGGCGTGCCGATCATGGTGACCAGGCCGCCCAGGATCGAGCCGAAGGAGAGCGGCATCAGGAGGAGCGCCGGCGATCGCTTGACCTTGCCCGCCGCCTGCATGGCGACCGGCATCAGAAGCGCCAGCGCGCCGACGTTGTTCATCACCGTCGAGAGCACGGCGCCGAGGCTCGACAGCGCGCCGATCTGCAGCATGACCCGCTCGGCCGCGAGGTTGACATGGCGCGAGATCATGTCGATGACGCCGGCGTTCGACAGCGCCCGCGACATGATCAGCACCATGGCGACGGTCACCGTCGCCGGGTGGCCGAAGCCGAGGAAGGCGTCACCGGGAAGCACCAGCCCGGTGACCACGGCGACGAGCAGCGCGGCCAGCGCGATGATGTCGTAACGCCAACGCCCCCAAATGAAGAGCACCAGAACGCCCGCCAAGAGGCCGAAGATCGTCGCCTGCGCGGCCGTCATGTCGGCTCACCCGACATCGACGGCAAAACCGCGTTCACTGTTCATGGCACCCCCTTGCATCAATCCAGGCGCAACAAGCCTACCCCGATGGGCCCGCGCGGTGAGGCAAAATTTCCGCTACGCCCGGATCATGCCGCGACCGCCGCCGCGCGCGGCAGGATTACCGGCCGCGAGAGCAGGTTCGAGTTGGGGATGAGGTAGCGGTTTTCGTCCGAATCGATGGTCGTGTAGCGCAGGTCGATGCCCACAACGGTGCCTTCGTGGCCGCCGGTCGAGACGTGATCGCCGACCCGGAAGGGCCGGTACATCAGAATGATCACCCCGGCGAGCACGTTCGAGATCGCGTCGCGCAGGGCGAAGCCGAGACCGAAGCCGGCGAGCCCGAGCGAGGCGACGAGCGCGGTGACGTCGATGCCGACGGTGCCGAGCGCGGTGATCGCGCCGAACACCATGAGGCCCGCGTGCGCCGCGTTGGCGAGTAGCTTGATGACCTCGAGGCGGTCGGCACCGAGCGAGGCGAGCGCGAGCCGCACGCCGCGGCGCATCAGCTTGGCGGCGAGCCAGAAGGCGAGGAAGATCAGCAGGGCAAAACCAATCTGCGGCACGAAGGCGACGATCTGGTCGACCCATTCTTGAACGACGGTTTCCATGTTGCGTCCGTTGGTTGCTGGTGTTCGGGCGTACGGCGGCGCCGCAGCCGGGCGGCCATGTTAGCAACCGCGCGGCGTGCCGAACAGTGCCGGCCGACGGCACGCCTTCGAGATCAGCTGTCGAACGCCTCGAGCATATTGCCGTAGAACGCCGTCAGGCAGGATTCGAAGGCCGGCGAGAGCACGCCGCCGTCGTCGGCAATGGGCGACGCCATGCCTTGCTGCACGCCCGCCATGACGCCGATGTCCTCGGCGGCTACCCGTTCCTCGAGCACGCGCCACTGCTCGACTTCGGCCGCACTCAGCGTCGCGCCCGAGGTCGTGTACCAGGCGTTCTGCAGCCAGCAGACCGCCGGGTCGCGCGCATCGGGCACGATCATCGTGTCGATCATCTTGTCGGGCGCGTACGACGTCAGGAAGAAATTGGGCGCGCGCAGCAGATAGCGCGCGCTCATGTCGAGGTTGTCGAGCGAATTGTCGCCCGGCGCGTTGGTGTAGTCGGAGCCCTCGATGTCGATCGCGCAGCCGGTGACCGGCCCGTCGGCGACCATGGTGTGAAGCGCCAGCGGCTGGCCGGCCGCGCTCTCCTTGTGGACGACCGGCACGTGATAGGGCTCCATGGTGTTCTCGACGCAGACCTTCCAGTTGGCCGGCACGCGGCCGACGTCGATCGTCAGGTAATGATCGAGCCGGCCGAAGTCGACGTCGGCGAACTTGGCGGCGAGCGGCGCGACGAAGTCGGCGAGCGGCTCGGCCGCACCGCCGATGTTGATGAACAGCCAGTCGTGCCATTGCTCGCAGCGCACCGGGACCAGGCCGTACTCGGCCGGATCGAAGCCGTCGGCCGTGTGGCGCCGGTGGCCGCCGAAATGCGGCGCGACGACCAGTTTACCGTCGAGGTCGTAGGTCCAGGCGTGGTACGGGCAGACCACCGTGTCCTTGTTGTGGCACGGACCGTCGATCAACGCGCTGCCGCGGTGGCGGCAGACGTTGTGGAAGCAGTTGACCACACCGGCGCCGTTGCGGATCAGGAAATAAGGGGGGCCGGGCACCGGCTTCGCGTCGCCCGGGTTGGGCAATTCATGCGCCCGCCCGACGAACAGCCAGGTCCGGCTCAGCCAGCGGTCGTATTCGAACTTCAGGTAGTCGGTGTCGCGGTAGGCGACCGTCGGCGGCCGGCTCGCCAGACCGTTGTCGCCCCTGACCCGCGCCAGCGCCTCGGCGCCGTAAAAATCATCAATTGATCTGTTCATCTCGACCACACCACCCGAATTGCTCGATCCCGGTATCGTCCCGACGGCGATTGCCTGCGGGACGGCAGATAACGGCGGCCGATCCGCCCGCGCGCGGGCGGCGGCGCCACGTCACCGGGCGCGGCAGGGAGGGCGATATTCTTCCTTCGATCTCATGGCCGCAGAATATCACGCCGCAGGCCCGCCCCGCCATCCGGATTTATGGGTGCCGGCAATTGCAACGTTTCGGGCCTTGGTCCATAGTTGCGGCCCTTCACGGGGCGACATGGTTGCGCCCCATTAAGGGGGCGACACGTCATCAACGGGAGGAAGCCTTGAAGTATCTGCACACCATGGTCCGCGTCGCTGACCTCGACGCGTCGATGGACTTCTATTGTAACAAGCTGGGGCTCGAGGAGGTCGTCCGCTACGACTATCCCGAACACCGCTTCACGCTGGTCATGCTCGCCGCGCCGGGCGATCACGAGGCGCAGGTCGAACTGACCTACAACTACGATCCGGAAGAGATGGACGGCGGCCGCAACTTCGGCCACCTCGCCTACGCGGTCAGCAACATCTACGAGACCTGCCAGAAGTTGATGGACGCCGGCGTCACCATCAACCGGCCACCGCGCGACGGCCACATGGCCTTCATTCGCTCGCCCGACGACATCTCGGTCGAGCTTTTGCAGGTCGGCGACGCGCTGCCCGCCCAGGAACCCTGGGCCTCGATGGCGAACACCGGCGAGTGGTGAGCGGGTCCGGGGCATGACATGACGGTCGTCGCCCCGGCGGGCGGTTTCGCCGACGACGTGTTGGTCGTCGACGGGCTGGTGTTCTTCAGCGACGGTGGGGTCGAGGGCTTGCGCGCCGGCAACGTCGCGGCGATCAATCTGACGGTCAGCCACTTCGAGGGCGATTTCGAGACCTCCTGCGAACAGCTCGCCGGCTGGCACGCCCGTCTCGGCCAGCCCGACAGCCCGTGGCGCCTGATCGAGAGCGCCGCCGACATCGCGGCGGCGCGCGCCGACGGCAAGGTTGGCCTGATCATGGGCTGGCAGAACATGCGGCCGATCGGCGACGACCTCGACCGGCTCGCCTTGTTCCACCGGCTCGGTCTGCGCATCATGCAGCCGACCTACAACTTCCGGAACTTCATGGGCGACGGCTGCCTCGAGCCCGACGACGGCGGCCTGAGCGCGCTGGGCGGCCGCGCGGTCGCGTCGATGAACGCGCTCGGCATCGCCATCGATCTCAGCCACGTCGGTGAGCGCACCGCGCGCGACGTCGTCGAGGCGAGTGCGAAGCCCGTGCTGATCACCCACGCCAACGCGCGCGCGGTGTCGGACAACCCGCGCAACAAATCCGACGCGCTGATCGCCGCCGTGGCGCAGTCGGGCGGCACGGTCGGCGTCAGCATTTACGGTCCGATGTGCTGGGACGGCGACCCCGCGTACCCGCCGGCGATCGACGATTTCATCCGCCACCTGGAGCATATCGCCGGCGTCGCCGGCGTCGGCCACGTCGCCATCGGCACCGACCTGCCGGCGGTCGCCGACCTCGACGCCGTCGCCCATATCACCGGGCAGACGGCGAAGCGCTATCCGGCGATGATCGGCGCCTATGCCGCCGCCTTCGGCAACGACGTCCGCAACCGTTACCTCACCGGGTGTTCCTCGCACGCCGAGCTCGTCAACGTGGTCGCCGCACTCGAACAGAAGGGCTGGCCAGAGGCCGACATCCGCGGCCTGCTGGGCGAGAACCTGGTCCGCGCGCTGGCGACCATCTGGGGCGATTAGGCCCGCGCGGCCTCACCGCCAGACTTATGTAACGTGGTCAGACTTATTTTTAATCCATTGTTCTAAATGTATAATAAAGGAGTCTGACCCCAATATTGGCTGCGGCGCCACCGAGGCCGGCGAGCGTTCCACACTTAACCAGCGTTCCATACTCAACCGGTGATGCCGCGGTCGGCGACGTGGATTGCACCGCGCGCGGTGGGCCGCGGCACCTCGACGGTCGGCGTCTCGCCGGTGTAGTAGGTCGTCTGCCCGGCCTGAACGGCGATGCCCTTCTTGTGCAGATCGTAGCGGCGCACGCCTTGGACCACCGGGCGCGGCTCGTGAGCCGACAGCCAGAGCCGCAAGAGATGACGCTTCTTGGCCGGGTCGTCGTCGTCCTCGAAGCCGGTGCGCGTGTGCATCACCGTGTAGTTGTTGATGATCGTCATCTCGCCCGGCTCGAGCAGAGTCTGGAACAGCAGGTCGTCGCTGCAGCTCAAGTCGTCGAGGGCATCGAGCGCGGCGCGCTCATGCTCGCTCATCGCGCGGCCCAACTCTTCGAGGCCCATCTCCATGTAGGCGCGGATATAGGCGCCGCTCAGCCGGCCCTCGCACCACGACAGGATCGGCACGTCATGGGTCGTGACCGGCGGCTCGCCTGGCTCCTGCTCGCCGAAGCGGTGGTAGGGAAAGCCCCGGAACAAGACCTCGAGATAGTCCGGGTTGTGCCGGACCAGTTCGTTGTAAATCGCGTAGATGCTGGCATAGCCGCTGAACCCACCCGACGTGGCCGGCTGCAGGCACAGCATGGCGATCAGGTCGCTGGCGTCGGTGTGCGGCGTTAATTCGCGGCTGTTGCGGTAGGCGCGCTCGCGCGAATCCTTGTCGCCGATGTTGACGACATGGCCCAGCCGGTCGCCCATCACGCTCTGCGACAGCGCATGGCCGAAATGCGCGCCGAGGCCGAAATACATCAGCCCGATGCTCTCGACCGAATGCCCGTCGATCGGAAAGCCGCGCAGCAAGACGATGCCGCGCCCCTCCATCACCTCTTCGCGCCACGCCGCGATGTCGGCCGCGATGTCGTCGAGCGGGAAGCTCTCGCGCGTGATGTCGTCGAGCGCGATGCCCGCGTCATGCACGCTGGCGAGCGCTGCCTCGAGCGCCGCGACGTGGCGCGGTTCGAGGTCGATGGCGAGGTCGTCCTTGCCCTCGAAATCGGTCGCCCTCCAGGCGCCCGGATGCTCGATGAGCTTGTAGTCGGTGGTCGCCATGATGGCTCTCATTCCTCGACGAACGCGATTGGCTCCATGAAACCCCTGCGTGGGTTGTCGGTCAAGCGCGAGGATACGCTCAACTACCCCGCATCGACCAGCCTGGGCGTGTCTTTGAACTGCGGCATCACCTTGGCGGCGAAGCGCTCCATCGACGCCATGACGTCGCGGTGCGCGATGCCCAAGTGCATGTCGAGCGCGATCTCGTCCATGCCGAGATCGACGTAGGCGCCGATCTTGTCGGTGATCTCGGCCTCGGTGCCGACGATGAGCTGCTTGGCGGCGTCCTCGAGCGTGTAGGCCAGCTCGATCAGCTCCAGCTCGCCGGCCGTGACCGTGCCCGGCGTCTCGAAGGCGTTGGTGAAGCGCCGGCCGTAATCTTAGGCGATCTCGCGCTTCGCCCAGGCGTCCGCCTCGTTGCTCGCGACATAGGCCGAGCGCAGCATCGAGAGCTCGATCGGGACCGCGGTCTCGGCCTTGCCGCGGTGGAACGCCGCGGCCTGCTTCTTGCCGAGCTCGAAGCCGCCGCGCAGCGGCGTGGTCTGCACGTCGTAGCCCTTGCGCGCGCAGTGATAGATCGCCTCGGGGCCGAGCGCGGCGATCCAGATGCGCGGCTTGCGCAACGGGCGCGGCATGATGGTCAGCGGCTCGAACTGGTAGTAATCGCCGTCCCAGGCGACGTCCGCGCCGCTCAGCAGCGCCTCGAGCACGTCGAGCGATTCGTCGAACACCGCGCGGCTGGTCTCGACCGGTACGCCGAAGCGGCCGAACTCGTAGGCGAAGGCGCCGCGCCCGCAACCCAGCTCGAGCCGCTCGCCGCCGATCAGCATGTCGGCGAGCGCGATGTCGCCGGCCAGCCGGCGCATGTCGTGGAACGGCAGCACCAGGACCGCCGTGGTGATCGGCAGCCGCTCGGTCACCGACGCAAGCTTGACCGCGAACATCAGGGGGTTCGGGTTCATCAATACGTTGACCAGATGATGCTCGGGCAACGACAGCCCGTCGAAGCCGAGGTTCTCGGCAAGCGCGGCCTGCTCGAGCATCTCGGCATAGAGCCGCTCGGGCGGATAGCTGACATCCAACAGATGACAGGAAAGAAACACGCTAAACCGCATGACCGGCCGCTCCTTATCGAGCCCCTCGTCGTAACCTACGCGCGCCACCAGGGCACGCAACAGCGAAGGCAGTCATGGCGCAGAAAAAGCGTTTTGCAAAGCGAAGATGAGTATCGAAATTGTCCGCCGCTTTCTCGGGATCGTCCACGCCGAGATCAAAATTCCGCGAGATCGACTCGCATTCGCCGATCGACCCCCCACCTAGGACGACAACGCAAATGACCGCTCGTCGATTCAGGGAGTGCCATCCGATGCCTCGAAAAATTCTTCTCGTCAGCTTCGCCATGGCGCTTTCGGCGTTGACCACCGCGTCGATCGCGCGCGCCGCCGAGGACGGCCTCGAGGCCGCGACCTTCGCCGGCGGTTGTTTCTGGTGTGTGGAATCCGACTTCGACTATGTCCCCGGCGTCGTCAGCACGACCTCGGGCTACACCGGCGGCGATCTGGTCGACCCGACGTACAAGCGGGTCAGCGCCGGCGGCACCGGGCACCGCGAGGCCGTGCGCATCGTCTACGACCCGACCAAGACATCGTATGCCACGCTGCTCGACGTCTTCTGGCGCAGCGTCGACCCGACCGACGGCGGCGGCCAGTTTTGCGACCGCGGCGAGAGTTATCAGACCGCCATCTTTGCGAATTCTGCGGAACAGAAGCGATTGGCCGAGGAATCCAAGCGCGCGCTGGAAGCGTCCGCCATGCTCGACCGGCCGATCGTCACCCCGATCGAGCTCGCCGGGCCGTTCTATCCGGCCGAGGGGTATCACCAGGACTATTACGAAAAGAACCCGATTCGCTACAATTTCTACCGCTACCGATGCGGCCGCGACGACCGGATCGAGGACCTATGGGGCGCCGAGGCGTTTCGCGGGATCGCCGAGCACTGAAGCCACGTTCGGTGCCGCCGGCCTTTTATACCAAGGCTCAGCCGTCGCCGAGCAAGTCGTCCAAGGTCTGCGTGCCGTCGCCGAAGTGGTTGGCGATCACGGTCTCGGCCGCTTCGTCGAGCATCGCGAAATAGGCCGCGAGTTCCTGTCCTTCCTTGTCGATCCGGACGACGATGGCGCGGCTGGCGAACTCGATATTCTTGTCCGGATAACGGATGCGGACGGTGACCTCGAGTCGGTCGGTAATATTGCAGTCGACATCGCAGGGTTTGGCCATGAACGCGCGCGGCGTCCAATCGTTCAGGCGGTAGGTCCGCCCTCTGATCTCGACCTCGCCGTCCTCGATCGTCTCGCGCGGCTCGCGGCGCCTGTCCTGACCCTCGGGGCTCTTTTTGAAAAGCTTCAGGAGGTTCTTCAGCATCATCCTTCCCTCTCATGAGTGCAGAAGGCGATCACCGACAGTACGCCCGGGCCGACGCCAGGACAACTCAGGAAGAACCCCGGAGCCGCGCGCAACATCCGGCGGTTACCGCGCGCTTGTCGCGCCGAAGGGCGCGGCCAGCGCCGTGGCGCCGGCGGCGGCGGCCAGCACCGCCGTCACCAGGAAGGCGTAGTGCAGGTCGATGTTGCCGACCGCGCCGGCGACCAGAGCGCCCAGAGCGCCGAGCCCGTCCATCAGCGAGAAGGTGAAGCCCAGCGTCGTCGCCTCGCGCTTGGCCGATAATTCGACCGCCGCGGCGAGCACGCACGAACGCACGCCGATCAGCGCGCCGGCGGCGACGATCAATGCGGGCACCGCGACGGGCAATCCGGGCGCCAGCACGACAACGACGGCGGCCAGCGCCGCGATCGCGTTGCCCGCGATGAACAACGGGCGGCGGCCGATGGCGTCCGAAAACCACCCGAGAACGGGCTGCGCAATGGCGCCAACGAGGCTCATCGCCGCAAACACGACGCCCGCGGTCGCCACGCTGGCGCCGTGCACGTCGATGAGGAACAGCGGGGTCATGCTGAGCGCCGCCATCAGCGCCATGGAGTAGGCGCCGACCATGGCGATCATGCCGAGGCCCTCGCGACCACGCCACACGTGCAACAGCTGGCCGAAGTCGGCGCGCGAGATCGCCACGTCGCCCGAGCGCGGCACCGTCGCGGCGTAGCGGATGAAGACCAGCCCCATCAACAGCGCCGGGACGCCGGCGAGCATGATCGCCGCGCGCCAGTCGACGAAGGTCAGCAGAAGCCCGGTGGCGAGCGGCGCCAGCACCTCGGCCAGCGTGCCGCCGACCGCGTGAATGCCGAGCGCCTGGGCGCGGCGGCTCGGCATGCGCTGGGCGAGCACGCCGGTCGCGACCGGGTGCCAGGCCGCGTCGCCGACATTGGCCAGCGCGAGCAGAAGCGCGAGGCTCCAAAACTCGGGCGCCAGCGACGAGACGAAATAGCCGATCGCGACCCACCAAAAAGTACCCAGCAACAGGCCACCGCGATTGGCGACCCGGTCGGCCAGCACGCCCGCCGGCAGGAACGCGAGCGCCGCGCCGGTGCCCTTGATGGCGAACAGGATGCCGATCTCGGCGGGCGAGAGACCCATCGCCGCGGCGATCGCCGGCGCGATGATCCACATCGCCCCCGGCGCCCAGTCGTTCGCCATGTGGCCGAGCGCGAACATGGCGAGCAGCGGGCCGTGGCGTTCGCCAACCGGTGTCGTCGTCGTACCGCGCATGGTTAGAGCCGGAACAGGTCGTGGGCGATGACCATCTCCTAAACGTCGTACGCGACGAGCGCGAGGAAGTCGCCGGGCTGGATCAGGCCGGGGTGGTGACGGCCGATCACCGTGCCGGCATGCCCGGCGTGGTAGACCGTGGGGGGCCGATCGAGCCGCTCGACGACGTGCACCTGGCCGAGAGGGTCGCCGGCGGCGACCTCGGCGCCGAGGTCGACCAGCGGCTCGTAGATGCCGGCGTCGTCGGCGAGCACATAGCAGCCGGGCTCGGCGGTGTCCATCGTCCGGCTCGGCGCCAAGCCGCGGCTCTCGCGCGTCGAGACCTCGCCGTCGATGACGCCGAAGTGGCACAGCAGGTTGCGCACGCCGGTCTCGGCGATCGCGACATATTCGGCGATCGCCGAACCGCCGCCGCCGAGCTCGGTGCCGACGAAGACCTTGCCCGCCGCCTCGACCGAGGTGTCGAGCATGCCTTCGGCGTCGAGCTCGACCAGCACCAGGTTGATCGGCGCATCGAATGCGGCCAGCGCGGCGCGGGCGCGCGCCATCGCCTCGACATCGTCGAACGCATGGATGCAGGCGAAGGGCGAAAACATCAACGTCTTGCCGCCCGAATGGATATCGACCACCGCGTCGGCCATCGGCACCAACTGGCTATCGACGTAATGCGCGATCATCTTGGTGACCGTGCCGTCGCGTTTACCCGGGAAGGCGCGGTTCATGTTGATGTCGTCGATCGGCGAGACCCGCGTGCCGGCCTTGACGGCGGGGTAGTTGAGCGCCGGGATGATGATCACCCGGCCGCGCATCGCGCCGGGCTCGAGCCAGCGCGCCAGCTTCATCAGCGCGATCGGCCCCTCGTATTCGTCGCCGTGGTTGCCGCCCGTGAACAGCAGCGTCGGGCCGTCGCCGTTCTTGATCACAGTCATCGGCACGCGCACCGCGCCCCACGCCGAATCGTTCCGCGAATGCGGCACGTTGAAGGTGCCGTGGTGCTTGCCGTCGGCCTCGAAGTCGATTTCCGTGGTGACCTTGGTTGCCGCTTTCGTCATGTCCCCTCGCCTCCTTGGTCCGGTCGAAATTTGCGCTGTCGGCCTGTCCCGTAAAGCTATAGCGTCGATCGCGAACGAGCATCAAGCAAAGGACGCGACCCGATGAGCGATTTGCAGCATCCGATCACCGAGCGCGCGCTCTTGGCCCTGTTTCGCACGCACACCGAGCGGCTGCAGCGCCGGCTCGCCGAGGCAGGCGTCGACGTCATGGTCGTGACCAATGTCGATTCGATCTACTACCTGACCGGCTATTGGGGCGATCTCGGCATGGAATTCGGCCGCCCGACCATCGCCGTCGTGCCCAAGGACGGCGCGCCGACGCTGATCACCCCGCTGATGGAAATGCCGATGTGCCAGGCGATGACCTGGGTCGAAGACCTGCGCGGCTACACCGACGGCGACGGCGGCGAATGGCGCGAGCCGCTCGCCGCCGTGCTCGGATCGAGCCCCGGCGCGCGGATCGGCCTCGAATGGTTCGACGTGCCGGCGGTCATCGCCGACTTCCTGCGCGCCGGTCCGCATGCCGAGCGGCTGTCGGATGCGACCGAGGTCATCGCGCGGCTGCGCGTGATCAAGGGGCCGGAGGAGATCGCCATGATCCGCCAGGCCGGCCGGGTGGCCGTCGCCATGGGCGCCGCCGGCAAGTCGGCGATCGGCGAGGGCGTGCCCGAGTACGAGGTCTCGCTCGCCTGCATCGCCGCCGGCACGCGCAAAGCGGCCGAGATCATCGCCGCCGAGGACCTCGGCGCGCTGATGTCGCCGATGATCCACAATCTCCAGGTGCTGCAGTCGGGTCACTTCACCAGCTATGTCCACCTGCACCCGCGCGTCCGGCCGATCGAGCGCGGCGACCCGGTCTACATGTGCTTCTGCCCGATCGCGCATTTCAAACAGTTCAAGCTGGGCTACGACCGCGAATATTTCGTCGGCGAGGTCGACGACGGGACGGCGCGCACCTACGAAGTCTGCGTCGCCGCGCAGCAGGCGGCGATCGCCGCCATGCGGCCGGGCGTGACGGCGCAAGACGTCAACGCCGCGGCGGTCGAGGTTTACCGCGCCGGCGGCTTCGAGCCGTCGTACCGAACCGGCCGCGCGCTCGGCTATTCCTCGCTCGAGCAGCCCGAGCTCAAGCAAGGCGACACGACACCGCTCGAGGCCGGCATGCTATTCGCCGTCGACGGCGGCATCACCGTGCCCGGTGTATTCGGCGCGCGGGTCGGCGATTCGGTGCTGGTCACCGAGACCGGCACCGAGGTGATCACCGAATCACCACGCGACCTCGAGGTGCTGTAGCGGCGGCTCGCGCCGCTGACCGGCAAGGCAGACTGGGACCACTGGTTCGACATCGTGCTGGTCGGCCACTTCTCGTCGGGCGAAGTTCCCGCCTGCTAGACGGCTAGTCCGGCTCTTCCGCGAACTGGCGGGCGTCGTCGGGAATGACGATGCCGGGCATCTTGCGCTTGGTCCAGATGTGATCGACCGCCGAGATGTCGGGCGCCTCGTCGAGCGTGCCGCCCTTGATGCTGGCCCGGTCGGGATCGGCCGCGTCCTCGTGCCACAGCCGCGAGCCGCAGTCCGGGCAGAAAGCACATCTAATTTGCCCACCGCTGTCGGTCGGACGCTGCCAAAAGCGCGGCGTGCCCTGGGTCAGGGTGATGTCGCGGTGCGGCACGATGAACGAAATTTCGAACGCCGAGGCCGACTGCTTGCGGCATTCCAGGCAATGACAGACGTAGAGCTCGGTCGGCGCGTCGACGGTCTCGTAGCGCACCGCGCCACATTGGCATCCACCGGTTCGCATCGCGTCACCCTCCGTTGCGTGCCGTTCGGTTCCGGGAGCGTATAGCCTATCGCGGAACGGGTTGGTATACACTGACGATCGAACGGGGGTTGGGGGGAGAAGCGCGCCATGTCCAAGACGGATGACGGCATCACGGGCCACTGCCATTGCGGCGACGTTCGATTCCGTGTCGCCGGTGACGCAGTGTTGATCGAGTTCTGCCACTGCCGGGGTTGCCGGCGTGCCAGCGGCGCGCCGCTCATGGCCTGGGCGGCCTACGATCGCGCCGGCTTCGAGATGGTCAGCGGCGAGCCCGTCGCGCACCCGTCGTCGCCGGGCGTGACGCGGACGTTCTGCGGCCGATGCGGCACCTCGTTGACGCTCACCGACGAGCGGATCCCCGAGATCTACGTCGCCATCGCGTCGTTCGACGAACCCGAGGCGACCGCGCCCGACATCCACATCTGGCGCTCACACCGCCTGTCATGGGTCGAGACCAGCGACGATCTGCCCCGTTACCTTCGATTCAAGTTCCAGGGTGAGTTGGAGACGCCCGCCGCGGGTGACTAGCGATCGAACGGCGCGGCAATGCGTCAGGCCGCCGCGCCGGCGGCGAAATGCTGCGCGATCTGGCCCATCGCCGCATCGTCCAGCTTGGTGAAGCGGCCCGCGAGCACCCGCCTGTCGGGGTCGATCCTGACGACGGTCGCGCGACAGGCGATGTCGAGCATCTGTTGGCCAAGCCGCGCCCGGAACCGGATGTCGAGACCGTCCGTGACGTCGCGCTCGATGGCGCAGGACGTCGCCAGGAAGCCCGCCGAACTCCAGTTCTTGATCGGGTAGATCTGGCCGTCGATCTCGATCGTGCCGTCGACCGCCGCGATGCGCGGCTCTTGCCTGCGCTCGGGTACCGGGCCGAACAGAAAATCCTTGATGCGTTCGAACATGGGGCGTCCCCGGGAAGCGTGGCCGATTGCGCTACGCGAGCCCTCGATAGATATCGACCTTGCAGACGAAGGAATCGATCGACATGCCGTCGCCGGCGAAGCGTTGCTCGATGCGGCGGAAGCAAGGCTCGACGACGAGACCGGCAAGCACCGCTTCGTCCATGGCGCCTTGAAGCTCGGCAACGGCACGGCGCGTTCGCTCGGCGATTTCCGGGTCGCAAGGCGGCGACTGGTCGTGGGCTTTCTTGCTCGCGTTGGGGAAGGGAATCGTATTCGACGCCATGACCACTGGTTCCTTCCTTGTCATCCGCCGCCCGTCCCGGGCGGGTACCGCGCCTCGTGGCGCACGCACAAAGAGCCCCGTTCCGAAGAACGAGGCTCGGTATATCCGATAACCTCTACATGATTCGGTAATCCGGGCCGCCGGCCCGGGCGGCAAGGGATCGTCAGCCTTGCCGAGGCCCATTCTGACCAATTTCGCGCTCCAGTCATCACCCTAATGGGTGATAATCGAGGGATTTCCCTTAACCGACATTCCCCATATACCATCCAAATTCGTGGAAATCGTACCACTTTCCCACCGCCAAGGGAACTGTATCCCCTATGCAGCCATCCGATGGCATGATTTTGGTAATCGGCCCGCGCTTGGAAGGCCACTCGGTCATTTTTCTCGCCATCCAGACACACCTCTCCTGTCGCTTTCTCCTCGCCGTCGATTCCCTCGGCCTACGCCGGAGCGGGTCTTCGTCGCAGATCATCAATCAAGCTCAGGATTTTCCGGAACAGGTCCCTCGGCACCGCCACCTCAGCCAATTGGAACGTAACGTAGCGGCCATGTCGGACAACCTTGGCCCCGATCTTCACCAGCTTGTCGCGCAACGTCGTCATCGACCAGTGCTCCACCTCCTTCGGCAAAGCCAGTGTCCTCATGAAGTTGCCCAGATTGTAGGCCAGGGCGTGAAGCTGGAGCCGAACGGCATTGTTGCGGAACTTGCGACATGACAGACGGGTCCAGTTGATGGCGTTCTTGCCTTCCTTGATGTGCTGCTCCGCCGTGCCACGGTGATTATAGAACGCCACCACCCGCTTGGTAGGGCGCGACAGATTAGTGACGATGAAACCGACGCGAGGAACCAGCTCGCCGGGGTGCCACTCCACTTTGGCCACGACACGGCGCTTCTTGTTCCACGATCCGGCCTGATAGCTGAAGCTGGCGTGGAAACGGCGAACATGGTCGGGCGGGCGACCGACAGGTCGCGTAAGCAGATGGGCAATGTTCCGCTGGAGAATCGCGTTCGCTTTGAGGCGGATGACGTAGAGTAATCCCTCGGCTTCGAGATATTCGTATATCTCCGGTGAGGCGAAGGCGGCATCGCCACGAAAATACAGCCGCACCTTCCTTTCCTTATAGCGCATCACCACCGGCTCCAGAACATTCCGCCATCCGTCGGCACTGTGAACATTACCGGGGCGCAGGGAACATCTCTCCAAGTCGCCGAACTGGTTGAACAGGAATAGCGGATGCTAGCAGGTACAGCCGAAGTGACCATTGTACGCTGTTCCCTCTTGTTCGCCATGGGTCGGGCTGACGCTGCTGTCCATGTCGAGAATGATCATCTTCGGCGGATGGCGGTCATGAACCTTGTCGATCCACACCCCGTTCATGTCGACCAAGGCTTCAACGTTCTCGTCGGTGGCCAATAGCTCCGTCTCGAAGCGTCCCATCTGGCTGGTGGAAGCGGCCTGTCTTTCGATGGCCTTGCCGCCAACAATCCAGCGCATGGCGGGATCGCGTCCCAGACGGTCGGCGTCGTTCACATCGTCATAGCCGCCAAGGCGCCCGAAAACGGACTGGCGAAACTGACCCGTCATGCCGTGCCATCCGTTCTTGCCGGTACGGCTATCCTGGAAAACACCCTCGGCCATCTCAGTCAGGCCGAGGGCATCGTCAAGCTCCCGGTAGGCGAGCAACCCGGCATCAGAGGTGATCTTGGAACCGTGGAATTCAAGCTTCAATCGACGGTCAAAAACGACCCGAAGGCACCCCGGTTTCGATTCACCCATCGGGTGTGCCATATCCGCCGCTCCATGTATGCTACAACTTCATGATTCTTATAGCAGAATCGCCTTCTCGCCGCACTGAATATCGACGATACTTGGGAAATGCGGGTTTAATATACCTGACATCAAAGAATTAAAAAGGTGTCTGGCTCGATTAGAAAATGGCGAGCGGGGCGCGCCGCAGCGCGCCGCGGAATGGCGTCCTATTCCATCGATTCGAAGAGATCGTCGAGTTTGCTGCTATCGGCCGTCCGGCCCTTGCGCAGCTCGACCGCGCGGCCCTGATAGTAAGCGCTGCGCAACGCCGAATAGTAATCGACCGAACCGGCCTTGAGGTCGTCGAGCGGCTCGATCAGCGTCTCGCGCCGGGTCGTACCCTCGGCGACGTTGAGGCCGAATTTCGGCAACGGCTCGAGCAGCCAGAACAACGGATCGAAGAGCAGGTCGACCGCGGTGCCGACGCCGTCGCGCGCGGTGCTCGGCCCCAGGATCGGCAGCACCAGATAGGCGCCCGGCTGCGACCCGTAACTGTGCAGTGTCTGGCCGAAATCGGCGTGGTGGGGCGCATAGCCGAAATCCGCGGCCATCTCGAACAGGCCGAGGACGCCGATGGTCGAGTTGATTACGAAACGCGTGGTGGTGACACCGGCGCCGCCAATCTCGAGCTGCAGCAGGTCGTTGGCGAGCACGACCGGCGAGCCGAGATTCAGGAAGAAGTTCCGCCTCGACCGGCGGATGCCTTCGGTGGTGACGAAACGATAACCGATGGCAAGCGGCCGGAACAGAAAGGTGTCGAGCACGTCATTGACGAAGAAGGTGCCGCGATTGACGGTCTCGAAGGGATCATAGATCCGCTCGCCCGTGCCGCCCGCGCCCTCGGTGAAATTCGCGTCGATGTCCGGCGCGCCGACCGCCATCGCCTGCTGGCCGAAGGCCGGCTGGACGGGCTGCCCATAGCCGTAGGCCGGCGCGGGGGCCTGGCCGTAATAGGTCGGTGTCTGGCTGTAATAGGTCGGCGTCTGGGCGTAATAGCCGGCCGGCGGTGCGGCGCCGGATACGCCACCGGCGGCGGCGATGGTCGGCGCGAAGGCCGGGAACGCCTTGATCGAATTGCTGACGATGCTGTCGCGCAACCCAGGCGCGACGGCGACCGCGGTGGCGACGATCTCGCCGGCGAGCGAGGGATATTCGGAGATCGAGCCGACCACAGCCTCGCTCATTGCCGCCGAGGCATGACGGCCGGAATGGCGCGCCATCGTGGTTGCAAGCTCGCCACTTTGGAGCATCCGCGCCATCGCAAGGTCGCGCTGGTCGAGCGAGCGGCTTTCCTGGGCGGCAAGCTGGATGCGCTGGACGATGTGGGGCGGCAACGCCGCGCGCGCCGTCATGGGCGCCAGAAGCAGGCACAGGCAACCGACGAAAATCGCCAACCGCTCCACGCGCGCCTGCCTCATCGGCTTCCCCCCTCACTCACGGCGCGCCGGTCCGCGGCACGGACGACCGGTTGCGGCCGACTCCGCGCTGGTCAGTCGCCGCCGGCGGCGGGGATGACAGTATCGATGAGCAGTGCGTCGGCGTCGGCGATTTGCTCGGCCGTCATGTCCGCCGACATGTCGTCGCGCGAGACGACCGCGCGCTCGAGGCCCTGATCGGCGGCCAGCGACGTCCAGAACAGCGCCTGGACCAAATCCTTGTCAACGCCCTCGCCCAAAGCATAGCGCTTGCCCAGGCTCGCCGGCGCCTTGGCGTAGCCCTGGTCGGCGGCCAGTTGGTACCACTCGACCGCTGCTGCGTAGTCCTGATCGACGCCCAGGCCGTCACGGTACATCTTGCCGAGATTGTACTGCGCGCGGACATAGCCGTCCTCGGCCGCCTCGACGAACCAGTTGAAGGCGACCGTCTGGTCCTTGGGGACGCCCAGGCCGTAGCTGTACATCTTGCCGAGCGTGTATTTCGAACGCGCCTGGCCCTGGTCGCCCGCCGCCTCGAGCCACTTGATCGCCATGGCGTAGTCCTGCGGCACGCCGTCGCCCGCGATGTAGCTGTTGGCGAGGTTGTGCTGGGCGGGCGCGAAGTTCTGGTCGGCCGCCTTGAGCCACCAGGCGACCGCCGTCGCCTGATCCCATTCGACGCCCTTGCCCTGGTCGTACATCGTGCCGATGGCGAACTGCGCCTGTGCGTCGCCGGCGTCGGCGAGCGGCCGCCATTCCTCGAGCGCGGCGCCGAAATCTGCCTTCTGATAGGCCTGCCAGCCGTCGGTGAAATCGGCCAGCGCGGGCGTCGCGGCGAGCGCCACGGCGAACGCCACGGGCGCGGCGGCGCGGCCCAGGTTTCTCGTCAAACCAATCTTCATGTCTTCAATCCTCATACTTTCGACAACCCGTCCCGATGCTTTCATCTTCGCCACCCACTCAATTGACCGCCGCGGTGACCGACATCTTGGTGGTGCGCGCGCGCACCACCTCGATCAGCCCCTCGACGCCGTTGCGCTGGATGACCGACGCAAATTCCGAGCGCTGGGTCACCACCATGCTGACGCCCTCGACCGAAACGTCGATGATGCGCAGGCGGTTGTCGGTGACGCGCACCCGCCACTCGGCCGTGATCGGCGGTCCCGAGGGGCGTACGATGCGCGTGCTGACGACGACGTCCTTGGCGCCGGCCGGCCGTTCGGCGAGCACCGACAGAGTTTCGCCGGCATAGCCGCCAAGCCGCGCCGAATAGATCTGCACCAAGTACTCGCTGAACAGGTTCAGATAGTCGGCACGAACATCGGGCGCGGTCTGCTTCCAATAGCGACCAAGCACGAAGCGACCGATGAAGGGCAGGTCGAAGCCCTGGCGCAAGATGCCGCGGAAGCGCGCCTCGCGTTCCTCTAGCGTGATGCCGGACGTCTGCAGGGTGGTAATCGCCTGGTTGCCGAGCTGATGGATGAACTGCGACGCGTTGCCGGGTTGCGCCGTGGCGTAGGCGGCGCCGGCGATGCCGGTCATCGCGACCAGTGCCAATGTAAGTATCAAGCGACGGTTGATCATGCCGACCGTATCTCCGGGTAGTGCCGCCGCCGGACGCTGGTCCGTATCCGGCGGCGCATTGATCCAACGCATGCCCGGCCGAGGCGATCGCCCCGAATGCCGGACACCAAGCTTAACTATACAGTCTCAAACGCTTTTCGCCAAATCCGACGAACACCCGCGTGCTCAATGCACGGCCGGCGCCGTGTCGCCCGATGCCTCGAGCGTGGGCGGCGGGGTCGGTCCGGCCTGATGGTGCACCATCTTCCAGGCGCCGGCCTCGCGGATGAAGATGTTTGTCGCGACCAGATAGCCCTCGCCGACCGCCTCGTAGCAGGTGACGACGGCGGTGTCGCCGTAAGTCGTCGCCGCGCCGCCGACGCTCGAAATGTCGGGACGGTTGGGGCTGTCCAGGATCGCACGCCAGCTCGCCATCACCGCCTCGCGGCCGTCGAGCAGGTTCCAGCCGGGATGAATGCAGGCGACCGGCGCAACCGACGCCCACACCGCATCCATCGCCGCCAGGTCGCCGTCGGCGAAGGCGCGATAGAACGCCTCGTTGGCGAACAGCACCGCTTCGTTCTCGGCCATGTGCTGGGAACGGTCTAGAGCAGTGGATAGGCGCCGTCCTCGTCGTGCACCTCGCCGCCGACCAGCGGCGGGGTGAAGACGCAGATCAGGCGCATCGCTGTCTTGGAGCGGATGCAGTGTCTGTCGTGCTTGTCGAGCACGTAGATGGTGCCGGGCTTGAGGTCGTAGACCGTGCCGGTGGCCATGTCCTCGACCGTGCCCTCGCCCTCGATTACGAGATTGGCCTCGATGTGGTTCTTGTACCACAGCACCTTTTCGCCGCCGGCGCCGACGCGGATGTCGGAGGCGGTGAATCCGACACCGTCGTCGCGCAGCAAGTAGCGTAGTGTGCGGGCGTTGCCGCCACTAAGCGTCGTGTCGCCCTTGCCGCCGACGATGTCCTCGGCCGTCTTTACGATCATGGCTCGATCTCCCTGGTTGCTGCGTCAGTTCGCGACGCCTTCTTCGCCAGCGATCATCCGTTGCCGGAGCGCGATGATCTTCTGCTCGATCGCCTTTTGGGCGGTCCTGAAAGCCTTGTCACTGGGCCGCGTGAAGCCGAGTTTGGGGTTCTTGATCAGCGTCGTGTAGCCTGGCAAGACAAAGGGATACTCGGCATCGCCGCCGCTCTGTTCGATGGCGGACAGGAGCTTGCCGAGCTTCCTTGCGTTGCTGCGCATCGTCACCAGCACGTTCGCGGTCTTCTTCAGGCTGCGCGCGGCGGCGGCCGTCAGGCGGGCGGTGCCGTCGGCGGCGATCTTCCACTGCTTGCGATCGGTCAAAACGCGCGTGACAGCGAACTGCGGCACGTCGGGGGCCAGCGCAAGCGCGATATCGGCGTGTTCGAGCGCGAGCGCGTCGTCGTTCGGATCTGCCGTGAACAGGGCGAGCGCGAGGGCGTTGTGCACGTCGGCGAGCGCCGGGTCGGCCTCGACCAAGTGCCTGAGCGGCTTGATCGCGTTGGCGCTCCGGCCGGTGACGACGCTGGCGTAGGCGGTCAGATACATCGGCGCGGCGATCGGCGGGATATTCTTGCCGGTGTTCGCCATGAAGGTCTGCTTGGGCGTAACCGCCGCCGACGGAGCGAACGCAGCCGTCTTCATCTCCTTCGCCTGCGCCTCGGCATTCTCCTTTGCCGTCTGTTCGGCGGCGCGCCGTTTGCGCTCGGCCTCCGCGGCGAGTTGGCGCTGGTGCTCGGCGGCCTCGGCGGCGAGACGCTGACGCTCGGCCTCCTCGGCCGCGAGGCGTTTCCGTTCGGCCTCTAGCGCCGCGAGACGTCGGCGCTCGGCCACTTCCGCCGCGAGGCGCTGTCGTTCGGCCTCCGCGGCCAGCAGGCGCTGGCGCTTGGCGGCCTCGGCGGCGAGACGCTGCCGCTCGGCCTCCTCTTCGGCGAGACGCATTTGGCGTTCGGATTCGTGCGCGGCAAGACGCAGGTGTTCGGCCTCTTCCGCCGCCCTGCGTCGGCGTTCCACCTCCTCGGCCGCGAGGCGCTTGCGTTCCGCTTCTTGCACCACCAGCCGTTGGCGTTCAGCCTCGGCCTCCGCGGCGCGCCGCTCGCGCTCCGTCTCCTCGATCGCCAGGCGTTGGCGCTCGGCCTCTAGCGCCGCGAGGCGTTGGCGCTCCGCTTCCTCGGCGGCGAGACGCTGGCGCTCGGCCTCGGTCGCGGCGGCTAGACGCTGTTGCTCCGCTGCCTCGGCGGCGAGGCGCTGACGCTCGGCCTCTTGCGCCGCGATCCGCTTGCGTGCGGCCTCTTGCGCCGCGAGACGCTGGCGTTCGGCTTCCGCCATCCAACGTTTCCGCTCGGCTTCTTCGGCGGCGACGCGCTGGCGCTCGGCCTCTTCCGCCGCCAGCCGCTGACGCTCGGCCTCTTGCGCCGCGAGACGCTGGCGCTCGGCTTCTTCGGCGGCGAGACGCTGGCGTTCGGCCTCGGTCTCGGCGGCCAGGCGCTGGCGCTCGGCCTCTTGCGCCGCCAACCGCTGACGCTCGGCTTCTTCCGCCGCGCGCCGCTGGCGTTCGGCCTCTTCCGCCGCGAGACGTTGGCGCGCGTCGGCCTCGGCCTGCAACCGGATGCGCTCGGCCTCTTCCGCCGCCAGCCGCTGGCTCTCGGCTTCTTCGGCGGCGAGGCGCTCACCCTCCGCCTCAACCGCCTCGGCGCGCGCAATCTCTTCGAGCATGGCGCGCGAGGTCTCGGCGAAATGGCCGTTCGGGTACTGCTGCAGATAGGCCTCGAGATCCAGCGAATTGCCGCTGTCGGCGACCGCGTCCCAGAACGCCTGCTCGATGATGCCCGGACCCGTATCGAGCGCTGGCATCGTGGGCGCTGCGGCGCCGCCGAGTTCGTTGATCCGCCCTTGCGCGAGGGGCGCGAAGATACCGTCGGGATACTGGTCGAGATAGGCCTGGTAGTCGGCGGCGCTGGAACTGTTGGCGACCGACTGCCAGAAGACCAGCTCGATCGTCTCGGCGTCGGCGAGCGGCGCCTCGGGCACCGGCGCCAAGGCCGGCGGCGGAAGCAACACCACGGCCTCGGTTACGTCGCCGGGCGCCAGGCTGGCGAGTAACGGCACGAAGACGAAATCGCCGCCATCGTGACCCGCCTTGTTGAGATTGGCGTATTGCGGCGTGCGGTCGGCGTTGAGCACGACCGGCCGCTTGATGGCATCGAACACCGTCTGGCCATCGGACGGCCGGGTCATCTCGCGAAATGTCTCCAACAGCGCGCGCGCGAACACCGAATTAGGGCCGCCGATCGGGTGCGGCACCGGCTTCGCCGATCCCGAGGTCATTGCCGTGCGCGAGCGGTGCAGCACCATGCGCGCAATCCAGGCGTCCTGTTCCGTCCCGGTCATCAAATCAGCGTCGACGTTGCGCGTCAGCCGGCCGGAATACGTCGAATCGGCGATGACGATGACGTGCTTGGCGCGCACCGCCCGGATCAAACCGGTCATTGTGCTGTTCGACACCCAGTTGACCGAATTGTCCGGCTCGGCGTCGACCGGCAGCCAGTAGCCCTCCTCCGATTCGATGTCGAGATGGCCGTGGCCGGCATAGTAGATGAGCAGGTTGTCGGTTTCCTCGAGTTCGCGGCGCAGCGCGGCGAGCGCCGAGATGATCTCGTAGCGCGATGCATCGAGCAACAGCTCGACCTGAAAGCCGAAGCGCTCGGTCAACACCTCGGCGATGCCGTCGGCGTCGTCGCGTGCGGACGGCACGTCTGCGAGGTTCTTGTATTCCTGGTTGCCGATGACCAACGCGAAATACGTGCCGAAGTCGATCGCCACCCGCGCGTCGCCGGTCGCGGCGAGCTGGGCGAGACGGAGCGCTGCCGCAGCATCCGCTGTGCCCGCGCCGGCCACGACCGCGCGGTCGTGGCCGGTGCCGGCAAGCGCCGGCGCCGAGAGTCCCAGGACCAGCGCGATGGTCGCCAACGATTGTCGCATTCGTTTCCCCATCACCCGCCGTAAAGCTACGCTGCTTGCCGGATCAAAGGAAGCCCCGACTGTCCGCCACGGACGGCCGAATTCGACCACCGTCGCCGTCAACCGACCGCTTCGAGCGCGACCCTTTCGATTGACTTCCTCGCTCTGGAAGTCGTATATGACGCCCGACGCCACTGACCGCCGATGGACGGCGAGGCAAGCAAATTCCAATTCAATGCGATTCGAAGATCTCGGACTAAGTCCGGAAGTGCTCCGGGCCGTCGCCGACGCGGGTTACGTCGAGCCGACGCCGATTCAGGAAAAAGCGATTCCGATCGCGCTCCAGGGGCGCGATCTGATGGGCGCGGCGCAAACCGGCACAGGCAAGACCGCGGCCTTCACCCTGCCGATGATCGACATTCTCGCCGGCGGACGCGCCAAGGCGCGCATGCCGCGCTCGCTGATCCTGACCCCGACGCGCGAACTGGCGATGCAGATCTCGGAGAATTTCGAGATCTATGGCAAATACAACAAGCTTTCGATGGCGCTCCTGATCGGCGGTGTCTCGATCACCGACCAGCAAAGGGTGCTGTCGACCGGCGTCGACGTGCTGATCGCGACGCCGGGGCGGCTACTCGACCTGTTCGAGCGCGGTCGCATCCTGCTCGCCGGCGTCAAGATACTGGTCATCGACGAGGCCGACCGCATGCTCGACATGGGCTTTATTCCCGATGTCGAACGCATCGTCAGCCTGCTGCCGCCGCTGCGTCAAACGCTGTTCTTTTCGGCGACGCTGTTCGACGAGATCCGCCGCTTCGCCGACGCCTTCCTGCACAATCCCAAGGAGGTGCGCGTCGATCCGCCGGCATCGCCCGCCGAGACCGTCAACCAGACGCTGATCGTCGTCAACGCGCGCACCAAGGGCAAGCTTTTGCGCGAGCAGCTCGGCGGCGAAGCGGTCAAGAACGCGCTGATCTTCTGCAACCGCAAGCGCGACGTCGACACGCTGTTCCGCTCGCTCAAGCGCTCTGGCTTTGGCGCTGCTGCGCTGCACGGCGACATGGACCAGGGCTCGCGCACCGAGACGCTCGAAAGTTTCAAGCGGGGCGACATCCGATTCCTCGTCGCCACCGACGTGGCCGGCCGCGGGCTCGACATCTTCGGCCTCAGCCACGTCTTCAATTACGACGTGCCGACCCACGCCGAGGACTACGTGCACCGCATCGGCCGCACCGGCCGCGCCGGCCACCGGGGCCGTGCGATCACCATCGCGACGCCCGAGGAGGTCAAGTTCGTCGACGCCATCGAGAGGCTGATCGGCCGCAAGATTCCACGTGTCGAAGCGGGCAGCCCGCCGAAAGCCGAGCCAGAGGCCGCCGGGGCTGCCGAAACGCCGGCGGCGGCTGCCACCGAGACGCCCGCGGCGCCCGTCGAGGACGCCAAACCCAAGCGCGGCGGGCGGCGCAAGGCGAAGGTCGGCGAGAAGCGCGAGACAAAGCCGCGCGAGAAAAAAGCCGAGCGCGCGCCGAGGAAGGTCCGCCCGGTCGAGACCGCGGCCGACGCGCCGGCGAATCGCGGGCCGGTCGTCGGCATGGGCGACCATGTGCCCGCTTTCATGCAACGACCCGTCAAGCGCGACGGTTAGCGTATTGTCCGGTCACCTTTACCCAGTAAAGGTGACCTGCGCTCAATCGCCGCGCATGCCAATCTTTATCCCATAAGGGCTGGCCGCATAAGCGGCGGCCCCCTCTTGTCCCAATTAGATTGGCGCGGGCTGGCATATTACGACCGATTCCAATTGATCGGAAAATGTTCTAGTCGTCGCATCGAACCAGACTACTCCGGCCGGAACGTACTCGGTTGCGATTGGACGCCACCGTCATCAGCATCGACAGCGACCTCGGGCACCAGCGGTCGGCCGGCGTTGAGTTTGGCGTGAATCTCCCCGACCGCGCTTTCGAGCGCGACGAAGCGTTCCGGCGCCGACGGGTGCGTCGACGAATGGTTGGTCTTGATCGACGCCGGATGGATGACCGCCATGCGACGCCAAAAGTTGGGCGCCAGGCCGATGTCATAGCCGCCGCGCGCCATCAGGTAGACGCCGACGTAATCGGCCTCGGCCTCGAAATCCTGTGAGAACGCGCCGGCGCCGGCCTCTGCGCCGATGCGCATGAAGTCGCCGCCGGTATTGACACCCGCAACGGCCGCCAGAATGTCGAACACCAGGCCGACGCCGGCGCCGGCGACCATGTTGGTCTCCTTCGCCGTGCGGTGCCCCATCATGTTGTGCGCCAGTTCGTGGGCGACCACGGTGGCGAGTTCGCCGGGGTTGTCGACGAAGCGCAGCATGCCCCGGGTGATGTAGATCTGGTTGCCGTCGGCGAAAGCGTTGACGGTGTCTTGTTTGTCGAGCAGCACCGGATAATCACAAGCTGCCTCGGGCACCACATCGTAGGTCAGCGTCTGTCCAAAACGGCGGACCGTGAACTCGAGCGGCGAACCGGCCACCGCCATCGCGTCGAACTGCTCGACCGCCACGGCCATGGCGCCCTTACCGGCGGGCACCGGCCAACCGGCGATCTGGACCAGCCTGTCGCCCGGCTGCAGACCCGCGCGGTCGGCGGCCGAACCGGGCACGATCGAGACGAACTGAACGTCGTCGCCGACGCCGTAAAGGCGCGCGGCCGCACCCTTGTACTCGGCATCGAACTCGGCGAGCGTCGTCGCGTTGATGCCGGTCACCGGCGCGACCTGTTCGCCGCACAACTCGGCCGAACGGGTACGCACAAAATAGCTGACCGTTGAGAGCCGCAGGGTGTCACGGACGGTGGCCTCGAAGACCAGCTCGCGCTGCTTCTCGGCCTCCGCGGCAGCGAGCGACGCATCGACCTCCGGCGCCCGGCTGGTCGGCTTGACGCACGCCGTCAGTGTCAATGTCAGCGCGGCGACGGCGATGCCGCGAACCCAACTCATGATGCCGTCCTCATTCGAGGCCCACACGCCACGATAGTCGAATGCATCCTGAACTACGAGGCTTATTCCCTATACCGAAAATGATAATCTAACGGGCTGTCCTAGCTAAGGGCGTTTCTGTCTCAAAATAATCCATGTCTTCAATTGGTTAAGCAGTTCTCGGTGGTCACCTCCGTTGAACCGCCATTCGCACTCCTTGAGGAACAGGTGAAAGCTCTGTTTCGGGACGCCATTGAAGCGCCGTAAATGCCGCTTCGCCTGGTTCCAGAAGTTCTCGATCCCGTTGATATGGCTCCGCTCGTCGACGAACCGCTCCGAGTGATTGATCCGAACATGGTGGAAGTCCGAAACGTCCAGGGCATCATAGCTCGAAAAGCCGTCCGTATAGACGATGCTGTCAGGCCGGATCATACGCTCCATAATCGGCATCAACGTGGCAGTCCGGGCATTGGGAATCATCGCCGTGTAGACCTTCCCACCTCGCTTCAAAAGCCCGAAAACCGGGACTTTTCCGCCAGCGCCTCGACCCCGCTTGCCTTTGCGGCGGCCGCCAAAATAACTCTCATCAACCTCGATCTCTCCGGCAAAAGGCGAGGCCTTCTCCATTTCCTCGGCAATCACCTTGCGAAGCCGAGTATAAAACGAGGCCGCCGTGTTCCGGTGGACGCCAACCAGTTCGGCTGCTGCCCGAGCCGTCGTACCCGCAACGAAGTGCTCAATCAGACGACCGCGCTTCCAATCACTGAGCCGGCTTTTCCTCTCGTACATCCCGCCATCCTAGCCTAAGCATGCCGCTTAGCTAGGACAGCCCCTAATCTAATTTAGAATATACCTTTAACCTATTAATATATCGTAATTTATATTGATGTTATGAGAAACCGATGGAGCCTGGACAGTGCCGGCGGGTTGTATCATGGCACCGCGCCGGTCGACGCACCGCCGGCAGCGAAATTCGAAAAGGGACTCAAATTCGTCGATGCCTTGATGTTATAGTCCGCCGGCGGCGGGCGCATTGCCGTGAGGTGCCTGTTTATGCTCGATAGGGGATTGTCATGAGCCATATGGACGACGCGGATTATCAAGAACGCGTAAAGATGTGGCACACCTTCACGCGCCTCGCGACCTGGGCCATCGTGATCGTCGTGGTCATTCTGGTCGGCATGGCGCTGACGCTGCTCTAAGCCGTGGCCGTCCGCCTCCGCAAAACCGGCCCGACGTATGACCGCTGGGCCGGGCGCGTAACGCCATCGAGCCATCCAATCCTGCGGCCACCGGGGTGGCGTCGCACCCGCTAGGACACCTCTATAACGAGAAATAATAATTGAACATTCCCGGGCCGTGCGGCAATAGTTAGCAGAACCCTAACGAGAGGAATGTGCCATGGCGAAGCTCGATTTCTACGATAAACTCGAACGGCCGTGGCCGAACAACCGGCTGGAACGCGCCACGATCGTTGGCCATACGACGCCCAATTCGTCGCGCGTCTGGGTCAGGACCAAGAACGAAGGCCGGCACCACCTGATCGTGTCGACCGCGCCTATCCGCGTCGGCAGCGCCGCGCCGACGGTCGAACAGGTCGATGGCGAGTGGCTGCTTCGTAACTCGCTAGCCGCCAATCCGCAGCTGCAAAGCCTGCATGCCTGCCACACGTCTTGTTCGACATTCGCAAGTGACAACACCAGTGTTCACGATGTCGTCGACCTAGCGCCGGACACGCGCTACCACTACGCCGTCATCCGTGAAATCGTCCAGGACGGCGCGCCGGCCAACCAATGGGAGCTCGGTATCGAGTCGCCTAAATCGTTCCGCACCTTGCCGGAAACCGCGGCCTCCTTCAGCTTCGGACTGTTCAGCTGTCACATGCCCTACGCCGACGACCGATCGAGCGACAGTGTCGACGCGGCAATGTGGCAGATCTTCAGCGACGAACTGGATTACGCCGACGCGCGCCTCGTCATCGGCGGCGGCGACCAGGTCTAGGCCGACGGCAACGACGGCATGAGCATCTGGAAATGGCTGAAGCGGGTGCGCGGCAAATCGCCGACCAACAAGGACATGGTGTCGTGGTATCGCGACATCTATCGCGGGTACTGGGGGTTCCCCTCGCTGCAGAAGGTGTTCGCCAGCTACCCGACCTACATGATCTGGGACGACCACGAAATCATGGACGGTTGGGGGTCGTACACCAAGAAAGAGCTGTCACAACAGCTCGACACCCTGCTCCGCATCGAAGACGTCGACGCCAACGTGGCGCTCGCCAACCGCATGAAGAAAGCCGCGACCAAGGTCTACGTCGAATATCAGCATTCGCATAACCCGGCCGCCGACAAGGACGTGTTCGACTACCCGTTCGAGGCCTGTGGTTGCGATTTCTATACCCTGGACATGCGCCACAACAAGTCGGTGAAGGACGGCAGCGAAGACGGCAGCGGGCAGATCCTCGGTGCCGCGCAGCATGAAAGGTTGGCGGCCTGGGCAGAGGAGGTCAAGAACGCCGGCAAGCGGGGACCGATCGGGTGCGAGTCTCGCATGGCAGTGATGTCTGCGGCTTGGTTCGTTGAGTTCAGGCAGCGATTGCCATGGCTGCTGCACGTGGACTGATGTTGTCGTTGGCCGGTGTGTCGGTTGCGCTGATCAGGGCCTTCCATGCCCGCTCGAAGCGGCCGGATTTGATCAGGGCGCGGAAGGTCAGAACAGCCTGTCCGCCGACGATCCGCCAGCGCATGCCGGAGCGCTTCATGCGCTGTGTCACCAGGGTCTTGTTGGCAGCTTCGACCACGCCTGAGCCGATGGCGATGCCCTCTTCCTTCAGGGCGTGGTAGCGCATGCGATGGCGATGCTTGCGGAAGAAGGCGAGTTCCCGCTCGGTCTCGGCCCGGTCCGGCGCAGCGGCGGCATCGCGAAGGTGGCGCAGCGCCCGGATCACCTTGGCGACGCCACGGGGATCGTGACGGAGGATCTCGCGGTACTTCTCGAACCAGCCGGGCGCCACGGCATGGTCGGACGCGGTTTGCAGATGTTCGCAAGCATGCCAGAAGTCGATCACCTCGGTTTCGGGCGACAGGGTCTCCAGGAAGGTCCAGTTGTCGGCGGCGCCATCGGCGATAGCGACGATCCCGATCTCGGGGCGTGCTCGCCTGATGTGTGCGACTTCGCTTGCAAGCTGCGCCTTCAGCGTGAGCTTGCCGCTCTCCGGCATGCGGCCGAGATAGAGGGTCTTCAGGCGCTTGCCCTCGGCGTCGTGGAAGGAGACCGTGCCGCAGGCAGCCTCGCGCCAGGAGGCCTTGGCGCGACCGTCCTCGCCGGGTCTCAGCGGCACCATGACGCCGTCGAGGGAGACCGAGGCGGTGGTCGCGTCCTGCGGTATGCCCTCGGCCTCACGGATGCTGCCCAGCGTCTCCGGGCCGAGGCTCTCCCAGCATTCGTGCATGCTCAGGGTCAGGCGCTGCAGGGTGCTCACCGACGGCGTCATGGCGCCGGTCTTCGCAAAGAACGCCGCCGCTTCCCGGGCCGTGCAGTGACCCATCATCAGCAGACCGAGCTCGGCCGCCGGCCGCGTCAGGTAATCGTCGACGAGGCCCGGGCTCTCGTCGACCGGCACCGGCGATGCCCCGCTCGCGCCGCTGCGGTAACGCGCTCGCCGGTAGGTCACCGGACCGAGCGAGGTCATGATCGTCTTCGGCGTCACCGCGACCCGGAACCAGCTCTGCCCGTCCCGCTCGATCCGGGAAGCGCCATCGTCCCGGTTCTCGATGACGGCGCCCATGACATCGCGAGCGAACTCGTTCGTGGCCTCACGCACCCGCAACTCGACCTCCTCGGGCGCCTCGGGGCGCGGCTCGGAACGAAGCTCCTCGCGACACAGTGCGAGCACCCGGGCGGCCGCCTCGACGACCCGAGGAGGCAGGCCGGAAAGATCGATGGACGAAGGCGCCGGAGGCGGGGATACTGCCATGGGAATGCTCCCGATGTTGGGTTTCGAGACACGGCATCGTACCGCTTCTGGCGGTGCGGAGCGTTCCCACCTTCCCCTGCTCGACCCTGCCGTCGTAACAAAATCCTGCCTTGGAGCGGCCCATTGTCACGAATAGCCGATTTCGGCCGTTCGTCTCGACACAAAAAACGCACTAAATCAATGACTTAGATTTTCCATACCAGACCCACACCCGACCGATCTTCGTCGTGTCGACCGTGCCCACCGTGCATCTCAAGGATTTCGTGCTCAATCTCGCCGATTGGGCGGCGGTCTTCGGCGGCCGCGACGACGTACGCAACCATTGGGAGCACGACATCAACCGCGACGAATACAAGAAGCTGATGTCCCTGCTGTTCGAATGCTCGCACCAAAGCGGGCGGCCGCTGGTCATTCTGAGCGGCGACGTGCACGTCGGCGCCATCTTCAGCCTGCACCACGCGAAGTTTGCAAAGGCCCGCGTCTTCCAGGTCACCTCGAGCGGCATCACTTACAACATGCTCTCAGCCCTGAAACGCAAGGCCCTGGGCAAGGCGGTCAAACAAACTGGGATGATCGTGGGCAAGGACGAAGACGGCAATCCCGAGCCGACCGGCATCGGCTACCACAACCACCACACTTACGTGCAGAACAACTTCGCCATCCTTAATGTGCAGATGGAGGGCAACGGCACGTCAAATATCTACGTGCACATCATCGGCCGGGACAAGGACCTGGGCCTTACCGAATACCACCGGCTCGATCTGCTGGCGATGAATTAAGGGCCAAGGCGCCAGCGACCGGCCATGAAGTGACCACGCCACCGCTCAGGCGGCGCGGTCGGCTTGGCTGAGCCGCACCGGCTGGCGGCGCCGGCCCCATGTGCCCGGCGGGCCGTCGAACACGCCCGCGCAGGGCGCGCCGCACGACCCGCAGTGACCGTCGCCGGTCAGCGTCCAGGTGCTCAGCTGGTACCAGTCGCGGGCGATCAGGGCCGCGCCGCAGGCGTGGCAATAGGTGCTGCCGCCGTCGCGGTCGTGGACGTTGCCGGTGAAGGCGTAGCGCACGCCGTTCTTGTGCGCGATGCGGCGCGCGCGCATCACCGTTTCGGGCGGCGTGTTGGGTTTGTCCAGCATCTTCCAGTCGGGATGGAAGGCGGTGAAATGCATCGGCACGTCGGGGCCGAGATGCTCGATCACCCACTGGGTCATCTCCTCGATCTCGGCCTCGGAATCGTTCTCGTCGGGAATCAAGAGGTTGGTCAGCTCGAACCATACGTCGGTCTCGTGCTTGAGGTAGACCAGCGTCTCGAGAACCGCAGCCAAGCTGCCCGAGCAGATCTTCTTGTAGAAGCGTTCGGTGAACGCCTTGAGGTCGACGTTGGCCGCGTCCATGTAGCGGTAGAACTCGACGCGCGGCTCGTCGCACACGTAGCCCGCGGTCACCGCGACCGATTTGACGCCGACCGCGTGGCACGCCTGGGCGACATCGATGGCGTACTCGTGGAAGATGACCGGGTCGTTGTAGGTAAACGCGACCGAACGACAGTCGAGCCGGCGCGCGGCATGCGCGATCGTCTCGGGCATCGCCGCGTCGGCCAGGGTGTCGACCTCGCGCGACTTCGAGATGTCCCAGTTCTGGCAGAACCGACAGGCCAGGTTGCAGCCGGCGGTGCCGAACGACAGCACCGGCGTCCCCGGCAGGAAGTGGTTGAGCGGCTTCTTCTCGATCGGGTCGATGCAGTAGCCGCTCGAACGGCCGTAGGTCGTCAGCACGATCTGGTCGTCCTCGCGCGCACGCACGAAGCACAGGCCGCGCTGGCCCTCGTTGAGCTTGCAGGCGCGCGGACAGATGTCGCATTGGATGCGGCCGTCGTCTAGCCTGTGCCAATAACGCGTCGGCACCACCGCCGATATTTCTCGCGTCGTCATGGGTCTTTATCAGTGATCCTTGGTATAACATGTTAGATGGGACGGTCATTGTCACCCGTCAATGACGGACCCCGCGCATACATGCGAAGGAGACGGTCATGGTTTCGGTGAGGGCGCCCGCGGTGGCGGGACAGTTCTACCCGGATGAAAGCGGCGCACTCGATGCCGCGGTGACCGGCTACCTCGCCCGCGTCGAGGCCGACCGGCCGGCGCCCAAGGCGCTGATCGCGCCGCATGCCGGCTTCGTCTACTCGGGCCCTATCGCCGCGTCCGCGTACGCTTTGCTTAAGACCGCGCATGACACGATCACGCGCGTCGTGCTGCTCGGCCCGGCGCATCGCGTCGCCTTCCACGGCCTCGCCGCGCCGACCGTCGAGCAGTTCGCCACGCCGCTCGGCCCGATACCGCTGGATAGCGCGGCGATCGAGCGGGCGCTCGCGCTGCCCCAGGTCACGGCCAACGACGAGGCGCACCGCCAGGAGCACAGCCTCGAGGTCCAGCTGCCCTTCCTGCAGCGCGTGCTCGACGACTTCACGCTGGTGCCGCTTGTCGTCGGCGCCGCCGACATCAAGGACGTCGCCGAGGTGATCGAGGCGCTGTGGGGCGGGCCCGAGACGGTGATCGTCATCTCGTCGGACCTGAGCCACTACCTCGACTACGACGCCGCGCGCAAGCTCGACGCGCGGACCTGCCAGGCGATCGAGAAAATGCGGCCCGACGATATCGGCCGCGAGCAGGCCTGCGGCCGGCTGCCGATCAAGGGCCTGCTCACGCTCGCCAAGGCGCGCGGCATGGCGGTGACGACGCTGGATCTGCGCAATTCGGGCGACACCGCCGGGCCGCGCGACCGGGTCGTCGGCTATGGCGCCTGGTCGGTCGACGAGGCCGAGGACGCGACCGCCGCGACGCTTCGGCGCCACGGCAAGGCGCTGCGCGGCGTCGCCGCCGCGTCGATCGTCCACGGCCTCAACAACGACAAGCCGCTCACCGTCAAGCCGGCGCTCTATCCGGCAGAGCTGCGCGCGATGCACGCGACCTTCGTCACGCTCAAGCTCGCCGGCAAGCTGCGCGGCTGCATCGGCAAGTTCCAGGCGGTCAAGCCGATGGTCGTCGACGTCGCCGAGAACGCCTTCTCGGCGGCCTTCAAAGACCCGCGCTTCAAGCCGGTGACGATGCCCGAATTCGACAAGATCACGCTGTCAATTTCTCTGCTCACCCCGCCGCGCGCGATGCGCTTCGCCGGCGAGGACGACCTCCTGGGCCAGCTTCGCCCCGGTGTCGACGGCGTCATCCTGTCGTGCGACGACAAGCGCGGCCTGTTCCTGCCGCAGGTCTGGGAAGGCCTGCCCGAGCCGCGTGACTTCCTGACCCGCCTCAAGCGCAAGGCCGGTCTCAAACCCGACTTCTGGTCCGACGACATCAAGGCTCACCGCTTCACCGCCATCTCGACGCCGGAGGAGACCGGTTAATACCAAGTATCAGTGGAAATCTAGCGAGGAACGGTCATGAAAACGGCGTTTCAACCACCCGGCGTCTGGCGGAGCTTCGGCTGCAATTCCATGGGCCTGGTGGTGAGCGAGGGCCGACAGGTGTTGCTCAGTGGGCAGGTTGCGTGGGACGATCGACGCCATGTGGTCGGGGTCGGCGATATGCGTCTGCAGGCCCAACAGACCTTCCGAAATATCCAGGCTTCCCTCGCAGCGGTCGGCGGCGAGATGGTCGACGTGGTATCGATCGTCACCTACGTGACGACGCCGGACGGTCTGGCCGACATACACGCGGTGCGCACCGCGTTCTTTTCGCCGCCGTACCCGGTAAGCACACTCGTTCAAGTGGCGGCCTTGGTGCACCCGGACCTGCTGATCGAGGTGACCGCAGCCGCCATCGTGCCCGAGGATCGCTACCGGGCTCCCGAGGCGACGGCGCCGGGATCGTTCGACGTGAGCGACGGCGGCTTCAACATCTGAGGCGGAAGGCGCGCCGGCTCACCGCCGCAAACCGCCGCTCGACGCCCGACGACAGTCGCGCCGCCCGCTTCGGGAAAATCGGAGAGATCGAAGGCTCAGCCGTGCTGCGCCCGCTGCCGAGCGGAAAGCGGACCTCGCGGCGTCACTCACCCAATGTCCGGAATTAGCCGAGGCGGACATATGGAAGATTTTCTCCACGCGTCGATTCGTCCCTTGGGCTTCGCTACTCTCGACGCCCGGGGAGGATCGTCGGGGCCGGCCGTGCAAGGTATATTCATAGGCGGTATAAGCCTTTCTCCACGACTCAAACTGGAAGCCATCCATGACCACGGAATCGTTGAACCCCGACACGCTCGGCCGGCGCCTGTTCAGTTTCGGCGTGATCACCGACACGCACGTGAACCAGGGCGAGGACGACTGCAATTCCCCTTTTGCGGTCAACCGCCTGGCCAACCGGCGCATGCGCCACGTGATCCGCGGACGCTCTCATGTTTGTCAAGCACTCGATGGGGCGGTGAGTACGCGGTAGATCTCGCGGGCCACGTAACGCTTCAGGCAGCGCATGATCTCGCGTTTGGACAGCCCCTCCAGGGTCCTGCGAGCGACATAGGCTCGGGTCCGCTCGTCGGTTCGCATTCGGCACACGACGACCATGTGCAGGGCGGAGTTGGCTTGGCGGTTGCCTCCGCGGTTGAGACGGTGGCGTTGCGTCTTCCCACTCGATGCGGGGATCGGGCAGACGCCGCACATCATGGCGAAGCTCGCCTCGGAGCGGAGCCGATCCGGGTTATCCCCAACGGCGACCATTACTGCGCCTGCGTTCTCGGTGCCCACGCCTTCGAGCTCAAGCAGACTGGGGGCGAGCTCCTCGACCAAGGGGACGATGAACCGGTCGAGTTCAGCGATCTCGTCGTTGATGTCGAGGATTCTGCGGGCGAGGGACTTCAGGGAGAGCTTGGTCGCGACCACCGGGTCTCGATAGCCGACCGTGTCCGGCCTCCAGGCCGCACAGGTACGCAGGCGCTGCATGCGGGTGAGGTTGCGGACCTGGTCACGCACTTCCTCCGGTGCGGCAACGATGGTGTTGTGGAGTTGCTGCAGGGCCGCGCGGCGGCACTTGATTGCCGTCTTTCGCGTTGTTCGCAGCACCCGCAGGGCTTCCACGGTGCCGGAACGGTCTTTGGCCACCTGGACCCGGCGTCTTGTGCGCGCCGCCTCGGCCGCGGAGATCGCATCCAGGGCGTCGTCCTTGCCCTTGGCTCTTCGGCTGGCTGGGTCCGGCCCGGTCACCTCGAGCACGGGGATACCCGAGAGTGCCAGGTGCCGGGTGATGCCGGCTCCGTAGGTACCGGTGGATTCCACTCCTACACGAAGCAGCTCGCCATGAGAGCGGAACCAGCGAAGCATCGCCCGGTAGCCGGCTCGGGTGGTGGAGAACGATTCGGTACCAAGCACCGTTCCGTCGTGGCTCACGACGGCGGCGGTGTGCAGGTCCTGGTGGGTGTCGACGCCACCGATGATCTGGATGTTGTCGGCTGTTGTAGTCGCCATGTCCGCCCCCTGGTCTATGATGGGTGGAGGGGTTGGCTCCGAACTCAGCCGATGTCGGACACGACAGTGACGGGGCGCCCAAGGCCGGGCTCTCATCAGGTCACGATGTCGGTCGAGGTCGGAACCTCAACCGGTTGCCCCCGGGTGGCCGACATGTCCGGGGAATGACATCTCGGTCGATCTGAGTGTGGGTCAAGCCACCCAAGGGCGGCCGGCCCTATCAGTCTAGATGCGTCTATCGCTGTGCGGGTCAGGTCACTCCGAGGGAACCGGCCCGCAGATACTCACTATCTGAATGGTCGTGATCTGGCCTTCGTGGTCAACGTCGGCGACCTGGTGCACCCAGTGCCCGCCATCCCCGACCTGTACGCTGCAGCGGCGGCGCGATTTCATGAGCAGGTCAAAGAACTGAAACACCCTCTCTACCTGACGCCGGGCAACCACGACGTCGGCGACAAACCCAACGACTGGGCCCCGGCAGCCCGCATCCATGAGGACTACCTGGCGCTCTGGGACGAACACTTCGGCGCCCAGTATCAGTCCTTCGACCGTGACGGCTGCCACTTCATCATCATCAACGCCCAGATCATCAATTCGGGCTTCGCCGCAGAAGAGAAGCAACGAGCCTGGCTGGAAGCCGACCTGGCGGCCAACAGGGAAAAGCGCATTTTTCTGCACAGCCATTATCCGCCCTATTTCTCGAAACCCGACGAGGAAGAGAACTACGACAACATTGGTGAGCCGGGCCGCACTTGGATGTTGGATCTCCTGGAAAAACATGGCGTAGAGGCCCTGTTCATCGGCCACGTGCACAATTTCTGGTCTACCGCCATGCCGAAACGGACTGCTACCTGCTGCCGTCGACGGCTTTCGTGCGCTTGGACTACAGCGAGATGTACCGAATCGCCCCCGGCCCGGACAGCGAATTCGGCCGCAACGATAAACCGAAATTGGGCTATTTCGTCGTCCACGTGCACGAGGGCGGCCACGTCTGCGACGTCGTCCGCACCTACGGTACCGAAGCTGCTTTGGGCTCGCCGGACGAGGCCGGGCCCGCGTGCGTTGCCCCCGTCCATCCGCGCCTCAACAGGCGCGGCGATTTTGGCTTCGACATGCGCCAGAACTGGATGGAGATCGTCGAGATCCCGCCTACCGGCGGCCTCGATGAGTTCGACCGCAAGGAAGTACGCAACGACTACCCGCTGATGGCGCTTTGGGAAATGGGGGTCAAGAAACTCCGGGTCCCGCTCCGCGATCTACTGGTACCGGATAACATCGATCGCATGCGCATGCTGAAGGCACACGGCCATGAATTCACGCTGTTCTCTTTCGGCGACCCCGCCCCTCACCACCGCGACCTGATCACGGCACACCAGGACATCTTTTCGGCCTGGGAGATCGGTCTCAACTGGGAGGTCTTGGAGCGGGATATCGGCGGCGTCGGCGAGATGGCGCAGGCCGTCGAGATGCCCGTCTATCTCTCGCGGCTCCGCTCCATCGATGAGCAACGCAGCGAAGCGGGGAAATATTACCATGCCATCAACCATGGCTTCCTGGCCGATGACCGGGGCCAGATGGCCGACGTCTTGGCCCGTCCGGAGCTTTCTGGTGCACTGGACGGGTTCGTCTTCCGGCTGACCCTGGGAATGTCACCTTGGGCGACCGCCGCCACGGCCAGCAAAATCGCCACGGACCTGGGTGTCGCCGCCTCCGTGCACCTGCGCATGTGCGGCGCCAACCCGGCCCAGGAAACAGCCGACGACCACCTGAGCGTCACCCGCATCGCCGAGGCCATGGCCGCCGCCGCGGCCTTCGACAACGTCACGGTCTACGCCGATACTTTCGTCGACATTGACCGCGGCTATTTCCCGCGGACCGGCGTCCTGGACCGTCTATTCAATCCGCGCCCCGGGTTCCATGTGGTGCGGCACATGAACGCCGCTTTGAACATGGTGGACGGTGAGGTCAGTTCAGGCGTAGCGGGTGAATGTCCCGGCGGACGTTATATCCAGCTTCAGGCCGACAAGGGGACCATCGTCCTTGCCTTGCCCGACACGGATGAGACGGAAATGTCGGTCCCCTTCGGCGCCGCCCATGGCGAACAGATCGATCTGGGCAGCGGAGAAGTCGCTCCCGCCGCGGTGGAACATGACAATACTGTCGCCGTCGCCGTACCCATGAGCAATAGCGTTACATTTCCGGTCCAAATCATTCCGGAATAGAGCTGTCGGCGGATTCGGGATAGCCCGGTTTGACTGGACGCCGGCGGGCATTGTCAATTGTCCGATCCAATGTGATCCTAACATTGACCACGGTCATCGCAGTAGGTTTGCGACATCTCAAGGCCCGGGAGTCGCTTTTGGGCCCAGACTGTGTTATACTAGTGAGCGCCTGAATTGACTCTCGGGATATTCATTGATGGCGGATGATGGCGGATTGTGATTCTATGGTCTCCCACCAGATGTGGGGGATGTCATGGGATCAGCACTCAAGATACGGGATGATTTGACGCCTTTGGAGCTTCGGCGCTGGGCTCGCGTGGAATCGTACGGTCGAGCGGCGGCGCGGGCCTATGGGATCGCGAATGCTTTGGAGGAGATGCCCCGGGCTGATGCCGCGCGGCTTGCGGGGATGGATCGCCAAACGCTTCGCGACGCGGTTGTTCGTTACAATGCAAAGGGATTGGAGGGGCTTCACGACCGTCCAAAGGGCTACTCGCCGCGGCGGCTGACGGCAGACGAGGAAGCGGCGCTGGCGGCGGTCATCATCGCCGGGCCGGAGCCTGAGCGCGACGGGGTTTGCGCCTGGACCCGGGCCGATCTGTGCCGCTGGCTGGAGGAGCGCTTCGCCAAGACCTACCACCCCTCGAGCATGACCCGGGTTCTACGGCGGATGGGATTTTCCCGCCAGAAGGCGCGCCCGAGCCACCCGCGAAGGGACGCCGAAGCGCAGGAGCGCTTCAAAAAAGGGGGCTTCGCGACATCCTGAAGGCGACCGCCGCGGCGCATCCCGACAAGCGCCTACAGCTGTGGTTTCAGGATGAAGCGCGCGTCGGCAACAAGGGCCGGGTGTGTCACCGGTGGTGGCGCAGGGGCGAGCGTGCCCCCGGGACGCGTCAAATCGGCTACCAGTGGGCCTACATCTTCTCCGCCGTGCGCCCGGACACCGGCGACGACGTCACCCTGGTGATGCCGAGCGTCAACGCCAAGGTCATGGACCTGTTTCTCGCACACTTCGCCGATACCCTGGACCAGGATGCGCACGCCGTCATGATGTGCGACGGCGCCGGTTGGCACGACGAGCGCGCCCTCACCGTCCCCGACAACGTCACCTTGGCGCTGTTGCCGCCTTACAGTCCCGAACTCAACCCCGTCGAGCGGGTTTGGCTCTACCTACGCGAACGCTTCCTATCGCTCCGCGTCCTCGACGACACCGAGGCCATCATCGACGCCTGTTGCCAAGCATGGATCGACCTCATCGCAGAACCGGATCGTATGCGAACCCTCTGCGCCTATCCATGGATCATGAAGGTGATTTCATAGGCTCACTGGTATAAGAACGTTTGCTGCGTGATCTGTACGGCGCGTCTTTGGCTTCGATGATCCGTCGCGGCGGGTATTCCGGGATTAAGGATTTTCGCCACTCGTGCGGACCTGTCGGCCGGCTGGCGCCGGTGTGAGCTGCGATTTGGCCGGATATGGGCGCAATTTGCGGCGCAGAGAGGCCTATGCGGTCCTCATCGCCGCGATCAGCGGGTCGATGCCCGTGATGTTCATGACGCGCTTGAGATTGTAGGCCAGCACGTGCAGGGCCATCTCGGTCCTCACCCGTTTCAGCGTCTTCGTCTGGAAATGCGTCGCGCCCATCCAGGACTTGATGGTGCCGAAGGGATGCTCGGCCGTCTCGCGCCGCCGACGCATCGCCTCCGGGTGCTCGTCGAGCCGCCTCTCGACGGCCTCGAGAACATGCTCGTGCTGCCAGCGGGTGATGCGGCGCTGCTTGGCCGTGGTGCAGCGATGCTTGATGGCGCATCCCTGACAGGCGTTGGTCCAGTAGCGCCGCATGCTCAGCCCCCTCTCCTGGCTGGTGAAGCGGTAGACCAAACGCTCGCCGGCCGGGCAGCGATAGACATCGTCGGCGGCCAGATAGACGAAGTCCTGTTTGCCGAAGCGGCCCTTGGCCTTGGCTCCAGAGGTCAGCGGCTTAGGCAATGTGACGGTGATGCCGGCCTCATCGCAGGCCAGAATCTCCTTGCCGTTGTAGTAGCCGCGATCGGCAACGACATCCAACTCGTCGGTCTCCAGAGCCGCCTTGGTCCGCTTCGCCATGGCTGAGAGCTGGGCGCGGTCGGTGCCCTGATTGGTCACCTCGTGGGCGACGATCAGGTGGTGCTTGGTGTCGACGGCGGCCTGAACGTTGTAGCCGACCACGCCGGAACCCCGGCCGCTCGTCGCCATCGAGCGGGCATCGGGATCGCTCAGAGAGATCTGCTGGTCCGGGCTCGCACGCCGCTCGACTTCAAGCGCCTTCAGGCGCCGCATCTCCTCCTTGAGGATCGCGATCTTGTCGGCCAGACGAGTCGTCTTGGTCGTGCGCGCCAGCGACGGCTCTTGCCGGTCGGCGCTGTCCAACTGGTCCAGATAGCGCGCAACGCTCTCCTCGATCTGCGCCACCCGCCGCGCCATCTTGGCCCGCGTGAAGTTCCTGTCCCGGCTGTTGACCGCCTTGAACTTCGAGCCATCGATCGATCGCCACGCTCGCCTCGGCGAACAGCCCGAGTTGCCGGCACAGCGCGACGAACCGGGCGCAGACCTTGCGGATCGCACGGCCGTTGTCCTTGCGGAAGTCGGCGATCGTCTTGTGATCCGGCGCCAGCCGGCCGACCAGCCACATCACTTCCACATTGCGCCCGGCCTCCCTCTCGAGCCGACGGCTCGACTGAACCCGGTTGAGATAGCCGTAGATGTAGAGCTTCAACAAATCGCAAGGATGATAGGCCGGCCTGCCGGTCGCCAGCGGCTCGACCCGGTCGAACCCGAGGCCGCCAAGATCGAGCTCATCGACGAAGACGTCGATCGCCCGAACCGGGTTGTCGTCGCCGATCCAGTCTTCCAGGCGCTCCGGAAACAACGTGCCCTGGCTGCGATCGACACCCTCGACAAAACGCTTCATCAGACCCTCCCGCCAAAGCACGAGAGAATCATAACACCATCGACGTTTTTACACAGCCTGGGTCATAACCTGACGTCAGTGACGGACTCCGCAATGTCCGCTTCTGGGGTAAGAGCGGACATTCCTGCTCGGCCCTCCAATGTCTGCTTTTAGCCCAGATGTGTAAGAACGTTTGCTGCGTGATCTGTACGGCGCGTCTTTGGCTTCGATGATCCGTCGCGGCGGGTATTCCGGGATTAAGGATTTTCGCCACTCGTGCGGACCTGTCGGCCGGCTGGCGCCGGTGTGAGCTGCGATTTGGCCGGATATGGGCGCAATTTGCGGCGCAGAGAGGCCTATGCGGTCCTCATCGCCGCGATCAGCGGGTCGATGCCCGTGATGTTCATGACGCGCTTGAGATTGTAGGCCAGCACGTGCAGGGCCATCTCGGTCCTCACCCGTTTCAGCGTCTTCGTCTGGAAATGCGTCGCGCCCATCCAGGACTTGATGGTGCCGAAGGGATGCTCGGCCGTCTCGCGCCGCCGACGCATCGCCTCCGGGTGCTCGTCGAGCCGCCTCTCGACGGCCTCGAGAACATGCTCGTGCTGCCAGCGGGTGATGCGGCGCTGCTTGGCCGTGGTGCAGCGATGCTTGATGGCGCATCCCTGACAGGCGTTGGTCCAGTAGCGCCGCATGCTCAGCCCCCTCTCCTGGCTGGTGAAGCGGTAGACCAAACGCTCGCCGGCCGGGCAGCGATAGACATCGTCGGCGGCCAGATAGACGAAGTCCTGTTTGCCGAAGCGGCCCTTGGCCTTGGCTCCAGAGGTCAGCGGCTTAGGCAATGTGACGGTGATGCCGGCCTCATCGCAGGCCAGAATCTCCTTGCCGTTGTAGTAGCCGCGATCGGCAACGACATCCAACTCGTCGGTCTCCAGAGCCGCCTTGGTCCGCTTCGCCATGGCTGAGAGCTGGGCGCGGTCGGTGCCCTGATTGGTCACCTCGTGGGCGACGATCAGGTGGTGCTTGGTGTCGACGGCGGCCTGAACGTTGTAGCCGACCACGCCGGAACCCCGGCCGCTCGTCGCCATCGAGCGGGCATCGGGATCGCTCAGAGAGATCTGCTGGTCCGGGCTCGCACGCCGCTCGACTTCAAGCGCCTTCAGGCGCCGCATCTCCTGCTTGAGGATCGCGATCTTGTCGGCCAGACGAGTCGTCTTGGTCGTGCGCGCCAGCGACGGCTCTTGCCGGTCGGCGCTGTCCAACTGGTCCAGATAGCGCGCAACGCTCTCCTCGATCTGCGCCACCCGCCGCGCCATCTTGGCCCGCGTGAAGTTCCTGTCCCGGCTGTTGACCGCCTTGAACTTCGAGCCATCGATCGCCACGCTCGCCTCGGCGAACAGCCCGAGTTGCCGGCACAGCGCGACGAACCGGGCGCAGACCTTGCGGATCGCACGGCCGTTGTCCTTGCGGAAGTCGGCGATCGTCTTGTGATCCGGCGCCAGCCGGCCGACCAGCCACATCACTTCCACATTGCGCCCGGCCTCCCTCTCGAGCCGACGGCTCGACTGAACCCGGTTGAGATAGCCGTAGATGTAGAGCTTCAACAAATCGCAAGGATGATAGGCCGGCCTGCCGGTCGCCAGCGGCTCGACCCGGTCGAACCCGAGGCCGCCAAGATCGAGCTCATCGACGAAGACGTCGATCGCCCGAACCGGGTTGTCGTCGCCGATCCAGTCTTCCAGGCGCTCCGGAAACAACGTGCCCTGGCTGCGATCGACACCCTCGACAAAACGCTTCATCAGACCCTCCCGCCAAAGCACGAGAGAATCATAACACCATCGACGTTTTTACACAGGCTGGGCCAGCAGCAGACCTCGGGCGATCTCTTCTCGAATGTCCGGTTTCGGACGGGAAGCAGTCATCGGTCGTCCGGCTCAATTCGGACTTCCATGCAGATATGGGTTGCTTGTTCGACGCGCGGAAAAGGGTGTTTTTCGTTCCCCTTGCCCGTCACGCCAGTCGCCGTGAGCGCTGGTCTTAGCCCCGCATGCGCTCGGCCTTCGGGTCGAACAGCGGATCGGGAATCAGGCGCGCCTTGCGCATGGCGCCGAGGATCTCGATCTCGACCCGGCGGCCGTCTTCGATCATGTCGACGGGCAGGAAGCCCAGCGCGACCGAGACGCCCGAATGATGCGCGTAGCCGCCCGAGGTGACAAAGCCGACGACCGCGCCGTCGATCCAAATCGGCTCGTCGCCCCAGACGTCGGCATCGGCGGCTTCGACGGTGAAGGTGCAGATGCGCCGCTTCGGCCCTTCCGCCTTCTCCTTGAGCGCCGCCGCCTTGCCGATGAAGTCGACCGGCTTGTTGTAGGAAACGAAGCGGTCGAGCCCGGTCTCGGCCGGCATGTAATCGGGCCGGAATTCGCGCAGCCAGGAGCCGAACGACTTCTCCAGCCTGAGGCTCATCATGGCGCGCATGCCGAACGGCCTAAGGCCGAGATCGTCGCCCGCCGCGCTCAGCGTCTCGTACAACGCCACCTGAGACTCGGCGGGCACGTAGATCTCGTAGCCGAGATCGCCGGTGTACGACACCCGCTGCACGATGGCGGCGCAGCAGCCGATGTCCATCTCGCGCACCGCCATGAAGGGGAAGGCCGCGTTGGAGACGTCGTCGGTCGCGACGCGGCCGAGCAGCTCTCGCGCGCGCGGCCCGGCGATCTGGAAGCCGATGCGCCGCGTCGACACATTGCGCACCGTGACGCCAGCGTCCGGCAGGTTCTGCTCGAACCAGCGCATGTGATAGGCCTGCGCGCCAAACGAGGCGGTGAGTTGAAACTGATCGTCGCCCAGCCGTGAGATGGTGAAGTCGCCGATGATCTTGCCCTTGGGGCTCAGCATCGGGGTCAGCGACATCCGGCCGACGCTGGGGATGCGCCCGGCCATGATGTGATCGAGCCAGGCTTCGGCGCCGGGGCCCGCGACGTGGAATTTGCTGAAGTTGTGGATCTCGGTGAAGCCGACGGCTTCGCGGACCGCGCGGCATTCGGCGGCCGTCGCGTCGAAGGCGTTGGAGCGGCGGAAGCTCGGCGTCTCCTCGAGCGGCTCGCCCTCCAGAGCGAAGTAGTTGACCGCTTCCATGCCGTAGGCCGCGCCGAACACCGCGCGGCGCGCCTGCCACAGCCCGTAGGCCGGGGTCGTCTGAAAAGGCCGCGCCGCCGGCAGTTCCTCGTTCGGATACGACACCGAAAAGCGCCGCTGGTAGTTTTCGCGGACCTTGTCGCGGGTGTAGCCGAGCGTGATCCAGTCGCCGAAGCGCGCCACGTCCATCGCGAAGACGTCGCGCGACGGCTCGCCCTCGACCATCCATTCGGCAAGCGTCAGGCCGACGCCGCCGCCTTGCGAAAAGCCCGCCATGACCGCGCAGGCCGACCAGTAATTGCGCAGACCCGGTACCGGGCCGACCAGCGGGTTGCCGTCGGTCGCGAAGGTGAACGGCCCGTTGACGATGTTCTTGATGCCGGCGCGCTCGAGCACCGGATAGCGCCGGAAGGCGAACTCCAGCGCGTCGCCGATGCGGTCGAGCTTGTCGTTGAGCAGCTCGTGGCCGAAATCGGCCGGCGTGCCGTCGACCGCCCAATGCTCGCAGGCCTGCTCGTAGAAGCCGATCACCAGGCCACGGCCCTCTTGGCGCAGATAGCTCTCGCCCTCGGGGTCCATCACATGGGGCAGCTCGCGCTCGTTCTCGTAGACCTCGGGGGTATCCTCGGTCACCAGATACTGGTGCTCCATCGGGTGGAGCGGCAGATAAACGCCGGCCAGCGCGCCGACTTCGCGGGCCCAAAGGCCGGCCGCGTTGACGACATGCTCGGCGATGATCGTGCCGTTTTCGGTGACCACGTCCCAGCCGCCATCGGGTCGCGGGTTGGTCTCGTGCACCGGGTTTCGCAGCACGATCTCGGCGCCCGCCATGCGCGCCGCCCAGGCATACGCTTGGGTCGTGCCCGACGGGTCGAGGTGGCCGTCGAGCGGATCGTAGAGCGCGCCGAGCACGCCGTCGGTATTGGTAACGGGCGAGTACTTGCGGATCTCGTCCGGTCCGATGATCTCGGTCTCGAGACCCATGTAGCGGTGCTTCGCCCGTTCGGCCTTGAGGAAATCCATGCGGTCGGGCGTCTCTGCCAGAGTGAGACCGCCGACGTGGTGCAGGCCGCAGGACTGGCCGGAGATTTCCTCGAGCTCGCGGTAGAGCCGGATCGTGTAGCCTTGCAGCGCCGCCATGTTGGTGTCGGCGTTGAGCGTGTGAAAGCCGCCCGCCGCGTGCCAGGTCGAACCCGACGTCAGCTCCGAACGCTCGATCAGCATGATGTCGGTCCAGCCCAGTTTGGTCAGGTGGTAAAGCACGCTGCAGCCAATCACGCCGCCGCCGATTACCGCGACGCGAGTGTGGGATTTCATAGTGTGGACTCCTTTGGCGGATCAGCCGGCTATCTGGTCGGCCGGGCTGCGGGGTGATCATTTGGTTGCAGGCCGAGGCCCGCCATGCTCGGCGCCGAGATTAACCAAGCACGGGAGAAGAATCCATGCGCGGGGACAATCGCCGCGATGTCGGGTTGTCGCCGAGGCTGTTCTCTGATTCTTGGTATAATACCAGTGAGCCTATGAAATCACCTTCATGATCCATGGATAGGCGCAGAGGGTTCGCATACGATCCGGTTCTGCGATGAGGTCGATCCATGCTTGGCAACAGGCGTCGATGATGGCCTCGGTGTCGTCGAGGACGCGGAGCGATAGGAAGCGTTCGCGTAGGTAGAGCCAAACCCGCTCGACGGGGTTGAGTTCGGGACTGTAAGGCGGCAACAGCGCCAAGGTGACGTTGTCGGGGACGGTGAGGGCGCGCTCGTCGTGCCAACCGGCGCCGTCGCACATCATGACGGCGTGCGCATCCTGGTCCAGGGTATCGGCGAAGTGTGCGAGAAACAGGTCCATGACCTTGGCGTTGACGCTCGGCATCACCAGGGTGACGTCGTCGCCGGTGTCCGGGCGCACGGCGGAGAAGATGTAGGCCCACTGGTAGCCGATTTGACGCGTCCCGGGGGCACGCTCGCCCCTGCGCCACCACCGGTGACACACCCGGCCCTTGTTGCCGACGCGCGCTTCATCCTGAAACCACAGCTGTAGGCGCTTGTCGGGATGCGCCGCGGCGGTCGCCTTCAGGATGTCGCGAAGCCCCCTTTTTTGAAGCGCTCCTGCGCTTCGGCGTCCCTTCGCGGGTGGCTCGGGCGCGCCTTCTGGCGGGAAAATCCCATCCGCCGTAGAACCCGGGTCATGCTCGAGGGGTGGTAGGTCTTGGCGAAGCGCTCCTCCAGCCAGCGGCACAGATCGGCCCGGGTCCAGGCGCAAACCCCGTCGCGCTCAGGCTCCGGCCCGGCGATGATGACCGCCGCCAGCGCCGCTTCCTCGTCTGCCGTCAGCCGCCGCGGCGAGTAGCCCTTTGGACGGTCGTGAAGCCCCTCCAATCCCTTTGCATTGTAACGAACAACCGCGTCGCGAAGCGTTTGGCGATCCATCCCCGCAAGCCGCGCGGCATCAGCCCGGGGCATCTCCTCCAAAGCATTCGCGATCCCATAGGCCCGCGCCGCCGCTCGACCGTACGATTCCACGCGAGCCCAGCGCCGAAGCTCCAAAGGCGTCAAATCATCCCGTATCTTGAGTGCTGATCCCATGACATCCCCCACATCTGGTGGGAGACCATAGAATCACAATCCGCCATCATCCGCCATCAATGAATATCCCGAGAGTCAATTCAGGCGCTCACTGGTATAATTTCTCGCCTGGCCATGGCGTGCGCCTGCTTGCCAAAGTGATCGAACCGATCACTCGGCATGCCATGGCGGCCAACCCTCGGCGAGTCTGTTGCAGAACAATTTGTACGGCACCCGCGGCAATGCTGATAGACAGGGACGGCGCAGCGCGTGAATTTGCGAGTGGGACATGGCAGGCAAGACGTACACGGTCCGCGAAATGATCGACCGGCTGATCGGTTTCGACACCACGAGCCGAAATTCGAACCTCGAGCTGATCGACTTCGTCGCCGATTACCTCGCGGGCCACGGCGTCGCATCGACGCGCACGCACGATGACGACGGCGGCAAGGCGAACCTGTTCGCCACCCTAGGCGCCGACGTCCCGGGCGGCGTCGTCCTGTCGGGTCACACCGACGTCGTGCCGGTCGACGGCCAGCCGTGGGATACCGACCCGTTCACGGTGGTCGAACGCGACGGCCGGCTTTACGGCCGCGGCACTTCGGACATGAAGAGCTTCCTCGCCGTCGCGCTCGCCTTGGTGCCCGACTTCCTGCGCCGCATCGGCGACACGCCGGTGCACCTCGCCTTGAGCTATGACGAAGAGGTCGGCTGCATCGGCGTCGACCGGCTGATCGCCGAGCTGGAACGCAGCGGCATTTCGCCCGCCATCGTGCTGGTCGGTGAGCCGACCGGCATGCGCGTCGCCAACGCGCACAAGGGCATCTATTCATTCCGCACGACGGTGACCGGCCACGAGGCGCATTCGAGCGCGACGCACATCGGCGTCAACGCGGTCATGGTCGCGGCCGAGCTGATTGGCTTCCTGAGCGAGACGGCCGAAGAGATGAAATCACGCGCCGAGCCCGATTCTGGTTTCGAGCCGCCCTACACCAGCGTCCACGTCGGCACGATCGAGGGCGGCACGGCGCTCAACATCATTCCCCGGCACTGTACCTTCCAATGGGAATACCGGCTGATGCCGGGCGCCGACGCGGACGAGATCTACGACCGCTTCATCGCCTTCGCGGCCGAGCTCGAGACGCGCATGCGCGCCGTCGTCGAGACCACGGGCATCGTGACCGAGCCGCGGTCGCGCGTCCCCGGTCTCGAGGCCGAGGCCGCCTCGCCGGCGGAGCGCCTCGCCATGGCGCTGACCGGCGACAACCGGACGGCCAAGGCGTCGTTCGGCACCGAGGCGGGTAAGTTTCAGAAGGCGGGCCTGTCGGCGGTGATTTGCGGCCCGGGACACGTCGCCCAGGCACACAAACCCAACGAGTTCATCGATATCGATCAGATCGCGGCCTGCGAGAGCTTCATGCACCGCCTGATCGACCACCTCGCGGCGAAGCCGTAGAGTGACCTAGTGTCCCGATTCCGAAGTTCGCATGATTTTCGCCTGCTGTTCAGCGATTTCGATTGTTCGGAGGCAGAAGCGCTGGATGGCGCCGAGGATGTCATCGGCGGATTTGGTCCATTTGAAGGGTTTGGGGTTCTGGTTTGTCGTGTCGATGTAGTCGAGGATGGTGCGCTCCAACTCCTTGGTGGAGCGATGGACGCCGCGCCTGATCTGCTTGTCGGTCAGCAGCCCGAACCAGCGCTCGACCTGGTTCAGCCAGGAGGCGCTGGTGGGTGTGAAATGGGCCTGCCAGCGCGGCCGTTTGGCGAACCAGTCGCGGATCGCCTTGGTCTTGTGGGTCCCGTAGTTGTCCATGACGATGTGGATGTCGAGATCAGCAGGGACGTTCGCCTCGACGAGGTCGAGGAATTTGCGGAACTCTCGGGCCCGATGGCGCGGGAAACATTTGCCGATGATCTCTCCCGTGGCGATGTCGAGGGCCGCGAAGAGAGAGGTCGTGCCGTGGCGCTTGTAGTCGTGGCTGCGCCGCTCCGCCTGCCCGGGGCGCATCGGCAAGAGGGGCTGGGAACGGTCCAGGGCCTGGATCTGGCTCTTTTCGTCGACACAGAGAACCAGGGCACGATCCGGCGGCGCCAAATACAGACCGACGATGTCGCGGACCTTCTCCACGAAGAAGGGATCGCTCGACAGCTTGAAGGTCTCCGAGCGATGCGGCTGCAAGCCGAAGGCCCGCCAGATGCGATGAATGGTCGAGGGCGCGTGGCCGCTCGCCCGCGCCATCGAGCGAAGGCTCCAATGGGTCGCGTCCGGCGGCGTCTCTTCCAGCGTCAGCCGGACCGCTTCCGCGATGGCGTCATCGCCGATTTGACGCGGCGCGCCGGGGCGGGGTTCGTCGTACAGACCGTCGAGGCCCTCCGCCGCATAGCGGCGACGCCACTTGCCCACGGTGTCCGCGCTCGCCTCGAGACGAACGGCGATCTCCTTGTTCTCCAACCCTTCCGCCGCCGCCAAGACGATCCGAGCCCGCCGCGCAAGCCCCTGCGACGTCTTGCGACGACGAGACAGCGCCTCCAATTCGGCGCGCTCGTCATCGCTCAAAGAGATCGTCACCGCCACTCTCGCCATCAATCGCGCCTCCTAAAAACAAATAGAGACATAATCATATCAATTTATCGATCAGGACACTAGCGCCACACCCACCCGCAACTGGCGGATTAGAGCAGGCAGTGCTTGGCGAAGTCTTTCGCCTCGTTCACGCTCCAGTCGCCCTTCGGCTTTTCTTTCATGTCGTCGCACCATTCCTTGCTGCCCACCTTGGGCGAGCAAGCGCCGACGAGCACAAAGGCGGCAAGCGCCACGAGAATCGGCAAGCGATTGCGAAGCGATTTAATCATGGTCGAATTCCCCACCAAGAAGCGGATGTTCACGTTGCCCGCCTATAGCATCCCGGCGCGCACCGATCCAAGCGAATTCCAGCCGCCGGGGCGCGTCGTCTCAGGCCGCCACGGCAAGGCGGGTGTTGAGCCTGTCGGCGAGGCGCTTAGAATGACCGAAGGCCCATCACCGCCCGGAGCATCGCCATGCTGATCGAACATCGAGGCAAGCGACCGCGCGTCCACGAAAGCGCCTATATCGCCCCCAACGCCACGCTGTCGGGCGACGTCGTCGTCGGCCCCGATTGCCGCGTGATGTTCGGCGCCGTGTTGACCGCCGACGGCGGACCGGTCGAGATCGGCGCCCAGTGCATCATCATGGAGAATGCGGTGATCCGCGGCACGCCGAAGCACCCGATGCGCATCGGCGATCACGTGCTGGTCGGGCCACGCGCCTATCTGACCGGCTGCACGATCGCCGACGACGTCTTCCTGGCGACCGGCGCGACGGTCTTCAACGGCGCCGAAATCGGCGCGCGCGCCGAAGTGCGCATCAACGGCACCGTGCACCTGATGAGCCGGCTAGCGCCCGACGCGACGGTGCCAATCGGCTGGGTCGCGGTCGGCGATCCGGCCGAGATCCGGCCGCCCAACGAACACGACGAGATCTGGGCCGTCCAGGAGCAGCTCGATTTTCCGGGTGTCGTCTTCGGCCTGGCGCGGGCCAAGCCCGGCGAGTCGCTGATTCCCGAGATAACCCGCCGCTACGCCCGCGCGCTCGCCCGCCACAAGGACGATCGCATCATCGAAATGACCACAGGGAATACTGAGCCATGACCATCAATGTTCTCGGCATCGACCATGTCGTGCTGCGGGTCGCCGACAGCCAACGATCGATCGATTTCTATTGCGCGGTGATCGGCTGCGCGCTCGAACGCCGCGTCGACGACATCGGCCTCGTCCAACTACGCGCCGGCCAAAGCCTGATCGACCTCGTCGACGTCGATTCGGAACTGGGCCGCATGGGCGGCGCCGGGCCGGGCGCCGACGCCCACAACATGGATCACTTCGCGCTGCGTATCGAAACCTTCGACGAGGATGCGCTGCGACGCCACCTGACCGAGAACGGCATCGAGGTCGGCGACGTAAAATTGCGATACGGCGCCGAGGGCCACGGACCGTCGATCTATGTCCGGGACCCGGACGGCAACACCGTCGAGTTGAAGGGTCCTGCGTCGGGCTAGACCGGCACGCCCGAGGCGCCTGCAACGACGGTCGAACTATATATACCGTCCACCTTTTCTCATCGCGGGGTTACACACCCCGCTATAGCGCGCACCGCCTCTCCTTTCAGGAAGGCCCGCAAACGCCCGGTATCGAGGGCTTTGCGAGGGTTGGTCGACGTGCTTCCCAAGTTGTGATTGTCCAATTGGACACTTAGATAAACTGTTGACTGCACTGGCTTTACAGTCTAATCAGTCCAGTTGCCGACCTGGACATTCCCAGGTGGGGACTATCAAGCAGACGACAGGAGGATGCCGTGTTGCCACCGACGAGCCAGACTATTGCAGCTTGCGCCGCGACGGCCATTTCCCGCGACCGCGCGCTGCCGCCTTTCGAATCGTTCATATACGTGATCATTGCCGGCCTGCTGTTTGCATTGCCGATCATGATCCCCCTCCTCCACCCGTCGGCGGCGGCGGCGGGCACTGCCAAGGTGATCGCCTATGCCGACGAGATCGACGCCGTCTTGGCCGAGGCCGAGGATGCGCGCCGGTCGGTCGACGCTCTGCTCGCCGTCATTCGCGATGACTGCGCACCGTCCGGCTCGTCGACCGCGGAGTTGTCGACGCCGGAGAACGGCGCGACGGCCGTCCCACTGTATGCGGATGCACCGGTCAGCCCAGCGCGTTGCCGAGTGATCGGCGCCGCGACCACCGATTGAGAAGAGTAGGGCCGTGCTTACCAGCAAGGAACTCATCGAGCGGGCCGGGATCTCGCGAGCGACGCTGAACAATTATATCGCCCTCGGCATCCTCGCCCGGCCACTCGTCAAGAAGCCCGAGGCGGCCGACGAGAAGGCCCGCCAGCTGGGTTACTTCCCCGACGACACGCTCGGCGTGATCGAAACCGTCCAGAGCCTCAAGCGCGACGGTTTGAGCATGGCCGAGATCGCCGCCCGGCTCGGCAGCGCATCGGCGCCCCCGCCGGCGGCACCGGCTGCGACCCCGATGGCGCCGCCCGCCCGCGATGCGACCCGCCCGGTCCCTGCGCCCGAGACGCCAGCCGCGCCCGAGACGCCGGCTCCGACGAAGGCCGCGCCGGCGCCGACCGCGACGGGCATGCGCCTGACGCTCGACCGGCTCGAGACGCCGGCCTACATGGTCAATTACAACTTCCTGGTCGAATGGTGCAACGACCAGGCAAGCGAGGGTTTCTTCGGGCTCGCCGCCGGCCTCGATCCCGAGATCGAGAACCGCAACTTTTTCAAGCTGCTCGCCAACTCGGCCGTGGCCAGCAATTGGCAGGACCGCGACGAGCTGATCCGCTTTCACCTGTCTATCGCCAAGATCAGGCTGCCCAAGGAGGCTTTCGCCAAGCTGGCCCCCGAGATCAGCAACGCCGACCTCGGCCGCCTGCAGTCGCTCTACGATGGGACACGCGCGGCACAGCCGGGCATGATCGCGGAAACCCGCATCAACATGGCCGATGCGCGCGAATCGCCAAAATGGCACAACGTGTACGCCACCTTCTTCCGCGAAGGCGTGCTGTTCATCCACTCGCCGGCCGAGGCGCCGGCCGACACCTTCCTCGAGCTGCTGTCGCGCCGCGACCAGCTGATCCGCGACCTGTTCCGCAGCCGCCAGCCGGTCTTCACGCCGCTCTGCGTGATGGTCGCCGATCTGCAGGACTCGGTGAAGATCTGCGCCGAGCTGCCGCCCGAGGAATATTTCGAGCTGATCAACCAGATCTGGCACATGGCCGAGAACGTGCTGCGCCGCTATCACGCGACCCAGGGCAAGCACGCCGGCGACGGCATGGTGTCCTATTTCTTCCCGCAGCCCGACCGCAACTATCTGCAGAACGCCTTCGTCTCGGCCAAGGAGTTGCAGCAGAAGATGCGCGAACTGAGCCACGAGTGGCAGCTGCGCAAGAACTGGACCAACGAGCTCTACCTCAACATCGGGCTCAACGAGGGCGAGGAGTGGTTCGGCACCTATCATTCGGCCACCAACCTCGAGTTCACCGTGCTCGGCGACACCATCAACCACGCCGGGCGGCTCAGCGATTTCGCGCGCTACGGCGCGGTATGGGCGACCAAGAACCTGGTCGGCAAGCTGAACACGGACGAACGCGAATGCCTGCAGTTCGGCATCCGCCGCACCAACGCCGAAGGCCGCGACATCTGGGTGCCGGCGAGCTATTCGCGGCTCGCGAACCTGCTCGACCTCAACCAGGGCAAATACGAGAAGTTCCGCGACATCGCGACACTCGCCATCACCGAGATCATCGATGTCGACTTCGACGACGAGACATCCGACGCACAGGGCGCATAGACGGTGGCTTGAACACCGCTCGGGGAAGGAGCATCGAGATGGACGACCACGGTTCGATCGGCGACGACGCCCAGCACCGCGACGCGGTCATCGGCGGCTACGGCGGCTTCCCCGCCGCCGCCGTCGCGCGCGCCACGCGCCCCAACCGTCCGGCACAACGCAATGCGGCGACGCGCGACGAGGCGCCGGCCGCCGGCCAGGGCACGCTGGTCGAGTTCCTCGAGTTCATGGAGCAACCGACGCGCCAGTCGGTGCGCCAGCTGATGTCGAAGATCCTGTGCAAGAGCCGCGAGATCACCGGCGCCGAGGCCGGCAGCATTTTCACCGCGCGACGCCGCGGCCGCCATCGCTGGCTCGAGGCGGCGAGCCTGCAGAACGACGTCGTCAAGCTCAAGACGGCCGACTTCGCCGTACCGATCAACAAGGCCTCGATCGCGGGTTACGTGGCGGATACCGGCGAGACGCTTGCGATCGACGACCTCTACATGCTGCCGTCCGGCGTGCCCTACCGCTTCAACGACAGCTTCGATATCGCGTACGGCTACCGCAGCCGCTCGATGCTGTGCTTCCCGCTGACGACATACAACAATAGCGTGGTCGGCGTCGTGCAGTTGATCAACCGGCGCCGGCCCGGCGGCCTGAAGCCCCGGCCCTTCACGACGGCGCAGCAGGAACTGATCCTGCCCTTCAACCATATCGTCGGCTCGGCGATCGAGCGCGCTCTGATGTTCGAGCGTATCGTCGACAAGAACGCCGAGCTGCGCGAGCGCAACCGCACGCTCGACGCCCAGCGCGCCCAGATCGCCACGCTGCAGAACGAGACCGAAGACGCCTTCAAGCTGACCATCAATCTCCTGGCGCGCGCCGCCGAGATCCACGACGAGGACACCGCGAACCACATTCAGCGGACCAACGAGTACAGCTATGTTTTGGCCCGCCGGCTCGGCATGCCCGATGACTTCTGCGACGAAATTCGCTATAGCGCACAGCTGCACGATGTCGGCAAGATGAGCGTGAACACGGCGCTCCTGAAGAAGCCGGGGGCGCTGGAGCCGCATGAACGCGACGAGATCATCCAGCATTCGGACTATGGCTATCAGATCCTGTCCCATTCCGACCGCCTGCAGATGGCCGCCGAGATCGCCCAGTCGCACCACGAGCAGTGGGGCGGTGGCGGTTATCCCAACCGCCTCGTGGGCGAGGCGATCCCGATGGCCGCGCGCATCGTTGCGCTCGCCGACGTCTACGACGCGCTGCGCGCCAAGCGCAGCTACAAGCCGGCATTCTCGCACGCGCGGACACGCAAGATCCTTCTCGAGGGCGATGAGCGCCTCGACCCGGCGAGCCACTTCGACCCCAAGCTGCTGGCGGTCTTCGCCGAGCACCACGGCGAACTCGACGAGGTCTGGCGCGCCTTTCACGCATAGGCGCATAGTCCGATCGATTGGAATCGGTCGGGCTATGCCAGCCCGCGCCAATCTAATTGGGACAAGAGGCGGGCCGCCGCCCCTTCGGCCAGCTTTAATTCCATTAGACCGGCCTGCGCGGCGATTGAGCGCAGGTCATCTTTACCGCGTAAAGATGACCGGACAATGCTCCGGTCGCCGGCGCGCGCGATCGAGGCGCGCGCCGTGACTGGCGTGCTCTTCACAATCGGCTATGAGAGATCAAGCCTGGCAGACGTCGTCGCTGCCCTCGGCGACACCGGCGTGACGACGCTAGTCGATGTACGCGAGGCGCCGTGGTCGCGCCGGCCCGAGTTCACCAAACGCGCGCTCGGCGAGGCGATGGCGGCCGCCGGCATCGGCTATCGGCACATGAAGGCGCTCGGCACGCCCAAGGCGGGGCGCGATGCCGCGCGCGCCGGCGACACCGCCGGCTTCCACGCGATCTTCGAGGCGCAGCTGGCGACCGAGGCCGCCCGAGCCCAACTCGGCGAGGTCGCGGCGCTCGTCGCGACCGAAAGGCCCTGTCTGATGTGCTACGAGCGCGACCCGGACCGCTGCCACCGCTCGATCGTCGCGGCGCGACTCGCCGAGACGACCGGGCTCGCGGTGCGTCACCTCACGGTCCCGCCGACCGACGACGCCCAACCGACGATGTTATAGCCCGCCCGCCGCGCGCCTCCACGGGCGCCCGCGCGGTCATATAATAAGTTAGTGTGAGAAATTAAGTTCCAGGCTTAGCATTTAAAAACATAGTATAATTTACGGGCTCCTTAACGCATCCGGGGACGAGGCGCTCGACCGGCTGCAGCGCGAATCGCGCGCGGGCGAGGCGCGCATATCGAATGTCGTCGATCAAGGCACCGTCAGATCCGTACTGGAGACAAACGAGGAGAACTCGCCGCGCTGGGCGGCGATGGCGGCCAACAGCCATTTGCGGAAGGCGCGCACTTTGGCGCGTGCCAGGGCCGCCTTCGGCGCGAGAAAGTAGTACGCGTTCGGCGACCCGAAGGCGGGGCCGAACAGCGGCGTGAGGCGACCCTCGCGATAAAGCCGCAACGACAGCACGTCGTCGCCGATGGCGATGCCTTGGCCGCGCGCGGCAGCCTCGAGCGACAACGCCGTCTCACTGAACACCAGACCTTGCGTGCAGTCGATGCCCTCGACGCCGCTGATCTCGACGTATCGGTACCACTCGGCGGTCGTGCGGTCGTGGAGCAGCGTGTGGTGGCGCAGGTCGCACGGCGCCTGCAGACGTTGCCGCCCGCGAGTGAGTGACGGCGCGCAGACCGGGAACAGCGTGGAGCGGAACAAAACGTCGACGTGGAGGCCGGCGGGCGGCTCGGGGCCATAGTGCACGGCGCAGTCGGCGCGCCCGATGGAAAGCGGTGCAATATCCTTCGACGCCGTGATCTCCAACGCCACCCCCGGGACCGCGGCGCGCAGATCGGCGAGACACGGCACAAGCCAAAGACTCGCGAAGTCGGGATCGATGGCGACGACGAGGCGCTCGGGCGAGCGGTCGAGCCCGAGGCGGCGCAGCCCCGACTCGATCCCATCGAAGGCGTCGGCGACGACGCGGAACAACTCGCGTCCTGGCTCAGTCAACAAGACCCGGCGGTGGCGCCGCTCGAACAGGGCTATCCCAAGACTTTGCTCGAGGTGACGGACCTGCCGGCTCACCGCGCCGTGCGTCACGCCGAGCGTGTCGGCCGCCCGAGAGAAGCTCTCGAAGCGAGCTGCGGCCTCGAAGGCGCGCAGGGCATTGAGCGGCGGCAGACGACGCGTCATCACTGTGTGAATTTTTCTCACTCAAATTGAGAGAAGTTATCGTTTGTCAATGCATTGCAATATTCACTATACAACGGCAGCAAGAATTTTGAAGACGAGGTGGGCCGATGGTGACCGACTGGCGGGCCGCCGGAGCCGTTCTCGCCAGCATCGGCATCTTCGGGCTGGCGCTCGGGCTGAGCTATCCACTGCTCTCGCTCCTTCTCAAGGCACGCGGCGTGAGCGACACGATGATCGGCATCAACAGTGCCATGACCGGCGTCGGCATGCTGCTGTCGTGCGCGCTGTTGCCACGCCTATTGTGTTTGGCAGGCGCGCGCCGGCTGATGCTCGCCGGCCTCATTGGCTCGGCCGGGACGATGCTCGCATTTCCGCTGTTCGACAGCCTCGCGGTCTGGTTCGTGCTGCGGGTCATGCTCGCGTTCTCGCTGAACATGAGCTTCGTCGTTGCCGAGGCGTGGATGAACTCGATCGCGGCGGACGCCGCCCGCGGACGGGTCATGGGGTTATTCACGACGGTCAACGCAGCGGGCTTCGGGCTCGGCTCAAGCCTTCTCGCGGTGACCGGCACGGCGAGTTGGACGCCGTTTGTGGTATGCGCGACCATCATCGTCGTCGGCGCTTCGCCGCTCGTTGTCGTGCAGCGCTCAATGGCGGACGAGTGGAACGACGGTGTCTCGCTTCGCGCCATGACCCAGTTTCTCGCGGCCACGCCGATCCTAGTGCTGGCGGTCCTGGCGTACGCGTGCTTCGACGCCACCATCTTGACGCTCCTGCCGGTCTACGCGCTGGTGCAAGGCTGGACACCGGAGTTCGGGGCGCTCGCCGTCTCGGCGTTCCTATTCGGCATGGTGGCGACGCAAATGCCGATCGGCTGGCTGCTCGACAGGTTCCCCAAGGTCCATGTGCTAGTGGGGTGCGCGTTGCTCACGGCGCTCGCATGCGTCGCGATCCCGGCGTCGTTTCTCGTCGCGCACGCGCTCTGGCCGGTGGTGTTCGTCGCCGGCGGCGCATCGTTCGGCCTTTATACCGGGGCGCTGTCCATTTTGGGCGAACGCTACGCGGGCGGCATGCTCGTCATCGGCAGCGCCTGCTTCGCGATGCTCTACGGCGTCGGTGCCGCAATGGGGCCGGCGGCGAACGGGCCGATGATGGATTGGTTGGGCGCCGACGCCCTGCCGTATGGATCGGCCGTGCTCTTCGGGGCGGTCGCCGCGGCCATCGCGACCTGCGCCGCACGGCCACGCCGCCGGGTGCGCGCGCCTACCGCACCCAGCGTCCTAGATGAAGCCGGATGTTCTTTGTCAGCTGGCCGTCCAGGTCGCGCATCAGGGCCTCGGCCATCTCGTACCAAATCTGGTCGCGCTGGTTGAGCGTGATATCCTCGGGCACCGTGCGCGACCGTGTCGCGATGGCATTCGCCCGGCCCTCGACCACGCCTGAGTCGGTGACGATCTCGACGCGCATCTCGGCGGTCGCGTCGTAGCGCGCCACCTGATCGATCGTGAAGGTGCCGGTCAGACCCGTTGTCTTGGCGAGCGGCGTCTCGGTCACCGAGGCGGTGACCAGAACGACGCGCGCGCGCCGCGTCACCCCGGTCGCAAGCAGACGGTCTTGCGCCCAGCGCGCAGCGACGGTCGACGGCGGCACCGGGAACAGATGATCGACATTGGGCGCTTGCTGCGGCGGGACGTATCGATCGACATACTCGACCGTGGCGACGTCGAGATTGACCGGCGCCAAGTGGCTGAAGGTGATCGTCGGGTAGTGCGGCTGAACGGTGGTCGCCTCGCAGGCCGCGACCATGACGGCCAGCGCGGCAACGACGACGCACCGTGAAACGGTGGAATACGACAACTTCATCGACGAACGCCCCTGCCTGGTCACGACGCGGCGCCATCATCGCGCAGCGCCGGTCGGCTGGCAAGCGACGCAGCGCACGAGTCGTGTCTCAGTCTGAAATTTGACGTGGCTCAAAAGCAAGAAACGGCGCCGCATGTCGGCCAATCGCCCGAAAGCGGTCATCGTTCCGGTGCGGCCATTGAGTCCGGGTGGAGCCATACCCGGACATTGGCAGCCCTTCGAACAGAATCCGAATTTTCGCGAATCACGATGCCGGTGGTGGCGGCCGTCCACACCATTCAATCAAGCGGGGGCCTGTCCAGTTGGCTTTGGGCCGTTGGGACCGATATGATGCCCTGCATGTCCGAGAGTATCTAGACGAAGCCGGTAAAAGGTTGGCACAGGGGGGCGGCTACAATGGACATTCGCAAGACCGTGATCATCAAGGAGACCATAGAAGCGGACGCCGTTGGCGAGGCCTGCAATCCAATAACTCGGGTCGTTGCTGTTGCCGTGATCCGAAATCCTTTCGCCGGGCGCTTCGTCGAGGATTTATCGCCTCTATTCGACATCGGCGGCCAACTTGGCGAGCGACTAATGGGCGACGCCGTAGGAATGCTTGTTGGCCCGCCAGTCAGCTACGGCAAGGCAGCCATCGTCGGAATTGCCGGCGATTTGGAGCACGGGGGAGCGATGATCCACCCGAAACTTGGCAAACCCATGCGTACAGCAGTCGGTGGCGGCAAGTCATTGATTCCCTCGAATGCAAAGGTTGCGGCCGCCGGCGTTCCTATCGACCTACCGCTCGGGCACAAAGATGAAGCTTGGTCGTTCGACCATTTCGACACCGTGACCGTCATGGTCGCCGATGCGCCTCGTCCCGACGAAATCGTACTGTGCATGGCAGTTGCGGACGGCGGACGACCCCATCCCCGCGTCGGCAGCGGTCCAATTACAGATTGAGCTGCTCCGCAAAAGCTTCTTGGTCGGCTAAGGGTCGATACTGTTGATAAGCTATTTTGAGAGGCGGAAATCGTGATTTTGTAGGAGCCAACAAATATGCGGTTTCAAGAAAATCAATGACTTAGAAATTTATGAATTCGACGATGATAGCCAATTTCGTCTCGAATCCGCTTTTCCCTGACTTTATCAACAGTATCGGTCAAAAGCGGCTGCGCCGATGACCACGCGCCAAGGTCCGCTGTCGCGCCCAGCGCAGACATGATCCGCTGAAAAAGCCGACGTTCCGGGCGTTGTTTCGGCTGAATTTCAAACTGAGACACTACCGGCGCGCGTCCGGCGCGACGCCGCGACGCGACCGGCGGCGGCGCGCCTCAGGCGGCCCGGTAGTGCGCCTTCTCCGAGGTCAGCACCAGCGTGACGTCGACCAGATTGCGCAGACGCGCGGCGATGTACTCGCGCTTGGCGATGCCCATGCCCTCGACCTGGAGGTCGATGCTGAGTTCGCCAGGGTGGCGCTCGCTCGGCGCCGCGACGACGCGGCTGGGCACGACGTCCTGGCGCGCGAAGACGCCAAGGACGCGCGGCAGCATCGCCGGGTCCGACGGCGCGTAGACCGAGAAACAGGATGTGGCGGATTGGTCAGATAACATTGGTCGCAGGCTCCTTTGCAGCGATGAAACGACGAACGGCGTCCCGGTTCCTCGAGAGGACCGGGTCGGTAATTCGCCGCGAAATCGCAGCAAGGAAGAGAACCTGCGTTGTCATGACGTGCCGATTTTAGCAGCCTTGGTCGTTCGGTACAATTAGGATGAACCCTTACTCGATTTCCGGTCATCGTTGACGACCTGCGCTCAATCGCCGCGCACACCAATCGTATGGAATCAAAGCCGGCCGAACGGTCGGCGGACCGCCTCTTGTCCCAATAAGGTTGGCGCGGGCTGATAGATTCCAGCCAATGCCGATCGCGGACTTTGCTCTAGTTCAGCTAAGGCACCACATGAGGATGCCTTTCTGGGCATGCAGGCGGTTCTCGGCCTCGTCCCAGACGACCGACTGCGGGCCGTCGATGACCGATGCGGTCACCTCCTTGCCGCGGTAGGCCGGCAGACAGTGCATGAAGATGGCGTCGGGCTTGGCGAGCGCCATGACCCGGTCGTCGACGCGGTAGGGGCCGAGCATCTGCTCGTTGATGTCGCCGCGCTCGGTGCTCATCGACACCCAGGTGTCGGCGACGACGCAGTCGGTATCCGCGACGGCGCTCTCGATGTCGTCGCAGACGATGATCTCGCCGCCGTTGTCGCGGGCCCAGGCGAGCACCTCGTCGGACAACCGGAGCGCCTCGGGACAGGCGATCTTTAGCGTGAAGCCGAAGCGCGCCGCGGCGTGGGTCCACGACACCGCCATGTTGTTGCCGTCGCCGACCCAGCTGATCGTGTGCCCGGAGATCGGGCCGCGGTGCTCCTCGAACGTCAGGATGTCGGCCATCAATTGGCACGGATGGGTGCGGTCGGTCAGGCCGTTGATCACCGGCACGCTGGCGTGTTCGGCGAGCTCCATGAGCTTCGAATGCTCGGTCGTGCGGATCATGATGATGTCGACGTAGCGCGACAGCACGCGCGCGGTGTCGGCGATCGTCTCGCCGCGGCCGAGATGCGTGTCGACCGGCGACAGCATAACGGTCTGGCCGCCGAGCTGGCGCATGCCGACCTCGAACGAGACCCGGGTGCGCGTCGACGGCGCCTCGAAGATCATCGCCAGCGTCTTGCCGGCCAGCGGCAGCACCGGATCGCCCGCCTTCAACTGCTGTTTGAGGCGGATGCCGAGGTCGTGGATCTCGCGCAGGCCCTCCGCGTCGACCATGTCGAGGTCGAGGAAGTGGCGCGGCGGGCTCATGACGCGGCCGCGGCCGACGCGGCGTCGGCGAAAGTGCGGTCGATGATCGCCATCGCCTCGTCGATCTGCGCCTGTTCGACGATCAGCGGCGGCAGCATGCGGATGACGTTGTCCCCCGCCGCGACGGTCAACAGCCCGTTGTCGCGCAGCGTCGAGACCATCTCGCGGCTGTCGCTCGCAAGCTTGATGCCACGCAGCAGGCCGCTGCCACGGACCTCCTCGGCGATGCCCGGGTGGGTGGCGACGATGGTCTCGAGGCCGCGCGCGAGCGCCCCGCCCATCGCCACGACGTTGTCGAGGAAGCCGTCGGCGAGCATGACGTCGAGGACCGCGTTGGCGACCGCCATGGCGAGCGGATTGCCGCCGAAGGTCGAGCCGTGGCTGCCGACGCCCATGCCCTGCGCCGCGTTTTCGGTCGCCATGCACGCGGCGACCGGAAAGCCGCCGCCGAGCGCCTTGGCGGTCGCCAGCACGTCGGGCGTGACGCCCGACCATTCGTGGGCAAACAGCTTGCCGGTGCGGCCCATGCCGCACTGGACCTCGTCGAAGAACAGCAACAGGCCGAACTCGTCGGCGGCCACGCGCAGGCCACGCATGTAATCGGCGTCGGCGGGTCGGATGCCGCTCTCGCCCTGTATCGGCTCGATCAGGATGCCGGCGGTCTCGGCCGTGACCGCGGCGCGCATCTCGTTGAGGTTGCCGAAAGGCACGTGGTCGAAGCCGTCCATCGGCGGACCGAAGCCGGCCAGGTGCTTCTCCTGCCCGCCCGCCGCGATGGTCGCCAGCGTGCGGCCGTGAAAGGCGCCCTCGCAGCAAATCATGCGGTAGCGCTCGGGATGGCCGGTCTCGTGCTGATACTTGCGCACCAGTTTGATGCCGCACTCGAGCGCCTCGGCGCCCGCGTTGTTGAAGAATACCGTATCGGCGAAGCTGTTGGCGACCAGACGCTCGGCCAGGCGTTCCTGCTCGGGGATCTGGTAGAGGTTGGCGACGTGCCACAGCTTCTCCGCCTGCGCCTTGAGCGCGGCGACCAGATGCGGGTGGCTATGGCCCAGTGCGGTCACCGCGATGCCCGACGAGAAATCGAGATAGCGTCGGCCGTCGTCGGCGTAGAGATAGGCCCCCTCGCCCCGCTCGAAGGTGATATCGGAGCGCGCGTAGGTCGGCATCACGGCAGAGATCACGACAGGTCCCCCAAAATCTGATCGGCAAAACGGCAACTGACGCGGCTCGGCCCGCCGCGAAAGCCGGACACTATCCGCCCGGCCCGATAGCCTGTCAACCAGCGCCGCGCTCAATCGTACGTCAGTATCTTAAGGGTCCTCGGACGCCGCCTGTTGCCCGAATGCGTGACACTGTCCATCAAAGGCGAATGTCCGAGAACTATTGACGGATGCAGACAGGCCGTTGGTACAACTTGCGCGGTGAGAAATACATCTATGAATTGCGATTGTGCCGAAACCCACACTTCCGTCCTAGTTCACCTCACCAGAAACATCGATCACAAGGACCGCGATTCGCGCGCGCTTGTCATGCGGGATCAGCGCGCGAAGCATGTTTTCCATTTCCGCAGCTGATCGCGGAGGGGGTTGTCCGTCGGAAACCTGGGGTATCGTTCGAGGCCTCTTGTTACCGAACCAAAAAACGCCGTAGACGCCAAAGCCAGAGGCTTCCGGATCACGCGTGTAGAATCGGTCAAGTTGCGTTTCCGCCGCACTCCAGACGTCGGCATGATAGTCGCGCTTGAGTTCAACGGGAATCTTCTGACCGGGAAGAGACACGGAAATATCGGCGCGCCTGTCCGCCGCCATGTGGCCTTCCGGTTCTACGATAACGCCGAGAGGCTGAAAACTCGCCCGTAGAAAATCGATCAACACGTTGCAGCAGCTTTCTTCGGATTTTGGATTTTCGACTCTGCCGTAGCTGTCTTCATTCCAAAAGCGTTTGTAGATGTCGTTATTCGCGGAAGCGATACGCGTCCTGTTGTCCTTGAGGTTGACCATCAAAATCGCATGCAGATCGGCCACATTCGCGGGTGCGCCGTTTGAAAGCGCCGCGACGGTCTGCTCCCAGTTTGGATGCAAAAATTCTGATTCTCGCCGCCGCGTCTGCTGGCTGGCAAGCGCGTGTTTGATTTGGTCGCGATAGGTGGCGAGTCGGTTGTCGGATTCGAGACGTGACAGCGCCGATGTTGCTGCCTCCGTTGGATCGGCGGAAATCTGGTTGACTAGGTTGCCGACAAATTCAGCATCGTCCCATGCATTGCGGTCACCCGACCAACCGCCGCTTGGATGTGAAGCGTTCGGAAAATGCTGAGCAGCAATGCCCGCACCAAATTCAAGCTGCCCGATGCTCAAGGCCGGCGCCTGTTCCGACTCGCTTCTTCTGTAGCCCGTCATGTCGCGCATCAACCACACGATCTCCGGCCCTGCCGCTGCTCGCGATGCAACAGAGTCCTGAAATTCCTGTGGCGAGGCAAAATAAGCGGTTATCAACCATTGGTCGTGATTGCCCTCGTCAATAGGAATCGTACCGTGGAGAATATCGCGTGCGATTGAAATCAGTTCCCCTCGCGCGTCCACAATCCCGGAAGCGCTTTCCAGCAGTTCCTGCAAGCGGTACGGCGAAGCATTCGGGTAGGCGCTCAGAAACCGAAAAGCGATCTCCCGGCGAAACGGCGCGAGCGCATCATCGTTTAGGAGTTCACGCAAACCGTGGACGTTCTGTTCGCCACGGCTCAAACCCGCATCGGCCAGTGTAACGTAAGCATCCCGTACAACAGAGGGACGGCTCTCGATCGTAGCCATTTTCCAGCCACGCTCGCACTGCCGCACCGTATTGTCTTGGGGCTTACAAAGAAGGGTTGACGGCTGGATCGAATTCCGCCGGTTGTCCCTCCTGAAAACCTCGTAACGGACGGAATGGCGATGTCAGAGCAAAATTGCTTGAGGCGGTGAGGCGCATTTCGTAGCGTCTGTGGATGAGAAATCCGTTCAGATACTTCAAGACTTCACCCCGGTTATCCGCATTGCCGTAATGATGTATGTCCGTTTCCCCCTATCATTGCGGCAAGTCGAGGACCTGCTCCATGAGCGCGGCATTGACATCTGCCACGAGACGGTTCGCGTGCCCGGTATAAGCGAAGGCTATCTGTCACGATGAGCAAGACGCAAACTATCCATATGGCATGTTATGCGCTTACCATGTGCCTCGCGTCATAGTCGCCACTTTCAACTCGTGGAGAGACGCTAAATTTCGGGCTGTCCTAGCTAAGGGCGTTTCTGTCTCAAAATAATCCATGTCTTCAATTGGTTAAGCAGTTCTCGGTGGTCACCTCCGTTGAACCGCCATTCGCACTCCTTGAGGAACAGGTGAAAGCTCTGTTTCGGGACGCCATTGAAGCGCCGTAAATGCCGCTTCGCCTGGTTCCAGAAGTTCTCGATCCCGTTGATATGGCTCCGCTCGTCGACGAACCGCTCCGAGTGATTGATCCGAACATGGTGGAAGTCCGAAACGTCCAGGGCATCATAGCTCGAAAAGCCGTCCGTATAGACGATGCTGTCAGGCCGGATCATACGCTCCATAATCGGCATCAACGTGGCAGTCCGGGCATTGGGAATCATCGCCGTGTAGACCTTCCCACCTCGCTTCAAAAGCCCGAAAACCGGGACTTTTCCGCCAGCGCCTCGACCCCGCTTGCCTTTGCGGCGGCCGCCAAAATAACTCTCATCAACCTCGATCTCTCCGGCAAAAGGCGAGGCCTTCTCCATTTCCTCGGCAATCACCTTGCGAAGCCGAGTATAAAACGAGGCCGCCGTGTTCCGGTGGACGCCAACCAGTTCGGCTGCTGCCCGAGCCGTCGTACCCGCAACGAAGTGCTCAATCAGACGACCGCGCTTCCAATCACTGAGCCGGCTTTTCCTCTCGTACATCCCGCCATCCTAGCCTAAGCATGCCGCTTAGCTAGGACAGCCCCCTAAATTTTTCTGGGCCGCTTCCCGATAGTAATATCCATGAGAAATTTACCTGACACTAGATGCGGTTACGCTCTGAGAGCCTATCCCTGTGAAGGGCGAGGCCCACATTTGCTGCCTTCGCACGCGCGTGGCGGGGGGGCAAATAGCCCAATGGCGTGTCGGGTGTCAATGGCGGAGCAAAAAGGGACCACCTCGGCGGTGTAAGAAGGGACCGCTTGGCGGCTGCGGGCTTGTCCCCGTAGTCCACGGGAGGGCCCCGCGCGCGACGCGGCGTGCCCTCAACAGGCTGACGCGGCGGCGCGCGCGGGAGGGACCTGTGGGCCCACGGGGTCAAGCGTGGGCTGGGTGGTCGGTTCAGTTAGCAGTCGGGGTTTGACGCCTGCGGCTCTGGTTGAGCCTGTAGCTGTCACCGTTCATCTCGAGGATGTTGACGTGGTGGGTGAGGCGATCGAGGAGCGCGCCGGTGAGGCGCTCGGAGCCGAACACCTCGGTCCATTCGTCGAAGGGCAGATTGGTGGTGACCAGGGTCGAGCCCCGCTCGTAGCGTTGGCTGAACACCTCGAACAACAGCTCGGCGCCGGTCTTCGACAGCGGCACGAAGCCGAGTTCGTCGACGATCAGAAGCTTGTAGGTGGCGAGCTTCTTCTGGAACCTCAGCAGCTGCTTGTCATCGCGGGCCTCGATGAGTTCGTGGACCAGCGCGGCGGCGGTGATGAAGCCGACCGAGAGGCCCTTCTGGCAGGCCGCCAGGCCGAGACCGAGGGCGATGTGGGTCTTGCCGGTCCCACTGTTGCCGAGCGCGATGAGGTTCTCGCGGCGCTCGATGTACTCGCAGCGGGCCAGCTCCAGGACCAGCGCCTTGTTGAGCGAGGGGATGACCTTGAAGTCGAAGCTGTCGAGGCTCTTGACCACGGGGAAGCGCGCCGCCTTGATGCGCCGCTCGACCATGCGGCGCTCGCGGTCGATCAGCTCGAGCTCGGCGAGTCTCAACAGGTAGCGGACGTGATCGACGCCTTCCGAGGCGCACTGCCGGGCGATCTTGTCGTACTCGCGCAGGAAGGTCGGCAGCTTCAGCGTCTTGAGGTGGTGGGCGAGCAGCACTTGCGGTGTGTCGGTCATGCGCCGAGCCCCGACAGCAGGCTCATGTACGACTTGGCGGACGTCATCGCGACCCGGGCGCGCGGCAGATACGGATAGACGTCGAGGTTGAGCCTGGGCGGCCGCCGCTCGATGCGGCACAGTACCAGGTGCTTCACCGCATCAAAGCCGATTGCGCCGAGCCGCAGGGCGTCGCCGACCGCACCCTCGACCTCCTCGAGCCGGAAGGTCTCCAGTAGACGGAGCACCTGGACGTACTCGCGCTTGCCTGCCTTGCCCATACGAGCTTCGAGGAGCCGCCGCAGAGTGATGAAGGCCTCGGGCAGGTCCCAGCCCGCCAATGGCGCGGCCTGGTCGAGGGCGCCGATCTTCTGCTCGATCAAGGGCAGGTAATGCAGCGGGTCGAAGATCAGGTCCTCGCTGTCGTAGGACCGGCGGTGCCGGGCGATCACCTCGGCCCCGCAGCTGATCACCACCTCATCGACGTAGCCCCGGATGAGCACCTCACGGTGGCCGTAGGCCACGGGCACGGAATAGTCGTTGCTGCGGTAACGCACCAGCGACAGCGAACTCGCCCGTCCAGGGCGCTTATCGCAGGCATCATAGGGAGCAGGCGGCAATGGCAAGAGAACTTGACGATCCCGCTCGAGACGCTCGCCGATGGTCTCCTTGTGGCCCCGCAGCCGCGCCGCCTGGCGCCGGCGGCACTGTTCGGCGAGAGCATCGTTGAGGGCCGCGAAGCTCTCGGCACGCGGGACGGGGACCAGGAAGTTCCGCCGGATGAAGCCGACCAGTCCCTCGACCTTGCCCTTGTCGTTGCCCTTGCCCGGCCGGCCGAACCTGTCCTCGAACAGATAGTGGGACTGAAGCTCCGTGAAGACGCGCGTTCGCTGCCGCTTCCCATCGCCCAGGATCCGGGCAACCGCCAGCTTGGTGTTGTCGTACAGGATGGATCGGGGGACGCCGCCGAAGAAGGCAAACGCCGCGTTGTGGCCATCGCAGAATGCTTCGGTCGTCTCCGCCGGATAGGCCGCAACAAAGCAACCATCACTGTGGGGAAGGTCGAAGGCAAGGAAGTGGATCTTCCGTAACGCGCCGCCGATCACCGCCATCGCTTCGCCGAAGTCCGCCTGGGCGTGACCGGGGGAATGGGAGAGTGGCACGAACACCTCACGCGACCGAAGCCCCTGCTCACGAACGTAGTCCTTCACGATGGTGTAGCCGCCCGTGAAACCGTACTCGTCCCGGAGGCGGTCGAAGATGCGCTTCGCAGTGTGCCGTTGCTTGCGGTGGCTGGTCCGATCGTCTTCCAAGATCCGATCGATGATTCCCGTGAACGGACCCAGCTTTGGCCGCCTCGGCGGCGCGCTTCGGCGATACCCTGGCGGCACCGAGAACGACAGCATCTTACGGACCGTCTTGCGGTCTACACCAAACACCCGCGAGGCCTCGCGGGTGCTCATCCCCTCGACATGACACGCCCGCCGAACCCGTGCGTACAACTCCACCCGATACATCCCCCCCGCCTTCCAGTCAGAGCAACCCTGACAGAAGGCTATACGCGGTCCCATTTTGGTCCGCCGCAGCCGGATCGACCGGCCGCTTCAGTGGGGGATTATTGCTCTGCCGTTCTCACCCACTGCGGCGGAAGCGACCAATGTAGTCATCGAGGACCGATTGTCCTGCCTTGGACTTGACCTGCACGAAGGCGGTCTCACCCGTCACCGGTTGCTCGAGAATTAGATCGACGTCGGCGAGGGTCCCACCGACGCGTGAGACCCGTTGCCAACCCGAGCGCGCGAATATGAGATCGACCAGGGTCTCAAATTCCGCCCAGTGCAGGCCGGCGATCAATTTGGCGGCAACCTCCGTCATCTCGATCCTCACTTCGCGGGCTCGCGCAACGTCGGGATCGGTGATGCCATTGATGCGCCGGAGCAGATAATCGGAGGCCTTCACGCGGCAGATGGTCTGGCGATATGCGGCGACTTGGGTGAGCCGTGTGCTCAGGCCATCGATCCTAAGCGGCGTGCCCTCGACGTTGGTCTTGCACCAGCCATCGACGGTCTTGCGCATGCGGACGCCCTGCCCCTCACCGTCCCCTCCGAGCCAGGTCACCTCCGGCTCGGCGAACGCCCACCAGAGATGTCCGTCCGCGAACGTGACCCAAAGGCAATCCGCGCCCAAGGTATAGAAGTCGCGGATTTCTCGGACACCGTCGCGTGCCTTGCTGAGGCTCCGGCCTTCATTCTCCATGAGAACCTCGGTCACACTCTCCCAGTCACCGGCGAGGCACATCTCGTGCGGTACCGCTGCGTAACCAAAATGCACCTCGCCCTGATCAAGACACGCCCGGGCCCAGCCTCCGCCGGCGCCGAGCTTGATGTAACGAATTATGCTGGGATCGATCGGGTCCACGAGCGCCTCCGCGGGTTCGAATCACTGATCTCCCACCGTGATCACTTGCCGTGGTCCGGAAGTCCAGGAAAAAGAGACTCATAGGCTGTAGCCCAAGAGTCCACATTCCGGCTCCCCTCGTCGGATGGACATTCGGCAACGGGTCGGTCTCAACGTGAAGCGGTATCGCAAGGAACGCGGTCTCTCCCAGGAGGGCCTCGCCTTCGAATGCGGCGTTCACCGGACCTATGTCAGCGGCGTGGAGCGCGGTGTCCGCAATCCGACCGTCTTGGTCCTTGAGAGGATCGCAAAGGCACTCGACGTACCACCGTCCTGCTTGCTCGACGACATCGCGACGTAAGATGGCCGACGCGAACAAGAAGGGCATGTACGCCGAATATGCGTGGGGGACGTATCGGAGTTTGGAAGTGACGATCACCAGAAACGGTGCTGTCGATGGCAAAGAGCTTGCCGAAGCGCTGCGCCGTCACCGAGACGAACCGATCCCCGACAAGGTGTTCGACCATTTGTGTGCTCGCTTGGCGGGGACCGACAAGAAGCGCGGGCGCAGGCCGGACAAGCTTACGGAGCATATTCGGGCGATCCTCGTGCCCATATTTTACGAGCGATACTTCGATTGGCTGAAGCTGCGGAAGCGACGGTGCGGTCTGGAGGGCTGGCCCCGCATCAGGGAGGCCGACTGGTGGCAGGGACCGCCCCATGAGCGGGCCGCACGCATGGTCGCGAAACGCCTATTCCCGAACCATACATGGCGCCATGTGGCGAACTTCGTTTCTTCACAGAAAAGGCGGCGTATTTGTTCTGAATGAAAGCTGCGCGCATCGGTGCCATCTCCTCCGAGTACGGATCAACAAACTCGGAGGTTGCCCATGCAATACCGTGCCGTCGACCATCTACCGGTCGCGGCGCTCAAACCATACGATCGCAATGCGCGTACCCATAGCCCAAAGCAGATTCGACAACTCGCCGCGAGCATCGAAGAGTTCGGGTTTACCAACCCGGTCTTGATCGACAGCAACCGCCGCATCGTCGCCGGCCACGGCCGCGTCGACGCGGCCAAGCTACTCGGTCTCGATACGGTGCCCGTGATCTGTCTCGATGACCTGAACGAAGCGCAGATTCGCGCCTACGTCATCGCCGACAACAAGCTCGCAGAGAACGCGGGCTGGGACCGAGAACTCCTCGGACTCGAGCTGCAGTACCTTACCGAGCTCGAGATTGACTTCGATGCCACGATTACCGGCTTCGAGGTTGCCGAGATCGACATCCTGGTCGGTGAACTCGAGGTCGTGGCGGATGAAGACCCCGCCGACGAGGTGCCCGAGGTCGATGAGTCCGAGCCGCCGGTTACACGGCTTGGCGACCTCTGGCAGATTGGCAGGCATCGGCTCTTGTGCGGCGACGCGACCGACCCAGACGCATACGGTCGGCTTCTCGTCGGCGAGCAAGCGCAGAGGGTCTTTACCGACCCGCCGTACAACGTGCCGATCGACGGCCACGTTTGCGGGCTCGGTAAGGTCAAACATCGCGAGTTTGCGATGGCCGCGGGCGAGATGTCGAAGGCCGAGTTTACGGCCTTTCTGAGTACCGTGTTCTCGAACCTGGCCGACGCAAGCGTCGGCGGCGCCATTCATTTTGTATGTATCGACTGGCGTCACATAGGCGAGATCGTCGCGGCCGGCACAGAGGCTTATACCGAGTTTAAGAACCTCTGTGTCTGGGCCAAGACCAACGGTGGGATGGGTTCGTTATACCGGTCGCAGCACGAGCTGGTGTTTGTCTTCAAGTCGGGCACGGCGTCGCACATCAATAACGTCGAGCTCGGCAAGCACGGTCGCTACAGGACAAACGTCTGGTCGTATGCCGGTATCAACAGCTTTCGAGAGGGTCGTGACGAAGAGCTTGCTCTACACCCGACGGTAAAGCCCGTCGGGCTCGTCGCCGACGCGATTCTCGATTGCTCTAAGCGTGGCGGCATCGTGCTCGATGCCTTCGCCGGCAGCGGCACCACTCTCGTTGCCGCCGAGCGAACCGGGCGAAAGGGGTATGGCATCGAGCTCGACCCCAAGTATTGCGACACGATCGTTAAGCGCCTCGACCAAGTAGCGAAACTGGATGCGACTCACGCCGAGACCGGCAAGACCTTTGCCGAACTCGAAACGGATCGCGCCACCGAATAGGAGGAGCACAACCAGGGCCGTTCGCGCCCAGCCAGGCGCGAACGGCCCGCTACCCCGGAAAGGGAGACTTTCCATGACCAAGAAGGAGAATGACGCATACGAAATAGGCTACGGCAAACCACCGAAGGGCACCCAGTTCCAACCCGGCCAATCGGGTAACCGGAAGGGCCGGCCCAAAGGGTCAAAGAACACCGCGGCCCTGTTCGAGGAGATGCTGAGTGAGAAGATCACCGTGCGCGAAGGCGATCGAACCCGCAGGATGTCTCGCATGGAGGCAATCTTGCACACGCAGATCGTCAAGGCGCTCAAAGGTGATCCCAGAGCCACCCAGCTTCTTTTTTCGTTCTATCGGCAAGCTGGCGGGCTCGAGCCCGAGAAGCAAGACGAACAGCCCCAAGGTGGCGTCCTGCTGATACCAGAGCAGATGGGCGTAGAAGAGTGGATGGCCGCCGAAATAGCCCGATTAGCCAAGCAAGCGGATGAGCGGGAATAAACCGGTACGAGTAACGATTGCGGCGGCCCTCCGTGGGGCCGCCGCCCTTTTTCTTGCCCACCGAATCGCCGTTGACTTCATCGCGCCGGCAAGCGTGCATGGCCGTGCCGATCACGAGGTGCGGCCAATGGATGACGATCGCAAGGAACTGTTCCGCCGCCTGTCCACACTGGCGACGGAAGTCCTCGAAGACGCGCATGAAGCGGCCATCGAAGGTCAATCGCCCGAACTGCGGGCGCGGGAATATGCATCCTGCGCCCGGCGGCTTCAGTGTGCCCGAGAAGGTTCACGGCGATCGCCGAGACGATGATCATCGTCGTTTCCCCCGAAAGCGACGAACCGACGTCGGTTACACGATCACGCTGAAAGGACTGGACTTCGCCGCAGCGGCAAGCATGCATGGGTGACGACCTCTGGCGGACCGTCTCCGGTCCGCCGCCCCGATCGGCACCACCGACGGGGCTTTGGGTGGTGGAAGCGCCGCAATCACCGCGGCGCACATGCCAACGGAGATCCCGATGTCGAAGCTCACCCCCAACCAGCAGAAGATTCTCACGGCCGCGTCCGCCCGGCGTGGCGCCGCGATCCTGCCATTGCCCGACGGCGTCACGCTCAAGGGCGGCGCCCTTAAGACGACGCTCGCCAGCCTCGTCAAACGGGGCTTCGTCATCGAGCGAGGCAAGGACAAGAAGCCGATCATCACGAAGGCCGGTCGCGCTGCTGTCGGCGTTGATGCCGGCCAAACACGACGCGGAGGCAATCAGCACAACGGATCAACTTCGAGCATTGCCATCCGCCCTGGGACCAAGCAAGCGCAGCTCCTGTCGCTCCTGTCGCGCCCCGATGGCGCCGCTATGTCCGAGATGACGAAGGCCACCGGCTGGCAACCCCACAGCGTCCGCGCGGCGCTCACGGGCTTGCGTAAGCGCGGGATCGCTGTCCTGTGCGGCAAGAGTGACACCGGCACCACGGTCTACCGCGCCGATGCGGCGTAAGCCCGATGGCAAGCGCGAAGCTGTCACCGGCGGCATTGGCCGAAGCAGTCGCCATGCTGGAGACCCTCTCAAAGGATGATCTGAGAGATCATTGGCATCGGTACTATGGCAACCCTCCCCCCAAGCGCCTCGGTGCCGACCTCCTCCTGCGCGGCGTCGCCTACGCGGTTCAGGCCGAGGCACGGGGCGGGCTCAAGCCCGCGCTACGGAGGAAGCTGAAGCGTCTCGCGCGAGACCTCACGCAAAACGGCGGGGCGGCCCCGATTGTTCGGCTCAGTTACAAGCCGGGGACACGGCTGGTCCGTGTCTGGAAAGGGGAGACCCATGAGGTGACGATCCTGGAAGGGGACTTCGAATGGCATGGTCAACGCTTCGACAGCCTTTCCAAGATCGCCCGTGAGATCACCGGCACCCGCTGGTCGGGGCCCGCCTTCTTCGGCCTGAACAACACGAAGCCGGATGCACGAATCGGATCGCCGGCAGGACGGGGCACATGACGAAGCCAAACGATCAGCGTCGACTGCGCTGTGCAGTCTACACCCGCAAATCCAGCCAGGAGGGACTCGAGCTCAGCTTCAACTCGCTCCAAGCCCAGCGCGAGGCCTGCGAAGCCTTCATCGAGAGCCAGCGCCACGAGGGCTGGACGGTCCTCGCCGACACCTACGATGACGGCGGCTTCTCGGGCGGAACGGTCGAGCGTCCCGCGCTGCAATCGCTCTTGGCCGACATCGAGGCCGGCAAGGTCGATGTCATCGTTGTCTACAAGGTCGATCGCCTGACCCGCTCCCTCTCAGACTTCGCCAAGATCGTCGACGTCCTCGATACGCACGGTGTGTCGTTCGTCTCGATCACCCAGCAGTTCAACACCACCACCTCAATGGGGCGGCTGACGCTCAACGTCCTGCTTTCCTTCGCCCAGTTCGAGCGCGAGGTTACCGGCGAGCGCATCCGGGACAAGTTCCTGGCCTCGAGGAAGAAAGGCATGTGGATGGGCGGCCATCCGCCCTTCGGTTATGACCTCCGGGACAAGCGCCTCATCATCAATGACCGGGAGGCCGGGATCGTTCGCCACATCTATGCCCGTTACGCCGAGACGGGCAGTGTTCGGCAGGTCAAGGCCGAGCTCGACGCCGATGGCATCAGGACCAAGGAGAGGATCAGCCAAACGCGCACGCGTTGGGGCGGCAAGCCCTTCGCCGTGGGCGCCCTCTACCACATGCTGGCGAACGAGGTCTACATCGGCATGGCCGTCCACAAGGGCAAGGTCTATCCGGGCGAGCACGACGCGATCATCGACAATACGCTTTGGCAGAAGGTCCAGCGGGTCATCGAATCGAACCGGCGCAAGCGCCGCAACGCCGACGGCGCCAAGGACCCGAGCCTGCTCGCAGGCCTGCTGTTCGATGCCGAAGGCGAGCGCTTTACGCCGAGCCATGCGGTCAAGTGCGGACGGCGCTACCGCTATTACATCGAGCGGTCGCTGATCACCAGAGGCAGGTCCCCCGATCCAAGCGTCAGCACCAAGGGCAAGCGCATCGCCGCGCGGGAGATCGAGGCCATTGTGGTGAGCCGGCTCGTGCGATTGTTCGGCGATAACGGTGAACTGATGGGCGTCCTGCAAGGTCTCGAAGCCGGCGACATCGACAAGACGATCAGGGCCGCCGCGAGCCTCCATCGAGAACTCGAAGCGGCAGCCCCCGGTCGGTGCCGCGAGATCATCACCACGCTTGTTCGCCGGGTCGTCCTCGAGAAGGATTGCGTCCGGTTGGAGATCGGCATAGCGGGCTTACGGCAGCTGCTTGACGTGGTCGACCAGGGTCCCGAGACGTCACCCCAAGGCACACACACTCTCGCCGTGCCCTTTACCCTGCGTCGCCGTGGCAGCGAGCTCAAGTTGGTGATCGAAGGGAGCGCCGATGCGCCGCCGGGACGCATTGATCCCGTCCTGATCAAGCTCATCGACCGCGCCCACGACTGGATGCAGCTGCTGACGTCCGGGCGTATCCGATCGATCAAGGAGCTGACCGAACGCGAAGGCCTGACCGGGTCCTACATCACCCGGGTCATGCGTCTTTCCTTCCTCGCGCCCGACATCGTCGCAGCCATTCTCGAAGGCCGGCAGCCACCCGACCTCACGGCCAAGATGCTACTGCGCGGTATCGATCTGCCGGTCTCATGGGAAGAGCAGCGGACGGCCCTTCGATTCCGGCCGGTCTGACCCCGGAAATTCCGGCTACCATCCCGCCTGAACGGTACCACCAAACTCGGCGACGGAGAAAAACGGCCCCAAACGCCCCCCGACGTCCGACCGTTCGCTCTCCCGGTACCGCACGGACCGCAGCAAGCCCCGCTAACCCTTTGAATGTACCGAGAGTTCGAATCCCTACCGATAAACTCTGCAAAAACAAAGGACTAGCTGGCGGTGGGAGAGGGATTCGAACCCTCGATACGGTTCAACACCGTATACCGGTTTAGCAAACCGGCGCCTTCAGCCACTCGGCCACCCCACCATGTTAAAATTCAATGACTTACGCTACAGCCATCCGCAACAAAATACCGAATTAGCACCCGATTGGCACCCGACAATCTTAATTCTGTTCTTCTAGCGTACCTCTGAGTGTATCGCACCCGGTTCCTTGGACACAAGTTTGTCTCATGCGGCGGGCCTGAGTGACATCGCGGTGTGCCACGCCTGACGAGCTTGAGCGGGGCTCAGGTAGCCGTTCTTCTCCACGATCCACTGGGCATTGTACTGTTCGACGAACCCGCGGACGGCGTTCCGCAGCTCCGCGATGTTGCGGTAGATGCGGCCATGGATGATCTGTTCCTTGAGCGTGCGATTGAACCTCTCGGCGACGCCGTTGGTCTGGGGCTGTTCGACGAAGGCGTAGGACGGCTGGATGCCCCAGAACTTGATCTGGTTGGTGAAGTGGTCCGACAGATACTGGGAGCCGTGATCCATCCGCAAGGCCAGCCCCCGCGCCGCACCGGCGGAGGTCGAGGCATACAGCCTCGCAAGCCCCATGGAGATCGGCTGAAGGGCGGCGAAGCGGTCGCCTCGCTTGCACACATGCCAGCCGACGCACTCGGCGTTCCAATGCTCGATGGCGGTGAATATCCAGCCCCAGCCGTCGTCCACCGTGAACACCCGAACGCCGTCCGTGCCCCACATGAGGTTGGGGGCATGGGTGATGATCTCACCGACATGGGGATTTCCGCCACGGCGGCGGCAGCGATGGGGCGAGAGCAGGTTGTTCTCGCGCATCACCCGGAGCCCCCGCTTGCGGGAAACACGGATGCCACGACAGACCCGAAGCCGAGCCCAGACCTTGCGGTGTCCCTCGCCCTCCCAGGGGGATGCCTCCAGGTCGGCCTCGATGGCCACCAGCAGAGCCTCGTCCGAGATCGAGGGCTTCGGTCCCCGGCGCTTTGCTGGTGGGCGCTCAGCGGTGGCCTGCTGCCGGGATTTCATGGCGTAGAACGAGGAACGGGCAAAACCCCAGGCCGCACAGACCCGCTGGAGGCCGTAGGCCAAACCCGTGCCGGGAGAGGTGGCGGCACTCATCGCCGCGACCTCCGCCGCCCCAAAGGGCCGGACGTCTCCGTCTTGGCCTCCAGCAGTTCCACCTGCATGATCAACTCCCCGATCCGCTTCATGGCGATGTCCAGTTCCGCCTTCACCGGATCGCCCTTGCGTTCCTTGAGCGAGGCATCGATCCCGGCGATCGCCTTCTCACGCCACTGCTCGAGCCGGAAAATCTCCACGCCCAACTGCCGCGACAAAAGTTCCACCGGCTCGCCACGCAAAAGCCGCAGGGCAACCTCACGCTTGCGCGTCACCGTCCACCGCTGGCCAAGTCCCAGAGGGCCTGCCGGCGAAACCTGGCCCGGGGAAAACGTGGACGAGCCAAGCTCGCCCTCGTTTACCACAGGCCCATCAACAGCAACTTTGTTCTCAAAATTGTCGGTCATGTTCCGGTCCTCCTTGGACACTTCGATTAAGCCAATTCTGTGTCCAAGGAAATCGGGTCCGACTCAGCCGGAATTGTCACACCATCCCTCAAGTCGGGCCGTCGAGCAGGGCCTTTGCGTCTTTCAGGATTGCAGTGTGAAATATGACGTCGCGCGGGTGTCCTCGTCCTCCGACAGACTCGAGGCATGACGACGGTTCGAGTTCGTTTATGGGCTCGCTGGTTTCAGACGAGCTATAACCGAATCTTGACGGGGCGGTAAAAAGTCGATTCCTCATGAGAGTCGGCTGGATTATAATTGTGCATGTTTACTTTACGCGACCGACGGACTGGGGAATTGTTTGATCGCTGGTCCGATTTCGGGGACAAACGTCGGCGCCTGATGGAGCAATCCTGGGCCGGGGTTTTTCGGAACCATCTGCTTGTCGAACTTCCGGTTGACGATCTTTGCCGTCACCTTGATGAACGCATGGGCCGACCATCGAAGGATCTACACGTTGTCATCGGGGTCTTGCTTTTGCAGCAGCTGCACGATCTGAGCGATGCAGAGACCGTCGAGGCCCTGGCCTTCAATATGGCGTGGCACTATGCCTTGGACGTGCGCAGCGAAGCGGACAGCTATTTCTGTGAGAAAACCCTGCGCAACTATCGCCGTCTGTTTATCGAACAAGGTCTCGATGAATTGCTGTTCCGGTGTTTGACGGATCGGCTGGTGCAGGGGTTCTCTGTCGATACCAGCCACCAACGCATGGATTCGACGGCCCTTCGTTCGGCAATGCGGGCGCTGACACGACTTGGTATCGTTGTTGAGAGCATCTCGAAGTTTGCCCGTGAGCTTGAGCGATATCATCCCGGTCTGCACGAGCAGATCAGCAAGGAGGTGATCCGCCGCTATGTCGATCGCGAGGGTAATGGCGCGTTCGCGAATACGGCGCCGAGTGTTTCAAAACGGCGCCTCGGCGAAGCGGGTCAGTATCTCCTAGCCCTGGTGCTGCAATTCCGTGACACGGCGGCGGCAAAGCTTTCCAGTTTTGCGATCCTGGAGAGGGTTCTGCGCGATCAGTTCGAGATCGTTGATGATGAGTATGGCGATCGTGACGCAACGCGCGCCGCGATTCGAGATCCAAAGGATGTGCCGTGCGATACCGTCGGCAATCCGGCCGACCCGGACGCGAGCTACAACGCGCACAAGGGTCAAGGATACATGGCGCAGATCGTCGAAACCTATTGTGAAGATGTCAGTAACGAGGCGGTTGCCGCGACACCGGACCTCATCACCCACGTGGAGGTCCACAAGATGACGGTGCATGACGGCCATCGCTTAGCCGATGCGCTGGATGATCTGAGCGAGCGCGCGCTGACGCCGGCGGTGATGCTGGGTGATTCACATTACGGTTCCAGTGACAACATGGCTCTGACGCGCGAACAGAACATCAATCTCGTGGCGCCCGCACGACCGCCGAAAGGCGCCGTCTCGGGACGGTTGACGTTGGAGGATTTCACTCTCAACGAAGAAGGCTTGGTCTTGCGCTGTCCCAATAACGTCGAACCGGTTTCAGCCTCGCTCGCCAAAGCCAAGCTGCAGGCCCGTTTCGACCTCTCCATCTGCCAAAAATGTCCCGATATACTGCGATGTCCCGTGCAGGCGGCCAAGCGTGACGGCCAATTTTCCCGCTTTCAATATACCCCGGCCAGGGCTGCCAACCAAAAGCGCCGGCTTTATGAACAAAGCGATGCCTTCCGCAACGTCTACAGATGGCGGGCCGGCATAGAAGCGACCATGTCGCGATTAAAGTACCAGATGAACCTGGCTCACCTACGCATTCGCGGCATGCCGGCCATGCGCTACGTGGTCAATCTGCGTGCCCTCGGCCTCAATATCCGACGCTGCGCGGCAATCGCACCATAAAAAACGAAGCCAAGGAGAAGCCAAGGGTAGGTAATATCAGGTTTTATCCACCAGCAACGCGGAGACAGGCAAATATTCTTCACCGAACCGCAAAGACCTGTACAAGCACGCCATCGGCCAACAACTTTTTATCGCCCCGTCGAATCTTGTGTACGGCGTTGAAATGAAGGCGGCGTATCCTGGTGATTGTTGATGTCACCACTTGAGCTAAGCCAAGGAAGGATACGCCATGAAAGAGAATACCGTTGTTGCTTTTCAAAACCCATCTGATTTTCAGAAAGATCCGTTGACGGAAGTCCTACAAGCTGGAGCTCGCGAGTTGTTGGCCCAAGCCGTTGAGGCCGAGGTCTCCGTGTTTTTGGGTAGCCATGCGGCGCTTGTTGACGCCGCCGGCCGCCGCCGGGTTGTCCGCAATGGATATCTGCCGGAACGCTTCATCCAGACCGGGATCGGCCCGGTGAGCGTGCGCCAACCCCGTGTGCGGGACCGGGGGGACGGCGCCATCCGCTTCACGTCGGCGATCCTGCCGCGCTATCTGCGCCGCGCCAAGAGCCTGGAAGACCTTTTGCCATGGCTGTATCTGAAGGGCATTTCCACCGGCGACTTCGGGGAAGCCTTGGCGGCGCTCCTGGGGAGCTCCGCGCCGGGGCTTTCGGCCTCCACGATCACCCGGCTGAAAGAGGTCTGGGGGGTTGAGGCGGAGCGCTGGCAACGGCGCGACCTCACGGCCAAGCGCTACGTCTATTTCTGGGTGGACGGCATCTATTTCAGCGCCCGCATGGAGGAAGAGAAGCAGTGCATCCTGGTGATCGTCGGGGCCACGGACAAGGGACAGAAGGAACTGATCGCCATCGCCGACGGCTATCGCGAAAGTGAGCAGTCCTGGCTCGAAGTTCTGCTCGATCTCAAGCGGCGCGGCCTTGAAATGGGTCCGCAACTGGCGCTCGGCGACGGCGCGCTCGGCTTCTGGAAGGCGCTCCGCCAAGTCTACCCAGGCGCCCGCGAGCAACGCTGCTGGGTTCACAAGACGGGCAACGTCTTGAACAAGCTGCCCAAGGGTCTGCAAAAGAAAGCCAAGGGGCGCCTGCAAGACATCTGGATGGCCGAAACCAGGAAGGATGCCGAGAGCGCCTTCGACTTCTTCCTGGAAGCCTACGGGCCGAAGTACGACAAGGCCGCGGCCTGCCTGGCCAAGGACCGCGACGTCCTGCTGACGTTCTACGACTTCCCCGCCGAGCACTGGAAGCATGTACGCACGACCAACCCCATCGAGAGCACGTTCGCCACGGTTCGTCTGCGCACCTACCGGACCAAGGGCTGCCTGTCGCGCAAGACGGCGATGGCCATGGTCTTCAAACTATGCCAGTGCGCTCAGAGAAAATGGAGAAAACTCGATGGATCGAACCATCTCGCCGAGATCATTCGCGGCGTCAAATTCGTAGATGGAGAACGCCAGGATCGCGCCGCCGCATGATCAGCCCATACACAACTTTTGACAATAGCTCGTTTCAGACCGAGTCAAGTTCGTAGCGCTCGCGGTGGAACGGCACCGAGTCCGGGTCGACCTCGGTATCGAGTTCGCGGGCGTAGCGGTGGCCTTCGTAGACCGCGGCGGCGATGGTCGCCGGGCCGTAGCAATCGCCAACGCGCTTGACCGACTGGATGCCGGCATCGGCCAGGGCCTGGGCGTCGCCGCTCAGGGCATAGTAGAGCGCGTCGCGCGGCAGCCGCGCCGTCACCGAGACCACGCTGCCCGGCCGCGTCACCGTGGCGCCGGTCAGGCTCTCGACCATTTCCACCGTGCCGTCGCCGACGGCCGACAGGCGGTGGCGGGCGAGGATTTCGATGCCGAGGTCAACCATGCGGCGCTCGATCTTTTCCTGTTCCAGGGTGTACTGGGTCCACTGGGCGATGCACAGCGCCGGGGTCGCCAGGGTCACGTCGTGGCCTTCGCCGCGCAGGAGTTCGGCAATGACGTTGCCCATGTAGTAGTGGTCGTCGTCGTAGATGATCACCGGCCCCACCGGCCGCTTGCCGGCCATGATGTCGTCCGGCGTCAGCACGCTGGCGCTATCGGCGCCGGGCACCGGTGCCAAGTTGGCCCGGCCCATGCCGTCGGGGCGCCAGTGTGAGCCGGTCGCGATCGCCACATGATCGGGGCCGAGTTCGCGGACATGCTCGGCGGTCATGTCACTGGCCAGGAAGACTTCCACATTGGCCATCTCGCGGATTTGGCCGACCCTGTAGTCGCGCACCCGGACCCAGGCGGAAAGCCCCGGCAGGGCGCTCTCAAGCGTAACGCGGCCGCCGAGTTCGTCGCCGGCCTCGGCCAGGGTAACGGTGTAGCCCCGCTGGCCCAGGGCCCGCGCCGCCTCGAGGCCCGCCGGGCCGGCCCCGACCACCAGCACGCTGGCGTCCGAGCCCTTGTGTCAATGGCGGAGCAAAAAGGGACCACCTCGGCGGTGTAAGAAGGGACCGCTTGGCGGCTGCGGGCTTGTCCCCGTAGTCCACGGGAGGGCCCCGCGCGCGACGCGGCGTGCCCTCAACAGGCTGACGCGGCGGCGCGCGCGGGAGGGACCTGTGGGCCCACGGGGTCAAGCGTGGGCTGGGTGGTCGGTTCAGTTAGCAGTCGGGGTTTGACGCCTGCGGCTCTGGTTGAGCCTGTAGCTGTCACCGTTCATCTCGAGGATGTTGACGTGGTGGGTGAGGCGATCGAGGAGCGCGCCGGTGAGGCGCTCGGAGCCGAACACCTCGGTCCATTCGTCGAAGGGCAGATTGGTGGTGACCAGGGTCGAGCCCCGCTCGTAGCGTTGGCTGAACACCTCGAACAACAGCTCGGCGCCGGTCTTCGACAGCGGCACGAAGCCGAGTTCGTCGACGATCAGAAGCTTGTAGGTGGCGAGCTTCTTCTGGAACCTCAGCAGCTGCTTGTCATCGCGGGCCTCGATGAGTTCGTGGACCAGCGCGGCGGCGGTGATGAAGCCGACCGAGAGGCCCTTCTGGCAGGCCGCCAGGCCGAGACCGAGGGCGATGTGGGTCTTGCCGGTCCCACTGTTGCCGAGCGCGATGAGGTTCTCGCGGCGCTCGATGTACTCGCAGCGGGCCAGCTCCAGGACCAGCGCCTTGTTGAGCGAGGGGATGACCTTGAAGTCGAAGCTGTCGAGGCTCTTGACCACGGGGAAGCGCGCCGCCTTGATGCGCCGCTCGACCATGCGGCGCTCGCGGTCGATCAGCTCGAGCTCGGCGAGTCTCAACAGGTAGCGGACGTGATCGACGCCTTCCGAGGCGCACTGCCGGGCGATCTTGTCGTACTCGCGCAGGAAGGTCGGCAGCTTCAGCGTCTTGAGGTGGTGGGCGAGCAGCACTTGCGGTGTGTCGGTCATGCGCCGAGCCCCGACAGCAGGCTCATGTACGACTTGGCGGACGTCATCGCGACCCGGGCGCGCGGCAGATACGGATAGACGTCGAGGTTGAGCCTGGGCGGCCGCCGCTCGATGCGGCACAGTACCAGGTGCTTCACCGCATCAAAGCCGATTGCGCCGAGCCGCAGGGCGTCGCCGACCGCACCCTCGACCTCCTCGAGCCGGAAGGTCTCCAGTAGACGGAGCACCTGGACGTACTCGCGCTTGCCTGCCTTGCCCATACGAGCTTCGAGGAGCCGCCGCAGAGTGATGAAGGCCTCGGGCAGGTCCCAGCCCGCCAATGGCGCGGCCTGGTCGAGGGCGCCGATCTTCTGCTCGATCAAGGGCAGGTAATGCAGCGGGTCGAAGATCAGGTCCTCGCTGTCGTAGGACCGGCGGTGCCGGGCGATCACCTCGGCCCCGCAGCTGATCACCACCTCATCGACGTAGCCCCGGATGAGCACCTCACGGTGGCCGTAGGCCACGGGCACGGAATAGTCGTTGCTGCGGTAACGCACCAGCGACAGCGAACTCGCCCGTCCAGGGCGCTTATCGCAGGCATCATAGGGAGCAGGCGGCAATGGCAAGAGAACTTGACGATCCCGCTCGAGACGCTCGCCGATGGTCTCCTTGTGGCCCCGCAGCCGCGCCGCCTGGCGCCGGCGGCACTGTTCGGCGAGAGCATCGTTGAGGGCCGCGAAGCTCTCGGCACGCGGGACGGGGACCAGGAAGTTCCGCCGGATGAAGCCGACCAGTCCCTCGACCTTGCCCTTGTCGTTGCCCTTGCCCGGCCGGCCGAACCTGTCCTCGAACAGATAGTGGGACTGAAGCTCCGTGAAGACGCGCGTTCGCTGCCGCTTCCCATCGCCCAGGATCCGGGCAACCGCCAGCTTGGTGTTGTCGTACAGGATGGATCGGGGGACGCCGCCGAAGAAGGCAAACGCCGCGTTGTGGCCATCGCAGAATGCTTCGGTCGTCTCCGCCGGATAGGCCGCAACAAAGCAACCATCACTGTGGGGAAGGTCGAAGGCAAGGAAGTGGATCTTCCGTAACGCGCCGCCGATCACCGCCATCGCTTCGCCGAAGTCCGCCTGGGCGTGACCGGGGGAATGGGAGAGTGGCACGAACACCTCACGCGACCGAAGCCCCTGCTCACGAACGTAGTCCTTCACGATGGTGTAGCCGCCCGTGAAACCGTACTCGTCCCGGAGGCGGTCGAAGATGCGCTTCGCAGTGTGCCGTTGCTTGCGGTGGCTGGTCCGATCGTCTTCCAAGATCCGATCGATGATTCCCGTGAACGGACCCAGCTTTGGCCGCCTCGGCGGCGCGCTTCGGCGATACCCTGGCGGCACCGAGAACGACAGCATCTTACGGACCGTCTTGCGGTCTACACCAAACACCCGCGAGGCCTCGCGGGTGCTCATCCCCTCGACATGACACGCCCGCCGAACCCGTGCGTACAACTCCACCCGATACATCCCCCCCGCCTTCCAGTCAGAGCAACCCTGACAGAAGGCTATACGCGGTCCCATTTTGGTCCGCCGCAGCCGGATCGACCGGCCGCTTCAGTGGGGGATTATTGCTCTGCCGTTCTCACCCTTGGCCGGAATCTTCTCCGGGTGCCAGCCCTTGCGCCATTCCTCGCCCTGGGTCGGGTTCTGGGTGCAGCGGAGCGGCGCGGCCATGTTGTTCCAGGCGACGCAGATATTGCAGCCAATGCACTCGCGGATATCCTCGATGCGGCCTTCCTCGATCTTCTTGGGCAGGAACGGGTCGGCGATGGAGGGCCGCGCCGCGCCGATCACGTCGACCACGCCGCGGCGGATCGCCGAGACCATGGCGTCGGGCGAGGTATAGCGGCCGACGGCGGCCACCGGCTTGGTGGTGACCTGCTTGACGAAGCCGATGAACGCCTCCTGATAGCCTTCCTCGGCGAACCGCGAGGTCGTGGAATCGTTGGCCCAGTCGGAGACGTTGACGTCCCACATGTCGGGCAGCTCGGCCAGCATCTCGACCGCGTCGCGGCCCTCACCGGCCCACTCCATGCCGTCGGCGCCCATCATCTCGTCGACCGCGAAACGCACCACCACCGCCATGGTGTCGCCGACCGCGTCCTTGGTCTCCTCGATGAGTTCGCGGAACAGGCGCAGGCGGTTCTCCAGGCTGCCGCCATACTCGTCCGTGCGCTGGTTGTGGCGCTTCGACAGGAAGAAAGTCGGCAGGGTGCCGTCGTGGCCCGAATAGACCACGACGATATTGAACCCGGCGTCGCGGGCGCGGATTGCCGTATTGCGGTGCCAGCGGCGGTAGTCGCGGATGTCGGACAAATCCATGGCCCGCGCCTGGACCGGGTGGTTGGTCCACTTGACCGGGCGGTGCATGGGTCCGATCGGCACCTCGCGGCTGTAGAGGTTGGACGCGGAGATCGAGTTGTGCACCAGCTCGATAGCGGCCAGGCTGCCATGGGCCCTGACCGCCTCGGCCATGCGCGCCAGATAGTTCTTGTCGCCGTCGTCCCACATGCGGGTCTCCGTAGAAGGAGCGATGTCGGCGGTGTGGTGAATGTCGCACTGCTCGGTGGCGACAATGCCCCAGCCGCCCTCGGCCTTCATGCCGCGCATATGGGCCATGCTGGTCGGATGAACCCGCCCCATGCCGTTGCAGTGGGGTACTTGGTAGAATCGGTTGGGCGCCGTGACGGGGCCAATCTTGATCGGCTCGAACAGAACGTCGTATCGCGGATCACGCGCCATGGAATGCCTCCTAAATCGCTGTAATTACGAAGATTATTGTCAAAACACGGTAGTTTCGTAGATGTCGACGCCGCGCTTGCGGTCGATCGGGTGGCGCAGGCCCCGGTCGTGACCTGCGCCCATCTTATGTACCGGTTCCTACGTTAATCATGGCACGGTGATTTGGAAGTGCTGATTCGGCTGGTGTACGACCCATGACAAGAACCTGGATCGCCTTCGGCAAGTACAATGGAAGCGCCATCGTATTTGTGGACACGGATAACCTGACCCGAAACGTCCGACCGTAGTCATCTGATGTACAGGGCGAGGCATAGACCATGGAAATTGTTTCATTTGGGCGGACCGGCCTGAAGGTCAGCAAACTGTGTTTTGGCACGATGACCATCGGGTCCAGCGAATGGAAACCCTGGGTGCTGGACGAGGCGGACGCGCGGCCGCTCCTTAAACGATGCCTCGATCTCGGCATTACTTTCTTCGACATGGCGAATTGGTACTCGATTGGCGAAGGCGAACGTGTCGTGGCCTCGGCGCTGACATCCATGGTTCCCCGAGACAATCTGGTGCTGACCACCAAGGCTTGTTACGCGATGAGCGACGATCCCAATGATCGGGGCCTACCGCGCAAGCACCTGCTTTCTGCCGTCGAGGCCAGCCTGGGCAGAATGGGCACCGACTATGTCGATATCTTCATGATCCATAGTTTTGATCCCCAAACCCCCATGGAGGAAACCATGGGTGCTCTCCACGACATCGTAAAATCCGGCAAGGCTCGCTAATTAGGCGCCTCGAACATGTTTGCGTGGCAATTCGCGCAGATGAACCACGTGGCTCGGAATAACGGCTGGACGCCCTTCGTGAATATGCAGTGCCAGTACAGCCTGCTCTACCGCGAAGAAGAGCGGGAGATGCTGCCCTATTGTCGTGATCAGGGGATTGCCGTGACGTGTTTCAGCCCGTTAGCCAGGGGCTGGTTGGCGGGCAGCACGGATATCCGATCGCAAACCGATGCATTCTTTACCAAGTTCTTTGGCGATGCGCTGGATAAGGAAATCTGCGCCAAGGTCGAGGCTACGGCGAAGGAACAGTGCACGACTATGGCCGAGGTGGCTTTCGCCTGGGTTCTCGCGAAGGAGGCGATTTGCTGCCCCATCGTCGGCCCCGCTTCGGTGAGCCAATTGGAAGGTTATGTTAAGGCACTCGATTTTGAACTCAGCTCCGATGAGATCGAGGCCCTTGATGGGCTGTACAGGCCGCGCGATGTCATCAACGGCCAAATTCGCAACCCCATGCCGCGCCATCTGGGCGGCGTTCAGACCGACTCGTAGGACCCCGTCAACCCAAGTTGGAGAGAATAGGCTTTGAACGGTCGCCTTCTATAGCCCGGAAATGGCGGCCAGGCCGATGCCACTCTCTCCCGCGCCGCAGTAAAGCAAATAGGTCTTGCCGTCCGCGTCCTCGAAGACGCCGGGATCCCGCAGCTCACGGACCCGTCGGTCGGCAGCACCCATGATCGACGTCCCGAGCGGCAGGTCGGCGCCTTCCCAATCCAATTCCGGTTCAAGAACGGTGACCGGATCGCGCGCCACCCAGTCGGTCCAGTGACGCGTGAGGTCGACCACGGCATGGAGGATGCCTTCCGGCCGCTCACCTTTTCGGGTGTAAAAGACGTGCAGCCTGTCCGCCACCCGATGCACCGCCCCGTGACGGCAGCCATTGTCGATCCCGCCACCGCCCGCCGAGGCGATGATGTTGGGCCCGTGCTCGAATGGACGCTCCCGTCGGCGAGCGCGCCATATCCCACCGCTTCCGACAAGCGCATAGACGTAACCCGCGTACTCGAAAGCGCGGAAGTACGGCGGGCCAAGCAGCGGCTCCAGCGGCTCGAACCTGACACCGTCGCACGAGGTGGCGAGCCGGGTCTGCTGATAGCCGTTCCACAGCAGACCGTGATATTACATGCGTATGCGTCGATCACCGTGGTCCACGTCAACGTCGGGCGAGGCGACATGCGCATAGAGATACCCGCCCTTCAACTTCTCGGCCCAAGGCGGCCGGTCGGCTTCGGGCGGCTCCGGCGGATCGACGGCTTCGAACAGTGACTCCGCGACGTCGAGAACGCCCGGCGTGTGCGGCGTCCAGGGTCCGGTCAACGCGTCGGCGTAGGCCAGGAGAATGTAGGCGCCCTTGTGATCCGCGAAATAGAGATAGTAGCGGCCAAGCCGGCCCTCGACCCAGTTCGGCACGCGGATCAGCGACAGGCCGTTGATGTTGTCGCCCATGCGCTCATCCATATTCGGACGGATGATCGGCTCATCAAGAAGGCGAGTGACGGCGACCGGCATCCGACCAAGCTAGCCGCAATTGTTCATGACGGCTATCGGATTTGGGCAAGGCGAGTTAAGCCAACATTCGGGTCCGCCTAACGCTTTTGGGGCATTATAATGTAGGGGCTGTCCTAGCTAAGCGGCATGCTTAGGCTAGGATGGCGGGATGTACGAGAGGAAAAGCCGGCTCAGTGATTGGAAGCGCGGTCGTCTGATTGAGCACTTCGTTGCGGGTACGACGGCTCGGGCAGCAGCCGAACTGGTTGGCGTCCACCGGAACACGGCGGCCTCGTTTTATACTCGGCTTCGCAAGGTGATTGCCGAGGAAATGGAGAAGGCCTCGCCTTTTGCCGGAGAGATCGAGGTTGATGAGAGTTATTTTGGCGGCCGCCGCAAAGGCAAGCGGGGTCGAGGCGCTGGCGGAAAAGTCCCGGTTTTCGGGCTTTTGAAGCGAGGTGGGAAGGTCTACACGGCGATGATTCCCAATGCCCGGACTGCCACGTTGATGCCGATTATGGAGCGTATGATCCGGCCTGACAGCATCGTCTATACGGACGGCTTTTCGAGCTATGATGCCCTGGACGTTTCGGACTTCCACCATGTTCGGATCAATCACTCGGAGCGGTTCGTCGACGAGCGGAGCCATATCAACGGGATCGAGAACTTCTGGAACCAGGCGAAGCGGCATTTACGGCGCTTCAATGGCGTCCCGAAACAGAGCTTTCACCTGTTCCTCAAGGAGTGCGAATGGCGGTTCAACGGAGGTGACCACCGAGAACTGCTTAACCAATTGAAGACATGGATTATTTTGAGACAGAAACGCCCTTAGCTAGGACAGCCCGATAATTTAACTGAGATACTGCCCATTCCTGGCGCCTGTTGATTTTTCGCCGCATAGGGTATTTCGTTCGCTGAATTGTCCACGTCACGCGCTCTAAAGGAGTCCACACCCATGCCCGGTCCGCTGCACGGCATCAGGGTCATCGACCTGACATCCATGGTGTCGGGGCCGCTGACCACCATGATTCTGGCCGACCAGGGCGCCGACGTGATCAAGGTCGAGAACCCCGCCGGCGGCGACCACACCCGGGGCGTCTCCAACCGGCACGGCGGCTTTTCGGCCTCGTTCCTCAACAACAACCGCAACAAGCGCTCGGTGGCGCTCAACCTCAAGCACCCACGCGGCGTCGAGGTGCTGATGAAGCTGGCGGCGGGCGCCGACGTCTTCGTGCAGAACTTCCGGCCCGGCGTCGTCGAGCGCATGGGGGTGGACTACGACGCCATCCGCGCCGTGGCGCCCGACATCGTCTACGTCTCGATCAGCGGCTTCGGCGAGCGCGGACCCTATGCCGCCAAGCCGGTCTACGACCCGCTGGTCCAGGCGCTCTCGGGGCTGACCACCATCCAGGGCGGCGCCGACGAGGCGCGGCCCCGGCTGGTTCGCACCATCCTGCCCGACAAGCTGACCGGCTTCACCGGATCGCAAGCCATCACCGCGGCACTGCTGGCCCGCGAGCGCGGCGCCGGCGGCCAGCACGTCCGGCTCTCGATGCTCGATTCGGTGATCTCGTTCCTGTGGTCGTCCGACATGTCGAGCCAGACCTTCGTGGAAACCGATATCGACCAGCAGGAGGCCCAGAGCTTCATCGACCTGATCTATGAGACGGCCGACGGCTACATCAGTGTCGCCGTCCAGTCGGACAAGGAGTGGACGGCGTTCTCGCGCGCCGTCGGCCGGCCCGAGCTGCTCGCGGATCCGCGCTTCAAGACCGTGGCGCTACGCCAGCAGAATATCAACGACCGTCTCGCTGTGACCCAGGAGTCGCTGGCTGGCTGGAGCAGCGCCGAGTGCCTGGCGCGCCTCGAGGCCGAGGACGTGCCCTGCGCCCCGGTGCTGCGGCGCCGCGACGTCTTCCGCCACCCGCAGATCGTCGAGAACGAGACGGTGGTGGAGAGCGACCACCCCCACGCCGGCCGCATCCGGCAGGCGCGCCCCGCCGCGCGCTTCTCCGCGACCCCGTCAGACCACCGCAACGGTGCGCCGCGGCTCGGTGAGCACACCCGCGCCGTGCTCGGCGAGAGCGGCTTGGCGGCGGCCGACATCGACGCGCTGATCGCTGAAAACGTCGCCACCGAAGGTGGCTAGGGCGATGATCGATTTTCATTACTGGCCGACGCCGAACGGCTGGAAAGTCGCCATCATGCTCGAGGAGTGCGGCCTCGAATACAATCTGGTGCCCCTCGACATCGGCAAGGGCGAGCAGTTCGACCCCGCCTTCCTCGCCATCAGCCCCAACAACCGCATGCCGGCCATCGTCGACCACGGCGCGCGCGGCGAACCGGTCACGGTGTTCGAGTCGGGCGCCATCCTGCTCTACCTCGCCGAGAAGACCGGGCGCTTCGCGCCGGCCGACGCGGCGGGCAAGAAGGAGATGATGGAGTGGCTGTTCTGGCAGGTCGGCAACCAGGGACCGATGGCCGGGCAGTTGAGCCATTTCGTCAACTATGCGCCCGGGGATCATGACTATTCCAGGCAGCGTTACGCCAACGAGTACAACCGCTGCCTCGGCGTGCTCGAGCGCCGGCTCGAGGGCCGCGCCTATATTCTCGGCGATGACTACTCCATCGTCGACATGATCTGCTGGCCCTGGGTGCTGATCGCCAAGCCCCTGGGCCAGCCGCTCGACGACTTCCCCAATGTGGCGCGCTGGCGCCAAGCGGTGAAGCAGCGCCCGGCCGTCCAGCGGGCCGTCGATCTGGGCAAGGAATTCCGCCGCTCGGGTCCACCCAGCGAGGACGAACGCAAGGTGCTGTTCAGCCAGACCGCGGCCTCGGTGAAGAGCCGCGGGGCCGGTTAGGTTCTGTAGCCATAAAGTAGATTCCCTGACCAACCGGTTGGCTCCGTGCGACATCGGGACCCGCACGAGGGCTCAGGGACACTGATGCACGCCGGATCCGTTGTCCGCGACGCGTCGAATGTGAAATCTCAGTTGCGGGACTAGGATACAGGACTAAGGTGGCGGTGAAGGTCGGAGTCTAGTGTCCTGTGATCAATTGATATGATTATGTCTCTATTTGTTTTTAGGAGGCGCGATTGATGGCGAGAGTCATCGGTGACGATCTCTTTGAGCGATGACGGGAATTGGAGGCGCTGTCTCGTAGTCGCAAGACGTCGCAGGGGCTTGCGCGGCGGGCTCGGATCGTCTTGGCGGCGGCGGAAGGGTTGGAGAACAAGGAGATCGCCGGTTCGTCTCGAGGCGAGCGCGGACACCGTGGGCAAGTGGCGTCGCCGCTATGCGGCGGAGGGCCTCGACGGTCTGTACGACGAACCCCGCCCCGGCGCGCCGCGGAAATCGGCGATGACGCCATCGCGGAAGCGGTCCGGCTGACGCTGGAAGAGACGCCGCCGGACGCGACCCATTGGAGCCTTCGCTCGATGGCGCGGGCGAGCGGCCACGCGCCCTCGACCATTCATCGCATCTGGCGGGCCTCGGCTTGCAGCCGCATCGCTCGGAGACCTTCAAGCTGTCGAGCGATCCCTTCTTCGTGGAGAAGGTCCGCGACATCGTCGGTCTGTATTTGGCGCCGCCGGATCGTGCCCTGGTTCTCTGTGTCGACGAAAAGAGCCAGATCCAGGCCCTGGACCGTTCCCAGCCCCTCTTGCCGATGCGCCCCGGGCAGGCGGAGCGGCGCAGCCACGACTACAAGCGCCACGGCACGACCTCTCTCTTCGCGGCCCTCGACATCGCCACGGGAGAGATCATCGGCAAATGTTTCCCGCGCCATCGGGCCCGAGAGTTCCGCAAATTCCTCGACCTCGTCGAGGCGAACGTCCCTGCTGATCTCGACATCCACATCGTCATGGACAACTACGGGACCCACAAGACCAAGGCGATCCGCGACTGGTTCGCCAAACGGCCGCGCTGGCAGGCCCATTTCACACCCACCAGCGCCTCCTGGCTGAACCAGGTCGAGCGCTGGTTCGGGCTGCTGACGACAAGCAGATCAGGCGCGGCGTCCATCGCTCCACCAAGGGCCTTGGAGCGCACCATCCTCGACTACATCGACACGACAAACCAGAACCCCAAACCCTTCAAATGGACCAAATCCGCCGATGACATCCTCGGCGCCATCCAGCGCTTCTGCCTCCGAACAATCGAAATCGCTGAACAGCAGGCGAAAATCATGCGAACTTCGGAATCGGGACACTAGAGCGGTTTCAGTGTCACGGAGCTACAATACAGAGCTTCGGGTTCGGGTACGGTATTACATGGACCGGCGTGTTTCGCCGATACCTAACGGGAGGATCACGGTCCATGGCGGATAAACCGTAGCGGTGTCATGAACGCAATCGATCTCTGTTTCCTCTCCGCCGTCGAACAAAAATCTTTGCTCGATCGGCGCGAACTGAGCGTGGTCGAGCTCGTCGATTCCTACATAGGCCGTATCGAACGCTTTTATCCGCTGCTGAACGCTTTCGTCACGCTGCGCCTGGACGAAGCACGCGGAGAGGCCAAATTGGCCGACGAGGCGCGCGCCCGGAGCGACACTATCGGCGTCCTGCACGGCCTTCCCATCGGCGTGAAGGACTGCTTCCCGACCAAGGGAATTCGCACCACGTTCGCGTCGCTTGCCTTCAAGGATCATGTCCCGGCGTTCGATCACTCGGTCGTCGAGCGGGAGAAGGCCGCAGGCGCCATTATCCTGGGTAAGCTCAATACGCCCGAATACACCATGGCGCTCAACACCTGCGACAATCCGGTGTTCGGGCCGACTCGCAATCCATACGACACCACCCTCTGTCCCGGCGCCAGCAGCGGCGGAAGCGGCGCCGCGCTCGCCGCCGGCCTGTGTTCGCTGGCTGACGGCTCCGACATCGGCGGGTCCGTGCGCAACCCCGCTGCCTGGTGCAACATCGTCGGCCACCGCCCGACGTCTTGGATGATTCCCGACGTCCCCAATCCCGCCATATGGCACAACATGAACGCGCCGGGGCCGCTGGCCCGCAGCGTGGCGGATGCTGCTCTGTTCTTGTCGGCGTTGACAGGGCCCGATCTCCGCTGCCCGGTCGTGGTGTCAGCGCCATTTCCCGCTGGCCTTCCCGAGCTGGCCCGCGACATGACGGGGCTCGGTATCGGCTGGAGCCGCGACCATGACTGCCTCCAGATCGATCCCGACATCGGCCGTAACTTCGACGCTCAGCGCAGCGTGTTCGAGGGTCTCGGTTGCGTCGTCGCCGAATGCCCGATCGACCATGTAGATGACCTCTACGATCACTACAGCGTTCTGGCCTATCAACGCGTCGCCGCCGAGGTCGAGCCGGCGGTCGGGCGCGGCCTCGATTCCCGGCTCGAGCAGAAGTATCACTGGTTCCGCAGCCTGACCGGCGTGGACTTCATGGCGGCCGAGGCCCGTCGGCACAAGATGTGGAACGAGGTATCGCGGGCCTTCGCCCGGCACGATGTCCTGGTCTGGCCGAATGACCTTTCCGACCCTTTCGGTTTCAACGACGAGGAAGCGGGAGACAGGCACGACTGGTCCTTGCTCTTCGCCGCGCCGCTGCTCGGACTGCCCGCCGCCACGGTTCCCTGTGGACTTTCTGATGCCGGTATTCCGCGCGGCCTGCAGATCTTGGGCCCACCCGGCGCCGACCTTTTGGTTCTTCAGATTGCTCACGCCTACGAACAGGCGACTGGCTACGGCAAGCAGCGGCCGCCGTTGGACTGATACCAGTGAGCCTATGAAATCACCTTCATGATCCATGGATAGGCGCAGAGGGTTCGCATACGATCCGGTTCTGCGATGAGGTCGATCCATGCTTGGCAACAGGCGTCGATGATGGCCTCGGTGTCGTCGAGGACGCGGAGCGATAGGAAGCGTTCGCGTAGGTAGAGCCAAACCCGCTCGACGGGGTTGAGTTCGGGACTGTAAGGCGGCAACAGCGCCAAGGTGACGTTGTCGGGGACGGTGAGGGCGCGCTCGTCGTGCCAACCGGCGCCGTCGCACATCATGACGGCGTGCGCATCCTGGTCCAGGGTATCGGCGAAGTGTGCGAGAAACAGGTCCATGACCTTGGCGTTGACGCTCGGCATCACCAGGGTGACGTCGTCGCCGGTGTCCGGGCGCACGGCGGAGAAGATGTAGGCCCACTGGTAGCCGATTTGACGCGTCCCGGGGGCACGCTCGCCCCTGCGCCACCACCGGTGACACACCCGGCCCTTGTTGCCGACGCGCGCTTCATCCTGAAACCACAGCTGTAGGCGCTTGTCGGGATGCGCCGCGGCGGTCGCCTTCAGGATGTCGCGAAGCCCCCTTTTTTGAAGCGCTCCTGCGCTTCGGCGTCCCTTCGCGGGTGGCTCGGGCGCGCCTTCTGGCGGGAAAATCCCATCCGCCGTAGAACCCGGGTCATGCTCGAGGGGTGGTAGGTCTTGGCGAAGCGCTCCTCCAGCCAGCGGCACAGATCGGCCCGGGTCCAGGCGCAAACCCCGTCGCGCTCAGGCTCCGGCCCGGCGATGATGACCGCCGCCAGCGCCGCTTCCTCGTCTGCCGTCAGCCGCCGCGGCGAGTAGCCCTTTGGACGGTCGTGAAGCCCCTCCAATCCCTTTGCATTGTAACGAACAACCGCGTCGCGAAGCGTTTGGCGATCCATCCCCGCAAGCCGCGCGGCATCAGCCCGGGGCATCTCCTCCAAAGCATTCGCGATCCCATAGGCCCGCGCCGCCGCTCGACCGTACGATTCCACGCGAGCCCAGCGCCGAAGCTCCAAAGGCGTCAAATCATCCCGTATCTTGAGTGCTGATCCCATGACATCCCCCACATCTGGTGGGAGACCATAGAATCACAATCCGCCATCATCCGCCATCAATGAATATCCCGAGAGTCAATTCAGGCGCTCACTGGTATGATATGGCTACGGCCGGCAACCGGCATTCGGAACGCGCTCACTTCACCCCTCCATCGCCTTGTCACGCTACACCTGCGTTTCGATGAGAAGCGCGTCGCCGGCGGCGGCGAAGAATCCGTTGGTGGCCCGAATGAGATGAACTGGAGGGACAGGCAGGAGGTGACTCCCGGCCCTACGGCAAAAGCCCGACACCGGCGGCGAACCGGGCCCGTCAATGCGATAGAATCTGGCTCAGGAACAGCTTGGTGCAGTCGCTCTTGGTCGTCGAGAAGAACGCGTCGGGCAGAGCCGATTCGATGATGCGACCGTCGTCCATGAAAACCATCTCGTCGGCGACTGTGCGGGCGAAGTCCATTTCATGGGTCACCACGATCATGGTCATGCCGCTCTCGCCGCCGCTCCGATTCCGATCCGAAGTGCCCGCGGGGGCTTTGTCATGCTGCATCGCATGTCGCGTGATGAAACTGATTTCATCTGGTCAGCCAGGTAGGCGGCCGCTTAGAAGCAACAACCCCCATGATTTCCGCAAGGGCGGAAGCGATCTCCCTGTCGGGTGAGGTGTGAACGTCCTTCCGGTCGAAGGGCGTAAGCACGCCGAACGGTGTCGGCGAGATCGCCCCAGGCTTGCAGACCAATTTCGCCATGCCGCGTCATGCCCGCAACGGGTCCAGGCTGTTCTCTAACTCGGGGGTTGGTTGTCAAGCTCTCCGTGACGTACCTGCCGGGTTCACTGTTCTCTCCGCGGTAGGGGCTCGGCCCTCCGCATGATGGCGTTGGAGGACGTTGGCGGATCAATGTGTGAAGCGCGCTTGCCTCGGTGAGGCATCGCAAAGCCTGGATCGATCTCGCCGACGCCGCCGTCCCGACAGGGACATCGGTTCCGCTCTCGCGGAATGCTTGGACGTTGTTTCCCTATGCGGCCGCCTCCTTGGTTGACCAGATGAAGTCCGTTCCATCACGCCACATGCGATGGAGGATGACCGCCAGCTTCCGTGCCACGGCGATCTTGGCCTTCTTGAAGCCGATGCGTTTCCACAACCTGTGACCCCAGGCCTTGAGCGCGCACCATCGCGGCACCCGGGTGAGCAGCACGCCGGCCGCCTCGAAGAGGTAGGTCCTGAGCATTCGATCGCCGCATTTGGAGATCCGCCCCGTCCAATCGACCTCGCCGGAAGCATGGCGGCGCGGCGTCAGCCCGATGTACGCGCCGACACTCCGGGAACGTCGGAAGCGGCTCGGCTCGTCGATCGCCGAGTGGAAGGCCAAGGCGGTGATCGGCCCGATGCCTGGAACCGTCATGGAACGTTCTCTAACTCGGGGGTTGGTTGTCAAGCTCTCCGTGACGTACCTGCCGGGTTCACTGTTCTCTCCGCGGTAGGGGCTCGGCCCTCCGCATGATGGCGTTGGAGGACGTTGGCGGATCAATGTGTGAAGCGCGCTTGCCTCGGTGAGGCATCGCAAAGCCTGGATCGATCTCGCCGACGCCGCCGTCCCGACAGGGGCATCGGTTCCGCTCTCGCGGAATGCTTGGACGTTGTTTCCCTATGCGGCCGCCTCTTTGGTTGACCAGATGAAGTCCGTTCCATCACGCCACATGCGATGGAGGATGACCGCCAGCTTCCGTGCCACGGCGATCTTGGCCTTCTTGAAGCCGATGCGTTTCCACAACCTGTGACCCCAGGCCTTGAGCGCGCACCATCGCGGCACCCGGGTGAGCAGCACGCCGGCCGCCTCGAAGAGGTAGGTCCTGAGCATTCGATCGCCGCATTTGGAGATCCGCCCCGTCCAATCGACCTCGCCGGAAGCATGGCGGCGCGGCGTCAGCCCGATGTACGCGCCGACACTCCGGGAACGTCGGAAGCGGCTCGGCTCGTCGATCGCCGAGTGGAAGGCCAAGGCGGTGATCGGCCCGATGCCTGGAACCGTCATGGAACGTCTGCTGTCCTCGTCGTTCCGCGCCAGGCCCAGCAGCTTGCGATAGAGCGCGGCGATCTCTCGGCCGACCTTCTCGCGGACTTCCAGAAGGGGCCGAACGGCCTCCGACAAAAGACCCTGCCCGCCAAGCAGCTCTTCGACCCGGCGACGGAAGACATTGCCGCCCGCCTTGCCGATGACGAGGCCGAGGTTCTTGAGCAAGCCACGGATCTGGTTCTCGAGATCACGCTTGATCTTGACCAACTGGGCCCGGCTGTTCAGGACGGCCCGTATCTCGTGGCACGCCACGCTCTTGACTTGGACCTCCTTGTACCAACCGCACTGCATGATCCGCGCGATCCCGGCGGCATCGTTCCGGTCGCTCTTGTTGATCTGCATCGACAGCGCCGCCTTGGCATGACGCGCATCGATGCAGATCACCGGCAAGCCGAGCGCCCTGAGCTCATGCCACAGCCAGGTCGTCGTCGGACCGGTCTCCAGACCGATGCGCTTTGCGTGCGGCGCCGTTGTCCTGATATACGCCGCGATTGCCGCCGGCTCCGAGATCACCACGCCCTCGGACACGATCTCGCCGTTGTCATCGACCACGCAGATCGAGGTCTCCTTGAGCGATACATCCATTCCAACATACAGTTCCATAGCTGCTCTCCTGCTCTTTCAGTGTGCTCGCCCGGCCCATGCCGGTCGTTGCTACATTAAGGAGAGCAGTGCCCGATCCCCGAGTTACGCCATGTGTAAAAACGCCGGCAAATACCACTAACAGGAGAGTTCCCAGTCAATTCTTCTATTCCCGGTCAATTCTTCTATAGGTGGTCTGATAAGATGTTGATTTTGTTGAGTTTAGAAATTCGAGAAGTCAGAGAAAATCGTGCCAATAGCGCTCGGGGGCGGTTTTTACACAGCCTGGGTCAGGAGCAGACCTCGGCGGCTGACACGCTGGGCGTCCGCTTTCGAGCGGTAAGCTGACAAATGCCATTCGGATGGATGCCTCCTCATAGCCGCCAGCAGGCTTAGAGGAGCGAGGTTGAGGAGCCGGATTACCTCCTTGCCCAACCCGCGTATTCGTGGAGTAGGGCAATCTGGCGTCGTCAATCAGCCATACAACACATCGGTCCGGATAATGTACTTTTGCCCAGCCGTCACTTCCTCGCCAGCATGAATGCAGTGCTGGGGATGCATGCCATGGGGGAAGCACAAGATCGCCCCCTTCGGTGTATGAACTGGGACGATTGATGTCTGGCCCGTGTGGAACAAGGTGCGACCACCCTCGTACCCATCAGACAAAAAAATCAGAACCGTCATTTGGCTTAGCCGATCGCCATATGCATCAGCCACGAGTTGGCCATTGACGACCCGACTACCTGGCCATGCACCATCTGTGTGGGGGTCGAAAAAATCGCCCCTACTATAACCCCGCATTTCCCAAGTATCGTCGATATTCAGTGCGGCGAGAAGGCGATTCTGCTATAAGAATCATGAAGTTGTAGCATACATGGAGCGGCGGATATGGCACACCCGATGGGTGAATCGAAACCGGGGTGCCTTCGGGTCGTTTTTGACCGTCGATTGAAGCTTGAATTCCACGGTTCCAAGATCACCTCTGATGCCGGGTTGCTCGCCTACCGGGAGCTTGACGATGCCCTCGGCCTGACTGAGATGGCCGAGGGTGTTTTCCAGGATAGCCGTACCGGCAAGAACGGATGGCACGGCATGACGGGTCAGTTTCGCCAGTCCGTTTTCGGGCGCCTTGGCGGCTATGACGATGTGAACGACGCCGACCGTCTGGGACGCGATCCCGCCATGCGCTGGATTGTTGGCGGCAAGGCCATCGAAAGACAGGCCGCTTCCACCAGCCAGATGGGACGCTTCGAGACGGAGCTATTGGCCACCGACGAGAACGTTGAAGCCTTGGTCGACATGAACGGGGTGTGGATCGACAAGGTTCATGACCGCCATCCGCCGAAGATGATCATTCTCGACATGGACAGCAGCGTCAGCCCGACCCATGGCGAACAAGAGGGAACAGCGTACAATGGTCACTTCGGCTGTACCTGCTAGCATCCGCTATTCCTGTTCAACCAGTTCGGCGACTTGGAGAGATGTTCCCTGCGCCCCGGTAATGTTCACAGTGCCGACGGATGGCGGAATGTTCTGGAGCCGGTGGTGATGCGCTATAAGGAAAGGAAGGTGCGGCTGTATTTTCGTGGCGATGCCGCCTTCGCCTCACCGGAGATATACGAATATCTCGAAGCCGAGGGATTACTCTACGTCATCCGCCTCAAAGCGAACGCGATTCTCCAGCGGAACATTGCCCATCTGCTTACGCGACCTGTCGGTCGCCCGCCCGACCATGTTCGCCGTTTCCACGCCAGCTTCAGCTATCAGGCCGGATCGTGGAACAAGAAGCGCCGTGTCGTGGCCAAAGTGGAGTGGCACCCCGGCGAGCTGGTTCCTCGCGTCGGTTTCATCGTCACTAATCTGTCGCGCCCTACCAAGCGGGTGGTGGCGTTCTATAATCACCGTGGCACGGCGGAGCAGCACATCAAGGAAGGCAAGAACGCCATCAACTGGACCCGTCTGTCATGTCGCAAGTTCCGCAACAATGCCGTTCGGCTCCAGCTTCACGCCCTGGCCTACAATCTGGGCAACTTCATGAGGACACTGGCTTTGCCGAAGGAGGTGGAGCACTGGTCGATGACGACGTTGCGCGACAAGCTGGTGAAGATCGGGGCCAAGGTTGTCCGACATGGCCGCTACGTTACGTTCCAATTGGCTGAGGTGGCGGTGCCGAGGGACCTGTTCCGGAAAATCCTGAGCTTGATTGATGATCTGCGACGAAGACCCGCTCCGGCGTAGGCCGAGGGAATCGACGGCGAGGAGAAAGCGACAGGAGAGGTGTGTCTGGATGGCGAGAAAAATGACCGAGTGGCCTTCCAAGCGCGGGCCGATTACCAAAATCATGCCATCGGATGGCTGCATAGGGGATACAGTTCCCTTGGCGGTGGGAAAGTGCTACGATTTCCACGAATTTGGATGGTATATGGGGAATGTCGGATAACGGTAGAACCTAAATCTGGCATTGAGGCCCAACGGATGTTGACCATCGAATGCGGAAACTCCAAAGAAACTTCGACAACGACCCCAGATCGGGCCGTCCACACTCTCATCAACGATCCAGTTCAGATTATTGTTGTGACGAATACTGCGTGGGAGTGAAACAGGAGCATCGCCGTGATAGCCCAAAGCTTCACTGATTTGCACAAAACGATCGCATTCCTCGTCGCTCAGCACATTCAACAGATGAAAAGCGCCGGTGATTTCTGACAAGTCTTTGCGTTCTACGACAGCAGCAGGTCGTTCATGATAACGGATACTTCCGGGTTCAGTGCAGGTCCAGACAGGCAGATCGGGGTCTTTGTGTCCTTGCTCCTTGATTACGACGTAAAAGTCTGCGCCGCCGCATGAGGTGGTCTGGCCGAGGTCCAAATTCATGAGATCGCCCACTTAGTCTTAACCCGCATTCCCCAAGTGACCGATCCATCTGATGCGGTTTCCGTCTGATTCCTGTATAAGAATCAGTGGATTAGATCAGACGGAGGGTGGGTCGAATGCGGAACCTGGAGGGTGAGTCGGATCGGGGGCTTCTGCGGGCGTTTTTCGACCGAAGACTGAAGTTCGAGTTCCACGGTTCGCGGATCACGTCAGACGCTGGTCTGCTCGCCTATCGTGAACTGGACGAAGCCCTCGGCCTGACCACGCTGGCCGGTGACGTTATTGCTGACAGCCGGACCGGCAAGAACGGTTGGCACGGCATCATCGGTCTCCTTCGCCAATCCGTCTATGGTCGTCTCGCCGGGTACGAGGACGTGAACGACGCCGACCGGCTGGGGCGCGATCCTGCGATGCGGTGGATCGTCGGCGGCAGGGCTGTCGAGCGCGGCGGCGCATCGACCAGCCAGATGGGCCGGTTCGAGACGGAGTTACTCGCCACCAATGACAACCTCGCCGCGCTCGCTGACCTTTTGGGCATCTGGATCGACCAGGTTAACGAGCGCAAGCCGCCGAAGATTATCGTGCTCGACATGGACAGCTCCGTCAGCCCGACCTACGGTGACCAGGAGGGCACGGCCTACAACGGTCACTTCGGCTGCACGTGCTATCACCCGCTGTTCGTGTTCAACCAGTTCGGCGATCTGGAGCGTTGCGCCCTGCGTCCGGGCAACGTGCACAGCGCCCATGAATGGCGCGATGTGTTGGACCCGGTGGTCGCTCGATACCGGAACAAGACACTCCGGCGTTATTTCCGTGGTGACGCCGCCTTCGCCTCGCCCGAGGTTTATGAGTTTCTGGAAGCGGAAGGCTTCAAGTACGCCATCCGGCTTCCGGCCAACAAGGTGCTGCACGACAGCATCGCGCACCTGCTCAAGCGCCCCGTCGGTCGGCCGCCGAAGGAAGTTCGTCGGTATTACGCGAACTTCAGCTATCGGGCCGGTAGCTGGACGAAGCCCCGCCGGGTCGTCGCCAAGGTGGAGTGGCACTCAGGGGAACTGTATCCCCGCGTCGGCTTCATCGTCACCAACCTGAGCCGTCCTGCCGAGCGGGTTGTTGCGTTCTACAATCAGCGCGGCACTGCCGAGCAATGGATCAAGGAAGGCAAGAACGCCATCAAGTGGACGCGGCTGTCATGCCGTTCGTTACGCAACAATGCCGTCCGGCTCCAGCTGCATGCACTCGCCTATAACCTCGGCAACTTCATGCGTACCCTGGCGTTGCCCGATGCCGTGGAGCAATGGTCGCTGACGACGCTGAGGGAGAAGCTGGTCAAGATCGGTGCGAAAGTTGTCAGCCATGGCCGGTACGTCACATTTCAATTGGCCGAGGTTGCAGTCCCAGAAGCTTGTTCCAGAAAATCTTGAGCCTGATTGATGATCTACGACGAAGACCCGCTCCGGCGTAGGCCGAGGGAATCGACGGCAAGGAGATTGCGACACGAGAGGTGTGTCTGGATGGCAAGAGAAACGACCAAATGGCCTTCCACGCGCTGGCCGATTACCAAAATCATGTCATCGGATGGCTGCAATGGGAACAGAGTTCCCTTGGAGTTGGGGCCGTGGTACGATTTCCGCGAATTTGGATATCATCTGGGGAATGTCGGCTTAAAAGTCGCGTAAATCTAATCAATGGGGTGGCCCTACCCCATTATTTGTACCAGTTCCTACGTTAGTCCTAGCACGGTTTCTGGGAAGGGCTGATCCGGCTCCCCGCTATGTCTGCTTCGGGTCCAGACTGTGTAAGAACGTTTGCTGCGTGATCTGTACGGCGCGTCTTTGGCTTCGATGATCCGTCGCGGCGGGTATTCCGGGATTAAGGATTTTCGCCACTCGTGCGGACCTGTCGGCCGGCTGGCGCCGGTGTGAGCTGCGATTTGGCCGGATATGGGCGCAATTTGCGGCGCAGAGAGGCCTATGCGGTCCTCATCGCCGCGATCAGCGGGTCGATGCCCGTGATGTTCATGACGCGCTTGAGATTGTAGGCCAGCACGTGCAGGGCCATCTCGGTCCTCACCCGTTTCAGCGTCTTCGTCTGGAAATGCGTCGCGCCCATCCAGGACTTGATGGTGCCGAAGGGATGCTCGGCCGTCTCGCGCCGCCGACGCATCGCCTCCGGGTGCTCGTCGAGCCGCCTCTCGACGGCCTCGAGAACATGCTCGTGCTGCCAGCGGGTGATGCGGCGCTGCTTGGCCGTGGTGCAGCGATGCTTGATGGCGCATCCCTGACAGGCGTTGGTCCAGTAGCGCCGCATGCTCAGCCCCCTCTCCTGGCTGGTGAAGCGGTAGACCAAACGCTCGCCGGCCGGGCAGCGATAGACATCGTCGGCGGCCAGATAGACGAAGTCCTGTTTGCCGAAGCGGCCCTTGGCCTTGGCTCCAGAGGTCAGCGGCTTAGGCAATGTGACGGTGATGCCGGCCTCATCGCAGGCCAGAATCTCCTTGCCGTTGTAGTAGCCGCGATCGGCAACGACATCCAACTCGTCGGTCTCCAGAGCCGCCTTGGTCCGCTTCGCCATGGCTGAGAGCTGGACGCGGTCGGTGCCCTGATTGGTCACCTCGTGGGCGACGATCAGGTGGTGCTTGGTGTCGACGGCGGCCTGAACGTTGTAGCCGACCACGCCGGAACCCCGGCCGCTCGTCGCCATCGAGCGGGCATCGGGATCGCTCAGAGAGATCTGCTGGTCCGGGCTCGCACGCCGCTCGACTTCAAGCGCCTTCAGGCGCCGCATCTCCTCCTTGAGGATCGCGATCTTGTCGGCCAGACGAGTCGTCTTGGTCGTGCGCGCCAGCGACGGCTCTTGCCGGTCGGCGCTGTCCAACTGGTCCAGATAGCGCGCAACGCTCTCCTCGATCTGCGCCACCCGCCGCGCCATCTTGGCCCGCGTGAAGTTCCTGTCCCGGCTGTTGACCGCCTTGAACTTCGAGCCATCGATCGCCACGCTCGCCTCGGCGAACAGCCCGAGTTGCCGGCACAGCGCGACGAACCGGGCGCAGACCTTGCGGATCGCACGGCCGTTGTCCTTGCGGAAGTCGGCGATCGTCTTGTGATCCGGCGCCAGCCGGCCGACCAGCCACATCACTTCCACATTGCGCCCGGCCTCCCTCTCGAGCCGACGGCTCGACTGAACCCGGTTGAGATAGCCGTAGATGTAGAGCTTCAACAAATCGCAAGGATGATAGGCCGGCCTGCCGGTCGCCAGCGGCTCGACCCGGTCGAACCCGAGGCCGCCAAGATCGAGCTCATCGACGAAGACGTCGATCGCCCGAACCGGGTTGTCGTCGCCGATCCAGTCTTCCAGGCGCTCCGGAAACAACGTGCCCTGGCTGCGATCGACACCCTCGACAAAACGCTTCATCAGACCCTCCCGCCAAAGCACGAGAGAATCATAACACCATCGACGTTTTTACACAGGCTGGGTCAACGGCAGACGTTGGCGGAAGCGCCGCGCGGTGTCCGATTTCGAACGGTAAGCCGGCGTCGAACACCCTGTCCCGCGATTCAATGTCTCTAAGGTCTGCTAACGGGCGGGAAGCAGACCCCGCGGCGTTGCCCGCCTATCGTTGCGCCCAGCCGACCGCCTGAACGTAGTCACCGAACTGTTCGGAGCCTTCGACCAAGTAGGCCAAGTCCTTGTCGGGCAATTTGATGAACCAGTGCTCCATTTCGCTCTTGGCCCGCTGGGTGAAGTAGGTTCCGATGCGATTGCCGCAGCCACGTGATCCCGTGTGCGGCATCGCCCAATCGCGGTCGCTTTCGTCTATGCAAACCTCGATGAAATGATTACCGGTGCCAATGGGCGCGGTTACCGTTCGGCACCCGTTCGCAAGGCTGCCTCGATGACCTCGGCCACCCCACCAGCGCGAACGCCGCGGACGCGGCGCGCTCCGCGTTATCTAAAGAGCGCCCCAGGGCGTGTCAACAACGCCGCCCTGGGCCACGCGTCTAGACGCCGATATCCTCGACCACCGGCGCGCCGGTCAGCCGGGCGAGTTCGTCGGGCGACGTGCCGAAGACGCAATGCGGGTGGCCGGCGGCGGTGTAGACGATGGCGAAGCGGCCGAGGCTCGCGTCGATCGCGGTCGCGAGCGGCGTCGTATGCGCGATCGGCGGCACGCCGCCGATGGTGAAGCCGGTGGCCTCGCGCACCATGTCGGCGTCGGCGCGGCCGACCTTGCCGTCGAGGCCGAGCGCGCGGGCGAGCGCGGCGGTGTCGCAGCGCCGGTCGCCGGCGACCAGCGCCATGACCGCGCGGCTGTCGACCGCGAAGACCAGCGACTTGACGATGGCGCCCAATTCGACGCCGACGCTCCGGGCCGCGTCCTGGGCCGAGCGCGCGGTATCGGCGAGCGCGATGATCTCGGCGGTCGAGCCGGCGGCGGTCAATGCCGCGCGGACGCGCACAACCGCAGGCCTTTCGAGCAACGCGCTCATGTCATTGGCGGGACGTTGTAGCCCTTCTCGACGGCCGGCCGCGCCGACAGCGTGTCGTACCAGCGCTTGACGTGTTCGAAGTCTTCCAGGGCCACGCCATGCCATTCGTGGCGCGCCGCCCAGGGAAAGGTCGCGACGTCGGCGATGGTGTAGTCGTCGCCGGCGAGATAGGGCGCCTCGGCGAGGCGCCGGTCCATCACGCCGTAAAGCCGGTGCGCCTCGTTGGTGTAACGCTCGATGGCGTAGGGGATCTTCTCCTTGGCGAAACGGCGGAAGTGGTGCGCCTGGCCGAAGAACGGGCCGACGTTGCCCATCTGGAACATCAGCCACTGCATGACCTCGAGGCGCGGCCGGAACGCAGTCGGCAGCAGCTGGCCGCATTTCTCGGCGAGATAGATCAGGATGGCGCCCGATTCGAACAGCGCGATCTCGCCGCCGTCGGACGCCGCGTGATCGACGATCGCCGGGATCTTGTTGTTCGGGCTGATCGCGACGAATTCGGGCGCGTGCTGCTCGCCGGCGCCGATGTCGATCGGATGCACGCGGTACTCGAGCCCGAGCTCCTCGAGCATGATCGAGACCTTGCGCCCGTTTGGCGTCGTCCAGGTATAGAGATCGATCACGGGGATCCTCCTGCCGTCCGATCGTGCACCGTGCACGACTCCTCGATGTTCCTCCAAGCGTAGACGATCTCGACGACACGATGACCGTAAAGTTCGACGGACCGCGTGCCGCGGCGGTCGGCCCCGACAGAATCATAAAATTTCGCAAATGGATTGCCGTCCATAACCCGCACCACGACGCTGCCGACGCCGTCGGCCGCGAGCCGATGCAAGATACGGTCGATCATCGCACGGCCCAGACCTTGTCGGCGCACCTCGGGACGTAAATAGAAATGCGTGATTTCACGGTCGAACGACGCGTCGGCGTCGAGCCTCGTCGGACCGACGCGCATGAAACCGTCGATATCGGCGTCGCGGTTCTCGGCAACGAAGAGAAGTACGTTCGATTTTCCGACCTCACCGAGCCACACACCGGCCGTCCGTTGGGGCGCGTGCGCTTCGACAACCGCGGGCGGCAACAACGTAGAATAGAGAGTGCGCCACGCGTCCTCGTGGATATAGGCAATCATTGCGGCGTCCGCGTCGGTCGCGACCCGGATTGTCCAATGATCGCCTTGCTCGCGCGACAGTCGCGCCGATCGGCGATGCGAAGCCACGGTTCTATACGCTGGCCAGGCCGCGTTCCAGATCGGCGATCAAGTCGGCCGTGTCCTCGATGCCGACCGAGACGCGTAGCAGATCGGGCGGCACCGGACTGTCGGGCGGCTCGATGCCGTGGCGGTGCTCGATCAGGCTCTCGACGCCGCCCAGCGAAGTCGCGCGCTTGAACACCTGGCACGCCGCGCTGACCGCGAGCGCCGCCTCGGACCCGCCGCGCACGCGCAGCGACAGCATGCCGCCGAATCCGCCCTGCATCTGGCGCGCCGCGACGTCGTGGCCCGGATGGCTGGCGAGGCCGGGGTAGAGCACCGCCTCGATCTTGGCATGGTCGGCGAAGTGTTCGGCGATCGTCAGCGCGCTCGCCGAGCAGGCCAGCACGCGCAAATACAGCGTGCGCATGCCGCGCAGCAGGAGCCAGGCCTCGAAGGTGCCTAGCACGGCGCCCGCATCGTGGCGGTGGTCGGCGATGCGCTGCCAGAAGGCGTCGGCTTGCGCCGTAACCAACGCGCCGGCGAGCACGTCGGAGTGGCCGTTGAGATACTTGGTCGCGGCGTGCATGACGATATCGGCGCCGTGCTCGATGGGCCGCGTCAGGACCGGCGTCGCGGCGGTCGAATCGACCGCCAGCCGGGCGCCCGCGTCATGCGCAATGCGCGCGCTCGCGGCGATGTCGGCGACGTCCCACATCGGGTTGCACGGCGTCTCGAGCCAGACCAGCTTGGTCTCGCCCGGCCGCATCGCGGCGGCCAGCGCGTCGAGGTCGCCGTTGGGCACGAAATCGACTTTGAGCCCCCAGTGCATGCCGTGGTTCTTCAGCCAGGTGCGCACGCCGTGGTAGGTGACGTCCGGTACGACGACGTGGTCGCCGGGCGCCAGCGCCTGGAACACCGCGCTCGCCGCCGCCATGCCCGAGGCGTAGAGGAGCGCGGCGGAGCCGCCCTCGAGCGCCGCCAGCAGCGCCTCGGCCTGGTCGTAGCTCGGGTTGGCGTCGCGCGTGTACATGCGGCCATGGCGCGCCTGGTCCTCGGGCGGCCGGGCGAAAGTCGTCGACGGATAGATCGGCGGCACGATACCCTGAAAGGCCGGCTCGTCCCAGCCGAGCGCCTGCGCGGCGAGCGTCGCGGGCTTGAAGTCGGGGATGTCGGTCATGGCGGGCTCGTGCGGTGAAATTCGGGCGCGAAGGCTAGCAGAGCGAAGCGCGGCACGCCACGGCCATCACGAAGCGGTACCTGTTGCCGAGCGACAGTCCGCCATATATTCGAGTCATGAATTCGAACCGGCAACCCAGCGGAGGCACCCCATGACAACCGACCCCGACACCAAGGCGCGCAACTTCCGCGCGCTGCACGAGCGCGACGGCGCCTTCGTCATCCCCAACCCGTGGGACGTCGGCACGGCGCGCATCCTGGCCTCGATGGGCTTCGAGGCGCTGGCGACGACTTCCGCCGGCTTCGCCTTCTCGCTCGGCCTGCCCGACGGCGCCATCACGCGCGACCAGGCGCTGGCCCATTGCCGCGATATCGTCGAGGCGACCGACCTGCCGGTCTCGGCCGATCTCGAGAAGTGCTTCGCCGACGACCCGGCCGGCGTTGCCGAGACGATCCGGCTCGCCGCCGACACCGGTCTCGCCGGCTGTTCGGTCGAGGACTCCACGGGCCGCCGCGACGCGCCGATCTTCGATTTTGCGTTGGCGGTCGAACGCGTCGCCGCGGCGGTCGGGGCGGCGCGCGGGCTGTCGCGCGATTTCGTGCTGACCGCGCGCGCCGAGAACCACCTGCATGGTCAGGGCGACCTCGACGATACGATCCGCCGCCTGCAGGCCTTCGAGGCGGCCGGCGCCGACGTCGTCTATGCGCCGGGCCTGCCCGACCTCGACGCCATCCGCACGGTCTGCTCGTCGGTAAACCGGCCCGTCAATGTCATGATCGGCGCGCCCGACACACCCTACGGCGTCGCCGAGCTGGCCGCGGCCGGCGTCAAGCGGATCAGCGTCGGCGTAACGTTCTCGCGCCTCGCACTGAACGCGGTCATACGCGCTGCAGCCGCATTGCGCGATGAAGGCATCTGTGCCTTCCCCAGTGACGCAACAAGTTACGGCGCTCTCGATAAAATCTTCAGGGGATTTGACGGTTAGCGCCGGTACTGGGTCGCGCCGAACATGACCTCGCGTTCGCGCTCGCTGATCGGGCCGGCGCGGCGGCGATCGGCGAGTACCTGCAGGCCGCGCTCGACCGCGGGCCGCGCGTTGATCGCCTCGAACCAGCGCTCGACGTTGGGGAAGTCGGCGAGGTCCTGGCCCTGGCGCTCGTGCGAGCGCAGCCAGGGGAAGACCGCCATGTCGGCGATCGTATAGTCGTCGCCGGCCAGGTGGGCCGATTCGCCGAGCCGCACATCGAGCACCTTGTAAAGCCGCGCCGCCTCGTTGGTGTAGCGCTCGACGGCATAGGGAATGGGTTCGGGCGCGTAGGCGCGGAAGTGGTGCGCCTGGCCGAGCATCGGGCCGATGTGGCCCATCTGGAACATCAGCCATTTGATGACATCGAAGCGCGCCCGCGTCTCTTGCGGCATGAACCGGCCGCACTTCTCGGCGAGGTAGATCAGCATGGCGCCCGATTCGAACATCGCGTAGGGCGCGCCACCCGGTCCGTCGCGGTCGACCATCGCCGGCATCTTGTTGTTCGGGCTGATCTTGAGGAAATCGGGGGCGAACTGATCGCCCGCGCCGATGTCGACCGGGATCACGGTGTAGTCGAGCCCGGTCTCCTCGAGCATGATATGGATCTTGTGGCCGTTCGGCGTCGGCCACGTATACAGATCAATCACTTATACCAGTGAGCGCCTGAATTGACTCTCGGGATATTCATTGATGGCGGATGATGGCGGATTGTGATTCTATGGTCTCCCACCAGATGTGGGGGATGTCATGGGATCAGCACTCAAGATACGGGATGATTTGACGCCTTTGGAGCTTCGGCGCTGGGCTCGCGTGGAATCGTACGGTCGAGCGGCGGCGCGGGCCTATGGGATCGCGAATGCTTTGGAGGAGATGCCCCGGGCTGATGCCGCGCGGCTTGCGGGGATGGATCGCCAAACGCTTCGCGACGCGGTTGTTCGTTACAATGCAAAGGGATTGGAGGGGCTTCACGACCGTCCAAAGGGCTACTCGCCGCGGCGGCTGACGGCAGACGAGGAAGCGGCGCTGGCGGCGGTCATCATCGCCGGGCCGGAGCCTGAGCGCGACGGGGTTTGCGCCTGGACCCGGGCCGATCTGTGCCGCTGGCTGGAGGAGCGCTTCGCCAAGACCTACCACCCCTCGAGCATGACCCGGGTTCTACGGCGGATGGGATTTTCCCGCCAGAAGGCGCGCCCGAGCCACCCGCGAAGGGACGCCGAAGCGCAGGAGCGCTTCAAAAAAGGGGGCTTCGCGACATCCTGAAGGCGACCGCCGCGGCGCATCCCGACAAGCGCCTACAGCTGTGGTTTCAGGATGAAGCGCGCGTCGGCAACAAGGGCCGGGTGTGTCACCGGTGGTGGCGCAGGGGCGAGCGTGCCCCCGGGACGCGTCAAATCGGCTACCAGTGGGCCTACATCTTCTCCGCCGTGCGCCCGGACACCGGCGACGACGTCACCCTGGTGATGCCGAGCGTCAACGCCAAGGTCATGGACCTGTTTCTCGCACACTTCGCCGATACCCTGGACCAGGATGCGCACGCCGTCATGATGTGCGACGGCGCCGGTTGGCACGACGAGCGCGCCCTCACCGTCCCCGACAACGTCACCTTGGCGCTGTTGCCGCCTTACAGTCCCGAACTCAACCCCGTCGAGCGGGTTTGGCTCTACCTACGCGAACGCTTCCTATCGCTCCGCGTCCTCGACGACACCGAGGCCATCATCGACGCCTGTTGCCAAGCATGGATCGACCTCATCGCAGAACCGGATCGTATGCGAACCCTCTGCGCCTATCCATGGATCATGAAGGTGATTTCATAGGCTCACTGGTATTAGATCGCCTTTCCTAATGTCATGTTTAAATACCAGGGCACGGAGAATTCCGCCCCGTAGAGGCGGGTTTCAAACCCGCCCCTACAAAATCTGTGCCCCTGTATCTGCGTCGTTGAACCTACCGCCGCTCGTACTGCTGGCCGCCGAAGGACACGTCCCAACTCTCGGCATCCCAGCCGTCGACGATGTCCTCGAGCTTGCCCATGTCGCGCTCGACCGCGGGGCGCCGGCCGACCGTGACGAACCAGCGCTTGACGTTGGGGAAGTCGTCGATGTCCTGCTCTTGGCGATTGTAAAGGCGGCACCACGGGAAGATAGCAATGTCGGCGATGGTGTACTCGTCCGCGGCGACGTATTCGTGTCGGGCCAGCTGGCGATCGAGCACGCCGTAGAGCCGCCCCGCCTCGTTGGTGTAGCGCGCCTGGGCATAGGGCAGCACCACCGGGCCGCTCGGGTTCATCGGCGCGTAGGCGTTGAAGTGATGCGCCTGGCCCAGCATCGGGCCGAAGCCGCCGATCTGCCAGAACAGCCACTGCATGACGTCCCAGTGCTTGCGCGGGTCCTCGGGCAGGAAACGACCGGTTTTCTTGGCGAGGTAGAACAGGATGGCGCCCGATTCGAACAGCGCCATGGGTTCGCCGCCGGGGCCATCCTGGTCGACGATCGCCGGAATTTTGTTGTTCGGGCTGATCGCCAGGAACTCGGCTGTGAACTGCTCGCCCTTGCCGATGTCGATCCAGTGCTCGGTGTAGTCGAGTCCGGCCTCCTCGAGCATGATGTGGAGCTTCTGCCCGTTGGGCGTCGCGCAGGTATAGAGATCGATCACGTTTCCCTCCCGGCGTGGTCCGTTATCCCAGCATATAGGGCGCGGCCGGCGGTTACGACCACCCCTTGCCGCCGTCGTCGGACTCTTCGCGCTCCCAGCTCGTGTCGTAGGCCGGGTCCTCCGGGCCGCGCGGGTCGAGGCCGGCGGCGAGCGGCGTGGCATGCGACATGGCGGGCTGGAACTGGGTCTGCTCGTCGGCCGGCTTGGCCAGGCCCTGGCGCACGCGATGCGCCGCGTATATTCCGAAAGCGAACAACACGGCGGCGATGAAACCGTAAAGCCCGGCGGGTCCGACCGCCGCCATCAGCGCCGAGGCGGCGAGTGGCCCAACGCTCGCACCCAGGCTGTAGGCCAACAGGATGGCGCCCGCCGCCGGCACCAGCTCGTCGGTCTCGAGGTAGTCGTTCGCCTCGGCGAGCGCCAACGGATAGAGCGGGCTCGACAGGCCGCCCATGACGAAGGTCAGCGCGAGCAGCAGGGCGAACGGCATCGTCCCGATGATGGCGATGGCGAGCGCGGCGGCGCCGGCAACCAGCGTGATGACCAGGATGACGCGTTCGCGGTCGAAGCGGTCCGACAGCGCACCGATCGGGAACTGCATGACCAGGAGGCCGCCGAGCGAAACCGAAAAGAACAGCGACACCAGCGCCGGGCTCATTCCGCTCGCTTGGCCGTAGACCGCGGCGAGGCCGAAGAATGCGCTCTCGACCAGGCCGACGGTCAGCGCGCCGAGCACGCCCATCGGCGCGATCGCGAAAAGCCGGCGCAGGCCTAGCCGGCGCTGCTCGCCGATATCGGGATTGCCGGTCCGCGTCAGCGCGACCGGCAAAAGCGCGAGCACGAACAGGATGCCGGTCGCCACGATCAGCTCGTCGCCGTTCGGATCGGCCAGGTTGAGCGCCAGCGGACCGAGCGCGAAGGCCGCGCTGACCGCGATGATGTAGACCGACAGCGTGCGCCCGCGCGTCGCGTTGGTGGCGCGATGATTGAGCCAGCTTTCCGCGACCATCGCCAGCCCGGCGATGCAATAGCCGGCGACGAAGCGCAGCAGCGTCCAGACGGGCAGCGAATCGATCAGCGCCAGCATCAGCGTCGAGACCGCGCCGATCGCGGCGAACACCGCGAAGGCGCGGATATGGCCGACCCGGCCGATGACGCGCCCGCCGTACATCGAGCCGATCAGCTCGCCCAGGAAGTAAGCCGACATGACGGCGCCGATCATCATGGTCGACGCGCCGGCCGACGACAGCCGGACGCCGATCACCGCGAGCATCGCGCCCGAGCCCATCGAGAGCACCGAGACGCCGAGCAGGAGCGCGCTCATCGTGCGGATCACGCCGCCGAGGCTGGTGTCGCGGGCAAGGTGGCTCGTTGCCGTCATGTCATGGCGCTCGAGGTCGGGGGAAACGGCGCGCGGCCCGGCGCCGCGTCAGCGCGACACTATCACTACGCGATCGGCGCTGTCATCGGGCGCGACGCCGGCGATCGGCGCGCCGCGTTTCTGCAGCAGGAAGATGAGCGGTTTGGGCAACGCGTCGGTGACGACGAAGCTGAAGACCACGGTCTCGCCGGGCCGCACCAGGCCGCCCGAGAACGAGACCCCGTCGTAGGGCTCGTCGTGCTCGATGGCGGCGCTGTAACGGTCCGAAACAAACGGCCGGCCCGATTGCGACGCCTGGCCGAACGAGAGCCCGTCCTCGTAGGGGCTGTGCGCGGTGATGATTTCGCGCAGTTCGAGGTTGTAGGCCGACCAGGTCTGATCGGTGCCGTTGCGCACGACCTTGGTGATCGCGAAGCCGGCCGCGTGGTGCGAGCCGATACGGTTGCCGAAGGCCGGCGAGAGCCCGCGGATGGTCATGATCGCCGGCCGGTCGCCGGTGATCACCTCGACCAGCACGAAGGGATCGTCGAGCCGACCGCTGCCGCGGCCCTCGACCAGCACGAAACCACCGAGCTCATCCGAGAAGGCGATGCCCTCCAGGGTGATCGTCCCGGCGGCAGCCGGCGGCGCGCCGCCGGCCAGCAACGCCGCGGCCATGGCCGCTATGCACCGCCACTTCATGCCGATCTTCCCAACCCTTCGACGCGACGGGGCCGGCCGGCCGAGCCTACAGGCTCAGCGCCAGCTTGCGCCCCTCGTAGAACGCCATCGAGGCGGTGCGCGCTGCGACCGTGTCGCCGATCTCGTGGACCTCGAGGCCGGCGTCGGCGAGCTCGCCCTGCAGCCGGTTCTCCGGATGGTTGGTGCAGGCCAGCACGAGCGAGTCGAATTCGCGGGTTTCTTCCTCGCCGGTATAGAAGTTGACCAGCGTCGCCGTGTTGCCGTCCCACTTGGTCAGCGCGGTGGCCAACACGACCTCGATGCCGTACTTCATGAAACGCTCGCGCGTGGTGTCGCCGGTGCGGCTGTAGTCGAGCTGGCCGGCCGCTTGTTCCGACGCCGTGACGACGGTGACGGTATGGCGTTGTAGGGCGAGGTGCAGCGCGGTGCCGCTCGCCGGCCACCAGCCGTTGATGTCGTCGAGCAGCAACACGTTGTTGCCCGGCACGACCGAACCGTCGAGCACGTCGTGGATCGTGCAGACATTGTCCTGGTCGACGCCCGGCAGGCGATCGACATGCGGCAGCACACGCTGGAAACCTTCGCGCGACGGCGTCGAGCCAGTCGACAGCACGACCACATCGGCGCCCGACGCCACGATATCCTCGGCGCTCATCTCGGTGCGCAGCTGGACGCGCACCTGCAGCTTCTCGAGCTGGGTCTCGAACCAGGTCAGGAGCTGGCTGATCTCGCCACGCTCGGGCTGGCCGGCGGCGAGGCGGAACTGGCCGCCCAGCGCGGCGCCGCTCTCGGCGAGCGTCACGCGATGTCCCCGCTCGGCGGCGACCCGCGCGGTCTCCATGCCACCGGGCCCGCCGCCGACGACCAGCACGTCGCGCGGCGTCTCGGCGGCCGGCGGCGCATCACCGCCCCACTCGAACTCGCGGCCGACCGACGGGTTGGCGAGGCACGAGATCCAGTTCTCGCGCATGCGCCGCCCGAGACACAACTGATTGCAGTTGATGCACGGACGGACGTCCTCGGCCCGCCCTTCGCGCGCCTTGTTGACCAGATGCGGGTCGGCGATCTGGCCGCGCACGATGCTGACCAGGTCGGAATTGCCCTCCGAGATCACCTTCTCGGCGTTGGCCGGCGTCTTGACGCGGCCCTCGCAGGTGACCAACGCGTGGCTGACCGCCTCCTTGTAGGCGCGTGCGTCGTCGACGCCGAGCATCATGTCGTAATGGAAGCTCGGCACGATCTGCGAGAAACCGAACAGATAGCTGCCGACGCCGACCGAGAAGTAATCGACCAGGCCGCGCTGATCGAGATAGGCGGCAATCTCCTGCTTGTCGGCGAGCGAGAGGCCGCCGGGCGACGGCTCGGCGCCCGAGACGGTCATGCCGATGATAAAATTGTCGCCCGCCATCTCGCGGATCCGGCTGGTGACCTCGACGGCGAAGCGGACGCGATTCTCGAGCGAGCCGCCCCACTTGTCGTCGCGCTTGTTGGTCAGCGGCGACCAGAACTGGTCGACCAGACAGTTGTAGCCGGCGAAGATATCGACGCCGTCGAAGCCCGAATCCCTGTCGATGCGCGCCTGCGCCACGAAGCCCTCGATCAGTTCCTCGATCTCGGCCTCTGTCACCGCGTGGCTGCCCCACGGATCGTGCATCGACGGGACCCCCGACGGCGACCAATAGGGCTCCCACGAGTTGTCCTGATCGCCGTGGCCGCCGACGTGGTAGATTTGGTGGCACATCACCGTGCCGTGGCCGTGGCACTCGTCGGTGATGCGCCGGAAATGCGGCACGACGCTGTCGTCGCCATGGCGGAAGTTGGCGCGGATCAGGACGCCGGTGCGGTGCGCCGGCGCCGGCTCGACGACGATCATCGCCGCGCCGCCCCTGGCGCGCTCGCGGTAATAGCCGAAGTGCCGATCGACCGGCAGCCCGTCCTCGGCCATGTTGGCGGTATGCGCGCCGAACACGATGCGGTTGTCCAGCGTCACATGGCGCAGCTTGATCGGCGTGAACAGCGTCGGAAACTCTGTCATCATGGCTGCCCTCCTCGGCGCGGCGCGCCTTTCCCGCCGCCCAGCTTCTTCCGCAAGATCTGGTTCACCATAGCCGGATTGGCCGTGCCTTGCGTGGCTTTCATGACCTGGCCAACGAACCAGCCGATGACCTTGGGGCTCGCGGCGAACTGGGCCGCCTGGTCCGGGTTGTCGGCGATGATCGCATCGACGATCGCTTCGATTGCGCCTTCGTCGGTGACCTGTTTGAGACCCTTGGCCTCGACGATGGCGGCGGCCTCGTTGCCGGTTTCGAACATCTCGGCGAAGACGTCCTTGGCGATGCGCCCCGAGATCGTGTCGTCGGCGATCAGGTCGATGAGGCCGCCCAGTGCCGCGGCCGAGACGGGCGACGCGGCGATCTCGAGGTCGGCCTTGTTGAGCGCCCCGAAGAGGTCGTGGAGCACCCAGTTCGCCGCGGTCTTGGCGGCGCGCCCCTCGGCGACCGCCTCGAAGTAATCGGCGCTGTCGCGCTCGGCGACGAGTTGGCCGGCGTCGGCCGGCGTCAGGCCATAGACCTCGATGAAGCGCGCCTTCTTTGTATCCGGCAGTTCCGGCAGGCCTGCGGCGATCTCGTCGACCCAGGCCTGATCGAGCGTCAGCGGCAACAGGTCCGGGTCGGGGAAATAACGGTAGTCGTGCGATTCTTCCTTCGAGCGCATCGACCGGGTCTCGCCGCGGTCGGGGTCGAACAGGCGAGTCTCCAGGTCGACCGTGCCGCCGTCCTCAAGCAGCTCGACCTGGCGCGCCGCTTCGTATTCGATCGCGCGCATGACGAAGCGCACCGAGTTGACGTTCTTGGTCTCGGTGCGGGTGCCCAGCGCCTCACCCGGCCGACGCATCGAGACGTTGACGTCGCAGCGCATCGAGCCCTGTTCCATGTTGCCGTCGCACGAGCCGATGTAGCGCAGGATCGAGCGTATCTTGCGCAGATACGCACCGGCCTCTTCGGGGCTCCGGATGTCGGGCTCGGAGACGATCTCCATCAGCGCGACGCCCGCCCGGTTGAGGTCGACGTGCGTCGCGTTCGGGGCGCGGTCGTGAATGCTCTTGCCGGCGTCTTGTTCGAGATGTAGGCGCGTTATGCCGACCTCGCGCGTCGCGCCGCCCTCAACGTCGACGGCGACGCGGCCCTTGCCGACGATCGGCTGGCTGAACTGCGATATCTGATAGCCCGGCGGCAGGTCGGGGTAGAAGAAGTTCTTGCGGTCGAACACCGAGACCAGGTTGATCTCGGCGCCGAGCGCGAGGCCGGTGCGCACCGCCTGCTCGATGCAATACGCGTTGATCACCGGCAGCATGCCGGGCATCGCGGCGTCGACGAGGCTGACTTGGCTGTTGGGCTCGGCGCCGAAGGCGGTGCTCGCACCCGAGAACAGCTTGGCCTCGGAGGCCACCTGGGCGTGGATCTCGAGGCCGATGACCATCTCCCACGGGCCGCTGCGGCCTTCGATCAGGGCGGCCATCAGCCGATGCCTCCGGGCCGCGCGGTGAACTGGGCCGCGGTCTCGAGCGCCTGTGCGGCGCGCAGCACGGTCTCCTCGTCGAACGGCCGACCGATCAACTGTAGGCCGAGCGGCAGGCCGTCGGCCGAGAGGCCGGCCGGCACCGAGATCGCCGGCAGGCCGGCGAGGCTCGCCGGCACGGTGAAGACATCGTTGAGGTACATCGCGATCGGGTCGTCGGCCTTGTCGCCGACGGCGAAGGCGTCCGACGGCGCGGTCGGCGTCAGCACCACATTGACCGTGCCGAAGGCGCCCTGGAAGTCCCGGGCGATCAGCGTGCGCACGCGCTGCGCCTTGAGGTAATAGGCATCGTAATAGCCCGCCGACAGCACATAGGCGCCGATCATCACGCGCCGCTGGACCTCAGGCCCGAAGCCGGCGGCGCGGGTCTTCTCGTACATCTCGGTCAGGTCGTCGGAGGCGACGCGCAGGCCGTAGCGCATGCCGTCGTAGCGCGCCAGGTTCGACGACGCCTCGGCCGGCGCGACGATATAATAGGTCGGCAGCGCGTAAGACGTGTGCGGCAGACTGATCTCGACCGTCTCGGCGCCCTGCCCCTCGAGCCAGGCGACGCCGTCACGCCACAGCGCATCGATCTCGGCGGGCATGCCGTCGACGCGGTACTCAGTGGGGATGCCGACGCGCAGGCCCCTGACGTCGCCGGTCAGCGCGGCCTCGTAGTCAGGCACAGGCGCATCGACCGAGGTCGAGTCCTTGACGTCGCGGCCGGCCATGGCGCCCAGCATGATCGCGGCGTCGCGCACCGTGCGCGTCAACGGGCCGGCTTGGTCGAGCGACGAGGCGAAGGCGACGATGCCCCAGCGTGAGCAGCGTCCATAGGTCGGTTTCAGGCCGACGATGCCCGAGAACGAGGCAGGCTGGCGTATCGAGCCGCCGGTGTCGGTGCCGGTGCCGGCCAGCGCGATGCGCGCCGCGATCGCCGCCGCCGAACCACCCGACGAGCCGCCGGGCACCAGCGGCCGGTCGTCGCCGGCGCGGCGCCACGGGCTGATCGCGGGCCCGGCGAACGAGAACATGTTCGACGAGCCCATGGCGAACTCGTCCATATTGGCCTTGCCGAGCATCACCGCGCCGGCGTCCCAGAGCTTCGCCGTCACCGTCGATTCATAGGTCGGCACGAAACCGTCCAGGATGTGCGAGCCGGCGGTGGTGCGCACGCCCTTGGTGCAATAGAGGTCCTTGATGATGATCGGCAAGCCGTCGAGCGCGCCGCCCTCGCCGGTTGCGCGGCGTGCGTCCGATGCATCGGCCATCGCCAACGCGCGCTCGGGCGTCTCGGTGATGAATGCGTTGAGGTCGCGCGCCGACTCGATCGCAACGATATGCGCCTCGGTCAGCTCTTGCGACGAGAAGTCGCCGGCCGCCAGGCCGTCACGCGCCTCGGCCAGTGAAAACTCTGTCAAGGCGGCCGTCACTCGACGACCTTGGGCACGACGAAGAAACCATCGTCGCTCTCGGGCGCGTTGGCCAGGATGTCCTCGCGGCAGTCGCCGTCGTCGACCACGTCGGCGCGCTCGGGCAGTGTCACCTCGACCACACTGGTCATCGGCGGCACGCCGTCGGTATCGACCTCGGCGAGCTGCTCGACCCAGCTCAGGATATTCGACAGCTCGCCGGCGAGTGCCTCGCGCTTGTCGTCGGGCACGTCGATCCGCGCGAGCCGGGCGATTTTCGCCACGGTGGATTTATCGATCGGCATGTGACATTGTCCGCCCCGAAGAACCGAGCCGAAAGCCAAGGAGATATGGGCTTTCGGGCCATTTTGCGCCGGCACGTTAGCACCCGCCATGACCCATCGCAAGCCCGCGCAGGGACACCCCGTGCGGGCGTCCGAGGCACCCCCCGCAATGGTCGAGCCGATTGTCCGGGAAATCGAATTCATCGAGCCGTTGAGCGCCTTTTCAGCGTTCGCGGACGAGCCGTTCGCGGTGTTGCTGGACGCCCCGCCGAGCAGCTCGGACATGGCGCGCCACGCCATCATCGCGGCGCGACCATTCCTGACGCTGACCGCCAAGGACGGCGACGTCTGCATCGATGGCGACTGCGTCATGGGCGACCCGTTCGACGCGCTCGAGCAACTGCTGGCAAGATACCCGATGGCCACGGTGGCCGGGCTGCCGCCATTCCAGGGCGGCGCCCTGGGCTATTTCGGCTACGACCTCTGCCACTATCTGGAAGACTTGGCCGGCCCGGCCGGCGACGACATGGCCTTTCCCGACATGATGCTCGGCTTCTACGACGTGGTTGCCACGTTTGATATCGCCGAGCGGCGCGCCTGGATCGTCTCGAGCGGCTGGCCCGAGACCGACGCCGATGTCCGCGCCCGACGCGCCGCCGAACGCGCCGACGCGTTCTCGGACTCCCTGGCCGCCGCCGAGACGCCGCCCGCCCCGCCGCCATCGGGCGCCATCGAGCCGGTCTCGAATTTCACGCGGGAAGCATACGAGGCGGCGGTCGCCAGGGTCGTCGAGTACATCTGGGCGGGCGACGTCTTTCAGGTCAACCTGTCGCAGCGCTTCCGCGCCGAGCTGCCGGCGGATTTCGACCGCTTCGACTTCTACCGGCGGCTGCGCGCGGCCAGCCCGGCACCCTTCGCCGCCTATCTCGGGTTCGGCGACGTCACGATCGCGTCGAGCTCGCCGGAGCGCTTCGTCAAAATCGACGGTGGCACGGTCGAGACCCGGCCGATCAAGGGCACGCGGCCGAGGGGTGCTACCGCCGACGCGGACGCCGCCCTCGCCCGTGAACTCACCGAGAGCGAGAAGGACCTGAGCGAGAACGTCATGATCGTCGATCTGCTGCGCAACGACCTGTCGCGCGTCTGCCGCGACCACACGGTCGAGGTGCCGGAACTCTGCGCGCTCGAAAGCTACGCGACGGTCCACCACCTGGTCTCGACGGTGACCGGGCGGCTCGAAGACGGCAAGGGGCCGGTCGATTTGTTGCGCGCGGCCTTCCCAGGCGGCTCGATCACCGGTGCGCCGAAGGTGCGCGCGATGGAGATCATCGCCGAGCTGGAGCCGACGCGGCGCGGCCCCTATTGCGGCGCGATCGGCTATATCGGCTTCGACGGCGCGATGGACACGTCGATCGCGATCCGCGTCGTCGCCTTCAAGGACGACGCCGCCGTGTTCCAGGTCGGCGGCGGCATCGTCGCCGATTCAGAGCCGGCGTCCGAATACGACGAGACGCTCGACAAGGCGCGCGCGATGATCGACTGCTTCGCGGGCGGCACGGCCGGGCCATGATCCTGCTGATCGACAATTACGATTCCTTCGTCCACAACATCGCGCGTTACGTCGGCGAGCTGGGCCGCGAGCGCCGTGTCGTGCGCAACGATGCGATCGACGTCGACGACATCGCCGCCGAGATGCCCGAGGCCATCATCCTGTCGCCCGGCCCGGGCACGCCCGACGACGCCGGCGTCTCGCTCGACGTCGTGCGCCGCCTCGGCGAACGGGTGCCGATCCTCGGCGTCTGCCTGGGCCACCAATGCATCGGCCAGGTGTACGGCGGCACGGTGCGGCGCGCGCAACGCCCGGTTCACGGCAAGATCTCGCGCATCAGCCACGACGACCACGGCGTCTTCGCCGGGCTGCCCAACCCGTTGCGCGTCGGGCGCTATCATTCGCTTGTCGTCGACATCGAGGCGGCGACCGGTCTCGAGGCGACCGCCTATACCGACGAGGGCGAGGTGATGGCGCTGGCACACCGCTGGTTCCCGGTGGTCGGCGTGCAGTTCCACCCCGAATCGGTGCTTACCGAGCGCGGCCACGACCTCTTGAAGAACTTCCTGCGCCGCGCCGACGAGTGGCAAAATACCCAGGATCGGCGATGAGCACCGTCTGGCTGAACGGTGACCTGGTCGCGGCCGACGCGGCGCGGATCGATCCGCGCGACCGCGGCTTCCTGCTCGGCGACGGCGTCTTCGAGACCTTCGCCGCCGCCGACGGTTACGTCTATCGGCTGGCCGAGCACCTCGCGCGGTTGCGCACAGGCGCCGCGCTGCTCGGCATCCCGGTGCCGGTGGACGACGACGACGTCGGCCGCGCCGTGCAGGCTGTGCTCGAGGCGAACGGCCTGGCGCGGGGGTGCGCCGCGCTGCGCCTGACGCTGAGCCACGGGGTCGGCCAGCGCGGTTTGCTGGCGCCGGCCGATCCGCAGCCGACCCTGCTGCTGACGGCGACCGCCGCGTCGGCCCCGCCCCAGACGATGACCGCGGTGACCGCCTCGGTCCGGCGCAACGAGCATTCGCCGACTGCGTCGATCAAGCATATGAGTTATCTCGACAACGTCATCGCGCGCAACGAGGCGGCATCGCGCGGCGCGGCCGAGGCGCTCATGCTGAACACCGCCGGCAATATCGCCGAGGCAAGCGCCGCCAATGTCTTCGCAATCGATTCCGGCGGCACGCTCGTCACCCCGGCATTGACCGAAGGCGCCCTGCCCGGCATCACCCGCCGGGCGGTAATCGAGCTGGCGGCCGGGCTCGACCTCGGCGTGCACGAGACGATTCTGTCGCTCGAACGGCTCGCCGAGGCCGACGAGGCCTTCCTGACCAACAGCCTGATCGGCGTCTGCCCGCTGGTCGCGCTCGACGGCCATCCGATCGGCGACGGCACCGCCGGCCCGGCGACGCGCGCCCTGAACAACGCCTATACGGCGGCGGCCCGGCAGCCATGACCGAACGCGCACCACTCGGCTCCGTCGAGGCGCTGGCGCTCGGTCCCGGCCAGCGGCTGATGGGCCTCGACGTCGGCGCCAAGACGATCGGCATCGCGTTCTCGGACGTCGGCCGCATCGTCGCGACGCCGCGCCAGACGATCCGGCGCTCGAAGTTCACACTGGACGTCGAAACGCTGCGCCGGCTGATCGACGAAAACGACGTCGGCGGCCTGGTCATCGGCCTGCCGATCAACATGGACGGCAGCGAGGGGCCGCGCTGCCAGTCGGTGCGTCAGTTCGCCGCCAACCTGCTGGCCAAGATCGACATCCCGGTCGCCTTCTGGGACGAGCGGCTGTCGACCGTCGCGGCGGAGCGCACGCTGATCGAGGCCGATGTCTCGCGCAAGCGCCGCGCCGAGGTCGTCGACAAGATGGCGGCGGCCTACATCCTGCAGGGCGCGCTCGATCGTATGGCACGCACGTGATCGCCATCCTCGATACAATAACGTTTGACGTTAATAACGTGCCACGTTATTACACGCCGTGATCAAGAGCTTCGCCGACAAGGAGACGCAAAGCGCGTTGAATCGGCAACGCTCGAAGCGGTTGCCGGTTCAGGTTCAGCGTCAGGCGCACAGGAAGCTCTTGCAGATTCACGCGGCGAACCGGATCGAGACGCTGCGCGTGCCGCCGGGCAACCACCTCGAACGTCTTTCGGGCGACCGGGCCGGCCAGTACAGTGTCCGCATCAATCGCCAGTGGCGGATCTGTTTCAAATGGCGCGCGGGCGACGCCTACGACGTCGAGATCGCGAATTACCATTGAGCCAAGGAGGGCAACGATGATCGGCCGGAAATTCGCACCGGTTCACCCCGGAGAAATTCTGCTCGAGGACTTCCTCAAGCCGATGAGCATCAGCCAGTACCGCCTGGCCAAGAGCATCAGCGTGCCAGCCCGGCGGATCAACGAGATCGTTCACGGCAAGCGCGCCATCACCGCCGATACGGCGTTGCGGCTCGGCATGTTTTTCCGTATGGAGGAGCAATTCTGGCTTAATCTCCAGACCAATTACGAACTCGAGGTCGCTAAGATCGAGGCCGGCGATCGGCTGAAGGCCGAGGTCGAGCCCCACGCGGCGTGAGCATATCGGCTGCCGGCCAGCGCAAGCGACTTAAGGAGAGGCCCTGATGAGCGCGACCCTGACACCCGCTCAAGTAAAGCTCAAGGAACGCGCCGGCGCGCTGGCCGAATCGGAAATCGCGCCGCGCGCGGCCGAGGTCGACCGCACCGAGGCCTACCCGTGGGACAACGTCGCCGCGTTGACCCGCGCCGGCTTCATGGGCATGACCGTGGCCAAGAAATACGGCGGCGCCGGGCTCTCCTATTTCGATGTCGTGCTGGTCATCGAGGAGATGGCCAAGGTCTGCGGCGTCACGGCGCGCATCGTCGTCGAGGGCAACATGGGCGCGATCGGCGCGATCATGGCCTATGGCTCGGAGAAGCAGAAGAAGCTCGCCGCCAAATTGGTGCTGGCCGGCGACAAGCCGGCGATCTGCATCACCGAGCCCGACGCCGGCTCGGCGGCGACCGAGATGACGACACGCGCCGAACACCGCGGCGACCGCTGGGTGCTCAACGGCAAGAAGCACTGGATCACCGGCGGCGGCGTCTCGCGCCTGCACATGATCTTCGCCCGCGTGTTCGACGAATTCGACCAGGAGCAGGGCATCGGCGCCTTCATCGTCGTGCGCGACCCGAAGCAGGCGGCCGGGCCGCAAAGTGCTGCGGTCACCGTCGCCGACGTGATTAAGGAAAACAGTATCAAGCTCTCGCCGACGACCGTCAGGCGACGGCTGCGCGCTCACTTCGGCGCCGCACACAAGAGCCGGACCCACTGGCGCTTCCCGCGCCATTCGCCCGATCACTACGCCGTACTGAATCTGTTGGACGCGCATCCCGGCCTGATCATCGGCACGCGCGAGCCGGCCATGGGCCTGCGCGGCATCCCCGAGACCGAGATCATCTTCGACGACCTCGAGGTCGCCGAGGACATGGTGGTGGTGCCGCCCGGCGGCTTGCGCCATAGCTTCGGCGCCCTGATGAACGCCTACAACGCGCAACGCGTCGGCGCCGCGACGGTGTCGCTCGGCATCGCCGAGGGCGCCTACCAGATGGCGCTGTCTTACGTCCAGGAGCGCGAGCAGTTCGGCCGGCCGATCGCCGAGTTCCAGGGCCTGCAGTGGATGTTGGCCGACATGAGCACGCGCCTCGCGGCGTCCCGCGCGCTGGTCTACAAGGCGGCCCAGGGCGCCGGCGAGGGCTTCCCCGACGCCACCGAGGCGGCACAGGCCAAGATATTCACCTCCGAGACCGCCATCGCGGTGACCAACGACGCGCTGCAGCTCTTCGGCGCCGCCGGCTATTCGCGCAACAACCCGCTCGAGCGCATGGTGCGCGACGCGCGCATGTTCACGATCGGCGGCGGCACGGCGCAGGTTTTGCGCACCATGGTCGCCTCGCGCATCCTGGGCCGCAAGCTGCCGCAGACACGCGACGGTTACGTCAAGCTGATGCACAATCGGCCACGATGAAGCCGCCGCCCCTCGAACCGGCGCTGTGGGCAAAGACGGCGCCGGCAGCGCCACCGACACCACCGCTCAAGGAAAGCGTCAGCGCCGACGTCGTGATCATCGGCGCCGGCTATTGCGGGCTCTCGGCGGCGCTGCATCTCGCCGAAGCAGGGCGCTCGGTCGTCGTCGTCGAGGCCGAGCAGCCGGGCTTCGGCGGCTCGGGCCGCAACAACGGCCACTGCGTGCCCGAGTGGGCCTGGCAGGAACCCGACCACATCACCGCCCGTTTCGGTGCGGAACGCGGTGAACGCGTCAACGACATGCAGGCGCAGGCAGCCGATCTCGTCTTCTCGCTCATCCGTGACCACCAGATCTCCTGCGAGGCCGTGCAAAACGGCATGATCAGTGTCGTGCGCAAGGACAAATTCGTCGCCCAACACAAGGCCAAGGCGGAACAGTGGATGCGGCGCGGTAAGAACGTGCGTTGGGTCGAGGGCGCCGAGATCCGCGACTATGTCGGTTCGGACGCCTTCAAGTCGGCGATCGTGTTCGACGACGGCGGCCACCTGAACCCGTTGGCTTATTGCCGGGGCCTGGCAAACGCGGCGCTCAAGGCGGGCGCTGTCATCCACGCCAAATCACCGGCCACCGCGATCGGCCGCGACGGCGCGCGCTGGCGGGTGACGACGCCGGGCGGCACGGTCACCGCCGCGACCGCCTTGATGGCGACCAACGCCCACCGCCACGGTCTGTGGCCGGGCCTGGACGACGCCTACTACATCATCCGTGCCGTCGGCGCCGCGACCGAGCCGCTGCCCGAAGAAGTCCGGCGCGCGGTCCTGCCACACGATCACAACATTCAGGAAAGCTATCACCTGCGGCATTTCTTCTTTTTCTTCGACCAGGCCGGGCGGCTGGTGAGCGGCGGCCATGTCGGCCTCGGCGGCAATCAGTCCGCCGAGCAGGTCTCAGCGGTGCTGGGCGTCGAACTGGCGCAATTGTTCCCGGCGCTCGGCGAGGTCAAATTCACGCATTATTGGCAGGGCATGATCGATTATTCGCCGTACAAGTTTCCCGGCGTCCATGAACTGGCGCCCGGGTTGTTCGCCGCCATCGGATTCTCGGGCCGCGGCGTGCCGACCGCGACGGCGCTGGGCCGCGAGCTGGCGCGCATGATCATCGCCGGCGACAAGGACGCCATGGCGTTGCCGATCACCCCCCTGCCCCGCGCACCCTTCGCGCGTATCGGAACCTATTGGGCCAACACCGTCGTGCTGCCGTGGCATCGGCTCAAATCGAGGTTCGTCTGATGACCGTTTCCGCCTCCGACATCGTCGCCCGGCGGCTTCACGAAGCCGGCGTGCGCTACGCCTTCGGCATCCCGGGCGGCGAGGTCGTCACGCTGATCGACGCGCTCGACCGCGCCGGCATCCGCTTCGTGCTGACCAAGCACGAGAACCCCGCCGGCTTCATGGCCGAGGGGGTGTGGCACATCGACGGCGCGCCCGGCGTGCTGGTCGCGACGCTCGGCCCCGGCGTCGCCAATGCGGTCAACACCGTCGCCAACGCCTGGCAGGACCGGGTGCCGTTGATCTTCCTGACCGGTTGCGTCGACCCGGTCGACGCCGCCGACTACACCCACCAGGTGTTCGACCACGGCGCGCTGCTGCGCCCGGTCACCAAGGCGAGCCTGACGCTGGTCGACGGCGCGGTCGACACGCTGGTCGACAAGGCGGTCGCCATCGCGCTCGACGACCGGCCCGGCCCGGTCCACCTCGACATGCCGATCGGTCTCGCCGACGCCGCGCAGGCCGACGCCGCGCCGGTGCGTCGCGTGCCCCCCTCGCCCGCCGCGCCGGCCCCCGGCGCCGATCTGGACACCGCGCGCGGCTGGCTCGCCGCCGCCGAGCGGCCGCTGATGATCGCCGGCGTCGACGTCCTCAACCACCGTGCCGAGGCGGCAGTGGCCAGTTTCGCGCATGATTTCGGCGTGCCGCTGATCACCACCTACAAGGCCAAGGGCGTGCTGCCCGAGGACGACCCGCTGGCGCTCGGCGGCGCCGGGCTCTCGCCGGTCGCCGACAAGGAGCTGCTGCCGCTGATCGACGCCAGCGACCTCGTCGTGCTCGCCGGCTACGACCCGATCGAGATGCGCAAGGGTTGGCGCACGCCGTGGCCGCCCGACAAGCATGTCGTCGACATCGCCGCCGTCGCCAACACCCATTACATGCACCAGGCCAGCATGAACTTCGTCGGCCATGTCGGCGCCGGGCTCGCCGCGCTCGGCGACGGCGTCGCGCCGCGCGAGACTTGGGCCGACGGCGAGCCGGGCCGGGCCCGCGCCGCAATCGCCGAAAGCTTCCGCGACGACGGCGACTGGGGGCCGGCGGCGGCGATCGAGGCGGTGCGCGAGGCGATGCCGCGCGACACCGTGGCCGCGGTCGATTCGGGCGCCCACCGCATCCTGCTGAGCCACGCCTGGCCGTGTTATGCGCCACGCGGGCTGTTGCAGTCGACCGCGCTCTGCACCATGGGCTGCGCGCTGCCGCTCGCCATGGGCGTCAAGCTCGCGGCGCCCGAGCGCCCGGTCGTCTGCTTCACCGGCGATGCCGGGCTCGAGATGGTGCTCGGCGAGCTGGCGACGCTGCGCGACCTCGAAATGCCGGTCGTCGTCGTCGTCTTCGTCGACGCGACGCTCTCGCTGATCGATCTCAAGCAGAACCGCATGCAGTACCCGCAGCGCGGTGTCACCTTCGGCGAGACCGACTGGGTCGCGCTTGCCGCCGCGATGGGCGGCCACGGCATCGTCGTCGAGTCGCGCGACGCGACCCGCGCCGCGGTCGAGGCCGCGCTCGCCGCCGATCGCTTCACCCTGATCGCCGCGCGCATCGATCCGGCGGCGTATGGGCGGTATATGTGAGGCTGCCCGTCAGGCGCGCTGGCCCGGCGGATGCCACTGCGGTGCGGGAACTAACGCGTGCCGCCTATGCGGAGTGGGCAGCGATTGTCGGTCGAAAACCCAAGCCGATGACCGCAGACTATGATCACGCGATGCGCGAACACATCATACAGCTGTACCATGAAAATGGCGAACTGATCGCTCTATTCGAGATGATCCAACAGCCCGACTGTCTTCTCGTCGAGAACGTGTCGGCTTTTAGAACCGGCTATCATCATTGCCGGAAAAGATGCCCAGCCGCCGAGTGCCCCGCTGGGTCACGCGATCCGGAAGTCTCGGCGTTACGACGCGCGCTTTTCCTGCAATGGGGGACGGCCATAGCGGACACACGAAAATGTCCGTAATCGGGTAAAATGTCCCCATAACTCCTCCCCGCAATTTTGGTAGTTCAAGGAAAAATGGGAGAAGCGGGTCCATCGTGGTTCTGCCCTATTTCGCCAAATCACCATCCGGTGTTGGCAAGTGTATGCGATTTATATATTGATCTAGCACATTATCCAAAGAACGCCCTCCGAGAAGGAAAAGAATAGGTGACGCTTGAGTTTTCAAACCGACAACCGCCGCATGACGAAAGCTGCTCCTTTGGTCGGAACTGAGATATTTAAGGACCAAATACCTCCCAAGTAACATTTTCACGAGCAGCGTTCTCACTCCCAACCCAAGGTATAATACCAGTGAGCGCCTGAATTGACTCTCGGGATATTCATTGATGGCGGATGATGGCGGATTGTGATTCTATGGTCTCCCACCAGATGTGGGGGATGTCATGGGATCAGCACTCAAGATACGGGATGATTTGACGCCTTTGGAGCTTCGGCGCTGGGCTCGCGTGGAATCGTACGGTCGAGCGGCGGCGCGGGCCTATGGGATCGCGAATGCTTTGGAGGAGATGCCCCGGGCTGATGCCGCGCGGCTTGCGGGGATGGATCGCCAAACGCTTCGCGACGCGGTTGTTCGTTACAATGCAAAGGGATTGGAGGGGCTTCACGACCGTCCAAAGGGCTACTCGCCGCGGCGGCTGACGGCAGACGAGGAAGCGGCGCTGGCGGCGGTCATCATCGCCGGGCCGGAGCCTGAGCGCGACGGGGTTTGCGCCTGGACCCGGGCCGATCTGTGCCGCTGGCTGGAGGAGCGCTTCGCCAAGACCTACCACCCCTCGAGCATGACCCGGGTTCTACGGCGGATGGGATTTTCCCGCCAGAAGGCGCGCCCGAGCCACCCGCGAAGGGACGCCGAAGCGCAGGAGCGCTTCAAAAAAGGGGGCTTCGCGACATCCTGAAGGCGACCGCCGCGGCGCATCCCGACAAGCGCCTACAGCTGTGGTTTCAGGATGAAGCGCGCGTCGGCAACAAGGGCCGGGTGTGTCACCGGTGGTGGCGCAGGGGCGAGCGTGCCCCCGGGACGCGTCAAATCGGCTACCAGTGGGCCTACATCTTCTCCGCCGTGCGCCCGGACACCGGCGACGACGTCACCCTGGTGATGCCGAGCGTCAACGCCAAGGTCATGGACCTGTTTCTCGCACACTTCGCCGATACCCTGGACCAGGATGCGCACGCCGTCATGATGTGCGACGGCGCCGGTTGGCACGACGAGCGCGCCCTCACCGTCCCCGACAACGTCACCTTGGCGCTGTTGCCGCCTTACAGTCCCGAACTCAACCCCGTCGAGCGGGTTTGGCTCTACCTACGCGAACGCTTCCTATCGCTCCGCGTCCTCGACGACACCGAGGCCATCATCGACGCCTGTTGCCAAGCATGGATCGACCTCATCGCAGAACCGGATCGTATGCGAACCCTCTGCGCCTATCCATGGATCATGAAGGTGATTTCATAGGCTCACTGGTATAAGAGAGGAAACGTTACAATAATCCATCCAACTACAGCAATGACGAACGCTGTATTTAGCTCCATAAGGAAAGAAAATTTCGCCGAACTAATCTCAATTCCCCATGTAATAAAAAGCAACGCCATGACCGGCGCAACTAATACCAGTGAGCGCCTGAATTGACTCTCGGGATATTCATTGATGGCGGATGATGGCGGATTGTGATTCTATGGTCTCCCACCAGATGTGGGGGATGTCATGGGATCAGCACTCAAGATACGGGATGATTTGACGCCTTTGGAGCTTCGGCGCTGGGCTCGCGTGGAATCGTACGGTCGAGCGGCGGCGCGGGCCTATGGGATCGCGAATGCTTTGGAGGAGATGCCCCGGGCTGATGCCGCGCGGCTTGCGGGGATGGATCGCCAAACGCTTCGCGACGCGGTTGTTCGTTACAATGCAAAGGGATTGGAGGGGCTTCACGACCGTCCAAAGGGCTACTCGCCGCGGCGGCTGACGGCAGACGAGGAAGCGGCGCTGGCGGCGGTCATCATCGCCGGGCCGGAGCCTGAGCGCGACGGGGTTTGCGCCTGGACCCGGGCCGATCTGTGCCGCTGGCTGGAGGAGCGCTTCGCCAAGACCTACCACCCCTCGAGCATGACCCGGGTTCTACGGCGGATGGGATTTTCCCGCCAGAAGGCGCGCCCGAGCCACCCGCGAAGGGACGCCGAAGCGCAGGAGCGCTTCAAAAAAGGGGGCTTCGCGACATCCTGAAGGCGACCGCCGCGGCGCATCCCGACAAGCGCCTACAGCTGTGGTTTCAGGATGAAGCGCGCGTCGGCAACAAGGGCCGGGTGTGTCACCGGTGGTGGCGCAGGGGCGAGCGTGCCCCCGGGACGCGTCAAATCGGCTACCAGTGGGCCTACATCTTCTCCGCCGTGCGCCCGGACACCGGCGACGACGTCACCCTGGTGATGCCGAGCGTCAACGCCAAGGTCATGGACCTGTTTCTCGCACACTTCGCCGATACCCTGGACCAGGATGCGCACGCCGTCATGATGTGCGACGGCGCCGGTTGGCACGACGAGCGCGCCCTCACCGTCCCCGACAACGTCACCTTGGCGCTGTTGCCGCCTTACAGTCCCGAACTCAACCCCGTCGAGCGGGTTTGGCTCTACCTACGCGAACGCTTCCTATCGCTCCGCGTCCTCGACGACACCGAGGCCATCATCGACGCCTGTTGCCAAGCATGGATCGACCTCATCGCAGAACCGGATCGTATGCGAACCCTCTGCGCCTATCCATGGATCATGAAGGTGATTTCATAGGCTCACTGGTATAATACCAGTGAGCGCCTGAATTGACTCTCGGGATATTCATTGATGGCGGATGATGGCGGATTGTGATTCTATGGTCTCCCACCAGATGTGGGGGATGTCATGGGATCAGCACTCAAGATACGGGATGATTTGACGCCTTTGGAGCTTCGGCGCTGGGCTCGCGTGGAATCGTACGGTCGAGCGGCGGCGCGGGCCTATGGGATCGCGAATGCTTTGGAGGAGATGCCCCGGGCTGATGCCGCGCGGCTTGCGGGGATGGATCGCCAAACGCTTCGCGACGCGGTTGTTCGTTACAATGCAAAGGGATTGGAGGGGCTTCACGACCGTCCAAAGGGCTACTCGCCGCGGCGGCTGACGGCAGACGAGGAAGCGGCGCTGGCGGCGGTCATCATCGCCGGGCCGGAGCCTGAGCGCGACGGGGTTTGCGCCTGGACCCGGGCCGATCTGTGCCGCTGGCTGGAGGAGCGCTTCGCCAAGACCTACCACCCCTCGAGCATGACCCGGGTTCTACGGCGGATGGGATTTTCCCGCCAGAAGGCGCGCCCGAGCCACCCGCGAAGGGACGCCGAAGCGCAGGAGCGCTTCAAAAAAGGGGGCTTCGCGACATCCTGAAGGCGACCGCCGCGGCGCATCCCGACAAGCGCCTACAGCTGTGGTTTCAGGATGAAGCGCGCGTCGGCAACAAGGGCCGGGTGTGTCACCGGTGGTGGCGCAGGGGCGAGCGTGCCCCCGGGACGCGTCAAATCGGCTACCAGTGGGCCTACATCTTCTCCGCCGTGCGCCCGGACACCGGCGACGACGTCACCCTGGTGATGCCGAGCGTCAACGCCAAGGTCATGGACCTGTTTCTCGCACACTTCGCCGATACCCTGGACCAGGATGCGCACGCCGTCATGATGTGCGACGGCGCCGGTTGGCACGACGAGCGCGCCCTCACCGTCCCCGACAACGTCACCTTGGCGCTGTTGCCGCCTTACAGTCCCGAACTCAACCCCGTCGAGCGGGTTTGGCTCTACCTACGCGAACGCTTCCTATCGCTCCGCGTCCTCGACGACACCGAGGCCATCATCGACGCCTGTTGCCAAGCATGGATCGACCTCATCGCAGAACCGGATCGTATGCGAACCCTCTGCGCCTATCCATGGATCATGAAGGTGATTTCATAGGCTCACTGGTATAATATAGGCATGTAACGAATTACCGGATCAGGAGAATGCTTACCTACTTCAACAAGAGCGGACAAGAAAAAGTTAATGAGTACACCGTAGATTGGCAGTCGACTTGATTTGCTCAATATTCCATATGTACCAGAGATTCCCAACTGCCTGAAGATAAGCTCATCAGTAATTGTCGAGTGTTTCACAGCAAACGAGCCAAATAATATATCCGCCGTCATCCAGAATATTTCTCGATTTTCGAGGATGGTGTCAAAACAGGGTGCCGACCCATAGTTCTTCGCGATGACCGCCGCGGGGTCGCTAACCCCTAGTGTCCTGATCGATAAATTGATATGATTATGTCTCTATTTGTTTTTAGGAGGCGCGATTGATGGCGAGAGTGGCGGTGACGATCTCTTTGAGCGATGACGAGCGCGCCGAATTGGAGGCGCTGTCTCGTCGTCGCAAGACGTCGCAGGGGCTTGCGCGGCGGGCTCGGATCGTCTTGGCGGCGGCGGAAGGGTTGGAGAACAAGGAGATCGCCGTTCGTCTCGAGGCGAGCGCGGACACCGTGGGCAAGTGGCGTCGCCGCTATGCGGCGGAGGGCCTCGACGGTCTGTACGACGAACCCCGCCCCGGCGCGCCGCGTCAAATCGGCGATGACGCCATCGCGGAAGCGGTCCGGCTGACGCTGGAAGAGACGCCGCCGGACGCGACCCATTGGAGCCTTCGCTCGATGGCGCGGGCGAGCGGCCACGCGCCCTCGACCATTCATCGCATCTGGCGGGCCTTCGGCTTGCAGCCGCATCGCTCGGAGACCTTCAAGCTGTCGAGCGATCCCTTCTTCGTGGAGAAGGTCCGCGACATCGTCGGTCTGTATTTGGCGCCGCCGGATCGTGCCCTGGTTCTCTGTGTCGACGAAAAGAGCCAGATCCAGGCCCTGGACCGTTCCCAGCCCCTCTTGCCGATGCGCCCCGGGCAGGCGGAGCGGCGCAGCCACGACTACAAGCGCCACGGCACGACCTCTCTCTTCGCGGCCCTCGACATCGCCACGGGAGAGATCATCGGCAAATGTTTCCCGCGCCATCGGGCCCGAGAGTTCCGCAAATTCCTCGACCTCGTCGAGGCGAACGTCCCTGCTGATCTCGACATCCACATCGTCATGGACAACTACGGGACCCACAAGACCAAGGCGATCCGCGACTGGTTCGCCAAACGGCCGCGCTGGCAGGCCCATTTCACACCCACCAGCGCCTCCTGGCTGAACCAGGTCGAGCGCTGGTTCGGGCTGCTGACCGACAAGCAGATCAGGCGCGGCGTCCATCGCTCCACCAAGGAGTTGGAGCGCACCATCCTCGACTACATCGACACGACAAACCAGAACCCCAAACCCTTCAAATGGACCAAATCCGCCGATGACATCCTCGGCGCCATCCAGCGCTTCTGCCTCCGAACAATCGAAATCGCTGAACAGCAGGCGAAAATCATGCGAACTTCGGAATCGGGACACTAGCTTTGAAGCGTAGTAGGCCCCCACGAGATATTCAAAAAACGACTTATGGGCGAACTGGAACGCCCCGTGCCGGCTGGGGTCATCCACCAAAACTCCATAAGTACGGATGTTCAATTTCAAGAGGTTCGGGCCATCGGGATTGTCCTGAATTCGCATCCTCAACGGCGCCCTGTTGCCCATTTGAATGATTGTATCTTTCGCTGGAACACCCTCTGGGATGGTCTCTAACAGCTGTTCAATCGTATTGTTTAACTCACGCCCGGAAATTTGGTTAGGGTAATTTCGGGCGGCCATGTGGACAGCGATACCTTCCATGAAATACGCACGCTCCGCTTCCGACAAGGCCATGAACTCTGCCTTTAATTGGTCTGTTTGTATACTCGCCTGTTCTTGATATTTCGATGCCTTTAACGTTTGGCGCCGATAACTGCTTTCTAGAAATCTGCCAACGACGAGGGCGGATGTGATTTTTTCCCTTCGGTCCTCGGCACCCAAGTCCTCCCAAATTTGGCTGATGTTGTATAAACCGACATTCCCCATATACCATCCAAATTCGTGGAAATCGTACCACTTTCCCACCGCCAAGGGAACTGTATCCCCTATGCAGCCATCCGATGGCATGATTTTGGTAATCGGCCCGCGCTTGGAAGGCCACTCGGTCATTTTTCTCGCCATCCAGACACACCTCTCCTGTCGCTTTCTCCTCGCCGTCGATTCCCTCGGCCTACGCCGGAGCGGGTCTTCGTCGCAGATCATCAATCAAGCTCAGGATTTTCCGGAACAGGTCCCTCGGCACCGCCACCTCAGCCAATTGGAACGTAACGTAGCGGCCATGTCGGACAACCTTGGCCCCGATCTTCACCAGCTTGTCGCGCAACGTCGTCATCGACCAGTGCTCCACCTCCTTCGGCAAAGCCAGTGTCCTCATGAAGTTGCCCAGATTGTAGGCCAGGGCGTGAAGCTGGAGCCGAACGGCATTGTTGCGGAACTTGCGACATGACAGACGGGTCCAGTTGATGGCGTTCTTGCCTTCCTTGATGTGCTGCTCCGCCGTGCCACGGTGATTATAGAACGCCACCACCCGCTTGGTAGGGCGCGACAGATTAGTGACGATGAAACCGACGCGAGGAACCAGCTCGCCGGGGTGCCACTCCACTTTGGCCACGACACGGCGCTTCTTGTTCCACGATCCGGCCTGATAGCTGAAGCTGGCGTGGAAACGGCGAACATGGTCGGGCGGGCGACCGACAGGTCGCGTAAGCAGATGGGCAATGTTCCGCTGGAGAATCGCGTTCGCTTTGAGGCGGATGACGTAGAGTAATCCCTCGGCTTCGAGATATTCGTATATCTCCGGTGAGGCGAAGGCGGCATCGCCACGAAAATACAGCCGCACCTTCCTTTCCTTATAGCGCATCACCACCGGCTCCAGAACATTCCGCCATCCGTCGGCACTGTGAACATTACCGGGGCGCAGGGAACATCTCTCCAAGTCGCCGAACTGGTTGAACAGGAATAGCGGATGCTAGCAGGTACAGCCGAAGTGACCATTGTACGCTGTTCCCTCTTGTTCGCCATGGGTCGGGCTGACGCTGCTGTCCATGTCGAGAATGATCATCTTCGGCGGATGGCGGTCATGAACCTTGTCGATCCACACCCCGTTCATGTCGACCAAGGCTTCAACGTTCTCGTCGGTGGCCAATAGCTCCGTCTCGAAGCGTCCCATCTGGCTGGTGGAAGCGGCCTGTCTTTCGATGGCCTTGCCGCCAACAATCCAGCGCATGGCGGGATCGCGTCCCAGACGGTCGGCGTCGTTCACATCGTCATAGCCGCCAAGGCGCCCGAAAACGGACTGGCGAAACTGACCCGTCATGCCGTGCCATCCGTTCTTGCCGGTACGGCTATCCTGGAAAACACCCTCGGCCATCTCAGTCAGGCCGAGGGCATCGTCAAGCTCCCGGTAGGCGAGCAACCCGGCATCAGAGGTGATCTTGGAACCGTGGAATTCAAGCTTCAATCGACGGTCAAAAACGACCCGAAGGCACCCCGGTTTCGATTCACCCATCGGGTGTGCCATATCCGCCGCTCCATGTATGCTACAACTTCATGATTCTTATAGCAGAATCGCCTTCTCGCCGCACTGAATATCGACGATACTTGGGAAATGCGGGCTTAACTTGTAGCCGCTCTCAGTCTGCCCACCATCCCAAATGGCAAATATCTTATAGATGAGATAACAACCCGCAACCCCCATAACTAATACCAGAACGTTCTCTGCCCAATGATTAGAGTCCGAAAGTGGATTAGTTATTCCGAATGAGTAAGAGAGAACTGATGCGACGGCGTACCAAGGATTCTGTGAAGTAATGCTGGTTATCACCAACGAAACAATTGATGCGATGGCCAACGCCGCAAAAAAAGCATACCTCTGCCGGGTGAATCGGCGCCTTCGCAACCACAGGTAAAAGACAACCGCGCCTAAGATTATCGTCACGGCAGTCAGCGCAAAAATGACCCAAGTTTGTCCTGATAGAGAATGATCCTCCATCTTCGCTCTCCTTTTAAACGCAGTCCGGCAAAAATTTTTCAACATTTCCCATATGCCAGTTTACTAAGCCCGCATTTCCCAAGTATCGTCGATATTCAGTGCGGCGAGAAGGCGATTCTGCTATAAGAATCATGAAGTTGTAGCATACATGGAGCGGCGGATATGGCACACCCGATGGGTGAATCGAAACCGGGGTGCCTTCGGGTCGTTTTTGACCGTCGATTGAAGCTTGAATTCCACGGTTCCAAGATCACCTCTGATGCCGGGTTGCTCGCCTACCGGGAGCTTGACGATGCCCTCGGCCTGACTGAGATGGCCGAGGGTGTTTTCCAGGATAGCCGTACCGGCAAGAACGGATGGCACGGCATGACGGGTCAGTTTCGCCAGTCCGTTTTCGGGCGCCTTGGCGGCTATGACGATGTGAACGACGCCGACCGTCTGGGACGCGATCCCGCCATGCGCTGGATTGTTGGCGGCAAGGCCATCGAAAGACAGGCCGCTTCCACCAGCCAGATGGGACGCTTCGAGACGGAGCTATTGGCCACCGACGAGAACGTTGAAGCCTTGGTCGACATGAACGGGGTGTGGATCGACAAGGTTCATGACCGCCATCCGCCGAAGATGATCATTCTCGACATGGACAGCAGCGTCAGCCCGACCCATGGCGAACAAGAGGGAACAGCGTACAATGGTCACTTCGGCTGTACCTGCTAGCATCCGCTATTCCTGTTCAACCAGTTCGGCGACTTGGAGAGATGTTCCCTGCGCCCCGGTAATGTTCACAGTGCCGACGGATGGCGGAATGTTCTGGAGCCGGTGGTGATGCGCTATAAGGAAAGGAAGGTGCGGCTGTATTTTCGTGGCGATGCCGCCTTCGCCTCACCGGAGATATACGAATATCTCGAAGCCGAGGGATTACTCTACGTCATCCGCCTCAAAGCGAACGCGATTCTCCAGCGGAACATTGCCCATCTGCTTACGCGACCTGTCGGTCGCCCGCCCGACCATGTTCGCCGTTTCCACGCCAGCTTCAGCTATCAGGCCGGATCGTGGAACAAGAAGCGCCGTGTCGTGGCCAAAGTGGAGTGGCACCCCGGCGAGCTGGTTCCTCGCGTCGGTTTCATCGTCACTAATCTGTCGCGCCCTACCAAGCGGGTGGTGGCGTTCTATAATCACCGTGGCACGGCGGAGCAGCACATCAAGGAAGGCAAGAACGCCATCAACTGGACCCGTCTGTCATGTCGCAAGTTCCGCAACAATGCCGTTCGGCTCCAGCTTCACGCCCTGGCCTACAATCTGGGCAACTTCATGAGGACACTGGCTTTGCCGAAGGAGGTGGAGCACTGGTCGATGACGACGTTGCGCGACAAGCTGGTGAAGATCGGGGCCAAGGTTGTCCGACATGGCCGCTACGTTACGTTCCAATTGGCTGAGGTGGCGGTGCCGAGGGACCTGTTCCGGAAAATCCTGAGCTTGATTGATGATCTGCGACGAAGACCCGCTCCGGCGTAGGCCGAGGGAATCGACGGCGAGGAGAAAGCGACAGGAGAGGTGTGTCTGGATGGCGAGAAAAATGACCGAGTGGCCTTCCAAGCGCGGGCCGATTACCAAAATCATGCCATCGGATGGCTGCATAGGGGATACAGTTCCCTTGGCGGTGGGAAAGTGCTACGATTTCCACGAATTTGGATGGTATATGGGGAATGTCGGCTAAGTGTGATTTCTCCGGATCACCACTTGGGGGCACCGGTAGAGTAGCAAATATCGCGGTCGCGGGCGAGTTCTGTCCTCAACCGGCAGTTTGCATCGCGACCTGGCCTCTTCGTCGAGACCGACTGGGTCGCGCTCGCCCAGGCGATGGGCGGCCACGGCATCGTCGTCGAGTCGCGCGACGCGACCCGCGCCGCGGTCGAGGCCGCGCTCGCCGCCGAGCGCTTCACCCTGATCGCCGCACGCATCGATCCGGCGGCGTATGGGCGGTATATGTGAGACCGATGTCGGCGCGGCGAACCCCGCCCGGCGCCGACTTTAATGGCCAGACCGGCGACGCCGAACGGCGGCTCGTACGAAAGCGAGCGTTTTCGGCGAGACGACGGTCAGTGCCAAACCGATGAGGATCAGGCCCATGCCGGCGGATCGCAACATGCCGAACCGCTCGCCGAATACGATCGCCGAGAAGACCGCCCCGGTGCAGGGCGCCAAGAGCGCAAAGGGCACGACGAGCGCCGTCGAGTAATCGCGCAACAGTTTTCCCCAAATTGCATAGGCGAAGACCGTTGCAACGAGGCCCAAGTAGAGGGCTTGTATCGCACCCGGTTCCTTGGACACAAGTTTGTCTCATGCGGCGGGCCTGAGTGACATCGCGGTGTGCCACGCCTGACGAGCTTGAGCGGGGCTCAGGTAGCCGTTCTTCTCCACGATCCACTGGGCATTGTACTGTTCGACGAACCCGCGGACGGCGTTCCGCAGCTCCGCGATGTTGCGGTAGATGCGGCCATGGATGATCTGTTCCTTGAGCGTGCGATTGAACCTCTCGGCGACGCCGTTGGTCTGGGGCTGTTCGACGAAGGCGTAGGACGGCTGGATGCCCCAGAACTTGATCTGGTTGGTGAAGTGGTCCGACAGATACTGGGAGCCGTGATCCATCCGCAAGGCCAGCCCCCGCGCCGCACCGGCGGAGGTCGAGGCATACAGCCTCGCAAGCCCCATGGAGATCGGCTGAAGGGCGGCGAAGCGGTCGCCTCGCTTGCACACATGCCAGCCGACGCACTCGGCGTTCCAATGCTCGATGGCGGTGAATATCCAGCCCCAGCCGTCGTCCACCGTGAACACCCGAACGCCGTCCGTGCCCCACATGAGGTTGGGGGCATGGGTGATGATCTCACCGACATGGGGATTTCCGCCACGGCGGCGGCAGCGATGGGGCGAGAGCAGGTTGTTCTCGCGCATCACCCGGAGCCCCCGCTTGCGGGAAACACGGATGCCACGACAGACCCGAAGCCGAGCCCAGACCTTGCGGTGTCCCTCGCCCTCCCAGGGGGATGCCTCCAGGTCGGCCTCGATGGCCACCAGCAGAGCCTCGTCCGAGATCGAGGGCTTCGGTCCCCGGCGCTTTGCTGGTGGGCGCTCAGCGGTGGCCTGCTGCCGGGATTTCATGGCGTAGAACGAGGAACGGGCAAAACCCCAGGCCGCACAGACCCGCTGGAGGCCGTAGGCCAAACCCGTGCCGGGAGAGGTGGCGGCACTCATCGCCGCGACCTCCGCCGCCCCAAAGGGCCGGACGTCTCCGTCTTGGCCTCCAGCAGTTCCACCTGCATGATCAACTCCCCGATCCGCTTCATGGCGATGTCCAGTTCCGCCTTCACCGGATCGCCCTTGCGTTCCTTGAGCGAGGCATCGATCCCGGCGATCGCCTTCTCACGCCACTGCTCGAGCCGGAAAATCTCCACGCCCAACTGCCGCGACAAAAGTTCCACCGGCTCGCCACGCAAAAGCCGCAGGGCAACCTCACGCTTGCGCGTCACCGTCCACCGCTGGCCAAGTCCCAGCGGGCCTGCCGGCGAAACCTGGCCCGGGGAAAACGTGGACGAGCCAAGCTCGCCCTCGTTTACCACAGGCCCATCAACAGCAACTTTGTTCTCAAAATTGTCGGTCATGTTCCGGTCCTCCTTGGACACTTCGATTAAGCCAATTCTGTGTCCAAGGAAATCGGGTCCGACTCACCAAGTAGAGGGCTGACCAAATGCTCATCCAGGATGCGTTCGCCACCGCCGTGACCAGCGATGCCTGATCGTCGATCAACGCCGAGACCGCGAGCACGGGCAGTGGCGGGACGAGACTCGCCCAGACCACCAGCGACAGCATGTCGACGTTGCCGATGCGTTTGACGAGCACATTGCCAACAGCCCAGCTCAAAGCCCCTCCTAGGGTCAGTCCGAGACCCAGATAGGTGAGATCGGCGCCAACGCTAAGACCGATCAGGACGAGACCCACAAAGGATATGCCGATGCCCACGAGCTGCTTGGCGGTAGGGACATCGCGCAGTATCAGAGCCGCGATCAGAATCGTGAAAAACGCCTGCGTCTGCATCGTCACCGACGCAATGCCCGGCGGCATGCCATGCACCATGCCGAAGAAAAGAAGCAGGAACTGCCCGGCAAACAGGACCAGCCCGATACCGATCAACCACATCCACGAGACGCTCGGCCGCGCAACGAACAAGATCGGCAGACAGGCGACGAGGAATCGAATCGCAGTCAGTTGCGTCGGCGTGAAGCTTTCGAGGCCGATCTTGGTCGCCACGAATGCGAAGCCCCAGATCGCGGCGACCAATACGGCGAGTGCGACGTCAGTGGCCTTCATGGCCGATCCCTCCCGTGACCTGGGTAGACGGCGAACCGCTCCCTACACTTCACGTCGATTCGAGAGAGTTTCGTCATCTCTTATGGCGTACGAGCAGACTCATCTGCTTTCGCGGGTCGACGCGGCCGGGCCGCACATCACGCCGCGCGCGGCCGCACCTGCGACGCGATCTTGTCGCCGACCTCCGCCTCGGCCTTGGATAGGGCGTAGGCAGCCTGGGCATTGAGCCAGAAGCGCGCGGTCGTGCCGAAGTAGCGCGCCAGTCGCAGCGCGGTGTCGGCGCTGATCTCGCGACGGTCGCGCACGATGTCGTTGATCCGGTTTGCCGGCACCTTGAGCTGCCGGGCGAGCTCGTTTCCGCTCAGGCCGAGCGGCTTCATGAATTCCTCCCGCAGGATATCTCCCGGCGATGTCCTAATGCGCATGACGTTCTCCCTCATCAGTGGTAGTCGACAATCTCTACGTCGTCGGCGCCATCGTCGCGCCAGACGAAGCAGACCCGCCACCGGTCGTTGATGCGGATGCTGTGCTGCCACTGGCGGTCGCCCTTGAGCGCTTCGAGCCGGTTACGCGGCGGGACACAGAGGTCATCGAGAACCTCGGCAAAGTCGATCATATCCGACTTGCGCAGCGCGAACTCGGCAATCGGTCGCAGATGCTTCGCCGTCTTTCTGCCGTTGAAAAGTACCTCCGTCACCTTCGACTTGAAGCCCTTGATCATGAATTATATGTAGTACGTACAACGAATAGCATCAAGCCGGTGTGATCCAACGCGGCTGAACCACCTCTTCTAAATTCGAAATACGAATTTGCCGCGGCGTATGCCTCGGTCACAAAAAGGTCGCTCGGACGTCGTAAAACTTCGAACCTACCGACGATCTTCGTTCGCACCGCTTGCCGTCGTGGCCCGTGGCCGCGTATAACCACGTTTTAATGACTGCCGCACCGTCGATAGCCGAATATCCTCACCGCCATCTTCTCGGTATCGAGGGGCTGTCGCCCGGCGAAATCACCCTGCTGCTCGACCGCGCCAACGGCTACGTCGCGCTCAACCGGCGCGCCGACAAGAAGACCGCCGTGCTGCGCGGCCGCACCCAGATCAACCTGTTCTTCGAAAGCTCGACGCGCACGCGCACCTCGTTCGAGCTCGCCGGCAAGCGGCTCGGCGCCGATGTCATCAACATGTCGGTCGCGGACTCGGCGATCAAGAAGGGCGAGACGCTGATCGACACGGCGATGACGCTGAACGCCATGCACCCCGACGTCCTGGTCGTGCGCCACCCCGAGAGCGGCGCGGTCAAGCTGTTGTCCGAAAAGGTCAACTGCGCGGTCATCAACGCCGGCGACGGCAGCCACGAACACCCGACCCAGGCGCTCTTGGACGCGCTGACGATCCGCCGCCGGCGCGGCAACATCGCCGGGCTGACCGTGGCGATCTGCGGCGATATCCTGCACAGCCGCGTGGCGCGCTCGAACATCCACCTCCTGACGACGATGGGCGCGCACGTCCGGCTCGTCGCGCCGCCGACGCTGTTGCCGGTCGCCGTCGATCGGCTCGGCGTCGAGGTCTACACCGACATGCGCAAGGCCCTGGCCGGCTGCGACATCATCATGATGCTCAGGCTGCAGACCGAGCGCATGAAGGGCAGCTACGTGCCTTCGGTGCGCGAGTATTTCCACTTCTACGGCCTCGATTACGACAAGCTCGCGCTGGCCAAGGACGACGCGTTGATCATGCACCCCGGGCCGATGAACCGCGGCGTCGAGATCGACAGCGCGCTGGCCGACGACATCACGCGCACGGTCGTGCTCGACCAGGTCGAGATGGGCGTCGCGGTGCGCCAGGCCTGCCTCGAGATGCTCGGTTCGGGCACCGACGACCCGCACCACAACGAGTAGCGCCGGCAATGCCCGAATTCCTCGCCCAGCCCGACCCCAAGGCCCCGCCGCCCGGTCGCGTCGCCTACATCAACGCACGGCTCCTGGACCCGGCGAGCGACCTCGACGCGCCGGGCGCGCTGTTGACCGAGGGACGCCGCATCGTCGAGGCGGGGCCTGGGCTGTTCGCCGACGGCGTGCCCGAGGGCACCGACACGGTCGATTGCGGTGGCCATTGCCTGGCGCCGGGTCTGGTCGACATGCACGTGCACTTGCGCGAGCCCGGACACGAGCACAAGGAGACGCTGGCGACCGGCAGCCGCGCCGCCGCGGTCGGCGGCGTCACCACTATGGCCTGCATGCCCAACACCGACCCGGCGATCGACGACATCGCGCTGGTCGAGTTCATCGAACGCCGCGCGCGCGAGACCTCGATCGTCCGGGTCCACTCGATCGCCGCGGTGACCAAAGGCCTCGGCGGCGAGCAACTGACCGAGATGGGTCTGTTGAGCGAGGCCGGCGCGGTCGCCTTCTCGGACGACGGGCTGCCGATCTCCAACAGCCTCGTCATGCGCCGCGCGCTGAGCTATTCGACCGCCTTCGACGTGCTCATCATCCAGCACGCCGAGGACCGGCACCTCTCGGGCTCGGGCTGCATGAACGAGGGCGAGAGCTCGATGCGGCTCGGCCTGCCCGGCATCCCCAACGCGAGCGAAACGGTCATCGTCGAACGCGACATCGCCCTGGTCGGCATCACGCAAGGGCGCTATCACGTCGCCCATATCTCGACAGCCGAGGCGGTCGACGCGGTGCGCAGCGCCAAGGCGCGCGGCCTGCCGGTCACCTGCGAGGCGGCGCCGCACCACTTCGCACTCAACGAGACCGAGATAGGCGATTATCGCACCTTCGCCAAGATGGCGCCGCCGCTGCGCGACGAGACGAGCCGCGCGGCGATCGTCGAGGGGCTGATCGACGGCACCATCGACGCCATCGCGACCGACCACGCGCCGCACGACCAGGACAGCAAGCGCCTGCCCTTCGCCCATGCGGCCAACGGCATCGTCGGGCTCGAGACAATGCTGCCGCTGTCGCTCGAGCTTTATCACAACGGCCACCTGGGCCTCCTGGACCTGCTGCGCGCGATGACCGTGCGCCCCGCCGAGCTGCTCGGGCTCGAGGTCGGTCGGTTGGCTGTGGGCGCGCCCGCCGACCTTGTCGTCTTCGACCTCGATACGCCGTGGCGGATCGAGGTCGACGCCTTCCACTCGAAATCGAAGAACTCGCCGTTCGACGAGCGACCGGTGCAGGGTCGCGCACTTCGGACAGTGGTCGGCGGCCGCACGGTCTACCGGTTCGACGGCTGAGCCATGCCCGACCCGCTCGGCGGATTGGAATACACCTGGCCGCTCTACCTCGGCGGCGTGATCGCCTATCTGATTGGCTCGATCCCGTTCGGCCTGGTGCTGACCAGGCTGGCGGGCCACGGCGACATCCGCAAAATTGGCTCGGGCAACATCGGCGCGACCAACGTGCTGCGCACCGGCAGCAAGCCGCTCGCCGCGTTGACGGTGGTCCTCGATTCGGGCAAGGGCGCGGCCGTCGTGCTGGTCGCCTGGCCGATGTTCGGACCCGACATGGCGGTGATCGCCGCGGCCTGCTCGGTCATCGGCCATCTGTTCCCGGTGTGGCTCAAGTTTCACGGCGGCAAGGGCGTCGCGACGACGCTCGGCGTGCTGCTTGCCATCGCTTGGCCGGTCGGCGTGTCCGCCTGCCTGACCTGGCTCGCGGCGGCGCTGGTGTTTCGCATCTCGTCGCTCGCCGGCGTCGTGGCGCTCGCCGCCAGCCCGTTTTACGCCTATTGGTTCGCCGACGTACAGCGTGTCGAGCTGGTCGCCTTTCTGGCCGTTATCGTCATCGCCCGACACACCGCCAACATCCGGCGATTGGTCAAGGGCGAAGAGCCCAGGATCAAATTTGGCAAGAGTTGATCATCTCTCATCGGGAGATTACCTATCGTTAATATTCTGCTAAAGGTTTCGTAAATGGCTCAGACAGGGCGCGAGCTGACCGACGCCGAGCGGCTCGCCTGGTTGCGCCTGATCCGTAGTGAGAACGTTGGGCCGATCACCTTCTTCGATCTGATGCGCCACTTCGGCTCGGCCGAGGACGCGCTCCGGGCCTTGCCCGATCTGGCCAGGCGCGGCGGCCGGCGGGGCAGCTTGCGCATTGGCTCGCGCGCCGCCGCCGAGCGCGAGGTCGACGCCTTGCGGGCGGCGGGCGCCCGCTTGATCGCGCTCGGCGAGCCCGACTATCCGCGGCCGCTTGCCGCGATCGCCGATCCGCCGCCGCTGCTTTCGATGATCGGCCACGGTCATCTCCTGAACAAGCGCATCGTCGCCGTCGTCGGCGCGCGCAACGCGTCGGCGAGTGGCAACCGTTTCGCCCGCCAGATCGCCGGCGACCTCGGCGCCGCCGACTATGTCGTCGCCTCGGGGTTGGCGCGCGGCATCGACACCAACGCCCACGAGGGCGCGCTTGCCACCGGCACGGTCGCGGTCGTCGCCGGCAGCATCGATGTCGTCTATCCGCCCGAGAACGAGGATTTGCACGCGCGCATCGCCGAGGGCGGCGTCGTCATCGCCGAAATGCCGCCCGGCACCGTACCTCAGGGCCGCCACTTCCCGCGCCGCAACCGCGTCATCGCGGGCGTCGCGCTCGGTACCGTGGTGATCGAGGCAGCGCAGCGCTCGGGCTCGTTGATCACCGCCCAGCTCGCCGGCGAGCAGGGCCGTGACGTGTTCGCCGTGCCCGGGTCGCCGCTCGATCCGCGCTGCCGCGGCAGCAACAACCTGATCCGCCAAGGCGCCATCCTGACCGAGAGCGCGGCCGATGTCGTCGAGGTCCTGGAAAGCGGTTTTGGTCGCCCGGTCGCCGAACCCGCTGGCCCGGTGTTCGGTACGCCGCCGCAAGCGACGGTCGACGAGGCGACGCTGGATGCGGCGCGCCGCGATGTGCTCGAAAAGCTCGGTCCGACGCCGGTGACGGTTGACGAAATCATCCGGCAATGCCAAGTAACACCGTCCGTGGTATTGACGGTGCTCCTCGAGCTCGAACTCGCAGGGCGTCTCGACCGCCACTCAGGTGGCCAGGTTTCCTTAATTCTAAGAGAACCTTAGGCATAGATTTTTGATCAGGATTGAGTTGAGTATATGACCGCAAACGTAGTCGTGGTCGAGTCTCCCGCCAAGGCGCGGACGATCGAGCGCTACCTCGGGCCGGGCTTCACGGTGCTGGCGAGCTATGGCCATGTCCGCGACCTGCCGGCCAAGGACGGCTCGGTCAAGCCCGAGGACGGCTTCTCGGTGATCTACCAGACCGACCCACGCGCGGCCAAGCACCTGGCCGCCATCACCCGTGCGGTCAAGGCATCCGAGCGGCTCTTTCTCGCCACCGACCCCGACCGCGAGGGCGAGGCGATTTCGTGGCACGTCGTCGAGGAACTCGCCCAGCGCAAGGCACTCAACGGCGTCGAGGTCAAGCGCGTGGCATTCCACGAAATTACGCGCGACGCGATCCGCGCGGCGATGGACGCGCCGCGCGATATCGACATGGATCTGGTCAACGCCCAGCAGGCGCGCCGCGCGCTCGACTACCTGGTCGGTTTCACCCTGTCGCCCGTCTTGTGGCGCAAGCTGCCGGGCAGCCGCTCGGCGGGCCGCGTACAATCGGTCGCGCTGCGCCTGATCTGCGACCGCGAGCTCGAGATCGAGGCGTTCAAGCCGCGCGAGTACTGGACCGTCGATGCGGATTTCGGCACGCCAGCGGGCGCGCCGCTGACCGCCCGTCTGACTCATTTGAACGGCGATAAACTCGACAAGTTCGGCCTGCCCGACCAGGCCGCCGCCGAGGCCGCGGTCGCCGCCATCGAGGGCCGCGACTTCGCCGTCGCCACGGTCGAGCGTAAGCAGGCGCGGCGCAATCCGCCGCCGCCGTTCACCACCTCGACGCTGCAGCAGGAGGCGGCGCGCAAGCTCGGCTTCGGCGCCAAGCGCACCATGCAGGTGGCGCAGCGGCTCTACGAGGGCGTCTCGCTCAACGGCGAGACGACGGGCCTTATCACCTATATGCGGACCGATAGCGTCAACCTGGCTGGCGAGGCTCTCAACGCCTGTCGCGCCATGATCGGCCGCGACTATGGCGCCGATTATCTGCCTGACGAGGCGCGCCGCTTCCGCGCGCGCGCCAAGAACGCCCAAGAGGCACACGAGGCGATCCGGCCGACCGGCTTCGACCGCCGACCGGCCGACATCGGGCGCCTTCTCGACGACGACCAGCGCCGCCTCTACGAGCTGATCTGGAAGCGCGCCGTCGCCTGCCAGATGATGCCGGCGGTGCTCGATCAGGTCGCCGTCGACATTGCCTCGCCCGACCGCCAAGTCGTGCTGCGCGCGACTGGGTCCGTGATTGCGTTCGACGGCTATCTCAAGGTCTATCGGGAGGGCCGCGACGACGCCACCAAGGGCGACGAGGAAGGCCGCGTGCTGCCGAACGTCAACGAGGGCGAGCGGCTAGCGCGAAACGACGTCGAGCCGGCGCAGCATTTCACCGAGCCGCTGCCGCGCTTCACCGAAGCGACCTTGGTCAAGCGGCTCGAGGAACTCGGCATTGGCCGGCCTTCGACCTATGCCTCGATCATCACGGTGCTGCAGGACCGCGACTACGTGCAGCTGATCAACAAGCGCTTCGTGCCCGAGGACCGCGGCCGGCTGGTCACCGTCTTCCTGGAAAGTTTTTTCGCCCGCTATGTCGAGTACGACTTCACCGCTCAGCTCGAGGACCAGCTCGACGAGATTTCCAACGGCCGGCTCGACTGGAAGGATGTGCTGCGCGACTTCTGGACCGCCTTCAAGGTCGCGGTCGACGACATCGGCGACCTGCGCGTCGCCGAGGTGCTCGACGCGCTCGACAATATTCTTGGACCGCACATCTTCGCCACGGAAGAGGGCTCCGACCAAGACCCGCGCGCCTGCCCGTCCTGCGCCGACGGGCGTCTCAGCCTCAAGCTCGGCAAGTTCGGCGCCTTCGTCGGCTGCGCCAACTACCCCGACTGCCGCTTCACGCGGCCGCTCGCCGGCGGCACCAACGGCGGCAACGGCGCCGACAATGGGCCACGCGCGCTGGGCGACGACCCGGCGACCGGCCTCGCGGTCTCGCTGCGCAAGGGGCCGTACGGTCATTACGTCCAGCTCGGCGAAGCCGAGAAGGGCGCCGAAAAGCCGAAACGCTCGTCGCTGCCCAAGGGCCAATCACCCGACGACGTCGACCTCGAGGTGGCGATCGCGCTGCTTGCACTGCCGCGCAACGTCGGCGCGCATCCCGAGACCGGCGAGCCGATCATCGCCGGCATCGGCCGGCGCGGGCCGTATCTGAAGCACGGCGACGCCTTCGTCTCGCTGCCGCCCGACGACGACTTGATGACCGTCGGGCTCAACCGCGCCGTCGCGCTGCTCGCCGAGGGCGCCAAGGGCCGCGGTGCGCGGGCGCCGCTGCGCGAGATCGGGCCACACCCGACGGGTGGCAAACCGGTCACCGTCAAGTCGGGCCGCTACGGACCCTATCTGCAGCACGACGGCATCAACGCGCCGCTGCCCAAGGACGCCGACGCCGAGAAGATCACGCTCGAAGAGGCGGTCGCCCAGCTCGCCGAGCGCGGCAAGGCGCCGAGCGGCCGGCGCCGCTCCTCGGGCGGCAAGAAGAAGGCCCCGGCGCGCAAACGGTCGAAGAGCGCCGCGCCCAACGAATGAGCGGCGCGGGGTCACGGGGCGGCGATGGCTAAGAAGCTCCGTAAGCTGACGCAGCTGCCGAGCCGCGACGAACTGCTCGCCTTCATCGAAGAAAGCACCGGCCCGGTCGGCAAGCGCGAGATCGCGCGCGCCTTCAACCTGCTCGGCAACGACCGCGTGTTGCTCAAGGAGATGCTGCGCGAGATCGAGCGCGATGGCCTGGTCGATCGCGGCCGCGGCCGCCGGCTCAGCCCGACGTCGCGACTGCCGCCGGTATCCGTCGTCGAGATCACCGGCCTCGACGGCGATGGCGAGCCGCTCGCCCGGCCGGTCGGCTGGCGCGGCGAAGGCGCACCGCCGCACGTCATCATGCAGCCCGAGAAACGCGGCCGATCCGGACTCGCGATCGGCGATCGGGTGCTCGCGCGGCTGACCAAGCTGGGCAACGACCGCTACGAGGGCCGCACGATCCGCCGGCTGCCGCGCGAAACGGGCCGCGTGCTCGGCGTCTACCGCGTCAAGGGCGGCGAAGGCCGGGTGCAGCCGACCGATCGCCGCGTCAAGACCGAGTTCGTCGTCGCCATGACCGATGCCATCGGCGCCAAACCGGGCGAGCTGGTGCTCGTCGAGGCGCTGCCCGGCGGCCGGCTCGGCCTGCCCCAGGGCAAGATCGTCGAGCGGCTCGGCTCGTCGCTCGGCGACCCGCGCGCGATCGGCCTGATCGCACTGCACAGCCGCGACATCCCGATCGAATTCCCGGCCGACTCACTGGCCGATGCGGCCGCCGCCCGGCCGGTCGAAACGCCGGGCGGACGCGACGATATACGCGACATTCCCCTGGTCACCATCGACGGCGCCGACGCGCGCGACTTCGACGACGCGGTCTGGGCGCAGGCCGACCCGGAACGACGAGGCGGCTGGCACGCCATCGTCGCGATCGCCGACGTCGCTCATTACGTGCGGCCGGGCAGCGCGCTCGACCGCGCCGCCTTCGCGCGTGGCAATTCGGTCTACCTGCCCGACCGCGTCGTGCCGATGCTGCCCGAGGAATTGTCGAACACGCTATGCTCGCTCAAGCCCGGCGAGCCGCGGCCCTGTCTCGCCATGCACCTGTGGATCGACCGCGGCGGATCGCTAACCCGCCACCGTTTGGTGCGCGGCCTGATGCGCTCGGCGGCGCGCCTGACCTACCAACAGGTCCAGGCGGCGCATGACGGCCACCCCGACGAGGCGACCGCAGCGCTCGTCGAGACGGTCATCGCGCCACTCTACGGCGTCTTCGATGCGCTGCTCCGGGCGCGCGAGAAGCGCGGCACGATCGACCTCGATCTGCCCGAACGCCAAATCGTGCTCGACGCCGACGGCCAGGTCGCCGAGATCAAGCCACGGACCCGGTTGATGAGCCACCGGTTGATCGAGGAACTCATGATCGCCGCCAACGTCGCCGCCGCCGAGACGCTCGAGGCGCTGCGCGCGCCGGTCATGTACCGCGTCCACGACCGGCCGAGCGCCGAGAAGCTGGTCGAGCTGCGCGGCTTCCTGACCAGCCTCGGCCACCGCCTGGCCGACACCCACCGGCCGAGCCCGAGCCACTTCACCGAGGTGCTGCGCCGCGTCGAGAATCTGCCGCACGCCCCCGCCGTCAATCTGGCGATCCTGCGCAGCCAGTCGCAGGCCGCCTACCAACCGGGCAACATCGGCCACTTCGGCCTCGGTCTCAGGCGATACAGTCATTTCACCTCGCCGATCCGGCGCTACGCCGACCTGCTGGTCCACCGCGCGATGATCGGCGGCTTAAAGCTCGGTCCCGACGGCCTGCCCGAGGGCGCCGAGGACCGCTTCGAGGCGATTGGCGAACATCTGTCGGTGACAGAACGCCGCGCCGCCGGCGCCGAGCGCGACGCGGTCGAGCGCTTCACCGCGGCCTATATGGCCGAGCGCGTCGGCGGCGTGTTCGCTGGCCGCATCGTCGGCGTCACGCGTTTCGGCCTGTTCGTCGCGCTCGACGAGACCGGCGCCGAGGGCATCGTGCCCAGGCGCAGCTTGGCGCGCGACGTCATCCACGACGAAGCCAACCAGCGCCTGATCGGCGACGACCGTGTGCTGCGCCTGGGCGACGCCGTCGAGGTGCGCCTGCGCGAGGCCGAGATCGTCACCGGCGGGCTGGTCTTCGAGCTGATCTCGGGCGGCAGCGAACCCGACGGCAAGACGCGCCGACCGGCGCCGCGTTCTGGCCGCGGCAAGGGGCGGCGAGGCAAGGCGCGGCGCTGAAGCGAAGCAATCGACATCGTCCGCCCGCGACGACGGGTCGCCTCTCGCGGATTGAAATCTGATCCGCGAAACATGCCGCGCGGACCCGAACACCCGGTCATGAGGGCAAAGCGGAAGCAACTCGTCGGTGGCCCCGGCTTCGGGGATTCGCCATATGCGGAAGTGCCGTGAGATTTCGAATCCCGAGGCGGACCTTCAGCTTATTGGTACCCCCCGCCAACCGGGAACTAATCAAGTCTCGGTTCGTGAAGGCTCGCAAGACGAACGTGTGGCTCAGCCGCGCGGGCACGGCGTCGGCTTCAGCCAGAAGTTAGATCGGAATAGGTGTAGTATTCGACGCTAAACTACTGACCCTAGGGGCTCTCCGGAAGTCGGTCCGACGTGGTAGCATTTCGTCCGTCGGCTGTCGTTATCCTTACCATAATATTTGTTTCCTCGCCGGCATGATCTGCTTCCCATTGTCTTGCTCGTTCTCTCACTTCGTCCGAGTAACGTATCGTAATTTCAGAATCCGTCCAGACTTCAGAGTCTGTCCCGTCCAGCTCTACCGCGTCGGAGAAAAGCGTATCATCCTGGACGAAGGGTGCCGAGGGGTGAGCGATCCAGAACATCGTTACCCTGCCGGGTGACGCGCCAAAATTGGAGCCGCCAATTTCGAGCATATCACCGGCGACATTACCGCTCCATTCTGTAATAACCGGTTCTGCCTCGGCGCCGGGAATGTCCCAGTCTGTGTTGAAACTCGCCTGAGCGGCGCTGCTTGATGGGAGGTTATGCTGCGTCCTTCAACTGGTCAAGTTTGGCTTTTTCGCGGTGATCGATGAGAGCTTGCTTGAGAATGGGCAGTTGCTTGTATGCTTTGATGCGGCGAAAGCCTTTCTGCGCTTCGAACATCCCGGCGGAAGTCCAGCGCAAGGCCATTTTTGCATCCCGCCAGCGCTTCACATTTCGGCAGACGCGGCGGATAACGCTGTTCATGGATTCAATGATGTTGGTACTGGCCAGTGAGCGCCGCAATTCCAACGGAAGGCCAAGTCTGACGACAGTCAGGATTTCATCGATGCCTTCGAGGATCGATTTCGACACATCCGGCGCTTCCATCTCCAGCCTCCGCGCCAGATTGCGCATCAAGCGCTCAGCCTTGTCGGCGTCATCCAGTTCCCATGCCTGCTTCAGAGCACGTCGCACAGCTGCGTGATGCTTCGGGTCGAGCCTGTCGGTAATGTTGCGAGCCTTGTGGATCTGGCAACGCTGAATGGGGATGTCTGCGCCGAAGGTACGCCGGATGGCCTTGGTGAGCGCTTTGGCACCGTCCACGATGAAGAGGTAACAGCCCTCCGGATCAAGGCCGCGCTCAATCAGGTTATCGAGCAGGGCCTGCACGGTAGCGGTGTTCTCTGTGGCCCCCTCAATGACGCCCAGAGGGTGCTTTTCCCCCAAAACGTCAATGCCGACGGCTCCGATCATCAATAGGCGATCGTCCAGATGCAGTCCGTCGATCTGGATCGCAATGATGTCGTGCTCGGACAGATCGGACCCCATCCAATCATTGAAATGCGCCTGCGTCAGGGCCTTGAAGCGACGTGAGACCGCAGACTTTGAAAGCCCGCTGCCAACTTGTGCCGGAACCCGGGCTTCCGGCAGGCGCACCGCCCGGCCAAATTGTCGGGTCGCACTTCCCCATCCAGCGCTTCTGCCTCCGAACAATCGACGTTCATCACCATCAGGTTCACGGCCCACTGATCGAGAAAGCCGCCAGCGGCAATCTCTTCCCAACTCGGCAGCGTCATCTCTTTACCCGTCGCCTTGTTGCGGACACGCGGGCGATCAACTTCGATCTTGCCCCCATGGAACCCAACCTGCGCCTTGGCCTGACCCCATCGGTAGCCAGGCTTGTCTGGACGGTGCTCATATCGCCCACCCGCAAGCGTGTCCACGTCTTCTCCCAGCATCTGTGTCAGGCTTTCAATGCCAGCCATCAGGCAGAACCGCTCAAAGCTCGCCCCGACCGCGTCAAAGGCCTCTTTAACAAGGGCGTGAACATTCGCCGCACTGGCCAGCGCGGTCGCGGATGTGGTAGTCGTCTTCATGGTGTTGCTTCCTTTCTTGGTTTAAGCACCCCGAGCCTACGGCTCAGGGGAAGCAACGCCACCCTAATTCAAAGTTTCAACAAATACCGGGACATCCCCTCGGCGCCCGTTACGTCGCTTTTGAGAGAAGCAGTGTCCTTAGCTGCTTTCGCTGACACCAACTGGGTCTGCCTGATCCTCTCACTGAGTTCCGAGGTCGTCTGCTCAAGAGAGGCGTAGTTTTCCTGGAGGGTACGAAGTTTCTCGGAGTCAGAAGCGATCTGCGCCAGCAGTGTCCGTCCTTTCTCCGCCTCTTGATGGAGCTTCTCAGTCTCAATTGCGAGACCCGCCAGATCCTTCTGAATTCGATCCTTCAGTGCCTCGGTTTCTTCTTTCAATTCCGCTTTGATGGCACTTGCGACCGATACTTCAATTTGATTCAACGCCGTAGGTACGCCGAGAATACCGAGAATCGTCGCCAGTATGCCCAACGTCCATCCTAGGCGCGAAAGACGCTGCCACACGTACGATTCGACTCGCGCTCGGAGCTCAAACTCCACTAGCTTGAGCTTCTCATCGAAATTTACATCTGGCATGTCTCGAAATGTCCCGTGAGATCTAACAATGATTAGATGGGCCCGCATAAGATGCGGGAACCCGGTTTTCAGTCCCTATAACCTACCGTCAAAACGGCAGATACGGCGACGATAACCCCCTTGAGAATCAGCCGGTTGCGCCTCTTGGGTCTTGTTATCACAACATCTTATGCGGATCCGCATAAAAACCTCCACGAAGACCCTCATGGCCCATCATCCGGCCTGTGTCACCCGGGCGGGCCGCGGTTTAGGGCATGGATGGGGTGTGGGTCTGGTATGGAAAATCTAAGTCATTGATTTAGTGCGTTTTTTGTGTCGAGACGAACGGCCGAAATCGGCTATTCGTGACAATGGGCCGCTCCAAGGCAGGATTTTGTCACGACGGCAGGGTCGAGCAGGGGAAGGTGGGAACGCTCCGCACCGCCAGAAGCGGTACGATGCCGTGTCTCGAAACCCAACATCGGGAGCATTCCCATGGCAGTATCCCCGCCTCCGGCGCCTTCGTCCATCGATCTTTCCGGCCTGCCTCCTCGGGTCGTCGAGGCGGCCGCCCGGGTGCTCGCACTGTGTCGCGAGGAGCTTCGTTCCGAGCCGCGCCCCGAGGCGCCCGAGGAGGTCGAGTTGCGGGTGCGTGAGGCCACGAACGAGTTCGCTCGCGATGTCATGGGCGCCGTCATCGAGAACCGGGACGATGGCGCTTCCCGGATCGAGCGGGACGGGCAGAGCTGGTTCCGGGTCGCGGTGACGCCGAAGACGATCATGACCTCGCTCGGTCCGGTGACCTACCGGCGAGCGCGTTACCGCAGCGGCGCGAGCGGGGCATCGCCGGTGCCGGTCGACGAGAGCCTGGGCCTCGTCGACGATTACCTGACGCGGCCGGCGGCCGAGCTCGGTCTGCTGATGATGGGTCACTGCACGGCCCGGGAAGCGGCGGCGTTCTTTGCGAAGACCGGCGCCATGACGCCGTCGGTGAGCACCCTGCAGCGCCTGACCCTGAGCATGCACGAATGCTGGGAGAGCCTCGGCCCGGAGACGCTGGGCAGCATCCGTGAGGCCGAGGGCATACCCGCAGGACGCGACCACCGCCTCGGTCTCCCTCGACGGCGTCATGGTGCCGCTGAGACCCGGCGAGGACGGTCGCGCCAAGGCCTCCTGGCGCGAGGCTGCCTGCGGCACGGTCTCCTTCCACGACGCCGAGGGCAAGCGCCTGAAGACCCTCTATCTCGGCCGCATGCCGGAGAGCGGCAAGCTCACGCTGAAGGCGCAGCTTGCAAGCGAAGTCGCACACATCAGGCGAGCACGCCCCGAGATCGGGATCGTCGCTATCGCCGATGGCGCCGCCGACAACTGGACCTTCCTGGAGACCCTGTCGCCCGAAACCGAGGTGATCGACTTCTGGCATGCTTGCGAACATCTGCAAACCGCGTCCGACCATGCCGTGGCGCCCGGCTGGTTCGAGAAGTACCGCGAGATCCTCCGTCACGATCCCCGTGGCGTCGCCAAGGTGATCCGGGCGCTGCGCCACCTTCGCGATGCCGCCGCTGCGCCGGACCGGGCCGAGACCGAGCGGGAACTCGCCTTCTTCCGCAAGCATCGCCATCGCATGCGCTACCACGCCCTGAAGGAAGAGGGCATCGCCATCGGCTCAGGCGTGGTCGAAGCTGCCAACAAGACCCTGGTGACACAGCGCATGAAGCGCTCCGGCATGCGCTGGCGGATCGTCGGCGGACAGGCTGTTCTGACCTTCCGCGCCCTGATCAAATCCGGCCGCTTCGAGCGGGCATGGAAGGCCCTGATCAGCGCAACCGACACACCGGCCAACGACAACATCAGTCCACGTGCAGCAGCCATGGCAATCGCTGCCTGAACTCAACGAACCAAGCCGCAGACATCACTGCCATGCGAGACTCGCACCCCATGGATGCAGACCACGGTCGTCCTTACGTCGCTATGGCCGAGAAGTTCCTAGACCGCGCAAATATCGTAGCACCGTCCAGCAGATGCGTCGCCGATAAATGGCCGCTCTGAGTAAGCAGCGAAAGCGTCGATGGACTTGCGCCGATGTCTGCCGGTGGGTGTCGAGGCGACATGATCGGCTGAAGAGCGGGCGTTTGGGCCGCCGCCTTGGCAGAACCCCTAACCGGCAGACTAACCCGCCGCCGCCAAAATCCAGTCGCGGAAGGCGGCGACCTTGGGGTGGTCGATGGTCGCCTCGGTGCCGAGCAGGTAATAGCCGAAGCTGAGCGGCAGGCTGAGGTCGAAGGGCCGAATCAATCGGCCGGCGGCGATGTCGTCGGTCACCAGCGCGCTCGAGGTCAGCGCGACGCCGTGGCCGTCGACCGCCGACTGGACCGCCATGCTCTCCTGCGAGAAACGCGGCCCGCGCGTCGCGTCGACGCCCTCCGCGCCGGCCGCGAGCAGCCACATGCGCCAGCCCGGCCAGGTCTCCGCCTGCACCGACCAGTCGACGTGCAGCAGCGTGTGCCGGTGTAGATCGGCGGGCTCGCGCAAGGGGTGCTGCCCGTCGCACAGGCCGGGCGCGCACACCGGGAAGACCTCGGCCTCGAACAGCAGATCGACGCGCAGGTCGCGATAGCCGCCCGGCCCGTAACGGATCGACAGATCGGCCTCGCCGCGCGCCAGATCGACGATGGTGTCCGAGGCGTCGAGGCGCAGGTCGATGTCGGGATGAACGGTCCGGAAGTCGTCGAGCCGCGGCACCAGCCATTTGGCGGCGAACGACGGCGAGACGCTGACCGTGAGCATGCCGCGCGCATCATGCGCGCGCAGCCGCTCGCTCGCCTCGGCGAGCTTGTCGAAGCCGTCGCGCAAGGCCGGCAATGCCGTCTGGCCGGCGTCGGTGAGCAGCAGCGCGCGGGTCAGGCGGCGGAACAGCTGGATGCCGAAATAGTCCTCGAGGGCCTTGACTTGGTGGCTCACCGCGGCCGGCGTGACGCTCAGCTCGCCGGCCGCCTTGGTGAAGCTCAGGTGGCGCGCGGCAGCCTCGAAGGCGCGCAGCGCGTTGAGCGGAGGAAGGCGTCTGGCCATGCCGTATATACCTTAGAATTTCTCATATAACGCATGATGAATCGTCGTTTGTCAATAATCGCGCAAACCCCCACATACATAAACAGAAAGAGATTGAAACCGGATGAGGCCTGTTCAAGCCAGGCTTCATCATAGAGACCAAGGAGACGACCATGTCCTCGCTCATCGACGCCTACGCCCTGACGCTCCTTCACCGTTCCCGCCGGATCCCCGCGAACGATAATCGCGCGATGATCGCCTTCGCCAACGAGGGGCTCGATCTGTCGTTCAGCGCGACCGTCTACAAGGTAATCGACGGCCTCGGCGGGCTGGTCGCCAACGGGCTCGACAAGCTGCGGGCCAACCGGGCCCGCCGCCGCGCGATCCGCGAGCTCGACAAGCTCAGCGACCGCATGCTCGCCGACATCGGCCTGCACCGCGGCGAGATCGTCTCGGTGGTCGACGAGGTGATCGCCGGCGGCACGCCGCGCCGTTCCGAGCGTGTCGTCCGCGGTACACCCAAGTCAGCCGGCGGACCCGCCACGGTCAACGACAACGTCACCGATATCGCCGCGTAAGCCCCTCCCTCATACGCCAAACACGAGCAAGCCGTCCGCGTCAGCGGGCGGCTTCGCCGTTTCGGCCGACCGGTTCGATGCGATAGGCACAACGGCGCGCGCCGGCGAGCAGATGCTCGGAGCGTTCGACGCGCGCACCGGGGCCCAGGACGGCCTGGAAGATATCCAGCTCGGAGCGGCAGAAGCCCTGGCAGACGGTCGCAGCGGCGCAGATCGGGCAGTGGTTCTCGACCAGCAGGAAGCTGCCGTCGGCCTCCTCGGTCCACGCCGCCATGTAGCCCTCGCGCGTGCGTAGCTCGGCGAGACGCGCGACCCGGTCGCTTAAGCTCCGGGCGCCCGCGAGGGCGTCGCCGTAGTCGTCGAGCTGGCGTTCCTCGCGGCGCGCGATCAGGCGGTCGAGCCCATCATCGCCGAACAGCGAGCGGACCGCGCCGATGAGGTCGACCGTGAGGTCGGAATGGGTGTCGGGAAAACGCGCGTGCCCGGCGCCGGTCAGCGCCCAGTGACGCTTCGGCCGGCCGACACCCCGGCGTTCGTCGCTGTGGTCGACCAGGCCGCGCGATGCCAGCTTGGCGAGATGCTGGCGCGCGCCCTCGGCGGTCATGCCGAGGCGGCCGGCGAGGTCGCCCGCCGTTTGCGGCCCGCGCGTCTTGAGTGCGAACAGAATCTTCTCGGCGCTGTCATCGGTCATCGCGGCGCTCGTGTCAGTTGCTTGTGCCATCGCAATATACCAAGTTTTTACTTGACTAAAAGGTTCGAGATAATATATCAAGTAATTACTTGCTAATCAAGGTTTCAAGCCCCGCGCCGAAAGGAGACCAAAATGAATGCACTCATCGACGCTCTCACCATCGCCGTCACGCCCCACAGGATGCGCAACGGCGCCAACGATAACGACCCCGGGGCCCCCCTATCGGCGGAGCATCCGGTCGGCGCGGCCGCCTGCCGGACGGTCGACCGGGTCGACGGGCTGGTCACCCGGATCGCCGCCTGGCGCCGCCGGTCGCACCGGCGCCGCCATACGATCCGCGAGCTCGACCGGCTCAGTGACCGCAATCTCGCCGACATCGGCCTGCACCGCGGCGAGATCGTCTCGGTGGTTGACAGACTGATCGCTGGCGGCGCGGCGAACGACAACCGCGCGGATATCGCCTCCTAGGCCCGACGCGCAAGTCTCAGGAGGGCGCGCCGATGGCGATCGCGGCAAGCACCAAACCGATCGACGGCTGGCATCCGCTCGCCGGGCCGCGCCACGCGGCGAGCCTCGCCTTCCTGTGTCTCGGCGTCTCGCTCTATACCGACAACGCCTATATCTTCACCACGGCGGTACCGACCGTCGTCGCCGACATCGGCGGCCTTGCCCTGGTCAGCTGGGCGTCGACGGTCTACATCGTCGCCTCGCTGGTCAGCGCGGCGGGCACGGCAGCGCTCAAGGCCAATCTCCGCGCGCGGCGCGGTTTCGCCTGGGCCGCCACCATCTTCATCGCCGGCTCGCTGATCTGCGCGCTGGCGCCCAACATGCCGGTGCTGCTGGCCGGCCGCGCGGCGCAAGGCGCCGGCAGCGGCCTGATCGTCGCGCTCAACTACATGATGGTGCGAACGCTGTTCCCGCAGGCGACCTGGCCGAAGGTCTTCGCGGCGTTCTCGGCGATGTACGGCATCGCGGTCTTCATCGGCCCGATGGTCGGCGGCGCGCTGGCCGATCTCGGCCTGTGGCGTCTGGCGTTCGTCGTCATGGTGCCCGCCGCGGCGCTGCTGATCGCGGCGATCCGCTTCGTCCTGCCTGCCGCGCCGCCACCGGCCACGCCCGAGGCGCTGCCGGCGCTGCGCCTCGCCTTGATCGGCGCCGGCGTCATGTCGATCGCGCTCGCCAACCAGACCGGCGGCCTCATCCTCCCCGGCGCGCTGATCGCCGGTGCCGCGATCCTGTTCGCCGTCGTGCTGCGGATCGACGCGCGCAGCCCACGCCGGTTGCTGCCGAGCCGGCCGTTCTCGCCGGCGACGCCGCGTGGCGCCGGGCTCGCGCTGATCCTCTGCCTCTCGGTCTCGACGATGTCGTTCTTCGTCTACGGCCCGCTGTTGATGCAGACGCTGCACGGCACGTCGCCGGTGGAGACCGGCTATTTCGTGCTGCTCGACGCACTCGCCTGGACCGCCGTCGCCTTCATCGTCGCCAACCTGTCGGCAGTCTGGGCCGACCGGCTGATCCGCATCGGTCCGATCGTGACGACGGTCGCCGTCGCCGGCATGGCGTTCACCCTGCCGGTCGGACCGCTGCCGTTGCTGGCCCTGTTCGTCATGCTGATGGGCGGTGGCATGGGCGCCTGCTGGGCCTTCGTCACGCGCCGCATCATGGCGGCGGCCGAGCCCGGCGAAGAGGACGTCACGGCGTCCGCCGCACCGGTCGTCCAGATGGTCGGCATGGCGTCCGGCGCGGCGCTCGCCGGCGTCGTCGCCAACGGCCTCGGCGCCGGTCAGGCGCTGTCCGTCGCGACCGCCGAGGCGGTCGCATTCTGGGCCCAAGCCGGCTTCATCCCGGTGATGATCGCCGGCATTTTCCTGGCGTTTCGCCTGGCCGCGCTGCCGGCACGGCAGACCGACGACCGAGGGTCAGCCGCCGGCGAGCGCCTGATAGGCGAGGCCGACGGCGAGCGAACCGGTCAGCCCGAGCGCGATGTACCACGCGAAGACGGCGCGGCGGACCAGCGCGAAGACGGCCATCGCGGCCGGGATGCTGGTGACGCCGCCGGCGACCATGAAGGCGAGGCCGGCGCCCGGCGCCATGCCCATGTCGATCAGCGCCGAGACGGTCGGGATCGCGGCATAGCCGTTGAGATAGGCCGGCACGCCGACCACGACGCTCGCCGGGATCGCCCACCAGCTGTCGCCACCGAGCCAGGCGCCGACGTGGCCGGCCGGGATGTAGGCGACCATCAGGCTTTCCAACAGGAAGGCCAGCGTCAGCCACTTGAACAGGAACCAGCCGGTGGCGCGCGCTTCGCCGGCGAACAGGGCACGGCGCTCCGGCCGATGCCAGAAGCGCCAGACGAGGTCGACGCCAGACGCCGTCGGCGCAGTCGCGCAGCCGCCATAGCCGACGCCGGCCTTGAGCGGGTCGGCGAAGGCCGAGCGGCGAACCAGCGCCTCGGTCGCGAAACCGGCGGCGAGGCCGATGGCGATTGCCGACAGTGTCTTGGCGATCGTGAACTCGAGGCCGAGCACCGGCGCCATCAAGATGAACATCTCGGGGTCCATCAGGGGTGAGCTGATCCAAAACGCCATGACCGGGGCGAGCGGCACCCCGGCGCCTAGCAGACCCGCGATGATCGGTACGACGCCGCAGGAGCAGAACGGCGACAACGCCCCGAACAGGGCCGCAACGACGATCACCGTCCCCCGATTGCCGCCGAACACGATGGCGATCTGACGGTCCACGCCGGTCGCCTTGGCGCCGGCCGCAACGGCGACAGAAACGATCAGGAACGGTGCGATGAACAGCAGCGACTCGGCGACGAAATTGACGCTGGGGACAAGCTGATCGGGCGCGGCCAGCGCAAGGAGTACCACGCTGGCGGCCGTGAACAACATGACCCGATCGATGCGTCTGAGCCGTCCATCGAGCCGCCGTACGGCCAAGCTAAAGTCCGTCATCGCGCAGGCCTCCACCGTGCATTGAGCCGGCTCGTCATTTCTATAATCATCGAATTATCACTCCAAAAAAATTCGGCCGCCATTCTCAACCGGCGCGGCGCTTGGACACCACCGGATCGATACCAGCGCAACATTCCTCGGTCAGCATGCCGACCAGCATCTCCATGAGCTGGTAGTTCGGCGTGCAGCGCAGCACCCGCCCCTCGCGCTGCTGGCGCACCAGCCCGGCGCTGGTCAGATGCAGGATATGGTGCGAGAGCGTCGATGCCGGGATGCCCAAGTGCTTCCGCACGTCGCCGACAGGCAACCCTTCGAGCCCCGCGCGAACCAGCAAACGTACGATTTCGAGACGCGTCGGGTGACCGAGTTTTTCGAGACAACGAGCAGCTTGGGCAACATCCATGGCCAACGATATAGGCAATGCGGACAATCGTGTCAACGATTATTCCGGAACTATAGAAATATATCATCACCGATCGCAACCGACCACCACGAGACGGCCGGCGTCGCCGATCCGCGGCGCAAACCGTTGCCATAAACGGCTTCGTCTGGCTCAATGGGTCGAAGTCGTGCTATTTTGATCGAGCAATAGATGGTGCGGGCGTGTGCCCGGCGACTGGCGCGTGACGGTTCGGGAGACCGGGTATGAAGCTTAGAATCGGACACCGCGTATGGCTCGTTATCTCGCTTCTGCTGTTCCTTTTCTTCAGCACCAGCGCGGTCTCCTATATGCTCACGAAACGGATCGAGGATAGCGTCAACCAGTTGGCGTATGTCGACGACGTCAGTCTGCAGGCCGTCACCACCATGGACGCGCGGCTGGAAGAAATCGTGCGGGCGACTACCGTCTATGCGCTCAACGCCGGCGACGTCGACCGCGAGCACTTGAAGGCTCTGGTCTTCGAGTTCTCCAACGCGGCGACGACCTATATGCGGCTCTCGACCGTCGCCGATCAGCGGCGGCTCGCCAACGATGCCCTGAAGTCCTTTACCCGACATTCCCCATATACCATCCAAATTCGTGGAAATCGTACCACTTTCCCACCGCCAAGGAAACTGTATCCCCTATGCAGCCATCCGATGGCATGATTTTGGTAATCGGCCCGCGCTTGGAAGGCCACTCGGTCATTTTTCTCGCCATCCAGACACACCTCTCCTGTCGCTTTCTCCTCGCCGTCGATTCCCTCGGCCTACGCCGGAGCGGGTCTTCGTCGCAGATCATCAATCAAGCTCAGGATTTTCCGGAACAGGTCCCTCGGCACCGCCACCTCAGCCAATTGGAACGTAACGTAGCGGCCATGTCGGACAACCTTGGCCCCGATCTTCACCAGCTTGTCGCGCAACGTCGTCATCGACCAGTGCTCCACCTCCTTCGGCAAAGCCAGTGTCCTCATGAAGTTGCCCAGATTGTAGGCCAGGGCGTGAAGCTGGAGCCGAACGGCATTGTTGCGGAACTTGCGACATGACAGACGGGTCCAGTTGATGGCGTTCTTGCCTTCCTTGATGTGCTGCTCCGCCGTGCCACGGTGATTATAGAACGCCACCACCCGCTTGGTAGGGCGCGACAGATTAGTGACGATGAAACCGACGCGAGGAACCAGCTCGCCGGGGTGCCACTCCACTTTGGCCACGACACGGCGCTTCTTGTTCCACGATCCGGCCTGATAGCTGAAGCTGGCGTGGAAACGGCGAACATGGTCGGGCGGGCGACCGACAGGTCGCGTAAGCAGATGGGCAATGTTCCGCTGGAGAATCGCGTTCGCTTTGAGGCGGATGACGTAGAGTAATCCCTCGGCTTCGAGATATTCGTATATCTCCGGTGAGGCGAAGGCGGCATCGCCACGAAAATACAGCCGCACCTTCCTTTCCTTATAGCGCATCACCACCGGCTCCAGAACATTCCGCCATCCGTCGGCACTGTGAACATTACCGGGGCGCAGGGAACATCTCTCCAAGTCGCCGAACTGGTTGAACAGGAATAGCGGATGGTAGCAGGTACAGCCGAAGTGACCATTGTACGCTGTTCCCTCTTGTTCGCCATGGGTCGGGCTGACGCTGCTGTCCATGTCGAGAATGATCATCTTCGGCGGATGGCGGTCATGAACCTTGTCGATCCACACCCCGTTCATGTCGACCAAGGCTTCAACGTTCTCGTCGGTGGCCAATAGCTCCGTCTCGAAGCGTCCCATCTGGCTGGTGGAAGCGGCCTGTCTTTCGATGGCCTTGCCGCCAACAATCCAGCGCATGGCGGGATCGCGTCCCAGACGGTCGGCGTCGTTCACATCGTCATAGCCGCCAAGGCGCCCGAAAACGGACTGGCGAAACTGACCCGTCATGCCGTGCCATCCGTTCTTGCCGGTACGGCTATCCTGGAAAACACCCTCGGCCATCTCAGTCAGGCCGAGGGCATCGTCAAGCTCCCGGTAGGCGAGCAACCCGGCATCAGAGGTGATCTTGGAACCGTGGAATTCAAGCTTCAATCGACGGTCAAAAACGACCCGAAGGCACCCCGGTTTCGATTCACCCATCGGGTGTGCCATATCCGCCGCTCCATGTATGCTACAACTTCATGATTCTTATAGCAGAATCGCCTTCTCGCCGCACTGAATATCGACGATACTTGGGAAATGCGGGTTTACCGTCCTGCACCAGTTGAGCGACGAGATCATCGTGGTCAGCGATCGGAGTCGAGCCGAGACGGCGGCATTGAGATCGGCGCAGCGCGCCATCGAGAGCGCGATCGATAAACGCATTCTCGACCTGGTCGACCGAACGGGCGGCGTCAGCAAGGAGAAGCTGATTGCCGTCCTTGGCATGGACACGAGTTTCGACGGCGTCGTCAGCGGATTCGAAGACTATCTCGACGTACCCGACGCGGCGGTCCGGAAGAAGGTGCTGAGCCACAGCACCGAGTTCAACGCATTCATCAATAAATTCCTGGCTGCCGGGCCGACGGTCGACGAGCGGGACTGGGCCGAAGGCATTCGAGACCGGATATCGTCATTGTCGACAGCAGGTGCCGGGGTCATGCATCTCATCGACCGAAAGCAGGACCTACTCGTGCGCATCAGCGACCGGCACAGCGAGTTGAAGCGATATCTCGTGCTGCGCATCACGCCACACATCGAGACGGCGCGCGTCTGGGCGGGCCACAAGGTCAATCTCTCGACCTTTACGGCGATCTGGTTCCTCCTGGCCATGACCGGCGTCGGCGTCGTCATGGGCGCCGGCGCGGCGGTCATGCTGACACGCGGTATCGTCAAGCCGATCGAGGCGCTGACCGAGGGCACCGACGCCATCGGCCAAGGCAATCTCGAGCACCGCATCGCGATCCAATCCGACGACGAACTCGGCAGGCTCGCCGCCGCCTTCAACCGCATGGCCGAGAACCGTCAGCAGTCCGAAGAGGCGCTGCGCAACCTCGCGCATCACGATCCTTTGACCCAACTGCCCAACCGCGCGCTGTTCCACGAGCGCTTGACCGAGGCGCTCGATACCGGCGGCCGCGTCAACCGCATGGTCGCGGTCCATTTCCTCGACCTCGATCATTTCAAGGACGTCAACGACACGCTCGGCCATCCGGCCGGCGACCTGCTGCTTCAGCAGGTCTCGGAACGGCTCAAGGCGTGCTTGCGCAAATCGGACACCGTCGCCCGCCTGGGCGGCGACGAGTTCGCCGTGATCCAGACCAACCTGGTCGATGACAGCGGCATCACCGTGCTCGCCGAGCGCATGGTCGAGGCGCTGACCACGCCCTTCGATCTTGGCGATGAGCGGGTCCACACCGGCACCAGCGTGGGCATTACGGTGTTTCCCCAAGACGGCACCGTCGCCGACAACCTGCTCAAGAACGCCGATCAGGCGCTCTACCGCGCGAAGCAGGAAGGCCGCGCCAAATACCGTTTGTTCGACCCGAACATGAACGCCGAGATTCAGGCGCGTAAGACGCTCGAGATCGACCTCCGCGAAGCGCTCGAGTCCGAGGGGCAGATTTTTCTGACGTACCAGCCGCAGATCGAGATCGCGACCGGGCGCATCGCCGGCGTCGAGGCGCTGGTACGCTGGCATCACCCGGAACGCGGCATGATCTCGCCGGGCGAGTTCATCCCGGTCGCCGAACAGACGCGCCTGATCGGCAGGATCACCGAGATCGTCTTGCGCGAAGCCTGCCGCCAAGGCAAGGCGTGGCGCGACGACGGGCTGCCCGACATGCGCATGTCGGTCAATCTTTCGCCCGCCGACTTCAAGCGGCACGACGTCGTTGACATGATAACGGGCATTCTCGACGACACTGGCTTCGACCCCCATTTACTCGAGCTGGAGATCACCGAGGGCATGGTCATGTCGGGCGTCGAGGCGGTCATCGAGACGCTCCACAAGCTCCACGCCATCGGCGTCGAACTGGCGATCGACGACTTCGGTACTGGTTTCTCGTCGATGAGCTATCTCAAGAAATTTCCGGTCGACCGGCTCAAGATCGATCAATCGTTCATGCGCGGTATCGAGAATAACGTCGAAGACCGATCGATCACCAAGGCGATCATCAAGCTCGGCCACAGCCTTGGCCTCAAAGTCATCGCCGAGGGCGTCGAGACCGAGGAGCAGATGGAATTCCTGCGCATCCGCCATTGCCAGGAGGCGCAGGGCTACCTGATCAGCCGGCCGATCGAGGCCGAAGAACTCGCCGAATTCATCAGGGGTTATTCGCCGCAAGTACACGCCGTGGAGGAGAAAATCGCGTGAACGAACCGGCGCCGATGACGCCCGCGGCAGGCCGCTTCGAAAAGCCCGCCACCGCACGACAGCTTCTGCCGCCCGAGGCCTACACGTCGCAAGCCTGGTTCGACCGCGAGCAGGCCGAGCTGTTCGGCCGCGCCTGGAGCTTCGCCGGCATGACCGCCGACACGCCGTCGGCGGGCGACTACCGCTGCGTTCAGGTCGGGCGTTATCCGCTGTTCGTGCTGTGCGGGCGCGACGGTGCGCTGCGCGCGTTCCACAACATCTGCCGGCACCGCGGCAACCAGTTGCTCGAGGGCAACGGCGGCAGCGGCGCGGTGCTGACCTGCCCCTATCACCATTGGTCCTATGATTTCGAAGGCCAACTCGCCGGCGTGCCCCAGCACGAGACGCTGTTCGCCGATCTCGACATGTCCGAAATCTGCCTCTTCCCCGCGGCGCTCGGCACGTTCCGTGGCATGGTCTTCGTCAATCCCCAGGCCGAGCCCGAAGAATGCTTCGACGACTGGCTCGCCGAAATTCCCGACCACGCCTGGCCGCACGACGTCGACAAGCTGGTCGTGGCCCGGCCGACGCGCTACGAGATCGCGTGCAATTGGAAGGTGTTCGCCGAAAACGCCATGGACGGCTATCACCTGATGCACCTGCACGACCAGACGCTCAAGGGCCCGGCGCCCGACAACCAGGACTGGGAGGCGGGGTCGGACACCACTGGGTCTGGCTCGGCCCGGGCGAGCCCGAATCGCGCCGGGAAAGCGGCCTCAAGGCGATCGACGGAATCGACCCTGGGTCACCTGGGCCAAGCGTCTGGCTGCTGTTCCCCAACTCGGGCGTGCAGGGCACCTCAGTCTACTGGGCAACCTTCCGAATCATTCCGGTCGCGCCCGAGAAGATCTGGGTCGACGTACGCTCTTGGCTTATGCCGTCCGAGAATGACCACGCCACGTCGTACAAGGCGATGTTCCCGACGCCGGGTCACGAGGCCGACGCGGCGGCCGACATGGAGTTCCAGACGATCCGCTCGGTCGACGTCCACCCGATGGACACCGGCAATTTCATGATCGAGGACATGTGGATCTGCGAGCGGATGCAGAAGGCGATGCGCTCGCCAATGTATCGCGTCGGGCCGATGGCGCCCAATGTCGAGAGCCCACTGACTTACTTCCAGCAAAACATCCTTGACTTCGTCCCGATGGCCTAGGCGACGCTTGCCGTCTCGGCAGCGAAGCCGGGCCATTCCGACCGCCCGACCGACGGATGGCAATTGACAGCCTTCGCCGCGCCACCTAGGTAATCGCCATGAAGTTTCCCGATCCACTGCTGCGCGGTCGCCTGGTCCGGCGCTACAAGCGCTTCCTCAGCGACGTCGAACTCGACGGCGGCGAGTTGGTGACCGCCCACTGCGCCAATCCGGGCAGCATGATCGGCCTCGCCGAGCCGGGCTCGGAGGTCTGGCTGTCGCCGGCGCGCAACCCGGCACGCAAGCTGCGCTATAGCTGGGAACTGATACGCATCGGCGAAGGCCTTGTCGGTATCAACACGTCACACCCGAACGGCATCGTCGCCGATGCGATCGCCGCCGGGCGCGTCTGCGAGTTGGCCGGCTACGGCGGGATCCGGCGCGAGGTCAAGTACGGCAAGAACTCGCGCATCGACTTGCTTCTCGAGGCCGATGACCGACCGCCCTGCTACGTCGAGGTCAAGAACGTGCATCTCAAACGCGCCGCCGGCGCCGAGTTCCCCGATTCGGTGACCGCGCGCGGCGCCAAGCACTTGGTCGAGTTGAGCGACATGGTGGCGGCCGGCGCGCGCGCGGTGATGTTTTATCTGGTACAGCGCGAGGACTGCGACGACTTCGCCATCGCCGGCGACATCGACCCGAATTACGCGACAATGCTGGATGCGGCGTTGGCAGCCGGCGTTGAAGCGATTTGTTATTGTTGTAAACTGACCACCGAGGCAATCGAGCTCGACCGGCCGCTCGCTCTCGAGTTGAACGCCGGCGGCGCGGGGTAAATCGAAATAATGACGTCATTGTCGCAACTGCGAGCAACGGCACCGGGTAGCGGCACGCGCACGGCGGAAGGCATCCGCGTGTACGGGCCCGAGGATTTCGAGAGCATGCGGCGCGCCGGGCGGCTTGGCGCCGAAGCGCTCGACTACATCATTCCGTTCGTCGTGCCCGGCGTGTCGACCGGGGAGCTCGACCGGCTGTGCCACGAATTCATCCTCGATCACGACGCGATACCGGCACCGCTCGGCTACCGCGGTTTTCCGAAATCGATCTGCACGTCGGTCAACCACGTCGTCTGCCACGGCATTCCTGGCGACAAGCGCCTGCAGAAAGGCGACGTCGTCAACATCGACGTCACCGTCATCCTCGATGGCTGGCACGGCGATACCAGCCGTATGTTCTACATCGGCGACGTGTCGCGCAAAGCGCGCCGCCTGATCGACGTGACCTATGAAGCGATGTTGCGCGGCATCGCCGTGGTCAAGCCCGGCGCCACGGTCGGCGACATCGGCCACGCCATCCAGATTTACGCCGAGGCCGAGCGCTGCTCGGTGGTGCGCGATTTCTGTGGCCACGGCCTGGGCCGCGTGTTCCACGACGCGCCCAACATCGTTCACTACGGCCGGCCCGGGGAAGGGCCGATGCTGCGCGAGGGCATGTTTTTCACCGTCGAACCGATGATCAATCTGGGCCGCTACGAGGTAAAAATTCTGAGCGACGGCTGGACGGCGGTAACCAAGGACCGGTCGCTGTCGGCACAGTTCGAGCATTCGATCGGGGTCACCGCGGCCGGCCACGAGATCTTCACCCTGTCGCCGGCCGACAAGCATCAGCCGCCGTTCGACTGAGCGCGCCGCGATGGCCGCCGCGCCCGAAAAGCCCCATTACACCGGCCACCGCAAGCGGCTGCGCGAGCGCTTCCTCAAGGTCGGCGCCGACGGCCTGGCGGATTACGAACTGCTCGAGCTTCTGCTCTTCATGGCGCGGCCACGCGCCGACGTTAAGCCTCTCGCCAAGGCCCTGATGAACCGCTTCGGCAGCTTCGCCGAGGTGATCAGCGCCGACACCGAACGTCTCGCCGAGACGGCGGGCGCGGGAGAGTCGGTGATCGTCACGCTCAAGTCGGTCCAGGCCGCCGCGCTCAGGCTGATGCGTGAAGATGTCATGGATAAGCCGATCCTGGGTTCCTGGGAGAAGGTGCTGGCGTACTGTCGGGCGACCATGGGCTACGGCAAGACCGAGCAGTTCCGCGTCCTTTTCCTGAACAACAAGAACATCCTGATCGCCGACGAGCTACAGCAGACCGGCACCGTCGACCACACGCCGGTCTATCCGCGCGAGGTCGTCAAGCGCGCCCTCGAACTCGGCGCCTCGGCGATCGTCATGGTGCACAATCACCCGAGCGGTGAACCAGAGCCCGAAGAACCGCTGTTTTTGGCCGCGTGAGATACGCCGGGTTACACCGTGGTTACATGTTGCGGTGCACCGTCGGCTGCCTCGTACGCCAATGCCAATCCCTCAACCGCTTCCATACCCCCGCGCACGGCTTGCGTATAGTGCCCGAGCGTCACGTTGGCGTTAGCGTGTCCGGCGAGTTTCGACACCAATCCGACTTGAGAACGGCAGAGCAATAATCCCCCACTGAAGCGGCCGGTCGATCCGGCTGCGGCGGACCAAAATGGGACCGCGTATAGCCTTCTGTCAGGGTTGCTCTGACTGGAAGGCGGGGGGGATGTATCGGGTGGAGTTGTACGCACGGGTTCGGCGGGCGTGTCATGTCGAGGGGATGAGCACCCGCGAGGCCTCGCGGGTGTTTGGTGTAGACCGCAAGACGGTCCGTAAGATGCTGTCGTTCTCGGTGCCGCCAGGGTATCGCCGAAGCGCGCCGCCGAGGCGGCCAAAGCTGGGTCCGTTCACGGGAATCATCGATCGGATCTTGGAAGACGATCGGACCAGCCACCGCAAGCAACGGCACACTGCGAAGCGCATCTTCGACCGCCTCCGGGACGAGTACGGTTTCACGGGCGGCTACACCATCGTGAAGGACTACGTTCGTGAGCAGGGGCTTCGGTCGCGTGAGGTGTTCGTGCCACTCTCCCATTCCCCCGGTCACGCCCAGGCGGACTTCGGCGAAGCGATGGCGGTGATCGGCGGCGCGTTACGGAAGATCCACTTCCTTGCCTTCGACCTTCCCCACAGTGATGGTTGCTTTGTTGCGGCCTATCCGGCGGAGACGACCGAAGCATTCTGCGATGGCCACAACGCGGCGTTTGCCTTCTTCGGCGGCGTCCCCCGATCCATCCTGTACGACAACACCAAGCTGGCGGTTGCCCGGATCCTGGGCGATGGGAAGCGGCAGCGAACGCGCGTCTTCACGGAGCTTCAGTCCCACTATCTGTTCGAGGACAGGTTCGGCCGGCCGGGCAAGGGCAACGACAAGGGCAAGGTCGAGGGACTGGTCGGCTTCATCCGGCGGAACTTCCTGGTCCCCGTCCCGCGTGCCGAGAGCTTCGCGGCCCTCAACGATGCTCTCGCCGAACAGTGCCGCCGGCGCCAGGCGGCGCGGCTGCGGGGCCACAAGGAGACCATCGGCGAGCGTCTCGAGCGGGATCGTCAAGTTCTCTTGCCATTGCCGCCTGCTCCCTATGATGCCTGCGATAAGCGCCCTGGACGGGCGAGTTCGCTGTCGCTGGTGCGTTACCGCAGCAACGACTATTCCGTGCCCGTGGCCTACGGCCACCGTGAGGTGCTCATCCGGGGCTACGTCGATGAGGTGGTGATCAGCTGCGGGGCCGAGGTGATCGCCCGGCACCGCCGGTCCTACGACAGCGAGGACCTGATCTTCGACCCGCTGCATTACCTGCCCTTGATCGAGCAGAAGATCGGCGCCCTCGACCAGGCCGCGCCATTGGCGGGCTGGGACCTGCCCGAGGCCTTCATCACTCTGCGGCGGCTCCTCGAAGCTCGTATGGGCAAGGCAGGCAAGCGCGAGTACGTCCAGGTGCTCCGTCTACTGGAGACCTTCCGGCTCGAGGAGGTCGAGGGTGCGGTCGGCGACGCCCTGCGGCTCGGCGCAATCGGCTTTGATGCGGTGAAGCACCTGGTACTGTGCCGCATCGAGCGGCGGCCGCCCAGGCTCAACCTCGACGTCTATCCGTATCTGCCGCGCGCCCGGGTCGCGATGACGTCCGCCAAGTCGTACATGAGCCTGCTGTCGGGGCTCGGCGCATGACCGACACACCGCAAGTGCTGCTCGCCCACCACCTCAAGACGCTGAAGCTGCCGACCTTCCTGCGCGAGTACGACAAGATCGCCCGGCAGTGCGCCTCGGAAGGCGTCGATCACGTCCGCTACCTGTTGAGACTCGCCGAGCTCGAGCTGATCGACCGCGAGCGCCGCATGGTCGAGCGGCGCATCAAGGCGGCGCGCTTCCCCGTGGTCAAGAGCCTCGACAGCTTCGACTTCAAGGTCATCCCCTCGCTCAACAAGGCGCTGGTCCTGGAGCTGGCCCGCTGCGAGTACATCGAGCGCCGCGAGAACCTCATCGCGCTCGGCAACAGTGGGACCGGCAAGACCCACATCGCCCTCGGTCTCGGCCTGGCGGCCTGCCAGAAGGGCCTCTCGGTCGGCTTCATCACCGCCGCCGCGCTGGTCCACGAACTCATCGAGGCCCGCGATGACAAGCAGCTGCTGAGGTTCCAGAAGAAGCTCGCCACCTACAAGCTTCTGATCGTCGACGAACTCGGCTTCGTGCCGCTGTCGAAGACCGGCGCCGAGCTGTTGTTCGAGGTGTTCAGCCAACGCTACGAGCGGGGCTCGACCCTGGTCACCACCAATCTGCCCTTCGACGAATGGACCGAGGTGTTCGGCTCCGAGCGCCTCACCGGCGCGCTCCTCGATCGCCTCACCCACCACGTCAACATCCTCGAGATGAACGGTGACAGCTACAGGCTCAACCAGAGCCGCAGGCGTCAAACCCCGACTGCTAACTGAACCGACCACCCAGCCCACGCTTGACCCCGTGGGCCCACAGGTCCCTCCCGCGCGCGCCGCCGCGTCAGCCTGTTGAGGGCACGCCGCGTCGCGCGCGGGGCCCTCCCGTGGACTACGGGGACAAGCCCGCAGCCGCCAAGCGGTCCCTTCTTACACCGCCGAGGTGGTCCCTTTTTGCTCCGCCATTGACAATCGGCAAAACGCTGAAAGATGTAACAGTGGCGTCCGAGCTCTTCGTCGTATGATGTTTTGTATCGCACCCGGTTCCTTGGACACAAGTTTGTCTCATGCGGCGGGCCTGAGTGACATCGCGGTGTGCCACGCCTGACGAGCTTGAGCGGGGCTCAGGTAGCCGTTCTTCTCCACGATCCACTGGGCATTGTACTGTTCGACGAACCCGCGGACGGCGTTCCGCAGCTCCGCGATGTTGCGGTAGATGCGGCCATGGATGATCTGTTCCTTGAGCGTGCGATTGAACCTCTCGGCGACGCCGTTGGTCTGGGGCTGTTCGACGAAGGCGTAGGACGGCTGGATGCCCCAGAACTTGATCTGGTTGGTGAAGTGGTCCGACAGATACTGGGAGCCGTGATCCATCCGCAAGGCCAGCCCCCGCGCCGCACCGGCGGAGGTCGAGGCATACAGCCTCGCAAGCCCCATGGAGATCGGCTGAAGGGCGGCGAAGCGGTCGCCTCGCTTGCACACATGCCAGCCGACGCACTCGGCGTTCCAATGCTCGATGGCGGTGAATATCCAGCCCCAGCCGTCGTCCACCGTGAACACCCGAACGCCGTCCGTGCCCCACATGAGGTTGGGGGCATGGGTGATGATCTCACCGACATGGGGATTTCCGCCACGGCGGCGGCAGCGATGGGGCGAGAGCAGGTTGTTCTCGCGCATCACCCGGAGCCCCCGCTTGCGGGAAACACGGATGCCACGACAGACCCGAAGCCGAGCCCAGACCTTGCGGTGTCCCTCGCCCTCCCAGGGGGATGCCTCCAGGTCGGCCTCGATGGCCACCAGCAGAGCCTCGTCCGAGATCGAGGGCTTCGGTCCCCGGCGCTTTGCTGGTGGGCGCTCAGCGGTGGCCTGCTGCCGGGATTTCATGGCGTAGAACGAGGAACGGGCAAAACCCCAGGCCGCACAGACCCGCTGGAGGCCGTAGGCCAAACCCGTGCCGGGAGAGGTGGCGGCACTCATCGCCGCGACCTCCGCCGCCCCAAAGGGCCGGACGTCTCCGTCTTGGCCTCCAGCAGTTCCACCTGCATGATCAACTCCCCGATCCGCTTCATGGCGATGTCCAGTTCCGCCTTCACCGGATCGCCCTTGCGTTCCTTGAGCGAGGCATCGATCCCGGCGATCGCCTTCTCACGCCACTGCTCGAGCCGGAAAATCTCCACGCCCAACTGCCGCGACAAAAGTTCCACCGGCTCGCCACGCAAAAGCCGCAGGGCAACCTCACGCTTGCGCGTCACCGTCCACCGCTGGCCAAGTCCCAGCGGGCCTGCCGGCGAAACCTGGCCCGGGGAAAACGTGGACGAGCCAAGCTCGCCCTCGTTTACCACAGGCCCATCAACAGCAACTTTGTTCTCAAAATTGTCGGTCATGTTCCGGTCCTCCTTGGACACTTCGATTAAGCCAATTCTGTGTCCAAGGAAATCGGGTCCGACTCATCCAGAACATTCCGCCATCCGTCGGCACTGTGAACATTACCGGGGCGCAGGGAACATCTCTCCAAGTCGCCGAACTGGTTGAACAGGAATAGCGGATGCTAGCAGGTACAGCCGAAGTGACCATTGTACGCTGTTCCCTCTTGTTCGCCATGGGTCGGGCTGACGCTGCTGTCCATGTCGAGAATGATCATCTTCGGCGGATGGCGGTCATGAACCTTGTCGATCCACACCCCGTTCATGTCGACCAAGGCTTCAACGTTCTCGTCGGTGGCCAATAGCTCCGTCTCGAAGCGTCCCATCTGGCTGGTGGAAGCGGCCTGTCTTTCGATGGCCTTGCCGCCAACAATCCAGCGCATGGCGGGATCGCGTCCCAGACGGTCGGCGTCGTTCACATCGTCATAGCCGCCAAGGCGCCCGAAAACGGACTGGCGAAACTGACCCGTCATGCCGTGCCATCCGTTCTTGCCGGTACGGCTATCCTGGAAAACACCCTCGGCCATCTCAGTCAGGCCGAGGGCATCGTCAAGCTCCCGGTAGGCGAGCAACCCGGCATCAGAGGTGATCTTGGAACCGTGGAATTCAAGCTTCAATCGACGGTCAAAAACGACCCGAAGGCACCCCGGTTTCGATTCACCCATCGGGTGTGCCATATCCGCCGCTCCATGTATGCTACAACTTCATGATTCTTATAGCAGAATCGCCTTCTCGCCGCACTGAATATCGACGATACTTGGGAAATGCGGGGTAAGTCTTCTTAAGCTCGGGTCCCAATCCAGGCTTCTTCGCGTCGACTTTGATGAATTCCTTAAACCAGGTTGGATCCCCCTCCGGAGCTGCTTGTTCGCCAGAGCCAGATAGTACCTTGGTAACAAAATCCACAAATGCGCGTTCACCGTGTTTTCGCCAGTCTCTGTCGTGTCCTTGCGGATTCCCGCGCTCTGCCTGCAATCGGCTCATGTAGGCTGAAACCCAATCGACGAAGTACTGTTTGTGCCAGTCACTACTCGATTCTCCGCGCCCCAGACCACCGCGTCGCTCGTTGTACAGCCCATCGCCGTGACCCATATAGTTGGCGTCGATGATCCCGAGCGCATAACTGAACTTCCCCCAAGCTTCGACAAATGTGGTGGAAGCGATCTCTTTCTCCAAAGAGTCTTGAATCACGGGGGGAGGATCACGGACATAATCCAAAGCGAGAGAGAGCAATTCTTGATCGATTTGGGTGCGAAACGGGGAATACGTGTAAGGGGGATCAGACCCCTGCGCCAAGTCGAGCTTGGACAGCCCGGGTTTCTTCTGAAGGTTCTTGGCATCTCGTTTTTGCCTTCGGCGCCGACGACCTATTTTCACACCATCTTCGACAGCCCGCCTTTCTCCTTTTTCGCGAGTTTCTAGCTCTAGTCCCTGTGCAAAACCTACTCCCTCGAGAAAATCTCGCCGTAGTTTTCCCCACGGAACGATGTGTGTCGCCATGTCATCCAGCATAACTTTTGGCATGGTTTTCAGAATTTTCTTGGCCATCGGGTTACATTCCGGGTTACAAGTTCCTGGCTTCACGCATGATCACGCAATTCACTTCTGTTCACAGAAGTTAATCAAATCGCACTCTTTAGAGAAGCCTAGAGTCGGCGGCTACTAGTGCACACGAGTGTATCCGTGCGACAAGGCGAGCTATTGTCAAAAGTTGTGTATGGGCTGATCATGCGGCGGCGCGATCCTGGCGTTCTCCATCTACGAATTTGACGCCGCGAATGATCTCGGCGAGATGGTTCGATCCATCGAGTTTTCTCCATTTTCTCTGAGCGCACTGGCATAGTTTGAAGACCATGGCCATCGCCGTCTTGCGCGACAGGCAGCCCTTGGTCCGGTAGGTGCGCAGACGAACCGTGGCGAACGTGCTCTCGATGGGGTTGGTCGTGCGTACATGCTTCCAGTGCTCGGCGGGGAAGTCGTAGAACGTCAGCAGGACGTCGCGGTCCTTGGCCAGGCAGGCCGCGGCCTTGTCGTACTTCGGCCCGTAGGCTTCCAGGAAGAAGTCGAAGGCGCTCTCGGCATCCTTCCTGGTTTCGGCCATCCAGATGTCTTGCAGGCGCCCCTTGGCTTTCTTTTGCAGACCCTTGGGCAGCTTGTTCAAGACGTTGCCCGTCTTGTGAACCCAGCAGCGTTGCTCGCGGGCGCCTGGGTAGACTTGGCGGAGCGCCTTCCAGAAGCCGAGCGCGCCGTCGCCGAGCGCCAGTTGCGGACCCATTTCAAGGCCGCGCCGCTTGAGATCGAGCAGAACTTCGAGCCAGGACTGCTCACTTTCGCGATAGCCGTCGGCGATGGCGATCAGTTCCTTCTGTCCCTTGTCCGTGGCCCCGACGATCACCAGGATGCACTGCTTCTCTTCCTCCATGCGGGCGCTGAAATAGATGCCGTCCACCCAGAAATAGACGTAGCGCTTGGCCGTGAGGTCGCGCCGTTGCCAGCGCTCCGCCTCAACCCCCCAGACCTCTTTCAGCCGGGTGATCGTGGAGGCCGAAAGCCCCGGCGCGGAGCTCCCCAGGAGCGCCGCCAAGGCTTCCCCGAAGTCGCCGGTGGAAATGCCCTTCAGATACAGCCATGGCAAAAGGTCTTCCAGGCTCTTGGCGCGGCGCAGATAGCGCGGCAGGATCGCCGACGTGAAGCGGATGGCGCCGTCCCCCCGGTCCCGCACACGGGGTTGGCGCACGCTCACCGGGCCGATCCCGGTCTGGATGAAGCGTTCCGGCAGATATCCATTGCGGACAACCCGGCGGCGGCCGGCGGCGTCAACAAGCGCCGCATGGCTACCCAAAAACACGGAGACCTCGGCCTCAACGGCTTGGGCCAACAACTCGCGAGCTCCAGCTTGTAGGACTTCCGTCAACGGATCTTTCTGAAAATCAGATGGGTTTTGAAAAGCAACAACGGTATTCTCTTTCATGGCGTATCCTTCCTTGGCTTAGCTCAAGTGGTGACATCAACAATCACCAGGATACGCCGCCTTCATTTCAACGCCGTACACAAGATTCGACGGGGCGGTAAAAAGTTGTTGGCCGATGGCGTGCTTGTACAGGTCTTTGCGGTTCGGTGAAGAATATTTGCCTGTCTCCGCGTTGCTGGTGGATAAAACCTGATATTACCTACCCTTGGCTTCTCCTTGGCTTCGTTTTTTATGGTGCGATTGCCGCGCAGCGTCGGATATTGAGGCCGAGGGCACGCAGATTGACCACGTAGCGCATGGCCGGCATGCCGCGAATGCGTAGGTGAGCCAGGTTCATCTGGTACTTTAATCGCGACATGGTCGCTTCTATGCCGGCCCGCCATCTGTAGACGTTGCGGAAGGCATCGCTTTGTTCATAAAGCCGGCGCTTTTGGTTGGCAGCCCTGGCCGGGGTATATTGAAAGCGGGAAAATTGGCCGTCACGCTTGGCCGCCTGCACGGGACATCGCAGTATATCGGGACATTTTTGGCAGATGGAGAGGTCGAAACGGGCCTGCAGCTTGGCTTTGGCGAGCGAGGCTGAAACCGGTTCGACGTTATTGGGACAGCGCAAGACCAAGCCTTCTTCGTTGAGAGTGAAATCCTCCAACGTCAACCGTCCCGAGACGGCGCCTTTCGGCGGTCGTGCGGGCGCCACGAGATTGATGTTCTGTTCGCGCGTCAGAGCCATGTTGTCACTGGAACCGTAATGTGAATCACCCAGCATCACCGCCGGCGTCAGCGCGCGCTCGCTCAGATCATCCAGCGCATCGGCTAAGCGATGGCCGTCATGCACCGTCATCTTGTGGACCTCCACGTGGGTGATGAGGTCCGGTGTCGCGGCAACCGCCTCGTTACTGACATCTTCACAATAGGTTTCGACGATCTGCGCCATGTATCCTTGACCCTTGTGCGCGTTGTAGCTCGCGTCCGGGTCGGCCGGATTGCCGACGGTATCGCACGGCACATCCTTTGGATCTCGAATCGCGGCGCGCGTTGCGTCACGATCGCCATACTCATCATCAACGATCTCGAACTGATCGCGCAGAACCCTCTCCAGGATCGCAAAACTGGAAAGCTTTGCCGCCGCCGTGTCACGGAATTGCAGCACCAGGGCTAGGAGATACTGACCCGCTTCGCCGAGGCGCCGTTTTGAAACACTCGGCGCCGTATTCGCGAACGCGCCATTACCCTCGCGATCGACATAGCGGCGGATCACCTCCTTGCTGATCTGCTCGTGCAGACCGGGATGATATCGCTCAAGCTCACGGGCAAACTTCGAGATGCTCTCAACAACGATACCAAGTCGTGTCAGCGCCCGCATTGCCGAACGAAGGGCCGTCGAATCCATGCGTTGGTGGCTGGTATCGACAGAGAACCCCTGCACCAGCCGATCCGTCAAACACCGGAACAGCAATTCATCGAGACCTTGTTCGATAAACAGACGGCGATAGTTGCGCAGGGTTTTCTCACAGAAATAGCTGTCCGCTTCGCTGCGCACGTCCAAGGCATAGTGCCACGCCATATTGAAGGCCAGGGCCTCGACGGTCTCTGCATCGCTCAGATCGTGCAGCTGCTGCAAAAGCAAGACCCCGATGACAACGTGTAGATCCTTCGATGGTCGGCCCATGCGTTCATCAAGGTGACGGCAAAGATCGTCAACCGGAAGTTCGACAAGCAGATGGTTCCGAAAAACCCCGGCCCAGGATTGCTCCATCAGGCGCCGACGTTTGTCCCCGAAATCGGACCAGCGATCAAACAATTCCCCAGTCCGTCGGTCGCGTAAAGTAAACATGCACAATTATAATCCAGCCGACTCTCATGAGGAATCGACTTTTTACCGCCCCGTCAAGATTCGGTTATAGCTCCGACAAGGCTAGAATTTTGTGAAGGGCCGCGACACGGTGGTTTGCGTACACCCGAGCGGCGATCCGGCGCCGTCGCAAGCCGACATCGACATGACCAAGGAAATCCGCGACGCCGGCAAGGCGCTCGGCGTGCGCCTGCACGATCACCTCATCGTCGCCCGCAAGGGCCACGTCTCGCTCGCCGCGATGGGGCTGATTTAGGCCTTCCCGGGCACGGCGCTAGCGCCGGTCGAAGCGGTCGGCCAGCACGATCGCGGTGGTGACCAAAAAGCTTACGAACTGGGGTCACCGAACGGTTTCGGCGTCGACCGGCACCGAGGCGTTCGCGCGCGTGTGCGACGAGCCATTTCGCGTCGTCATATCCGACTGGAACATCGCGGGCATATCGGGTCCCGAACTGTGCCGCAGAATTCGCGACCTCAAGCGCAACCGTTATACCTACCTGATCATCTACGAGAACAACGACGGCGAGGCGGCATCATCGAAATTCGACAGGGAACATCTGATGACCGGGCTGGAGGCGGGCGCCGACGAATACCTCACCCGTCCGTTCAACGCATACGAGCTCCAGCTCCGGCTGCGCAGCGCAAAACGGCTGCTCAATCGCGAGGACGAGCTGCTCGAAGGGCCCAGGTTCGACGAAGCGACAGGATCGATCAACGAAGCGTGCTTCAGATACTTCTTCCGCATAGTGCTTGCCGGGTCGCGACGCGCCGACCGGCCCGGCGCTCTTTTGTTCATACACGTCGAAGAGAATGGGCGGACTCCTGCCTCACAAGGCTACGAGTCTCGGCAGCGAATGATTGGCGAAATTACCAATATTTTGGGCCGTACTATGCGCGACGCGGATCTCATGGCACGCCTGTCCGACGACGACTTCTGCCTGATTCTCCACGACACCCAATGGGCTGAATGCGCGCCGCTCGCCGAACGGATATCGGCGCAGGTCGACGGCATTTCGGTAATTGTCGAGGACGGCGTTCTGCACCCGCGGGTATGCATCGAGGCGGTCAACTTTCCGGTCGACAGCCTTTCGTCGGACGACATCATCTCGACCGCCGAGCGCATACCGTTCAGGCCGTCGAACCGGGAACTGAAATCCTGCGGTGATTGACGACGACAGTGCCCGCTGCCAGCGGGTTCGGGAGTTTCTTTATGCTTGAACCTGATGCGCCGGCGGGCGGAAGCGGCCGATCCTAGTGTGACGAGCCGAATTCAGTGTGACGAGCCGAATTCAGTGTGACGAGCCGAATTTAGTGTGACGAGCCGAATTTAGTGTGACGAGCCGAATTTAGTGTGACGAGTAGTACTCGATGACCAGGTTGGGTTCCATCTGCACCGGGTACGGCACGTCGGCGATCTCTGGCGTGCGCAGGAAGGTGCCGCGCATCTTGCCGTAATCGACCTCGATATAATCCGGCACGTCGCGCTCGGGCAGTTCGATTGCCTCGAGCACGAACGAAAGCTCGCGCGACCGCGGGCGAATCTCGATGACATCGCCCTCGCTGACCCGGTAGCTCGGAATATTGACGCGCTTGCCATTGACCAGAATATGGCCGTGATTGACGAACTGGCGCGCCGCGAACACCGTGGCGACGAACTTCATGCGGTAGATCACGGCGTCGAGCCGGCGCTCCAGGAGACCGACCAGGTTCTCGCCAGTGTCGCCGCGGCGCTGCACCGCTTCACCGTAAACGCGGCGGAACTGACGTTCCGTGATATTACCGTAGTAGCCGCGCAGCTTCTGCTTGGCGGCCAGCTGGATACCGAAATCCGACGGCTTGCGGCCACGCCGCTGGCCGTGCTCGCCAGGACCGTAGTCGCGGCGGTTGGTCGGGCTCTTCGGCCGCCCCCAAAGATTGACCTTGAGGCGGCGGCAGATCTTGTACTTCGACGACAGACGCTTGGTCATTCGGGACCGGTCCCAAACAGTGGTAATACGGTGCTCGCGCGGAAGCGCGTAATATACGGGCGCGGCCTAGCTTGTCAAACCGAATCGGCGGCGTTTCCCGGCCTTGCCCTGCGACGCCACGAGCGCCATGTGCCGGAGCCGAAGTCGGGCTTTAAATTGACCGCGCACCTATGCTAGGTGTTCGGCGGGTAACAATGTGGGAAATGTGGGAGCGCGATTCATGGCACTTGGCGAAAAACTGTTCAGCGCCACGCATGCGAACCTCGAGAGCCTGCCCGAACAATCGGGAGTCTTCACGCTCTACGAGGAAGGTCAGATGATCTTCATCGGCCGCGCCGATGGCAGCGGGCATACACTCAGGAGTGTCGTCTTGGATCACAAGGAAGGGCGTGTAGGGCGGTGTACGCAGCGCTTCGATCACTACACGCGTGAAGCGACGACGAATGTCGCGCTGCGCTACCGCGAGCTCCTGCAGCGCCATGCCCGCAAGTATCATCGGTTCCCCAAGTGCAACGGCCGGCGTCGCGGGCTGGTGCTCGATCGTCGCGAAGGCATCGATCGCCGACAAATCGATGAACCAACGGCGGGCGAGCGGCGCGGCGACGAACAGCGCCGGAGCGGCGTGGAGCGACGGCCGCGCACCTAGCGCGCCGAAGTGATTGGGTTGACGTCGCGCCGCCCCTCCGCGGACGGGCGCGTCAACCGGAGGCGGAACTTGGCGGAGAACGACAGCGTGATGGTCTTCATAAGGCATGATCGGCGAGTCCTTTTGCTCCGGCCGGCGGACGCGGACACCGCGCCGTGGGACGGACTTCGCCGCGAGCGCGATGGCGCGTCCACGGCACAGGCCTATGCCATGATCAATGAGGCATTCGGATTGACGCGGGACGACGTCGGGCCGCCAATCCAGGGCGATTTCCTATACGTCGGCCGGCCTGGTCGAGAGAATTATCGCCGCCTCAGCCCGATATTGTTCGACCTCCACGACGCCGGGCGTTTGACGCTCGACCACACGCGTGTCGCGCGCCGTTGGGCATGGCCAGCGGAAATCGACCAGCTCGACACCACGCCCAGGCTGGCCGATGCGTTGCACCGGGTCTATCTATAGATGCCGGTGTATCGCACCCGGTTCCTTGGACACAAGTTTGTCTCATGCGGCGGGCCTGAGTGACATCGCGGTGTGCCACGCCTGACGAGCTTGAGCGGGGCTCAGGTAGCCGTTCTTCTCCACGATCCACTGGGCATTGTACTGTTCGACGAACCCGCGGACGGCGTTCCGCAGCTCCGCGATGTTGCGGTAGATGCGGCCATGGATGATCTGTTCCTTGAGCGTGCGATTGAACCTCTCGGCGACGCCGTTGGTCTGGGGCTGTTCGACGAAGGCGTAGGACGGCTGGATGCCCCAGAACTTGATCTGGTTGGTGAAGTGGTCCGACAGATACTGGGAGCCGTGATCCATCCGCAAGGCCAGCCCCCGCGCCGCACCGGCGGAGGTCGAGGCATACAGCCTCGCAAGCCCCATGGAGATCGGCTGAAGGGCGGCGAAGCGGTCGCCTCGCTTGCACACATGCCAGCCGACGCACTCGGCGTTCCAATGCTCGATGGCGGTGAATATCCAGCCCCAGCCGTCGTCCACCGTGAACACCCGAACGCCGTCCGTGCCCCACATGAGGTTGGGGGCATGGGTGATGATCTCACCGACATGGGGATTTCCGCCACGGCGGCGGCAGCGATGGGGCGAGAGCAGGTTGTTCTCGCGCATCACCCGGAGCCCCCGCTTGCGGGAAACACGGATGCCACGACAGACCCGAAGCCGAGCCCAGACCTTGCGGTGTCCCTCGCCCTCCCAGGGGGATGCCTCCAGGTCGGCCTCGATGGCCACCAGCAGAGCCTCGTCCGAGATCGAGGGCTTCGGTCCCCGGCGCTTTGCTGGTGGGCGCTCAGCGGTGGCCTGCTGCCGGGATTTCATGGCGTAGAACGAGGAACGGGCAAAACCCCAGGCCGCACAGACCCGCTGGAGGCCGTAGGCCAAACCCGTGCCGGGAGAGGTGGCGGCACTCATCGCCGCGACCTCCGCCGCCCCAAAGGGCCGGACGTCTCCGTCTTGGCCTCCAGCAGTTCCACCTGCATGATCAACTCCCCGATCCGCTTCATGGCGATGTCCAGTTCCGCCTTCACCGGATCGCCCTTGCGTTCCTTGAGCGAGGCATCGATCCCGGCGATCGCCTTCTCACGCCACTGCTCGAGCCGGAAAATCTCCACGCCCAACTGCCGCGACAAAAGTTCCACCGGCTCGCCACGCAAAAGCCGCAGGGCAACCTCACGCTTGCGCGTCACCGTCCACCGCTGGCCAAGTCCCAGCGGGCCTGCCGGCGAAACCTGGCCCGGGGAAAACGTGGACGAGCCAAGCTCGCCCTCGTTTACCACAGGCCCATCAACAGCAACTTTGTTCTCAAAATTGTCGGTCATGTTCCGGTCCTCCTTGGACACTTCGATTAAGCCAATTCTGTGTCCAAGGAAATCGGGTCCGACTCATCTATAGATGCCGGCACGGCAAGGGCGGAGACAGCAGACCCAATCATCGGCCCTGACACGAACCCGTCACTATCGGGGCCAAGCGCGTAAAGGAGCATCCGGTATGTTGCAGGCGTTGAGGACGGTCATCGTCCTGGGTATTATCGCCGTGGCCGGCTTCGTCACCCCGTTCGGCGCGGAAGGCGGCCTGCCAATCGCCGTCGACGGACAGCCGCTACCCTCGCTCGCGCCGATGATCAAGCAGGTCACGCCGGCGGTCGTCAATATCGCGACACGCGGCCGGGTGCGCGTCAAGCAGAACCCGCTGATGGCCGACCCCTTCTTCCGCCGTTTCTTCAACCTGCCGCCCTTGCAGCGCGAAAAGAAGGTACAGAGCGTCGGCTCGGGCGTCATCGTCGATGCCCTGGAAGGCTACGTCCTGACCAACAACCATGTCATCGCCAACGCGGACCAGATCGTCGTCACCCTGCGCGACCGGCGCCAGTTGACTGCCGAACTGGTCGGCACCGATCCGGCGACCGACATCGCGGTGCTCAGAATTCCCGCCGAAAACTTGACCGCACTGACTTTGGGCGATTCGGACGCCCTCGAGGTCGGTGATTTCGTGGTGGCGATCGGCAATCCCTTCGGCATCGGCCAGACAGTCACCTCGGGAATCGTCAGCGCGCTGAGGCGCAGCGGGCTTGGTATCGAGGGCATCGAGGACTTCATCCAGACCGACGCATCGATCAATCCGGGCAACTCGGGCGGCGCCCTGGTCACCCTCGACGGCCAGTTGATCGGCATCAACACGGCGATTATCGGGCCGAGCGGCGGCAACGTCGGCATCGGCTTCGCGATCCCAACCAACATGGCGCTGCAGATAATGGACCAGTTGGTCACCTACGGCGAGGTGCGCCGCGGTGGGCTCGGCGTGCAGGGGCAGGACATGACCCCCGCCCTCGCCGAGGCGCTCGGTGTCGCGCAAACCGCCGGCGCCATCATCACCCGCGTCGCGCCCGACGGGCCGGCCGGCAAGGCGGGCCTCGAGGCCGGCGACATCGTCGTCAGCGTCAACGGCGATCCGGTGCGCGATGTCTCGCATCTGCGTAATGTGGTCGGCCTGATGCGGGCCGGCGAGACGATCGAGTTGACCGTACTTCGCGACGGCTTGCTGCGCAAAATATCACTCGAACCGGCGGTGCCGCCGGAGTTGCGGGTCTCGGGCGAAGGCGTGGCCAAACGTCTCGCCGGCGCCACGCTTGGACCCATCCAGGAAACTTCGAAACTCTACGGCAAGATCGAAGGTGTCGCGGTCGTCAAGGTCGCGCCCAACAGCCCTGCGTGGCGTACTGGGCTGCGTAAGAACGACGTTATCGTCGAAGTCAACCACAACGCCGTCCGCGACATCGAATCCTTCAAGAAGGCCCTCGGCTCGGGCGGCAAACGGTTGGTTCTCAAGATCCAGCGCGGCAATTCGCAGGTCTTCATCGTGGTGAGCTAACCGCGAAGGCCGACCATACCGAGGATCAGACGGCGCCGTCGCCGGGCTGCTCGATCGGCCCGCCCGCTTTGCGCCAGGCATCGATGCCGCCGATCAGGTGGCAGACGTTGTCGAGACCGCATTCCTGGGAACTCTCGACCGCCATCGCCGAGCGCTCGCCGAAGGCGCAGTAATAGATCAGCCGGCGGCCCGTCGTTCCGACCATCTCGCGCAGCATGCCGCCCGGCTTGATGAGCGGTTCGAGCCCGGGATAGGGCGCGTGGACGGAGCCCGGGATGACGCCGTGAGCCACACGCTCGGACGCGTCACGGAGATCGACCAGAGCGACATCGGCGCCGTTGCACTGGTCCATGACCTGATCGGCGGTCAGGGCCCAGGCGGCGTGTCGCGCGACGCCCTGGCCACGGCCGATGGCGACGTTCGCCGGCACTGCGACGTCCATCATCTTCGGGTCCGGCAGGTTCAAGTTGTCCATGATCGCGGCGTATTCGTCGGCCGAGCCGACTTGAAGGCGCGGATTGTGCGCCCGCTCCTCGCCGATAGTGCTGACCGTGTCGCCCTTGTAGTCGTGCCCCGGGTAGACCAGCGTCTCGTCGGGCAGCGTCAAGAGCTTGTTGAACAGCGAATCATAGGCGTCGCGCGAGCTGCCGCCCTGGAAGTCGGTGCGCCCGGTGCCGCGAATGAAAAGCGTGTCGCCGGTGAACACCCGATCGGCCATGCGCAGGCAGTAGGAGTCCATGGTGTGGCCCGGTGTGTACATGGCTTCGAGCGAGAGCCCTTCGATTTCGATCGTATCGCCGTCCCCGACACGCACCGAGACGACGTCGACCGGGCTCTGCTCGCCCATGATCGTGATGCATTTGGTGCGGTCGCGCAACGCGCCCATGCCGGTGATGTGGTCGGCGTGAACGTGGGTGTCGAACACCTTGACCAGTTTGAGATCGAGTTCGTCGAGAAGTCGGATGTAGCGGTCGACGCGCTCGAGCACCGGATCGACGAGCAGCGCCTCGCCGCCCTTTCGCGCGGCGAGCAGGTACGTATAGCTGGACGACACCGGTTCGAAAAACTGCCGAAATATCATCACGCCGCCTCGTACGTCATGCTGCGCCATCTTCGCGGGGCAGACGCTCGTCCGATAATCGCGCAATCACCATGCCATGTCCATGCACGACGAACATGGAAAATGTATTCGTTTACGATCAGCATTGACTGGTATGATGATCATATTCGACCATATAATCCATAGATTATGTCGTAATTTGCAAGTCGTGCCGGCATGCAAGATCGCCAGGAACAGATTCACGAACTCGTCCGGCGCCGTGGTTTCGCGTCGATCGACGCGCTGGCGCGGCGCTTCGACGTCTCGCCGCAGACCATCCGGCGCGACATCAAGGCGCTGTGCGAGCGCAACCTGCTGGCGCGTTTTCACGGCGGCGCCGGCCTGCCGTCGAGCGTCGAGAACATCGACTACACGACACGCAAGGTCATGCGGCCCGAGGCCAAGCGGCGCATCGCCCGCCTGCTCGCCCGTCACGTGCCCGACAACGCCTCGCTGTTCATCAACATCGGCACGACCAACGAAGCGGTCGCCCGGGCGCTTATCCGCCACAAGGGCCTCCGGGTCATCACCAACAACCTCCACGTCGCGTCGATCCTGGGCGCCAATCCCGACTTCGAGGTGATCGTCGCGGGCGGCGCCGTGCGCAGCCGGGACGGCGGCATCATCGGCGAGGCGACCATCGACTTCGTCAGCCAGTTCCGCGTCGACATCGGCGTCATCGGAATCTCGGGCATCGACGCGGACGGCACGCTGCTCGACTTCGACTACCGCGAGGTGCGCGTCGCGCAGGCGATCATCGCCCATTCGCGGCGCGTCTTCCTGGCCACCGACCACAGCAAGTTCGGCCGTAACGCCATGGTCCAGCTCGGCAGCCTCGCCCAGCTCGACGCACTGTTCACCGACCAGCCGGTGCCGCGGGCGATCGACGAGCTGATGAGGACGCAAGGCGTCGCCTGCCACGTCGCGGCGACGGCGGACGGCATCGATGAATAACGCGACACCCGACACCGTCGACCTGCTCGTCATCGGCGGCGGCATCAACGGCGCCGGCATCGCGCGTGACGCCGCCGGCCGCGGCCTTTCGGTCGTGCTGTGCGAGCAGGGCGACCTCGCCGGCGGCACCTCATCGGCAAGCAGCAAGATGATCCACGGCGGCCTGCGCTATCTCGAGCATTACGAGTTCCGGCTGGTCCGCGAGGCACTCGCCGAGCGCGAAGTGTTGCTCGAGAACGCGCCGCATCTGGTCCACCCATTGCGGTTCGTCCTGCCGCACGATGCGTCGCTGCGCCCGGCGTGGATGATTCGAGCAGGCCTGTTCCTGTACGACCGTCTGGGCGGCCGGCGGCGCCTTGCTGGCTCGCACGGGCTCGATCTCACGGTCGACCCGGCCGGCGAACCGCTTCGGGATGAGCGGCGCAAGGGCTTCGTCTACACCGACTGCCGGGTCGACGACAGCCGCCTCGTGGTGCTCAACGCGCTGGGCGCCGCCGAACATGGCGCGATGATCCTGACACGCACATGCTGCGCGCAAGCGCGGCGCGACGGCGGTGCCTGGATCGTCGTGCTGCGCGACGCGATCACGGGTCAGGAAAGCAGCATGCGCGCGCGAACCCTCGTCAACGCGGCGGGGCCGTGGGTCAACAAGGTTCTCGACTCGTCGATCGCGTCCGAGACGGCGCTACGGGCCCGCCTGGTCAAGGGCAGCCATATCGTGGTCGCCCGGCTGTACGATGGCGATCACGCCTATATCTTGCAGAACGATGACGGCCGGGTGGCCTTTGCGCTGCCCTTCGAAGGAAACTTCACGCTGATCGGCACGACCGACGTGCCCTATGCCGGCGACCCCAACGGCATACATATCGACAGTGACGAGATCGATTATCTTTGCGCGGCGGTCAATCGATACTTCGAGCGGCCGATCGGCGCGGACGACGTCGTCTGGTCGTACGCAGGGGTGCGGCCGTTGCTCGACGACGGCGCGGGCGACCCGGCCGCGGTGACGCGCGACTACCGGCTCGAGATCGAGGCGCCCGAGGATGGCGCGCCGCTGCTCTCGGTGTTCGGCGGCAAGATCACGACCTACCGCCGGCTCGCCGAACAGGCGCTGGCGAAGCTCGCACCCTATACGCCGGGCGTCGGCGGGCCATGGACGGCGTCCAGCCCGCTGCCCGGCGGCGACATCGACGACGCCGATGTCGCCCGGTTCCTGCACGACGTCGAGGCCGCGTACCCGTGGTTGTCCGCCGGGCTCGCGGCGCGTTACGTCAATGCCTATGGCACGCGGACGACCACACTGCTCGACGGCGCGGACGGGGCCGACGGCCTCGGCCGCGATTTTGGCGGCGGCCTCTTCGAGCGCGAGGTCAGCTATCTCGCCGACACTGAATGGGCGCGCTCGGCCGAGGACATCCTGTGGCGCCGGAGCAAACTCGGCCTCATCTGCCCCGAAGAGACCGCATCGGCGCTCGACGACTGGTTCGCCGGGGGCGCCCCGAAGCAACGGCAGGCTCAATGGCGCGGTCACGAGCCCGTCGACATCGACCGTCGCGCAAGAATGTCGACGACATAGGCCATCGCCAATCCAAAGGCCGACATCAACGGCAGATTATAGCGCGCGATGCTGGCGGCAGAACTTCGGTCAAGTGATGCGATGCTGCCCGCACCGTGACCCGATGCGACGTCCATTGAAAACAGTGGCCGCTAAGGCACAGCACGCGACGCCGCATCAGACTTCCGGCTGGCCGCATTCCGTGCTCGATAATACAACGGGCTGGACGGTGGCTTATCCTACTTTCGTGGCCAGCTTCTTCTCCCAACCGATCGCGCTCCGCACGATGACGTCGAGATCGTCGTGACGCGGGCACCAGCCCAGCGTCTCGGCGATCCGCGCGGTCGCCGCGATCAGTTCGGGCGGATCGCCTGGGCGACGCGGGCCGCCCCGAATATCGAGGCTATGGCCGGCGACGTATTCGACGGCGGCCAATACCTCGCGTACCGAATAGCCGCGCTGGTAGCCGCAATTGAGGGTTAGGCTCTCGCCGCCGCGGCGCAGGTGGGTCAGCGCGGCGACATGGGCATCTGCGACGTCGCTCGCGTGGATGTAGTCGCGCAAACAGGTGCCATCCGGCGTCGGGTAATCCTCGCCGTAGATTTCGATGTGGTCCCGAATGCCGACGACGGCTTGGCTCGCCACCTTGATGAGGTGGGTGGCGTGCGTCGTGCTTTCGCCGGTACGCCCCGAGGGGTCGGCGCCGGCGACGTTGAAGTAACGTATCGCCACGTAGCGCAAAGCCGACGTTGCATCGACGTCTCGAAGCATCCACTCGCATATCAGCTTCGAGCGACCATAGGGGTTGACGGGCACTTTTGGCGCGTCCTCGGAGATCGGCTGTTCGGCCGGCGCGCCGTAAACCGCCGCGCTCGACGAAAACACGAAATGGCGGATACCATGCGCAAGGCAGGAGGCGATGAGCTCGCGCGTCTTGACGACATTGTTGAGATAGTAATCGAGCGGCCGCACCATCGATTCTTCCACAAGGGAAGACGCGGCCAGATGAATGACCGCATCGATTCCGTGCTCGCCGATTAGCACATCGGTAAGCGTCAAATCGCCGGCGTCCCCCTCGACGAAAGTTGCATCGGCGGCGACGGCGTCACGGAACCCCGTCGAAAGATCATCGAGCACGACCACACGATAGTCCGCGTCGATCAGGGCCAAAACAACGTGACTGCCAACGTATCCCGCGCCGCCCGTGACTAAAATCGTTCCGTCAGCGGGCATCGTCAGCACCTCGTTGAGACTCGAACTTTCGCTGCATTCTCTCGACCGTCGGCATCGCCGCGTGAGCGCTGCACCAAATCAAAAAGCGACACGACCCCGACCACAGGCCATCGCCTGAAACTGCAATCGATGTCAAGGTAGGATCAGCCGCGGCCATCGCACAACCGTCAACATCAGGCTACCTCGAGCTCGGTTTTGGGCGGCGGATGACGAGAACATTCAGCTGATCGCTCCTGTGCCGTGCGGCGGTTGCTCGCGAACGCGTTTGAAGACCAGGCTACGGCTGGCCGCAAAAAGGCAGCACGAAACCGCCCTAAATGATGGAGATTGCTGTTGCCAATGATTGAGGTTCGGTATGGCAGCCGGCAACAACTGCCGTCCGATGGGAACACCGGGGATGCGCCTGGGGGCGCCCTAGCCGATATCGCCCAGCGTCACGGTGGGGCTCGCCGTGGACGGTTCGACTGCGAATAGGACAACAGGGCGCGGAACAGGCGATTGACCAGCCAGTCCGGCAAAATTTTGTACATCAGGAAAAGAACGATGGAGACCGATTTCGGGTAGGTGAAGGCTTGCGTCTTCCAGCGCTGCCAAATGCGCAGCACCGAGTTGAGCCCAAAGAGCCCTGCGTGCTTGGTGCGGATGTATTTCGCCAGCTGGGCATGTGAGCGGTTGCTGGTGCTCTGCAGCATGCCCTGGCCACTCACGTTGTAGTGGAACAGCGGTTCGTCGACTAGCACGCCGTAATAACCATGGGTCGCCAGGCTGAGGTTGAATTCCCAGTCTTCCTTGCCATCGCGCATCGATTCATCATAGCCGCCGATCTCTTGCCACACCCGCTTTTCGATCAGGATGCAATAGGGCACGTGATCCAGGAACAACTGCTCGAAGAGGTTGAAGTTCGAGCAAAGCGTGCCCGATTTCTCGCCGCGCAGCGTCATGTGGCAGAAGGCGTAACCCGCGTCCTCGCTGGCGGTCAGCGCCGCGAGCAGCTTCTCGACGAAGCGCGGATCGAGGACGTCGTCGCAATCGAGCGGCACGACGCAATCACCCGTCGCCTCACGAAACCCGGCGTTGCGCGCGCCGGGCAGGCCCTTGTTGGCCTGGCGCACCACCCGTACGTCGCCGGGCAGCGCGTCGAGATAGGCGACGCATGCGGGGTCGGTCGACCCGTCGTCGACGACGATGATCTCGTCGGCCGCCACGGTCTGAGCGCGCACGCTATCGAGCGCCCTGCCGAGATCGCGATGGGCGTTGTAACAGGGCAGGATGACGCTGACCCGCCGATCACTCATCGCTCGGCGTGCACGCGCGGCCGGCAGGCGGCCCAGATCTCGCCCCACATGGTGACGCGTTCGACGACGACGAGGTTCGCCGCCGCCATCTCGGCGTCGAACTCGTCGAGCGTATGCTCGATGAAATGCGTCGGGTCGGAGAAATAGCCGACGCCGAGCTCGCGGCGCATGGGAATCTGCCAGTCGCGTTCGAACAGCGGGACGCGGACGAGGATCTGCGCGGGCGCGAGCACGTCGCGGAGCCGCCTGAGGAATTCGACGCGCAGATCGATGTGCTCGAGGACGTTTGACAGCACGATCGTGTGCCAGTCGCCCACCGGCAGATCGACGAGCGCGTCACCCTCGACGAAGGCGAGGTTTGCCGGGTTGTCGGCCGCACGCGCCTCGCGGATGCGCTCGGGGTTGTTGTCGATGCCGGTCACCTCGGCACCCTCGACGCCGCGCGCCACGCTGCGCGCGACGGCGCCGTAACCGCAGCCGATGTCGAGTACCCGCGCGCCGGGCGGGATGCGCGTGACGAAGAAGTCGTGGTAGCGCATCAGCCGATGTTTAGGATGCTCGCCGCCGCCGAACGCCAGGGCGCGCTCGTTGATTATGAGCTGGACGTCGTCCTGTACGCGGAACAGCCGCTTGAGTGCGCCGACCGGGATCAAGCGGTACAACCATGACAGCGCCACGGCCAACGCCAATGTCATTCGCTTGGCGATGCGCTTCATCGACGCGTCCCGATGAGGTCGGCGGAAACAAGGCGATGCCGCTCGATCCAGGGCGCGATGTCGAAGCGCTCGACGGCGCTCCGTCGGGCTGCCGCACTCTGGCTGCCGTGCGCCGCAACGATCGACGCCATGCCGCCGGCGACGGCCTCGGGCTCGGGCCAGTGCGGCCGCTCCCAGTCTTCGTCGCAGGCCAGGCCGACGCCTGCGTCGTCGCCGACCAGTTCGGGCAAACCGCCCGACGCCGAATAGAGAACGGGCAGGCCGCAGGCCATCGCCTCAAGCACAGTGTTGGGGCATGGATCGTTGTGCTTGAGCATCAGGAAGGCGTCAGCCGATTGGTAGACGAGCGGCGCGGTCTCCTGTGTGTAGGGTCCGACGTAGAAGGCCGCGTTGACGAGATCGAGTTTGTCGACGAGGCTTCGCCACCGAGCCTGCTCCTCGTCCGAGATCACACCGGCAAGCATGAGCCTCGCGTCGAGGCCACCGGCGCGGGCGAGCGCCAGCCCGCGCCGGCTGGCCTCGATGCGATAGAACAGGTGACCATCGATCTTGCCCGAGACCAGGAACGTGAATTGCCGCGCGCCTGGGGCCGCGTCGGCGGGGCGAAACCGACCGGTGTCGACAGCATTGTAGAGTACTTCCCCCGCGCCCTGGCGCGGTCCGAGGAACCGATCGGTCGCGCGCCGGCAGAACTCGCTCTGCCAGAAGACGTGGTCGGCGAGGTGGAAGGCATGCGCCATCTCAGCGTTCTTCCCGCGCCAGTCTCCGGCATACCAGGCCGGGTAGAAGACGCCGTTCTGGTTGCTCACGATCGGCACGCCACGTGTCTTGATTCGCTCGAGCGCATACCGCGGCAGATAGGGTGCGTTGCTCAGCGTATAGACGAGGTTGAAGCCCCAGCGGCGCTCCGGAAAGTATGCCCGCAGACGCTTGACCTTGACCAGCGGCCCGCCGCGGTCGCCGGCACGTGCGCCGCCATAGAAGACGCGCGGCTCGGGTCCGCCGCCGATCGGCGTCGCAGCGACATAGAGGCCGAGTCGCAGGCGGTAACCAGCGCGCAACAGCCGCTTCGCCGGCGGGTCTTCGAAGATAGCGCTCACAGCAGCGGCGCGTAAACTTTTTCCAGGTGGTCGCGACAGACGACGCGCCAGTCACAGGCCATGACCGCTTCGCGCGCCGCACCGCACTGCGCCGCGCCGCCGTCCTCGGCATCGAGCAACTTCAGCGTCGCCGCGCACAGCCCATCGACGTCCTCGGGCTCGACCAGCCCGCCGGTCTCGCCGGGTACGATCAGATCGGGCGCCATGCCAACCGCAGTCGAGACGACCGGCACGCCGCACGCCATGCTCTCCATCAGCCCCATCGGCCCGCCCTCCTCACGCGAGGTCATAAGATAGATGTCGAGCGCGTGGTAGCAGGGCACCAGTTCGGCGAGGCTGTTGACATAAGTATGGGCATAGGGCACGCCCATGCGTTCGAGCCCGCGCTTGACGTAGCCGCGCGCCGGTCCGGTCACCAGCACGAACAGCGGCAGCTCGCGGCGCAACTGGTCGATCACCGCGAGCAGCACGTCGGGACCCTTGATCAACTTGGGCTCGAACCCCTCGCCCCAGCCAACACCGTCCTTCTGGAACGAGCCGACGACGACGCGGTCCTCGCCGACGCCGAAGGCCGCGCGCGCCGCCGCCTTGCGTGCGGCGTCGGGCGGCGTGAACAGCGTCGTGTCGACGCCAATCGGGATACGCACGACCTTGTCGCGCGGCACGCCCCAGTCCAGCAGCCGACGTTCGACGAGGCTCGCCGCAGTGACAATGCGGTCGAGCCGCGGCACGCTCGCGAGCATCGCCTCGATGTGCCGCGCGACGTCGGGGCCGTCCTCGGGCTTGCCGTGGAAGAACGAGGTGACATAGCGGTTCGAGCGGCCCATGGCGCCGCCCCAGGCAAGCCACATGTACTGCGAACCGAAATGCACGACGCGCCCCTGGAGACGCTCGGGATTGACCGACACCGCGGCAGTGCCCGGTGCCAGGCGCTCGACCTCGGCGCAGACGTACTCGCCGACCCGGCGAATCACCCAGTCGGCGCGTTCGATGACGAAGGCGACGGGCGGCGTGGCCGGGCCCACCGCGCCAACCGCCGAGAGCACGCGCCAGGGCAGACACATGACGTGCGAGCGCGCCGCGCGGGCGAGCGGCTTGAGCCCGTTCATCGCGCCACCCCCAATGCCGCCCCCGAGGCCTCGGCCTCGGCCATGCGGTGAACCACCTCGGGCATGCGCGTCGCCGCCTGCCAGCCGAGCACGTCGCGCGCCTTGCCCGCGTCGCCGAAGCCGCGGGCGATCTCGGCCGGGCGGAACAGCCGCTCGTCGACGTCGACGTGGTCGCGCCAGTCGAGCTCGAAGTAGGCGTAGGCGGCAGCGACGAAGACCTCGAGCGAGCATGCCGCGCCGGTCGCGATGACGTAATCGTCGGGCACGTTCGGTTGCAGCATGCGCCACATGGCGTCGACGTATTCGGGCGCCCAGCCCCAGTCGCGGCAGATCGAGAGGTCGCCGAGCAAGAGGCGCTCTTCGCTGCCCGCCGCGATGCGTGCCGCCGCGGCGACGACCTTGCGGGTGACGAAACGCTGTGGCCGCAAGGGCGATTCGTGGTTGAACAGGATGCCCGAGCATGCAAACAGTCCGTATGCGTCGCGGTAGTTGGCGACCTGCCAGAACGCCGCCGCCTTGGCCACCGCATAGGGGCTGCACGGCCTGAACGGCGTGTCCTCGTTGGCGCCTTCGGTATCGCCGAAGCTCTCGCCGCTCGCCGCGCTGTAGATGCGAATCGAGGGGTCCAGCTCGCGCACCGCCTCGAGGATGTTGAGCGTGCTGGTGGTGATGCTCTCATGGGTCGCGATCGGTTGCTCGAACGACAGGCCGACCGAACTTTGCCCGCCTAAGTTGTAAACCTCGCTCGGCGCGACGCGCTCGACCGTCTGGAGCACGCTGCGGAACTCCTTGGGCGCGGCGGACATGACCGTCACGCGCTCGCGCACCCCGAGCAGCGTCAGCCCCGCGAATGACGCGAGCTCGGCGTCGCGCGACGTGCCGAACACCTCGTAACCCTTGTCCAGCAGGAGGCGGCTCAAATACGCGCCGTCCTGACCCGAGATACCGAAAATCAACGCCCGCTTGGTCATCGCTCCTCAGTCGGCCCCGGGCCGCTCGGGTTTGCGCGCCACGGCCATCAGCATGTGGGCGACCAGCCCGCTGGGCAGAAAGGGCTGCAGCACGACGCTGAGGCCTCGCGTGACGAACCAGCGATAGTCGAGGCCGAACTCGTGATGCAGGCTGCGCAGGATGCCCTGGCGCTTGTGGATCGGCCGCAGATCGAGCACCTCGAAGCCGCCGCCGGTGAGTTCCTCGCGCAGCTCGGCGCGCGTCAGCCGCCACTGGTAGAAGCGCCGCGGCGTCCCGGCCGGCGGCCCCGTGCGCCGCCAATCGCAGGCCGCGCGCAGGCCGAGCCGCAGGTTGTCGAACGGCACCGTCACGAACAGCAGGCCGCCCGGCCTGAGCAGGCGGTACGCCTCGCCGACGCAGCGCCCGAGCCCCTCCTCGAAGTGCTCGAACACGCCCCAGGAGAAATAGCCGTCGAAGTGAGAACGGCAGAGCAATAATCCCCCACTGAAGCGGCCGGTCGATCCGGCTGCGGCGGACCAAAATGGGACCGCGTATAGCCTTCTGTCAGGGTTGCTCTGACTGGAAGGCGGGGGGGATGTATCGGGTGGAGTTGTACGCACGGGTTCGGCGGGCGTGTCATGTCGAGGGGATGAGCACCCGCGAGGCCTCGCGGGTGTTTGGTGTAGACCGCAAGACGGTCCGTAAGATGCTGTCGTTCTCGGTGCCGCCAGGGTATCGCCGAAGCGCGCCGCCGAGGCGGCCAAAGCTGGGTCCGTTCACGGGAATCATCGATCGGATCTTGGAAGACGATCGGACCAGCCACCGCAAGCAACGGCACACTGCGAAGCGCATCTTCGACCGCCTCCGGGACGAGTACGGTTTCACGGGCGGCTACACCATCGTGAAGGACTACGTTCGTGAGCAGGGGCTTCGGTCGCGTGAGGTGTTCGTGCCACTCTCCCATTCCCCCGGTCACGCCCAGGCGGACTTCGGCGAAGCGATGGCGGTGATCGGCGGCGCGTTACGGAAGATCCACTTCCTTGCCTTCGACCTTCCCCACAGTGATGGTTGCTTTGTTGCGGCCTATCCGGCGGAGACGACCGAAGCATTCTGCGATGGCCACAACGCGGCGTTTGCCTTCTTCGGCGGCGTCCCCCGATCCATCCTGTACGACAACACCAAGCTGGCGGTTGCCCGGATCCTGGGCGATGGGAAGCGGCAGCGAACGCGCGTCTTCACGGAGCTTCAGTCCCACTATCTGTTCGAGGACAGGTTCGGCCGGCCGGGCAAGGGCAACGACAAGGGCAAGGTCGAGGGACTGGTCGGCTTCATCCGGCGGAACTTCCTGGTCCCCGTCCCGCGTGCCGAGAGCTTCGCGGCCCTCAACGATGCTCTCGCCGAACAGTGCCGCCGGCGCCAGGCGGCGCGGCTGCGGGGCCACAAGGAGACCATCGGCGAGCGTCTCGAGCGGGATCGTCAAGTTCTCTTGCCATTGCCGCCTGCTCCCTATGATGCCTGCGATAAGCGCCCTGGACGGGCGAGTTCGCTGTCGCTGGTGCGTTACCGCAGCAACGACTATTCCGTGCCCGTGGCCTACGGCCACCGTGAGGTGCTCATCCGGGGCTACGTCGATGAGGTGGTGATCAGCTGCGGGGCCGAGGTGATCGCCCGGCACCGCCGGTCCTACGACAGCGAGGACCTGATCTTCGACCCGCTGCATTACCTGCCCTTGATCGAGCAGAAGATCGGCGCCCTCGACCAGGCCGCGCCATTGGCGGGCTGGGACCTGCCCGAGGCCTTCATCACTCTGCGGCGGCTCCTCGAAGCTCGTATGGGCAAGGCAGGCAAGCGCGAGTACGTCCAGGTGCTCCGTCTACTGGAGACCTTCCGGCTCGAGGAGGTCGAGGGTGCGGTCGGCGACGCCCTGCGGCTCGGCGCAATCGGCTTTGATGCGGTGAAGCACCTGGTACTGTGCCGCATCGAGCGGCGGCCGCCCAGGCTCAACCTCGACGTCTATCCGTATCTGCCGCGCGCCCGGGTCGCGATGACGTCCGCCAAGTCGTACATGAGCCTGCTGTCGGGGCTCGGCGCATGACCGACACACCGCAAGTGCTGCTCGCCCACCACCTCAAGACGCTGAAGCTGCCGACCTTCCTGCGCGAGTACGACAAGATCGCCCGGCAGTGCGCCTCGGAAGGCGTCGATCACGTCCGCTACCTGTTGAGACTCGCCGAGCTCGAGCTGATCGACCGCGAGCGCCGCATGGTCGAGCGGCGCATCAAGGCGGCGCGCTTCCCCGTGGTCAAGAGCCTCGACAGCTTCGACTTCAAGGTCATCCCCTCGCTCAACAAGGCGCTGGTCCTGGAGCTGGCCCGCTGCGAGTACATCGAGCGCCGCGAGAACCTCATCGCGCTCGGCAACAGTGGGACCGGCAAGACCCACATCGCCCTCGGTCTCGGCCTGGCGGCCTGCCAGAAGGGCCTCTCGGTCGGCTTCATCACCGCCGCCGCGCTGGTCCACGAACTCATCGAGGCCCGCGATGACAAGCAGCTGCTGAGGTTCCAGAAGAAGCTCGCCACCTACAAGCTTCTGATCGTCGACGAACTCGGCTTCGTGCCGCTGTCGAAGACCGGCGCCGAGCTGTTGTTCGAGGTGTTCAGCCAACGCTACGAGCGGGGCTCGACCCTGGTCACCACCAATCTGCCCTTCGACGAATGGACCGAGGTGTTCGGCTCCGAGCGCCTCACCGGCGCTCTCCTCGACCGCCTCACCCACCACGTCAACATCCTCGAGATGAACGGTGACAGCTACAGGCTCAACCAGAGCCGCAGGCGTCAAACCCCGACGGCGAACTGAACCGACCACCCAACCCACGCTTGACCCCGTGGGCCCACAGGTCCCTCCCGCGCGCGCCGCCGCGTCAGCCTGTTGAGGGCACGCCGCGTCGCGCGCGGGGCCCTCCCGTGGACTACGGGGACAAGCCCGCAGCCGCCAAGTGGTCCCTTCTTACACCGCCTCGGTGGTCCCTTTTTGCTCCGCCATTGACAGCCAGCGCTTTTTTTAGCAGATCACGTTCCTGACGGGCCAGATCACGCTCTCGGCGTAGGCGGGTAGAGGAGGTGCAAGGAACTCGCGCGCCGCCTGACGGGCGAGCAGACATGCGAGTGCTGTGAGGGCCCCGGCAGATTGATCAACATCAATCGTGCGATCAGACGCTGGAGAAGTTGTCTGCCGGGAACGGCTCGGTGGGCTGCTCAAGTGCTACTATCATGAAGCTGCATGAGTCTTTTGACCACGCGGGCATGGTCCGACTTCCGCCGACCCACTCGCGGCGATCGGACAAGCGGACACGACGCCGTCTCACCGTCTTGCTCCTCTTGCGTTTACTCATGAAGGCTGGCCTAGTCTCGAATTCGATGGATGGTCCTCGCGCGCGAGTCACGCTGTTGAACCTACCAGACGATTCCGAGTCGTCAAAAATCGGTAGAGCAGCGGATTACACACCCATGGGGGATTGGTAATGCGCAGTCTTGACCGCGTCGAGTTCCGAGAGCAGCTCGGCGGTCGTGAGTACTCGGGCGTAGCCCGCGAGTGTCTTCAAAGCAGCATTGTGGGCGTCCTGGTTGATGGCCGCGCAGGCGTCCTCGACCAGTGTGACTAAAAAGCCCCGATCCGCCGCGTCGCGAACGGCGGACTCCACGCACTGATTGGTGTAGACGCCGCAGATGGCGATCCGATCGATGCCGATGTTGCGCAGTACGTACTCGATGTTGGTGGCGTTGAAGACACCCGAGGCGGTTTTCGGTAGCACGATCTCGTCACCGGCGGGCGCAAGCGGCTCTACCACCCGCGCGTCCTCCGAGCCCTTCGGAACGTGGTAGCCGGAGAGCTTGTGATCGAGGCTCCGATCGCGTCCGTCGAGGGTCAGGCTCTCGATAACCGTATAGACGACTTCGAGGCCGCGGGCGCGAAACGCCTCTATCAGGAGCTTGCAGTTGGGGACCACGGTCCGCTCGAGAAGCGAATAGTAGTCGTCGTCGGGCGGCGCCTTGCCGTCCGCGTCTTCGCCGCGCCCGCGCGCCGCGCAAAGGTTCTGCATGTCCACCACGAGGAGCCCGGAGCGCCCCGGCTCGAAGGGAAGATCGCGGGTGAGCGTGGTCGACTCCTGTTCTCCCGACATCCGTCAGCTCGCTATTCGTTTGCCGACCGCGACCGGGCCCGTCGCGTGAGCATGATGACCGCGTAACCTCCCAGCAGCATCACGGCCGCGCCAAGGGTGGTGAGCGCCCCCAGCGTGGGCACCAGCGGCGTGTAGCCCGCCACCATTTTTGCATACAACCACTCGGGAATCGTCTGATCCGCACCGGTCGTGAACATCGACAGCGGAAAGTTGCTCCAAGAGAGCAAAAAGGAGAACAACGCCCCCGAGAAGATCCCCGGCCAGAGCATGGGGATGGTTATCTCCTTGAGCACCTGAAAGCGGCTAGCCCCGAGGTCGAAGGCTGCCTCCTCGAGGGCCGGGTCAAGGCTGTAGGCTTGAATGGCCATCACCAGGGTGGCGATGGGCACCACCCAGATGAGGTGCGCGAACACCGCGGTGCGCCAATCGGGGATGATCCCAAGCGTGCTAAGCCACACCAGCAACGCGAGGCCGAGCACCGCCTGCGGAAAGAAGATGGGCAACAGCACGACGCGCTGGTAGTGCTTGCGCCCCCGCCACTCGAAGCGCGCGAAGGCGAGCGCGCCGAAGAAGGCGAGCACCACCGAGATGGCGGTCACCAGCACCGCAATGGACAGTGAGGTCTCGAACAAGCCGCGCACCGTAAGCGAGGTGAAGGCCTTGCTGTACCACACGGTGTCGTAGTTGGCGATGGGGAAGCGGAAGTACCGATTCTTGGAGAGCGAGGCGAGGGTGACGCAGGCAATCGGCAGGTACATGAACACCAGCATGCAGGCCGCCCAAAGGGCGATCAGGTTGCGCGCGATGCGCTTGCTCCGTTCCTCCATGCCGGTCACCGCCGCCCGAGGATGGCGTCGAGGTCGAGGCGCTTGAGCAAGTACAGCAGCATCGCTCCGACGAGCGCGATCAGCAGCACCGATAGCGCCGAGCCGAGTGGCCAGTTCTGACTGAAGGTGAAGGCGGTCTCGATGTCGTCGGCAATCATGATCACCGTCTGGCCGCCGAGGATCTTCGACTCCGCAAGCGAGCCGAGCGCGAGCACGAAGGTGAGCATGGCGCCGATGAGGTAGCCGGGCATGGCGAGAGGGAGCTCCACCTCGAGAAACACCTGCCAGCGGCTGGCACCTAGATCGGCGGCCGCGTCCGTCACTTCGCGCGGCACCATCGAGATGCCGAGCACCATGGGAAACAGCGTGAAGGGCACGTACACATAGACCAGCCCGAGCACGATGACAGGCACCGTGTAAATCACGCTGTCGGGCGAGACGCCGAACCAGCTCTGGAGCGCGCCGAGCACAACGCCCCCCTTTATCAAGAACAGCAACCAGCCGTAAAGACGGATGTTCTCCGAGACGAATAGCGGAATCACCAGCAGCAGCGTGAGCAGGTTCGACCAGCGTCCGAACAGCTTCGCCATGCCGTAGGCGAGCGGATAGCAGACGAGGAGTAGGATGACCACGGTGGTGAGGGCGAGGCCGAATGACCACAGGAACGAGCGGTAGTAGCTTTCGTTCATGATGTTGTGAAAGTTCTCGAGGGTCGGCAGATGCGCGAAGCCGAAGGTCTTGGGCGGCATGAAGCTGTAGCCGACGACCACCGTCAGCGGCGCCAGGAATCCGAGCAGCAGCAGCGTCAGCAGCGGCAGCGAGCAGAGAAGCCCCGGCTGCTTGAGCCAGGCGGGAAGTCGCCAACTGCCCCGGCTCACCTCGAGCCCGTCGGCCGCGAGCTGCTCGCGCGGCATCGCTATCAGTCGCTCACCAGGATGCTGTCGGCCGCATCCCAGCCGACGGTCACGACGTCGTCCAGATTGCCCTCGTAACGCTGCTCTCTCAGCTTCTCCACCGTGAAGACGTGAGTGCCCACCTGTACTTGATACTGAATGCGCGAGCCGAGCGCGTACATGTTGTAGACGGTGCCTTGCACGGCGTTCTCGGCCTCGCTCGGATCCGAGAGGAAGCGTACCGATTCGGGCCGGATGACGAGGTGCCCCGAGGTGAAGCCGTTCGGCATCGCCGGCGCGCTGAACTCGGCGTCGAGGCTCGGGCAGGCGAGCCTATTGCCCACGGAGTGAGTCACCTCGAGCACGTTCACCTCTCCCATGAACTCGGAGACGAACTTGTTGATCGGTCGGTTGTAGATCTCGTCCGGGGTCCCGACCTGCACGAGACGGCCCGCGCGCATGATCCCGATGCGATCGCTCATCACCATCGCCTCCTCGAGCGAGTGGGTGACGTAGACGAAGGTCTTGGCGGTCTCCCGGTGAATGTCCTTGAGCTCCTTCTCGAGCGTCTTGCGCAATCGATAGTCGATGGCCGACAGCGGCTCATCGAAGAACAGTATCTCCGGGTCGTAGGCGAGCGCGCGGGCAAGCGCCACGCGTTGGCGCTCACCGCCGGAGCACTCAGTGACGCGCTTGGCGTAGAAGTCGAGCGGCAAGTGCAGCTGCGCCATTAGCTGCTCGGCGCGCTCGCGGCGATTGGCGGATGAAACGCCCTTGACTTTGAGCGAAAACTCGATGTTCTGGCCCACCGTGCGATGCGGAAACAACGCGAGCGACTGGAACACCATGCAGGTGGGGCGGTGGTTGGTGGGTATGTCGTTGATCCGCTCCCCGCGCAGCAGGATGTCGCCCCGCGTGGGCCGCTCCATGCCCGCGAGCATGCGCAGCAGCGTGGTCTTGCCGCTGCCCGACGGGCCCACGACGGTGAACAGCTCACCGTCATTGATGTCGAGGCTGACGGAGTCGACGGCCTTGAGCGCGCCGAAGTGCTTGGACAGGTCCGCGAGCCGCAGGATGACGCCGTCGCTCATGTCCGGCATCCCTCCCGGGCTCCCGGATTGGTCCCTGGAACGCGAAGCCTCAGGCCTCCCGCTTGGCCGCGTTGTAGAGCGTATCCATGGCGTCGTAATCCGGATTGATGTCGTAGTCCGAGCAGTTCGACAGATCCTCCTCGAGGGTATCCCATTGGATGGCGTCGAGCTCCTGCTTGGTGAACTGGTTGAACACTTCCGGCTGCGCCATCTGGGTGATGGGATTGTAGGTGCCCTCGGAGAAGGCCACACTGTGGCACACGTCCGGACGCTGCACATAGTGCAAAAACTCCTCGGCGAGCGGCGAGACTTGCGGGTTATTGACCACCGAGGTGATCTCCACCCAGACGATACCACCCTTGCCGCCCATGGGACCGCGCTTCGGCGTGATGCCGCGCACGTTGGTCGCGCCATCCAGGCGCGCCGACGAAGCGGTGTAGGTGCCGCCGGTGCAGTAGAGATCGATCTCGCCGTTGATGAGGGCCAGATTCATCTGCACCAGGTCGTCGGTCAGCAGCTTGGCGCCCTTGAACCACTTGCGCGCGGTCTTCTCGAAGGCATCGATGTCGGCCTGGGTGTGCTTCTGGAACGGGTTGACGCCCGCGCCGAGGCACATGTGGAAGATGTTCCAGTTGTCGTAAGTGAGGATGCCGTATTTGCCCGCGTTGCTCGCCTCGTTGAAGAGATCGAAGCCCTCGTCCTCGGCGGTAGCGCGGGAAATCTTCTCGGTGTTCACTACAAAGTTGAACGGGCCGAAGCGCTGCGTCATGCCGAGGAGATCTTTGCCGTCGAGGGACAACGCCCACTTGTAGGGCGGATGGAACGCCTCCATCATGTTTTCCATGTAAGGCTCGAACGTATCCCTCGGGATCGGCTTGATCAGCTTTTCCGGATACATGTGTTCGCGCGCCCATGGTTGGTTGACGTTGATCACGTCCCACACGTTGATCTCGCCGGCACGCAGCTTGTTGATCATGTCGGGATCCGAGGTGCCGCTCTCGGCTCGCACCTTGGCGCCGGACATCTTGCGGAACGGATCGAGCACTTCGTCGGAGTTGTAGCCCTCCCAGCAAAGGATGTTGAGCTCTTTCTCGCGAGCCGCGAGGGCCCGCCTCGAAATGAGAGCCGGCGCTGCGACCACGGCGGCTGCACCCCCGGAGACCTTGAAGAAACGGCGACGACTAAGCTTGTTCATGATGGTGATCACTCCCTTTATTTTTGACTGAAGATCGGCGCGCCGAGTGACCGGCCCGCAAACCGCGGCAGGGTAGCATAGACCTAGAGCGGTTTCAATGAACGCGGAATCATTTTAAGGATTCCCCTGAGGCTTGATCTGTGATTCGGTCCTCTCTGGTTCAAAGAGGAGGGTTCGATGTCACGGAGCTACAGTACAGATCTTCGGATTCGGGTGATTGAGGCGATTTCAGGTGGGCTTTCGACACGCCAGGCGGCGGCTCGATTTGGGATCGGGGTTTCGACGGCGGTGACTTGGTATCGGCGCTATCGCGAGACGGGCGAGGTTTCGGCACGCAAGCAAGGTCAGCCGGGCGGCTCGAAGCTGGATGCCCATGCGGCCTTCATTCTGGCGCTGGTGAGGGAGCGGCCGGACATCAGCCTGGCGGAGATCGCCGAGCGCCTAGCGGAGAAACAGGCCGTGTCGGCTTGTCCGGCGACGATCTGGTATTTCTTTGATCGGCGCGGGATCAGCTTCAAAAAAAACCGCGCACGCCGCCGAGCAAGAGCGGCCTGACGTCGCCGCTCGCCGCCAGGCTTGGTTCGACGCTCAACCCGATCTTGATCCCGAAAAACTCATCTTCATCGATGAGACCGGCGCCTCGACCAAAATGGCCCGCTTGCGGGGCCGGGCCAAGCGCGGAGAGCGCTGCCGGGCCGCCGTCCCCCATGGCCATTGGAAGACCACGACCTTCACCGCCGGCCTGCGCTTGGGCGGCCTGAGCGCGCCCATGCTGCTCGATGGGCCGATGGACGGGGACGCCTTCCGCGCCTATGTGACCCACGTGCTGGTGCCCGAGTTGGCGCCGGGCGACATCGTCGTCATGGATAACCTGCCCGCCCACAAGGTCACCGGCGTTCGTGCCACCATCGAACAGGCCGGCGCAACCCTGCTCTATCTGCCGCCTTATTCGCCCGACCTCAATCCCATCGAAATGGCTTTCTCCAAGCTCAAGGCAACCCTCAGAAAGGCCGCCGTCCGAACCATCCACGACCTCTGGCAGGTCATCGCAAAAGCCATCGACGACTTCACACACATCGACTGTCGAAACTACTTCACCGCAGCAGGTTATGAACCGGAATAAATTGAATCGGCTCTAGTGTCCCGATTCCGAAGTTCGCATGATTTTCGCCTGCTGTTCAGCGATTTCGATTGTTCGGAGGCAGAAGCGCTGGATGGCGCCGAGGATGTCATCGGCGGATTTGGTCCATTTGAAGGGTTTGGGGTTCTGGTTTGTCGTGTCGATGTAGTCGAGGATGGTGCGCTCCAACTCCTTGGTGGAGCGATGGACGCCGCGCCTGATCTGCTTGTCGGTCAGCAGCCCGAACCAGCGCTCGACCTGGTTCAGCCAGGAGGCGCTGGTGGGTGTGAAATGGGCCTGCCAGCGCGGCCGTTTGGCGAACCAGTCGCGGATCGCCTTGGTCTTGTGGGTCCCGTAGTTGTCCATGACGATGTGGATGTCGAGATCAGCAGGGACGTTCGCCTCGACGAGGTCGAGGAATTTGCGGAACTCTCGGGCCCGATGGCGCGGGAAACATTTGCCGATGATCTCTCCCGTGGCGATGTCGAGGGCCGCGAAGAGAGAGGTCGTGCCGTGGCGCTTGTAGTCGTGGCTGCGCCGCTCCGCCTGCCCGGGGCGCATCGGCAAGAGGGGCTGGGAACGGTCCAGGGCCTGGATCTGGCTCTTTTCGTCGACACAGAGAACCAGGGCACGATCCGGCGGCGCCAAATACAGACCGACGATGTCGCGGACCTTCTCCACGAAGAAGGGATCGCTCGACAGCTTGAAGGTCTCCGAGCGATGCGGCTGCAAGCCGAAGGCCCGCCAGATGCGATGAATGGTCGAGGGCGCGTGGCCGCTCGCCCGCGCCATCGAGCGAAGGCTCCAATGGGTCGCGTCCGGCGGCGTCTCTTCCAGCGTCAGCCGGACCGCTTCCGCGATGGCGTCATCGCCGATTTGACGCGGCGCGCCGGGGCGGGGTTCGTCGTACAGACCGTCGAGGCCCTCCGCCGCATAGCGGCGACGCCACTTGCCCACGGTGTCCGCGCTCGCCTCGAGACGAACGGCGATCTCCTTGTTCTCCAACCCTTCCGCCGCCGCCAAGACGATCCGAGCCCGCCGCGCAAGCCCCTGCGACGTCTTGCGACGACGAGACAGCGCCTCCAATTCGGCGCGCTCGTCATCGCTCAAAGAGATCGTCACCGCCACTCTCGCCATCAATCGCGCCTCCTAAAAACAAATAGAGACATAATCATATCAATTTATCGATCAGGACACTAGTGTCCCGATTCCGAAGTTCGCATGATTTTCGCCTGCTGTTCAGCGATTTCGATTGTTCGGAGGCAGAAGCGCTGGATGGCGCCGAGGATGTCATCGGCGGATTTGGTCCATTTGAAGGGTTTGGGGTTCTGGTTTGTCGTGTCGATGTAGTCGAGGATGGTGCGCTCCAACTCCTTGGTGGAGCGATGGACGCCGCGCCTGATCTGCTTGTCGGTCAGCAGCCCGAACCAGCGCTCGACCTGGTTCAGCCAGGAGGCGCTGGTGGGTGTGAAATGGGCCTGCCAGCGCGGCCGTTTGGCGAACCAGTCGCGGATCGCCTTGGTCTTGTGGGTCCCGTAGTTGTCCATGACGATGTGGATGTCGAGATCAGCAGGGACGTTCGCCTCGACGAGGTCGAGGAATTTGCGGAACTCTCGGGCCCGATGGCGCGGGAAACATTTGCCGATGATCTCTCCCGTGGCGATGTCGAGGGCCGCGAAGAGAGAGGTCGTGCCGTGGCGCTTGTAGTCGTGGCTGCGCCGCTCCGCCTGCCCGGGGCGCATCGGCAAGAGGGGCTGGGAACGGTCCAGGGCCTGGATCTGGCTCTTTTCGTCGACACAGAGAACCAGGGCACGATCCGGCGGCGCCAAATACAGACCGACGATGTCGCGGACCTTCTCCACGAAGAAGGGATCGCTCGACAGCTTGAAGGTCTCCGAGCGATGCGGCTGCAAGCCGAAGGCCCGCCAGATGCGATGAATGGTCGAGGGCGCGTGGCCGCTCGCCCGCGCCATCGAGCGAAGGCTCCAATGGGTCGCGTCCGGCGGCGTCTCTTCCAGCGTCAGCCGGACCGCTTCCGCGATGGCGTCATCGCCGATTTGACGCGGCGCGCCGGGGCGGGGTTCGTCGTACAGACCGTCGAGGCCCTCCGCCGCATAGCGGCGACGCCACTTGCCCACGGTGTCCGCGCTCGCCTCGAGACGAACGGCGATCTCCTTGTTCTCCAACCCTTCCGCCGCCGCCAAGACGATCCGAGCCCGCCGCGCAAGCCCCTGCGACGTCTTGCGACGACGAGACAGCGCCTCCAATTCGGCGCGCTCGTCATCGCTCAAAGAGATCGTCACCGCCACTCTCGCCATCAATCGCGCCTCCTAAAAACAAATAGAGACATAATCATATCAATTTATCGATCAGGACACTAGTGTCCCGATTCCGAAGTTCGCATGATTTTCGCCTGCTGTTCAGCGATTTCGATTGTTCGGAGGCAGAAGCGCTGGATGGCGCCGAGGATGTCATCGGCGGATTTGGTCCATTTGAAGGGTTTGGGGTTCTGGTTTGTCGTGTCGATGTAGTCGAGGATGGTGCGCTCCAACTCCTTGGTGGAGCGATGGACGCCGCGCCTGATCTGCTTGTCGGTCAGCAGCCCGAACCAGCGCTCGACCTGGTTCAGCCAGGAGGCGCTGGTGGGTGTGAAATGGGCCTGCCAGCGCGGCCGTTTGGCGAACCAGTCGCGGATCGCCTTGGTCTTGTGGGTCCCGTAGTTGTCCATGACGATGTGGATGTCGAGATCAGCAGGGACGTTCGCCTCGACGAGGTCGAGGAATTTGCGGAACTCTCGGGCCCGATGGCGCGGGAAACATTTGCCGATGATCTCTCCCGTGGCGATGTCGAGGGCCGCGAAGAGAGAGGTCGTGCCGTGGCGCTTGTAGTCGTGGCTGCGCCGCTCCGCCTGCCCGGGGCGCATCGGCAAGAGGGGCTGGGAACGGTCCAGGGCCTGGATCTGGCTCTTTTCGTCGACACAGAGAACCAGGGCACGATCCGGCGGCGCCAAATACAGACCGACGATGTCGCGGACCTTCTCCACGAAGAAGGGATCGCTCGACAGCTTGAAGGTCTCCGAGCGATGCGGCTGCAAGCCGAAGGCCCGCCAGATGCGATGAATGGTCGAGGGCGCGTGGCCGCTCGCCCGCGCCATCGAGCGAAGGCTCCAATGGGTCGCGTCCGGCGGCGTCTCTTCCAGCGTCAGCCGGACCGCTTCCGCGATGGCGTCATCGCCGATTTGACGCGGCGCGCCGGGGCGGGGTTCGTCGTACAGACCGTCGAGGCCCTCCGCCGCATAGCGGCGACGCCACTTGCCCACGGTGTCCGCGCTCGCCTCGAGACGAACGGCGATCTCCTTGTTCTCCAACCCTTCCGCCGCCGCCAAGACGATCCGAGCCCGCCGCGCAAGCCCCTGCGACGTCTTGCGACGACGAGACAGCGCCTCCAATTCGGCGCGCTCGTCATCGCTCAAAGAGATCGTCACCGCCACTCTCGCCATCAATCGCGCCTCCTAAAAACAAATAGAGACATAATCATATCAATTTATCGATCAGGACACTAGTGTCCCGATTCCGAAGTTCGCATGATTTTCGCCTGCTGTTCAGCGATTTCGATTGTTCGGAGGCAGAAGCGCTGGATGGCGCCGAGGATGTCATCGGCGGATTTGGTCCATTTGAAGGGTTTGGGGTTCTGGTTTGTCGTGTCGATGTAGTCGAGGATGGTGCGCTCCAACTCCTTGGTGGAGCGATGGACGCCGCGCCTGATCTGCTTGTCGGTCAGCAGCCCGAACCAGCGCTCGACCTGGTTCAGCCAGGAGGCGCTGGTGGGTGTGAAATGGGCCTGCCAGCGCGGCCGTTTGGCGAACCAGTCGCGGATCGCCTTGGTCTTGTGGGTCCCGTAGTTGTCCATGACGATGTGGATGTCGAGATCAGCAGGGACGTTCGCCTCGACGAGGTCGAGGAATTTGCGGAACTCTCGGGCCCGATGGCGCGGGAAACATTTGCCGATGATCTCTCCCGTGGCGATGTCGAGGGCCGCGAAGAGAGAGGTCGTGCCGTGGCGCTTGTAGTCGTGGCTGCGCCGCTCCGCCTGCCCGGGGCGCATCGGCAAGAGGGGCTGGGAACGGTCCAGGGCCTGGATCTGGCTCTTTTCGTCGACACAGAGAACCAGGGCACGATCCGGCGGCGCCAAATACAGACCGACGATGTCGCGGACCTTCTCCACGAAGAAGGGATCGCTCGACAGCTTGAAGGTCTCCGAGCGATGCGGCTGCAAGCCGAAGGCCCGCCAGATGCGATGAATGGTCGAGGGCGCGTGGCCGCTCGCCCGCGCCATCGAGCGAAGGCTCCAATGGGTCGCGTCCGGCGGCGTCTCTTCCAGCGTCAGCCGGACCGCTTCCGCGATGGCGTCATCGCCGATTTGACGCGGCGCGCCGGGGCGGGGTTCGTCGTACAGACCGTCGAGGCCCTCCGCCGCATAGCGGCGACGCCACTTGCCCACGGTGTCCGCGCTCGCCTCGAGACGAACGGCGATCTCCTTGTTCTCCAACCCTTCCGCCGCCGCCAAGACGATCCGAGCCCGCCGCGCAAGCCCCTGCGACGTCTTGCGACGACGAGACAGCGCCTCCAATTCGGCGCGCTCGTCATCGCTCAAAGAGATCGTCACCGCCACTCTCGCCATCAATCGCGCCTCCTAAAAACAAATAGAGACATAATCATATCAATTTATCGATCAGGACACTAGCGTTGATCCAATCGCTTTCCCTCACACCTATCGCACCACCAAAGTCGACCCGGTGTTGCTCATGGAAGCCGCTCACGAGGCGCTATCGGCTATCTGATCGTCGCCGGTAGCGTCGGCTCGCCCGGGCGTATTCGCGAGCTCGCGTGAGCCCGGTCTAGTGAAATATCCGGGCGCTAGTACACCTCCAGGTACTCGTTGCGCTCCCAGTCAGTGACGTGGTCGTTGAAGCGCGCGAGCTCGAAGCGCTTTACGGTCGTGAATACCTTCACGAGGTCCTCGCCGAGCATGCGCCGCATGTCCTTGTCCGCCTCGAGCCCGTCGAGCGCGACGCCGAGGTTGGGCGGCAGCTTAGGTAGATCGGGATTCTCCTCGCTTGGCCCCTTGCTCGGTCGCGGCAACCGGCCCTTGGCCTTCACGCCCAGGAGTCCCGCGGCGAGCACGCCGGCGGCGCTCAGGTAAGGGTTGCTCAGCCCCGAGCCCGCACGCATCTCGATGTGCGCCGCCTTGGTGCCCGGATGCAGGATGCGCACCAGCGCCGTGCGGTCCTCGACGCCCCAGCTTATGTTGGAGGGGGCGAAGGTGTGGGGCTTCAGGCGCCGGTAGCAATTTGGCGTCGGGCCGATCAGCGGCATCAAGGCATCGGCGTGATCGAGGATGCCGCAGGTGAAGGCGCGCATCACGTTGGGCATCCCGTCGCGGGCCTTGGGATCGTTGAACGCATTCCTGCGGCCGCGCTTTTTTGCGAGGCTTATGTGCACGTGGCATCCGCTGCCAGCCATGTCGCTCGCGGGCTTGGACATGAAAGTCGCTAGATAGCCTGCGCGGTGGGCGAGCTCCTTGATGCTATTTTTGAAGGTGAACGCCTTGTCCGCGCCCTCGATGCCCCAGCTGGGACCGAAGTTGATTTCGAACTGCGAGGGTGAGTACTCGCAGTTGTGAGTGATGACGTCGACGCCGATCCTCTGGAGTTGATCGAGAAGGCTGTCGAGGAAGGGCACATACTGGTTGCGCACGCTGTTGAAGATGTGCACCCCGCCGAAGAGCGGCTCGTGGGTCTCGCGATCGAGCAGGTAGAACTCGAACTCGTGACCCATGAGCACCACGTAGCCCATCGTTTCGGCCTCGTTCAGGAGCCTTTTCAGCACGTAGCGGGGAGCGGCCTCGATGGGCTCGCCCGGCCCCCAGCGGGCGTCACAGATCACCTTCGCGGTGTCCTCGAGCCAGGGCACGATCCTCACCGTGTTCGGATCTGGCACAAGTTGCAGATCTCGGTAACTCACCTCCTCGGCCATGCCCGTGCCGCCCACCACGTTGGAGGCGGAGTCGAGCGCGATGGTTCCGCCGTAGAAGTTCAGGCCGTTCCGCGCATATCCCTCGACACTGTCGATCGGAATCACCTTGGTGCGGCTCGTGCCGTGGATATCCGGTAGCTCGAAGCGCACGTAGCGAATCTTTTTCCCCTTGAGCTCCTTGAGTAGCGCCGAAGCCTGATCGATTGGTGCCATGGTGCACTCCCTTGAGTTTGTCGAGCGTTGTTCACACGGTTGTTGTTACACGGCGGGGTAGGAACGCGGATCCGAGTCCCTGCCCTGCCGCTTTCGGTTCGCGGATATCTTAGCAGTTGGGGTAAGAGTGCGCCATCGTGCGCGGGCGTCGAGATGAGACCGCCTGCCTCTCGGGGCACCGGACATGTTGCAGCCCGTCGTGCGACTGCGCGTCCAAGGGCGGGGTGGTGGCCATGACCCGGGAGATCGCGATCCAGTACGCACGTCAAATCATCCGCGCCAACGCGCTGTGTCCCGGCCCGGTCGACACGGGAATGGTCGATAGGCTGTTCGACTCGCCGCAGAGCTTCGAACGCCGCCGCATCCACATGCCGCTCGGACGACTCGGCCGGATGTCGGAGGTAGCAGCCGTGGCGCTGTTCCTCGCCTCGGACGAGTCCTCCTACGTGACCGGCGCGGCCTATCTGGCCGACGGCATCATCACGGCGGCCTACGTGACCCCGGAGCAGCAGAGCACGAGACAACATCGCGCACCACGCTGTGCGCGGCCACCCCACCCGGAGCAACCGCCGATGAAAGCCAATCTAGATATCGACACCTTGCGCGATGCAGTCTGGACCCATCCAGGAAAAGTGGAGGCGCCCTACACCGTTTGCATTGCTTCTGCCTCGAATTTGACGGGGCTTGTGAAGTCCAGCGTCGAGTGCCGACGGACTGGATTATAGAACCCATCGATGTATCCGGCTACGGGAACTTCGTGGTGAAGTCGGATTTCTCAACTCTTCGCCGCATCCCGTGGCTGCCCGCCACAGCGCTGGTGCTCGGCGATTGCGTGGATCATCACGGCGAGGAGGTGCCCCATGCGCCCCGAACCATCCTCAAGCGCCAGATCGAGCGGGCCCGCGCACAGGGCTATGTCGCCAACATGGGCTCCGAGCTCGAGTTCTACGTCTTCGACGAGTCGTTCGAGGCATTGCGGGAGAAGCGCTACCGCGGCGCCAGGACCGCGGGCTGGTACATCGAGGACTACCACATCTTCCAGACCAGCAAGGAGGAGGAGCTCATCCGGGCGATCCGCAACGCTCTGGACGAGGCGGGGGTCCCGGTTGAGTTCTCCAAGGGCGAATTCGGGCCCGGCCAGGAAGAGATCAATCTACGCTACGCGGAGGCGCTCGAGATGGCGGATCGCCACGTCATTTACAAGAATGCGGTAAAGGAGATCGCATTTCAGCAGGGCAAGAGCGTCACCTTCATGGCCAAGTGGGACTACGAGTTCGCCGGCAACAGCTGTCACCTGCACTCCTCGCTGTGGACCCTGCTGACGAAAGTGGAGACGTCCTGCGATAGGATTTTGATCGCAGGAGGTGCAAATGTCGAAGCAGAATGGGAACAAGGGCCGGCGGTTTGATCGGGCCTTCAAGGAAGAAGCCGTCCGTCTTTTACAGACGAGCGGGCGCAGGCAGCGGCAGATAGCAGGAGATCTTGGGATCAGCGTCAGCGCGCTCGGCCGCTGGGTCACAGAATTGCGTGAGGAGGATTTGCTTTCCGGTCCGCATGAGGATGCAGCGAAGGAGATTACCCGCCTACGCCGAGAGCGTGATCTGGCCCGTCAGGAACGTGATCTGCTAAAAAAAGCGCTGGCCTTCTTCGCCAGGGAAAGTCGATGAGGTTCCGGTTCATCGACGCGGAGAGGGCCGGGTTGGCGATGCCGATATTCCGCCTGTGCAGACTGCTGCAGGTCAGCGTCTCAGGCTTCTACGCTTGGCGCAATCGCGGCCCAAGCCAGCGACAGCTCGATGACATGGTTCTACTCGCCCATGTCCGGGCAGCCTTTCGGCGCAGCCGCGAGAGCTACGGTGCAGAGCGGGTCCATCACGAGCTTGCCGAGAATGGGATCGAGGTTGGACGCCATAGGGTGGCTCGGCTGATGCGGGGAAATGGGTTGTCTCCAAAACGGAAACAGAAGTTCAAAAAGACGACGGACAGCCAGCACAACAAGGCCGTCGCATCGAACCTTCTCGACCAGAACTTCTCCGCCGAGGCACCCAACGAGAAATGGGCTGCCGACATCAGCTATATCTGGACGGCACAGGGCTGGCGGTACCTGGCCGTCATGCTCGACCTCTACTCCCGGCGCGTCATCGGCTGGGCCGTGGGCGCTCGCATGACCAGCGACCTGCCGCTCAGGGCGCTTAACCGTGCTATCGGGCTGCGCCAACCTGGCGCCGGTGTGATCCACCATAGCGATAGTGAGTATCTGCGGGCCGGTTCCCTCGGAGTGACCTGACCCGCACAGCGATAGACGCATCTAGACTGATAGGGCCGGCCGCCCTTGGGTGGCTTGACCCACACTCAGATCGACCGAGATGTCATTCCCCGGACATGTCGGCCACCCGGGGGCAACCGGTTGAGGTTCCGACCTCGACCGACATCGTGACCTGATGAGAGCCCGGCCTTGGGCGCCCCGTCACTGTCGTGTCCGACATCGGCTGAGTTCGGAGCCAACCCCTCCACCCATCATAGACCAGGGGGCGGACATGGCGACTGCAACAGCCGACAACATCCAGATCATCGGTGGCGTCGACACCCACCAGGACCTGCACACCGCCGCCGTCGTGAGCCACGACGGAACGGTGCTTGGTACCGAATCGTTCTCCACCACCCGAGCCGGCTACCGGGCGATGCTTCGCTGGTTCCGCTCTCATGGCGAGCTGCTTCGTGTAGGAGTGGAATCCACCGGTACCTACGGAGCCGGCATCACCCGGCACCTGGCACTCTCGGGTATCCCCGTGCTCGAGGTGACCGGGCCGGACCCAGCCAGCCGAAGAGCCAAGGGCAAGGACGACGCCCTGGATGCGATCTCCGCGGCCGAGGCGGCGCGCACAAGACGCCGGGTCCAGGTGGCCAAAGACCGTTCCGGCACCGTGGAAGCCCTGCGGGTGCTGCGAACAACGCGAAAGACGGCAATCAAGTGCCGCCGCGCGGCCCTGCAGCAACTCCACAACACCATCGTTGCCGCACCGGAGGAAGTGCGTGACCAGGTCCGCAACCTCACCCGCATGCAGCGCCTGCGTACCTGTGCGGCCTGGAGGCCGGACACGGTCGGCTATCGAGACCCGGTGGTCGCGACCAAGCTCTCCCTGAAGTCCCTCGCCCGCAGAATCCTCGACATCAACGACGAGATCGCTGAACTCGACCGGTTCATCGTCCCCTTGGTCGAGGAGCTCGCCCCCAGTCTGCTTGAGCTCGAAGGCGTGGGCACCGAGAACGCAGGCGCAGTAATGGTCGCCGTTGGGGATAACCCGGATCGGCTCCGCTCCGAGGCGAGCTTCGCCATGATGTGCGGCGTCTGCCCGATCCCCGCATCGAGTGGGAAGACGCAACGCCACCGTCTCAACCGCGGAGGCAACCGCCAAGCCAACTCCGCCCTGCACATGGTCGTCGTGTGCCGAATGCGAACCGACGAGCGGACCCGAGCCTATGTCGCTCGCAGGACCCTGGAGGGGCTGTCCAAACGCGAGATCATGCGCGGCCTGAAGCGTTACGTGGCCCGCGAGATCTACCGCGTACTCACCGCCCCATCGAGTGCTTGACAAACATGAGAGCGTCAGGGGAAGCCAGGGCGAGTTCAATCGGTCGTCGCAACACTCTGGCATAGGAGGTTACTATGACGGTACGCAGACGGCGGTCGGATCGGTCTGGACGGAGCAAGTTGCATTCGCCAGGTCGACCGGACTCGGCACGGCGTGAGGAGCTTGTTCGGTTCTGGGCAGCGATTGCGACGGGGCGTTCGAGCGAGGACGCGGCCCGAGATGCCGGTGTATCCCCTCCGGTAGGCTCGAGGTGGTTCCGGAGGTCGGGCGGCATGCCACCATCACATTTATCGCAATCGGCCAAGCCGCTGTCAGGACGTTACCTGTCTTTCGAGGAACGTGAGGAGATTGCTCTTCTGCGCGCCCAGGGAAGAGGCATACGTCATATTGCTTGCCGGCTGGAGCGAGCACCGTCGACGATCTCCCGCGAGGTGCGGCGCAACGCGGCGACCCGAAGCGGTGGCCTGGACTACCGAGCAACGACGGCGCAGTGGCATGCTGATCGATCCGCCAAAAGGCCGAAGCCAGCTAAGCTGGCAACGAATGAGGCGCTGCGGCGCTATGTGCAGGATCGGCTTGCGGGTCGGATCTCGGCACCGGATGGAACGGTGATCGAGGGGCCACGCGTCGTCTGGAACGGTCGTCGGCATGGGCCGCGGCAGCACAGGCGATGGGCCAGGGCCTGGAGTCCTGAGCAGATCGCGCACCGTCTTCGGATCGACTATCCTGGGGACGGGCCCGAGGATCAAGCGATGCGGATCAGTCATGAGGCGATCTATCAGGCGCTCTACGTACAGGGCCGCGGCGCACTCCGTCGTGAGCTGACCGCCTGCCTTCGCACGGGAAGGGCACTGCGCGTGCCTCGGGCACGTAGCCGCCGGCGGGGCAAATCCTTCGTCACGCCTGAGATCATGATCAGTGAACGATCGGCGGAAGCAGCTGATCGGGCCGTACCCGGACACTGGGAAGGTGACCTGATCATCGGCTTGGGCAGATCGGCGATCGGCACTCTGGTGGAACGCACCACGCGGTTCACAATGCTGCTGCATCTTCCCCGAATGGAAGGCCACGGCACCGTCCCGCGCGTGAAGAACGGGCCTGCGCTTGCCGGTCATGGGGCTGAAGCGGTTCGCGATGCCATCGCCCGGACGATCACGACATTGCCAGCGCAGCTTCGCCGCTCGCTGACCTGGGACCAGGGAGCAGAGATGGCCAGGCATGCGGATCTTCGGATCGCAACCGGCCTTCCCGTCTACTTCTGCGAACCGCACAGCCCTTGGCAACGCGGAACGAACGAGAACACCAATGGACTGCTTCGACAGTACTTCCCGAAAGGAACCGATCTGAGCGTACACAGTCCGGACGTACTCGCAGTTGTTGCTGACGCGCTCAATACACGGCCCCGCAAGACCCTCGGATGGAGAACTCCCGCCGAAGCTCTGGACCAGTGCTTGCAGGCCAGTCAAACTGAATGTGTTGCGACGACCGGTTGAATCCGCCCAGTACTGCTCAGACGCATACCAGGCGCGCCTCGGTGAACTCGGTTTCCTCGCCTCAATGAGCGGTAAGGGAAATTGCTATGATAACGCCGTCGTCGAGACCTTCTTCAAAACCATCAAGTCAGAACTGATCTGGAGGACTGTGTTCATGTCAAGAAGCCAAGCTGAAACTGCCATAGCCGGATACATCGATGGGTTCTATAATCCAGTCCGTCGGCACTCGACGCTGGACTTCACAAGCCCCGTCAAATTCGAGGCAGAAGCAATGCAAACGGTGTAGGGCGCCTCCACTTTTCCGAGCTATAACCGAATCTTGTGTACGGCGTTGAAATGAAGGCGGCGTATCCTGGTGATTGTTGATGTCACCACTTGAGCTAAGCCAAGGAAGGATACGCCATGAAAGAGAATACCGTTGTTGCTTTTCAAAACCCATCTGATTTTCAGAAAGATCCGTTGACGGAAGTCCTACAAGCTGGAGCTCGCGAGTTGTTGGCCCAAGCCGTTGAGGCCGAGGTCTCCGTGTTTTTGGGTAGCCATGCGGCGCTTGTTGACGCCGCCGGCCGCCGCCGGGTTGTCCGCAATGGATATCTGCCGGAACGCTTCATCCAGACCGGGATCGGCCCGGTGAGCGTGCGCCAACCCCGTGTGCGGGACCGGGGGGACGGCGCCATCCGCTTCACGTCGGCGATCCTGCCGCGCTATCTGCGCCGCGCCAAGAGCCTGGAAGACCTTTTGCCATGGCTGTATCTGAAGGGCATTTCCACCGGCGACTTCGGGGAAGCCTTGGCGGCGCTCCTGGGGAGCTCCGCGCCGGGGCTTTCGGCCTCCACGATCACCCGGCTGAAAGAGGTCTGGGGGGTTGAGGCGGAGCGCTGGCAACGGCGCGACCTCACGGCCAAGCGCTACGTCTATTTCTGGGTGGACGGCATCTATTTCAGCGCCCGCATGGAGGAAGAGAAGCAGTGCATCCTGGTGATCGTCGGGGCCACGGACAAGGGACAGAAGGAACTGATCGCCATCGCCGACGGCTATCGCGAAAGTGAGCAGTCCTGGCTCGAAGTTCTGCTCGATCTCAAGCGGCGCGGCCTTGAAATGGGTCCGCAACTGGCGCTCGGCGACGGCGCGCTCGGCTTCTGGAAGGCGCTCCGCCAAGTCTACCCAGGCGCCCGCGAGCAACGCTGCTGGGTTCACAAGACGGGCAACGTCTTGAACAAGCTGCCCAAGGGTCTGCAAAAGAAAGCCAAGGGGCGCCTGCAAGACATCTGGATGGCCGAAACCAGGAAGGATGCCGAGAGCGCCTTCGACTTCTTCCTGGAAGCCTACGGGCCGAAGTACGACAAGGCCGCGGCCTGCCTGGCCAAGGACCGCGACGTCCTGCTGACGTTCTACGACTTCCCCGCCGAGCACTGGAAGCATGTACGCACGACCAACCCCATCGAGAGCACGTTCGCCACGGTTCGTCTGCGCACCTACCGGACCAAGGGCTGCCTGTCGCGCAAGACGGCGATGGCCATGGTCTTCAAACTATGCCAGTGCGCTCAGAGAAAATGGAGAAAACTCGATGGATCGAACCATCTCGCCGAGATCATTCGCGGCGTCAAATTCGTAGATGGAGAACGCCAGGATCGCGCCGCCGCATGATCAGCCCATACACAACTTTTGACGGGGCGGTAAAAAGTCGATTCCTCATGAGAGTCGGCTGGATTATAATTGTGCATGTTTACTTTACGCGACCGACGGACTGGGGAATTGTTTGATCGCTGGTCCGATTTCGGGGACAAACGTCGGCGCCTGATGGAGCAATCCTGGGCCGGGGTTTTTCGGAACCATCTGCTTGTCGAACTTCCGGTTGACGATCTTTGCCGTCACCTTGATGAACGCATGGGCCGACCATCGAAGGATCTACACGTTGTCATCGGGGTCTTGCTTTTGCAGCAGCTGCACGATCTGAGCGATGCAGAGACCGTCGAGGCCCTGGCCTTCAATATGGCGTGGCACTATGCCTTGGACGTGCGCAGCGAAGCGGACAGCTATTTCTGTGAGAAAACCCTGCGCAACTATCGCCGTCTGTTTATCGAACAAGGTCTCGATGAATTGCTGTTCCGGTGTTTGACGGATCGGCTGGTGCAGGGGTTCTCTGTCGATACCAGCCACCAACGCATGGATTCGACGGCCCTTCGTTCGGCAATGCGGGCGCTGACACGACTTGGTATCGTTGTTGAGAGCATCTCGAAGTTTGCCCGTGAGCTTGAGCGATATCATCCCGGTCTGCACGAGCAGATCAGCAAGGAGGTGATCCGCCGCTATGTCGATCGCGAGGGTAATGGCGCGTTCGCGAATACGGCGCCGAGTGTTTCAAAACGGCGCCTCGGCGAAGCGGGTCAGTATCTCCTAGCCCTGGTGCTGCAATTCCGTGACACGGCGGCGGCAAAGCTTTCCAGTTTTGCGATCCTGGAGAGGGTTCTGCGCGATCAGTTCGAGATCGTTGATGATGAGTGTGGCGAGGAGGCCAAACCAGGCAATCAAGCGGGGGAGGACGTAAGCGTTCGTTCAGGCCGTGGAATCAGCGCGGGCGTTTCCATTCGCCCCGGCCGATTTTAGCGATTGAGGGTGCGTTTCCAATCCCGTCGCAGGGGCCGGAGCCAGACATCCTTTTTAGGCTTGTCGGACTGCCTGTCCCGGTCGTAGCGCCCGCGCCCCTGGGTGGTCCCGACGCGGGTCCAGCCGGAGGCCCTGTAAACGGCGCCGGTGTAGCGCGGGGTCTCGACGAAGGTCTCGATGAGCACGGGCGTGGTGTTGTAGCGCTCGGTCCAGTCATCGGGCAGGCGCCGGCGGATGATGGCCAGGATGTGCGAACCCAGGTTGGGGATATTGATCCAGGGCAGGATCAGGAATCTCGGGTTGTCGACCACGAAGGGAAGGTTCTTCTCGCGCTTCTGCCGTGTCCATCCGATGAAGTTGTCGCGCGGGGCGAGCTTCCACGCGGCGGTGGAGAAGCCGAGCATGGCGAGCGGCCAGCCGTCGCGGTCGTGGACGGCGTAGCGCATCTGGGCGCCGACCAGGGTCTTGTATCCGAGATAGTGGTAGCGGGCGACGAACTCGTTCCAGAGCTTGCTCTCCCGGGTGCCGCGCACGACGGGGCGCAGGTCGAGCGGACGGACCTTGTCGAGGGTCGTCGGGGCCGGGAACAGCGGCGCTTCGGTGTCCGGCCCGAAGACGATCGGCCCGGGCCGGTTCTGCCGTCCCTGCGGCGCCGGCAGGGCGATCAGGCCGTCCCTGTGCATGGCCAGCATGGCGACCCTGGCCATCATGTCCTTGAGGCCGCCGTCGGGCTTGAACCAGCCGATGCGCCGGCAGAACTCCTTCGACAGCATATGGCGGTTCAACGGCGGCGGCCCGGCGATCAGCGCGCGCAGCAGCGCCATTTCCCCGGCGGTGAAGTCGCGGCCGTAATAACGGCACTCGATCGCGCCGGTCACGCCGGCGCCATGAGTTCGCGCCTGCGCTCCTCGCTCATCGACCATGGCAGCCACGGCGACAGGTCGTCCGGTGGTTTGCGATCGTTCTCCGCGCACGCTGCGAGCCACGTGTCCAGCCAGCTCAGGATGTCGATGCCATTCATCGAGAGCGTGCCCACCACCGAGTACATGATCGCCGTGAACCTGGCGCCGTCCTCGCTGTCGGAACCGAACGACAGCCGTCGCCCTATCAGCCCGTTGACGAAGTCGGCACTGGACGCAAGCGGCCTGGTCTGATTCTTTGATGTTCTGATTTGACCGGAGGATTCGCCGATGGCGATGGGACAGCAGAAGGATCGTCAGGGGGACTTGATGGTGGGCTGGGCGGAGATGCCGCGCTCGCCGGGTCATGTGTTTTACGACCGCCTGCAGTCGGTGCTGATCGAGGGCGGCTTCGACGCCTTTGCCGAGGCGAGCTGCCGGCCCTATTACGCGGCCAGGATGGGCGCGCCCTCGGTGCCGCCCGGGCGCTATTTCCGCATGCACCTGGTGGGCTACTTCGAGGGCATCGACTCAGAGCGCGGTCTGGAGTGGCGTTGCTCGGATTCCCTGTCGCTGCGGGAGTTCCTGCGACTGGGGAGCCGTGAGCGGGTGCCGGACCATTCCTGGCTGTCGAAGACCCGCGCGCGCCTGCCCCATGAAGTCCACGCGGCGGTCTTCGACTGGGTTCTGGCCTTGATCGGCGAGGCGGGTCTGGTGAAGGGCGAGCGCATCGGGGTGGATGCCTCGACCATGGAGGCCAACGCGGCGCTGCGCAACATCGTGCGGCGCGACACGGGTGAAGGCTACCGGGAGATGCTGGAGCACCTGGCCCGGGAGAGCGGCATCGAGACGCCCACGGCCGAGGACCTGGCGCGTCTGGACCGCAAGCGCAAGGGCAAGAAGCTTTCCAACGAGGACTGGGTTCGAAGAGCGACCCCGAGGCCAAGATCGCCAAGATGAAGGACGGCACGACGCATCTGGCCTACAAGCCCGAGCACGCGGTGGATCTGGACACCGGCGCGGTGGTGGCCGCCGAGCTGCACCCGGCCGACGAGGGCGACACGACGACGCTTCCCAAAACGTTGGAGACGGCCAAGGAGAACCTTGCGAGCGTTGACGCGGCGCCGACGGCAGAGGACCCGGCCGAATGTGTGACCGACAAAGGCTATCACTCACGGGCGGTCTTGAAGGCCTTGGACAACGGCCCGTGGAAGACCCGGATCGCCGAGCCCAAGCAGAAGGGCTTCGCGCGCTGGCGCGGCGACGAGGCGGCGCGGCGCGCGGTCACCAACAACCGGACCCGGCTGTTATCGGGGGTGGCCAAGCAAGCCTTCAAGCTGCGCGCCGAGATCGTCGAGCGCTCCTTCGCCCACAACCTCGATCGCGGCGGCATGCGCCGGACCTGGCTTCGGGGCCGCGAGAACGTGCACAAGCGATACCTGCTCCACGTCGCCGGCCACAACCTATCGTTGCTGATGCGCCAGCTCATCGGCGCCGGCACCCCGCGGGAGGCCGTGGCGGGCGGATATGGCGGTATTTTCGTGCTGCTCACGCCCACCGGGGCCATGCTGGTCGCACTGGGGGTCTCGCAAAGCGGCCAGACGGTTTTCGCCGCCGCATTCCTCATCTGGGAGTGAGAGCCGGAAAAAGCCACTTAATCAACGGGCTGCTATGGCCGGACCTCGTAACAATCTTTCGGCGCGATTGTTATCCAGAGGCACCTGCGGGCGGTCGACGAACACGCTCAGCCCTTCGCGATGGTTCAGCAGCGAGCGCAGCGCCCTGCCCTGGCGCGCCTGGTCCGGCAGGCCGACCAACTCCCGGGCGGCCTCCGCGAACAGGCCGTCGAGCGCCGCCTTCAACGCGCCCTGCGCCGCGTCGAACGCCGGCGTCTGGCGCTTGATCACGGGGTCGTAATGAGCCAACCTCGCCTCGTTCAGGCGGTAGATCGACGCGATCCGCTCGATCCATCCCTGGCACCAGTCCGTCAGTCTCACCTGGCCGGCCGCGCACTCGACAAAATCGCGGCGCATATGGGACCAACAGAATGCAAGGGTCACCTTGCCCTCGCGAAGGCGAGCGAGTCGCTTGTAGGCGCTATAGCGATCGCAGACGATGACCGTGTCGAGGAGAGCGTCGCCGAACAGCTTCTGCGCCGCCTCGGCGCTGCGCGAGGGGTCGATATGGAAAGAGACCGCGTCATTGCTGACCGAGACCCACAGCCAGGCGCGGCTCGAGCGGTCTTCCCCGCGAAGTTCCTGGACGCGCCAGCTGGTCTCGTCGGCATGGCGCAGCGCCGCCTTGTTCTGGTGCGCAAGGATCGCCTCGGCCAGCGGCTCGAGCAGCGGCACGAACCGCTTCAGGCTGTCGGCCAGCGTCCCCGGCGAGACCGTCAGCCCTTGGGCGGACATCCACGCGGCAACGCGGTGCACGGGGCGGAAGCAGGCACAGTGCTCGAACAGGAAGCGTGCCCAGAAGCTGGTCCCGTAGAGCGTCCTGGGGAACAGCCGCGGCACCGGGGGCGCCGACACTTCCATGGGCGACGACGCGCACTCGCAGGTCCGGCGCCAGCGCGGACGGCGGATCACGCGCTTGTAGGCCTTGACCTCGATCTCGACGAGGGTGGATTCCTCGGCGCCGTTCGGCGCATAGGGCTGCCCGCACCGGCCGCAGACGCACGCATCCGGCGGCGGGTTGTGCTCTTCGGTGCGCTCATCGAGCCCGGGCCGCTGGGTGCGGCCGTGGCCGGGCGCGCCGCGCTGCTGGCCGCGCTTGTGTTCCGAGCCCGGCTTGTCCTGCTGCTCGCTCTTGCGGCCGTAGAGCGCCCTCGACAGCACCGCCCCGGTCGCACGAAGCCTCTCAAGCTGGACTTCCAGTGTCTCGATCCGGTTCCGCGACGTCTTCGCGCCCTTGCGCAGGCGGGCGTTCTCCCGGGACAGCGACTTGATCGTAGCCTTCTGGCGCCGCGACCTTCGCAGAGCCCTGCGGAGATCGGCGTCTGCAACGGACAGCGACTTCGACAACGTCTTCCTGACCGCCCGAAGCCCGGCAAGCTCGGACTCGAGTGCCTTCCTGATCGCGCGAAGCTTGGCAGGCTGAACCGCCAGCGCCGCTTTCCGGGTCTCCAACTCCCGCATGGTCCTGCGCAGACGGGCGTTGCCCTTGCGCAGCGCGTTGATCGTCGTCTTCTGACGCCGTGATCGCCTTAACGCCGCGCGCAGTTGAGCGGCCTCGTCGGACGGCAGCTTCGACAGGGTCGCCCCGGCCGCCCGAAGCTTGGCGAGCCGGGCCTTCAACTTCTCCTTACCGGCTTTGGACACCTCCAGGGCATGGCGCAGCCAGAAAACCTCGTCGGACAGCGACCGGGCGCGGGCCTCGGCGTCGCCCAGTATCCTCACCTCCCGGTGGAGCCGAAGGGACTCGCTGGACAGCTTCTTCGCGGTCTCCCTGATGCGCTCCGTCCTCTCCTTCTCCTGGTCGAGGCGCGTGTTCAGCCGGGCGTTCTCCTTGTCCCGCCGGACCACCTCCTTGTCGAGCCGGCGGAGTTCCGTGCGAAGCGACCTGACGGTCTCCTTCTGGTCCGGGGAAGGCTCCAGGACGGTGCGCCGCCGGGGCGGAGCGGGCCACGGCCCGGTCGCGCCCTCTCGGGCCTTCGATGCCGCCAGGGCCTTGCGCAGCCGGGCGTTCTCCTTGCGCAGCGCCCCGGCCGTATCGAAGGCCGACGCGATGCCGGCTTCAGAAAGGAGCGTCTCCAGGCGCGCCACTTCCGCCTGCAAGGACGGCACGTCCCTTGCCGTGCGGCGGGCTTCCTTCGTCTCTTCGACGGCCTCACTCAGCCTGCGCCGGCAGGCCTTGAACCGAGACTTCCACGAACCGCCATCGCTGCGGGCGGCCACTTCCGCCCAGCGCAGCTCTTCCGCGCGCGCTTCGGCCGCGTCCGCCCGCGCCCGTTCCCGCTCACACTGTGACCGCCAGTCGCGCGGCGCGTGCTCCGGCACCGACACGGGGGACAACCGGACCCCGCCATTACCCTCGACCAGCGTCAGGTTGGTGCCAAAATCCTCGTCCAGAACCACCATGCGCACGACGATAGCGCATGGCAAATCGCGTTACCAGCAGAAAGACAGCACCTTGTGGGGCCTCGCCTCAACGTGGGAGATGCGCTTGACGGGACCCATTCCACGGCCTGAACGAACGCTTACGGGAGGACTGGGCGCCTGGGCCAGGAACGTTGACTATCGCCACGGGAAGTGGCTTATGGTGAACCCGCGAACGGGTTCTCGTCGGCACGATGCTGACCACCTCCCACATCGCATCACGCCGTTATTTCCAAGGCGCCAATTAAAATGACGACATCGAGCGTTGACAGCGCGTCTACGTCGGTTCTCCCCCTGGTACTAGACCGGCCATATCCCGTCGTTGTCCGGGGCGAGGGTGTCTGGGTCGAGGATTCGGCGGGGCGGCGCTATCTGGACGCAATGAGCGGTGGCTCAATGGCGGCAACGCTCGGGCACGGGCGCCGCGATCTGATCGAGGTGGCACGCAACCAGGCGAAGCGGCTCGCCTACGTCCACAACGAGCGGCTCACGAACCCGTGGCAGGAACGCCTCGCCCGCGAGCTCGTCGACGTCGCGCCCGGGGGCTTCACCCGCGTCCGGTTCGTCACCAGCGGATCCGAGGCGAACGAGACGGCGCTTCGGCTGGCGCGGGTGTATCACGTCGACCGAGGGGAACCGCAGCGGTGGCGGGTGATTTCGCCGGCGCAGGCGTATCACGGAGCCACGATGGCGGCGTTGGCGTTGACGGGACGTCCTGGGCTCCAGGGACCGTTCGTTCCGTATCTGAGCGAGCATCTGCACATACCGCCGAGCACGAAGCGGTTCGATCCAACCGGTGAAGCCGCCCTCGAGGCGCTCGATCGTGCGCTAGAGGAGGCCGGGCCCGAGACGGTCTCGGCGTTTTTCTGTGAGCCGATCAGTGCGGCGGCGTTGCCCGCGTACTCGCCTCCGGCACGGTTCTGGGAGGGGCTGGCCGAGCGCCGCGAGCGTCACGGGTTCCTGATCTGTTTCGATGAGGTCGTCACCGGCATGGGCCGAACCGGACGATGGTTCGCGGCCGAGGGTTTGCCCATGCTCCCCGACATCATTGCCACGGCGAAGGGTCTGGGTGCCGGGTACGCCGCGATCGGTGCAGCGATCTGCCGCGAGCACGTCTACTGCGCGGTCGCCGATGGGTCTCGTGCGTTTCCGCTGGGTCACACCTGGGACGGGGCTCCGTTGTCCTGTGCGGTTGGTGTTGCCGTGATCGACGCCTTGCGCTCCGAAGGGCTCGTGGAGCACGTTGCGGCGCGTGGACCCCCGCTTCGAGAGGAGCTCGAGGCCGCGCTCGCCGGGATCGATCTCATGGGTGAGGTACGTGGCCACGGTTTTCTGCTCGGCGTCGACTACGTCGACCCCCGCGACGGGTGGTCGTTTCTCCCGCGCGAGCTGGGGGTGGCCGGTCGAATCGATCAAGCCGCTGCCAGGAACGGGCTGCTCGTCCTCTCCACACAGCCCACTGGCGACGGGTATGCGGGAGATCAAAGCCTCTTCGCCCCGCCATTCGTGACCACCGAAGCGGACCTCGCGGAGATGGTTCGTCGCTTTGCCGCCTCGGTGGCAGAAGTGGCCGAGCAGGTTGAGCGCGAGCTGTCCCGGCAAGGATACCGTTCGCCTGCCGTCGCGGAAGGAGATGCGCCGTGAGCGAAACTGACGGCAACGTGCGGGCGCTGATCGTACAGCACGAAGACGCCACGCCGCCGGGTGTGCTCAGTGAGTGGCTCGCTGATCTGGGCGCGGCTGTGGACGTGTTCCGTATCGACCTGGACGACCGGAACGTCGACCCCCGGGACTACGACCTCCTCGCGTCTCTCGGCTCCCAGTACGCGGCCTTCGATGATTGGCTCCCGTGGATCGAGCGGGAGAAGCGCTTGTTCCTCGACGCGACCGAGGCCGAGGTTCCGATACTCGGTCTTTGTTTCGGCGGCCAGTTGCTGGCACGGATCCTCGGCGGGGAGTGCTATCGCGGCGAGCTGTCGGAGGTAGGGTGGCTTCCGGTGCGAAGCAGCAACGTGGAACTGGTGCCGGAAGGGCCCTGGTTTCAGTGGCATTTCGACACCTTCACCCTCCCGCGAGACGCGAAGCTGGTGGCCGACAGCGATGCAGGTCCGCAGGTATTCATCATCGGTCGCAGCCTCGGGGTGCAGTTTCACCCGGAGGTCACACCGGAAATCATGGACGTCTGGGTGAAGACCTATCCCCATGAGCTCGCCGAGGTAGGCGTCGATCCCGACGAGTTGCTCGAGGAGACCAATCGCATGGCCGACGCGTCACGACAAATCGCGTTGCAATTGTTCGAACGATTCGCCGAGGATATAGCCGGGCTCCCGCGTCGCGTACCCGATGCGTGCGTCGGTCGTGTGAAGGCCAGGAAGACGGCATCGTGATCGGGATCGAGGCCGGCGCCACGAGCGTCTTTCCGCGCCTCCTCGACTGGCCCTATCCGAACATAGACCGCGGCGAGGGCGTGTGGCTCTACACCACCGAAGGCCGCGAGATCCTCGACGCCTGCTCGGGCGGTGCCATGGCCGCCAGCATCGGCCATGGCCTCGGTGAGATCGCCGACGCCGCCTGGGAGCGCGCCGGTGAGATCACCTATATGTATAACCATTTTTTCACGAACGAGCCCCAGGAGCGTCTCGCCGAACGGCTGCTTGACGTGGCGGCACCGGAGATGGCGCGCGTGCGGTTTGGGAGCGGTGGTGCCGAGGCGAACGAGACGGCGCTTCGGCTGGCGCGGGTGTATCACGTCGACCGAGGGGAACCGCAGCGGTGGCGGGTGATTTCGCCGGCGCAGGCGTATCACGGAGCCACGATGGCGGCGTTGGCGTTGACGGGACGTCCTGGGCTCCAGGGACCGTTCGTTCCGTATCTGAGCGAGCATCTGCACATACCGCCGAGCACGAAGCGGTTCGATCCAACCGGTGAAGCCGCCCTCGAGGCGCTCGATCGTGCGCTAGAGGAGGCCGGGCCCGAGACGGTCTCGGCGTTTTTCTGTGAGCCGATCAGTGCGGCGGCGTTGCCCGCGTACTCGCCTCCGGCACGGTTCTGGGAGGGGCTGGCCGAGCGCCGCGAGCGTCACGGGTTCCTGATCTGTTTCGATGAGGTCGTCACCGGCATGGGCCGAACCGGACGGTGGTTCGCCGGGCACGGCTTAGCCATCGAGCCTGACATCGTCACCACGGGAAAGAGCCTTGGTGCCGGTTATGCCCCGCTGGCGGCAACGCTGTGCCGCGAGCATGTGTACGAGGCTCTCGCCAGCGGCTCGAAATCCTTCGATCTGGGGCACACCTGGGACGGTGCGCCGCTTCCGTGCTCGGTCGGCCTCGCCGTTCTCGACTACATGGTCGACCACCAACTGGTGGGCCACGTCAGCGCACGTGGACCGTCGCTGCGAGAGGAGCTTGAGACCGCGCTTGCCGGGTGCGAGATTGTCGGCGAGGTGCGCGGCCATGGATTCCTGCTCGGCGTCGAGTACGTCGACCCGCGGGACGGGCAATCCTTTCTCCCGGATGCGCTCGACACGGCCAGTCTCGTCGATGCCAAGGCGCTCAAGCGAGGGTTGCTGATCACGTCCACCCACCCGACCAGCGACGGCTTCGCCGGGGACCAGACGCTGCTGGCCCCTGCCTACACGAGCACCGACGAGGAGCTCGCGGAGATGATCGAACGCTTCGCCGAGACGGTGGCCGAGGTCGAGCGCAACGTGAAGGCGGCACTCACCGGTCCGGGTGCTGCCGCTCGAGGAGAGCAATGACGGCCCCGGACGAAGAGTTCGTGCTGCTCGGGATGCCCGACGTGCACGGTTCGATTCGGGGGAAGGCGCTCCGGCCGCTGGCCTTCCAGTCGGCGGTCGACAACGGGACCGTGATGACTGACCTCTGGCTCGGCCTCGACCCCGTGGATGAACCCATTGCCGACTACGAGCACCATGGGATTCGCGCCGGCGCGCCCGACCTCTTGATCGTGCCCGAAACAGAGACCCTGCGCGAGCTGAGCTGGCGGCCGGGGTGGCGAATCTGCCTCGCTACGCCGAGCTGGCGCGATGGCAGTCCCTGCGACCTCGCCTCGCGCGAGGTGTTGCGCGATTCGCTCGCCGCCATGGTGGGTCTCGGCTACGAGGTGCTGGCCGCGTTTGAGTACGAGGTCCGTCTCTGGGATCGCGACGCGGAGCCCCTGTCGAGCGGGCTCAGCTACCACCTGAATGAGATCGGTCGCTTCGATGCCCTGCTCTCCAGCCTGGTGCCCGCGCTCGAGGGTCTGGGCGTCGAGCTCGAGGCCGTCCACACCGAGGCAGGCCCGGGGCTGCTGGAGCTGAACATCGAAGCCCGTTCCGGGTTGCGAGCCGCCGACGACGCCGCGTTCGTCAAGTTCGCGGTCAAGGACGTGGCGGCTGCGCTGGGGCTGCGCGCCAGCTTCCTGGCGAAGACCATGCCGTTGGAGGAGGGCTCGAGCGGCCACGTGCATCTTTCGTTGTGGCGCGATGGGACAAACGCGTTCGCCCCGGCGGCGCCTGCCGATGATGCTACACCCGTGGCAGCCGCGGCGATCGCGGGTGTGCTCGACCACCTGCCAGCGGCGTCGCTGCTGCTGAATCCGACGGTCAACTCGTACAAACGCCTGGTGCCCGGATACTTCGCTCCGGTCAACGTGAGCTGGGGTTACGAGAATCGCTCCGCGTCGATCCGTGCCATTCACTCCGCCCGCCACGAGCACTCGCGCATCGAGTGCCGCCGGCCCGGCGCCGACGCCAACCCCTATCTCGCGCTGGCGGTGCTCGTCGCCTCGGCCTGCGACGGTATCCACCACGAGTCGGCGCCTCCCCCCCCACTCGAAGGCGACGTGTCTGACCGGGCCGATCTTCTCGCTCTCCCGAACTCGCTGGAAAGCGCGCTCAACGCTTTCCGCACCGACGAGGTGCTTCGAGCCGCGCTCGGTGAAGACTTCAGCAAGTACTACGAAATCTCCCGGGCGTGGGAGCTGCGCGCCTGGCAGAGAGCCGTCAGTGACTGGGAGCGCGAACGCTATGCGCGAATCGTGTAGCCCATGGGAGAACGGTTATAACGACTCATTCAAGGCGCGTCTCAACTGACAGGTGGTCAGCGGATTGACCGGGTTCTGACCCGGAAACAGCCAGCCCTGCGGCCGTGACGCTTTCCAGTAGGTCCGCAGCAGATGGAGGAGATGCTCGGACAGCATGGCATAGCGGTCCTTGCGGCCCTTAGGCCACATCGGAGGCCGGGGGATTTACAAATGACGGATGAAGAGGCTGTTCTAGCCACGCTTGAGGAATACTCAGAGGCTTACTGCTCCAAAGATGTCGACCGCTTGATGACTCTCTTCGATGATGGGGACAATATCTCGCTGATTGGCATTGTCATGTATGGACGCCCCCGGTGTTGCAAGGGGAAAACTGATTTGAATCGGCGGTAGAGCTTGCAGTCATGTATCCGGCCTTTTCTCTGCGGTACGCTGACCGCTGGCCCTGATGGAATCCGAAAGATCGACGCCCAGTCAGACTAACGAGCTTGATGCTCGGACAATGCCTCGGGTTTGGCCGATCTCGGGTGGAACCCTGTTTCGCCATCAAATCGTCGTTACCCTCGCAATTTGATCCCGGTTTGCCAGCTGGCTATGCCGGCGTCGGTCGGTAGATACGCTCGTACCTGAGCAGTGCCCAGGCGACACGGGCTGTCTTATTGGCCATGGCGACCAGCTGTGCCTCCCATTTATCTCATCCGGGGTGCATCAAGAACGCCGACCGGTCCGCCGGCACTGGTGATGGCACCATCTTCGCTGTGAGGCGGGCATAGTCATCTTCGGAAACGACGCCCACATCGATCGGCAACCGGCTTGGGGGGCCTTGCCATAGTAAGACGGATTGCTGAGGTTACGGCGACCCCGACGGCGTCAGAATCATCGCCGCAAGCCGATTATACGATAGCCGGTGCCAGTCAGGCCGCCAACCGCTGGTACCGATGATGCAGCCCGCCGACCTGTGGAAACGCCACGATCTTCCCGGCGCCAGCCGGCTGAACCGATCGCCGTTCAGGGGTATCCTTGCCTAGCGCCAGGTGCGTGCGGGATCGCTGGTAGTAGTCGATGTACGACAAGAGTATCGCCCGCAGATGCCGTTCGTTTAGAACGATCACGTGATCCAGACACTCTCGCCTGATGGACCCGATCACGCGCTCAACGTACGGCGACTGCCACGGCGATCGCGGCGCCGTCACGACCTCTTCGATGCCCATCGCCTTTATCCGCGAACGAAAGGCAATACCGTACACACGATCCCGATCTCGGATCATATACCGTGGTGCTGTCTCCCACGGAAAGGCCTCCCGGATCTGTTGCGCGACCCACGCCGCAGTCGGGTGTGCCGTGGTGCCGATGTGAACAATCCGCCGACGCTCGTGCCGCAGCACAACGAGCACGAATAGAAGACTGAACGTCGCGGTGGGTACGACGAAGAAGTCGGTCGACGCTAGGCACCCGACGTGGTTCTCGAGGAACGTCCGCCATGTCTGCGAAGGTGGCTTTGGATGGCGCGGCATGTACTTGGACACGGCCGCCTCGGAGACCTCGAAGCCGAGCATCCTGAGCTCACCGTGGATTCGGGGAGCGCCCCACAACGGATTCTCCCGAGACATCCGGCGGATAAGCCCTCGGAATTCGCTCGACACGGGCGGTCGTCCCGGCTTCCCCCGTCGCGACTTCCGGGTCCAGAAACGTCGGAAGCCCTTTCGATGCCAGCCGATAACCGTCTCCGGCTTGACGATCACCAGGATCTCCCTCCAACCCGACCACAGCCGAGACAGGACGACCCAGAAAAGGCGATCGGCCATCCGAAGCGATGGCCTGGCTCCTTTCCGATCTAAGGCGGCAAGCTGCTGTCGCAGGGCAAGGTTCTCAAGATGCAACGCCGCGCGGCTGAGGAAAGCCTCACGGACCATGGCAAGGACAATTCGAATGGTCGTGCACATGTCGGAGACGCTATCCGGCACAAGCCGGGAATACTAGGATTTCTGCGGCAGATAGGATTTATGGGAGCCACAGGCAGGCGCTCGATGATGTTACGGCCCTTGTGGACCTGGCAGCGCTGGATGGCGGCGGCCACACCGAAGGTGTTGCGGATCGCTTTGCTGAGCGCCTTCGCGCCATCGACGATGAACAGCCGGGGCAGCGTCGGATCGAGCCCCCTGGCGAGGAGATTGTCGAGCAAGGCCTGGACGACGACAGTGTTCTCCGTCGCCCCCTCGACCACGGCCAGGACATGCTTGTCGCCGTTGCCATCGACGCCGATCGCCGCCGCCAAGACATGGTCGCCGACATGCAGACCGTCGATCTGGATGACCAGCAGGTCGAGTTCCGAGAGGTCCGAGGCGAGCCAGGCCTTCATCTTCTTGCGCGACAGCGCCACAAAGCGCCGGGAAACGGCCGACTTCGAGGTGCCGTCGCCACGCGCTTTCGCCAGGTCGCCCTCGGGCAGACGGACCGCGCGGTGGTACTTGCGGGTCGACACGTTCAGGACCATCAGGTTGAGCGCCCACTCGAGCAACAGGTTGCCGTCGCGCAGCACCTGCCAGCTCTCCAAACCCACCTCCTTGCCAGCATGGTCGCGAACCCGTGGCCGCTGCACTTTCACGCGGCCGCCGTGGTAGCCGATCTCGCTCTGCGTATGGCCCCAGCGATAACCCCGACGGTTCCCATGGCGACGATGTCGGGCCCCGCACACGGTCGTGGCGTCCTCCTCCATCATCTCGGCCAAGGCCTCGACCCCGGCCAGGAGACAGAACCGATCCACGCTGAGACGGACTGCGTCCATCGCGTCTGCCAGCGGCGGCATAGGAAACGAGGTGGCAAGGGCTTTCGGGCTACTGGAACTACGGATATTCTTTCCCATGGTGTCGTTCTCCCTCTTGGGTTTGCAGCACCCGGAGCCTAACGGCTCCAGGAGAGCGACACCTACCTCAACTTTTCAACATCGACCGGGACATCTCCTATTTGCTCTACCTGCCACCCTACTCGCCCGATCTCAATCCGATCGAGCAAACCTTCGCCAAGCTCAAGGCTCTGCTTCGAAAGGTCTCAGCGCGAACCGTCGATGACCTCTGGGCCGCCATCGCCGACATCATCGAGCTCTTCATGCCAGAAGAATGCGCAAACTACTTCCGAAACTCAGTGTATGGATTCAATCAAACTTGAAATGCTCTAGTGTCCGCCGAAGTGAGTCCGTTTCGATTGTTCGGAGGCAGAAGCGCTGGATGGCGCCGAGGATGTCATCGGCGGATTTGGTCCATTCGCAAGACGTGAAGGGTTTGGGGTTCTGGTTTGTCGTGTCGATGTAGTCGAGGATGGTGCGCTCCAACTCCTTGGTGGAGCGATGGACGCCGCGCCTGATCTGCTTGTCGGTCAGCAGCCCGAACCAGCGCTCGACCTGGTTCAGCCAGGAGGCGCTGGTGGGTGTGAAATGGGCCTGCCAGCGCGGCCGTTTGGCGAACCAGTCGCGGATCGCCTTGGTCTTGTGGGTCCCGTAGTTGTCCATGACGATGTGGATGTCGAGATCAAGGGACGTTCGCCTCGACGAGGTCGAGGAATTTGCGGAACTCTCGGGCCCGATGGCGCGGGAAACATTTGCCGATGATCTCTCCCGTGGCGATGTCGAGGGCCGCGAAGAGAGAGGTCGTGCCGTGGCGCTTGTAGTCGTGGCTGCGCCGCTCCGCCTGCCCGGGGCGCATCGGCAAGAGGGGCTGGGAACGGTCCAGGGCCTGGATCTGGCTCTTTTCGTCGACACAGAGAACCAGGGCACGATCCGGCGGCGCCAAATACAGACCGACGATGTCGCGGACCTTCTCCACGAAGAAGGGATCGCTCGACAGCTTGAAGGTCTCCGAGCGATGCGGCTGCAAGCCGAAGGCCCGCCAGATGCGATGAATGGTCGAGGGCGCGTGGCCGCTCGCCCGCGCCATCGAGCGAAGGCTCCAATGGGTCGCGTCCGGCGGCGTCTCTTCCAGCGTCAGCCGGACCGCTTCCGCGATGGCGTCATCGCCGATTTGACGCGGCGCGCCGGGGCGGGGTTCGTCGTACAACCGTCGAGGCCCTCCGCCGCATAGCGGCGACGCCACTTGCCCACGGTGTCCGCGCTCGCCTCGAACGAACGGCGATCTCCTTGTTCTCCAACCCTTCCGCCGCCGCCAAGACGATCCGAGCCCGCCGCGCAAGCCCCTGCGACGTCTTGCGACGACGAGACAGCGCCTCCAATTCGGCGCGCTCGTCATCGCTCAAAGAGATCGTCACCGCCACTCTCGCCATCAATCGCGCCTCCTAAAAACAAATAGAGACATAATCATATCAATTTGATCGATCTAGCCGCTGAGTCCGTGATCACCACGGGGTTTGCCCGGGGGGGGGGGGGGGGGGGGGGGGGGGGCAATATCGCCTGGACGGCCCTACTACCCACCTCGTCAAATCCAACAGCAGGGGACATCGCTCCCTAAGAGCCACGCTTCCAGAATGTCACCTAAGCGGATTAATGTCAGGGGGGAACGACGATATCATGGTCGCTGGGGTCCGCTTGGCGGCTTGGATCGCGCAACGGGAAGAGATGAAGTACCGCTTGCGAAACAGCTTCACCCAGCACCGGATCTTGAAGTGAACTAAAGGATACAAAGGTTACCTGCACCTGCGACAGCACGCGTTCCTCAAAACAGAATGCTGCTTGCAAGTGCACTTGGCTGGTTACGAGAGCGAGGGTGCCAGAGTCAGGATTTTGGCACGCGACACGGCCGCCAATGTGATGCTCTCCGCTGAAGACCATTACCACCCGGTATCCGTCGCGCGCGTTTGCCGAGGGTGTGGTGGTGAAGTTCGTCCTTCGCCCCCATGTGTGACCCTGCATTGCATCAATTACGGCCGTCTCGAAAGCTTCCGTGGTCCCGGCGCTCGGATTTCCGTGGATCACGGTGCGAAAATCACGATCCACGGCCCCGTATCTGAACAGCTCAGGAACGCCCGAATCGTCGTATTGGACGAACTGCGTGGTAACCGCGCCGCTGCATGCAAGGGGCAACAGCGACACCATCATGATCGTCGATCGCCAGCAGACTTTCATGTAACTCCTCGGATAGATATTCACTCGAGTTCCGTCGTCGCACGACCGACCACAGTTCCAATAAAGAGTATGCAATCCCGATGGGCGCGGCAAGTGGGTTGGGAATGTCCCGCTCGAAGTTGAACTTTCGAGCTAGTGTCGCTCTCCGGAATCCGTCAGGCTCGAGATGTCGCAGACCGAGGAAGAACGACAACCTGGTCAATGCCGGTCTGAATCTCGCGCTCTGGCAAATACCCGTGACCTGCGATCCGACGGCGACACCTCTCATCCGTCCGGTCGGCTTGCCCCTCGACAAACGCCGCGACTTCCATCTCAACCGCTTGTGCCAGAAGGCGCCGCGCGCCCATGCGTATAATCTCCGTCAGCGGATCCTCTGAATATGTCCGCGGTTGGCGGATCCACACAACTGTATCCTCTCTCTCATGGCGTATCCGGCCTTCGTAAAATTGGCGGTACGATCATCGCCAGGATACGCCGCCGAGCTATAACCGAATCTTGTGTACGGCGTTGAAATGAAGGCGGCGTATCCTGGTGATTGTTGATGTCACCACTTGAGCTAAGCCAAGGAAGGATACGCCATGAAAGAGAATACCGTTGTTGCTTTTCAAAACCCATCTGATTTTCAGAAAGATCCGTTGACGGAAGTCCTACAAGCTGGAGCTCGCGAGTTGTTGGCCCAAGCCGTTGAGGCCGAGGTCTCCGTGTTTTTGGGTAGCCATGCGGCGCTTGTTGACGCCGCCGGCCGCCGCCGGGTTGTCCGCAATGGATATCTGCCGGAACGCTTCATCCAGACCGGGATCGGCCCGGTGAGCGTGCGCCAACCCCGTGTGCGGGACCGGGGGGACGGCGCCATCCGCTTCACGTCGGCGATCCTGCCGCGCTATCTGCGCCGCGCCAAGAGCCTGGAAGACCTTTTGCCATGGCTGTATCTGAAGGGCATTTCCACCGGCGACTTCGGGGAAGCCTTGGCGGCGCTCCTGGGGAGCTCCGCGCCGGGGCTTTCGGCCTCCACGATCACCCGGCTGAAAGAGGTCTGGGGGGTTGAGGCGGAGCGCTGGCAACGGCGCGACCTCACGGCCAAGCGCTACGTCTATTTCTGGGTGGACGGCATCTATTTCAGCGCCCGCATGGAGGAAGAGAAGCAGTGCATCCTGGTGATCGTCGGGGCCACGGACAAGGGACAGAAGGAACTGATCGCCATCGCCGACGGCTATCGCGAAAGTGAGCAGTCCTGGCTCGAAGTTCTGCTCGATCTCAAGCGGCGCGGCCTTGAAATGGGTCCGCAACTGGCGCTCGGCGACGGCGCGCTCGGCTTCTGGAAGGCGCTCCGCCAAGTCTACCCAGGCGCCCGCGAGCAACGCTGCTGGGTTCACAAGACGGGCAACGTCTTGAACAAGCTGCCCAAGGGTCTGCAAAAGAAAGCCAAGGGGCGCCTGCAAGACATCTGGATGGCCGAAACCAGGAAGGATGCCGAGAGCGCCTTCGACTTCTTCCTGGAAGCCTACGGGCCGAAGTACGACAAGGCCGCGGCCTGCCTGGCCAAGGACCGCGACGTCCTGCTGACGTTCTACGACTTCCCCGCCGAGCACTGGAAGCATGTACGCACGACCAACCCCATCGAGAGCACGTTCGCCACGGTTCGTCTGCGCACCTACCGGACCAAGGGCTGCCTGTCGCGCAAGACGGCGATGGCCATGGTCTTCAAACTATGCCAGTGCGCTCAGAGAAAATGGAGAAAACTCGATGGATCGAACCATCTCGCCGAGATCATTCGCGGCGTCAAATTCGTAGATGGAGAACGCCAGGATCGCGCCGCCGCATGATCAGCCCATACACAACTTTTGACAATAGCTCTTACTCAAGCGAGAGCGAGTGAACCGTGTGCGCTATCGTACGCGAGACGAGGCGCGTGCCGATCTGTTCGACTACATCGAGGTGTTCTATAACCGAAAACGGCGCCATGGTTACCTTGGCAACATCAGTCCGGATGACTTCGAGAAGCGGTCAACCGGATCTTTCTGAACCGTCCACTGAAACCGGGCAAGATCAGAAGAGGCCACTGCCGGCACCGTTCGACGCGTGCGACAAGCAGGGCACGCGGGTCAACTCGCTGTCCCTGGTGCGCTACCGGACGAATGACTATTCCGTGCCCGTCGCCTACGGCCATCAGGAAGTCTGGATCCGTGGCTATGTCCACGAGGTGGTTATCGGTTGCGGCGCCGGGATCATTGCCCGACACCCCCGTTCCTACGACCGGGAAGATATGGTCTTCGATCCGATCCACTACCTGCCTTTGCTGGAGCACAAGATCGGTGCCCTGGATCAGGCCGCGCCGCTAGCCGGATGGGAACTGCCTGATGCCTTCCCAACCCTGCGCCGTCTCCTGGAGGCGCGCATGGGCAAGGCCGGCAAGCGGGAATACGTCCAGGTCCTTCGGCTTCTGGAGACCTTCGATCTCGAGGTGCTTCACGGCGCGGTGAAGGACGCCCTGCGCCTGGGTGCGATCGGCTACGACGCCGTCAAACACCTTGTGCTGTGCCGTATCGAGCGACGCCCGCCCAAACTCGACCTGGATATCTATCCCTACCTGCCTCGGGCCAACGTGGCGACCACGGCCGCCGCCAGTTATATGAGCTTGTTGGGTGGAGGCGCGTCATGACCGATACGCCGCAAGTGTTGCTGGCCCATCACCTCAAGACCCTGAAACTGCCGACGTTCCTGCGCGAATACGACAAGCTGGCCCGCCAATGCGCCACCGAGGGCGCCGACCATGTGCGGTATCTTGTCCGTCTGACCGAGTTGGAACTGATCGACCGTGAGCGCCGCATGGTCGAGCGGCGGATCAGACAGGCCAGGTTCCCCGCCGTCAAAAGCCTCGACAGCTTCGACTTCAAGGCCATCGCATCGCTCAACAAGATGCTGGTTCTGGAGTTGGCGCGATGCGAATACGTCGAGCGTCGTGAGAATATCATCGCGCTCGGCAACAGCGGAACCGGCAAGACCCATATCGCCCTCGGTCTCGGTCTGGCGGCCTGCCAAAAGGGGCTCTCCGTCGGCTTCCTCACGGCCGCTGCCCTGGTTCATGAACTGATGGAGGCCAGGGATGAAAAACGCCTGTTGCGCCTGCAGAAGCAACTGGCAAAGTATCACCTTCTGATCATCGACGAACTCGGCTTCGTGCCGCTCTCGAAGACCGGCGCCGAGCTGCTGTTCGAAGTCTTCAGCCAGCGCTACGAGCGGGGCTCGATCCTGGTGACCTCCAACTTGCCGTTCGATGAGTGGACGGAGATATTCGGCTCGGAACGCCTGACCGGGGCTTTGCTGGACCGCCTCACCCACCATGTCCATATCCTGGAAATGAACGGCGAGAGCTATCGTCGCAACCAAAGCCAAAAACGGCGGAAATCCCCAAAAATACCTGCTTAACCGCCGGTGCAATGGTTGACCCGGTGGGTCCACAGGAACCTCCCACGCTGCTTCGCTCCGCGTAACGCAAGCGCTACACGAAGCAGCGCGGGTCCCTCCTATGGACTACCGGGACAACCCCCCAACACCGCGTACCGCATAACGTTAAGTGGACTAGTTTTGCTCCGCCCGGGTGGACTAATTTTGCTCCGCCGTTGACAGCTAAGGGAAGTGCCGTCAGGACTCATGATGGCGGCATCGGAATTGTGAGCCCTTCCGGAGAGGTGCGGCAAGAAATGTGAAACAATGCGGGGGCCTCGGATGACGAACGGAAATTTGCACCAGATCTGGGTGGAACAGTGCGTTGCCGCTGAGACTATCAAGCTGCGGTACGGTCTCAAGGCGGCCTTTGACTATGCGGTTGCCGAGAAGCTTCTGAACTTCGCCGAGGCCGCCGCCCAACATCCCGAATTCGCCCGCGAACTACCCTGGTTCGTTTCGCGGGTGAGGCAGATGTTTACGGCGCAAGAGCTAGTGGTGCACCTCGCGCGCATAGAGCGTGAGCGCCGCGAAAACGACCTGGCCGCCATGGAAGACGACGAGGCACCCTTCGAAAACCCGGCGGCGGCCTTGGAGCGGACGCGGCAATTCGATCCGATCAAGGAGTTGTTGACCGCCAATACGCTCGGCACGTCGTGAGCGGGACGGCTGTGCGGCAACCGGAAGCGCCGAACCGGGAGGTTCTGGCTGGCCTCGTCGAGCGAGTGACGTTCCACAATGCCGATAACGGGTTTTGCGTTCTGCGCATCAAGGCACGCGGCCATCGCGATCTCGTGACGGTCGTCGGCCACGCCGCCATGGTCTCGGCCGGGGAGTGGATAACCGCATCGGGGGAATGGATCAACGACCGCACCCATGGTCAGCAGTTCAAGGCGCGCTTCATGCGCACCTCGGAGCCCTCGTCGATCGAGGGCATCGAGAAATACCTCGGCTCCGGCATGATCCGCGGCATCGGGCCGGTCTATGCCGGGAAGATGGTCAGGGCGTTCGGTGAGAAGGTGTTCGACATCATCGAGGCGGAGCCGGAACGGCTGCGCGAGGTGACCGGCATCGGCCGGGTTCGCGCCAAACGCATCACCGACGCCTGGGCCGAGCAGAAGGTCATCCGGGAGATCATGGTGTTCCTGCACAGCCATGGCGTCGGCACGGCGCGCGCGGTGCGGATCTACAAGACCTACGGCGTGGATGCCGTTCAGGTCATGACCGAGAACCCGTACCGCCTTGCCCGCGACATTCGCGGCATCGGGTTCAAGACCGCGGACGCGATCGCCATGAAACTCGGCATCGAAAAGACGGCCATGATCCGGGTTCGCGCGGGGATTTCCCATGCGCTGACCGAGGCGATGGACGACGGCCATTGCGGCCTTCCCGCCGCAGAGCTTGCGCCGCTCGCCGTCGAATTGCTGGAAGTCCCGAAGGAGTTGGTTCAAACCGCTCTGGACTTCGAACTGGCCGAGGGAACGGTCGTTGCGGACACGGTTGCCGGAACCCCCTGTATTTTTCTTGGTGGCCTGTACCGGGCCGAACGGGCGATCGGCGAACGGTTTCTGAAGATCGCGGGCGGCAGGCTGCCCTGGCCGAACATCGATGCCGGCAAGGCGTTGCCCTGGGTCGAGGGCAAGACCGGCCTGTCGCTTGCGGAAAGCCAGGCCGATGCGGTTCGCCGGGCCCTGAACTCCAAGGCCATGGTCATCACCGGCGGTCCGGGCGTGGGCAAGACGACCATCGTCAACGCCATCCTGCGCATCCTGGACGCCAAGGGCGTGACCCTGCTGCTTTGCGCGCCGACCGGCCGCGCAGCCAAACGGATGACGGAGGCCACCGGGTTCGAGGCCATGACGATCCACCGGCTGCTTGAGGTCGATCCCAGGGGCGGAGGGTTCAAACGCAACGCCGACAATCCGCTCGACTGCGGACTTCTGGTCGTCGACGAGACCTCGATGGTGGATGTCATGCTGATGCGGGCGTTGCTGACGGCGGTCCCCGACGAAGCCGCTCTGTTGATCGTCGGCGACATCGACCAACTACCGTCGGTCGGTCCGGGCCAGGTGCTGGCCGATATCATTGCCTCCGGTGCGGTCCCCGTCGTGCGGCTGACCGAGGTATTCCGTCAGGCGGCGCGAAGCCGGATCGTCACCAGCGCGCACGGGATCAACCGGGGCGCCATTCCCAATCTTTCCAAGCCCGAGGGCGACAGCGACTTCTACTTCGTGCGGGCGGACGATCCGGAAACCGCGGTCCCCATGATCATCGAGTTGGTGAAGACGCGCATCCCGAAGCGCTTCGGGCTCGACCCGGTGCGCGACATCCAGGTGCTGTGCCCGATGAACCGCGGCGGCGTCGGCGCCCGCTCGCTCAACATCGAGTTGCAAGCCGCCCTCAATCCCGCCGGCGAGCGCAAGGTCGAGCGCTTCGGCTGGACCTTCGCGCCCGGCGACAAGGTGATGCAGATAGAAAACGACTACGACAAGGAGGTCTATAACGGCGACATCGGCTATGTCGACGATGTCGATCCCGATGAAGACGAGCTGACCGCGCGTTTCGACGGGCGCGTGCTCACCTATGGTTTCGGCGAGCTCGACACCCTGGTTCCGGCATACGCCGCGACGATTCACAAGAGCCAGGGCTCGGAGTATCCCGCCGTCGTCATCCCCGTCCTGACGCAGCACTACGCGATGCTCCAGCGGAACCTGCTCTACACCGGTGTGACGCGCGGCAAGCGGCTGGTCGTGCTGGTCGGACAAAAAAAGGCCGTGGCCATCGCCGTGCGCAACGTTTCGGGGCGCCGCCGCTGGTCGAAACTGGATGAATGGCTCGGCGAAGCGGATATCGGTGATGAAGGTAGCAGGCTTGCTCTCTCTTCCGGCCACTGATCTGTTATTCGGCACGCAGGGTCGAAGCTGATCGGCGCGCCAACCTGTTGAGATTCCTTGATTCTTGGGGGTCAAATTTCCGCGCCGAATAACAGTCGAGGATCAGGGACTCGCCCAATTCGACGACTTCCGCGAGGTCGCAGCCGCGCCGGAAGGGGTCGAGCCGGGAGCGGCCGATGAGCCGATTCGGGGCGCCCTGGAAGTCGCCCCATTTGTAGTGATTGGTGAAGCTCGTGGCCGTGATTCGCGCCCGCGTCGACAATATCCGCAGCGCCTCCATGTCCGCCTCGCCAAGCGGGCGGTCTATCGCCTGGACCTCATAGTACCGGTATTCGCTCACGACTTGCTTTCCCGGTAACCGGCCATTCGGCCACCGGCCATCGGACAAATTCGCTAAAGTCGATGTTTCCCGGCATTCCGGCGTCTGACAATGTCACCCGGCGTGCTCTCGGCGACAATGAACTGGCTTGCCGTCGCTTTGCCGTTCCGGCAGTTCCGCGATAGCTCGTCACCCTGGACTGTCCGTACCCTGTCGCCCTGGCAGCTTCGCTGTTGCCGAACCGACCTTCAGGAAATCCTCCGAGATGCTGGCGGCGACCCGCGCCGCCGCGGCCCTGACCGAATCCCGCGCCAGATGCGCATACCGGGCGGTGGTCCGGATCTGGCTGTGCCCGAGCAGCTTGGCGATCACGGGCAGGCTCTCGCCCAGCGCCAGCGCCCTCGACGCGAAGGAATGCCGGCAGTCGTGAATCCTGACGTTCTCGACCCCCGCGCGCTCCCGCACGATCCGCCACGGGTCGTCCAGGTTGGTCATGTGCGTGTCCGGCTTCTGGCCGGGGATTACCCAGGGGTTGCCCGGAACCCGGGGCAGTTCCGCCAGCACCTTCGCCGCCGGCGGCGACAGCGGCACCGCGCGCGGGCCCGTCTTGCTTTCGCGGAGCCTCAATTCGCCGGCCTCGAGGTCGATGTCAGTCCATTGCAGGGACAGGATCTCGCTCTTGCGGCAGCCGGTCAGCATCAGCAGCCGGATCGCCGCCACGGCATGGACCGACACCCCGCCCTCGGTGGGGGCCTCGCCGAGAACCTCGCCGAGGCGGCGGAACTCGGTGTCGGTCAGGAACCGCTCGCGCCCGCGCGCCGGGTACTTGCGCACCGACCGGCAAGGGTTGGTGCCGTCGGGGACCATCTCCCAGTCCGCGGCCATCGCATACATGCGCGACATCAGCGCCACCGCCCGGTTCGCCGCGTAGGGAACCCCGTTCAACCGGACGTGGAACGCCGCCACCCGCTCGCGCTCCACCGCGAGCAGCGGGAGTTTGCCGAACTCCGGCAAGATGTACTTGCCGAGCAGCCCCCGGATGCCTTCCGCCGTGGACTGCTTGCAGCGCACCGCGACATGCTTCTCCATGTAGCGCGCCGCCAAGCCGGCCACCGTCGGCCCGCCCGCGAGCCGGGCCGGCAGCGGTTCCGGTATCGGGTCCTCGCCCGCCTTGATCCGGTTGACGATCCGCGCCGCCCGGCGCCGCGCCTCGTCGGCGGAGATCACCCCGTGCCGGCCCACCGTCACCCGCACCGACTTTCCTTTCGTCCTGCTTTGCACCACGTACATCTTCGTGCCCGAGGCGTAGACCCTGATGCCGAACCCCGGCAAGTCCCGATCCCAGAACACCGTGTCCTTCTCGACCTTGAGCGCCTCGACGGTGCGCCGGGAGATCGAACGCCGGTTCAGCTTGGCCATTACGCCGCCTCCGCGCCGTCCGCCGGCAGGATGTCGGCGCCGATGCTGCCGCCGATCTTGGCCGCCGAGGCCTTCTCGGTGTCGCGCGCGAGATGCGCGTAGCGCGCGGTGGTCTCGATCCTGTTGTGGCCCAGCAGCTTCCCGATCATGCTCAGGCTCTCGCCGAGCGCCAGCGCACGGCTCGCCCAGGAATGCCGCAGGTCATGGATACGTACATCTTCGAGCCCGGCCCGGGCACGCACGACCAGCCACGGATCGTTGACGTTGGTCATGCGCGCGCCCGGCTTCTGCCCGGCGATCACCCACGGGTTGTCCGGAACCCGGGGAATTTCCGCCAGCACACCGGCCACGGCGGGTGTCAGCGGCACCATGCGCGCACCGGTCTTGCCGTCGCGCAGCCGCAGCTCCCCCACCGTCCGGTCGATGTCGTCCCACCTGAGCTCCAGCACCTCGTTGCGCCGGCACCCGGTCAGCACCAGCAGCCGGATCGCTGCCGCCGCATGGAGCGACACCTTCCCCTTCGCCTCCAGCTCGTCGATCGCCCGGCCGAGCCGGCGGTACTCCTCGCCGGTCAGGAACCGCTCGCGCGGGTGCGTCCGGTACTTGCGCACCGCCCGGCACGGGTTCGGCCCGTGCTCCCGCAGGCCCCATTCGACGGCCAGCGACAGCATCTTGGCCACGATCTTCAGCACCCCGTTCGCCGCATGGGGCGCGCCGCGCATCGCGTAATGCAGTTCCGCCACCTGCTCGCGCCCGACCGCGCCAACACGCATCTCACCCAACGCCGGCAGGATGTGGTTGTCGAGCGCCCGCCGGTAGACCTCCGCGCTCGACGCCCTGCAGTGCGAGGGCACGTAGTCGCGCATGTAGCGCTCGGCGAGAACGGCCATCGTCGGCTCGGGCTCCGGCGGAGGGGGAATCGGATCCTCGCCCCGCTTGATGCGGTCGATGGCCTCCGCCGCCCGGCGCCGCGCCTCGTCGGCGGTGAGTTTCCCGTGCCGTCCAAGCGTCGCCCTCTTCGACCCGCCGGGGCCGCGCGACTGGACGACGTATTTCTTCAGGCCCGAGGGATAGACCCTGATGCCGAAGCCGGGGAGGTCCCGGTCCCAGAACACGGCGTCGCGATGCTCGACCGACAACGCGTCGACGGTGCGTTTGGTGATAACCCGTTCCTGGCGTCTCGGCATGGCGTTTCCGGCTATTCTCGTTCTGCCGCCCGGACGATCCGTAAGCACTATGCAAGCGACCGCCCTCAAACCGGGGCGCATCATGGCGCGTCCCTGACAGGGAGGCGCAAGCGGGAAATGGCAACTGAAACCTTCTATAAATGCAGAAACCGCTACTTTATCGCATCCCTGCGCATCTCTGCGCAGCCATGGCGATGCGGGAGAATTAATGCATCATGATATAATCGGCTTTGCGGTGCGCTTTGGCGTTACCGTTGGCCTCCTTTGGCTGCTCGCCGCCAACGTCGATCTCGAGGCCGTCGGAAAGACCTTCGCCGAGGCCTCGCCCGGCTGGATCGTCGCGACGCTCGTGCTCGCCTTCACGCAGCCGGTGTTGGGGTCGGGCCGCTGGCGCATTGTCTGTCGCCAACTCGGCAAGCCGTTGCACATTCTGATGCTGCTGCGGTTCACCCTGATCGGCGTCTTCTTCAACCAATGTCTGCCCTCAACGGTGGGCGGCGACGCCGTGCGCATCTGGCTCGTCCGGCGCGCCGGGTTTCGCTTGGCCGGCGCCGTCAATTCGGTCTTGATCGATCGGCTGATCGCGCTCGCGGCGCTCGCGCTGCTGTCGATCACGACACTTCCGGCGCTATTCGCCCGGGTCGCGGATCCGATTGCGCGCAACGGCGTGATGATCGGGCTCGGCGCCATCGCGGGTGGCTTCGTGCTGATCGTCGTCATCGACCGGCTGTTCACCCTGCCGGCCCGCTTCCGACTGTCGGATGCGATCGCCAAGCTCGCCGGAGGCGTGCGCGATGTGTTGTTCAAGCTGCGCCCGGCCACCGCCGTGATAGGAATGTCGCTGGGCATCCACCTGATCACGATCACGATGATGACGGCGCTGGCCATCGGTCTCGGCGTGCCGGTCGGCTTTCTCGATTGCCTCGTGCTGGTGCCGCCCGTGATCCTCGCCTCCGTGGTGCCGATCTCGCTCGCCGGCTGGGGCGTGCGCGAGGGTGCGATGGTCGCCGCCTTCGGCTTCATCGGCGTCGCCGCCCACGAGGCGCTGGCGCTATCGGTCGCGTTCGGTCTCGTCATCATGCTGACCGGGGGGCCGGGGGGCGTGCTATGGATGATGGCCGGCACCGACGCACAGCCCGAGCCCAAGGCGTAACGCGCTAAATGACGACCGACGACAAGTCAGAAATGTCAGGCGATCTCTCGCCGCGCAAGCAGGCGATCCGCGACCTCGCCGATCGTCTCGCGACCGAGCGCAACCGATGGGTCGAGCGCAACGCGTACTACTACGAAGAGGACCGGCGCTACATGCGTTTCCTGGTCGACGAAGGCCTGCGCGTCCTCGAGCTCGGTTGCGGCACCGGACAACTGCTCGATGCGCTCAAGCCGTCGCACGGCGTCGGCATCGACATCAGCCGTGGCATGATCGAGATCGCGCAAGCCGACTATCCCGACCTCGAATTCCACGTCGGCGACGTCGAAGACGCCACCGTGCTGGCCGACCTGGACGGGCCCTTCGACGTTATCGTGCTGTCCGACACGATCGGCAGCCTCGAGGACTGCGAGACCACGCTGGCCAGTCTGCACGATCTGTGTCATCGCGACACGCGGCTGGTCATCGCCTATTATGCCAAGAGCTGGGAACCGCTGCTTCGGCTGGCCGAGTCGATGGGCGGCAAGATGCCCCAGAAAGAGCAGAACTGGTTGTGGACCGACGACATCGCGTCGCTCGTCTCGCTCGCCGACTTCGAGATCATCAAGCAGGACTGGCGCCAACTCGTGCCCAAACGGCTGCTCGGCCTGGGCCGGCTGATCAACCGGGTCGTCGGCACCCTGCCCGGCATTCGCCGGCTGTGCCTGCGCAACTACCTGGTCGCCCGCCCCTTGCGCGACGCCGAACTCGGCGATCTCTCGACCACCGTGGTCGTGCCCTGCCGCAACGAGCGCGGCAATATCGAAGCCGCGGTGACGCGCATGCCGCGGTTCTGCGACGACCTCGAGATTCTGTTCGTCGAGGGCCACAGCGTCGACGGCACCTACGAAGAGGCGCTGCGCGTCAAGGAGGCCTACAAGGACGAATTCGACATTCGGGTCATCCGCCAGGACGGCAAGGGCAAGGGCGATGCCGTGCGCAAGGGCTTCGCCACGGCGCGCGGCGAGGTGCTCATGATCCTCGACGCCGACCTCACCGTGCCGCCCGAGGCGCTGCCCAAGTTCTACAACGCACTGATCTCGGGCAAGGGCGAGTTCATCAACGGCTCGCGCCTGGTCTATCCGCTCGAGGACGAGGCGATGCCGCCGCTCAACTGGGTCGCCAACCGGGCGTTCTCGCTGATCTTCCGCTGGCTTCTGAACCAGCGCATCACCGATACGCTGTGCGGCACCAAGGTGCTGACCAAGGCGTGTTACGAACGCATTGCGGCCAACCGCGCCTATTTCGGCAATTTCGATCCATTTGGCGATTTCGACCTGATCTTCGGCGCCGCCAAATTGAACCTCAAGCTGATCGACATCCCGATCCGCTACGGTGCGCGGACCTACGGCGAGACCCAGATATCGCGCTTCACGCACGGCTGGCTGCTGCTGCGCATGGTCGTTTTCGCATACCGCAAGCTCAAGGCCATATGACCGACACGCGCCTCGCCGAGCGCCGCGACGCGTGGCGGGACAAAGCGGTCCTGCGCGAGATTTACGAGGACTACTACCGGCGCATCGCGGCGGCCTGCGTGCCCGGACCGAGCCTCGAGATCGGCTCGGGCGGCGGCCTCGAAACCATCGCGGACGACGTCGTGACGACCGATGTGCTGCCGGCGCCCTGGCTCGACACGGTGGCCGACGCGCACGCCCTGCCCTTCGCCGGCGCGAGCTTCGCGAACATCGCCATGCTCGACGTGCTGCACCATCTGAGCGCGCCGCGCGCCTTCTTCGGCGAGGCGGTGCGCATCCTCAGGCCCGGCGGCCGGCTGGTCATGATCGAGCCGGCGATCACGCCGGTGAGCCGTATCTTCTACACTTGGTTCCACCCCGAACCGGTGCTCATGGACGCCGATCCGCTGGCCGCCGCGGCGCCCGACCCGGACAGCGATCCGTTCGACGCCAATCAGGCGATCCCCACCCTTCTGTTCCTACGCCAGCCCGGCGCGTTCGCCGACGCAGTGCCCGAGCTCGAAATGAAGGCGGCGCGCCTGCTCAGCTTGTTCGCCTACCCGATGTCGGGCGGCTTTCGGCGCTGGTCTCTGATCCCACGCGGCGCCGTCGCGCCAATGTTGCGCCTCGAGGACCGGCTCGCTCCGGTGCTCGGCCGGCTGATGGCGTTCCGACTGTTCGTCGTGCTCGAGCGTATCTAGGCAGCGAAGGGCGAGATGGGAATTCGACCGCCATACGGGGGGTTTGCATACAGCACCATGTTTGAAAACGCGCCGGCCAGGTGCGAGTCGTGACCAACCTCGACAAACCGACCGTCGATGGCTTCGGCAAGGAATGGGCGGCGTTCGACCAGTCAGGTGTCGCCGAAGCTGAACTGCGCGCCATCTTCGAGGCTTATTTCCGCATCTTCCCGTGGTCGGCGCTGCCCGACGGCGCGGTCGGCTTCGACGCCGGCTGCGGTACCGGCCGCTGGGCGCGTTTCGTCGCGCCCAGGGTCGGCCATCTGCATTGCGTCGACGCGAGCAGCGAGGCGCTTGGCGTTGCGCGAGACAACCTGCATGAGCTACCCAACTGCAGCTTCCATCTGGCAAGCATAAACGACATGCCGCTGAACGAGGCAGACGCCGATTTCGGCTATTCTCTCGGCGTGCTGCACCACCTCCCGGACACCGCGTCCGGGCTCGCCGCCTGCGCGCGCAAGCTCAAGCCCGGCGCGCCATTTCTGGTCTACCTCTACTATGCCTTGGACGATCGGCCCACGAGCTATAACCGAATCTTGTGTACGGCGTTGAAATGAAGGCGGCGTATCCTGGTGATTGTTGATGTCACCACTTGAGCTAAGCCAAGGAAGGATACGCCATGAAAGAGAATACCGTTGTTGCTTTTCAAAACCCATCTGATTTTCAGAAAGATCCGTTGACGGAAGTCCTACAAGCTGGAGCTCGCGAGTTGTTGGCCCAAGCCGTTGAGGCCGAGGTCTCCGTGTTTTTGGGTAGCCATGCGGCGCTTGTTGACGCCGCCGGCCGCCGCCGGGTTGTCCGCAATGGATATCTGCCGGAACGCTTCATCCAGACCGGGATCGGCCCGGTGAGCGTGCGCCAACCCCGTGTGCGGGACCGGGGGGACGGCGCCATCCGCTTCACGTCGGCGATCCTGCCGCGCTATCTGCGCCGCGCCAAGAGCCTGGAAGACCTTTTGCCATGGCTGTATCTGAAGGGCATTTCCACCGGCGACTTCGGGGAAGCCTTGGCGGCGCTCCTGGGGAGCTCCGCGCCGGGGCTTTCGGCCTCCACGATCACCCGGCTGAAAGAGGTCTGGGGGGTTGAGGCGGAGCGCTGGCAACGGCGCGACCTCACGGCCAAGCGCTACGTCTATTTCTGGGTGGACGGCATCTATTTCAGCGCCCGCATGGAGGAAGAGAAGCAGTGCATCCTGGTGATCGTCGGGGCCACGGACAAGGGACAGAAGGAACTGATCGCCATCGCCGACGGCTATCGCGAAAGTGAGCAGTCCTGGCTCGAAGTTCTGCTCGATCTCAAGCGGCGCGGCCTTGAAATGGGTCCGCAACTGGCGCTCGGCGACGGCGCGCTCGGCTTCTGGAAGGCGCTCCGCCAAGTCTACCCAGGCGCCCGCGAGCAACGCTGCTGGGTTCACAAGACGGGCAACGTCTTGAACAAGCTGCCCAAGGGTCTGCAAAAGAAAGCCAAGGGGCGCCTGCAAGACATCTGGATGGCCGAAACCAGGAAGGATGCCGAGAGCGCCTTCGACTTCTTCCTGGAAGCCTACGGGCCGAAGTACGACAAGGCCGCGGCCTGCCTGGCCAAGGACCGCGACGTCCTGCTGACGTTCTACGACTTCCCCGCCGAGCACTGGAAGCATGTACGCACGACCAACCCCATCGAGAGCACGTTCGCCACGGTTCGTCTGCGCACCTACCGGACCAAGGGCTGCCTGTCGCGCAAGACGGCGATGGCCATGGTCTTCAAACTATGCCAGTGCGCTCAGAGAAAATGGAGAAAACTCGATGGATCGAACCATCTCGCCGAGATCATTCGCGGCGTCAAATTCGTAGATGGAGAACGCCAGGATCGCGCCGCCGCATGATCAGCCCATACACAACTTTTGACGGGGCGGTAAAAAGTCGATTCCTCATGAGAGTCGGCTGGATTATAATTGTGCATGTTTACTTTACGCGACCGACGGACTGGGGAATTGTTTGATCGCTGGTCCGATTTCGGGGACAAACGTCGGCGCCTGATGGAGCAATCCTGGGCCGGGGTTTTTCGGAACCATCTGCTTGTCGAACTTCCGGTTGACGATCTTTGCCGTCACCTTGATGAACGCATGGGCCGACCATCGAAGGATCTACACGTTGTCATCGGGGTCTTGCTTTTGCAGCAGCTGCACGATCTGAGCGATGCAGAGACCGTCGAGGCCCTGGCCTTCAATATGGCGTGGCACTATGCCTTGGACGTGCGCAGCGAAGCGGACAGCTATTTCTGTGAGAAAACCCTGCGCAACTATCGCCGTCTGTTTATCGAACAAGGTCTCGATGAATTGCTGTTCCGGTGTTTGACGGATCGGCTGGTGCAGGGGTTCTCTGTCGATACCAGCCACCAACGCATGGATTCGACGGCCCTTCGTTCGGCAATGCGGGCGCTGACACGACTTGGTATCGTTGTTGAGAGCATCTCGAAGTTTGCCCGTGAGCTTGAGCGATATCATCCCGGTCTGCACGAGCAGATCAGCAAGGAGGTGATCCGCCGCTATGTCGATCGCGAGGGTAATGGCGCGTTCGCGAATACGGCGCCGAGTGTTTCAAAACGGCGCCTCGGCGAAGCGGGTCAGTATCTCCTAGCCCTGGTGCTGCAATTCCGTGACACGGCGGCGGCAAAGCTTTTCAGTTTTGCGATCCTGGAGAGGGTTCTGCGCGATCAGTTCGAGATCGTTGATGATGAGTATGGCGATCGTGACGCAACGCGCGCCGCGATTCGAGATCCAAAGGATGTGCCGTGCGATACCGTCGGCAATCCGGCCGACCCGGACGCGAGCTACAACGCGCACAAGGGTCAAGGATACATGGCGCAGATCGTCGAAACCTATTGTGAAGATGTCAGTAACGAGGCGGTTGCCGCGACACCGGACCTCATCACCCACGTGGAGGTCCACAAGATGACGGTGCATGACGGCCATCGCTTAGCCGATGCGCTGGATGATCTGAGCGAGCGCGCGCTGACGCCGGCGGTGATGCTGGGTGATTCACATTACGGTTCCAGTGACAACATGGCTCTGACGCGCGAACAGAACATCAATCTCGTGGCGCCCGCACGACCGCCGAAAGGCGCCGTCTCGGGACGGTTGACGTTGGAGGATTTCACTCTCAACGAAGAAGGCTTGGTCTTGCGCTGTCCCAATAACGTCGAACCGGTTTCAGCCTCGCTCGCCAAAGCCAAGCTGCAGGCCCGTTTCGACCTCTCCATCTGCCAAAAATGTCCCGATATACTGCGATGTCCCGTGCAGGCGGCCAAGCGTGACGGCCAATTTTCCCGCTTTCAATATACCCCGGCCAGGGCTGCCAACCAAAAGCGCCGGCTTTATGAACAAAGCGATGCCTTCCGCAACGTCTACAGATGGCGGGCCGGCATAGAAGCGACCATGTCGCGATTAAAGTACCAGATGAACCTGGCTCACCTACGCATTCGCGGCATGCCGGCCATGCGCTACGTGGTCAATCTGCGTGCCCTCGGCCTCAATATCCGACGCTGCGCGGCAATCGCACCATAAAAAACGAAGCCAAGGAGAAGCCAAGGGTAGGTAATATCAGGTTTTATCCACCAGCAACGCGGAGACAGGCAAATATTCTTCACCGAACCGCAAAGACCTGTACAAGCACGCCATCGGCCAACAACTTTTTACCGCCCCGTCAACTTTTGACAATAGCTCTCGGCCCACGTGGTTCAAGCTGATCTGGCATGTTTCGAACGGCCTCAGACGGCTGATATCGATCCTCCCCTTCGTCGTCCGACGGCCGATCGCCGAGGTCATCGCCGCGCTTGTTTATTGGCCGCTCGGGAGAGCGGCGAGGATCATCGAGCGGCTCGGCGCCGACGTCGCCGACTGGCCGCTCTCCACGTATCGTGACAAGAGCTTCTACACCATGCGCACCGACGCGCTCGATCGGTTCGGCACGCGCCTCGAACGGCGTTTCTCGCGCGCAGAGATCGAGACGATGATGCATGCCGCCGGACTCGACCGTATCGAATTTTCCGATACGGCACCGTTCTGGTGTGCTGTCGGCTATCGCAAGGCGTAGCTCCAGGTTTCCCGACTCAGCTAACGAAGGGCGCGCCGGTTCTGTGCCGCGTGCTTTTAACGGCTATTTTGCCAACGACTGTCTGCAGCGCATTGTAATACCAGTGAGCCTATGAAATCACCTTCATGATCCATGGATAGGCGCAGAGGGTTCGCATACGATCCGGTTCTGCGATGAGGTCGATCCATGCTTGGCAACAGGCGTCGATGATGGCCTCGGTGTCGTCGAGGACGCGGAGCGATAGGAAGCGTTCGCGTAGGTAGAGCCAAACCCGCTCGACGGGGTTGAGTTCGGGACTGTAAGGCGGCAACAGCGCCAAGGTGACGTTGTCGGGGACGGTGAGGGCGCGCTCGTCGTGCCAACCGGCGCCGTCGCACATCATGACGGCGTGCGCATCCTGGTCCAGGGTATCGGCGAAGTGTGCGAGAAACAGGTCCATGACCTTGGCGTTGACGCTCGGCATCACCAGGGTGACGTCGTCGCCGGTGTCCGGGCGCACGGCGGAGAAGATGTAGGCCCACTGGTAGCCGATTTGACGCGTCCCGGGGGCACGCTCGCCCCTGCGCCACCACCGGTGACACACCCGGCCCTTGTTGCCGACGCGCGCTTCATCCTGAAACCACAGCTGTAGGCGCTTGTCGGGATGCGCCGCGGCGGTCGCCTTCAGGATGTCGCGAAGCCCCCTTTTTTGAAGCGCTCCTGCGCTTCGGCGTCCCTTCGCGGGTGGCTCGGGCGCGCCTTCTGGCGGGAAAATCCCATCCGCCGTAGAACCCGGGTCATGCTCGAGGGGTGGTAGGTCTTGGCGAAGCGCTCCTCCAGCCAGCGGCACAGATCGGCCCGGGTCCAGGCGCAAACCCCGTCGCGCTCAGGCTCCGGCCCGGCGATGATGACCGCCGCCAGCGCCGCTTCCTCGTCTGCCGTCAGCCGCCGCGGCGAGTAGCCCTTTGGACGGTCGTGAAGCCCCTCCAATCCCTTTGCATTGTAACGAACAACCGCGTCGCGAAGCGTTTGGCGATCCATCCCCGCAAGCCGCGCGGCATCAGCCCGGGGCATCTCCTCCAAAGCATTCGCGATCCCATAGGCCCGCGCCGCCGCTCGACCGTACGATTCCACGCGAGCCCAGCGCCGAAGCTCCAAAGGCGTCAAATCATCCCGTATCTTGAGTGCTGATCCCATGACATCCCCCACATCTGGTGGGAGACCATAGAATCACAATCCGCCATCATCCGCCATCAATGAATATCCCGAGAGTCAATTCAGGCGCTCACTGGTATAAGGCATTGAATCGGCAACTCCAGGCACGAGCAATTCCAGACGGCTCTCACTTCCGCGCTGCCTTCACGAGGTCGACCCGCGGCAGTTTCATTGCCGATTCCTTGCCGAGGTTCTCGATCGCCCGGGACTCGGTCGTGAACGCGCGCTTGAAACCGCACAGGCGCGCCAGCCAACAAACGGCCCGGCCATGGGCGCCGTAGGGATAGGCGAAGTCCGGCACGGCTCTGCCCAGTATCCGCTCCAGGCTGCGTTTGCTGGTCGCCATGTCGCGATAGGCGGCGTATCGCGAGATGGCGTTCAATTGGGAATGCGTCTGCGAATGCGCGCCAATGCGGATCAAGGGGTGGCGGTCGAGTTCACGCGTCTCCTGGCGCGTCAGCATCACGCGCGTCGAAGGGATCGTCGTCGCTGCGGTGGACCCGTCCCGCGCGACCAGCGAAGCCAGGAACCGCTCCCGGTTCGAATGTGTCATGGGTTTGATCCGCCGCTTGATCTCGCTGTAGAGCGCCGCCTTTTCCTCGCCATTCGAAACCCGCCGTGAATTGCCATCGGGCAAGCCTACTTCGCTATGGCTTTCGAGAAACAAGGTCAGCCGCGAGCCGTAGGGAAGCATGTCGTCGTCGAGAAATCCCGTGGTGACGAAAATCATCGCCGGCAGGTCCATGCGCTCGAGTATCGGCAGCAACTCGGTCACGTTGTCGGCGTAGCCGTCGTCGAAGGTGAGGAGAAAGCGGCTCGCCGCCCGCGCTGGTCCGTCGAGATCATCGATCGAGAGCGCGTTCTCGACACCCAACGACGCGACGAAACTCTCGAATGCCGCCGCCGCGAGCACGTTCCCCGGATCGGGCCCGAATGTTGCGGTCGATCCGTTGCGCGTGACGCGATGACCGTAATAGACCGTGATCATGGCAGGCTACCGTAGCTTCCGACAAAACGCCCGAGGGACGTTCGTACGACCGGCGAATCTACCAGTTTATCTCACGGATGGTTAGGTCCGTCGCTACCGGTGACTGGGTGTGCGGTCGGCTATCCCAAGACGTCGCCATTGGCATCAGCGCAGGTAAGACGCGCCGTTGACGTCGACCGTCGTGCCGGTGGCGAAGCGCGCGCGGCCCGAGGCGAGGAACGCGACGACCTCGGCAACGTCTTCGGGACCGGGAATCTCGCCCAGCGGGATTTCGCCCAGCACGCGCGCCTCGCCCTCCTCGCTGAAGACCTGCTCGGCCATCTCGGTGCGCACGAAGCCGGGCGCGACGACATAGGCGAGGATGCCCTCGGCGGCGTGGCCGCGCGCGATGGTGCGCGTCAGCGCGACCATGCCACCCTTCGACGCGGCGTAATGGGTGTTGTCGATGTCGTCGCCACGGAACGCCGCGCGGCTCGCGATGTTGACGATCGTGCCGCCGCCGCGGGTGCGGAAGTGCACAATCGCCTCGCGGCAGAGATGCGCCGTCGCCACCAGATTGATGTCGAGCGTCCGCCGCCAGGTCTCGGCCCAATGCGCGAAGTCGTCGTCGACGCCGGCCGACGCATAGATGCCGGCGTTGTTGACCAGCACGTCGATGCGGCCTCGCCATTCGAGCGCCGCGCGCCACGCGTCGAGCGCACTGGCCGGATCGGAAAAATCGGCCTGCACCAGGTGACAGCGCGCCGGCCCGAGTTCGTCGGCGAGCGCCTCGGCGCGGCGCGAATGATGGCTGTAGTGGATGGCGACCTCGCCGCCGCCCCCCGCGAGTTGCCGGGTGATCGCCGCGCCGATGCCGCGCGAGCCGCCGGTCACCAGAATCACCTTGCCGTCGAAGTCGCCCATCGGCCTTTCTCCCGCGTCCGTTTTCGGCTTACCGATTTATACAGGCTTCGGACGAAAAACCGTGATTTTCTGCGTCAAACCGCTTGACCCAAGGGCCTTCGGCGACTAATTGACCAATCAGGACCATATTGGTCCGCATTAGACCGGGACCCAAGCGATGATCCGCCTGAGCAGGCTGGCCGATTACGGCATGATCTTGATGACGCATATCGCGTCGAGCCCCGAACCGCTGCACACGGCGCACGCGGTTGCGGACGCGACGCATGTGCCGGAACCGACCGCGGCAAAGATTCTCAAGGCGCTGTCGCGCAGCGAGCTTCTCGACTCGCACCGCGGCGCGGGCGGCGGCTACGAGCTGGCGCGGTCGCCCCACGACATCACGTCGGCCGAGATCATCGCCGCGCTGGACGGGCCGATCGCGCTCACCGAATGCCTCGATGCGCATACCGGCCCCTGCGTGCTCGAGACCTTCTGCCCGACACGCGGCCATCTCTACAAGATCAATCAGGCGATCCATCGGGCGCTCGACGACATCACGCTCGCCGACCTGGTGAGCCCCTTCCCGCTGCCGCCGCTCGCGCTGGCGCGCGAAGCGCACGACCATTAGGGCGCCGTAGGGAGACGACCATGGCTTCTTCCCCCAGTACCGTCGAGACCGTCGCCGAGCTGACCCAGGGCGAGTACAAGTACGGCTTCGTCACCGACATCGAGGCCGAGACCGCGCCCAAGGGCCTCAACGAGGACACCGTCCGCTTCATCTCGGCCAAGAAGGACGAGCCCGAGTGGCTGCTCGAGTGGCGGCTGACCGCGTTCCGCCACTGGCAGACCATGACCGAGCCCAAATGGGCGCGCGTCGGCTATCCCGAGATCGACTATCAGGACGCCTACTACTACTCGGCGCCGAGCACGAAGGATAAGCCGAAGAGCCTCGACGAGGTCGACCCCGAGTTGCTGCGCACCTACGAGAAGCTGGGCATCCCGCTCAAGGAGCAGGAGATGCTCGCCGGCGTTGCGGTCGACGCGGTGTTCGACAGCGTCTCGGTTGCGACGACCTTCAAGGAGAAGCTCGCCGACCTCGGCGTCATCTTCTGCCCGATCTCCGAGGCGGTGCAGGAACATCCCGAGCTGGTGCGCAAGTACCTCGGCTCGGTGGTGCCCTACACCGACAATTTCTTCGCGACGCTGAATTCGGCGGTCTTCACCGACGGCTCGTTCGTCTATCTGCCCAAGGGCCTGCGCTGTCCGATGGAGCTGTCGACCTACTTCCGCATAAACGCCGAGAACACCGGCCAGTTCGAGCGCACGCTGATCATCGCCGAGGAGGGCTCCTACGTCAGCTATCTCGAGGGCTGCACCGCGCCGATGCGCGACGAGAACCAGCTGCACGCCGCCGTGGTCGAGCTGATCACGCTGGAGGGCGCCGAGATCAAGTACTCGACGGTGCAGAACTGGTATCCCGGCGACAAGGACGGCAAGGGCGGCATCTACAACTTCGTCACCAAGCGCGGCGCCTGCCGAGGCGACGACTCGAAGATCTCCTGGACCCAGATCGAGACCGGTTCGGCAATCACCTGGAAGTACCCGAGCTGCATCCTCGAGGGCGACCGCTCGGTCGGCGAGTTCTATTCGGTGGCGGTCACCAACAACTACCAGCAGGCCGACACCGGCACCAAGATGATCCACATCGGCAAGGACACCTCGTCGACGATCATCTCGAAGTCGATTTCGGCCGGCCACGCGCACAACACTTACCGCGGCCTGGTCCACGTGACGCCGTCGGGCGCGCGGGCGCGCAACTTCACGCAATGCGACGGGCTGCTGCTGAGCGACACCTGCGGCGCCCACACGGTGCCCTATATCTCGGTCAACAACTCCTCGGCCCGGGTCGAGCACGAGGCGACGACCTCGCGCATCTCGGACGACCAGCTGTTCTACTGCATGCAGCGCGGGCTTTCGGCCGAGGACTCGATCTCGATGATCGTCAACGGCTTCTGCAAACAGGTGCTGCAGAAACTGCCGATGGAATTCGCGGTCGAGGCCCAGAAGCTGGTCGCCATCAGCCTCGAAGGCAGCGTCGGCTAGGCCGGCATTCATTTTCGACGATAATTTAGAGAAGGCGTGATGCTCGAAATCAAGAACCTGCATGTCGCGGTGGACGGCAAGCCGATCCTCAAAGGCATCGATCTATCGGTGGGCGCCGGTGAGGTGCACGCCATCATGGGGCCGAACGGCTCGGGCAAGTCGACGCTCGCCTATGTGCTGGCCGGCCGCGGGGGCTATGAGGTGACCGACGGCGAGGTGCTTTACCAGGGCCGCGACCTGCTCGCGCTCGAGCCCGACGAGCGGGCGCGCGAGGGCGTCTTTCTCGGCTTCCAGTACCCGGTCGAGATTCCCGGCGTCTCCGGCATGAACTTCCTGAAGTCGTCGCTCAACGCGATCCGCGTCCATCGCGGCGAGCCCGAACTCGACGCCATGGACTTCCTCAAGCTGGTGCGCGAGAAGGCCAGCCAGCTCAAATTCGACGAGTCGCTGATCAAGCGACCGCTCAACGTCGGTTTCTCGGGCGGCGAGAAGAAGCGCAACGAAGTGCTGCAGATGGCCATGCTCGAGCCCCGGCTGGCGATCCTCGACGAGACCGATTCGGGCCTCGACGTCGATGCCCTGCGCATCGTCGCCAACGGAATCAACGCGCTGCGCGCGCCGACGCGCGCCATAGTGCTGATCACCCATTACCAGCGGCTGTTGAATTACACCGTGCCCGACCGCGTCCACGTGCTGAACGGGGGGCGCATCGTCAAGTCGGGCGGCGCCGAGCTCGCGCTCGAGGTCGAGGACCAGGGCTACGGCGAGCTCTCCGGCGCGGCGGCCTGAAGCGGAGCGCGCCCCGTGAAGACCGATCCCGTCACCATCTACATCGACCAGTTCGCCGCCCAGCGCGCCGCGTTGCCGGGCAACGGCATCGCCTGGCTCGACGACGCGCGCGAAGCCGCGATCGCGCGTTTCGCCGACGTCGGCTTCCCGACCAACCGCGACGAGCGGTGGAAGTTCACCGACCTCAGGCGCTTCGCGCGCACCAGCTACGCGCCCGCGCCCAGGCGCGCCAACGGCGTCGCGGTCGGCGACATCGCTGCCTTCCTGCCCGACGGCCTCGATTGCCACCTGATGGTCTTCGTCGACGGCCACGCGCGGCCCGACCTTTCCGACATCGGCGCGCTGCCCGACGGCGCACGCCTGGTCAGCCTCGCCGAGGTCATCGCGGATGATCCCGAACTGGTCGAGCCCATGCTGGCCGACGCCGGCGTCACGGACGCCTTCGGCCCGGCCGCGCTCAACGCCGCCCTGATGGCCGACGGCGCGGTGCTCACGCTGGCGCCGGGCGTCATGCTCGAGAAGCCGGTCCATCTGCTCTATCTCGGCGCCGGCGGCGCGGCGCCGGTAGCCGCACATCTGCGCAACCTGGTCATCGCCGGCGCGGCCAGCGCGGCGACGCTGATCGAGTCGTACGCCCCGGCGGGCGGCGGCGCCTTTTGGACCAACGCGGTGACCGACATCGCCGCCGATCGCGACGCGGCGATCCGCCACGTCAAGCTGCAGGCCGAGGGTGCCGAGACGATCCATATCGCGGCGACGCGCGCGCGCCTCGGCGGCGGCGCGCGATTCGATAGCTTCGCGGTCTCGGTCGGCGGCCGGCTGTCGCGCAACGAGATCAGCGCGGTGTTCGACGGCGAACACGGCGAATGCCGCCTCGGCGGCGCCTATCTGCCGCGCGGCCGCCAGCACATGGACACGACGACGCTGATCGACCACGCCAGGCCCGAATGCACTAGCCACGAGCACTACCGCGGCGTGATCGACGACGAGGCGCACGGCGTGTTCCAAGGCAAGATCGTGGTCCGCGCGGACGCCCAGAAGACCGACGCCCATCAGCTCAACAAGAACCTGCTGCTCGCCGAGACGGCACGGGTCGATACCAAGCCCGAGCTCGAGATCCTCGCCGACGACGTCAAGTGCAGCCACGGCGCGACGGCGGGCGAGCTCGACGCCGACGCGCTGTTCTACCTGCGCTCGCGCGGCATCGACGCCGAGAGCGCGCAGAACCTGCTGGTCGAAGCGTTCGTCGGCGAGATCATCGAGACCGTCGACGACGACGCCATCAAGGCGCATCTGTGGCGCGTCGTCACCGGCTGGCTGCCGCAAGTCAACCACGGTGAGTGAGGGCCCAAGCGTGGCGTTGAACCCGATCGAGAGCAACCGGGATACCGCGGACCAGGCGTATGACGTCGCGCGGGTGCGCGCCGACTTCCCGATTCTGGCGGAGAAGATCTATGGCCACCCGCTGGTCTTCCTCGATTCGGCGGCCAGCGCACAGAAGCCGAGCCAGGTGATCGAGGCGGTCAAGCACTGCTACGAGCACGAATACGCCAACATCCATCGTGGCGTCTATGCCTTGAGCCAGCGCGCTACCGAAGGCTTCGAGGCGGCGCGCGACAAGGTGCGGACCTTCCTCAACGCCCGCGAATCACGCGAGATCATCTTCCTGCGCGGCGGCACCGAGGCCATCAACCTTGTCGCCGACGCATACGGGCGGGCGAATCTCGGCCCCGGCGACGAGATCATCCTGTCGCACATGGAGCATCATTCGAACATCGTGCCCTGGCAGATGCTGCGCGCCGAGCGCGGCGTCGTGCTGCGCGTCGCGCCGATCGATGACGACGGCAACCTCCTGATCGACGAGTTCGAGAAGCTGCTCGGCCCGCGCACGCGCCTGGTCGCCATGACGCACGCCTCGAACGCGCTCGGCACCGTCGTCGACATCAAGCAGGTGGCGCGGCTCGCCCACGCCCACGGCGCGCTGCTACTGGTCGACGGCTGCCAGGGGGTGGTGCATCTCGACATCGACGTGCAGGACATCGACTGCGACTTCTACGTCTTCTCGGGCCACAAGCTCTACGGCCCGTCGGGTATCGGCGCGCTGTACGGCAAGGCCGCGCTGCTGGAGGACATGCGGCCCTACCAGGGCGGCGGCGAGATGATCCGCACGGTCACCTTCGAGAAGACCGAGTACAACGTCATCCCGCACAAGTTCGAGGCCGGCACGCCGAACATCGCCGGCGCGATCGGCCTGGGCGCGGCGATCGACTATGTCACCGGCCTCGGCATCCAACGCATCGCCGCCCACGAGCACGAGCTGCTCACCTACGCCACCGAAAAGCTGAGCGAATTCAACAGTGTGCGTCTCTACGGCACGGCGCGCGACAAGGCGGCAATCCTGTCCTTCGGCATCGAGGGCGTGCACCCGCACGACGTCGGCACGATCCTCGACCGCCAGGGCATCGCGGTGCGCGCCGGCCACCACTGCGCCCAGCCGGTGATGGACCGCTTCGGCGTGGCGGCGACGGTGCGCGCCTCGTTCGGCCTCTACAACACGACCGAGGACGCCGACGCGCTCTGCGCCGGCATCGCCAAGGTGATGGAGTTGTTCGGCTGATGGACGATGAGCTGCGCGACCTCTACCAGGAAGTCATTCTCGACCACGGCCGCCAGCCGCGCAATTTCGGCCACCCGCCGCCCGACACCAACCGGCGCGCCGACGGCCACAATCCGCTGTGCGGCGACCGGTTGTCGCTCTACCTCAGCTTCGAGGACGGCGTCGTCCGGGACATCGGCTTCGAGGGCAACGGCTGCGCCATCTCGATCGCCTCGGCTTCGCTGATGACCGAGATGGTCAAGGGCAAGACCGAAGCCGAGGTGCGCGACATTTTCCAGTGCTTCCACGGCCTGGTCACCGACGACGGTTCCGAGGCGGACCCCGAAACGCTCGACAAACTGACCGTGTTCTCGGGGGTGCGCGAGTTCCCGGTGCGCGTCAAATGCGCGACGCTCGCCTGGCACACGCTGCAATCCGCGCTCGACGGCGGCGCCGAAGAAGTCTCGACCGAGGAATAGGAACGCCGATGACAACGGATGAAACCGGCCCCGTGGCGGGCCCGACGGAAGCGGCGGTAATCGCCGCGATAAGCACCGTCTACGATCCGGAAATTCCGGTCAATATCTACGAGCTCGGGCTGATCTACAAGATCGACATCGGCGCCGGCGGCGCCGTCACGATCGACATGACCCTGACTGCGCCCGCCTGCCCGGTCGCCGATATCCTGCCGGTCGAGGTCGCCGACAAGGTACGAGAGCTGCCCGGCGTCACCGACGTCGCGGTCGAGCTGGTCTGGGACCCGCCCTGGACGCCCGAGCTGCTCTCCGAAGCGGCGCGCCTCGAACTCGGCATGTACTAGCACGCCAATCCCTATTAAACGTAAGCAGTATACATTTTCCGGCGCTTGGCAATCATTAAATGTATACTGCTTACGTTTAATAGGGATTGGCGTCACGGGGGGTTGCGGCTTAGTGTGAACCAGGCGCGGAGGCGCACCCGCGTCGCGGGGTCGGTCTCGCGGTAGACGATGAACAGCCCGGTGGCGACGATCAACGCCGCGCCGGCCACCGTCGTCGTGCTTGGCCAGACGCCCCAGACCGCGATATCGAGGCCGGCCGCGATGACCAGCGCCAGGTAGTTGAGCGGCATGGTGACCGACACCGGCGCTTCCTTGATCGCCATGGCGAGCAGGACCTGCGTGACGCCGCCGAGCACCCCGACGACCACCAGCATGAGCCATCCCACCCCCTGCGGCGTGACCCAAAACCACGGCATGGCGGCGGCGCCGGCGACCGACGCCGCGAGCGAGAAATAGAACACGATGGCGACGCTGTGCTCGGTCTTCGAGATATGCCGCGTGATGATGACGACGAAGGCGAAGCACAGCGTGCCGAACAGCAGGACCACGGCGCCCGGGTTGATCTCGCCGCCCGGCCGCATCATGACCAGGACGCCGATGAAGCCGATCGCGACGGCGCTCCAGCGGCGCACGCCGACCTTCTCGCCGAGCAGTGGCACGCTCAACGCCGTGACGAACAGCGGCGCCGCATAGGTGATCGTGATGGCCTCGGACAGCGGCAGCGCGCCGAGCCCGAAGATCAAGCAGGTCATGCCGGTGACGCCGATCGCCGAACGCAGCAGATGCCATCCCGGCCGCCGCGTCGCCAGGATCGAGACGCCGCCCGCCGCGATCATGAAGGGCAGCAGCGTCGGGATCGCCACGGCGTTGCGGAACAACAGTATTTGCATCGTCGGGATGGTTTCCGCTGCCTGCTTGATGATCGCGTTCATGACGACCCACAAGACCAGCGACGCGAGCATATAGGCGATGCCCCGGCCATAGCCGCCCGCGCCGTCCGACGGCATGCCCTCTTCGATCATGCCGCGCGCACGGCGGCGCGTTCGTCGGCGGTCAGGAATCGGTCAAGGGCGTCAGTCATCGCCGCGCCATCCTAGCGGATGGCGGTTAAACGTCCAGATTGTCGGCGAATTTTGCGTTTTCCTGGATGAAGGCGAAGCGCAGCTCGGGCTTGCGGCCCATCAGGCTCTCGACGCGGTTCTCAGTGTCGGCGCGCGCGTCGGCCGGCACGTCGACACGCAACAGGGTGCGCGTCTCGGGGTCCATGGTGGTCGCCTTGAGCTGGGCGGCGGGCATCTCGCCGAGGCCCTTGAAGCGGCTGATCTCGACCTTCTTGCGGCCGTCGAACTCGCCCTCGAGGAGTTCGACGCGGTGGGCGTCGTCGCGCGCATACAACGTCTTGCCGCCCTGCGCGAGGCGGTAGAGCGGCGGCGCCGCGAGGAACAGGTGGCCATCCTCGATCAGCTTCGGCATTTCGCGCCAGAAGAAGGTCATCAAGAGCGCCGCGATATGCGCGCCGTCGACATCGGCGTCGGTCATGATGATGACCCGGTCGTAGCGCAGCTTGTCCGGGTCATAGCGCGCGCCCGAGCCGCAGCCGAGCGCCAGCACCAGATCGGCCAGCTCCTGGTTGCCGCGCAGCTTGTCGGCCGAGGCGCTGGCGACGTTGAGGATCTTGCCGCGCAACGGCAGCACGGCCTGGGTTTCGCGTTTGCGCGCCTGCTTGGCCGAGCCGCCCGCCGAATCGCCCTCGACCAGGAAGATCTCAGTGTCGGCGCGGCTGCCGCGGCTGCAGTCGGCGAGCTTGCCGGGCAGGCGCAGCTTGCGCGTCGCGGTCTTGCGCGCGGCCTCGGTCTCGCGCCGCCGGCGGAGCCGCTCGTCGGACCGCTCGATGACCAGATCGAGCAGCCCCTGCGCGGCCTCGCGGTCGCCGCTCAGCCAGTGGTCGAAGTGGTCCTTGACCGTGCCCTCGACCATCCGGGCGGCCGCCGTCGTCACCAGCTTTTCCTTGATCTGGCCCTGGAACTGCGGCTCGCGCAGGAACACCGATAGCATGGCCGAAGCACCGCCGGCCACGTCGTCGCCGGTGATCTGCGCCGCGCGCTTGTTGCCGACCATCTCGCCGAACGCCTTGAGGCCGCGCGTCAGCGCCGTCTTCAGACCGCTCTCGTGGGTACCGCCCTGGGGCGTCGGCACGGTATTGCAATAGGACGAGAGGAACGGCTCGCCGTCGAGCGGCCAGGCGATCGCCCATTCGACATGGCCGCCGTCGGCGAGCTTGCCCTGACCGACGAAAGGCAGCGCGGTCGCCGTCCTGCGCCCCTCGATCGAGGCCGCCAGGAAGTCGGCGAGGCCGCCCGGAAAATGGAGCGTCGCCTCGGCCGGCGTGTCGTCCTTGGCGCCCAGGCATACCGGGTCGCAGGTCCAGCGGATCTCGACGCCGCGGAACAGATAGGCCTTCGAGCGCGCCATGCGGAACAGGCGCTTCGGGCTGAACGCGACCGTCGCGCCGAAGATCTCCGGGTCCGGGTGGAAGGTCACCGTGGTGCCGCGCCGGTTGCTCACGGAACCGCAGTCCTCGAGCTTGCCGGTCGGTGCGCCGCGCACGTACGACTGGCGCCACAGCCTGCGGTCGCGCGCGACCTCGACGGTAAGCCGGTCGGCCAGCGCGTTGACCACCGAGACGCCGACGCCGTGCAGGCCGCCCGCCGTGTGATAGACCTTGTCCGAGAACTTGCCGCCGGCGTGCAGCGTGGTCAGGATGATCTCGAGCGCCGAGCGATCCTTGAACCTGGGATGCGCATCGACCGGGATGCCGCGGCCGTTGTCGCGCACGGTGATCGTCGCGTCGGCGGCGAGTTCGACCTCGATGCGCGTCGCATGGCCGGCGACCGCCTCGTCCATGGCATTGTCGAGCACCTCGGCGAACAGATGGTGCATGCCGCCTTCGTCGGTGCCGCCGATATACATCGCCGGACGCCGGCGCACCGGCTCGAGGCCCTCGAGCACCTCGATGTCCTTGGCTGAATAGTCGTCGGTGGCGCGCGGCGGCGCCTTGTCGGCGTGTTCGAAGAGGTCGGTGGCGCTTGCCATGGCCCGGATTATAGGCAGCGCGGCCCCCACCCGCAATGCCGATGCTGTATTATCCCTGCATATTCAACGCAATATGTTGTGTTATTGGCGAAATTCGCGATCGCCGCCGAATCGCCCTTCCGGCGCGTCATCGACCGCCTAGCACCTTGGTCGGGCTGGCCAATTTCGGATATGCTGATCGCTTGAATTTCTCCATGGAAAGAGGCCGCTCATGGCGTCCGATGCATCCTTCGCGACCATCGCCGAACTCGCGCCCGCGATCCGATCGGGGGCGCTCCGCTCGGTCGATCTCACCGAACGACTGCTCGATCGCATCGGACGCCTGAACGGTGCGTTGCATGCCGTCGTCGGTCTCACGCGCAACCGCGCGTTGGCCGAGGCCGCCGCCGCCGACGCGATGATCGCCGCGGGCGACTACCTCGGGCCGCTGCATGGCATTCCTTACCTGGCGAAGGACCTGTTCGACGTCGCGGGCGAGGTCACGGCGGCCGGCATGAGCGTGACGGCGGGCAATGTCGCGGCGACCGACAGCGCGGTGGTGCGCAGGCTCGCCGCCGCCGGCATGATCCTGATTGGCAAGACGCATACCGTTCAGCTCGCCGCCGACATTCTGGGCATCAATCACGATCTCGGCACGCCGCATAATCCGTGGCACCGAGACGCGCATATTCCGGGCGGCTCGTCGAGCGGGTCGGCGGTCGCGGTCGCCGCCGGCCTGGCACCGATGGCGCTCGGCACCGACACCGGCGGCTCGGTGCGCGCGCCGGCCGGGCTATGCGGCACGGTCGGCCTCAAGACGACGGTCGGCCGCGTCAGCCGCGCCGGCGTCTATCCGCTGTCCTGGACCTTCGATTCGGTCGGCCCGCTGACCCGTTCGGTCGAGGACGCGGCGCTGGTCTACCAGACGATCCACGGCCCCGACGCCGACGACGACAGCACCGCGCTGATCGCGCCCCACGATGTTCTCGGCACGTTGAAGTCGGGCATTCGGGGCCTCGCGATCGCGATCGGCGAAACCGTGTTCTTCGACGGCGTCGACGCCGAGGTCGGCGCGGCAGTGCGCGCGGCGGCCGAGGTCTGTCGGTCGCTCGGCGCCGACGTCGCGGGTCTCGAGATGCCCGAGGTCGCCGAAGCGCAAGCGCTGTCCCACGAACCGGCGCACTACGCCGTCGAGGGCTATGCCTTCAATCGCGCGATCGTCGACGGCCATGAAGGCCCGCTCGATGCCGCGCTGGCGTGGATGGAAGACGGCCGGGACATCCCGGCGGTCGAGCATTTCCTGGCGCGCCGCCGGCTGGCCGACCTCAGGCGCCGCTTCGCCACGCGCCTCGAAGCGATCGACGCGTTTCTGGTTCCGACCACGGCGCTGCCGGCCCGGCCCGTCGCCGAGGTCGACGCCGACCGTGACAGCTTCGCTCATTTCAGCGGCATTTATCTGCGCAACACGTCGTTGGGCAACCTTCTGGGCCTCTGCGCCGTCTCGGTGCCCTGCGGCTTCTCGGCCGACGGCCTGCCGATCGGCGTGATGGTCTACGCCAAGCCGTTCGACGAGGCGGCGGCCCTGCGCGTCGCCCACGCGTACGCACAAGCGACCGAATGGCGGACCCGGCACCCCGACCTTTCCTGGGCGGCGTGAAGCACGGCCGACCGCGCCGCGCCGCGCGTCTGCGCCCGCGCCCGCAATGACCGGCCCCCGCACCGAATGGTGTCTGACACCTCCCTAAGTCGTTGAAACAACGCACGGTAACCCAATAAAGGTGTCTGACACCTCTCTAACTGGTTGATATAAGGCGAGATGAAAGTATAATGGTGTCTGACACCTCGTTAAAACATTGATTGTTTGGAAATTCGATGCCGCCTTGCCCCGTCCTTCCGCCCAGCGGTCAGGCGGCGCGCTTGGCGAGCTCCTCGCGGACCATCTGCTCGAGCGCGACGCGCGGACAGATGTTGGCCCGGATGTAGTCGATCATGTTGTCGGCGACGCGACGCAGGCGGCGTTCGGTGGCCTCGTCCGTGCAGCCGCCGTCCTCGTCGAAGACCGCGCGCACGCCGGCCACCGAGACCGGCCCGGGCAGCACGATGGCGCCGACATGCGACAATACGCTGCGCAGATGCTCGAGCGCCTTGATCGCACCGATCTGTCCGGCGGCGACGCCAACCAGCGCGACCGGCTTGCCCGCGAGCACCGACGGGAAGCCGAGGTTCTCGATGATCAGCTTGGCGACGCTCGCGTAGGTGCCGTGGTACTCGGGCGTCGCGAAGATCACGCCGGTCGCCTTGGAGACGATCTCGGCGAGCGCCTCGGCGTCGGCCGAGGCGGCGCCCGGCGCGGCGAGGTCCATGCCCGCTGGATCGATGACGTCGAGCGCGATGCCATCGCGCTTGGCGATCTCGTCGATCACCAGCGCGAGCGCCTTCGAGGTGTAATTGCCGGGCCGCGCCGTACCCAGAATGGTCGCGATACGAACGCCGTGTTGGTCGGACATGATGGGTCTCCTTTGTAGATGGCGTAGCGCATAATCCGGTCGGTCGAAATCTACCAGCTCGCGCCAGTCTTGATTCCGACAAGAGGGGGCCGCCGACCGTTCGGCCACCCTTGATCCCATAAGAACGGCTTTATTCCATAAGATTGGCATGCGCGGCGATTGAGCGCAGGTCGTCTTTACCTAAGAGTCCGGCCGAATAAGAGTTGAGTGGAATCAGTCACTTGTGTTTCCTTCGTTGTGGTTGAACAGCGATGGAGGCACAAGATGTGGACCGAGACCACTCGACCCAAATATGAGCGCAAGGGGCTGCGCTATGCAAGCGATCTTACCGAGGCGGAGTGGGGCGTGATCGGCCCGCTGCTGCCGCCATGCAAACGGCTGGGACGCCCGCGAACGACGGACCTGCGCGAGGTGGTGAACGCGATCCTGTACATGGCGCGCACGGGTTGCCAGTGGCGGATGTTGCCGAAGGACTTTCCGCCGAAGAGCACGGTCCAGGAGTACTTCTACGCTTGGCGCACCGAGGCGACGCTGAACGGGATCAACCACGAGCTGCTCATGCGCGCGCGCGAGGCCGAGGGCCGAGAGGCCAGCCCGTCCGCCGGTGTGATCGACAGCCAGTCGGTGAAAACCACGGAAAGCGGCGGCCCGCGCGGGTTCGACGCCGGCAAGTTGGTTAAGGGGCGCAAGCGCCATATCCTCACCGACACCGGCGGGCGGCTCGTCGCCGGCATGGTTCACGCCGCCCATATCCAGGACCGCGACGGCGCGCCGCCGCTGCTCGCCTCGATCCGATGGGCCTTCCCCTGGCTGCGCCACGTCTTCGCCGATGGCGCCTACGCCGGACCGAAACTCGGCAAGGCGCTGGAAAAGATCGGCCAGTGGACGCTGGAGATCGTCAAGCGAAGCGACGACGTGACGGGCTTCAAGGTCCTGCCCCGGCGTTGGGTGGTGGAGCGCACCTTTGCCTGGCTCGGTCGCAACCGCCGTCTCGCCAAAGACTTCGAGGCCACCATCGCCAGCGCCGAGGCCTGGCTCATGATCGCAAGCATCCAACTCCTCACACGAAGGATCGCAAGGCTTTGAAATCAAACAATTCATTCCCGGCCGGGCTCTAAGTCAAAGATCACCGTACAAATAATTAAAAACTGGAATTGGGCTCATCGAGAAAGGCGATCTCCTCGGCTGTCGAGGTGCGGCCGAGCGCCGCGTTGCGGTGCGGGAAACGGCCGAAGCGTTCGATGATGACGCGATGGTTGCGCGCGTATTCGATCGACTGATCGCGCTCGTCGTCCGCCGGTAGATGCTCGCGCATGTACCACGCGCAGCGCGCCTGGTCGGCCAGGTTCTCGCCGTGCTCGAAAGGCAGGTAGAAGAAACGCCGCTCGACCGGCGTCAGTGCCTTGTCGAAGCCGCAGGCGATCGCCGCGCCGGCCACTTCTCGGGCCTGACCGTCGGTCGCGAAGGCGCGCGCCTCGCCGCGGAACATGTTGCGCGGGAACTGGTCGAGCAGGATGACCAGCGCCAGCGCGCCACGCGCCGTGCGCTGCATCGGGTCCAACTGGCCCGCCTTGGCGGCCTCGTAGTCGGTCATGAAGTTCTCGCGGATCTCGGCGTCGAAATTGTCGTTCTTCTCGAACCAGATTTCGCGCTTCCCGCCGTAGCCCGCGTCGTCGGGGCGGCCGAACCAGAAATCGAGGATGACGTCGATGCGCGACATGGCGTCTGCCTTTCTCATTGTCATTTCGGTGTCAATTCGGCGCGCGGTCGAGGCCGCGGCCCTTGGCGATCGCCGCCTTGCCGAAGCGTTCACGCAAATCGTCCATCGTACGCTCGACCGTGACGCGGCGGTCGCGCGCCGGGTCGAACGGGTCGGGCGGATCGCCTTGCGCCGCCGGCACGAGATGTTCGACGCCGACACCGATCAGGCGGAAGCGCGTGCCGTCGGTCTCGCGCACCAAGAGCGTCTCGGCGACCTCGTAAATCGTCTCGGCCATCTGGGTCGGGTCGGCCAGTCGGTGGCTGCGCGTGCGCAGGCGGAAGCGCGCCGACTTGAGCTTCAGGACGACGCCGCCGCCGGCGAGGCCGGCGCGCTTGAGCCTTGTCGCGACCTTCTCGCAGAGCGGCCAGAGCACCCTGCGCAGCGCCTCGGCGCTGTCGAGATCGGCGTTCAGCGTGGTCTCGGCCGAGATGCTCTTGGCCGGGCCGCTCGGATCGACGGCGCGCTCGTCCCGGCCCTGCGAGAAACGCGCCAGACGGTGGCCAATCTGCCCGTAGCGCGCGACCAGAACCCGTTCGTCGATGCCCTGCAGATCACCGATGGTGGCGATGCCGTCGCGCGCCAGGCGGCGTTGCAGCGCCTTGCCGACGCCCCACAGGATGGCAACCGGTTGGTGGCACAGGAAGTCGACCGCCTCGGCGCGGCCGATTACAGCGAAGCCGCGCGGCTTGTCGAAGTTCGAGGCGACCTTGGCGAGGAACTTGTTGTAGCTCAGACCGACCGAGACGGTGATGCCGATCTCGCGCTCGATGCGCCCGGCCAGCATCGCCAGTGTCTGCGCCGGTGTCCGGCCATGCAGCCGTTCGGTGCCGGTGAGGTCGAGGAAGGCTTCGTCGATCGAAATCGGCTCGACCAGCGGCGTGACCGCGTCGAACAACGCGCGGACCTCGCGGCCGACCGCCTGATAGTGCGCCATTCTGGGCAGGATAACGACGGCGTCGGGACAGGCGCGCAGCGCCTTGAACATCGGCATCGCCGAATGCACGCCGTAGGTTCGGGCAACATAGCACGCCGCCGCGACGACGCCGCGGTGGCGCCCGCCGACCACCACCGGCCGCTTGGCGAGCGACGGGTCATCGCGCTTCTCGACGCTGGCGTAGAAGGCGTCGCAATCGAGATGGGCGATCGCGAGGGCGTCGACTTCGGGGTGCGCGACGAGGCGCGAAGAGCCGCAGTCGCGGCAGGCCGCGACGCCATCGCTGGCTTCGAACATGGTTGCGCAATCGCGGCAAATCGTCGGCATAGCCAACCCAGAATACCCATACCAGCGCCACGACGCTATCGCCCAGCGGCGTCGACCGCGGACAAAAGAAACGCCCGCCCCGGCGGGGGGAACCGGACCGGGACGGGCGTCGTCTTGACGATGGGCCGGAATGGAGCCCATGAACGCTATTGTAATACTAACTGACCGGCGCCGACGGCTTCGCTGAAAAATTTCCCGCCGACGCGGTCCCCACAGCACGGGTCGCTTTCGCCATACCCATGTAACGAGTCCAGTCGTAACCCAGACGGGCGCGCCGCGCCATCCCGCATGATTACCTAGCCGACCGAGGGTTTTCCTTTAGGCCTCGTCAGCGACCCGCCGCGTAGCACTGCATGTGGCGCGGGCTGGCGCCGGCGCGGAGAAACGTGCCATCCCGCGTGGCCGCGGTGACGTAGCCCAGGCTGTAGTCGCCGTAGACCTCGATGCGGTGGCCGCGGTCGGCGAGATCGTCCAGCACCGGTTCGGCGAAGCGCGCCTCGACGGCAAGATGGCCCGGGTCGCACTCGCGCGGAAAGAACGAGCTCGGCGTGTGCTTGGTGTGGAACTCGGGTGCCTCGATCGCGCGCTGCAAGTCGTGGCCGAAGTGGACGTGGCGCAGGAAGGCATGCGTCGCCCACTGGTCCTGCTGGTCGCCGCCCAGCGTGCCGAACGCCATATAGGGCTCGCCGTCGCGCAGCGCGAGGCCTGGCGTCAGCGTCGTGCGCGGCCGCTTGCCGGGCGCCAGACCGGTCGGATGGTCGGCGTCGAGCCAGAACATCTGGCCGCGCGCCGAGATCGAGAAACCGAGTTCTGGCACGACCGGCGAGCCGCTCAGCCAGCCGCCGCTCGGCGTGCCCGACACCATGTTGCCGTCGCCGTCGATGATGTCGAAGTGGCAGGTGTCGTTGGCCGATGCGACCGCCGTGGCGATCGCGCGGTCGAGCCGGCGCAACGGCGCCGGCCCGCCGACGACATGCGCCTCGCGGTAGGCAAACTCGGTCGAGCCCTTGGGCCGGAACTTGATCGGCGCGCCGTGGCCCGGCACTGACCCGGGCGTGATCTCGTGCGACGCCTCGGCGCCGACCAGGGCGCGGCGCGCGTCGTTGTAGGCGTCGCTCAACAGCACGTCGAACGGCACCTCGACGAAGTCGGGATCGCCGTAGAACGCCTCGCGGTCGGCCATCGCGAGCTTGGTGCATTCGATCACGGTGTGCACGAAATCCGCGCTCTCGGACCCCATGCCCGCGAGATCGAAGCCCTTGAGGAGCGCGAGTTGTTGCAGCGCCACCGGCCCCTGGCTCCAGGGTCCCGCCTTGCACACGGTGTAGCCGTGGTAGTCGTAAGTGACGGGGTCCTCGACGGTGGGCCGCCAGCGCGCCATGTCGTCGCCGGTCAAGAGACCGCCGTGGCGCCGACCCGAACTGTCGATCCACTCGGTCTCACGGCAGAAGCGGTCGATCGCCTCGGCGACGAAGCCCTCGTACCAGGCGGCCCGCGCCGCCTCGATCTGCGCCTCGCGGTCGCCGCCCGCCGCTTCGGCCTCGCCGATCAGGCGCTCGTAAGTCGCCGCCATCGTCGGATTACGCATCAGACCGCCCTGCTTGGGCGGCGCGCCGCCGGGCAGGTAGACATCGGCCGATGTCGTCCATTCCTCCTCGAACAGCGCGCGCACGGCGGCGATGTCGTCGGCGATAGGCTGGGTCACGTAATGGCCGTCGCGGGCATAGCCGATCGCCGGGCCAAGCACCTCGCGCAACGGCAAGCGGCCGTAATCGCGCAGCATCAGCATCCAGGCACCGAACGAGCCGGGCACGACGGCGGACAACAGGCCGATGCCGGGCACCATGTCGAGGCCGAGGTCGCGGTAGGCGTCGATGGTCGCCGCCGCCGGAGCCGGACCCTGACCGCAGATGACCTCGACCTTGTCCTTGGCGGCGCTGTAGACGATCAGCGGCACCTCGCCACCCGGGCCGTTCTGGTGAGGTGGTCCCACTTTGTTGGACAGTTTGGCAGCACGGTTAAGGTGTATTCCGTTGTTTGATCATGCTGCCAAAATCCTTTTTATCACATCCTGTTGCTGTTGTTGAGCCTGTGGGGATGTGGGCAAGGCGCGAGCCTTGTCCATCATATCCACAGGTTGACCGGCCCCGTAGGCCTCGGCCGGCGTTTGACCGTCGAGGGACGAATGGGGCCGCTCGGTGTTGTAGAAGCCGATCCACTCGCCGATGACCCGTTCGGCGTGGAAGCCGTCGGTGAGCTCGTGTAGGTAGACCGCCTCATACTTGAGAGACCGCCACAGGCGCTCGATGAAGATGTTGTCCATGCAGCGGCCCCGACCGTCCATGGAGATGCGGATGCTCGCGTTCTTGAGCACGCCGGTGAAGTCGAGGCTGGTGAACTGGCTGCCCTGATCCGTATTGAATATCTCCGGCTGGCCGTAGCGGGCCAGCGCGTCGCCCAAGGCCTCGGCGCAGAATCCAGCGTCCATGGTGTTCGACAGCCGCCAGGATAAAACGTGGCGCGTCGCCCAGTCCATGATCGCTACCAGGTACAGAAAGCCACGCTGGACGGGGATATAGGTGATGTCGGCGCACCAGACCCGATTGGGCTGGTCGATAGCCATCCCTTTGAGAAGATAAGGATAAATCCGGTGCATGGGATGCGGCACGCTGGTTCTCGGCGCCTGATAGATCGCCTCCAGGCCTATCAATCGCATCAACCTGCGAACCCGGTGACGGCCGACGCAAACGCCGTCCCGCCGCAACTGGCGGACCATCTGGCGGCTGCCGTAGAACGGGTACTTCATGAACAACTCGTCGATCCGACGCATCAGCGCCAGACTCGAAGGGCTCTCCCCCCTGGGCGCATAATAGAACGAGGACCGGCCGATCGAAAGCAGGCGGCATTGACGGCTCAAGCTCAGCTCGGGGGCGTCGCGTGTGATCATCGCCTTGCGCTCCCCCCGGCTCATCGCTTGAGCCCTCTGGCTAAAAAATCCCGTTCCACCGTCAGCTCGCCGATCTTGGCGTGAAGGTCGCGGACCTCGGATTCATGATCCCGGCAAGCGCGGTTGGCGCCGTTCGAAAACACTTCGCCCAGACCGTCCACCGCCTGGCGCTTCCAGGCGCTCACCTGGTTCGGATGCACCTTGTGCTTGGCCGCGATCTGCTGGATCGTCTTGTCGCCCCGCAGCGCTTCCAGCGCCACCCGGGCCTTGAATTCCGCCGTAAACCGGCGTCGATTCGTCATCTCGTATTCCTCCGTTATCCGGTGGAATACACCTTAGCTCCCTGTCCGATTTTCTGGGACCACCTCACTGGTGCGGCTCGACGACGTTGAGCGCGACGCCGGTGGCGACCGCCGCGTCGAACGCGTTGCCGCCGTTTTCGAGCATCGCCATGCCGGCCGCCGTGGCCAGCCAATGGGTCGATGTCACGACACCGAATGTGCCGCGGATCTCGGGCCGTGTGGTGAACATGACGGCGGCTCCGGGTGGTTTTCCTGGCCAGCTAGAGTAACCCGGCGGAGCCTATTTGACGACCAGTTCGCGCGGCACGTCGGCGAGCGGCTCCGCACCCGTTTCGGTGACGCGGAAGCACTCGCTGATCTCGATGCCCCAGTCGTCGAACCAGACGCCGGGGATCATGTGCAGCGTCATGTTCGGCTCGAGCACCGTCTTGTCGCCGGGGCGCAGGCTGATCGTGTGCTCGCCCCAGTCGGGCGGATAGTTGAGACCGGTCGAGTAGCCGATGCGCGAATCCTTGACGATACCGTGGCGCGCGATGGTCGCGCGCCAGACGGCCTCGACCGCCTCGGCGGTCATGCCCGGCTCGACCGCGTCGAGCGCCGCCTCGAGCCCCTCGACGACGACCGCGGCGGTGTCGGCCATCTTGGTGGGCGGCGTGCCGAGGAACACGGTACGCGCCATCGGGCAGTGGTAGCGGCGGTGGCAACCGGCGAGTTCGAGGATCGTCGCCTCGCCCTCGACGAACGGATCTTCGGTCCAGGTGAGATGCGGCGTCGAGGTGCCGACGCCGGACGGCAGCATCGGCACCAGCGAGGTGTAGTCGCCGCCGAACTCGGGCGTGCCGCTGATCTCGGCCTGATAGATCGCCGCCGCCGCGTCGCACTGTCTGACGCCGGGGCTGACGGCGTCGAAGGCGGTCGCCATGACGCGCTCGACGATGCGCGCGGCGCGCCGCATGTATTCGAGTTCGGCCGGCGACTTGACGATGCGCACCCAGTTGGCGAGCCCCGTGGCATCGACGAACGTGGCATTCGGCAGGTTGCGTTCGAGCGCGGCGAGACAGGCGGCAGTAAAATAGTAGGCGTCCATCTCGACGCCGATACGGAGACCGCCCCAGCCGCGCGCCTCGAGCACGCCGGCGACGTAGTCCATCGGGTGCTTCTCGGTCGACTGCACATAGTCGTCCGGATAGCCCAGGATCTCGTCGTGCGCGAGATAGGTCGTCACCTTGGCGGCGCCCGCGTCCATGCCGCGGCCGATCCACACCGGCTCGTCGGCGTCGAGCGCGACGACGAGCAGCTGGTGGACGTAGAATGACCAGCCGTCGTAACCCGAGAGGTAACACATGTTGGCCGGGTCGCTGGCCAGCAACACATCGACGCCTTCGGCCGCCATGCGCGCCTTGGTCTTGGCCTGGCGCTCGCGATACTCCGCCGCTTCGAATGCCGGCATATGTTCCTCCCTGTCGGCCGCCTGCCGCGGGCGCGCTCGCGCGGCCGGCTAATACCAAGGATCAGTGATAAAGACCCATAGAGACGGCTTGCCGTGGTTCTCGGCTAGGCGCGCCCGTCGCGGCGATGCCCATGTATGATGCGGTGGACGGCTCCCACCCGCAGGCATCTAGGTGCCAAAATGGTGGTTTCGATGAACCACAGGGAAATAGGAGCCGTCCATGAACGAAGTTATCACGATCGGTGTTGATCTTGCGAAGAACGTATTTCAGGTGCATGGCGTTGACGCCGAGGGAACCGTGGTCGTCCGCCGTCAGTTGAGGCGGCGTCAGGTGCTGGCCTTCTTCGAGAAACAGCCGCCCTGCCTGGTTGGTATGGAGGCATGTGCGACCGCGCATTACTGGGCGCGGGAGATCGCGGCGCTTGGGCATGAGGTCAAGCTGATGCCGCCGCGCTATGTGAAGCCCTACGTGAAGCGGAACAAGAATGACGCTGCCGATGCGGAGGCTATTTGCGAGGCCGTCACGCGCCCGACGATGCGCTTTGTCGCGGTGAAGAGCGTCGAGCAGCAGAGCGTTCTGATGCTGCACCGAACGCGCGAGCTTCTGGTCCGCCAGAGAACCATGCTGGTCAACGCTACGCGGGCGCACATGGCGGAGTTCGGGGTGGTGGCGCGAACCGGGTTGCCGCAGGTCAAGGAGCTGCTCGCGGTGATCAGCGATGAGGCGGATGAGCGCATTCCGCCCCTGGCGCGGACTTGCCTGGAAGGGCTGGCGCGGCAGTTGCTGTCGCTGGAGCGGGAGATCGTCGGCGCTGAGAGGCGTATCCACGCCTGGCACCGGACGAACGAAGAGAGCCTGCGTCTCGAAACCACACCCGGCATCGGACCGATCACGGCGAGCGCGCTGGCATCTTCGATTGCCAATCCGTCGATCTTCAAATCGGGCCGCTCAATGGCCGCTTGGATCGGGCTGGTGCCAAGACAGAACTCGACCGGTGGCAAGGAGCGCATGGGGCGGATCTCCAAGCAGGGCGATCAATACCTGCGCTGGCTGCTGGTCGCCGGCGCCATGACGGTCATCCGCCACGCCAAGCGACGCGGCACGACCGATCCATGGCTTGCCAACATCATCGCCGACAAGCCGACCAAGGTCGCGGCCGTGGCGCTGGCCAACAAGAACGCCCGCATTGCCTGGGCGCTTCTGAGACATGGCGGAACCTATCGCAGGCCCGCGACGGCCTAGGCCGACGAAAACAAGGCGTTCACGAGTTTGGCGGAGTGTAAGTGACGTAATGCAAAATCGGTCGAACCGAGGATCGGGAAAACCCGCTATAGCCACGGCGCCTCGAGCGCGTGCTTATGACTGGGACCCGACCCCGCGGATCGCATTAGGGCCAGCGGCCATGTACGCCGCACCAAAAGGCCGGACACATGGCAGCACCCGACCAGCTTGCATCAACGTCACAAAATCTCTTGCCAACAGGGAGCCGTCCACACATGGGACCCGACCCCGCGGATCGCATTAGGGCCAGCGGCCATGTACGCCGCACCAAAAGGCCGGACACATGGCAGCACCCGACCAGCTTGCATCAACGTCACAAAATCTCTTGCCAACAGGGAGCCGTCCACACATGGGACCCGACCCCGCGGATCGCATTAGGGCCAGCGGCCATGTACGCCGCACCAAAAGGCCGGACACATGGCAGCACCCGACCAGCTTGCATCAACGTCACAAAATCTCTTGCCAACAGGGAGCCGTCCACACATGTACGCCGCACCAAAAGGCCGGACACATGGCAGCACCCGACCAGCTTGCATCAACGTCACAAAATCTCTTGCCAACAGGGAGCCGTCCACACATGTACGCCGCACCAAAAGGCCGGACACATGGCAGCACCCGACCAGCTTGCATCAACGTCACAAAATCTCTTGCCAACAGGGAGCCGTCCACACATGGCAATAGGAGGGGCATCGCAAGATGGGTGGAACGACGTCCGGGAGCCTCGGCACGCCGCCCTTCGGGTCACGTCCGCTTATCGCTGGAGGGCGTCAGGTTGCCTAGCCGATGCGCTGCATCGCCCGCGGCTCCCTTGCCTCACCGGCGAAAAGCGGACGCGATCTCTACGGGTCTTTATCACTGATCCTTGGTATTACCTATCGTCTCGCGAAGTCCGGCGACAGAGAGAATATGCGCGCCGGCGGCCTCAGGCCGGCTCGGCGGCATAACCGGTCCCGGGATCGAACCGCGCGCCTTTCTTCAACAAGCCCTGCCCGGGAACGAAATTCACTTCGAGGCGTATGCCGTCGGGATCCTCGAACAGCACGTAGTAGTAGCCCGGCGCCCAGTCACCGTCTTGCGGGCCGCGCACGATCGTGGCGCCGAGTTCGGCCGCCTTGGCGCCGGCCTGGTCGACGTCCTCGCGGGAACGGGCCCTGAGGCAGATATGGTGCAGGCCGACGCGCAACTGGTTGAAACGTTCGCCGGCGCATTCCTCGTCGCAAGGCCGGATGCCGATCGCCGTCCGGCCGCCGACGTGATAGCAGAAGTCGGCGCCGTCGTGGATCAGCTCCATGCCGAAGGACGGCAACAACGCCGAATAGAATTCGCGGGCTTTGTCGAACTGGCTCACGGTGAGTATGACGTGCGCCATCCCGTTGACTTCGATCATGATGCCTCCAAAGCGTCTACCTGCCGACCGCGCGTCAATTTAGCTGAATTTCCGCCACTCGCCGCCGGTTTTCGAAATGGCCGGTTCGGGTATAGACTCGGCGTTATCGACGACACCGCCAGGAAGGACCGCCCGTGAAGCTCTACCTCGTCCGCCACGGCGAGGCGCTCGCCAAGGAGGTCGACCCCGATCAGTCCTTGAGCGCGGCGGGCCGCGCCAACGTCGAACGTCTCGCGGCGTTCGTCGGCCAGCGCGGCGTGCGCGCCGAATGCATCCTGCATTCGGGCAAGACGCGGGCGCGCCAGACCGCCGAGATCCTCGCCGAGGTGATGGCCGACGCCGGCGCCTGCGTCGCCCGCGACGGCCTGGCACCCAACGATCCGACCGCGCCGGTCGCCAACGAGTTCAGCGGATTGCAAGAGAACACCGTGCTGGTCGGCCATTTGCCGTTCATGGGGGACCTCGCCGCGCGGCTCGTCGTCGGCAGCGAGGACGTCGTCGTCGCGGCGTTTCGCCCGGCTACCATGGTATGCCTCGAACACGGCGCCGCCAGCGGCTGGTACGTCGCTTGGATGCTGCGCGCCGACATGCTCGACGGTTAGTCGATGAGCACCGCGTCGAGCACCATCACCGAACCGCCGGCACAGCCGGTGATCGCCGGGTTCGGCGCCGTCGTCCTGGTTGGCGGCGCGGCTTTGCTGGCCACCGATGGCTGGAAGCCCGGCGCGCTGTTCCTGGTCGGCGGATTGCTCGGCGTCAGCCTGTATCACGCGGCGTTCGGCTTCACAGCGGCGTACCGCAATGCGATCGTTCGGCGCGACGTCTCCGGCGTCATCGCGCAGCTCGTCATGCTCGGCGCGGCGATGCTGCTGTTTGCGCCGGTGCTCGCCGAGGGCCGCGTGTTCGGCCATGGCGTGGTCGGCGCGGTTGCGCCGGTCGGCCTCCAGGTCGCCTTCGGCAGCCTGATCTTCGGGCTCGGCATGCAGCTCGGTGGCGGCTGCGGCTCCGGCACGCTCTACACCGTCGGCGGCGGTTCGACGCGTATGGTGATCACGCTCGTCGCCTTTTGCGCCGGCGGGCTGTGGGGCAGCCTCGACCTGGAATTCTGGGCCACCGCGCCGCGCTGGCGAAGCGTCTCGCTGGCCGCCGAGTTCGGCTGGCCGCTCGCGCTCGCGCTCCAAATCGCAGTGCTCGGCGCGCTCTGGTTTGGTCTGCGCCGCTGGGCCGGCGCGGTCGCTCAGCGGCCGCTCTGGAGCCGCCGGCTGGGTTGGCGCGACCTCGCCCGCGGACCATGGCCGCTATTGCTCGGCGCCGGATTGCTCGCGTTGCTCAATTGGCTGACTCTGCTGATCGCCGGCCACCCCTGGACGATCACCTGGGGCTTCACCTTGTGGGGCGCCAAGGCCGCCGCCGTGCTCGGCTGGGACCCGGCGGCGAGCGCCTTCTGGAGCGGCGGGTTCCCGGCGCGCGCGATGGCCGGCGGCGTGTTCGACGACGTCACATCGGTGATGAACATCGGCATCGTGCTCGGCGCGCTGACCGCCGCGGGGCTCGCCGGTCGGTTTGCACCGACACGCCGCATCGCGCCCGGCGGCGCCCTGGCGGCGGTGATCGGCGGTCTGGCGATGGGCTACGGCGCCCGGCTCGCCTTCGGCTGCAACATCGGCGCCTTCTTCTCGGGCGTCGCCTCGACCAGCCTGCACGGCTGGCTGTGGATCGTCTGCGCGCTGGCCGGCACCTGGATCGGCGTGCGCCTAAGGCCGCTGTTCGGATTGCCGCGCTAGCCCGGCTCGCGACGGTGGATGCGCCGGTGTTGGGCGTGCTCGTGAGCAATGAAACTTTCGATCATGCCGCGCCAGATGCGTTCGGCGAGGTCGGCATCGAGGCCCGCGGTCTCACTGTGCAGCCGGACCTTGGCGATGACGTCGTCGATGCGCGCTACGTCGCGGATCTGATTTTCCTGCGTCTTGATACGCGCCGCTTGGCCGACATAGCCGGAGCGCTCGGCGAGCAGCGTGACGAGCTGGCGATCGAGCCGGTCGATCTCTTCGCGTACTTCGTTCATGGTTCGGCATTCGCGCATGGTGGGCTCTCCGACGGGGGCGGTCGCCAAAGTGGCCGGGACATCGCCGCATGACAAGAAATATTCTGCATGGGCCAGCATAACCTGAACGTCCCACCTTGGACGTCTCAAGGTGGCTCGCCGACCGACGTGTCTTCGAGGCCGGCGATACATTCGGCATGGCCATCGTGGGAGACTGCTTCGCGTCCAACGGCGAGAGCAACGACATCCGCCGGAGCCACCTCACCGCAGAATTGGGTTTAAATCTCCCCGGATAATTCCATTCAATTATAAGGTTAGGATTTAGTCATTAACTATTTGATTTATCTACTGTATCATTTGGGGTAATATCGGCAGACTGAGAAATGGTGGCCACATCTCTCGTCGAACGCACACTCGGTGATACAAACAATCCTATAGACTTCGACGAAGACGGCAGCGGACTGTTGACGGCGCCCGGCAAGCCGGCTTTGGGTCGTCGGTCATCGGCGGATTTTCGGGTGAGATGTCGGCTCACCCATGGTATCGGGGCGACGGCCGTCAAGTCTCGGATGTCGAGGGGCGTAGCGGGATGAAGGTCATAGGAATCAGCGCGTTACTCATCGTCTATTCCTTTGCACTTTATGGGTGGGGGCGTCTTGGCGAGAGAATAGTTCGGGCGCGCTGGCCGTGGCCCGCCACGCTATGCTTCGGATTGGCCATTTGGGTCATCCTCGGCGGCGTCCTCAATCTGCTGGGAATTGCCCGCGCTATCGTCCTCGATTTCATTGTGCTCCTGGGGTTGGTCGGGGCTTGCGTGGATGTGTGGCCATCGGCGCGACGCGTTTCACTCGAGAGCCTCCGGGAACGCTATGGTTCGATGGATTTCGCCTTACGCACCTATCCCGGCGGTGCGTTGATTTTATCTGTGTTCGTCTTCACGGCGATCACTCAGGTACCGCCGCAAGCCTTCAATTTTCGCGATGACCTCGAGAAATATCTGACCCATCCGTTGCGCATGCTGGCGACGGGTACGCTGGATGGAGGTCCGTTCAGCGCTCTTGGCTATGAAACACTAGGCGGCCAAGCCTACCTTCACGGTTTCATTGCGGCGCACTGGTCGATCGGCCAGATCAACGCCGTCGACGCTTTATTCGGATTGGTCCTATCGATGACCATGGTTTTGGTTGCCGCCGAACGCGCCCGCCTGCGTGGTTGGCTCGTGCCGCTGGCGGTCGCAGCACTGTTCTTCATCAGCCCGCAGTATGTCAACATTTCGGCGTTATACGTCGGCGTCGCTCTACTGCTATTCCTCGTGTTCATTCCCTACGGGGAGAGCGAGGGACCCGGCATTTTCTTCGCGACACCGTCGAGCGCCATTGTCGTGGGTTTGATGTATGCCGCGTTGGTCGCCCTCAAGTCGACGTATTTGCTGGTCCCGCTGTTCCACTTCCCACTATCTGTATTGGCCGTCGCGGTCGCCACGCGCCGCATACGCACAACCCTGATCTGGTGCGTCACGGTTGCGGCGATCGCCATGGCCGGCATTCTTCCCTGGATGCTAATTCATGCGCCTCGGTGGTACGCCGCTTGGGCCGCGCTTGGGCCCTCGGTCACGACCACTGCCGAAGGGAATCAATCTGAATTTTCGTTGCTGTCGCTGGACCTGTTTTCTCTGAAGCCCCTGTCGTGGGGGCTCGGCGCCAGCTTTGCCCATTACACGGTGGCCGTTCTACTCGTCTGTCTGTGCTGCGCGTTGATCGCGTACCGTCCTCGTCGGCATGCTTGGTCAAGAAACCCGTCGATACTCTGGTCCCTATCCAGTTGCGCCATGCTGCCCATTCTCTACCTCGTAACCCTACTGATTTTCGAGCGTTATCTGTCCGGCTACGACAGGGCGCTTCGCTACATGTGCCCAATCTTGATTGCTCTTGTGCCGGCGGCAATCATTTTTGCGGGAGAAGCGCCGCCCAAATTCCACGCCAGGAGAGAGGGCAAAACATGAGACCCCTGATGGCGCTAATGGCGATATCTTTACCGACCTTCCTATTGTTGGGGGCATTCTTTGGACCGCTCGTCAACCGTATTGATCAGGCGGCTAACCACGGATCAATTCTGTCGTTTGCGGCAGCCCGGGCGCCAATTTATTCGAAGTTTAGCCGTTTCTCTATGAGCGACGAAGCCAAAGAAGCGGTGTCCGAAATGCAGCACTTGGTCCCGGAGGGCGAGACACTCCTGGCCTGGATTTCCTTACAGCTGCATCTGGATTACCGGCGCAATCCGATATTCAGCGTCGTGCCCGCCGGCTTGGTGTCGCCGGCACAGGACTTTCCTGTCGATGGGGATACCGAGGCGGCTGAAGAATACTTCCGAAGGCATAGCGTGCGCTACGTGCTATGGCAGCGTTCCGGCGCTGTCGTCCGCTCGGACAAGTACCTGCTGAACTTGTTGGACTCGCGCAACGCCTCTCGACGCCGCTTTGGCAGAATCGTTCTCGCCTTCAGCCGGATGCTGTTCGATCTGAGCCAGCGCTCGCAAATCCTGCACGAAGACAAAACCTTCCTTCTGTTCCGGCTACCGTGAAGCACGCCGACTTTAATAGACTTGGCCGGCTCGACCAGCCAGATGGGGAGGTTCGAGACGAAATGGCCGACGACCGATTCCGACCTTGCTGCCTGAAGCGGCCTGTCCGGCGTTTGGATCGACCGGGTCCACGACTGCCGGGCGCCATCCGGGGGAACTCGGTTAAGGTGGTTCGCCGACCGACGCACCCATTCGGCCGGCGACGACTTCGGCGGTTTGTACAAGGTTCGGATGGACAATGAAGACCGACCGTCACCTGTTGCATCTGATCGTGATTTTCCTTGTCTCGCGCATTGGCTACATGTTCGCCGGTGTCAGGTTCGACTACCAGCCGCTGTGGTATTTCCGCCAGTACATCGACCCCGTCCTGTTGCGCGAGGACCTGTTCGCAAGCCTGCTGTATTTCCACGCACAGCCGCCGCTGTTCAACCTGTTCCTGGGCTTTTAGCTGCAAGTCGCGGGCGATCTCGCTCACCTGTTCTTCTGGGCATCCTTCGCCGCCCTGTCGCTGGCCATGTATATCGCGATGTACCGCCTGATGCATGGCAACGACCTGTCGTCGCGGACAAGTCTGGCGGTCGTCACCGCATACATGATCAGCCCGATCGCGATCATCTACGAGTGCTGGCTTTTCTACACCTGGCCAGCCGGCGCTCTGCTGACACTATCGGCGCTTGCGCTACGCAGCTTCCTGAGCCGCGAGACGGCCGGCACGGCGGCCCTCTTCTTCTCCCTGATTGGCATCCTCGCGCTGACGCGCAGTGCGTTTCACCTGGTCTGGGTGGTGGCAGCGATCGCCGCCCTTGTGCTCGCGCGGCCAAAAATCTGGCGGCGCACCCTGGCCGGCGCGATCGTGCCATTCGTCCCGGTTGTCGGCATCTACGCGAAGAACCAAGTGCTGTTCTCGAATTTCTCGGCAAGCCGTTGGCTGTGGTGGCACTTCGCGATGACGACGGTCGCCGAGGTCCCCGAAGACGAGCGCATGGCGCTCATCGGATCGGGCGTCCTGTCACCCGCGGCCAAGCTTCCCGACATGGCCCCGCCTCATCTGTTCGCCGAGGTGATCGAGCCGCCGCCGCCCTTCGGCATGGCCATCCTGGACGACTATTACAAGACCAACGGCGAGAGCAACTACAACCATCGAATTTACCTCACCGTGGCCGAGATGCTGAAGCGGGACGACCTCTATGCGATGTGGCATTACCCCGGACACTGCGCCCGAAAGGTCGCGCTCGCGATCGGCGAATTCTCGATGCCAGCGACGGACAACCACTTCATTCTCGCTAATCTCGAAAAGATCACGGCGCTGGACGCGGTGTACAACGTCGCCGTCTACGGACGGTTTCTGGGACACGTGATGTCGTGGTTCGATGTGAAGCCGGAAAGCGAGCTCTATGCGCCGACCGCCAAGCTCGGTGTTTTCGTTCTGCTGATCGTCTGTCTCGTCGCCGCTTCGGGCGTCGTCATCCTGATCAAGGGGTTGCGGCGGCGCGCCGTGACCGACAAGGAGGTCGTCTATCTGTACATATCGATGACGCTTATCTACATCGCCGTTATCTCGTGCCTGTTGGTGAGTTTCGAAAACAACCGCAACCGGGTCATGATCGAGCCGCTCCTCGTCGTCTATGCCGCGTCCTGGATAAAGGATTACATCGACAAGCGCTCGTCGCGGCGTCGCGACCCGGCCTGACCGGCGCCGGCCTCGGGCATTTCCTGGCCGCGGCGCGAGCGCGGCGCGCAGGATCACATAGACGATCTTGAGACCTGCGCGCAGCGTACCGCTCAGTGTGCCGGAGATCTTCGAGACGCCGACGCGGCGGCGGTAGCTGGTCGGCGCCTCGCGGACGCGCAGGCCGAGGCGCGCCGCCTCGATCTGCATCTCGACGGTCCAGCCGAAGTCGCGGTCGCGCATAGCGAGGCGGGCGAGCGCGTCGCAGCGGATGGCGCGGAACGGCCCGAGGTCGGTGTAGCGCGCGCCCCAGAAGGCGCGCATCAGCGCGCAAGCGACACGGTTGCCGATACGCTGCTGTGCCGTGAGCGCGCCCGGCTCGCTGTGCCCCAGGACGCGCGAGCCGATCACCAGCTCGGCCTCGCCGGCGACGATCGGGTCGACCAAGCGGGCCATCTCCTCGGCGTGATCGCTGAAGTCGGCGTCGAGAAAGACGACGATCTCGGCGCCGTCGAGCGCGGCGATGCCAGCGAGGCAGGCGGCGCCGTAGCCGCGCGCGACCGCGGCCGTGGCGTCGCTCGAGCCGTTGTCGACCACGATCACCTCGTCGACCCATGCGGGGAGCGCGTCGAGCACGCGGCCGATCGCCCGCTCCTCATCGAGCGCCGGGATGACGGCGCCGATCGAGACGTCACCGCACATCGATGGCCACTCCCGACGGCATCCGCGACTGCCCGCTTCGGCGGGCGACCAGCCACTCGCGCGCGAGCAGCGCCAAGACGGGCAGGTACTCGAGCCAGACGACGCCGTTATCGAAGATCACGGCCTGTCCGCGCGCATCAAAGTAGAACCTCAGGTAATAGAGCGGCAGCAGCGCGGTGAGCGCGAGCAGCGAAGTCACCGGCACCAGCACGAGCAGCGGCACGAGCCAGGCATAGTACCAGGGGAACGGCGTCGGGCCGAGCAGGAACAGGGCGGCGACGATGATCATCGACCGGCGGCATAGTTCGGCGGGCTCTTCGGCCACCGTCCGGTTGAGCGCGAGGGCGAGGCCGACGACCGCGAGGCCGACGAGCATGCGGCTGAGCCCGTCGGCCGCGTCCGATCCCGCCCCGACCAGATCGAGCAGCGCGCCGGCCAGCCAGGCGAGCGCCATGAACAGGGCGTCGTTCGCCTGCCACGAACCGCCGTAGGCGACGAAGCCCGACGTCACATCGAGTCCGGCGACGATTACGGGGACCGCCATCAAGCCGAGCGGGAGGGCGAACGCGGCCAACGCGGCGGCGAGTTTGGCGCCATGCCCGAGCAGCGGCCGCAGCACGATGGGCAAGAGCAGCACCGGCCAAAGCTTGACGCCCGCCGCCAGCGCCAGCGCGCCCGACGCCCAGACGTTACGGCCACGCGTCGCGAGCCACAGCGCGCCGAGCACGAAGGGGATCACCAGCGCGTCCATATGCGCCGAGTTGAACAGCTCCTTGACGACCAGCGGGTTCCACCAGTAAAGCACAACCCACAAGGGCGAGCGGCCGAGACGGCGCAGCAGCGCCAGCAACAGGCCGAGCGTCGCGAGGTCGAAGGCCATGAGCACGGCGCGCCACACCTCGAGGCTCCAGGGCTCGAGCCGATAGGCGAGCGCGAACGCCGCCTGCGCGACCGGCGGGTAGATGCTGCGCAGCGCCGGGTAGTTGATGCGCTCGGCGATGCGCCCCGACTCGGCGGCGAGCGCGACCATCGCCGGCGGCCCGCCATCCTCCGATTCGGTCGCCGCGATCGGCGCGTGGGCGTAGGGGTTGATGCCTTGGCTCACGACCGCGCCATCCCACAGATAGCGGTTGAAATCGTCCTCGAGCACCGGCGTCGACGGCAACATCGCGACGCGCATCAGCACGCCGACGGCGACGATCCAGACGAGCAGGAGCCTGCCGCCCCGCGCCCGACGCACCGCCCAGGGGAGCGCCAGGAAGACGACGCCGGCGGTGACCCCGAGCACCACCAGCCAGGGGATCGGCAGGTGGACCAGGCTGGCTTCGTAGGCAAACCGGCGCGAAAGCGCGAGCAGCACAAGCTGCGCCGCGAGCAACGCAACGCCGGCGCCGAGCCACACGGCATTCGCCACGAACCCGGTCTGGCTTGGAGCGGGGGCGAGCGTCAGATTGCCGGGCCTCCCTGTCGGTTAGCGTTCGCCGCCGAAGCTCCCCCTGGGGGGGGCCGTCGTCGTCGACGCCGGCCGCTCGGCCTCGTTGAGCGCCCAGTCGTAATCATCGGCGGCGATGCGCGTGACGCCGTCCAGCGCGGCAGCGAGATTGGGTTGTGCATATTGCCTGAGGTGGCGGATGACGCCCACGTCGCTGTCGCCGAAGTCCTCCTTGTACCACTCGTAGATGCTCGAGACGACGAGGCGGCCGTTGCGCAGCTCGGCGCCGCGCGGGTTGTTGACGTAGTCCCGCGCGGTGCGCGTCAGCATGTCCTCGGCGTTGGCGCCGGTAAACGCCATGGTCGCCAGGTTGGGGCAGCCGATCGAGGCGCAGTTGACCGCGTAGTGGATGCGCGGATCGCGCCAGATGGGGCGCAGGATGCGGTGCTCGATGTCGTCGAGGCTGAGCGCCTCGCCATCGACCGTGACCAGCTTCTTGCCCCACGGCCCGATCGAGAACAGGCCGGGCGAGATGGCGATGTCGAGGATGCTCTTGACCGGATAATGGTCGAGCACGACCGCGATGGTGAGCGCGTTGTATAGGTTGATCCAGTACGCGAGCTGCTCGTCGCGGCCGTAGCGGCTGATTTCGAACGCGGCGAGCCTGTCGATGTAGTCGTCGAGCGCGGCGCGATCGGCGGCGCTGACGCGCGAGTACGCCAGCCGCTTGACGCCGTCGGGGCTGGCCGTGACGTAAGTCTTGACGAAGCGCTCCCACCTGCCGTGGTCGATGGTCGCGGTCGCCGCCGGGTCATGCGCCGTCCAGCGCTCCCACAGCTCGGCCTTGGGCGCCGCGCCGGCCGGCGATCCGATCGCCGCCACGGCGAATACCGCCATCAAAGGGATGAATTTGCGAAAAATCGAAGGCATCGTGCGACCGCCCGTTGGTTTCACGTCTGACCATCCCCACTGGTCGAACTACATGATGGTCGCTCGCCGACGGTGAAACAACCCCTCGAACGGCCCGTTCACGCCCGTGTGTAGCGTCAGAGCTGGATCGGCGGCGCCTCGGATTCGCTTTCGATGGCGAAGTCGACCGATCCATGGAAACGCTCGGCGCGGTGCACCGCGTTGAGCGGTTCGAGCTCATGCCAGAACCGCTCGCGCGCGTCGCTCTTCAGATAGGCCTCTAACGCATCGCGCGATTCGAGTCCGTAGATCAGCAGATAGCCTTCCCAGCCCTTGTCGTCGACCTGATCGAGATGAACCTTGCGGGCCCATAGGAAGCCGGGCTCGGCGATCACCTCGGCCATGTGCTTGTGCTCGAGCCAGCGCAGGTAGCCACTGCCGCCGTCGGGCGAGACCCAGACCTTGACCATGTAAAGAACCGGCGCGTCCATGGCGCATACCTCCGCGATCGTCGTGACTTATACCAAGGAACAGTGATAAAGGCCCATAGAGACGGCTTCCCGTGGTTCTCGGCTAGGCGCGCCCGTTGCGGCGATGCAGCGCATCGCAAGACGGGTGCAACGACGTCCGCCAGTCTGATAGCGGGCGAGAGCCTCGGGAAGCCGCCCTTCGGGTCGCGGCCGCTTATCGCCGGAGGGCGCCAGGTTGCCTAGCCGATGCGCTGCATCGCCCGCGGCTCCCTTACCTCACCGGCGAAAAGCGGACGCGATCTCTAGGGGCCTTTATCACTGCTCCTTGGTATTAACTCTGTTGCCCGAATCCTGGACCGCGCGGCCAGCCGGCGTCAAGCCGCCGCGATCACGGCGCCGGCCAGCCCGCAGCCGATGACGACCAGCCAGGGCGGCAACTTGGCCAGCGCGAGCAGCGCGAAGGCGGCGATGGCGAGCGCGAAATCGCCCGGCCCGTGGATTGCGCCGGTCCACACCGGATCGTAGAGCGCGGCGAGCAACAGTCCGACGACCGCGGCGTTGACGCCACGCATGGCCGACTGCACGGCGGCGTGGCGGCGCAACACTTCCCAGAACGGTAGCGCACCGACGACGAGCAGGAACGAGGGCAGGAAGGCGGCGATCAGGCACAGCGCCGCCATCGGCCAGCCACCGGCGCGCGGATCGATCATTGCGCCGAGATAGGCCGAGAATGTGAACAGCGGCCCGGGCACCGCCTGCGCCGCGCCGTAACCGGCCAGAAAGCCGTCGCGGTCGATCAGGCCGGGCGGCACGACCTCGGCCTGCAGCAAGGGCAGGATGACGTGGCCGCCGCCGAACACCAGCGCGCCCGAGCGGTAGAAGCTGTCGGTCAGCGCCAACGATTGGTTCGACCACAGGCTCGCCGCGACCGGCAAGGCGATCAGCAGCACGACGAACAGGACGAGGAACGTGATGGATACGCGCCGATCGAGCACGATGCCGAGCGTCGACGGCACCGCCTCCTGCGCGCCACGCAGCCACGCCCAGCCGATCAGGCCGCCGCCGAGGATGGCGAGGAGCTGGCCCGGCGTGCCCGGCCAGGCGAGCACGACGAGCGCGGCGCCGACCGCGAGCGCGGCGCGCGGCCGGTCGGGACACAGGCTCCGGGCCATGGACCAGACGGCGCGCGCGACGACCGCGACGGCGACCACCTTGAGGCCATCGAGCCAGCCGGCGTCGGCGCCGCCGGCGAAACGCGTGACGCCGATCGCGAACAGCACCATGGCGATCGCCGAAGGCAGCGTAAAACCGAGCCAGGCGGCGAATGCACCGGCCAGCCCGGCGCGCGCCGCGCCGATCGCCATGCCGACTTGGCTGCTCGCCGGGCCGGGCAGGAACTGGCTGAGCGCCACCATATCGGCGTAGTCACGATCGTCGAGCCAACCGCGCCGGTCGACGAATTCCTCACGAAAGTAACCGATATGGGCGACCGGACCACCGAACGAGGTCAGCCCCAGCTTGAGGAACGCCGCGAAGACCTCGCGCGCGCCGCCTGTATGATGCGCGGCCATCGCTCAGCCGGCCGAGATGCCGCCATTGATGCTGATCGTCTGGCCGGTCAGCCGCGCCGCCGCGGGCGATGCCAGATAGACGATCATCGGTGCGATATCGGCCGGCGTCACGACGCCGAGGCGCGCCGCCTTGATGGCCTTGTCGAACAGCCGGGCGCTGAAGGCGTCGGCCATCAGCATGTCATACGACCGGGTGCCGCCGACGATCGACGGCGTCAGACAGTTGACGCGGACGCCGATGCGCTTGGCCTCGATGGCGAGCGTCCGGGTGAACATGGCGAGGCCCGCCATGGCCGCGCCGATCACCGCCTCGCCCGGCGTCGCCACCTTGGCCGCGTCGGAGGCGATGTTGACGATCGCGCCGCCGCGCTGCCGCGTCATCGCCGGCAACGCCGCGCGGCTGCAATAGAGCGCGCCCATCATGATATGGCTGAGCAACGGCGCAAATTCCCCGGCGTCGGTCTGGTGGAACAGCTTGGGCGGAAAGTCGCCGCCCGCCGCGTTGACCAGCAGGTCGAGGCGGCCGAATTCGGCAACGGCTTGCTCGACCAGCGCCGCGGCTTGCCGCGCGTCGGTCACGTCGGCGGCGATGAACCGAACGTCGGCGCCGGGCGCCCGGGCGCGAACCGCCTCGACGGCCGCCGCGCCGCGCGCGGCGTCGCGGCCGTTGACGACGATCGCCGGAACGCCGGCCTCGGCGAGCTGCGCCGCGCTTTCCAAGCCCATGCCGGAAGTGCCCCCGGTCAGCACGGCGACCGTGCTTTCGAGCGGCTGCACGTGGATTCCGCCGTCGTCAGTCATCGTCCCTCCCCCTACCGCCAGACCCGTGGCGCGGCCGCGGCGCGTGACACGGTACGACCCAGACGCTACGCTGACCAGAAACATCCAGGGAGAATGGCATGCGCCGCATACAGACATACTTAGCCCTTGGCGCGGTTCTCGCCGTCGGGACGGCCGTCGTCTCGGCCGCTCGGGCCGCGGTCGATCCGTACGATGCGTTCCGTTGCGAGCGCGCCTACAACGACGGCGATTACCTCTCGGCACTGAACATCTGCGGACCGATCGCCGAGGCGGGTCATGACGAATCTCAGGTCATCATGGGCGTCATGCACCAGAATGGCCAAGGCGTCAAACGCGACTACAAGGAAGCCGCGTTGTGGTACGCCAAGGCCGCCAAGCAGGGCAATGCCCAGGCGCAGTTCAACTTGGGTACGCTGTACCGCTACGGCGCCGGTGTCGAGAAGGACATGGTCGAGGCCTACGCCTGGTACGATGTGGCCGACACCAACGGTCATTCCGAGGCCGCCTCGGCGCGCAATCTGGTCTCGAAATTGCTGAGCAAGCAGGAGGTCGAGACCGCTGAGCAACGCGCTGCGACACTCACGGACCTGACCACGCCGTCCGAGGAAATGGCCGAAGCCGAGACCGGCGCGACGCCGGCGCCGAGCGCCGCCGAATTGGCGCCCGACGACGACGCGGCCAAACTCGCCGCCGCGCTCGACGAATTGCGCGGCATCACCGACGAAGCCGAGCGCACACGCGCGGCCGACCGCTCTGTCATCGCGCAGCTGCGCGACCTGATCCAGCGCTACGACTGGCCGTGGCCCGTGGCGCTGTTCTCGGACGATTTCCGGGACGGCGACTTCGACAGGGCCCCGGCGTGGCGAGTCGCCACGGGTAATTTCCAGGTCGAGGCCGATCTTGGACTGCACGTCTGGTTCAAACCTTGCCTATCCGGTTAACGCCCATGACCGCTACATGTAGGGTGCCGCCACTCTCCCGAGTAAAGCTCGGCATAGGTTGGAGCAGAGGTGTCGCCCGCGATGCCGAGCAATGAGCGGAAGGCGTTGAACGGGTAGAACCGCCTGTTGAAGCGGAAGGTGAACTCGTTGAGGTAGGCTTGTAGGTGCTGGTGGCTAACGCCGTGGTGGATACCGATCAGCCACGTCTTCAGGTTGGCGAAAACCAGATGGATGATCGGCAGGTATTGCTCGGCAACCTCTGGATCACCACACTCGGCAACAGCGAAGTGCTCATAGCCGCGCTTACCGAGGCCAGCATAGCCGCTCCAATCGTCAGTAACGATCAGCGATCCCGGCGCGACGGTGCTCTCGACGAACCCACAGAGCGACTCGGCGCTACGGTCGAGCACGACGGCGAGCCGAACGCGTCCGGCATAGCGTCCGTCTTTCCGGTTGTCGAGCTTGGTGCCCGGCTTTCGATGACGCACCTCGATGGCACAGGAGACGAGAACCTTGTGGTGAACACCACGGCCTTCCCCACGCGTTCGCCCGCCAACCCAGGTTTCGTCCACCTCAACATGGTTCTTGGGCTGTCCACCGATCCTGTCTTGGTTGGGCCGCACCATGCCCGAGCGGAGCTTGTGGAGAATTTGAAAGGCCGTCTCGTAGCGCGAAAGACCAAGTTGCCGCTGAAACTGCACGGCGGACATGCCGGGCGTCTGACTGGCGACCAGATAAGCGGCCCAGAACCAGACGTTCAGCGGAGTGTGGCTACGCTCCATCACTGTTCCCACCGTCAGCCCGGTGTTCTGGCGGCACTTGCGGCAGCGCAGGACGCCAGGGCGGTTTTCAAAGTGGAACGGCTCTCCCGCCGTGCCGCAGTGCGGGCAGGCAAAGCCGTCTCCCCAGCGGGCTTTCTCCAGGTAGGCGGCGCAGGCCGCATCATCGGGGAAAAGTCGCTGGAACTCGGGTAGCGAATGCGGGAATGGGAGATCGGCGCGGTCGAGAACATCCATGGCGCGCTCCCCTATATCCGGTTTGCGCCCATTCTAGCCCTAGTGGGTGTGGGTGTAAACCGGATAGGCAAGGTTCAAACCGCCCAAGAAAGCGGCGACCACGAAAAAAGACGACAGCGCGAAGCAGTTGCTCGGCGCCATCCTCGGCGAGATCCTCAAGCAACCGGGCGGCGACGGAGCCAACGAAACCGCGTCGGCGACAAGTTCCGAAATCTATCTTCGCGTGCCGATCACCAACGCCTTCGTGATCAAGGTCCATTTGGCGTCGCTGCGCAAGCCGGGCAAACCGGGAAGACTCTCGATCGGTCCCTATCAGGGCAACGACCGCGCGATCGGCTACCGCCTCGTCTACGTCGCGGGCAAAAATTCAAAGATCAAGTTGTTGCGGGTCTCCTCGCGCGGCTCGGCGACCATCGCGAAGCAGACCCTCGACGTCGGGCTCGAGGACGGCCGCATTCACGACCTCGAATGGCGGCGCGCGACCGACGGCACGATGTCGGTGCTGGTCGACGGCGTGCTGGTGCTCGAGACGCTCGACAGCCGGCTGCGCGATCCCTTCGCCGGTCTCTCGATCATCACGCCGAAGGGCAATTTCGGTATCCGCCAGATCTCGGCCGACGGCACCGGCTAGTCGCCGGCGGGTGCGATAGCGCGCGCGAACGCTTCGGCCTCGGCGATTTCCGCGGCGCTCATGCGCCGCGCAAGTTCCGCCAGCGCTTGCGCCGCGAAGGCGTCGCTTTGGCGCGCCGCCAAGCCGTACCAGGCATACGCGCGGGTCAGATCACGCGCGACCCCCTCGCCGCGCTCGTAGAGAAAGCCGAGCATGTACTGCGCGTCCGCATCGCCACGTTCGGCGAGCGGCCGCGTTACCGCGAAGGTCGTCGCGTAGTCGCCCTGGTCGTAGGCCTTGATCGCGTCGGCGAACTCGGCCGCGGCCGGGCGCGCGACTGACAGCGCCAGCGCGGCGGCGAGGACGTATCGATGCATAGTCTGCCTCCGTCGACGGCCCGAAGACGGCCTTGAAGCTAAAATAGGCCGCCGCGCGACGCCGACCAGGGCCGCTTAGCAGCCCGTTGAAAAAGGCGTCATTGACCGGGTTTCACGCCACGGCGAAGCATATCGCGGCGAAGGCGGTTTCGCCATCCTCCGAGACGATGAGGACGATCTGAACGACCAGGACGGCTCCAGCGGGCGTAACAAGCACGAACAAGGCGCCAATTCCGCCCGCCACGGCCTCCTTCGGGGTGCCGGCGCCGATGAGTTGGCGCATCAGCAACGATAGGTTGTGGCCGGCGACGTGAAGCAGGTATCGCTTGTGCACGTTCTCGCGGCCCCGAAGCCAGGTCCGGCGCATACCGCCGCGATCGAGGTTGTGGGCAAAGGAGCGCTCGACGATCTCGGCGCGCAGCTTGAAGGCTTCCCTGGCCACCCCCGATAACAGCCGGGTCCGGTTGTTGGTGACCGCCCGGCGAGCCGCATCATCTCCGTGCCAGCGCGCAAAACCCTTCTGCTTGGGCTCGGAGATCCGGCTCTTCCAGGGGCCGTCGTCGAGCGCCTTCAAGACCAACCGTGAGTGGTAGCCCTTATCGGTCACACATTCGGCCGGATCTTCGGCCGTCGGCGCCACATCCACCGCCTCGAGGTTTGCCTCGGCCGCCGCCAGGGTCTTGGGAAGCGTTGTCGTATCGCCCTCGTCGGCCGGGTGCAGCTCCGCCGCCACCACCGCGCCGGTGTCCAGATCCACCGCGTGCTCGGGCTTGTAGGCCAGGTGCGTGGTGCCGTCCTTCATCTTGGCGATCTTGGCCTCGGGGTCGCTCCTGGAAACCCAGTCCTGGTTCGAGAGCTTCTTGCCCTTGCGCTTGCGGTCCAGACGCGCCAGGTCCTCAGCCGTGGGTGTCTCGATACCGCTCTCCTGGGCCAAGCGCTCCAGCATCCCCCGGTAACCCTCGCCCGTGTCCCTCCGCACGATGTTGCGCAGCGCCGCGTTGGCCTCCATGGTCGAGGCATCCACCCCGATGCGCTCGCCCTTCACCAGACCCGCCTCGGCGATCAGCGCCAGGACCCAGTCAAACACCGCCGTGTGGACTTCATGGGGCAGGCGCGCGCGGGTCCGTGACAGCCAGGAATGGTCCGGCACCCGTTCCCGCCTCTCCAACAGCAGGAACTCCCGTAGCGACAGGGAATCCGAGCACCGCCACTCCAGCCCACGCTCAGAGTCGATACCCTCGAAGTAGCCCACCAGGTGCATACGGAAGTAGCGCCCGGGTGGCACCGAAGGCGCCCCCATCCTGGCCGCGTAATAGGGCTGGCAGACCGCCTCGGCGAAGCCGTCGAAGCCGCCCTCGATCAGTACCAACTGCAGGCGGTCGTAAAATACATGACCTGGCGAGCGCGGCATCTCCGACCAGCTCACCATCAAGTCCCCCTGACGATCCTTCTGCTGTCCCATCGCCATCAGCGAACCCCCCTTCAGGCCAGGACACCAGAGAATCAGACCATGCCGACTTCGTCCAGGGAAGAATTCGTCAACGGGCTGTTAGGGCAGATCGGCGACGATGTCGTGGAACTCGGCTTCGGTGAACGCCTTGAGCGTCGTCGTCCGCACGTTGCCGGCCTGGCCGAGGCCGAGCAGAAACGTCGCCGCCACCCGATCGCTCGGCGCGTCGAAGATGATGACGAAATCATGCGCCCCCATGGTGAGGAAATAATCGCGGAACTCGCCACCCATATCGGCCAGCGTCTGGCGCGCCGCGCCGGCGCGCTCGATGGCGTCCTTGACCGAACGGATGCCTTGGTCTGTGTAGTTCACCAACCCGATGAAGGTTGCCATCGTGCCCTCCTATCTGAATGCGGCCATTGTCGACCGCGACAAGACCTAGCTTGCCACGACCACGCTACAGGGGCCACGATGGTCGGCGCTGACACCCAGACACCGACAGGAGGTTCATCCCATGCGCCTGTTGCTGCTTCCCGCCGTCGCCGCCGCGGCGCTCGCCAAGGGCATCGTCATCGGCATCGCGATCGGCGCGACCGCCGCCTGCGCCTGCGCCAGGGCCCGTAAATCACGCGACGTGGCGTCACCCGACGACACCACCGAGGAGAAGCCGGCCTAGGGCTTCTATCGCGAGAGCGTGATCGAACGGACGACACCGAGCGGCCCATCCGGGACGATTTTCGTGTTTCAGGAGCATCGGGAGGACGAAACATGACGTTGGCGCGCACGCACTCATGGCCCGAGGGGCACTGGGATTGGCAGATCCACCTGTCGCACAAGCACGGGCTGCGTTGTGGCGAGATGATCTTCGTCGGCGGCCAGGTCGATCTCGATTCGGCGGGTAACGTTCGCCATTCGGGCGATCTCGAGACCCAGACGGGCGAGGTCATGGCATACATGGGCCGGGTGCTAGTGTCCTGATCGATAAATTGATATGATTATGTCTCTATTTGTTTTTAGGAGGCGCGATTGATGGCGAGAGTGGCGGTGACGATCTCTTTGAGCGATGACGAGCGCGCCGAATTGGAGGCGCTGTCTCGTCGTCGCAAGACGTCGCAGGGGCTTGCGCGGCGGGCTCGGATCGTCTTGGCGGCGGCGGAAGGGTTGGAGAACAAGGAGATCGCCGTTCGTCTCGAGGCGAGCGCGGACACCGTGGGCAAGTGGCGTCGCCGCTATGCGGCGGAGGGCCTCGACGGTCTGTACGACGAACCCCGCCCCGGCGCGCCGCGTCAAATCGGCGATGACGCCATCGCGGAAGCGGTCCGGCTGACGCTGGAAGAGACGCCGCCGGACGCGACCCATTGGAGCCTTCGCTCGATGGCGCGGGCGAGCGGCCACGCGCCCTCGACCATTCATCGCATCTGGCGGGCCTTCGGCTTGCAGCCGCATCGCTCGGAGACCTTCAAGCTGTCGAGCGATCCCTTCTTCGTGGAGAAGGTCCGCGACATCGTCGGTCTGTATTTGGCGCCGCCGGATCGTGCCCTGGTTCTCTGTGTCGACGAAAAGAGCCAGATCCAGGCCCTGGACCGTTCCCAGCCCCTCTTGCCGATGCGCCCCGGGCAGGCGGAGCGGCGCAGCCACGACTACAAGCGCCACGGCACGACCTCTCTCTTCGCGGCCCTCGACATCGCCACGGGAGAGATCATCGGCAAATGTTTCCCGCGCCATCGGGCCCGAGAGTTCCGCAAATTCCTCGACCTCGTCGAGGCGAACGTCCCTGCTGATCTCGACATCCACATCGTCATGGACAACTACGGGACCCACAAGACCAAGGCGATCCGCGACTGGTTCGCCAAACGGCCGCGCTGGCAGGCCCATTTCACACCCACCAGCGCCTCCTGGCTGAACCAGGTCGAGCGCTGGTTCGGGCTGCTGACCGACAAGCAGATCAGGCGCGGCGTCCATCGCTCCACCAAGGAGTTGGAGCGCACCATCCTCGACTACATCGACACGACAAACCAGAACCCCAAACCCTTCAAATGGACCAAATCCGCCGATGACATCCTCGGCGCCATCCAGCGCTTCTGCCTCCGAACAATCGAAATCGCTGAACAGCAGGCGAAAATCATGCGAACTTCGGAATCGGGACACTAGAGGGCTTCGGCGCCGACCTCGCCGACGTGGTCATGCTCACCGCCTTCTACGCCAACGACGGCAGCGTCGACGAGGACGCCTTCCTGGCCAGCGTCGGTGCGGCGCTGCCGGACGGCGCGGCGCCTGCGATCACCGCCGTATCGCTGCCCTATCTCGCCTACCAGGGCATGTTGGTCGAGATCGAGGCCACGGCCATGCGGGGCTCCGGCGGCGAACGGCTCGCGCGCACCACGGCCAACCCAGACGGCCTGGCGCCGTTGCCCGCACCCTTCGTCCACGGCGCGCGCTGCGGCGAGATGATTTTCGTCTCTGGCCAGTCGGCGCGCGACGCCTCGGGCGCCGTGGTCGCGCCAGGCGACATCCTGGGCCAGAGCGAGCTTCTGCTGCGTAACATCGGCGCGGTGCTCGCCGAATTGGGCGCCGACCACGACGACGCGGTCCGCTTTCGCATGTACTACGCCGCCGGTGGTACCGCGGCCGAGTGGCAAGACGCGGCGAAGGTGCGGGCGGGCTTCTTCAGCGAGCCCGGCCCAGCGGCAACCGGCCTGCCGGTACCCGGGTTCGTGCCCGAGGGCCTGATGGCGCGCATGGAGATCATCGCCATGCGGGGCGAGGACGGCGAACGCCTGCCGCGCGAGCATGCCTGGCCCGAGGGTCACTGGGACTGGCCGACCCACCTGCCCTACAAACACGGCCTCAAATGCGGCAACATGATCTATGTCGGCGGTCAAGTCTCGCTGACGCCCGAGGCCGCAGTCATCGACCCGGGCGACATGGTCGCCCAGACCAGGACCTCGATGGACAACATCGCCAAGGTGCTGGCCCTGTTCGGCGCCGAGCTCGACGACGTCGTCAAGGTCGGCGCCTTCTATACTGCCGGCTGCGGCGCCGATGCGCTGCACGAAAACCTGCGCATCCGCTCAGCAAGTTTCACCGAGCCCGGCCCGGCCTCGACCGGCATACCCTTGCCCTACCTCGCCTTCGAGGACATGGTGGTCGAGATCGAGGTCGTCGCCATGGCTCGGTAAAGGGACCGTCACGATTAACGCGACACCGACCAGGAACATCGACTTCGAATGCGCGTTGGATCGCATGATCGGATGATTTTCCGCGACCGGCGACGCCGCCGCGCCGCCGCCTCACGCGGTCTGCGCCACCGCGTCGTCGCCCAGAAGCTCGGTGATCGGGGTGCCGAGCCAGCCGGCCTCGCGCTTCTGCCAGTAGAGTTCGCGCAGCCGCGTGCTGATCGGTCCCGGCCCGCCGTCGCGGAAGACGCGGTCGTCGACCCGGCCGACCGGCATGATGCCGCCCGCGGTCGAGCAGATGAACGCCTCGTCGGCCTCGCGGAGCGCCCCGGGCGGCAGGTCGGCGGCCTCGGCCGGCACGCCGATCTCGGCAGCGAGGTCGAACACGGTCTGGCGCGTGATGCCTTCGAGCATGTTGCGGCGCGGCGTCGCCAGCGAGCCATCCTTGATGACGAAGACGTTGAAGCCCGGACCCTCGGCGAGCAGGCCCGACGGCGTGCACAAGACGGCGTTGTCGGCGCCCGCGTCGAGCGCCTCGAAGACGCCGCCCGTCAAGTCGCCCCAGTGAAAATTCTTGTAGCGCTGGTCGACTGATTCATCGGGGATGCGCTGTCGCTCGGCGATGACCAGATGAAGGCCGCGGTCCTGCTTCTCGGGCCTCGCGATCCAGACATAGGGGACCGCGTAGGCCATGAAAGTCGGGATACAGGTCCGGATGTCGCGGTTCGATGGCGAGGCGAAACGGCCGCGCGTTATGAACATCTTGACATAGGCGTCCTCGAGACCCGCGCGGTGCGTGCATTCGGCGACGATGCGCTTGATCTCGTCGCCCGAATACGGGCATTCGATGCGGATACCCTGGCAGCTCCGCCCAAAGCGCGCGATGTGGTCGTCGAGCCGGAAGAACAGGCCCTTCCACGTCGACACCACGTCGTAGACGACGTCGGAACGGATGAAACCGAGGTCGAAGATCGACAGTTTGGCGTCGTCGGCGTCGATATAGGCGCCGTCGACGAAGGCCACGCCCTCGCCCATGGTATCCTCCCTACCCTATTCCGCCGTCCAGGATATCACGACCGCGCGGCGCCAACCACGCGGCTATTGAACCGACGGCCCGCAACGGGCACCTTGTGGTTCGACGGAGCGGCGCAAGGGAGCATGACAATGACCGAGCCGAGCGAATATCTGGCGCGACGCGAAGCGCTCAAAGCGCGCTACCTGTCGGAATCAACAGGGCAACCCGTTGCCACTGGCGGCGTCGACCATCTGGCGCTGATCTGCACGGACATGGACACGACCATCCGCTTCTACACCGAGGTCATGGGCATGCGCCTGGTCAACGTCATCACCAACCACGACGACCCGACCTCGACGCATATCTTCCTCGACATGGGCGGCGGCAACCAACTCGCCTTCTTCGACTTCCCCGAGCACGGGCCGGCGCCGACCAAGCGCGGCATCGGCAGCATGCACCACGTCGCGCTCAAGGCGACCGCCGATCAGCTTGACGCGCTCGTCGCGACGCTCGAAGCGAAGGCGATCAGCCACGACCTGCATCGCTTCGACGGCGGCGGCTCGGTCTACCTGCGCGACCCCGACAACATCCTGCTCGAGGTGACAACCGGATATTAGTGGGGCGGCGGAGAGCCGCGGGCTACTGAAAGTCCAGCACCCTGAATGACGGACCGGACCTCTCGACCGTGGCGATGCCGTTAGCATTCTTGCCGGCCTGCATGTCCTGCAGCTGCCAGCGATACCGAACATCGAGCTTGATGAGATTTCCGGACTCTGAGGCCAGGCTGATGTTGTAGATCTCGGACATCTCGGTGGGTCGGTTCTTCGATCCCTTGGTCTTCCAGATCTTCTGCTTGTTATAGAAGCGTCTGATCTCGCGTCTCAGATTGGCGTCGTCGCGAATCTCGGCGGCCGTCACCTGCTGCTGCGGCTGCCCGCCGGTCAGCCGGATGACGACACGCTTGGCGGCCTGGATGACCGCCGTCTGCAAGGCGTCGAAGCCGGCCTGGGTGGCGTTCACATAGCGCGAATCGGCCTTCACATTGGCGTAGCCGCTTTCCGAGAACGTCTCGCCCGTCGCGGCGTCTTGCGCCGAGATCAAGACCTCGACGTCGATGAGAGTGTGCGACGGCGGGATGTTGGCGGTCACCGCCGCCGCCAATCCGCCGAAAAACGCCGCGGCTATCTGCCCTGCCTGATAGTCGGGATTGGGCTCCTGGCGCTGGTCGAACTTGAGCACCGATCCCGACACCACGACGTCGTCGTCACCGCCCGGCTGCTCGCTGATCACGACCGCATTGGGCACGGCCCGCAGCGCATTGCGCACGATATCGGTAAGGATCGGCTTCGACAGACCGCGGAAGTCGCGGATCGGTTGCACGTTGATGACCCGTCCGCTCCGCTTCGGGCGTGTGACCGCTTCCGTCTCCTGCGACGGCAGCGCAGCGAGCTGGGTCGACGACGGCCTTTCCGCCCGCACGCGCGCAAGCTCGGCGAACCACCCCCCGGGATACGCTTGGAGGTAAGCCCGGTAGTCGGCCGGTTCGTCGCTGTCCTTGATCGAGTCCCAAAACGCCATCTCGGCGGCGTTCGCGCCCGTGGAGGGGGTGGCGACAACGGGCGTTTGCGTTTCGGATCCGGTTGCGCCGCCGCTCTCGGTGGTCAGGGCGGCGAGCTTCGTTTCGGCCCGATCGGTGAATATGCTGTCGGGATACTCGTCGAGGAAATCGATGATCTCGTCGGCGTCCGAGGTGTCGACGACCCCGCCCCAGGCGTCGAGGGCGGCGGGATCGACCTCGGCGATCAGCGTGCCGTAGACATACGCCGTACGACCCTCGTACTCGATACGGTACCAGTTCTCGTCCTTCACCTTGCCGGTAACGGCGACCGGCGAATCGCGCTTCAGCCGGCCGACGCGCTCGGACCGGGCGGTCGGCTCGTCGCGCAGGTTTGAGGTCTTGAGCGCGACGAAGGTGGCGTCCATCTCGATGACGCCGGGCTCGGTCTCGGGCTCGGGCGGCGGCACTACCAACGCGGTCTGCGTCTCCTCCTTCGCCGCCTTTTCCAGCTTGTTCCGCTTCAGTCGCGCCAGTGACGTAAACTTACCGTTCGGGAACTCCTGCAAGTAGGCCTCGAACATCTCCGGGTCATCGCTGTCCTTGATCGACTCCCAGAACAAGCGCTCGCTCGCCCCGCTATCCGGGACGGGCATTGTCGACGGCGCGGCGTCCGGCTGCGCCATGATCGTGGTCGGTGGCGCGGTAATGAGTGGCGCCAGGTTGACGGGCACGAACAGGAAATCGCCCCCATCATGCCCCGCTTTGCGTACGTCGGCGTACTCCGGCGTCTGGTCGGCGTTGAGGACGACGGGCCGCTTGATGGCATCGAACAGCGATTGGCCGTCGAGCACCTCGTCGTTGGTCGCGAGGACGTCAAGGAACACGCGCGCGAACACCGAATGGCCGTCGCTGCCGGCGTCTAGTACCGGTTCGAGGCCGCCCGATGTGAGCGCCGTGCGCGAGCGGCGCACCGTCATCCGCGCGAGCCATGCGGTGCGTTCCACGCCGGTCCGCAGGCTCGCCGCGACGCTCCGCGTAAGCTTGCCTGAGTAGCACGAGTCGGCGACCACGAGCACGTGCTTCGCGCTGATCGCCCTGAGCTGCGAGGTGATCGTGGTGTTCGAGATCCAGTTGACCGGGTTGTCGGGCTCGGCATCGACCGGCAGCCAGTAGCCCTCGTCCGAGTCGACGTCGAGGTTGCCGTGGCCGGCGTAATAAATCAGGAGATTGTCGCTTTCCATGAGCGTGGCGCGCATTTTCGTCAGCGCGGAGAGGACGTCGTAGCGGGTCGCGTTGATCAACGTCTCGACCGAAAAGCCATAGTGCTCGTCGAGCAACGCCGCCACGGCGTGTGCGTCGACGACCGCGGTGTTCAGGTCCGTAAGGTACCGATAGTCATTATTGCCGATGACAAGCGCGTAATAGCTGCCGAAGTCGACGGTCAGGGCCGCGGCGGCGGAGCGCCGGACGAATATCTTTTACTCGACCCGCCCACCGCGCGAATCCTCGGCGACCAGGAGCAGCCGGCTGCGCCCCACCGGCACCTGTTGCCGGATTCGGAATTCGCCATCCGCCGCCAGGGGGATGGGGATGCCGTTGGCCGTCAGCGTCACTTCGCCAACACCGTCGACTTTTCCGATGAAGTCAACCGTGTCCTGATCGGTGTCGATACGCTCCGGCACCTTGATCGTCGGCCCGTCCGCTTGCGCGAGCCAAAGAACCTGCGCGTCGACGTCGGGTGCGGCTTGACCCTTCGACGCCGCAAGATCGGAATTAGCACTAGCCGCCGCGGTTCCGGCGATACTGAGGGTCAGCGCGGCGGCAATCAGCACGCGTCTCATGGCGCGATCCCCCATTTATCCCGAAAGTGTAGCGCAACCCGGTGCGAAACACTAGCGGGCGGCGAGTCGTGCCAGCGTGGCCCGCAAGTCATGGAAATTTTGGATCATAAGTACGCTTAATAGTGATTTCAGATAATTCTAATTTGCTTATGGCGCAATTGTCGGCGATCCTCAACCAACGGTGCCGATGCGCGCCCAAACACATCATCGACGGGTCGCCACAAAGGCGATAGCGGCGCCCCGTGGCGCGAACCTCGTTCGGCAGCCGGGGCGCGGGGGTAAAATTGCGATGACGCGATCGACGGCAACCAACCTGGGCCGCCTCGAGGGCGAGAGCAATCGCTCGCCCGAACGACGCGCCTGGGCGAATGCCCAACTCGACCCGGCGTCGCGCGCCCTGGTCGAGGAGGACGCGCGGCTGTTCTTCGGCCAGTCGCTGTCGTCGCCCTGCCTCGACGCCGTGGTCAAGGCCGAGGGTATCTGGATCGAGGACGCCTCGGGCCGGCGTTACATGGACTTCCACGGCAACAGCGTGCACCACATCGGCTATGGCCACCCGCGCCTGATCGCCGCCATCAAGGACCAGCTCGACACGCTGCCATTCGCGCCGCGCCGCTTCACGGCCGAGCCCGCCTTGGCGCTGGCGCGCAAGCTGATCGATATCACGCCGGCGCCGCTCGAGAAGGTGCTGTTCGCGCCGTCGGGCTCGGACGCCATCGACATCGCGCTCAAGATCGCGCGCTTCGCGACCGGGCGCTTCAAGACCGTCTCGTTCTGGGACTCGTTCCACGGCGCCGGATTCGGCGGCGCCAGCGTCGGCGGCGAGGCGATCTTTCACTCCGGTCCGATCGGCCCGCTGCTGCCCGGCGCCGAGCATGTCGCGCCGTATACCTGCTACCGCTGCCCATACGGCTACGCCGACATCGACGGCCAGCCCGATCTCGAGACCTGCCGCATGACCTGCGCGAGCTTCGTGCGCTACGTGCTCGAGAAGGAGGGCGACGTCGCGGCGGTGGTCGCCGAGCCGATGCGCGCGGTGCCCTACGTGCCGCCGCCGGGCTTCTGGCAAGAGGTGCGCAAGGCCTGCGACGATCACGGTGCGCTGCTGATCTTCGACGAGATCCCGACCGGTCTCGGCAAGACCGGGCGCATGTTCTCGTGCGAGCATTTCGACGTCGCGCCCGACATCCTGGTCACCGGCAAGTCGCTCGGCGGCGGCGTCGTGCCGGTCGCCGCGGTTATCGCGCGGCCCGAGCTCGACGTTGCAAACGACTACGCGATCGGCCACTACACCCACGAGAAGAACCCCGTGCTGGCGCGCGCGGCGCTGACCACGATCGAGATCATCGAGGACGAGGGCCTGGTCGAGAACGCTAGCGAGGTCGGGGCGTATGCTCGCGCGCGTCTCGCCGACATGCGCGCGCGCTACCCACTGATCGGCGATGTGCGCGGCAAGGGGCTCTTGATCGGTATCGAGCTGGTCAGCGACCGCGCGGCCAAGACGCCGGCCTACGACGCCGCCGAGTCGGTGCTCTACAATTCACTGTCGCGCGGGCTCAACTTCAAGCTCTCGATGGGCAACGTGCTGACGCTGACGCCGCCCCTGGTCATCACCCGGGACGAGATGGACGCCGCGCTCGACATTCTCGAGGCCTGCCTCGCCGAAACGCAGGCCACGGTGTAGAATAGCGCGAAAGGAGTGGTCATGAAACGAACGGCAATCTTCAGCAAGACGCGCGAGCTCGAGGGTCAGATCGACGAGTTCTTCGACAAGGTCGGCGACGGCGCGCTGACGTTCAAGCTGGGCATCGGCAACTACCTCGACGGCGATACCGCCGCCTTCGAGGATAAGCTCAAGCAAGTCAACGAGATCGAGAGCCGGGGCGATACGCTGCGTCGCCAGATCGAGCGCAAGCTTTACGCCCAGACGCTTATTCCCGAATCGCGCGGCGACGTGCTGGGGCTCCTGGAGAACATGGACCAGATCCTCAACAAATGCGAAGGCCCGATGTGGCAGTTCGCCATCGAGAAACCAGAAATCCCGGCCGAATTCCACGCCGGATACAACAACCTCGTGGACAGCGCGGTGGCTGCCGTCGAACAGCTCGTCATGGCGGCGCGCGCCTTTTTCCGCGACGCCGAGTCGGTCTCGGACCATATGCACAAGGTATTGTTCTACGAGAAGGAGGGCGACAAGATCTCGACCCGCCTCAAGATGGCGATCTTCGCCGGCGATCTCGAACTCGCGCGCAAGGCACAGCTGCGAAATTTCGTCGAGCATATCGACAACATCGCCGACACCGCCGAGGACGTCGCCGACCGGCTGGCGATTTACGCCATCAAGCGCTCGACCTGAGCGCCAGCCCGGAATTCTCACCATGGACGTCGCGATCCTCGTTTTCCTGTCGAGCGGGCTGTTCCTCGGTTGGTCGCTGGGCGCCAACGACGCGGCCAACGTGTTCGGCACCGCGGTCGGCACGCGCATGGTGCGCTTCACCACCGCGGCGTTGATCTGCAGCGTCTTCGTCATCCTCGGCGCCGTCATTTCGGGCGGCGGCGCGGCGCACACGCTGGGCAAACTCGGCTCGATCAATATCATGCCGGGTGCCTTCATGGTCGCGCTCGCCGCGGCGCTGACGGTCTATCTGATGACCAAGGCGAGCCTGCCGGTCTCGACGACGCAGGCCATCGTCGGCGCCATCGTCGGCTGGAACCTGTTCTCGGAATCGCTGACCGACGCCGGCACCCTGATCACCCTGATGGCGACCTGGGTGATCTGCCCGGTCCTCGCCGGGGTCATCGGCGCCGGCCTCTATCGCGTCGTTACCGGCGCCCTGCGCGTCGCCAAGCTTCATCTACTGCGCGTCGACGCCTATACCCGCACCGGGCTGATCCTGGCCGGCGCCTTTGGCGCGTACAGTCTGGGCGCCAACAACATCGCCAACGTGATGGGCGTCTTCGTGCCGGTCTCGCCGTTCACCGCGTTCAGCGTCGGCGACCTGTTCGCGATATCCTCGGCGCATCAGCTTTTCCTGTTGGGCGGCATCGCCATCGCCGTCGGCGTCTTCACCTATTCGAAGCGCGTCATGCTGACCGTCGGTCGCGACCTCGCGCCGCTCTCGCCGGTTGCCGCCTTCGTCGTCGTCGTGTCGCATTCGATCGTGCTGTTCCTGTTCGCCTCGCAGGGGATCGAGCACCTGCTGGCGCGCGGCGGGCTGCCGACCATCCCGCTGGTGCCGGTCTCCAGCTCGCAGGCGGTGATCGGCGCGGTCATCGGCATCGGGCTCATGAAGGGCGGCCGTGGCATCAACTATCGCCTGCTAGGCGGCATCGCGGCGGGCTGGGCGGCGACGCCGTTGATCGCCGGCGTGATGTGCTTCGTCGCCCTGTTCTTCCTGCAGAACGTGTTCAACCAACAGGTCTTCCGTCCGGTCGCGTACGAGATCTCGGCGCCGGTGCTGGCGCGCGCCGCGACGCAGGGGATCGACACCGCGAGGCTCGGCGGCCTGACCGGCCGACGCTTCGCCTCGGCCGCGCGCTTCACCGACGCGCTCGCCGAGGTGACCGGTATAACGGGCGATCAGCGCGACGATCTCGTCCGCCTCGCCGAGATCGACCGGCTGGAGATCGATGTCGCCACGCTCGCCCAACTCGGCAAGGGTTCACTGACCGAGGGCCAGCGCGCGGCGGTCGCGACACTCGTCGGCCAACGCTTCGACCACAAATGGATGCTCGACGACGCGCTCGGACGCGCCAGCGCCGAGTGGCAGGCGCGGCCCGAGACAACAGTCAACAAGCTGTTCAACCGCGCGCTCGACGAGCGGCGGCGCGCGCTCTACAACCTGTTCCGCGTCGACGAAGTCGATTGAGCCGTAGCGCGCTCGCGTTATTGCATGATCCGGCCGATTGATCTCAGTCGGCTTCTGCCAGCCCGCGCCAATCCTATTGGGACAAGAGGGGGGCCGCCGACCGTTCGGCCAGTCCTTGTGGGATAAAGAATGACCTTGTGGGATAAAGATTGGCATGCGCGGCGATTGAGCGCAGGTCATCTTCACGAAGTGAAGGTGACCGTAACTTACGCTATCATCCACCACCGACCGTGATCGAGGGACCATGTCACGCACCGTCACCGCCGCGCTGATCATCATCGGCGACGAGATTCTCTCGGGCCGTACGCGCGACGCCAACCTCGCCTTTCTCGGCAGGCGCCTGAACGAGTTGGGCGTCCGGCTGAACGAGGTGCGCGTCGTGGCCGACGACGAGGACGCCATCGTCGACGCGGTCAACGCGTGCCGCGCCGCCTTCGATTACGTCTTCACCACGGGCGGCATCGGCCCGACCCACGACGACATCACCGCCGCGTCGATCGCAAAGGCGTTCGGCCAGAAGTTGATCCGCAACCCCGAAGCCGTCGAGATTCTGCTGGCGTCCTATTCGCGCAGCGGTCTCGAGGTCAACGAGGCGCGGCTCTCGATGGCCGATACGCCCGAGCATGCCAGCCTGATCGAGAACCCGGTCTCCGGCGCGCCCGGCTTCCGCCTCGAGAACGTCTTCGTCTTCGCCGGCGTGCCCAAGATCATGCAGGCCATGTTCGACGGCATGACCCATCTGCTGACCGGCGGCGCGCCGCTCGGCGAACGCTCGGTCGCCGTCGATCTCGGCGAAGGCACCATCGCCGAGACGCTAACGCAAGTCCAGGACCGCTTCGACGGCGTCACGATCGGCAGCTATCCCTATTACCACTCGGGCAGCTTCGGCGTGAAACTGGTGCTGCGCGGCACCGACGGGACGCAACTCGACGCCGCGGCGAGCGATTTGGTTGCGGCGTTAGCCGCGCTCGGCGGCAACCCCTACATCGAGGACGCAAAGACCTGAGACGCGTTCAGATTGGCAACGTGCTAAACTCGGCGGCCACGCCCGCGTGGTGGAACTGGTAGACACGACGGACTTAAAATCCGTTCCCCGCAAGGGGTTGGGGGTTCGACTCCCTCCGCGGGCACCAATCTTTTCAACGATTTAGCGGCACTGCGCCAATCCGCCTATATAACACTGGCCAGCCAGGTAAGCATAGGGTAAGCAACTGAACGCAATCCGGCCCCCGACCCCCCTAAACATCCACACACCCTTCAGGACTCTAGAAATAATCTGCCGTCCGCGCCGTCCGTCAGAAAGCAATATCAAAGGCTTACGTAAATTCGCGGTGCCGTCCGCCGCCGTCCGCACCCGTCCGCCTGCCACGGCTCTGTGCGTCGCCTTGTCTCGACACGCCCGGCTAGATATCGAAATCGCATCCCACAGGATGTTTCGCGAATCATTGGCAGCAACTGGGCATCCGGACAAATTGAGCAAACTCGTTCTCAACGTCCGATTTCGAGTGGACGGGAAACGCCGATACCGCAACCTCGGCTAGGCTACTTCTCATTCCAAGCAAAGAAGGGGTTTGCAGTGTCACTTGCCGGATGTTAGCCAATAGCCGAAGTTGTTAAAAAACTCCCGAATCATCGATTTTGAGCCTGAATCGGCAAATCTTCCGAAATCGGTATTTTCCAATGACATTGATTTCATTCAATTTCAATTTGTACGGATTTCGAGACCACCACGAATTCGGGCCATCATATTAGTATTTGAGCAGCCTCAGCCATTACCCGACACCCCGACAATATTCCTCGCGCATATTTTTTCCCTGGTCTTCGCTAACCTCGGCGCTCACGGAGGTTCCTGGATGGAGCATCGCCTCGCAGCCATACTCGCTGCCGATGTGGTCGCTAGAGTGCCCCGAGCACGTGCTTGTAGTTGGGATCCAATTCGCAGATCGCATTTGGGACAGCGATCGTCGTATCGCACATACAGGCCGAACACATAGCCTCACCCGTCCAACTTGCATCACGGTCAAAACAAATCTTGCCAATCCAGGGCCGTCCACACGTAGCCGACTAATACCAGTGAGCCTATGAAATCACCTTCATGATCCATGGATAGGCGCAGAGGGTTCGCATACGATCCGGTTCTGCGATGAGGTCGATCCATGCTTGGCAACAGGCGTCGATGATGGCCTCGGTGTCGTCGAGGACGCGGAGCGATAGGAAGCGTTCGCGTAGGTAGAGCCAAACCCGCTCGACGGGGTTGAGTTCGGGACTGTAAGGCGGCAACAGCGCCAAGGTGACGTTGTCGGGGACGGTGAGGGCGCGCTCGTCGTGCCAACCGGCGCCGTCGCACATCATGACGGCGTGCGCATCCTGGTCCAGGGTATCGGCGAAGTGTGCGAGAAACAGGTCCATGACCTTGGCGTTGACGCTCGGCATCACCAGGGTGACGTCGTCGCCGGTGTCCGGGCGCACGGCGGAGAAGATGTAGGCCCACTGGTAGCCGATTTGACGCGTCCCGGGGGCACGCTCGCCCCTGCGCCACCACCGGTGACACACCCGGCCCTTGTTGCCGACGCGCGCTTCATCCTGAAACCACAGCTGTAGGCGCTTGTCGGGATGCGCCGCGGCGGTCGCCTTCAGGATGTCGCGAAGCCCCCTTTTTTGAAGCGCTCCTGCGCTTCGGCGTCCCTTCGCGGGTGGCTCGGGCGCGCCTTCTGGCGGGAAAATCCCATCCGCCGTAGAACCCGGGTCATGCTCGAGGGGTGGTAGGTCTTGGCGAAGCGCTCCTCCAGCCAGCGGCACAGATCGGCCCGGGTCCAGGCGCAAACCCCGTCGCGCTCAGGCTCCGGCCCGGCGATGATGACCGCCGCCAGCGCCGCTTCCTCGTCTGCCGTCAGCCGCCGCGGCGAGTAGCCCTTTGGACGGTCGTGAAGCCCCTCCAATCCCTTTGCATTGTAACGAACAACCGCGTCGCGAAGCGTTTGGCGATCCATCCCCGCAAGCCGCGCGGCATCAGCCCGGGGCATCTCCTCCAAAGCATTCGCGATCCCATAGGCCCGCGCCGCCGCTCGACCGTACGATTCCACGCGAGCCCAGCGCCGAAGCTCCAAAGGCGTCAAATCATCCCGTATCTTGAGTGCTGATCCCATGACATCCCCCACATCTGGTGGGAGACCATAGAATCACAATCCGCCATCATCCGCCATCAATGAATATCCCGAGAGTCAATTCAGGCGCTCACTGGTATAACACAACGACCCCAATCGTGGAGCCTATCCGCCTGGGGTTGAATATGTCTCCGTCGTCCAAGTGTGGTCGCCCAGCGACCCACACGAACCTCGCGTTGGACGTCTACACTGTCCCCGAATTCACTGATTCCCGCGCATCGAACCTGCCACGCCGCCAAGCCTCGATTATCTTGCGTTGCGTTGGATGCAGCGCAGTTACCGCCCAACCCGATAATTAAGGGACCCGCCTATCAGAGTATACCCTGTAAATGACGCCCCGCTTGCAAATTTCGACAAGAAGCGGCCACCTGTTAAACGCATCTTTCAGAAATAATTCCGAAGAGCACATAGCCAATTCGAATGCGAGCCCGTGCTTATTCAACCCTTTCCATCGACCGATACCGGGGCTACCGTCATCTGAATCCTTATTTAAATCGCCATGGCTCGGCGTGCCGTCTGGGCATACATTTTGCGTTGGCTGCCAAGCCACCGTACCACTGACCAGCCCTCGTCGGATAAGACCCTGGATTTTCGTCCGCCCACTGGCATTCCATAATTGGATGGGGTCGATATTGTCATAGGCGAGCTATTGTCAAAAGTTGTGTATGGGCTGATCATGCGGCGGCGCGATCCTGGCGTTCTCCATCTACGAATTTGACGCCGCGAATGATCTCGGCGAGATGGTTCGATCCATCGAGTTTTCTCCATTTTCTCTGAGCGCACTGGCATAGTTTGAAGACCATGGCCATCGCCGTCTTGCGCGACAGGCAGCCCTTGGTCCGGTAGGTGCGCAGACGAACCGTGGCGAACGTGCTCTCGATGGGGTTGGTCGTGCGTACATGCTTCCAGTGCTCGGCGGGGAAGTCGTAGAACGTCAGCAGGACGTCGCGGTCCTTGGCCAGGCAGGCCGCGGCCTTGTCGTACTTCGGCCCGTAGGCTTCCAGGAAGAAGTCGAAGGCGCTCTCGGCATCCTTCCTGGTTTCGGCCATCCAGATGTCTTGCAGGCGCCCCTTGGCTTTCTTTTGCAGACCCTTGGGCAGCTTGTTCAAGACGTTGCCCGTCTTGTGAACCCAGCAGCGTTGCTCGCGGGCGCCTGGGTAGACTTGGCGGAGCGCCTTCCAGAAGCCGAGCGCGCCGTCGCCGAGCGCCAGTTGCGGACCCATTTCAAGGCCGCGCCGCTTGAGATCGAGCAGAACTTCGAGCCAGGACTGCTCACTTTCGCGATAGCCGTCGGCGATGGCGATCAGTTCCTTCTGTCCCTTGTCCGTGGCCCCGACGATCACCAGGATGCACTGCTTCTCTTCCTCCATGCGGGCGCTGAAATAGATGCCGTCCACCCAGAAATAGACGTAGCGCTTGGCCGTGAGGTCGCGCCGTTGCCAGCGCTCCGCCTCAACCCCCCAGACCTCTTTCAGCCGGGTGATCGTGGAGGCCGAAAGCCCCGGCGCGGAGCTCCCCAGGAGCGCCGCCAAGGCTTCCCCGAAGTCGCCGGTGGAAATGCCCTTCAGATACAGCCATGGCAAAAGGTCTTCCAGGCTCTTGGCGCGGCGCAGATAGCGCGGCAGGATCGCCGACGTGAAGCGGATGGCGCCGTCCCCCCGGTCCCGCACACGGGGTTGGCGCACGCTCACCGGGCCGATCCCGGTCTGGATGAAGCGTTCCGGCAGATATCCATTGCGGACAACCCGGCGGCGGCCGGCGGCGTCAACAAGCGCCGCATGGCTACCCAAAAACACGGAGACCTCGGCCTCAACGGCTTGGGCCAACAACTCGCGAGCTCCAGCTGTATCGCACCCGGTTCCTTGGACACAAGTTTGTCTCATGCGGCGGGCCTGAGTGACATCGCGGTGTGCCACGCCTGACGAGCTTGAGCGGGGCTCAGGTAGCCGTTCTTCTCCACGATCCACTGGGCATTGTACTGTTCGACGAACCCGCGGACGGCGTTCCGCAGCTCCGCGATGTTGCGGTAGATGCGGCCATGGATGATCTGTTCCTTGAGCGTGCGATTGAACCTCTCGGCGACGCCGTTGGTCTGGGGCTGTTCGACGAAGGCGTAGGACGGCTGGATGCCCCAGAACTTGATCTGGTTGGTGAAGTGGTCCGACAGATACTGGGAGCCGTGATCCATCCGCAAGGCCAGCCCCCGCGCCGCACCGGCGGAGGTCGAGGCATACAGCCTCGCAAGCCCCATGGAGATCGGCTGAAGGGCGGCGAAGCGGTCGCCTCGCTTGCACACATGCCAGCCGACGCACTCGGCGTTCCAATGCTCGATGGCGGTGAATATCCAGCCCCAGCCGTCGTCCACCGTGAACACCCGAACGCCGTCCGTGCCCCACATGAGGTTGGGGGCATGGGTGATGATCTCACCGACATGGGGATTTCCGCCACGGCGGCGGCAGCGATGGGGCGAGAGCAGGTTGTTCTCGCGCATCACCCGGAGCCCCCGCTTGCGGGAAACACGGATGCCACGACAGACCCGAAGCCGAGCCCAGACCTTGCGGTGTCCCTCGCCCTCCCAGGGGGATGCCTCCAGGTCGGCCTCGATGGCCACCAGCAGAGCCTCGTCCGAGATCGAGGGCTTCGGTCCCCGGCGCTTTGCTGGTGGGCGCTCAGCGGTGGCCTGCTGCCGGGATTTCATGGCGTAGAACGAGGAACGGGCAAAACCCCAGGCCGCACAGACCCGCTGGAGGCCGTAGGCCAAACCCGTGCCGGGAGAGGTGGCGGCACTCATCGCCGCGACCTCCGCCGCCCCAAAGGGCCGGACGTCTCCGTCTTGGCCTCCAGCAGTTCCACCTGCATGATCAACTCCCCGATCCGCTTCATGGCGATGTCCAGTTCCGCCTTCACCGGATCGCCCTTGCGTTCCTTGAGCGAGGCATCGATCCCGGCGATCGCCTTCTCACGCCACTGCTCGAGCCGGAAAATCTCCACGCCCAACTGCCGCGACAAAAGTTCCACCGGCTCGCCACGCAAAAGCCGCAGGGCAACCTCACGCTTGCGCGTCACCGTCCACCGCTGGCCAAGTCCCAGCGGGCCTGCCGGCGAAACCTGGCCCGGGGAAAACGTGGACGAGCCAAGCTCGCCCTCGTTTACCACAGGCCCATCAACAGCAACTTTGTTCTCAAAATTGTCGGTCATGTTCCGGTCCTCCTTGGACACTTCGATTAAGCCAATTCTGTGTCCAAGGAAATCGGGTCCGACTCATCGCGAGCTCCAGCTTGTAGGACTTCCGTCAACGGATCTTTCTGAAAATCAGATGGGTTTTGAAAAGCAACAACGGTATTCTCTTTCATGGCGTATCCTTCCTTGGCTTAGCTCAAGTGGTGACATCAACAATCACCAGGATACGCCGCCTTCATTTCAACGCCGTACACAAGATTCGGTTATAGCTCGTCATAGGCTGTCTCCCACTCGTCCATGAGATCGACATAATTGCTGTGGGCGTAGAAATCCTGAACTGCGTGCAACACCTGACCAAGCCTTGTCATCGCCTCTGCCACGGCTGTCCCGCCTCTCCTGTACTGGCCTCCATCGCGGTGCGTATGAGCACTCTTAACCAAGTCGTCCGCTTCACCCAGTAAACTCTCGATGTAGTCGATGCTTCCATCGAAGGTGCAATTGTCGAAATGGGCGTTGGCGTCAAAGAAATGCCCGATGTCCTGGAGGTAAATTGCCTGGACTAGTTGCCTCGAACAATTGGAATCTTCATTGTCTGCAGTTGCAAATACCATCTCTTTGAAAATTTGTTTGTGTTTTGATATGCTGAACAGAGAGGCATCGTCGCCGAGAGAATCGAATTCTAAGACTCTTAGAGTCCGGCCGAATAAGAGTTGAGTGGAATCAGTCACTTGTGTTTCCTTCGTTGTGGTTGAACAGCGATGGAGGCACAAGATGTGGACCGAGACCACTCGACCCAAATATGAGCGCAAGGGGCTGCGCTATGCAAGCGATCTTACCGAGGCGGAGTGGGGCGTGCTCGGCCCGCTGCTGCCGCCATGCAAACGGCTGGGACGCCCGCGAACGACGGACCTGCGCGAGGTGGTGAACGCGATCCTGTACATGGCGCGCACGGGTTGCCAGTGGCGGATGTTGCCGAAGGACTTTCCGCCGAAGAGCACGGTCCAGGAGTACTTCTACGCTTGGCGCACCGAGGCGACGCTGAACGGGATCAACCACGAGCTGCTCATGCGCGCGCGCGAGGCCGAGGGCCGAGAGGCCAGCCCGTCCGCCGGTGTGATCGACAGCCAGTCGGTGAAAACCACGGAAAGCGGCGGCCCGCGCGGGTTCGACGCCGGCAAGTTGGTTAAGGGGCGCAAGCGCCATATCCTCACCGACACCGGCGGGCGGCTCGTCGCCGGCATGGTTCACGCCGCCCATATCCAGGACCGCGACGGCGCGCCGCCGCTGCTCGCCTCGATCCGATGGGCCTTCCCCTGGCTGCGCCACGTCTTCGCCGATGGCGCCTACGCCGGACCGAAACTCGGCAAGGCGCTGGAAAAGATCGGCCAGTGGACGCTGGAGATCGTCAAGCGAAGCGACGACGTGACGGGCTTCAAGGTCCTGCCCCGGCGTTGGGTGGTGGAGCGCACCTTTGCCTGGCTCGGTCGCAACCGCCGTCTCGCCAAAGACTTCGAGGCCACCATCGCCAGCGCCGAGGCCTGGCTCATGATCGCAAGCATCCAACTCCTCACACGAAGGATCGCAAGGCTTTGAAATCAAACAATTCATTCCCGGCCGGGCTCTTACATCAGCTCGAGTAAGATCCTCAGACTCCCAAACGAATTCATCTGGGGGCGGCTTAGGCGGTTCACTGGTTTCTGCGGATTGTTCCTGTGCCCAACCCCATCCGGACGGAATCACCATCGTGAAAGTCAGCAACCCAAAATAGATAAGACGAAGGTTTACACACATGAAAATTTACCCCCAAATTGTTCGTTGTCTGGGCCTCGTGAGTCGGACCCGATTTCCTTGGACACAGAATTGGCTTAATCGAAGTGTCCAAGGAGGACCGGAACATGACCGACAATTTTGAGAACAAAGTTGCTGTTGATGGGCCTGTGGTAAACGAGGGCGAGCTTGGCTCGTCCACGTTTTCCCCGGGCCAGGTTTCGCCGGCAGGCCCGCTGGGACTTGGCCAGCGGTGGACGGTGACGCGCAAGCGTGAGGTTGCCCTGCGGCTTTTGCGTGGCGAGCCGGTGGAACTTTTGTCGCGGCAGTTGGGCGTGGAGATTTTCCGGCTCGAGCAGTGGCGTGAGAAGGCGATCGCCGGGATCGATGCCTCGCTCAAGGAACGCAAGGGCGATCCGGTGAAGGCGGAACTGGACATCGCCATGAAGCGGATCGGGGAGTTGATCATGCAGGTGGAACTGCTGGAGGCCAAGACGGAGACGTCCGGCCCTTTGGGGCGGCGGAGGTCGCGGCGATGAGTGCCGCCACCTCTCCCGGCACGGGTTTGGCCTACGGCCTCCAGCGGGTCTGTGCGGCCTGGGGTTTTGCCCGTTCCTCGTTCTACGCCATGAAATCCCGGCAGCAGGCCACCGCTGAGCGCCCACCAGCAAAGCGCCGGGGACCGAAGCCCTCGATCTCGGACGAGGCTCTGCTGGTGGCCATCGAGGCCGACCTGGAGGCATCCCCCTGGGAGGGCGAGGGACACCGCAAGGTCTGGGCTCGGCTTCGGGTCTGTCGTGGCATCCGTGTTTCCCGCAAGCGGGGGCTCCGGGTGATGCGCGAGAACAACCTGCTCTCGCCCCATCGCTGCCGCCGCCGTGGCGGAAATCCCCATGTCGGTGAGATCATCACCCATGCCCCCAACCTCATGTGGGGCACGGACGGCGTTCGGGTGTTCACGGTGGACGACGGCTGGGGCTGGATATTCACCGCCATCGAGCATTGGAACGCCGAGTGCGTCGGCTGGCATGTGTGCAAGCGAGGCGACCGCTTCGCCGCCCTTCAGCCGATCTCCATGGGGCTTGCGAGGCTGTATGCCTCGACCTCCGCCGGTGCGGCGCGGGGGCTGGCCTTGCGGATGGATCACGGCTCCCAGTATCTGTCGGACCACTTCACCAACCAGATCAAGTTCTGGGGCATCCAGCCGTCCTACGCCTTCGTCGAACAGCCCCAGACCAACGGCGTCGCCGAGAGGTTCAATCGCACGCTCAAGGAACAGATCATCCATGGCCGCATCTACCGCAACATCGCGGAGCTGCGGAACGCCGTCCGCGGGTTCGTCGAACAGTACAATGCCCAGTGGATCGTGGAGAAGAACGGCTACCTGAGCCCCGCTCAAGCTCGTCAGGCGTGGCACACCGCGATGTCACTCAGGCCCGCCGCATGAGACAAACTTGTGTCCAAGGAACCGGGTGCGATACAGTTGTCTGGGCCTCGTGAACCCGGTTACTGAGGTGGTCCCACATTGTTGGACAGGTTGGCAGCGCAGTTAAGGTGTATTCCGCTGTCTGATCATGCTGCCAAAATCCTGTTTATCACATCCTGTTGTTGCTGTTGAGCCTGTGGGGATGTGGGTAAGCCGTCAGGCTTATCCATCATATCCACAGGCTGCCCGGCGCCGTAGGCTTCCGCCGGCGTTTGACCGTCGAGGGACGAATGGGGCCGCTCTGTATTGTAGAAGCTGATCCACTCGCCGATGACCCGTTCGGCCTTGAAGCCGTCCGTCAGTTCGTGCAGGTAGACCGCCTCGTACTTGAGCGACCGCCAGAGGCGCTCGATGAAGATGTTGTCCATGCAGCGGCCCCGACCGTCCATTGAGATTGTAACGCCCGCGTCCTTGAGCGCGCCGGTGAAGTCGAGACTGGTGAACTGGCTGCTCTGGTCGGTGTTGAAGATCTCCGGCGTGGCGTATCTGGCCAGCGCGTCGTTCAACGCCTCGATGCAGAAGGAGGCGTCCATGGTGTTCGACAACCGCCAGGACAGAACGTGGCGGGTCGCCCAGTCCATGATCGCGACCAGGTACAGGAAGCCGTGCTGGACGGGGATGTAGGTGATGTCGGCGCACCAGACCCGATTGGGCCGCTCGATCACCATCCCCTTGAGCAGATAGGGATACACTCGGTGCGCCGGGTGCGGCGTGCTGGTTCTCGGCGCCTGATAGATCGCCTCGAGGCCCATCAGCCGCATCAAGCGCCGCACCCGATGACGGCCTACCGCGATCCCCTCGCGCCGCAACTGGCGGACCATCTGACGGCTGCCGTAAAACGGATGCTTCATGAACAACCCGTCGATGCGGCGCATCAGGGCCAGGTTCTCCGGGCTCTCGCCCTTCGGCGCGTAATAGAACGCGGACCGGCTGATCGAAAGCAGGCGGCATTGACGGCCCAAGCTCAGGTCGGCAGCGTCGCGCCCGATCATCGCCTTGCGCTCCCCCCGGCTCATCGCTTGAGCCCGCCGGCCAAAAAATCCCGTTCCACCGTCAGCTCGCCGATCTTGGCATGGAGGCCGTGGATCTCTGATTCATGATCCCGACGGACGCGGTCCACACCGTTCGAGAATACCTCGCCAAGACCGTCCACCGCCTGGCGCTTCCATGTGCTTACCTGGTTCGGATGCACCTTGTGCTTGGCCGCGAGCTCCTGGATCGTCTTGTCGCCCCGCAGCGCTTCCAGCGCCACCCGGGCCTTGAACTCCGCCGTAAACCGTCGTCGTGCCGTCATCCCGTATTCCTCCATTAGCCGGTGGAATACACCTTAGCTCCCTGTCCGAATTTCTGGGACCAGCTCACTTCCGACGCGACGAAACGACCTCGAAGGTCCGTTGGGACCCGCTGTCGATAGTAAAAGCGCCCGCCTCGGCGGCGAAGATTGGGAGTCTTCTTGGTCATGGTCCGTTCCAACGTTGCGGCCAACTCTGTGGGAAGGATTTTCGGATCGTAACCGATTGACAATCAAGAACTTAAGTGAATTAAACCACAACCATTGTGGGTGGTATCCCCTACGGGAATCGAACCCGTGTCTCCACCTTGAAAGAGTGGTGTCCTAAACCTCTAGACGAAGGGGACGATAGACCACCTCCCGTTCACCTTTACGTCGTAAAGGCGAACTGCGTTCAATCGCCACGCAGGCTCTCGCCGCATAAGCGGCGGCCCGCGGTCGCGGGCTGGCGTCATCCGAACGAGACGATTCGTTCGGATGACGCAAAGACCGCGTGAGACTTAAAATGACTAAACGCAGAAATCAAGTGCTTCCGGGGCCGTCACACGGCCTTGGCGACATCCTCGATGATGAGTTGGACGCGCTCGCGGCCGCGCCAGTTGTCGGCGCGCAGGTGACCGGCGACGTGAAGCGGCGCGCCCGCCGCGCTCAGCAGCGCCGCACCGACCGGCGTGTCGACGCTGCGAAACGCGATGCCGCCAAGCCGCGCGCCGCTCTCGTCGGCCAGAGTGCAGCGCACGTGACGTTCGCCGACGACGGCGGCGTGGACGACGCGGCCGTTGGCGACGGCGAAACGCGGCTCGGCATTGCCGATGCCGAACGGGCCGATGCGCTGCAGCACGTCGACCAGCTCGGTGGTCGCGGCACCGGCCACGATGGCGCCGTCGAGGCCGAGGCTGGGCCCGGTATCCTGCGCCGCAATCTGCGCCGCCAAGCGCTCGATGAGGAAATCGCGCAGTTCGTCGATTCGCCCGGCCTCGACGGTCAGGCCGGCGGCCGCCGGATGGCCGCCGCCGTTGACCAGCAGGCCGGCCTGGTTGGCGGCGATCACCGCGGCGCCCAGGTCGACGCCGGGGATCGAGCGCGCCGAGCCCTTGCCGATGCCGTCGGCGACCGAGATGACGAAGGCCGGACAGTGGTAGCGATTGACGATGCGGCTCGCGACGATGCCGACGACGCCCGGGTGCCAGCCCGCGCCGACCACGAAGGCGATCGGCGTCGGCGCGCCGCCGGCGTCCTCGATCTGGCCGAGCGCGGCGGCCTCGACACCGGCCTCGATAGCGCGCCGCTCGGCGTTGAGCGCCTCGAGCCGGTGCGCCAGCTCGATCGCCACATCGGCGTCCTCGGTGGTCAAGAGTCGCGCGCCGAGGTCGGACTTGCCGACGCGGCCGCCAGCGTTGATACGCGGCCCGAGGATGAACCCCGCGTGATAGGCGCCCGGCGTCTCGTTCACGCCGGCGACGTCGGCGAGCGTCGCGAGGCCAAGGTTGCTCCGCCGCGCCATCACCTCGAGGCCGCGCGTCACCAACGCCCGATTGACGCCGGTCAGCGGCACCATGTCGCAGACCGTGCCGAGCGCCACCAGGTCGAGCCACTGGCGCAGGTCCGGCTCGGGTCGCTCTGCGAACCAACCCGCGGAACGCAGCGCCCGGTTGAGGCCGACGGCGACCAGGAAGGCGACGCCGACCGCGGCGAGCTGGCCGCAGCCCGAAGTATCGTCGAGCCGGTTGGGGTCGACCACCGCCACGGCCGCCGGCAGCTCGGGGGTCGCGACGTGATGATCGACGACGATGACGTCGAGTCCGGCCTCGGCGGCCTCGGCGAGCGGCGCGTGGGCCGAGATGCCGCAGTCGACGGTGACGACGACCGCCGCGCCTTCGTCCATGAGGCGCTTGAGCGCCGGCGCATTCGGCCCGTAGCCCTCGCTCAGTCGGTCGGGCACGTAGATCCGCGCCGCCGCGCCGACCGCCGTCAAATAGCGCTTCAGCAGCGCCGCCGCGGTGGCACCGTCGACGTCGTAGTCACCGAACACGGCGATCGTCTCGCCGCCCTCGACCGCACGCTTGAGACGCGCGACGGCGACGTCCATGTCGGCGAGCCGCGACGGGTCGGGCAGCAGCGCCCTCAGGCTGGGGTTGAGGAAGGCCTCGGCGCCGTCGGCGTCGACGCCGCGCGCGGCGAGCACGCGGCCGACGATTTCGGGCAGGTCGAGCCGCTGGGCGAGCGCCAATGCGGCCCGCGCGTCGGCGAGCCGGGGACGCCACCGTCGCCCGGTGGCCGAGCGCTCGACACCGAGGACGGCGTCCATTCGCCGGTCCGGTCTAGCCGCTGGCGTTCTCGGGGATCGATTTGCGACGCAGGTTGTGCGTTGCCTCGATCACCCGGATCGTCCCGGTCTTCGAGCGCATGACCATCGACTGGGTGGTTACCGCCCCGGGCAGATGTTGGACGCCGTCAAGCATCCAGCCCCCGGTAACCCCGGTCGCCGCGAACATGATGTCGCCGTGCGCCAAGTCGTCGAGCAAGAGTTTACGGTCGATGTCGGCGTCGCTCATCTGGCGCGCGCGCTCACGCTGCTCGTCCATGTTGAACACCAGCCGGCCCATCATCTGGCCGCCGACGCATTGCAGCGCGGCAGCCGCCAGCACGCCTTCGGGCGCGCCGCCGATGCCGGCGTACATATCGATACCGGTTTCGGGCCGCGTCGTCGCGATGACGCCGGCGACATCGCCGTCCTGGATCAGACGGATGCGCGCGCCGGCCTCGCGCGACTTGGCAATCAGCTCGGCATGACGCGGCCGGTTGAGGATCATGACGACCAGATCCGAGACGTCGCAGCCCTTGGCGCACGCCAGATTGGCGAGGTTGGCGCCGGGTGTTTCGTCCAGGTCGACGACGCCGTCGGGCAGGCCGCCGCCGACCGCGATTTTGTCCATATAGACGTCGGGCGCGTGCAGGAAGCCACCGTCCTCGGCCATCGCCAGCACGGCGAGCGCGTTACTGCCGCCGGTCGCGCATATCGTCGTGCCCTCGAGCGGATCGAGCGCGATGTCGACCTTGGGTCCGCGCCCGGTGCCGACCTTCTCGCCGATGAAGAGCATCGGCGCTTCGTCGCGTTCGCCCTCGCCGATTACCACGGTGCCCTCGATGTCGAGGCCGTTGAGCGCAGTGCGCATGGCGTCGACCGCCGCCTGGTCGGCGGCGTGTTCATCGCCGCGGCCCATCCAGTCCCAGCAGGCGATTGCCGCCGCCTCGGACACGCGCACCGCTTCGAGCGCCAGATTGCGGTCAAGACTGCGCGCCTCGGCCATGTTCGTCCTCCCCTTGCCTACAGTCGTTCTATTCTAATCATGCGTGGCGCCTCTTGTACGGCGTCGAGCTCGGCAATGCGCGCCAGAGTGCGCCGCATCGCCGCCTCCTCGGTCTCGTGCGTGGTCAGCACCACGGGCACGACGTCGCCCGGGTTGCGGCCGCGCTGCAGCAACGCCTCGACCGACACCTGCTCGTCGCGCAACGCGGCGGTGACGTCGGCCATGACGCCGGGACGGTCGATCACCATCAGGCGGATGTAGTACGCGCCCTTGTGGTTCTCCATCGCCGCGGCCGCGATCGGTTGGAGCGCTTCGGCGGGCTTGCCGAACACCGGCAGGCGTTGGCCGCGCGCGATATCGATGAGATCGGCGACCACCGCCGATGCCGTCGGGCCAGCACCCGCGCCGCGTCCGACGAACATGGTCCGGTCGGCAAAGTCGACATCGACGTCGATGGCATTGAACGAGCCGTCGACATGGGCGATCGGCGAGTCCTTCGCTACCATGCAGGGATGAACGCGCTGCTCGAGGCCGCGCTCGGTCAGCGCGGCGACGCCGAGCAGCTTGATGTCGAATCCCAGCTCCGCGGCGTAATCGATATCGAGCGCCGTGACATGGCGGATACCCTCGATATGAATGGCGTCGAAGTTGACCGGGCAGCCGAACGCGACGCTCGCCAGGATGGCCAGCTTATGCGCGGTGTCGACGCCATCGATGTCGAAGCTCGGGTCGGCCTCGGCGAAGCCCAGTTCCTGGGCCTCGGCGAGCACCTCGGCGAAGTCGCGGCCGCCGTCCCGCATGGCGCTCAGAATATAGTTGCAGGTGCCGTTGAGAATGCCGAAGACGCGCCGAACGCGATTGGCGGCGAGACCCTCGCGCAGCGCCTTGATGATCGGAATGCCGCCGGCGACGGCGGCTTCGTAGCCAAGCGCGGCGCCGGCCGCCTCGGCGGCGACGGCGAGTTCGGCGCCGTGGTGCGCAACCATCGCCTTGTTGGCGGTAACCAGCGATTTGCCGCCGGCCAATGCCGCGCGGCTGAGATCGAGCGCAACGCCGTCGGATCCGCCGATCAACTCGACGACGGCGTCGACGTCGGGGTCGCCGGCCAGCGCCACCGCGTCGTCGTGCCAAGTCATATCGCCGATGTCAACGCCGCGCTCACGGTCTCGCTCGCGCGACGAGACCGCCGTCACCTCGATGCGGCGACCGCAGCACTCGGCGATGAGATCGGCGTTCTCGGCGAGCAGTTCGAGTGTGCCCACGCCCACCGTGCCAAGGCCGGCGACGCCAACGCGCAACGGCACGCTCATCCTAGAATTCGATGAAGACTTCGGCCCGGCGATTGCCCGCCTCGCCGGATGGCATCCATTCGAAGTACACAGGCTCGGTGTCCGAGACCGCGCCGATATACAAGATTTGGGCCGGCACGCCCAAGCGGATCAACTCATCGGCAACGGTGTGTGCGCGCCTCAACGAAACGTCGAAATTGACCAGCGCATGCTTCTCGGCCGACATCTCGCGCGTCCGGTTCGAGGCATGGCCGATGACACGGACGCTGCGGCCGCCGCCCTCCTTGTAGAGCCTGGCGACTTCGCGCAACGCCTTGCGCCCCTCGCCCGATAGCTTGGCCGAACCGGAGCGGAAGATGACCACGGCGGCGCGGACCGAGGCGCCGGCGCGCAGCGAACTGTAGTCGGTGATGCTTTGCGCCGGGGTGATGCCGCCGGCAATCGGCGTGCCCAGCGGCACCGAGCCGGCGCCGGCCATGGCGATTTGGCTCTGGCTGGGCGGCGGCGCAACGGCCGCCGGCCCCGACGCCGAGAAGTAATTGCTAAACGACCGCTTGACGTCGGCCGGCGCCGTCGGCTGATAGACCGGCGCGGACGCCGGCGTATAAACGGGCGACGGGACTGCGACAGGCGTCGGACTGTAGGCCGGGATTGCCGCTGCGGTATTTTGGTAGGTCGGGCTCGGCATGGCCGGCTGCTCGATGCCGGCGGCCGGCTGCAGCGCCGCCTGCGGCCAGGCATCGGCCGAAGTTTGGGCCGGCGGCATCGGCGGCGCCTCGGGCACCTGAGCGCGTTCCCCGGGCGCCGGCTCCATGATGACGGTCGCGGCCGGAGGCACCGCTTCAGCCATGACGACCGGCGCCGTTACCTCGGGCGCGGCGAGCGTCGTCGTCTCGTCGCCCTGTCGGCGGATTTCCTCGTCCGTATAGCGCGCATTCTCGCGATCGGCGATCAGGCCCTCGGCGACGGTATCCATCTCGGCGACCGACATTTCGCGCGGCGGCGCAACGGGTACCTCGGACAGGTTGGGATAGGGCTCGTCCGCGCCAGGCACCGGCTGCGGCGCGGCGACATCGGTCGCGGCCTCATCGTCGAAAGTATCGACGACGCCGTGGTACCATTCTACCGGGTTGGCATAATCGGGTACCGAGGTGCAGCCCGCGAGCGCGAGCGCGCCGGCGCCGATCAGAATCGCGCGCCAAACCGCGGTGCCGCCGTCGCGGTCTAAGGTGTTGTTGCCGGGCCCTTGCATAATGACTCGTCGCTCCCAGTATATCGTGAAACCATCCAATGCGTGCCGCGCCTTGGAAAGCTCGGGCTCTATTATCATATTATCCCTTGCGTCGGCGAACATTACCTGATTTACCGCCCCGCATAAAGAACCGAGGCGCCGCCCGGCGGCGTACCGGACCACCGCCTAGCCCAAGAGGGGAATTTATGGCCGATCAGCAGCCGCACGAGCCGCCCGCGGACGGCGCCACCGACACCTCGGGCGACATGGCCGAGATCGCGGCGCGCAGCCAACGCATACTGAGCGAATTCCTCGAGCGGCAGGGCGCGGACGGTCAATTCGGCATGGCCGACCCACTCAACATCGGCAAGGCGTTTCTCGATTTGACCGCCAAGATGATGGCCGACCCGGCGAAGATGATGCAAGCGCAGATGTCGCTGTGGCAGGACTACATGTCGCTGTGGCAGCACACGGCGGAACGCATGATGGGTCGCGAGAGCGATCCCGTCATCGCGCCGGAGCGCGGCGACCGCCGTTTCAAACACGACGATTGGAGCGAGAATCAAGTCTTCGATTTCATCAAGCAGTCGTATCTGTTGACCGCGCGCTGGATGCAGTCGACCGTCAACGACGTCGCGGGTCTCGACGATAAGACCGCCAAGAAAATCGATTTCTACACCCGCCAGTTCGTCGATGCGATGGCGCCAAGCAACTTCGTCATGACCAATCCGGAGGTGCTGAAGGCGACCATCGAGAGCAAGGGTGAAAACCTCGTGCGCGGCCTGAACAACCTGCTGGGCGATCTCGAGCGCGGCAAGGGCAAGCTGCGCATCAGCATGACCGACCTCGATGCCTTCGAGCTCGGCAGGAACGTCGCCGCGACGCCGGGCAAGGTCGTTTTCCAGACCGAGCTGATGCAGCTCTTGCAATACGAGCCGACCACGAAGACCGTCTACAAACGGCCCCTCCTGATCATGCCGCCGTGGATCAACAAGTTCTATATCCTCGATCTGCAGCCGAAGAACTCGTTCATCAAATGGGCGACCGATCAGGGCTTCACCGTGTTCGTCGTCTCCTGGGTCAACCCCGATGCAAAGCTCGCGCACAAGACGTTCGAGGACTACATGGCCGAGGGCCCGCTCGCCGCGCTCGACGCCATCGAGCAGGCGACCGGCGAGCGCGACGTCACGGCGATCGGCTATTGCCTGGGCGGCACGCTGCTCGCCGCGACGCTCGCCTACATGGCCGAGACCGGTGACGACCGCATCAAGGCGGCGACCTTCTTCGTCACCCTGGTCGACTTCGCCGAGGTCGGCGAGCTCGAGGTGTTCATCGACGAGGAACAGATCGCCTCGCTCGAGGAACGCATGGACCGCGATGGTTTTCTCGACGGCTCGGCGATGGCGACGTCTTTCAACATGCTGCGCTCGAACGACCTGATCTGGTCGTTCGTGGTCCACAACTACTTGATGGGCAAGGATACCTTCCCCTTCGACCTGTTGTACTGGAACGCCGACACGACGCGCATGCCGGCCGCGATGCACAGTTTCTATCTGCGCAAGATGTACCAAGAGAACCTGCTCTCGAAGCCGGGCGGCATCTCGCTCGCCGGCGTGCCAATCGATCTGCGCAAGGTCGCGACACCGGCCTATCTCCTGTCGACACGCGACGACCATATCGCGCCGTGGAAATCGACCTATGCCGGGACCCAGCTCTACGGCGGGCCAGTGCGCTTCACACTGGCCGCATCGGGCCATATCGCCGGCGTGATCAATCCGCCGGCGGCCAACAAATACGGCCATTGGACGAGCGACGAGATCGCCACAACGCCCGACGCCTGGCTGGCCGGCGCGACCGAACATCCCGGCTCGTGGTGGCCCGACTGGAAGCGCTGGAACGCCAAACGCTCGGGCAAGAAGATCGCGGCGCGCACGCCGGGCGAGGGCAAGCTGACGCCGATCGAGGACGCGCCCGGCACCTACGCCAAGGTGCGCGCCGAGTAGGGCGTCCCTGCGGACCCTCCGGCCGCCGGGCGACGCCGCCGAGGATGACGCGAACGTCGGGCGACGAGAGCGTTCATCCCGCCCCGACGCGTTGTCATGTCTGCGGCGGCGAAGCCCGCTTCGCCTTCGGGAAGGACGGCTTCGACATCGTCGGTTGCGACGGTCGTGAAAACCTGCCCTTCCAGGTACTCCTTGCCGGAAGAGGCGTATCTGGGAGACGAACAATTTGGCCGAATGGGCTTCCGAATACGGCCAAACCACCAAAATCAAGCGATCGGATGGTTGCGGAGGAAAAACAACTCGAATGGTGGTGCAATCTTCGTATGATTGCCACGGAATTGGAGGTTATCTGGGAAATGTCAGTCATAAGACATGAAAAAAATTTGATGTCTTCTCTTTAAAATTGCATAAAGTAGGTTTTCGGGATCGCACGCGCACAACTGGATGGGCCGATCCGGCGTATCCGTCGCCCGTCGCGTCACCAGGCCATACAGACAAGGGTGAAAAGAGCCGCTGCAAAAGACAATCGGGAAGGGACGTCCGATGGTTAGGAAAGCATCGTTGGCCGTGTTGGCGATCGTGGTGGCTCTGGGGCTTTACGTCGGTATCTCGAACGTGGCCGGGTATGATTATGTCGCGTGTACCAGCATGGTGTGGGGGGGATTCCGGCCCATCGCGAAAACCAGAGAGCATCGCTTCCTGGGTAAGGTGCAGGAAGACACGGCGAGATGCCGGGGCGACGACAAGGCCGTCGCGTTCCGGAGCACCCCGTGGGTCGATTGGGCAAACTACTGGGCCGCGGCCGACGACGACTCGAAATCGGGCGAGTGGTTGGCCTTCACCGGCTTCTTACGGCACTTCCTGAAAGACGGATTCGGCATCGATGGCGCGCTGATGGATCTCGAGTACGAGCGGATCGAGCTCATCAAGTTTAATCTATTCGACAACTATACGTTCAAGGATTACGTCACGGGACGCGACGGTGTCGACGGGCAGACGGTGAAGACGTGGCCGGAGATGCGCCTGCCGAAGGATCATCCCGAATACGCCGACCTGGGCGTCGACGATGACGGCGCGCAAACCTGCGAAGGCCCGCTCATCCGCCATCGGACCCTCACCGGGATTTGCAATGACATGAAGAACCCGGCCATGGGCTCCACCGGCCAGGTCTTCGCCAGGAATGTCCAGTTCGAGGAGACGTTCCCGCGGCTAGGCTACGACGAGTTGACCAAGAATCGACACGGAGACCGCATCGACCTGTTGAAGCCGGACCCGCAGGTGATCAGCCGCAAGCTGTTCACCCGGGTGCAGGATAATCTCGAAAAGTGCAACGAGGGCATGGGGCTGAAGGGCAATTTCACGGATGCCAACTGCGATTACAAGAAAGCGCCCTTCTTCAACGTGCTGGCCGCCTTCTGGATCCAGTTCATGAACCATGACTGGTTCTCACATCTGAGCGAGGGCCGCAATGATACTGACAAGGAGCCGATGAAAGTTGGGTGCCCCACCGCGGATCTCGGATGCCGCCCGGGCGATCGAATGGATCCGGCGCTCTTCGCCGATGAAACCGAACCGGAGACCTTCGAGCACAATGGCAAGACGTATCTTTCCCGGGCGCACAAGACCACGCGAAACTATGTCACGGCGTGGTGGGACGCGTCGCAGATCTACGGCTATGACGAACGGTCCCGCCGCCGCGTCAGGCGGGATCCGGGGGACCCCGCCAAGCTTTTGATGGTGCCGGTCGACGGACGGACCAACGGAGGGGACAGGTTCGGTTACCTTCCGACGTTCGAAAGCTGTCAAGGTGATCCCGCCGATTGTTACATCAATCCCGAGTGGGTCGGCCAGGAAGCCACCGCGTTTCCGGACAACTGGACGATTGGATTGAGCTTCTTTCACAACCTGTTCGTCCGCGAGCACAACGCCTTCGTCGACGCGTTCCGGAGCCAGGCGGCGCAGACGCCAAACGACGATTCCGGGCTCCGCGATCCGGACAACGCCGACAAGGTCATCAGATATAAGGAAGTGAGCGCCGACGAGCTGTTCGAGATCGCGCGGCTCGTCGTGGCGGCGGAAATCGCCAAGATTCACACCATCGAATGGACCCCGCAGCTGCTGTACGACGAACCGCTCTATGCCGCCATGAATTCCAACTGGTACGGCTTGGTCAAGGGTCATCCACTGATCGAGAAGGCGCTCGCCAGAGTCGTCGACAAACTCGGCATGTCCGAAAAGGGGTCCAAGGCGACTTCATGGTACTCAGTGTTTGCCTCCGGGCCGGGAATCATCGGCACGGGCAGCACCAAGAAAGGCTGGGACCTGACGGTTCCGGACGACGTGAACGGCGGCGTGAACCACTTCGGCTCGCCGTTCAACTTCCCCGAGGAGTTCATCACCGTCTACCGCTTGCACGCCCTGCTGCCCGATCTGATCGAGTACCGGGATTTGGGCAACGATCCTAACGTCATCACGCGCAAGGATCCCGTCGTCAAAACGTTCCGCGGCGACGCGACGGAAGCGATGCACGCTGGCGGCATGGCCAACTGGGGGCTCAGTCTCGGGCGCCAGCGGCTGGGGCAGCTGGCGCTGCAGAATCACCCGCAGTTTCTGCAGAATCTGAAGATGCCGAAGCGCCTGAAAGGCATTGGCACGGAGAAGCTGGACGTGGTGGCGCTCGACATCCTCCGGGACCGTGAACGCGGCGTTCCCCGCTTCAACGAGTTCCGCCGGCAATACGGGCTGAAGTCGCTGACCAGCTTCGACGACTTCATCGACGAGCGCCTGCGGAAGCGCGAAGGTTCGCTCACGGACGCCGAGAAAAATGAGCTTGCCGATCAAAGGAATCTCGTGAAGCTGCTGCGCGAGGTCTACGGCACCCACAAGTGCAACGCTAAGGTCATCATCACGGCGGCGCAGGTCGACGACGACGGTGAGCCGATCAACGACTGCCTGGGGCACCGGGACGGTAGCGAGGTCGACAACATCGAGGACCTGGACACGGTGGTCGGTTGGCTCGCCGAAACGACGCGGCCCCACGGCTATGCGATTTCGGAAACCCAGTTCCAGGTATTCATCTTGAACGCGTCGCGTCGATTGTTCAGCGACCGCTTTTACACCTCGAGCTTCCGGCCGGAGTTCTACTCCACGTTTGGCCTCGCCTGGGTGAACGACAACGGCCCCGACGGCACGGTCATGGAGAACGGTGAACCGAACGGCCACGAGCAGGAGGTGTCACCCCTGAAACGGATCCTGCTCCGCGTCATCCCGGAGCTGGAGGACGAGCTCGAGACCGTCATCAACGTCTTCGATCCCTGGGCACGTGACCGCAGTGAGTATTACTCGCTCCAGTGGGTCGCCCGCAAGGGCGCGGAGGCCGATCCCGCATTCGCGGACGTGCAATGAGGACGGATCAAGCCATACAGCAGTGAGCCCGGTGACCCACCTAGACAAAATGACGTCACGGAAGCGATACAGCGCTGCACCCGCAACACTATTGCACCGATTGCAGCGCTCAACGTTTGCGCTGGCACTGACGCTGTTTGTGGCGAGCTGCGGCGACAGCCCCGACCTGGGTCTGGGAGAAGAGTACGTACAGCCGGACGAGGCGGAAGTGACTCGCGAGATGATCCGGCTGATCAAGGAGGTGAGTCTCGAGCGGCTGAAAAACGACGGTCTCGTAAAGCGTTTCAACCAAGCGAAAAGCCTGGGGTGCTTCGACGCGGCATTCACGGTGGCCGACGCCCTGCCGGAGAAGCTCGCTCGTGGCTTGTTTTCGAAACCTGCCACCTATCCCGCCATCCTGCGAATTGCTAATGCCAGCACGGAGGACGATCGCGAGAAGGATCTTCGCGGACTCTCGGTGAAGATCCCCGAAATCACCGATGCGGATCTCACTGGCGGCGAGACCCTGGCTCAGGACTTTCTGTTCAACAGCTATCCGGCTTTGTTCGCCGCCACGCCGGAGGACTTTCTGAGCTTCATCGAGGCAACCGCGGACGACCGGCGGTGGCTGTATTTTCTCAGTCACCCCAAGTCTCTGTGGATCCTGTTCAAAGCACGAGACACGCCGGCGAGCCCTTTCGATATTCGGTATTGGAGCACCACACCCTACCGATACGGCGACGATTCGACCTCTGCAGTGAAGTACTCGCTCAGGTCGTGCTCGACCGTAACCACCGACCAACCCGATGAGCCCGATGCGGGTCATTTGAGCAGCGCCATGGCCAACCATCTGCAACGGGCACCGGCTTGCTTCGCGTTCATGGTGCAGTTTCAAAGCGATGCCGAAGTCATGCCGATCGAGGACGCATCGGTGATCTGGGACGAGGACATTTCGCCATTTACCACGGTAGCAACGATCGTCGTGGAGGATCAGGAATTTCAAGGCGCAAACTCGATGGCCGAGTGCGAGGCAATGAGCTTCAATCCATGGAACGCACTCAGCGCTCACAAACCGCTTGGTGGGATGAATCGTGTTCGCAAGGAGTTGTACGACGAGATAGCGGAGTTTCGCGCGCAACAGAACTCCCAACTGTAATCAAGGACATAGCCTAACTCGAGAAATAGGGAGGTTTTGCAATGGACGACCGGATCAAGAAATGGCTGCAGATGTCCCGAGAGGAGCTCGACGATATCTACAAGAATGCGTCCGCCGGCGAGCTACCCAACGGCGATACTCGAGGCACGGCGATTCTGGCCGGCTCCTTGTTCTCGAAGAGCGTGGCCGCATTGACGAGGTTGTTGGCTTGGCAAGGTAAGGTGTTCGACATTTTCGCGCCGGACGCCGACGCAGGTGTGCTCGTCAACAAGATCACCTATTTCAGCCTCACCTTCATCGTGGCCAAGGTCTATCGGGATGCGAGCTGGATGGACGGCAAAGACACCATCGTCATCGATTACTCCACGACCTCGTTCTTTGCCAAGAAGGTTCGAGACGAGATCAGAGAAGTCGAGCCCGGGCTGTATTTGGGTAAAGTGTGGTGGGGCAAGACGCGCGGGCTGGATTTTGCCCTCGAGTCCAAACAATAGTGTGGGGGGATCCTGTCGATTAGCCCTGCTCGCGGCGCTTCATCGAGCCGCCGCAGATCAAATCCGGTTTAAAATACAGACCCCTTTAAAATGGCTTAAAATCAATGGTTTAAAAAAGGGTCTGGCCCTCCTTTAAAGACCGATTTCGGCTCTCTATCGGGGTCGGCGACAGACGGCCCGCGATTACTGAATGTCGATTGGACCCGGGCCACCCTCAGCGCACCGGCAGCGACAGCGGGAAGGCCTCGTTGGCCGAGCGGCCCGCCCAATCGCGCTCGGCGACGCCGGCCAGCGCGCGGGCCTGCGCCGCTTGCAGGCGCGCGCCGGCGGCGGCGTGGTCCAGCGTCAGGCAATCGCCGTCCTTGACGACCAACGCGCCGTCGACGTAGACGTCGCGCACCGGCCGCTCGAGCGCCGAGAACATCAGGCTGCGCAGCGGGTCGCGCACCGGCAGCATCGACGGATGCGCCAGATCGACCAGCACGATGTCGGCCTTGGCGCCGGCGCTGAGCCGGCCGATGTCGTCGCGCCCAAGCGCCCGTGCGCCACCGACCGTCGCTGCGTCGAGTACGTCGCCGGCGCCGATCGCGTGGACGTCGGCCGCCGCGACCTTGGCCAGCGTCACCGCCCAGCGCATCTCATCGATCATGTTGTGCGGGAAGGTATCGGTGCCGAGCCCGATGGTGACGCCGGCCTCGCGATAGGCGCGGAAGTCCTGAAGCAAGATGCCGCGGCGCACGAAGTTGCTCGGACAGTGCGCGATGTTGGCGCCGGCGCCGCCGAGCCGGTCGAGGTCGTCCATGGTCGGCCAGCCGAGCCACGGATGGTGGTCGACGAAGATCGCGTGGGCGATGATCTTGTCGGGGCCGAGGAGGCCCAATCCGTCGAGCCATTCGACCGGCGTCTGGCCGTGGCGCCGCACCATCTCGCGGAACTCGACGACGCTTTGCGAGGCGTGCACGGTCCACGGCATGCTGCGCTCCTTGGCGGCCGCCGCGCTGTCCTTCAGGAGATCGGCGGTGCAGGTGTCGATCTGGGCCGGCGAGATCATGCCCTTGAGCCGGCCGCAGTCATGCGCCTCGGCCTCATCGACCACCTCGAGCGCCGCGGCGAAGGCCCGCTTGCCGGCGTCCTCGTCCCACTCGTAGCAGAGCTCATGGCCGTTCGGCGTATACCAGCGGGCCGAACGGAACATCGGCGCCGCGTAGCCGCGGATGCCGCTTCGGGCCAGCGTGTCGAGCCAGCCCTCACGCACGCCCGATAGGTCGCAGAGCGTCGTGCAGCCGCTCTTGAGCAGCTCGCAAAGCGCGAATTCGAGCGCCGCGTTTGCGCCATCGAGGTCGCCGCGCACCAGCGGCATGTATTCGATCAGCGAGGTGTTGTGCAGCATCGGGCTGCCCATCTCCTCGAACAGGCCCTTGCTCTTGGGCTCGTCGCCCGGGTGCGCGTGGATGTCGACCAGGCCGGGCATGACCATCAGGCCGGCACCGTCGATCACGGTGTCGGCCGTACCGCCGTAGCCCGTGCCGACGAAATCGATGTCGGCGCCGGTGAACACCACGTCGGCGTCGCGCAGGTAGACGTGGCTTTCGGCCGCGCCGTCCCAGGCGATGACCCAGGACGCGTTTTCTATTTTCGTCGTGGCGCTCATGATTACTCCCCGGATTGCCGGAGCGGAGTCTAACCCGGCGAGCCTGGGATCGGGCACCGAATCGTGCCAACATCGGCACGCAACCGAATGGGATATTGCCATGAGCTTCGAAGGACAGTCCGCTTTCGTCACCGGCGCGGCGGGCGGCATCGGCGGCAATATCGCGCGCGACCTGCTGACCCGGGGCGCCAGGGTCACGGCCGTCGACGTCGAGCCCATCCCGGCAGGGCTCGACGGCGCGTTGGTTCTGACCGGCGATCTGACCGACGAGGCGTTCGTCGCCGAGGCGATGGCCGACGCGGTCGCGACGCACGGCCGGCTCGACTATCTGGTCAACGCCGCCGGCGTGTTGTGGTTCGGCCGCGACCAATCGTTGGTCGACATCGACCTCGATCTGTGGGACCGCATCATGGCGATCAACCTGAAATCGATGGTCCACACGGTGCGTCACGCGGTGCCGGCGATGCGCGCCGCGGGCGGCGGCGCGATGGTGCATTTTTCGTCGGTCCAGGCGCTGCGCGGCGACGACAGGCCGCAAGACGCCTACCAGGCGTCGAAGGCGGGCATGATCGCGTTGTCGAAGTCGATCGCCGTGCAGTTCGGCGCCGACGGCATCCGCTCCAATACCATCCTGCCCGGCAGCACCGACTCGCCGATGCAGGCGCGCTGGGACGAACACCCCGGTGCGAAGGCCGCGACGGCAGCCCACGTGCCGCTTGGCCGCGTCGGCTCGACGCAGGACATGGCGAACGCCTGCCTGTTCCTGCTGTCCGACCGGGCAGCCTACATCACGGGCACCGAGTTGATCGTCGATGGTGGTGTCACCGCGCGACCCTGATTGGACGCCGGAATGCAGCCGAAAAGGCTCTGAAACGCGCGGATATCTAGGGATTTCCCTACACTATATTGGGAATCTCCTCGGATTGTGGCGGGCCCACTCGAATGGTACTCAAATAGCGACGGCAATCGATAAGGACCAAGAATCGAGGATTGGGGACGCGGGGCCACACGGTCGGATGAAGGATACGCCATGGCAATGACGAGCAATTGGATCGGAACGTCGAGAAAGACCTATACCTACCAGGTCTACGAACTGCCGATTTCGTTCGAATCCAATCAGAAGGGAAACTTTGTATTCGCCCGCCTCGACAGCAGCCGGCGCTGGGTTCCCATCTTCGTCGGCGAGGGTGATCTGGGCAAGCATGTCGACGCCGACAATTACAAGTTCTACATGATTCAGCAGCGCGGCGCGACGCATGTTCACGTCCGGCTGAACCCCGACGTCTACGACCGGCGCGCCGAGGTCAGGGACCTGCTCGGCCTCCATAAAATCGCGTTCGAACCGTACGGCTGCAACCCGGCGATGGCGTGACGCCGGCAAAGGCGTAACGCGGCACGTCGACCCTCATTCTGCTTTATACCAAGGACCAGTGATAGAGGCCCCTAGAGACGGCTTGCCGTGGTTTTCGGCTAGGCGCGTCCGTCGCGGCGATGCAGCGCATCGCGAGGCGGGCGCAACGACGTCCGAGAGCCTCGGCAAGCCGCCCTTCGGGTCGCGTCCGCTTATCGCCGGCGGGCGCCAGGTTGCCTAGCCGATGCGCTGCATCGCCCGCGGCTCCCTTACCTCACCGGCGAAAAGCGGACGCGATCTCTATGGGTCTCTATCACTGGTCCTTGGTATTATCATCCTCGTGAAGGACCGGCGCCTGCATGCGCCGGGACGCCCGCCGACCGTGCCGTGAGGAGCCGATGACCAGGACCGTCGCGTCGACCCCCTACCCGTTCCCCCTGAGCGGCCGGCTCGAACCCGGCAACACCGCGCTCGCCGTCATCGACATGCAAACCGACTTCTGCGGCGCGGGCGGCTACATCGACCGCATGGGCCTCGATCTGGCGCCCTTGCGCGCGCCGATCGAGCCGATCCGCCGCGTGCTCGCCGCGATGCGCGACGCCGGCTTCACCGTCGTTCACACGCGCGAGACCTTCCGGCCCGACATGTCCGACGTCCAGCCACACCGCCGCTTTCGCGGCGCGGCCGGCGATGCCGTCGTGGTCGGCGACGAAGGTCCGTTGGGGCGCTGCCTGATCGCCGGCGAGGCGTGCTGGGACATCATCGCCGAGCTCGCGCCGCGCGACGGAGAGGCGGTCTTCGACAAGAACGGCTATGGCGCCTTCGGCACCACCGGCATCGACACGTACCTCAAGGCGCGCGGCATCGAGAATCTGGTGCTGACCGGCGTGACGACCAACTGCTGCATCCAGTCGAACCTGCGCGAGGCGCTCGACCGAGGCTACGACTGCGTGGTGCTCGAAGACTGCTGCGGCGCGGTCACCGCGGCGTCCCACGAACGTGCGATGGCGATGATCGCGGGCGCCGACGGCGTCTTCGGCACCGTCGCCACCGCCCAGGCGATGATCGACGCGCTGAGATAGAGCATACTCCGATCGGTTGTTATCGATCGGAGTATGCCAGCCCGCGACCGCGGGCCGCCGACCGTTCGGCGGAAGCATGCGCGGCGATTGAGCGCAGGTCATCTTTACGCAACGCGTAAAGATGACCGCACAATGAACTAGACCGCCGCGGTCACCATGATTTCGACCCGGTACTGGGGCGCGGCGAGCGGCGCCTCGACGCAGGCGCGCGCCGGTGTCTCGCCGGGCGCCACCCAGGCATCCCACACCGCGTTCATCTCGTTGAAGCTCGCCATGTCGGTGATCCAGAGCTGGGCCGACAACAGCTTCGACTTGTCGGTGCCGGCGGCGGCCAATTGTGCATCGATCTTGGCGAGGATCTGTTCGGTCTGGCCGGCGACGCCGACTGAGGTGTCGTCGGCGACCTGGCCGGCGAGATAGGCGGTGCCGGCGTGAACGACGGCCTGACTCATGCGGGCGCCGACGCCGTGGCGGGTGATGCTCATGGGATTGTCCTCCGGGCAAATGCTCAATTGGGCCGCGCAGTGTAGTCGCCGCGCGCGTCGGACAAAACCGCCTTTTCACGGCCCCGGCCCCGTGACACACTCCCGGCGCCTCGAAAACCAGCCATATGGAGACCGCCAAACGTGTCCGATCAATCGCAAGGCCTTCACATCCATGTCGAAAATCGCATCGCGCAGGACCTCGTCTACCATGTCACGCGCGAGCGCATGGACGGTGCGCTCGAGCGCCACCCCGAGGTAGCCGAGCGCATCGCAACGACGACGATCAGTTACGACCTCGAAGGCTTCGACGACGCGGTTCCGACGGCCGATGTGATCGTCCTGCCGACCCCCGTTCTGGCCGAATGGCGTCCCAATCTCTATCGCCTGGCCGAGGTCGCGCCGCGCCTCAAGTTCTGCTTTCAGACCGGCGCCGGCGCCGAGAAGATCATGCCGCTCGACTGGCTGCCCGCCGGCGCCGTGCTGACCAACAACTCGGGCGCACACGCCGAGAAGGCGGGTGAGTTCATGGCCATGGCGATCCTCATGCTGAACAACCGCTTGCCGCATTTCATCACCTGCCAGAAGGCGCACGACTGGGACGAGAGCTATGCCACCCACGTCGGCGGCAAGACGCTCTTGGTGGTCGGCGTCGGCAACATGGGCGGCGCCGGCGCGGCCGCCGCCAAGCGGCTCGGCATGCATGTCGTCGGCGTGCGCCCGAGCGGCGCGCCGCACCAGGCGGTCGACGAGATGGCGACACCCGACCGGCTGCACGAGATGCTGCCGCGCGCCGACTTCGTGCTCTGCGCGGCGCCGCTGACGGCCGAGACGCGCGGCATGATGGGGCGTGCTGAATTCGCGCTGATGAGGCCGACCGCCGGGCTGATCAGCATGGGGCGCGGCGCGGTGATCGACAACGACGCGCTGGTCGAGGCGCTGACCGGGAAGAAGATCGACGGCGCCATCCTCGACGTCACCGATCCCGAGCCCCTGCCCGCCGATTCAGCGATGTGGGATGTGCCCAACCTGGTGATCACGCCGCATATGTCGTCGGACGACACCGATCGCTACATCCCCTATACGCTCGACGTGCTGTTCGAGAACCTGCGGCGATTGTTGGCCGGCGAGCCGCTGCTCAACAAAGTCGACGCCGCGCGCGGCTATTAGTCGAGCGCCGCCATGACCGAGATCATCCTGCACCACTACCCGCAGTCGCCGGTATCGGAGAAGGTGCGCGTCGGGCTCGGCATCAAGCGGATCGCCTGGCGTTCGGTCGAGATCCCGCGCCTGCCACCGAAGCCCGAATTGATGCCGCTGACGGGCGGCTACCGGCGAACGCCGGTGCTGCAGGCCGGCGCCGACGTCTATTGCGACAGCCAATGCATCCTGCGCGAGCTCGAGCGGCGCTGCCCCGAGCCGAGCTTCTTCCCGGGCAATGCCGCGGGCATGGCTTGGGGCGTCAGCCGCTGGACCGACGGCGCGCTGTTCGACACCACCGTCAAGCTCGTCCTCGGCGCCGCCGCCGACCAGCTGCCCGAGGCCTTCGCCAAGGACCGCGGCCGGCTCTATCTTGGCCCCGACGCCGATTTCGCCGCCGTCCAGGCCGACCTGCCGCATATCCTCGCTCAGCTGCGCACCCAGCTCGGCTGGATCGACGATCGCCTCGCCACCGGCCGGCGCTTTGTCCTGGGCGATCAACCCGGCCTGCCCGACGCGCTGGCGTATTACCTGGTCTGGTTCATCCGCGGTCGCTGGGACGGCGGCCCCAGCCTGTTGAGCCAGTTCCCGGCGTTGGAGGCGTGGGAGCGGCGCGTCGCCGCGATCGGCCACGGCAGCCCGTCCGAGATGACGGCGGGCGAGGCACTCGACATCGCCCGCGCCGCGACGACCGAAACGCCCGAAGGCGCCGACGCCGACGACCCGCAGGGCCTGGCGCCCGGCATGGCGGTCTCGGTGGTGCCCGACGTCGACGGCGGCGATCCGCTGGTGACCGGCACGGTCCACCGCGTCGACCGCGAGACCATCTCGATCCTGCGCAACGACGCCCGCGTCGGCGAGGTCTGCGTCCACTTCCCACGGGTCGGTTTCCGGGTCACGCCCGTCTGAGTTGTCCCGCCCCAGAAAAGCCTTCGGCGGCCGGGGGTGACGGCCGCCGAAGCTACTCAAATCGCGTGATACTAGGGGAGAATCTCAAGCGGTCCATCACGCCGGAACGTTGAGCGATGCGCGGATCAGTCGGGGGTGTGTGACCGTCCGCGCGGCCGGCCGTCGGGGGAACGGCCGGATGGCAAAATCATGAAGCGCATCAATGTGTGACCTTCGTTGCCGGGCCGTAGTCCACGGGCGACTCGATGACCCTGAGCACGCCGTCCCAGCTGTTCGACCGGCAGATCCAGACCGCTTCCTCGCGGCCCAGCGTCTGGATCAGGCTGGCGGCGAATTCGTGGACGTGGTCGGCCGCGTCGTCGTGGCTCGTGAGGTCGGCATGCATGACTGTTCTCCGTTTCTCGGCTGACATGGCTCGCTGCATCAGTCGGTCGCCGGCGCGCCGGCGTCGGCGAGCTGGACCGACGGGGTGCGCGGCGCGGTCGGCACCAAGATGTCGAACACCACCTTGGTGCCCGAGCGGAAGTGGCGCAGGCGCAGCGACGGGTCGATGGCAAGGCTCACACGGGTCTTCTTGCCGTCGACCGTCACTTGGCCCGCGCCAACATGGTTCGAGAAATGTGCGTTCAAATCGGCAAGATCGACGTCGGCGGCGCTGGTGAAGCGCAACTCGACCCAATCGCCCTTGCGCGTCACGCTGTAGTCGACCGGCGACGGCCAGACGAACACGACGCGGTCGTAGCCGCGGTGATAACCGATGTGGACGGGAACCTTCGGAAGATCGGCCGGCTGCGCCGCAATCGTCTCGGCGGGGGTCGCGGTGGCGGCATGCGCGACATCGGCGCTTGCGGGCTCGTCGCTGCCGAGCGCCCAGACACCTGCGAAAACCGCCGTAAGAACCAGAACCTGACGAAACATCTGCCGACCTTCCCTTTTCGCGTTCGGGGGCCGTTGTCTCCGGCCGCCCTCAATCTCTGATACCACCATCCCTGACTCCGCGATTATTCGCTATGACGGCCATCACAAACCGGGCGATTCCAAGCCTTAAGTTTGTGATATGCATCACAAAATCGACGATTTTAGGGCCAGACTGTGACCGTCGTCACAGTTCAGAGCGATGCTGTGCTACGCTCGCGGCGCAACCGCCATCATCGTGCCCACGACCCGTCACAGGCGCGCGCACGACCGGGAAGGGAGAAGGCAATGACCAGGGATCCGCGTTTCGACATTCTCTTCGAACCGGTCAAGATCGGTCCCGTCACGGCGAGGAACCGCTTCTACCAGGTGCCCCACTGCAACGGCTCGGGCTACCGGTATCCGCATACCCAGGCGGCCATGCGCGGCATCAAGGCCGAAGGCGGCTGGGCCGTGGTGTGCACCGAGTGGTGCACGGTCCCACCCCTCGGCCGACACGACGCCGACCGCCTCGGCGCGCCTGTGGACCGACGAGGACGTGCGCACCAACGCGCTGATGACCGAGGCGGTACATCGCCACGGCGCGCTGGCCGGCTGTGAGCTGGCGCACGCCGGCCTGTATGGCCACAACACGTACACGCGCATTCCGACCATGGGACCGTCGCCGCGACCCATGCAGCCGCGCGACTTTCCGGCGCAGGGCCGCGCCATGGACAAGAGCGACATTCGCGCCTTGCGCCGTTGGCATCGTCGCGGCGTGCGGCGCGCCGTCGAGGCCGGCTTCGACATCGTCTATGTCTACGTCGGCCATAGCCTGACCGTGTTCACCGACTTCCTGTCGCCGCGCATCAACCAGCGCAGCGACGAATATGGTGGCAGCATCGAAAACCGCGCCCGCCTGCTCCGCGAGGTGTTGGAGGAAACCCGCGAGGAGGCCGACGGCGCCTGCGCCGTGGCGATCCGGTTTTGTGTCGACGAGCAATACGGCCCCGATGCGATCACCGCCGAAGACGGCCGCGCCGTGGTCGAGATGCTGGCCGAGATGCCCGATCTCTGGGACGTCAACGTCGGCGGCTTCGACGACATGCTGGGCTCGCGCTTTCGTAAGGAGGGCTGGGAAGAGCCCGGCATCGCCTTCGTCAAGTCGCTTACCACGAAGCCGGTCGTCGGGGTCGGTCGCTTCACCAGCCCGGACACGATGGTCTCGATGATCAAGCGCGGCGTGCTGGACCTGATCGGCGCGGCGCGGCCCTCGATCGCCGACCCGTTCCTGCCGCGCAAGATCGAGGAAGGGCGACCCGAGGACATCCGCGAATGCATCGGCTGCAACATCTGCCTCGCCTCGAATTCGCTGACCGTGCCGATCCGCTGCACTCAGAACCCGACGATGACCGAGGAATGGCGCCGCGGCTGGCACCCCGAGACGGTGCCCGAGAAGGGCTCCGGCGACAGGGTGCTGGTCGTCGGCAGCGGCCCGGCGGGTCTCGAGGCGGCGCGCGCGGCCGGCCAACGCGGCTACGAGGTCGCTCTGGCCGAAGCCGGGCGCGAGCTGGGCGGCCACCTGATCGCCGTTGCACGCCTACCCGGCCTCGCCGAATGGATCAGAGTGCGCGACTGGCGCGTCGGCCAAATCAACAAGATGCCGAACGTCACGGTCTACCGCGAAAGCGAGCTGACCGTCGATCACGTGCGCGAGTTCGGCTTCGAGCACGTCATCGTCGCGACCGGCGCTCACTGGCGGCGCGACGGAGTCGGTGCGCATAATTTCCGTCCGGTCCAGGGCCATGCCCAGGACCACGTGCTGACACCCGACGATGTCATGGCCGGCGCCGAGGTCCGTTCGCCGGTCGTGATCTTCGATGACGATACCTATGTCATGGGCGGCTGCCTGGCCGAGAAGCTGGCCGGCGAAGGCCATGACGTCACCATCGTCACGCCACTCGCCCAGGTCTCGCCCTGGACGCTCTACACCCTGGACCTGGCAGAGATCCAGCGGCGGCTGGTCGCGTCGGGCGTCGCCGTTCTCGCCAACCACAATCTCGCGGCGATCTCCGAGAGCGAGGTCGAGGTGACTGGAGTCTACGGTGAACCGGCCCGTTTCCTGAATGCCTCGAGCGTCATCCTGGTCACCATGCGCAGTCCCAACGAAACGCTCTACCACGACCTCGTCGGCGACGAGGACGCGAATGCGAAGGCCGGCATCAAATCGGTCAGGGCGGTCGGCGATTGCCTGGCGCCGGCACTGCTATCGGAGGCGGTGTTCGGTGGCCACGAAGCCGCCCGCGCGCTCGACGGGCCGGACGTCGCCGACCAGCCGTTCCGTATCGAGCAGGTGCCCGCGTCGTTCGAGCCGCCGTTCCCCTGGGCAGTCGGTTAGCATCGTTCGCGGCGAGGCGGACGTAGCCGTCGACGACCTCGGCGAAGAGGGTGGCGTCCTCGTCGCCGCGCTAATCTATGGACGCTGCGGCAGAGCGGTATATGTCGATGTCGTCGATTGCCCTCGCGCTCAAAAAGGCGGCGGCGGCGGAACAGGGGGCGGTGGTTCCATCGGTGGGACTGGTGGGTACTCGCCGGGCTCGTCCGGAGGGTCGCCGTTGGGCTTGCGCACCGGCTCGGGCGGCGGGTCCGGCGGAGGCTTCGGAATTTGGGCGAAGCGTTCCATCGCTTGAGTATATCACAATGGCCGCGTCGATTCGCCGAGTACACGCGGCCGGTGCCTGAGTCAGCCGCGAGCGCCAATGGAAAACATGCGAAATCGAGGGTTTGGACAATCCGGCGCGCATCATTTTTTCCACCAACTCAGAGTTTTTCGCACAACCGTCGGGTTGTTGGGGCGAGACGGTGTTGGGTCGGTTTTTGCCGCGGGAGATGATTTTGAACGGAAAAATCCGACGAAAACTACAGCAAAAATAGCCAGTGTGCCGACCTCGCCCAATAAAGGAGGATCGCCCATAGCCGTCACAACGGAAGTCCATATACCGACCCCGATGACCAGCAAGACGAGCGCCAAGAATGTCCGCACCCATCCCGGCCGCGGTTTTTCCTGTTCCATGAATCCGCCTCGAAAATTGCGATGGGTGTCGCATCAAGGGTGAGCGCCCGGGAACGTGAAGGCCGCCTCTCCCCTGGGGCGGGCGGTTAGGGGTTAACCCCCTAACCCATTTTTTCCGGCCATCTTTACTGGGTAAAGATGGCCTGCGCTCAATCGCCGCGCAAGCTTTCGCCGCATAAGCGGCGGCCTGCGGTCGCAGGCTGGCATAATCCGACCGATTCCAATCGATCGGATTATTCTCTAGCGTAGTTCGCGGCGAGGCGGACGTATCCGTCGACGATCTCGGCGAAGAGGCTGGTGTCCTCGTCGGTGAGCGCGCGCATGCGGCGCGCCGGGCGGCCGCCCCACAAATCACCGGAGGGCACGCGCTTGCCCGGCGTGACCAGCGCGCCGGCGGCGACCATTGCGCCGGTCTCGACGACCGCGCCATCCATCACCGTCGCGCCCATGCCGACGAAACAGCGGTCCTCGAGCGTACAGGCATGGATCAGCGCCATGTGACCGATCGTCACGTCGTCGCCGATCGTGGTCGAGAATTCCCGGCTGTCGATGTGGACGACGGTGCCGTCCTGGATGTTGCTACGCGCGCCGACGCGGATGGCGTTGAGGTCGCCGCGCAGCACGCAGTTGAACCAGACGCTCGACTGCGGGCCGATCTCGACGTCGCCGACGATCACCGCGCCATGCGCGACGAAGACGTCGTCGGCGATGCGCGGTGTGCGCCCCTGATAGGGCAGGATGACGCCGCCGGTCACGGCCGGAGCCCGGCGGCTTCGTCGAGGCCGAGCATCAGGTTCAGGTTCTGCACCGCCTGGCCCGATGCGCCCTTGCCCAGGTTGTCGAGCACGCCGGCGATCACCGCCTGGCCATGCTCGGCGTTGCCGAAGACGTATAGACGCAGTTCATTGGTGCCGTTGAGGCTCTCCGGGTCGAGCCGCGCGAGGTTCGCCGACTCCTCGGCGACGGTGACGAATTGGCAGCCGCAATAGTGATCGGCGAGGATCGCATGCAGCTCGGCGGGCGTCGGCGTACCGGGCAGCGCGCCGAGAAGTAGCGGCACCTGCACGATCATGCCTTGGTGGAAACGCCCGACGCTGGGCATCAACAGCGGCCGTCTCGCGAGGCCGCCGCGGCGCGCAATCTCGGGCACGTGCTTGTGCTCGAGCGAGAGACCGTAGACGTGGAAGGCACCGTCGATCGGGTCAGGCGCGGCGGGATCCTCGAAGCTCTGGATCAGCGCCTTGCCGCCGCCCGAATAGCCCGAGACCGCATTGATCGTGACCGGCCAGTCGGCCGGCAAGACACCGGCGGCAACGAGTGGATGCACGATCGCCACCGAGGCGAGGGCGTAGCAGCCGGGGTTCGAGACCCGCGTCGCACCGGCGATCAGCGCCGCCTGCCCCGCGTCGTACTCCGGGAAGCCGTAAACCCAGCCGTCGGCCGTGCGGTGCGCCGTCGAGGCGTCGATCACGCGGACGTCCGCGTTATCGATCATCTCCACCGCCTCGCGCGCGGCGTCGTCGGGCAGGCAGAGGATGACCAGGTCGACCGAATTCAGCGCCGCGGCGCGGCGCGCGGCGTCCTTGCGCTGGTCGTCGGGCAGGCTGACCAGTTCGAGATCGGCCCGCGCCTCGAGCCGCGCCCGGATTTGCAGGCCCGTGGTGCCCGCCTCGCCGTCGATGAAAACCTTCGCGGTCATCGCCTGTCCTTATCTCCCGTGCCGGAACGAAATCGGGCGCCCCCGACGGAGCGCCCGATGTTACACCAGGATTGCCCTTCCGGGGATTACCGCTTCGAGAACTGGAAGCTGCGGCGCGCCTTGCGCTTGCCGTATTTCTTGCGCTCGACGACACGCGCGTCGCGGGTCAGGAAGCCGCCGGCGCGCAACGCGGGCCTGATTGTCGGCTCGAACAGCACAAGCGCCTTCGAGATACCGTGGCGCACCGCGCCCGCCTGGCCCGACAGGCCACCGCCGGTCACCGTGCACCAGACGTCAAACTCGCCGGCCCGGTTCACCGCCTCGAATGGCTGGTTGATGATCATGCGCAGGACCGGACGCGCGAAGTTCACCAGGATGTCGCGGTTGTTGACCGTGACCCGGCCCGTACCGCGCTTGATCCAGACGCGCGCAATGGCGTTCTTGCGCTTGCCGGTCGCGTAGGCGCGGCCCAGTTCGTCGATCTTGGGCTCGAGCGCGATGGCTTCCTCGGTCGGCGCCTCGGTCGGCGCCTCGGGCGCAGCCTCGGGCGCCGGAGCCGCGCTCTTCAGGTCCTTGAGATCGGTGAGCGTGCGCGTTTCCTCGGCCATGGCTTACGCGGTCCTTTTGTTCTTGGGGTTCATCGCGCCGACGTCGAGCACTTCGGGCTGCTGGGCGGCATGCGGGTGATCGACACCGGCGTAGACGTGCAGGTTCTTCATCTGGCGGTGGCCCAACGGATTGCGCGAAATCATGCGCTCGATCGCCTTGATGACCACGCGCTCGGGATGCTTGCCGTCGAGCACGGCGCCCAACGTGCGTTCCTTGATGCCGCCCGGATAGCCGGTGTGCCAATAGTAAATCTTGCCGTCCCGCTTGTTGCCGGTCGTCTTCACCTTCTCGGCGTTGACGATGATGATGTTGTCGCCGCAATCGATATGCGGCGTGAACGTCGTCTTGTGCTTGCCGCGCAGGCGCGTCGCGACGACCGCGGCGAGACGGCCGAGGACGACGTCTTCGGCGTCGACCACGTACCACTTCTTCTCGACCTCGGATGGCTTCGCTGAATAGGTCTTCATGTCGATCGCCTTCGCCGTTTCCGGCGCGGCCCCGGGGGTTGCTTGCGGAGGCGCGGAGTATGCCACGGAAAATCTCCGTGTCAACGCGTAAATCGACGTTTAATTCGAAAATAACCACACAATTTCAAGAAATTACGATTGCGGTATTATAGTAGTGCAATGTGTTTCAACCGCCCCGCCCGCGGCGCGATGGTGAAGTAAACAGTCAGCGTCGTGAGGATCACCGCGCCGAGCCGGGCGGGGCCGTCGCGCGATCACGAGTGTACGCGATCACGAGTGTATACGTACCCGAGTTGTGCCGCTAGGCGGTCTCTCTCTCGATTAAAGGCAAATCGACCGTGTCGACGGTCGAAAGGTCGAGATGCTTGGAGGCATGGTCGATGTCGATGCCGACGACGTGACCATCGGCGTCGAAATCAACGACCAGATCAGGTGCTATCTCCCGGGCTTCGACCCCAGGGTTCGCCTGGAGCTCGATGTAAAGGCTGTCCGTCTCGGCGTAATAATGCAGCTTCATTTTCGCCTCTAACCAAAGTCGCGGTCGAGAAACGCGTTATGGACCGTCTCGCCGTCTTCTAATGTTACCACACGTAGCGCCCGTTCGCCGAGCTCGGGGACGTAACCCCAATAGCGCACCCGTCCATCCGGCTGAACCTCCCGGTGCACCGGGTTCTCAATTACGATGGCGCACCACTCGCGCCGAAGATACGGCCTCTTCCTGAGAACCTGCTCGTCGAAATAGCGCGTCGTCTTCACCCATGCCTCCGGGGTTCGCTGTGCACACTCCGACGCCTCGGCGAAGCGCTGTTATGCACCGGAATTGTCCGCTCGCGGCGGGATCGAATAGGTCGCGGTGACGTGGCAGACGGGCGCGTCGTCGCCCTCGCTGTAGAGCGAGGTCTCGCCGACCGCGAGGCGCTTGCCGAGCTTCAGGAGGCGGCCCTCGGCGATCATGTCGACGGGCGCCGGGCGGCGCAGGAAGTTGGCCGTCAGATTGGTCGTGACGACGAGCTCGACCCGACCGATCAGGCTCAACACGACGACGTACATGGTGACGTCGGCGAGCGTCATCATGGCCGGCCCGTGAACCGTGCCGCCGGGGCGCAGCAGTTCGCCGTCGCCGCACGGCATGCGCATCCACACCCGCCCCGCCTCGATGCGCTCGCAGAGGATGCCGAACTGGGCGACCACCGGAAGCTTCTCGGCGGCCAGGCGCGCGAACTCTTCGACCGTGATACGGGCCGGGGTTTGATCGCTCATGTTTTCCTCCAAACGGCCGCCGAGCTTATCGCCCGGCGCGCCGGGCGGCAATGTGCGCAGACTTGATCGGCGGCGCACCCGGGGGTAAACCATCGCTCACAGCAATTTGCGGCCGTGCCGGGAGATTACGATGAGCGCCCTTGCCAATACCGCGACCGATGACGCGATCATGCTGCGCAGCGACGATGCCGGCGTCGCGACGCTGACGCTCAACCGTCCCGCGGCGCGCAATAGCCTGTCGACCGAGTTGACGGGCCTGCTCCAGGGCGAACTCGACGCGATCGCCGAGGACCGCGCCGTGCGCGTCGTGGTCGTTGCGGCAAGCGCGCCAGGGTTCTGCGCCGGGCACGACCTGAAGGAGCTGCGCGCGAATCACGACGCGGCATTCTTCCAGCGGGTATTCGACACCTGTAGCCACATGATGAAGTGCCTCACCGGGTTGCCGCAGCCGGTGATCGCCAAGGTCGACGGCGTCGCCAGCGCCGCCGGACTGCAGCTCGTCGCCACCTGCGACCTGGCGATCGCCTCGGATCGTTCGCAGTTCGCCACACCGGGGGTCAACATCGGGCTGTTCTGTACGACGCCGATGGTCGCGCTGGCGCGCAACGTCGGGCGCAAGCATGCGCTCGAGTTGCTGCTGACGGGCGACGCGATCGACGCCGCGAGCGCGGCGCGTATGGGCCTGATCAACCGCGCCGTGCCGGCCGAGGAGCTGGATGCCGCGGTGGCCGAGCTCGCCGCCAAGATCGCCAGCAAGTCGTCCTACACCATGGCCATGGGCAAGCGCGCCTTCTACGACCAGCTCGAGCTCGACGTCGCCGAGGCTTACGATTACGCGTCCGAGACGATGACCCGCAACATGCTCGCCCGCGATGCCGGCGAGGGCGTCGACGCCTTCATCGAAAAACGCGCGCCGGTGTGGCGCGGCGAGTAGCCTGTCCATGGCGAGAAATCCGGGCTAGCCGCATGGCGCACGACCACTACCCGGACGCGCTGCTGCGCGACATCCTGCGCCGCTGTCGGAGCTTCGCCATGGTCGGCGCCAGCGCAAACTGGAACCGGCCGAGCTTCTTCGCCATGAAGTACCTGCGGGACAAGGGCTACCACGTCCTGCCGGTCAATCCCAAGGCGGCCGGCGACGAGATCCTCGGCCAAACGGTGTACGCCAGCCTCGCCGACGTGCCCGGCCGGTTCCAGATGGTCGACATCTTCCGCGGCGCCGAGGCGGCCGGCACGGTCACCGACGAGGCCATCGAGCTGGCCGCCGAGAAGGGCATCGAGGTGGTCTGGATGCAGCTCGGCGTGCGCAATGACGCGGCCGCGGCGCGCGCCGAGGCGGCCGGCCTCACCGTGATCATGAACCGTTGCCCGAAGATCGAATACGGCCGCTTGACCGGCGAGCTGAGCTGGGGCGGCATCAACTCGAAGATCATCTCGTCGAAACGCCAGAAGGCGATCTGACATGACCCAGGACAACGACGCGCTGGACGAGGCACTGGCGGCCGAAGGGGCGCCGCGTGATTACGGCATCGAGACGCGCGCGATCCACGCCGGCGCACGACCCGACGCCACCACGGGCGCGCGCTCGACGCCAATCTTTCAGACGACGTCTTATGTTTTCGACGACGTCGACCACGCCGCCTCGCTGTTCAATCTGCAGACCTTCGGCTACATCTACTCGCGGATGACCAACCCGACCGTCGCGGTGCTCGAGGAGCGCATCGCGAGCCTCGAGGACGGCCGCGCCGCGGTTGCCTCGGCCACGGGCCACGCCGCCCAGTTCCTCGCCTTCGCCACGCTCTTGGACCCGGGCGACGAATTCGTCTCGGCGAACTGCCTGTATGGCGGCTCGCTGACCCAGTTCGGCATCACCTTCAAGCGCATGGGCTGGACCTGCCATTTCGTCGACCCCGGCGATCCGGAAAACTTCGAGCGCGCGATGACACCGAAATGCAAGGCGATCTTCGTCGAGAGCCTGGCCAATCCGGGCGGCATCGTCGTCGACCTCGAGGCGGTCGGTGCGATCGCCCGGCGCCACGGCGTGCCGCTGATCGTCGACAACACCATGGCGACGCCGTATCTCTGCCGGCCCTTCGAGTGGGGCGCCGACATCGTCATCCATTCGATGACCAAGTTCATCGGCGGTCACGGCAACTCGATGGGCGGCATGGTCGTCGAATCGGGCCGCTTCGACTGGTGGCAGGGCGGCAAGTTTCCAACCATGACCGAGCCCGATCCGGGCTACCACGGCCTGACCTTCGCCGAGACCTTCGGCGACTTCGGCTTCACCATGAAGGCGCGCGCCGTCACGCTGCGCGACTTCGGCCCGGCACTGTCGCCGATGAACGCCTATTTTCTGCTGCAGGGCGTCGAGACCCTGCCGCTGCGCATGGAGCGCCATTGCGCCAACGCCCAGACGGTCGCCGAATGGCTCGCCGCGCACCCCAAGGTCGCCTGGGTGTCCTACGCCGGGCTGCCGTCCGACCCCTACCATGCACTGGCCAAGAAGTACCTGCCCAAGGGCGCCGGCGCGGTCTTTACCTTCGGCGTCGATGGTGGCTACGAGGCGGGCATTCGCGTGGTCGAGGCGTGCGAGCTGTTCTCGCATCTCGCCAACATCGGCGACACGCGCAGCCTGATCCTGCACCCGGCCTCGACGACGCACCGCCAGCTCAGCGACGAGCAGCGCGCGGCAGCCGGCGCCGGGCCCGATGTCGTGCGCGTCTCGATCGGCCTCGAGACCGTCGACGATATTATCGCCGACCTCGACCAGGCGATCGAGCGCGCTTGAAGACGGCGACGGCAATTCTTGTCGCTATCCAGCGCCGCCGACCGCGCGATAGGCTGGGCGCCATGACACGCCTCGTGCCCATCCTGTTCGCCGCCTTGATGCTATCGGCCCCTGCCCCGGTGCGCGCCGTCGATGGGGTCGATCTCGCGATCGTGCTGGCCGTCGACACCTCGTCGAGCGTCCAACCCTGGGAGTTCAATCTTCAGATGCGCGGCCTGGCCGAGGCCTTTCGCCACCCGGCGGTACACGACGCCATCGCCTCATCGGCGCCCAACGGCATCGCGGTCACGCTGGTCCAATGGGCGAGCCCCGACGCCCAGGTGCCGGCGTTCGATTGGACCGAGGTGCACGGCCCAACGACCGCCGAGCTGATCGCCGGCAGGATCGACCGCACGCCACGCCTGGTGAACGAGGGCGGCACGGCGATCAGCCACGCCATCGATTTTTCGATCGCCATGCTCGGGCGCGTCTCGGCGGCGCGCAAGGTGATCGACGTCTCGGGCGACGGACGCAACAACATGGGCGGTTACGTCGTCACCGCGACGCCGCGCGCGGTCGCGGCGGGCATCACGGTCAACGGGCTCGCCATTCTCAACGAGGACCCGACGCTCGACGAATATTACCGGCTCGCGGTGATTGGCGGCGTCGGCGCCTTCGTCATCGTCGCCGACGATTACCGCGATTTCGCCGAAGCGATTCGGCTCAAGCTGATCCAAGAGATCAAGGCGACGCCGATCGCGGCGCTGCCGGCGCCCCGCTACGCCGCGTCGTCGCCACGGCTTGGCGCCGCCGACTGATCCTTGGTATGAGGGTCGAGGCCCGACTGCGCCGCGCCGGCCGCCGGCCCGTCACGCAGGACGAGTTCCTTGTACGCCGCGCCCTCGACCGGGTTGTGGTAGTAGGCCGAGATGTCGGTGAAACCGAGCAAGTCATAGAGCGCGCGCGCCGAGACCATCGACGGCAGCGTGTCGAGCCGAATACGCGCATAGCCGATTGCGCGCGCCTCGGCGATGACCGCCTCGGCGAGCCTCCGGCCGAGGCCGAGACCGCGGAATCCGGGATCGACGTAGAGCCGCTTCATCTCGCAATTGCCTTCGCCCAGGTCGCGCAGCGCGATGCAGCCGGCGAGCTCGCCGTCGACACGGGCGAGCAGCACGCGCCCGGTGGGCGGCGCATAATAGCCGGGCAATTGCGCGAGCTCGCCGTCGAAGCCCTGGAAGCACAGGCTGAAGTCGAGCGATTCGGCATAGGCCAGGAACAGCCCGTGTGCGGCCTCGATGTCGGCCGCGCTTGCGGCCTGATGAAGCGTCGTCGTCATCGCCGTCACCCGTCGTCGCCCGGCGGCCGGAACCGGATCAGCCCGGCCGCGCTGGCCTTCTTATACAGCACGAAGGTCGCGATAAGGTAGGCCGGCAGTGGCGCGGCGAGCCAATAGATGCGCGTCGCCGGATCGGCGGCCTGCAGCATGAACGCGGCGAGGCCGTGGGCCGCGATGAGCGCGAAGTACAGGCTGCTGACCGCAACGTGCGCGGCGCCGAGCCGGACCAGCAGCTGGTAGTGATGCTCGCGATGCGCCTTGAAGATATTCTTGCCGCCCGCCGCGCGGAACAGCAGCGTGGCAGTCACGTCATAGAGGAACGGGTAGAAGATCATCGGCACGACGAAGATCGAGACCTTGGCCGGCTCGGCCGCGCTGCCGATCACCGCGAGCCCGGCGAAGACGAAGCCGAGGAACTGACTGCCCGAATCGCCGAGGAAAATGCGGGCGCGCGGAAAGTTGAAGAAGAAGAACCCCAGCACCGCGCCGAACAGCGAGATGCAGGCGAGATAGACGAAGGCCGCATCGGCCGCCATCGCGGTCACGGCGAGCCCGGCCGCGGCGATCAACGCGGCCCCGCCGGCGATGCCGTTGATGCCGTCCATGAAGTTATAGGCGTTTATGAAAAAAATTATCCAAATCATTGTTATAACATAACTAAATATGCCCAACGTGACCACGCCTGTGGCAGGCAGCGAGATGCGCGCGACCAACAGAGCGAACAGCACGGCGGCGACGAGTTGCGCGACCAGCTTGGTGCGTGCCCTGAGGGCCTTCAGATCGTCGATCAGCGCGAAGACGACGATGGCGAAGGTGATGGCGATGAAGCCGATGAAGCGCGCCTCGGGCAGCCGCGCAACGTCACTGACAAGGTAGAGCGCGACGACGCCGAGGAAGAAGCTCGCGGCCACCGCGATGCCGCCGCCCTTGGGTGTCGGCAGCACATGCGACGAACGCTCATTGGGGACATCGGCGATGCCGGCGCGCATCATGACGAGCGTCAACCCGGCCGAACAGGCGGCCAGCGCCCCGCCGAACAGCAGGTGGGTGAGAAAGGCGGTCGCGGTCATAGCCGGGAGCACATCAGTAGTTTCGCCACGGGTTTGGCCTGATTGAGCACGTTCCGTCGAAGCTACATCGATACAGTACGGCCGGTAAGGACCTTCTGCCAGATATCGCCCAGCACGGGACCGAGCTCGGGCCAGACGAATATCCAGATCGGCACCAGGGCGGCGGCACCGATGATGACGGCGATCGCTACCTTATTGCCGGAGACTAGTTGTCTGATGGATTCGATGAGGCTGCCCAGTTGCCGACACCCTTTCCTGACAGGATGCGCTAGCCGAGCACCGAGAAGCTGCTGTCCGGGTTGATCTCGCGTCGGCGCGAGAAGAAACCGAGGCTGAAGGTGTGGTCGATGTGCTTCAGGTGGAAGTCGATCGGGTCGGCGTCGTGGTCGCGGCCGGCCTCGCAGGCCTCGATCAGATCGGCCATCATCTCACCGGCGATCGGCGCGTTCTTGAACTGGTTGCCGCTGGTGCCGACCGCCATGTAGAAACCCGGTAAGTCGGACTTGTCGTAGATCGGAATCCAGTCGTCGGTGACGTCGTAGAGCTCGACCACGCCCTTCATTTTGCTCGGGATCAGCAGCTCGGGGATGCGCTGGGCGAGCCGCATCGCCATGGTGCGCCACTGGTCGGTGAAGTCGCGGTTGAAGTCGTCGGGGTCGACCCATTCGCGCTCGTCGCAGGGTGGGTCCTCGCTGCCGATCAGGATGTGGTTGCCGAGTTCCGGGCGCGCATAGCCGCCGATGTCGCTGTCGGAGAACACACAGCCGTCGCGCTCGAAATCGACGCCCTCGGGCGCCGGCACATGGGCGACCTCGTGGCGCAACGCGCGCGTCTTGACGTTCATGCCCTCGATGACGCCGGCCATCTCGTTGATCTTGAACGAGTGCGGTCCAGAGGCGTTGAGCACGACCGGCGACGCGAGCGTCTCGCCGTCGGCCAGCGTGATGCCGGCGACGCGCCCGCCGTCCTGCGCAATGCCGGCGACCTCGCAGGTAAAGCGGAATTCGGCGCCCACGGCCTCGGCCGCGCGCTGCAGGTTGTGCACGCTGAGCTGCGGGTCGGTAACGTAGCCGCCCGACGGGAAGAACACCGCGCCGGGCACCGTTTCGCCGGTCGGCTCACCGAACGCCGGATCGTCCGCGCGCTTGGCCGGCCAATACGAATCGAGCTGCATGAAGGGCATGCGCTCGACCACGTCGGCCGCCGACATGTCCTGCCACGGCGCGCCGACCTCGTCCATGATCGCGCAGGTCTTGCGCAGATAGTCGTTCTGCGGCGTCTTCATGACCAGGCAGCCGCAGTTGACATAGCGCGCCAGCCCGCGTTCGTCCGGCGCGCCGAGAAAAGCTTCCCAGTCCTTCCAGTAGAAATGGCTCTCGTAGGCCAGCGCCGAGCCGTCGACCGTCGAGTAATACGGCCGGATGATCGCGCAGGAGCCCGAGGTCGAGCCATAGCCGGCGGCCGGCAGCTTGTCGACATTGAGCGTTCGCCAGCCCTTGCGCCCGAGCGCCAGCGCCGTCGCCGCGCCGATGATCCCCGCGCCGATGATGATCGCGTCGTAGCGTTCCGCCATGAGAGCCATCCGAAGTGTCGTGGATTGCCGAGTTTTGCTCAGCTATAAGCGCCGACGCCTCGATCGTCCATCGAATGCTATGCTCTTTGGACTCGCGGTCAACCGGCAGATAGGAAATCTGCCATGAGACTCTTCGTTTTGACCGCTTCCGCGTTGACCCATTGCAGAAACGTCGTCCGAATCGCCGTCGGATGTCGAAGCGGCGCATAGACGAGACGGTAGGCAAATCGCTGCTTCACTGCGCTGCCAGGCCCGAGCGGCGCGACGAGTCTGCCCTCGACGAGATCATCGATGACGAGGACCAGGCCATTGATCGTGACGCCCTGACCGTCTAGGGCGGCCTGAAGCGCCATGGCCGAACTCGGGTATCGCGGTCCCCGGTCGAACCGGTCGTCTTCCGCGTAAAGCCGGGGCGCGGCCCAGTCTCGCCAGGTCGAGACGCTCGTATCGCTCGTCTCGCTTTCGACATGGATCAAAGGCAGGTTCAGCAATCGGTCTTCGCGCGTCGAACATCCGCCGTCTTGCCAGAGGCCCGGCGCGCAAACCGGGAGCTGGTGTTCTTCGAACAGAACGGGACTGACCAAACCGCCCGGTTCTTCCTCGCCGTATCGAACCGCAATATCGAACTCGCCACCCGCGACATCGACCAGGCGCAACGACGCGTCCATGCGTAAGTCGATGTTCGGACATCGCTGGTACAACCGTTGAATTCGCGGTGTCAGCCACCGCCAGGCGAGTGCCGGCGCGACGCTCACGGAAAGCCGGTTGTCGCCGGCCTGACCGACCAATCGACCGAAGCCCGCCTCCAACCGATCGAATCCGCTGTGCAAGTCCGCGAGGGCGAGCGACGCGTTCGCCGTCGCCTGCAAGCCCTGGTTTGTTCGCTTGAAAAGCTTGCAGCCCAGATAGCCCTCGAGGATGCGAACCTGTTGCCCCACCGCGGCCGGCGTGACGCCGAGCTCCTGCGCCACCCGGGTAAAGGTTCCCAAGCGCGCGGCAGCTTCGAACGCGTGCAGGGCGTTGAGGAATTTGAGCCGTCGTGGCATCGCCCCAGTATAAAGAAAATCTTTTAATACGGAAAGCGATGCTGACTGCCGATCGTCCGCAGCCGCGCCTATAGTGACAACGCATTCGCAAACTCGGAGGATGACCATGTACCGCTTGTACGACGGACAAGGGACAGGAGGCGTTTCCGTCCGCGCGGCACTGGCCGAGATCGAGGCGCCGGTCGAAATCGTCGACATCGATCTCGCGGCCGGCGCCCAGCGCAGCGAAGAGTTCACCCGCCTTAACCCGTGTCAGCAGGTGCCGGTCCTGGAACCTGCCGACGGGTCAGTGCTGACCGAGAACATCGCAATCCTGATGCATCTCGCCGACGCGCATCCTGATGCCGGCCTCGCGGCACCCTTTGGATCGGTCGAACGCGCACAGGTCAATCGCTGGCTTTTGTTCTTCGTCACGAACATCTGGGGACCGGAATATCTCCGCATGCGGCGGGCGTTCTACACCACCGATCCGTCGGGTGCGGCCGGTATCGTCGAAGCGGCGACGGCGTATCTCAGCCGCCACTACGGCATCTTCGAGGCCGCGTTGGGCGACGGGCCCTACTACCTCGGCGACCGATTCGGCACCCTCGACATCTACGTCTGGATGATCACCCAATGGTGGGGCGACTACGACGCCATGCGGCGCGACTGGCCGAAGATTTACCGGCTGGCCGAAACGGTCATGGAACGGCCGAAGATCAAACCGGTCCACGAGGCTCATTTCGGTCCTGGCATCGGCGCCGGTTGACACTCCTGCCCGGCCGCGAGCCGCTCAGCTTCCCTTGAATTTGGGCGGGCGTTTTTCCTTGAAGGCGGCGACGCCTTCGGCCAGATCGTCGCTGGTCATGATCGCGTCCAGCGTCTTCTTGGTGCGGTAGGCCGTCTCGGTCGCGCTGACCGGAACCATGTCGCCGACCAGCTGCTTGAGCGCCGCGGTCACCAGCGGCGCATAGCCGGCGATGGTGTGGGCCATCGCCTTGGCCGCCGCGATATGCTCGCCGTCGGGCACGACGCGGTTGATCAGGCCCACGCTATAGGCGCGCTCGGCGTCGACCGGCTCGCCGAGCAGCATCAGCTCCATGGCGATCTTGACCGGGACGCGCGCCGCCAGCCCGGCGATCAGCCCGCCGGTCACGCCGACTTTGGCCTCGGGGTAAAGAAACCTCGTGTTCTCGGCGGCGACGCAGAGGTCGCTCATCTGAATCAGGATCAGCCCGCCGCCGACGCACCAGCCGCTGACCGCCGCGACGATCGGCTTGGCGACGTCGACGCCGACGCCCGGAACGCAGCGCCACATATCCGGCGGCGGGGCCTTGAGGTCGAGGCCGACCGAGAAATGCTCGCCGCGGGCGGCCAGCACGGCGACGCGCTCGTCCGCTTCGTTGAAGCGCTGCCAGGCCGCCTCCAGTCCCTCGAGGATGTCGATGTTGATTGCGTTGCGCGAATCCGCCCGTTCGAGGACGATCACCGCGATGTCGTCCTCGACGGTGTAGCTGACGGCTGGCTCAGCCATGGCCCTCCTCCTGCAGTGTCGCGCGGGCGTCGACGGCGACGGCGCCGCTACCCGCCACGCCGACGATCAACGGGTTTACGTCCAGTTCCACGAGACGCCGGCCCAAGGCCGCGGCCAAATGGCTCACTCGGCTCGCCGCCTCGGCGGCCGCGGCGACGTCGGCGGCCGGTTGGCCGCGCGCGCCGTCGAGCAACGGCCAGAGTTTGAGCCGTCGCATCATGGCCTCGGCCTGGCGTGCCGAAATCGGCGCCATGGCGACCTGGACGTCCTCGACGACTTCGACCCACGTACCACCGAAGCCGATCACGATCATCGGTCCGAAGTCGGGGTCGCAGCGTGCGCCGACGATCAGCTCGGCGACGCCGGCGACCATCTCCGCAACGATGCAGCCCTCGACGTCATCGTATCCGTGGCACGCCAACCCCTCGGCGATCGCATCCCACGCCGCCGCGACCGCCGCCGCGTCGGCGAGCCCGGCGCGCACACCGCCGACGTCGCTCTTGTGCACCAGCGTCGGGCACACCGCCTTCAAGACGACGGGATAGCCGAGCCGGTCGGCCGCCGCGACCGCGTCGTCCTTGGTGGCCGCGAAGACGTCGTTCGTCGTCGGCACGCCGGCGGCGTTGAGCAACGCCTTCGATTGCGTCTCGGTGAGACGCCCCGATGCGGTGAGCTCGCCGGGAAGGTCGATGGTGTCGGGCGTTTCGCCGCCGATGTCTTCGGCCGGCGCGAAAGTTGCCAGACAACCGATCGCGGCGCCCAGGCTGGGCAGCACGGGATAGTCGTGGCGCGCCAGGACTTGCGCCATCTCGTCGCGCACCAGGCCGGCCTGGGCGATCACCAGTGTCGGCTTGTCGTTGTTCCGGCTCGCGGTGACGAAGGCGTCGATTGTTTCGGGGATGAACGGCTGCGGCGTCGCGACGAGGATGCCGCAATCGACGCCCGGGTCGCTCATCACCGTCTCGGCGACCTGCACGGAGCGGTCGGGTCCATAGCCGGCGAGATGGGCGCCGAGGTCGAGCGGCAGCTTGCGCTGCGGTTCGGCGTAGGCGTCGGCAAGCGCCGCGAGCGACGCATTCGACAGGCGCGCCGCCTCGAAGGGCGTCTGGGCGAGGTTGTCGGTGGCCAGCGCCGCGCCGCCGCCCGAGCCCGAGATCACCGCATAGCGCGTGCCGGGCGCCCGGCCGCAACGATCGAGCACGTCGGCGGCGCGGATCATGTCCTCGGCCTGGTCGAACAGGGTCGCGCCATGACGCCGACAGACCGCCTCGAAGGCGGCGAACGCGCCGGCGATGGACGCGGTGTGCGAGCGGGCGACGTCGGCGCCGGCCTCGGTGCGCCCGACCTTGGTGACGAGCATCGGCTTGCCGGCGGCGCGGGCGCGCGCCAGCGCCGCGACGAAGCGCCCTGGCGCGATCAGCCCCTCGACATAGCAGGCGATGACACGCGTCGCCGGATCGTCGATGAAATACTCAACGAAGTCGGTGAGCTCCAGATCCGCCTGATTGCCGACCGAGACACAGCCGCTGAACCCAGCGCCGCCATCGAGCGCCACGGCGTACATCTGGGTCATCAGCGCGCCCGACTGGCTGACCAGCGCGATGCCGCCGTCGCTTAAATCCCCGCCCAGGGTGAAGACGACAGTCGGCGAGAGCGCGAGCGCTCGGCGCGGCACGGCAAGGCCCAGGCAGTTGGGGCCCAACAATGCCATGCCCGCGGCGCGCGCCGTCGCGGCCAGGGCGTCCTGGCGCGCCGCGCCGTCGGCGCCCAGCTCGGCGAAGCCCGACGAGACGACGATGCACGCCTTGACCCCGGCCGCCGCACATTCGGCGACGACGCCGTCGACATAGGCCGAGGGCACGGCCAGCACGGCGACGTCGATCGGTTCGGGCACGTCGCCGATCGCGGCGAAGCAGGCGAACCCACGCAAGGTCTCGCGCGCCCGGTTGATCGGCACGATCCGACCCTGATAGCCGCCCTCGATCAGGTTGGCGAACGCACGGCCGCCAAACTTGCCGAGGTCTTCGGACGCGCCGACGATGGCGACGCAGGATGGATCGAGGAGACAGTCGAGTTCGTGCGCCATGGACACGTCCGTGCGAGGGTGCCGAGCATCGTCCAGCTATAAGCGGCAAGCCCAGGCCCGTCCATCCTTGTGGCAAATCTTCTGATGCGCGCGGCCCTTCCGCCGTGGCAGGCTGAGCGACGAGAACGACACGACATGCTTAGGGGGACGGCCATGGCCCGCGATCCGCGTTACGACATTCTCTTCGAACCGGTCAAGATCGGCCCGGTGACGGCGCCCAACCGATTCTATCAGGTGCCGCACTGCTCGGGCATGGGATCGGACATGCCCGCGACGCTCAACCGCATACGCGAGGTCAAGGCCGAGGGCGGCTGGGGCGTCGTGTGTACCGAGTATTGCTCGATCCACCCGTCGTCGGACGATGCGCCCGCCCCTTACTGCACCCTGTGGGACGACGACGACGTCAAGAACCACGCGGCGATGACCGAGGCGGTGCATCGCCACTGCGCGCTCGCCGACTGCGAACTGTGGTACGGCGGCTTCTCGTCGTCCAACGACCTGACGCGCGAGGCCGGCGTCGCCGCGACCAGCATGCCGACCTGGCACAGGTCGGGCCAGACCCGGGCGATGGACAAGACCGACATCCGCGAACTGCGCCGCTGGCACCGCGACGCGGCGATCCGCGCCAAGCAGGCCGACTTCGACCTGGTTTACGTCTATGCGGCGCACGGCTACTTGCCGCACCAGTTCCTCTCGCCGGTGCAGAACCAGCGCACCGACGAATACGGCGGCTCGCTCGAGAACCGCGTGCGTCTGACACGCGAGCTTTTGGAGGAGACCAAGGACGCGGTCGGCGACCGCTGCGGCGTGGTCATCCGCTTCGCCGTCGACGGCCTCGACGCCGACCTCGGTATCCGTTTCGACGGCGAGGGCCGCGAGATCGTCGAGATGCTCGCCGAACTGCCCGACCTGTGGGACGTCAACATCGCGCATTTTGCGGCCGACGCGCGGACCTCGCGCTTCGCGCCCGAGGCGGCGCAGGAATCCTTCATCTCCTTCGTCAAGCAGGTGACCACCAAGCCGGTCGTCGGCGTCGGACGCTTCACCTCGCCCGACACCATGGTCGGCCAGATCAAACGCGGCGTCCTCGACTTGATCGGCGCGGCGCGCCCGTCGATCGCCGATCCGTTCCTACCCCGGAAGATCGAGGAGGGCCGCGCGGACGACATCCGCGAATGCATCGGCTGCAACATGTGCATCGTCGGCGACGGCTTGGGCGTGCCGATCCGCTGCACGCAGAACCCGACCATGGGCGAGGAGTGGCGGCGCGGCTGGCACCCCGAGATCATCCCGCCCAAGACGTCGGACGACGGCGTCCTGATCGTCGGCGCCGGGCCCGCCGGGCTCGAGGCAGCGCGCGCCCTGGGCGAACGCGGCGTTTCGGTCACCTTGGCCGAGGCGACCACCGAGCTCGGTGGCCGCGTCGACGCCGAGAGCAAGCTGCCGGGCTTGGGCGAATGGGGCCGGGTGCGCGACTACCGCGTCTATCAGATCGGCAAGATGCCCAACGTCGAAATCTACCGCGACAGCGAACTCTCGGCCGAGCAGGTGCTCGAGTTCGGCTTCCCGCACGTCTGCATCGCGACCGGCGCGGCGTGGCGCAGGAACGGCATCGGCCGATCGAGCTTCACGCCGATCGAGGGCTGGGAACACGAGCGCGTATTGTCGCCCAGCGACGTCATGGCGGGCGCGGCGGCCGAGGGCCACGTCGTGGTCTACGACGACGACAACTTCTACATCGCGCCGGTGATCGCCGAAAAGCTGCGTGCCGTGGGCCGCTCGGTGACGCTGGTGACCAGCGCCGGCGTCGTCTCGCCGCACTGCGAGTACACGCTCGACCAGCCGCGCATCCAGGCGCGCATGATCGAACTCGAGGTCGAGATCGTCGTCTCGCAGCTGGTCACCGGCTTCGACGGCGCGTCCTGTACCCTTTCCTGCGCGTTCTCTGAGCGCCCCTCGACGATCACCGCGGATACGCTGGTGGTGGTCACCTCGCGCGAGCCGAGCGAAGGGCTGTACAGCGCGCTCGCCGCCGATCCGGCACGTTTGGAGGCAGCGGGCGTCAAGACGCTCGAACGCATCGGCGACTGCGCCGCGCCGTCGTCGATCGCCGCCGCGGTTTATGCCGGCCACAAATACGCGCGCGCATTCGGCGCCGGCGATACGCCGCGCCGCGAACGCCTCGTCGTCTAGCCGCTCGCCTCGGCGCGCGTCGCCTCGGCCATCGCGGCCATGGTGGGAAACAGGAAGTCGACCTCGGGCCGCTCGGCGACCGGCGCCGTCGCGCCCCAGTTGCCGCCCTGGTCGAGTCCCTGCCGGTCGATCCAGGCGTTGGCGAGGCCGAAGGCGCGCGCCGGAACATGATCGTGGAACAGGCTCTGCGCGGTGTGCAGCACGTCGCCCGCATCGAGCCCGAGATCGGCGCTCAAGCGTTCCAACATGTATTCGAAATTGCGCGGCGTCGGCTTGTACGAGCCGACGTCCTCGGCCGTGTAGATAGCGTCGAAGGCGACGCCCAGCTTGCGGTTCGACGCGGCGAAGCCATCGCGGTCGACGTTCGACAGGATGACCAGCTTGAAGTGCCGCTTGAGTGCGCGCAACGCGTCTGCGGTATCGGGGAAGGCCGGCCAATGGGGCACCGAGGCGCTGAACGCGGCGGTGAGTTCGTCGGTCACGCGCAAGTTGAACCGCGCGGAAAAGCTCGCGTGAACCCGCGCCAGCACGACGGGATAGAGCATGTCAGGCGTTTCCGACTCCTGGGCGTTCTCGATTTTGCCGAAGGCCTCGAGGCCCTGGTTGCGCATGATCGCGTCGCAGTCGTTGGCCATCAGCAATGGCTGGAGCGCGTCCCAGATACCCGATTCCCAGTCGATCAGAGTGCCATAACAGTCGAAGGTCAGAACCTTGTAGTCGGTCAGCCGCGCGTCCATCCTCGCCTCTCCTCCCAGGATATGTCCTCGGTGCGACGATAGACCAGTTGCGGCCGTCTGTCGCGGCTCGGATCGACGGTCGGCATCGGAATATTGCGCCGAATCGGGGGCTTACGCCGGGTTCCTGCGGTGAATTGATCGACAGATGGCGGCTTTCTGTGTATGGTCGTCATCGGGCGGCCGGCCGGTGTGGGTGCCGACCGCTTGTGTGACGTGGGCTCGAGGGCCGGAGGGTGTTGGGATGATGGGTAAATCGTTGGCCGCCAGCTTGGCCTGGGCGGCAATTTTATTGACAATCGGTGTGCCGGTTGCCATGGCCGCCGGCGAGATCGGCAATGTCGAGCGGATCAGGGTGCGGGCCTGGGGCACGGCGCCCGAGGGCGCCAAGGAGATGCTCTACCGGACCGACGCCGTGGTGACCGACGAACTGGTCGAAACCATCAAGGACGGCGCCCTGCATCTCCAGTTCCTCGACGAGACCCGGCTTCGCCTCGGCTCGTCCAGCCAGGTCACGCTCGACCGCTTCGTCTACGACCCCGACACCCGCGCCGGCGAGATGGTGCTCGACCTGGGCGAGGGCGTGTTCCGCTTCATCACCGGCAAGCTCGACAAGCGAAGTATCCAACTGCGCACGCCCGTCGCGCTGATCGGCATTCGCGGCACCGACCTCGTCGTCCGTGTCGGCGCCGACGGCACGACGACGGTGTACATGTTCCGCGGCAGCAGCGTCGTCACCGCGCTACGCGGCGGCCAGTCGGCCGGCCTCGGCATCGCCATGGGCGTCAGCGTCGACCCGACCGGCAAGGTCACCGAGGGCGTCGACGCGCCGGCCTTCGACATCGGGCTCGCCGACAACGCGGGCGGTCCGCCGACCATCGAGGTCGGTCTGCCGACCGACGAGGGCGGCGGCGGCCACCAGTAATAGCCGATCCGCCCAAAGCCATCCGACAAACATCGCGACTTCAGCCTAGTCATGACGAAAGGGCTCGGCTAAAGGTGGCAGACACCATTATATGTCGATTTATCAATTAATAATAATGGTGTCTGCCACCTTTTTCTCGCGTTGTTGGAAACAAGCGTTGGTGGCGCGCGCCTGGTTCGATCAGATGACTTCGTCTTCGCGCGAGGTGGTTTCGCCGTAGCGGCCGAGCGCGGCCGGCTTGAGACCTTCGTAAAGCTTGTCGATGCGCGCATTCAGTTGGCGGTTCGAGCGCTCGAACAGGCTCGAGCCGTCGGCCGCGCTGTCGACGATGAAGGGCCCGAAGTTCTCGACCTCGAAGATCCACAGCGCCTGGGCGTTGCCCAGCTCGGCGATCCAGTGGGCGCCTACCGTGCGCTTGATGCCACGGCCGAGCAGCGCGCCGGTGCCGTAGCCGACGGTCGTCAAATAGCGCGCGCCGCGCGGCACGAACTGCTCGCGGTAGGTCTCTTCCGACATGCCGCCCTTGCCGATAATGACCTTGGCGCCGGTCAGCGCGAACCACGCCGGCAGCCACTTGGCGAAACGGAAGCTCGCCGTCGCGGTCACCGCGCCGACGTTGTAGGAACCGTCGTCGCGCACGCTGGCGGCCGGCGAGCAATGGAAGTTGACGTTGGAAATCTTTGCGACATCGACCGGCAGGTCGATCCCTTCCTCGAGCACGCGGCGATAGACCCCCTCGCGCGCGGTGTAGATCAGCCCGTCCAGAAAGACGACGTCACCCTGCTCGAGCGCGGCGAGCGCCGCGTCGCTGACCGGCATTTCGAGGCGGACGGTATTGCGCTTGGCCACGGTCATTGGATGCCCTCCCGCCGGTAGTAGGGGGTGAACCATTTCGGGTCGGCGCGGTATTCGATCGCGCCGTCGGCGAAGATGCGGGCCGTGGCGCGGCGCGACGACAGGCAGAAGGTGTGCACGCTGATTGGCATGCCGCCGGTGTGGGTGTAGCCGATCTCGATGTTGCAATCGATCACCATCGAATGACCGACGAAGCCCATCGGCCCCATGCCGATCGAATTGCCGAGCTCCTTGAGTTCCAGCTCGAGCGTGGCGATCTCGGGATCGGGGTTGCGCTCGCCGACCGGCCTGAGGCACGCGGCCTCCTTGCCGAGGCGCATGCAGGTGTCCTTGTTGCCGCCGAGCCCGACGCCGACGATCGCCGGCTGGCAGGCCAGGCCGCGGCGGCCAAACTGCACCATGACGTCGAGGAAAAAACGCTTGATGCCGTCGATGCCGTCGCCCGGGAACAGCATGCGGTAGTCGGTGCCGAACAGCCCGCCCTTGTGGACCGTGGTGATGTCGAGCCAGTCGCCGTCGGGCTCGAAGGCGTACTGCACCTCGGGCGCGTGCTGGCCGACGTTGTTGTTGAGGTCCTTGCGGCTGATCGGGTGGACCCGGTTGGGTCGCAGCGGGATCGCCTGGGTCGCGCGCGCGGTGGCGCTGCGCAGCGCCTTCTCGAGCGCGACGAAGCCGCCCTCGATTCGCGCCTCGTTGCCGGCCTTGACGTAGTAACGTGGCAGGCCGGTGTCGGCGCACATCGGCCGGCGGTCGAGTTCCGCCGCCTCCCAGTTCTCGATCATGGTCTGCAGCACGAACTTGGAGAGCTCCTCGGTCTCCTCGTCGGCCATGCCCTTGATGCCTTCGCGGAAGTCGGCCGGGATCTCGATGCTGGCCTTGGCCATCAGCTCGAAGGCGACCTCTTCGATGCGGTCGATCTTGATCATGCCGTTGCCTCCTTGTCGTCGAGCAGCGTCTCGCCGGGCCGGACGATGGTGAAGTCGACCGGCTGTCGGCCAACCGTCAGCGCGTCGCCCTCGCGGCGCACCACTGTGAAGGTCGAGGTCGCGAGCTCGCCCTGGTCGGGGAAGTCCTCGCGATAGTGGGCGCCGCGCGAGTTCTCGCGCGCCAGCGCGGCCCGGGTGATCGCCTCGCTGACCTCGATCAGGCTACGCAAGTTGAGCCAATCATGCCAGGTCATGTTGAACACGATATCGTCGTCCGCCAGGCCGATCGCCATCAGCTCGGCGCCGATGTCGGCGAGCGTGGCAAGCCCGCGGGCGAGACCCTCGGCGGTGCGCAACACGCCGACGTCGTCCCACATCGTATCCATCAGCCGGTCGCGCAACGCGTTTGCGTCGCCCGGTTTCTTGGTGAACGGGTGCCGGGCGCGGGCGACTTCGGCCTCGATCAGCGCCTCGTCGGGCTCGCGCAAGGCGCCGCCGGAGACCGCCGCCGGGCCCATGACATCGCCCGCGATGCCGCCGAAGACGGTCGAGTTGGCGACGCCGTTGCCGCCCAGCCGGTTGGCGCCGTGGGCGCCGCCAGCGTCCTCGCCGGCGACGTAGAGGCCGGGCAAGGTGGTCCGCGTGTCGGTATCGCAGACCACGCCGCCCATGAAGTAATGCGCCGTCGGCACGACCTCGACCCGGCCGCCGGCGAGGTCGAAGCCGCAGTCGGCGCAGCGCTTGACCATGCCGCTGAATCGCGCACGCACGTCGTCGGGGCCGAGATGGCTCATCTGGATGTAGACGCCGCCGTTGGGCGTCGTCCGGCCGCGGCGCATCTCGTCGTAGATTCCGCGGCTGACGATGTCGCGGGTCGCCCGTTCGCCCAGGGTGTCGTAATCGAACATGAAGCGCCGCCCGTCACCGTCGAGCAGGTAACCGCCAGCGCCGCGCAGGCCCTCTTCGAGCACCGTGCCGGTCATCCGCGTGTCGTGGCCGGCAAGCAGACCGGTCGGGTGGAACTGCACCATCTCCATGTCACGCAACGTGAGCCCAGCGCGCAGCGCCATGGCCAGCCCGTCCATCGTCTTGTCGCCCGACGGCGTGTGGTAGCGATACATCGTCGGCCCGCCGCCGGTGGCGAGCAGTACCGCCTTGGCGCGGACGAAACGAAAGACGCCGCGGCGCATGTCGACGAGCAGCACGCCGGCCAACGCGGCGCCATCCTTGGTCGGGATGAAGGCGAGTGCGCGGTGCTCCTCCATGCGCTCGATGGGCCGCGCCAGCACCTGCTCCATCAGCCGGCTGATGATCTCGATGCCGGTCAGATCGCCCTTGTGGACCGTGCGGTCGAAGGTCTGGCCGGCGAAGGCCTTGTGGTGCAGCGTGCCGTCGGGGTTGCGGTCGAAGAAACAGCCGATCTCGTTTTCGAGTTCCTGGACGCGGGTCACGGCGGTCTCGCACAGCCGCCACGCCATGTCCTGGTTGGGCAGCCATTTGCCGCCGGCGATCGTGTCCATGAAGTGCCGCTCGACCGAATCACCGGACGACAGCGCGACGTTGTAGCCGCCCTGCACCATACGCGTGCAGCCGCTTTTTCCCATCAGCCCCTTGACCGCGATGGTGATCTTGGCCTCGGGCGCGGCCTTCAGGGCGTGCAGCGCGGCGAACAGCCCGGCGCCGCCGCTGCCCAGGATCAAAACGTCGGTGTCATGGCGTTCGATCATCGGCTAGCCCGGATTTCTCACCATGGACAGGCGCGTCATCGCGTCGGGCGGAGCCGATCCGCCAGGAGAAGGCCGCCGAGCGTGGCCTGGGCCACGGTCAAGGTCTTCGACGCCGCGCCCGCCCCGCCCGGCGCGACCCTTAAGGGCGGCGGATCTCGGACGACAGGCGGCGTCAATGCGCTTGCCCGATGCGCGAGTACTCACTTGCACGATTCCACGGTACGTAGGACGGCCTTGCGCGGTCGTCCGGCAAGGCGCCCGGCGCGCCGTGATGCTGGGCGCATCGCAAGCGCCGGGCAACGCCGCCGGCGGCCGCGCAAGGCCGCCCTGCAGGTCGCGTTTCCCGCCCCCTCGGGGCGTCGGGAACGCTCTGCGATGCCAAGGCATCGCCGTCACGCCCCCGACTGCCGAGGAAACGGGAAACGCGATCCTACGTGCCGTGGAATCGTGCAAGGGAGTACTGGCATCGCGCTACACGCCTTTCCTAGCTTGTCGTCCGATATCTGCCGTGCCGCACCTGTCCATGGTGAGAAGTCCGGGCTAAACCGCATTGAACAGGAAGCCGCCGGCGACGAACAGCGAGACGGCGGCGGCGGTCGCCGCGGCGCTCTTCTGCCAGTCGCGCCACGGCAGGAATTCCAGGGCGAGCAGGCGCAGGCCGCCGAACAGATGGACCGCAAGCAGGCCGACCAGCCCCATTTCGGCCGCCTTGACCAGCGGTGCGTCGGTCCACTGCAAGAAGCCGTCGAGCGCGGCGGGCTCGGTCAGCGCCAGGCCGAGCACGTAAAAGTGCGCCGGCAGGAACAGCGCCAGACAGACGCCCGACAGCCGGTGCAGCGCGAAGGCGAACCAGAGCGGATGGTTGCGGTGCGGCCGGATCATCACAGTACCACCGCGACGACCGCGCGGCCGCCGAGCGCCAGCAGGCCGAGGCCGACGACGAGCGTAAAGCCGTCGAGCGCCCGGCCGGCGAGCTTCAGATGCTCGTGCACCACGACGCGCAGGCCGATCGCGGCGTGGATCGAGACGGCGACAACGAAGATGCCGTAGAACAGCCCCCACAGGACGCTCCCCTGGGTGCGCGAGAGCACCTCGGCGGCGTCGAGCCCGCCCCGAACGGCATAGATCATCGACGCGATGTGACCGATCACGAGCGGCGCCATGATCATCGCGGTCAAGCGCTGGGCGAGGTAGAGACGGATGCCGAGCATCAGAGTTCGCCTTTGAGCGCGGCCAGCGCCGTGGCGCGCTTGAGTCCGGCGATCGACGCGGTCGGGTTGAGCTCGACCGGGCAATGGGTCATGCAGCTTTGGTGGCTGTGGCAGTTGTGGCAGCCGGCGTCGCCCGCGACGGCGCGCAGCCGCGCGCCCTGCCCGCCGTCGCGTTCGTCGTTGACCAGCGTCCAGGAGCGGTTCAGCGCGGCCGGGCCGAGATAGGACGGCTGCCACGCGACGACGTCGCAGGCAGCGTAGCAGACCGCGCAGTTGATGCATTCGATCGCGGCGTCGGCCGCCTGGCGCGCCGGCGTCGCGGGCGAGATCGGCGCCACCGGATCGGCGCGCGTCGCGGTCGGCACGAAGCGGCCCTCGGCCTTGACCCATTTGTCGAAGAACACGGTCATGTCGCAGGCGAGGTCCTTGATGACCGGCAGGTTGCGCAACGGTCCGATCTCGAGACGGCCGTCCTTGGCGACCTTGCGCACGTGGCTGCGGCAGGTCCAGCGCGGCTTGCCGTTGACCGTCATGGCGCAGGAACCGCACATGCCGACGCGGCAGGAGAAACGGTAGGCGAGCGTGGGGTCGAGGCGGCGCTGGATCCAGGTCACCACGTCGAGCACGGTCTGGCTCTCGCGGTCGGGCACGGCATAGCGCACGAAGCGCCCGCCACCGCCATCGCCGCGCCAGACCGAGACGTCGAGTTGCGCCGTGCCGTCAGCCGTCATTGGGAAGTCCATTGCCCGCGACGGGCCTAGTCCCGCCGACCGATCGGCAATCATTTTAATATCAACTTCACTTAATGAAAAACAAATTGAAATTAAGTTTTATATCAGAAACTCTGAACCTATTTCGAAATTCCGCCGAGGGCGGTCGGGCCCATCGGCGTCGCCCGTCCGGCGGCGCGCACCAGCTCGACGAGCTCTTCGCGGAACAGATCGATCAGCCGGCGCTTCGGGCAATCTCGCCGGACGACGACGCCGAGCAGCCGGGGCCGCGCGCCGGAACCCAGCGGCACGCGCTTGAGCGCCAGCGGGTTGGGTGACGGCACGCTGGTCAGCGGCACGATCGAGACGCCGAGACCGTGGAACACCATGGTCGCGATCGCCTCGAGCGTATCGAGCTCCATCGCCTCGCGGACCTGGATGCCGCTTTGCTGAAGCCATTCGTCGATCAACCGGCCGACCCAGGCCTGGCGATTGAAGCGGATGAAGGGGTGCGCGGCGAGCAGCGCCTCGGGCGTCGTGGCCGTCGCATCCTCGGCGGCGACGACGACCAGCGGCTCGGCGGCGAAGACCGACCATTCGACACGGGCGGGGGCATAGGGCGGCTCGCTGACGATCGCCGCGTCGAGCTGGCCGCGCTCGACCTGCGCCATCAGCTCGGCCGACAGCGCCGGCACGACCCGGACGCGCAGCTCGGGATAGCGCGCGCGCAGCGCGCTGATCGCCTTGGGCACCAGGCCGGTCATGGTGGTCGGCAGGGCGCCGATGGTCAGCTCGCCGGCCAGGCCGCCGCCGTCGCGCACCGTGCGGACCAGGTCGTCGTAGCCGCCGACGATCTCGCGCGCCTTGGGCAGCAGGGCGTGGGCCGACGGGGTGAGCGCGGGCGGCCGCCGGCTTCGGTCGAACAGCGTGACGCCGAGTTCGTCCTCGAGCGACTTCATCTGCATGCTGACCGCCGCCTGCGAGACATGCACGTCAGCGGCGGCGCCGGCGAAGCTCCCCCGCTCGGCGATCGCCAGCAGCGTCCTCAGACGACGGATCGACATGGCCGCGCCTCCCCCTGCGGTCGTTGCCGCATCAGTATAAGCCGCCATCCACCATTGGCTGCGGATCGTAATGGTGTTTTGACCCGGTTTATCCCTCCACCGCGAAGACGTCTCGCCGCTCGACGATTAAGCGGGCGGTGCCCTATTTTTTACACGTAAGCAGTTTACAATTCTTCCGAGTCGTCGGCGGTCGCGGTTTAAGCATGAGCACGAGCGAGGCAATGAGCAGTTGAAGACGCGCAAGGCACCACGCCCCTGACCCATAGCGTGCAACAAAGTAACTGCTTACTTTTAGCCGTGAACCATCACCGTCACCTTAAAATGTAAACTGCTTATGTTATTTATGTAAATTCCGTTGGTTCGCGACGTTGATTCTGCGAGCTGCTTACGTACACTGGCCGGCATATTCAGAGTCGAACAGTGGACGCGCGGTCAGACTGTGGCCACCGCGTGGCCCGACGCACCGGTTGATCCGCGAAATCCGATGGTCAGCGCGGCGGGCAACAAGAGAAGGTAGCAAACACCGCCGACGCGCAGGGTGACGTCGATGCCGAAGGAAATGCTGCACGCAACGGCGATGATCGACGCAAGCACGCCCGTCGCGCCGTTGATCGCCCAGAACCAGGGCGTCGGCCCGCGATCGACGGCGGAGATCAGTCGTATGCCGGTCGGGAAGCCCGCGCCCATCAGAACCGCCGCCGGCGCAATCACGCCGACGCAGAGGGCCGCCCTGCTGAAAAGGTTGGCACTGTCGAAGACGAGGAGGAGAGTCGGCAGCCACAACGGAAGTAGGATGACGTAGCCACCGGTCAGGGCGCACCAGATGGCGAACTTCTTCGGGCTGTCGAGCCGGAGCCTGTCCGAGATGAAACTCCCTATGCCGGTCACCAGAATCAAGGTGAAGAGGACGACGCTGAGCGAATAGACCGGGGGCCCGAGGAACACAGACATTCGTTGTAACAGCCCGATCTCGACGGTCATGAAACCGATGCCGATGAGCACGAAGTAACCGGTGCCTCCGGTGACCAAACGAGCGCCCACGTCTTCGATGGCCGGGAGGATCGGAATGATGATGGTCGCGGCGACGAGCCAAGTCGAAACGAGAAACAATAGCAGTAGGACCACCGTGGCAGCGAGGTTACCGCTTGCCGTCCCCTCGCCTCTGACGGCATCTCGCGACCTGAATAAGACCTTGAGGGCTTGCAGTGGCGGCAATTGATTGAAGAAGAACGGCCGCTCGTCGGTTGGCGGCGTGAGATCGAGCACGAGGCCGGCGGTGTATCGCTCGAGCTGCGCCTTGTCACGCGCCGTGACGATGTTGTACAGCACCTCCGAGGCCGGCCTCTTCGTCGGGCTCACCAACACTTGGTACTGGTATCGATCGGCGACGTCTTCCAGGACCTTAAGGTCCGCCGACGAATAGGGCGACCGTGAGACCAGCAACGTAGACACTTTGCCCGCGGCGGCGAGAAAAATGTGGCGCTGCGGGGCCGTATAACCCATGTCCATCAGAGTCGCCGTCGCCAGGCTTACCAAGCGGCCCGCCTCATCGACGTTGCTGGGGGCGAAGTGACGACTAACCGAGAAAACACCCCGTGGCGTCAGCCGATTGAGGAAGACCCGCCATGCCTCCAACGTGTAAAGGCCGTTCTCGCTCAGCGAGAACGCGCCCGCACTGGTCGCGGCCCAGGTATCGACCAAGCTCATCAAGATGACATCGAAGCTCTCGTCGGTCCGCGCGAACCAGCTACGCCCCTCGTCAACGACGAGTGTAATTCCGCCGAGCCTGCTCAGGCCGGCGAAGTCGGCGAATTCGGGCAGGCCGGTCAACAGCTTGATGAAGATCGGGTTGATCTCGACGCCGGTGATGTCGCGGACGCCGAACGTCCAGGCCGACATCAGGTCTCGCCCGCCGCCGACCCCGATCACCGCTGCCCGTTCACGGTCGGGCAGGAAATAGCCCAAGTTGGTTATGTCGTATTTCAGAAACGCCATATCCTCCACGTTTTCCGTGAAGCGATACATCCTCGAGCTGGCCTGTCCATCGATGGTCATCTTTTTTTGATCGATCAGCCATCTGTTCTGCGGCATCATCGGCGAGGGACCCCACATATGCGGCTCTCTCTTGACGGTTCGCTGCGCGATAATCCGTGAGAACGTGTTCCACTCTTCGAATTCGATCGCCACGGTCGGCAATGCAATTTGTCCTTTGATCGCCAGCGGCCGGAGTCCATTCTCGGCCAGGCTGTTACCCAGCGCGACGAACGCGAGGAGGCAAAGTACCAGCTTCGGTCGCCGCAATACAGAAATCAGCGCGGGCTCTTCACCAGACGCAACGCCGATCCCCGATTTGGTGAAGGCAACGGCAGCCGCCGCGCCTATCGCCGCCGTCCACAAGATCGCCGAGGGGCCGTCGGTGATGTTGAGCACCAATAACGCGCCCAAGCAGCCGAGCGCGGCCCCGGCCAGATCAAACCCGTACACCCGACCAATGGAATAGGGGCTGCGAGTCAGAGCCAAGCTCACCGCGACGCCGGAAAAGAAGAAAGGAACGGCCATGCAGATCGCCAGTTCGACCCATACGATGATCGACGTCACGGTTCTCACCACGGTCGGTACCAAGGTCATCTGCACGGCCAGCGACAACGCGATACTCAGCGCAAACGCCGTAGTGGAAAAAACGAGGTCGCGAGACAGCGTCTTTTCCGTGAACCGGTCGTGCCGCATGTAAACCCAAACCGCGCCGGCGGTCATGCCGAACATCGCGATGCTGATAATAAAAAACGCGAAATAATACCATGAGACAACGGAAAGAATTCGTGTCTGAATTATTTCAAGCATCAAAGTGGTCAAGGTGAGAAGAAACACACCTGCGAAAAAGAAAAACTGCGATGGCGCGGTTAGCTTCCCCCCGTCTGCGGCGGTGACGGCGGGATATTGTCGGGCGGCGGCTGCCCGATCTGTCGAGACGCGTTCTGGGCTGGCGTTATCGCGAGCGCCCTTGGGGACATCTCGGGGGGTGTCCCCAGGGTTGCTCTCGGCTGCGGTAAGGGGACTGGCTTTGTTTTCGGGATCAGGCAAGGGGGACTACTCGGGATGCAAGATGGTGTCGCAACTAGCGCTCCCGGCGCGCCTCAGACTCGCGCAACATGAATAAGTGCGGCCATAGGTCGTCAAGCCGGATGCTCTCAAGTGGTCTTATTCTACCCAATTGCGTTTGTTCTGAAGAAAATTTTTCGCCCTGTCCTCATCCGCGAGATCGCACGCTTCGGCGGGCTTGCCGCCAGGGACGCTAGGCACAGGATCCAACTCGCTTTGCTGGCCCCCTAAATCGTCGACACCATCCTTGCCGGTCGCCAGCCGGTCGGGCCGACTGACAAGCGCCTCCGCCACTTCTGCGTCCGCCCTCCTTGGTGGCGTATCGTCACTCGACGACCGAACGCGCCGCACCACGTCAGTTAATCCTAAGCAGTATTGACCGACATTCCCCAGACGCCATCCAAAACCGTGGAATTCGTACCACCGTTCCACCGCCAAGGGAACGGCATCGCTTCCGCAGCCATCCGAGGGCCCGATTTTGGAGATCGGTCCTCGTTTGGAAGGCCATTTGCCCAGATTTTCCGCCATTCAGACACACCCCTCCCGTCGTTTTCACCTGGCCGTCGATTTCCTCGGCCTACGCCGGAATGGGTCTTCGTCGTAGATCATCAATCGGGCTCAGGTTTCTCCGGAACAGTTCCCTCGGCACGGCAACCTCGGCCAATTGGAACGTGACGTATCGCCCGTGTCTGACGACCTTGGCACCAATCTTGACCACCCTTGATCGGCTTTGCCGCTCAAGCCCGCAGAGTCGTCAGCGACCAATGCTCCAGTGCCGCAAGCTTCAGCCGGCCTCGAAGCGCTCGATGATCTTGTCGAGGATGTGGCCGCCGATCGGGATCGCCGAGGTCGCGGCGGGCGACGGCGCGTTGCAGACGTGGATGCTGCGCGGCGTCTCGCCGAACACGAAGTCGTGGAGCATGGCGCCGTCGCGCGCCACCGCCATGGCGCGGATGCCGGCCGGATAGGCGCCGAGGTCGCCGAGTTCGAGCTCGGGGCAGTACGTCCGGCAGTGTTCGAGATAGCGCCGCTTCGAGAGCGAGTTGCGCATCTCGGCGACGCCGAACGCGAGGTTCTTCGCCATCAGCCGCCAGAAGCCGCCAAAGCACGCCATCGCGGCGACGTCGCGCGCACTCACCGCGCCCTTGGTGTAGCGCTCGCGGGCGAACGACAACACCGCGTTGGGCCCGACCGTGACGCTGCCGTCGATCATGCGCGTCAGGTGGACGCCGAGGAACGGCATCGCCGGGTCGGGCACCGGATAGATCAGGTGTCGGACGATGTCGTTCTTGGCCGGCGGCAGGCGGAAGTATTCGCCGCGGAACGGCACGATGCGGAAGTCGGCGGTAAGCCCCATCATGCGCGCCAGGCGGTCGGCCATCAGCCCGCCGCAGACGACCAGACGCCGGGCCTCGATCGCGTCGCCACCGGCGCCGACGATCACCGCGTCCGGGGTCTCGCGCAGACCCGTCACCCGCGCGTTCAACCGGATCTCGCCGCCCAGCGCTTCGAACAGCCGCGCCATGGCGCGCGCAATACCGGGGTAATCGGCGATGCCGGTCGACGGCACCAGGATCGCGCCGGCGCCGGCGATTCGCGGGTCGCGCTCGGCGAGCGCCTCGGCCCCGAGCCATTCGGCGGCGATGCGGTTCTCACCGCAGCGCTCGAACAACGCCTTCATGCGCCCGACTTCGGCGGCGTCGGTCGCGACGATCAGCTTGCCGCATTGATCGTAGGCGACGTCGTTTTCCTCGCAGAAGCGTATCGTCGCGGCGACGCCCGCGCGGCAGAAACGCGCCTTCATGCTGCCCGGCCGGTAGTAGACGCCGGCGTGGATGACACCCGAATTGTGGCCGCTCTGGTGGCGCGCCACCGCCGCCTCCTTCTCGATCACCAGCACCGAGCGGTCGGGCAGCCGACGCTTCAACTGCCAGGCAGTCGACAGCCCGACGATGCCGCCGCCGATGATCGCGTAGTCGTACAAGCCTTGCCCTCTCTCCCGCGGTTCGCCTGCAGGCGACACTTTACCGATCGCGCGCTTCTTGACCAGCACGCGGAGTGATAGCCTCTGCCATAGCGTAACGTCGAGGGATCGGGCGCATGGAAGAGTTCGACTACATCATCGTCGGCGCCGGCTCGGCCGGCTGCGTGCTCGCGGGCCGCCTCTCCGAGGACCCGACCAACCGTGTCCTGGTGCTCGAGGCCGGCGGCAGCGACCGCAGCGTCTTCATCCAGATGCCGACCGCGCTGTCGATCCCGATGAACATGCAACGCTACAACTGGCAATTCGAGACCGAGCCCGAACCCTACATGGACGGCCGCCGGCTCGACTGCCCGCGTGGCAAGGTGATCGGCGGCTCGTCGTCGATCAACGGCATGGTCTACGTGCGCGGCCACGCCTGCGACTTCGACGATTGGGAGCAACACGGCGCGAAGGACTGGGGCTACCGCCACTGCCTGCCCTACTTCCGGCGCGCCGAGACCTGGCGCGGCGGCACCGACGACTATCGCGGCGACGATGGGCCGCTGGCGACCTGCAACGGCAACGACATGCGGCTCAACCCGCTCTACCGCGCCTTCATCGACGCCGGCGTCGAGGCCGGCTATCTGGAGACCGAGGACTACAACGGCTTCCAGCAGGAAGGCTTCGGGCCGATGCACATGACGGTCAAGGACGGCGTGCGCTGGTCGGCGTCGAACGCCTATCTCAAGCCAGCGCTCGGCCGGCCAAACCTGACGCTGGTCTCCGAGGCGCTGATCCACCGCGTCAGCTTCGCCGGCCGGACGGCGACCGGCGTCGCCTACGAGCGCGGCGGCACGATGCACCAGGCGCGTGCCCGCAAGGAAGTCATCCTGAGCGCCGGCTCGGTGGGCACGCCGCAACTCCTGCAGCTCTCGGGCATCGGCCCCGCCGCCGTGCTCGAGGCGGCCGGCGTCGAGGTCGTCCACGATCTCGCCGGCGTCGGCGAGAACCTTCAGGACCATCTCGAGGTCTACTTCCAGTTCCGCTGCACCCAGCCGATTACGCTGAATTCCAAGATCGGCCCGCTCAGCAAGCTTCTTATCGGCGCGCGCTGGGTGCTCTTCAAGGATGGTCTAGGGGCGACCAACCACTTCGAATCCTGCGCCTTCATCCGCTCCAAGTCAGGCGTCAAATGGCCCGACATCCAGTATCACTTCCTGCCCGCCGCGATGCGTTACGACGGCAACGCCGCGTTCGACGGCCATGGCTTCCAGGTCCACGTCGGGCCAAACAAGCCGAAGAGCCGCGGCTGGGTGCGCATCGCCTCGGCCGATCCGAGGGCCAAGCCCAAGATTCTGTTCAACTACCTCGAGGCGGAGGCCGACCGGGTCGACTGGCGCCACTGCATCCGCCTGACCCGCGAGATCATCGCGCAGCCCGCGATGGATCCCTACCGCGGCGAGGAAATCCAGCCCGGCGCGTCGATGACGGCCGACGAAGAGATCGACGCCTGGGTGCGCGCCAACGGCGAGAGCGCCTACCACCCGTCCTGCACCTGCAAGATCGGCGACGACGACGACCCGCTCGCCGTGCTCGACCCCGAGTGCCGGGTGCGCGGCGTCGAACGGCTGCGCGTCGTCGATTCCTCGGTCTTCCCGACCATCACCAACGGCAACCTCAACGCGCCGACCATCATGGTCGCCGAGCGCGCCGCCGACCTGATCCGCGGCCGCCCGCCGCTCGCCGCCTCGAACGCACCGGTCTGGCTCGACGCCGAATGGCAGACCCGCCAACGCCACGGCGCGCCGGAACGATAGACGGAAGGCAAGGATGGCGGCCACGCCCGTGCTGTTTTTCACGCGCGAGGAGCACGAGAGACGCATCGCCCGGGCGCGGGCGCACGCGATGCGCGACCTCGACGCGCTGTAAATCTTCGCCCGGGAGAGCCACTACTACCTGACCGGCTTCGACACCGCGGGCTACGTCTTCTCCCAGTGCGCCGTGCTGACCGCCGACGAGATGCCGATCACGCTCTTGACGCGCCGGCCCGACGTGCAGCAGGCGCGCGAGACTTCGATCATTCCCGACATCCGCGTCTGGTACGGCGCCGAAGGCGTAAACCCGGCGCTCGAGCTGCGCGACATCCGCGCCGAGAAGGGCCTCGAGGGCGCGCGCATCGGCATCGAGTTCATCGTCTCATTACTTGCCGTAATGCGGGGCTGCTTTCGAGACCAATCCTTGAGGCCAAATGCCGCTCAGCAAAAATCGAACTTCGTACGCGATGTGCGGTATGCAGGAAGGGCAATGGAATCTTGATCCCCTAACCGGCGCGACAAAATAAAGAAATCGTTGTAGAGTGATTCGTTTAATACCCAATCCGTCTTCGTCAGAAAGTTGTGCCAACGCATATCACGACCTGGACGAGCAAACGGGGACATCTCAACAAACGGTTACGGACAAAGTGGCCATATCACAAGAATGCATCAGTCGGTGATTTCAACAAGAATCGGCAGTTGCATGCTGGTAGGGAGGACCAGTCATGGCGCAAGCAAACAATCTTCGGGAATTGCTAATAATTCGAGAACTTAATAACGATTATATTCAGTCCATTAACGGGAACCTGGGTAGCGCCATTGGCCGCAAGAACGGTGACGGGGACCCCTGTATAATAATCTTCGTACCGCGAAAAATCGCAAAGAAATGGTTGCCCGATAGCATAGCCATCGAGGACAGGCTCGAAGGGCCAAACGGTCTCTATTGTCCAGTAGATATTGTTCAGGGAGGAAAAAAGGATGAATTCTTCGAGATCGGTCTTGTCGATGTGACGGGAGTTCAACCCGGTTACAAAGCCCCCGTGGTCGGTCCTGACGACATCATTGGACCTCCACAACTGTCGACGCCGGGCAGAATCAGTCTTCTTGAGTCATTAAAGGGATGGAGCGACGTCATTACGCCCGGAGCACAGCTCTACCACCGTTCCGGCTGGTATGGCACGCTCGGCTGCTTTGGGCAGGCCAGCAATGGTGATATTGGCCTGATCACAAACAAACACGTCGCGGGTGAAGTGGGGGACATGCTCTTGTTTCCTACAAGAGGCGGCGTCCCCTTGGGTAGAGTTTCAAAGGTATTCGAATACCTCCCAGACGAGGTCCGCTTTCCGGGCATCGTGGACCTTCCCGAGAACGATTATCGGGTAGACTGTGCCTTCGCACCGCTGCACCCAACTCGGCCTATATCGGACATAGACCCACGCGTGCCGGTGCTTAACGAACAGGACGAGGTGGAATATCACGAACTGGGTGACCCGGTCCCACTCGACCTCGACACCATGGGTCCCATTGGACAAAAGGTGTTTGCTGTAGGCAGAACGCGATCGTTCCAGAAAGGGACCATTGAGGTGGTCCCACTTTGTTGGACAGGTTGGCAGCGTAGTTAAGCCCGCATTCCCCAAGTGACCGATCCATCTGATGCGGTTTCCGTCTGATTCCTGTATAAGAATCAGTGGATTAGATCAGACGGAGGGTGGGTCGAATGCGGAACCTGGAGGGTGAGTCGGATCGGGGGCTTCTGCGGGCGTTTTTCGACCGAAGACTGAAGTTCGAGTTCCACGGTTCGCGGATCACGTCAGACGCTGGTCTGCTCGCCTATCGTGAACTGGACGAAGCCCTCGGCCTGACCACGCTGGCCGGTGACGTTATTGCTGACAGCCGGACCGGCAAGAACGGTTGGCACGGCATCATCGGTCTCCTTCGCCAATCCGTCTATGGTCGTCTCGCCGGGTACGAGGACGTGAACGACGCCGACCGGCTGGGGCGCGATCCTGCGATGCGGTGGATCGTCGGCGGCAGGGCTGTCGAGCGCGGCGGCGCATCGACCAGCCAGATGGGCCGGTTCGAGACGGAGTTACTCGCCACCAATGACAACCTCGCCGCGCTCGCTGACCTTTTGGGCATCTGGATCGACCAGGTTAACGAGCGCAAGCCGCCGAAGATTATCGTGCTCGACATGGACAGCTCCGTCAGCCCGACCTACGGTGACCAGGAGGGCACGGCCTACAACGGTCACTTCGGCTGCACGTGCTATCACCCGCTGTTCGTGTTCAACCAGTTCGGCGATCTGGAGCGTTGCGCCCTGCGTCCGGGCAACGTGCACAGCGCCCATGAATGGCGCGATGTGTTGGACCCGGTGGTCGCTCGATACCGGAACAAGACACTCCGGCGTTATTTCCGTGGTGACGCCGCCTTCGCCTCGCCCGAGGTTTATGAGTTTCTGGAAGCGGAAGGCTTCAAGTACGCCATCCGGCTTCCGGCCAACAAGGTGCTGCACGACAGCATCGCGCACCTGCTCAAGCGCCCCGTCGGTCGGCCGCCGAAGGAAGTTCGTCGGTATTACGCGAACTTCAGCTATCGGGCCGGTAGCTGGACGAAGCCCCGCCGGGTCGTCGCCAAGGTGGAGTGGCACTCAGGGGAACTGTATCCCCGCGTCGGCTTCATCGTCACCAACCTGAGCCGTCCTGCCGAGCGGGTTGTTGCGTTCTACAATCAGCGCGGCACTGCCGAGCAATGGATCAAGGAAGGCAAGAACGCCATCAAGTGGACGCGGCTGTCATGCCGTTCGTTACGCAACAATGCCGTCCGGCTCCAGCTGCATGCACTCGCCTATAACCTCGGCAACTTCATGCGTACCCTGGCGTTGCCCGATGCCGTGGAGCAATGGTCGCTGACGACGCTGAGGGAGAAGCTGGTCAAGATCGGTGCGAAAGTTGTCAGCCATGGCCGGTACGTCACATTTCAATTGGCCGAGGTTGCAGTCACCAGAAGCTTGTTCCAGAAAATCTTGAGCCTGATTGATGATCTACGACGAAGACCCGCTCCGGCGTAGGCCGAGGGAATCGACGGCAAGGAGATTGCGACACGAGAGGTGTGTCTGGATGGCAAGAGAAACGACCAAATGGCCTTCCACGCGCTGGCCGATTACCAAAATCATGTCATCGGATGGCTGCAATGGGAACAGAGTTCCCTTGGAGTTGGGGCCGTGGTACGATTTCCGCGAATTTGGATATCATCTGGGGAATGTCGGTTAAGGTGTATTCTGCTGTCTGATCATGCTGCCAAAATCCTGTTTATCACATCCTTTTGTTGCTGTTGAGCCTGTGGGGATGTGGGTAAGCCGTCAGACTTATCCATCATATCCACAGGCTGCCCGGCGCCGTAGGCTTCCGCCGGCGTTTGACCGTCGAGGGACGAATGGGGCCGCTCTGTGTTGTAGAAGCCGATCCACTCGCCGATGACCCGTTCGGCCGCAAAACCGTCGGTCAGCTCGTGGAGGTAGACCGCCTCGTATTTGAGCGACCGCCAGAGGCGCTCGATGAAGATGTTGTCCATGCAGCGGCCCCGGCCGTCCATTGAGATCGCGACACCCACGTCCCTGAGGACACCGGTAAAGTCGAGGCTGGTGAACTGGCTGCCCTGGTCGGTGTTGAAGATCTCCGGCGTGGCGTATCGGGCCAGCGCGTCGTTCAGCGCCTCGACGCAGAAAGAGGCGTCCATGGTGTTCGACAACCGCCAGGACAGAACGTGGCGGGTCGCCCAGTCCATGATCGCGACCAAGTACAGGAAGCCGTGCTGGACGGGGATGTAGGTGATGTCGGCGCACCAGACCCGATTGGGCCGCTCGATCGCCAACCCCTTGAGCAGATAGGGATAAACCCGGTGCGCCGGGTGCGGCGTGCTGGTTCTCGGCGCCTGATAGATCGCCTCGAGGCCCATCAGCCGCATCAAGCGCTGCACCCGATGACGGCCCACCGCGATCCCCTCGCGCCGCAACTGGCGGACCATCTGACGGCTGCCGTAAAACGGATGCTTCATGAACAACCCGTCGATGCGGCGCATCAGCGCCAGGTTCTCCGGGCTCTCGCCCTTCGGCGCGTAATAGAACGCGGACCGGCTGATCGAAAGCAGGCGGCATTGACGGCCCAAGCTCAGGTCGGCAGCGTCACGCCTGATCATCGCCTTGCGCACCCCCCGGCTCATCGCTTGAGCCCGCCGGCCAAAAAATCCCGTTCCACCGTCAGCTCACCGATCTTGGCATGGAGGCCGTGGATCTCTGATTCATGATCCCGACGGGCGCGGTCCACGCCGTTCGAGAATACCTCGCCAAGACCGTCCACCGCCTGGCGCTTCCATGTGCTCACCTGGTTCGGATGCACCTTGTGCTTGGCCGCGAGCTCCTGGATCGTCTTGTCGCCCCGCAGCGCTTCCAGCGCCACCCGGGCCTTGAACTTCGCCGTAAACCGTCGTCGTGCCGTCATCCCGTATTCCTCCATTAGCCGGTGGAATACACCTTAGCTCCCTGTCCGATTTTCTGGGACCAGCTCACATCGCTGCATTCGCGTATTCCTGGTACGATTCTGAGTGGGATTTCGACGACGAGAGAAAGTACACCGACTACCTCATAATCGGTGACGAGGAAAACGACGAACAGTTTAGCGATCATGGCGACAGCGGTAAACTCATCGTAATGGACGATGGGACCTTCCGACCCGTCGCCTTGCTCTGGGGCGGATGGAAGGAACAGCTTCGAACGGGACGCATGCAGGAAGACTGGACCTATGCGATCGATATCAACAAGGTCCTCGAACTCCTCGACGTCTCAATTTTGAAGCGCGTCTGACCGCGATGGACCGATGACCAGCCGAATTGGGACACATTGGAGCGCTCTCGGGTAGGATCGTTGTGCCCGGGAACGCTGCCTAACGAGGGGAGACGGACAATGACATCAATCGGACATTCCGCCCGGCGCGTCCTGCTCGCGGCGACCATGGTGGCGCTGACCGCCTGCTCGGTATTCGAAGACAACCCTTACGCCGATTTTTCGATCGGCAAAGTCGACGAGAAATCGGCCCAGACCGCGGCCGCAATTCTGGTAGGCGATCCTCAAGTGATTTCCCGCGAGACGCTGATCAACGATCGCCTGCGTGAAGTACGCCACCTCGAATTCATGCTCCAGGAAAGCGTCTCGCAGACCTTCGAGCCTCAGATCAGGCGGGATCTTTCCGTGATCGAGGCGTTTGCCGGGCAGCTGGGTATCTCGTTCAACCCGGCAATCGGCCGTGATTTCGCGCGCCGCGAGGACATCGAATCCGCGCGCGCCGAAATCGAGCTGATCAAGCTCCAGAACGAAATCGACGAGCTCAACAAGCTGCGGCAGACCGATCCGTCGAACGCTGCATTAAATCCGACCAATGCGAATATGGGCACGCCGACGGCGATAACCGACCCCAACACCACAAGCATCGAGACTCGGCTGGCCGAGGCCGCGAAGAAGGCCAACGATCTGGTCGCCAGCCTGACACCCGAACCCGGGAAAGGGCCGCGGGCCCGCTCGTCGTCCCTCGAGTCTTCGCCCGAAGAGCATTTCGAGGACCTAAACGCCTACCGTGCCCGCATTCGCCAGCGCTTGACCGAGGTCGGGCTCGACGATGTCCACGATGCGAACGGAAACGCCCTCTATCGCCTTCAGTTCACCGCGACCGTGCTGCCCGGGGCGGTCAAGAACAAGTTCGGCGTCCTCGACCTCGAGATCGCGTCCGCCGAAGCCCGCGCCGACCAGGTATCGCGGCTTTACCTGGATTGGCTGGTCTCCCTCATGCGCCGGGGCGTCGAGGAGCAGAGCGCCGGCAATCCCGTCGAATGGGAACGATTGCAGACGGTAATGCTGCAAAATGAATTGATGGACTACGTGCCGCTCGAACATCCCGTATACACACAAAAGGGCTTGAATGACCTGATCCTGTTCACGTACCCCGGCCACCAAGACATCGTACGCGAGGCAATTGACAATCCATGTATCGCCGAAGCGTTGGAAGCGTCGGCAATGTCACGTGAGTTGGGTGACAAATGTGCGAAAAACGACAGCGGCGAAACAATCACCTATGATCCGGGCGCGCTGTCGAAAAATCTAATTGAAACTTTTCCGTCACTTAGCGCGATTGAGGTCTTCCTTTCCTCTTATCGATCAGAGCTGCTGCGGGACGGCGGCGCCGGCGAAATCGAATTATCGCATGACTTAAGGGCGCTCGCGGCGCAGCTTTCCAAAGCGGCCTACGGGGCGCGAGATCTTCGCGAACAAGGCACCTCAACCGCTGTGGATCAGGCACCACAGACTGCTGGGGTCCAGGCACCTGGCTGCTGGAAGGAAATCGAAGCCCTTCCAGTTCCGAGTTCATTCGTAGATACCGTAGTTTGGCACAACGGCACGGAATGCCGCTGGCGGGGGCAACCCTATACTTATCAGGCCCAGCCGACCGAGCGGGTCCAGCGATTGTCGACGCTGGCTAGCGCCGCGAATTCCATGCAGCTCGCCTTTTCCTTGGCGGCGACACTGCCGACCCAAGGTCTCGGCATCAATGCCGGTGCGGCGGCGTCGCGCACCGCCGTCGGACTCGCCGAAGCCATCGAGCGTACCCCCCTGGTGATCGGCTACACCGATCGGCAGAGTTTGACGCAGGACGCCGACTCCACGGCGCGATTTGGTTACGTGTTCGGGCCCAAGGCGATCTTGGAACCCGAGGAGAACCAGCTTGTCTATCGCCAAATCTCTGCCAACCACCCCGTCTATGCCGATGTCTCGGTGCCAGGCTGGTGGCCAGAAATGCTGTTGAAAATACGCACCGCTTGGGCCGGAAACTGGCATCAAGGGACGGGCATTCTCAACAACATGCAACCGGATGGTGGACGGCAGATTTCGTTGCGCCTCAGGCCGCAGCAGCGCGCAACGGCGACGTTGACCGGTTTCATCGCTGACGGGCTCTTGCCTTCGGGCTTCGAGTCGACAACGATCACCGAGGTCATTCCAAATCCGGTTTCCGCTTGCGCAGGCCGAATTGAATTCCTCATCAAGGGACGAAATTTGTGGCGCGGTTCAGAGGTCTATCTACGCGGCAAGCGCCACGAAGGACTCCGGGTGCTTCCAGACATGCGCGGCCTTGCCGTCACCTTCGACATGAACAGTCTGCCGCGTACGCCCGACCGTGTGGCTCCGGCCGAGATGATCGTTTGGACGAGTTTCGGACCGGGCAGGTATCCGATCGAGATCGTTGACACCGTAGACGGGCAGCCCTGCGCCGGTTCACCCGAGGCGACCGATGCGATCGCCTTGCGCCCTCATTTGCCCCGTTTCGTCAATATCGCGATGGCAAAATTGCGGGGTCGAGTTGGCCACGCCGATGCCGGCGGCCGCGCGCGACGAGAAAATCGCCGTCGAACTCACCACCACCACAGGCGAGATGCTGCCAGAGGTGGAGATGGACATCGCAAATCGGCTTCTTGGGCAATGGTTCGAGGCCGCGACACTAGTCACACTGCCCACCGACCTCGACGCGGCGGAATTCGACGGCGCCGCCTTGCGTGTCGGGGTTTCCTACCAGCTGAGTCGCGACGGCCGACGGTACTTCTCTTGGGCGCCTGAGACGGTTGTCTTCTATTCTGCGGCGAACCAAGCCAAGTTTCAGATCGCAACCGATCAGATCGATGGCTTTGCCGCGCCCGTCGTACTGCGGGCGCCAGTCAGGCTTGGCCGCGCCTATCCCAAGTTCAACCGCGTGGAGGAGGCCTTCAGCGCCACGATCGAAGAACACGACAAGATACCCGTCCATGTTGTCGCCGACTGGAGCAGCCAACCTGGCATGGTCGTTCTCAATCTCGCCAAAGGCAGCGGCGGCGCTGCCGAGGATGCGTTTGTTACTGCTTGGTGCGCCAACCCGCTAAACATCAAGATAGGTCTTACGGAACTGGCCGGCGACGATCAGCCCGAATTGGTGACGACCAACGTTGTCCTTCAAAAACGGCCGGCGGCGGAATGTCCGGTTTCGTGATCCCCCATTGACCTCCACCGCCGGGTGTTCGACGAGGCGAGCCGGACGGTGCACCGCTTTGCCGCCTGCGGCTATGCGCCGGGCGCGACCTACCGTCCGACCTGGATGGACGTGCCGCCGATGCTCTATTCGGGCAACCCGCTGATCGCGGCGCCCGGCATGGTGTTCTTCCTGCACGCCATGTACACGGGTGCCGACTCCGGCGTCGCGATGTCGACTGGCCACACGCTGGTCATCACCGAAGACGGCCGCGACGTGCTGAGCCGACTGCCGCACGAGCCGCCGGTCAACGCATAGCGCGGTCGGCCCGTGGTGACCGACCCAACGGGCTAGCATTTCTGCGCGCGATGGACTCTAAGGGAGGGTCGGCGGTCGAGTTCACTGGCATCTTCTGCCGCAACCCTTGCCATGGAGACGATATATGTCGGGCGGTGACGTTACGGTGATTCACGGTGGCTGGATCGTCGGTTTCGACGGCGCGAAGCATCGCATCATCAAAGACGGCGTGGTCGTCGTTCGTGGCGACATTATCGAGCACGTCGGCAAAACCTGGCGTGGCAAGGCAGACAACGAGATCGACGCCCGACACGATCTCGTCATACCGGGTCTCATCAACATGCACTGTCATGTCGGGGCGCATGCCGGCGATCGCATGGTGTTCGACGGCGGCCGTCGCGACCTCTTCCGGTCCGGCTTCCTGAACTACTGCACCGCCAAGGGCGTCAATGGCCCAACCATTCACGACCACGAGACACCGGAGGCCGGTATCCGCTTCAGTCTCGCGTCGCTTCTGAAATGCGGCGCCACCACCGTGGTCGACATGGGCGGCGAGCTCGGTGGCGGCGCCGCGAGCGACGGCATGGGGCCGATGGTGGAGTTGGCCGGCGAACTCGGTATCCGCCTCTACACCTCGCCCGGTTACGCCTCGGCTCACCATTACTTCGACCAGGGCGGACGCCATCGCATGCAGTGGGATGAAGCAGCGGGCCTCAGGGGTCTGGAGAGAGCGGTCGCGTTCATCCGACAATACGACGGGGCATTCGGCGGCCGGTTCCGTGGCATCTTGGTCCCGCTCGAATACCACGCGACCACCCACGAGCTGCTGCGCCGCACCAAGGAGGCAGCCAAGGACTTAGGCGTCGGCATTACCACGCATTGCGCCGAATCGATTATCGAGGTCCAGGATTCGATCCGTGAGACCGGCCGCACGCCGGTCTCCATGCTGCATGATCTCGATTTTCTGGGGCCGGAGGTCGTGCTCGGCCACGTCCTCTACACCTCCGGTCACAGCCAGATCGCATTTCCCTACGGCGACGATCTGGCCAAGCTCGCATCGAGTGGTGCGACGGTCGCTCACTGCCCGCTGGTGTTTGCCCGGCGTGGCCTCTTCCTCGAGTCGCTCCAGCGCTATCGCGACGCCGGCGTCAACCTGGCCATCGGCACCGACAGCTATCCCCAAGACATCCTTGGCGAGCTCAAGTTCGCCGCGCTGATGGGCAAGGTCGCCGATCACGATCAAGAACACGCGTCGACACGCGACATCTTCGACGCCGCCACTCTGGCGGGCGCTCGTGCGCTCGACCGGCCCGATTTGGGCCGTCTGGCGCCGGGCGCGCAGGCCGACATCGCGTCGTCTGCGATTTCGGGCGACTGCGCTCAGGGCCGTTCCTCGACCCCATCAAGGCGTTGATCCAGAGCTGCGATGGTGAAGTGGTGAAGCATGTCATGGTCCAAGGCCGCATGCTGGTCGAAGACGGGCGCCTCACGGTTTGGGATGAGGAAAGGCTGCTCGCCGAAGTGCGCCGCTCGACCGATCGCGCGTGGGCTCGGTTCGCCGATTACTGGCCTGAAAACGAGCCTGTCGAAGACGTCTTTCCCGCCGCCTACGAAGCTTGGGAAGGCGCGCCCGATCCAACCGGTCGATAGCCGGCCCGCGCCAATTCAATCGACGAATTCCCTCTTCCGCGCGGGCGCGCCGAACATGCAGCCGATTACGGTCGGTCGAGGGCATGGCGGGGAAACGTCGGATCACATGTCCTCTGGATCGATGCCCGGCACTTCGGTGATCCCCGCCCGCTGCTTCCGATCGACGGGGCTTGCCGCGTAGAAGATGACGCACTTGCCGTCGGCCTCGTAAGCGATCTCGTTGTCCTTGGGAACGAGCATCATATCGCCCGGATTGAGGACGTAGGCTTCGCCGTCGCACATCAGACGGAAGGTCCCTTGATGACAGTAGATGAGCTCGTCGCAGGTCAGCTTCCAAGGCACCGAGACGTTGTTGAGGAAGTTTGTCAATGGCGGAGCAAAAAGGGACCACCTCGGCGGTGTAAGAAGGGACCGCTTGGCGGCTGCGGGCTTGTCCCCGTAGTCCACGGGAGGGCCCCGCGCGCGACGCGGCGTGCCCTCAACAGGCTGACGCGGCGGCGCGCGCGGGAGGGACCTGTGGGCCCACGGGGTCAAGCGTGGGCTGGGTGGTCGGTTCAGTTAGCAGTCGGGGTTTGACGCCTGCGGCTCTGGTTGAGCCTGTAGCTGTCACCGTTCATCTCGAGGATGTTGACGTGGTGGGTGAGGCGATCGAGGAGCGCGCCGGTGAGGCGCTCGGAGCCGAACACCTCGGTCCATTCGTCGAAGGGCAGATTGGTGGTGACCAGGGTCGAGCCCCGCTCGTAGCGTTGGCTGAACACCTCGAACAACAGCTCGGCGCCGGTCTTCGACAGCGGCACGAAGCCGAGTTCGTCGACGATCAGAAGCTTGTAGGTGGCGAGCTTCTTCTGGAACCTCAGCAGCTGCTTGTCATCGCGGGCCTCGATGAGTTCGTGGACCAGCGCGGCGGCGGTGATGAAGCCGACCGAGAGGCCCTTCTGGCAGGCCGCCAGGCCGAGACCGAGGGCGATGTGGGTCTTGCCGGTCCCACTGTTGCCGAGCGCGATGAGGTTCTCGCGGCGCTCGATGTACTCGCAGCGGGCCAGCTCCAGGACCAGCGCCTTGTTGAGCGAGGGGATGACCTTGAAGTCGAAGCTGTCGAGGCTCTTGACCACGGGGAAGCGCGCCGCCTTGATGCGCCGCTCGACCATGCGGCGCTCGCGGTCGATCAGCTCGAGCTCGGCGAGTCTCAACAGGTAGCGGACGTGATCGACGCCTTCCGAGGCGCACTGCCGGGCGATCTTGTCGTACTCGCGCAGGAAGGTCGGCAGCTTCAGCGTCTTGAGGTGGTGGGCGAGCAGCACTTGCGGTGTGTCGGTCATGCGCCGAGCCCCGACAGCAGGCTCATGTACGACTTGGCGGACGTCATCGCGACCCGGGCGCGCGGCAGATACGGATAGACGTCGAGGTTGAGCCTGGGCGGCCGCCGCTCGATGCGGCACAGTACCAGGTGCTTCACCGCATCAAAGCCGATTGCGCCGAGCCGCAGGGCGTCGCCGACCGCACCCTCGACCTCCTCGAGCCGGAAGGTCTCCAGTAGACGGAGCACCTGGACGTACTCGCGCTTGCCTGCCTTGCCCATACGAGCTTCGAGGAGCCGCCGCAGAGTGATGAAGGCCTCGGGCAGGTCCCAGCCCGCCAATGGCGCGGCCTGGTCGAGGGCGCCGATCTTCTGCTCGATCAAGGGCAGGTAATGCAGCGGGTCGAAGATCAGGTCCTCGCTGTCGTAGGACCGGCGGTGCCGGGCGATCACCTCGGCCCCGCAGCTGATCACCACCTCATCGACGTAGCCCCGGATGAGCACCTCACGGTGGCCGTAGGCCACGGGCACGGAATAGTCGTTGCTGCGGTAACGCACCAGCGACAGCGAACTCGCCCGTCCAGGGCGCTTATCGCAGGCATCATAGGGAGCAGGCGGCAATGGCAAGAGAACTTGACGATCCCGCTCGAGACGCTCGCCGATGGTCTCCTTGTGGCCCCGCAGCCGCGCCGCCTGGCGCCGGCGGCACTGTTCGGCGAGAGCATCGTTGAGGGCCGCGAAGCTCTCGGCACGCGGGACGGGGACCAGGAAGTTCCGCCGGATGAAGCCGACCAGTCCCTCGACCTTGCCCTTGTCGTTGCCCTTGCCCGGCCGGCCGAACCTGTCCTCGAACAGATAGTGGGACTGAAGCTCCGTGAAGACGCGCGTTCGCTGCCGCTTCCCATCGCCCAGGATCCGGGCAACCGCCAGCTTGGTGTTGTCGTACAGGATGGATCGGGGGACGCCGCCGAAGAAGGCAAACGCCGCGTTGTGGCCATCGCAGAATGCTTCGGTCGTCTCCGCCGGATAGGCCGCAACAAAGCAACCATCACTGTGGGGAAGGTCGAAGGCAAGGAAGTGGATCTTCCGTAACGCGCCGCCGATCACCGCCATCGCTTCGCCGAAGTCCGCCTGGGCGTGACCGGGGGAATGGGAGAGTGGCACGAACACCTCACGCGACCGAAGCCCCTGCTCACGAACGTAGTCCTTCACGATGGTGTAGCCGCCCGTGAAACCGTACTCGTCCCGGAGGCGGTCGAAGATGCGCTTCGCAGTGTGCCGTTGCTTGCGGTGGCTGGTCCGATCGTCTTCCAAGATCCGATCGATGATTCCCGTGAACGGACCCAGCTTTGGCCGCCTCGGCGGCGCGCTTCGGCGATACCCTGGCGGCACCGAGAACGACAGCATCTTACGGACCGTCTTGCGGTCTACACCAAACACCCGCGAGGCCTCGCGGGTGCTCATCCCCTCGACATGACACGCCCGCCGAACCCGTGCGTACAACTCCACCCGATACATCCCCCCCGCCTTCCAGTCAGAGCAACCCTGACAGAAGGCTATACGCGGTCCCATTTTGGTCCGCCGCAGCCGGATCGACCGGCCGCTTCAGTGGGGGATTATTGCTCTGCCGTTCTCACTTGGAACCGTGGAATTCAAGCTTCAATCGACGGTCAAAAACGACCCGAAGGCACCCCGGTTTCGATTCACCCATCGGGTGTGCCATATCCGCCGCTCCATGTATGCTACAACTTCATGATTCTTATAGCAGAATCGCCTTCTCGCCGCACTGAATATCGACGATACTTGGGAAATGCGGGTTGATGATCTACGCCGAAGCCCCGTCCCGGCGTAGGCCGAGGAAATTGACGGCAAGGTGGAAAAGACAGGAGAGGTGTGTCTGGATGACGACAAATTTGGCCAAATGGGCTTCCAACAACGGCCAAATCATCAAATCGGGGCTGCCGAATGACCGCAGAGCGAAATTCCTTCCATCGGTGTTCGGGTTCGCCTACGATTTGCTCCGATACGAATGCTATCTGGGAAATATCGGTTAAAAGAATAATACGGAGATGTCCCGGTCGATGTTGAAAAGTTGAGGTAGGTGTCGCTCTCCTGGAGCCGTTAGGCTCCGGGTGCTGCAAACCCAAGAGGGAGAACGACACCATGGGAAAGAATATCCGTAGTTCCAGTAGCCCGAAAGCCCTTGCCACCTCGTTTCCTATGCCGCCGCTGGCAGACGCGATGGACGCAGTCCGTCTCAGCGTGGATCGGTTCTGTCTCCTGGCCGGGGTCGAGGCCTTGGCCGAGATGATGGAGGAGGACGCCACGACCGTGTGCGGGGCCCGACATCGTCGCCATGGGAACCGTCGGGGTTATCGCTGGGGCCATACGCAGAGCGAGATCGGCTACCACGGCGGCCGCGTGAAAGTGCAGCGGCCACGGGTTCGCGACCATGCTGGCAAGGAGGTGGGTTTGGAGAGCTGGCAGGTGCTGCGCGACGGCAACCTGTTGCTCGAGTGGGCGCTCAACCTGATGGTCCTGAACGTGTCGACCCGCAAGTACCACCGCGCGGTCCGTCTGCCCGAGGGCGACCTGGCGAAAGCGCGTGGCGACGGCACCTCGAAGTCGGCCGTTTCCCGGCGCTTTGTGGCGCTGTCGCGCAAGAAGATGAAGGCCTGGCTCGCCTCGGACCTCTCGGAGCTCGACCTGCTGGTCATCCAGATCGACGGTCTGCATGTCGGCGACCATGTCTTGGTGGCGGCGATCGGCGTCGATGGCAACGGCGACAAGCATGTCCTGGCCGTGGTCGAGGGGGCGACGGAGAACACTGTCGTCGTCCAGGCCTTGCTCGACAATCTCCTCGCCAGGGGGCTCGATCCGACGCTGCCCCGGCTGTTCATCGTCGATGGCGCGAAGGCGCTCAGCAAAGCGATCCGCAACACCTTCGGTGTGGCCGCCGCCATCCAGCGCTGCCAGGTCCACAAGGGCCGTAACATCATCGAGCGCCTGCCCCTGCATTTGCATGCGAGCGTCAAGAAGGCGCTCCGTCAGGCCTGGGACCAGGACGACGCAGACAAGGCCGAACGGCTGCTGCGCAACCTGGCCCGGCGTCTGGAGCATGAGGAACCGGGCGTCTCGGGCAGCATCCTGGAGGGGCTGGACGAGATCCTCACCGTCATCCGCCTCGGCCTGCCGCACGAACTCCGGCGCTCGCTCGCCTGCACCAACATCGTCGAGAACGCGCTCGGCACGGTGCGCCAGGTCACCCGCAACGTCAAACGCTGGAGACACGCCGAGATGGCGCTCAGATGGACCGCCGCCGGCCTGCTGGAGGCCCAGAAAACCTTCCGTCGCCTCAAGGCCTATCGTCAGCTGCCCATCCTCCGAAATGCTCTCCAGGAACACTTGAGAAAGGCTCAGGCCGACAGTGCCATTGAAACCATCATGAAGGCAGCATAGCATCATCAACCAGCGACGCCTGCCCCACGAATTTCAACAGAGATAGGGACATCGCCGAAATAATACACTTAGGGATAAATTCTTGCAGTCAGGAAATATATCGCTCTGAAGTTGCAGCCGAGTTTGTTCTAAAGTTGACGCGAGATACGTATCACCCGAGACTAACGTCTGAATTCCCAGGTTATGCAGACATTGATGCTGGAGCTAGGATTGCAATTTACGATAATGAATACGGTTATTGGCGGCATGAAATTGGCTATATTTGTAAAACTTTCGAATTCTTGTCCATTCCAAGACCACAATCCGTGTTTGCCATGGGAAGGAATGGCTACGTTCAACCGGGGCAGCCCGACTCGCCTCGCAAGGATTTAACGGGGCTGCTCCGTCCGAATGCGAAACTTTGGAAATTTGAGGGGCCTGGATTCGCGATCGACACTGGTCGGTTTCCGTGGCCGCCAAAGGATGGCAGCGAAGTGCCACGTGAAGGGCCTTTGACCGGGTCGGTGGAACTGATGATGCCGGATCTTCCAGAAACGCAAGATGCAACAACAATCGACGTCGATCTACAAATATCGTATACTTTCGTTGATCGTGCGAACATTGTCCTTGCTGCCCCGCAGAATTTGTCCATTTCTCATTCATCTCCACAACCAACAAAGATAGACGTAAAGAATGGCGCACAGCTGCTTACATTCATTTTTGATGGCAAAAGCAAGAGACAGTGACGATAGGGTGATAATTGGTTTTGTTGATCAAGTTGTAATGGATAAGGTCGAGAGAGAATATCAAATAGATATTCGTACATATGAAATTATGAAGGACGAACGCGAGGGGGTAGTTAATTTGTTATTTTTCGTTTTTTCGACGTTGGTTGTTGCTTGCTTTGGCATATGGGGTGAACGCTTTCTTAAAATTTCGAGTATAAAAAATTTTTGATTTGTGAAAAATCCAGCAGAATGGGCTAGTCTCGGAATCTCAGAGTTCGTACCTTTTGTGTCCGCTTTCCAAGAGAAAACATACCTGAACACGATACGACTTCGACCCCGGACGTTTGGCGCCTGGTTGCTGGTTCTATGTGGACGCAGTCGCTTGGCGGGTTCGATGTTCGACCATGACCCTTAAAACGTCGCGCTCGGCTCCCTGGCTCGATAACCCTATACGATTGACTTAGGTGGTGGGCGCGCCGGGGATCGAACCCGGGACCCTCTGATTAAAAGTCAGATGCTCTGCCGACTGAGCTACGCGCCCCCAAGGCGCGGGGCCGGTGTTCTTGTTCAGGCATATCGCGGCACCTATAATCCGCACTTTCGTGTCGCGCCCGCGCCCCCCCTACGTCCTGGAGAAGACGAGAATGTCCGAGCAACTCACCGTCGCGCCTCGCAAGGAGATGCAGACCTTCATGAACTTCCCGCTGGTCACCGATCTCGATCAGCTCGAGGCCGACCTCGCGATCATGGGCATCGCCTATAGCGATCCCTACACGATCGACGAGGTGACCAACGACCAGACCAACGCGCCGACCGCGATCCGCCGCGAATCGGCGCGCATCTCGTTGAATATCGACCGCTGGGACTTCGACATCGGCGGCCTGCTGTTCGACGGACGCGACGACATCCGCATCGTCGACATCGGCGATGCGCCGGGCGATGCGCGCGACCTATCGGCGCATTACCGGCGCGCCGAGGCGGCGGCGCGAAAAGTCTTCGACGCCGGCGCCATGCTGGTCACCCTGGGCGGCGACCACGGCGTGCCGATCCCGGTGTTCCGCGCGCTCGAGAAGCACGGGCCGATCCCCCTGGTGCATATCGACGCGCATCTCGACTGGCGCGACGAGGTCAACGGCGCGCGCGAGGGCTATTCGAGCCCGATCCGGCGCGCCTCCGAGCTCGACTGGTTCGACCGCATCGTGCAGATCGGCCTGCGCGCCCAGGGCAGCGCGCGCGAGGGCGAGGTGCGCGACGCGCTGGCCTACGGCTCCGACCTGATCACCGCCTACGAGCTGCACGAGATCGGCATGGCCGCGGTGCTCGAGCGCATCCCCGACGGCGGCACCTATTACCTGACGGTCGACGCCGACGGCATGGACCCGACCGAGATGCCGGCGGTCGCCGCACCCGCGCCGGGCGGCGTGAGCTACGTGCAGATGCGCCAATTGATCCACGGGCTGTTCGCCAAGGGCCGCGTCATGGGCATGGACATCGTCGAGATCCAGCCGATGCGCGACGTCAACGGCATCACCGCGCTGACCGCCGGGCGGCTGATCTGGAACCTGATCGCCGCCGCGGTGCGCTCGGGCCAATTCGACCGCGATTAGCGCATAGTCCGGATGAGTTCCCTATCGAAAGTTCCTGACAATCTTGACGACTTCCTGCCATGGCTGAAGAATCAGACCGAAGCAGCATGGGCAATCCATCAGACCGCAACACTCGACGCGTTCAAGGCCGAGGGAGTGGGCGGCAGCTCGTGGCGAACCGGCACCCAATGGCAGATTGGTTTAGGCGAACCACGGATTGATGCTCTCGAACTGCATTGGGAGCTAAAGTTTCCGAGAGATTATCGCCAGTTTCTTGCCGTCCTCAACGCACCCGATCGCGGTGTGTATAGCGTCGGTTGGAGCGATGAGCCTCTTTACGACTTGAGCGAAGAAAGCGATGCACCGTCTTATTTTGATTGGCAAAAAAAACGATGAGGCAATCATTGATGCATTGAACTGGCCGTTGGAAGGTTTACTGTTCCACGTCGAAGAAAGCTCTTTATGGCTCGACAGCTGGGGAGAGCGGCCAGGCGAGGTCACAGGTGTCCGCAAAAAGGTTGCTCGGCTTGTCGCAACGGCACCCAGGCTGATACCGATTACGGGGCACCGCTATCTGTTGGCGAATTCACTCGAGGCAGGAAATCCGGTTCTATCCGTATACGGATCTGACATTATTTGTTACGGATCGAACTTGAGGAATTTTCTACTGTTGGAGTTTTGGCCGCTTCTCGGTCTCGATTATGACGACGTTGCCGAGGGCGCCAACGCAGGCATTACCCAGGAAAAAATTTCGGCAATTCCATTCTGGGGTGAACTTATGCTTCGAGATTGATCGAAGCACGTAGGCGACAGTTTCCTGTGACCGCGACCTGCTGACCCGTGAATGTCCGATCGATTCCCATACTGGGATCGGCACCATAATTCGGTGAAGTTTCGACCTATTTGGAGCATCTGGGATAACACGGGAACCGGCCCTGCCTCGCGTGACCAAACCGATGTGGTTAGTGCGCCATCCCGACCCTACCGCAGCTTCTGGCGAACAGGGTTGTATTGAAATGACTTGTATTCGCGGCTGTAATGAAGCTTGTCCTCGCCGCATGAACGTGGCCGGTTTGGTATAAGCTGAAGGGCGGCGGCTAGCATATCGATCAGGAATGGCTCTGTGGGCCGGTTTGGAATTTCTTGATATTTGCCTGGAAGCGTACAGGCTGGGGGATTTGTCGGTGTGCAAACCTCTCGGGTTTTCACTGCCCGAGTGGCTCGGCGCGGCTGTTGCCATTGCCGCGATCATCGCATTTCTGGTCAAACGAATCCGCGCCGTTATCGTCGGCCTCGCGCGCCGTATTTATTCCCGGGTCATTGGCAAACCCACGATCATCGACCCCCTGCTCGCCAAGCCGGACCGCGAATTCCGCGGCCGCAAGACGGAAATCGAGCGGATCGAGCGGGCGTTCGAGGATCGGGGCGGTCTGACCGCCGTCGCGGTCACCGGGCCGGGCGGCTATGGCAAGACCGCGCTGGCCGGGGAATACGCCCGGCGCCGGGAGCGGCGATATCGCGGCGCCTGGCTGGTCGACGCGACGTCGCTGGGCGAGGCGCGCAACAGCTTTGCCCGCCTCGGCGCCCGTCTCGGGATCAAGGCGCCCGACAAGGCCGAGGAAGGTATCGACTTCGTGCTGAACGCCCTGAAGGCCGAGGGCGGGCGCTGGCTCCTCATCCACGACAATATCGACGACCCGGCGCGGCTGGGTGAATTGCACTACCAGCTCCAGCACGGCGATTGCATCGACCATCTGGTGACCAGCCGGGTGACCGACTGGACCGGCAAGGCGGCGACCGTACCGCTCGATGTCCTGCCCGGCGACGAGGCGGTGGCCCTGCTTGCCGCCGAATCGCACCGCGACGGCGAGGCCGGGCTCGAGCAACTGGCGACCGAGGTGCTCGACCGCCACCCGCTGGCGCTGGTCGTGGCGGGCCAGATTCTGCGCCGCAACGATGAGATATCGGTCGCGGAGCTGTCCGCGCGGTTCCATGAGCGGCTGAACGATGCGCCTCGGAGCGACACCTACAAGAAATCCCTTTACGTCGCGGTCGAGGAATCGCTCGACCGGCTGGACGCGGACGCGCAGACGCTGCTCAAGCTCGCCGCCTTCCTGTCGCCCGACGACATCGCGCCGGAATTTCTCGTCGACGGCGCCGAGGCGCTCGCGGCGCGGCAATGGGAGCCGCTGCCGGAACCGCTGGCCAGCCTGGCCGGCGACGCGATGCGCCGGGGCGACGCCTTCGCCGCCTGCCGGGAGAATTCCCTGCTGGCCGAAGCGACCTGGGCCGGGCCGGGCGGCGAGCCGCGGCCGACCCACGGCATCCACCGCCTGGCCCAGGCGGTGCTGCGCGACTGGATGGGCGCGGACGCGCGGGCGCGGATGATCGGCCTCGCCGCCCGCTTGGGCCGCGCGCAATTCAGCGACAATCCGCAATTCGAGGTGGTGGCCTGGCCCCGCTGTCACCGGCTGGCGCCCCATGCGCGCGCTCTTGCCCCGCTGGCAGCCGGGGCAGCCGCGGATGACCGGGATATCGCCGCAAATTTCGTGCATGAGACGGCGATGTTTCTGCGCCATGCCACCGGCGACATCGCGGAAACAAGGCGGCTTTGGGAGGCCAATCTGCCGGTCGTGGCGGCGGCCCGTGGTGCGGAAAGCACCGCCTATGCCTTGGCGCTCGGCAATTTGGCCGACGCGCTCGCTGATCTCGACGAGGACGTGGAAGCGGAGCGGCGCTTTCGCGAGGCGATCGCGGTGATGGAGACCGCGACCGAGGAGGGCGATCCAGAACGCGCCTATGCGCGCAACAGTCTGGGCGCGTTCTATGCGCGGCGGGAACGCTTTGTCGAGGCCGAGGCGGAGCTTCAGGCGGCGCGCGATATTTGGGTCGCGGCCTATGGCGAGCAGGGAGAGCTGGTGGGCACCGCGTACGGCAATCTCGGTGCCCTCTATTCCGCTTGGGCGGACGAGACCGGCGACGCGCCGCGCCGGCGCGAGGCACTCACGAACTTGCGCAAGGGAATGGAGATCACCCGGGCGGCGCTTGGGCCGCTCCATTTCTCCACCGCGACGCGCTATTCCAATCTGGCCCATGACCTCGTCCTGACCGGGGCGCAGAGGGAGGCGGCAACGCATCAACTGCGCGCCGCGGCGATCCCGTTGGCCATGGCGCGAGCGGGGATGATCCCGGCGGATCACGATATGATCGCAAAGACCGTAGCTCCGCTCGAAGATTACTTCCGCGAAGCCGGGCGCGAGGCGGATATCCCGCGTCTGCGCGAGCTGCTCGAGGCCGAGGTCACAGCAGTCCTCGCCGAGCACGCCGAATGGCAGGCTGCGCAGGACGCCCCGCCCGCGCCCGAGGCTTGAGCTCCCGATGTCAGCCTCGACCCGCGCTTCGTTGGCTCGGCCGATCGCATCAGGTTCGCGACGGGCAGCCGGAGCAACGATTACGGCTTCCGCGTTGCCAGGACACTGCCGTAAGGTGCCTTCCAGCATAATCCGAGCTTCGCGAGGCGCTCCTCTAGCGTAAGCTAGTTTGCGCGCCCTCCCTATCGACCTCCTACAGGGAACCTGTGGCCATGGACCTCACCTCCCTCCTCGACCACGACCTCAGCGATGACTGCCCCGTCTGCCGAGCGCAAGAGGTTATCCAAATCGCCCTACTCCCCGCCGCTGCGGCCTGGGAACTCAACAACGAACTCCCCCGCTTCTCCATCGCCCTTCACGGTGCGGCGGAACTCCTCGGCGCGATGCTATTGGAGGGAGTGGACCGCAGCGACATCGAGGCAGCGCTCGCGCGCCTGCTCGACGACATCGAGGCGCGCATCGCGGAGGATCAGGTGATGGGCGGGCCGCCAAAGGGGAATGCCTAGGCAGGGTGCAGGGCATAGTTTGTCAGTCCGGCGGCGGCAGAGGTCGAGGCACCCCAACAAGCGGCATCTAACGGCCCCGGGATCGCGCCACAGAAGCGGAGGTTGATCCCGGACGGCGTGACGCCCATCAACTCGCACCGCGCGCGGCTTCGGGCTATGATCGCCCCCTTGGGAGATCTCGGAAATGAAGCGCATCGCGATAGCGGCTGTTCTTCTCGTCACGCTCGTCGGACCGGCGCGGGCTGGCTTCGACGAAGGCGCGGCTGCCTATGGGCTGGGCGACTATGCCATGGCGATCAAGGAATTCCGCCCGCTGGCCGAACAGGGCCATGCCGAGGCTCAGTTCAACCTCGGCCTCATGTACGAAATTGGCGTGGGCGTCCCGCAGGACTTCGCCGAGGCGGCGAAGTGGTATCGAAAGGCCGCCGAGCAGGGTGTTGCCGTGGCCCAGTCCATCCTCGGCGTCATATACCACTCCGGTGACGGCGTGCCGCAGGACTATGCAGAGGCGCTGAAGTGGCATCGAATGGCCGCCGAGCAGGGCTATGTCCGCGCCCAGTTGGAAACCGGCCTCATGTACCGCCACGGCCTGGGCGCGTCGCCGGACTTTATCCAAGCCCACATGTGGTTCGACATCGCGGCGGAGCAGGGCAACACGTTAGGGCGGAAGTACCGTGACATTGCCGCCAAGGAAATGACCTCCGCCGACATATCGAAGGCCCAGGCGATGGCGCGCGAGTGGTTGGAGAAGCACGGTCAGTGAAGGCGGCAGGTGCTGCCGGGGGAAATGGTCGAAGCCGCCTGGATTCCTTTCCTTCGCCTTGTTAATAAAGAAAACGGCTCAGCCGTACCCAGCTAACCTGTTGACGAAATTGGTGGGCGCGCCAGGGATTGAACCTGGGACCCTCTGATTAAAAGTCAGATGCTCTACCGACTGAGCTACGCGCCCCCAAGGCGCGCGCACCATAAGGTTCGCGCCCCCGGCCGGTCAAGCGTGGCGCGTGACTCATACCAAGGATCAGGTCGCCGCTTCCGCCGCGCCGTCGCCCGCCGCCTGGCCGGCCGCGAAATCGGCGGCGAAGGCCGCGAAGCGCGCCTCGGCGATCGCCCGGCGCATGCCGGCCATGAGATCCTGATAGTAGTGCAGGTTGTGCCCGCTGAGCAGCATCAGGCCGAGCACCTCGTCGGACTTGACCAGATGGTGCAGATAGGCGCGGCCGTAGTTGGCGCAGGCCGGGCAGCCGCAGGCGGCGTCGAGCGGCGCCGGATCGTCGCGGTGGCGCGCGTTGCGCAAATTCAGCGTGCCGCCGCGGGTGAACGCCTGGCCGGTGCGGCCCGAGCGCGTCGGCAGGACGCAGTCGAACATGTCGACGCCGCGCGCCACCGCGCCGACCAGATCGGCGGGCTTGCCGACGCCCATCAGATAGCGCGGCCGGTCCTCGGGCAGATGCGGCGTCGTCGCTTCGAGGGTCTCGAACATCAGCGCCTGCCCCTCGCCGACCGCGAGGCCGCCGATCGCGTAGCCGTCGAAGCCGATATCGGTCAATGCCGCGGCCGATGCGGCGCGCTGCTCCGCGAACACGCCGCCCTGCACGATGCCGAACAGGCCGTGGCCGGCGCGCGCCTCGAACGCCGCCTTCGAGCGTGCCGCCCAGCGCGAGGTGCGCTGCATCGAGCTGGCCGTCTCGGCCTCGGAAGCCGGGTAGCGCAGGCACTCGTCGAGCACCATGGTGATGGTCGCGCCAAGGAGATGCTGGATCTCGACGGCGCGCTCGGGTGTCAGCGCGTGCCGGGCGCCGTCGAGATGCGACTGGAAGGTGACGCCGTCGTCGGTGATGCGGCGCAGCTTGGCGAGCGACATCACTTGGAAGCCACCCGAATCGGTCAGCACCGGGCCCGGCCAGTTCATGAAGCGGCGCAGGCCGCCGAGGGCGGCGATGCGCTCGGCGCCCGGCCGCAACATCAGGTGATAGGTGTTGCCGAGCACGATCTCGGCGCCGCTCGCGGCGACCGCCTCGGGCGTCATCGCCTTGACCGTCGCCGCCGTGCCGACCGGCATGAAGGCCGGCGTGTGGACGTCGCCATGCGCGGTATGCAGTACGCCCAGCCGCGCGGCGCCGTCGCGCGCCTCGATCGCCAGGCCGAATTCGTGCGCGCCGCTCATGCCGCCGCCCGGTGCAGCAAGCTGGCGTCGCCGTAGGAGTAGAAGCGATAGCCCGCCGCCTTGGCATGCGCGTAGGCCGCCTGCATGCGGTCGAGCCCGGCGAAGGCGCAGACCAGCATGAACAGCGTCGAACGCGGCAGGTGGAAGTTGGTGAGCAGCGTATCGACAACGCGGAAGCGATAGCCCGGCGTGATGAACAGCCGGGTCTCGCCCTCGAACGGGCGGACCGCGCCCGCCGCGTCGGCGGCGCTCTCCATGAGGCGCAGCGACGTCGTGCCGACCGCGACGATGCGCCCGCCCGCGGCCTGCGCACGCGCGATCGCCTCGGCCGCGCTACCGCCGATGCGGCCCCGCTCGGCGTGCATGCGGTGATCGCGCGTGTCGTCGACCCTGACCGGCAGGAAGGTGCCGGCGCCGACGTGCAGCGTGACATGGGCCGAGGCGATGCCCGCATCCGCCAGGGCGGCCAGCAGCGCGTCAGTGAAATGGAGCCCGGCGGTCGGCGCGGCGACGGCGCCGTCGTGGCGCGCATAGACGGTCTGGTAGTCGGCGGCGTCGCGATCGTCGGGGCCCGCCTGGCGCGGAATGTAGGGTGGCAGCGGCATCGCGCCGTGGCGCGCCAAGGCGGCCGACAGCGTCGCGTCGTCGCAACCGAAGTCGAGCCGCACCTCGCCGCCCTCGCCCCTGGCCGCCACCTCGGCCGAGAAATCCTCGGCGAAGTCGATGCGGTCGCCCGGCGCCAGCTTGCGCGCGGGACGCGCGAAGGCGTCCCAGGCGCCGCCGCCAAGCGCCATATGCAGCGTGACCTCGACCTTGACCCTGCCACGTCTACCCGCGAGCCGCGCAGGAATGACACGGGTGTCGTTGAACACCATCAGGTCGCCGGCGCGCAACAGGCCGGGCAGGTCGCGGAACGTCCGGTCCCGCGCGCCGTCCGCGCCGACCTCGAGCAGCCGCGACGCATCGCGCGGTACGATCGGGCGCGCCGCGATCAACTCGCGTGGCAGTTCGAAATCGAAGGCGTCGACCTTCATGGTGCGCGGTTCGCCGCCATGGCTAGACCGGATACGGCGGACGGCGTGCGATCAGTAGATATACCGCGCCGCCTGCCCGCCCGGTACTTCGCCCGCGCCGCGGCGCGCGAAGCGGCGTTCGAGGTGCCGCCCGACATTGGGCGAGACGAAGGACGAGATGTCGCCGCCCAGCCGGCCGATCTCCTTGACCAGCTTGGAGGCGATGAACTGGTGCTTCTCAGTCGCCATCAGGAACACCGTCTCGACGGTCGGATCGAGCCGCGCGTTCATGCCGGTCATCTGGAATTCGTATTCGAAGTCGGAGACCGCGCGCAAGCCGCGGATGACGGTACTCGCGCCGACCGATGAGGCGAAATCGACCAGTAATGTGTCGAAGGGACGCACCTCGGTGGTCGCGTCGCCGTCGCCTTCGAGGCTGGCGAGTTCCTCGTTGACGATGGCGACGCGCTCGTCAAGGCTCAGCAGCGGGTCCTTGCCGGCGCTGACCGAGACGCCGATGATCAGGTGATCGACCAGCCGCCGGGCGCGCTGGATGATGTCGAGATGGCCGTAGGTGATGGGATCGAAGGTCCCGGGATAGACGCCCAGCCGCCGGTCACTCATCGTCGCCTCCTTCGCCCGCTTCACCGGTGTCAGCGGCCGCGCCCGCGTCGTCGGCTTCGCCCGCGTCGTCGGCTTCGCCCGCGTCAGCGATCTCGCCCTCATCGCCTTCTTCTTCGCCCAATTCTTCGTCCGCTTCGCCGACGTCGCCGAGTCGCGCCACCGAGACGACGCGTTCGTCCTCGTCGACCTTGAACAGCGTCACGCCCTGGGTGCGGCGGCTGGCGATGCGGATGTCGTGGACCGGGCAGCGGATCAACTGACCATTGTCGGTCACCAACATGATCTGATCGGTCGTCTCGACCTGGAAGGTCGCGACGACCTGGCCGTTGCGCTCTGAGGTCTCGATGTTGACGATGCCTTGCCCGCCACGGCCCGTGACGCGGTAGTCATAGGCGGAGGTGCGCTTACCGAAACCGTTCTCGGTCATGCTGAGGATGAACTCTTCGGCCGCCTCGAATTCGGCGAACCGATCGTCGCTCATCTCGACGCCCTCGGGCGCGCAGGGCGCGTCGTCGGCACCGTCGTCGGCGCGGCGCCGGGCGCCGGCCAGCCGGAGATAGGCGTCGCGCTCTTCGGTCGTCGCGTCGAAGTGCCCCAGAACGGTCAGCGAGATGACCTCGTCGCCCTTGGCGAGCCTGATGCCACGTACGCCAGACGAGTCCCGACCAATGAACACGCGAATGCCCTTCTCGACCTCGACTTCGGCGCCATCGCGCTCCTTGGTCACCTTGTGCGAGACCTCGAAACGGATGCATTTGCCGCCGCGCGTTACGAGCAGGACATCGTCGTCCTCGGAGCAGGTCGCGACACCGATCAACCGGCTGTCCGCGTCGAGCTTCATGGCGATTTTGCCGTTGGACCGCACCTGAATGAAGTCGGACAGCGTATTGCGCCGGACGTTGCCGTCGGAGGTCGCGAAGACGACGTGCAGGTCGGCCCAGCTTGCCTCGTCCTCGGGCAGCGGCATGACCGTCGAGATGGTCTCGCCCTCGGCCAGCGGCAGCAGGTTGACGAGCGCCTTGCCGCGCGCCTGGGGGGTCGCCAGCGGCAGGCGGTAGACTTTGAGCTTGTACACCTTGCCGGCGGTTGAGAAGAACAGCACCGGGGTGTGCGTGTTGACGATGTAGACCTGGCCGACGAAGTCCTCGTCGCGCGTCGCCATGCCGGCGCGGCCCTTGCCGCCGCGCTTCTGCGCCCGATAGGTCGACAGCGGCACGCGCTTGATGTAGCCGCCATGGCTGACGGTGACGACCATGTCCTCGCGTTTGATCAGGTCTTCGATGTCCTGCTCGAACTCGCTCTCCAGGATATCGGTGCGGCGCGGGTCGGCGAAGCGCTCCTTCATTTCGAGAAGCTCGCCACGCATGATGTCAAGCAGCCGCGTGCGCGACGACAGGATGTCGAGGAAGTCGGCGATCTTCTCGCAGACCTCGCGTAGCTCAGTGGCGATCTTGTCGCGCTCGAGCCCGGTCAGGCGGTGCAGGCGCAGGTCGAGGATGGCGCGCGCCTGGGCATCGGACAGCGTATAGCCGCCCTCGACGACCGCGCCGCCCGGCTCGTTGACGAGGGCGATCAGCGGCGCCACGTCGCCGGCCGGCCAGGGCTTGGCCATCAGCGCCTCGCGCGCCGCGACCGGATCCTTGGCGGCGCGGATCGTGGCGATCACCGCGTCGAGATTGGCGACCGCGAGGGCCAGTCCGATCAACACATGGGCACGGTCGCGCGCCTTGCTCAGCTCATAGACCGTGCGCCGGGTGATGACCTCCTCGCGGAAGGCGATGAAGCAGGCGATGGCGTCGCGCACGGTCATCTGCTCGGGCCGGCCGCCGTTGAGCGCCAGCATGTTGACCGCGAAGGTCGTCTGCAGCGGCGAGAAGTGGAACAGCTGGTTCAAGACGACCTCGGCGATCGCGTCGCGCTTGAGCTCGATGACGACGCGCAGGCCGTCGCGGTCCGATTCGTCGCGCAGCTCCGAGATGCCCTCGATGCGCTTGTCGCGCACCGCCTGCGCGATGCGCTCGATCATGCGCGATTTGTTGACCTGATACGGGATCTCGGTGGCGACGATCGCCTCGCGGTCCTTGCGGACTTCCTCGAAATGCGTCCGCGCGCGCACCGTAATCGAACCGCGGCCGGTGTGCTGGGCGGCGCGGATGCCGGCGCGGCCCAGGATCAGGCCGCCGGTCGGGAAGTCCGGGCCGGGCACCAGATCGGCGACCTCGTCGATGGTGATCTCGGGGTTGTCGATATAGGCGCAGCAGGCGTCGATCACCTCGCCCAGGTTGTGCGGCGGGATGTTGGTCGCCATGCCGACGGCGATGCCGCCGGCGCCGTTGACCAAAAGGTTCGGAAAGCGCGCCGGCAGCACGACCGGCTCTTCCATGCTCTCGTCGTAGTTGGCCTGGAAATCGACGGTGTCCTTGTCGATGTCCTCGATCAGCGCATGCGCCGCCCGCGCCATGCGCACCTCGGTGTAGCGCATCGCCGCCGCCGGGTCGCCGTCCACCGAGCCGAAGTTGCCCTGGCCATCGACCAGCATCAGCCGCAATGAGAAATTCTGCGCCATGCGCACCATGGCGTCGTAGATCGCCGTATCGCCGTGCGGATGATACTTGGCCATGACCTCGCCGACGACGCGCGCCGACTTGCGGTGCGGCTTGTCGGCGGTATAGCCGGCGCCCTGCATGCCGAAGATGATGCGCCGGTGAACCGGCTTAAGGCCGTCGCGCACGTCGGGCAGCGCGCGCGACACGATGACGCTCATCGCGTAGTCGAGGTAGGAGCGTTTCATCTCCTCTTCGATCGCGATCGGCTGGATGTCGAACTGTGGCGGGTTTACGGAATCGGTCACTTAGGAATCGGCCGGGTGGTGGGCGAAAATCGGGGCACTCGTGATTTCAGGCAATCGGCCGGAAGACACGCGAATTTATACCAGATTTGGCATTTGCAAGCAATGCGAACGACAAGATAGGCGATTATACCAAGGGTCAGAACGGGATGTCGTCGTCGAAGTCGCCACCGCCGCCGCCGCTCTCGGGCGCGTCGCCGCCACCGCCCGCCGGCGCCCCGCCGCCGTAGGAATCGCCGCCGCCGTAACCGCCCTCGCCGCGCGAATCGAGCATCGTCAGCGAGCCGTTGAAGCGGCGCAGCACGACCTCGGTCGAGTAGCGGTCGTTGCCCGACTGGTCGGTCCATTTGCGCGTCTGGAGCTGGCCCTCGACGAAGATCTTCGAGCCCTTCTGCAGATACTTGGTGGCGATCTCGCAGAGCTTCTCGTCGAAGATCACGACGCGGTGCCATTCGGTGCGCTCGCGGCGCTCTCCGCTCGCGCGGTCGGTCCAGCGCTCCGAGGTGGCGAGCGAGATGTTCACGACCGGCGAGCCGTCGTTCAGATTGCGCTGCTCGGGGTCGCGCCCGAGATTGCCGATGAGGATCACTTTATTGACGCTGCCGGACATCGATGTCGCCCCTGTCGTTGGTGTTTTTTGTCGGCCGATCGAGGCCCGCGCGCATCATAGGCGGTTCCGCCCGCTTGGGCCACAGCGATATGGCCGTTAGCGCATAATTCGATCGATCCGAATCGGCCGGAATCTACCAGCCCGCGACCGCGGGCCGCCGACCGTTCGGCGGAAGCTTGCGCGGCGATTGAGCGCAGGTCACCGCAGGTGACCGCACAAAGAATCGCGCGGTCACCGCCGGCGGCCCAGGAACGCGATCACGCCGTCCTTGTAGACCCGGTCGCCGACCGCCTTCATATGGTCGCGGCCCGGGATGTCGAGCACCTCTCCCGCAGGCATCAGCGCGGCGAGTTCGGCGGCCGAGCCGGCGATGTCGTCGTCGGTGCCGACAGCGCAGAGCACGGGTGCTTCGATGGTCGCCAGCGCCTCGAGCGTGATGGTCTCGCCGGCCGCGCGGAAACACACGGCGAGCGCGCGCAGGTCCGAGCCGCTCGATTCGGCGAAGATACGGAACGCGCGCGCCGTCGGGTCGGTCACGTCGTCCATGCTGGCGGCCTCGAGGCCCTCGGCGATCACCGGCCGCGCCTCGACGCCACGCACCATGTTGATGCCGTAGCCGCCGAACACCGCGCTGCGCACCCGCGCGGCGTGACCGATCGCGAGGAACGCGGTGATCCGCGCGCCCATCGAATAGCCCATCACGTCGACCCGCGCGATGTCCAGATGATCGAGCAGCCGCCGCGCGTCCTCGGCCATCAGCTCGGCGCCGTAGACCGCCTCGTCGTAGAGCTTTTCGCTCTCGCCATGCCCCCGGTTGTCGAACGCCACGACCCGGTAGCCCGCGCGCGTCAGCACCCGCACCCAGCCCGGATCGACCCAATTGGTCACCACGTTCGACGCGAAGCCGTGGATCAGCAGGACGGGCTCGCCCGCGCCTTCGTCGATATAGGCGATCTCGATGCCGTCTGATTCGAAGCTGTTCATGGTGCGGTCGTCGATGTGGGCGCCATTACGCTGATCACGGCTGACGGGACGGCGCAGATACTCCTATTATTGCGAACCGCGCAACTCGGCAAACCAGCCTACGACCTTTTCGATCTTTGGAGCAGCGCCGACTTGCCGAAACAGCTCCAAGCTTTTCTCGTACATCTCTTCGGCGCGGTCGAGATCACCGCGCGTTCGGTAGACGATGCCGAGATTGCCGTAATCGCTCGCCATCCCCTCCTTGCGCCCGAGCTCCTCTTCGAGCGCCAGGCTTTTCTTGTGCATCTCCTCGGCGCGATCGAGATCGTCGCGGGTTTGGTAGACGAGGCCGAGGTTGCCCGTAGCAACGGCAATGAGTTCCTTATCATCGGTTTGATTGCCCAGAGACAGAACGTGGCTGTAGGCGGCCTCGGCGCCTTCGAGATCGCCGATTCGCTTCAGAAGGTGTCCAAGCCGGTTCCAGCCATCAGAATTCTCGGGATCGAGCTCAACCGCTTCACGATAAGCGGAAAGCGCCTTGTCGGTGTCGTGTAGAAAAGCGAGCGCGCCGATGTGTCGAGCAGCAGCGGCAGTTTCTTTCCGCGATTCTTCGCCTTCGGCCGTGCGGCGCTCTTTGACTTCCTGAAACACGGCCTCGGCCGCGTCCGTCTCGCCCTTTGCCAAGAGAGCCAGAGCCTCATCGACTCCCGCAGGCGCGTCCGGCTCGTTCCGTTCATCGGAAAGCGCCTGTACGGCGTCCGTAAGCTGGCGAACCTGGTCATGCAACGCTTCCTCACGCTGGACTGCATCCTCGATCTGGTGACGATGGCCTTCCTGCAACGTTTTAACGATGTTGGCCACGTCGACGCCTGGATGATCACTTTTGTCGCGCGCTGGGAAAAGACGGTGATAGACCGCCCAAACACCACCGATGATCGCGAGTCCCGCTGTCAGAAATACCGCTGCCCAGCCCGGATCACTGATAGCAAGCTGCCAAATTTCTTGAAAGCTCATTGAGTCGGGTAGAACTCTTTTGATTGAAGATCGCGCGATAGCCTATGCCCAGCCCGAGCAAATGCCAACGCCTTCGCCGGGCGATCTCGGCTGTCGGTCCGCTCAAGCACCAACAAACGCGATGGCGGTGGCGAGCAGGATGAGGGCGGCGATCGGCGCGTAGAGCCAGAGGAGGGTCTTCGAGCAGGCGGTGGCGAGCCACGATGCGACCTCGCCGTCGAAGGGGGTGGTGTCCATCGAAAACGCGCCGTCGGCGAGCGCGATGGTCTCGGCGCTACGCACCGCGTCGTAGAGCTTGCGGAACAAGCGCTGCTGCCGGAGATAGTAGGCGTCGAGGCCCCAGAAGCCGAGCGCCGGGATCAGCGCGATGGGCAGGAGATGCGGGCTGGCGATGGCGGTGGCGAGCAGGATGAACACGGCCACCAGGGTGATCGCCCAGGCCTTGTAGGCGAACGAGTTGTTGGCCAGGCGGTTGACCACGCCCTGGATCAGCTCGAGGTGTTTGACGGTGTCCTGGTCCATTGCAACCGACGTTGTCCGAATCGCGCGCCCGCGCGTCGCATGCCCGCATTATAGGCGCGCGCGGGCGATCGGTCACTCTCGCGCCCGCGGAAGCGGTGATGAGTCGCCGAATCGGGGTCGATTTCCGGGCGCCGGTCGCCATATAGTGCGCAGGGCTCCCAATCGGCTTACAATCAGGCGAATGCAGCAGACGATCCACGTGCGCGGCGCGCGCGAGCACAATCTCAAGAACATCGACGTCGAGATTCCGCGCGACACGCTGACGGTCATTACCGGGCTCTCGGGCTCGGGCAAGTCGTCGCTCGCCTTCGACACGATCTATGCCGAGGGCCAGCGGCGCTATGTCGAGAGCCTGTCGGCCTATGCGCGGCAGTTCCTCGAGCTGATGCAGAAGCCCGACGTCGATTCGATCGAGGGCCTGTCGCCGGCGATCTCGATCGAGCAGAAGACGACCTCGAAGAACCCGCGCTCGACCGTCGCCACGGTGACCGAGATCTACGACTACATGCGGCTGTTGTACGCCCGCGTCGGCGTGCCCTATTCGCCCGCGACGGGCTTGCCGATCGAGAGCCAGACGGTCAGCCAGATGGTCGACCGCGTGCTCGCCATGGACGCGGGCACCAAGCTCTACCTGCTGGCGCCGATCGTGCGCGGCCGCAAGGGCGAGTACCGCAAGGAACTCGCCGAGCTGATGAAGCGCGGCTTCCAGCGCGTCAAGATCGACGGCGAAGTGACCACCATCGAGGACGCGCCGGCGCTCGACAAGAAGCGCAAGCACGACATCGCCGTGGTGGTCGACCGCATCGTCGTGCGCGCCGACCTCGGCAACCGGCTGGCCGACAGCATCGAGACCGCGTTGGGCCTGGCCGACGGCATCGCCCAGGCCGAGGACGCCGAGACCGGCGAGGTGACGGTGTTCTCGGCCAAGTTCGCCTGCCCGGTCTCCGGCTTCACGATCGACGAGATCGAGCCCCGGCTGTTCTCGTTCAACAACCCCTATGGCGCGTGTCCGGCGTGCGACGGGCTCGGCAGCCGGCTCTACTTCGATGCCGAGCTGGTCGTGCCCGACGCCCGGCGCAGCCTGCGCGACGGCGCGATCCAGCCGTGGCGCGGCTCGTCGTCGCTCTACTACGCGCAGACGTTGGCGAGCCTCGCCAGGCGCTTCGGCGTCTCGCTCGACGCGCCCTGGTCCGAGCTGCCCGAAGAGGCGCGCCAGGCGGTGCTCTACGGCACCGGCGACGAGCCGGTGACCATGCGCTACGACGACGGCCTGCGCAAATACCAGACGACCAAGCCGTTCGAGGGCGTCATCCCGAACATGGACCGGCGCTGGCACAACACCGAATCGAGCTGGGTGCGCGAGGAGCTCGGCCGCTACCACGGCGACGCGCCGTGCGACGCCTGCGGCGGCAACCGGCTCAAGCCCGAGGCGCTGGCGGTCAAGATCGGCGGTAAGCACATCGGCGAGGCCGCGCACATGTCGATCGCCAAGGCGGCCGTGTGGTTCGATGGTCTGTCCGAGGCGATGACGCCGACGCAGCGCGAGATCGCCCAGCGCATCCTCAAGGAAATCAACGCGCGGCTCGGCTTCCTGGTCAACGTCGGGCTCGACTATCTGACGCTGTCGCGCAACTCGGGCACGCTGTCGGGCGGCGAGAGCCAGCGCATCCGGCTCGCCTCGCAGATCGGCTCGGGGCTGACCGGCGTGCTCTATGTGCTCGACGAGCCGTCGATCGGGCTGCATCAACGCGACAACGACCGCCTGCTGATGACGCTGAAACGGCTGCGCGACATCGGCAACACGGTGATCGTCGTCGAGCATGACGAGGAGGCGATCCGCGACGCCGACCACGTCATCGACATGGGTCCGCGGGCCGGCGAGCACGGCGGCCAGGTCGTCGCCCAGGGCCGGCCGGCCGACATCATGGCCAGCCCCGACAGCCTGACCGGCCAGTACCTGGTCGGCGCCAAGCAGATCCCGCTGCCCGCCGAGCGACGCGCCTGCCGGCCCGAACGCCGGCTCGCCGTGGTCGGTGCGCGGACCCACAACCTGCGCAACATCACGGCGCGCATCCCGCTCGGCGTTTTCACCTGCATCACCGGCGTCTCGGGCGGCGGCAAGTCGAGCCTGATCGTCGAGACGCTGTACAAGGGCCTCGCCAAGCAACTCATGAGGGCGCATGTCCACCCCGGTCCGCACGACCGCATCGAGGGCGTCGAGCTGTTGGACAAGGTGATCGACATCGACCAGTCGCCGATCGGCCGCACGCCACGCTCGAACCCGGCGACCTACATCGGCGCCTACACGCCGATCCGCGATTGGTTCGCCGGCCTGCCCGAGGCGCAAGCGCGCGGCTACAAGCCTGGGCGCTTCTCGTTCAACGTCAAGGGCGGCCGTTGCGAGGCCTGCCAGGGCGGCGGGCTGATCAAGATCGAGATGCACTTCCTGCCCGACGTCTACGTCCGCTGCGACGTCTGCAAGGGCCAGCGCTACAACCGGGAAACGCTGGAAATTCTCTTCAGAAACAAGTCGATATCCGACGTTCTTGACATGACGGTGGATGAGGGCGCCGCGTTCTTCAAGGCGGTGCCGACGATCCGCGAGAAGCTCACCATGCTGCAGAAGGTCGGCCTCGGCTATATCCAGATCGGCCAGTCGGCGACGACGCTCTCGGGCGGCGAGGCGCAGCGCGTCAAGCTGTCGAAGGAGCTGTCGCGGCGCGCCACCGGGCGCACGCTCTACATCCTCGACGAGCCGACCACCGGGCTCCACTTCGACGACGTGCGCAAGCTGCTCGACGTGCTCCAGGCGCTGGTCGACACCGGCAACACGGTGGTCGTCATCGAGCACAACCTCGAGGTCATCAAGATCGCCGACTGGATCATCGATCTGGGTCCCGGCGGCGGCGAGCGCGGCGGCGCCATCGTCGCCGAAGGCACGCCCGAACAGGTCGCCGAGACGCCCGGCAGCTACACCGGCGAATACCTCGCCACCTATCTCGGCCGCGAGCGCCAGCGCAAGAGAGCCTAAGCCCGGAGTTCTCACTATGGACAGGTGCGGCACGGCGGATATCGGCCGACAGGCTAGGAAAAGGGCGCCGCGCGATGCCAGTACTCCCTTGCACGATTCCACGGCACGTAGGATCGCGTTTCCCGTTTCCTCGGCAGCCGGGGGCGTGACGGCGATGCCTTGGCATCGCAGAGCGTTCCCGACGCCCCGAGGGGGCGGGAAACGCGACCCGCAGGGCGGCCTTGCGCGGCCGCCGGCGGCGTTGCCCGGCGCTTGCGATGCGCCCAGCATCACGGCGCGCCGGGCGCCTTGCCGGACGACCACGCAAGGCCGTCCTACGTACCGTGGCATCGTGCAAGTGAGTACTCGCGCATCGGGCAAGCGCTTTGACGCGGCCTGTCGTCCGAGATCCGCCGCCCTTCGGGTCGCGCCGGGCGGGCCGCCCGCGGCGTCGAAGACCTTGACCGTGGCCCGGGCCACGCTCGGCGGCCTTCTCCTGGTGGCTCGGCTCCGCCCGACGCGATGACGCGCCTGTCCATAGTGAGAACGCCGGGCTAACCCGTGTCGGTCTCGAGCGACCGCCACCTCGGCCGCATCCGCGCGACCGTGCTGGCCGCGCTCGACGGTATCGACGCCACGGTCTATCTCTGCGACGCCCACGCGCGCGGCGCCGGTCGCTGGTCGAACGAAATCGAACTCGCCATCGAGGCCGCCGCGCCCCTGCCGGCCGAGCTGCTGCCCGCGCTCTACAAGAAACTCGAGAAGTCGAGTGGGCCCTATACCGTCGACATCACCGACATGGCTGTGGCGAGCCCGCGCCGCGTCCGCCTGATCCACCGCGAAGGATTGGTGTGGCGGCGGCCCGGGGAAGACTGAACGGAGCAACGACGTGGCACAGGACAACACCGTCGAGATCATCGATGAGCGCTTCGCCGAACTGCTGGTGCCGGGCGCGACGCTCGAAACGCTCTACACCGGCATGCGCTGGGCCGAAGGGCCGGTCTGGTTCGCCGACACGCGGACGCTGCTGTTCAGCGACATCCCCAACGACCGCATGCTGCAATGGTGAAACGTGAGCCGTTGTCGGCACCCTCGCCGAATCGTCACGACCGCCCTACAATTTCAGACGGCGCCGATATCTCAGTTCCCGCGCACTCCCCCCATAATTGATTTGACGTTCGATATTGATCATGTCGCCCGAGATATTGCGTTCCGGCGCTACGTTTTGCCGGAATGCGTGCATGTGCCGATCGCCGCTCTCAATGAGGAATCGATCACGATCTACATCGGCGAAATTGTGAAAATTTTGGCGAAGGGCACGCCCAACAAGGCGTTCCTGGTTCGGACCAAGGAGCCGCCGCCCATTGACGCCAGCTTGCCTATCTGGGAAATGGAGGGGTCTGCAGTCCTCCACCGCCGAATGCAGGTATGGGTCCATGTGGGCTATACTCGCTACCGTAATGCCTATCGAAGGGCATTTCCGACAGAGGATATTGCGGGCAAGGTCCTAAGTCACTCGATGAATCGTCGCGTCGCGGTCCTGAAGGGATTCCAGTATGTGCGGATTACGCCGGTTTCCCGAGGCTCGAACTCAAGCAGCGGGTTCAGCGAGAATTGGGGCGTTGCTCTTCACGGCGCCCTTGGACAGACACCGGAAAAGGCGCGACACGGCGCATTTATCCAATATGCGGACCTGCCCGCACTCATGCTGATGATAGACTTGAAACTCGGAGGCGGTGTAATGAGCGTGGTCAATGATGGGCAAACGCTGGTAGAACCGAGACTGTCTAGAAACAATTTTTGGAAAGGGTAACGATCGGCGAAGGCGAATTTCGGACTTTTCGTGCGTTATCAATATCGTCGTACAAGGGGTAACGCTGGACCTAGCCAGTACTTGCCAGTGGGCGCCCGATCTGTAACCGCAGGATGAAATAAGGCAGACACGGGCTTATCGCGGGTTTAGGTTGAGTTTTGAATGGACGCCAGAAATTGTCGCCGTCACTTTGAAGGCGGGCGCACTCATTTGCAGATTTAGGCGATGGATTCCGAAAGAGAAGTCCAAATTCATCTCGCAGAATTTCAGGCCCTTCGGGATGAGGTCGATCATTACTCGCAGCGCATCGATAGGATGTCGGGCATCTACCTTACGGCGTTGTTTGGCATCGCAGGTTATCTATTACGACCAGAGAGTCAGTTCGATATCGATGCCTACATTCAAACCGTTCAGGACTCCCCAAGCCTGACGATCCTCTTCATATTCTTGGCTGTACTGAACTCCGTCCTACTTATAAGAATCGGGAGTTTCTTTTCAGGCCTTTTAGCAATAGCGCAATATGTGCACTACGTCATACGCCTGAGTCGGACCCGATTTCCTTGGACACAGAATTGGCTTAATCGAAGTGTCCAAGGAGGACCGGAACATGACCGACAATTTTGAGAACAAAGTTGCTGTTGATGGGCCTGTGGTAAACGAGGGCGAGCTTGGCTCGTCCACGTTTTCCCCGGGCCAGGTTTCGCCGGCAGGCCCGCTGGGACTTGGCCAGCGGTGGACGGTGACGCGCAAGCGTGAGGTTGCCCTGCGGCTTTTGCGTGGCGAGCCGGTGGAACTTTTGTCGCGGCAGTTGGGCGTGGAGATTTTCCGGCTCGAGCAGTGGCGTGAGAAGGCGATCGCCGGGATCGATGCCTCGCTCAAGGAACGCAAGGGCGATCCGGTGAAGGCGGAACTGGACATCGCCATGAAGCGGATCGGGGAGTTGATCATGCAGGTGGAACTGCTGGAGGCCAAGACGGAGACGTCCGGCCCTTTGGGGCGGCGGAGGTCGCGGCGATGAGTGCCGCCACCTCTCCCGGCACGGGTTTGGCCTACGGCCTCCAGCGGGTCTGTGCGGCCTGGGGTTTTGCCCGTTCCTCGTTCTACGCCATGAAATCCCGGCAGCAGGCCACCGCTGAGCGCCCACCAGCAAAGCGCCGGGGACCGAAGCCCTCGATCTCGGACGAGGCTCTGCTGGTGGCCATCGAGGCCGACCTGGAGGCATCCCCCTGGGAGGGCGAGGGACACCGCAAGGTCTGGGCTCGGCTTCGGGTCTGTCGTGGCATCCGTGTTTCCCGCAAGCGGGGGCTCCGGGTGATGCGCGAGAACAACCTGCTCTCGCCCCATCGCTGCCGCCGCCGTGGCGGAAATCCCCATGTCGGTGAGATCATCACCCATGCCCCCAACCTCATGTGGGGCACGGACGGCGTTCGGGTGTTCACGGTGGACGACGGCTGGGGCTGGATATTCACCGCCATCGAGCATTGGAACGCCGAGTGCGTCGGCTGGCATGTGTGCAAGCGAGGCGACCGCTTCGCCGCCCTTCAGCCGATCTCCATGGGGCTTGCGAGGCTGTATGCCTCGACCTCCGCCGGTGCGGCGCGGGGGCTGGCCTTGCGGATGGATCACGGCTCCCAGTATCTGTCGGACCACTTCACCAACCAGATCAAGTTCTGGGGCATCCAGCCGTCCTACGCCTTCGTCGAACAGCCCCAGACCAACGGCGTCGCCGAGAGGTTCAATCGCACGCTCAAGGAACAGATCATCCATGGCCGCATCTACCGCAACATCGCGGAGCTGCGGAACGCCGTCCGCGGGTTCGTCGAACAGTACAATGCCCAGTGGATCGTGGAGAAGAACGGCTACCTGAGCCCCGCTCAAGCTCGTCAGGCGTGGCACACCGCGATGTCACTCAGGCCCGCCGCATGAGACAAACTTGTGTCCAAGGAACCGGGTGCGATACACTACGTCATACGCCCGAGGCTCACTGCTCTCGTCGGGCAGGAAGTGATTCGATGGGATGAAGCCCCAAGGCTCAGTGCAAAGAAAATATGGATTCCGTTGCGCTCGCTTGGACAAGGTTTGTTCATCATTATTGCGGAGGCGATTTCTGTTGTCATACTGGTAAGCTCTTCACATGTTCTCGACATGGCGTGGCCGTTCGTCGGCTTATACGGTGTCGCGTGGATATGCTTTCTTCTATCTACGGGTGCACTAATTGCGGTAGGTCTTGCGGGTATACGGTTCCATCAACCGCAATACGCGGAGGAAGCACCCCCGCCTGCACCCACCGACGCGCCGACCAACTCCTGAACATTTTAGAGGAGCGTTGTTCTGGACCCGTGGCCCCACTGAACTGGCCGACTTCGACCGCACCGGGTAGGCCGAAAGGCACCGAGGCGCCTCTAACAGCCCGTTGATTAAGTGGCTTTTTCCGGCTCTCACTCCCAGATGAGGAATGCGGCGGCGAAAACCGTCTGGCCGCTTTGCGAGACCCCCAGTGCGCCCAGCATGGCCCCGGTGGGCGTGAGCAGCACGAAAATACCGCCATATCCGCCCGCCACGGCCTCGCGCGGGGTGCCGGCGCCGATGAGTTGGCGCATCAGCAACGATAGGTTGTGGCCGGCGACGTGGAGCAGGTATCGCTTGTGCACGTTCTCGCGGCCCCGAAGCCAGGTCCGGCGCATGCCGCCGCGATCGAGGTTGTGGGCGAAGGAGCGCTCGACGATCTCGGCGCGCAGCTTGAAGGCTTGCTTGGCCACCCCCGATAACAGCCGGGTCCGGTTGTTGGTGACCGCGCGCCGCGCCGCCTCGTCGCCGCGCCAGCGCGCGAAGCCCTTCTGCTTGGGCTCGGCGATCCGGGTCTTCCACGGGCCGTTGTCCAAGGCCTTCAAGACCGCCCGTGAGTGATAGCCTTTGTCGGTCACACATTCGGCCGGGTCCTCTGCCGTCGGCGCCGCGTCAACGCTCGCAAGGTTCTCCTTGGCCGTCTCCAACGTTTTGGGAAGCGTCGTCGTGTCGCCCTCGTCGGCCGGGTGCAGCTCGGCGGCCACCACCGCGCCGGTGTCCAGATCCACCGCGTGCTCGGGCTTGTAGGCCAGATGCGTCGTGCCGTCCTTCATCTTGGCGATCTTGGCCTCGGGGTCGCTCTTCGAAACCCAGTCCTCGTTGGAAAGCTTCTTGCCCTTGCGCTTGCGGTCCAGACGCGCCAGGTCCTCGGCCGTGGGCGTCTCGATGCCGCTCTCCCGGGCCAGGTGCTCCAGCATCTCCCGGTAGCCTTCACCCGTGTCGCGCCGCACGATGTTGCGCAGCGCCGCGTTGGCCTCCATGGTCGAGGCATCCACCCCGATGCGCTCGCCCTTCACCAGACCCGCCTCGCCGATCAAGGCCAGAACCCAGTCGAAGACCGCCGCGTGGACTTCATGGGGCAGGCGCGCGCGGGTCTTCGACAGCCAGGAATGGTCCGGCACCCGCTCACGGCTCCCCAGTCGCAGGAACTCCCGCAGCGACAGGGAATCCGAGCAACGCCACTCCAGACCGCGCTCTGAGTCGATGCCCTCGAAGTAGCCCACCAGGTGCATGCGGAAATAGCGCCCGGGCGGCACCGAGGGCGCGCCCATCCTGGCCGCGTAATAGGGCCGGCAGCTCGCCTCGGCAAAGGCGTCGAAGCCGCCCTCGATCAGCACCGACTGCAGGCGGTCGTAAAACACATGACCCGGCGAGCGCGGCATCTCCGCCCAGCCCACCATCAAGTCCCCCTGACGATCCTTCTGCTGTCCCATCGCCATCGGCGAATCCTCCGGTCAAATCAGAACATCAAAGAATCAGACCAGGCCGCTTGCGTCCAGTGCCGACTTCGTCAACGGGCTGCTAACCGAAGAGAAGGCTGGCCTCGCTCCTTTCTTGTTGCAACATTCCTGCCGCCATCTAATACCAGTGAGCCTATGAAATCACCTTCATGATCCATGGATAGGCGCAGAGGGTTCGCATACGATCCGGTTCTGCGATGAGGTCGATCCATGCTTGGCAACAGGCGTCGATGATGGCCTCGGTGTCGTCGAGGACGCGGAGCGATAGGAAGCGTTCGCGTAGGTAGAGCCAAACCCGCTCGACGGGGTTGAGTTCGGGACTGTAAGGCGGCAACAGCGCCAAGGTGACGTTGTCGGGGACGGTGAGGGCGCGCTCGTCGTGCCAACCGGCGCCGTCGCACATCATGACGGCGTGCGCATCCTGGTCCAGGGTATCGGCGAAGTGTGCGAGAAACAGGTCCATGACCTTGGCGTTGACGCTCGGCATCACCAGGGTGACGTCGTCGCCGGTGTCCGGGCGCACGGCGGAGAAGATGTAGGCCCACTGGTAGCCGATTTGACGCGTCCCGGGGGCACGCTCGCCCCTGCGCCACCACCGGTGACACACCCGGCCCTTGTTGCCGACGCGCGCTTCATCCTGAAACCACAGCTGTAGGCGCTTGTCGGGATGCGCCGCGGCGGTCGCCTTCAGGATGTCGCGAAGCCCCCTTTTTTGAAGCGCTCCTGCGCTTCGGCGTCCCTTCGCGGGTGGCTCGGGCGCGCCTTCTGGCGGGAAAATCCCATCCGCCGTAGAACCCGGGTCATGCTCGAGGGGTGGTAGGTCTTGGCGAAGCGCTCCTCCAGCCAGCGGCACAGATCGGCCCGGGTCCAGGCGCAAACCCCGTCGCGCTCAGGCTCCGGCCCGGCGATGATGACCGCCGCCAGCGCCGCTTCCTCGTCTGCCGTCAGCCGCCGCGGCGAGTAGCCCTTTGGACGGTCGTGAAGCCCCTCCAATCCCTTTGCATTGTAACGAACAACCGCGTCGCGAAGCGTTTGGCGATCCATCCCCGCAAGCCGCGCGGCATCAGCCCGGGGCATCTCCTCCAAAGCATTCGCGATCCCATAGGCCCGCGCCGCCGCTCGACCGTACGATTCCACGCGAGCCCAGCGCCGAAGCTCCAAAGGCGTCAAATCATCCCGTATCTTGAGTGCTGATCCCATGACATCCCCCACATCTGGTGGGAGACCATAGAATCACAATCCGCCATCATCCGCCATCAATGAATATCCCGAGAGTCAATTCAGGCGCTCACTGGTATAAGAACGCGCCGGCGGCTGGTCGAACGAGACCGAGCTCGCCATCGAGGCCGCCGCGCCTTTGCCGCCCGAGTTGCTACCAACGCTCAGCAAGAAGCTCGAAAAGTCGAGCGGCCCCTATACTGTCGACATCACCGACTTGGCCGGGGCGAGCCCGCCCCGCGTCCGCCTGATCCACCGCGAGGGTCTGGTGCGGCGGCGACCGGGCTGATAACAAAACACCTGCGCAACGCTTCGGAGGCCGCCGATGGATAACTATCTCGAAGCTCTCCTGAGCGGGCCCGTGCCCAGGGAACGATCGTTTCCACCGGAGGAGTACGCCGCACGGCTGGCGCGCGTACGCGAAAAGATGGCGGCGAGCGAGATTGACGTGTTGCTCGTGCATAGTGCGGTCGACCTTTGTTATCTGACCGGCTATCAGACCCTGTGGCCGGACGCATATGCCTGTCTCGCCGTGCCGCTTGTCGAACCACCGTTTATGCAGGTTGGCGAAGTTGAAGCCTCATGTGCGGTGCTGCACGGCGACATCGAGGATCTCGTGCTGTTTGATTGGGTCGGCGTCGACGCGGTGCCGGGCCAACTTGCCGAATTGCTGGCTTCGCGCGGTCATGCGCGAAGCCGGATCGGTGTGCAGGCGGGCCGCATCGAAATGGGCAATCGCGGTCCTCTCGACGCCAAGCTGTTGGACAGCCTGCGGGCGAAACTCGACGATGTGCAGTTCGTCGACGCCACTTTTCTCATGTTCGATGTGCGCGTAACGAAGTCGCCGGCCGAGCTGGAGTGGATGCGCGAATCCGCAACGATCACGACGGCGGGAATGCGCGCCGGCATCGACGCGGTCGAACCGGGAATAACCGAGAACGATGTCGCCGCGGTGGCCGCCAAGGTCATGATAGAGCAGGGATCGGAATTCTTCTCGATCGACCCGATCGTCAATGCCGGGCACCGAACAGGTTATTTTCACACCACGTTCAAGCGCCACGCCATTTCTGCGGGCGATCCGGTTCTACTCGAATTCGGCGGCTGTTTCCACCGCTATACGGCGCCGCAGATGCGGACCGTGCTGACCGGCAAACCAAGCGATCTGCAACGGCGCATCATCGACATCCAACTCGTGGCGCTTGAAACGCTGTACGGCGCCGTACGCGCCGGTCGCGGCACGCGCGACATCGCGGACGAAGTCGCGGCGGTGGTCGCGCCCTTGGACCGGGAAATCTTCCGGTCCGGCCACTTCGGCTATTCGGTCGGGCTTGGCTTTCCGCCGACCTGGACGGACGGGCCAGCCTATATGTCCGACGCAAAAGACCTCGAACTCGCTGTCGGTATGACGTTCCACACGCCGTTCTCCTGGCGCGTTCCCCAAGCAGTTCGTCATAGGTACAAGCGAAACCATCGCGGTCACCGATACCGGTTGCGAAATCCTCACCAGTAAAGCGCGCGACGTGGTGATCAAGTAAGCGTGGCGCCGGAAATACGACCGACGCGTCTCGGGTTCCAGCCGTGTCTGGCGGTTGCAGGGCGACGACCGAATATTTGTACGGAGCAATAGTGTGACCCAAGAACTCGACGTCGAGATCATCGACCGGCGCTTTGCCGAACTGCTCGTGCCGGGCGCGACGCTCGAAACGCTCTACACCGGCATGCGCTGGGCCGAAGGGCCGGTGTGGTTCGCCGACACGCGGACGCTGCTGTTCAGCGACATCCCCAACGACCGCATGCTGCAATGGTGCGAGGGCCTCGGCGTCCGCGAGTTTCGCCGGCCGTCGAATTTCGCCAACGGCCACACGCGCGACCGCCAGGGCCGTCTGGTGAGCTGCGAGCACCAGACCCGCCGGGTGACGCGCACCGAGCCGGACGGCACGATCACCGTGCTGGCCGACAGCCACGACGGCAAGCGGCTCAACTCGCCCAACGACGTCGTCGTCCGGTCCGACGGCACGGTCTGGTTCACCGACCCGACCTACGGCATCTCGAGCGACGACGAAGGCGGTGTATCCGAGCAGGAGCAAGACGGCCGCTACGTCTTCCGGCTCGACCCCGAGAGCGGCGCGCTCGCCGTCGCGATCGACGACTTCGTGCAACCCAACGGCCTCGCCTTCTCGCCCGACGAGACCAGGCTCTACGTCGCCGATTCGGACGACGACCGCCACATCCGCGCCTTCGACGTCGCCGCCGACGGGTCTTGCTCGGGCGGCGCGGTGTTCGCCGTCATCGACAACGGCTTTCCCGACGGTTTCCGCTTCGATGCGGCGGGCAACCTGTGGACCAGCGCCGCCGACGGCATCCACTGCTTGGCGCCCGACGGCGTTCTGCTGGGCAAGATTGCGGTGCCCGAGACGGTCGCCAACCTGACCTTCGGCGGGCCCGCGCGCGACCGTCTGTTCATCACCGCGACGACCGCGCTCTACACCGTCCCGGTCGCCCAGACCGGCGCCCAACGCCCGTGAGCGAACGGGCGCGCGCCGTCGTCAGTCGACCGTTAGCGGACGTCTGCGCGGCTGACTGCTCGACAAAAGCGATGACATCTGCTTTCCGCTGAAAAGCCGACTCGAACGCCTGTCATGCCTGAGGTCTGCATATGACCTAATTCTGTTGAAAAACTATTTTGAGGGGCGAAAATCGTGACTTTGTAGAAGCCAACAACTATGTAGTTTCAATAAAATCAATGGCTTAGGAATGCGCAAATTTGGCAACCCTGGCCAATTCCGCCTCAAATCCGCCTTTCCCCGAGTTTTCAACGGAATAGACCCAAAGGAGACATTGGGGACGCTTGGCCCTTGCCTGAATAGTCTTCCATCCTCGCGCGCTAGCGCGTCGCTGGAATTCTCAGGTATTGGCAACCCAGAGCAAAGAGCATCACTCTGGCAGACCCGCCTTCCGTAGCGCGGCGAGGTATTCGTCCAATTTCTGTGGGTCCTTGAAAGGCGCACGCCCTGAGTGCGCCGCGATCGAGAACTCTGGATCGTAGCGTAAAACTTCCTGTGCCGCCGCATAAGCCTCCTGATCCAGCCCAAGATCGGCGCACACAGCAGCCAGGCCCGCTCGTCCTAACCAATAGTCGGGATAGCGGTGCACGATATCCAGCGCCATCTCACGTGCTTTCTCCAGATCTCCGGTCAATCGATGGCCGTGAATGAGCGCATGGGCAAAATTAGCCGGGTAATGCGGGTCCAAGCGGGTAGCTCTCTTGATGTACATCAGCGCCTCGGCCGGTCGATCAGCATAGACGAGGACCATAGCAAGGATCGCGTGTTCTTCTGAACCGCTGGGTGCGAGAGCGACGGCGCGCTCGCCGGCGCCTACAGCTTTTTCATGATCACGACGCACGAGAAAGAGATCGGCCAACATGGCATGTCCCTGTGCCAAGGATGCGTCCACCGACAAAGCCCGTTCCAAGAATTCTTCCGCCTTTCGAAGCGACATTGCCGTATCAGACGACCAACCATAGAACACGTCGCCGCTGTGGCAGGCGCCAAGCATCACCCAGGCCATCAAGTAATCGGGATCGATCTCGACAGCCTTTTCGAACAGCATTCGCGCCTCGGCATGCCCCTCCCGCGTAAAGCGACCGAACAAATGCATGCCGCGCATCTGGCACTCCCAGGCCTGAAACGTCTGGGTGCCGCCTTGCCACCGTGCGGCCTCGTAGCCCCACATGAGCCGACCCTGGATCGCGATAGCGATGTTGCGCGTGATGTCGTCCTGGATCGCGAAAATGTCGGCAACCTCGCGGTCGTAGCGCTCCGCCCAAATGTGATGGCCATCGGCCGCATCTATGAGCTGTGCGGTCAGGCGCAAGCGATTCCCGCTGCGCCGAACACTACCTTCGAGCACGTAGCGAACGCCGAGGTCGTGCGCAACGTCCTGAACCTTCACCGCCTGACCCTTGTACGCGAAGGTCGAGTTGCGAGCGATGACGACCAAATCAGGGATTTTCGAGAGTGTGGTGATGACATCCTCGGTGATGCCGTCGCCCAAGAATTCCTGCTCTGGGTCGCCCGACATGTTGTCGAACGGCAGCACGGCAATGGAGGGCTTGTCGGGAAGCGGCGGCGTGTCCTTCGCGCCTGCTATGCCTGGCTGGCCATCCGCGTCTTCGTCAGACCAGTGATAGATGCGAACGGGCTTGGCAATGTTCTTCAGTTCATGCTCTCCACCATCCCGGAAGCCGATGTCGACCTTTGCAATCGCGTGCTCGTGGGCGGTGGCGCTCAGGGTGATGCCACCGGGTGCGGAGAGTTCTTGCAGGCGTGCGGCGATGTTCACGCCGTGGCCGTAGATGTCGCTGCCTTCGATGATGATGTCGCCCAGGTTGACGCCGATGCGGAATGCAATGCGTTTATCCTTGGGCACGCCCGCGTTGCGCTCGGTCATGCCACGCTGGACTGCTACGGCGCATTCCACCGCGTCAACGACGCTCGGAAACTCGACCAGAGCCCCATCCCCCATCAGCTTGACGATGCGGCCGTGGTGCTCAGCAACCGTGGGGGCGAACAACTCCTTACGCAGCGCCTTGAGCGCGGCGAGCGTGCCCGCCTCGTCCTCGCCCATCAGACGGCTGTAGCCGACGACATCAGCGCTCAGGATCGCAGCAAGTCTGCGTTCAACGCCCTGCCTTGCCACCCCTGTGCCTCCCGGGTTCGCGTTAGTTGTTGGTTGCAGTGTACGGAAGGCGGCCAAACGAGTCTAACAGCGACACCTCAATGTTCGCTGCTGGCTAGAAGATCACGCCGGAAGTTTACCGCGACGATGTCCGCTTCCTGCTCGAACGTGTTGTAAAACTCAAGGAAAGGCGGATTTGAGGCGAATTTGGCCAGCAACGCCAAATTCGTGAATTCCTAAGCCATTGATTTCTTTGGAACCACATAGTTGCTGGCTTCTACAAAGTCACGATTTTCGCCCCTCAAAATAGTTTTTCAACAGAATTAGGTCATATGCAGACCTCAGGCATGACAGGCGTTCGAGTCGGCTTTTCAGCGGAAAGCAGACGTCATCGCTTTTGTCGAGCAGTCAGCCGCGCAGACGTCCGCTAACGGTCGACTGACGACGGCGCGCGCCCGATGGCGTTCTGCTGGGTAAGATTGCGGTGCCCGAGACGGTCGCCAACCTGACTTTCGGCGGGCCTGCGCGCGACCGCCTGTTCATCACCGCGACGACCACGCTCTTCACCGTCCCGATCGCCCAGACCGGCGCCCTGCGCCCTTGAGCGAAGGGGCGCGATCTCTCATCGTCTTTATCATTGACCCTTGGGATTATACCAAGGATCAATGATAGAGACCGATAGAGATCGCGTCCGCTTTTCGCCGGGTAGGAAGGGAGCCGCAGGCGATGCAGCGCATCGGCTAGGCTGCCTGACGCCCTCCGGCGATAAGCGGCCGCGACCCGAAGGGCGGCTTGCCGTGGCTCCCGGGCGTCGTTCCGCCCGTCTCGCGATGCGCCGCATCGCCGCGACGGGCGCGCCTAGCCGAGAACCACGGCAAGCCGTCTCTAGGGGTCTTTATCACTGATCCTTGGTATTATACCAGTGAGCCTATGAAATCACCTTCATGATCCATGGATAGGCGCAGAGGGTTCGCATACGATCCGGTTCTGCGATGAGGTCGATCCATGCTTGGCAACAGGCGTCGATGATGGCCTCGGTGTCGTCGAGGACGCGGAGCGATAGGAAGCGTTCGCGTAGGTAGAGCCAAACCCGCTCGACGGGGTTGAGTTCGGGACTGTAAGGCGGCAACAGCGCCAAGGTGACGTTGTCGGGGACGGTGAGGGCGCGCTCGTCGTGCCAACCGGCGCCGTCGCACATCATGACGGCGTGCGCATCCTGGTCCAGGGTATCGGCGAAGTGTGCGAGAAACAGGTCCATGACCTTGGCGTTGACGCTCGGCATCACCAGGGTGACGTCGTCGCCGGTGTCCGGGCGCACGGCGGAGAAGATGTAGGCCCACTGGTAGCCGATTTGACGCGTCCCGGGGGCACGCTCGCCCCTGCGCCACCACCGGTGACACACCCGGCCCTTGTTGCCGACGCGCGCTTCATCCTGAAACCACAGCTGTAGGCGCTTGTCGGGATGCGCCGCGGCGGTCGCCTTCAGGATGTCGCGAAGCCCCCTTTTTTGAAGCGCTCCTGCGCTTCGGCGTCCCTTCGCGGGTGGCTCGGGCGCGCCTTCTGGCGGGAAAATCCCATCCGCCGTAGAACCCGGGTCATGCTCGAGGGGTGGTAGGTCTTGGCGAAGCGCTCCTCCAGCCAGCGGCACAGATCGGCCCGGGTCCAGGCGCAAACCCCGTCGCGCTCAGGCTCCGGCCCGGCGATGATGACCGCCGCCAGCGCCGCTTCCTCGTCTGCCGTCAGCCGCCGCGGCGAGTAGCCCTTTGGACGGTCGTGAAGCCCCTCCAATCCCTTTGCATTGTAACGAACAACCGCGTCGCGAAGCGTTTGGCGATCCATCCCCGCAAGCCGCGCGGCATCAGCCCGGGGCATCTCCTCCAAAGCATTCGCGATCCCATAGGCCCGCGCCGCCGCTCGACCGTACGATTCCACGCGAGCCCAGCGCCGAAGCTCCAAAGGCGTCAAATCATCCCGTATCTTGAGTGCTGATCCCATGACATCCCCCACATCTGGTGGGAGACCATAGAATCACAATCCGCCATCATCCGCCATCAATGAATATCCCGAGAGTCAATTCAGGCGCTCACTGGTATTAGTCGGCGATCGCGAGTGCCTCGGCGCGCACCCTGTCACCCGGCTTGATGCCGCGCCGCGCCGCGGTGCCCGCCGCCAATTCGAGCACGGCGCGCACCGGCACGTCCGACGAGATGACCGCGTCCGACAGCGGTGTCGTGTTGGCCGCGATGCCGGTGATGCGGCCGTCGGGCGCGATGAACAGCATGTCGAGCGCAATGAAAGTGTTGCGCATCCACATGTTTGCCTCGCGCACCGGATCGAACAGGAACAGCATGCCGGTGTCGGGCGCCAGTTCGCCGCGGTACATCAGGCCGCGCGAGCGCTCGGCCTCGGTCCGCGCAATCTCGATTTCGAAGCGGGCGTCGCCGCGCGCCGTATCGATGAAAAGCGTGCCGCGCGGGAACGTCACGGTCTGGCCCGCCGCCGGCTGAACCAGGACCGGCGCCAGCGCAAATATCGTCACGAAAAGGGCGAGCAATAGATAGCGCGTAGCCGCGTGCGCGCGGCGGACGCCGGCTACGAAAGACACGACATTACCCGGACAAGGGACATACGGCGCGGCGTCACTCCGCGTCGATTTCGGAGACCTGCGGCCCCTTCTCGCTATGCCCGATTCTGACACGCACCTCCTGGCCGTGTTCGAGTACGGCGATGCCGCATCGGCGCAGGGTTTGCATGTGAATGAACACGTCCGGAGAGCCGTCGTCGACCGTAATGAAACCGTAACCCTTGTTGGGATTGAACCACTTGACGGTGGCGACCGTAAAATCGCCGACGTCGGCGAGTGGCTCGTGTCGAGGCCGGTCATAGCCCAGTGGCGAGCGAGGCCTGCGCCGTTGGATCGGCGTGGCCGTCGATTCGTCCGCCTCCGTTACTCGAGCGACCTGCAACCCCTTGGGGCCGCGGCTGACGGTGCAAACCAGACTCGCACCGCCCGGGATATTGTTTAAGCCTGCGTCACGCAGTGCCGAAAGATGGAGAAAGATGTCCGCCCCGCCGTCTTCGGGCACGACAAAACCAAATCCCTTCTCCGCATTGAACCACTTAACGGTACCACGAACTGCTGGTAACTCCTCCCCGCCAGTCTCGTCGACTTGAGACTCTTCGTCGATTTGCGTTTCCTCGATCATGCCTCTTGACGTTCATTTACTTACCATGCGCATGCTACCACATCTAATTCATGCCTACAATTCATTGTCTTACGCTGATATTTTCGCTTAAAGCGATACGTGAACCCGGTTATTTGGCGTGATGCCGAGGGGCAGCGGCCACGAGCGCCGGTCAATCTTCAAAGCCGGCCGATTCCGACTTGGCGCTCCGCGGTCCATGGGGCATACTCGGCGCGCTTTTCGGACGGGGCCGCGCTCGGGGAACGACCCCCACCGTCGATCCATTCGGTCGCCGACCGCTAGAAATTCGGGCGAGGAACTCGGGAGGCGGGTTGTTCCACGCGATTAGCCTTTTCGTTGCGCTGTTCGGCGTCTGGCTGCTTTTGTCCGGCATCTATACTGCGTTTTTCGTGATCGTCGCGGCAGTCTGCTGCGCGCTTGTCGTGTTGATCGCGCGGCGCATGGACGTCGTCGACCACGAGGCCCTACCGGTCCACCTGACCGGCCGCTTCGTTCTCTATCTGCCCTGGCTCGCCTGGCAGATCGTGCGCGCCAATATCGATGTCATGCGCCGCGTACTCAGCCCCGAGTTACCGATCGATCCGGTCGTCAAATGGCTGCCGGCCAGCCAAACGACGGACCTCGGCCGGGTCATCTACGCGAACTCGATCACGCTGACGCCCGGCACCGTCTCGACCAACGTCGAGGACGGTCGTATCGAGGTGCACGCATTGTCGCGCGAAGGCATGGCGGCGCTCGAAGAAGGCGACATGGACGCCCGCGTCCAGGGCGTCGAGGGCTAGCCGCCGTGTTCGCCTTCGCCGCCACCGCGATCCTCATCGGCATGGCGCTCGTCCTCGTGCGCGCCGTGCGAGGCCCGACGATCTACGACCGCATATTGGCGATCAACGTGCACGGCACCCAGACCGTGTTGCTGATCGCGGTCGTCGGCTTCCTGACCGACCGGCCCGACTTTCTCGACCTGTCGTTGGTCTACGCCTTGATCAACTTCATCGGCACGCTGGCCGCGCTCAAGCTGTTCAAATACGGCGGCCTCGGAGGCGGTGGCGCATGAACATCGTGATCGACTTCGCCAGCTGGGCGCTGCTGATCGCCGGTTCGTTCATGGTGATCGTCGGCGGCATCGGCATCGTGCGCATGCCGGACTTCTTCACCCGGCTTCATCCGTCGGGGCTGATCGACACCATGGGCGCGGCGCTGATCGTCGCCGGATTGATGCTGCAGGCGGGTCTTACCCAAACCTCGATCAAGCTCGGGCTGATCGTCGTCTTCCTGCTGATTACCAGCCCAACCGCGACCCACGCCGTCGCTCACGCCGCGCTCGCCCGCGGTCTGAAGCCGTGGACCAAGGCGGTGAAGCAAGAGGAGGACGACTGATGCCCTCCATCCACGTCATCTTGTTGCTCGCCCTGCTTCTGGTCACGACGATCACGCTGATCCGCCTGCGCGATCTCGTCGCCGTGGTCATCCTGCTCGGCCTGTACAGCCTGTTGATGGCCGTCGTTTGGGTCATGCTCGACGCGGTCGACGTCGCGTTCACCGAGGCCGCGGTGGGCGCCGGCATCACGACGATCCTGCTGCTTGCCGCCGTTGCGCTGACCGACCGCGAGGAGAAGCCGACCCGGCGAAACCCGATCGGCGCGCTGCTGATCGTCACCGTAACCGGCGCGGCGCTGCTGTACGCGACGGCCGACATGCCGCCTTTCGGCAAGGCCGACAATCCGATCCATCGCCACGTCGCACCGCGCTATATCGAGCAGTCGCCGGAGGAAATCGGCATCCCGAACATGGTCACCTCGGTGCTCGCCAGCTACCGCGGCTACGACACTTTGGGCGAGACGACCGTCATCTTCACCGCCGGCATCGCGGTGCTCGTGCTGCTCGCCGGCCGGCGTCGACGGGAGGACGACGAATGAAGGATATCGTCGTCCTGCGCGTCGTCTCGAAACTGCTCATCCCGTTTATCCTGCTCTTCGGGCTTTACGTCCAGATGCACGGCGACTTCGGGCCGGGCGGCGGCTTCCAGGCGGGCGTCATCTTCGCCTCTGCGTTCATCCTCTATGGCCTGATCTTCGGCACCGCGAGCATTCGCCGCGTCGTGCCGCCGCGCGTTCTGCTCGGCTTCATTTCACTCGGCGTTCTGCTGTTCGCCGGCACCGGCGTCGCGACGCTCGTCCTGGGCGGCAACTACCTTGCCTACGGCGCGCTGGCCGCCGACCCGGTGTCCGGCCAGCATCTCGGCATCCTGCTCGTCGAGCTGGGCGTCGGCATCACGGTTTCCGCCGTCATGCTGACTATTTTCGTCACCTTCACGGGGCGGGACCGCTGAGATGGACATGCTCGGCCACTACAACTATTGGATATCGATCGTCCTGATGATGGCCGGCTTTTACATGGTCATCGCGCGCGCCAATCTGATCAAACAGCTGGTCGGCCTCAACGTCTTCCAGACCGCCGTGTTCCTGCTCTATATCACGATGAGCAAGGTCGACGGCGGCACCGCGCCGATCGTCGCCGAGGGCTTCACGAAATACTCGAACCCCCTGCCCTCGGTGCTGATCCTGACGGCGATCGTCGTCGCGGTTTCGACGACGGCGGTGGCGCTGGCGATCATCGTGCGCATCAAGGAGGCCTACGGCACGGTCGAGGAAGACGAAATTATGCGGCAGAACGAGGAATGATCGCCCTCCACCTGCCGGCGCTGCAAGTCGTCATCCCACTCGTCGCGGCACCGCTCTGCGCGCTTCTCAGGCGTGGCGTCTGGGCGTGGCTATTCGTCACCGCCATCACCTGGGTCGCCTTCGCCATCGCGCTCACGCTGCTTGCCAAAGTGACGGCCGAAGGCGTTTTGACTTACGAGATGGGCGGCTGGGCGGCGCCGTGGGGCATCGAGTACCGCATCGACCGCCTCAACGCACTGGTGCTGGTGATCGTCGCGGGCATCGGCGCGCTGGTTGCGCCGAGCCTTTACCACAGCGTCCAGCGCGAGGTGGCGCCCGAAAGCCAGCCGCTGTTCTACACCGCCTTCCTGCTGGCGTTGACCGGCTATCTGGGCGTCACCATCACCGGCGACGCCTTCAATCTTTACGTCTTCCTCGAGATCGCCTCGCTCGCCAGCTACACGCTGGTCGCGCTGGGCCGCGACCGGCGGGCGCTGGCGGCGGCCTTCCAGTATCTCGTGCTCGGCACCATCGGCGCGACGTTCATCCTGATCGGCGTCGGCCTCTTGTACATGATGACCGGCACACTCAACATGGTCGACCTGGCGGCGCGCATCGCCGAGGTCGGCCCCAACCGCACGGTGCGCGCGGCCTTCGCCTTCATCGTCATCGGCACCGGCTTGAAGCTCACCATGTTCCCGCTGCACGCCTGGCTGCCCAACGCCTATACCTACGCGCCGTCGGTCGTCTCGGCGTTCCTCGCCGCAACGGCGACCAAGGTCGGCGTCTACATGCTGCTGCGCCTGGTGTTCGGCCTGTTCGGCGCCGAGTTCGCCTTCACGCTTATGCCGCTCGGCGAGATTTTGATCGTCTTCGCCCTGATCGCCATCGTCGTCGGCTCGCTGGTCGCCATCTTCCAGCGCAATCTCAAGCGCATGCTGGCCTATTCGAGCATCGCGCAGATCGGCTATATGGCGCTCGGCATCGGCCTGGCCAACCTCGACGGCATGATCGGCGGCATCGTCCACCTGTTCAATCACGCGGTCATGAAAGGCACGCTGTTCCTGGCGCTCGCCTGCGTCTTCTATCGCACCGGCGCGGTCGATCTCGAGACGATACGCGGCCTCGGGCGGCGCATGCCCTGGACCATCGGCGCCTTCACCGTCGCCGGCTTCAGTCTGGTCGGCGTGCCCATGACGGTCGGCTTCGTCAGCAAGTGGTACCTGCTTTCCGCGGCTGTCGAGCGCGGCTTGTGGCCGATCGCCGTGGTCATCGTCGGCGCCTCGTTGCTCGCGCTGATCTATATCTGGCGGGTCGTCGAGGCGGCCTACTTCCAGGCGCCGCGCGAGGACGCCAGCGAGGTCGTCGAGGCGCCGGTCGCCATGGTCGCGCCGATGATCGCCCTGGCGGCGGCCTGTCTCTACTTCGGCGTCGACACCGGGCTTACCGTCGACGTCGCGCGCGTCGCCGCGGCCCAGCTGCTCGGCATCGGATCATGAGCGCCTCGATCGCCATCATCGCGGCGCCGCTGACGCCGGTCGTCGGCGCCTTGGCCATCTGGCTCGCGCGCAACCACGCTTGGCCACGCGAAGCGGCGACGATGGTCGCCTCGCTGATCATGTTCGGCTTGGTCGCCTCGCTCTACCCCGAGGTCGCCGCCGGCGGCCGTCCCGCGGCGGTGCTCGCCGAGCCGCTGCCGGGCCTGGTGCTCGCCTTCGAGGTCGAGCCGCTCGGCTTGCTGTTCGCGCTGGTCGCGAGCTTCTTGTGGATCGTCACCTCGGTCTACTCGATCGGCTACATGCACGGTCATCACGAGACCAGTCTGCCGCGCTATTTCGCCTGCTTCGCGCTGTCCCTTGGCGCGGCTATCGGCGTCGCCTTCGCGGCCAATCTGTTCACGCTGTTCGTCTTCTACGAGGCGCTGACGCTCTCGACCTACCCGCTGGTCGCCCACCGCGGCGACGCGGCCGCGCGGCGCGGCGCCCGCGTCTATCTCGGCGTCCTGCTGGCCACCTCGATCGGCATGTTCCTGTTCGCCATTATCCTGACCTGGAATGCCGCAGGCACGCTCGACTTCGTGCCCGGCGGCATCCTCGCCGACAAGATGACGCCGACCATGACGGCGGTGCTGCTCGGGCTCTATGTCTTCGGTATCGGCAAGGCGGCGGTCATGCCGTTCCACCGCTGGCTGCCCGCGGCGATGGTCGCCCCCGCCCCGGTCAGCGCGCTGCTGCACGCGGTCGCCGTCGTCAAGGCCGGCGTGTTCAGCGTGATGAAGATCACGGTCTACATTTTCGGCATCGAGAATCTGGCTGCGATCGGCGCGAGCCGATGGTTGATGTACGTCGCCGCCGCGACCGTCCTAATCGGCGCGATCGTCGCGCTCAACCGCGACAACCTCAAGGCGCGGCTCGCCTATTCGACGGTCAGCCAGCTTGCCTACATCGTGCTCGGCGCAATGCTCGCGAACACCTGGGGCGTGATCGGCGGCGGCATGCACATCGCCATGCATGCCTTCGGCAAGATCACGCTGTTCCTGTGCGCCGGCGCGATCGTCATCGTGACCGAGCGGATCAACATCAGCGAGCTGCGCGGGCTGGGCCGCGCCATGCCGGTCACCATGGGCGCGTTCCTGGTCGCCAGCCTGTCGCTCATCGGCCTGCCGCCGTTCGGCGGCATGTGGAGCAAGTGGTATCTCGCGCTGGGCACGCTTGAGGCCGGTGAATACCCGTTGCTCGCCGTGCTGCTGCTCGGCTCGATCCTGAGCGCGGCCTATCTGATCCCGATTCCGTTACGCGCCTTCTTCTCGCCGCCCGACGACCCGCAAGCCGACGCGCGGCTCGGCGAGGCGCCGCTCGCCTGCGTCGTGCCGTTGACGTTGAGCGCCTTCGTCTGCCTGGTGCTGTTCGTCTACCCGGATCCCCTGTACCGCCTGCTGAGCACACTCGTGCCGTAAGGAGCCTGTCCTGGAAAAGAAGCACATCTTCGACGACCCCAAGAATGTGAAGCGCCTGCTTTACGTCGTCTACGCCGTGTGCACGGGCCTGTTCCTGCTCGACTTCGTGTTCGAACGTCACGCCACGCACGGCTGGGAAGGCCTGTGGGGTTTCTACGCCATATACGGCTTCGTCGGCTGCGCGCTGCTGGTGATCATCGCCAAGCACATGCGCAAGGTGCTGATGCGCGACGAGGATTTCTATGATCGTTAGTACTGGCCTGCACCCGTTTACCGTCTTCCTGATCGGCGCCGTTCTCGCGGCGCTGACGACGGGGCGCGTGCGCGCGGTCGTGCTCTTGGCGACGCCGGCCATCGGGTTGGCCAACCTGGCGCTGGCCGAGACCGGCACGACAGCGACCCTGCGTATCTTCGACTACACGCTGACCTACCTGCGCGTCGACCGGTTGAGCCTGTTGTTCGGCTATCTGTTCCACATCGCCGCCTTCATCGGCATGGTCTTCGCTTTGCATATCAAAGACCGCATGCAGCACGTCGCCGCGCTGCTCTACATCGGCAGCGCGATGGGCGCGGTCTTCGCGGGCGACCTGATCACGCTGTTCGTCTTCTGGGAGCTGGCCGCGGTCACCTCGGTGTTTCTCATCTGGGCGCGGCGCACGCTCGCCTCGCTCGGCGCCGGACAGCGCTACCTGATCATCCAGATCGTCTCGGGCGTGCTGTTGCTCGCCGGCGCGGTCATGCACGTGCATGCGACCGGCTCGCTCGCCTTCGAATACATCGGCCTCGACGGGCCCGCGTCGTGGCTGATCTTCCTCGCCTTCGGCATCAAGTGCGCGTTCCCGTTGCTGCACAACTGGCTGACCGACGCCTATCCCGAAGCGACGCCGACCGGCACGGTGATCCTGAGCGCCTTCACCACCAAGCTCGCGATTTATGCCCTGGCGCGCGCCTACCCGGGCGCCGAGCCGCTGGTCTACATCGGCGCGGCGATGACCGTGTTCCCGATCTTCTACGCGGTCATCGAGAACGACCTTCGCCGGGTGCTCTGCTACAGCATGATCAACCAGCTCGGCTTCATGGTCTGCGGCATCGGCATCGGCACGGCGCTGGCGATCAACGGCGCCGTCAGCCACGCCTTCAACGACGTTATCTTCAAGGGCCTCTTGTTCATGACGATGGGCTCGGTGCTGCACATGACGGGCCGCATGAACGGTTCCGACCTCGGCGGGCTCTACAAATCGATGCCGATCACGACGACGCTGTGCATCATCGGCGCCGCGTCGATCTCGGCGTTCCCGCTGTTCTCGGGTTTCGTCTCGAAATCGATGGTCATGGTCGCCGCGCTCGAGGAGGGCTACGACTGGGTCTGGCTGTTCCTGTTGTTCGCCTCGGCCGGCGTCTTCCACCACGCCGGCATCAAGATCCCGTACTTCGCCTTCTTTGCCCATGACGCAGGCATCCGCACGACCGAGCCGCCGCTGAACATGCTGATCGCCATGTTCATCGGCGCGGCGTTGTGCATCGGTATCGGCAGCTATCCGTGGCTGCTCTATAGCCTGCTGCCCTTCCCGGTCGACTACGTGCCGTTCGACGCGAGCCATGTGATCGCCCAGATCCAGCTGCTGTTCTTCGGCGCGCTGGCCTTCATCTGGCTCAATCTGACCGGCATCTATCCGCCCGAGCTGCGCTCGGTGAACCTCGACGCCGAGTGGCTTTACCGCCGCGCCGCGCCGCGCCTGTTGCGCAGCATCGGCGGCGTCATCGCCGACATCGACCGCGGCTTACGCTGGCTCGCAATGCGCTTCGTCGAGGGTGCCATCGCGGCGGCCGTGCGCCTGTGCGGGCCCCATGCGCTGTCGGCGCGCAGTTGGCCGACCGGCGCCTCGACGGTCTGGGTCGCAGTGCTGCTCGGCGCGACGCTGGTGATCTATTATCTGCGCGACGTCGGCTGAACCGGGACGAGGGACCGATAGATGGACGTGACCGGCGAGTTCCGCATCGAGGCGCCGCGCGCGCGGGTTTGGCGCGGGCTCAACGACACCGAGGTGCTGAAGCAGTGCATTCCGGGCTGCCGCGAGATCGTGCGGCTGTCGGAAACCGAGCTGGAGGCCACCGCGGTGCTCAAGGTCGGGCCCGTCAAGGCGCCCTTCAAGGGCAAGGTGACGCTGTCCGATCTCGACCCGCCCAAGAGCTACCGGATCGCCGGCGAGGGCAAGGGCGGCGTCGCTGGCTTCGCGCGCGGCGAGGCGCTGGTCAGCCTGGCCGACGCCGACGGCGCCACCGTGCTGACCTACACCGCGACCGCGACGGTCGGTGGCAAGCTCGCCCAGGTCGGCCAGCGCCTGCTCGACGCCACCGCCAACAAGATGGCGGCCGACTTCTTCGGCAAGTTCGCCGAGGCGATCGACGACCTCGGCGACGAGGAACCCGCCGATGACATCGAACCGGCCGGTGAGATCGAGCCCACCGCCGTACCCGACGAGGCCGCGACCGCGCCCGAGGCGGCAGCGCCCGGCCTGCCGACCTGGGCATGGGTCACCGGCGTCCTCGCCGTCGTCGCCGGGCTGCTCGCCTACTTCGGCACGCGCGGCAACTGAACGGACCCGCAGCCGCGTCTTTCGGTGGCGTTCGGCGATCGATCGCGCTAGGCTGTCCTCTCAAGTTTGGCCGTCCGCCAAGAGACGGCCGTTAATCGCGCGGGGGAGCCGGTGGTCCACGGGGTCGCCGAGCTCGCCCGGGCATTCGCGGAGGGAGGCACGCGATGCAAAAATCGCTACATATAATTGCCGAGAAATGCACCGGCTGTCTGCAGTGCGAGATGGCGTGCTCTTACGACAACGAGGGTGTGTTCAACCCGGCCAAGTCGCGCATCAAGGTGTTCAATTTCCACGAACAGGGGCGCTTCGTGCCGTACACCTGCACGCAATGCGCCGACGCCTGGTGCATGAAGGCCTGCCCGGTCGACGCCATCGTCATCAACCAGCAAACCGGCGCCAAGGAAGTCCGCGAGGACGTCTGCGTCGGCTGCCGGGTGTGCACCATCGCCTGCCCGTTCGGCACCATCAACTACAACCAGGACACCGGCAAGGTCATCAAGTGTGATCTGTGCGGCGGCGATCCGGAATGCGCCAAGGCCTGTCCGACCCAGGCGATCGTCTACATCGACGCCGACTGGACCGGTCTCGACCGAATGAAGGACTGGGCGGCCAAGACCGACACCCAGCCCGACGCCCAGGCTTAGGAGGAAACCGTCATGGCATGGACACGGAAGATCCTGCGCGTCGATCTGACAGCGGGAACCTGCACCAGCGAACCCCTCAACATGGAATGGGCGGGCAAGTATCTCGGCCAGCGCGGGTTGGCGACGAAGTATCTCTGCGAGGAGATCGACCCCAAGGTCGATCCGCTCTCGCCCGAAAACAAGATGATCTACGCGACCGGCCCCCTGACCGGCACCTGCGCCTCGACCGGCGGCCGGCATTCGGTGATCACCAAGGGCGCGCTGACCGGCGCTATCGCGTGTTCGAACTCGGGCGGCTGGTTCGGCGCCGAGCTCAAGTTCGCCGGCTGGGACATGGTCATCATCGAGGGCAAGGCGGCGAGCCCGGTCTACCTCATGATCGAGAACGGGGACGCCCGGCTGCTGCCCGCCGACGACCTGTGGGGCACCACGACGTGGCACACCGAGGAGACCATCAAGGCAAGACACGGCGACCCGCAGATCCGCGTCTCGTCGATCGGCAAGGCGGGCGAGGAAGGCGTGCTGTTCGCCGCCATCGTCAACGACCTGCACCGTGCCGCCGGCCGCTCGGGCGTCGGCGCGGTGATGGGCTCGAAGAACCTCAAGGCGGTCGCCTGCCGCGGCACCCGCGGCGTCGGCGTGAACGATCCGAAGGCCTTCATGGCGGCGACGGCGGCGGGCAAGAAGGTGCTCGCCGAGAACGCCGTCACCGGCCAGGGGCTGCCGACCTACGGCACCCAGATTCTGATGAACGTCATCAACGAGAGCGGCGCGCTGCCAACGCGCAACCACCGCGACGTGCAGTTCGAGGGCGCCAACAACATCTCGGCCGAGGCGATGGCCGAGCCGCGCAAGTCCGACGGCAAGACGAACCTGGTGACCAAACAAGCATGCTTCGGCTGCACCATCGCCTGCGGCCGAATCTCGCAGATCGACCAGACCCACTATACGGTGGTCAACAAGCCCGAATACTGGGGCGCCTCGGGCGGCCTGGAGTACGAGGCGGCCTGGGCGCTGGGCGCGGCCAACGGGGTCGACGACCTCGAGTGCCTGACCTACGCCAACTTCCTGTGCAACGAGCACGGCTATGACCCGATCTCGTTCGGCGCCACCGTCGGCGCGGCGATGGAGCTGTTCGAGATCGGCGCCATCACGACCGACGACACCGATGGTCTCGAGCTCAAGTTCGGCTCGGCCGAGGCGCTCTCGACGCTTGCCGAGCTGACCGGCAAGGCCGAGGGTTTCGGCAAGATCATCGGCATGGGCTCGAAGCGCATGTGCGAGAAGTACGGCCACCCGGAGCTCTCGATGAGCGTCAAGGGCCAGGAGTTCCCGGCCTATGATGCGCGCGGCATCCAGGGCATGGGGCTGGGCTACGCCACGGCCAACCGGGGCGCCTGCCACCTGCGCGCCTACACCACGGCGTCCGAGATCCTCGGCATCCCCGAGAAGACCGACCCGCTGGTCACCGAGGGCAAGGCCGGTCTGGTCAAGGCGTTCCAGGACGCCACCGCGGTGGTCGATTCGAGCGGGCTCTGCTTGTTCACCACCTTCGCCTGGTCGCTCGACGACATCGGCCCGCAGATCGACGCCGCCTGCGAGGGCGATTGGTCGATCGACAATCTCATGGAGTTGGGCGAGCGGGTCTGGAACCTCGAGCGCCAGTTCAACATGCAAGCGGGCTTCACCGGCGCCGACGACACCCTGCCGAAACGCCTGCTGACCGAGGCCGCCAAAACCGGGCCGGCCGAGGGCAAGGTCGCCGGGCTGGGCGAGATGCTGCCCGAGTACTACGAGCTGCGCGGCTGGAGCGAAGACGGCGTGCCGACCAACGAGACGCTCGAGCGGCTCGCGCTTTAACCGACCCGGCAATCATCGACGCGTCGGGCGCGACCCGGGGTGCTTTCGGGCGCCACTGGGCCGCGCCCAGTCGCGGTTTCAGCAAGCGACCCGGACGCCATGCGCATCACCCTGAAGCTGTTCGCCGTGCTGAGCAACTACCTGCCGGCCGAGGCGTACAAGAACCAGATCGAGATCGAGGCGCCCGACGGCGCGACCCCGGCCGACGTCATGGGGCTCTTCGGCGTGCCGCCCGAGATGGCGCATCTGGTGTTGATCAACGGCATCTTCGTCGCGCCGTCGCAGCGCGGCCTGAAGCGGCTCGCCGAGGGTGATCACCTGGCCATGTGGCCGCCGGTCGCCGGCGGCTGACGCGGGCTCGTCCGTTCATCGCATGACGATCACGCGCGTTCGGGTCATGGGCATCACGCACGCGGATTTCTTCCATCGCCTGCCTGCCGCGCTCGAGGGCCTGGCGTCCACCGCCGAAGGCAACCGCGCCACCGTCGTCGACGGCGCGCGAGGCATCGAAATCGAGCTGGGTCCCGAAGGCACCCGCGCGATCGGCCTGTTCCGCCTGCCGGTCACCGAGGTGACCTTCAGCTTCACCGGCTACGACGAGACGCAAGCCGACGCCCTGTTGGCCCGCATCGACCTGCACTACCGGCGGGGTGGCGGGTAGGCCTCGGCCCTATGCACGCATGACGAAGCGCCAATCGCAGTGACGAGGCTGTCAATGGCGGAGCAAAAAGGGACCACCTCGGCGGTGTAAGAAGGGACCGCTTGGCGGCTGCGGGCTTGTCCCCGTAGTCCACGGGAGGGCCCCGCGCGCGACGCGGCGTGCCCTCAACAGGCTGACGCGGCGGCGCGCGCGGGAGGGACCTGTGGGCCCACGGGGTCAAGCGTGGGCTGGGTGGTCGGTTCAGTTAGCAGTCGGGGTTTGACGCCTGCGGCTCTGGTTGAGCCTGTAGCTGTCACCGTTCATCTCGAGGATGTTGACGTGGTGGGTGAGGCGATCGAGGAGCGCGCCGGTGAGGCGCTCGGAGCCGAACACCTCGGTCCATTCGTCGAAGGGCAGATTGGTGGTGACCAGGGTCGAGCCCCGCTCGTAGCGTTGGCTGAACACCTCGAACAACAGCTCGGCGCCGGTCTTCGACAGCGGCACGAAGCCGAGTTCGTCGACGATCAGAAGCTTGTAGGTGGCGAGCTTCTTCTGGAACCTCAGCAGCTGCTTGTCATCGCGGGCCTCGATGAGTTCGTGGACCAGCGCGGCGGCGGTGATGAAGCCGACCGAGAGGCCCTTCTGGCAGGCCGCCAGGCCGAGACCGAGGGCGATGTGGGTCTTGCCGGTCCCACTGTTGCCGAGCGCGATGAGGTTCTCGCGGCGCTCGATGTACTCGCAGCGGGCCAGCTCCAGGACCAGCGCCTTGTTGAGCGAGGGGATGACCTTGAAGTCGAAGCTGTCGAGGCTCTTGACCACGGGGAAGCGCGCCGCCTTGATGCGCCGCTCGACCATGCGGCGCTCGCGGTCGATCAGCTCGAGCTCGGCGAGTCTCAACAGGTAGCGGACGTGATCGACGCCTTCCGAGGCGCACTGCCGGGCGATCTTGTCGTACTCGCGCAGGAAGGTCGGCAGCTTCAGCGTCTTGAGGTGGTGGGCGAGCAGCACTTGCGGTGTGTCGGTCATGCGCCGAGCCCCGACAGCAGGCTCATGTACGACTTGGCGGACGTCATCGCGACCCGGGCGCGCGGCAGATACGGATAGACGTCGAGGTTGAGCCTGGGCGGCCGCCGCTCGATGCGGCACAGTACCAGGTGCTTCACCGCATCAAAGCCGATTGCGCCGAGCCGCAGGGCGTCGCCGACCGCACCCTCGACCTCCTCGAGCCGGAAGGTCTCCAGTAGACGGAGCACCTGGACGTACTCGCGCTTGCCTGCCTTGCCCATACGAGCTTCGAGGAGCCGCCGCAGAGTGATGAAGGCCTCGGGCAGGTCCCAGCCCGCCAATGGCGCGGCCTGGTCGAGGGCGCCGATCTTCTGCTCGATCAAGGGCAGGTAATGCAGCGGGTCGAAGATCAGGTCCTCGCTGTCGTAGGACCGGCGGTGCCGGGCGATCACCTCGGCCCCGCAGCTGATCACCACCTCATCGACGTAGCCCCGGATGAGCACCTCACGGTGGCCGTAGGCCACGGGCACGGAATAGTCGTTGCTGCGGTAACGCACCAGCGACAGCGAACTCGCCCGTCCAGGGCGCTTATCGCAGGCATCATAGGGAGCAGGCGGCAATGGCAAGAGAACTTGACGATCCCGCTCGAGACGCTCGCCGATGGTCTCCTTGTGGCCCCGCAGCCGCGCCGCCTGGCGCCGGCGGCACTGTTCGGCGAGAGCATCGTTGAGGGCCGCGAAGCTCTCGGCACGCGGGACGGGGACCAGGAAGTTCCGCCGGATGAAGCCGACCAGTCCCTCGACCTTGCCCTTGTCGTTGCCCTTGCCCGGCCGGCCGAACCTGTCCTCGAACAGATAGTGGGACTGAAGCTCCGTGAAGACGCGCGTTCGCTGCCGCTTCCCATCGCCCAGGATCCGGGCAACCGCCAGCTTGGTGTTGTCGTACAGGATGGATCGGGGGACGCCGCCGAAGAAGGCAAACGCCGCGTTGTGGCCATCGCAGAATGCTTCGGTCGTCTCCGCCGGATAGGCCGCAACAAAGCAACCATCACTGTGGGGAAGGTCGAAGGCAAGGAAGTGGATCTTCCGTAACGCGCCGCCGATCACCGCCATCGCTTCGCCGAAGTCCGCCTGGGCGTGACCGGGGGAATGGGAGAGTGGCACGAACACCTCACGCGACCGAAGCCCCTGCTCACGAACGTAGTCCTTCACGATGGTGTAGCCGCCCGTGAAACCGTACTCGTCCCGGAGGCGGTCGAAGATGCGCTTCGCAGTGTGCCGTTGCTTGCGGTGGCTGGTCCGATCGTCTTCCAAGATCCGATCGATGATTCCCGTGAACGGACCCAGCTTTGGCCGCCTCGGCGGCGCGCTTCGGCGATACCCTGGCGGCACCGAGAACGACAGCATCTTACGGACCGTCTTGCGGTCTACACCAAACACCCGCGAGGCCTCGCGGGTGCTCATCCCCTCGACATGACACGCCCGCCGAACCCGTGCGTACAACTCCACCCGATACATCCCCCCCGCCTTCCAGTCAGAGCAACCCTGACAGAAGGCTATACGCGGTCCCATTTTGGTCCGCCGCAGCCGGATCGACCGGCCGCTTCAGTGGGGGATTATTGCTCTGCCGTTCTCACTCGGGTAGCGAATGCGGGAATGGGAGATCGGCGCGGTCGAGAACATCCATGGCGCGCTCCCCTATATCCGGTTTGCGCCCATTCTAGCCCTAGTGGGTGTGGGTGTAAACCGGATAGGCAAGCGTCGTCCTATCAGCCGGTTGAAGGTGCCAAATTCGGGGTGCCCCGGCTCGAATCCAAGAAGTTCGTGAAGCGGCCCAAGGTCGATCCGGCCCTTCGACGGTTGCCCAATTTCAATCGCTGACCGGACCGAGGTATCGCAACGTTTAGCCGCCGAATTTTTCGGCCGGCGGCAGCCCCTGTAGATCAACGGTCGTCGCGCCCGCGTCGATCCGTTGCAGCATCACCGCCTCGCGCTCGAGGCGTGCGCGACAGCGCGCCAGCAAGCCGTCCAAATGACGGCGCCCGACGGACACCACGCCATCGTCGTCGGCGACGATCAGATCACCCGGATCGACGGCCACGCCGCCACATTGAATCGGCACGTTGACGCTACCGCCCCATCCCTTGTGAGGTCCGCTTGGGATGGCGCCCCGTGCATACACGGCGAGCCCGGATTCCCGCAGTTCGGCAACGTCACGAACGCTGCCGTCGACGACCACGCCGGCGACTCCGACATGCTTCGCAGCGTAGGTAAGGATACCGCCCCACACAGCCGTATCCAGGTGTCCACGCGCATCGACGACGATGACAGCGCCAGGCCAGGCGACCGTCAAGCAGTAATGCAGCGCCGCATTGTCACCGACCATCGTCTGAACCGTCAGCGCCTGGCCGACAACCTTCATGCCCGGCGCCAGGGGTTTGATGGCCGCGGCCATGGCCCCCGTTCGGTTCAATTCGTCGCTGATTACGGCCGGCGGAATGTCATGCCATGCGGCAAGTTCGGCGTCCGACATCAACCCTTCGGGCGCAGTTTTGAGTTCCAGCGCCATTACGCCCCCTCCCTACGAAGTGCAGCACCCCCGGCAGCACCGCATGAACGGCGGCATTTGCGCCGAGCCCGCCGTCTAATGTCATGCATTAAATGATACCAGGAACAACCAAAGTGATCTCTTAGAAACACGGCATAACCTATTAAAAAAAATGGTCGGAGCGAGTGGATTCGAACCACCGACCCCTTGTCCCCCAGACAAGTGCGCTACCAGACTGCGCCACGCTCCGGCCAACGTTCGACGGTGTATCGCCGACGCGGCCGCACTATAGCCGCCATAGGGAGACGAGGCAACGCGTCAGGATGTGTTTTTGAGTAGATTTCGGATGGCAACGAGCTCGGCCAAGACCGCTTCGATCTCGGCTTGCCTACCGTCGGACGGCGCGGCTTCTTCGGTTTCGGTGACGTCGAGTGCGGCCGGGCCGCGGCCGCTTTCCCGCAGCAGTTTTTGCACGCCCTTGATGGTATAGCCATCGGCATAAAGCAGCGTCTTTATGCGGTCGAGAAGTTCGATATCCTCGGGTCGGTAATACCGGCGCCCACCGCCCCGCTTCAGTGGCCGAATTTGGGAAAATCGGGTTTCCCAGAAGCGCAGCACATGTTGCGGCACGTCAAGCTGTCCAGCGACTTCGCTAATCGTCTTGAACGCCGCGGGCGACTTACCCGAGCGGCGATCCGTCCTCGCGGTCGAGGGCGCGGTCGCCATGATCAGTCATCGCTCCATGCGGTCGTCGGGTTGATTCGATCCTTGAGCACATGGGAGGCGCGAAACACCAGAACGCGCCGCGGCAGAATTGGCACTTCCTCACCGGTCTTGGGATTGCGGCCGATGCGCTGTGCCTTGTTGACCACCGAGAACGTGCCGAACGACGAAAGCTTGACCGGTTCGCCCTGCGCCAGTGTATCGACGATTTCGTGCAACACGGATTCGACCAGCTGAGCCGACTCGTTCCGTGACAGGCCGACTTCCTGGTATACCGCCTCGGTGAGATCGGATCTCGTGACAGTCATCCCGGCCATCGCTCCATGCCAATCGGGGCCAAAGACAAAACCTACAGCATTATGAAAAAACCGTCAATATCAAAGGGATGCAATGGTTCGCTAATGCGAACCTCGCGTTCGATGAGCCAGCCTACCAGCGGATAACGGCTGATCCCCAGGTGAAGCCGCCGCCCATACCCTCGATCAGGATCAGATGCCCGGGCTGAATGCGACCGTCTCCAGCCGCCTGTGCCAGCGCCAGCGGGATCGATGCCGCCGACGTGTTGGCATGATGGTCGATTGTATAGACGATCTTGTCCTCGGGCATGCCGAGTTTCTTCGCGGTCGCGTCGATGATCCGTTTGTTCGCTTGATGCGGCACCAGCCAGTCGATGTCGCCCGGCTCGAGTCCGTTGGCCTCCAGCGCCTCGTCGACGGCAGCGGCGAGCAATCCGACCGCGTGCCGGAAAACTTCGCGGCCCGACATGCGCAAATGGCCAGTGGTCTGCGTCGTCGAGGGCCCGCCATCGACGTAAAGGAAACCCCGCTTCGTCCCGTCGGCGTGCAGATGGGTCGACAGTACGCCCGGCGAACTGTTGCCCGGTTTTGCCTCGCTGGCGCGCATCACCAAGGCGCCCGCACCGTCGCCGAACAGCACACAGGTCGACCGGTCGTTCCAATCGAGTATTCGAGAAAACGTTTCCGCGCCAATGACAATGGCGCAATCGGCCTGTCCCAGCCGGATGAAGTTATCGGTCACGGCCAGCGCATAGACGAAGCCCGTACACACCGCCTGAACGTCGAACGCAGCGCCGCGGCTGACGCCGAGTTCGGCTTGAACTTTGACCGCAGTGGCTGGAAACGTCTGATCCGGCGTCGCCGTCGCGACGACGATGAGGTCGACGTCCGATGCATCGACACCCGCGCTTTCAAGCGCTCGTTCGGCGGCCCGGGTAGCCAAATCCGACGTGTACTCGCCGGTCGCGGCAATATGGCGCTGTTGAATCCCCGTACGGTCGACGATCCAGTTGTCAGACGTATCGACGAACTCGGCAAGATCGCGATTTGTGACGACGCGCTCTGGCAGGTACGAACCCCATCCGGCAACGCGTGATTGGTAAATTTTCAAACTGTAGCTGCCTTTTCGTTTGCAACGTGATCAGCGTGCCACTGGTTGAGTTCCGCGATGACTTTGTCATTGAAACCCTGCGCTGCCATGTTGACGGCAACACCGATGGCATTGGAAAACCCGAGCGCGTCGGTGCCGCCATGGCTCTTGACCGCGATGCCGTTGAGGCCAAGGAACACGGCACCGTTGTAGTGGCGCGGGTCGACCCGGGCGCGCATCGTGTTCAAGGCCGACCGCGCAAGGAGATAACCCAGCCGCGACATCAATGATTGCTTGAATGCCGCCCGGAGATAATCGGCGATGAGGTGTGCGGTCCCCTCGGCCGTCTTCAAGGCAATATTGCCGGTGAACCCGTCAGTAACCGCAACGTCAACGGTGCCCGCGGTGATGTCGTCACCCTCGATGAAGCCGTGGAAGACGATCGGCAAATTTCCCTCGTCAAGCAGCTTCGCCGCATTGCGCACGGTTTCGTTGCCCTTGGTGATCTCGATGCCGATGTTCAACAGCCCAACCGTCGGCTTGACGACGCCGATCACGGTACGCGCGAAGACCTCGCCCATGACCGCGAACTGGACCAGGTTTTCGGCCGTGCACTCGGCGTTGGCGCCTAGGTCGAGCACGACGGTTTCACCACGCATGGTCGGAAATACCGTGGCGAGCGCGGGGCGATGAATACCCGGAAGCGTTTTGAGCACTATCTTGGACATCGCCATCAGCGCGCCCGTATTGCCCGCCGAGACGACACCCGCGGCAGCACCGTCACGCACCGCCTGGATGGCAAGGCGCATGCTGGAATTGCGTCCTTGACGCAAAGCGACCGACGGTTTCTCATCCGACCCGATCGCCACATCCGTATGGTGGACCATCGAGACCGACGCCAATCCGGCGTTGCGTTCGAGCAGCACGTTCAGCTTTGCCTGGTCGCCGAACAACAGGAAATGCGTACCAGGAAAACGCAGGCGCGCTCTGTCCGCGCCTTCCAGCACCACCGCAGGCCCGTGATCACCGCCCATGGCGTCAAGCGCTATGGTAATCGGCTGGTTCACCTGTTCTGGCCTCTTAAGCTAGTGTCCCGATTCCGAAGTTCGCATGATTTTCGCCTGCTGTTCAGCGATTTCGATTGTTCGGAGGCAGAAGCGCTGGATGGCGCCGAGGATGTCATCGGCGGATTTGGTCCATTTGAAGGGTTTGGGGTTCTGGTTTGTCGTGTCGATGTAGTCGAGGATGGTGCGCTCCAACTCCTTGGTGGAGCGATGGACGCCGCGCCTGATCTGCTTGTCGGTCAGCAGCCCGAACCAGCGCTCGACCTGGTTCAGCCAGGAGGCGCTGGTGGGTGTGAAATGGGCCTGCCAGCGCGGCCGTTTGGCGAACCAGTCGCGGATCGCCTTGGTCTTGTGGGTCCCGTAGTTGTCCATGACGATGTGGATGTCGAGATCAGCAGGGACGTTCGCCTCGACGAGGTCGAGGAATTTGCGGAACTCTCGGGCCCGATGGCGCGGGAAACATTTGCCGATGATCTCTCCCGTGGCGATGTCGAGGGCCGCGAAGAGAGAGGTCGTGCCGTGGCGCTTGTAGTCGTGGCTGCGCCGCTCCGCCTGCCCGGGGCGCATCGGCAAGAGGGGCTGGGAACGGTCCAGGGCCTGGATCTGGCTCTTTTCGTCGACACAGAGAACCAGGGCACGATCCGGCGGCGCCAAATACAGACCGACGATGTCGCGGACCTTCTCCACGAAGAAGGGATCGCTCGACAGCTTGAAGGTCTCCGAGCGATGCGGCTGCAAGCCGAAGGCCCGCCAGATGCGATGAATGGTCGAGGGCGCGTGGCCGCTCGCCCGCGCCATCGAGCGAAGGCTCCAATGGGTCGCGTCCGGCGGCGTCTCTTCCAGCGTCAGCCGGACCGCTTCCGCGATGGCGTCATCGCCGATTTGACGCGGCGCGCCGGGGCGGGGTTCGTCGTACAGACCGTCGAGGCCCTCCGCCGCATAGCGGCGACGCCACTTGCCCACGGTGTCCGCGCTCGCCTCGAGACGAACGGCGATCTCCTTGTTCTCCAACCCTTCCGCCGCCGCCAAGACGATCCGAGCCCGCCGCGCAAGCCCCTGCGACGTCTTGCGACGACGAGACAGCGCCTCCAATTCGGCGCGCTCGTCATCGCTCAAAGAGATCGTCACCGCCACTCTCGCCATCAATCGCGCCTCCTAAAAACAAATAGAGACATAATCATATCAATTTATCGATCAGGACACTAGCGATGCGGCGTGCTATATCGCACCCACCCCCTCAACGATCTCGCGGTCGTTGTAGTGGCCGCACGCCTGGCAAACGTGATGCGGTTGCTTAAGCTCGCCGCAGTTCGGACATTCGGTGAGCTTGGCACCCTTCAAGGCATGATGGGACCGCCGCATGTCGCGCCGGGATTTCGATGTTTTCTTCTTTGGAACGGCCATTGTGTTCGTCTCTACAATTGTAACGTTATGCGCAAAACGGCGTGCTTTACCAAGTAATTTTCACAAGAGCAAGCTGCTCAGCCGCCGGATGCGCCCTCGCGCCCCGCGGTCAAGCCGCGTAACACCTCGAACGGCGAACCTCGATCGTCACCGTCGTTCGAGCGCGCCGTGTCGACCCTGAACTCGACCCCCGTTTTGCGCGGATACGGATCGAGTGCAAGGCCGAATTGCTCGGCGACCACCTCGCCGATATCGAGCGTCTCGCCAAGCAACGGCTCGGGCTCGTCGTCGGTCGGGTCGATCTCGACTTCCACCGAATTCGCGCCAGGACGCACCAGGAGAATATCCTCTTCGCCTTCGACCCGAGCCTCGATGGGTTCGAGGGTTGCGACGCAATGCTGGACGACATCGGCGGCGAACGCGATTCGAAGCCGCACAGCGCCGTCATTGAGCCGCCAAATCGTGGCCGACGCGGTCATGCGATCGAGCGACTCAAGACCGAACCGGCGCGCGAGCGCCTCGCGCTCACCCACCGTGACCTCGATTATGATCGACCGTTCAGCATTACCGATGCTGGCCAGCGACACCAGGCGCGCGAGTTCGTTCACCACTAATTCGGTCATCGTCCTTCAACCCTCATGCCGATCAGGCGGAGCACCGAAACGGAATTCGCCTGCCGTTGCCGACATCGCCACGCCGGCGTCAATTGCGCCGAATTCCCGAAGGACATAGACGATCATCGCCGCCACGTCATCCCCGACGGGTTCGGCCGTCGCATAAAGATTGCGCCGCAACGCCTGGTCCAGCGTATCTTCATCGGCGGCAAGCGCCGCCTCATAGGCCGTCGCACGGCCATAGAAGGCCTGCGCCATCGCCTTGACACGCCGCCCGACGCCGAGGTCACCGACGCCCATTTCACGCAACGAGCTATCCATATCGTCCATCATCACGTCGAACACCAATTGACCCAACTCGATGCCGTCATCGCCATCGCGCCGTAACGCGCGTAGCATCATCACCATATGCAACACGATCATCTCGAAGTGGCCGTCAAGCGTGTCCGGCACACCCAGATCACGATAGAACGCCGGCTGGCGCGCCTGTTCGACAACCAGCATATAGAGCTGTCTGGCGCGATCGTGCATCTCGTTGCGGCCGAACCAGCGAACCTTGCCGATCACCGAAGTTCTCGCTCGGAGCGCAGGTTGACATGGCCGGTTTGCCGGTGCAATGAATGCCTCGACAACGAAACGCCCTTCCTTGCAGCGTCGCGCTCGATCCAAACAAAGCATCGAGGTCGCTGGCTGCGTCGGTGGCACGTGCAGAAGACATCAATGAAACCGGTCATACTCTCCATCGTCTGTGCGGTCATGATCGCCGCAGTTTCGGCATGTACGCCGAACGTCGCGACCCGCGGCAACCTGCCCGATCCGGACAAACTCGCCGAGATTGTACCCGGTGAGGCCTCGCGCGACGACGTCGCCATTCTGCTCGGCTCGCCGTCGAGCGCCGCGACCTTCGGCGACGAGATCTGGTACTACATCGCCGCGCGCGTCGAGACCGTCGCGTTCAACGAACCCGAAGTGATCGATCAACAGGTCGTCGCCATACGATTCGACGAGAACGGCCTGGTCGCGGCGATCGACACCTATGGCATGGACGACGCCCGCGCCGTGGAAATCGTCGATCGGGTGACACCGACCAGTGGCAAGGAAGTCACGATCCTGCAACAGCTGATCGGCAACATCGGCCGCTTCGCGCGCAAGGATTCGGAATAGCCCCTTCCCTTTCCGCCGCGCTCGGAACCGCTCCTAGGCGAGCGCCGCGAGCAGCAGCAGCGCGACGATATTGATGATCTTGATCATCGGGTTAATCGCCGGTCCCGCCGTGTCCTTATAGGGATCGCCCACCGTATCGCCGGTGACCGCCGCCACATGGGCGTCCGACCCCTTGCCGCCGTGGTTGCCATCCTCGATGTATTTCTTGGCATTGTCCCAGGCACCGCCGCCCGAGGTCATGGAGATGGCCAAGAAGATTCCGGTGACGATGGTGCCGAGTAGCATGGCGCCGAGTGCCTCGAACGCCGCGGCCTGGCCGCCGACCAAATTGATCACCCCATAGAACGCCACGGGTGCCAGGAGCGGCAGCAGCGACGGAACGATCATTTCCTTGATCGCTGCGCGGGTCAGAAGATCGACGGCGCGGCCGTATTCGGGCTTCGCCGTGCCTTCCATGATGCCTGGGATCTCCTTGAACTGGCGGCGCACTTCGACAACCACCGACGCGGCTGCGCGACCCACCGCCATCATGCCCAGGGCGCCAAACAGATAGGGCAGCATGCCGCCGATGAACAAGCCGACCACGACATAGGGGTTCTGGAGTTCGAACACCACGCCGATATCGGGGAACAAGCGCCCCAGTTCCTCGGTATAGGCGGCGAACAGGACCAGGGACGCGAGCGCCGCCGAACCGATGGCGTAGCCCTTGGTCACCGCCTTGGTAGTGTTGCCCACGGCGTCGAGCGCGTCCGTCGTCTTGCGCACGTCGGTGGGCAACTCGGCCATCTCGGCGATACCGCCGGCGTTGTCGGTTACTGGACCGTATGCGTCCAGCGCGACGACCATGCCGGCCAGGGCGAGCATGGCGGTGACCGCGATGGCGATGCCGAACAGACCGGCGTTGCTATAGGCGACGAGAATGCCGCCGCAGAGCACGATGACCGGCAAGGCGGTCGCCTCCATGGATACGGCGAGGCCCTGAATGATGTTGGTGCCCGCGCCGGTCTCGGACGCCTTGGCGATGGCGCGCACGGGGCGAAAATCGGTCGATGTGTAATATTCGGTAATCCACACCAAAAGGCCGGTCACCACCAGCCCGACGAGTCCGCAATAGAACAAATGCCGTCCGGTGAAGGTCAACCCGTCGATGGTGAATTCGCTGTCGAAGCCGATCATGGCGTCGGTCAGAGGCCAAAGCGCGACGGCCGACAGCAGCGCCGTGACCATAAAACCCTTGTACAGGGCCGCCATGATGTTTTCACTGCCGCCGAGGCGGACGAAGAAGGTGCCGATCACCGAGGTAACGATGCAAACGCCGCCGATGGCGAGGGGATACAAAATCAGTGATTCGAGCGCCGAACCGGTGAAGAAAATCACCGTCAGCAGCATGGTGGCGACCATGGTGACCACATAGGTCTCGAACAGATCGGCCGCCATGCCAGCGCAATCGCCGACATTATCGCCGACGGAATCGGCGATCACCGCGGCGTTGCGCGGGTCGTCCTCGGGAATTCCGGCCTCGATCTTGCCGACCAGGTCGCCGCCCACATCGGCGCCCTTGGTAAAGATGCCGCCGCCGAGGCGGGCGAAAATCGAGATCAACGAGCCGCCGAAGCCGAGTGCGATCAGAGCCCAAATTACATCGCCAAGCTCGACGCCGGCGTTGATCAGCACGCCGTAGTAACCGACAACGCCGAGAAGCGCGAGCCCGACCACCAAAAGTCCGGTCACCGCGCCTGATTTGAAGGCGATGTCGAGCGCCCCGCTCAGGCCGGTTTTCGCGGCTTGCGCGGTGCGGACGTTGGCGCGCACGGAGACGTTCATGCCGATGAACCCGGTCACGCCGGAAAGCACCGCGCCGATCACGAATCCGACGGCCACCGTGATGCCGAGTGTCGCTGCCAGGATGACACCGACCACCACGCCGACGATGGCGATGGCCGTATATTGGCGTTTCAGATACGCGCTCGCGCCTTCCTGAATGGCGCCGGCGATTTCCTGCATGCGCTCGTCGCCGGGGTCGGCCGCGAAGATAGACTTGGCAGCGAATACACCATAGAGCAACGCGACGACGCCGCTCGCGACGACCAACCAATAGGTGGTAGGCATTCTAATCCCCCTTCGAACCCAACTTGAGGAAGCGCCGGAATTCGCGGCACGAGCCCACCCCGGACAGCGCGCGCAACATCGGCCAAAAAAGTCGCGCGGAACATGCCAGAGTTGACGCGGCAACGCAACAGACGTTGTCGCCGCCACGCGACATTCCCGCAGCGCTCCAAGGACCAGTGCTTGACCGGCGCTCAGTGCTCGTTATCGTGCGAGCAATATTCAGTCTACATGTCGTCAGGGGGAGACCTCTTGCAACGAAGACTCGCGGCGATCTTATCGGCCGACGTGGTCGGCTATTCGCGTCTCATGGGCGACGATGAGGCGGGCATGCTCATTGCGCTCAAGGCGCATCGCGAGGCCTGCATCGATCCGGCGGTCGAGGCGCATAATGGCCGCATCGTCAAGCTGATGGGCGACGGCGCGCTGGTCGAATTCGCCAGTGTGGTCGACGCGGTGCAATGCGCCGCCGCCGTCCAGGACGGCATCGCCGCGCGCAATGCCGAGGTGCCGGCGGACAAGCGCATCGAGTTCCGCATCGGCGTCAACCTCGGCGACGTCATCGTCGAGGGCGACGACATCTACGGCGATGGCGTCAACGTCGCCGCGCGCCTGCAAGAACTGTGCGCGCCCGGTGGTGTGGCCGTCTCGGCGGTGGTGTTCGACCAGGTCGACGGCAAGCTCGACCTGGCCTTCGATGATCTCGGCGAGAAGCGGGCCAAGAACATCGCCAAGCCGTTGCGCGTCTACAGCGCGCGACTCGACGGCGCCGAGCCGGCCGCTGCCGATCCTCCGGCCGAGCCGCTGGCGCTGCCCGACAAGCCGTCAATCGCGGTGCTGCCGTTCACCAACCTGTCGGGCGATGCCGAGCAGGAATACCTCGCCGACGGCATCACCGAGGATGTCATCGCTGCCCTGGCGAAGAACCGCTGGTTCTTCGTGATCGACCGCAATTCGACGTTCACCTACAAGGGCCAAGACCCCCCGACACCAAGCAGGTCGCCCGCGAATTGGGCGTGCGCTACGTCCTCGAAGGCAGCGTGCGCAAGGCTGGCAACCGCGTCCGAGTCGCCGCCCAATTGGTCGATGCGACGGCCGGAACGCAGGTCTGGGCCGAGCGTTACGACCGCGTGATCGAGGACATCTTCGAGCTGCAGGACGACATGACGCGCACAATCGTCGGCGTCGTCGAGCCCGAGCTCCGCGCATTCGAGCGCGAGCGCGCGGCGCGCAAACCGCCCGAGAGCCTAGATGCCTGGGAGACCTATCACCGGGCGCTCTGGCACATGTGGCTCTTCACCAGCGAGGGCGTCACCGAGGCGCTGCGGTTGTTCCAGCGCGCCCGCGAACTCGACCCGACGTTCCCCGCCGCATACGCACACGAGGCCTATACGCACTACATTAATTTGATGGTCGGCTATTCGGAAAATCCGGAGGAAAGTGCTTCGGCGGGATTTGCGCTGGCGAAGAAGGCCGTTGCCTTGGACGACATGGACCCGGTTGCCTACTTCGCGCTAGGCCGGATCTAACGGCTCAGCCCGCGCGATCCACTGAATTGGGCAACCACGGTCGTCCACTCGATGACGTGTACGCTGATGCACGATTACGAGGAGGGTGTCGAATGGGCGCACGAGACGATCCGTCTGCCGCGCGCCAAGGGCTACTGGCCTCAAGCGGCGCTGGCTGCGGCGCTCGGCAATCTGGGCCGGCTCGACGAAGCCCGCGACGCCGTCGCGTCAGCGCTCAAAGAAAAGCCTGATGTCTCTCTTTCGTACTTGGCGAAAACGCTGCCGACCAAACATCCCGGCGGCCTCGCCCCCTACCTCGATGGCCTGCGCAAGGCCGGTCTGCCCGAGTGATCGAAGCGCCTAAGTTAAATCGGCCTCTGCAACGCCAAAGTGGGCCGAATTTTTGAGATCCGCGAGGCTGTTCGAGATAGATTGCCGACGTCTGGAGACTGACGATGTACAAGCTCTACGGGACGACAGTGACAGGAGGAGGCACCTGCGCCATCAAGGCAGCCCTCATGG